>CAVVWI010000007.1:0-1329909 GCA_963751935.1 uncultured Acidobacteriota bacterium | reverse complement strand
CGTTTTGTATCTTGCCGTCCTGATCGCGACATTGATCGGATCCTACCGCCCCAACCCCAACGCATGAACGGTCTCTGCCCTGGATCCTGATCTGACAACGGACCAGAGATCTCGCCACCAGCAGACGCCTGTACATTGAAATGGCTGCCGAGTTGTGCGAGGGTAATCTGTTACGATTCACGGAGAACACCATGGCCTCGATTTCCTTTCAAGTGAACGGCAAGCCGCGAACGATCGACGTCGCTGATCCCGATACTCCGCTTCTGTGGGTGCTTCGCGACAACCTCAACCTCACTGGCACTAAATTCGGCTGTGGCATCGCCCAGTGCGGCGCGTGCACGGTTCATCTTGACGGCAATCCCGCGCGATCGTGTTCGATCCCCGTCTCTGACGTTGCGGGCAAGAGCGTCACCACAATCGAAGGCCTCTCCGCTGACCGCAGCCACGCAATTCAGCAAGCCTGGATTGCCGAGCAGGTTCCCCAGTGCGGCTACTGCCAATCGGGTCAGGTGATGGCTGCCGCCGCTCTGCTCGCAAAAAAGCCCAAGCCCACCGACGCCGATATCGACCGCTCGATGTCCGGCAATATCTGCCGCTGCGGCACGTACCAGCGAATCCGTCGCGCGATCCACCGCGCTGCCGGGCAGCTAGGCACGGAACCGATCGCCGCAGCGCAAGGCACTGGAGGCTCCGCTTCTGATGCGGCCGCCGTGCTGTCGCGGCCTGCAACTCCTGAGCCGCCGCATTTCGATCAGTGCACCGCATGTTTCGCGACAGCTCCGGCGCTCCCGGGAGGTGCGCGATGAGCGCCTCTCCAATCTCGAAGCTCAGCCGCCGCCACTTCATCAAGACGACAGCCGCCAGCGGCGCCGCTCTCGTCGTCGGATTCCGCTGGGCCGAAGCCGCCTTCGCGCAAAGCGAAAATGTGAAGGATCAGGAAAAACCGCGCGTGAATCCATTTACAGCGTGGATCCACATCGATAAGGACAGCAACGTCACCTTGATCGTCCCCAAATCCGAAATGGGCCAGGGCATTCTCACATCGCTCGCGATGATCCTTGCCGACGAAATGGAACTGGACTGGCGCAACGTCCACGTCGAGCACGCCGACACAAAGCCCGACCTCTATTCGCTGGGCACCGGCGGCAGCGGCAGCATCGCGGAGCAATACCTCCCGCTTCGGCAGGCCGGAGCCGCCACGCGGCAGATGTTGATCAAAGCCGCAGCCCTCAGTTGGGGCGTCGATCCCGTTACGTGCCACGCGAAAGATGGCGCGGTCATCCACAATCCGCGCGCCCATCGCCTTGCCTACGGCGAACTCGTCGACAAGGCTTCCAAGCTCCCTGTTCCCGACTTCCATAAGGTCACGCTCAAGAATCCCGACGACTTTCGCTATATCGGCAAGGAAATTCCGCACATTGATATCCCTTCCAAGGTCGATGGCTCCGCGCAATTCGGAATCGACGTTCGCGTTCCCGGAATGCTCCACGCCGTGATTGCGCGCAGCCCCGTCTACGGCGGAAAAGTGAAAAGCTTCGACGCAACAAAAGCCAAGGCCGTGCCCGGCGTTCAGCAGGTGGTTGCGATTGAGCCTGTCGTCGACGACTGCCACAGCGCCGGCGGCGTCGCCGTCGTTGCCGAATCCACATGGGCGGCCATCCAGGGCCGAGAGGCGCTCCAAGTCGAATGGGACCTCGGCCCTTCCGCCAACATCAGCACAGCGTCTCTTCGCGAGCAGATGAAATCTCTCACCGCGAAGCCGTGCAAAGTCGTGCGCGCCGATGGCGACGCAGACGCGACCCTCTTGAACGCCGGGAGAAAAATCGAAGCCGAATACGAGCTGCCTTTTCAGGCGCACGCCACAATGGAGCCGATGAACTGCACGGCAGATGTTCGCGCGGACGGCGCCACCTTATGGGCGCCCACGCAAAGCCCCGATTGGATCCAAGGCACCGTCGCGAAAGTGTGCGGCCTGAAACCGCCGTCCATTGTCGTCAATACGACGCTGATGGGCGGAGGGTTTGGGCGGCGGTACCACACCGACTTCGGCGTTGAAGCCGCGCAAGTTTCGAAGGCCGTCGGCAAGCCTGTGCAAGTTCTCTGGACGCGCGAAGACGACATCCAGCACGATTTCTATCGCCCCACCTTCCATCATCGAATGGCTGCGTCCCTCGACGACTCCGGCAAAATCACGGCCTGGCGGCATCGCCTCTCCTCTACCTCGATCGCGCTTTTCTGGCGCCCGACGCCGAAGCCCGAAGAGCAGGAAATCGGCGGCGCGCTTTGGCCGCCCTACGCGATGAGCAGCTTCCGCATCGAGTACGCTCCCGCCACCAGCGGCATTCCCGTGATGTGGTGGCGCTCCGTGGAAGAAGGCAGCAGCGGATTCGCCGTCGAAAGTTTCGTCGACGAGCTTGCTGCCGCCGCGAAAGTGGATCCGCTGGAATATCGCCTGCACCTGCTGGGCAAAACTCATCTCGTCGGCCATAAAAATTCCGACGACGACGTGCTGCTCGATACGGGCCGACTCAAGGGCGTCCTGCAGCTCGCCGCGCAAAAAGCGAACTGGGGCAAGCCGCTCCCTGCCGGACACGGCATGGGCATCGCCGCGTTCTACTCCTTCAACACATATGCGGCGCACGCAGCCGAGGTTTCCGTCGAATCTGGCGGCAAACTGAAAATTCACCGCGTTACCAGCGCGGTCGATTGCGGCCGCGTGATCGATCCGAATGGCGTGAAAGCCATGATGGAAAGCGCCGTCGTTTACGCGCTCACCGCCATGTTCAACGAAATCACCGTCGACAACGGGCACGCGAACCAAAGCAATTTCGATTCATACGAAATGCTCCGCATGCGCGACATGCCTCCCATAGACACGTTCATCGTCCCGAGCACTGTGGCCCCAACTGGCATGGGTGAGCCATGCCTGCCGCCGGTTGCGCCCGCGGTGACCAACGCAATTTTCGCTGCCACCGGCAAGCGCATCCGCCGCCTTCCGATCCGCCCCGCCGACCTCGCGTAGAGTTTGTGTGGGATGGAATTAGGGAACGGTTTTGGGGTGGAAACCCGGGCCTTTAGGCCCGGGGAAAAGTTCGCTAGAATGGCCCGGGCTTTAGTCCTGGGCCCTCAGGCTTTTCCCTCGCTTTCCCCATTCGTCGCAAACGGTATAATTCCCCGCATGGGAATCGCTCCCCCACCGCGCGCCGTAGCTGCGCCCCACCTGCGCCTTCACTGTGTCAACGTCTTCGTCCGTGACCAGGAGCGCAGCCTGCGCTTTTACCTGGACCAGCTCGGATTCCATCTCGCCTTTGATGCGCGCCTTCAGTCCGGTGACCGCTGGGTGGCCGTTTCGCCTCCCGATGGCAGCGCGATTCTTGCGCTGATTGCTCCCAAACCGAGTTCCCAGGAGTACAAGCTCATCGGTCGCTCTACTCGCGTGGTTTTTATCACGGAAGACGTCGCCGCCAAGTTTCAGGAATGGTCCGGGCGCGGGGTGCGCTTCCCGAACGCGCCGCGATTGAAACGCATCAAGTACGATCGCCAGGTACAGCCCGCGCCTGCCGCCGATTCGTCGGGACTCCTCGGAGCGGAAACGCCGATCTGGGGCGGCGTGTTCGCCAGGTTCAAGGATATCGACGGGAACTCTTTTGAGCTTGTGAGCTTTGATGAAGTGACGCACGCCGTCGAAGCGCAGCGCCGCGCGGCCGCCGAAAAGCTCGAATTCGAGCGCCGCACTCTCCAGGAAATGGAAATCGCAAAGCAAGTGCAGGCCGGGCTCTTCCCGCAAACGCTGCCGCCGCTGCAAACGCTCGACTACGCGGGCGTCTGCATCCAGGCCCAGCAGGTGGGCGGCGACTATTACGATTTCCTGAATCTCGGGCGGGAGCGGCTCGGCCTGGTGATCGGCGACATTTCAGGAAAAGGAATCGCCGCAGCGCTCTTGATGGCCAATTTGCAGGCGAACGTGCGCAGCCAGTGCGCCATCGCCCTCGACGACCCGCTGCGGCTCCTGCGTTCCGTGAATCAGCTTTTCTGCGAGAACACCACCGACAGCGCGTATGCCACTCTCTTCTTTTCCGACTATGACGGCGATGCGCAGCGCCTGCGCTACGCGAACTGCGGCCATCTCTCCGCTCTTTTGCTTCGCAGTGACGGCGCTCTCGACCGGCTCGATTCGACGAGCACCGTGGTGGGACTCTTCAAAGATTGGGATTGCTGGATCGGAGAACGCCAGATCTTTGCCGGAGATACCCTCGCGCTCTACACCGACGGCATAACGGAATCGTTCAGCGACGCAGGAGAAGAATTCGGCGAGAGACGCCTGATCGAAGCGTTGCGCCAATATCGTCACGAACGGTCCGCGTCGCTGGTAGACGCAATCGTCCGCGAAGTGCGCCGCTTCAGCCCTCGCGAGCAGCACGACGACATCACCTTGATCATCGCCAAGTGCCGCGCCGCCTGAGCCCTCACTTCAACTTCGCGTACTCGGATTTGGCGGCGATGAGGATGGGGATATCGGCGTCGGCGTCTTTCCACAATGTGAGGAAGTCCTGATACGCCACGCGGGCTTTGGCAGTATCGCCCTGCATTGCGTAAGCGCGCGCGAGGCCGAGATGCGCGAGCGCGCCGATAGGTTCATTCACCACAACTCCGGGATTATCGAGGATTTTCTGGAACTCGACTACAGCGTCGGTGCCCTGACGCGCGGCCAGATGCGCTCCTCCCCGCACATAGATGGGATAAAGGCTCAGAAATCCAAAGAGAGCGGCAGGCGTCGCTAAGTCGTAAGGAGCGCCAGCCTGAAGCGCCTCAATGGCCTTGTCGGAATTGTTGTGATTGAGTGCAATCTGAGCGCGAAGCGTCGGCAGATAATTGAACTGCGCGATTGTATCCTGCGGGAATCGCTTGGCCAGATCGTCTGCGAGAGCCTGAGCCCGGATCGTGTCTCCAGTAAATCCAAGTACCAACGCCGCTGCGTATTGGGTATCCCGGGCCGTCGAAAGGCTCAGCGCCGTCGCGGCTTGTCGTCGGGCCTGCGTCGCGTTGCCGAAAAGCCCCTCAATCAAAGCGGCCGAGCCTACATACACCGCCGCCTCTTCCTTCTCCTCCGCGCGTTGAGCTGACGCTTCTGCCTGCCGTGACAATTCTCGTGCCTTACCCAACCGTCCCGAGTAAGCCGCGGTCAACGCTTCGTTAGCCAGGAAAATGTCTTCGATTCCAGGCTTGCCAGTGCCCCGGGCCACCAACTGCGCCATCCCTGATGTGTCGCCATTCAGGAAGTCAATCGAGTACATGGGAACATCTAGAAAAGCCGAAGAATCAATCTTGTTTCTGAGAGCTCGCTCGTAGGTGGCCTTGGCTTTATCGAGGCGGTTCAGTGCGGCGTAGCCATACAAAAGATGCGCGTAGGCTATGGGAAGATCCGGATGCAAACGAGTCGTTTCCTCGGCCAGATCAACCGCTTTCTGAAATTCCCCCAATGTGAGATAGATTGGCCCCGCCAAGAAATTGCGCGGCACCACGGCGCGAGGATAGGCCTGTATCCAAAGCTGGCAAGGCTCTTTCGCCTTCTCCAAATCTCCTGTGACCACCGTGTAGTAGGAAGAGGTGACGAAATACCTCTCCGGCTCGCTCACCCGGTCACGCAGCTCGTATGCCTTTTGGGTGGCGTCCACGGCATTACTGACCTCCCCGGCATCCACCGACGCACGGCCCAACATCGCATAAGCGAGGGCGAAGTTAGGGTCCAGCTCGGTTGCGCGCTTGAAAAACGGAATCGCCGCCGGCGAACCTTCTGGTCCATACAGAACTTTGTAGGCAGAGCTGAAAGCCTGAAGAGCTTCCAGCGACGAGGTAGTGGCCTGCTCGAGCGGCGTGTCGAACTTCTGCACGGTGCTCAGCGACTCGCCCAGTTCGTTCCGAATTTCCGAAGCCGTTTTTCCCAAAGCATCGAGCACATGATTCTTGTCGCTCGCCTGAGCTTCCGTGCTCGCCAGCGATTGCCCGCTCGCGCAGTTCACCGCCTTGAGAGTGAGCAAGTACTGCGTGCCAATTTGCGCTATCGAACCATCGAGCACGGCGGCGCTGCTCGTTCGCTGGCAGAGTTCGCGCGCAATTTCCGGCGTGAGCTTCGCGTCCGGCTTTTGGTCCATCATTTGCAAGGTCTGCTGGATTTGCTGGTCAGGGATAATGCTCAGGAAGGGCGATTGTTCCAGCTGCACCGAGAGACCCTGCCGTAGCGTGCCGTCGAAGACCGGGTCACCCGTCGTGTTCGTGAAATCAGCCAGGACGATGGTGTCTTTGTCGGTCAGCGCGTGCACCTTGCGCGAGAAAGTGAGCCAGGCGGCCACTGCCAGTCCGACAATTACAATGCTCGCGGCAGCCACCGCGATCCACCGGCTGGACTTGCGCGCGCCCCTTGGCTCGCCCTCCAACGCTCCGACGGCCGTCTGCCCCGAAACTGAATCGCGCTTCAGCCTCTGCAAGTCCGTGCGAATATCCGCCGCACTCTGGTAGCGCAGGTTCCGGTCTTTCTCCAGCGCTTTGTTGATCACCGCTTCGAGCTGCGCCGGAACGTCGGGATTCAGGCGCACTAGCGCAACTGGCGCGCGATTCAGAATCGCTTCCGCAATCACGGCGGAGGTTTCGCCGCGGAACGGCAGAACCCCGGTCGCCATTTCGTAGAGGACCGCGCCAAAGGAAAATAAATCTGTGCGGGCATCCAGCTCTTCGCCCCGAACCTGTTCGGGCGACATGTACGTGACGGTGCCGATCGCCGTGCCGAGTCGAGTGAGTGGTTCCGGCTCGTTGGCCGTGGGCATCGCGGAAAGACTTGCGGCAGCGCCCGCTGGCGCCACCTTCGCCAGACCAAAATCCAAGACCTTGGCGTGCCCACGCCCGCTGATAAGGATATTGGCCGTCTTGATATCGCGGTGGACGATCCCTTTGGCGTGCGCCGCGTCGAGTGCGTCCGCAATCTGGATGCCGAGATCGAGCGTCAGTTCCGTCGGCAAAGGCTTGGCCGCGATGCGTTGTTTCAGCGTCTGGCCGTCTATCAACTCCATGACGATGAACAAGTGCCCGCCGTCTTCGGCGATTTCGTAGATCGTGCAAATATTCGGATGGTTCAGCCCGGAAGCGGCGCGCGCTTCGCGCCGAAGTCGTTCGATTGCTTGCGGATCCTTCGCGAGTTCCTCCGGCAGGAACTTCAGCGCAACGTGGCGCCCCAGCGTGACGTCGTCGGCTTCATACACCACACCCATGCCTCCGCCGCCGAGTTTTTCGAGGATGCGGTAGTGCGAGATGGTTTGGCCAATCATTGCGGGGATCGCGTTGGGCAGTGAATGTTAGGCCGTGCCCAAAGGCAAGTCAACGCGGTCCACGCGAGCCCACAGAACTTCACTTCCTGCGGAACCTTCCGCTGCCAAACTGCGTAAGGAATGAAGAGGTCGGCCATGCAAAATCTGCTCGGCAATCTTCGCTATGCTTTGCGGCAGTTTCGGCTGTCGCCCGTTTTCACCGCTGCGGCGATGCTCACGCTGGCTTTGGGAATCGGCGGGACCACCGCGATATTCACGCTCATCCACGCGGTGATGCTCCGTTCGTTGCCGGTGACTGATCCCGGCACACTCTACCGGGTGGGCGAAGGCAACGATTGCTGCGTGGAAAGCGGCCCTCAGGACGTCTGGGGAATGTTTTCGTTCCCGTTGTACGAGCGCCTGAAATCAGAATCGCCGGAATTTGAAGAAACCACCGCGTTCCAGGCCGGCGGCAGGCGCGTGAGCGTCCGGCGCGAAGGTGTCGAAGGCGTAGCGAGGCCTCTGCGCTCCGAATATGTTACCGGCACTTATTTCCAAACGCTCGGGGTCGGCTCTTTTGGCGGCCGTGTTTTCACGCTGGATGACGATACGCCGGCCGCTCCGCCCGTGGTCGTGCTTAGCCATCGCATCTGGCAGACAACGTATGGCAGCGATCCTTCTGTGGTCGGTTCCACCTTCGTCGTCGAGGGCCATCCCTTCACGGTGATCGGGGTCACTCCCCCGGGGTTTTTCGGCGAAACCCTGCGCAGCGACCCTCCCGACATCTGGATCCCGATGCAGCAGGAGCCCGTGATCGATGGAGACAGCGCGTTATTGCGCCAGTCCTCTTCCGCCTGGTTGCGCATGATGGGCCGCTTGCGCCCGGGCGCCTCCACTGACGGAATGTCTCCCCGCCTCACAGGAGTTCTGCGCCAATGGCTGCAGCATGATTCCGGCTATCCCGCCAACTGGATGCCCGACGTGATCCGCATGCTTCCGAAGCAGTCGATCAGTGTGGTGCCTGCGGGTGCGGGCGTCGCGGTGATGAAAGAAGATTACGGGCGCAGCCTGCAGATCCTTCTCTCGGTTTGCGGATTAGTGCTGTTGATCGCCTGCGCCAACGTGGCGAACCTTCTTCTGGCGCGCGGTGTGACGCGTCGCGGACAAACTGCCGTGCGACTCGCGCTCGGCGCGACGCGCCGGCAAATCATTTCGCAAGCGCTCACTGAAAGCATCTTGCTCGCCATCGGTGGCGGCATCGCTGGACTTCTCGTGGCCATCGCGGCCGCGCGGCTCCTGGTTGCGCTTGCCTTCCATAGCGCGCATTTCATTCCGATCAGCACGGTGCCGTCGCCGCTGGTGTTGCTGTTCGCGTTCGGGTTGGCGCTCGTGACGGGAATCATTTTCGGAGCGGCTCCCGCTTGGTTTGCGACGCGTACCAGTCCAGCGGAAGCGTTGCGCGGATCGGGCCGCAGTACGAGCGACCACGCTTCGTTCGCCCGCAAAGGGCTGCTGATCGTGCAGGCCACCCTCTCGGTGGTTCTGGTGGCGGGTTCGACCATGCTGGCGCGCAGCCTTAACAAACTCGAGCACCAGGATTTCGGCTATCAGATACAAGGCCGCGTCATCGTATCGCTCCACAATCCGGCCACCGGCCACACGCTGCCCCAGCTGGAGGCGCTCTATCGTCAGATTGAAGAAGGGCTGAATCGTCTGCCGGGAGTGCAAGGTTCGGGCCTCGCGCTATACAACCCGCTCACCGACAACTGGGGCGAAATGATTATGGTGGCGGGGCATCCTCCTCCGAAAATGGGAGAGGAAGATGGCGCGTCGTGGGATCGCGTGAGCGCCAGCTACCTCCAGAATTTTGGCATGACGGTTTTGCGCGGGCGCGACTTCACCGCCGCGGACAACGAAACCACGGCGCCGGTGGCGATCGTGAATCAAACCTTCGTGAAGCGCTTTTTCAAGAGCGGCGAAGACCCGCTCGACCAGCATTTCGGCCTCGACTTGCCGCAGAACGCCGGCACGTTCCGCATCATCGGCATCGTGCGCGACGCAAAGTTCGCGGGCTGGGCCTTGGACAAGCCGGCGTTTCCGATGTTCTATGTGCCGCTCGCGCAGAATGTTGACTACAAGGATCCCCTGATGACGCGAGTCGAAGTGCAATCGCACTTCGTCGGCGGCGCCATGCTGGTCACCAACACTTCCACCGGCGTTCTCGAGCCGCTCGTCACCAGGATGTTGGCAGAGCTCGATCCCAACCTCACCGTCACCAGCATCCGAACCATGCAGCAGGAAGTGGAGCTATCCTTCGATCAGGAGCGCGCCGTAGCCAGCCTCGCCGGCCTTTTCGGCATTGTGGCGTTGCTGCTCGCCGCCATCGGACTTTACGGCGTCACCGCCTACACGGTCGCGCAGCGAACCAACGAAATCGGCATTCGCATGGCGCTCGGCGCGAACCGCGCGAACGTGGTCCAACTGATCCTGCGCGGCGCTTTTCAGCGCGTCGTGATTGGGCTGCTGCTCGGCTTGCCGCTGGCCGTCGGCGCTGGCCGTTTGATTTCCGCTCAACTCTACGGCGTTTCGTCTTGGGATCCGCTCGCGCTCGGCGTAGCCGCGGGCGCGCTCGCGATCTGCTCATTCTTCGCAGCCATAATCCCGGCAGGCCGCGCCGCCTCGATCTCACCGATGACCGCGCTTAGAACTGAGTAGCACAGGGCCGCGACGGTCGTAGAATACGGCCCAGTGGCCTGCCGTACGATTTCCGCAGCAAGGTGCCGGGTCGCCGCATACGCGTTCGCGCTTCTCGCGGCCGCAACGACGCGCGCGCATGCCGCGGAATTGCCGGCGGGCTTCGAGCCTCCGCGCCAGGCTCCCGAAAGCTACCACTTGACGCTCACGGTCAAGGACGAGACCGGCCTCGCGGTTTCTTCCGCCCGCATGACGCTCACCCCTCCCGGCTCGCAAACTCCGCTCCAGGCTTCCACCGATTTCGCCGGCCGCGCTGAATTCACCGGACTCGCCGCCGGCGCATATGCGGTCTCTGTCGAAAAGGAAGGCTTCTACGCCCAGTTGAATATCGCCGTGCAAGTTGGTCAGACGGAATCCGTCGATGTCACGCTTTCTCACCAGCAGGAGTACAAGGAAACCGTGCAGGTGACTTATTCTCCTCTGACGATTGATCCTGCTCAAACCTCCGCGACCCAACAATTGACCTCGCAGGAGATTATCGCGATCCCTTATCCGAGCACGCGCGACGTCCGCAACGCCTTGCCGCTCCTGCCCGGCGTTTTGCCCGACAACTCCTCCCCCGGCCAGGTCCACGTCGCCGGCGCCGCCAGCAATCAAACTCTCTACACCCTCGACGGTTTCGACATCAGCCAGCCGGTCAGCGGCGCTCTCGATCTTCGCGTCAGCACAGACGCCGTGCGCTCTGTCGAAGTTCTCACCAGCCGCTATCCCGCCGCCGACGGCTGGGGTTCCGGCGGCGTGCTGAATCTTGAAACCGGAATGGGCGACGACCATTTCCGCTTCTTCGCCACTGATTTCATTCCCTCGTTCCAGAATCGTCGCGGATTTCACATCGACAACGCCACTCCGCGTTTCACCTTCTCCGGACCGCTTTGGAAGGGCAAGGCCTGGTTCTACGAAGCCGTCGAGGGCGAATACGACTACAATATTTTCACCGAACTTCCTCCCGGCCAGGATACCGACCATTACTGGCGCTACAGCAACCTCACTCGCGCACAGTTCAACCTCACCCAGAACAATCGCCTCACCGCCAGCTACCTCTACAATCATTCCAACGAGGAACACGCCGGCCTCTCGCTCATTCAGCCGCTCTCCACCACTACCTTTCAGGTCAAATCCGCCGATCTCGCCACCTTGAAAGACCAACAGATTTGGTCCAATGGCATGTTGTTCGACGCCGGTTTCAGTTTCCTCGAGTTCTCCGCCGACGCGACGCCGCTGGGAACTGTTCCGTACGTCCAACTTCCCGGCAACGCATCGGGCAACTACTACCTCACGTCTTCCGACACCATCCGCCGCTACGAGGGTCTCGCGAACCTTCACCTTCCGCCTGTCGAATGGCACGGCCGCCACGAATTCACCTTCGGCGCCGCCTTCGAGCGCACCAGCGATCTCCAATTCGCGGTGCGCACTCCCTTCGACATCGAAACCACCGCCGGTGTCCTCGTCCGCTCCGTCACGTTCGCGAGCAGCCCATCCTTCCAGCAAGATGTACTTGCCGGCAGCGCCTATTTGCAGGATCGCTGGTCGCCGGTTTCATCCGTGCTGATCGAGCCCGGCGTCCGTTTCGACGAGGACGATCTTCTCCACCGCGCTGTGGTCTCTCCGCGCATCGCCGCCACCTGGATGCTCACGCGCGACAACCAGACCAAGCTCTCGGCCGGCGTCGGCTTCTACTACGACCGCGCCGACCTCGACAAGCTCACGCGCCCGCTGGGCGGCAGCCGCCAGGACGTCTTCTACGCACCCGACGGCGTCACCCCGCTCGGCCCCGCCGTCACCACGATGTTCCAGGCCGATCTGGGCGCGCTCCACGCGCCAGGCTATTTGAATTGGAGCCTCGCCTTGGAGCGCAAACTTCCCGCAGCGATTTATTTCAAGGCGGAGTTCCTCGAAAAACGCGGCTACGATGGTTTTGATTACGTGGACGAAGGCCTCACGATCGGTCCCAGCGGACTTCCCAGCAGTGGCTTGTTCGTTTTGCAAAATGGCGGTCGCGGCAAATATGACGCGGTCACGCTCACCTTCCGCCACACCTTGCGGGAGCGCTACCCTCTGTTTTTTTCTTACACGCGCTCTGACGCTCGTTCGAATGCGGTTTTGGATTCCACTCTCGACGTGCCCTTTTTCAGCCCGCAGCTCGCTGGGCCGCTTCCGTGGGATTCGCCCAACCGCATCCAGTCCTGGGGTGCCGCGCCATTCCACTTGCCCTGGATTCACGCGCTCGAATTCGATTACTCCTTCGAGTGGCGCACCGGCTATCCCTACAACGTCATCAATCTCGAGCAGGAGCTTGTCGGGCTGCCCGGCCAGGTCCGATTCCCCGATTACGCGTCTCTGAATCTCCACGTCGAAAAACGCTTTCATCTTTTCGGCTTCGAATGGGCCCTGCGCGCCGGTTTCAACAACATCACCAATCGCCAGGACCCTTTCATCGTCGACAACAACATCGATTCCCCCACCTTCGGCGCCTTCGGCGATTTCCAGCATCGCGCCTTCACCGGCCGCATCCGCTTCCTGGGCCGCAAGTAAGCCCTTCGCGCGTAGCGTTCCGGCACAATGCGTCCGTTTCGGTGTCAAACAAAAACATGTCAGCGTAGCAAAGCGGATCGAGGAAGTGTCGAATGGTCGTGACGCCACGTGGTAAATCGAAGGTAATGGCTCTCACCCACCGTGCGATTGATGTCGCTGCCAGGACCATTCACCTCGACATGAAGCGAGGCATAACCGGCCTTGCAACCATTGCCTCAACCGCTCCGTTTGTCGGCCTGTTGGGCACTATCGTCGGCATCATGAACGCGTTCAGAGGCGTGGATGGCCAGCGCGATTTTGTGCGCGCCGCCATCACTAGCGGAATCTCCGAAGCCCTCGTGACTACCGCTTTCGGACTGCTCGTGGCTGTTCCGGCCGCGTGGTGTTATAACTACCTCGCGAGTCGCATGGAATTGTTCGAAATCGAAACCAAAGGCGCATCGCTCGAACTCCTCACCTTTCTCACCACTCATCAAGAACAACCCGAATCAACTCGGAGACACGCTCCCGCCGATCCTCAAGCGCCGTAGCGCCTGCCCGCCGTGGCGGGCGCGACACACCAACTGAGCCATAACGTTTAGACGCAGGTACGCGTGCATGTATATTTGCGTTTAGTCAGGAGTTCGTTATCCTAGGTTTCATCCAAGGCGAATCCAAATTGATCTCAAAGTGCCTTCGTATCCTGGGTCCGATCCCGGTGTTGGTCCTTCTTCTGGCCAACGCGACCCCCACTTACGGCCAGTCCCCAGGTTCGATGGCGATCCCTGCAGATGAACAACCCGATTGCGATTCGCCGCAACTCGGATTCCTCGCGATTGACGCCAACCCGTCCGGATTCGCGGACCTCTCTCTGACCTTTTGCTTCGACCCGACCCGCGCGCCCGAGTCGAACCAAAAACTCATGGCAGCTCTCGGGTGTCCTGCCGATAAGAGCCAGGTGTCATCGTTCCAAGATGCGGGGCTGGCCGGGCTAGAGGCGACTTGCAGGATTCCGATCCAACAAAGAGCGCTTCAATTCTCGGGGCAGGTTGACGTGCGACCGGTCCAGAACTTCCTAAAGAGTGCGGGAGTAAGCGCTCTCTCCCTCCAAATCCTGCTCCCACGCTATGGCGTTGAGCGTTGCGATCCGGCGATTGGGGAAAAAACCTATACGTTCAAGGAAGCTGTGGGCTGCAAGTACGTGCTCGAGGGTGCCGCTGACGATCCAAACTCAGTCCTGTATTCGTTCGGATACGATCCTGCCCTGATTGCCCGCATAACCTCGATTCTGGGAATTCTGCTCCTCGTTCCCGTCGTTCTCACACTTTGGTTTCGACACCGCGCACTGAACGCGCCGGAGGAATCCAAAGCCGCCGTCGTGTTCGCCTATCGCCGATTCATGACCGGGACCCTATTGGGGGGAGCGCTAATTTGGTGGGCAGCTGTTGACCTGCTTCATGCCGACGATTTCGTACAGCTTCTCGTCCCGCTGACGCGTTTAAACGACGATGTCCTCGCATCGGTTCTGCCGTGGATTTTGCTCTGGATTCTGCCTGCGATCGTCTATTTTGTCTGCCTCGCGCTTTCGTCTCCGATCCACTCGCTGCGCGGCTTGACGCGAACTCGCACGCAGGCAGTCAACCAATCCTTCTGGGCCGTCGCACGGTTGGTGCTGCCGCTTTCGCTGTTTTTGCTGGGATTTGCCGAGCTGTTCAGCTCACCTCGAATGGCCGTACTGTTCTTCGCCGCCTGGATTTTCACGAAGAGAATAGTTAACCAAAAGGCCGCGGATGCCTATGGCATGGAACTTCAGGCCCTCACCTCCGGTGACCTCCGCGATCGGGCCTTCGCGATTGCAAAGAAGGCCGGCGCAAAGCTGAACCAGGTGTACGTCCTTCCTACGGAACGCATCCGCATGGCCAACGCTTTCGCGCACCTGGGGAACAATATCTACCTCACCGACTACCTGCTGAAGAATCTCAGCAGGCGCGAAGTCGACGCCATCATGGGTCACGAAGTGGTGCATCTCCAGAAAAAGCATATTCGCATGCGAATACTGATCTTGGTCGGCGCAGTGCTGCTGATTGGTTTTGGGGCGGCATGGTCGGAGAAATGGATTCCTGCCGATTTCCCGGTTGGACCGGTGATTTATGGCTTTGTGTTGTTCCTTTTGTTCTTCGTGTCACGCCGGAATGAGTTCGCCGCCGACGCCGGGGCATTCAAGCTGACCGGCGACGCCGAAGCGATGATCACGGCTCTTGCGAAGGTCTCGCGTCTGAACACCATGCCCATTAACTGGGGCAAGCTCGATGAAAAGATACTCACGCATCCTTCCACGTTGCGCCGTATCAAGCATCTCGCCGACCTCAGTGGCCTCTCCGAGGCGCGCATCCCGGTACTTCTGAGCCAGTCAGCTATCCCGCCCACCGACGTATATCCGATTCCTGCCACCGCTCTCGCGGCCGGCAAAATCTTCTCGACGCGATTCAAGACGCGTGTGTCCTGGATCTACGGCTGGATTCTGATGATCTCTGTCGCGACGATCCCCACAGTCTTCGTCCTTGCTACCGAATGGGCCCGCCTCTCAGGTCGCGCCCTATCGCTTGCGCTCCTTGTGGGTTTCCTTCTCACCTTTGCTTCTTGTCTTGCTATTTGCAATTTCCTTCCGCTCTTGGGACTGTCGAAACTTGAGGTTCGTGTTCGCGAAAAGTTAGAAAAAGAGGGCGCGCCCCTGGAAATGCGAAATGGACTTTTCGTGGGTCTCGCGCCCGATTCCGGCCCGCGCATATATGAAGGCAATTGGGCGTGGGACGTCGGGTTTCTCGCCATTTCGGAGGACCGCTTGTACTACTGGGGAGAGGAAGCCCGCTTCGCATTGCGCCGCGACCAAATCACAAGCATCTCGCTCGGTCCCGGCCCGGTCAGTTGGCTCAAGACTCCTTCTGTGTATGTTGGATGGCAAGATTCCGGAGGGACCGATCGCATTTTCAATCTGGGTCCGTCGCGCGTGGCCTCCATGTCGAAAATGGCGCGCCAGACCCGGCGTCTCGCCAACGATCTCGAGAATTGGTACCGCGGGATTCAGCTGCCCGACGGATCGCTGCTTTCAAGTAATGGAAAGGACATCCCCGCCATGGAATCCCTCGGCGTCCCGGGATTCGGTCAGGTCACCAGCGTGTCGCCTCGAATCGTTTTGCGTGGAAACAGCGTTGCCCGGATGTTTCTGCTCGACACATTCGTTGCCGTGGCCGTCGCAATTCTGTTTGGCCTGCGGGTTCCAATCCTGGATCAAACTGCTCCCCTTTCAGCTCCGGCGGATTTCAGCTCGTCCGGCGGAGCATTCCTCTACGTTCTTGCCGCTGTATGGATCACGCGCGCCTTGCAACTCTGGCCGTTCTGGCGCTTCCGCGAAGCCTCAGCCCGTCCGGCTCCTGAGGCGCCTTCCCCCGCTCCCGCGCGGCAACTCTGAACCGTCAACCTCAAATCTTTTATCGGTACTGGGTCTTGACAATTTAGTACTCAATGATATCCTGCAGCCGGAGGCTTGAGAAATGACCGGCAAAGCAGGCCACTCGAGACGCTTCAGGGTCTTACCCCTCGCCCCGTGGCGCCCCGAAGCTTCACGCGAAGGAGGCTTCGCCCTACTTTCTCCCCCGGCCCAAAATTCTAATAACGAATCCGCGATTAGAAATCGACCCAAATGATTGAAAACATTCACCAGCGACCCATTCTAATAAGCAAAAGGGAGGGGGGTATATTTTCGCCAAAGCGAAACCAGAGCGAACACTTTCAGGGTGCCAGGGTTAGTTCTCGCCACTCGCCACTCCCGAGGCTTCGGGACACTCGCCACTGCATTTCTGATACGCTAGAGGCTGCACCTCGAAACCCGAAACCGAAATTGGCTGCCTCGCCGCGGCGAATCGACACAATCATGAATACGAAGCTTCCATCCATTGTCATCGTCGGGCGCCCTAATGTGGGGAAGTCGACGCTGTTCAATCGCCTCACGGGGACGCGGCGCTCGATCGTCACCAACGAGCCCGGCATCACGCGCGACCGCATCTACGGCACGGCCGAATGGGAAGGGCGGCCGTTCGAAGTGGTGGACACGGGCGGAATCGTGCCCGAGGACAAGGCGGGCATCCCCGGCGAGATTCTGCGCCAGGCCGGCTTCGCGATCCAGAATGCGACGCGGGTGGTGCAGGTGGTCGACGGCCGCGAGGGACCGGTCCCGCTCGACCAGGAACTCGCGCAACTTCTGCGGCGCGCCGGCAAGCCGCCGGTGATCGCGGTGAACAAAGTGGACACGGCGAAGCAGGACGATCTCGCGGCGCAATTTTACGAACTCGGCGACGAAGTTTTTCCGATTTCCGCCGAACATGGAACCGGACTCGATGGCCTGCTCGATGCGCTGACCGCCGACTTCACTCGCGGTGAATCCATCGAAGAGAAGCCCGACGTCAGCATCGCGATCATCGGCCGGCCCAATGTGGGCAAATCCACGCTGCTCAACCGCCTGGTCGGCGCGGAGCGCGCCATCGTCTCGCCCGAGCCGGGCACCACGCGCGACGCCGTCGACACGGTGGTTCAATACGGCGGCAAATCGTACCGCTTCCTCGACACCGCCGGAATCCGGCGCAAAGGGAAAACGAAGCTCATTGCCGAAAAATTGAGCGTCATCATGGCGAAGCGGCATCTCGAGCGTGCCGACATTGCGCTGCTGGTGGTGGATGCGTCCGTCGGCGTGACGTCGCACGACGCCACCATCGCGAGCTATGCGGAGCAGTCGGGCCGCAGCGTGATCATCGTGATGAACAAGTGGGACCTGGCGCTGGAAGCCGCGCGCGCAAAATCGGACAAGGAGAAGAAGCACGGCGTGAAAGGCGTGAGCGCGAGCGCGGAAAGGCTGCTCTCCGACTACGAGCCGATCGTCCGGCAGAAACTGAAGTTCCTGAGCTACGCTCCGATCGTCTTTCTTTCCGCGCTCACGGGAGACCGCACGGGCAAGCTCTTTTCGCTGATTGATCGCGTCGCGGAGGCACGCAAGCGCCGCGTCTCGACGGGTGAGCTGAATCGCTGGCTCGCGAGCGTCGATCTCGATCGCGGCACCACGCCCGCGAGTCGCAAGGTGAAAATCTACTACGTGACGCAAGCCACCACCGCGCCGCCTATGTTCATCCTCTTCACGAATCAAAAGCTGCCGCTGCATTTCAGCTATCAGCGGTTCCTCGAAAACCGGCTTCGCGCCGCCTTCGATTTCACCGGCACTCCGATTCGCTTCACGCAGCGCCTGAAGAAGCGCGAGCGCGAGGCGCGCGCCCCGGAGAGAAAAATTGCGGATCGGCCCCGAAAACGCCGCTAACTCGGCCCATAGAACACCCGATAAACAGCCTGATAAAAGGGCCGACAACCCGGTTGACATCGCCGGAAATCGGCCTACGATAACGAGAAGATATGGCAAGTGCCACGCAAACCGTGTCCGAAATCCCGGACAAGAGCCTGTTCACCATCAGCGAAGTCAGCCGCCTGACTTCCACGAAGGCCTTCGTCCTGCGCTATTGGCAAAGCGAGTTTCCGGCGCTTCAGCCGGTGAAGGCTCCCAACGGACGCCGCCTGTATCGCCGCGAGGACATCGAGGTCGTCTTCGAGATCAAGCGGCTGCTGTACGACGAGGGCTTCACGATCGCGGGCGCGCGGAAGTATTTGTCGGAGCACGGCGGCGAAACCGCGCCGGCAGCGGTGAAATCGCCGGCGGCTCCCCATCCGGAACATCGCTCGCGGGCGCACCAGAAATTCCTGCTCGATTTGCACGAGGAACTTCTCGCCATCTTGACCCTTCTCGAACGCGAGTGATACGCTCGTTACTGCTTGAAAGCGTCGGGACGTGGCGCAGCCTGGTAGCGCGCACGCTTGGGGTGCGTGAGGTCGCTGGTTCAAATCCAGTCGTCCCGACCACCGATTTTCCCTTCCGTTCCGCCACTACGTGCCGCTCCTTGGCTCCATGCCCGATTCGAAGGCCCTCATGCCGAACATTCTGATTACGAACGACGACGGAATCCACGCGCCGGGGCTGCGCGCGCTGGTGGACGCGCTGAAAGACACGGCGACCGTAACGGTGGTAGCGCCGTCGCACGAGCGGAGCGCTGCCGCGCAGTCGCTCACGCTGCGCCAGCCGATTTACTACGACCAAATCGCCGAGCGCGAATTCTCCGTCGAAGGCACGCCCGCGGACGCGATGATTCTGGCGTTTCATACGCTGCTCAAGGAAAAGCCGGACCTGGTGATTTCCGGGATCAATCGCGGCGCGAACATGGGCGAGAACATCTACTACTCGGGAACGGTGGGGGCGGCGATGGAAGCGGCGATCAATCGCGCGCCCGCAATAGCCATGTCGCTGGCGTGTCGAGGCGGCAAAGATATTGATTTTGGACCAGCGGCGCAATTTGCGAGGACGCTGGCACCGTTCGTGATGGCGGAAGGGCTGCCAAAGGGCGTCCTGCTGAACGTCAACGTGCCGCAGCCGTGGAACGGGACGGTGCGGTTCACGCGGCAATCATCGAAGATCACGCGCAACCTGCTTCAACCCGGCACGGACCCGCGCGGCCGCCGGTATTTCTGGCTTTCGGAGCAGCAGATCACCGACGGAATCGATGCCGACACGGACCAGGCCGCGGTTCGCGACGGCGCGCTTTCGATCACGCCGCTCGTGCTCGATCACACGGATACACGTTCGCTGAACCATCTCTCGCATTGGGCGAAGTTGCTGGAAGAGGCTGCTGGCGGTTGACAATGTTCGCAATGAAAGCTTGGCTTCAGGGGCTAAGCCCCTTTCTTATTGCGGGTCTGACGGCGGGGTTAAAACCCCGCCCTTCCGGCACCATTTATGAGATAGGTTCAGCTTCGAATGAGCGTTCAGCGCGCGGCGGCGGAGTGGGTGCCCTTCAGATCGGCGGCGAGCAGCCGGTGGAAGAGATGCTCGCCGGCTTCGCGCCGCACGGAAAGGCGGCCAGCCTGATACGCGCGCGAGCCGAGGCCGCGCTGCACTCCGGCGCAGATCACGATGTCTTCCTGCTGCACGCGCTCGCTGACTTCGATGCTTTCCTGGATGTAAGGCATTTTCGAAGCGTCCGTGTCGCCGAAATAGAAATCGAAAATCACCTCGCAGCGGTCCACGGCGAGAGGAATCACGAAGTTCGTGTCGAGGTAGCCCTCGTACCAGTTCAGCATGAAGTTCGGGTATTGCCAGAAATAAAAGGCGCGATCGCCCTTGCGCGTCGCGGCGGCGCTGGCTTCGGAGTCGGTGTCCACGGCAACGGGACTTGATTGCACGCAGCAGCGATCGACGTTTTCAATCGTGTAGTTTTTGTAGTCGAGCACGCTGTTCAGGCCCTTGTGCATGTGCGGCACGTGATAGCCGCCATCGAGAAAATTATCGACGTAGACTTTCCAATTGCAATCGAGCGTGTAACTCCGGCGCTCGACGAATTTCAGGTTCGCGAAGCCCAGCGGGCGGGCCAGGCCGACGAGCGCGCCCAGAAAGTCCGGGAGCGACGCGGCGTGCGGATCGAGATTGACGAAGACAAAATTCTCCCAGATTTCGACGCGCACCGGAACGAGGCCGTTCTGCGCCCGGTCGAAATCGCGCACGCCTTCAAATTCCGTCATGCCCCGGAGCTCGCCTTCGAGCGAATACGTCCAGCCGTGATAAGGGCACCGCATGTGCTGCGCGTGTCCGCACGGTTCGTTCATAACGATCATCGCGTGGTGGCGGCAGACATTGAAAAAGGCGTGCAGTTTGCCGTCGGATCCGCGAACGACGACGATCGGTTCGCCGGCTAGATTCGCGGTGACGTACTGGCCATTTACGCTGAGCTGGTCTGTGCGCGCAATTGCCTGCCACGTGCGAGCGAACACATTCTGCTTTTCGAGTTCCGCCACGCGAAGATCGGTGTACCAGGACGCAGGGATCGTGTGCGCTTCGGCGAGAGGAGCCGAGTCGTTGTAACTCGCCAGGATGTCCTTCAGTGTCTGTTCCATCGGCGGTCCTTCAGCAAGATTCCGAGACGCGGGCCGGTCGCTGCGCTGCCGCAGCACAAAAAGATACCTTTTATTCGCTCCGAGCGCGAGTGTGGTTTGGGCGCGAGGGGCGGCAACGCTGCGGCAGAAGTGACGCTTTCAACATAGGCGGCGCAGCGCCGGAGCGGCCGCGCACAGCGAGACAGTAGACTAGCGAATTGGAGCTTTGCATCGGATGCGGCGATGTTCCACTCGCCGATGCGGGAGCCCGTTCGGGAGCGCACCGCGCATGGCGAAATCGCAGTCGCAACAGCCGCAATCCAATTCGGCCGCTGTCACGGCACCTGCGAGCCCGTGGATCTACGGGCCCTGGCTCGACCTGCTCGTCGGTTGTGGCGCCTGGTCGGCGCCGCTGCTTGCTGTGGCGATGTGGCTGACGCCAGTGCACCCGCACGCGTGGGTGGTGGGATTTTATCTGCTGGCCATCATTTTCAACTATCCACACTTCATGGCGACGATCTACCGCGCGTATCACACGCGCGAGGACTTTGAGAAGTACAAGATTTTCACGCTGCACGTCACGTTGCTGCTGGTTCTGACGGGAATTCTACTGCATGCGTCGTATCGTTTTCTGCCGTGGGTCTTCACCCTCTACATCTGCTGGAGCCCGTGGCACTACACGGGACAGAACTACGGCTTGCTGATGATGTTTGCCCGGAGAAGCGGCGCAACGGTGACGCAGGCGGAGCGGCGCTGGTTGCGCGCGGCGTTTGTTGCGTCGTACCTGATGTTGCTGGCGAGCTTCGAAACGGGAGGCTCGAGCGATTCTCTGATCCTTTCGCTTGGGCTGCCGGCAAGAGTAACGTTGCCGGCCCGGGTTATTCTCGGCGCGGCTTTCGCGATCTTCGCGTTTCTCGGATTTCGGCGTTTAGTCCGTCACGCCGGAATCTCCACGATGATCGCGCCTCTCACGCTGCTGCTGACACAGTTTCTGTGGTTCGTCCTGCCGACGCTGGTGGAATTGCGCTCGCAATATCAGATCCCCCAGACGCGCTACAGCAGCGGGATTCTGGCGGTGCTGCATTCGGCGCAGTACATCTGGATTACGAGTTATTACCAGCAACGCGAAGCACGCGCGAAAAGCAGGTCTGGCTGGCGAATGACGGCATATCTTTTGACGCTGCTTGCCGGAGGCATCGCGCTGTTCATTCCAGGGCCCTGGCTGGTGAGCTATCTTTTTCACTACGACTTTACGACGAGCTTCCTGATTTTCACTGCGCTCGTGAACATCCACCATTTCATTCTCGACGGAGCTATTTGGAAGCTCCGCGACTCGCGTGTTTCGTCGCTGCTGGTGGATCGTGGCAAGGCGCCGGCGCAAGCAGGAGCAGAAAAGGTCGTGAGAACTGATGCCCGTGGAGGACGACGCTGGGCTGGGTCCAGAGTTCTCTCCGCGCCGGCGTTCCGCATCTCCGTGGCGGGATTGCTGTTTCTGTGGGGCGGGATCGACCAGGTGCACTTCGCGCTCGGCTCCGACGAGGGGAACCTCGCGTCACTACAGCGGGCGGCCGATATGAATCCGTACGACAGCATGCTGCAGGCGCGAATCGCTTCGGCGGAGACGCAGGCGGGCGAGCGCGACGAAGCTGTGGCGGCGCTGACGCGAGCGGTGGAAATAAGTCCGCAGAATGCCGCGCTTCAGCACGCGTGCGCTCGCGCGATGATCGAAGATGGGCGCTACGAGGACGCGTACGAACATTACGGAAAAATGCTCGCTGTGTTTCCACACGACGCCGACGCGCTGGTGAACTATGGGCTGCTTGCCAAGCGGCTCGGTCATCCGGAGGAGGCGGTAAGCTCGTGGGAAAAGGCGGTGGGAACTAATCCGAATCAGCCGAACGCGCAACTCTATTTGGCGGAGGCGCTCGACCAGAAGGGCCAGCCGGGCGCGGCCGCTCCGCACTGGAACGCTTTTCTGCAACTTGCGTCGGCGCATCCCGATGATCCTGTGGCCTCGGCCACGCAGCAAATCTCGGCTGCGATTCAGTTGGGCGATGACGAAACGCGCTCAAACAATGACGCAGCGGCGCTGACGGAATATGAGTCCGCAATTTCGATGGCCGAACGAGCCGGAGACGCGCGACTCGAAAGCCTCGCTTTCGCGCATCTGGCCGACTTGCAAGAGAAGGCCGGTGATTCAAAGAGTGCGGCACTTTCGTACGAACGCGGACTGGCGATCGACGCTAAGGCCGCCGATCCGCGGAGCGAGGCTTTCGACTGGTTCAACTATGGGCAGTTCCTGCGCCGGCATGGACAGCCGGATGAGCTTGCTTACGCCTGTTTGCTTCGCGCGCAAAACCTTCTAGGTGACACGGGCGGACAAGAAATGGAAACGGTCCACGCCGCCGTCCGAGACTTGAGCGGCCACCTCGGTAAACGGGCATCCGTATCGGCGGAAGACTTATCTGAACTGCTCACTCGCGCTGCCAACCTGCCCGCCAGCTCCTTTTAGCCGAACTTTCTCCCGTCGTTTGGCGTCTGCTCATTGTGGCAGAATGCTGCCTTGTTTCAGTCGAACGCCAAAGGGGAGAGTATATGCGTAAGAAATCGCGATGCTTGTCATTGGCCGCCGCGTTTTTCCTAACGGCAGTCACTGCCTCCGCGCAGAGTGGCAAGCTTTCCGAAGCAAAGCGCGCCAGCCTCGAAGCCGCCGTTTCGAAGTTCATGGCCGCGAACAGCATCGCGGGGATATCCGTGGCCGTCGTGCAGGACGGAGAATTAGCGTGGTCCAAGGGTTTCGGTATGGCCGACCTGGAAAACTCCGTCCCCGCTACTTCCAGTACGCTCTATCGATTAGGCTCAGTTTCAAAAACCATCACCGCCACCGCTGCGATGGAGCTGTGGGAGAACGGCAAGATCGATCTTGACGCGCCCGTTCAGAAGTATTGCCCGGCGTTTCCCGAAAAGCCGTGGCCGATCACGACGCGCGAAGTGCTCGGCCATCTCGGTGGAATCCGGCACTACAAGGTGACGGAGGGAGTGAAACCAGAGGACGATCCGGAGATCGGGAATACCGCGCACTTTGATGATCCGATCCCGGCAGGTTTGCGATTTTTCGCGAACGATCCGCTCATCGCGCAACCAGGGACGAAATATCACTATTCGACCCAGGGCTTCACGTTGGTAGGCTGCGCGATGGAAGGGGCCTCGAGGGAAAAGTATGTGGACCTCGTGCGCGAAAGTGTCTTCGTGCCCGCCGGTATGTCTGAAACACAGGCGGACGACCGCTTCAAGATCGTCGGGCACAGGACACGCTTTTACCAGAAGGACAAGTCAGGAGCGACTGTGAACGCGGATTTTCTGGATTCCAGTTACAAAATTCCTGGTGGCGGATGGCTTTCATCGGCGGACGATCTCGCAAAATTCGAAGTTGCGCTGCTCAATGACAGACTTGTGAAACGACACACGCGCGACGTCATGTGGACACCTCAGAAGACCTTGGACGGCAACCTGACTTCGTACGGCTTGGGCTGGGGCGTCGGCAAAATCGCCGGAGTAGCGGACGTAGGACACAGCGGCGGGCAGCAAGGAACCAGCACCTACATACTCATGACGCCGGAGCAGCGCGACGGCGTCGTTGTCCTTATCAACACGGAGGACATGGAAGCCGGAACTCTGGGAAAGCAGTTAATGCAAATCGTTCTCGGCGCGCCCGTAGGCAATCAGGTAAAATCCCAGACGCAGTGATTTACCGTTGTAATGGTTTCCGCGTGCACTGGAATTCCACTCGCCGGTTGGTTTCTGCCGCGATCCACGGAAAACTAACGTCGGAGCCGTCCGAAGGAGCTCAGAAATGTCCAGCTATAGGGCGCTTGAACAACGCATCACGAAGCTACTGGGACTGCGCAAACATCCGGTAGCTGTGAAATTCCAGGATGTTGCGCCATCCAACGTCGAGAAATTCACGGGCACCGAGCCTTCGGGCTGCAGCTTCTGGCGTCTGGCTGCAGCGGGGCGGACGTTCTACACGGTTCCGAGCGACCATTACAATTGCCCAATCGGAAGCTACACACACAATATTTCGCTGCCGCCCGAACGAGCGCAGGAGCTGGATCAAACGCTGGGTCTTATGGTGCAAATTGGCTACGTGAAGATGGAAGAGGTCCCGGGAATTCCGCGCCTCCCGCGAACACCTGGCGTGGTTGTCTATTCGCCATTGGCGGATGCTCCGGTGGCGCCCGACGTTGTGCTGTTTGCGGGACCCGCGTGTCAGATCATGCTGCTCAACGAAGCGGCGCAGCGCGCTGGGCGGGCGACGCAGCTTCCGATGCTGGGGCGTCCTACTTGCATGGCGCTTCCCGCTGCGATGGCGCATGGAACGATTGTGAGCTCGGGCTGCATCGGGAATCGCGTGTATACGGGTCTGGATGACGGCGAGATGTACGCAATCATTCCTGGAAATGACCTGCCGCGCATCGCGGATGAACTCGAAACTGTGGCCGACGCGAATGCGCAATTGGCTCGGTACCATGAGTCGCGGCGAGAAACTCTGGCATCGGCGTAAGGATTCGTCAATTTTCTTCGGTCCAATCGAAGGAGCGCGTCACGGCCTTTTTCCAGAAGCGATAGAGACGGTCTCTCGTCTGCTGATCCATCTCGGGCTTCCAAGTGCGATCAACCGCCCAGTGCGTGCGCAATTCCTCGGTGTCTTTGAAGAAGCCCACCGCAAGTCCAGCGGCATAACACGCGCCGAGGGCCGTCGTCTCGCGGACAACAGGGCGCACGACGGGTCGATTCAGGATGTCGGCTTGAAATTGCATTAACAGGCTGTTGTCCACCATGCCGCCGTCGGTGCGAAGCACGTCGAGCTTGATTCCCGAATCCATTTCCATTGCTTCCACCACTTCGCGAGTTTGGAATGCAGTTGCTTCGAGGACGGCTCGAGCCAAGTGACCCTTGTTCGCGTATCGCGTCAAGCCCGCGATCACGCCGCGCGCCGTGGGCATCCAGTAGGGCGCGTACAAGCCTGAAAAGGCGGGAACGAAGTAGACGCCTCCGTTGTCTTTCACCGTTTGAGCGAGCGCGTCGATGTCGGAACTCTTCCCGATGATTCCGAGGCTGTCACGGAGCCACTGGACGAGCGCGCCGGTGATGGCGATGCTTCCTTCCAACGCGTACTGAGCGGGTTGATTGCCCAGCTTGTAGGCAACGGTTGTGAGGAGTCCATGCTTGGATTGCACCGGCGCCGCGCCAGTATTCATCAATAGAAAACAGCCGGTGCCGTAGGTGTTCTTTGCCTCGCCGGCCTTGAAGCAAGCCTGACCAACCAGGGCCGCCTGCTGATCGCCGAGGAGCCCTGCTATCGGAACGCCATCGATAGGCGCGATCTGCGCTGTGCCATAGATCTCGCTGCTGGAACGAACCTGCGGAAGCATCGCTTCGGGAATTCCAAACGCGCGCAAAATGTCCGGGTCCCACATGAGAGTTTCGAGATTCAGCAGTTGAGTGCGGCTCGCGTTCGTTACATCGGTGACGTGAATCCCGCCTTTGGGCCCGCCGGTCAGCTTCCAGAGCAGAAAGGTGTCGATGTTTCCGAAAAGGACGTCGCCCGCTTCCGCTTGCGCTCGAACATCCGGAATATTGTTCAAGACCCACCGAAGCTTCAGCCCACTGAAGTAGGTGGCGAGCGGAAGGCCTGTCTTCGTTCGGAAGCGATCCTGTCCGCCATCGCGCGAGAATTCAGCGACGGCGTCTTCCACGCGCGTGTCCTGCCAAACCAGCGCATTGTAGACGGGCTTGCCGGTCTTGCGATTCCAGACGACTGTCGTTTCGCGCTGATTGGTGATGCCGATTGCCGCCAGATCCGTGGGGTGGAGGGATTGGCCCTGCATCGCCTGCTCGATCACTTCCTGAGTGCGGCGCCAAATCTCTTCGGGATCGTGCTCGACCCAGCCCGGCTTGGGATAGATTTGCTCGTGTTCCTTCTGCGCGACCGAGACAATCTTTCCGTTCTTATCGAAGACGATGAAACGGGTGCTCGTCGTCCCTTGATCGATTGCTCCGATGTATTTCGGCACGTCGTTTTCCTTTGGCGTTTATGAGAAACCGCCCGCACTCGTCGAATCTTCTTCTTGCTCGAGGCCGGCGAGCATCAGCAGCCGATTGATTTCCGCTTCGTACTCCCGCGCGGCGGAGCCACTCGCGTCTGGTGACCATCCGAGCGCGCGCCCAAGGAGGGAACCGACGACAGGCGCCGCGTGAATCGCGGAATGCCAGCTATATAACTGTAGGCCGATCCGGCGGAAGAGAACGTCTTCGATCGTCATTGCCATTTCCGTGCGAGCGGAGTAGATCACTTGCGCGCGAATTGCGGGGAAGTGCGGCACGATCGGTGCCGCAAGCGCGGGATCCTCTTGAGCCAGGTCGAGAGCCTTCGCCGCAGCGGTGCCGAATTTTCCGGCAAGATAGCGCGCTGTTCCTTCCGGAATGCGATAGTCGCTCGCCAGTTTCTTCCAGTAGTCGGGAGTGAACCCTTCGGAGCCAATCAACGGGTGATTCTTCGTCGGGGATTCCGTTACCACTACGCCGAGATGTTTTTGCACGGCGTTCACCGTGTCCTCAGCCATGGCGCGATATGTGGTCCACTTGCCGCCCATGATGCTGATCAAGCCGCTTTGTGGATCCACTTCAAGCTCGTGGTCCCGGGCCAGCTTTTTTGTGTCGCGCGAATCGCCCGAACTGACCAGTGGGCGAGCGCCGGCGATTCCGCTGACGACCTGATCGGGCTTGACCGGCGTTGCCAAGTACCGATTCAGATGCCGCAGAAGATACGCGATTTCTTTCTCCGTGACGTACAGCTCGTCGTGAATAGTGACTTCCTGCTCGGTGGTCCCAACGAGCAGGCGCCCCTTCCACGGAACCGCAAACAAAACGCGGCCATCTTCCGTTTTGGGGATCAGCATGGCGTCGTCGCCGGGCATTGTTTCGAGCGGCAGGAGAATGTGGACGCCCTTGCTGAGCCTCATGCGAGGGCGGGCGCTCGGCGTGGCAAGCTGGCGGATCGTATCGGCGAACGGTCCCGTGGCGTTCACGAATGCACGCGCACGAACATTGAACTTCTGATGAGTGAATTGATCCTCGACTTCGCAGGCCGCCAGTTTGCCGTCGCGTGACCTTTCGAACGCGATCACGCGGGCATAGTTCAGGGCTTCGCCGCCCGCTTGTGCGAACGTTTGGATCAGCGCGAGGTTGTAGCGCGCGTCGTCGAATTGCCCGTCCGCGTAAGCAACGGATCCCACCAGGTGAATGGGGTTCAGCGACGGAATTCGTTGCTGCGTTTCATCGCGCGAGAGAAAACGGCTAGGGAAGAGGCGGGCGCCGCGGGCAATCCAGTCATAGATCTTGAGTCCGGCGGCGAAATACGCAGCGTCCAACCAGCGGTAGCACGGAACGATGAATTCCATAGGCTGCGCGAGATACGGCGCGTTGTGCAGCATGCGAATTCGCTCGTGGAGGGCGCGCTGGACGACGCGATATTGCTTTGCGTCGAGATCTTTGAGCGCTTGCTCCAAATAGCGCACGCCGCCGTGGACGATCTTGGTGGATGTGCTGGAGGTGGCGCCGGCAAAATCGGCAGCGTCAAGAAGGACAGTTCTCAAGCCGCGAAGCTGCGAATCGAGGGCGCACCCCGAACCGGTCGCCCCGCCGCCGATCACGCAAACGTCGAACGCCTTGTCCGCGATGCCGTGCAGCGCTTCACTGCGAGCCTTCATGATGGTCCCTAGGCTAAACGCTCGTCAGCCAATGGAGAACATGAATCTTCGCAGCGAGTCTGTGGTTCGTGCGTCGGGTAGCCACTGGGGATGAGATTGAAATTGTGGTTCCTATAGTGACTTCAGGAACTCGATGATTGCGTCTTGCTCTTCCTTCTTCAGCTTCTCAAATTGCTGGCTTACGTGGGTTGCCTCACCACGGTGGCGCAGGATGGCGTCGCGAAACGTCAAGGAGGCGCCGTCATGCATCAATCGGGGACGCAAGCGGACTCCCCACAAGGGGGCGGTGCGTATTTTGTTCCGGCTGTCCTCGAAATCCTGCTTCGAAAGATGATTCGACATCAACCGAAAGACTTTGCGCCCGTAATGTTCCTGGATCGCCTGCAGAATCCCGTCACCCGTGCCGAGATCGTGCATCAAGAAATCGCCATAAGGGTAAAAGGTAATTGACCCGAGCGCGGGCGGGATCGTGAACGTTCCGCCGTTGATCTTCGTTCCGGCGGGAGCGGTGGTCAAAGCTGCGACGTGGCAAGCGGCGCAGCCGATCTTGCCGAACAGGTCGGAGCCCTTCCTTGCGGCCGCGCTGCTCGCGAGCTGCGAATCGCGGGCGGGCGCTTTCGTCGCTCGGATAAAGCGGGCGAAGTGATCGATGTCGGAGAGGCCGTCCGCTCCGGGAGTGTCATTGGGTTCCGAAACGGTGTTGCAAAGTTTGGTTACCTCATCCGGCTGAAGGCGGTTCGTGATGCCCATCTCATTGAGGTATGCGTCGCCCGAGAACGACAACAGGCTCGCGTGTTGGTCTTTCCAACCGAAACGGCCCACGGCCACCTGTCCGGGCGCTTCCACGATAGGGACGCGGAGAACCTGGCCGCAGATTTTCCTGTGGGAAGACTTGCACTGCTGTTCGGCGAGGTCGACGAGGGTTTGGTCGGCAACTGCCTCGACGAAGCCGTCGCCCAGGAGATTCAGGGAAAGACGGAACGTCCGGATCGTCTCTGTGTCCGGGACTCGCTCCTGTATCTCCTCGTTGGGAAAGGCCGCGTTGGGACAGATGGCGCGATCGTTCACCAGAGACCGGCCCGTGATTACTTCGGTTCCGTGAGCGATTGGAATCTCAGGATTGAGGAAATGCCCGTCGGGACCCTGATGGCCGACGCGCAATTCCGTCACCTGCGAGGCAGCGCCCGAAACAGGGTTCTGGTGGCATTCGCGGCACGACTGGGCATTGTAGAGCGGCCCAAGGCCGTCGCTCAATTGCTCGACTTCCTCGAAATGCGCCTGATCGGCCTGATGAGTGGCATCATCCACGAGGCCGTTGCTCTTGTTATCGAAACCGGTCGGCGCGTCGGTGGATGGAGGCGCAGCGGCGCCCAGAACAAGACCCAGACCCAGGATACCCAAAGGGATCAACGATCGCATAGCTTCCCCCTTCGGACTGCCCTTCGCGACGGCTGTCCAGTAGCAAAAGGGCAGTCACCATTCAAGCAATTACGCGGATCATTTCTCCCGCGCGGCGCGCGAGCGTCTGCGGGAGATGAGGGGATGGGTTCTCAGGCGTGAATAGTAACCCTGCGGTTCGCGCACTTCAAGTTCCGTTCCGATTGCTCAATCGAATTCCGATTGAGGCCGCGGCACCTGCACCGCCGGGCCATTTGGGCCTATCACGATCGGAGCGAGGCCGGCCTGCTTAAGCTGAGAGTTGACTGCCGGCAGTTCTTTTGTCTTCAGTGTGCTCCATTTCGCCAGAGTCGCGGCGAGAGTCGATTCTGCTTCGGCAAAGACTTTTCTTGCTTCGGCGGTGGGCGGTCCGTCGCCGCTGTTTACGGCGAACGCGATTTGCGCGAACTCGCCGCTGAGGATCGTCAAGCTCACCCATTCCTTGGGTGGCTCGATCGGAACGCCGTAGGCGGCAGACGCGGGCGGCGTGCCTCCGACGGCTTCCGCCGTGCGATCGAGCGTATCGAGCGCGGAATCGAGCGCGGCATTGCTCTGTGCTTGCGGACGAAGCTGACGAATCTGGGAGCGAAGCTGCTGAACGTCGTGCTGCGTTCCGCCGATTTCAGCTTGGCTATGCGCGACGTCCGTCGCGATCGCGAATTGTTTTTGCAGGTCCGCGAGTGGAACCGCGCTGCGCGGATCCATTTTCAGCGTTAGGGGTTGCGTGAAGGTTTTGCCTCCGAGAGTCAGCTTCACAGAGTAGGCGCCGGGAAGCGCGGCTACCCCACGCGGACCAAAACCGAATCCACCGCCGCGACCGCCGCTCGCAACAGGGGTGTAATGGAGATCCCAAATCCAGCGATGCATCCCGGCGGCAGTTGAGAGCGAGGGAGGAGCGGTTCGCCAGGAAGCGGGAAATTCAAGCGTGTTCGCTTTTATGGCAGGCGCGTGGTCCTCGCTCGAGTAGCGGCGGACCACTTCATCCTTCGAATCGAGAATTTCGATCACCAGCGGACCCGACGCGGCTGACTTCAAGTAGTAGTCGATCATTGCACCCACGGGCGGATTTTCGGCGAGGGCTTCGTCGCGCGGCATGGGGCTGCCGTAATCCGCGCCCGCGTGCATGCGAATTGCATCCGCGGGACGGAACAGGTATGCGTCGGATTGCGCAATCTTGTCCGTGATCTGGCGCAACGGCGTGATGTCGTCGAGCACCCAGTAGCTGCGGCCATGCGTGGCGACGATGAGGTCGTCGTCGTGAATCGCAAGGTCGCGCATCGAGGACGGCGGCAGATTGAGTTGCAGCGACTGCCAGGAGTCGCCGTCATTGAACGAAACGTAAACGCCAAGCTCCGTGCCGGCGAAGAGCAGCCCCTTGCGCTTGGGATCTTCTTTCACGGCCTGCATGTAGATGCCGGCGGGCAATCCGTTCGTGATGCGCTGCCACGTCTTGCCGGAATCTCGCGTGCGGTAAATGTAAGGATCGTTGTCTTCGAGGCGATGGCGGTCAACGGCGGCGTAGGCTTCGCCGGGGTCGAAGTGCGAGGCCTGCATCATCACGATTTTGTTCCACGGCGAGAGTTCCGACGGCGTGACGTTGCGCCACGTTTTTCCGGCGTCGGGAGTGAACTGGATATAACCGTCATCGGTGCCGATCCAGATTAGGTCCGGATGCGATGGAATCGGCGACGGCGCAATTGTGTAGATCACGCCGCGACGTTTGCCTGGCGGCGCATCGGCGACGGTCGCTTCATCCAGGTTCGGCGGCGCGCCGGGATCTTCGCGCGTCAAATCCGGGCTGAGCTGCGACCAGCTATTGCCGCCGTCGATTGTCTTGAACAGGAATTGGTCGCTGAAATAGAGCGCGTGCGGATCGGCTTCGGAGAACACGAGCGGGAGAGTCCACGTTCTGCGGAACGGACCTTCCTGCTGGCGGCTCAGCTCCGGGGAAACGGATCGTACTTCTCCCGTGAGCAAGTTGCATCTCACCACGTTGTTGTCGCCAAAGATTATCTCGGGATGCAGCGGATCGGGCGCCGTGTAACCGCTTTCGCCGCCTGCGCAGAGGCCCGTCCAATCGTGCATCGAAATTTCGGTGTGATCGCTGCGCGTGGGAACGCTCATCGCGCCGCTATCCTGCTGGGCGCCCGTGGCCCAATAGGGAAAACGGTAATCGGGCGCGACGTGATAGAGCTGCGCTGTGGGCTGGTTGTACCAGGAACTCCACGTGAGCGCGCCATCTTCGGTGACAACCGTGCCCTGATCGCTCGCGAGAATCATGCGCTTCGGATCGTCGGGATAAATCCAAAGCTGGTGATAATCGTCGCCGCCCGGCGCGCCTCGGATGGCCGTCCAAGTCTTGCCGCCGTCGGACGAGCGATACACCGAAGTATTTGAGACATACAGGGTCTCTGGATCTTTCGGGTCGACGACGACGTTCGAGAAATACCAACCGCGAGTCCAGATGCGAGCTTCTTCGGACGTCTTGCGCCACGAAGCGCCGGCGTCGTCGGAGCGGTAAATGCCGCCCTGCTTCGCATCGACGATTGTGTAGACGATGTTTGGATTCGTGGGCGCTACCGCGATTCCGATGCGGCCGACGCGTTCGGCGGGAAGTCCTTGCGTGAGCTGCTGCCAGTTATCGCCGCCGTCGGTGGACTTGAATATTCCGCTGCCGGGACCGTAGGACGGCGCATAGATGCTCCACGGAGGACGGCGAGTGTTCCACAGCGTCGCGTAAATCGTGCGCGAATTCTGCGGATCGAAGGCAAGGTCGATCGCACCGATGTCGTCGCTCTTGTGCAGGATCAATTGCCAGGTTGCGCCGCCATCCTTGGAACGATAGACGCCGCGGTCTGGGTTCGCGCCGTATGCATGCCCCAGCGCGGCGACAAAGACGATATCAGGGTTCTGCGGATCAACAAGGATACGGCCGATCTGGCGCGTGTTGTCGAGGCCGATGTGCGTCCACGTCTTGCCCGCATCTACGGATTTGTAAACTCCGTTGCCGTAGGAAATTTGCGAACGCATGTCCGCTTCGCCGGTGCCGACATAAAGCACATTCGGGTTCGACGACGCCACCGCAATTGCGCCGATCGACGCGATCGGCTGCGAATCGAAGATGGGCGTCCACGTGCGGCCCGAGTTTTCCGACTTCCACACGCCGCCACCAACTGCGCCGAAATAAAACGTGTTGGGCTGCCCGGGCACTCCGGTGACTCCATTGGAGCGCCCGCCACGGAATGGGCCGATCAGCCGCCAGTGCAGGCCCGAATAGAGGCTCGACGGTAGTTCCTGCGCCCACGACATTGGCAGGAAGAACGCGGAGATTGCGGTTGCTATCGCTAACGTGGCGAAAACACGCAGTGCTGTTCGCGATGGTCGAAGCATGGAATCATTCTCTCCGCTCGGAGTCGGCTCACGAGCCCGCCGAGCATACAACAGCAGGGGTCATCGCGGCGTCCATTGCGGGTGCGTGGTGAAGAGGCCGCTCACGAAGCCAATCTGATAGACGACAAAAAGCCCGAAGCCCAGACTGATCAAGCCCGACGCAAGCCTTAATCCCTGATTGAGACGAGCGAATTTTTTCCCATCCGCGTAAGCAAACGGAAGCACGATCGCTCCGGTGATGAGCATCATGCCCGCGATGGTCCCAATCCCGAAGACGAGGAGATAAGCGAGCGCCCATTTGGGGTTACGGATGGTGGTCAAGACCAGAAGCGCAACCGCGGCGGAACCAGCCAGCCCGTGAACGAGCCCGACAAACAAAGGCCGCAAACCTTGATAGAGGCCGATGCGACCGAAATGCCGGTCAAACCAATTGAGCGGCGTTTTTTCGGACGCGTGAGGATGGGCCTCCGGGTCGTGCGAGTGGGGGTGCGTGTGAACGTAGTCGCCGTGAGCATGAGCGTGGGAGTGCAGGATGCCGTGCGCGTCGGTTCCCGGAGAAAACCTGTCGGTGATCCATTGAAGCATACCGGTCAGATTCAGGATGCCTAGCAGGATCAGCATGAGTCCGACGGAGAATTCCATCGAAAGGCCCACACGCGTGGGAATCACCCAGCCGAACAGGATGATTCCGCCGCCCACGACGAGAATCGTGAGCGTGTGTCCGACGCCCCAGAAGGCGCCGATGAGCGCGGCATGACTGACTTTGCGATGGCGGGCGACGATGGTGGTGACGGCAATGACGTGGTCGGGATCGGTGGCGTGCCGCATCCCGAGAAAGAATCCCAGTGCGATGATGGAGAGCAAGCTGAGCATCGTTAGGTCCCGCGCACGCGCCATAAACTGCGGCCCGTCGCCCGGCGTCGAGATTTACGGCAATAAGCTAACACAGGAACGCCCGTTGCGGGATCGCTCGTCATGAGCGCTGCGATCTTTTCCGCGTGTTCTAGGATAAGCGATATGCGCGGATTGCATTATCGCGAAAAAGCTTCTCTTGATTGGTTTCTCCGGCTGCTTGCGTGACCGAGAGCAGCGTCTCAACCCATTGTCGGTAGCTGGCGGCGAGAGTGCAGACGGGCCAATCGCTTCCGAACATCACGCGATCCCAGCCGAAGGATTCAAGGACGTGATCGATGAAAGGCCTAACGTCTTCGGGTGTCCAATTTACGGGGTCGGCATACGCAACGAGGCCCGAAACCTTGCAATAGACATTCGGAAAGGTGGCGATTTCCTGAATGTGCTCGCGCCACGGATGCATCACGCGTTCCTTCACCTGAGGAACACCGCAATGATCGAGAATGAACGTCACTCCGGGGCATTGCGATACGAGATTGATGGCGATCGGAAGCTGGCGCGCCAGGACGCAAGTATCGAAGGAGAGCCCATACTCCTCTAGTTTGCGAACGTTTTCGACGAATGTCTTGCCGCGGCCTAGCTCGTCCGGATGCGTGTGGAGAATGCGTCGAATGCCTTTGAGTCTCGGCTGGCCCCGAAGCCTTTCGAGGTGAGACTCGAATCCCTCCTTTTCGGGCCGTCCGGAGGCGACGACTCCGGCGACGCGGCTGTCCGGCTGCTCCGCGAGTCGAAGGATGTGCAAGGCCTCATCCGTCGCCTGCTCGTCATCCACATCGCATTCGACGAAAACGGTCTTTTCAATTTCAAGTCCACGAGTGGCTTCCTGATAGTCGCTGAGCCGGAAAGAGCGGTCGAGCTTGGGTAAAGATTCGAGCCAGGCGTAGTGAAAGAGATCCTTGTCCCAGAGATGCTGGTGAGTGTCTATGATCTTCATCGGCCGGCGCTTAATCCATGTGAAACACTTCTTCCATTGCGGCCCACCACTCTCCCTCTTTGCGCGTGTCGAGTGGGCGTTGCATCGGCATCATCACGGCCCACCACTCCTGAGTTTTGGGGTCGGCGGCCATTTTGGCCATGTCTGCTTTGTAGTCGGTGCCGTGGTATTCAAAATAGCCAAAGAGAAAATCATCCTTCAGATAGATGGAATAATTGCGGATGTTGCATTTTCGAATCATGTCGAGAACCGCAGGCCAGACGGCCGCGTGGTAGCGTTTGTATTCGGCAATCGCCTCTGGCCTCACTTTGATAACTGAGCCGTAGCGCTTCATCGCATCGGTTCCTTTCCCAGTGGAATGCTCCTGCTAACTAATTCACCGCGAGGACGAGAGTCAAGGAGATTCGAGCGCCATGAATTGCCGGTTTTCAGCGTTTGAAAACGCGACGAGCCCGCATGCACATTCTGCTGGACATTGTCAGCGCTCCCAGTACAAAGTTCTTCGACATTCGATCATGAAAGTTTCGCTGTTCATTCCATGCTTTGTCGACCAGCTCATGCCTGAAGTGGGGCTCGACACGGTTCGCGTCCTGCGGCGGCTCGGATACGAGGTGGAATTCCCGCACGATCAAACGTGCTGCGGCCAGCCCGCTTTCAACTCGGGCTATTGGGACGACGCGCGACCGGTGGCGGAGAGGTTTGTGCGGGTCTTCGGCTCGGCGGAAGCCATAGTTTGCCCTTCCGGCTCCTGTACGACGATGGTCCGCAATTTCTATCCGCAACTGCTTGCGGATTCGCCGATCAAGGAAAAGGCGATCGAAGTGGGCCGCAGAGTGTTCGAATTCTCGGAGTTTTTGAGCCGAGTGGCGAAAACAGCCGATGTGGGCGCGGCGTTCCCACATCGCGTGACGTACCACGACGCCTGCCACGCGTTGCGCGAACTTCGCCTGAAGCAGGAACCGCGCGAGCTTCTGAGCCACGTGCGCGGACTGGAACTCGTGGAAATGGCGTACAGCGAGGAATGTTGCGGCTTCGGCGGCACCTTCGCGACTAAGTTCGCGATGATTTCCGGCGCGATGGGCAATTCGAAGGCCGGCAACGCCGAGGTTTCCGGCGCCGAATACATTACTTCCACCGATCCGAGCTGCTTGCTCCACATCGACGGGATTCTTCGCCGCCGCAATTCGAAGGTGCGGACGATTTATCTGGCCGGAATCCTGGCGCAGACTTCTTCCGCCGCCGAACGAAGGGCAGGCGGTGTGGCAACGGAGACGGCGCGATGAGTACGGCCGCCCGCGAGTTTCTTCGGCGTGCCGCTGAAAAATCGGCCGATCTTACTCATCGCGATACCCTTCGTCATGTCGTCGATAACTGCAACACGTCCATGGAGAGTGGGCGCGCGCGTTTCGCGGATTGGGAAGCGGCACGCCAGAGATGCCACGAGATCAAGTGGGAGGCGCTGAACAATCTTGACCGCTATCTTCTCGAATTCGAACAGCGGGTGAAGGAACGCGGCGGCAACGTTTTCTGGGCGGAGAATTCCGTGGAAGCCTGCCGGTACGTCACCGACCTCGCCACCAGCCGCAGCGTCCGCAAGGTGGTCAAATCGAAATCCATGGTCGCCGAGGAGATACATCTCGGCCCCGCGCTCGAAAAAGTGGGCATCGAAGACATCGAGACCGACCTGGGCGAATTCATCGTTCAGCTTCGCAACGAACCTCCGTACCACATTGTCGCGCCCGCAATGCACCTGACGCGGAAAGACATCGCCGCTCTCTTCAAAGAGAAACTCGGCGACGTAGACACGGACGATCCTCAGGAACTCGTCGCCGCCGCGCGTCGGGCGCTGCGCCGAGCTTTCTTTTCAGCCGAAATGGGAATCACCGGCGCGAATTTTCTGGTGGCGGACGCCGGAATGATTGCCCTCACAACAAATGAAGGCAACGACCGGCTCTGCACCAGCATCCCGCGCATTCACGTCGCGATTACGGGAATCGAAAAAGTGATCCCGCGCTTGCAGGATTTGGCGCTTTTCTGGCCCGTGCTTGCCACCGCGGGAACAGGCCAGCCAATCACCTGTTACAACACACTGATCGGCGGACCGCGGAAGGAGAACGAGGTCGACGGCCCCGAGGAATTTCACGTCGTGCTGCTTGACAACGGCCGAAGCGAACTGCTCGCCGACGCCGAGCAACGCGACGTGCTGCATTGCATCCGCTGCGGCGCTTGCCTGAATGCGTGCCCCGTATTTCGAACGGTGGGCGGCCATACGTACGGCACCACATACCAGGGTCCCATCGGCAGCGTTCTGACGCCTCATCTGCGCGGCCTGAACGAGTTTCAGCACCTTTCGTATGCGTCATCGCTGTGCGGCGCCTGCACCGACGTCTGCCCCGTGAAGATCGATCTCCACCATCACTTGCTCGAAAATCGCCGCGATGCGGTGCGCAGCGCGGATCGGCCTTTCACGGAACGCATTGGCTTCCAAATCTGGCGCTGGACCATGCAAAGCGCCAGGCGTTTTGCGCTCTTGGGATGGGTCGCGCGTGCCGCCATGCGTGTTGCGCACGGCATGAGGCTTGAAGGCACTGCGCTCGATCCGCTCGGCCCGTGGTCGAAGAATCACGCTTCACCTGTGGCTCCGAAAAAGTCGTTCCGCGCTCTCTGGGGAAAAGCCAATGGCGGAAACTGAAAACGCGAGCCGCGAAAGAATTCTCGGGCGCATCCGAACCGCATTGCGTGAGCCCGCACTGCGGCACGAGCAGGCACGACAAGCACAAACGATCTTTGCGCCGGTGACGGATGCGCTCGACCGCTTTCAGAAAGAGTGCGCGAGCAACGTCACCGAATGCGTCGTGACGCGGGGCATACGTGCCAGCGCTGCCGGCGTGAAGGACGTGCTTGCCTCGCTCCCGCCCGGCGACATTTTCGTGCAAGACTCGCCCGATCTCCGCCGATTGGCGGAACAATGGCCGGAGGAGCGCTCGATTCAATGGTCGAGCGAAGGCGCGCCGAAAGAGTCGTCGCAAGCGACGATCACTGGATGCGACGCGCTCGTCGCGCAGACGGGCTCCGTGCTTGTGTCTGCGGCTTGCGGCGGACGCGGCGCTTCCGTGGTCGCGCCCGTCCACATCGTCATCGCAACAATCGAACAGCTCGTTCCGGATCTCGACGCCGCACTCGCGCGCGTTCAGGAACGAGGAATCGTTTCGCAGAATTCGCTTCTGTGTTTGATCACCGGTTCCAGCCGCACTGCCGACATCGAAAAGATTTTGGTGATGGGCGCGCACGGCCCCCGGCGATTGATCGTCTTTCTGTCGCTCGCCTAATTCCTTGAATATCCCGCGGTCAGTTGCTATATCGCTTGACGTATACTTTAGGTTCGACACGGAAGGAATCTCGAATCCATAGGTGCTTTCCCATGCCTGCGTCAGGCAACGACACCAAACAGGAACGCGTCCTGAAACTAAGCTCCAAAGATAATGTCTTGGTGGCTCTCGCGGATTTGCGCAAGGGCGAAACGATCGCATTCAATGGGTCAGCCTACGTGCTGGCAACGGATGTCCGCGCGAAGCACAAGTTCGCCACGGAGCCTCTCAAGCCGGGCGACGACGTGATCATGTACGGAGTGCTCATCGGGAAAGCGATGGAGCCGATCGCCAAAGGCGAGGTGATCACGCCGCGCAACACGCATCACCAGGCTGCGCCATTTCACGAGAAAACCGAAGAGTATCGCTGGACTCCTCCCGACGTCTCGCGATGGCGAACGAAAACATTTGAGGGCTACCACCGAGCTGACGGTCAGGTGGGAACGCGAAACTACTGGTTGGTGGTTCCACTTGTCTTTTGCGAGAACCGGAATATCGCCGTTCTGAAGCAAGCGTTCGAGGAAGAGCTCGGATTCGCGGCGCCGCAGATCTACCGGCAGCAGGTGGCCGATTTCGTGCGGCTCTATCGCGAGGATCGCACCAATGAAATTGGAGGCCACGCTCCAATTTCGAGCGGAGCACGCTCCCAGGCTCCACGCGTATTCGACAATATCGATGGCATCAAATTCCTAATGCACGAGGGCGGCTGCGGCACCACGCGCGAGGATTCCGACAATCTCTGCGCGCTGATCGCGGGCTACATTCACCATCCCAACGTTGCGGGCGCCACGGTTCTCAGTCTCGGTTGCCAGCATTCACAGGTGGCGATCCTTCGCGAGCAAATCAAGAAGCGCGACCCGCGTTTCTCGAAGCCTCTTTTCGTTTTTGAGCAGCAGCAGAGCGGCACCGAACTGATGATGATGTCGGACGCGATCCGTAAGACGTTCCTGGGGCTCGTGGAAATGGACAAGAATTCGCGTCGCGCGCCCGCTCCGCTCTCGCGTTTGTGCCTCGGCCTGAAGTGCGGAGGCTCCGACGGCTTCTCCGGCATTTCCGCGAATCCTTCCATCGGCCATACTTCCGATTTGCTCGCCGCACTCGGCGGGCGTTCGATCCTTTCGGAATTTCCGGAGCTCTGTGGTGTCGAGCAGGAACTCGTCAATCGCAGCACGAGCAAAGAAGTGGGCGATCGCTTCATTCGACTCATGCGCGACTACGCCGCGCGCGCGAAAGCCGTGCGGTCCGGCTTCGACATGAATCCCTCGCCCGGAAACATTCGCGATGGCCTGGTCACCGACGCAATGAAGTCCGCGGGCGCCGCGAAAAAAGGCGGCACGTCTCCCGTCACGGCGGTTCTCGACTATCCCGAATATTCCACCGAGCCCGGCCTGAATTTACAGTGCACGCCCGGCAACGACGTGGAATGCGTCACGGCGCAAGTGGCCGCCGGGGCCAGCGTCGTGCTGTTCACGACCGGGCTCGGTACGCCCACCGGCAACCCAGTCGCGCCGGTCGTGAAAATCTCGACGAATTCCGGTCTCGCCGAACGCATGGCGGACATCATCGATTTCGACGCAGGGCCCATCATTGAAGGAAAAGCCAGCATCGACCAGATGGGCGAGGCGATTCTGGAACTCGTCACAAGAGTGGCAAGCGGCGAAGTGAAGACCAAAGCCGAAGTGCTCGCGCAGAACGATTTTATTCCCTGGAAACGAGGAGTTTCCCTCTGACGAATACCGCGAGAAGCTCGAACGGATTTCGTCTCGACGGCAGGACCGCGATCGTCACCGGCGCGGCCAGCGGCATCGGACGAGCCATTGCGCGCCGCTTTGCCCTAAGCGGCGCGAGCGTCTACGTGCTCGATATCCGATTGAACGAAGCCGAGGAGGCTGTCCGCGAAATTGTGGCTGCCGGCGGCCAGGCGTCGGCTCATCAGTGCGACGTCACTAATCCTGATGAGGTCGGCTCGATATTCCAGGAGGTTGCGAGGCGCGGGCCTCTGCACATCCTCGTCAACAACGCGGGAATTTCGCACATCGGAAAACTCGAAGTGACCACGGAGCGCGACTTCGATCGCGTCTTTGAGGTGAACGTGAAGGGCTTCTACCACTGCATGCTCGCAGCCGTCGAGCCCATGAAGACGAACGGCGGCGGCGTCATCCTCAATATGGCTTCCATCGCGGGGTCATCGGGCCTTGCCGACCGGTTCGCGTATTCCATGAGCAAAGGCGCGGTCATCGCCATGACCTATTCCGTCGCCAAGGACTATCTCGCTACTAACATTCGCTGTAATTGCATTTCGCCGGCGCGGGTTCACACGCCTTTCGTCGATGGCTACCTCCAGAAGCACTATCCCGGCCGCGAGCAGGAAATGTTCGACAAGCTCTCGCATGCCCAGCCAATCGGCCGCATGGCCGAGCCCGATGAAGTTGCATCGCTGGCTTTGTATCTCTGCTCCGACGAAGCCAGGTTCGTCACCGGCGTCGACTACCCAATCGACGGAGGATTTTTCAACCTCCGTGGCTAATTTTTCACGCTCGCGCCCGCGAACTCCGGAGATGCCGTGGACCTGCAACTGACGGACAAAGTCGTTCTGATCACGGGCGGGGCAAAAGGCATTGGCGCCGCAATCACGCGAGCGGCCGTTCGCGAGGGTGCGATTCCGGTCATCGTCGATCGCGATGCGGAGGCGTGCGAGAAAATCGTATCCGAATTGAAACTCGATCACGGTCGCGGCCATCAGGTTGTCATCGAGCTTCAGTCGGCCGCGAATTGCGCGAAGGCCGTCGAGGAAGCTGTGCGGGCCTTCGGCCGGATCGACGCGCTCATCAACAACGCGGGCGCGAACGACAGCGTCGGACTCGAACACGGCAGCCCCGAAAAATTCGTCGCTTCGCTTCAGCTCAATCTGCTGCACTACTACAACATGACGCACTACGCGCTGCCCCACTTGAAAGTGGCGCGCGGGTGCATCGTCAGCATGAGCTCCAAGACCGCCGTCACCGGCCAGGGCGGCACTTCCGGTTACGTCGCGTCGAAAGGCGCCATCCTCGCATTGACGCGCGAGTGGGCCGCCGAGCTTCTGCCGTACGGCATCCGCGTCAACGCCCTGGTTCCGGCGGAGGTGATGACCCCTTTGTACAAGCAGTGGGTCAGCACGTTCCCCGATCCTGAAGCGAAGCTGAAAGGCATTGCCGCGAAGATCCCGCTGGGAAAGCGAATGACGACTCCCGACGAGATCGCTGCCATGGTCGTGTTCTTAATTTCAGCGCAGGCTACTCACATCACGGGACAACACATTTACGTCGACGGCGGGTACACTCACCTCGATCGCGCCTTAACCTAACCCACACGCAGGAAGCTCTTCCGCGCACTCGCGGGCACAAACATCTCTTTCCCGTCGATTCTCTTCGATCTCGGGCGAATCGAAGGCAGTAAGAGAAATTCACTTGACGCGTCAAAACGTATCCGCATACTGGGTGCGAATTTCTGGGGTAGGGCACGGCAATGGACAAAGAGATTTCGGGACGCGCTTTTCGGGTGGGCATCGCCGGGCCGGTGGGCTCGGGCAAGACGATGCTCGTCGATCGGCTGAGTCAGCGGCTCTGGCCGGGCCGCAGCCTTGCGGTGGTGACCAACGACATTTACACCAAAGAAGACGCGGAATATTTGCTTCGACAGGGGACGCTCCCGGCCGAGCGGGTGCGCGGAGTGGAAACGGGCGCTTGTCCTCACTCGGCAATTCGCGAGGACGCGTCGATGAACCTGCACGCCATCGCTGAGCTTGAGGATGCCCTTCCGGGTCTCGAACTCATCTTCGTGGAAAGCGGCGGCGACAATCTGGCGGCGGCGTTCAGTCCGGAGCTGGTGGATATCTGGATTTATGTGATTGACGTGGCCGAGGGCGACAAAATCCCGCGTAAGGGCGGGCCCGGCATCATGCGCTCGGACCTGCTCGTCATCAATAAGATCGATCTCGCTCCCTACGTCGGCGCTTCGCTTGAGGTGATGGAGCGCGACTCGCGCAAGATGAGAAACGGCCGGCCATTTCTTTTCGCGAACCTCCGCGATGGGGTTGGGCTCGACGCCATCGTGGCATGGCTCGAAGAAAAACTGAAGCTGCCTTCAGCGAATCGCCACAGCGTCATCGACGCGCACGCGCCTTACGTCGGCCACCGTCATGTGCATGGAGACAATTCCAGTCACGATCACAGTCAGGCCGGCACCCACGAGCACACTCACGAGGCAGGGCATCACGATTGAGCAACCTCCATGGAACCTAAACTCGATTGCGCCGTGAATCCGCAAGTCGCGGAGCTTGCCGAACTTCGGCTTCTGCACCTTGCCGATAGCGCCCTGCCCATCGGCGCGCTTGCGCATTCATTCGGGCTCGAGTCCCTGGTATCGAGCGGAGTTTTGCAAGTCGCAGACCTCCCACACTTTCTCGATGGCCATCTCGAAGAGGCAGGCCTGGTGGAAGCCGTCTTTTGCCGCGAGGCATACGGCCTTGCAGACCCCAGCGCCCGGAAGTTCTCGACCCAGCGCTGGATGGAACTCAATCAATGGTTGAGCGCACGAAAGCCCGCGAGAGAGAGCTGTGCGGGAAGCGCTGCGCTGGGCCGCAATTTTCTTCAGGCGGTGATCGCGTTGGGCGATTTTCCGCTTCTTCGCCAGGCACTTGAAATTCGGCCGATTATGATTCATCACTGCGCGGCCTTCGGCTTGGTGAGCGGTGTAATCGGGATCGAAGAAGAACGCGCCGTGCTCGCTTTTCTGCATCAATGGATCGCGAGTCTGGTTTCCGCGTGCCAGCGCCTGTTGCCGCTGGGACAAACGGAAGCCACGCGCATTCTCTGGAACCTTAAGCCCGCGATAATTCAAACGGCGAGCCGCAGCGCCGCGTGTTCGATCGACGACGCCTGTTGTTTCACGCCGCTGCTCGATTGTGGCGCCATGGAACATCCCGCACTTTCAACGCGCTTGTTCATAAGCTGAGGGTTGTTTGGAAACGACGCTTGCCCAAGAGGCCGACCGTGGAATCGGAGGCGCTAGCCTTCCGTCCGGCGGCGTCCAGGCTGCGCTGAGCCTCGATTTCGCGCGGAATCCGCTGACCGGCCACACAATTCTTGCCGGCAGTCATCAAGAGCCGCCCCTCAAGGTTGTCCGCGCCTTCACGCTCGAGGATGGGTCTGCGCTAGCTCACCTTCACAACGTGTCCGGGGGGCTGCTTGGCGGGGACCGTCTGGCGCTGTCCGTCCGGGTCGGCGCTGGTGCAAGCGTACAGCTGACCACTACCGGCGCGACCCGTGTTTACCGCCCGCGCGAGGAAGCGCGCACGGTCACTCAGTCGAACGAGATCACTGTAGGTGAAAACGCCTTGCTCGAGTACGTCCCCGACGCGATCATCCCTTTCGCCGGCGCGCGCTATTCGCAGCGCACCACGATCCATCTGGCTTCCGGAGCGGGCCTTTTCTGGTGGGAGATCCTCGCGCCGGGCAGGGAGGCTCGAGGTGAGATCTTTGAGTACGAACGCGTCGGGATGAAGACGGATCTTGTAGCGCTCGGACGGCGCATCGCCGCCGAACGCGTCTGCCTCGAGCCGCGACGCCGGAATATTTCTGATCTTGCGCGGCTTGGTCCGTATCGCCATTGGGTAACGTTCTATGTTTGCCGGGTGGGTCTCAATGCTCAAACGTGGCTTGCGGCCGAGCAACGCCTACGCGACGTTGCGACAGGCCTGACGAGGTCCGGCGAAATGCTGTTCGGAGTGAGCGCGCTCGTGGCGCACGGGCTCGTGATTCGATGCCTTGCGCGACGCGGCCGAGGCGTGCTGGATGCGCTTCACCCGCTGTGGAACGCAGCGAAATTGTTCCTCTACGATCGCGAAGCCGTTCCGCCGCGCAAAGTGAATTAACCGGGAGCAAGTCTTGCACCTGACTCCGCGTGAACAAGAGAAGTTGATGATCGTCGTCGCCGCAGACCTCGCTCGCCGGCGTCAAGCGCGCGGCTTGAGGCTCAACTATGTGGAGGCCGTGGCCATCCTCTCGGCCGAAATCATGGAAGCGGCTCGCGACGGCAAGAGCGTGGCCGAGATCATGAGTTCGGGTACGAGGATTCTTACGCGAGACCAGGTCATGGACGGCGTAGCTGAAATGATTCACGAGGTTCAAGTGGAAGCAACGTTCCCCGACGGCACGAAGCTTGTGACCGTCCACGACCCGATCAAGTAACTGCGTGCCGGAAAGGAGATTCGTTGAAACCGGGTGAATATCTGCTGGACGATGCCGCGGGTCCCATCGAAGCGAATGCCGGGCGCCGCGTTGTGCGCGTGCTCGTGAAAAACACAGGGGACCGCCCGATCCAGGTGGGGAGTCATTATCACTTTTTTGAAGCGAACCGCGCCCTCGCGTTTGACCGTGCAGCGGCGTTCGGGATGCGCCTGAATATTCCGGCCGGAACGGCCGTACGTTTTGAGCCGGGCGATGAGAAGGAAGTGGACCTCACGGAGTTCGGCGGGCGGCAGGTGATTCACGGCGGCAACGGTCTGGTCGAAGATGAGTTGAATGCCGACGGCGCGCGCGAAAAGGCGCTCGAGCGTGCGCGTCAGGGTGGCTTCCAGTTCGGCGAAGAGGCAAGCAAACGATGAGTTTGAAAATTCCTCGCCGGACATACGCCGACTTGTTCGGCCCCACCAAAGGGGACCGGATCCGCCTTGCTGACACCGAGCTCATCATCGAGATCGAAAAAGACTTTACCCATTACGGGGACGAGATCACTTTCGGCGGCGGAAAAGTGATCCGCGACGGAATGGGCCAAAGCAGCATCGCTAAGCGCGAAGGCGAACAGGGTGCGCTCGACCTGGTTATCACGAACGCCGTAATCCTCGATCACTGGGGGATTGTGAAGGCCGATATCGGAATCAAGAACGGCCGGATCGTAAAAGTGGGCAAGGCCGGCAATCCGGACACGATGGACGGCGTGGATCCCGAATTAGTCGTCGGCGCCTCTACGGAAGTGATCGCTGGGGAGAACCTGATCGTCACCGCGGGCGGCGTCGACAGCCATATTCACTTTATTTCGCCGCAACAGGTGTACGAGGCGATTTCGAACGGCATCACCACGATGATCGGCGGGGGCACCGGCCCCGCCACCGGCACCGCGGCAACTACATGCACGCCGGGCGCGTGGAATCTGGCTCGAATGTTGCAAGCCGCCGAAGCGTGGCCTATGAATTTGGGTTTCCTCGGCAAGGGCAACGCTTCCAGCGGCACGCCTCTCGTTGAACAAATCGAAGCGGGTGCCTGCGGTTTGAAGCTACACGAAGATTGGGGAACCACACCCGCCGCGATCGACGCCTGCCTGAAGGTAGCCGACGAATACGACGTGCAGGTGGCGATTCACACCGACACGATCAATGAGGCGGGTTTCCTAGAAGCCACCGTCAACGCGATTGCTGGGCGCACGATCCACACGTACCACACGGAAGGCGCGGGCGGAGGTCATGCTCCGGACATCATCCGCATTGCCTCCTATCCCAACATTCTGCCGTCTTCCACGAATCCGACGCGGCCTTATACCGTGAACACAATCGCCGAACACCTCGACATGCTGATGGTCTGCCACCATCTGAATCCGCAAGTGCCCGAAGATGTGGCGTTCGCCGAAAGCCGCATCCGCCCGGAAACAATTGCGGCGGAAGACATCTTGCACGACCTGGGCGTTCTCAGCATGCTCTCGAGCGACTCCCAGGCCATGGGGCGAATCGGTGAAGTGGTGACGCGCACGTGGCAGACAGCGCACAAGATGAAAACGCAGCGCGGTCCTTTGCCGCAGGATTCCAGTCGAAACGACAATGCGCGCGCCAAGCGCTACGTCGCGAAGTACACGATCAATCCGGCCATCACGCACGGCATGTCCGCGGAGATTGGGTCGATTGAGCCAGGCAAGCTCGCGGACCTTGTGCTATGGAAACCCGCGTTCTTCGGCGTAAAGCCGGAAATGGTCGTCAAGGGAGGCTTCATCGCGTGGAGCGTGATGGGCGATCCCAACGCGTCGATTCCCACTCCCCAGCCGGCGCTTTACCGGCCGATGTTCGGAGCCTTCGGCGGAGCCACTGCCGCCACGAGCATCACGTTCCTCTCACAGGAGGCTTTTTTCTCCGGGCTGGCGGCACGGCTCGGGCTCAAGAAAATCATTGCTCCGGTGCGGAATTGCCGCGTGATTGCAAAGAAGGATATGGTTCACAACTCCGCGACGCCGAAGATCGACGTCGACCCGGAAACCTACGAGGTTCGAGTGGATGGTCAGCTGATTACGTGCGAACCGGCGAGCGTCCTGCCCTTGGCGCAGCGTTATTTTTTGTTTTGATGATTTGTTGCTCTTGATCTCCAGGATGAGTGCATCTGCTGAACCCATTCTGATATAACGACGTGCGGTCTTCGGAGGAAATAGATGAAACGCGCCTTTATCGCGTCTTTGGCATTCTTGACGTTTGCGGCCATTGCGCCCGCCCAGAATCCCGCAGCCGAAACAAAGCACAAAGCTCCGCCAACAATCGGAGAGAAAACCGGCGGGATGCAGAAGCTTCCGGGGTTTTTCACATATTACTGGGACGCGAGCGATGGAAAGCTGTGGCTGCAGATCGACAAATGGAACGCGCAGTTCCTCTACTACGAAACGCTTCCCAATGGCGTCGGGTCGAACGACGTCGGCCTCGATCGCGGCCAGCCCGGCAAAACCGAAGTCGTTCATTTCGAGCGCAGCGGCCCGAAAATTCTGCTGGTCGCTGAAAATGAGCGGTACCGCGCGGTGACGGATGACCTGGAGCAACGAGCAGCGGTTCAGCAGGCGTTTGCCCAATCCGTTCTTTGGGGGTTCGACGCTGCTGCCGAGGAAGGCGAATCCGTTCTGGTTGACGCCACGCCATTCTTCCTCAGCGACGCGCATGAGGTGGCAGCGAGACTCGCGGCGCTCAAGCAGGGCAACTATCGCGTCGATCCTTCCCGCTCCGCGATCTATCTTCCTCGTACCAAGAATTTTCCGGAGAATACGGACGTTGAATCCACGCTGACTTTTGTGGGAGACAATCCCGGCCGTTGGGTCGAACAAGTCACGCCCGATCCTCACGCGATTACGGTGCACGAACACTTCTCTTTCATTCAGGCGCCGCCGGACGGATTCCACAAGCGCGCTTACGATCCGCGTGCCAGCTTTTTCGGGATCAGTTACATGGATTTTGCCACGCCGGTGGACCAGCCGATCGTCAAACGCTACATCGCGCATCACCGTATCGCCAAAAAGGATCCCGCAGCGGCAAGCAGCGAACCAGTGAAACCCATCGTTTACTACGTGGACCGCGCTTTTCCGGAGCCGATTCGTTCCGCGGTTCTCGAAGGAGTGAGTTGGTGGAATCAAGCTTTCACGGCAGCAGGATATAAGGACGCTTTCCAAGTGAAACTTTTGCCTGAAGGCGTTGACCCGATGGACGTTCGCTACAACGTGATCGAATGGGTTCCACGCGCGACGCGCGGCTGGGCGTATGGCAGCGCCATCGATGATCCGCGCACGGGAGAAATCATCAACGGGCATGTGAATTTCGACGCGCTGCGAATTCGCCAGGTTTTCCTGATCGCGCAAGGCCTGCTCGACCCATTCGGCAAAGATCCTGGCGCGCTGAAGAAAGCCAACGAAATGGCGCTCGCCCGCATTCGGCAGTTGGCGGCGCATGAAACGGGCCACACGCTGGGCCTCGAGCACAATTATGCCGCCAGCATCGTGAATCGCAGTTCCGTCATGGACTATCCTCCTCCGACCGTGACTCTCGGCGCGGACGGCCTGCCGGATGTCTCCGACGCCTATGCGGTTGGCATCGGCGCGTGGGACAAAATTTCGATCACGTACGGCTACCGCGATCTCTCGTTGGAAAAGGACGAGACCGCGGCGCTCGACAAAATTCTCGGTGATGCGTTCTCGAGCGGTCTTTTATACCTTACCGATCAGGACGCGCGCCCGCTGGGCTCCGCCAGCCCGGTCGCACACCTTTGGGACACCGGCAGCAATGATCTCGACGGCTTGGCTCGCGTGATGGCCGTGCGTGCCGCAGCCCTGAAGAATCTTTCCGAGAACGCGATTCCGGAACACGCGCCGATGGCGACGCTCGAAGATGTGCTCGTTCCGATGTACCTCTACCATCGCTATCAAGTGACCGCGGTAGCGAAGTGGATCGGCGGACTCGATTACACTTTCAATCTTCGCGGCAGCAAGGACCGAGGACCCGGAATCGTTCCCGCCGCCCAGCAAAGGAATGCGATTCGCGCCGTCCTCGAAACACTTTCGCCGCAAGTGCTCGGGTTGCCCGAGCCTTTGCTCAAGATGATTCCTCCGCGACCCACGGAGTACCCGAGCGGCCGTGAGAACTTCGCGCGCCGCACTTCACCGGCTTTCGATGCGCTCGCTCCAGCGGAAGCGGCGGCAGAAATTGTTGCGGCCCTGGTGCTACAGCCGGAACGCGCCCAGCGCATGATCGAGTATCACGCGCTCAATGCCGAAAATCCCGGTTTTGCGGAGCTCGTGGACGACCTTCTCAATGCCACGTGGAAGACGCCGCCAGCTTCGGGCTACAAGGGCGCAATTCAGGGCACGGTCGATTCGGTGGTTTTGGATCAGCTCATGGCGCTGGCGAGTGATGACCGCGCGTCCGCAGAGGTTCGCGGCGTGGCTTCGCTCAAGCTCGACGAACTCAAAAAATGGATCGGCAAGCAGTCGCCGTTGCCAAAGTACGAGGGCATGCGAGCGCAATTCTTTTTCGCGGAGAGCCAAATCGATCACTTTCAAAGGAACCCAGCCGAGATCCACCTGACGACGCCAGTGCCTCCCCCAGATGGCGATCCGATTGGCACTGACGGGTGGGAATGAGGGTTACATGGCGAAGGCTGAAATCGCAACTCTCTGAATTGTAGCCACTTAGGGGGGGTCGTTTTGCAGTTTTTGCCCGCAGAATCTCAGGGGATCGACTTGGAGGCTGCGATGAGTGCGCCATCCCCCGGCCGTCCGTATATTACTATGCAGTTAATTAATATACATGTACTAATCAGATCTCGAGCCGCAGCGTTGGCGGCACGGCTTGGCCGAGGCGGATTCTTTGGAGCCGTTCGAGCTGGCTCAGACTCCGATCGAAATCGCGGCTTAGGTGAGCCTCATAGCGGATGAGAATACGGTTCGCCGGTTCCTCGACGAGTACCACTTGGGGATCTCCGTGATGCAGGCCTCGCGGGTGCCCAAATTGTCGATTCCCCGCGACACGCTTCGTGACGAGGATGCCCGCAGATGCTTTCGTGGATGTTTTGGCCATGGAGCTGCTCTCCGGCCATCCGTTAGGCGAAAGAATCAAAGAAGGGCCTCTTCCGGAGAAAACAATAGGGAAATATGTACTTTACGCAAAGGAGGCGTTAGATCGTGAAAAACAGAGTCAAAGCTTCATCTCGGTCAGGAAAGCGCATCACCAAAACGGACTTTCCGAATTCGTGTGCCAAATTTCGATCTCTTTCTGGGGCTCCGCGCTTTTCGTCGTATGAGAACTCGCAAGGTCGGTCAAAAGGACGAACAGTAATCCACCCCCGATTATCCAAAGGTGGCCTAGAAATAGAAATCGTCAGACTGGGAGACACGGAATGTACGAAGCCCGTTATTTTGACGCGAACGGATTCAGATGTGGAAAGCCCATGCACAGGAAGGTGGTCCGTCATAAGCTTTGACAATACGTCTGCTGCTTCGGATGAAGATGTTTGGCTCATGGCGGTCCTTATATGCTTCACGAGTTGAGAATTAAGTAAAAGCGTGTTCGGGAGTCTATCAAAAAGAATGCGTCTGTTTAGTTAAGCGCGCATTAATTAAGCCTGCGAGCAAACCTGCCAACGTGTTCGTTGCGCCCGACGAGCGCATTGACGGCCGGATTCGTAACGACACATGTCGTACTCGTGCTGCTCAACACGAGCGATCAACAACGGCCAAGGGCTAGGAAGCGGCCGAAATTCACAAGTAAGAACCCGAAATTAGGACACTACGAGCTGTCTCATACCGGAACAACATGAAGAAGCGTGCACATAATTGCTCAGTAGTTTCCGTTACACGTGACCCACTCTGTGGAAGATAGCAGCAAGCCCTTGCCGGTCCGCGCTTGGTTTTTTCTCAGCCTCGAATGGCGTGGCCCCCTGATTGCCTCGTCACTACTATCAGAATGCTCGGAATCGTTATTCTTACGGTCCTGGTCCTTGCGCTGATCGCACGCCTATCGAGCGCACACACGCTGACGCTTGGCTCATACGACTTCACGCTGTCGGGGGTTATGATCGCTGGAAACAACGACGTCTGTAGCGGACGCGGTATTAGTACTGAGAGCTTTTGCCCAACACTACAGTCTGTACCAAATTTTGGATCTTTTGTCTCATTCCTTTTTTCGATGTCTGAGACTTGAACTTTCAATCAATCCCGTCGTGCTTGTTTCGGTACTATATGGCTGCAAATCTGTGATTCGCGGGCGCCTTCTTGGGGCGTTAACTGGTTTTTTATCTTAGGGAGAACTAAGGATTTTACTGTATTCCAAGACGGCTTGACGATCGTTCACGCTTCTGTCGGCCTGGATGCATTGGTCGGGTATGAGCGAGTTTCCGACCCGAGTGTAATCGCAACGTTTCCCTGAGAATAGGGTTGTTAGGGCCTGGAGGTCATGAGCGGACCGGGAGTCGGGCCTGCGGGGACGCGTGATTTCAATGGTGGCGAGATTGATTGGTTCGACGGTGTGATTCTCGGACGTTGAAGGAAGAAATAGCCCGCATGTTCCTGGATTACTACAGACTGACAGAGCAACCGTTCGGGGTGACTCCGGACTCGCGCTTCCTGTACCTCGGCTCCAAGCACCGAGAGGCGATGGCCTCGCTCATCTACGGTACAGAAACCAATCGGGGATTCCTGGCGCTGATTGCGAAGCCGGGCATGGGCAAGACGTCCCTGCTTTACCAATATCTCGCGTACTGGCGCGACAGGGCCCGGACGGCCTTCGTATTTCGCACGGACTGCGACTCACGCGATTTCATTCGCCATGTTCTTCTGGATCTCGGCGTGGACGTTTCGGGAATGAATCTGCCCGCCATGCACGACACCCTGAATGGTCTGCTCACGGAAGAAATGCGCGCCGGAAGGCGCTTTGTTCTTGTAATTGACGAAGCGCAGAATCTGGAAGAAAAGGTTCTAGAGTCGGTGCGTTTGCTGTCGAATTTCGAAACGCCGTGGCTAAAGCTGATGCAGATCGTCCTGGCCGGCCAGCCCCAGCTCGCCGATCGTTTGGCCAGTCCGTCAATGACGCAGCTCCGTCAGCGGATTTCCATGGTAATTCGGCTCGAACCGCTGGACTACGAAGAGGTCAATGCTTACATCAACCACAGACTCTGGATGGCGGGTTGCGAGAAGCCGGCAACCTTCACCGTTGGCGCGCGCAGGTTAATCGCCGAACACAGTGAGGGTATTCCGCGCAACATCAACAACCTGTGCTTCAATGCGATGTCTCTTGGCTGCGCGCTGAGACGGCCAACAATCGATCGCGACATCATCCTGAATGTTATTGCCGACCTCGACCTTGAGCCGCTGCGCGACCAAAACCGCGCGGCGAAAAAGTCAACCGAACTGCAGGCCGTGCCTCCGCGCGTTTCCGACTCTGAGACGGCGCGCTCCACCTTCGGCAGCCGGCTCGCCAAAATTGCGCTTACAGCGGCGCTTCTGCTGAGCCTGGGGTGGCTTGCGGTCCAAGTCAACCGAGACGAGCCGCGGGTGATTGCAGCACCCGCAACGAGTCAGGTGTCCGCTTCAAGCAGCGCGGTTCCAGCAAGCTCCGCTCAGGGAGCGGCTGCGGCTGTGACCCAGGAAATTCGCGTGATGCCCGGCGAGACTCTCGGACGAATTAGCATGCAGGCTTTCGGGAAATACGATGAGGAAGTGCTCGACAAGATCCGTCGGCTCAATCCCTGGCTGACTGATCCGAACCAAATCCACGCCGGCCAGAAAATTGTCATTTCGTCAACGACGGTCGGCCCTGTCAAAGGGCAACGGGCGGCTGAGCAATCCTCGAATGCTTTGTCGGCAGTAGCTGGGAAACAGTGAGCAACAGCCCTGAATTGATGCAGCGGGTTGAATAGCTGGTTGTGAATCTCGATCCGTGGTGACGGATCGGTGAGCGAAATAAGGAAGGCATCCTGTGACTCGATTTGGCGGAGCCTTGTCCATGAGCGTTATTCAACCGACCATCAGCGAATTGCCACTCTACGGTCCCGGAGTCGTCCCGGGCCAGCCGTTGTGGTTTGCGATTCAGACGAGGCCGCGTTATGAAAAAAAGGTAACTGCTGAGCTTGGGGAGAAAGGTGTTGAAGCGTTTCTCCCTCTGCATTCCGCCACCCACCAGTGGAGTGACCGGCGTCGGGTTGTTGACCTACCCCTTTTCCCGGGTTACGTCTTCGTGCGGATCGCACCCTTGCTTCACGCTCGTGTGTCGGTGCTGCGGACAAATGGCGTGATCAGCTTTGTGGGTGTTCGTAACGTGGGCATTCCGATTCCTGATGCCGAGATCGAGGGCGTGCAGGCCGTGCTTCAGGGAGGGGTTGCTTGCGAACCCTACCCGTATCTGAAGGTCGGCCAATCCGTTCGCCTCCGTGGAGGATGCCTCGACGGGATCGGCGGCGTTCTTATGGGAGTAAATGGCGATCGAAGTTTGATTATTTCCGTCAACTTAATTCAAAGGTCTATCGCGGTGCGCGTCGAAGGATACAACGTTGAGGCGATATAAACACATGCAGTGTTCGGTCGAGCAGGCTCCCAAGGCCGCACCCAGACAGGCAAGAAAACAATGAGCAAGAACTTCGAATTGATGCAACAGGTTGGTAGGAATTTCGAACTCACTTCAATACTCCAACGAAGGCGCTCGTTTTCTAAGGCGCAAGAAAAACCTCATCAGAACGGAGTTCGTCTTGAAGTGGGTCAAGCAGCTCGCGAGGAGGCGCAGAAGCTTGTGCAGCGGATTTTCCTCCTCCGGACGGAAAAGGCTTCTCGTGCGGTCTTGTTCGCCGGAATCGACGAGGGCACTGACTGTAGTCACATCTGCTTTCTGCTTGCTGAGACTCTAAGAAGTTCTGTAAGCGGATCTATCTGCGTTGTGGACGCCAATGTTAACTCACCCTTTTTTCCCGTTCCGGTCGGAACGGCTGACCATAATGGCTTAACTGACGCGTTGTGCCAGAACGGCCCTATTCGATCATTCGCGAAGCCACTCGAGATTGACAACGCCTGGTTTTTACCGCGCGGCTCGCTCGGCCCTGACTCGCACAATCCTCTGAATAGTGACGGCATGAAATCTCGCTTCGCCGAGCTACGCGCGGAATTTGACTATCTTCTTGTTGGTGCGCCGTCTCTGACTAGACATGCGGAGGTCACGGCGCTGGGCCGGCTCGCGGATGGTGTGGTGCTCATTTTGGAAGCGGCCTCGACTCGAAAAGAAGCAGCTCTCAGGGCAATGGAGAACTTGCGAGCGGCCCAAATTCAAGTGCTTGGCGCAAGCGTAAGCTCCAGCTTCGATGTGTCAAAAATTGTTGCGCTACGTCGGCACGACGCCGAGTGAGTAGTCTTGGGCTCGCCTGTCTCCAGAACCTCTCACTATATTCGGATTCAGTAATCCCCTAAAGTCCTTCGTACTCGAATCGAAATAACACTTAGCCAGAGTTGGGATCACACTAATGCGCGACGCGAGACGGCAGTTCCTTAGGAATTTACTCAAGGTCTTTGACCTGGCGGCCATCGTGTTCTCGTTCGGATTGGCGATGGTCCTGGCAGCGTCAAAACCAGGCAGCACTTCTCTGATCGATTTTTTTTCCATGAAGGTGAAACTCTGGAATTTTGTCACATTTGCGGCGTTGCTTTTCGTGTGGCACGGCATCCTTGCCTACTGTGGGCTTTACCAATCAAAACGTCTTACGACGAGAAGATCGGAGAGCATCGACGGGGCGAAAGCGACCGCGTTCATAACATTTTCTTTGTTGGTCTCCGCCGAAATCTTCAAAATGAGAATGGCGACTCCTTCTTTTTTCGTCGTGTTTTGGGCGATCAGCACCGTCCTGGTGGTTGTAGGGCGCTTGAGCGGACGCCTGATGCTCGCGTCTCTGCGCCGCAAAGGCCGGAATATACACCATATAGCGATTCTAGGAACGAATCCTCGTGCGGTGGAGTTTGCAAGAAAGATCGAGGCCAGAGCCGAATTGGGCTACCGGATTGTAGGATTTGTGGACGAAAGATGGTCAGGCACCGAAGCCTTCCTTCGGACTGGTTACACCCTCTGCTGCAGTCTTGAAGAGTTGCCTGTGTATCTCCGTCATAATGTTGTCGATGAAATTGCAATTTACCTGCCACTACGATCTTTTCACGAATATGCTTCCCGATTGGCACGTTTGTTCGAGCAGCACGGGCTAGTTATAAGGTTCGATTCAGATATTCTCGATCTCAAGATTGCCCGACCTCGGAGTGACGTCTTTGACGGATCAGCTCAGATCATTGCTCAACGCGGGGGATTTGAGGACTGGGCCGTGTTTGCGAAATGGATCATCGATCGCGTCGGTTCCTTCGTGCTGTTAGTACTGCTGGCTCCGTTGATTCTTATCGTCGCGGCCTTGGTAAAGGCTACGTCGGCTGGACCAATTTTCTTCCGCCAAAAGCGAGTTGGTCTCAACAAGCGGCAGTTCACTATGTACAAATTTCGCACAATGGTCCCTGAGGCCGAAAGGATGCAGCAAGCCCTACTTCATTTGAACGAGATGACGGGTCCCGCATTCAAGATCAAAGACGACCCCAGAGTCACTCGGTTGGGGCGGATCCTACGAAAAACGAGCATCGATGAATTGCCTCAATTGTTCAATGTGCTGGCAGGAGATATGAGTCTCGTAGGACCACGCGCGATGTCCATTCGCGATTATCATCTCTTCAACGAGGACTGGCAGCGGCGCCGCTTCAGTGTTCGTCCGGGGATCACATGTTTGTGGCAGGTAAACGGTCGCAGCTCCATCTCGTTCGACCAATGGATGGAGCTTGATATGCAGTACATCGACAAATGGTCGCTGTGGCTTGATCTCAAAATCCTAGTTCGAACTGTACCCGCCGTGCTTCGGGGAACGGGTGCCGCTTGAGGTCGCGCGTCAGCCCGCTTGCCTTGGGATCGCTAGCTCCAGTACTCGGTCTTGGGACCCAATCCTAGAAGCGTTTCCCGAACCTTACCTCGTCGTTGCCGCGGAGATATGAGTAGATGAGCCTGCCGTCAATCCCCACTGACCTTACCGTTGGTCGGGGAAAACCTATGAATGCGGTAACTACTAAGAGGCACCATTCGACTGCTCCGCGGCAGTCGGTTCTTCGTGACGCCCATATGGATCGTGTCGGCATCGGCCACACCCTAGTTGATAACTGTTCCTGCCAAAAAGCATGCGCTGCCATCATTAAACACGTGAAGGCGGGCGGGGTCCCAGCTTACGTCACGACTGCCAACGCGCAGCACATTGTCCTATTAGATCGAGACAGGCGCTTACGCGAAATTTACGACCGTGCCGATTTAGTCGTTCCCGACGGTATCTCACTCCTGCTTGCCGCGCGCCTTTACGGCCGTACTCTTGAAGAGCGCGTCGCCGGCGTCGACATGTTTCAAAAACTGTGCTGCCTTGCGGCCGAAAACAAACTGAATGTGTTCTTATTGGGAGGCCGCCCCAACTCTGCGGATCTAACCGCGGAAGCGCTGAAACAGCGTCTGTCCAATCTGCGAGTCAGCACTTACTGTCCCCCATTCGGTTTCGAGAAGACCGCGGCAGGTCTGGAGGAAGCAGCTCGGGCGATTCGTGCAGCAAACCCGGACCTTCTTTTCGTTGCTCTCGGGGCGCCGAAACAGGAATACTGGATCTACGAACATGGCTTGCAGCTCGCGGTGCCGATATGTGTGGGAGTGGGCGGGGCCTTTGAGATGGTTGGGGGCGTCTGTCGGCGAGCGCCAAAGTGGATTCAGAAGTGCGGCTGTGAGTGGCTCTATCGACTGTGCCTTGAGCCGCGTAGGATGTGGCGACGCTATCTCCTCGGGAACCTCGAGTTCGCAGCAATCGTGATTCGCCAGTACATCCGCAGAGCGTTCCTCGCCGCTTTCTTCTCTCTCGTAGACAAGGACCGCTTTGCCGCCGAGCTCTATGAGCCCGGCCTTCAATACAAACGTCAGTTTTTGGCTAGATCTTCGAACTTCAGATCAGGGGAGATGAGCTAGTCTCATCAGCAAGCTTCAGTACGCATAAAACCCACTATCTGATTAATTTATCGCGCATCGTCAAACTTTGAGTCATAGATTTTATCGGCCGACTATATCATTTACGCCATAGTTGGGTGCTTTGGAACCACCAACTTCCGAGTTTCCTTCCGCAGGGGTAATGGAGAGATTGAATAGAAATGCAGTATTTCGCCGAGACCCTAGCTTGGTGTTGCCCAGATATTGTACTTCGGGAAGCATTGACGTTGATTCTATTCTTTCGGAATGGAGTTGTTAGACCCCTGCTCTTCATTGTAGTTGAGATCGCGGACCGGTGACGTTACCCATGCCAACGTTAACGGCGAATCTTCGGCCTGTTCATGAACAGATTTCAGAGCTAAGGGGCAACTGTCCGCATTCGATTGCCTTAAGCCACGGAGATCGGCAGCTGACCTACGAAGAGCTCAATCACAGGGCAGACCGGTTTGCTAGATATTTAGCGCAGCTTGGCTTTGTGGCGGGCGGCGCTGTCGCTATCTGCATGGAACGGTCGTTCGACTGGATCGTCGCGGCTCTCGGCATCATGCGTGCCGGAGCCGCTTATGTGCCGCTCGACTCCGCTTGGCCGGAGTCACGTTTGCGATTTGCCGTGAAAGATTCGGGCGCGACCGTTCTGGTGGCCCGAGCAGGGCTTCTTAATCGCCTGCAAGTGAAAGCACGCGGAGTGGATCCGTGCTGCGATGCCGCAGCCGTAGCTGCCGCTCCCAGAGTGGCACACCGATCGATCCAGCCGGAAAGCCTCGCCTATGTGATCTACACATCGGGGTCGACCGGAGTACCCAAGGGTGTGGAGATTACGCATGCCAATCTGGCGCATCTGATCTGGTGGCATCGGGATGCCTTTGGCGTCACGCAAACGGATCGCGCGAGTCATCTCGCAGGTCTTGGATTTGACGCCGCTGTCTGGGAAATCTGGCCAAATCTTTGCGCGGGAGCCACGGTCTGCCTCCCTGATGATGCGGTGCGTTCATCGCCCGATCTGATCCAACAGTGGATGATTCGCGAGCGTATCACGATCGGTTTCGTTCCCACCGTCCACGCCGCGCCCATGATGGCTATGAACTGGCCTGCGGCAACGTCGCTGCGTTTTCTGCTCACCGGCGGCGACACGCTGCACCACGCTCCGTCAGTCCGCCTACCGTTTGAGGTCGTCAACAACTACGGGCCCACGGAATGCACCGTCGTGGCCACATCTACGGTACTTAAACCCGGGTCAAACGGCGCGCCGCCGATCGGTCGTCCCATAGCCGGCGCAAGCGTCTATCTGCTGAACGAAGACGGCGAGCAGGTTCCCGATGGCGGTATCGGTGAGATTTACATTGGCGGCAGTGGTGTCGGGCGTGGGTACCGCAACCTGCCTGATTCTACCGAACGAAGTTTCCTGCCTGATCCTTTCGCGGGAGCGCCAGGTCCCCGCATGTATCGCACGGGCGATCGTGGAGTCCGGCGCCCGGATGGCGAAATCGAGTTTTGTGGACGCCTCGACCGCCAGACCAAGATCCGCGGGCAACGAGTCGAACTGGATGAGATCGGTAGCGTACTCTCGCACCACCCAAGAGTCGATTTTGCCGCGGCGATCTCCAGCGTTTCGCCCACCGGGGAGAATCAACTCGTAGCGTATGTTCTCCCGAAAGAAAATGCGGATGTTCTTACTGTGCAGGAACTTCAGAGCCACCTGCTGCGCGACCTGCCGGACTATATGGTTCCAGCCGCCTTCTTCCGCTTGCAAGTCCTCCCCGTTTCCCCCAACGGAAAACTTGATCTGGCCATGCTTCCGGCGCCGGCTGACGCGCAACCGCTCCAAGGAAGGGAGGAAAAGGGTCCCGCTTCACATACCGAGGAGAAACTCCTCGGGATCGTTCGAAGGCTTCTGGGAAATGATGCGGTGGCGGCAGAAGACAGTTTTTTCTTGGCGGGAGGGCACTCCCTCCTTGGTATGCAGCTCGTGATGCGCCTGCGCGAATCCTTCGGTGTGGACCTGACGTTGCGGCAGTTGTTTGAAGCGCCCACAGTCGCGCGTCTGGCTTTGTTAGTCGACAGTATCCTCGACGAGCAGCGTGTAGCTGGGATATGGGCTGACGTGCTCGGGTGCGAGCGCGTGGGACTGGACGACAATTTTTTTGATCTCGGAGGGCAACCGGCGCAGCTGGCCGCTCTACAGCAGCGTATCGCGGCGGAGTTCGGTCAAACGATCCCCATTTCCGAATTGTCCCAGGCTCCCACTGTTCGTCAGCAGGCGGATCTCGCGCAGAGACGGGCGATGGGTCAGCCGGATCTGCCGCCTGGCGTTCTTGCCCTGCAGCCAAACGGCACTCGCAACGGCATCTTCTGGGTGCACTACCTGAGCGTGAATTTGGCCAAAGTTATCGGAGACGATCAACCGCTCCTGTACGTCGCACTTACCTCGGAGGATTTCCCGGCTTTGGGCCGGAAGCCCACGTTGCAACGTATCGCCGCTTGCCTGTTGCAAAGGATTTTTGTCGCGCAACCGAATGGCCCCTACGCTGTTGGCGGTTATTGTCTCGGCGGCATTCTCGGTTACGAGATCGCGTCCCAACTCCGGGCCGCTGGCCGTGAAGTGTCGCTTCTGGTGTTGGTGGATCCACCGAATCCTTCCTACATTAAGTCGCTTGACTCCCCTAAACGCGTGGCGAGTTACATGCGCTACGTCGTGCAGAGAGCCAGACGGCTGGGCCTGAGGACCAGCGTGACCTATCTTGGTGAGCATATAGCCAAACGCTTTAAGCGCGCGGTAACCCCGAGATCCCTGAAGACGGAGACGGCCATAGCCCAAGAATTGATTGAAGCTGCAGCGTTTGCGTACGAACCTCAGAAGTACGATGGGAAGGTGCTTCTGATGCTGGCTTCGGAGCGTCCCCCTCATGTGGATATTCTGCCGGGATGGCAGGCCGTCGTTCCCCAATTACACACCGAAGTTTTGACTGCACACCACCGCGATTTGCTACAAGCAGAAAACGCGCGGGCTGTGGCGGAAGCCATCGTCTCCAACCTTGTACTTGCAAACCATGAGGGATGTTTATCTTGCAGCGCCGGCATTCTTGGATCGACGAGCTCTGATGCAAATGGCAAAGTCGGTGGGCACGTGGGTTTTGGTCAACGATGAAACCAACCAAACGAACACCTTCACTTCTTAGTGCTCGACCCGAAATAGCCAGATAACCCTCGGGCGATGCCCGAGAAAGGAATTACAACAATGGATCAGCTTTCTAGACGAAGTATGACAATGGATCATCTCCCTATGGGTGTGCCGCGCCGCAATGAGCTGACGATTGCGGACCTTTTCCTGATCTTACGACGGCGCAGGAAACTGATAGCGATAACAACTGCGATCTGTTTCCTGCTAGGGATCGCTGTGTGTGTATTTAGTACGCCCAAATTTGAAGGTAAAGGCGTGTTGGAGATCCCAAAGACCAGCGCGGACATGCTGGATCTCCAAAACGTGATGGCGGGAGGCACTTCTGACGGTGCGGGCGATGCTCTCAATGCGAACCTTGATCTGCAGACGGAGGCCGAAATTCTGCAGTCAGACGACCTTGCGTTAAGGGTCATCGAGCAGCTTCATCTTGACAAGACTCGAGATTTCCAACCGCAGCGGAGCCTAAACCCAGTTGCTTTGATCATGCGTCTTTTCCCGTCTTCTAGCTCGCCGGACCCAGTCGGGGCCAGTCTAGAGGATTCTCCGCAGCGTCGGACGAGCGCCTTGAAGGTCTTTGCGGCACACCTAAAAGTAGAGCCAGTTCCGGGTACGCGCCTCATTAAAATCAGCTACTTTCACTCGGACCGTAAAGTGGCGCCCGCGGTTGTGAACGAGCTAGTAAGAGCGCTCAAGGACTATGGCTTCCAGACGCGCTATGCGGCTACGACTGAATCATCCGAGTGGCTAAACGGACAACTTGCTGACCTGAAGAAGCAGACCAAGGATCTTCAGGCCAAGGTCGTTGCCTTGCAGAAGGATTCGGGTGTGTACAGCCTGGGTACGGATTCCCAAGGACACGATCAGGTGTACAGCTCGACGCTTGATCGTCTGCAACAGGCGACGACGGCGCTGACGCAAGCGACCTCCAATCGGATCATGAAGGGAGCGGTCTACCAGATAGCTAAGAACGGCGACCCGGAGCTGATCTCCGGTCTGGCGGGAGCGAGCTTGATGGGGGCCTCGCCCAGCGTTCAAAGCTCGTTCACATTGTTACAAACGCTACGCCAACAGCAAACTGTCCTGCAAGCGCAACTTGCCCAAGATAGCTCGAAATTCGGAAGCGCCTACCCCAAATTGGCCGATGAACGCTCTAGCCTGGAGAGCGTCACGAAGGCCATATCGGACGAAGTAACGCGGATCGGGGAGCGAGCGGCCAACGATTTCCGTGCCTCACAAGAGGCAGAGGAGCGCCTCAACGGGGTGTATGCTCAACGCAAGGCGGAAGCAGAAGAACTGAACGATAAGACCATCGAGTATGGCATCGCCAAACAGGAAGCGGACGATAGCCGAGGCCTTTACGAGGATCTGTTCAAACGTCTCAAGGAGGCTGGCGTCATAGAGGGGCTGCGCTCGTCTAACATTTCGGTCGTTGAGCCGGCAAGAATGCCCGCTAGACCGGCGAAGCCCAATGTGCCCATTTACCTCGGAGTGTCGCTCTTCGGCGGTTTATTTTTCGGGTTATGCGGCGCTCTCCTTATGGATAGCGTCGACACCAAAATACAGTCATTTGAAGGGGTAGAGCAGTTACTGGAAGCTCCTCTCTTGGCTGTCCTTCCGAAATTCGAGAAGTCGGCGCGCCAGTCGCTTCCGAGCGCTGTAGCGCCCTCTGCCAACCGATCCTTGAACGTGATGGATGGCCCGGCGACTCCGTTCGCGGAAGCGCTCCGCGCGCTTCGAACGAAACTGCTGCACCCTCGAGGCGCAGCCCCACCCAAGGTGATCTTAGTGACGAGTTCAGTGTCTGGAGAGGGCAAGAGCACGGTCAGCGCTAACCTTGCCTCCCTATTGGCACGATCGGGAAAGCGGGTGCTGCTGGTCGAAGCCGACATGCGCAATCCTTCATTCAGTCAGGCGATCTATCCTCTGAACGACTCTTCAGCTGAACTCAGCGCTCTGTTGATCGATGCGGAAAACATACTAGGCGGCACCACAATGGCCACTACCTCCGGCATGGAGGTGTTGCGAGCGGGACCGATACCTCTTTTCCCGGCGGAGCTTCTGGACTCTGAACGCATGCGGACTCTCCTGGAGAACTGGAAACTCCAGTTTGATCACATAGTCTTCGACAGCCCCCCTCTCCTGGCGGTGACGGATGCCATCGTGCTTTCCCATATGGCAGATGTGACTTTGCTGGTCGCGCGCCCCGGATTCACCTCGAGTAAGGCACTAAAGCGTTCGTACGACGTGCTTGAGTCGGATAGGGAGACGCGAGTCGGCGTGGTGCTGAACGCGGTCGATCGCAAGTCCGCGAGCTATAACGACTACTACGGCTACTCAAATTCGGCGAACTACCTGCAGAAGAAGGAGAGACCACATGCTTAAGAGTCTTCTCGTGTTCGGGGCTGCGCTTTTTGTCTCCATGAGTACCCTCACCTTCGCTGGCACGCCAGAAACCCTCCTTATCGGGCCTGGGGATGTGCTTCATGTGCAAGTCTTAGATACTCCTGAACTCGACCAGCACCCGCGAGTTACGGACGCTGGTGAGGTCCCGCTCATAGGCGTGGGCAACCTAAGCGTCGTTGGGCTAACGCCTGCAGAGGCAGCGGCAAAGATCCGCGAGCGCCTCATTAGCACGCATTATATGAATCATCCAGATGTCACGGTGACCATAGATGGGTACGCCACGCAAACAGTGTCGGTATTGGGTCAAGTCAAGCTTCCTGGTGCGTATTCAATTTCGACCCCACGTTCCATACTGGACGTCGTGGCACTTGCTGGGGGCCTCACAGATAGCGCCGATTACCGGATCACGATCCAGCGCCGGGATGCCTCTCAGCAGCCGGTGAGCTACACCCTTTCCAACGATCCCCGCGCTGCGATCGCGCAATCGGTGGAAGTCTTCCCCGGAGACACAGTCATCGTGCCCAAAGCAGGAATTGCTTACGTGCTTGGGGACGTGCCCAAGCCTGGCGGTTTCGTCATGCAAAACACCCATTCGCAGCTTACCGCACTAGAAGCTGTCGCTTTGGCGGGCGGAACGTTACCGTCCGCTGTTCCATCCCACGCTAGGCTAATCCGCAGAGCGTCGGAAGGGGGGTATAAGGAGATCGCCCTCAACTTCAGCGCGATGCAGAAGGGAAAACAGTCGGACCTGCTTTTGGAACCGGACGACGTGATTTACATACCTTTTAGTTACCTCAGAAATGTCGCCAGCAGTGCGTCGGGAATCGTCGCATCGGCCACATCAGCCGCCATCTACACCATCCCCTAGGTCTCTGCCCCTTCAGGCTCGAGCTACCGGCGGGATAGCAGAGACATTGCCGCGTTTCGGATTGGCAGTCATGACCTTAACCAATACACTCGTAAGTGTCGTAATCCCCACGCGGAATCGCTCTGCGCTTCTGCTGCGCGCGGTGCGAAGTGCGCTGGACCAGACCTTGCGAGAGGTCGAGGTCATCGTGGTGGTCGACGGCGAGGAGGGGCACGAGAGTGCTGATGGCCTGGCACGCCTGGGCGACTCCCGCGTTCGTTGTATCGTGTTGCAAGAGCAGGCTGGAGGTGCCGAGGCGCGGAACGTGGGCATACGCAGCGCTCGCTCTGCGTGGATAGCCTTGCTCGACGACGACGACGAATGGCTACCCTCAAAGCTCGAGATGCAGATGGGTGCGATTGGGCATCATGATCGTAAACAGCAGCTGGTGGTTACCTGCCAGCACATTCATCGGGCAGAGGGTGCGGCAGATGTGGTGCGTCCGCGAAGACTTCCGCGCCCCGGCGAAGCGCCATGCGAATTCATGTTCGACTACCTGTGCTACTTTCAGACTTCTACGTTCCTTTGCTCGAAGGAATTGATGTTGAAGATTCCCTTCACCAAAGATCTGCCATTCTTTCAGGATATCGACTGGTTTTTGCGAGCGTTCCGCAATTCAGACGCGGAACTGGTTGTCGTCGCGCAGCCGCTCTCCATTTACTATGTCCCTGAAAAGCGGTTAGCGATTTCATCCGGGGTGAACTGGACTGCGAAAGTGGAATGGGGACGAGCTAATCGCCATTTGATGAGTAAGCGAGCTTATTCACGTTTTGTCGTGGGTTCGTGCGCAGGCGCTGCCGTTCAGGACGGCGCCGGCCTACGCGGTCTCGGCCTCCTTGTCTATGAATGTGCAATCAGGGGCTCGGCGACTCCCCAGTTGCTACTATTGCTGTTTGGCACGTATCTTCTGCGGCCTTCCTTACGAAAGAGCCTGCGAGATCGTATCTTTCTGCGCTCCACGAACATTCAAGTCACCCCAGGACAGAAATCAGCCGCTTGACGTTCTCGCCTGGCGCAACACCTGCTTTGGCTCGCGCAGTCGGCCTCTTAATAGAGCGACTAACGTTCAGGGATAAGACCATTCAATTTTGGCGGAGCGACACATGAACTCAGCATTGCATTCCCGGGGAGTTATCACACTGGCTTACGGCCATGAGCGCTTTATCGAACAAGCTAGATCCTTGGCCCATTCACTCCGACTGCATGCCCCACACTTGCCCCGGACATTGATCACTGACTCCAATGATCCTGAAGTCCGTCAGCAGTTTACAGATGTCATCCCATACCGGCCGGAATACGGTTCCGGAGTGCGGCAGAAGCTGTTTCTCGACCGATACAGCCCCTACGAGCAAACGCTCTTCATTGATAGCGACTGTCTTGTTCTAGGGAATTTGGACGCCTTCTGGACGGCGTTCGCCGGCCAGCACTTCGGCGTGCCGGGATTCAGATATTTGCAGAAAGGATCTAAAGATCCTTATCTCGACGTCGACCATGCTCTTGAAAGTCTTCATGTGACGGCCATTCCCAAGTTTAACGGTGGTACCTACTACTTTACTCGCTCTCCCGAAGCCGCCGAATTCTTTAGCACCGCTCGGAACATTTTGGACAATTGGCGCACGCTCCGGTTACATGAGTTCCGTCGAAATGGGCCAGGTGACGAGGCTGTGTATGCCCTCGCGATGGCGGTACATCACATCGGTCCAACATCGATGGGAGCCGGCGGAATGTGGACGCCTGTGGGATATAAGGGACCGCTGCTTCTCAACGCACTCAAGGGTACATGCTCCTTCGAAAAGGAAGGGATGAAACTATCTCCCGAGATCATACATTTCCCCGGGGAATACATGTACTCCTTCGCGTACGCGCGCGAGCGTGCAAGGCTTAGAGCTCGTATCGAGGGGAGCAGGACGCCCATGTCGACTTTGGCGGTTTCCTTCGCTACCTCGGTCTTATGGCAGTCCTCTCGTAGAGTGTCCGGTTTGTCGAAACTTGCCAGAAAGTCCGTCCGAGCATATCGAGCTGTTCGTTCCCCGGCAGCTCGGGTCTAAATCTGTGAACGGCTGTGCGGACAAGGGCTTCGCGAACGGACTGTACGGCGAGGTTGCTTATGATGACTAGACGCGAAGCGCTGTTGAATGGTCTGCGGCTCGTAGCATGCGGCGCCCTGTCAAAAGCAGCTCCATCGCTGCTCGCGCAATCCTCTTTGGCTTCCCTGCCGCCCCTGAAGACCACAAGCGCTTGCTTTGGAGGGTTGGTCGGAATTGCGGCGCCCAAGGCGTCGCTGCAGGATGCCTCATTCGTCAAGATTGTCGTCCGGGATTTCAACCTGCTTACTGCAAGTGGCATGAAATGGAGCGGAATTCATCCCGGCCCCGATACTTATGACTTTTCGGAAGCCGACTGGAATATGCACTTCGCCGAAGACAACGGCCTGCAGGTGCACGGCCACAATCTTTGCTGGAATGCTCCGGACAACCCTGCCTGGTTTAAGACTGTGCTCAATAAATCGAATGCCAAACAGTATCTTACGGAGCATATCACGACAGTAATGAAGCGGTATCGGGGTCGCATCCAATCCTGGGATGTCGTCAATGAGCCCGTTGTTCCGTGGCCCGGACGAAGCGATGGTTTGTACCCGGGTATTTGGTTGGATCTGCTGGGTCCGGAGTATATCGACATCGCGTTCCATGCCGCGGCTTTGGCCGACCCCAAACCCCTCCGCGTGCTAAATATCCACCACGTCGAGCAAGGCACTGCGGATGACGAGTTGAACCGCAAAAGAGCCCTCGCACTTTTGAAGCAGCTGCTGGACCGTGGAGTACCGGTGCAGGCAGTTGGGCTTGAATCGCATCTGGATGACTCACAACCTTTGGCCGGAGAAGCCCTTCGTCGTTTTATCAGCGACATCCGCGCGCTGAACCTTCAGGTGCTGATCACTGAACTTGATGTGAAAGAAAATCGAGCGGTGGGTGACTCGCGGAACTGGGATGACACGGTGGCGAAATATTATGGAGATTACCTTGCCGAAGTTGTTGCCGCGGCGAATCCGCCATGCGTCATCTTCTGGTCTCTCAAGGATCGATGGGAGTCTGGTAGGCGTATCCAGGGTCTGATGCAGGATAATCTCTCCCCCAGACTCAGCTATCCCGCTGCGCTCAAAGCTTTGCAGAAGAACGGTTCCTGTGACGGGTGAGAAGGGTACACAATAAATGGCCCGCTACATTGTCATCCTGGCCCTCCTCGGCGTTCTGTTAACAGCGCCGATTCTACTTCACGGCCTGCCCGACATTTCGATTGACGGACACAATCATGCCGCCTGGACCGAAAACTTCGCCCGGCAATTTTGGAACGGTGATTTGTACCCGCGCTGGTTGACGGACATGAACGCCGGATATGGGAGCCCGGCGTTTTTTTTCTATCCTCCCTTGCACGCTTTCGTATCGACTCTGTTTTGGCCGCTGGTCCGACACTCTGAATCGGATGGGTGGCTGATCTCAGGATACTCATGCGTCCTTGCAACAATACTTGCCGGCGTGACCGCTTGGTTTTGGATTCGGTCTTTTACAAATCAGTGGGCCCCGTTGATCGCGGCGGCAGTATATATGATCGCGCCGTATCATTTGGCAATCGACCTGTACAACCGTGGAGCCGCAGCAGAATACTGGATTTTCGTCTGGTTGCCGCTGGTAATGCTGTCGGCCGAGCGAATCGTACGGCAATCGAGATACGCAGTGGTTTCCCTGGCGATTACGTATGCTCTTTGTGTGTTATCGCACGCCGCCGTTGCAGCCAGCTTTGCCGCTCTACCCATTGCTTACGTTTTTTTCTTCAGTCGCCCCGGCTTGCGCCTCCGGCCGGTTGCGATCACGGGCTGTGGACTTCTTGCTGGAATCGGTCTGACGGCCCCCTTTTTGTTTCCCGCAGTTCTCGATCAAGCGAAAGCCTACCTGTCTGGTTACCCGGGAGATTACCGAAGCTGGTGGCTTTTTGCGGTGCGGGACAAGATTACGGAGGCTACAACCCAACTCACGCACATTCCTTGGTATTTCAGTCTCGAGATGCGGGTTCTGGTCATTACGGTCTGGATGCTCTTCTTTGCTGTCCTTCTGTATAGACTGATATTCAAGAGTTCCTCTCCGAATCTGGCAAAGCGCCAGGCAGGATTCTTTCTTGGTGTGACGTTGGTATGCTTCTTTCTAATGATGAAGCAGAGTGATTTCATTTGGCGAGTCATCCCTTTCCTGCGTTGGCTACAATTTCCATATCGTCTGAACACCATAATCGTGTTGTCGGCGGCGGCGTTAACGGGCCTGGCATTTGCGAATCTAAGTCCGCGCGGGAACCGAATCGGCCTCGCGCTGATAATCCTTTCGCTGGTCGGATGGCTGGGTTCAGACGTCGTCTCAGCGGACCAAGCATTCTCAGTGTGGCGCCACCTTTCACCGGAACGCGTCGCAAGGAACGCCGAAATAGTGCAGACAAAAACGGAACCGTTGCCGTTCTGGCCCAGGTCAGCTCCCGCGGTGGATCTGAGGGAACTCCCTGCATTCGAGCGTTTCATTTCTGAGAACCCTCCTAAAGCGGTCGCCTTCACTCCGGATGGGTCAGGCGATACGACGATCACAAGCTGGCATCCTCGACAGATCGAGTTGAAAGTCGTTTGCTCCGCCGCCGGTCACATCATACTCAATCATTTCTTTTACGCCGGCTGGAGCGCATTGCGCGAAGATACAAGAGGCATGATCCCCCTGGCAGCTTCGCAGCCAAACGGTTTCATTGAATTGACGGTGCCCCAGGGCAGCTATGATGTGCTGATCCAGCTCCCGGCAGACCGAGCCGAGAAACAAGGCCGCGTGATCGGCCTGCTTTCTCTATTTGCTTGCGCAGGTCTTGTCGTCTGGGAATATTGGCGATCGCGACAGACACATGTAGTGCTCCCCCCGCTCAAGCTGGATACCCCGCTCAGCTAGAATCAGGGAAGATCGCTCGCATTTGAGGACCACTCCTGGCATGTCGGCCACCCAACAAACCGCGTTCTACTCCGCACGCACTTTCCAGCCGATTGTGCCTGCTCCCATTTGGCGTTTGGTCCTCAGCTGGGTCATGGTTGTTCCTCTTTTGTATTTTTCCGCTGGCGGAACATTCATTCCCGCCGCCGCGAATACTTCTCTTGCGATCTCTCCAACGAGTTCAGCGTCCCACATGGCCCAGGAAGCGTTTGTCATGCTGATATGCGCCATTTTGGTCGCCTCCCGCTTGCCGTACTTGCTTTCCGATTGGCGACGGATGAAGGTAGTCCTCGCATTGCCAATCCTGGCGATTGTCTCGAGTCTTTGGTCGGTGGATCCGCGTCAGAGCATAGTTAGCGGGGTAGTCTTGCTTGTCTTCACGGTATTCGCTCTGTACATCGGCGACAGGTTTGATTTTCGACAGCATTTCGAGCTGATCATGCTGTTGGGAGCCATTGCCCTCCCGTTGAGTATCGCTTTAGCTTTGTTCGCACCCTCATTGGGAACGTCGGACGCCGGCTGGAGTGGGATCTTCGGTCACAAGCAGACTTGTGCGGCTCTGTCGATGTTCTTCCTCATCACGGCTCTGCACTGGAAAGGCTCAGGCATCTACCAGAAGGCGTTTCGCGCGATTTATATTCTGATGTGCGTTTTTCTGATCGTTATGTCGGGATCGCGGACTGGGTGGGCTCTCACTCTAATCGCTCTGTTTCTTTCCGCCGTCATCTGGCTCATGCAGAAGATGCCGGCCAGGGAATCCCTCCTTATCACCTTGTTAGGCCTCGTCGTCGCGGGAGGCTTGGGGTACGTGATCTATAGCTACTCAACGGCCATAGTGACCTCGGTTGGCAAAGATCCCACGCTCAGCCAGCGGACGAGTATATGGGCCGCCGTGTGGATTGAAATCCTCAAGCGCCCGATCTTGGGATATGGCTTCGGCGCTTTCTGGAAAGGACTCTACGGGCCATCTCATGCCGTCGTAATGTCCTCTGGATGGGACGTCTTCCAGGCGCAAGATGGCTTTCTGGACGTTTGGTTGGGAGTCGGGATTGTGGGCCTGGCTCTGGTCGCGATTATGGTGGTGCAGGCAGCAAAAAATGCTATCCGCTCCTTCCGATCGCGAGACCAGGCGTACGTGCGGTGGTGCATCGTCGTAATCCTATGTGCATTGCTCTATAACGTCGGCGAAAGTTCGATCGGTCTGCCCAATATGTCCTGGTTTTTCTTTCTTCTCGCCTCTACAGGCCTCGCTCAAGCAGCTGCGGGGGGAGACATGAATTCCGCTACACTCTCCAGCTGATTAACTCCGACGGAGATGCACACGCGGCTCGGATTAGGGACTGGTTCAGACTGGGAAGCAAGGTGCGTACCCTGTGCCACATGGAGAGGGTTAATGTTGAGTTCGTCTTCTGGGAGAAAAGGGGTGATGCCAGTGAATGAACACGAGGAGTTGCCACAGACAGAGCGCCTGGCGAAAGAGGACAGCCGACCTAAGGATGAAGCGCGACCTCTTGTTAGCGTCCTGATAAATAACTATAACTATGCTTCATTTCTTAGCGAGGCCATCGAGAGCGCTTTGGCACAAACGTACAGAAATGTCGAAGTAGTTGTTGTCGATGACGGTTCTACGGATTCCTCCCGAGAAGTGATCGCCCAATATGGCGACCGAATAGTCCCAGTCATAAAGGAGAACGGCGGCCAGGCTTCAGCCTTCAACGCGGGCTTCTCGGCTTCTAGAGGCGATATTATTTGCTTCCTTGACGCGGATGATCTCTTCCGGCCCGAAAAAGTAAGTAGCGTCGTACAGATCTTTGAGAACAACCCTCAAGCCGGATGGTGTTTCGATCAGGTGCAAGAATTTGATAACAAGACGGGAGACCGTTCCCACTCGAGAACCCGTTGGAGGTCCGGTGCTTGGGATGAGCGAGCGACTGTGGTAGCCACCGGAGTAACCCCGAACATTCCGACTGCAACCTCCGGCCTAAGTTTTCGGCGGGCTTCGCTAGCTCACATATTGCCAATGCCAGAAATTATTCGCATTACGAGCGATGGGTATTTGAAGCTTGTCGCTTTGGGTTTGGCAGAAGGTTGGATGGCGTCCCAAGAGCTTTCTCTGCAGCGAATCCATGGTGAGAACGCATATACGCGCCGAAAGACCGGCAGAATGTCGATTATGGGACTAAACGGATTGCTGACAGGCCTCTGCCTATACGAACGGTTTCCCATTCTGCGACGCCTCGCAATCGCAATGTTTTCTCGTGGGCTGGGAACATGCTGGATAGTTGGCGCCCAGAACTTCGACTATCGGCGGCTCTCGAGTTCTTTTCTTCGTGCTGCACCCCTAGGAACAAAGACTGAGATATTACTGCGGGCAACATACAGTGGCGTACGCCTTCTCCTAGAGTATACGTTCGCTAGTTAATCCCCAATCTGTTGCTGTGTGACGAGGTGGCAAAAAGCGAAGCGTGGAAATTCGCACTTTTCTTCCAGCGAACATGGAATATGAGTTTACTGCGTAGGTTAAAAGCGAGCGCAATTGCCAGGGACACGGGCCATCTAGCAATCGGCCAAAGTCTCAGGCTCGTCATACAAGCGGCGTATTTTGTTCTGATTGCTCGTAGCCTGGGTCCGGACAAATATGGCGCCTTCGTTGCTATCGTGGCACTAGCAGGAATTCTCACGCCTTTTTCGGGCCTGGGTACTAACAATTTATTCATCAAGAATGTCCGTTCCGGAAAGCGCACCGCGGAAATCTGCTGGGGGAACGGATTGACGGCTACGATGGTCTCTGGTACGGCCTTCAGTGGTCTCGTTCTTGCTATCAACTACCTTTTCCATTTGCGGATGCCCTTCTTCCTGGTGGTTGCGGTGTGTATTTCGGACTTACTTCTACTGCGGGTAATTGAACTGGCGAGCTTTGGTTTCGGAGCCATAGATCGCATGAAGGAACTCGCGATACAAAACTTAACTGGTAGCCTGCCCCGGCTCGTCGCGATCGGCGTGCTGTTCGTTTGGTGGCGTCCAGTAACGCTCCAGAGATGGGCGGGCGCTTACCTACTGGCTACTGCCATCAGCACTTTATACGCTCTTTACCGAGCGCACAGCCTTTGGGGAGCGCCGAGATTCAATTGGTCCTTCCTTCGTGAGGATGTCTCCGAAGGCGTTTATTTCAGCATAGGAACATCTGCCGCCACAATCTACAACGATATTGACAAGGTTATGCTTGGAAAAGTGTCCTTCGCTGCCGCCGGAATTTACGCGGCAGCCTATCGGATCATCGATGTCAGTATGACGCCCATTCGTTCTCTGGCTTCAGCGGCATATCCACACTTCTTTCGCAAAGGCATCGACGGGATGGCGGCCACGCATGCTTACGCGATCACGCAGATCAAACGTTCCTGCGTTTATAGCGCCGGATTGTTCGTCCTCCTTTGGCTGTCCGCTCCGCTGCTCCCTTTGGTGTTAGGCGCAAATTACGCGCAGACGGCGTTGGCGCTGCGTTGGCTGGCATTGCTTCCCCTGCTGCGAAGCGGGCACGTCTTCCTGGCGGACTCCTTGTCTGGAGCAGGGTTCCAGGGTGTGCGTTGTGCAATCCAGGTTGGGATCGCGCTGGTCAATGTCATCCTAAACCTTGCCATCCTACCGAGGTATGGCTGGTTGGGTGCCGCCTGGACAAGCCTGGCCTCAGATGGATTGCTGCTCCTTACCCTCTCGATTGCTATCCAATACAAGTTACGCACCGCAGCTCGCTCAACAACAAAACGTAAACTTGTGCAGGACGAACCGCCATGTTCCCTTTCCGACGGGGACGCCGCCGTGGAGATCACATGAGGCTTCCTGAAGCCGCGGAATTCATGCTAAGCCTGCCGCCGAGAATCGCGAGAAGAGCGCGCACCGTCTTGAAAATCAGACGATTTAGCCTTCTGAACCAAAACAGCAAGGCTCACGTTACGCGTCCCGGTGGGCCCGTCGTGTCCCTAACTTCGTATGGGAAAAGAATCGATAGCGCGTATCTCGCGATTGAGTCAATTGGCCAAGGTTCCTTGTTGCCCTCTGAACTGATCCTGTGGCTCGACGAAGAAGCTCGCTATCGATCGTTGCCCATTACGCTGGAAAGACTAAAGCGGCGCGGATTGACGGTCAGGTTGTGCAAGAACTACGGCCCGCACAAGAAATATTTTCCCTACGTTGACTCACACGAGGAGTTCGTCGGTCCACTCGTAACGGCGGACGATGACGTTCTCTACCCAAATGATTGGCTAAGAACTTTGACCGACGCGTTTGAGCGCGATTCCGATGTTGTTAACGGTTTCCGCGCGAGGGTTATCTCCTTGCAGGGAGATCGCATAGCTCCTTACGCGCAGTGGACGTTGTGCAGCTCAAACAAGCCGAGCTGGAGGCATCTGCTGAATGGTGCCTCGGGCGCGATATATCCGCCGCGCCTCTTGGCAGCTCTCAAGAAGGCAGGTTCCGAGTTTGAGCGGTGCTGCCCGAAAGCGGACGACATATGGCTCCACGCAAACGCGCTGCGAGCAGGTTTCAAGGTTCGGCAGATCAGAAACCGGGCCATTCACTTTCCGATGATCCCCGGCTCCCAGGAGACTGCCTTGTACTTCGATAATGCAGCGACTGGAAACGATATTCAGATAGCTAAGACTTACACGGAGAGGGAAGTTGAACGTCTAACGGAAGCGTGAGAACCGCCCAAGTGGCGCGCATAGCGAACAGGTCGAAAGCAAGCGCGAGAAACCGAAGGCCGAGCAAAGTGCCCAAACAATTCGTCCACTTATTACTTACCAGATTTAATGCGGCGATGGATTTTGCGCCCTCCCCAAAGCGCCTGGAGACAAAGTGGCTGACCGCAAGGCTGGCGCTTTTCGAACGGTATTGCCTCCCCTCGGTTGCCGGACAGCGAGGCACCGAATTCCAATGGTTGGTCTTTTTCGATGCGGAAAGCCCGGCGTGGTTCAAGACAAAGATTTCCACTTACGAGCCGTTGGTGAGGCCCATTTACATAGATGGCCTCGCGACGGATGAAGTGATCGTCCGCAAAGTTCTGGAAACGGGCCTTGTATCGTCGCCCTACCTTGTTACGACAAGGCTCGACAATGATGACGCCATTTCAGACGATCATCTTGCGTCGGTGCAGCGCGCTTTCCGTCGGCAGGATCGAGAGTTCATCACATTTCCGTTTGGTCTTCAGTCTTTTCATGATCATCTTTACAACGTTTATTGGCCCTCCAATCCATTCCTATCCTTGATCGAAAAAGTGGGTGATAACGGTCAGCTAACGACGGTGTTCTGCGTTGCTCATGATCGCTTGGGTGAGGCAAACAGGTCGAAGAGGGTCCTGCGATCGAGTAAATGGCTGCAGGTTTTGCATGACTCGAATCATGCGAATGCCTTGCGGGGGTGGCCTCGCCTGAGTAGTCGATCTCATCCACGCTTCCACGTTGTCTGGCCAGAAAAGCCCGCGGCTGATTCCATTGTCAGTCGTCTCCGATTTTCCGCACAAATGTATCTGGTGAGAGCTGGCAACCTGATGACAAAGATCACCGCTCGTCGAAAAATTGAGTGTGATTCTCCTTAGCACTACTTCCCGGCAATGGCATGCCTCGCCTAGTGCGCGGCGACGATGGGTCGCCATCCGCGGGCAAGACCAGACCGAGGACCTCGCCTTGATGTCGCTTTCCTTGGGTGTCCTGTAGGAGAAGACGTCCGCCCGTCGGACGCGAGTGAGCAGATCAATTGGGAGGATTTCAATGCCGCTGAATGCACTCGACGAACTTGCCGCAAAGTATGGAACGGACAAAAGCACCATAGCGCCGGCCAACTTGTCCGCGAAGTCTTACACCCTGGCTTATAGTCAGTACCTTGAGGCGGTTCGCGAGGAACCAATTGTGCTCCTTGAGATTGGCGTGTGGGGCGGCAGCTCGCTTCTCATGTGGGAAGACTATTTGCCCAATGCGAAAATTATTGCGATCGACATCGATCCAAAGTGCAAGCGCTTTGAGACTGCGCGCTCCAAGATATTCACCGGCGACCAGACCGATATCGCGTTTCTGAAGTCAGTGGGGGAAGTCGCCGGGCCGTTCGATTGCATAATCGACGACGGCGGCCACCGGATGGAGCATCATCAGGCCAGTCTGCCCGCTCTTTGGCCTTACCTTCGCGAGCGCGGCTGGTATGCTATCGAGGACCTGCACACCTGCTACATGTCCGATTTTGGCGGCAGCTATAAGAATCCCAGAACAACGGTCGAACGGGTCCTCAAGCCCGTCCTCGACAGCATGAACTTCAGCAAAGCTCCCGAAACGCTCGTCCCGGACATTGAGTCCATGCACGTCTATCGAAGCATCACCTTCCTCTTTAAGGGCGCAAAGACCGAGAATGCTGCGCCGACGAGACGCTGGCGCTGGTTTAGGCGCTAAGCTCGAAACAAAATGGTCTGTGAGTGATGTAAACAGGATGCCGATTTCCCCCGTTCCATAAGTCACCCGATTCAGACAGTACTGGGTCTTGACATTGTAGTTACTATGTGATACCTTGGCGTCGGATACTTGGATATGAACAAGGCCGACCACAGCCAAGGGCGCATAAAACCCCTATACTTACAGGGGCATATATTTGAGGGGGAGCAAGGCCCTATGAAATTTAGGAGGAGGATTCTAATAACTGTAACGCGATTAGAAATCGACGCAAGTGACTGAAAACATTAACCCGCGACCCATTCTAATAGTCAAAATGTAGGGGGGTATTTTCCAGTCGCGATTAGACAAATCAGCCCCACTACAAAAACAAGAGTGGCGCAGAAGGCGAGACGCATTTGACGCAGTATGATGTGATGCAGCCTTCCGGCGCGCATGCGATGGTTGAGACAAACAGCGAGAGTCTAAGCCTCCTCCGGCTGCTCGATCCAGGCGTGTCAGCTGACCCACACACACTTTATCGTGCGTTGCGTTCACACGACCCGGTCCACTGGGATCCGTATATGCACGCTTGGGTGGTGACCAGCTATGCGGAAGTCATCACCGTGCTAACGAATTACTCGGCTGACCGTGCCCCCGCGGCGGATTATCTCGATCGGCTGGGACTCTCCTTCATGAAGCCATTTGCCGAAATGATGCGGCAGCAAATGCTATTCATGGATCCGCCCATGCACGCCCGTCTGCGCGGCATCTGCTCGGCGGCGTTCACGCCGCGCAGGGTCGAAGCGATGCGCGCGGTGATCGAGTCCATAGCCAACGACCTTCTCGATAAGGTCATCGTGTCTGGGCGGATGGACATGCTCGCGGACTTTGCAAACCCTTTACCTGCGATTGTCACGGCGACGATGTTAGGTGTGCCGGTTAAGGATCATCGGCAGCTCGGAGCTTGGGTCATCGATCTGGCTGAGGTTCTCGGCAATTTTCAGCATCACCCTGATCGCGTCGCGGAGATCGTCCAGAGTATGGAAGATTTCAAGAGCTACGTCGCCGCTCGAATGGAAGAGGAACGTAGGAGCCCAACGAACGGCTTGATTTACGCACTGATGACCTCGGAGGTGGATGGCCATCGGCTCTCAGACGAAGAGGTAATCGCAAATACCATCATTACGTTGATCGGTGGTCATGAGACCACCACCAACCTGATCGCGAGTGGATTTCTTACGCTGCTTCGCGATCCTGTGTCTTTCGAGCAGCTGCGCAATCATCCAGAGATCGTTGGCTCCGCCGTTGAGGAACTGCTGCGCTTTGAGTCGCCCGTCCAGCACACAGCGCGAATTGCTCCTGCTGACGTGCAGCTTGGAGGCAAAGCCATCCAAAAGGGTTCGCGGGTTGTGGCGGGTCTCGCTGCCGCGAACCGCGATCCAAATCGATTCCCTGATCCGGACCGCCTGGATTTACTTCGGCCGGACAACCGGCATCTCGCGTTTGGCTGGGCGGCTCATTTCTGTTTCGGCGCACCTTTGGCACGGATGGAGGGCCAAATCGCTTTCAATGTGCTTCTGCGCCGCCTCTCGAAGCCTGCTTTGCTTGATAAGGCGCTGAATTGGCGGAGCAACGCTGGCCTGCGCGGTTTGACTGCGCTGAACATCAGCTTCGATCCAGGCGTCCCAGCGTTGAAAACTTAGTCTACTGTTTCATGGGTCTTTTCAACCGTCGGCAACTGACTCTTGTAAAGCTTGAAGTGGATCGTCTCCCAGGGCTCCGTCTCTCTCCCCGTCCGGTGCTGCTTCACAGCGCACCTTAAATCCTTCCTTCGGCATTCCTCTTCTTAGTACTCAAGTTCACCGTCCTAAATTCATACGCAAGGTCAGTATACCTTACGGGAATTGCTGTGTTTCGGAGTCAACTAATTCCCGAGATGAAACTGAGGGTGTGCCAGTTCGTCTCCCTTTAGACGGTAGGGAGAGTAGCCCTACGCAACGGTTACTCAAAGGCCCGATGAAGGAGGGCCGGTTCGCTTGCTCCATCACTCCCAGTGCCCTTTTCCTGGCCTTCGGGCCAGCAGTTCACAAGTCAGCAGACTTGGTAACCTCGAGCTCTGTTATGGAACCAATGAACCTCAGCGAGCGGGAGGCAGCGGGCTATATGACTGGGCGCCAAGCGCATCGCCTAAAGGACAGACTCCATGAGGTTGTCGAAGGTATTCTTTACCTGTCTTATTTTGATGTTTTTCTGTGTTCCGCACATCCAAGCGCAGAGTGCTACCGTTAATTGGAACAATGTAAATCAGATTATAGATGGCTTTGGGGCATCGAGCGCCGGTGAAACTCTCACTTCGGAGCAGTTTGCGTTTTTTTTCTCGACGGCTCCCGGCGACCTCGGCCTGTCGCTGTTGAGAACAACAGTTCCAGATGACGGAAGTTGCGCCACTGTCAACGCGACGTGCGCAGGGGAAGTCAGCGACATGCAGCTCGCAATCGCCAATGGAGTGACGGTCTGGAGCACGCCGGGGTCGCCGCCTGCCTCGATGAAGACGAATGGCAGCGTTGACTGCACCGCTGTTCTGGCAATGGTGCCTTGAGTCCTGGCTCTTATTCGGCCTATGCGACCTATCTTGCCAACTACGTCAAAAGCTTGAAGAGTCTGTACAACATCAGTCTTTATGCACTGTCGGTACAAAATGAGCCAGATGGTTGCCAGCCCTACGACAGCGCATTATGGACCGCCGCGCAGCTCGACAGCTTCATCAAAACCAATCTCGGTCCAACATTCGCCTCTGCTGGAGTATCCAGCACGCTCATCATGATGCCCGAAACGTCCCACTATGCGTCCTTGGCGCCACTCGCAGGCGCGACCATGGGCGACTCGGCAGCAGCAGGCTACGTGGGAATTATCGCCTGGCATGATTACGACCATGCCCGCTCAGTCCCCAATCCCTATGCTTCTCAAAACAAGTCTTACTGGGAAACTGAAGCATCAGCAGGGATAAATGCGGGGCATCCGTTCGGTCCAAGCCCCTGTGGTGGCTGTTGGGACCCGAGCATAGAGGACGCTCTTATGTGGGCACAGATCGTTGACGATCGTATAGCGGTCGCGAATGCAAATGCGTGGCATTGGTTTGCAGTGATCGGCTCCGATACCACCAACTCAGGACTCGTTAGGGCTGACAGCCCCACGGTTGTTTCCAAACGTGCTTACATGCTGGGCAACTACAGCAAGTTTGTGCGACCCGGCTCACATCGCATTGATGCAACACACACTCCGCAAAGCGGCGTATTGATTTCGGCCTACAGGAACGCATCCACGGGTGCTTTAGTAATCGTGGCCATCAATCAGAACACGTCCAATGTTTCTCAAAGCTTTACGTTAGATGGTGCGATGGTACCGAGCGTAACGCCCTGGATTACTTCCGCCAGCTTGAATCTCGCACAGCAATCAGATGTTTCCGTCAGCGGCGGGTCGTTCAGCTATACGCTGCCGGGTTCGAGCATCACGAGCTTCGTTGGTGAGATAATTTCCGCTGCGCCGGCGCCTCCTACGGACTTAACAGCGAGCGTCCACTAAGGCTACATTCAAGCGTCAACCTGTTTTCGCCCGAAATGCCGGAGGGCCAGAGATTTATTCCGATTGCTCGTTGTTCAAGCAGAGCCCCAGATGGGAGCAACTTACGCGGCCGTTTCTGCGGAAAAACGAATGCCGCTGTGTGAATTAAAGTGACCCGCCTCGATCTGGTTTATGGTGGTTTCTACGAGCGAACCGAATTCCTGGCGTTGCTCTTCCGAAATCGCGGTCCTTAAATACTGGATCTCCGGCGACTTTCCGAAAGCACTTTGGTCGGGGGCATGCAAAAGTCAATTCGACTAATTGGGGCCTTACCTGCACATTGCTGGTGAGCTTAGTGGCACTCGCCCAGGGAGCACCCAGCAATCTGCCGCGAGTTGAGATGGGTGCGGCGCAGGAGCCGATCTACTCCGCCAACCCGAACGCCCCCTGGAACAAGATCTTCTATTTCCTCTTTTCGCGCAGACTCACCGTGGGCCTGTCTTCGGATTTCGCGGAGGGGGCGCCTTTCGTCGACAGCCCGGCTCATAGGAAGGTAAGCACTCGGGTATTCGAAAGAAACGAAATTGGCGACCGGGCGGGCTCCTGGCGTTTCAGGGCAGCGTGGAAATGCTGAACTCGACCAACAAAGGTCCTCGCGAAGAACGGCTCGTTTTGCCTATCGCGCGGAGAACTTGAACTCCGTCACTTGGTGATACCGCTGTCCGGGTTTCAATTCGGCGGTCGGAAAATCAGGATGGTTGGGAGAATCCGGGAAATGCTGGGTCTCCAGACACAGGGCCGCGCGGCGAATGTACACTTTCCCTTCCTTTCCCTTGATCGAACCATCCAGAAAATTGCCCGTATAGAATTGAAGTCCCGGCTGAGTCGTCCAGACGGAAAGAACGCGCCCCGAGGTTGGTTCGTAGACCTCGGCGGCTTCCGCGAGTTGGCCCTTGGGTTTGTCCAGAACCCAGTTATGGTCGTAGCCCTTGGCGTTGCGCAGTTGTTCGGTATCTTCATTGATGCGCAACCCGATCACCGTAAGCTTCCGGAAATCAAACGGCGTTCCACCAACAGGCTCGATTCCCGTTGGAATCAGGTTCGTATTCACTGGAGTGAAATGGGAAGCGTTGATCTTCAGCTCGTCGCTTAGGATGTCCCCGTTTCCCTGTCCAGAAAGGTTGAAGTAGGAATGGTTGGTGAGATTCACCACGGTGTCTTTGTCCGTGGTGGCCGAATAGTCTATGCGCAGAGTGTTCCCGACCAACGTGTACTCGACGACCGCTGTGAGGGTGCCGGGGAATCCCTGGTCTCCATCGCTGCTCACATGCGTTAGTTGAACGCCATTCTCGATGGGCTTCGCCTTCCAAACCACCTTGTCGAATCCGCGGGTGCCGCCGTGAAGCGTGTTGTCGCCATCGTTTTTGGGCAAGGTGTAGAGCTGGCCATCGAGTTTGAATTGGCCATGGGCGATGCGATTGGCGTACCGCCCAATCAGCGCTCCAAAGAAGGGGCCGGAGTTGGCCACATACCCATCGACCGAGTCAAAACCCAGGACCACATCCTGGCTCTTACCCGAGCGGTCGGGAACCTTAAGCGACTGAAGAATGCCACCATAAGTGATGATGCGCGCCTCGACCGTCGCGTCGCCGAGCGTGTAGATGTCGACGGGAGTTCCATCTGCTAATTTGCCGAAAGGCTGCTTTGTCACTTTGGTCTTTGCCTCCAAGCCGAACGTTAGCACCCCCAGAATCAAAACGGCGGCAAGTTTACTTCCTGCGTTTACCCAAGACATGCGATGCCCTCCATTAAGTGGTCATGTGCTATAAAGACTGACCGCACCGTGGAACAGGCGAGAGGACCGAACGGATGCTTCACCTGCCGGAACCTCGCCAGTGAGTCGTGTCCGGCACCCAAGAAAACCGCTCTAGGCCTCCCATTGGATCACCGCGTAGGAGCGAGCTGGGACCTCGAATGTTGTGCGCCCGCCCGCCGTCGTGGGCTTTCCCATCTCCTGCGGGAACACCTTCCGTGGTGCTTCAAAGCTGTTGGACGCCTTCAGGTCGTCTCCCGTCAGAACCATGGACGCAAGGACGCGTCCCGGCGTCTTGTCCTGCCAATTCACTTCGAGTGTATGCGCTTTGGACAGATCCCGGTTGAGAATGAAGAGCGAGACTTCCCCGTTGTCAGCCTGCGTACCGACCACGTCCAAGTACGGGACTTGGCCCATTCCCGACACGTCGTATGTCGGCGACTCGGTCAAGACATTCAGCACCGAGCCGCGGGCGTAATCGAGCGCCCAGCTATATGGGTAATAAATCGTCTGTAAGTAAAGGCCGTTTTGGTTCGTCATGATGGGTGCAATGACGTTAACCAGCTGCGCGAGACATCCGATCTTCACGCGGTCAGCATGGCGGAGCAGAGAATTTACCAGGCCGCCGACCAGCAGTGCATCCTCAAGATTGTAGACCTCTTCCAGCAAATGAGGAGCCTCGTGACGATGGCCGTTGACGGCATCTCCAATTCGCTCCCGGTACCACACATTCCATTCGTCGAAAGAGAGCCACAACTGCTTAGGCGAATGATGCCGGCCCTGCACCATGTCGCAGACGGCAAGCGTCTCCTCAATCTGCCTGTCCATAGTGAGATTCAATGCGACGTACTTTGAGGACTCGCCTCCGGTTTCCAGCGGTGTGTTGCCGAAATATCGGTGCAACGAAAGTGCGTCTACGTATTGATAACACTGCTCCAGCACTTCGCGGTCCCAGTCGAGGTAAGTCGGCATTAGAGGGCCACTCGACCCGCATGCGATGAGCTTGAGCGAGGGATCTACGTATCTCATCTGACGCGCTGCGTCCGCGGCCTTGGTTCCATATTCGACTGCCGACATATGCCCGATCTGCCAGGGGCCGTCCATTTCGTTCCCAAGGCACCAGTGCTCTACCTTGTATGGCTCCGGATATCCGTGCTTCCGTCGCAGATCGCTCCATTCGGTGCCTTTGTCGACGTTGCAATACTCCACGAGCGCCGCCGCCTGCTCCGGAGTTCCCGTCCCCAAATTGAGCCCCATCAGTGGCAGCGTTCCCACCGCCTTGCACCACGCCATGAATTCATCGGTTCCGAATTGATTCGTCTCGATGGAGTTCCAGGCCTTGTCCAGTACCGTGGGCCGGACTTCCTTTGGCCCGACGCCATCCAGCCAGTTATAGCCAGAGACAAAATTGCCTCCGGGATAACGAACGATGGGAACACCCAACTTGCGCACTTGATCCATCACATCCTTGCGGAACCCGTTCGCGTCCGACAACTTTGAGCCTGGATCATACGTGCCTCCGTAGATGGCGCGGCCCAGATGCTCGAGAAAAGAGCCAAAGATATTTCGGTCCAGTGTCGCGATCTTCCGCCGCGAATCCAAATAGATCCGAGCTACCGTCTGTGGTGTCGACAGCTGTGACTGTGCCTTCAAGAGGCGACCAAACAAAAGGTTCGCGGAGGACGTGATTCCCGCCGTGGCGGCTTGGCGCAAGAAGTTTCGTCGGAACGCGGAAAACATATCGCCCTCCTGATCCACTTGAACGGTCGCAAGTTTGCAGGCGTGACGCCCCGAACGTCACTCAAATGCGGGCCGTCTGGTAAACGATTACTGCAACACTGCAATATATAGAGCGTCTCCCCGCGCAACAAGCCATTTATGGACTGTCCTGCGCGTGTAATCGTTTTCTGCCATCGTGGAAAAAAGTGGTGCGCTCGATCACGTTTCCGAGATAAACTCACCGCCGGAAGCGAGAGGCGAGCCCGTTCCGATTTCGCTGAAGCCACGGACTCCTGTGAGGAAAAGATGAACCCATTGAAGGGGATCGCAACTTCTCGCCGCGCCACCGGAAAATTCCGCTTCGTCTCGGCCGCTCTGCTGATATTTGGGGCAATCGCCGGGGCAGCGGACAACACCCCATGGAAATCGAAACCGAGCCAGCAATGGGACGACAACGATCTTCACCGCGTCTTATTTGAGTCGCCCTGGGTTCACATTGCGATGGTGACCGCTACCTGGCGAACTCCGGGAGACGATACCACTGGCTTGCCGGCCGGATCCGTTCCGCCCGCCGCAAATGCTGGCGGCGTGGCCCAGGGCGGTGGTCGGTCAGAAGGCACTTCTTCGCTTTCCGTGGCTGCGGTTGGCTCTCAACGCGGCGAGTTCCCGACCGCGCAGTACTACGTGGATTGGGTCTCTTCGAAGACCATGCGAGCCGCCCGCGCGCAATACGATGTGTTTGCACTCGGGCAAGACGCAAGCCGACGCTGAAAAATACGCGAACGAGCCGCAACCCGACTACGTGATCCTGGTTCAGGGCGGCGACATGAGGCCGTTTCTTCGTAACGATGAGAAATTCTTTCAGGCCAACTCGTTCCTACAGCTCAAGAAGGCTGGACGCAAAGTTTCGTCTGAGCGATCTAAGTCTGGAGCTGAGGGTCGCAGTGCCAGTCACGAACCCCCGTCTAGGTAAACGTTTACTCTGTGCGACAAATGGCTCCCAATCACAAAGGGCCCTAGTTTGCGAGGGCACTTGGTCGGGCGCCAAGCATCCAGGCATGGAAGGGTAATTCACGTTCGCCAAACGCTGCGCGGCACCGGGGTTCTTGGCCTTCTGTCTCCTTCTCTTAGTTTATTGCGGCGGAGGTGGCGGCAACGGCATCACGCCTCCTCCTGTGCCGCCGCCTCCAACCTATCTGGAGCTGCCATCCTCGGACAGCCTTACCGGTAACACCGAGCCGGTCCACGATCCCAGTATCATCATGCAGGGTGCCACTTATTATTCCTTCACCACCGATCCCGGAGGCCTTACCTCCGGCAATCTTGCCATTCGCTGCTCGCAAGACAAGCTTGCGTGGGTGATGTGCGGCACACCGGGTCACGGCGACCATGTGTTCGACCAGATTCCTTCCTGGGTGCAAGCGGCCGTCCCCGGAGTGTCCGGTCTTTGGGCGCCCGACATCTCGTTCTTTAACGGCCTGTATCACGTTTATTATGCCGGCTCCACGTTCGGTTCCAACATATCGGTCATCGGCCTCGCGACGAACACCACGCTCGATCCCACCGATCCAAGCTATCAGTGGGTGGATCAGGGACAGGTTCTCGGTTCGATTTCCAACGACGATTTCAACGCGATCGATCCGAATATTCTCGTCGACACGAGCGGCAATGTCTGGCTCACTTATGGAAGCTTCTGGAACGGCATTTTCCAGCAGCAGATCGATCCCACCACCGGCAGGCTGATCGCAGGCCAGACCGCGGCCAATCTCGCCAGCCGTCCCGCCGTTCAATACGACCCGATTGAAGGTGCTTCTCTCCTGCAGCACGGGGGTTACTACTACCTCTTCGTCTCCTTCGATTTTTGCTGCCAGTCGAATGCCGCGGACAGCAACTACAAAATTGCAGTAGGTCGCTCGTCGAGTCCCAACGGTCCTTTCACCGATATGAGTGGTACGGCCATGCTGCAAGGCGGCGGCACAATATTGATGACGGGGAATGGCACCACGTGGAGCGCGCCCGGCGGGCAGACGGCTTATCTCGATCCGGCCAGCGGCGGCGACATCATCGTCTTCCATGCGCTCAACTTGCTGCAAAACGGCCTCGACTACCTGTGGGCTGCCCCTTTGACGTGGAGCAACAACTGGCCGGTCATCCAGCCTTCTTCAGCGTTTCCCGCAGCCACGCTCGTTGCCACCACAATCGCGCTTTCCAGTTCCACTGCTGCGATCGGCGTAGGCACCTCCATCACGCTTACAGCGGTGGTCAAGGGTTCGACCAGCGCACCCACCGGCTCCGTGAATTTTTCCGACGGCGCCAGCGTCCTTGGCAGCGCGAGCCTGAACAACGCGGGCTCAGCCGCATTCATCGCCGGTTCGCTCGCTGTGGGAATGCATTCGATCACAGCGGCGTACAGCGGAGACGCCACGAATGCGCCCTCCAGTTCCTCGGCCGTTATAGTCACGGTGCAGCAGCAACCGCCCGCCGCCACCTCGGTAGTCCTCACGCCCTCCGCCAACGGCCTGTTGCAGGGTCTGCCTCTCGAACTGGTCGCGGTCACGGTTCGCACCTCGGGTACCGGCACCCCCACGGGAAGCAGCACCTTTTTCGACGGCGCCACTTCGATCGGCACCGCGCAACTCGATGCGAGCGGCCGCGCGATCTTTACCGTCACCAATCTCGCTCCGGGGCCTCACAATCTGACTGCATCGTATTCAGGGGATTTCGCGGACCAGGCCGCCGTTTCTGCCCCGGTTGCCGTGAGCATTCAAAAATCCGCAGCGGCCACGTACACCAACCCGTTGTCGCTCAGCGATCCGGCGACTGGTCCCGTCATCAGTTGCCCAGACCCAGCGATTCTCAAAGTACAAACCAATGGCAAGGACACCTGGTATCTCTATTGCACCGGCGACGCGCACAACAGCAAGGATCTCAACGCGCAGGGTCAGTTGAACGCCCATTTGATCAGCATTTACGAATCGACTGATCTGGTCAACTGGACCTACGACAACGACGCGTTCGCTTCGCCGCCCACCTGGGTTGCCACTCCGTACCTGTGGGCGCCCGCGATCAAGTATTTCAACAATCAGTACTATCTCTACTTTACGACCAACGTTACCAACCTCGCGGGCAGTGGAGCGGCCATCGGCGTCGGTACCAGTCAGAGTCCCAAGGGACCGTTCACCGACAGTGGCACTCCCGTCGTTAGCCCAGAAACCGCCACAAACTGTTGCGGCAACGCCTATCGTTGGCTCTACGATCCGGATGTCGTGCAGGATTCCGGCGGCCAGAATTACATTCTCTTTGGCAGCTACGTTGGCGGCATTTCTGTGCGAAAGCTTTCGGCCGATGGACTTACGTCCGATCCCACGAGCGAACAACTTATCGCAGCCGACAATCGCTACGAGGGAGGAAACTGGGTTCAACACGGCGGTTATTACTACCTGCTTGCATCGTCGACCAACTGCTGTGCGGGACCGCTGACCGGATACGGCGTATTCGCCGCGCGTGCCACGTCACCTCTAGGGCCTTACGTGGATCAGCAGGGCAACTCGCTCACAGCCGTCACTACGGGAGGAACTCCCGTGCTCGCGATGGATGGGAATAATTTCGTCGGACCCGGCGGCAACGTTGTGTTCACCGACGAAGCCGGCCAATCCTACATCCTCTATCACGCCGTCAGCCTCAGCTCTCCGTATTTCCCGGGCTTTGTTGGTTCCACAGCCAGGCCGGTGCTGCTCGACGCGCTTGATTGGGACTCGAACGGCTGGCCCGTCGCTCGTGGCGGCTTTGGACCGTCGGATTCCACGGCTCCGCAGCCGGCTCCAGCGTCCCAACCAGGCGCCGCATCAGGTTACAGTGCGACCTTCAATAGTGATGACCAGCCGCTCGTGCAGATCGCCGCCCTATCGGACGAATTCAACGCCGCCACGCTCAGTTCGCAGTGGTCTTTCATCCATGCCACTCCGGCGTATCAGTTGACCGGCACAGTCTATCAAGTCCCTACGGTCGGATTCGACACCACAAATGCCATGGCGCAGGTCCCGCTTTTGGCCGAGTCTGTTCCAGCCACTGATTACGCCGTGGAAACGAAGCTGACGATTAGTCTGCCAGCCACCGGGGCCGGAAATGACTTCGCGCAAGCGGGCCTGTTGCTGTATGCCGATGACGCTGACTACATTCGCATGGATTTGTTTTCGGATTCCGATACTCGTCAGATCGAGTTCATCAAGGCCGAATCTCCTCCTGCAAGCGGGTATCCCACTTGGGGATCAACCGACCTCGGACCGCCCGCCATCGTTTCCGGCGGCGTCGCCGCGTGGATAAGAATCGTCAAGCGCACGGTGAACGGCGTAGAAACCTACACCGCATACAGCAGCACGGATGGCGCGAATTGGGTTCGCGGTGGAACGTGGACCCACGGTCTCGGCGCCCAGGCGAAAATCTGCCTCTACGCCGGCAATCGCTCGGGCTTCACAGCCAGCTTTGATTACGTCCACGTCTCAACTCTGAAATAGCTGTTGCCCATCGCGCAGGCGAATCTGGTTCGGGACGAGGAGGCCGATCGATCTGGTCGTTCCTGTTCCCAGATTTCAGCAATGCATCGTCGGACTCCTCGCAGGCCTCACGCTCGCGATCGCGCTCACGCCACGCCGCACCCTCCACCGCTGGAAACGGGTGACGGACACCAATTCTGAGATAAGTCCTGGCAAATGCTCCCCCCGCACCCACAGGGATGGATAATAATCTGCAAGTCTGTGATACGGTTCGGCGCTATTTGGTGTCAACGAATCGCAAGTGCCCAGCAGACTTCAGTCGCGGCGGCTCACCCATTTAGTTTTGAAGTGCTGAGCTTAAAGGACTGGACTTGATACTTGCCCTCATCCTCGTTCAATTCCGAAAAATTGAAAATTAAAGTGTCGCGGGAGGCCACGATCTCGCCCGCGAAATAGTAGACTTGGCCCGGCTCCGCGGTAAAGGACGTCAGCTTGACATTCTTCTTCAACTTTTCCAGGCCCGATTGCCAACTCGCGCATAGGTGGTGAACTCCAGGGGCCACCGTCAACACGAAGTAGGAATCGCCCTTGTTGGCGCCCACCCAGGCTCCGTCCATACCGAAGCGGACTGTCGCATAGTGGAAAGGGGTGATCATTTGCTTTTGGTTTCGATAAAGACGATCTCTGCGTTGCCCTCTACTGGTCCGGTAGGCAGGGGCTGGCCCGCTTTTGTCCTGACGTCGAATTTGACTTTGTCGTCACCGCAGGAGTCCGGCAAAGTGTTAGCCCTGACTTGTCCGACACAGGCAAGAAATGCGCTGAGAAAAAATGCACTAAGGCGCAGCTTCATAGTGATTTCTCCTGAAGATTGGACGTGCGTTCGAACCGTTCAGTTGCGCGCGCCCCGTCGCCCATGATGTCGGCTCCCCGATAGGTTCAAGAGTAGCGCATGGCGGCGCGACTTTTAAGGTTGCGCAAAACAGCCCCCAATTCGGATTGACAAGTGCATTCAGAAGAGTGAGATGAGTCATAGCGCCTGGTAAACGCGGCGGCCACCAACAGCGAGTGACGGTTGTGAACGTCGTGAACGCCTCCAGGGGAGACGGTCAACGCAACCCACTCCCGGGGCACTGATGGACGACAGGTCCGCCCTACAACTCGACGCAGGTCAAAACTGCGCTGGGAGATTGAACCTTGTATGAAGTTGAGCCGAGCGACGCGGCTGAGTGGATCGTCTTGCGCGGCGGTGGCCGATCAAGTACACCTCGTTGTTCTGGTGAACAGGATCGGCACCTAGCACATCTATTTCGGATGGCGCCGACTGGAACACGAAGAAGGATTCCGAAGCGCCGGAGACAAGCCCATCGATGTCTGCGGCACCTACCGCGGCCTGGAACGCCTTGTGGAGCGCCATTGTGGCCGCCGCCTTCGCGATGTAAGCGAAGAATGGACCGTAAATCTTGTTGTAGCCCTGCAACGGGACTTTTGAGCTAGTGTTGCGTCGACCCATTGAGACCGCCCGACTTATCAGGAGTTGAGTGGTCTTGCAACCACAACCCTTCGCGTCCAAGAACCAGCAGGCGCCATTTGGTATCGATTCGGAAGATGCTTCGACGTGGGGCACAAATTCCCAGATGAAATTATTCCGTTCTAAATTGGCACAAGTTCGATGCTCAAAGTGACAGCAACTCCACAGGGCCGGTCAATGGAGATTGGTCTTTTCCCTTTGCAGTTAATCGTTTAGCAGGGCGGCCTGTTCGACCGTACGCGCTGTCGCGGCAGTTCCACAGCGGCCCTCAGATTGCATCTTTGCGACGAGCGAAGTGGAATAGACCCTGCTTCTGAGCCCAATGGCAGTAGCCGGATTTCGTTCACTGGCTTTCATGGCGACCGATGGGAGGAAACTCATGTCAAAGAAGGCAGCAGAGCATCATCACAAGGCAGCAGGGCATCACGAACACGCGGCAAGACACCACAAGGAAGCCGCTAAACACTACGAAGCAGGAAGATACGAGACGGCAGCGCATCACGCGCATTTAGCTCGCGGTCACCGCGAACACGCAATGAACCGCGCAGCGGAAGCGGCCAAGGCGGATATCGAAGATCACGGCAAGCCCATCCCGGCCCACATCTAGCTTGTTAGGGCGGTGCTGCCACTCAGCCCCAACTATCCCTCCGCTGGCGATCCGCCCATGTAGAAGCCTAACTCCCGAATGCAAAGCCAACGGCTCTCATTTCCTGAAATTGAATCGTTTTCGTGCCATGCGGTACGAATTCCATTCATAAAGCAAACCACTTTCTGACGGACATAACAAACTCCAGGTGTCGTCTCCTGGAATCGAGGTTTAGCGGTGAGGTATTGGCGAGAGTGGGAATCGATGGAATGCGTCCATTAAAGACACATAAAATATTGTTGGTGGCGTTCGGATCAGTCGCTCTTGTTGCCGGATGCGGTCGGGAACAAACTTCCGGTCCAGCGTCACCCACGGTGATAGCTACGTTCCCCGTAAATGGCGCTACCGCTGTGGCCCCCAATACCATCGTAAGCGCAAATTTCAGTTCAGTGATGGCCCCTGCCACGATCAACGCAACAACGTTTACAGTGATGGGACCCGGAGCGACTCCTGTGGCAGGAACAGTGAGTTACACGGGTACGACGGCCACCTTCACACCGGCGGCTTCGCTCGCCTCTAATTCTGTATACGTCGCCACCATCACGACCGGAGCACAAGACCCCCTCGGTAACGCCCTGGCGGCCAACGTTGTGTGGAGCTTCACAACTGGCGCGCCGACCGTCGTCTCCACAGTCCCCGCGGCCGGCGCCGTGGCAGTGAGCGTCAACACTCTTATCTCCGCCACGTTCAGCGAGGCCATGAACCCGGCGACGATTAACGCGGCGACGTTTACTTTGACCGGACCCGGGGTCACTCCCATGGCCGGTGCCGTGACCTTCACAGGGACTACTGCGACTTTCACGGCGACGTCCGTTCTTGCAACCAACACTTTATATACAGCCACGATTACCACCGGAGCGAAGGATCCGACCGGTGTTCCACTCGCAGCCAACTTTGTGTGGACCTTTACAACGGCTCCGGCACCCACGGTCATTTCCACAGTTCCGGTAAACGGGACCACTGCTGTGGCCGTCAGCTCGACGATCTCCGCTACCTTCAGTGAGGCGATGAACCCGGCGACGATTAACGCGACTACGTTTACTTTGACTGGACCCGGCGCAACGCCCGTGGCTGGCGCTGTCAGCTATGCAGGCACCGCTGCGACATTCACGCCGACGGCCGTTCTCGCCACCAGCACCTTATATACGGCCACGATTACCACCGGAGCGAAGGACCCCACAGGTGTTGGACTGGCCGCCAATTATGTGTGGACGTTCACGGCCGCTCCGACACCGACGGTGGTTTCCACAGTTCCGGTCAACGGGGCCGCCGCTGCGGCCGTCAACACGGCAATCTCCGCCACCTTCAGCGAGGCTATGAACGCAGCGACGATTAACGCGGCTACGTTCACTCTGACTGGACCGGGCATCACTCCCGTGGCTGGCGCCGTCACCTATGCAGGCGCTACCGCGACGTTTACACCGACAGCCGCTCTTGCAACCGGCACCTTATATATGGCCACGATTACCACCGGAGCGAAAGATGCCGCGGGCACCGCGCTACCGGCCAACTTTGTGTGGACCTTTATGACGGCTCCGGCACCCACGGTCGTTTCCACCGTCCCAGCGAACAATGCCGTGGCAGTACCCGTTAACACTCTTGTCTCGGCTACGTTCAGCGAGGCCATGAACACTACAACCATCAATGCAGCAACCTTCACCTTGACTGGACCGGGTAACGCTCCCGTTGGGGGAGCAGTGACCTACGCCGGCGGCACAGCGACGTTTGCGCCGACAGCCCTTCTTGCAACCGGCACTTTGTATACGGCCACGGTTACAACCGGGGCACAAGATCCGGCTGGCCGTTCGCTCGCAGCCAACTTTGTGTCGTCCTTTACGACGGCTCCGGCACCCAGTGTGGTTTCCACGGTTCCGGTCAACGGAGCCACCGTTGTGGCCGTCAACACGGCAATCTCCGCGACGTTCAACGAGGCTATGAACCCGGCGACGATTAACGCCGCTACATTCATTTTGACTGGACCGGGCACCACTCCCGTTGGGGGAACAGTCACCTACGTAGGCGGCACAGCCACATTTGCGGCGACAGCCCCTCTTGCAACCAGCACCTTATACACGGCCACGATTACTACCGGAGCGAAAGATCCGACAGGGGCTGCGCCGGCAGTCAACTTCGTGTGGACTTTTACAACGGCTCCGCCAGCCACGGTCGTTTCCACGGTTCCGGTCAGCGGGGCCACCGCTGTGGCCGTCAACACGACAATCGCGGCCACCTTCAGCGAGGCTATGAACGCAGCGACGATTAACGCGGCTACATTTACTTTGACGGGACCAGGAGCGACTCCCGTCGCCGGTGCCGTGACTTATGCAGGGACCACTGCGACGTTCACGCCGACGGCGGTTCTCGCAACCAGTACCTTGTACACGGCCACGATTACGACCGGAGCAAAGGACCCCTCAGGCATTGGACTGGCCGTCAATTATGTGTGGACCTTTACGACAGCTCCGCCCGCGATCGTGGTTTCCACCGTTCCGGCAAACGGCGCCGTGTCAGTGCCTGTCAACACTCTCGTTGCCGCCACATTCAGCGAGGCCATGAACGCAGCGACCATCAATGGGACAACCTTCACGCTGACTGGGCCAGGAGCCACTCCAGTAGCCGGAACCGTCACCTACACAGGCACAACTGCGACGTTCACACCGACGACCGCTCTTGCAAGCAGTACCCTATTCACGGCTACGATTACGACCGGGGCGCAAGATCCCGCGGGCCATTCACTGGCCGCCAATTATGTGTGGACGTTTGCGACGCCTCCGGCACCTGCAGTCGTTTCCACGGTTCCGGTCAACGGGGCCACCGCTGTGGTCGTTAACATGGCAATCGCGGCCACGTTCAGCGAGGCCATGAACCCGGCGACGATTAACGCGGCTACATTTACTTTGACTGGGCCAGGAGCGACTCCCGTCGCCGGTGCCGTGACTTATGCAGGGACCACTGCGACGTTCACGCCGACAACCGTTCTCGCCACCAGCACGTTATATACGGCCACGATTACGACCGGAGCGAAGAATCCCACTGGGGCCGCTCTAGTGGCCAACTTTGTGTGGACCTTTACGACGGCTCCGGCAGCCACTGTAGTTTCTACGGTTCCAGCGAACGGCGCCGTGGCAGTGCCTGTCAACACTCTCGTTTCCGCCACGTTCAGCGAGGCCATGAACCCCGCGACGATTAATGGCGCTACGTTTACTTTGGCTGGACCGGGAGCAACTCCCGTGGCCGGCACCGTCACCTATACCGCCACCACTGCGACGTTCACGCCGACGGCCGTTCTCGCCACCAGCACGTTATACACGGCCACGATTACGACTGGAGCGAAGGACCCCTCAGGTGTTGGACTGGCCGCCAATTATGTGTGGACCTTTACGACCGCTCCGCCACCCACGGTGGTTTCCACCGTTCCGGTCAACGGGGTTACCGCTGTGGCCGTCAATACGGCGATCTCCGCCACTTTCAGCGAAGCCATGAATGCAGCGACCATCAATGGAACAACCTTCACGGTGACCGGACCAGGCACCACTCCCGTGGCCGGCGCCGTGACTTACGCAGGGATGACTGCGACATTTACGCCGTCAGCCGTTCTCGCAAGTAGCACCTTATATTTGGCCACGATTACCACCGGGGCGAAAGATCCGACTGGGGCCGCGCTGGTAGCCAACTTCGTTTGGACGTTTACGACGGCTCCAGCACCCACTGTGATTTCTACGGTTCCGGTCAACGGGGTCACTAGTGTGGTCGTCAACACGACAATCTCGGCTACGTTCAGCGAGGCCATGAACGCTGCAACCATCAATGGGACAACCTTCACGCTGACTGGACCGGGAGCCACCCCTGTGGCCGGAACCGTTTCCTACGCAGGAACCACGGCGACGTTCACACCGACGGCAATTCTCGCCAACAGCACCTTATTTACAGCCACGATTACCACCGGAGCGAAAGATCCCACCGGCGTCGCCCTGGCTGCCGACTTTGTCTGGACTTTTACAACGGCTCCGGCACCCACGGTCGTTTCCACCGTTCCGGTCAATGGGGCGACCGCTGTGGCAGCCAACACGACAGTCACAGCGACGTTCAGCGAAGCCATGAACCCGGCGACGATTAATGGCGCTACGTTTACCTTGACTGGACTGGGAGCATCTCCCGTGGCTGGCACCATCACCTACGCAGGCACTACTGCGACGTTTGCGCCGACATCCGCTCTTGCAACCAACACTTTATATACAGCTACGATTACCACCGGAGCGAAAGATCCCACCGGCGCCGCTCTGGCCGCCAACTTTGTCTGGACGTTCACGACGGCACAGGCGCCCACCGTGGTCTCCACCGTTCCGATCAATGGGGCCACCGCTGTAGCCCCCAACACGGCAATCGCCGCGACTTTCAGCGAAGCCATGAATGCTACAAGCATCAACGGAACAACCTTTACGGTTACCGGACCTGGTGCCACTCCTGTGGCTGGCGCCGTGACATATGCCGGGACGACCGCCACGTTTACGCCGCCAGCCGTTCTCGCCACCAACACTTTATATACAGCCACAATTACCACCGGAGCGAAAGATCCCACCGGTGCCGCGCTGGCCTCCAACTTTGTGTGGACGTTCACTACAGCGCCCCCGCCCGCGGTGACAGCAACGGTTCCTGTCGGAGGGGCCACCGACGTACCCCTCAACCAGAAGATCGCAGCAACTTTCAACGCCCCGATGAGCGCCTCGACGATCACCGCGACGGGGACCTTCACGCTGGTCGTAACCGCTGGCGGAGCCACCGTATCAGGCACTGTCATCTATGATGGGGCAAGCAACACGGCCATTTTTGCGCCCACGGCTGCTCTCGCGACCAATACTCAATATACGGCTACGATTACCACCGCCGCGCAAAGTGCCCAGGAAAGCGCGCTGGCCGCCAATTATGACTGGAGTTTCACAACGGGTGTCGAGGCAAACGCTAGCGCACCACTTGTAATCTCCACCGATCCTTTAACTGCAGCAACTAATGTGCCCCTGAATCAGAGAGTCAGCGCGACGTTCAGCGCGTCCATGGACCCAGCCACGATTTCCGCGCCAGGGACATTCACAGTGGTAGAGACTGTCGGCGGAGCTGCAGTTCCAGGTTCAGTCACTTATGATACGGGGAGCAACACGGCAATCTTTTCGCCATCTGCCAATCTCGCATCGGACACTCAATTCACCGCCGTGATTTCAAACGCGGCAACGGACTTAGACGGAAACGCTTTGATAACCGGTGGCGTTCCGAATCCCTGGAATTTTGCCACCGGTTCAAGTACGCACACCGTTGCCCCGACGATAACCACTACGAACCCGGCTAGCGCGGCCGTGAATGTGCCCATCAACATGACCATCAACGCGACGTTCAGCGCGGCGATGGATCCTACGACGATTACGAACTCGACCTTTACGCTAGCGGTAGCAGGGGTCGGAGGAGCTCCCGTCGACGGAACCGTGGCTTACGATCCGGCAAGCCAGATCGCGACCTTCACGCCCGCTGCAAGCCTCACGGCCGGCACGCAATACACGGCCACAATTTCGAGCGTCGTCACGGATCTGTCAGGCAATGCGTTGGCAGCGGGTGCCGCGCCGAATCCGTGGAGCTTCAGCATCGGGGCTTCCGCCGGGCCAACGGTGCCCAATCTTGGAGCAGCTTCGACTTTTGGGGCTTTTGGGGGCGGTGCAGGCATAACCAACGCGGGAACAAGCACCGTCATTAACGGAGATATTGGGACCACCGGCGTGTCTACCTCTATGACTGGATTCCACGACGCTGGGGCAGGATGTACCTACACAGAAACCGCAAGCAATGCGGGATTCGTCAACGGAACTATAGACACGGCGTCCCCGCACCCAACCAGTGCGTGTCCTTCCGAAGGCACGGCTGCAACACTCGCGATCGCAACTCAGGCCGCAAACGATGCGCTGGCCGCATATAACGATCTCGCTGGGCGGCTCGCAGGTCCGGATCCAGGCGCAGGCCAGTTGGGCGGACTCACCCTCGCTCCTGGCACGTACACAGCCGCAGGCGGCGCTTTCTTGATCACCGGATCGGATCTGACTTTGGATGGCCAGGGCGATGCGAATGCCATTTGGGTGTTCCAGATGGCGAGCTCGCTTACTGTAGGCGCTGCTGGATTTCCTCGCAGCGTAATTCTGATCAACGGAGCACAGGCCAAGAATGTGTTTTGGCAGGTGGGCAGCGCGGCGACAATCAATGGGACAGGCGGCGGCACCATGGTGGGCACCATCATCGCTTCCGCTGGAGTGACGTTCTCTACCGCCGGCAATGTAACAATAACGACGCTTGACGGCAGAGCGTTGGGACTCAATGCGTCGGTGACCATGGTGAACACCGTAATCAATGTGCCCGCTCCATAAAGAAGCCATTTTAGAAGGAACACAAATCATGTGGTCATCAGGCAGCAGGCATCGTGGTATTGGCTCGAACGCCGCGACTCTCGACCAGCCGGGGCAGATCACCAGGCTTCAAAGCAATTGAAGCTCCTGAAACACGAGGGGCTTCAACGTCCATCCCAAACGGCCAGCCGGGCTCACGGTATCCTCTTCGTCAGCTAGCCCAAAAAAGGAATTCGTCACGTTTTGTCGTTTACCTCAATGCCTTGGTGAATCAAGCGACGACGCAGCGCCCGGTGGCGTGCGCACGGGCGTTGTCAGACTCTATTCACGCGGTTGTGAAGGAGTCGCATTTCGCTTGGCCCGACGTTAGGTTTCGGAGCAAGCATGAAAAGCATCTCTGTAATAGCGCCTCACCTTCTGAGTACTAAGTCGAGCATCGGGACCTAGCGTGGCTTCATGGACTGAAGCCCCAAAGACAAACTATATCCATCGCGGCTGCAAGAGTCGCAAGGAGCCACCACCTAGAGCCGATAACACCAGCACTCAGTCGGCGTCGTTAGAGACAACGCAGTTACCGGACAATCGCACACTGTGTCTAAACCCAGCAGCATTCAAACTATTTGATCGTCAGATAATCCTATTTCATCATTCGCGATGCTTGCCAGAGTCGTACTCGATGCTGCGCTCGCTTGGCGACTCGAAAAATGAGTTGACACTGTGGAAAGCTGGCGAGTATACCCATCAGGTATTCCGGTAAACGATTTCTCGTGTTCTGCTCAATGAGAATTTTCTCGAAGGTCGTGGCTTTTTTTCTCCTCGGTACTGTCGTTTTCCTCGGAAACAGACAGGCTCGCAGCCAGTCCTTCCCCCACTTTCGCCCGGTTGAGATGGATCGTGTTCTATATGGTGTCGCCTACTACCCGGAGTATATGCCGTACGAGCGGCTCGATAAAGACGTGGAGTTGATGCAGCGTGCTGGGATCAGCGTCGTGCGAGTGGGGGAATCGAGTTGGGGATTGTGGGAGCCTCAAGATGGGCGGTTCGAATATGCGTGGATGGACCGCGCGGTCGAAAAAATGCATCGGGCGGGCATCCGCGTCATTCTTGGAACGCCAACGTACTCGATTCCCGCGTGGCTCTACAAGGAGCATCCTGAGATCGTGGTGAGGCGTCTGAACGGACAGTACCTCTACTACGGGTTGCGACAAAACACGGACCTCTTGAATCCTACGTACCGATATTATTGCGAGCGGGTAATCCGGCGAATTCTCGAACACTACAAGGATAATCCAGCGATCATCGGCTATCAGATTGACAACGAGACATCGTCGGCGGGGGCGGCGAACCAGGATGTTCAGGCCGGGTTCGAGGAGTACTTGAAGAAGAAGTTTGGATCGGTGGACGAACTGAACAAAGCGTGGGGATTGAATTACTGGGGTCAGCGATTGAACGATTGGACCGAGCTTCCTCCGCGCGAAGGAATTATCAATCCCGGCTGGAAATTGGAATGGGAGCGTTATTCGCAGTGGCTCACTACGGACTTTTTGAGCTGGCAGTCTGCGATCGTGAATGAATACAAGCGGCCCGACCAATTTGTCACCCACGATTTTGCTTCACCGCCGCGGCCGGAGGTAAATGAGCGAGACGTGGTCCGCGCGCTCGATATCGCCGCCGCAAATCCCTACCACGGTACGCAGGACGAATTCGACGGTGAAACGTCAAGTTATGCGGGTGACTATGTCCGTTCGCTGAAACAGACGAACTACCTGATCACGGAAACGAATGCAGAGGCGATCGGGTGGGATTCCGCCGGGCAATTTCCGCCTTACGACGGCCAACTGCGACTCGACGTATACACGCACATCTCTTCGGGCGCCAATATGGTCGAGTACTGGCATTGGCATTCGATTCATTACGGCCAGGAAACGTACTGGAAAGGAGTCCTTGGCCACGATCTCGAGCCCGGCCGGGCATACGCTGAGGTGAGCCGCACAGCTCACGAATTGCAGGGCATCGGACCCGAGATCGTGGATTTCAAGCGCAAAAACGACGTTGCGATCCTTTACAGCGACGACTCTTACTACGGCATCGAGTTCATGAAGTTCAGCGGCCACGACAATTATCAAACCGTTTTGCGGCAAATGTACGGCGCCCTGTACCGCGAAAATATCGGAGTCGATTTCGTTTTTCCGGACAGCACGGACTTTGCGAAATACAAAGTGATTCTCGTTCCTCCGCTATACGTTGCCGGCGATGAACTCCTCTCGCGCTTGAGTGATTACGTGCAGGGAGGAGGACATCTGGTGGTGGCGTTCAAGAGCGGATTCTGCAATGAATACTCGACGGTTCGATGGGAGCGTGCTCCGGGACCTTTGAGGAAGGCGGCGGGTTTGAGCTATCAAGAGTTCTCGACGCTTCGTGAGCCACTCGCTCTTAAGGACGATCCGTTCCATGCAGGCAAGGACAATAAAGTCTCCGACTGGGCGGAAATGCTGGTGCTCGAAGGAGCGCAGCCCCTCGCATACTACGACCAGCCGTTCTTCGGAAAATACCCCGCAATCGCGCGAAACCATTTCGGCAGCGGAACACTCACTTATGAGGGGACGCTGCTCTCCGACAAATTGCAAGAGAACGTGTTGCGGGACATACTCCGGTCGGCCGGCCTCGCAGGACCGGACCAGGATCTGCCAGGTTCCGTTCGCGTGAAGCACGGATCCAATCGCGCTGGAAAAACGCTGCACTACTACCTGAATTATTCGAGTAAGCCGCAGACGTTCGCGTATCCGTATCATGCAGGCACAGACCTACTTACGCAGGGTCATATAGCGGCCGAGCAGAGCATCACGTTGAAGCCGTGGGACCTCGCAATCGTGGAAGAGAGGTGATGCGCCACAAGACCGTTTTCCTCATAGCCACTCTTGCTTTCGCTACTGGAACACTGCGCGCTAACCCATCGCTGCCCCACATTTTCAGCGACCATATGGTGCTGCAACGCGACACCGAGATTCGGATCTGGGGCTGGGCTGAGCCGAGCGAAAAAATCGGCGCGAATTTGGGGGAAGCCACTCGTGAAGGTGTCGCTGCGGCAGACGGCCGATGGGAGTTGAACTTGCCGCCCATGCCCGCTGGCGGCCCATTCGTTCTCAGGATTCAAGGAAAGACTAACGTCGAAATAAAGGACGTGATGATCGGCGAAGTGTGGGTCGCGTCGGGCCAGTCGAACATGACTTTTGCGCTGAGTGGCGCCGCGACAGGCGATGAGGCGATTCGGAAAGCCGACCGGCCGGAAATTCGCCTGTTTACGGTGCCGGGCCAGGTTGCAGTCGCGCCACAGGCGGACACGTTGCCCGCAAGCTGGAAGGTCTGCACGCCGGATACGGCGAAGGAGTTTTCGGCGGTCGCGTATTTCTTCGCGGAGCGGCTCGAGGAATCGCTGCAAGTTCCCGTCGGGATCATTCTCAGCGCGTGGCCGGGGTCTGCAGGCGAGGAATGGACCGACACGGATACTCTGCGAGCGGAGCCCACTCTAAAACCAATCCTCGAACGGTGGGATGCGTCGCCCGCGGATGTAAGATCGTTTGCAGCGGAGCCCGCTGCGTTCGATCTCGAATTCGATGATTTCGAACTCTTGCCTGCGGCTGGAAGTTCCTCAAAACCGCTCGTGCTGAGCAATTTCGACAACGGGCTGGTGAGCGTGTCCCTGGGCGGGCAGTGGACGTACTCATGGAAGGATGCTCCACAAACTTCCTTCAGCGTGGTCTCACCTGGGCGCAGCGGCAAAGGGTATGCGATACGCGTGGGCGGCCGTGTTGGCGAGATGGATTCTGCCCGGCTCCAGGCCGCGTTCAGGGCGGAGAACGCCACGGTCGATCTGGGTCCTTACGCGGGCGTGCGGTTCTGGGTTCGCGGCGAAGGAGAATTTCGCCTTCAGGCGCTGCAGCCGACGATCACCGACACGGACAACTACCAAGGGGCAACGCTGAAAGCGACTCCTGAGTGGAAGCCTGTGACGATCTGGTTTAAGGATCTGAAGCAGGAGGGTTGGGGAGTGGTGATGCCGTTCACGCCGTCGGCATTGTCTGGACTCGCGCTTCTGGCCATGCCAGACGTGGGCTACCCGCCGCGGCCTCCCTCGGGATTCTATGACGGAATGATTGCGCCGCTCGAACCATATCGGATCCGCGGCGCCGTTTGGTATCAAGGTGAGGGAAATGGATGGAGAGGATATCAGTACCGGTGGCTGCTGCCGGCCCTCATCCGCACCTGGCGAAACGGCTGGGGAGAGGGAGATTTTCCCTTTCTCATTGTGGAATTACCCAACTATGGAACGAGCCCGGAATTGGGCAATTCGTTGTGGGCGGAATTGCGCGAGGCGCAGTTCCTAACAAGCAAGACCGTTCCGAACACCGGCCTCGCTGTAACGATCGATCTCGGCGACCCCGGAAATCTTCACCCGCCTCGAAAGAAAGAGGTGGGCGAAAGGCTCGCCCTGTGGGCCTTGGGAACCACGTACGGGCAAGAGATCGTCTATTCGGGACCTCTGTATGAATCGATGAAGGTTGAAGGTAATCAGGTCCGAATAAAGTTTCGCCTTTTTGGTTCGGAGTTGGCCGCACTCGGAGGCACATTGAAAGGCTTCTCAGTAGCCGGGCAGGACAGGAAGTTTCATTGGGCGAACGCACGTATCGAAGGCGATGCGGTGATTGTTTCGAGTGTCGATGTGGGATCTCCCGTTGCGGTGCGATATGACTGGGCGAACAGCCCTGATGGGAGCCTGTGCGACACGCAGGGACTTCCTGCTTCTCCGTTTCGGACGGACGATTGGCCCGGTGAGACAACCGACACGCGCTAAACTCCAAACTAAATCAGAGGTGCCCGCTCGATGGACCGTCCGTGGATAAATCATCGTTTCAGGAAGGACACCGCCGCGAGGCTTCTGCTCCTGGCGTTGGCAATTGTGCTTCCGGCAAGCGAGCCTCTCGGGCAGGTTGCGAATTCCGTCGCGGCCCAGGGCACGCAGGAGGTTCAGGAGTGGTCGCCGCAGGCTCTCGGCGAGCCAATCTTGCGCGATCCGATCTGGGTGTACAACGACTGGTCTTCCTACGACGAGCTTTCGGACAACATTCCGTTGACGGAAGAGCTCGCGATGAAGGAGTTGCACGAAATCCTTCGCCTTCGCCGGTTCGGGATTCATTTCGATTACTACATGATGGACGCGTTTTGGTTCGCGCCCGACGGCGGTTACCGAATATGGCGCAAGCCGAATTGGCCAAATGGCCCGGATCGCTGGATTCAAACGTGCCGCGAGAACCATATTCTTCCGGGAATGTGGTTCGGCACGAACGCACTTGTGAAAATCAACCCAGTGGACGCCTGGAAGGATTCTCTGACGGCGAACCACGGGGCCGTGTCGCTATCGGCAGGCGGCTTTCTGCCGGACTTGATGAATGTCCTTCAGTATTGGTACGACCGCGGGATCCGCATGTTCGAGTTCGACTTCGCCTACTTTGACGCTGCGACTCCGGAGCAGGAGAAGTCCCTTACGCCCGCGCAGATTCTCCAGCAAAATGAGTCCGCTTTTCGCGAGGCCCTGAAGAAGTTCCGTGTAAAGAACCCGGATATCGTTCTGGTCGCCTTCAACGGATTCGGTGGCGACCTCGAATCGACTGCCGGGCCGTTTCCGTTCCGCAATCCGGTCGATCTCAGGTGGCTCGAGGTCTTCAATTCACTCTATGCGGGCGATCCGCGCCCTTCCGACGTACCCGAAATGAATTTCTGGCGCTCGATGGACATTTACAGCGACCACATGGTCCGGCGCTTCGAGCAGAGCTTTCTACCGCTTGAGCGCATCGATCCCACCAGCGTGATGTTCGGAAACACCGGTACCATCTACTATCGCAAAATGAATGCCTGGAAAGGCGAACTACTGCTGATGGTCTCTCGCGGCGGTTGGGTGAACACCATTCACGGCAATCTGGAGTTTTTGGACGATGACAAGGCGCGCTGGTTCGCGCTCGTCCAGAAGCTATACGAACCTTTGCAGGCCATGGGACGAACGAAGACATTCGGAGGAGTTCCCGGGGATGTCGAACCGTATGGGTTTGGCTCCCTGGGTTTCGGCGGAGCGATCTATACCGTAATGAATCCCGCGCAGGCCGTGCGCGATATCGACATGCCGCCGCTTTCAAGAGCACAACCGCCGCTGGCAAATGGGCGCGTCATTTTTCGCGATGCCGGCTTCGTGCCAGTCCTGCATGGAAACAGAATCAAGCTTGGCCCTGGCCAGATGGCTGCGGTCGGGTTCGGGCGCTACGCGGCGCAAGATTTCGACTTGGGCATCCAGGACGACGTCCACATCCCGCTCTCGATTGCGCCACTCGATGCCGCCTTTTCCCCATCTGGAGACAATACCATCGAGGCGACCATTCGACTGCCCGCGGCCGGCGATCTGCGCATCATCTTTCAGCAACGAGGGAGCGACGGCAGCATCATGAGAAGCTGGCCCGGCGGACCTCCCAATGGAACCACGGTGGGAAAGACTCTGAAGATTTCCGCCGAACAAAACGGCAAGCAATTGCCGGTCGAGATTGATTACGATAAACAAGTCTGGAGCGGACTCTCGTGGGGCGCCGGGGAAATAAGGAGGGGAGAGCTCGCCTCGACCGGATCCATTGTGATTCGCTGCTCCTCCGCCGAGAAAAACAAAGTGACGCTCGAAGGTCATCTTTACGTGGTGCGATACTGAGGCAAATCTTCCGTCCGAGTGATGTCTGCCCGGTCCCGAACCGCGTTCGCGTCGTTGAAAAAGCCGCGCGGAATCATCGTAAGAGACCCATAAAAGCTTTTGATTGTTGACATCAGCAAATCCTAGAGGTAACTTCCGACCAACGAAGTAAACGTATTCTCGCAGCCAAACTGGGGTGGTTTGCACATGAATAGTTACACAGGGGGAACTGGCTTCGGAGAACGCAGCCGGCGTGCTGCGGTCCGCGCATGGACAAGGCCGCGGTATACACAGAGCGCGAGTTCTGGCTTGAACTCCATCGAAAAGACTGAGGAGATGCCAATGCGTAAACTAGGGATATTGGTGTGTCTTATTCAATTTTTCTTCGCGGGAGCGCTGCTGGCGCAGTCGAACCGCGCGACGATTACTGGCACAGTCACCGACTCTACCGGAGCAGTGGCGCCAAGTGTCACCGTAACTGCCACGAATGTTGAGACGGGCCTGGCCACAGCGACCGTGACGAACAGCGACGGCATTTATGTCATTCCGAACCTCCCGCCCGGCAAATACGCGGTCGAGTTCAAGAAGGGCGGCTTCGAGACCGTGAACGAGCCGAACATCATCCTTGAGTCGACGCAGGTCGCCCAGTTGAACTCGAAACTCCTGGTTGGCGCCACGACGCAATCCATTACTGTAAACGCTGAAGCTCCCGTGCTGGACAAAGAGACGGAAAGCATCGGGACGAACATGAGCGGCGAAACCGTCACGGATCTGCCGCTCAGCATCTACGGCGGTGGCCGCTTCGTCGAGAATTTTGCGGTTGCCATAACACCTGGCTATTCGCCGATCAGCAGTCCCTATGAAGCCGTGGTAAACGGCAACCAGGGATTCACAAAAGACTTCACTGTGGACGGCACTTCCGCCACCGCCACGATTCAGGGCGATTCGATGGAAATCGGGCCCAATATGGAAGCGGTGGAAGAGTTGCAGGCTACGACGAGCGGTCTGGACGTCAAGAGCGCCATCACGAACGGTGGCGTCATCGCGTTTAATCTCAAGTCTGGCACGAATAAATTTCATGGTTCGGCTTTCGGCTACGGCCACAACGAATTTCTCGACGCCAACACATGGGACAACGGCTACACACCAGACCCGAGTGTGCCGGGAAGTACTTCGACTCGCAAATCCAAGGCACGCGCGTGGGACTATGGCGGAAGCCTGGGCGGTCCCATCCGAAAGAACAAGACCTTCTTCTTCGGTACGTTCGAACGCTACACGCAGGAGGACTTTACGCCGGGCGGATTCTCTTCGACTGTGCCGACGTCGGCTTTTCTTACGGGCGATTTCAGCGCCCTCCTCGGACCCAACCTCTGCACAGACCCCAGCGCACCTGCCAACGCCGGAAACTGCGGGGCGACCGACGGCTCAACGGGAACTTTTTCAACTCCTATCACTGTTATGAACAACGCCGGACAGACCGTTCCTGCGCAGCAGGGGATGATCTTCGATCCAACCACGGGGAATCAGTTCACCGGCAACATGATTCCCGCGGGTCGGATCAGCGCGCAATCTCAGAAGATCATTCCGCTCTTCCAGAAATATTATGCTCCCGAGCAGGCATCATTGAATGACAACGATCGGCTGCCCGCTCAGAACTCTCCTTCCCAGACCCCGAACCAAGCTGTCGTCAAGATCGACCACAATCTAACGAACAACGACCGCCTGTCTGGATCGTGGATTTACGATCATCGCCCGCGTACTCTGGTTGATTCGGGTGGGGTCTGGGAAGCGGGCAGCACGGATGGTGGTCCGCTCGCCGACGCGCGCGTGCAACTGGTTTATTCCGACGAATTTCGCGTGAGTGAATCGCACACTTTCACGCCCAACGTGATTAATGTCTTCAACGCGACATACAATTGGTATTGGAACGGATCGAATCCCGCGGCGACGGGCACAAACTGGCCGCAGACACTCGGTTTAGGGAATACAGGCGCAAGCAATTTCCCATCGATCAGCTTCGATGGCGCAATAAATGGAATTGGCGAGACCGGCATCGGCAACGGTTGGCAGGGAAACTACATTGGCGACACCCTGATCTTGGGTGACGACGTCACGTGGACGAAGGGCCGCCACGCTTTCACTTTCGGAGGCAACTTCCGGGCTTACGAGATCGATAGTCACCTGGGCTCCGGCGCGTTGAATTTTAATTTCCTGAACTCGACGACTGGAGCGTCCGGAACGCCCTATGGCCCGTTCGTGGGTTTCGGCTTTGCCAGCTTCCTTCTCGGGGACGTGCACACGGCCGGCGAGAGCACGCCCTTCAACTTGTACGGGCGCCGCAAAGCTATGTCGCTATACGCTCAGGATAGCTATAAGGTCACGCCTAAACTGACCCTGAGCCTGGGACTTCGTTGGGATGCGACATTCCGTTTCCACGAGAAGTACGGTCACTGGGCGAATTTCAATGAGACGGCAATCGATCCTACGCTCGGGATTCCGGGAACGTTGCAGTTTGCAGGCAGCGGAAGCACCAGCTTCGAAACCAATGAAGATTGGAGGAATTTCGGCCCCGAAGTCGGAATTGCCTATGCGCCGTGGCAGAAGTGGGTCTTCCGCGGTTCCTTCGGTATCACGTACGTCCCTATTGGCACCCAGTACTTTCATGGAGTGCCATATGGGTTCGCTCCCGGCTTCCAAGGCACCAACAACGTTACGACTCCCTACCAGTGGGACAGCAACGGCGGCCAATATCCTGGTGTCTTTATGCCGGGCTCGACGGCCGTAGACGTCACGCAACTCTTCACTGTCGTTGCGGTTCAGCCAAACGCACTGCTCGCCGGGTACACGGACAATATCAATCTTGGAGTGCAGTACGAGATTACTCCCAGTATGAGAGTGGAAGCCGCCTACGTTGCCAACCGCGGCCATCGACTGCCGGACACAGCGCTCAACTATAATGAGGCGCCCGCCAGCACGTTCTTCAACCTGATCAACCAGGGCGACACCCCGTACGGTAACTACGTTTGCAGCCAGGCCGATGCCACGGCCTACGGGGTCAAGTACCCGTATCCCGGATTTTGCGCGACTGTGTTCGCTGCCATCGCGCCATTTCCCCAACTCGCTGCTACGATGGACGACTACTATTATGACCAGCTCTTCTATGTCGGCTTGCCCCTGGCGCAAACCTACTACGACTCGATGGTTATCGATTTGACCAAGCGCTATGCCAGCGGGCTGACCATGGATTTGAATTACACGTTGTCCCGCCAGGAAGGCGACACCTACACTGCTTTCCAGGAAACGTATGCCGACTATACAGGCATCCAAAATCTCGCAAACCTGGGTGAAGCTGCTCACACACTTACCAACTACGACCAAACGCATGTCGTGAAGGGTTTTGCGAGCTACGATCTACCGGTTGGCGATCGTCATCGGTTGCTCGGTGGCAAGGGACGCGTCGTCAACGGAATCGTCGGCGGATGGACGATGACGGGGTTAGTGCTCTACACCTCGGGACAGCCTTTCAACGTGACAGTACCCAACCCTTACTATCCGGCGTGGGGCAACATCTATCCGAACTATGATCTGTCGGGGTACAACGGCCCCATCTTCCACCAGTTCACTCCCGTGCCCTCGTCGGGCGTGATCCCTTCAAACGATTTCTATATGCCCACTACCATAGCCAGTGCCCCTTCCTACGGAACACTCGGGACTGGCCCGGCTCGCATAACGGATTTGCGCTGCCCGGGCTTCGCAAACGAGAATGCAAGCCTTTTGAAGCGCTTTACGATGGGCTCCGACGGCCAGTACAAGCTTCAGGCGCGCGTCGAGTTCTACAACATCTTCAATCGCCACTCGTACGCCATCATCGGGTGCGGTGGATCGGGCGCTCAAGTCGGCGCATCGGACTTCGGTGAAGTAACGGGAGGGGGAGCTGCGGCCCCGCGCACAGGTCAGTTTGCGCTTCGCTTCGAGTTCTAACTTGGGTGCACCACATGCCTGTTGCCTGGGCAGTCCGGAACAATAAGAGCTGCCCAGGTTTTCTAAGCCGGTGGTGTTGTTGAATAGGAAGTGCTCGCAACGAGCGCGGCAACGAGGTTGGCTATCACAGCGGCCGTCTTGCTCCTAGGTTCAGCTAAAGGGAATCCATGCGAGCTGTGATCGCACGCAGGCAAGAACTACTTCAGACCTTTTGCGTGCTCATCGCGCTGACATCGCAGGTTTCCAGCCCTCAACGATCTCTCGCCACCTATTACGTCGACGATGCAAACGGAAACGATTCCAATACCGGCACGAATCCCCAAGCTGCGTGGAAGACCCTGCGGAAAGTGAATTCGACCACCTTTCAACCCGGTGATCGCATCCTGCTGAAATCGAGTTCGGTTTGGCACGGCCAACTCTGGCCGAAGGGTTCGGGCACCGAGAGCCAGCCCATCACCCTTGGAATGTATGGCGGTGGAGTGAAGCCACAAATCAGGGGCGACGGGTTGGCCGAGGACGCGGTACTGCTAAAGAATCAAGAATACTGGGAGATTGAGAATCTCGAAATTACCAACACAGGCTCGACACGCGCGGTTCGCCGCGGCGTTCATGTCATGCTCGAAAATCTTGGCGATGCGCACCACATTTACATTCGGTCCCTAACCATTCACGACGTGAATGGAGCCGATTCCGAAAAACCGAATGGCGGCATCAACTACACATCCGCGGGCGATGCGAAGCCCAGCCGCTTCGTGGATTTGCGAATCGAGAACAACGAAATCTATCGCGTTGACCGCAGTGGAATCTTCGGCTGGTCGGACCGTTGGCAGCGCTCGAAATGGTATCCCAGCCTCGGGGTCGTCGTGCGTGGGAACATCCTCTCGGATATCGGCGGCGACGGTATCGTTGTCGTTGCAACCGATGGCGCGCTCGTCGAGCACAACGTGGTGAGCCACGCGAATCAGAGGTCAGAAGGTTATAACGTTGCAATTTGGCCCTGGAGTGCGGACAACACAGTGATCCAGTACAACGAGGCGTATGAAACAAAAGGCCAGCGCGACGGCGAGGGATTTGATTCCGATTGGAACTCGCGAAACACCATCATCCAGTACAACTACAGCCATGACAATGACGGCGGGTTCCTCCTGATCTGCAATGAAGGCGGACACAGCCCGCAGGAAAGCGCGGGGAACACAGGCACGATCGTGCGCTACAACATCAGCCAAAACGACCGCACACGCGGCATTAACATCGCCGGCCCCGTCGAAAACAGTCTTATCTACAACAACACGATTTACGTCGGGCCCGATCACAACGTGGACATGGTGCTTCACTCGGACTGGCACGGATGGGCGAGCGCTACCGCTTTCTACAACAATATTTTCTACGTTGACGGCACCGCGCAGTTCTCCTACGCCATTTCGCGGAACCCTGACGGTGCCTACGTTACCGTACCCGGCAACGGTCAAAGTACGAACAACGTATTCGATTCGAATGTCTATTTCGGAAAACTTCAGCCTCCCAGAGATGCGCACGCGCTGACGACTGACCCAAGGATCGCCGCTACGGGACAGGGGACAATTGGACGGGACACTCTATCCGGATATCGCTTGCAGGAGGGGTCACCTGCGATCGGCAGCGCAATGCGAATCAAAAATAGCGGCGGTCACGATTTCTGGGGAACACCAGTCCCTTCCTGCGGAAGACGCGATCGTGGAGCTTCGCAATCGGATGGATGTAAGGATCGCGGGACCTGAGTGGCCCGCTGGCTAAAGATACCTCAGGGACCGGTTGCGTCCCCCCCGGCACGCGTACTTTCTGCATCATTCCTTCTCATACTTGCTTCACGGCACGAACTTGAGATGGATCGGGGAGGTTGACCGACTCGTTGGCCGGAGCGGAGCTCCTCTGCGTATGGCGCTGGCCAAATTCTGGGCGCCGGTTCCACGGATGCTGGAAGGCGCGATCATCCTCGAGGCGGTGCTCCACGAGTATGTGGAAACTGGGGTCATCGGTGCGCTCCTGGTGTTCAACGCTGCCCGGGTTCTTCCAGGAAGGGCGCGCACAGGCTACTCTTGCAGCGCTGAAATCGAGGCTCGCGCTTACGGCTTCGGTGCGGCGCGATGGCGCTTGGAAGAACATACCCTACAGCGGGTGACGGTCGTGAACGTGGTGAACGTCTCCAAGCAAGACGTCAGCGCAACCCACTCCCGGGGCACCGATCGACGACAGGTCCGCCCTACAACTTGAGACGGGTCAAAGCTGGTGGGATTCCTGGCAGCATCCTTACGTCGACAGCCAGCCCCCCATGTGGTTCCATGATATTTTCCGCCCAGATGGACAGCCCTACCGACAGGAAGAAGTTGACTTCATCCGCCAGATCACCGGCAACGAGATTGGGCAAACACCAAACGAATGAGGCAACCGCGACCTTTTTCATTCCGTACCAGCACACAGGGACCTAATCGGAAGGTTTTTGGGCACCTTCAGGTACCGGCATAACATCCACTCCCACGTTCAGTGTATGTTTGGCACCGCCCAGGAGCACACCGTAGATGGGGCTGACGTCGCTGTAATCGCGCCCCCAAGCCACCGTAATGTGACCGTCAGCGGGCACGCAATTGTTCGTGGGATCGAAATCAATCCACCCAACGCCTGGCGCCCACGCCGAACACCAGGCATGGGAAGCATCGGCGCCCACCAAACGCGGCTTGCCCGGCGGCGGCAGGGTTCGCAGATAGCCACTGACGTAACGGGCCGGCAGGCCCAGGGATCGCATGCAAGCGATCTGCAGATGAGCGAAGTCCTGACATACGCCGCGGCGCTTTTGAAAGAACGCCTGCACGGGAGTCGTGACTTCAGTCGCCTTCTTATCGAACTGGAAATCCCGATGAATGATTCGCATCAGATCGAAAGCCGCCTCTAACAGCGGACGCCCCGCGGGAAATGACTCGCGGGCGTAGTCGGCGAGTTCGCGGCTCGCTCCGACGCGTTGTGAGCCGAAAACAAACTGATAGGCGTCCAGCCCATCGTCGCTGCTGTCGTTGACCAACGATTCGGCGACATCTTCCCAGGGCGGCGAGAGTGAAAAATCCGGGCGTTTGAGGGGGTAGACTTCCAATTCGCTGTTCGCTTCTACAATCAGACTGTCGTGCGGTTCCTGGAGCGTGAAGAATGTCTGTACATTGCCGAAGTAGTCTTCGTGAGTCGACGTCACCGCGGGCGCCGGCGATATGGAAATCCGCGTTTCATGGCAAAGCTGTCCCGGAATATCGCGAGGCGTCAGATGCACCAAGTGATGGGAAACCGAAACCGGGTCCTCGTAAGTATAGGTAGTTCTATGCCTCGTGCGATAGATCATGAGGCCCGCTCCGGCAGCGCATGGCTGAAATAAGCCTGCGTAATGGAATTTGAAAAGGCCGGCAAAGCGGCGTCGAGCGCAGCGAGGAGTTCGTCGAGTCGCTCGCGAGGTGCCCCGGCGCGCGGTTCGCAAAGCTTGCGAACATCGGCTTCAGACAGACTGGATGCTGCCGCCTCCAAACGTTCTTGTTTGGCAATCGGCCACCCGGCTCCCGATTCCATACTGGAGAGGTTCCGGCAGTGGTCGGAGAGATCCCTCACCTGGAAAGTGAGTGACCGCGGATTGGCCTCGTCGTTCATCAGCAAATCGAGGACGGGCGCGGGCTGCAAAGTCGTGAAGTATCGCGACCGGTAGGCCATCGAGCTGTCGGTCACTTCGAGAAGCATCTCGAGCGCCGGCCAACTTTGAGGGTTCAGCGGGACGATGATTGTTCGGAACAACTTGACCAGATGGACGGAGCGCTCGAGGCGCCGTCCGATGCTGAGGAAATGCCAGCCGGGGCCTCGCGTCATATTCTCCATCTCGATTCCGCGGAGAGAGGCAAGCGTCCCAATGCAGCCATTCAAAACGGCTAAAGCGTCTCCCACCGAGACGTACCCCCATGCGGGATCGTCGTCGTCGCGCGTAAGCGAACCGAACTGGTTGACAACGCGCAGCAGATCGCTCGAAAGCCGGTCGCGCACTTGCGCGGCAGAGCGTGCAGCGCGATTTAGGGTTGCGGTCAGGCTATCGCTGCGCTGTTCTTCGAAAATACGCGAAAGAATTTCCTGTTCCAGATCGCGCATTGCGTCGGGATGCAGCGTGGCCTCGTCCCTCTGGAGGCGCGCGTGGGGAGATTCCAGACAATCGTGTATCTTCATCAGAGAGTCCCATTCCGGCCCGTCTGCGGCCCCCAACTGACCCGTCAGCCGGATCAGAATGCATCGAAGCATGCGGGCAAGGTGCTCGGAGCGCTCGGCGTAACGGCCAAGCCAGAAAAAGTGATCGGCTGCACGGCTCGGAAGATCGCTCACCACTCCACGGCTCAATTCGACGGGCACGTCGCGAGGCCGTTGCGAACTGAAAGTTCCCACGGGTTTGTCGGAAAGCACCCAGGTGTCCTTACTGCCACCGCCGCGCTGCATCGAAACGACGGGCGTATCGATCGACGGGGAAACGCGCGCGAGCCCGCCCGGAATCACCACCCACGAGTCCTCCTTCGCCGCCAAATACACGCGCAAGACGACGCGGCGGGGAGTCAGAACGTGCCGTTCAGACCAGGCGGGTACCGTAGACAAACTCAACAACTCCTGGCCGGCGAATTCGTGGGGACTCTCCCTTATGCGCTCGATCAGGCGCGAACGTTCGTCAGGGTCGAGCTTGCCGCCGAAGACAGGTTCCATTCCTTTCGAGGGGAAGGCGGGCTTGATCACTAACGAATCTAGATTATCGACTACATAACGGAGCGCGTTGGGTTGTCCACACCACCATGTCGCGGCGGTAGGGAGTCTTAGCTCCTCTCCCAACATCAGGCGGCTCAGCCCAGGGAAGAACGGCATGAAGGCTGACGTTTCAATAAGCCCGCTGCCCAGCGCATTTGCCACGGTCACATTGCCCGCGCGCACCGCTTGCGTCAACCCGGCCACGCCGAGATAGGAATCGGAGCGCAACTCGATCGGGTCGCAAAAACTGTCATCCACGCGGCGCAGAATCGTATCCACCTGCTTGAGCCCTTCGAGCGTCTTTAGGAATACGCGGCTATCACGCACGGTCAGATCGGCGCCTTGAACCAGAGTGAATCCGAGGTAACGCGCGAGATAAGAATGCTCGAAGTACGTCTCGTTGAACGGTCCGGGAGTCAGAAGGACAACGCGCGGATTGTCGCCTGCCCGAGGCGAGAGGCGGAGCAGTGTCTCGCGAAATGAGCGGAAAAATGAAGCGAGCCGCTTGACGCGAAACCTGCGGAACAAGTCCGGAAAGGTTTCCGCCATCACGATGCGATTCTCAAGCGAGTAACCCGCGCCGGAGGGCGCCTGGGTACGGTCGGAAATTACCCACCAGTCGCCATCAGGCCCACGCGCGAGATCAACCGCCAGCAGGTGCAGGTACGTGTCGCCCGCAACGCGAACTCCGTGACAGGGCCGCCAGAACCCGGGATTCGCGAACACGAGCGCGGGCGGAAGCAGGCCGCCATGAAGCAATCGTTGCGGTCCGTAAAGATCGGCCAGAATCAGATTGAGCAGCCGGGCGCGCTGGATCAACCCCGCTTCGAGTTGACTCCATTCCGACGGCGGAATCACAAGAGGAATAGCGTCCAGATTCCACGGCCGATCCATTCCCAGAGGGTCGCCATAGACGTTGTAGGTGACACCGTTTTCCCTGATGCGCTGCTTTGCCGTTTGCCAGCGGCGCGCCAGTTCCTGATCGCCGAGCGCGGACAACGAGTGGATAAATTTGTCCCAATGGGGGCGAAGAATTCCGGGTGCTGCGCACATCTCGTCGTAAACGCCGGGCGTGTGGGGATAGCCGACGCTCAGGAGAGGCGCCTTCGCTGTGTCTGAGGAAACCTTCATTCGGGCTCGGCGGGGAAGGCCGGTCGTAGTTCGTGCGATGTTCTCATCGTTGAGTCCGCCGCAAATCCAAAGTCAGCGGAAACGCCGCGTTGCGCTCTTCGCCTGGAATCGCGATTTTTCCTGGTGTATGTCCGATATCGCTGAATCGCGCCAGGCGCCGGCTCTCGGCCTCGAAAGCGTTAACGGGAAACTGCTCGTGGGCGAGTCCCCCAGGATGCGTAACGTGATACGTGCAGCCCCCAATCGAACAGCCCGACCATGTGTCCACGATATCAAACACGAGAGGAGTGTGCACCGGGATGTTGGGATGCAGGCACGACGGCGGCTGCCATGCGCGGTATCGCACGCCGGCCACCCATTCACCTTCCTCGTCAGTCCGGCGCAGGGGCACCGTTCGTCCGTTGCACAGAACTGTGTAACGAGAATCAATCATTCCCGACACCTTCACTTGCAGCCGCTCCACAGAGGAATCCACATTGCGGACCGTTTGGCCGCCCGAGAGTTCTTCGCCAAGGACATGCCAAGGTTCCAACGCGCGCCGCAGCTCAAGCCCTACGCCGCGTTTGGTCACCGAGCCAATCATCGGAAATCGAAACTCGAAGTGGGCGTCGAACCATCGCTTCCGAAAAGCGTAACCGGCTTCGGTCAGGTCTGCCAACACATCCTCCCAATCCAGATGAACAAAGTGAGGCAGCATAAATCGGTCGTGCAGCGTCGTTCCCCACCATACAAGCTTGCGACGGTAGGGCGTCTCCCAAAAATGTGCGATGAGCGCCCGCACCAGCAACTGTTGGGTGAGACTCATGCGAGCGTGGGGAGGCATCTCGAAGGCCCGCAATTCCACCAGACCGAGCCGCGCTTCGGAAGCATCGGGTGAATAGAGTTTGTCGATGCAGAACTCAGCGCGGTGTGTATTGCCGGACAAATCGGTTAGAAGATGGCGGAAAACGCGGTCGGCCTGCCATGGCAGAACTTCCTGCGATCCCTTGTCTGAAATCTGATCGAAGGCAATTTCCAACTCGTAGATGGAATCCGTGCGCGCCTCATCTACGCGAGGATGCTGGCTGGTAGGGCCGATGAACAGGCCCGAGAACAGATACGAGAGCGAAGGATGGTTGTGCCAGTAGCCAACCATGCTCCGCAGCAGATCGGGACGGCGCAAAAAGGGACTGTCCGCCGGGGTAGGCCCCCCGATCACGATGTGGTTGCCGCCGCCGGTGCCGGAGTGCTGCCCGTCGAGCATGAATTTCTCAGTGCCGAGACGAGTCTCGCGCGCGAGGGCGTAGGTCCCCTCGGTGATTCGCACGAGCTCGTCCCAGGATCCCGCCGGGTGAATGTTTACTTCGATCACGCCGGGATCGGGCGTCACCTTAAGCACGCGGATTCGCGGATCGAAAGGCAATGCATAACCTTCGATCGCAACCGGCATGCTGAGATGAGCGGCTGTATCTTCGATCGCCGCTACGAGATCCAAGTAATCGGCGACATATTCCACTGGCGGCATAAATACGAACAGCTTGCCGTCACGCGGCTGTATGCAGAGTGCCGGACGCGCCACCCACGCAGCAGATTTGCCCTTCTCCGGAGGCGCGGCATCCGCGAGTGGTTGCGGATCGTCAGGCATGGGCGGCGCGTTGAACAGATCAGGCCTGCGGACGGGTCTGTCAGGCAGCAGGTCACGCTTCGCGAAGGGATCAGGATCAAACGAATAGAGAACATCTTCCGGCTTAGTCCAGGGCAGAGAATCCAGCGGCAAACGGTACCCCATCGGCGAATCACCCGGAATCAGAAACATATGCCCCGATGCGAGGAACCAGGGCCGGCTCGTCCAGCGCGGCCTGCCCTGCCTGGTTGTGATCCGGCGAAGGGGCAGCACATAGCCAATCAATTTACCCAGACCTTCTTCGAAAATGCGCGCCACGCGCTTGCGTTCGACCGGATCCTTTAGTTTCGGATCGAGGGGATCGACGTTGACTGGAAGGCGTCGTTCCGTCCAGAGATAGTAGAAGGTGTCCTCGTATGCTTGCATCGCCACCGAGGGGTCCACTTCCAGCCGACGGGTCAAAGCGTCTAGAAACTTGCGCGCATCTTCGGTCGAGTAGCCGTAATTTTTATCGTCCGAGGCAATCAGTTGCGGATTTTCCCAGATGGGAACACTATCCCTGCGCCAATAACAGGAGAGAGCCCATCTCGGCAGCAATTCCCCCGGGTACCACTTGCCTTGGCCGTTGTGAAGCAACGCACCGGGCGCGAAATGATTGCGCAATTTGACCACCAGTTCCACCGCAAGCTTACGTTTGGCGGGCCCCATCGCATCGCTCGTCCACTCGGGTCCATCTGTGTCATCCAGAGAAACGAAAGTCGGCTCACCTCCCATGGTGAGTCGGACGTCTGCGGCGCGTAGTTTGGCGTCCACCAGGTGGCCTAGGGCTTCGATTTCGTGCCATTGCTGATCGGCGTACGGCTTCGTGACGCGAGGGGATTCGTAAATCCGCTGCACCGTCATCTCGGTTTCAAATTCCGTATTGCAAGGCTCGAGCAAGCCAGTGATCGGTGCGGCACTCACTGCGTCTGGTGTACAAGCCAAAGGGATATGACCTTCTCCGGCAAGCAGCCCCGAGGTGGGGTCAAATCCGATCCAGCCGGCTCCAGGCAAGTACACCTCCGCCCACGCATGCAGATCTGTAAAATCCGCACTGGGTCCGGCCGGTCCTTCGAGCGGCTTTGCATCGGCCTGGAGTTGAATCAGATAGCCCGACACAAAACGCGCCGCGAGTCCCAAGTGGCGCATCAGTTCCACCAGCAACCAAGCCGAGTCGCGGCACGAACCAGTTCGCAGGCGTAGGGTCTCCTCGCACGTTTGGATTCCTGGCTGCATTCGAATCACATAGCCAAGTTCGTCTTTCACGCGCTGATTGAGGCCGACGAGGAAATCGATTGTTCGCATGCGTGCGCGCGACACTTTGGCCAGCAATTCTGTTAGGCGCGGCCCCGCGGGTTCGAGTTCGAGAAAGGGACGCAGTTCGCGGGCCAAGATTGGTTCGTAAGAAAAGGGATACTCTTCGGCGGAAGGCTCAAGGAAAAAGTCGAAGGGATTGAAGACTCCCATTTCGGCAACCAGACCCACCTGCACGAAGAACTCAGTAGCCGGATCCGGGAACACCAACCGCGCAAGATAGTTGCTCTGGGGATCCTGCTGCCAATTGATGAAGTGCTTTTCGGGACGGACCTTCAAAGAGTACGACAGGATCGGTGTGCGACAGTGCGGTGCCGGCCTGAGACGCACAACTTGAGGACCGAGGGAAACTCGCCGATCGTAACGATAGTGGGTCTTATGCGTGAGCGCGACGTTAATTGCCATAGAGATCAGGGCGACGCTGTGGCGTACGGTTCCCGTTTGGGAAAGGACTACAGCACCGCCGCTGTTTTCCCCGCTGCGACTTCTTCGGTGATCACCGTAAAGTTCGTCAGCCAGGCGGTTCCAAACGAAGTCGTTATCGCGACGTCCGCTGCGTCGCGACCAGTGGCCATGAGTATTCGTCCGATTCGAGGCGTGTTGTTGCGGGCATCGAACGTCCACCAGCGGCCTTCCAGGTAAACCTCAAACCATGCGCTGAAGTCCATCGGCCCAGCTGGAAGGACGCCGATGTCGCCCAGGTATCCTGTGGCATACCGGGCCGGGATGTTCAAACAACGGCAAAACGCGATTGCCAGATGCTGAAAATCACGGCAGACGCCTCTGCGGTCCGCGTATGTATCAAGAGCGGTCTTAGTAGGGCTGGCGAAAGCGTAGCCGAACGTAACGTTCGTCTGCACCCAATCGCACACCGCTTGAACGCGGGGCCATCCCAGTGGCGAGTTGCCGAACAGCTGTCCCGCAGTGTCCAAAAGGCGGTCAACCTCGCAGTACCTGGAAGCCAGGAGATGGCGCAGCACTTCCGGAGGCACGTCTTCCACCGGCAACTGGCGCGCATTTGGATTCACCTCATCGGGTTCGCCTGAGTCTTCGATCAAGGTCGAGTGGTACAGCTGAAGCTTTCCGGCGGGTGCTACGAAACGGGAACACACATTTCCAAATGAGTCTTCATACTCGTCAAAAGGTACGGTCGGAATGATGCGTGGTTCATCAGGCTCCCGCAGGTCGGCCCGCCGGGAACGATGCACATGGTACAAAGCGACCATCGCAACTGGCGAAGGGATATCAAATTGAATATCAAAACCCAGCCGGATCAGCATCAGACTCATCCTTCAGCCACCTTACGATGACTTTATCCTAATCTTACGCCAATGAGTGTTAGGCAGGAAGGGTTCAGCACGCACTCAGAAAAGCTATCGGGGCGATTGACGATTTCGATTAAAGACGTCGGCAATTTGGTGTTGTACTTTAGATGTAGGGACATTCCGGCAAGAATGCCCGTGTTCTCAATCAATTCCGCAATCTCCTTGGTCGCATGGATGCGCAGGACACAAAGCTCCTCTTCTTGACGGCTCAACAGATGGCGTCCAAACGGAAGAAAACCAAGTAGGTCGCGTGTACCCGCACCGTTTTTGGTTCTATGACGAGGACTCCCGGCATTCTTGACGCCAGCCGCAATCATGAAGCTTTTCGTGAAGCACCGTCGGTCAGGGGGCGCTTCCTGGAAGGAATATTGGACATGTGCCCTGCCGAATGTTCGCTTACTGCACGCAAGGGTCAGGAGGGTAGGCCCGCAAGGGCTTGATATTGAGTATTTTCCTAGCTCGCCGAGTTTCTTACCCTTCTTGGCTTGCAACGTTCTACTTCTGGGGATAAAAGACAGGCGAACTGTGACTGAGCCCGGCTAGCCAGGGATGGGCGGGCAGCCAGGGAATTCACCGACGAAGGTGTTGCCGATGTAGCCGAGATCGGCGATGCCGATTTTGCTGGTGTAGTAGCCGTCGCAGGTGAGGTCGCGGAGAAAAGCAAAAAAGGCGACGCCCTGGCTGAGTGAAGCATCTTTCTCCGCGTTTTTGCGAAAGGCGATGAGGTCGAGGACTTCTGTTTTTTGTTCGAGAACGCAATCGAGAAAAGGCTTGCCGTAGCGATCGGTACACAAACCGTCGAGCCAGAAGAGGCCGCCGCCGAGTTTCAATTGGTAGTCGGGATTTTCGCTGGTGAGCAGATCGATGAATTCTGGGGCGCCGGCTTCAAGGGCGCCGCCGGATTTTTCGTCTTTGGGGATGATCATGCCGCAGAGAACCAGGAGAGCGGCATACTGCGGGGCAGAGAAATATTTGGGAGTGTAGTTGCCTGCCGGACTCGAGGACTTTTCCTTGTGAACCATTTGGTGGATGTAGGCGGCGGCTTCGGCGGGGATGACCTGAAGGACGGAGCCGGAAACGGCGCCGACGGCGAGGGTGCGGAGGATGTCGCGGCGGGAAATGGATTCGTTAGGCATGTTAGAGGTTGCCCTTCCGCGCTTCGTCGAGGATATATTCGGAGGCTCGCCAGGAGAGAGCCATGATGGTGAGAGTCGGATTTTTGTCGGGGTTGGTTACGAAAGGCGCGCCATCAGTGACAAAAAGATTTTTGACGTCGTGGGACTGGCAGAAGCCGTTGAGGACGGAAGTTCTTGGATCGGCGCCCATGCGGGCGGTGCCGACTTCGTGAATGATTCGGCCGCCGGCTTCGATGCCGAAGGGGTAATCGCCATGGGTGGAGGTGCGGGTTTTGTATTCGCCGCCCATGGATTCGACGATGGAGCGGAAAGTTTCCTGCATGTCCTTGGCCTGAAGCAATTCGTAATCGGACCATTTGAAATGAAAACGCAGAACGGGAATGCCCCATCGATCGACGACATCGGGATCGATTTCGCAATAGCTGTCGGGATTGGAAATCATTTCGCCGCGTCCGGCGAAGCCGATGTGACAGCCGTAGGCTTTGCGCGCCCGCTGCTTTAGCGGGAGGCCGTAACCTTCCTCCTCATCGTTCAAGCCGCCGAACATGCCGATCCCGGGCATCCCGCGGCCGCCGCCAAATTCGATGTGATAGCCGCGGGGAAAATCATTCTTGCGATCGAATTTCCACCAGGGCATGTACATGTGCATGCCGCCGGTGCCGTCGTGATTGTGCGGCGGAGTTTTCTCGAGCTGCGGGATATAGCCATAGCCGCTGCTGCCCACGGAGTCCATCAGATGTTTGCCGACGGCGCCGGAAGAGTTGGCGAGGCCGTTGGGATACAGGGTGGATTTGGAGTTGAGCAAAAGGCGAGAAGATTCACAGGCGCTGGCGGCAACGACTATGACGCGCGCATCGACTCGTTTTTCGGAGCGCGTGGCTTTGTCAATGTAGGAGACGCCGGTGGCTTTGCCGTCTTTGTCGACGAGAATTTCGCGGGCCATGGCACTGGTGATGAGCGTGAGCTTTCCCGTCTGCATCGCGGGAGGGAGCAAGACCTGGCTGGAACTGAAATTGGAAGCAGTGGTGCAGCCGCGGCCGCACTGGCCGCAATAATGGCAGGGCAAGCGGCCATTGAGTGCACGCGTGAGGATGGCGAGACGCGATGGAATACAAGTGATATTTAGCTGGTCGCAAGCTTTCTTCACCATCAGCTCGGTGCAGCGGGGCTTGGGCGGCGGCAGGAAAAGGCCGTCGGGAGCACTGGGAACATTTTCCTTGGTGCCGAAGACGCCGATGTAGGATTCAACCTTGTCGTAATAAGGCGCGAGATCGTCGTAGGTGATGGGCCAATCGTCCCCGAGGCCATCGCGCGTATTAGATTTGAAATCGATGGGAGCAAAACGCAGGGCGATACGGCCCCAGTGATTGGTGCGGCCGCCGACGATGCGGGAGCGGAACCACTGGAAATTCGAACCGGGAGCGGAGGTGTATGGCTCCCCCTCGATGCTCCAGGCGCCATTGGGGGCAAGAAATTCACCCCAATTTTCGGTCGCTTTGCCGCCGACGCCGGCGCCGCGGTGCGGCAGTTCGTACGGCCACATGAGCATCTTGAAATCTTTTTCCGGGTGGAGATCCGGACCGGCTTCGAGGAGAACGGAATTGAGGCCTCCTTCGGTGAGAATCTTGGCGGCCATGCCGCCCCCGGCGCCGGAACCAATGATGCAGACGTCGAATTGTTGGGGTGAGCGCTGGACCAGGGCCATTGGGCGATTTTTCCAGGCGAATTCTACACTCTATTCGAAGTTAAGTTCTAAGCCAAAAAAAACACGCAAGGATACCAGGACACTGGCGCGTGGTACGTTAGCGCATCATGCGTTGAAGTGATCGGAGCCGAAGGATGAGCAATCGACTTAGCGAGAAAGTTGTTATCGTCACGGGTGCGGCGCAGGGCATTGGTTTCGGATGTGCGAGCCTATTTGCGGCGGAAGGTGCAGCGGTAGTGCTGGGGGATCTACAGGAGAAGAAAGGCGGGCTCGCGGCCGCGAGGATTCGATCTGCTGGGGGGAAGGCGCATTTCTGTGCCGTGGATGTGAAGAATGAGGAGCAGTGTTCGGGGATCGTCGAGGAGGCGATTAGATCTTTTGGAAGACTCGATGGGCTTGTGAACAATGCGGGTTGGTTTCCAAGAGCGACGCTGGAAGGGACGACGACCCAGCTTTGGGACGAGGTCATGCAAGTTAACCTTCGAGGAGCATTCTATTGCTGCAAACACGCCGCGCCTGTGATGCGAAAGGCGGGAGGAAGCATTGTGAATATGGGATCGATTTGCGGGATCCAGAGCTTGCCAAGTCTCGTCGCATACGGGGCAGCCAAAGGCGGTCTGCTGTCGCTGACGCGAACTCTGGCCGGTTCACTTGCGGAGCATCGCATCAGAGTGAACTATGTTATCCCCGGCTGGGTGCTCACCGAGGGTGAGCTTGCAGTGCACAAAGCGCAAGGTCGGGAGGAGGAAACTCTAAGGAAGGAAGGAGAAAAGCTGGCGCTGGGCCGCCACCAGACACCACTCGACACGGCTCACGCCGTTGTGTTCTTGTTGAGCGATGACGCTTCGCAGATTACCGGAACCGTTTTGCACATCGACGCTGGCGCATCGACATTACCTATCGCACCCGGTGCATACCCTGGATAGGACAGCCCCTCATTGAGATGCTTGTTCCCTGTCTGTCGCCAAAACCTTATCCGCGAACTCCTCTAGGAAGAACCCGTCTAGACCAGTTTGGAGCAAACGCCTGATAAACGCTGCCAGCTCAACCGGTCGAAAAACATCGTCTTCCCTTTATTGCTGGTCCGAATGTGATCCTGTCGCGTTAGAGATCACAGGCACGTGATGGTGGCTCAACAACGTGTGTGGGCCTCCGTAGATAAACTCCAGGGCCAGGTTCAGGCCCGCTTGCGCCAGCAGGTTGTAGTTGCCGGCTCGAAAACCGTCCATGGCATCGTAACGACGCGGAAACCACAATAAAGCAGCCGCTTCCGTGCCGGCGTACGGAGCTGCGATCGCTGGAAAAGAGAACACGCGATGCCCGTCCTCGCCCTTGCGTGCCGTCACCGTTGAAATCAACGCATGTTTAAGTCTGGGGAGGATGCCCGTACACTCACAGCGATAAAAGATCGTATCCTGTCGAAAGGCCTCGGCCAGGGAATAGCGCGCAGTCTGCGTGACGAGGTTGATTCCAAAGTCGCTTCCAAATCGAGCACCGTATGAATCCCAGCCCTGTCCCCAGTCTGGCGGGATGCCCGCATTGTGCGCTTGAGAAGCGGTCTCACCCTGCGCAATTCCGGCAGTCAAAACGGATCCCATGAACGCGTATGGCCCAAAAGTATCGAATCCGTAATTTCGCAACTTTTGATGCTCCGACGGGCGATGGTACTCCAGATCGAACTCCCCCTGTGCGGAGCCAGAAGAAGACCGGGCAACGATTTGCTGTGGCGTTTGCGCTGGAGTCTGCATCTGACTCGGATTCGGTGTGCCAAAACCGCTCGACGATTGGGCCGTTGCCAACGGCTGGGAGACCGCCAGCAACATCATTGAGAAAATCAAGAACAAGGCTCGGCCCATATTCATGTTATTACGCTCCTTTTACTCGGACAGAAAGGCGGTTAATTAAGGAAGCGATATTCTAGAGAATGCGGAAAAGCATATCTGTTCAATAGAGTGCACTTTCCAATTTCTCCGGCGTGTGCCAAAGGGAAACAGAGGCGTCCTAGAGACCGCGCTGCATTCGTTCAGCCCTTCACAAAACCGTTTAGTGCGGTACAAAGTTGGCGCGAACTTCCGGCTCGGCTATTGGATGATGACTACGTTCATGCTCCAGGGAGTGAGAGTCAGGTTCAGAGGCAGGGTCTGCGCGCCCATGCTGGTGGTAATTGGCGGTGCCCAGGTGCTCGTCCCTGCCGGGTCCGGCGGTGTCCCGGTCGGCGAACCCGACAGATCGTAAATGGCCTTGTCGTAAGTGGTGACCTTCACGCTGGAAGAGGAGCTTTTGCCCGAAAGCGTAAGCACCACCTGCTGAGAAGTGGTTTCATTGTTGTTGAACAACAGCAGTGCCGTGCCGTTGGGGTTGGTGGCCGCATAGGCGCGCACGTCGGTCGTGTCGCCGACGACGGTCGCCGTCAGCACCGTTTGGCCGTTGACGGCCATCTGGCTGAACAGCTGAAACGCGCGCGCCGTGGGAGACATGGTGCCGATGGGGCCCGAGCTCGGACAAGTGCTATCGGAGGGTCCATCGGAGAAGACATTGTAGGCTCCGAAATCCTGCCATCCATAGAGCGACGTACTGTCGTTTCCGTTGGTGCCGTCGCAATTGCCGAAGCCAATCCACCAGGTCAGGCGCGAGACTCCATCGTTCATCATCTCGCCCAGCACCTGGCCGGCATACAAGCCCTGGGTAATCGACCAGCTCTGCTTGCCCGGATTGCTATAAGCTCCACCGATCTCGCCCACGTAAACAGGCGTGTCCGGAGTGCCCCACTTGGTCAACTCCGACCTGAGTGTGTTGATGTTCGTGGTCAACTCCTGCGCCGCCTGCTGCACCAGGAAAGTGTCGTTTTCCTCGCCCGGCGTCTCCGGATAGTAGTGGTATTCCACGAAATCATAGAACCCCTTGGCATTGGCCAGCACCGTGTTGTCCCATCCGCCGGTCGTATCATCCGCATCCACAACGACGCCAACCAGCGTGTTCGGACTGGCCATCTTAATCGACTGGTAGTAGCCGGTTGTTCCCACCACCGCGGCGGCGTAGGTGGTGGGGTCGTGCGGAGTGGAGTGCAGGTCGTACTCCCAGCTCCCATACTCCTCGTTGCCGACTGTCATGTGGCTCACGGTGACGCCGTCTTCCAGCGCGGCCGTGATCCAGGCGGCAGCTTCGCTGGGTTCGCCGCCTTCGTTGCAGTTTGCGTTCGAGCCGTAATTCGCCGTCAACGCCACATCGAGGTCACCGGGAACGGCCATGTCGTTGACGAAATTCGAAAACGTGTCATTCCCATCGGCATAGCCGCCATCGCACTCAGAATTGGTCGCCCAGTGGTAGAGGTCGGAATCCGATCCGCCCGGCCAACGCACCTGGGTGATGCCGGCGCCCTGGAAGGCATCCACAATTCCGGTCTGGTTGGTGACCAGATCGTACCAGACGGCCATATTCATTCCCAGCAGCTTGTCGGTCACGGCGGGGCCGTTGCTCGCCAAGTCCACCATCACCGAGGTGGAGACGGTTACCGTGGCCGTCGCGGTCACCGCTGTGCCGCTGGCATTGGTCACGGTGAGGGTGTAGGTGGTGGTCGTCGTGGGGCTCACGGTCACGCCCACGCCGCTGGTGGCCGAAAGATTGCCCGGCGTGATGACGCCTGCGCCGTTCGCAAAGACGCCGGTCAGAGCCGCGCTTAATCCATCGGTAACGGAGGTGGGACTCGCGGTGAAGTTGGAAATCGATGGCGGCGGAGCCGTTTGGGTGCTTGACGGTTCCACGCCGCAGCTGGTCAAACCTGCCAGGCCCAGGATGAGAAGCATGGCCAGCGGAGCTAGAACAAGAAGACGCTTCATGGGATTGCCCGTCGTCCAGGTCAGGTAGAAGCCAGCGCCCGCACCGCGGCCGTTCACTCGGATCCGTCCCGCTGAATTATTGTCTCGTGATGCGGCACAACAAGTTCCTACACGGGATAAAGCGGGGCGGTCAAGGGCATTTCGCGCCTCGCCCTTGAATCTCGGTTGAGCCAAATAACACCTTCGCCGCGGGGGGCTATGACGCGTTGCCGCTCGAGCTGACGCAGGCGCCCAAGGACGCCGAAACCGGCACTAGAAAGGTCACGGCAACTGACACACGGCCGTAGTCCTGGGGGAGGCACAGATGCTGATCCACCGTGCACGATCTATAAGGCTTAGCAACAGCAGGTGACTGTCGTGACCCTCTCCGAGGGAGACAGTCAGCGCAGCCCACGCCCGGGCACCGATCGACGACAGGTCCGCCCAACAACTTGAGACCGGTCAAAGCTGGTCTGGCTTCCAATCATAGGTTGTTTGTCCTTGTCTTTCGTCTAAGCCGTGACCGAGGGCGCGAGTTTTTGCCGGCATCCCTTCAGGAGTTCCTCGATCGCTGCCCGCTGCGGGGCGCCAATACACGGTATGCTTTTCTCCAGGTAAGGAATCGACTCCGTAATTCTCCCCATATTTGCGAGTAGGATTCCGAGTTTTGCGGAAGCTGGCCCATTCCTTGCGTTCAGCCGCAGCGCCCGGCGAAAGCCTCGTTCAGCTGCGTCCAGCCGATTACAAGCCATTTGGACCGTGGCCCAATCGCTCCACCCGTCGCTGCTCTCGTTCTTCTGAAGCGCCTCATCAAAAGCGCTCGACGCCTCTTCCAGCCGTCCCTCCTCTGCAAGCTGGGCAGCCTTTCGAAATAGGGCATTCTCCGCGCCCGCTGCCACCGTTTCCGTTTTCCCCAGGATTTTCTGAGCCACCCCCAGCAGATCAGGCTTGCCCAGCGGAGCCCGATAGATAGCTTCCGAGATCGGATTGCTCCTGATTTCGTCGAGCGGGACACTGCCATTCAGCACCAGCCCGAGCAAGAACGCGAATTGAGAGTCATCCAGGTGCGCACCCCGGCCGAGCAGTTCCGATGTAATACTCTCGCGCCAGGGGGCGTTTTCGCGTGTGAGCGTCAAAATGAAATCCGCAAACACTTCCTCCTTTTCGTTCGACGAAAACGAGGATTGATAGACGGTCCTCAGAAGACGCGCCGCGAGGTTTGCGTAAGGCGTGGTCGTCACCGGAGCCCGGCTCTGGAAGTCCCGCTGATAGTCCTCCGCGGTCTTTCCTTCGATCAGGATCCGAAAACTGAACAGCGGCTCCGCCACCCTTACAAAATCCCCTTGCAGCAAGAGTTCCAGCAGCAGAATCACGTCGCATCCGTACACGCTCATTCCCAGCGAAATCTTCCGCGTCGCTTCCGTGCGCATCAATCCATACAGCGCAAACCATCCCATGCGCGAAATCAATTCGTGAATTCGCCCTGCCGGACTTCTTCCCAGCGTGTCGATGTTCCTATAGTTCGCGTAGTGAACGGAAGGTCGCCCCAAGCCGTCGATGAATCTGATTTTCGTGCAGCACAGCACGGCCTCTGGGTGCTGTTCGAGCATCGCCACGCATTTGCCCAGGAACGAAGGGCTCCACAAATCATCGTGCGCGGCCCAAAGAAAATATTTGCCGTGCGCCTCGTCAGCGACGTACTTGAAATTCCACGGAGATCCCCGGTTCTCCGCATGCCGTACATATCGGATGCGCGTGTCGCGTGCCTGAAATTCCCGGCAGATTTCCTCCGTGCCGTCCACGGACCCGTTATCGGAAATGATCAGCTCGAAGTGAGTGTAATCCTGCGCCAGCAGCGTCTCCACTGCTTGCCGTAGAAAATTCTCGCCGTTGTAAACCGGCAGGCCGATGCTGACAATCGGCTCGGTCGAAGAACTGCTCATAAGTCCTCCCGATCCGAGGCACACGCCAGTTCTTTCGGTTGGAGCACCGCCTTCAGCGCGTCGCACACGTAAGCTACCTGTTCCGTCGTCAGGTTCAATGCCGAAGGCAGATTCAGCCCGTAGGGGCTGACTTGATAGCTGATTCGATTCCGCTGACGAGCCCTGCTGGCCTGTTCCACATGTTCGTATGCCGGAAGCGAGCTCAACGGATGAAAGAACGGACGGCAATCGATGCCCTTTTCGCCCATCCATTCCATCAGGTGTTCATTTTTCACACCGAATCGTTTGTCCAGCACCGCCGTAATCATCCAATAGCTGTTCTTTGTGCCGTGAGCTTGCTGGTTGAGCGTCACCCCTTCCAGCGTCCCGAGCTCCTCTTGGTACCAGGAAAAAATCTGGCGCTTGCGAAGAAGGAGTTCGTCAATCCGTTGTAATTGCGCCAGTCCAAGGGCTGCCTGCAGACTGCTCATCTTGTATTTGTAAGCGATCTCAGTGTTGTAGAACATTTTGTCGCCCGGTTTGCGCCCATGGTCTCGGAGAAACAGGGCGCGCCGGTAGATATCTTCGCTGTCCGTAACCAGCATGCCGCCTTCTCCGGTCGTCAATGTTTTCGATCCGTGAAAGCTGAAGACGCCCGCGTCGCCAAGACTCCCGGCCTTCTTTCCGTTGTACTCGGAGCCGATCGCTTCCGCTGCGTCCTCGACAATGGCGACGCCATTCCGGCGCGCCACCGCGCGGATCGCGTCCATATCCGGCATGTTGCCGTAAAGGTCTACCGGAATCACCGCCTTGGTCTTTGACGTTACGCAAGCTTCGAAAGACCGGGCTGAAAGGCACCACGTTTGCGAATCAATGTCGGCGAATACGGGTGTTGCCCCCACATAGCTGAGAGGCGCCGCAGTGGCGATCCAAGTGATGTCGGGCACCACGACCTCGTCTCCCGGGCCAATCCCCAGCGCCAGTAACGAAAGATGAATGGCGGAGGTGCACGAGGGCAGAGCGATCGCAAAACGGACGCCTAAGTAGGCGGCAAAAGCCTCTTCGAATCGCGCATGGTAGATGTTGGCGTTCTCATACCACGCGTTCGTCACCGCGTCCGTCACGTACTCGATCTCTTTCGCCGTAATCCAGGGTCCCGAAACCGGAATGCGCTCCATGGCTAATCCTTCACGCATTTCAAGTAACCGCTTCGCGCCGTGGTGATGAGGAGCTTGCTGTCCATATCTTTATCGGCGAGAAAGCGGTCAGTGGTCTTGAGAAATTCCGAGACGGCCGTTTTGGGATTATTTCCCTTGTGCCAGGGCCGATCGGGGAATGAGTCTTGAGGCATATCTTCAATCGCCGTATCAAAAACCACCAAGTAACTTCCTCGAGTTACTAGGGGCGAATACAGATGTATCTCTCGGAGGACGTGTTCGTGGGTGTGGTTGGAGTCCAGCACAACCAGGATTCTGCTCTTTCCTTTGGCGAAATCGTGAACCTGTTCCGCAACGGACTCGTCAATCGAGGAGCCTTGGATCATGGTCATTCGTTTGAACATCGGGTGCTTTTCGATTTCGATCCGGTTGTGCGAACGAATGTCGATGTCAACGCCCAGGACTTGCCCGGATCCGATTAACTCGAGCATCGATGCGTAAAAGATCAGGGACCCGCCATGCGCGATTCCCGTCTCGACAATCAGATCGGGCTGAACTCGCCATATGATTTCCTGCATCGCCATGACGTCTTGGGGATATTGGATGATCGGGCGTCCGAGCCAGGTGAAGTTGTACGAGTAACGATAGGCGGCAGACCGCACCAGCCATTGCGTGGATAGCGTATCCAAGGAGGTGTCCAACCCCTGCCTCCGAATATTGTCCACTCCTTCTTGTTCGAATGGTTTGGTCATTGGCGGCATCGTGGAGGACGCATTATTTTCTGCGCATCACAGCCATCCTGACCGGACTGAACTGTCCGATCCAGGGCAGCTTGACTGCGAGTTGGTGGATCTCATGATGGTAGTCGGGCGTCTCTCCGCGCATCTGGCACATGGCGGCGTAGATCACCCGCGTCGCAAAATAGTAGGAACTCGCAAAATCCTTGATGTGAATGTCTTCGAAGAACGGTGCCGCGGCGTCTGCAAAATCTTCCTCTCTAAAATACTGGTTGTGCCATCTCACCGGAATGGGCGCCAGACCGACGGAGCTGCGCGCTGCATTCATGTAGTCGTGCCCTTCCACAAAATTTTCGATCGCCACGTAAAAAGCTCCCGGCCGCGTGTGCCGCGCGATCTGAGCAATCGCGTCGCGCTGCTTCTCGATGGAGCCGAGGTTGATAAGGCATCGGTCACTCAGAACTAGATCGTAGGAAGTATCTCCGCAGACCGGTTCGAGGTTTGTAACGTCACCCAAGGCAAAGGATGCACGGCTTCCCAATTCGCGCTCGGATTCCTGCCTCTGGCACGCGATGCGGATCATGCCTTCGCTGTAGTCGATTCCTAGAAACGTAAGGCAAGGGAAAGCCTGGGCGATCCGCAGAGTCGAATATCCGTCCCCGCAGCCCACGTCGAGCGCTTGTGCTTTTCGCGGGAGATGGAGATCTCTCAGCGTTTCGATGGTCGCCGAGATCTCTGCCTCTCTCAGCCAGACATCATCTGTCGTACTGGCCTTTCCCCCGGAATACTTGCTCGCTCGCTCCTGCCAGTACTCTCGCACCTTTTCTTGTATGTGTGCGTCCATAGATGCAATCACTCAAAGGAATAGAGCGGATACGACAGATCCTTTTGGGATAACGCAGTCGGCTGCATGGGCCATGCGATCCCAAAGGCGGGATCATCCCACCGCACGCCGAGCGCGCCACCAGGCGCGAAAAACTCCGACATTTGATAGAACACTTCGGTTCCGTCCATTAGCGTTTGAAAACCGTGAGCGACGCCTTCCGGGACGTAAACCATCCGGCGATTGTCCGCACTCAGTTCCAATGAGATCCAGTCTCCCCACGTGACGGATTCACGCCGCAAGTCGATCAGCACATCAAAAAGTGCGCCCCGAGTGCATCGCACCACCTTCGTCTCCTGATGAGGAGCTGCCTGGTAATGCATTCCTCGCAGCGTGCCCCTCTTTTCGTTAAAGGAGACGCTGCACTGCGTGATTCGCGCGTTCAAGCCCGCGTGCCCGAATTCTTCCGTGCAAAAAGTGCGCGCAAAGAAACCGCGCTCATCTTCGATTTGTTCCATCTCGATGAGATACGCCCCGGCAATCTCCGTGGGACGAAAAATCACGGTTCGTCCCCGCATGACGAGCGATCGTGGCCGCCGGCATACTCTTCGCACATTTTCAAATCACCCGCGGTTCGGGAATCGGGACGATGAACTTTCCACCGCGTCCCCTGTATTCCTTCTGCTGCTCCAGAATTTCATCCGCAAAATTCCAAGTCAGCAGTAGTACGTAGTCCGGCATGGTTTCCAGCAGCTTCTCCGGAGCGCAAATCGGCAGATGCGTGCCCGGCGTGTAGAGCCCTTGCTTCACGGTGCTGCGGTCTGCCACAAAATCCAGGATGTCCCCGTCGATCCCGAAATAGTTGAGTAGCGTGGTGCCCTTGGCGGACGCGCCATAGGCCGCGATCCGATGTCCGTCTGCTTTCAAGGTTTTCAACTGCGCAGTCAGGCGTTTCTTCAACTGTTGAACCTTGTTTGCAAAGCCTTCGTAAAACTCGAAACCTGTGACGCCACATTCGCGCTCTCTGGCCGCGACCTCTTGAACGCGCTGCGTGGGAACCGTCCGTTTGCCCGCATGTTCGACAAAGAGTCGCAGCGACCCTCCATGAATGGGGAGCTGTTCGGCGTCCACAATCATCAGTTCGTGCGCTTCGAACAACCCGGTAAGAGATGCCAACAAAAAATAGGACAGGTGCTCGTGGTAGATCGTGTCGAACTCCAGGCGCTCGATCATCTCCTTTACATAAGGGACCTCGATCACAGCAATCCCATCAGGCTTCAATACACCTCGAAGTCCTTGAACGAATCCATCCAGGTCCTCGACGTGGGCCAGCACGTTGTTTGCGTGAATCACGTTGGCTTGCTGGCCTTCCCCGTGCAATTGCAAAGCGAGTTCGCGCCCGAAGAATTGGCAGAAGGTGCGAATGCCTCGGTCCTGAGCCACGCGCGCAACGTTTTCCGCAGGTTCGATTCCGAGCACGGGAATCCCGGCCTCTTTGTAGAACTGCAGCAAGTAGCCATCATTGCTCGCGATCTCTAGGACCTTGCTTTTTCCATCCAAGCCGCGCATTCGTATCATGCGGCGCGCCAGTTCGCGCGAGTCGTGTAGCACCGTATCGGAAAACGATGAGAAGTAGACGTAATGCCGAAACAAGAGTTCGGCTGGAACTGTTTCCGTGATCTGGACCAAACTGCATCCGGTACAAAAAGCCAGAACCAACGGAACCTTCGGCTCGGGATCTTCGAGCTGGCTTTCGGTTAGGAGCGCGTTGGCCAGAGGCATCGGGCCCATGTCGAGAATCGTCCGCAAGCCTTCGCGGGCGCATCCGCGGCAGGTGGTCACGGCCTTCTCATTCCCATTTCCCCTGTCGTCAAGCTTTGTTTGTGTGCTCGAGGACGGGCTGTAGAGCGTTGTCTTCATTCCGAATCACCGATTCGTATTCCACAATGTCGTGCATGCATGCGTCCCACGTAGACTTCTTCGGGCTGGCGTGGAAGCTCTGGTACCACTCCACCGTGTGCTGGACAGTTTCTTCAATGCTCCACCGGGAATGCCATCCCAGTTCCTTCTCGGCCTTGTCCGTGGACAATCGGAGGACGTGCTCCTCGCGTGGTTGATTCGTGTCTTTCGTATACTCCCAACGCGTTCCGCCCCACGCATCCAGAAGCATTTGAACCAATTCGTGGACGGTCGCTTCGTCTTCGGCCCGAGGTCCAAAATTCCATCCGCTGCACAGCGTGGCGTCATTGTTCTCAAGCATCCGAGCGGCCAGCATTAAGTACCCCGAAAGCGGTTCCAGGACGTGCTGCCAAGGCCGTATAGACTGCGGATTCCGCATGCTGATAGGCTGGCGGGCAATCAGCGCTTTGATCGAGTCCGGAACAATTCGGTCTTTGGCCCAGTCTCCCCCGCCGATCGCGTTTCCCGCGCGCACCGAAGCCAATTTGATTCCATGCGCTCCCAAATTCTCCGACGGGAAGAAAGACGCTCGATACGCCTCCGTCACGATCTCAGCCGCCGCCTTGCTGGCGCTGTACGGATCACCGCCTCCCAGAGGATCACTTTCCTGGTGCCTTCGTCCGGGTGCGCGGTTCTCATAGCATTTGTCGCTCGTCACGATAATCACGACGCAAGGCCGGCGCAGGTTCCGCACAGCTTCGAGCACGTTTACCGTGCCCAGTATGTTGGTCTCGAATGTCTCGCGGGCATCGGTGTAGCTCTGCCGTACCAGCGTCTGCGCCGCGAGATGAAAAATCACGTCAGGCCGGCAAGCCTCCATCGCATTCTGAATTTCTTCCGCATCCCGCAAGTCTCCATTCACGTGCCGTGTGAGCACGCTCGCGATTCCCGACGTCACGAAATTGCTCGGATCGGTGGTGGGAGGAAGCGAGTACCCAGTGACGCGTGCGCCCAGGCGATTCAGCCAAAGTGCCAGCCACGAGCCTTTGAAACCCGTGTGCCCGGTGAGGAATACGGACCTTTCGCGGAAGGCGTCAATCCATTTCGTCATTGCTCCCAGACCTTCCACGGGGCCGCGCCTCGCTGCCAAAGACTCTCGAGCTGCCGCTTGTCCCGCAGCGTGTCCATACACTGCCAAAAACCTTCGTGCCGGTACGCAGCCAACTGGCCGTCTGCCGCCAGTCGCTCGAGCGCGTCGGCCTCCAGGCTGCATCCGTCGTCAGAGAGGTAGCGAAAAATTCCCGGCTCGAAAACAAGGTATCCGCCGTTGATCCAGCCCTCTCCGATCTGCGGTTTCTCCGTGAATTGGGCTACCAGGTCCCCGTCAAAGATGAGCCCTCCGAACCTGGCCGGAGGGCGCACCGCCGACACCGTCGCCACCCGTCCACATTTCCTGTGAAAGCTCACCAGCGCCGTCAGATCGATGTCCGACACGCCGTCACCGTAGGTGAGAAGGAACGTCTTCCCACCCACCAGGTGTTCCAGCCGTTTCACGCGGCCTCCGGTGTTCGTCTCGCTGCCCGTGTCCATCAGGTGGACCGTCCAATCGTCGATATCTCCCGAATGCCGTTCGAGCTGGCTTCCTCTCAACCGAATCGTCATGTCGCCGTTCAGGCTCGTGCGCTCCAGGAAATACCTCTTAATGTCATCCCCGCGGTAACCCAGCGCGATTGCGAACTCCTTGTATCCGTGATGCGCGTAATGCTTCAGGATGTGCCACACGATCGGTTGCCCGCCGATCTCGACCATGGGCTTCGGCTTCAGCTCGGTTTGTTCTGCCAGACGTGTCCCTTGTCCCCCCGCCAAAATGACGACCTTCATGTGCTATCCCCAATGAACCCGATGAACGGACTACGTCACACTGAAATCGATAGTGTGCAATACCGCGGCCAACCGTGCGGAAGGACGATTAGAATTCGCTAACCATTTCCGTCGGTCAACACGTCAATTATCTGGAAAGTTTACGAACGAGATGTCGTTGCAGACGACTTGCAATCGGTACTTCGCGGTTTCTGGGGATGGAATTTGGGCAAACACAGGCTAAGGCCCATAACGCGAGTTCTTCAGAACGCGCTGGCGGCACGTTCCGTGCCTTGCTGCACAGGAATGCTAAGTTTCAAGTGCGAGGCGGAAGGCGCGTGTTCAGGAATGCCCGGTGCCCTGCCGACGCTGTGGTACGTCAATCCCGCATCGGCCATTTGGTTTGGCTCGTAGAGGTTCCTGCCGTCGATTACGATGGGGTACTTCAGATGCGCGCGCAGCCTCGAGAGGTCGAGGCTGGCGAACTCTTTCCACTCCGTGAGTATGAGCAAGGCGTCGGAGCCGGCCGCGGCAAAGTAGGGGTCTGCCGCGTAGGTGACGCCATGCTCGGGGAGCACGGCCGCGGCGCGCTCGGCAGCCGCAGGGTCGTAGACGCGCACGCGGGCACCGTCCTTGAGCAGAGCCTGGATAATTTCGATCGCGGGCGATTCTCGGATATCGTCGGTGTCGCCCTTGAAGGCAAGTCCCAGGACGCCGAGCTGCTTCCCGCGCAGAGTCCAGAGCGCGCTGCGAACCTTCTTCAAGAAGCGGCGGCGCTGCTCGACGTTGATACGCATGACCTCGGTAAGCAAGCCGAAATCGTACCCGCACTGGTTCGCCACCGCGTGAAACGCCTTCACGTCCTTCGGAAAGCAAGAGCCGCCGTAGCCGATGCCGGCGTTCAGGAATTTCGGTCCGATGCGGGAATCGGAGCCGATGCCGAGACATACTTGCTCGATGTCGGCACCCACCGCTTCTGAAATATTGGCCACCGCGTTGATGAAGGAGATTTTCATCGCGAGGAACGCGTTGGAGGCATGTTTGATCAATTCGGCGCTGTTTGCGTTCGTTACGACGATGGGCGCTCGCTGATAGGAACGTTTACCGCTCTCAATCGCGTCTTTCTGCGTGTAGTAAGCGCCGCTCGTGAGTGGCCGGTAAATCGCCTGCAGCACGGAGGCGCTGAATTCGTCGTCCGCCCCAACTACGATTCGATCCGGGTAGAGGAAGTCCGTGACTGCGGTCCCCTCGCGCAAGAATTCGGGATTCGAAGCCACGAAGAGCGAACCAGGCTGGGCGCCGTTGAGCAGCAACACTTTTCGGAGTGATTCGCACGTGCGGACCGGCACCGTACTCTTCTCGACGATCACTTTCTTGGCGTCGATGACGGACGCGATCTCGTGCGCGACGGCTTCCACATAAGAAAGGTCGGCCTCGCCTGTTTCCGACTGCGGGGTTCCAACGGTGATGAAGACCGCGTCGGATGCTTTGACCGCTTCAGTGACGGACGTCGAAAACCTCAGTCTTGCACCGGAGTGACGTTTCAATAGCTGCGGCAGAAGATCTTCGTAGATGGGTACCTCGCCTCGTTCGAGAGCCGCAATCTTTGGGCGATCGTTATCCACGGAAATTACGTCGTGCCCGATCTCGGCGAAACAAGCGGCTGAAACCAGTCCCACGTAGCCTGAGCCAATGACGGCAATACGCATCAGGTATCTCCCCCGGTTCGGTAGATGAAGAACACGAATCGCAAATTGCCCAACACTTCATTGCTCCTAGTAGAACCGAACAACTGCACACAAGTCCCATTCCGTGCAGGAAATGGTACAAAAACAAACAGCACGAAAGTGATTGAAAGTTCAATTCTCAGGCATCGAAAAAAGGAATGAGACAGAAGCTCGGGGATTTGGTACACATGGAGTGTTGGGCGAGGACACTCAGTACTACTCCTGATCTTTCGATTGCGCGTTGGGAACGTCGAGCGACACTACATCGATCTCATAACACCGGTTCCCCATGCATCTCCGAAGAGATGACGAAAACCGAGTTCGTTGCCAAACATAAGTGATTCCAGCAGTTTGCGTATATTATGAGTTTCGGTGCACCTCTCGCCCTATGACGGAATGCTTGCGGTCGCGTTGGCCGAGGCGCGGAAAGGCCTCGCCGAGGGTGGGCTTCCGATCGGCGCCGCGATCTTTGACGCCAGTGGCCGCCTTGTAGGAGCGGGCCACAACCGCCGCGTGCAAAACGGCGATCCTTCCCTGCACGGCGAAACGGATGCCTTCCGCAACGCCGGACGTCAACGAAGCTACCGTGACATGACCATGGTCACGACGCTTGCGCCCTGCTGGTACTGCAGCGGACTCGTACGCCAGTTCGGCTTTGGCACGCTGATAGTCGGCGACACCCGCAATTTCCAGGGCGGCATCGAATGGCTGCGCTCTCTCGGCATCCGGGTTGTCGATCTCGGTTCCGAGGAGTGCGTATCCATGATGGCGGATTACATTCGCGATCATCCCGACCTGTGGAAAGAGGACATCGGCGAAGAGTAACTGCGAGGCTCACACGGAACGCAGTCATCCCGTTTATACTTCATGAATGAGCAATCCCTTCATGGCTCGCGCCATCGAGCTCTCGATCGAAAACGTCCGTTCGGGGCAAGGCGGACCGTTCGGCGCCGTGGTCGTCAAGGACGGGAAAATCATCGCTGAGGGCGCGAATTGCGTCACGTCAACCAACGATCCTACCGCGCACGCGGAAATCATCGCCATTCGCAAAGCGTGTGCGAAACTGGGCGTCTTCGAACTGCTCGACTGCGAGATTTACACATCGTGCGAGCCGTGCCCGATGTGTCTCGGCGCAATTTACTGGGCGCGTCCCGCGCGCGTATACTTTGGCAGCACGGCCCTCGACGCCTCGAAAGCCGGCTTTGACGACTCGCTCATCTATCGGGAAATCCCCAAGCCGCATTCCGAACGCAAGATTCCGATGATCCAAACCATGCGCGACGAAGCCCTCGAAGCCTTCGCCGCATGGGAGCGCCAGCTAAACAAGCGCCCCTATTAGCAGCTTTCTTATTTGGCTCTTGGTGTTCGAAGCCTCGCGTGAGTGGGAACTACTCCACGCCGAGGAATGCGTACCTCAGGAGAAACAGCGCGCTCAGCACCCAAATCAGCGGGCTAATCTCCTTGCGTCGTCCGGTAAACAACTTCAGGAACGTGAACGAGAGCAATCCCAGGCTCAGTCCCGTCGCAATACTGAACGTCAGCGGCGTGGCAATCAGCGTCAAGAATGCCGGAACCGAATCCGTGTAATCATCCCATTTGACCTTGGCGACCGCGCCGCACATCAGCGCACCCACCAGAATCAGCGCTGGTGCCGTGGCGTACGACGGAATGGCCGCCACAATTGGCGCGCAGAACATCGCGACGACGAACAACGCGGCGATCGCCAGATTCCCGAGTCCCGTGCGCGCCCCGGCAGCAACGCCGGCAGCGCTCTCGATGTAACTCGTGACCGTCGACGTTCCCGTCAAGGCCCCGACGATCGTCCCAAACGCATCGGCCAGCAGCGCGCGGCTTGCGCGCGGCAGCTTGCCGTCCCGCAAGAACCCTCCCTGGTCGCACACCCCCACGAGCGTCCCTACGTTGTCGAATAGATCGACGAAGAAAAACACGAAAACGAGTTCGCCTAACCCCAGCTTCGTCGCCGAGCGTAAATCCAGCTTGAGAAACGTTCCTGACGGGTGTGGCCATGAGAAAAACTGCGTTGGCCAGTGGCTCACTCCCAGCGGTATGCCCACGAGCGTGATCGCCACGATTCCTATCAGAATCGCGCTGCCCACGCGTCGCGCCATCAAAATCGCGATCAGCAGCACTCCCAGCGACGCCAGGATCACTTGCGGGTCAGAGGCCTTGCCCAGGCCTACAAACGTGGACTTGTTCGCCACGATGATGCCCGCGTTCCGGAAACCCACGAAGGCGATGAAAAGTCCGATGCCCGCCGCCGTTCCGTGCTTCAGACAATCCGGAATTCCATTGACGATTTGCTCGCGCACATTTGTCAGCGTCAGAAGGAGAAAAAGCAGCCCGGACAGCAACACCACGCCGAGCGCGGTCTGCCACGGCACGCCGCGCCCAATCACGATCGAATATGTGAAATACGCGTTGAGCGACATCCCTGGCGCGAGCGCAATCGGGTAGTTCGCCCAAATGCCCATCACCAGTGTCGCCAGCGCCGCCGAAATACAAGTGGCGAAAAGCACGCCTTCCACCGGCATCCCCGCCTCGGAGAGAATCCGCGGATTCACTACCACCACGTAGGCCATGGTCATAAACGTCGTCAGGCCGGCCAGAAGTTCGCGACGAACCGTGGTGTCGTTTTCGGAAAGATGGAAAACGCGCTCGAGCAAGGCAAATTCCTCTTGATGAAAGTGAGTCACTATAGGGGCGGAATGTTGTGGCGTCAACCGAAGAACGGGTAGGGGTTAGAGCAACGCGAAACTGACCAACTAGCGATAAGGATTGAACTCGAGCGAGACCGTGGTTGTCGTCGAGGTTTCGGCGGACGCATATTTCCATTTCTTGACGGCAGCGACCGCGGATTCAACGAGTATTGGGTTGCCCCCAAGCACTTTTGCGTTTTCCACGTTTCCTTTGGGCGCAATAGTAATTTCCAACCGCACCGTGCCGCCAATCTGGCGCATCCTCAACACGGGTGGATAGTCAGGCTCTACTCGCGTAACAAGTTTTCTCTCGATCTTGGATTCTTGCCGTGCGTGCAAAGGAGATACAAAGCAGAGGGACACAATCGAGAAACAAATTAGAAGCCACGAGAAAAGATTCTTCACGCCCACGCGTCTTCCCGCCGCGCATATGCTGCTCAGTGGCGTTTGGCAAAGCCGTAACATTGTCATCGATCCCTCATCGCCCCGCAGACTTCGCTCGCCTCGCTACGGCAAGTCCACTTGAAGCTCGTAAACTTCGCGAGTGCTGGCCTCTTGGACGAACAGTGCCGAGCCGTCCGGAGCGCGGCCAGACCACAGTCCAAACGGGCCAAGGTATCGTTCGATGCCCTTTTGGAGAAACACATGTTCGTAGTGACTCTCGCCGACCTTCGCGCGACAGTAAGCTCCCTCTCCGCTCACCAAATCATCGAAGTAGATCGACTTGCTATCCGGGGACCATACAGGATAGTTCAGCGCCCCCGACTCTAACGTCTGCCATTCCGACCATTTTTGGTTTCGCGTGTCATACAACATCAGCTTTGTCAGGTTTGCTGAAAGAGCTGCGATGTAGTGGCCGTCCGGCGATAACCGAGGACTAAAGAGGCCCTCGGAACCGGGAATAGCGGAAAGCTCGTGCGTCTTCATATTATAGATCTCGATGCTGAGGCCTTCCGGCCTCCGCTCGGTGATACGGCCAAAAATAATCTTGTCGCCGTCGAGGGACCAGTTGACGTCGATCTGCGTGAGTTTTTCTGAAACCAGAAGTCGGGACGCGCCACCATCTGTGGACACGATATAGATCGCCCAAGGTGTTCCTTCCCGTACATTTATATATGCGATCTGTTTTCCATCGGGGGACCATCGCGGAAGAGCGGCCCTTCCCGGTGGAAAAGTTAACTGCCGTTGTTGCGATCCATCAATACGGCAACGCCAGAGTGTGCCTGCCGGAATGGAAACGTACGTGACCCATTGGCCGTCAGGCGAGAAATCCAAGTCGCTCGCAGAGATGCCGGAGAGGAATGGCACAAATTTACCGGATGCAGGGTCGTACTTCACCACCGCTCCGCGGATATTTAGCCCCAGTGCCCAGATTTTCTTGCTATCCGCAGCAGGCGCAGGATCCGAGAATGAAATTGACCCTTGGGTGAGTCTGACCGGCTTTTCGACTTTTTTTCTTTCGAATGGGCCGGCAGGTTCCGCGAGCGCAAAAAGGTTTCCGCTGCTGCCCATGGCGTTTTCGGTGGCCTGAAAAATGTAGTAGCGCCCATCGGCGGACCAACTGCCGCAACATTTGGACGAAACGTCATGCCACTCCGGAAGCAGCGCATGCAGTCCTGAACCGTCGCTGTTCATCTCCTGGATCGAGGATGTGTTCTGAGAAATGTCTCCCACGCTGAAACGGACGCGCTTCCCATCGGGTGAATATCGCGGGTAGTAGGGCGTCCCCTCCACCTTCACAAGCTCTTTTGCCGGCCCGCCACTGGCGTCCGTGAGATAAAGAGCGGAACCTTTCACTAGCAGTACGTGCTGCCCGTCGGGCGCCCAAACACCTTCTTGGCCAGTCAGATTGCCGAAGCGTTGAGCCGCGCCGCCATTTAATGAATACATCCAAAAAGGATATTCCGAGGACGGTCCCGCCTTGTTTTCAGAGGCCAGCAAAGAAGAATGCAGCGGCGAGACGTCGAGTAACTGGGCGCTCGGAAAAGCGACGGGGAACTTGGAAACGTCGCCACCCGTGGCGGGGACTTTTGCGATGATGGAATTCTCTCCAGAGATTTCCGTGAAATAAAGATTCGAGCCATCGGAAGCGAGATTCGTCTTCACTAATCCGTCGTGCGTAATTTGATTGAGGCCTGTGACGCTTGGCGAGAGAACTGGACGATTCAACCACACCAGGCAAGATCCAACTGCAACGATCAGAATCGGAATGATCAGGAATACGGAATAGTCTTTTCGCGGCACAGGTGGGCTCCAATCATCTTCATCGTCGAGTAGGTAGACACTACTGTCAACGAGAGTTCCGAAATTTTAATAACGGATATAGCACCAATTGCGTGATTTGGAGCACTCGCTGACGTCTTGCGCCCGTGACGCGAGACCTGTATGGTACGCCATGGCTGCACCGACTCAACCAGCAGACACCACCCCGCCTCCATTTCCCGGCGGCTCGCAGGCATCCGGCCACGAGCCAGCCTACGGCCTGCGTCGCGAGGTCCTCTCCCCGATGGAGACGCTCGCGCAATCTGTTTCTACGATCGCGCCCACTACCACGCCCGTCGCGACCATTCCTCTGGTCTGCGCGCTTGCCGGCAACGGCACCTGGCTCGCCTACGTAATGGCCACCGTCGCGATCCTGCTGGTTGCCTGGTGCATCGGCCGGTTTGCGCGCTACTCGTCCTCACCAGGCTCGCTCTACACCTATGCGGGAATGATCCTGCCGCCATGGCTCGGCGCCACCACCGCCTGGAGCCTGCTCCTCGCCTACGTCGCCACGGCTTCGAGCGTGATTGGCGGTTTCTATCACTACGCCAACCTGCTCCTCCGCGACGCGATCGGCCACGCCACATCCACCGTCCTTCTCGCGCTGATCGTCGTCGCCGTTTCCATGTGGATCGCCTGGCGCGACGTGAAAATTTCCGCGCGGCTGATGCTATGGATCGAGGCCGTTTCGGTTCTGTTCATCGTCATCGTCCTAGCGCTCGTGCTCGTCCGCCACGGTTCGCACTGGGACGTGAGCCAGTTCCGTCTGCGCGGTGTGACGGGGAGCGGCCTGCGCCTTGGCCTCGTGCTTGCCCTGTTCAGTTTTGTCGGCTTCGAAAGCGCTACCACTCTCGGATCGGAAGCGCGCAATCCCTTGAAAACCATCCCGCGCGCCGTGATTCAAAGCTCGATTCTCGGCGGCGCGTTCTTCGTTCTTTGCGCTTACACCGAAGTCATGGGCTTTCGCGTCGTCGGGCAGGACCTCGGTGCGAGCGATGCGCCGATGCACGTGCTCGCTCGTGTGGCCGGCGCGCCGGCGCTCGGCCCGTTGATCGACGTCGGAGCTCTCGTAAGCCTCTTTGCCGGAACGCTCGCATGCATCACGGCCGCCGCGCGCGTTCTGATGCTCATGGCGCACAATGGCCTCGCTCACTCCTCGCTGCGCTCAACGCACGCCCGCAACGAGACTCCGCACATCGCCGTGCTCGTTACCGGTATCGCAGCGGTTCTTCCCGTGGCGATCCTCGCTGGTCTCGGCTCCGCCGGCCTCGACGTGTACGGCTGGATGGGCTCTCTCGCCACTTACGGATTCATCGTCGCCTACGCGCTCGTGTGCGTCGCGCTTCCGCGCTACTTGCGCGATCATGGCGCTGCCGGGTTTACTGCGTGGATCGTATCCCTACTGGCGTTCCTCGCGATGCTGCTCGCGCTCCTCGGAAATCTGTATCCCGTTCCGGCGGGGCCATACGGCAGGCTACCCTACATTTTCCTCGCATACCTCGCTGCGGGTTTGCTATGGTTCGCCGTGAAAAGGCGAGCGGGTGGATTGCCGCCTACTCCCGAGAATAAAAATAGCTGATACGGACCATTCAAAAAATACTCTTCGCCTAAGAGGGGGAAGTGGCGTAACTTCCGTCATCTTTTGGGGCGACACCGCCAGCATCGCGCAACAAACTGAGATGCGCCTTGAACGTCCTCGGACGGCGGTTGCGCTTGGGTGTGTATCTCCACATTTCTGGGAGGAACGGATGTTTCAGAGAGTTCTGCTCTCGATTTTCTTCGTGGTGTTGGCCGCTTGTATCGCTTTGGCTTTCGTGCCGGGCGCGCACGCCCAGACGCTCGGTGGAATCACCGGCACCGTTACTGACGCCTCGGGTGCGGCCGTTGTGGACGCGGTCGTAACGCTCGTCGGCGATCAAACCACCCTCACACGGACGCAGAAAACCAACTCGAGCGGTTCCTACGAATTTGTTAATTTGCCCATTGGTACGTACACCCTCACGTTCACGCATGACTCCTTTCAATCGCAAAAAATACCGTCGATCACAGTGCAAGCCGACCGCACCGCAACCGTGAACGCCGCGCTTAAGGTTGGCCAGGTGAGCACCACAGTCACGGTCGTTGAGACTCCGCTCGTAAACGCGGTGGACACAACCAACGGCTACGTCTTGGACAGGGCTCAACTCGAAGCCATCCCGCTTCCCACAGGCAGCTTCACGGGCCTCGCTATTCTGTCGCCAGGCGTGAACGCGGAGCTTACCGCCGGCGCCGGCGTCAACACCGGCCTCGGAAATCAGCCGATCTGGGCCAACGGTCAGCGCGACACGAGCAACACTTTCCTATTCAATGGAGTCGACGCCAGCAATCTCTTCAACGGCAAGAGCACCAGTTCGGTGTCCTCGGGCCGCATCGTGAATAACACGGGCGTTACCATGGCCAACAACACCACGGCGGAGCCGGTTCAGACCACGGCATCGCCCTATCTCGCGATCGGCCAGGCGCTTCCCACTCCTGCTCCAGAGACGATCCAGGAACTCCGCGCAAATGCTTCGATGTACGATGCGCAGCAGGGTTCCACCAGCGGCGCGCACATTGACTTGAGTACTTCTTCCGGCACCAACAGCATTCACGGCTCGGGCTACTTGCATCGAGGAACCAACGAGTGGAACGCCGCGCCATACTTCAACAATCAAGACCCCAACATCCCTGACTCTGAGAAGGTCCCGGGGTTGCATCGCGAGGTTGGCGGCGGAACTTTGGGTGGTCCGCTCATCAAGAACAAACTTTTTGGCTTCATCTCTTACCAGCACATCCACGACTCCGATCAGGAGATCGGCAGTTCGCGTGTTGCTGTACCCTACTACCTGTCGGATGACCGCACCCCCAACGGCTTGGCCACCGCTGCCGAGGAAACCGTGGCCAGCGCGACCTGCGCGGCGCCTCCGTGTCCTTACTTCACTTCGACGATTAGCCTGCCCGCCACGATCGGCACGGGCCCCGGCCAGATCAACCCCATCTCGTATGGCCTGTTGAACTACAAGCTGCCCAACGGCCAGTACCTGATCCCTTCGGCTGATGGATTCACACCGTCGATCAATTTTCCCGAGGACACTTTCACGCTGGGCACTGCCCGTTTCTTGGCCGATCAGGCCGTCGCCGATCTCGACTTCATCGCCACATCGAAGGACACATTGGCTTTGAAATACTACTACCAGCACGATCCGACCACCGCTCCTTACGCGTACTCGGGCGTCTCTGACTTCCCGCAGCGTCTCGACGCGGGGAGTCAAGTGGCCTCGATCACGAACACGCAAATGTTGACGCCAAACCTCAGCGTCGCCGAAGTCTTCGGCTTCATCCGGGAGAAGGTCTACAGCACGGTCCAGGAACCCTTTACGCCGTCCAGTTTCGCGACCTACCTGACGAATCTAGGGAACCAACCCTCTGCCAACGGAGGATGCGGGGGATGCATATCCCTCGCGGACGCTACCATCAACACTTTCGGCTCCTCGTTTTTCCCCGGCTTGACCATCGCCGATAATTTCGGAAACCCGTCATACTTGACGAACAGTTATCTCTACAACACAGATGATGTCTTCGGCGCAGCCTTGAGTATTGGCGAGGGAGCGGTCTCTCAAGGCGCCTTCACGGGAGTTTTCCAGAACCGCTTCATGCCCTCGGCCGATGCCATCTGGACCAAGGGCAGGCATACCATCACCTTCGGCGGCAGTTTTTCCTACACTCAGCTCAACCCTCGGGACGACCGAACCAACAAAGGTATGATCGGCTTCAACGATTTTTCAGATTTCTTGGGGGGCGTGCCGGTCACCTACAACATCAACGGGTTCATCGCCACGAGCTTCCTGCAGGGCGATGCCAACCGGCACTATCGTTCCAATGAAACCGGAGAGTACGTTCAAGACAAATTTCAGATTCGTTCCAATCTCAGCCTCACTTTTGGCCTCCGGTACGATTACCACGGCGGTCTCACCGAAACGAACGGCGAACTCTACAATTTCGAGCCCTCTCTCTATAGTTACGATGCGGTCAACGACGTCATCAAGTCGAACGGCTTCATCATTGCCGGTAACAACAAACTGCATCCCACCAGCGGTGTCAGTGACTCAACTCTGACGGGGCGTCAATGGGGACTCGCGCCTCGCTTGGGCGTGGCGTGGAGCCCGAAAAAGTTCAATAGCAAACTCGTGGTCCGCGCCGGCTGGGGCATGTACTATGATCGGGGCGAACTTTTCACCTACCTCTCGCCCGGTTTCGCATCGGGCGTGATACCCGGAGGCCCTTTTGGCGTCGCACAGTCTCCGCCCTACGTGAATTCGCAGTCTTGCAGCGCCTATGCCTATACGGCGTGCGCGCCTTACGACGCAAGTTCGCCGGCCTGCCTCGCTTTTGGGATCGTATGCGGTAGCGGCTTCGAAAATCCCTGGGGCCCGGCGCTTGGGCCGCCTCCCACCGGTGATCCCTCTACCCTGTCCATACCCAATGCAGGGATGATCGAAGGCGGTCTACCGCTCTTCTCCTTTGCGGTTTACAACCGGAAGAACAAGCTCCCATATACTCTGAACCAGACGCTCGACGTTCAGTGGCAGCCGCGCAACGACCTCTCTATCGAAGTCGGCTACGTCGGCAACCTCGGCCGCCACGAAGTTGTCCCCGTGCCGTTCAACGAGGCCCAAATTGCCACGCCCACTCACCCTATCCGGCCAGGCACTCCTGTCGAACAGGACTACACCTATGGCTACACCGTTGTGACCAGCCAAGGCTCATTTACTCCGATTAATTTGCCCAATCCGCCCGCGGGCGAACCGCAGAACCAGCCCTATCAGGAGACCTTCGAGGGAGGCAACATCGACCTTCGCGTTCCTTACATCGGCTATTCGGCGGAGTCGGAGTCGTACACGGCGGCGGGTGTCTCGGCGTATAACGCGCTTCAGGCCCACGTCGAAAAACGCTTGAGCCATGGGATGCAGGTCGGCTTTTCCTACACCTATTCGCACTCGCTCGACGAGCAAAGCGCCATGGGGCTCTTCTACAACGGCAACAATCCCGCCGACCTGCATTCGGGTTATGGCAACTCGGACTTCGACCGGACCCACGTTTTCAATTTTTCCTATCTCTTCCGAATGCACAATTTCTTTACCGAATCTTCGTGGCATGGAAAGTTTGCGGACGGCTGGGCGCTCGAAGGCGTCACGGTCCTCCAGAGCGGCCAACCCTACAGTGTCATCGACTACTCGGGCGCGGTCGGCAGCATTTACTTCGGCACTTCCGACGGGATCACGAACCCGATCGTTCCGCTCGCTTCGAACTGCACCGCGAAGAGCGCGGTTACCGGCGCCAGCGGCGCCGACCCCGGCGGCACCGCTGCGCTCAACGCCTCGTGTTTCACCTTGCCTCTGCTGAATCCTGGTGATTTGGACGGTGGAATTCCCTCGAACGATCCGTACGAAACAAACTTCATCAGCAACGGCCAGCGAAACATCTTCCGCCAGCCTTGGCAAAAGCGCGCGGACATTTCCATTGTGAAGGACACGAAGCTGAGCGAGCGCTTCCGGCTGAAGTACACGTTCGAGGTCTTCAACTTGACCAACACTGCAAGCTTCGATATCCCCGTCGATAACGTCTCACAAAACCCCAGCTTCAGCGATTTTCCGTATCAGGGTCAGCCCGCGACGATCCCCCCTTGCGATACCACTTACCAGGCCCTGTACGTCTGCCCGTCTCTGGGCGGCTTGGGCATAACCAACAAGACCATCGGCAGTCCGCGGCAAATCCAGATGTCGCTGAGCGTCCTCTTCTGATGCAGACCTCGCAAGCGGGAATGGCCACTGCGGTTGCCGCCATTCTCGCTTGCCCCGTAAAAATACCCGCCCCCGCCGGGTTGGCCATTCGCCTAACTCATTCGCTGAGCTTGACGCCCACACTGGGCTGATTAAGACTGAAGGAGAAAGGACAGCGTGGACCTCTTCATAAGCGGCGGCACCGTCATCACGATGGACCCGGAGTTCCGCGTGATCGAGGATGGGGCTGTTGCCATTCAGGGCGACACGATTATCGCTGTCGGCCACCGAGCCGACCTCGAGACGCAGTCGCGCGACGCGAAGACAATTGACGCGGCCGGCACCATCGTGATGCCCGGGATGATCAACGGGCACGCCCACGCGGCGATGAGCCTCTTCCGTGGCGTCGCGGAAGACCATTCCCTCAACGATTGGCTGCAAAAGTACATCTTCCCCGCGGAAGCGCGCAATGTGACGCCGGATTTCGTCCTGTGGGGAACGCGGCTGGGAGTCCTCGAGATGCTCCGCGGCGGGATTACCACCTACGCGGACATGTATTACTTCGAAGACGTGGTCGCCGGTGTCACGAAGGAAGCAGGCATGCGCGGCGTGCTGGGCGAGACGATCCTCGATTTCCCGGCGCCGGATCACAAGACCCCCGCTGAGGCATTGGCGTACACGCAAAAGTTCATAGACCACTGGAACGGCGACCCGCTGATCACGCCCGCAGTGGCGCCCCACTCCATTTACACGCTCTCGACGGAGAACCTGAAGGCTGCCGCGGCCCTGGCGCGACGCAACGGCGTACCGATCCTGATCCATCTGGCGGAAGCCCCGTTCGAAAGCGAGCTGAGCCGCGCAAAGTACAAGGCTTCGCCCGTGCATTATCTGGAAAGCATCGGGGTTCTGGGTCCCGACGTGGTCAGCGCGCACAGCATTTGGGTGGACTCATCGGACATTGCTACGCTCGTGCGGCTCGGCGTGGGCTGCATCCACAATCCCTCGAGTAATATGAAACTGGCGTCCGGCGTCATGCCCGTTGTCGATCTGCTGGCCGCGGGGCAGCCCGTCGGTCTGGCAACAGACAGCGCCGCCAGCAACAATAATCAGGATCTGTTTCAGGAAATGAACATCGCTGCGAAACTGCAAAAGGTCACACGCATGGATCCGAGGGCCCTGCCCGCGCGCCAAGTGGTGGAGATGGCCACGATCGGCGGCGCACGCGCGCTGCATCTCGACAAACAAATCGGTTCGCTCGAAGCTGGCAAGCAAGCGGACCTCGTGCTGATCGGCACGGGCGCGACCCATTCGACGCCGATGTACAGCGTGTATTCGCAGCTCGTCTATGCCCTGAACGCTCACGACGTCAGAACCGTTGTAATCGCGGGCAAAATCGTGATGGAAAACCGCGTGATGATGACCATGGATAAGCCGGGAATCCTCGCGAAAGCCCACGAGTATCAGCGCAAGGTCTCGGCTTCGCTTGTGGCAGCGCCGATGATCTAGCGCTTTCACGGGATGGTGCCGCGTCGTCGCGTCATCCTTGCGAATGGAATAGGCTCAACGCCCACCCGTGTGGCTCTTTTGGTTTCCTTTACACTCCGGCTGCTTCGACTCGGGCGATGAAGCGGTAACCGACGCGGGGAATGGTTTCGATGTATCGAGGGGTTTGTCCCGAGTCGCCGAGCGCCGTGCGGACCTTCTTGATCGCGCTGTTCAGGTTGTGTTCAAAATCCACGAATGTCCCCGGAGCCCAAAGTCTCTGGCGTATCTCCTCTCGAGTGACAGTTTCTCCTGGCTTGTCGAGCAGCATCGACAAGATGCGAAAAAGCTGAGGCGGTAAGTGTATGAGCACGCCATCCTTCCGCAATTCGCGCGCAACAGGATTCACGTGGAAGGCACCGAAACGAAGGGCGCGACTGGGCCGCGGTTCTTTCTCTTCCCGCACTGTTCCATACTCCACGAGTGTGACCATTCGCTAGAATTACTCGCTCGCCCTCACCACGAGTCCGTTGAGCGGTTGAAGGGGTCGAACATCGCGCGGATAAAGCTCGGCGAACGCGACTCCCGCAATCTTCTCCTCTGTGCCCTCGTTAAGCCCGAGACGTAGAGTTGCTGCGGACGTCTGAAGAGCGCTGGGGGTGTTGCACTTTGGAAACCAGTTCGCTTCCAATTTCGGATTCGTCTTTTCAATGGTTTGCGGAAGCAACTCGGAGAAGCGCCTATGGATTAACGAAGAGAGATGGGAGCGTTCGCACCCGATTTGCGGCGGCTCACGTTGTGTCTCTGCCGCATCGTAACCATCTTCCGTCCGCCTACAACAAAAGGAATCCCCCTTCGATGAGTTTCCATAAACGGGAGGCGAAATGCCCCGGACGGTCAGCAGTACGCGATGTGGCTGGGTAGCGATCTCTGCGGAATTTCTACGGAAACGAAGTTCGTTAGCCGGCTCGGAAACCATCCGTCCCGAACCATAAGGGGGCAATAGAATGCAGATTCTTCTTGTACGTACGGGAAACAGTGAATTCCTTTCCTCCCCTGATGCGCAGAACATATTCGCCGGTCGCCCAAGGCTCGATCTCCTCCACAAAGGAAGCGTTGATTAGCACGGAACGATGAATGCGGACAAATCCGTACGGCCGGAGTTTCTCCGCGATCGTGGACATGGATTCGCGGAGAAGGTCGGAACCCGACTTCCTCTGCAGCAAAACGTAATTGCCTTGAGACTCCACCGTGACCACTTCGGCGGGATCGACGAATAGAATCCTTCCCTTGGCTTTGATCGCGATACGCGATGGTTTTGTTAGCAGCCCTTCGATCTGAGGCAGAAGATCCAGCATACGCGCGGCTCGATCGCTCTGAGTTCGGCGAGCGGCCTTATCCAGCGCTTCGTGGATTCTTTTCTCTGAAAACGGCTTAAGCACGTAATCCACCGCATGTTTCTCAAATGCCGCAACGGCATACTGTTCGTGAGCGGTGACAAAGATAATCGAAGGCAAGGGCGCTTCGCGCTTCTTCAGGCTGTCGGCGAATTCAATGCCAGACAATTCGGGCAGGCAGATATCGAGCAGTAAGACGTCGAAGTCGCTTTCTTGCAGCCGAGCGAGAGCTTCCACGGCATCGCTTGCAAAATTGCACTCTTCAATATCGTCCCTTTCGCGCACCACTCTTTGAAGAGCGACTCGGGCAAGTGGTTCATCATCGACGATCAGGACACGCAAAGGGCACCATCCGCTACTTGGACCCTTCGCCCATCGCCAGCTTCGCGGGTTCCAGATTACGAGAATCGAGCGCAGGCAGGAGAAGGGTCGTTCTCGCGATTTGATCCTTCGTTATCTCGAAGGTTAGAGTCCCTTCGTCGCCATAGAGATGCCTCAACCGGGAACGGGTATTCTGCAGGCCCAGCCCCAAACCCGGCCGATCCTTGCCTCCGACGCTGTTTTCGACGCTCAGCAACATCGTCGCTTCCGTGCTCCGCGACGCAATCTCCAGCCAGCCGCCTTCCCGGCAGCACGCGATTCCATGAACGATGGCATTCTGAACCACCGGCTGCAGCACCATCTGCGGCACCAGCAGTTGACGCGTGTTGGGCTGAATGTTCCAGCGAATCTCGAGCCGTTCTGCGAGCCGCATCTTTTCGATATCCAGGTAGTCCTCAGCGAACTTCAACTCTTCTTCGAGCGTGACGAGATCGGAGTTCGCTTCCTGAAGGGCGGTGCGGAGCAGGGCCGACAGTCTAAGCACCATCGTTTTGGCTCGTCCTCGATCGCGATCGATCAACGCGGAGATTCCTTGGAGGGTGTTGAACAAGAAATGCGGATGAAGTTGGCTCTTCAGCGCCTGCAGTTCGCTTGCCGCAAGCTCTCGTTCGAGTTCCGCGCGCTCGAGTTCCTGGTTTCGAACCCGCGTGAAATACCCATAAGCGTGGGCCGCGACGATGGTCACAAGGTAGTCCCACAGTTGATTGCCGAACAAATAAGCGTTGCCGAGCAAACTCTGGAAGGACCGTGGGCCGAATTGTTGGGTCAAAACGTCGTAAGGCGGCAGGATGATCCATCGCGTGAGTATGGAAACAAACATGAAGGGTATGCCGCCCAGAACGTACCCGCCGACGCGCCGGAAGAATGCCTGCTTGTTGATCGGATACCTGCGGACGATTGAGAAAATCGGCGGCGTGAGGAGCGCGGAAGTCAAAAGCCACGCGGCATTAGCAAGCCACAAGTGCCAGAATCCCGGCAGTATCCCTCTTTGCGCCAGGCGGACCTCGTCCTGCCCAGCCATGATCGGTGAGAGACCCAGCCAGACAACGATAGACCAGAAATAAGCGATCGCGATCCCGCGGACTTTTTGCAAATCGACCTTCACGGCGCGGATTGTATCCCAAGTGGTTGGCCGAATCGGCCTTGGGTACGAGACGTCCGAAACGTGATGCAACTAAACAATATTCAGGGCCGAGACGTTCAGGCCGCTATGCGGACAGGCTCGCCAGCGTCTCCGCCAGCACCAGCGTCCCCCGAGCGATATCCTCGATGGATGCGTATTCGTCCGGGCGGTGGCTGTACCCGTTGCGGCAGGGAATGAACAGCATCGCGACCGGCGCGATGCGCGAGATGAAAAGGGAATCGTGGTACGCGCGGCTGATCATCAGTTGAAACTTCTCCCCGCGCTTCCGGCACGACTCACAGAGCGCATCCACCACTTTCGGAGCGCACTCGGCCGGCGCATCCGCGTTCACCAGCTCGATCTCGATGGATACGCGCCTCCGCGCCGCAATTTGTTGCGACGCAGTTTCCGCGGCGTGCATGACCTTGTCCCGCCGCTCGAGATCGGTATCGCGCACGTCGACGCTAATGCGCACGCGACTCGGAATGCTGTTCACCGCGCCGGGAAACACTTCGCACATGCCGACGGTCGCCACGGTATCGATCGCCCCGCTCGTCCGCGCGGCATTTTCGATCGCCAAAATCAGCTCCGATGCCGCGCACAGCGCGTCCCGCCGGTCTGGCATCAGCACCCCGCCCGCGTGCCCTCCCGCGCCTTTGATTGAAACGCGCGCGCTCGCGGGTGACGCAATTTTCGTCACGATCCCGAGCGGCACTCCCTCGCGCTCGAGCAAAGGTCCCTGCTCGATGTGCAATTCTACAAACGCCTTGTAATATCCGCGCGGCAATTTGACGCTCTCAAGCTCCCCGTCAAGCCCTGCCTTGCGGCGCACTTCGTCGAGCGACTCGTCGTTGCCGTCCTTTAGCCTCCTCGCCTTCTCCGGCGAGAGCGTCCCGGAAAGCAGCCGGCTGCCAAGGCATCCGATTCCAAATCGCGTTGGCTCTTCCGACGTGAACACGAGCAGCTCGATCGAATTCTTCGGGCGAAATCCGCCGCGTTGCAAGGCGCGTATGGCCTCAAGTCCCCCAAGAACGCCCACGACGCCGTCGTATTTCCCTGCGTTGGGAATCGCGTCGATGTGCGAGCCGGTGCCAACCACCGGCTCTCCGGGATCGGACCCTTGCCATCGCGCAAAAGTGTTCCCGACGGCGTCACGCCGCACCGCAAGACCCGCAGCTTCGCACCGCTCGATCAACCACGCGCGGGCGCGCATGTCCGCCGGCGTGAAGACGATTCTCGTCACCACAGGCGGTTCCGCTTCCGAAATTAACGCGAGCGCTTCAATTTCAGAAAGCAGGCTCGCGGAATCGATTTCCAGATTCATCTACTTGGAGGCCAGCGGATGCCGGTTCCAGTCTTTGTAGATCAGATATTTGGCGGGCACTTTCCCGATCGCTCCGAACCACTGCGGACACCACGGTCCCATCCAGATAAAGTCTCCGGCGGTCACCGGATACCACGAATCGCCCAGGCGGTAGATTCCGCCGCCCTCCAGCATCAGCAGCCCGTGTTCCATCACGTGCATTTCCACCATGCTCAGCGCTGCGCCCGGCTGATACACCATCGTATTAACCGCGAAATCGAAGCTCGGCGTGTCCGGAAGCAAGCACCTCACCTGCAAATCCGGATCGCCTCCCAGCGGATTTGGCACGACGGAGTCCTCGGATGACACGATCGCCGCCGGAGGCTTGGCCGATTCGAGCGGCTGGTAGGTTTTCTCGAACACCGCAACGCGGCTCGCGCGCGCGGCCGTCACTCGGTGCTCCACGTTCTGCGGGAGAAACGCATACCCGCGCGCGCCCAGGTCGGCATTCTTGTCTTTCGTCTCGCACTTGACCGTTCCCTCCAGCACGTACACAAAACGTTGCGCTTCCACTTCGCCCAATTCGCCGCCCGCTTCGAACTCGGCCGTGTACTGCGTGAACGCCGCGCCCAGCGCCGGCCCGATGTGAACGATGGCGGTGCAGCCCTTCATCCCGGGCAGCGGTGTGCGCACGAACGTGTCCGACGTCAGCAGCAAGTGGTCGGCGCGATTGGAACTCCTGGTTTGGCCCAGATTATGCACGTTCAATTCTCCTTTTTTTGCAGCGCGGGTGAGCAGGCCAGCAACTCAAGCAGGTGCACTCCCGTCTCGAGCGCCTTCTCCACATCCTCAACGTTGACTCTCTCTTCCGGGTTGTGGCTGATGCCACCGGGGGTTCGCAGGAAAATCATGGCGGCGGGAACCTTCTCGGCCAGGATCATGGCATCGTGGCCCGCGCCGCTCACCATCCGGTGCGGCGCGCATCCCGCTTTTCGCATTGCCTCCTCGATCTGGCCGACGAGAAACGAATCCATGGCCACCGACTCGAGGTTCACGGGAGTGCCGTATTGCACGGAGAGCCCCCGCCGCGCCGCGATCTCTTTCGCCAGGCGAATCAGAGTTTCCACGGCGCCGGCTCGGACGTCGTCCGCCCGGTGGCGCACATCCAGAGTCAGCCGGGCCTTTCCGGCGATTACATTTGTTGCGCCGGTTTTCCCCTCAAGCACTCCCACCGTCGCCAGAAGGCCCGGCACGCGCTGTGTTTCCCGCTCGACTGCGGCGATCCACTCCGCCGCGCCCGCGATTGCGTCGCGACGCAGGTGCATCGGCGTGGTACCCGCATGGCTGGCGCGTCCGGTAAATGTGAATTCCATCTTGCTCTGCCCGGTCACGGCTTCCACCACGCCCAGCGAAAGCCCCATATCCTCCAGGACAGGCCCCTGCTCGATGTGGAACTCGATGTACCCCAGAATGTCGCCCTTCAAGCGAGCGTCGGGAATCTCGCTCGGCTCCAACCCAAAATCTTCAATGGCTGCGCGCACGCTCACTCCGCGCGCATCCTCACGCCTCAAAATGGCTTCGTCGAGTCTGCCCACCAGCGCGCGGCTGCCAATGAACGGCGTCGCGAAGCGAACTCCCTCCTCCTCGGAAAAACCTACAACCTCAATTCCGAAGGGAAGCCGCTCGCCGTGCAAACTCTCGAGCAACGCGACGCCTAGAATTACTCCCAGAACGCCGTCGAAAGCTCCTGCGTCGGGAACGGTGTCGAGGTGCGAACCGATAAGCAGGCGCGGAGCGTTGGGTTCTGTGGCAGCATAGAGCGCGCGAAAGTTCCCAGCGGCATCGATTCTGATCTCCACCCCTAGCGGCTCGAGCCAATTGGCGATCTCCTGATGACAATCGCGCATCGGCGGTGAGAGAAACGTCCGGCTCGTGCGGCCGGGTTGCTCGCTGAAACTCGCAATCTTTCGGCAGCGCGCGATCACCTTTTCTGCTTGGGTTCCGCTCTTTTCGTTGGTTGGCACCGGATCTTATCCCTGGCGGCGGATGCGCGCTTCGATGTAGCCGTGTGGCTCGTCGGTCGGCACGAAGATTTCGTTGGGATTGTCCTGTCCGAAGCGCGACAGGTCCACCAACAGGCAGTGAATGTTCGGCATCGTCAGTTCGATCTCGCTCACTTCCGACACACCTTTTAGAACAGCCTCGCCCATCGCATACAGTGTGTGTTGCACCGATTTGCTGTCGTGTCCGGCAAACACGGTGAGCAGAATCTCGCGGATCTGCGCCCGCAGCTTGTCGAAATCCGCGTCGGCCCTTGCGTAGTTCCAGGTTGCGCGCAGCACCGTACCGAACAAACGATCGGCCGTCTCCGGCAGCGTCGTCAGCGAATCCTGGATGTAGCCCTCAAAACCGGACTTCGCCGTCTTCATGATGATCAGATTCTCAAGTCCCGACGCAACTGAGAACCTGCCTTTCTGCGCCCGCCCCACTTTTGTCGTCTGGCGCTCTCCGCTCGACTGCACGAACGTCGTCGGGTGCGGCTTTCCTCCGGTCGCCACGTGCTCCCACGCCTTCTCCCACACGGTGACCTCCGCATGAGACACTTGCGGATTCCGGCTCAGCAGAAAATCCACCATTTCCCTCGCGAATTCCTCCATGCAGCTGCCTGCTGACTTCCGCGCCAGCGAATACACGGTGTTTTTCATCGTGTCCGTGGCGAGGATTTTGCTGTTGTCGCCGTCCTTGAAACACGTCTCGAAATCGCCCTGGAGCAGTGCCTCCAGCGTCCACTCCCGCAGGTCGTGGCGATCCTTGTCGCGCTTCACGCGCACCAGCCGCACGCGCGATTTACCATATCGGTTTTCGCCCAGCGCGATCATCGGTTCAACTTCCCCGGTAAGTCGTGTACCCGTGCGGGCTCAGCAGCAACGGAATATGGAAATGCGTCTCGCCGTCTCTCACGGAAAAAGTCACCTGCACGATGGGATATAATCCCTGCGCTCCCTGCGCCGCGTAGTAGCTCCCCGTGTCGAAAGCCAGCCGGTAAACGCCGGGCGAAAGCTCTTCCCCGTCCCTCAGCAGTTCGCCGCTGCGCCCGTCTTGGTCGGTTCGGGCTGATCCCAGTATCAGCCACTCCCCGGAACTCTCGTGCCGTTCCAGATGCACTGCCACGTCTCCCGCTGGCATCCCACGAGCCGTGTCGAGCACGTGCGTTGAAATACGAGTCATCCAGCGAGCCACCTTTTCAGACGAATTTGCGTGATCAGCCTCTGCTGCTCGGCCGCTTCGTGCAGCTCGGTGACCACGTCATTCTGCAGTCGCTGCCGCAGAATTGCCAGAATCTCAGCGGCGCTCTTCCCCGTAGCGCACACGATGAAAATGCGTCCAAACCGCCTCTCGTAATCCCGGTTCGCGTCCGCCAGCGCAGTCTTGACGCCACCGCCTCCCGTGGCCACGCCACTCTGTTCCTGCGCCGACCACTCCGCAGAGCGTCCTTCCATCGCCTCCTCAGCGCTTGACTCACCAATGCGCGGATGACTTCGGAACGCTTCCGTCCAATCCGCCTCGCTCAATCCGCGCCATATCTCGTCCGACGCTGCCAACAGCGCCGCTTCGTCGCCCAGCGGCCTGCGGCTCACGATTCGTCGCGCCCACGCTCGTGATCCACAGCAGCCCACGATTTCGTTTTCCGCTTCCGCCGCTGCCAGGCGATTCCACACCGCCAGCACGTCGCTCACGTCGCCTCCGGTGCGAGCCTCTCGAGAAACTCGCCCACGAGGTTGCTCACCACCGCCGCGCGATATCTCGCGGTCGACCGAATGTCGTCGATCGGTCGCGTCTCGACTGCCGCCATCTTTCGCGCGACCTCCACCGCCGCCGCATCGAGCCGCTTTCCCTTCAATATCCGCTCCGTCTCCGTCAACCGAGTCGGAGTCGGTGCCACGCTCCCGACTGCGATCCGCACATCGTCGATCGCGCCATTCACGATGCGTCCCAGCGCCGCGATGCACACTTTCGATATCGCCTGCGCGTCGCGAGCCCCCACTTTGCGCGCGTAGGAGACATATCCCGAAAATTCTCGCCGCAGGCAAACCGCTCGGATCAGCTCGTCCGCCGCGAGGCCCATCTTCTTGTAGCCCGTGTGAAAATCCCGGTACGCCACGCGCCGTTCACCGCGCGCCGACACCAAAATCAGCTCCGCTTCATACACTAGCAGCGCCGGCAACGAATCGGCCGCTGGCGACGCATTCACGATATTGCCGCCGAGCGTCCCACGATTCTGATTCGCGATTCCCCCCGTCCAACTCGCCGCGCGAGCGAGCAGCCGAAACTCGCGCGCAATAATTTCGTGCCGTCGCAGGTCGGCATACGTGCAACACGCGCCGATCGCCACCTCGTGAGGCGATATCTCGACGCCCTGTAGCTCCGGCAAATCGCAAATGCTCAGCAGCTTTCGCGCCGCCAGCGTTCCCATCGCAAACTGCACCATCACGTCCGTTCCGCCCGCGATCGGAAGCCACGCTTTCGGCTGTTCGGCCAGCAGACTTACTGCCGCCCGCAGGCTCGCAGGCGCCACCAATTCATATTCCGCCGGATCAGACCTCATAGCCCACCTGATATCCGGCCCGATACCCGGCCTGACATCCTCACGTCGCGCCGCGCAGCTTCCGCTACCGCTTCGAAAATTTGAAGGTAACCGGTACAGCGGCAAAGATTCCCCGAAAGCCCTTCGCGAATTTCGTCCATCGTCGGCTCGGGTTTTTTCTCCAGCAGGTGCACGGACGCCAGAATCATTCCCGGCGTGCAGATGCCGCACTGCGCGCCACCGCATTCCAGAAACGCGTCTTGCAACGCGCAAAATCGCTTGTCCGCCGCCACCCCCTCGATCGTAACCACGCTCGCGCCGTGCGCTTGCGCCACGGGTATCAGGCAGCTATCCACCAGCGCGCCATCCATCAGCACGGAGCAGGCGCCGCACTCGCCCTCCCCGCATCCCTCTTTCGTTCCGGTCAATCCCAAATCTTGCCGCAGCACGTCGAGCAATCGCTCCATCGGATACGCGCGCACGGTCTTCGCTTCGCCATTCACGATCAAGGAAATCTCGCGTTTGGCAACGGGATTCGGCGTCATCGCGCTCCGGCCGGCGAATGTTCTCCGCGTTCCCGCGCAGCGGACCCTTCGACCGCCTCAAAAACATCCTCCGGCAGCAGCGGAAGCGAATCGAATGGAATTCTCAGCGCATCCTCCACTGCGTTCAAGATCGCTGGCCCCGGGCCGTCCATCGGAAGCTCGCCGATTCCTTTCGCGCCGAACGCGCCATTCGCATTCCCCAATTCCTCAAAATAGACGCGAATCGCAGGCACGTCCGCGGACGTCGGCATGATGTAGTTCGTCATCTGGCTGTTCTGCATACGGCCGTCGCGCCATTCTACTTTCTCGTACAACGCAAATCCAATTCCCTGCGCGACGCCGCCCACGATCTGCCCGCGCGCCAGCACCGGATTCAGCACTCGCCCCACTTCCTGCAGCGCGACGAAATCGTCCACCGACACTTTGTACGTCGCGAGATCCACCGTCACCTCCGCGACGTACACGGCCCACGCGAACGCCGCGTAAGCCTCCCCTCGATACTTCACGTCATCCCAAAAAATGCCCTCCGGCTGCTCGTATCGTGCCAGCGAGCGAAACTCCCGGTGCTCCGCCACATATTTCCGGCAGGCGGCGCGAAACTCCTCGGCCGTGCACGTCTCGCCGACCATCCCCGCGCCAATCAGCGTCTGCTTCAATCCCAGCGCGGCCGACGCCACCAGCTTCCCCACCACCATCGCCGTCCGCGACGCCACCGTCGGCCCACTGTTCGGCACCGTGCCAGTGTCTGGCTGTGCGATCGAAACATCTTCGTACGGCAGTCCCAGCGCCTCGGCTGCGATCTGGCAGAGGACGGTGTTGGTCCCTTGTCCGAACTCCGTGCTCGACACAAGCACGCGCACGCCGCCGTCCGGCCGCCCCTCGACGCCCACCACCGAACTCAGATAGCGCTCGCCCGACCCCGTGAATCCCGCGCCGTGCAGGAACGCAGCAATCCCCATTCCTTTTTTTCGTCCGCCGCGCTTGTTATCTTCCGCGAACCGCTGCTTCTTCGTGTCATATTCCGCAAGCACAAGCGCGCGGTCGAGCAGCTTCCCCAAATCGATTGGTTCCCGCACCGCCTGTTCCGTGGTCGTCGTTTGTCCCGGCTTCAGAAAATTCCGGCGCCGAATCTCCACGGGAGACAAATTCACGGCCCGCGCGATGCGGTCCATGTGCCGCTCCATCGCAAACAGGCTCTGCGGCGCGCCGAATCCCCGAAACGCTCCGTGTGGAGGCGCGTTCGTCGCCACTGCCTTCGCGCGAATGCGCACGTTCGGCCATTCGTACGGCCCGCCTGCGTGAATGGTTCCGCGCGAAAGCACCACCGAAGAAAGCGTTGCGTACGCCCCGCCATCAATCACAAACTCGATTTCGCCGCCCAGGATTTTCCCGTCCTTGCGTACCGCCGTGCGATGCCGCGTCCGCGACGGGTGCCGCTTCGTCGTCGCCGCCATGTCCTCGCCCCGGTCGTAGATGATCTTCACGGGCCGCCCCGACTTCATCGCCAGCAGCGCGGCGTGCCCGGCGATCATCGACGGATACTCTTCCTTCCCGCCAAATGCGCCTCCCGTTTCCGTCTGCACCACGCGAACCTTCTCCTCCGGCAAATCGAACAGCGCCATCAGCGCCTTGTGCACGTAGTACGGACACTGCAGCGAACCCCACACGGTGACGCCCCGCTCCGCGTCAAACGCCGCAATCACGCCGTTCGTCTCGATGTAAAGCTGCTCCTGCGCGCCGGTGAAGTATTCGCCTTCCACAATGGTATCGGCCTTCGCCCACACTCCGTCCACGTCTCCCTTTTCGATCAGATACGACTTGAAAACATTGTCCCCGCGCCAGATGATTCCGCGCTTCCGCTCGCTCTCCTCGATCGTGAAGATCGCCGGCAGCGCCTCGTACTCGATCGACACGGCCGCAACAGCCTTGGGCAGCGCGTGCCGGTCCGGATGCGCCAGCAGCAGAATCGGCTCCTCCCGATGATTCACGGCGCCGTCCGCCAGACACGGCTGGTCGTTTTCGATCAGCGCAATATGATTCTTCCCGGGAATGTCCTTCGCCGACACCACCACGAATTCGTTCCACGCGATTCCAGGCTCGAAACTTATCTTTTTGATTTTCCCGCGCGGAATCCGGCTGCGCACCGTCGCGCCATGCAGCATGTGGGGGAAACTGAGATCGTCGATGTACTGCGCACGCCCGGTGACTTTGTCGCGCCCTTCTTTGCGCGGCGTTGCCAGGCCGACGATGCGCTCCGGGTTCAAGGGGCCGGCACTATTGTGAACGAAAACCCTCCGGTTTTGTGCACCTGATTCGCTCCGGCCGGACCTAGCGCCGGAATTCTCTTCCCATCGGCGCGCCAGGAAATTCCCCATCAGCGAACACCGGCTCCCCGCGCAAATACGTCGCCTTCACCACGCCTCGCAACTTCTCGCCCAAGTACGGCGACACGGCATGCCGCTGATGCAGTCGATCCGTCGTCACAAAAAATTCCGCCTCCGGCTCAAACACGACGAAATCCGCATCGCATCCCGCCGCAATCCGTCCCTTGCGTGAATCGCAACCCGCCAGCCGCGCCGGACCCTCCGCCATCCACCGCGCAATGTCCCACAGTCCAAATTCTCGTCCGCTAGCCTCGGTCCACATCACTGGCAGCGCCACCGACAGGCTCGCAATCCCGCCCCACGCCGCCCGAAAATCCCCCTCGTCAAGCTTCTTCATCGACGGCGGACAAGGCGAGTGGTCCGTCGCTACCAGATCAATAACGCCCTCGCGCAGGCCCTGCCACAATTTCTCGCGATTCTCACGACTGCGAACCGGCGGCGCGCACTTGCACAGCGTCGCTCCGTCGCCAATCGTCTCGGCGGCAAGGTGCAAGTAATGCGGGCACGTCTCGACGCTCACCGGCAGCCCCTCCGCGCGCGCCGCCCGTAGCAACGCCAGGCCCTCGCTTGTGGACAAGTGAACGACGTGCAGCCGAAACCGGTACTCCCGGCAAAGCGCCACCAGCAATCGAATCGCACACAGCTCCGCCTCGTCAGGCCGCGATTTCAGGTACGTCGCGTACGATTTCCAGTCGGCGCCCGCCAGCGCCACGGCCGCCGCCTCAATCGGACCACTCAGCTCCGCGTGCACCAGCAGCGGCAATCCCGTTCGCGCCACATGTGGCAGCGCCGCGCGCAACTCCCGCTCGGTGACCATCGTAAAACCGTCGATCCCCGGATGAATCAGGAAGCACTTGAATCCGAGCACGCCCGCGCGAGCCAGCGGCTCGATATTCCCCTGATTGTCGCTCACCACTCCGCCCCATGCCGCCCAGTCGACGCGGCACTTGCCGCGCGCCGCCGCGCGTTTCGCCTCGAGCGCCTCCACCGTCGTCGTCGCCGGAAGACAGTTCAGCGGCATATCGACGAGCATCGTGTACCCGCCCGCCGCCGCGGCGCGCGTCCCCGTCTCAAAGCCCTCCCACTCGGTTCTTCCCGGCTCGTTGATGTGCACGTGCGAATCGACCAGCCCCGGCAGAATCGCCGCCTCGCCAAAATCTAGCACTCGCGCATCCCGCGGGACTTCGCCGATGGGCGCGACGCCTCGAATCCGCTCGCCCTCCACCAGCACCGCCGCGGCGCGCACGCCTTCCGGCGTCACCACTCGTTTTGAAAGGAACGCATCGAGAGTCATCGAAAAGGAATGGTCGGGGCGAGTGGATTTGAACCACCGGCCTCCTGGTCCCGAACCAGGCGCTCTAGCCAGGCTGAGCCACGCCCCGAAAACGCGCAGATACGAATTATTTTCAGTTTACGCGACAATCGTGCCCGCCGCAACCGGGCGAATTGCCACTAAACCGGCGCTGTTATCGCGCCGCCGACGACTTCGCGTCAAAGCTGCCGCGCCCGAAAACGCGCGCGAAAATCGCGTCCACGGCTCGCAGTTGCCGCCGCAGATCAAACGTGTGCGCGAGCGCTTTCTCATCCAGAAACTTTCGAATATTCGCGTCGGCCGCGACGCGCGACTGGAAGCTCGTCTCCGATTCCCACGCCGCCATCGCGTGCGCCTGCACCCACTTGTACGCATCTTCCCGCGGCGCGCCGTGCTCCACCAGGTCCTGCAGGAGCTGCCCCGAAAACACCAGGCCATGCGTCGAATCGAGGTTCCGCAGCATGCGCTCGGGAAACACTTTCATGTTCGCGACAATCTCGGTGGTGCGGCCGAGCATATAGTCCACCAGGATCGTCGAATCCGGCAGAATCACGCGCTCCACCGAGCTGTGCGAAATATCGCGTTCATGCCATAGCGCCACGTTTTCGAGCGCCGCCACCGAGTTCGCCCTCACGACGCGCGCCAGTCCGCAAACCTGCTCCGAGCTTACCGGATTCCGCTTGTGCGGCATCGCCGAACTCCCGCGCTGCTCGCCGCCGAACGGCTCTTCCACCTCGCGCACCTCGGTCCGCTGAAGGTGGCGAATCTCCTGCGCCACGCGCTCGAGCGACGCAGCCACGATCGCCAGCGTCGCCACATACTGCGCGTGCCGGTCGCGCTCGATCACCTGCGACGTGATTGGTGCTGTTCCGAGGCCCAGCCGCGCGCAAATCTTCTGCTCGATTTCGGGGCCCAGGTGCGTGCAGGTGCCTACGGCACCCGAGATTTTCCCCACCGCGATCTGCTGCGCGGCAATCCGAAAACGCTCCAGGTCGCGCCGGTTTTCCGCGTACCAGTTCGCAATCTTCAGCCCGAATGTGATCGGTTCCGCATGGATGCCATGCGTGCGGCCGATTTCCGGCGTGTCCTTGAACTCCCACGCGCGCCGCTCGAGCACTTCTCCAAACCGCTCGATCCCTTTTTCAATCAGTTTCGACGCTTCGCGAATCAGCAGCGCCTGCGCCGTGTCCACCACGTCGTTCGACGTAAGTCCGTAGTGCAGCCAGCGCGCCGCTTCTGGATCGCCCACCGATTCCTGCACCGCGATCGTGAACGCGATCACATCGTGACGAACCTTCGCTTCAATTTCATTGATCCGCGCCACATCCACGCGCGCTCGCCCGCGCAACTTCGCGGCCGCCTCGCGCGGCACGACGCCCGCCTCCGCCAGCGTCTCCGTCGCCGCCAGCTCCACCTCAAGCCACTTCTGGAACTTGTTCTCCTCGCTCCAGACGCGGCCCATCTCCGCCCGTGTATACCGTGCAATCAACGAAATCCCCCGGCGTTTCTTCGCAAACTATATATATGATACCGGAAAGCGGAGCAGTGGCTAGTGGCGAGTGGCTAGAAAAGACTGGAACCCGGAATCGCATGGCGGCGAGGGACCCTTCGGCTGCGCTCAGGGCAGGAATCCCCGACTGTGGAAGTTCGTTGTTATGCGTCTTAATAAATCTCATCCATTCATTTCCTTAGTCGAGATTCTCCCGCGCGCTGTCCGCGATGCATTTTTCCTCTCTTGGGTTTCGCCTTAATTTCGTCGGGGGTGAATTGACCCCCTCTACTCTACCGTATATTAGAAGCACCTCCGATTGAGTGTTTTCATTGGGTTAGGGCGATTTCTAATCCCGGTTCGCTATTTGTAATCTTGTTGCATCTGGCTTCAGGGGCTGCCGGAGCGCGATTGGCGGTAATCGTGTATTCGACGCGAGTGGCGGGTTCAACCCAGCGATTGTCGTCGGTGAGGCAACTGTAGGCTCGGATTGCCTGGATCACAGATTGGGCGTTGGCGCTGCTCGGGAAGCTTTCGAGGACGCGGTCGAGCATGTAGCGGCGGTTTTCGCGGCGTCGTTCGATGAGGCCGAAGACGCGAGCGTGGCGGTAGATGGAGCGGTAGTCCTGGATATTGTATTGCTTGGCGAGATGCCAGACGTCGTGCCAGTGGATGAATTCCTCCTCGATCTCATCGCGGTCGGGATGGCGGCAGACGGCACATTTGCGCTGGTGTCGGTCTTGTACGGGAAGCATGGTTACGTTCTCCTGTTGTGAGCTGAATTGTCGGGCAGTTTCATCTGTGGGGACTGGTTCGGAAGATTCCCGTTTTGGTCCCGAATGAGTCGGGACAGGTCCCGAAGTCTCGGGAGGGTCGTGAGTCGGGGTGTAAGTCCCATATTTTCTTGAGGGCTCGTTGTCGGGTACTGGGTCTGGGTTATGCTCTGGATTGTCGGTAATCATCATATAAACTCAGCCGCAGGTTACCATATAATTATCAATTTGTCAAGTCCCAGTACCTCCCCGAGGGGACCGGTTGATGGTTGAGAGTTGGGGGCTAAAAAGGTAAGCGGTAAGGGCGCGAAAGGCTGCCGCGCTGAAGCGCGGCGCTACGTTTAGGTCTTAACCCCGGCATTTTCAGGCCCATGGCGGAAATTCTGCGCTCAGACGACTTACTCGTTAGCAGGGCAAATTCAATCGAGGAGAATCCAAATGAAAATGACTGTATCGTGGTTTGGCGTGGATGATTTCGAGCAGGCGAAGAAGTTTTACGGCGATGTGCTGGGCATGAAGAAAACGTTCGAGATGCAGACGTGGGCCGAGTTCGTGGGAGCCGAGGGCGAAGCGTCCATTGGAGTGGCACAAAATCCGCCGGTCGGCCGGGAACCCGGCGCGACCATCGTCCTAAAGGTGGACGATATTCAAGCCGAGCGCAAACGGCTGGAAAACAAAGGCGTAAAGTTCGAGGGCAAAACCGAGGAGATTCCGGGCGTGGTGAAGCTGGCAACGTTCCGCGATCCTTCGGGTAACCGGCTGCAGTTGGCGCAGCAGCTGATGGGGCATTGATAGGCGGCGGGCTCTGATGAGATTCTGGGTCGGCCGCGTTGGAAGGCGAAAAGCAGATCCCTCACCCCGCACGAACCGCGGGGATTCCCTTCGACTGCGCTCAGGGCAGGCGGGATGACAAGATGGTGCGAGGGCCGCGTCAGACTGATTCAGATTAAACTGATGCGGCCCTTAACCTTCGAAGCGAGGAATCGAATGGCGAGTCAACCGATGTCGCAACTGTCGCAGGAAGAGGAGTCGGCGCTGGTTGGTAGGGCGCGCGAAGGCGATCGGCAGGCGTTCGGGTCGCTGGTGGAACCGTGGCGCAAGCCGCTGTTCGGCTACATCTATCGCATGGTCACGCTGCGGCAGGATGCGGAAGACTTGTTGCAGGATGTGCTCGTGCGGGTGCTCGAAAATATTCGCGAGTATCGCGGAGAAGCGCGGTTCAAGAGCTGGCTCTTCGGTATCGCCACGCACGTTTGCCTGGACCATCTGCGCCACAAGAAGCGCTGGCGCGTGGAGGCGCAGCTCATCGGCGAGCAAGAGGCCATGTCGACCCCAGGCGCCTACGAGATGCTGGTTGAGCTGACGCGCGCGCCGGAATTCCGCTTCGAAATTCGCGAGCACATCGCGTTCTGCTTTTCATGCATCGCGCGAACGCTGCCGCCGGAGGAGCAAGCCGCGATCATGTTGAAGGAAGTGCTCGGATTCACGAATGAGGAGGCCGCCGGGATTTTGAGCGTTTCCGAGCCGGTGTTCCGGCATCGCCTGGCAGCGGCTCGGGCGAAGATGACCGGCGACTACGAAGGCTTGTGTGCGCTGATTAACAAGTCAGGCGTGTGCTACCAGTGCCAGGGTTTGCGCGAAGGCACCGTGGCAGAGCATCGCGGCGCGAATCTGGTGCAAATCGAAGTGGCGCCGGGCGTGGCGCTGAATCCCGAGAATCTGTTCGATGCGCGGTTGGCGATTGTCCGCGACGCGGATCTGGCGGATGGGACGTCGCGGGCGATGCACGACCTGTTTTTCACGAGCCTGACGCGGCGGGAGGAGACGCGGGAATAGGACCAATCGGCCGGCCTGAAGGCCGCCGCTACAGAATCAAGAGACGATCAAAATCACGATTATAGTTCGAAGGGGCCGAGGGGGGTGCGTTGCGAGGCGACGTACAGCGCGCCGCCAAACGCAAAATCGGATGGGCGGCGGCCGAGAGCTTCTTCGGCGCAGATGCGCGCAACGTCTGGCGTATTGTTCTGCTCCGAAAGATGCGCGAGGACCAGATAGCGCGCGTGGCCGTCGAACACTTCCGAGTCCGCCAGAAAATCGCTGACCACCGTGTTCGAAAGGTGGCCAGTGCGGCTCATCACACGCTGCTTGATGTACCACGGGTACGGCCCCACCTTGAGCATTTCGAGATCGTGATTCGATTCCAAAATCAGAAAATCGGCTTCGCGCAAATGATGCTTCACAAGCTCGGGCATATAACCGAGATCGGTGACGATCGCGACTTTCGTTCCATTCACGCGAAACGCGTAGCCGACAGGATCGGCCGCATCGTGCGGAATCGCGAAGGCCGACACTTCGATGTCCCCGATTTCGAATCGCATCCCGGGGCTGATGTGCTGGATGTGGTCGATGCGCGTTTTCGCGCTGGGTTTCTCACCGTCCTCGTACATTTTCTGCATTTCGCGATAGGTGGGCTCGGTGAGGTAGGCGGGGCAGTCCCAATCGCGGGCAAGCTGCGCTACGGCGCTCGAATGATCCGTATGTTCGTGGGTGACCAGAATGCCGTCGACGCGCTCTGGGCGCGCCCGGCCCAGCACTTCGAAGCGGCGCAGGATTTCCTTGCGGCCGATTCCAGCGTCAATGAGGAGAGTGGTGTGTTCGGTTTCGAGCAACGTGCAGTTGCCCGTGCTGCCCGACGCCAGGATGGATATGCGTAACGAGATGCGCTTTTTCTCCGCGTGCGCGATGCCGCGAAGGATGATGGCAAACCTGCGCACGCACGTCAATACGAAGTCGCACACACGTTGCTATTTCCTGTCCCGATTGGCTTTGCGTCAGATGGAAAGCTGCTCGCGGGTGAGCTCGAAACCATCGAGGTTGCCGACGACGGAGGCGGCGAGGAGGTCCGATTGGAAGAATTCGCGCGCGATCTGCTGAACTTCTTCGGCTGTGACGCTTTCGAGCATGGCGATTAATTCGTCCGGCGTGAAGTGGCGGCCGAAATAAAGGTGATAGCGCGCCAGGCTGTTCATGCGGTGGCCCGTGCCTTCGAGGGCGAGCAACGTGGCGCCCTTCAGGTGGTCTTTCGCGCGGCGCAACTCTTCCTGGGTGAGCGGTTCGTCCTTCAGGCGGCGCAGTTCCTTTAGAACGCAATCCACCATCTGCGAAGCAGTCTCGAGCGACGTGCCAGCGTATACGGAGAGCGCGCCCGCATCCTTGTAGGCGTTCAGCTCGCTGAAAATCGCGTACGCCAGGCCAAGGCGTTCGCGAATATTCTGAAACAAGCGCGAGGACATGCCGCCGCCGAGCACAATATTAAGGACGGAAACGCCAAAGCGGCGCTTGTCAGGCATGGGCAGCGCGGGAACTCCGATGCAGATGTGGAGTTGCTCAAGCTCGCTTTTGTTCCGCAGCGTCACATGAGGAGCGGGCGTGGGCGGCGGATCGGCGAAACCGTTTTTCGCCGGGGCGAGTTTCGCGAAGCGGCTGGCGACAAGCTCCACCATTTGCGAATGCGTGAGATTGCCGGCCGCGGTGACCACGATATTGTTTGGCGCGTAGCACTGCCGGAACCAGGATTGAAGCGTTTGCTGCGTCACCGCCGAGACCGTTTCCGGCGTGCCCAGAATCGGCCTGCCGAGCGGATGCGGATTCCAGAAATTCTGCGTGAAGAGTTCGTGGACCAGGTCTTCGGGATTGTCCTGTGTCATGCGAATTTCTTCCAGGATCACGGAGCGCTCGCGGCCGATGTCGTCGTCGTCGAATTTCGGATCGAGGACCATATCCGCAACGATGTCAAAGGCCTTCGGCAGATGTTCGTTGAGGATGCGCGTGTTGAAGCAGACCATTTCCTTGGCGGTGAACGCGTCGAGCATTCCTCCGATGCTGTCCACCTCGCGCGCGATATCCTGCGCCGACCGGCGGCGCGTGCCCTTGAACACCATGTGCTCGATGAAATGCGAGATGCCGTTCAGCTCGGCGGGCTCACGCCGCGAACCCGTGCGAAGCCAAATCCCCACCGAGACGGAGTGGACGTGCTCCATTCGCTCGGTGAGAATCACGAGGCCGTTGGGCAGAATTTCTTTTTGTACGCCTGGAGCGATTTCTGGCATGTGATTCTTCTATTTTTGCACGCACCGGCGGCAAATGTCATTGCCACGCAGCGTTAAGTTTCCTTATCTTTTCGAGCGATAGGGTTTCGAAGCGCGTCTACATCAATTTTTCATCGGGAGAAAGCTTCCCATACTCGCTTGAATAGTGCAGCGGAACGTCGGAGTAGGCGCCCTTGTCCATCAGATACACTTCGCAGGTGGAATACGGATACGAATAAATGTGAATGCTCGCGGCGCGCTGCCCGAATTCGGGAAGGTTCAGCACCTGGTGGACCGGCTGCTCCGGTTGCACCACGCCCGGATGTTCCGGATCCATGTCGTAGAAATCCGTCGGGACGAGTTTGCACGTGCCGTGCGCGGCGTCTCGATTCTGCACGGCAAAATTCTGGACGCGCAGGCGCCCGATCGGCGCCGCCATCCAACAATTTTGTCCGCGGTGATTGTGGATGCGGCTCACCTGCCCGATTTCCCAGCAAATCGCCATCACCTCGAACAGCTCGCATTTGAAAATCAGGTTCCGCGTGTAATGGCTTTTCGCGTAGAAGAGATAAGGATCGAGCGTCTCAGGGAGAACGGGGTTGCGTTGCGTAAATTCCAAAACTCGCGGGATCGTAAAATCCTTCGGCGGGATCGCCGACAGGCGTTTCACCCAGTCATCAATCGCAAGAGTTCCCATGGTTGCGCCCCAAACGTAAGAGAAAGTGGTTGAAACGCCATTATAACTCCACTTTGACGCCCGCGAGGCGCGGAAAATCGCCGGAATCAAGCGTGTTATCATCGAAACGCGAATCTTTATGGGAGCTTTTGGCGACGATCGCAACGTGCTCGGAAAGGGCCCGGAAGAGCTGCGCTCGTTCGCCGAGTCTCTCGGAGAACCCGCTTACCGCGGCACGCAGATTTACCACGCGCTTTATGCCGAGCGACGCTTCGATTTTCCGGCGATGACGAACCTGCCGGCAGCGCTGCGCGAGCGCCTGACGAGCGAAGCTTCGATTTCTTTGCCGCGAGTGGTGCGGCGTTATTGCGCGAGTGATGAAACGATACGCTATGTGCTGGGCCTGGCGAGCGATAGAGCCGGCGCCGAAACTGCCCCTGGCGCAAAGAGCGCAACCGTCGAGGCCGTGTTCATGCCAGAGGAGAACCGCCAGACGATTTGCATTTCCACGCAAGCAGGATGCGCGGTGGATTGCCACTTCTGTTTGACGGCAACTCTCGGCCTGGTGAGAAATCTGACGCCGGGCGAAATTCTCGGGCAGGTGCTCGTCGCGCTGCAAGAGAATCGCGGCGCCTTGAAGCCCCAGACTAATGTTGTCCTGATGGGGCAGGGCGAGCCGCTGTTGAATTACGATGCGGTCATGGCGGCGATGCGAATTTTGCTCGACCCAAACGGCATGGCCATCTCTCCCAAGCACGTGACGCTTTCGACGAGCGGCATCATTCCGGGCATCGAGCGGCTCGCGCAGGAAAAGGTTCGGCCGAAGCTCGCGATTTCCCTGAATGCATCTTCGGATGAGCAGCGCGACCAGATCATGCCCATCAATCGCAAGTATCCGATTGCGAAGCTGCTCGACGCTTGCCGCTGTTATCCGCTGCGGACGTGGGAACACCTCACGTTCGAATACGTTTTGCTCGGCGGATTCAACGATTCCCCTGACGACGCGCGGCGGGTGGTGAGGCTGGTATCGAACTTGCGCGCGAAAGTGAACCTGATTCCGTGGAACCCGGGCGAGCTGCCATACGAAAAGCCGGACGCGTCGCGCGTGGAAGAGTTCCGGAGGATTCTCGGCGACAAAGGCGTGCTGGTTTTCGTCCGCTATTCGCGCGGGCAAGACGTGATGGCCGCTTGCGGGCAGCTCGCGCTGTTGGAAGCTGCAGCGCCTTCCTCGAACATCACGCAGATTTCGCCGGCCGCCCCTTAAAACTTGAAACCACAGATGAACACAGATAAATCTTAGAAACAGCGAGATAAATCGGCACGCCCCTACAGAATTCCAATCGCGGCCATGAGGCGGCCGGTGGTGCGTTCGCGGCGATAACTGAAGAGAAGATCGGTCCGGCAAGCGGTGCAGAAGCCGGAAGCGGAAATGTCTTGCGGCGCCACTCCCGCTGCAATCAGAATCGAGCGATTTGCCGCTATTAAATCCAGATGGACGCGCTCGGGCGGAGGCGCATGTCCGGGTGGCTTCATCGTGAGCCACGGCAGCCAGTTCGGATCATTCTCGCCTGAGGCGACGGAATCGAACGGCCCTTCGAACCATTCACGCGCATTCGCGAACTTTGCCGCGAACTCTCCGGCAACATCGTGGCCCACTTCGTAGCAACAGCGGCCGATTCCCGGACCGAGAGCGGCAACGACATCTTTGGGTTGGGTGCCGAACTCCATCCGCATTCGGCCGAGAGTCTTCTCTGCGATGCGCTGAAGCGTGCCTCGCCAGCCCGCATGAATCGCGGCGACGGCTTTGCGCTTCGTGTCCGCCAACAGAATGGGAACGCAATCGGCGGTCTGAACCGCCAGGAGGATGCCGCGTTCGCGCGTGAAAAGAGCGTCGCCCTTGGGGGCCTCGCGTCCGGGCGGAGGGTTCGACTCGTTTACATGGTGGACGATATCCGAATGAATCTGGCGCAGTGTGACCACGCGCATCGCACCAGCGCCTAGCGCGCTGAAAAATCGAGTTCGATTTTCGGCAACATTATCGCGCGAATCCCAATCGGTGAACCCGAGATTCAGGACGCCCTCGGCTTTCGTCTTTGTCTTCACGTTGCTGTCGGGGGCCGCGACCTTGCTTGCTCCTCCCAGCCGCGTGCTGAAGCCGTGAACGAGCCAATCAAGCCTCGCGAGCGCAGGGGCTTCGAGGATTTGCAAGCTCTCGCTCGAGCGCAACTTCCAGCTCGAAGCATCTTTGAATTGCCGGTTTGCCCGCGCGCGCCCCTTCGTTCGTAGGCTTCTTTTTACCGTAGTCGCCATTCCGCCGCCGTTGTGTGCTCCGATGCCCGCCACAATTATAGGTATAATCGCGGAGCCGTGCAGCGCTGAACCACGCACGGCGCAAAATTCGCGAACAGTGACAGAGGGCGCGTGATTGTCGGGTTAGGGTTGGACATAGCGGAAATCGACCGAATTACCGCGGCCATCACCCGGCATGGCGCCGCGATTCTGGAACGCCTCTACACACCCACGGAAGTTGCCTATTGCGAGAGCCACAAAAATAAATTCGAACGCTATGCCGCCCGATTCGCCGCGAAAGAGGCGGCCATGAAAGCGCTCGGCACAGGCTGGACGCGCGGCGTGCGCTGGCGCGACATCGAAGTGGCCAACGCTCCGGGCGGAAAACCAACCCTCCGCCTTCAAGGCGTGGCGCGGGAGTTTGCCGAAAAGCTGGGCGTCAAGAATATTTCGCTCACCATCACGCACGGCGGCAATTTGGCTCTCGCGCAGGTAATCTTTGAGAATTGACTCCAGATTATCTGACTTTTGGGGATCCTGGCCGAGTTGCAAGCAAAGCGAAAAGCAGATTCCTCACCCCGCACAAACCTCGGGGATTCGGAATGACAAACTGGGGATTCAGGGCGTTCCGAGCTGATGTCAGCGAAAAAGCGTTCCTCAGAGCGGACCGGACGTGACCGCAACTTCGGCGGACGAAACAGTGAGCTGAACGTCGTGCCACTCGTTGGCCGAATGCAATCCCGCGATTCGGACCTTTAGGTAATTGCCAGTGAGAGCTTCCGTCCAGTTCTCTCCCGCGCGATTGAGTGTGAGCGCACCCATCCGGCGTCCCGCCTGTGAGGTGCGGAATTCCGCGGACTTCCTCTCACTGAGCGACCGCAGAGCGCGAGCGCGTTCTCGAATGACGTGGCTCGGCACGAAAGCGGCAAACTTCTCTGCCTCGGTTCCAGGGCGCGGCGAAAACGAAAAGACGTGCAGATAGGTGAAGGGCAAGCGCTCGATCAACTCGACGGTTGCGGCAAAATCCTCGTCCGACTCGCCGGGAAATCCAACGATCACGTCCGCGCCGATTCCCGCATCCGGCAGTGCGGCACGGATCAACTTCACGCGCTCCGCATAGTGCTCCGCACGGTACCAGCGGCGCATGGCGCGCAGAATCCGGTTCGACCCAGATTGCAGCGGCACGTGAAAATGGGGCGCGATGCGGTGCGAAGACGCCACGAGCGCGACGAAATCTTCCGTCACGTCCTGCGGCTCGATCGAGCTGAAGCGAAGTTGCTCGAGATCCGTCTCGTCGAGGATACGGCGCACCACGGACGCGAGCGCAGCGCGCGGTGACAAGTCACGGCCGTAGCTCCCGAGATTGATTCCGCTCAGGACAATCTCTTTCGCGCAGCCGGCGACGAGAGCCCGCACCTGCTCGATTACTGCATCGGGCGTCAGGCTTCGGCTATTGCCCCGCACGAATGGGATGACGCAATACGAGCAGCGATTGTCGCAGCCGTCCTGAATTTTCAAGATGGGCCGCGTGCGATCCCCGGCTACCAACCCCGCCGGCACGCTGAGAGAGCCCTGCGCGAAAATATCGCCCGTGAGGATCTTCGCCGGGCCGCGCGCCAGCGACATCGCGTCGCTCTGGATTTCGGAGAGCGGAATCAACGCGCCGTCTCGTCCAGCAGCTCCGCCAACAGCGCCGGGACCTCCAGATTCAGCGATCACGCTGGAAATTTCCTGCTGATGCGAGTTGCCGATGACCCAGCTGACCCCGGGCATTGCCGCTACCTCTTCGGGAGCGCGCTGCGCATAGCAGCCGGTGACTAAAATTCGCGCGGCCGGATTCGCGCGGTGAATCTTGCGCACGGTGTCGCGCGCCTGCGCGTCGGCGGCCGCCGTAACCGTGCACGTATTGAGCACGACTACGTCCGCGCGCGAATGCTCGTCGATCAACGTCAGGCCCTGCGACACCAACTGATGTCGCATCGACGCAGCATCGGCATCTGTCGCGCGGCAACCGAAATTCTGAATGCTGAAAGTGGCCATGCCATGGTCCCGTTCGAGCTACAGAACAGGTAGGAACAGAATTATAGCAGCAGGGAAACCACGGTTTGATTTCGAATGAGGGCGACTACTGTCCGGCGGTGCGGCGTTGAAAGCAGAGCAGGATCAAGTCAGCTCGGCGGCGCACGCCGAACTTGGCGAGAAGATTCGAAACGTGAAACTTTACGGTTCGCTCGGAAATGTGCAGCCGGTCCGCCACTTCTTTGTTCGCCAGATTTTCGAGCAAGCCATTCAGCACTTCCTGTTCGCGGCGGCTGAGTTCGGCGGGAGAATCGCCGCGAAGCCTACGGCCCTGCGTGCTGCTCAGAATGGAATCGACAAAACGTGAGAGGACGGTGCGCGGAACCCAGAAACCGCCCGCGGCCACCAGAGGCAGGGCGCGCGGCAGTTGCTCGCGAGCTTCCTCGTAATTCAGGATTCCCTTGACGCCCTGCCGAAGCAGAGTGTAACTGTCGGCCTCTTTCAGCTTGTCGCCCACCACCAAAAGCCGCGCGGTGGGGAACCTGTCGAGGATGTTGCCGAGCAGCGCCCCCGTGGCCTGGCGAGCGGCGTGAGCGTCGATCACATAGACGGCGCCGCGCGGCACCTCGAGGTTTCGCAGGTCCGGGGCGAGCATCGAATCGAGCTGCTTCGAAACGATCTGAAATCCCGAGCTCTCCAGCAGGCGTCGAAATTCATCGAGCACCATCGGATGAGGGGAGAGCAGGCAGACCTTTAGGCTCGATTTAGCCGGAGCTTTTGCCATGGGTATTTTAGGCTAACGTAAGTAAATTACCGGAGCAAGCAACGGAACGCAGGCGATTTCCTACCAGATACGGGTGCACATACATTGTTCGGAAGGAGCGACTTGGGAAGCAAGTCGATTTGCCCGGCAGGAAGGGGTTCAACGCCCTGCCGGGCAAACCAAACTAAAGGGGATGAGCCTATGCAACCCTCGGGTTTAGCCCGCTGGCTGCTGATTTCTTGCGCCGAACCGCCACCGCGAGAGCCAGCAGCCCAGTCAATATAAGGATGAACTCACTGGGTTCTGGTGTCGCGACGATGAACTCCTGGGGCGGTGTGTTCGCACAATAGTCGCCGTCGCATCGAATGGGATCGGTTATGTTCGCCGTGTAGATCAGGACATTTGCGAACTCTCCGGAGGTGAATGTCTGGCCTTGAGCGTCGTCGATCCACCACTGCACGTTTTCTTGATCGGTGGCGGAAAGTCCGTTGAGGGCGTTCGGGTCAAAGAGCGTCCAGATCGCAAATTGAATGTCGCCGGCCTGGCCCGGCCCGGCTGACAGCAAGTTGAGGGAGAGCCAAGCGGCCTCTTCGTAAAGATTCGTTGAGTTACCCAGATCCACCCACTTCGTGCCGCCAAGGCTGCTGAGTGTGGTGACGTTCGCGGTCCACGTCTCACCGATATAAGACTCGTCGTCGTAATCGTCGCAAATCACGGAGGTTGAGACCCCATTGATCGTAACGGTGTAGGGACCGATATCGGCGCCGCCGAGTGAGCCATTATTCCCCGCGCCCGTAAGCAGCATGCTGGCGGTAGTGTCCGCCAAGGCCGTCGGGGCAAAAAAGAGAACGGCCCCGATTAGAACCGATAGCGACGTTCGAACAATAATCTTCTTCATTGGGTCCTTTCAGCTTCGTCCGCTCGTCTCAAATAAATGTACCGAGCGGCGCCTCGGAAGAGCTGGAAGTTACAGCTCCTATATTTGTAGTTGCATGCTGACTGCCAGCTGTCGAGTCTCTAAGCTACTGATAATACAGCCCGTATCTATATGAGACGCGAGCCCGACGCCTTCCAGTTAGCCATCGTTGGCATACAATTACCATGTGTCAAAAAATGGCAGGAGAGCTGACTTTCTTGAGTGGGGAGGCCGTTCTAATCGACGGAGAAAGACGGGCTAGATACTTCGGTTTCCGAATCCATCTTGCGCTGAGGGCGCTTGGCGGGAAGCCCGGCCTGGCGCACCTTGTAAAGCAAGGCCCGGTAGCTGATCTTCAGCACTTCGGCGGTCTTTCGGCGATTCCAGTGGTTCGCCTGCAGCACTTTGAGGATAAGGTCGCGTTCCATGCGTCGCGTAACCTGCTGTGCGATACGCTTCAGAGGGATATTACCATCCGGGCTGGCTTCGTACGAAAGGGCGACGTGCTTTTTCTCGTCTTTGTCGGCGTAGAACGCCTCCTCGGAACCGAGTATTACGTAGCGCGCCAGACAATTCTCCAGCTCGCGAACATTTCCGGGCCAATCGCGCTGCTGCAGGAACTGCACGGTCTCCCGGGACAGCGGTGCCGCGTCCCGCTTGAAACGCTGGTTGAAGAGCAGGCGGAGATATTCCACCAGATACGGAATGTCGTCCCGCCGTTCACGCAAGGGCGGGAGGGTGATGCTGATGACGTTGATGCGATAGAACAGATCCGAGCGGAAACCCCCGACTTCGATTTCATGCTGAAGTTGGCGATTGGTCGCGCAAATCACGCGAGCATCCATGCGCCTTTCTTCATGGTCGCCGATGCGCGTGAAATGGCCGTCCTGCAGGACGTGAAGAAGCTTGGCCTGGAGGCTGGCGTCCAACTCGGCAATCTCGTCGAGGAATAGCGTCCCGCCCTGCGCCATCTCCATGCGGCCGGGCTTCGCCGCGACCGCCCCTGTGAAAGCCCCCTTCTCAAACCCAAACAGTTCACTTTCCAGCAGGGTGCCGGGTATCGCGGGACAGTTCACCTTGACGAAAGGACCGCTCCGCCAGGGCGACCGCTCGTGTATGAACCTGGCGAGGACCTCTTTGCCTGTCCCGCTTTCGCCGAGGATCAGAATCGGAACGTTGAGTCCGGCCGCCCGGTCGACTCTCTTGCGAACGGCCTGCATGGCGTCCGCCGGACCGAAATAGATGTGCTCCGGCGGCAGTTCGATTGCGTTTGGCGCTACGAGTCTTGGTTCGGCGGCTGAAGCCATTCGGCTAAGGTTGAGGCATCCCCATGATTGGACCCGCTGTAAGCTTGCATGCGGGCAACCAAACCGGGCAGACCCACTGGTCGGCCCATGCTCCACCCACCGGGCCTTCCTGTCACGCAAGTGACTGTCCTCAGAGGCTATAGGTTCTCCACTCAAGGACGTGCCAGTACTCGATGTCAATCCAAACACCCTTTGAGAGCGCAAACCCACCTGAAAATGCTTAGCACTTTCGGGAAGGCTATTTCCCGCGCCGCTCAAACGAATTTCGCCTAGAGTCTGACTCAGGCAACCAGTATGGAACACATATCAAACCGAAAAATAAGATGTTAGCTTTGCGGATAGCGCCGAGAGGATCGCCATCGCCCCCGAATATCCTAATTGCACGCTTCAGAGGGCGCTGGACACCGAACTGCGTCATGTGTAGTTGAACCGTCTCGAACGGGAAGGGGTTGCGGCGAGTAAAAGTGAACCTACTGGCGGATCGCGCGAAGAACTGAGTGTGTAGTAAAAGCGCAAAAACGGCGGCAGGCGACCGCATGCGGGGGACTAAATATGTGTTCCTTCTCCCCGGATGATGTCGTAGCGCTCGATCACCGCCGCGACGCCGATGGTCTCATGGTCATCGTCGCGTCGCTTGTCCACTCTCACTACGCGGCCGTGAGCGCGCACAAAGACTTCGGTGCCGCGAGTTATCTCAGCCGGCAAAGTGAGAGTAAAATCCAATTCGGTGCCAGGCGAGAGTTCCTTGTGCATCATGAAATAGACGCCTCGCGTCGAGATGTCGCGAGTCTGGCCGCTGTGTGATCCCGGTTCCCTGTTAATCGGCAGGCGGACGTTTACGGGCAGCGAGAGGTCATACCGGCGGGCCATGCGACGCTCGGTCATCCACGCTCCTCAATAGCACGATTGAAGTTCACGCACAAATCCCCGATACAAGATCAGCAATCACGCTTCCAAAGGCAATCCAGCGTTGCCAGACTCGGGACCTCTACTCACAGTACCCCGACAGTCAGGCCCGATCCGGCACGGCCAAAAAAAGGCGGCGCTGGCAACCCCTTTGATAACAGCAACAAACGTTTCTTTGCTTTGCCTAGGTGAGTGACGTGAACCCGGCCGCAAATGAAACAAGAATCACTCGCGGCCCACTTCGGGCACGAATACTAGACCAACCTTATCAGCTACGGTAGAAGTATTTCTTCTGATGTGCTCTAGATATGCAACTCTTTTCAGAGGCCTAGGACTACCTGAGGGTATGGGAACGCCCGCCGATACGAATCAATTCGGACGAAACTACGAGCCGCGGACTCCGGGTATTGCAGGGGCGGGCACGGCCACTTTCTCCGCAGCTTCCTTCGCCGCTGTCTCTTTAGCCGCTTCTTTCGCTGCGGCGGCAGCCTTTGCTGCTGCGGAACGCGCGCCGCGGCCTGAGTCAAGATTGAATTGCCGCATTTTGTAAAGCAGCGCCTTGTAGCTGATGCCGAGCATGCGCGCCGCATCCTTGCGGCACCAATTCGTTTTTTCCAGCGCGTCCGCGATGGCTTCCATTTCCGCTTCGTCTTTCAAGCCGCGCACCAGCGCCTTCAGCCCTTGCTCCTTCGGCGCGGGCGTTTCCTCGCGCGGCGCAAGGCGCTTTTGCTGACCCGTCATTTCGAGAAGCTCGCGGAAACTTCCTTCGTCGTCCTCGAGAATCACGTAGCGCTTTACGAAATTCTCGAGCTCGCGCAGGTTTCCCGGCCACGGATAGCGCAACGCCGCTTCCAACAAATGTTTGGAAGGCTCGGTCGCCGGCTTCTGATATTTCTCGCTGTACTTCACCAAAAAATGCTTGAACAGCAGAGGAATTTCCGCCGTGCGCTCCCGCAGCGGGGGAACGTGAATCGAAAGCACGTTCAGGCGGTAGTAAAGGTCTTCGCGAAACCGACCGGACCTCATCGCATCCTTCACGTCCATGTTCGTAGCGGCAAGCACGCGCACGTCCACATTCACGACGGACCTGGCGCCCAGCCGCGAATACTGCCCATCCTGCAGCACGTGCAAAAGCTTCGCCTGCAAATGCGGGCTCATTTCCGCAATCTCATCCAGGAAGATCGTGCCCTTGTTCGCCATTTCGAACTTTCCCGGCTTTGACCTGACCGCGCCCGTGAAGGCGCCTTGATCGTATCCGAAAAGCTCCGATTCAAGCAGCTCGCCCGGAAGCGCGGCGCAATTCACTTTCACGAACGCTTGCTGCCGGCGGTTGGAGCGCAGGTGAATCATCCGCGCAACCACTTCCTTTCCCACTCCGCTTTCGCCGCTGATGAAGACCGGCACATCCACGGGAGCAATCTGCAGAATCTGCTGGCGGATTTTCAGCATTTGCGGGCTGGCAGCCAGGAACGAAAGGTCTTCGGTCAACTGCTCGCAATACTCACGAAGCGCGTCGTTCTCCGTCCGCAACTGGTGCTTCTGGCGCACCTTGAGAAACGCGGCATCGAGCTCGGGCTTCTCAAACGGCTTTGTAAGATAGTCGAGAGCGCCGAGACGAATTGCTTCCACCACGGTGGTCACCTCGTTCGAGCAGGACAACATGATCACGCTCAACGAACGGTCCACTTGCATCAAGCGGCGCAAAGTCTCCAGGCCGTTGATCTCCGGCATCAGCACGTCGAGGATGATGTAGTCCGGATGCTCGCCCGCGCCCACGCGTTCCAAGGCTTCTTTGCCGCTGGCCACGCTCTCAACGCTGAAACCGTCCACTTCGAGCAGAGTTTGAAGATACTTCCGGATACTAGGTTCGTCGTCTACGACCAGGATTTTTTCTTTGTCAGCCATTGTGTCCCTGCGAAGCCGAATTTCCTGCTATTTTCGTGCCGCTACTCGAACCACTCACTTGAACCAGGTGCTCAACACTTTACTCAACGTTGATGGGCAATAAGAACGAGAAGGAACTCCCGCGTCCCACTTCGCTGTCGACCCAAACCTTGCCTCGATGCGCCTGAATCAATCGTTTCGTAATCGCCAGCCCTAATCCCATGCCTGACGATGATGGGTCCACGCGCACAAACTCCTCGAAAATTTCCTGATGAAACTCTGCCGCGATGCCGCTGCCCGTATCCGAAACCGCCACCAGCACGCTGTTGGGCCGGCCGCCGCGGTCGCGCCGGCGCTCTTCCGGCGGCGCGGCTTCGGCGACGCGCCGTTCCCAAAAATGCGGCTCCGCCAGCAACGTAACGCATCCGCCCGCCGGCGTATGCTTCAACGCATTATCAACCAGGTTCGCCATGCACTGCTGCACTTTCTGGTAGTCGAAACGAAAAAGCGGCAGGTTTGGATCGAGCTTCAGATCGAGGCGCACGCTGGCGCGTTGAAATGCGTCCTGCCAGCGGCACGTCAGGTCGTTGATGCAATCGCGAAGATCGTTCTCGCGCAATTGCAACACGAGTTTGCCGCTCTCCAAGGCCGAATAATTGAGGAACATCGAAACCAGACGCACGAGGCGGTCGCAGCTTTCCTTCGATTCCTGCAGGATGTCCCGCTGGCGGTCGCTCAGCTTTCCCAGCGAACCTGACAGCAACAGGTCGTAGTAGCCCTTCATCACGGCAAGCGGCGTCTTCAATTCGTGAGCAGCCGACGCCAGAAACACGGTCTTCTGCCGATTCACTTCTTGCAAACGCAGGTACGCGGCCAGCAGGTTCCGGTATGTGATTTCCCGTTCCTGCATCAACTCCTGAACGGTCTGCCGCATCTCGGCTTCATCCGAGGACGCTTTAGCAAGAACCGGCTCGACGTAAACCACCAACCAATCGGGTTCGGGCAGCCACCGGACTCGCGCCCTGCCCCTCACCTCGGTGCCTTCGAAGGGAAGAGTCAGTTCTTGTTCACCACTCTCAAGCTGGGCCAGAATCCCCATTCGATCACACTTCAGAATGTCTCTAAACAGGTTGACCTCAGGCTTGGAATGGACCCCCGCAGCGCCCAGAGCGTCCTGGGCGTGCAAGTTGGAGAACAGGACCCGACCGTCTCGTCTTGAGACGAGCACTGGCCGATCGAGCGCGTCCAACAGGCTGGCGACCAGTTGGAAAGCAGCCTCGTTACCTGCTTGCTGGGTGGCAGTCAAACCTTCGGGCAAGTCTCCTCCGGGAAACCCTCGCATAAAAGGACACACTCTCTCTACGGGAGAGAGGGCTAGCGAAGAAAGGGTATGCTCGCAAAGGGCTCCAGGAGAGTCAATGGTAAAAGCGGCCTAGTTTTGCACAATCGTGGAAACCAAGTGGAGTAAATTTGCACACTCTGGCCATCGCATCCCGGGGCGTGTCTGATGTGACACTACTTAAGGCTATGTAATTAAGGGTCTTAATAAAGTGTTCGCAAAACCTCGAACTTGCATTCAAATTGCGAACCAGTGTGAGTACTAAAACTGAGGTACCGCAGACGTGAGAGAAAGCGCAGTTCATCAGAGGGCTGGGATGTCGCCGCTTTACGAGGAGCGGCGCCGCTTCCAGAGGATTCATCTTCAAGTGCCCCTCTTCATTCGCGGACGCGACGCGCACGGAGAGCAGTTCCTTGAGCTCGCTAAGACTCTTGATATTAGCGGCTTGGGAGCTTTCATCACTTGCCCGCGGGCGCTGGCGGTGAGCGAAGTGATTACTCTGACGATCCCCGCGCCTTCCATAACCTCTTCGGCCCTGGTCCCGGCCGGCATGCCCCCGATTCAGGCGCGGGTGAAACGCCACCAAGAGGCGGGCGATGTTCACCTCATTGGCGTCGAGTTCCTCAAGCCGATCGGCTGAGTTTACCTTATTCTGCTCCCATTACCTGCACATCGGTACGCTTAAACGGAACTAGTTTTCACATCTCGGCGTACAACCGCCTTTGTCTCAGCGACGTTTATCGGGCTTTGATTAATCCTATTTGGTGCAGCAGCTTAGAGACTCCCCCAGTTAGGCCCCCCATCAGCAATTGGACTGTGCCGTGCTACACTCTCTGTTCGCCCCGCAGGCGGTCTCCCCTAAAAAATTAGGGTGGAGCAAGCGTTGTATCGGACCAATTGATGGCCCAGCCCGGCGAACCCACTCAGCCGCAGCTCTCGGCCGAAGAGTCTTTCCTCGATCTCTTGGTCGAGACCCTCAGCGGTCTCGACGACTCCGCCCGTGCTCCTTTTCTTCGCCAGTTCTTCCGAACTGTCGCACAAATCGATCTGAGTGACTCGCAGAGTACCGAATACTGGCAAATGATTCTTCTGCGGCGCCGCGAGCTCTCTGAAAGCATCGGCAGGTCCCTTTCGCTCAAGGCCGCCATGGTCGACGTGCTGGCCTCGGCAAACCTGCTTCGCGTTCCCATCATGATGGAGTATGCCGACTTCAAGAAACTCCAAATCAATGCGGCTACGGACGCACTCACGGGGCTCTACAACCGGCGTCTCTTCGACGAGTACTTCGAAAAGGAACTGAATCGGGCGAAGCGCTACACCCACCAGCTCGCCGTCGTGATCCTGGATCTTCACCGGTTGAAAGAAGTGAACGATCAGTACGGGCACCTGCAGGGCGATCAGATTCTTCAGCTCGCTGCGGCAACTTTTCGCAAGACGCTTCGCTCCTCCGATTTCGCCTTTCGCATCGGCGGAGACGAACTTGCCTTGCTCCTCCCGCAAACGGATTCCGAGCAAGCCGTCACGCTTTCCCGGCGTGTTCGCACGCAATATGAGGCCGACCTGCATCCCCTGAATTTGCATGTCGGTGTGACGTTGGACTTCGGCACGGCGGTGTACCCCGAAGACGGTGACAAAAAGAATGAGCTTCTGGAAGTTGCCGACAAGCGGCTCTATCAGTTAAAAGCCGCAAGCCGCTCGACCTCTCGCGTGGTTCCCATCGAACCCCGCGGCGCTCGAGATTCTTCGCCCTCCGCGGCCCCGAGCGCTGAAACGCCAGCTCCCAAGGCCGAAGTCGAAGCGCCGCAAGCGGCAGTGTCCATGCCGGCCCCGACCTCTTCGCGAGTGGAAAAGCGGAAGTGGGAGCGGGTATCGCTCTCAGGAACCAAGGCGTATGCCGTCATCGCGGACGCCGGCCAAAAAACGGCCCGCGTGATCGATCTCAGCTACGGCGGTGTCTCGCTGCTCATGGACAAGCCGGAGGAAGTGGCCCACCAGTTCAGCGCCGTTCTGCACGTTCCCATCCTGCCCCCGGTTCGCGTGGTTCTTCGCCGGACGTACGCCGTGCGCGTCGAAAGCGGCCGCACACGCGTTGGCTGTTCCTTCGTTTCTTAGCGATTCGCCTGTTTATCCGTCGCCCCCGGACCACGGTGGAAATCGTGAGGGAAATCAACTACAATAGAGGTTTCGCGCAGGCCTAGCGACGCGACTTGTATGACTATCTCGCGCAGACCGGCCGGCAGAAGGAGCCTCCAATGAAGGAAGGTATTCATCCCGATTACCATGCCGTGACGGTGCACTGCGCCTGCGGCAGCACGTTTCAGACGCGTTCTACTTCCAAGGGCAACATGATTCGTGTGGAAATCTGCTCGAGCTGTCACCCATTTTTCACGGGCAAGCAAAAGCTGATCGACACCGCCGGGCGCGTCGAGCGGTTCCAGAAAAAGTACGCCGATAAAGCCGCCAAGAAGTAACCCCTAGTTCTGGCGCCTTTCTACCACCCCTTTACCAAGAAGCAGCTACGCGTGTGCCGGTGCCTGTCCGTGCTGCGCGTCGCATCCGCGGCGGGACGGTGTACAATGCGGAAAGATGGTCACGCGATTCTCTCCGACGCCGGACTCGCCGCCAGAATCTCGGGTTGAAACCGCACCGCCGCGCGTAACCCTGCGAAACTATTTCGCCCATCCCTTCGATTCCGCGATTGCCGCGGCGCGCACGTGTTATTCCACGCGCCTGATCAATCCCGAAGAAGTGAACGACAAGCAGCGTGTAAACATCGGATCCGCCACCTATTACGGCGGGCATCACACCGTCTATCAGCACGCGCACTTCGAGTTTGGTCTCGAGAACGTCAGCCGCCAGTTCGTGTGGTCGTTCTTGCATGCGCACCCGTTCTACAACTCGGAGCAACAGAGCCAGCGGTACGTGCGTCTCGACCGGCCGCAGGCTTACGTTCCGCCGGAAGGCGCCGCGAATCCGAATTTTGGTCCCGCCGAGCGCGCGATTTACGAGGACGCAATTGCGCGTGCCTGGCAGCACTACCGCGACCTGACCCAAGTGCTTCAACCCGAGGCTCGCGGCATCCTCGCGGATATCTGGCACCTGAGTGCGATGTCGCATCCGAAGCGCGTCCAGAAAGTGGATCGCCAGTCTGAAAAACGCGCGATCGAAGTGGCTCGCTATGTTCTGCCCGTCGCGGCGTTTACGACCATGGTTCACACCGTTTCCGGCATCGTGCTGCACCGCTTGTGGCGCATGCAGTCCGTGAGCGACACGCCTGCCGAAGCGCGTCACGTGATTGGGGGAATGGTCGCGCGTGTCCGCGAAGTGGATCCGCAGTTTTTCGATCGCTTCGACAACGTGCCGCTGGAAGATCCGCCGGAATGGCACGAACCGCCGCGCGATCGTGAAGCGTTCGCGCGCGAGTTCGATGGTCGGCTGGGGAGCCTAACATCCCGCCTGATCGACTATTCGCCGCGCGCCATCGAAGCGATGGCTGAAGCGTACCGCGCCGTCGTCGGTTTGACCTCGGCCGAGTGTCCGGACGCCGAAGCCATCGACCGCATGCTCGATCCCGCGCGCAATCCCTATCGCCGCGAAGCCTTGAATATTGGAGTCCACGCGCCGTTGATGCGTCCGCTGCAGCACGCCAATTTCACGTTCGCCAAGAAGATCAGCCACACCGCCGATAGCCAGGACCAGCGCCATCGTATGGTGCCAGGCTCGCGGCCGCTCCTGACGCTCTCCGATACGCGTTCGCCCGACTACATCACTCCCATGCTCGTCCGCGAAAATGCGCAAGCGTTGGATATTTATCAGCGCGCGATGGAGGAAGCGTGGTCGGCGAAGAACGAACTCATCGACCGCGGCGTTCGGCCGGAGTTTGCTCTCTATTTGCTGCCCAACGCCAAGGCTATCCGCCTCGTGGAGTCGGGATCGCTGCTGCATCTTCTCCACAAATGGACGATGCGCACCTGTTTCAACGCGCAGGAGGAAATCTATCAGGCGTCGATTGAAGAAGTGGACCAGGTGCGTTCGGTGTTTCCGCAGCTAGGCCGTTACATTGGTCCGCCGTGCTACCTTCGCGCTGGGATTTCCTCGCCCATCTGCACGGAGGGCTCGCACTTCTGCGGCATCAAGGTCTGGATCGACTTCCCCAACATTCAGCGCCGAATATGACGCGGCGCGGCAGCCTCGTCTATTACCTCTCGGCTTGGATTCTCGGCTGCTTCTTCATGAGCCTGCTGATTTGGATCAAGGACATGTTCGGGGTGACGCTCGACCCGCCCTTCGCGCGATCAGCCTTTGGACTTTTGTTTTTCAGTTTTTACGGCCTTGTGTTCGGAGCGCTCGCGGCTCTGATCAGTGCGTTTCTGCTTCGCCGCTTGATGGCGGCGTTGAGATGCAAGAATCCGGTTCACTGGGCGGTCGTCGGCGCGATTCTCGCTCCGGCGATCATCGCGATTTTGGGAACGTGGGGACGCCACCTCGAAAATCAACAAAGGGTCGGGGCGCGACTCCTTGGTCTGCTCACATTCGGCCCGAAAACGGTTCTCGAGGCGGGTTGGTGGCTGGCAATTCCGGCGGGGGCAGCGACGGCGTTTCTTCTCTGCCGCATTCAACGGGCTTTTGCGCCCGAGAAAACTGCGGTTAGCGCTTGAGGATGCGGGTCTCGTTCACCGAGACGAGTTCGTAGCGAACTCCGCGCCAGCGGATCTTCTTGGTCAGCAGCGACTGAATGAAATTCCACGAAAAGAGAAACGGAACGATCGGCGCCAGCGCCATCCACGCCCAACCCCACTCCTGAAGTTTCGCTTTCCACTCGGGCAAGACTTCGCTCACCGCGATTGTTCGCATGGCGCCTTTCATCGCCGCGAGCAACGGGGCGATCAGGGCCATCAGCGCGAGCTGCCCCCACGGGTCGCTTCCGATCATCGCAGTCAGGATCACGATGAAGGCGTAGATCAGCGTCAGCGAGTACGCGAGATGCGAAACCATGCCGAGCGCCCACATCCGCGGGGAATAGACGCGCGTGATCACCACTTGGCGCGTGGTGAACTCGAGCAGCTCCGTGCCAGTCCAGGGATGCGGCGTCGCCGCGAGGCATTCGGGGCAAAACACGATTGGTTTGCCCGCCTCATTCAGCGCGCGCGTAATCGCGAAATCGTCGCTCACCGCACCGCTCCAAAACTCGAGCACCTGGGCGTCATCAAACGTCTTGCGCCGAATCGCCGTGCCGCCGCCCCAGCAGAAGTTATCCTTTTCCTTGCCGAGCATCGTGGCCACGGCTGCGTTCCACGCCGAAGCCATGGCGCTGGCAAATCCGCCCTGCCCGATGCTGCGGCTTGGAATGATCCAGCGATACGCCGTGGTCGCCCCAATGCGCGCATCCTGAAGCGGAGCCACGAATTTGGTCAGCCACCCGCGATTGAGCCGCACATCGGAATCGGTGAAGACGATCACTTCGAATTTGTCGGCTGGGAGAGCCTCGACGGCGCGGCGAAGGTTGTAGACTTTCTCTCCGCATTCCTCGGGCGGACCCGCGATCACGATGTGGACCGGCCGCTTGCTCGCGGTCTTCACTCGTTCGACTACCTTCAACGCCGGATCGAGACTTGTCGCCAGCGAAAAATAAATCTCATAGCTCGGATAGTCGAATTGCGTGATCGCTTTGAGGTTGTCTTCCAGGCCCAGCTCGTTTCCCTTGCAGGGGCAAATCACGGCCGTAACCGGCGCATAAAATCCCGCGTGCGAACCAAGCCGCCGGCGGACCATCTGAAACCATTCGAACCCGGTCCACAGGGAGTAGAGCCCTACAACGATTTGCAGAATCACCAGAATGTAGAAGGCGGTACTCACTGGCGCGAGAATAGCAAAAACGGACCCGCGAATGTATCAGCATGGCACCGGAGTGTGCCGAAGAGGGATACCCTCCCGGTCGAGCCTTTACTCTTCGCGCAGGGCCTTCAGCGGATCGATCTGAGCCGCGAACCGTCACTGGGGTTTTGGCTGGCCGATTACGGAGGCGGCGGCTACATGGTACTTCTTGTAGTCGGAGTAGCGGGTGACGTCGGTGGCGCGGAAGCCTTTCACCATCAGGACGCGCCCGCCAACCTGTACCTCTTCGAGTGTGGGCAGCCAGACTTCGTTGTTGACGTACTCTTGCTCGAACACGAAGCTGCTGCCTTTCTGAATGCTGGCTAACGCGCCGCCCGCGATTTTTGCTTCGCCGGCGAAATAGCCTTCGAGACGAACTACCGCGTGAGCCTTTTCGTCCACCCAAATTGAGCCCGCGAGCTTCTGGACGACGTTTTCAGCGAGATTGCGCGGCTTGTAATCGGGATTGGCCTCGAAATCGAAGACCAGCACGTCCTGGCCGCGAAAGCGTTCGCGGCGCGGGTTGACAAACTGGCAGGCGCGAAGGAACTTTTCGATGCCCACGTCGCTTTCGTCCTTCTGCTGCTTGTCTTCGTCCTGAGTTTTTTCCTCTTTCGCGTCTTTCTTGGCCTGGCGCTTCTGAATTTCCTCAACGCGCTTTTGCGCCTTTTCGGTTTCCTTTTTCGCCTCGGCGTCAGTGACCGGCTTGCCGTCGCGCTTCGTCACACTGGAGATTTCTTCGCCGTCGAAATAGAAGAAAGTCGACTGGGTCACGGTGTGCTTTTTCGCCGTGCCGTTCGAGTCGTATTCGGCTTCATCCTCGACGCGGGTGCCGGCGTAGTCTTCCTTGATTTTGTCGATAGCTTTTTGATTGTCTTCCAGCTCCTTGGAGAGTGCTTTGAGGTCGGGGAGCTTCACCTGCGCGCTGAGCGGGAGATCGAAGACGCGCTCGCCGATGGGCTGATTGATCGCGGCTCGAGTGATCTCGACGGCGTAGCCGTCGCGCGGATCGGGGCCGCGGCGCAATTCGAGTTTGCGCGCGATTTGCACGCCGCTTTCCGCGCGGTACTCGCTGTAGAAAGTCTGCTCGGCGACGCCGCCCACGTTCCCGGATTCTTCGACCAGCAGATGCGACTCCGCATCGAAGAAGAATTCGCGCTTCATGCCCGCGGCGGTGGTTACCTCGACCTGCAACGCGTCCTTCCCTCGCACCTGCATCCGGCCGACGAAGGCCGCCGCGAGCCTGTTCGCCTTCAGGTCGAGCAGGCGCGTGTTCGCGATTTGCGCTTCGGTCTGCATCTCGGTGGAACCGGGGCTGAACATTGTGGCGGGAACTCCAGAGGCGTCCTCGTGCCAGGTGGACTTGCCGTTGTAGGCGTCGATGAAACTCTTGCCGCCGATGAGCAGCTCCGAGTAATAGCGGTTCGGGAGCTTCGTGTCGAGTGTGTAGGTGCCGGAGGCGGCTTCGGTTTGAGTCGCACTTGCGACTTCGCCGTCGCCTTCGGCCAAGCGGACCGCGGTGCCTTCGAGCGAGAGCGTTTGAATGCGCGATAGCGCGCGGGCACCACCTGCAGCTTTCACGTACTCGCTGATGATCTTGGCGGCTTCGGTCTTGGCGGCTTGAGTCGTTGCGCTGGAAGGCCGCGGGGCCGCCGGCTTAGCGGTATCCTGGGCGACGGCAACCGCGGAAATCCCCAGCAGGAATGCGCATAGGACGGCGGGCTGAATGCGACTTCGCATCATCATAATAGAGGCACTATTCTTCGCGGAGCGCCTTCAGCGGATCGATCTGAGCCGACCTGCGCGCCGGCACGTAACAGGCGAGCATCGCCACCGCTGCCAGCAGCACGGGCGCGCCGATGAGCAAGCGCGGATCGTTGGTACCCACTCGAAGCGCCTCCACAAAAATGTTCGTCAGCGCCGAAAGTATTTTTGCCATTGCCATCGCGCCCAAAAATCCCAGAACCGTTCCCACGCCTACCAAAGTGGCGCCTTCGCGCAACACCAGCCGAAGCACCTGCGCCCTGCTCGCGCCCAGCGCCGTGCGAATGGCGATTTCCTTGCGCCTTTGCGCCACGGAGTAGGCCGTCACGCCGGCGAGTCCGATTGCGGCCAACACCAGGCCAAACGCTCCGATTCCGCCGTAGGTTTGCACGGAGAACCGCGTGGACGACCGGCTGCGCTCCAGATAATCGCTGAGCGTTTGCACGTCGAAAATGTTCAGGTTGGGGTCGATCACGGCGATCTCGCCCCGAATGGCGGTCAGCGCATCCGGCCCCGCATCCGACCGCACCAGAACGGTGATGCCACCGGCCGGCGGACGCGCAAAATCGCGTGGCGTGAGCGGCAGGTAAACCATGGATTGGCTGATTCCGATTCCATTTTTCAAGTCGCCCACTACGCCGACCACTTCATAGGATCGCTTGCCGTCCTTAACGCGCTTCCCGATCGCATTTTCACTTCCGAAAAGTTTGCGCTCCGCCGTCGCATTCAGCACTACGGGCAAAGCAAAAGTCTTCGATCCGTCTGCGTGGCTCCGTTGATCGCGCTCCTCGAACTCCCGGCCGGCCAGCATCGGCTCGCTGAGCGTCGCAAAATAGCCCGCGCCCACGGTCTCCTCTATCACGGACTGCTGCACGCGCGAGGATTCTGCCGAGTCTTCCGCAGTCATTGGCGTGGCGTCGTCTTCGTCATCTTCTATCGAAAAGGGCGCCTGCGCCGCCAGTGCGATGCTGCGCACCCGGACGGAGGTCTTGAGCCGTTCGGAAAGATTCGCGAAAAAAGCCTGCGCTCTTTCGGGCGCGTAACCATCCCGCACCGGGTCGATGGACAAAAGATACATCGTGCTTGGATCGAATTTGGTTTGGACGCTGCTTATCTTGCTGATTCCCATTACCAGAAACCCGGTCATCAGCAGCAGCATGAGCGATGCCGCCACCTGGGCCACCATCAGCAAGTTGCGCAAGCCAAAGCGCCGGTAACCCGGCAACTGCAACATCGAGCCCTCTTTGAGCGCCGGAGTCAGATCGGCTTTTGTCGCTTGCAGGGCGGGCGCTAGACTGAATCCGATGCCGCACACGAGCGCGAGGCCGAACGCGAAAACTCCTGCGCGCCAATCCAGGCTGAAACTGGATTCGACGGGCACCGCCGTGGGCTCCATGAAGCGAGAGTTCAACACAGAGAGCCAGTACGCCAGCGCGAATCCTGCCAGGCCGCCCAGCAGCGAGAGCAAAATGCCTTCGCTCATCATCTGCCGCACGAGCCGGAAACGGCTGGCCCCGATCGCCAGGCGAATCGCCAGTTCTTTTCGGCGGTTGGCGCCGCGCGCCATCAGCATGTTCGCCAGATTCATGCACGCAAGCGTAATCACCAGGCCCATCAGCGCGACGAAGAACCCGGCCAGCACGGGCCTCAGTTCCCGGGGAATCGGCACCCGGGTGCCTGCCGGAAGCAAAGTTACTTGTCTGCCTTTGTCGGTGCGCGGCGGCAACGAAGGATCTTGGTCGTCGAGACGACGCGTGATCGCGTCGAGACCTGCTTCCGCGGAGTCAATCGTGACTCCCGGCGCCAGGCACATCATTGCCAAGAACTCCCGGGCATTGTGTTGATGCAGAACGTCGTTCGCGAGCTCCGGAGCGACCCCTGCTTGCGCTGTTATCGGGACGAACAGCTCGGCCGGATTCACGGCCAGGGCGCCATTGAAATCCTTCGGTGTGATTCCCACAATGGTCGCGATTTGGCCATTCAGGCGAAGAATTTGTCCCACGGCGTTGGGAGAAGAGTTGAGGCGATTGCGCCAGAAACGATCGCTAATCACCACGACGGGCGGGTCGCCGGGTTTGTCAAATCCGGGACTGAGCACTCGACCACGCTGGGGCTGGACGCCGAGCACGGAAAAATAGTCGGGCGATACAAGTTGCCCGAATATGCGCTCGGGCTTTTCACTTATGTCGCCTTGGAGGCTCACATTGAACGGAATGCCTGTCTCGAATGCAGCGACGCCCGCGAACAGGCCCTTTTGCTCCCGATACTGCTCGATGTAGTAGTACGAGACGGGCTTTTCAGGCATCACCAAGCGCTTGGCATTCGCCGCCGCGGGCAGATCGCGAAATATCAGCGCCCATTTCGAGCTGTATACGTTGGTCGTCAGCCCGATTCCGAGTCCCATCGAAATGATGCCGACCAGCGCAAATCCGGGCGACTTGATCAGCGCGCGCAACCCATAGCGCATGTCGCGGCGCATTTCGCTCAGGTATTCGAGCGGCACGCGAATCGCGATGTCCGCGATCAGCCGTATCAGCCCGGCGACTCCCTGTCTTTTGGCAATCTCTTCGAAAACGTCCTTGCCCAGTTGCGTCATGTCTGCGCCGTAAGCCAATTTGAATTCGTGCGGGAAAGCCTGCGCTAACCGCCGGTAGATCCGCCATGCGAAATTCACTCCGTCACCATGGCTTGTTTCACCCGAATGGTGCGAACCAATTCCTGCAAACGCTCGCATTCCGCGTCGAGCACACGCTTGCCGAGGGGCGTCAGCCGGTAATAGCGGCGCCGCGCATCGTCCAGTTCCGGCGCGGGCCGCTCGTCGGATTCCTCGATCAGTTCAGCCTCGATGAGCCGTTTGATCGACCCATATAAGGTTGCCGGCCACAGCCGCACTTTCCCGGTAGTGCGATTCAGGACTTCCTGCATGATTCCGTAGCCGTGCTGCTCTTCGCCGGCAAGCGACAACATGATGTGAAACCAATGAGCCTTGAGGGGAATGAACTTCTGAGGATCGACTCTAGTCATGCCGATATCTATATCATGCGATATCTATATTCGTCAATACGCATAAATCTGGCTCTCGCGTGCTGCCGCACCAAGTCGTGGTTGATGTTCGGATTCCCGCAGCCATAATGGTCGGCGAGCGGCCAAAGCCCTTCGGCGAAGCGCTCGGCTTTGACCCGATCACGTCGACTTTGATCTTCGGCGAGTACGACGCGGTGCTGGTGGACGCAACGATGAGGTGGCTGAGGCCGAGGCTCTCGCAAATTGGGTTGCTCTGCACAAGTTAAGATCTCGAGAAACAGATTCAATTTCAGAGAGGAGAACAAAATGGCAACAAAAGGAAAAGTCTTGGTGCTGGTCTCGAGCGGTCGCGGTTTGCCCTTGAAAGATGGCAAGGTTTATAAGGGCGCTGGCTACTATCTCAACGAGCTGACGGTTCCGGTTCGCGCCCTGATGAAGGAGGGCTACGAAATCACTTTCGCCAACCCCAAAGGCAACACGCCGCAAGTGGATGTGCATTCAGAGGTCGCCGATTTCTTCGGCGGGGACGCGGCCAAGCTTGAGGACTATATGCTATTCCGCGACGGCCTGACTGGGCTCCGAGATCCAATGCGCATCGCGGATGTCATCGCATCGGGCCTGGATCAATATGACGCTGTTTTCGTCCCCGGCGGTCACGGCCCGATGATCGATCTTCTCGATGATCCTGACGCTGGCACCGTGATGAGGCACTTTCATGAGACATCCAAGCCTACGGCAGTGCTTTGCCATGGCCCGATTTCACTTCTCTCAGCTCTTCCCAATTCTTGGGAGGTGGTCGCTGCGCTGGCGGCGGGCGATGTCGCCGGAGCGCACGCCAAGGCTAAAGGCTGGATCTATGCTGGATATAGGATGACCATCTTTTCGACAGCGGAAGAGCAGCAGCGGGAACCGCAGGAGATTGGCGGCAAGGTGCTGTTCTACCCAGACTTCGCCTTGCGTACGGCGGGCGGCGATGTAAGTGTGCTCGCTCCGTGGTCGAGCTACGTCCTGCAAGATCGCGAGTTGATCTCAGGCCAGAACCCGTTCTCTGATCAAGCGCTTCTGAAACTTCTTCTGCCAGCACTCAACGGGAGAAGAAGTCAGGGGGCTGGCGCATCCTAGTTTGGATCGAGTCTTCGCTACTGACGCAGCCATAACCTACATCAAGCGCCGATGCGAATGTTTCGTTGCGCATGACGGAGGGAGTTGAAAAGGCGCCGGAAATCGCATTTGACTCCCTTCGAGCTCAAAGCTAGACTGCTGCGAATTTTCCCAGCCCTATAATCAGGAGGATATTCATGGCCACCAGCGCGTCCCAACCAATCAACCAGGTAAAGTTGCACGAGTTCGTGATGAGAGCTGTCGGCGAAATGGGAGCCGCCATGAACGCGGCTCTGATCATCCTGGGTGACAAGCTCGGTCTTTACAAAGCGATGGCCGGCGCCGGCCCCCTGACCTCGCAACAGCTCGCTACTAAGACCGGCACCACTGAGCGCTACGTCCGCGAATGGCTGGCGGCACAGGCCGCCGGTGGATTCGTCACGTACGATGCCGGCTCAAACACTTACACGTTGCCGCCGGAGCAGGCGCTTGCGCTCGCGGATGAACAGAGCCCGGTTTTTCTGCCCGGCTTTTTCGACATCGTGGCCGCGTGCGTGAAGGACGAACCGAAAATCAGGGACGCATTTCGCTCAGGCAAGGGCGTGGGCTGGCACGAACACGACCACGGTCTTTTCGCCGGGACCGAGCGTTTCTTCCGTCCGAATTATCGCGCGAACCTTATCAACTCCTGGATTCCCGCACTCAGTGGCACTGAGGCAAAACTCAAAGAGGGAGCGAGCGTCGCCGATGTCGGGTGCGGGCTCGGCACGTCCACTATATTGATGGCCGAGGCGCATCCGAAATCCACCTTCGTTGGCTTCGACTACCATCCGGGCTCGATCGACATGGCTCGTGAAGCAGCCAAGAAGGCCGGCGTCGCCGATCGCGTGAAGTTCGAAGTCGCCAAAGCCAAGGACTATCCCGGCAAAGGCTATCACTTTGTGGCTTTCTTCGATTGTTTGCACGACATGGGAGATCCCGAAGGGGCCGCTCGGCATGTTCTTGGGACGCTGGACCGCGACGGAGCCTGGATGATCGTCGAACCTTTCGCCAACGACAAGCTCGAGGACAACCTCAATCCCATCGGCCGCGTTTTCTATGCTGCTTCGACGATGCTGTGCACGCCCGCTTCGCTCTCTCAGGAAGTGGGATTGGGCCTCGGAGCGCAGGCGGGCGAAGGACGGCTCGCGAAGGTACTGAAGTCGGCGGGCTTCACGCGAGTGCGCCGAGCCGCCGAAACGCCGTTCAACATCGTTCTCGAAGCACGCCCGTAGGAGTGCGGCTCGCCGGGCGGACGAACGCGGGACGTCAATTCACGCGTTTCTGCGACAGCACTTTGCCGAGCACGCGATCGGATGCCGCATCAAGTTCCCGATGGAATTTGCTCGCGGCGCGCCGGGCCTGGTCCATGAGGGAAGGGTCCAGCAGGAAGGCCACGCGGTCTACGAACGGACCCGCGGCGCTCAGGCGCGCTTCGCGCCTCGTGTGTCGCCGATCCTCCTGTGCGCTCAGCTTTTCGTACAATTCCAGATCGCGCCAGAACTCGTCCGCGTCGTCCTCGCTCCAGTTGAGCGCCTGCCCGAGAGCGACGAAAAATTCCTCGCGGAAGAGATCGAGCAGGGGAATCGCGAACTCCCACCCGCAGCTCCTGCGTGTTGCCTTCGTCTTCGACTTTTTCCCCCGCTTCGATTTCGCCTGGCGCTTCGGAGCCCGCACCGGCACTCGGACTTTCAACCGTTTTGGCAGCGCACCTTCCACGCGCAAGACCATCGCCAGAATCGCCTCACGGCGAATCGTTTCGAGCTGTTCGCGGTAGTGCGCGGGCTGGTCGGCGCGGCCCGGCCGGCGATGCTCCGCCGCATAGATATCGAGGAATCGCTGCACCATCTCGTTTTGGTCGAGCGTTCGCAGCAGCAGAGTGGCTGCTTCACGCGCGCGGATCACCAGTTCTCGGGGACGCAGAGGCATGCGATTTCACCTGTACGCGAAACCCGCGGAGCCCGCAACCGAAATCTCGAACCGAAATCCCGGTTGTGCCCCAAAAAGAAAAGGCCCGGAGTTTCCTCCGGGCCTTTGCGGCTGTCTCCTACTTCTTACCGCTGTTCCAGTTCCCGATGCTTAGTGCACCGGTCCCGGAGCGGGCGGTCTTTCTTGACCAACGGGTCCTCCCGGTACGGGCCGAACCTGTTTGTCAAACTTGCCAAGCGCAATTTCCAGTGCCTCTTCCGCCGTATGCACGAAGTGAATCTGCATCCCTTCAAGCATCTCCGGCTTCAGATCTTCCTGCACGTTCGGCTGGTTCTCCGAGGGCAGTATCACCTCCCGGATTCCCGCTCGCTTCGCGCCGAGCACCTTTTCCTTGATTCCGCCCACTGGCAGCACGATTCCAGATAGCGAAATCTCGCCCGTCATCGCCACCCGAGGCCGCACGGGACGCCCGGTGAGAAGACTCACGAGAGCCGTGACCATCGCAACTCCAGCCGATGGCCCGTCCTTCGGCACTGCTCCCGACGGAACGTGAATGTGCAAGTCCTGCTTGCGGAAAAAGTCGGGATCGATGCCGTAACGCTCCGAATTCGCGCGAACCCAAGTGAGCGCCGCCCGCATGGACTCCTGCATCACCTCGCCCAGATGCCCGGTCATTGTGAACGACTTCCCGCCGCGCATCTTGCTGGCTTCGATGAAGACGATGTCCCCGCCCACGGGCGTCCACACCAACCCGATGGAAACGCCGGGCATCTGCACGCGCTCTTCCACTTCTTTTTCGAGCCGCACCTTCGGAAGCCCGAGCGCCTCGCGAATCACTTCCGGCGTCACGATCAGCTTGTCCGTTTTGCCTTCCGCGATTCGCCGTGCCTGCTTCCGCACCAGCGTGGCAATTTCACGCTCGAGGTTGCGAACCCCCGCCTCTCGCGTGTAGTGCGCAATCACGTCGCGAAGCCCTTCGTCGGTGAACTCAATTTGCTCGCCGAGCGTGATCCCATGCTCTTTGGCCTGGCGCGGGATCAGGAACTTCTTCGCGATGTTGATCTTCTCTTCTTCGGTATAACCCGCCAGTTCGAGAATCTCCATGCGATCGCGCAAAGGTTCCGGAATCGGATCCATCCAGTTCGCGGTCGCCACGAACAGCACTTTCGAGAGATCGAACGGCACGTCCAGGTAATGATCGCGGAACGTGGAATTCTGTTCCGGGTCGAGCACTTCCATCAACGCCGCCGAAGGATCGCCGCGAAAATCGCGTCCGAGCTTATCCACTTCGTCCAGCATGAACACCGGGTCGAGCGTCTCGGCGCGGCGAATTCCCTGAATGATTTGGCCGGGCAGCGCGCCAATGTAAGTGCGGCGATGCCCGCGGATTTCAGCCTCGTCGTGCATTCCACCCAGCGAGATGCGGACGAACTTCCGCCCCATCGCGCGGGCGATCGACTTGCCGAGCGACGTTTTGCCCACTCCCGGAGGCCCCACGAAGCAAAGGATCGGACCCTTCATTCCCGGTTGTAGTTTCTTCACCGCCAGATAGTCCAGAATGCGCTCTTTGATCTTTTCGAGGTCGTAGTGATCCTCGTCCAGAATCTGTTGCGCTTTCAGGATGTCGATTTCCGTCTCGCCGGTGCCGGACGTTTTGTTCCACGGCAGCGACGTCATCCATTCCAGGTACGTCCGCGAAACCATGTATTCCGCCGAAGCCGGAGTCATCTTCGCCAGCCTCTTCAGCTCGCGCTCGCACTCCTTCTTCGCCTCGGCCGACATGCCGGACTCTTCCATCTTCTTTCGAAGCTCTTCGAGTTCCACTTGGCCGTCGTCGGATTCGCCCAACTCCTTCTGAATCGCCTTCATCTGCTCGCGGAGCAAAAACTCGCGCTGGCTCTGGTTCACCGATTCCTGCACCTGCTCGTGAATCTTGTTTCGCAGCTCCAGCACTTCCTTTTCTTTCGACAGCTCGTTGATCAGCGTTTCCAGCCGCTTGCGAACGCTGAACGTCTCCAGCAGCTCCTGACGAACCATCGTGTTCAACGACGGCAGGTTCGCGGCGATGAAGTCCGCCAGGCGTCCCGGCTCGTCAATGTTCATCACTTCGGTTTGCAGATCATCGGAAAGCTGCGGTGAACGAGCCACTACTTCCCGGAACAATTCTTGTACGTTGCGTCCCAGGGCCGTCAGCTCGGCGTCCCTCTGATTTTCCAAATCCGGCTGCCGCTCCATCTTGGCTCGCAAGAACGGCGTCAGCCCTACCACTTCGATCACACGGATTCGCTCGAGTCCCTCCAGGAACGCAACCACGTTCCCGTTGGGCATCCGAACCATTTTGTGAACCTTCGCCAGCGTGCCTACGCTGTGAATATCCGCGCCCGTTGGCGTCTCTACCCGAGGATCGAGTTGCGCCACCACCCCCAGCAGCTTCTCCGGCCCTTGCAACGACTCGAGCAGTGCAAGCGAGCTTTCACGGCCCACAGGCAGCGGCATTACCGCTCCCGGGAACAGCACCGTATCGCGCACTGGCAGGACAGCTAACTCTTCTGGGATGATTCTAGTTTCCTTTGTCACGGTGTCCCCCTAGCACAAAAGAAAGACGGCTCCTCAACATGCTAATCGGCCGCCTGAACCGTTAGATGCGGCTCGAATGCAAAAAGGAGTCGAAATCTTTCAGTCGTCTATATCAGAAAACGTGAGTCTATCATACTAAGGATTACGATGCAAATATGGGCTCGTCGCTTCCGTTCTATTATGGCACCGTAACTTATTCATCTACAGTAGCTTACTAAACGTCGCGGCCTTGTGGGAATGACGTCCGCACCAGGCGAACCGCTTCTTCCCGGTCTGAGATCCTGCCGTCCAGTTGTGCCTCTTCCACCTCTTCCAGAATCCTTTTGAAAAGCGGCCCGGGCTCGAAGCCCATCTCCTTGAGGTTGTCCCCGGTAAGGAGTCTGGGCGGCCTCACCGTCTCGAGCGGCGTCTCCTCGAGGAACCGCCGAACAAACTCATAGTTCTCGAGATTTCGGTGGCTCGACAGGCAATCCAGCCGGTGCAGCTCGAGATGCTCCTCAAATCGGTTCAAACGAACAAACCGCTTCAGCGTCGACGGCTTCATCCGTGGCACATCTTTGAACCGCAGGTGGTTGGCCACGAGCGCCGCAATCTGCTCCGTGTCGTCGTTCGAAAATCGCAGCCGCCTGCAAATCGCTTCGGCCATTTTCGTTCCTACTTCTACATGTTCGTCGAAACGGATGCGCGTGCCCGGCCCCGCAGCCGGTTTGAACGTGGGAGGCTTGCCCACGTCGTGCAGCAGCACGCCCCATGCGAGCGTGGGAGAGCACCCCGCCTTGAGGCCCTCGAGCATGAGCAGCGTGTGGACCCAAACGTCGCCTTCCGGGTGAAATTGCGGCGGCTGTTCCACGCCCTTCATGTTCGCGATTTCCGGCAGGACTTCCGGAAGCAATCCGGTCTCGTCGAGCAGCTCGAATCCTCGTCGCGCCGCGCCTTCCGTGAGCAGCTTCGTCAGCTCGTCGCGAATCCGCTCGGCAGACACCTGATTGATTTCCGCCGCCAGTTTCACGATGGCCAGGAACGTCGCTGCTTCGATGGCGTAGTGAAAGCGCGCGGCGAAGCGCACCGCGCGAATCATCCGCAGCTTGTCTTCGCGAAACCGCTCTTCCGGCCGCCCAATCGCCCGGATAATTCCGGCTCGAAGGTCCTCGCGCCCGCCCACAAAATCGAGCACTTCGTTCGTCTCTGGATCGAGCAGCAGGGCATTGATCGTGAAATCGCGGCGACGCACATCCTCCTGCGGGCTCTTCGAATACTCCACGCGGTCGGGATGCCGTCCGTCCGAGTAGCCGATGTCCGACCGGAACGTCGCCACCTCCACCTGCGCCGCGTCGTCCGTCACGATCACGACGCCGAACTGCGCGCCCACATCCAGGCTTCGCGGAAAAAGTTCCTGAACGCGCTCGGGCGTCGCATCCGTCGCCACGTCGTAATCCGCGGGCTCCCGCTTGAGCAGAATGTCGCGCACGCATCCGCCCACCAGGTAGGCCTGATGGCCGTTGCTGCGCAGAGTGCGGCAGATTTGATTGGCCATCTCGCGCGCGTCCATGCCGCGATTATGCGGGAAACGCGCGGCCGTTGGAAGTTGGGCTTTGCAAGACCGTGAGTGAAACTACCGTATAATTGCCGGCCTCATGTCCACGCCCGCCAACATTCCTGCTGACTCGGGGCGCCATCGCGTGCGCTCGTTCTGGAAACGCGTAACCGAAGGGCTCGAACTTCAACAACTTTGGGGCCAATTCATGGCCGAGGCGAAGTCGAGCTACGTCCTTTATTCGAAGGACGTCGACTGGGATGAGATCCAGCGGGAAAAGAGCAAACTGAAACGAATCTTGTTCGGCGCCTGGGGACTCTTTCAGGCGATGCTGATGAAGCTCTCGCCCGCGCGGCGCGTGCTTTTGCTGATTGCCATCGTCTTCTTGGGGCTGCAGGCGGGGTCCCACTCAGACTCCGGCCACAATGAAGTCAACTTCAACCTGGGAGGACTTGGTGCGCTGATTCTCTTCGTCCTGCTGGCGCTCGAACTCGCCGACCGCGTCACCATGAAGCGCGACCTCGAGATCGCGCGCGAAATTCAGCAATGGCTGGTGCCCGATCAGCCGCCCGTTGTTTCGGGTCTCGATATTGCCTTCGCTACGCGGCCGCAGAACACGGTCGCCGGCGATTACTACGACGCTTTCCTCCGGCCGGTGTTGCCTCACGATTCGGCCACCCCGCCGCTGTTGGTTGTCGTTGCGGACGTGGCGGGCAAAAGCGTTCCCGCCGCGCTCCTGATGGCCACGTTTCAGTCAGGTTTGCGGGCGCTTTCGGCCACGCCGGAATCGCTCGACGAAATTGTCGTCGGCCTCGATCGCTACGCGCGCGCTCACAGTCTTGAGGGCCGCCGCTTCACCACCGCTTTTCTCGCCGAGATTAATCCCGAGACGCGCGAGATGCGCTACGTCAACGCCGGCCACAATAGCCCGATCCTCCGCCGCGTCACGGGCGAAATCGAAAGGCTGGAGACGGGCGGGCCTCCGTTTGGCGTTCCGCTTTTTACCGAGCACGAACTCGCGTATCCCTCCGCCCGCGTTCAGCTCAGCCAAGGCGATCTGCTTTTCATCTTTACCGACGGTGTGATCGAAGCGGTGAATGACCGAGGCGAAGAATTTAGCGAGGCGCGGCTCATCCCTTCCATTCAGTCAGCGCCGAACGCAAGCGCAGCCGACACATTGAAGCGCGTCATGACCGAAGTAAACACCTTCGTCGGCTACGCCCGCCAGCACGACGACATCACCTGCCTCGTCCTCCGCGTGACCGCATGAGGATTGCTCTTCTGCTTCGGGGTGACTCTGCACTTTGCCGAGGAAGCCCGTTGTTTAGGGGGTCGGAGCTTCAGCTCCGACATAACGGCACCTTTTCATCAGGGGTTTTAACCCCTGAGGCACAAGTTCCAATAACCTCTAATTCCGCTCGTCCCGATTCCCGATCGAACCTCCGAATTGCACCTTCGAAAATCCGAATTTGTCGCGCAGCCGGTCCGTCGCGTGCGCCAGACGCTCCAGCTTCTCTTGCCGCCCGGGATCGAGAAGATCGAGCTGCCCCGGAGCCCCGGAAAAATTCGAGAGCGCCACGCCCACCAGCCGAAGCATCGCGCGCCCATCCCAGGCGTGATTAAAAAGCGCGCGAATCGCTGCCAGGAGCACGCCATCGAGATCGCTTGGCTCGGTTAATGTTTCGGCGCGGGTAATCGTTTTGAATTCCGTGTTGCGCAGCGTGAGCGTCACGGTTCGCGCATGGAGCCCCGCGTCGCGCAGCCGTTTCGTTGCCTTCTGGCACAAATAGCTCAGCGTCGACTCGAGTTCTTTCCGATCGTTCGTATCGTGCCCGAACGTCCGGTTGTGCGAAATCGACTTCGGCTCCGCATCGACGAAAAACTCGTACGAGTCGATGCCGCGCGCCTTGCGGTACAGCGCCGTGCCCCATTTGCCGAAATCGGCCTCGAGCCGCTCGAGCGAAACCGCTTGCAACTGCGCAATCGTTTCGATTCCCAGGCCCTTCAACGCTTCTTCCGTCACTTTGCCGATCCCGGGAATTTTGCGCGCCGCAAGCGGCGCAAGAAAAGCAGCTTCGCTTCCGGCCGGCACCCACACGAGGCCTCGCGGCTTCGCTTGCTCGCTCGCCACTTTCGCCACCAGGCGCGTCGCGGCCAGCCCGCCTGAACAAGGTAGGCTCGTAGTTGCCGTGATTTCCCTGAGTAGCTTGTGACACGCTCCGAGCGCCGGGCCGTTCACGCGCTCCGTCCCCGTCAGGTCAAGGTATGCCTCGTCGATCGACGCCATCTCGACGATCGGCGAATACTTCGCCAGAATCGCGGCCACGCGATCGCTCCATTGCCCGTACAACTCATGATGGCTATCGAGAAAAATCGCTTGCGGGCAAAGTTTCGCCGCCGTGCGAAGCGCCATCGCCGAATGCACGCCGAATCGCCGCGCTTCGTAGCTCGCCGAGGTGACCACGCCGCGCTGGTCGCGCTGCCCGCCGACGACCACCGCCTTTCCCTTTAGTTCCGGCCGCGCCAGAAGCTCCACCGACACGAAGAACGCATCCATATCGACATGCAGGATGGAAGCGCAGGCGTCCGTGGGAACCACCGGCTCGCTGCCGCGAATCGGGTCGCGCTTCGCCCGGTATTGCGCCAGCTTCGGCATAGAAAGGAACCAACGGTGCGAATATACCTCAACCTATCGCGGGGCGAAAGAAATACGAAATAGAAACGCGTCGCGGGGCAAGCTGGGTGCTGGTCAGTTTCCCGTAGGGCGACGGCAGACCCATTTGACTTCTTGGGAAGTCCGGTCTGCGGGTACTTTCCGAGTTGCCGACAAACCGGGAGCTGACTGGATTAGTCAACACTTGCGCGTTTATCAGGATTCATCTAGTTCTTGGTCTGCGGGGGAACCTTTTTCGTCGGCACGGGGTCTAACGCATTTACAGGCACATCAGACTGAGGCGGAAGTGATGAAAGCGTTTTTCCTGGCGATGCTGCCGCTTTTAATCGCTTCATCTTTGCACGCGCAACTTCCCTTTACGGAAGAGCAGCTGATCGAGTATTCGAAGTCCATTGATGTGAAGATGCTCGATCCATCCTTGCCATCTGAGCGCCTTGAGGACTGGCTTCGATCCGGCCCGCCCCATGCAGAGTTCCTGCGGTGGCAGTCCGATGAAACCTGCGACAATAAGCCAGACTTGGATCCCGATTACCCCCGCTGCGTGCGTATCGCATTCGAACGAGGTGGTCAGGGCGGATTTTTTCTTGTCCACATCGGGACCCTCCGCAAAGGCATTGTTGGCCCTCCAGAGCTCTATGGGAGTATCAGCGTCTGGGAGCCGCCTTTCGTTCAGACTGGGGGGACTGAGCGGCTCTCCGACCTTTCTTATCTCCTTGACCAACCTGTTGTCACCGGTAGGGTGAACGATCTCTACGAGGCAATCGTGGCTCGACACCCCATAGGTATTCCCAGGGGCACGGATAAGGCAGTTATCTGGCCGCTTCTCAGCCAGCGATTAAGGCAACAACTGGAGACGGCGCAAGCATGTCAGGACGACTATCGTCGCCAGAACCCGAAAACAGACCTCGATCCGAAACCCGCGTGGCTACGCACTGGTCTATTTGTCGGCGATACCAAACGTGCCGCACCCTTGTACGCCCTGGTAACCAAGAAGGAGCCCAGGAAGGATGGTTCGTTTGACGTCTATGTGCAGCTCACATATGTCAAGGTTCCCGGCTTTGTTCCCGATCATGCGACGTGGGAAATTATCGCTACGGTTGTTCCGCAGGGCGATCTTTTCGTCATCGACGATGTTCGCCTTTTTGATGGACTCGACACCGATGGCCCATCGCATTTGCTCTCTGAAACCTTTGCGGGGTGCGACGGCCCGAAGTGGACGGGAGAGCAAGTCGTGGAGAGAGCGCACGCAGCGCTACCACTGCCTCATTTCACAGACTGGACTGCAGTGAATGCCCTGCGAGCGAGCGCCTCAGAAGAAGAGATTGCCTTTGCCAAGGCGCTCGATGTCCACCAGCTCGACCCTTTGCTCCCCTCCCAGCGCTTCGAGGATTGGCTGACGGCAGATGCAATTCATGTCAATCACGTCGACTGGGGAGCCCTCAAGTGCAACATCACGGAGGGCCAGTACGGCGCCGCACCAAATCCAGAGGGTGGCCTTTGTGCAACAGTTTCGTTTCAACGGAGCAACGCATTTGTTGAAATCAGAGTCAGCAACCGTGGCAAGGGAATTTCTGGGACGCCAAGCCTGGAGTACATGAAAGTCAGTGACAAGGACAAGCGTCTTCTAACCTACGTTGTGAGCGACAGCGACGAGGTATCCGATTCTGACCGTCTCTCCGATCTCCCGCGCCTCCTCGGCAAAGAAGCGGCTATAGATGTGGCGCGGAACCTCTATGAGGTGGTTGTGGAACACCATCCACTCGGTATCCCGCAAGGAGACGACAGAGCCAGAATAATGCCCATGCTGAGTGCGAGCCTGCGGAAACAGCTGCAAAACGCACAGGCCTGTCAGGAGGACTACCTTCACCAATCTCCAGCCTCTGACAGAAATCAGAAACCTGGGTGGTTCAACGCTGGACTATTCTCCGGAGAAGGCAAGTTGGCCGCCCCCGGAGCCGAGCTTATCGATCACGAAGAGCAAAAGGAGGATGGTTCTTTTCATGTCATCGTGTGGCTCTCGCGCAAAGAGTCTGTTGTACCGAACTCTGCTGCTTCTGCATCTTCTTGGAGAAATTGGCACGTCTCTGTCGCAGTGAAAGCAGAGGACGGCCGATTCGCTATCGATGACGTTCGTATCTACGATGGCCTCTCCGCAGGCAGCCCGTCTCATCAGCTCACTGACTCCTTCGCCGGGTGCAACGGTTCGCGCTGGGTTGGCGTAGACACCAGAATCATAAGGCGCCCGTCGATCAACGCCCGTCCCCTTATTGAGGAAGAGTCGGCAACGGCAAATCGGCATTGACGAGTGGCCAAATTGCGATTGCTCCCGGATGACGGGCTAACCGGAAGTAATCCACATGCCCGGTTAACGCCGTAATCCGGAACGGATCCTTTACAGCGAGCTTGTTCGCCCGGCGGCGATAACGCGGGGGATTCCGGCGAGGTCGTTCGTGATTTTCACGTTGGTCCAGCCAAGCTCCGGCCGCAAGAGCCCTTCAACGTGCGCTGCGGAGTTGTAGCCGAGTTCAAGCGCGAGAATCCCGCCGCGACGGAGAAGCGAACCCGCCTGTTCGATCAGCCGCGAGTAAATCTCAACGCCGGTCGGCCCGCCGAACAGTGCCGCGTCCGGCTCGTGCTCGCGCACCTCGCGTTGCAGTTGTCCCGCATCGTCGCGAGCTACATACGGCGGATTACTTACGATCACATCGAACTGCTCGTTGCCCGCCACGCCACTCAGCAGGTCGCAATTCACGAGACGGACGCGATCAGAAACGCCATGCCGCACCGCATTCCGTCCGGCAACCTCAAGCGCCGCCGCCGAAATGTCCGTGGCAAAGATTTCAGCGGTTGGGAGTTCTCGCGCAAGCGCAACGGCAATGCACCCTGACCCAGTGCCGACATCCGCGATGCGAAGCGGGGCGCCGCGCGTGCGAAGCCTTTCCAGCGCGACTTCAATCACGTGCTCCGTCTCGGGGCGGGGAATCAACACCGCCGGGTTCACCTCGAATTCGAGACCCCAGAATTCCTGGTTGCCCGTGAGATATTGTGTCGGCTCGCCCGCCGCCCGCCGCGCAATCAGCGCGAAATACGTCTCCGCAACAGCCGCCTCAAGCTGCGTTTCCGGATACGAGTAGAGCCACGTGCGGTCGCGCCCAAGCGCATGCATCAGCAGCAACTCAGCCGCAAGCGTATCCGAGGGAACATTCGCGCCGCGCAGCCACGCGATTCCTTCCCTCAGCGCCGCGCGAACGTCGGCGGTGCGTGGCGTCGTGATGCTGCGCGTTTCAACCATATGTCGTAGGCGCGGGTCTCAGACCCGCCCTCCTGAAAGAATGATGTAACTACAGAAAGGCGGCAAACTCACGCCGCGTCCAGTTCGTCGTTGAGACGCTCGGCCTCGAAATGGGTCATCAACGCATCCACCATGGGACCAAGCTTTCCATCCATTACCTGATCGAGTTGGTGCGAGGTGAAATTGATGCGATGGTCGCTGACGCGATTTTGCGGAAAATTGTACGTGCGAATCTTCTCGGACCGGTCGCCGGTCTTGATCTGCCCGCGTCGCTCGGCCGCGATTAGGGCGTGCTGCTTTTCCTGCTCCATCTCGTACAAACGCGCGCGCAAAACGCGCATGGCCTTCGCGCGATTCTTGATTTGCGATTTCTCATCTTGCTGCGAGACCACCAGCCCGCTGGGAATGTGCGTGATGCGCACCGCGGAATACGTCGTATTCACCGATTGCCCGCCCGGCCCCGACGAGCAGAACGTATCGATGCGCAAATCCTTGGCCTCGATCTTGATGTCGATTTCGTCCGCCTCGGGCAGCACGGCCACTGTCGCCGCCGACGTGTGAATGCGCCCCTGTTGCTCCGTCGCCGGCACGCGCTGCACGCGATGCACGCCGCTTTCGTATTTCAGCTTCGAGTACACCTTGTTCCCCTGAATCGCCGCGACGATTTCCTTCACACCGCCGATCGACGATGCCGAGCTTTCGAGCACCTCCACGCGCCAGCCCTGCGACTCCGCATAGCGCGAGTACATCCGGAAAAGTTCCCCCGCGAACAGCGACGCTTCGTCGCCGCCCGTGCCCGCGCGGATTTCGACGATCACGTTTTTCTCGTCGTTCGGGTCCCGTGGCAGCAGCAGCACTTTCAGCTCGCGCTCGACGTTTTCTCGCCGAGCCTCGAGAGCCTTCGCTTCATCGAACGCCATCTGCTTCATCTCGGGATCGTCCGCCGCTTCCGCCAGCAGTTGCTTTGCGCCCTCGAGCGCTTTCTGGATTTCCTTCCACTCGCGGTATTTCGCCACCATCTCGCCCAACTCCGAGTGCTGCTTCGCGAGCTTCTGGTAGCGCCCCGTATCCGAGTGGACTTCCGGCGACGAAATCTCCTGCGTCATCTGGTCGTACCGCACTTCAATCTGCTTGAGTTTGTCGAATAAGTCGGCCATGGCCTTGCCTCACAGAAACAGAAAATCGAGAAACAGGAAATCGAAAAGGGAAATCGGAAAACGGAAACAATCTGGCGTCAGCATCGCCCAGGAAGGGCAGGAGAGAAATCGCTAATAAAACGAAGCAAACATCGCAGTCACGACTGGTACAAGGATAGCCTCAACTTCTCCGCCAGTCAAACCACTTACGTAGTGACGAGTACGGGTGCTCAAGGCCCGCCATAAGGGAGGTTCGCGGAGATTACATAGCTGTTTAGGATTGGCTGTCCGTCGCGAATGACAAACACAAATCTTTCGTTGCCTTCATCCTTCGCCCATGTCGTCTTGTACTGCAGCGTCACATACTTTTCCTTGCTGAAGAACCACGACTCCCTTGCACGCGTGAGCCGGGTCTGCTGCACTGGACCAAGCGATCTCTGAAATGAGGCCATCAAGCGTACGAAATCCTCTTCATTGTGTTTGTTACGAAGCGGCTCGTCCGCGTTGGTATACATGGTTTGAAACTGCTCCGAACCCACCTCAGAACGAAATCGAGTCACTCCTTGTTGCGCAATTTTCGCGCTCGTGGTCGAACTGCACGACCAAAACCCAAAAACCAAAGACGCCAGCAACACGGCATAACCTACAAGTCGGAATGGCCATTGGCGTCGACCCACAGTCATAGAAGTGAAACCGCGTTCATCATAATCGGAAGGCTTTATCTTAGCCAGCCCTCGACATTGATGGGACGCTGCGCCTGTACTACGATGAGCCTCACGATGACCGACGCGGCAGCCTCCGGCTCGAAAAACGGCGCAGGCGCAGGCGACATGCTCTGGGGCTTCTGGTATCCCGCGCTGCGCAGCAACCAGGTCCACTCCCGCAAGCTCGTTCGCGCCATGCTGCTCGAAGTTCCGCTCGTCATCGGACGCGACGCCGCCGGAAAACCTTTCGCCCTTCGCGACGTCTGCCCCCATCGCGCGTTCCCGCTCTCCTTCGGCCAATTCGACGGCACGAACGTCGAGTGCGCCTATCACGGCTGGCAATTCGACGCGCACACCGGCCAGTGCCGTCACATCCCGTCGCTCACCGCCGACTCGAAGCTCAAGTGCGAGCGAATCTACGCAGGCAGCTTCCCCTGCGCCGAACGCGACGGCTACGTGCAAGTATTCATGACCGATTCCGCAGGCGCCGCAGCCGACACGCCCACCGAGCCTCCGCCCGAGCTGCCCACCTTCAGCCCGCGCTACCAGATAGCGCGCCTCTCGGCCGATCTGCCTTGCACGGTCGACCACGGCATCATCGGCCTGATGGACCCGGCGCACGGTCCCTTCGTGCACCAAGCCTGGTGGTGGCGCTCGCGCCGCAGCATCCGCGAAAAATCGAAGCAGTTCGAGCCCATTCCCAACGGCTTCCGCATGAGCCCCCACGCTCCCTCCGCCAATAGCGCGCCGTACAAAATCTTGAAATTCATCACCGGCGAACCCGCCACTACCACCATCGACTTCGTTTTGCCGAATCAGCGCTTCGAACAAATCCGCGCTGGCCGCTACTGGCTCTCGAGCCGCACCACGGTCACGCCCGTCCGCCGCGATCTCTGCCGCCTCGATTTCGTCGCCGCCTGGAACATTCTTCCGTGGTTTCCGATCGTGTCCTTGATCATCCACGTCCTCGGCCCGCGCTTCATTCGCCAGGACACCGAAGTCATCAAGAAGCAAGCGCTCGGCCTGAAGTACGAAGATCGCATGATGCTCGTCGACGACGCCGACCGCCAGGCCCGCTGGTACTTCGACCTGAAAGCCGCCTACCTCGAATCGCAACGCACGGGTGCGCCCCTTCGGCATCCCCTGTCCGGCCCGGTCACCCTCCGCTGGCGCTCCTAGGAGTTTTTGAGGCGCCAGCACCCGCCGTTGCCACTGTAGCGGCCGCCTTCAGGCGGGCGGTTTCCGCCCCGTCCCGGACGCCTCGGCAACACGTCCCAGTACCACCACAAAAAAACACTGGACATTGGCCATTAAAAGTGCCACACTCTACTTGCGTTTGTTGCTCTTGTAAAACCTTTAGATTCGTTGAAGGGGCTGCAGGTCTACACTTGCAGCCCCGTTTTTTTTGCGGCTGGAGGCGGCGAGCAGCACAAATAGCCTAACAAAGAGGGCTCGGGTCATCCTGAGCCTAAAAAAGGAAGTAATCAGTGAAAGAACAAGGAACAGTTAAGTGGTTCAATGCTAGCAAGGGCTTCGGATTCATCCAGCGCCAGTCCGGCGAAGATGTTTTCGTCCATTTCTCCGCTATTCAGGGAGATGGATACAAGTCGCTGAACGAAGGCCAAGCGGTTGAATTCGAGGTCACGACGGGCCCCAAGGGCCTGCAGGCATCGAACGTCGCCAGCCTGTAGTTTGGTGTAGTTTAACGGGGCGGGCCCGCCACTGGCGGGCTCGCCCATTTTAAGCACCTCGCAGTTTCATTTCGCACCTATACTAAAAGGAGGCCCCTTGAAAGCTCTCCAAGAAGGCGCATACATCAAGCACTTTCAATATGGTCTGGGTGTCGTCACTGAATCCGACTCCGACCGCACCTCCATCGATTTCGATCTCCACGGCATGAAGAAGTTCGTCACCAGCATTATGGTCGTCGAGCCCGCCGAGGGGACACCGCCCAAGCGCCGCACCAAGCGCCGCAAAAAAGCGGTTGCCGCTCCTGCCATCGCATCGGCAGTAGGCGCGAAGTGACCCAGAACAACAACATCATCGTGCAATTCGTCGGATTCGAGGTAAAGCCTCTCGTCCGCGAATACACCTTCACCGTCCGCGAGCCCGCAAACGTAGTGCGCGAGTTTACGCTGACGATCACCAACGAGGCCTTCAATGGCCACCGCGTCCGCTACCAGGACGCACCCGACGTGTGCTCGCTCAAGCTCCGCCGCGAGCTGGCCACGTACGAGAATCATCCGCCCGGCACGCATTACCGTATCACCGATGCCGACCTCGAGGATTATCGCAGCAGTCATTCTCCTCGATCGTCGAAGCACAGGTTTGCCTCTCGCAAGGCCGACCAGGAGTATTAGACTGTACCGCCGGGCTTTTTACCCTGACAGCGGAAGGGCATGCCCGGCAGACTTTAGCCGTTTGTAGCTTTTGGGCGGAAGGCGGGTTTTCTAACCGCCGGCCTCGCAAATCCGTTGGTAGCTTGGGGCGGAAGGGCGGGGTTTTAACCCCGCCGCTAGGGCATTTGATTTCTTCAGGGGTTTCAACCCCTGAAGCCGGTCTTTTAGGCAACTGTAGCGCCGGGCTCTACGCCCGGCAGATCTGACTTAAGGAACGAACATGAAGAATCTGTTTATCGGCAATCTAAGCTTTCAAACCACCGAAAGCGACCTACGCGCGCTCTTCGAACCATTCGGCCAGATCACGCGCGTCCACCTCGCCACCGACCGGGAAACCGGCCGCGCGCGCGGTTTCGGTTTTATCGAGATGGCCAACGACGCCGAAGCGGCCAAGGCCATTGCGGCTCTCGACGGCAAGGATCTCGGCGGACGCAACATCAAGGTCAACGAAGCGCGCCCGAAAGAACGCTCCGCGGCGCCGCCTCGTGGCAATAGCGGTGGCGGAGGCGGCGGCCGGGGTCGCGGTCCCAGCTTCTCGAACGAGAACTACACCGAAGCCGCCCGCCAGCCCCGCGAACCCCGCTGGTAATTTTTTCTGCGTAGGGGCAGGGTCACAGGGTTTGTACTTGCAAACCCTGCGATTGAAACGAAAGAGCGCTGATTCTGATCGCGCTCGGTGGGAGCCCCCGCATTTATGCGGGGGAAGGAGCGCTTGAGCGCTCCGGGAAAAGAGCTCCGATTTTTCGGCGGCCTTTTAGGGGGTCGGAGCTTAAGCTCCGACAGGAAGCAGCCCCCTCATGAGGGGTTTTAACCCCTGAAGCTTTTTAGGGTGGAAGCCCCCTGCTTTAGCAGGGGGAAAAGAGCTTCGATTTTGATTCCGCGCTTTAGCGCTGGGCTCAAGCGCGTCACGGTTTTGCTGGAAGGGCGGGGTTTGAACCCCGCCGTAAGGCGTATGATTCTTTCAGGGGTTTTAACCCCTGAAGCCAGATCATCGCTTCTCGACAGCCTGTCGCGCCCGATTTCGCGACGTAAAAAGAGGAGATCCGATGGCTCGAATCACCTTTCAGAAGCGCCAAAAAGAAATGAAGCGGCTCGAAAAAGCGCGCGAAAAAGCCGAGCGCCGCGAGCAGCGCAAGGCCGAAAAGCGTCCGGGCGAAGGCGCCCCCATCGAAGGCAACTCCCTTGAAGGCACCGACCTCTCCGCCCACTACACCGACACCGAAGCCCCTCAAGAGTAGCAGCCTGTCATCAGGCTGTCCCGGTCTCCGTAGGGGCACGGCATGCCGTGCCCGGCTTTCCGCCAGCGCCGTAGGCGCGTCAGACGTTAGCCCAGCCCGTAAGGGCTGGGTCACCTGGAAAGGGAGTCGGGAGCGCCGTGGGTGCGGCACGCAACCAGCGAAGGGATCTGCTTTTCCCCTCGCCCCTCGTCCACCAGTCCTGAGCGCAGTCGAAGGGTCGACCCTCGTCCCTCGCTTTACGCCAGCGCCTTCTTCAATTTTTTCGCCGTCTTCTCCAACTGCTTCTTGAGCGCGTCCACCTGACCCGAAATCGCCTCTAATTCCTTTTTCGCCATCACTCCGGCCTTCGCCACCTGATGAGCCTTGCGGTCGGCTCTTCCCATTGCCGCGCCGATCTTTTCTGCCGCGTTCTTCAGCCTGCTCTTCTTCGCCATTCTCTTCCTCCAGAATATTTCGGTTTCTTCCCGGGCCATCGCCGAGTTTATCACCAGTGAGGGGCGAGGGGTGGCGAAAACCTGGCGAACGGGAAAGGGTGTTTTTGTCGCGATTAGAAAATGTCTTCTCCTTTGGTGCGAGAGAGTTGCGGCGGTTTTTGAATGTGGGCTTGTCGCGATTAGATTTTTCTTCGCCTTTTGCTTGTTCTTCGCCGGGACCCCTCGGCTCGCGTTGCTCGGCTCGGGATGCCGATGGGCACCTTTGAACGCAGGGTTTGCAAGTACAAACCCTGAGACCCGGACGGATCGGCAGATTGTACCGATTAGCGCGGGTGCCGGGCGTTTGTTTTGTTGGAGTTGCGGTGATTTCTATTATTAAGCTGTACCGATTAGAAAGGCAGTGGCGAGTGACGAGTGGCGAGTGACAAGGGACCAGGACCATGGCCCGTCTTCCCCTGTTTTCTGTAGCGGGGCAGCGAGGGTAATAGGTGCCGTCTCCGCAACAAGCTCTCACGTCTTTGTCCTCCTTTCCTACGGACACACGTCCGCTCACGGCCTGAAACATCCAGGCGCACAAATTCATTATTCTTATTTTATTGGATGCACCTTTATATCATAGTAAACACAGATTTGCAAGAACCAGTACTGCAGTTTTTTTTGGGTTCAAGAGCTTGCGCACCGTCAAGCAACTACCATTCAGGGAATCGAAATACTACACTGAGCCTGCTCGACGGTTACTGGGAATCTCTCTTGCCAATAAATGAGGAAAGAAATGCGAGAGCACGTGGTCGCCTGGTTGAAGTTCTGCGCACGGGCATCTCTTTCGCCGTAACGGGTGCGGGCGTATCGGCTTGGGCGGGATATGGAACATGGACCCAGATCATCGGTCACCTGGCGAGCGCGGTGCGGGAGGGGGCGTCCGGTGTTGATACCGACAAGCTCATTGAGGACAATCCCAACCCTCTGCATTGCGCGCAGCGATTAGGTGCTTATCTGGGGTCGCGGTTCGTCGATTTCATTCGCGCAGAGTTCGGGCCCAATGGCGCCGGTCTTGGAGAGCCTTTGTACCGGCTGTGCGCTCTTCCTTTTCGGCATTTCGTCACCTTTAACTTTGATAGTTCCATGGAGCAAGTTCACGCTGCGCTCGATCGGCAGTGCGGGAGCATCAGCAGCAGCGACCTGCTCAGTCTAACTGACTTCATGCGCGTTGAGAGTTGTCCGGAAACGGTTCGTCAAGTCCTGCACGTTCACGGCGTTCACACCGATCCGCCCGATCTCATAGCACTTACGGATGATGGCTATCGCCGGCTGTACATTGAGGGATCATTGTTTCGGCGGTTTGTGTGGTGGCTGACGACATCAAAGTCCTTGGTGTTCGTGGGGTTTGGCTTCGTCGACTCCGATTTCTTGGGCGCCATGCGTCAAGCCGCATGGGAGATCAAAGGTGCGCAACTGGTGCACTTCGCGATTAAGGGTATTCATAACGATGAAAATGATGAAGCCATTCGTAACACCTTGAATGACACCTATAAGCTCGACCCCGTTTTCTATGAGGTGACGGGCGACCGCAACAATCCAGGACACGAGGGGTTCGGGCGGTTGCTCAACGGCATCTTGGCCGAGTTGAATCTACCAGCACCGGTGGCGCGAGTCGTACCAGCCGTTGACGTGCCTGCCATAGCTCCCGCTGAGGCTGACGACATCAGGCGAGCAGAGCGGCTAGGACAGCAAATAGTGGAAAGACTTGACCCGGGGGGCGACGATGTTCCGAATTAGCCGTCCGTCGCTTGTCTCGGAGATCTGGTCGAGAAGCCAGAACGGCGGCTCTGTCCTAATCACTGGTTCGCCCGGTGCAGGAAAGAGCTGGTTAGTCGCGCAAATCGTTCGCAACTGTCAGAGTAACGGGCGGTCGTATTTGGCGCTGATAGCGGAGGACTACCCGGTGGGTTCGATGGAGGACCTCAGTTCGGCGCTGGGCTTCAAGACTGATGTAGTTTCGTTCCTTCATTCGCTGCCCGGCAATCCGGTCCTGATCATCGACGGCTTAGACTCATTGCGTAGCGATCCATCCCAGCGAACGTTTCGTGAATTAATACGGAGGCTTCCTCGACAGGCCCCTAGGTGTTCCGTTGTTGCCTCGATTCGCACCTTTGATCTCAGGCAGTCCGAGGAGTTTCAACAACTATTCTTCTCCTCTTCAACCTCGCCTGAAAGAAAGGGATTTGTGGAGATTTCCGTCCCGCCGCTCTCCGATGAGGAGGTCTCCGTTGCCCTCCGGCAAGTGCCCGAGCTAGAGCCGCTGATCCGAAGTGCAAACGTGGAGTTCAGAAAGCTCCTTTCGAATCCGTTTAATCTGCGACTCGCAGCAGAACTCATGCAGGGGGGCGCCGCTCTAAACGAACTATCCTCCCTCGATTCGCAAGTCCAATTGCTGACGAAGTATTGGAGTTGGAGAGTGGAGACTCCGGCTGATCGCCATGATCGAAAGGCATTCCTAAGAATTGTCTCGGGGGCCATGGTCAGGCAGAAATCCCTGTCCGTCTCCGAAGTGGAAGTTTATGCGCCCGGGTTGGGGGCTGCGTTTTCGGCGTTGCAGAGCGATGAGGTCCTGCGCGAAAGCCCGACCGGTCGGATCTCCTTCACCCACAACATTCTCTTTGATTATGGGGTTGCCCGCCTCCTGATGGACGAGAGTAATGTTGCCCAGTTCATACTGCAGGATCCCAGTCGCACGATCTTTTTCCGTCCGTCGTTGGCCTATTTTTTCCACTACTTGTGGCTCCTGGATCGCGACCTTTTCTGGGTGGTGGGCTTTTCTTTTTTTCAATCCACAGCCTTGCCGGAAAGAGCACGGATCGTGCCTGCTGTCACGGTCTATGAAGCCGCGCGAAAGCTGCAGGATCTAAATCCGATTCTGTCGGTATCGAGCGAGACGGAAATTCGAGCAATGGCCGGAACACTTCGGGCGGTCCAGGCGCTCGGTGGCTTGCAGTCTGGCGCTCGAAAGCTGTGGCTGTCTGTCCTGGTGCATCTCTCCAGTACTCTCAAGATTGAATTCATTAACGAATACACGGCCTTACTCAATCTTGCTGAGGAAACGAAGACGCCAGATGAGGCGAGGACGATCTTTAGCTGTGCCGAGAAGCTTCTGCGATGGATCTGGGATCTTGGTGGCGAACTAGGTCGCGGGCGGGCGGTTTCATTGGCGGATTTCGGAGCCGCTCGCGTACTTCCGCTGGTGCTCAAGAACTACTCATCCAGTCCGAAGGCGGCTCACGAAATATCGCTACGCGTTCTGGATCGTTATGGTTCGCCCCTTGCTGGGGCAAATGAAGCATTCCGCTTGGCACAAGAAATGAAGACGATCATTGGTGACGATCCGGCGATGGCGGTGGAAATATATCGGCGAACATTTGGATACAAAGAAGAGTCGCAAGAGACGACGCGGATCGGGGGCGGAGCGGCGCTATCAATGACAAGTACTCGAGCGCAGGACTTCTCAACCGCCCTCTATGCCCTCCAGGCGACGTTTCTGACTTTCTTGCATCTCGCACCTGAGGATGCCGCGATAGCTGCTATCGAGGCCGTGAATGCCGAGATTGAACGCGAGCGGCCAGACGGAACTCGCAGCGAAAGCAAACCTCCCCAGGAATTTACGTTTCAATATGAGGGCCAGCAGGTGACGTATCGCGCGGACTTCAGCGAAATTTGGGACAGCGGCACACGACAGTACACAAGCCTCAACCTCCTGAACAGCGTCTTGAACTTCGTTTCTGAGGATTTGTCAAAATCCGAGAACTCCGCGGCAGCGGCGCGCATTTTGCGAGCCGTCGCCTGTCGAAGCTCTTTTGCCGTAACCTGGAAACGCCTGCTTCAGATAGCTGTTGTTCATATCCGGGTTATGTATCCATTTTTACGCGATCTACTGACAATTCCGGAGTTCATTTCGGCTCCAGAAACGACGATTGGCGTGGGTGAGGTGCTGAAGTTGGCATACAAGGAGGGGCTTGTCTCTGCCGCAGACGGCTTGGCGATAGAGAGCTCTATTCTGGCAGTGCCGAACGCCGGCGTGATTCTTCGGTATGAAAAGCCGGAATCGATACGAAACCGCCTCCTGATGTGTATACCGCGAGATAAGATTCAATCACCGGAAGCTGCGCTCTTAGCTGAGAGCCTATTGAAGACCCAGGGTGTGCGCGAAAACAAGCCTTACCATACCGTGTCCTTTTTTCAGAAGTCGTATGGAACTGAAGATTGGCTTAGGGACGAGGGTGTTGACACAGCCGCGGAAGAAAATACGAAGATTCTGGAAGCCATGAAGCCTCTTCAAGACTTCGAGCTTAAGTATTTGAATGAGGCGCCGTCACTTGAGGCGTGCACCAAGGTTGAGCCTTTCCTCCAGCGTTTAAATGCCCTTCTCAATGAGTCAGTGCCGGCCGACAAGGTCGCCGAAGCGGCGCGGGGGACGCTGTGCTCCGCGGCTGAATCCGTTTTGAAGAATGCACAGCTCACAACTGACAGTTCAGTTCTACAGCTTTGTCGGGGGATTGTACTGGACGGGGCGAGAGACGATTCTCCTCGCCCTAACCCAGAGTATGACCTGTCTTTCGACATGCCTTCGTGGGGCGGCTCGCTGCCGAGAATCGAGTCAGCGCAGGGGCTCGCGCACTACCTTTGGAACTGGGGGCCCGATGCTGAAGTCGTTGAACGGCTCCGTGAGCTGAGTCATGACGCCGTTCCCGCCGTGAGGTTCCAGGTGGCGCACGGGCTTCTAGGGTTTTGGAATCATAAGGAGGTCGCTCAATTCTGGACCTTTCTGGAGGATATGATCGTCAGGGAGCAAACGCCCGGGGTAATGATGGCCCTTGTCGCACAGATCGGTCAGATCGCAGGTATAGAACCTGAAAGGGTGGCGAGACTATTGTCCTCCATTTTCGAGCGCGGCATCCCGACGACAAAACGAAGTGACTTGACGCAGAGCTTGCTACAAGTGCTCGTTGGACTTTACGTCGTCCGCGACAATGACGAGGCGAACAAGCAACTCCTTCGGTTCGAGGCCGATCCACTCAGTTCCTTTCGAGAAGTGTCGCAAGAGATTTATGTTGCCGCTCACTATTTGACTCCCTCCGTTGCGCGGGAGCCTGACGTGCGCCTTCGTGCGCGCGAGATATTCTTGCGCATCCTCGCTGCCACCTATGGGTCGCTGGAAAAGCTGTCGCTGGATGAGACCCGAACGGATAAATCGGAGGATTTTGGTAACCTCCTCAAGCTTTTGGACGAAGTTGCAACGCGATTGTTTATGGCGCTTGACGTCAGCCCTTACAGGCCCGAGGGCTCGGCGGTTCTCGACGACATCTCCAAAGGCGCGCTTTACTTTGAGCTCAAGCCGATCATTGAGCTCCTCACCGTTGGACGGTCTCTCACGGGAAAGCACTACGTGGCGCCGCATACGGCGCTCTACCTGATGCAGACGTTGAATGCGATGCTGGCTTTCGATCCGGCGGCGATTATTCAGTATGCGGCCGCAGTATGTCGTGCTGGCAGCGCCATGAACTACCATTTTGATCCGGACTCCATTGGCGAAATCGTCAAACTGGTTGAGCATGTGCTGGCTGACCATAGAGAAGTCCTCAGGGATTCGAACGTTGCGAACTCCCTTGGAGAGATGTTGGACATGTTTGTGAGCGCTGGTTGGCCGCAAGCGATGAGTCTCACTTTCAGGCTGGACCAGGTTATTAGATAGAACTCAGGAAATGGCGCAGCTGGCTGCTCACGACGCCGAGCTGTGCGCCCCCCCGCCCCCGGGCCCCTTGTCCCTCGCTCTTTCGCCTGCACCAATCTTGTCCTTCTGTCCAGTTGTACCGAAACGGAACTGAGGGTCATGATGGGGCTGCTCTTCTCTCTCTCAATTGGTGGACGACGATATGGGCGCGGCGCTCCCCCGCCGCGCCCGGGCATGGGGAGGCGACATGAACTGGCGACGTTTTTTGGAGTCGGCTTCGCGGCCGGTTTTGGAGCTGGCGCTGGCGGCATTGCTGGTGGCGGTGGTATGGCCCGCGGCGGCGTTCGCGGACGGCGCTGCCGTGAAGTGCGCGCCGAACGAAGAGCGCGTCTGGCTGTACGACTCGGTGACGAGCCTCAACGTCGAGACCAAGCTGAAGTGCGGCGAGAGTGTGGAAGTGATCGGGCAGCAAAACGGATATGTGAAAGTCCGCACGGCGAACGGGACCGAAGGCTTCCTGCCGGAAAGCAATCTCCCAAAACTTCCTGTGGGCGGTGACGCGTCCGGCGCCCAACCCATACCAGGGGCACCGCCGACGCTGGCGAGCGTCGCGCGCGCCGCGGCCGCGCGTCGAGCTGCGGCCGCAGATTCGAGTAACGCCGCCGCTAGCGCGGCAGTCGCACCCATGCGAGCCAACGTGGAGGTGTCGCCTGGCGCGGTGAACGCTTCGCCGGCGATGCAGGCGAAAACGGTCGCGGCGGTCGCGGCTGCTTCTGCTCAGCCTGCAGCGCCGACAGGCTCCGTGAAAACCATTTCGAATACGACGACGGCTTCAGCTACCACGACGACTTCGAGCGGCGCCGTAACTCCTGCGGCTGCGATTCCCGCCAGCGCGCATTCATCGACTGCGGCGGCGCATGCGAAGCCGAAGGCAGCGGCGAAGTCGGCGACAACTACTACTGTCACGACGAGCGCGAAAACACCTTCAGGTAATCCTGCGGGGTCATCGAATCCTTCCGCGCCGTCCGCGCCGCGCCCTGTGACTAGTGCGCCGCTGCATGTGGCGGCAGCGACGCCGGCTCCGAAGGCGCCGAGCGCGCAGCCGGCGGCCGTGGTCGCGACGGACATATACGTCGGCGGGGCTTCAAACTCTGCATCGCCGAAAGCCGTGGCGAATGCGCCGAAGGTGCGCACCGTGGCGGAAACTTCGGACGACGATGACGATTCTTACCTCACGCGCCCGAAGAACGAGAGCGACGATCCCTCCTGCCAGACATACTTTTCAGGCTATGGGCTGTCGCCGGGACAGTTCAAATGGCTGGAGGAAAATCGCGTGAAGAAATATCCGAGCGTGTGCCCTGCTGCGTCGCCCGCGATGGTGGACTACGTGATCATCTTCACGCACGACGTGGACTTCTTCAATTACACGATGCCCGCGCCGGTTCACTACGAGGCGGGCGGCTTTTCGGATTGGACGCCGGTGCTGCAGTACGACACGTCGGTGGTGTCGCACAGCGATATCGACAAGAGCAGGCGCGAGTATGTTTGGGTGTTTCACGTGAAGCGCGGCGCGTTCGATCCGAATAAGTTTTCGCCGCACCGGCGGTTCCAGTACACCAAGAGCGAATCGAAGTATTCGCGGACGGTGGAGGATGCGTTCGAGTTTATCGGGGGGCAGGGCGGGGAGCGGTGACGCTTCAGGGGTTAAAACCCCTGAAGAAAGGGAGCGTTAATGTCGGAGCCCTTCGAAGCTCAGGGTAAACTGAAGCTCCGACCCCCTAAACTGCTCGGCTAGCGGAGGCGGCCTAGGTCGAAGGTGGTTTCGACTTTTTGGCCGTCAGGCGTGAGCACCTCGATGTCGACGGGATCGGATTCAATCTTCTCAGGGTCGTATTCAAGTTCGATCCTCGCGCCGGTGACGTAGTACGGCCTTCCGGAGTCTTCATACGCAAAGACGGGCCCGCCGCGAGTGTTTCTCGCAGGAATCTCTTTGTTGTCCTGGATGAATTTCACCTTGAAATCGTTCCAGAAATCCGGCACCCACTGATAGAGATTCGCTCCGTTGGTCTCGGGAATCGGCGAGTAGCTGGGCGTCAAGGCGATGTCGACGTGGACGCGGAGCGGCAGCGGCTTTCCTTGAAATTCCTCGACGGCGCTGGGAGCGTGATAGTTCCAGGCGGCTTGACTGTGTCTCACGACCTGCGTGAACGGCGTGTCCACGCTGATTTCCTCGACGTAGGGTCCGGTCTTCGGTGCGGGTAAATGGTGCGCGTATTTCGAGAGGTAGTCGGCCGTCTGCTCGTCGTTGCGGTTTCCGAGGAAATAGGCGTCGCGGATCGCGGTGGAGCTGAGCGGGTAGGCAAATGCCAGGCCGGTGATCGCGGTTCCGAGGGTCACGGCGAGAACCAAGATTGCGGACGAGAGAGCGCGCTTGGTCATTGGGCACCTCTGCTTAGCAATTTAGATGCTTGCGCGCGGTGAGCGAGTACATGGACATTTCCTACTTCACAAGACTGCTGAGGAACGGATAGTGCTCGGCCGCGGCCATGAAGAAGAGCATCGGGAACGAGAGCCAGAAGGCGACGCGAGACGCGTTGTAAGCCCAGAGCGCCAGGCGCGCGGCTTCGGCGGGCATCGGCGTGCCTTGCTCGATGCTGGCGCGAGTCCACTTAATCAGACGCTTCTGCGCGCGCCACACGACGCCCCAGGCATTGAGCAGCATCAGCAAGCCGATGCCTCCGCCAACGCTGATCGAGAGATGGCTGTTCGAGGATTCGGGGCTCGCGTTGAGATCGAGAACGAGCCACGACGCTGCGACCACGATGATCGTGATTGCGATGGCACGCAGCCAGGAGTTCGAGAGAATTCCCTTGGTGGGAAGCTGAAACGGATAGATCAGCGCGTAAGCGACTAGCCAAACGAGCAGCCACGAGCCGAACCACTTGATGGTGAGCGAGGGATCGCCGGCGTTGTGCGCGTCGGCAGACAAGATGATGAAGTAATAACGCAGGCCCACGACCACGGTGACGAGTGCCGACCAGCGGAACCACCACATGGCGCGCGTCATGAGCACGGGAAGGACCTTGGCTTGGACAGGCGCGTCGAGCTGTTTCATGGTGGCGAAGCCGACAAGATTGAAGAAGTAGAGCAAGCCGATCCAGATGATTCCCGATACGAAGTGAAGCCAGCGCAGGACGATCTGCTCGTTCGCGGGACCGCCTTCGGGGAAACTGAAGTGCGGGGTGAGCGAGATGAAGCTGGCGACGACGTGCGATGGCGCGTGCGCAAAAGGCATAGAACCTCCGCGGTGCGAAGACGTGCGGCTACGCTATGCGAAGCTGCGAGGCGATGTCAATCCGTGCCGATCGCGATTTCAATCCGCACGGGTGAGCCGGGCTAGCGCCCAGCGCGCATGCTCCGCGATGAGGGCATCGTCGGAGGATGCGAGGCGTTCGAGCGTCGCGAGCGCGCGGCGGCTCGCGGCGGAATCGCGCGAGAGCTGCGCGTTGCCGAGAGCGACGCAGGCGTTGCGAACCAGGCCGCGCCACTTCGCGCGCTTCACCGGGCTCGCGCGGAATAGTTCGCTGAAGTCGCGCTGCGAAAGCGCGGCTAGCGATTCGAGCTGCGGGGCAAATGTGGAGAAGCGAGACTCGGCGTTCGAGATTCGCGCATCAACATCGGCAGAACCCGCAGGCGCGGGCACTTCGCGGGGCATGAATTCTTTCGCGAGGGTCGCGGGGGCTTTGCGGTTCCACGGGCACACGTCCTGGCAGATGTCGCAGCCGAAGACGGCGTTGCCCATGAGCGGGCGCAGGTCTTCGGGGATTGCGCCGCGCGATTCGATGGTCAGGTAGGAGATGCAGCGGCGCGCGTCGAGCACGTAGGGGGCGGCGAAGGCTTGCGTAGGGCACGCGTCGAGACACAGCGTGCAATTGCCGCAAAGATCGGCTGGAGGCGCTTCGGCGGGCGCGAGGGTGGGCGCGAGATCGAGCGTGGTGAGAATGACGCCCAGGAAAAGCCAGGAGCCGAGGTCTTCGTTGATGAGGCAGGTGTTTTTTGCGAGCCAGCCGAGGCCGGCATATTTTGCGGCGACGCGTTCGGCGACGGGGCCGGTGTCGACGTACACTCGAGCGCCGAAGGGCTCGGCGAATTCCAGGCGCATCGCGGCGAGGAGCGTTTCCAATTTGTCGTGGAGGACTTCGTGGTAGTCGTCTCCCCAAGCGTAACGGGAAATCCAGCCGCGCGGCGATTCGTTAGTGGCGACGGCGGCTGATTCGGTGGAATATGGGAGGGCCGAATTGTAGTTGAGCGCGACTACTATCAAATTGTGGGCGCCTTCGAGAACAAGAGCGGGATCGGCGCGACGCGGATCGTGCATGTAGTTCATTTCGCCGGCGTAACCTCGGGTGAGCCACTCAGGCAGATTAGCGAGTTCCGCAAGCTGCTCGACGAGGGCGACGCCGCAAAGATCGAATCCCACGGCGCGCGCGCGCTCGTATATCCACCGTGTTTTGCCCGCCGGAGTCACGCCCCATGATGCCCCAGAGCGAGCCCGACGGAAACTCGTTCCATTGGCCTACACGGCAAACGGCTGATACAATGCTCGTCCATGGCCGATTGGCGGCAGATTCAAGCGCGTATCCGCAAGGCGAAGACCAGCTCCGACCCTTCCGCAAAACTCTCGGAACTGTACCAACGAACCCGCGACGCGATGGTGGCCTGGGAACTTGGCGCCATCGAAGAGAAGGCCGGACGAACGGATGAGACCGTGAAATGGTATACGATTGCCGCGCAGCGTTTTCGCCGCGCGGACTGGAAGAAGAAAGCAGAGGAAGCTCTCGCGCGGCTCGGAGTGGAGCTTCCACTCGCGGAGCCGCCTACGAAATCCGCAGCCAGCGAGCACCATGTAGACGAGGCGTCCGACGAAGTTCATTCGGAAGCGCAGCCGGTTTTCGCAACGCCTGCGCTAGGCGAAATTATCGAGGACGAATCTGGCGCGGAAATATTGCCTCGGCAGCCCGCGGCGTCCGATGTCGGCGAAGGTGAGAAGAAGAAGCGCCGCCGAGGGCGCCGGGGCGGACGCGGTCGCCGCCGCAAAGGCGCCGCTGCAGCTCCGTCGCTTCCCACGCAGGCATTCGTCGAGCCATCCGCACCGCCGGTGGCCGCGCGGGAAGTTCGCGCTTCCGCTCCTCATGCAGTTGAGTCGCAGAGGCGCCCCGAGCGTCGCGAACCGCAGCGCGTAGCGCCGGTTGAGCAGGTGGTTCCGCAATTACCGTCGGAACGCGCCGCGCACGGCCGCGCGGGCGATCCCGGATTGGCGTCGCGCATGGCGCATCTGGAATCGATGTTGCGGCGGCTGCTATCAAGCCCGCTGCATCGCGTGGATCAGTTGGAGGAAGCGCCCGCCGGCCCGGGAGTTTTCCTGCTGTCGGATTCCGATCAGGTGACGTCGTACTACATCGAGTCGTGCCAGACGCTGCGCATCGGAGTGGGCAACCTGGTTCGCGGAGGCCGCAGCAGAACCGGGAGCCGCGGCGGCCGAAACGTTTCGGAAAGCGACCTGAAAGAAAAACTTGCCGAGCACCTGGGTATCAACGAATCGAAAGTGTCGCAGTACATGAAGGATCACTGCGTCGTCCGCTGGATTCAGCTCGACGACGACGCGCCCCACTTGGCCCACTTCGCCGTTGGAGTCCTACGCACGCCGCTGAACATAGAGTGATTCGCGGTCACTGCCAGCATCCCCGAGGTGGAGTTGTACGTCTCGGTGCATTCAGTGCAGGTGGGTGTATATGAAGAGCCCCGCGAGAGCATAGATCGAAAATGCCAATTCAGCCCATGCAACCCACAGCACGAGTGTGATTACGGATTTCGGACTACGATTTGAAAATGGATTCCTAACGCTCCACGACCATCGAGCAAAGCAGATCGCAACCCCGAGCCAAACAAACGAGGATGCCCGGGTTATATAATCTAGGGAGTGGCTGCCCCCTCGGGGAGTGGGCACCTGCGCCACAAACCATGAAAGCAATAGGCTCAGCGTTCCGAGTGCGTAGGATACCCAGAAGACGAATCGCCAGAAACCGCTGGGATCTTTGGCGCTCGGAGAGTGGGCGTCGTCGTTACTTTGTGTCATAAATGGCTGATTAGAGCGCACAGGCCGTCGGATTACTCCGTACCCCGCTGAATATCGAATAGCCCGGGCTGCCCCTGGCGCTCAGAATAACCACGTCATCTCTCGAAACAAAAAAGGGGCGCTCCGAAAAATCGGAACGCCCCTGCGAAGCCACTCCACCTGAAACCTAGAACGTCAAGTGCAGCTGCAGCTGAAGGAACCGCGGGCTGCCAATCGTGTGTTGAATCAGTCCCAACTCACCCTTAGGCGGAATCACAGGTGGACCTTCGTAATAGGGGAAGAAATCCACGTCGTTGTTCGGAGCATCGAAATCGGGATGGTTGAACATATTGAACGCGTCGGCTTCAAAGCGAAGGCGGAAGCGCTCCGTGAGGGCGAACTGCTTCGCCAGGCTCATATCAAACCGTATCTGGAAGGGACCTCGGAAGGTGTTTCGACCGGAGGTCCCGTACAGTGACTCGAAGTCATCGCACCCCGATGCGTCGCAGGGAGGCACTCCGTTTGTGCCCGGCGCGACAAACTGCGGCGAAAAATCGCTGGAATTGAGCACGGGGTTGCTAGCGTTGATGCCAGTAGTGCCCTGCAGTTGCGCTTTCTTAGGAGTTATGCCCGCAGCGAGAGGAACGATAGGGTTGCCAATCTCGTCGTCGGTTCCGAAGTAGAGACTCCCGACCGAACCCGAGTAATCGTAAACGCTGTATGGCTGGCCGCTCTGAGCCACCGTCTGCCCACCGATGACCCAGCCATTGATGGCCTCGCCCAACAGCCTGCTCTTGGTCAAGTCCGGGGACGTGTAGCTGTAGTTCACGAGGAAAACATGGGTTTGATCGAAGTCCGAAGATCCATAGTTGGCGTGGGGAGTGATCGGATTGTTCCCGGTGACGAACAAACCCAGGCCGCTCTGCTCGTCGAGGGCGTGCGACCAAGTGTATGCACCGGTGACTTGCAACCCGTGCGACAGGCGCTTGTGCAACTGAACTTGCAGAGCGTTGTAGTTGGAGATGCCGTTCGCTTCGTAGAGCACTGAATTCATGTCATAGCCGATGTATGGCACGCGAATCGGGGCATTGCCGGAATATTCGTTTGTGTAGATGGGTTCGTTATCGAGGCAATTCGTCTCGCAGCCCGCGCTGAAAGACAAGGGGCTCGTACCGCCGTAGGAATAGATCTGGCCGTTCACAGGATTGGTGGGCGTGGCGAGGAGCGGCTGGTTGAACGGAATGGGCAGCACTTCATGCAGGCCGTGGTTGCCCACATATCCGACCTCAAACAGCAGGTCGTTGGAGAGCTGGTATTGAAGATCGAGTGTCCAGTTCTCCGTGTATGGCAGTTTGTTGTTGATGTCGTAGCCGCCAAACAAGAAGGGGCCAAAGAGGTTGCCGGCCGGCCAGCATCCGGGATAACCACAAGTGGTTTGCGCCAGGTTGGGCAGGAGGGCCAGGAAACCAGCAGCTGTGCCGGGCGGCGGAGGCGGCTCAACATTGCCAAAAGGCTGCGAAAGGCTGGCATTCTTCGCTGCAGCAATAGGCTCGACGAACGGCGGCGCGAGCGTCACGCCGAAAGGACCGTTAAATCCGGCACCTGCGCTCGGCGAGAAGTAGCTGAAAAGTTCGCCGCGGTCATAGTAAATGCCGTAACCGGCGCGCACGGTGAGTTTCGTGAGCGGAGCCCAGGCGACGCCGATGCGTGGGGAAACGCCCCACTGGCGTTGGTTCATCAAAGAGTCGCCGGGGCTTGCAACTTCCAGACCCGAACTCGTGATGGTATCGGTGGTTGCATCGTACGAGTAGTCGCTGGGGTTAAACGCGGTTAGCCGGCCATATTTCTCCGAGAGCGGCCCGTCGAAATCCCAGCGCAGTCCCGCTGTGACGGTGAGATTGCTGCGAAGCTTGAAATTGTCGTTGATGAAGAGGCCGACGGTATTGGATCGGTAGTAGCGATTCGCTTCACCTTCAAATGCGTCCCCGCTTTTCACCGTCCCTTCCACAAAGGTAAGGAAGGAAGCGAAGTCCAAGGTATCCGTGTTCGTGTTGTTGTTGATCACGTTCAGTTGGGTATGATTCAGCTGGAAACCGGTGCTGATGGTGCTCTTTCCCTTCACCAGATTCAGGGTGGAACCGTATTCCCATTGATTCTGATACATGCCGGCATCGCCAAAGCTCGTGCTGGGGCCAAATTCGAGTCCATAGCCGAGGTTCGGGTCATCATGCGTGATATCGAACTGGGGGAACGTGGCCGAACCGAGCAAGCTGATGTCCATCTGGCTCGGTGTGAAGCCCTGTTGCGTCCCTGCGTATGCTCGCAACCGCGTGAAGCCAAACTGCTGCGACCAAGTCAGGGTCGGCGACAAAGTAGCGGTGTTGGTCAGGGAAAACACCTGGCTGCCTGCCAAAAGCTGCTGAGAGAACCCCAAGAGGGAACCGACGGAGCCGAATGGGTTGGTTGTGGGATCGTTCTGAACGTAGTACTTCCCCGACAAGCGATCCCTGGAGCTGAACTCGTAATCCACATCCACGATTCCTTGATCGACCGTCGAAAGCGAATCGGGGCCCGTGACGACCGCATCATAACCCAGGGCGGCAGCCTGTACGGCGCCGTACTGTGGGGTCGGAATCAAAAATTCTCCATTCGGAAGTTTCGCATTCAAGAGGTTCATCGCCGCCGGGTTGATTTGGTTGGCGGTGATCGTCTTTCCGTAGTCCGCCTGGATCTCGTTGATGATGCCCTGCGCGGTGCGGTCGTTCGTCAGATTCAGCGGCACCGTGACGTCCTTCTGAGAGGATTCCTGGTCGGCGATGCGGACGCCCTGGTAGGAAACGAAGTAGAACAGCTTGTCCTTCTTGATTGGCCCGCCGAGTGTGGCGCCGAACTGATTTCGATTCTGAAATGGGTTCGCGAGACCGGCCGTATTGTAAAAGTAAGGCGTCGCGTTCATGGCGCTGTTCTGGAACTGCTCCCAGGCGGATCCGTGTAATAGGTTCGTGCCTGCTTTGGTCGTCACACTGATGTGCGCCCCGCTGTTGTTACCCTGCGTCGCATCGTACATCGACGCGTTGACCTCGATTTCCTGGATGGCGTCGGGCGGGGGTGTGGGGAGCGCCTGGCCAATTGCTCCATACACGGATGTGCTGGTCTGAATGCCGCCGCCGGCACCGAAATTCTCCCCTGTGTTCAGCACGAACCGGTTCTCCCCTACTTGGCTGGTGGAGTTCCCGTTAAACAGGTTGTTCGTATCCGCGCCATTCAGCGAAAAACTGTTGCTGGTATCCCGGTTTCCGTTAGCGAAAATCGCCTGGTTGCCGAGGCCGCTGTTCGAGCCTGAGCCGCCCAGAAAATCCGCGTGAACGCCGGGACTCAGAATCGCGAGCTGCGTGAAGCTGCCGGTCCCCAGCGGCGTCTCCTCAATCGTGTGCTCATCGACCACGTAGCCGTTGGTGGTGTCGGTCTGGTTCATGAGCGGCGAGGCCTCGACGATCACCGTCGAGGAAATCGCGCCCGGGGACAGCTTCGCATTCACCGTGGTGGCGCGGTTTCCCTGAACGATAATCGTGGAGAAGGATTCAGTTTTGAAACCTTGTTTGGTGAACGTCACCTCGTAGGTGCCGATGGGGAGTTCGACGACGCTAAAGGAGCCGTCTTCTTTTGTCGCGGCGGTGACTTCGAGGTTCGTGCCGACGTTGCGGATGTTGACCGCGGCCGTTTGCACGACCGCGCCGCTTTGGTCGGTGACGGTGCCATTGATGGCACCCAGGGTTTGCTGAGCATGAGCCGGAACGGAGAAGAGAAACAGCAGAGCAGAGACACCAAGCACAAACGAGATTCTTGCGATTTTCAACACTTCCCACCCCCCTTGCGACTAATCGCCACTCCTGCGGGCTTGTACCGCGCCTCGCAATGCGAGTCAAGATGACGCCTGTGGATATCCAGCGGCGAGTGCCACTCGCCAGGAACTAAAGGTGTTACCGTGGGTTTGTGAATGCTAGGAGAACGTTTGGTTACAGTTCTGTGAAATAGGGGCGGAGTGCCGCCGCGCGAGGCGCAAACTGAGGTCTGGCGCCGGCTTGGGATGGCCAAAGCCGGCGCCAGTGTTTTTCTTTCCGGCTACGCTCAGAGCCGGGTCAACGACTCTGAGCGGGCCAAGTGCTCACGAGCGGGAGACGGTGCAGTTAGTAACCGCCTCCACTGAACTCAAACAACTCCCACAAGTCGCTAATCGCCGGACTGTTGATCGGGACATATGGATCCCACGGTCCGCTGATCGGGTTCGGGAAATTGTCCCGGCTGCGGTGTGTGACCGGAGGCAAATTCCAGTTCCGCTCGATGAATTTGAGAATGGAGACGTGATCCGCATAGTTGTGCGCGACGCGCCCGCCCCTCGTGTAGGGGGACACAGCGAGAAAGATAATGCGGGTGCCGTCGCCGAAGAAGTCGAGCGGTTGGACGTAACCGGAGTCGTAATAGCCGCCGCCCTCGTCCTCGGTAATGAAGATCACTGTGTTCTGCCAGTAGGGTGACTTCTGGACCATATCTATGATTTTCTGCGTGAAGCCTTCAAACAGGTCGAGCTTCGAGGAGGCCGGATGGCCGTCCGTGAATCCGCTGGGCTTCACGATGGAAACCGCAGGAAGCGTGCCCTGTTGGATGTCATTGTAGAGGTCAATCGTGTCCTGGATGTGCTGGGTGCGGACAGCCGGGTTGGCCATGATGGAAGTGTCGTACTGGAATGGGTTGCAGATGTTGCAGTACTCATCAGCGTAGGGGATGAGACCGCTACCGAGTTCATTCTCGGAGCCCACTGCTCCGTAATTGATGTCGTACTTGTCTTCTGGGATGTAGCAGTTCTTGTTGGACAATGTTGGCACCGCACAGGGTGGATCAGTCGGCTTACCCACACCAGCATAGTCGTCCCACTGGTCGCCGTAATACTTCCAGGAAATGTGATGGGCGATCATGTCGTCGCCAATGCTGGGCGTCGACGAGGGTGGAATCGTAAATATGGTGTTGAGGGGGCTAGCATCCGCGTATGCGTTTTCGCCCTGGCCGAAGAAGCCCGGGTTGTAATTGTTCAGGAGGTAGTAGTGACCCGGTTGGCAGCGCGGATCGATGTTGATGGACTGGAGGTAGCGCACAATCTCGCCGACGCCCTTCTGAGTGGGATCCGAGCAATCGCTGTAGGATCCTCCGCCGTAGGCGGGTGAACCGTAGGAACCACCGCCATAACCGTCTTCCGTGTACCAGTTATTGGTGCCCGCCAGGGGATTGGGATTTTCAACCTCATCCAACCCACCTCCCGGATTGTGCGGTGGCGCGTACGGGTTAGCCTGAGTCGGATCGTAGAAAAAGATCGCGTCGCCGTGGCCGAACATGATGTGGTTGGCGCCGGTGCCGCCGTCAACGGACTGGTGGAAGTTATCGCTAATCGCGTAGGTATCGGCGAGGCTCTTGAAGTAAGGGGCGTCGCCTTGCTGCATGTTGTAGAAACCGAGTGCCGTCGAGCCTTCACCCGTGGTCTTTGCGCTGGGAGAATACTCGGTGCTGAAGTTTGCAGCCGGCGCGTCGCCGTTTGAACCGGCGCCCTCAGTGACTTCTACCCACGAAAACAGCTGGGCGTTGCAGCCGGAAGGATTGTCCCAGCTCCAGTGCGACAGGCTGCAATTCTCCTGCTGCCACATCTGGTAGAAGCGATGGACCGGGCTTGCGGCATAGGAGATGTAGGGGAAACTGGGGCCAGTCAATTGAAACGGACCCGGCGGAAGAGTGGAGTAATACGGGCCGGTGCCGGTGACGCCCGCGATTCGGGTGTCAGGGGTTTTATGCGGCATCAGGGTTCCGCCGGTGACCAAGGAAGAGTAATAAGCCGGGGGCAATCCGTTTTCGGATTCCTTAGCCAAGGTTATGCTGTTTCCAGGAATGTACGAGAGCGCTGGAGCACCCGTGGCGGTCTCAGCACCGCCCACGAGGGGCGCTGGCAGCACTTTGCCCGGAAATGACTCCTTGGGCGGGTCCAGCAGGAACACATCAGGGTTGGTGGCAGTCGCGGCGAGTTGCTGCGCCTTAGAGAAATTGGGTCCGGGAGTGCCGTCAGCCTTTACGATCCCTTCGGAAAGCAGGTTCTTCGTCGTTTGCCCGTTCTTGGGCACGTACGTGGCAAAGACATGGTCGTAGCTGCGGTTTTCACCGATGATCACGATGACGTGTTTGATGGGCGAGGTGGTCCTTTCGTCATTGTTCGGACTCTCGGTCTGGCTTTGAGCTTGGGGCGTAGCGGCGTTCGCCATGGGAACAACAACGGCGAACTGGAAAAGCGCAAGCGAAGCCAGCCCAATGCGCAAGCAATGCAACGTGTTTGATGCAACATGCTTCACGGACATTTACCCTCCTCTTTCCGTTTCTCTGTGGGCTTACCACCGGCGCAGGAGTGATAGCGCTTCCGTGTTGCAACGTGATTTTTTTTTGATGAACCGAGAATAAAAAGAGGAAGTCGTTACAGCGCGAAGTACTAAGTAACCCTAGTACAACTCCGGACTCTCGACGAAGTACTTCTGTAACGTAACTTTAATGTTAGTGACTGCGTCTCTTGTCCGAAGCCTGAGCGCCGCTGGTCCTGGCAGTCTGCGCGGGCTCCGCTGGTTCCACGCGAATCAACCCCATCATTCCGCCGTCTTCGTGTTCCAAAAGGTGACAGTGATAGACAAACGTGCCGACGGTATTCGGGTCGCGAAAATCCATTCGTAGCCTGACGCCGGGATAGGCAAGTGACCTCCCGTTGTAGTAAGGCACGTTGACTGTGTCGCGGAGAAACGGCTCGTTCACGGGAGTGCCCAGATAGTCGAGCAACAGGAAGTGCAACTGGTGGATGTGGAACGCGTGCAGCTCGCTCGAGCGATTTTCGATGATCCAGTCCTCGACGGTTCCTTGCTTCGCAACGATGTCGGGTATACCTGATTTTGGATCGAAGGGCCCAGGCGTCTGACCTTCGACGGTAATGTAGAACTCCGTTGCAGTGTTGGGGTTGTTCGGTTCGAGCAATTTCTCGGAGAAGTAGAGCCTTCGAGTGCGCACGGGAGCCACGGTTCCTAGCCAAGGCACGGAAGGTGGAGGAAGCGGTTCGGGCGAAGCTGCCAGTTTCGAATGCAACTCCGGAGCATCCGCGGAAGGGACGATTGATGCGATGGCGCGGTTGGGATCATTCTCGCCGCCGGGTCCCGTATCGACCGTACGAGTCACGAGGAGACCCGCTGTACCGGCCGGGGGTCCCTTCACGATGAACTCGACGCGCGCACCGGGTGGCACTCCAAGATGCGTTTGCCAATCGACGAAATCTCCCAGCGCTCCGCTTTCGTTCAGTGGAACTCCATCGATAGCGACAAGGCCGAGTTGCTGCGGCGCGCGGTTGAACAGGACCGCCAAATTGAGATACGTGATCGCCGAGGCGTTTAAGACGCGCCACAGTTGCTGTTCGCCCGGTTTAATTTGGATTACCGCGGGCCGATAATCCGGATACGGCACCGGCACAAAGTTGATGGACAGGTCCTTTGCCGGCTTACCGAAACCCGTACCTGTGTTCGCGGTGTCTCCGTCACGATCGAGGAGCATCTTGGGCACGACAGGCTCCGATTTCGACGGAGGCGCGTTGGGGTTCAGCAAGTCCTGATCGCGAATTATCAACACGCGTTCCGGCAAGCCTGCCAGCGCCGTGTTCGCGCGCTCAATGCCTTCGACGATCATTGCGCCCGAAGCTCCGCCCAGCAGCGGCACTTTGCCAAATCCATGAATATGTGGGTGATACCAATACAGACCAGGCGGCTCGTCCGCGGGAATGCGAAAGCGGTACTCGAATGGCGGATCGCCCGGTTGGATCGATGTCGTCAGGGCCTCGTCTTGATGGCAGGTGGGAGGAATCGTCAAACCGTGGAAATGGAGATTGGTGGATGTCGGCGTCATCAATCCGCTGGTGCACGGCTGGTCCGTGTTTTTAGGTGCCGCGTGCATGTGGGCATGATTGGCCGCGGCATCGTTGGCGTGGAGATCCACCAGGTCATTCTTTAGATTGAGGATGACCAAGTCGCCGGGATTCACTCGCAGGGTAGGCGACTGGTTGCCCTTCGCATCGATGTAGCAGTAGCGGCTTGAACCTTCGGGAGTGGCGTAATTGTGGACCGCGAGATCAACATTGAGCACGCCGTCATGGCTGCGCAGGTCTTCCGGCTCAGAAACCACGCTGCCTATAGCGGGACGCGGACAAATTTCTGTCACGGAGACAGGCGCGGATGACTGCGCCGGCGAAGAACCTGGCACGCAACAGAACACTGCCGCTACCAGGATGAGGATTCGGGAGGATTGCATTTGAATTCCCGGACGAGTGACAAAGCCGACCGCCAATCTTCTGTATCGCTGGACCTGTATCCGGCGGATCGCCAGAATCAAGGTGGTATGGGCGTTTGTATCCCGCGAGAACGCTTCATTACAGTTCTGTGAAATAGGGGTGGCGTGCCGTCTCCTTCAACGGGTTCTCGGGCTCCTTTGGCTCCCCATTGGCTGCGCCGGAATACCATTTAACCCCCCATTTGTACCTTTGGACGCAGATGCCTAGACGCCGGGTCTAAATAGGCCCAAACTTTGGTACTGTAACGGGTTACGGGCACCTTGTTCCACTGGGGTCGGGCTTCCGAGGGCGCATTTCCGGTTAGTTAGAGCATCTAATTTTATGGCGATTTTCTGGGGGATATAGGCTTATGCCAATGACAGTTCGTAACCGGCTTTGGAAGTCGTTTGATTGGGTTCTCTGCAGGACCGCAGGGGTGACCTTCGACACGATTCAATTCTTCAACAAGCACAATCCTAATCCGTCGTTCACTCCGAAATGGTCCGACAAGCCTTTGCTGAAATCCTGGGAGAAATCGAAACCGACTCTGGGCTGGCCTCGAACGACGGACTCGCTGTGCCCCGACTGCGTGAAAGAAGCGCGCGAAGCGATCATTAACGGCAAGAAAGACTGGACCGACCTCGTCCACGAAAAAGTGGGCGAGATCAAGGCGCAAATTATCGAGCGCGACGGCCAAGTCTGGATGGTGAAGGAATGCGCGATTCACGGGAAGTACGAAGACCTGATGGCTGTGGACGCCAAGTTCCTGGAGTGGATCGAGAAGAACTTCCCCGGACGCGACATCCCGGCGCACAACGACGAAGACCTGCATCGCCACGGCTCGAGCACGGTGCGTCATGGCCGCGGCTCGGTGCTGACGGTAGACCTGACGAACCGCTGCAACATGATGTGCGACCCGTGCTTCATGGACGCAAACCAGGTCGGTTACGTCCACGAGCTGAGCTGGCCTGAAATTCAGGAAATTCTCGAAAACGCCACGAAGATCAAGCCGCGCCGCCAGATGTCGGTGCAGTTTTCGGGCGGCGAACCGACGATGCATCCGATGTTCCTCGACGCCGTGCGCTACGCGCGCAAGGTGGGTTACAACAGCGTGCAGGCGGCTACGAACGGCATCGAGTTCGCGAAGAGCAAGGAATTTTGCAAGAAGGCATTCGAAGCGGGAATGCGCTACGCGTACCTGCAATTCGACGGCATCGGCAACGACGCGAACAGCCATCGCCAGGTGGGCAACCTGTTTGACGTGAAACTGCGCGCGATCGAGAACATGCACGAAGCAGGCATCGACATCGTGCTGGTGACGACGATCGTAAACAACGTGAACAACGATCAGGTGGGCCCGATCGTGAAGTTCGCGATGGACAACCCGAAGAAGATTTCGTTCGTTTCCTTCCAGCCGGTTTCGTTCACCGGGCGCGACGAGGATATCACTCCCGAACGCCGCATCCGCCAGCGCTATACGCTTTCGCACTTGGCGCAGGACGTGAGTACGCAGGTGGGTAAAGTGGAGCCGACGCGCGATTGGTTCCCGATTTCTTACATCGCGACGTTTGCGGGCTTCTCGGACCTGTCGCACGGTCCGGATTCGCAGTGGGGCTCGCTCTCCTGCGGATGCCACCCGAATTGCGGCGTTGGCACGGCGCTGATGATCAACAAGGAAACGAAAGAGTGGGCACCCGTTCCGCGGTTCCTCGACGCGCCATCCCTTACCAGGGATGTGACGGCGATCACCGATGCGGCCCGCAGCAAGAATTTCTCGAATTTCATGATGGCGATGGCGATGCTCAAGAATTACAAGCCGTTCCAGGCTCCGCCCAGCTTGAAGCTGAAGGATCTGTGGATGAAGTTCGACAAGACTTGGGCACTTACAAAGAACGCGGACAAGAAGTACGGGAAGGTGGGACCGAACCGCACCTTCGAAGACTCCATGAAGCGCCGCAACGAGGACCCGTGGAACTTCCTCTTCATCGCCGGGATGTGGTTCCAGGATCTTTTCAACTACGACTTCCGCCGCACCGAAATGTGCATCATCCCGTACGCCACGCAGCAAGGCGAGATTTCCTTCTGCGCGTACAACACCGGCGTCGGCTGGCGGAAAATCATCGAAAACATGTATAAGAACGCGACGGTCGCGGAGTGGTACAAGGAGCACGGGAAGCACGACATTTTCGCCAAAGGCAAGAAGGTGAATCTGACGGAATACGAGCACTCGCTCAAGATTGACGCCGAAGACGCAGCGCGCGTCCGTCATCTGGAGCATGACATTCCGCTCACCGCTGCCGAAGAAGACCGCGCGCGACGCCGCAAGGCAACCGAGGAAGCAGCGAAGGTCCGCAAGATTTACGAGGAGCTGGTGCTAAAGCGGCCGCAAGAGAACGTCGTTCAGATCGGAACGATTCAGCAGATCCAGACGGCGGTTCCTGGCGCGGGCGTGAAGCCTGTGCAGATTGCGGGTTCAAACGGCAATGGCAACGGCCACTCGAATGGAAATGGCAACGGCGCGCACAGTTCGGTTGGCGCCGCGAACCAGGAGCTTGCCGAACCAGTTGCTGGCGACTAACTTTCGCTCAACTCCCCTGGCATTTTCACCAACGGCCCCGGCGCAAACCGGGGCTGTTGCTTTTTAATCTGCGTGGGGCAAGTAGACCTTAAGGTGGCCCATCATTTATCCGCTGGCGTCGTTGTTCTGGTTGCGATGTATCTCCTCCCGGCAATTATCACGCTCTTTTTTGCATGGGCTACATGGGCAGACAGAAAATACGTGATCAGTGACCGGCGCCGCCGTGCGTTCATTTCCGGTCTATTTTCGACGTCCGTAGCTATTTTTCTGCTTTTACCGGCGTGCTCACATCTGATAGAAACGGGTGGAACTGGAAACGGTTGGTTCGTTGTCTCAGCCAGACTGGGAGCGTTATGCTGGGCAGTCGGCCTGACAGCAGCATTGGCTGGCAAGGGCGCGGCAAGAATCTTGCTATTTTCTTCGGGCTTGCTTCTTTTTCTCGGAGTATTTGGAATTGCAGTGGCCACCACACCTTGAGTGTCCGGACAGAGGAGTGATCTGATGCCGATTTACGAATACGTCTGCGATGATTGCGGTGAGCGCTACGAGCGCATCGTGATGAGCCAGCGCCAGAAGATTACGTGTCCGAAATGCGAGAGCGGGAAGCACACGATACAGCTCTCTGTTTTTGCGGCGCCTGCTAATGGCAGCAAGTCCGCGATGAGTTCATCGAGCTCGTCGAGTTCATCGGCGTCATCCGGCGGTTCCTGCGGCTGTACTCCTCGCACCTGCGGTTGCCACTAGTTACTCCCAACTGTGGTCCCCAGAAAGAAGGCAGGCCCGCGGCTAAAGCCGGGGACGATGTCGAAGTTTCTTCCGCAGCGCTGAAGCGCTGCTTCCCCCGCATGAATGCGGGGGCTCCCACACAATGTTTAGGCCGCGCGATTAGCGCGAATAGTTCGACACATTTGCGGGCGTCGCGATTCCCGGGATGAGGCGGGGATCGGGGATCGGTTTGCCGGGTACGATGGGCAGGGGAAGGACGCCAGCCCAAATCGGAAGCGAGTAGTCTGCTTCGTCGTCCTTCGGCGGCCCGGTGCGAACTTTGGCGGAGACTTCTTCGAGCGGAAGCGCGAGCACGGAAGTGGCCTTCAACTCCTGCTCGGTGGGCTGCCGAATCGCGTCCCACCGGCCGCGCATGATGTGCTCGGTGAATGCAGCCAGCGCGCGGTTTTTTTCGTCCGGATCTTCCACCGGCGTGGCGCGGCCCAGAATCACCACCGACCTGTAATTCACGGAGTGATGGAAGGCCGAGCGCGCCAGAACCAGGCCGTCGATCAGCGTCACGGTGACGCAGACTTGCACGCCGTCGGCGAGTGTGCGCAGCATGCGGCTGGCCGACGAGCCGTGCAGATACACGGTGTCTTCGACGCGGCCGAAGTTCGTGGGAATCACAAACGGTTGGCCGTCGACAACGAAGCCGACGTGGCAAACGAACGCTTCATCGAGAATTTTGTGCACTGTTTCGGCATCGTAACGGCCGCGGTCGGGCAGGCGGCGGACTTTCGTACGTTCCGTGGGAGTGAATGGGCTCATGGAGCAAGCGTAAAGCCCTCGATTGATGCGCGCAACTGCCAATCTGGACTATCGCTCCAAGAATGCAGTTTCATTTCTCAGTGGAAGTTTGCTTCGGCGTTGGCTCGCCGCGAACCACACGCAGGCCCGTGTACTCGGCGTCTGCGGGGCGGTAGCGCGCCTTCGCGTCGGAGGCGCGATCGGCGCTGCCGCCGAGCGTCCTGCCTGTACCGTCTGCCGCGATCGCCCACTCCGCGACGTTACCGCCGAGATCGAACACCAGTTCTTCGCCTTCCTCGCCCTGGCCAGAAAAGGTGCCCACTTCTCGCAACAACGGCGCATTGCCGGGCAGCGCCTTGAGTTTCTCTTCGAGCCGCTGCGAATCCTCCGGATTTAGCGCGTAGCCGGCCCAGTAGTCGAGCGTGTTTTCTCCCGGGCGATCTTTGTAGAGCGCTGCGACTTCGGCCTCGTTCGGCAGCCGGTACGTCTGGCTTGTTTGCTTGCTCAACCAAGCGCAGTAGGCCTTGGCTTGGTCGAACGTGATTCCATTCGCGGGATAGTTTTCGGTGCCGGCGTCGATCTTGTAGCTCTTGTCGAACGAAGCGTATTGTGCGCGCGTGACCTCGAACCTCCCGATTTCGAGATCGCCACGCTTGACGACTTCCGGAATCAGAAATTTGCCGGACAACGAGCCATAATTCGGACCCGACTTCTGAACCGACTTCTCCCGCAGCGCAACATCAAGCGGCGAGCCCTTCTTGAAAGCTTCGTTTTCGGGCGGATTTGCGTGGAACAGGTACTTGTCGAACCACGCTGTTTCCTCGTTCACTTTGCGAAGCTGGTGCGAAAGCTTCCGCGGCCCATGCGCTTCGGCGGGAAAGAGGACGAGCTTGACGGGCACTTTGCCCAGCCAATAAAGCGCGCGGTAATACGTCCAACTCTGCGCCGTGGGAACCTGGCGGTCGATGGTGCCGTGGAAAATCAGGGTCGGTGCCTTGACGCGATCCAATTTGAAGACCGGCGATTTCTGGATGTAAAGCTGCGGGTCCTCGAGCGGCGACTTCCCGAAATAATAGTTGTCGAAGGACTCGCCGAAATCGACGTTGGCCCAGTCGCTGATCCACTCGACGTCGCCGGCGCCCACGGCAATCACTTTGTAGCGTTCGGGATCGGTGACGCTCAACTGAATCGAGAGAATCGATCCGTTCGACCATCCGAGCGCCCCGATTTTGTCCGGATCGACCAGGCCCTTCGCGATCAGATTGTCGACGCCCTTTTCGATGTCGGGAATTTCCAGGTCGTAGTAGTGCCCGCAGCAGATCGATTCGACCCATTTCAAGCCGTAGTCCGAGCTGCCGTGGTAATTCGTCTTCAGGACGAACGCGCCGCGTTGGTTCATGAGCTGCTGCGAGTACGCCCAGCTCTCCGACCACGAATCGTGGTCTGCGCCCGCGGGTCCGCCGTGCGTAGCGACGACGAGCGGGTACTTCTTGCCGGCCTCGTAGTTGAAAGGATAAAAGAGGATGCCCTCCACGTCGTCGTCGTTCGCGCCCTTCCAGTGCAGAACTTCCGTCTTGGCGATGGTTCTGTTTTTGTACTGAGGGTTAAGCTTGGTCAACTGCACGGGCGAGGTGACCTTTGTCCCATCGAGTTGAGCGCGAAACCACTGTGTGGGTGTGCTGGCCGTCGAATACTGGTAAACCAAAGTGTGTCCGTCATCGCCCAGGACGAAATCGAAATAGTTGCGCGGCGTGTCGCCGGTGATCCACTCGCGCGACCACGTCGAGCCGTTGCGCGTGTAGCGCGCCGGCTTTTTGTAGACGCCGTCGTCGAGCAACGTGACGAAGCCGTCGTTGGTTATCTCGAGATTGAAGCCCATCGAGCGTTCCCAATCGAGATTTACTTCGGTAGTTGAGCTGGAAGCGAGATCATAGAAATAGAGCTTCTGAATCGACGCGGTGTAGAAGCGGGGCGAATCGGAAAACGGCGCCACCACGTAGAATCCGGAATTGTCGCGCGCCCAGCGGACGTGGTCCGGCAGAATCTTGCGTCCCGGGAAAATCTGCGTGCGATCGCCAGTTTTGAGATCGACGATGTAGGTCACGGGGGGCGTCTTTTCGTCCCAGACATAGCTCAGCTCGCGCCGCGCCACTGCCACGGCTTTCTTTCCGTCATAGGACGGCTCGAAGGACTGGATCCAATCCGTGTTGTCGGTGAGCCGCGTGACTTTCTTGTCTTTCACGGCGAATTTGAAAAGCCGCACGGGAGGCGTGTGGGCTTCGTCGTCCACGATGTCGCTATCGTCTTTGCGCTCTTTCGTGTCGCGCTCGTAGAGCGAGGGGTCTTCCTCGGCGCTGAAGAGGATCGTGTCGTTGTCGAGCCACTCGAACTGATTGATGCCGCGCTCGAATTCGGTCACATGCCAGGGCTCGCCGCCCGCGGCATTCATCAGCCAGAGCTGCATATGCGCGGCTTTGGCGTTCGCCTTCGGCAGCCCGCGGCTACTGAGGAATGCGATTGTCTCGCCGGAAGGCGACCAGCGAGGGCTGGAAACGTCGTCCTCACCCTGAGTGAGCTGAATTTCTTTTTTCTCCGTGAGACTCGAAAGATAGAGATTGCTGACGCGGACGTCTTTCTCTTTGTCCGCCGTGTTTTTCACCCATACGGCCCATTTGCCGTCCGGCGAAATGCGGAACTGGCTGGCGTTTTCCGTGAACACGAAATCGTCGGCCTTCCATGGCGATTTCTTGGTGGTTTCGGCCGGCTTCGTGTCGTCTGCCGTGATCGCAGGCGCCGCGACCGCAATCAACGCCATCAGCAGAGCCGCAGCGAATAGCCGCAGTCGCAGCAATTTTCGAGTCATCGTTCCCCCTCCGGGTTCGTCCAACGCGGTGCAGAACCTATCACATCGCCACGCGCCGCAAAAGGCGCAACCGATGACCCGCGTAAGCGGCAATCATAGCCGTGCGAATCGGAGTTGTGCGCAAGAGACCGGCGGTACAAAACATGAGCTATACTTTTCCGGTGAAACAGACGCCCGCGTTGACAAAAGACACGATCCGATTCTTCCGCGAGTTGGTCCGCAACAACAATAAGCCTTGGATGGACGCGAACCGCGAGCGCTATCGCGCCGCGGTCGTGGAGCCGTTGCGCGCGTTGCTGGACCGCCTTGCGCCCGCCGCCCGCAAATTGAATTCGGGATTTGTGATAACCGGACGGGCGAACGACAATTTTTCGCGCATCAATCGGGATATTCGTTTTGCGCGGGACAAAACGCCATACCGGCCGCACATGTACCTGCTCCTCTCGGAAGCAGGCGGCGAAGGAGGCCAGCTTTACGCCGGCGTTTCCGCGGACGCGGTCACCTGCGGCTTTCGCATCTACGGCGGCGGCCGGACAACTCCGCTCGTTCAGTTTGGACGCGTGCGTGGCCGCGATAATCCGCAATGGATCGAGCGGCAAAAACGGCGCTGCAGCGGGAAATATGAAAGCTATTGGTATTCAACCGAAAAAGGCGAATGGACCAAGCACAACGGCTGGCCCACCGCGCCCGAGCAATGGAAGAAGTTGCAGGCGTGGATCGTGCGCCGGAAATTTTCGCCCGCAGCCGCGACTCGTGCCGGTTTCGAGCGCGAAGTGGCGAAAATCTTCCGCGACGTGTATCCGATCTACGAGTTCACATCCTCGCCGAAGTGGAAGCGCTAGAGGAGGAGAGGCGAATGGCAATGGGTCGCGAACAAGCGCGCAAGGAACACACCGAAAAAACCAGCCACGAGCAGTTCAACGAGACGATTTACGGAGTCGTCTGCGCCGGTTGCCACAATTACATTTTCATCGACAAGACGAATTGCCCGTCCACTTGCCGCGAACACGAAACCTGCCGCCAAGCGTATTCTTAGCCGCGACGGCCCACGCTTTTCAAAGCCTTCCGCTGTTACTCAGGCGCGCGATACTTCGTTGACGCACGTGCGGATAAGCCCGTATAATTGACGTTTGTCGCTAGCTCTTGGAGGCAGCATGTACGCGGTCATTCGCAGTGGTGGGAAGCAGTACAAGGTTGAGCCGGGCGCCACCATCGAGGTGGAGCGCCTGGACGGCAAAGTAGGCGGCAAGGTGACTTTTGAGGATGTTCTCGCCGTTCGGACGGACGAGAAGAAAGTCCTGCTGGGCGCCGATGCCACGAAAGCCAAGATCACGGGCAAGATCGTGAAGCACGGTCGCGCCCCTAAAGTGAAAGTGCTCAAGTACAAGACAGGCGGGCAGTACAATATTCAGCGCGGCCATCGGCAGGGATACACCGCCGTTCAGGTCAGCGACTTCGAGCTTTGATAGGGCTCGCATAGAGGTTGTCATGGCACACAAAAAGGGCGGCGGGTCTTCCACAAACGGACGCGACTCGCACGGGCAGCGCCTCGGTATCAAGAGATTCGGGGGTCAGGTTGTGACGGGCGGCAGCATTCTGATTCGCCAGCGCGGAACGCGCTATAAGGCGGGGAAGAACGTCGCTCGCGCCAAGGATGATTCGCTGTTCGCGCTCATCACGGGCGTGGTCCGCTTTGAAGACAAGGGCGGACACGGGAAGTTCATCAGCATCCTGACGGTGGAAGAAGTTGCGTCCACGGCAAATCCGAAGGCAGCCGCGACTGCCGCCGACTGAAGTCCCAACCTCCATGCTTCGCTTGAGCCCCGCGCTATCCTGTTTTTTTTCCCACGGGCGCTAACGTATGGCGTGCAGAACCGCATTCTTTCAGAGAACCTTCCGTGTTTGCTGACGAAGCGAAAATCATGGTGAAGGGAGGCGACGGCGGCAACGGCTGCGTCGCTTTTCGCAGGGAGAAGTACGTCCCGCGAGGCGGTCCTTCGGGCGGCGACGGCGGGCACGGCGGCGACATCTTCCTGGAAGCGAACCCGCACGACAATACCCTGCTGCGCTATCGCTACAATCGCGAATTCCGCGCGGACCGCGGCAGGCACGGCGAAGGCTCGAAGTGCCACGGCGCCTCGGGCGGGCCGACGATCCTGACGGTTCCCGTCGGCACGGTGGTCTTCGATGCCGACACCAACGAGCAGCTTTTCGATTTCACCGAGCCCGGCCAGCGGTTCCAGGCAGCTCGGGGCGGACGCGGCGGGCGGGGAAACGGCAATACCCATTTCATCCGGCCCTGGCACCAGGCTCCGCGCGAGCACGAGGATGGGCAGCCGGGCCAGGAACGTCATCTCCGGCTTGAGCTGAAGTTGCTGGCGGACGTTGGCCTGGTTGGTTTTCCGAACGCCGGTAAATCCACGCTGATTTCGCGCATCTCGGCCGCTCGCCCGAAAATCGCGGCGTATCCTTTCACCACTCTTGAGCCGCACCTCGGCGTGGTCTCCGCTGATCCCGATGCTGCGCCGGGTAACGGCCGCACCTTCGTCGTCGCCGACCTTCCCGGACTGATCGAAGGCGCGCACGAAGGCGCCGGGCTCGGCACTCGCTTCCTGAAACACATCGAGCGCACGCGTCTGATCGCGCATCTGGTGGATACGAGCGACGCCAACGATCGCGACCCGGTAAAAGACTTCGAAATCATCGAGCACGAGCTCTCTTCCTTCAGCCCTGAGCTTGCGGAGAAACCCATGATCGTCGTGGCCACAAAGCTCGACGCCACCACGAATCGCGAGCATCTGGAAGAACTGCGCGCCTACGCCGCGAAGCGCCATCTCGAGTTTCATGCGATCTCATCAGCCACGGGCGAAGGCATCGTACCGCTGGTTCGGGCGATGGCCGACGCACTGGATCGCATTCCCAAGCCTTCGCTGCCGGCAGCCTCGCTCGATGCATCCGAGGCTGATGTGCTGCCTGCCGTGGAGAATCCGCCCGCTGAGCCGCACCGAGAGCCGCGTTGACTTCTCACTCCGGGCACAAATCGCACGCGCCGCACGCGGGCCACGGTCGCGCGATTGCTCTTTTTGGGGGCACGTTTGATCCCGTCCACGCCGGACATATCGCCGTGGCGCAGGCGGTGCAGCGCCGGTTTCACCCCGACGCCATCCATTTCGTCCCGTCGTCGCGTCCGCCGCATAAGTCGCGTTCCGAGCTGACGCCCTTCGACCATCGCTATGCCATGGTCGCGCTGGCCTGCGCGGATCATGCGGGCTTTCTGCCGTCGCTCGCCGAAGCGCCGGTGGACGGCGCGACGCCCCACTTTTTCTACACGGTGGACACCGTCCGGCGATTTCGCCGCGAGCATCCGGACGATCACATCTACTTTATCGTCGGTGCGGATCAGTTCCTTGAAATCCCCACCTGGAAGAACTACGAGTCTCTTCTCGATCTGTGCGATTTCATCATTGCGAGCCGGCCGGGCTTTCGCATCGACGCGCTGCGATTGGTGGTGCCGCCGGAAAAACTGGGCCACGGGCCCAAGAACGATCCGCACAAAATCGTGCTGCGCAAGTCCGTGATTCACCTGCTGACCACCGTCTCGAGCCACGTCTCCTCCACCGAGGTCCGGGACCGTCTCGAACAGCACAAAAGCATCCACGGGCTTGTGCCCGCGCGCGTAGAGGAATACATTCTCGGGCAGGCCCTGTACCGGTGACTCTGAACTCCCTTCGTTCCGAAATTCGACTCGCTGTCGAAGCGGCTCAGGATAAGCACGCTGTGGACATCACCGTGCTGAAACTGGCTGGCACCGGAGCCTTTGTTGAATATTTTCTTCTGTGCTCCGGACAGAGCCAGCCGCAGATCAAAGCCATCAGCGACGCGATCGAAGAGAGGCTCGCTAACCAAGGAGTGCGCTTGGCGCATCGCGAGGGCAAAACCGGCGCCGAATGGATGCTGCTCGACTACGGCGATTTCGTCGTGCACGTCTTCAGCGAGCGCGCTCGCCACTACTACGACCTGGAACGGCTGTGGCGCTCGGCCGAGCGCATCGATTTCCCAGCGCCTTCGCGGCCACCGGGACTTCACGAAGACTCCGGCAGCGATTCACCGACTCAATGAGCGCCACTGATATTGTTTGGGTCGCCGTCGATCCAGCCTCGAAGCACGTTCTTGAAATCGCCGAGAAGCTGGCCGACACCGCCACGACGATTCTGATCACCGGCGAAAGCGGCACGGGCAAGGACCAGCTCGCGCGATGGATTCACGAACGCGGCCCCCGGCGCGACGCGCCGTTCCTGAAGATCGACTGCGCGAGCCTTCCCTCCGAGCTTGTGGAATCCGAGCTGTTTGGCCATGAACGCGGCGCCTTCACGGGGGCCGTTGCGCGCAAGCCGGGGCGCCTGGAAATGGCGCAGGGCGGCACGATCGTGCTCGACGAAATCGCCGCGCTTACACCGGGCATGCAAGCCAAGCTTCTGCGCGTGCTGGAAGAGCGGACGTTTGAGCGCCTCGGCGGAACGGAAACGTTGCGAATGGACGCGCGTCTGATGGCGCTGACGAATACCGATCTCAATAAAGCCGTGGCCGAAGGACGCTTTCGCGAAGACCTTTTCTTCCGGCTGAACGTTCTCGCACTGGGCGTTCCAGCACTTCGCGAAAGGCGCGAAGATATCGCCCCGTTGGCCGCGCATCTTCTCGAGCGGCTCGCGCCCGTGCATGGCCGCGAGGGAGCGTCGCTCGATGACCCAGCCTTGCGGTTGCTGCAATCGTATCGGTGGCCGGGCAACGTCCGCGAACTCAAGAACGCGCTCGAACACGCTCTGATCTTCGCGAAGGAGCCTGTGCTGCACGCGGAAGACTTTCCGCAGATTCTCAGCAATGCTGGCGACGCTGCGGCGCGCATCGGCGCGATGAGGTCGCTCGAGGATCTCGAGCGAGATGCCATCGTCGCCACGCTTGAAGGCACTCGCTACAAAATCGGCCGCGCCGCCGAAATCCTCGGCATCAGCCGCAAAACGCTTCTCGAGAAGCGCAAGAAGTACGGCCTGACTTGAGGCTTTCGTACGGCCGCGACACGTCCTTACATCACCGCCATGAAACTCACGCTGGTAATGCTCGGGAAGACTCGAAGGCCAGAAATCCGCGCGCTCGTGGAAGACTATGCCGGCCGCATCGGGCGCTACGCCGAAATTCAAATCAGCGAACTTCGGGAAGCCAGCCCTGCGACGCTTCGCAAACTGAAACTCGATTCGGCCGCAACCGTGGTGCTTCTGGACGCAGCGGGGAAACAGTTCACGTCGCAGCAATTCGCACGCTGGCTGGGCGATCTTCGCGACCGCGGCGCGCGGGAACTTGTCTTTCTTTGCGGCGACGCGGAGGGCTTTCCTGACGAGCTTCGCGCCGCCGCAAAGCAGAAAATCTCGCTCTCAACTTTGACGATGCCGCACGAATTCGCTCGCGTCGTCCTTGCCGAGCAAATCTATCGCGCGTTCGCCATTCTTGCCGGGCACCCCTACCCGAAGTAGCCGCTCTTCTGCAACAATAGCTCATCATGTCGATCACGATTCGTTTCGACAAAGGCGAGCCCACGGCTTCCGCCGAGCTGATGATCAAGAAGCCGCTGCCCGACTACGATCTCGCGGAAGCGGAGGCGCAGGTTCCGCGTGACGTCGACCCCATGCTCGCCTCCCAGGGCTTCAAGGATCTGCTCGACGAGGTTCGCGCAGTTCTCGCGAGCGAGCTTGCCGCCGGGAACCTCGAAATCGCGCAGCTTACGGGCGCCATTTGCCACGACGTCAGCGTCTATCGCCCGGGAATCTGGCTGGTACTGCGGGAGCGCGGCAAAGATGGGGATATGTCGGAAGCCGGACGCGAGCGCGTCACCGCCGTCGCCGAAAAACTTCGCGAAGACCTGAATCTCTCGTGATCAGCTGCAGGTTGGCCGCTCGCTCCGCCGCGCGCCTTGACGTTTTGGTCTGGCGCGGCCAGTATTGATAATTGTCGTACCGGGGCCATGAATGCCTGAGGGCAAGGGACTCCTGATCGTCTACACCGGGCCGGGCAAGGGGAAAACCACTTGCGCGCTCGGAACGGCCTTTCGCGCTGTCGGTCAGGGATTACGCGTCCTGATGGTGCAGTTCATCAAAGGCTCCTGGCACTATGGCGAGTTGGACGCGGCCAAAATGCTCGGCGACGACAAGTTCGAGATCCGGCCGATGGGCCGCGGCTTCGTGAAAATCGGCGGCGCGGAGACCGATCCCGAAGACATTCGCATGTGCGAGCAAGCCTGGGAATACGGCCGCGAGCAGCTTTACAGCGAGAAGTATGACCTGGTGGTTCTGGACGAAATCAACTACGTGATCAGCTATAAAATGCTCGATGCGGAGCGCGTGGTAGACTCGCTCGAAAAGCGGCCCGAGCGCGTGCATGTGATTTGCACGGGACGCAACGCCCATCCGAGGCTGGTGGAAGCAGCCGACCTCGTGACGGAAATGCGCGAAGTGAAGCATCCCTATACGAAAGGCATCCTCGCGCAGCGCGGCATCGACTATTAGACTGGTTTTCTCCTATGGCCTGGTTCAAGCGCGACAAAAAGTCGATCGAGAATCCGACGCCCGTCGAAGAGCGCCGAGTTCGCACCGAAGGCATGTGGACCAAGTGCGACGGATGCCGCGCGATTATCTGGAAGAAGGATCTGGAGACGAACTGGGAAGTCTGTCCCAAGTGCGAGCGCCATTTCCGCCTCGGCGCCAGGCGCCGCCTCGAACTTCTGCTCGATAACGAGCATTGGGTGGAATTTGACGCCGAACTGGCCTCGAATGATCCCCTTCAATTCTCCGACACGCGGCCTTATGCGCAGCGCCTGAAAGACGCGCAAAAAAAGTGCGGAATGAATGACGCCATCCTAACCGCCGAGGGCACGATCAACGGCCGCCCTGTCACCTGCTGCTCGATGGAGTTCAGTTTCATCGGCGGGTCCATGGGCGCGGTGGTGGGAGAGAAAGTGGCGCGCGCGGTGGAGCGCTCGCTCGCGCAGAGGCAGCCGTTGATCATCGTTTCCTGCTCGGGAGGCGCGCGCATGATGGAAGGCGCGGTGAGCCTGATGCAGCTCGCCAAAGTGGCTGCCGCGCTGGGACGGCTCGACGAAGCCCGCGTCCCATTCATCTCGATTCTCACCGACCCTACAACTGGCGGCGTCACCGCGAGCTACGCGATGCTGGGCGATTTGAATATCGCCGAGCCAGGCGCGCTCATCGGCTTTGCCGGGCCGCGCGTCATCGAACAGACCATCCGGCAAAAGCTGCCCGAAGGCTTCCAGACGGCTGAGTTTCTCCTCGAACACGGCTTCCTCGACGCGGTCGTCTCGCGAAACCAGCTGAAGCCTTACATTTCGCAGGCGCTCGATTTCTTCCTCAACCCCGCATGAACCTCTCATGAATTATGAGGAATCCGTCCGCTCTCTTTTGGCCCTGGGAAGAGAACTCGCGGCCCCGCGGCAACCAGCGCTGAGCTCCGCTCCGGGAGCTCTCGTCCAGAAATTCGGCCTCGAGAACATTCGGACTCTTTCCGCCGAACTCGGAAATCCCCACCTCGCGGTTCCCTGCGCGCACGTTGCCGGGACGAACGGCAAAGGCTCGACGGCAGCGATGGTCGAATCGATCTTGCGAGCCGCAGGCCTGCGAACGGGTCTTTACACCTCGCCGCACCTCGAACGAATCAACGAACGCATCCGCATCGACGGCGAAGAGATTTCCGACGCGGCTTTTGCCGCCGCATGGACGCGCGTCCAAGCAGCGATCGAATCGCTGCTGGCCTCGGGCAAGCTCACTTCGCATCCGACTTTTTTCGAATGCGTCACGGCCATTGCGTTTCTCGCATTCGCAGATAGCAAGATTGATTTCGCAGTTTACGAAGTCGGGCTTGGCGGCCGGCTCGATTCCACCAACATCGTGCAACCCGAAGTGGCTCTTCTTACGCCGATCGATTTCGACCACGAGAATTTCCTCGGGCATTCGATCGAAGAAATCGCCGGAGAGAAAGCGGGAATCATCAAGCCCGCGGCTTGGGTCGTCACTGCTCCCCAGTCTCCGGAAGCGCTCGGCGTCATCAGGCGGCGCGCGGCGGACCTCAACGCCCGCTTGGTCGAAGTTGATGCGGTTTGGAAGATCCAGGAAGTAGCAACCGTCGGGAACGGCTGTTATCGCGCAATCGCCACTTCGTCTCTCTCGAATCGCACAATCGAAATTGCTCCGGCGCTCGCCGGCAAATTCCAAATTCAGAACGCCTTGATGGCCACAACCGCCGCGCAGCTGCTCGCAGAACGCGGATTCCCGGTGGACGACGTCGCCATCCAGCGCGGAATTGCGGAAGTGCGCTGGCCCGGCAGGCTCGAGAAGCTGTCCGATCAACCCGCCATTTACCTCGACGGCGCGCACAATCCCGCCGCCGCGCGCGAGCTGCGAAAGTTCTGGGAAGAAAACTTTGCGGCCCGCCGCATCTTCCTGGTCTACGGTGCAATGCGGGACAAAGCTGTCGACGAAGTTGCGGGTCTGCTCTTCCCGCTGACGCAGGGCGTAATCCTCACCCAGCCGCGCCAATCGCGAGCGATTTCCGCCCCGCTGCTCGCGGAGATGACCGCCGGTCTCGCCCCAACCAGCATAATTGTTCCGGACCCCGTGGACGCGCTGGAACGCGCGTTGGCGATGGCTTCGCCCCAGGATGTGATCTTCGCGACGGGCTCGCTATTCCTCGTTGGCGATTTGCGCCACTATTGGAAGTCGCGCGCCGCCAGGGCATCGCGCACGTAGTGGAAGAGTTTTGCTACTTTCCCACCTGTTCGCTTTCGATACAAAATCGGACACGCCCCAGTCCCACCATCGAACAAATTCCCGCGTCCGAACAAGCACGAAAATTCGAGCAAGCAAATGTGCGCATAGGGAAACAATCCGCACCATTTCTACGTAAATTCCACCGTGAGTGAGCAGCCAAATTCAAGTAGTCACGTCTAAAGAAATAACTGCCGGAGGGTGCGATGACGCGTGACGAGAGGCGACACATGTTGGAGTCGTTTGGCCGCGCCCCCGCTTTGCTTTTCGCCGCGCTGCGCCAGTTTCCCAAAAAAATGTGGCTGTACAAACCGATGCCCGAGCGATGGAGCATTCACGAAATCATTCTCCACCTCGCGGACAGCGAGGCAAATTCTTACGTACGCTGCCGCCGGTTCATCGCGGAGCCCGGCAGCCTGGTCTTCCGAATCGACGCGGCGCGCTGGGCAGGCTCGCTCGGCTACTTTCACCAGAGCACACGCGAAGCCCTGGAAATCATCCGCCGCCTGCGGAAAATGACGCATCAGCTGCTCATCACGGTTCCCGACAGCATCTGGCTCAACACGGTGGAGCATCCGCGCGACGGCAGGATCAGCCTCGAACACTGGATCGGTATCGAGGAGCGCCACATCCCGCATCACGTTCAGCAAATGAAGGCGAACCATGAAATCTGGGCCAAAACGCATCCTCCGAGAAAACCGGCCACACGCCCTCCCACCGCCGCGTCGCGTGAAATGGTCAGCGCTCCCGCTGGCATTTGCTGACCCACCGGCTGCGGAACACGCTTCCCGCAAAGGCTGAATGTTGATAGGATGAGGGCCTCATGACCTCCGAGTCCGCTCACCACCCCCGGATTGGCATTCCCTATCGCACACAAAAAGAAGAAGTTGCGAAAGACCGCAGCCGCTATGACCTCTACGTCGACGCTGTCCGGCGTGCAGATGGCGAACCCGTGGAAGTCTCATTGAGCCTTTTGACTTCGGAACTCCAAGGAATCGCCCGGTCGCTCGATGCCTTCGTTCTTCCGGGCAGTCCCGCGGACGTCGATCCTGCCCTTTTCGGTGCTGCGCGGCACCCGCACTGCGCCGATCCCGATCCTGCCCGTGAGCGAACGGATTTCACGCTACTTGAAGCCGCTTTCGGAGACCAAAAACCGGTTCTCGCGATCTGCTACGGCATCCAGAGCTTGAACGTTTTTCTCGGCGGAACGCTGGTACAAGACATCCCCAGCGAACTTCATACGAGCGTTCAGCATAATTGGGTGGGCCGCCAGCAAGGCGCTCCGGAGCCATTCCATAGCGCCCAGATCGACGCCGAATCGCGCCTCTCGAATTTGGCGGGCGTCTCCGATGCGCGCGTGAACAGCTCACATCACCAGTCGATTCTGGAGCCCGGTAGCAATCTGCGCATCGCGGCGCGCGCGACGGACGGCGTGATCGAAGCCGTCGAATGGACGGGAGACACGAACTGGATCGTGGGCGTTCAGTGGCATCCGGAGCGAATGGTCCAGGCAGATCGGCTGGCGCAGGCGCTGTTTCGCGACCTGGTAACTGCGGCGCGAAAGGTGCCGGCGCGGGCGTAGGGAGTATGGTCCGAAGGGCAAGCCGGCAGCACGCTTCACTCGTTTTCCTGCTTTCATTTTGAAATTGTCAATCTGGTCTGACTCTATTCCGACCTGGGGGACGCATGATTTCGCTGGCGGGCAAGGCGGCACTCGTGACGGGCGGTTCGCGAGGCATCGGCGCCGCAACGGTGAAGCTTTTCGCGCAGGCGGGCGCCGACGTGGTGTTCAGTTACAACAAGAATAAAGAGGCGGCGGCGCAGGTGGAGCAGGAAGCCCGAAAGCACGGAACGCGCATCGAATCCTTGAAGGCCGATCTCGGGAAGATGGCCGACGCCAAGAAGATTGTGGATTTCACGCGCGAACGGCTGGGGCGGCTCGATGTGCTGGTGGCCAACGCGGGCATCTGGAACGAAAAGCCGGAGCCGATCGAGCAGCTCGGCGAGCGCGAATGGGATGAAATGATTCGCGTGAATCTGAAGAGCGTCTACGCGGTGATTCACTTTGCCGTTCCACATATGATCGCGCAGCATGGCGGAAGAATCGTGGCCATCAGTTCCACGGCGGGCCAGCGGGGCGAGTCGCTTCACACGCACTATGGAGCCAGCAAGGGGGCTATCATCAGTCTGGTGAAGGGACTTTCGACGGAGCTGGCGCGGCACAACATTCTGATCAACTGCGTTGCGCCAGGATGGGTGGATACCGACATGTCCGCATCCGTGATTCGCGACAAGAAAATGCAAAAGAGCGCGCTCGAGGCGATTCCACTCAAGCGTGCCGGAACGGCCGAAGAAATCGCCGGGCCGATTCTCTTCGCCGCATCCGATTTGGCAACCTTCATCACCGGTGAAGTAATCAATGTTAACGGAGGTTCGGTGCTTTGCGGATAGGCTGGCGCATGGCAACGGTTTCGGCTTTCGTTCTGGCGTCGTGGTTCGCCTCCGTGCGCGTAGCCGCGGCGCAAGACGAAGTCCTGATGCCCGAGCAGAGCGCGGCCAAGGCGAAAGGAATCATTCAACAGGCGGTGGACGCGTTAGGCGGCGAGGCATATCTGAATGTCCATGACATCACCTGCACCGGCCAGTTGAGCCAGTTCGGCCATTCCGGCGATCTGAACGGGTTCGCGAAGTTCATAGACTACGAGCAGCCGCCCCTCAAAGATCGCCAGGAAAACATGCCGAAGCGCAACCTGATCAATGTTTTCAATGGCGACAAAGGCTGGGTCCTCGATCGCGGCGGCGTCTCGGAAGCCGCGACGAGCGATGTGGCCCGGTTCCAGGAAGACATCAAGATCGACATCGACAATATCCTGCGCCATCGCGTCCACGAGCCGAACATGATCTTCCGCTACGCTGGCCCCGATGTAGTCGATCTCAAAGAAGCGGACTGGATCGAGATTATCGACAACGAGAATCGCACCATTCGGATCGCTTTCGCTCGCTCCACGCATCTGCCGATTCGCAAGACCGTCGACATCCGCGATCCCAGCACGCAGCTAAAGAGCCAGGAGGTGGAGTACTACTCGCTCTACCATTCCATCGACGGCGTCCAGACTGCCTTCCAGATCACGCGCGAGCGCAACGGCTTCAAGGTCTACCAGGTATTTTTCGACAAGTGCCAGTACAACACCAACGTCCCGGATTCGCTCTTCACGAAGGAATCTCTCGACGAGCGTTGGGACAAGATCGGCAAGAAAGACAAGAAGAAGCAAGACAAGAGCAGCACTAAAGCCGACAACAACTAAAGCGACTGTCGGTTTCCATTCGCTTCGCCCTCGTTGTCTCAATCCACCCTGTCTCGGCAGTGACTTTTCGCGGGCGTGCTCTGACCGAGCAGTATCTGTGCGATTTCGCAAAAGCCTTCCTGCAACCGGACACCCGTGGTGTCATCCAGTGCTGATGTTCAATTCTAAACATCTTTGAATCAGGCATTTGAGCGAAGGTACATTGGAACGCCGCTTGCCAGGTCTACGGTGGCGTTCTCTGGGGACGGGAGAGGTGTTCCGTGGAAAAGCTCTGGCAGGACTTGCGTTACGGCGGTCGAATGCTGACGAAGGCACCGGGGTTCACGGTGATTGCCGTGCTCACCCTGGCCATCGGCATCGGCGCTAACACTGCGATTTTCAGCGTCGTCAATGCCGTCCTGCTGAAGCCGCTGGCAATGCAAGAACCATCTCGCGTGGTGTACGTGCAGGAACGATGGCAGGATATTTTCCCGAACCTTTCGGTGGGAAACTTCGTCGACCTGCGGAGCCAAAGCACTTCCTTCGTAAACCTGTGCGCCTCGAATAACGCGAGCTTCAACCTTGCCACGGAAGACGCCCCCGAGCGCATACCCGGCGAAATTGCCACCGCGGATTATTTCACCACGTTCGGAGTCCGGCCAATCGCGGGGCGCGTCTTCACATCCGATGAGGATAAGCCCGGCAGCGCGCGAGTGGTGGTAATCAGCGAACGACTGTGGCGCAATCGTCTTCATGCGGATTCCTCGATTGTGGGGCAAGCGCTTCACTTGAACGGCCTGTCCTATACCGTGGTTGGCGTCATGCCCCGGACATTCGATCCGCTGCTGGAGAACAGCGATGTCTGGATTCCGGCAGCATACACACCGCAGCAACTCGCCGATCATGACGACCATTATTTGAGCGTGGCGGGCCGGCTCAAGCCCGGCGTGGCGCTGGCACAAGCGCAGTCGGAAGCGAGTGTGATCGCCCTCAGGTTGGAGCAGCAATACCCCATCGATGACAAAGATCGTGGCTTTCGCCTCGAGCCGCTCACCACGGCTCTGCTGGGCGATCAGCGGTCGGCGATGCAGATGATGCTCGCCGCCGTCGCATTTGTCCTCTTGATCGCGTGCGCAAACATCGCGAACCTGCAACTCGCTCGCTCGCGCACGCGGAAAAAAGAAATGGCCGTACGGGCCGCGCTGGGAGCTTCGCCGCGACGCATCGTGCGGCAACTTCTGGCCGAAAGCGTTGTGTTGGGATTGGCCAGCGGCGTTGTGGGCGTTTTGCTCGCATTCTGGGGCGTTGCGTGGATCGTCGCAAACGGGCCCGCCGGCGTCCCGCGGCTGGACTTGTCGCATGTGGACGCCGCGACGCTGGCATTTGCGTGCGGCGTGGCCCTGCTGTCCAGTTTCCTTTTCGGCCTCGCGCCTGCGCTCCGCTCGGCTTCCACGCGGCTGAGCGATGCTTTCAAGGAAGGCATTGGCACCACCAGCGGCAGCCGCGATCGCGTTCGAAGCGTCTTGGTCGTCGCCGAGATCGCGTTGGCACTGATGTTGATGGCCGGCGCTGGGCTTCTCATCCGCAGCGCGTTGGTGGTGTCGCATCTGAATCCGGGCTTCGATGCGGCAAACCTCGTTGTCGGCCGCGTGGGACTGCCCGACGCCATCTATGGCGATCCGCGCGTTGCGCGGCAGACGTTTGAGCGCATGATCGCGTCGTCGGCTGCATTGCCGGGAGTCCAGTCGGCGGCAACCGTCTCGCGCGCTCCGCTGGCCGGCGGAGGCAGCAGCAACGGCCTGCTCGCGGAAGGCAAGGGACTGGACGCTTCGAACCTGATCAACGCGCAATTGCAAATCGTCTCTCCCGGCTACCTCTCCACCGTTCGTGTGCCGCTGAAGGCCGGGCGCGGCTTCACGGAGCAGGACACGCGCGACAACACGCTCGTCACGATCGTCAACGAAACACTCGCTCGCACGATGTGGCCGGGCGAAAACGCGATTGGCAAGCGCTTCGCGTGCTGCGAGGCTGGGCCGAAGGGTCGTATGGATCCCGTGTGGCACCAGATCGTCGGCGTAGTGGGAGACGTACGCGCCCAGGGACTCGACCGGCAGGTGCAGCCGGAGTTTTATATTCCCATGGCCCAGATGCCGCCGAGCGCCTGGGACTGGATCGGACGCACGATGGACTTGGTGGTGCGCACGCGGGGCGGTGCGTTCCCGGCCAACGATTTGCGGAGCACTGTCGCTTCGATCGCGCCCGGCGTTCCGATCTATGGGCTCTCCACCATGCAGCAGAAGATTGCCGGCACGCTCGCAGAGTCCCATTTCGACACTTTCCTGCTTGCGATTCTCGCCGGCATCGCACTCTTGCTCTCATCCGTCGGAATTTATGGAGTCTTGTCGTACGTTGTGGCACAGAGCACGCGGGACATTGGCATTCGCATGGCGCTGGGAGCAACGCCGGCACTCGTGATGCGCGGCGTAATTAGCTATGGCTTGCGGTTGACCTTTGTGGGACTCGCGCTTGGACTCGCCGGCACGCTCGGTGGCACGCGCGTCCTTTCCTCATTCCTTTACGGCATTCGTCCAACAGATCCAATTACCCTTGCCGCAGCATCTTTGATCCTCGCCGCTGTGGCGCTGACGGCCAGTTATTTGCCCGCGCGACGCGCTACGCGAGTGGATCCGATGGTGGCCTTGCGCCATGAATGATTCGCGCCTTTGCTGACGGGAAACGGCTCGCAGCGCCCTCGTTTTTCTAGCCACGCTAGGCCGAGTGGAGCATAATGTCGCGTTCCGGTGGGACCCGGGAGGGACAATGCTTCAGCGGCGTGAGTTCATTCGGCGTGCGGCGATCGCGGCAACTCTGCTCGGCGTTCCAGTGGCGCGCACCGAACAGGTCGAGCACTTCCTATGCGACCAGCCGCCGCCTCTACCTTCGCGCGATCTTCTTTCCACCAATCCCAGCCGCTATTGGAGCGAGCTTCGTAAGCAGTGGCTCCTCGCGCCCGACCACATCAATTTGAATTGCGGCTCGGTCGGATGCACGCCGCTGCCGGTGCTGCGCGCGATGATCGACCACATTCTTTCGGCCGAACAGTTCATCGAAGCGCCCTATCCCTGGTTCGGCTACGACGAAAACACGCGCTTGCACGAGCTGCGGCTGGCGCTTGCCAGCTATCTGCACGTCAGCCCCGATGAACTCGCCCTCGTGCGCAATGCCACGGAAGCGAACAACGTCGTCGTCAACGGCCTCGACATTCCTGCCGGGGACGAAGTACTTCTCACCGATCAGGAGCATCCCGGTGGCTTCTGCCCGCTCGAGCAGAAGGCCGCGCGTTTTGGCATCACGCTCAACTACGTGAAAATTCCCAAGCCACCCGCGAGCGCCGACGAGATCGTCGCTCGTTTTGAAAAGGCCATCACTCCTCGCACCCGCTTGATTTTCTTCAGCCACATCACCACGGCCACGGGAGTGATTCTGCCCGCCAAGCAGATCTGCACGATGGCACGCTCCCACGGCATTCTCACGCACATTGATGGGGCGCACGCGATCGGCCAGATTCCGCTTGACCTGCACGACATTGGCTGCGATTTCTACGGTTCGAGCCCCCACAAATGGCTGAATGCGCCGAAAGGGACCGGCACGCTGTACGTCCGAGAAGAAAGGCTCAAGGATCTTTGGGTGAACATCGCCACTGCCAACTGGAACAATTACGATATGAAGGCGTACCGCTTTTCGTGGTTCGGCACATCGAATTTGTCCGTCATGGTCGGGCTCAAGGCGGCGCTCGATTTTCATCAGCAGCTTGGGCCCGAGGTGGTGTACGCGCGGATGCACGAGCTGGCTACGCAGGTGCGCGATCATGTGGTGGCGTATCCTCAGCTCCGCACGACGAATGCGAGTTCCGACCAGTTTTTCGGCGCCCTGGTGACTTTCGAGCCCAACAAGGAGAAATGGAACGGCGACCTGGCAAAGGTGGTGGCTGAGTGCGGAAAGCGCAACATGCGCATCGCCGGCGCCGCCGACCACTTCCGCGTCGCAACGGGCATCTTCACCCAACCCGCCGAACTCGACTCCTTCTATGAGGCCCTTCGCATCGGTCTCGCCTAAGGCCAGTTGCAGAACGTCCGCGTTAGGGCATTTGACTCGTTTCTCTGCGTCTCTGTGACTCGGTGGCTGATTGCGAACGCGCAGAGTATAATGGCCGGATGGCAACGACGCGAAAATCGCCACTGATGCACGGCACAACGGTCCTGTGCGTCCGCAAAGACAACAAGGTTGTGCTGGCTGCCGACGGGCAGGTGACCCTCGGCGAAGGCGTCATCAAGCATAACGCCAAGAAAGTGCGGCGTCTTTACAACGACAAGATCATCGCGGGATTCGCGGGCAGCACGGCGGATGCCTTGTCGCTCTTCTCGCGCTTCGAAAACAAGCTGCAGGAGTTTCACGGCAACCTCGCACGCGGCGCCGTCGAACTTGCAAAAGAGTGGCGCACGGATCGTTCGCTGCGTCACCTCGACGCCTTGCTCGTCGTCGCGGATGCCAAGTCAACTTTCCTGCTGTCTGGCAATGGCGACGTAATCGAGCCTGACGACGGCATCATTGCCATCGGTTCGGGCGGCTCGTATGCGCTGGCGGCCGCGCGCGCTCTGGCCAAGAACACGAAACTCGGCGCCAAGGAAATCGCCATGGAGGCGATGCGCATCGCCAGCGAAATTTGTATCTTCACGAACGCGAATTTCAGCATCGAAGAACTATGAGCGAGAAGTCGGAGAAAGACATGGTGATCTATTTGTCGGGAGACTCACAAGCCGCGGAACCGGAGCCGCTGCCGTCGTTTGACGAGCTGACTCCGCGCGAAATCGTCGTCGAGCTCGACAAATATATCGTCGGGCAGAACGCCGCGAAAAAGGCGGTGGCCATCGCCCTGCGCAATCGCGTCCGCCGCCAAAAGCTCCAGCCGGAAATCGCCGAAGATATTCTCCCCAAGAACATCCTGATGATCGGACCTACCGGCGTCGGCAAGACCGAAATCGCGCGACGCCTGGCCCGGCTGGCGGGCTGCCCGTTCGTGAAAGTGGAAGCTTCGAAGTACACCGAAGTCGGTTACGTGGGCCGGGACGTCGAATCCATGGTCCGCGACCTGGTGGAAACTTCGATCGACATGGTCCGCGAAGAGAAGCTCGACGAAGTGGCCGAGCGCGCCGAACAGTCCGCCGAAGAGCGTCTCCTCGAGCTGCTTCTGCCTCCTTCTCCGATTCCCGCCGACGCCACCCCCGCAAACGAGGCCCTGCGTCGCGAACAAGTTCAGCGCACGCGCGAGAAACTTCGCGCGCAACTTCGTGAAGGGAAGCTCGATCAGCGCCTGGTCGAGGTGGAAGTGCGCGAGCGCTCGATGCCCGCCTTCGAGATCATCTCAAATCAGGGCGTCGAGGAAATGGACATCAACGTGAAGGACATGCTTTCCGGCATGTTCGGCCAGCAGAAGAAAAAACGGAAGATGACGGTCGCCGAGGCCTTCGATTACCTCATTCAGGAAGAGGAAAACCGGCTGATCGATATGGACCAGGTCACTCGCATCGCGGTCGATCGCGTGGAGCAGATGGGCATTCTTTTCGTCGACGAAATCGACAAAATTGCCGGCCGCGAATCGGGTCACGGCCCCGACGTGTCCCGCGAAGGCGTCCAGCGCGACATCCTTCCGATCGTCGAAGGCACTACCGTGAACACCCGCTACGGCATGGTTCGCACCGAGCACATCCTTTTCATCGCCGCCGGCGCGTTCCACACCACCAAGCCTTCCGACCTGATCCCCGAACTGCAAGGGCGCTTCCCGATTCGCGTCGAGCTCAGCTCGCTTTCCGAAGCCGACTTTATCCGCATCCTCACGGAACCGAAGAACGCGCTCATCAAGCAATATGCAGCTCTGCTCGATACCGAAGGCCTCAAGCTGACGTTCAGCGACGACGCGATCGCCACGATCGCGCGCTTCGCCGCCACGGTGAACGAGCACACGGAAAACATCGGCGCTCGCCGCCTGCACACCATCCTCGAAAAAGTCCTCGAGGAAATATCGTTCGAAGCGCCCGAGATGAAGAAGAAGACGGTGAAGATCGACGCAGCCTACGTGCAGAAGCAACTCGCGAACATCGTAAAAGACCAGGATCTCAGCCGCTACATTCTGTAGAAAATTGAAGATGGAAACCGGAAAAGGGGCACGCGAGTTGCGATTCGCGCGAATTCGAGAGTTTCTTCCCCTCTTTCATTTTCTCTTCTCCCTTTTCTTGATTTTGGTTTTGCTTTCGGGCTGCGCTTCTCCCGGCGAACCCATCGCGCGGCGCCCGCCCACGCCCGCCGCCATCACCGATCTCGCCGCCCAGCAATCGGGAAACAACGTCGTGCTCATGTTCACGCTGCCCCATGAGACGATCGATCAAAGGCCGCTCAAGGAAATGCCCACTATCGAGATTTGGCGGAGCTTCGCTCCCTCGAACCTGGCAGCGCCGCGTGGGGCCCCATCGCTGCTCATCACCATGCCTTCCGCGATGGTCAGCAACTACGCCGAGCAGGGCCGCATCCGCTACGTGAACGCGCTTCAGCCGGATGATTTCACGCAACACCTGAACGAAACGGCGAATTACACGGTCCGCACGCGCGTTTCCGAGAAAAAACCCTCGCCCGATTCCAACGTCGCCGCCCTGCAAATCGTTCCGGCGCCGGATCCAATCGACGACTTGAAAACGGAAGTCACGCGCTCTGGCGTTACTCTGCTTTGGACTTCTCCTCAAAGGACGCCCGTGGGCCCCGCGCCGCCGATTAAAATATTCCGCATTTATCGAGTCGAAGTCGCAAAGCCCAGTGCCGACGATAACCAGAAAGAGCCTCGCGCTCCGTTGCCCCTACCGGCGAGCACCCCTGCCGGGGGGAAGCAGCAGTTTGCGAAAATTGCCGAGACTGCATCTCCAACCTACCAGGACACCCAAGCCGAGTTTGGAACCACTTACGCGTACTCAGTCCGCAGCGTTGTCGAGTACGCCGGGCATGACCTCGAATCATCCGATTCGAATCCAGCCACGATTACGCCGCGCGATATCTTCCCGCCGTCGGCGCCCCAAGGTCTTGTCGTGGTCTTCGTCCCAAAGGTTGGCGACACGCCGCCGTACCTGGAGCTCTCCTGGGCCATCAATTCTGAAACCGATATTGGGGGTTACAACGTCTATCGTAGTGAACAGGATGGAGTGCTCGGGACGCGTCTCAACCCCGAATTGTTGCTCACGCCTGCGTTTCGTGATATGTCCGCTAGTGCCGGACGCCAGTATTTCTACACCATCACCGCAGTGGGTCGCTCGGGAAACGAAAGTTCTCCCGGCGCGTCCGCAACGGCCGAGATACCGGCAGAAAGTCAGCAAAAGCCATGATCGATCGCGTCCTAGCCCCAAATCCAAAAGAAGATCGAAAGGAAGTTTCGCAAACGCACGATGAGCGGTCGCCGCGCCCCACCCTGATCACAGGGCTCTACATGGGCTCGCTCCTGATCATCGTGATGCTGGGAGCCCTGGTTGCTGCCAACCGAATCCCGGGCCTCGAGCGATATGCGCTCGAGCGCAACGCGGCATCCTACAGCCTGTTCGTTCTCTTCATGCTGATTCCGGTTTTCCGCTTCCTGAATCGCCCGCTTCAACTGTTTGCGTCCGCGATGATCGGATGGGGAATGTTTGTCGTGGCATACGACATAGCCGGAATGGTATTCCGCAATCTGTTCCAGGTGCTCCGCACGCCGTTTCAGGTGCTGATCGAAGGAGCGATAATCTACGGCGTCATGGCGGTTGGCTCGTGGGTGGGAGCCATGGTGATTCTTGCGCGGCGCCAGCCGATTGCGCCCCGTCGGCGCCGTACGGATGAGGTCAGGCCCCACAACCGATGAAGCTTTGCCGTTTTCAACCCCTCGAACTCCTCGAGCCCCGTAAGTTTGATCTCAAGGTCGGCGTCGATTCCCACGAAGTCCATCCGCAACCGCGCACTGGCATCATCGAAAACGACACGGTTTGGGAAATCGCCGGCGAAGTTTGGGGCGAGCGTCGGCGCACCGCGCGGAAATGGCCGCTCGACCAGATCAAGTTCCTGCCTCCCTCGACTCCCAGCAAGATCGTCTGCGTCGGCCGCAACTATCTCGACCACGCCAAAGAGCTCGGCAACGAAGCGCCGAAAGAACCTCTGATTTTCCTGAAGCCGCCTTCGGCCGTCATCGCGCCGGGAGAACCGATCGTTCTGCCGGCGATTTCCGAGCGCGTTGACTTCGAAGGCGAGCTCGCCATCGTCATCGGGCGCCGTTGTTTCCACCCGGCCCCCAGCGAAGACGTGCGGCCTTACATCGCCGGATACACCTGCCTGAACGACGTCACCGCGCGCGACCTGCAAAAACGCGACGCCCAATGGACGCGTGGCAAGGGCTTCGACACGTTTTGCCCCTTCGGCCCGGTTCTGGAGACGGACCTGGATCTTGCCGCAGCCACCGTCGAGACGTTTGTGAACGGCGCCAGGAAACAGTCCGCGCCGGCGGCAGAAATGATCTTTTCCTGTGATGTTATAATTCGGTGGATCGCGCAGGTGATGACTCTGGAGCCCGGCGACGTGATTGCCACGGGAACGCCCTCAGGCGTGGGCCCGCTCGCGGCGGGGGACGTCGTGGAAGTCAGCATCACCGGCATCGGCACGTTACTAAACGCGGTCATCAGCTGCGAAAAGTGAACTCCAGCTCGTTAGAAATCATTAATAATACGGTGAAACCATGAAATTCGTCACCGAAGCCGCGGGTGCGCGCAAAGGCAGGCGTTGAACCTCATGCTTGCCGATTGGCGCGACGTCGTTCCCGTGGCCGGGCTTGCAGTCCTGGCCGCCGCCGGAGCATTTTTTTTGTTCCGCAAGAAGCCCGAGGACTCGCACGAAATCGAACGCGAGCGCCGCGCTTACTTGAATCGCGTCGGCCGCATCGTCGAAGGCCAGATTCTCGAGGTCGTCGACCACAAGACGAGCCCGCCCGACGTCAAACCGGCCGCGAGCCCCAAGCAGCCTCCGAAACCGGCTGGCGCTTCGGCCAAACGCTCAACCCAACCTTCGAACGGCACGCAGAAGCTGCTCTACTACACGTATTCGATCTCCGGCGTCACGTACGAGACCGCGCAAGACGTCACCGGCTTCGAAGAACAGGCGCACCTGAAGCGCATCGCCGTCGGCCAAACCGCCAGCGTGAAGTACGACCCCTCGAATCCCAGCAACTCGATCCTTCTAGCTGACGATTGGTCCGGCATCCACTAGAGCGAAAGCCCCCGACTCGGTCCGCATGGCAACTCGGTTTCGCGTCAGCCACTGACGGTCTTTTGTAGCGCCGGCGTCTCGCCGGCGATTTTGTATTTTCTGCCACGACTGCGCTGCGTCAAAGACGCTGTGGGAGCCCCCGACTTCAGTCGGGGGAGCAGGGCCTTCAGGCCCTGCGAGGCGAGGGCCGCAATAAGAATTGGGCTTCAGCCCTGGGCTTTTTCCCTCAGGTCCAAGTCTTCAACAGGCCTCTATCGAGCCGCGATGGTAAACTATCACTTTTCAGGAGCACCTAAAGTGAACCGCAATCCTATCCCTAGCCCGTTGCGCGGCGGATACTCTCAGCGACGCGCCGCTGCAATATCCATCAGCACCGCCGCAATTCTAGTTGCCATGCTGGTTTTTGCCTCGCTCGCCGCGCACGCACAACAATCCTCGACGAACGCGTCGCCGGTCGATCCCAGCCTCTACTCCGCCATGCACTGGCGCCTGATCGGGCCGTACCGTGCAGGCCGCGTCTCCGCCGTCGCAGGCATTCCCGGCAACCCTGCGGTCTACTACATGGGGACGCCCGGAGGCGGCGTCTGGAAGACCACCGATGGCGGCCGCGTCTGGAAACCGATCTTCGACACTGAGGGCGTCGCCTCCATCGGCGCTGTTGCCGTCGCGCCGTCGAATCCAGCCATCGTTTACGTCGGCACCGGCGAACAGACCGAAGGCAACGGCATGTACAAATCCGCCGACGCCGGCGCCACCTGGACGCACATCGGCCTGGAAGACACGAAATACATCAGCGCGGTCATCGTCGACCCGCGCGACCCGAACATCGCCATCGTCGGGGTGCTGGGCCATCCGATTCTGGGCACCGCAGCCGCAGCCAAAACGCGCGGCGTGTACAAAACCACCGATGGCGGCAAGACCTGGGCGAAAACTCTGTACAAAGACGACATGGCAGGAATTTCGGACATGGTCGCCGATCCGAACAATCCCCGCGTCCTTTACGCCGCGATGTGGCGCCCGCGGGATTTTCGCGCGCCTCCCGAGCCAGGCAAGGAAAAGGAGCAGACGGCGTGGATTTACAAGTCCACCGACGAAGGCTCCTCGTGGAAGCAACTTCCTGGCACGGGCTTTCCCGCCGATCCTCTTGAACGTGTCGGCCTCGCGGTCGCGCCCGGCGATCGGGGCCACCGTGTATTTGCCATCGCGAGCCCGGGCCTTTTCCGCTCGGACGATGCCGGTGAAACTTGGCGAAAGATCACTCCTGACCCGCGCATCACCGGCAACCAGTACATCTGCCACGTTTACGTTGACCCGCGGAATCCCGATGTCGTTTACGTGATGCAGACCACCACGTATCGCTCCACCGACGGCGGCCAGACGTTCGTCGCCTACAAAGGCGCGCCCGGCGGCGACGACTATCACGTTCTCTGGATCGATCCCCAGAATTCCGACCGCATGTTCCTCGGCGTCGATCAGGGCGGCACCATTAGCGGCAACGGCGGCAAGACGTGGAGCACCTGGTATAACCAGCCCACTGGCCAGTTCTACCATGTGATTACCGACAACCAGTTTCCGTACGTGGCCTACGCTCCGCAGCAGGATAGCGGCACGGTGGCAGTCCCCAGCCGCAGCGATTTCGGTGAGATCAGTTATCGCGACTGGTTTTCGATCGGCGGATTTGAATTCTGCTATATCGCGCCCGACCCGCTGAATCCCAATATCGTTTATTCCGGCGGCTGGTATGGCAGCGTCGTAAGATTCGACAAAGTCACCGGCCAGATCACCCACGTCTTTATTCGCGGCTCGAAATACCATGCGGCCCAGATGCCGCCGCTCGTCTTTTCGCCGCAGGATCCGCATACGCTCTACCTCGGCACGCAGTATGCGATGAAGACCCTGAACGGCGGCGATAGCTGGCAGGTGATTAGTCCTGATCTGACGGACCGTTCCGGTGTGGCCGGCGCCGAACGAAAACCTGGGGAACGCGTGGCCTCTTCGCGCACCGCGATCACGTCGATTGCTCCTTCAACGCTGCAGCAAGGCGTCCTTTGGGCCGGCACGAGCAACGGAATCATTCAGTGGACGCAAGATGGCGGCCAAACGTGGAAAAACGTTTCGCCACCCGATTTCACCGCGACGACTTCGATCGAAATTCTCGAAGCCTCGCACTACGACGCGAATACCGCCTACGTCGCCGCCGGGATTCGAAATGATTCAGCGCCCTACATCTACCGCACGCACGACGCCGGGAAGATGTGGCAGAAAATTACCGACGGCTTGCAACCGGGATGGGGCGCGCGCGTGGTCCGCGAAGACCCGGTGCGCAAAGGCTTGCTGTATGCCGGAACCGAAAACGCCGTCTATGTTTCTTTCGACGACGGCGACCACTGGCAATCGCTCCAGCTCAATTTCCCCGTTTCCGATGTTCGCGATCTTGCTGTTCATGGCAACGACCTCGTCGCCGCCACATATGGCCGCGCGCTCTGGATTCTCGACGACCTCTCGCCGCTTCGCCAGGCGAGCGCGGACATCGCCGCCTCAAACGCCTACTTGCTTCGTCCCGCCGTGGCCGTGCGCGTCCGCTTCGACAACGATCAGGAGACTCCGCTCCCGCCCGAAACGCCCACAGGCAAGAACCCTCCCGACGGCGCGATTTTCTACTACTACCTGAAGTCTCCTCCGGCCGGCGAACTCACCATCGAAATTCGCGACGCCAAGAAAAATCTCGTTCGCCGTTTCACCAGCGTTGCACCGCCCGAAGACAAGACTCCGAAAAACGTGCCGGACTATTGGTTCGGCCCGCAGCCCGCGCTATCGAAAAACGTCGGCCTGAACCGTTTCGTTTGGGACTTGCACTACGATCCGCCGTCGGCGCTCAACTACAGTTACTTCGGCAATATTCTCGACTACGTGGAATACACGCTGTCGGACCACGCGATCCCGGAAGATACGCCGCGTGAGCAGGCGCTCGGTCCGCTCGCCACGCCGGGCCAGTATGAGGTCACGTTCATCGGCAACAATGTTCTGATGAAGCAGCCGCTCACGATCACGCTCGATCCGCGCGTTCACGTTTCCCCGGCTGAACTCGATCAGCAGCTCGACGCCAGCAAGAAAGTGACGTCAGGCCTCAAGGCAAGCTCCGATGCTTACAACGCTGCCGCCGCTCTGCGGGTCGCGATCGCTGACAGAGAGAAAGCCCTCGTTGCGAACGCATCCGCCAAGGATGGAGCCGATGCAGTGATGGACTTGGACAAGAAGATCGCCGACGTCCAGGAGGGAACCCCCCTCGAGCCCGGAGTCGGTCCCGTGAACCGCGACCTCGCGCGCATTCTCTACATGATTCAGGTTGGCGACGCGGCTCCGTCGGATTCAGCACAAGCCGCGATCGACGAATCATGCCAGACGCTCGATAAAAATCTGGCCGAGTGGCGCAAACTCAACGGCGAGTCACTGCCAAGCGTGAACGCGCTCCTGGGCAAATACAATTTGCAGCCGCTGCCAGTGGCGCCCGGCGCGAACGCCCCCGCAGCGGCCGATCCGCCCGCCTGCCACTACTGATAGGAGACCTAATCTTCGTGTGGCCCAGGCACTCTTGTTAGCGCGGATTTTGCTCGCGGACCGCTCACTTCTTCACCTGCGCCGACCAGTTCAGCACCACCGTCATAGGCGGCGTTGTCGCGGCGCTTTTCAGCTGCGTGTTGATAAGAAACCGCTGTCCGTCCTTCGCGACGTCATACGACACCAATTCTGATGTCGCCGTCAGCTCTCGCGCATTTGCCTGGAACAACGCTACGGGAGGTCCGGCGTCAAATTTTGCTCCGGCCGCGATCGGCACCGCCATCATCTTCCCGTCAGCGGCAAGGTAGAACAGCTCTTTGGCGTCGCCTCTCCAGCGTGGCTGGGTCCCTCCCGCGCTTGAGACTTGCCACCTTCCGTGCGCATCCGGAAAGGACGTGACATAGATCTCCCACCTCCCGCTCTCGTTCGACGCGTATGCCACCCATTTTTCGTCCGGCGAGAATTGCCCATTCTTCGCCGTCCCCTGTCCTTGGACGAATGGCCTCGTGTTCAAATCGGGCATTTCTGCCACCCACAGCTCGGTGGTCCGCCTGTACAAAATGTACTTGCCGTCCCGTGACCAATCCGACGGATATCGATCGGTCTTGTCAGATGAATCCAGGTCGACGACCTTTTCTTCCTGCGCTCCATCCACGTTCTTCACATAAAGTCTGAACCTGTGTTCGCGGCTCGACGAGAACAGCACCTGCGTCCCGTCTGGATTGAACATCGGCGTGGAATCAATCGCGGGATCAAACGTTAGCCGCTTGGCGCTGTCCCGCTGCAAATCGTACGTCCACACATCGGTGTTCTGATTGCCTTCGTCCGTCCTATCCACGACCACAGATTTTCCGTTCGGCGCCAGCGCGACGTTGGCATAGACCTGCGGCAGGCCCACTGTTCCGACCTCATTTCCCTTCCTGTCATACCAAATCAGCCTCGAAACAGTGACTCCGCTGCCTTTCTGTGCCATCAAGAATCCTTCGGACGCGGCAAAAACCACGTGCGCGATTCGCGGCGTGTACGGCACGTCGGTCAATAGCGGCACTGCTTCGCCCGACACTTGCAACTTGTCGGCATCGAACGACTGGGCAAACAGCGTCTTATCCCTATAGAAGACCAGATAGCCCGGTGCGACGTATGCTGCGTTTCCGATCCCTTTCGTCACGAATTTCTTCTCGTCGGAATCAAGAGCTCCCGCGAAAATTGCATCCGGGTCCGTTTGACCCGCTACGTTTCCGCCGAAATACAGAAAATGCTTTCCGTCCGGCAAAAACGTCGGCCACCGGTTGCTGTCCTCTCCGCGAGCGGTATCGGGGGTAGTGATTCGTGCGGGCGTCCCGCCCGTTGCCGGCACTCGATACAATCCTTCCACCAACCCGCCATTCGGGGTTAAGACGATCACTCCGTCCTTATTCCAGGTCCCGCCACGCCCGGTTGGAGCATCGCAAATCGTCTGCACCGGCCCTCCGGCAATGTCGAGCTTTTTCAGCTTGCCGTCCGCGAAAAACGCCAGCGACTTGGCGTCAGGCGACCAGAAAGGAAAAGTTGCGCCTTCCGTTTCAGGCAGCTTTCGCGTCTGTTGCCCGCCAAACTCGTAAAGCCACAATGCGTTCGTCCTCTCGGACTCCGAGAATCCCACGACGGCCACCGTGTGTCCGTTGGGCGCAAACGCCACGTCCTCGGCCGGGAATGGCAGCGACACAGAAAAGTAACCCGGCTGCTCTGTACTTTTGCTCGTGTGCCAGAAGATGGCTCCTGCCAGTAGGGCTACTGCGAGCAGGCCACAGAGCGCCCACGGGAGCAGCGGCACCCAAGCGTGGGCTTTCTTCGCCTGAAGCTGCATCGCGGAAGCGGATCCCTGACTCCCACGCTCGCGAATCCACTTCAACTCGCTCCCGAGGTCGAGAGCCGTCTGCCATCTTTCGTCTGGGCTCTTGGCGAGGCACCGCTGTACTACATGATCCATGCTCGGTGGCGTCAGCGGCATGAGTGCGCTGATTGGTTCGGGCTCTTTTTCCAGAATCGCCGACGCCACGCTCAACTGACTCTTCCCTTCAAACGCTTTCCGCCCCGTCAACATCTCGTAGAGAACAGCGCCAAATGAAAAGATGTCGCTCCGTCCATCGAGTTCCTTGCCTTCCACCTGTTCCGGCGACATGTATTGAAACGTGCCGACAATAATTCCGTCCTGAGTGATCGGCGAGTTCAAAACAGCCGCACTCGAGGTCGCCACCGTGGCGAGCGGCGTGGACAGCTTAGCCAGGCCGAAATCGAGCAGCTTGGCTCCCGACTTGGTCAACATGATGTTGCCGGGCTTCAAATCGCGATGGACCACGCCACTGCGATGGGCTCGGTCCAGCGCGTCCGCGATCTGCGCGCCATACTTCAGCACGTCCCCGAGTGGCAGCGGCCCCTTCGTAAGTCTTTGTTCGAGCGTCTCGCCTTCCAGGTACTCCATGACGATGAAATCAACGCCGTCCTGATGCCCGATGTCATGGAGTGTGCAAATGTTGGGGTGATTCAGTGCGGACACCGTTTTAGCTTCGCGCTCGAAACGCTGTCTCGCTTCCGGGTTCGAGGAGAGATGACCTGGCAGAATCTTCGCCGCAACGTCGCGGCCCAGTCGGCCATCCCGCGCGCGATACACCTCTCCCATACCGCCTGCGCCGAGCGGTGAAATGATTTCGTAAGGACCGAGTTTCGTGCCGGAAGTTAGTGGCATGCGCCGGCATTATAGCCCGGTAGCCGAACCTTCGCAGCCGTCTGCGGGACTTTCAACGAGTGAGCGGAGACGATGGGTCTCTTGCCCCGTTGAACTTTGTTGAACTTTCCAATTTCAAATCCGCGGTTATAGGACTACTATCGCGATTTTGAACCTGTTCGATTCGCGGATCCCGTGCTACCGTGGGTTGTTTTTGCGCTCAACAAAATTCGCGCTGGGAGAAAGAAGCGATGCGATCGGCACGCACGACGTCGAGGAAGGGTGCGCTTTTCTTGACTGATCGCTTTCTTGCCTCCTTGCCTCGTTTTATAATCGGTACACTGAATATTAGAATTCGCCCTAACTCACTGCGAATCAATCACTTGAAAATTTCTAATCGGTACAATCTCGGGGTCCCCGATCCCTGTTCCAGAGCCTGATCCCAAATGACGAGCCATCGCAAACACGCTGACCGCCTGGAAGAGCTTCGCAAGCTCAACGTCGAAGCCGAAGCGGGCGGCGGCGCCGAACGCCGTGAGCGCGAGCACAAGCAGGGGAAACTCAGCGCGCGCGAGCGCATCGATTTGCTCCTCGACGAAGGCTCCTTCGAGGAGCTCGACAAATTCGTCCGCCATCGCTGCTCGGATTTCGGCATGGACGATCAGCGCCCTCCCGGCGACGGCTTCGTCACGGGCTACGGCCGCATCGATGGGCGGCTCGTCTACGTATTCGCGCAGGACTTCACCGTTTTCGGCGGATCGGTATCCGAAGCCAACGCCTCGAAAATCACGAAGGTTATGGATCTCGCAATGCGCCAGGGCGCGCCGCTCATCGGCCTGAACGATTCCGGCGGCGCGCGGATTCAGGAAGGCGTGATGTCGCTTGCAGGCTATGCGGACATTTTTCTCCGCAATACGCTTGCAAGCGGCGTGATTCCGCAGATCAGCGCGATTCTGGGGCCGTGCGCGGGCGGTGCCGTCTACTCCCCGGCGATCACCGACTTCATCTTCATGACGCGCGATGCGTCCTATATGTTCGTCACTGGCCCGGACGTCATCAAGACTGTCACGCACGAAGAAGTCACGAAGCAGGAACTAGGTGGAGCGATGACCCACAACGAAAAAAGCGGCGTCGCGCATTTCGTGGCTCGCGATGACCAGGAGTGCCTCGCGATGATTCGCGAGCTGCTCAGCTATCTTCCGTCGAACAACGTTGACGATCCGCCGCGCCGCTCGTCTAGCGATCCCTGGGACCGGGCAAATCCGGCGCTCAACTCGCTAGTTCCCGAAGATCCGCAGAAGCCCTACGACATCAAGGATGTAATTCACGGGGTAGCGGATGACGGCGAGTTCTTCGAAGTGCACGAGCACTTCGCCCAAAACATCGTCGTCGGCTTCACGCGTCTCGACGGCCGCCCGGTGGGCATCGTCGCGAATCAACCTGCGTTTCTCGCGGGAGTCCTCGATATCAACGCGTCCGTGAAGGGCGCGCGCTTCGTCCGCTTCTGCGACGCTTTCAATATTCCGCTGATTACGTTCGAGGACGTTCCCGGCTTCCTTCCCGGCACGCAGCAGGAGTGGGGCGGAATCATCAAGCACGGGGCAAAGTTGCTCTTCGCGTTCGCCGAAGCTACTGTGCCGAAGATCACGGTGATCACGCGCAAAGCTTACGGCGGCGCGTATTGTGTGATGGCGTCGAAGCACATCCGCACGGACATTAATTACGCGTGGCCGACCGCTGAAATCGCGGTGATGGGACCGGAGGGGGCCGTGAATATCGTCTACAGGCGCGAACTTGATCGTGCGCTTGAAGCCGACCGCGACAAATTGCGCCGCGACAAAATCGAAGACTTCCGCGATCGCCTTGCGAATCCCTATGTTGCTGCCGAGCGCGGTTACATCGATGCCGTCATCGAGCCGTCGCAAACCCGCGCCAAATTAATCGCCGCTCTCCGGTCGCTCGAGAACAAGCGCGATACTAACCCCAAGAAAAAGCACGGCAACATCCCGCTCTGAAGCGCTAAATCGTACGGATCGGGACCAATCTGGAGCTGATGGCTGGCTCGCAGAAGCAGGAGAATTTGGGTCTCGACAAGCGGGACAGCCTTCCGCGGATGTGCCGCGACAGCGCTTCGGTTCTCAGTCCGGTTGGGCGCGGAGCCAGCGAATCATGTGGGGGTACGGAGGGATGGAGGCTGCTGCGGCGCGTTTGGGGTCGAGAGTGAGGCCCATCCATTGGAGCAGCGGGACGCCGGCTCTGCCGTCGCGATAAGTCTCGACGAGGGTATGGGCGGAACCCTTGTAGCCGGTGGGATGAAAGACGGTCTCAGGGGGAATTCCAAGGTGGACGGCGGCGGCGTAGGACCAGGTCTGGGCGGCGATCTCGTCGCCCATGTCGGAGCCGGCATTGGATCCGGTGGAGGCGCGCTGCGCAGGCAGCATGGTGGCAAGATGGCCGGCTTCATGGAGGAGATCGCCGGGGTAGAGAAGACGGTCGGGGTCGACGATGAGGCCGCCTGGTTCCAGGGTGACGCCGGGCAGGAAAGTGTCCGCAGCCAGGGGCGCGAGGCGAACGGTGAGGCCGATCTGCTCCAACCAGTCGATAATCAGGGTTGAGGTACGATCAAGCATCGATCTTGAGTCTACGGCGTTTGTTACCCCTTTTGAAGCGCTCAGTGATGTCAAGCGATCCGAGGGGTCTCGAGATACTGTGACCAACGCGCGACGCTCAGGGGGCTTCAAGTTAGCGGTCAACGTGGTACGAAATCTCGATTCTAATCTCGCCCCTGGATCGCGGCGGGATCGTCACCGCTTCTTGCTCGACGGAAAAGTCCTTCCAGCTCGCGCTGTTCAGCGTCACGGCGCGAATCGTTTTGCCTTCGGGAGAGCGGACGCGAAGCTTGGTCGTTGCCGCATAGCCATCCGGCAAATGAACGACCGCGGAAATGTTGCCGGAGTCGATGTCGGACCGCAGCTCATACCCCACATTCCCGAAGCGTGTGGGTGCGTTCTGCACCGAAATCCTCTTTCCTTGCTCGAGCCACGCTCGTGGCGTCGCTTTCGCCAGCCAAACGACCGGTTCATCCGGGTCTTCGAATACCAGCATCCACTTCGTAAAGGTCGGTATCGCCACCTCAGCCGGAGTGCAGTACGGGCCGCCAAGCGTTCCATCGATTTTCGAGCTTTCTACCGACGTCCACGTTCCCGGCGAGTAGATGTGCGACATGTGGGCGTAGTACAAAAGAAGAAACTCTCGAATCCAGTCGCGTTGAATGCGCGCGTATGCTGGACCGTAGTCGAGAAACCCATCGATGTGCGCGCCATATCGCAAGAGCCCGAACATCGACTCTCCGTTCGCAGCAAGATTGTCCACGATGATTCTGGCTTGTTCTTCAGTCAGCTCGCCGGATTCCAACATCTCGGAATACGCTCGCTCCTTGCCGTATGTCGGGTGATCTCCCGCCACGGCGGGCATGTAGGGAGGATTCTGCGTCCGGTCGATCGATTTAGCGATCGCGGCGTCCATGTCTTTCTTCATCGCTTCGGATTCGGCCAGGAGTCGTTGGCCTTCAGCCACGAGGTGCGCGTCCGGGAGCTTGTGCCCCATCTCCGTCCACGCGTTTCCGAGGCCGTGAAATCCGCGCACAGCTTCGGCGTTATTCGAAAAATGAGGCTGCATGAACCGGTAGGGGTCGATTTTCAGGCTGCTGTCGTGCTCGGACCATCCGCGAATGATCCCGTAAGAAATATCGTCGCGCGGAACTTCTTTGGCCTGTTTCCGCAGCGTGTAGAACAGGTCGACGATCGCTTCGATTTTCTTCTGATGCTTGCGCATCAGTTTTTCGTCTTTGGTGTATTCCCAGTACTTCGCCACCTCGGTCAGCATCTTGCCGTACTGCCCGATCTCGGGCCCGCGCGTATCGATCGAGCCATCGTCACGCACGGAGTTCGTAAAGTAGTCGTCGATGTAGCGGCCGGCAATGCTAGTGAGTCCCCACTCGAGGAACGCGTCAACGCTGGTGTTGAACGTGTCCTGGAAAGTGTCGACGTTGTTGTACCCGTAGCCACCGAAAACGTTGATTCCGCCTAGCGGCGGATAGCCGTATTTCGGGTGATCGCCAACGCGCGTAATCCTCTCGAGCGCCAGGGAGTGCAGGCAGAAATCGAGGATTTTCTTGTCGGGTACGTCGATCTTCATCGGTGGATTCAGGTCGCGCGTCCAGACCGCGCGCACGTTGAGTAACGCGCTGTAGAAATCGGCTGCGGGCGGCTCTCCGCGCGGCGGGAACGGCAAATGGTGGTAGTAGTAGTGCGCTTCCTTTATCTGTCCGCCATCAACCAGGAGGACCCGGAACCAAATCGGCTGAGTCCAGAAATGACCGGGCTCTTCGGCGAACATCGTTTCTTCCCAGTACCGCTGGTCACCCTGCCGGTCGGGCGCTGGAAAAACGAAACGATTCACGGGAAGCCAGCCACCAACCAATCCCTCCAATACGTCGCGCTTCGCACGCGCCTCACGGATTTCGGGAAACAGTTTGCCCACGTCGACATAAATCTCGTCGCTGAAGCCGCCGTAATCGAAGGTGGGTTTATCGTCGGAACGGTTCGTGCCGATGAACGATGGCACACGCAAGGGTGGGACCGCCCCTGCGACGTCCTCGTACTTCGGGTCATCTTTGCCCGCGAGAAGTTCCTCGCCGAGCACGTCCTTTTTTGCTTTGGCGATTTCGTCCAGCGACCGCCCGCGATAAAGGGTGTTCGGCGGCACGCTCGTCGGCTCGAGACTCTTCGGCAGGGCCAAAACGATGCCCTGCGCGCCCGCGTAGACAATGTCGCCTCTGCGATCCTGCAAGTTCTCGAAGACCGCAAGATCTCCTTGCGGCCTATGCACGACAGCCATCAGCGTCCACGAGCCGAAATTCTGATGGAGGAGCACGGTGCTCTCTTCATGAGTTGAGGGATCGACCAAAACCGCGCTTTGCTTCTTTGGATCGACGCCGTGGATCGGAAGTTCAATCGAGGCAGCTTGATCCCCGGCTTGAGACGGCGTGCCTCCGGCCACCGATCGGCGGGGGCTGGCAGTGGGTGGGATACAGGCAGCGGTGAGAAAAAATACAGCTGCCCAAGTGAGACAAGAGGGCCCTTTGTTCATCCGCCTCGCTCTAAGAAATTTTCTTCAACACTTTCACGCCATCGCGGCCGCTGATCCGAGCCTCCGTGGCGAACCCCAAGAAGAGGCCGTGCTCGACCACGCCGACAACGTGGTCTAGTTCATGCGCGACACTCTTCGGGTCGGGCATCGGTCCAAACGCGCAATTCATGATGTAGTGGCCGCCGTCGGTAATGAACGGCTTGTTGTCGCCGCTCAGCCGCAGAGACGGATTCGCACCAAGGTTTCGGAGTTTGCGTTCCGTGGCTTCCCAGCCAAACGGCACAATCTCAACGGGGACAGACACGAGTGAACCGAGGCGTTCGACGATCTTCGTTTCGTCGGCGACCACCGCCATCCGTTTGCTAGTCGATGCCACAATCTTTTCCCGCAAGAGCGCTCCGCCATGTCCTTTAATGAGAAACAGCGTTCCGGGCTGAACTTCGTCCGCACCATCCACTGTGAGATCGATCTGCGATTGCTCGGCAAACGTCGCGAGCGGAATCCTTAAGTTGCGGGCCTGCTGCGCCGTTTGCTCCGACGTGGCGATGCCGACGATGCGCAGCCGCTCTTCGGAGATTCGTTGCGCAAGGGCGCTCACGAAAAACGCCGCGGTTGATCCCGAGCCCAATCCCACCACCATTCCGTCTTCGACAATCTTGGCGGCCGCCTCGGCGGCGGCTTTCTTCCACTGATCCTGTTCGGAAGTCATCATGGTTTCGCTCATTTGGGGCAGAGCAAACGCGCATCATATCCGCTCTGGCCGGAGCTTGCCAAGCGCCGCTGCGGTCTCATGCTAGAATCCGCTTTCACTTTGCTAGGGCCGCATGTTCCGAAAAATCCTGATCGCAAATCGCGGCGAGATTGCCGTGCGCATCGCGCGCGCTTGCAAGGAAATGGGCATTCGCGCGGCAGTTGTGTTCAGCGACGCCGATCGCGCCGCGTTGCACGTGCGCCTTGCCGACGAAGCTTACGCTATCGGCCCTGCGCCGTCGCGCGAGAGCTATCTCGCAATCGACAAGATTATTGGTGCCGCGCAACGTGCGCGTTGCGACGCCGTTCACCCCGGCTATGGCTTCCTGGCGGAGAATCCCGCGTTCGCACGCGCGTGCGCAGCGGCGCGAATCACGTTCATCGGGCCTTCGCCTGAAGCAATGGAGAAGCTGGGTTCGAAAACGGCGGCCCGGCGACTGGCGCGTGCCGTTGGCGTGGCCACCGTTCCCGGCACCGTTGAACCAATCGAGAAGTTTGAGGACGCACTCGACGCTGCGCGCAAAATCGGCTTTCCGGTGGTCCTTAAGGCCGTTGCCGGCGGCGGCGGAAAGGGCATGCGGTTAGTCGAGCAGGAAGCCGGCATGTCTGCTGCCTGGCGGGACGCTTCTTCGGAGGCGCAAAACGCTTTCGGTGATGCCCGGCTCTACCTCGAGAAATATCTCATTCGGCCGCGGCACATCGAAATCCAAGTGCTTGGCGATCATCACGGCCACATTCTCCATCTCGGCGAACGTGAATGCTCCGTGCAGCGCCGATACCAGAAAGTGATCGAAGAAGCGCCGTCGCCCGTCATGACACCGGAATTGCGTCGCGCGATGGGAGAAGCAGCGGTGAAACTCGCGCGCGCGGGCGGATACGCGAATGCCGGTACGGTGGAATTCCTGGTCGACGCCGAGCGCAATTTCTATTTCCTCGAGATGAACACGCGGCTTCAGGTGGAACATCCGGTGACCGAGATGGTGACTTCCCTCGATCTCGTGAAACTTCAGATCGCCGTCGCAGCCGGCGAAGCGCTTCCGTTCGCACAGGGCGAAATCGCGGTGCGCGGACACGCCATCGAATGCCGCATGTACGCCGAGGATCCCGAAAACAATTTCTCGCCGTCGCCCGGCAAGATTCTTGCGCGGAGAATGCCCGCAGGCCCCGGAATCCGGCTCGACGACGGTATTTATGCCGGCTGGACGGTTCCGAACGAATACGATCCCCTGCTGGGAAAGCTCATTGCGTGGGGAGCCGATCGCAAGGAAGCAATCTCTCGCCTGAAGCGAGCCCTCGACGAGTACTATGCGATGGGCATTTGCACGAATGTGGGGCTTTTTCGGCGCATCCTGAATTCTCCTGATTTTGAGAACGCCGATGTTTATACGCGTTGGCTCGACGATTTCCTGCGGAAGCCGGCATCAGCCGTCACTCCCGGCGATCGAGAGCAATCGAACGCCGACGATTCGGCGGCTGTCGCGCTTGCGATGTGGTATTTCTCACGAAACGGTTGCCCGGACAGTCAAAAGGCTGATGCCCCGGGTCTTGCTGCGTCAGAGTGGAAACTCGATGGGCGGCGCGAGCAGTTGAATCGCGCTCGGCGAACCTAGCGAGACAGTTCTCATATTCCCAACGTGAAGATCGAAATCAAACTCCGCGATCTCAAGAGAACAGTCGAAATCTCACGCACAGACGGCCAACTGCGATTCGCGCTTGACGGTCGTTCTCTCGAAGCGGACGCCGTCGAAATCGCTCCCGGGATTTATTCGATCTTGATCGAGGGCCAAGCCTTCGAAGCGAGGGTCGACACCGCGGGTGGCACGTTACACGTGAGCGTCGCCGGCCGGGAGTACGCGGCCGAGATTTCGGATCCGCGACAGCGAAAGCGTTATCGCGGCGGAGCAATCGAGGCGGAAGGTCGGCAGCAAGTGGTCGCACCAATGCCTGGAAAAGTCGTTCGCGTCCTGGCGGCAGCGGGCGACGTGGTGGAAGCAGGCAAGGGGCTCGTCGTAATCGAAGCGATGAAGATGCAGAACGAAGTGCGCTCGCCGAAGTCAGGGACCGTCGAGCGCATGCTAGTAGCGGAAGGGCAGGCTGTTAACTCAGGCGACGTCCTGGCGATCGTGGTTTAGCGCGACCGTCTACTTCTCGGCGGGAAGTTTGCCCGCGGATTCCAGGATCATGCGCGACAAATAGTTTGTGACGTGAGACTCGTCGCGCGCCTCGGTTAGATACGCGGCGCGGAGGAGCTGCTGCTTTCGGTTGCGCAGCATGTCGCGAATCCCCTGCTGAACCTGAGGATCGGATAGCTCGCGCTGCCCGGCGGACTCCCTCCCCACCAGCTTCAAAATGAAATAGCGGCCGTCTTTCACTTGGATCGGACGGCTCACCTCGCCAGTCTTCAGCGAGAGGACGGTTTTCTTGAGCAGCGGGTCGGATCGGTTGAACGACGATTCGGGGTTGTAGCCGAGGTCGCCGCCCGTGGAAGCCGTCGGGTCCTCGGAATAGTCCATGGCGAGCTGCGCAAAGTCTGCTCCCGCACTCAGCCTCTGCGAAAGCATGGCGGCTTTCCGGCCAGCTTCGGCCTCGTTTGAGGCTTTGTCGTTCTTGCGGTTGTGGACCGCGGGATCAGGACGCGACGTAACGACGATCTGCGCCAGATGGTATTGCGGTTCAACGAAGTTGAACTGGCCGCGATTCGCGCCGTAGAAGTCGGCCACGTCCTGATCCGTGATCGAAATCTTCGCGACGATCTCACGGTTCAGCAGCTTTTCGATGGAAAGCTGCCGCCGGATGTCGCTCTTCAAATCGTCAACGGTCAGACCCGATTCCTTCAGCTTGCGCTGGAATTCTTCTTCGGTGTAGGGGCTTTTCGAGGCGGTGAATTTGTCTTCCACTTCGGCGTCGCTGGCCACAAGGTTCAGTTTGCTGGCGCGCTGCAGAAGAATTTCACTGTTGACCAGTTCGTCGAGGATGCTTAGTTTTAGGGAGAGAGCTTCCTCTTGCGACGGAGCGGGCGAATCGGGGTTCAAACGCGAGCGGAAGTTCTTTTCCACTTCCTCTCGCATGATCTCTTTGCCGTTTACGTTCGCCCAAACGTCCGGACCAGGGGCGATTTCCTTCTGGCACGAGGCGAGAGCGCAGACGGCAAGCAATACAAGGATTCGACCCCGTTGCTTCAACCAGCGCTCCTTCCGGCGGGAACTGCTTCAAGCGGCTTTCTTTACGCGACCCGAGCGGATGCAGCTTGTGCAGACGCGGATGTGCTTGCGCGCACCGTTTACAATAGCCTTTACACGCCGGAGATTTGGATTCCAACGGCGGCGACGCACGTTGTGGGCGTGACTGATGACATTGCCAAAACTGGGCTTCTTACCGCAGACTTCACATTCGAGTGCCATTCTTCCATCGCTCCCTACGAGAATTTTCGAGATTTCGCGAACCTCAATGCTACCAGAGATTCCCGGAAGCACGAAGCAGTTTGCGGCGAGCGAGCCCCTTGTTGAACGATGTACGCCGTCACATCGAATCGGCCGCGGCAACTGAGGTATACTTCCGCGCAAAGGAAGGCCTATGGAAAACCCATCTCAAATGAATCAGGACGTCGTCGGCACCCGCAGAGGCGACTACGAAATTTTGGGATTGCTCGGCGCTGGCGGCATGGGCCAGGTGTTCAAGGTGCGCAATGTATTCTCCGATCGCATCGAGGCCATGAAAGTGCTGCTGCCGAACCTAGCCGATCAGAAAGATTTGGCCGATCGCTTCATGCGGGAGATCAAGGTATTGGCTGGCCTGCACCATCCGAATATCGCAGAGCTTCGCACAGCCCTTACGATCGACAATCAACTGGTCATGATCATGGAATACGTGGAGGGCGCGACGCTAGCGGCACGAATCCAGCAAGGAGCTATCCCCTACGGTCAGGCGCTTGGCTACATCGACCAGGTGCTTGCGGCTCTAGGCTACGCCCACCAGCAACATATCGTTCATCGCGATATCAAGCCTTCGAACATGATGCTCACGCCTTCGGGCGTCGTGAAGCTGATGGACTTCGGCATCGCGCAGCGCGGCGATCAAGGCGACCTCACGAAGACGAACACGACCGTGGGCTCCTACGCGTATATGTCCCCCGAGCAAATCAAGGGCGAGCCGGTGGACGGGCGCTCGGATTTGTATTCGGTGGGCGTTTCGCTCTACGAGATGGTCACCGGCCAGAAACCTTTCCCGTCGGATACTGCGTTTTCCACGATGCAGGCCCACTTGCAAACGGCACCGAGGCCGCCCATCGAGCTTCGTCCGGACTTGCCGCCGGCGCTGAGCCAGCTCATCCTGATGGCCGTTGCGAAAGACCCTGCTGCCCGGTTTCAGACTGCCGACGCCTTCGCCGCCGCGCTTAAGAGTGTTGCGCCCAAGGTCGCTGGGACGGTGGCGGCGGTTCCGGTTCCCCCAGCGGCACCGAGCGCCGCGGTCGCGTCGTCAGCGAAGGTTGCTACAACGCTGCCGGTTGCTAGCCCGGCAATGCAAACGGAGTTGATGCCGTCGCCTCCCCCGCGGTGGACGCACCGAGGGCTTTACATCACGCTGGGAGCCGTCATCGTCTTAGTGGTCCTAGTAGCCGCCGCTTTTGAGGTTCCGCGCCACGCTAGGACCGCGGCGTCCCGGCAGCAAACGTCGGCTCCAGCGTCGAGTGCGGCGCCAGCGCCTGTCACGTCGGTCGACACAAGTGCGGCCCCTGCGGCAAACGTTTCGCCAGCCGACGCGCCGCCCGCCAATACCTCCGACGCAGATCCCTCGGCGGCTTCAACGCAACCGACTCCGGCAGCAAGTCAGCCGGCTCCAATGGCGTCCGCGCAACCACCGGTGCCACGGCACGAGCCGAAGGCGCCTGATTCGTTGACGCCAGCCACGCCGGCGCAGTCGAATCCAACCGCCAGCGTGCAGCCTCCCGCTCCCGATCCCGCGCAGTTACAGGCGCTGGACCTTGAGAGCGACCAGCTTTCCGGGCGAGCGAGTTCCGTCGTGGCCAGTCTCGATACGCTGCAGCGGCAACAGGCGGCGCAAGGGCTTGGACTTCGGGGCGACATGGTGGCTTCCAAGCAGCGAATGGAAACCTATATGAGTAAAGCCCAGGCCGCGATCCAGGCAAAAGACGCCGACGGCGCGAGAAAGTATCTGGATCTTGCGGCGGCGGAAGTGGAAAAGCTGGAGAAGTTTTTGGGACGCTGAGAGAGGAACCTATCTAGCTCTGTTGAGTTCCTAAAGCGAGAAGCAGATCCCTCACCCCGCACAAATCGCGTGGATTCGGGATGACAGAGTGGCAAGAAAGGGCGCTAGGGAGTTTCCTCGGAGGTCGCGGCGAGACCTTCCAGTAGATCGGGCCTGTTGCGGATCGTTTTCTCGAGCGCCCTTTGATGGCGCCACCTCCGAATTTCCTCGTGATTTCCGCTGAGAAGAACCTCCGGCACGTCCCAGCCGCGGAAGGAAGGCGGCCGCGTGTAATGCGGATAGTCCAAGAAGCAGGGAACGGCGTGCGGTGAATTTCTGGCGGAGGGCCGTGGCCGTTCGGTGTGATCGGCGACGACGCTGAAGGATTCATTCACCGTTGAATCCTCGTTGCCCAGCGCCCCGGGAACCAATCGAACGACCGCGTCCATCACCATCGCGGCGGCGAGTTCGCCGCCCGAAAGCACGAAGTCCCCAATCGAGATTTCGTCCGTGGCCAGGTGCTCCGCCACACGCTCGTCCACTCCTTCGTAGCGGCCGCAGAGCAGCACAATTCGTTCGAGGGCCGACAGGCGCCGTGCCGTCTCCTGGCGGAAAGGCTTTCCCGACGCAGACAACAGAACTGTCGCCGTTCGCGGAGTACCGGACTCCCGCGAGCCTTCGGCGCCTAGGATCGATTCGACTGCTTCGAATAGTGGCTCCGGCTTCATCACCATGCCTTCGCCGCCGCCAAATGGCCGGTCATCGACGGTGTGGTGCCGGTCGTGAGTGAAATCGCGGAGATCGTGAACATGCGTCTCGATCAACCCAGCTTCGCGCGCACGGCGAATGATCCCGTAGTCGAGCGGCCCGTTGAAGAATCCGGGAAAGATGGTGACGATATCGAAACGCATGGCGTTGCTCGCGGCTCCGGGGACCAGTCTACGTCAACTCGGTTGTGTAAACGCGTGCAGATGGGGTGCTTAGGGGTCGCGGTTGAGTTCGAGCAAGCCTTCGGGAAGAACAACTTCGATGCGGCGCGCGGCGACATCAATCGCCACGCAAATCTCCTGCGCGAGCGGAATCAAGAGTTCGCCCCGCGGCGAATCCACCGCGAGAATCGGCGTCCCCGCGAGCCCCTCGCCTATAAATTGCACATCACGAACGCGGCCAACCGTGGCGCCATTCTTCTCGCGCACTTCGCAGCCGATCAAATCGGTGACGTAGTAGCTTCCGGATGGAAGCTGCATGCGTTCGGCGAAGGGTATCTGCACTTCGAGGCCGACGAGCTTTTCCGCGTCGGGAATCGAATCCGAGCCTTCGAAGTGGAAAATCGCCTGCCCGCCGCGGCTCTGGCTGAGCCAGCAGGAACGCACCAAGACACGGCGCTGCGCGGAATTTCCGTCCCACAGTTCTGCCGTACTGAGACGCGTGAGTCGCTCGGGAAAATCGGTGAGAATTTCGCAGGCCACTTCGCCGCGCCGCCCGTGCGGACGCACAATGCGCGCGACCGTCACGTTTGCGGTCACTACTCGAGGATTTCCAGCGTGAAACGCTTCTTCAATTTCATGCCAGCGGCGCCCAGGAGCGTTCGTATCGACTTCGCAGTACGTCCCTGGCGCCCAATCACTTTGCCCAGATCTTCCGGATGAACCCTTAATTCCAGCACCGTTACCTGCTCACCCTCGACTGCATTCACCTGTACTTGATCGGGATGATCTACAAGAGCTTTCGCAATCTGTTCGACCAAATCCTTCATGACCCTTCCTCCACAGCCGGCCGGGCTTAGCAGAAAATGTCGCTTGAGCGCGAATGAGAGCTAAGTGCATGGCTTTCTGTGAAGTTAGACGCTTCAGGCAGGCTTACGGTTGCGTAGGAAACTCCGAACGGTGTCGCTCGGCTGCGCGCCTTTGCCGAGCCAGTACTGGACTCGCGCGTCATCGAGCTGTACCGCCGCCGGCTTCTTGGCAGGGTCGTACGTTCCGACGATCTCGACAAAACGCCCGTTGCGCGGGCGCGTCTTTTCCGTTACCACTACGCGGTAGAACGGGTGCTTCTTCTTCCCAATGCGGGCTAACCGAATCATCAACACTCGAAATTCCTCCTAAGTCGAATCCTGTTAGTATAGCGGACCAAGCCGGATTCACCAATCGCAAATCCTGCGGTGCGCCCTTGTCGTTCGCTATCCCAATTCGTTATCCCAGCAGCCATAGCGGCAGAGCCGCCTGCGCGCATTGCTCGATCATTTCGCGGTCGCGCGACGAAAAGGCGTTTGCGCGCGCTCTCTCCACGTCGATAGTTCCCACCACGCGGCCGTCCGCGGGATGGAGCACCGGGACGATGATTTCCGAGAGCGTGCTTCCGAACGCGGTGAGGTACCGCGGGTCGTTTCGAACGTCGCCGACAATCACCGTTTGCTTCTGCTGAATCGCGGCGCCGGTCAGGCCCTTGTTTGCCGGGAATGTCGGATGCGCAGGTGCGCTCGGCCCGCTCCACCCGACGATGGACACGCTTTCCGCGCCCACGTCGTAAACTCCCACCCAGCGATACTCGCCGAGCCTCTGAATCAGCTCGGCCAAGCGCTTCGCCTTCACCGCGCGGTCATCGCCGCCCGCAGCAAGCATCAAGATCTGGTTCAGCGTGTTGTTGACGACGATCGGCATAGGCGCCTAGTTAAGTCCGCCCAGCTTGCCGATGCCGCGCATCTTCATTTTGGCCATGCTGCCGTACTGCTTCATCATGCGACGCATGTCGGCGTACTGTTTCAGTACTTCGTTCACTTGCTGCACACTGGTGCCGCTGCCGCGCGCGATGCGTTTGCGGCGCTTGCCGTCGATCAGATTGCTGTTGCCGCGCTCGGCCGCCGTCATCGAATTGATGATGGCTTCAATCGACTTGAGCCGGCCCTCATCGATTGCCGCGTCCTTCGGCAGCTTCGCGAATGGGCCGATTTTCGGCAGCATGCCCATCAACTGCTCGAGGGAGCCCATCTTGCGAATCTGCTTTAACTGCTCGCGAAAATCCTCGAGGGAGAAATCGTCCTCGCGCATCTTGCGTTCGAGTTCGCGCGCTTTCTTCTCGTCGATGGTTTTCTCGGCGCGCTCGATCAACCCGAGCACGTCTCCCATGCCCAGGATGCGGCCGACGATGCGGTCGGGATGGAACGGCTCGAGCGCGTCGTATTTTTCGCCCACGCCTACGAACTTCACAGGCGCGCCGGTTACCTTGCGAATCGAAAGGGCCGCGCCGCCGCGGGCGTCGCCGTCCATTTTCGTCAGGACCACGCCCGTGATGCCTAGACGCTTATGAAATTCTCCCGCCGACCGCACCGCGTCCTGCCCGATCATCGCGTCCGCGACGAACAGCAGCTCGGAGGGATTCAGCTCGCGCTTCAGCGTAGAGAGCTCATTCATTAAGTCGTCGTCGATGTGCAGGCGGCCCGCGGTATCGACCAAGATTACGTCGCAAGCGGAAAGCTTCGCTTCGCGCATCGCGCCGCGCACGATTTCGAGCGGCTTGTCCGTGCCCGTGCCAGGCCAGAGCGGCGTACCCGTCGCCTTCGCCACTTGCGCGAGCTGCTCGCGCGCCGCGGGACGGTAGACGTCGGTCGATACGACGATTGGCCGGTGGCCGTGCTCGGCGAGCCATTTGCCGAGCTTGCCGGTCGATGTGGTTTTGCCCGAACCTTGCAGTCCGACGATCAACCACACCGAGGGCGGCTTCGCGCCGAATTGCGGCTTGGCCTCGCGACCGAGCAACTCTCCCAGCTCGTCGCGCACGAGTTTCACCACTTGCTGGTCGGGAGAAAGTTGCAGTAGCACTTCCGAGCCGATCGCCTTCTCGCGCACGTGCGCGATGAATTCGTCCGCCACGCCCAGGTTGACGTCGGCGTCGAGGAGGGACTCGCGAATCTCGGCGAGGCCGGCGTCCAGATGCTCCTCGGTGAGCTTCCCCTGGCCGCGCAGGTTTTTGAATGTGCGTTGTAATTTTTCGGTTAGCGTCTCAAACATGCTTTAGCCTGTTTTCCAGGTGGGGATCGGCCACAGAGCCTCCGCGGCGCCCAGGGTCACAGAGCCCACAGAGGTAGAGCCAAAAGGCGGCGAGGGGCTTCCTCAGCTTATCGCTTTCTTCGCTTGCGCTCGCACCTTCGCCCAGCGCTTCTTGGCGGCTTTGGAGATTTTCGCTCTGGCTGCGGCTGACAGGACGCGTTTCCTGGCCTTCGTGAAGTCGCGGCTGGCCGAACTGCCCAGCGCTTTCGCCGCCGCTCTTACTCCGTCCAACTGGTGCTGTAACTTGCCTAACTGTCCTTCGAGTTTGCGCTCTTCGCGCTTAATTGCAGATCGAATGTCCATGTGTCCTCCGGAACGAAGTCTATCGCAAAGCGGGAGCAACTGACCAGACTTGGTCGAAAAGAGAGGGACTCAGGCCAGGAAGGCAAGATGGTGAGGGGATCTGGATCCCGGACCAGGGATGCCAGGACGGAAAAGGACGAAACAGGGAAAAGAGAAAAGGGAAAAGGGAAAAGGGAAAGAGAAAGAGGAAAGCGGAACACAGAGTTCACAGAGAAAACCTGGAGGGCACAGAGAAACCCGACAGAACTAAAGCCGGGTGCTGATGCAGACCGCTGGTGGGATAGAAATGCTAGAGCTGTTGTCGGGGAGAAGAGGTGGAACGGACCAAGTATCTGGTCCGTTCGCCCTCCGGATGCCGGAGGAAGCGGCGAGTGGGAAGGCCGGCAGCGCTTCCCATCGTTTTCGTAACGCGGGTGACTAGTTCCCCGCGGATTCGTGCGATTCATTCACAGGCGAATTCTTCTGCAACACGGCAACCAAGTGGCGGCCGGATTCGGGAATCCCGACATTCCCACCTAATACGATTTCTTTTGCCGAGAGCTTGCGTCCATAGACGTCTGCAGTTGCGTCGTCATCAGGGCGAAGTGTGGAACCTTCGAGTGAAATGCCGGCAAAGACGCCGCGGGCACGCGAGTAGCTGAGAATCTCGGCTCGCATCCACGCGTCGGTGTCAGCAGAAGTGGTACGGCCGACCGGGCCTGCCGCGACTGAGGCATCCCCGCCCAGCTTGACTTTGCTGCTGAGAATTGAAGTGACGCCCCTCGGATTCATAACCAGCAAAACGAGGTCGGTGGCTTCTCCGCCGATTTGAAACCCAATGCTGCCGCCTTCGAGCGCATACATTGCGGGTGCGCCCCACGGTCCGTTGAAATGCTCACCGGTGCGGCAAACCATCGCGCCGCGGCCATAGCTTGCGCCAACGACGAACGCCGCCTTGAGAACGGACGGGAACACGATGACGCATTCGGCCTTATTCATGACGTCTTGAGGGATGCCTTCCGGCGTATTCACGATTTCCTGCATCACGACACCGGAATTTTCCAAGCGCTTCTGTTCCTTGTTTTGGTCCTGCGCAAAAAGTGGAGCGGTTGCGACCAAACCCAAGCCCAGAGCAAGAATTGCGTTGCGTACGATCAATTTGCTTCTCATCTTGTTGCTTATCATCGCTGACCTCCATGATCAGAATTGCGGCCGCGGACGTTGCACTCTCCGAAACCTTTGTGGGACGCTTTAGACCGCGCCTTGAGCCGGGGAGAAGCCGTCGAATAAAATGATTCTCGAACTATCCCCAACCGAGAACTTCCGTTACGTCTTTTTCGCGCCAGCGACAAGCAGAACAATTCCCCCGACCAGCGCGAGGCCTCCTATGATCGGAGGAAGCGGTATCCGCTCCTGCTTGTCTTCCGTGGCATGGATCGGCCCAAGATCAATGACCTTTTCCCGATGGGTGTACGTGATGCCTTGGTAGGCGAGGGCCAGCGCACCCAGAACCACTAACAAAATCCCGAGTAAAGAGATTGGTTTCATAATCCGGGCTCCGAGGCTAGGAGGCTATCCTTCGTCCCTGAAGGAGCCTGATGACAACTACGAGAACGGCCAGAACCAACAGGATGTGGATGAACCCACCCATCGTGTAAGAAGTAGCGACTCCCAAGAGCCACAGGGCAACCAAGAACGCGAAGACTGTGGAGAGCAAGTTAACCCCTTATTCCTGGTTCCTTAGAAGCACAGGTGTGAAGCCGAGACGACTAGGCGGAAGCGAGTGGATCGACCTGCGAAACGGCCAACGTGTTCACTGCACAAGAGAATGGTAGAGGAGTCCGGCGGAACTATCTGTTCACTTAAGCACACATCCGCTTTCCCATTTTGGCACCTAAAAGTGGAGAGGCACTTCAGCGATGGGACGTTGTGCCGGTAGACGGCCGATCTGGCGGGCGCGGACAATGAATCGCTTGGGCGCTGGACCAACGTAGTAGAACGGAAAGCAGGTGATGAGGGTCAAGGTCTTTTCGGTGGACGGCTTGAGGACCTGAACGTCGCTGGGCAATACCACCTGGGTGGACTCCACTTGATACTCGAACTCTCCATCGGGCGTCTTGATCGTAATCGCGTCGCCCGGTTGAATAGTGCGCAAAGGACGAAAGAAACCGTCGCGATGTCCGGCCAGTGTGACGTTGCCAGCCTCGCCGGGCAAAGCTGTTTCGGGAAGGTGACCCACCGCGCGCCGCAATACTCTGGTTGACTCTCCTTGCACGACGATCGTTTGGAGATCGAGGCGAGGAATCGTCATCTGGCCAATAACGTCACCTTCCGCCAGGTCGCGAGGCCGTTGAACCGGACGCATATTGGAGAGTCTGGATTCCGCAACAGCTTGATACACCCGCGCATCCGCGACGACATAGGTGGCATAGCCGAGTCCTAAAATGCCGCAGGCCAGGAAGAAATAATATGCCGTGTGAAGCAGCATCGATTTCCGAAATCTCCTTACGATGGAGCGAGGTGCGCTCACTTTGCGCCTTTCGCGGGCTGCGGAAGCGAGGAGTTCTCTTCGGCGGCGACATAGCCGGAACGGGTTCGAACGTGAATCTTGCCGTGACCGGGAGCAGTGACTTTCACTTCTATCTTTCGAAAGGCGTGAGGATCGTTTGCTTTCTCCGGCGCGAAGCCCAACGTGTACTGTTCGCGAAGATCGCGGGCAATCTGTGTGGAGATGGTGGTCACCGTAATTGCGGGGCCCGGGAAGTAAGCGACACCTCCCGTAGCCTTGGAGAGGTGGCGAAGCGCACCGGGGTTTTCGTCTCCATCGTCGGTGACTAGCGCGATGGAATAAATGAGCACTTGAGATTGCTGAGCAAGAGCCAGAACCTGCGAGAATTTTTGCTGGCTGGCGTTGTCGCCCCCATCGCTGACGATGATCAGCGCCTTCCGGTCGCAATGACCGAGCCGCAAGTGGAGGAGGCCTTCCGCGACGGCGTCGTAAAGAGCGGTTCGTCCTCGAGCGCGGACGGAGAAGAGGGCTTTTTCGAGCTCCGCAGGATCGCTTGTGAAAGCTTTTCCGTTCAGCAGTTCCACTGAGACATCGTCATTAAAATCCACGACGAATAGCTCGTCTTGGGGGTTGCTGGAGTGCGCGAAGGCGGAAACCGCGGCGGCCACTTCCGGGAGCTTCGGGCCCATGCTGCGGCTGTGGTCAACGATCAGGCCCACGGTGACGGGAGCGTCTCCGTGTTGAAACGAAGTAATTCTTTGCAGGCGTCCGTCCTCGAAGACCTGGAAGTTGTCCTGACTCAGCCCCGACACGACATTTCCTTTTGCGTCCGTCACATTGACGGGTAGGGCAACCAGATCCGTGTTCGAGGAAATTGTGGATTGGGCGGAAGTGGATGAGGGAGGGAGCGATTGCGGAGATTGTGAGTAGGCAGCGAAGGCACAAGAAAGAAGCAGGCTGGTGACAAGAAAGCGGCTTCGAAAAAACCTGCGCCCGTGAGATGAGATCGTGAGTTTCACCAGGAAGTCTCCTCGCGCCGCGGGGTTATTCACATCCGCGGCGCACTGGAGTGTCGTTAGATTGCGAGTTTAGCTTGCGAGTCGCTTTAGGGTGAACGCGACGCCGAGCGATGCAAAGCCGAGCAGCGCGATGAGTGGAACTGTGCTGGCCGTTCGCGGCAACTCCGCTGTTGCTACGGCTGGTGCAGGAGTCGTCTCTGGCGCCGGCGCAGGAGTTACCGCTGCGATTGGCGCAGGAGTCGGGTCCTGTGCGACTGAAGTAGCGGCCGGCGGAGCAGTTTGGATCGCTTCGGTTACCGGTACTTCCTTTTGGTCCGGGGTCACCGCGACGATCGGAGCCACGGTGATGTCCGTTGCGTCGACGGGTAGTGCGGGAACCGCTTCGTTCGAAGCCACGGCTAACTCAACCGCGCGTTGCTTCGGATAAACAAATTCCTGACCGAAGTTATCGCCCGGATAAAACCAGGCCTTGAGAGCTTCCGGGTTATCGCCCGAGCGCTCCGCGAACTTGACTACGGTTTCGCCGGTGGGCTGGAGGCGATAGTTGTTGATCGCCAGGACCGTGGCGAAGATGTGAGTACCGTCTGCATTGAAAATCTGGACGATGTGACGGTCGGAACGCGACTCGGCCAGCTTGAAGGTGTACGTCCCGGCGGGCAGAACTTGCCCGGGGATTTCGATGGGTTGATTGAACGTCATTACCGTCTTTTTGTTCCATTCATCGGCTCGAACGGTTGATAGAGACATCGCGCCTAGGATGGAGAGTGCAGCGACAACTAGAACTGTCTTTACGATTTTCATTTCCAATTTCCTCCTGAGAGAGAATAAGAGTACTCGTCGTTATTGTTGCGGCTTGCTGACCTGAACTGCCCGTGCGTGTTACACCGAATCAACCAGCTCGGGGCGGGTGGGCTGATCTGCAGAACTTGTGTTCCGCACCAAACTACAAGCGTTGCGCTTGGTTATCTGTCCATTTGTGCACACATTCGATTTGGTTTGGCGGTTACTGCGCGCTGTGGGCAGCGAGAGTGGGGATATCGAGGGCCGTGAAACCTTGGAACCACAGATGAACACAGATAAACACAGATGAAGCAAAAGGCGCACGACAAGCCTGACTTATGACTTCGGGTAGGTGTCGCCTGTGAGCGCGTATTGCGCGCGCTTGGTCGCGTTGCCGCTATCGATGTCGCGGTTCGTGGGTGAGAACGGAATATGCGAAGAAGGCGCTACCGGACACCAGCACGATGAGGAGGAGTGCCAACCCCCGGATGCACCGAAGATGCCAAGCGTATCGAACCGCGGCCGGAGATGGCCCAACTTCAGCTCGGCTTTCGGAGTTCATTTACGAGCTTCCTGGCCTCTCTCATTCTTTCCTTGTAATAGCTTGGGCCTATGAGGACTTCTTTATCTCCCAGCTGCACGCGTTCCTTGATGCCTTCCTTTGACAAGAATAGGGCCAGCGCTATGTATGTCTTGATTTCCTTCTCGAGAAATTTGACTGCTTGTCGTTTAGACTCATCCATTGTTCACCTCAGGTAGCCAACTGATACCAAAGCTTGATGCGTAAGAGGTTCGACTCCTTGCCGAACCTCGTTGGCGCGGAGCGTTCATTCGAGCGCGACCGCGTGAACGGAAGATCTCCGTCACGAACGTGACAAGATGACGACGCCTAGATGCGGCCGAGAAGTAAAAGTATGACCACGATGAGCAAAAGCAGTCCCACACCACCGGTCGGGCCGTAGCCCCATTGGCGGCTATGTCCCCATCTGGGCAATACACCCAGGAGCGCCATCACCAAAATCACGATCAGTATCGTTCCGAGCATTGTTCTCTCCTGGTTTCACGATTCAGCCGATGCATCACAGCAACTGTGCGTTCTCCGAACTGCCGGGGCGACCCCCATGAATCTGCGTCGCCCCTGAAGCTGAATCGGGAAGATGGTTAGATCACGACGCTAATCGAAACACGAGCGCCGGGATAGTACGGGTTGTAGAGGTAATACCCGCCGTCGATGTAATCAACGTAGACGTTGTCGGTGTAATACCAACCTACCGGCCACGGCTGAACGAATCCGAACCAAAAGCCGCTGTACTGGAAGCGCGAGTATCCGCCAACCATTTGAGGGCTACCGATGCGGAATGTGTGCGAGACCCCAAAGCTGGCTTGGAAGCGAGCGTCAGGGATGCGGCCGGTGCCACGAGCGCTGAGTCGCAGCGCCGGAACGGCACGTTGCCTTTGAACTTCGGCCTGGGTCCGCTGAGCGTGTTGCTGCGGTTGAGCCTTGGCTTGCTGTTCCTGCTTTACGGACTTCGCCTCTTGCTGCTTTTCAGGCTTCGCTTCTTGTTGTTTCTCAGGCTTGGCCTGTTCCTGCTGCTTTTCAGGCTTCGCTTCCTGCTGTTTCTCAGGCTTGGCCTGCTCCTGTTTCGGGGGCTTGGTCTCTTCTTGCCGTGCGAGTGCAGGAACAGCGGCTCCGAGAAAAAGGAGTAAGACTCCCGTGCTGATAAGTCCAGTTTGCTTCATAAGTGTTGCCTCCAGATGACGAGTTCGTGCACCACTCGCTTATCGCGTAGGGCGCATTTGTTGTTGCTTCCGGTTTCGCCGGATGATATCCGGCCTTCCCACAATGGCCTGTTCAGTTTCAGTTAGGTCCCAATGCGAACGTGAGAGAGCGAATGAAAGAGTCCAAAAATGTTCAGGAGCCACAGAACGGTGGCGATCACCACGACTGCATTCAAGATGGACTTAATCGTTCCCTGCATCGGTATGAAACTGTTGACCAGCCAAAGCAAAACACCTACCACGATCAGAACTACCAGTATTTGCATTAAAGGCATCGGCTATCTCTTCTCTTCGCAGGGAGACACTCCGCCGGTCCAGGCGTTAGTTCGAATCTCTGTCTTGATCTAAGAACTGCTGGCGCCGGATGGAGTGGGAAGGAACCTGCGATCTCCAGTATCGTTTAGAGGAAAGCCTTCGGACTTGTTCTCGGCCGGGTCCTCTGGCTTCACCCACAGGCAACATCTTAGAAGGCAGCAACGACAGGCGTCTGTTCACTTGTGCACACAATCCGCACTGTCTTGCGGATTTGCGACGATGGTGGCAGACGAGAGTGGCCTACAGCACGAATGACCAGCGGAGTAACAGAGGCGTGGACCCCTGCAGCGCGTTTATAAAGTCTTGGCTACGTTCCAAATGTACAAGAAGTTCTCGTCGGTGGCGGTAGCGACGTTACGCTTGGCGTTTCGCGTCGCGCGGTTCAAGGCGGAACGGACGTTTTGCTTGGTGTCTCCGAGGTCGGCCAAGGGCACCCTAAGGGCCGCACCCTCCTTGAGTCGGTCGAGGTCGCGCAGAATCAGGGTAACGATCGCTTTATGCTTGCCATTTCGCGAACGAGGAACTTCGCCCAAGTCCATCGTCTTGAAATGAGACACGGCTCGCTTCGTTTTCAATCAGTTGCTCCCAGGATGCAAACGTATAGCAAGCGCTGCCTATTGGTATCATAGGCGTAGACGGCGTACAACAGAAATATACAGATATAAACGTACCCGCCAGCGTGGATGCCATCAACTGACCCCGGTCGCGTTAACGCCCCCACTTCACCTTAAAAAGAAGCTCTGTTGCCACGAACGCCATACAAAAGATTCTCCCCGTATGGCTGGAAGACTGCTACGGTTGAAGCAGCTACAGGAGCAGCTGGGATGCGAAACGGCGTAACACATTTCGAGCAGGTACCAATTGAGGTAGTCAAGAATCTTGTCCGGCAGGCTGCAGGACCGGAAGGAATACTGGAGGAATCGCCTGCGCTGGTTTCGGAGTTAGAACGCCCGGCCGTCGCGAAACCGAGGATCGAAAGTAAAGTGAGGATTTGAGAATGCCACAGGCAGCGGCCGGAAAATCTAAACCGACTTCCCCGAAAAAGCCCGGCTTTGATGTGCAAGGTTTCCTTGACACGACCGGCATAGCGAGGAAGGTTGAGGAGTTTAAGAAAAAGGAAGTGATCTTCTCGCAAGGCGATCCTGCCAAGAATGTCTTATACATTCAAAAGGGTGGGGTGAGGCTCTCCGTAGTGAATGAAACGGGCAAAGAGGCCGTAGTGGCGATATTGGGACCGGGGGACTTTTTCGGTGAGGGATGCCTGGCGGGCCAGCCGATTCGGATCGGGACGGCGACGGCGATTGCCCCTACCGCGATACTGGTGATTGAAAAGAAAGAGATGATGCGAGTCCTCCACGCGGAGCATGAGTTTTCGGACCGGTTCATCACTCACATGCTTTCGAGGAACATTCGAGTTGAAGAGGATTTGGTGGATCAGCTGTTTAACTCGAGCGAGAAGCGGCTGGCTCGCACACTGTTGCTGCTCGCACGCTACGGCACGAACGATAAACCGCAAATGGTGCTGCCGAAGATCTCGCAGGAGATGCTGGCGGAAATGGTGGGCACAACGCGCTCACGGGTGAATTTCTTCATGAACAAGTTCAGAAGACTGGGCTTCATCAAGTACAACGGCGGGCTTCAGATCAACACCTCGCTTCTGAGCGTTGTCCTGCACGACTGAGACCCGCCGCTCCGGACTCGTCCTGTTTAGTCCGGATGACTGTGGCGCCAATTCCAGTAGTTTCTCTGCATAGCGCGGTTCTGGTGGTTGTACTCACGATAGTCTCTGTGCTGTTCCACCAGATAACGCCTGTACGCGCGGTCTTCGTGGTCGTCCCAGTTGTGGTAATCGCGGTGGTCTCGATCGTAGACTCGGACCTGCACTTCTTGCGCATTGGCCTGGGTCACGATGAGAGCTGGAGCAGCAATAGCAGCAGCTAAGATTAGTGACCCGATGTATCGATGTAAACGTGGCATGTAGAATCCTCCATTCCGAGATTGAGAAAAGCCCGGCAACGATGACTATCCACGCTCGTCGCCGCGCTGTATGTCCCATACAGCACCATTGGAGGACCGTAATCTCGCCGATTTACACCGAGAGAAGGCGTCCGAAAAACGACCTATAGCGGCGCAGCGCAAGGCGAAGATCCTCGGTGGAAACATTCTCGCCGCGTTCCCATTGGGCGTCGAGTTTGGTTCTTTCAGCGGCGAACGTTTCAGCCAGGCGCTTCGTCGTGACTGCGACGAGACCATCTGCCTCCTGAACTGCACGTCGAGGCTCGTCAACAAAACTCACCTGGATCGCGTCCCACCGAGCACGAAAATCCTTGGCTTCTTCGGGCGAAAGGAGCGGCGTGGCCGTTTCAGCCATGGCTGGAGCGGTTGCGGCTCCGGTGGGTGAAGCGCCGCCAACGCTGAAGCTTGGAGCGGCGACAACTGGCGCCTGGCGTCGCGCGTCTGCGCCGGCCAAAGCCGCAGTCGTCAGGCCCGCATCTGTTTCTTGTTCTTGCAGATTAATTGGTTCGTTCATATGAATTGCTCCTCTTGTGTTGTGTCTTGCACGTCCAACGGCCTGACACAGTTTTCGCGTCTGAAAAGTCTTTGTGTTGAAACAGGCTTTATGATGCTGTCGCTGCGCGCGCCATCTCTGGCTCGCCGACCAGCTCATCAAAGAGCGTCCGGTAGTGGATCATTGCCTGGCGTAATTCTTCCGTGCTGGCCTGCCCGTGCGTTTGACGAATGGCGATTTCGTGCGCGGAGCGGTAATTTTCCAGAACCAAAGGATAGTCGACGGAGATATCCGCGGCACGCTGTTCAAAGTTGCTCATGGGATAACCGCGCGTGGACATCACATCGCCGAGGAGTTGGTCGGCGTCCGTTACGGCGCCTCCGGGCCCGTCGACGAATCGCGCCTGCACCCTGCGCCAGGAATCCACGAAGCGGGCACGGTCGCCCGCACCGAGCGCCCGGATGTGGAGAGCCTCCACTCGATCGGAACGCTTATCGAGCGCCGCTTCCGCTTTCCGTTGGCTGCCGCCTTCTTTCACGGCGCGGGTATATTCGGCGCCGCCAAACTGAGTGCGTAATCTTGCCGTTCGGCGCCTACGAGTAAAAAGTAAAATGCCGATGCCTACCGCCATAATCACTACGACCGCAATGACGATGGCTATTTGTGTGGTGCTTACCGCTGAGAGGTTCATGTGCTATCTCCAGTTTTCCGTCGATTTCCAGATCCAAGTCTTTGATCCTAATCCAAGAGGCGTCGCGGCCGGTTGTACGAAGAAGTACCAGTCACGGTTTCTCGATGACTTTTTGCACCTTGCCGATTGTCTTTTGGACCGTTCCCGCTATGTTTTCCCCGATACCTTCGCCTTCCAAGTCGGGATCGTTCGTAAGCCGGCCTACCTTTTCTTTGATCGTGCCCTTCACTTCGTGAACCTTGCCTTCGACCTCATTCTTGGTGCTTGGTTTCATTTTGGTGTCTCCTCTGAAATGATTTGAGTTGATGCATTCCCGCGCGGTAGTTGCGCGGCCTTACGGTTTCCCCGCTGATTCCGCGGACTTCCCGTGAGCCTCTTCGGACCACTCGAAAGCTTTCCGGGCATGTTCCAATGCTTGCCTGGAAAGTTCGTGTCCGGTGAGGTGATCGCCCTTGCCGTGGGACGCCGCGGCAGCACGGTGCGCGTGTGCGGCGAGCTCGTGCATTTCGGCAGCTCTTTGGTGCGAGTCATATTGCATCGTGTCTCCTTTCGAGGGACGGCTGAGTCACCCGATACTACCAACGCAGGTAGGCTCCGCCAAACACGAACATCATCTGGCTTTGGGCCAGCAATCTAGACGACTGCTGGTCTACCCCTCATGAAATGCACCAGAAGCAATATCAAGCCCACGACCAGGGCAACGTGAATGAAAGCGCTGGTTATGTGAAACGCGAAGAATCCAAGCAACCAAAGAACGATCAAAACTGCGGCGATGATCCCAAGCATGTTTTATCTCCTTGTGATTTGTGCGATCTCGTGTTCCCTAACGGCGCTGAAGCCTTTTCCTAGGGAGGACGAACGATGCAGGAATCACATTAGTCACAGAGAGGGCGGACATCTGTCCCCTTGTGCACACTTTCGGATTTTGGTTTCACACTCATGCCCGCGAGGCCCGGCAAGTGAAAAGGCCACGACAGTAGATGGAAGCGACGGCGGGGAGTAGCGAAACGATACGGTCAAATGCCGCGTTACGACTCAATTCAATGCAATGCAATTGAAAAAGCCTTCGCCGGGCTATGCGGCGAGCAGCGGATGTCCGCGCCGGCGGCCAAAGAATCCAACGGCAGCGAGGCCGAGCAGCAAGAGGGAAAGAGATCCAGGTTCCGGTGCCACAGCGACAGCGGGCACGAGGGTGTGTTTGTTTAGATTTGTGTTGCCGTAGTTCTCTGTGCTTCCTCGTCCTAGTCCTTCTGTACGCCAAGAGTCCCAGACATGCGAAATAAACGATCCGGCTTTATAAGAGTCCGTCTGACTTACGCCGGCAGCCTGAATGTTCGTCTCGGGTAAAAAGCGAGAGAACTTGGTCTTAGTTTGGGAAAACCAAGGACCCCAAAAATCAGAAGAGTCGCTCAGGGAAACGCCGTTAAGCATCAGTTCCGGCGTGAACTCGGGCAGAGATTCCGCGTTCACGGAGGCAATTACCGGCAGACCGGAGCGACGCGTCATCTTTACGGGGACTTCAACTTTAGGTTGGTCTTCCGCGAATGCGTCGTTCGTTTCAAAGGTGTCGATGAACGTCACTGCCAGGGTGGGTTCTGCCGGAAAACCCGCAACCAAGAGCGCACTCCGGTTCAGATCAGGGTGATGCGCTGCTTTCAGGGGCCTTTCAATGGCGGGTGATTCTTTCGCGACGTCAGCATCAGAGATTTTATCGGCCCAAACCGGCACCGCCGTAATCACGATAGCTCCCCAAAGGAGCAAGGTTGGTCTGAACATCATGGCGTTTCTCCCAGGAAATGCGGAAGTCCCCGTCCATGCCGATACTGAGCGCCTACAGGGGTAGTTTCTGTTCAATTTTGCACAAATCGGTCAATTCGCCTTGTATTCCCTTCTCAGGAGTGGAAGCGTGCGCAACGACCAGTTGAGTCAAAAGGGAGAGCAAAACGAGAGCGATCGTGGATCGGCGGCGCTATCTGCCCACTGAGTATTGTGCGTCCACCGCCGGACCGTAATCGGAGTAAGTGAGGATCCGTTCAATATCGAGACTCTTCAAGAAGAGGATTCTGGCACTTGCTCGCACGTCGAGGCGTTTCGGCACCCAGACGTCGTCACCGACACACGTCTGTTCCAGAACGATGCGTGAGCCGCGCTGCACGCGGGCGACGAACAATGCCATCGAGAAGGCCTGCGTGACCTCGCCCTCGACTTTGATCCAACCGAAGTTCTGCGCGTCGACCCAAAGCTTGCCTTCCACTTTGGAGAAGATCTTGCCGTACTTCCCTTGCGCACGATAACCGGCGTGCGGTGTGGCCTGAAGCACGTAAGCGAGCCTGCCCTCGGCCATCTCTTTGCCGATGAGCTGAAAGTCGAAGGCATCGAGCACGTCCCGCAGGAAAGACCTGTTTTCTTCGTCCTTGCCGAGCCGAATGGTTCGCTCCTCGGGTGTTTCGTGCTTGAGCTTGTCGAGATCCTCGCCGTTCCTTTTCAGTTCGTCAGCCGACGGAGGATGTCCATCGTGTTCGAGGAGCTGCCCAAAGCGAGCGCCGTTGACAACCGTCATTCGCGAGACGTCGACATCATCCGATTTCACTTGTGCGTGGGCGTCCAAGCGCCGATCCTCATCGCGCTCGGTATAAGAGTAGGAGTCCCGCGCTTGCCAGCTATGCTGAGTGGCCGCGATCGACATAGCCATGATTTGGCGCGCGTCTAGTTCGCTTGCAGGCTTCTGAGGTTTGGGAAGGGAGTTGCCGCCAGTTTGAGCAAACAACGCGGATGAAACCGCGAGCACGGCAAGGATCGCTTGCAACAGGGGTTTAGCCAGGGTTTTCACTTTTTACTCGATGCCTGCAGAGTTCTGCACTCTGGAGAGTCAGGATCCGTCCATAGACTAATGCTTCGAGAGTTATGCGTCTGTGCGAAAAGGAACAACGATCTACGAGTGAGTCAAATCCGCATCCAGAACGGCGCGACTGGGAATCCGCTGTCAAAGATTCCAAGCAGAGCAAGGGATCTACTCGCGTGAGATTAGTTTATGAAGGCCGGCGGCTCCGGCCCGTACCTTCGCGTGGGCCGACGTCCGTGAAAGCTGCAGTTGTCATTCCTGTGCATCTCGTCATCGCGTTGGATTGCGATTGCGGCCAGACACGCGGCGCGCTGAATCAATTGAACTTCCTCGAGAGAGGGGCTGCGCGGAACGCAGGAGTACATCTCGAGCGATCCAAGCAGTTCGTCGTTCTCAGCAAGAACACCGGCGGAGCAGAAAGAGTACAAGCCAAGATGTTTTGCGTTCGCTGCCATATCGGCAAGATCGATTGCATCCTCCTCCGGAGGGGAAATGAGAGAAACGACGTTGCCAATATCGCAATCGAGAACACTGCAGATCTTATTCAGCACCTGCGCGAGGGGCGCACGGGCCGAGATTGATTGAAGAAGTTGTTCTTCCGCGCTCAGTAGATACTGGGTTTCTTCGTCACGATTCAGATGCGTTTTGGACCTCTGGGACCTGTGGCGTGAGCCGAAATCATATCGCTTCATCTGAAACTCCCTCTCCGCGCCTTGTTCAGAGCTAATGGAGCAAATTTCCGGAACTCAAATCTGGAAAAGGCAATCAAGAGATGTGGCCGGCACGAGCGATTCTGGGCTGCCTTTCTTTCATTCCATAGAGGGCCCGGTCCGCAGCGTACAGAAGAGTTCCAATGCTATTGGCATCGTTCGGATAGCTGGCAACTCCTACACTGACGGAAAGCCGCGGTTCTTCCATATCTTTCGCAAGAAGATCGCAAATTCGGGTTGCCACCAAAGTGGCGGCGGCTACACCTGTCTCCGGCAGAACCAGAGCAAACTCGTCCCCGCCTTGCCGTGCGGCAACGTCTACGGACCGGCAGCAGTCCGCGAGGATCTGCGCCAGGCGGCAAAGCGCCCTGTTTCCCACCAAATGCCCAAAAGAGTCATTAATCTCTTTCAAACCATCGAGATCGAGCAAGAGGAGCGAGAATTCGCGTTCGGTGCGCTTTGATCGGCTTATCTCCGCGTGCAAGACTTCGAAAAGCCGACGATGATTGGCCAAGCCGGTGAGCGAATCGCTCAGCGCCTGGCGGCGCAGATGATCCTCAAGCGCGCGCTGTTCGGTGATATCGACCGCGATGATCTCGCGGCCCGCAAAGTTTCCGAGCTCGTCAAAGACGCCGCGGCCGCTCAGCCTGACTCTGAGAGTCGTGCCGTTTTTCCGCTTCCACTCTATTTCCGAAGGTTCGATAGGGACGGACTCGGGAGCGCCTCGGACCAATGACTTCACCTGATCGAGATCAAAGACGATCTCGGACGCACGGTTCGCCGCCAGGAGTTCTGCCTCTGTTGAATACCCCAGCATGCCGAGGAAAGCGTCGTTTACGTCGAGAATCTTGCCCTCCGCGTCGCACCGGCAGATTCCGTAAGCGGGATTCTCCACCAAGGCTCGATACAGTGATTGCGAATGCCGCAAAGCCTTTTCGGCTTCTTCGAGTTCAGCGCGCAGTTTTTTTTCGTTCAGGGCGCGGCGGACAGCCATGGGCAATTGGGCGAGATGCTCCCGTTCCACGTAATCGAAAGCACCGTGAGCGGCTAGCTCCGCCAGGGATTCACTTCCCACCGCGGTGGTCACGAAGAGCAGGGGAATCTCCTGAACGGTTTGATGGAGGAGTTGCAAAGCCTGGGATCCAACCCAACTCGTGCTGGGGTACTCGGCCACGACGACTTCATAAGTTTGGGAGCGGAGCTGTTCCGTGCACTGCTCCAGGGTCGAAACAACGTCAGCGCTGACAACGAATTGCGCTTTCTTCAGCTCTTCGAGGCAGGTTGCAACTACCCCCGCATCGGGGTGGACGAAAAGGGCGCGAATCGGGCGGCGTCTGTGAGAGGCCGCGCCCTCCGCCGGGAAGGTGGCCAGATCAGACTGCAAATCGCGCTGAGCCAGTTTTGACATAGAAGCCCCTCACATGGACGACTCAACCCGTCCACGAGAATCCGGATGAGCGGCTGCGAGGTTGACCTTTTACGGCTACACGGTATGCCAACAAGACACAGGAATCTGTACCATTTTGAACACCTCTGGTAGTTGGTGATTAACGAGATGGGCGCGTAAACCCGGTCTCGAGGGCAGACCCAGATTTCGAAGCGATCAGATGCCAGTGTGCAAAAAGAGACAGAAAACGCGGCTCCGCTTTTGCAAGATTGAGGGACAAATTGTGACGGATCAGGAGAACTGCAATGCTCGAATGCCCGAACTGCCACAGCAAACGAATCCATCGATCAAAGCGCAGAGGAATCTACGAACGAAGAGTGCTCGGGCTGATCTACTTAAGGCCGTTTCGCTGTGAACATTGCGACTACCGATTCTTCCGCTGGTCAATCGGCACGAATCCCAACTCAGCACAGCCTGCAACTACGCAGTAATCTGGTCGAGTCGAGCTGTTACGCGGTTAGGACGCGGCCAGGGAAGCGCACGCTCCGAGACTTGTTCTCGACGCGGTAGTCCGTGTTGACGGGCTGCGGACCGAGTTCTCGGCGTACATTTTCACTGGAAAGCTGGGCGGCCGCGCCTTCTCCGCCATCGAGACCTGCCGGGCGCAACAATCCAGCGGCGCGGCGCGCGAGCTCGGTGCGATTCTCCACGCCAAATTTGCCCAGAAGAGAGGAGATGTGGAACTTCACCGTGCGGACGGTGATGTTCAGCTTGGACGCGATCTCCTTGTTGGCGCGGTTGCAAAGAACGGAGTGCAGGATCTCTTTCTGGCGCGGGCTCAAGGATGCAGGGCCCGATACGGCGCGCCCTTCTTCGAGTAGGTCTGTGGCGCGCGTGACGAGCTTGCCGACGAAATCCTTGTCGGCGGGAACGAGAACCGTGAAATCGTTCGGATTATGACCTCGAACGAGGCACTGCATCGCGAGCAGACCCGCGACGCGGTCGAGAGTGCAATCGGAGTCAGTGGGGGACCCGGCGCGAAACTGCGCAATACCCGTGGTCTTCTCGCAGAAAACAAAGAAACTAGGCTGTGTTTCGTCCTTCTTTGCTGGTGGGTGAACTAACTTAGAAAAAACGCGGACTTTCTTCACGGTCAGCCTCGTGTCTGCTTGCCCAGGATGCAACAGGCGAAGCTATTGGGTTTTGACTTCTGTTTTTTGCTTTCACCACCGGCGCGCCAGGATGACCGGCTTGAAAGCTGGAACTACCAGCTTCCGTTGAAACGACCGTGAGGTTTGGCCGTTTCCGAAAGCTGAACTGCGTGCTTGAGGAACTGGGATCTCCCCCGGAAACTCTGGGAAGCGGGCAGTTGCCGTGCCAAACCGCGAAGCGTTTTTCAAACGGCTGAGAGTAGGGAAGATACCTTAGAAGATGCATACAGGATTCACCCGATTGCAGGTAGAAAATTCCCAACTTCAGAAAAATTTCCTCACGGAGTTGCGAAGCTAGTCCTGATAGTCATGGTGCTTCGCTCGTCCACCACACGCACTGTTCGTATTGTGCGCGTGCCGTGAGCACATTCGCGCGTGCTGGATTTTGAGTTTGGCTATGCGCAGAGAGTGCTACTGATGTAGTGCCCACCTTGCCCGGAAAGAGTGCGAACGCGGACGAGGAAAGGTCGGCCTCCCGCCCGGCAAACATGCGACTAGCGTTGCCTGATAACACCGTTCGGCTGATTCTCCAATTTTCAGGACGAAGAGCTAAGAAAGTGGGCTTGTAGGGCGGAGGCGAGTTGGGTGCGCCAGGCGGGGAGGGTGAAGCCGAAGGTGGCGGCGAAACGGGTGTTGGACAGGACTGAGTAGGCGGGGCGCCGGGCGGGAGTGGGGTAATCGGCTGTCGTGATGGGAATGACACGCTTCGCTATGAGAGGCCGGTTATCGGTGGCTGCGGCGAACCAGGGGAGACCGCGCGGGAGTTGCGAGCAGTCCTCAAGGATTGTGGTGGCGAATTCGTGCCAGGTGGTTTCGCCGGAGGCGGTCATGTTGTATGTGCCAGCGATTTCCGGGGGCGATGAGCCCCCTTTGCGGAGCAGGTCCACGAGAACTCGCGCGGTGGCCGAGGCAATTTCGCGGCTTGACGTGGGCGCGCCGAACTGGTCGCTGACGATGCGAAGCTCTTCTCTTTCGGCTGCGAGCCGCAGAATCGTGAGCAAGAAATTCTTCCCCGACGTCGCATAGACCCATGCGGTGCGAAAAATCAGGTGGGGAATGTCTGCCGCGAGGATCGCTTCTTCGCCGGCGAGTTTGGTTCTTCCATAGGCGCTGATGGGATTCGTGGGGTCGTCCTCGGTGTAGGGGGTGTGCTTCGTGCCGTCGAAGACGTAGTCCGTGGAGTAGTGGATGACGGTGGCCCCAATTTTCTTCGCTTCTTCCGCGATAATCGCAGGTGCGTCCGCGTTGATGGCGTGCGCGAGCGCCTCTTCTTTTTCGGCCCGGTCGACGGCGGTGTAAGCGGCGGCGTTGACGATGAGCGTGGGCCGAGCGTCCTGAATGGCGCGGCGAATGTCGTGGACATTAGACAGATCCAATTCTTGCCGACCCAGAGCAGTTACCTCGCCCAAGCGCGGAAGGAGTTGGGCAAGCTCGGAGCCGACCTGGCCATTCTTGCCGGTGAGCAAGATTCGGGGCGTCATTTGTAGAGGGGGAGAAATTCGCGAGGCACTTCGGAAAGCTTCGTGAACTTCAAATCTTTTTCGGAAACGATCGGCGAGGAGACGCCCCACGAGATGTTCAGATCGGGATCGCTCCACAGGACGCCGTGCTCGTCGTCGCGATCGTAGAAGTCGCTGCACTTGTAGAGGAACTGGACGCTTTCGGTGAGGGCGAGAAATCCGTGGGCGAAGCCGGCGGGCACGTAGATCAGGTTATGGGTTTTCGCGGAGAGAGTGACGCTGGCCCATTTGCCAAAGGTTGGGGAACCGAGGCGAATGTCGACGGCAACGTCCAAGGCTTCACCCTCAACCACGCGGCAAAGCTTTGCCTGGGGACGTTTCAACTGATAGTGGAGGCCACGAAGGGTCCCCTTGGCGGAGCGGGAATGGTTATCCTGCACAAACGAATCGTCGACCCCCAGAGCCTTGAACTTTGCCTGGTGGTACGTTTCCATGAAGAAACCGCGTGGGTCCTGGAACACGACTGGACGGAACTCGAAGACCCCGGGGAGTGAGGTTTCAATTCGTTGCATTGTGGCTTGGATTCGAGCGGAGATTATTGCCTACGGAGACCTTGTGCCGCAAGGGCCGGCTCCTGATTTCGGCCAAGCGAGGGGTTGAAAGACCCCCGGAAGAGGGCCACGGCTGCGAAGTTGAAAGGGAAGCCCGACCCTCCGCGGGTCCTCTCCCGGTCACCTGGGAGGACAGGTGGCGCGGAGGTCGTCATTCCTGGGCGCCTGGTACAGTGCTGCCCCTGTTCCTTCGGTACAGTTTCGAAAGGGAAGCTTTACTGTTCCGGGAACGATCGTAACTACATTCTTTTCATACTATTGCGTATTATTGTTACTACTTTGCGACCCTCACCTGCCCTCGGGCTGAGTTCAGGCCTGGCAGGGACGCCTGAACAGGCGAACTGAACTGCCCAATCTTTAGCCTGCCGTCCAGTAGATAGGGCTTCCAGGCGGTCCCTACACTGGGCGTGACATGAAACTGCTCACGCAGAGTGGAGCCGGGCGCCAAGCGGCGCGGGTCTCCCAAACTACAGATAAGTCGAACCTTAAGTTCTCGAATAATGTGCTCGTCACGCTCGCCTTGCTGGCCACCCTCGGGGTGAGCTTCGGTCTTTCTGCTTGTGCTGGCTACACCAGCGCGGCGGCCGGGGCGGCGTCGCAGGCCCCCAAATCAGGGGTGTTGAGCGCTAGTTCCGGTAGCGTCAGCTTTGGGAATATCGCGGTTGGGAGTACAGCGACGCTGACCGCGAGCCTTACCAACACGGGCTCGGGAGCGGTGAACATCTCTCAGGCGACGATCTCGGGCACCGGATTCACGGTTATGGGAGCGAGCCCGTCAGGGTCCGTTGGCGTGGGTCAAAGCGTCACGGTGACGATCCAATTCGCACCGCAGTCCACCGGCGCCGCGAGCGGAGCGTTCACGGTTACCAGCGATGCCTCGAATTCACCAGCGTCCGTTACCTTGACGGGCATGGGAACGCAGGCCGGCCTTTCGGTTGCTCCGCTGTCTTTGAGTTTCGGGAGCGTCAACGTGGGAAGCAATGCTTCGCGGAATGTTACGGTAACGAACGCGACCAGCGGGATTATCACGGTTTCCGGTGTCACCCCGACTGGCGCGGGAATCACGGTCAACGGGGTTTTCCCACAGACACTGAACGCGGGGGCGAATGCAACGTTTGAGGTGCAATTTGCGCCAGCGGTTTCGGGCAACGTATCCGGGAGTGTGTCGATCGCGGACACCGCGCCTGGCTCTCCGACAATCGTGTCTGTGAGCGGAACCGGTGCCCAGGCCGAAATAGCAGCAAGCCCGTCGAGCGTCGGCTTCGGCAATGTCGCGACCGGCAACACCAATTCGCAGCCGATCCAGATTTCGAACGGCGGCAATGCGACTCTGACCATCTCGCAAGTCACCATGACGGGCGGCGGGAACGGGTTTAGCACGATCCTTTCAACCCCGCTCGCAATTCAGCCCGGCAAATCGGCGAGCTTCAACGCAACGTTCACTCCCAGCTCCTCCGGAAGCGATTCAGGATCGATTTCTCTCGTCAGCAATGCGCCGAACTCGCCGCTGACGATCAATTTGACCGGCACAGGCACTGTGGCGACGCGCACGTTGAGCGCAAGCAGTTCGAGCCTGAGTTTTGGCAACGTGAACGATGGAACCAAGGTTTCGCAGAACGTCACGGTGACAAACACCGGGAATGCGAACGTAACAATTGCGAGTGTGGGCGCCACAGGAACGGGCTTCAGCGTTTCGGGAGAGGAATCCGGTGTGACACTCACGCCCAATCAGACGGCGACTCTGACAGTATCTTTTGACCCGAGCTCTCCCGGAGCAGTGAATGGCAGCGCGACGGTAACGAGCAACGCGACGAATTCTCCGCTATCGATTGGGCTAACGGGGACGGGCGAGGCAATTACTCTGCATTCCGTAGGGTTGTCGTGGACCGCCAGCACAACGGCCGGCGTGGTGGGGTACTACGTGTACCGGGGAACCAGCGCCGGAACGTACACTCGGATTTCTACCTCGGCGGTGGCGGCCACGACTTACAGCGATTCGAGCGTCACGTCGGGACAAGACATCAAGTACTACTACGTGGTGACGGCAGTGGACAGCAGCGGAGTGGAGAGCAGCGACTCGAACCTAGCGACCGTGACCGTGCCATAGTTGCGGACGCCCAGGAAAAGTGAGGGGAAGCCCTGACCACCGGCTTCCCTCAATTCATTTTGGCACGCTGTGCGTCGCAGAAGCCGGGATGACCGCGAATGGAACTGGCCGAACGACCAGTTTGGCACACCTGTACCAGAAGTGTCCCCTAGTCCAGTAGCTTCCCACAAAGGACTCATTCCACACTGCGACCGCGGGCGGTGGGATTCGCGCGGACGATTTCGCGCGAGCCGCAATCACTCCTTTAGGCGGGAATATTGTCGTCGCTAGACTTCGCGAAGATTACCGTTATCTGCCTCGCATGTTTCGGTATGGCTGCGTGCATCGGCATCTCGGGTAAACCAAACGGGAACCCTGCTGCGGGCTTTGCCCTTCTGGACGTAACCCCTCTATCGGTGAATTTCGGGGACGTGGCAACGGGGAGCACTGGTCAGCAGGGAGTAAGTATCGTCAACACGGGAACGGCAAGCGCGAAAATCGAGCAAATTACGATGAAGGGCAGCGGATTCAGCCTGAAAGGAATTTCCGTTCCGCTGACGATCGAGGCAGGGAAGAGCACGAGCTTCACAGCAGACTTTGTGCCCGGGTCAACAGGCGCGGCCAGCGGAAGCATTTCTCTTGTAACGGATGCGAGTCCTGCTCCCATCGTAATCGGTCTCGGCGGAACAGGCACCGGCGCGTCGATCGACGTCACGCCTGCCTCCGGAAGCTTTGGAGACGTAGTAGTGGGCAGCGAATTGAGCGAGCCCATGGAACTGAAAACTTCCGGCAATGCGAACATAAAGATCACGAAAGTATCGACGACCGGAGCCGGATTCAGCGTTTCGGGTCTTGCGGTGCCACTGACGGTGTCGCCTGGGCAAAGCGTTTCGTTTTTGGCGACGTTCAAGCCCGCGACGGCCGGAAACTTGTCGGGGACGATATCGATCACCAGCACAGCCGAAGACTCTATAGTGACGGTGAATCTGGCTGGTAAAGGTGCCACCCCTGTTGTCGGCCTTTCCGTGACGCCAGCGGCTCTGAGCTTCGGCAGCGTGGCCGTAGGGAAGACAACCAGCCAGGAAGTAACTCTGAAGAGCACGGGTAACACGAATCTGGATGTCAAGGCCGTGTCGGTTTCTGGCAGCGGCTTCAGCGTGAGCGGTGGTTCGAATGTCACACTAGCTCCGGGCCAATCCTCGACGGTGACAGTGAAATTTGATCCGTCAAAATCTGGGAGCGCGAGCGGCACGGTGACGGTGGCCAGCAATGTTCCAGGCCCGGCGGCGAAGATATCGGTATCCGGGTCCGGGTCGAGTTCCGGGTCAGGGTCGGGAGGGGGCCAGAGCGACGCATCAGCTCAGCATACGGTGACGCTGCGATGGGATCCGAGCACGACATCAACGGTGGTGGGGTACTATGTGTATCGCGCGCTCGTAGCCTTGGGGCCATTCTCGAAGTTGAACTCCGCGAGCGCGACATCGACGAAGTTCACGGACGCAACCGTCACGGGCGGGCTAACCTACTATTACGTGGTGACCGCGGTGGATTCGGAGCACGTCGAAAGCGCATTTTCAAACCAAGTGGCCGTGACGATCCCCCAGCCTTAAGCAACTGGGACCAGAGCGAAGGCATCCGGTTGCCCGATCGAACCACGCAAGCTATATTCAGACGTACCGTAGACGCTGAAACAATTCATCAATTCTGACGATAGTTCGCGGGATCAGGCCGCTGCCGCAAGGCGCGTTCCCGAGGAGGTTCGAATTGCGCTACCTGGTGACGGGTGGTGCCGGATTCATAGGCTCGAATATCGTGGACGAGCTCGTTCGGCGTGGGCACGAAGTGGTGGTCCTCGATAATCTTTCCGCCGGGAAAGAGGAAAATCTCACGGGCGTGCGGAAGAAGATCGAGTTCCGCGCGGAAAGCATCACCGATCTGGCGGCGGTTCAGTCCGCTTCGAAGGGGGCGGATTACGTAATTCATCTGGCAGCGCGGACGTCAGTCCCACGGTCCGTGCAAAACCCGCTCGACACCAATTCCGTGAATATCGATGGAACGCTCAACGTGCTCGTGGCCGCGCGCGACGCCAAGGTACGCCGTTTCGTCTATGCCGCGTCATCCTCGGCGTATGGCGAGACGCCCACTCTGCCGAAAACGGAGACGATGCAGCCCGCGCCGATTTCGCCCTACGGCGTGACGAAATACGTTGGCGAGATTTACGCGCAGGTGTTCGGCCGCGTCTACGGCCTGGAAAACGCATCGGTGCGATTCTTCAACGTTTTCGGACCGCGCCAAGACCCTACTTCGCAATATTCCGGAGTGCTCTCGCGGTTCATGCTGGCGGTGATTGAGGGCAAGCAACCTGTTATTTACGGGGACGGAGAACAATCTCGCGATTTCACGTACATCGACAACATCGTGGATGAAACCCTGCGCGCGTGTGAGGCAAAGGGCGCTTCGGGAATGGTGTTCAACGGCGGCACGGGGGCGCGAATCACGCTGAACGAGGTGTTGAAGCTGCTCGAGAAAATCACTGGAAAGAAAATCGAGGCGAAGTACGATCCGCCGCGAACCGGTGATATCCGCGACTCGCAAGCTGATGTGTCACTCGCCCACAAGGTGCTCGGCTACCAGCCCCTGGTGCATCTCGAGGAAGGGCTGCGGCGCACGTGGGATTGGTACAAAAGCAACTACGGCCGCAAGTAGTTGCCGGGAACTTCACGACGGGCCGGGGCTCCGTCGGAGTTGATCCAAAAGATGCCGGCAAGAACCATTCCAACCGACAAGGTGAGATTTGCGACTGAAAAGGAACGTCCGCTAATTCGCGAGAGCACACATTCAAGAATCAGCGGACCGAGCAGCAGACTCAGACCGAAGGGAATCAGCAGAGGCCGCCGCCAGGGGAACTTTCGCGCAGCCATTCCAAGCAGCCATCCAATGGGAAGGAACACGATCGCGTAGTAGATGTCTTTGTAGCCGTTGAGCTCAGCCTGCTTCACGCGGCGAAACTTCTCCGCAAAGGCCGTCCCCGGGCCCAAATAGCGATCCTCGAGGCTCCTGCCATCGACGTAGAGATGAAGGTCCGAGCCATCGTAAGAAAACAGAAGGTCGCGGGTCTGATTCGGCGCGAGCAGGTTAGAAATCGTCCAAGCAAGCGTGGGCCGCTCGACCGAGATCCTGTTCCGGAACCAAAAAACCAGGCTAGCATTTTCCTGACGGAGGTAAAGGTCCGAAAGTCCGGACGGTTCAGAAATCGACACGATGCGGCCATCAGAGTTGATGATGTCGGCGGGTTGGAAGACGACGCGAATCGAGAATTGGTTTGTGCGCTGCAAGCGTCTTATCAGATTCGCAATCGGCTGGGCGGAAGAGAACGACGAAGTGCCATTCACTGGCGCTTCGCTCGCGTTTGGCTGCGGCGCTGCGGTGATTTCAGGCGAGAGGGGGACAAACAATCCGGCATTGTCCTGATTTGGTGGCACCGATGAGAAATCGAATTTCGCCAATGCGCCGTTAGCGTCCGGGCCCGGTTCTTTGCCGCGCGTAAGTTGCCCGGCAAGGTCTTTTCCAACGTCTCGGTCCCATATCTCCGCGCGCGCCAGCTTCCCTCTCCAGGTGTGACGGCCCGTGGCATCGTTTCCGAATACGAGGAAACAATTCGGGCTCCAGTTTCCCAAGTGCGTCTGGTCCTGCAAGGGGATCGAATACAGCGCGCAGGCCGCGAAGTACGCGAAAAGAATGACGGCTGCTCGGCGCAGAGTCAGCCAGGACTCGGCCCTTTGCTCCCATGCCGAGAGGAGGTTCGATGCCGCGCTTCCGCAAAACTCGAAGGCCAGAAATCCGATGGCCGCCCCAGTGGAGTTGGTGAAGACATCTTCCCAACCCGAATCACGCGCGGGGATATAGATCTGCAGAAATTCTATGCCGTAGGAAAGTAGAGCTCCCGCAATCCACGTGAAGAAGAAAGCCGCCGGCCAAGACTTGCCTTTGGCGCGCAGCTTTGCGGCCAGCGCGAAGCCGAACGGCATGAACAGGAAGATATTGAGAATCACGTCGAGCACTCCGCCACGTTTGTTCGCCTGGCCAAGAAAAAACGGAGATGTGCCCGGGGCCAGATTTGTGTGCAGGGAGAATTCGAACGGATAAAGAGTGAGGAAGAGAATGCCGGCGAGGGCCGCGATCAGAATACGATTGGACCAGGAGCGGGCGGCCGGGGGCGCTTGGGCGTGAATAGTTTGAGTTTCGCTCATCGTTCTCGTGCGCGAGTTCGCAACAGCCGATTCGAGTCTAGCATGAGTGATTTTCCACGCGGTTTTCCGCATCCGACTGGGTGAAATCTCGAATGGGGTTCGACTTGCCGGTTATGTCAACCCATTTCCCGCATCGGATCGCCAGTCTCGCAAGGTCCGTGTAATACTTGGCAGGGAGGTTCGGGTGAGGACGCTCAAACTCTTGACGATCGTGTTGGTGACCGTGTTGACCGCCGGGGCGCAGGGAACCGGCTCGAAGCACAAGATCAGTATCACGTTCAACTACGACTTTACGCAGACGCCGGTATGCCCGGCAAAGACCGCGAAGACCTGCGTAACGCAGTTCAATCTGTACGACATTTCGGCGGGAGTGGCAAAGAAGACAAAATTGATGTCGTTCCCAGCCCCTGCGGGGGCCAGCGGTGTCGTAAAGGATATCAAGGCCACTACCCCACTGCTCTTATTCGAGCCGGGGAAGCACCTGCTGGCGGTTACGGCGCAGATGACAAAAGGCGACGAGTCCGATCCGAATAAATGCACGATTTGGGTTGTGATACCGTCCGATTCGCCGGCGGAATCCCACTAGTCTTTTTGACGGTAACTCAATGGGAGGGGCGGAGCTCGTCCAGCACCGGCCGGGAGAGTCCTTTTACGCTGCGGTTCGCGCGGCCCTCGAGATCGAAGACGATGATTTCGTTCTCACCTTTTCGAAGCCAGGGGCCGGGGACATAGAGCGTTTGTTGCGGTCCGATGCTCCAGAATCTTCCGAGAGCATGACCATTGATCCAGGCGGCGCCTTTTCCCAGAGCGCGCGTGTCAAGGAACGTGTCGCCTGTCTCGCTCAGTTGGAATGTGCCGCGATAGAACGCGGGACCATTCGCCGGACCGTTCGTGGGACGGGGGCCAAACTGCACACTTCGCGGGTCATTCATAGGCAAGGTGTACATCTCCCATCCGTGGATTTCGCGTCCCTCGAGTGTGACGGATTCGGTGATGCCTTTTCGTTCCGTGCGAAGCATCTTCGTGAAGTTGATGCGGCCAGCGTTCTCGACGAGGATGTCGATCGTAACGTCAGACTTTGTTCCCTGGATCGACAGCGAGTTTTGGCCGAGACGCCTGTCGAGCGCGCCGGCGAACTTGTGATCCACAAATACTTCCCCGTAATCGTGCAACTCGCGGATCGTCAGCTCACCTTTAACAGGCCCCGGCAGATGCCTGCGATAAAGAATGTAGCCGTAGGATTGCCCGAGCGCTTCCATCGGCTTTGGAGCATCCGACATGATTGGCGTCCCGAGATTCTCCCAGAGCGGGCTCGCTTCACTCAGTTGAATGGGCGCAATTGAAATCGCGGGATTGCTTGCGGGCACGGACGGCAGTGTCACTCCGGGGCGGTGCTTGGCGATGATTTCGCGAAACGCGAAATACTTCTTCGTGGACCGTCCCGACTCGTCAAGCGGTGCGTCATAATCGTAACTCGTGGTCTGCGGCATATAGCTCTTGTCGAAGTTCGCGCCATTCATGAATCCGAAGCTCGTTCCTCCGTGGAACATATAGAGGTTGATCGAATAGCCCTGGGCGAGAATCCAATCGAGTTCTTTTTCCTGCTGCAACGCGTCCGTGGCGGCGTGCTTGCGGCCCCACGCGTCGAACCAGCCGTCCCAATACTCGCCGGCCATTAAAGGCTGATCCGGACGAAAGTCTGCCAGGGCCTTGAACGCTTGTGTGGGTTCGCCGGGTCCGAAATTCACCACCGCCGGGAGACTCGGCAGCGTTCCATCGGGAAGCTCCTCCGGCCCGTCGGCCGTGTAGAGCATCGCCTCTCCGAGGCCGGCGCTGGAGAGGGCGTCGCGAATACTCGTCAAGTATTGCTTGTCGTTGTCGAAGGAGCCGTATTCGTTCTCGACCTGCACAGCGATGATCGGCCCGCCGCGAGTGATCTGCAGTGGCGCCAATTCTTCGCCGAGCCGCTTCAGCCAACGCTCGGCCGTACGCATGAATTTCGGGTCGCGGCTTCGCAGAACGATGCCCGGATCCGCGAGCAGCCATGCAGGGAATCCGCCCAAATCCCATTCGGCACAGGAATACGGCCCCGGCCGCAGGATCACGTACAGGCCTTCCTGCTGTGCGGCGCGGATGAAGGCCGCCACGTCGTACTGGCCGGTGAAGTCGAATACTCCCGGCTTCGGTTCGTGAACGTTCCAGAAGACGTACGTCGATATCGTGTTCAGGCCCATGGCGCGCGCCTTCTTCAGGCGATCGCGCCAATATTCGGCTGGAATACGCTCGTAGTGCATTTCGCCCGAAATGATTTGGAACGGCTTGCCGTCGAGCACGAAGTTCGGGCCGTCGATGCCGAAAGTATGTTTAGGCGCGCTTTGCGGCGAGGTAACGGCGAAAAGAAGCGGCATGGCCAACGCACAGACAACAAAAGTGAAGACGCAGAATTGGAGGATTCGCATCAATTGCTCACAGGCGCCGCTTCGAGCGTCTTCACTTCGAATGGCTTCAACTGAAACTCGTGCGACTCGCCGGCGCGCACCGTGATGATAGGCGTCGACAGATCTTCTTTCCACGGGCTGCGAAGCCGAAATTCCTTTGCGGACTTGGCCGGCAGCTCGAAGGCTTTCGCGATATCGATCGCAATGCTCTGCGGCTGATCCGAGGGATTTCGGAGAACCAGGATTCCTTTGCGCGGCGCCCAGGACGCCCAGCCGTAGACCTCAAGCTGCGCCGGATCGCCGCCGATCCAGTGCGTGTCAACCAAAACGTCAGCATTCGCGCGCGACCAGTTCGCCGCTTCGGCAAGATTGTCCCAATCGTCCGCGGAGAGCAGCGAGGGCGTGATGTACATCTCCTGCAACTGCGTGCCGGTGCCGAAGTAATCGCGCACTTCATTTTTGAAATCGTGGCTCGGATCGGAATCGAGGTTCCTGGCGTGTTTCGCGAAGATCAGGCCGTGCAGCATCAGTGAATTCAGCGGGTAGAGCGGCCCATCCATCACGACGTGTTCGTACGTGTCAGCGTCGCGATAGGTGATCCAGCGCTCGCGATTCGGGCCCACTCCCAGGAATTCGTGGTCTTCGCCGCCACGCCAGATCGAATCAGCATACAGAAGCCAGAAAGGCGAAGGGTAAGTGCCGGTGGTGAGATTGATATAGAGATCGCGTTTCTGCGCGCGAAGCTCCGTGATGAGGTTGATGGCGGCGTCGAAATCGCTGTCGAAATCGCTTCCGGCAAAAACGCGATTCGCGTTGCCCGTGCCGTCGAACTTGAATTGATTCACGCCGAAGTCGCGCATCATGCGCATGCAGGTATCGCGAAATAGCGCGTAGTATTTCGGGCCGGAAAGCGCCAGACCGTTGTCGACGATTTCGTAGCCCGCAGCGCGAGCCGCGGCAACGCGTTGCTGTTTCGGTTCGCCATAGCCGCCCCAGGGCGACATCCAAATACCCGGCTCGGCGGCGTACTTCTCGGCTTCGGCACGGACGGGAGCCAGCCCGTCGGGGAAACCGGCGTTGAACTTCCAAAGCGTCGCTGGATTATCCCAGCCGTCGTCAAAGAGAAAGGATGAGAGTTTCACGCCGCGCTTCTGTGTGAGTTCGGTTCCAAAAGCGCGAACCACGTCGAGGGCCTGCGCCGCGTCATATCGATTGAAGTAGCCGAGGTCGTACCAGGAGTTGTAATGCAGGAACGTGCGATAGGGATGGGCGCGCTCGCGTTCGACGTATCGCAGAAAAGGTCGGCGCAATTGTCCTTCTGCTGTAACACCCAGAACGTTGGAGTACGTGACCTCGTGTCCTTTTTTCAACGGCAACTCGCGTTCGAGTTTGCAGCGGGCGCGGCCGAGCGCGACCGTGCACGAGGAAAGAGGATGTTCGAAGCCGGCAAATATAAAACCGTCCTCGACGGGCGACCCCTGGACGGAGCCGGTGACGCGTGCGTTCGGCAGCGCCCAATCGATCATGCGGATCTCGATGATCGGCACATCGTGGTCCGCGGCAGCGACCGTGACTTCATCGCGAAGATAGTTTGATCCGTCGCGCAGAATCACGCGCCAAGTGACGTTCAACAGCCCGTCTGAATCGCGGAATTGCGTGACGACCGCTTTTCCCGGCAATCTCTCCGACAATCTGGCGGCGTCTGGATTTGGCGTGAGGTCGTTTACGGTGGGGCCGGAAGTGACCGTCATATTTGATGGCATCAGCGCTCGGCCACCGTCGAGAATGAGGACGAACGGATTTGCGGGTCCTGCGAGCGATAGGCCTGCGAGCTCATCTCGGAACTCGCCTCTTCTCAATATCCCATTCGATAATCGCCAGCTCGCGCTCAGAGCCGCGTTGGAGAGCGAGAATCCGTCAGCGGTGATTTGAACTCGAGCGGCTCCGGGATCCGGCTCGAAAAAGACAGGGCTCTGCTCTTGAGCGGCGATCGTGCCTGCCACGGCAAGCGCAAGACCCAAGAAAAGCGCGACCCGATAGATGTACTTTGTTCGCAAGACGATCATCCGGATCAGGAGCCAGTCGCAATCACGACGGTTGGCGGCGCCGGTTTTCCCAGCAACGACCCGGCCAGCATCCCGACAGCCGCAAGACCAAAGGCGCCGAGGCCTGCGTAGCTTGCCGGCGTTTTGAAAAAGAAAAATCCGATTGTGGCGATAGCCCCGCCGGCCATCGCCAGGTAGCCGCCCAGCGTGGAAGCGCGCTTCCAGAAAAGTCCCGCAATCACCGTCACGAGCGTGCCCGAGAGATAGATGGATGCGGTGATGTTCAAATAAAAATACGTTGGACCTGGCAACGTATACCACAGTCCCCAAACCATGACGAAAATACTGACGAACAGGTTCGCGGCGCGATTCAATACCACTTGCTGCATCGAACTCATCGGTTTTCGTCGCAGCGGCAAGATGATGTCTTGCGCGAGGATCGCGCTCCAACCCAGAAGATAGGAACTGTTCACCGACATCGTCGCCGCAAGCATCCCGGCAACCACCAGACCGAGAACTCCGGACGGAAGCACTGTGGCGAGCATGCGCGGCATCGCTTCCAGTGAATTCTGGTTGGGACCAATGAGAGCCAACGCCGCGATGCCCCACATCATCGGCATCATTCCACGGCCGAGAAATATGAAGCCCGCCCAGGAGAAAACTTTCTTGCTTATCTCCGGACTCTTCGTCGAAAAGGTGCGCATGGCCGTCGTCTGCCAGCAGGTGTGGACCGCCAGCCAAACCAGAACCTGGAACATGATATAGGCCCCGCCGTAATCCCGATTCGCGAAGGGACTGAAGCCACCCGCGCCCATTGAGTGTTGCACGGCGTCGTACATCTGGCCGATGCCCGCGGCGCGCATCGACCAAATCGTGACGAGAATCGTTCCGATGCTCAGCGCGACGAACTGGATGAAGTCCGTGATGACGATCGAGACCATGCCGCCGAGCACCGTATAGACCAGCTCGAGAAGCAGAATGCCGGTCATAACGGCTTTGATGTGGCTGAGCGAGATGCCGGAAATGATCGCGAGGAATGTGCCTTCGACTTTAAGGAACACGCCCATATTCAGGATGCCGCCGGTGGCCACCAGGATCCCCGTGAAGATTCGGAGTCTCCGGCTGAACTTGACCTCGAAAAATTCCGGCACGGTCATCAATCGCATGGCGCGCAGGCGTTTCACGATGAACCCGGTGCGCCCAATAAAGATCATCACCAGCCCGGCGATCAGCCCGTTGACGAACGATGAGTAGCCCGTTTTGTAGCCAAGCTCCGCGTAGTACATGAATGTGATGGTGCCGATCTCGGTGGCGGCCAGCGTGGCGATGCCGATGAATGTTCCCAGCTCTCTGCCGGCTACCAGAAAATCCGCGATTCCGCCCACGAATTTTCGCCCGTACAAGCCCGTGGCAAACGTGGCCGCCACGTAGACGATAACGATCGTCCAGTCGAGCGCGGAGAAATGCGTGGCAATCATCGTTTGTTTGCCTCAGCACGAAGACCCGCTAGCATGTCGCGCAGATCCTTCACGCCGCGAACAAGCACGATGATCGCAATCACGGCGAACGCCGAGCCTGCGATGAAAAAGTTCGCCATCCAGAAGATGTACCAGGCATTCATGGGAAAGGTGGCGATTCTAGCGCGAATGGCGCGGGGTTGGTCCATCATTTCGGCGCGTGCGCTACACTAGGCGCCCGCATGTCGAGCGGCAACCTGATCGACAAAGCAGTGATTTTGGCGCGTGGCGCCGGCTCCCGCATGAGAGCCAACGCCGAGGTTCGCCTCGATCCTGCTCAGTCTGCCGTTGCGGATACTGGCGTGAAGGCGATGATTCCCTTCGGGCGTTCGTTTCTCGATTTCGTGTTGAGCGGCCTCGCGGATGCCGGGTTCACGGCGGCCTGCGTGGTCATTGGACCCGAACATGATTTTGTGCGCGACCACTACGAGCGTATTCAACCGCGGCGCATACAAATAGGTTTCGCCATTCAGGCGAAGCCGCTTGGCACAGCCGACGCGGTGCTGGCGGCCGAAGGATTCGCGAGCGGCGGCGAGTTCGTCGTCATAAACTCCGATAATTTATATCCTTCCGACGTTCTCGTTGCTTTGCGTGGTCTGGGTGAGCCAGGCGCCGTGATGTTCGACGAAAGCTCGCTGATCGAGAACAGCAACATCTCGCGCGAGCGCGTGCGATCGTTCGCGTACGCCCTGGTCGACCCCGCGGGCTTTCTGATCGACCTTATCGAGAAGCCCGACGAACAAACGCTTGTGGCTCTGCGCGGCTTTGCGCTGGTGAGCATGAACTGCTGGCGCTTTTCCCAGGAGATTTTCGAGGCTTGCCGCCGCGTGCCGCTTTCGTCGCGCGGCGAATACGAGCTGCCTGCGGCGGTGCGGCAAGCGGTGAAAGGCGGCGTGCGCTTCAAGATCGTACCCAGCACTGCGGGCGTGCTCGATTTGTCGCAGCGTTCCGATATTGCGGCTGTTGCCGAACGCCTCAAGAATTTGCAGGTCTCGCTATGAACGCTGCGATTGTGGACGCGCTAGTCGCCGCCGGAATGAGCCACGACGCGGCCGCCAGCAAAGAGCAACTTTTCGCGACGGCTGAAGGCCTGCTTCGCGCGCGGGGCATCGCGTGCACCCGCCGCTGGTTCGTCCCCGGCCGCATCGAGGTTCTCGGCAAGCACACCGACTACGCAGGAGGCCGCAGCCTGCTCTGCACGGCGGAACGCGGCATGTGCGTTGCGGCCAATCCTCGAGACGACTCGACCGTTCGCATCGATGACGCCGTCGATGGCCGCGGCGTTGCGTTCGAATTGTCCGGGGACTTGGCAATTCCCGAATCGAGATGGACCGTCTACACAACGGGTGTGGGGCGGCGCATCGCGCGCAATTTTGGCGGCGAATTGCGCGGCGCCGATATTGCGATCGCGAATGACCTTCCGCGCGCGTCAGGCATGAGCAGTTCGAGCGTGTTAGTCGTGGCGATTTTTTCCGTTCTCAGCGAAATCAATCGGCTCGACCAGCGCCCAGAGTACAAATCGAACATTCGAAACCGGGAGGAGCTGGCGGGCTATCTGGGACATATCGAAAACGGCCAGAGCTTCGGGTCGTTGGCCGGAGACAAAGGCGTAGGCACATTCGGCGGAAGCGAAGACCACACGGCGATCATCTGTTCGCAGCCGGGGATGCTGCGGCAGTACAGCTTTTGTCCAGTTCACGCGGAGCGAATCATAAAGCTGCCCGCCGAATGCACGTTCGTGATCGCTACGAGCGGTGTGAAGGCGTCTAAAATCGGGGCGGCGCGCGATCAATATAATCGTATCTCGAAAGCGGCTGAAGCGGTTTTGGGTGTCTGGCGCAACTACTCTGGCGAAAAGCCCGCCACTCTTCGCGACGCCGTTACGAGTTCAGCTGATGCGCCTGCCCGAATTCGCGAGGCGCTCGAGCATTCTTCGATTTCGGATTTCTCAACGCAGGCGTTGCTGGACCGGTTCGATCAGTTTGTTCTCGAATCGGAGGAAATCATTCCAGCAGCCGGGGATGCGTTGAGTCGTGACGACTTACGATCTTTCGGTGAGCTTGTCGATCGGTCGCAGCACGCCGCTGAACGCTGGCTTGGCAACCAGATCCCCGAAACCATAGAGCTCGCGCGAGTGGCGCACAAGCTGGGAGCTCATGCCGCGTCGAGCTTCGGCGCCGGGTTCGGCGGAAGCGTATGGTCACTGGTTTCGCGTACGGAAGCCGTCCAATTCCGCGAGGTATGGAAGAAGCGATATGAACAACTCTTCCCCGAAGCCGCGGCGCACAGCCAGTTTTTCGTCACCGCGCCAGGGCCCGCTTGCTCCGCGTTCTGACAAAAATCTCGTGACTCTTTGCAATGTCACCGGCAAGTCTACGGAGAATGCTGTTCGCGGTGGCGGCGGATGAATTCCTTGAGGTATTGGCCGGCATCCATGATGTGACTCCACAACGCCTCGACGGCGATTTCGGGATCCCGAGTGCGGCAAGCGGCTAGAAGTTTTCGGTGCGCTTCGCCGGCGAGATGCAAGTTGCGCGTGAAGACCAGGTGAAGGCGTGTGTAGCGATCGCAGTTGTGGTTGACGGTCTTCAGGAATCCGAGCATCACGGGGCGCTTGGCGGGCGCGTACAGCGTTGAATGAAACTGCCAGTTCCATTCACCCCAGGATTTCGTTTCAGAATCCTTTTCGAGTGATTGCTCGAACTGCCTCAGGACGTCTTCGGCGCGGCGGAAATCATCCTCACTGAAGTTGGGAATGGCCTGGCGCAGCATGTAGCACTCGAGGACTGCGCGCGTTTCGAAAAGCTCGGCAATTTCCTCGGGCGATAGCGCCGAAACCACGGCGCCGCGGTTCGCCACGATTGTGATCAGCCCTTCGGCAGCGAGATGGCTCAGCGCTTCGCGAACAGGGATGCGGCTGATCTGAAATTCGGCGGCAATCGCGTCCTGGCGCAACTGTTCGCCCTCGTGCAATTCGCCGCGGAGAATTTGCTCGCGAATCCTTTCGATGACGGCCGCAGCCAGCGATTGGCGGGGAATCGGCGTGGACTTTTTGGGAACAGAAGGTTTGGCCGCGCCGATGGACCGTGTGACTCGGTTGCGCCTCTTATGCGACTCCGCGCTCACGATTCAGTTCGCAACCTTGGATGGCAAGCAATAGTTCCAATGCGGCCGATTTCGCGCATCTCGACGAGAGCCTCCGCCCGGATAATCTATCACAACGGCTTCTGTGTCAATTCTCCGTCGGCCATCCGCCAGATGCCGAGCGGGTTTGCGTCCTGAAGCTCGCGAGGGAGGGCGGCGTCCGGAAAATCCTGAAAGCAAACGGGTCGCGCGAACCTGAAAATTGCCTGCGTGCCGACTGAGGTAGTGCGTCCATCGGTGCTGGCGGGGTAAGGCCCGCCGTGGACCATCGCGTGACACACCTCGACGCCCGTAGGAAATCCGTTGAAGATGATTCGTCCGACCTTGTTCTCGAGAATCGAGATCAGCTCCGCAAATTCGCGCAAATCTTCTTCCGTGCCATGGATCGTGGCGGTGAGATGGCCTTCGAGATTGCGGGCCGCTTCGAGAATCTGTTGCTTGCTCGAATAGCGAATCAGCAGAGTGGACGGGCCGAAATGTTCTTCGGAGAGCGCGTGATTGGCGTTGAAAGACGAGATGTCGGTCTGATAAAGGGCCGCGCCGGCCGAGTAAGGATTGTCGGAGCGTGGAGCGCCTTCGGCGACCACGTCCACGTCTCTCAGGTCTTTGCGATTGCGGGATTCGCGGTCGTAATCGGTGCTGATGCCTTTCGTCAGCAGAGAAAATCGGGGAGCTTGCGCGACTTTGCCTTTGAGTTCGCCGACAAAATTATCCGACGGCTGGCCCCCCGAGAAGAAAATCAGCCCCGGCTTGGTGCAGAACTGTCCCGCGCCCAGCGTGAAAGAGGCGTAAAGATCCGACGCGATGTTCGTCGCCCGCGTCTTCATCGCGCCGGGGAGAATGAACACCGGATTCGTGCTGCCGAGTTCGCCGTAAAAGGGGATTGGTTCCGGACGGCTGGTTGCGAGGTTCATGAGCGAGCGCCCGGCGCCGGTCGAACCGGTGAACCCGCCCGCCTTGATGAGCGGATGTTGCACGAGGGCCGCGCCCACCGAAGTGCCTGCGCCAAAGATGAGAGAGAAAACTCCCTCCGGCAAGCCGCACGCTCGGACGCTGTTTCGCACCGCTTCGCCGACCAGCTGGCTGGTTCCGGGATGCGCCGAATGGGCCTTCACAATCACGGGATTGCCGGCCGCAAACGCCGAAGCCGTGTCGCCTCCCGCGACCGAAAAAGCCAGCGGGAAATTGCTCGCCGAAAATACGACCACGGGACCGAGAGGACGTAGCAGCGAACGGATGCCGGGCTTCGGCTGAGGCTTGCGGTTTGGATCGGGACGATCGATGCGCGCCTGCACCCATGAGCCTTCTTCGATTACTTTCGCAAACAGGCGCAGTTGATTACAGGTGCGCGCCGTTTCCGATTGGAGGCGCGGTTTCGAAAGCGCCGTCTCCAAATGCGCGCGCTCGACGAGCGGCTCCACGATCGCTTCAATATTCGCCGCGATCCTGTTGAGGAACTCGGCTCGCATCGCGCCGGGCAATTCGCGGTACGCAACGAAGGCTTCGGCGGCGAGTCTCGCGGCGAGATCGACCTCTTCTGGAGTCGCGGCCTGAAATTCGGGTTCGAGCGCTTCCCCCGTAGCCGGATTGAAGGCACGGAAGGTGCTCGTACCCTTTGCACCTTCGCCAAATCCTATGAGTGATTTTTCCGTTGCTGCCATAGTGAAAGCTCCTACCTCGTAGCCTGTCTCATCTCCGTGCTCGCCGATTTCGGGCGATGCCGCATTGCGTCGTGAATCAGCTTTCGCGTCGCTTCGAGTTCCTCGCCTACGATTTCAAGCTTGGGGGCGCGAACCCGCGCGCTGCCAACTCCCAGTTCCTCTTGCACTAATTTGATGAGCTGAACGAACTTTGGAACCGTGTCGAGGCGCAATAATGGAAGGAACCAGCGGTAGAGCTCGAACGCCTGCGCCGATTTTCCTTGGATTCCGTAGTCGAACAAATCGACCGACTCGCGCGGCAAGGCGTCTGCCAGTCCCGCAATCCAGCCCGTAGCGCCCGCTCCAATTCCTTCGAGAATGGCGTCGTCGACTCCCACAAAAATCGCGAGACGCTCGCCGATCAACGCACGGATGGCGCTCACACGGCGGATGTCGGCGCTTGATTCCTTGACCGCGTGCAGGTTGCTGTGTTCGCTCGCGAGCTCCTGAATTTGTTTCGGCAGGAAGTCCGTGCCGTACGAGATGGGATTGTTGTAGAGCATGCAGGAAAGATCCGTCGCCTTCAGGACCCTGGCCACGTGCGCTTTCATCTCGCGCCAGTCGCCGTGGTAGACGTACGGGGGGAGAATCATGAGCGCGTCGCAGCCGATCTCGTCCGCGGCTTTGGCCAGGACGACGGCCTCCGCTGTCGTGAGCGACGATATGGATGCGGTCACAGATCCCTGTCCGTGCAAAGCGTTCACGCACGTGCGGAGGACCGACAGTTTTTCGTCGAATGATAACGTCGCGCCCTCGCCGAGCGAGCCGAGCGCGACAACTCCCGCGCAGCCGTTCTCGACGAGCCAGCGGCAGTGATTGGCCACGAACCCGTGATCGATCTCATCCTTCTGGGTGAAGCAGGTGGTGATAGCCGGAATGACGCCTTTCCACTTCATCGTGCCTCCCTCCGTTACTTCACCGTGGCGTTGAGGCGCTGCTCGACGAAATTGCCGCGAGGCTTGCGCATGGTACCGGAAACACCGGCGGGCGTACTGAATCAACGTTCCAGCCGAACAGAAATTCGGCCGCCGAGCCGCAAACACGTCCCTGGCACGGACCCATGCCGCAGCGCGTGTGCAATTTCGCGGCGCGCCACGAATCGAATTGGCGGACGAGGCCGAAGGACACGTCCTCGCAGCGACACAGGAGCGTGTCTGGATCAGCCAGGGACTTCAGCTCAGACCGCAAACGAAAAGCGGCGTCGAGCTCGCGCGCGAACCGGGCGTAGCGTGCGCGTTGGCCCAAGAGTTTCCGAGCCGCCGTTTCATTGCGCGCCGCGGAGTATCCTGCGATTTGACCTTCCACCAGAGCCATCTCCAGGCCGCCAATTCCCGTGGGTTCGCCTGCACAGTACACGTTCTCGGCCGACGTTCGCTGGAATTCATCCACTCGCACGAACCCGTTCTCGATTTTGCAGCCGGCGAAAGCGGCAAGTTCCAGATTCGGGACGAGATGAAATCCGCACGCCAGGTAATCACATTCGATTTCGCGAGTTCGGCCGTTATGTGCGAGGCGAACCCTTTCGATTCGGTCTTTCCCAATCGCCGCCACCGGCCAGCAATTCTTCCAATGCGGGATTGCGCGCAAGTCCCATAGAAGCCGGAACGCTTCGGAGATTTTTACGGGCGCAAGCGTCGTGGCCGCGGCAAAGCGGGCCATCTTCTTCGGGCTCGTCTGCTCGCAAATGGCAACTACTTTTGCCCCACGCTTGCGAGCGTACGATGCCACTGCGAAGAGCAGCGGCCCAGTTCCGGCAATCACAATGCGCTTTCCCGCAACCGGCAGACCCGTTTTCATCAAAGCTTGCAGACCGCCCGCGCCGAACACGTTGGGTAATGTCCAGCCTGGGAACGGCAGAAACCGTTCGCGAGCGCCGGTAGCCAATACTAGCTTGCTGTACGAGACGTTCAGAATGCCCTGGCCGGTTTCCGCGGCGAGCCCGCCGCCGTCAACATGGCTATCGAACTGGCCGTCGATATGAAAGACGCGCGCACCCCGAATCACTTTGACGCCAGACTTGCTCAAGCGTTCAAACCAGGTTGCGGCTGCTGAGTGGTGGTTCTTACCAGTTTCGCCGCGCCAGATTTGTCCGCCTGCCGAAGGATTATCGTCGATTAGTGCGACACTCGCGCCGGAGTCGGAAGCCGCGACGGCTGCGGCCATGCCGGCAGGTCCTGCGCCGATCACGACAACGTCAAAATGGCCGGGCGTCAAAGTATCCATTGGTGTATCCATTGGTCTGTATTTCCATTCCGGGTTCACACAGTATCTGGCAACTGCGCAGGTACGGCGTTCCGTTGATTTCCGAACGGCACTCGAAGCACGTCCCCATACCGCAAAAAGGCGTGCGCGGTTCTCCGGTTACCGAGGTTCGCGACACGGCTCCTGAGATGAGAATTGCAACCGCTGCCGTTGCTCCCGCGGGCACGACGACGGACTTTCCATCGACGCGAACTGTGACGCTTTCAGGCATGCGCACCTGACATTTGCCGTGACGGCAAGTATGGCTCGACGGGTATCGCCGGCTTGCGCCCCAGGATTCGATCTGCGACCAAACGGCCGGTTGCCATCGAAGTCGTGATGCCCAGGCCTTCGTGGCCAGCGGCCAGAATGATGCTCGGGTCGTCGCGCCACGGACCGATCAGCGGGAGCTTGTCGGGTGTCGCGGCGCGAAATCCCGTCCAGGTGCGAATGCTGGACGCGGAAGCCAGCCGCGGAACATATTCGAATGCGCGCTGCAGCATCCGCGCCAGGATTTTGGAATCCACCTCGCCGGTCGCGATGTCATATTGGCGCGAAGAGCCAAGCAGAATTTGTCCCGTTCTGCGCGGCTGAACGTTGAAGGCCACGGAATCGGACGTCACTACATGAGCGCTCTTCAGATAGCCGAGCTCGACCAGTTGATGCTTGATGAGGCCTGGATAGCGATCGGTGATCACAAGATGGCCTTTGCGAGGCTTGATGTTGATTCCAGGCGTCAGCCTCGGCGCGTCCTGCCCAGTTGCGTTCACAATGTAATTCACGGAGAACGACATTCCATCGTCCAGGAAAACGCTTCCTTTCCCAATTCTGGCAACACGATGCTCGAGGTGAAGTCGTGCGCCGAATCCGCGCGCCTTCTCCAGCAGGAAAGCGGCCGCGCAAGGAGGGTAGAGAACAGAATCGCCGCGGACCAGCAGCCCTCCCGCGAGCGGTCTCCGCAGGTTTGGTTCTGCCTCTCGCAATGCCTGTGCATCGAGAATTTCCGTTTGCACGCCGCGTTCGCCGTAGTACGAGAATTTGCGGCGGACTTCCGTCATTTCCTCGTCATCGGCAGCCACCCAGATCGTCCCGCACCTGTCGAATTCGACGTTTGGCGGAGCTTCCGGCTCGAGATCATCCCAGAGCATTTGCGAATAACGCGTCAACGCGAACTGCGCTTCCGAATCGTCCATTACCACGATGTGGCCCATTCCCGCTCCGGTGGCGCCACCACCGACGAACCCACCATCGACAATGGAAACTCGCAGACCTTCTTTCGCAAGCTCGAAGGCGCAGGCGGAACCGACGATTCCAGCGCCGACAACCACGACGTCGGTTGTGACACTCATCCCGAAATTCCGAATCGGAAGGGATCGCGCGGGTCAAGCACGACGTTTGCGTCGGACGTGATGAAAGCAGAGCCTTTTATGATGGGAAGCACGTGGCCGTTGTCCACTCGCACCTGACCTTCAAAAACGCTGCCGACGATGCTTTCCTGCCGCCAGATTTCGCCCGGCTTCAATTTGCCATCCTCATAGAGACACGCGAGTTTCGCGCTGGTGCCCGTTCCGCAGGGCGAGCGGTCGTACGCTTTCCCCGGGCAGAGAACGAAATTCTTGCTATGCACTCCAGGAATTTTCGAGGGTCCGTACAACTCGATGTGATCCACGACGTGTCCGTCGGTGCCCGTGATTCCATTTTCTTCGAGGGCCCCGCGAACGGCCCACGCGAATTCCGTGAGCGCGTCAACGTTCGAGAGCGACAGCTCGAGTGGGTTTTCTTTCGCGAGGAAAAACCAGTTTCCGCCCCATGCTACGTCGCCATGAACGGGACCGTGCCCTGGGACGTTCACTCGAACGTTGTGCGCCGTGCGGTACGAGGGAACGTTCACGACCGTGACTTCGGCGGTGTCGTGCAGCGTGGCGGTGACTACTCCAACCGGTGTTTCAATGCGATGTTCGCCGGGCTTGATCCTCTCCAGATAGCCGAGCGTTGCCATCAAGCCGATTGTCCCGTGGACGCACATTCCCAGGTAGCCGACATTGTTGAAGAAGATTACGCCACTCGCGCAAGTGGGGTCGGACGATTCGCAGAGAACGGCGCCCACGATCACGTCCGAACCGCGCGGCTCGGTGGCGAGAGCCTTGCGCAGGCAGTCGCACTCGCGGCGGAACCATTCGAGGCGCTCTGCCATCGAGCCGGGCGGGAACTTAGGGCCGCCGCTGACGATGATTCTCGTAGGCTCTCCGCCCGTGTGAGAATCCACGACGTGGATCCGCTGGATGTCGCTGGACATGAAGCTCTGTTGAGTCCTTTCCGTTTTTAGAAACCGCAAACCCGGCCACGACAAGAACAAAAGAGCGCTTGACACAGTATATCATATGTTGTATACGATGCGCCACAGCCTGAGGCTGAGAGGTCTGCTGCGGCGGGGTCACCACCCCTCGTTGGTGACAGTTGGCTTTGGGGAAAGCGGCTCCTCGTCCTCAACGAAAATTCACCTATTCGAAGCTAGCGCGCGGCACTCTTGTTGGAGGATGAAATGGCACACAGACTCTGTAAGCTATTTGCCTTCCTGCTAGCGGCTTGCTTGTTCCTTGTCCCAGGCTTCGCCATGGGCCAGGCCCGCACAGAAGGCCAGCTATCCGGGGCGGTAGTGGACGCCTCCGGGGCAGGTGTCCCTAACGCAAGCCTTACGCTCACTCAACCGAGCATCGGCTTCACAAAAACTATCACCTCTGACGCCTCAGGTAATTACGTGTTTCCCGATCTCCAACCTGGCACGTACACGTTAAACGCCGACGCCAAAGGTTTCGCACCAGCAGTTTATAACAACGTTGTGGTGTACGCCGGGCGCTCGACGGACTTGAAAGTATCGGTCAAGCTCGGCACATCCGTCGAAACCGTGGAGGTTTCGGCCGCCGCTGAGGTGCTCGAGACATCCTCCAACACGCTCGCTACGACCGTTACCGGCGACTCGATTCAGAACCTTCCACTTGCGGGACGAGATGCGCTGCCGTTCGCGCAACTGATGCCTGGTGCTCAGGTGGGCGGGGACCTGCGGTTCACGACTTACGACGCGATGCCAAATGGGGCGATCAACATCAGCGTCGACGGCACGAACGACAACTTCTCGCGTTTCCGCACATCCACGACAGGTTTCTATACGGGTGCTGGTCTTCGAATTGGCGCCGTTGATGAGATGACGGTCTCCACCGATCAACTTAGCGCCGATGCCGCTGCCGAAGGCGCAGTGACCATCAACGTGACGATGAAGCACGGAACGAACAGTTTCCACGGGAACGCATTCTTGCAGCATTACAACAGCGCCCTCAACGCCAACACGTTCGGAAACGATACGTATTTGTACGACGCCGATCAGCTTGCGACCGCAGATCCCGGCACGGCCGCCTCTTACCTCGCTGCAGGAAGAAAACAGCCGTATCACATCAACGACTTTGGCGGAAGCGTTGGCGGGCCAATCCTCAAGAACAAGTTGTTTTTCTTTTTCAATTACGAACGGGAAGTGGTGCCGGGAACATCGCTCGCATCGACAGGCATCCCGAACGCAGCAGCGCAGAGCGGCAATTTTTCCTATACGGATGCCGGCGGAAACCCAGAAACTGTCGACCTCTACACAATTGCCGCGGCAGCCGGATTCCCGTCGGCCCCAAATAGCAACATCGCGAGTCTCTTCACCACGATTAATGGATACGCGACCCACGGGACTTTGCAACCGCTCAACACAGACCCTCAGGTGGCGGCGATAATGAACGTGGTGAATTTTAATTATACCAACGAGTCCAAGCAGGTGTGGCCGACGCTACGAGTCGACTATCAGATCAAGCCGACCATCCTTTGGCACACCTCTTACAATATGTACTGGCGGAACTACCCAGGAAGTCCCATTTACCCGACGGACCCTGTTCTGGAGAGCGCATTCCAGTCGACCTACTCGACGTTCGCGACAGGTCTCGATTGGACCATCAACTCTCATCTCGTCAATCAAACCAATTTTGGCGTTTTGAACGAGCAGGAGGAATTTCAGGCCGGTAACAGCTTCGATGCGTTTAAGGGGATTACGTACCTTCCAGTTGCTCCCGGCCTAGGCGGACCGGGCACTGGCATAGGTTACCAGGCTGGGTCGGGCTTCTTCACGCCCCCAACGCCTGATTCGGGGAGCATTCTTCCCGAGCCTCGCAATTCTCCCGTGCGGAACGTCAATGACAACCTTACCTGGACGCGCGGGAAGCACACCTTCACATTCGGCGGCGAATTCCGGTATTCGAGCGCATTCGACACGGGGACCCAGCCACCGATCGCCCAAAACTTGGGAATCACAGGTATCGACCCTGCCCAAGCTATGTTCAACACAAACAACGCGGCACCGGGAGGCGGTGCTTGCACTTCCCAAACGCAGGGATGCTTTCCGGGCGGGCTGGGTACTGCGAACAACAACGAAGCATTCGCTGACGCACAGGCTTTGTATGCGCTTCTCACGGGCCGTGTTTCTTCAATCTCAGGCAACCTGCCGCTCAACACTCTAAAGTCGCCGTACACGTACGAGGCCGGCGGAATTACCAAGCTAGAGGAGGAATTCAAAGAGGGCGGCTTCTATGTACAGGATGCGTGGAAAATCACGCCTCACCTAGCAATTAACGCAGGAATGCGGTTTCAGTTTACGGGCCCGCTCACGAATACGAATCACTATTTCACAGGCCCCACCTTCACAGATTTGCTCGGTCCGTCCTCGGCTCTGTTTCAACCGGGTCAACTGACTGGAGATTTGAACCCGCAGATTACCCTGCGGCCGCAGCCTTACGCCGGCAACTACAAGCAGCCAGCACCACGCCTCGGGTTTGCTTGGAACCCAGATTATGCAGATGGAATTCTAGGCAAACTGTTCGGCGGCAGCAAGACTGTGATCCGCGGTGGATATGCTATCAACTACTACGATGAGGGCACGATTCCGTGGGAGAACGTAGCCGCTGGCGGCCTCGCGAACGACAATTACTTCTATAACCAAGGATCTGGTCCGGGCCTTTTTGCGCCAGGTTCGCTCTCGTTCGATCCCGCCAATCCGGCGGTAGGCTCGATCAACTCCTTCCCGAATACGGGTGGTCAATTTACCACCCCGCTCCCCGAATCGGAATTCACCTTCACCGGCTTGGGGTCGTTCAGCACTGTGAACCCGCACATCCACACGCCTTATATTCAGAACTGGTCGTTTGGAATTCAGAGACAACTTCCGGGCAACTGGGTGCTGGAAGTGAACTATGTGGGCAACCATGCAGTACACATGTGGGACACTTACGATCTGAACGAAGTGAACATTTTTCAGAACGCCAGCGGATTTGGTTCGTTTCTTCAGGACTTTAAGAACGCTCAGTTGAACCTAGACGCCAGCGGGGGTACGAGTTTCGCTGGTGCGAACCCGACGCCAATTTTGACCCAGGCGTTTGGTTCGGCAACTGGTACAGGCACGCCGTGGCAAAACTCGGGATATCTGTTCGATGTGCAGTCAGGCCAGGCAGGAGCTTTGGCAGGCGCCATCACGCAGAATTATACTTACTTCTGTAACCTGGTCGGAAACACCTTCGCGCCTTGCGTCAACCAGGGCTACAACACCGCGGCGCCGACACCACTCGCCTATCCGATCAATTTCTTCCAGGTGAACCCTTATGCGACGGGAAATCCGTTGTCGTACCTCTCCGATCCCGGGAGCGAAACGTACAACGGCCTTCACATCAACATGAAGCACCCGGTCGGCCACGGTTTGAACTTCATGGCTGACTATGCGTACAGCCACGCGTTCACAAACCGCTATCTCGGCGACTACTACTCGGGGGACTCGGCGGTCGTAGATTTCTACACGCTGCGTGACCCGCACCTCAATCGCATGCCATCGCCGTATGACTTGCGCCACACATTTAACGCATTTCTTACCTATGATCTGCCCGTTGGACCTGGAAAGGCGTTCAGCTCAGGGAACTCGATGGTCAACCGAGTGATCGGTGGCTGGACGCTAGGGACAATCTTCAACTGGCAGATCGGGCGGAACTTCAAGCTCGCTGGCGGCCAGGATACCTACAACTGGTTCGACAGCTACAACTCTCCCACGTACGGGTTTCCACCCAATCCCACCGATTCGGGAGTGGTGCTCAACGGAGTGACGGTATCAGGGTTGCAGAGTCAAGTGGGGGTGCATCCTGCTCCAACGATCATAGACAATGGCGTAGACATACCGAATCCGTCGATCCAGGCACTCGGCTTGCCCACGAGCCTATTCGGTCCGGGCGGAGCCGTTCAGCCGGAATCGACGCCGGGAGTAATAGCGCCGCCGATGTTCCTGCACGGCCCGATGTTCGTGAATACGAACTTCTCGGTGACGAAGCTGGTCCCGATCTGGGAGCAAGTAGGCCTGAGAATTCATGCCGAGTTCGTCAATCTTTTCAACCATCCCAATTTCAACTACACGGATAGCTACTCATACGGAACGAACAACCCAGCACAGTATTTGTTCGTGAATTCGGCGCCGTATTCGCAACTCAGTGGTCCAGTACCCGCTAATTACGGAGGGCAGAATTCCCCGCGTCAGATTCAGTTCCGGTTGGAGTTGGTGTTCTGAGCGGGGAGACACGGATCGAGCTTCCAGACCGACAGAGGACAGCCAAACGACCACCCACCACCCCAACCCCGGGGGAGAGCATCGTAGCTCTCCCCTTTTCTCCTTCTGGACAACACCGCATTGCGTAGTGTGTATTCTCAGACCGTCGTTGCTAATCGGCTGGCGATAACGGAGAAAGGTGAATGAGCATGGCGCGAATTCTTCTTCGGTCCCGCATCACAATCGCGTTTCTGTTTCTGGCTGCTTCGCAAGTGAAAGCGCAAGGCACACTCGAGGACTACCAGCGCGCGCAGAAATTTCTTCCCGGGAACGCGCGTCACCTTTTCACCAGCGGTGACGTAATGCCGCACTGGATCGAGAAGACCGACCGGTTCTGGTATCGCAGCGGTGGGGTGAACGGTTCGCAATTCATTCTTATCGACGCAGAACAGAACACGAGCAACCCTGCGTTCGATCACGCGCGGCTTGCGGAAGCGCTCTCGCACGCCAGCAAGCAATCGTACGACGCGAGCAAACTCCCGTTCGACACGTTCGATTTCGTTGATAAGGGGAAAGGAATTCACTTCGAAATCGACAGCACGCAGTGGACCTGCAATCTCGACAGCTATGAGTGTAAGCGCGGCGAGCAGCCAGCCGCATCGGAACAGTACGAAGCGCGTTCACCCGACGGTCGCTGGGCAGCATACGTAGAGAATCACAATTTGCTTCTTCGCGACACGACCACCGGCACTATCGTGCAGCTCACGCGCGACGGCGAGCCGGGCTGGGATTATGCAACGCCGATTCCGTCGCTGCGGCCCATGGTGGCGCAGGGCACCGAGGAAGTGAAGGAGCGGCCCGCTGTTTTCTGGTCGCCGGACTCTTCGAAGCTGATCACGTATCGCATCGACTCGCGTCACGCGGGCCGTTTCACGAGCGTTCAATTCGTGCCGTCAAACCAACTGAGGCCAAAGGTATTCGACGTGGTTTATCCGCTGCCCGGCGAGGTGCTTCCGAAAGCCGAACCGATCGTTTTCGATGTGCGATCGCTGAAGCGCGTCGACGTGAAGACGCCCGCGCTCGACATCGCGTTCCAGGGCGGTCCGTCCTTCGAGTGGTTCCCGGACAACAAGCGGTTCCACTACGAGACGGAGGATCGCGGATGGAAGAAAGTGGAGTTGCGGGAGGTGGATGCCGAAACCGGCGAGCAGAAAGTCGTGGTCACCGAGGAATCTGGAAAGTACGTTGATCCGCAGGAAACCACGTTCCGCTTCCTCAACAACGACTCGGAGGTTCTTTTGTCCTCCGAGCGTGATGGCTGGAACCAACTTTATCTGTTCAACGCGAAAACGGGAGCGCTCGAGAAACAATTGACGAGAGGCGAGTGGGTGGTCCGCCAGGTCATCTCCGTCGATGACAAGAATCACCGCGTCTACTTTTTAGCGTGCGGCCGCGAGAGGGGCGAGGACCCGTATCTGACGCACGTTTATTCCGTTGGGCTCGATGGATCGGGCCTTCAGCTTCTCACGCCAGACAACGCAAATCACACCGCCAGCGTTTCGCCTGATAACGGGTATTTCGTCGATAGCTACTCACGCGTGGATCTGCCGGGGGGTTCGGTCCTTCGCAGAACCAAGGACGGCTCGAAGGTGCGCGATCTTCAGCAGGCGGACGTTGCCGAACTCATGAAGACCGGATGGAAATTCCCGGAGCCGTTTGAGGGCAAGGCCGGCGACGGGGCCACTGATCTGTACGGTCTGATCTGGCGGCCGTCGAATTTCGATTCATCGAAGAAGTATCCGATTATCGAGCAGGTGTATACGGGCCCGCAGGGATTCTTCGTGCCGAAAACGTTCGCGGCCGCGATGCGACTTCAATCCATGGCCGAGGTCGGCTTCGTCGTGGTTATGGTCGATGGCCGCGGCACCACGGGGCGCTCGCGCGCGTTTCACGAATTTTCCTACCACAATCTCGGCGGCTCTTTTGCCGACCACGTGGAAGTCATCAAGCAGATGGCCGCGAAGTATTCCTACATGGACATCACACGCGTGGGCATCTACGGAACCTCGGCCGGGGGCTACGGCTCCACGCATGCGATTCTCACGTTTCCCGACTTTTACAAGGTGTGCGTCTCGATTTCCGGCGACCACGATGCGCGGCTGGACAAGGCCTGGTGGAACGAGGTCTATCAAGGCTATCCCGTGGGCTCGGACTATGAGGAACAATCGAACGTGACGCTTGCCAGCCACTTACAAGGCCATCTCCTGCTCGAACACGGCGACATCGACGACAACGTGCATCCCGTCGAAACGATGAGGCTCGCCGACGCGCTGATGAGCGCCAACAAGAGTTTCGACATGCTGATCGTTCCGAACATGTATCACGGTGAAAGCGGCGTCCACGCGGCATATCTGGCGCGGCGGCGATGGGATTATTTTGTTCAGTACCTACTCGGAGTGACGCCACCTACGAACTTCGAGCTAAAAGATGAACCGCTGCCGGCGTTTCGTCCTCGTTAGGTTGAGATGCCAGCAAATGATACAGAGAGCAACTCACCGCAGAAGCGCAGAGACCACAGAGAAAAACGCGGACGATTCGGGCGGTGCGAGTGAATTCGGATTCGCTTCACAACGGCGAATGACCATGAGTCGCGGACAGAGGCCGAGCTTCAGCATACCACTTGGAATCGTGATAGCAGTTTTTGCATTCGCAACTTGGCGCGGCCTGCAATCGAGCTCGGGAAAGAGCCAAGGGGCCCGTCCGGCGGCAGGTGCAGTACTCGTGCACCGTGCGATGAAATACGACGTCTCACGCCCGCTCGCGCTGATTCACGAGTCCGATGACGCCACCGCCGCTGACTGCGTGGGCGCAGCTTGCGGGACCTCTCCAGGCGCCTCGGCCGATGCGTCGGTCGACGATCCGGATGCGCAAGAGCGCAGAGAGGAGCCCATACCTCCGCCGACACCGGCGCCAACGCTAACGCCCGCCGGCATAACGGTTGAGCAGACATCGCAGGGTATGCGTCCGGCGGTTCCACTGATCGACAGCTTCGACGGACTGGGCGCCGGATTCGAGGGTCCGCAGGGCACGACGAACTTCCGCAACCCGTCCGACAGCAGCCTCGCTGTGGGGCCGGACCACATCGTGCAGATCGTGAACTCGCGAATCGCGGTTTATTCGAAGAAGGGCAAGAAATACGACAAGACCGGCACGGTACTCTATGGGGCTGTGGCTACGAAATCGGTGTGGGCGGGCTTCGGGGGAGTGTGCGAAGCGCGCAACAGTGGCGATGCTGCAGTCCGGTACGACCAGCTTGCAGGGCGATGGCTAATCGTGATGCCGATGTTCTCGCGAATCGGTCCGGACGAGTTTCCGGGGAAAACTGATCTAGTTCCGGGCGAACCGGCTCCCCCCGGACAGCTTGCGAAGTCGGGCCAAGCGTCTTCTCCGGGCGGGGCCGCGCCGATGCCCCCGAATCCTCCTGAACCGCCGCCTCCGCGAGAGCGCGGCCAGAGGCCACCCGAGAAGAAGGAAGGCGTGTGGGCCATGTGCTATGCGGTGAGCACCGGGCCCGACCCGCTCGGCACGTATTATCGCTACGTTTTCGAGCGGGTTCTGTTCCCGGACTACCCGCGGCCTGCGATCTGGACTGATGGCTACTACATTCCAACCAGCACGGGCGACGACGTGATCCAGAAGCATTCATGCATTGCGGACCGCGCCAAGATGCTCAGGGGCCAGCCTGCTACCGAGCAGTGCATCATCATCGACGGCGTAAATTTCCTGAACAACGCGGACATCGACGGCCAAAAGTTGCCTCCGGCGGGAGCGCCGAACATCATGATGGCGGCCGGCGGCACGCAGCTCAAAAAGATATTTGAGGACGATGGCATCTACTACTGGAAGGTTCACGTGGATTGGAATACGCCGGCGAATACCAAGGCTGAAGGTCCGGTGAAGATCACCGTTGCGCCGTATCACTACCTTTGCAACGGGCAGTTGACGAGCTGCGTCCCTCAGCCGGGCACCGAACGCCGGCTCGACGTGCAAGGCGACAAAATCATGCAGCGGCTGGTCTACCGCAAGGTGGGCGGGCACGAGTCGATCGTCGCTGCACACTCGATCTACACGCAAGGAGGCGGCGGGGGCGTGCGATGGTACGAATTCCGGCTCGACAAGCAACGCGATCCGGTCCTGTATCAGCAGGGAACGTACGCGCCCGAGGGGTTCTTTCGCTGGATGCCGAGCATCGACATGGATAAGAAGGGAGACATAGGCGTCGGGTACTCATTCGGCGGAACACCGAATTTCACGGGGCAGCGGTTCGCCGCCCAAAAGGCGGGCGATCCGAAGGGGACACTTTCGTTCCACGAGACGGTGCTGGCGAACGGGGAAGCGGCGCAGACGAACACTCTGCGTTGGGAAGACTACGTGACGACGGCCATGGACCCAAGCGACGACTGCACGTTTTGGTATGTGGGTGATTACCTCAAAGCGGGAGACACCGGCTACCGAACCAAGATCGGTGCGTTCCGTTTGCCGAATTGCAAAGGCGGGCGCTAGCCACTGGCGGCATCCTAAGATTACCCTCGAAAGCCCCTCTGACATTCGGACGAAAGAAGAGGACGGATGAGCAAAAAGATTTCGCGAAGAGACCTGCTCAAGACGAGTTTGACGACGGGGGCGACATGCATCGCCGCAGGCGGCATCGCGAAATTCTCGCAGGGTCCTTCGGCGTCGGTGTCAGCCCGCGCGGAGGCCGATGGTGCGATCGTGCCGCTCACTTCATCGAGTGACGTCTACGTGCCGCCGCGCGGCGAGAGCTTCTTCAAGTTCAGTTTTGATTTTCCGGAGCCATCGGTCCATTTCGCGGGGCTGCTTTTTTCCGCCCGCCTTTACACATTCGAGAACACGTACGGTCTCGATCGCGACAGCATGGTGGTGGAATCCAATGCGGACGGGCTGACGGTTCGTTGTCCGCAGCTTGTCTGGGCCGGAGGCCAGCAGAAGGCTTCCGGAACCGTGGTGATGGCGCTGCGCAGGAACGGGAACTACTTGGAGTGGAATGTTTCCGCGGAAATGGACCAACCGATCAAGTCTCTGGCAACAATCGTTCGGGGCGTTCCGCGCGGGCAGATTTCGCCCTCGTGCCACGAGTTCTTCGATCCGAAAGACAACGAGGTTTCGGTTTCGCATCCGTACCTCTTCGGCGGGATGACGACCCCTCTCGTCGTGATCAAAAAAGGCGAGCAGGATTTCTTTTTTCTTTCGGCGCTGAACGATCGGGTGCGAGACACGCGCTTCTACCTTCAGCCGGGGGAGAAAGGCTATCGCGTCGAACTCGTTTACGAACAACAAGGCTGGCAGAAGGGCAACCGGATCGAGACTCCTACATGGCGCGCCGGGAATGTGCGCAGCTACGAGGAAGCGGCGCGCCCCCATTTCGAGCACATCGAAAAAGCATTTCATATTCCCGATTGGGAGAAGCGCGAGGACGTGCCGGCGTGGTTTCGCGAAGTCGAGCTTGTGATCGCGATTCACGGGATGCATTGGACCGGCTACATCTTCAACGATTTCGCGAAGACGCAGCGAGCGCTTGAGTGGGTAGCGACGCAGATTCCGTCGAACCGCGTGCTGGTATTCCTGCCCGCTTGGGACGGACGCTATTACTGGAACTATCCGCTTTTCAAGCCGGAGCCGCTACTCGGAGGAGAAGCTGGATTTCGCTCGCTGATCCAGAAAAGCCAGCACCTCGGATTCCGCATGATGCCGATGTTTGGCGCGAACGCCGCAAACAAGAACCTCTCGGTGTATCCGAAGTTCGCGAATGCGACCACGCAGCATCCGGACGGCGACGCCTTCGACCTCGATTGGGTCGACATGGATAATGACCGCTTCAACGACGGCTGGGGTTCGTTCATGAATTTGGGCGTCGACTCGTGGCGGGAATACTTGTTCGGGCGCATCTCGGAAATCATCGACCGGTTTGGCGTCGACGCGTATTTTCTCGATATCGCCGGAGCCTGGGTGAACAATTTGAAAGGCGACATGTATGAAGGTACGGTTCGCCTGGTGAAGGATCTCCGCGCGAAATATCCGAAGGTTCTCGCTGTAGGGGAGATGCATTACGACGCGCTGATGTCGTGCATTCCCGTCTATCAGGTTCCGTCGTCCTCTGCATATCCCGAGGGAATGACGAAGTACGCGCGGTCATTCCAGCATTTGAGCCGACCTGCGCCGGGGCGCGGCAGCACCGGAGTTCACGAGGATGGATTCCACAAATTCCAGCCGACGATGCCGCGCGAGAAGCTGACCATTCCTACGATTACTGTGGTCGATGACACGTTCGAGAAATATCGCGATGTGATGGCCGAGCTGATTTCGGCGGCGAAGCAACGCGGTGGAATTTCGTAACCCAAGATTCTCCGCAAAGTGATCGAGGCACCCCTCCGCGCAGCGCGTTCAATGCCTGACGCACACGGAACACGGAGCGGTGCGGGGCACGCTTTAACGCGATTCCCATTCTTCGCGTAAACGTCTTCTTGGCGCGTAGTTGAGTCGCCTGTATATTCTTGTCGTGCGCAAGTCGGTTCAGTGGTTCCTCGGCGTTGTCTTCCTGGTGGGGCCGCTCGCGGGATCTTCGGCAGGTCAGGCTTCGCCGAAGGTACCTGCGCCCGACGCCTCGATGTCGGCTAAGCAAGCCCTCGATCTCGCCGATAAGGGGGAATGTCGCGAAGCCTTGCCCGCTTTGAGGAAGGCACTGCCACGCGTCGTCGACAAGGACATCAAGTTTCAGGTGGCGATGGCCAGCGCGCGTTGCGGAATGAGTTTGGGGCGCGCAGACGCCGCGGTGGAGGCGATCGTCTTTCTGAACCACGAGTTTCCGCACGATCCGAGAGTGCTGTACATCACAACACACTACTACTCGGAACTTGCCAATCGCGCGGCACAGGAACTGGCCGCTACAGCCCCTTCGTCGATTGAGGCGCAGGAGCTGGACGCTGAAGCGTACGAAGCGCAGGGAAAATGGGATGAGGCAGCGGCGGAATACAACCGGATCCTCGTGACGAATCCGGAGACGCCCAGCATTCACTATCGCCTGGGGCGCATCTTTCTTTCGAAGCCGCAGACGGATTCATCCGTCGAAGATGCGAAGAAGGAATTCGAAGCGGAATTGAAAATCAATCCGCACGATGCACCGTCCGAATTCATGTTGGGAGATGTCGCGCGGCAGGCGCAGCAGTGGCCCGACGCGATTCAGCATTTCTCACAAGCGGCGAAACTCGATGCCGGATTCTCGGAAGCGTATCTTGGGCTCGGTATCGCGTTCAACGCTTCCGAGAAGTATTCGGATGCGATTGCGCCGCTTGAAACCTACGTGAAGATGGAACCGGCAGACGGAGCAGGGCACTACCAGCTGGCGCTTGCATACGGCCGAACCGGGCGTCGCGACGACGCGGCGCGGCAAATGGCTCTACAGCGAGAAGCAGAAAAGGCGCAAAAGGGCAGACCGCAGCCCTGAGTAACGCGAGTCATTGAATGCACTTTGCATTAGCCGCGAAGCTCTCTGCAAAGAACGCTATTTCCACTTACCTTCGCCTTCGACGATTGTGACGTAGCGATCAATCGGAAGGCCTGTGATGCGCTCGACGCGTCCGCTGGGCAGCGGCCACTTCACTTCAATCCAATCGATCTTAGTTCGCTGGCCGAGACCCAGCACCATGCGCGGGTCGTGCGAAGACAGATAGCTGCCTCCGCCCACCTTGAAGCCGTGGCGCTCGAAATCGCCCGAACGATACGTAACCTTCGCGCCGATGGCGTCGATGTTTGCCTTGCGTCCGATTAAGCGGATGCCGAGCCAGTGGTTCTGGCGTCCTGCATTGTTCCGCAACAAAATCGGCGCGCCGTCGTTGATGCCAACGAGGACATCCACCGCGCCATCGTTGTCAAAATCTCCCAGCGCCAGACCGCGCCCGGCAATTGGCTTCGAGAAGATTGGTCCGCTGCCGGGACTGACGTTCTCGAATCCGGAGCCCGTGTTGCGGAAGAGAATCATCGGCTGCAGATACTTCACGTCCTCGCGCCACGTTTCTACCATCGCATCCGGATGACCGTTCGCGAGCAGAAGGTCAATCTCGCCGTCATTATCGTAATCGAAGAATTTCACGCCCCAGCCACTCATCAGCGTGGTTGCGGGGCCGATGCCCATTTTGACGGCGACGTCCGTGAAACTTTCATTTTTGTTGTTGTGATATAGCGAGAACACTTCGTGGTCGATGTTCGCGACGAAAAGGTCGATCCAGCCGTCCTGGTCGTAATCCGAGGCATCGACGCCCATCCCTGAGCGCGGCTTCCCAAATGAGTTGTAGCCCACGCCCGCAAGCAAGCCGATTTCTTCGAAACGCCCCTGGCCCCGGTTCACGAAGAGGAAGTTCGGCACCGTGTCGTTTGCCACGAAGAGGTCCGCGCGCCCATCGTTGTTGATGTCGGCCGCGACAACGCCCCAGGCTTTCGCTAGTGATTGCGCGATGCCAGATTCCTTGCTGACATCTTTGAATGTGCCGTCGCCGTTGTTGTGAAAGAGCCAGCACGGCAGAGGGGCGAAGACATCTGGCTTGCAGTACCACCGCTGGCGCGTGATTGTGTTCCCGCAGAATGGATTGTTCGATTTGCTGAAGTTGCCAAACTGGCAGACGAATAGGTCAAGTTTGCCGTCATTATCGTAGTCGAACCAGACCGCGCTCGTGGCCCAACCGGGTGCCGCGACTCCCGCTTTCGCGGTGAGGTCGGTGAATGTGCCGTCGCCATTGTTGTGATAGAGAATGCTGCGCGCGTACTGCGTGACGTACATGTCGGGAAAGCCGTCGGCGTCGTAGTCACCGACAGCCACGCCCATTCCGTACGCGTTGCCGAGTACGCCCGCTTTTTCGGTGACGTCGGTGAACGTGCCGTCTCGATTGTTGCGGTAAAGGGCGTTGCGCAACGGTTGTGGAGGCGTGTAGAAATCGCACGGTCCGCTGTTCACGAGATAAATATCCATCCAGCCGTCATTGTCAAAATCCAGAAAAGCGCACCCTGGCCCGAGCGTTTCCGGCAAGTACATTTTGGGAGAATGCCCGCCCACGTGCGTCCAGGAGATCCCACTCGCGGTCGGAGGCACTTGCTCAAACGCAGGAAGCGATGTGCTGGCAGAAGACCCTCGAGCGAGGCCATGGAAGAGGATTGAGCTCCCCAAGGTGGCGCCAACGCCGGACATTCCCATCATCGCGAGGAACCGGCGTCGAGTTAAGGCAGTCCATCGTTCACCTCGCGACTTCATTCAGGAGACCTCGTCTCGAATTTGCAGGAACCTCTCGCCGCAGCGGCATTTGGCGCACGGACTCCTCTGATGTACGCTACCGCTTTTGTAAACGTTTTCGTATCGAGTTGCGAGCCATTTCTATAGGGATGCCGCGTGGCCATTTCCAGACGAGACTTGCTGAAGTTAATGGGTACCTCGCTCGTCGCGGCACCGTTCGCGCGCGCGAACTCTCCAAATCAAAATCCAGTCACATTTCTCGACGTCGCGCGTTCCTCAGGGATCACGTTTCAGCACGACAATGCGGCCTCGAGCGAAAAATACCTGATCGAGACCATGGGCTCGGGCTGCGGCTGGATCGACTACGACCAGAACGGTCTGCTTGACCTGTACCTCGTGAACGGTGCAGCGACTCGGCTTTACACTCCCAAACACTCTCTTCGCAGCGCCCTTTACCGCAACAATGGCGATGGTACGTTTACCGATGCCACTGAAAAGGCGGGCGTTGGGGCTGCAGGGCTGTTCGGTATGGGCGTCGCGGTCGGGGACTATGATAATGATGGGTTTCCGGATCTGCTCGTCCTCGGCTACAGCCGTTCGATTCTCTACCACAATAATGGCGACGGCACCTTCACTGACGTCACTCAGCACGCAGGCGTCGCCAATTCCGGACGCTGGGCGTCGAGCGCGGCTTGGTTCGACTACGATAACGACGGCCGCCTCGATCTTGTGATTGCGAACTATATCGACTGGTCGCCCGACCGCAATTTCTGGTGCGGCGATCACGGCCCCGGCATGCGTAGCTACTGCCATCCGGACGATTATCACGGCCAGCCTCCCACGCTCTACCATAACAATGGCGACGGAACGTTCACCGACGTGAGCAAGTCCTCAGGAGTCGGCGCAAGGCCGGGAAACGGTCTCGGCGTGCTCACCTTCGACTACGACAACGACGGCTGGCAGGACATCTTCATCGCAAACGATTCGATGCAAAATTTTCTGTTTCACAATAATCGCGATGGCACGTTTCGCGAAGTGGCCTACGAAGCGGGCGTGGCCGTCAGCATGGACGGCGTGGCGGAAGCTGGCATGGGTGTGGATGCCGCGGACACTACCGGCGACGGGCGTATGGACTTGATCGTCACGCACCTGGACATGCAGCTCGCGCGATTCTACCGAAATCTTGGCGACGGCACTTTCGACGACGCGACGCTGCAGTCGAAAATGGCCTACGCAACCTTTCATATGAGCGGTTTCGGCACGCGCTTCATGGACTATGACAACGACGGCGCGCGCGACATCTTCATGGCCAATGGGCATGTGCTCGACAACATTGCGCGCTACCACGCGGACGTTCAGTATGCGGAACCAAAATTGATGTTTCGCAACGTCGGGCGCGGCATCTTCGAAAACGTCAGCGACAAGCTCGGTCCCGATTTTCAACTGCCGCGGGTGAGTCGCGGCGCGGCCATCGCCGATTTCGACAACGACGGTGACCTGGACATTCTGGTCAACAACAACGGCGACGCGCCCCAGCTATTGCGCAACGATGGAGGTAACGCGAATCACTGGCTCGAGATTTTGCTGATCGGCACGAAATCGAATCGCGACGGCGTGGGGGCGCGCGTGACGGTCACGGCGGGCGAGCTCGTGCTGTTCGATCAGCGAAAAGGAGGGATGAGCTATCAATCCGCGCAGGACCCGCGCCTTCATTTCGGGCTCGGGCAGCGGGACCACGTCGACGCCATCGAAATCATCTGGCCGAGCGGAACGATCACCCGTCTCGCAAGCTTGAAGAGCGATCAGATTATCGCCGTGAAAGAAGGCGAAGGCCTGGTCAACCGAAAATTCCCGCGCATTCCGGCCGCGTGAAGACTAGAGATCGAATCTACCGGCACCTATTGATTGCGAACGCCGTTCACGTCACCGCGGTGTTCACCCGTGGTTGTGCCGGAATCGCGAATCGCCGTGACCTGCTCCTGATTGAGGCGAGCCAGCGTCGCGAGCATCTCCTTCGCGTGTTGCATGTCACCCTTGCTTCTGTAAGCGGAGGCCAAATATGAATATACCGCGGGGTTTCGCGGATCGAGGTCGCGCGCTTTGTCGAGCTGGGCGATGGCATCGTCGGCCCGATCCTCCATCAGGTAGAGCTTGCCGAGCGATATGTGCGACCGCGAATAGCCGGGACGCTCGGCCGCTGATTTCTCGAGCGCGCCTTTTGCCTCGGCGAATCCGGCATCGCCGGGGTTGATTCCCGAGCGAATCAGCGCCTCGCCCAAGATGGACAACAGAATGTAGTTGTCCTTGCCGTTCGCGATGGCTTCTCGCGCGACACGAATCGCGTCCGTTGTATTCCACTCGAGCAAATCCTCGTGCGCAGCAGCCAGATATCCGATATCGGTGCCGGGCGCGGACTGGCTCGCGAGGTCGAAATCGCGCTTCGCCATGTCGAAGCGGTCCAGAGCAGTGAGGAAGACTCCGCGCTGGTAGTGTAGGCGGGCCGATTCTGGGAGTTTCTGCAGTCCCGCATCGACAACCTTCAGCCCAAGGTCGTAGTCTTGTTGGTCTAGGCATGCGTCGGCCACAAGCGCGTAGAGTTTTTCGCTTTCGGGGCGCAAAGCGGCAGCTTTCTCGAAAGCCTCAAATGCTTTCTGCGATTGCTGGTCGCCAACGTAGGCCTGTGCCAGGAGATTCCAAACATCTGAAGTGGCATGACCCTCGTCTCGCAAATTGGCCAAAATTGGAATCGCGAGCTTCGGTTGGTGAGTTGCGACATAGCACAGAGCGAGATTGAAGTTTGCTGCGTACTCGTCGTTCACGTGACCTTGCGCCGCGACAAGGTGCGGGATCGCCTCCAGAAAACGGCCCTGCCGTGTCAAATCGGTCCCGACGCGCATCTCCACTTCAGGTTCAGCCGCAGCGCCATTTGGCGCCTGAGTTTGCTGGGCCCCGACTTGCGACCTCAGCCCGGCACAAACCAGGGGAGCCAACGGGACGACCAAATTTGCCGTGCAGAGAGCGACGCAGGGTATGAGCTTCCTTCGCCAATCTCCGCTGGGGCAACGGCCAAAATTTGTCATAGCGTTCCGCAACGCGCGACCTCACGTGAATCCTACACCTGATTCTTTGAGGACGGCAGCCGACAGTAAAGCGTTTTCTCCTTGAGAGCCTGGGTCGCGCCACTCTCGGAGGCGGACGAAAAAATGGGCTTGACACACGGTTGACATACATTATACAAAATGCGCATCCTTTCTGTTTGGCATGGCCCTACGGGTGGTGGGGATGAGAAAACGTTTACTTTGGAGAAGAACGATCGGCGTTCGGCGTTGCCACCCGACAGTGCGTGGGGCTTTCTTCGCCCGTTCTCCGCGTGGCGTCATTACTTTCTTCTGCAATCGAGGTTCATTCAGCCGCACAGAGCCTTACAAGTTTGTGAGTTTGAAAAGAGGAGGAGACATGTCGCGAAGTGCCGTTCTCGGTTTGTTGTGCAGTTTGCTGGTTTGCTTGTTCATCCTCGCCGTCCCGGCCGCTTGGGGACAGAGCAGTTCGACGGGAACTATCTCGATAACGGTTTTGGATCCGGATGGCCGCACGGTCCCTGACGCTCAACTGACGCTCCAGGACCTCTCGACGAACGACGTGCGCAGGGCCACCACGCAGGCCAACGGCACGTATAGTTTCGTCAACCTGTCCCTCGGAACATACAAGTTGACGGTTTCGAAAGCCGGCTTCGACTCGCAAGCGTTCGACGCGGTCGCTGTTCATGCGACGCAGGTGACCGACCTCAGCGCAACGATGAAGGTCGGAGTGGCGACCCAAACGGTGGAGGTACACGAGAGCGAGACACCGCTGGTGGAAACCAGCTCGAACGCGATCTCCTCGACGATCGACATAAAGCAACTCGAGGACCTGCCTATTAATGGGCGCGATGTGAGCCAACTGGCGTTCTTGACGCCCGGCTACACCGGCGTTGAAGGAGCCGGCACATGGAACGGGTTGCCGGTGATCGCGCAGGGCAACAACATCGACGGAGTTATCTCCAGCACCAGCCGCATGAAGTTCAGCGGCAACCAGGCTCCGTCGCTCCAAGCCCGTCTCGAAGACATGCAGGAAATGACGGTTCAGAGCGATCAGCTCGACTTGGGCACGGGCTTTGGCGCGACAGATATGCAGGTGAATTTCGTCACGCGCCGCGGTTCGAACTCATTCCATGGTCGCGCCTTCGACAACCTGCAGAACGACAAACTGAATGCCAATAGCTGGATTAACAACGCCGATGGCCTGCCGAGAAATCACCTCAGACTCAACGATTTCGGTGGCAGCGTGGGCGGCCCGATTATCAAGAACAAGCTTTTTTTCTATGGCAGCTTTGCGGAGTTGAAGCAGCCGAGTTCGTATACTGCTACCAACCAGATCCTTACCGCGACCACACAGGGCGGTTCCTTTTTCGCTCCCGGTATGTCTGGCCCTGTGCAGCTCATCGGTCCAGGGAGTGTGGTGGCGACGACCCCGGGCGCCATCAATTCAATCAATAGCCGTACCGCCGCAGAGCTCACAGCGATCAACTCTGCCACTTCCGGTCTGCCCACAACGCCTATTTCTGGGGATCCCAACGTCGAGAACGTCAATTTCCTTGTGCAGAGCCCGATCACGTACTACTTCCCGGCCGTTCGTGTTGACTACAACGTTTCTCAGAATTTCAGAGTCAACTTTGCCTGGAATGAGACGAAGTACAATCAGCCCGGTCAGGTGGCCCCATTCTTTCCCGGGAGCACCTTCACCAATACTGAGGGAAACGAGGGCTCGAACGTCTACACCGCTGCGGTAGGCTTGGATTGGACGATCAAGCCAACCCTCGTAAACCAGTTCCGCGGCGGCTTCCTGTATAACTGGGACGGCTACGTTCTTGGCGTGAAGACTCCCGTCGTCGGCGATACAGACGTCCAGTGGGACCTTCCATATCCGGGCGCTCCCAGCTCTTACGGATTTATGTCCGGTGACGGTGATCAGGGTGCGGTGGCTGGAACGGTCACAACTTATTACCCCCTTTTCAATTTCTCTGACAATATGACCTGGCAACATGGGGCGCATACGTTTACCTATGGTGGGTCGTGGTATCGCGAGCAGGACCACTATTGGAACCCGCCAGCGGGCGTCAATTTCCTCAATGTGGGCCTTGTGCCGGGCGACCCAGCCTTCAATCCAGTCTCCACTGCCCTCCAGAATGCGGGCGCAACGGCCGCCCAGACTGCCGAAGGAGAGCAGATTTACGCGATTCTTGCTGGTGACGTAGGCGCTTCAAACGGCGCAGCCGACCGCATCGCGTTTGCTTTGAATCCGAATACGAAGCAATACGAGAATAGCACCGCGCCGTTCGTTCTCGACGAGTTGCAAAAGGCGTGGGGCTTGTTCTTCCAAGACTCGTGGCGCATCAAGACAAACCTCACCTTGAACTATGGTCTCCGCTGGGACTTTACTGGTGACGACCACGATTTGAAGAACGCCTATCAAAGCGCTGGTCTTGACGGCGTCTGGGGACCATCGGGTGCCGGCAATGAGTTTATGCCCGGTACTTTGACTGGGAACCAGAACCCACTGCTGACTGCCAACGGACATCAATACAATGCCTGGAACAAGAGCCCGCAGCCACAAGTCGGTATCGCATGGTCACCGTCTTACACCGACGGATTCTTGGGTCGATTGACCGCCCAGGGGCAGACCGTCATCCGCGCCGGCTTCTCGTTCCGCAACTACACGGAGCCTTACCAGTTCTTCTGGGACGCGGCGACCGATTACGGCGCTTTCTTCTACCAGAACAACCAGCTGCTGGATAACATCAACGCGAACGCCCCTGGCGAATTCGTGCCTGGCTCGCTACCGCTCAATGGCGGATTCCAGCAGCCGATGACGCTCCCGCCTTACAGCAACATCACGCCGAACTACACAACCTCCTTCCCGGAGGCGGGTTTGACGTTCATTCAACCGTTCCAGCAGATTTACAATCCGGGCATCGCATTGGGTGCGATCAATCCGAACATCAAGCAGCCCTACACTCAATCGTGGAACTTGAGCATCCAGCGGCCCATCGGCCGGAACAACGCCATCGAAGTTCGCTACATCGGCAGCCGCAGCGTTCATCAGTGGCTGAATCTGTTCACCGATGAAGTGAACATATTCGAGAACGGTTTCCTGACGCAGTTCGAGCAGGCTCAGAAGAACCTCGCGGTCAATGCTGCGAACGGTTACACGGGCGTCGGCGCCGCACCGCCGCAGACTTTTGCCAACTTGGGTTTCGCCGGCGAGGCAGCTACACCCATATTCGACAACGCGTTCGTGGGATCTTTCGCCGGACCAACCAATGCGAACGGCTACGCGAGTCCCTTGTTCACGACTTGGCTGCAGAACGGATCTGCTGGGGCAGCAGCGACTGCACTGGCTGGCGGGCCGGGCGGAAATCCAACATACTTCTGCAACCTTGTGACCCCCGGTTTTGCTCCCTGCACGAATCCGAACGTTGGCTACACGGGTGCCGGAGGACCGTATCCGATCAACTTCTTCCAAATGAACCCACTTGAGTCAGGTCAGGATGTGGGCTTCACAACCCAGGCCGGCTACTCCAATTACAACGGCTTGCAGGTTGACTTCCGGCAGAAGCAATGGCACGGGATGCAGTTCGACGTGAACTACACCTGGAGCCACACGCTTGGAATCAACACCCAGAATAGCTGGACGGGCGTTTTCAACCAGTTCAGCCTCCGGAACCTGCGGGAAAGCTACGCGCCGCTTCCGTTCGACATCCGCAATTCCCTCCACGCCAACGGCACGTACGATTTGCCCTTCGGTGTCGGTAAGCAGTTCCTCAATCAAAGCGGCGTCGTCGACAGGATCGTAGGTGGATGGTCGCTCGGAACGATCGTTTCTCTCCAGGGTGGCGAGCCGTACCAGTTGCTCAGCGCGAGCTACCTCAACGGCGTGTACAGCTCCACATACAATGACTTCGCCGATCCGGGGATCGTGTTGAATGGCGTAACGCCTTCGCAGCTTCAGAGTTCGGTTGGCGTCTACCATGTCACGGGTGCCCCGTTCGTTGACTTGGTCAACCCCAAGTACATCGGCAGCAACGGCCTTGCAAATCCGACCTACATCACTCCAAACACTACGCCCGGTACGATCGGAGACGTCGTGTACTTGCATGGCCCCCGGTTTTTCAACGAAGATCTGGCGATCACGAAAGCGATACCGATTCGCGAGAACCTTCGGTTTTCCTTCCAGGGTGAATTCCTGAACGTATTCAATCACCCGAACTTCGGTCTGACTCCGGGAGCCAACATCACCGGTGGCAACTTCGGAACTGCCGGCCCCGTTTATTTCGGTACAAGCCCGACGGACGGAGCGCGCGCGATCGAGTTGCGGTTCAACCTCGAGTTCTAATCGCGAAGCTGATTAGCCTCAAGTAACTTCGCCGGGGGCCAGCGATGGCTCCCGGCGAATCTTTTTGCTAACCTCCGGCGCGAAACGGGAGATAAAAATCAGGATGAATTGCTATAGCCCAAGTTTCGCATCCGCATCGTTCGTTCTCCGTTCAATCACGACTTCGGCTTCCGCCGACGCCTCGAAGTTGCTGGAACAGATGGAACCCCTCTGCGAGCCGAGTGAAATGACAAGTGGTCAGCCGCCGCAGATGTAATGGTTCGCGGTGCGCGGCTGAGATAGATAGACGGTTTGCCGGCAGAATGGCTCGCGAATAGAATGTAGCAGAGGTTCGGACCAGTGAGGACATCATGAAATCTCGAAATAGGATCTCGCGCCGCCGGTTCGTCTCTGGAATCGCGACCTCCGCGGTGGCTGCGTGCCTTCCAAGGTCGATCTCAGCTTTGGCCCTGCCACTGCCCCAGGATGGGAACCGAGGTCCGCGGGAGCGAATCGAATTTCTTGCTGTTCCGTTCCCGCTTGAGCAAGTGCGCTTGCTCGATGGTCCCTTTCTTGACGCTGCTCGCATCAACCAAACGTATCTGGCCTCGCTTCCTGTTGATCGTTTGGTGCACAACTTTCGCGTGAACGCCAAATTACCGAGTTCGGCTGAGCCGCTAGGCGGTTGGGAATCGCCAACCGTCGAGCTTCGGGGACATTTCACGGGTCATTATCTATCCGCGAGCGCCCTGGGATATGCGAGCACCGGAGACGAATCGCTGAAACAGAAAGGGAATGCAGTCGTTGCGGAACTTGCGAAGTGCCAGGAAGCTCTGGGAAATGGTTACTTAAGCGCATTCCCGGAGGAGTTCTTCGACCGTCTGAGCGCGGGCCGGGGAGTCTGGGCACCCTTCTATACTCTACACAAAATCATGGCCGGCAATCTGGACATGTACACTTATTGCCACAATGAGCAGGCTCTCGCGGTTGCTCAGGGTATGGCCCGATGGATGGCCCATTGGACGATAGGAATCAGCGATTCACAAATGCAGCGGATATTGAAGACGGAGTATGGTGGTACGAACGAGGCTCTCCACAATCTTGCCGCAATCACGGGGAATTGGCGTTATTTCGAGACGGCGCGCCGTTTCGAGCAGCCGTCCTTTTTCGATCCGCTGGCGGGGCATCGAGACGAACTGAAAGGGCTGCACGTCAACACGCACATCCCGAAAGTGATTGGCGCGGCGCGGCGTTATGAGCTGACCGGCGACCCCTACTACCATGAAGTTGCCAAATACTTTTGGGATGAAGTCACTTCCGAGCGCGCGTATGCGACAGGGGGCACCAGCAATGGCGAATCGTGGAACACGGATCCAGGAGACCTGAAGGGTGAACTGAGCTTGTGGTCCGAGGAATGCTGCTGCGGATACAACATGCTGAAGTTGACGCGGCACTTGTACCAGTGGACCGCGGACCCGCGCTATTTCGATTACTACGAGCGAACACTCTTCAATTCGAGACTTGGCACGCAAGACGCGCGAGGCATGAAAATGTACTATCTGCCGCTCGAGACCGGCTACTGGAAATTCTTCCATTCGGAATACAACTCTTTCTGGTGCTGTACCGGCACTGGAGCGGAGGAGTTCTCGAAATTTGGCGATTCGATTTACTTCCACAATGCGAATGAAGTCTTCATCAACCTGTTCATTTCTTCGGAAGCGCACTGGGCGGAGCAGGGGATCACAATTCGTCAGGAAACACAGTTCCCGGACCAGGAGGGTACTGTGATCACCGTGAAAGTGAAGCAACCGGTCGTTGCGGGAATCAGCGTGCGCGTTCCGATCTGGGTAGCTGACGGTGGTTCGGCATCGTTGAATGGCAAGCCGCTGCCAGCGTTTGCAAGCGCAGGGAGCTATCTCAAAATCAATCGCACTTGGGCGGACGGCGACAAACTTGAAATAAAGCTGCCGATGCGCCTTCACTCAGAGCCTTTGCTCGGAGATCCCACGCAGCAGGCTGCACTCTATGGGCCGATCGTGCTGGCTGGCCGCCTGGGCTCGGAAGGGCTCACGAAAGAAATGCAGTACGATGCGGATCACGGCAACACGGAGCTCGCACCGCCGCGAGCGAAAGCAGTCGGATCAGCGGACATCTCGCTGAAATCGCCGAACGACGCTCGGTCGGTTGCCTGGCTGGAGCCGGTGCAAGGTCAGCCGCTTACGTTTCAAACAGTCGGGCAGAAAAGTGCCGCGACGCTGATCCCATTGCATCGTATTATTGGGGAGCGATATGCGGTTTATTGGAAGATCGGGTCAAGTCGGCCGGAGATAGGCTAAAGGGCCGTGTCTTGCCGCGGGAAGAGCAGTTGACAAATTCCGCCAAGCGCATTCACGATCTTGCCCCGGAACGCTTGGGAAGCCCCTGTTTGGCAAAGCGCTACCAGGTACGGAACATCTGGCTCTCGAGTGGTTGGCGCGACCAAGTGGATTGAGGTAACAGCTTGAGTATTCACGAAGTAGCGAAGCGCGCGCGCGTCTCGATTGCTACGGTCTCGCGCACGATTAACGGCGTTCCTACCGTTACTCCGCAACTCTCACGGCGCGTTTGGAAAGTCATCGAAGAGCTTGGCTATTATCCAAACACGCAAGCGCGCTCGCTTGTGTCGGGCCGCAGCCGAATTTTTGGGTTGATCGTATCGGAAATCACGAATCCTTTTTTCCCCGAAATCGTGCAAAGTTTCGAGGACGTTGCCGTCCAAAACAATTACGAAGTGCTGCTCACCTCTACCGTGCACGACCCGAAGCGCATGGCGCTTTCGGTTCGACGCATGATCGAGCGCCGCGTGGAGGGCGTGGCCGTTGTCACGTTCGGCATGGAAGAAGCCCTGTTCGAAGACTTGAAATCGCGGAACGTTCCACTAGTCTTTATCGACGTCGGGCCGGCGCTTCCGAGGATCAGCAATATTCGCATCGATTATCTACACGGATTGCGCCAGGCGGTTCAGCACATAGCGGCGCTTCGGCATGAAAGAATTGCCTTCATTTCCGGCCCCCTGACTTTGAAATCGGCCGTCGCCCGGCAGCGGGCGTTTTCTCATTCGATGGAAGAAATCGGATTGCCGATCGAGCCGAGCTACTTGATTGAAGGCAATCACACGATGGAAGGTGGAATCGCGGCGATGCGGAAACTGCTGGCTCTTCCGAAACGTCCAACAGCCGTGATTTGCTCGAACGATATGACCGCCATGGGAGTCTTGCGAGAGAGTTACGATCAGGGTGTCCACATTCCGCAGGATTTGTCCGTGATCGGCTTTGATGACATTCGACTGGCTCAGTTCGTTGTTCCGCCGTTGACGACTGTGCGCATGTCTCAGACGGACATTGCCCGGCTGGCTTTCAACGCGCTTTTGGCCGAAGTTCAGCGCAAAACGCCGTTGCCCGGCGGGACGGAGTACACGCTGCGCACTGCCCTGGTGCTCCGACACTCGACGGCCATGGCTCCCAAGAACCCGAATCGTGGGAAGCCGAAAATTCCGCCTACGGAGTGATACCAGTTCGTTTACGGCAGTTGAGCGACGCCGTAATTGTTATTGACACTAAGTACTGGTTTCAGTAGAGTTTTCTCTTCGAGAAAACGTTTACTCAGGGTGTGATTCAGCGCGAGCCCCAGGCTTACCATGCTATTGGCGCGACTACGCGAAGAGGTTCTGGAAGCCAATCTGGAACTGGTCCGCAAGGGCTTGGTGCTGTACACGTTCGGCAATGCCAGCGGCATCGACCGGGAGCAAGGATTGGTCGCGATCAAGCCCAGCGGCGTCCCGTACGAGAAACTGAAGTCCGGCGACATGGTCATCACCGACCTTGAAGGTTCGATTGTCGACGGCGAGCTGCGGCCGTCGTCGGATTTGGCCACGCACGTTCTGCTGTATCGCCATTTCCCCGCGATTGGCGGTGTGGCTCACACGCACTCGGAGTTTGCCACGTCCTGGGCGCAGGCCGGCAGGCCGATTCCTTGCTTCGGGACAACGCACGCCGATTATTTTCACGGACCGGTACCCGTCACCGAGCATCTCAGCGCGAGCGAGATCGGCTCCGAGTACGAGAAGAATACGGGCGAAGCGATCTGCCGAACTTTTAACAATATTGACGCCGAAAGCATTCCAGCCGTGCTCGTCCGCGGACACGGGCCTTTTTGCTGGGGCCCCGATGTTGCGTCCGCTGTGCACAACGCTGTGATCCTGGAATCCGTTGCCAGGATGGCGTTTTACACGACGGCACTCGATGAGAACGCAGGGCCGCTGCCGCGCCCTCTGCATGACAAGCACTTCCTGCGCAAGCACGGCAGCAAGGCCTACTATGGGCAGACACTGGGGAAGAAATAAGAGACGTCCGGACGCGGACGTAGCAACGAGCCGCTTCGGCTTTGTCACTGGGGCGATGAATGGCTAACGACAAGAAGAAGATGACGATGGGCCTGGTCGTGGGGAACCGCGGGTTTTTCCCAGGGCATCTGGCGGAGGTTGGCCGGAAAGAAATCATGCAGACGCTGCACCAGTGCGGCATGGACGTAGTCGCGCTCGAACCCCATCAAAGCAAATATGGGGCGGTGGAAACTCACGAAGAGGCGAGGCGCTGCGCCGATTTGTTTCGCGCGAGTGGCGATAAGATCGACGGAATCATCGTGACGCTTCCGAATTTCGGCGACGAGCGAGCCATCGCCGACACGATCCGTCTGGCGAATCTTCGCGTCCCCGTGCTGGTTCAGGCGACGCCCGACACTCCTTCGAAGATGACGATCAGCCACCGCCGCGACAGCTTTTGCGGCAAGATGTCGGCCTGCAACAACCTGAGTCAGTACGGCATTCCGTATTCTCTAACTACGTTGCATACCGTTGGACCGGCCACGGAGGAATTCAGGCAAGACCTTTTGTCGTTTGCGGCTACGTGCCGCGTGGTGAAGGGCCTCAAGAATCTTCGCATCGGCGCTCTCGGCGCGCGTCCGACGGCTTTCAACACCGTCCGCTACAGCGAAAAGATATTGGAATCGCAGGGAATTTCCGTCGAGACGCTGGACCTTTCGGAGGTGCTGGGCCGCATCAGCCGCATGAAGGACGACGATCCCACCGCGCAGGCCAAGCTCCAGGCCATTCACAAATACGTGACGACCGCCGACGTTCCCGCACCGGCGCTGCTGAAGATGGCCAAGCTGGGCGCCGTAATCGATCAATGGATGAAGCAGACCGAGGTCTCGATCAGCGCCATCCAGTGCTGGACGTCGCTGGAAGAAAACTTCGGCGTCGTGCCGTGCACGGTGATGAGCATGATGAGCGACGATCTGATGTCGAGCGCGTGCGAAGTGGATATTTGCGGCGTTCTCGGCATGCATGCGCTGCGGCTGGCGTCGGAAACGCCGAGCGCGCTGCTCGATTGGAACAACAACTACGGCGACAATCCCAACAAGGCCGTCTGCTTTCACTGCAGCAACCTGCCGAAGCATTTCTTCAAGAACGTGAAAATGGATTTTCAGGAGATCATCGCCGGAACCGTCGGCAAGGAAAACACGTTCGGCACATGCGTGGGGCAGGTGAAAGCCGGCGCGATGACGTACGTGCGGTTTTCCACCGACGATACGGCCGGGCACATGCGCGGATACGTGGGCAGCGGCAATTTCACCGATGACGCACTGGAAACGTTTGGCGGCGCGGGAGTGGTGGAGATTCCGCGGATGCAGAAGCTGCTGCACTACATCTGCGAAAACGGTTTCGAGCATCACGTGGCCGCGAACTTCTCGACGGTTGCCCCTGCCGTGCACGAAGCCGCGGTGCGCTATCTCGGCTGGGACATGTACTGGCACGATCACGAAGCCTGCTAGCGCGGAGCGCGATCCTTCATGGCCATCGTAGCCGGAGTCGATTTCGGAACCCTCAGCGTGCGCGTGTCGATCGTCGACAGCGCGAAAGGAATGCTCGGCTCCGCCGTCTCCGAATACCCGCTGCACCGGAAGCGCGAAGATCCTGAGTACGCCACAGAGTCGCACGACGACCACATGCGCGCTCTCGCGGCGGCAACGCGCGAAGCCCTCAAGTCTGCTGGCGTAACCGGAGACAAGATCGAGGCGATCGCGCTCGACACCACCGGCTCGTCGGTGATTCCTGTGGGCGCGGGAATGGCGCCGCTCGACGAGTATTACCTCTGGTGCGATCACCGCGCAAAATCGGAAGCCGCTGAAATCACGGAACTCGCGCACCGCGAAAAACTGGAAGCGATCGAGTGGTGCGGCGGAATTTATTCGTCGGAATGGGGATGGGCGAAGCTTCTGCACTGGCTGCGCCACAATCCGGCGAAACGCGGGCAGCTTGCCAGCGCATTCGAGCACTGCGACATGGTGGCGGCAACGCTCTGCGGCGTCACGGACCCGGTGAAGGCCAAGCGCAGCGTCTGCGCGATGGGCCACAAGTGGCTGTGGCATCCCGATCTCGGCGGCCTTCCGCCCGAGGAATTCCTCGTCAAGCTGGATCCTCTTCTTGCGGGTGTGCGCGAGAAGCTTCAGGGCACATACGAAACTTCCGACAAGATTGCCGGAACGCTTTCGCCTTTCTGGGCGGAGAAACTTGGATTGAAAGCCGGGATTCCAATTCCAGTCGGTGCGTTTGACGCGCACTGGGATGCGATTGGCGCCGGCACTCAGGAAAAAGACATCGCCAACGTCATCGGCACGTCTACGTGCATCATCGGAATCTCGCGCCAGACACAGCTCGTTCCCGGCGTCTGCGGCGTGGTAAAGGGAAGCGTCCACCCGAACTACACGGGCATCGAAGCGGGACTTTCCGCGACAGGCGACATCTTCAATGCGATCGCCACGCGTGCGAATACGACCGTTTCCGAATTGAGCCAGGGACTCGAAGCCTATCGCGCGGGGCAAACTGGGCTGCTGCGAATGACGTGGGACAATGGCGATCGCACCGTGCTGGTCAACGCGAATCTGCGGGGCATGACGCTCGGCTGGAACTTGCAGCACACCGCGAAAGACGAGCTTTTCGCCGCGATCGAGGGCACCGCATTCCACACGCGAGTGATTCTGGATCGCATGGCCGAACACGGCACCAAAATCGAGCGCGTCATCAATGCCGGCGGCATTCCGCAGACCAATACCCCGCTGAATCAAATCTACGCGAACGTCCTCGGCCGCCCGGTGTTGGTGCCGAGCAGCAAAGTGACGAGTCTCGGTTCCGCGATTTTCGCGTTTCTCGCCGCGGGGACGTTCCGCACGATTGAAGAGGCTCAGCGCCAGATTTGCCCGCCTCACACGGTGTACAAACCCGACGCTGCATCGCAGCGCGTGTACGATCAACTTTACCCACTCTATAAGCGCCTCTACTTCGATTTCGGCGTGCCCGCGGGCAGCACGGCTTTCGGCGACGTGCTGCCGCTCCTGATAACAATCGCCCGCGACCAGACTTCGGCGACGCAAGGAAAACCCGAACGCGTTCGGCGTTCCGTGAAAGTTTCGTAATCCCCGCAACCCTTCCTTCTCGCCATCATTCGTGTCCGTGGAACATCTATTACGAGATGTCCATGCTAAATGGTTCTCTGCTCAAGTGGAGTGCAGTCGTCGAGCAGCACGGCGCCCGTGCACCCGTGCCCACATCGATTCAGTCGTCGTGGGGGCACGGACTTATCTCACCGCTGCAAGACAATCAATGGGATTGTTGATTCGGCGGCAGATGGTCTTCGAGGTATCGCGTCAACAGACAATAAAGATGGTAGTGGGTTCCTGGGCCTTCGGAGAGCGAATGAGTTCGACCCGGATACTCCATGAAGTCGAATTGCTTCCCAAGCTCTACTAGCCGATTGATGAGAAGCTCGGTCCCCTGGAAATGCACGTTGTCGTCGTCGGGGCTGTGAACGACTAGCAAATCCCCGCGAAGCCCTTCCGCAAAATTGATCGCGGAACTGATTTTGTAACCGTTCGCATTTTCCTGTGGGAGGCCCATGTATCGTTCCTGGTAGATCGAATCGTAGAGCCGCTGATCGGCCACTGGCGCAACGCTCATCCCCACTTTGTAAACATCCGGCGAGCGAAACATCAGGTTGAGCGTGTTCGAGCCGCCGCCGCTCCAGCCCCATACGGCAACGCGCGAGCTATCCACAAACGGATAGGTTTGCTCGAACTTTTGAAGCGCCGCGACTTGCTCCTTCGAGGAAAGCACGCCTACAGCTCCGTAGACGATCTTGCGCCACTCGCGGCCTCGCGGCGCGGGCGTGCCGTGATTATCGAAGCTGGCGACGATATACCCTTCGTTGCTTAGGAAGCGGTGCCACAATCCCTGCTCGCCGCCCCAGCGATCCTCCACGGTCTGTCCCGCCGGCTCGCCGTAGACGAATACAAGCACCGGATATTTCTTCGACGGATCGAAATTCTTCGGCTTGATCATCCATGCGTCGAGCACCGTGCCTCCACCGATATCGACCTTCAAATATTCGGCGGGAGCCGAAATCAGCTCCTTCAGTTTCGCGCGCAACGGGGCATTGTCTTCCAGGGCCCGCTCGACATGCTGATCCGGAAAGCGAACGAGTTCGGTAACGGGCGGCGTGTCGATTGTCGAATAGACGTGGACCGCCCAGTGGAAGTCCGGCGAGATGTCGTAGCTGTGCGCGCCCGGTTCGTTCGCGGGCGTGACGCGCTCCGCTGTTGCGCTGCCGTCGAGTTTGCTCCGATAGAGAAAACGCTGTGTGGCGTTTTCGGGCGACGCGATGTAGTAGAGCCATTGCCCCTGGGGATCCACTCCCACCACTTGAACGACGTCGAACGCGCCGGGAGTGACGAGGTGCATCTGTTTCCCATCGCGCGAAATCGTGTAGACGTGCCGCCATCCGTCGCGCTCGCTCACCCAAAGGAAATCCTTGCCGCCGTGCAGCCACTCGACATCGTTCACCACCTCGACCCACGCGTCATCGTGTTCGGTGTGGATCACGGACACCGCGCCGGAATTCGCGTCCGCGAGGATCATCTCGACCGTGTCTTGCCGCCGGTTCAGGTGCTGAATCTCCAGTGTATTGGAATCTCCCGCCCATTCCATCCGCGCGATGTAGCTCTTTTCCGGGTCGCCGGTCACTTGCATCCATTTCGTTTCACCGCCGCTAACTGATACAACGCCGACGCGCACGAGAGAATTCGGCGTGCCCGGTTCGGGGTAGGGAATCTCTTTCACCTGCGGATACACGCCAAACTCGGGATAGGGAATGTGGGTCAGTACATGGTATGGCGCGTCCGCGTTGTAAATGAGCGCGAAGTCCTTCACCGTGCTCGTATTGAATTGCCAGTACGCAATGCGCTGCCCGTCAGGACTCCACCGATACGCGTTGCGGATGTCGAGTTCCTCTTCATACACCCAGTCGGACGTGCCGTTGACAATCGATTCCGACCCATCATGAGTGAGCTGCGCGATTGCCCCGGTATGTACGTCCTCGACGTAGACGTTGTTCTTGTGCACGTATGCGACTTTCGAACCATCCGGCGAAAACGTTGCGAACATCAGCGTTGCAGGCTCAAAGTCACCGCCTAGTTTGCGAAGAGTTTTTGCCTGGCGATCGAATACCCAGTAATCGCCGCGAGTGTTCTGCCGCCATACGCGCTGCGAATTCGTGTAAATCAACACGCGGTTCATATCCGTCGACCAATCGTAGTCCTGAATCTCAAGTGGCTGACCCGCGCCAGCCGGCACTAGATCGGACGCCGAAATCAAGACTTCGCGCTTTCCCGTGGCGGTCTCGTACCGAACCACATCGCGCGCCTCGTGCGCGGACGCCGAAGCTTCCACAGTGGTGTAGGCTTCCCCGCCTTTCAGCCAGCGTGCTGGCCCGAAAGGTCGCCCCGAGAATTCGTGTTTCTGAAAGACTTGGCGCAAGAACTCGTTGTCTTCGATTCGCCGCTGGGAATTCGCCCTCGACGCGAAAGCTGCAACGGCCAGAACGCAACCGAGCAGCGTTCCCACTCGGTGGGTCCATCTCGGTGCCCATGAGTCATTTCTCGGAGCGGCAGGATTTGTCGTTGGATTTAGCAATGGATTTGACATCGGCACGATCGTCTCCCCGTGAGAGTTGTGAAAGCTGCGAAAGGGCCGGAACTCTCTCATCCGGCGAAAGATAAGGAGTGGTCGAGAAAGCCGCTTGACGGTTGCATATTATATACAGCACCATGCTCCGTGCTCAAATCTTCCACCGGTTCATCTGATCCCCGGCCGGACTACGAGGCCAGCCAGCAACCGCCGCCTACGATCTCCCGCAGACAGTTTAGCCGCAAAGCGGCACTCGCAGCTGCAGCGTCGATTTCCGCCCCCGCGCTGCTGGGAGCCACTCCTGCGTTCTCCGCGCCCGTGCAGGATCAGAAGGGCGAGCCGCTGAAGGGTCTTACAGCTCAACAGACTGCGGATGTCGACGCAAAGCTCGCGAACATCCTGCGCAAATATGGTGACCGCTTCTCGGACGACCAGAAAAAGCGTCTGCGCAGGATACTCGCACAGCACCAGCGCTTGATGGCTCCCGTTCGCGAGTTCGCGGTGCAAAACGGCGACCCGCCGGCCAGCGTGCTCCGAGTTTCCTTCGACAGGCTGAGCGAACTCAAGGAAGGGAGCGGCGACTAACCCCCGTGCTTGGCGAAGACGTCCTTTACCTCTCCGTTCGCGAACTCGGCGATCAGATGCGCGCTCGCAAGATTTCTCCTGTCGAGCTTACAGAAGGCTACCTCGCGCGAAGCGAGAGCCTCGGCCCGAAGCTCAATGCGTACGCAACCATTACGCCCGAGCTTGCCTTGAAGCAAGCGCACGCCGCGGAAGCCGAGATTGCCGCAGGACACTATCGCGGCCCACTGCACGGCGTGCCTTACGGCCTCAAGGATCTTATCGCCGTGGAAGGATACCCCACTACGTGGGGCGCGAAACCGTTCGCGAACCGGACGTTCGACTATAACGCCACAATCGTCGAAAAGCTCAATCGTGCCGGAGCAGTTCTGATTGGCAAGGTCGCCATGATCGAACTAGCAGGCGGACTCGGGTACTCGTCGGCGCATGCGTCGCTCCAGGGGGCGTCGAAGAATCCGTGGAATATGAAATATTGGACGTGCGGCTCGTCCAGCGGGTCTGGCGCGGTAGTTTCGGCCGCGCTCGCACCGTGGGCGCTTGGCTCCGATACGCGCGGTTCGACGATCTGCCCGGGCGCATGGTGCGGTATCGCCGCGCTGCGTCCGAGTTTCGGTCGCGTGAGCCGGTACGGCGCGATGGCGATCGCATGGTCGATGGATAAGCTTTGCCCCATGGCTCGCACTGCGGACGATTGCGGCCTCGTCCTTTCCGTCATCGGCGGCCACGATCCGAGGGACATCGATTCGGTCCCAGGCGACTTTCGCTACCCCGCGCCTGAACTCGAGCCGAAGAAGCCCCTCCGAATCGGCCGGCTAACTAACGCCTGGAACAAACTCGATCCCGGCCTCGACGATTCCGTCAATGCCGCCCTGAAAATTCTCGAACAGAACGGCGCTCGCGTCTCCGATGTAGCCATTCCCGACGGTCCCTACGAGCAAGTGGCCGAACTCACTATTCAAATGGAAGCCGTTTCGTCATTTCAGGATTTGATTGAGTCGGGGCGCTGCTTCGAGCTTGAAGATCCGCTCGGCAAAATCAACGGCTACGCGGGAAGCGAATTTTCGGTTACAGACTATCTGCAAGTGCAGCGCGTGCGAACCTTCCTGCAGAAGCAAATCGACGGGCTTTTCGAGCACTACGATGTGCTCGCGACGGCGGGCGAATCCAGCGCGGCCTCTTTGATTGAGGCTGTCGACGATGATTCCGAGGGGCCGATTGGGACCCGGGAGCCCGACGGGATTTCGAGCTTGTGCGGCTTGCCGGCGATCACAGTGCCATGCGGGTTCAGCAAGGATAAGCTGCCGTTCGGAGTTCAGTTCATCGGCCGCGCCCAGAACGATCACGGGGTGATCGCGGCTGCGCGCCTCTACCAGAGCCACACGGATTGGCACAAGAAGCGTCCGCCAATTACGTGAACGCGTCGTCGCGGCAGACAGGTTTCGTGTCGTCTTCGTATCTCAGTCCTCGCCGCGTTAGTTGAAGCCAGCCATTTCCCACTTGTGCAATGTGTCCTGTATTAGCACCTTCACGCGCGCGACCACTTTCTGGAAATACTCCTCCGCCTTTGCCTGACTGCGATCCTTCGGGAGGCCTTGTCCCTCGGTGTAGAGCAGGATCGTAGAAGGGAAGGGAACCGCCGCCCAGCCATCGCCCGGCGAAGGCAGAGCTGTCGCCATGTCTTTGCCGGTGAACAAGTCCCAATGGACGAGCTTCGGGTTGATGGCTTGCACCATCGCCGTTTCGTTGTTCGTTGCGTGACCGCCGTCCTCGCCAAACACTTCCTTCGTGACGTCAGTGGCCAAAATCCACCAGTTGATGACGAGCGTGTTCACCTTGTACTGCAGCGAAATCTCCTGGGCCACACTTTGGATCACGCCCACCTGCGGTCCGTGGCCGTTGAGAATGATGATGTTCTTGAACCCGTTATTCACGAGCCCAATCACCACAGCCCGCACGTAATCGCGGAATGGCTGTTCTGGAATATAAAGGCTGCCGGGATACGGCGCGAGGATGTCGGTAATCCCGTACGGGATGTGCGGTGCGATCAGCGCGTTCACGTCGGCGGCAATAGCGTTGGCAATTCCCACGGGAACGGTATTGTCCGCGCCATTGTTGATGAACCCGTGCGCCTCGAGGGTTCCGACGGTGAGTATCACGGTCTTGATTTTCGCGGGGACGAGTTGCTTGAACTCCATCCAGTTCAAGTCGTCCATCGAACGGGATGACATCTGTTGGGCGGCAGCGAAAGTGGGGAAGGACAGCAGCGCTGCGAGCAACGCGATAGGGTAATTTCGAATGCGCATGGTTTTTCCTCCTGCGGTTCTCAAACGCACCTGACTCTAGAACTTCACTTCGGCGGCACGGCCGTCGAAAACAATCGATCGCGTAGTTTGCTCGAGCTTGACTTCGATATTGCGCTTCAAGGGAGGCAACATACGAGATCCTTCGGCGAGCCGAAGCGATAGTTTGCGGGCTGCATTGTCCCAGCGCATGTCGATTCCCATCCACTCGCCTTTGCGGTAGTTGAAAGAAGAGCCATCGTCCTCGTAGAGACGGAAGGTCCCATCAGCGCCGGGATACACGGTCAGCGAAAGCGGAGCGTCCACTTTCTCATTCACATATTGCTTTACCGGACCGAGCGGCAGAATTGCGCCCGCACGAACATACAGCGGCAGCGTCTCGAGATCGACCTTGCGGGTAATCTCGCGCCCACCGTCAACGTGCTCGCCGGTCCAGAAGTCGTACCACCCTCCTCGGGGAAGGTAGACCTGCCGCGATGTCACACCCTGCTCGACCACCGGAGCGACCAGCACATCACGTCCCCACAAGTATTCGTCGGCGCGCGCGGTGGCGATAGCATCATCGGGATAATGCAGCCAAAGCCCGCGCATCACGGGCATGCCTGTCGTTGCACATTCGCGAACCGCACTATATAGATACGGCAGCATGCGATAACGAAGTTCGAGGTACTTTCGGCAAATCGGCTCGACCTGAGTGTTATGAAGCTGGCTTACATCAGGAATCGAAGCGCCATCATAGTTGCGAATCTCAATCGGACCAGGATCGCCTGTGTTCCATCCCCAGGGCAGGCGCAGCTTCCATGTGCGTCCGTGACACCGAAACAGCGTGCAGAAGGCGCCGAATTGAAACCACCGCAGATAGAGCTCCGCCGTGAACTCCTTCGTTGGGACGAACCCGCCGATGTCCGTGCCCCAGTAGGGAACGCCGCTCAGACCCGTGTTGATAGCGATGGGGACGTGGGTCTTCAGCGTCTCCCAAGTCGAATACACATCGCCCGACCACAAGAACGAAGCGTATCGCTGCATTCCCGCATACCCGTTGCGATGCAATGCGTACGGCCGTTCATTCGGGCGGTCGAGTTGGGGGCCTTCCCAATACATTCGATTGCGAACGAGCCGCGACGGGATATCGAGTGGGTCGCCCTCATCGGGCCACCAGCCATCCACGCCCAACGCGAAATCTTTGCGATGCGTGTCCCAATAGCAGGCCGCGCTCGCTTCGTCGAATTCACGCAGCTCACATCCGTCGTGGACCGTTCCTCGCAACTTGTCGGACAGAATCACCACATGCGGAACGACGCGGAAGTGATCCTTGTGCAATTCTTCGATCATCTGCTTCGGATCCGGGAACGCGCGCGAATTCCAGACGAAGGATCCGTTCTCCGTGTTCCAGCCGTTCGGGCAAAATCCAGTGCCAAGATAGATCATCGCGTCGCAGGGCAGCTTCTTCTCCCGGAAGGTTTTTGCTTCGGCAAGAATCTCTTCAGGAGTGCCAAGCGTGCGGTGCGATTGCTGGTAACCGAAACTCCACAGCGGCGGCATTTCGGCACGGCCGGTCAATCGAGCGTACTCGGCCATGATGGTTGCGGGTTCGCGTGAGGCTACGAAGAAAATGTCGAGAGGCAGCGCCGACTCCACGCTCACGGGCTTGAACTTGCTCTCGTCACCCGTGAAATCGAATGTGCCGAATGGCTGGTGAAAGAAGATCGCCCAGCCCGACGTTCCGATCAGCCACGGAATCGGCACGCGCCCGCCATGCGTCGCAAGCTTGTATCCGCCCTGTCCACTGTGCATCGAGTCACTCGAGCCGCGCCGGTCGAATTGCGCACCCCCTTCGCCTAGCCCAAGTAGCGGCGAATCCCCGGTAAGGAATGAAACAGTCCCTGCTTCTTCGTCGATCTTGATTTGTTGAATTGTTTCGCCACTCGCAGCTCTGATTGCGAACGCGAGGGGCTCACGTGATATGGCCACGCGCAAGTCGCCAGCCTTGAGAGTTTTCTCCTGAATAGGCCCACGCATTGTCGTTATAGGCTCGCTCCAGGCGGTTCGCACCAGCGAGCCGTTTGCGGGTACATCGATTGCGCGGCCATTTTTGATCGGCGAAATCGTCAGACGCACCGTATGTGTGCTGAGCGAAGCGATCTGGAGCTCGACATCTTGACCCGCAACCCGAACGGTAGTGCCGGCAACAGTTTCCTGGTTTGTCGGCAGCAGAAAAGAGGCGCAGGCCGCGCCCATTCCTTTCAACAGTTGTCTGCGATCGTAGCGTTTGTTCATGACTTGCGATTCACCCCGCAGTCGGCTTCGCTGGGAAGGCTGTCCGGACCGGATACTATATACAATTCCTTGCCCCGCACCCCCATTGTTTCCAAACTCCAAGACTCGCCGAACGCTAAGGGCGAACCCTAGCCGCGAGGCACTGAGCCAATCACCGCGGCAAAGTCCTGATCGCCGCGGCCGGATTCGATCGCGTTCTTGAAGACTGCCAGGGCGGCTCCCGCCGTTTGAAGGGCTACGCCGTCCCTCGCTCCCTCAGCCTGGGCATAACCGATATCCTTTGCCATTAAGCGCAGCAGGAAATTCGGGCTGAAATCGCCGGCGGCCGCGCGAGCCGAAATAATCTTGATGAGCGGGCTGCCCGGCGCCCCGTTCGTAAGAACTGCAACGGCTTTTTGACGATCGAGGCCTCCCGCGTCAATCAACGCTGTGGCCTCGGCAAACGAAGCAGCCTGCACGCCGCAGAGGAAATTGTTGACGAGCTTCAGAAGCGCGCCACTGCCCGTCGGCCCGAGGTGAACCATGTCGCGGCTCATCACCGCGAGCACGGGGTGCGCAACGGCGAGCGCCGACTCGGAGCCCCCGACGAGAAAAAGCAGCTCGCCAGAGGCAGCCTGAGGCTTCGAGCCTGTCACCGGCGCGTCGAGAAGTTCGCATCCGCGTCCAGCCGCGGCGGCCGCGAGTTCGCGCACCCACGGAACCGACACCGTGCTCGATTCGATGAGCACCGCGCCCTTGCGCGCGCCCGCCAGCGCCCCGTTTTCACCGAGCCACACGTCGCGAGAGGCTGCATCGTCCGCGACCATGCTGATCACAATATCGGCGTTCGCCGCGGCTTCCCGAGGCGTGGCGGCCACCGTCGCTCCTTGGCTCGCAAACGCCACGGCCTTTTCGCGATTGCGGTTGTAAACCGTAAGCGGGAAGCCCGCGGACAGCACTCGTCCCGCCATTCCCGCTCCCATGATGCCAAGTCCTAGAATTGCCACGCGCGGCTGTGCCATCGCATTCACCCCAGCGAATTAACTTCGATCAACGCAGGCTCCGTCCCCGCAATCCGCACCGGATTGCACAGCGGGCGGCCAAAGCCTTCGAACTGAAGCTTCATGATATCGCCATCGGCGAGTTGAATGCCGTCGCCAAAGCTCAGGTAGTCCGTGCCGAAAAAGTGGACGTGAACGTCGCCCGGCCGCCGGTGTCCGTCGAATTTGAAGTGGTGATATTCGATGTTTCGAAGGCTGTGGCACATTTCGGCTTCGCCGGTTCGAATCATCTTCGACCACAGTACGCTGCCGGCGCGCTCGATCGTGATATCGACTCTCAGGGAATCAAATTTCGGATCGAGGACAAGTTCGGGACCAAGCGCGCAGGTACGGAGCTTCGAACTCGCGAGATTCAGGTAGTTCGTCTTCTCGAAGCGATGATCCGAGAATTCGTTGCCGCCCGCCATTCCCACGCGGTGCGGACGGCCATCGGGCCCAATCAAATAGATGCCGGCAATCTCGGCCTCTTCGCCGCCATCGAGCGCGAATGGCGGCACTTCCAGTGGCTCGCTGTGCGCGCGCACCATCGCGCCCGTTCCCTTGTAGAACCACTCCGGTGCTGTGCCGATGCGTCCCGCCGCAGGCCGGCCGCCTTCCACACCCGAGCGAAACATCTTCATGCTGTCGGTAAGCTCTTCGCCGGACGTAGCGTGCATGGCCTGGCGATCGCGAGCGCTGCCCATGTGCGTCAACCCGGTGCCTGAAATCAGACAACGGGCCGGCTCGCCAGGATGATCGATCGGCGGCAGGATTCGCCAGTCGGATCGGCCACTGTAGACGAGATCGTAGTCGAGCCTCTCGCTGGTGGTGCGGTTGCGCACCGTTTCGCTGAGCGTTACGCCGGTCTCGATCGCAAAGTTAGCGAGCTCATATACCGAAGGGGCGTCGACCAGCAGCCGGAGATGCGGCTCGTCCACCAGCGCCACGCGACGCTCGTCACTATTGCGAAGTTGAATCAGCCGCGTCATTCGGCGCCCGACGACATCACTCGATCACCTCGAAATTCGCCAAAGCCTTCTCGTTCACCGTCAGACCGAGGCCAGGAACGTTTTCGTCGAGGTCGATGAAGCCATCCTTCGCGCGCGGCTCGCCTTCGAAAATGTACCAGAAGAGTTCGTTGCCCACTTCCACGTCGACAATCGGAAAATACTCCGCCATCGGAGAATTCAGGCTCGCCATCACCACGTGATAGTTGTGCATCTGGCCCGCGTGCGGAATCACGGGGATCGAATGTGCTTCGGCCAGCGCCGCAATCTTTCGGGCCTGCGAAATGCCTCCCACACGGTTGGTATCGAACTGGATGTAATCCACGGCGCGCGCCTGGATCAATTCGCGGAAACCGGACAGCGTGAACTCGTGTTCGCCGCCGGCAATTGGAATGCGCCCATAAGATTTCAGTTCACTGTAGCCGTGAATGTCGTCCGGAATGACTGGCTCTTCGAGCCAGCGAAGATGAAATGGTTCAAGAAGCGGCAGCATCCGCTTGGCGTAGTCCAGCGTCCAGCCCATGTATGCGTCGGCCATCACGTCGATTCCATCGCCGACGGCCTCGCGCACCGTGCGCACAAGATTCACGTTATGATGCATGCCTTCGGCGCCATCAGTAGGGCCCCAACCGAGACGCAGCTTCATCGCTTCGTAGCCTTCGTCCTTGTAGCGCTTTGCCTCGGCGGCGAGTTCGGGCAACGGCACACTGTAAAGGCGGCTCGCGTAAACGGGGATGCGAGGCTTCGTCCGGCCTCCCAGGAGCCGATACACCGGCTGCTTCGCGGATTTTCCGAGGATGTCCCACAGCGCGATGTCGACCGCGCTGATCGCCGCCATCCCGATTCCCTTTCGGCCGAATGCCATCGTCTTGCGGTACATGTGCTGCCAGAGGAACTCGATGTCCCACGGATCGGCGCCGATGAGAAGCGGCTTGAGGTAGAGATCGATCACCTGCTTCGTCACTTGCGGGGCCAGCGCCGCATTGCCGATGCCCACCAGACCGTTGTCCGTGAAGATTTCCACGATCAGCCAACCGTGAAATGTGAACGTGCGCATCGACGCATCCGGCAACTGCAGCACGTCCATCGGATTCGTGCAGAAGTGCGGCGGCAGCGCCACCGTCTGCCCGCGCCAGCGAACCACCCGCGTGCGAATTTCTTTGATCTTCATTTGCTCCTCGAACGCGCCTTACGAGCTAGGCGCTTGCCTTTTGTAACGCGGGCCCGGCTCCCGGAATCGTCGCCAGAATAATTGCAAAGGCCAAGACGTGCAGCGTCCCCGCTATCGTGAAGACAACGCCGTATCCGAACCCATGGTCGAGCAAGTATCCAACCAATTCGCCAAAGGCAATCCCGCCCATCGCGCCGCCAAAACCCACGAGACCCGCCACCGCACCCACGGCACTGGTGGGAAAAAGATCAGTGGGCAGCACCATGATGAGCGTCGACCAGGATTGCTGACCGAAATACGCGAGACTGAAAATCGCGATGGCCCACGAAACCGCCACATGCGGAATCAGAAGCACCGACGGCATCACGGCTGCGCTCAGCCCCAGCGCCACTTTTCGGGCAACCCCCACGGAAAAATGGCTCCGCACCAGATGACTCGAGAACCATCCTCCCAGCAGGCACCCAATCCCAGCCGCCGCGTAGGGAATCCACGCAAATGTGCCGACGGCTTTGATGTCGAAGCCGCGCGCGTCATACAGATATTTCGGCAGCCAGAACAAATAGAAATACCACGCCGCATCGCTGAGAAACTTCGCCGTCACCAGGCCCCACGACTCGCGAAAGCGCAGCAGCTCGATCCATCTCAATTTTGGCCCGCCGGCGGACGAGGCTGCCACAGTTTCCAGTTCCCTGCGCTCCTCGCCGGTAAGACGCGGATGCTGCGATGGCGGGAAATATTCCAGACGCCACCAGAGCGTCCAGAGCAGACCGATCGCTCCGGTGATGAAGAAAATCCAACGCCAGTTCAGGTACGTCAAGATCACCGCAATCAAAGGAGGCGCGACCACGCCGCCGACCGCCGTGCCGCCGTTGATGATTCCCATCGCGGTCGCACTGTCTTTCGACGAAAACCATTCCGCCACCGCGCGCGTCGCGGCCGGAAAACCTCCGCCCTCACCCATGCCCAGCAGGAACCGGCTCACGGCCAGCATCGCGAAAGTTCTGGCGAAACCGTGGCTCGCGCATGCTAGCGACCAGAACGCCATGATCAGGGTGAATCCCAGCCGCGTGCCCAGCGCGTCCGCCAGCTTTCCGCCGCCCGCATACATAAAGGCATACGCAACCAGAAACGAAGATTGCAGAGCCGAAAACTGTTCGTTCGATAGCGGGATGTCCTTGCCGATCGCCTTCACGGCGACAGGCAGCGTCTGGCGATCGAGATAGCTGATCGCGATGGCAACGCTCACCAGGATTGCGATGCGCCAGCGAAGCAGGTGTTCAATCTCCTTGTCGTGCTTCGAAGGCCGTCGGTTAGAGGTCGCACCTTCGGCATGCGACGGCTGCGGTCCCAGCCAAGCAACCATCTTAGATACTATTCCGGCAGACTGATGCTGGAAAGTAATCCTTTCGGCTCACTCGTCCCGTAACGGCAAGCAGCCATTTTCGTAGAGCGCGTGGCCCGCTACTTGTTCTGGGAATGATGCTGTGTCTGTTTGGAGTACAATTGCTCGCGTTAGGAACTCGTCGGCGAGTTGCCGACGCGGGCTCAGAAGAAAGCGGTTCGGTAGTAGGTTGGGCAGGATCTTTGGCAGAGATATCTGATATAAAGTCTCGCAGGCCGGTGGGAAACTTCGAAAATGTCAGTTTGAATCGCCTCAATCTGACAGCAATATGAGAGGGATAACATGCGAAAAGCAATCATCAGAAGCTTTGCGATTCTAGCGATCGCTGCGCTCGCTTGGGCCTCAAGCGACCCGTGGAAAGACAAGCCATTTCAACAATGGGACGACAAGGACGTCCAGAAAGTGCTGTCAAATTCGCCATGGTCAAGAATGATCCAGGCTGACGCTGGGTTCGATGAGAGTGGGAGTGCGCCGTCCGGACTGCCCCAAGGATCGTCCGCAGGTTCCGGTGCCGCAGGCGGAGGAGGTGGCGGAGGTCGAGGCGGCATGGGGGGAGGTGGTGGCTCGTCGTCCCGAACTGGCGGAGCGGGTGGCGATACAGGCGGTGGAGTACCCCAGCTCACTTTTGCGATCCGATGGTACTCCTCGCGGACTGTGCGGGAAGCGATGCTGCGGAGCGCGGTTCTGGCGGGCAGCCTGAAAGAGGACGAAGCTGAAAAACAACTGGCGCAGCCGACGGAAGACTATCTGGTGCTCGTGTCCGGGCCGCAAATGTCAGCGTTTCAGTCCGCCGAAGAAGCCGGCGTAAAGGCGAGGACGGCACTCGTCACGAAAAAAGGCAAGTTGAAGATCGAGCCTTCAAAGGTCGAGTTTCAGCGCAGCACGGATGGTAAGACGATTCGCGCCATACTAATTTCGTTCCCCAAGCGCACCGCGACGGGTGAGGCCACCATCGGTGCGGAGGAGAAGGGCGCCGATTTCTCGTGCACGCCGGGCAAAGTCGCGATCAAGGCAAGCTTTGACTTCTCCAAAATGTATGACGCGCAAGGACGGGACCTGTAGTTCGCACAACGATTCCAGTTTTGGGAAGTGAAATGGATCGCAGACGCTTCTTGCAGAACTTGGCCGTAGCGACGGCCGGTATAAAATATATTTCCGGCGAGGTCGCTCCGGCCGGTGCCGCGGTTACTGGCGCAGTCGAGTCCGTCGGTTTCCTTTCAGCGGGCGGGGTTGACACTGAGGGTCATACGCTCGTCTGTGAGTTCAAGTCGGGTGCCGCGAATTGGAAAGTCTACGAAGATCTGCGGACCCGCGACGGGTCCATCACCTTTGTCTCGTCGAGCGGAACGGCGCGCGTACTGACCAAGAGCGCCGAGCCGGTCTTTGACCAGGCGGACAAACTCTATCTCGGCCTTAGCTTGAAAGATATCGGGATGTCGGCGCCTGATCTGCTCGCGGACAAACTTCTAGCAAACGGCGACCCGGATCCCGAGCAGGTGAGACTGGCGGCTCCTCCGCAGGGAACTGAGAGGGAACGGGGCGGTTCCGGGCGCTTGCCGTGGGACAACTTTGTCGGCACGAAAGAATCGCTCGAAACCGAACCCGTTCTGCCTGGTGCGAGCACCGAAACCTATCACCCGATCCAGTTCTTTCCGGAGCTCGCCTACCAGGCCGCGCAAAAGCGCTTCGACGGACTCGTCGGCGGCTGGATGCCCGCGGTGAGGAAGGTCTTCCCGATTTCCGATTCAGCATACATTGAAGCGATCGTGTTCGCTGACGTCGAAGCTCCGGACAAGTTCATCGTTCGGACGTGGCATCGCACAACGCGAATCGAAGACGGAAAAGTGACCAAGGTTGTTTACGGCGATACTTACACTCCGTTCCCGCCTCGGCGCGTGGACCCGAAACCGGAAGCGTTTTACCGCGGGTTGCTACTGTTCGCGACCTACTGGGACAAGCTGCTACACGATTTCGCGCCGACTTCGCTGCCGCAAAACGACTGGGTGGATATGTCGAAGCACGCGTTCACGAAGGAGCTTATGGTGAGGCCTGGCGGTACTCACCCGCGATACGGCGCGGTGGATTTCTGGTATCGCGGGCCCGAATGCGATGGCTTCCAGGACATTTTCACGATGGCTTCCTACGCGAATCTGGAATGGGGCCGCTTTCAGATGGCGCACGACATCATCGACAACTACCTCACTGACTTCACCGATTCGAAGGGCATGATCGATATGCGCGGCCCGGAGACAGCCCAGTTTGGCATGACCCTCTCGCTTCTGGCGCGGTATTACAACTACACGGGCGATCATGCGCTGCTGCAGAAGCACGGCGACAAGATCGAAGCCACGGTGGATCTGCTGAATGAACTTCACGACGAAAGTCTGAAGCTGCCGCCGGACGACCCCGGCCACGGGCTGATCCACGGATGGAGCGAATCGGATTCCGCCCTTTCGCCCAAGCCGATGACTTGGTGGCTGCCGTACTATTCGCATAACGCGTGGGCGGCACGCGGCATGAAGGACCTGAGCCGCGCCTGGCTTGATATCAACCTCACAAACCCGCAGAAGGGCGTCGAAGACCGGGCCGCGGGCTGGCTCAAGCGCAGCAGGGCCCTCCAGGAGTCGGTGGTTGCGAGCATGGAAAGGAACCTGCGAAAGGACATGAACCCGCCCTACATCGGGACGTATCCAGGTACGGCGATGACTTTCTGGGAGTCGATGCAGAAGGAGCACCCCAGCCCGCAGGGTTGGCCGCACCGCGGATACGCGGAGCTGCTGCAGGCGGATGTCCTGCCCGCAGAACTCGCGAATACCGTCATCAACTGCATGCGCGCGTACGGGGCAACCACCTTCGGTGTGGTGGCAAACGTGGAGCCGCCGCACGCGACCGGACGTGACATTCTCGGCTTCATTTCGCATGGCTATGCGCTGATGTTGCTGCGTCTCGACCGGATCGAAGAGTATCTGCTTTTCCTGTACTCACATCGCTACCACGATCACACGCGCGGCAGTTGGACGGCAGGCGAAGTCTCCGGCATCACTGGCGGCTTGGCGACCTTTTGCATACCGGCGCAGCAGACGATTCCGTTACTCGTGCGCTGGATGCTGGTGCTCGAAGATTCCGACGAAGACCGCCTCTATTTTGCGAAAGGTCTGCCGCGAGATTGGGCGCTGTCGGGAAAGGAAATTCGCATTCAGCAGGCGCCAACGCGGTGGGGGCGCGTGAACTTCAAGATGACAGGGAAGGCTGGCACAAAGGACGTAACGGCGACCGTGGAACTGGCTCGAGCGGGCGCTCCGAAGGAAGTGCAAGTGAAATTCCGCCTGCCCACTGCGAACCAGTTGCAGAAAGTCACAGTGAACGGCCGCGAAACGACTCTTGGCGGCGCTCACAAAGACACTGCGATCTTCCCGACGGGAACGGAAAAGTATTTCGAGGTAGTTGCGCAATTCAGCTGAGCCGCCGGCCTTGACACAAATCCTTTTTTTTTGTATCGAGAAAACGTTTCCCTCGACCGAATTGCGCGGTTTTGCTAGAGTTCGCCGCTGTGTGCAGAGTTCCTTCGACCTTCCTCAGAGTGCAGATGCGAACACTGAAATCGTTCCCGGCAATCTTTGCGCTAGCGGCCGCGACCGCCCTAGCCGTGATTCCGCTCGGCGCGCAGACGGAATACAAGTCCGTCAAGATTGGCAACTACTTCGTGGCGTCGCCGTATGGAATCGCGGTGATCGTCGACGATGAGACCGCGTTCCTGATCGATCCTGCGTCGGACTCGCAAGGCAATTCCAAGTGGTTCGCGAATGACCCAGCCTTCGCCACCCCCGGAACGACGGCTCCTGATTTCTCGTTTGCTCAGGCGAACTTTCGGTATTCGGGCGCAAACATTCGCTTCACCTGGGGGCGAGTTGGCAGCGGCGGAGTTGTAGGAAAAATCGAGACGGACCGGAAGGTCGCGTTCCCGGTGCGATTTCCGGGTAACACGTGGCCGCATTTTCACGCCGTGTACACGGCCACGAAGGACGGCCTCACCGGCTACGGTATCAAACCGCGCGGTGCGACTTTCGTGCCGTTTGCATATCGGTCCAGCCCGACGCCAGCTTTTGTGCGAGCCATCGGCGGAGCAAATGGAGAGATGGTTTTCGACCTCGAGCCAAATGCGGAGGTTCGCTTTGTCGCAGGCGTGGGCGAGCTGCCTTCGCTCGATTCGGTGGATGCAATTCTGGATGCAGCGGGTAAACGGTATGCCTCAAACCGAATTTCCGCGCAGGGAGACTGGGGCGATTTCCTGGGAGCTATTGCGGACAACCTTAACAACACGCGGCTCTACGGCAGCGACAACCAGCGAATTGTCAATGGCATCGGGCGCGGCTGGTGGATGACCAAGGATCCCGATCTCTTCCCCTATTTTGTGTGGGACTACCACTTGATGTCGTTGCTCTCAAGCCTGGAGGACCCGGAGCAAAGCCACAACACCGTCCGCGGCATGCTCTCCTTCCAGACGCCGGACGGGCGCATCCCGAGCTTTGCGCATTGGTCGGTGGAATACGACACGCTCTACCGGTCGATGCCGCCGGTAGCCGCGACGTGCATCTGGAAAATACACGAGCGTCATCCCGACGCAGCGTTCCTGGCGGAGGTCTATCCGCATTTGGTGACCTGGCACGACTGGTGGATGAAAGCGCGCGACGGCAACCACAACGGCCTGCTCGAATGGGGCTCGGAACACCAAGAATGGCAAGGCGCTCAATACGAAACAGGCTGGGACGACAACGTCGCATATATCGGTACGCGCATGGACGGCACGACCATGAACGCCGACGCCGTCGACCTGAGCTCGATGTGGTCGATGGACGCGGAGTATCTGGCGCGAATCGCGAATGCGCTCGGCAAGCCTGAAGACGCCAAGCGCTTCGAGATCGAGCACGTGGAAATGAACAAGCGCATCAACGACCGTCTTTGGAACGAAGACCTGGGAATTTACTGCAGCCGGTTTTGGGAAGTTCCGGCGAGCGAGGGACCGGACCTCAACCCTGTGACGGCGTTCAAGGGCGGCTTCGACATTACGTTCTACGGGGATCCGGCCCTTCAGCGCGAAGTGGCGCGGCACCATGAATACCGCCTCGACGACAACTGGATGGACGCGAGTCCGGCGGATGGCGTTCCGACAATGGACTGGAGCGCCCGCGTAAACGGGGTGTTCACAGCGCCGGAATCGGGCACCTACCGGTTCAAGATCGGCGGAAGCGATCACGTTGGAATGTCATTTGGCGGGCAGGCGATCGGGAAGTGGGAAGTGGACGACAAGGAGCGGCGCAATACCGACCTAAAGGTCGAAGCAGGCAAAACGTATCCGATTGTGATCGACTATGTTCGAAACGAGCATGGTGGGGCCGCTTTGAACTTAACGGTGGTAAAGCTTGGGCCCGGGAAACCCGGAAGTGACTGGCTGACGCGGCTCACGCCGATGAATTTCTATCCGCTGATTGCGGGCGCCCCTGACAAAACGCGCGCGGAAAAAACTCTGGCGTGGATGTTCCGCGAGGACAAGTTCTGGCTTCCGGCATTGCTGCCCACTGTCGCCAAAGACGATCCGGTGTGGCCGGAGCAGGGATACTGGCACGGGCACGTTTGGGCGCCGGCGAATTATCTGGTGTGGCTGGGCGTGAAGCGGTATGCGGATGGTCCGCACCAGGCGGAGTACGCGCGGCGCAGCGTGAAACTGTTTATGCAGAACTGGACCGAGAAGCGGCTCGACTGCGAGAACTACAACAGCACGGACGGAACGTGCGGCGACGAACCACATTACTGCTGGGGCGCGCTGCTCGATCTGATCGGGCTCGAGGCGCTGGCAGACGTTGGTCCCGATTTCAGGCCTGTTCCGCGGACGGACCACGCAATCACGGAGCACATTATCGCGAACCACGTTCCGTTCGGCGGCAAGCTCTACCGGCTCGAGGCAACAGGGGGAACCGTCACGGCCACAGAAGAAGTGGGGCAGTAAACTAGGCTACGAGCGAGCGAAGATCATAATTCGTAGGGTCGCGTCTAGCTTCCGACGGTGTGATACAGGCGGTAAGGTTCGTCTTTGATTGCGGCGAAGGATCGGAGCGTGACCGGTCCCGAGCTCGTGTTCACAACCCAATCATCCGAGGATTGCCCGGACGCGCTTGCCGCCATCAATTGTTCGCGGGTTGGCTGCGCGGGATTCTCTCCGATCGCAAACATCGCGAGTGGGCCTCGCATCAACGCGACGATGTTGGGACTCTCTGGCTCGATGGCTTCGAGGCGCAGCGGCGTTTCGATCTCGATTTCCACGCGGTCTCCGTGCTTCCACGTGCGCTGAACGGCCAGGAATTTCCCCGGAGCAATTTCGCCGTCGACGCGCTTTCCGTTCACAGACACAATCGTTTTCGCGCCCGCCCACGCCGGAATGCGTACGTTTAAGGCGAAAGCCTCCAGGTTTCCCATCATCGCGAACTCGAGCTGCATCGTGTTGGCCTTCGGATACTCCGTCTTTTGCGTCATCGTCACCTGGGTGTTTCCCTCCGTCCAAGTGACGCGCGAGGGCAAAAACAAATTGACGTAGATTCCGTCCTGGCCCTTGAAGTAGGTGCTGATGTGATAGTCCGCGGAAAGCTGCGGGAACGTGCCGGAGCAGCAAGGCCACTTGTCGCGATACCAATCCTTCTTCGCGCCGGAGTCGTTGTAATCGGAATAGTAGAAACTGATGCCGTCCGGCTGGATCAACCGGGCGCCGGCGACAGTGTTATAGAGGACGCGCTCCATGCTGTCTCCGTAGCGGGAATCGCGCGTGGCGCGCAGCAAGTAGCGCGTAATCTTGAAATGCCCATACGCGCCGCAGGGCGTCTCGAAGCTGGCGTGGGTGCTTTTCAGGCTCGCCGCCAGTCCAGCTCGGCCGGGCTCGACGAACGCCTCATCAGGGCCCCATCCGCCGGTGGCGTAGCTCTGGTTCTGCACCATGCGCAGGCCATTCTTCGCGGCGCGCAGATATTTTTCGTCGCCGAGCACCAGATACGCCTGCATCGCCGAGCTGAGTGCGTTCACGTGACTGTAGGCGTGCTCGAACGGCAGAACATTGGCGTTCTCCGAGAGCGGATCGAAATAGTTCTGCTCAAGATAACGGGCAGCCAGGTCGCGATAGCGGGCGTTTCCGCTCCGCTGGTACGCCAGGAAGAAGTTTTCCGGCAGCGTGTACGTTTCGTCCCAGGTGAACGAGATGCTCTTGTAGCCGCGCGATCTCTGCTCGTAGCGGCTGAGTGCCTTTTCGGGCAAGTGCGGCAAGACAGCCTGTGTCGCGCGCCAGTGGACGCCCATCGCATCAGGATCCTTAGCGAACTCATGCGCGTCAATCAGGCCGCAGCTCGTCTTGTCGTAGGTGTACGCCGGGAGCCGATAGTCAACGTAGAATTTCCCGGCAGGGTCGACGGTGGCGCCGAACCCCCGCACCAAACGGCTCACCTTTTGCTGCGTCGGCTTCGATCCCGTGACGGCGTAGGCGCGGGCGAGGCCCGAGAGATACTGCCCGAAACTGTGCCCGGCGATGAAGCTGTGAAAATTGTTCGCGGGATTGAAATCGGTGCCATCGTCGTACCAACCGCCCATATCGGGACCCGGTGCGGGCATGCCCTCGCGCTGCCGAAAGGGCTTTAGCAGCGCGTCTTCATCGAGATTCAAGAACAGCTCGTGGTTGTGGTCGAACTGCTGGCGGAATGGCCCGTCGAGCAAAACCACCTGCGAATATTCGAGCAGTGAAAGAGGTGGCACAACGGCGAGCTGCGGCAAAACTCCTACCTTCGAAACCCTAGCCTTGGAAACTTCGGCCACTCCTGGGATCGACCGCGCCGCCACCGCGCTCCCGGCCGCTATTGCACTCGCACGCAGAAATTCTCTTCGCGACGTTTTTTTCATGTGCGCTCGCCTCGGTGAAATGTCCGTGCCGGATAAGGGAATTGCGAGCCTCGTCCGTCCGTGTAAACGTTTACCCACAAAACGATATGGCCGCTTTCCTCGATTGTCAACTCAGATCAGACTTCGGGGTCAAAACTAGCACTGACTTGAAGGCGCGCTGTTCCAGACCCAAAGCCTGGCCGTCTGGGCAGCACGCGCCTCTAGTGTCGAAAGCAGGCACTTCTGAAAAAGGCAACGGGGACAAATCGATGGGGCGAAAGGCTCACGCCGCGCTCCAGAACTAGAGCCACCAAGGTTCGCGAGCGATGAGCAACGGAACTGGACTGCAGGCAAGCTAAAGGATTTCAAAGTGTCAAACTTGTTGGGGGCACACTGTACTGGTATTGAAGCCGTATACCGGATTCGAGAGCGCTTAGACAATGCGCTGTTTTTGGGAGCGTCGGGTCAAGCTTTGTCCTCGGCGAAGGCGTCCATGCTGGGTCGCTCGCCGAGTGAACCGCTCCTCGTGTGATCCAGCGTGGCCACAAGTGCAGATCTTGATGCGGCTCGCGAGCGTCGATCGCCGTGCAGATCGAGTTTGTACAAGGGGCCAGTCGACCGATTGGACGGCGTCCGAAATTCGCTGCCGGAAACGTGAGCCTATGGAGTGGTAGTTTAGTCGGCGCGTGTATCTCTCCGATTCTGAAAGACTCTTGCTTTATTTTCGGCTAGAAGCGTTCGTTCGCGTGCTTGCGTCGAGGGCCAGAACAGAAGATGATGTACAAGATGCAGTCGGTAGGCAGAGTCGGCGTGCTTTTCGTATTGGGAGGCGCACTTCTGTGGATGCCGGCCTGCAACTCTTCAATCTCGAGTCCACCTCCCAAGACGCTAACGTCAGTTGCTGTGACGCCAGCGAATCCGACCATCCCGCAGGGACAGACCGAGCAGTTCACTGCCACCGGAACGTATTCCGATGCGAGTACTCAGAACATCACAACGTCGGTCACGTGGAGTTCGTCGTCGACGAGTGTCGCAACCGTCAGCAACACCGCTGGCTCGAACGGCTTGGCGACCAGCGGGGGTTCGGGTTCGACGACGATTCAGGCGACGATGGGAACCGTCATGGGCTCAACGAAGCTGACTGTCCAGCCTACTCTGAGCTCCATCGTGGTGATGCCGGCGAATCCGACGATCCCGCCGCAGGGACAGACCGAGCAGTTCACTGCCACCGGAACATATTCCGATGCGAGTACTCAGAACATCACAACGTCGGTCACCTGGAGTTCATCGTCGACGAGCGTCGCGACCATCAGTAACGCCGCTGGCTCGAACGGCTTGGCGACCAGCGTGGGCTCGGGGGCAACGACGATTCAGGCGACCATGGGCGCCGTCATGGGCTCGACGAAACTTACGGTGTCAAGCTCTTCGGTGATTCTCGCACGGCTTGTGGTGAGCCCGCAGTATCCGACGATCGCTGACAATGGCAAGACGCAGGCGTTCACTGCTACTGGATACTACACTGACGGCAGCACCCAAGACCTGACGGGGACGGTCACCTGGACATCCTCGAACGCGAGCGTGGCTACGGTCAACACCTCGGGGACGGCGACGAGCATTGCGCTTGGCAGCGGCCAAAGCGCAGGTTTCTCATCAATTCAGGCAGCCGTGGGTTCGGTGACGGGCGTTTCGATTCTGAGCGTGACGAGCCACACCGGAAATGGGTTTGCCGGCGTGTTCATGAATCATAACGATATTTCGCGCGCGGGGCAGAACGTAAACGAAACGGCGCTAACGACCGCGAACGTCAAGAGCGCGACCTTCGGAAAGCTATTTTCGCAGCCGGTGGACGGGCTCATCTACGCGCAGCCGCTATACGTTCCGAACGTTAATATTGGCGGTACGATTCACAACGTGGTCTATGTGGCGACGGAAGGCGACAGCGTCTATGCGTTCGACGCGGACACAAATACTGGCGCTAACGCCAATCCTCTTTGGCACGCAAACTTGATCGACACAGCCCACGGCGCAGCTTCCGGAGCGACGACGGTCAACGTACAAGCGAGCCTCGATTCGGGCTGTACAAACATCGTTCCGCAAGTTGGCATCACGAGTACTCCGACCATTGATCCGAGTACAGGCACGATGTATGTGGAGACGAAATCAGAAGAGAATGGTGCGTTCGTTCATCGTCTGCATGCGATCGACATAACCACCGGAAATGAGAAGTCGCCGGGGCCGGTAGCTATTTCAGCCAGCGTCCCGGGAACGGGAGACGGCAGCTCAAACGGAATCCTGACATTCGACGGGCTGCATCATCTGAACCGGCCGGGACTGCTGCTGCTGAATGGCATCGTTTACCTCGGTTATGCCTCTCATTGCGACGTCTCGCCTTATCACGGCTGGCTGTTTGCGTACGACACCAAAACCCTTACGCAGCAAGCTGTCTACGTGACAACTCCGAACGGAGGGCTGGGAGGAATCTGGCTGGGAGGGGCCGGGATCGCAGCGGATTCCAGCGGCAATCTATTTGTGCCGACGGGAAATGGGAGCTTCGATACCACGAATGTCCCCCCGACCGCAACCGGGGACACCATACTGAAGCTGAGCCTGGCGAGTAGTTCGTTTTCAGTGCTGGATTATTTCACACCGTTCAATCAAGAGAGCCTCTCGAGCAGCGACAGGGATGTGGGATCGGGCGGAGCATTGCTCCTGCCGGATCAATCGGGAAGCCATCCGCATGAATTGGTCCAGGTGGGCAAGGGCGGAACCATTTACAATGTCGACCGCGATCAGATGACGGTGGCGAATCAACACTATTGCTCGACGAATTGCTCGTCGGACCACGAAATCGTGCAGGAACTCGTCGGCGGCGCCCCGAAGGGGTTGTGGGGGATACCAGCCTACTGGAACGGTACCGTCTTTGTCTGGGGTGCACTCGATGTGTTCCGCGCCTACTCGCTGGGCAGTGGGTTGCTAAGCACGAGTCCAACGTCAACCTCGACTTTCTCTTCCGGTTATCCCGGCCAGACTCCATCCGTCTCCTCAAATGGCACCAGCAACGGAATCGTGTGGGCCATCGATACGGTTCAATCGGTGCTGCAAGCCTTCGACGCTACCAATCTCGCGACCGAGCTCTACGACTCAACTCAGGCCGCAGACAATCGCGATCAGGCAGGTTCGGGAGTGAAATTCACCACTCCCACGATCGCGAATGCGAAAGTCTATATTGGCACACAAACTGAACTCGACGTCTACGGCCTCCTGCCGTAAGCTAAACGCCGGGGCGGAGGGCGAGGAAAACCAGCTTTTTCGCTCCGCCGGATCAGGTGCCAGTGGCGCGAAGTATCATCCTGCATGGTTCGGAGTCGGTGAAGCTGAATCCACAGTGGGTGGACTATCAGAACAAAATGGGCGCAGAAGGTTTGCAATATCAGCGTGCCCGGCAACAGCAGCGAATGGCCGACCTGCAGCAACAGGTGAGGCAGTTCGAAGCGCGCTTGAAGGCTCAGCAGGCGCAGTTCCAGCAATTTGACAACGTGATCGTCGGCATCACGCCCACGACTAACCCGTTGACTGGCGAGAGGCTCGAGGTGTGGACGGGGCCCCAAGACGGAGTACTGGAAGAACGGCAACGGACAAGTCGTAAGTTCCGATCGGGCGCCCGCGCCGGGCTGGACGCAACTGGAAGTGCAGCCGCAGTAGCCCTGGGGAACTGTTACCGAGGACCCGAGTCACGTTGCATCGATTGCGTCTCGTTCAGTTTCGCCACTGCCTTTTTCTGGCGCGCCATGGTCGCCTAAGGAGTCCCGTTCAACAGTCCGAAAACCGCAACTTCGGTCTGGGTGCCGACATAGACTTTGCCGTTTGCGACCATAGGCGAAACGAATTTCACGGCGGTGCCGTGGGCGAATGAGTCTCGCCCGTTCGCGGCCTGGTTCGAGTCATAGAGTTCGGTGGCCACATTCGTCGCCTTGTAGGCGTACAGTACTGCGACGTTAGCGCCACCGTCCGGACTCGCTAACCCCCATACGATCCCATTCGTGTTGCCGTTCGCCGAGACTATAGGAGTCACGCCGAAATTGTGCATCGAAAGGCTGCCCGATGAGGTGGGGCTGCTGCTGAGCTGTCCATTGCTCAGGCTATAAGCCTCCAGCACATCTCCCTGCCCCCAGAAGTAAACGTTCCCGTTCCAGTAGGCCGGCGAGGCCCACATACCGCCGCCCAGCACGTTCTGCAGTTCCTGCAAGATCTGAGGATCGCTGCTGCACCCAGAACAATAATGCTCGTTGCCCGCTGTCATCTGGTCGCGATTCATCAGATAAATCGTCCCCTCCTTCCCCGCCTCCACCAACAAATCTGGATAGGTCCCCGTCTGTGTCGGAACCAGAAGAACCCCGCCCGACCCCAAATCTCCGTCACTGAGATCTAAACTTAGTTGGTTGTATGGAGTGAAGTAGTCCAATAGCGCCAGATTGCTTCCGGCCATTTTCACGATAGTGTCGCCCAGTTCCGTCGCCGGGACGTTCGTCGTGTCGAACGTGCCATTCCCAGTCGCCACATAGATATTCCCACTGCTATCGGCCGCAGGACCCGCCCCGCTCATCCACACACCGCCATCTCCGCCATTCGGCGTCGTCACGATGGCCGCTTCCTGAGTGAACGTCGAGGCATTGTAGGCGAACATCCAGCCATGGAACGGGCTGACACCCTCGCAAAGGGCTGCGGACGCGACGTAAATCGTGCCATTCGACAGTAATAGCGCGGGCCGGATAAATTGCGACAGTTGGCTGAATGTGAGCTGTCCACTCGTGCTCCCGTCTCCCGTCCCGCTTACCGTCGCGTCGATCACCACAGGCCCCTGCGATTTTTCCTTCCCGGTCGTGATGTCGAGTGCATGAAGGCGATTCACGAATTGCGTTCCCTCCAGCGAAAACGCCACCACGTACATCGTTGGCGGCTTTGTAGTCAGATCGATCACGGGAGTGCTCGTAATGCCTGCCGCCGGGGTGGCCGGACTATAACAACTGAAACTGCTGGCTGGGATAGGCATAGCCCCCGCTGGAGCCCCGTGCGCCGCGTCCACCAGGTTCGCTTTCCACAAGTAAGTCGCGTTGCTTCCCGTGTTGCTGTCGGCATCGAACGCATACACCGTGTCGTTCTCCGTAGCTGCAAACACAACGTTGTGGGTGCCGTTTCCCGGAATCGCCAGGCCGGCGACATACAACGGCTGCGCAAGCAGCGCACCGTCCACCGGCTGCGTGAACAGCAGCCCAAACTGGCTCACGTTCACATTCGACGGCGTCAGAATCGTCTCGCTCGTGTTCTGCCCCGTCCTCCCGTTGTCATACTGGCGCGTCGTGACCGCCGCAACGCCTGCCGGTATCACAGTGAGCTTGGTCGTACCGTTGATTGCTCCCATCGTTGCGCTGATCGTCGTGGATCCCACGCCCGCCGAAGTGGCCAGTCCATTTGATCCTGCCGAATTGCTTATGGTGGCGATCCCCGGGCTCGTCGAGCCCCAGGTCACCGAATTTGTCAGGTCTTGCATGCTCTGGTCCGAGTACGTCCCAGTCGCGGTGAATTGCTCCGTCGACCCAAGCACGATCGTTGGGTTCATGGGAGTGACGCTGATGGATACAAGCGTCGGCGACACGGTCAACATGGTTGAGCCGCTTACGCCGTTGAGATTTGCTTGAATCTTGGTCGACCCAGCGCCTACGCTTGTCGCCAAGCCATTCGACCCCGCTGTGTTGCTGATCGTCGCCACATTCGGGGCGGTCGAACTCCATGTGACCGAAGTGGTGATGGTCGCCGAACTGCCGTCAGAATAGTGGCCCGTCGCAGTGAACTGCTGGCCCGAGCCGTTCGCGATGGTCGGATTCGCGGGTGCCACGGCAATTGAAGTCAGTGTGGGGGTGGTTGGCGGTGGTGTAGTCGTCGTGGATGGACCGAAACAGCTCCCCTGCAGCAGAGCGACGGATACCAGAATCGCGAGTAGAAATACTGCCATTACCCCACGGAAAAACGGGTTGGCAAAATGACCTTTCGAGTTAAGAAGGCCTAGACCCGTAAAGCGGTTCATCGTTCCTCATTCCACCCGGTCCCTGGCACCCGATGTCGGTACAATGCCTGCAAGAAGGGCTAACGTGAGCAGGATTGACGGCTGAGCATGTTGGGCTTGTGGTCGAATTCTCCCTACCGGGAAACTTTGCTACCGTCTGCGATTGCGTGCAGTGAACTATCGCGATTGACGTAATACTTTTCGTAGTAGCTGAGGTAATCGCCCTTGCGAACTCCTGCCATCCAAGCAGAGTTGCTCTCGTACCAGTCGATCGTTTGACGCAAGCCTTCGTCGAGTGAAATGGTGGGCTTCCAGCCAAGTTCCTTTTCCATTTTTGTGCAATCGAGAGCGTAACGGCGGTCGTGACCGGGGCGGTCTTTCACGTAGTTGAGGAGAGTTTCGGGCTTCCCCATGACGCGAAGCAGGCGGCGCGCCATCGTGAGATTCTCTTCCACATCGAGGCCGCCGATGTTGTAGACCTCGCCGATGCGGCCGCGCTCGAGAACGGCAACGATTCCGCGACAGTTATCCTCGACATGCAGCCAATCGCGCTGCTGCTTTCCGTCGCCATAGATGGGAAGAGGCTTGTCGTCGAGCGCATTGGTGATCATCAGCGGCAAGAATTTCTCCGGAAACTGAAACGGACCGTAGTTGTTGGACGAGCGCGTAAGCAGCGCCGGAAAACCGTAGGTGCGGACGTAGGAACGGACGAGAAGGTCCGAACCAGCTTTGGATGAGGAATACGGGCTGCTGGGTTGCAGGGGCGAGTTTTCGTCGGCGAACGCGCCGGGAAGCATGTCGCCGTAGACTTCGTCGGTAGAAATATGCACGAATCGCTGAACGGCGAGTTTTCGGGCGACTTGAAGAAGGATGAAGGTGCCCTTCACATTCGTCTCGATGGAAGCGGCAGGTTCGTAGATACTTCGATCGACATGCGATTCCGCAGCGAAATGAACCACGGCATCGCAGCCCTGCATGGCGTTTTCGACGGCGGCCGCATCGCAAATATCGCCTCTGACAAATGAGTAGCGCGGATCATCCGCAACGGATTCGAGGTTCGCAAGGTTGCCGGCGTACGTCAGCTTGTCGTAGTTAACGAGGGAATAGCCGCGTTTTAAGCCGAGGAGATGACGGATGAAATTCGAGCCGATGAATCCTGCGCCTCCCGTGATGAAGATCTTCATTGGGCCACTTCCTGGCCGGAACGGATGCCGCGCGAGGTTTTGTTCGCTCCGGTCTCGGCTACGAGAGCGTTGGCGCGAAGCAAGGATTCGAACGTTCCGGCATCGGTCCACCATCCGTCGAGAACTTCATAGGTGAGATTGGCGTCTTCAATGTAGAAGTTGTTGACGTCGGTAATTTCGAGCTCGCCGCGTCCGGAAGGCTTCAAGCGGCGGATCTTCTGAAACACGGTGGCATCGTACAGGTAGATGCCGATCACGGCAAAGTTCGATTTAGGAGCTTTGGGCTTTTCCTCAATACCAACAACGTGCGTGCCGCGAATCTCCGCCACGCCGAAACGCTGAGCGTCGGTGACTTCCTTCAGGAGAATTTTGGCGCCGCTCTTTTGCTTCTGGAAGTTTTCGACGGCTTCGCAAATATTGTTTTCGATGATGTTGTCACCGAGAATCACGCAGATGGGATCGTCGCCCGCGAAAAATTCCGCCAAGCCGAGAGCTTCCGCGATGCCGCCTTCGCCTTCCTGGTAGGTGTAGTTCAAATGCTTCAAACCGAAATCGCGGCCGTTGCCGAGGAGCCGCAGAAAATCACCGGCGTTCTTTCCGCCGGTAACGAGAAGGATTTCTTCAATGCCCGCGTTGACGAGAGTTTGGATCGGATAGTAAACCATCGGCTTATCATAAATGGGGAGCAGATGCTTGTTAGTGACGCGAGTGAGCGGATTAAGCCGGCTACCCGTCCCGCCTGCTAGAACCACACCCTTCATGTATTCCTCTCATCCCAAGAGTTCTGGCCCGACGCCGCTCCTGGACTAGAATTTGCTTGCAATGCGAGCGCGAACCTAACCGAAAGTAGAAGCACTTATCGTACCAACGTTTGCCCCTATGCGCCTCAAGGACTGCGTAATGCGCCTGTTTTGAATAACATAGTGGGCCATTTTCGCGAACAATTTGCCCGTTCGATGGGGTTGGGGTATGGACGGAAAACGACGGTCCAAAAGTGCACATAGTCTTCCACCGAGTGATTATTTCTTCTCAGAGAAGCTAATGCAAGAGAACTGCCTGCAGAGAGTGATGGGTCACTTTGGCTCCGCCGCCCCACGTCGCACGAATATATCTCCAAAGGTGCCGCATTGAGCCAGCTGGTTTTGCGCGATCTCATTCATTTGTTCGCCGGTGACCCACTCCGATAAAACCAGCGCATTCGGTCCATGTGGTTCACCAAGAATATAATTAAATTGCGCAGTCTTGGGAAAGCACTGAATGCAAGCGACGGCAGATTCGATACATGCAGAGTTGTACTCGAAGCTAAGATAGCTGGGCAGCTTCGTGAGTCCTCGGAGAACTTCCAGCTCAAAGCCTTCTACGTCAATCTTAATGAACTCCGGCATGCCGAATCTCTCAATGAGAGCATCGAGTGTTGACACTGTGACCGTAATTGAATCAGTCCACCGTGGTTTCATAGTCCAGCCATCATTGCGTGAGACAACATCGAGCCAGTTCGAAGACAGGCTGCTGACCTCACTCTTGTTACTTATATGAAGCGGGAGCACACCAGGTTCCTTGCCCATGGCGGAAGGCACGACGACGAGGCGTTTGTTGCGAATACGATTGAGTCTCGCAACCATGCCTGGATGTGGCTCCACCGCAATGACCTTGGCTCCGAGATATAGAAATGCCTGGGCGTATTCCCCCAGATTGGCGCCGCAATCAAAGACAAGCGAGCCGGGTCGAACGAACTGCGCATAGAACTGCCGCAAGTTCACGACATGCCTTTGCCAGTAATCGGACCTAAAAACCCTTAAGTAGGTGTTACGCAGAGGATGAAAGATCCAAGCGTTTTCCAATCCAGGCACAATATCGCGGAGGAGCATAGTTAGCGGGAATTTCTGATTTAGACCTCTACTTTTACTTGCCGAATTCTACGCCTCTCCTGCCCTTAATACAACGGGGTTGCCACGCAGAGCAGTCCCAGCAAGGTCAGCGCAAGAATCCAAACTTGGCCGTGCTCCTACCTGGAACGCTTCCACGGATCAACCGTGAATTGCGCGAGCGTATTTAATCCGGTCGCGGGGTCGCCAACTCCCACGTTGCTGAGCAGAAGATTGTGTGTAGCGTTGAATTTGAGCGAAGGATCGGGATCAGGAATCCACAAATGGATCACGTATCGGGCGCCTCCCCGAAAGCCGGCGATGCGGAGGTGTTCCGACGAGGTCTGAGATTCTCCCGGTTTCAAGGCCGAAAGATCGACGCTCGGCAGTGGGCGTCGCACGTAGTTCCTGCCATCCTCGCCATCGACAGCTAAATAGACTGTGCGGTGTTCGGAAATCAGTTTCGTCGAGTCATTGGTAAAGGTAAGCTCCACGAGCATGTGGCTCTCGCTCTTCGGGCTAAACGAGAGGACGGCGCGATTGAGCACGATGCGTGGGGCGTCCTGATTGTAAGAATCAGAGCGGGGTGACGCCGTGTAGACACACGTGATCGTGATCACCTCGTCCCCGGCGATTTCACACTTTGCCAATCCCGCGGACTTGGGAGAGTCGGACAGAGACTTCGGCGACGTTTCGTGAATACCACTATTGCCGGAAGCAGTTGCGCGAGCGTCTTCTTGTGCGAACGCGGACCAGCTGTGAATTGCCAGCGCTGCGATCAAGAGGGAGGTTCCCGTCGGTAATCTCATCTTCGGCCTATTTGCATCCTTTCTCTGCCCTGCGTGTCTTGGCAGCATCGCTCAAGAACGACGCACCGAAACCAGGAAGCCGCTAGAATGTACCACTGTCCATCCTGCAACTGCGCGCAGTTTCCGGTATTGTCCTAGGTTGCCCATGTCCGTGCGTAAAGGGCCCATCGTGTTGGTAATGAAATTGCTCGATTTCCAGCGAGTGGACGGTGCTTGGGGCTATCGGAGTTGGCAGGTAATAGGAGTAAGTGTCGATTACTCATAGTACTACGAACGATCCCCAGCTCCGCCAGCCGCTCACAGGAATCTAGAAGATTCTTGCGGGGAAGACCGAAAGGGATGTATTCTTCGCTAACGATTCAGGCGTAGTTGTCCCTCATATTCCACTCAGCAGACACGGGAAGGAAGCGATGATAATGGCGCGTAGGTACGTGGGAAAGTCTGGGAAGAACCGGCTTCTTATTTTGCACTCATTCCTAGTGTACGGGGCCAAGGCTTTAGGACTTTTGCTGGCAGTCGGTTTGGGAGCTGCCGCACAAGTGAACGTTACGACGCATCGCTATGACAATGGGAGGACGGGCCAGAACACGAGCGAGACGATTCTGACGCCGTCGAACGTGAACGTGAGCCAGTTTGGGCTGCTGTTCACGCAGCCGGTAGACGGTGCGCTGCTCGCGCAGCCGTTGTATGTTGCGAATGTGACGATTGGAGGAACGGCGCACAACGTCGTGTTTGCGGCTACGGAGAACGACACGGTGTATGCGTTCGATGCCGACAGCAACACGGGAAGCAACGCGACTTACTTGTGGAAAGCGAACCTGGTGGACGCGGCGCACGGGGCCCCAGCGGGGGCTACGCCTATCCCAGCCAGCAGTTTCAGTTGTTATAGTCCGGCCACCCCGGCGGCAGGCATTACGAGCACTCCCGTGATCGATCTGACTACAAAGCCGCCAACGATGTACGTGGTGGCGTTTTCGCTGGAGGGAACGCAATTCGTGAATCGCCTTCATGCACTCGACATCACGACCGGGAAGGAAAAATCGCAGGGGCCTGTGGTGATCGACGCGACGGTAAGCGGGACGGGAGACGGGAGCACGAGTGGACAGCTCACATTCAGCCAACTGTCGCAATTTATCCGGCCCGCGCTATTACTGTCGAACGGCACGATTTACATCGCGTCGGGCGCTCTTTGCGAGGGTCTCAGCCCGTACCACGGATGGATATTCGGCTATCAGGCTTCGACGTTTTCGCAGCAGATAGCATTGACGGTGAGTCCGAACGGCGGTGCCGGCGGTATCTGGATGAGTGGAGAGGGCATGGCGGCCGATAGCAGTGGGAATATCTACGTGGCGACTGGGAATGGCACGTTCGACACGACGAACGTCCCGGCGACGGAACTGGGCGACACTATCGTGAAAATGGCCGGAAGCAATCTGGCGCTATTGGACTACTTCACTCCATACAACCAACTAAGCTTAGATCTCAGTGACGGAGATTTGGGGTCGGGCGGGGTTCTTCTGGTTCCGACACAGACGGGGACCTATCCAGATTTGTTGGTGGAGGCAGGGAAGGAGGGGACGATTTATGTGATGAATCGCGATCAGATGACAGCGAGCAACGAGCATTATTGCTCTGGGTGCAGCAGCGATCCTCAGATCTTGCAGGAACTGCAGGGCGTGCTGGGTGGAATGTGGGCGTCGCCGGCCTACTGGAACGGGAACGTTTACTTCTGGGGGCAGGGAGATGTGCTGGAGGCTTATAGCCTGAGCAATGGACAGCTCAGCAGCAGCCCCACCTCATCGGGCAGCCTTTCGATGCACAATTTCGGCGTGACTCCTATAGTCTCGGCGAACGGCAACACGAATGGGATCGTATGGGGGTTAGCGAGTCCGGACGGTGGTGCTAACGAAGCAGTGCTGTATGCCTACAATGCGACGAATGCGACGAATGTGATGACCGAACTCTATAACTCGAACCAGGCCGCGAACGGGCGAGACGCCTTTGCTGATGGCACCGCGGTCAAATTCGTTTCTCCCATCGACGCAAACGGCAAAGTCTACGTGCCCACCCAGACCGAACTGGCTGTGTTCGGCCTGCTCGGCGGAGCGAATCCGCCAGCAGCGACCCCGCAAATCACCCCTGGATCAGAAACCTTCGTGAATTCCGTCACCGTATCGATGACAGACTCGACGCCCGGCTTCACAATTTTCTACACGACGGATGGCACCACGCCAATACCAGGAGTTGGCACCACCCAACAGTATAGTTCGTCGTTCAGCGTAACTTCGACGACCACGGTTCAAGCCGTTGCTACTGCGACGGCTCACTCGACCAGTAGTGTGGCGAGTGCGACCTACACGCAGCAGCAAGCAGCGACGCCGACGTTCAGCGAAGGGACGGGAACTTACACCGGAACGCAGTCGATTACGCTGAGCGACACGACGAGTGGGGTTACGATCTATTATGCGATCAACGGCACGCCGACGACGTCGTCGACCAAGTACACCACGGGGACCCCAATTTCGGTGAGCTCGAGCGAGACGATCGAAGCCATGGCGGTTGGCAATGGATACGCACAGAGCGCCGTGGCCAGCGCCACCTATACGATCGGCGCTTCGCAAGCGGCGGCACCGACATTCAGCGAGGGGACGGGAACTTACACCGGAACGCAGTCGATTACGCTGAGCGACACGACGAGTGGGGTTACGATCTATTATGCGATCAATGGCACGCCCACGACGTCGTCGAGCAAGTTCACCCCCGGGACCCCAATTTCGGTGAGCTCGAGCGAGACGATCGAAGCGATGGCGGTCGGCAACGGATACACGCAGAGCACAGTTGCGAGCGCCACATATACGATCAACTCAACCCAGACATCGACGATCACCTACGTGCAGGGGACCTACACCGATCCGAGTTCAGCCCAGGCGGAGAGCGTGGCCTATCCATTGGCTCAAGTGAAAGGTGACCTGAACGTAGTAATCGTTGGATGGTGGGAGACAAATGCCACGATCGTCTCGATCGTCGATAGCGAAAATAATATATATACGCTCGCGGTGGGCCCGACGGTACTAGCGGGAGATGGCGTGCAGGCCATCTATTATGCCAAGAGCATCCGAAAGTCCGCGGCGGGTGCAAATACGGTCACTGTGACGTTCAGCCAGGCGGTGAGCGCTCCCGATCTCCGGATTCTGGAGTACAGCGGCGCAGACACCGGGGATCCGGTGGATGTCGTGGCGGCTAATACGGGGAGTTCCGCGACGCCGACCGCTGGTCCTCTGACCACGACGGTGGCGAATGACATCATTGTGGCGGGGAACTTTGTGTATACGTATATCACGGCAGCGGGAAGCGGATTCACGAATAGGATGTTTACGACAGACGGTGACAACGTGGAGGATGAACTCGTCCCAGCGGTGGGGACTTATACGGCCACGGCTGTGGAGAATCCCGCTGGCGCATGGATCATGCAGGCTGTCGCCTTCCGACCCGCGGCCAGCACGGAGTCGCAGGCGGCAACACCGACGATTAGTCCCAGCAGTGGAACGATTGCAACGACGCAGCAGATCAGCATTTCGGACACGACATCGGGCTATGCGATCTACTACACGACGAACGGGACGGCTCCGACGGTGACACCGGCCGAACTGTATTCGGGACCGTTCACGTTGTTGGCATCGGCGACGGTGGAGGCGATAGCGGTAGCGACGGGATATTCGAACAGCGCGGTGGCCAGCACAAGCTACACTGTGCAACAGGCGGCGACGCCGACGATTAGTCCGGCGGCAGGGACGATCAGTTCGAGCCAGCAGATCAGCATTTCGGACACGACACTGGGCTATGCGATCTACTACACCACCAACAACACTGCTCCAAGCGTGACCGCGTCGGAGCTGTATTCAGGACCTTTTACGTTGTCGGCATCGGCGACTGTGGAGGCGATGGCGGCAGCGACGGGATACTTGAACAGCGCGGTGGCCAGCACCAGCTACACGGTGCAATCGTCACAGGCAGCTGCGCCGACGTTCAGTAAAGGGACGGGAACGTACACAGGGACGCAATCGATCACGCTGAACGATACGACGAGCGGAGCGACAATCTATTACGCGATCAACGCGACGCCGACGACGTCATCGACCAAATACACCACGGGGGCGGTAATCACGGTGAGTACGAGTGAGACGATCGAAGCGATCGCAGTAGCGATTGGATACACGCAGAGCGCGGTAGCGAGCGCGACGTACACAATCACATCGTCGGCGACGATCAACTATGCCAGTTTCACATCATCGAGCGGGCTGACGTTGAACGGCGGAGCAGTGGTTACGAGCGCGAATCGCTTGCAATTGACAGATGGCGGTGCGAACGAGGCGCGGTCGGCGTTCTTCACGACGCCGGTGAACGTGCAGGGATTTACGACCACCTTCTCGTTCCAGCTCACGAATCCGAACGCAGATGGGTTTACATTTACGATTCAAAACAACACAGCGAATGCCCTCGGGCCTGCAGGTGGTGGGTTGGGCTATGGCTGGGGCTCAACGGGGATCCCACTGAGCGTAGCGGTGAAGTTTGATTTGTATAACAACTCGGGGGAAGGGTCCGATTCGACCGGGATGTACACGGATGGGACACCACCGACGATTCCAGCAGCGGACATGACGAGTTCGGGGGTGAACCTGCACAGCGGAGACATCATGAACGTGCAGATGACGTACAACGGGACGACGTTGTCGTGGACGATTACTGATGCAACCACAGGGGCGAGCTTCTCAGATTCTGCGCCGGTGAACATACCGTCGACGGTGGGGAGTTCGACGGCCTACGTTGGTTTCACTGCAGGAACGGGAGGACAGACCGCCACCCAGGAAATCCTGTCCTGGACGTATTCGACTTCTTCCAGTTCAGGACCAACGACGATCAACTATGCCAGTTTCACATCATCGAGCGGGCTAACGTTGAACGGCGGAGCAGTGGTTACGAGCGCGAATCGCTTGCAATTGACGGATGGCGGCGCGAACGAGGCGCGGTCGGCGTTCTTCGCGACGCCGGTGAACGTGCAGGGATTTACGATCACCTTCTCGTTCCAGCTCACGAATCCGAACGCAGATGGGTTTACATTTACGATTCAAAACAACACAGCGAATGCCCTCGGGCCTGCAGGTGGTGGGTTGGGCTATGGCTGGGGCTCAACGGGGATCCCACTGAGCGTAGCAGTGAAGTTTGATTTGTATAACAACTCGGGGGAAGGGCCGGATTCGACCGGGATGTACACGGATGGGACACCACCGACGATTCCAGCAGCGGACATGACGAGTTCGGGGGTGAACCTGCACAGCGGAGACATCATGAACGTGCAGATGACGTACAACGGGACGACGTTGTCGTGGACGATTACTGATGCAACCACAGGGGCGAGCTTCTCAGATTCTGCGCCGGTGAACATACCGTCGACGGTGGGGAGTTCGACGGCCTACGTTGGTTTCACTGCAGGAACGGGAGGACAGACCGCCACCCAGGAAATCCTGTCCTGGACGTATACGCCCTCGAGCTAATCCCAATAGCCCGTGGCAACGCCGATGTTCACTCCGACGGGAGGGACGATCAGTTCGAGCCAGCAGATCACGATTTCGGATACGACGCCGAGCCGACAGATTGCGAGTACGTCGAGATAAGCTCAACGCAAGAACAAGAGCGACCACCGGCGTAACAAGGGCCACCACCGGCGTCACTTGAGCCGAGAAACCCCCGTTTCAATGCCATCCGCTTGCACCGAGGAAACAGGAAAGTGGTTGCCGAGCCCGGCAAAAGGGTTACTGTTTTTGGGTAATCGCATACCACTTTGAGGACCTAGCCCGACGCCCAGCCCTGGCAGTGGCGCTCTCACCTTATTGATAAATAACACGTTAGCGCGAACCTGGCCACTGATTGTCTGCTCGTCGAGCCTGATGCCACGGACTGCGACGTGCATATTCCCCAACAGTGAGATATGCCACTATTTGACCCGGGTTCCGAGGGCGAGCTTCAAGCGAGACGGTTCCTCATCGGAAGCTGCAGCAGAGGTAACTTAGGCGCAAACCAGAGACCAAGATGACAGGCAATAATAAGCTGTCCGGCGTCGAGCGCAAATGGCCGAATGCCCCCCGGTGGGAGGGTGTCACCCGACCCTACAATCCTCGCGACGTCGAGCGGCTGCGCGGCTCTGTCGCTGTCGAGCACACGCTTGCGCGGCTTGGCGCCGAGAGGTTGTGGAGCTTATTGCATTCCGAATCCTTCGTGCATGCGCTGGGAGCTTCGACGGGCAACCAAGCTATCGAGCAGGTGCAGGTTGGTCTGCAGGCCATCTACGTCAGCGGCTGGCAAGTAGCAGCCGATGCGAACGATGCTGGACAGATGTACCCTGATCTGAACCTGTATCCTTCTAGTAGCGTGCCGAACGTAGTTCGCCGGATCAACCAGGCACTCTTGCGCTCGGACCAGATTCACCACGCCGAAGGTAAGGATGAGGTTCATTGGCTGGCCCCGATAGTTGCAGACGCGGATGCAGGGTTCGGTGGGAACCTTAACGCGTTCGAGTTGATGAAAGCGATGATTGAGGCTGGAGCGGCATGCGCACATTTCGAGGACCAGCTCTCGTCGGCCAAAAAGTGCGGACATCTGGGCGGGAAAGTCTTGGTTCCGACATCTGAAGCGATACAGAAGCTGGTCGCAGCAAGGCTGGCAGCCGATGTGATGGGCGTACCTACCCTAATTATGGCTCGTACCGACGCAGAGAGTGCAAGTCTCTTAACGAGCGACATTGATCCGCGCGACCGTGAATTCTTGACTGGCGAGCGCACAACAGAAGGCTTTTACCGGATTCGATCAGGGTTGTCTTCCGCGATCGCGCGGGCCAATTCTTACGCACCATTTGCGGACTTGATTTGGTGCGAGACCTCACGTCCTGATTTGCATGAGGCCCAGCGGTTCGCCGAAGCGGTTCTCGCGCACTATCCCAAGAAGCTACTGGCGTACAACTGCTCTCCCTCGTTTAATTGGCGGAAGAACCTCAACGACCAAACGATCGCTCGGTTCCAAAGAGAGCTGGCAGCGATGGGTTACAAGTTTCAATTCGTTACGTTGGCCGGATTCCACGCTACGAATCTGTCGATGTTCGAGCTCGCGCGCAGATACAAGACAGATGGGATGGCCGCCTATTGCCAACTGCAAGAGGCCGAATTTGCGAGCGAGGCCCATCACGGCTATGAAGCAGTGAAACATCAGCGTTTCGTAGGAACGGGATACTTCGATGAGGTTCAGAAAGTTATAACGAGCGGTTCGGCTTCGACTGCGGCGCTTGAAACGTCGACCGAACGGGCACAATTCGCGAAACTGGCCTCCGATAATGGGAATGGAACGGTGCGCGTGGAATTGAAAGACAAGCAGTTCGTGGAAGGCTGAAGCACTCTCGGATGTTTTTGCCTCTTTCACATTGTCTGTAGGCTTAGGATAAGGCATCTTTCCCAAGGGGCGCGGAGCTTCACAGATGGCTACTGCAACATTGTCGAAGACTCAGGCGGCCGATCGCTGGATCGTTGTCGAACCGGTGGAATTTCGAGAACAATTCAATCGGAAGAGCTTCGAAGTCGCCCACCATCTGTCCTCTCACCCGCTTTTCCAGCTCCCGAAGTTATTGGAACTCGCAGAACATACGCTGACGAATCGCCCAGGCGATATTTACTATAATGCCGGAGACATTCGCGTCGAACAGCGGTGGGACGAAGTCCCGGACGCACCTTTTTCCGCCCGGGAAGCGCTGCAAAGAATCGAGAACTGCGGCGCGTGGATTATTTTCAGAGCCGCACATCGCGACCCCGAGTACCGCATCCTGCTGGACCGCGGCATGGCAGAGATCAAGTCATTCCTCTCGCCCGTGATGAAGTCACAAATCATGGAAGAGGACATCATCATTTTTGTGACTTCTCCTAAGCGAGTGACAACGTATCATATCGACCGCGAGTGTAACTTCCTTCTTCAAATTCGCGGCACAAAGACGTTGCATGTATTCGACCGGGAGGATCGCGAGGTTCTTTCCGAAGAGGAAATTGAGCGCTTCTGGTCGAAGGATTTTAACGCGGCCGTCTACAAACCGCACCTTCAGAACCGAGCCGCTTCTTACACGCTCGCACCCGGCACGGGAGCCCACATCCCTGTAAACTGCCCGCACTGGGTGGAGAATCATGACAATGTATCTGTGTCATTGAGTGTGAATTTTCAATTCAAGGACACGGCGCGGGCGAACGCCTACCGTGCCAACTTTTTACTTCGGAGACTTGGATTGAACCCAACGCCACCCGGACGATCTCACGCTCTGGATGGAGTGAAGTCGTATGGGATTGTGCCGCTGGTTTGGACCAAGAGGGCTATCAAACGGTTGTCGAAGCGCGCCTGATTTCGCCGGCTCGATGGTTATACGATTCATTCGCGGAAGTGCTTAGTTGTGCTCGCCGAATGAATACTGAGGGTCTTTCCTTCGCGTGTCTTGCGATTCGCCGAGTGAACCCAGCCAGCTTATATCCTGGAATTGAGCAGGGCTCCTCGTCAATTCCGTGAATTCCCCCGCAGGCCTTGACCTACTTGCTGGCCTTGACGAGGGCTCGGGATCTTCCGCGTGCCTGTCCTCGAATGCTGAAAGCAGATGTTCGAACTCTGATTGGAGAAGAAAAGAACCGAGCATATTCGCGTACGCTTGAGTTATAACGCGGGCTGCGGCTGATTTGCGAACAATCGATTGTGTGAATCATGAGTGCGACCGAGATTGCGATGGCCATTCCGAGTACTGAGCCGTTCCGAACAATCCTCTCGCGCATTGCCAAATCACGGAGCGGCCAGAGGACCCTCAATTGGCTTAGCGCTCCATACGGTTTGTTCGATACGTTTGAAGAGGGATGGTTGGCTGCTAGAAAAGCCAGGCCAGCGGGTCACGAACATCCGGATGACATCGCGATACACCTTGCTTTGGCGATGGACCTGCGCCCCAGTGATTATGCCGCACTCTATTGGCTTTGCCGGATTCCTGGCGCCGATCTCAGAATCTTTGACTTTGGTGGCAACGTCGGAAACCTCTATTACAGCTATTCGCCCTATCTGAGAGACAGATTCCAGGCCATCCACTGGACCGTGCTCGATCTGCCTCTGATCGTTGAGGAGGGCAAGAAACTGTCTGCAAAGTGGGAAACTCCCGAAATGCGATTCACACTTTCCACCAATGATGCACTTGGTTGCAGCACCCTGCTCGTCTCTGGCGCATTTCACTATTGGGAAAAAGGCGTACCGGCATTCTTGGAGCAATTCATCGAGTTGCCAGAGCATATCATTCTGAATCGAACCCCGGTTCACGACACCCAACCATCGTTTATCACTGTTCAATGTACAAAGTCCTACGCTGTCCCTTGCATCGTCCGAAATGCGCCGCAACTAGTGGCGGAGTTTACTGCCGCGGGATATACCCTTATTGATCGTTGGCTTGCTCCGGAACTCAGGCTAAGGCCTCCTCTTTTCCCCGACCATGCAGTTCAACATTATTCAGGTTTTTATTTTCGCCGCGAAGAAGCGAAGTGAGGATGCGTTCCGCCACTCACTTCGATGGGAGGACTTCTCTGGAAGTGGGCGGTTTTCAACGAACTTCCTGCCGGGTTGCCGCAGGGCGGAATGAAACGATGGGCGCGTATCGGCAATACGTAGAATAAGGATTCGAACGCGAAATGCCTGTCTCCACATTGCCAAGAACGGAACAAGCGCGATGAGAACATACCGGATGGTTCTGGCTGCTCTTTGTGTGGTTACGTTGTGTGGGATCCTCGCCGCGGGACTCTGGCCGTTCAATCCATATCCTAAGAACGAGGTGAGTTGGTTACCCAATCAGAACGGCCTGAGTTTTGGCGACTACGGCACTCTGTTTAGCTCCGGTGAATTCCATTCCACAAACTCTCCAACAGACAAATCATGTAGCCTTGAAATCTGGCTGCAACCGGGACTGGCAAACGACTCCAACAACATCCTTGCCTTTTATTCGCGCGAGGACCCCTTGCAATTTAGCATCGGGCAAACGGGCGACAGTTTGTTCATGCGGCGTGGCATCGAGGACGAGAAGCATCATTTGCGGCATCCGGTGATCATCGTGAATCACGTGTTCCGCAAGGATCAGAAACTTTTCATCAGCATCAGGTCAGACGGACAAGTCGCGGACGTCTACTTGAATGGCGTACAGGCCACGACCTCGAAGGACTTCAGGCTGACGAGCGGAGCGTTCGCTGGCCGCCTTGTTGTCGGCAATTCTCCGATCGAGAACAACAGTTGGTCGGGAGACATCTGGGGAATTGCCATCTACAGAAAGGCCCTTTCTCTCTTGGAGATCCAGCAACATTCCGGCGCTTGGATTGATAGCGGGAATGTCGAGATTGCAGAAGACAACAGCCCATTGGGGGTCTATCTATTTAACGAGCGCGTTGGGAGCGTCGTTCACAACAAGGTGCTTTCGGAGCCGGATTTGTATATTCCGGAACACTATACGATTTTGGCTCCGCCGTTCCTCGAGCTCCCCTGGAAGGAGTTTCGCCGAAACTGGGACTACGGTAAGGACGTCCTCGAAAATATCGCTGCCTTCATCCCGCTGGGGTTTTTGTTCTGTGCGTACTTCTCTTCATTGCGAATCAAATGGGCGGTGCCGGGGGCGATTATCTTGGGGGGTGTGGTGAGTCTTACCATCGAAGTGCTCCAGGTGTTTCTTCCCATGCGCGACTCTGGAATCACAGACATCATCACAAACACGACAGGAACGGCCGCCGGGGCATTGTTTTACTGCTGGAAACCTGTTCGGACTCTGTTCATCAAAGTTGGCGTTCCGGAGAAGCAGGCTGAGGCACCACGCCGGGCGTGAAGACTCCGGGATTAATCACCTCCTACTCCTCGGACATGCGAATTTCGGAGTGTTTCTGCCGGCCTCGGGAATGGACCCGCGCCTGAGGCGTCGATAAGACGAGGTCAGGCTGGCCGAGTCTCGAACCAAATCTTAAACAAAGCGATGAAGTGCCGCCAGCCGATCCCAGGCAGTTTTCTAAATTTGTAGACCTGCGTCGTACCGGCGGAGCGCAGGCGATGGTTTACCGGGAGTTCCTGAATGGAAAAACCGTGACGGTGGACGCGAGCGACGAACTCCCACCAGAAGCCTTGTTGCATCGCCCCCAGCTCATCGACAAGCTGGTCGACAACCGCCTTCCTGACCAGAACGTAAGGGCAGCTAGGATCATGGACAGGGACCCCATAGAGAAGCTGATAGATTCCGTAAAACGTCCGGGACATCGTCTTGCGCAGAGGATTGTCCGCTCGATTTACGCGCCAACCCAGGACGAGATCGGAATCAGTACGGACTTTCCAGAACCGCGAAAAGTCCTTTGGATCGCACTGCCCATCTGAATCCAGGCACAATAGATAAGGTGCCTCGAGAGCCCTCATTCCGTCCTTTACAGCACGCGAATAACCCTTGCGTTCCTCGCTGAGGATGAGATTCATCGGCAGTGATTGCGCGAGATGGCGCAAGATCTCTTTGGTGTTGTCTTTGCTCCCGTCCTCACAGATCAGAAATCGAAGAGAAACCTGCGGTGAGAGCTCGTCGTAAATTTCTCGTACGGTGGCCTCAATGCTGTCAGCTTCATTGTGAACCGGCAGCAGGATTTCGAGTACCGGTTTTGCATTTGACATGGGACTATCGCTCCCTAAGATCGCCCTTCGAAAATGTGATGTCATCCTTCACTACGGAAAGGTTTTCGATTTTTCCGCTCGACAAGTCGTCCGCGACCGAGACTGTGGCACCCAATTGAACGAGCCTCTCAACCAGGTGGCTTCCGATAAAGGACGCACCGCCCGTGACCAATACTTTTCGAGAAGTCCAGAACGACATGGAAGGCTCTCCCTTATGAATTTTCGCTCATTTATGGCTGCCCTCAGGTTGAACAGTGACAACTTCGGCGTCTCTCCCAAGTCCCGTTCCGGCTGGCGCGTTCATCACCTGGCCAGCGGCGCTGAAAACTACGATGTAGTCGAACACCGATGCTCGTCCGCCAACCCCGCGATACTCAGCCCATTTCTCCGGCACCCGGGCACACTCCAGACAGACGACGGCGCACGGCTCGGGATGACGTTCGTATTCCTCGTACCGAGTGGACCAGTTGTGCACGCCGGTGTACCAGACCGTCCGCGTCCGCCCGTCGGCATGAATCATCGCAAAGAGGGGATAGACGAAGAAGGATTTGGGACTCCGCGGAAGCTGAGATGCCGGCTGCGGCGCGTACGAATCGAAGGCGACATCGGGACAGTTGAGGCGATTCACCTCGCTCGCGGCGGCGATGTTGGCGGATGCAATCTCTTCATGCCCGTCTGAGAAGTACAGAAGTGACCGCGAATGATAAACGTCGTCAACGCGATTCCAGGGGATCAGTGAACGCGTACGGTTTGCGAGCGCAAAGGGCAACGCGTAAGCGACGAGCGCAATTCCAACCGCGATTCCGGCTTTGCGGGAGAAATACGTGTCCATTGCCCAACCGATGAGCGCCGAGCCCAGCACGAAGAGCGGCAACTGGTGACGGCCTGCCCATATGTCCCACTTCAACAGCGTGCTGAAGAAAAGGAATGAAAAGACGAGTCCCATAGCAAACCAAAACGGCTGCCGATTGTCAGTTCGGCCGTTCTTCCAAAACGCTGCCCCGATTGCAAATAGAATCAAAAGCATCTGAAGGGGGTTACCTACATGAAGTTCGTGCAAGGAGAAATGATTTAATTGGAAGGAATCGCCCAGGCGGATTGCCTGCAAGTCATCCGGGTTGGCGCCGATTCCACGCATCGTTACGCGGAACAGCTTTTCGATCTGGGAATTGGCCGCAGAACTGGGGGTGACAGTGTGAAGGGAAATATTGCGGAGCACGTTCGCAAGGCTGGCCTGCGGGCTGAAACGGTTCATCATCCAATGTAGCCGAGGGCCGCCGTCCGCGAATGGGAGGCCGAGTGGGGAGCCCGTGAGCCCATAATTCCGGAAATACTGAGCGCCGTTGATTGCAAAGATCAGCAGAAGGAGCAGGGCACAGCGCTTCAGGAATCGAACCCGCGCAACCGGCGATCCCATCAACCAGCAAGCAAGAACAAGAAAGGGCAGGTACACATAGGCCGTTCCTTTCGTGAGGACAGCCAAGCCCGCTGCCAGGCCGAGGCAGACAGTATTCAGCCAGTTGGGATCTTCGTTCCAGCTTATGAAGAAAGCGACAGTCGCCATGACCCAGAAAGAGACGACGTATGTGTTCATGGGGCCTGAAGCTTCGAGAACGCCTTCCGGTAACGTCGCGCACGCCACGGCAGCCAACGCTTGGCCGCGCGTACCGGCTCCCAACTTTCCTGCGATCAGGGAAACTCCGAGCACGCTTCCAAGCATGCTGAAAAACTCCACAAAATTGACGAAGCGATCGGTGCCCCAAAGGAAATACGTGTGCATCATTGCGTATTCCGCCCACGGACCGAAAATCAGGTGAGAATAGTCGGGCGTTGGAAAGAATCGCACGCTGTGCTGACTCATCCACATTGTCACGCGGCCAAGGTGATATTCCATCGCGTCCCACATATTGGGTGGGCTCATGAAGGCGGTGATTCCCACCAGAAGGACAATCACGCCTGCTGCGATGAGCAAGCCTTTTGTAGCTGGTTCGAACTTACTGGGCGGAGTCTCCATGAGCCGCGACGAAGGTGCCATGCGTCGTCTGATTGTTCTCAGGAAGAGGTAGCCGATGATGCAGATCGCCAGCCAGAAGATTGCGACGTAACCGCGCGTCAGGAGCCGCGGCAAACTCAGCGTCTCGGTTATCAACACAACGCAAGTGCCGCAAAAAACGGCGGCTGCCAAAGCTGCTCTGCGCCATTCAACCTTTAGGGCACGGAAAATGAAATAGAAGAACAGGAAAGCGGCTATGGGAAGAATCAACAGCATTCTGAGTTCCCTTTGATCGAGACGCCCACGTCACTCGCTCGTGGTCACATAGACCTTTGGGGGATTGGCCTCCTCAGGCGCTCCTTCGATAACTTTGTCAATGGATGAGCGCAGGGCGGCGGCCAAATGCTTCACGAATGGTTCCAGGAGCATCCCGGCGGGAAATACAGGCAGCGTGAGGATTTCTTGACCGCCGAGCGCCAAGCGGTCCCAATTCATGTCGGGCCCGAGGTATTTTGCGTACTGCTTCACAGGACGAAAGTCGGACAAGGTACCAGCGTATGGCCGCGGCACGTAGGTCAAGATCGCCCGATCGTTAACTTCCCACATTCTTGCAAGGAGCAAGGAATCAGACTCGCTTCCGGGTCGTTCACTCATGAACTTCCCGAGCAGCATGCCTCGCCAAACACTCGATCGGTGCTGGAGAACGACTACCTTCTCCTTAAAGAACCTGATCCTGTCTTTTAGGTTCAGGAGCAGGAAATTACGAGCATGGAATATCAACCTCTGCATCTGGAAATGCGCTTTCGTCCGGAGAGCATCAGAGCGAACCTTGGACCAATTGACGGTGTCAAACAACGCCAACAAAGCGACCTCCTCGCCCTGCGCCTTGAGTTGTTGGGCCATTTCGTAAGCGACCGTCCCCCCCATGCAATAGCCGCCGAGAAAATAGGGTCCATGCGGCTGAACTCTTCGCATCTCCTTCACGTAGAGAGCCGCCATATCTTCAATCCGTGTGAGGTGCGGACGTTGCCCATCGAGTCCCTGCGATTGCAATCCATAAAGAGGCTGGTCGGAACCGAGATGGCGCGAAAGCGCCCGATAAATCAGGACGTTTCCCCCTCCGCCGTGAACGCAAAAGAAACGAGGGCGAGTCCCCTTTGGCTGAATGGCCACAAGTGGAGACCAGTCGGGCGCGGCATCCTCATCGCGAAGGATCGCTGCAAAATCCTCCACGGTTTGGGCCTCGAACAGAGTGGAGAGCGGCAGCCTCTTTCCGAAGGTCTTCTCGATTTGCCCAAATAGTCGAACCGCAAGCAAAGAATTGCCGCCAAGGTCAAAAAAATTCTGGCGAACACCCACCGACCGAACCTGCAAGGTTTCCTCCCAGATCTCCGCAAGTTGCCTTTCAGGATCGTCTCGCGGCGGTACGACTTCGACTGTGGACGGATCGACGGTGGCCATCGGTGCCCGCGTCGCTTGAAGCGAGGCTGGCAAATCGGAAATCCGTAGATCTGGGTTCTCAGAAAACACCTCGAGCACCTTGTGGTAGTCATCCAGAATGCAGCGAATGGTGACAGGCTCGAACAGGCTGGGGTTGTACTCGAGTTGAGCGCGAACGCCTTCGCGACGATCCAAGAGTCCCATTTGCAGCTCAAAATGTGTGCCCAGACCAAAATCCGGCATTGGCGTGACAATTAGGTTGTGCAATTGACGCGGTTGGAGGAATGCCGTCTGATAGAAAAAGTAGCATTGCGATAGAGGGTTCCGGCCGCGTACGGACCGCACCTCCAGGTTCTTGAGGAGCTCCTCGAACGGCATATCCGCGTGACTGAGCGCCTCCAGCGTGATGTCGCGAACCCGTTCCAGCAGCTCTCGCAAAGTCGGGTTGCCCTTAAGATTTAGCCGCAGCAACAGCGGCCCTGCAAACGGCCCGATCAGCGGTTCTGTTTCTGTTCTTCGGTTAGCCACCGGGGAGCCAATCACGAAGTCATCTTGGTTCGTATAACGGTGTAGCAGCGCGCTATAGCCCGTCAGGAGGACCATAAACATCGAGACATCCTGCGATTTGCTCAGGCTTTTGAGCGACCGCGTCAGAACTTCGGGCAATAGCAGGGTTTCCATGGGAGCCGGAGATGCTGCCCGATTCCTCCCAGGCCGTCCCGTTGGCAGGCTCATCAACGGGAGCGGTGGGGCGAGCCGTTTCCTCCAAAAGTCTAATTCTTGTTTGGCGCTTTCCGAGCCCAGCCATTCCCGCTGCCAGTGGACAAAATCGGCGTACTGAATATCCAGCGAGGGTAACGACGGTTCATTGGCCTCCGCGAATGCCTCGTAATAGGTCCAGAGTTCGCGCTGGAGCACATTCTGGGACCACCCATCAACGAGAATATGATGAGTCGTAATTACCAGAACATGTTCTTGGGGCCCAAGGCGGAATAAGCGAGCTCGAATCAGTGGACCGCGCCCCAAATCAAATGCAGCGGCAGCCTCGGTGCGTATCGACTCCGACAGTTCTGCCTCGCGGTTTGCAGAAGGCGTATTTTCAATAGAAACCACGCTCAAGGATATCTTCCGTGACGCCGCGATTACCTGGACCAAGTCCTCATCTACGCCCTCGAAAGTCGTTCGCAAGGTTTCGTGCCTGTGCACTAGAGCCTGAAGGCTCTTCTCAAGCGCAGCGACCGACACTGATCCCGTAAGGCGCACACAGGCCCTCATGTGAAGGGCAGGATTGCCAGGGGTAAGTCGCTCCAAGATCCAGAAGCGCCGTTGCGCCGCGCTCGCCGGCATCACGTAGGATTCCGCAGGGGGCTTGGCACACCGAGCGGCGACGACAGGAGCCATCACGTCTGACGGAACCATTTGGTTCACGGCCGCAGCGCCCAAAGACTTGGGGGCCAGTCCTCGGCCTGCGGGTGACAACTCCGAAATGCGGGAGCTTGATGTTTCAACGATCTTTTCGAGAACTGCTCGGTAGTTCTCGAGCAGGCGAGTGATCGTGCCGGCCTCAAAGAGATCCGTGTTGTATTCGCAAGCCAGCCTCCATCCTTCGTTCCGCAGAATCAAAAACACATTCAGGTCATAGAGAGCGCCCTGGGACTTCGACGGGATTACGGTCAGCTTGATTCCGCCGAACTCGAGAGGCTTCACCGGATCTCTCTGGCAGATGAAATTGATCCGGAACAGCGTGTGGTGGCTCGGATAGTCGTTGGGACGCAACTCCCTCAACAATTGCTCGAACCGAAGATTCTGGTTGGCGATGGCTTGCATCGCAACTTCCTGCACGCGGCCGACTAACTGCGGAAATGAGGGGTCTCCTGACAGATCCATTCGCAGGACGACGTTGTTGATGAAGAGGCCGATCATCGGCTCCAATTCCACGCTCGTTCGGCCGGAGACCTGCGTCCCCACTCCAAAATTTGTCTGCCCTGTGTGCTGGTGGAGAACGACCGCAAGAGCAGCAAGCAGAGCGTTGAAAAGAGTCGCGCCCTCGCGGTTGGCGATGTCCCTAACCGCATCGGTCAGTTTCACGGGCAGGAGCATCGAGGTGATAGTGGAGTTGTAGGTAGGCAAAGATGGTCTTGGATGGTCGGTCGGAAATTCAAGCAGCGGGAGGTTCTTGAGCTGTTCCTTCCAATACGCAACCTCGCTCTGCACGACCGGACCTTGCGATTGTTCGCGTTGCCAGACTGCAAAATCTCCGTACTGGATTGGAAGTTCAGGAAGAACCGGTTCACCGCCGCCGGAATATGCCACGTAAAGAGCGCCCAATTCGTTCGAAATGAGACCAATCGATATGTAGTCCGCGACGGAGTGGTGTGGGTTGACCAGCAATACGTGCTCATCATCGGCCACCTGAAGCAGATTGACGCGGAAGAGAGGACCGGCTGCTAAGTCAAAATGCCAGTGGGCTTCCTTGACCGAGAGTCGGTCGACCTCGGCATCTCGCTCTGATTTCGGAATGTGACGAAGATCGGTGACTGGAACCACGATCTTCAAGTGCGGCTTAATCACCTGTGCCGGCTGGCCATCCACCACTGTGAACGTTGTGCGCAGGGATTCATGGCGGCGCACGATCTCGTTGAAGGCAGCCTCGACGTGACCAGTATTCAGCGTCCCCTGGAGTCGAAACCGTACCGGCACATTCCAGGTAGGATTGCCGGGCTTCATCCGGTCGAGGCCCCAGAATCTTTCCTGGCCTAGCGACGTGGGAAGAACGAAGACCTCTCCCGCATCCGTGGCTTGCTGATTGCCATCGGCGGATGAGGCGGGAGCAGGCTCGGAGAGGGCTGGGTTTGCGAGCCGCTTTTCGCTCATTGTATGAGTTGTTTCACCCGGTATTTCTCTCGCGCGACCGGCACGATAGAAGGCATCGCAGGTTTCGCTCCATTCGTCTTTTCAGCTTCCATATGGGCCAGCAACGAAGCGATTGTCCGGTATCTCAAGAATTGCGCGGGTGCAAGCTTGATCCCTGCTTTATTGGCTCTGGCGGCTATCTGAAATATATGCAAAGAGTCTGCTCCCAGTTCGAACAGATTGTCCTGAACGCCTACCTGCTCGATATGAAGGACCTCCGCCCAGATGGCGGCGAGCGTCTTTTCCTGGTCAGTGCGAGGAGGAACGAATTCCCGTTGCCGCGCAGGGGCTACATCCGGCGCCGGCAATGCCTTTCGGTCGATTTTTCCATTGGGTGTCAACGGCATAACGTCCATGCGAATCACGGCGGAAGGCAGCATGTAGTTCGGCAGCTTTCCGGTCAGAAACTCTCGTACGGCCGTTACGGTGAGAGCCTGCTGGTCGGTCGTAAGATATGCGACCAACCGCTTGTCGCCGGGAATATCCTCGCGAACGATTACCACCGCTTCTCGCACCCCCGGGTAGCGCACCAAGGCGGTCTCGATTTCCCCGAGCTCGATTCGGAATCCGCGCAGCTTGATCTGGTTGTCGAGCCTGCCGAGGAATTCGAGACTGCCCCCGGGCAAACGCCGCACCAAGTCTCCTGTCTTGTAGAGCCGCGCGTTTGGCTCACTACGGAACGGATTGCGAATAAATTTTTCCGCGGTAAGTTCTGGCCGATGGAAGTAACCACGCGCCAGACCATCTCCTCCGACGTGCAGTTCCCCCGCTAAACCGAGGGGAGCCAGCTGCCCTTGACCATCCAATACGTAGAACTGGGTGTTGTCGATCGGAAGGCCGATCAGCACTGGCCCTGTTCCCTCCTTCACCTCTGCCGTTGCCGACCAGATCGTAGTCTCCGTGGGTCCGTACATATTCCACACCGAAGCAGCCCGTTTGGTCAGTTCATTCGCCAGTTCCCGCGGAAACGCCTCGCCACCGCATAGCACCTTTAATCGGGGATTACCGTCCCACCCGGCCTCGATCAGCATCTTCCATGTGATCGGAGTTGCCTGCATGACGGTTGCGCCAGAGGAGACCAATTGAGCGAGCAGTTGTGAGCCGTCCGCGGCTACTTCGCGGCTGGCAATGACGAGTTTGGCTCCGACGCACAGCGGCAGGAACAACTCTAACCCAGCGATATCGAAGGAAAGCGTCGTCACCGCAACAAGGATATCTCTTGAATCCAGGCCCGGCTTTTTGCGCATCGACGAGAGCAAGTTCACAACAGCGCGGTGCGAGATCTCGACGCCCTTGGGCTTCCCGGTCGAGCCAGATGTGTAGATTACGTAAGCGAGATCTTCGGACGTGACGGCTGCGTCAGGGACACTCGCGCTTTCTTGGGCGATCTCACTCCAGTGTGCATCCAGGCAAACCACGCGACTTGCGGATGCCGGGAGATTTTGAGTCAGTTTTTCCTGAGTCAACAAAACGGGCACGTTCGCGTCCGTCAGGACAAACGAAATTCGTTCCGCAGGATAGGTCGGGTCCATTGGTACGTAGGCGCCACCTGCCTTCATCACGCCCAGCAAGGCGACGATCATTTCCAATGAGCGTTCGATAAAGATTCCCACCATAAAGCCGGGCTTTACGCCAAGTTTTCTCAAATAGTTTGCTAACTGATTGACGCGGCGATCGAGCTCTTCATAAGTCAATTCCTGATCTCCAAAGGCGACCGCCACGGCCTTCGGGCTGGCGTTTGCTTGGGCCTCGAACAATTGGTGCACGCAAGCATCGCGCGGGTAATCGGCTTGCGTCGCGTTCCAATCCGCCAGCATTTGCCGCCGCTCGGATTCCGTCAGAATAGGCAGTTCGGAGGCGCGCTGATTGACGTCTGCGACCATTCCTTCGAGCAGTGCCTCATAGTGGCCCAGCCATCGAGCAATTGTGGCTCCATCGTAGAGTCCCGTGTTGTAGTCGCAGTCCAAAATCAAGCCGTCTTTCGACTCGACGACATTCAGGAAGATGTCAAAGTTCACAAAGCTCTTCGGATTGGGATCAACCGTCGCGTCAAATCCGTCGAAGTGGAGCCCTTCGCCAACGCGCTCAAGGTTGAACTGCACTTCGGTGAGAGGAAGGCGGCTCGGGTCGCGGTTAATGGTGAGCTTCCGGACGAGTCTCCCGTATGTGTAATTTTGATGATCAAATGCTGCGAGCAGCGATTGGCGCACCTGCGCCAGGTAAGTGGCGGCCGTGGGGTCCCCGATGGTCAAACCTCGCAGAGGCAAGAAGTTAACACAGTGACCGACAAGCACTCCTTCTTCGACCAATGACTGGCCCGCAGAAGGTATGCCAACAACGATATCGTCCTGTCCGGTGAGACGGCTCAACAAAATCTGCATGCCGGCTAGCAAGGTGACAAAAAGCGTACATTTCTGGCGAGCCCCGAGACGCTTGATGCTGTTGTAAACGTCCGCACCGATCTTCTTCCGATAGGTCGCTCCCGCGAATTCCCTAACGGCCGGCCGCGGACGGTCTGTCGGGAGGTTTAACGATGCCACCGGTTCGCGGAATTGCTCGATCCAGAATTTCTCGTTCTCCATTCCCTCCGGGCTCTTGAAAAAATCCGATTGCGAGCGCGCATAGGCCGCAAAGCTCACTGCTGTTGGCAAGTCGCACGCGACACCCTTGTTGATCGCGTTGTACAGCCTGGCAAGTTCGTCGAGCAGGACGTTCGTTGACCACCCGTCGCAGACGATGTGATGGGAAGTGAAAAGCAAAAGCTGATAGCGAGGTTCCATCTTCACAAATTTCGCGCGAACGAGTGGGCCTTGATCCAACTTGAAAGGAGTGTGCGCGTCCTCCTCAACGAGTTGTTGAACGCGCGCCTGGCGCTCTGCCGCGCTCAGCGCGGAGAGATCCACCATGGGGATATCGAGATCCAGCCTCGGAGCAAATCGCTCAGTCCTTCCTTCGGAATCAAAGGTTGCGCGCAAACCGTCGTGGCGTCCAATCACCTGCTTGAGGGCTTCGCGAAGCGCCGGTTCGTTCACCGTGCCGCGCATGTGCAACGTGAAAGATTCGTTGTAGCTGCAGGAGGCCTCCTTGCCCAGTTGGTCGGAAAGCCATACTTCCAACTGGGATTCGGTCACGGGTTCTTCGACAGGCTCTGAGGAAACGGACGCAGCCGCCGAAGCCAACACCGGTTGGTCGACAGTTTCCGAATGAGCAGCTCTTCCCGACGGTTCGGGGAGAACGCCTCCTTCCTGCATCTCCGCTACGGTCTCTTCAAACGCGCGGACAATGCGGTCCATATCGGCGTCGACGTGAGCCGTCGTCATGAAGCAGGGGAAACCTTCGAGCAGGTGGATCCCCTTGTCGCGCAGATGGTAATAAAAGAGACTTGAGAACTTGAAGTCAGCGGGGAAGGTGAAATAGAAGACGCTCGCGAAATTCTCGACGTGGGTCGGTACCTCATTCTTCCGGAAGATTTCGTTGAGCCGCCGTACAAGATCGTCGGTTCGTTCCGTCAGGCGCTGCTGCAGCGCGGGGCCTTGCTCTTTGAAATATTGAAGGACGGCCTTCGCGGCCGCAAGCGCCAACGGGTGGCGGACAAATGTCCCGGCAAAGAAAGTGACGCCCACCTCGGGATAGGAATCGTCGCCGTATTGCCACGTCCCTCCATCGAGCGCGTCCATGTATTTTGCTTTGCCCGCGAGAATACCGATGGGCATACCGCCCGCGAGGACTTTTCCATAGGTGGCGAGATCGGCGCGAATTCCAAAGAGTGCCTGGCATCCGCCTGGATGCACGCGGAATCCAGTAACTACTTCGTCAAAAACCAAACACGTGTCTGATTGTTGCGTGATATTGCGCAGCTCTCTCAGGAATTCAACGGGTTGAAGGTCCGGATGACGCGTCTGCACGGGCTCGACCATCACGGCCGCAAGATCCTTGGCGTTCTGACGAATCCACTCGAGCGATTCTGCCGCTCCGTACTCGAGGACTACGACGTTTGTGACATTTTCGCGGGGAATTCCAGGAGCGGCCGGAACGGCCACCGGCACACCGCTCTTCTTGATTCCTTTTACCAGCACTTCGTCGAACATGCCGTGATAATCGCCCGCGAAGAACACGACTTTGTTCCGTCCGGTCACAGTGCGCGCCAGGCGCATCGCCGCGATCACTGCTTCCGAGCCGGTATTGCAGAATGTTGCGCGCTCATTCCCCGTAAACTCGCAAATTGCTTTTGCAACTTCGCCCGCGAGGAGAGTCTGTGGGCCGATTTCAAATCCTTCGTGAAGCTGTCTTTCGATGGCTTTCTCTACGAAGTCCGGACGATGGCCCAGCATGATGGGCCCAAACCCGTTCAGAATATCCACGTACTCGTTACCGTCCACGTCCCAGAGATGCGAGCCTTCTGAACGCACTGTGATGATCGGATAAACCAATTCCTTCCATTCCGACCGAAAACCTGCAACCACGCGCGGATCAGCCAGCACCTGACGATATTCTTGTGTCTTCTGCTTGGAACCGGCCGTGCGCTTGGTGTAACGCTCCACCAACGCTTTGATGTGTGCCCGCTGCCGCTCCGACAGCTCTCCGGAGGGTCCCTTTGGAAGCGGTTTGAAAGGCGTGAAGCCCTTAAGCTCTTTGGTTTCCTTCTCCACGGTGGCGGAAGTGGGTATGACCTTGGGCACCTGAGCCGGCGGAACGGCGGCCGCCGAGTTTGGAAGAGCAGGTGGCGCTACCGTGCTTGCGGAGGAAACTCCGCTGATCGCTTCGAGCTGTTTGGCGAAAAGCTGGTTCATAGCCTGGAGCTGCTCGCGCATCAGGCGCTCAACAGGAGATTCAGACACGGGAGCACCTCCATTCTCGCAACTCAGTACGTTCGGCAACTGCGCGGTCGCGGAAGAGATCGGAGTCGTCCCTGCCGCAGGAACGGCAGACGGTGACGGCACAACCGGGGCTGGTTCCGCAAACAATTCGGCTGGCAGCTTGCCATCAACATATTCAGCCAGCGCGTCCAAGGTACACTGATCGCCAAGTAGCTGCCGAAATGTGATCTTCAACCCGAACTTCGTTTGCAGGGATTGTGTTACCTGGGTTAGGAAAAGTGAATCAAATCCCAGCTCGAGGAATGTCGCTGAGGTATCTGCTTGCACCACATCGACGCCCGAAAGTTCTTCGAAAATCTCAGCGAGCATGGCGCGGAGTTTGGTGACGCGGCTCGGCGCGCTAGCCGCTGAGGCTGGGGATTCCGTGGTCGGGTTCACAGCTCTTTGATCCTCCAGAATGGGGAGATGCATAGTGTCCGCCGGCGCGAATTCTGACGGCGAAAGAGCTTTTGCGGCCGTGCTCGATGCAATCGCGGGAGTTTCAAGCCAGTAGCGCTTTCTTTCAAATGGATAAGTGGGCAGGGAAATGCGTTGCCTGGACTCACCAGTGTGAACCGCCATCCAATCCGGCTGCGCTCCGCCTGTCCAGACCGAGCCGAGTGCGCTCATCAAGCTGGCGGCATCCCCATCTCCGGAGTAACCATCGGAAAGGGAAGACACGATGATCTGGTCGGCCGCTGCACCCTTGTTTTGCCTTGCAAGGGTCGCCAAAACGTTGCCGGGACCCACTTCAATCAGTATTCCATTGGAATTCTTCCGAAGTTCGGTGACGCCCGCGGAAAATTGAACAGCCTGACGGAAGTGGCGCGCCCAGTACGTGGGATCGGTCGCTTCCTCGTCGGCGATCCACGTACCAGTGACCCCTGAGACGTATCGTATCTGCGGAGGATTCAGATTGATCTGCGCAGCGCGAGCGGTAAAAGGCTCGATTATGGGATCCATCATCGCTGAATGAAACGCGTGCGAAGTCATCAGACGCCGGCACGCGATTCCCTCACGCCCCAGTTCCTGCTCGAAATGATCGAGTGCCTCGAAAGGCCCGGCAACGACGCACAAGGTGGGCGAATTCACGGCTGCGAGAGAAAGTGTTCCGTTTAGCCGCGATCGAACCTCCGATTCCGGCAGTCGCACGGATAACATGCCGCCCGCCGGCACATCCTGCATCATCTGGCCACGGGCTGCGACGAGTCCAAGCGCGTCCTCTAGCGAAAAGACTCCGGCAAGACACGCGGCGACGAATTCCCCTACGCTGTGGCCAAGCATGGCCTGCGGCCGGATTCCCCAGCTCATCCAAAGTTGTGCGAGCGCGTATTCGACGACGAAAATCGCCGGCTGTGCCACTACTGTATCGGTCACGCGCTTCTTCGCCTGTTCGGACGCTCCCTCTGGCGGATAAAGCATCGAGCGAAGGTCCGCGTTAAGGCGCGGCAGTAGAATCTCCGCGCACAGGTCCACCGTCTCGCGGAAAACGCGCTCGGTCTGGTAGATGTCGCGAGCCATGTTAGCGTGCTGTGAGCCCTGGCCGGGAAAGAGGAAATAAACCGGTGGATTTTCGTTTGGCTGTAAGCGTGTCTGCATCCGCTTGTGATCGCGCTTCGACAGCGCGGTAATTGCTTCCGTCACGTCTGCGGCGACGACAGTGCGGCGGCATGGAAACGCGCGGCGACCAACTTGCAGCGTCCACGCCGCGTCTGCCAAACTCACATCCGGATTCGCCCTGAAATGCTGGGCCAGGTTGTCGGTCGCGCGCTCGAGCGCCGCCTCCGACCGGGCGGAGAGTACGAGAATTTGCACAGGCCGTGTGGGGGCGTCCAATTTCCGAGCCGGGGCTTGCTCGATGACCAGATGTGCGTTTGTTCCTCCGACACCAAAGGCGCTCACACCCGCCCGACGTGGAGTCTCGCGTGTTTTCCAATCGGCGAGGACCGGATTCACGTAGAAAGGACTACTTTCTAGATCGAATTTCGGATTCGGCTTCTTGAAGTGAAGGGTGGGCGGAAACACGCCGTTCCGGACGATGTGGGTCGCGTGGATCAGCCCCGTCACGCCAGCGGCGATGTCCAGGTGGCCGACGTTTGTTTTCGCGGTACCAACTACACAAAAGCGTCTCGCCGACGTTTTGTGACGAAATGCTTTCGTGAGCGCAGCGAGTTCGATTGGGTCGCCGAGTGGGGTCCCGGTGCCGTGTGCCTCGATGTATCCGATCGTTTCCGGGTCGACTCCGGCGGCTTCCTGGGCCAGCGCGATCACGCGCGCTTGCCCTTCAACGCTCGGCGCCGTGTAGCCTACCTTTGCTGAACCATCGTTATTCGATGCTGAACCACGAATCACCGCGTAGACTTGATCCCCGTCGCGCGTTGCATCTTCCAGCCGCTTGAGCATGACCACTGCGACACCACCGCCAAAGACTGTGCCTTGCGCGTCGGCGTCGAAAGTTCGGCAGTGGCCGTCAGGCGAAATCATTCCGCCGTCCTGATAATATGAGCCGCGCTTTTGTGGGAACGTGATCGAAACCCCGCCGGCCAGGGCCATGTCACTCTGGTAAGTCAGTAGCGATTGGCAAGCCTGAACTACAGCCATTAAGGAAGTGGAGCATCCGGAAACCATCGTGAAGCTCGGTCCCCGTAAGTTCAGCTTGTAAGAGACGCGAGTGCACAGGAAGTCGGGGTTATTCCCCATCATTTCAGGGTAACTTCCCACCTGGTACGCCCCTGTGTAATTAGGGATGAAGCCTGGATTGGTGCAGAGTCGCGTGAGGAAATAAGAGCTTTGGCTAACACCTCCGAACACTCCGACTGCACCCGGGTACTTATACGGGTCGTATCCAGCATCTTCAAATGCCTGCCAGCAAGACTCGAGAAAAAGCCGCTGCTGGGGATCCATGAGCTCCGCTTCGCGCGGAAGAATACCGAAGAACTCGGGATCGAAGAGATCCACATCGTCAAGAACAGATCGGGCTAAGACGTAGTTCGGGTCCCGCGCGAGCTCTGCCGCGTTTGGGTCCTCGAGATCCTCAACCCGAAAATGAGAAATCGCCTCGAAACCGTTGAGCTGATTCCGCCAGAATTCAGCAACGCTCCCGGCGCCCGGGAACCGGCCGGCCATTCCGATGATAGCGACGCCCTCGATTAGTGGGCTCTTGGGAGCAATTGAACTCAAGAAGCGCCCCCGATCCGGCGTTCGCGCTGGCGGGCGAATGCCTCGCGCTGCTTCTGCGCGCGCTCTTGGACGGAGGACAACGAAGATTCCGGCGACTGCTTTTCACCAAGGCAGCGCGCCAGCGTTCGGACGGTCGCGAATTCGAACAAGTCTGTAACCGGAATCTCCAGGTGCAGCATCTTCTGAAGATTGGAATGGACCGCTACGAGCAGCAGCGAATCGCCACCAACGTCAAAGAAATTGTCGTCCAGCCCCAGGTTTTCGATGCGCAGAACCCGTTTCCAGAGATCCACGATCATCTGTTCGGTTTGCGATACCGATTCTTCTGAGTCTGCGCCGCATTCGGACGCAAATACGGGCGCAGGCAGCGCCTCCCGGTCGACCTTTCCATTGGTCGAGAGGGGCAGTGAACCCATCGACACGAACAGAGCGGGTACCATGTATTGCGGCAGTTTTCCCTGAAGGAATTGTTTCAGCTCCTTCGGCGAGGGGCCCGGCTGTGACGAAGGCGCGTAATAGGCCACCAAGCGCTTGGTTCCATTTTCGTCGGCGTGCGGCACAACCGAGACATGTTTAACCCCGCGGTGCATCGTTAGAACGGTTTCGATTTCGCCGGGCTCGATGCGGTGGCCCAGAATCTTGATTTGATTATCGATTCGTCCGAGAAACTCGATGTCGCCGTCGGGAGTCCAGCGAGCCAGGTCGCCGGTGCGATACATTCGTTCTCCCGAACTTGCAACAAACGGATCCGGGAGGAATTTTTCGGCGGTTGCTCCGGCGTTGTTCAGATAGCCGCGAGCCAAACCATCACCCGCGGTGTAAAGCTCTCCGGTTTCTCCCACTGGTACTCGCCGCATCATCTCGTCGAGAATATAGACACGCGTATTCGAAATGGGACGGCCGATCGGCACCGAGCTGAGCGCCGCTTGCTTCTCCGGTACCGCGTAGAATGTGCTAAAAGTCGTGTTCTCCGTAGGCCCATAGACATGGTAAAGGTCGCAGTCCGGCAGAAATTCGTGGACCCGCCGAAAATGGCGTGAGGAGACAAATTCACCGCCGGTGAAGAGCTGATGGACGGGCCGGAGATCTTCGAGACACTGGTCCACGATCAGATTAAAGAAAGCCGTCGTCAGAAAGAGAGTCGTCACTCGGTTCTTCCCAATAGCCCGGCCGAGTTCTTCGAGGGAAGTGGCGCGGGGCGGCATGACAACCAGCCGTCCTCCGTTCAACAGGGGGCCCCAGATTTCAAACGTAGACGCGTCAAATGCGATGGGCGCAAACGAAAGAAAGACTTCTTCAGGGCCAAAGCGACAGTAGTTTGTATTCCGCACGAGGCGAACGATCGCGCGGTTGTCAATCATTACACCCTTTGGGCGCCCTGTGGATCCGGATGTGTACATCACATAAGCGAGGCTATCCGCGCGGCCCAGGGGCGATGGATTCGCGTCCTCCGCCAGAGAGGAGTGAGCATCCAGATCGTCGACGCAAATGGAACGGATACTGCGTCCGTCAAGCACGGCGGATGCAAGAGATCTCTGCGTGAGTATCAACATTGCGCGCGTGTCGTCGATCATGAAGTCCAAGCGTTCTTTGGGATACGTGGGATCGAGCGGGACGTAGGCTCCGCCAGCCTTCAGGATCGCCACGAGAGCGACGATGAGATCGAGGGAACGGTCAATGCAACATCCCACCATCGTCTCTTCACCAACGCCCATCCGGCGCAGAAGATGAGCGAGCCGGTTGGCGCGCACGTTGAGTTCCGAATAAGTGAGCTGCTGATCGTCACAAATCACAGCCACCGCACTCGGATACTTAGCGGCGGTTTCCTCAAACAGGTCCGCCACGCTCTTGTCGCGTGGATAATCGGTTTGAGTTGCGTTCCATGCCACGAAGGGTTCACCAAGAAATGGCTCGGATCCTTCGCGGCTCGTCACGGTCGCCAATGGGGTTTTGTCGGGTATCATTCCTGGCCTCCTGCCAATCCGGAAACTCCGGATCGCCTCTACGGCAGGAGGATCTCCTTCTCGCCAAACAGCCTCTCCGTCGTGATGCCGCTCGCCCTGCAGGTCTCGATCAAAAGATTCGATTGAATGATGGGATTCGACTTCTCAGTGTACTTGATGCTGCTGATGTAATTCAGCCAGGGCTCTTGCCCCATGGCATAGACGTACACTTCCTTGCATTGGAACTGGTTCACCATCGCGTTCGCACGTTCGAAATTTGAGCCGGCCAGTCGACGCGAATGGTCCTTGGGTCGTTCCAGTCGTTGCGTGAGGAGCGGACCGTAGATCCAGGAGACCGGGGCCCCGTCGCATTCCATCCCCACGAAAAAAACTTCCACGTCCCCGGTTTCTCGATGGATGTGCTCGTACATTTTCGGCGCAATGTTGCAGGAGTCGGCGGCGAATAGAAGTGAATGTTTGTCGATCCGGATGAGGTACGCGGACTTTGTTAGCACGTTGAGATCGCCGTGTTCCCCGAGGAACGGTATGGCTGTGATCGACCCACGTGGGAAGGGAATCTCATCCATCTCCCCAACTTCGATAACATTGCGGAAGCCGCACTGCTGTAAAAGAAGGCGCAGCGAAGGATCCTGCAGCGCGCCGCCTCCATTTCGTGGCACAACGATGTTTCGAATACGGTGACGCAGCTGCAGCAATGTCTCAAATAGAATGTGGTCCTGGTGGTTGTGAGTAATCAGGACGTAATCGATCACGTCCGGCAAGTCTGCGTACGTATATCGCGAAATGTCACTCTCGTAGGTGTAACTGAGCACCGGGTCAAGCAGGACACTCACATCACGGGTCTCGAGCAGAATGCACGCGTGTCCGAAATATCGCCAGCGCGCGCCCTCTCCCTCGTATTTCGCGTATGGCCTCGGCTTTTCCGTTGTCAGGAACTCTCGGAAACGGTCCGCGTGTTGACCATTCAACCCGAGAATGTCGCGGATGGCATCGAAGGAGGAAGGCTCGTTCCTCATCCGGAAAAGCGCATCGAGCTGTTCGCTGGCAAAGGGAATCTGCAGATGCACCGAGTCGTGTTTATCGAGTCGCGGTGTGCTGAAGACGAATGGCCGGTCATCTCCAGCGATTTCTGACAACATCACACTCTGCATCGTGGGGTCGTAGAACGGGCTCTTGTAGAGTAGAGGCTCGATCAAACGAAACGACGGATGGTTGTTGAGGTCGTAGACAAGCTCCACATATCCCTGCAGGCAGGCCGGAACCTCGGCGTACAGGGCCTCAAGGCTATAGCCGGCTGCTTTTTCACGCAGCAGGGCGTCGAGCTTTTCGATAGAGCGTGAAAGATTGACGAGGTTGCTGCGATCGCGGAGGGTGCGGTCGCGCAACTGTTTCATTAGTTCGACGTGGTTTCCGCCGAGATCGATGAATGGGCCACCGAGCAGCGCCGGATTCTTCACTGCCGCCTGGTGCGTTTCCGGTGACTCGATGTATGAGTCCATAATGCGAAGATGACGTTCAGTGAGGTTGCGCGCCGCGGTCGCAGGGGGTATCAGGTGCGCCCACGCATACCAAGCGTCGACGAGGGGTTCGACCATCACATTGGGTTTCAAGTAGTAAGCGCCGTTCCTCATCTCGTCTTCAGTTGCCTTTCCAACCTCTCTGCTTTACCAGGACGCGGACATCCAGACTAACGGTGGCAGCATCCTGACACGTAATGTGCAACTGATCGGCCACTCGGCCCACATCACAAAGCTTCCATAATCAATAGGTTGCGGTTGCTTCCGAAACTGAAACCGCGAGGCTTGAATGGAAAGACTTTTCCCAAAAATGCTCTCTGGCCTCCACTCCTTCTCCATTTCTGCGTGTTGAAGTAGTCCAATCGATTGCATCCGATAAGTGGTGTATTTTCTGTACCTTTCAACGGGTGGCTTCTCTTAAAGACCGAGCCGGACAGCCCTAGGCATATAATCACACCTATCAGTTCATTGCACCTAGCTCCGAAGCTACCGTTGATTGGCAGTTTTAAGCTGGAATATGATGTTTGGCCCTTCGAGTCGGGCATAACCATGAGCGTGAATTGGTCGATCCCCGCCGTCGGCGACCTTGGACTTGGCGCACATGAAATACACGTCTGGCGTGCGTCCCTCAATCTCGCCCCAACCGTCCTTCGGAATTTCGAGGCGACTCTTGCGGCGGATGAAAACTCACGCGCAGACCGCTTTGTCTTCGCTGGCGATCGCGACAGTTTCGTCGCCGCGCGAGGCATTCTGCGTGAGCTGCTCGGCCGATATTTGCAGCGATCGCCCTCGGAGGTTAGCTTTTCCTACGGGCGCCGGGGCAAACCGGCCTATCAAGCGAGTAGCATTGAATCACCAATCGATTTTAATCTTTCGCATTCGCACGGTCGGGCCGTGTATGCGATTGCTCGTGGGCGACAGCTGGGCGTAGATGTGGAGATGGTTCGGTCTACGGTAGCCAGTGAGGGGATCGCCGAACGATTTTTCTCCGAGCGCGAGTGCGCCGAATTGCGCGCATTGCCACATTTGTCGCAAGCTCCAGCATTCTTCAATTGTTGGACGCGCAAAGAGGCATACATCAAGGCCCTGGGTGATGGGCTGGAGATTCCGTTGAACAGCTTTGACGTCGCGCTCGCGCCTGGTGTGCCGGAGCGCTTTCTCCGGGGTGTCGACTCCCGTTGGCACCTCGTTGCTTTTGCAGCATATGAGGATTACCCCGCCGCCCTGGTTTACGATGGCGCGCCATGCCCCGTTCATTTCTTCTCTTGGGCTGGGGGTGAAACGTAGTGACTATGGAATCGCTCCAAGTATCTGGTATTTTTGCCAGTGTGCGCGAACCTCAAAGAATTCATATCGTTCTGTTCGATCCTGCACTGGATCCGGCTGGATTTCGCCCATTTCACGTGCGACGAAAGGCTCAAATAGAACGAGCCGGAGAATTCATCATGACGCGAGAAACTCTTCCGAGCTGGGCAATTCGAATCTTTAGGGGGTTCATTTACGGGTCGCGTCGGTTTCTGCACCCAGCGAACCTTGAAGCAGCAGGTCGATTTGGTTTTGGCAAAAGCGATGATGGTCGCTCTTGACCCAGGGGTCAACAAGGGTCCGCCCGTAAATGGTTCATTTTGGTACCCTTCTGGCTCCGTAGCTGCTTCGCAATTGTAAATAGCGCAAAACAGGTGTGTTAGAGACGAGGAGTTTCAGAAGTCTCGGAACTTCCCTGGGCCAAGGAAACGCCTTGGCAAATGGTGGCAAGACTTTTCACTCAAACGCTCTATGGCTAAAGACGAAGACTCCAGCCGCCGAGGAAGCATTCGCCCACAGCCAGTATCAAAGCTATTGTTTTCAATGGATTGGAAGCTTTGCTTGGCGGGCTCCGATTTACTTATGACCCCGCGGGGTCTGGCAGGCTGATTGCGAATCAAGATGCGTGGGTCTGCAAGCTTTATGGCGGTAGCCTAGCTGGGCCGGTTGAAGCAGCCAAACCAAGGGAGCTCCTGAAACCGAATGAATCTCGAAACCAACGGCGAGAAATGGTTCGCGCTCCAAGTGAGAACGCGCTGGGAGACTTCGACAGCCGTTCTGCTGTCCGGCAAGGGTTATCAGACTCTCCTGCCAACGTTCAAAACCAAGAAGCGCTGGAGCGGACGGCTGAGAGAGGTAAATTCGCCGCTATTCCCAGGTTACGTATTTTGTCAGTTTGACGGACAGAAACGCTTACCTGTTTTGGTTACCCCCGGAGTGATCGCCGTTGTGGGAAGAGGCCGAGTCCCGGTTCCGGTAGAGGATTCAGAGATAGCTGCCATCCAGGCGGTTTTGTCCTCGGGATTCCACGCGGAGCCATGGCCCTTTTTGGAAGTTGGGCAGAGGATTCGGATCGAGGACGAAGCGCTGAGAGGCTTGGAAGGGATTCTCATCAATTTCAAGGGAAACCGCCGCATTGTCGTTTCGGTTTCGCTTCTTCGTCGTTCGGTTGCTCTGGAGATCGATCGATCGAGGGTAAGCCCCCTTCAAACGCCGCGGACGAATGCCCTCGAACAGCTGGCAGCTTCGGGCTTGCTTGAAGGAGTGGTTGCTTAAGGAAGTCCCGACAGGAAGCCGGGCAAGCGGGAATTGTTTGCACGATCTCCGCTTTTCGCGGCAGTTACAGCAGAAGTTCAGGGTCACGAATGGATGGGATGCAAATGGAAAAGAGCTCATTAAGAATGCCACTTGCAACTGAACCCGCGAGACGACGCAACGGTCAGAACGCTTCGTTCCAGCTCACCCGTCGGTCCGTCAAGCCGGAGGCATTGGTTCCGCAGGAGACCTTCCACTCGATGCTGACACTCGAGCGGCGGCGAGCCGAAAGATCCCGCAAGCCGTTCGTCCTGATGTTAGTCGATGCGCACGGGCTGCCCGAAAGCAGGAAAGCTGAAAAGTTCTTGCGGCAATTGACGTCGGTGGTTTCGAGTTTGACGCGGGAAACCGATGTCGTCGGTTGGTACAAAGAGAACGTAATTTTGGGCGTTATCTTTACGGAAGTCAGCCTGGAAGGCAAACGGCATATTACTGACATTCTATCTTCGAAAGTGGTGAGTGCTCTTCACAAAGAACTCGGGCGCGAGCTATCGTCTCATCTGATCATCACGCTTCACTTGTTCCCCGAGAGCGGGGATCCCGAAGGGGAAGAGCCGATTGCCGACATCAAGCTTTACCCTGACCTGTCCCACAACAGGTCCGGCAGGCAGTTTCCCTTGGTGGTGAAACGCTTCATCGATGTTGTTGGAAGTGGCGCGCTGCTGCTGCTTCTCTCGCCGATTCTGCTTGCAATCGCGATCGCAATTAAACTTACTTCGCAAGGCCCGGTGATCTTCGAACAGGAGCGGCTAGGCCACCTCGGAGCTCGTTTCAAGTGCCTGAAGTTCCGCACGATGTATGTCAATAATGATCCCAAGATCCACCAGGAATACGTCCAGCGGTTTATCGCAGGTCAAGCCGGAACCCATGAAAACAAAGATCAAGGGGAAGAGGAACCTGCTCCGGCTATCTACAAGTTAACCAGCGATCCCCGTGTGACGCCAGTGGGGCGCATTCTGCGCAAGCTGAGCTTCGATGAGCTTCCGCAGTTTTGGAATGTGCTGCGGGGAGAGATGTCGCTGGTGGGTCCGCGTCCCCCCGTGCCGTACGAGTTTGAGGTTTACGACATCTGGCATCGTCGCAGAGTTCTCGAACTGAAGCCGGGAGTCACAGGACTGTGGCAAGTCAGCGGTCGGAGCCGCACACGTTTCGAGGAAATGGTGCGATTGGACCTCAGGTACTCGCAGTCGTGGTCACTCTGGTTGGACCTCAAGATCCTTCTTGCTACTCCACGCGCGGTCTTTACCGGCGACGGGGCCTATTAAGCCTTCCCCGTGCCGTCGCGGGATTGTCCTCCGCAGGACAGTTTCCGAACGAGCCTATCCTGCAGCCGTTTTTTTGAATGGTCGTATTCTGCAGAAGCCTGCATTTCTGAGGCACTGATCGTAACGCACTTGATCCTGACAGAGCCGGTCAACTGATGCCGAGCGTCTGCAGGACTCTTCGACAGACACAGAGGACCTATGATACGAGTCGGCGTAATTGGTTACGGATATTGGGGCCCCAATATCGTTCGGAACTTGCACGGATTGGACTCCACTCGAGTCCAGATAGTATGCGACACGAGCGCCGCGGCGCTTGCTCGTGTACGGAAAGCATATCCGGGCATCAAGACAACTTCCGATCCGGCAGAAGTGATTTCTTCTCCCGAAGTTGATGCCGTTGCGGTGATCACTCCGGTATGGACTCATTACGATCTGGCGAAGGCGGCGCTCGAAAACGGAAAGCACGTTTTCGTCGAGAAGCCCTTCACCTCGAGCGCGGCGCAGTCGGAAGAGCTGATTGAACTGGCGGCTCGTAAGAAACTGACGATCATGGTCGATCATACGTTCCTGTTCACCGGCGCCGTGCGCAAGATCCGGGAACTGGTCGATCAGCATGTTCTGGGAGATCTGTACTACTACGATTCACTGCGGGTAAACCTAGGCCTTTTTCAACATGACGTGAGCGTAATCTGGGACCTCGCACCGCACGACCTTTCCATCATGGATCACCTGATAAAAGAAGACCCCGAAGCCGTCGTGGCCACCGGCGAAAAACATTTGAATGGCCACGAAGATGTGGCTTTCATTACAGTTTATTTTCCGCGCAACATTATTGCTCACATCAATGTGAATTGGCTGTCTCCTGTGAAGGTTCGAACCACGTTGATCGGCGGGCAGAAGAAAATGCTGGTTTGGAACGATCTGGTGGCTGACGAAAAGGTCCGCGTGTACGACAAGGGAGTTGAGGTTTCGTCCGGAGAAGGGGTCCGGGACGCCTTAGTGAGTTACCGCATGGGGGACATGTGGTCGCCCCAAGTAGAACAACTGGAAGCGTTACGCGTCGAGATGGAGTACTTCGCAAAGTGCATAGAGAACGGCAAGACTCCCTTCAATGATGGCTTGGCGGGATTGCGCGTCGTGAGGATGTTGGAAGCAGCGGAGCGCTCGATCAGGAAAAGAGGAGAACTTATCCGCCTGTGAATGAATATTGCTCAATTGCCCCCGACGTGAAGCTGGGAGAGCGAGTGAAGCTTTCCAAGTTCATCAATCTCTACGGATGCCAGATCGGCGACGAAACGAAGATCGGTGCATTCGTGGAGATTCAAAAAAACGCCAGAGTGGGACGCCGTTGCAAGATTTCGAGTCATACGTTCGTTTGCGAAGGTGTGACGATCGAAGACAACGTCTTCGTCGGCCATGGCGTAACCTTCATCAACGATTCGTATCCGCGGGCAACGACCCCGGACGGAGCCCTTCAGACAGAAACAGACTGGAAGGTAGAAGCCACAGTCGTGAAGCGCGGGGCGTCGATTGGCTCCGGCGCGACGATTCTTTCGAATGTAACCATTGGAGAGAACTCCATTGTCGGAGCGGGAAGCGTGGTGACTCGCGACGTTCCGGCAAACGTGATCGTGGCCGGAAATCCGGCAACCGTTTTGCGTTCAATTACTAATGAGACGAGGATCGCACGATGACTCAGAGCTCGAAGGTTCCTTTTGTGGATCTCGTGACGCTTCACCGGCAACTTGAGCCGGAGCTGGCCTCGGTTTTCAAAGCAGTGGTGAATACGGCCGGCTTCATTGGCGGACCAATGTTGGAAGGTTTCGAACGGGATTTTGCCCACTATTGCGATTCGAAGTTCTGCGTCGGCGTGAATAGCGGGACGGACGCGTTGCGGTTTGCGCTGACGGCGGCCGGTGTTCAGCCAGGCGACATCGCCCTCACGGTGCCCCTGACGTTCATCGCCACTACCGAAGCTATTTCGCAGGCAGGAGCGCGGCCGGATTTTGTCGACATCGACGCTTCGACCTACACAATGGACCCGGAAAAATTGCGCGAGTACATGGAAACCCAGTGCGTGCTCAATCGCGAGACGGGTCAAATGATTCACCGGAGATTGCAAAAGCCGGTGACGGCCGTGATTCCCGTCCACCTCTATGGCCAGACTGCCGACATGGATGCGATTCTGAAAATCGCGGGTCGCTACCGAATGATCGTCATCGAGGACGCCTGCCAAGCCCATGGCGCGGAGTACTTCTCGAGGGAGGAAAATCGTTGGCGCAAGGCCGGGTCAATGGGCCATGCGGCGGCCTTCAGTTTTTATCCAGGCAAAAACCTCGGCGCCTGCGGCGAGGCGGGCGCGGCCACGACGAATGATGAGACGGTGGCTCGTAAGATGCGAATGCTGCGAGATCACGGTCAATCCAGGAAGTACTACCATGACATCGAGGGATATAACGGACGTCTGGATTCGCTCCAGGCTGGCTTCCTTTCGGTGAAACTGAAGTATTTGCCGGACTGGAATGAGCAACGCCGAGAAAGCGCCCGCGTTTACGATGACCTGCTTGTGCCGATGAAGGGCATCATTACGCTACCCCATCAGCCTTCGTGGTCGAAATCGGTATTTCATCTTTATGTGGTGCGGACTCAGAATCGCGACGAACTTCAAAAGCACCTGGAGGACGCCGGCGTCGGGACGGGCATCCACTATCCGATTCCAGTCCACTTACAGGCAGCCTACTCAACCTTTGGCTGGAAGCAGGGAGATTTTCCCGTAGCGGAAGAGGCGGCGGAACAAATCCTGTCGCTGCCTATGTTTGCTGGGCTACAATACCAGCAGCAAAAGCGCGTCGCTGAGGCTGTTGCTGAGTTCGCTTCGATTAGGTCTGTCAGCTAGAGAGTCGTCGGTCAGAACCCCAAGCCCTGGACCGATCTCGGGATGTTTAAGTATTTCAGCGTTGTGAATTACCGACGTGGCTGATATCGATAGGTTAGGAAAGAGGATGATCTCCGCGACTCCCGAAAGCGAGCCGGCAGTGGCCACGCCGCGCCAGCGGGATGTGGGTGTACTCGACAGGGCAAAACGCTCTGCAGGGTCCGCAACGGGGAAGAAGATTTGGATTGATCTCGACAATTCACCGCATGTTCCTTTTTTCCTTCCCATCATTGAGGAGCTTCAAAAACGGGGACACAGGGTCATCTTGACGGCGCGCGATTCCTATCAGGTTTGTGAGCTTCTAGATTTCCATCAAATATCATGTAAAGTCATCGGCACGCACTGGGGCAAGAACCGAGCCCTCAAGATTTTCGGAACCTTGTTGCGGGCGGCGCAGCTGTTGCCATTTCTCTTGAAAGACAAGCCGGAATTGGCAGTCTCGCATGGATCCCGCGCCCAATTCTTGAGCAGTGTTCTCCTTGGGATACCGACCCTGACCATCGCCGACTACGAATTTACCGCGAAGGTGGGGTTTCTGAGACCGGATTGGGTTTTCCTTCCACAGTGCATTCCGGATACCTTTACGCCGAGAGCTAGAAGGCAAGTCTTGAAATATCCCGGGTTGAAGGAAGACGTATACGTTCCGCGGTTCCAGCCCGATGCCGCTGCTGGGAGAAGCCAATTTGGCTTGGATGCGAGCGATCTCGTGGTGACGGTTCGCCCACCCGCAACGGAAGCGCACTATCACAATCCGGAATCGGAAGTACTGCTGGACGCCGCGCTAAATCTCCTTGTTGAAAAACCCGATACTCGAGTGATCCTGCTTCCGCGAAATGAAAGGCAAGCTACAGCCTTGCGAAAGGAATGGAAAAAGTGGATCGAGAGCCGCAAGATCTTGATTCCTGAGCGCGTCGTCGACGGTCTTGACCTCATATGGTTTTCCGACCTTGTAATCAGCGGTGGCGGGACGATGAATCGGGAAGCAGCGGCATTGGGTGTGCCAGTGTACAGTATTTTCCGTGGGCGCATAGGCGGAGTTGACAGGTATCTGGCTGACAGTGGCCGGCTCGTTTTGCTCGAGACCGAGCAGGACGTCCGAACCAAAATCGTCCTTAGGCGCGGGAACATGGCCGAAAGGAAATCAATCAGCCAGAACGCGGCTCTTCACAGCATCGTAGAAGGAATTATTTCAATCGCGGAGCGTCGATGTCTCCCAGCCCATCGATAGATTCAGGACGTTTTAATGCCGAGAAGCCATTGAGGGATCCTCAAGGCTTGGGTCTGGACATTCGGACCCTGAATTCTTTGGCCCTCCAGGGCCTCGTCCCGATGTTCGATGCGGAGGAACAGCTTTTCTGCCATCGAGTCGTCCGCACGGAGTGCGGGCTTGTGCGAGAGGGACTCTCGCGACGCTACACGATCATGACACTGCTTGGGCTTCATGAAGTTGAGCAGACCGGAGCGCGATCTCCGTTCGATACCCAATCGGTTTATGGCTCTTTGAGCCGTGATACCACTTGGATTTCTGGCGTCGGCGACTTGGGCCTTATGATTTGGCTAACCTCAACGATTTTCCCAGAGCAACTCGAAGAGTTGTTCCAGTGCGTCAATTTAGAGACGGCACTGGATCGTCACGAGGACGGCCGCCAAGCTCGAACTACGGAACTTGCTTGGTTTTTGACTGGTATTTCCAACGCAGCTTTGGCATGCCCGAGAATGGTCGCCGATCTAACGGACTTGGCGGTCGAGATCTATCGTCGGATAAAGGAGAACCAAGGCGAATACGGATTCTTTGGCCACATGTCGACAACGAAATCGGTGCGTGGCTTTTTGAGAGGTCGGATCGGCAACTTCGCCGATCAGATTTATCCGATCCTTGCCATGGCCAGATTCGCGAGTGCCTTCGGCGTGGACGAGCCGCTGGGCTCGGCGCTCGAGTGTGCCTCCGCCGTTTGCGGCGCGCAAGGACGCCTGGGTCAATGGTGGTGGCTCTATGATTCTCGTACAGGCCAGACTTCGAGTCGGTACCCCGTCTATTCCGTGCATCAGCAGGGGATGGCGCCGATGGGATTATTTGCACTGGAAGAGGCAACTGGTCAAAGTTTCGGGAGCCATATTTACAAGGGTTTGCGATGGATTTACGGTGCAAACGAATTAGGCGTGGATATGCGCGATTTTTCGCAAAGCGTAATCTGGCGCTGCATCCTTCCCAAGAGCAAGCAGACTAAATATTGGGATACTGCATTAAGTATGGTTCGACAGACAAAGGAAGATGCCGAAGCAGGTCCACTCGAGATTCTTTTTGAGGATCGGCCGTACGAACTGGGGTGGCTACTTTACGCATTCGGAAGGTTCTCCACAATTCAGAGTTAGCGTTCGGGTTCGGATCCACCACTGAAACTTGCTCTCCCCGAGACGTTAGACGTTCTCTTGCTAAGCTAGGTCACGGACACGTAATCAAGACATTTCTCTCGATCGATGAGCTCAGAAACTCAAATCAAGATTCTCACCGTCGTGGGCGCTCGACCGAATTTCATGAAGGCGGCGCCAATCATTCGCGCGGTTCGTGAATACAATGCGCGAACGAATGGATCCAAGTTGCAAAATCTGCTCGTGCATACGGGCCAGCATTACGATCCGATAATGTCAGACCGATTTTTTCACGATTTGGGTCTGCCACAACCCGACGTGCATCTCGGCGTCGGATCAGGTTCTCAGGCTGCGCAAACGGGCGAGATCCTCCAGAAGTTCGAAGGTGTGCTCACCCAGCACAGCCCGGATGTCGTGATCGTGGTGGGTGATGTCAATTCGACCCTGGCATGCGCCCTTGCTGCGTCCAAAATGCCGGCCACGGCCGACAAAGCCCGGCCTTTGATAGCGCATGTGGAGGCTGGGCTGCGTTCCTTTGATCGCACCATGCCCGAGGAAATCAATCGGATCGTTACCGATCATCTTGCTGACCTGATGTTCGTGACCGAGAGGAGCGGTCTTCTGAACTTGCGGCGCGAATCCATCCCGTCCGAGAAAGTCTTCTTTGTGGGCAACACAATGATTGATTCCCTGCTGGCAGCGAAGGACCAGGCTGACAAATCGCCGATTCTCGATCAACTGGGATTGCGCGGGTCAAACAACCGGAACGGCACCCGGGGCAAGACGCAGCCTTACGCTCTGCTTACGCTTCATCGCCCTGCGAATGTAGATAATGCTGATGCATTCCAAAACATCTTGGAGGGACTTTCCAAGTTGCGCGATCGTTTACCCATCGTCTTTCCGGTGCACCCCCGCACGCGCAAGCGCATCGGAGAATTCGCAATGGAGCGGTACCTCGCAAACTCCGCAAACGAAGGAAGCTCTGGCATCCGCCTGATTGATCCCCTCGGCTACATTGATTTTCTTTGCCTTATGAAAAATGCGCGTCTCGTCTTGACCGACTCGGGCGGCGTCCAGGAAGAGACGACCTGTCTTGGCATCCCGTGCGTGACGATCCGAGAAAGTACGGAGCGACCTGTGACGGTGAAACACGGGACAAATGTGATTGCAGGAACGTCGATATCAGGCATTCGGAAGGCCGTAGGGCGTCAGATGTCGCGGAAGAGCCGTGGCCGCATTCCGGAGAAATGGGACGGGAAGACGGCGCAACGCATCGTTAAAATCGTAGTTGCAGCCGTGTGCAGACGCGGCGTCAAACAAATGTCCACTCGAAGGCATAATCGCCACTTCGTGCTGCAGCAGACCTGATTTGGCAACCGTCACACAGGCCCGATCAAGTGGTTGAATCGACTAGGCTTATGGAAGGACGCGTATCCGCGTCAATCGCAGGAGAAGGTTCTTCACTGCTGGTCTAAACCTGACCTTGGGAACAGTTGTAGCGCGTACTCTCGGATGTTACGTTGTTGATGATTCGAGGGGCTAGAGATTGGCTGTCTTGTGTTTGCTTCTCGGCCTTCTGATCGTCGGCATCTTGACGCATCTCAACCGGGAGTTGAAATGAGCCAGAAAAAGCTGAAATTTCTTATACTCATCTTCGTGATGCTGGTTCTCGCTCAAGGTGCGGGTGCGGCGACGTACTACGTGGACTACTCGAGCGGCAGCGACTCCAACAATGGAACCTCGAAGACGACCCCGTGGAAACGCGCGCCCGGCATGAACGGCTGCTCCGCGGTGTGCGCTTCAACGAACATCAATCCTGGCGACAGCATTATTCTTAAAGGGGGGGTGACTTGGCCCGCCGCCGCGCTTGGATGGACGCCGCCTGACGGTGCAAACGGAAAGTCCGTTTACATCGGCGTAGACCAATCGTGGTACGCCGGCTCTGCGTGGTCGCGGCCAGTCTTGAGTTGCGGGGGTGCAGCCTGCGAGGCCGGTAATAACACGTACATTCTAGTAGGAAGTTACACGATCATTGACAACATCGAATTTACGGGACTGTACTGGGCTGGCGGCGGCCAATACTGCACGAATGTCTATATGTGTCTCAGGGGGACGAATCAAGAAATAAAGAACGTCTACTGTCACGGGTGGAGTCATGCTCCCTTCCCCAAGAGTGGGGACACAATCGCTTGCATCCAGGCGGACACACACGTGCCGAGCGAGAACGTTATGAGTTCCTTTCACAACAGCGTGTGCGACGGTTCTGACACGGATCAAGCGAGTGGAGGCTGTATATTTGGCGGACCTCCGCTAATTTACAACAACTATATAGGTCATGCCAGTAATGGAATGGTAATAAATGGGGCATCCGCTGTTCACGACAATCTGATCGAATACATTGAACAGTCGTTTGATCCGAACGATCACGAGAACGCCATCGAGGACAACGCAGACGCCGGCATACTCATCTATAATAATGTCATCCGTCACATTTGGTACGGTGCCGTCACGCTTTGGACAGCTCCAAATCCAGGGTCCACGTCTACAATCTTCAACAACGTCATCTATGACGCGAGTCGAGGAAATGATATGGACTTTGCCCGCCCAGTCTGCAACAACTCATGCAGTTGCGGAGGATCTTACTGCGTCAATAACGGGTCCTTCGCCTTTTATAACAACACGGTTGAATGCGGACCTGACAGCAACCCGAACGTCACGTGTTGGAGTTCGGGAGCAGAAACGACGAGCGGGGGCTACAAAATCACGAACAATCATTTCATCTCGAATGCTCCGGTAATTTATTCCTGCACTGGGACTTGCACAGGTAGCAACAACGTAGCCCAGTCGTTGGCGACCGCCCATAGCCAGGGCTACAGCTCCGATGAGGCATTCGCTTTTTCGTCCACAAATGGTGCCACCATTGGCAAGGGGCTGGATCTCACGGATATAATCACTTCAGATTTGGCACCCCTGGCCGACGACACGACCTACGCCTGCTCGTACGACTCGACGGCCCATGCGGTGACATGCCCAGTCAAGGTGCCCGTCGTTCGCTTGGCTCCGTGGAATGTCGGCGCGTATCAGTCCGTAGGCGCTTCGAACAATCCGCCCCAACCCCCGACCGGTCTCTCGGCCATAGTGCAGTGACCTCAAGCGGCTCTTTTTCAGATTGATTTCGAGAGTTCGGGCAGCAGGTCTCAAGCAGTGGAGAATATTTCCGGCTAGAGTAGACGCTGACTGGTTATCTCGTTAGATTCAGTCGCATTCTCTTTTCCCATATAACAACGGTACACTTAGATCGGGACGCTCATTTCCAAGCGCCCAAAACCTTGCAAACCGCGACTACAGACAACCGGGAGACGGGTCATGCCCCGGTTCAAAACGTATCCCATTCAATCGGGAAGAATACCTTCTTCGGGATCGTTGCAAATGTTGTGCAAGTCGGCACACGATTGGTCACAGTTCCGATCGTTATTCAGCATTTAGGCTTGGGCGGTTATGGGATTTGGAACATCGTAATGACAACCGCCACGTACATGCGTTTTGGAAGCGTGGGCATCAAGACGGCTTTTCAAAAATATGTTGCGGAGGCGACTGGAAACGGTGATTACACCACGGCAAACAGGCTACTCAGCACCGGCTGCGCGGTCATGCTTGTTCTCTCTCTGGCTGGCTTGATTCCCCTTGCCTTCTTTTCAAGGCAAATCGCCATCGCTGCGGGTGTCCCCCCGGAGTTCCTGAAATCGGCCGCAGGCGCCATCACACTTCTTGCGCTGATCATGGTCATGTCGAATGCAGGGGCTGCTTTTGAAGGCATCGTTATGGGAGGGCATCGAATCGACATAGTCAGGAAAGTGGGCACCCTGTTAAGCATCGGAGAAGCTGTGGCCATCGTCATCGTCTTACATTTTGGATGTAGCCTGTTGGCAATGGCCTCCGTCATGGGTTCATCGGAACTCTTGTATGTGGCGGTCTGTTATTTTGTGTCCCATCGCGTTGTTCCGCGAATTCGATTGGGCATCGAATCCCTGACCCGGACGGTCCTTTACGAATTGTTTCGCTATGCCGGAAGCTATCAGCTCGTGAATCTCCTGGAAGTTCTATATGGATCGATACTGCCATTCGCTGTTTTGAGAGCATTTGGAGCGAACCAGACCGGCGTATACGCAGTAGTTACGCGAGTCGTAACTTCCGCTGTGATACTTCAGGAAGCTTTCCTTTCGCCAATCCTTTCTGGCGGGGCCCTCGTTTATGCCTCGGGCTCACCCGAGCGCATGCGGTCGCTGCTTACGAAGGCATTCAAAGTGACCTGGGGTTTGTCTCTGTTTCCGTTAGGTTTCATCGCCGTATTTGGGGCGACGATGGCCTACGCCTGGACGGGGCAAGTCGACCAATCTTTCAGAGTGGCGTTCTGGCTGGTGTGCATAACTGGTTTGTTCCGGGCGTTTTCTCTCCTGTCGCTTGTGCTGTACAGGGTCTCCGGAAGGGCCGTGCTGGATAATGTCAGGCAAGTTTTGAGGATTGGCGTCATCGTGGCCATCGTTATTTTTGCCCACCAACTGGGATTTTATGGCGTGCTCGCGGGCTTGGCTTTAGCCGAGCTCGTAGGCATGCTCTTCATGTTGTATGCCCTTACTCGGACGTTCCCAGTTTTTGAGGCAAAGTCCCTGCTGCCCGACGCTCTCCGATTGATCATCGCCGCAGGACTCATCTTAGGTGTTGGTGTCATCGCTTCTCACGTACCGCTTCCGGTTCCACTAACGGGACGTCTTTTGGCGACACTCCGCCTTGCCGAGGTGGCTTTTGCCTGTTTGCTTGTGGCGTGGCCTGTTCTGCTTGGAACGGGTTCACTTACAACGACAGAAGCGCGAACGTTCCTATCGTCGATTCTTCCACGGCGGAACATAGTTTCAGAACCGGCGCCGTCGGACGCGGGTGGTTGAAATGGCTGGTCGTACCCAGCGAGATCGATCGGTTTTACCAGACCCGCTAAATGTCTTTTCGCGAGTTGGTACAAAGCTTTATACCTTCTGGTTGCGCATGACATATCCGTTTGCCGGTCTTGGACGAGGTGCATCAATCCATCCGTCATGCGACGTGTGCCGTGGCTCATCGCCTTATATCGACTTGGGCGAAGAAACTTACATTGCCCGCGATGTCTGGCTAAGCATCGTGGGCCAGTCCGATGGCACCGACGTCACGCATGCCAAAATCGTTTTGGGCAAGCGGTGCAAGATCGGTCGTCGGTCGGTCATTTCCGCCAGGAATTCCATATTTTTGGAAGACGATGTTTTGCTTGGGCCGTCGGTTCTCATCATGGATCACAATCACGAGTATTCAGACCCGAGCGTTCCGATCCACGCCCAGGGAATCACCGAAGGCGGAAGAATTATCATTGGCCGGAACTGTTGGCTCGGCTACGGCAGCGTCATTTCTTGTGGGCGAGGCGAACTAGTGATCGGTCAGAACAGCGTGATTGGCGCGAACTCGGTCGTGACAAAGAGTTTCCCGCCGTTCAGCGTTATCGCAGGAAATCCTGCGAAACTTCTCAAGAGTTACGATCCTGAATCAGGCCGATGGCTGCGTGCGACCACGGAAGTTTCTGAAGAAACCCACAAACCAATCCATGTCGACAAACTCTGAATCGAGCAGTCCCTCGGCGAGGCACTGTCCCAGCTGCGGCCGAAACAGCGCAAAGGATGTGTTGCGCGCCCCCGATCGTTTCCACGGACGATTGCAATTCTACCAGCTCGTGCGCTGCCCTTCCTGTTCTTTGGTTTGGTTGGAGAATCCTCCGCAGCCGAATGAAATGGGCGATCACTACGGAAGGGACTACGATCGGTTTATCGGGGCGGGCGGTGAGAATTCTCCCGAACGCTGGATACACCGTCAACAGACTCTTCTAAGATACAAGCCAACCGGCGCTCTTCTGGATCTCGGGTGCAGTTCGGGGTCCTTTCTGACATCGCTCAAAGGGCAATCCTGGGAACTTTATGGAATTGAAATGTCCCGCCCAACCGCTGAGCAGGCGGAAGCGAATAGCGGGGCTAAGGTCTTTGTCGGAGATATTCTCGAAGCACCCTTCGAGCGTGAGAGTTTTGACGTCATAACTTGTTTCGATGTGCTCGAACACCTCTATGAACCCCGGCGGGTAATTAAGAGGGTCTCGGAATGGCTAAAGCCTGGCGGAATCTTCTACATTCTTGTTCCGAACATCGAAAGCTGGGAAGCCCGTCTATTTCATTCCTATTGGTATGGCTTGGAGCTGCCTCGACACTTATTTCACTACTCACCGGAATCGCTCCGGCATCTCGGTAGGGCGGTGGGACTGCAAGAGCTATCTATCGAGACAGGCAGGAACCCTGCATTCGAGTACAGTGTGCGCTATGTGTACGATGAACTGCTTCAGAAGTTGGGACGCGAGCGCGCACCACTAGCAAAGGCCAACAAAAGAGCGAGTCTGCCCTGGAGAGGAGTTCGGAAGGTGTTCCGGGCGACGTTGCTGCAGGCCCTCTCCAATCTGGCTCCGCTCGTTGGAGCCGGTGAGAGCATCCACGCAGTCTTCAAGAAGAGCCCAGTGCTGCCATCTCCGCATCATCGAGACACCAGCAACAGAAAATGACCGCACACAAGCGACGGTTTTTATGGGTAAGTAGTCATACTCCATTCTTAGTTGACTTTGGCGGTGGCCAGCGATCCAGCTTGATTTATCGCACATTGCGCACCATGGGAGATGTGGACGTCTTGTTGATTTGTCCTCCGCGGTCTCCTGGCAAAACGGTGGAGCAAACACATGGCAAGCCCGAGAGCTTGATGGAGATAGTCGAACCATTGAAGCGTGGCGAGCGATTGCCATGGCGCTACGTACGTCCTTTTGCGCCTTTCGTGGTGGATAAAGCCGCTTACAACCTCGGACGACGAGAAGTGGACTATGAGCGTGATCCGAAGGTAGGGGCCGTGCTGGACAGGATGCTCGCGGACCGTCGATATGATCTGATTGTTGGGCGTCATTTGCAGTACCCATCAATGGCAGGAGCCTTAGACTATGCGCCAACGATCGTGGACGTGGATGATAATGAGTTGGAGGTGTACCGTTCGATCATCGAGGATCGCAGCACCGGTTTTGTACGCCGAATAGTGTTGAAGCGCCGGATTAGATCGCTGGCCAGGATCGTTCCAAAACTCATGAGTCAGAGCACCTGTCTCTGGGTATCCAAAGAAGAAGACCGTGATATTCCTGGTTGTGAGAGGGCATCTGTATTGCCGAACATCCCGTATGGACTGTCCCTACCGAATCCACCTGTATCGTTGCCCCCCAACAGAGGGAGCAAGACCATTCTGTTTGTCGGATTCTTGTCCTATATCTATAACTCACAAGGAATCGACTCCTTTCTTAGGGAATCGTGGCCTTTGGTGCGGCAAGCAGAACCGAATGCTGTTTTGCGCTTAGTTGGTTCCCGCTTGAGCGCCGAGGATCGCGAGCGCTGGGCGTCGGTTCCTGGCGTGGATCTAGTCGGATTTGTTCCGGACCTGCGTGAGGCTTATAGAGATTGTGCCTTCGCGGTGGTGCCTATCTGGTCTGGCGGCGGCACCAACATTAAAGTGGCTGAAGCCGTGATGTATGGCCGAACCTGTGTCGTGTCACAGCCTGCACATCGCGGCTACAGCCAAGTATTGCGCGATAAAGAATCTTTGATGGTCGGAAGCAACACGCAAGAGATGGCCGCGCATTGCATTGACCTGCTGCGTGAGCCGGAGCGGAGAGCAAAGCTGGCCGAGACGGGAGCGCACGCTGTCGCCACTGTTTATTCATTCGAACGCTTCCAGCGAGAGGTGATTACCACGGTAGAGTCAGCCTTTCGCGTTTACCCCCGCTTAACTCGGAAATGATATTCTTGAAGACATTTCGGCAGTAGTTCCAATGACTGAACTCCAAAAATTCGGCGGCGGCGGAGAGACTTTCGTCCATCCCGTCGTGGTGTGCGCAATGCTCCTCGCGGCGGCGCTCATCTTTACCATGAAACAGAAGAGCGTTCTCTTGCCGTTCTTCACAGCACTCTTACTCATCCCCGGGAACCAGGTTCTTATTCTGGGTCCATTCCATTTTCAGATGATGCGGATCTTGATTCTGTTTGGCTGGACGCGAATGTTTCTAATCAAGAGTTCCTCGCATGAAGAAATCTTCGCCGGGGGCATGAACGCAATCGACAAGGCGCTGATCTACTGCACGGTCATCAGCGCTGTGGACTTTGTGCTGCTGTTCCGGGAGTGGGGAGCCCTAAATAACCAGTTGGGGGCTTTATACACCGTTCTCGGACTGTATTTTCTGTTTCGGTTCTTCATTCGTGACCAAGAAGATGTGGAGCACTTAATCCGAGGGCTTGCTTACATCGCAGCCGTAATAGCGCTTATTATGGTTTTCGAGCAGGTAACAGGCCGCACTCCCTACGCTTTTCTTGGCCGCACGGTCGCGATACGAGAAGGAAGTTTTCGATCCTGCGCTGCATTTGGGCACCCTATCCTTGCGGGGACGTTCGGTGCCATTACTTTCCCGATGTTTGCTGGGATTTGGTCGAAGCGCGCCAACCGAAAAGCGGCGTTGGTCGGAATGGTCGCAGCGTCATTAATTGCGCTGGCGTCGGCATCGAGCACGCCGATTCTTGCATGGGTGATGGGTATCATGGTTCTTTGCATGTGGCCGGTCCGCAAAATGATGCGGGTCATCCGGTGGGGGCTCGCCCTGACGGTGGTTTCGCTTCATTTGGTAATGAAGGCGCCGGTTTGGGCGCTGATCGGGCGTATCGATGTTATGGGTGGAAACTCGGCCGGCCACCGCTACATGCTCGTGGACAATTTCATCAGGCGGTTCGGAGATTGGTGGCTTCTTGGCGTGAAAAGCACAACGTCCTGGGGCTGGGACATGTTTGACCTTGCCAATCAGTACGTAGCGGTCGGCGAGGTCTCCGGACTCCTTCCGTTCATCTTCTTTATGGCAATTATCGTCTACGGCTTCAAGTATATCGGAAAGGCGAGGAAGGCCGCGGAGGGCAATCGCGAGCAGGAAAGGTTCATCTGGGCTCTTGGGGCTGCGATGTTCGCGAACGTCGTTGATTTCTTCGGGATTTCCTATTGGGATCAAAACCTGGCAGTCTGGCTTGCCTTCTTGGTCATCATTCAAGTGACGACGCTACCGCTCATCGCGAAAGCAGCGGAAACGCCAATGGAAACCGCGCGTCCGTCGCTGGGTTTTCGGGCATCCAATCAACCCCGCCCTAACCCTGAACCAAGTCGTGGAGCCCTTCCGTTGGAAGGCGCAAAAGACGTTGCTCGGTGGCGGTTGCGCACCGATCGTGTTCGATGACAAAGAAAAAAGCAGCGAATCGCGACAAAAGTTTCAATCGGTACACTTTGCAAACGGAAATCCGCGGAACTCCTTGAAATTCAATAACATAAAAATTTTCAATCGGTACAAAAATGAGAACAACTCTAAACATTGTGAGAGGTGAATGACCAGCAAGGCAAAACGCGTTCGAGTGCTGTATAGCTTTCCTCACAAGCTAGGTGCGGATCGGATTTGCTATACCGCGTGGCAGCAGGTGAACGGGCTCGCCGCAGCGGGAGCGGATGTTCTCGTCTTCACAGGCGCCCTCAGGAGGGCCGTTCCTGCTGGAGTGCGAGTGCAGCCCACACTTGCGTGGGGCAAGCTGCAAGTCCCATACAGAGCCATTGGCAGCATGCGCGCATTTGCTCTGCACGACTATATTGTTTCTCGCCGCCTTGAGAAAATTGCGGGGCAAATAGACGTGATTCATACGTGGCCGCTGGGTGCATTGCGGACCCTGGAAACGGCGAAGCGGCTCGGGATTCCCACGGTTCTCGAAAGGCCCAATGCCCATACCCGTTTTGCCTATGAGGTGGTGCGCAAAGAATCGGAGAAAATCGGTGTGCCCTTACCGCCCGATCACGAGCACGCGTACAAAGAGGACGTTCTGCGTATTGAGGAGGAGGAATATCGCCGGGCCGACCGGCTCCTGTGTCCGAGCGAGTTCACAGCTAAGACCTTTCTCGAGCGCGGTTTTGCTCCGGCGAAGCTGGCGCGGCATATTTATGGGGTCGACGAAACCGCCTATTATCCCGACCCGGAACTTTACGAATCAAAGCGCGGCTTCACAGCATTATATGTGGGAGTGGCGGCGGTCAGAAAGGGAGTGCACTACGCACTGGAGGCGTGGTTGCGCTCGCCAGCGCACAAAAATGGAACCTTTCTAATTGCCGGTGAGTTCTTGCCGGCGTACGCAGAGAAGCTTTCTTCTATGCTCTCGGATCCCAGTGTGCGCGTCCTGGGACACCGGAACGATATACCAGAGCTGATGCGAAAGAGCGATATCATGGTGCTTCCGACCATCGAGGAAGGGTTCGGGCTTGTTTGCACCGAGGCCATGGCAAGTGGGTGCGTTCCGGTAGTTTCGGATGCTTGCACCGAAATCTGCCGACACATGGAAAACTCGCTCGTGCATCGAGTAGGGGACGTTGATGCCCTCACTCAACACATCACACTTCTGTATGAAGACCGTCAAAGCTTGGCAAGACTTCGCGCTGCCGGGTTAAGCATGGTGCCAGAGATTACGTGGACTGCTGCCGGAAGGATACTCCTCGACACATATCGGGAGACCATTGAGATGTACCAGCAGAAAACGGCGCCATCGTTGAAGCCTGTCCTCGAAGTGTCTGTCTGATTTTTATGTCGACTGGCACCAAATTGAGCACCGAGCCCAGCATGGAAGTATCGATCATCTACGTGAACTGGAACTCCATCGCATACCTGCGGGAATCCATCCGCAGCGTTTACGACCAGACTCGGGACATTCGGTTTGAAATTATCGTAGTTGATAACGCATCGCCGGCAGAGGACATCGGCGTTCTAAGTCACGAGTTCCCTCAGATCACGTTGATAAAGAGCGACAAGAATCTTGGTTTCGCTGGCGCAAACAACCTGGGCTACAGACATTCGTCGGGCCAATATATTCTGTTCTTGAACCCCGACACGAAGTTGACCAGTCCGGCGATCAATCTGATGGCGAAGCGGCTCGAATCGCTTCCGGATGCCGGCATCGTGGGGTGCAAGTTACTGAATGGCGATTTCTCCGTGCAGACCAGTTGCATCCAAAGGTTTCCGACGATTTTGAACCAGATTCTCGATACCGATTATCTGCGACATCGGTGGCCCAACAGCCGGTTGTGGGGGATCGCTCCGCTTTTTTCCGATAATTTGCAGCCCGCGAAGGTGGAAGTTGTCTCCGGCGCTTGCCTGATGATTAAGCGTGATGTTTTTGAAAGAGTCGGTTTTTTTAGCGAAGACTACTTTATGTACGCCGAGGATTTGGACCTCTGCTTCAAGGTAAACCGTGCAGGATTTGTGAACTACTACGTCGGAGAAGCAACCGTTGTTCACTACGGAGGGAAAAGCAGCGCTCCACAGTGGGCCACGGTTATGAAGTGGAAGGCCGTTCTGCGATTCTGCCGCAAGACCAGGGGATACTTTTATGGACTTCTCTTTAGAATTGTCATGATTCTTGTGGCGATGGGGCGCCTTGCCATCATCGGCACTCTCTCCGTGTTCGGGAACCCACTCGGCAACGATCAAGACCGGTACTCGGTGTCGGCCAAGTGGGGAGCGATTCTGAAAACACTGTTAAGTCTCGCGTGACCAGGCATATGTTGATCTCCTAAAATTGTAAGAGCTGGAAGCACCCAAGAAAAGAGAAGGGACCAGGAGCAATGTTGAAACGACTGATCAATTTGAGTGTCAGCTTTGTTGTCTCGATCGCAGATTGGCTCAGCGATAAGGTCAATCGAGCGTTGGGCCGTCCTCGGCGGTCGACTTGCGTTGTTCTTGCCTATCACTCAGTACCATCTAAGCAGCGTGCGCGATTCGCTCATCAGATGGATGTTCTAGCTCGGCGGGCGAAACCGGTTCGAGCCGATATTGAATCTCTCCCGAACGATGGCGGACACTATGCCGCGATGACGTTTGACGATGGGCTACAGAATATCCTTGGTAACGCTCTGCCGGAGCTCGAGGCCAGAAATATACCGGCGACGCTATTCATTGTGACGAGCGCCCTCGGTGGCAACCCTAGTTGGGAGCACTTCAGTGGCGACGATCCTGCCCAGGAAAGGGCTATGACCGAGCAGCAGCTTCAGGAACTCCGGCGTGATTTGATAAGCATTGGATCACACACGATGACCCACCCGGTACTGCCTCGAATAGATGACGATCAACTTAGAAACGAGCTGGACGGATCGCGATCGAGGCTCGAGACGATGCTGAGCCGCGACGTGACGCTATTCAGCTTTCCGTACGGCGCATTCGACCAACGGGTCACCGAGGCTTGTCGCGAAGCTCGCTATGACAGAGTGTTTACAGCACTGCCTGTCCTGGCTTTCGGTCAACCACGGGAATTCGTCACGGGTCGCGTAGGAGCCGCTCCCACCGACTGGCCGATCGAATTCCGTCTAAAGTTAGCTGGTGCGTACCGATGGCTTCCATTTGCGTATGCTCTCAAGCGAAAGGTATTTTCCGCACTTCGCGGGGGCGGAACGCAACCGTTTCCACTTAAGGCTGATCACAAGAGGGTGGCATGATCTCCATAACCGAAAATCAGAGTCGAATCATTGAAGTCCTTACGGAGATCATAAATACGAAGGGCCTTACAGTTGCCTCTCTCGGTCCGGATACGGTCCTGGATCAACTTGGCCTGGAATCGCTGGACTTTGCCCAGGTTGTGATTCGGATGGAAGAAGTCACCGGCAAGGATCCGTTTGCCACGGGAACCGAGTATCAAATCAAGACTCTTTCCGACCTTGCAGTCCTTTACGACTAATCGACAAACTAATTGATGCTGAGCCAGCTTATTCTCGAAGAGACGGTGCCGTTGCGGCAGCAGGCCGTCGTCACGCGCACTCAATCGACCACTTGGGGAGAGCTGCGTGAAGAAACCTTGCGAATCGGCAATTCTCATCAGGCGCTAGGGAAGCGTCGCGTGGGACTTTCTTTTCCGCCGGTCGCTGCAAGCTATGCATCTTTGGCTGCATTGGACAAGTTGGCATGCGATGTCTTCCTCCTCGACGCTCGTCTTCCATTGGAGGAAGCGATGCGCCTCGCCAGAAAGTTGAGATTGGGGGCTCTGATTGTTCCGCCGGCGGATGGAGGGTCAACGGATTTGGATGTCCGGGAGCTGCCCGATAGCGAGGCTTGGAGCGGAAATCATACCGTCACAATCCTCACTTCTGGCAGCACCGGGGAACCGAAAGCGGCCCGGCACACGTTTGAGAGTCTCAGCAGGCCGGTGCGAAAGGGTCCTGAAAACCTCGCGCCAAGATGGCTTCTAACTTATCGCCCGAATCTCTATGCGGGATTGCAAGTCATGCTGCAGTGTTTCGTGGACCGAGGAACACTGGCTGCGGCCGACCTGGAGATGGATCCACAAGCGACCGCGCAGTTCATGAGCGACACGGGAGTCCAGTTCGTTTCGGCAACGCCGTCCTACTGGCGGCGACTGCTTATGTTCGCCGATACCGAACTACTAAGAAAAATACCTCTTGTCCAAATTACCCTCGGCGGCGAGGTGATTGACCAGCCGATCCTCGATAATCTGCGACGCCATTTTCCATCGGCGCGATTGGTCCATATTTACGCCACCACCGAACTCGGCCGATGCTTCTCGGTTAGCGACGGCATTGCCGGTTTTCCAGCAACATACCTCGACACGGTTCTTCCCGACGGAACCGAGTTGCGACTTCAGGAAGGCGAACTGCTTATCCGTTCTCTCAATTCAATGAAGATGTACGACCCGTTGTCTGTCGAGCATGCATCCGCTTCAAATTGGTTTTCCACAGGTGACCTGGTGGAGATTAGCAACGGCCGTGCCTATTTTGTAGGACGTCGCACCGAAATGATCAACGTGGCTGGCAGTAAGGTGTATCCCGTGGAAGTGGAGCGCGTGCTTCGGGGCATTGCAGGGGTTGCGGATGTGCGAGTGTTCGGAAAGACATCTTCCATTGCCGGCGAGTTGGTCGCATGCGAGATTGTTCCAGGCTCGGACCAAGCCCGCGAGAGCTTAAAGGAAGAAGTGATCCGCATTTGTCGGCTAAAGCTTGCGAGTCATCAGCAACCGCGGCTGATCAAGTTCGTCGAACGAATTGAGGTATCCGCCGCCGGCAAAACTCTCCGAGGCAGGACTTCATGAATGGCGGATCGGGACCGCAAGGACGACACGTCATCATCAGCGGAGGCAGCAGAGGACTTGGGAAAGCAATTGTTACGGAACTCTTGGACGCCGGTTATCGCGTGAGTACGTTCAGCCGGAACAGCACCGAATTTGTTGAACATCTAGCTGGAAATAAGGACTTTTATTTCTGCAACGCAGATCTGGCTGACAGTTCGTCAATCTCGACCTTTGTAAAGGCAGCCGATAAGCAGTTCGGGCCGCCCTATGGCCTGATTAACTGCGCTGCCATTGCAGCCGACGGGGTACTGGCTACGATGCCGGAAGAAACCATCCGGAAGCTGGTGGCCGTGAATGTAGAGGGGACACTTAAGTTTACGCGGCTCGTTGTCCGCCGGATGCTCACTAGCAAAATGGGTGGCGTAATTCTGAATATTTCTACGATCAGTGCTTTGAGAGGGTTCAAGGGCCTTGCGGCATATGCCTTCACGAAAGGGGGCATCGATTCTTTCACGCGTGCGCTGGCGCGCGAGTTAGGACAGCAACGAATCCGAGTAAATTCCGTTGCTCCGGGTTATTACGACACAGAGATGAGTCACAACTTGAGCCAGGAGCACAAGGAGCAGATCCTTCGCCGTACGCCTCTTGGACGGCTCGGCGTCCCCGAGGACATCGTGGGCGCCGTTTTATTCTTCTTGTCCGATCGAGCTGCCTTCATCACCGGGCAGGTGCTGGTCATCGATGGAGGTAGCACGGTTTGAGATAGAGCCAGGGATGTTTCCTGCCCGCCTTTCGCGGCTCCAAGATCGTGCGATTTGGCTTCTTTGAAATGCAATCCGAATCACTGAATTAGAGAGGGTACCGCTAAGTGCCAGGCATAAGACCACTGGTCGAGGCCGACGTTCCGCGTGTCGCGGATCTGATTTGGAATGTCTTACATGGTCACAAGGGGCCTGCGCCCGCAAGTTTGCACAGCTATGTGCTCGATCTCTTTCTTCGCAATCCGTGGCTCGATGACGGAGTCGTTTCGCGTGTGTATGAGGACAGCTCCGCGAAAATCGTGGGCTTCTTTGGGGGTGTACCTCGACGGATGTCGATCCAAGGCAAGCAGGTTCGCCTCGCTTTTGGTAGTAATTTTGTAATGGATCCAGAAAGCCGCGCGACGATGGCGGCGATTCAGCTTGTCCGAGCTTTTATGAAAGGCACGCAGGACGTTTCCATCACAGACTCTGCAAACGACAACAGCCGGCAACTGTTGCGCAGCCTCGGCTTTCAAGTGGTGCCTATCTACAGTCTCCAGTGGGCGCGCCCGCTGCGTCCGTCATTCTATGCAATGGATACGCTGTCTCGAATGAAGAAGAGCCGGGCGGTGTTCGCGATGGGGCAGGTGGCAAAGCCTATTTGCAGCATTGTGGATTCGCTCGCCACAAGCATGAAAATCAGTCCCTTTCGGCAATCTGCACCTCTTTCGGCCGACGAAGAAATGGATACTCCCACACTTCTTCAATGCTTGACGACTATACCGGCGAAGAACTGGCTGGTGCCGGAGTATGACGTTGACTCAATGAACTGGGTCCTTGATTTCATTGCGAAGAGAAAAACGCTCGGAGATTTGCGTAAAGGCTTGGTACGCTACAAAGGGAAAATTGTAGGTTGGTATATCTATTGCATTGGAGCGAGTGGAGTGGGCGAGGTGTTACAAGTTGGGACTGAAAGTTCTTCCATTGGCCTTGTTCTCGATCACCTCTTTTACGATGCGTGGAAACGGGAATTGATCGGCCTCCAGGGCCGTATGGAGCCTCAATTTATGGAGGAATTGACAGCGAGAATGTGCTTCTTTTTTCGACATGGCAGTTGGACACTGGTCCATTCAAACAAGCCTGAACTGCTATCATTGATTCAGAGCGGCACAATGTTCTTCTCAAGACTAGACGGCGAGTGGTCCTTGAGGCATGGAGACAGAGCGACATAACTCTGGCCGATCACGGGCTCTTCCGCGCCCAACCGCAGCCTGCGTTCCGTTGGTGGTCAAAAAGTAAGCCGTTCGGTTTCTCAATTGAGCATGGTTCCAACAGGCCAAAAATACGTCATTATCAGTCCCGTCCGCGACGAAGAATCCTATTTGAGGTTCACTATTGAAAGTATGGTAAGGCAGTCGATCCACCCTCAAGAATGGGTGATCGTAAACGACGGTTCAACAGACAACACTGGAAGGATTATCGACGAGGCCGCTCGTCAACATCATTGGATTCATGCCTTGCACCGCGAGAACCGTGGATATCGAAAAGCTGGCGGCGGCGTTGTGGAAGCATTTAATGAGGGTTACCAGGCTCTGACGTTTCGAGATTGGGATTTTATCGTGAAGCTTGATGGGGACCTTTCCTTCGAGACCGATTATTTTGCCCACTGCTTCGAAAGGTTTGCGCGTGATCCGAAGCTTGGCATCGCGGGCGGCACGATCTACCACGTCATTGATAATCAAAAAGAACTCGAGGAGTGCCCAAGGTTCCACGTGAGAGGAGCCACGAAGATCTATCGGCGGGATTGCTGGGAAGCTCTTGGCGGCTTTTGGCCCGCGCCCGGATGGGATACGATGGACGAGGTAAAGGCCAACATGCTCGGCTGGACCACGGAAAGCTTCTCAGACCTTCACATCATCCACCATCGATATACCGGTTCCGCCGACGGCCGCTGGGGTGGTCTCGTTAAGAACGGGAGAGCAAACTACATATGTGGCTACCACCCGTTGTTCATGTTGATCAAGTGCATCCGTAGGCTGGCATCCAAGCCGTATCTTGTTGGTTCAGCTGGGTTAATGTACGGGTTCATCACCGGCTATCTCAAGCGCATTCCCCAGGTGAACGAACGTGAAACGATTGCGTATCTTCGTCACCAACAACTCAGTCGTCTCGTCGGAAAGAAGTCTATTTGGCAATAGCTGGCGTCTGATTTAGGCAACGCCGTTCGTTGGATCGTGAGGTTTGTGTGTGCGGTATTTGCGGAAAGCTGGTCTTTGAGCGCGGGGCAAGCGTCTCGCCCACCCTCGTCAAGGCAATGGCGGATTCGATTCGCCATCGCGGCCCTGACGATGACGGATATTATTTTTCCGGGCCGGTTGGTTTGGGATTTCGCCGCCTTTCGATCATCGACCTCAGCGGTGGTCACCAACCTCTATCGAACGAGGACGGTTCCGTCTGGATCGTATTTAATGGAGAAATCTACAACTATCAGGAGTTGCGGGAGCTCCTTTTAACCAAGGGGCACGTGTTTAAGACGAATTCCGATACGGAAGTGATCGTCCACTTGTACGAGGAATTCGGTGAGAGTTGCGTCGAGAAATTACGTGGTATGTTCGCCTTTGCGATTTGGGACGATCGCCAGGATGTCCTCTTCATTGCTAGAGATCGCTTGGGCATAAAACCTCTCTACTATTACCTGTCGGACAAAGCGCTGATTTTTGGGTCAGAAGTCAAAGCGATTCTCGCCGATCCGGCAGTGAAGAGGGAAGTCGATCCCATGATGATCGATCGACTCCTGACTTTCAACTTCCTGCCTGGCGAAGAGACGTTGCTTCGAAACGTGCGGAAACTCGCCCCTGGATTTTACATGCTGGTTCGCCGGAACAAGGCTGAAATCCGCCAGTACTGGGATCTGCATCCTTCCCCATCGACGCTGAGCCTGGCTGAAGCCGAGACTCAGCTCGACGTCCGCCTGGAAGAGACTGTCCGTCTTCACATGATCAGCGATGTTCCCGTTGGTTTTCTGTTGAGCGGAGGATTTGATTCAACGGCTCTCTTGAGTATCGCAACGGGCATGACGCCCTATCCGATTAGCAGCTTCACTGTTGGATTCTCGGATGCGGGCTTTGCCGACGAACGACCCTATGCAAAACTGGCGGCAGACAAATTCAAGTCTGTCCACCATGAGATAACAATCACTGCCAAGGATTTCGAGAACTTCCTCCCGAAGTATGTCTGGCACATGGAGGAACCCGTTTGCGAGCCCCCGGCTGTTGCGATGTACTACGTGTCGCGGCTTGCGAGGGATTCCGTCAAAGTGCTGATTTCAGGAGAAGGAGGAGACGAAGCATTCGCCGGGTACCCGATCTACAGGAACCTTCTTTGGCTGGAGCGCTTGAAAAAGGCGCTGGGACCATTGAGCAGGAGCGCTTCGGCGACCTTGTCGTTCGCCAACCAGTTTCTCCACTCCGACAAGATCGAAAAGTACGGCCCGTTGCTGGGCATGCCGCTTGAGTCTCACTATTACAGCGGCCTTTCGAGTCCATTCCGCTTCTTCAATCAGCATGCCAGCGAACTGTACTCGAAGGACTTTGCGCGGCAAGTCACCAAGGAGCACTCCCTCAGCGTCATACGAAAATACCTCCAAAATGGAGGCACCAACGATCTCGTAAACAAGATGCTGTACATCGACATTAAGACGTGGCTTGCGCATGACCTACTGCTGAAAGCCGACAAGATGACGATGGCTAACTCCATCGAGCTTCGCGTGCCATTCTTGGATCACCAACTGCTGGAATTTGCAGCTTCGTTGCCGGGCAGTTACAAGGTGCGTGGTTCCACGACAAAGTACATCGCCAAACGCGTCTTGAACAAAAGAGTCCCGCGAGAGATCGTGGAACGCAAAAAAGTTGGCTTTCCAGTTCCTTACGCCACATGGCTGAGAACAAATCTGCGGGACTGGCTGCGAGACATCCTGTTGGACCGGGAAACCCTCGCCAGAGGCTATTTCCAAAAAGCTTGCATCGAGAGGCTCATTTCGGAAGATCTGAGTCGAGGTGGTTATTCCAAAGAGCTTTTCTCCCTTGCGGTTCTGGAGTTGTGGCATCGAGAGTTTCTCCAGGACAACGTTTCGTCACGAAAGACTGAAAGTATCGAGGCTGGCTTGGAAGTATGAAGTTTCGGCTGGCTTACGTTCAGTTTCCTTTTTGAAAGACCGCGAGCGCAAGATTGTAGTTGCCACGAGCAATAGACGATGCAAATTTATCGATTTGATCCCCTCCAGGATGCGCGCTGGCCAAAACTTCTCGAAACGCACCGGTACGCCTCCGTTTTTCACACTCCTGCGTGGTTGGAAGCTCTTCGGCGGACCTATGGGTACAAGCCGATAGCGTTCACACTTTCGCCTCCGACGGGCGAATTGAAAAACGGACTCGTGTTCTGCCGGGTTTGCAGTTGGATCACCGGTGGGCGGATGGTGTCATTGCCTTTCTCCGATCATTGCGAGCCTCTGGTCGACCGTCTAGAAGACTTGGACTTCCTCATAGGCTGCCTGCAGGCGGACATGGAGCATCAAAAGTGGAGATATCTGGAGGTTCGTCCAGTCAATGGCATTTTCACCAGGAAAGGGGAAGCGGCTGGCTTCCGAAACGCCAAGGTCTATTACTTGCACTCGTTAGATCTCCGGCCGGAATTGGATGACATCTTTCACAGCCTTCACAAGGATTCCGTTCAGCGCCGGATTCGCCACGCCGAGCGGCTGAATCTGGTCTCCCAGCATGGGAGATCCGAACAACTGCTGAACGATTTCTATGGTCTCCAGAAGTTAACGCGCAGACGCCATCACTTGCCGCCGCAGCCCTATGCTTGGTTCCGGAATCTCCTAAGTTGTATGGCTAGTGCACTCGAGATACGATTGGCTTACAAGGATCGAGTGCCTGTGGCTGGGGTTCTGACGCTGCGCTTTCGAAATATCCTTTACTACAAGTATGGCGTTTCAGATGCCAGGGTAAAGAATATGGGCGCAATGCCTTTTCTCCTTTGGGAAACGATTCGAGATGCGAAGAAAGCGGGACTGGAAGAGTTTGACCTTGGCCGGTCGGACAGTGATAACGAGGGCCTCATCGCGTTTAAGGACCACTGGACAAACACGCACAAGCAGATCGCATATTGGAGATATCCAGCGCTTGATTCTCTTGCGTCAAGCGAAGACTGGAAATTGAGGATGGCGAAGCGGATATTCACGCTCATGCCGGACAAAGTGCTCGACGCCACGGGGAGACTAATTTACCGTCACATTGGTTAGGCAACGAATCCCCGAGATAGATTTGCTGAGATGTCTCGATTTGCAAATATTGCGGAGCTCAAAGCCCGCTGCAGGGGAACGAATCGACTAGGAATCGCAATTCGTGAATCGGTATAGCCAAAGTCTCGATGAGCACGTATCGCCGCAAAGGAAACCGTCGAAAGAAGATATGGACCGCTGCCTGAACGAATACTATCGGCTCCCAGGAGACTGGAATGACGGCTTCCTCTTCAAAGAGGGGCGCGGGAATCCGGGTTTCTTCAGATTTGGGTCAGAGGTCTGCTACGGACGGTGCGCATCGGGCCCAACTGCAACGGTGCCACGTGGAGCTTTATATGACGCCTTTGGCGGCGTGCATCTCGAACAAGGCAGCGTTTGCCTTCCCTTTAATCCTTCGGAAGTAATCGACAACCTCCGTGGCGAGCGGTATACGACGTTTCTGTCTTCCGGCCGAAGAAGCATGGCTCGTAACGTGCTCGTTCGCAAGGCGTACTATGGGCTTCGGGAATTCCTGCCCATTGGAGTTCGGCGCCAACTTCAGAGAGCTTACTTCAGCGGCTGGCGGGAATTGGGGTTTCCGAACTGGCCTGTGGATTCCACCGTTGATTCGTTACACGAGGATTTCTTGCGCCTTTCGATGACCGCGAAGGGAATCAAGCGAGTGCCTTTCATTTGGTTTTGGCCAGAGGGCGCCGCCAACTGTTTGATCATGACTCATGACGTCGAAACTGTGAGCGGTCGGGACTTCACCGGTTCGCTGATGGATCTAGACGACGCCTATGGAATTAAAGCGGCTTTTCAAGTGGTGCCGGAAGAGCGATATGAGGTTCCGGATCGTCTTGTCGCGGAGATTCGCGCGCGCGGGTTCGAGTTCAATGTCCACGATCTGAATCACGATGGAACCCTCTTTCGGGATCATGGAGAGTTTCTCCTCCGCGCGGCGAAGATCAACGAATACGTCCGCAAGTATCAGTCACTCGGATTCCGCTCTGGATCCATGTATCGCAACCAGGATTGGTACGACGCGTATGAATTCCGCTACGACATGTCTGTGCCGAGTGTGGCGCATCTAGAACCTCAGAGAGGAGGTTGTTGCACGATCATGCCTTACTTCATAGGTGATATCGTGGAGATTCCTCTGACAGCCGCCCAGGATTATTCGTTATTTCACATTTTGAAAGACTATTCGCTTGATGTCTGGAAGATGCAGATTTCCCTGATTCAGGCGAAACACGGGTTGATTAGCTTCATCGTTCATCCGGACTACGTAATCGAATCGCGTGCCCGAAAAACATTCGAAGGCCTGCTGGACTATCTGCGTGAGATAATTTCGCGGGAGAATATCTGGCTGACACTTCCGAGAGAAGTCGATCGCTGGTGGAGAGCCCGGAGCCGGATGACACTCGTGCCCAACGGCCCCAATTGGGCAATCGAAGGGCCGGAAAAAGAGCGGGCCCGCGTTGCCTTTGCTGTGCTGGACGGTGACCGTCTGGTGTACGAGTTTCAGGGGACCGAATAATTCCGCGTGTTTGCGAGAGACAGCCCCATGGACCCCATCACAGAAAGTAGCGAACTGAGAGCCCTGCCGGTCGAGTGGGACCGCGCGAAACAAGCCCGCATTCTCGGCTTCGCTCTCGTGAGCATTTTGCCATTGGCGTTTGTGTGGGTCACCATGAGAGAGCTCGCCTCGACGACCCTGGAAAACGACACGTACTCGCACATTCCCCTGATCCCGGTGGTTAGCCTTTTTCTTGTTTATTCCGAAAGACAAAGAATATTCGCGCGGCTGTCTTCCGGATGGACGGTTGGGACTTCGCTTCTGTTGGCAGCGGCGGCGTGTTTTGTCTTCGGAAAGTTGCACCCCTGGACCGGAAATGTGGAAAACGAGCTCTCGGTGGCGATGTTGGCCGCGGTGCTGGCTTGGGCGGGTACGTTTGCGCTGTTCTTTGGTGCGAACGCATTGTGCGCGGCGAGTTTCCCATTTCTGTTTCTGGTGTTCATGATACCGATTCCGGAACCTTTGCTGAGCCGCACAATTTTGTTCTTACAAGAGCAAAGTGCCAACGCCGCGGCACTGTTCTTCCGAATCGCTGGAATACCCGTCTTTAGAGAGGGCTTCATTTTCACTCTGCCGGGCATTTCGATTCGCGTGGCCGAAGAGTGCAGCGGAATCCGATCGACCTTGGCTCTTCTAATCACTGCTGTTTTGGCAGGACACTTGTTTCTTCGGAAGTTTTGGAAAAAGGCCCTATTGTGCGTTCTCGTATTCCCGTTCGCGATTCTGAAAAACGGCTTACGAATCATGGCCCTGTCAGCGCTCGCAGCCTATGTGAACCCAGGGTTTCTGCATGGGAACCTCCACAAGTACGGGGGAATGGTTTTCTTCGCCGCAGGTTTGGTGCCGCTGGGCCTGATTCTCATGCTGCTCCAGAAGACCGACGCTGAGAGGACCCGGTGAGGCGAGTCGTAAGGTTGCTGATCAGCGCAAGAACTCAGATGAACTCCTGCTTGGGTCTTTCGAGCTGTCGCCGCAGACATAAGTACCCGCCGATGTCCGGCAGACGCGATGTGGCGGTGGCGTTCGATGCGCTCGCGTGAACGCCCTGGACCAACCCATTTCCTTTGAGAGAATCCGTGGGCACCTCGAGAAAGAACTTGCGTAGCATTTCGCAAAAGCTACACGCTGCCGTGCGATTCGCTTGCGTTCGTGAGGGATCGCACGGCTCACTTGGACTGCGCCATCTATGACCAAACTTGACGTCACGATTCTCGGAGCGGGCCCGTACGGGCTTTCCGCAGGAGCTCACCTCCGCCAGGTGAAGGGCCTCGATGTTCGAGTTTTCGGAGAGTCCATGTCTTTCTGGGATCGCAACATGCCTCTCGGCATGATTCTTCGATCTGCCTGGACCGCCACTACAATCGCGGATCCGCGTCATTTGTGGACTTTGGATGCCTACAAAGCGGCCAGTGGCAATCACCTGTCCGCGCCTGTTCCGCTCGACCGCTTCATCCAATACGGGCAGTGGTATCAGCGCCAGGCCGTACCGGATCTCGATCTGCGGAAAATCGCGCGCATCGAATCCGATGCGAAGGGCTTCCATCTCACTCTCGAAGACGGCGAGATACTGTATTCGCGCCGGGTGGTGATCGCCGCCGGTATTGGGTCGTTCGCCCGGCGCCCACAGGAATTCGCGAACCTGCCACCGTCCCTTGTCTCGCACGCGTCCGAACACCGCGATCTCCGTCGGTTTGCCGGGCAGCGGGTGCTCGTGATTGGCTCCGGCCAAAGCGCGCTTGAATCCGCGGCACTGCTGCACGAAGGGGGCGCCGAGGTCGAAGTCATCGGGCGCTCACAGAACATCCACTGGCTCCAAGGATGGGCGTCGACGACGCTACATTATCGTTTGGGCTCCTTCACTAAACGTCTGCTCTACGCGCCTACCGATGTCGGACCGGCTGTTCTGAGCCAGCTGATGGCTAGGCCCGACTTGCTCCGAATGCTGCCTCGCGCGCTGCAGACCAAGCTCTGGAAGCGAGCCGTTCGTCCAGCAGGCGCGCGCTGGTTGGTCAGCCGCCTTCGGGATGTCCCCATTCGGCTGGGGCGCACCGTTGCGTCCGTCATACTGGTTGGCGAACGCGTACAAGTCCGGTTGGACGATGGGAGCGAGAGGTCAGTGGATCACATCCTACTCGGGACAGGATACAAAGTTGACATCTCGAAGTATGAGTTCCTGGCCCCGCAACTCGCGGAATCGATTCGCCAAGTCAACGGCTATCCTCTCCTCCAAAACGGACTCGAGACATCGGTGCCGGGATTGCACATGTTGGGCGCACCAGCCGCGTGGAGCTTCGGTCCCTTGATGCAATTTGTCTCCGGAACACATTACGCATCGCGTTCGCTGACCCGCTGTATCGCAGGCAATGGCCAGAGGGCAATGAAGGCAGGCCAGTGACCTCCGACTTCACGAAGAATGAATTTCGAATCACACGCCGAAAAGGTGCACGCCGTGACGTTACTGGGGCGCTTGTCATCGGCGGCGATTACCAGGGCTTGGGGATCGTGCGGTCGCTTGGCCGGCGGGGTGTACCCATCTGCGTTCTGGATGACGAGCACTCGATTTCTCGGTTCTCGCGCTACGCAACATATGGAATTCGAGTGCCGGACTTGCGGAATGCGGACAAGGCGCTCGAAACCATCCTTGATGTTGGGCGCTGCCTTGATTTGAAGGGTTGGGTTCTTTTTCCAACTCGCGATGAGTTGGTGGCGTGTCTTTCGCTTCACAAATCCAAACTTTCAGAATTCTTCAGGGTGCCCACGCCACATTGGGACACGATTCGATGGATGTGGGATAAACGGAATACGTATCAGCTCGCCAGGGAACTGAATATGCCGATTCCCGAAACCTGGCTTGCTCCCACATTGGAAGACTTGGACAAAATCACTACCGCGTTCCCGCTGGCTTTGAAACCCGCCATTAAGGAGCATTTCTTCTACGCGACCAAGGCGAAGGCCTGGCGCGCCAATACGCGAGCGGAGTTGCGCGAGTTGTTTGGCCTTGCCGCCAAGCTGGTCGAGCCCGGGGAGATCTTGATTCAGGATTTGATTCCTGGAAATGGCAGGAGTCAGTTCTCGTATTGCGCCTTCTTCAAGGAAGGGAAAGCGGTAGGGAGCATGGTCAGCCGGCGCCTCCGCCAACATCCGCACGAGTTTGGCCGCGCAAGTACGTACGTCGAAACGATCGACCTGCCTGCACTCGAAGCTTTGTCTGAACGCTTCCTTCGAGCTATCAACTACTATGGACTCGTCGAAGTCGAGTTCAAGCTTGATCCGCGTGATGGACAGTTCAAGTTGCTGGACGTGAATCCTCGCACTTGGGGCTACCACACGCTGGGACCGTCAGCCGGTGTTGATTTCGCCTACCTGTTGTACGCCGATCAACTCGGAGCGTCAGCTGAGCCCTCTCGTGGGAAAGCGGGAGTTTCGTGGATTCGCCTGGTGACGGATTTTCCCACCGGATTGATAGAGGTGAGTCGCGGGCGCTTGAGACTTCGAGAGTACATCCAATCCTTACGGAGCTTTAGCACTGAAGCGGTGTTTAGCCAGGAGGATCCGCTGCCCGGAGTAGTCGAGTGCGCGCTGCTTCCCTACCTGTGGATAAAGAGAGGTTTCTAGCAAGCTGCCGCTTTTTCTTTCCTATTAGAACCTGCCCGCCCGGGAACTACCTTTGGAATTTCCTGCAGGATCCGAGTTGACGGTCCATCTCGCCTACTTGTGTGCTTCCTTCGATCCGTCGGACCCATATCCGTAACCGTAGCCCTCATAATAATACGATTCATAGAGGTGGCCTTTTTCGACGGCGTTCAGCACCACGCCCACGATGTTCTTGCCCTGCAATTCCTGACAAGCCTTTTGGGCGACTTCAGCAGGAGTCGAGCCCGAACGTACGATCAACAGCACGCCATCGCACATGTCCCCCAGAACACTGGCGTCCGCGACCGGAAGGCACGGCGGAGAGTCCAGAATCACCCAATCAAAAACCGGGGCCATCCTGTCGAGCAGAAGCTTTAAGCGACCGTTCGAGAGAAGCTCGCTCGGGTTTGTTGCTTCGTTCCCGCCGGGAATGAAACACAGGTTCCCGTCCTGGCCGTTTTGCATGACGGCGAACTCATCCACTTCACCGCGCAGATACTCGGTCAGGCCTGGCGAAAGCGGCGCTCCGAGCGGCAAATGCAGCCGCGGACGCCGCAGATCGGCGTCGATAATCAAGGCTCGGCGGTCAGGCTGACGCACAATCGCTTGCGCCAGATTATTGCTGACGAACGTCTTGCCTTCGCCCGGAATCGAGCTTGTTACGAGAATCGTGCGAAGAGGCTGATTTCCGCGCAGCTGATACAACCGCGAGCGCAACGTCCGGAATTGTTCGGCGCCTTGCGTGGCAGGGTCTGAATTGAAAAACACGTTCATGCTTGGATCGGGGTGCCACTTCGGCTTCGCGCAGCGAGCCCGGATCTCATCGAATCGAAGATGGGCCGGGGACGGCGCCGGCTTCACTGAGGTTCCCGTCATCACGTCGAAGGAAGTCTCCACAGCCGATTTCTGGGCCGGAGCAGATTCAACAGGAGCGGAGATTACTTGCGCGGGCGCGAAGAGCGAATCGGTTGTCCCCGAGGGTTGCTGCGCCGCGCGATCCTGCTCGGCTTTTTTGAGTGCTTCGTGAATACGGCTCATGGCTTCCTTTCGCGTGTGGCGTACGGCACAACGTTGGTTTGCCGCAGCCGTCCCAGCAACTCGTCCAGATTCTGGAGCAGCATTTGCGCGTCCACCGACTGTTGTGCGGGAGCTGAAAAGGTAGACGGACTCACCGTTGGTGCGATCTCATCGAGCTGGAACTCTCGCGCGACCTCTTCCACCAGATGAGCAGGCACGGGCCGCAAATGGTCGACGTAAGCGTTGATTAGAGAATGCTCGCAAAGCAGATTCACGACGCGAGGAATGCCCTGCGCGTAGACATGAATCGTCTCAATGGCCTCTTTCGAGAAGATCGGTTCACCGCTCGCGCCCGCAATGCGGAGGCGCTCAGCGATATATCCGAACGTTTCCTCGAGTGTAAGAGGCGAGGTCCGGCAGCGCAGCGTAATCCTCTGTCGAAGCTGGCGCAATTGGGGAAGCTTCAACTTTTCTTCCAATTCCGGCTGGCCGGTCAGCACGATTTGGAGGAGCTTTTCGGTGGACGTTTCGAGGTTCGTCAGCAGGCGAATTTCTTCCAGCACATCCAACGAAAGATTTTGCGCCTCATCTACGATCAGAACGGCGGCCTCACCCGCGCGATAGCGTTCAAGCAGCCATTGGTTAAGGCCCAACAACACTTGGCTCTTCTCGCGGGTTTCGCACGGAATCCCGAAGTCGGCCATCGCATAGTCGAACAGCTGGTTGACGTCCAGCTTCGAATTGAAGATAAAGGCCGTTGCTACCCGCTGACCGTGCAACCAGTCCAGTAAGCGATTTAACAGGGTGGTCTTGCCGGTTCCAACCTCGCCCGTGAGCAGAATGAAACCTTTGCGATTCTGGATGCCATACGTCAGTCCCGCCAGCGCCTCTTGTATGTGCCTCGTCAGAACGAGGTAGCGAGGGTCCGGGTTAACGTTGAAGGGGTTCTCTCTGAGCCCAAAGAATCGTTGATACATAGTCTCCTCAGGCGCGCGCGCTTGCGCCTAGTTCATCGCTGCTTTGCACTCCGGCTGACGATCGCTTTGGCTTGTTGCTCGCGAGCGGCCCGATAGCCGGTACGACTGCGATCACCGGCAGTCGAAGCAGAACCTCGACGTCTCGTTCATTGCGAATGGACGTATCCTGCATCTCCAGAAAGAACGCTAGCCCCAACCCCACGGCCAGTCCCCCGCCGAGGCCCCCCAGCGCAAAGAGGTTCCGGTTCGGAAAACTCGGCGCATCGGGCAGATTGGCGGGGTCCAGAACGGTGAACTGCTCGCTTTCCTGCCGGCGTTCGAGGTTGGTTGCCATCGCTGCTTGATCACGATTTTTCTGTAGTTCGTTGTACGACTCCAGCGCCGTCTGGTACCCGCGCGTCAGTTCCGTGTACTCCTGCTCGACGGAGGGGCTTGATTGCACGCGCTCCTGGTATTGTTTGATCTGCCGTTTGACTTCCTCCTGCTCCTTTGTTTTCTCAGCGATCATTTGGTCCAGACTGTGGATTTGGGCTCGCAGCCGCTGGATTCCCTCGGGCTCCAGCGTCGGTTTCGCTTCTTTCTCCGCGGGAGGAGCGTCGCCGGCGGTTTCCTCTTGATCCGCGATTTTCTTTTTGAGCGCCGCAATATCGTTTTTCGTCCTAACTACATCCGGATAGCTGTCCGTATACCGGCCCTGAAGCTCGGTAAGCTGCGTTTGCAAGAGAGCGAGTTGTTGCTCGTAAGTTTGAGGATTGTGGCCATTCTGAGCGGCTTGCCAAGCGTCGAGTGCCTGATTCAAGTTCGACTGCGCAAAGCTCTTATCTTGCTGAGCCCGGCTCAGCGCTTGCGTGGCCGCGTCCAATTGTGACGTAAGACCCATCAGAATGTTGAGGTTCGTCTGCTCCTGATCTGGCAAAGAGCCTAGATAGCGGCTTTTGAAGGCCCGCACCTTCTCGTCTTGATCGTCGAGCCTTTTCTTAGCATCAGCTAGTTGCTGTGCCAGGAACTCCGTCGTGTCTTCCGAGTGCTGCTGACGAAGCCGAATGTTTTCCGCGATGAACATCGACGTGATGGCCGTGCAAACGTTTTGGGCAGTTCGCGGATCATCCAGAGTGACGGTTACGTTGAACCCAGGCAAATTGGCGGAAGTCTCTTCCATCGGCCGGATCGGCACCACATCGATCGCTTTTTGCAGGCGGCCAACCAGATCCTCCATCGGCACCGCCTTGACGTCCGTCGAATACAATCCAAACTGCGTGATGATCGGCTCGAGTCGCGACCGACTCAGGATCTGTTGCTTCATGCTTGCCAGTCGCTGGCTGATATCCTCGGTCACCACCGGACGGATAAAATCTTTGGGCACCGTCGGCTGCTGGATCAGCACCAAGGTCTGGGACGTATACTTAGTGGGCAGGAACTTCGAGACTCCGTAGGCCAGAGGTCCGCCGATGATCGTGAGAACAGCGATCAAGACCCATCGCCGCCGCAGCATTGCCAGATAGTCCGCCGGAGTTAATTGACGCGTCATTTCTGTCCCTTTCCGTTCCTGCTAACCAGCTCCTCGCTTCAAAAGGCGAGCGGATGATCACGCCAGCCGAGACCGATCGAAACGAGGTGGCGCACGAAGCTGTCGCCGCACGTCTGTCCAACACAGAATGAAGAATCTGAGTTTTGATACTCAAGCTCATAACTCACAAATAGATTGAGCCTGCGACCCCAAGGATGACTCAGGTTCCCACCGCCGAACCAATAGCTGTAAACTTGGTTTGAAGGTGTGGATGTTGTGGTCAGACCGCTGTTACGCGAGTATCCGAATCGGAGGCCGCCATTCAACGAGCGCGAGAACGCGTGGCTCGCTGTACCGGTTACCAGGTCGCCTTCTGCCCCAGCAAGCACCCCGGAACCGCCATTCACGCCGTGGGAGTAAGAAAAGCCAACTCCAGTTCGGCGAAACTGATAGGTTAAGGAAGTGTTCGCCGACCAGTACACTTTCGTTGTGCCTGGTGGCGAGCCCGACGTTGTTCCGCCTGTGCCACCGCTACCTGCGGAGCTGCCGGAAATTGGAATTTGAAAAAAGACGATTTCAGGCCCGGCTGCAACTTGAAATGCCAACCGGCCGGTGACGCGGCGGCCATAGGAAGCGTTCACTCGGTTGTCGTTTATTAGCTGGTTGAACCCGGGATATCGCAAACCACTGAAGTTGTACAGCAGAGCGAGCGTATCTTGCCGGTCCAGCTGATAGTTGTATCCAGCCTGAAACGTCACGTCGTGATAGTCCAGGAGATCGTTGTCGAAGAAATCCAGCAGCGAGTAGCCGCCCAGGAAAGTGAAAGAGGATCGTCGCGTAAGGAAGAAGTCTGCTTGAGCAATCGAGCTGTTCGCGAAGCGCTGCCCCCGGGCGGTCAGGATGGATTGATCGGGCACAAACCCATTTAGAAGACCGAGACCGGCACCGAATCCTGACAACCCGCCAAGGCCGGTGTAACCAAAACCCGCTTCGGGTATGTACGTCGCCTGCTCGAGGAGCGACACGGTCCAGCGCCGAAATGTAAGTCGGTCTCCGAGTTCGAATTCCTGGGTCACCGCGTTCCCTATTGTGGAATTATTCGAAAACATTCCTCCCCCAAGATAGGTGAGGCTCAGATCCGTGTTCTCGGACGTTCGGTGAAGATCAAGTCCCGCTGTCACCGAGGTTTCCGCTACCCAGCCGCCAGTGCCCGTTTGGCCTAGCGCATTCGAATCGAAAGTAGAACTCACGTTGACGCTTGGTTGCCAGAAGCTGTGCTCCGTTCGCGGCATGCCGAGCCCGAGCTCTTGAGCTCCTGCGAGAGAGCGCGTGTCCGGCGTGATCTCCGACGGGCTGGCTTCCTGTTCCTGGTCACTACCAGCCAAAGATGCGAGCGGCGAATGGTAAGCCGGAATCGGCTGCGACGGCTGCTCAGTGCTCTGCTGCTGTTGTTGCTGCTGAGTTTGGTCCTGTTGCTGCTGTTGCGGCCGAGCAACCGGCGCAAGAATCAGAAAGAATGAAAGCGTCGCGTAGAATCGGTGGCATAAGTTCCGCATCGGTGTGTCCTAAGGCACCACGACCGTATCACCGGCCTTCAAAACGATGTTCTCGTCGGGACTCCGGCCAGCGATCACGTCCTTGTAGTTGAAGGGATACTTCTCGGATTTGCCGCCCTCCGTGCGAAGGACATAGATTTTCTTTGTATTGGCGAACTGAGTGAATCCACCTGAACTGGACAGCGCCTGGAGAACCGTCATCCCTGGGAGCAAAGGATAGGCCCCCGCCCGGTTGACTTCCCCCAGAATGTAAACGCGCTGGCTGTTGATCACGCTCACGATCACTGTAACCTGGGGATCCGTCACGAACTTCTTCAAGCTTGTCGTAATTTCCTCCGCTAGTTTCGTGGGGGTTAGCCCCGCTGCTTGCACATCGTTCAGCAGCGGCAGGGAAATTTTTCCGTCGGGCCTGACAGGAACCTGGCGAGTCAGCTCAGGCTCCCTCCATACATTGATATCGAGAACGTCCTGCGCTCCGATCACGAAGTTCGGATCGCTGGTCGCGGATTTCGCGGCCGTCGCCGGCGGGGTTTGCGACGTCGGTTTCGCATCCGTGTTAGTCTGCGCTGCTGCCGGCACGGCGAGTACCAGCAGCGCAACGGCCGTTGCCAACTCCAATCGTTTAGACGTCACTTTCATTCTCCCGCATCCTTCAATTCGTCTCCGCATCCTGCAATCCGATCTGCTTGATCTTGTACAACAGTGACTTGTAACTGATCTGCAATTCCTGGGCGGCTCGCTTCCGGTTCCAACGCGTGCGGGCAAGGGCCTTCAAAATCAGTTCTCGCTCAGCTTCGCGAGATGCTGCTCGCGCGGCGGCCTTCAACGAGTAGTTGGGCGATGCTGTGACGGCTGCTCTCCCATTCGCACGAGATTGCGAGAGTTCCGAAATGGCCAGGGACTCATCGTTGAGGGCCACGATTTGCTTCACTACATTCTCGAGTTCTCGGATGTTCCCTGGCCACAAATAGTTGACCAGCGCCTCTCGCGTGCGAGCGCTTAGCGTCGGCCGCGATCTGCCAAGCTGATTCGCATGCTTGGTCAAGAAGCACTCCGCGAGCGGTTGAATGTCCTCTTTCCGATCTCGCAGCGGATGTAGCCGCAAGCAAACTCCGTTGATGCGATAAAACAATTCGCTGCGAAAACGCCCGGCGCGCACCTCATCTTCCAGATTCCTGCTAGTCGTGGAAATCACGCGAGCCGAAAGGCAACTGTTGCGCAGTGCAGCATCGCCATCGGGCAGAGCATACAGAAGTTTTCGCTGGCACGGCGCATCGAGCTCGCTGATCTCGTCGAAGAAAATCGTGCCACCGTTACTCCAGGCGCTGTTGGTGTTCGGGTCCGTATCGACGAGAAACTGGCGCGTATCCATGGACGCGCACGCAACCCGAACTAAGGGTGCATTTCGCCGTATGGACAATTCGTGGATTCGCCTGGCGAACGTCTCTTTGCCTGTCCCGATTTCTCCCGTAAGGAGGATCGGTATGTTCGTCACCGCAATTTCCGCCACCACGCTTTCGAGCGTTACCATCGCAGGGCTCACGCCTGCGACAAACGCGCCGTTGATGGCCAACGGTATTGTAGCCATGGATGTCTGTCCCATAAGGATTTCTTTCACTCTAAGCTTCCGGCTAGCTCGGCCTCTAAACGCGTCCCGCCCTGCAGGGTCTTGTTTGCAATGCTCTTGCCAGCACCTATGGGGAGAGTCCGGGGCGCACGTGGGACTGTAACTCTCTTCGAATCAGATAGTTGACTTTGTTCGGCTTGGCGGCGAGTCAAGCTCGCATAGGCGAACAGTCCTACTTGTCTTCCGCGAAATGGCAACTAGATCTCCATGGCCTGTATGTTTCTCATATTAAGCTAGTTAACTGTGCGGGATTATGTGCCACCGCGTCACGGCACGGACGCAAGGGGCAAAAAGTGGTAACTCGCCTCTACATTAGGGAATTCCATTTCCACGCATGTGGCCCCGATTTTCCCATTCTCCCGCTGTTGGACTTCTACTGTTTCGATCCTCTTACATTCAATTTCAGAGTAAACTCCTATTTCTCCGCATCTTGCGGGCCGACGTGAACCGTGAGTCGTTCCACGGTGACCGGACGCCGGATTGCAAGCTGATTGTGAAGCTTTTTGAAGGGAGCCCCCGTCGATATGCGCACATTCAGGATCAGCAACCACACGACGCTTGTCTGGAGCCTTGCCGTTTTGGCGGCACTGTTCGGGGGATGCTCGCGCGACCCGCAAGTGCTCAAGAAGAAACATTACGACAGGGGTATGTCCTACTTCCAGCAGGCCAAGTATCGCGAGGCAGACATCGAATTTCAAAACGCCCTCCAGATTGATCCCAAGTTCGCGGAGGCACACTACGGATTCGCGCAGTCCCTACTGAAGCAGAACGACTGGATGCACGCGTACCAGGAACTGATGCGCACGGTGGAATTCGCACCCACCAACTGGAATGCTCAGTTGGACATCGCTAACCTCCTACTGGCCGCTCATAAGTTCCCTGACGCACGAGACCGTGCCGAGATCATCCTGAAGGACAATCCCGACAACGCGGCAGCCGAGGTGATCCTTTCAAACGTCGATGCAATGCAAGGCGACGCAGCAAAGTCCCTCGCGGAAGCGCAAAAGGCTGTTGCGATGGCTCCGACGCGCTCGGCCTCATACCTGAACATCGCTATTATTCAGGAGCACGCCAAAGACCTCGCCGGTGCCGAGGAGAATCTCAAGAAGGCTGTGCAGCTCGATCCCAAGAACGTCACGACCACCCTTGCGCTTGCCGAGTTCTACGAACGCCAGAAGCGCTGGCCGGATGCCGAGCGGCAATTTCAAGCTGCGATCGCGCTTGACCCCAAGAGACCGGTATCTCGCGCGACGCTTGCGCAGCTTTATCTCATAGAAGGGAAAAAGGACACTGCCGAGCAGAGTCTCCGCGACGCCAAAGGCGCGGTGGGAGACAATCCGACTGGATACCGCCTGCTTGGTGATTTCTACTTGGCGCAAGGCCAGCTAGACAAGGCCCTGGCCGAGTTTGCCTCTTTGTACTCCGAGCATCCTAAGGATTTGGGCGTCGCCGACACATACGCCGAATTGCTTGTTGGCCAGAACAAATTGGACGATGCGACCAAAGTGGTTGACGCCACGTTAAAGAACTCTCCTTCCGATCCTGGCGCGCTGATCTTTCGAGCCGAAATCCTGGAACGTCAGGGCAAACCGCAAGATGCCGTTCACATTCTTGAACCAGTCGTGAAAAACAATCCGGACAACGTCGGCGCCCACTACCAGTTGGGCGTCGCCTACGCAGCCGTCGCGAACTACGGCCAAGCCGAAACCGAGTGGCGGGAAGCGGTGCGCTTGCGCCCCAACATGCTGGACGCGCGACGGGCGCTCGCCGTCCTGGCCACGCGCAAGAACGATACCGCGACGCTCCTGCAGAGCAGCGACGCGATGATCAAGATCGCGCCGAAAATGCCCGAGGGGTACATATTCCATGCGCGAGCTCTTTTCGCACAAGGAGATCAGGCCGGCGCCGAGGCCGACTTGAAGAAGGTAATCGAAATCGCACCTCAGAATGCTACTGGTTACGCTCAAATGGGCGAGCTGCGAATGGCGCAGAAGCGGCTCGACGACGCTACGAAGTTTTACGCTCAAGCTCTGGAACGCGACCCTTCATCGGTAGAGGGGCTCACAGGGCTGGTCAATGTGAATTTGGTGCGAAAGGAACCTGCGAAAGCGCTGAAGACAGTTCAAGATCAAATTGCGCGCGTGCCCGCCAACAGCCGCTTTTATGTGCTGCTCGGGCAGGTTGAGCTGAAGAGCCAAAACTCCACCGAGGCGGAGAAGGCGTTCGAGAAGGCGACAGAGATCGACAAGAATAACGTGCAGGCATTCATGATGCTGGCGAGCGTGCAGGCGTCGCGCGGCTCAGTCGATCAAGCCATCGGAGAATACCAGCGTGCCCTTCAGGCGAACCCTCGCGATTCGCGGCTGGATGTTGCTCTCGGCGAGCTTTTTGAAACGAAGGGCCAGTGGCAGCAGGCACAAGACCTCTATCAGAGCGCATTACAGATTCAGCCCGACTATGCCGTAGCAGCCAACAATCTCGCGTACTTAATGTTGGAACACGGGGGCAACGTGAACGTGGCTTTTACGCTGGCTCAAACGGCGCGTCGGGGTCTGCCTGACCTGCCGAACTCCGCCGATACGCTTGGATGGGCATACTACCATCAAGGTGTTTACAACGCGGCGATCGACCTGTTCCAGGAAGCAATTAAGGCCGACGCGAAGAATCCCACGTATCACTACCATCTCGGCATGTCTTATGAGAAGGAAAACAACTACGCGATGGCCAAGAAGGAGCTCGAGTACACGCTCCAAGTCAGCCCCAACTACAGCCAGGCCAGCGAAATTCGCAAAGTTCTGGCTGAATCACCTCAAAAAACAGAATAGCCATCGAGCCGCCTGTTCTCGGCGCCCTGGGCGTCTCCGCGGTGAAGTCTCAATATTGTTCTCTCGCTTTCGCCGCCTGCGGTCGGCCAACCTTTGACTCATAGAGCTCTCTTGATCCGCCAAACCTGCTCGAGCTCAGGTCTGCTAAGCATAGGTAGCCGATGTGCCGCGATTCCTTTCGCTCCGTTCACGCGTAACTCGTTCCAAGTACCCGCTACTGCGGAACGCCAGCAAAGGGTCTTCCGGCAGGCCGCGCGATTTTCTCCACTCACGAACAGCAGGCCGGACGTCCAACCAGAACGCCCCGCGGAGAGTTTCCTCCGCGTCGATCAGCGAGCAGTCCTGCTGAAGCTTCGCAAGGCGTCCATGGTCGACGAGAGCAGCTCGCGCGTAGAGCTCCTGAGCGGTGCACACCGTCTGAATCATTGCTTCGATTTTTCCCTTAAGGTTATGGCTTTGATCCACCATGTAGGCGATATCCGCGGTTGTCTGCGACTCCCACTCGGACATCCTGATTTCGTGGAATATCCGGAAAATCTGATAGGGATCGATCGAACCGAGGGTCAGATCGTCGTCGGCGTAACGCCGATCGTTGAAATGAAACCCTCCGATCATCTTGTGATGGAGCAGCCACGCAACGATCTGTTCGATGTTTTGTGCCTGGTAGTGATGCCCTGTATCGACCAGAACAAAAGCTTGGGGACCGGCTCCCTTAGCGTGGAGAAAAGCCATCCCCCAATCGGCGATGTCCGTGTGATAGAAGGCCGGCTCGAAAGGCTTGTATTCCAGCAACAGCCGTTGACCGGGCCTTAAGGCGGCGTGGATTTCCTGGAGGCCTTCACCAAAATAGCCGATCCGCTTGCGAATGTTTTGCGTGCCGGGATAGTTGGAACCGTCCGCAAACCACGGTGAGACGTCCCGTGAACCCAAAGCATCCGAGATGGCTACGCATTCCAGGATGTGTCGAATCGCCATTTGGCGAATCGCAGGATCCGGATTGCCAATCGACCCGTACTTATATTCTTGGTTTTGAAAGATATTGGGATTAATCGATCCGGCGCGTATAGCGAAGCGCTTGACCAGCTTTTCCACTTCAGGAACATCCGTCAATCCTTTGGGCAAATCCCACTGAACATGAAGGGCTAGAGTAGGACTTGCCCCAGTCGCAGCATGAACCTGTGCGGCATCGCTGAACTTTTCTTCGATGGTCGTTGCGGCCGAAGCCTGGATGAACTTTCCGAAGCGCGTGCCGGTATTGGCGAATCCCCAGGAAGGCAGTTCAACATTGAATTTGTCGAGCGCCTTCCAAACAGCTTCGACTGCTTTATCGTTCATGGCGAAGTCTCCGTTCGATGGGCTGATGTGCTGATCTGCGTTCCGACACTAATTGGTTTCGCGATCATTCGACGCCGCCAGCGCGCTCGCGGAGATCTGCTCGGCCCATCTTGCAACCGAATTCACCGCCACGCCCGTGGGCACGCTCCCGTCGTCCTCGAGAGCAGCCATCTGGACTGCGAAATTGCCGATGGTGGCGCTTTCGGTAGAGCCGAGAACGATTTCGAGGCCTGTGCGCTGAGCCGTGAGGCGATTGAGCAGAGTGTTCTGACTTCCTCCACCCACGATGAACAGGCGGCTGAACTTCTTCCCGGTGATCTTGCTAGTCCAGGCAAGCACTTCGGCGTAACGGGCAGCCAAACTGTGGAAGATCGTGTTGGCGAGAGAAGCGATCGAGGCCTCGTCCGGGCCAAACCCCGGCTGCCTAAGACATTCCAGTTGTGCGTTGATTTTTTCGATCGTATGCCCTGGAAGCATCAATCGCGGATCATCCACATCGATCAACGCGGCAGGCGGCGGCAAAGAAGCGCAACGCGAGAGCAGCTCCTGAAATGACCAGTGAATGCCCTGTTGTCCCCATTCATCCATACATTGGCGGAGCAACCACATGCCGTTCACGTTTTTCAAAAAGCAGATTCTTCCTCCCACGCCGCCAAGATTCGTGAAGTTCAAGGATCGCGCGTCGTCGGTAACACACGGAGCGTCAAGAACCGTCCCGACAAGAGACCACGTTCCGGAACTAATAAAGGCCCAGTCGTCGCCAACCGCCGGAATCCCAGCGATGGCGGAAGCAGTGTCGTGGCACGCCGGGACAACGACCCTTGCATCCCGAAATGCAGGCAAACCGGCAAGACCAGCGGATACAGGCCCAAGGACTGAACCGCTGGGTACAATTTCAGGCGCCGACGCTACGTCCAAGCCTAGTTCGCGGAATATCTCCTGGCACCAAGAATGAGTTCCCAAAGCAACGAGCCCCGTATGCGTCGCGTTCGTGTATTCGCTCGCGCGCTTGCCAGAGAGGCGGTACGTAATGAACTCAGGAAGATTCACCCAGGGCAGCCGCGGATCGAACCCATCGAGTTTGTCAGCGTACAACTGGTACAGGGTATTCAATCGAAGGATCTGAATTCCGGTCAGGGAATATAGACGGGAAGGAGGCAAAACAGCGTGCACTTCGCTCTCCGCTTTCTCAGTTCTAGCATCTCGATAGCAGAAGGGAAGAGCGATCGGATTCCCTGCGTTGTCCAGCCGTACGTAATCGACGGCCCAACCATCGACGGCAACGGACGCAATCCCCTCAGGCGCGCAAGCTGCACAGCGGTGCAATCCCGCCATGATCCCGTCGAGTATTGCGTCGATATTCCAGCACAGCCCAGCGCCCGTTGAAAGCGGTTCGTTCGAAAAACGGTGAAGGACTTCGACATCGGGTTCGTTCCCGCTCCAACGAAGGAGAGATACACGGCAGCTCTGTGCGCCCAAGTCGACCGCCACTCGAGCTCTCCGGTGTGCCGCAGACGTCATGGACCTTCTCTATTCTTCAATTGAATCAAACTCTGACCTCGAGCCCCCGGGGCTACCGAAGAAAAGCCTCTGTCAACCCGCCATCCACCGGAATTAAGTGGCCGGTCGTGCAACGCGATTGCGGGCCGGCAAGAAACAGGATGGCGGCGGCACAATCTTGTGGATCAATCGGTTGGTGAGTCAGCGTTCGCTTTGCATAGAATTCAGCGAGAACAGAACGGAGATGTTCGTCCGAGGCTCCCTGGTCGATAGGAACCGAGTACTTGGTGAGCGATGCGATGACTCGATCACGAGGAAACATTGTTGAGCCTTTGACGACGGTTGCCGGGCTGATTCCGTTGACCCGGATCTTCGGCGCCAGCGAAATCGCGAATTCACGAACCAGATGGTTCACTGCCGCCTTGCTCACGTCATAGGCCTCACTCCCACTTTTCGGGACGACGGCGTTTGCCGAGCTGACAAGGACGACGCTCGCGGTTAGATCTTGTTCGAGCAATATTTTCGACGCTTCTTCGAGAAGTCGATGATTGGCCGTGACGTTGATATCCAAAGTTAGGGCCCACTGTGCGTCGCTGATTTGTCCATCCGGCGAAGAAGGAAAAATTGCAGCGGTGTTCACGATAATGTCGAGGCCGCCATACGCCGCGACCGTTTCGCGAAGGGCTTGCCGGATGGATTCCCGGTCGCGAATGTCGACGGCCACTGCAATCGCAGTTTCTTTCCCGCCAACTTTTTGAGTCTCGACGGCAGCGGACTTCGCGGCTTCAACGTCTTTGTCGGCTACCACAACGTGCGCTCCGCGATGTGCCGCCAGAAGCACGGTCTCTCGGCCGACGCCGTTTCCGCCGCCGACGATCAGGCAAATCTGGCGGCTCAGTTCCTTTTCGGGCGGTTGACGCCGGATTTTTGCTTCCTCAAGCTGCCAATATTCGATCCGAAATCCCTCGGACGGAGGCAAAGCCACATAGTTTGAGTAAACGCTGAACGCCTCGGTCTTCGCAGTCGCACCGGCCTGCGGCAGAACGAGCGGTATCGTGCCGGAACCCAGAGCGCTCGCGCCCTCCATGACGTGTATCGCGTTCGTATAGAATTCACCCGTGATACGAGCTTCGGCCTTATTTTTGCCGAAGCTGAACATACCAATGCCAGGGACGAGGACAACCGTAGGACTTGCATCACGCATTTTGGGGCTTTCGGGCTGCGCGAAAGATGCATAGTAGGCTGCATACTCTTCCCGATATTGTTCGAGTGCTGTGTCAATCGCCTCGCGCAATCCCGACAAGTCCGGTTGAGGATTCCAAGGCACAAACAGTGGGCGGATCTTGGTTCGAATGAAATGGTCGGGGCAGCTTGTTCCGAGATGCGCAAACTTCTGAGCATCCGACGAGTTCACAAATCGAAGAATCTCGGGAAGGTCGCTGAACGACCCGATCAGGCGCTGCTTGGCTGAAACGCGTCCGCGCAGAAATGGAAAAATCTCTCGGGCAGGCGAGAGATGATTCTCCAGAACGGCCGTGCGGCTCCCGCCAAACAGATTTGCCCCCCGGCGTACCAGGTGTTCGGAGACGAATTGTCCGATCTGGTCTATGACGGTGATGGTGTTCACGTAGCACTCACGCGGCGTGCTTCCCCAAGTGAAAAGTCCGTGGCCGCCGAGAACGACGCCGTCGCAGTCCGGCGTTTGCTTTACGGCGTTGCGCAACATCATGGCTAGTTCAAAGCCGGGCCGTTGCCAGGGCAGCCAGATCAACTTGTGAGAATAGGTGCGGTTGAACTCTTCCAGTTTCTCACGGCCGTTCGCCGCCGCAGCCAGGGCAATTACCCAGTCCGGGTGTAAGTGGTCGACGTGTTTGAAAGGGAGAAAAGCATGCAGGGGAGTGTCGATTGATGCCGCAACAGGATTATTGCCGAAAACGCACAGAGGGTACAGATCAACCATCTCATCTTCGGAGTCGACGCCACGGTAGCGTTCGGCAAGGGAATGCAGCTTCTCCAAATAAAGAGTGGCGAAGCCCTCCCGCTGGATGCTGCCGATGTCGCCGCCACTCCCTTTGATCCACAAAACGCCCTCTTGGGAACCGTCGAGAGGATCGGTGTCGGTAATCTTAGAGCTCGTGTTTCCCCCGCCAAAGTTAGTGATACGAAGATCGGAGCCCAAGAGATTTGAGCGGTAACGCAGGAGTTCGGCCTCATCTAGCGCACTTGCGACGCGCTCATCCCAACGATCCTCCAAATAGCGCAGCGTTTCTTGGATCTTCATTAGGCGCCCCTGGCACTAACGCAGAAGACTGTCCGTCATCTGACACTCGAAGAGGGACAAGGAAACCTCGAAAACCATACTGCAATGGAGCTGACCTAAGTATATCTTAGCCCGGCGATCTTGTTGGGGAGGGGCTCCACTTGGGACCAAATCCTTTGCTCGGCGTTTTCCTTCACTGGTTGGGCGGCCTGGCTTCCGCGAGCTTTTATGTTCCGTTCCGGCGCGTCAAGATCTGGGCATGGGAAACCTACTGGCTCGTCGGAGGATTTTTCAGCTGGATTATCGTGCCATGGATCCTCGCACTGTTGATGACAAGCGATCTCATCCACGTTCTTCAGGAGGCGCCCATCCGGAGTCTGTTTTGGGTTTATGCCTTCGGAGTGCTTTGGGGACTGGGCGGACTCACGTTCGGGTTAACCATGCGTTACCTCGGGATGTCCCTGGGTATGGCCGTGGCGCTCGGCTACACCGCGGCGTTCGGCACGTTGATGCCACCCATTTTCCGGGGGCAGTTCGCAACGGAAGTTCTCGGGTCGAACTCGGGTTTGACGATTCTGGCGGGTGTTGGAGTTTGTCTGCTAGGAATTGTTTTTGCTGGGGCGGCGGGAATGTCCAAAGAAAGGGAGATGTCTGAGGAGCAGAAGCGCGCCTCCATCAAAGAGTTCAACCTGAAGAAGGGCTTGTTGGTGGCGACATTTTCAGGTGTGATGAGCGCCTGTTTTGCCTACGGATTGGCTGCCGGCGATCCGATCAAGGAAATCACTCTTCGCCATGGCACGCCCACCCTCTGGCAAGGGCTTCCCGTGTTGGTCGTGCTTCTGCTTGGAGGATTCACGACAAACTTCGTTTGGTGCGTAATTCTGAATGTCCGCAACCGGACCGGATACCAATACTTCAGGTCTGACGCGCGCGGAGGGGTTCCCGCGCGAAGAGATGCGCCAGCCCTCGAAAATGTAATAGACGCTCCCGCGGAGGAAATGGCCGAACTGGCTGTCTTAAAGGAGGCGAATCCTTCGAAAGACCCCATGCTCTCGAACTATTTCTTTTCCGCCCTCGCCGGAACCACTTGGTATTTCCAGTTTTTCTTCTACACGATGGGCGAGACGCAGATGGGACGCTACAGATTCTCGAGTTGGACTCTCCATATGGCCAGCATCATCATCTTTAGCACGCTCTGGGGAATTGCCTTGAAGGAGTGGAAAGGAGTCGGCTCTCGTACGAAGTGGCTGGTCGGCTTAAGCCTTCTCGTCCTGGTCAGCTCGACCATCGTCGTCGGTTACGGCAATTATTTGGGCACTCGAAGCTCCGTGGCGAAGTCATCGCACGCAATCGAGCGTGTCCTCCCAAGTCACGGCAAAGCAATCTCAAACTGGTAGTTGCCGGCTGGAAGCTCATATTCGAGACTGCTACCACTCTGGGGCAAGGCGTGGACCTTGCTGCTCTGGGACAAGGCTTGCCCGTCAAGCGTGAAAGACTGTGCTTGTTCTTGCCCGAGCGGCAAATGCCCAGTCGCATTCGCAGGAATCGTTAGATTCCAGATGGCTTTGTTCCCGGAAATCGACCACGCGGAACGAATGGTTCCGTACGAGGACTCGTAAGAGAAGTCCAGACTTCCCAACCGTTTGTCGAAAGTTGGATGGAGAAGGATGGTGTGAAACCCGGGATCCGCCGGCACGGTATCGATTCCAGCGGCATAGCGATAGATCCAGTCTGCGACGGCGCCATACGCATAGTGGTTGTAGGAATTCATGGTTGGGTCGCCGCGCATCTGATCCCCATTCCACCGCTCCCACATCGTGGTGGCGCCGTGTTCGACGAGGTAGCCCCACGACGGATAATCCGTGCTGAGAAGCAGGCGATATGCGACATCAGCGTGTCCGGTGTCCGTTAGAGCACTCAGCAAGTAAGGAGTGCCCAGGAATCCGGTCCCCAGACGCCAATGATTGGCCTCAAGGCGAGCCACCAAACGTTTTGCGGCGAGACTTCGCAATGAATCCGGAAGCAAATCCATATGCAAGGCGAGCGCATAGCCTGTTTGTGTTTCCACCGGCTTGTCGCTCAGCTTCGCTGCCGTGCCGGAAGCAAACACTGGAGGCGGCGGCACGCCGCCGACGAAGCCGTCAGGGCGAACGTAGGCTTGATTGAACGCAATCTTGATCTTCTCAAAGAGCTCGCGGTACTCCCGTTCCTCTTCCGTTTTTCCGAGGGCGTGAGCCATTTGGTTCATGAGCGTGGCGTCGTATGCCCAGTAGGCCGTGGCAATCAAATCCACAGGCGTAGTGCCTTCGGGCGCGAGCCAGTCAGCAAACGGAATGCCGTAGTTTTTCTTCCAGAGATAATTTGGATTTGCCGCTCGAATTGCGGCGAGATACTTTTCCATCGCGTCCCAATTCTCTTCGATGATCTTTTTGTCGCCCGTCTGAATCCAGGACGTCCAGGGAATGATGACGCCTGCATCGCTCCAACCAGTTGCGTAACCGGGATTCTGCGTGTCAGTTCCCGGGGCAAAAATTCCATACATGTCCGTGCCAACTTGGGTGCCGCGCAAATCTGCCGCGAATTTACGGGAGAACGCGGTCAAATCCATGTTGTACGTAGCGGTGCGCCAAAACACCTGAGCATCGCCGGCCCATCCGAGACGCTCGTCGCGTTGAGGGCAGTCGGTGGGAACACTGAGGAAATTCGAGCGCTGGCCCCAAAGAATATTGCTCCAGAGTTGGTTGATCATGGGACTGCCTGTCTTTAGCGTCGCAGTGAACGGAGCATCGGTATGAAAAACAATGGCTTTCACATCCTGGAGTTGGGGCTCCACCTGCAATCCGGAGACTTCGACGTAACGGAAACCGTGGAACGTAAAGGCCGGCTGGAACTCTTCGATCCCTTTTCCCGCAAGAATGAAATGGTCGGTTGCCTTCGCGGTCCGTAGATTGTCCGTGTAAAGCGAACCGTCCGGATTCAATACTTCCCCAAATCTCAATTTCACATCCGTGCCGGCTGCACCTTGCGCGCGAATGCGCGCAACCCCGGAAAGATTCTGCTCGAAATCAAAGATGTAGACGCCCGGAGCTGGATTCGTCACTTTCTTTGCGTCGAGCGTTTTCTCAGCGCGAATCGGCTGGAAGTATTGCCAGACGATTTGTGTTTCCTTTGGCTGAATCACCTCTGCGGAACTCCACCGGGTGTCGTCGAATGTCGCTGTGTCCCAGTTTGCTTGTGTCTTGCGGGCATCGTACGTTTCCCCATCGTAGATCTCTGCGCTTAGAATGGGTGAAATGTCCGCCTTCCACTTTTCGTCCGTCAGGATCCAATCAACGGATCCGTCCTTGTACTCGATCCTGAGTTGCGCCCGCAGCGCAGGCGGAGTTGTCCCATAGTTATATCCCTGCCGAAACCACTGAAGCGGCGTCGAGTACCAGCCGGGAGCAAGCAGTGCCGCAATCGTGTCTGTTCCTGACTTCACATCCGCAGTGACGTCATAGGCTTGATAAACAACGCGCTCCCTGAAGTCCGTCCATCCGGGGGCCAGAATGTCGTCACCGACCTTGTGCCCATTCATCGAGAATTCGTACGCGCCAAGCGCGGTTGCATAAATACGCGCCGAGGCCACAGGCTTTGCCACTTCGAATGTTCGGCGAAGACACTTTACAGCCCCAGTCGGCCACGGATTTCCCAGCTCGGTGATTTCGGAATTGGAAGTTGGGGGAACGTAGCGAATCGCTTCGTTCCACGAAGCATCGTCGAATTCGGGAGCTTGCCAGTTTCCCCTGGCATTCAATGCGGCTCGCCAACCCTCCGGAGCGCTCTTGAATAACTGCACAGAACCGTCCGTCGCCTCGACGTATAGGACGGCGCTCATGGGCGTTTGGCTTGCGTTGGTTGAATAGCTCACGACCTCTATCGCCAATACGTTTTGTCCCGTGTGCAAGGCGCTCGAAGCGTCGCGGATCGTATAGGTCTTCCAGGGCATTTGCCGCCACGGAGGAAGCGGTTCCCATTGCAGTACTTGTTTTCCATTGATCCAAGCGCCCGCTGAATCTTGCCCGGTCACATACAAGGTGCCGCGTCGGATAGGTTTCACCAGGTCGAAATGGAATCGAAAATCATGGCTCGTTTTCGCTGCTTTCTCTGGCGCTTCAGTGCCGGCGTTCGTGATCCATACAGCCCCTGATTGTCGCACCTGGCGCAGTTCGGATTCCTCGTAACCGATCCACTTGGCCTTCCAGTTTTCCTGTTCGAGAAGCCCTGTTTCCCACCAGCTCGGCTCGCTAGGAGCGGATGCCTTGCCGCCTTGATCCCATGTAACGACTCGCCAGTAGTAACGTTTGCTCGGCTCGAGCGCAGCGCCTCCATATGGTGCAGAGCGGGAATTCTCGGATTCCACGCGGCCACTGTCCCACACATCACCCTTGCCGCTGGCCAGACTCTCCGCTGTCGAGGCCACTTGAATTTGATAGGCAGTTTGCCGAGCACCAGGACGTGAGTCTTCGATTTTCCACGACAACCGTGGCTCCTTGACGTCCATCCCGAGAGGTGTGAAAAGTGACTCGCATTCGAGCTTCACAGGCTTTGTCGATTGCGCGGATGCGGTCAACACGAAGAGGAAAACGCAGGCGACGACCATCTCCAAGACCCTCAGGAGGTTTCTATCGTTGTTCTCAAGAGTGCTCTTCATCGGTCCTCCAGGTGCGCGCTCGATTCGAAAGCAGCCCTCAAGATAAGGGAGTAGCCTCCGCTACGGCAAACGGCGTCGCGTGCTGCAGATCTCAACAGATTTGTACGCAATCCATTCCGAGCAGTGCCGCCAGTTTCTTCAACTTGGTTGCAGTGTGTCCAACTCCGACCGCGCAGTGATGCGCCGGGCCCTCGGCATTCCAGGCCTCCATGAAGCGTCGCGCGCCAATCGGGAAACGGTAGCGGCTGTTCGTGTTGCCGATTTCCAGAATCGGGCCAGGTACAGAATCTGCTTCCGCGGTCAGAAGCATGAGTTTGTCCGCGGTCTGCACGACAGAAAGCAGAGTGACTGGACCATGTTTAACCGACATCTCCACCGACAGGCCAGACCCGACCTTGCCGTGATAGACACGCAGGGGACATACCTTGATTCGTCCTTCGGCGATGGCAAAATGGCCCGGGCCGTCGTGGCCCATCAGCACAACGTCGTCCTTGAAGTCGGTAGCGTAGTACTCCGTGAACGATCCGCCGACGCCGAAAGAATCCATGATCTTCATGGCTTGTGCATTCTTGATCTCGTACTCACCAGCAACTGGCACCCCTCGAGCCGTTAGCAAGCTCGTTCCCAGAATAATGGAGCTGATGGTGTCTTCGTTGTCCGGGTTTCCTGTTCCCTGATAGTAGTACGCAAGCGAACCGAGCCGGTGCCGCTCCACCAAGCAATCCAGGGCTAGTGATGTCCGGGCGGCGCGCTCCAGTTCCTGCCGAGCGCAATCAGGTTGAACATCGAAGCTTTTCCGGAATTCTTCCACTCGCTGAGCGATCGCACTCGGCTGGATGTCGCGTCGCAGACCGCTAAGTTCATCCACTTCCAGCATTTCAATGTGACCGCCGAAATACGCGCACTGTTGGGTCAGATCGGAATAAATATCCAGCATCCCACCGTAATAATGGCCCATGACTCCGAGACGGTTATGTTCCATCGTGTGGGCGACACGGCCCGCCTCTAGCCACTCGTATATCTCACGCCACGCAACCGGGTCGTCTTCCAGCATTCCCGTGACTTGAAAGAAAGGGATACGGCAGCGGCGAAATACATTTGCGATCTCCGGCACCGGACAAGCTTGGCAGTAAGCCAGCCATTCACCAGTCATTCTCGTTCGGTCCCCCATGCGGTTGAACAACTCGTAATCAATCGCTGCGGAGGGCGAAAGATTCAGCAGGATTACCGGGACTTTGGCTCTCCGCACAACCGGAAGGACAGTGGACGATAGCGCGTAAGTCGTGACGCAGAGAAAGATGAGATCGACATCGTGTTGCCGGAAGGCATGACCTGCGGCCTCTGCTCTTTCTGGGGAATCCACCAAGCCGAGATTGACTATCCGCACGCCCGGTTTTTCAAGTCGCTGTGCTACCGTCTGAACATATCGCGTCAAACGTTCTTGGAGTCCTTCGAATTGAGGCCAATACGCATCGAGTCCGATCCCGAAGAGACCCACGGTGAACTCATGACGCGCAGGTTTGTCGCTCATTTCTCTATTCACTCCGCCGATCCCGGGCCTTGACCAGGGGCCAACCCGACAGAGATTCTATAGTGAAAAATATTTGTCGATTGAAGAAAGAATATAGCTTGCGTATCTTTCCGCCGCGCGAGCATATTGCACCCTGCCGGCTCACACGCGGGTTCTCGCATGGAGGATTCCATGAAACCTTTGAATTCGATTCGTTGGTTTCTTGTGCCAGTGTTTATGTTCGCGACTTCGCTCGCGTTAAGCGCGCAAGATTCTCCTGTCCAGCTTACCGTTCACTGGGATCGGGTGACAAAGGAATCGAGGACAACGCCCACGTTGCAGGTGGTTGTAAACCCACCACTTCGCCGAGGAACTCGCGTTCATGACAATGCGTTCCATGCGCTTCACGATCTCGGGGCCGATTACGTCCGTTACGTTCCCTGGCTCCCCTATCCCCGTCTTGGCGTAGCGGAGTTAGCGCCACCAAAGGATGGCAAGACCTCCTGGGAGTTTTCTCTGATCGATCCCATGACGATAGATTTTCTAGAGGCAACGAAGGGCCACTCTGTCGTTCTCAACTTCAGCACGATTCCCCAATGGATGTACAAGACCGACAAGCCTATCAGCTATCCGGACGATCCCAACAAGCCGCTGTGGGACTACGAGCAGGGAACAGAACTTCGTGACCCGACGTTCAAGGAGGTTGCCGACTACTATGCACGACTCCTGTCCTGGTACACGAGAGGCGGGTTTACCGACGAATATGGAAAGCGGCACGAATCTGGATACCACTACTCGATTCCGTACTGGGAAGTTCTGAACGAAGTGGATTTCGAGCATGACATGACGCCGCAGACCTATACGCGGCTATACGACGCGATCGTGACGGCCATGAAGGAAATCCAGCCAGGGATGAAATTCGTCGGTGTGTCTCTCGCGATGCCGGGCCAAAACCCGGAGTTCTTTGAGTACTTCCTCAACAAGAAGAACCACGAGCCTGGCGTGCCTCTAGACTACATTTCCTATCATTTCTATGCGGCTCCTGCACCGGATGAGACCCCGGACATTCAGCAGCATACGGTTTTTGCGCAGGCGGACGGCTTCCTGAACACAGTTCGTTACATTGAGTCGATCCGGAAAAGACTCTCGCCTGGAACGGGTACGACGATCAATGAAATTGGAATCATTGCATCGGACGACAACGCAGAAGCTGATCCCGATAGAGTTGCGAAGCGTATTTCCGATTCGTACTGGAATCTTGCCGGAGCCGAGTACGCGTACATTTTTGTGGAGCTCGCGCAGCTGGGCATCGACGTGGCAGGAGAATCACAATTGGTTGGCTATCCCACGCAATTCCCCAGCGTATCCATGGTGGACTGGAACGATGGAAAGCCGAACGCTCGATTGTGGGTTCTGAAGCTCTTGCACGATAACTTCGCTCCGGGCGACAAAATAGTGGAGTTTGCATTTGCTCCGGCAGATCCCTACGTCTCTTGCCTTGCAGTTGTGACCAGGCAAGGTAAACGCAGGATGCTACTCGTCAACAAACGCGACCGGAATTTCGATCTGTCCGTTCCGGGAGCTGCCGGCGGCCAGTTGGACTACGTGGACGTCACAACGGGATTCCAACCGCCTGCTTCTGCTAAGTTGAGTTCGGACGGCTTGACGCTCCGTGGCTTTTCCGTAGCCGTGCTCACCCTGCCTTAGAGAAATTGTGGAGATCCAGATGCCCAGAGTCGCGTTTCGTCTGCGAATAAAGGCCGGCAAAGAAGAGGAATACGACGCCGCCCACAGGAACGTTTGGCCCGCCCTGCTGGCCAAACTGAAGGAAGTGGGCATTTCAAAATACTCGATCTTCAGGAGGGAACAAGATTTGTTTCTGGTTATGCAGGTGGATGATTTTGATGCCGCTTGGCGCGCGCTCGATCAAGACTCAACGAACCTCAAATGGCAGGAGAAAATGGCCCCGCTCTTCGAACCGATGCCGGGCCTGAAACCGCGCGAGAAATTCGCGATGATGAAGGAAGTGTTTTATCTGGACTAACGGCACTACTCTCCCACGGGTAATAGACCATCCTCGAAGTCGTCGACGCACAGCTCCACAAACAAACCAAGCCTAAGGCTTACTGACCGGTCGGCGAATCTCTATAGATTGGATGGCAACGGCCGACTCGGTTGAAGGTGCGCGTTTCGTTTCGCTTAGCGCAAGAACGGCATATGCCGTGGCGGCGTCGTCCATGAAGCGAGCGCCACCGTAAAACGGATTATAGTGGCGTTTGTTGACGGAGTAGGCTGTCCAGTGGCCGTCCCACCGGCTCTGGTTGCGGACTAACCAGGATACCGCTCGCTTCACATGGATGTCTTCGCGTGACACGCCCGTCTGTTCTAGCGCGAGCACGATCAGGCCGGTGGCGTAGCCGTCGCTGTCTTTCACTTCCGGCGTTCCATCGGCTCGTTTCCACCTCTCCATTAGCGAAGACACACACCAACCTCCATCCGTCTGCTGCTTGCTCAGAACATCGCCGATGATGGCCTTTTGCTGTGCGCTATCGAGAAGGCCGGGCAACTTTGCCGATGCCCAGAGCAAGATTGCCTGGTTCATCAGAGTCTGCTTCGGCGCTTCGCGAACGAGGTATTCATTCATCAGCTTGATGTTATTTTGAATGTCGGGCTCCGAGCGATAGTTCTCGGGCGCCGTCCCGACCGCCACCGCTGCGAGACTTGTGCCGTAGTACGCCGAGTCGGGTGCTTCCCACGGTTCGTTATCGAACTGAATCCACGGCCACACACCTCGATCATCACCCGTCGTGTTCTGCGTAGCCCACATATTCTTGAATGCGGTTTTCCCGTCGTCGCTCAGGTGCCCGTTTTGCGCGTCGTAACTCGCCAGGACGAGCGCATTCAGGACGGCCTCAGTCCCTCGCGCTTGGTTGGCCATCTGACCGTAGTACGGTTGGACTTCGTCCCAAAGGCGTACTCTCTTCGTGACGTCGTCAAGCAGCCTGCGTTCGTTGACGGAAGGGGCACTTTCACCAAGAGCCATACGAAGCATAGGTCGCGAGAGGGCGTAGGGCATTACCGTGTGGCACGAGACGCAGTGCGTTCCATGATCGCGAGAGGCCCTCGGCCACTTCGCCCACCAAACTTCTCTCTGATCCAGGTAATTGGCAGCGGCCTTCTTGTCCCAGGAGTCAGCCGTCTCAGCGGTCGTGGTGCCAAGATGTTGCGAGCAGGTTGCCAGAAGCCCTACGATGAGGCACGTCGCCGCTGCGCTCGCTCCACGGGCGATTGGTTTCATGTGCAGCTCCCCTTTTGCAATCAATCTTGGCTGAATACTACACCAACGAGGCAAAGCATGCATCCCTGCGTGGCCTTGTTTGCTGGGAAGTTTGCCAATCGGCGGTAAATTGACGTCGGGGGCAAAGGGGTCGTACACTCGCCTCGCGTCCTGAACGCGCACCTGCCGCAGACGCACGACTCCGCGGGCTGCACGCTGGAGTTTCCTCAATGACTGCTTGGACAGGAACGCAACCCCACTCTATGGCGTTCCTTCGCACCGGCGCTTTGCTCGCTGGCGCCCTGATTCTTTTCGCTTTAGCCGCGGAAGCCCAGTCCCCTGGCTCCCCTGGACGCCAATCCCCACGCAATACTGGGCAGTCCAAACCGGTTCTGGGTTCTGATAAGCCCGAAACGGACACCCACGATTCGACCCACCCGCTCGAATCGAGCGTCATCCTCGTCCCGGTTCGCGTTGTCGTCCGCGATTCGAAAGGACATGTCGTCCCCAATTTACGCAAGGAGGATTTTCGGATTTTCGAGGATGGAAAGCCTCAAGACATTTCGCATTTCTTATCGGAAACGCCGGCTTCCCTCACCCCAACGTTTGTGCGGCCCGATGCCCCAGCCGGCGCGCGTGATTCCGAGAAGCCACAAGCAGATTTTGTTCCTCCGTCGCGGTTCGTTGGGTTCCTCTTCGATGATGGAAACGCCAGCGTAGCGGACCTGATGCAGTCCCGGACAGCTGCGGAACGCTACGTGGACCAGGCGTTGCGACCCAGCGATCGTGTCGCCATCTTTACGATCTCCGGCAAGTCGCAGATGGATTTCACAAGCGATCGCGAGAAACTCCACTCCGCTTTGCGCGGGCTGATGCCCCAAGTCCTCGGCGGCAGCGACACAAAGGGAAACGAATGTCCGCCCGTCGACTACTATCAGGCGGATTTGATTGAGAACAAGAACGACCAGCGAGCCTTCGGCATCGCCGTGGAGGATACTTTGGCATGCGCCTTTGCCGGCGATCGAAGGCTGCTGCAAGCGGCGCGAGATATGGCCACTGCCGCGGCAAAGCGCATTAACGAAGCCGGTGAAGCTCAAACGCAATATTCGCTGCGGCGCCTAGAGGAAATCCTCCATCGCATCTCCACCGCTCCGGGACAACGCAGCCTCGTCCTGATTTCTCCGGGCTTCATTTACTCGGGACGCGAGTACGACCTTTCTCAGATCATCGATCGAGCCAATCGGGAGAATGTCTTCATCAACACACTCGACGCCCGCGGCCTCTACACCTCCGATACGAGTGACGTTACTCGGCCGAACCACTCAAGCCAGACCACGTTTGCGGCTCGCTCGATGCTTCGCTCGGGCGCTCAACAGGCCCAGTCCGGTGTTCTTGGCGCCCTCGCCGACGGCACTGGCGGCCTGGCGTTTCACGACAACAACGACCTGACCGCCGGATTGCAGACCATCGCTGCTCCTCCCGAGGTCTCCTATCTCGTGGCGTTCGTTCCGCATGATCTCAAATACGACGGCCGGTTCCATTCCTTGAAGGTCACTCTCACTACCAAAGAGGGAATGAGCGTTCAGGCCCGGCAAGGTTTTTACGCTCCCAAGCACAGTGTTTCGGCAGCCGACACCGCCAAACAAGATGTTGAAGAGGCCGTGTATTCGTTGGGAGAGCAGCATGACCTTCCCGTCGAACTCCATACGCAATATCAGAAGGTCGGTTCCGCCGACGCAAAGCTCGCGGTCATGACCCAGGTGGACATCGCCCACCTCCGTTTTCACAAGGCGGCTGGCCGCAACCTGGACGACCTCACGATCGTGGCCGCCCTTTTCGACCGTGACGGCAAGATGGTCAAGGCAATTGAGAAAAACGTTGACCTGAGCCTGCTCGACAAGACGTACGTGGAGCTCAGCCGCACCGGAGTGACCGTCAAAACCGACTTCGACGTGAAGCCCGGCGACTACGTCGTGCGGCTTGTTGTGCGAGATTCAAACGCCGGGCAAATCTCCGCGGAAAGCGGCGTCGTGGAAATCCCCTGATTAAGCCAACCACACTGCTCCGCGCGTTTTGGCACTGTGGAGGGCACCATGTTCACCAATTGGTCATCCATTGACGCGGGCGTAAGACCGACGTACACTCGCTTCGCGTCCTGAACGCGCACCTGCCGCAGACGCAAGACTCCAGCCGACACGCTATGGCCGCGGAGCCCCTCTTCTAATGATTGTTCGAACGGGAAGGCTCTCTCGACTTTCGGCGGCTGCTCATTGCAGCGCCCTTCTTGCTTGTGCGATCGTTCTTTCAATCGTGCCCGCGCGGGCCTGGGCCCAATCTTCCCAGCAGGACGCGACCGGACAGCCGCCTCCGCAATCGTCGCCGACCAATGCGCCGGTTCAACCAACGCCGGCTTCCGACAAGCCCGAAATGGACACGCACGATTCGAGCATCCCTCTCGAATCGCGTGTCAACTTGGTTCCGATTCGCGTCGTGGTCCGCGACCCGAAAGGTCAAGTTGTGGGCAATTTGCGTAAGGAGGATTTTCAGGTTTTCGAGGACGGAAAGCCTCAAGACATCTCCCACTTTTCCGTGGAAACACCAGCGTCGTTCACGCAAACCTTCGTGCGGCCTGACGCTGTTCCCGGAACGCCGGAGTCCGAGAAGCCGCCCGCGGATTTCGTTCCTCCATCGCGTTTCGTCGCGCTCCTGTTCGACGATGTGCATGTCGCCATGGCGGACCTCCTGCACGCGAGAATTGCCGCAACCCATTACGTCGATGAGGCTCTGCAGCCGACCGATCGCGTAGCGGTCCTTACCGTCTCCGGTCAGTCGCAGATGGATTTCACGAAGGATCGCGACAAACTACACAGCGCTTTGCTGGGCCTGACCCCCCGGGGCGTCTCCGGCATCAATACATCTGGAAATGAGTGCCCGCCGATCGACTACTACGAAGCCGACCAAATCCAAAACAAGAACGACCAGCAGGCCCTAAACGTCGCCACGCAGGACACTCTGGCGTGCATGTTCAACAACGATCCGCTGCAGCTTTCTCTGGCGCAGCAAATGGCGATCTCGACAGCGATGCAGGTGAACGATGCGGGCGAATCTCAAACGGTGTATGCGTTCCGCCGCCTCGAAGAAGTCCTGCGCCGCATCTCGGCTCTTCCGGGTCAGCGAAGCCTTGTCCTGCTTTCTCCCGGCTTTATCTATCCAGGCCGGGAATACGACCTCTCGCGGATCATCGATCAAGCCAACCGCTCGAACGTGTTCATCAACACGCTAGACGCACGGGGCCTCTACACTCCTGATATGGGCGATATCAGCCAGCCGAATCAAGGCAGTACGAACGCCGGCATCGCCGGGGCTCGCTCCATGTACCGCTCGAGCGCGCAATTCGCACAGTCCGACGTCCTCAACGTGCTTGCCGACGGCACCGGCGGCTTGGCATTCCACAATAACAACGATCTCGCCGGCGGCCTGCGCATGATCGCTTCCGCGCCCGATGTTTCGTACCTCGTCGCCTTCGTTCCCCGCAACCTCAAGTACGACGGCAGATTCCATTCCCTGAAGGTAACTCTCGTTACGAAACAGAAGGTGAATGTTCAAGCGCGTCGCGGCTTTTACGCTCCCAAGCACAGCGTGTCCGTTGCCGAAGCTGCAAAGCAGGACATCGAAGACGCGTTGTTTTCTCAGGAAGAACAGCACGGTCTGCCCGTCGAGCTTCACACGCAGTACTACAAAGTGGATTCCGTCAATGCGAAGCTCGCGGTGATGACGCGAGTCGACATTGCTCACATGCGCTTTGAAAAGGCGGCGGGCCGCAACCAGAACAATCTTACGATCGTGGCCGCCCTCTTCGACCGCGACGGCAACATCGTCACGGGAATCGAGAAAAACGTCGAAATGCATCTGCTGGACGCGACGCTGCAAAGGCTCAGCCGCACCGGGCTGACGGTCAAGACCAGCTTCGATGTGAAGCCGGGCGACTATGTCGTCCGCCTTGTAGTGAGAGACTCAAACGCCGCGCAATTGTCCGCGGAAAACGGCGTGGTGGAAATTCCGTACTAGTGCAAGGAAGGTGAATCATGAATCTCCGGCGTTTCACGCGATACGCGAGCTTGGGCCTTTTCTGTGTTGCCGCTTGTTGGTTCTTGCGGCAAGCGATCGTTTCGCCCGTGGCGATCCGCGCCCAGCAGACTACGCAGCCAGCAAGTCAGCAGCCCACACAAACCGCCCAACCGGTGCCCGCTCAGTCGCCATTGCCGATTGCGCCTCCAGTCAAGTCCGAGTCGCGCGTCGTCCGAGTCGACGTCGTCGTCACGGACAAAAAGGGAAATTACATCCATGACCTCGCTGCCACTGACTTCCGCGTCTATGAGGACAACAAGCAGCAGGAGATCGACAATTTCGCGTTTGGCGGCGGCTCCAATGCCTCTGCCGCTTCGGACAGGCACTATATGGTGTTGCTCTTTGATGACTCGACAATGGAGTTTGCCGACCAGCCGCGCGCGCGCGACGCGGCAGGGAAATTCATCGACGCTAACGCCGGTCCTAATCGTGTGATGTCCATCATGGAATTCGGAGGCACGCTTCGCGTGATCCAGAACTTCACTGCCGACGCCGATCGCCTCAAACAGGCCGTCGCGGGCGTGAAATTCTCGGCTGTTTCGCCGAATGCCCCCGCCGATCCGATCGGGCCCGCCACGACGCAGTCCCCAGGCCTCCCCCCGGTACAAGGCTCCAATCCAGAGGCCGACTTTGGCGCGTACACGCTGCTGCTCAGCATTCGCAGTCTTGCGAAGGACCTCGCCTCGATTCCGGGGCGAAAGAGCCTGATTCTGTTTACATCGGGTTTCCCGCTCAATGACGAACGACAGTCCGAGTTAACGGCAACGATCGATGCTTGCAACAAGGCCAATGTCGCTGTCTACCCGCTCGACGTCCGCGGTTTGGTCGCGCCCGGCGCCCTGCTGCTGCCGAATCCAAACGGTGCGTCGGCCCGCCCGATTCTCGCATCGCTCCAGCAGACAGATGCTGAACCAATCAGCCGGCCGCGACTCGTTTTCGCTTCGTATCCGGTGTCTTCACCGCTCGCGTCCGCAAGTCCGCAGGGTCGTACGGGCGGTGGAGGTGGCGGAGGCGGGGGTGGTGTTGCCGGAGGCGGCGGCACCGGGGGGCGCTCAGGAGGTGGTGGAACTGGCGGGGGCAGCACTGGAACAGGTGGAACCGGTGGCGGTAAAGGTGGAGGGACCGGGAGCACGGGAGGAACCAGCGGCACTGGCGGCAAAAGCGGGAGTGGCACCGGAGGTGGAAGCACGCCGCCTCGCGGCACGTCCGGCAATCCTTATGGGAATCCGAACTACACGCAGCCACGAGCGATCGTCCCAGCATTCCCGCCGTCGGCATCCACGAATCAACAAGTGATGTATGCGCTCGCGAGTGGAACGGGCGGTTTCCCGATCCTCAATACGAATGATCTGCTATCAGGATTGCAAAAGATCGCGCGCGAGCAGAACGAATACTATCTGCTCGGTTACGCACCCCAGGAGTCGCCCGACGGCAGCTGTCACACCATTAAGGTAAAGGTCGAGCGCGGCGGCACCGAAGTTCGATCCCGCAGCGGATACTGCAACGTGAGGCCCGCGGACGTGCTGGCCGGCAAACCCATCGAGAAGGATCTGGAGTCGCGCGCGGCCAGCACCGGCGCGGCGAGCAACATGGGAGGCACGCTCGAGGCTCCTTTCTTCTATACGGCGTCCAACGAGGCGCGCGTGAACATTGCCATGGAAATCCCTTCCGCTTCCCTCAATTTCGATAAAGTGAAAGGGAAGTACCATGCAGACGTGAATATTCTTGGCATCGCTTACAAGCCCGACAATTCCGTCGGCGCGCGCTTCAGTGATGAGGTCACTCTCGATCTCGAAAAGGACGAGTGGAAGAAGTTCACCGAGTCGCCGATGCATTACGAAAATCAATTCACTCTCGCGCCGGGGCAATACAAGCTGACCGTGGTTCTTTCCGGTGGCGGCCAGAACTTCGGAAAATACGAGACGCCCCTGGTCGTCGATCCCTACGACGGAAAAACGTTTACGCTCAGTGGCGTCGCCTTGAGCAACGATTTCGCGAAGCTCGCCGATCTCGGTGGCGCTCTCGACGCTGATTTGCTCGCAGATCGTACGCCCCTCGTCTTCAAGGATGTGGAAATCATTCCGTCTGGCAGCGATCGGTTCAAGAAGACGGACAAAGTGGCCCTCTTCGCTCAGATCTACGATCCGCACCTGCAGGATCAAAACCCCAAGCAGGTGAAAGTTGCCTTTAGAATTGTGGACCCGGCGACCAATAAGATCATTTGGGCCTCGGGTGGCATCGACGCGACGGGTTTCATTCAGAAGGGGAATCCGGTAATCACGGTCGCTCTGAAGGTCCCTGTGGATACTGTGCCGCCCGGTACTTACCGCGTCGAGGTGCAGGCTGGGGAAATCGGCGGGGAAGTAACGAAGCTCCGAGCCGCCACTTTCACAGCCGAGTAGGCACAGCGCCCGCAGTACCGCTGCATCTGCCTGCATAGAAACGGTCCGAGTACGCTAGACCGCGCCGCCGGGTTGCACGCGCGAGTTACCCGGCGAGAATTTCTTTGCTCGCAGCGGGCCACTTTGCTAGCATCAAAGTTGCTGGGTTGCATCCCGAATTGCGATGTCTCGGCATGGGAGCGGCACCGGAGGCAAAAATGAGTGCTGCACCTTTTACCGGGGGCGGAAAAGTCACCGTTCCCGAAATTCTCTCCCGTAAGTCCTCTTCTCCAGTCGGATCGGCGGCAAAAAGCAAGATTACGTGCTTGACGGCATACGACTATCCCACCGCTCGTCTTCTCGACGAAGCAGGCGTGGACATTCTGCTGGTGGGCGATTCGCTCGCGATGGTCGTGTTGGGGTTCGACAGCACTTTGCCGGTTACGCTCGACGAAATGTTGATGCACCTTCGTGCCGTCCGGCGCGGAACGCACCGCGCGTTGCTCGTCGCCGACATGCCGTACGGCAGTTACCACATCTCGCTCGAAGAATCGGTTCGTAATGCGGTCCGCCTGGTGAAAGAAGGCGGAGCGGAAGCGGTAAAAGTGGAGGGCGGAGAGCGCCGCATCGAATTGATCGCGCACCTGGTGGAAGCAGAAATTCCGGTGATGGGGCATGTCGGATTGACGCCGCAGTCCGTGAACGCCATGGGCGGGTTCCACGTGCAGGGCAAGACGAACGACGCCGCGCGTCAAGTGGAGCGCGATGCCCGCGCGGTGGAGGCGGCCGGAGCGTTCGCCGTGGTGCTGGAATCGATGCCCCGCGAACTCGCAGCGCGAATCACGGAGAAACTACACATCCCGACGATCGGCATCGGCGCAGGGCCTGACTGCGATGGCCAGGTGCTCGTGTTCCACGATCTGGTTGGTCTCACCATTGGGCACACACCCAAGTTTGCACGGAAGTATGCAGACCTTGGGGCGGAAATCTCACGCGCTGCCTCCGAATACTGTGACGACGTTCGCAGCGGGCGATTCCCGTCAGACGTAGAGTCGTATCACTCGCCGGCGGAGTTGCGCGAACATTTGCCCGCGCGCCAGCGCACCTGATTTGAAAGGAGACGCCGGTGAACGTGGAAGATATCCGCTTGCTGTACACCTACAACTCCTGGGCGAATCATCGCACGCTCGATTCCTGCGCCGGGCTCAGCCCCGAACAGTTCACCCGTGATCTCGGCTCGAGCTTTCGCTCCGTGCGTGACACGCTCGCGCACATCTACGGTGCCGAATGGATTTGGCTCGAACGCTGGCACGGGCGCATCCCGAAAGCGTTGCCTTCCCCTTCTGATTTCCCTGACTTCGATTCAGTCCGCAGCCGTTGGCTGCAGCACGAAGCCAACCTGGACGCTTTCATTGCTTCGCTCACGCCAGGCGAGCTTGAACGCGTCATCAAGTACAAGAATACCGAAGGTGTGGCCTTCGAGGGCCCGCTCTGGCCGATGTTGCAGCATGTGGTGAATCACGGCAGCTACCATCGCGGCCAAATCGCAACCCTGCTGCGTCAATTGGGTGCGAAGGCCGTTTCCACGGATCTGATTGTCTTCCATCGCGAGCCTGCCACCCGCGCCCCCGTCTAATGCCATCCTGGAAGGTGTTCGCTCGGGGAAGTCAGGGTTCGCTGCGCTAGTCCGGTCTTTCATGGAGACAATCCACACAGTTTCCTGGATGCAGCAAGTGGCGCAGGAAGCGCGCCGGAACGATCGAATTGTCGGCCTTGTCCCCACGATGGGCGCGCTACATGAAGGCCATTTTTCCCTCATCCGCCTGGCCAAACAACAATGCGCTCCCGTGGTCGTCTCGATCTTCGTTAACCCGAAGCAGTTCGGACCAACCGAGGATTTCCAAAAGTACCCAAGGCAGCTTGAATCCGATCGCGCTGCTCTCGACGAGCTTGGCGTCGACTACCTCTTCGCGCCGTCGGGCGAAGAAATGTATCCGGATGGCTTCCGCACGGCCGTTACGGTGGAAGGCATCAGTGAGCGTCTCGAAGGACGCACGCGCCCCGGGCATTTTCGCGGTGTCGCGACAGTGGTGCTGAAGCTGCTTGAAATCGTGCAGCCACGTTTTGCTTTCTTCGGCCGCAAGGACGCGCAGCAAGCCCGGATCATCCGCCAGATGGTTCAGGATCTCAATGTGGATGCGGAGATAGTGGTATGCCCGATCGTGCGGGAACCGGACGGTCTGGCTCTTTCCTCGCGCAACGCGTATTTGCGGCCGGATGAAAGGCGCGCGGCGACGGCGCTCTACCGATCGCTGGACGCGGTCCGCGGCGAAATCGCGGCGGGCGAACGCGACGCCGCGCGGCTGCTTGTTTCATTGCGGCGCGTGCTCGATGGCGAACCGAAAGTGGCGATTGATTATGCGGAGATTGTGGACGCGGAAACTTTGGAGCCGGTGATGAGTCTTCGCAAAAATTGCTATGTGCTGCTCGCAGCGCGCCTCGGGAATACGCGCCTGATCGACAACGCCTTCATCGAACGGGATGGCGAGTCCTTGCGCCTCACTCTCTAGGCCGCTTCAATCGCCTCCAGGACTTCTGCCGCGTGACCCTTCGGCGTGACATTCTCCCAAATCTTGCGGATCTTTCCGTCGGGTCCGATCCAAAACGTCATGCGCACGATTCCGAGGAACGTTTTCCCCAGGAACGATTTCATCCGCCGCGCGCCGTAGGCTTCGATGACGTGGAATTCGGTGTCCGCCAGGAGCGGAAAGTTGAGCTTGTGCTTGACCTTGAATTTCGTCTGCGACTCGACGGAATCGCCGCTGCAACCGATGATCGCGGTGTTCACCTTTTCGAACTTCTTGATGGCGTCACGAAACTCGGACGCTTCGTTCGTTCAACCGGGTGTATTGGCCTTCGGATAAAAGTACAAGATCACGTTCTTCCCGCGAAAATCCGCGAGCGAGACCTTTTCGCCATCGTCGGCGGTGCAGTGAAAGTCCGGGGCCTTGTCGCCTTCCTTGAGCATTTTCGTCTCTTTATGTGCGACGGTCATATTTGTATTACGCGAGCAGCCTTTTCAAAATTTCATTCACGAGCTGCGGATTCGCCTGACCGCGCGTTTCCCGCATTACCTGGCCGACGAAGGACTTGAACACACCTTCGTGTCCGCCGCGATACTTCGCCACGTTGTCCGGACTCTTGGCAATCACTTCACGCGCGATTTTCTCGATCGCGCTCGTATCGGTGATTTGCGCCAGGCCTTCCGCAGCGATGATTTCCTCAGCGCTCTTTCCGGTGTCGAACATCCTTGCGAAAACTTTCTTTCCGGTGGCGGCGGTAATCTCGGCGCTTTCCACTCTGGTCAGCAATTCCGCCAGCCTGGCTGGCTCGAGAGGGCAATCTTCTATTTGTTTGCCGGCGTCATTCAAGCGCCTCAGTAGCTCCACCGAGATCCAGTTTGCAGCCGCCTTGCCCGGAGCACCGGCTTTGACGGTGGCTTCGAAGTAGTCGGCCAGGGCCCGCGTGGAGGTGAGCACGCCGGCATCATACGGGGTGATTCCGTATTCGTGAAGGAACCGTGCCACTTTCGCGTCGGGCAGCTCCGGCATACCGCTGCGGACCTCCGCGATCATCTTTTCGGAGACCGTGACCGGCAGCAGGTCCGGGTCCGGGAAGTAACGATAATCGTGCGCCATTTCCTTCGAGCGCATCGGCTCGGTGCGGCCGGCCGCGACGTTCCAGAGCCTCGTCTCCTGTGTGATGGTGCCACCCGATTCGAGAATTCCGATTTGCCGCTCGATTTCATATTCGAGCGCATGCGCTAGATAGCGGAACGAGTTCAGATTCTTCACTTCCGCCTTGGTGCCGAACTTCGGCGCGCCGCGCAGTCGCACGCTGACGTTCGCGTCGCAGCGCAACGAGCCTTCCTCCATGTTGCAATCGCTCACATCCGTATATTCGAGCACCTGCTTCAGCGTGTTGAGGTAGGCGTAGGCTTCCGCGGGAGTGCGCAAGTCCGGTTCGGAAACGATTTCAATCAACGGCACGCCGCAGCGGTTGAAGTCGATGTAGCTCCACTTGTCGGAATCCGCGAAGCCTTCGTGCAGGCTTTTGCCCGCATCGTCTTCCATGTGCAGCCGCGTGATCCCGATGCGCTTTTTTTCGCCATCCACTTCAATTGCGAGATGGCCTTCGGTGGCCAGCGGCAGCTCATACATCGAGATTTGGTAGCCCTTGGGCAAGTCGGGATAGAAGTAATTTTTGCGAGCGAAACGCGAATGTTCTTGCACTTTACAGCGCAAGGCCAGCGACGCGCGCAACGCCAACTCGAGGGCTCGCTTGTTCAGCACAGGCAGCGCGCCCGGCAGACCCAGACAGACGGGACAGGTATTCGAGTTCGGGGCATCGCCGAAGCGGGTCGAGCAGCCGCAAAACGCTTTGGTAAGGGTTTCGAGCTGCGCGTGCACTTCGAGCCCGATGACGGCTTCGTACTTCACCATCAGCTCCGGTGCGATGCGCGGCACCTCTTGCGTTGTTCGGGTCATCGTCGTGACGAAATTATAGCATCCACCGGGGACGTTCGCCGGAGTGACATGCCCGGAGCGCGCCCTGATCCATTCCATTTCTTGTAGTCCCTCCATTGTCGGTGACCGAGACTGCAAAAATACCCCCCCACCCGACGGTTATTAGAACGACCTCCGGGAGAGTATTTTCATGAGCTTACGGCGGTTTCTAATCGCGTTCCGGCTATTAGAATTCTTCTCCTGATTTTCATAGATTCGAATTCTCGCCCCTCGTTCGGACCGTGATGTCAATTTCGCAGTTCATAAAAACGGGCCATGGTAGCATAGAATTCGTCGGGTGGGTAGTAACAAAGTTACGGTAGTAGTTCTATAACTTACAGGACCAATCCCGAAGTATCGGAAAAGGGAAGTTCGTCCGGCAAACCGTAAGCCAGAGAAGAACACAGATTGGGCGTGTCAACACGGGGCTGTCGCGCCGGGGAGCGGTGCATGACGCATTCGTGGGAAGCACAAATCCAAAGCGCCGCCCTTTCGATCCCGAATCCTCGGGACCGCGTTCCCGAAGAGTCGGGAGATCGGGCACCCCGAGATTCACGGGCGAAGACCTAGACCGCAAAGGGTGCCGCACCCGGCTTCTCGCGTGAGGAAAATGGATGGTGCCGAGGGAGGGAATCGCACCATGTGTCTCGAAGTCACATTCGAGATCGGGGTCGCGGCGTGACGATCTTCGGGCGGAGTACTAGTCCGGGAAATGTCCGGTAATCCGACTATACGTCCGAGTGAAATTTGTTGGGAGGGGAAATGCAAATGCGCCACAGGAGGAAATCCGGCGGCGCATTGGGCAATACGTCCGGCGCTGGAAGCGGTGGGTGCTCCACCGCGGCGTGACATCCCAGAGCCTAATTTGCGGTCAGGTAGCCGTGCAAATAAAATACGACGGAGCCGGCAGAAGAGAGGAAAACCTCGTTAATCGAAAGGCCAGTGCCCGATCCCACTGAGATCCCGGATGCAAAATTATACGAAGCGCCTGACGAGCCCGAGGGAATGTTGAAGTACTCGTATGGCTCGCCGTTGGCGGTGTTCTGCAAGTATAACTGGGTGCCCGAGCCCGTGAACGGGGTTGCCACAAATATGTCAGCAGATGTGACGATCAAATGGAAACCCGCCGGGACGGCGTATGCCGTGGACGCCAACCCGCCGCCCTCGAGGATCTGATTGCACAACGAAGGGTATTCCGCGCAGTACAGGGAGACCACCTGCGACGCCTGCCTGGAAGTATCTTGCGTAATTGCCGGGTTGGCGGCAGTGTTGACCACTTGGACCAATGAGGCGACGACGGCATGCGCCGTGCGCAGGCCGAACATCGCACCTACGAACACGAGGAGCCCAGCACCAAGAACTACAGCCAACGTCTTTCCAAATCGCTTAAGAATTGTCATCGTTCGTCGCCTCTTCCCGCTATCCGTTTGTTCAGCTTGGCTGGAACAATCGCCGCTTGCGAATTAGAAATCCGACCAATGTCAGCCGGTAGCCCACTCTGGGTGCTGATTCATTCTTGGCCGACAGGTCTGTTGGCGAGATTCCATCGCGCGACGCCCCGCTCAGCAAGTTACGGTCGCAGTCGCGCAGACGGTGTATCCCGATATATTGAAATATTGCGCGGAGATGGGATCGCCGCCCGGCACTTGCATTGAAATTGTAGTTCCCGGATCTGCATACAGACGAACACTTGCGTTGGCCACGTATCCGTCGTCGCCGAATTGTGTGACGACATGCGTGCCTGGTGCCATGGTAAACGCGCCTGCCGTCCCGCCCGCGGTCGTAAATAGAAGCGATGAGGCGTTATTGGCGCTCCCCGTTGGTACAAACACTTGAGTGTTAACGAATTCGATAACCATGCTCTTGCCAGCCGGTACGGTCCAGGAGCAAAACCCACTTCCAAACGTGGTGCAAAAAGCCTGGAACGGCGCCCGAGCCGGGTTTTCGGTATTCAGTGTCGGCACGGGGTTCGTCGGCGTATTCACGACCTGCACCAGCGCCGCAACGGTCGCATGAACCTCCTTCGGTGCCATCACAGTCAGAACAATTGCCGCCAGCGCAACCGCGCCGACTCCCATCAACAGCCGTTTCGCGAATTTCATCTTGGTTCTCCTTTTTCCGTCTGAACTGCTGCTTATTTCCGCCCCGACCGGGGCGCACACGCATCCGTTGCGTTCTTCCTCTAAGTCTGGCGATTGAGAACGAATCTCGTGCTTTCAACGTTTGGCAACCGTCACTCTCGAAGAGAAGCTAGCGCGGGTAAAATCGTCCTCACTACAGCATGGGGGCTACGTCCGGCGCTGGAAGCGGTGGCCGCTTAGCGGGGTGACAGTGAGCTGGGCGTTCCAGTGTCCAGTCGGAAGTAGCTGGGCAATACGTTTTCGCATCACGATCATCAACGCGATCCCCGTGAGCCAAAGGACGGCTGTGCCCGGCTCCGGCGTCTCCGTAGCCGTGAGGCTCCATGTCCCCACCGCTTCCGGGGCGTCAAAGGAGACCAGGTCCCCGCTTTCGAATTGGACGGGGTGACCTGATAAGAGCCCTATGGTTAAAAGGTCTAGGAAGCTGATCTGGAACGACGGGGGTTGGGAGGGGGCGGTGGGGGGGATGGTAGCGCCCACGGCGAAGGCATCGACGGGAATGGTGCCGCCGAGGGAAGTGAACGCCGCGCCGTTGAGGGAGTAGTCGAGTTCATCTGAGGGGGCAAGGACGGGAAGAGGGATTGCACCCGTCGTGAACGAAGAGGTGCTGTCCGGTCCGACCAAGAATGGGTTCGAGAAGAGGGTGACCGTCCCCCCGCTTGTGGTCAATGTGAGAGTGTTGGCGCCAAAGAAGATTGGAAGCGCTCCGGTGTTATCTACCGTGAGTGAAAAAACATAAGGTGTTTGTGACCACACGGGGATGGCGGTTACCGTCAACAACAACGGGAATAGTATGGGAACGATCCACAAAGATTTTCGCATCTCCGCCTCCCGCAGTGCCCGTGTCAGCAACAAGCCCACGTGCCCCGTTCTGTACGCCGTGTTTGGGGGAGTCCGCAAGTCCCCGTTTGGCTTAATCCTTTTGGGGAGTGGGGTGAGTGTGCGCACGCGCGGGTACAGTGCAGCGCGCCTTGGGATTAACAAGTTTTGAGCGAAGTCCTGGGAAACGCGGTTACCGGAAAATTGGGGTTCTAGTACGGCGAATGTCCGGTTATCCGACTACACGTCCAAGTGAAACTTGCGAGGGAAAATGCAAAGTGCGCCAGAGCGGGAAATCCTACGGCGCATTGGGCAGTACGTCCGGCGCTGGAAGCGCTGGGTGCTCAGTGGTGTGCGTGATGTGATGGTGGACGATGCGTTTATATGGCCCGTGGGAAACCTAGGGCTCTACGCTTCGCATCACCACCACGAACACGATCCCAAGACCGAGTAGCATGAGGCCGCCGGTGGTGGGCTCGGGTGTAGCGGTTATGCTGAAGCTGACTGGTGTATCGACGGCGCGCCCACACGCTGACGACGTCGCGCTTTGAGCGATAAACACGTAGTACCCCGCCACGCTCTCGCAGTCGTTGTGGGTGTTGTCGTAAAACACGTTATAATCCAAGCTGCCGACAGCAAAACTTATCCCGGAAAAATCGAGATAAGGTTGGGTGGGGTATAGAAGATTGTCGTTCGCTTGATATGTTTCTACTGGAAGAAGTTCGGTAATTGACGATCCATCGTAGGATCCGGTGATGTCGGTGACCGTATAATCGCTGCCGGTTAGGGACGCGGTTAGCACCCCGGTTGATGTTATGCCAGGACCACTGATAGAAAAATCAAAAGTCGTTTGTGCGTGGACGTTGGGCGCTGCGATGGCCACGAAGAGCACGGTAAGAAAAATCCACAAGGATTTTCGGATCATAGAAATTCCTCCTCGCAGCCCGTGTTGGCGACTAACTGCGGCGTATTGCTACACACGTTGCACCATAAAGCTCTCCCCCACAAGTACCCACTTGGGTTAGTCCTTTTGTGTAGTGGGTGAGTATGCCCACCCTCCGAATCGATAGGGGCCGCGAGTACCGCCAGTGCAGCGCACCTTGGGATTAACTAGTTTGAGCAAAGTCCTGGCAAACGCGGTTACCGGAAACTTGCGGCGAGTGTCCGGTTACGCGGGCGGTCTCAATGGTCGACGCAACACTCAGGTCGAACCCGACTTGCATTGAAAACAAAGGCTAAATCGCTGGCTAGGGTCAGATCAGCCGGAACGCTACCCTGGCTAGGTTTTGACCGAGCACAGCCAAACAGATCGCTTCTCCCAGGGAAGCAATTGTCGAATCAACGCATTAGATGGTGTTGCATCGACCGTCTGAGCTGGCAGCGGTTACCGGACAATTGCCCACTGTGCCAAAAACGTCTGTTTCTGCCAACGGCAGAAATTCGCGCGCGCGACGCGACTCTTCAACGACTTACGTCCTCGCGATTTCCGATGGTTTTTGCCACGCGATAAGGACGGTCATTTAGTCGGGGGATGGTTTCCGCCTACTGGGCACGGCATGGATTCGGCTGCGCTCACCACAAGTGCCGTGTCCCTGCGGGAAACGCCGGGAACGGCGGGAAAAAGCTGCCGCGCTGGCCCTTCGACTCGGCTCAGGGCAAGAGACCGCCCTTCGGCTGCGCTCCCTTCGGCTCCGCTCAGGGCAGGCAGGACTAAGCGGCGCTACGTTTAAACCCAAACGCCCGGACCGTTGAAGGTACCTCGTCGGATGGTTCCGAGGCTATAATCGCTGGACTCATGGGGCTCGCTTCCGGCTCAAAGCTCGGACCGTATGAAATTGTGGAACCGCTCGGCGCAGGCGGGATGGGCGAAGTGTATCGCGCCCGCGACAGCCGCCTGGGGCGCATTGTCGCCATTAAGGTCTTGCCGGAACGCCTTTCCCAAAATGTTGAACTTCGCCAGCGGCTCGAACAGGAAGCGCGCACTGTGTCCAGGCTCTCCCACCCGAATATCTGCACCCTCCACGACATCGGGCACCATGAAGGCATCGACTTTTTGGTGCTGGAGTTCGTCGAAGGACAGACTCTGCGTCAACTGCTTGCGGGCGGCATCCCCGCGATGCGCGACGTTATTTCCATCGCGGTCCAGATTGCCGAAGGCCTCGCCAAAGCCCATGAAGTGGGCGTTATCCACAGAGACTTAAAGCCTGAGAACATCATCGTCTCCCCCGAAGCGGTGAAGATTCTCGATTTCGGCTTGGCTAAGCTTCTGCTGGACGACGAAGAACTGCCCGACACCGACGTCGCCGACGCCATCCAAAGTGATCCTGGCACAATCTCAGGCACCCCCCGCTATATGTCTCCGGAGCAGGCCAGCGGGCGGCCACTCGACTTTCGTTCCGACCAGTTCTCCTTCGGTCTCGTGCTCTACGAATTGGTCACCGGACAGCACGCCTTCCGAAGGCCGACGCTGGCACTCACTCTCTCGGCCATCCTCCACGAAGAGCCCAAACCAATCAGCTCGCTGAACCCCCAAGTTCCTCCGCCACTTTGCTGGGTGATCGAACGCTGCCTGGCGAAAGAGCCTGAGAAGCGCTATTTCTCAACACGCGACTTAGTCCGGGATCTGACCGCCATCCGCGACCGCCTATCCGACCTTCGTTCGACTCGCCAGGATACTCGTCCGACTAATTTGCCCGTTCCGACTACGGCGTTTGTTGGACGCGACTTAGAACTTGCCGGGGTCAAACAGCTCCTGCTCCGTCCGGATGTGCGCCTGGTTACGGTCACGGGTCCCGGCGGAATCGGCAAATCGCGTCTGGCTATCGAGGCTGCTCGCGGTCTGGCCGAGGAGTTCGCTTCTGGCGTGTATTTCGTCCCACTCGCCGCGGTCTCCGATCCTGGCCTGATCATTCTGGCTATCGCCCAGACACTTGGCCTTCGCGAAACCGGCGGCCAGCCACCGATCGACGCTTTAAAAGAATATTTCCACAATTCCTCAGGCTCGCCGACGCTGCTTGTGATTGACAATTTTGAACACCTCGTTGAAGCCGGGCCCAAACTCGCGGAACTTCTGGCCCTCGCGCCCGGCCTAAAGGTTCTGGCCACGAGTCGTGCGGCACTGCATCTTTACAACGAACAAGAGTTTCCCGTCCCGCCGCTCGCGCTGCCGGATGCCAAATCGGTTGCTTCCCCACGCGAATTCGGAAGGTATTCGGCGATCTCGCTCTTCGTCCAACGCGCGGCAGCGGTGAAACCTGATTTCGAGCTGACCGAGGAGAACGCTCCTATCGTGGCGGAAATTTGCGCGCGCCTGGATGGCCTGCCTCTCGCCATCGAACTTGCCGCCGCTCGGGTGAAGCTGCTTTCCGTTTCTGCCATGCGCTCGAGACTAGCGAGTCGTCTGCAGCTACTCACCGGCGGCGCGCGAGACTTGCCGGCACGGCAGCAAACTCTTCGCCAAGCAATCGACTGGAGTTACGACCTTCTCAGCGAGCCTGAGCAAAAGCTTTTCAGGCGGCTTTCGGTTTTTTGGGGCGGATGCACCCTGGAAGGCGTGGAGGCCGTCTGCGACGCCAAGCAGGATCTCGGCCTGGATGTGCTCGATGGCATGTCTTCCATGGTGGACAAGAGCCTGGTTCGCCAGACAGAACAACCCGACGGCGAGCCGCGTTTTGCAATGCTCGAAACCATTCGTGAATATGCCTTTGTCAAAATGGAGGCGTGCGGCGAAGAGTCACTCGCGCGGCGCGCCCATGCCGCTTACTGTCTCGTTCTGGCGGAGGAAGGGGCTGCCGAGGATTCTGGCGCGAGCCAGACCGGATGGCTGGACCGGTTTGAAAGAGAACAAGACAATTTTCGCGCGGCTCTCGACTGGCTCATAGAAACCGGTCACGCCGAATGGGGTCTTCGCCTGGGAGCAGCTCTTTTTCGCTTCTGGGAGATGCGCGAACAGCTCAGCGAAGGCCGGGATCGCCTTGGAAAGCTTCTCAAACTTGATGGTGCGTCGGCGCCAAGCAACGCGCGGGTGCGAGCCCTTTTCGCCGCCGGAGTTCTCGCCGGCGAGCAGGGCGACTTCGTTTCTTCCGCATCTCTTATGAAGGAGAGTTTAGACATCGGCCGGCAATTGGGAGACAAGCAAAGTGTCGCGGTGGCATTGAACGCTCTCGCTGTGAATACCCGCGACCGCGGAGACTTGCCGGCTTCGCGCGCCCTTTTCGAAGAAAGCCTAGCTGTGTGGAGAGAGCTGCATGATTCGCTGGCTGTCGCTCGAGCTCTCAGCAATCTTGCTAACGTCGTGAAGTTACAAGGCGACTTTTCATACGCCGGAGCGCTCTACCAGGAAGGCCTGTCGATTTTTCGCGAACTCGGCGACAGAGCGGGATATGCCTGGGCCCTGAATCATCAGGGTGATGTAGCCCGCGAACAAGGCGACTCCGCTGCCGCGCGGGCTCTTTACGAACAGAGTTTGGCCACTTTCCGGCAGATCGGCGATCAGTGGGGCGTTGGCAGATCACTCGCCGACTTGGGGAACCTCGCCAGCGAGCAACAGGATTACGGTGCGGCCGATTCGCTCTACCGCGAAAGCCTCGGGATTTTCCGGGAGCTGGAACATAAGCGAGGGATTGCGCGACTCTTGGAGTCTTTCGCCTGCTCTGCCGCAGCGCAGGCGGATTCGGAGCGCTCGTTGCGCCTGGCGGGTGCCGCCGCCGCTCTTCGCCAAAGCATTGGCGCGCCTCTTGTCCCAGTGGAACAAGCTAAGTTGGAACGAAGTCTCGAAGCAGCCCGGCGCGCCCTGCCGATCGAAACCGGCAGAAATGCATGGCTGGAGGGTTGGGTGATGCCCATCGAAAAGGCGATCGAAGATTTGCTTCGCCCCGCTTCAGCCTCGAGCCCAATCGCAGATTGATTCAGTGGCCTTCGATGGGTGTACAACCTGGTCATCGGCTCCTGCTGAAAATCTCGGCGCCAAGACTACTCCGCCGTAGTGGGGTCGATGAGCCGCCGCACGGCGGATATGCGATTCGCTGGGAAGCCGCCCCGTTTCGCGTGTTCTCGAATGGTGGCCTCGTCGGGCGCGAGGTACACGCAGTACACTTTGTCGCCCGTGACGTAGCTTTGCAGCCACTGAATCTCAGGACCCATTCCTTTGATAACTGACACGGACGTTCGGGAGATCTTCTGTAATTCCGCGTCCGATAGATTTCCCGCTCCTGGTATTTCCCGCTCGATCACGAACTTCGGCATATGGCAGCCTCCGGTATGGAATGCTAGCAAGCCCGGAGACTTGCTACAATGCCGCATTGATGCGCCCGCTCTCGGAGGCCGCCGTGGATCTTAAGTCTGTTCAGAAACCGTTGAAGGAACAATACCGGAATAATCCCGCCGCCTCGCGGATCACTCTTAAAGCTAAGGGTAGACAAACCGAGACCCCGATTGCCTGCTCGGTTGCGATCGGGCGCGCCATCTATAATGCCGAAGCTCACACCGGGGTAGGAGGAGCGGGTACCGCCGCTTGTTCCGGCGATCTGCTGCTCGGCGCTCTGTCGGCCTGCGCACAACTTACTTGCCAGATGGTGGCCGCAGCCATGGGAATAAGGGCGGAACGTATCGAGGTGACCGTCGAAGGAGATTTGGATCTTCGAGGCACGCTCGGTATTGCAACGGATGTCCCGGTTGGCTTCGACCAAATCCGGCTCCGATTCGACATTGATGCGCCTCAGGCAACGCCAGAGCAGTTGCGCAGTTTGCAAGAAAAGACGGAACGGTATTGTGTCGTTATGCAGACTTTGGTTCGACCCCCGCGACTCGAAACCGATTGGGTCAACTCGCGATAACGTCGTCGTGAAATTCCCAGGGCTAAAGCCCTTTATATTTTTTTTAGTGGGCTTTGTCGGGGTGGCCTGAAGGCCACCCTCCCCGGACTGAAGGTCCGGGGCTGACACAAACCCGAACTCCACGCACGCTTCCATTCCTTCCACAGTTCTTGACAGGCGTTATTCTTTGCCCCAAGTGTACTTCAGGCCTAGGCGGTAGTTCAGGCGCAGGGCGGGGTAGCCGACGGCGTCGGAGTAGTGACGATTGAACAGGTTATCGACTACGGCGACGGTGTTGAATCCATGGCCGAGATCGATGCTGTTGGCGAGGTCCCACTTCACGTAGCTGGGATCACTGGTGATGCAGAAATTTCCGATTGCGGGGTCTGGGGTGCAGACGCCGTTGATGATGAGGCTGTCGAAGTCGCTGTCGGCACGGCGGCCAACGTAATATCCGGCCAAGTTCCAGTTCATCCGGCGGAAATGCGCATTGGCGATCAAGTTCGCCGAATGAAGAGGACGCTTGAAGAGCCGGTTGCCCGGCGCCAGGGCGGGATCGTATGCGTTGGGCGCCGCCAGAACCTTCGAATCGTCGTAGGTGTAGGTCCCGATGATTCGCAGCCACGAGGCGGGCTTCATTTCGATCGTCGAGTTTGCGCCGTCGGCCCGGGCTTTATCGGTGTTGAAGAAGCTGCCGCCGTAAGCGGGGCAGTTCTCGGCCCCGGCGGACGTGAAGCTGACGATGTTGTGAAAATCGTTGTGGAAAAAAGTGGCTGAGAATCTTACGCGGTCGGATGCGAAGTATTGATCGATTCCCGCGTCGACCGTGTTGCTTTGCTCCGGCGCGAGTTGCGGGCTGCAATCGACGGGGAGAATCTCGGGCTCCTTGATCCCCTGGCCATAGGAAGCGCGGAGTCGCGTGGCACCCCAAAGGGCATTGCCGTCTCGAACGGCGTACGAAACGCTGACGCGAGGCACAAATCGCGTGCCGAAGAAGCCGTTGTCTTCCACACGGCCTCCCACCACAGCCGTTACACGCTTTCCAAACCGGAAGTTCACTTCGAGGTAGCCTGCCTGATTGTGGCGGCCCTCTGTGGGACCATTCTCGACTTCATACATGTAGCCGGCCGTGGCGCTTCCGTTGTGAAAGAGGTAGGTGGACTGCGCATCGAGGCCTGCGCGGTTGTACTCCGTGATGGCGCTGTACCCTCCGAATTGTGGCGTGGAGTAAAGATTCCAGTAGCGCGACTCGTAGCCCGAGATTTCATCGTGCCAGTGGTCGCCGGTGTTGAAGCTCCAGTTCAAGTCGGACGAGAAATCATGCAATCCATCTTGCTGCCCGATCGCGGACTCTCCTGGTAACAGTGTTTGGCCAGGCTCGCCCGCATCGCTCGAATTGTTGCGCAGCGCCAATCGAAGGGAGTCCGTGTCGGAGAATTTCCATCCGAAATTGCCGGACAAGGTGGTGTCGCGGAAGAAATCTCCGGGGCCTTGGCCCTGGCTCGAAAAATATCCCGCGCCGAGGGAGTAATCGAACGCGCCGAGCAAGCCGCTCAACTGGCCTGCGCCGTGACCTGTGTCGAACGTTCCGCCGTCTCCTTCGAGCGAGAGTTCGGGCGTTCGCGTGCTGCCGCGATGGGTGAACATCTGGATGACGCCGGCCATCGCATCGGAGCCGTAGAGCGCGCTCGACGCGCCGTGCACAACCTCAATTTTGTCGATGCTATCGAGAGTGAAATTCGAGAAATCGACGAGGCCGCCGGGCTGGTTCACCGGCACTCCATCGACGAGCACCTTCGTGTAGTTCGAGTTTCCACCGTCAAGAAAAAACGTGGTAATGCCGCCCATGGGGCCAAGCTGAGAGAAACTCACACCCGGCACGGACGCGAGCGCCGGGGTAAGCCACACTTGCTGACGGTCGTCTATATCCTCCCGAGTGATCACGTCGACTGGCGCGACGACGTTCTTCAACAGTTCAGGCTCGGCCAAAGCTGTGACCACAACGCTGGAGGAGAGAGGCTCAAGTTCGAGGCGGAGGTCCAGCGTGCGAGGTTCGCCTGGGGCGAGAGTGATTTCCTGTTCGACGCGGGCGAAGGATTCGTGCTCGATGGTGATGCGGTAACGGCCGGGCGCGAGCGTGAGGGAGAATCTTCCGTCCGCGCCGCTGCGCGTTTCGATCGGTGTGGCTGGGGAGCCGATTGCGCGGGCCGTGATCGTAGCGCCCGAAATTGCGGAGCTGCTGGGATCGGTCAGCGTGCCGCCGATTGTTGCGTTTGTCTGTGCTTGCGTTGGGGAAGGCTGGGAAAGTGCCAGGCCGAAAAGGATTGCTGCCAGGAAACCGTAGAGTCTCATTGTTCCTCCTCTCCCTCTCGCGCGGGAGTTGAAGGTTGTCCCGGTGCGCACGGCGAGCGCGCGAACCTGGATTGAGACTCCGCCGGTCTCCTGGCTTGGCGGCGAGGCCCGATCGCTCGGGCACATCCGGCTGCGTCATGTTATTCGCGACGAGCCGGATTATCGGCGGCCTTCCCATCCTGTTGCTGAAGGACAGTGGCTAGCGCCGAAAAATTCCGCCTTACAGTCGCGCGGCGGCGACGGTTTTTCACCGTCTTCCCGTGCGCGGAGTCTCGGGTGATTGTGGACGGCGGTGTTGGCCGCCGCTTGCGAAGCTCGTGATGCGAGTTTCGTCGGGCTTTTGGTTGAGGTGTGTCGCGCCTACGGCGCTTGGGTTTCGTTTCTGTTTTTCCCAGCCCTTACGGGCTGGGCTAACTTGTGCCGTGCCTCCGGCGCTCTTCCGGGGCTAAAGCCCCTCATCTTTCTGAGGTGGCCTTTCGCACGGCCTAAAGGCCGTGCTCCCCGGACTGAAGTCCGGGGCTTCCACCCTCGAAACCGAGCTAAATTCTGCCGCGCCCGCCACGGCGGGCAGGCCCTACGGCGCTAAGCAACTTCTAGTGGTCGGCGCTTAGGATTACGCGCGGGCGGCCGCTGGGGCGCATCTGGACTTCGAGAGGCGCCGCAAAAATCTCTTCGAGCAAACTGCGCTCGTACACTTGCGCGGGAGTACCTACGCGCAGGCATTTGCCTTTGTGGAGAAGGACGACGCGGTCGGAGAATTCAGCCGCAAGATTGAGTTCGTGCGTCACCACGAGTACGGTGTGGCGGTTTGTGTCGGCCAGCTTCCGAAGCCTGCGCAGCAACTCCACTTTGCCGCCGATGTCGAGATGCTGCGTGGGCTCGTCGAGCAAAAGCAGCGACGGCTGCTGCGCAAGAGCGCGCGCGAGAATCACGCGTTGTTTCTCGCCGCCGGAAAGCTCGTTCATCCAACGGTCGCGGAAGGCGTCGGCGCCCACTTGCGCAAGAGCATTTCCAGCGAGAAGGCAATCTTCGTCCGATTCGAAACGGAGGCGGCGGCCGTACGGGTAGCGGCCCTGCAAAACGTATTCCCAAACGCGCAGCGGGAAAAGGAGTTCGCTCTCCTGCTGCACAAACGCGATGCGCTGCGCCCGCGTGCGCAAATCAAGCTCGCCGATTTCGGAGCCGCCCACTTCGATACGCCCCGAAAGAGGCTTGACGATTCCCGCGAGCAACCGGAGCAAGGTGGATTTCCCACTTGCGTTGGGCCCAAGGATGGCGACGAGCTCCTGCTGACCCGCTTCGAAGCTGACCGGACCGAGAGTGAACTCTGGAGCCGAGCGGTCCGTGGCGGAATAGGCGTAGCTCACCTGCTCGACTTTTAATCGGGCGGGCAACCGCGCGGGCGGAGCGGCGCCAGCGACGCCCGATTGCGACGCGAGGGACGCTCCGCTGCCGGTGGCGGCGCTCATCGCACTCTCCTGCGAATCAGGTAAATGAATACCGGCGCGCCTGCGATGGCCGTCATGGCGCCGACGGGCAGTTCCGTGGGCCCGACCACGGTGCGCGCCAGCAAATCCGCGATCACGATGGCAATCGCGCCGCCGATTGCCGACGTGGGAATCAAGAGGCGGTAGTCGGTGCCGAAAAACATGCGCATCACGTGAGGAACGAGCAGGCCGACGTAGCCGATTGCGCCGCTGACCGACACGGCAAGTCCGGTCAGCACGGAGGCCGCGACGTAGACCACCAGTTTCACACGCTTCAAATTGACGCCCAGATGCCGTGCTTCCTCTTCACCCGTAAGGATCAAATTCAGATCGGAAGAGGTTGTGTACATGGCTATGGCAGCTACAAAGAAAATCGCGAAGAGGAATTCGAGCCACCTAAGAACGTGCAGCGTTGGCGGCGGCGTAGCTAGAGAGCCCATCAGCCAGAACGCCATTCCGCGCAGGTCGCGCCCGCTAAGAGTGGTCATCAGGAACATGATGACCGCCGAAAGGAACGAGGCCGACACGATTCCTGCAAGCAGCAGAGTGGCGCTGTCGAGGTGTCCGCCGCGGCGGCCGAGAAAATAAACGGCTGCGATCGTGATGGCCGCCCCCGCAAACGCCGCGGCCTGAATCGCGCCGGAAATTTGCGGCACTGCGATCAGGCTGAGAATTGCGCCCAGCGCTGCGCCGCTCGATACCCCCAGCACGTAGGGATCGGCCAGCGGATTGCGAAGCAGGGCCTGAAAACCGGCGCCCGCCGTGGAGAGTGAGGCTCCGACAAGAATTCCCAGCGCGATGCGCGGCAATCGCAATCCAAAGACAACCAAGAAGAACTCCGTGGGAATCCGATCGCTCCGTCCGATTGCGCGATTCACCAGGGTCATAACAATGTCACGGACGCCGATGGGATAGGCGCCCATGCGGAGTGAAATAACGACAGCGATGAAGAGCACGACGCAGAGCAAACCCGAAATTGCGAGCACCCGCCGTGGAGTTAGCGTGCGCATTCGAGCCACCTTGCAGGCGCCGGCGATGCGAGCAAGCGAATTCTCGAATTTGCGGCCTGGTCGCGCGGCATCATCGAAAATGCGTTCGGATGGATTTCGTGCGCAAGCTCTTCGATAGCATCGATCAATCCCGGCGCGGGACGGTCAATTTCCTCGCTAATTATAGCCACGTGTCCCGAGCGGACAGCTTGCAGATCCTTCCAGGCCGAGCGAGCGCGCAGATCCTCGAGCGTCCGCGCACCTTCGCCCGTGTGACTGCTTGCCAGCACGATATAGTCGGGCTGGAGACGCACTACTTCTTCAAGAGCGATTTGCGGCCAGTTCTGACTCGAAAGCACAACGGATTCGGCGCCGGCCCAGCGCAGCGCGTCAGCGATAAAGGTGTTTTGCCCTATCGAGATCAGCGGGTCGAGCCACACCACAAACAGAACATGTACGAGCGGAATGTTCGCAAGGCGCGTGTGGAGAGTATCGAGCCTGGCATCCAGTCCGGCCACGAGCGAGGCGCCTTGTTGCGATGCGCCGATCAGGTCTGCCATGCGACCAAAGGAATCGACCATGCCGCGCACGGTATGCGGATCGGTGGTGTAGACGGGGACGCCGAGGCGTGCGAGCGCATCGGCTGTCTGACGCAGATTAATGGATGTGGTCGCCAGAACGAGATCGGGATGCAGGGCGACAATCGCTTCGATGCTGGGATTCTGGGGCGAGCCGATATGGGGCTTCGCTTTCGCTGCCGCGGGTACATCACAATAATCCGTGTCGCCGGCGAGGCGATCTTCGAGCCCCAGCGCGTAGATCGTTTCGGTCAAATTCGGCGCTAGAGAGACGATGCGGCGGACTTGCGCCGGAATCGTAACAGTGCGCCCGACTTCGTCGGTGACCACGCGCGATCCCGCGCTGGCCGCGACTGATTGGACATTCGGGAGCGAAAGCAGAGGCGCGAGCGAAGCCGGAAGTCCAGCAGCCGCCAATCCGGCCGCTACCAGCGCCACGAAGCTGCGTCCCAGCCAATCTCTGAACAAAATTATCTCCCACCGAGCAACAAAAAAGCCTCGCGAAAGGAAGCGAGGCCATCGCCACACTCTTTCTCGCGAAGAGTGTCAGCTTCGACCGGCTTGGCAGGTATCCTGACTTTCGGCGTCGCACGCAGTACGCGCTGGAATCGCCGATCACAGTGGCGGGACCGTGGCCGATTTTCACGGCCTTCCCCATTCACCGAGCCGGTTGAGTTGTCTGGGGAAGTGTAAGTTCGCGTCGCGCTCGTGTCAATCTCACGCAAAGTGAAGAGCGCCGCTTAGCGGTTCTTCCACTGCGGCGCGCGTTTTTCGACCAGAGCGCGCACACCTTCCTGCGAATCTTCCAGGTCGCCGAGCTCGTTGAGGAAAACCCTCATCGACGTGCGCACCGCATCGCGGAGCGGAAGGCCCATACTACCGAGAATGGCCTTCTTCGCCATCGTCAAAACGGGCCCGGACTGCGCGGTCACCTTGTCAATCACCTCATCCACTTTTTTCTGCAGCTCGTTTTCAGGGACGAGCCAGTTGACGAGTCCGAATTCACACGCGCGCTCCGCGGAGATTGTTTCGCCCATCATTACAAGCTCCGAGGCAAGCTTCAGACCGAGAATATTGGGAAGGATTGCGGCTGCCAGCGGCGGGAAAACTCCCAATTTGATTTCCGGCTGAGCGAATTTTGCTTTCGGCGTCGCGATCACCAGATCGCCCAGCGCGGCCAGCTCCGCGCCGCCGCCGAACGCGGGACCATTGACCACGACAAGCAGCGGCTTCGACGTGTCGAGCATCGCCAAAAACGTATTGTGAAATGCCTCGACCAGTTGAAACACGCGCCGCTGCGTATATTCGCCGAGCTCGATTCCGCCGCAAAAGGCCTTGGCGGCCGAGTCCAGTACGATCATCTTGACGTCGCTGCGGCTACCGATGGAATTGACGCCCGCAGCCACTTCCGCAAGCATCCTCTCGTTGAGAAGGTTGTGCTCGGGGCGATCGAGCGTGAGGCGCGCGACCTCGCCTTCGATCCGGTACTTTACGTGCTGAAAATCTTCCGGTTTTGGCGCTGCCAGCGCCAGCGTGCCGATGACTTCTGTATCCACATTGCGAGTGCGTTTTTGCATCAAATGGCTCCGGCTAGAAGCTTAGACAGTTTCGATTTCCACTGCCACGCCCATTCCGCCGGACACACACAAAGCAGCAAGACCCCGCCGGGCCGTGCCTTGTTTGGCCGGCCGTTGCGTTTCGCTACGAAGTTCATGCAGGAGGGTGGTGAGGATGCGCGCCCCCGAGCAGCCAATGGGATGGCCCAACGCGATCGCTCCGCCATTGGGATTCAGGCGCTCGACGTTGAAGTGGAGTTCGCGGTCGCATGCGATCACCTGCGCGGCGAAGGCTTCGTTCAATTCGATGGCATCGTAGTTGGCAACTTTTGTGCCGGTGCGTTGCCCGAGCGCGCGGATTGCGGGGACGGGGCCAATTCCCATGACTCGCGGGTCGACGCCCGCGACGGTTGCGTCGACGATGCGCGCGAGCGGCTTGAGGCCGAGGGCGCGCACTTTTTGCTCGCTCGCCAGCACGACGGCCGAAGCGCCGTCGGTGATTCCGCTGGAATTGCCGGCGGTGATGGTTCCGGTTTTGCTGAAGACGGGCGGGAGTTTCGCTAGCGCCTCGATTGTCGCGTCAGGACGCACGTGCTCGTCTTTCTCGAGACGCGAGACGTTGCCCTTTTTGTCGGTTTTCTCGATGACGACGATCTCGTCGCTGAACCGGCACTCGGCCGCGGCGCGCGCGGCTCGCCGATGGCTTTCGACCGCGAATGCGTCCTGCTCCTCGCGGGTGATCTTGTACTGCTCGGCGAGAATCTCGGCCGTTTCACCCATGATGAGCTTCGAGAGCGGGCAAAGAAAGCCGTCGCGATACATCGCGTCGACGAGAGGCTGATTGCCCATCTTGAACCCCCAGCGGCTTTCGAGCAGGTAGGGCACGCGGGTCATGGACTCGGCGCCGCCAGCGACGATGATGTCCGCCTGCCCAAGGCGAATTTGCTGCCAACCCAGAAGCACGGCGCGCAAACCGGATGCACAGGCCATGTTGACTGTGAACGCGGGTACGTCGTCTCCAAGTCCTGAACGCCACGCGATCTGCCGCGCCGGATTCGGGCCAACGCCGGCTGGGCGGGCGTTGCCGAAGATCAGCTCGTCGACGCGCCAGGGGACATTTTCTTTGGCTGGTGCGGCGCTATCGCCCGGGGTTCGCTCGTGGGGCAGCGGCGAGCCGAATGCGCGTTGGAGTGCCGCTCGAACGGCGATGACGCCCAAGTCCGGCGCGGTGAAGTCCGCGAGCATGCCGCCGAGCTTGCCGATGGGCGTGCGAACGGCGCTGAGGATGTAAACGGTGTCGGACATTTTGCAAATATTCTCGCGGGCGACATGTGTCGCGCCTACGGCGCTTGCGACTATTTTTTGCGTTTTTCCCAGCCCTTACGGGCTGGGCTAACCTTGTGCCGCGCCTCCGGGCGCTTTGCCCCGGGGATCTGCGACGGCAACGCCGAAAGTTCCCTCGAAGCCCTTCCGCGGCTCCGGCGCTCGTTTGTACGCGACGCATATTCATTCTCGGGGGAGAGAATCGTGATTGCAAGCGCGCCAAACGATGGTTCCCGCAAGTGCGCTTCGCGAACCGGTTGCGCGAATGGAAGGTGAGTTGTAATTGACCGTGCGCGTCGCAGGCCGCTATAATTGAGTGTTTCAGCTCGGACTTGTCAACGCGCCGAACACCTCGCCGGGGATCTCACGCAGCGCTGCACCGTTCGATAGCGCCTTGAATCAGGTGAAGAGGTCTGGCGGCGTACGCTCGAACGCCGCCAAACGGGATGAGGCGCATGGGCGGAAACTCGAAACACGAAATTCAGGAGAAGTCATGATCAAGGCAACACTCTTGCGCGCGGGAATGATTATCAAACACGACGGCGATCTTCATGTGGTCTATAGCGTCGACCACCGCACGCCGGGGAACAAGCGCGCCGCCATGCAGACGAAGATGCGCAACTTGCGCACCGGGTCGATGATGGACTACCGGTTCCGCGCTGAGGAAACGATCGAAAAAGTGGTGGTGGATGAACTCGAGTTCGAATACCTCTATAGCGATGGCGAAGGCCATCATTTCATGGACTCGGAGAACTACGAACAGCTCGCGCTGCAGAACGACATCGTGGGCGATACGAAGGATTACCTGATCCCGAATATGCCAGTGAAGATCGAGTATTACGACGGCAAGCCAATCGGCGTTCTGCTGCCGGACACGGTTGACCTCGCGGTGGTCGACACCGAACCCAGCATCCAAAAGGCGACGGCCAGCGCGGTGATGAAGCCGGCGAAGCTTGAGACTGGTCTGGTCGTGAACGTTCCGCCGTTTGTCAATACGGGCGACAAAATCAAAGTGGACACCTCCGAAGGCCGTTACATTCAGCGCGTGCAGTAGACCTAAACCAAAAAGCAGATCCCTCACCCCCCACAAACCGGGGGGATTCGGGATGACAATGTGGCGAGGAACCGAAGGCCGCTACATTCAGCGCGTGCAGTAAATCTCAAACAATTTACCGAGTGAGGTCTGGTGGCCTTTTCCGCTGGACTAAAGTCCAGCTTCCCCCTGCTGAAGCAGGGGGCTCCCACCGATCGCGTATTGGACCACGCGGACGCCGCGATGGGTGGTTTCGCGCTCGAAGCGCATGCCGAGTTTCTCCATGACGTGAATCGACGCGAGGTTTTCGGGTTGCGCAATGGCGACGATGCGTTGCAGGTGCGCTCGTTCGAAGCCGTCACGCATTGCTTCGCGTGCCGCTTCGGTGGCGAGGCCCTTTCCCCACCAGGCTCGCGCCAGCCACCAGCCGATGTCTATGTCCTGAGTTTCAACCAACGGTCGCAGTCCGCAGAATCCGATCATGGCTTGCGTGTGCTTATCGATTAGCCTCCAAAGACAGAAGCCGCGGGCTTCGAAGCAGGCAACTTGCCGCGCGACAAATTCGCGAATGCGTTCGTCGGGCCAGGGCTGACCGTTCGCAATGTAGCGCATCACTTCGGGATCCTGCGCGATTGGCTTGAGTTGCAACCAGTCGTCTGAGTGCCAGGGCAAGAGGCGCAATCGAGGGGTTTCGAGCCTGGGGGTTTCGAGCGTGGGGGGTTCGAGCATAGGAGCACGTCCGGCTGCGACTACCCAGCCGCGGTCATCCAGCGGCGGTTGCCCTTGCCGCTTCAGGCAGCTTGATCAGGCGCGCTTCGGTGATCGACGGAAGGGCCAGGATGTGCTGCACGACGCCAGGATCGACTTCGCCGTCGAGGCGCAGAAGCGCAACGGCCTCGGCTCCATGCACGGGCTGGCGGCGGCCCAGCGCGAACGTGGCGATGTTGACTCCGAGATTTCCGAGCGCCGTCCCAATTCGGCCAATCACACCCGGAACGTCGCGGTTTCGGATCAGCAGTAGCGTGCCTTCTAGCGGAGCTTCGAGGCCGATGCCGTCGAGCGACAAAATGCGGGGCGAGCCGTCCTGGCCGACGATGCCTTCTACGGTGAGGTCGCGCCCGCCGTCATGGAGCGAAACCTCGAGCGTGTTGGGAAATCCGCGCTCGCGCCGGCGCGTGGTTTCTTCGACGATGAGGCCGCGCTCGGCGGCGGCTTGGCCGGCATTCACGAGATTGACTTTTTCATCGAGCACTGAATTGAGGAGGCCAATCAGCACGGCACTGCGAATTACGTGCGAGCCCAGCTCGGCAGGTTCGCCCGCATAGCGGATGCGCACGCGGCTGAAACTGCGCGACGGCGCTGCCTGCGCAACGAGTGCGCCGAGGCGTTCGCCCAATTCGAGATATGGACGCAGGCGGCGATACTGCTCCGCGGACATGGCCGGCATGTTGACGGCGTTGCGAATGAGTCCGTCGGCGAGGTAGTCGCGCACTTGCTGCGCGATGGCTGTGCCGACTTCTTCCTGGGCCTCGGCCGTCGATCCGGCGATGTGCGGGGTCGCGATCAAATTCGGAAGACCGAGCAGCGGAGAATTCTTCGGCGGCTCGACCGCGAACGTGTCGACGGCGGCCCCGGCAAGCTGACCGGAGCGAAGCGCATCGGCGAGCGCGGCTTCGTCGATCAATTCTCCGCGCGCGCAATTGATCAGGCGCGCGCCGCGTTTCATTTTCGCAAGCGAGACTGCATTGATCATCTTTTCGGTGGCGGGGCTCAGCGACGTGTGGAGGGAGATGAGGTCGCTGCGGCGCAGCAATTCGTCGAGAGGCACGAGCTCGACTTCGAGTTCGCGAGCGGCGGCTGGTGTGACGTAGGGGTCGTGGGCCAGGACTTGCATTTCGAGGGCGCGCGCGCGACGGGCAACTTCGGTGCCAACGCGGCCGAATCCGACGAGGCCGAGCGTTTTGCCGCGCATTTCCGTTCCCGACGCGGACGATTTTTCCCAGCGGCCGGCATGAATCGAGGCGTTCGATTGCGGCACGGAGCGCGCGAGGGCCAGCATGAGCGCGAGGGTGTGTTCCGCGACGCTGACACTGTTTCCGCCCGGCGTGTTCATCACCAGGACGCCGCGATGCGTGGCCGCTTCGACGTCGATATTGTCGATTCCGACGCCGGCGCGGCCGACCACGCGGAGGCCATCGGCTTTTTCGAGCAGCTCGCGCGTGACGCGGGTGGCGCTGCGCACGATCAGGCCGTCGGCATTGGCGAGTTCGCTCGGCAGGGATGCGGCGGCCGGCGAAACAATTTCCCAGCCTGTTTCGCGAAGCAACTCGAGCCCGCGGTCACTTATTTTGTCGGCGACGATAATTTTCATGGCAACGAGCGTAGCGGGCGAACATCGAGGTGTCAAATGACAACAGTGGCGAGTGACGAGTGACGAGAAAAACCCGGACGAGATAGGGTCGAAGGCGAAAGGACCGAGGCGTGTGCTATTCTTTTGCGCCGGGAGAGCGACGAAATGGGTTATATCGAGCGGATACAGAGCGACTTGACTGCGGCGATGAAAGAGAAGGACGAGCTACGGTTGAGCGTGCTGCGGATGATGAAGTCCGCGCTGAAGAACAAGGAAATCGAGAAGGTGCGTCCGCTGGACGATCTGGAATCTCTGCAGGTTTTGCAGACGATGGTGAAGCAGCGGCGCGAGTCGATCGAGCAGTTCACGAAGGGCGGCCGGAGAGATTTGGCCGAAAAGGAAACGAAGGAAATTGCGATTATCGAGAACTATCTGCCGGCCGCGCCCAGCGATGAGGAAGTGCATCAGGCGATTGAGGCGGCCATCGCGGAAGCGGGCGCGGACTCGTTGAAGCAGATGGGTGCGGTGATCAAGGCGGCGCGCGCGCGGTTGGAAGGGAAGAGCGTTGACGGGAAAGTGCTGAGCGACCGAGTGAGGGCGCGGCTGACGAAGTAGCCTTCGTTTCGGATGAACAGCACAAAAAGCTGACCACAGAGGGCACAGAGAAAAGCGAGAGAGCACGGAGAAGAACTGCTCGTCAGTCGCAGTGCGAGGGTTCCGCAGTTTCAACCCCGATAGAAGTCCTGACAGAATGCCGCTTCCTGAAGCGATTCGCGTGAAATATACCGAGGAGGAGGCGGAGTACGTCAGCATCCGGCCGCTGGTGCAACAGGAGTTTCGCGGCACGGAACTGGTGGACATGATCCTGAGCGTCACCGGCAAGGACGTGGCACGCATTCAGCAGATTCTGCGGTCAGGCACAATCGTTTTTCACTCGTATCGTTATTGGTGGCAGGGATTCGAGGCGGAATCGGCAGCACTCGCGGAGATTCTTGCAAAGTATCCCGATACGGAACCTTCGCGCGAATTTCGAGCAGGGGATTGCGCCGAAGTGATTCTGGAATCCAGCGGTGCGCCCGCAGCGCACACGATTCGATTGCGACGCGACGCGGCGGGCAAGAAGCGGTTACTACGTTCGCGCAGCTTTTGGGATTGCGTGATGGATCTTGCGAGCGAGGTCGCGCCGGCATATCGCGAATATTCGTACGCGCTTCGCGGAGACGTTTATTGGTCGGCGCTGACGAGGGAGCGGGTCATGCGCCTTGTGGCCGAAGGCGAGCGCTACGCTCCGCGCGGGCTGCGGGTACAGCTTGGTGTGCTGGCCTCAATTTCGCAGATTACGTACGTTTGCCCGCGGGCGAAAGGGTGAGGCGAGGTGTCAGGATTGCCACACGGCCGCCCCAAATTTCCCAGGGCTAAAGCCCGCACTCTCCGAGCGAGCTTTTTTCCCGGGCCTAAAGGCCCGGGCTTTCACCCTCACTGCCGGTCCCGCAACCCTGAAGCGTTGCTTCCCCCTGGTGAAGCAGGGGGGCTCCCACCACTTGCTAGGGGTTGGCGCGGCGGAGGACGGCGCTGGAGCGCTCGTCGGCCGCGACCTGGCGGAAGAAGGCGCGGACTTCGTCGAGTTTTTGCGTGGGGACGTGGACGCTGGTGATTTCGTAGGTGCGTTTGTAGTGCAACGTACCGTCGGTGACCTGAACGTCGCTCTTGTAGGTGGCGTAGTCGCATTGAGCCTGGACCGGAGGGGGCAGCTCGTCGACCACGTAGCCGGCGGGTAGAGTGATGTCAAAGACATCGTCCTGCCGTGTGGCTTCGATGAATTCGATAGGATATTTCCGCGGCTTGCCATTCTCCGTGTTGAAAACGAACTGTTCCTTGCTACCGATCACGCGGGGCCGCACGATGAGCAAATTGCCGGCGGTCTTCGCGTAGCTTGAGACCACGAACTTATAGTCGAGGGTGAGATTGTCGTCATATTTTTCAAGATTGCCCACCGAAGCGCCTGTAAGAGTGAAGCTATTTAGAAAATTCCCCACAAAATCTTCAACAACTTTCGCGCGCTTGGCAGGTGGAGTCTCGAGGAATTGCTCGCGGCTTTGTTCCGCGGGACCGCCCCAACGCACTTCCTGAACTTCTCCGGCGAGATTGCCAGCAGCACTGAGGTCGAGTTTCGCAGTTCGCAGGAGGCGGTTGGTTAAAGGTGGGAGGAGAGGCGTGTGAAGCAGCGTACCTCCATCTGGAGTTACGACGAGGGCGTACGAGTCCTGCTCGTAGGAAGGCAGATATCCGAAGGGCACATATTCGTTGGTGGGATCGAAGAACAGCAGGCGGCCGAGCTTGGGATCGTCCACCGTCGCGTGGAGCGAGATGTCGGTGATTCCGTCGGGCAGGCGAATGGCAGTGATGGAGTGGCCGAATTGCAGTGCGGGGAATTCCGGCAGAACCACGCCACGTTCCGGGCTGATAAGGACGTTATAGGACTGGACGCCAATCTCCTGAAGCATGGTGTTCAGAAGCGTCGCCTTGTCCTTGCAATCGCCGTAGCCGTGCGTCAAGACGTCGCCTGCGGCGTGTGGTTGGTGCCCGCCGATGCCGATCTCGATGGCCGCGTAGCGAATCTTGCGCTGAGAATACTCGGCCAGAGCCTTGATTTTCGCGATGGGGTCCTGGAGCCCGGCGGTAAGCTCCGTCACTTTTTGCTGGATGGCGGGAGTGGCGACGCGCCTGGGAACCACGAGCCCGTTGTACCAGGAGCCGATGTCTTTCCAGGAGCCGGTGGTTTTGGAGCGCATGGCCGGATCGCGCGGAAAATATTTCAGGTAGAAGTGAGCGGCAACGGAGTTCCATGGCGGCATCTCGGGCTCGAGCTCGACGGCCGGGCTATCCATTACTTCCCAGACGTACTGATTGCCGGAAACCTGGGGCTCCTGTTTGGGATGGTTCGCCCATTGAACGCTGAACTCCCAGCCGGGCGGGAGTTGGAGTGAAAGGCGCGAGCGATGAACCGGCACGGTCTCCTGGAAGTACCAATCGTCGTCAAAAACCTCGGGCCGCTGCTTCTGGACGACTTCGTATCCAACGACGCTGCCGGGGTTCGCTTCGGCGAATTTGAGGACTTTGGCGCGCTCATCGCTGAACACTTCATAGGTGGTGAGGCTCGTTTCGATCGCGTCCTTGTCATTGAGGGCAATTTCGTGACCGTCGGGAGTGATGGTCCAGGCTTTGAAAGAGGAGACCTTGGTTTGATTGTCAAACCGGACGACGGCGAAACCGTAGTCATCGCGAGCCTGTGGGCGAAGAAGCTTGTATGCGCGGCGGGTGAGTGTCTCCGTGTCGCCGTTGTCTTTGACGGTGGTTTGGCCTTCGTCGAGCAACACGACCGCGACGGTATCTTTCGGGTAGTCGGGGAGTTTTTCGTTCGCGGCAGCGCGCAGCCAGTCCGGAGCCGGACCGGAAGCGCGAGCCGATACCACGAACCAGGCGAGCGCGCCTGCCAAGGCCGCCGCAACCAGCAGCGAAACGCTAGTTGCCTTTCGCCGAGGCCGAACTTTGAAGCACGAATTGAGTTTCATCATCTGCCTTTACCTTGTTGAAGAACGACCGCAGCAAATCGTAGTACTTCACCGGGTAGATGACACCTTGCTCGGTGAGGTGCCGCTTCGTTTCAACCAGGTTGTTCTGCTGTGTGGCCGAGACTTCGTAGGTCACCGCCTTGAGGTCGATCTTGGGGATGGTGGGAACCGACTCGATCTTGCATTCGGACGGGGCGTGGTATTTCACGTCATCGGTTTCTTCGAATGGAAACGAGAAGTTGACATCATTTACGCGCTTGGAGGATTTGAAGGCGTCAGCCTGGTTCGAATGGAAGATGGTCATGGGCACGAGCATTCTGTGGCCGGCCGCGGTTCCAATCCCGGGAATCTTCACCGCTCCTTCGACGTGGAGCGGCTGAGACGTATCGTCCCAGTTCGAGATTGCCGTTACTTCAAAGGATGATCCACCAGGCAGCCACGCGCGTATCTCTTCGGCGAGTTCCTTTTTCCGGCCGGCTTCGTCCTCATCGCGATTCTGTTGGCGGCGAAGGGCGCCTTGCTGGCCGATGAAATCAACCTGCAGCTTGCCGGCGGCGTCACCATTCTGATCCAACTCAAGATCGCAATTGCGAAGCAGCATGGCGTCGGTGCTTTTCTTGTCGGGCGTGCTGACGAACTCGGGGCCATCCTTGCGCAGGCGGATTCCCAGGACGCCAGCCTCGGTCCACGGCAGGAGCCCGAACGGGAAGTAGCGCGCGCCGGGATCGACAAAATATTCCTGGTTGCCGGCGCGGACCCAAGTGAGGTCATCGGAAAGCTGGCTCGAGTCCTGAGCCTCAGGCAGAAAGTAGGTGACGTTGGCGGGAGCAACGTAGACCTGGGTGGCATCGAAGCCGGCGGCCCTGGCGAGTCCGATGAAGAGCATGTTGATGTCGCGCTCGGAGCCGTATCCATGCTTGAGCACATCTTCTACATTGGCGTTCGGCTTCAGGCTTTCGCTTTTTGTTTCTTGCTTGCTTTTCTCATCTTCCGTGTTGAGGTTGCGGATCTGCTGCGCGCGGGCGAAAAGCTTCCGCAGCTTCACATCAGGTGAATCACTCGCGGCGGTGACGCGGGACACTTCACCCTCGACGGCGCCTCGCTTGCTGACGAACCTTTCGAGATTTTCGTTCCATTTCTTATCGATCCGCTTCCAGTATTGCTCCTTGGTTTCGTTGGCGGGCTCGCTCATGTCCTTGTAGAAAAACTCGAGGCGGGCACGAAGCGCTCTCGCGGGCGGCATCAATTCCTCGTTTTCAACGCCCGGAATGTCGTGCAATTCGACGAAGTAATAGCCGTCGTGCGTCTGCTGGAGAGTGACCTTTTCCGGAAGGTGATATTGCCTGTATGCGAACTGCGCCCCTCCGGCCTGAAAGCCGTTCACCGGGTGGAACAGGAAGCGAACATAGCGCGTGAAGACTTCGCTTTCAGCGCTCCATTCCTCGTGGCCGATGTAATACCTTTGCGAGTCGAGTTGGACATCGTACTTGTACTCGATGATTGATCCAGGCTGCACTTCGGGCAGTGTGAAGGTCTTCGCGTAAACCTTGATTCCGCCGCCCTTCGCTTCCACTTTGTCGAACGCCTTCCCATCGAAATTGGCGATGCTGCCGTCCGTGTGGATCGTGCGGCCACGGATGCTGGTGACGCTTTGCTCACCCTTCGTGTAATAGACCTCGATGTCGGCGTGCTTTAGTCCTTCCTTCGTGAAGATTTTCATGCGTGTGTAATTCTCGGTGTAAGCCAGGGGCTCGTTGACCTTGGTTTCAGAGTAGAGAACCATCGCGTCGGCGCCCGGAGCTTTCGGATTGTCTTTCAGGGCAAGATCGGCGGGGTCGATGGGCTGCCAGTCATCCCCGAATGCAGCGAGCGCCGGCAACGCGAAATAAACACTTATCACGAAGAGCAAGGCGCCGACGACTGTTCGTCCGAATCGCTTCATGGCGGACTCTTTCTCCCGATTTCTCGCTGAAGACTTCGCCGAGCGCTGCGTTGACACTTCTTCCGGTATCTCAAGCAGTGAATTGAGCCCAACGCTACCGTGTCTGCCTGGCGGTGTCAATGGTTCCGTTCGCGGGAGTAAAGAGAGGCGCTCCAATAATGGCCACCTAATTGTTCTTGGCAGACTGGGCGTTCCGGAGAACGATTTGGGCGTCGTCATTGGTTTTCACCGAGTTGAAGAAATTGCGAAATGCCGGATAGGATGTCGCGGCAAAAGCCAACGCGTTTATCACGAGATGCCGCTTCACTTCGACTTGATCGGCTTTTGACTCGACAGCGATCTGATAGAAAACACTCGGTCCCGGCTTCACCGCTGCGCCGGGGGGAACCACCTCGGGCTTGAAACCGGAAGGAAGACTGACTTTGAGATCATCTACTTCTTCAAAAGGATAGTCGAAATAGATTGGGTTGACTCGCTTCTCCGATTGAAATGCCTGTTTTTGGGTGGCTTGAAATAGTTCGGCCGGAACGAGGATCCTGTGGCCGGCCGAGGTTCCGAAGCCAGAGACGTTCACGGTCCCTTCGACGTGAACCGGTAATTCGATATTGTCCCAATTCGTGAGGGCGGTGATTTCAAACGTAGAGCCGTTCGGCAGCCAACCCTTGATTTCGTTTTTCAATGACTCCTTGCGGCCAGCTTGGTCTTCATTGTTATGATCGTTGCGCCGAATGGCGCCTTGTTCGCCCGCGAAATCTACTTGGACTTTGCCTGTTACTGTGCCTTCTTCATCCATAGCCAGGTCGGCGTGGCGAAGGATCATGGAGTCGGTTGACGAAAGGTCGGGCGTTCGCGCCGGAGTCCCACCGTCCTTATTCAGACGAATCCCAGCCGTGGAGAATTGGCTCCAGGGGAGGACGCCAAAGTCATAGAAACGGGCGCCCGGATTTAAGAAATAGTCCTTCGAGCCAGCGTGGACCGAGACGAGATTTACAGCGAGCTGGCGAGTGTCGCGCAGTTCCGGCTGGAACGGCTCGCCGGTGCGAGGAGCTACATAGACCACGGCAGCGTCGAAGCCGGCGGCGCGGAGAAGGCCGAGAAACGTGTAGTTGATTTGGGTGCCGGAGCCGTAGCCATGTTTGAGTACGTCCTCCACGTTCGTGTTCAGCTTAATATTTTCAGCCTTCTCTTCCTTTTCGGTCTTCGATTCCTCGATGTCGAGATTGCGAATCTGGCCGACGCGCGCGTAGATCTTTCGAAGCTTGATTTCTGGGGCGTCGTCCCGAGATATTGTGCGAGATACATCAGCTATAAGCGCACCTTTCTTATTGACATACTCTTCGACATATTCGTTCCAGCTCTTTACGTACCTCTTCCAGAATTGTTCGACGGTTTCCTTCTCAAGGTCAGACCTGTTGGGATAGTAGAACTCGACCCGGCCTTTCAGAGTCGTCTCAGGAGGCATGAAGGCTTCTTCTTCCACTCCGGGCATGTCGTGAACTTCCAGAGCGTACCAACCATTCGATTGGCGCTGAGGAGTCAGGTTCGAGGGTAGATGATAGGTGCGGAAGAACAGGGGAAGAATGCCTGGGTCGTGGTCAGGCTTGGCGGCGAAGCGAGCCAAGCGAGTGAAAAGCTCGCCTTGCACGGTCCATTCGGTATTGAGGTACTGGGTGGGATCGTACTGATCGCGGTATTTGTATTCGATCACGCAGCCGGGCTGTACGTCGGCAAGAGTGAACGTCTTAGCGAGGTATTTCATTCCGCTGACCTTCACGACAGTTTTTTCGAAGGGCTTGCCTTCGAAGTCCACGATGCTGCCGTCGGGACGAATGGTGCGCGCGCGAATGTCCTTGATGTCGTCAAAACCTTTGATGAAGGGTATCTCCACGTCGGCATTCTTGGTGCCAGCCTGGGTGAAGATTTTGATTCGAAAATAATCCCGATCCGAGGCCTGGTGTTCGTCGATCGTGCTCTCGCGATAGAGAATCATCGCGTCGGCGCCGGGGGCTTTGGGATTGTCCTTCAGGGCAAGGTCGGCGGGATCGATGGGCTGCCAGTCATCGACCGCGGGGAAAGCTGCGGGCATCGCGAGGTATGCCGCTACCGACAGGAGGAGGAGAGCGAGCGTCGTTCGTACGAATCTCGTCATAGGGGCCCCTCTACAAGACTTCCTAGACGTCTCAGTTTGCGCGGCGCGGGTAATGACACTCGACCGCGCTCATTCCCAGGCAGTGAAGTGAGGGAGAAACTACCTTGTTCGGCCGGCTTGTGTCAATTGCTTCCGTGGGGTTCTACTGGTTGGTTAATTCAAGGGAGCATTAGAAGCGACCAGTTCGAGGAAAGAACTAAATCCCGCCTTTGTTTAGGCTGCGGCTGAAGCCGCAGCCTATCCCAGGGGCTGAAGCCCGATTGAGTGGAGAGGGCTTCTCCCGCGCGGCCTGAAGTGCCACGCTCCCCGGACTAATTTAATGTCAGGGTTTGCAAGTACAAACCCTGAAACCCGAGTCCGGGACTGACACAAGGCGGAGCCGCGAGCCAGGCCCGAAGCCTGTTCGAGGTGTGATGCTTCTGCCTTGCCTCGACTTACGTCTGGTGCTACCTTGCCCGGCTTGCGTGCGGCCAATTTGGTCCGGAATGCCGCGCGCGGCTGCGGGCGCGACAAATCCTAGGAGGTGAATGGTGCCGACGAAATCGTGGAGTTCCACCGCGCCGCCTGGGGAATTTCGTCCCTACATGGAGGCTGACGAAAGCGTCAAAGAATTCAGCCTGCGAGCGGTGATTCTCGGCGCGCTGTTCGGCATTCTTTTCGGTGCGGTGTCCGTGTACGTCGGGTTGCGCGCGGGCTTGACCGTCTCAGCGTCGATTCCTATCGCGGTGCTTTCGATCAGTATCCTGCGCGCGTTCGGGCGCTCGACGATCCTTGAAAACAATATCGTGCAGACTACGGGGTCGGCCGGGGAATCGGCGGCGGCGGGGGTGATCTTCACGATGCCGGCACTGATTTTTCTGGGGTTCTCCCTGAACACGGAATACTGGCGGATTTTTTTGCTGGCGTTGATGGGCGGCTGGCTGGGCGTGCTGTTCATGATTCCGCTGCGGCGGCAGCTCATCGTGAAGGAGCACGGGAACTTGACGTTCCCTGAAGGCACTGCTTGCGCCGACGTGCTTGTGGCCGGCGAGCGCGGCGGGTCATTTGCGAGCCGCGTTTTCTGGGGGCTGGGCATCGGGGGCGTCTACACCTTTGCCATGAATACGCTCGGTCTGTGGACCGGCCAGCCCGAGTACCAGCCGAACTGGCTGCCGGGCGCGTCGATTCGCGCGGCGATCACGTCGGAGTATCTCGGGGTGGGCTACATCATCGGGCCTCGCGTGGCGGGAATTCTTTTTGCGGGCGGGGTGTTTTCGTGGCTCGTGTTGATGCCGGCGATACGCTTCTTCGGATCGCTGGCGCCGAACGCCGCGCTGTATCCGAGCACGATTCCTATTCCGCAAATGACGCCCGACCAGCTTTGGGCGAGTTATATCCGGCCCATGGGCGCGGGCGCGGTGGCCGCGTCCGGGCTGATCACGCTGATCAAAACGCTGCCGACGATTTTCTCGGCGCTCACCGCCGGATTGAAGGATGTGCGCGCGAAACAGGCCGACATGCCTGCCGCGAGCCGCACCGAGCGCGACATTTCGATGCGCATGGTGGTGGTGGGCTCTGGCGTGATTATGGTGATGATATGGGCGTTTTTGACGTTCAAGCCGATTCCCGGCGCCCAGACAGGGCTGTTCTCGAATTTACTGGCGGCGGCTTTTGTGATTGTGTTCGGTTTTCTATTTGTGACGGTGGCGTCGCGCATCAGCGGCCTGATCGGAAATTCGTCGAATCCCATCAGCGGGATGACGATTGCGACCCTGATGGCCACGTGCGCCGTGTTTTTGTTCGTGCACTGGACCGCCAATTCGTACGCGGTGCTGGCGCTGACAATCGGCGGGCTTGTTTGCATCGCGTCGGCAATCGCGGGAGCCACGTCGCAAGACTTGAAGACCGGCTACCTGGTCGGCGCAACGCCGTACTGGCAGCAAATCGGCCTTATGGTGGGCGTGCTGGTGTCGGCGTTCGCGATCGGGGGAACGCTGATCCTGATGAACGTGGGCTTGGCGCAGTACAAGCCGATTCAAATCGCGCTCGATATCAATCATCTTCCGTCGGGAGTGGAGCGGCAGGAAGACAACTATGCGTACCAGGGGAAAACGTACGTTCTGGTGAACTCGCTTGGCTCGCACGAAATTCCCGACGGCAAATATCTCTACGATGCTGGAACGCAGCGAATCGAAGTTCAGTGGGTGCAGGGAATCGGCAGCGACCAGGCTGCCGCGCCGCAAGCGCGACTGATGGCGACGGTGATCAGCGGAATCCTGAATCAGCGGTTGCCGTGGCGGCTCGTGTTCCTGGGGGTGTTTCTCGTGATTGCGGTGGAGCTGCTGGGGGTGCGGTCGCTTCCGTTTGCCGTAGGATCGTACCTTTCGATTGCCACGACCATGGCGATGTTTGCCGGAGGGCTGGTGCGCTGGCTTGCGGAACAGGGCACGGAGAAGAAGAGCGACGCGGAAAACGAAGTGAGTCCGGGTTCGCTCTACGCGAGCGGCTTGATTGCGGCAGGCGGCGTGTTCGGGTTGCTCGCCATCGTGCTTAATCTTATGCAGGACTCGGAACTCAGCAAGCACATCCCGCACTGGCTGGGGCGCGTCCTGCTGCTGCCGTGGCCCGAAAAGCTGTTCAAGGGATGGGGAGAAAATCACATCCCGAACTTGCGCGTCGCGCCGTGGCTGGGAGTTGCGCTATTCGTTGCGCTTGCGGCGACACTCTTCGTCTCGGCACGGAAAAAGCTGAATCAATCGTAGGCGAGAGTCGTGGCGGCCTACAAAAGCGAAAAGCAGATCCCTCACCCGCACAAACCGCGGGATTCGGGATGACAAAATGGTGAGAGTTGCGTCCAGATACGGGAACGCATCGCTCGCGATTCGGACGTCGGGCGTTGGTGGAAACTCAACGGTATTGGTAGAGTTGTACCTTCTGGATCGCGTAGGTATCGCCGGGCAAGCGCAAGCCTGCGCCGGACATGATTTCGTCGCCGTTTAGGCGGCGACCTGGAACCCATCGGCCGTCAACGAAAGTACCTTCTTCGACGCTGGCTAGACCTACCGTCAAGCATTCGGGGCGCTCGCAGGAGAAGGCAACGGAAACGCCCTTACCGGAGACCAGGTATTCACCGTCTCCGGTAGCGATGACGATTGCCGCGGCATAATCAGGATTCTGAGGCGCCCTGCCGAAACGCGCGAAGCTTACTTCCAAGGTGTAGTTCCCGAGCGCGATCTTCTTAACCGGATGGTCCTTGTCCAGGGCGACGCCAGCAATCGTGCCTTTCTGCTGGTGCGCCAGAATCAAGTGCGAGATTTGGGTAAGGAATTCGTAAGCTTTGGCCAAGGGGCTGTCCGGTTCTGCAGTGGACGGATTTTCGATGCCGAACGGCGAGTAGCCGATTCCGGCGTACTGCCCAAAGGCCGCAAACACGTTGGCGGCGCCGCGAGCGTCTCCGGCGCTCTCCGGAATAAAGAGCGGATTACCGGAGCGTGTATATCTCGCAGCGAGCTCGTCGAATTCCGGCACGTAGAGATCGGGCGACAACATGTCGAGAGCTGGAGCGCCCGCGCGCCACACGTCCATCACTTGCGGGAGAGGGCCGCCGCTCGGATATGTTCCGGGCCAAGCGTGGTCGCGCTGCTGGAGCCAGGCATTTACGTACATGGGAATGTTGTATTCCGCTTTTCCGGCTTGGACGACCTGGTTTACATACCGCGCGTACTGCCACGCCATGAAGATTTCATCCACGGGCCAATGCAAATCGCGCCATTCGGTCTCGTGTTCCTGGGGCGTCAAGGGCGGACTGAGCGTTCGGACGGGAATCGCCAGGCCCGCCGGCTTACCCGGGCCGAAGACCTGTTCCCAGGTTCCGGATGTCTTTCCACCCGCGTCATCCCATACCTTGCGGAACTCTGGAATGAGGGTCTCCTTATGCTTTTGGAGGTATTGCATCAGGTCGGCCGGTACCGGCCTGGCGAACGCGTCGTTGGCGACGGGGGAGCGGTCACGCGTTTCGCGGAGCACGCCCACTTCGTTTTCCACTTGCATCATCAGGACGGTGTGGTTCTGTGCATCTACTTCGCGAATGTGGCGCATCAATGCGGCAAACGCGCGCGCGTCCGCATCGCGGCTCGCGGCGCCGAAGGTGGAGAGAATTTCGAGCGGGCGACCGGCTTCGTCCCGCGCGCGGGGGAAACGCGCATAGTCGGTTTTCACCCAGGCCGGCGGATAGGTGGATACGCCGTTCTTCCAGCTTCCGAACCACAGGAAAATGATGCGCAGATTATTGTGACGCGCTTGCTGGAGCAAGCCGTCAACGAGCGTGAAGTCGAACTTACCCTCTTGCGGCTCAATCAGGTCCCACGAAACAGGAGTGAGGACCGCATTGACGTGGATGGCGGCGAGGCGCGGCCATATCGGCTGCATGTAGTCGAGAGAAGATGAGCTGGAGTTGTGGAGCTCGCCGCCCAGAATGAGGAACGGCTTCCCGTCGACAATAAGTTGGGTGGCGGCACCCTCCCTGGAAAGATGCGGAAGGGAACTCACTTGCGCGTACGCGGAAGGAATAGCGCAAACGAAGGCTGCGAAGAGAAAGAGGAGCGTTCTCAGTTTTGTCATTCTCGGCTTCACCGTTTCGAAGGCTTGGAAGGGAATTCAATCGCTAGGGCAAATCCTTCTTCATCCGGTCTACAACATCTTTCGGTTCCGTGACCGGAGGATTGTTCAAGTATTTGCCGAAGAAGACCAGATAGCGCTGCAAGCGGTCCACCAGGTGGCGCGGTTCGACGAAGCCGTGATTCTCACGCGGATACACAACGTACTCGACCGGAACGTGCCGCTCGGAAAGTGCGCGATAGAATTCCTCGGATTGCGGAATCGGCACGCGCGTGTCTGACTGGCCGTGAAGAATCATGGTCGGCGTCTTGACGTTTCCCACATACTTCATGGGCGAATGATCCCAATACTCCTGAAAATTGTCCCAGGGGGCCTTCTCATCGAAGTAAAGCCGCATGTAGCGATGAATGTCGCTTTGCGAGTACATGGAATAGAGATCGGGCAGGCCGGCGCCGGGCGAAATCGCCTTGAAACGGTCGGTCTGCGTGTCGATCCAAAAAGTCATGTAGCCGCCGTAAGACCATCCGAAAGCGCCGAGACGATCGGGATCGGCCCAGCCGCGGTCGACCATTGCTTGCACACCGCTCATGTCGTCCTTATAGTCGCCATTACCCCAATCATTCTGATTGCCCCGAGTGAATTTCTCTCCGCGACCCACCGAGCCGCGAAAATTCGGCTGCAGCACCATGTAGCCGTTTGCGGCCATGACCTGCGCCGTCGTGGAAAACGAAAGCAGCGACACTCCCGTTGGACCTCCATGCGGATTCAGGAGGAAAGGAACCTTGTTCGAGGGGTCGAAGCCGACGGGCTTGGTCACCACGCCGTCAATCTCCATCCCATCCAAGCTGCTCTTCCAGCGGACCACTTCTGTGGCGCCTAGCGCGTACTCCGCGAGCCACGGATTCTGATTCGTCACCGTGTCGAGCGAGCTGAAGCTAAGGTCGGAGCGAAAAACGTCGTCCGGATGCGCTGGATCGGACAATGTGCCAACGGCGATCCCGCTCTTGATGTTGATATCCGTCAGTTGAATCACCGCAGGCTTGTCGGTGAGTTGCCGCACGGTTCCGGCCGTTGCGTCCACTGCGAATACTTCCTCAGTTTCGCGGTTCAAGCTGCTGAAATAAATCGTCTTTCCGTCGGAACTCCAAAGGGGTTCGCCGGCGTCCAGCTCGAAGCCGCCGGTGAGTTTGCGTGACTTGCCGCCGTCAGCGCCCACCACAAAGAGATTCACCTGGTAAATCGACTCGCCGGCGCTGCTCAAATAAGCGATCCATTTGCCATCGGGCGACCATCGCGCCGTGTGCGTGGGATCGGCGGCATCGGCCAGTTTGCGCTGCTTGCCGGTTGAGATATCAAGGACCATGGCCGTTTGCAGACTGCTATCGTCCTGCAGCGGGGTTGGGTTCGACGTAAACGTGATGTGCGAGCCGTCGGGCGACCATCGCGCATCGCTCACCGTAAATTCGCCTTGCGTAATCTGCTTTTCCGCTCCCGTTGCAATGTCCCAGGTCCAGAGGTGCTCCATCTTGAAGTCGTGATCCACGACGACCGCATCGTCTTTCACTTTCTTGCGCTTTTCTTCGTCGGCGCTTTCCGGAACTGTGGCCACGAGAAGGAGCGTCTTGCCGTCGGGAGAGAACTCATACCCCGCCACGCCGGATTTGTGTTTCGTGACTTGCCAAGCCTCGCCGCCATCCGCGTACAGGAACCAGACTTGCGGCTTCGCGTCCTTTTCGTCGCCCGCGTCCATCGTGAAGGCCAGGATTTTGCCGTCGGGCGACCACTTCGCATTAGAGACGCTTTTTTCGCCGCGCGTGAATTGCCGCGTCGCGCTGGCCGGCCCCGAAGTGGGAACTACCCAGAGTTGCGTCACGAATTTGCCGGGCTGTTCGTCTTTCTGGGACGCGTCGGCGTCCTTCCCCATCTGCATCTCCGCCACCAGATACGCCACGCGCGCCCCATCCGGCGAAATCCGCGGCGAGCTCACGCGCGCGAGTCGCATGGCTTCCGCGGTCCCGAATAATTTCTTGCCATCTTTGGAAGGCTCAGCCTGACCTTGCGCGACCACGGCTGCGAAGCTCAGCATCACGCTTAGAATTAGAATTTTTCGCATTGTTTTCTTCCAGACTCCCCCGTTGAGTTCAGTTCTTCGGTCCGATTGCCTTCTGGAAGTCGGCGGCGGCCTGATCGATTCCTGCGGACACGTTTTCGATCACCTGCGCGACCTGCGGAATCTGGCCTTCCGCTTCCTTCCACTTTTTCTCATCCATATATTCGCGAACGGCGGCAATCGGTTTGGCGCCGTAGCCCGTGTAGGCGCCGGGCGCGTAAACCTGATTCTTGAACCAAGGCCGTTCCGGCAATCCCTGCTGATTCAGGAATAGCCGTGAAACTCGCATCACGTCCGCGTTCACCTGGTCGAGAGACTGCTGTGGAATCGCCGGTGAGCCCTGCGCCTTCCATTTGGCGAGGGCCTGGGAATAAAGGTCCGCGCTTTTCTTCAGGCGCTCGATCGCGTTCTTGAGCGGGCTGAAATTCATGAATGGCGGAACGGCCTCTTGCGGAGGAGGCACGAACGTCTTGTGCGGATCAGCCGACGCCTTGAACACGCCCTCCTGCAATTCTAGATTCTGTTCAGCGATTTCGTCCTGCTTGTCTTTCAGGAGTTTTTCGAGATCGGATTCATACTTCGCGATGGCGTCGGCCTGGGCGGAGTAGTCCACGGGGATCAGATCCGCGTCCGCCAGCCGCAAAATCACCGTTCCGGCGGTTTGCGCGAGCGCGCGGCCGTAGGAAAAATCCGTGTCGACGAAATGCGTGTACCAGTAAAAATCATCGTAGATGGAGTGATACTGATCGCCTTCATCCTCTCCACCGAACTCCATGTCGAGGGCCGGGATGCCGGCGAAGTCCTGGAACGCGGTGAAATCCGATCCGTCGCCGAGCATGAAGATCTGGAGGTCATCGCGCTTGCGGATTTCGCTGCGCTTTTCCGGATCCTTCTCAGCGCCGATCCGGTAGAGCCGCGAGCGCTCGTACACCGTCATCTTCGTCTCTGGGTCCTGCACATCTCGAGCGGCGCTGCTCACCAGTTTCTCGAGGTCCTCGGTGCCGCCCGCGAAAAAGATGCCTCGCTCGTTGCTGTCGGAATTGAGGTAGGCGACGGCGTGCTTTTGCAAATCCTCGACGTGCGTCTCGACCCATTCCGTGGAGCCAAGCAATCCCGGCTCTTCTCCGTCCCAGGCGCAATAGATGATGGTGCGCCTCGGCGTCCAACCCTGTTTGTGCAATTCGCCCAGCATCCGCGCTTCCTCGAGCATTTCCGACTGGCCGGAAATGGGGTCGTCCGCGCCGTTGACCCAGGCGTCGTGATGATTGCCGCGAATCACCCATTGGGCTGCGTCGTCCGATCCGTGCAGCGTTGCAATCACGTCATAGACGGGTTTGATGTCCCAGTTCGACATAACTTTCAGGTGCACGACCCCAGGGCCCGGTCCGATGCGATACGTGATTGGCAGCGCTCCGCGCCACGCCTCCGCGGCGACCGGACCGCCTAGAGAAGCAAGCAGCGGTTGCGCGTCGGCGGACGAAATCGGCAGGACGGGAATCTTCGTGATTGTTTTTACGTCCTTGATCGGAAGGCGTTTCGCGTTTTCCGTGGCGCCGACGCCCGGCGTGAGCGGATCGCCGGGATAGTCTGTGTCCATCACGCTGCCGCGCTGCACGCCGTCGCGCGGCCGCCAGCCGCCGGCGGGGTATTCCCCACCCTGGAAGTAGCCGTCTCCCTGCGGATCGGAGTAGATGATGCATCCGACCGCGCCGTGCTCGCCGGCGACCTTGGGCTTGATGCCGCGCCAGCCTTCGCCGTAGCGCGCAATTACGATGGCGCCTTTCACCGAGATGCCGAGGCGATCGAGCTGCTCGTAGTCCTCACGGTTGCCGTAGTTCACGTAAACGAGCGGCGCCGTTACGTCGCCATCCGCCGAATACGCGTTATACGTGGGCAACTGTTCGGAGGCCTGATTCGAGGTGGGGTCCACGGCAACCGCCGACTCGCTAAGTTTTGCCTTGAATTGCGTGGGCTGCAACAGCTCGACGACGCGCTCCTTCGGCGTGGGAAACAGCACCTGGAACGTCTCGATGTGCGCGTCGAATCCCCAGGCCTTGAACTGCGCGAGAATCCATTCGGCGTTGTCCTTGTCGTACGGGGAGCCGACGTGGTGGGGCCGCGCGCTCAAACGCCGCATGTTTTCGCGGATGTCGGCAGGCACGATGCCGTCGCGGAATTTCTTTTCGAGCGTGATCTCGCTGGGCGAGGATTGCGCGGCGTATCCCGCGAGTTGCGGCGAATCCGTAGCCATCTGCTGGCCCACGCTGTTCACCGGCAAGTGCAACAGAGCCGCTATGAGCGCCGAACAAAAGAAAGCGCGAAGCACCGTCATGAATTCTCCTTGGGACTTGACCTGGTAGCGGGAGATTCCCGAAGCAAGATTCGAGCGTTGACCCGCAGGCCTGCGAGTGCGATCCCCCCAGGCCGCCCGACACTGTATACCCGGTCCCGTGAGTCAGCAAGGAGAGGTCGGCGCTCCGGCATTGTCCGGCCGCGCCGCCGCAGGCCAGCGCGAGGCCCCTCTTGACACACAAGATAATTCGAGGTTGACTTGCATCACCATCAACCCGCTCGTAGTCCTCATGAGTAGGCCCGAGGTTCTCGTCTCCAGTTGCGGCGGTGGCGGTGGGCTCTAATGGTTGGCCAAACGCTCGGGCACTATCGAATCATCGAGAAAATCGGTCAGGGTGGAATGGGCGTGGTCTACCTCGCTCATGACGTACGTCTCGACCGAAAAGTCGCGATAAAAGTGTTGCCGCCAGGGCTGTTGTCCGAAGAGGCTGTGCGGACGCGATTTCGAAACGAAGCCTTGGCCCTTGCCAAGCTGAACCACCCAAACATCGCCACAATTCACGACTTCGACACGCAAACCGGTGTTGACTTCCTGGTAATGGAATACATTGTTGGCTCGACCCTAGAAAAGAAGATAGCCAATGGGCCCCTGAGCGAAAGCGAAGCGGTATATGTGAGCCTGCAAGTTTTGGGCGCACTCGGTGCGGCCCATCGGCTCGGCATAATCCATCGAGATCTGAAGCCCAGCAACATCATGGTTGGGCCGAATCAACATGTGAAAGTTCTGGATTTCGGCCTTTCAAGAACGATTAAGAATACGAATCTAGCGTCAACTGAGAGCTTTGAGGACATTCAACCGGGGGCCGGAACGTTGCATTACATGGCTCCTGAAGTGTTACAGGGCGAGCCCTCCGATGCCCGCACCGACATTTGGTCTTATGGCGTGTTGCTCTATGAGGCGTGTTCGGGCCGGAGACCATTTCAGGGAAGGACCGCTTTTGAACTCAGTTCTGCCATTCTCGGATCTGATCCCACCACTCTGCCTCCGCACCTGTCTCAAAGGCTCCGAGGAGTTGTTTCGCGGTGCCTTCTAAAGGAACCTCAGAGGCGGTATCAAAGCTGCGGCGAGGTTGAAGCTGCGTTCGGGGCTCTGAGCGTGCCCTCCCGGCCTCATCGATCACTGACGCGACAATTGGGATTGGTCCTTTTGGCGATTCTGGCGTTGGCAGTTTTCTCCGTTGTTCTGCTGAAGAGATATTTTGTTGCTAATCGGCGCCTCCCCACTGAAAAGCAACTCGCGATCCTGCCTCTGGCTGAGGCATCCGACAGCCCCGAGATGACTGCCTTCGGAGAAGGATTGGATGAAACGATTACGACCAGGCTAACCGGTCTAACCCGGGCCAACAACTTGCAAGTTATCCCCGCCAGTGAGATTCGATCGAAGGGCGTCAAGACATTACAAGACGCCAATCAAGAGTTTGGCGTCAATCTCGGGCTGGAACTCGCGATTCGCCGATCCGGCGACATGTTACGGGTCAACTACAGTCTGGTGGATGCGAAGACCCACAGACAGTTACGGGGAGACACGATCACAGCCCCGGCGGCTGATCCTTTCATGCTGGAAGACAGAGTTTCAGACAGCATCATGGACGCTCTCCAGCTCGAACTGACGCCACAGGAAAGTGGCGGGCATGAGGAACGAGGAACATCACAGGGCGCCGCCTTTAGCTACTATCTAGAGGGTCGAGGAAATTTGCAGGAGTATTCAAAACCGGAGAGCATCGACACTGCCATAACAGCTTTCCTGAAAGCTATCGAAGCAGACCCTAAATACGCGTTGGCATATGCGGGACTAGGGGAGGCTTATTGGCAAAAGTACGAGTTGGCCCATGATCCGTCCTATGTTGAGCGCGCGACGAAAGCCTGTAAATCGGCGGTCGAGCTTCAAGACTCCGTGGCTGAGGGCCACGTTTGCTTGGGAACAGTGTTCAAAGGCACCGGGCAGTACGCTCTAGCCTCAACCGCATTTGCCAAGGCCAGCGAGCTCGATCCGACGAATGACGATGCGGTAGTGGGCGCCGCCTCCGTCTACCAAGCCTTGGGCAAATCGGATCAGGCCGAGGAGACGTATCGGCGAGCGATCGCGATGCGGCCTCAATACTCGCGAAATTACAATTTATTGGGGGCGTTTTTCGTGAGTCAGGGACAATACGCCAACGCCGCTGAAATGTTCAGCAAGGTAATCTCTATATCTCCCGATAGCTTCTGGGGCTACAGCAATCTTGGTGCTGTTGAAATTTTCGAAGGCTATTATCAGCAGGCCGTTTCCACGCTCGACAAATCAAATGCGATAAGAAAAACGAGCGGTGCATTATCGAATCTTGGCACCGCATATTTTCACCTGCGAGAATTCGACAAGGCGGCGAAGGCGTTCAGCGAAGCGGTTGAATTCGATCAAAACAACTACCCTTTGTGGGGGAACTTGGCAGACGCCTACTATTATGGGGGGCGCAGGTCGGAAGCGGTTGGCGACTACACCAAAGCCGCGGAACTCGCAACCCAACAACTAACGATTAATCCCCAGGATGGATCGGTCCTGGCGGACATTGCGAATTATCGCTCGATGCTCGGCGACAAAGATGCGGCGTTTGCGTATATTAACCGCGCTCTTCGATTGTCTCCTCGCGATCCCAACGTGGTTTTCATCATGGCGATGATTCACAACCAGTTTCGCGATGACAGAGAGACGATCCTCTGGCTCCAAAAAGCAATCGACGCCGGCTTTCCACTGGCGCAAATCGAAGACAACCCCGCCCTCGACAACCTGCGAACCAATACGGGATTCCAGAACTTGTTGACTTACAACAAAGGCAAGAAGTATTAATAGCAATCGCACGGAATCAGGAGGTCTCCGATGAAATGTCAACAGAGATACAAGGCGAGTTTGCTCTGCGTGGCCGGGGTTGTCATGTTGCTGTGTACCTCGGTTGTGGATAAAGCACAGCCTAGCAACGGCGGAGCAGTGGTTGACGGTAACTATAAATACCATATCGACATCTCGTCTGCGACGTCAACGGGGCCGTATACGCTTTCCAAGAAGAACGATGAGAGGGTTGTATGGACCAATAATTCAAACGTGCGTCTGTACGTCTGTACTGATCCATCGAATAGTCCTTTCAACGCCCACGGATGGCGCGTCCCCGCTGCTGGCGGTGAACGAAAGAGCGGCAAGATAAGAGACGCAATTAATCCGCCTTCGAGTGGTCTGTCATTTGATTTCTATTCATCGCAATCGTCTTGTGTGTGGCCGCCGCCACCCGACAAGGAATCGAATAGGTCGAATCCCAAGATAATCATTCAGCAGTGACGTGACCGTCTTCGAGAGTGCTGCAGGTCTATTCCCGTCCGCGTCTTTGACAGGGTGGCCGCGAGGCTTTACACTTGATTGGTGTGGGCTCCTTTTCTCGCGGCTACGGCTACCGATTTGACCTGAGCGGCTACTTTCCGCGCGCCATCAAGACGATTTGCCTCACGTGCGTTGCCGTTTTTCTTCTGCAGACGTTCTCGGGCCTGTTTTTCCACCAAGAGGGTTATCTTTTCTGGCTGCATTATTTCGGACTATCGCCGCTGGGAGTTCTCAGTGGATTCGTCTGGCAGCCGTTTACGTACCTGTTCCTTCACTCCGGAATTCTGCACATCCTGTTCAACCTGCTTTATCTGGCGATGTTTGGCGCCGACCTGGAACATATGTGGGGCGCGAAGCGCTTCACGATCTACTTTTTCCTATGCGGAGTGGGAGCAGGCCTGATCGACGTTATCGTCAGGCTCATGCTCGACCCGCACCTTCGGGGTGTGGCGACGATCCCGACAATTGGCGCTTCGGGCGCGATCTATGGAGTGTTGCTCGCGGCGGCGGTGGTGACTCCTCACCGGCAAGTGTGGATTTTCCCGCTGCCAGTGACGATTTCGATGCGGTTGTTTGTGATCGTAATGGGCGCGATCGAATTTTTTATGACGATTGGCGCGACCGGAGACGGCGTTAGCCACGTTTGCCACCTCGGCGGCATGTTAGTGGGATTTATCTATTTGCGACGGGGAACCCACCTCTACAATTTCCGCAACTACTTTTCCGACTGGAAACGGCGCAGGCTGCGCAAGAAATTCGATGTGTACGTGCGGGAGCACCGGGAAAAGCCGCCTTCGGATCCTGACAACTGGGTGAATTGAGCCTCGATACTATCCGCCGATGCGGATTAGGCGCATCAGGTTTGTGGTGCCGCGTGCGCCGATCGGCGTTCCGGCGATCACCCCGACGATGTCACCGCGTTTCACCAAGTTTTCTTCGAGGAGTCGCCGCTCCGCTGCTTTTGCTAGTTCGTCCACGTGACGAATGGGCGCGATACGCCTCGGCAGAACGCCCCAGAGGAGGCCGAGTCTGCGGCGCGTTTCGGGATTTGGTGTGAACGCGACGATCGGGGCGCGCGGACGGTATTTCGAAACGAGGCGCGCCGAGAATCCGGTTTCGGTGAACACCGCGATCATTTTCATGCGCAGCTCTTCCGCGGCGTGGCAAATCGCTTCAGCGATGGCTTCGCTGATGTCGAGTTCGGCAAAGCGCGCGGGCCGCAACTGGTCTGTCACGCTGGCCTCGGCCTCGCGAATGATGCGGTCCATCATTTTGACGGACTCGAGCGGATAATTTCCGGCGGCCGTTTCGCCCGAAAGCATCAGGGCGTCGCTTCCGTCGAAGACGGCGTTTGCCACATCGGACGCTTCGGCGCGCGTGGGACGCGGATTCTTCTGCATCGAATCCAGCATCTGCGTCGCAGTGATCACGGGAACGAGCGCGTTGCGCGCCCGCGTGATGATTTGCTTTTGAACGACGGGGACGCGTTCGGGGTTCATCTCGACTCCGAGGTCGCCGCGCGCCACCATCACTCCATCGGCAATGCTCAGAATCTCATCGAGATTGTCGACCGCTTCGGGCTTTTCGATCTTGGCGATCACCGGCGTGGCTTTCCTCGCCCGCGCGATGGCTGCGTGCGCGGCACGCACGTCCGCGGCCGTGCGCACGAAGCTGAGCGCCACGTAGTCGACGCCCAACTGCAGCGCGAACGCGAGGTCTTTGCGGTCCTTGCGTGTGAGTGACGGGATATTCAGCTTGATGCCGGGAAGATTGATGCCCTTGTTCTCGCCGAGGTCACCACCATTTTCTACCTGGCAAATCACTTCGTCGCGGCGCGCGGAGATGACTCGCAACTCGATTTCGCCGTCGCTGAGAAGAATCCGGTCGCCCTTCTTTACGACTTTCGGCAACTCGTGAAATGTGGTGCTGATTCTTTCGCTCGTGCCGGGAATGTTCCTGGTGGTAATCGTGAGACGCTGGCCGAAACGCAAGCGCACGGGACGGCCCTGCGCGAGCTTCCCCGTGCGAATTTTCGGGCCTTGCAGGTCCGCGAGAATCGCAATCGGCTTTTGGTAATGTCCGGACGCGCGGCGGACCGCGGCCACTCGCTGGGCATGCGCCGCAGGAGAGCCGTGCGAAAAATTCAGGCGGGCGACGTCCATGCCCGCGCGCACAAGATGGTCGATCATTTTCGCGGACGAACTCGCGGGTCCGAGAGTACAAACAATCTTTGCCCTTCGATGGTTCATGGATGTTATTTCGACACCGCAAAATCTGTCACGATGTGATACAGGAAATCCACGCCCTTGCGGAACGAGTCGAGCGGGATCCTTTCGTCATCACCGTGCATCCGAAGCGCGTCGTCCTGAGTGAGCGGGAAGGGAAGCAGGCCGTAGGCCTGAACGTTGCGCATCCGCAGCGGCGCCGAATCCGTGAAACCCGTCGACATGTATGGCAGGACGGCGGCGCCGGGGAAATCCTGTCCCGCCACGCGCGTGACCGAGGCGTAAAGATCGGATGAAAGCGACGACGAAGGCGCAGGCTGGCCGCCGTTGGGCTCGGTCTCAAACCGAATCTGAGGGTCGTTCACGTCTTGCTCGAGCTTGCTGAGCAGCGGCTGAAGCAAATTCCCGGGAAGGAGGCGGATGTTGACGACGCCTCGCGCCTCTGACGGCACGACGTTGGGACGAATGCCCGCCTGAAGCATCGTGGGCGCAATCGTGTCGCGCAGCATCGAATTCCAGACGGGGTCGGCATTCGAGATCCAGCGGGCGGCGTGCTGGGCGCGGTCGGGTTCCTCAAGGGCGCGCATCCACTTGCTGGTCTCGTCGTCTTCCACTTTCGCGAGACCGTCGAAATAGGCCCGCGTAACAGAATTGAATTGCACGGGCGTCTCGAAGGTTCCGATCTTCGCGATGGCCGCCGCGACATGAGTTACCGGATCATCTTTTCGCGGAACCGACGCATGGCCGGCAGTTCCAGTGGCGATCACGTCGACATTCTCCGCGACTTTTTCGGTGGCCTGGACTCCGACGTACAGCACTTTGCCGTTCTTCATGACCACGGGACCGCCTTCGTTCAGCGCGAAGCCGGCTGCAATTTTGTCCCAGTGCTTCTCGACCACGAATTTGATTCCGAACTCGCCGCCCGCTTCCTCGTCGGCTTCGGCGAGCAGAATAACGTCGCGATCGAGCCGCGCACCCGAACGTTTGAGCGCGATCATCACGGCTACGTTGGCGATCGCCATTCCCTTGTCGTCCACCGAGCCGCGGCCGTAGAGATAGTTGTCTTTGATGGTGCCGCCGAAGGGGTCCACGGTCCATTTCGATTTGTCCACGCCGACGACATCCAGATGACCCATCAACAGCAGCGCGCGCGAGGGATTTGGCACGGCCGTGGCCGAAAGACGCGCGACGAGAAAGCCGCGTCCCGGAGCGCTTTCGAAGATTTCGGAGGTGATGCCTTCGCGCTGAAGGATGTCCGCGAGATATTTCGCGGCCGCGATTTCATTGCCCGGCGGGTTTGTAGTGTTGATGCGAATCAGCGCCTGAAGCCAGAGGATGGCTTCGCTCTCGAGTCTGGGTAGGTCAAGACCCGTGGCCGGAGCAGCCTGCGATGGCGGCGGTGCGCTGAGTGGCCGATTTTGGGCCGCGCAGGTGAGTGACACAATGAGAACCATCGACAACATACCGCAAATCCGGCGCACCATCCGTTTGCCCCCGGTGGATTGAAAGTAGCTCGCACGACGAGCGAATTTTCATACTATCATGGCGGTTTCAACCGGCTGGTGAGGCGCTCGAGCCGGGTTTTCTGGATAGCAAGTAACCATCCAGTGCAGGGGAAGCCGCATCCAAGCGGGGTGAGGTGGACATGCGATCAGTGCCGTGGGCTCGAGTGGTATTGCTGGCAGTTTTGATAGGCGTACTCGGCGTGCCGCCCGATGTATTCGTCGCGCGCGCGCAACAGCAGCAGGGGCCAGACAAGCTGCCGGCACAGCAAACGACGCCGCCCACGCCACCTTCGGGCCAGCAGCAGCAACAAAAGCCATCTCAGACACCCGCTCCGCAATCGCAAATCTCCGTCGAATCGAATCTGGTGAACATCGATGCGGTAGTGACCGACCAGGACGGCGACATCCTGACCAATCTAAAGAGGGAAAACTTCCGGGTACTTGACGACGGGCAGCCGCAGCAGATCACGAACTTCGCGCCAACGGAGGCGCCGATCACGATCGTCATTTTGATGGAGTTCAGCCACCTGTTTTATGGACAGTTTTCCTACTATGCGAAGTATTGGGCTTACGGATTCCTGAACCACCTGAATCAGAAGGACTGGGTGGCCTTTAAGATATTCGATCTGAAGACTCGGCTTGTGGACGACTTCACGCAGGACAAGCAAAAAGTGGGGCAGGACATTGCCTCACTGTATTTCCCCGATTTCAGCGAAGCGAACCTGTTTGACGCGATCCTGGAAACGCTCGATCAGCTTCGCGACGTCCACGGCCGGAAATCGATCCTCGTGCTCGCGACGGGCTTTGATACTTTCAGCAAACACAACCTGGATCAAACCTACAAGGTGCTGAAGGAGACGGACACCACAATCTTCTGCGTCGGCATGGGCGAGGGCCTGGATTTGCGCTCGCCGCGCGGAGCCGGCGTCGGCTACCTTCAAGCCAAGAACCAGATGACGCAGTTCGCAAATATGACCGGCGGCTACGCCTGGTTCCCGCGCTTTACCGGCGAAGCGAATGATATTTTCAACTCTGTGGCGGGGTTTCTACGCGCGCAGTACACAATTGCCTTCACGCCTTCGACGCCGCAGGACGGCAGGTACCACAAGCTGAAGGTGGAGATCGTCGATCCGCAGGGTAATCCGCTCACGGTTACGAACAAAAAGGGCAAAGAAAAGAAAGTGATCGTCTACGCGCGCCAGGGATACACGGCGCCCAACGCGCCGCCTGCGGGAAACTGACCCACGCGCCCTCAGTAGCCGCGTGCCAGGTCCACGCGATTTACAAGTTCGCGCCCGCTGAACCATCGTTCCAGATTCTCGATCACCAAGTCAGTCTGCCGCTCCCACAAGTGCTCGCTGACGGCGCTCACGTGCGGTGTAATGAACAGATTGTCAGCCTTCCATAGCGGGTTTTCGGGCGGCAGCGGTTCCTGCGAAGTCACATCCAGCGCGGCACCGGCGATTTCCCGCTGTGCGAGCGCCTGAATCAGCGCCGGTTCGTCCACCAGCGCGCCGCGAGCCACGTTGACGAAATACGCCGAAGGCTTCATCAACGCAAATTCGCGCGCGCCCATCATTCTAGTAGTTTCGGGAGTTTCCGGCGCGGCGAGAATCACGAAATCCGCCAGCGGCAGCGCTTCATGCAGCATCGACGCCGGGAACACTCGTTCCGCCAAATTTGTGTTAGCTTTGCCAGACCGCGTTACAGCCCAGATGCGAACTCCGAGCGGCTGTGCGATTTTCGCCACTTCGCGGCCGATTGCGCCGAAGCCGACAAAGAGCACGGTTTGACCGCGGAGTTCGCGCGGCCGGAGCGCTGCAGGCATTCCGTCCCACAGTTCCTGTTGTGCCCAGTGGCTCTGCTGCTGGTAGCGGATGCAATCGGGAAAGCGCCGCGCGAGAGCGATGAGCGTGCCCAGAATGTGTTCCGCCATCGGGATGCAGTGCACGCCGCTTGCGTTGGTCACTTCAATGCCGCTCGAGCGCAGCTCCGGATACATAAGCTGGCCTACCGCGGCGGCCGTCGAGTGAATCCACTTGAGCTTCCGCGCAGCCGCAAACTGTTCGGCGCGCAGCGAAAAGCCGACGAAAATGTCGGCGTCGGGAAGTTCGCGATCAAGCCCCTCGTAATTCGGCAGGTGCACGACTTGCATTTCCGGCCAGCGGGCACGAATTCGCGCAGCCATGCCCGGCGGTGGATTCCAGAGTGAGAACCGGTGCCAAACGCAAATCACCAGCTTCGTCTCAGCCGGCAGAGTGCGTCCGGGCTTTGCTGGGCCGTCGATTGTTCTCAACACGGAGTCTGAAGTGCCATTGGGCAAGAATATATCTCATTCCTGATTCAGAGAATGCACCGCGTAAGCAAAGCAGGCGATGACGAAGAGCATGAATCCGGCCGCTTCGACCGCGAGCTGATGCGGGTCGCCTAGGCCGATCGAGCCGTACCGCAACAAGTCGATTTCCCACGTGAGCGGATTCATCAGCGCGACGCGGCGCAAAAAAGCCGGCAGCGGGCCGAGCGGATAGAACATCGAGCTGAAGAACAAAAACACAAAATAGAGCGCCGAAGTGACGCTGTTGAAGACGTCGTTGCGCCTGATCTTCAGAGCCAGGATCGTGTAGAAGAAGAACCAGCCCGCAGTGCCGATCACGATCGCAATCGCCAGCACTGGGAACAGGTCGAAGCGCAGTTTGATCCCGAGAACGGACGCGCCAACGCCAATCGTGAGCGCGGCCTGCATCACCGCGATGAAGACGTTGAACGCAAGTTTCCCCAGAAGATATTCCGCGCGGCTCATGGGATACGTGAGCATCTCGTAGAAGATTCCGTTGTCTCGATCCATGAAAAAAGACCACGAACTGTTGGACGCGATGGCAAAGCTGGCCATGCCGAGGACACCCGCGAGGAAAAACGAGTTGTAGTCGAATCCGGCGGTGGAATGCGGCGAGCCGAACGCCGCCGTCAGGCCGACGCCGAACACGAGCAGGTTGAAAAGCGGATAGCAGAAATCCCAGAAGACGAACGTGACGTTCGTCGCGCGGATTTTGCTTTCGCGGTAGAGAATCGCTGTGATGGCTGACATTTTTCCTCGCTCAGTCTTTCTGCGTTAATTCGACGAAGATATCTTCCAGGCTGGCGCCGCGAATTTCGACGTGGAGGACACGGCCCCTTTTCGCGAGCGCGCCGACGATTTCGAGGGCGTCGCCTTCTTCCGCTTTCAGCGCGACTTCGATGGTGTTGCCGCTCACTTGCGAGCGGAGCGGGTGAAGGCTTGCGATTGCATCTTCGATGCCAGGCGGCAAGGCATCGAAAGTGACCGCGATTTCATAAACGCCCTGCGACAGGAGTTTCAGCGTATTCAAATCGCCGCGCGCGATCTGGCGGCCCTTGTTCAGGATCAAGATGTCGTCGCAAAGCTGTTCGGCTTCGCTCAAGATCTGCGTCGTGAGGACGATGGTGCGGCCGTGCGCCGCCTCGTCACGCAGCGAGTCCATCACGGCGCGCTTCAAAATCGGGTCCATGCCGGTGGAGAACTCATCGAGAAACAGCACGGGCGTGGGGACCAGAAACACTTTCGCCACCTGCACGCGCCGGCGAAAACCGCCGCTTAGGTCCTGCACCTTGCGATCAATTTCGGGCGCGAGGCCGAAAAGCTCGATCACGCGCCCGGCGCGACGCTGCGCCTCGCGGCTGTCGATGCCGTGAAATCGCGCGTACGTGAGCAGGTTGTCGCGGACGCTCAGAAACATCTCGACGGCAGTCTCCTGCAAAACGGTGGAGATGCGACGGCGAACTTCGAGGGGCTCGGCCAGAACGTCGAGACCTTCGATGCGCGCCCGCCCGCTGGTCGGCTGAATCAACGTCGAAAGGATTTTCAGCAGGGTCGTCTTGCCGGCGCCGTTCGGGCCGAGCAGGCCGAAGATCGTGCCGCGGGGAATGGAAAAACTCAGGCCATCCACGGCGCGGATGGGTTCACCGGCGCGGCCGAAAAGGCCGCCACGCCGCGTGCGATAGATTTTGACGAGATTTTCGATTTCGAGGGCGAAGCCAGGCATGTGCGTCTCACCTATAGTGGTCGCGCAAGTTCAGGCGCGAAAGTTTGGGTGGATCGAGACGACGTAAAGGAAATTCGCCCGCTTGGTCAGCGGGAAAGTGCAGCGCCGCAATCGGCCACGAGGGCCGGCTTGCGAGCTATTGGAGGGATGGAATGATGCCCATATGCAGGTCCTCTGAGAACGGCTCTAACGTAACTGAGGCGGGCCGAGCGAGTCAAGCTCAGCGTGGGTGCGACGGGTCGGGCGACGTGGCGGATTCGAGGTCGATGTAGGACGAGCGAGATGGTGAGCCCGGGGCCGCATTCGGGGGATAGCACTTGCCGTCTGCGCTGTAAGTGGCGGCGCAGCGGCGCGTGAATTCGGGGCGACGCGGCGACTCCGCGAATTGCCAAACGGAAGCGAACGGAACGCCGCTCTGCGAGGGCTGCGGCGGATTTTTCGGATACGCGCAGCCGGGTGACGGCGGGCAGGCATCGTTGTAGACGAAGTAGACGAGTTCGCGCGCACCTGCGTGGTCGCGAATATAGTTCGCGGTGATTGTAAATTCGCCGTGCCCTTCGTTGGCCGGCATCCCGGAACAATAGATGCCGGCGCGAAAGCCTGATGCGGCGACGGAGTCAAACCAGGCGAGCAGGTACGCGAGTTGCGCGGCGTTCATGCTGCCGCCCTCTTCCTGGTCGAGGAAAATGACAGTGCCAGGCGCGAATCCTTCCTGCTGGGCTGAAGTCGACGCGGCGCGGGCGTCCGAGGCGCCGAGTGCGCGCGCGTTCGAGACGGAATGCAATTCACGTTCGAGGCGGCCGTTGAAGAGGACGAGAAAGCCGAAGTCGCGTTGCGCGAGCGTGGCGCGATGGCCGCGCCAAGTGTTGGAATTCGCGCCGGGAGGATTGTTCAGCCAGTAGCCTGCGAACGCGAATGTTTGCTTTAGGGTTGGCAGGGCGGCATCGCCGGGATAGTCGTTGGCGTCGAAGCCGAGGTAGGTCCGGACGCTGGCAGTGTGCGGACTAGTTTGACTCCCGTTCAAAATTGAAACAGCGGCTAGGCAAGAAAAGACAAATCCACCGCCGAGACGCAGAGAGCGCAGAGAAAGAAGAAAGCGCAGAGAACACCACCCTTTCTCGCGAAAATCTCTAGAGGTTGAGGAAATTCTGAAGCAAACGGAATCCAGGCTCGGTCAGCACGGACTCCGGATGAAACTGCACTCCTTCTACGCGCAGGGTGCGGTGACGCAAGCCCATGATCGTGCCGTCGGAAGTCTCCGCCGAAATCTGTAGGTCGCCCGGGAGCGTTTCGCGCTCGACGATCAGCGAGTGGTAGCGCGTCGCGACAAAATCCTGCGGGAGGCCGCGGAAAATCGTCTTGCCATCGTGGTGAATGTCACTCGTCTTGCCGTGCATGATTTTCGGCGCGCGAATCACGCGGCCACCGAACGCCGCGCCGATGGCCTGATGTCCGAGGCACACGCCGAGAATGGGGATTTTGCCCGCGAAACGTTCGATCAAGGGAACGCTGATGCCTGCTTCCTTCGGGGTGCACGGGCCGGGCGAAATCACGATGAAGCGAGGGCCCAGATCCTCGATTTCATCGAGTGAAATTTTGTCGTTGCGGCGCACTTCGAGCTCCTGCCCCATCTGGCCAAGGTACTGCGCCAGGTTGTAGGTGAAGGAGTCGTAGTTATCGAGCAGCAGCAGCATCGAATAAACCAGTTTAACACGCAAGCCATCAGGCGATTCGCGGGCCTGCCTTTACCTCAGACCTCTTTACCGTGCGCGATTTCCAGGGCGGTGATCACGGCCCGGGCTTTGTTCACAGTTTCCGCGTACTCCTTTTCAGGAACGGAATCGGCCACAATTCCGGCGCCGGCTTGAATGTAGGCGCGGCCATTTTTCGCGACGAGCGTACGCAGCGCGATGCAGGAATCGAGATTGCCGGAAAAATCCAGATACAGGATTGCGCCGCCGTAAATGCCGCGGCGAGTAGGCTCGAGTTCGTCGATGATTTCCATGGCGCGAATCTTCGGCGCGCCCGAAAGGGTTCCGGCGGGAAAGCAGGCCGTCAAAGCGTCGAAGCAATCGAGGCCCTCGCGCAATTTCCCGCGCAAGGTGGAGACGAGATGCATCACGTGCGAATAGCGCTCAACGAACATCAAGCGGTCGACCTTAACGCTGCCGTATACGCAAACGCGGCCAAGGTCGTTGCGGCCGAGGTCGACAAGCATGATGTGTTCGGCGCGCTCTTTAGGATCGGCGAGAAGCTTGGCTTCGAGTTCGCGGTCTTGTTTTTCATCGCGCCCGCGCGGAAGCGTGCCGGCAATCGGCCGGTAGAAGACATCGCGCCTCTGCACTTTCACGAGCATCTCGGGCGAGCTGCCGACAACACAAACGTCGTCGAGGCGCAGGAAATAGAGGTAGGGCGAAGGATTGACGACGCGCAGGGCGCGGTAGATGTCGAAAGGGTCGGCGCTGATTTCCGAGGAAAATCGCTGGCTGGGCACCACCTGAAAAATGTCGCCGGCGCGGATGTATTCCTTGGCCTTGCGAACGTTCGCTATAAACTGCGCGCGGCTCATGTTCGAACGAACATTTAGGGTCGTCGCCGGGCGGGCACGGCGCTTCGGCGGCAGGGGGCCTTCGAGCATGCGCCGGGTGCGCCCGATTTCGCGCACCGCCGCGTCGTACTTTTCCTGCAACGTGCCCTTGCCCTCGGTGAAGACGTTGCGTGTGATCCAAACGCGATGCTGAACGTGGTCGAAAGCCAGCACGCCCAGGTAAAACATCATCACGGAGTCATCGAGGCCAAGGTCGTCGCGTCCCCTGGCCGGGATGTTTTCGAAGAGGCGAACCATGTCGTAGGCGCAGTAGCCGATCGCGCCCGAAATCAGCGGGGGCAATCCGGGCACGCGCACGGGACGAAAGCGCAAGGTGAGGCGGCGTAATTCTTCGATGGGATTGCCTTCGAACCGAGTGCGCTTGCCGCCGGATTCGAGAGTGCAGTTCCGTCCGCGCGCGCGAAACACTTCGACGGGATTCGCGCCGACGAAAGTGTACCGCGCGATGGTCTCGCCGCCCTCGACGCTCTCGAGCAAGAACGCATAGCGCGAGTCGTGCGCGATGCGAAGGTACGCGCCGACAGGCGTGAGAAGGTCCGCCGTGTAAGTCTCGTAGACTGGGACCAGGTTTCCCTTTTCGGCGAGATGGCAGAAGGTTCTGAAGTCAGGCTGGATCATTTTCGGACTTGAAGTCTTTCCTCGCTTTTAAGGGCATCGAGAGCGACTTTTCGCATGATTTCCAGCGGCGCGCGCTCGCCCGTCCAGATTTCCCATTGCGCGGTTCCCTGCGCGATGAACATTTCGATGCCTGAAACCGTTTCGATGCCGCGCTTCGCCGCGAGATGCAAAAGCCGCGTTTCCCGGGGACGGTAGATCGTGTCAAAAACGAGGCGGCAATTCAAATCGCGTGAATTTAGAGGTGAAGCATCCACCGATGGATGCATGCCGACAGGGGTCGCGTTCACGATGGCATCGAAGAATTCGTGGCGGAGGCGCTCACGCGCGACGACTTGGCCGCGCACGGCTTTGGCGAGAGCCTGCGCGCGCTTCGCACGCCGCGCGCAAATGCAAACGGAAGCGCCCGCTTGTGCGAGGGCAAACGCCACAGCGCGCGCGCCGCCGCCAGCGCCAACGATCAGGACTCGGCTGCCCCGGAGAGGGATGCGCGGTTCGAGAGCGCGAAGGACGCCGATGTAGTCCGTGTTGTAGCCGTAGAGCTTGCCGCCGCTCCGGACCACCACCGTGTTCACGGCTCCGATCGCGGCAGCCAGAGGATCGCATCCATCCAGGTGGCGCAGGATCGCCTGCTTGTGGGGCAGCGTTACGCTGAAGCCCGCGATCCCGAGCGGGTCGATCGCGGCCAGGAAATCGCGCAGATTCCGCACGAGAAAGGGCAGATAGACGGCATTCATGTGGCGGGTTTGAAACGCGGCATTCTGCATGAGAGGCGAAAGCGAGTGGCCCACGGGGTTTCCGATAATGCCGTAGACGCGAGTGCGGCGGTCGAGGCGGTCCGCTCGGTAAAGCTTCTTCATCTGTTCGAGCGAGACTTGCCCCGGCGCAGTGGCGTTCTCGACCGGACCGTAGGACAAGGCGCTGCCTTCGCGGAGTGCCAGCACGCGCAACGGGAGTGCGATATCGCCCATGGGTATGGCGACCACGTTCCTCCGGCTACGCGTAATGCGAAGAAGCTTGAGTCCGTCGGCGAGCGAATCGCATTGCGCGGCTATCTTGATGGCGTTGGACGCGGGGTGGCCAAGGTCACCCGCGATTCGGCTTACGTCACGAGGCATGCGGCGAAAGAAGTGGGCGGAGGTCAACTGGCGGCCTTCGCCGACCAGCACCTCGAGCAATTCCTGCGGGCACTCCCGAACGGACTCGATTTCAAGGTCATACCACGTACACCCAGCCCGCAAAGCCTGGGCGAGACGAAGGAGCTGGGTGGCGATCGAACCTCGATATTTGCCGCCGGCGGCGCGGCGCCTGCAAGTAGCGATCAGGGTAGCGCGCGGCTTTCTGGATGCAAGTTGACCTAGGAAACGATCGATCTCGCGGTCGCCGGCGAGCCAATCGAGGCGCAATTCCACGGTGCGAGTCAGACGGAGCGCCTGCGCGAGTTGCCGCCACATGGTGTGCGCGCCTGCGGCAGCGGCGACGGCACAGATTTTGTCCTTACCAATCACGGTTCTTTGCCCACCTCGAAATCGATCGAAATTCGGAACGCGATGCCGCTAGGTGGCTTCCCTGGCCTTCCGTACAGGGGGATTCTGGCTTCTACCATGCGTTGCACAATGTGTAAAGCATGGAGGACGCTTATCTTGACGCTCCCAATGGCGTCTGTTACGGTCGATTCATAAGCGCCGGTGTGTGGCGCATCGAGTTTAGGCTTGGGGTACGGTTGTCCGCTATGGCGGCCAACCCGTGAAAGCCGTTCAAAGGAGCACGCATTATGCGCGCGAAAATCGTGTTTGCCGGACTCATTCTTGCTATTTCGGGAGCAGCCCCGGCGCTGGCTCAAACGCCGGTACCGATCGAAAACGACCTCTATTGCTCGGGGACCATCACTACGGAGGCCGTTCCGCGCAGCAGCTACGTGATTACCGGAGAAGGGTCGAACTATAGAATCACGTTCGACTATGGCGACTACGTCTACATCAATCGCGGCGGGGAACAGGGAGTCAAGGTAGGCGACGAATTCTCCGTGATGCGGCCCGAGGTCGACCCCATCGACATTCAATGGACGAAATGGCAGTACGGCATTCTTCGCAAAATGGGCACTGTCTGGGCGGATGAGGGGCGAATCAAGGTGATTGTGGTGGACCGCAACACGTCGATCGCCCAAGTGGTGCAAGAGTGCGACTTTCTGCAGCGAGGCGACATCATCGTGCCCTTCACGGAGCGCCCTGCGCCGCCAATGAAGTCCGAAGCCAACTTCGATCGATTCGCGCCGCCGAGCGGGAAGGCCAAAGCGATGGTGATCGTCGGCAAGAAATTCCAGCAGGAACTGGGAACCAACGACATCGTCTATGTGAATCTGGGCCGCGATCAGGGAGTGCGGGTGGGCGACTACTTTCGCTTGTTCCGTTACACCGGCACGGAACACGAGACCGACTATCAAACTCCGCGGACCGCATTCGAGATCGAAGGCGCGGAGGGACCCACGTTCGGACTTGGAAAAGCTCCTGCAAAATGGGATTGGAGCAACACGCCTCGAGAAGTTCTCGGCGAGGGAGTCGTTGTACGAACCGGGCCGAACTCCTCGACAGTGTTGTTGACGTTTACCCTGCGTGAAGTCTACGCGGGCGACTACGTCGAAGTGGAATAGCGCGGCTGCTAAGATCCGCGCGTGATTGCGCGTGCGGCGTCTGACGCGGACTCGCTGAAAACTTCCGCTGTAAATGCCTGGATGTGCGTCTGCGGGTCTTTCCAGGCGGCGCGATCGAATCCGGCCTTCACGCAAGTCTCCTCCAGCAGTTTTTCCGCAGTCCAGCCGAATTGAGCGGCCACCTGTGGGAGCAGCACACCGCGCTGCCAGCCCTGGCTAACCACCAAGCCGTGCTTTCCCGCTTCGATATTATTGGGAGCTATTTCTTCGAGGGGCGAAAGCACGGATATTTCGATATCAATCTCCGCAATCTCCTCGGGGCGAACAGGTGAGAACCGGGGATCTTCGAGCGCAGCGCTCCTGGCGCACCGAGCAACCACTTCGATGAGAGGCTCCCGAGATGGGAGGTGGCCGATGCATCCCCGGAGCCGCGAGCCGCGGTGCAGAGTCACGAATGCTCCGCCCGGCCGACGAAGCGCGTCACTTACAGGAAGGTCGGGGGGCGAATCGCGGCGCTCGACGGCGCTGGCGCAAGAGCGCCTGGCAACTTCCAGAAGCAGTTTCTTCTCGCAATCAGCGAGTGAGGACATCCTGAGGCTTTTCTTTCGGCTCCACAATCACAACCCGGCTGCGACGCTGCTGAACCCGAAAATTGATCTGGCTCCAGAACATCTGGAAATAGTGGACCGCCGACCCAATCGCGCTCAAAACGACCAGCCACATTAGGGCGTTTCCGAGAGATTTCAAGGCGGGGTGCTTGGCCGTGAGAATCACAGCGCAACCCGCGAGAACCTGCAAGATCATTTTCGTTTTGCCAAGCGCCGATGCGGGAATAATCAGGCCTTCCGCCGTGGCGATCTCACGCAGGCCGGTGACTACGAATTCCCGGCCGATGATGATCACGACCATCCAAGCGGGAACCAGATTCATCGCGACCAGTGAAATGAACGCAGCCGAGATCAAGAGTTTGTCCGCGATCGGATCGAGGAGAATGCCAAGGGTAGTGATTTCCTTTCTGGTGCGGGCAAAATAACCGTCCATCACATCGGTGGCGGCCGCGATCAACAAAATCAGAACGCCCCAGACTTCGAAATGAATCGGGAGACCCCAGAAGTTCCAGTTCGGTTGCTGTGTGAGAAGAACCACGACGAGCAACGGGACGAAGAAGATTCGCAGAACGGTCAGGCTGTTCGGCAGGTTCATCGCAATCTCGGAAAGGCTCGGCCAAGCGCACCTTCGGGCCAAGAGATAATCAATATAGTCCCCCTCCCGGAGGGAGTCAACCGTACTGGGCGTCAGGGGGCTCCAAAAAGGCATGTCTGTGTATGCAGTGGTGATTCCGCAAATATCGGAGAAATCGTGGTTTAGTCGGGTGGATTGCTGCAACCCTGTGCAAATTCGCCGCGCCGATAAAAGAGCGTACGCTCGGGGCCTGGCGATATTCCGCGGACGAGATATCTCTCGCAAACCACTACTACATAAGCAATTAACTGGGTTCCCTCGTGGGGCTGCCGCCCGGAGGCGGGTACTTGCCGCGTTCAATACCGAGAAAATCGACAGGGCTTTTCCACAGGGTTTTCCACCGTTTTGCAGGTCTTCCTGCCAGCCGAAAGCCTTTGAAAAAAGGCATCTTCGGCGGTTTTTGGGCCGCGAACGTCACCATCAGACTTTGGGTTGGTCACCGGAAACGTCAGGGGGTGTTTGTGGGCTACCAGGGACGGCGCGCGGCTGAAACCTGAACTGCTCAAGACGCCTGGCAAGCGATTCGGGAATTTCGGCATCGACAAGGAAGTGGTCGTCAAGGACTTCGGAGTGCAACACCCGGCCGCACGCATGAACCAGAGCCAGGTTTCTCCCGTCGGCGGTGGGAATGCGGAAGCGAAGCTTCACAAGCGGATCCACCGGCATTGCCGCATCGATGCTCGCGAGTAAATCGGGAAGTCCCTCGCCCGTGAACGCTGACGTGAAAACACGCAGGTCCCTGTTTCCGTTGGTCTTCTTGAGCGCGGCGAGATCATCTTCGCCCAGTCGATCCACTTTGTTGAGCACGTGCAACCGCGGACGGTCCTGCACGCCGAGGTCGGCAAGAACCTTCAGGACTTCGGCGTCCTGTTCGGCATGGTGCGGATTGGAAATATCGGTGACCTGCAGAATCAAAGCCGCTTCCTGAACTTCCTCGAGGGTGGCGCGAAACGCGGCGATCAAGTCCGGGGGCAGATCGCGCAGGAATCCCACCGTGTCGGAAAGAAGCACGCGCCGATGCGACGGAAGTCGAAGCGCGCGGATCGTAGGGTCGAGCGTGGCGAACATTTGCGGGGAAGTGAGTACGTCCGCATGCGTGAGGGCGTTGAACAGAGTGGACTTACCCGCGTTCGTGTAGCCGACCAGGGCGATCATCCCAAGCGGCACAGCCTGCCGCGCCTGGCGGCGTGTAGCTCGCTGGCGGCGAACCGTTTCGATCGATTGTTGGATTTTTCGGACGCGGTCGCGAATGCGCCGGCGGTCCGTTTCGAGCTTCTGCTCGCCGGGTCCGCGCGTCCCAATGCCGCCGCCGAGACGCGAAAGCTCTTCTCCGCGTCCTGTCAAACGCGGGAGCAGGTAGTTCAATTGCGCGAGTTCCACCTGGAGCTGGCCTTCCCGCGTGCGGGCGTGGCAAGCGAAGATGTCGAGGATCAACTGGGTGCGGTCGATGACGCGGCAGCCGATTCCCTTTTCCATGTTGCGGAGCTGCACGGGAGTGAGGTCGTGGTCGACGATCACGAGAGGCACGCGGCGCGACTCGGCTTCGATGCGAATCTCGTCGATTTTGCCCCGGCCTACGAGCGTGGCGGGATCGAGAGCGTCGCGCACCTGGAGCAGGGTCCCGGCGATGTCGGCGCCGGCGCTGATCGCGAGTTCTTCAAGCTCTTGCAGCGAGTCTCGGCCGGTGGTGGTCGGACTCCTGCCGCCCCCGCGCGACGGCCTTTTCAGGCCAACGCCTACGAGCAACACGCGTTCTCGATTGTCCAGGGACCGCGGAGCTTTCATTCCGGATGGACGCGAGAGCGGGGCTGAGCCCTGCGGGAAGTGAATTTCATCTGGGCTCAATTATACGATTTTCTCGCTTCGGTGGGAAACCGCGTTCTGATATGCCACTCCGGTGGTTCAGGAGACCGGAGGAGCCGGATTCCCTGACGCGGCGAGGATTACACGGGACAAGAGATCGCCGAGTCGGGGGCGCATCAATTCGGAGTTCGCCGTCTGCGCCGCCTGGTCAAGCCAGCCGACCCAAACCAACAGGATGATTTCGGCCCAGGATTCCGATGCAGCATTCGCGAACCCGATTTCTCGAAGAACGTCAGCGATGAAGCGAGTCCGTTCTTTATCGGCCGTGGAGATGCACGCGGCGACCTTTTCGTCTTTCCGGGCCCAGGCCCGAATCGCCAGTTCCATTCGAATGCGCTCTTGCGTTGAATTCTGCTCGACGAACCACGCCCATCGCAATTCAGCGGCGTGGCCCGAAGGCTCGAGCCGGTCGCGCTCACCCTGTTCCCAACGGGCCAGGATCTTGCCGAGCAGGTCCTCGCGGTCGCGGAAGTGCCAGTAGAAGCTGCCCTTGCTGACGTGCAGGTCGCGGGCAAGCAACTCGATTCGCACCGATTCAATGCCGTCCGAAGCCAATCGCGCGATACCGGCTTCAATCCAGTGGCTTGGTTGGAGATGAGGAACCTTGAGAGCGGTTGCAGTGGCCATACGCTACCGTACGTTCGCCTACAAGGTAGCCGAAGCGAGAGAACGAGTCAAGCGTTGATCAATTCGAAGCTGGTTCGCAGGGCGGCAGGGTCGTCGCCGAAGCTGGAGAGCCAAGTGACGCTGGGCTCTTTGCGAAACCAGGTGATTTGGCGCTTGGCGAAGCGGCGTGTGGCTCGCTGAATTTGGTCGACTGCGTCATCGAGCGAGATGCGACCTTCGAGATGTTCGCGCAGTTCGGAATAGCCGATGAACTGGAAGGGTTTCACGTCCGAGGGAACGCCTTGCGCGATCAATCGCCGGATCTCGTCGAGCCAGCCGGCAGAAATCATCGTGAGGACGCGTGCGTGAATTTTTTCGTAGAGAGCAGCGCGCGGCGGGAGAAGCCCGATCTTTATCACGCGATAGCCCTCGAGCGGACTGCGTCCGCCGCTGTGCACTTCGGCAACGGATTTGCCCGCGCGCAAGCGAATTTCGAGCGCGCGAATGACCTTCTGCGTGTCTCGCGTAGAAATGCCGGCCGCCGCTTGCGGATCGAGGCGATTGAGCACGCGATGAAGGTGCTGCGGGCCACGGACCGAAACGCTTTCGCGCAGGCGTCCGCGCAATTCTTCGGATCGCGTGGGAGCATCGGCGAGGCCTTCGAGCAACGCGCGCAGATACAAGCCTGTGCCAGCGGTGAGAATCGCCAGCTTGCGGCGGCGCGCGAGATCTTCGAGCGCCGCCAGGGCGAGCCGCCGGTAATCGCCGGCGGTAAAAACGTCGGATGGCTCGACGAGATCGACCAAGTGGTGCGGAATTCCTTGCTGCTCGGCCGAAGGAACTTTCGCCGTGCCGATATCGAAGTGACGGTAAACCTGCGTGGAATCGCAGACGAGGATTTCGGCGTCAAGCTTCTTGGCGAGCGAGATGCCAAGCGCGGACTTCCCGGAAGCGGTGGGCCCCAGGATAACGACGAGCCGCGGAAGCTCGCTCATCCCGAAAATTTCCAGAAGCCCCAATATCGGAGCAGCAGGACGAGCAACACCAAGGCGGCGAGCAGGAGGGCGCCGAGGACCTGAGTGCGGTTGAGCTTCACAAAGAACGTCAATAGGAGCTATCGACGGGAATATTATAGAAAAATCCGAAGCGAAGTTCGATGAAGTCGGCTTTGAATTGCGAAGGGAGCGGCTCGAATGGGCTGGACGTGCGTATCGACGATAGAGCAGCTGCGTCCAACGGCTCCCTGCCGGAAGTTCTCTCGAGCGACGGATCAGGCAGGCGAACGCTGCCGTCCCTGTATACGTGGAAGGTAATCGTTACGATGCCCTTTTCGCCCATACGGGCGGATTCGGGCATCACTGCGTACCAATTGCGCCTCACACTCTCCACCAATCGCTGGAGGTAGCTCGTAAAGTCTACGCCTTCGGTAGGAGTCAGCATGGACACGCCCGGTTGCATTCCCGGGCCGCCTCGTCCGCCGCCTCCACCACCTTGTGGGATGTTGCCGCCGGGAGCCGTATACACACTGCCGCGGCCCTGTCGGTTGATCGCGTCTCGAAGTTGATCATCGAGTGCTTTATTGGGAGATGAGGCCGGCAGATTCAGATTCAGCCGTCCGGGAGTTGGAGTGGGCGGTTTGATGGGCTCGAGACGAGACGGCTCGAGGGGGGGCGGCGTCTGGCTGGGCGCAGGACTTACGGGCACATGCGGCGTGGGAGCCGAGGGAAGCTCGGGGGCGGGCCTTTCCGGCGGCGTCAGCGCTGGCGCCGGATTGGATGGCGCTAAGACGGGCGGAGCTACCTTGTTCAATGTTTTGCGGTCGATGTGAACCTTCGGTCCCGGAGGCAACGCTGGAGCGGAGGTTTCGGGCGGACTGTACACGAAGCTGAGCTGATTGCGTGCGAGATCAATTTCGTCTTGCGTCGGCGGATGATACGGAAAAATCTTCGGCAAGAAGATGACGAAAATCACAAGCCCAATGTGCACGATCACTGAAACCGTGCGAATGATCGCGTCATTTTTGGTATCGCGCTTGGTGGTAGGCGCGATCAGCAAATTGGCATCGCCGGTGATGAAAACGTCCGGCGCGACCACTTCGCGGAGCTCCGGCGACATCTCGTGCGGGAGTCTTTCGAAGTGGCGCATCTCCGCGTGCGTAGCCGGTTCGACGTAGGCGGGGACGACGACGCGCGAATCCAAAATCGCGATCGAATGGTACTGGGCCGCTTCCTGCAGTTTTTCGAGCGGCTTCGCGGGCATGCCCCGAGGGACGAGAGTGCGGTCTACGAGCACGCCGAGCGGAAGATACGATGGGATGGTCGACTTGCCGTCGAGGGGCGGCGCGTCCGAAAGTTCCGTGGGGACGACGGTGCGGTCGTCCATGTAAGTGGTTGTGCGCCGGGCAGTCTTCTTCAAGTCGTCCGGCGATGGCGGGCGCACGTCAACTGGGACAAGAGTGCGTGAAATCATCGAGTTTCCTGTGGAGAGAAGGCACTCAGTTGGACGCGCCGCGCGTGGTCGAGGATGCCTCCCATGACCCGGTCGGCAAGCTCGAGAGCGCGGCGGCCGGCAGCCCCATCCACCACCGGCGAGTGGCGGGTTCGAACGCACTCAAGGAACGAGCTGAGTTCGGCTCTCAGAGGTTCCACGGGCGTGGTGGGCAGTTTCTCGAATCCGATTTCGGGCTGCGGCTCGCCCGGCCGAACGCGCACGCGAAGAACATCCTGGCGCGTGAAATCGAGCGAGATGTATTCGTGCTCCTGAAAGAAACGCATCTTTCGGACGCGCTCCGTGGAAACGCGGCTGGCCGTGAGGTTGGCTACGGTGCCGGTGGAAAACTCCACACGCGCATGGGCGATATCGATTTTGTCGGTGATCACGGGAATGCCGACGGCCCGCAGGTCCACTACTTCTGCGTCCACCAGCGCGAGCAGGATGTCGAGATCATGAATCATCACGTCGTAGACGACATCGATATCAAGGCTGCGCGGCGTGAAGATGCCGAGCCGGTGGACCTCGAAGAACATGGGGCTCGAGACGATTTCTTGCGCCGCGGCTACCGCGGGGTTAAATCGCTCGACGTGGCCGACTTGCAGGATGCGGCCCGCGCGCTTTGCCGCGGTGATTAAATCGCCAGCTTCAGCGAGCGACGCGGCCATCGGCTTTTCCACGAGAACATCGTGGCCCGCGGCCAGCAGCTTACAGCCCATGCGCGCGTGCTCCTTCGTAGGCACGGCGAGACTCACCGCGTCAACCCGTTCGGCTGCGAGGGCGTCGATGTTCGCCAGGACGCGCGTTCCGAATTCCGCCGCAATCTTGGCCGCGCGCTCTGAATTGGTATCCACGATGCCGACGAGCTCGGCGCCTTCCAGTTCGCGCCACACGCGAACATGGTTACGGCCGAACTCGCCCACTCCGACGACAGCCACTCGGATCGGCTTTGCGCTCACGATTTCCTTGCCTCAGTCTTAGACGACTGCGGCGCGGATTCCGGCGCAAAGGCCTGAATCGCAATGCCCGCTTCGTCCGCCTTGGCGATGAGCGCATCGCGATCGAAAAGCAGCGTGCGGCCGGCATCAATGGCGAGTGCGGTGGCGTTCGAGGTTCGCATCACTTCAATCGTTTTCAAGCCGACTACCGGCACATCGAAACGCATATCCTGTTTCGGTTTGCTTACTTTCACGACGACAAGGCGCTGGCCGCCGGTGATGCGAGCGGCGCGCTCGATGGTTTCGTCGGTGCCTTCCATGGCCTCGATGGCCACACAGGCGCGGTCGCGAATCACCACCGTTTGGCCGAGATCGAGGCCCGCAATCTGTCGCGCGATCTGGCGTCCGTACTCGATGTCCGCGGACTCATCCTCGGTGGGCGCGCGACGCGTGAGCACGCCCGGAGCGGGCAGCAGCGGTCCGAGAAACCTAGTCGAATCGACGAGTTCAATGCCTTCATCTTCCAGGACGCGTGCGACCGCGCCGATCAGCGAGTCCGTGTTCTTCGACGGAAGCGAAAAAAGCAATTTCGCAAGCCGCCAGTCCGGCCGAATCGAGCTGAAGATTTTGTTGTGTTTCACCTGTCCTGCCATCACGGCCCGCTTCACTCCCTCTTCGTGCAGCAAAGAAATTGTGCGGCTCAATTCGCCGAGGCTCACCCAGTGCAGCCGCTTCGTCGCGCGTTCGAGCGCCGGGGACGCTTCTTCGCGGATCGCGATCACAGCCATATCGATCCCGCGGCTGCGGGCTCCCTCGAGCACAAGAAACGGGAAATCGCCGTTCCCCGCGATCAAGCCCCATTCTCCGGAATTGTTTTCGTGGGTTGCGGGCACAGGTCGCCTATTTGGTCACGCCGCGCTCGGCCGACTCGATGAACCGGATTAAGCTTAAGACGTCCTCGGAGTGCGAGAGGGTTCCACGCATTTCTTCGACGGCTTGCGTCGTATTGAGTTTCGAGCGAAGAAGCAAGCGGTAAGCGTTCTCGATGAATTCGATGCGCTCGGGGGAAAATCCCTGGCGCTGCAGGCCGATCGTGTTCGCGCCGTAGCATCGCGTCTCTCGCGGCGACACGACTTTCGAGAACGGAAGCACGTCTTGTGTGATCACGGTGTGCGCGCCGACGTACGCGTGGCGGCCCACACGGCAAAACTGATGCACCGGGCTGAAGTTGCCGATCGTGGCGTAGTCCTCGACGGTGACGTGGCCGGCCAGCGTGGCGCCGTTGACGAAAACGGTGTAGTCGCCGACCTGCGAATCGTGGCCGATATGAGCGTACGACATGATGAGATTGTGGCTTCCCACTCGGGTGACGCCCCCGCCCTTCAGCGTTCCGCGGTTCACCGTGCTGAACTCGCGGAATTCGTTGGCGTCGCCGACCTCGAGCGAAACGCGCTCGCCTTTGTACGTCAAATCCTGCGGATCGCCGCCGACGACCGCGAACGGATACACGCGGTTTTCGCGTCCGAGCCGTGTAGGCCCTTGCACCACAGCGTGATGCTCGAGGACGCAGCCATCGCCGAGCTCGACTTCGTCGCCAACGACGGCGAAGGCGCCTATCCGCGAGCCGCATCCGATGCGCGCCGAGGACGAAACCTGCGCGCGCGAATCGATTTCGCTCATTGCGCCTTCTCGGCGGTCACTTGCGCAGGGGTTGGCTGTTCGGTGCGGTCAACCATCTTGCACATCAGCGTCGCTTCGGCGGCGAGGTCGCCATTCACGGTGGCTTGCCCTTGGATCTTGCAGAAATCGCCGCGCCAGGCAATGACCTTGACTTCAATCTTGAGTTGATCGCCCGGAACTACGGGGCGGCGGAAGCGCGCGTTATCGATGGCGACGAAATAGACGAGCTTTTTCTCGCGATCGGGCACTTCCTGCAGAAGCAGCAGGCCTCCCGTTTGGGCCATCGATTCGATGATCAACACTCCGGGCATGATCGGCTGCCCCGGGAAGTGACCCTGAAAGAAGGCCTCGTTGATCGTGACGTTCTTGATTCCCACGATGCGCTTCCAGCGCTCCATTTCTTCAATCGCGTCGACCAGAAGAAATGGATAGCGGTGCGGCAGGATTTTCTGGATCCCGTTTACGTCGAGGATCATCGTTGACCTCTGGTGTTGGCAGCTCTCATTTGCCTTGAGTGCGTGCGACAGGCGCGATTTTGCAGCGCGCGTTCGAATAATTCTATACGAAAGTTCGGCAAAGGGGGAATCAGCATTGCCGGAGCATGACGTGGCTGCTAGCATACGCGCGCGATGAGCGAAGAACGAGCTCCCATGCAAGAAATGCTGCGGCACTTGCGCGGCCGCGAGGATCAGATGGAGCGACTGCTCGGCAAATTGGTGCGCTGCGAGTCGCCAAGCTTTGACAAGCGCGCCGTGGACGCGTGCGGGCAAATGGTCGCAGCGGAATGGCGACGGCGCGGGGCGAGCGTTCGGACTCTGCGGCAGTCAAAGCATGGGAATCATGTGCGAGCGGAATTGTGGCTCGGCGAAGGCAGACCCGCGGGTCAAATCATGGTGCTGGGGCACCTTGATACGGTGTATCCGCTGGGGACCATCGCGAAGATGCCGTTTCGAGTGTTGGGCGGGAAAGCGTGGGGACCGGGAACGTTCGATATGAAAGGCGGGCTCGCACAGGCGTTGTTCGCGGTGGACGCGCTGCGCGCGGCGAAGATTCGGCCTCGCAAGCGGCTGGTCTTCTTCTGGAACTCGGACGAAGAGATCGGGAGCGACTCATCGCGACGCGCGATTGAGGCCGAAGCGCGTCGCAGCGATGCCGTGCTTGTGCTCGAGCCGGCGTTCGGTCCGGATGGTCGGCTAAAGACACAGCGCAAGGGAGTGGGCACCGCGGAGATTCTCGTGACGGGCCGGTCCGCCCACGCAGGAATCGACCCGAAGAGCGGAGTTAACGCCGTGCACGAGCTGGCGCTGCAAATCGTGCGGCTGGAAAAACTGAATGATCCACGTCGAGGAATCGTGGTCCAAGCAACGGTGATTTCAGGCGGGACGGCGTCGAATGTCGTACCCGACCACGCTCGAGCGGAAGTGGATCTCCGCTATTCGCGGCTGGCCGACGCGAGAAACCTCAATCGGAGGCTGCGTTGCCTGAAGCCGATTTTGCCGGGCGCGAGAGTGGAAGTTCGCGGCGGCGTGAATCGGCCGCCACTCGAGCGCACGGCAGCTGTGCGAGAACTGTTTGGGCGCGCGCAATCCTTGATGCGCGAGATGGGATTGTCACTCGGCGAAGCGGCAACCGGCGGGGGCTCCGACGGCAATCTCACGGCTGCGCTCGGCGTGCCGACCCTGGACGGCCTCGGCGCGGTGGGAGACGGCGCGCACAGCCCGCGCGAGCATGTCGTGACTCGCGCGATGCCGGTGCGGGCGGCGCTACTGGCGGGCTTGCTGGCCACGCTCTAGGCAGAAACAGTTCCAGACAAAGCCCCAAGACCTTACCGCTGAGACGCAGAGCGCGGAGAACCCCGCTGAGACTGGAACCTTAGCGAAGGTATTCGCGCTTGAGGTAGACGACGGCTTGCTGCTCGAGGTCAGAGTAGTCGGAGTGCAGAGTCTCGCGCACGGCTGCCTCCGTCGAAGCCGAAGTGGCAATGCGGTCGAGCAAGCGGCTGAGGTCGCCGACTCCGCCTGCCTGAATCATTGACTCGACGACCGCGAGTGACCACGCATACGCGAATCCGGCCAAATTGCTGGGCAATCCCATCCATGAGCCTTCCAGCGAAGCAAGACTTGGCGCGGCACCTTGCGCCGCCGCGTCGACCAGCCCGCCGGCGTTCGCACTGCTTCGGCGGCCCTCCATCCACTGCGCCAGACCTTCTTGAAGCCACGTCGGCGCGCGCCCGCGGGATTTTTGCGTGATAAAGCTGTGCGTCAACTCGTGCCTCAGCACGTGTGCGAGTTCGGGCGTCACCGCGTCCAGGCCCTGCACCGGAATGCGAAGCCGGCCGTCGTTCAGAGCACCCACCCAACTGGGCGCGCGCGTGATGTCGGCAAACGCCTGCTCGGTATAGAGAATCACGCTGATCTGTTCGGGCGGTGTGTAGTCGAGCTGCGACTCGAGATCGCGGAAATCGTCTTCGAGAGCGCGCAGGATTCCGCGAGCGAGGTCCGGAGTCGCTCCGCCGTTGTATTTCAGGGAGAAGTGAGCCGTTTCCCCTTCGCGGTAGCTCTCCTCCTCGGCCTTGTCGCGTTCCGCCTTTTCGAGCGCTTGCTCGACCTCGGGATCCGGGCGAATTTTTTCGGCGCGCTTCCACTCTTCGACGGCCTTGTCCATCTTGTTCGAGCCGTAGTAAGCCCACCCCATCAACTTCGCGATGTTGGCCGCGTCGGCGCCGGATTCGCCATCGATGCGCCGCGCATGTTCGAGGGGATCCAGCGCGGAAGTGAATTGGCTCTGTCGAAGGTATAGCACAGCCAGATTGAGCAGCAGTCCTACATGGTTCGGAGCGAAGATGAGCGCCTGGCGATAGTGATCGATGGCGGCGTCCGTATCGCCTTTGCCCACCAGGAACTGAGCGGCAGCGTAGTGAGCCGCCGTCACTTTAGCGACGGCTTCCGAAGTGCCCGAGCGCGCGTCGCTTTCCAGCCGGGCGATGTACGCAAAATCGATCGAGTCATCGTGAATCGCGAGGTGCGCAATTTCCTCGTAGCCGCGAACAGGTTCCACTTGCGGCGCCGAAATCGGCGGCTGCGAGTCGGCTTTTGCGGCAGAGGAGTACGTGAGATCATCATGCTCGATCCGCGCGACGATTGACTTCGGAATGGACATGCGGCCGGCAGGCGTTTCGTAACTTACGTGGTCTGCTTCCTCGGTGACGCTCGAAGCCATGATGCGGCGGCCGTTTTTCAGGACGATCGTATCCGCTGCGGCCGAGGATACCGCAAGCAGGAAGAGAGCTGCGATGGGGACGGCGCGATGCACAGACCAATTTTAGCAAATGGGTTATGACCACTCCGGTCGCGCTTGCTGGCCCTTGCCCTAAGCGGTACAGTCGAACGCATGCCGGGCTTCGCGCGGTTTTCGCCCGTGGTCGTGTCTCTGGTGTTGTCGGCGGCGTGGATTTTCGTGCCGCCAAGAATCGCCGCGCTTCAACCTGCGCCAGAGCACGCGCAGACCCCGCCGGCAAAAGCTGTTCCCACGGACCCGCGAGCGCTGTATCAGGCGCTCAATGAACTTCGTCCCGATCCGTCGCGCGTGTATTCGGTGCGATCGCTCAGCCTGCGCCGCGATGTAATCAACCTGACCTTTGATGAGGGCAAGCTGGCCTTTCTCCGGCCCCTCGGCGGGCGAATAACGGGCGTCGTGTTTGCCGGCCGGGGCCACGCGATCGCCACGCCGCATGACGCGGGTGAACGGCGCTCGCTGGCTCAATTCGTGGGCGTGCCGATACTCGACCAAACATTCTGGCGAGCGTGTTTGCGGTTCGACGATGGGACGGCCGAAGAGATCGAGAAGGACCTCCAAAATGCGGGCGATGCGGCAACGAGTGATCCTGAGTTTACCGCGAGCTGGGAAACCCTGTTTGCCTCTGCAAATTCAGCGCACTCGCTGCGCTTGATGGAAGATTGGCTTGCGTCAGAGCCGGTGCCTTACTTTGAGGCGAGCATCCTGAGCGACACGAGGGGCACGATCGACATGGTTCTTGATGGGAGGCAGTACGAGCAGGTTTCTTTTGGTCAGCCGCGAATCGCCAACGGTGTGCCGTTGTATGAGGTGTGGGCTTCGTTTCGCGCGATGGACGCTTCTTCCGCTTCCAGCGAAGGCTTCGTGCCTCTCGATTATGACATCGACACCAGGATTGCGGACGACCTTTCCCTCGACGGCACGACGACGCTGCATCTGAAAGCGGAGCGTGGCGGGGAGCGCGTGGTTCCGCTCCAGCTTTCGAGGAACCTGGCGATCACTGGAATCAAGGGGGAGAATGGCGCGCCGCTCGTCTACTTCCAGAATGAGGATTTGAGCCAGCGAGAGATTCAGTCTCGCGGCAACGACACACTTTTGGTGGTGCTTCCCTCCGCGCTTCCGCTCGGCGCAGAGTTTCCCCTCGAGGTTTCCTATCACGGCAGCGTCATCAGCGACGCCGGGAACGGCGTGCAATACGTGGGAGAGCACCAGACGTGGTACGCGCACGTGGGGCGCATGGACCACTTTGCTCCGTTCCGCCTTTCATTTCGCTGGCCGAAGCGTTTCTCGCTGATCGCGACAGGCAGAAAGATCGAATCGCACGACGATGGCGAGTTCAAGACCGGACGATGGAGCTCCGATGTTCCATTCGTGGTTGCGGGATTCAATCTGGGGGATTACGAAACCGAAACGGTGGGAAACGGGCATCCCAATGTTGAATTGTACGCAAACAGACAATTGGAAGACGCCATCCTGGCCCGTCTCCAGCGTCATCAACCTCAGATCCCCATTTCGCCGGAGCAGCCACGCAGGCCGGGATTTGCGGGAGGCATACCGCCCGGTCCTCAGCCACCGCCAAACCCGGCGGCCGTTCTGAAGAACCTGGGCGGCGAAGTCCTCGATTCCATTCACTTTTTCGAGAACCTGAACGGACCATTCCCATTTAGCGATTTGAAAATTTCCCAAATTCCGGGTTCGGTCGGGCAAGGATGGCCCGGGTTGGTTTACCTCTCCACTCTGGCGTTCCTTCCGCCAGAAGCGGAAGAACGGGCCGGAATCGGCCAGCAGACGCAGGCGCTGGCGCGCGAAGTGATGCCGTTCCACGAAGTGGCTCATCAGTGGTGGGGAAACGTCACCGCGGCTGCGACATACCGCGACGTTTGGATTCAAGAAGGAATGGCCAACTATCTTTCTCTAATGTACGCAGACCAACAGAGGCCCGTCGGGCGCCGCATGGCGGAATGGCTCGAGCGATACCGTTCGGAGTTGACCGCAAAGGCGCCGGCAACCGGCGAAACGGTGGAAGAATCAGGACCACTCACACTGGGCTACCGCCTGGAGTCATCGAAGAACTTCGGCGCCTATGAGACCGTGATCTACGGAAAGGGAATGTGGGTGATGCACATGATTCGCGAGATGCTGCGCGATCCCGCCGACAAAGATCCCGACGCCCGGTTCCACGATCTTCTTCATTCGATTTTGGCCCAGTACCGGTTCAAGCCGATGTCGACAGCGCAATTCCAGCGCGCCGTCGAGCAGCATATGACGCCGGCCATGGACCTCGACGGCAATCGCTCGATGAACTGGTTTTTCGGCGAGTGGGTGAGTGCCACGGGCATTCCGCGTTTCCGCGTGCAATTCGAAGTGAAGCCTCGGGGGAGCGAGTTCCTCGTGACCGGGAAGCTCGAGCAGGCGGGAGTCGACGACGTGTTCACCGCACCAGTGCCGCTTTATGCCTCGCGTGCCGGAGAGAAACCGCAGAAGCTCGGCGTCGTGATTACCACGGGGCCCGAAACTCGTTTTCATTTCGTTTCGCGATTCCGGCCCACGCATCTTGCCATCGATCCGCATTTGACGCTGCTTTGCCGGACGGATTAGCGAACGTTCACAAACGAGCGTGCGGCGCGCGTCGGAAGTTTCGTTTGCTTCATTTTTTTCGCCACAAGAATTCTTTGCGTTTCGCCTTGCGTCCTTTCAGGTTCCAGTTTTATGCTATGGCGTCCTGAGCGGGTCTGTTGGGTATCGGAAGCAGGAAGACCCCTTCGTCATCATTCGCTTCGAGCATTCGAACACTCAGGACCCGGAATTGCCGCCCCACGGGGTGCAGGGCGTCGATTTCGGAAGCTTCTTTGCCCCTTCCACCGGTTCGCGCGCATCCATACAACAAGCCGACTGTTCATTATCAACTGTTCGCTGTCAGGGGATACTGAGTGGATCCCGAGGGTTCACAAAACACAGTTGACGCCCAGCGACAGGACTTGATCCTCGAGCCGGGCTACACGCTTGGAACCGTAACCGACAAAATCAGCTCGATCGTGCTCACTCGCGGCACGACGAAGGGCTGGATGCTCGGGTTCGGAGCGGCGTTCTCACTCTTGATGCTTTTCAACGTGGCGGTTGCCTACCTGTTCGTCAAGGGTGTGGGAATCTGGGGCATCAACATTCCGATTGGGTGGGCCTTCGCGATCACGAACTTCGTCTGGTGGATCGGAATCGGACACGCTGGAACGCTTATCTCCGCAATTCTTCTTCTGTTGCACCAGAAGTGGCGCACTTCCATCAACCGTTTCGCCGAAGCGATGACGCTCTTTGCCGTAGCCTGCGCGGGAATGTTCCCGCTGCTGCATATGGGGCGGCCCTGGCTCTTCTTCTACTTAATGCCGTACCCCAATCCGATGTGGATGTGGCCGCAGTTCCGCAGTCCGCTGGTGTGGGACGTGTTCGCGGTGTCGACGTACGCCACCGTTTCGTTGCTCTTCTGGTTCGTGGGGTTGATCCCGGATCTCGCAACCCTGCGAGATCGCGCCAGAAATCGCGCCGCGCAGATCGTTTACGGGGTGCTGGCGATGGGCTGGCGGGGATCCGCGGTGCATTGGTCGCGCTACGAAACAGCTTCGCTGTTGCTGGCAGGCCTCGCCACGCCGCTGGTCGTTTCGGTGCACACGGTGGTGAGCTTCGACTTTTCCATCGCGCTGGTGCCGGGCTGGCACAGCACGATTTTCCCGCCGTATTTCGTCGCAGGCGCGATCTATTCGGGGTTCGCCATGGTGCTGACACTGGCGATTCCAATACGCAAGTACTACAAGCTCGAAGACCTGATCACGATGCGGCATCTCGAGCTCATGGGCAAAGTGATGCTCGCGACGGGAATGATCGTGGCGTACGGCTACATGATGGAGACGTTCATCGCGTTCTACAGCGGGAATCCGTTCGACCGTTACATGATCGTGAACCGGATGGCGGGCCCGTATAAGTATGTTTACTGGCTCCTGATCTTGTGCAACATCGTGATTCCGCAGTCTCTGTGGTCAAAGAAGGTGCGCCGGAGCGTGCTGGGCCTGTTCATCATTTCCTTGGTGGTCAACGTGGGAATGTGGCTCGAGCGATTCGTGATTATCGTGGTGAGTCTGCATCGCGAATATCTGCCGTCGAAGTGGGACATGTACTATCCCACGCGGTGGGACTGGGCAACGTACGTCGGCACGATCGGGTTGTTCCTGACGCTGTTCTATCTGTTCCTGCGCTTCGTGCCCATGATTTCGATCGTGGAAGTGCGTTCGCTGGTGCACGAAACGGAGAAAGAGCAAGGCTCGTAGGTAGGATTAGGAAATAAGAGAGCGATGCCGCAGATCTTTCATCACAGCACGAACTTCATCTCGCGGATGTCGATCTATGGCGCCGTGCTGATCATTGGCGGGCTGGGATACGCGCTCTACGCGATCGCGCTGTCGCCGTGGTATACCGACCAGAACGTCGCGCGCGAGCAGCCAGTGCCATTCAGTCACCGCCACCACGCGGGAGAGCTCGGCATCGATTGCCGCTACTGCCACACGTCGGTGGAGAAGTCATCGTTTGCGGGCCTTCCTCCCACGCATACGTGCATGAGCTGCCATTCGCAAATTTGGACGAACGCCGGCATGCTCGAACCCGTCCGCGCAAGTTATCGCGACGACGTGTCGCTTTCGTGGACCCGCGTGAATGCGCTGCCCGATTTCGTGTATTTCGATCACAGCATCCACGTCAACAAAGGCGTCGGCTGCACGACGTGCCACGGCCCGATTGCTGAAATGCCGCTCACCTACCGCGCGGGAACTTTGTATATGTCTTGGTGCCTCGATTGCCATCGGCAACCCGAGAAGTACGTGCGGCCAAAGTCGGAGGTTTTCAATCCCTATTACAAGCCGCCCGCCAATCAATTGCAATTGGGCAAGCAGCTCGTGAAGGAATACAAGATACAGAGCCTGCAAAACTGTTCGACGTGTCACCGGTGAAAACAAAACGATGAGCTCCGATCCCAAGCCGAACGCTCCGCCGAGAACGCCGATTGATCTGGACGCGATCCGCGCCCGGCTCGCGCGCCCGGGCGGCCGGCGCCACTGGCAGAGCCTCGAGCAATTGCAGGACACCAAGGAATTCCGCAATTTCCTCGAGAACGAATTCCCGTCGAATGCCGAGGCCGCAGACCAGGAACGCGAGGGAATCAATCGCCGCGACGTTTTGAAACTCATGGCGGCTTCGGCAGCCATGGCCGGCCTCAGCGCATGCACGAAGCTGCCAACCGAAAAAATCGTCCCCTACGTAAGAGCGCCCGAAGAAATTGTCCCCGGCAAGCCGCTCTTCTATGCCACTTCCATGCCGCTGCAGGGCGTCGCGACTGGGCTGCTCGTCGAGAGCCACATGGGACGCCCGACGAAAATCGAAGGCAATCCCGACCACCCCGGCAGCCTCGGTGGCACCGACGTCTTTACGCAAGCATCGGTGCTCGACCTCTACGACCCAGACCGTTCCCAGACCGTCTTTTTCGAGGGGCGAATCAGCAGTTGGCGCGTGTTTGCTTCGGAGATGGGAGATTTGCGATCGCAACTCGCGCCGAAAGGCACGGGCGTGCACATTCTGACCGAGACGGTGACCTCGCCGACCCTTGCAGCTCAGATTCGCAAACTCCTGCAGCAGTTCCCCGAAGCGAAGTGGCATCAATACGAACCCTGTGGCGGAGACTCGGCGCGCGAAGGGACGCGCCTGGCGTTCGGCAAGCCGGTGAATCCTGTGTACCGCGTCGATCAGGCCAAGGTTATCGTTTCGCTCGATTCCGATTTTCTCGTGTCGGGACCTGGACACATTCGTTACACGCGCGAATTTGCGTCGCGACGCGCGCTTCAGGGGCCGCAGTCGGAAATGAGCCGGCTGTATGGGGTCGAGAGCATGCCCACGAGCACAGGCGCGATGGCGGACCATCGCCTGCCGATGCGCGCGAGCGATGTAGCAACCTTCGCGCAGGCTCTTGCCGCAGCCGTGGGTGTTTCCGTTTCCAGCGGCGGCGCAACGGTGCCAGCGAAAACTGGGGAATGGCTCGCCGCGGTCGCGCGAGATCTGCAAAACAATCGCGGCAAGTCTCTCGTCATCGCAGGCGAGGGACAGCCGCCGATCGTTCACGCGCTGGCCCACGCGATGAACGCCGCGCTCGGAAACGTCGGCAAGACTCTGTATTACACCGAATCGCTTGAAGCGAACCCGGTGGATCAAGTGGAATCGCTGGGCGAGCTCGTGAACGATCTCAATGGCGGCCAGGTGAGGCTGCTGCTGATTCTTGGCGGCAACCCGGTCTACGACTCGCCGGCAGATTTCGACTTTGGACTTGCGCTGCTCAAGGCGAGCATGCGCGTCCACTGTGGCCTGTACCGCGACGAGACGGCCGAGCTTTGCCACTGGCACGTTCCGGCGGCGCATTATCTGGAGTCATGGGGCGATGCGCGCGCCTACGACGGAACGATTGGGATCATCCAGCCTCTGATCGCGCCTCTTTACGACGGGCACACCTCCTCCGAGGTAGCCGCGACGCTCACTGGTGATTCGGGGAAGTCTGCTCACGACCTGGTGAAAGAATACTGGCAGAGCCAGCGGCCCGAGAAGGACAAGGCCTTCGAAGAGTTTTGGGAACGGTCGCTGCACGACGGCTTGATGGCGAATACGGCCCTTCCTGCCGTTTCGGCTCAACCGCGTGTGGATTTCGCGAAAGAGGCGACGTCCGCTCCCGGCGGTCAGTCAAACGAACTCGAGATCGCCTTCCGCCCCGATCCCACAGTGCTCGACGGGCGGTTCGCGAACAACGGATGGTTGCAGGAGACGCCGAAGCCGATCACCCGAATCACGTGGGACAACGCCGCGATGATGAGTCCGGTGACTGCGTCGCAGCACGGACTTGCGCAGGACGACTACGTGACATTGCGAGTCGGCGGTCGCGAACTCAAGGCTGGAATTTTCCTGACTCCAGGGCACGCGGAGAATTCGGTGACGCTGCATCTCGGCTATGGACGGCGCCGCGCTGGTAACGTTGGCACCGGTCCGGGCTTCAACGCGTATTTCCTGCGGACATCGGCGTCGCCCTGGATCGCCGGCGGACTGCAAATCGAAAAAACCGGCGACAAATATTCCTTCGCGTCCGTACAGCACCAATACACGATCGATTTCGACGGGCACCCCGCGGACGACGAGAGCGTCAACGCCTTCCGGCGCGACCTGGTGCAAGTGGCCACGCTCGACGAGTTCCGGAAGGACCCGAACTTCGCCAAAGTTCCGGCGACCACCGAAAACCACGAGCTTTCCCTCTATCCCGATTTCAAATACGAAGGCTATTCCTGGGGATTGTCGATCGATTTGAATCGTTGTGTCGGTTGCAATGCGTGCGTGGTCGCGTGCCAATCGGAAAACAATATTGCTGTCGTCGGCAAGGATCAAGTGGTGCGCGGCCGCTCGATGCACTGGATTCGCATCGACACGTATTTCAATGGCGGCCTCGAAACGCCGGAAATGTACTTCGAGCCTTTGCCCTGCATGCAGTGCGAAAACGCGCCCTGCGAGTACGTCTGCCCCGTCGGCGCCACCACGCACAGCCCCGAAGGGCTGAATGAAATGACGTACAACCGTTGCGTCGGGACGCGATACTGCTCGAACAACTGCCCGTACAAAGTCCGCCGCTTCAATTTCTATCTCTATTCGGATTACAAGACGCCCAGCTTGTACGGACTGCGCAATCCCAACGTCACGGTGCGCAGCCGGGGCGTGATGGAGAAGTGCACCTACTGCGTGCAGCGAATCAATGCCGCGAAGATTCAGTCAGAAGAAGAAAACCGCCCGATTCGCGACGGCGAAATCCAAACGGCTTGCCAGCAAGCATGCCCCGCCGAGGCGATCATTTTCGGCAATATCAACGACAAGAAAAGCCGCGTCTCCGCGCTGAAGGCCCAATCGCGAGATTACGTTTTGCTGGCTGATTTGAACACGCGGCCGCGCACCAGCTATCTGGCTCGCGTGCGCAATCCCAACCCCGAGATTCGAGAGCAAACGGAACCACGAGCAAACGGATGAAACGCCGCCCGATTTACGGATTGCTGGCTGAGTTCGAGTCGCCCGAGCAGGTGCTCGAAGCGGCCCGCCGCACGCACGATGCCGGCTTCAAGAGCATCGACGCGTTCACGCCGATTCCCGTCGAGGGTCTCGCGGAAGCCGTCGGATTCGAGAAGACGCGCCTTCCGCTGCTGGTGCTGATTGGCGGAATCTTGGGAGGCTCGACCGGTTTTTCCATGTGCTACTACGCCAACGTGATCAGCTTCCCGCTGAACATCGGCGGTCGGCCGTTCAACAGTTGGCCGTCGTGGATCCCTATCACTTTCGAGCTGACGATTCTCGGCGCCGCGCTCACCGCTGTCTTCGGAATGCTTGCGCTCAACGGAATGCCCACGCCGTATCACCCGGTGTTCAACGTAGCGCGTTTCGCGCTCGCGTCCACCGACCGGTTCTTTCTGTGCATCAAGGCGCGCGACAAAAAATTCGACCTGGCGAAGACGAAAGCGTTTCTCGAAAGCTTGAATCCGCACGGAGTGTTTGAGATTGAAACGTGAAACCGCAACTCGGCTGAATGGGCGCGCCAGCGCGCCTGCGGGCGCACGCCTATTGGCGGCGCTTGGCTTGGTTGCGTTCATGCTGGCCGGGTGCCGGCTCGACATGCACCTCCAGCCAAAGTACTTGCCGTACGAGCCGAGTCACTTTTTCCGCGATGGCCGATCCGAGCGGCCGCCCGTCCCGGGGACTGTGGCGCGAGGCCATTTGCGCCTCGACGAATTGTTGTACACAGGACAAGAGAATGGCGCGGTGTCGAACCGCTTTCCATTCCCGATTACGAAAGCCGACCTCGACCGCGGACGCGAGCAATACAACGTGTTTTGCACTCCGTGCCACGATTACACCGGCAGTGGCAACGGCATGATCGTGCAGCGCGGGTTTCCGAAGCCGCCGTCGTACCACATCGATCGCTTGCGCACAGCACCCGTGGGCCACTTTTTTGACGTGATGACGAACGGCTTCGGCGAAATGTATAGCTACGGGTCGCGCATTTCGCCGGAAGACCGCTGGCGCATCGCCGCATATATCCGCGTGCTGCAATTGAGCCAGCACGCCACGATTCAGGATGTCCCGGAGAGCCAGAGGCAGAAGCTGACGCAGCAAACGTCCGCGGCGGGGGCGCAACCATCAGGACAATCACCCGGACAGTCAAAATGACGACGCCAGACCCAGTTCGGCGGCAGCTCGAGCGCGTGCAAAACGCGGCGCTTTTGGGGGGCGCAGCGGGCGTCGTGCTTTCGCTTATCTACATTTTCGCGTTCCACGGATGGGACCAGTTTTGCAAGTCGTACCTCTTCGCGTTCATTTACTGGATCTCGATTCCGTTGGGATGCATGGCCATCTTGATGATGCATCACCTCACGGGCGGCTGGTGGGGCTATCCCATCCGGCGGTTGCTGGAGGCCGGCACGCGGACGTTCGCGCCGATGGCGTTGCTGTTTGTCCCGCTGCTCTTCGGACTGTCCCATCTCTACGCATGGGCCGGGCCCGTGGAAGAGGTGATGAAGGACCCGATCCTGGCGTACAAGCGGCCTTACATGAATCCGAGTTTTTTCACGGTGCGCACGGTAATCTATTTCGCGATCTGGCTGCTGCTCGCCTTCCTGCTGAACCGCTGGTCCCAGCAGCAGGACCGCACCGGTGACCCAAAGCTCGAAGGGCGCCTCGAAGCCATGAGCGGCCCCGGACTGATTCTCTGGGGAATCGCCGTCACGTATTCGTCGGTGGATTGGGCGATGTCGATCGATTCGCACTGGTTCTCGACGATCTACGGAATGGTTTTCATGGTCCTCGAAGCGCTCACGGCGATGTCCTTCGTCGTATTCGTGCTGCGGGCGCTATCGGACGATGAGCCGCTGAAAGATGCGGTCACTCCGCAGCAATACAACGACCTCGGAAATCTGATGCTGGCGTTCGTGATGCTGTGGACGTATCTCCAGTTTTCGCAATTCCTGATTATCTGGCAGGCAAATTTGAAGGACGAAATTCCCTGGTACAAGGTGCGCGCGTTTGGACCGTGGGGCGGAATCGCCGTCGTTCTGCTCGTGCTGGACTTTGCGGTTCCGTTTCTCCTGCTGCTGCAGCGTCCGGTGAAGCGGCGCCTGCGCTCGCTAGGAGCAGTCGCAGGAATGCTCGTGCTCCTGAGCGTCGTGGACGTCTACTGGCTGATCGTTCCGGGATTCGAGAACGACAGGCCGCACTTTCACCCAATCGACTTTTTCGCCTGGATAGCAATTGGCGGTCTCTGGGTCGGCGCGTTTTTCTGGCAACTGAAGCAATGGCCGCTGCTGCCGCTGCACGATCCGCGATTTGAAGGAGCGCTCGAACATGAGCACGGAGACTAATCCGCAGCCGACGCGCGAGGACGGCTACGAGCGCCGCGATGCAAATACGCGTGTGCTTCTCCACTATGGAATCTGGCTGGCGGTTGTGCTCGTCGTGGTCCTTATCACGATGAAGTGGACATTCGACTACCTGTCGGCCAAAGACCCGCTCGGCCCGCCGCCGACGCCGTTCGAAAATGCGCGCGCGCTGCCGCCGCAGCCGCAATTACAGGTCCAGCCGCACCAGGACCTGAAGGCTTACTGCGAGGAGGAGAAGAATGACTTAGAAAGCTACGGCTGGGTGGATTCGCAGGATGGCGTGGTCCGCATTCCGGTGGATCAGGCGATGGACAAAATTTTGCAGCAGGGTTTGCCCGCTCGGCCAGCCGGCGAAGCAACCAGTGCGGCCGCGTCGATGGCTCCTGTGGGATCCGCGAACGCGCCGAAACCGACAGGTATCGGTGGCCCATGCTCCTTTGTCGTCGAGCAAGAGCCTGCCGACTCGAAAGAGTGATTTGAACATGAATTCGCGCAGGGAAGGGCAGCAGTGAATCGAGAACGCAGACCGAAAAGCATGGTCAGGAACGGCGTAGCGACGGCCGCGCTCGCCACCGGGCTGTTACTTGCGAGCATGCTTTTCCCGGCAGCCGCTTCTGCTCAACTAACCGACCCGATTCAAAACATCGGGGTGCGTCCCGAATTGCTGAAGGACGTGGGAATCGACCAGAAACTGAACGAGTCGATTCCCCTTGGCCTCACGTTCAACGACGAGAACGGCAAGCCCGTCGAACTGCGGCAATACTTCGGCGGCAAGCCGGTGATTCTCTCGCTGGTCTATTACAACTGCCCGATGCTTTGCACGCAGGTGCTCAACGGACTCGACCGCAGCCTGAAGAACGTATCTCTCGGTCTTGGCAAGGACTATTCAGTCGTAACTGTGAGCATCGATCCCACCGAAAAGCCGGTGCTCGCATCGGCAAAGCAGCAACTTTACACCGGCATGTACGGGCGGGCCGGCGCGGCGGAAGGCTGGCATTTTCTCACCGGCAGCGAGCCGCAGATTAAGCAGCTGGCGAACGCCGTCGGATTCCGTTATGCATACGATCCTGATTCGAAGCAGTTCGCGCACGCCAGCGCGATCATGGTGCTCACGCCGGAAGGCAGGATCTCGCGCTACTTCTACGGCATCACGTATCCTTCGCGCGATTTGCGGCTCGGGCTGGTGGACGCCTCGGAGGGCAAGATCGGTACGCCGGTGGATGCGATTCTGCTGTTTTGCTATCACTACGACCCCAGCACGGGGAAATATGGTCTCGTGATTTCGCGAGTGATTCAGATCGCAGGGGGTTTGACGATTCTCGTTGTCGGCGGCCTGATTCTCGTGCTCGCCCGCCGGGAGCACTATGCGCTGCCGCAGGGGCGGGCATGATGAGGGCGCGCGGAGGGTCATGACGGGTCTGATTCAACCCGGTTTGAACTGCGTGGGCGCACTGGCCGCGTCGATCCCGCTGCGTCCGCCCGCGGCTTCGTCGATTGCGGAAAACGTTGACCGCCTGCACTACACGCTCACCGCGATCACCCTGTTTTTCACTGCGGCGATTTTCTCGTGCATTTTCTACTTCATGATCAAGTACCGCCGCCAATCCGACGACGAGCAGCCGGAACAGATCGAGGGGAACATTCCGTTGGAAGTCGCCTGGACCGGGATCCCGGCGGTGATCTGCATCGGCATTTTCGTTTGGGCCTCGACGCTTTACGTGCGCAACGCCCGGCCGCCCGCCGCATCCACAGAGATCTTCGTCACCGGAAAGCAGTGGATGTGGCACATCCAGCATCCGGAGGGGCCGCGCGAAATCGACGAGCTCCACGTGCCCGTGGATGTGCCCATAAAAATCACGATGACTTCGCAGGACGTGATTCACGATTTCTACATTCCCGCGTTTCGCGTGAAGAAGGATGTGCTGCCCGGCCGCTACACTTCGCTCTGGTTCCAGGCGACCAAGGTCGGGACCTATCACCTGTTTTGCGCTCAGTATTGCGGCGCGGAACACTCGGAAATGATCGGCTGGGTGTATGTGATGGAGCCTGCCGATTACGCCGCATGGCTCGCGGGCGGCGCGAAGACCGAATCGATGGCCCAGGGCGGCGAACGGCTGTTTACGCAGCTTGGCTGTGCAACGTGCCACACCCCCGACAATTCCGGGCGCGGGCCGTCCCTGGCGGGAATCTACGGCAAGGCCGAAAAGTTGCGTGACGGCACAACTCGGACCGTCGACGAAGCGTTCATTCGCCAGGCCATCATTAATCCCAACTCTCTCCAGTTGCCGAACTATCCGCCGATCATGCCCACGTTTCAGGGGCAGGTGGACGAAGAGCAGGTGCTGCAATTGATCGCGTACGTGAAGTCGCTGGGAACGCAAGAGCAAGAAAGGACCGCGAGTCAATGAGTACGGCTGTTGCAGAACCCCAACACGTTCCGTCCGGGCCTCAAGTCAACTACTTGAATGCCACGTACGGCATCAAGTCGTGGCTCCTGACGACGGACCACAAGCGAATCGCGTTGCTTTATCTTGCTTCGATCACCTTGATGTTCTTCGTCGGAGGCACAGCGGCTGTGCTGATGCGCCTTCACCTGATCGAGCCACAAGGCGCGCTGGTGCAGCCCGAAACTTACAACAAGCTGTTCTCGATCCACGGCATCGTGATGGTGTTTTTCTTCCTGGTTCCTTCGATACCGGCGACGCTGGGCAATTTCCTTGTTCCTCTGATGATCGGCGCGCGCGACTTGGCTTTCCCGCGGATCAATCTGCTGAGCTGGTATATCTACATCACCGGGGCGCTGCTCGTTCTCTACGCGATCCTCACCGGCGGCGTCGACACCGGCTGGACCTTCTACACACCGTACAGCAGTACCTACTCGCATACGCACGTGATTGCCGCGGCGCTGGGGGTTTTCATCACGGGCTTTTCGTCGATCCTCACCGGGCTGAACTTCATCGTCACCATTCACAAGATGCGCGCGCCCGGAATGACGTGGTTCCGCATGCCGCTCTTCCTCTGGGCGATGTATGCGACGAGCGTGATTTTCATTCTTGGCACGCCCGTCATCGCCATCACCATATTCCTCCTGGGCCTCGAGCGCATTCTCCACGTGGGGATTTTCGATCCCGCAATCGGAGGCGACCCGCTGCTCTTCCAGCATCTGTTCTGGTTCTATTCCCACCCCGCCGTGTACATCATGATTCTTCCGGGCATGGGAGTGATCAGCGAGCTCGTCACATGCTTCTCGAAGAAGAGAATCTTCGGGTACAGTTTCGTCGCCTTCTCGAGCATGGCCATCGCAGTGATCAGCTTCGTGGTATGGGGCCACCACATGTTCGTGACGGGCCAGTCGATTTATACCGGGCTGGTTTTCTCGGTCCTGAGTTTTCTTGTGGCCATTCCTTCCGCAGTCAAGGTGTTCAACTGGACCGCAACCCTCTACAAAGGCTCGATTTCCTACGACGCTCCGATGCTCTATGCCCTCGGATTCATCGGCCTGTTCACCATGGGCGGCCTCACCGGCTTGTTCCTCGCCTCGCTCGCTACCGACGTGCATCTGAACGGTACGTACTTCATCGTGGCGCACTTTCACTACATCATGGTGGGCGGCGCAGTGATGGCTTACCTCGGCGGCATTCATTTCTGGTGGCCGAAAATTACAGGACGCCTCTATCCGGACCTCTGGGCGCGCATAGCGGCCGTGATAATCTTCTTCGGCTTCAACTTGACGTTTTTCCCGCAATTCATGCTGGGCTATTTGGGCATGCCTCGGCGTTACGCGGTGTATCCCGCTGAATTCCAGGTTCTGAACGTGATGTCCTCGGCGGGAGCTTCGATTCTCGGCATCGGCTATTTGATTCCGCTCATCTACCTGATTTGGTCGATGCGCTACGGCCCGATCGCCGGGCCAAATCCGTGGGGTGCGAAGGGTCTCGAGTGGCAAACGCCTTCGCCGCCGCCGACAGAAAATTTCGAGGAGATTCCGGTCGTGACCGAAGAGCCCTACAACTATCCCGGAGTCGAGGTGCCCGTCCGTGGCTGAGATGGCGGCTCATTCTCGCTTGCACGACTCGCACGCGGCTGAAGTGGCGCATCAGTTCGAGGAACCCGAACAGCAGCGCGAAGCCGGCACGCTCGGCATGTGGACCTTCCTCGTCACCGAAATCATGTTCTTCGGTGCCCTGTTCGCTTCGTACGTGATCTACCGCTCGTTGTATCCCGCGGCTTTCGAGGCCGGCAGCCATTTGCTCGAGGTGAAGTTCGGCGCCACGAACACGGCGGTTTTGATCGGCAGCAGCTTGACGATGGTTCTGGCCATCTTCGCGGCGCAGACCGGCAAAAGCAAATCCACGATCATCACCTTTCTCGTCCTCACCATGCTGCTCGGCGCCGCCTTCATCGGCATCAAGCTCCATTTCGAGTGGTTCCACGACTACGCTGAAGGCCTCGTCCCCGGCATCAACTTCAATCTGGCGAAGTACGGCTCGGGCGTCGAGTTGTTCATGGTGTTTTATTTCTTCATGACCGGCTTGCACGCCCTGCACATGGTGATCGGCCTGGGGATTCTCACGGTGCTTGTTGTGATGACGGCGCGAGGACGTTTTTCGCCGCGCTATTATGCGCCGCTCGATATCAGCGGCCTGTACTGGCACTTCGTCGATATCATCTGGATTTTCCTTTTCCCGCTGCTCTATCTGATCGGCGGGCGGTACACCCACGGGGGACACTGATGTCCGAGCACGTCGTTCCGGTGAAGACTTACCTGGCAGTGTTTGGAGCGCTCATCCTGCTGACGGCGCTCACCACGGGCGTTGCCTACATCGACTTGGGGCCGTTCAATACGGTGGCGGCGCTGGTGATCGCCGTCACGAAGATGCTGCTCGTCGTTCTGTTCTTCATGCACGTGAAATACGCCTCCGGCATGACGAAGATCGTCATCATCGCGGGGGTATTCTGGCTGGCAATTCTGATCACGCTAACGATGGCCGACGAGATGACCCGCCACTGGATCCCCGACCCGGGCCCCTGGAGTAGCCCCAGCCTGCTCCTACCCTTCATCTCCCGGCTTCTCTAAGGTTTGCTCTCACAGGAACGCGAGGCTGCGTTCTTCCGCTACCGTCGGCGGAACGGATCCCAACCACGAGGTTCCATAGCGCTTGTCCGGCCACTCTGATCGACCATTAGGAGGCGGCGCCCTTCGGTGACTTCGCCGATGCATGAGAGTCCTGCGAATCCGGGTGCGGCGACCAGGTGTCTTGCCTTTCGGCGCGGCACCGTGAACAGGAGTTCATAGTCGTCGCCACCGTGCAGCGCCATCTGCAGGGGATGCAATCTTAGATTAGGCAGCAGCCTGGATACAGCGTCAGGCACTGCAACCACTGGAACCAAGTCGGTCCGAACCCGGGCTCCCACGCCGCTTGCCTTGGCGAGGCGTGCCAGATCGGTCGAAAGCCCGTCCGAGATATCCATCATGGCCGAGGCGATTCGGTGTCGAGCCAGCCAGCAACCGAGTTCCACTCGAATTCGCGGATAGAGGTGAGGTCGTACAATCGGGGCCAGGTCCCGCCGGCGCCCCTTGCCCGCCAGCACGAGTTCAAGCCCGAGTTGAGCGCGGCCCAGGATCCCGCTGACATATATGAGGTCGCCGGGCCGTGCTCCCGAGCGCGTCACAGCCAGGCCCAGACCGACCTCACCGAGCACCGTCATGCTGATCGCCACTTCGGCGCTCTTTGTGGTATCCCCCCCAATCAGCCGCATCCCCAGCGACCGGGCGGCGCGGCCCATCCCCCGGAGGAACGCCTCCAACCATCGGCCGGTTCGCTTGCGTGGAAGCGCCAGAGTGAGTAGAAAGAACTGCGGCGTGGCACCCATGGCGGCCAGGTCGCTTGTCGCCCGGGCGAGGGACTTGTAGCCGACGGAGTCCGGGGTATGCGTCCCGGCCAGGAAGTGGACACCCTCGAGGAAGGCGTCGCAGGTCAGCACCAGTTCCTTGCCCCGAACCGGTCTAATCACTGCGGCATCGTCCCCTATCCCAAGGCGCAGGCCACCCGGCGCGCGCCCAAATTGGGACTGGACACTCCGGCTGATCCTCTTGATTAGTTGGTCTTCAGCGTTCATGAAGTGGTTGCGACCCCGCAATTATAAACAGGAATTTCAGCGTTAGGCGCACCGTTCGCGAACAACCCCAACGCCCTCTCCAGCGTCTCAAACTGATACTCCTGGGCCAACACTGGCCCTCGGTACAGTTGTCGGGGCTCGATTCTTAGGATAAGCTCTCAACAGTTTAGTCCGGGTAGCCCATACAGCGCGCAGGATAGTCTGGGGTGCGCCTATGCAAAATGGAAGATTGGGGTTGACGACGTGTGGCGCGGTCATTACAATGCGCACCGTCTCGAACCAGGGCTCTCGGTTCAGGCTCGGTCACTCTTAAGGGAAATCGGCTAACCGCTGCGAGGGGCACGCGGTGTTCGATCAGCCGAAACAAGACTAATTGGGAATAAAATTTAGACGATGAAGAGCAAGCAATATACGTTCTTTATTGCCTCAAGCGCCTCGGGCGGCATGCGGCGCGTGCGCGTACCCGTGTACATACTCCATTTCTTCGCGCTCCTCGCGATCGTGGGGGGAATCACGGTGGCCGCGGCGGTAGGCTCCTATTCCAGGATGCTCTGGAAGGCCAGCAGCTATAACTCTCTGCGCCGCGAACAAGATAGCCTCAAGCAGCAATACAAGCAGCTTCAGACCGAGGTCAAGGACACTAACCAGCGCCTCGACTCCTTGCAATCCCTGGCCGGCGAAGTGGCGATGGCCTACGGGATCACGCGCTTCCGGCAGACGCCGTTCGGTTTGACCGACGCGACTGCGCAATCCGATGCCGATTTCCAGCAATCGGTGGACGAATTCAGCTATCTCGAGCACAACGCTTCCGCCGTGTCCGTATCCAATAGCGGGATGCGTCTCTTGCCGGCCAGCCAGATGACAAGCATTGGCGTGGTGCCGGGGCTCTGGCCAGTGGTTGGGGAGATTACCGGCCACTTCGGCGAGCGGCTCGACCCGTTTAGCGGAGAGGGCGCGTTCCACTCTGGAATTGATATCGCTTCGCACTATGGCGACGAGATTCGCGCTACCGCAGACGGAGTGGTGGAGGAAGCCGACCAGCGCGCTGGATACGGCCGGCTGGTCGTGATCGACCATGGGTTCGGCGTGAGCACTTGGTACGGTCACCTTTCAGGCTTCAAGGCTGAGGTTGGCATGACCGTGAAGCGCGGCGACATTATCGGCTACGAGGGGCAAAGCGGCCGGTCGACCGGGCCCCACCTCCACTACGAAGTCCGCATCTACAACACGCCCGTGAATCCCTGGCGCTACCTGCGGAACACCTCGCCCACCTCCACTGGCGACTGATTTCCTCTTCGGTTTAGAATCCCAATTGGCTCCGCAGGTCGCGCCAGCGATGCAGTGGATACCACAAACAGCATCAACTACGCCGTAGGCTCCTGCTCCAATGGCGCAGCCTCACCCACCACCGGTACCTGCTACGCTCCACAGGGCGCCCTTTCTCAAATTCAAAACGGCACGAACCTCGTTTCCACCTATCTCTTCAACGTGCGTTTGCAGCCCTGCTGGATGTACGCCACCACCGGAACCGCCCTCGCCACGAGCACGTCTTGTACGGCGACCGATCCCGGTCCCGGCAATATTCTCGATCTGCAGTACAATTTTAATTCTGGCCACGACAACGGCAACGTGATCGGCATCACCAACAATCGCGATACCACTCGTACGCAGAATTTCACCTACGATCAGGTCAACCGCATCGTCAGCGCCGCCGGTTCCACCTATTCGCAAAGCTCGGCTCATTGCTGGGGCGAAACCTACACCTACGATCAGTGGGCGAACATGTCCGCCATCGGCTCCATATCTTCGTCGTATACCGGATGCGTCCAGGACAGCCTGAGCGTTTCGGTCACCACGAACAACCAACTCTCCTCCACTGGCTTCTCATATGACGCCGCCGGAAACATGCTCACCGACAACGTGAACACCTACGCCTGGAACGCCGAGAGCGAGATGAAGTCGGCAGCCGGCGTGACCTACACTTACGATGGCGACGGCAATCGCCTCGAAAAATCGAGTGGCAAAATCTATTGGTATGGCGCGGGAACCGAAATCCTCGACGAATCCGACCTGAGCGGAAACTTCACCAACGAGTACGTTTTCTTCGGTGGCAGACGCGTCGCCATCCGCAACGTCTCCTCCGGTACCATCGACTATTACGAAGAAGACATGCTTGGCAGTTCGCGTACCCTGGTTCAAGCGGGCGCGACCTCGCCGTGCTTCGATGCCGATTTCCTCCCCTTCGGCTATGAGAAGGACGTAACCACCACCTGCTCCCAGAACTACAAATTCGAGGGCAAAGAGCGAGACACCGAAACCAGCAACGACGATTTCGGCGCCCGCTACTACACCTTCCGCCTCGGCCGCTGGCTCTCCGCCGATTGGTCCTCCGTCCCCGCCCCCGTCCCATACGCGAATCTCACGAATCCCCAAACCCTCAACCTCTACGCCATGGTCAGCGACAACCCCGAATCCTTCTCCGACCTCACTGGCCACTGTGGTACGGGAGCGCCCTCCGAACCCTGCCACGACGTTCATGGTCACGGACCCGCCAGCGTTCAAGGCGAACCCGGAAGCTCGGGCATCGCCGGCGACGAGAACTCAGGGATTCCAGATTGGTACCTTTCCGAAGTCTCAGCCGCGAGCGAGCAAAAGGCCGCCCAAGCAGGCGCCAGTCAAAACTCATCTGGTAAAGGCTTCTGGGGTCGGCTGGGGCACGGCCTGAGCAATCTTTTTCACGGGCATTCTTGGAACTACGTTAAGACGAGCGTAGCGGTCTCATATACGCCCCTAAGAATTTTCGGTGCAAAAGATGATGTCCTTACGGCTGGCACGGACGCTGCAGGTTTGGCCGCCACAGCCACCGGGAGCATTCCGCTGGGAGTTGTGGCTTTCGGAGTAAGTGTAGCGAATGATCACGACCCTCAGAACGTAATTACCGGTGCCCTGGGGCTTCTTCCTGGATTTGACTGGGCGTTCGGCATCACTGGACCATTTGTTGATTTATTTGATTACGGGATTCATCATACTCAGCCTGGTGTACAAATGAATGGTAAAGGAGCCATTTTTGATGATTCTGGCTCTTCTGGGCATAGCAATGTTGGAGGACTGCCACTCGGTACCCAGGGAGGGGGAGTTATGGATCCGGAGGCGTGCAAGATCTCAGGCGAGTGTTAACTGGGCTCAGTTCCGCCGTGACAACTATGGGCTCTTTTTCACGTCGGGAGAAGGGCGGCTGATTCATGTCTGATCCGTTCTGGCTTCTAAAGCCGCCGTATACTTTGCTTGACGCCGGGATGTTCGTCCTCTTTCTGGCGGTGATCTATACTTACACCGGAAAAGCGTACATCCGCTTTCACGGTTGGGTCTATCGCGCCGACGAACCGAAGCGCTATTGGTTGGAGGTTGTAGCGTACTATGTCGTCGGAGTCGGCTTGATTGGACTCTTCTTGTATAGCTTCAACGCGTTCTCAAACTGAGTTTATCTTCTTCCTGGGTGGTTTATATTCGACGCGTCTCGATGGTCAGAGCAGCCTGCGCCGTATCCAATATCGAGCCTCAAAGGTGATCCTTTGCAGCTCTCAGGGCAGGTTCTCGGGCGTGTGGGATTGGGGAATTGGCAATATCATTCTGGTTTGTAGACTCCGAGGGCAAAATCGATGAGGAACGCATGGTTCGGTTGGGTCGTTTTCTGCGCATTAGCCGCCACATCGGGTTGCCGGGTGCCCTCGCCGGACTGGAGCGGCACATGGAAATTGAACCGTTCAAAGAGTAACTTCCAGGGACCTGTTCTTACCATCTCGATTTCGGCGGACGGCGAGTATCGCTACGACGACGGAATTGTGAGTGACACTTTTCGCTGCGATGGAAGGTATCAACCGATAGGGAACAATCGCACACAAGCCTGCGTGAAAACCAGTGCTACCACGTTAGATAAGACCCGAAAGGAAAACGGGGTAAAGACAAACACGTATCATTGGGAGCTTTCGGCTGGCGGGAAGGTTTTTACGGCGACGGCAACCGCGTTTCGTCCCAGTGGACCTGTCATTATGGGTCAGCTTGTAGCCTCGCGTATGTCGGGGTCCAATGGCTTCGCTGGCCAGTGGCGGAACACGAGCTACCTTGAGCGGCATGCCGATATGACGCTAAGGCTCGACAATCAGACCTTGCATATCGGCTATCCCAGCGATGGCCTGTATATTGACGCGCCGCTCGATGGAGCCGACGCGGCGATGCATGGGCCTCACGCTTCAGAGGGGATGACCTACACGGTACGGTTGGTTGAACAACGTGAGATTCTCACTCTGACGAAGCACGATAACAAAGTTTTCACGCAAGGCTCTCTCGAATTGAGCGGCGATGGAAGAATCATTACCGAAACTTGGTGGAGCCCAGGTCGACCAACTGACAAGGGTTGGCTGGTCTACGACAAGCAATAGTACTGGCCCAACAACGGAAGGACTCTATGCATGAGTGCCAGGGCTGACCCGGGTGTGACTAAACTCGAAGATGCTGTGACAGGCGGGAATTCTTTGATGAAACCCGGAGGGAAGGGCGACGTTGTTCGTTCCTGATTGGTGGGACAGGTACATTTTCTTGATTCTTGGGGTCATCGCGTTGACGGCCGCTGTGTTTTGGACGCATACGGGCAAGGCGTGGATCCGTTTTCATGGTTGGGTCTACCGCGCCCAAGAACCGAAGAGGTTTTGGTTGGAAGTGGGAACGTATTATCTCATCGCGGCTATTTTCCTTTTCGTTGGAATCCGCCGGTATTTGGCGCCCTGACGCCTGATTAGATGAGATTGTCGGGCTGATTAGATGACGTTGTCGGCTCCTTCTCCCGAGTAGACTTGGTAGCGCTAACGACCAAGGCTCGGAAGAAGGAGGGTCGCCGATTTCGCGAGGTCCCCTGCTGGACAAAGGTCTATGGCTTGAGTGCCTCCATGACATCTCTTGCTGTGCAGCTCCCGCCTAACCTCGCTGCCGGGTGCGCCATGCTTTCCTTCTTGAACTTGTTTCTGGCGAACGGTCTGATCGCAAGCCGGGTGCCCCAGGCTTCCGTTTTGAGTTTGTCGCTGGCGAACACTCTGATCGCAAGCTACAGCTCAACCAGTGAACCGAGGCCAACAACTCCACCCGCGGGGTGCCCCACGGTTCGCGGTTTTCCGAACCGTGGGTCTTCCGACCCCTCGGAATCGGCCCTGACACCGACGCGCCTTTAGCGCCTCCTCAGTTGAGCTTCCTCCTCGCGCTCCGCGCGATTCCGGGTTTGACTCTCAAGTCTAGACTGTCAACTTTGAACTGCATTCTCCCCAGTACTGGGTCTTGAATTTCCCCAGTTACTATGCTATAAAGGTGCATTCCTTAAACTAAGAATAATGGATTGTGTGCCCGAGCCGAATTCGGGCCGCGCTGGACGTGTGCATAAAACGAAGCACCGCCCAAAGGAGAAGCGCACGGTGAACCCGAGACGCCGGGCCGAAGAAATTCAATCGCTACACTTTGCAAATAGAAATCCCGCTAAGTCGATGAATACAAGCCGCCTAAAAAATTTCAATCGCTACACTTTCCCGGGTGTCCGGGCCGCTCAGTTCGCATCCCTCACCGCTCGCCCCTCACTCCTTGCCTCCGTGCCTCTTGCCTCACTTCTTGGCCCCGAGCATCTCCGGAGTCAAATCGAGGCTGATGCGCACCCACCGATCCTGATGCGAAACGTGCGCCGCCTTGATCAAGGCTTTCGCGAACGCAGCCTGCTCGGGCGTCATCTGGAGCTGGCGCCGGGTCTTCGGATCCGAAAGGCTCATGGAACCGATGAGGCGGAACCCGTCAAGAATTGTGGACATCTCAAACGCATTCTTCATCGAGTCACACTCGGCGTCGAGCGCCACGTGAATTTGGTCGCCCTGCGGCTGCCCGGACAGCGAAAGTCCCTGGATGCTTCGCACCAGGTGATCGAGCTCCGGCGCCTTTGCCAAATCGGCGTAAAAGCTGGCGGGAAGGTTGCTCGTGCGCGCGACGGCAAAAATGGGAGCGCCCGCGACGCGATTGACGCGGGCCTGCATCGCGGGATCGCGTTGCCCCTCCGTGGAAATCTCCAGAGGATCAGCGGATTTCTTGCCGCTGGCAATTGCGATGCGCGTCGGCGAGAGAAATTCGAATGAAACGACGGGGCTGCCCGGAACAATGTAGATCGTCCGATCGCCGCGCTGTTCGGATTTACCTCCTGCTCGAGTCGCGTACGCTTCGATCTTCTGCTGATCGAACCTGCCGTCCGCGATCGCGAGGGCGGGATCGTCTCCGGCAGCGTTTGCGGCGGGGGCAAGGCTGGTGGGCCAGAACGCCACGGCTGCCTGGTCGAGATCGCGCGTGTAATCGAACCCGGTATCCCGAACGAAATCGGCATACTCGCGGTCGGTCTGGGAACCATTTTTCGTCAGGCCGAGAACAGCGGATAAAGGTGAATTCTGCAACTTTCGCAGCGCCGCCACGTCTAAATACGCAATCGCGGGTGCGTCGGATGGCAACTCAGCCAGTATGCTTGGAGCGGGTCCGCCGCCGGTTCCGGCAAGCGGCCGATGCCAGCGGTAGAGATACACTGCAGCAATGATGCCCAGAATGCACACCATCGCCGCGACGGCAACCAAAGCGCGTTTTGTCGAAGACATCGGCACTGGGAATTTCCGCACTTCGCGGCTTGGCGACCAGTGTAATGTCTTGAAAGCGGATTGCGTAACAGAAAAGGGCGAACGTTGCGGCACCCAGTTAGAGTCGGTAGTCGGCAACCTTACAAGCAAGCTTCGCTTCCAACCTCGAACCAGTGCGAGTCCGGCCGTCGCGGAAGGGCCGCAAGGATGAGATTGAAGATCAAATCTGGGGGCGGACTGCTCTGCGTCGTTGCGTTAGCGATCTCCGCTTTCGGAATTGGAGCTTTTGCTCAGGTTTCAGCTCCAGCGCAATCGCCGCCCAAGACGCAGGCTCCCGCGGCGTCGACTCCGAGCGTCGAGCAGATTCTGGACAAGTACATCGCAGCCAGCGGAGGGCGTGTTGCGTGGCAAAAGCTTAATACGAGAGTGTCGACGGGGACGGTGGACTTTCCGGCGAGGGACGTTGCGGGAACCGTCGAGATGCGTCAAAAGGCTCCGAGGCGAATTTTGGTGACCGTCACGATTTCCGGAGCAGTTTTTTCGGAAGGTTTCGACGGAACCGTAGGATGGTCGAACGATCCGCAGAACGGCCTGCGCGAGCAAACCGGCGCCGAACTGGCGGAAACCCGGCGCGACGCCGATTTTTATCATCCTTTGGACATGCACACTCTCTACTCAAAGTTCAAAGTGACGGGAACGGAAAACGTCGGCGAGCATCTAACGTATGTGATGGAAGCCACACCTGCCGACGGCGGCGATCCGGACAAGCTCTATTTCTCTGCGGATACAGGCCTGCTAGTACGCGCGATTAGCCAGCACCACTCGCCGGAAGGCGTCGATTCGATCCAGGCAGATTTGGATGACTATCGCACGGTGGACGGCATCCAAATCCCCTTTTCGATTCATCAAACGAGCCCACAAATGGACTTCACGATCAAGATCGACGAGGTTCATCACAATGTGGCGCTGGATGACGCACAGTTCTCGAAACCAGCTGTACAATAGCGCACCGGCGGCGTTGCTAGAATGCGATAAGTCATGGCCTGGCAATGACTTTGCTGGGCTTTCGGAAAGTTGCTTGCAATTCGATTGCCTCTATGGTAGTTTTGATGGGTTTGCGGGGCTGGCGTAGCTCAGTTGGTAGAGCATCTGATTTGTAATCAGAGGGTCGGGGGTTCAACTCCCTCCGCCAGCTGAGATTGAGGGATTGGCATTTTGGCAGGGTTGCGGACGAATTCCTCGCAACAACAGCGCTAGGGCTGGTGTCTCTGGACACGAGCCCTTTCTGCATTGCGGAGTGCCTCATAGCATTATCCGGGTCAGTTCTGAGCGGTTCTTGTGGGACGCGATTGTTGTGTTCCAAGCAGGCCTGAAGGAATGACCGAGTTGTGCCCCGGATGTTTTCGCGGGACGGGTGGGTGAGTGGCTAAAACCAGCAGACTGTAAATCTGCCGCTCCTTGCGGGCTACGGAGGTTCGAATCCTCCCCCGTCCACCAGCTTCTCACGAGACTGTGGCGCTCTGAGGCGGGTGAAGAATCGAGTGGTTGTAGTGGAAGTGGGCCTGGGATTTGAATCCGATGCAGCTTCCTTCGGGGAGCGCGACGGAAGGCCGGTGTGAGCCTGGGTAGCTCAGTTGGTAGAGCGCGTCCTTGGTAAGGACGAGGTCACCGGTTCAATCCCGGTCCCAGGCTCCAGCTAGCAGTGAGCGAAGTGATTGCGGGCGTTGGGCACCAGGGGAGCTGGAATGAGCGGGGGTAACTCAGGGGTAGAGTCTCTGCCTTCCAAGCAGATGGTCGCGGGTTCGAATCCCGTCCCCCGCTCCATCACGCAACGATAGCGAAACGAAGGGTCTGAACGCGGCAGCAGCCGCGAAGCCTTGATGCGAGGGTGATTCGAGATGGCGAAGGAGAAATTCGAGCGCAGTAAGCCGCACGTGAACGTGGGGACGATAGGTCACATCGACCACGGCAAGACGACCCTAACGGCGGCGATCACGAAGGTGCTGGCGAAGGGCAACCCGAAGGTGCAGTTCCGGGCGTTCGATTCGATCGACAACGCGCCGGAAGAGCGGGAGCGCGGGATCACGATTGCGGTGTCGCACGTGGAGTACGAGACGCCGAACCGTCATTACGCGCATATCGACTGCCCGGGGCACGCCGACTACGTGAAGAACATGATCACGGGCGCGGCGCAGATGGACGGCGCGATTCTGGTGGTCGCGGCGACGGACGGTCCGATGCCGCAGACGCGCGAACACATTTTGCTGGCGCGGCAGGTGGGCGTGCCGGCGATCGTGGTGTTCCTGAACAAATGCGACATGGTGGACGATCCCGAGTTGCTCGAGCTGGTGGAACTGGAAGTGCGCGAACTGCTGAAGACGTACCAGTTTCCCGGCGACACGATTCCGGTGATTCGCGGCTCGGCGCTGAAGGCGCTCGAAGGCGACGCGAAGTGGGAGAAGTCGATATTGGAATTGATGGAAGCGGTGGACAAGCACATACCTTTGCCGCAGCGCGATGTGGATAAGCCGTTCGCGATGCCGATTGAAGATATTTTCTCGATCTCGGGTCGCGGGACGGTGGTGACGGGAAGAATCGAGCGCGGCAAAGTGAAGGTCGGCGAGGAAATCGAGATTGTAGGCTTCCGTCCGACGATGAAGAAGACGGTGACGGGCGTGGAGATGTTCCGCAAGCTCTTGGATGAAGGGATTGCGGGCGACAACGTGGGGTTGCTGTTGCGCGGCACTGAAAAAGACGAAGTGGAGCGCGGGCAAGTGTTGTCGAAGCCGGGATCGATCACGCCGCACACGAAGTTCAAGGCGGAAGCGTACGTGTTGACGAAGGAAGAGGGCGGACGGCACACGCCGTTCTTCACGGGATACCGGCCGCAGTTTTATTTCCGTACGACGGACGTTACGGGAGACGTGAAGCTGCCGACGGGAGTGGAGATGGTGATGCCGGGAGACAACGTATCGGCGGAGATCACCTTGATCACACCGGTGGCGCTGGAGAAGGGGCTGCGGTTCGCGATTCGCGAAGGCGGACACACGGTCGGAGCCGGCGCCGTCGCCGAGATCATCGAGTAAACGACTATGCGCGAAATCATCACACTGCAATGTGGCGAGTGCAAAAACCGAAATTACACGACAACGAAAAACCGGAAGAAGCATCCGGACCGGCTCGAGACGCAAAAGTTCTGCAACACTTGCCGGAAGCACACGGCGCATAAAGAGGTGAAATAAACTCGTCACGACTTTGACGAGTTTATTTCACAGCGCGCGGCCGTGAAGCCGAACTGAAGGGTTGGCGGAGACAAAAGAAATTGAACTTGACCGCAGAGTATCGCGGCATTCACCCTTCGCCCTGAACTGCGGGCTCAGGGTGAATTTTCGAGCCGGTGGCTCGAAAATTCAGGGGAGTAGGTTCAACGGTAGACCATCGGTCTCCAAAACCGAGAGTGGGGGTTCGAATCCCTCCTCCCCTGCCAGATTTTTGGGCGGGGCGATGAACGGCGCGTAAGGTCGGCGCTTGGAACGGGAACTGGCGAGGACATGGCAGACGCGGCACGGACAAACCGGGAAGAAGAATCGCACCGCGTCAGTGGATTCTCGCTTATGGAGCCGGTGGGCAAGCTGGCTGCCTATCCGAAAAGGCTGCGCCAGTTTCTGCACGATGTTCGCGTCGAGATGAAGCAGGTGAATTGGCCGTCGCGGCAAGACGTGTGGTCGACGACGATCGTCGTCATCATTACGGTGACGTTTTTCGGAATCTATTTCGCGATCACGGACTCGATTTTTAGCAAGGGGTCGGTTTGGCTGCTAAACTACTTCAAAAAATGACGGAAACACAGACGGAAATACCGATGGCAAAGCAGTGGTACATCGTCCACACCTACTCGGGGTTTGAGAAGAAGGTGAAGGAAAGCCTCGAGGGCCGCGTGGCGGCTTTCGGTCTTACGGACAAGATCGGGCAAATCATCATCCCGACGGAGTCGGTGGTCGAAGTGCGCGGCGGCAAGAAAGTGATCTCGCCGCGGATGTGCTATCCCGGCTACGTGCTCGTCGAGATGGACATGGACGATTACACCTGGCATGTGGTTCGTTCGACGCCGCGGGTGACGGGATTCGTTGGGTCGGGGCAAACGCCCTCGCCACTGACGGAAGAGGAAGTTCAGAACATCCTGAACCGCGCGACTACGACGGCGGAGAAGCCGAAACCAAAGCTTTCCTTCGATCGTGGAGAGAAGGTGCGCATCGGGGAAGGGCCGTTTGCCAATTTTACGGGCGTGGTCGAGGAAGTGAACACGGACCGCAGCACGCTGAAAGTTTCAGTAACGATTTTTGGCCGGTCGACGCCGGTCGAGCTGGATTTCGCGCAAGTCGAAAAGGTCGGATAACGCGTTCGGCGGGGCGCTCAGGAATCGGCATTTGGGAATTAGGGGTTAATCGATGGCAAAGAAAGTTAACGCAGTAGTGAAACTGCAGTTGCCGGCAGCGAAAGCCACTCCGGCTCCGCCCGTAGGGACGGCTCTCGGTCCGCACGGGCTCAACATCATGGATTTCTGCAAGCAGTTTAATGCGAAGACGTCGAAAGAGCCGGACGGCATGATCATTCCGGTTCTGGTCACGGTGTACAGCGATCGCACTTTCACCTTTATTTTGAAAACGCCGCCGGCTTCGGAGCTGCTGAAGCGCGCGGCTGGAATTGTGAAAGGCTCACCGGAGCCGAACCGGAACAAGGTGGCGAAGGTAACGCGCAAGCAGGTGGAGGACATCGCCAAAGTGAAGCTGCCAGACCTAAACACGGCGAACTTGCAGTCGGCGATGCGTTCGATCATGGGCACGGCGCGCAACATGGGCATTGAAGTCACTGACTAAGAGCAGGAGACACACGAGATGGGCCGCAGCGCAAAAGTAGGTGGAAAGAATATCGATCGCGCCCGAAAGCTTGTTGAGGCGCGTCCGTACAAGCTCGAAGAAGCCGCGGAACTTCTCCGCAAAGCGCACTTCGTGAAGTTCGACGAGACGGTGGAGCTGGTGTTGAATTTGGGCGTCGACCCGAAGCAGTCGGACCAGATGGTTCGCGGCACGGTGGTGCTTCCGCACGGACTGGGAAAGTCGAAGCGCGTGCTGGTGATCGCCAGCGGCGAAAAAGTTCGCGAAGCGCAAGAAGCAGGAGCGGACTTTGTGGGCGGCGATGACATGGTCCAGAAAATCCAGGAAGGCTGGACGGACTACGAGGCCGTGATCGCCACTCCGGACATGATGAAGTCCGCGGGACGTCTGGGCAAAGTGCTGGGACCGCGCGGCTTGATGCCGAACCCGAAGACGGGAACCGTAACGTTCGATGTCGCTCGCGCCGTGAAGGAAGTGAAGGCGGGCAAAGTGGAATTCCGGCTCGACAAGACAGGCTTAATCCATTCGCCGATCGGCAAGATCAGCTTCGCGGCCAAGACTCTGGCGGAAAACGCTCACGCGTTGCTTGGGGCAATCGTCAAGGCCAAGCCGGCGGCCGCGAAGGGCAAATACATCAAGAAAATCACGCTTACCTCGACGATGGGCCCGGGAATTTTGATCGATCATGCCGAGGCGGATGCAGCCGTAGCAGTGGCGGCGTAAGCGCGAAGCGCAAGAGGGAGAGTCGGGATGAAGAAAAAGGCCGAAAAGAAAACGCAGGCGGATGAGCTTCGCACACAGCTCGCCACCGTCTCCACCGTGATTCTGTCGACCTTCCAGGGAATCACCGTCGAGCAGGACACGAAACTGCGGCGGCAGGTGGAAGCGGCCGGCGGAAAGTACCAGGTGGTGAAAAACACCGTCGTCGAGCGCGCTGCCGAAGGCACTCCGACCGCTCCTTTGCTCAAGAACCTTAAGGGCACAAACTCGATCGCTTACACCAAGACCGATCCTGTCGCGCTGGCGAAGATTCTCACGAAGGTGGCGAAGGACGTCCCGGCGTTTCAGTTCCGGGCCGGGTGGGTGGAAGGCCGCGTAATTTCGATTCAGGAAATCAACCAGCTCGCGCTGCTTCCAAGCAAGGAAGAGCTCATCAGCAAGATCATGTTCCTGCTGAACGCTCCCGCGCAGCGCGTGGCATCCGCTTTGGCGGCGCTGCCGCGCAACCTCGCGGTTGTGACCAGCGAGGCAGTGAAGGCAAACAAGTTCGGGGCAGGCAGCGACTCGCCGGCCCCTGAAACGGCTCAGTAGTTCGGTTTCTTAATTCGGAGGAGGATAGGAACGCAATGGCTAGCAAAGTGGAAACGATCCTGGAAGAAATCAAGGGCCTGACGCTGCTGGAGGCTTCCGATCTCGTTAAGAAGATGGAAGAAGCTTTCGGCGTGTCGGCGGCTGCGGCGGCGCCAGTGATGATGGCGGGCGGCGCGGCGGCGGGCGGCGCAGCTCCGGCGGAAGAGAAGACGGAATTTGCCGTCGTTCTCACCGAGGTCGGCGCGAACAAGATCAACGTGATTAAGGCGGTCCGTGAAGTCACCAGCCTCGGCTTGAAAGAAGCCAAGGATCTGGTGGATGGCGCTCCCAAGACGGTAAAAGAGGGCGTCAACAAGGACGAAGCCGCCACGATCAAGAAGAAGTTTGAAGACGCCGGGGCCAAGGTCGAGATCAAGTAGTGGCAGTGGCGGCCGCCTGGGGCTGCAACGGGGATTCGCGTATACGCGCGCTCCTTTGGAAATCAGTAACCACAAAATGCGTCCTTCCCGGACCGACGGGCGGGTGTATATCCGCGTCGTCGATTCCGGCTTGAGCCTGAAGAGGATTCTCAATGAGCAATCGTAATGGTAATCGCGTCGTTCGGGAACGCGAACGCCTGGACTTTGCCAAGATTAAGACAACCGTCCAGATTCCGAACCTGATCGACGTTCAGAAGAAGTCATATCAGCGGTTTTTGCAAATGGACCTGCTCCCCAGCGAGCGGGAGGATACCGGCCTGCAGTCCGTTTTCACGTCGGTGTTTCCGATCCAGGATTTTCGCGGGCTCTCGCAGCTCGATTTCGTGGACTACGCGATCGGCAACTGGGAGTGCAAGTGCGGCCATCTGCGCGGCCTGCACCACTTGCGCGCCACCTGCCGGAATTGCGGTGCGTCCGTGGTCACGAATCCGTACAAGACCGGAGACGTGCTCTGCGCGAAGTGCGGCACGTTTAACAAGAATACGCCCACGTTCTGCAACAAGTGCGGCGACCCGGTCACGCTGCAGCTGAAGTACGACGTGAACGAATGCCAGGAACGCGGCATGACGTACTCCGCGCCGCTGAAGGTCACGATCCGCCTCACGATTTACGACAAGGATCCCGACACCGGTTCGAAGTCGATCCGCGACATCAAGGAGCAAGAAGTTTTCTTCGGCGATATTCCGCTGATGACGGAGAACGGCACGTTCATCATCAACGGCACGGAGCGCGTCATCGTCAGCCAGCTCCACCGTTCGCCGGGCGTGTTTTTCGAGACCGCGAACAATCGCAGCTACTTCCTCGGCAAGATCATTCCGTACCGCGGCTCGTGGGTGGAGTTCGAGTACGACACCAAGAACATTCTCTACGTGCGCATCGACCGGAAGCGCAAGTTCCTCGGCTCGATTTTCCTGCGCGCCCTTGGAATGAAGTCGAATGAAGACATTTTGCGGACGTTCTACCAAGTCGAGCGCGTTTCGCTGCGCGACAAAGGCCTCTATTGGAATGCTTCTGAAGGCTTGGTCGATCGCAAGCTCACGCACGAGATCAAGCACCCGAAAACCGGCGAAGTGCTGGTGGGCGCACACAAGCGTATCTCCGAGCCGCTGTACAAGGAGCTCGTGAAGGCGCGTGTGACGCAGGTGGAAGTGACCGTTGCCGATCTGGAAACGGCGGTGACGGTGAGCGAGCTCGTGAACCGGCAGACCGGCGAAGTTCTTCTCGAAGCGAACAAGCCGCTCACGCCCGAGATGTGGGCCGCCATTGCCGAAGCGGGCATCACGGAAGTCGACGTGTGCTTCCCGGACCGCGACGATGTGGGCATCATCGTTTCCCGCACGCTCGATAAGGACACCATTCGAACTCCGAAGGAAGCGCTGATCGAAATCTACCGCAAGCTGCGTCCCGGCGATCCTCCGACGCTCGAGACCGCCACAGCGCTGTTCAACGGCATGTTCTTCGACGCGCGCAAGTACGACTTCAGCAAGGTTGGCCGGCTGAAGTTCAACATCAAGCTGGGTCTGGAAACGCCGCTCGACAAGCGCACGCTTGATCCGGCGGATTTCGTCGCCGCGATCAAGTATCTGCTGAAACTGCGCCGCAACATCGGAGCGGTGGACGACATCGATCACCTCGGCAACCGGCGCGTTCGCGCGGTGGGCGAGCTGCTCGAGAACCAGTTCCGTATCGGCTTGGTTCGCATGGAGCGCGCGATCAAGGAAAAGATGTCTGTGTACCAGGAAATGTCGACAGCGATGCCGCACGACCTGGTGAACGCGAAGCCCGTGATGGCGGCGATCCGCGAGTTTTTCGGCAGTTCGCAGCTATCGCAATTCATGGATCAAACGAACCCGCTGAGCGAAATCACGCACAAGCGGCGTCTATCGGCCCTGGGACCGGGCGGTCTTTCGCGTGAACGCGCGGGATTCGAAGTCCGCGACGTTCACCCGACGCACTACGGACGCATCTGTCCGATTGAGACGCCGGAAGGCCCGAACATCGGCCTTATCAGCTCGCTTTCCTGTTACGCGCGGATCAACGAATTCGGGTTCATCGAGTCGCCCTATCGCAAAGTGAAGGGCGGCCGCGTGATCGATTTCGTCCAGATCATCAACGCGGGCGACAGCGAGTTCAAGGCTGGCGAGATCGTCGAACGGGAAAAAGTGGAAGCGACGAACGAAGAGCTGAAGCGGCGGCGCGTGGTTGTGGAGCCGTATTGCTTCTATCTCTCGGCCTGGGAAGAGGACAGGTACGTGGTGGCGCAGGCCAACGCCGCACTCGACGAGAAGGGGAAGATTACGACCGAACTCGTCAACTGCCGCCAGGCCGGCAACTTCGTGCTCAAGAGCCGCGATGAAGTGGATTACATCGACGTTTCGCCGAAGCAGCTGGTGTCCGTTGCGGCGAGCTTGATTCCCTTCCTCGAGAACGACGACGCGAACCGCGCGTTGATGGGCTCGAACATGCAGCGCCAGGCGGTGCCGCTCATCAAGGGCGAAGCTCCGCTTGTTGGCACCGGCATGGAGCGCGTCACAGCGCGGGATTCCGGCGCCGTTATCGTTTGCCGGCGCGATGGCATTGTCGACCAGGTCGACTCCGAGCGCGTAATCGTGCGCGTGGAATCCGACCAGTCGGGCGTGCTGAGCCGTGAGGTGGGGTCTGACATTTACCTCCTCACGAAGTTCAAGCGCTCGAATCAGAATACGTGCATCAGCCAGAAACCGCTGGTTCGCGCGGGTGACCGCGTGAAGCAGGGCCAGGTGCTGGCCGACGGGCCGTGCACCGATCGCGGCGAATTGGCGCTCGGGCGCAACGTCCTGGTCGCGTTCCTTCCGTGGCGTGGGTACAACTTTGAAGACGCGATCCTCGTCAGCGAAAAGCTGGTGGAAGAGGATTACTACACTTCGATCCACATCGAGGAGTACGAAATCGAGGCGCGCGACACGAAGCTCGGTCCCGAAGAAATCACGCGGGATATTCCTAACATCAACGAGAGCTTCCTCCGCAACCTGGACGAGAGCGGCGTGATTCGCATCGGCGCCACCGTCAAGCCGGGCGATATTTTGGTCGGCAAAGTGACGCCGAAGGGCGAAACCACGCTGACGCCGGAAGAAAAGCTTCTGCGCGCCATCTTCGGCGAGAAGGCCGGCGACGTCCGCGATGCGTCCCTTTACTGCCCGCCGGGCATCGAGGGCACGATCGTCGACGTCAAGATCTTCTGCCGCAAAGGCGCGGAGAAGGACGAACGCCACAAGGCCATCGAAGGCACGCAAGTGGCTAAGCTCGAAAAGAACCTCGCCGATGAGATCCGCATTCTCACCGACGAGCGCCTGAAGCGCTTGAACGACTTGCTCGGCGGGCAGAAGCTGATCGCTGACCTGCACGACGAGCGTACGAACAAGCGCTTGCTCACGAAAGGCACGGAGCTGACCCGCGACATTCTTGAAAAAGTCTCGACGCGGAACCTCAAGCGGCTGCGCCTCAACGACAAGGACCCGCTGCTAATCGAGAAGATCGACGAAGTGGAGGAAATGACCTCGCGTCAGATCGACGTGCTGCGAAAGATCACCGACGAGCGCATCGGAAAGCTCAAGAAGGGCGACGAGCTGCCTCCGGGCGTGATCAAACTGGTGAAGGCCTACATCGCGATGAAGCGCAAGCTTTCCGTTGGCGACAAGATGGCGGGGCGTCACGGCAACAAGGGCGTCATCGCCCGGATCGTCCCGAAGGAAGACATGCCTTACATGCCTGACGGCACGCCTGTCGAGATCGTTCTGAATCCGCTCGGCGTTCCTTCGCGTATGAACGTCGGCCAGATTCTCGAAACGCACCTTGGCTGGGCCTCGAAAGAGCTCGGCGAACGAGTGGGAAAGATACTCGACGACACGAGTTCGCGCGCTGACGCCGTCCGCAAGTGGTTCAAGGACGCTTTCGGACCAACGTCTGTGTGGCGAACGATTTCGGAGCTGGATGACGAGGCGATGCTCGACCTCGCACACAGTTTCCGGGAAGGCGTTCCGGTGGCGACGCCGGTATTCGACGGCGCCCGCGAGGCGGACATTCGGCACTTGCTCGAGTTTACCGAGCTGCCGGAGAGCGGCAAGATTGCGCTCCACGACGGCATGACCGGCGACGAGTTCGCACAGAACGTCACCGTCGGTTACATCTACATGCTCAAGTTGTCGCACCTCGTGGACGACAAAATCCACGCCCGTTCCATCGGCCCTTACTCACTTATCACGCAGCAGCCGCTCGGCGGAAAGGCGCAGTTCGGCGGACAGCGCTTCGGCGAAATGGAAGTCTGGGCGCTGGAAGCTTACGGAGCAGCGCATATTCTGCAGGAGCTGCTGACGGCAAAATCTGACGACGTTTACGGTCGCGCCAAGATTTACGAGGCCATCGTCAAGGGCGAGCCGGGAATCGAGCCCGGAGTGCCCGAATCGTTCAACGTCCTTGTACGGGAGCTGCAGTCGCTCTGCCTGGACGTCGAGCTGATGAAACGCCAGAAGCCGCAGTTGGAAAAGGCCGAAGCGGCGGATTAACGCATCGCGCGCCTGCCGGGTTTGAAGTTTGCGGGCGCGCGCGGCAAGATTATCGAAACGTTTTTGCCCCGGCGCAGCCGGGGAGGGAGGCAGCCCTTGTATCGTTCGAGCCCTTATGATCGCGCGAGTCAGATTGCGGATTTTGATTCCATTCGCATCAGTCTTGCGAGTCCTGAAAAAATCCGGTCATGGTCGCATGGTGAGGTGACCAAGCCGGAAACCATCAATTACCGCACCTTCAAGCCGGAGCGGGACGGGCTATTCTGCGCCAAGATTTTTGGCCCCGTCACCGACTGGGAGTGCTTGTGCGGAAAATACAAGCGGATGAAGCATCGCGGCGTCATCTGCGATAAGTGCGGCGTCGAAGTAACGCTCAGCAAAGTCCGCCGTGAGCGCCTGGGTCACATCGAACTCGCTTCTCCTTGCTCTCACGTGTGGTTCTTCAAGGGCTTACCGAGCCGCATTGGATATCTGCTCGACATCACGATGCGTGACCTCGAGCACATCCTCTATTTCGAGACGTTCGTTTGCATCGAACCCGGCGAGGTTCCCGGCCTCAAGGAAAAGGAAATCCTCCCGGAAGAGAAGTTCCGCGAGCTGCAACGGGAATTCGCGGGACGATTCACCGCGGGCATGGGCGCCGAGGCCATCAAGGAACTCCTGCGCCGTGTCGACGTCGATAAGCTCTCGGAAGAACTTCGCGAGAAGATGAAGATCGATCCGAGCCTGCAGAAGCGGATCAAATACGCCAAGCGCCTCAAGGTTCTCGAAGCGTTTCGCAAGAGCGGCAACAAGCCCGAGTGGATGATTCTGGACGTGATTCCGGTGCTTCCGCCCGAGCTGCGCCCGCTCGTGCCTCTCGACGGCGGCCGTTTTGCGACATCCGATTTGAACGACCTCTATCGGCGCGTCATCAACCGCAACAACCGCCTGAAGAAGCTCATGGAGTTGCACGCGCCCGACGTGATCGTCCGCAACGAGAAGCGCATGCTGCAGGAAGCCGTTGACGCGCTGTTCGACAATGGCCGACGCGGACGCGTTCTGCGCGGAACGAACAACCGTCCGCTCAAGTCGCTTTCCGACACGCTCAAAGGCAAGCAGGGCCGCTTCCGTCAGAACCTGCTCGGCAAGCGCGTGGACTATTCCGGCCGCTCCGTTATCGTAGTCGGCCCGGAACTGAAGCTCCATCAGTGCGGTTTGCCGAAGAAGATGGCGCTCGAACTCTTCAAGCCGTTCATCTATCACCGGCTGGAAGCCGCGGGCCACTGCACCACGATCAAGCAGGCGAAAGAATTGGTCGAGGCGCAGGAAGCCACAGTTTGGGACATCCTCGAGGACGTGATTCGCGAGCATCCGGTGCTGCTCAACCGCGCTCCCACGCTTCACCGCCTCGGTATTCAGGCGTTCGAGCCGGTGCTCGTCGAAGGAAAAGCAATCCGCATCCATCCGTTGGTTTGCACGGCGTTCAACGCGGACTTCGACGGCGACCAGATGGCCGTACACATCCCGCTCTCGCCCGAGGCGCAAGTGGAAGCCTCGGTGCTGATGCTCAGCTCGCACAATATTCTGTCGCCGGCGAACGGCTACCCGCTCGCGGTTCCGACGCAGGACATGGTGCTCGGCATCTACTACATGACCAAGGCCAAGCCGAAGGCAAAGGGCGAAGGCCGCGCGTTCGGTTCGGTGGAAGAAGTGATCATGGCGCTCGATGCCACTGAAGTGGAATTGCTCACGCCGATCCGCCTGCGTTACACCGGCGAAGTTATTGACCTCACGAACGCGTATGACGACCAGGACGTTTCGCACACGGAGCCGATCAACCTGAACAAGCAGTTCCTGCACACCACCGTGGGCCGCGTGATCTTCAACGATCACCTGCCTTCGGAGATGCCGTTCATCAACGGCCTTCTCAAGAAGAAGGGCGTGCAGGCGCTGGTGCAGTATGGTTACCTGCGATTCGGCCTCGAGAAGACCGTTGTGATGCTCGATCGCTTGAAGGAACTCGGCTTCCTGTACGCAACCAAGGCCGGCGTTTCCATCGGCATCAGCGACATGGTCATCCCGAGCGTGAAGTACAAACTCGTCGATGCGGCCGAGCACGAAGTGTTCAAGGTCCAGCAGCAGTATCTCGATGGCGCGATCACAAACGGCGAACGCTACAACAAGGTCATCGCCATCTGGTCTGACGTCACCGAAAAAGTGGCTGACGAGATGTTCAAAGCCCTGGAAGAGCAGGACAAGCAGGGCGTCATCAATCCGATTTACGTCATGGCAGACTCCGGCGCCCGCGGATCGAAACAGCAAATCCGACAGCTTTCCGGGATGCGCGGCTTGATGGCGAAGCCTTCCGGCGAAGTCATCGAGCAGCCCATCACATCGAACTTCCGCGAAGGGCTGGCGGTGCTCGAGTACTTCATCTCGACCCACGGCGCCCGCAAGGGTTTGGCGGATACGGCGCTCAAAACCGCCGATTCCGGCTACCTCACGCGGCGGCTCGTGGACGTGGCGCAGGACGTGATCATCAACGAATTCGACTGCGGCACGGCCGACGGAATCTACGTGGAACCGATTCTCGAAGCCGGCGTCGAAGTCGAGCCGTTGCGCGACCGCGTTGTAGGCCGCGTTTCGCTCGAGAAGATCAAGGATTACGAAGGCAACGTGATCGTCGAGATCAACCAGGAGATCACGGAAGAGCTCGCGAACGCGATTCAGGCCGCCGGCATCGAGCGCGTCAAGATTCGCTCGGTGTTGACGTGCGAATCTCGCCGCGGAGTTTGCGGACGTTGCTACGGCCGCAACTTGGCGACGGGGCGTTTCGTCGAAATGGGCGAAGCCGTGGGCGTCATCGCGGCGCAGTCCATCGGCGAGCCTGGCACGCAGCTCACGATGCGCACGTTCCACATCGGCGGTACGGCAACCCGCGTCACCGAACAATCGAAGGTCGAGGCCCGCAACAACGGGTTCGTGAAATTTATCGACCTGAAGGTTGTCGAGGGCCGCGGAAAGACTCTCATCACGATGAACCGCTCCGGCCTGATCGCCGTTGTCGACGAAAAGGGCCGCGAGAAGGAGCGCCACCATGTCGTATACGGCGCCCGGTTGAAGGTGGAAGACGGTCAACCCGTCACGCTGGGCCAGACCATGGTCGAGTGGGATCCGTACACGTTCTCGATCCTCACGGAAACGGGCGGCACGATCCAGTTCAAGGACTTGCAACCTGGCATCACGATCGAAGAGCAGGTGGACGAGGTCACCGGTCTTTCGCAGCTTGTTGTGACGCTGCCGCCGGGTGACGAAAAGCATCAGCCGACGATCATCGTGAAGGACTCGGCCGGCCGCATGCGGAAGAAGTACCTCATGCCATCGCGCGCCCACTTGATGGTCGCCGACGGTGATGAGGTGCAGCCGGGTGACGTGCTCGCGAAGATCCCGCGCGAAACCACGAAGACCAAGGACATCACCGGCGGTTTGCCGCGCGTCGTCGAACTCTTCGAAACGCGCAAGCCGAAGGATCCCGCGGTCATCAGCGAAATCGACGGCATCGTGAAGTACGGCGAAATCGCGAAGGGCCAGCGCAAAATCTACGTCGAAAGCGAAGATGGACGCACTATGAAGGAGTACTCCATCCCGCGCGGCGTTCACATCAACGTTCAAGAAGGCGAACATGTGCGCGCCGGCGAGCCGCTCATTGACGGCCCGCTGAATCCGCACGACTTGCTCGCGGTCTTGGGCGAAAAGTACACGCAAGCGTACCTCGTGAACTCGATTCAAGAGGTCTACCGTCTGCAGGGCGTCAATATCAACGATAAACACATCGAAACGATCGTGCGTCAGATGATGCGCTGGGTGAAGGTGGAAGACGTCGGTGATACGACGTTCCTTCTCGAGGAGCAGGTGGACAAGTTCCGCTTCCGCGAGGAGAACGACCGCATCATCCAGAACGGCGGCCGCCCGGCGACGGGTCGTCCGCTGCTCCTTGGCATCACCAAGGCGTCGCTCTCGACCGATTCCTTCATCTCCGCGGCAAGCTTCCAGGAGACCACGCGCGTTCTTACCGAAGCGGCGATCTCCGGGAAGGTAGATTACCTCCGCGGCTTGAAGGAGAACGTCATCATGGGCCGATTGATCCCGGCGGGCACGGGCCTCGAGCGCTACCGCAACATCCAGCTCCTTACTGAATTGCCGAAGGAGGAGATGCAAGCGGCAGAGCCCGATCTCACACCCGAGGAAGCGGCGGCGCTCGATTTCCTGCGCAAGGACACCGACGCCATCGCCGAAAGCTAGTTCTTCAATCTGCTGAATTCCCAACGGGCGAGTCCGGTTCACTCGGGCTCGCCCGTTCTCTTTTTAGCTGACCTTCTTCCGCGTCGCTACCTGTACGTGAGGACAATTGAGTAATTGGCGTAGACCCTGCCTTTCTTTCCGTGTTCACTCCGGGTCCGACTGTAAAATTTAGGATGAGGCAGTCTCCGCTGGGTGAACATCATCCAGCTGCCGGATTGGAGCGCGAGTCAACCATGGCGATCGATCCTTCGAAGAAGCGCCGTTCTGCGCCCAGTTCGGGATCGCCTTCGGCGTCTTCCGATAGCCTCGTGGATGTGCTTTCTCGTTCCCAGCAAAGCTATCGCGAACTCATCGACAATCTCGACCAGGCCGTTTTCACGCTGTCTCTGAAAGGCGAAATCCGTGTAGCCAACCGCCGCCTGGCTGAAATGTTCGGCGTATCCTTTCGCGATTTGATCGGCCGGTCCGTCGCGGACTTCATCGAATCCCCAACGGTTGCGGACATCGAGCGGATGTTCAGCACAGTCGAGAAAAGAGGATCCTGGCAGGGCATTCTCCCGATTCGGCTAAAGCGCGAACAGCAGGAGCGGCATTTCTCTTGCTGGGCTCAGCCAGTCGTCGAAGATGGCGCGGTTACCGCAATCACAGGATGGGCGCGCGACGTGACCACGGAACATGAGTCCGAGATTCGTTTTACCGAACTCTTCGAATCCCTGCGGGAGGGGATCTTCTTCACGACGCCTGACGGCGAGGTCCTCGACGCGAACCCCGCTCTCGTTCGGATGCTCGGATATGAGAGCAAGACCGAGCTGCAACACAGGAATTTTCGCGAAGTCTATGCTAACCAGGCCGACCGTGACGCCGTAATTAAGGAACTTGAGGAGAAAGGTTCGGTTCAGGATAGGGAACTCGTCTTTCAGCGTAAAGACGGGACCCAAATCCATTGCCTCGGCTCGGGATTTGCCATTCGCGATGCCTCCGGACGCGTCGTCAGGGCACAAGGAACGCTGGTCGACGTCACGGAGCGGCTTGAAATGCAGCGCCGGTTGCACCAGGAGCAGGAGTTCGTCCGCCGGCTGGTTTCGAGCTTTCCCGATATCATCGCGGTTCTGGATCGAGACGGCCGCTACACCTATGTCAGCCAGCGGATTCAGGAAGTGCTCGGAAGGCGTCCTGAGGAATATGTTGGCGAGGAACTCGGGGCGCGCGCCCATCCCGAGGACAAGCAAAGGCTTGCCGAAGAGCTGCGGAAGCTGTTGAGCGGAGAGAAAGTGCAGCTTCAGGTGGAATTTCGCACTCCTGCGCAGGACGGAACCTGGCGGCTGCTGCGGGCCAGCGCCGGCCCGCTATTCGACGATACGGGCAGGATCAGCGGAGTGGTAGCTTCGGCCCGAGATGTCACCGAATCCAATCGAATCGAACGTCAGCTTTCGCAGAAGGAAAAATTTGCCGCGATGGGACAAATGCTCGCGGGAGCTGCGCACGAGTTGAACAACCCGCTCACCGCGATTCTTGGAGTGGGCGACCTTCTGCGCGAGCGTGCTACTGACGCTGCCGCGCGGCGCCACGCGGAAATCGTGTTGCAGCAAGCCCGCCGTGCCGCCGAAATTGTGCAGAACCTTCTGGCGTTTTCGCGGCCGTTGTCCCAGGGTGGGTCGAAAATCCGCCTCACTGAGGTCGTTCAACACGTCTTGCAGCTTCAACGCGAGCCTTTGCGCCTCAAAAATATCGAAGTGAAATTCAAAGCGCCTGAGGATCTGCCTGCCGTCACCGGCGACCGCAAGCTGCTCACGCAGGCTTTTTCGAACATTGTCACCAACGCGGAACAGGCAATTCGCTCCGTTCGTGGCCAGGGAACCTTGCGCGTTTCGCTTTCGGCGGAGGGCCAAAAGGTGTGTGCGGAATTTTCGGACGATGGCCCCGGCATCCCGGCCGAAAATGTTCAAATGATTTTTGACCCGTTCTATACCACGAAGCGCCCCGGCGGCGGGTCCGGTCTCGGCCTCACGATCTGTCTCGCGGTTGTGAAGGAGCATGGAGGCACCATCGAAGTCCAGTCGAACAAGGGGGGGGCCACGTTCCGCGTGCTGCTCCCGGCTGCTCCGACCGAACCGGCGAACAATCCGCTTTCTGGTGGAAAGTCGGGCTACGCGGGCACGGAGGTGTTGCGCGGGCGTTCCGTGCTGGTGGTCGACGACGAGGAGAGCATCCGCGAGATCGTGCAGGAAGGTCTTGCCGCGCGGGGCGTGAAAGTGGATTGCGCGGCGAATTCGGAGGAAGCTCTCTTGTTGCTCCCCACACAGCCGTATGAATTTGTGCTTTGCGATTTCAATCTGCCTGGATTGCATGGGCAACAGCTTTTCGAGCGCCTGCGGACGACGACGTCGGATTCGTCGCCGAGATTCGTTTTCATGACGGGTGACCTGGTCGAACCGGCTACGGTCGCCGCGTTTCGCGAGAAGGGCGCTCAAATCCTCCAAAAGCCCTTTCACGTGTCCGCATTGGCCGCGCTTCTCGCTGAGCTCTTGCAGCCGCAGACAGCCGAAAAATAGGCTCAGCAGCAAGAGGTCAGTTGGTCTTGCGTGCCACACTGGATGGAAGATCGACGCCGAAGTCCCAGACGTAGATGGTCAGTTGCTCAAGGTCGGTCTTTCCCGGCACCACTTCCACAAGCGCATACTCGCCCGAACTCAGCGTTTGGCCCAGCGTGAAGCGGTAAACGCCCTTCGCGACTTCCCAACGTTGTAGCAGGAGAGGTTGCATCACGGTTTTCTGCATTTTGAAAAGCTCGTCGACGTTGGCGATCTGCCGGGTCGTTGCATTAACCTTTGCCAGCACCAGTGCCAAATCAGGATCGCCTTCCTGCGTCGTCCGCATGTAAAACTCGGGCTGGCTCGCTCTTACGCGGACCTTCGAGTGTTCTCCTTGGATCAAAACCGAATGGCGGGACGCCACAATCGGAATCGGCGACAGCACTTTCTCAATCTCGCGCTTTTTGCTGGTCTTGAAACTGGGCTCCGCGGGCGCCACTTGTAGCACGGCCTTGCCGTCGAACGCGAAAACCCCTTCGCCAGCGGGAAGGAAAACTCCCGGCGCGGCTTCAATGCTAGCGTCGATATCCAGAGGCTGCACGATCCGGGCTTCTTCCTGCGTGTGCACCTTGTTGACGAGCGCGGCGTCGCGCTTCGCTTGCTCGGCTTCCACTTGTTTTGTTTTGTCCCAGTCCACCAGGGACGCCGGCATTTCCTCCCATTGCGAGCTATCGATGTTGTAGAAGCGGATCCGGTCTCCCTCCACCTTGTACTCGCGCACCAGCTGGAAGCTGCCGTCCTTCAGGAAGAGTTTCTTCCCGCGGGGCAATGCTGACGGGACGGGGGCAGCCGCGGATTGAGGCTGACCCGACTGCGAGTCGGTACTTTTCTGAGGGGGGACCGGGGTGTCCTGTTGCGCCTTCAGGGCCAGGGGACCGAAAGCGAGCAAGATAGCTAAGAGGGCTAGCGCGATGCCTACTTCCGTACGGGCTTGTATTCTCGAGTGCCGAGCCATTGGCCATCCACCTTCTCAAGACTCAGATGCAAGGTGCGCTTGAGAGGTTGAGCGATTCAGGATAGCTCTGCCCGGGTCTCTCGGCAACCGGCGGTACAAAAACCGAAACGGCCCTCCTATTCCTTGGAAGGCCGTGTATGTTTGCTGTAGCTGAGGGGAAGAAATCTAGTGTTCGCAACGCGGGTGGAGCACGGTCAATATCATCAGGTCCGAGTTCGTGAAGAGCCACTTTTCGGCTTCCGCTCCCGCGGCTTCAGCGGCGCGTGCGAGGGTTCCCAGGTGGCGGTTGCGCGCCAGGCCGCGAAGGTGATCCAGGCAAATGCCGGTCAAGTGCGCGACTTCGTCTTCCGTAAAGAACTTCTGGCTCGACTTAATTCGGACCATTTCCGAGCTCCTCACCTGCTTCGATGCTAGAGACACAATAAACGCCGCCATGATTTGCCTGCAATAGGCGTTCCGTACTATTCGCGAAGGGACTTTCTGGTAGAGCGCGGTGCAAAAACCTTTGCATTGTGTAAGTTGACCCCTAACCTTCGATTCGGTGCCTTCAATTGCTCCTCGATTCAATCGATGTAAAATGCAAAAACGAATACTAGACGTGGAATGTTTCTACGGTTTCACGGAATTATCTTTACGGCGAGAATTGCCGAGGAAGAGAAATTACAGACTTGGTGTCGAGGCCGAAGAGTGGGGCGCTTGCGAAGTCCACAGCATCATGGTTTGGCTCACAGCGAGAAGCCACCGGCACGCTCGAACGCGTGTGCCAACTGCAGGACGCGGCCCTCGCCGAAATGCCGCCCGAAGATCTGCATGCCCACAGGCAGGCCGGCTTTCGTCTTGCCGCTGGGGATCGAGATGCCCGGAACACCCGCCAGGGACCCTGTAACCGTATAAATGTCAGCTAGATACATCTGCAGGGGGTCGGCCGTCTTCTCGCCCAGGCGAAAGGCGGGCGTGGGCGCGGTCGGCGTGATAATCGCGTCCACCTTTTGAAAGGCGTCGGAGAAATCGCGGGCAATTAGCGACCGGACTTTTTGGGCGCGCAGGTAGTAGGCGTCGTAATAGCCTGCCGAAAGGGCGTAAGTGCCAAGCATGATCCGCCGCTTCACCTCGGCCCCGAACCCGCGCTCCCGAGTGCGCCGGTACATCTCCGCCAGGGTTGCGCCGGGGACGCGGAGCCCATACCGTACGCCATCGTATCTAGCCAGGTTTGAGCTGGCTTCGGCAGTGGCGATGATGTAATAGGTTGCGATTGCGTAGTCTGTATGCGGCATGTGTAGCGGAATGCGCTTGCATCCCAGGCGTTCTAGAAGCGCGATGCCTGCCTGCACCTTCTCCCGTACTTCACCGTCTAGGCCTTCTCCGAAGTAGTCCTCGGGGATGCCTATCCGGACGCCGCTCAGGGGCTTTGCTATCTCGGCGGCATAGTCGTCTACCTGGACCGACGCGGAAGTCGAGTCGTTCTCGTCTCTTCCGGCGATTATAGACATAACCATTGCAGCGTCGTCCGAAGTGGTCGCAAATGGCCCGATGCGGTCAAGGGAAGAGGCAAAGGCGATCAGGCCGTAGCGCGATACGCGTCCGTATGTCGGCATCAGGGCCGGGATCCCACAATACGCCCCCGGCTGGCGGATCGATCCGCCGGTGTCCGTACCCAGCGCGACGACCGCCAGACCTCCCGCGACCGCCGCGGCGGAGCCTCCGCTCGATCCACCGGGCACACGGTAGGGCGCTATCGGGTTCCGTACTGGGCCGTACGCAGAGTTCTCGTTCGAGCTGCCCATGGCAAACTCGTCGCAGTTGGTCTTGCCAAGGATGACGGCGCCGGCCTTCTCGAGGCGTTCGACGGCGGTCGCGTCGTAGGGCGGGACGTAGTGCTCGAGGATTTTCGAGCCACAGGTGGTCCGAATGCCCTTGGTACTGATGACGTCCTTGACGGCGAGTGGCACGCCGGCGAGGGGCGGCAGGTCTTCGCTCCTGGCGATAGCCGCGTCCATTCGGTCCGCTTGGGCGAAGGCGCGTTCGGGACTCAGGGTGAGGAAGGCGTTCAGCTCGGGGTTTCGCTTGTCGATGCGGGCGTAGAAATCGGACGTCAGTTCGCGGGCAGAGATTTTGCGGGCCTGGAGCGCGGCGCGGACGCTGGCGATGGTCCAGGGTGCGGCGGCACTCATCGGTCGTTCTCCATCGCCCTCACCGGTCGATCACCTTGGGGACACGGAAGAAGGGTGGGGCGGCGTCGGCGGCTTGGGCGAGAACGGCGGGTGCGACGTCGCACGGGGTGGGCACGTCCTCCCGAAGTTCTGGGTGCTCATCGCCTTGCTGTTTTAGTAGGACCTGCGCCATTGGCTCGACCGAGGTGACGTCGAGTTCTTCGAGTTTGCCGACGTACGTCAGGATCTCGTCGAGCTGACCGCGATACAAGTCGATCTCTTCTGGCGAGAGTTCGAGGTGCGCCAGTTCGGCGACGCGGATGACGTCTTCGCGGCTAATTTTCATGGTTTAACCCTGCGCCGAATCCGAATGGTTCGGTATTGGCGATGCGTGAATTCGAGAACGCCCCTCGGGTGTCGCGTCCGTATCATCACTCATGCTTACCATAGAAATGTCGAAATTCAAGGGCCTACTCATGTGAGGAATTTGAGGCCGAGAGAGGACTTAGGTTCGAGACGAAGGGAGTTGGCGAAGAAATGTGGCGTATAATCCCCGCCGCAATCGGGTCCATCCTGGGTGTTTCCGTTTCCCACATCGAGAGGTGAATTGGCATGACGGAGTCATATGCCTCCGGCGCGCCGGATGAGGCGCGGGCAGTGGTCGCATCCGAAGCCCGAGCTGATGGCTGGAGCTTTGCGCAGCAGGTCGGGTTCCGCTTCGCGTTTTCGTTCCTTGTTCTTTGCGTGTTTCCTTTTCCGTTCAGCACGTCGCCGGGGAGCGCATATCACACTACCTGGTACGACAGGATGTGGTTCGCCGTGGCGGAATGGCTGGCAAAGCACGTTCTGCACTTGGCGGCGACGCCGTCTGATTTTGCGGTGTTCTTACTCGGAGACACGATCGCCGGTTACGTAGACCTGCTGTGCTTCGTGGTGCTGGCGGCGCTGGCGACGATTGTATGGACGCTGCTCGATCGAAAGCGCTCGGACTACCGCACGCTGCACGAACGGCTGCGGATTTACGTGCGGCACGCGCTGGCGTTCACGATGCTCGCGTACGGAATGGACAAAGTGTTCGCGCTGCAGTTCAGCTGGTCGCTCCCCGGTCCTGGGAGGCTGGCCGAACCGTTCGGCAATTACTCGCCGTTCGCGCTGATGTGGACGTTCATGGGCTATTCGAAGGCGTACACAATCTTCTGCGGAGCTGGCGAAGTGATTGGGGGCGTGCTGCTCTTTTTCCGGCGTACGACGATGCTCGGCGCGCTGATTATCTGCGCGGTGATGGCCAACGTCGTAGCGCTCAACTTTTGTTACGGCGTTCCAGTTAAGATTTTTTCGAGCCTCCTCTTGCTCATGGCCATATTCCTGGTCGCGCCGGAGGGGAAGCGTCTGCTGAGTTTCTTCTTCCTCAATCGGCCAACGGCACCTGCGAACCTGGAAGGCCCGCTGCTTCGGGGATGGATGGCCAAGCCGCGACTCGTTCTGAATGCCGCGATCGTGATTTTCGCGGTGTATTGGTTTGCGGGGCCGGGTCTTAAGTTTGCGCGAGTCCGAGCGAGCCGGCCGAAATCGGAGTTTTATGGGCTGTATCAGGTGGAGTCGTTCAGGCAAAACGGCAGCCCCGTGGCCCAAAGTGACGCGAACTGGCGGCGCGTGGTTTTCGAGGGCAAGGGCAGCATGGTCGTCCTATCTGTGGATGATTCCATGCACTACTACGGAACCGAAGTGGACGCGGCCAAAAGCGCCGTGACGATCGAGGGCGAGTACAACGCAGATTCCGACGAGGATCAGGAAGGCAAGGTGCCCAAGAACGCGTTCACGTATTCGCGGCCGGATGCGGATCATCTCGAGTTTCGAGGGAACTTGAAGAATCAGCCGGTGGTGATCGAGATGCGAAAAGTGGACGCCTCGAAGTTTACGCTGGTCAGCCGCGGATTTCATTGGAGCGAGGACGGAGGTTATTATCGGTGAGTGTTTTCCGCGTGGCCGGTCTAGGGTGATCCGGACGGAGGCGTATGGTCATGTTTCCACACGTTGGCGCATGGACACAACTTCCACTATTCTTCTCGCAACGCGACCATCGGATCCACTCGCGCCGCCCGCCACGCCGGAATGACTGTGGCGGCAAACGCTACCGCCGCCAACAGCGCCGGCACTGTCGCGAAGGTGAGCGCATCTGTGGTACTTACCCCAAATAGCAGACTGTTCATAATGCGAGTCAACCCGAATGCGGCCGCGAGGCCCACCACGATTCCAATCCCCGCCAACTGCATCCCCTGCCGCACCACTAGCGCGATGATATTCCCGGGCCGTGCGCCCAATGCCACGCGCACGCCGATATCGTGAGTGCTCTGCGTCACCAAATGAGACATCACGCCGTAGAGTCCCACTGCCGCCAGCAACAGTGCGAACACTGCAAACGCACCCAGCATCGTGCTCGCGAAGCGCTGGCGTGCCAGCGAATCATGCAGCCGTTCCTGCATGGTCCGGATTTCGTAAACAACCACGTCAGGATCAACAGAATGGATTTGGCTTACGACCGCGGAAGATAATCCTGCCGCTTCCGATGAGGTGCGCACCACCAGAAACATTCTGGAATCGTGCCACTGTTGCTGCGGAAAATAGTTCGCGATCTTGCCATCCGTCTCCAGGCCGTATTGTTTGACGACACCCACCACGCCCACGATCGTGATCGGTTTCTTGGGGTCGCCGAACCACAGGTGTTTTCCAATGGGATCGGTGTCCGGCCAGAAGCGCTGTGCGAATTTCTCGTCGATGATCACGACTTGCGGTTTGTCCGCGTTGTCATCTTCGGTGAAAAATCGGCCCTTGCGCAGCGGAATCTCCATCGTCCGAAAATAATCCGTGCTTGCGATGCGAAAATCCGCTTGCAACTCCTGCCCCGGCGGCGGTGCGTAGCCCTCCACGTTGATTTGTCCCCAACCCACCTCGCCCGACAGCGGCAGTGCCGAAACCACGCCTTCCGCCTCCACGCCGGGCAGATGCGCGACGCGGCTCTCGAATTCCTTGTAGAAGTTGATGACTGCTTTATCGGCGTCGTACTTCGGACCGGCGGCGGCCAGTTCCATTGTCAGTACATGATCGGTGGTGAACCCGGGCGGCACGGCTTGCAACCGCACGAAGCTGCGAATCAGCAGCCCCGCTCCGATCAAGAGCATCAGGGAAAGAGTCAGCTCGGAAACGATCAGCAAACCACGCAAACTGTGTCGACGGAGGTGCAAGCCGCCGTCGCTCTGCCCGCTGCGCCCACCCGCCTTCAGCGAGCTGTTCAGATCCACTTTGATGGCGCGCCAGACCGGCGCCACGCCAAACAAAATTCCAGTGGCCAGCGAGACGCCAAGAGTAAACGCCAGAACCGCGCCGTTGATGCTGACCTCCTCCAGGCGCGGAATATTCCCCGGATTCATCGTCCGCACCACAGAAAGGCTCAGTTGAGCCACTGCAAAACCGGCAGCGCCTCCGAGGAGTCCCAGCAGAATGCTCTCGGTGAACAGTTGTCTTGCCAGGCGCTGCCATCCGGCTCCCAAAGCGGTGCGGATGGCCACTTCTTTTTCGCGTCCTGCCGCGCGCGCGAGCAGCAGGTTTGCAACGTTGGCGCAGGCGATTAGCAGCACCAGTCCCACGGATCCAAGTAGGACCAGCAGCGTCCGCCGCACGTCGCCGACAACTTGTTCCTGCAAACCGACGACGTGCATGCCGAAGCTCGCGTCGCGCTTGTCCTTCTCGCGAATCCTGCTGGCGATTACATCGATATCCGCCTGCGCCTGTTGCACGGAGACTCCGGGCTTCAGCCGCACCATAATGTTGTAGTTTTCGTCGCCCCTCTTTTTCTCGGCATCCGCTCCCAGCGGCAACGGCGCAAAGATATCCATCTTGTCCATGGGAGTCTCTGACGGCATCACTTCGTTGCTAAGCATGAAATCCCGCTGCAGTACGCCCGCTACGATGAACGGGTCACCGTTGAGCACGATGGTCTTCCCCACGATCCCTGGGTCCGAATCGAACAAGCGTTTCCACACTCGCTCGCTGAGAATCACAACGTCGGCTTTGCCAGGCTTGTCGCCTTCAGGCAGCAACAAACGGCCAAGCAGAGGCTTTGCGCCGAGCATCTCCAACAGGCTGGATTGCGTCCTCATTCCAAAAAGCCGCTCCGGCTGCTCGCGGCCCGTCAATACGAAAACGTGGCTCTGCGCCAGAGCCATCGTTTCGAAGGAGTGGTTCTCGTTCTGGACATCCATGTATTCGCCGGGCGAGGGCCAATCGCGGAAGATTCCAAGGGCCGGGGAATGTAGCCATACGGCAGCCAGCCGCTCGGGGTGCGGATATGGAAGGGGACGAAGCAGCAAAGCGTCTACAACGCTGAAAATGGCTGCGTTGGCGCCGATTCCAATCGCCAACGAGGCGACAATCACCGCCGTCAGCAGGGAGTTCTTACGAAGCATTCGCCAGGCATACTGAAGGTCTTGGTACAAGGTGTGCATCATCCACCCCTTCTCGCGTTGAATGAATGATTGTATGACCAGCATGGCCTTCGGATGACAAGGATTTTCGGTCGCGTATGGAGGCGGCGCCGGGCGGGTCCCGCCACGGCGGACAGGCTGAGACCTGCCCCTACGGAAGCAAGCGGCAATGCGAAATTAGAATTGGTTGTGAGACGGCGATGCGGGAGTTTTCGTGGGGGAACCTGGCGTCGGCGTCGGCTTCGGAGTAGGCGGCGGAGGCGCGACTTTCGGTGGCACTTTCGCGGCGGGCGAAGCGGGGACGGCTCCTTGACCTAGGCCTTGCTCGGCGGCGTCGGCGGGGGGCGCGGTGTCGGGCGTATCCACCAGGATCTGTTTTGCGCCGGCGAGTTTTTCGAGGGGCACCACGTTCTGGAAATCCTCGACCGGCGTGCCGTGGGTGGCGCCTTGCATGAACTCGAGCCAGATGGGGAGGGCGGCGCGAGCCCCGGTTTCCTTTTTGCCGAGGGAGATGCGCTTGTCGTCGTTTCCCACCCAGACGCCGGCGGTGAGCTGCGGCGTAAAGCCGATATACCAAGCGTCGGTGAAGTCGTTCGTCGTCCCCGTCTTTCCTGCGGAGGGCCTGCCAAGCTCTTTGGCGCGTACTCCGGTTCCGAATTGCACGACTTCTTCAAGCATCGCGGTCATGGTGCGCGCCACGTCGGGCGGCATCACGTCTGTGACCTGGGGACGGTATTCTTCGAGGACCGCGCCGTCATAAGAGGTTACGCGCTTGATGTAGTGCGGCTCGATGTGGATGCCGTCGTCGGGGAAAACCGTGAATGCGGACGTATGCTCCATCAAGGTGAGGTCGGCAGCGCCGAGGGCGAGAGGCAGATACGGCGGCAGAGGGCTGGTGATGCCGCATTTCCGCGCGACCGCGATCATGTTCTGGATTCCGACTTTATCGAGTTCGCGCACAGCTGGGATATTTCTGGAATCCGCCAGAGCGCGGCGTAGCGTGATTCGCCCTTCGAATTTTTCGTCGTAGTTGTGCGGCGTATAGGATTGGCCGCCACTGCGGAACGATATCGGCTCATCCACCACCGTATCGAACGGCGAAGCGCCTTGCTCCAGGGCGGTGGCGTAGACGTATACCTTGAAAGAGCTGCCGGTCTGGCGCGAAGCCTGGGTGGCGCGATTGTATTTGGATTCGTCGAAATCGTAGCCGCCGACCAGTGCCTTGATGTCGCCCGTGGGGTTATCGATCGCGAGCAAGGCCGCCTGCGCGGCGGGCTCCTGCTCGAGTTCAACGCGCGCGGTGATGCCGGAGAGCTCCTTCACTTGGACGACAACGAGGTCGCCAACCGTCAGGAATTGGGGCGGCGATTTATGGCCGGTCCAGGCGAAGTCGGCGGGCGTAAGCATGGCGCGGTACGGGCCGATCTTGATGGTGGCGAAAGTGGGTTGCACCAGGGTGACGAGGCCCGTGACGTAGTCATCTTTTTCGATGGAGCTGCGCCAATCGTCGCTTATGTATTTGTCGAGCGTGGCGAGGTGATCGCGAAGAATGTTGGGAAGGTTTCCGCGCCAGCCGTGGCGGCGGTCGTACACGTGCAGGCCGTCGCGCACGGCGCGGTCGGCTGCTTTCTGCATGTCCACATTCAAGGTGGTGTAGACGCGCAGACCCTGCTCGTGAACCGCCGCCGTTCCATAGGTGTGTTCGAGATATTGGCGGATTTCCTCGACGAAGTAAGGCGCGAGGTCGTTTCGGCCGTTCGTGATGCGCAAGCCAAGCGGCGACAGCGTGGCGGTTTCCGCTTGCGCCTGCGTGATTTTACGATCGTGCGCCAGCAGCGCCAGAACGAGGTTGCGCCTTGCCAGCGCGCGCTCGGGATGCGTGATGGGCGAATAAACCGGCCCGCGAATGATGGCGGCGAGCGTGGCGGACTCGGCGAGGGTCAACTGCGCGACAGGTTTGCTGAAATAGTATTCGGATGCCGCTTCGAAACCGTAATTGCCGGCGCCCAGGTAAATCTGATTGCAGTACATCGTGAAAATCTGATCCTTGGTGTAGTGGCGCTCGATTTCGATGGCGAGAATCGTCTCCTGCATCTTGCGGTGAAAGCTGCGGTCCGAGCGATTGAGGAAGAGGCCGCCGGCGAGCTGCATCGTCAAGGTGCTGGCGCCTTCCTTTATTTGATGATGGCGGATGTCGTGCCAGGCAGCCTGGAGCACGCGCGGAAAATCGACGCCCCAGTGTTCTTCGAAGTGCTGGTCCTCGGTGGTGAGAATGGCTTCCTTCAGAGTTTTGGGAATCTGGCCGGAAGCGAGAAGAATGCGGCGCTGCAAGGCGAACGTGCCGATCGATTGGCCGTCGTCGGAATAGAGCTCGGTGACCACGTTGGGGCGATAGTCTTCCAGGGCGCGAATCTCCGGCAAATCGCTGCTGTAGACGAAGAGCAGCCCGATCGTGGCGCCGACGGCAATCGAGCAGAGCACGAGAAACGAGAAAGCCAGACGCCCAAACAGCGTCCCGCTTCCGATTTTTATGATGGCGTGATTATTCTCCACGACCTTGCCATTCTAGCGCATCCGCGGAAGCGGCGCAGAGGAGCGAGCGCGCGTGTTTACAAAGAGTTTGGCTGAAGATTTGTTCTGGGGGAGAGATTACGAACTACATCGGCAACTGAATCAGGACGGGGTGATTCAACTTCGCCGCCTCGTAGATGGCCTGCATGATGGCGACGTCGCGCAGCCCGGTGACGCCGTCCGGCTCCGGCTCACGGCCGGCGCGAATGCAGGCGGCGAGGTGGTCAATCTCGAGGTGAAATTCCTCCACCGGCTTGTAGACTTTCCCGAACCATTTCGAGCCGATCTGGCCGAAGAGCCTTCGTTCTTCGTTGTACGCGTACGCGGGGTTCAGCGCCGCCCAGCCTTTTTCGGCATGAATCTGGAGGAACGAGGCCTTTTCCGCTGCGAAGCTGCTTGAGGCTTGCATGTAGAGCCCATCGGGGAACGTGAGCTGGAACGAAATGCTCTCCTCCACTTCCTTGAAGCGCTCGGGATCGGTGGTCCATGAATAGGCTTCCGCAGCCGCAGGCTCCATTCCCGTGAGCCAGCGAACCGTATTGATGCAGTAGATTCCGATATCGAGGAGCGAACCGCCGCCGGCAAGCTGGCGGCTCAGGTGCCAGAGCTGCGCGGCCGGGAGATTGAATGTAAACGCGGAATGAATGAGCTTCAGGCGGCCCAGCCGTCCGCTGGCGAGCAATTTTTTCAAGTCGAGCGCCGCCGGCTCGAAATACTTGCGGTAGGCGGTCATCAGCTTGACGTTGTTCGCGCGGCAGGCCTCGACCATTCGGCGGCATTCCGCCACGTTGTTGGCGAGCGGCTTCTCGCAGAGAACGTGCTTTCCGGCGGCCGCGGCGCGCAGAGTGAAGTCCATGTGAGTGCTGTTGTTCGTTGCGATGTAGACGGCTTCGACTTCGGGATTCCGCAGACAGTCTTCGAAGCGATCGTAGGTGAAATAGCGCGAGGCGTGGAACTTTGCCGCGAGCCGCTTTGCTTTCTTCGGGTCGCTGCTGACCAGAGCCACCAGGCGCGATTTCTTCGCGTGCCGGAAGGCGGGCAAAATGGCGCGTTCGGAAATGTGCCCGAGGCCGACAACCGCAAATCCCACGCTTTTTAGCTGTGCCATAAGGATTCCAGCGGGCAGGTTATTTGGGCGCGGCAAGTTCGCGGTCAGCGTCTTCCACGGTGGCGTACGGGTGAAATAGCTGATCGACGTGGGTCATTTCCACCAGGGCCTTCACCTGCGTGTTCATCCCGGCGAACACCAGCTTCCGCTGAGCACGCTGAGAAGAAACGAACGCCCCCACCATCGCGCCCAGACCGGCGGAATCAACAAAGGGCACGCCGCTAAAGTCCACGATCAAGACGGGCGACGGATCGTTGCGCACCGTGTCCTGAAACTCGAAGACGGTGTGAATATTCAGCGGGCCCTTGAGCTGGAGGATTTTCGCGCCCGATCGAACCCCTGCAGCTGCCACGATTTGAATGTTCTCTTTAGCCATCGCGCCGAGATTCTAACGAAATCCCCGTCCAGAGCAATGTGAATATTGCGTTACAACGGGCCAGCGGCCTCGGGTCGTCGTTCGGAGGCCGCAGCGAACGAAGCGGGACAGCCCGGAAGGGCTCGATTCCGTCACCGGTTGAGGAAACTGCGCTGGACAGGCTTTCGGGAAGTCTCTAATCTAGTTTGTGCCGCAATTTTGCAGGAGAAGATCGCGTCGATGAAGTGCAGAAACATTCTGGAGGCGATGTTCAACACGCCGTTGATTCGCCTGAACCGCGTGACGAAGGATATCGCCGCCGAAGTGTACGTCAAGGCGGATTACCTGAATCCTGGCGGATCGGTGAAGGACCGGATCGGCATCGCGATGATTGACGACGCGGAGCGCCGCGGCCTGTTGAAGCCGGGCGGCACGATCATCGAGGGGACTTCGGGGAACACGGGCATGGGACTGGCGCTGGTGGCGTGCGTGCGCGGGTACAAGGTGGTGTTCACCATCACCGACAAACAGTCGCGCGAGAAGATCGATCTGCTGAAAGCGTTCGGGGCCGAAGTAATCGTGTGCCCGACGGCCGTCGAGCCGGAGGACCCGCGCAGCTACTATTCCGTGGCGAAAAAACTGGCGCGCGAAATTCCCAACGCGTTCTATCCCAATCAGTACGAGAACCAGATGAATCCCGAGGCGCACTACCGCACGACGGGCCCTGAAATCTGGAAAGACAGCGACGGCAAAATCACGCACTTCGTTTGCGGCATGGGGACCGGGGGCACGATCAGCGGCGTGGGGCGCTATCTGAAGGAACAGAATCCGAACGTCAAGATCATCGGCGTCGATCCGTACGGCTCGCTTTACTACGAGTACGTGAAGACTGGGAAGATCGGCAAAGCGCTCACCTATGTGGTGGAAGGCATCGGCGAAGACATCTTTCCCAGCACGATGCACTTCAACGTTCTCGACGACGTGCTGCAGGTGCACGACGAAGAGTGCTTCGTGTGGGCGCGGAAACTCGCCAAGCTGGAAGGCGTTTTCACCGGAGGTTCGGGGGGCGGCTGCGTTTCCGCGGCTTTGAAGGTGGCGAAGGATTGCAAGAAGAGCGATTTCGTGGTGGCGTTTCTGCCGGATTCAGGCACGCGCTACCTGAGCAAGGTTTTCAACGACAGTTGGATGCGCGAGCACGGCTACACCGAAGCGGAAGTGACGCTCACGGCCGCCGACGTGGTTCGCGTGAAGCGCCAGAACGGCAAATCGCGCGAACTGGTGGTGGCGCGCCCGTATCAGACCGTGTTTCACGCGCTGCACACCATGCAGCAGCAGGATATTTCGCAGTTGCCGGTGTTCGAGGAAGAAAACCTGATCGGCACCGTGTTCGAGGATCAGATTCTGAATCTCGCGCTGCAGGGGAAGGATCTGCGCAAGCTCGTGATCCGCGAAGTGATGGGCGCGGCGCTACCGCAAGTTCCGGCGAACGCCCCCGTAGAGCGCATTACGTATATCCTCAGCCACGATAGCCCCGCCGTCTTCGTCGAGATGAAGGAAGGCAAACTCGAAGTCCTCACCAAGTTCGACCTGATGGACACGGTGGCCGGACTCGTAGGCCAAAAGCGCTGAATCGCGTAGCAGCTAGTGTTCCGGCGGAGCTTTTTGCTTCGGGTCTTCTGCTTTTTGTGCTTCCTTCGGGTCGCTGATTGTCTGCGTTGCGCCAACCCAGAACAGCTTGAAGTTGCTGTAGTGGTGGTAGTGGTGGAGGAAGTGGCCGCGATATTGAATGTAAGTATCCACGTTCTCTGGTAGCCACAATTCTGTCTTGTGGGCGCGGAAAGAGACAAGCTTGTAGTCGATCGCGAAATGAACGCGTCTCAAATCGAGCGGCGCCATCGGCTCGACAAGATCGGTTTCCAGATGCAGCACTTGCCCGCCGTTTTCCGAAAGCCAAGCGCGGCCCTTGAGAGGCAACGGATATTGCCTGGATGGTGTGCCGAAGCTCGTCAGCCAGCTCGTCGAGCGGCTGCTGTCCTGACTGAAGTGCACGATCCAGGCGGAGCGATCGTTCCATTTGCCTAGACCTTCGCATGTCCAGTCAAAATCTTGCTGGAAGGCTGGGTGAAACGCCAGGGCAAGAGACGGTGCGCCCGCATCGGCGACGCGCCCCAGCAGCGCATCCGCCCCCTCGGTGTCGTCTCGCACTTCTCTCACCTGAACGAGTCCCGGCGACGGCTGTTCGATGAAGACGTAATAATTGAACGTCTTGGAGCCCGAGTGTTCGACTTCACCGCCCTTCCTTACCTCGATCGCCTGGAAATCCTCGGTGGCTGAAAACTCCTGCAAAGTGGTAACGAGAGTTTGTGCGTTCGCTTCAGCGGTCTTGAGAATCTCTGTAAGCGGGCAAGTGGCTCCGGAGATCACGAATGGCTGCGCGGCATCGATGTCGGAGGGCGCCCAATCCCGGGGCGGAACCTCAATGGGAGGTGTTAGCGGAAGGCTCATCTTGAGCTCTTCGGGAGCGGCGGAGAGTTCTCCGACAGGCCTCCTGGATGGGTTTGAACTGACAGGAGGAGGGTGTCGCAACATGTCGGCCCAGCGAAGAGCGTCCTTCGCATTCGGATTCTGCGGATTCTCCTTCGCAAACGTCTCAAACGTGGCGGCGGCCTTCTCACTTTCGCCCAGGTTCGCTTGAGCCTCACCCAGGATTATTTCGGCCAGCCTTGCCTCCTCCTTTCCTAACTTGAGGGCCTGCTCCGCGTGAACACGCGATTCTTCGAACTTCTTTTGGCGCAGGTACGAACACGCGAGGTACCATTCCGATTTCCACGACGATGGATCCAGTTGCACGGCTTTCGTCAGTACGGGAATTGCTCCTTGGTCGTCGCCCTGCTGATAGAGCAATCCTCCTAGTGCAGCTAGAGCGACAGGCTGCGTGGGATCGATCGACACAGATTTTTCCAAATAAGGCTTCGCCGAGGCGAACTCCTTCGAGAGCAAGTAGGTCATGCCCACGACGTATTGCACATAAGGGTTTCCGGGAGCGAGTTGCAGCGCTTTTTCGCCGTGCTTTCGCGCGGACAAGATTTTGCCCAGCTGCAGGTCTTCCAGGGCATGCTGAACCTCTTTCTGCGCTTTCGGGGCGAGTACGAAAGTGCCGCTGGGCGGACGGAAGAGAAGCTCCTGATCGACCGGCTTCATGAAGACAATCACGTTGGCAACAGCATTTTCGAGCTGTGGGATTCCGAAAGACTCCCGCGCGGTCTGGTACCCATTCGCTGTGACAGTAACGTGGTAGTCGTTCCCGATTGGCAAGCCAGAAAACGTCCAACCGTCACCCGAGGGTTGGGGCTGATTTGGCAGGGGTGTATCCGAAGTGTCGGCTGAAATTCTTATCAGCGGCAGGGCTTCTTCTGGGAGCTTTTGGCCATCTTGCGTTCGAAGATAGATCATTACGCTGCCAAAGCTTAGGACACCCGGGACGTTCCCTGGGCTGCCCATCCCCACCGGACCTGTGGGACCCACAGGGGTCGACTTTTGAGCATTCAACACCCCTGGCGCGACCAGCAAAATCGCCGTGGTAAGGAAGACGCGAGAGAGCCACTGTTCCATGTCGCGTTTGGCAAGGTCGGCTGTGCAGAAGAAGGGACCGCAGCGAGCTAGCCGTATCACTCCTCTTGCAGGAAACCCTAGCTAAGTCGCCCTCCGGTGTCAATAACGGTCATTACCAGCATGCGAAATCGTATCGATAAGGCCAGCCAGTTCCGGTGCAAGAACAGGCTCGCCGATTTCAACGGCCGGCCCCACGCTTCAATCCGGCGCGAGCAGCAATGCTATACTTTTGGATTCACTATCCGGCGGCGGAGCCGGTGAGACACCGATACAACCATGCGAATCGAAGATTTCACTGAGCGGCTGCGCACGTCCATTCTCGTCGGCGACGGCGCGATGGGCTCTCTACTCTACGAGGACGGGCAGCGCTGCGTGGAGGAGCTGAATTCTTCGCATCCCGAGGAAGTTTTCCGCGCCCACCAGGCCTACATCGAAGCCGGCGCGCAGCTCATCGAAACCAACACGTTCGGCGCGAACCGGCACAAGCTCAGCGAACTCGGGATCGCAAACCGTGTGGCCGAGTTCAATCATCGCGGAGTAAAACTTGCCCGTGAAGCCCGCGAGGCCGCCAAGCACGAAGTCCTGATTGCGGGATCGATGGGGCCGCTGGGAATCGCCCTCCAGATGCGCGAGATGCCGGAAGAGCAGATTTTCGCGATTTTCAAGGAGCAGGCGGGAGCCCTCGAAGAACGCGGCGTGGATTTGTTCCTGCTGGAGACTTTTAGCGACGTCGAGGAACTGCGGATCGCGCTCGACGCGATTCGCTCCTTCTCGCGGCTCCCGATTGTTGCCGAGCTGACGTACTCCGAGGAAGGCACGACGATCGGCGGCACTCGCCCCCAGGAAGCGTGGGAAGCGCTCAAGGGGAAGAACATCCAGGCCGTCGGCGCGAATTGCACGATCGGCCCGCAGCTCCTGCTTCCGGTGCTTCGCGAGCTTGCCGGAAGCGCATCGCTTCCGCTTTCCGCGATGCCCAATGCCGGATTCCCCAAGCGCGTTGGCGACCGCACCGTATATCCGCGCTCCTCGCCTCAATATTTCGCGCTTTTCGCGCAGGAGGCTGCCGATCTGGGCGCCCGCATCATCGGCGGATGCTGCGGAACCACGCCGGAGCACATTCGCGCGATCGCGGAAGCAGTGAAGAAGCTTCACCCGGGGAAATTGGCTCCCGGCAAAGGCGCCGCTGCTGGCGTCGAAGTGCTGGAACGCGCCGAACGCGTCCGCCGCATCACGGCGCGCGAACCGGACAGCCAGTTATGGAAGAAGATGCAAGCGCAGAAGTTCGTCACATCCGTGGAAATCGATCCGCCCAAGGGCGTCACCATCGAGCGCATCGTGGACCAAGTGACCAAGGTGATGTCGTGCGCGGACGTGGATGCGATCGACATCAATAGCGGCACGCTGGCGCGGGTCGGAATGGATGCGCTGGTGCTGGCGGGCGCGCTCGAAGCGCACGGCTTTGAAACGATTCCGCATCTGACCACGCGGGACGCCAACATTATCGGCCTGCAAGCCATGCTGCTGGGCGCATGGGCCGTGGGAGGCGTGCGAAATGTGCTGGCAATCACGGGCGATCCGCCGTCGGTGGGCGACTATCCCGAAACGAATGGAGTGTACGAGCTGGATTCGATCGGGCTCGTGAAGGTGCTCGCGCGACTCAATCAGGGAACCGACTGGGCGGGCAAGAATCTTGGCGGCGCGACGAATTTCACGATTGGAGTGGCCGTGAATCCCGTCGCGGAAGATGTGGATGAAGAGTTGCGGCGCTTCGAGGCCAAAATCGAAGCAGGCGCGCATTTCGCGATGACCCAGCCCATTTTCGATCCCGCGCACTGGAGCGCGTTTCTCAAGCGCCTGGGCGGCAAGTCGCCGATACCTATTATTGTGGGATTGTGGCCGCTGACCAGCTACAAGCAAGCGATGCGGCTGAATAACGAGGTTCCGGGCATCGTGATTCCCGACGCCACTCTGCGCGAAATGGAGAAGGCGGGAGACGCGGCTCGCGAGCGAGGGTTTGCTCTGGCGCGCATCATGCTCGACTGGGCCCGGACGGCCCGCCGCGAAGGAATTGCAGGGGCCTACCTGATTCCGCCTTTCAAGCGCTACGAAGAGATTCTGGAGCTGTTCGGGTAGAGAGACCGTGTGAGTACTGTGAGAGTGGTCCCTCAGCGGCTGAAGCCGCTCCGATCTAGTTAGTTACGGCACGGCTGCCCTTCCGATGTCAGGTGAAAAGCCGTGCCCTGATGAAAGACTCAGCTCGCGCGTTTCAGAAGAACCAAAACCTCTTGCGTTTCTGCTCGCGTGTTCCGGCGTTTTCCGCTTCCAATTCTTCGGATAGTTCCGGAACATAGGGCAACGATCGCCCTTCGAATGCCGCCAGGGGATTGTCCACCAACAGCGCCTGCGCGACACCTTCCCCGCGTCTCTTCGCCACCAAGTCGAAGGCTTCCTTGAGTTTCAGTGGCCGCGAGGTGGTGTTGTGCGCGTCGCTCGCGAGGAAGTGAACCGCGCCGCCGTCGAGCCATCGCTCAGCGGATTCTTGCGCGGCTTTTCCGAACCTTCCTAACAATGACTGCGCCGTTATCTGGGCGTAGCAGCCCTGGCGCAGCCAGTGGAACAGCCTTTCGGGTTGCGCACGGATCAGGGGGTTGCGCTCCGGATGAGTGATGATCGGACGCAAACCCGCCAATTGCAACTGATGCAGGGCATGGTCAAGCGACGGCGGAATGGAATACTCGGCGAATTCCACCAGCAGATAGTTCTTCTGGTTCAACGTGAAGCGGGTCGCGTCGTGGCGGATGTCCTGAAGGTTTTCGAAGCTCAGGTGGAAGTCACAGCCGGTGGCCAGAATAAGGCGCCCCTCAAACCTTGCCTGGATTTCATCCCGGCGCTGCTTTACCAATTCGGGAACAAAAGTGTGATTTTGGCTCGCGTGCGGAGTTCCTACAACGTGAGTTATCCCGTCGGCAATGGCCATTTCCGCCATCGCGCAGGCTACTTCCATCGATTCTGCGCCGTCGTCAAGCCCCGGAAGTATGTGGCAATGAATATCTACCATGCGAAGTGGAGAATAACGCAGGGAAGAAGAGATGACAATCGAGAGGTCGAAAAGAGGGAACGAGAAAGCTGGCGAAGGGATACGGATTGGCAAGCGTCTTGCACATACAGGCGTGAAACTGAGTGAAACAGTTTCATTCCCGGAATGGAGAACGGAACAGGACGCGGAAGCAGACAGGCGTGTCCGCGAGCCCGGCACGTTCTCGGGGTCTGGGAGTTCTGCTGAATGACGACAAAAACGCAACCGGGTTCAGGCGGCCGTTGCCTGGACCACTTCCCCCCACTCCCTCCTTCCGTGGGGAAATCCACTCACTGCAAGAAAAACAAAAGAGGAGGCGTCTCCATGAATCTTAAAGGGGCTTTCGCAGTAGTTTTGTCGGCCCTGCTTGTGTTGCTCCCAGTGGTGCCGGCGTCCGGAGCTTCAGTGGCTGGCCAGATGATTACGCGCGGTACCGCGGAAATTAACGGTGTCGCCGCTCCCGCAGTGACGTCGGTATTTGCCGGAGACCGGATCGCCACGGAGAAGGCCAGCAGCACGTCGCTGAGCTTCCCGAGAGGCAATTCGGTGGTGATTCCCGAACTGAGCAAAGCGACGCTCAGCGAGAAGGATGGAAGAGTGGTCGTCCGGCTCGAGGATGGAGCTGTTTCGGTTCTAAACAAGGGCAATACGCCGATCATCATTGAGGCCCACGGAGCGCGTATACAGGCTGCGTCGAACGCTCCGGCCCTCTACAACGTGGTTTTGCACGGCAACGCGTTGCGAGTGGTGGCTAGCAGCGGGGCGGCGCACGTCGAAACGCCCGATCACGCAGGGGACGTAACGCCCGGCATGGCGTTGAGCGCGACGTTTGCTCCCGCGCCACCGCAGGGCTCGGGCATATCGACGTCAACCTGGATCTGGATTGTCGTCGGAGTGGCGGCTGGAGTCGGCCTCGGAGTAGGCATATACGAGGCTGAAAAGGGCAGCAGCGGTTCGCCCAGCAGTTAGTCTTCAAGAAGCGGTGCGTTAAAAGGGCCGGGAGGTCCGAAGAAATGGCTGTGGGCCTCCCCGTGGATCGGATTACACAACGTTTGGAAACAGATGCTGAAGGTGTGTCTGCACGACAAGTGGTTTGGGGATGGGTGAATCCGATGGGTGGTTTGGAAGTTAGTTCGAGCTGGTTCCGGGTGTGCCTGACGGCGCTGGTATCGCTGGCAGCGATGCTGGTCTTGCCGGTGGCGATGGAGGCTCGCGAGCCGCAGGCCGTCGAGCAGAGCACGCAGCCCTCGAACCGCTATCAGCAAACTACGGAAGACTACAATCGACGCCTCGTCGAACTGAACCACAGCGTTTCGGGAGAGAGTCCCATCGCGCCGCCGTCGGATTACCGCATTGGCGCTGACGACCTTCTCGACATCACCGTTCTCGAAGCTTCGGAACTCGATCGCGTTCCTCGTGTCACCGCGAGCGGCCAGATCTCGATGGCTGTGGTCGGCACGGTGCGCGCCGCGGGCCTGACGACGCAGGAATTGAGCGCCGTTATCGAAGAAATTCTCCGCCGCAATTACATAAAGGATCCGCATGTAAACGTGCAGGTCCGCGAAATGCAGAGCCACACCGTGTCGGTTTTTGGCGCGGTAAAGAAGCCGGGCGTCTTCCAGATTCGCGGGCCCAAGTCGGTGATCGAGCTGTTGTCCATGGCAGAGGGGCTGGGCGACGATGCGGGCGATACCGTGATTGTCGACCGGCACGACGAGATTCACGGTTACTGGTCCGCTGAATCTGCTGTTCGGCCGGCTCAGGAAGCTACATCGGTTTCTAGGGCTTCGGCGGATAGCGACGCGAACGACGCCGCAACCAACCCAGCCGATGCTTTGCCGCAACCGTCAACCGCGCAGAACGGCAAGAGCGAGACTGATTCCGGCTCGTCGCAAACCGTGGAAATCGATTTGAAGAAGCTTCTGGACTCGGGCGATCCGCGGCTGAATGTCTCGGTGTATCCCGGCGATGTGGTCAAAGTGACGCGAGCGGAGCTGGTCTACGTGGTGGGCGAAGTGGCGAGGCCGGGCGGCTTCCAGCTGAAGACCAACGAAAACATTTCCGTGCTGCAGGCTGTGGCTCTGGCGCAGGGATTGACGCACACGTCCGCCGCGGCGCACTCGAAAATCATCCGGACCGACCCCGCCACGGGGCAGCGGCAGGAAATCCCGATCGACCTCAAGAAAGTTCTTGCGGGCAAAGTTGCCGACCCGATGCTCACGGCTCGCGACATCGTGTTTGTCCCGAACAGCGTGAGCCGCACGGCAATGTACCGCGGCCTTGATGCAGCCATCTCGGTGGGAACGGGAGTCGCCGTTTATCGGTGGTGATATGGAAAGAGAAAACAGCATCGAGATTTTGCCGCCGGGTCCGCGAGCCCTTGAAAAGCGGCGCGCCGAAGTTCTGGCCCTCAAGGGCGAACCCGCCGCTTCCGTCAATCTGCTGTCTTATTGGATCGTGTTGCGGAAGCGCCGCTGGACCGTTTTCGCCGTCCTGGCGGTCATCTTCGCGGTGGACGTGATCGCCACGGTGAAAGAAAAGCCGCTGTACGAAGCGAAAGCGCTGATCGAAATCGAGCGGGAAAATCCCAACATTCCCACGGCCGAAGACCTGTTCGAGATCGACAACGTCTCGAATACCTTTCTCGAAACCCAGTACAAAGTCCTCGAAAGCGAAAGCGTCCTGCGCCGCGTCGTGCGCGAATTGCATCTCGATCAGCTAGCCGAATTCAATCCGCCGCGGCACTGGTGGTCGCTGCCTTTGCCGAAGGCCGCCGCAATCTCTTCTACGGGAGATTCCACGGCGCCGCGTCCCGATACGGAAGCGGTCCACAACGCGCTGAAAACCCTGGCGGACCGCCTGAGCGTCGATCCCGTGAAGCAAAGCCGCCTGGTGGAAGTTTCCTTCGAATCGCAGGACCCGGTGCTGGCGGCGCGCATCGTGAACGGCATTGCGTCGAACTACGTCGATGAAAATCTCGAGCTCCGCTGGGACGCCGCGCAGAAAGCGTCCGAATGGCTTTCCCAGCAGCTCGTGGGCGTCAAAGGAAAACTCGAGAAATCCGAGGATGAAATGCAGGCCTATGCGCGAGCGAACGGCTTGCTCTTCCTCGAAAGCGAAAAGGGCACCACGGAAAACATCGTGGACGCGCGCCTGCGGCAGTTGCAGGAAGAGCTCACACGAGCCCAGGCGGACCGCTATCAGAAAGAATCGCTGTACCGCCTGATCGAAGCGGGAGACTACGGCGCGCTTCCCACCGTATTCGAAAACCACGAATTGCAGGAGCTTACTTTGCGGGTTTCGGACCTTGAAACGCAGCGCGCGCAGCTGGCGACCATGTTTGCTGCGGACTATCCGAAGCTGAAGCAGGTGCAGAGCGAAATCGACGAAGCGCAAGGCACGCTCGACGCGGAGCGCAATCGCGCGGCCACGCGAATCCGCAACGACTACCTGGCGGCCGTCCGGCGCGAAACGCTCCTGAAAGACGCGTTCGGCAACGCGCAGCGCGACGCCAACGGGATTGCGGAACGGTCGGTGCAGTACGGAATTCTCAAGCGCGAAGTGGATACGAACCACGAGCTGTACGACGGCCTCTTGGCGCGGCTGAAACAGGCGGGAATTTCCGCCGGCCTGAAGGAAAGCAATATCCGCATCGTCGACGCGGCCGTGCCGTCCACCAGGCCGGCCAAGCCTCGCGTCGCTCTGAATTTGTCGCTCGGCCTGGTTCTGGGCTTTGGCATCGGCATCGGCGCCGCTTTCTTGCAGGAGCACTTGGACAACTCGCTCAAGACCACGGAAGAGGTCGAGCGGATTCTGCAGTTGCCCGCACTCGCCCTGATTCCGGCCGTTGAATCCCTCAACGGGCGCGGCAATCACGCGGGCCAAACCAATGGCGACGGCGACCCGCTTCATGCCAAGACCCCACTTGCCGCCGCGGGAAACGGTTCCAGCGCGCCGAACCCGCATTGGTATCTGATGGACGAACTTTCGGCGAAATACTCGGAGCTAACCGAAGCCTTTCGCAGCCTGCGCACGTCCGTGCTGCTTTCCGCCGCGGACTCGCCTCCGCGCTCGTTGCTCGTATCGAGCGCGCAGCCCGGCGAAGGAAAAACCACCGTCTCGACCAACCTCGCGATTTCGCTCGCGCAACTGGGGCAGCGGGTTCTCCTGATCGATGGCGACTTGCGCCGGCCCAGCGTTCATCGCGCTTTCGGCATTCGCGACAGCCTTGGCGTGGTGAGCTACCTCACAGGCCAGCAGGACTGGCGCGCGGCCGTCGAGAAAATTTCGGTTCCGGGGCTTGACGTCCTGGTTTCGGGGCCGATTCCGCCGAATCCGGCGGAGCTGGTGTCGTCCGATCGCATGAAAAAGCTTCTGGCCGAAGCGCTCGAAGAATACAAGTTCGTGGTCGTTGACTCGCCGCCGCTGCTCAACGTGGCCGACAGCCGCATCCTCGCAACCCTGGTCGAAGGCGTGGTGCTGGTGATCAAGGGTGGCGAAACGCCGCGCGAACTCGCTCGCCGCGCGCAAGCGCATGCCTCCGACGTCGGCGCGCGGGTGATTGGCGTGGTGCTCAACAACGTCGACATGCACCGCGAGGAGAATTCCTATTACTACCAGCATTATCGCTACGACTCGTACGACAGCGCGCCACAGCACACTGGCGCGGCAGACTGAGGGGGAAAATGGAAATCTATCTGGATTCGGCGGACCATCGCGAAATCGAAAAGTGGTCGGCAGAGGGAGTGGTGGACGGCGTCACCACGAATCCCAGCATCCTGTTTAAGGACGGCGTGTTCGACCTCGAAGAAGGCGCGCACCGGCTGGCGCGTTTGCTCGGCGAGCGCCCGTTGAGCGTCGAAGTCACCACGGACGATCCAGCGCAAATGCTTTCGCAAGGCCGCACGCTCGCGCGCTGCGCGCCGAACATCGTCGTCAAAATTCCCATCACCAACGCGCATGGCCAATCCTGCCTCGGCGTGATTCATGAGCTCAGCAAAGAGGCGATCGCGGTGAACACCACCGCCATCCTCTCGTTTAATCAGGCGATTTTGGCCGCCAAAGCCGGGGCGGCCTACGTCAGCATTTTTGCGGGGCGCGTGGCGGATGAAGGAAACGATCCGTGCATCGTGATTCGCAACGTGCGCGCGTGGCTCGACGAGTGGGAATACACCGCGAAGATCATCGTGGGCAGCATCCGCACCGTCATGGACATTCAAAACGCGGCGCTTGCCGGCGCGCACATCATCACGATCCCGCCGCAGTTTCTGCCGAAAATGGTCGACCACAAGTACACGCGCGAAACGGTTCTGCAATTCAATCGCGACGCCGAACGCGCCCTCGCGCAAATGTCGGAAGCGCGCTCCGCCGCCGCGTCAGGATGAGCCGCGATGAACCAAGACAAATACTTTTGTGACAAATTTCCAACGGTGCGGGCCATGACCGCGGCCGCTTCAAACCCGAGGCGCAAAGCGCTCATCACCGGCATCACCGGCCAGGACGGCTCCTACCTCGCCGAGCTATTGCTATCGAAGGGCTACGAAGTGCATGGCATCAAGCGCCGCTCGAGCAGCTTCAATACCGGCCGCGTCGACCATCTCTTGCAGGACTGGCACGACCGCAACGCCAGCCTGTATTTGCACTTTGCTGATCTTTCGGATTCGACCAGCCTCGTCAAACTTCTCTATCGGCTCGTCCCGGACGAGATTTACCACCTCGGCGCGCAAAGCCACGTCCGCGTGAGTTTCGATATTCCCGAATACACGGGGGACGTTACGGCGCTCGGCACCACGCGCCTGCTCGACGCGATTCGCGAGTCGGGCATTCCGGCGCGCTTTTACAACGCCGCGAGCAGCGAGATTTTCGGCCAAGCCGGCAATGGTTCGCAGAACGAGCGAACGCCGTTTCGGCCGCGGAGCCCTTACGGCTGCGCCAAGCTGTATAGCTACTGGATGACCACCAACGCGCGCGACGGCTACGGCTTGTTCGCCGTGAACGGAATTCTGTTCAATCACGAGTCGCCGCGCCGCGGCGAAATCTTCGTCAGCCGGAAAATCACGCGCGCGGTCGCGCGCATCCGCCACGGCCTGCAGAACAAGCTCTACCTGGGAAATCTTGACGCGGAACGCGACTGGGGCTATGCGCCCGAATATGTCGAGGGCATGTGGATGATGCTGCAGCAAGGGCAGCCCGATGACTACGTGCTCGCCACTGAAGAAGCGCACTCGGTGCGGGAATTCGTCGAGCTGGCTTTCGGGCACGCCGGCTTGAACTGGCAGCGGTACGTCGAAGTCGATCCGCAGTATCACCGTCCCACGGAAATCGACCGTCTTCTCGGCGATGCCACCAAGGCCAAAACGCGCCTGGGGTGGCACGCAAAGACGAAGTTCGCCGATCTGGTGCGCATCATGACTGAGGCGGATGTCCGCCTTCTCGAAGACACCCTGAGCGGGAAAGTGGAACGCCAAATGTACGCAAGGGCAGGCGAATGAACGCGAACATCAGCCCGGCCCAGTTTGCAGCGGAACTGCCCCAGAAGCGCGTCGTCGTCACCGGCGGCGCCGGCTTCCTCGGCAGCGTGGTGGTGAGCAAGCTGCGCGAGCGCGGTTGCCGCGAAATCACGGTGCCGCGGCGCGCGCAGTGCGATCTCAGCCGCAGGTCAAACATACTTCACCTTCTGAATCACGCCCAGCCGCAGGTGATCCTGCACCTTGCCGCCACCGTGGATAACCCCGCCGGAAGCGGCGACGCAGCGGCGAGTTTCTGCAACAACGTGCTGATGACCACGCAGTTGATCGATGCGGCCTGCGGGCACGGCGTCGAAAAGATGCTTTGCCTCGGCAGCGCGAGCTCGTATCCGGCCGCGGCGCCCGTGCCCCTCCGCGAAGACGATCTCTTTGGCGGCCTGCCCGAATCCTCGCGCGTCGAGCACGGAATCGCAAAACGCTTGCCCATCATCCAGGCGCAGGCTTACCGCAAGCAGTACGGCTTCCGGTGCATCTTTCTGATTCCCACGAATTTCTACGGACCCGGCGACAATTTCGATCCTGACACGAGCTACGTGATTCCATCGCTGGTCCGCAAATTCGCAGAGGCCGCCGAAGCCGGCGCCTCCGAAGTCACGCTGGGAGGTTCAGGTGCGCCCACACGCGATTTCCTGCACGTGGAGGATTGCGCCGAAGGAATTCTTCTGGCCCTCGAGCGTTACGACCAGCCCGACCCGGTGAATCTGGGCAGCGCGGCCGGAATTCGGATCGACGCCTTGGCCCGCAAGATCGCGCGTCTCGCGGGCTATTCCGGAGGAATTCTCTGGGACCCCACTCATCCGGACGGCCCCATGCGGCGGATTCTGGATATCGCGCGCGCGCGCCGTGAGTTTGGCTTCGAACCAAAACGAAATCTCGACGACGGTCTGCGCGAAACATGGGACTGGTACCGGTCGACGCGGCGCCGGCACGTTTCTGCCGCGCCTGCTTCTTCCGAAGAGGTCGGCGCGGTCGCATCCACTTCGTAGCGCTTTCGGAGCGCCTGGAGAAAACGCTGTGGCGGAAGCAATTACACAAAAAGAATCGTTGCTGGCGGGCGTAAGAGCTCGCACCACGTGCCGCACGTGCGATAGCAAGCAGCTCGTCGAGGTGCTCGATTTCGGGAATGCGTTCGTCTCGAATTTTGCCGACGTCCCGGACGCGACGAACTGGCCGCGCGTGCCTCTCGAACTCCTTCTTTGCGCCGATTGCACGCTTTTGCAGCTTCGCCACACCACACCGAGCGACTGGCTCTATCGCCGCTACTGGTACAAGTCCGGCGTGAATGGAGCGATGCGCGAGGCGCTTGCCGACATTACCCGCAAAGCGACGGAATTCGTCGGGCTTCGCAGCGGCGACCACGTTCTGGATATCGGCTGCAATGACGGAACTCTTCTGCGCTCTTATGAAACCCCGGGGATAGAACGCGTTGGATTCGAGCCTGCCGAAAACCTCGCACGAGAGGCTTCCTCCGACGGCGCAATTCGCATCATCAACGATTTTTTCACCGCGGCTCCCGTTGCTGGCGAGCAATTCCGGATCATCACGTCCATCGCCATGTTTTACGACCTCGAAAATCCGAACGCTTTCGTTGCGGATGCCGCCAGCCTCCTTGCGAAAGACGGCGTCTGGATTATCGAGATGCACTATCTCCCGCTCACCTTGATACGCAACGCGTTCGATGCCGTTTGCCACGAGCATCTCGAATACTACTCGCTGCGTTCGCTCGAGCCGCTTCTCGCGCGGCATGGCCTGGAAGTTGCGGACGTCGAAACCAACGAAGTAAATGGCGGAAGCTTCCGCGTCTACGTCGTTCACCGCGGTTCCGAATCGGCGGGCGTTTTCGAGCGCTGGGGACGCGTCGAAAGCGCGCGAGCCTCCGAGCGGCGTCTGGCTCTTGAGCAGGCGGCCACCTACGAAGAGTTTGGCGTCCGCATCCGGCAAGTGGGCGGCCGCCTGCGCGCCTTCGTTCAAAAGGAACGAGCGCGCGGCAAGGAGATTTCGGCCTACGGCGCCTCCACGAAGGGCAATACGCTGTTGCAAGTCTTCGGCCTCGATCAGGATCTGATTCGCTCCGCCGCCGAGCGCAATCCCGAAAAGTGGGGCAAGTACACGGTGGGAACGTGGATTCCCATCGTTTCGGAGGCGGAAGCGCGCGCCCACGCCGACTATTTTCTAATTCTACCGTGGCATTTCCTGGCGGACATTCGCAGCCGCGAACGCGAATTTCTCGAACGTGGCGGCAAGCTGATCGCGCCGTTGCCGGAGCCGCGGGTGATCGATTCCGGGGGGACACATCGCTTGCCATGAGAGTGGCCATTCTTACCACCGAACTTATCGCCAACGGCGGCGCGGCGCGCCAGGCGTTGATGCTGGCACAGTGGCTTGAGGCCCTGGGCCATCGCGCCACCGTGTACGCGACGGAGCACTGCCCGGAAAATTGCTATCCCGAAATCGCCCGCTCGATCGATATCCGCGCCGTCGAGCAAGTTTCTGTTGCCGAAGTCGAGAAGCGCAACCGCGGCCGCCACCACAGTCTCGCGCGCGGCGCGAAGCGCCATTTGCTGGCCAGCCATCGGCTGGCGCGCCTTGTCGACGAGCCCTGCGACATTCTGAATCCGCACGTTCGCGGCGCAACGCGCGCCGCCGTGCTCTGCAAACGCTCGGCGGGCGCGCCGGTGGTTTGGATGTGCGAAGACGCGCGCAACTGGGAAGAGCCCGGATACCGGCCGTACTACTCGGCGCCCCTGCAATTCGTTTTCGATCGCCTGATGGCGCAGCTGGAAAAGCCGGTGGTGCGCGAAATCGACCGGGTGGTGACGCTCGACCATCGCGTGAAGAACATCATCGAGCGCTACTACGGCCGGCCCGCCGAAGTGGTTCGCAGCGGCGTCGACTCGGTTTCCTTTGAACGCCGGGAAGCGGCACGCGACGAAATTCGCGTGCGGCACGGAATCGCGCGCAACGACTTCCTGCTTCTGTGGCTGGGAATTCTCGAGCCGCATCGCCGCCTCGAAGACGCGATCGAAGCGCTGCGCCTGCTTCATCTGCGCGCCGCTAGTCCGGTCCGAATGCTGATTGCCGGCTCGGCAGCAGTCGCGCCCGCGTACACTCGCAAACTTCAGGACCTCGTGGCGGGCTATCGGCTTAACGGTTCCGTCCGGTTTCACTTGGCCGCTGTTCCGGAAAGCGAAATGGCGGATTACTACTCGGCGGCGGACGCGCTGGTATATCTCGCCGAGAATCAGTGCTGGGGGCTCGGCATATTTGAAGCTTTGGCGTGCGACCTTCCGGTAATCGTTTCGCGGAGTTGCGGAGCGCACGAAGTTCTCGAGCATCGTGAAACGGCGATGCTCGTTGCAAAACGCCATCCGGAAGAGATTGCGCGCGCCGTGGCCGACCTGGTGGAAACTCCGGGACTGGCCGAAAAGCTGGCGCGCGAGGCGCGGGCGCGCGTCCTGGTGCGAATCACGTGGGAAGCGTATGCGCGGAATTTGCTGCGCGTCTTCGAGCAGGTGCTCGAAGGTCAACACGAGCGGGTCGCTCCCGTTCGGCGGGAGGCGTTCGCATGAGTCTTGCGGCTCGCGTGGGACGCGCCATCTTCTGGGGGCAAGCCGGCCGGTTCGCCGAAGCCGCGATTCTTTTCTTTTTTTCGCTGCTGCTGGCGCGCGTGCTGGGACCTGCTTCTTACGGACTTTACGCGCTGGGCATGAGCCTGGCGGGCGTGTGCGGCTTTCTCACGCTGCTGGGCCTCGGCCCGGAAACGCTGGGCCGGTTTCTCCCTGAAATTGCCGCGGACGGCCAGCGGCACCGGGCAAACAGCCTGCTGCGAGCGCTTCTTGGGATTCGATCCGCCGCAATCGTTTTCGTCGCGTGCCTGGTGTTCCTCTTCCGGGGCGTGATTTTGGCGAGGCTGCACTTCCCGCTGGTGGTTGCATCGCTTGCCGCCGTCCTGCTGGTGTTCGCGGCGCGCAGCATCCTCGACCTGCTGACGTATTTTTCCTCGGGCCTTCTCGAGCTCCGACGAGTCGCCCTTGCAAAACTGGCGGCCGCGGGTATCGCGCCGGCGCTGTTCGTAATTCTGCTCACCTTGCGGCGGGGCGGAGTGAACTCGGCATGGCTCGCGTTCGCAGGGGGCTCGCTCGCGGGAATTGCGATCCTCGCTTTTCCTTTCTTCTTCGCGCGCGGAACCGCTCGCGTGAGCGCGCCGCTTCCGCTCCGGCGCATTCTTGTATTCGGGATGTTTGCGTGGGTCACGAATTTCTTTGTCTACATTCTCGGCGACAACATGGACGTGCTGCTTCTCGGGTGGCTTGTTCCTGACCGGGCCGCGATTGGGTGCTACGCCGTAGGCGCCAAGATCGTCTTCAGCCTCACGGGGCTGCTGCTTGGCTGGGTCACGCTCGTGGTCGTTACGGCGCTCCGCGAGGCCTGGCAGCGGGGAGGAATTGCGCGTTTGGCCGTGGTGGCCGAGGCGCAATGGAAGTTCGGAGTTCTCTGCCTGATCGCGCCGTTGTTTGTGGTCTTCCGCTTTGCGCAGGAAATCATCACGATCTTCTATTCCCCCGCCTATGCGCCGAGCGTCCTGGTAGTTCAAATTCTCGCCGCCCTAACGGCCTGTGGAGTGATTTGTGGGTTCTCGATTCAGGGCGGTGTCCTCTACGTGCTCGATCACGAACGAATTGCCTGCGCCGCAGTGGGTTTTGCGGCCCTCTTCAATTTGGCGGGCGAGATTGTCCTGGTTCCCCGCATGGGAATCGCCGGAGCGGCATGGTCCACGGGGCTTTCTTTTGTGCTCGTCGCCGTCCTCTGCACCGCGGCCAGCGCCTTCTACGTCCCGTTTCATTTTCCGGGCCAGTTCGTTGGAAGGGTGGTTGCCGCCGCAGGGATCCAGCTGGTGCCGACGTTCTGGCTGCACCCGGCCTCCGTTCTCACGCTGGCGGCAAGCTGCGCGCTCTGCAGCGGAGTGTTTTTCGGCTGCCTGGCGGTGCTGAAGCCGCTGAGTGGCGAGGATTCCGCGGGCTTGCACCGCGTAAATCGCTTGCTGGGCGCGTGGGCACAAAAACTGTTTGTAAACCTGCGTACCAGTGTCAAGGAGGGATGAGCGCAATGGCCGCTGCCACTCGAGGCATGTTTTCGACGCTGCTCCGGACCCAGCAGTTCCTGATGGGCCTGGGAGTTTCCCGCCTGGTACGCAAAATTCCGTTCGCGTATCCCGCCTACGCGTATCTCTACCGTCATTGCGCTCCCCAAGGCCATGTCTGCGTGCAGGCGGAAGGTCACACGCTCTTTCTCGATCCCCAGGACATGGGCATGGCTCGCGCATTCCTGCTCTTCAACGGCCGCTGGGAAGAAACCGAGTCGCGCCTGTTCTCCTCGCTCGTGAAGGAAGGAATGACGGTGGTCGATATCGGCGCGAACGTGGGTTACTACACGCTGCTCGCGGCTCGGCTGACCGGACCTGGCGGCAAGGTCTACGCGTTCGAACCGAACCCGCAGAATTTCGCGCTTCTTTCGCGGAACGTCGAAGCCAATGGTTATCAGAATGTGGTCCTGATTCCCAAAGCCGTTTCGGAAACCAGCGGCACCGCGGCGCTGTGCATTGACCGCGCGAGCTCGGGCGGGCACAGCTTGTCCGCGTTCCGCGGCGGCGCGGATACCGTGCAAGTGGGAACCATCTCGCTTGACGATTACTTTGCGGGCGAGCGCACTGTAATCGACGTGCTCAAGATGGACGCCGAAGGCGCGGAAATGGCCATCTTTGCGGGCATGCGGCGCCTCTTGGCGCGTAATCCGGACCTCGCGATGCTGACCGAATTCTTCCCCCGCGCCATTCGAGGACTCGGACACCGGCCGGAGGAGTACATTCGCCAACTCGCGGCAAGCGGGTTTCAAATCCACCCGATTGACGAAGACCACGGCGAAATCGAATCACTCGATCCCGCATCCGTTTCCGAACTCATCGAGCCTCTCACGCGAAAGGGAGCTAGCAAGGACGTTCTCAATCTGCTCTGTCTGCGAGGAAACCGCGCCGGCATATTCGTGGAGAACTCACGATGACGGCGTTCTCGAAAGCCGGACACCATTCTGCGTGCGCAAACCCGGGGGAGAAACTGCTTTCGATCTGTATCCCCACGTTCAATCGGGCTTCCTATCTTCCGGAAACCCTTGCGAGTCTCTTGCCGCAATTATCTTCGGACGTAGAGCTCCTGGTTTACGACACGGGGTCGACGGATGGGACGCAAGAGCTGATGGAAAGACTCCTGAGGGAATTCCCGCGGCTCCGCTTCTTTTCGCTGGATACGCGGCACGGGGTGGACGAAACGCTGCTTCTGCTGCTTGAGCAAAGCTCCGGCGAATACGTCTGGTTTTTCGGCAGCGACGATGTCATGAAGTCCAGCGCCGTCGAAACCGTTCGCCGGCGCATTCTCGAATCCTCCGAGAGGCCGGCTCTGGTTTATGTGAACCACGAAATCGTGGACAACTCTGGAAAACTTCTCATCCCCTCGGACGTGGGGAGGCAAAAGGACCGGGAATTTCGCGATGGGTGGCGGTGCGCGGCGTGGCTCGGTTTGCACCTCGGCTACATCTCGTCCTGCATTTTTCGCCGGGAGAATGCCGGGCCGGTCAACGCTGCCAGGGAATTTGTGGGTTCGCTATGGCTGGGGCTTTTTCTGAATCTCAAGAGCCTTTCGCAGCGCGGCCGGGCCATCTACATCGGCCAGCCGCTTGTCTCGGCCCGGCGCAACCCCGCGAACACCTACGATTACGCAGCGGTCTTCTTTCGCAACGCGAGCGAGGTTTTTTGGGCGGCACGCCGGCACGGTCTTGGTTGGTTCACGATCTACCGGGCGATGAACAAGACTGTGCGCACCATTCATTCGCGATTCAGCGTTGCGTGGCGTTGCGATGATCCGGAGGAGTTCCTCAGAACGTTTCCCGTCATGTTGCGCACTTGCTGGATGTATCCCTGGTTCTGGCTGCTGATCGTGCCGGTGCGCTTCGCTCCTTCGTGGCCGGTGCGCGCCATCCGGGATCGATTGCTTGCCCGGCGCCATGCCCGAAACACGATGGATGCCCCGCGAGGCGGGCCTGAATCGCCCGCCCTGCCGGGCGCGAAGTTTCGCACGCTGGTGCAACTTCGTAAGTTCGTCTCGCGATGGGGCGGTGTCGATCGGATTCTGAAGGCAACGCCGCTGCTGGTTTCCGCTTACCGCAAGATCTATGCGTGGTCGCGGCCCCCAGGAACCATCACAACCTGCATTCGGGGACACCGGCTCTCGCTCGACCTCGCCGACACGGTTGTGGTGCGGAGTCTGCTGACGAGTGGCGAGTGGGAGCAGTATGAAACGCGGATCTTCGCTGCGGCGGTTCAAGAGGGAATGGTCGTGGTTGACATTGGAGCAAATATCGGCCACTACGCGCTCGAGGCGGCGCGCAAAGTGGGACCCGCAGGAAAGGTAATTGCCTTCGAACCCGAGCCGCACAATTTCGACCTGCTCTGTCGAAACATCAAAGCAAACCACTACACCAACATCAAGCCGGTGCGGAAGGCGCTGTCGAACGCGCGCGGTGTGGCTCGGCTCGCGATCTCGCTCGACAATTTCGGCGCCCACCACATCGACATTGCCGAAGAATCCGCCGACTGCATCGAAGTCGAAACACTCACGCTCGATCAATATTTTGACGCGACGTCCCAGCGGGTGGACGTAATCAAGATGGATGTCGAAGGGTCGGAAATGCACATCCTCGAGGGCTTGTCGGGACTTCTCCGCGCCAACCCCAACCTGATCCTGTTCACGGAATTCTGGCCGGGGGCTATCCGGGCCCTGGGGCGCGATCCTGGAGAATTTCTTCGAGCGCTCACCGGGTGGGGTTTTCAACTCGGAATCCTCGATCAGGAAACCGCCGGCATCGACTCTTTTCCTCTCGACAACGGGCGGGAGTTCGTCGAGTCGTTACTGCGACAGGATCGCGGGAAATGTTATGTCGATCTGCTGTGTCTCCGCGGAGAGGCTGTTCAAGGGCCGCTCGGAGCGCATACGTGGAGACACGGTCCGTCATTCGCAAGAGCTTTCTGCGCAGGACACAGGTGAAACGGTGTGGTTGCGAGCAATGAGGGAGAACACGTGATTCAGGGATTCTCGGCATGAACGGGACTTCCATGCGCGCCGGATTCGTCCCAAGTGGAAGCGCCTTCGGGGCGGTCGCGCCGGCCGGTCTCGCCCTTCTCAGGCCCGTCTACTGGATTGCCGGAGCGGTAGTCGCGGGCGCGGCACTTCGATACGGCGGGATCGAAACAGCCGCAATCGTGATTGCCGCGCTTGTCGCGCTCTGGGGGTTTGCGGAGCCGCGCGTCACTCTGTGGCTCGCCACCGCCTTCATGACCTGCCTCTTCGTTTTCTTTCAAAGAGAGGCTCCCCTGGGCGAGGAGGTTCCGGAGGAGTTCTTATACTGGGGCTCGGGGATCGCGGTGATCACGGCCGGACTTTTTATCGCAACGCTTTTCGCCCGGCACGTGGATCGGACGAGCGCGAGAAGGCGCTTCCTAACCCCGCCGAGCCTCGCCATGTTTGCCCTGCTTCTCGTCATTCTCTCCGCAACCGTCTACGGGCTCTTTGTTGGGAACCAGATGTTCGCGGTGATTCGGCAACTCTTCGGCTGTCTGCTCTTGCCGGTCTATTTCTTTTTCGCGCTGGCGCTGTTCCGTACTCCGTCAGACGCGGACCGTTGGATGCGGCGAGTGAGCTGGGTGATCGCACTCGGGTCGGTGTGGTACGTCCAAAGGCTTTCGCTGCTCAGTCTGTCGCGCGGCAGCTACTACCGCGAACAGTCCCCGCTCGTCGCCTATGGCGGCGCGATCGCGGTGGTCGCGTGGGTTGAACTTATGCAACGCCAGCGGTTCTCTCTCTGGTTCCAGTCGCTCGCCCAATGCGTGTTGTGCGTGATGGCGATCGTGCTGATGGGAAATCGCACCGCGCTGGGCAGTGTCCTTGCCGCCATCGCCGTGGTTACCGGGTTGATCCTCTGGAGCCGGCGCGGGATCGCGCTCGCCCTAGCCGTATGTCTCGTTCCCGTCGGTATTGGTGCGGCGCCGTACGTCATGTCGAGCCTTGTTGAGAGCCGTAACCTGCCGGGCCAGATTGCGGGGCGATTCATCTTCGTGCTCGCGGAGGACCGGTCGTATCAAGGCCGGGTCGCGCAGACGGAAGTCGTGTTGAACATGGTCAACCGGCAGCCGGTGCTCGGCGCGGGGATGGGCAGCGAGAATTCGTTCGTCGTGCCCGGCGAGGGCCGCTTGAAAGTCGCCTCAGTCGACAACGGCTGGGGGTTCCTCCTGCTGAAGATGGGATACCTCGGGCTCGCCGTGTTTCTCGTTTTGATTGGGGCGCTGTTGAAAACCGCCTTCTCCGGGCTGGCGCGCGTTCGGAGCGCGATGCTGCGCGCCGATCGGCTCGCCGCGCTGGGCGTCTTCGTCTATGCCCTGGTCAGTTTTCTCGCCGGCCCGATCTTCTTTCATTTTTCGGTCGCGCCGTTTGTCGGGACGTTTCTTGGCGCGCTCGTAACGCTAGGGCAGAGCCGGGAGCCGGAAGAGGAGATCTCAAAACAGGGGTGCGCGGCATGATTGCGCATGGAAGGCAGGGCAATTTTGTTTGAGTTGAGACTTCTCGTCTGGGCCGCGGCCGCTTTGGTGGTTTACACCTACGCCGGATACCCCGTGGTTCTGGCGCTGCTTGCGAGCGGAAAATCGCAGGACGCGGCACCCGAAAACGACAGCGGCGCGCCGTGCAATCTTCCGAGCGTGACACTGATCGTTCCGGCCTGCAACGAAGAGCGCTGGATCGCGCGAAAAATCGAAAATTCGCTCGCCCTCGATTATCCGCGCGAACGCCTGGAAATCATCATCGCCTCCGACGGTTCGGACGATCGCACGGTCGAGATCGCGCAAAACTATGAAGCAAACGAACTCTCCGTCGTCGCTTTTCCGTCGCGTGTGGGCAAACAGGAAATGCTGAACCGCCTGCTGCCGCGCGCGCGCGGCGAAATCATCGCGATGACGGATGCCAACGCGCTGCTCGCTCCCGACGCGCTCCGCCGGTTGGTTCAGCCGTTTGCCGATCCTCGCGTCGGTTGCGCGATTGGCCGGCGCGTCTGCATCGTGCAGGAAAGAAGCGTCGCGAGCGTTGCCGAGAGCCTTTACTGGCGCTACGAATCGTGGATCAAGCGCGCCGAAGCTTGCTTGCACTCCTGCCTGGCCGCTACGGGTCAGCTCTATGCCGTCCGGCGCTCCTTGTTCCCGCACGTCGAGCGCGTGGGCGAAGATTTCTACATTCCCATGAAGGTTTTGGCGTCCACCGGCCGGCGAATCGCCTACGTTCCAGAAGCGGTCGCTGCCATTCCGGCGGCCGCCAGCCTCGCGATCGAGTTCGAGCGAAAGACGCGCGCCCATGTCGCGTTCCTCATTTCGCTGCCGCTGCTGAAAGAACTCCTCCTCCCTTCGCGGACGCCCGTCTGGTGGCATTTCATCTCGCACCACGTCCTGCGCATGCTGGTTCCCGGGGCGATGCTCGTAACGATCCTTTGCTCGGCGGCGCTTGCGCCGACGGCCGGCGTTTATTTCTTTGCGCTGATCGCTCAGCTCGTTTTCTACGGCTTGGCTTTCATCGGCTGGCGGTTCGCCGAACGCGGCAAGCGCCCCAAGCTTTTCTATTTCCCCTTTTATTTCGTTTTTGTCCAACTGGCGCTGGCGCAGGCGTGGCTGCGCTGGCCGCGGCGCGAGTTCGACCATGCCTGGCAGCGAACGGAGCGGCTGACGGATGCAAGCTGACAAGCGCGGCAGAAAAAACTCCATGGAGAAACATTCCAAGACACGAGTGGCGATCATCGGCGCGGGAAAATTCGGCGCTCGCCGCGCTGCCGCGGCAGCCGTCCATCCCGCCACATCAGTGGTCGTCGTCGCCGACGTTCTGGCAGACCGCGCGCGCGAGCTCTCCCAACGGATCGGCTGCGCGGCGACCGCCGACTGGCGCGAGGCCGCGACGCGGGACGATGTGGACGCCGTCATCGTTTCCACTCCCACGCATCAGCTTGCGCCGACAAGCGGGCTGGCGATCGGAGCTGGGAAACATGTCCTCGCCGAGAAGCCCTTCGGGCGCACGCCCGCGGAAGTGCTTCCTCTTGTCGAACTCGCAGCTCGCAAGGGCCTGTGCTTGAAGGTGGGCTACAACCATCGCTACCACCCGGGCCTCCAGAAGGCGCACGAACTCTTTGCCGGCGGCGCCATCGGCCGGGCGCTGTTCTTGCGCTGTTGCTACGGGCACGGCGGACGCGAGGGATACGAGACGGAATGGCGCACCCAGGCCGGCGTTTCCGGAGGCGGAGAGTTACTCGACCAGGGAGTTCACGCGCTCGACCTCTTCCAATGGTTCGCGGGCGACTTCCGCGAGGTAGCCGGCTTCGTGACGACGGCCTTTTGGCCGATTGCCCCGGCTGAGGACAACGCCTTCGCCCTCTTGCGGACCGAGGGCGGGTGCGTCGCGCAACTGCACGCCAGTTGGACGAATTGGAAGAACATTTTCACCTTCGAAGTTTTCGGCGAAACCGGATCGCTGGCCGTTTCGGGACTGGGAGGGAACTACGGTCCGGAACAACTCTGCTTTTCCTCTCGCCGCGCATCCGGAGCGCGGCCGGAAGAAGAGTGCTTCAAATTTCCAGAGGAAGATCATTCGCTCGAGCTCGAATGGGTCGATTTTCTGCGATGCATCGCCGAAGGGCGGGAGCCATCAAGCAGCGGCAGGCAGGCTTGGCGGACGCTCCAGCTCGTTCACGCAATCTACGACTCGGACCCGAATGGCCGGGCAAAGGCCTGGCGACCCGGCGATCACCGCGGCGTTCGACCCGGAACGCCAAGCCGTCTGGCGTGACAAGAAAGGAAGAAGGAGTTATGGCACAAATTGCAACGGCTGGGCTCTGGCATCTGGGTTGCGTCGTTTCCGCCGGGCTGGCTTCACTCGGGCATACCGTCCGGGGCACTGACACGAACGCCGAAACCGTCCGCAAATTACAGCAAGGAGAGCCGCCTCTCTATGAGCCGGGGCTATCCGAGCTAATCGCCGAACAGACGAAGCTCGAAAGGCTCGCCTTCGTGACAACCGCTCGCGAGGCCTTCCAGGGCGCTGATTTCGTCTTCCTGACGTCGGATACGCCCGTGGATGAAAACGATCGGTGCGACATCGGCCCGCTCGAGATGTTTCTGGACGAGATCGCGCGGCACGCCCACCCGGATGCGACGGTGGTTGTCATGAGCCAGGTTCCGGTGGGCACCTGCCGGCGTTTTGCGGAGCGATTGCATCATCTGGCTCCGCGCGCTTCGTTTTCGTTGGTGTGTCAACCCGAAAACCTGCGGTTGGGGCAAGCTCTCGCGGCATTCCTCCACCCCGATTTCCTGCTCGTGGGTGCGGATGACGAGAGCGCGGGCCGCCGTTTGCTCCGCCTGTACGACGCGATGGATGCGCAAAAGGTCCTTGTGAGCAGAAACAGCGCCGAAATGGCCAAGCACATGTTGAACGCATTTCTGGCAACCTCCATCAGCTTCGTCAATGAGATGGCCGGCCTCTCCGAAGTGTGCGGGGCGGATGTGCGAGACGTTGTCCGCGCGTTGCGGCTGGACCGCCGCATCGGCAAGCACGCATTCCTCAGTCCGGGCCCCGGCTTCAGCGGAGGCACGCTCGGTCGCGACCTGCAGACGTTGCGCGGCCTGGGCGCCCTCAACAAGCAAGCCACGCCGCAGCTGGATGCCACCGTGGCGGTGAACGAGTCTCGCATGGCCGCGCTGATTGAAAAGCTCAGGCGCGAGTGTGGATCGTTGTCCGGCTCGCGTATCGGTTTACTCGGCCTCACGTACAAGCCCGGGACAAGCACTCTTCGGCGTTCGCGCTCGCTCGAGCTTGCAAGGATGCTGATTTCAGCGGGTGCCGCAATTCAGGCGTTCGATCCCAGGGTGTCTGTCGAGCAAGAAGAGACTCGTGGGATCGCGCTTTGTGCGGATGCTTACCAGGCGGCGAAGGACGCCGATTCTTTGGTTGTCATGAATGAGTCGCCCGAATTCCAAGATCTTGACTTGAACCAGTTGCATCACGTGATGCGCAGGCCCGTGCTGCTTGATGCTCACAATTGCTTGGATGTGAGCGCCGCGCGCGCCGCTGGTTTTCGCTACTACGGCGTGGGTATTCCCGCGCAAACGGAAACGCGGGCCGAAATAGGAAGGGGAGCGCGATCATGACACTGAGCGGCGAAATTGCTGTCATCACAGGCGCGGGCCGCGGTATTGGAGAGTCGGTCGCGCACGCGTTTGCCCGGAGCGGCGCGAACTTGGTCCTCGTGGCGCGCACATCGGACGAAATCGAGCGCGTCGCGCGCGAGACTGCGGAGCGAGGCATCACTTCCATTGCGCTTGTAGCGGACGTTTCCAAGCGCGACGACGTTGAACGAGTGGCTGCGGCGGCGTTCGAGAAATTCGGCCGCGTGGATATCCTCGTGAATGCAGCCGGAATCTACGGCCCGATCGGTCCCTTCGTGGAAAACGACCTCGATCATTGGGCGGCGGCGATCGAAACCAACCTGATGGGCACGGTTTTCTCGATCCGCGCCGTTCTTCCCCGGATGTTGGAGCGGCGCAAGGGCGTGATCGTCAATTTCTCCGGAGGCGGCGCGGTGCAGCCGCTCCCCCGCTTCAGTGCATATGGCGCGTCGAAGGCGGCGGTTGTGCGCCTTACCGAAACATTGGCGGAAGAGGTTGGTGAGTCGGGCGTGCGCGTCAACGCCATCGCTCCCGGCGCGGTGAATTCACGTTTGCTCGATCAGGTGCTGGCGGCCGGTGAACGCGCCGGAGTCTCATTTTACGCCAAGGCCCTGGAACAGAAAGCCCAGGGCGGCACGCCGCCGGAGCGCGCCGCTGAGCTTGCCGTTTTTCTCGCTTCGGCAGAGGGAAAGGAAGTCAGCGGCCGCTTGATCAGCGCTGTGTGGGACGACTGGAAATCTTTGCCGGGGCGTGCCGGCGAGCTGCGCTCCTCGGCCTTGTTTACGCTCCGGCGCATCGACGGGCGCCAGTTTCGTGAAGTAGGCGCTTCGGCCGCGCGGTAGCGGATCGCCATGACGCATAGAACGAGGTGAACGAGTGAAAGCACTTGTGACCGGTGGAGCAGGTTTCATTGGATCGCACATTGCCGACGGGCTTCTCGCGCGAGGCTACGAAGTTCGCGTGCTCGATAGTCTCGAGCCGCGCGTTCACCCGAATGGCCGCCCCGCCTACGTCGGCCGCGAAATCGATTTCATTCAGGGTGATGTACGCGACCGCTCCGCGCTCAAGCGCGCCCTGACGGGGATCGACGTTGTGTTTCACCAAGCCGCCTATCAGGACTACATGCCGGACTACGCCAAGTTTTTTCATTCCAACGTCGTCAGCACCGCGCTGCTTTTCGAACTCATCCGCGAGAAACGTCTGCCGGTCCACAAAATTGTCGTTGCTTCTTCGCAATCCGTCTACGGCGAAGGGCAGTACGAATGTCCTACCCACCGCCTGGTGCTTCCCGAGGCAAGGCCCATCCAGCAGCTTGATCGCGCCGAGTGGGACGTGCGGTGCCCGCGATGCCAGAGCGCGCTTCTGCCTGTGCCGCTGGTTGAATCGCACCCGAATCCCGCGGGCGCTTACGGCATCTCGAAATTCGCGCAGGAAATGGTCGTGCTGCGCCTGGGAAAGCTGCTCGGCATTCATACGGCGGCGCTGCGCTACTCGATCGTTCAAGGGCGCCGACAATCCTTCTATAACGCCTATTCGGGTATTTGCCGCATCTTCACGCAGGCGTTTCGCGCCGGCAGAGCGCCGGTAATTTTCGAAGACGGCAAGCAGCTTCGCGATTACATCCATGTTTCGGACGTGGTGGCCGCGAACCTCACCGTGCTCGATGACCCGCGCGCAAACGGCCACGCCTTCAACGTCGGCAGCGGCAAGCCCACGTCGGTTCTCGAATACGCCTCGCTTCTACAGCAAAAGATGAACGCGCGAATCGGCCCCAAAATCACGGGCGCCTATCGAGTCGGCGACGTCCGCCACACCGTTTCGAGCTCCGCAAAGCTCGAAGCGCTCGGCTGGAAGGTTACGAAGGGCCTGGGCGAAATCTTTGACGATTACTTGGATTGGTTCGATTCCATGCGAGATTCCCGCGACTACGTTAGCTCCGCGCTCGAAGCGATGGCGTGTTCGGGCGTGGTTCGCCGCGCGAATTCCGCGAAAGGGAGTGCCGTCGCAGTCTGAGGAAATTCCGTGGCCACCAAACCCATTTTGCACACGATTCCTCGAATCACGGCCCAGAGCCTGGCGCAACCCGCGATATCCGGACGCGCGGCCGGCCTTTCGAACTTGCTCAGCCGTGCGTGGATCAAGAACTTGCTCTTCCTCGTGGGCGACGTCGCCGCGCTCGCCGCTTCACACCATCTCGCTGAAACGCTCACTCGGCATTCTCTCCACATCCCGGCAACATTCCTCAATCCTTCGGACTACTACCTGTTTTACGCGCCCTTCTTTACGGCGATGCTCTACCTGCTCGGGGCCTACAAGAGCCCCGATCTGCGGCGTCCCGAAAAGGAGCTGGAAGTCCTTTTTAAGGGTGTTTCATTTTCGTTCGTTGCGCTTGCTTGCGCGAATTTCGTTCTCTTCAAGTCTCTTGGGTTTTCGCGTTACCTGCTGGTCGTCTGGTACGCATTGGCGTTGTTGTTTTTGCTTGTGGCGCGCTTTAGTTTGCGTGGAATCTATGGCTCGCTTTGGCGCAGGGGCCTGGCCCGCCAGAAAGCGCTGCTGTTGGGCTCGCCCGAACACCTCGCGGCTTTCGAGCAGCGTCTCGCCATCCAGCGCTATAGCGGCTACTCGATCGTGGGCGCGCTCGACGGCTGGGAAAAGATTGCGGAGGCGGAGGGCGCGCGCCTCGTCATCCTCCATCTTCCCGAGTCTTCAGCGGAGGGACATCCGCGAGTTCTTGAAATCTTCCGCCGGTGCCAGGAAAGAGGAATCGAACTCGAGGTCTATTCGCACCTGCTAGGCCCGGCCGGCCTGCGCTTCGAGCGCGACGATTTCTCGGGATGCTTTCGCCTCTATTCGCCGCCGCGCTGGTCTCGCGCCGCGCAACGATTCGTGAAATCCGCGCTGGATATCGCGATCGGCCTCGCGGGCAGCCTTGCGGCCGTCGCGCTCATTCCCATCGTTGCGCTGCTGGTCAAATGGGAAGACGGCGGCCCCATTTTCTTCCACCGCGAATACGTCGGCACGGACGGCCGAGTGCACCGTTTTCTGAAGTTCCGCACGATGGTCGCAAACGCAGAATCCATCCTCGAAAACGATTTGCCTCTCAAGGCCCAATTCGACCGCATGTTCAAATTGAAGGACGATCCGCGCGTCCTCCGCTGCGGCCGCTTCCTCCGCAAATACAGCCTGGACGAATTCCCGCAATTCTTCAGCATCCTTGTGGGAAAAACCACCTTCGTCGGCCCGCGCGCGATCACGTCGGACGCGCGCGAACGCTATGGTCCGCTTGCTCCCAAGCTGCTCTCCATGAAGCCGGGCTTGACCGGCTTCTGGCAGGTGATGGGCCGCCAGACCACCACATACGAGGAAAAGATCCAAATGGATATGTTCTACATAGACCATTGGTCCATCTGGCTTGACCTTGTGATCGTCGCGAAAACTTTCTGGGAAGTCCTGCGGGCGGAGGGCGCCTATTAACTGCCCGCTCAAACGCGCTTTGTCGTTGCCGCGAGTCCGCCGCGGCCGATGGGGATTCGCCTTCCGATCTGAGGAGAACGCACAACCATGATCATCACGCGCACGCCGTTCCGCTTGACGCTGGGAGGCGGAGGAACCGATCTCCCCTCGTTTTACCAGCAGCACGGAGGCTTCATCCTCGCGGTCGGCATCGACAAATACATGTACGTCAACATCAATACGCCCCTCGTCGACGATAAAGTCCGCATCCGCTACGCCAACACGGAAATTGTCGATGATGTCGAGCAGGTGGAGCACACCCTCGCCCGCGAAGGCCTTCGCCACTTCAGCATCCGGAACGGCATCGAGATCGACTCGATCGCCGACATACCCGCCGGCACCGGCCTCGGCTCGTCGAGTTGCTACATGGTCGGCCTGCTCAACGGCCTGCACACGCTGATGCAGCGCCAGGCCACCGCAACCCTGCTCGCCGAGGAAGCCTGCCACATCGAGCTCGAACTCCTGAAAAAGCCCATCGGCAAGCAGGATCAGTACATGGCCGCGTTTGGGGGAATCACCGCGCTGGATATCGCTCCCGACGGCCGCGTGCAAACCACGCGTCTCGATCTGGAAACGGATCTGGTCGAAGCGCTCGAAAACAATTTGCTCCTCTTTTTCACCGGAGAAACGCGCAACGCCACTTCGATCCTCACGCACCAGGATCAGAGCACCAAAAAGCGCGACGCCGTGGTGGTTTCAAGCCTTTGCGAAATCAAGGATATCGGAATCGAGATTCGCGATTCCATCGTGCGCGGCAACCTGCGGCGCTTCGGCGAACTTCTCGACGTCCACTGGCAGTCGAAGAAACGCCTTTCGAACGGCATCACCAATCCGCAGATCGACGCGTGGTACCAGCTTGCGCGGGCACACGGCGCAATCGGCGGAAAAATCTCCGGCGCGGGCGGCGGCGGATTCTTGATGTTGTATTGCGAGGAGCGCAAGCCCGAACTACGCGAGGCCATGCGCAATGCCGGGCTTCGCGAGCTTCACTTCCGGCTGGATTTCGAGGGCAGCAAAGTCATTTTCGACATCGTCACGCGCGATGGCCGCCTGGCGCACCTCGAACGCCAAAATCAGAAAGAGCGCGTCCTCGCTCGCGCCATGGTAGGGGCCTGAACCAGAGGCTGCTTGCAGCACCGCATGAAAAGTAAAAATCATCCTACGGAGGATCTGACATTGAAAACAAAGGCCGTCTTTCTCGATCGCGATGGTGTGATCAACCGCTACGTGTATCACACGGAATTGGGCACCGTCGACACGCCGGCGAACCCGGAAGAATTCGACCTCCTGCCCGGAGTCGCAGAAGGCATCGCCGAGCTCAACGAGCTTGGTCTCGCCGTCATCGTCGTCTCGAATCAGCCTGGCATCGCCAAGGGCAAACTCACTCCCTGGCTCCTCGACGCCATCACCGAAAAGATGCGTGCGCAGCTCGCGCTTTCCGGCGCGCGTCTCGACGGAATATTCTACTGCCGCCATCATCCCGAAGCCGTTCTGGACGAATACCGCGCCGATTGCGATTGCCGCAAGCCGAGGGCTGGCCTGCTTTTTCGCGCCGCCAAGGAGCACGGCATCGACCTTTCCGAATCGTTCCTCGTGGGTGACGACGTGCCCGACATTCTGGCCGGTCGCATCGCGGGGATCACCACACTTCTCGTTTCGCCGCACCGCTGCACCGTCTGCGAGGAATTCTCCGTGCGCGGCGCTTATCCCGATCACGTGGTCCGGGATTTAAAGGAAGCGTCCGGCGTCATCGGCAATCTGCTGCGTCATAAACCTCAGCATCATCGCCACCCGGCGAATGCCGAGCCTTGCCTTCTCTCCGTTCGAGACGCCACCCACTCGTCGAAATACCTTCGCGAAACCGCCGAAATCGCCCAGACAATGGACTCCCAGCAAATCGAGCGTCTCGCCGCCTTGTTGCGCTCGGTGCGCGACCGTGGCGGCCGCCTCTTCCTGATCGGCGTCGGCGGCGGCGCGGGCCACGCCTCCCACGCTGCCTGCGATTTCCGCAAAATCGCCGGCTTCGAAGCCTACGCCGCTACGGACAACGTCTCCGAGCTCACCGCGCGCGTCAATGACGACGGCTGGGACACCAGTTACCGCAACTGGCTCCGCGCCAGTCGCCTCCAGCGCAACGACATGGTTTTTGTTTTCTCGGTTGGCGGCGGTGACGCCGAGAAAAATATCAGCGTGAACCTGGTGCGCGCCCTGCAGCACGCGCGCGAAGTGGGCTGCGCCATCGGCGGCATCGTCGGGCCGAACGGCGGCTACACCGCGCAAGCAGCCGACGCGTGCGTGATTGTCCCGGTGAGCAATCGTGACGCGGTCACGCCGCACACTGAAGCGTTTCAGGCTGTGGCGTGGCATCTCCTCGTCTCGCATCCGGCGCTGAAAGCCGCCGAGATGAAATGGGAGTCCGTCTCGTCAGCTTCACGGCAGCAGTCGCATGCCCCCGAATCGCGCACCGCGGAAAACCAGCAAGCCGCCGGAGTGCGATGACCCGGCAAAGCGGCGTTGGCGCCTCTCCTGATCTCTTCGATGGTCGCGCTCAACGTGTCCCTCAACATATAGAAGACCTGTCGGATTTGGCCGCGTCCGATAGCGTCCAGCATGACTCTCCTCCGCATCCCGCGGAACGTCCCCAAATTCGCATTTTCCGCCACGCCATCGAGACCACATTCATCGCCGCCATATTCCTCGCGGTAGCGGGTTTCGGCGGCACCGAACCAGTCTCCTGGGCGATTTCTCAGGACCTCATTTTTCTCGTCGCCGCCGCGCTGCTCTTGCATCGCCCCGAACCCAACGCGGACGGAAATGAAAGTCCAGACCGAACTGGACGCAGAGAAAGAAGTTTGCCGGCGTTGTTGATCCTGGCCGGTCTCGTGATTTGGGTTGTCGTGCAATGGCTCGGCTCGCGCTACGGAATGATCGGCATCGACTCTTACGCGATCAAAGCCCGCGGCCTCGCGTTCGCCGCGGGTATCGCCGGTTTTTTCGTCGCGCTCGAAATTTCGCGCCACCGCAACGCCCGCAAGCGTCTCGCGCTCTCCCTGATTGTTCTCGCGCTGTTCGAATCGCTCTACGGACTCGCCGAGTACCCCGGCGGCTGGCAATATATCTGGAGCTACCACCGCATCTATTACGTCGGCAGCGCTACCGGCACCTACATCAACCACAATCACTTTGCCGGCTTGCTCGAAATGATTCTGCCGCTCTGCCTGGCGCTCGCCCTGTATCACTGGCGCCGCGCCTCGCGTCATTCGCGGCAGCGTTCGCTCCGCGATTTTCTCGACCGCCTGGGTCATCCCGAAATTCTGAAAAGCCTCCTGCTGCTCCTCGTTGCAGTGCTTCTGTTCGTCGCGATTGTGTTCTCGCTTTCGCGCATGGGACTGGTGTCGGCGCTGTTCTCCTTGGCGGTCCTGGCGGCGCTCGCTTCCGTGGGGCGCCGGTTCGGGCGCGTGAACTGGAAACTGCTGGCGGCATGCCTCGCCATCAGCGCAGCGGTGGCGGCGTGGATCGGAGCCGTGCCCGTGGTCGACCATTTTGCACAGCTCTCGCACGACGAGCCGCTCGCGGCGGAAAACGGGGAAGGCCGCATGGCCGAATGGAAAAGCGTCGCGAAACTGATTCGCCGGCATCCCTGGACCGGCGTCGGCCTCGGCTGCTTCGAGTTCGCCTTCACGCGCGTCCAGTCCACGCAGCTCACGCTGATCGCCGACCACGCGCATAACGACTACCTCGAACTCGCCGCCGAACTCGGAATTCCCGGCGCGGCCGTCTTATTTTCGCTCTTCTTTTTTGTAATCGTGCGAGCCGCTCGCGCCACGCTGCGCGCCCAATCGAGCCTCACCCGATCGAACTTCTCCCCGTCGAACTTGGACCGCGCCCTCACCATCGGCGCAGTCGCCGCGGCAAGCGCGCTGCTCATCCACAGCACCGCCGACTTCAACCTCTACATTCCCGCGAACGCCCTCGTCTTCGCGGTGCTGCTCGGAATGGCTTACTCGCAGTGCCTGATTGATGGGCAGTAGAAAGTTTCGGTGGGTCGCGAGGTTTAGCCCGCGAAGCGCTGTTCAAGCAGGAATGCAATCACAACCACAATCACGACGGTGGGCCACAACACCGACTTGCTCACATGCCACGTTCCATAGGAGTCCAACGCGAGCGCCACAGCGACCAGAAGAAAAAACGGCGCGTCGATAGCGCAATGGAAGTTCCTGTTTTGAGCGAGATTCACGACACACGCCAAACCCATCGCTGCGAAAAGCGCGGTTCCCTGGTATCGCTCGAGATGCTCCAGGTGCAAAACGATCGACCCGAGGCCGTAGAGAATCACGAAAGCCGCGATCCAGGTGCACGCCGCCCGCGGCGTGAGGCAACAAAACCGTTTCTGCCCCACTTGCTCCATGGCTTAACGCACTCCTATTTCGTCCACGCCGAGACCACTTGCCACGCGCCCAGCACAAACAGAAACGCCGCGAACGTAATGCGCATCCGATGCGGGCTCAGCGCGTTCGCCAGCCTGCCCCCGAGAAAGCCGCCCACAAAAACGCCGGGGATGATGAGCATCCCCACCCTGAGGTCCACTTGATGCGCGTGGTAGTAGGTCATGAATGCGAGCAACCCCGTGGGCGGAACAAGCGCAACCAGGCTCGTCCCCTGTGCGCGCTGCTGCCCGAAGCCAAAGATCAGCACGAGCAGAGGAACCAGCAGCGTTCCGCCTCCGATGCCGAAAAGCCCGCTGCAAATTCCCGCAACGATTGCGGCCGCAAGAATTCCCCACAGCCTCGCGTGCCCAGCCCTTTTCGCAGCGCCGGCGTCTCCAGGCGAATACTCAGACATGGCTGTCCCGCTCTTGCTGCTTCTTTACCGTTCCTTGCGTCGACTGCCGCCACAGCAGCGCCGCCGAAACCATCAGGAAGAATCCGAACAGCGCTTGCAGCAGACGCGACGAGATCCCCACGGCGATGTGTCCGCCGAAATATCCGCCAATCAAGAACCCGAGCGCGCACATAACTCCTGCCGGCAGATCCACCTGACCCTTCTTCCAGTAGATCGCGAGCGCGCCCAGCCCCAAAGGCAGCAGCAGCATGAACAGCGACGTCCCCTGCGCCATGTGCTGGTCCATCCCCAGCAGGTAGACGAGCGCCGGCACCACCACCGTGCCGCCTCCTATGCCCATCAGCCCCATCAAAATCCCCGCGCCCAGCCCCAGCAAAATCACAAGAACGTCATGCATGCGTGACTCGCCTTTCCCATGCGCCACTCGATGCGTAACGACGCGCCATATTGTCGCAGCAACGCATCGGAAGCAAGCCGCGGTTTTGGACTGTCGCAGTGGTATTATCCCTGCGGGTGCCCAGGTCGAATAAAATGGCAGTAAAAGACCCACCGTTCGATTCCGGAGCCTCTGGACCACGAACGATCACGCACCCACGGGTTGGATTCGTTGGCCTCGGTTACTGGTTGATGTGAGCCTTGCGGTGATGCGCGTCACTAACCACCGAAAAAAAACTGGGGCACCCCGCACTAGCGACAAGTGTCGGAGGAACACTCACCATGAAGAAAACGATGCTAGCGATCTCGCTACTGATCTGTCTTGGCGCAACTGCTCACTCGCAGGCACAGACGCGCCAACTCTTGATCCGCGCCGCCCAATGCCTTGCCGTCAAGGACCAACTCCCATCCTCAAAAGCTTCAACGCTGAGTTTCGGCTACCTTCTTGACGAGAAGTCCTATCCTGGAGAACAGGTTCTCTACGTTGTGAACTATGCCTCCCCTACCCGATCGAACGGATTAGCGTTTGCCGTCTTCTTGAGTGGGGACGCTGGCAGTCAGGTGTTCAATATCCAAAACAATACGAGTTTTGTTCTATCGAAGGATGAGCCCGAGGGCGTGTCCTTTGTGAATCCTCCACTCGGCGGTACGTGGACTCAGGAACATCTCGCTTCGGCTATCAAGCAGATTGAGAAACAGCCCAGGTTCTCTATTCTGGTAAAGGATCTGTACGCTACCGACTCCTCCGTTCGCTGCGAGGCGTACACGGATCCTCAGCCGAAAAGACATGAAAAGTAGCGCTCTTCTTATTCCACGATAGAGGTAACATTCCGTCGGGCCTTCCGAGGTAGCGAAAATTCGTTTCTTCTCGTGATGCGCCGTTCCGGCCCCTTCCTTCAAATTAAGCTATAAAGTTAGGCTATAAAGGAGGAACGCGCCATGAGTACTCAACCGAAAGCCGTCGCGTCCATCGCGCCGCCATTCACCAGAGAGACGGCGATTCTGAAGGTGCGGAAGGCCGAGGACGGTTGGAATTCCCGCGATCCCGAAAAAGTGTCTCTGGCTTACGCTGCGGATTGCCGCTGGAGAAATCGGTCAGAATTCGTAAACGGCAGGCAGGAAATCGTCGCTTTTCTTACTCGCAAGTGGGCCAAAGAGCTCGACTACCGGCTGATCAAGGAGCTTTGGGCCTTCACGGAAAATCGGATTGCCGTGCGCTTTGCCTACGAGTGGCACGACGACTCAGGCAACTGGTTTCGCTCCTACGGCAATGAGAATTGGGAATTCAATGACGACGGCCTGATGCGGTTGAGGCTGGCAAGCATCAATGATCTCCCCATCAAGGAATCCGACCGCAAGTATCGCTGGCCGCTCGGACGGCGTCCCGATGACCATCCGGGATTGAGCGACCTCGGCCTCTAGTCTTTGGCACTGGATGTAAATTCACGTGTCGGAGGTAAGAAAGATGGAAACGCTTGCACCTGTGCGCAGGCCCTACACTCGCAGAGATATCCTGAAATCGAGTGGGCTCGCTCTGCTCCCCTTCGCAATCTCCTCGGTAGATTATCCGCTGCCCGACCAGCAGCTAAAGACGGCGAACGGCGGCACCGATCCTTACCCAATTCCCTGGTTAGACAAGAATGGGAGTCACAATCAGCCCGCCGGCCCGAATCTCGAGCCTTCCCATATCTACCACTTCAAGGGTCGCGTCGCGCGGTGCAGCACTTTCACGGGCATGGGCACGGACAATCAAGGAAATCGCATCGCGTTTGGCAGTCCCACAACTGATTATGGCGTCATGCAGGGCGAGTTTTGGGCCGCTCGAGCCGCACAGCAAGGCGCCTTCACCCATATATGACTCACGCTATTCAGGGGACCGGCGGTCCCCGCAAACCAGATACATGATTTTCATCCCCCTATATCGGAGTCTGGACTTTACTGGGTAGTTCCAGTTCCGCAAGGTGGCCTCACGATCGGTGCGGATGGGAAGACCTTTACGCTGGAGATGCGGAACGTCCCGATCGTCGATCAGCCGCGCTGGCCGGCGCTGGACTCGATAGCCACTCCCGCGCGAATGACGTTCAAGATGGTTTGGAAGTCGACCGGAGAGCCTGTGAAATACGACGACCCTTCCAAACATTTCCGGTTCACCGGGACGCGGGCGTCATGCCAACTGGAGGCACAAGTCTCCGTGCCGTCGATTGGTTTTTCGTGGAAGTCCCACCCACTGGACACGTCGAGCTCCGCCTTCGCAATCATCGGAGACGAAGTCAACGGCCGTTACTACGATAGTTAAGGGAGTTTCGAACTGAATGAGGTACCACTGCTCTGCTCGGGCGAACGACCGTCCGAATATTTCGCCAAACCGCAGTGAACGCATTTCCGCACCCACCAGGACTTCAGAAGGCCGCTGCTGACCATCTTGGTGAAATACCAATGACCGCATCGAGGGCATCGCCACGTGTCCAACCGAAATTCCATCAAGACCAATGCGGCCACCACGAGAGCAACGCCGACGCGAAGGGCTTGTGGAGGAATTTCTGTGACTGGAAGAAAGGGCGGAACGAAGAAGACCGCCAGCAGCAACACGAGCCTGCAATTTCTCATGAGCTTGTACTGCCGCCACTGTTGCTCATAATCGCTGATCGTGGGAGAGGACATTGTGACAAACCCTGACTCCAAAAAAGTGCGGCAGCCCCGAACGGAAGTTCAACTGCAAGACCAAGGCAAATCACTTCGGCGTTAATTCCCCCAGTGGTATCATCCCGCTTTGCTGTGCGTCAAGCGGAGACGCGCTACAAATGACCACTGACCCTCGCGATATCGCCTTCGGCATCCTCGCTTCTGGAGCCTTCATCGCGGTTCCTTTACTATCAACCTTCGCTTTTCAGGAGTGGCACCGCCATATCCGAACCGGGCTTCCTCGCTGGCGCAATGCCCTCGGCGGCGCCGCTGTCTGCCTTATCATCCTCGGTTGGTTGTCATACGGGCTCCTGTTCATTGCGTCTCGGTCCCGATTTTCGCGCCATGACATCTTTGACGTTGGTTTCAGCGTCGTAGGTCTTTTGGCGCTCGGCGGGATGTCTTTGGCGCCGGCATGGACAGGCAAGGCCCGCTCCCGGGCACTGACCGCGGGTTGCCTGTTGGCAGCTATTTGGGCGTCCTTCCTGCTCACGCCACAATGATGGTTGCTTAGATGACGTTGCCGGGGTGCCCAGGCTTTCTTTTCTTGAACTTGTTGCTGGCGAACCTGATCGCAAGCTCCAGCTCGATCAATGAAACCGAGGCCAACAAATTTACCTTCCGGGTGTCCGGGTTTCGCTTTTCAACTTTAACTGTCAACTTTAAGCCGCATTCTCCCCAGTACTGGTTCTTGAAAATCGCCAGTTACTATGCTATAAACGCGCATTCCTTAAATTAAGAATAATAAATTGTGTGCCCTCACCAAAGGGCGAACGCAGGAGGTGTGTCGATTGGAGCGCTTGCGGATTGGCCTGTATCAGCGACGGCGACCATCGGTAGCCGAAGGAGCTCAAGAACGTGACCCCAAAGCCCTGGCCGCTAATCGCAACAATTTACGATTAGAAACGGTTGTAACTCCCTCAGAACGAAGGGGCGGGCATCTTCTAATCGCAACCAAAACCGCATTTCCGCTCACGCCGCTGCGCCTCCCACTTTGCAGAAAAAGCACCCGCGGCCCAATTTGGGAAACAGCCGCAAGACGCAGCGCCTCCCACGGGCCGTCTTCCCTCTTCGGCGCAGGAAGGCCGACACATTCCGAACGATTTACGGCGCGAGCGAATCCGCATCCCAACGCCGTGCATGGCTCCTCGATTGCCCTTGCCTTCGTTGTGGAGACCCCTGCCAAGACAAAGCAGGCGCTCAACATTCTCGGTCGCGGCGGCCTTGTCCTGGTCCTGCTTGGACTTGCGGTGGCCTCGACGCGGCAGGGCGTCGCTTCCAGGCTGGGCCGAGAGGGCACGCTCGAGCGGCTTCAGCGAGCCCAAAAGTGGGATCCGTGGAATCCGAGTTTTCCCGTAGCTACAGCGGAGCTGCTTTCCAATTCGTCGGAACTGGATCCGCCGCGGGTGGTGAGTTCGCTCGAAACGGCGATGCGCGAAGGGCCGAACCGTGCGCTGAATTGGGCGCTTCTTGGCGAAGCCGACGAGCTTGCGGGAGACGACAAAAATGCGGCGACGGCCTTCGAGCGCGGACTCTCGCTTTTCCCCAAGTCGCCAAAAATCAACTGGGTATACGCGAATTTCCTGATTCGCGCAGGTTACCCTCAGCGCGCGCTTGGTTTGATGCGCGTCGCGATCACGGGAGATCCGGCGCTGCGCACGGGCGCTTTCGACCTTGCGTGGCGCGCCGGCCTGTCGCCGGAGGAGATTCTCGAGTCGGTGCCCGATGAGCCCCAGGCGCTTTCTGCTTATCTCGACTATTTGGGCCGCACGAACCGGCTGGACGCGGCTAAAGACGTTTGGTCACGGCTGATGGCCCGGCAGGACGCCATCGGCCGCGACGCGGCGTTCCGGTATTTCGACGCGCTGCTTTATGCGCGGCAAATCGACGCCATGACCGCGGTGTGGTCCGATCTTCTCCGCCACAACGCCATGTCGGATGTCCCGGCGCGATTTCCCACGCCCGCAGCAGGTTCGAATCTGATGATGAACGGCGGTTTCGAAGCGCCCGTCCTGAACGGCGGGTTCGACTGGCGGCTCGTGCCCGTCGAGGGCGCACAGATTTTTGTGGATGCGAGCGTGATGCACCAGGGTGCGCACTCGCTGTACATCGGGTTCGACGGCGCCCACAACATCGACTTCGGCAACGTCGTGCAATACGTGCTGGTCGAGCCGGACACAAAGTATCGATTCACGGCGTACGCCCGCGCCGAAAAAATCACCACGGACAGCGGACCGCGCTTCGCAATCTACGATGCCATCGACACGACCGCGCTTTCCGTCGCAACAGTCAATATGACGGGCACTTTTCCTTGGGAAGGACAGCAAGTGGAATTCACCACCGGCCCCGGGACGCGCCTTCTAGCGATTCAGGTCCAGCGGCCGCCCAGCCGCAAACTGGACAACGAGATCGCTGGAAACATCTGGATCGACGACGTCGAATTAGTTCAGGTTCCGTAGAAGAAGCCACTTCCCCATGAATATTGAGGGAATTACGGAAAGCAGATGGAGTGTCGCGATTTGGAACACTTCGGAGAAGCCTCATTTTGCCGCCATCCCGAAACTTGTTATATTCGATTGCTCGTCTTTTGATTCGCTGGCGATTGGATGGGTGGGTGCCGTCCTTTCAGCCGAAAGCCCCGATTATAGCGGGGCCCTCAAAATTCATAACTGCGAGGGAACGGAATGGGTGTGGAGCGCAAGCCTGAGTTTTTTGCCGGCAAAGACATCAAAGTGGGAATCATCGGATGCGGATACGTCGGTTTGCCGCTCGCGTTGCGGTTTGCCGACGTGGGCCATCGCGTGACGGGATTCGACCTGGACAAGAGCAAAATCGACAAGCTGAACGCGGGGCAGAGCTACATCCAGCACATTCCGGCCGACAAGATTCGCCAGCACGTTGAGGCAAAGCGGTTCGACGGGACGACGGAATTCACGCGGCTGCGCGACATGGATGCTGTTCTTATCTGTGTGCCCACTCCGCTCGACGAACGGCGCGAGCCGGACCTGAGTTACGTGGAGAATACGGCGCTTGCCATCGCACCGAACTTGCAGCGGAACCAACTGATCGTGCTCGAAAGCACGACATATCCCGGAACCACGGAGGAGTTGGTTCTGCCGATTCTCGAAAAGGGCGGCCTGAAGTGCCCGATTGACCGCGGCACGAGCGGCGCGGATGTGGCCACGGATTTTTACCTGGCGTTTTCGCCGGAACGCGAGGATCCCGGCAACAAGCACTTCGGGCTCGCGCAGATTCCCAAGGTGGTGGGCGGCATCAATCCGGCAAGCGGGCGTGCGGCTGCGGGACTCTACGCGCAGATTGTGTCGAAAGTTGTGCCGGTGAGTTCGACGCGCGCGGCGGAGATGGTGAAGCTGCTCGAAAACATTTTTCGCTGCGTGAATATCGCGCTCGTGAACGAACTGAAGCAGTTGAGCTTGCGAATGGGACTCGACATCTGGGAAGTGATCGACAGTGCCGCGACGAAGCCCTTCGGCTTCATGCCGTTTTACCCCGGGCCGGGCCTGGGAGGGCACTGCATCCCGGTGGATCCTTACTACCTTTCGTGGAAGGCGCGCGAGTACGATTTCGCCACGCGCTTCATCGAGCTGGCGGGTGAGATCAATACGGAGATGCCGTACCACGTCGTGAACGCCGTCGGTGCCGCGCTGAACCAGCGGGAGAAGAGCATCAAAGGTTCCAAGGTGCTGTTGCTGGGCGTAGCGTATAAGAAGGATGTGGATGATTTGCGCGAGTCGCCGTCTTTGAAGCTCCTCGAACTGCTCACCGAACGCGGCGCGCAGCTCGAATACAACGACCCGTACTTCCCGGCGCTGCATCGCATGCGGCACTACGATTTCTCCAACATGCGGTCTGTCGAACTTACGCCGGAGCGGTTGGGCAGCTACGACTGCGTGCTGATTGCGACGGACCATTCCAGCTACGACTACGAAGCAATCGTGCGACATTCGAAACTGGTGGTGGATACGCGAAACGCGACGCGCAAACTGAAGGGCGCGCGTGAGAAGATTGTCCACTGCTAAAGCCCGCAAAGGGCTAGCTAGTCGCCCGGTTCACAAACCCCGTTTGCCTGTCGAAATCCTTTCTGCCAGATAGAATGTAAATACTGTAGAATCAATTACATACTTGTTTTCCTTGAGTGTTTACCTTCAGGACCTGAATAGGACGAAAGTCCCATTGTGGCCGCTTTTTCCTATAGCTAAGGTACTAGAACTATGCCACTCACACGTACCGCCCCAACCGACACCAAAACCTGGATCGCCGACCCTGGGCGCCGCCGGAGCATGCGCGTGCTCCTGAGCGTGCCAATTACCGTGGTCGGCAAGAACGCCAAGAGTCAGGACTTCACGGAAGAGACGCGCACGCTCGTGGTGAACGCGCACGGCGCTTTGATTGCGCTGGGGGCGTCTGTCGCGGCGGGCCAGCAGGTGACGGTTTCGAACAAGGCGACGCACGCGTCGCTCGAATGCAGGATTGTTTACTTGGGCAGCTCGCAGGCGGGCAAAGTGCAAATGGGCATCGAGTTCGAGAGACCCTTCCCCGCGTTTTGGCAGATCGATTTCCCGCCGGATGATTGGGTCGTCCCCGAAAACTGACGGCTCGTGTAGCACAGGCACGCTGGGTGTGCGCAGCGTCTCTACTTCGAAGCGGAAATCATTTCAACCCGCAAGCTTCCGAACGGCAGTTCGGCCTTCATTACAACAGGCGTGTGTGTGGAGTCTCGCGTGAGCCACACCGCGAAACTGACTCCCGGAACTTCCTTCTCGTGCAGGAAGACCTGAATTGCGATGCGCGCGGCGGAAAATGTGCCTGCAGGAACCATCACGGCCTCGTCGCTTGCTTCCATCTTCGCGCGCATCTCGTAAAGATTGTGCCCGTCATAGACGGGGGTGCGCACCTCCGGCGTCCGCTGCCAATCGACTGCACGCAGTGAATACAGCGCGCCCAGCGGATCGCGCGTTCCCGGCAGGACGACTACGGCGGCTCCCGGCGCTCGCGGGGTTTGCCCTTCCGGGATAAATCTCCATGACTGATCGAGCTTACGTACCAGTTCGTTCAGGTGCGTTTCATACTGCCGACTTTCGAGCGACGTCGCGTCGGTGTACGAATCGAACTGGTCGTCGATTGCAAAGAGCGCACGCACGGGACTCTCGGTATGCGCCGACGCGCGGAAGTGCCACGTCTGCCAGCCGTAGAAGTCGCGCCGCTCGGGTATGGCAAGTTCCACGGTGGCTGCCGTCGCGAAGGAAGCCCAGGAAACGTTGTATTTCAGCAGCTCACCGGCGCGAAACGGAACGGGAGCTTCTTTCGGCGGCGGGGGCGCAGGTTTCGGTTTCGACGATTTTCGGGTGCAGACTTGGAGGCTCGCTGCCCCCGGGGCCGACGCCGACGCGCGAGATAACGCCGACGAGGAAATCCCCATCGCCAAACCAGCGGCAGCCAGAATTAGGAGAGCCGAACCCCGCAGAATGCGCCTGAACCTCACTTCATCGGCCATTGAGGTGAGAAGGAAGCTCTGCCAGCGTGTCGAGCATGAGGTCGGGCGGATTCGCGCGAAGACCCTCGGCGCCCAGTCCGTAGCTGACGCCGCAAGCCCAAATTCCCGCGTTGCGCGCCGTCTGGACGTCCACGTCCGAATCGCCCACCATCATCGCTTCGTGCGCGCCTGAATTCAGATCGCGCAGCAGGACTTCGACGCCCATCGGGTCGGGTTTCTTTCTCTCGAAGCTGTTGCCGCCGTAGACGTAGCGGAAATAACGCGAGAGGCCGAGGCCTTCGAGAATGGCGCGGCTGAAATTCACGGGCTTGTTGGTCAAGACGGCCATGGGACGCTGCTCGAGAAGTGCGAGCGCCTCGCGCACGCCGGGGCAGGCAAGCGTGTTGTCGAGCATGTGCGCGCGGTAATAGGAAAGGAAATAGGCAAGGCCGCGGTCCACTTCTTCATCGGTAATTTCGCTCGGCCCGGTGCCCTCGATGAGCGCTCGCCGGACGAGCACCGGAGCGCCGTTGCCCACAAGACTGTAGATCGTGTCGTGGGGAAGCGGCGCGCGGCGCATGTACTCGAGCATCGCGTTGACCGACAGCGCGAGATCGAGCTTCGAATCAATCAAAGTGCCGTCGAGATCGAAGATCAGGACACGAACGGCAGCGAATCGGTTGTGATCGTCAGCCATTTTCGCCAAGCACGGGACCGCAGATTCCGAGCCGTCGAGCCAGATTAACACTGATGAAAAGAAACAAAAACAGAGTCACGCTGAGCAGTGCCGTCACTTTAGAGGCACTGTCAACGGTGTTTTGATAGCGAAAAAGGAGGAGGGCAGTCTATTCTTGGATTCTTCACCGAGGGGACAAAGCGAATGCGATACGCGCAAACTCACCAGAAACAACACCGTCGTTTCTCGAGGTGCGCGGCTCTGATCGCCTTGATCTGTCTTGTCGCCTCCGGTTGCGCGGCCCAAGATGCGCCCGCGGCGCAATCGCAATCACCCGACGCGCCGTTTTTCCAGGAGCTGAACAAGTACCCCGGCCTCCTGGAAGAGCTCGGCCGGCTGATCGGGAAGCTCCAGCAGAACATCCAGTTTCCGCCAGCGCGCACCGAGAGCCATCTATTACCGTTGCTGCCGGAATCGACGATGTTCTATGCCGCGTTTTCAAATTATGGCGAGGTAACGCACCAGGCGCTGAACGTTTTTCAGCAGGAGCTACAGGAGAGCGCGGTGTTGCGCGATTGGTGGCAACACAGCGGCGCAGCGAAATCCGGGCCCAAGGTGGAGGATGCGCTGGAGAAGGTGTACCAGCTCTCGCAATATCTCGGCGATGAGATTGTGGTGTCGGGCGCGATGGAAGGCCGCACTCCCAGCATGCTGATCGCTGCGGAAATCCGGAAACCGGGGCTGAAGAGTGCGCTGGAAGCAATGCTGAATGAATCAGGGAGTAAATCGAAGCCGTCGGTGCGCGTGTTGGACCCGCAGGAGCTTGCAAAGACGGAGGACCCGCCGTCGTCTGAGACGCCAGTGATTCTGGTGCGGCCTGATTTTGTGGTTGTAGCGCTTAACGTGGCCGCACTTCGCAGTTTCAGCGCGCGGCTGGATCACAGCAGCAAGACTTTTGCATCCACTGCATTTGGACAGCGGATCGCGCAGGCGTACGACGGTGGCGCCACCGTCGTGGGAGCCGCCGATCTGCACAAGTTCCTGCAACAAATACCAACCGGCACGGAACAGGAACGCGAAACCTTCGAGCGCACGGGATTTGCCGACGTGAACTACTTGGTTTGGAGTCACAAGAAAGCGGCCGGACAGGCGATTAGCGAGACCGAATTGAGTTTCACAGGGCCCCGGCGTGGAATGGCTTCCTGGCTGGCGACGCCGTCGCCACTCGGGAGCCTGGATTTTGTGTCGCCCAGGGCCATGATGGCGCTGGCCGTGTCGCTCACGAGTCCAGCACAGATATTTGAAGATGTTAAGCTGGCTGCCGGCAGCTCCAATTCCGGCCCGTTCGCGACGCTGGCGCAATTCGAAAAGCTGTTGAACTTGAGTTTGAAGGACGACGTGCTCGGTCACCTTGAAGGAGAGATCACCGCGGAGCTCGACGATATCGCTCCACCGGCTCCCGTGTGGAAGGCGATCCTCCGGACCGACGACTCCAACAACTTGCAGCAAACGTTGAATACGTTGCTTGTGGTAGCGCATCTGGTGCCGGAGCAGGTGACCGATGGCGGAGTCACGTACTACACCATTCATGTGCCCGGTGCGAAGGCTCCGGTCGAAATCGGATATGCGTTTGTGGACGGCTATTTGATCGTAGGGTCGGGCCAGGCAGCGGTGGCAGAGGCGGTTCGCCTGCATAAGACGGGTGAATCGCTCGGCAAATCGAAGAAGTTCCTGGCATCGCTGCCGCCGAGGGCGACGCCAGGCGTTTCCGCGGTGCTATATCAGGATCCGCAGGCAATGGCGGCGTTGCAGACGCAGCGCGTGGCGCCGGAGATGGCGGAGGCTCTTGCTCATTTGGCCGGGCAGGGAACGCCCACCGTGATGTGCGTTTACGGTGAGGAAAAGGCAATTCGCGCAGCGAGCACGAGCGCAGGTTTCGACCTAGGCGCGGCTTTGGTGGTTGCGGCCGTCGCGATTCCCAACCTGCTGCGGTCGAGAATGGCTGCGAATGAAGCGAGCGCAGTCGGTGCGATACGCACGGTGATGACCGCCCAGGTTACGTATGAAACGACTTATCCTCACAAGGGTTTCGCGTCGGATCTGGCGACGTTGGGGCCGGATCCCAGTGGTAAGAGCACACCATCAGCCGACCACGCGAGTCTCATAGACGCAACTCTCGGGGGCGCAACGTGTAAGGCGGGCTCATGGTGCGTCAAATCAGGTTTCAAATTCAGTCTCGTAGCTGTATGCAAACAAAAACCGTGCGACGATTTCGTGGTAGTGGGTACGCCCGTCGCGGAGAACACCGGAACGAAAAGCTTCTGTTCCACCGCGGACGGTGTGATTCGCTACAAAACAGGCTCTCCTCTAACCTCGACAGTCAGCGTGTCGGAGTGCCGGGCGTGGGCGCCGGTGCAGTAGCGGATTCAGGATCTTTCGCTCCAAAGTTGTTCCCACGTCCCGACAAATCGCGAAGGTAGTGGCTGGATGTGCTATGGGAGGACTTTGAGGCCCCCTGCGGCTGCTACGAAGTTCATCTGGCCCTGATTAATCTGATCAAGGTGATCGGGGGCCTCCGCAGAAGGAATAAAGTTTTCCGGCAGGTCGCCGTTATCCGCCCGCATGTACCTCATATAGTTCGGCCGCAGGGAGGCAATCAGTTCGCGGCGGGTCTTCGCCTTGACCGGCTTACCGCCATGAATTTTGCCCATGCCCTGAAGGATTCTCTCAGGCGCCACGCCAGCGAACATCATCAGCGGCCAAGTGAAATTGGGCCCGTTCAGTTTGCGCAGACGGGAAAGCCACATGAACAATGATCCCACGCGCCAGGCGATCGGGCCCCACCAGCTATACTGGCCGGGGCGCAAGTTGTGCTTCCAACATTTCATCATGAGCTGCCATTGCAGGGGCGTTAGCCGGCGGGTGTGGGTGACGCCTGTCTGATGCGCCATGCGCGTATCGTGCAGTGGAGTGAAAATCGAAGGCACCAGAAACGCAAATAGGCCGCGGCGCTCCATCTCGTACACCAGATCGAGAGTTTCCTGAACGTCCTGATCTGTCTCGCCGGGATTGCCCACCATCAGCGTCATCATCGGGAACCAGTTGTTCTGGTTGGCCACGCGCAGACCTTCGAGAACGATGCTGGGCCAGTCGTCAATGGAAAACGGAACGCCTTTGCTGGGCATGATCTGGCGGGCCATGCGCACCGAGCCGGTTTCAAGCCCGATCAAGGGGACCAGAGCCTTCTTCTGCGGGTGGGAGCTAAGCAGTGGCAGATGAATGGGGCTCTTCGGGAGAAGCACTTCCGAGAGCTGCCGGATCAATTCGGGATCCACCACGAAGGGCGCCATCGTGCAGTGGCTTAGCAAATGACTCTCCACTCCCGGCGTGTTGACGATTTCGGTGTAAAGGTCCACCAGCGCTTCGCGGTTGGGAAAGAAGAACGGAGTGTCGGTGTGCACCTGGCCCCAGATGAACATGTCCTCGGTGGCCAGCGAGATTACTTTGTTGCCTTGTCGCACGTTGGCGCGCACCGCGTCCATGATCCGCGCCTTGGGCATATCAATCTGCGGGTTCAGGTCTGGCACGCAGAACTGGCACCTGCGACCGCACCCGGTAGTCATCTCGACCACGCCGAAGGTGGTGCGCTTGTCGGGAAAGAGAATGGAGTCGCGCGACGTCGGGTGCGACAAGTTGATTTCTCGCGGCAGCGCTTCTCCCGCAATCGCCTTCTGGAAGAGTGCAAGAGCGTCCTCGGACTCGCTGCGGCCTTCCGCGACGCAGTCAACGCCCAGCTCCTCGTAAATGTTGGTTTGCTTGATCTGCCAGCCGCCTGAGCCGCCCACCACGACCTGAAAATTCTTGCGGTACGGGCTGGACTTGATTTTGTGGAACATCGCGCGAGAGTAAATCGAATTCAGCGGCTCTCTCGACGAGCCAAAAATTGAGGTGTATACGCCCGCGGCAAACGTGACGCCGAGCGGGTTGTGCGTGGACACGGCTACAACGCGAGTGTTGGGCCCGATGAATTTGTCCAGATCGTCCGGGAAGCAGGCAACCACTTCCTCCGCGGCGAATTTGCGCAGCAGGGACTTCTCGAGCACGCGCACCCCCGCGGGCATGTATCGTGCGGAGCCGTCATCGTTGCGCTCCACCTCGCGCCACTTCGGGTATTTCTTGTCCAGAACAAACTCCAGCCATTGGGGAAGGGAGGCCAAAGCCATTTGGATGAAGTACCCAGCGTGGTCGATCGATTCGGTTAACGGCGCCGTCAGAACGATTAGCTTGCCGCCATCGGCGGGAGCGCGTAGCGCCAAAGCGGCCGCGTTCTCTGGGGCTGAATTTGGTTGAACGTCTTCCGTCGCGGCGGCCGGTTGCACGAAAGGGTTCCCCCGTTGTCCGGAGCAACGCTCCGGACTAGTTGCGCTCAATTTGCGCACCACTATACGATGAAATTTGCCTTCTGTGGGATGCGAGGTATCCGCCGCGATATGGACCTCTCGGGGCTGGCCGAGACTGGTGAGGCGCATAATCGGAAACTAACCCACTGCGAGCGGGTCTGCTAAGATAGCTAGTTTTCGCGTTGCCCACTTTGACGCTGAGGCCCCCATGGCTGAAATCCAACCTTTTCGCGCCTTCCGATACAACACCGACCGCGTCGCACTGAAAGACGTGCTCACGCAACCGTATGACAAGATATCGCCTGCCATGCAGGAGCGGTACTACGCCGCGAGTCCCGCAAACCTGATCGGGATCGAAAAGGGCAAAGTTTTCGAGGGTGATACGCCGCAGAACAACGTGTACACGCGCGCCGCTGCAACGCTCGAGGAATGGATCGCCAGCAAAATACTCGTTCAAGACGCTACGCCAAGCGTTTACGTCTATTCGCAGGAATATTTCGTCCCCGGCGGGCATTCGCGCCGCGAGCGCATCGGATTCATCGCGCTCGGACGGCTGGAAGATTACGACGCGAAGATCGTCTTTCGTCACGAGCGCACTTTGTCCGCCCCGAAAGCCGACCGCATGGAACTGCTGCGGCACACACGCGCGCAGACGGGCCAGCTCTTCATGCTCTACGACGATCCAACGCGACGCATCGAAGCGCTGCTCGAGGAAACAGCCCACAAGAGCGCGCCGCTCGAACTCCGCGATGAGTACGAGGTGCTGCACCGGCTGTGGCCGGTTTCCGATCAGGCTTTCGCTCGGCGGATTCAGAATGAAATGGCCAAGAAGAAGCTGATGATCGCTGACGGTCACCATCGCTACGAAACCGCGCTGAATTACCGCGACGAGTGCCGCGCCCAATCGGACAAGACCGGGGCCGACAAGGGAAAGTCCGGCAAGACCGATCCAATGGCCGCCAGCGAATTCGCCATGATGACGTTCATCAACTCGCATTCGAAGGGATTGACGATTCTTCCCACGCACCGGCTGGTGCGCAATCTTGCCGTTTTCAACTTCGAACGGTTTCGCAAGGCCGTTGGCGCTTTCTTTGACTGGTACTCGTATCCATTTCAGGACGCAGAGGAGCGCGAAGCAAGCTACGCGGAATTCAGAAAGGATTTTGAGGGGCGCAGCCGCGAGCGCCGCTCAATTGGAATTTATCCTGGTGGTGGTCACCCGGGCTCAGCTCCTGGGAGCGGCGCGTTTTATCTGTTCTTGCTGCGACGCGACGCAGACCTGGAAACCCTGCTCCCCGATCTATCCGAAGCGCAGCGCGAACTCGATGTGGTCCTGCTGCATCGCCTGATTCTCGACAAAGGGCTCGGAATTACGGCGGAAGCCGTAACCGCCGAGAAGAATGTGAGCTACGAGCGTGAGATGGATGCCGCGATTGAGGCCGTCGATAAGGGAGACGCCCAGCTTGCTTGCTTGCTCAATCCCGTACGCGTCCAGCAAGTGATGGATATCGCGCTGGGTGGCGACGTGCTGCCTCAGAAATCCACGGATTTCTATCCCAAGATGCTGAGCGGAGTTGCGATTTATCGTGTGGAAGGACGCGTGGAGAGCGAGGCCGAACAGGTGAAGTGAGGAAAGTGGGCGGTTTGCGAACCGCCCCTGTGAACCGCGCAATGCGCCATCGTTGCGAGCAAACGCCACGCCAGTCAGCGTGGCGCGGGTCCGAGCAAGGCTAAATCCGCGATTCGATTGAACAGGTTACTTGGGGAAGCTTTGCACGGCGGCGGCTTCGTTGGGGTAAGTATCGAAGACCGTCATCAGCTTCGTGACCTGCAAGACTTCCTGGAACTTTGCACCGAGGTTCACGAGTTTCAAGGTGGCACCCTGCGAACGCGCGCTGTGAAACGTCGCGACGAGAGTCCCGAGACCGGCGCTGTCGATATAACTCACCTGCGCCATGTTCAATACGATCTTCTTCTTGCCCGCCGCAAGCAGGCTTTTGACCCGCTCCCGAAAGGCGTTGCTTTCTTCGCCCAGCACGATGCGTCCCTCGATATCGACCACGGTGATTCCGCTCACATCCCGATCCGTCATTCTCAATGCCACGTTCACGCCTCCTGGAGATCTTGTTGAATTCTTGAACTTGTACGTTACCGAAACGGCGGCCGTGCCCTCAGCTGCGTAATCGGCCTCAGTAAAAATCCGAGCAAGACATATAGTATCCGCAGCCAAGGCAAATCATCTTGCAGCTCCGCTGCTCAAGACGAGCCGAGCAGCGCGGGCAATACCCTGAAGCAAATTCTGGCTCTCGATCTCGTGATGAACCGATCGCTGGCTCGGCCTGCTTTGCAGCAGTCTCGGATGCTCCCACGGTCACGTTTGACAGTGTCATCTCCGGACGCCCCACGAACGAACTTTTATAGCACATACCTGTCTATTGGGAAAAGCAAACCGTGCGGAAGCCGGGATTTGCCCCAGGGCAAAACGACCCCGGCGTCTTAGACACCGGGATGGACCTGGAAGTGCCCCTTTTTACGCTCGCGAATTGAGAATCATTCAAGGGGCCACAGGCGGGGGGGCGGGCTCGGGCATGTATGGACCAGCCTCGGCGGGCAGGCCAGCACGTTCGAACTGGATGGTCGTATGAGTAATGTGGAAATTGTGTTCCAAAGCGTCGGAGATGCTGGCGAGGATTTTCTCGCTGTCTTCCATATGCATGTCCGGGATGCGGACGTGGCAGGACAGCACGACCATCTCCGTGCCCAGAGTCCAGATGTGCACGTCGTGAACTTCCTGAACGCCTGGGACACGCAGGATCGCACCCGCAACCTCTTCCAGACGAATTTCCCGCGGCAATCCTTCGAGCAAAATGTGGCCGCTTTCTCGAAGAATTCCCGTCGCTGACCACAGAACCATCGCGCCGATTCCAATGCCGACGACGGGATCCACCCATTTTGCGCCGGTCCAACGAATGGCGAGCGCGCCCACGAAAATCGCGACGTTCGACAAGGCATCGCCCAAATTGTGCAACCACACGGCGCGAACGTTCAGGTCGCGCCGTCCGCGATGAACCGCGATCGTGATGCCGCCATTGATCGCAAGCGCGAGGATCGAAACCCAGAGCATCAGGCTCGTCCGGACTTCCACGGGATTGCGAAGGCGCGATACGGATTCGTAGAGCAGGAAGACTGCGACAAGTTCAAGCAGCATCGCGTTCACGAATGCCGCGAGTATTCCGGCCCGATGATACCCGTAGGTTTTCTCGGAAGTAGGAGGCCGCAGCGCCATGCGCATGCCGATCCAGGAAATGATCAGCGTGGGAATATCGGTGAGGTTGTGGACGGCATCGCTGACGAGGGCGATCGAATGGCCCAGGTAGCCGGCCGTGAGCTCCACGGCAACCAGCACGAACGTTACCGCCACCGCGCCGCCCAGCAGTCCGGTCATGCCGCGGGCCGGAAGATGGGAATGCCCGTGAGCGTCGTGGCTGTGGTTGCTGTGCGACTGAAAGTGCATCACGTAAATTCTATCCGCAGAAATGCCGCGCACACGAATTAATTGCTCCAGACTTGATTTCAGGGCGCCCGCCCCAGGAGCGGCTCTTTCAGTTCTGCTTCGAATTGGCCGGGATGCCGGCCGTCTTGCGAAACGCCATGTACCACGTATCTCCCAGGCCGCGAAGCATCCCTACTCTGCCCTCGACGTACTCGTACATGCGGTAGATGCGCCGACGCCAAGATCGGTCGGATCCACCTCGATAGCCTGAATTGTTGGACTCAATGACACAACGCTCCAAAGCAAAACCAAGCTTCGCCATTGCGGATTGCATTTCGGCCGGCGTGTACAGCCGGATATGTCCAAAAATGCCCTTCGCGCGTTCGAGCTCCTCGGGCATTTCGAGAATGCTTTTTCCTCGCAGCAGCCGCAGGCGATTTTCAAGCGAAGCTTGATTCGGAGACGACGCGATGAGAACACCGCCCGGCCGAATCGTTCGCGCTATCTCAGAGAGGACAGCGCTCAGGCGCTCTGGCGGCAAATGTTCGAGAACCTCTGAAAAAGTGACTACGGAAAAATGGCCGTCGGGAAATGGAAGGGCTTCGCGGGTAAGGTCCGCGATCACGAGCTCACAGTTGTTGTCTTGGAAGGTAGAGCGATACTTCTGCCGGGTTGCGTAGAGCGGCCCAGGGTGGTCGATGGCCGACCAACGGATGTGGGGAAAGAGCGAAGCCATCGGGAGGAGAAGGTATCCATATCCGCTACCGACCTCTAGCCCCTCGCCGCCGGCGCCGGAGTCGAGAACGGACTGGGCCAAAGAAACAATCAGAGAAACACGTCTGATTTCGGGTCTAAGTATCTCTTCGGTCGGAGGCGAATCGTGTGCATCGGACGATCCTGGTGCAAAGAGCCGCCGGCATTGCTCAATGATGGGCTCTATCTTTTTTTCGATTTCGGCCCTGGTCATCGTGTTCTCATCGTGAGGCGGCGCCATATTAACTCAATAGAGTAAATGAAAAAATTCGATTCCTGGTCAAGCAGTCGACTCCAAGTGACGAATCGGCCGGTGTCGGCGGTCAGCCACACGTTCCAGCGACGACAAGGAACCGACCGTTTGAAACGCGATTGACTTACCTCGGCGCCACCGCCTACCATGGCAGGGATTCGGACACCGAATGGGCATCAGGGAGCTCCGGGGGCGCTACGGTCAGGCGTCACGATTTAGCCCAGCGATGACGCACCATACTGCGAAGCTAGTCTTCTGGGGAGTGCGCGGCTCGACGCCGACGCTCGAGCGCGATACCTGGCGCTACGGCGGAAACACGCCCTGCCTTGAACTCACCGCGCCGGATGGCACTCGGTTCATCCTCGACTGCGGCACTGGTTTGCGAATGCTGGGGAATCAGTGGACGAGTTTGCGCGGCAACAGTGGCATCGACGCGCACGTGCTCGTGTCGCACTATCATTGGGACCACATTCAGGGCATTCCCTTCTTTCACCCATTCTTCGAAGCGCGCAATCGCTTCCACTTTTACAGCTTCCAATCGAAATACCTTGGTCCCGACAGTTTGCGGCAGGTGCTGGAAGCGCAGCTGGCCAAGCCGTATTTTCCTGTGGATTTGAGCATGATGTCGGCGGAGCGCGAATTCCGGGAGATTTCGGGCGGCGAAAAGTGGGAAATCAACGGAACGAAGGTCACCGCGGCCTGGCTCAACCATCCGCAAGGCTGCCTGGGATATAGGTTGGATACAGCGTGCGGTTCCGTGGTCTATGCCACCGACAATGAACCGGGCGTGGCTGAATTCGATGCGAACCTGCGGCAGCTGGCGAATGGAGCGGACGTGCTCGTCTACGACTCGCAATACTCGCCGGAGCAGCTTGCGTCTAGTCACAAGGGTTGGGGCCATTCGAGCTGGCTCGAAGGCGTGAAGATGGCTCGCGACGCAAAGGTTCGAAACCTGGTGCTTTTCCATCACGATCCGGATTCCTCCGATAAGAACGTGGACGGGTTTCTGTCGGCGGCGCGGCAGGAGTTTCCGGCAACGTGGGCGGCAACCGAAGGCATGACGATCGCGCTGAGCGAGCGCGGCGTGGATGTGGTGCTCCGCGGATCGCGCGTCGGCCAGCGGAGGCGATTGCGTTTTGCGGCTACGGTCAGCGGGCAGTCGGAGGATGGGAAAACCTTCGAAGAGAAGGCGACTGTACGCGACCTCAGCTTGCAGGGCGCCTACCTGTGCTTGAAGAACCGGCCGCGGTTGCAGTCGGAGGTGCGCGTGGTGATCGAGGCGTCGGGGGACAAGGATCGGTCGAGTACGCTGTCGTTGCGCGGCACTGTGGTTCACTGCGATCCAGGACGCGAAAAAAGCGAGAATGGAGTTGGAGTCGTGTTCGTCGAGGAGGGCGAGCCGACGATCCCCGGCGCCTAAAGGGAGGGCCGGGTGAATGGCCAGTGAATGCCCGGTCAATGCAGGTGACGCCCGGGAAGAGCTTGGCGATCTCGGTCGGGCGGTGTTAGGCGGAGTCCGGGAGATCTGCGAGTTGGGCGTCGAGGTCAGCGAGCGCGCGAGTGAGCTGGTCCGTGTATCTGGGATTCCGGCTTGATTCGAGTTCGCGCTGAACGCGCGTGCGCGAGAGAACCAGCACCTCGCGACGCCGATTCAATTGCACGTCCGTCGAAGTCAATTGAGGTTTATTGCTTGGGCTGCCCTTCGATTGCGACTCCTGCACTTGATCTTCGACGGCCTTGCTCTCCCAACCTCTAGCCATACTTCAATTCTACAGTGTCCAGCGGGCGGACCTTACCTAAATCTCATCCTGGAGTTCCGGCGGAAACCACAACTATTCCCGCTGCACGCCTCGAAGGTTGGACGGCGCTACGGGAGGATGCGAGTGTAGAGAAACACGAGAGCGAGGGAGGCGGCGACGCCGAGGAAGAATCCGCCGAGATGCAGGCGCGGGTGGATGGCGCGAGCGTAACGGATGCTGGCGACGAGAAAGACAGCGTTAGATACTACCGCGAAAACAAGCCCCGCGAGGACGAAGATCTCGGCATAGAGCGCACCCCAGCCCCAACCGGCTGGAGCCAGGGTCACGAACGCGAGCACAGCGGAGCCCAGCGTGACAATGGCGGACGTGGCGACGGCGTAGCCGCTCGCAAAGCCCACGTTAGCGTGCAGTAGAAGCAGCAAGAAGGCGATCGCATACTCCACCAGCACGACGAGGACGACCAGGGCGCGGTAACGAAGGTCCGTCGGGCCGAAGAGCTGTTTTTCGGAAAAGAAGACGGCGGGGACGAGCGCGTTCGCGAGCGCCGCGACGCACAGCGCGGTACCGAGAAAATGCCGGCGCGGGCGAGGGGTAGCGACGTCCGGCGCGGGGCTGATTGAGATGTTGGCGGACACGGATGTAATCGCGCGCGGATTATACAACAGGAAAGAGCGCGTCGCTTTGACCTTTGCTTATTTGCGGCCTCGCACAAGCACGAAATCCACCATCGTGGGAGAACCCACTGAGATTGACTCGCCCGTAGGAGTGAGACGGCCCGTCTCCCTGTTGACGCGAAACGTGACGACGGTGTTGGAATCCTGGTTTGCGGCGACCAGCCATTCGCCCGAGGGGTCGATGGCAAAGTTGCGCGGCGTCTTACCTCCCGTCGGAACGCGTTCGATCGGAGCCAGTGTGCCTTTGCTGGGATCGACCGCGAAACTAGCGATGCTGTTGTCATCGCCGCGATTCGAAGCGTAGAGAAACTTTCCGGAAGGATAAAGCACGATTTCAGCGGCAGTGTTTTTGCCGGAGAAGTTGCCTGGAAGCGAAGAGACTGTTTGGAGCGGGGCCATCGCGCCATCGCGTGGATCGAAGGAGTAGACGGTCACGGTTGAAGCCATTTCGTTTATGACGTCAACGAAGTTGCCGCTGTTGTCAAAGGTGAGATGCCGCGGCCCAGCACCAGGATCCGTCTTGACGATACGCGGCTGGCCGAGCGCTCCCCGAGATGCGTCGAACGGATAAACGAGCAGTTGATCGAGGCCGAGGTCGGCGACGACGGCAAAGCGATTGTCGGGAGACATGGCGATCGCGTGCGCGTGCGGGCCTTCCTGGCGCTCGTGATTCACGCTGGAGCCTTTGTGCTGCACAAATGCAGTGGACTCGCCGATTTTGCCGTCCGGCAACAGAGGAAGAACCTCCACGCTTCCCCCGCCGTAGTTCGCCACCAAGGCGAACCGGCCGGTGCGATCGAGAACGATGTGCGCCGGACCTGAGCCGCGCGAAGACACCTGGTTCAGTAGTTTCAACTTTCCCGTTGAAGAATCCATGGCGAACGCGCTGACCGCTCCTGCCGCCTGGCCATTGAACTGATCCGTTTCGTTCACGGCGTACAGAAATTCCTTGCCTGGAGCGACGGCCAGAAAAGACGGACTCGGCGTTTTTGCGGCAATCTCAGGTGGAGTGAGACGCCCGGTGGCCGGATCGAATTCGCAGACGTAGATGCCTTCGCTTCCGTGGCCCGTGTACGTTCCGACGTAGACGAAATCCAGTGCGGCCGGAGCGGCGTGAACGGAAACTATGGCCGCGACCGCCAGCACCGCAAGAAGAAGAATCCAACGCGCCATTCTGTTGCCGAAGGAAAAATCCGCCTTCACGTGTCCCTCCACTTTTCTCCTGCCTCGAGTTGTTCCAGCGTTCCGATCTAGTGACTTATACCATCGACAGCTTGTTGCAATCCCTTTCGGTGTACGATATTGCGAAGGTGCGGGCCCGTAGCTCAGCTGGTTAGAGCAGCGGACTCATAATCCGTTGGTCCAAGGTTCGAATCCTTGCGGGCCCACCAGCAGCTTCTTGAGATTCAGCTCTGATTCCCCTCGGCTCTGGTTTTGTGTTGGTCGGGCCTTGCAGATTGGCGCGGCGTTGCGATTCTTTGCGAATCCAGACGAGCGCAGATGTCTTCGGCGATTTCCTCGGGAGTGCGGCCGATATCTTCGACAACCGCGCCGTCAGGCTCCTCGAGCGTAGCGAGCTGACTCGCGACGAGGCTTTCACCAGCGAAATGATTCTCGCGAGTGGCCAGATTGCGGCGGAGTTGCGCGCGGGAACCGCGCAGGTAGACGACGTCGAGAATCAAGTCCTGACCCAGGGTACTCCGGTATTCCTGCTTCAGCGCAGAACATGCAAGAACCACGTTTTGGCCGTTGCCGTTCTCGCGCAGCAGTTCGTCGTGAATTGCGGCGAGCCAGGGCGCGCGGTCCGCGTCGGTGAGTGGAATGGCTCGATGCATCTTCTCTTTATTGGCGGCGGAGTGAAAGTCATCCGCATCCACGAAAATCCATCTGAGGCGCTTCGCCAGCAATCGTCCGACGGTGGTCTTCCCGGAACCGGTGACGCCCATAACCAGAATGACCATGTGGAATTATGGCGTGGGAGCGACGGCGTCGAGGTACTTCACGAAGACCACTTCGTTCTGCGCTTCGTTGTAGAGAAGTTCGTCCACGTTCGCCTGCACCAGAACGAGGCCGAAGCCTCCGGGACGCAGCCCTTTTTGCTGGCGGATTTCGTCGTGCTTGGTGGGCTCGTCGGGAGACTGAGCAATAGCCGCGTGGCTCAGGTCCGCCAGCTTGAATCCAGGTCCTGGGTCGGCGATGCGGTAAAGAATCATCCGCTTGGCGCGCAGGCACGAGATGCGGACTTTGCGGTGCGCATCGAGCTTGCCGCCCCATTCGACGGCGTTGAGCAGAAGTTCGTGGAAGGCTTGCCCAACCGCGGCGCTGGCCTCTTCGGACAGGCCCGACTTCAAATGCGCCATGAATCCTTCGATTCGTTCGGCGGTCTCAAGCGAACAGGGAACGAGGAGCTCGATCCACTCCGGACGCGCGGACACAACTTCAATCGGCAATGATTTCGCCTTCTTTTCGAGCGACTCCTTCACCATTGCGATCAACGCGGGAGGATCGATCGGCTTCGCAATATATTTGTACGCCTGCTCGCGAATCGCCCCGAGCAAGGTTTCAGGCGTGTCGTCGGACGTCATCACGACTACCTTGGGACGCGGCTTTCCCTTCCGCAGCGCCGCCAGCACTTCAATCCCATTTTTCTTGGGCATCCAGATATCGAGCAGGGCGAGATCGAACTTGTCTTTCTTGAGCTTTTTCAGCGCGTCGGCGCCGTCCGATGCGGTGATGACCGTGAACTTCGCCGCTCGCAGCAGTTCGGAAATCAGCAGACGCGTCGTGCGGTCGTCGTCCGCGACAAGAATTCGCGTCATCGGTTTCTCCGTGAGCCTCGATTTGACCGCGGGCGCCGCTCCCGGGCCCGGGCCTTCCCGCCGATATCTTGAAGGGCCGGAAGCAGACTTGCAATCTCGTCTTCGAGCTTCGTGTACAGTTCCCGGCAGCCGTCGAGTGTACCGCCTCTTGCGGTCATTTCGATTTGTTTCGCAGTATCGAAAGCGGCGGTTGGTCCAAAGTTGCCGACGGACCCCTTCAGCGCGTGAGCCGCATCAGCCAGGGCGGATTTATCGCGTGCCGATAGCGCCTTCCGAATCGTCGCCATCATTTTCGGGCAATCCTCGCGGAACGTCCGGATCAGAGCTTTCAGAAGCTTGCGATTGCCGGCGAATCGATTGAGCAGTGCCGGCCCGTCGAGTTGGCCTCCGGGTTTTGGCTCAACCGTTTGGTCTGGCGGGGTAGCGTGCCCTTGCGCCATTCCTTCCACCGTTTGCAAAAACGTCCGTGGATCCAGTGGCTTGGAAACGTAACCGTCCATTCCGGCTGCAAGGCACTTTTCGCGGTCGCCGCGCATCGCGTGAGCGGTCATGGCAATAATCGGGAGCCGCGCGCCGCCCGACGATTTCTCCTCCTCGCGAATTACGTGCGTCGCTTCAACGCCGCCCATTTCGGGCATCTGCAGATCCATCAGAACCAGATCGAATTTCTGCTTCTCAATGGCGGCGATTGCTTGCCGGCCATTTTCAGCCAGCGTGACGGTATGGCCCCGGCGTTCGAGTAGGTGCACCGCAAGCTCCTGGTTCACGGCATTGTCCTCCGCAACCAGAATCTGGAGTCCGTGGCGCGCGCGTTTCGTTCGGCGCGGTGCAGGAGGACGCTGCTTCTGCTGGGAAGCTGCGTGGAGTATCGTCACGATCGCGTCCCACAACTCCGATTGCTTCACAGGCTTCACGAGCGCGGATGCGACGCCGAGTTCCTTTGCACGCGCGAGTTCTTCCCGGTGCCCAGCGGATGTGAGCAGGATCAAATCCATCCCGCGAGCCTGCGAATCCTGCTTCATTCGAGACGCTACTTCGAATCCATCCATTTCCGGCATGTGCGAATCGAGAAGAACCAGGCGGAAGGGCGCGCCGTCCTTGCGAGCGCTGGCGAGAGCTTCGAGCGCCTCCCTCCCGCTCCCAACGGCGACGGGCTTCATGCGCCAGCCCGTGATCATTTCCTCTAGGATGCGGCGGTTTGTTGAATTGTCGTCCACCACAAGGACGGGAAGATCGCGGAGCTTCGTGGCGTTAAATTCTGGCTGCTTTTTTGCCGGGCCTTGCTGCAGTTCGAGCTTTGCCGTGAAATGGAAATTGCTGCCGCGCCCCGGCTCGCTATCCACCCAGATGCGCCCACCCATCAGCTCCACAAGCTGTGCGCAAATCGCGAGACCCAGCCCGGTGCCTCCGTATTTTCGAGTGGTCGAGCTGTCGGCTTGCGCAAAAGCCTCGAAAATCCGCTGCTGCTTGTCGGGAGGGATGCCGATCCCGGTGTCTGCGACGCTGACCCGCAGCACCGCTTCCTTGCGCGATTGGGATTCCACAGCTACGCGCACCACCACTTCGCCGCGCTCCGTGAATTTCACGGCGTTCCCCACGAGATTGATGATGATTCGCTGCAAGCGTTGCGGATCGCCGATCACCCCGTCCGGGACCTCCGGCGGCACGTCGCACGCCAGCTCGAGTCCTTTGCGCTGAGCCTGCAGGGCCAGAACGCGGACCGCGTCCTCGAGCGTATCCCGCAGCGGAAATTCCACGCGATCGAGCTCGAGCTTGCGCGCTTCCACCTTCGAGAAATCGAGGATGTCGTCGATCACGCCGATGAGCGAGCTCGCGGAGCTTTTCACCGTCCGAAGATATTCGCGCTGCTCCGGCGTCAGCTTGGTTTCCAGGGCCAGCTCCGTCATGCCGATGATGGCGTTCATGGGCGTGCGAATTTCGTGGCTCATGTTGGCAAGAAACTCGCTCTTGGCGCGCGTGGCTTCCTCGGCACGCTGCTTTTCCACTTCGAGTTCTTTCACCAGTTCGGAGAGTTTCCGCGCATCTTCCTCCTGAGCGTGCCGCGCCGCTTCCAGGTAATCGGTGTACAACCGCAGATCGCTTTCGGCGCGGCGGCGCTCGATGAACTGGCCAATCTGGCTGCCGATGGAATCGAACATCGCGAGCAAATCCTGGTCCGGTTCGCGCGCCTCGGTGCTGAAGAATTCGACCACGCCCATGAACTTGGATGCACCCCGGATCGGAAACGCGAAGGCCGAATGCAGGCCTTCTTCCAGGGCAATCTGCGCGCGAGGAAAGCTCGTGTCGCGAGGGATATCCGCGATCCATGCAGGCTCACCTGTTTCCCACACACGGCCGGGCAGGCCCATCCCTTTTGCGATTGCCAATTCGCGAGTTGCATTCTCCCAGCGCGGAGACTCGGCGTGCGGTGCATGCCAAACCCGGAGAGAACGGAGCACTTGGGCGTTCTCGTCCAGCCGCCAGATCGCGCCCACTTCCCAGTCGAGGCTCTCGCAAATCGCGCGGAGGATTTGTGGCGTGGCCGTTTCCAGCGAATCGGCTTCGGCCAGCACGCGCGTGACGGCGTAGCCGGCGGCCGTGCGGCGCTCAGCGCGTTTGCGTTCCGTCACATCGCGGGCAACCGCGAAAATCAGCTTCTCACTGCTGCTCGGCGTCGCGTTCCACAAAAGCCAGATGTAGCTGCCGTTCCCCCGGCGGTAGCGATTCTCAAACGAGAGCGTCTCGCCGCCCTCGACGAGCTTTGCCCCCTCGGCAAGCGTCGCCGCGCGGTCATCGGGATGGACGAAGTCGACGTACGGACGCGCGAGCAATTGCGCGGTCGGAATTCCCAGAACCTTTTCCCAAGCCGGATTCACCCGCTTGAAATAGCCGTCGAAGCCGGCGATGCACAGCATGTCGAGAGACAGCGTAAACAGTTGATCGATTTCCTTCTCGGTGCGGCGCCGTTCACGAATCGCCTGGGAAAGATCGGAAACGCCGCGGCGAAGCTGCAGCTCAGCCACCGCGAGCCTGCTGAGCGCCCTGAGCGCCTCACGTTGAGGCTGCGCCAGGTCGCGGGGAACCGTGTCCGTCACGCAGATCGTGCCGAGCGCGTGCCCGTCGTGCGTCACGAGCGGCGCGCCCGCGTAGAAACGAATGTGCGGCTCGCCGGTCACGAGCGGATTCGACCGAAAGCGCTCGTCGGCGAGCGTGTCTGGTATCACCAGAACATCCGGCTTCAGGATCGCGTGGGCGCAAAAAGATGCGTCGCGCGGCGTTTCAGCAAGCTGCAGTCCGACCTTCGCTTTGAACCACTGTCGGTCCGCGTCAACAAAACTAACGAGCGCCGTCGGAGTGCCGCAGATAAGGGCCGCCAGACGAGCCAGGTCGTCGAATTCCTGCTCCGGAAACGTGTCCAGAATGGCGTACCTGTGGAGGGCCTCGAGTCGCGCAGCTTCGTTCTTGGGTAGGTGGGGTTTCATGGGCCGGCAAATGTCTCGGTTGCGCGCGTCATGTTATGACCCCTAGGCAACCGAGTCAACGCGGCGAGTGAACCCAAGACAAACCTCATGGCTGAGGATTGCACTTCCCCCGGTGTCGCGAGAGAATGGCGCGCCTTTCCAGAGGAAGAAGAATGGCAAACGCCATGGAGCAATCACAACCGAATCCCACTCTAATTTTCGAGCTTATAAACGGATTCCAGCGTTCGGCCGCCATGAAGGCCGCGATCGAACTCGATATCTTCACGGCGGTGGGCGAAGGCGATGAGACGCCGGTTCGACTCGCGACGCGATGTGGAATCACGGAGCGCGGCGCGCGAATCTTGTGCGACTACCTGTCGATTGTCGGCATTCTCACGAAAAGGGACGGGAGTTACGCGCTCACTCGAGACGCTGCCGTTTTTTTGGACAAGCGCTCGCCCGCGTGCATCGGCTCGATCGCGGATTTCCTCATAACGCCGCACACAATCGACCTTTTCATGGACTTGACGCAAACTCTTCGCAGCGGCGGTTCGTCACTGGCTGGCAAGGCTTCCATCGAACCCGAAAATCCGCGTTGGGTCGAGTTCGCCCGCTCGATGAAACCCATGATGGCTTTGCCTGCGAGCTTGATTGCCGAAATGCTCGGCGAGCCGAACGGAGAGAAATGGAAAGTACTCGACATTGCCGCGGGACATGGGATATTCGGAATCACCCTTGCGATGCACAATCCTAATGCCGAGATTTTTGCGCTGGATTGGCCGAACGTCCTTGCAGTGGCAAAGGAAAATGCCGAAGCCGCCGGCGTTGGTTCGCGCCACCATCTATTGCCCGGCAGCGCCTTCGACGTCGCGCTCGGCTCGGGCTATGACGTTGTCTTGCTGACGAACTTCCTCCACCACTTCGACATTGCCACAAACGAAAGCCTCTTGCGCAAAGTGCATGCCTCGCTTGCTCCGGCAGGACGCGTGGTCACTCTCGAATTTGTTCCCAATGACGATCGCGTGACACCGCCCGCAGCGGCTGCGTTCAGCATGACGATGCTTGGCCACACGCCGTCGGGAGATGCCTACACGTTCGCCGAGTACCAGCGCATGTTCAAGAATGCGGGATTTTCATCGATCGAGATTCGGCCGCTGCCCGGGCCTGAAAGCGTGATGATTTCGCGCAAGTAGCCGGATCCTCCCCGCTTCAAAGGACATTCAATGGCACCGACGGAACAGCAGACGACCTCTCAAAGACCCACGCCAGAGCTGATCTTCGAAACGCTGAACGCCTATCAACGGACAGCGGCTCTCAAGTCCGCGATCGAACTGGATCTTTTCACCGCGATTGGCGAAGGAGCCGTCGCTATCCCGGCGCTCGCGAAGCGCTGCGCCGCCACAGAGCGAGGCATTCGCATTTTGTGCGACTACCTGACGATCATTGGACTCCTGAAGAAGCAAGGCGCGGAATATGCGCTGACTCCCGAGGCCGCGACTTTTCTCGACCGTCGCTCACCCGCCTGCATGGCGTCGATGGTTCGCTTCATGTCCATGCCCGAGATGGTGGATCCTTTCAAAAACCTGACAACCATCATTCGCAGCGGCTACTCCTCGGTTGAGCAACGAGGGGCCATCCCCGATGATCCCGTTTGGGTGGAGTTTGCGCGATCGATGATGCCGATGCAGGTGCCCATCGCGGAAGCCTTGGCGCGAATCCTTAACGCGGATGCCGGCGAACCGTGGAAAGTGCTCGACATCGCGGCGGGTCATGGCATGTTTGGCATCGCCCTTGCCAAGCACAATCCGAACGCTGAAATCTATGCGGTGGATTGGGTGAACGTGCTCGAGGTGGCGAAAGAGAACGCAAAAACGGCGGGTGTCGCCCCACGCTTTCACGTCCTTCCGGGCAACGCTTTTGAAATGGAACTCGGATCCGGTTACGACGTTGTCTTGCTGACGAACTTCCTCCAACTATTCGACGAGGAGGCGAACGAAAGGCTTCTGCGCAAACTTCACGCCGCGCTCGCACCCGGTGGCAAGGTGGTCACCGTCGGATTCATCGCCAATGAAGACCGCATCACGCCGCCGCGAGCCGCTGCTTTCGGCATCATCATGCTCGGCACAACTTGCGGAGGCGAGGCGTACACGTCCTCTGAATATGATCGCATGTTCCAAAACGCGGGTTTTTCGAGAAACGAAATCCAGCGTCTGCCGATGGGCCCTCAGAGCGTGATTATCTCGCGCAAGTAGCCCGAATCTTCAAGGAGAAAGCGCTCCCACACCGCTCAGTTCTTGGGTGTCAGTCCGAACGCGACCGCCAGGAGGGTCTTCTGTTCCAATTCGTGAGCCTTGTGCGAGCCGGTGGCCGGACTAGCACTGGCCGAGCGTTTCACTGAGAGGACCGCACGCCCGCGCGCCAGCCGCTCCAGCCGTGGTATCAGGAACGCAAGCGCACCCATGTTTGCCGGTTCCTCCTGTACCCACACGAACTCGCGCGCGCCTGCGTGCCTGTCCATCTCGGCGGAAAGTTCAGCCTCCGGCAACGGATAAAGCTGCTCGAGGAAGACGATCGCGGTGGAAGTATCCTCGCGGCGCTTCCTTTCGGCTTCAAGTTCATGTCCGATTTTTCCGGTGCAAAGCAGCACTCTCTTGGCAGAGCCGTCGCCGCGATCGGGAATCACGGTGCGAAAGCGCGGCGCCGCCAGATCGGCCAGCGTGGATGACGCCGCCGGATTGCGCAGCATGCTCTTCGGCGTGAACACGACCAGCGGCTTGCGCCACACGCGCAGCGCCTGCCGCCGCAGCAAATGAAAATACTGCGCGGCCGTCGACGGCTGGCAAATCTGGATGTTGTCGCGCGCCGCGAGCTGAAGGAATCGTTCGATGCGCGCGCTTGAATGCTCGGGGCCCTGGCCTTCGTACCCGTGCGGCAGGAGCAGCACCACGCCCGACAGCAAATTCCACTTGTCCTCGCCCGCCGAAACGAATTGGTCGATCACGATCTGCGCGCCATTCGCGAAGTCGCCAAACTGAGCTTCCCAAAGAACCAGCGCCTCCGGAAAATCGCGGCTGAATCCGTATTCGAAGCCAAGCACGGAAGCTTCCGAAAGGGTCGAGTTGTAAATCTCGAACCAGGCCGGGTCGGTCGCGACGTGCTCGAGCGGCACAAACTCCTTTTCCGTCTCGATGTCGATCAACGCCGCGTGGCGCTGATTGAAGGTTCCCCGCTGGCTGTCCTGGCCGCTGAGTCGAACCGGCACGCCCTGTTTCAGCAGGGAGCCGAACGCGAGCGCCTCCGCCATCCCGAAGTCGATAGCTCGCTTGCCGCGCGCCATTTCCAAGCGCTGTTCGAGCAGCTTCTTCACTTTCGGATGGATGTGAAATCCTTGCGGATACTTCACGAGGGCTTCGCCGACCGCCGTCACTTCTGCTTGCGGAATACCCGTGTCGACTTCCAGAGAGGCGTTGTATTTGCCGCCGCGGAACCGGTCCCAGTACGCCGGCAACTCGCGCATCGGCGGATTCTTTTCGAGCTCGATCGCCCTTTTCTGCGCAGCGTCAAGTTCTTCGTGCACGCTGCGGATAATCGGCTGCGGATCGACGCCAATTTTTTCGGCGTACGTTTGCCAGATGGGCGGATGCGCTTCGATCTTGCGGTAGCGCAAAGGCTGCGTAATCGTCGGATCGTCCACTTCGCTGTGGCCGTGCTTGCGATATCCGATCAAGTCCACGATCACCGGAGAACCGAACGCGTAGCGGTAATCCAGCGCCATCCGGCCCACGCGCACAACGGCATCCGGGTCTTCCGAATTGACGTGGAAAATCGGAATCGGCAATCTCTTCCCCAAGTCCGACGAGAATCGCGACGAATGCTCATCGCGCGGAATCGTCGTAAAGCCGATCAGATTGTTCACGATGATGCTGATCGAGCCGCCCACCGTAAAACCTTCCACGCCGCTCATGTTCAGCGTCTCGGCCCAGATTCCTTGGCCCGCGAATGCTGCGTCGCCATGCATGAGAATCGGAACGACTTCACGTCGGCCATTTTCCCCGGTGCGAGTCTGTTTCGCGCGTGCGCGCCCGATCGCGACGGGATCCACCGCCTCCAGATGACTCGGGTTCGACACAAGGTGAATGCCCACCTTGCGCCCGCTCGTTGCCAGAAAATCACCGGTCGCTCCCATGTGGTATTTCACGTCGCCGCCGCCGAGCACGCTTCTCGGGTCAAAGTCCTCAAAGCGCGCGAACACTTCCGCGGCGTCGCGCCCGACGATGTGCACCATCACATTCAGACGCCCGCGATGGCTCATGGCCAGAACGGCCTGCTCGGTGCCCTGTTCCGCGGCGGAATTCAGAATCGCGTCGAGCAAGGGCAAAAGCGAGGCTTCGCCCTCGAGCGAGTATCGCTTGGTGCCGAGATACCGAGTTTGCAGAACCTGCTCGAAGACGTCCGCGCGGATCAGGCGATCGAGAATGCGCCCGCGGTCCGGCGCAGGCGCTTCCGATTCCAGGCGTTCCTGAATCCACTGCCTGCGCTCGCGGTCCGGGATGTGCATGAACTCCGCGCCGATCGTGCCGCAGTAGACGCGCCGCGCGGCTTCCGCGTCGGGGCCCGTGACGTCAAGCTCGGGCATCGCCACCGGCGCGAGATCGCCCAGCGGATCAAGGTTCGCCTGCAAGTATCCCCAACGGCGAAACGCATCCCAAACCTGTTCCCTCTCTTTGGGTGCGGATGAATCCACAATTGCCTGCTGCCTGCTCATGAATCTCCCTGACTTATGATTCTAGTTTGCCTTCTGCTCCCATTATATCGGCTGTTGCGTCCTGGCGGCGAGGGTTGCGGCTCAGCTTTCGCTCCACGAACCGAGCATCCGCCGAACCAGCACGAACTGGCCCAGATGGTACGCGTTATGGTCCGCGAGAAGCAGCGCCTGGCGAAGTATCGTTTGGCCCGAGCCATGAGGAATGGCCGCGAACAAATCCGTGTCCGGATTGGCCACCAGCGTCGCCATCGCTTCCAAGTCCGCCTCGAACGCCTTGACGCTCTTGTCCCACGCAGCGTCATTCGGCGGCGCCGGACTCGCAGGCCAATACCCGGAAGGGAAGTCGGGAGACACATGCTTCGCGTTGCGCGAGAACTCAAGAATGTCCCATTGCGCGATGCGAGCGTGTTCCAGTAGCTCCCACAGCGTATGCGGCGACCCCAGGAGGTTCGCGCCGCGAAGTTTCGGGGGCATGTCGTCGACCGCCGCCTTCCAGTCGATGTGAGCTTCGCTCGACGTCAGCAGCTTGTGCAGATGCTCTCGTAACGCTTTCTCGTTCATCGTGGTCGAACCTTCCTTCCCGGAAACGATTTGTTGTTCGCGCCTGGCCTGAGAGGTATCATCCCAAATCAATCTCGTATTCGAGGGGGCAAGATGACGCGTCCACTTTTTTCTCGCCGTGATTTTTCCCGGGTTGTTGGTCAAGGGCTGGCGTTCGCAGCCACCGCTCCTTACCTGCACGCTGGGCAAGCACGCCACGATCAGCCGGTGCCCGAGGGTGCTGTCCGCCTGAACTTCAACGAAAGTCCCTACGGCCCTTCGCCGAAAGCGCTCGAAGCGTTCGCAACGTGCGGACACACAGCCTCGCGCTATCCCGACGGCTCATACTTAAAGATGCGCGACGCACTCGCGCAGATTCACGGCGTGCAGCGCGACAACATCATGTTGGGTTGCGGCTCCACGGAGATTCTCTGCGTGGCGGATGAGGCATTTCTTGGCACCGGTAAAAACCTGGTGGTTGCGGGCACCACCTTCGAAGCCGTGATCGAATACGTGAGGGCATCGCATGGCGAGGTTATCAAGGTTCCCTTGACGCCGGATTATCGTCACGACTTGGCGCAAATGGCCGCCGCGTGCACGTCCAAGACGGGCCTCGTCTACATTTGTAACCCGAACAACCCGACGGGAACGATTGTGACGCACGATGATTTCGCCGCGTTCGTAAATCACGTGCCGTCGTCGGCGCTGATTCTGGTGGACGAAGCATACTTTCATTTTGCCGATAATCCCGGCTATGCCACTGCGGTTGACCTTATCGCCGCGCACCCCAACCTCGTGGTCGTCCGCACCTTTTCGAAAGTCTACGGCATGGCGGGAATGCGGCTGGGTTACGCGGTGGGCGCCAAAGAGACGCTCGATCAGATGGCCCCGTTCAATCTGCAGCCGTTCAACGGAAACGCCGCCGTCCTGGCAGCGACGTACGCAAGCCTCTTCGACCAGGATTACATCCAGGATTGCAGCAAGAAAATGAACGCCACGCGCGAGTGGCTGTGCGGTCAGCTCGCGAAAGACGGCCGGAAGTGCATTCCATCGCAGGCCAATTTTGTGATGGTGGACGTGGGAACGGACGTGCAGCCGATCGTGGACCAATTTCGCGCTCGGAAGATTCTCGTGGGCCGGCGATTCCCCACGATGCCTACTTTCCTTCGCGTGAGCATCGGAACGCAGCCTGAGGTCGAGCAATTTGTGGCCGCTTTCCGCGAAATCGTGCCCGCTGGCCGCTCGCAAGCAGCATAGAGGGAAAGCTCAAGCAAGAAAAAGGGCCCGGCTGAATGCGAAGGGCCGCCGAGTGTTCGGTTGGATTTGGAGCGGGAACGACGGCGAGCGAGAATCGGCTCGCTATTTGAAGCAACCGCCTGGAGCGTGCCGGTTGCGAAAGGCTATGCGGTCGCGCTCGCCGCGCCAGTAGCGCCGATCGACCGCCGCTGCTGAAAACATTCGCGGCAGTATACGGGCCGTCCTTGCGTTGGCTTGAACGGCACCGTCGTTTCCTTGCCGCACTGCGAGCATACCGTTTTGGTTTCCACACGCTGAACGCCCGGCGAACTCGCGCCATTGCCTTGCGCCCGGTTGGCCTTGCAGGCCTTGCACCGCTTGGGCTCATTCTTGAAGCCCTTGTCGGCGAAAAACATCTGCTCGCCGGCGGTGAAGACGAATTCAGCTCCGCACTCGCTGCACTTCAGGACCTTATCGTGGTATTCCATGCTCCGCTCCCGGACCGCGCTGGGGACAGGATTGGCAGCGGTGCAGCCCAAAATGTCAGACCGGATCCCAGGGTCCGTCCGCCGTGCCGGACAAACCCTGAGCGTTGAAGAAGGCGTCGGCCGGGGACACATCCGGCTCCCGCCTTTCGGCTGTCATTAAGCTGCTGGGAATCGCTTGAATGAGTCGATTGCCTAATCCTGCTCACGCCGTTGTTTCTTGCGGAGACGTTTACGCGAGAGGGCTTCCTTGGCTCGACGCTTCTCACCCGGCTTCATGTAGTAGCTGTGTTTCTTGATCTCCTTGATGATATCTTCCGACTGCACCTTCCGCTTAAATCGCCGGAGCGCGTTTTCCAAAGACTCACCCTCTTGAATCACAACTTCTGCCACGCGTATTCACCCCCGTTCCCCTTTTGAGATTTTGTTTGGATAAATGGGTTCAACCAGTGTACCGGTTCACAGCCAAACCGGCAATTGCAGACTCTTCTATCGGAGGCCTACCCCTAAGTCAAGAATTAAATTCCACTTGGCGGCACTTCCGCTCGCTCCTAGTAACTTTTCAGTAAGCCAACGGCGCGTCGCCCGAAAGTCTTCTTTTTCTGCGTGGAACAAGCTCGCGGCTCGGCACCGGGTTTTTTCGCCCGTGTCGAACTCCACACGGAACGGCGCCGCGGCGACTGGCGCAAGTTGCCGCAATTAATGCAGAATAGGGCCGGCAAGTAGGCAGCGGAAAGTGTTCATCGGAGTCGATCGGAAACGGTGATGCCCGTAATGCGCAATGCGATCGGCGTTCTACTGGCTGGCGGCCAGGGCGAGCGCCTCTGGCCCCTCACCCGCGACCGCGCCAAACCCGCGGTGCCTTTTGGCGGCACGTATCGAATCATCGACATCACTCTTTCGAACTGCCTCAACAGCGATTTGCGCCGCGTTTTCGTTCTTACCCAGTACAAAGCTCTCAGCCTCAATCGTCACGTTCGCCGCGGCTGGTCCGTGCTGATGGGGCTCGGCGATTTCATCGAAGTCCTGCCGCCGCAGATGCGCGTTTCGCAGCACTGGTACCAGGGCACGGCGGACGCGGTCTATCAGAATATCTATTCGATCGGCAGCGAGCAGTCGAACTACGTCTTCATTCTTTCCGGGGACCACATCTACAAAATGAATTACCAGACCATGCTCGAGCAGCACGTCGCGTCGGGCGCCGACGTCACCGTTGCCACCATCGAAGTGGATGCGGCCGCTGCCGCGAAGCAGTTCGGCGTGATCGAGACCGACGACAACTGGCGCATCATCGGCTTCGAGGAAAAGCCCGCGAATCCCAAGCGCTCCCGCCTTCACTCCGACAAAGTGAACGCTTCCATGGGCGTCTATCTCTTTAACACGCAGCTTCTCGTTCCGATTCTCATCGACGATGCCGAAAACCCGGCCTCCGCTCACGATTTCGGCAAAGACATTCTTCCCCGCATCATCGGCAAGTACCGCGTGTTCGCGTACAACTTCCGCGACGAAAACAAAAAGGAAACTTCTTACTGGCGTGACGTGGGGACAGTGGACGCTTACCACGAGGCGAACATGGACCTCAGCGCCGTCTCGCCCGTGTTCAACCTTTACGACAAGAGCTGGCCGCTCCATACCTGGCAGCAGCAATATCCGCCGGCGAAATTCGTGTTCGGCGACCCGGAGCGCACCGGCACCGCGATCGATTCGATCGTTTCCGGCGGCTCGATTATCTCGGGCGGGCGCGTGTCGAAATGCATCGTCGGCTACGACGTTCGCGTGAACAGCTACAGCGACGTGGAAGACTCGATCATATTCAATCACGTGAATATCGGCCGCCGCTGCCGGATTCGGCGCGCGATCATCGATCGCCATGTGAATTTGCCGGAGGGCACCGTCATCGGCTACGATCCCGAAGCTGACCGTGCGCGCTACTCCGTTTCCGACGGCGGCGTAGTAGTTGTCGTTCGTCCCGAGTCCATGCTCGAAGAACCCGAATAGAGCATCGCGTCCATTTCAAGCGTTGAGCAGACTCCTTGTCGTGCAGGCTGCACCTCATGCCCTTTGAATCTCGCTTTGGCGCTGCCGCCAACGCCTACAACACGTTTCGTCCCGATTATCCTCCGGAGCTCTTTGCGCGGATTCTCTCTGCCGTCGACGTGGCTCGTCGTAATCGTGCGATGGACCTTGGCGCGGGAACCGGCAAAGCCACGCGCGAGCTCGTGCAGCATTTCGCAGAAGTCATCGCCGTCGAGCCGGACCCCTTGATGGCCGGCAAAATCCGCGAGACGGCGCCACGCGCGATCGTCCGCATCGAAAAGGCCGAAGATTGCCGGCAGGAGCCGGGGAGCGTGGATCTGGTCAACGTAGCGACGGCTCTGCATTGGATGGATGTGCGGGTTGTAATCGCCAACGCCGAACGCTGGCTTCGCCCCGGCGGAATATTCGCCGTCTACGGTGGAGGGCTCCCGGAAACGCCGCCGCCCATTCGCGAAATCGTACGCCGTGAACTCCGCGACCACTGGAATCCGTTTCGCGACGAACGCCTGCGTCGCAAGGAGTTCCCCCAAAGCATCGTCCGCGCCGCCACCAGCCTCCGTATGATCGAGGACATCAAAGTGCCTTGCGTTCTTTCCGCCTCACCGGGTAACTTCGCAGGATTCTGGAGCTCCACTTCCTACGGCAACGCCTATGCTCACACACTTCCCGATCCAGAGTCCTACTGGCGCGACCTTGCAGAACGATTCCGCCGGGCTTGGCCCGAGGAAAAGTTTCCCGTAGACTTCAGTCCGTACCTCTTGGTCGCCAGAAAAGACTAGTGCGTTTTCGTGGCGCCGGCGTCTCGCCGGCGAATTTGAAGTTCAACCAAAATTCTCAGGGAGAAATAATGTCGACAAAAATCACAAGCGTTCGCGGCCGCGAAATTCTCGATTCGCGCGGCAATCCCACCGTCGAGGCGGACGTTCGCCTCGAAGGCGGCGCGATCGGTCGCGCCGCAGTTCCGTCCGGCGCATCCACCGGCGAGCACGAAGCGAACGAATTGCGCGACGCCGATAAGTCGCGCTACCTTGGCAAAGGTGTGCTGAAAGCCGTCGGCCACGTCAACGCGGAAATCGCGAAAGCCGTCGTCGGCATGGACGCTTCCGACCAGCGCGCCGTCGACCGTCGCATGATCGAATCCGACGGCACGCCGACCAAATCCAATTTCGGCGCCAACGCGATTCTTGCCGTTTCGATGGCTGCCGCGCGAGCGGCCGCTTCTGCGTCCGGCCAGCCGCTCTACAAATATCTGGCTCGCTATTCGAGCAATTCGTCGGCAAACACGTTGCCTGTCCCGATGATGAACATTCTCAATGGCGGCGCGCATGCCGACAATTCCGTCGACGTGCAGGAATTCATGGTGATGCCGCTCGGCGCGCCGAGCTTCCACGAAGCGCTGCGCTGGGGCGTGGAAGTTTTCCACAATTTGAAAGCCGTGCTGAAGAAGAACGGTTACTCGACCGCCGTCGGCGACGAAGGCGGCTTCGCGCCAAACTTGAAATCCAACGAAGAGGCGCTCGAACGCGTCCTCGAAGCCATCACCGCCGCCGGCTACAAACCTGGCGAGCAAATCTCCATCGCGCTCGATCCCGCGTCGAGCGAGTTCTACGACAAAGCCAGCAAGAAATACATTTTCAAGAAATCGGACAAGTCCGCGCGCACGTCCGAGCAAATGGTGGCCTTCTGGGAGAACTGGGTACGCCAATATCCCATCGTCTCGCTCGAGGACGGCATGTCCGAAGACGACTGGGACGGCTGGAAAATTCTCACGCGCGATGTTGGCAAAAAGCTTCAGCTCGTCGGCGACGATATCTTCGTCACGAACCCGAAAATCTTTGCGCGCGGCATCGCCGAAGGCATCGGCAACTCGATTCTCATCAAGCTCAACCAGATCGGCACCGTCACCGAAACCGTCGAAGCCATCGAAATGGCGCGCAAAGCGAATTACACTGCCGTCGTCTCGCACCGCTCGGGCGAAACCGAAGACGCATTCATCGCCGATTTTGTCGTCGCCATGGGCACCGGCCAGATCAAAACCGGCTCCGCGTCGCGCACCGACCGCATCGCCAAATACAACCAGCTCCTCCGCATCGAGGAAGAACTAGGCAGCGCCGCCCGCTTCCCCGGCCGCTCCGCCCTCACTCACCATTAGAAGTCATCTGGCTTTGTTGACTTTGCTAGTAAACGCGCCTCTCCTCACCAGCTTGTCATCCCGAATCCCCGCGTTTTGTGCGGGGTGAGGGATCTGCTTTTCTCTTTGGAGGCTGCTTGACCTAGTATCTCAACAAAGCCAAGCTATCTCGTGGCCAGCACTTCTCGAGGTGAGCGATTCACACCTACAAACTCGCGCTAATCGGTTTCGGCAACGTCGGCAAGGCATTCGTGCGGCTGCTGCGCGCGAAGGAAGCCCGGCTCCGCGACGACTACGGCATCGAGTGGAAGCTGACGGGCCTCGCCTCGCGCCGCGTAGGCTGGATTGCCAACCCAAATGGACTCGACGCCGACGCGCTTCTGGCGGGCCGTTGCCCCGAGTGTCCCGCGTGGGCCGCGCCGAAGAACGTCCGCGAATGGCTGGAAGAAGCCGACCCGGACGTTTTCTTCGAGGCCACGTCGCTCGACCGCCGTACCGGCCAGCCTGCCATCGACCATCTGAAAGCGGCCATCGAAACCGGCGCACACGCCATCAGCGCCAATAAAGGACCCATCGTCTACGCCTATCGCGAGCTGCGCGACCTCGCCCGCGCGAAGGGCCGCAAATTCCTGTTCGAGTCCACGGTGATGGACGGCACTCCGATTTTCTCGATGTTCCCGCATTCGCTTCCGGCGGTCGAGTTGCGCGGCTTTCGCGGCATCTTGAATTCCACCACCAACGTCGTCCTCACTGAAATGGAGAAGGGACTCACGCTCGACGAAGCCGTAAAGAAGGCGCAGGAAATAGGCGTCGCGGAAACCGATCCGTCCGACGATCTCGACGGATGGGACGCTGCCGTGAAAGTGGCCGCGCTCGTGATCGTCCTGATGGACGTGCCCATCAAGCTCGATGAAATCGAGCGCGTCGGCATCCGCGCGATTTTGCCCGAACAAGTACGCGCCGCCCGTGCCGCCGGCATGCGGTACAAACTGATCTGCCGCGCCGAACGCACGCCCAATGGCGTTCGAGCTGGGGTGCGTGCAAGTGTCCGCCCGGAACAATTGCCACTGACCGATCCGCTCGCGCTGCTCGAAGGAACCACGTCCGCGCTGCGTTTCGATACGGACGTCTTCGGCCTCTCGATCATCGAGCACAAGCCCGGCGTAATCGCCACCGCCTACGGCCTCCTAGCCGATTTCATCCGCGCCGTCACGAGCCACTAGCCACTTGTCCTTAGCCACTCTAAAATAGGTGCGACGAACATGAGCACACCAACCATCCAGCAACACGCAGGCCAGACTCTGGACCTCGCTTGGGTCCGCTCGCAATTCCCCTCGCTAAAGCAAACCGTGAACGGCCATCCGGCCGCGTTTCTCGACGGGCCCGCCGGAACGCAAGTTCCGCAGCGCGTGATCGACGCGGTGCGCGAATACTACGAGCAATCGAACGCGAACACGGGCGGCGCATTCGCCACCAGTCGCCGCAGCGACGCGATGCTCGCGTCGGCGCATGCGGCGATGGCCGATTTTCTTGGCTGCGCCGCCGATGAGGTCTATTTCGGCCCGAACATGACCACGCTCTCGTTCGCGCTGGCCCGCGCGATTGGCCGCGAGCTTCAGCCGGGCGACGAGATCGTCGTTACCACGCTCGACCACGATGCCAACGTGGCGCCCTGGCGCGCGCTGGAAGAGAGGGGAACCGTCGTGCGTCAAGCGGACATCCGCGAAGAAGACTGCACACTCGATATGAATGACCTTCGCAGCAAAATTACGCCGCGCACAAAGTTGATAGCCGTCGGTTACGCGTCGAATGCTGTGGGTACGATCAATCCCGTGGAAGAGATCGTGCGGATCGCGCACGACGCGGGTGCGCTCGCGTTCGTCGATGCGGTTCACTACGCGCCGCACGGATCAATCGATGTTCGCGCCCTCGACTGCGATTTCCTCGCGTGCTCCCCCTACAAATTCTTCGGCCCGCACGCGGGCTGTATCTACGGCAAGCGCGAACATCTCCTTCGCTTGCGTCCCTACAAGGTTCGTCCCGCGGCAGATACATTGCCGGATCGCTGGGAAACCGGCACGCAAACCCACGAATGCATCGGCGGAGTCGCCGCCGCAATCGACTACGTTGCCGACCTCGGCCGCCGCTCCATGGGGGGCGAAACCACTCCCCGGCGCGAAGCTCTGCTTAGCGCCTATCGAGCGATTCGCCACCATGAAATGTCTCTCGCGTCGCGCATGATCAAAGGCTTGCTCGAAATCCCCGGCCTGCGCTTCTTCGGCATCTCCGATCCTTCACGCTTCGCGCACCGGGTGCCAACGGTGGCGATTCGACTCGCGAATCAAACGCCATTGCAAATCGCCACATTCCTCGGCGACCGAGGCATCTTCACGTGGGACGGAAATTACTACGCGCTGAACCTGACGGAGCGCCTGGGAGTGGAAAAGGATGGCGGCTTTCTGCGCATCGGCATCGTGCACTACAACTCAAGCGAAGAAATCGATCGCCTGCTTGCCGCACTCACCGAACTCGCCAAGTTGCGCTGACTCACATGAAATCAGCGACTACTGGTCGGCGCAACTACATAAACATATTCGAGCAACTCTCGCCCCGTGTTCTGAACGTTGTGGCGCGTCGCCGGCGGAATGTAAACCATCATTCGCGCTGCGATGGGCATCGGCGTGCGCCCTTCGATCTGCGCTTCGCCGCTTCCGCGAAGTATGACGAGCGCCTCTTCGTGATCGCCCGTCGTGTGCCAGCCCACCGCTTCCCACGGCTTCAGCCGGACGAACCCGCTTCGCATCCCCGCGGTCAGTGGCTCGCCTTTCAGCAACGGACAATCGTGTGCCGCGCATTCGAGTGGCATCGTCAGGGCCTGCTTGCCCGCGTCCTGCGAATGAATCGGATTCCCTGCGATCAGCGCAAACGCAAGAACCGCTGCCGAAATTCTGATTCGCACGTCGTCCTCCTCAAAACCATGGTGAACCTATCATGAGCCTCGATCGCGTCCGCGAACATTTCGAGCAGGAAGCTCGCGAATTCGACGAGCTGATCGTTCGGCTGATTCCGCGCTACGACGAAATGATTGCCGCGATGATCGCTGCGATTCCGTTCCCGCTGGATAAGCCGATCCGCGTAATCGATCTCGGCTGCGGTACGGGTACCGTGGCGGCGCGCGTCAAGCAGCGATTCCCTCGAGCGCGGATCACCTGCCTCGACTTGGCGGAAAACATGCTCGCGCTCGCGCGCACCAAACTCGCGGCATTCGATGACATCGACGTCGAACAAGGCGATTTTCTCACGTACCAATTCAAAGGACCGTACGACGTTGCGGTCTCGTCCCTCGCGCTCCATCACCTCGAAACGGACGCAGACAAGCGCAACTTCTATCGTCGCCTCTATACCGCCATCGCGCCCGGCGGAGTCTTCTGGACCGCAGACGCCGCCCTCGGCGCCACTCGCGCTCTGAACGAAATGTACATGCAGAAATGGAAAGAATATATGCGATGCACGATGTCCGAAGCTGCGATCACCGAGAGATTTGCAAAGGATTCCGAGGAAGATCACCCTGCGGATCTCGCGAGCCATTTCCGCTGGATGGAAGAGGCTGGTTTTGTCGAACCCGAAGTGGTATGGAAGTATTTTTACTGCGGCGTCTACGGTGCGCATAAACCTGTCTGAAGTTCATGCGCACCGCCGCCGGTCGCTTCTTGTGTTTACACCTTCGCGTTTCGATCTTCCGCGGTTAACCCTTGTTGATGTCCTGCTTGTCTTGCAGCTTCTTGATGAATCCCTGCAAGATCGGCTTGATAGGATCCGGCGCATTTGGCATCGCAGCGTTGGCTTCCTTCAGCGCGTTGGCGTAGTCGCCCTGGCTGCTGTAGACGCGCGCCATCGCGGCATGCGCGCGCCAGTGATCGGGGAATTTCTTCGCCAGATTTCGGTAGACTTGAAACGCTTCGTCTTGCTTGCCCTCCTTCTGTAGCTGCAGCGCGTAACCATAGAGCTGGTTCACGTCCGCTTTGTCGAGCGCCTGATTACGGGCGGTGGTCGCTTCATCCTTGCGCCCCAGCGCGTCCAGAACCTGCGATTTCGTCATCAGGTTGTCGTATCGCTGCTCGATTTGGATCGACTGGTTCGAATACTTTAGCGCGTCGTCGAGGTCCGTCTTTTCGGCAAGCAGATAGTTTGCGGAGTCATCCCACGCTTGCCACTCGTACTGCACGCGTCCCCGGAGCTGATTGTGCAGGCTCGCCTCGACTACCTCATGCACATTCACTCCCACTTTGAACGGCACTGCTACCTTCTCCCATCGCAGTGTGACGAGCGCCGAATCAGGCTTGAGGTCTTCAAAATCGTAAGTGAGCGCATCGTGAAAATCCGTCGCCGCCGGCTTCACGGTTACGCGCAACGCGTCCTCCGCCTGATCGTATGAGAAGCTTCCCCACGCGGCGTTCATTTTGGAGAAAGCGATGGTCCACTCGTTTGCTGTCGGAATCATGTGCAGGCCGTACGTGCCTGCGGCAAGCGGCTGCCCGTCAATCGTCACTGGATCGCCGAACGAGATCGTCGTGTTCTCGTTCGCTCCGGAACGCCAGGGTTGTCCGTACGGAACCAGTTCGCCCCATACCTTCCGTCCGTTCACCAGCGGACGCGAGTAGTTGATGGTGATGTCCGTGATCCCGATTCGCTGCGTGAGCACTGCATGCTGGCTCGCCCGCGGCAGATTCACCAAGGCAGATTGCGCGCGGACTGCGGCCGGCACGGAAAACAGCAACAACGCAAGAACAGCAGTTCGAAGCTTGTGCATGAAGGCACTCCTCAAGGACATTTGGCGAAGGGATTCGAAATTCTGGATGGCCCTAATGCGATGAATCGCACCCCCCAACACCGCGAACCCTGCTTCGCTGGTCGGTTTAGACGCAAGGTCCGAGCTTTGGTTATCGCGAGCGTTCCAACGTACGGAAAGTGCGGCTGAAGCTACGTTTTCTTCCTGCGACCGCGTGGTATTCTGACCAGCTGCCGATGCGACGAGCATCGGCATCCCGAGCCAGCAACGCGAGCCGAGGGACCTCATACTTTACGAGTTGACCGACCATGAATAAACGGCCCAAACCCATCGTACTCACCATTCTCGACGGCTGGGGCTTCCGCGCCGAAACGAAAGGCAACGCCATTGCCCAGGCGCGCAAGCCCAACTACGACCGCCTGTTGAAGGACTTCCCAAACACGCTGATTCACACCTCGGGCCCCTTCGTCGGCTTGCCCGAGGGCCAGATGGGCAACAGCGAAGTGGGCCATATGAACATGGGCGCAGGCCGCATCGTTCACATGGACATCACGCGCATCGACCAACTGATCGCGAGCGGCGAGTTTTTCCGCCAGCCGCTGCTGCTAGAGGCAATGGAATGCGGCCGTGAACGGCAACTGCACCTTCTGGGACTGGTAAGCGACGGCGGCGTTCACTCGCACATCGAGCACCTGTTTGCCCTGCTTCGCATGGCGCGCGAAAATCATGTCGCTAAGGTTTTCGTCCACTGCTTTACCGACGGCCGCGACACTCCGCCCGAAAGCGGCATCGACTTCCTGCAGCGCCTCGAACAGAAAATGCGCGAGTTCGGCGTCGGACAGATCGCCAGCGTGAGCGGCCGATACTACGCGATGGATCGCGACAATCGTTGGGAGCGCGTCGAGAAAGCCTACAGCGCAATCGTTCACGGAGACGCCGAATCGAAATCGGCCGATCCGATTGCGGCGATGAAGGCGAGCTACGAAAAGGGCGTCACGGACGAATTTGTCCTCCCGGTGGTAATCACCACGCAGGTGGAACCGGGAAAGCCGGCCGTGCCGCGCGGCGTGATTCGCGACGGCGACGCCGCGATCTTCTTCAATTTCCGCGCCGACCGCGCCCGGCAAATGACGCGCGCGCTGATCGAGCCGGGCTTCGACAAGATCGCCGATCCAACGCGGCCGAAAAATCTGACGTTCGTCGCGATGACGCAGTACGAAAAAACCTGGCCCTGGCTGCGTTACATTCTCGCGCCCGAGAAACTCGAGCACATTTTGGCGAACGTTTTCACCGAGCTCGATTTCAAGAATCTGCGCGTGGCCGAAACCGAAAAGTACGCGCACGTCACATATTTCTTCAACGGCGGCGTGGAAAAGCCTTTTCCGGGCGAAGAGCGCGTGCTCGTGCCGTCACCCAAAGTGCCCACTTACGATTTGAAACCTGAAATGTCCGCCGCCGGAGTGGCGGACGCGGCGATCAAGGCGATCGAGAAGGGTGACTTCGACGCGATCATCATGAACTTTGCCAACGCCGACATGGTGGGGCATTCGGGAAGGCTCGACGCAACGATCAAAGCGGTCGAGACGGTGGACGAATGCCTCGGCAGGCTTTTTCAGGCAATGCGCCCTCGAGGCGGAGCGTGGATCATCACCGCCGATCACGGCAACGCTGAAACGATGATTGATCCCGTGACGGGCGGCCCGCATACCTATCACACGACGAATCCGGTTCCCTTCATTCTCGTGACCGAGGATGGACGCGCGCAGTTGAAACCGGGCGGCTCGCTCCGCGACGTCGCGCCCACGATGCTCGGCGTCCTAAGCGCGGATGAACCCCGTGAAATGACAGGCCACAACTTGCGCACCACGCCAACTAAATAATCGCCAGAAAGCAGGAAATCTCGATTCTCGGTCTTTGTGACCTCGAGCCTTTCTCCGTGTCCTCTGTGTTTCTGTTTAGGGTTTTTGGTTCGGTTTTCTCCGCGTCCTCTGCGCCTCTGCGGCGGATTCTGACTTTGTCTTTGGCCGAACTAGGCGGTATTCGAGAACGCAATCAGCTTTTCCAGTTTTTCCCGCGCGGCCCCGGAATCGATCGATTTCGCTGCCAGTTGCACGCCCTCGAGGAAATTGGCCGCGCGTCCTGCAGCCACCAGAGCGGCCGACGCGTTTGCCAGCACGATATCGCGGTGCGGTGAGTCTTCGCTCCTGCCGAAAATCCTTTGAATGATTTCCGCGTTTTGCTTCCCGTCGCCGCCGCGGATCGCTTCAAGCGGCGCGCGCTTCACTCCAAAATCTTCTGGCGCGAGCATGTAGTTGCTTACCGCGCCGTCGCGCAGCTCGGAAACATGCGTCTCTCCGGAAATCGAAATCTCGTCGAGTCCGTCGGCCCCATGCACCACGAAAGCGCGTTTCACGCCAAGCTCGCCCAGCGTCCGCGCCATCAGCTCCGTCACGCCCGCATCGTAGACTCCGACAACTTGCGCCGACGCCTCCGCAGGATTCGTCAGCGGCCCGAGCAGATTGAATACCGTGCGGAATCCCAGTTCGCGCCGCACTTTCGCAGCATTGCGTGTGGCCGAGTGCATTGCCGGAGCGAACAAGAACCCGATGCCGACTTCATCGATCGCGCGCGCCACGCCCTCAGGCGGCAGATCGATTCGCATCCCAAGCTGCTCGAGTACATCGGCTGAGCCGCACAGCGAAGTCGCCGAGCGATTCCCGTGCTTCGCCACGCGCACGCCCACGCCCGCAACCACAAAGGCCGTCGCTGTGGAAATATTGAACGTGCCCCTCGCGTCGCCGCCGGTTCCGCACGTGTCCACCAGCACTTCGTCGGCGCGAATGCGCCCGTCGCCGAAAATCCGCGGCGCGTGCCGCCGCATCGCCGTCGCAAAACCTGCCACCTCGTCCACCGTCTCGCCCTTGAACCGCAGCGCCGTCAGAAACTCTGCAATTCGGACGTCGTCGGCATGTCCCGAGAGAATGTCTTCCATGGCATTCTCAGCTTCGCGACGGGAGAGATCCCGCCCGTCCCTTACAAGTAGGGAAGCACCCAGGAGACTTTCCGGCCTGACAAATCCTTCGAAAGCCGTTGGGTCCAGAAACCGGACCGCTTCCACGGGATATCGGCGCTTTACCGACTCGATGCCGGCCTTTTCTTCCGCCGTGAGTCCTTTCATCGCGGCCGCCGTCATGAAGGCCGCGAACTGAACGCGTGGAACGCGCCCCAGAAGGGCCTCCGCCACGACCTGTTCCACGTCGGCGCGGGCCAAATCTTCTCCCGCCAACAATTTCTCAATCGCTTGTCGAATCATGTGATGGCGCAGCCTTGCCCGCTCTGGTCTTTCCCAAGTAAACTAGATCGCTTTTGCGTTCGAAAATCTTAACACCATTCTAAGGTGCGCTTCAGAAAGCCGACGGAGCATTCATGAAGATCCACGAATACCAGGCCAAGGCGATCCTCGCGAAGTTCGGCGTCCCGGTTCCGCGCGGCGAAGTCATATTCAAAGCGGAAGACGCCCGCGCGGCGGCGCAGCGCCTCGGAACCAAAGTTGTTGTCGTGAAGGCGCAAATTCACGCGGGAGGCCGTGGCAAGGCCGGCGGCGTGAAGCTCGCGAAATCACCCGACGAAGCAGCTTCCCTGGCCGAAAAAATCCTGGGCATGAAGCTGGTCACGCCGCAAACGGGCGAAGAGGGCCGCATCGTCCGGCGTTTGCTGATCGAAGAAGGTCTCGACATCAAGCGCGAGCTCTACCTCAGCTTTCTAGTTGACCGCGCGGCCGGCGCACCCGTTTTCATGGCCAGCGCGGCGGGCGGCATGGAAATCGAGGAGGTGGCGAAGACCAATCCCGAAGCGATTCTGCGCGAGACGATTCATCCCGCCACCGGCATGCAGCCTTATCACGCGCGCAAGATCGCGTTTGGCCTCGGCCTCGCGCCGGAAATGCTTGGCGTCGCCACCTCGTTCTTTCAATCGCTGTATCGCGCGTTCATTGAAACCGACTCGTCGCTCCTCGAAATCAATCCCTGCGTGGTTACAGGCGACGGCCGTTTGGTCGCTCTCGACGCGAAGGTGAATCTCGACGACAACGCGCTGTACCGCCATCCTGAATTCAAGGAACTGCGCGATCTCGACGAAGAGACTCCGCTTGAAGTCGAGGCCTCGAAATTCAAGCTCAATTACATCAAGCTCGATGGCAACGTCGGCTGCATGGTCAACGGCGCGGGCCTCGCGATGGCCACGATGGACATCATCAAGCTGAGCGGAGGCAGCCCGGCGAATTTCCTCGACGTTGGCGGCGGCGCGTCCGAAGAGCAGGTGAAGAACGCGTTCCGAATCCTGCTGAGCGATCCGAACGTGAAAGCAGTCTTCGTGAATATTTTCGGAGGCATCCTGCGCTGCGACGTTCTGGCGAGCGGCGTCGTGAACGCCGCGAAAGAATTGAAGTTCAAGGTTCCCGTCGTCGTGCGCATGGAAGGCACCAACGTCAAGCAAGGCCAGGAAATCCTGCGCAACTCCGGCCTGAATTTCACAGTCGCAGCCGGCATGAAGGACGGAGCCGAGAAGGTCGTGGCGCTGGCGGGAGGTGCGCGATGAGTATTCTCGTCGACAAAAAGACTCGCGTCATCGTGCAAGGCCTCACAGGCCGCGAGGGCAGTTTTCACGCGCAACAGATGATCGAGTACGGTACGAAGGTGGTTGGCGGCGTTACGCCTGGCAAGGGTGGGACCAAACACCTGGACGTTCCGGTGTTCAATACAGTGAGCGAGGCTGTGGGCGAAACTGGCGCGAACGCGTCGGTCATCTTCGTTCCGCCGCCTTTTGCTGCCGACGCGATTCTCGAGGCCGCCGATGCCGGCCTCCCGTTGGTCATCTGCATCACCGAAGGCATTCCCACGCTCGACATGGTCCGAGTTGCGGCGGCGCTGAAGGATTCGAAGACGCGTCTGATTGGCCCGAACTGCCCGGGAATTATTTCGCCCGGCAAATGCAAGATCGGCATCATGCCCGGCTCGATTCACAAAGAGGGCCACGTGGGCGTCGTCAGCCGCAGCGGCACGCTCACCTACGAAGCGGTTGACCAGCTCACGCGCCTCGGCATTGGCCAGTCCACGTGCATCGGCATCGGCGGCGATCCCATCATCGGCACGAATTTTCTCGACGCGGTCCGCATGTTCAACGACGATCGCGACACGCACGCGATCGTGATGATCGGCGAAATCGGCGGCAACGCGGAAGAGACCGCGGCCGCCTTCATCAAGAAAAACGTGAAAAAGCCGGTCGTCGGATTCATCGCAGGCCAGACCGCGCCGCCGGGCCGCCGCATGGGCCACGCGGGCGCGATCATCAGCGGCGGCCAAGGCACCGCAGCCGACAAATACAAGGCGATGCGCGCCGCCGGCATCCACACGGTGCAAAGCCCGGCGGAAATCGGCCACACCGTCGCGCGCGTTCTGGGTGGGCGAAAAGCCGCAAAGCCGGCCGCGAAAAGGAAGACGGCCGCCAAAGCAAAGAAGAGATAGATGTAGCTCGGGTCTTCAGACCCGAGGGTTTTTTGTGCCGAACGACCAAAACGTGGAGGACCCTTGGCAATCGAACGCACATTCGCAATCATCAAGCCCGATGCGGTCGGCCGCGGCCTGACGGCTGAAATTCTGGCGCGCATTCACGCGGCAAAATTTCAGATCGTCGCCATCAAGTCGCTGCGCCTCACCAAAACGGAGGCCGAAGGCTTCTACGCCGTTCACCGCGAGCGCCCCTTCTTCAAAGACCTCACCGACTTCATGTGCTCCGGCAAAGCCGTGGTGATCGTCCTCGAAGCGGAAAACGCGATCGCGCGATGGCGCGAAACGATGGGTGCCACCGATCCAGCGAAAGCCGCGCCGGGCACGATTCGCCGCGAACTCGGGACCAGCATTCAATTCAATTGCACGCACGGTTCCGACGCCGCCGAAACCGCCGCATTCGAAATCGCCTACTTCTTTGCCGGGCTCGACCTGGTGTAAGGCTGCTAGCGTAGGGTTTTCTCTGCGCTCTGGGTTCTTCTCTGTGACCTCTGTGTTTCGCCTTTGGGTTTGCTTTTTGTCCGAGGTTTCAAAACTTGAGACTGTTGCCGCGCTCGATTCCACCGCTGCCGGTGTGTATCTCGGACGCCAATCAGCGTTAGAATGGCTCACCCGCATGGACCCCCTGCGCGAAACCGGCAAACTTCTGCTCGTCCTGGGGGGTGTTCTCCTTGTCGTTGGCGCGCTGATGGTTTTCGGCGCGAAACTCCCGTTCCGTCTCGGACACCTTCCGGGCGACATCGCCTACCAGGGCCGCAACGGCAGCTTCTATTTCCCAATCGTCACCTGCCTGCTTCTCAGCGCCGCTTTGACGCTGTTTTTCTGGGTCGTGAATCTCTTTCGCCGGTAATCCCGATGACCGAAATGAGCCAAGCCTCTCTCTTCGACCTAATGCCGCAGCGGCGTGTCTGGAAAGTCAGCGAACTCACGCAGCGCATCGGAGATTTGCTCGAGGGGAATTTCCCCGACGTTTGGGTCGAAGGCGAAGTCTCGAACTACCACGCCGCGCAATCGGGCCATCTCTATTTCACGCTGAAGGACGCCCGCGCGCAAATTCGCTGCGTCTGTTTTCGCGATCAGCTTCGCGGACTGAAATTCCGGCCTGAGGACGGCTTGCACGTCACCGTGCGCGGATCGCTCGGCATCTACGAAACGCGCGGCGAGTATCAGATCTACGTTAGCTACATGGAGCCAGTCGGCCTGGGCGCTCTTCAGCTGGCTTTCGAGCAACTGAAAAAGCGACTGCAGGAAGAGGGCCTGTTCGACGAAGCGCGCAAGAGGCCGCTGCCTGTGCTGCCGCGCTGCATCGGAGTCGTCACTTCTCCCAGCGGTGCCGCGATTCACGATATCTTGCGCGTCCTCAAGCGGCGCTTCGCCAACGTTCACGTGCAGTTGTACCCCGTGAAGGTGCAGGGCGACGGCGCGGCGCTCGAAATCGTTCATGCGGTGCGCTATTTCAATCGCGTGAAATTTGCCGACGTCCTGATCGTGGCGCGCGGCGGAGGCTCCCTCGAAGATTTGTGGGCTTTCAACGAAGAAATCGTCGCGCGCGCGATCTTCGATTCCGTAATTCCGGTCATCACGGGCGTCGGGCACGAATCGGATTTCACGATCGCCGATTTTGTTGCGGACCTTCGCGCGCCTACACCCTCGGCGGCCGCCGAAATCGTCGTTCGTTCGCGCCAGGAATTTGACCGTCAGATTTCAGAGCATCAGCGTCAACTCGTGCAGCGCATGCGCTATCTGCTCTCCGAATGGCGCCACCAGGTGCGCGACCTCGAAGCGCATCGCGGCTTTCGCCAGCTTGATCTTCTGATGCGCAGGCGCCGGCAGGAAGTCGACGACCTTTCGTCCGCGCTCGCGGTGGCTCTCAGATTGCGTCTCGCAACGTCGCGCCAGCGCCTGACACGGGCCAGCGCGCAAATCTCGTCGTTCGACCTGCGCGCTCGCGCGGCGGTGCTGCGGCGGCGCATCGAAGGGCAGCGGGAATCGCTCCGCGCCTTGCTCGAACGCATCGTCGCGCGAAAGCATCGCGGATTCGAATTATTGAACGTTCGCTTCGCGCGCATCGACCTCCGCGCGCGCGTGGGACGCATTCGCGGCTCGTGGGAAAGGTGCTCGCAGGACTTGCTGGCGCGAATGGACCGCCTGCTCGTCGCGAAGCGCCGCCGCCTCGAAGCCGCAACGTTGCAGCTCGAAGAGCGCAGCCCGTTCCAATTGCTCGAACGCGGCTACGCCATCGCCTACGACGCTTCAGGGAAGGTCCTGCGCTCGCCGGACCAGGTCGCCCCCGGCGACGACATTTCGGTCCGCTTGGCCCGCGGCGAAATCGACGCCACCGTCCGCCGCACGAGGTCTACCTAAGTGCGCCCAGCCCTGCGAACCGCAAGCGTTTAAGGAATTTCGCCACGGCGCAACGCTTGGATGATCTGCCGCAATTCTTCGCGCTTTTCAGCGGTGTCTAGCGAGTCAAATCGAGGTATGAGCCGCGCGCGAAGATTCTCGAGTTTATGGTCGGCCATCTTCACCGACGTAGCGTCATCCCAGTCATAAGGCCTATCGGTGCCGAGCAGGTGTTTTTCCAGCTCATCAGCCCATTTTTGTGGAGTGACTCTTCGCTTTGGTCCTAAGGCCGCGACCAGGAGGACGGCGAGGACCAGAGCAGCGGGTACGGTTAGTAACCAAATTCGTGAATACAGGAAGTGAGCGACGAGGAATTCGGGCACAAGCAGAAACATAGATCCCCCTCTGCAACATCAGGGTCGTTCGATTTGCTGCGCAGCTTGCTCGAAGGGAATCGGGGTTTCCCCAGAACTCTTCGCAGCATCATAGGCGCGGATCGCTTCGAGCTCTTCCAAGTCTTCGAGCAACCGCTCGTATTCCTCAACGGTGAGCTCGATGCTGATCTTCTGGCCCTTCTTGTTTGCGCGGAACTTGGTTTTTGCGGTTGTTTTCATATATTCGGCAGCGTACCAGCCATTTGCGACACGCGGTAGGGTTAGCTATTCGTCGTCGGAACTGCTGGCCACTTTAAGGACGGCGAGAAACGCCTCCTGTGGAATATCGACGCGGCCGACGCGCTTCATGCGCTTTTTTCCTTCTTTCTGCTTCTCGAGGAGCTTGCGTTTCCGCGAGATGTCGCCGCCGTAGCATTTGGCGAGAACGTTCTTGCGAATCGCGCTGATCGTCTCGCGCGCGATGATGCGGCTGCCAATGGCCGCCTGAATCGCCACTTCAAACATTTGGCGCGGGATCAATTTGCGCAGGCGCGTGACGAGTTCCTTGCCGCGTTCGAAGGATTGGTCGCGGTGGCAAATAATCGTCAACGCGTCCACCGGCTCGCCGCCCACCAGCACGTCCAGCTTCACGAGGTCCGATTCGCGATAGCCCGAAAGGTGATAGTCGAGCGACGCATACCCGCGCGACACGCTCTTCAGCCGATCGTAGAAATCGAGCACGATCTCGTTGAGCGGCATTTCGTACGTCAGCATGATGCGCGTGGGCGAGAGATACTCAAACTTCTTCTGCACGCCGCGTTTTTCCTCGCACAGCGCCAGAACTCCGCCGACCGACTCTTCCGACGTGATGATCATCGCCATCAGGATGGGCTCTTCGATTTGTTGAATCGAACTCGGCGGGGGAAAATCCGTCGGGTTGTCCACCTCCAGCTTTTCGCCCGTGATCGTGGTGATGCGGTACTCCACGCTGGGAGCCGTCGTGATCAGGTCGATGTTGAATTCGCGCTCGAGCCGCTCCTGCACGATTTCCATGTGCAGCAGTCCCAAAAAGCCGCACCGGAATCCGAACCCGAGCGCCACCGAATTCTCCGGCTGATAGAAAAACGCCGCGTCGTTGAGCTGCAATTTCCCAAGCGCGTCGCGCAGCAATTCGTAATCCGTGGCGTTCACGGGAAACAGGCCGGCGAAGACCATCGGCTTGATGGCCTCGAAACCCGGCAGCGGCGCCGCCGGGCGGCTGGCTTCAATCACCGTATCGCCCATGCGCGCATCGGCCACGCGCTTGATGTTGGCTACGATAAACCCCACATCGCCCGCGGCAAGTTCCTCGAGCACCACCGGCTTGGGCGTGAGCGCGCCGAGCGCCTCCACTTCATAGACGTCGGCATTCGCGCACAATCGAATCTTCATGCGCGGCGCGATGCGACCCTCCATCACGCGCACCAGCACCACCGCCCCGCGATAGATGTCGAACCACGAATCGAAAATCAGCGCCCGCAACGGCGCGTCGGACGAACCCTTCGGCGGCGGCACGCGCTTCACAATCGCTTCCAGCACGTCCTCGACGCCAAGCCCGCTCTTCGCGCTGATGGGCAGCGCATCGTGCGCGGGGATCGCCAGCACATTTTCGATCTGCTCTTTCGCGCGATCCACTTCTGCGGCGGGCAAATCGATCTTGTTGATCACGGGAATGATTTCCAGGTTGTGCCGCGACGCGAGAAACGCGTTCGCCACCGTCTGAGCCTCCACGCCCTGGCTCGCATCCACCACAAGCAGCGCGCCCTCGCACGCAGACAGCGCGCGCGACACCTCGTACGAAAAATCCACGTGTCCCGGCGTGTCGATCAGATTGAACTGGTACTCGTGGCCGTCGCGAGCCGCATAGTGCAGCCGGATGCTCTTCGCCTTGATGGTGATACCGCGCTCGCGCTCCAGGTCCATCGAGTCAAGCACTTGCGCCGTCATTTCGCGCTGGCTCAGCGCGCCCGTCAACTCAAGCAGGCGGTCCGCCAGGGTGGATTTCCCGTGGTCGATGTGCGCGATGATGCAGAAATTCCGGATGAACTGAGGATCCATGGCTCGTCATGGGCGGCCGTCCCGCGGAGGATGAGCGCACTGCGCGCATCGGCAGCACCCTTCAAATTATCGAGTGTGCCACAGATTGCAGCCCCCGGCCAGCGTTGACCCGCTGCCGATAATTTTCCGGAAACGCCAGCCGGCCCGCGATTCGTCTCGCCGAGTATCGCAAGATGAGCCCCGGCCGGTGGAGGAATGGATCTTCTTCGATCATCCCAGCGGACGCAATCGCATCTACACGGCGATGCACTGCAAGGCCGAGAACCTGCAGCTTTTCACTCCGCAAATGAACCACTAGGCGAGATGCGGTAGGAGGTAGGCGTTGGGCTTAGCTCTCCAACCGTAGGGAGTAGCCCTTGGGAAGCACCGCATCGTCGGGCCGAATAACATCTTCTTTGACAGGAATGCGAAGTTCGACGCCGTCTTGGTACTTCAGGACAATTGCAAAACTCCTCGGCGAACCTCTTAGGTCGAGCGATTTCTCAAGCTGCTCATCGCTGGCTACATACATTTGAGGAGCGTCGTAATACTCACGAGCGGAGACGAGTGAGAAACGCTGAGTCACTTTCTTGTCGGTCCCGTACTGCAATTGAGGAGGTTGGCCGAGTTTGTTCCTCTCTGCGTACCCAAATGCGACATATCGCCATGCCTGCGGACCCTCACCATCCCCCCATACCTTCAGCAAATCGGAATTGGAAATGTATACTTTCTTTCCCGTTAGGACGTTGTAGTAAGAATAGGCAGTCGGAATGTCGCAGCATCCCCACGCTGTCACGCGGAAGAAGCGATCTTCCACTTCTCCTTCGTTGCCAGTTTCCTGGAATGTCCAGCGAAGCCCGCGCCCGCCATCGCGGTTCACCGTCCAAGCCTTGACCGTGGCATTTCCTCGCACCCCTTCTATGCCGTCAGTGCGTTCGTTGTGATACGTCTCTTCCAAAAGCAATACCGCTTCGTAATCCCCCGTGTCCCCCAGCACTTCCGTGAAGCGAAACGAGCGATTCTCGGTGACGTAGGTCCAAGCGTTTTTGCCCCGCACAATGTATGCAGACGACTCTGTCCGATAAGTTGGCACAGTCGCTTTTTCTGTGCCCAGGTCGATATTCTGCAAGCCGAAGAGACCTATGACAAAGACGACGGCGACGATCTTCACGAGAGAGTCCTCCCTCAGGCATCCGTTTCCAACGCAGGCAAGAATCCGTGGGAACAGAAATCATACACCGGGAAGGCGTCTGCGGTTCTTAGACGAGCCCGGTTCCGGAGATGCGAAAAGCCACCGCATGCTCGCAAGGCTTTTGCTCCGGCAACTCGATCTTCAATGCCGCCGCTTCCTGCGTCCATTTCAACTTGCCCGGCGACCCCAGCAACTCCACGCGCTCGATCTTGCCAGTAGCGTTAGCGCTGGAGCTCCCCAGCGCCGCAATCACCGCTTCTTTCGCCGGCCATCCCATCACAAACGCGTACAGCGTTTGGCCTTTCGTGGTGAATCGCGCGTCGTCAGCCGTGAGCGCCTTTCGCTTGTTCTCGTTGAAACTGGCATCCTGCGTGGGCGCGCTGGCCGCCGCACTCTGCCCCGAAATCCTCCACGGACGAGTCGAGTAAATCGCCTCGCCATTCACGCTCATCCAGTCCGTGATCTCAGCCAGAATCTTCAGCTCGCGATCGTCCAGCATGCCGGTCGAAGGCAGCGGGAAATTCAACATCAGGTTCCCGTTCTTGCTGACGATATCCACGAGCATGTCGACGATGGTCTTCGGCGTCTTGTAAGTAATGTCCCGGTTGTAATGCCAGTCACCGATGCAGGTGTCGGTTTGCCACGGTTTCGACGAAATCTCATCGAGCACGCCGCGCTCCCGGTCGAGGACGCACATTCCCGCATCGGAATCCTCCTTGCGCTTGCTCGTGTAGACCGCTTCCACCGCGCCGCCATTTCGCTTCGCGTTCGCATTGTAGAAATTCGCCAGCAGGCTCAATCCCCTATCCCCGAAAGGCAATTGGCCGTCGCTATAGAGAAGGTCCGGCTGGTACTGATCCACCAGGTCCGAGATGCGCAGAAACCAATGCTGCTTCCACGACTCGGGAATGCCGTCTTCATTCCAGTCGAGCTTGGCAGTCAGCAGTTTGGGGTCGGAGATTTCGTGATACAAATCGGCGAAGGCCGGATTCGCTCCGTCATAAGGCACTCCAGCGTAGGCGCCATCCTTGTCGGCAAGATGACTCACCGCAAACCACTTGTAGCTGATCCAAAGGTGGTCGCTCACCCCAAACTTCAATCCATGTTTCCGCGCTGCCTCGCGAAACGAGCCCACCACATCCCTCTTGATTCCCATGTTCGCCGCATTCCAGCGCTGGTGCTTCGAATTCCACATGTCGAAGTTGTCGTGATGCACGCCCATGCTCATGAAATATTTGGCGCCCGCCTTCTTGTACAGGCCGACGAGGTAGTCTGGGTCAAACTTCTCGCCTTTCCACGCTGGGATAAGGTCTTTGTAGCCTACTTTTGAGGGATGTCCGTAGTGTTCGAGGTGGTATTTGTATTGCCGTTCGCCCTGGATGTACATGTTGCGCGCGTACCAGTCCCCCGCCTCCACCGAGGACTGCGGCCCCCAATGCGCCCAGATGCCAAACTTTGCGTCGCGAAACCACTCAGGCACGCGGTACGCAGCCAACGACTCGCGCGTGTTCGTGAACGGCCGTGCCGCGACCGCTTGCGTGGGAGCGCTCTGCACGCTCCCTCTTATCGCGCGCAATGCCGGAACGGCGCCCGCCAGAACCGCGAGAGCTTTTCGTCTCGTTACCCTGGTCATCGATGTTGTTTTTTCGTCATGATCGAAATCCTGCGGCCGCCAACGGCAACCCGCCAGCCGGATCTGTGGCTACTCTTTCGGCTTCAGCTTCAGCTTCGACTTATTCTCTTCGAGGAACGCCCGCAAGCTATCCGTCGCATCGAGCAGCCGAATCCACTGCTCGTAATACAATGTGACCGGAAACCGGCCCAGCCCGTACACGCTGACGCCGCCTTTCTCGCCCACGCGAAATTCCACGGTGCCGCGCTTCCTTCCGCCCACCTGGCTTTCGAGTTCCGCGATCCGCGCCATCAATTCTTCTTTGCTTGGTTCAGCCATGTCTTCCACTCCCCCTAGTGATACTTGAACGCCCGATGTTATCATGGCACCGCGTTCCCCTGATTTGCCTGGCCGGAACGTCCCCCTTCTGCTGCCGAATGGCGGCTACGGCTTTGCGAACCCCCGGCGAAACTCCCGGATTGCCTGGGCGAGGGTGTTGTCGTAGGCTGTACCCGGTTTTGAGGCACTTTGGTGCCGGACGCGGTGCCAATCGATAGTGTCAAGGTTCTGGATGATGCGGGTGCCTGTGTGCTCGACCTCCGTGCGGGGATCAGTGTCCTGAAAGCGCAGCCCACGCGCGATCCGTAACGACCGCCCGGATTAGCTGTCTCACCCGAAGCGGGTGCAGGAGCGCGTTCACCAATTGATGAGCTTTTTCCACCGCGAGCCTTCGCAGAGGTCGAGAATCCTTCTCATTCTCGGCTATGGGCTCTCCATCATCTGCCTCGTCTGGGTACTTCGCGACTTCCACATCGTAAAGGCCGCGCACCAGTTCGCGGCTGCGGACTGGCGATGGGTCCTCGTCGGAATGGGGTTCGACATATTGAGTTATGTGGTCCAGGCGATTCGCTGGAAGTTTCTGCTTACGCCCTTCGGCAAGGTACGCCTCACCACCGCGATACGCGCTGTTTACGCCGGACTTTTCGCTAACCTTGTTTTCCCTCTACGGCCTGGCGAAGTCCTTCGGAGCTATATTGTTACGGATTCGGAAGACATCTCGATTGGACGCGTCCTCGGATCGGTCGGCGTCGAGCGCCTCATCGATTTGGTCATCGCAACCGCCTCTCTGGGCGTCGCATCGCTGCTTCTATCCGGGAGCTCCGTGCATCTGCCCCGTAGTCTCCAGCGCGCCGCCGACATCCTCGGCGTCGTGACGCTCGTCCTGGTCTCTGTTCTTCTTTCGTTGATTTTGTGGCTGGAAATAAAGCTTGGCACGAACCCGGAACTCTCGCGTGGGCGTCATCATCTTCCAGGGAGGTTCATGGCAGCGCTCACGGGATTGCACGCGATGGGCACTGCGCCGAGCTTTTACATGGCGGTGCTTGCCTCGATCGCGATACCAGGGTGTCAGGTGTTCGGCCTGTGGGCTATGATGAAGTCCTTCGGGTTGCCGTTGTCGTTCGTTGAGGCAGTGGTGGTACTTCTCGTGATCAACTTGGGGGTTTCGTTGCCGAATGCTCCGGCCAATTTCGGCGCGTATCAGTTCTTCTGTGCCCTCGGCGTGGGTCTCTTTAGCGTCGAAAAGGACACGGCCACCGCATTCTCGATGTTTGCCTTTATCGCCTTGAACCTTCCATTCGTGTTCCTCGGCTTCGCCGCGCTGGTTCGTAGCGGAATGTCGTTGCGGTCGATGCGCGAGCAGGTTTCGTCGCTGCCGCGCCAGGTCTCCAACTCCAGCGCCCCCTCATAGTTCACGTGGTGCCAGAGTTAGCTTTCGGACGCGAACCCGAATTCGTTTTGGGAGCCGCCTCGCGTCCGTTATATATTGTTAGTTTCGTCCCCCGCGCGCCGGTATGAACCCGCGCTGCCCTCAACCGCGGCTCCCCGCCGCGAAGGCATGCGCCGGGGAGTCCCTAGCACGCCCGAAGGGGACGCCGAATCTCATGTCCGACGTCAACAAACATCTCGAGCGAGCGCGACGCAGCCTCGAAAAGAACAAGCTCCGCGAGGCCGCTGCCGAATACCAGGCCGCGTTCGACGAGGCTCCATCCAATCAAGAAGCGTTGCAGGCGCTCGCCGATCTTTACACGCGTCTCAACGAGCCCGCCCAGGCCGCGCATTATTACGGCATCCAGTTCGATAAACTCATCGACGCGGGGGATGCCCCGAAGGCCTCCGCGGTTTTCGCGCGCTTCCTTCGGCCATTCCCGCAGCCGCCCGACCGCCTCCTGCGTTACGCCATGCTCCTGCAGAAGCAGAATCGCTCTGCCGAAGCGATCGAGCAGTTTGGTATCGCAGCGGACGGCTTCCAGCAGCAGCAGCGCGACGTTGAGGCGTTGGCTTGCTATGAGAGCATGGCGCTGCTTGACGCTGAGAATCCGCAGCGTCACGTGGTCCTGGCCGATCTCGCGTCGAAGCTGAAGCATGCCGACCTGGCGACGCGGAGCTACCTTCGCGCGGGCCAGCTCACTCTGGCCTCCGGCGCTCTCGACGAAGCGCTCGACTATTTCGAACGCGCTCACAAGCTTTCTCCCGAAGACCGCAGCGGCGCGCTCCTGTACGCCGAAGCAAAGCTCCGCAAAGGCGACGCCGAAGCCGCCGTATCGCTGCTCGATCCATTCTCGCCGAGCGACAAGGACACATCCTTCCTCGCGCTTCTCGGTGAAGCGCTCCTTCGAACCGGACGCCTCGATCGCGCGCGCGAAACATTTGAGGCGTACTACAAGCAAAAGCCGGACAGTTTCGGGAAGCTCTTCGAGCTTGCCGGCGCCTACGTTCGCTCGGGGCAAGACGACAAGGCCGCCTCCGTGCTCAACCAGACGAAGGAATGGATGCGCGGTGCGCGCAAGGAAATCGAACTCTCCGCGCAAATGGACCGTATCGCCGCCGCGTATCCTTTTTCCCTCAGCGTCGCGCAGACCGTCGCGCGTCTCTACGAGGAAATGAACCGCGAAACCAAGTACTTCGATTCTCTCGTCCGCCTGTTCGACCTGTATCTTGCCGCGGGACGCATGAAAGAAGCCTGCGACGCCCTCGACCGCCTCGTCGACATCGACCCATACGACTACCGCAATCACGAACGCATCGCCAAACTCGAGGGCAAGGTGGACCCGGGCTTCCTCCAAAATATCCTCGCCCGCGCCGCGAAAGCCGCCACCGTTTCCACGCGCACGGATGGCTTCAGCGGCGCCGGCGATGCGAGTTCGGCTGCCGCTCCCGTGTCCGAAGAACAGCGTGCGCAACAGGCCCTGGAAGACCTGATCGTGCAGGTGGAGATTTTCGTTCAGTACGCGCTCCAGTCGAAAGCTGTCGAGCGCCTCGAACGCATTGCCGAACTATTCCCCGGCGAAGAAGAGCGAAACGAACGCCTTCGCGCCCTGTACGAGCGTGCCAACTGGTGGCCCAAGGGAGCGCCGCCCAAGCCGGCCGTGCCGAAACCCGCGCCGGTCGCTCCGGCTGCGTCCGCGCCTCCACCCTCGCCGGCACCGGCCCCGGTGGTGGAAACTGCGCCCGCGCCGGTCCCGGTTCCTTCGCCCGCCGAAACTCATCGGGACCTCGCGGCAATCGCCGAAATCAACCGCTTGATGTATCGCCAGCCCACTCCGCGCGAGGTCCTCGCCACCACCGCGGCCGAGATTGGCAAGCACCTCGGCGTGACGCGCTGTCTGGTTTCAGTCGGCGACGCTCGCGACTCCGGCCAGCTCACGGCCGAATATTCTGCGCCGGGAGTTCCCGCGGCGGGCGTCCCGCGCGTCGTCGCGCTTGCAGCCCTCGTATCGAAAGCCTCGCCCGATCCCTTCGGCGGAGTGGAACTCCACTCTTCCTCTGCGCCAACGCTTCAAGAGTTAGCCGTCGATTCGGCCCTCGGCGTCATCCTGATGGACAAAGACACGCAGGCCCCCGCCGGCGCGCTGATCGTTGCCGACGCGAAGCCGCGAAAATGGAAGCCGAACGAGTGTTTCTTCCTTCAGGCGGTGGGCGACCAGCTCGTGCTCTCCGTCAACCACACGCGCCTGCGCTCTCTGGTTCGCTCGCTTGCCGTTGCCGACGAAAAAACGGGGCTCCTCAGCCGCGGCGCTTACATCGACTGCCTCCTCTCGGAATCGAATCGCGCGCGCACGCAGGGGACGCCGCTCTCGCTCATCGTGTTGCACATCGACCGCGGCGGCGACCTTCTTCGGCAGCATGGCGACGCTCCAGTGGATCAATATATCGAGCAGCTCGCGCGTGCGCTCTCGTCCGCTGTTCGTCAGACCGACATCGCCGTGAAGTACACGGCGTGGTCGCTCGTTTTCATTTTGCCGGATACTTCGTTCGAAAATGCGCAGGCCCTCGCCGAAAAACTGCGGCAGATCGCCGTCACGGTTCATCCGTCGTGGGGCGCGGCCGACTTGACCATCAGCGCCGTCGTCGCCGAGGCTTCCGCGCGTCATGGCGACGAAACCGAAGACCGCGTCACCGAATGGATTAACCGCGCCGAAGCCGGCCTCGACGAAGCGCGCCAGCGCGGCGGCGACACTCTTGTCGCCCTCGCAACTCCCTGAGGTAAATGGAGAGGTCAAAAATGTTCGTAACCGACGTCGTCATTCTTGCCGGGGCTCGCACGCCAATGGTCCGCTACATGGGCGCATTCGACGCCACCTCCGCGATCGATCTCGGCGCTGCCGCCGGACGCGAAGCGATTCGCCGCGCCGGAACCAATCCGTCCGATTTCGATCACGTCATTTTCGGCAACGTCATGCAGACCAGCGCGGATGCCCTCTACGGCGCGCGCCACGTGGGATTGAAAGCCGGCCTGCCCGAAGGAACGCCCGCCGTCACCGTCAATCGCCTGTGCGGTTCGGGCATCGAGTCGATCAGCCAGGCCGCGCAGCGAATTCTTCTCGGCGAAGCGAAACTCGTCCTCGCGGGCGGCATGGAAAATATGTCGCAGTCTCCGCACGTAATTCGCGGAGCGCGTGGCGGCTTCAAACTCGGTGAAGGCAAGCTGGAAGATTCTCTCGTCTCCGGCCTGTTCGACAGCTATTGCGGTTTCAGCATGTCTGAGACCGCGGAAAATCTTGCCGCGGAGCAGGGAATCACCCGCCAGGCTTGCGACGAATACGCGCTCCGCAGCCAGCAAGCCGCCGAAGCGGCTTTTCGCGCCTGCCGCGTGAAAGATGAAATTGTCCCCGTGGAAGTGAAGAAGGGAAAGAAAACCATCACCGTATCGGAAGACGATCACCGCCGTCCCGACACCACTACCGAAGTCCTGCAGTCGTTGCCGCCCGCTTTTCGCAAGGACGGCATCGTCACCGCCGGAAACGCCAGCGGCATCGTCGACGGCGCCGCCGCCGTCGTTCTCACTCACGCCAGGATGGCGAAGGAGCGTGGCTGGAAGCCGCTCGGCCGCCTCGTTTCCTGGGCCGCGGTCGGAGTTCCGCCGCGTATCATGGGCATCGGTCCCGTTCCGGCCATCAAGAAAGCTCTCGCGCTCGCGAACCTGAAGCTCGATCAAATCGACTTGATCGAAGTGAACGAAGCTTTCGCCGCGCAATACCTCGCCGTCGAAAAACTCCTCGGCCTCGACCGCAACAAAACCAACGTCAACGGCGGCGCCATCGCGCTGGGCCATCCCCTCGGCGCCACCGGCACCCGCCTCGTCCTCACGCTGCTGCTCGAACTTCGCCGCCGCAACGGCCGCTACGGAATCGCCAGCGCCTGCATCGGCGGCGGCCAGGGCATCGCCATGATCGTCGAATCCGCCACCTAGCCCGGCTTGTTTTCTACTCCCTTATTGGGCAGAACCACGTTTCGGGAGCGGCACGGTGACGTTGCAAGCCGCGGAGCGGCGATTGTTCTTAGCCCGGCATGAAGCGAAGCGGAATGCCGGGAACACGATACGTTAAGAGCAGCGAGTCCCGGAGGGACGATTGAGTATGCGATAGTCCGTCTCTAGCTCTACTTTTCCAAAGGTCCGCTGACCCAAGATTTTGAATTTATTTCTGCTTCTCTCTGTGCTGCCTCTGTCGCAAAGAACTTACCCCGCCCTTCCTGATAGAGACCAATCACGTTTCCCGCTGGATCCCGAAACTTCGCGATCCACGAATTGCTGTCCGGCGAATCCTGGTGCGTCTCTTCCACCACCGCGCCGCCATTCGCCTTCACCTCCGCCAAGGTCGCATCGACGCTGTCCACCCAGATGTACGGCAGCAGTCCCGGCTCGCGCGAGCTGTTTCGACCCGTGACCCAGGCGCCGCTGACGTTGCCCGTGGCGTCGTCGAAGCTCGGACGCGCAGTGTCTCGGTACCGGATATTCCAGCCGAATACCTTCTCGTAGAAAGTAACCGACCGGCCGACGTCGACAGCGGGAATCTCCAAGTAGCAAAGACGCGGGCGTCGCAGCAACGCGAGCCGGAACGCGTGTTCCGAAATCTTAGCTCCCCATTCGTCGGGGCTCACATCGCGCGCATGTCGCGAAAAAAGCCAATGGTGACCATCGAGGTCCTCGACTCCATACTGAAATTCGCCGTACATCGTTTCATGAGGCTCCTCGACGATCTTAGCCCCCGCCGCTTTCGCTCGCTGGCAATGCTTCTCCACATCATCCACAAATACCGTCAGGCTTTCAGTTCCGTAGCCGAGTTTTGCCGGGCTTGCCTTTTCTTCTCTCGCTTGCCGCGCCATGATCCACGCGTTGCCGAGGTGCATCTGCGCGCCGCTGACAGGGTCGCCGTAGCGATAGTGTTCGACGAAGCCGAACGTTTTGCTCAGCCACGCGACGGCTGCCTCAACGTCCTGATACACGACGTGCGGCAGGATCGTGTCCGGCGGCACAGAGCGATTCTCGATCATTGCCTTACCTCGTTTCAGGGCTCACGCAGCCATCGGACGCCCAATCTCCCAGTGATGCCCGAAAGGATCCACCACGCGCCCCACCCGCCAGCCGTGTCCCTCGCTCACAGGCCAGACCTGCGTCGCACCCGCCGCCACCGCTCGGGCGAACGCAGCATCCGGGTCCGCCACAGTAAGAATCAGTCGCACCGAACACCCGCCAATCGTCTCGGGACTGAAGTTCCGATGCTCGGGAGATTCGTCGCTCACCCAAAACTCCGCACCATCCACGGAAAGTCTCGCCACCACGCCTTTGTCGCCGCCATCCAGCCGATAGACCTCCGTCACTCCAAACGCCGATTTGTAGAACTCCACAGCTCGCGCGCTACCCCGCACCGACAGCCACGGCGCAATCGAACACCGCAACGAACTCACTGACCCGTCCCGTGATAATGATTCACGACGTGAACGATGAAATGCGTGCCCAGCGTGACCGCGAGCAGCAGAATCCCCACCGCCATCGGCCTTCGCTTTCGCCACAGCGCGACAATCGCCACGACGAAAATCGTCTCCGGTACCACAATCACGCCCACCCACCACGGCACCGGTCCCAGGTCCCACTTCGGAAAGAGATAAAACATCAACCACACCAGACCGAACCCACCCAGAGCCACTCCGGCAGCAATCGCCACGCCGGCCGCCACTCCCGCAGCCTTCTTTCCGATATCTCTCATCATCAATTTCTCCTCCCGACCCGAATCTTTTCCGAGCCAAGCCCTCAATCGGCGTGGCACGGAATATTTGAAAATCGCGGTCGTGCTCCCCAGAGCCCAGAAAAACGCCGCCCAGTCGCTCTCGATGAAATCGAGCTCCCGCAGCATCGCGTTGACCCAGTCCTGGCTGTCCGGTGGCGCATATCGAAGCACCGCGCGCAACAGTCTCGAAGCCGCGCTGCGAACAGCGGACATTAGCTTCTCGCTCCGCTCAACGCGGCGCGTCCCACGCGGCCCGTCGAACGCAAAAGCCCGTGCTCCCGCGCGAACCGCATGCCGTCCGGCGTCAGCCGGTACAAGTGCCGCGGCGGTTTGCCGATCTCGGCCGTTTCCCACGAGGTTTCGAGCAGCTTCCGTTCCGCCAGTCGCATGAGAATCGGATACAGCGTGCCGGATTTCAGTCCCGTGTTCCGGCTGATGTCGTATCCATATTTCCAGTCCTTCGGAACCTGCAGAAAAGCATCCAGCACCTGGAGCGTTTGAGGCGATAGTCGCAGTTTCATGCGTCAAACTCTACACATGTAGATGTCTGCTGTCAACTCCTCATCCGCGCCATCCCCTTCCGCGATATAGTTCCAAGCTGGCCGTCACCGGTCACGCCATGGACGATCTCCTAAAACACGCTGCCTCTCTTTCGCTCCTCTGGAAGTGCGTTGCCGCCGTCGTCGGAATCCTGCTTATCCACGCCGCGTTTAGCGTCCTCGAACAGACTCTGCCCCAGCGCTTTGGCCGCGCCGACGCGCGCTATAAGGTCCGGAAGTTCGTTGCTTTTTCCGGGTACCTCTCGATTCTTCTTTTTCTCGCTATCCTCTTCGAAGATCGCCTGGGCCGCCTTAGCCTTTTCCTCGGCATTGCCGGCGCGGGCGTGGCAGTAGCCCTGCAGGACGTCCTGGCCAGTATTGCCGGCGCTTTCTCCATCGGCTTTTCGAAACTGTTTGCCGTGGGAGACAGAGTTCAGATCGGCGACACGCGAGGCGACGTCATCGACATCGGTCTCCTGCGCACCACCTTGATGGAAACGGGAAGTTGGGTGAGCAAGGATTTGTACAGCGGCCGGCTCGTTCGCATACCCAACAGCACCGTCTTGAAAACGTCGGTCTTCAACTACTCCCAGGGGTTCCGGTTCATCTGGGACGAGATCAAGGTGGTGTTTACGATCGACAGCGATTGCCAGCTCGCACGCGAGATGCTTGTGCGCGTTGCCGCAGAGGCCGTTGGCGAGTACATGGCCGAGGCGCGGACCTCTTGGACAATTATCAGCGACAATTATCAAAGCGCGAATCCGCCCTTGGAACCCACCGTCACGCTCGTCGTGAATGGCGGATCGCTGGAATTCGGTGTCAGCTACGTGGTTGACTACGAGAAACGGACCGCCATGGAAGATAAGTTGTTCACGAAAATCGTGCAGGAAGTCGCGAACAGCGAAGGCCGGCTCGTATGGGCATCGTCGGGAGTCACCGTCATCAGCCAGCCGCTGCCTCCCGACGCGACCCAAGCGCACCCGCCAACTGGCCCCGGCCCCACGGGCCGCGCGGCCGGCTCGCATTAGTTGTCCGTCGCGGCGTGGTTTCGTTGACTTGCCCCAGCCCCCACCATAGTATGTCGTGACCATGACGGATTCCCGGCCCCTAGCGGGCAAGAAAGTCTCCCGTTACGTCGTCCTCGAAAAGCTCGGCGGTGGCGGAATGGGGGTAGTCTACAAAGCCGAGGACACCGAACTTGGCCGCTTCGTCGCGCTCAAATTCCTTCCCGAAGACCTGACCCGCGATCCGCAAGCCCTCGAACGTTTCCGGCGTGAGGCCCGCGCCGCCTCTGGGCTGAACCATCCCAACATCTGCACCATCTACGAAATTGGCGAGCACGAAGGCAATCGTTACATCGCCATGGAATTTCTCGACGGCTCCACCCTCAAGCACATCAATGCCGGCCGGCCCATGGACATCGAGGGCTTGCTCGACTACGCCATCCAGATTGCCGAGGGCCTCGATGCCGCCCACGCCGAAAATATCATTCATCGCGACGTCAAGCCCGCCAACATCTTCATCACCAAGCGCGGCCACGCCAAGATCCTCGATTTCGGCCTGGCCAAAGTTTCCAGTTCTCCTCGTGCCAGTGGCCACACAAACTCAATCGACACGCTCGGTGTCGACACCCATCAGCTCACCAGCCCCGGCACCTCGCTCGGCACGGTCGCCTATATGTCTCCCGAACAAGTAAAGGGCAAGGAACTCGACGCCCGCACGGATCTTTTTTCCTTCGGCGTGGTCCTCTACGAAATGTCCACGGGCCAGCTTCCTTTTCGCGGTGACACTTCGGGCCTTGTCTTCGACGCTATCCTCAATCGGCCGCCCGTTTCTCCCGTCCGCCTGAATCCCGAAGTCCCGGAAAAACTCGAAGCCATTCTGCAAAAAGCTTTGGACAAGGATCGCAACCTTCGTTACCAGTCCGCTGCGGAAATGCGCACCGATCTCAGGCGTCTGAAGCGCGACATCGAGTCCGGCTCCAATCCCAGTGGATTCACCGCCGCCGCTTCCGATGGTTCCCCGCGCTCAGGTTCCACTTTTAGCCACCAGTCGTCCGGTTCCGTCGCCGCCGTTCCGTCCTCTGGTTCCGTGCCGGCAATTCCGTCCGCCGTTCCGGCACCAGCCCATCCAACGGCTGCTTCCACTGTCGTTGCGCCGTCCGCGCCTGCCCCGGCTTCGCGCAAATGGTTGCCCTGGTTGGCAGGCGCTGCGGCGCTACTCGCCATCGCCGCGGTCGCCTTCTTCTTTTTCCCGCGCCACACGCCGGCGCTCACCGAGAAAGACACCGTCGTCCTCTCTGAGTTCGTCAACACCACCGGCGACCCGGTCTTCGACGGCACCCTGAATCAGGCCCTGGCCGTACAACTCGAGCAATCCCCTTACCTGAATCTGCTTCCCGCATCGCAGATAGAGGAAGCCTTGCGCCTCATGGGCCGCAATCCCGACGAACGTGTCACCAAGGATCTTGCGCGCGAAATTTCGCAGCGCGCCAACGCCAAGGCCATCATCTCCGGCTCCATCGCCAGCCTTGGCAACGATTACGTCATCACTCTCGAGGCCACCAACGCCCAGACCGGCGACTCGCTCGCGCGCCAGCAGGTAGAAGCCTCGAGCAAGGAGCAAGTCCTCAAGTCTCTCGACAAAGCCGCCAGCAGCCTCCGCCAAAAGCTCGGCGAATCTCTAACGTCCGTCCAGCAATTCGCCACGCCTCTCGAGCAAGCCACCACGTCTTCTCTCGACGCGCTGAAGGAATTCAGCATTGGGCAGGGATTCCACAACCGGTTGGAAGAGGCGCCTGCGATTCCGCACCTGCAACGCGCCGTGGAACTCGATCCGAATTTTGCGATGGCCTACGCCGTTCTGGGCGTCGTCAATTCCAATATCGGTGACAAGAGCGCTTCTAACGCATATCTGAAGAAGGCTTACGAACTGCGCGAACGCACCAGCGAGCTTGAGAAATTCTACATATCGGGCCATTACTACGGCATGCTCACTGGCGATCTCGATAAGGAGATCGAAGTGTACGAGCAGTGGATCCGCGTCTATCCGCGCGACACCCGTCCGCGTGACAACCTGTCTCTCGCCTATTCCCAAATCGGCGACCTCGACAAGTTTCTGGCCGCCGCCACCGACGCGGTCCGTGTCGATCCTCAGGACTTCTTCGCCTATCAGAACCAGATGGCTGCATACATGTTCTTGAATCGTTTCGATGAGGCCAAAGCGGTAGCGCAAAGCGCCATCTCCCAGAACCGCGCCCCATTCACGATCCGCTTATATTTGATGTATCCAGCCGCTATTCAGAAGGACGAAGGTGCCTTTCAGGAGCAACTGAAATGGGCTGCTGGGAAACCGACCGAGCCGTTTTTTGATCTCCGTTACGCCTCGTATCAGGATTCCATTGGCAAGGTCAAACGCGGCAGCGAAGTCTTCCAGCAGGCTGCCGGGTTGGGTGTCAAGAACGGCATGGCCGAGTTGCCGATCAGCATCACGTCGGTACAAGCTTTTCATGAGGCGGTGTACAGTTTTGGTGACGTCGCCCGCCAGAAAGCTGCCGAGGCGTTGAAACACACGGCCAGCCGCAACGTGCAAACGAACCTGACTCTAACCTATGCGTTCATCGGCGACACCGCGCAATCCAAGAAACTCATTGATCAACTCAACAGCGAATATCCTTCCGACACGATCCTGCAGTTCTATGACCTCCCCGCCGCGAAGGCTCTCACTCTCCTGCACGACAAGAAAGCTGAGGAGGCCATCGCCGTCCTCGAACCGTGCCGTAAGTACGAATTGGGCGAGCCGGAGGCGCCCGAAACTTACGTCGTTCTCTATGTTCGCGGAATGGCCTATCTTCAATCGCGCGACGGTGCGAAAGCTGCCGCCGAGTTCCAGAAGATTCTCGATCATCCCGGCCTGAACGCCGTCAGCCCGTTCCGTCCCCTTGCGCAACTCAACCTTGCCCGCGCCTACGCCCTCCAGAATGACACCGCCAAAGCCCGCATCGCCTACCAGAACTTCTTCGCCGTCTGGAAAGACGCCGACCCCAATATCCCCGTCCTCATAGCCGCCAAATCCGAATACGCAAAATTGCAGTAGCCTAGAACGCCTGCAGTTTTTTCCCAGCCGCGTCGAGGACGCCATTAAGGAACGCGGGCGCCTCGGCCGAAGAGAATTTCTTAGCGAGTTCGAGGGCTTCGTCGACAACCACCTTCGCCGGCGCCGTGTCGAAGGTCAGCTCGTAAATCGCGAGCCGCAAAATGTTGCGGTCGATGGTAGCCAGCCGGTCGAGCCGCCAATTCTCTGAAAGTTCCGTCACCAATTTGTCGGCCGCGTCCACTTGCGAAACAGTGCCCTCAAAAAGCTGATTGGCGAACTTGCGCGTTGAGTCCGCTGCGCGCGCGGATTTCCAGAAGTTCTGCTCCACGCCGGCCGGTTCCTGGTGGGTCATGTCCCATTCGAAAAGCATTTGCAGCGCGAACTCGCGAGACTTGTGGCGAAGAGTGGTGGCCATGCTAGCGGCGAGAGCGGCGAGCACCGGCCGCCCCAGATGGAATGTTCGTTGAATTCTTGACAGGATTCTTCGCGAGTTTGCGGACGACCTGCGCCATTTCGATCGCGGCGAGCCCCGCGTCGTAACCCTTGTTGCCACCCTTGAGTCCGGCGCGGTCGATCGCCTGTTCGAGCGTGTCGCAGGTGAGAACGCAAAAAATCATGGGCACGCCGCTATCGAGCTGCGCCAGTTGAATGCCGCGCGCGCTTTCCGACGCGACGTAATCGTAATGCGAAGTCTCGCCGCGCAGGATGCAGCCGATACAAACGATCGAATCGCAGCGACCGGTCGCCGCCAGTTTTTTTGCGGCGATGCCGATTTCGAAAGAGCCCGGCACGCGCACGACCTCGATCTGGTTTTCCTTGGCTCCCGCGCGCCCAAGAGCGTCGAGCGCCCCCGCTAGCAGCCGGTCCGTAATGAAGCTGTTGAATTGGCTCACGACGATGCCGAAGCGAAGTCCCGCGGCGCTCAGTTCGCCTCGCGTCGGGTTAGGTTTCAAATTCGCCATGGCTCTATTGACTTCCCTGCTCCACGCGCCGTTCCCCCCAACTTGTCATCCCGAATCCCCGCGGTTTGTGCGGGGTGAGGGATCTGCTTTTCGCTTTTGGACGCCTCTTGACCTAGGATCTCAACAAAACCATTCGCCATCTTTATTCCGTGACTTATTTCCCCTGAAATTTCGCCGCGCGCTTTTCCAAGAACGCCCGCGTTCCTTCGCGCATATCTTCGGTTGCGCAGCAGAGCCCAAATAGAGCCGCCTCTAGGAACAAGCCTTCCTCCTGCGGCATCTCCATTCCGTGCTCGACGGCTTCCATCGCGTACTTCACGGCTAGCGGCGCGTTCGCGATGATCTTGCGCGCAATCGACTCGGCAGTCGGCAGAAGCTCGGCCTGCTCGGTGACGCGATTCACCAGGCCGATCCGCAGCGCTTCGTCTGCCGTAATCATTTCGCCAGTGAGAATCATTTCGTGCGCCACGCCTTTGCCGCATAGGCGCGGAAGCCGCTGCGACCCGCCGTAACCGGGAAGAATCCCGAGCTTCACCTCCGGCTGACCCAGCTTCGCATTGCGGCTGGCGATGCGCATTGTGCAGGCCAGCGCCAGTTCGCATCCGCCTCCCAGCGCGAAGCCGTTGATGGCGGCGATCGACGGTTTGCCGATCGTCTCGAGGCGATGAATGATTTCCTGGCCATACAGCGCGAATTCCTTGCCGTCCACCGGCGTGCGCTGCGCCAGCTCTTTGATGTCCGCGCCCGCGATGAACGCTTTTTCGCCCGAGCCCGTGAGGATCAGCACGCGGACAGAATCGTCGCGCCGCGCCGCATTCAAAGCATCGCCGAGCTCGTCCATCGTTTTGCGGTTCAGCGCGTTCAACACCGTCGGCCGGTTGAACGTGATCCGCGCGATCTGGTCTTTCACGTCGTAGAGCAAATTGTCGTAACTCATTGGATCTTTTCTCTCTCGAGTATTTTCTGTTCAGAGCGCCCCGGAAAGATTGGCACGACCAGAATAACGAAAACTATTAGAACGATTAAGCCAGCAAAAAAACTATAAGTATTTCCCGAAGTCCAGGCTCCTCCCACTCGTATCCGGAAAGCAGCTACTAGGAGCAAAAATCCTATTGGCAGGTACCAAATGGCAGCGAGGCGCGCCGCGTAGACCGTTCGACTAACCGCCAACGTGATGCCAGTAACCAAGCCCCACAACATGAGCAATAGGACCGGCCCAGGTTTCGGGCGAAGATAAGCGCTGACGGCGAATGCCCACCACATTATAAAAAGAAATGCACACGCCGCAGCCGTCGCTTGAAGCAACCCAACTACCAGAAAAAATGTATCCGAACTCTTCCAATTTTCCATGGTCAGTTCGCTTAGAAGTTGCAGGGCTTCGGCTTCGCCGGATCAGCGTAGTCGTAAAAACCGCGGCCGGCTTTGCGGCCGTTCCAGCCTGCCAGCACCATGCGCTTCAGTAGCGGCGGCGGCGCGAAGCGCTTCTCCTTGAATTCGTCGAACATGATGTTCGCGATGTAATACGTCGTATCGAGGCCCACGAAATCGAGCAGCGTCAGCGGCCCCATCGGATGCCCGCAGCCGAGCTTCATCGAGTTGTCGATATCTTCGATCGACGCAACTCCTTCCTCCAGCGCTCGCACCGCATCCAGAATGTACGGCACCAGCAGCCGATTGACGATGAACCCCGTGCGATCCGTCGTCCGCACCGGTGTCTTTCCCAGCTTTCCCGCGAACGCCACCACTTCCTCGAACACTTTCGGGTCCGTCGCGATCGTGCGTATCACTTCCACCAGCTTCATCACCGGCACAGGATTGAAAAAGTGCAGCCCGAGAAAACGGTCGGGGCGCTGCGTGAACGTCGCCATCTCCGTGATCGAAAGCGACGAAGTATTGCTCGCGAAAATCGTGCTCTTCGGGCAAATTTTGTCCAGCGCCGACCACAGTTCACGTTTCGCCGGCAATTGCTCGATGATCGCTTCCATGATGATGTCGCAGTCTTTCAGGTCGTCCACATTCGTGGTCCCGCGCAAACGTCCACGGATCTGGTCGCGGTCGGCCGCAGCGATCGTTCCCTTGTCCACCAGCCGACCCAGATTTTTCTCGATCGATTGCAGGCCCTTGTCGAGAAACTGCGTCGAAACCTCGCGCACCGTCACGGCATAGCCCGCCTGCGCCGCCACCTGCGCAATCCCCGACCCCATCAACCCGCATCCCACCACGCCCACTTTTTCAATCGCCATGCTCAATTTCTCCCTTTGGCGTGTAGTAGGTTACGGGAAAACGAGTCTCGGTGCCAGCGGAAGGCGCCGATCCGCAGCATTGGGCGGCCGGCCAAGAGCCACTGCGGACTCCAAAAACCGGTACTATAAGGCGTGCTTCCCGACATACCCAAAACAAAAGCTCAGATAGCTCGGCAGCTGAGGCTTCGCATTCGAAACGTTACCCGCCAGAAAAATCCGCTCCTTAGACTCGGAATGTCAATTACTCAGCACGAAGGCTGGATGCACTCATATGAGCAGCCGGGCCTCGGAATCGTAGACGAAGGTCTGAAAGAGTACAAAATTCCGATCGAGGTCAGATACGACGAAGTCCCGGACCTAGTTGGCGACCGGCTGCTAGCCAAGGTTGACGCTATAGCTGGTGAACTCGCTCGCCAAACGAGCAAGGAAGGCTTTAGGAAGCTGGAGGAAGAACTGTCCAAGGTAGGGAATGCGGTTGACGCCGGAGGAAGGCCCGTTTCGCAAGAGGTGCTTCTCGAGATGCTCGAGAAAATGGAGATGAGCTTCGACGACGCGGGGAATCCTGATATCACTTTCATCGTCCATCCAGTCGTAGGCGAAGTTCTGCGAAGCCGAATGGAGGAATGGCACCAGGACGTCGAGTTCCGAAAGAGGCACGACGAATTGATCAGCAGGAAGCGCGAGGCATGGCGTGATCGAGAGAGTAATCGAAAACTGGTTGACTAACTGCAACGAGCGCCAGTTCCAAATTCCCTTCTGCCAGCTCCTCACGGCCGAAGGGGAGTCTGTTGTGTACGTCTCGCCTCACGGCCAACGTGAGCAGGGAAAGGATGTTGTCACGTTGGGGAAGGACAAGGTCGCCCGCGCATATCAATTGAAAAGGGGACGCTTGACGCAATCGGATTGGCGCAAATTCAAGGGGGAAATAGACGAGCTTGTGGAATACCCGATCAGCTATCCAGGTATTCCATCGTCCCGACTCCATCGCCCCTCCCTGGTAACCAATGGGAGCTTTTCCGATCCCGTTCTGAGTGCGGTCGTTGCCGCCAACGAAGCTTGGAGCCGACGAAGATATCCAAAGTTGCATCTTGTAGCTGGGAAGGAACTCGTAGCTCGGTTCTTGAAACTACATGGAAGCTACCTCCCCTCACAGCCGAGCAACTTCAAGCTCTTTCTTGAACTGGTTCTTGAAAATGGCAGGTCACCGCTCCGGAAGGCGAAGCTTGCGCATTTTCTTGAATCGATTCTTCCGCTTCGAGCCAGCGTGGCGGCTAGAGGGAAGGAAGTACGACAGGCAATTGCAAGCGCCGCCCTCCTATCGAGTTACATCCTGCAATCGTGTGAGAGCGAGCAGAATTGGTGGGCACTGTTTGAAGGATGGGTGCTTACCGGCTCGCATTTCTTGGCAGTGGCCTCGAAGTTTGGAATAGCAGACAAATGGTGGCGGCCTTCCTTCGAGCTCTGCGAACTGGCAGCTGTCCGAGCGTTGGAACGACTCTGCGAAGAGTGCGAGGCTAATAGAACTCGACTGACAGAAGGCGATCCGCTCACCGACGGCCACTTCTACAACTACCGGATTACCATCTTGCTCGGTCTCTTGAGCGCTTGGAATCTTTTTCTGACCCTTCGGGGCCAGCCCCGTCCTAAACAGGACTTCGTCAGAACCTTTTACCGGGACCATATCAAGGATGTTCGGGTTTGGGGAGAATCGGGTGTTCCGCTGTTGGTAGCGACGGCGCTACAGATCGAAAAGTTCGGTGACCAGACCACAGCTGAGAATCTTCTGGTCCAGATGATCGACGGAATAACGAGAGTCAACACCGGGAAGGGCATCGGTCTCCCGGACCCATACTTCGGCCCAGAGGAATCCGTGCGGATTTTGGGCGGCCTGGAGCCAGACAACACCGTCGAGTTTCGCGGCCACTCATACTCACTTCAGCCGCTGGTCGACTTCCTGGCCAGGAGGTGGCGAAGGAACGCCCTCGCCCGCTGGTGGGAGCGAATCACCAGAGTCGAATTCACGAAATTTCGTCCTTCAACTGAGTGGGAATGGTTCGCCTGGACGGCGCGGGAAGGGGCATTGGAAACCAGATTCCCGACTCAAAGACAGAGTTGGTCTTCCCTGTTAAAGGAAGCTGAAAATCGTGATATCGCCGACATACCTCGCTTGCTTCGTGACAATCCGGCGTTCGCACTCTTCTTCGCGATTGTCTATCCCCACCGTTTCTGCCCCGGTCTGCTAAAAGTCCTCGAAGACGCGATCGATAAATCAGCTCGATAGCCCGTGGTACCGACCCAGTCTCGCGCGGGTCTCTCCAGAGGCGCGCCCCGAAAAAAAACCTTGCAATTCAGCCCGAAGTGTGGTATACAATTAAGTGACGTACCAAGTGAAGTTAGCTGGCAGTTGCAGTAGACCCTGCGCGTGAAGCGCACCCCCTAAGTATTGAAGTGAAAATTGAATCCGCCGCCGCGGATCACTCGGAGGACTCCGTCTTCTGAGTCGCCTCGACGCAGCCGAAGGAGAGCTGCGTCCGGCATCGCGCGGCAGCGAAAAAAAGGGGATATGACGACGATGAATGGTCAGCAACCGCCGCAGCAACCCTCCCAGCAACCTATAATCAGGCGCAAGAAATCACCATGGCCCGCTTCGCTCATCATCACCAAGCCGACGAGGAACCATCCAGGCGGATGCGAACTCGTCCCTAACGAGGACTTGGAGGAGTACTACAAAAAGCACGGCCTCCGGCGGCCCTCCCCCGAACCCGCTAGCGCTCCACATTGGGCCGCGCCTTCCGAGCCTCAATCCGCACAGCCCTCGGCAACGCCCAACTCACCTTCCCCAACGGAACCAGCCACCGAACCAACGAGCCTCGCGGGCCCTAACGACACCTCCCTCAGCCACTCTCCGCATCCTCCCAGCCTGGCCCGTCACGCCCGCAAATGCGTGATCTGCTCTCACCGGGACCGCGAAGACATTGAAGATGATTTCATCGATTGGCGCCGCCCCGACGAGATTGCGAGGAACTACCAGATCAGCCAGGCTTCCATTTATCGCCACGCCCGCGCCACCGGCCTCTTCCCTCGACGAAAGCGCGAACTCAGCCGCGCTCTCGAGAACATCATCGAGTCCTCCGACGATTGCAACATTGAATGGGCCGAAGTAATCACTCGCGCCGCCCGCGTCTACGCCCACCTCGACGACGCTGGCAAATGGTTCGAGCCGACCAGGACCAACCTTATCCTTACCGGCCCTGCCCCCATCTCCTCCCTGGGCATCCCGCAGGAGGTTGGCCCAGAACTCGAGATCGAGGGATTCTCGGAGCCAAGCGACACGGAAGACGAGGAAAAGCCTAGGGCAGCCGAAGAAGACCCTAATCGCAACTCCCGATCCGTCGAGGATCGGCATCCCGAGCGACCATCGGGAGCCGAGGGAACCTCCTCTGGGAGGCCGGGCAAGAATCTAATCGCAACAATTTACGATTAGAAATCGACCCAACTACATGAAAACACAGGGTGAAACAATTTCTAATCGCAACCAAGACGCCTTTTCCGGATTCCGAAACGGACTTCTCGGAGGCCCAGGCCGAAGGCGATGCGGCGGGCCCGGCTAGGCTTCGATGTGGCCTTCGAAGATTCGGACCGCGGAGCCGCTCACCTTCGGGACGAGCCGTCCGCGGTCGGACCCGACTTCGACGCGAATTTCGCTGGGGCGTCCCATCTCGACTCCCTGGGCGATCACCAACGAATCGCCCGCGCGCAACTTGCCATGTTGCACGAGGTATGCGCCGAGCGAGCCGCCCGCCGAACCCGTGGCCGGGTCTTCCGTCATTCCCCACGGCAGCATCCCGCGCGCGAATGCGTGTCCTGCCGCACCGAGGGCGAAGCAGTAGGCCATGGATGCGTGGCTCGAAACCACTCCGGCCAGCGCTCGCATGTTCAGATGAATCCTTTTCAGAGTGTCGCGGCGCTTGACGGGCACCATCAGGTTGAAAATTCCCGTCGAAACAAACTCGATCGGCAACGCGGAATCGAGATCGCTCGTCTTGAGCCCCAGCGCTTCGGCCAGCTTCGCTCGATTGATTTTCGTGGGCTTGAAGCGCGCGGGCTTTTGCGTCATGGTGACGAGCGCGGGATGGCCGTCGCGAAACGTGAATTCGACGGGCAGGATTCCGGCGCCTGTCTGCTGCAACACGTGCACGCGGCCCTCGGACGATGCCGGCACAACACCCAATTCGGCGAGCAGAAACCACGTCCCAATCACGGGATGGCCGGCGAGAGGCAACTCGGTGGTCGTGGTGAAGATTCGGAGACGCGCCAGCGCGCGGTTGTTCGTGGGCTTTTGCACGAAGACCGTTTCCGACAAATTCATTTCGCGAGCGATGGACTGCATCACGGCGGAAGAAAGCCCGTCGCCATCGGTAATCACCGCGAGCGGATTTCCCGCATACGGCTTCGTCGTGAAAACGTCCAGAGTGTAGAGTCGGCGCTTCATTGTTTGCCTGGCTTTCGAATCGACTTGGGAACAGATGCTGCTAGATCCGTTCCAGTTCTACCACGGTCCGCTCGTTCCGCACATTACCGGTATTGAGGGTGGTCTTTGGCTCGAACAGGACGACATGGACTTCGCCTTCCGCGACCGGGAGATGTTCGACGCCCTTGGGTACGATGATGAATTCTCCCGGCGAAACCAGCACATCGCGATCGCGAAACTTCATGCGCATTCGTCCCTTTACGACGAGGAACAGTTCGTCTTCGTGATCGTGGTGGTGCCAGACGAATTCGCCCGTGAATTTCACGACTTTCACGTACGAATCGTTCAACTCGCCCACGATTTTCGGGCTCCAGTATTCCTTCACGCTCGAGAGTTTTTCCTGCAGGTTCACGGCTTCCATTTTCAATTCTCCCGGGTTCCGCATGTATCGCCGCGCAAGGTCCGGCGGCAGGCTTGCAAGGAGGATCTTACTCGGACTGAATTAAAGCGCGAGAACCAATTTGGTCACTTCGTCCAAGACGCGCCGCGTCGTTTCTGGGCGCGTGGTCTCGGAATAGATGCGCAGCATTCGCTCGGTGCCGGAGGCGCGCACCATCACCCAGCCAACGTCGCCTAGGTACGCCTTGATTCCGTCCAGGTTTTCGCGTGCCGTCACCGGCCAGTCCAGCAGGCGCTTCATCTTTCCGTTTGAGAAATGCGCGATGGCTTTCTCTTTCTGGCCCGGTTTCAACGCCAGGTCCACGCGCCCGTAGTGGTGGCCGCCGAATTCATCCTGAAGCATCTTCACCAATTCGCCGAGCCGCTTGCCGTGCCAGGCCATCACTTCCGCCAGCAGCAGGGCGTTCACGGTGGCGTCGCGCTCCGGAAGGTACAGCTTCGTGCCGATGCCGCCGCTCTCTTCGCCTCCCAGCAAGATGTCGTTTTCGAGCATTTTGTCGCAGATGTATTTGAATCCGATCGGCGTTTCGTGGACTTTGCGCGCGAACTTGGCGGCGATCTTGTCGATCATTTTCGTGGTCGAGAAGGTTTTGGCTACGTCGCCTGTGAGCTTTCGCGTGCCGGCGAGATGCCAGAGGAGCAGCGCGAAAATCTGGTGGGGCGTGATAAATGTGCCGTCGCGGTCCATGGCGCCGATGCGGTCGCCGTCGCCGTCGAACGCGAATCCGGCATCGTACTTACCGTCGCGCAACGCGCGGCGCAACGCTTCCACGTGCGGCTCGATCGGCTCGGGGTTCACGCCCCCGAAAAGAGGATCGCGCGTGCCGCGAATCTCATCGCACGGGATTCCGTTGCGGTGGAACAGATCGCGAAGCAGCCCGCGCGCCGATCCATGCATGGGGTCGATCAGGAAGCGCAGCTTCGATGCGCGCAGACGGTCCCAGTCCACCAGGCCCTGCAACGCCTCGAGATACGGAGCGCGCACGTCGAGCGAATGAAGCAGGTCGTGGCGCGGTGGCAACGACGGAACGCCTTCGCGCAGCACTTTCTCGAGTTCGCCTTCCACTTGCGAAACGATCGCGGGCGAAGCCGAACTACCGTAGCTCGCCTTCAGCTTCATGCCGTTCCATTGATACGGATTGTGGCTTGCGGTGATTTGAATTCCAGCGGTAGCGCCGCGCAGACGCACGAGAAGCGAAATCGCGGGCGTCGGGCAGGCGTCGGCCGCGAGCCATACGGGCGTACCGGTGGCAGCTACAGTCTCCGCCGCCACTCGGGCGAACCGCTCGGAGCCGAACCGCGTGTCGTACCCGACCAGAACGCCGCGCTCGGGACGTTCCGCGCGAATCACGTACCGGGCAATCGCGTGCGCCACCTTGCGAACGTTGTCGTTCGTGAAGTCCTCGGCGATGACGCCGCGCCATCCGTCCGTGCCGAATTTGATTTCGCTCATCGTCTGGAAGTATAAGGCATGACCCTGTGTTCGAGGGAAGCGGAGCTAGAGGAGAGCCTTCGATTTCTGCTGCTCGAGCCATTTCACGATTTTGCCCACGTCCTGCGAGCGGTCGCACGGGCACAACAGGACGGCATCGTCCGTCTCGACGAAAACGAGATTGCTGACTCCGATCGCGGCCACAAACTTCTTGGGGCTCCAGAAGTAATTTCCCTGCGCGTCTAAAGCAAACAAGGGGCCGGCCGACACGTTGGCTTCCGGCGCTGCCGCGAGGAGTTCGTGCACGGCCGCCCACGAACCGATATCACTCCAGCCGACTTTCGCGGGAATCACCAGCACACGAAAGGCACCGGATTTCTCGCGCGTTGTTGGCTCCATGACCGCGTAGTCGACGGAAATGCTCTCAAGCTTCGGGTAAATTCGCTCGAGCGTGGAGTTGTAACGCCGCGTCCCGATCGTTTCGGCCAACTGGCAGAGCGCCTCATGAGTTACCGGAAGGAACAGCTTCAGGCTCTCCATGAAAGTTGACGCGCGCCAGAAAAACATTCCCGCGTTCCACAGGTATTTTCCAGACGCCACATATTTCTGCGCGACGCTCAGCTCCGGCTTTTCCGTGAAACGCCGCACCGCGAAGGCCCGAGTGTTGAAGGCGCGGATTGCAAGCTCCCCGCGCTCGATGTAGCCGTATCCGGTTTCGGGCCGCGTCGGCGGAATTCCGAGTACCAGCAGATTCCCTGGCCTCTTTGCCAGCGAAACGGCCACGCTCACCAGCCCCCGGTAACGCGCCGGGTCCGCCACGTAGCTATCCGACGGGAGCACGGCCATGACAGCATCATCGTATTCTCTTATCAAATGGATTGCGGCGAGCCCGATTGCCGCGGCCGTATTGCGCCCGACGGGCTCGGTGAGAACATGGGACGCCGGCACATTTCGAAGTTCCTTGCGCACGGCCGCGGCTTGCCCAGTGTTGGTGACGACCCAAAAATTGCGCCCGCCAAAGACCGGCAGGAGGCGGTTGACGGTTTGCGAGAGCATCGTCGTGTCGCCGGTGATGTTGAGCAGTTGTTTGGGCGTGCGCATGCGGCTGCGCGGCCAGAAGCGGGTCCCGCGCCCGCCCGCGAGCAGGACGGCACACGAGGGGAGCCTTGGCGTTTGTCTGCTCACGAGTAAATCAACCTCGACGCTGCTTGCGGGTCAACGCCGCGCTCCTTTAGCCGGTGAACGAACTCGTTCAGGTCGCTCGGCACATAGGTGCGCAGAAGGGAAGTTCGCGATGCCGGAACGATTTGATACGCGCCAAGCGCGGCCGGAATGATCCAAACCTGTGCCGGAGCGTACGCCGCGCGCTCGCGACCCCACTCGATGTCTCCGGCGCCTTCCAGCAAAATCACGAGATCGAAATGCTCGCGCGAACTCACGGCCGCGATCGGCTTCGCGAATTCCCACTTCTCGGTGGCGAAATAACGGCACGCTACAAAGTAAGTCTCGGTGTCCGCTCCGCACTCGATCCGGACCGGATCGATTTTTCCGCCGCTCTGTTTGCCGAACCGCATGACCTCGAGCGCTTTTTCGATGTGGAGTTCGCGTGACTTGCCGTGCGCGTCGCGCCGGTTGTAATCGTAAACGCGGTAGGTCAGGTCGGAATATTCCTGAATCTCGCACAGCACGAGCCCGGCGCCGATGGTGTGCGCCGTCCGTGCGGGGACGAATATGGCCTCTCCCGCGCGCAGGGGCACATGCTGGAGTAAGTCCTCCGCCGTTCCCTCGACAATGGCGCGCTTGAATATTTCGGGAGTGACATCCGGTCTCAGGCCCGCGAGCACTTTCGCGCCCGGCCGCGCGCGTAGTGCGTACCACATTTCCGTCTTGCCGCGCCCGCCCGCCGACGCGTCGAGACGCTTTGCGTACTCGTCGTCCGGGTGAACCTGCACGGAGAGATTCTCTTCGGTGAAAAGAAATTTGACGAGCAGGGGAAAACCGGCGCTGTGGTTGATGGCGTTCCCGGTCCAGTCCGCTTTCATCGCGGACCAAGCTTCGCCGAGCTTGTGGCCCGCGAACGGACCATTGGCGAACCGGCACTCGAGGCCGGTCATCCAGGCTTCGCCGATCGGTTCACTCAGATTGGACTTTTCAGGAAAGAGCGGCGCGAGCGAAAGCGCGCCCCAGGGACGCGGGCTGAAAATGGGCTCCAGCCGCGCCGGAGAGAGGTTCACTTTCCTCTGCCGAAGAAGCGCGTGAGACGCCGCAAGCCTTCCTCGATTCGCTCGATCGAAGTCGCGTAAGAAATCCGGACGTGTCCGGGCGCGCCGAAGGCTTCGCCTGGAACGACGGCGACGTGTTCGCGCTCGAGAAGCTGCCGGGCGATCGCGGTATCGTCAGGCATTTCCGCATTGGTGTGCGCCGAGACGTTCGGGAAAACGTAGAACGCGCCCTGCGGCGCCGTACACGTGACTCCGGGAATGGCGCGCAGTCCCGCAAGAATCAGCTCGCGCCGGCGCGCATATTCGGCGAGCATCACGCCGACGGAATCCATCGGCCCGCGCATCGCTTCGAGCGCCGCGTACTGCGCGATCGAATTGGGATTCGACGTGGATTGGCTCTGCAGCTTGGTGATGGCTCCCACGAGCGGCGCCGGAGCAAGCGCGTATCCCATTCGCCAGCCGGTCATGGCAAAGGTTTTCGAGAATGACCCGGCGATGATGACGTGCTCCTTTGAGCCCGGCACGCTCGCGATGGAATAAGGCCGCGCGTCGCCGTAGACGAAATGCGAATAGCACTCGTCGGAAAGCAGCCAGACGCCGTGCTTCTGGCAAACTTCCAGAATTCGCACGAACTCATTTTGGGGAATCACTGCGCCGGTGGGGTTGCTCGGCGAATTGATGATAACGACGCGGGTGCGCGACGTGATGGCCCTCTCGATATCCTCGGGGCGCGGAGAGAAACCGTCCTTCTCGCGAGTCTCGACGATTACAGGAGTCCCGCCGGCATACTTCACGATGTCGGGATAGCTCACCCAATAGGGTGCGGGGATCACCACTTCGTCGCCGCCGTTCACGAGCGAGCAGATCGAATTGAAAACCGCGTGCTTGCCCCCCACCGTGACGACGCACTCGGCAGGCTGATACGAAGAGGCGAGTTGTGCGGCGTGCCAGTCGCAAATCGCCTGGCGCAGGGGCGCGATTCCCGGCGTCGCCGTGTACTTCGTCCGGTTTTCGTCGAGCGCCTTGATCGCCGCGCGCTTGATATGGTCGGGCGTAGGGAAGTCCGGTTCGCCAGGACCAAAATCCACCACATCCGCGCCGCGCGCCTTGAATCGTTCCGCTTCCTGCATCACCGCCATCGTCTGCGAGACGCTGATGCGGTTCACGCGGTCTGCAAGGTGGATTGCTTCCTCGAGCTTCATTCCGGTTGCCGGTTCCATCTTTCCATCTGCTCCTGGATAAGGTATCCGCTGATTGCCACTGTGCCGCAGCCAAAAAATGCCATCTTCAACTAAATTTTGCTCGCAGCCGCTCTTCCACGATCGGCGGCACGAGGTCCTGAATCGGGCCATGCAGCCGGGCCAATTCTCTCACGAGCCGCGAACTTACGTAGCTGTAGGCCTCGCCCGGCATCATGAACACGGTTTCGATCTCGGGCTCGATTTTGCGGTTCATCATCGCCATCTGCAGCTCGTATTCGTAGTCGGAGACGGCTCGAATCCCGCGCAGCACCACGCGCGCTCCCTTTGTGCGCGCGAATTCCATCAGCAGCCCGTCGAACACCTCCACCTCGACGTTCTTCCACTCGTAGGTGACGGCTTCGAGCATCTCGACGCGTTCCGGGACGGTGAAAACCGGGTCCTTGTCGAGATTGCGCGCCACGGCAACCACCAGCCGGTCGAAAATCTTCGCTGCGCGCGCGATCAAGTCCAGGTGGCCCTTCGTCACAGGGTCAAACGTCCCTGGATAGATCGCCGTGACAGCTTTGCCTTTTTCGATGGCCATCCGGTGGTCGATTCTAACCTACAATTTCACGTGAAGCCGCGACAAAAATCCGGCGCGCCCGTCTGACTTGGCCGCCCAATTTGGCGCGCGACGTGAACGCGCCGCCTTCCGTTCCGACCCTCCGCAAGACCTCTCGATTTTTGAATGAAACCGTGCTCCTTCGCGGGCCGTCCGAGTACAATCCACCGGGCTTTCGGGAAGTCCTTACGTCATCGAAAAGCTTTCTTATTCACGAAAGGGGCATGGGAATGAGACTGAGGCAATTGATCGTCGCAGGATTCACGGCACTGCTGGTTGCAAGCGTAGCGTCGGCGCAAAGCGATCCGCAGCGGCCGGGGCGCGGCGAAATGCCGCCTGGCCAACAGGCTCCGCCATCAGCAGCCGAAGGCGCGAAAGCCCCGGAACAGAAGCCGCTGCCGCCGCCCGAAGAAAAATCATCGGTGACGCACCACAGCGCGCGCATCGGCGGCCAGGAAATCAACTACACGGCCACCGCAGCTACGTACGTGATCAAGGCCGACGACGGCAAGCCGAAAGCGGTTTTCTTCTACGTGGCATATACAAAGGATGGCGTGCCGGACGTCTCGAAGCGTCCGATTTCGTTCGTGTACAACGGCGGGCCCGGTTCGGCTTCGCTTTTCACACACATGGGAATGGGGCCGAAGCGCGTGGTCCTGACGGCGGACGGTCACGGGATGCCCGCGCCTTACTCGATCACCGATAATGAGGATTCGTTCCTCGACGCCACCGACCTCGTGTTCATCGACGCTGTTTCAACGGGCTACAGCCGTCCGGCGCCCGGCGAAGATACCAAGCAGTTCTACGGCATCGTCGAAGACGCCACATGGTTCGCGGATTTCATCTACCAATACATCACGCGCACGGAGCGCTGGGATTCGCCGAAGTACCTCATCGGCGAAAGCTATGGAACTACGCGTTCGGCGGAACTCTCCGGCGTCCTGCAAGATCGCCATCAAATCTACCTGAACGGCATCGTGTTGGTTTCCTCGGTAGCCTTCTCGAGTTGGGGCGCGGATGATCGCATCGAGTATTTCCTGCCCACGTACACGACCTCGGCCTGGTATCACCACCTATTGCCTGCCGATTTGCAGTCGGAGAGCATCGAGCAAGTGGCCCAGCAGGCGCGCGAATTCGCGCACGGAGAATACGCGGCGGCTTTGCAGAAGGGTGAAAATCTTTCTCCTGCGGAACGCCAGAAAGTGGTTCAGGATTTGGCGCGTTTCACCGGCCTTTCCCCGAAGTACATCGAGGAAGCGAATCTTCGCGTCAGCCCGTTTCGCTGGTTCAAGGAACTCGAGCGCGACAAGCGCCGCACGGTGGGCCGCCTCGATTCCCGTTTCGAAGGCATCGAAGCGGACGCTGCGGGAGAGAGCCCGGACTACGACCCGAGCGAAGCGTCTTATGAAGGTGCGTTCGTGGCCACGTTTCACGACTACGTAAGGCGCGACCTAAAGTGGGAAAGCGATATGTATTACACCGTGTCGGCCAACGTGCGTCCTTGGGACCGCACGGGCGACACGCAAGTGGCGGAAGTTCTTCGCGCCGCGATGACGCAGCAATCGAGCCTGAAGTTGCTGGTCGTTTGCGGCTACTACGACCTCGCCACGCCGTTCAATGGCATCGAGGAAACCGTCGCGCACATGGGCCTGGAGCCGGTGATCCGCAAGAACGCCAGCTTCGCGTACTACGAGGGTGGGCACATGATGTACATCGACGAAAGCGCTCATCACAAACTGCACAAGGACATCGACGACTTCATCAACGCCGGCTACCCGCACTAAGAACTTCGGATTCGGCGAGGCTACCAAGGTGAAACAAAGCCCCTGAGCCGTTTAGGCTCGCTAGTAGCCATTCGATGGTTCTGGGATACCGTTTGCCCCACTCTGGTTGACATAGCCGACTAAAATGGTCGTGCTTTAACATGATGCAAAGAAGCCAGTTGGCCTTAACGACTCTCTTGACATTAGGGTGGGGCGGCCGTAGAATCAATATGCGACTGATTGAGTCGTATATGCATCTATGATGAAGCTGTCCAAGAAGGCCGACTACGGACTCATTGCTTTGAAGCACCTCGCGACGCATAGCGGGGCGTCCTACAGCGCCACGGACATTGCTGAGGTTTACGGGATCTCAACGCCACTGATGGCGAAGGTGCTGCAGAAGCTGGCCAAGGGGGGACTGTTGGTGGCGCGCTACGGTTCGAGCGGAGGCTACACTCTGGCGCGCGACCCGTCACGCATTACGGCCCTCGACGCAATCAAGGCCATCGACGGCCCGTTGTTCATCACTTCCTGCGTGACTTCTCACGGGGAGTGCGACCTGTCCACCACGTGCTCGATCCGGGAGCCGCTGCGTCGTGTGAACGAGAGCATCCTGGAAGTGCTCGACAAAGTGACGATTTCGCAGATGACGGACGAGGCGCCGCTGGCTGAAATGGTCGAGCTAAGAGTTTGAAAGTTGGGGTTTGAAATTAGCTGAGGAGAATCGAATGGCAATCAAGCTTCCCGTTTATTTTGATAATCACGCGACGACGCCTGTTGATCCTCGCGTCCTCGACGCCATGTTGCCGTATTTCACCGAGACGTTTGGCAATGCCGCCAGCCGCAACCATGAATTCGGCTGGAAGGCAGAAGAGGCCGTCGAGAACGCGCGCGGGCAGATCGCTCGACTGATCAACGCGACGCCCAAAGAGATCATCTTCACCAGCGGCGCGACGGAATCGACCAATCTTGCGATCAAGGGCGCCGCGGAAATGTATCGCGAGAAGGGCAACCACATCATCACGCAGGTCACCGAGCATAAGGCCACTCTGGACACCTGCAAGCGCCTGGAGAAGTATGGCTATGAAGTGACATATCTGCCGGTGGAAAAGGACGGGCGCATCAACCTGGAGGAGCTTCGCCGCGCAATCACGCCGAAGACGATCCTGATCTCGATCATGTACGCGAACAACGAGATCGGCGTGGTGCAGCCGATCGCTGAAATCGGCAAGATCGCCAAGGAAAAGGGCATCTTCTTCCACGTGGATGGCGTGCAGGCCGTCGGGAAGATTCCCGTTGACGTCCAGAAGGACGGCATCGACCTGATGTCGATTTCGGGACACAAGATTTACGGGCCGAAGGGTGTGGGCGCTCTCTACGTTCGCCGCAAGAACCCGCGCGTTCAGCTCGCCGCGATCATCGACGGCGGCGGCCACGAGCGCGGCATGCGTTCGGGCACGCTCAACGTGACCGGAATCGTCGGCTTGGGCAAAGCATGCGAGCTCTGCCAGCAGGAGATGGCAACGGAATCCGCGAAATTGAGCAAGCTGCGCGACCGCCTGAAGGACTCCATCATGTCGCGGCTTGACGAAACCTATATCAATGGCTCGATGGAGCATCGTCTGCCGCACAACATCAATATCAGCTTCGCGTACGTGGAAGGCGAATCGCTGCTGATGGGCATCAACGACATCGCCGTTTCGAGCGGCTCGGCTTGCACTTCGGCGACCCTCGAACCCAGCTATGTGCTGAAGGCGCTCGGCGTGGGCGAGGATTTGGCTCATACATCGATCCGTTTCGGGCTTGGCCGGTTCAACACAGAAGAAGAAGTGGACTATGTGGCGGACCGCGTTGTGGAGACCGTGAAGCGCCTGCGCGAGCTTTCGCCGCTGTATGAAATGGCGAAAGAAGGCGTCGACGTCAGCAAGATGAAGTGGGTGGTTGCCTCCGATTCGCACTAGTGGGGCAACGGGCCTGCAACAAATTTCTTTGAACTAAAGGAGCAAACGAACCATGGCTTATTCCGACAAGGTAGTGGATCACTACAAGAATCCGCGCAACGTTGGCTCGCTCGATAAGAGTGACCCGAACGTCGGCACGGGCCTCGTGGGCGCACCCGAATGCGGCGACGTCATGAAGCTGCAGATGAAGGTGAACCCCGAGACGCACGTGATCGAAGAGGCGAAGTTCAAGACGTTCGGCTGCGGTTCGGCGATCGCAAGCTCTTCGCTCGCCACCGAGTGGGTGAAGGGCAAGACGGTGGAGGAAGCGCTGGCCATCAAGAACACGGACATCGTGCGCGAGCTCTCGCTCCCGCCCGTCAAGATTCATTGTTCGGTTCTGGCGGAAGACGCAATCAAGGCCGCCCTTGCTAATTGGAAGACGAAGCAAGGTCAAGCCGAAGCGCAGCCAGCCGAGCCGGCCGCAGCGCATAACTAATAACGCGCGCGTGAGTGCACGCGTGCCCCGACGGGCAGACTGCGTGGTTCGTCTCTGGGCGGACGCGGGGCTTGCGGGACGCGGTGTGAGAGAATTTCTATGATCCACGTTACCGAAAAAGCTGCGACCAAAATTCGCGAGCTGCTGACCAAGGAAGGCGTTCCCGCCGAGTCGGGCGGGCTGCGCGTGGGTGTGCAAGGCGGAGGCTGTTCGGGGTTGAGCTACGCGATGCGGCTCGAGACCGAGGCGCGCAATCGCGACAAGGTGTTCGAAGAGAATGGCGCGCGCATTTTCGTGGACCCGAAAAGCTTTCTCTACCTCAACGACACGACGCTCGATTATCAGGAAGACCTGATGAGGCAAGGTTTCGTCTTCCAGAATCCGCAGGCGGCGCGGAGCTGCGGCTGCGGGAGTTCTTTCACGGCCTGAAGTTCTGTAGCGCAGGCAGCCTGCCCCGGTTTTGAAAGTACCGTCGCGGATAGTCCCCGGATTTCATTCGAGAGCGCATGAGTGTGACGCAAACGAGAACGGACGCCCCCGCTACAGCGAAGTGCTGGAGTTGCCAGAAGGCCGTGGATGGCCGGCATTTTTGTCCGGCGTGCGGCAAAGTGCAGCCGCTTCCGGCTGGCACGGACTATTTCGCGTTCTTCGGGCTTCCGCAGAAGCTGACGCTCGACGCCGATGCGCTCGAGGCGCAATTTCACAAGCTGAGCTGGAAGCTGCATCCCGACAATTTCGTCCGGGCCAGCGAATATGAGCGCGAGATGTCGCTCGAGCGGTCGTCGCAATTGAACGACGCGTATCGCACGCTGCGCGAGCCGATCGCGCGTGTCGAATACTTGCTTCTGCATCTAGGTCTTCGCAAGGAAGGCACGACGAAGCAGCAGGCGCCGCCCGAACTTCTCGAAGAGGTATTTGAGCTGAACGAATCGCTCGACGAATTGCGAGAAGCCCGCGCGGAGGGCGGCGACGTCACCAGCCTTCGCCAGCGGCTAAGCGCGGCGCAGCAGAATTTCCAGCAGAAACTTGCGGAAGTGGACGTCGAACTCGCGGCCGTAGGCCGCGAATGGGACGCCGCTGTCGATGCAAGCGCCGATGCCGCGAAGCGCACAACGCTCCTCGCGCGAATGAACGAGATCCTGAACCGCCGCAGCTACATTCGGAATTTGGTGGCAGGTGTGCAGAAGGAGATGTTGCCGTGACCCGCGGCCCGCGATCCGCGACCCGTGCGAAGCCCGCGGGCGATCCGAGTAGCGACGGTGCGATTCTGTTGGGCAGATGCTCGGCGCGCTGTCGCGGTCAATTCGCGAGCGCGTAAATGGGACACGGGTTGCGCCTCCGATGCGTTCTGGCGCACAAGGATAAGTGATCATGGGACGTGTTGTTGGAATCGACCTGGGGACCACGTTCAGCCTGATTGCGTACAACGATCCGCAAACGCGGCTGCCGAAGTGTATTCCGGGCCCATACGGTTCGACGCTGTGTCCGTCGGTGGTCAGCGTTGATGCGGATGGGCAAGTCGTCGTCGGCGAAGCGGCTCGGCGCCGCCTGCTCACGCAGCCCGAACGCACGATTTACTCTGTGAAGCGTTTGATGGGCCGCGGCGTTGGCGACATTCAGGATGAGCTGAAAATCTTCCCGTTTCGGATCGATTCCGAGAGCCACAATACGATTCGCGTGCGCCTGGGAGACAAAGTTTTCACGCCGCCTGAAATCTCGGCGTTTATTCTTCGCGAATTGAAATCGTGGGCGGAAAACTATTTCAAGGAGCCGGTCGACCGCGCGGTGATCACCGTGCCCGCATACTTCAATGATGCGCAGCGCCAGGCCACGAAAGACGCCGGGCGTCTGGCGGGCCTGGAAGTTTTGCGGCTCGTCAACGAGCCCACTGCTGCGGCGCTGGCCTACGGCCTGCACAAACAGAAGCGGGGCAAGGTGGCTGTGTACGACTTCGGCGGCGGCACGTTCGACATTTCGATTCTGAAGCTGATCACCACGGGCGAGGGCGATATCTACCAGGTTCTCTCGACGAACGGCGACACGCATCTTGGCGGCGACGATATCGACAACGCGCTGATCGGCCTCGCGCGCAGCGAGATTCGGCTCCAGTTCGGAGTCGACGTCGCTCAGCGCGGAGAAGCGGCGCAGCAGTTGCGCAAGTCTTTGATTCAAGTGAAGCATGAGCTTTCGACGGCCGAGAAAGCGTCCGTGCAATTTCCGGTGGATGCCAAGCGAGTGTACGTTCGCGAGTTCACGCGCTCTCAATTCGAGGAACTGATTCGCCCGATCGTCGCGCGCACGATGGCCCCGGTGAAGATGGCGCTGGCGGACGCGAAACTGGCTCCAACGGAAATCGAGGAGGTGGTGCTGGTCGGCGGTTCGACTCGAATCCCGCTCGTGCGAAAGACCGTCGGCGATTATTTCCAGCGCCCGCCGCATTGCGAGCTCGATCCTGACGAAGTGGTCGCGCTGGGAGCTGCCGTCCAAGCCAACATCCTCGAGACGGGTGTGACGGACATGCTGCTGCTCGACGTTACGCCATTGTCGCTGGGCATCGAGACGATGGGAGGCGTCGTCGCGAAAATCATCCCGCGCAACTCGACGATTCCCGCCAGCGCTCAGGAACTGTTCACCACGGGCGTCGAAAACCAGACGGGCATCGACGTTCACGTTCTGCAGGGTGAACGCGAACTCGCGAAGGATTGCCGTTCGCTGGCGCGCTTTCAATTGAAAGTCGCGCCGGGTCCCGCGGGGCTGGCGCGCGTCGAAGTGAAATTCCTGATCGACGCCAACGGAATCCTGCAGGTGGGCGCGCGCGATCTGAAGACCGGCCAGCAGCAAAGCATCGAAGTGCAGCCCAGTTACGGCTTGTCTGACAACGAAATCGAGCACATGCTCGAGGAATCGATCGAGTTTGCCGAGCAGGATTTCGCCGAACGCCAGTTGATCGAAGCTCGCAACGAAGCGGAAACGATTTTGCAGGCGACGACGAAAACGCTTTCCGATCCCCGCGCGCAGGAGCTTTCCGCGGACGAGCGGCGAGCCATCACCGAAACGGAAACAAGTCTCCGCGAGGCGATGAGGAGCACGGACTACAAGCTCATTCGCCAGCGCGTGGACGAACTGAATCAGGCCACGATGCACCTGGCTGAGATTCTGATGAACAGCACGTTGCAAACGGCGCTGCAAGGCAAGCGCCTCGACGAAGTTTAGACAAGGAGTATCACAATGGGCGGCCAGAACCCGTACATCGAAGAAGTTAAATACACGCCCGCGACGAAGAAATTCAAGGTCACCTTCATCAAGGAAGGGAAGACCGTCGAGATCGATCCCGACAAAATTCCGTACGGCCACGACGGCCTGCCGGGAAGCATTCTCGACATTTCGCAGGGCTACCAGATGGGCCTGGATCATGCGTGCGGCGGAGTGTGCGCTTGCTCCACATGCCATGTAATCGTTCACGAAGGCCTCGACACCTGCAACGAAGCGACGGATGCCGAGCTCGACCAGCTCGACGAAGCGCCCGGCGTGACCCCGAAATCACGCCTCGGCTGCCAGTGCGTGCCGGACGGCACGAAGGATCTCGTCGTCGAAATCCCCGAGTGGAACAAGAACTACGCCAAGGAAGCCGAACACTAGAACGCAGTCGAGGGACACTGATGCCGCCGACATTCGATTGGGACAACGCCGAAGAAATCGGCATTCAGCTCTCCGAAAAATATCCGGAAACGGACCCGCTCACCGTCCGCTTCACCGATCTCCACAAATGGGTAATCGCGCTTCCGGGTTTTTCGGGCGATCCCAAGCAATCGAACGAAGGCAAGCTCGAAGCCATCCAGATGGCCTGGCACGAAGAATTTCAGGACCGCCAGGGTTAGCGATAAGCAGTTGTCGAACGCTTATTTTCTCCGCACTTCTCGCCTCGGCTTCCGCCAGTGGTCCGCGAATGATCTGCCTCTCGCGCTTGCGCTCTGGGGAGATCCCGAAGTCACGCGATGGATTGGCGGGCCCTTTTCGCCGGAAAAGGTGAAGGCGCGCCTTGACAGCGAGATCGCGTCGATGGCCGCCCACCGCGTTCAGTATTGGCCAATGTTTTTGCTTGCGGACGATGAGTTCGCCGGATGCGCCGGCTTGAGGCCATACAAACTCGAAGAACAGATTTACGAACTCGGGTTTCACGTTCGAGCGGCGCATTGGCGCAAAGGGCTGGCACAGGAAGCAGCGCTGGCGATGATCGCGTTCGCCTTCGGCAGCATTCGGGCGAGCGCGCTCTTCGCCGGCCATCATCCAGCGAACGAAGCATCGCGCCGAGTGCTTCAGAAACTGGGCTTCCGCTTCACGCACGAGGAATTGTATCCGCCGACGGGTCTCAATCATCCCTCGTACTTGTTAACAAAGCTTGCTGACGAATCTTGACCGCGGGTTCGGCGCAGCCAATTTGTCCCTCTCGACTCGCTTCCCATTTGCCTCCCGAATCTTGCGCTTTGTCGCTGCATCTGAATAATGGTTATCATTTGTCTGGAGCTGCGCATCAAGGAGCCGCCATGGACGCAGACCTGCGCTATCCGATCGGAAAACGTGAACGCATAGAAAATGTGACGGAAAGCCAGCGGCGGGCTCTTATCGACGCCATCGCCGAGACGCCTGTGAAGCTGAGAGCAGCTGTCGCAGGTTTGAACGACAAGCAGCTTGACACCCCGTACCGCCCTGGCGGCTGGACGGTCCGGCAGGTTGTGCATCATTTGCCCGACAGTCATCTGAATTCTTTTGTCCGATTCAAACTTGCGTTGACCGAAGACCAGCCCACGATCAAGCCGTATGACGAAGCCCGGTGGGCCGACTTGCCCGACTCCAAAGGTCCCATCGAAGTGTCGCTTTCGCTCCTCGAGAATCTTCACAAGCGCTGGATTTTGTTGTTGAACGCTCTCACTGCCGCGGACTGGAAGCGAACTCTTCGCCATCCGGAGCACCCCGGCCTGATGACGCTTGACGACAACTTGCAGATCTACGCGTGGCATGGCCGCCACCACGTGGCGCACATCACGGCGCTGCGCGAACGCAACGGCTGGCGCTAGAGAATCGCCATCTTCTATTTTAGTCAGCTCGCCTCGAACGTGTGAACTCGGGGCTATCTCTGCTAAACTGGGCACTCCTAAACTGCCCGTGGCGCTATGGTGCAACGGTTAGCACGCGGCCCTTTCAAGGCTGAAATACGGGTTCGATTCCCGTTAGCGCTACCAAACGTTCTTTTTGAACGCTTTCGCTTCTAAGTCAAAGAAAACCATGCTAGTTTCGGCGGTTCGATAAGCGCCATCTTCAAACTGCACCCCGCGCGAGAAGATTCGCAAAGCAGGAAGGAAAATGGAAAGCCGGAAGTCACTTGGCGATTGTGAAACACCGGGGCCGCAGAAGCATTGACCTCCAAAAACTGGCTAGTATGGTACGAAGTAGGGCATGCCGCTGGGGTTGTGTGCGCAGACCGAAACGTCCCCGTTCCTATGCGCGCGGCAGTGATGAAAACATAGCGGCAACCTTGCAAAAATGGAAACGGTAGTCAAGGCCGGAAGATACGAGATCGTCGGTGAATTGGGCCGTGGTGCGATGGGTGTGGTCTACCGGGCCAAGGACCCGGTGATCGGGCGTACCGTGGCCGTCAAGACCATTCGGCTCTCGGTGGAAGGTACGGGCGTGTCCCGGCCGGAGCTCGTGCGGCGCTTCCAGACCGAGGCACGTGCCGCGGGGCTGCTTGCGCACCCGAACATCGTGGTGGTTTACGACGCAGGCGAGGAAGACGGGCTGTACTACATCACCATGGAGTTGGTGGAAGGCAAGAGCCTGCAGTCGATGCTAGATGCCGGGCAGAGATTCCCGGTCGCGCGCGTCCTCCGCATCGCCCAGCAGATTTGCTCGGCTCTGCAGTTCGCACACGAACGCAACGTGGTTCATCGCGACATCAAGCCGGCCAACATCATGATCACCGGCAACGACATCGTTAAGGTCACCGATTTCGGCACGGCGAAAATTCTTCAATACGGAACTGCGCAGCAGACCGGACACGTCGTGGGTACGCCGAGCTACATGTCTCCCGAGCAGGCTAAGGGCAAAGCGGTGGACGGGCGGTCAGACATTTTCTCCGTGGGTGTGATGCTCTACGAAATGATAAGTGGCCAAAAGCCTTTTCCCGGTGAGGAAATCGTCCCGGTGCTTTACAAGATCCTGAGCGAAGACCCGCCTCCGCTGGAGAGCTTTGATCCCACGATCCCGGCGGGTATCAGCAGCGCGATCACGAGAGCGCTGGCGAAGGATCCAGCGGACCGCCACCAGAGCTGCAACGAGCTGCTCGAGGACTTGCGCAATGGCCGGGCTGGCGGAAGAAAAGCGAATGCCAACGTTGCGGCGCCTCCGCCGCCAGTGGGTCAAACGCTCATCGCGCGGCCCGTTGCTGAGCCAAAGAAGGTCAACTTCCAGGCGGAGATGCCCACGATTCCGGGGGTTCAGAATCAAGCGCGGCCGAGAGTGCCAATCGCAAATCTTGCCCGAATCAATCCACTCCTATGGGGCGGCCTCGGCCTCGCTGTCGTTGGTCTACTCGGATTCTTCGTCGTAAGAGCGATTGTCCGTCCCAAACGGCCCGATCCGAATCAGGGCGGAGCTGCTCCCCAGGCTCAGGTTAGCATTCCCGCGCAGCCCGCCGAGACTCTTTCCAAGCCACCTGTCGTGTCGCAAACAAATCCCGAGATTGCCACGCTCAGCGAGTTGGCTGTCCCTTGGTCTTCGAAGCGATTCTTTTTCCGCAATGAATCCGCCTCCACACCTGCTCTCATCATTCGGTTGCCCGGCGGAGCACCCACGCTGAGCAGTTCCTACTGGGCTTTTTCCCTGAGCGTGCCCTTTAGCGAGTGCCAGTTTGAGTACATTACGGACCTCGCGCGGCTTTCCTCCGAATACGGAATCCAGGCCAAACATCCCATGGTCGGCAACCCCTGTAGCCATGCTGTGTTTGATCCGCTTCAACTTAAGGAAATGCCGGGAAGCGTTCTCGTGCGAGGCGCAATCGTCCAGGGCTGGGACACCCGCCCGCCCTACGGAATCGAAGTCAGTATCAGCCGCAACCGCATCCGCGCCCTACGCATAGAGTAAGCCGCCTGCGAGTGCCGCGCAGGCCGGCCCAACAAAATGGCGGGCGCGCAGTCGGCGCAACTACTGATACTAGCGAGTCGCTGGTGTCTAGCGTCATCGATTCGGTGAGGGCGGGAGTGCCTATCGTTGGAAACGTCCACGGTCATGGATTGCCATCGTAGGGCGAATTTGAGAGTTTTCAAAAAGGAATCTGAGGGAACGTCACTCCCGGTTAGTTCCATAAAGAAGGAGGGCAAGGAAAAACACTTCTCCCCTGGGCCGGAGTTTTTCTTGGAGTCCAGCCCGGCGCCGTTGAGCAGGACTAATCCCCGCGTTCCGTTCTGTGAGTTCGGGATTCCGCGGCCCCATCGGTAACATTTCTACTCCGCCGCGGCTGACTCCGCCATGAGCACTTCGTGTCACAAGCCCTAACTCATTGTCCTGGATAGACGTAGCCTCGCCTCCGGCTGGCCTGAGACATGCACCATCCACCCTGAAATTGGACGTTTGTCCCAGATCCAATGGACGAGTCAAGGGGTGCGAACTTGAAAAGCCGGTGTCACAGGTTCCGCGACGCGCGCCACAAAGAACGCGGCTTTACGATCATCGAGATGGTGGTAGTGATCGGCATCATCATGATCATTCTCGCGATGGCCGTTATCGAACTGCAGCCCACGGTGCAGCAATTCCGCGCGAATGCAGCCATGGCCCAAGTCAAGGGCGCGATGCGTCAGGCGCGAGAGATCGCCATCTCGCAGCGCCGTACTATCGTCCTTCAGTTCGTCGGCAACAACACCATCGAGCTGTTTCAAGTAGTTGAGCCCGGAAACGTTCGAGCTGTGAACCCCTTCCTCACGCTGCCGATTGAGAACACCGTCAGCTTCATGACATTCGCGGGAGAGCCGGACACGCCTGATGCTTACGGGATCCCTGCCGTTCCCGCGGGCGTTGAATTCGGCGGTGTGGTCGGAGGTCCTCCGATTGGGATGCAGTTCCAGAGCGATGGGACCTTCACGGACGCGAATGGAGTTCCCATCAACGGCACGGTTTTCATGGGGATAACCAACATTAAGACCTCGTCACGCGCCGTGACGATACTGGGCGCCACCGGGCGAGTCCACGCTTTTTACGGAACGGGATTGTCGTGGTTCCAATGAAACGGAGAAAGCGCATGAGCATTCGTATGCCACAACGTCGGCAAGCGGGCTTCACGTTGATGGAAACCATGATTGCGATCGTGGTGCTGATGATCGGGCTTTTGGCTCTGGCAGCCATGCTCGGCACCGGCCTGGCCTTCATGAATACGTCGCAGGATGATTACATCGCGCAGGAAAAGGCCATGGAGGCCGTGGAGTCGATTTTCACGGCGCGCGACATGGGCCAGGCGACCTGGTCGACGATTTGCAACATCGGCGGCGGCGCTGGCTGCATCTTTCTCGCGGGCCCGCGGCAGCTTTGTGACCCCGGCCCCGATGGCATTGTGGGAACAGCCGACGACAATTGCGCCGGCTTGCCGGACGCCATTCTTTTACCGAACGGCGCCAACAATTTCAATCCCCCAGTTCGTGTGCCGCTCTCGAGCTTCACGCGAACGATAACGATCACTCCGGTGCCCCTCGTGCCGAACCTGAACCAGATCCAAGTGACCGTCACCTATACATCGGGCCGGTTCACGCGCTCGTACACGCTGACCACGAACATCTCGAACTTCTCGTAATGGATTTCGATGGAGGCTGTGAATGAAACGCAATGCTGGATTTAGTTTGATCGAAGTTCTCGCCGCAACCGCGCTGATGCTGATCATTATGGCGGCCACATTGCGCACGCTCACGGACGCGATCCACGCCAATCAAGGCGTGACGCTTCTGGCGGACACGCAAGAAAACCTTCGAGCCTCCCTGAACTACATGACCAAGGACATTATCCAGGCCGGCGAGGGAATTCCGCAGGGTGGCATCACCATCCCGAATAGCGGCGGCGGCGCTCCGGTTTCCGCCCTGATCCGCCCGCTGCCTCCGGGTGCGCCTCCCCCAGCTACGTTTCCGACTGGCTGGGTCGCGCTTCCTGCAATCGCGCCCGGCTTTCAGCTGGGGCTTGCTTCGCTGGTTGCCAATCCAGCGATCCAGGGAGCAACGGTTGCGGGTCTGAACACCGATATGATTACGGTCCTCTACGCCGATACGACGCTGCAAGACGCCGCGGGAAACTGGCTCAACCGTTACCCCATTCGCCAAGCGCCATTCGCAAGCTGCGCCGCCGCGCCTCCGAGTCCAAACGGAACAATCACAACGGTCGGCAATACGACGACACTTGTGTTCGATCCGACCTGCATCAATATCAACACCGGCAACACAGCCATCGCTGCAGGCGACCTTATCCTGCTGCAGAACAACGCCAGTGGCTGCGCCGCTAGCGGCGCCTTGGTTGCCAGTGATAGCTGCGACGCGAACAATCCGAGCAACCCGGGCAGCATGGCCCTGCTGGTGGTCAGCGGCGTCAACCTGGGCGGGAACCTCATCACATTTAGCTGCGGAGATGCCTTCAACCTGAATTGCTCCGGCCAGCCTTCCGGTACAGTTACCCAGATGCAAACCGCGGGTTCGTGGGCTGGCGTCACGGTTACGGCCACGCGCGTTTGGATGGTTACGTACTACATCAGCAACGCCAATCCACTGAAGCCCATGTTGATGCGCCAGGTCAACATGAATCCTCCGCAACCCGTGGGCGAAGTCATCGAGAACATGCAAATTTTCTATGACGTCCTGAACGCCGGAGCAGTCCCGCCGGCCCTACTGGCGCCGGCAGAAAACGAGGATCCTTTGGGGACGGTGGGTTGGGGATTCGGTTCGCTCTCCTACATTCGCGATTGCTACATCGTGTTGTATGCGCGATCGGAAAATCCCTACAGCCCGAGCAACCGCTATTTCCGCAATAACCTGCAAACGGTTGTCAGCATCCGTGGATTGGATTTCTACAACGAGTTTCAGTGAGTCGGATGCGCTCTATGAATTGCTTCAGAACAAGGAGACCTTTGATGAGAAGCCGTCGTGAAACGGGGATGGCGCTGGCAACTGCGCTTCTGGTGCTGATGCTGGTGTCGACGATGATCGTGGGCCTGGCATGGCTCGTGATGACCGATCAAAAACTCGGCGGCAACAGCTCCGACCGTCAAAGGGCGTTCTATGGCGCCGAGGGCGGCATGGAAGCTCTGACGGCGGGTATCGAGAACCAGTTCAACGCGAACCCCGGTGTCACATGTAACGATATCAACGGTCCCGCGGGCGTAACCTCTTTGCCTCCCACTAACATTCCGGGTATACAGTATCTGAATCCAGATGGAACATCCGGCTATCAGGCGCTCTTCACCTGCGTAGGCGGCGTCCCGAACTCCGCCTTTTCCACAATCACTACAGGTTCGTACGCTGGTTTGTACGCCCAGGCCACTGCTTACACTCTTCAGGTCACCGCGCGCAGCACGTACAACTCGGAAGTAAAGCTTCAGCGCGAGGTCCAGACCGTGGCAATCCCCGTTTTTCAGTTCGGCATGTTTTCTCAGACGGACCTCGACTTCTTCGCCGGCCCGAACTTCAACTTCGGCGGCCGCGTCCACACGAACGGAAATCTGTGGCTGGCTGAAGGCGGCGGCAACGCGTTGACGATGTCCGGCAAGGTGACGGCGGCGGGCGAAATCATCACCGCCAACCTCGAGAATGGCTTCCTGACGGCCGGCAATTACGGCGGCGCCATCGATATCACCAGCGGCTCGGCTTTCCCGGACCTGCTCGCCCAGGCTACGCAGCAGAGCGTGCTGGGAAACGCGAACTCGGTGGCAGGCTTGGGAGGACTCGCCGAGCCCGGATTTGCCAACGTAGCCAGCGGAGTCTACAACGGCAACGTAGGCGTGAAAGAAACCGGAGTCAAACCTCTGAACCTGGCGATCGCCACCCCGGGCTTTGGGCAGAACGGCCAGAGCATCGACCTGATTCGCCGTGGGTTGACGGCCGACGCCGCAACGAAGCTCGCCCAGCGTTATTACGCCATGCAAGGTATGGGCATCCGAATCCTGTTATCGGACTACGGCGCAAACGGGACCTGCGCAGCCAGCGACATCAGCAGCACGAGCGGAACTGCTTTACCCGATCTTTCAGCCAACGTCGCGGCCCCGGTGCCAACGCCGGTCGACCTGGCGACACTCGCTTATGATCCAATCGCTGGTGTTGCCCCATACAACGCCGTGCCAGCGTGGCCGCCTAACTTGGGCGCGACCGTCTTCCCGTTGCCGATCTCTGACGCGACCGGCGGAGTAAACACCTATAGCGCAGCCGACGGGTACTGGGTAAAGCGAGGTTATCCCATAATCACGGGATGCCTGAAAATCGATTACCAGAATAACGCGGGCGGGTGGACAGACATTACACCCACAATCTTGGCATTGGGATATACCGGCCGCAATATCAACCCGGAGAGTGCTGCGACGATGGGCAATCCCGCGAACTACTCGCCCGCCGTGTTGGCCCTGCCCGGCGCCCAGGTGAATGGGTCGGGCCCGACAATCAAAGCCGGAGTTCCGACGGTAGGGTGCTTGGATCCAAGCCCTAATGCCGTAATCCGATTTGCGCGAGTGCGCGACAACCCGTCGTTCGCGAACGGCGTGGGTGGGTGTGGCCTTCTTCCAGCCGGAGCCGCGAACCAGCATGGTTCGGATTTCTGGCCCAATGTGCTGTACGACACGCGCGAGGGAATGCTTCGCGATACGTCTGCGGGCATGAACCCCATTCCCTGGATACCCGTTGCCGGCGCGATGTATTACGTCGAACTCGATATCCAAAACTTGACCCAATGCCTGACGAACGCTGCAATCTGCCCGGGTGTGCCGGGTAATATCGCCGGCGCCGGCACCACAGGCTACGCGGTGTATTTCTCCGATCGTCGGAGCGAACGGCCCGACCCGACCCCGCCCGTCTCTGTGGGCGGTGCGAATGTGCTCACCGGCGGTAACGGCTACGATGACATCGTTAATCCGGCCAGCGCCAGCAGTTGCTCAAACACCTTGCTGGATCAGGGCGAAGACTCCGAGGGTGATTACGTCAACGGCGTTGACCCCAATCCTCTCGCCGGTCCCCGGGTTTATGGCAACGTCTTGAATCCGATTCCGGCAAATCTGTGGCCGATCGGCGCCTTGGCTGGCACCCAAGTAACGGCGAATGTGACAAACCTTGTCACCGGCGGGAACTCCGTCCTCTTGGCCAACAACAATTGCCCGGGGAACAACACCGTGTGGCCGTATGCAGTTGCGAAGGCGGGAGACCTACGGGAGAACCCGCCGATCTTCTTCCGGCGTGCTCTGAAGCTGGTCAACGGCGCCTCCCTTGGACAGGTCCTCAACCCCATCGGAGTTTGCGGGGCAGTGCCTTGCGGCCTGACGATTACGTCGGAAAATCCGGTCTACATTCTGGGCGATTACAACAACAACCCGAACGCCGATGCGACGCTGGCGACGCCCAATGCCGATCTGCACGTCGCAGCGTCCGTCGTAGCGGACGCGGTGACGCTGCTCTCGGACAACTGGAACGACGTCAACTCGTTTGCTTTTCCCTATGGCATCGGCGGCGTAGGCGCCGTCATAACCAACGGTGGCCGTAACGCAACGACGACCACGTACCGCGTAGCCATTGCTGCGGGCAAGAACGTGCCCTTCGTGCAACCTGGCGTCGGCGTTGTCGGAAACGACTTCGGAACCGACGGTGGCGCGCACAACTTCTTGCGATATATCGAGAACTGGGGCCCTGCTACCCTTTATTATCGCGGCTCGATCGTCAACATGTACTTTAGTCATCAAGCGATCAGCACGTTCAAGTGCTGCAACCTTGTGTATAGTCCGCCGACCCGTGGTTACAACTTCGACAGCGACTTCCAAACGCCGTCCAAGCTGCCGCCTCTGACGCCGATGTTGCGCGACGTGAACACCATCGGCTTCACGCAGATGAGTTTGCCGACACAGTAGAGGATTTGCACGCGCAACATCCCACGAGCGGCTCCCGTTCCTCCCGGGAGCCGCTTTTAATTTTGCGGGCTCGTTGCTGACCCTCTTCTCAGCGTACTTTGCGTCTCTGCGGTGCATCGCTTTTTTCTCCGGAAACTCGTTTGAGATGGAGGCCCGCTACTGACTGCTCGGTCGCACGCGCGCATTGAACCCCGCATTCACTGCCGGAGTGACGCATGCCGGCGCGGCGCCTGTGGGGCAAATGTCATTCAGCGCTATGCCGAAATCGCTTGGCGCCGCCAGCCCGTCGAGCGGCTCTGCGTAGATCATGTAGTTGTGCCCTACCGGCAACCTCTGGATATCGAATGTCCCATCGAATCTCGATGGTGGCTTCGATGGATCGCAGGTCCATCCGGCCAGCGTCCCTGCGATCACCGAACCAGTATCCGCGTCGACTGCCACAACGTGGGCGCCCACAGCTCCCGTTACGAAGCTGCCATTCGATGTCGCGGGATAGGTAGCCAGCGCGAACAGGTTCGCCGGCAGAACGCGGCCCCGAATCTCGCCTACGTCGATCGCATCGTTGGGATCGGGATAAAGAGCGCGAATACCCGTGCGGTCGTCGTCGGCCAACGGGCCATCAGGAGCCTGCGCGGTCGGCCGGTCACCGAGAAACTGGCCCGGCGGCGCAGCGTAAGGGAACATCATCGAGCGCCACACGGCTGAATGGTCCAGCCCGAACCAATGGCCGAGTTCGTGCGTGAGAATCGTTTCCAGATCGTACGCGCCGGCGCCCTGCGCCGTCCCGAGCGCCGCCGGCGTCGCAAAGGTGGCTTGCCCGTCGTTGCGAATCAGCGAATCTGAATCGAGAATTTGCCCCGCAAAACTCGATGTCGCGCTCGATCCCACCGATACTCCTATCGCATTCGCCGTAATCACCCGAGTGAACGCCAATACACCGCTCGCAAATCCCGCGCTCGACTGGTTGAAACAAATGGTGTTGATTCCGTCCACGTTGTTTTCGGAATCGTTCGAGCACGAATTCCCAGCGCTCACCCGCGCGATAGGCGAGATCAATCCGGGATACGCACTTGCGTTGAAGGTGGTGCCCGTAACGCCGGACCATGCCGTGAACGAATCCGTGATGGCTTGCTCGATCTCGGTGAGTTGGGCGCTTGTTTGCGAAGCCGCCACCGTCACGATCGTTGCCGGGGCCAATGGCAACGACGTGCTCCACTGGCGGCTCAGCGGAGCCGCGAGCGACAAATTCCATCGATCCGGTTGCGGGCAGCCTCCCGCGGGAACCGTTGTATCGAAGACGTAGCCTTGCGCGATGGGTCCGTTCGTAATCACGAAAATGAGAATCGCCGTCATCGCTACCGCCGAAGTGCGCCTCACGATTTCCTCCGTGCGGACTCCGCCACAGCCGCTTGCACGCGCGCGCGAAACGCCTGCAGCAGCAGATCGCGAATTCCAGATGCCTTGAACTGTCGCGTTTGTGCGTCAAAAGTTTCGAACGCGGCCGTATCCTGCGTCACAATCTCTGCGCCGCTGCGGGGATCACGTCCCACGCGGAACGTGCCTTGCTGCCAGCTCACGACGGTAAAATCTCCGTGCGCGGTTGGCTCCAGGAACAAGATCACTTCCTCGCCCGTCCTGAATCGCGGCACGCCCGAGACGGTGGACGTTAGCAAGCCAACCGTTCCGCCAAGAAGCCGCACCGTGACTTGTTCGGTCGCCAAACCCTTCCACGTTTCGGCCACCTCAAACGAACTGAATGTCCAGATTTCGCCGGCATCCCAGCGAGTCAAGTTCGAAACGCAACGCGCTCGCACGATCACTCTCGCCACGTCGGCCATTCTTTCTACCGGCATTTTTTCGAGTGTCGTGCCCGGCACTGCGGCGCAGCAAATCAGCAGACCGGCACAGAAAGCGAAAAATCGTCGCCCGAAGCGCATTCTTATTTCACCTCCAGCATTCCCGTCGCGACTCCGTGATCGTTGTTAAGAGTCGTAATCCATAAAGTGCGAACGCCTGGCAAGGTCGTGCTTGAAATCGTCAAATCGAGTTCGATCATGTTCGAGAACAGTCCCGTGATCCCCGACGCCACGACGCCGATGTCGCCGCCGCTCGGGCCCGTGAAAGCGTACGTGAAGGTGGGATCGAGTCCGTTTCCGTGCACGCACAAACTCACTACTTCGGATCCGGAGGCGGGCCGCGTTACCGTCAGCGGCGAACCCTGCACTCCGCAGTTGTTCCCGCCGGTCAAGAAACCGATAAAGTCCACGTTGATTGGCGAAGATGCCGCAGCCGTGGTGGGATCAACCACGACGATGTCTTCGCTGGCCGCGGTGGGCTGCGCTTGCGTCAGCCCGATGGTGTCCACCGAAACGTCGAACGGCACGATGACGAACGGTACCGGATTCGACAGCGCACCCGGCGACCCTGGATTCCGCACCTGAACCGAAAAAGTCGCTGCCGACTGCACATCCACGGGGTTCAGCGCCGTTGCGCAAGTGGCGGCAGTTGCGCAAGTCGTCGCGCGGGCTGTGCCATTCAGCAAGATCACCGAAGCGGTGCTCCCGCTCCCCGCGACGAAGTTCAGGCCCTGCACAGCGAAGGGAAAACTCTCGACGGCGCCGGCCATCACGCTCGAGGGCAAAATCACTTCGATAACAGCTCCGCTTGTGATTGCCACAGTGGCGCTCGCACTCTTCGTCGAGTCCGCAACGCTGGTCGCCACCACTGAGATCGCGTTGGGCGAAGGCGCGGTCGCGGGCGCGGTGTACAGCCCGTTTGCGTCCACCGATCCGCAGGCCGCGCCGCCGCATCCCTGACCTGTGACGCCGCTCTGCACGCTCCACGTGACGCTCGTATTGCCCGTGTTCGTGACGTTCGCGAAGAACTGGGCCGTGCTCGACTGCGCTCCCGAAGGCGCCACGAATGCGTACAGCGGCGACACAGTTACCGCAAGCGGGCCCGTCTGGGCGGCGATCGTGATAATCGCGCTGCCGCTCTGGGATGGATCCGCTTTGCTCGTCGCCGCCACCGTCACTGGATTCGCAGGGGGAACTGACGCGGGGGCCAGGTAATCCACCGCGCCCAGGGCGGCCCCATTCGGCGACACGCACGGATTCGATCCTGTAACGCAAATCTCGCCGACCGACGAGTTGCCGTTCAGAATCCCATTCACGGTCCAAATGACGGCCGCGTCCGGCGTGTTCGTTACGTTGGCCATGAGCGTCACCCGTTGCGCAACGGCCACCGTCGCAGTTGGCGGCGAGATGCTGACGGTCACGTTGCTCGTGATCGTCACTGTTGCGGAAGTTGTCACGCTGCCTGCGGTCGCATGAATCGTCACCAGCGCCGGCGAAAGCAGGTCGGCAGGCGCGGTGTAGACGGCTATGTTCGTGCCGCCCGCGCCATTGCTTGCAATCGTTCCCACCGTCGCGTTGCCGCCGGCGATTCCGTTGACGTCCCACGCGGTTGCCGCGCCGTCCGTTGGACAGAACGAAGCCGTAAACGTTTGCGTCTGCCCTAGCGAAACATTCGCGCTCGGCGGCGAAATCGAATCCGTCGTGCAGGTAATCGTGACGCTCGCGCTGCCGGTCTTCGTGTTATCCGCCACGCTTGTTGCCGTCACCGTGACCGTCGGCGGCGAAGGCGGTGCCGCAGGTGCTGTATATGTCGCGCCATTAGCTCCGCTGGCGACGATCGTTCCCACCGTCGAATTGCCTCCGGCGATTCCGTTAACGCTCCACGTCACCGCCGTCGAAGGGCTGCCCGTCCCAGTTACCTTTGCCGTGAAAACTTGAGCGCCCGCTGCCGGCACGTTCGCGGACGCCGGAGACACGCTCACGACGAGGTCATCCTCAAGCGTCACGCTGACTGACCCGCTTGCCTGGTCGGCGGCCGCGCTAACCGCAGTGACTGTCACAATTCCGTTCGCTGGCAGAATCGCTGGCGCGGTGTATAGGCCGCTGATCGTGATAGACCCAACAGTCGCGTTGCCTCCCGCCACTCCGTTTACGTTCCAATTGACGCTTGTGTTTGGCGTTCCCGCGACAATCGCCTGGAACTGCTGTGTCTGGCCAAGGAACAAAGTCGCCCTTTCAGGCACGATCGTGATCACGATGCTGCCGGGTCCTGTGCCGAATCCAGGCGGAGTTCCTCCACAGGCCATCAGTGCCGCGATTCCTATCAGCATGACAACAAGGGAGGCATCTCCATCGATCCTGCGGACGCTTGATCGTCCACCACGATCTGCACGGCTTCGATTCGTACTGCTTCTGCCAGACCGCTGCATGCTCGACGCGATATCGCACGAGGTGTGCCACTGCGGAGCAGTAGCGCCTACGCGATCCGGCGCCATCTCGACTTCGGGCCGCCAAAGCCAAGACTCTGGTTAAGACAATGTTCTGAAAGGGGTTGCGGAGGAAGCAAAGAGGGCGACGCCAATCAAATGCTCCGTCCTCACTCGACGAACTGCTGATTGAACTCCCCGCCTTGTTTCACGCTGGAACGCGCGATTCCCATTTCGGGATCGCGTGGCGGTGGTTTCATCGCGCTGTCTCACCCAACGGATTGGTCCTGCTTATGAGTCAGAGTCCGCTCGTGGAGCTCGACGGCGCGCATGTTCGGCTGCGCCTGTCGATCTGGCATCGCGCGCCTCTCCGCAGCCAGCGTGGGGCATCGTGCCCTGCATCCGGGCTCTCCACTCTGGAGCCGCGAGTGCCAGCAGCAACATCTCCGCGCCGAAACCGCACGAGGACATTCATCCGTGCGCTGCTGTCGATCGACCTCGGAGGGGAGCGCGTTCTCAATTTTCTTCGCCAGGTGAAATCCGGGCCACTCGAACCCCGCCGATGGTCCTAGAACCATGCTTCCAAAAAACGGATGTGCCGCATCTGGAAGGCCGTCATATCGAAAATACGAAAAACCACTTGACTTGCAATACTCCATGAATCTAGACTCCGCGCCATTAGGGGTGGTTGGTCGTATATAGCTGTGATGAGTGGGGTGGTTCCTGGGGGCGGAGTCGGAATGCTGTTGGTCCTTCCTCTTTGTCATTATCGTGTTGGGCGTGTCAGCGAACGCGGCGCAGTTGCCGTGCAGACGCGTTTGCTCTTCGCCTTCGCCACTCTATCGATTTCGACCGATTCACCGCTTCGACCTTTGACCTATCAAGGAGGCTTACATGTTTGGTAAGCGCATGATTCCAGTTTTCGTAGCTTTGATTTGCTTGCTCGTGGTCAGCGTTGCGCCAGCTTGGGCGCAGACATCAGCCGGCACGGTGTCGGGCACGGTGTTGGATAACACTGGGGGTGTGGTCGGCGGCGCCACGGTAACTCTTGTGGACAAGGCGACGAAAGATTCGCGCAGCACCACGACCAATGCTGACGGCCGCTACATTTTCGTCAGCGTTGATCCCGGAAAATACGATATCCGGTTTTCGAAGGCGGGTTTTGCCGAGACGGTCATAGGCGACCTCACCGTCGAGGTCGCCACCGCGCTCACCGAAAACGTGCAAATGAAGGTGGGTGCCGTTTCCACCACGATCACGGTCACCGAGACGCCCGGCGCCGAGTTGCAGACCATGAACTCCACTGTCGGCGCCACGATTGAACACAACGAATTGCTGCAACTGCCCAATACAGGTCGAGACGCCACTACCTTTGCCACCCTGCAACCCGGCGTGACCATCAATGGCAACACGATAGGCGCGGTTTCTGACCAGAACACGTTCCAGCTCGATGGTGGGAACATCACCGATGACATGTCGGGCGACAACAACGTCTACGTCTTAAGCTATGTGTCCGATACTTCCGGAGTGGGTTCGATGCACAGCTCCGGCAACAACGCGGCGCCATCCGGTGTTATTCCGGCTCCGGTGGAGAGTATTGAGGAGTTCAAGGTCGGTGTCGCAAATCAGACGGCCGACTTCAACGGCGGCGCGGGCAGCCAGGTTCAAATGATCACCAAGCGCGGCACCAGCTCATTCCACGGTGCGGCGTATGACTACTATCTCGACGACAATTTTGCCGGTGGCAACACCTGGGACGATAACCTCGCTGGTGTACAGCAACCCAGCTATCACTACAATCGCTTTGGCGGCAATGCTGGCGGCCCGGTGCATCCGGGCGAGATCCTGGGCGGCAGAACCTACATCTTCGGCGATTACGAAGGTTTCCGCTATCCTTTCGCCGAAAGCTTCGACCGCAGCTACCCAAGTCCCTTGCTGCGATCGGGCATGATGGGCGTCAACGGCGAAGTCATTAACCTGAACCCGACCGCAACTGCGGTTCCGGCCGGCCTGCCTGCGAGTTTCTACACTAATTATGGTGTAACCGCCGGACAATCCATCCCAACGACTATATGCAGCGGTGGTGGTGCGTGCGACCCGCGCGGTATAGGCCTTAATCCGACGATTTGCACATCGAACGGCACCGGCGGCTGCAGTGCCGGTCTCTGGTCGCTGCTCCCCGAACCCAATAACTACAACGTGGGAGACGGCGCGAACTACGGAGGCTATCTCGGCAGTGTGTTAATACCGCAAACCAGCAACTTTGGTGTGGTCCGAATTGATCATGACTTCGGACCAAAGTGGCACTTCAACGGCACCTACCACTATTTCCACTTTATTCGCGCAGTCACGAACCAAGTTGACGTCGGAGGCTTCTTCCCGGGCGACACGCTGGGACAGTATTCTTCCGTGGCGAATCGGCCAGAGAATACTTGGTTCTACACCGCGGGCGTCACAACCAATATCTCTTCAACGCTGACCAACGACTTCCACTACAGCGGCACCCGCAACTGGTGGGCCTACGAGAGCCAGGGAGGTGTCCCGAACGTTGCGGGATTCCCCGCAGCCCTCGAACTCGGCGGCGAGACGAGCGATTCATTCCAGCCTTACAACACGGACAATCAAGACACCCGGTGGCGCTATTGGGACGGCAAAGACAACATGTTCCGTGACGACCTGACAAAGATCGCCGGCAAACACCTCTTCACCATCGGCGGTATCTATCAGCGCAACAACGATACCCACGAGCGCATCGATAACGGCGGCCAGATCAACATCTACCAGCAGGACATAATCGGTCAGGGCAACGGCACTTCCCTGCAGGGAATCAACATGGCCCCGTATACGCCGGCTGGCGTTACGAGCACCGATAAGTACGGCAACCTGTACTCGGAGATTCTGGGTATGGTGACATCGACCCAGAAACTGTACACGCGCGGCACCGGAACAACCTTGCCGTTGAACCCGTCTGCTTCCTGCGCCATTCCGAGTGTTGCAGCCACTGCTGCTTGCGAGTTTTCTCCCCCGGCTATCAACAACAGCATCATTCCCTTCTACAACGTCTATTTCAACGATACGTGGCAGATCAGGCCGTCGTTTACGCTGAGCTACGGCATAGGTTATACGATTGAAATGCCGCCCTATTCACCGCACGGCACTCAGGATATGGTGGTGGATCAGAACGGCAACACGCTGAACATCCTGAACTACATAGCGGCTCGCGAAGGCGCCGCGCTTCAGGGCCAGTCGTACAACCCGATGATCGGGTTTGCGACCATCGGAAACGTCAATGGTGCTCCCAAATACCCATATAACACGTTCTACGGCGGATTCAGCCCGCGCCTTTCGGCGGCTTGGAATCCCCACTTTGACGCGGACAGCGCGCTGGGGCATATCTTTGGCGCGGGTAACACGGTCGTCCGCGGCGGCTGGGCTCGCATTTACGGCCGCCTGAACGGTGTTGACCAGATCCTGGTGCCGATTCTCTCTCCCGGATTGATGCAGACCGTTCAATGCTATGGTCCGATAGCGGGAACCGCCAACACTTGCGGCGGCGGGGACCCAACCACAGTGTTCCGCGCCGGCATCGATGGCACGAACGCGCCTATCGCCTCGCCCGTCGCGAACCTGCCTCAGCCGTGGTATCCGGGATATAACAGCACTCCCACAGGCTCAGGCGAAGGACTTGATCCTGACTTCCGCCCTGACCGTTCCGACGAATTCAACCTCACAATTCAGCATCAGTTTAGCCCGAAGATCACGGCGGAGGTCGGATATATCGGCCGCATCATCCGCCATGAGTTCAACGCTTACGATCTGAACAATGTCCCCTACATGATGACGCAGGGGGGGCAGACCTTCGCGAACGCGTGGGCGAATTTGTCGCAGGAAACGGCCTACGGTTCGAATCCCGGCGGCGCAGCATCCCAGCCTTTCTTTGAGTCTTCGCTGACTCCGGCGTTCTGTGCCGGTTTCGCCAATTGCACCCAGGCGTTCCTGAACAGTACGGCCACCGGGACCAACGGTGCAGCGGCTCTCAGCTACGCAGGTGTTTGGGATGCTTGGACCTCTCTCGAACAAGTGGGAGCCTTCAAGTTCGCACCCACGATGTTGAACACCCCGATCGCATCCACGTGCACGCCCGGCACCACTCCGCCGGTCACAATCGGCTGCAACGGCCAGGCAACGGACGTATTCCTCAATACCAGCAACGGCTACGGCAATTACAACGGGGCCTTCGGTCAATTGTCGTTCGCCGATTGGCACGGATTAACCATGAAGACCAGCCTCACGTTTAGCAGAAGCCTTGGCACGCAGGCTGTGGTTCAGGCCTCCAGCGAAATCACTACGCTGGATCCCTACAACCTCAAGACCTCCTATGGGGTGCAAGGCTTCGATGAGACGTGGTCTTACAACCTCTACTTCACCTATTCACCTCCGTTCTATCGCGACCAGCAGGGCGTTGTGGGAAAGATAGTCGGAGGGTGGAGCATCTCGCCCGTGCTAGTCGCAGGCAGCGGCTTCCCGGTTGAGGTTCAGACGGCGAACGGTAATGGCGAATCCTTCGGAGAAGGCGATGCCAATAACGAATCGGGACTGACCGAGAATGCCGTGCTGATCGGGCCTCTCGACTACACCAATACGCGCAAGCAGGGCATCAACGGCAGCAACGGGGTTGGCGTAGCGGGTCCGGCTGGAGAGGGTAACGGGCAGAACGTCTTCAGCGACCCAGAGTCAGCATTTGAAGCGTTCCGGAACCCGGTTCTCGGGCTCGACAAGAGGGACGGCGGGGCTGGCCCTCTCCGTGGTCTGCCCTTCTGGAACGTGAACTTGGCGGTCAGCAAGAAGATCAACATCACTGAGCGTCTCAACACTCAGTTCTACTTCTCGTTCCTGAATCTCTTCAACCACATGCAGCCCAACGATCCGCAGTTTGCCCTGTATGACCCGAGCTTCTTCGGTGTGCTGGGCGGCGGCGGCGACGTTCAGGGCAACACTCCTCGCCAGGCCGAATTCGGCTTCCGCATCGGCTGGTAGGCAGGTTAACCGCAGTTTCGAAAGGGCCGGGAGCGCAAGCTCCCGGCCCTTTTTTGTTTGTTCCGTTGGAAGCCCGCGAATGTGGGTGGCAGACGGCAGCAAACTGGAGTAGTACTCCCGCATGCTCTGGCGGCAGGCGAATAAAAGGCTAATCGATACAAGCCCACATTAAGAATCGCCCTAAGTTACTGAACACAAAGGACATGCCAATTTCTAATCGATACAAAAACACATGTTTGGCTTCGCTTAGCTTTTGCCGGCGGGGACTGGTTGGGGAAGAAAGCCGCTTGCAGTTTCAGAGTCTGCGGAAGACGTTTCTGCTCTCACAATTGGTCTGTCGCCCGCTGGACACGGCAAGCCCTCATGCCCGGCCAGCAGATGCTTGATTAGGGCGTCGATTCGTCGGTGACTTTCGCGGCTCAGTTCGGCGTCTTCGTGAATCGAGACGTCTCTCGACCTGCGAATTCTCTTCGCCTCGCAGAGCGCCGCCACAGCGTCGCTCCTCAGCCGTTCGAGCGCCTCGCACTTGGCCGTCGCAGTCATCGCAGTCACCTGAATAACGCGATTCTACGGCGCGCTCCCAAAATCGCGCAAGGGTACTTCCGTACCATCCGTATTCCTGCGTCGCTTTCTAACCGGAGGAAGCCTGAGGCTCACGAAACTTGCCCGGCTATCTTTAACAACGTCTTGTGCGTTGGAGGCGCGGGTGGGAATCGAACCCACGCATAAAGGTTTTGCAGACCTCTCCCTTACCGCTTGGGTACCGCGCCTCGAACCATCAAGTATAACGAAAGTGCCGCGCAGTTTCAGCTTGCGCGCATGTCCTCAGAGCGCACTACCGAATCCGCAGATCGTATGCCGTTCGCGCCTGCACGGTGCCCGCCGCCGCGACTATACGTCGCAACTCAGCGGCAATCGATGCCGATTCGCTCATGTTGCGCTCGCGTTCGAAGAGCAGCTCCCAGAACGTCTTCTCCTGCGGGAAGCGCACGATATGCACCGACTCCCTCGCCGGAATGTGCGCCAGCTGCTTGGCCACCTCGATGGCGCGGTCGATTCCACCGAGCTCGTCCACCAGCCCAAGCTCTTTCGCCTGCGTGCCGGACCACACGCGCCCCTTCGCAATTTTGTCCACGGCCTCCACGGACATATGACGCCCGCGGGCGACCCCCTGCGTGAATTCCGCGTAGGTCTCCTGCAAAGACTTCTCGATCCAATCGCGCTGCGCCGGCGTGAAATTCTGCTGATCGGAAAAAAGCGTCGCATTGTCGCTGGTCGTCACCGAGTCCGTGCTCAGCCCAAGCAATCCGTACAGCCCCGAAATATTGAACTTACCAATCAGCACGCCAATTGAGCCTGTAATCGTATTGGGATCCGCCACGATCTTTCGCGCCGGGGTCGCGATCCAGTATCCGCCGGACGCAGCCACGTCCGACATCGACACCACCACCGGCTTCACCGCGTCCGCCAGCTCCACTTCGCGCCGGATTACCTCGCTGCCGACCACCGATCCGCCGCCGGAATCCACTCGCAGCACGATGGCCTTTACGCTCGAATCCTCACGCGCCGCACGAATGTCCGCGGCCACGGAATCGCCGCCCATCACGAAGCCGCCTGTCGGACTATTCTGCGAATCGCCGGAGACGATCAGTCCCGTCGCGTGCACAACCGCTATGTCCGGTCCACCGAAGGTGGTCACGGACATGCGGTAGCTGGCCAGCGATACGGGGTTCCAGCCACGATGGCGCTGTTTGAAGTAGTCCTGGACCTGGTCCCAATAGCCCAGCCGGTCGACGATCCCGCTCCCCACGGCGTCCTGGGTCATCAACGGCCCCTGCTTCACCAGTTGCTCGAATTTCGCCGTATCCATGTGCCGGGCCTTCGCTGCCTCGCTCACATATTGGGTGTAAACGCTGTGCAGCAGCGATTCCACCTCCTCCTTGTGCGGCGGAGTGAATTTCTTTTCCGTGTAGGTGTTGCCGGCAGTCTTGAACTCCGCGATGTGGTAAAACTCGGGGACGATTTTCAGCTTTTCCAGCGTGCCGCGCAGGAACAGCGCTTCCGCCATCATGCCGTGGATGCTCACCGGCGCCGTCGGAATCAGCCAAATCTGGCTGCAGCCGCTCGCCAAATAGTATTCGGGATTCCCGATCCCGTCGTAGCCGAGGTAGCAGATGCTCGGCTTGCCGCTCTTTTGAAACGCCACCAAATGCGAGCGAATCTCCTCGAGCTTCCCCCAGCCCGTTTCCAGCGGTGCGATGCGGACGACGATTCCCGTCACTCGCGGATCCCTTGCCGCCGCGTCGATGGCATCGAGGTATTCGTGCAACACGGGTACCGTGTTCCCGTTAAGCGCGCTCCACAGATCGAGCGGACGTTGCTCGTTGATCTCCCCCGCGGCGTCGATCACGAGCACGGCATTCGACACAATTCGCTGCGGCTTCCTCACCGCCCAGATAATCGCCACGAAGAACAAAATCACAAATACGATTACGATCGCTCGCCGCTTTCCCCACGTCATCGCCGTTCACCTCTCCATTTCATTAGACGCCCAGGCGCCTGCGCGCCGCAAACTCTCATCAGCTGTCGCCGGCAATCATACCTCTACCGCGCTGCGCGCCCATCCGGCCCTCCGTCATTGTGCTTTAGATTGTGCTTGATGTACCAGTTGGGCAAGCACCGGTTCCGAACCCGCCCCCGCCGTCTTTTCCGGCTGTTACCATTCCTGTCAAGGCCTCTCTTCTTTGCGGTTCAAGAGAACCGCTGGCGCGCGTGAGGGCGCGAGAGACTATTATGAAAAGCAAGTGGTTGGAAAAATTGATGACGATCAACAAGGAACTCCTGTTGATCCTGTCGATCATTGTGTTCGCAGCCATCGTGAACTTCTTCGTCGCGGGACAAAAGCTGGTTCTCTCGTTCTACGACCTTCCCACTCTCTTCGCGGCCTACTATTTCGGCCGCGCCCGCGCCGTGCAAACAGCGCTCGCGTCCGCGCTCATAGTCTGTTGGCTGAACCTGATGAACCCAGTCGCTCTGGCCAGCGGTTCTACCGTCGACGTGCGGCAATTGATGGCCTGGTCGGACATCGCTATCTGGGGTTCATTCCTACTCATCACAGCTTATGCGATGGGAACGCTTTACGAGCATAAGGAACAAAGCATGGCCGAGCTGCGCGAAACTTATTACGGCGTGCTTCAGATTCTTTGCGGCGTCGTTTCCAACGACAAATACACACAGAACCATTCCTACCGCACTTCCGTTTACGCCGCGCGCATCGCCGATGAAATGAACCTGCCCGAGCAGCGCGTGGAAGACATTCGCGCCGCCGCCCTCCTCCATGATATCGGCAAGCTCGAAGTGAGCCGCCAGATCCTCTATAAAGCCGCGAGGCTTAGCGACGAAGAAATCGTCGAGATGCAGTCACATTTGCACAAGGGTATGGACACTCTGAAGCCGGTGGGTGGCACTCTGCGGCGCGTCCTGCCGATCATCTTGAGCCATCACGACAAATTCGACGGCACCGGCTATCACCCGACCAAGGCCGAAGATATCCCTCTCGAAGCCCGCATTATCGCCGTGGCCGACGCGTTTGACGCCATGATCAGCGACCGCCCTTACCGCAAAGCCATCACGCCATTCGAGGCTCGCGACATCCTCGTGAAAGGCGCAGGCAAGGATTGGGATCCCAGGGTTGTCGACGCCTTCCAATCCGCCTTCCGTGCAGGCCGCATGGAAGTTTCTGATGTTTTGGTGTAGGACGAGCGCTGGTCAGCTCGCGGTTCTGCCAATCGGTCGCTTCGAAGCGGCTTCTGAATTCGATTGTGGCGGCACGTCGTGTCGTTTCTTGATCACCAGCTCGGAGAACTGGTCCATTTCCTCGAGTTGCGGGCTGAATTGCAGCAACAGAAGGTCGACGCCGGCCCGCTCAAATTCCCCGATCTGATCCGCCACCTGCTGCGGCGTGCCCACCAGACCCGAGCGCAGGCCTCGATTCGACACCGAATACTCTTCGAGCGAAACGCGATGCTCCAGTTGCGTGTTCGCGAGCCACTGCTGATAGTTGTTGTAGCCCGCCGCGTTCTGCTTCACGTCCGTGATGCGGCGGAGTTCCTCCTGAGCCTCGGCTTCGTTCTCCCGCACGATTGTGTAGCCCGCCACTCCGTATTGCATGCGGCCTAGACCCTTCTTCTCGCGCCGCGCCGCCATGTCGCGAATCTTTTCCGCGATCCGCGCCGGAGGATCGCCGTGCATCACGTATGCGTCGCATTTCTGCGAGATCAGTTCTTTGGCGGCTTCGGATTCGCCGCCGGCGTAGATCGTCGGGCGCGGCTTCGAAACCGGCTTCGGCTGCATCACCAGGTCGCGCACCTGGTAATACTTTCCCGAGTAGGAAACGTGGTCCTGCTTCCACGCCGCATCCACCACGTCGAGCCATTCCGACGTGCGAGCATACCGGTCGTCGTGCTCGTCGAAGTGAACGCCATATTTCTTCGCTTCCTCGGCCCACCACGACGACACTACGTTCAGCGAAACCCTGCCGCCGCTGATGTGATCGATGTTCGCCGCCTGCTTAGCAAGCAGGGCGGGCAAATGAAACGTCGGCCGCACGGCTACCATCAATTCCAGCGATTGCGTAACCGCGGCCAGCCCCGCCGCCGTCGACCACGCGTCCAGCGACGGCGCATCCACTCCCTTGATATCGTTCAGATTGAGTTCGGCAATCAGCGTCAAACTGAATCCAATTTGTTCGCTTCGCCGCGCGAGACGCGAAACGTAGTCCCATGTCGCCTGCATCTGCTCATCTTCTACGTTGCGCAGCCAGCCGCCAAAGATCGGAAGCCAATACCCGTAGCGCACTATCGCGCCTCCTGGACGAGGTAATCCACCAACCGTTCGAACGGATCGAACCCAACCACGCGCGGCCCGTCGGAGACAAAATTGGAGAGTGCGTTCACGTCGTAGAAATAGAGCTGACCGTCGCGATCGTCGACGATATACTCGGCACCGCCAACTTCGATTTTAGCGGCGCTGAAAATCCGTTCCACGGCCGCGGCGATCTCCGGCGGGGGGTGGTAGCCTTCGACGCGCAATCCGCTCTTCGCGCCCTCCACCACGCATGTCGTCGCCAGTTCCGCTCCATCGGTCGTCTTGCAAATGTCCATCGGGCACAGGTCAAACGTTTCGCCCGAGGTGAAAACTTTGATCCCGTAGAGATATTTGTAGCCCAGCGTCTCCACGCGCACGATGTGACCCCCGCGCGCTGGGATGTACTCCTGCACGATGCCCGTGGAATCAAGTCCCAGCGCAATCGTGTTGTTCCGAGCCGCCGTCTCGAGTTGCTTCGGAGTGTCGAATCGGACGATGCCGGCTCCGCTCCCGCCAATATTGGGTTTCACCACGATCGGGAACCGCAGCCCACGCGCCGCCGCCGCCGCCTCCAGCGCGTGATTGATCACACGCGAACGCGGGTAGGGCAATCCCAGGGACTGTAGCATCGAGAGCTGGAGCGCCTTCGAAGTCTCCACGCGGAAAGCTTGGCTGCCGTTCACTACGCGTGTGCCCCGCTGCTCCAGATGCGCCAGATAGTTGATGGTGTAGAAGATGCTGTGGGCTTTTCCGCGCGTCCACGCGGACGGACTCATTCGGTTGAACACCAGCCCGTATTCCTGGTCTCCGTTGGGGGATAGATCGAAGTGGTGCCGGCCCGCGTCCAGCCGAACGTACGAGATGCCGCGCCGGTCAAGCTCCGCGAAAACCGGCTGAAACCATCGCGGATGCTCGTAATAAACCGCAATTGGCCGCACCGTCTTCGACACCGCCGCTCTCGCTTTCGCCTCGAGGATTGACTGTCTGCGTCGTTACTGCTTCGCGTCGCGCAGGAAACGCGCTGCCTCTTCAGGCGGCGTGGGATTGATGTAGAAGCCCGTCCCCCACTCGAATCCGGCCACCTTCGTCAGCTTCGGCATCATCTCGATGTGCCAGTGGTAGTGATCGTTGATTTCCTCCCCAATCGGCGAGGTGTGGATCACGTGGTTGTACGAGGGGAAGCCGAGTGTCGTATCGAGCCGGCCCAGAAAATCGCGCAATACCTTCGCCAGGTTCCCGTAATACGGCGTCGGCATATTCTCGAAGGCAGAGCTATGCTGCCGCGGCAAAATCCAGCTCTCAAACGGAAACCGCGGCGCGTACGGCGCAAGGGCAATGAAATAGTCGTTTTCAATGATGACGCGAGTGCCCGTCTCTACTTCCTGCCGGATCATGTCGCAGAAAATGCACCGTTCCTTTTCATCGTAGTAGCGCTTGGCGTTGTCCACTTCCTCGCGCACGCGCTTCGGCACGATCGGCAGCGCAATTAGTTGCGAGTGCGTATGTTCCAATGACGCGCCCGCGGGCTCCCCATGATTCTTGAACAGCAAAATATAGCGGAACCGCCGGTCGTTCTTCAGGTCCAGCATGCGGTCGCGGTACGCCCACAGCACTTCCTCGATGGCTTTGTCCGATATCGTCGCCAGCGTCTTCTGGTGATCCGGAGTCTCGATGATCACCTCGTGTGCGCCGACTCCGTTCATACGGTCGAACAGACCCTCGCCTTCTCGGTCGAGCCCGCCTTCGATGCCCAGCGCCGGAAACTTATTCGGCACCACTCGCAACGACCATCCCGCTGTGTCCTTCCCGGTCCCGTTCCTGCCATACGCCAGGACTTCCGGCGGGGTCTTTCCCTCATTCCCAGGGCAAAACGGACACGAGGGGCTCCCCTTGATCTGCACGCTCTCTCGCGCAAAATCCATCGGGCGCTTGGCCCGATCCGTCGAGATAATCACCCATCTTCCTGTAATCGGGTCCTTACGAAGCTCCGGCAAACCTTCCTCCTAGGCGGGTCGCCCATGCGCTCCACCGCGCCAATTTGAATCCCACTATTCTACTATGCCGCACAAGCATCCCAGCGCCCGAGATTGCCTGAATTAGCGGCCCCGCTTAACGATGTAAGGCGCCAGCACGGCCTCCAGGTCAGCGCGAATCCAATCCGCCGCGGACCCCTCCCGGTAGAACGCCCACGTGATCAGCGACCCGCTCAGGACTGCTTCTATCGTCCGCGCCAACTGTGCAGGTTTCGCATTCGGCGAGAGCTCGCCCACGTCGGAGGCTGCTTCCACCAATCGGCGCAGACCGCTACGCGTGGCCTGCGCCTGCTTGACCAGGTGCCTGCGAAAGTCCTCATCCGTGAGATCGATTTGAAGATAGGCCAGGCTGCGCGCCAGTGCCGCCGGCGACGCAGCCATCCCTGCCATGCAGTCCGCATACGCGCGCAGAGCCGCCAGGGGAGAGGCGTGCTGCTTGGCGAGGGCATCTATGAATCCCCCGGCGCCCTCGGCGTACTTTTCAGCCAGCGCCAGTAGCAAGGCGCGTTTGGACCCGAAGCGCTGTACCAGCACCGCCGCTGTCACGCCCGCCTCCTTGGCAATGGCCGTAAGCGTCAGCTCGCGGGGCCCCACTTTGCTCATCGCCCCATGCGCCGCGGCAAAGAGCTGCGTGTTTGTGACCTTCCTGGGACGAGGGCTCATGGGTCTTGACGATTTCTCAACAGCCGTATAGTATCATTTCTAAACGGGCGTTTAGTTTTAATACGCGTCGCCCTAAAATGAAAGGAGCCAAACGATGCGTACGGTCACCTATGGAGGAGCCGTCAGCCTGGACGGATTTCTCGCAGGTGTGGATGGCTCAATCGACTGGCTGCACTTCAGCAAAGACGTGCAGGAGGTAATGAGCTCCTACTGGAAAGGCATCGACACCATTCTGATGGGGCGGAAGACGTACGCCGTGTCGGTGAGTCAAAATCGCACGGCAGAAAAGAATCCGAAACGGACGAAGCGCGGCGCGCGTAAGAACCCTGCCATGCGGAGCTACGTTTTCTCGCGCACGCTCAAGTCTATCGACGACCCGAACGTGGAGCTGGTGGCTGGCGACGCAGTGGAGTTTGTCCGCAACCTCAAGCGACAACCGGGAAAGGGAGTCTGCCTGATGGGAGGCGGCGAACTGGCGCAATCACTTCTGGCCGCAGACTTGGTGGATGAAATCGGCCTGAATATCCACCCGATTCTGCTCGGTTCCGGAATTCCCACATTTCGCGATCCCGGGCATCGTGTGAAATTGACGCTGACTGAATGCCGCACGATCGAAGGCGGCTGCGTTCTGGCGAACTATAGGGTCCTACACGCGCGATAGCGGAATACGCTCGGACGACATGGCCTAACTTGTCCCGAACGCTCCCTTGTGCAACCGCACTTCGGGCCGCGCTCCTGCGCGATTCTCTATCGCCATCACGTCGAACCGGCACTCGGCTGACTCGATCCGCCGCGCCCGCAAAAACTGCCGCGCCATTCGCGTCACGTTGCGCCGCTTCTCCCAGTTGACCGCTTCCTCTGGACGAACCTGCGGCTTCGACGAATCCTCCTGCGCCGCAGCCGACCGCGTTTTCACCTCGACAAACGCCAGCACACGCCCGTCGTAGCCGACCATGTCGATCTCGCCCTTCATGCCCGGCGAGCGGTAATTCCGCGCGACGAGCACGTACCCGTGCCGCCGCAGATACCAATACGCGTATGTCTCCCCGCGAATTCCCGTGCGCCACGCCTGTTCCTTCGCGGACTTGCCCCGGTCTGCCTCCGCCAGCCCTTTCCGCGCAGCAAAATCCACGATCGCGAACATCAACCGCGCAATCATTTCGTCCCGACTCCGTTCGGCTTCACCACCTCAAGTTCCCACTCCACCGTTTTCCCGCGAATCACGAAAGACAAGTACTGCTCCCAGAATTTCCGAAACGCCCGAAACCGGTTCACAAAAAACTGAAATCCCAATCCCCTCCACACGCGCAGCAATTCCACGTGCACTTTTCGTTCGCGGTACTGCGCGGGAGCGTAATAGTCGTATTCCATGGGGCGATCGCTGAAGAACCACAGCGAAAAGCTCGAAAGGTGCCACCGGTGCGCCGGGCTGCAATAGGACGCGTGATCGGTGTAATGCGGTGTGACGATCACCACGCGCGCCCCCGGTTTTGCCACGCGATGCGCCTCGCCGAGCACGCGAAAAATATCATCCACTTCCTCGATGATGTGAATCATGCGCACTTGATCGAAGCTGCTGTCCGCGAACGGCAGCGTTTTCGTCCAGTCGCAAAGCACATCCGCCTGCCCGGCGGGGCTCATGTCGACGCCGATCGATCCCGGATATTTCTTGCGCCCGCAGCCGATGTCAAGAATCCGCGCCATCGGCTTACTTGATCACCTCGAACGTGAACTCCATCAATTTTCCGCGGATGATGAAACTCAGGTAGTGTTCCCAGAATTGCCGGAACATCTTGCTGTGGTTGACGCAAAACTCGAACCCGAGCGCCCGCCACAGCCGCAGCAAGGACACGTGGTTCCTCACTTCTTTCACGCGTACTTTGGTGTACCACATGTCGCGCCCGTGCATCCCGCCTGGATAAAAGTACAGGAATGAGTAGGTGTTCAAGTGCCAGCGGTGGGTGGGGTCGCGGAACGAGCTGTAGTCCGTGTAGTGCGGCGTAGCCAGGAAAATCGTTCCGCCCGCGCGCGTGACGCGATGAAACTCTTCCATCGTGCCGATGATATCCGCCACGTGCTCGATCACGTGCTCCGCGCGCACCTGGTCGAACGAGTTATCGCGAAAGGGCAGGCCGCCCTTGTCTAGGTGGCAGAGAACGTCGGCGGCGGTGTCCGGGTTCATGTCCAGCCCGATCGAGCCGGGAAATTTCGTCGGTCCGCAGCCAACGTCCAGAATTCGCGCCAACCAATCCTCCGCGTGGAATGAAAAACTGGCCTGAGATTATCAGCAAGCCTCCGTTTTCTGTCACTCAAAATATGCCGCCAGAGTACACAAGAGCGATATGCTTTCTCTGTGTCCTCAAGCCTTTCTCTGTGCCCTCTGTGTTAAGCTTTTGCTTTCCGGCCCTACATCTCGCGCTCAATCTCGCTAATCACGCCATCGAGCGTCCGCAGCGCAAAGTCCGCTTGCTCCTCATCGATCAGCAGTGGCGGACACAACCTCAGCGTCGTATCGCCCGATCCGAGCACCAGCAGTCCCTTGTAGAACGAGCGCTCGACGATCTCGTTCCGCAGTTCCGGCGCTTTCTCCTTCGTCTTCTGATCGCGCACAAACTCGATCCCGATCATCAACCCCCGCCCGCGGATGTCGCCGACGATCTTGTGCTTCTCCCGCCAATCGGCGGTCTTCCGTATGATGTACTCGCCCATGCGCGCGGCGTTGGCCATGTATTGCTTCTCGATCAGCCGAATTGTCGCGAGCGATGCCGCAATGCACACCGGATTGCCGCCAAACGTCGACGCGTGCGCGCCGGGCTTCCAATCCATCACGCTGGCCCGTGCGATCATCGCGCTCAACGGCATGCCCGACGCAATTCCTTTCGCGGTGCAAATGATGTCCGGCTCGATGCCGGCGTGGTCACCGGCCCACCACTTTCCGGTCCGGCCCATCCCCGACTGGACTTCGTCCATCACCAACATGATTCCGTATTTCCGGCAAATGCGCTGCAAGCCTTGCAGAAAGTCCACGGGTGCCGGCAAATAACCACCCTCGCCCTGAATCGGCTCAATGAAAATTCCCGCCACCTCTTCCGGATCGACGCGGCGCCGGAAAAGCTCGTGCTCGAGATAGCTCAAGCAATCCGCGGACGCAGTTTCCGGCCGGACGCCGTACGTTCCTCGATAGGTGTCCGGAAACGGCATGTGAAACACGCCCGACAGAAGCGTGCCGAAACCCTTGCGCTGGACGGCGCGGCTCGCGGTCAAGGAAAGCGCGCCGATTGTGCGTCCGTGAAACGCGCCGTGAAAAGCCACCAGCTTGTCGCGCTTCGTGTGATATTTCGCGAGCTTGATCGCCGCTTCCACCGCCTCCGCGCCCGAATTCCCGAAGTAGACGCGCTTCGCTTCCTTGCCCGGCGCGATCGACGCGAGCTTCTCCGCCAGCTCGACCATATTCGGATAGTAGAAGTCCGTGCCGGACATGTGAATCAACTCAGAGGCCTGCTTTTGAATCGCGGCAACCACTTCCGGGTGGCAATGTCCCGTCGCGACAACGGCAATGCCCGCTGCAAAATCCAAAAAGGTATTTCCGTCGACGTCTTCGATCATCGCGCCATGTCCCGTTTTCGCGACGAGCGGATAGTCCCGCGTGTACGACGGCGACACAAACTCGCCGTCGCGCTTCACGATTTGCTGTGCCTTCGGACCGGGCAGCGCGGTTATAAGGTGCGGCAACTTGGTCTCAATCGCTTGCATGTCTTCCTCCAGAATGGAATTTGGATCCACGCGCGCGGGCCGATTCCCTCGGGTCCACGTCGAACGCAGCAATTAGAGGAAGGGAGACTTAATCAACGCCAAAAAGGTTGGGGCGATCGCAGCAAGGCTGGCTATGCGGGCAGGACGCGAAAATGGGCGAAAAAGTCATTTGTATTTCCAACGGACGCTGCCGTCCTTCGTATCCTCAACTATGATACCAGACTCCGCAAGCTGCTGCCGGATCTCGTCGGACCGATTGAAATCGCGGCGCTTTCGCGCGGCATTGCGCTCTTCGATCAGCGCCTCCACGTCGCCGGGGCTCATGCGCGGCCGCGACGGGCCAAAGCCGAGCTTGGCGAGCTTCTCGTCATCGTCATCAACCAGGAGATTCAGGATCTGATCGAACGTCTCCATCGTCGCCACCAGCCGCGTCGCGTCCTGCTGCCGGAACTCGCCGCGGTCCATTGCGCTGTTCACATCGCGAATCAAATCAAACACCGCCGCCAGCGCCACTGCCGCGTTCAGATCGTCCGCAAGCCCGGCGTCGAACTCCCTCTCGGCTTCCACCGCGCGCGCCTGAATGGCTGCATTCGAGCCCGCGGGAAAGGTCTCGGTCTTGAGCCGCGCCATGAAATTACGCATCCGCTCGGTGGAATTTTCAGCCTGCGTCAAGCCTTCGTCCGTGAAGTTCAGTTGCCGCCGGTAGGGAACTGAAAGCAACAGGAATCGGATCGTCGACGGCTTTTGGCCTTTCGCGAACAGGTCGCGCAGCGTGAAAAAATTGCCGAGCGACTTCGACATCTTCTCGCCATTGATGATCAGGTGCTCGGCGTGCAACCACAGCCGCACGAACCGGTGCCCCGTGGCCGCCTCGCTCTGTGCGATTTCGTTTTCGTGATGGGGAAACGCGAGATCGATCCCGCCGGTGTGTATGTCCAGCGTGTCACCGAGATACTGCATCGCCATCGCCGAACACTCGATGTGCCATCCCGGGCGGCCCGGGCCGATGCGTGTTTCCCAAAAATGTTCGCTCGGTTTCGGCGCCTTCCACAACGCGAAATCGCGTGCGTCCGCCTTCTCGTAGCGATCCACATCGACGCGCGCGCCAGTCTGAAGTCCGCTCATATCGACTTTCGAAAGCCGCCCATACGAAGGAAATTTCGCGATGCTGTAGTAAATCGAGCCGTCGCTCTCGTACGTCACGCCCTTCTGCCGCAGACGCTCGATCAACGCGACCATGTCCTCGATGTGATCTGTTGCCCGCACGAGCTCTTCCGGCATCTCGAGGTGCAGGGCGTCCATGTCCTCGAGGAACGCCTTGATGTATTTTTCCGTGTATTCCCGGATGCTGATCTTGGCCGCCGCGGCATTCTGAATGATGCGGTCATCCACATCGGTCAGGTTCATCACCTGCAGCACGCGATACCCGCGCTGCCGCAGGAATCGCCGCAGAACGTCCTGAAACATGAACGTGCGGAAATTTCCGATGTGCGCGAAGTCGTAGACGGTCGGCCCGCACGTGTAGATGCGGACCTCACCGGGATGCAGCGGCTCGAGCGGCTCCAGCCGGTTGGTCAGCGTGTTGTGCAGCAGAATGTCGCCCATTTTTGACACCGCGCAAACGTCCAATTCTATCCGACAACTTTGCCTCGCAGCAAACGCGGTGACTGGACGGCTTTCCACACCGGGTGGCACTGATCCTTGACTCGATTTAAAGTAGCGAAGGCGGGTAACCAGAAAGAAGCAGCTTCACTCGTACCGCAGTGAGACCATCGGGTCCACGCGCATTGCTCGGCGAGCCGGGATATAGCACGCGAGCAACGCAACCGCCAGCAGCGCGACCGCGACGGCCGCATACGTAATCGGATCGGTAGGCTTCACTCCATAGAGAAAACCCGAGATCAAGCGTGCGAGTCCGAGCGCCAGCCCGATTCCGATAACCACCCCCGTGCCGGCCAGCTTGAGCCCTAACTTCGCCACCATACCGAGGACATCGGCGCGTTGAGCACCGAGGGCCATGCGGATGCCGATCTCGTGGATGCGTTGGTTCACAAAGTAGGACATGACGCCATAAATGCCGATGACGGCCAATAGCAAGGCCATGCCCGCAAAAATTCCCAGAATGCGCATGTAGAATCGCCAATCGCTGATGGACTCCGTCAGAACATGGTCCATCGTCATGATGTGCGTGATGGGCTGTTCCGCATCTAGTCCCGCTGTAATTCTTTTCACCGAAGCGGTCAAGTCTGCCTCGCGGCCGTGCAAATCAGAACTCGTGCGTATTACCAACGCCCCGTTCAGGTGAGCCAACGCGCTGCCTCCGGGAAACACGGCCTGCTGCTGGAGGAAGGATGCGTAAAGGAACGGGGGAGCCGGCTGCCCCAATCCGTACTGCTTTACGTCCCCCACGATTCCGACTATCTGCCGCGGCCGTTCTTCATCCACTGGATACGGTTCATACCGGAGAAGCACCTGTTGGCCGATCGGATCTTCGTTCGGGAAGTAGCGGCGCGCCAACGACTCGTTGATCACCACAACCCAAGACGCGCTCTGGGTGTCGCTCTCCGTCAAGTAGCGGCCCCTCTTGAGCGGAATCCTCATGGTGTGAAAATAGCCGGCGCTTACTTCGTTGTATCCTGCCTCGGGCCTGTTCTCCGGAGAAGGAGCCGGATGCCCCAGAATCGAAAAGCTCCGATCTTCCGAACCAACGAGTCTGCTGATCATTCCCACCGACTCCACGCCCGGCAGGACCGCAACCTTCTCGAGGAGCTGTTGGTGAAAGGCAGCCGCCTGAGGCGTCGGCTTTTCCATATCACCACCCGGAATTCTTTCCAGGTATTTGCCTCCCTCGGGCAGATTGACCTGCATCGTCATGACGTTAGTCGAATCGAACCCGGGATTGACCTGCCGGAGGCGAAGCAGAGTGTTGATCATCAGGCCGGCGCCGACCAAAAGCACCATCGCCAAAGCTACTTCTGAGATTGCCAGGATGTGGCGAGCGCGTCCGTACGACCCAGTCGATGTCCTGCGCCCCCCTTCCCGGAGCACGGCGTTCGAATCCGCGCGAGAAGCTCGAATCGCAGGCGCCAGCCCAAACAACAGCGCCGTCGCGAGCGAAACGCCGGCAGCAAACAGCAGCACATGCCCATCGATGCGAATGCTCTCTGCGTTAGGGAAATCCCCGGCGAGTTTTCGAAAAAGCTGAATTCCCCAAAAGCTGAGGACAATACCCAGACTGCCTCCCAAGAACGCCAGAAGGCCGCCCTCGATCAGCAATTGTTGGATCAGCCGGCGGCGACTGGCGCCGATCGAAGCTCGCACCGCGAATTCCTTGTGCCGCGTTTCGGTGCGGGACTGCAGAAGGTTGGCCACGTTCACGCAGCCGATCAGCAGCACGAATCCGACCGCTCCCAGAAGCGGGTAGAGCGCTTGTCCGGCTCCGCGGTACAGGTCCTCGTGCAGCGGCAAAACCTTCTTGCCCACGCCCTTATTGGACGCCGGGTAGGCTTGTTCCAACCGCTGCGCAATGACGTCCATCTCAAGCTGCGCCTGTGCCACGGTCACGCCCGGTTTCAGGCGCGCCACCGGCATCAGCCAGTGGTCCTGTCGTGCTGTGTACCTCGCGCTCGCGGCATTGATCGGCACCCACACGTCGATCTTTTCGTCGTAGAAGGGTGCAAACCCGGGCGGCATCACTCCCACCACTGTCGAGATGACTCGCTCGATGCTGACCGATTTCCCCAAAACACTCGGGTCCCGGTTGAACTTGCGTTTCCAGAAGGAATCGCTGATCAGGATGGCCTGAGACTGGTCCTGCATCTCGTCATCGCGAAAAACTCGCCCCAGAATCGGCTGGACACCGAGCAGGCTGAAAAAGTTCGGAGTGGCATACTGGACTTCAATTGTTTCAGGCTCGCCGATGCCGGACATCGCGTCCGAGTCGGTATTGCTAACTAATGCGATGTCGGTGAAGACGTGATTTTGCGCCCTCCAGTCAATGACTTCGGCAATCGGCGGCGCTTCCCGCAAATCGGGGCGCCCAGGCTCGGTGGCCCAGATCACCGTCAGTCTGTCGGGGTCCACGTAGGGTAGGGGCCGATACATCAGTGTATTGATCACGCTGAAGATCGTGCTGTTCGCCCCGATCCCTAGTGCGAGAGACAAGACCACGACCGCGAGAAATCCCGGGCTCCTCAGAAGGCTCCGCGTCGCATAGCGAATGTCTTGAAAGAAGGTCTCCACGGGAACCTCCTATGTGAGCTGTCTCGCAAAAAACCCTAAGCCAGCCAACTCCCTGGTGTCAAGCTCGCGTCGGCTTGACCACAGTTAAGTGGCAATTGTGGATAGCTCAGTGTTTCGCTGGGCAGCTAAGGATTCAACTGCACTCGGCGGCTCACCAGCGTCACATCTCCATCTTGCGATGGTATTGCCGTCAGCGGGCGTGATTTCAGCAGAAAGCTTCCTTGCTCAGGCAATCGGAACGTCTGATCGATTGCGTACACTTCGATGGGTTTCCCCTCCGCAAGGGTGAAATCGATCGCCACACCTTTCGGAGTCATCGTCACGCAATTGAAGATCGACCATCCGTTCAAATAACGTCGCACCCGCGCCGATGGGGGCGCCAGCGGCAGGTCTTCAGCCCGCACATCCTCAATTCCCGAATTGGGGGGAAAAAAGACCATCGCCTGCGTGGCGCCGCGTTCCGAGCGCAGTAGCGCGCGATATGTCCGCTTCCCGTTTACCTCCGAAGAATTCAAAATCGTGAAAGTCGGCGGCGCGACGTTCAGATTCGGCGCATCGGCAAGGAACGCCTGCCGTAGACTCCACGGAAAGGGCCCGTGCTCCGCCAGATGAAACTTCGCGGCAAGCCGTATCGGTTCCGGTAATCGCCCGGAATTGGGATGGACGATCCATTGCCCCTTCCCGGAGTCTGCGTCCTGCCAATATTCGATGTTCACTCGCTCGGGCGCCTTGGCCGAAAAAGCGGGCACCACCGCAGCCACAAAAGCTGCCGCCAGAGTCAGGACGATGGGAATTCCCGGCACCGCCAAAGCGGAAAGTCCGCTCGCGTCCCGCAAGTCCCTGCACAGTGGAATCAACGGAGTGAGCAGTAGCGCTACGGCGATGGCGACGATAAGCGACCATTGCACGCCCAGCGTGTCGTACAACATCAGCGCGAGGCCAAATCCGGCGATCGCCCCCGTCGCGAGCGGCACAGCCGCGAGAAGTGGCGAGCCTTCTCTGTCTGCGCCACGCCGAAACGTGAACGCCAATCCCGAAAGAGCCGCCGCGCACGAGTTCAAGACCAGGAGATAGCTCACTCCGGGAAGCAAGTACGCGAGCGCCACCGACAGCACCGAAATCCAGGTCCACGTGCCGGCCCACAAGCCCCAGAAACCAGCCTTCGTGGCGAAGAACATCCCAAAGGTCACCACCACCGCAACTGCCAGCGACCACATGGCCACTTGAAGTGGCAGCGGATGCGCCACCCAATTTACCGGTAGCGCTCCCGCCAGCCGGATGATGCGCACCACGGTCCACGCCAGCGCCGCCGTCGCAAGAATCACCACGATCCAGGCAAGAATTCCCCAAAGGTACTCGCCCGTTCTCAGGCGCTGAGCGCGCATCAGCCAGAAGATTTGAACCCCGATCAGAAGCATCGCTAGTATCGACACCGGCACGTTTGACCTTGCCGGCCATCGCGCCACCCAGTGCTCGAACACGTCGAAGTATGCGGCCTCGCTTTGCGGCGGAGCCTCCACGTCTGCGTTCGCGAGCGCCACGAGCGAGGGCAGCGCGTTATCTCCGTGGTGTTGCAGGCTCGCCGGGTTCGCATTCTCGAAGCTGTCGAGCGGAGTATGGTAATGAACCACATCGCTCAAATAGGCGAAATTCAATCCCTGGTAGCCGGCAGCCTTGAAAACCGTGAAATCCGTGTCGTTCGGCAACATCTTGTAGATCGTATAGAAGATCGAGCTCGTTGCCGGATGCGAGACACTCCTCGCAAACAGGCGCACCACCCATTCGTTCGCGCTCCCCGTCTCAAACATCAAGCTCGGCCCCGACGAACCGCGCGCCTCGATGTTCACTGCCGCGCCCACTTCTTTCGCCCATGGATGGCCGTCAATAAACGCGTGCGCGCCAAGCAGCCCGGCCTCTTCTCCATCATCGATCATCAGGATGATCGAATTGCGCGGCTGCGGCATCGCCTTCAGCGCCCGCGCAATCTCGAGCACCGTCGCCACTCCCGCGCCGTCATCGGACGCGCCAGGACCCGCGGGCACGGAATCATAGTGCGCCGCCAGCAGGACCGCTTGCCCTGGTTGTGTTCCCGGAAGTCGCGCCAGCACATTCTTCACCGTGCCGCATGTTCCGAACTCATCGCAGGCAAATCCTGTCTGCACGTCGGGTTGGTAGCCGAGCCGGGTCAACTGATCGACGATCCGTCCCCGTACGACGTCGTTCTGGGCGCTGCCGATGGGATGCGGAAGGTCGTCGCCTACAAGCTGGTACAGCACATTTCGGGCGCGAGCGGCGGAGAACTCATTGGCAGGTGCGTCGGCAGGCTTCGGAGCGGGCGGACGGGTTGTGACGACCGAGAGGCACAGAATCGCCGCGGGAAAAGCCAGCGCGAACAGGATTCTGCGAACGCCCGGGGAATCTTCCCGTTGCAAGCCACACCCCTCTTAACTCGCGCCATGCTAGGCTGCGCTCCTTCCCAAGTCAAACGAAAGGTTACGCTCGCGCGGCAGCACGAATTCGCTGGCCGCGGCAAAGCTAAGAGAGAAAATCCATCAAACCGTAGAGCAAGAATGTGAAAAGTTGGATATCCAGAGCCCGCAATTTCTTGAATAAATTCAATCGAAAATGCGAATTGGTTCGACACGAAAATTCTTCTATAACTGTTCGCACAAAAAGTTCGTCAAACAAACAAAGCGTTTCGCGTTGATGTTTCTTTTTCTTTTCTGGAGGCATTAGATGAGGCTGTCGAGACTCAGTGTCGCTGCTTTATTTCTTGCGATGAGCGCGCTGCCATGCCGGGCGCAGAATTCGATGACGTCTTTGCACGGAAGGGTGACGGACCAAACTTCTGCCGCGGTCGCAGGCGCTCATGTGACGATCGAGGACAAGGCCAAAGGAAATAAGCAAGAGCGACTAACCACCGAGCAGGGTGAGTATTCGTTTCCTCAGGTCTTGCCGGGGACGTACACGATCACCGTCACAGCCACGGGCTTCGGGTCGCAAAACAAACTTGCTGAATTATTGGTCAATCTGCCGGCGGCGGTTGATTTCACGCTTTCGATTCACGAAGTGTCGGAAACGGTCAACGTAAGTGGAACCGTCGCGACTCTGAATACCACGGATGCGACGATCGGCAACGCGGTGGACAATCAGGAAATTCAAGCACTGCCGATGGAGGGCCGCAACGTGCCCGATCTGCTCAGCTTGCAGCCTGGCGTCCTCTATCTGGGACGCAATGTGTCCGCCATCGGCGACAGCCGCAGCGGCACGGTGAACGGGGCGCGCTCGGACCAGAGCAACATCACCTTGGATGGCGTGGACAACAACGACCAGCTCAGCGGCCGCGCCTTCTTCGGCGTTCTGCGCTCGACTCTTGACTCGGTTGAGGAGTTCCGCGTAACTACCAGCAACTCGAACGCGGATAGCGGACGCTCGTCAGGCGCACAAATTTCCCTGATCACCAAGAGCGGCACGAATAGCTTTCACGGTTCAGCGTACGAATTCAATCGCACCAACTTCGGTTTGGCCAATGATTGGTTCAACAAGCAGGCAGAGGGAGAGTCTGGCGAGCCGAACACGCCCGGGCAACTCATCCGCAACACATACGGCGCCACCCTTGGCGGCCCGATCAAGAAGAACAAGCTCTTCTTTTTCCTGAACTACGAAGGACAGCGCACCCAGGAGAGTTCGGAACAATTCCGAACAGTACCGACGGATTCGTTGAAACAGGGCAATGTCAAGTACATCGACTTGAACGACAGCACGCAAACTCTCACGCCATCCGACATTGCAAAAATGGATCCGAATTGCTCGGCAAACGGCACCTGCCCCTGGGGTGCGGGAAACGACCCCAACGCTGTGGCGCTTTACGCCAATTATCCTGAGCCCAACGGGACTCTATTCGGTGACGGCTTGAACTTCGAATCGTTTGGTTTCTCTGCTGCCGCTCCATATCATTTGACCACTTACATCGCGAAGTTGGATTACAACGTGACCGACCGAAATCGCCTGTTCGTACGAGGAAATCTTCAGGGCGATGGGGCTTCCGGCGCGCCTCAGTTTCCGGGCGGAATTTCGGGCTATCCGATTGCTGAGAACACGACATACACGACCACTGACAACACGAAGGGCATCGCCGTAGGAGATACCTGGACGATCTCGAACAATTGGGTGAACAGCGCTCGCTATCAGTTCTCGCGGCAGGGTTATTCGAATGTCGCGGGCGCAGTGGGCAATTTTTCCTTCTTGAGCGGAACCCCGCCTCAGCCTACGGGCGCCGCCACATTCACCTTTGTTCCGGTTCACAATTTTGTGGACGACGTCAGCTGGACCAAAGGCGCCCACACAATCCAATTTGGCGCCAACTACAGGAGGGTTGATGTCCGGTCCATCACCAATTCCACTTCCTTCAACTCCGCCAACAACAATTGGGCTTGGCTTACTGGCGACGGCATTGCCGGACGCGATGTGAGTCTCGACCCTGGCAACCCTGCGTTTGCGGCTTATGGTTTCACAGCTGTAGCCAATGGAGCCAACGATCCGATGCAAAACGATTTTGAGCCCAACTACAACAATGCGATCTCGTCGGTCACCGGCTTGCTGCCGGAGGAGTTCTATTATTACAACTATTCCGTCGCGAGCAATGGACAGAGCGCAAACTTGATTCCCACCGGCACTTCGCTCACGCGAGACTTCCGCGACAACGAATTCGAGTACTACATTCAAGACTCCTGGCGCGTCCGGCCAAGCCTCACTCTGACGTTCGGAATTCGCCATTCTTTCCTTCAACCGCCCTGGGAGGTCAATGGACAGCAGATCGCGCCCGCCTTTAGCGAGTACGACTGGTACACGACTCGCGAGCAGCAAGCTCTTCAGGGGAACATTTACGAGCCGGCCTACACCTATGCGCCGGCCGGACCGTCTCACGACGCAAAGCCCTATTGGAATATGGCGAAGCTGAACATTGCGCCTCGTTTTGCCATCGCTTACTCTCCAAACTTTTCCGGCGGTCTCTTGGGCTCTATTTTCGGCGGTCCCGGAAAGACGTCGATTCGGGCCGGCTACGGCATCTACTACGACCATTTCGGTCAAGCGATTGCCTACGCGTACAACGTCGCAGGATCTCCGGGTTTGCTCACCCTCAGCCAGCCTCCAGTCAACGCGCCGACAGTGGACGACTCTCCTCGCTTCACTTCGTTCACTTCGGTTCCTCCAATCACTGCCACCACTTCGCCCGTACCGCCCTCATCGGGAAGCTATCCGTTCGAAACTGATCCGTTCGGTTTCGCGATTGCTGAGACGGCCGACGACAAGATGAAGACGCCCTATTCGGAAACGGCGGATTTCTCCGTTCAGCGCGAATTGCCCGGCGGCTTTGCCCTCGAGATCGCATACGTGGGACGTTTTGGGCGCCATACGCTCGAGCAACTGGACTATTCGGAGCCCACGAACTTCGTCGATCCGGCATCTCACACGAGCTACTATGCGGCTGCGAAAATGCTCTCCCAGGACGTAGATGCGCGCGGCGGTGCATCCTTGTCCACACCGGGAGTGCCGCCGGTTACGCCGATTCCATTTTTCGAAGATCTCTTTCCCGGAACTCAGGGGTCGTATCCGTCCGCTACGGCGAGCATCTACGATCAGGAATGGCGATTTCATCGCGGGGACGAAATGTCTGCCCTCGCCGATCTTGACATCTTCTGCGCCTATACTCCCGAGGGTTGCGGCGCTCCGCAGACGGGGATGATCTGGAATAACCAATACTCCTCGCTTTTCGCCACATCCTCGATCGGCACCAGCAGCTATAACTCCGCGCAGATCACGCTGCGTCATGCCATGAGCCACGGTCTCCAGGCTGACGTGAGCTACACTTACGGGCACTCCATCGACCTGGGTTCCACGGCCGAGCGCTTCGACATATTTGGTGTACAGGCCAATTCAGGAGCGTTCAGCATCATCCAAAGTTCGTATGACCCGCGGTTGAATCGCGCGTCCTCTGATTTCGATACCAGGCACCTCGTCACAGTGGATTGGGTATATCAACTGCCGTTCGGCCGTGGGAAGGCTTTCGGAAGTGGTGCAGGGCGGCTAGAGGATGCTGCTATCGGGGGCTGGCAGTTTTCAGGATTGGGACGTTGGACCAGCGGATTGCCCTTCCAAGCGATCGACGGCGCGGGATGGGCCACCAACTGGTCCTACCAGTCGTACATGGTGCAAACCGGACCGATCTCACAGAAGAAAACGATCATCGACGGCAATCCGAATGCCTTCGCGGATCCGGCCGCTGCGCAGGCCAATATGCGCCTTCCGTACGCGGGGGAAGCGGGGCAGCGGAATCAATTCCGTGGTGACGGATACTTCGGAATTGATGCCGGCCTATCGAAGGCGTGGGACACATTCGAAAACCAGAAGCTGGAGTTCCGATGGGAAGTTTTTAACGTCACCAATGCGGTGCGGTTTGACGTGCAGTCCTTGAACAGATACTCGACAGACTCAGTATCCCCTGGAGCGGTCACTTTCGGAAACTATACAAGCACCCTGTTGACCCCCCGCGTAATGCAGTTTTCGTTGCGCTACAGCTTTTAGTTGACGGACTGAGTAGCAAGAATTGGCCCAGAACGAATATACTCCACCGAGTTTTTGCTCGGGCGCTGTTGGCCATCGGCGTGAGTTCGCGTCAAAGGGAGAGGGAAATGAGGAATCGAGTTTTGCTGGGTGTAAGCATTGTCTTTGCAGTCGGCGTAGCTTTTGCCGCCGCGCGCGCCGACGAGCCCGCCAAAAAGCCTTTAACGCCGGAGATGGCGATCACGCAGCGCTCCGAGTCTGACCTGCGCTTTTCCCCCGATGGTCGCCGCGTCGCCTTCGTCGTGAACGACCCGCTCAAGGGCACTGCGCGCAAGCGTCACATCTGGGTTCTCGACGTCTCCGCGCGCCAGCTGCGCCAGTTCACTTTCTCGGAGAAATCCGAGTACTCGCCGCGCTGGTCGCCCGACGGCCGCACGCTCGCGTTCCTCTCGAATCGTGGCGAGGAAACCCAGATCTATTTCATCTCGATCGACGGCGGCGAAGCGCAAGCCATCACCGAAGGCAAACGCAGCGTCGCATCCTTTGCGTGGTCGCCCGACGGCAAGCAAATCGCCTTCGTTGCCCCGGAAGCAAAAACCGACGACGAGGAGAAAAAGGAAAAGGACAAAGACGACGCCCACGTCGTCGATAAAGACGATAAGCCCGCCGGCCTTTGGCTCCTCGACGTTGACTCCCACAAAGCGCGCGCTCTCATCTCCCGTCCCTGGCAGGTGGGCGAGGTCGAATGGCTGCCCTCGAACGACCGCCTGGTTGTTTCCGCCACAGACCATCCCGAATCGGACGAGGACACCGACCGAATTTTCTCGGTCAATGTGGCCGACGGCAAAATGACCCAGCTTCTCGCGCCTCGCGGCCCCTTCGGCGACCTGCGTGTCTCGAAGGACGGTAAATGGCTCGCCTACGTCGGGTCTCGCGTCGATGGGCCCGAACCTCACGATTTGCATGTGCTCTCCATCGCTGGCGGCGCGCCGAAAAATCTCACCGCAGACAGCCTCGACCGGCCTATTTCGGGCTACGCGTGGCAGCCCGGCGACTCGATCGTTGCAGTTGTCGAAGAAGGATTTCACTCGAAGCTTTACCACATCGGGCTCGACGGCAAGGCCGATGCGCTTCCGGCGCTCCCGGCCAATCCTCACAGTTTCGATTTCTCTCCTAACGCGGACCGTACCCTTGTTTTTGCGGGTGGAACGGCGAGTCAGCCAAACGAAGTTTGGCTCATGAGTGGTTCTTCTGCCGCTGTTCGCGTTTCAGATTTCAACAAGGAATGGCAGTCGGTTCAGTTGGTCAAGCCTGAATTCTTCAAGTACAAGAGTTTCGACGGCACCGAAATCGAAGGCGCTCTCCTATTGCCCACGAGCTACGACGGTCACTCCAAGCTGCCCCTCATCACCCTTGTGCACGGCGGCCCAACGGGCAAATGGTCGGACTCCGTTGAAAATTGGGGTCAGGTTCTTGTCGGACACGGCTACGCGATTTTCTACCCCAACGTTCGCGGCTCGGTGGGCTACGGCGAAAAATTCGTCGAGGCAAACCGCGCCGATTGGGGCGGTGCCGATTTCAAGGATGTCATGGCCGGCGTCGACGCTCTGATTGCCCGTGGCGTTGCTGATCCCGATCACCTCGGCATCGGCGGCTGGTCGTATGGCGGTTACATGTCCGAATGGGCGATCACGCAGACCACGCGCTTCAAGGCCGCCGTTTCCGGCGCGGGCATGGTCGACCTCATCGCGGAATTCGGCACGGAAAGTCATCCTTCTTACGACGAATGGTTCTTCGGCCAGCCGTACGAAAAACCCGAAGGCTTTCTTCATAGCTCGCCCTTCATGTACATGAAGAACGCGAAGACGCCCACGCTCATCCTGCAGGGCGAGAACGACACCACGGATCCGCTCGGTCAGAGCCAGCAGCTCTATCGAGGATTGAAGCACTACGGCGTGAAAACGGAGTTCGTCGAGTACCCCCGCGAGCCGCACGGCCCGCAGGAAGAAAAGCACAATCTCGACATCCTGAATCGCATCGTCCGCTGGTACGACGAAAACATGAAGTAGCTCCCGCTATCGTGGCCAAAAAAATGGCCGATCCGTTGCCGGACCGGCCATCTCCAAACTTAAGCCACACCAAAAGCAAGATCGAAGCTGCTACAAACTTGCGCTACTACTGGCTCTTCTTCGGCACGGGCTTGTGTTTCCCGGTGTTTCCCTTTTCCGGGATGATCGTTGGATCCACCTTCACCTGATCCCAGTGCAGCATCAGCGGCGAGGGATCATAGCTGACGAGCGTCCCCGAGAAGCGGATCGGATCATCCTTCTGCAGACGCACCACATCCGGCTGAGGCGGTACCGGCGTGGTGCCGGCCGCTCCTGCCGCCGTACTGCCTGCGGGCGGCGCTGCCGTCCATACCTTCACGTCCATGTTTGCCGTGGTTGCGTTCTGCATGTCGTCCACGCTAGCTCCCGTGTAAACCATGAAATCGATAAACGCGTCGCCCGGCTTCACATCGATGATTTTTCCGACCACTTCCGGAAATTCCGCGCCGCAAATCGCGAGCCAAGTCATCTTCGCCTTGTCGCCGCCTGCGCCCAGATCGGCGATGAGGCTTAGGATGTTGCTGGCCTGCTGGATCGTTTTCAGATCCGCCTGACTCGGCAACGTCCACGTCGCAGGACGCTCCGGGGAATTCTGTGCAAGCTGGAGCAACTCATTTAACTGATCATTCGCCTGGCTGTCGCAACCGGGCTGCTCGTACGCCAGAATCTGCTTTTGCAAATAGTCCTTTATTTTGTCCGCGTCGGGAACCTTCAAATCAATCGCCCGCGCTACTGCCCAGAACCCGTCAAGATACTGCGGCGGACTCATCCCAAGGTACGCAACACCGAGACGATATGCGGATACCGCGTCAGTCGGCTGATTCACCAGCGCGCTCTTGAATGCCTGCACCGCGGCGGGATAGTCCTTCAGTTGGAGATCGGCAAGACCAGCCCCCGAATAAAAAAACGCGAGCAACGTCGTCTTGCTTTTCTTAAAGTCGTCATCGGACACCGTAGAATTCGCCGGCTTCTGGAACGACTCAAGCAGCGCCGCGCCTTGGAGCGCTGCATCTCGTTCCTTTATCAACTGTTGTTGAGCATCCGGCGCCTTGACTATCGTGGCGAGGGTTGCTGTGAATATCTGCACGCGCGCTTGCAGGGCGGTCAGCCGGTCGCCGACGGCGACTTTGTCGCCCAGCGCGACCAATTTGTCGATGTATTCGGTGGCTTTCGGATAGTTCTTCAGCTGGCTATACGTCGTATAGTAGACGCCGTAGACGTACTGCATCAGCGTCGAATTCGGGTACTTCGCGACGAAATCGTCCAGCAGCTTCAGCCGCGCCTGCGGGTCCTTCTCCAAGTTCGCCGCCTGGAACGCGTTGTATTCGGGCAGCGTGTACGTCGTTTTCGACTGGTCCTGGGCAGCCGCGTCCTGCGCCGCGGCAGGCCGGGAAGGCGCGCCAACTAAAACGATAGCCGTTAAAAACATCGCCAGCCTGTTGAAACACTTTCGCGTCATCACTTCCCTGCCTCCTGGGCCAAAATCATGTCGACCAAATCAAATTGACCTTTTCAAATTGGGCATGCAGTCGAGCCGAGTGCCAAGACCTGCGGGCTAACGGGACCAACGAAATCCACGGGATTATAGGGAAAGCGCTCCCGGCACGCAAGGCTAAATCCAATTATGACTTCATTTTGAATAGTCGCTTCCCATTGCTTCCAAACATCTTTCCGTGCCGGCCCGTTGGCTTCTTCCGCGCCCGCTTCCTGATGATAACATGCAGAAACGAGGCAAAGTGTTGCCTCGGCGCAACCAATAAAAAAGTCGTCAGACGTGGAGCCAACGAAAATGGCCACTCAAAAGGCGCTAGAAGGAAAGACGTCTCTCATCACCGGAGCCAGCCGCGGCATCGGCTTCGCCATCGCGCGAAAGCTCGGCGAACTCGGCAGCCGCGTCAGCATCTGCTCGCGCGACCCGCAAAAACTCGAACGCTCTGCCAATGAACTTAAGCGCCTCGGAATCAGCGTGTTCGCGATGGCCGCCGACGTGACGCGTCCCGCGGACGTTGATTCCTTCGTGCGGCGCACCGAGAGTTCCCTCGGTCCCATCGAGATCGTCGTCAACAACGCCGGCGTGGGCTACTTCGGCCCTTCGCAGGATGCGTCCGTGGCCGATTGGGACCAAGTATTAGACACCAATTTGAAATCCGTGTTCCTGATGACGAAGGCAGTCGCGCCCGGATTCATCCGGCGCCGCGCCGGGCACATCATCAATATCGCGTCGCTCGCGGGGAAGAACGCGTTCGCGGGTGGCGGCATCTATTGCGCGTCGAAGTGGGGCCTGCTCGGCTTCACGCAGTGCGTGGCGGAAGACCTCCGCGCCTACGGCATTCGCGTCAGCGCCGTATGCCCCGGCACTGTGGCGACGGAATTTTCGCCGCAAGGCACTCACGCTGGTAAAGACACCAGCAAAATGTTGCAGCCGGACGACGTAGCCCACGCCGTCGAAATGCTCGTCACGCAAGCCCCGCAAAGCTTCATCAGCGAAGTGGTGATGCGCCCAACGCAAAAGCCGTGAGAAGCAGTGAGTGGTGAGCGGTGATTAGTGATTGGTCACCCGCTAACAATCGGCGCGGCACGCAAGTGGTCCCGAGCGTTGGGTTCATTTCCGGTAGGGGCACGGCATGCCGTGCCCGCAGTTTCGACGCCGCGAAAATGGTTAAGCGCTTTAATTAAGAAGATTAATTAAGTAGGTTAATTAAATAGATTAATTAATCAGTTTAATCTTTGGCGCGGGCTTAACGGGCTTATAATGGCAAAAATTGCCCCGAAAAGGACGGTTTTGCGCCGATGCCCGAACAAGCCAAGAGTTCCACCAAGAGTTCTCCCGAAGGGTCGGGACGGAGCCCGGGAGCGTCGGGACGCGGTACTGGAACTTCGGGGCCGCCGAAGACCCAGCAAGCCTTCGCCACGTACATCGACCTGATGGACACGGCGGAGTGGTTCCGCGAGCGGATGAGCCGGCAGCTTGCGTCGTTCGACCTGACCATGCCGCAGTTTCGGGTGCTGGAGCTGCTCTACCACGGAGGGCCGACGTTCGCCCGCGTGATCGCCAACCGGCTTCAGTGCACCGCGCCGAATGTGATCACGGTGGTGAACGGCCTCGAGAAGCGCGGGCTGGTCCGGCGCGACGCGTCGATACCAATGGCCAAGAAGCAGGACAAGCGAATCGTCCCGTTGCGCCTGACGCCGGAGGGTGAAAAGGTGATCGCCAGAGTGTTTGGCGCGCACGCGAAGGTGGTGCGGGCGCAGATGCGCGTCCTCCAGGGCAGGGAACAGCAGAAGCTGAGCGTCCTGTGCCGGAAACTGCGGAAAGGCGATCCGGTGAAATTCCTCAGGGAGATGATGTGGGAGGATGTGAACGAGAGCGAGGGGTGAGGGCGAGGGCGAGAGAAACATGACTAAACCGATCAGAGTGGAGGAAGGCAGCGGGAATATCTTTGCCGACCTTGGCCTATCCAATCCGGAAGAGCGCCTTGCGCAGGCCGATCTCGCTATCCGCATAGCGGCTGTGATTCGCGGGCGCCGGCTTACGCAGTCCGGCGCGGCCCGCATCCTGAAGATCGATCAGCCAAAGATTTCGCGTCTTCTCCGCGGGCAGCTCTCCGGTTTCTCGGCCGGACGACTCATGCACTTCCTGACGTTGCTTGGCCGCGACGTCGAAATCGTCGTGAAGAATGTGCCGCGCTCGCGACGGCAAGGACGCGTGCGCGTTGTCGCGGCAGCGTGAGTGGTTGCTGTACCAAAGTGACGAAGAGCGAGACGCACCCTTTGCACACTTCGCAAAGGTTGCGGCACCGCGAACTTCAGCCACTCACTCAAGGCAACTGCAGCTTCGCGGACGAGGTAAAGGTCAGCCGCCCGCCCAAATCGCCTGCAACATTACGTTTGACCCGATAGGCCGTGAATTCAAGATACTTCACTTCAAGTCTCTTTTCGGCGGTACACTTTTTGCATGGCTGTGCGAGACCGCTTCCAGCAAAAAACCGAAGCAACGCACGTGTTTCTCGTCTTATGGAAGGCCTACCGCGCGATGTTTGCAAAATCTAACGAAAGCAGAAAGAACCTGGAGCTCTGTGACTCGGATTTCCGCGTGCTCGAGGTGCTTTTGCACAAAGGCCCCTTGCCGGTCAACGTAATTGGCGACAAAGTGGAATTGACGACGGGTTCGATCACCACCGCGGTCGACCGCATGGAAGCCAAGTGGTTAGTCGCCAGGAAAAACCATCCGGAGGATCGGCGCGTTCGGCTTGTCGAGTTGACTGTGAAAGGCCGGCGGCTGATTGAGAAAGCTTACGCCCAACACTCGATCGAGATGGAAAAAGCGATGAGCGTTCTTTCTCGTGACGAGCGCGCTGATCTAGTGGAACTTCTGAAGCGTCTCGGAAAAGGGAAAGAGGAGGCTGCCGTGCAACGCCTTCGCGTGGCGCGTTGACAATTTCCTGCAAGACTAGAGAGAAGCATCTTCGGAGCGTCGCACATCTCGCCCATCTACACGGAAGTCTCCAGATACTCACAGCACAACGACAATCCGCCCCGGCCGCACCGGGTGTTCCGCAAGCTCGTGCGCACGAGCGATGTCCGCGAGCGGGATTCGTTCGCCAATCTCGAAGCCTGCCCAGTTCGCCTCAAGCGCGGCATCTAAATCCCGCGTTGCTTGCAATTTCGCTTCCTTCGGGAAATCGTCGCTCCCCAAGAAGAACAGACGAATGTTCTTGAATACCATTTGCCAGAACGGAATCTTCGGAGCGGCGTTGTCGGTGGCAAAGCTCGCGATCGAACCTCCCTGCTTCAGGAGTTCCACGTCGGCTTCGATGTTGGCCCCAAAAGCCACTTCGACGATGTGATCGATTCCGTCCCGAGCCAGGGCCTTCACCCGCGAAGTCAGTTCCTTATCGCTGACAAGCACTTCGTGGGCGCCGGCTTTCTTTGCGGTGGCTTCGTCCGTCGGTGACCTGACCGTTCCGATCACGCGCGCTCCCGCGCGACGCGCGAGCTGAACTGCGCAAACACCCACGGAACCTGCCGCCCCTTGTACCAACACAGTGCGCCCATTCACCGAACCTGCAACGTGAACGGCTCGGTGCGCCGTGATACCGGGTATGCCAAGGCACGCGCCTTGCTCCGTCGAGACGCCTTCCGGCAGGGGAGCAACCTGGTCGGCGGGCACCACTGTAAACTCCGCGGCCGTACCAAACGGACGATACGACTGGGCTCCGTAACACCACACCGAACGGCCCATCCATTCAGAGGGAACGCCAGCGCCAAGCTGATCCACCCGGCCGGCGCCATCGCTATGCGGAATCACACGAGGATACGGCATGCCAACGCCAAATGAGTCCTGGCGCTTCTTGATATCGCCCGGGTTGATACCGGAGGCAGCTATCCGAATGCGAACTTCGCCTGCCGCTGGAATCGGGTCCGCCATCTCGCCCACCACCAGCACTTCGCGAGCAGGCCCCTGCTTTTCGTACCATGCCGCTTTCATTTAAAGCTCCTTAGAACTTCAGAGCATCTTTCAAAGGGCTACGCGTACAAGTCCAGGGGACCCGCGGTCATGGTCGTTTGTCCGACCTCAATGAGGTACCCATCCGGGTCGCGCATGTAACACCGCAATTCCGTTGCATGGACTTTGGGCTCAGTGATGAATTTCGCGCCGCGCGAAGACCAAAGGTCGTAACAGCGCTTGATATCTGTCACGCGGAGGTTCAGAAAAATGCTCAGGACGTTTTGATCGCGCGGCGGCGAAGCGACCACTTCAGGCTTGTCGTCGGTCGGGCCGCCGCCACCGTTGATAGTGAGCCAAATGTTCCCGAGCCTCAGAAACGTCGGCTCCCCCTCGCGCAGCACCGTAGCGCCGAGGACGTCGCGATAGAATGCGACTGAGCGCTGTATGTCTGCAACGATGAGGGTATTCGTCACCACAAACTTTAGTTCGGCACTCTGATCCGGTCGAGATATCATGAAAACCTTCTCTTCCAGCGGAGACGCTCGCCGTTCCCGTGAGGCGCCATTTGTCCCTCCTTGTCCGCTTCGACTGCCAGCCGATTGAGCGATCTGTCGAAGTCGATGTACACGTTGCGAGTCTAAGTGTCAAGTATCTTGATGTCAAGATATAAGTTGTCGCCAAGGCTGTCGCGGACACTTCGTCAATTTTGGATGGGGGACAATCGCAGAGTTCAGTCATCACCGCGCGGTACTCGCCATCGGAAGGCAACGCGGGGCAACGCGTCGGCTAGCCCTCTGACTCTAATGAACATGTTTTCGGCGATCGCAACCGTTGTGTTGAGCGTGGCCCTACTTTCTGTTGCGACGGCCAATGCGCAGAGTAGTGAGCAATCATCGGGTGCCTCCCAGGCACCAACTATCACGGTGCGCTCGAATTTGGTGCTTGTTCCCGCGCTGGTGAAAACCAAGGCTGGCCAGGTTGTCTTCTCGCTCACCGCCGACGATTTCATCCTTACCGACAATGGCGTTCCGCAGTCGTTGCGGCTTGAGCTCGACACCGACTCGCAGCCCTTGGCGCTGGCCGTCATCGTGCAGACCGGCGGCTTGGGTGCGGAACACCTGCCTGACTATCGCCATCTGGGGGCCGTGCTGGACGCCGTTATCGGCAACGTACCGCATCGCGTCGCTGTGGTGAGCTTCGACAGCAGGCCTCGCCTCGAACAGAACTTCACCACCAACACGGATGCGGCAGCCAAGACGATTACAACCCTTGAGGAAGGCGATCCGGGCGCGGCCATTCTTGACGCGCTCAACTTCGGTATCAGTCTCTTGCGGAAGCAGTCGCCAGCCTATCGCCGTGCTGTGCTGCTCTTCAGCGAGACCATCGACGGTGGCAGCCAAACGAGCTTCGAGGATGCGCTACGCGCAGTGGACGACACAAACACTGCGATTTATAGCTTTGGCTTTTCGAGCACGAAGGCGGCGGTGGAGCATGAGGCGTCGAAGCTGCCGCTGCCGGGAGGAAGCCCTTACTCCGACGTGCCCTACGCACCTGGTGGCTGCATGAGCAAGGATCCAAACGCCGACCCCGATGCGCACGGAAAGCGCGGCGTTCAGGCGCTGGACTGCGCGAGTGATCTGCTACCACCGTTGCGACTAGCGCGGATGGCGTTCCTCGCCGCGAGGGACGGCTTCAGGCGCAACGTGCCTGAGTCGGTCGCGCAACTGACAGGTGGTGAGTACTTTGCTTTCAAGGACGCAACGACGCTCAGCCGACACCTAATAACCATCTCGAACGACGTGCCGAACTACTACGTCCTGAGCTTCCGTCCGCAATCGCCACAACCGGGACTCCATGCGCTGGAACTGAGGCTCAAGGATAGACCAGAGCTTCAACTGAGTGCGCGGAACGCATACTGGGTAGACGCTGAAGGGGCCGCAAACAGTAAGTAGCTCGGCGGGCAGGGGAAGTCCCAAGCGCCACGAGGTAATTCCCTCAGACTCGCCGTTAGGCGTTCGTGCCACCATCAACGGTCAGATTCGCGCCGGTAATGTACGACGCCTCCGGGCCAGCCACGAATGCGACCAACGAGGCGACTTCGTCAACAGTTCCGTAGCGGCCAAGTGCCGTGGCGGCCTTCTGCGGTGCCGCCCAATCGCCCGCAGCGGGATTCAAATCCGTGTCGATCGGACCCGGCTGGATGTTGTTGACTGTGATGCCCCGGGCCCCGACCTCTCTGGACAACCCCTGAGTGAACATCTTGACGGCTCCCTTTGTGGCCGAGTAGGGCACGAGACCGGGTGTCATATCGCGCTCACCCACGCACGAGCCGATCATGATGATGCGCCCGCCGCTCTTCAAGTGCCGCAGCGCTGCCCGCGTCGCGACGAAGGTGCCACGGACGTTGATGTCGATCACGCGATCCAGCTCCTCCAGGGTGGTCTCCTCGAACTTCCTGGGAATTGCTGTGCCTGCATTGTTCACGAGGACGTCGAGCCCGCCGAGTGTGGCGACAGTCTTTTCCACTGCGGCTTCGACGGCACTGGCATCAGTAGCATCCGCTTGAATTGCTATCGCCTTTCGGCCAGCGCGTTCAATCTCCTTAACGACCGACGCGGACGCGTCGGCGCCTTTCATGTAGGTGATGGCCACGTTCGCTCCATCCGCGGCCAGACGCTTGGCGATTGCAGCGCCAATGCCGCGCGAACCGCCCGTAACCAGTGCAATCTTGCCTTCGAGTTTCCTGGACATTTTTTCTCCCGTTGCTTGCTGAGTTGTGGCGACCTCTTGATCTAGCACCAGCATTTGATGCGGAGGGTTAGCCGGTAGGAGCAGGAATACGGGGGAGTCCACGAACGCGAAGCCCAGCGCCAAAGCGCGTGATGAAGAGCGGAAGCTTCTCTCGGAGCGCTGAAGCGCTCCTTCCCCCGCATGAATGCGGGGGCTCCCGCAGAAAGCCCTTCTTATTCAAGGCTTGACGTCGTGGCCTACAAAGCGAAAAGCAGATCCTTCACCCCGCACAAACCGCGGGGATTCGGGATGACAGCGTCGTGAGGAATCGCGGCATGCCGTGCCCCTACGGGAGCAAAGGCGAATCGGGCGGGATAAGGGGAAGAGAGATCCCTCGTCGGCCCAAAAGCGGCCTCGCTCGGGATGACGATCCTCGACGGATCGTCAGCTGCTGCCGGCGCGGCGCGCTAGTTCGGTCATCACTGCGCGGTATTCGCCGTCGGAATGCAGGCTTTCCACCGCTTGGCGCAAAGCCGCATTGACGCCGGGGTCCTTCCAGTAGCGGTTCGCGGCGTCGAGCAAGACGCGGCCCTTATCGCCATCGGACGAAATGCCGGTGGTCGAGTGGATCGCAGCAATCACCATGGCAGTGGAAATGCCCGGCTTGTCGAGAAGCGCGAGCAGAACGCCGGCGCGATCGCCGTCCGAATTGATACTGTCAGCGGCTGCGAAGAAAGCGTCGTGAAACGGCTCGATATTCGCGCTGGTGAGGTCCACAAGCACGCGAGCCTTATCCCCGTCCGACGAAATGCGCTGCGCCGAATTCGCGATCCCGCCGAGCGTAGCCGTCCCGATTCCCTGCCGGTGGACCAGCGCCACGAGCACGCGCTGGTGGTCGCCATCGCTTGAAATCGAATTCGCCGCATCGAGGAAAGCTTTCCGTTCGGAGTCGTCGTCGGTATACGACGAAACGGCTTCGAGCAGCACGCGGGCCTTGTCGCCATCCGAGGAAATACGCTGAGCCGAGCGCAGCGTGCGAACCATTGTGTCGCGATCGCTCCCATGCGCTGCCAGCAATTTCGAGAGAACGCGCGCATGATCGCCGTCGGATGAAATTGAATCTACCGCATCGAAATAGGCGCCGCGAAGTTCGTCGCTCGCTCCGTAGTGGTCGGCAATCTCGATCAGAACTTCGGCCTTGTCGCCGTCGGACGAGATATGGTGCGCGGCCCTGGCCACACCGAGCAGCGTTTCGGGGCTGCCAGCGTCCTTGTGGGCGATGTCGGAAAGCACTCTGCGTTTGTCGCCATCCGAGCTGATGGACTCGGTTGCCTTGAAAAGGTACGGCCGCAGATCAGGGGTGAAGTACTTCGAATCCACCGCGAGGAGTACCTGGGCCTTGTCGCCATCCGAAGAAATTCCTTGAATCAACTTGGCCGCATCTTCAAGCTGCGCCGTGTTGAGTTGCGCCTGCGAAAACAGCTGCTCGAGGTAGATGCGCTTCGAGCCGTCGCTGTGAATCAAGCCGATCTCGGTCAGGACCGCTTGCGGGCCCCCTTGCCGCAGGATCCGGGCGACACGTGCCGGCGCTCCGATCCCTGATTCGCGAATAATCTGCGGAAGCATGCGGCTGAGCCACGCGCGGCCTTCGTCATCCAGCGGTTTCGTGGTTCTGCCCACTGAGTAGCTCTTCGTCAGATTGCCTGCTGAGTCCGCCTTCACCTCGTACGCGCGCCCTGAAAACCATCCGCCTTCTTCCAGGCGGAAACGGCCGTTAGGTGAGAGTGATTTGACGTCGGCGTCGTCGTCGGTGAATTCGATTTTGCCGTCGAGCTGCACATCGAACGAGGTCATCCCGTTGTGTTCGGTCATGTGCTTGTGAGTCTCGCCGCCTTGCTGCGAGGCGACAGCCTCCAATGGCGTGAGCGGCGTCATGGGAGTAATCGGGGTGGAAGGAGTAAGAGGGGTGCTCGGGGTGATAGGGGTGCTGGGCGTGAGCGGTGAGGACGGGGTCGGTGGCGTCATTGGCGCTTGTGGACTAAGCGGCGCGACGGGAGCTAGAGGCGATGGGGGCGCAACCTGGCCGTATTCCTGAGCCGGGTCCTGCGCGAACGCGATGATTTGGGGCGCACGCGCGGCCTCATAAATCAGCGCGATCACCGCAATCAACGCGAAAGCAATGGGACCGAATGAAAGCCTCGGGACTGCATTCCGCGTCCTATCCAACATGTGATGAACGCGCCGGAATAATTGCGAGCGGTTCCCGGCAGCGCCCGCAGCCAGGATGCCTGCGTGCTCCCAATGCGAGAGTTCGGCGACCTTTGTAAGGCAAACGGCATACGGCTTGGGCGTTCCCGTCGCCGCGATCACCCAGTCATCGCAAGCCATCTCACGCTCGAGCGACATGCGGCGGCCAAGCCAAAACACGGCCGGCTGGATCGGCAGCAGCGCTTCGATCAATTTCTGCGCAAGGTTCGTCCAATCGTCGTAGCGGAGCAGGTGCGCCAGTTCGTGAAGCACAACGTGGTCAACTTCCGATTCTGAAAGCGTGTCGAGCAGAGATCGAGGAATCAGGATCGCCGGATGGAAAAAGCCCAGAGACATCGGCGCAGCAATGTCGTCAGAAACAAGCAATCGTGTCTGCCTGCGGATGCCGTTCATCGCGCACAGGGCTATCAACCTCGCCTGCCAGGCTTTCGGACACGGCGCGGCTCCTGATTTCAAACGCCGCAACAGGAGGTAACTGGCGCCAAGCCGCGCGAGCAATAGCAGGGTCAAAACCGCCCACAAAATTCCGAACCCAGCCATCACTCCGCGGGAACGGATTTGAATCGGAGAATAGCTAGCCGCGGAGATTTCTGCGGGCGGAATCTGCACGCCGCCGGCCAGCGCCGGTCTCGGTTCGGACAGGGATTGGGAATTCGATCCAGAACTTGACGCCGGCGCAAGTTCCGGCTGCCGAAGCTCGACGGGCACGAATGTCGTCGTGGCGGTTGCGTGAGTGGCGGCAATCGGCGCCGAAGTATGCGGCAGGCCGGTTGCGGGCTCCGTCAGCGCCAGCGGCCCGACGGGCAGCATCGCGACAGCAAGCAACGTGAGCCAAAGGACCGTGAAACGCGTCGTCGCGTTCACACGTGGAAATAGTTTGAGAATAATCCACATCGCCGCCGCGAGCAGCGCCCCCTGCCAGATACCGTTCAGAAGAGTTGTCATCGCAAAGTTCAGATGCATCATTTCTTTTCTCCTTGCTCGCTGGCGGCGATCATCTTCTTGATGCGCCGCAGTTCGTCCCGGTCGATCGTTTTTTCTTCCAGAAGGTTGATGACCAACTGTTCGCGCGAGCCGCCAAAAAAGCGGTTCACCAGGTGGCGGAGCGCCTTGCGGCTGGCCTCCTCGCGCGCGACCACGGGTTCGTAGACGAAGGCGCGTCCCTTCTTCGTGTGGCGCAAGTACCCTTTGGTTTCGAGGATCCGCAGCGTGGTCAGCACCGTGGTGTAGGCGAGCGGCGGATCCGCCGGCAGCGCCTCCGCCACGTCTCCCACCGTGGCCTGCCCCTTCTTCCACAGGACATCCATCAGCCGGAGCTCGCCTTCCGTCAGGTTCGGTGTCTTTCTGCGTGCCAAGGGTTCCCTCCATCCCGCAACAATTAAGCAATTAGTAGTTCCAGTTTTATACGACACGCGGGGCTGGCTGTCAACTATTAAATTAATAGTTAAGGCCGCCGCCACTTCGATTTATTTGTGGGCGGGCAGCGCGTCCCAGATGGCGGGGTCCTCGGTGCCGAGGACCCAGGAGCAGAAGCCGCCGAGGTTGCGGTCTTTGGCGAGCGTGTAGCGCTCGCGAAACGTACGCGCGTCTGTGTAGAAAATCCATTCGCGCATATCGTCGCGATAAAAATAAAACCAGGCTGTGCGATCCACCGGATCCCACTCGATGTGGCCGCCGTAGGCGCGGGCTAAATCGAGCGCGTCGGGCGCGGAGATATATGCGGCGGAGGGATTTGGTTTTTCGTCGGGCTTGACGGGTGTTCCAGCGAACCAGTGATAGCCGTAGAGCGGAATGCCGATGAAAAGTTTTTCGTGCGGAACAAACTGGATCGCGTAATCGAGATTGTGAATGGTCCAGTCCCAGCCGGCGACGGGACCTGGCGCGGTCCAGCGGGTATGCTGGTCGTAGGTCATCAAGCAGATGAAATCGACGGATTGCGCGAGCGATTTCAGGTTGTAGGCGCCGCGCCAGTTTTCGAAGATCCAAGCCGAAAAACCTGTTTCGCCGGCCTCGCCGGGAGCGTTCGGAACCGTCGCGATGCTGAGCTGCAGATTCTGCGCGTGAAAAGCAGCGCCAGCGTCGCGAACCATTGCGGAGAACGCGTCGCGGTCCGACCAGTTGACGTTTTCGAAATCAAGCTGAATACCCACGTAGCCGCTCTCCTTGCAGACGCGGATGAGCTCCGCAGACATTTCGTGATAGGCGGCGGGGTTTGCGAGGAGTTTGTGGAAATCCGCCTGAACGAAGCCGCTGTTGGCAACAATCGGCATGACGGGCACGTGGTGCTCGCGCGCGGCTTCCAGAACCAGAGGATTCGGGCCGCCCGAAACCAGACCATTCGAATCCACCGAATACCAGGCCGGGACGAGAATGTCGATTTTCTCCGCGTGGGCAAGAAACGAGCGCACGGAATTGGGATCGCGAGTCATGTAGAAAAGAGATTTCGGTTGCTGCGCGAATGCGGTGATGGCGAGCGCCAACGCAGCGAAGGATAAGCACGTGATGCGTCGAATCATGGCCGGTAGTGTAGCGGCTGGCGAGCGGAACGCGCAACGGCGGCATCCCGAAGCCTCTCTCCTGAAGCCTCGGGATCACCAGGCCGTTAGGCGGAAAGCACCGAAAGAGCGCCGTGTTCCTTGCGAGTGGGCCGGACCGTGATTTCAACGTCCTGGCGCAAAGCTGTGAGAAATTCAATCAGGCGCCCGACCGAAAAGTTACCAGCGCGATTCCGCATCAGCAACGACACCTGAGGCTGCTGGACGCCAAGAATCTTGGCGACCTCCACTTGCTTCATGCCGCTGCCCTTGAGAATCGTGTAGATTTGGAGCGTGAGCTGGGCCTTCAGCAGTTCTTGCTCGGGATTGGATAGGCCAAGATCCGCGAAGACGTTCCCGCTGCCCTCGGTTACCCGGGCAGCGCGCCCTTGTGTTTTACGTGGCCTTCTCGCCTTGGCTCTCATCTGAGTCTGCCTTTGCTCGCCTTCTCTGTGCTCTCTCTGCGCCGTTCTCGGTGGCCTCTGTGGTTCGCTTTTGAAGTTCAAATTTCAAATATGAAATCGGCCCGCCCCCCAACACCACTCGCCAATCACCACTCACCCCCGATGCTTCGGGATCGCTCAGGATAAGAGGCGGGCGCGAAGGCTTGGGTTTTGCGCGATGTCGATGGCAGTCCAGGCCATGGCGATGGCGCCGTCGAGGACGGCTTGGTCGGCTTCGGCTTTCACGCAGTGCGCGGTGAATTCCGGTTGATGGTTCGAGGCGGGCATGGAATTGATTCCAATCATCGGATGAATCGAAGGGATCGCGTGCGAGACGTTGCCCATATCCGTGGAAGCGGCCAAGCGCTGCGCGATGATGCCAAGATCTGGAAACGCGCGACCGAGAGCTTCCGTATTCTTCTTGTAGAGCAGGCTGATTTCGTGATCGTAGCGGACGTCGGCGTAGGGCTTGTCGCCGCCGCGAATTTCGAGTTTCGCGCCGGTCGCGATTGCGCCCGCTTCAAAGCAGCGGTAGACCTTCGCTCGCACGTCACCTAGCTCAGCGAGATTTTCCGCGCGCACCAGGTAACGCGCCGAAGTGTGCGCCGGGACGACGTTGGGCGCATCTCCGCCATGCGTGGTGATTCCGTGAACGCGGTCCGTCTGGCGAATGTGCTGGCGGAGCAGGCCGATGGCGGTCTGCGCGACGGTGAGAGCGTCCGCGGCGTTGATGCCGAGTTCGGGAAACGCGGAGGCGTGCGCCTCTTTGCCGGTGTAATGAACGTCGAACATCGAGGCAGCGATCAGGTGCGCCTCGAGCATTTCGAAGGGAGCGGGATGAACCATCATCGCGGCGTGCACGCCGTCGAACGCATTGCGTTCGAGCATCAGAACTTTGCCGCTGGCGTTGCCCACTTCTTCGGCGGGCGTGCCGAAGACGCTGATGGTCAATCCCGCGTCGTCGGCAACCTTTGCGGCGGCAATGGCGGCGCCGACGGCCATCGCGGCAATCATGTTGTGTCCGCAGGCGTGGCCGATTTCGGGCAGGGAATCGTATTCGGCGCAAATGCCGATGTGCAGCGGTCCGCGGCCGGCTTTGGCGATGAAGGCGGTCTCAAGGCCGGCGACTCCGCGCTGGACCTGGAAGCCCGCGCCATCGAGCGAGTCGGCGAGCCAGCCGCAGGCCTTTTCTTCTTCGAAGCCGAGCTCGGGATGCGCATGAATGCGGTGGCTTAGGGCGAGAACGTCCTGCTGAATGGTCTTGAACTTTTCCTGTGCGCCTGATTTTGCGTCCATGAAGGTGCCTCCACAAGCAGCGAGAGATTGTACTCTCGAATGAGCCGGAGGGCCCTGGGCATCCCACGACGAGCGCGCGTCTCGTCGTGGGTGCAGCAAAAGCAGGCAGCAGATCCCTCACCCCATCCGCAAAGAACGCGGCTGGGTTCGGGATGACGGCGCGAGCGCCGTCAATTACAAGCGCTGGAGTCGTCGTTGCAATTGAAGAGGCCCGTGATGCTGGCCGTATCGATTACGTGGCCGATCATCGCTCGATAGAGAGCATTCGAGTAGGGAGGGAAGTCCGCTGACGGAATCAGATCGAGTTGCTTATCGAGCGCGTAGACAGTGAACACGTATTGGTGAATGCCGTTGGTGTCGGTTTCGGAACCTGGCGGCGGGCAGGGACCGGTGTAACCCTGAATGCCGGCGTCGTTGTAGACCTGCTGGAGTGTCGTGCTGGAAGGCGAGCCTGCGCCAGCGGCAAGCGTGTGCGTGCCGGCAGGGATGTTGTAGACCCCCCAGTGCGCGAAGTTCGCAGATTCGTCAAACAGTGCGACGGCGTAGCTGCGAACGAAGGGACCAGCGGAGGTCCACGAAAGCTCCGGTGACTGGTTGCCGCCGGTGCAGGCGCTGCCGAGCTGTCCACTGAAAACCATCGATGCGGGAATCATTTGATCGTTCTTGAATGTGCCGCTGGTGAGCCGGAACGGATTCTCCCAAGCGGACGCAGACTGGATGGAAGGTTGCGCAGCCCGGCTGTGGCTGACGGAAACGACTAATCCCAGAAAAAGCCCGACCAACAGAAAAAGCAGAAGGAAACGCGTGTTCATCTGTGGCTCCTTTTCGACTGCACTCTCAGCGGGGACTGGGGAGTACTTCGCAGTAAGCGGCAGAATTCTAGGCGCGGAGTGCGGCAGGGTCAAGGAGAACGTGGTGCGGCCAGCAGGGGCGCCTCAGGGTGCACCCCGAAATCGGTTGAATCTTTGGGAGGGGAAGGAGCATCTATTCGTTTAATCTTAAAGTAGTTCGTTTGAGCTTAAAGTAAAGTGGATTAGGAGCTGTAATGCCTACGCATTTCAAAGGCAGCGAAGAGCAGGTGAGGGCGCTGAACGCGTTCATCAATTTGGTGCGCGGGTCGGACTCCCTGATGCGAAGGCTGGCAGCGCAGCTTGAGCCGTTGGGGTTGACGCCAGGCCAGTTTGGGGTGCTTGAGGCGCTCTATCACCTGGGGCCGATGTGCCAGAAAACGCTGGGAGAAAAGCTCCTTCGCAGCGGTGGAAACATCACACTGGTGGTGGACAATCTTTCGAAACATGGCTGGGTGCGGCGGGAGCGGCAGGCGGACGATCGGCGCATGGTGCAGATTCATCTTACGCCGCGAGGGCGCACGCTGATCACGCGCGCTTTCCCGAAGCATGTGGAAGCCGTTATGAAGGAAATGAGCGCCCTCGAGCCGCGCGAGCAAGAGGCTCTGCGGCGCATTTGCCGGAAGCTCGGCAAAGGCGGCGAAGAATTGTGCGCGGAACGAAGGAAGAAAGCGCTCGAAAAAGATTAAAGAAAGAAGGAGACACAACATGCTGCAAGTTAGACCGAGTGACGAACGAGGCCACAACAAAATCTCGTGGCTCGATTCAAGATTCACATTTTCGTTTGACCAATACTACGATCCCGAGCACGTTCAGTTTCGCGCCCTGCGCGTGATGAACGAGGACGTGATCGCGCCGGGGCAGGGATTCGGAATGCATCCGCACCGCGACATGGAAATTCTCACGTGGGTTCTGGACGGCGCGATCGAGCATCGCGACAGCACGGGCGGCAGCGGCATCGTCCGTCCCGGTGAGCTGCAACACATGACCGCCGGCACGGGCGTGATGCACAGCGAGTTCAATCCATCGCCAAAGACCCCGACGCACCTGCTTCAAATCTGGCTGTTGCCGGACCGCAAGGGCTTGAAGCCCGAGTACGAGCAACTTTCGTTTTCCGACGCGGAGCTGCGCGGGAAATTCCATCACGTGGCGGGCCCGAATGCGCCGGTGAAGATTCATCAGGACGCGGACCTTTACATCGCGCGGCTCGACAAAGGCGGCGAAGCGAAACATACACTCGAACGCGGGCACGGATGGTTGCAAGTGGCGAAGGGCGCGGTTCGCGTGAATGGCAAGGAACTCGCGGCCGGCGACGGAGTGGCGATTTCAAGGGAACCGGAAGTACGCGTGGAAGCTAAGGGCCCATCGGAAGTACTGCTTTTTGACCTGGCGTAAAATTTCGCGAGAAGGAGAGTGCTGATGGCGAATTCATCGAACAGTGCGGTTCCGTTGGTTGGCAGAATTTTGATGGCGGCGATTTTTCTGATCAGCGGATGCTTCAAGATCATGGGCTACTCGCAGATCGTCGGGTATGCGGCCTCAAAGGGGATGCCGCTCGCGAGCGTTGCGATTGCTTGCGCGGCTGCCGCGGAGCTTCTGGCAGGGCTTGCCATTCTGATTGGTTTCAAAACGCGGATCGCGGCTTGGGTGCTGTTCTTGTACCTGATTCCGGCCACGCTGGTTTTCCACAACTTTTGGAAGCTTCAGGGAATGGAACAACAGGACAGCATGATCCACTTCCTGAAGAACCTGGCGATCATGGGCGGGCTGCTGATACTGGCGGCGAGCGGTCCGGGCGCTTACTCGGTGGATGAGCGTTCAGCGAAAGCGTGAAGCCTACAGTAAGCTGAGAGTCGTTCGCCGTGGATACCAGGAACAATCCGATACCAAATCAAAATCATGCCCACGACGAATCAAAGCACCGATTCGTCGTGGCAAGCCAAAACCAGGAGGAATTATGAGTGCAGGCACGAGGAAAGCAGAGACGTCCACGCCGATACACGAATTGTTGAGCACGCGATGGAGCCCGCGGGCGTTTGACGCCCGGCCCGTGGAGCCAGAGAAATTGCGAGCGCTGTTCGAGGCGGCGCGCTGGGCGGCGTCGTCGTACAACGCGCAGCCGTGGTATTTCATCGTTGCGACGAAGGACGATCCGAAGAACTTCCAGCGGATACTCGATTCGTTCGTCGAATTCAATCAAGGCTGGGCCAAGGGCGCACCCGTACTGGCGCTGAGCGTGGCGGGAACGAAGTTCGCACACAATGGGGAGCAGAATCGCCACGCGCTGCACGATGTGGGACAAGCCGTGGCGAATCTGGCGCTGCAGGCTGCTGCGGTTGGCCTTCAAGTGCACCAAATGGCCGGGATTCTGCCGCACAAGGCGCGCGAACTTTTCTCTATTCCCGAAGGATACGAGCCGGTGGCCGGGATCGCGATTGGCTACCCTGGCGAAGCGTCGTCGCTGCCCGACCAATTGCGAGAGCGAGAGAACGCGCCACGCGAGCGAAAGCCGCTGAAGTCGTTCGTGTTTGCGGGGAAGTGGGGCGAGACGTCGCCGATCGTCAAGTAAAGGCTGCGATTTGAGAGTCGGCAGATTGTGTCGCGCCTGCGGCGCTTGATGGCATCTCCTGCCTGGCAACCTGGGGCTTGGCCCGACACATCCCATCGTGACAAAGCGCGAGCGCGGAGATTCGATCATCTATTAAGGGGATTAAGAGATGCGAAGACTCCTGTTGGCTGTCGCGGTGATCCTTTTCGGCTCCCTATTTGCCCGCGTAGCAAGCGCGCAGGATACCTTCCAAGTCTTCGGCGGTTACTCATACTTGCGTCCGTCGCTGACTGTGAGCGAGACGTCAGGAGCTTGCCCCGTAGGAACACTCCCACCGTGTCCGCCGCCGACTGTGGCGATGATCGGAAGTCATCCCAACTTAAATGGCTGGGAACTTTCGGGCACTTACAACGCTTACAAGTGGATCGGCATTACCGCCGACTTCAGCGGCCACTATGGGACGGCGCAGGGGGCGAGCGTCCATCTCCAAACTTACATGTTTGGGCCGCAGATCCGCCTTCCGGGTCCGGTTTCGCCCTTTGCGCACGTTTTGCTTGGCGGCGCCCATGAGAACATTGGGGAAAACGACAGTCTAGGGATCAGCTCTGCGTCGGCTAGCGCCTTTGCTGCGGCGGTGGGCGTGGGCATCGACATCAAGGTGGCGCCGTTCGTGTCGTTCCGGCCTATCCAACTGGATTATCTGGTCACGCGATTTGGGTCCACGACACAGAACCAGCCACGCGCGTCCGCAGGCGTCGTTTTTCATTTTTAGTCGAGCTCCGATTCCTTGAATTGCGTTCCGGCTTCTCAAACTCACAGAACACCTCCCTCCGGAAATGCCTTGTTCATTCGCAGAGCATCGCGAAATGGTATTATCCCGGTCGCTCAGAGTAAGGGGGGAGACATGGTAGGCACCGTTGTTCTGTTCCTGTTCGTCATCGCTGTGATCCTCGTTTTGAGCATCGTTCTGGGTTCGTTCTTCACGGTTGAGACCGCGCAGGTGGCCATCGTCCAGCGACTGGGAAAGTTCGCGCGCGTAGCCGGTCCGGGTTTGAACTGGAAGACACCGTATCTCGAGACCGTGGTTCGCCGCTTGAGCATGAAGGTGCAGCAGTTCGACGTTCAGGTGGAGACGAAAACGCAGGACAACGTATTCGTGCAAATACCCGTCTCGATCCAGTACAAGGTGATCCCCGAAGGCGTGGAAGCCGCGTTCTACAAATTGTCGGACCCGGTGAAGCAGATCGAGTCGATGGTCTATAACGTAGTTCTAGGCCACGTCCCGAAAATGAAGCTGGATGATACCTTTTTGAACCAGGCCGACATTGCGAGCGATTTGCGAGACAACCTGGACGCGTCGATGAAGGAGTACGGCTACTCCATCGTCAAAGTGCTGATCTCCGACATCGTTCCCGACCAGAAGGTGAAGGCCGCGATGAACGACATCAACGCGGCGCAACGGGAAAGGGAAGCCACCGTCTCGCGGGCGGAGACGAACAAGATGCTGCTCGTGAAGCAGGCGGAAGCCGAGGCCGAATCGAAGCGCTTGCAGGGAGAAGGCATCGCCAATCAAAGGAAGGCGATCATCACCGGGCTGAAGGATTCGGTGGAAGACTTCGCGAAAACCGTTCCGGGCTCCACTCCGCAGGACGTGATGCAACTCGTCCTGATGACGCAATACTTCGACACGCTGAAAGACATCGCCGCGAACGATCACAGCAACACGATTTTGATTCCGCACACGCCGAACACGGTCGCCGACCTTTTCAGCCAGATTCGGAATGCGATCATCACGGGGGCGGAGCTTACGAATCATGCCTCGATTTCGCCGATCGCACCGCCCGCGGCCGAGAAATGAGTGTGTGGGGGCCGGTTCTTTCACCGGCTGACGTAAAGTCTTATAATCCCGGCAGACAGTCCCAGGGAATACTGGAGGCAGCGACATGGAAGAAATGATGCATGCGAACGTAGAAGTCTCATGGGATCAGGACAAGTCGAAATGGCTGGCTCGAATCACGAGCGGGGAAGAAGTGATTCGCCGGCACCTCGATGCGCCGAAGAATGCGGACGAGAAGACGTTGCAGTCAGCCGCAAAGCAAACTGCGCTCGATGAGGGCTACGAAGCGGACGCCATCAGCGTTCGGCGGTAACGGCGCCCCGTAGCTTACGGTAACGGTTTAGACCGACGGGATTTCGGAACGAACGAAGAGCCGATCTAGATTTTCGGCAGGACGATTCCTTGCTGCGCCTGGTATTTCCCTTTTTTGTCCTTGTAGGAAACTTCGCAAATTTCATCCGATTCGAAGAACACCACCTGGCAGAGCCCTTCGTTGGCGTAAATCTTCGCGGGAAGGGGAGTGGTGTTGCTGATTTCGAGAGTGACGAAGCCTTCCCACTCGGGCTCGAACGGAGTGACGTTGACGATGATGCCGCAGCGCGCGTAGGTGGATTTGCCGACGCAAATCGTCAACACGCTGCGCGGAATGCGAAAATATTCCACGGAGCGTCCGAGGGCGAAGGAATTCGGCGGCACGATGCAGACGGGGCCTTTGAATTCGACAAAGGATTTCGCGTCGAAGTGCTTGGGATCGACGATCGAGGAATTCACATTGGTGAAGATGCGAAATTCGTCTGCGACGCGCATGTCGTAGCCGTAGGATGAAACGCCGTAGCTGATGACGCCATCGCGCACCTGACGGTCTTCGTACGGCTCGATCATTTTGTGTTCGAGAGACATTCTGCGAATCCATTTGTCAGACTTCACCGACATTCGATTCCTCCGATGCGAGATGGGTATCGCGGCCAAGGCGGGCACGACCCGCCGCGGCGGGTGCCCCTACGAGGAAAAGACCGCGCTCAGCGCCGATTGCAGCGGGCTCGACGGAGTAGTTGCAGGTTGCGCCGCGTGCGAAAGCGAAGAGTTGCGCAGTGTATTATATGCGGCGCGGCTTGACAACCCGCAAGCCTCTGACTAGCATGGGTTTCCGCTTTGTGGAGGCGCTGTGATCAAGCTGGACATCGTGAACGCGATCGTGCAGAAGACGAGCATCACTCGAGCGAAAGCCGAGCAGGCGGTGGAGACGGTTTTCGAGGCGATGAAAAACGCGCTGGGCCGCGGCGAACGGATTGAGTTGCGGCGCTTCGGCGTGTTCAACGTCAAGCCGCGCAAGACCGGCATTGGGCGCAACCCGCGGACGGGCCAACAGGTGAGCATCCCGCCCGGAAAAGCTGTCCGCTTCAAACCCGGCAAAGAACTCCAGACGCTCCCGACTCCGAAATCCTGAAACGAGTAGCGAAAAATCGATTGATTCGTGATGGCGTACCTCTTCGCCGCGCTGAGGCATCCAAAGATTCGGGATGTGCGGCATGAGTGACGGCAACGGTCACGGGCACGGAAGCCTTCCAACCGAAGTAATTGAAATAAGATTTCCGCCACCGCCCGATTTTCCTCCTTACCGGCCGCGACCTCGCCCGCTGTGGCCCGCGCTGGTTCTGTTTCTCCTCACGGTGGTTTCGACGCTGGCGGTGGGTTCCGAGTTCGCGATGTCGTACGCGCAGAACCGCGAGCCGTTTTCGGGCGGTGGCGATCCCTTTACGACAACGATCGAGGTTTTCAAGCATCCGCAATTGCTTGCGCTGGGCGTGCCGTTTTCGTTCACGCTGCTGGCGATCCTGATGGCGCACGAGCTGGGGCACTATTTCGCGTGCAGGATTTACGGCATCGACGCGAGCTATCCGTATTTCATTCCGTTCCCGACGTTCTTCGGCACGTTTGGCGCGTTCATTCGAATCCGGTCGCCAATCACGACGCGGCGAGCGCTGTTTGACGTCGGACTCGCGGGGCCGGTGGCAGGGTTTGTGCTTGCGGCTCCCGCGATGGCGATTGGCGTGGCGTGGTCGAAAATCGTTGAGAATGTGCAGGCTAAGGGCGGGACGCTGTTCGGTGTGCCGCTGCTGATGCAGATTTGCATGTCGTGGTCTCATCCGCACGTGAACCCGACCTGGATTCTGCTCCATCCGGTAGGGCGCGCGGCCTGGGTGGGATTATTTGCGACCGCGCTGAATCTGCTTCCGGTGTGGCAGCTCGACGGCGGGCACATCGTGTACAGCCTGGCGAGCAAGTTTCACTCGAGAATTTCGCTGGTGGTGTCGCTGTCGCTGGTGGGACTTGGGATTCTCAGCGGCGATCCGTTCCGCGGATTCACTTGGATATTTTGGGGCGTGCTGCTGACCGTGTTGTCGCTGCGATTCAAACATCCGCCGCTGTACGACCCGTGGGAACGTCTTGATCCGGCGCGACGCGTGTGGGCCGTGGTGGCGCTGGCGATTTTCGTTTTGTGTTTCATGGTTTGGCCCATCACGAGACTGTAGGAAAAAACTTCAGGAGAGCGTAGTTGGGTCGACGTCCGCGATGACGGCGGTGTCGGGGATTTTCTTCCGGATACAGAAATCGAGGGCGCCGCTGAGGGCCTGGGCTAAAGCAGAACGCTTTGGAGATTTCAAGACAAACTGAAAGCGATAATCACGGCGGAGGCGGGCGAGCGGAGCTGCGGCTGGTCCCAGGATTTTCACGCCACGATCTTCGAATGGAGCGAAATACCCGGCGAGGGCGCGCGACCAGCGAATCGCGTTTTCGATTTTGCGGTCGCGAATCAGCACGTTTGCGAGCGCGGTGAACGGCGGATAGTGCAGCATGCGGCGAAAGTGCGCTTCTTTTTCGTAGAAGGAAGCGTAGTCCTGATGCGCCGCGCACTGAATCGCGTAGTGCTCGGGGTAATAGGTTTCGACGAGGACTTCTCCGGCAAGTTCGCCGCGGCCAGCGCGGCCCGCAACCTGCGTGAGGAGCTGAAACGTGCGTTCGGCAGCGCGAAAATCGGGGCGGCCGAGCGCGAGGTCAGCGGCAACCACTCCGACGAGCGTGACGCGCTGGAAGTCGTGGCCCTTGGCCACCATTTGCGTTCCGACCAGGACATCAATTTCGCCGTTAGCGAACGCGCCGAGAATTTGCTGATACTCGCGTTTCGTGCGGACCGTGTCGCGGTCGAGGCGCGCGATGCGGGCCTGCGGAAATTGCTCGCGGAGATATTCTTCGACGCGCTCGGCGCCGTCGCCGACGAAGTACATGTACTCGGCCTGGCACTTCGGGCATTGCTTCGGCGGACGAATCGAAAAGCCGCAGTAGTGGCATTCCAGGCGCTGGCGGCTCTTGTGGTAGGTCAGCGCGATGCTGCAATTCTCGCATTGCACGACGGCGCCGCAACTTCGGCACAACATCGACCACGAATAGCCGCGGCGATTAATCAGAATCATGGCCTGCGTTTTTTCCTCGAGGCGAAGCGCGATGGCGGCTCGCAGCGATTCGGAGACGGGCGTGGCTTTGTGCTGGCGGCGAAAATCCTCGCGAAGGTCGATCACCCGAACTTCGGCCAGGGGCCGGTTGGCGACGCGTTGCGTGAGTTCGAGCAGGTGATACTTTCCGGCGCGGGCGTTGTGGTAGGTCTCGAGAGAAGGCGTAGCGGAGCCAAGCAGCGCGACCGCGCCCTCGATTCGCGCGCGATAGACGGCGACATCCCGGCCGTTGTAGCGCGGCGTTTCCTCCTGCTTGTAGGCGGACTCCTGCTCTTCGTCGACGATGATGAGGCCGAGGTTTTCGAGCGGCGCGAAAACGGCGGAACGAGTGCCGACGACAACGCGCGCGTCTCCATTGCGGACGCGCCACCATTCGCGCGCGCGTTCGATGTCCGGAAGGCCGCTGTGAAGAACCGCGACGGTAGCGCCGAAGCGGGCGCGTACGAGGCGGCCGAGCCAAAGCGTGAGCGCGATTTCCGGGACCAGCACGATCGCTGACTTGCCGCGCGAAAGCGTGGCGTCAATTGCGCCGAGATAAACTTCCGTTTTGCCGCTCCCTGTGACGCCGTGAAGCAGTCCCGCCACGAATTTCCCCACAACCAGCCAACGCCAGATTTCGGCGAGCGCCTGATTCTGCTCTGAATTCAGGACGTTGGCGGGCGGAGTGAAATCGGAGTCCCAGGGATCTTCGTCTGGAGTGATGGGTTCTTCCCAGGTGATGAGGCGGCCGGCTTTTTCGAGGCGCTGAATTACGGCGCGCGAGACTTTCGCTCTTTCGATGAGATGCGCGAGAGGAAGCGGGCCGCTTGTCGAGGTGAGGATTTCGCGGATGCGATCTTCTACTGGGTCTGGGGGGGAACCTGGGTCTGACTCAGCACGCGGTTGCTGCGTCGTTGGGGAAACTTGAGGCGCCTCCGCGTTCCAAGCGACGATTCGCTGCATGCGCAATTTTCGGTGGTGGATGACGTCGCGGGCCGCGAGCAAACCACGCCTGACGAGTTTTTCGACAGCGGCTTCGCCTCCGGGCCAACGGCGGACGCGCGCTGACGGCACCGCTTTGGCAAGGGCGGAGAATTCGCGCAGGAGCGCAACCTCGTCTGCCTGAGCTGTGGCGCCTTCGATGCCGGCGAGGAACTGCGAGAGGTAAGCTTCGCCAGTGCTCGTCAGCGAGTATTCGCGGTCGTGGCGCAGTTCGATTTCGGGCGGCAGCATCGCGCGAAATGCCTCACCAATCGGCGCGAGATAGTAGCGGCTGATCCATTCGCCCAGCTCGATGAGTTTCGGCCGGAGCGCCGGGCGCGGGTCCATCAGCTCGGCAATTTCCCTGATGCGAACGCTGATGCGAGCGTTTGGAGCGTTTTCGGGCGGCCGATTCGATTCGGCCAGCGCGATGCCGACCACCGCACGATTGCGAAATGGAACCACAACGCGGCGGCCGACAAGCGGTTCGCCGTTCAGCGATGCGGGGACAGCGTAGGTAAACGTCGACCGCAACGGGACTGGGAGCGCGACTTCGCAATAACGCGGCGACACGGGCGAGTAGTTTAACAGTGAAAGCCAAGGAATCGGATTCGCCATCGCGCCTCAGGGGTTAAAACCCCTGATGAAAAGGCAGCTGTTATGTCGGAGCCCTTCGAAGCTCAGGGTGAACTGAAGCTCCGACCCCCTAACCGCGAGCAATAGTTGCGGAGAAAGCACGATGTTTGTGGAGCGGCCTTCGGCGTGGATTGCGATTTGATATTCTCACGTGAGTCAGGAATTGAGACTTAATGGTCCGCTTGGGCGCATCGGTTAAGGTCGATCGATGGCGGGCCGAAACGTCCACGGTAGTACGCTCGTCAATCATTCAGATATGCGTTCGTTATCGCACATGCAAGCAGCGAGGCAACCGTGGCTCCGGTCCTAGTCTGGCTCATTCTGTTCCTCTGTCTGGTGATCTCGATCATTAAATACACGCTCGCACTTATCCTGAAGTGGTCGGTTCCAAAAGCGACAATCAGGAAGGACTACACCTACCAGCCGACGGTGAGCGTCCTCATGCCCTGCTTCAACGAGGGCAAAACCGTGTACGAGACCATCGAAAGCATCAGCAAGAGCAATTACCCAAATGACAAATTTGAAGTGATCGCGCAAGACGACTGCTCGGTGGACGACAGCTACGAGTGGATGCTCAAGGCGCAGCGCGACTTTATGAACATTCAAGTGAGGGTGGGACGGAATACCGTCAACAGCGGCAAGGCCCGCACCGTATGCAACGCGCTGCACCATTCCACGGCAGAGATGATTATCTCTATCGACTCCGATTGCATCTTTCACCCGGACGCGATCCGGGAGCTGGCGGCCTGCTTCTCGGAGCCGAAGATCGGGTCAGTAGGCGGCCGCGTGGGAGTAAGAAATCCCAACGAAAGCGCAATCACCGCGATCCAGACGTTTATTTACTACGCGGCGTTTCAGCTCTACAAGGTGCCCGAGAACTGGACGCGCAGCGTCGGCTGCATCAGCGGATGCCTGTTCGCCATCCGGCGCGAGCTGCTGCTCGAGATCGAGCCCAAGATTCGCAGCCGTCACTGGTTCGGCATTCCAGTGAACCAGGGCGAAGACCGTTTCCTCACGCATCAGACGCTGCTGCGCGGCTACGGAACCTACATCAACAATGATGCCCTGTGCTGGACCACCGTGCCCGTCACGTTGACTGAATTGTTCAAGCAGCAGCTACGCTGGCGGCGCAGCATCGTGCGCGATCTTTTCTATACGCTGAGAACGCTGCCGCAGCACGTCTGGACGCTGCACCCCAATACGGTGCTGACGCTCGTGCTGACGCCGCTCGGCGCGCTGCTTGGCCTGTTGGTGGCGCTGACCATGCTTTCCGGCAGTCCGATGGCGTTGGCTGGCCCGGCGCCACTTGTTTTGTACCTCGGCATGGGAGCGATTCTTGGCTGGGTGATCCGGAAATACAGTACGAGAGAAGCGGTGAACCACCCCCTCGCCTTCGGCGCCTACCTGGCGTGGTCTCTTGTGAGCAGTTTATTCATCACTACGCTGGCTCTGTGCACGCTTGACTCGAAGGATTGGGGTACGCGCACTAAGGAACAGGAGGCCACAGATGGCGACGACACCCGTCAAGAAAGTGCTGTCTGATGCAAAACCGTCCGTGATTCAGCCTCTGTTGTACAAGTCGGTGGTCACGATCTACCGGGTCTTCGCCATCGTAACGCTCTACGTGGTGCTCATCGGTGTGCTCGCCTATGGTTTCGTCATGGGCTTCTATGCGCTGAACACATCCTGGGCTGCGCCCGTGATTCTTTCTCCGTCCGACGACAAGAGTTTGGATTTCACCGAGAAGTTGGTGACCAGCCGGCAGACCCTGGAAGATTTGAAGGTGGACATGCAGCGCCTCGACGACGGCGTCAAGGAAATGAACAAGCACCGGACTGCGCTGCTGGCGCTCGAGCCCGAGCTTCAGACCGCCATCACCCGGGAAGCGGAACACAACCAGCGCACCGGCCCGCAGCTTTTGGACCTCGAGAAACAAAAGCAGGCCGACAACCAGAAAACGCAAGCGGTGATGGCGCAAGTGAAAGAAGTGGAAGCCGCCATCGACAAAGACTTGGCTGCGGGCCTCATCACCAAAGGGGACGCAGCCACGCAGCGAGCGGCGCTGAACCAGGCGGAGAATTCATATACGGACAGCAAGATCAACCAGGTGCTGCTTACGGACGAGGTCCTTCAGAAGAACACCACGGACACCAAGTCGCTGGACGTGCTCGACAAACAGGCGGAGCTGATATCGGAGATTGCGCAGCTCGACATCGCGATCAGCGTCGCGCAAAAACAGATCCATGAAGAGACGCAACAAGTCGATCGGTTGAGGCAGGCGCTCGACACGGCGAAACAGACGCCGTATTACCTGAGCGTGTCGGGAGACAGCAGCGTCTACTTCGCCTTTGTCCCGTACGACAACCAGCGCCATGTCGCGATCGGCACTGGCGTCTACGACTGCTACCTGAACATGGTGGTATGCCAGAAGGTAGGCACGGTGAAACAGATTTTCTCCGGCGAAGAACATGCGACACATCCCATCTTCAAAACGGACATCCGCGGCTTCCTGATTCAGCTGCAGTTAGATCGTCCGGAATCCGCGAAGTCGAAAACGGTGTTCTTGAACAGCAAACCGCTTCTCTTCTGAGGAGACCCAGATGGCTTCGACTCAAGCAAAGCTCAAAGCCTGGCAGACAAAATTCACTGCGGGCTTCGCAATCGCGATGCTCCTGATCCCGGCTGCCTTTGGGGCCGACGACAAGGATCGACAGGCCTATTGCCGATACGTGACCGAGCAGGCCACGGCACAGCGGGACCTTTTGCTTGTTCCGGATGCGGTTGCGGGCGTCACTCAGCCCAACACCGGCTTGCCCACGCAGGCGGTGTGGGGAGCGTCCGGCAGCCTTTCCAATGTGCGGAAAGCGGGATTGGCGATGGACGCGGCGCGCAAGGACTGCGAGCTCTACGGCGCGACGTCTTCCGCGCAGCAATATATGCAATATGCCCTGCCGAGCCTGGAGAAGCAGGCGCTGCAACATCGACTGGACCTGATACAACACGCGTCAGAAAGTCTCGACGCGCTCCTCGCCACAAACACGAAGATGCTGGACGCGCAGAATGTGACCCGGCCCATGGCCTTCGCATTGCAAACCACGAAGATCAAGCTGGAAGCAGATCGAGCCGATACCCGATCGAAGATTGTCGGCCTTTATGCGCCGCCACTGAGCGATAAGCCCGTGAAGGAGCTGGTAGCCGAGAAGCAGAGCGGCGAAGTGAACGAGCGGCGCGCCCTGGACAAACTGAATCGCCAGAATAACTGGGACGTCCAGCTTTCCGTGGGCGCGCACCAGCAGATCAATCCGCTGGTTGGGAATCCGGCACCTTATGGCGAGGTGACGGTGACCTACAATCTCGCGAGTTGGGCCATCAACAAACACCTGGACCGGGCCGCGGATGCCTACGACGACTGGAAGAAAGTTCAGGAAGGCGACGTCATCCGCAACGCCGACATTCTGAAGCAGCAGGTGGTAGACAGCATTTCGGTTCAGGACGCCAGGCTCAAAGCTCTCCAGGACGAGCAGAAACAAATCGAAAGCAATCTTCAGCTCCTGGGTAGCGCAGACACCACGGCTGCCATGGACTTCCGCAACCAACTGACCACCGCGCAATTGCTGCTCGATATCGAGATCGGCGACGCCACCTTTCGACTCGACCGGCTGAAAGAGTTTCTGGGAAAGAATTTCTAACGAGCGGATTTTGCAGTCATGTCGTCCGCCGACGAAATTGTTGATGGCTGGGGGCTACGTGCCAGCCGGCGGAGTACCGGTGAAAACTTGCTGAACGATTAGCCAACTGCCGTTTGGCTGGCGTTTGAAAATGAGTACGTAGCTGCCTTTGGAGTTGATTTTGGCGCCGGTGGCGATGGTGGTCAAGCTTTCCTGGAAGTCCCCGCTGTCATAGGCGAGATCGCCGGATGCTTCGAGGTTCTCGCTGTGGAGGGTGAGGTCACTGTTGAAGGTGGACATTATTGTCACGAAAAGGGTGCGGAGGGCGGCGGAGCCGGTGAGGCGCTCGCCGGAGGGCTGGAGGAAGGCGGCGTCCGGGGCGTAGAACTTCAGGATGGGTTCGAGCTGTTTAGTGCGAAGGTCCTGTACCCAGGCTTCGCGGATTTTAGCGAGGGTTACAAGAGTGGAGTTTTGAGGAGCGGCCGTGGCGGTGGAAAAAGTGGCTGCGAGGATGGCGGCGAAGGCCAGGAGCGCCGCGGCCACGCGGCCCGCGCGTGGGAATAGCGGTGATTTAGCCGGGCGTGCAGAAGCGACGTTCATGGCGGCTCCTATTGACTTAGACAGCTTCCGAAGAGGTCAGCGGCGACCGCGGTGGTCGAGCTTGTAAGCGTCGACTTTGCGGCTGAGCGTGTTGCGGTGGATACCCAGAACTTTGGCGGCGCGAGACTGATTGCCGTTGGAGCGATCGAGTACGCGCTTGATGAATTTTTTCTCGAACTCGGTGACGGCTTCCTCGAGAAGGATTCCCCGCTCGACCATCCATCCCACCAAAGTTTCGAGTTGATCTTTCACGATAGCACGCTCCGCAAAGCCTCTGTGCGCTGCGATGAAAGCGGCGCGCTGAATCTAATCGAGTGAATGGCCCGTGACGATTCGATAGGCTTCCCGATATTTATCGCGCGTGGCGGCGACGACGTCAGCCGGGAGAGCTGGGCCCGGGGGCTGTTTGTTCCAGCCGATGCGTTCGAGATAATCGCGAACATATTGCTTGTCGAAGGAAGGCTGCGCTTTGCCGGGTGCGTACTGGTCGGCGGGCCAGAAACGCGAAGAGTCCGGGGTGAGCGCTTCGTCGATCCAGATGAGTTCGCCATTGAGCAGGCCGAATTCGAATTTCGTGTCGGCGATGATGATGCCGCGCGCGGCGGCGTGCTCGGAAGCCTTGCGGTAAATCGTGAGGCTGACGTCGCGCAGCTTCCCGGCGAGCGGAAGGCCGACGCGTGCGGCCGTCTCGTCGAACGAAATGTTTTCATCGTGGCCGGTGGTGGCCTTCGTTGACGGCGTGAAAATCGGTTCGGGGAGCTTGTCCGATTCGTGCAGGCCGGCCGGCAGATGGATGCCGCAGACCGCGCCTGATTTCTGGTATTCCTTCCAGCCAGAGCCGGAAATATAGCCGCGCACCACGCACTCGATAGGCACAGGATCCGTGCGGCGCACGAGCATAGCGCGGCCCTCGAGCTGTTCGGCGAAGGGAGCGAGCTCACCCGCGAAATTGCTCGCGGAGATCACGTGATTGGGGACGACGTTGGCGAGCTTCTCGAACCAGAAAAGCGAAAGCTGCGTCAGCACCCGGCCCTTGTCCGGAATCGGCGTAGGCAGAACGACGTCGAAGGCGGACAGGCGGTCGGTAGCCACGATCAGCAGGCGGTCGCCAAGCTCGTAGATGTCGCGCACCTTGCCTCTGGCGCGAAGGTTCAGCCCGGGAAAATTCGTTTGCGCAATGACGGTATTCATTTGTGGAGAAGCCACGGAGTCGGTGTCCTCGATTACTGGGAGGCGGGTATTCTAGCGCAGCGAAGAATGATGTCAATCAGGAAGAAAGGGCAAATTTGAGGAACGGCTGTTGAAATTTTCAGCGGTTCAGGGTGTTAGGCGGCGGTTGCGGCTTTTTGTTCGGTTGCGGCGGCGGCTTCTTCCCACTTCACCGAGACCAATTTCGAGACGCCTGGCTCCTGCATGGTGACGCCGTACATGACGGAGCCCATTTCCATCGTCTTGCGATTGTGCGTGACGACGATGAATTGCGTCTGGCCGCACATGTCGGCAAGCATTTTGTTGAAGCGGCCGACGTTTGCTTCGTCGAGGGGGGCATCCACTTCGTCCAGGATGCAAAACGGGCTCGGCTGATATTTGAAAACGGCAATGAGCAGCGCGAGGGCCGTAAGAGCCTTTTCGCCGCCCGAGAGCAGCAGAATGTTCTGCAGGCGTTTGCCGGGCGGCTGGGCGACGATATCGATCCCGGCGTCGCCGGAGCTGTCGGGCTCGCTCAGGCGCATTTCGCCGTGTCCGCCGCCGAATAGCGATTGGAACGCAATCGCGAAGTGCGTGTTGATGAAGTTAAAGGCTTCCTCGAATTTCTGGCGCGAAACCTGGTCGAGCTCCGTAATTGTGAGTTGCGTGTTCTGGATCGATTGAACCAGGTCATCGCGCTCGCGGCGCAGGAATTGTTCGCGCTGCTCGCATTCCTGAAACTCTTCGAGCGCCATCATATTCACCGGGCCCATCGCTTCGACCCGCGCTTTCATTTCGTTGTAATTCGTTTCGGCGGCGACAAGCTCTTCGCCGATGAGCAATTGCGAGGCCTGCGCCATCAAGTCTTCGGGATGCGCGTTGAGTTCAGCGACGCACGTTTGGCGGAGGTAATCGCGGTCGGCGTCGTTGCGCGCCTTTTCGATCTGGCGCTGGCTGCGCAGGCTGCGAAGCTCTTCGAGCGATTGCCGCTTGCCGCGAAGCGATTCATCCAGATGGCCGGCGCGGGACCGCGCGTCTTCCCATTCCTTTTCGAGCGCCACTTGCTGCGCTTCGAGACGCGTTTTTTCCACGCGCAGCGATTCCGCCTGTTGCGCGAGCAGCTGGCAGGACGCTTCGAGTTCCGCTTTTTCCTGAAGCAGCGCCGCGTGCTGTTGCTGGAGCGAAGAGACTCGTTCGTTCGCCTGGGCGATTTCGCCTGCCAGACGCTGCTCGATCGATTCGGCGCTCGCGAGGCGTTCGGAAATGGTAGCGAGTTCCTCGCGGCGGGCGATCACGCGCTCCTGCAGGAGCTGGAAATCGCGGCGGAGCGTCGTGAGCCTTTCTGCGGCTTCTGCAGCCTCGGATTCCGCAGCAGCTCGGGAACGAGTGGCCTCTTCGTGCTCCTGGCGTGCCAGTACGGCGCGCTGGCGAGCCGATTCGGCGGCAGAGTGGAGGCGCGCGATTTCTTCGCGTTCAGTGACGAGAGTGGACTCGACGCGTTGGAGCTCGCTGCGTGTCTGTTCGCGCTGGTGCGTGGCCGTGACAAGCGCTTTCTCGGCTTCCAGATGGTGCGCGATGGCGGCGGCGACGTGCTGTTCGGCGGCCACGATTTCGGATTCCAAGCGCGTCAGTTCGGACTGCTGCTCCGCGGCGATGCGGTCGAGCCGCACAGCTTCCGTTTCATGTTGGCGGAGTTCGCGCTTCAACGCGAGCGGGCCCGCTTCGCCTTTCCGTCCGCCGGAGACGGTGCGGCCGTGGTAACAGGTTCCTTCGAGCGTCAGGAAATAGCTGTGCGGGTTGTCGTAGGCCATACGCTCGGCCACTTCAGGTGTCGCAACGATGTAGGCCGTCCGCAACTTCCTTAGAAAGTACTTGGTGGCGGGGCCGAGCGGGTCACGAAATTCCACGATGCGGTCGAGCCGCGCAATGAAATCGCCGGGCATGGAGCCACCGGTTTCCATTTTGTCCGCGTCCAGGCCGGGCGCGGAGTCGATGAAGAATGTGGCGCGGCCGCCCATTTCGTCGCGCAAGAGCGCGATGCCCGTGCGCGCCTGGTCGAACGATTCGACGACGACGTACTGGAGTTCGTCGCGCAAGAATTGTTCCACAGCACCTTCGTATTCCTCTTGCACCTCGGCAAAGTCAGCGAGCAACCCGACGGCCCGAAATCCGCGCGCTCCCGAATCGCCGGCGTTGAAAAGTTTCTGGACGGCGTCCGCCGTGTAGGCGCGGTCGCTGAGAATTTTCTCGATCGAGGCGTGGCGCGCCCGCTCCGCGGAAAGTGACTGGCGCGTTTGTTCGAACTGCTGGGACGTTTGCTGTTGCGCGCGGCGGGACTCGACGAGGCGAGCCTGCGCATCGCGAACGGCCGCGTCCAGATCTTGCGAGCGGAGTTCAGCGGCCTGGAAAACAAAATCAGTCGTATCGACGCGCTGCGTGAGCGCTGAGAATTCGTTTTCGATGCCGCGGATGGCGGCCACCCGGTCCTGCTCGGTGGCGGCGTGATGCGCAGCCGCTTCCTCGGCTTGCTGCGATTCGGCCTGTTCGCGGGCTGATTCCTCGACGAGGCGTCCCGCAATCTGGCGGAGCTGTTCGATGCGCGCCTCAAGCCGCTGCTGTTCGGCGACGCTCGAAGCAGATTCTTCGGTGGACTGGCGCAAGGCCATTTCGAGAGCCGTTGCCTGCCCGCGAAGAGCGCTGGCCGCGTCGCGCTGCACGGTGATTCGCGCGGAGAGGTCAGTCGCCTGGCGTTCGGCCTGTTCGATTTCAATCGAGAGCCGCAAGGCGCGCGAATCGAACTGAGCGGCCTGTTCGCGATTGAAGGTGATGCGATTTTCGGCGCGGTCGAGATCGAGCGCGGTCTGGCCAAGAAGGTTCTGCGTCTGGCGAAGCGCGGCATCGAGCTCGTAGGTTCGCGCGCTGAGCCGCTCCTGCTCGGATTCCATGTCGTGGACGGAGCGCGATTCGCGCTCTTCGGCGACTTCCATGTCGCGAAGCAGATTTTCCAGGCGGGCGGCCTCGATATCGAGGTGTTGCGCTTTGCTCGCAAGAACGACGCGCAGCAGACCGCGCATCTGTTCGCGCAGCTCGGCGTAGCGGCGGGCTTTCGAAGCCTGGCGCTTGAGCGACGCGAGCTGCTTCTCGACTTCCACGAGAATGTCGTTGACGCGGGAAAGATTGAGCTTTGAGGCTTCGAGCTTCGCTTCCGCAAGCCGCCGCTTCGTTTTGTACATGGTGATGCCTGCGGCTTCCTCGATGATGGCGCGCCGGTCCATCGGCTTCGAGTTCAGGATCTGGCCGATACGGCCCTGCTCGATGATGGCGTAACTGTCCGGTCCGAGGCCCATGCCCATGAAGATTTCCTGGATGTCACGAAGGCGAGCGACGCGGCCGTTGATGAGGTATTCGCTCTGGCCGGAACGGTACAGGCGGCGAGCGACGACAACCTCCCCGGGTTTCAGAGTAATTGCCGGCTTTTCGGCGCCGCGCTTCTTCCACGGTTTTTTCTTCTCGGAGGCGTCGCTTAGGGCAGCGGAATCTTCCGCACCCGGTTCGCTCGGTGTCTCTGCCAAGGCCGCGGTGGACAAGTCGACCGATGGGTTAGCGCTCATGGCTTCGTCGCTGGTCTCGACAGCCTGAGGCCCGTCAAGCACCTTCGCCACCGCATCGGCGAGTTCGGGATCGGTGAGCGTGAGCGTCACTTCAGCAAGACCCAGCGGCGGACGCTTGGCGGTGCCGTTGAAAATGCAATCGGACATGCGCTCGGCGCGGAGCATCTTGTGGCTCTGCTCGCCCAGCACCCAGGAGATCGCGTCCACTACGTTGGACTTGCCGCACCCGTTGGGACCGACGATGCAGGTTATCCCGCTGCCGCTGAAGGTAATCGGCGTCTTCTCGCAGAAGGATTTGAAGCCCAACAATTCCACTTTACGTAGTTTTAGCACCCAGACCTCGCGTCATAGTTTTGTCCATGCCATTCGCATGGCGTTTCTTGCATGCCCAATCGAGAAGGAGGTGCTGTCTGAATTTTCTGGGAAGAAGACAGAGACAAAAACTGTGGCGGGTCAATATCAATGGCCCAGCCGCCTGGCGCTGACGGATCGGCGGTACGGGAAAACAAGCTAGCATGGCGACAAGAAGGTGTAAAGCGCGGTTTTGCAAGTTGTTCAAAATGAGACGGTTCAAGGAGTTGAATTTTCTTTCACAAACGGACCGGCGGTTTTCGCATTGGGTCCGCCCCGCACGCACCGGTGCCCTGCGTAAGTCACAGAAAAATAAAGGGATGGCCTTTTGGCCGTTCATGGCAGCGGGATTGCGTTGCTGTTAGGCGGTAGTCCCGTACGGAAGGGGGACAGATGAAACTTCTCGTCGGACTTGGGGCATTAATCTTGTTGTTTAGCTTGCCCGCGCACGCGCAGTTGGGAACCGTGGGCGGCAGTTCTTCTTCTTACAGCGGTGGCGCAATCAACACCTCGAACGCCAGTTCCGTGGCGCCGGTCGTGTTTCCGCAGATCACTCCTTTGCCGGCCACGCGCTTCGGAGTATCGATCACGAGCGGGTCGAGTTTCGAGTTCGTGCCCTCGACGTTCATGGCCTTCGACAAAGCGGTGGTGCAGGGCGTCGCCGACCTGGCTGCAAAACCAAAGTCGGTGGCCGAGGTTGCGCAGGAAAACCGAAATAAGGAACGAGCGAAGGCGCAGATCAGCTTCGTGCAGGACGGCAAGGGCAAGCTTATGAAGGCGCCGGAGTAATCGAGTCGGATTCTCCCGTTCAGTTCTCCGCTTTCTATTTTTCCTCTTTCACCTTCTACTTTGAGGCGAGGTAGCCGCGAGCTTCTTGAAGTTCGGGTCGGTCCGCGCCAGGGCCGCTGACCTCTACGAGCTTCGCGTAATAACTCTTGGCTGCGCCGGCGTCGCCCGCGGATTGAGCGGCCTGCGCGGCTCCCCAAAGCGCGTCGAAACGGTTCGGCGATTCCTTCAGCGAGGTTCGGTATGCGTCCAGGGCTTCAGTAGGCCGCTTCAGTTCGAGCAGCATGTCGCCGAGCATCTCGCGCGCGGGCATGGTGAGCGAGTCCACTCCTCCCGCATCCTGCTTGTCAGCAGCGTTCCGGAGAAGCTTCAGTGCCGCATCGGTTTTTCCCTCGGCAAATTGAATCCAAGCTTCGGCTTCCTCCTGCTCGGTCGACTGGCCTGAGGAGCCTCCATAGCCCATGTGTTTCATCTCATGGTGCTGCGCCGATATTGATTGATTCAATTTCTTCAAATCTGCGCGCGCAGCTTTCGGATCGCGGTTGCGTGCTGCGCCAATCGCTCGAACCAGGTATGTGCCGTCCAGCCAACTGAGCTGAACATCGGGAGGGACGAGCGTCGAAGCTTCCTTCCAGCGATGCAATTCGAGCGCGTCGCGGGAAGAGAACCAGCCCTCATGATTCCCGATATCTTTCGCGCTGGCACCCGGCACAGACTTCAAATCTGCCAGGACCTGACGAGCCTTCGCCTCCTGGCCGCTTTGAAGGTAGGCGTAGTTGAGGAAATCCATGGCGTGCAACTGATAGTCGGCATCCGCCTGATGCGCTTCCGTGGCTTTCGCGGCGACTGCCGAGGCGGAGACGTTCGAATCGATGGACTCCTGCCACAAGCCGAGTCGCGTGAAAATGTGCGACGGCATGTGAATCGCGTGCGACGAATCGGGCGCTATTTGCGCATATTGGCGGGCGGCGGCCAGGCCTTGCGGAGCCAGCTCCGGCGTATCGGTGGCGTGGATCAGATAGTGAGCGACGCCTGGGTTCTCCGGATACTGCTTGAAGAGCGGTTCGAGAATGGCGATGGCTTTCTTGCGGTTGACGAGACCGTCTTCGTCGTATGCAAGGTTAACCAGCGCGAGCGCGTAGAACGCCGAGCCTTCCGTATCCGTCGGAAAATCCCGATGCAGCTTTTCCATAGCGGCCACATACGTTTCGACGCGCGCGGTGTGGCTCAGCTTTGAATCGTCCTGATAGAACGCCGCGGCCGCCGCGACGTAGTCGGCCTCGCGAGCCGTTTTCGGAGCGAGCCTCTGCGCTTCCGCGACGTAACCGCGGCCTTTCGCGAGAGTGTCCGCGTCCGGAAAATCCCACAATTGATGATAGAGCGACATCGCGCGGCCCCAGTGCGCGATGGCGCACTGCGAATCGGTTTGCGAGGCTTCGGTGAAAGTGGCCTCTGACTGCTGATATTGGAACGAGTGCAACTGCGCCACGCCTTTCTCGATGGCGGGTTGCGCTTGCGCCGAGCAGGACGTGGGGAAATCCACTTTGCCGAACTGATCGCTCGACGCGGCGCTCGCCGTCGCGCGCGACGCGCTGTGGGCAAGACCTGCGAGGACAACTGCCGCGAGCAAACTCACAGCAGTGAGAGCTGCAAAGAACGTAGTTATTCGTCGCACTGGATCACCTCACGTTGGAAGGCCTGATGCTAACAAAAGCGGCGCCGAAAATCAGGAGAATCGAGGCTGCGAGATCGCCCGTGGTATTTCAGAGGCTCACAAGGACGATGCCCGTGAAGATGAGAACAATGCCGAGCCATTGAGTGCGTTCGAGACGTTCGCGCAGGAAAATCCACGACAGGATAACCGTCACGGCGCCGTATAGCGAGGCGAGGACGCTGACCACCGCCACCTGGCCGAAGTGAAGGGCGGCGTTGTTGGCAACAAACGCGATCGTGTCCATCACGCCGACGGTGATGAGCAGCCACCAGATGTTCCCAAGAGGCAACCGAAGCGTTTGGCGAGCAGGAGCGGCGAAGAGAGCGAGCGTCGAGAACGTGGAAAGCCGAATCATCCAAACGGAGAACGCGCTGCCCGCGACCGGCACAACGTGGAATCCGAGAAACCAAAAAAGAACGCCGAATCCGATGGCCGCAAGGATCGCCCAGCCGACGCCTTTCGTCAGGTGCGCGCGCGACGAAGCGCCCGCGACGGAAGATTCGCCCTTTGACTCTGGCGCGAAGCTGGTGGCCGCCAGAACCACTCCGATAAGTGTGACCGCGAGTCCGGTACCGCGAAGCGGTTGGATGCGCTCGCCGCTCAGCAGCGACAACACCACCGTGAGCGCGGGATAGGCCGAGGAAATTGGCGCGACGACGCTCATCACGCCGATTTGAAATGCATAGTAGAGCGAGAGCGATGAGATCGTGTTGAGCACTCCTGCGAACGCGGCCAGCGCCCAGGGATGCCAGCCGGGCGCGACTCCGCGGGAAATTCCGCCCGACGATTCGAGATATGCCGTGAGCGCAAGAAACCCGACGCACTGCATGAAGAAGAGCGTGCGGTAAGCGCCGATGCGACGCGCCGCGAATCGCGCGGCAAAGTCGGCGATGCCCCAGGAGATGGCGCCGGTGAGTCCGAGGAGGATTCCCATTTTCGTGATTGGTGGTTAGCGACTGGTGATTAATGATTCGTCATGGAGTCAACGCCGAGGCTTCGCCTGGAGACCGAGGAAGGACATCACTTTTTGCAGGTCTTTCCAGACTTCGCTTTTGGCGGGCGGGTTGCGCAGCAGATACGCGGGGTGGTAGGTGGCGATGAGTTTCGACCCGCGATAATCGAACCACTCCCCGCGAAAGCGCGAGATGCCCTGATTGGTTTCGAGCAGCGTCTGCGCGGCGCACGCGCCAAGGCAGCAAACCACTTTCGGATTGATCACTGCAAGCTGTCTTGCGAGAAACGGCGAGCAGGTGGAGATTTCGTCCTTTTCGGGAAGGCGATTTTCGGGCGGGCGGCATTTGACGACGTTGCAGATGTAGACGTCGCTGCGTTTCAGCCCCATGGCTTCGATCATTTGGGTGAGAAGCTTTCCGGCGCGGCCGACGAAAGGTTCGCCCTGAATGTCTTCGTCATGGCCGGGGCCTTCGCCGACGAACACAAGCTCGGCCTTGGGATTGCCCACGCCGAAGACGATGTTGGTGCGCGCTTTGTGCAGCCTGCAGCGCGTGCAATCGCCGATATCGGCGCGGATGCGCTCGAGCGAATCGTTTTCGATGCGCTCCTCGAAAAGCGACGGGCCAGCCGGGCCCTGGATGAGCGGCATCATCTTGGTCGGCGCTGCTGCCGGCAGCGGAGACGACGGCGCACGGCGCGACGCGGCTGTCGAGAATTGCGGAGATGCGGCGGCGGATGTCGCGGGAGCCGAAAGCGCGGCTGCGGCGGCCTGCTCGGATGGTAACGGTGACGGAAACGATTTTGATGCGGCGCGGTCGCGGTAGTAGGGGCCGAGGCCGAGTTCATCCGCGTAGCGAAACCAGGACTCGAGGTCGGCGCGCGTGTTTTCTGTCATTCGGTTTGGGATTATCGCGGAGGGCGCGGGAAATCACAAGGCCAGAACTAGGCGTTAGCGGGTACGTTGAAGGTCGAGGGCGGCGTCGAGGACGCGATGCGCCACTTCGAGTTTGCTGAGTTTGGGCAGCGGGATTTCGCGGCCGTCGCGGAGGAACAGAGTGACGATATTGGTGTCGGTGTCAAAGCCGGCGCCTTCCTGCGTCACATCGTTTGCGACGATCATGTCGGCGGCTTTGCGCGCGAGCTTGGCGCGAGCGTTTTCCGCGAGGCGGTCGGTTTCAGCGGCAAAGCCGATCACCAGGCGATTGCCTTTGTCGCGCGAAAGCTCGGCGAGAATGTCGGGCGTCGGTTCGAGTTCGAGTGTGAGATGTTCGCTGCCCCGCTTGATTTTTGTTGCGGAGGTTGCGGCGGCGCGATAGTCGGCCACAGCCGCCGCCATCACGACGATGTTCGCTTCGGCGGCCCGCTCGTGAACGGCGCGGCGCATTTCTTCCGTGGTGCGCACGGGAACCCAGTCCGCGCCCTCTGGCGCATGAAGATCGGTGGGCCCGCTCACCAGAATCACGTGCGCGCCGCGGCGAATAGCAGCCTCCGCCAGCGCATAGCCCATCTTGCCGGACGAACGGTTCGTGATAAAGCGCACCGGATCCAGGTCCTCGCACGTGGGGCCGGCGGTGATGAGAACAGTTTGGCCGGCGAAATCGGCGCGAAGGCCGAGAACGTCGCAAACTTTGCGGGCGATCGTTTCCGTCGCGGCCAGGCGGCCCGCGCCGGTCATGCCGCAGGCGAGATAGCCTTCGTTGGGATCGACGACGTGAACGCCGCGAGCGCGCAACGCCGCGAGATTCTCTTGCGTTGCCGGATGATCCCACATGTTGACGTTCATCGCGGGAGCCACCATGACGGGAGCTTTCGTCGCGAGATAGAGCGTCGAAAGAAAATCATTGGCGATTCCGTGCGCGAATTTTCCCAGCATATCGGCCGTGGCGGGCGCCACCAGCAGAAGGTCGATGCGCTGCGCGACAGCAATGTGCTCGATGGCGCTTTCCACGTTGGCGGGCGATGAGTCGTCCGCGCCGAACATTTCGGTGATCACTTTCTTACCGGTAAGCGCGGCGAACGTGAGGGGAGTGATAAATTCCTGCGCGGCGCGGGTCATGATCACTTGCACGTCGAGCTTTTCCTGCTGAAGGCGGCGAACGAGCTCAGCGGCCTTGTAGGCCGCCACACCACCGGTTACGCCGAGCGCGATTTTCATGGGAGTGACTTCGCGCGCATCATTTGCGCCGCTTGGCTTCCTTCTCTTCGGCCGTCTCTGGGAGCTCGGGCGTTTGGTATTCGAGGAGGCCTTTTAGCAATTCTTCCTCGGCGATGCGGGTGGTCTTGCGCGATCTTGGGTTGTCCACCATGGCTCTGCCGCCGATCATCAACTGGCGCGCGCGGCGCGCCACCACCACCACGTAAGCGAACTGGCTTTCCGGTGCTTCTCTAGAAACAGCCATGAGAAATTCAGCCTCCAAAGGACTTCAAGATCTGGCGAATTCTATCCTCGTTCCGTGCCACACGGCAACGGGAGCCGAGCGCAATCGCCTGCACTTCCCGGCCGGCGCGCTCGAGGTCGTCGTTGATGACCGCAAAATCGTAACTGCTATAGTTCAGCATCTCCTGCCGCGCGCGTTCGAGGCGCCGGCGAATTTCGTCTTCCGAATCCTGGCCGCGAGCGCGAATGCGGCGCTCCAGGTCCGCGCTCGAAGGCGGCACAACGAAAACGGCGATTGCTCCAGGCAGTTTCTGCTTCACCTGAAGCGCGCCCTGCACATCGATTTCAAGAACGAGATCTTTTTGCTGCGTCCGCGCCTCGTCCAGCCACTTGCTCGGCGTCCCGTACCAATTCTTTCCGAAGACCTGTGCGTATTCGAGGAATTCGCCCCGTTCCACCATTTGCTGGAACTCAGCTTCTGACACGAAATTGTACCATTTGCCGTCGCTCTCCGTCTTGCGCGGAGGGCGCGTGGTGCACGAAACAGACAGCATCGTGCCCGGAAGCTGCAGGATTTTCTTAACGAGCGTCGATTTTCCGGAACCCGACGGGCCGGAAACAATGAGAACAAGAGGTTCCGGTAAGCTCATTCGATGTTCTGTACCTGTTCGCGCAGCTTCTCGATTTCAGATTTTATTTCCAGAGCGCCGCGTGTGATTTCAAGGCCCTCGTCTTCGTTGCCCGGCGTTTTCGAAAGCAGCGTGTTCGTTTCGCGCTGCATTTCCTGCAAAAGGAAGTCGAGTTTCTTGCCCACGTCGGCTCCGCCCGCAAGCAACGCTTCGTACTGCTGCACGTGACTGCCCAGGCGGGCAAGTTCCTCGGAAACATCGCTGCGCTCGGCGGCCAGAGCCGCTTCCTGCGCCAGACGCGCGGGGTCGAGCTGCGCTTCGCCGAGGAGCTCCTTCAGCCGCATTTCCAGACGGCGAGCAAACGCCGGCCGCGCGCGCTCGGCAAGGACCGCGATCGTGGAAGCGAGAGAGGCGATCTTTCGCAAGCGCGAGGACATTTCCTCCCGCAAATGATTTGCCTCGCCTTCGCGCATGCGGTCGAGTTTGTCGAGGGCCTCGGCGAGGCAGCGCGATACGACGCTCTCGAGTTTGGCCATCTCTTCCTCGAGCGATGCCGCCAGCGGACCGATCACACCCGGCAACCGAAGGATTGCGGCCACGTCCGGTTCCGATGCGAGCGCGAATTGCGCGCGAAGGGAATTCGCTGCTTTGAGATAAGCAGCGGCCACTTCGTGGTTGACGCCGACGGCCGACGGACCTTCGATTTCGTAGTGAATGGTGACGTCGAGATGGCCGCGCCGAACGTGTTCCCGGATTATCTGCCGAATGCCGGGCTCGACGGGCTCGAAGCCTTCCGGAACGCGCAAGTGCAGATCGAGGAAGCGATGATTGACGCTGCGAATCGAAACGCGAAGGCTCCATCCATTCTCGACCGCGCGAGCCTGCGCGTAGCCGGTCATGGATTTGAGGCTGGCCGCGCGGGGCTTCGACGGAGGCGCGGAAGCGGGTTGCGAACCGGTGCCGGACATGATCAGGAATTCACCGTGCGCGAAACCGGTTCGGCATCGCGAAATTGGATTTCGTACAGCCGCGCGTACACGCCGCCGCGAGCCAGCAAGTCTTCGTGAGTGCCGCGCTCGGAGATGGAGCCGTTGTCGAGAACCGCGATGACGTCGGCGCGGCGAATCGTGGACAAGCGGTGCGCAATCACGAAGACGGTGCGGCCCGTCATAAGGTTGTTGAGGGCGCTTTGCACGAGCGACTCGGATTCTGAATCGAGCTCGGAAGTGGCTTCGTCGAGAATGAGGATTGGCGCATCCTTCAAGAGGGCGCGCGCGATGGCGATCCGCTGGCGCTGGCCTCCCGAAAGCCGCTGGCCCCGGTCGCCGATCACCGTCTCGTAGCCGTGCGGCAACTCGGTGATGAAATCGTGCGCGAGCGCCGCTTTCGTCGCGGCAATCACTTTTTCCTCAGGCATGTTCGGCCGGCCATAGCACAAATTGTTCCAGATCGTATCATTGAACAGGATCGTTTCCTGCGTCACGATCGCCATTTGTTCCCGCAGGGAGCGCAGGGTGACGTCGCGCACGTCGCAGCCCTCGATGCGCACCGACCCCGAACTGGCCGCGTAAAAGCGCGGCAGCAGATTCACGAGCGTCGTCTTGCCGGCGCCGCTCGAACCCACGATGGCCACCACGGTCCCGGCCCTGACCTTCAGATCGATGCCTTTCAGGATGAGCGGACCGCCGTCATAGGAAAAGCTGGCGTCTTCAAATTCGATTGCGCCTGAGAAACGCGGCAGGGCCTTCGCACCGGGAGTTTCAAGCACTTCTTCTGGCATGTCAATGAACGCGAAGACCTGCGCAGAGGTGCCGGCCGCCTGCAAGAAGAGCTGGTAGATGGTGCCGAGGCGCTTGAGGGGCTCATACGCTTTGAAAAGGGCGAAGATAAATACGCCAAATGAGCCGACGGTCATGCGGCCAAGCTTGATTTCGTCGCGGGCAAAGAAGAGAACGCCGGAAATGACCACGGCTCCCAGGATGTCCATCAGCGGAGAGGAAATCGCAAAGGCCCTTATCCAGCGCATGTTTTCGCGCAACAGATTTCGAGCCGCTTCGCGGAATTTGCGGATCTCGAAGCCTTCCATGCCAAACGCCTTCACCACGCGGTTTCCGCTGATCGTTTCTTGCAGGATCTGGCTGATGTCGGCGAGGCGCGACCGGCTCTTCTCTGAGGAGCGCCGAATCTTGCGGCCCAGCTTGCCGACCGGCCAGACAACCAGGGGAATAATGACGGCGGACCCAATAGCCATGCGCCAATCGACACAAAGCAGAACAAGAACGAAACAGATGAGGTTGAAAATCTGGCGGAAGAAGTCGGCGAAGTATTCGGAAAAGGCAGAGCGCATCTGCTCGATGTCCGTAACGACGGCGGACATGACGCGCCCGACGGGATTGTGCTCGAAAAAACCTACGGGTTGCTGAACGACTTTACTGTAGGCCCGGTTGCGAAGGTCTGTGACGCTCGAAAGGCCGGCGTACTGAATGAGGGTGACGCCGAAAAACTCGGCGGCCGCCTTGATCAGGAACAAGAAAACGAGCGCGAGCGCAAACACCGACCACACGTGATGGACGCGGGAAGGCACGAACGAGTTCAGGTAGACGATATGATTGGTGCCGGGAACGGTAAACAGCGCGAGCTTCTGTACCTGCGAGGCCGGATTCAGGATGACGTCGAGCGCCGGTTTGATGGCGAAAGCCGTCAAGCCTTCGATCGCGCCCATCACCGCCATCAATACGGTGCCGAGCACAATGAGCGCGGTGTAGGGGCGCACGTAGCCCAGCAGGCGCGCAAGCTCTTCGCGTTCGGTCTTGCGGGGAGGAGTTAGCATGGTCAGGCTGCCGACTTATCGAGGTCGCGATGAACGACCTTCGTTGCGAATCCTTTTTTCTGCAAGTCGCCCCGGACCACCTCAGCCAGGGCGACGGAACGATGCCTTCCGCCTGTGCACCCGAACGCGACGGTCAAGTAGCTCTTTCCTTCGCTGATGTAATGCGGAATCAAGAAGCGAAGCAGGCTTTCTATCCGTTTCAGGAACTGGCCCGTCTGCGGGAACGACCGAATGTAGCGGGCGACGCGCCGGTCTTTGCCCGTGAGCGCCCGGAGTTTCGGAACGAAATGCGGATTCGGCAGAAAGCGCACGTCGAAAACCAGATCCGCATCCGCCGGAGTGCCATACCGAAAGCCAAAGCTGACCACCGAAACGAGCAACGGGCGCTGGCCGGGCTTCTGAAAGCGGTCGATGATGAATTGACGCAGCTCGTGGACGTTGAATTTCGTGGTGTCGATGATCACGTCGGCGAGACGCCGAATCGGCGCCATGCGGCGGCGCTCCTCGTGAATGCCCTCGGCCACCGAGAGCTCTTGTCCCAGAGGATGCGGGCGGCGAGTCTCGCTGAAGCGGCGCATCAGCGCTTCATCGCTCGCTTCGATGAATACAAGCGTGGCCTGATGATTGCTGGCAAGCTCGCGGTAAAAAACCGGCAGTTTTTCGATCTGTTCGCCTTCGCGGGCGTCGACCAGAAGCGCGGCTCGTTCGATCTCGCCGCGGCCTTCGTCGTAGAGTTCGCTGAAAACGGGAATCAGCGCCACCGGAAGATTATCGACGCAATAGAATCCCAGATCCTCGAAGGTGTTCAGGACCGAGCCTTTGCCGGAGCCTGAGAGACCGGTGAGTATGACAAGCTGGCGAGGGTCGCGTTTCTTTGGAGGGCGGCGGGCCACGGTGTGAGGCGCTAACCCTTCACGCGCCGGCGGTGAGTGCTTGGGATGCGCAGGTCTTCCCGGTATTTGGCGACGGTGCGGCGGGTGACGTGGATGCCTTCGTCGCTGAGTTTCTTCGTGATCTGCTCGTCGGTGAGCGGGTGCGAAGTGTCTTCTTCCTCGATCATTTGTTTCACGCGGCGCTTCAGCGAAAGCAACGACATATCGGCGCCCTGCGGGCCATTCACCGATTCCGAGAAGAAGCTTCGGAGCTCCAGAACGCCCTGTGGCGTGTGCACGTATTTGTTGGCCACCGCGCGACTCACCGTGGAGGGATGGACGCCCACTTCCTCAGCGACTTCCTTGATCATCATCGGCTTCAAATGATCGGGGCCGTAGTCGAGGTAGTCCCCCTGGCGGCGCAGGATCGACTGGCAAACACGAAGAATCGTGTGCTTGCGCTGTTCGATATTTTTCATCAGCTGAATGGCCGCGGTGAAGCGCTCTTTCACGTAATTGCGAACGTCGCGATCGGCGGCGTCGCGGGCCAGCAGGCGACGGTACGTCGGATTCAAACGAAGCTGCGGCAAGTCGTCTTCATTCATGAAAACCTGCCATTCGCCCTCGACTTTGCGGAACTGGACGTCGGGTTCCACCAGGCGCGGCTCGATCTTGTTGTAGCGAAGCCCCGGTTTGGGATCGAGGTGCTTAATCACGTCTACGGCGCGTTTCACGAGTTCCACGGGACGATTCAGCGCGCGCGCGACTTCCTTGAGCTGATTGTTCTGCAGAAGCTTCAGATGCTCGCTGATGATCTGCTGCGCCAGCGTGTTCTGCGGATCAACCACTTTCAGTTGCATCAAAAGGCATTCCTGCAGGTCGCGAGCGCCGATGCCTGGCGGGTCGAATTCCTGCACCATCGCGAGCGCTTCCTCCACGTCTTCCATTGAATATTCCGCGGATTGCGCGATTTCGTCGAGCGTCGCGGTGAGGTAGCCGTTTTCGTCGAGGTTGCCGATGATGGCTTCGGCTATTTTGCGGACTGTTTCCGTGCAGATGCTGACGCTGAGTTGCCACGTGAGATGATCGGCCAGGCTCGCGGGCGAAGAGAGGAATTTGTCGAAAGAAGGCCTCTCGATTTCCTCGTGCTCGCTGCCGGCGGCGCGTTCGGCGCCTGTATCCAGATACTGCGTGAAGAACGAGCCGAAATCGAATTCGTCGAACGGATTGGCGGCTTCGGTCTCAGGAACCTTTTCGGTTTCCTTCTTGAGGAACGCTTCGTCGGTATAGCTTTCGGCGACGACGCCTTCTTCGGGGAGCTCTTCGAGGACCGGATTCGCCATGATCTCCTGATTGATCATCTCGCGGAGCTCGAGACGATTCAGGGCCAGCACGCTCACCATCTGCACGAGGCCCGGCGTCAGAATCTGCTTCTGGGCGACGCGGAGATGAAGTTTAGGCTGAAGCCAGTTCATAAGACTCAGTGCAACCGAAAGCTTTCTCCCAAATAAATGCGGCGCACTTCGGCGTTGGTCGATAACGCCGCGGGTGTGCCGGCAAACAATATCTTCCCTTCGGTGATGATGTAGGCGCGGTTCGTGACGGCCAGCGTCTCGCGAACGTTGTGATCGGTCACCAGCACGCCGATGCCCGCCGCGCTCAAATCCGCGATGATCTTCTGGATGTCCACCACCGTCAGCGGATCGATGCCGGAGAACGGCTCGTCGAGCAGCACGAACGAGGGCGAGAGCACCAATGACCGCGCAATTTCCAGCCTTCGCCGCTCGCCACCCGACAGAACGTACGCCTGGCTATTCCGCACTCCTTCGAGGCCCATCTGCGCCAGCAACTCCTCCACCCGGTCGCGCCTCTGCTCCGGAGTGAGGGGCAAAGTCTCCAACACCGCCAGCAGATTCTCTTCTACCGTAAGTTTCCGAAAGACCGAAGGCTCTTGGGGAAGGTAGCTAATGCCGCTGCGGGCCCGCAGATACATCGGGAGGTCGGTTATGTCCTCGCCGTCCAGCAAAACACGCCCGTAGTCCGGACGCGCGAGGCCGACCAGGATGTAGAAGGTCGTGGTCTTTCCTGCGCCGTTCGGCCCAAGCAGCCCAACCACTTCGCCCTGTTGAATTTCCAAGCTGACGTCATCCACAACTTTACGGCCACGATACGATTTCCTAAGATCGGCCGCTTGGAATTTCAACATGCCGGTTCATTTCTCAACCCGGTGCCTGGTAAGAGTGCGCGAACCTGCTTGCGAATCAATCAAAATCGTATCACTCGCAACAAAGAAGGTCAACGAGCGCCCAGCAGTTGTGTTGCCAGAACCATCGGTAAGAGTGGGCTTGCCGCCGGAAAGAACGAATTTTTGGTCACTGGAGGTGTATTCGGCCTGGTCGGCCATGCCTCGGCGATCCCCCTGTCGGACCACCGCGCCACCCTGAGCCAAGATGCGGCTCAGTTGCCCGGCGCCGGCGGTACCCACCCGCTCGGCTGGGCGTTGTCCGGAGGCGGGTTTCGAGGCCGCCGGACTCGTCGCGGGGCCCAGAAACACGTCCAGAGTAGGGGATTCGAGCGAGCCCTGCTGCGAAGTTGCCAGGACGCCGCCTTCGAGCCGCGCTTTATTTTGGTCGTTCCAATAGGTCAGCGAGGGCGCGCGGACTTGCCACAAAGTGGGCCCTGACGCACTGCTCGATGTCTTGCCCGACGATTGCGACACTGGCCTCAGCGATGGTCCCGAAGTCTGCGGGAAGACGGCTACGACGTTTCCGGTCGCCTGCATTTTCTTTTCGTCACGCCACACTGTGATCTGGTCGGCCTCCAGGACGGATTCGCCCTGCCAGAGCCGCGCATGCCCCGTGTACACGACGTGTCCGGAGGACGTCGAGCCCGAGAGCGCATCGGCTGTAACGTGCGCCGGGCCCGAACCCAGATTCACGGAGTCGCCTTGCCCCGAAGGCAGGTACGTGGAAACGACGCCGCCTTGGGCGTCGATAAGGCCGGACTTCTGGCCGATCGTCACCGTGCGGGCCGTCGTGCGGCTCATCGCATCCGACAGCACGGGCGAGCCGCTGAGCGCAATTTGATCCGCAGCGCGATCGATCCTGGCGTGAGCGGCGGTCGCCTGCCGGTCGGCCTGTTGGAAGTGAACGTTCCCGCTCTCTTCCACCGTCGTCCACTGGCCATCCGGGGAGAACGTTGCGTTCAGGGTCTGGGCCGTGCTCACTTGCGGGGGCGAGTTTCCATTCTGGCTTCGCACTTCCACGCCGCCCGAGCCGAACAGCCGGTTGAGCCGGCCGTCCGGCGCGAATTGCGTGCTGAACTTCGGTCCGCGGAGCTCGGTTGTCTCCGTGCCATTTTTCGATTCGATCGTGGCTGGCGCCAGGGTCTCAGCGGAGTCGATTCGCTGCTGGTCGGGCTGGCCGCCTGGCGCGAATTTCACGCGCAAAGCGGCAGTGTTCAGAAGCTGCGAAACGCCGCCTTTTTGCGATTGCGCGGTAACGCCGCCGGTGGCCGTCATTTCGCGGAGGATATTGTGCCGCGGTTCGAGCGCGAATTCGACGTGGCCGCTTGAGAAATTGTCCGTCCCGGCAGGGCTCTTCCGCGTCCCGATTACTTTACCGTCAGCTACAACGCGTTCGACCCATCCTTCCGGGCCAAGGTAGCCCTCGAACCTATCGGCCGCGACGGTAAACGTGCCGGTGTCGCGCGAGCCGCGAACTGCGGGATGGCCTTCGGCGATAGCATGGCGCGCGTGGAAGTTTTCATCGAGCTCGATGATGATTTTGTCGGCCGAAAGTTCGCGGTCGCCTTGCCGCACAATTGCCGGGCCGGCAAGGGTCGCGGTGCGATTGTCGCGGCGGACCTCAAGGCTGCTTCCGGTCACTTTGATCGGGAGTTCGTTGGTGTGATCCGTGGGCGTCATTTCAAATTCGACGGCGTGCTCCACGTGAATCATCGCCGTCTGCGTGCTGTAGACGATTCCCACGCCGCGGCCATGTCCCTGCGGAAACGAAAAATCCACTGGGGCGGGCGTCGAGGCCTCACCCGTTTGTCCGTCGAAAGTGAGGTTGCTCGTTTTCACCTGCATCGGTTTCGGAGGCGCGGCGTTCGCCGGGGTGGCGTTTGACGGCGTCACGGCATCCTGAATGTCGATCGTCAATTCGCCTTTGCACTGGACGCCGCCGCTCTTCTGGTCGTAGCTGCATTCGCGCGTGTGAATGTTGTCGTTGCGGTTTCCTTCGCGGCCGTAGACGGTGATCCAAACGTCCTCGAGCAGCGCCGGAGTTCCTTCCTTGAACTGCGTGGTGCGCGAGGCGCGAATCGTGAAAATCGTGCGGTCCTTTTCCACGCGCTTGTAGGAGAAAGTTTGCGTTTCCTGTTGAACGGCGGCTGGAACGACGGCGGGAGTCGCGTGCCGGCGGCGAGCGGCGCTGATCGCGCGCTCAGCGTAAATGCCGATCACCAGCAACGCGATCGAGCCGGCCGCGACCGCCGACCAGCGAGCGTAACGCGCTGCCTCCTGATTCCGCACGAAATCTCCTTCACGTGCCCCTAATGTGATTAGAAGCTGAGTATAGGGAAGTGGTTTGCAGCGTACAACTTTCCCGGGCGTACGCTCGGGAACTACGGCAGCATCCGTGCGGGGCGCGTCAGTCGCACTGGCTTCGGCGGCAGCTTGGTTCCATAATCCAAGGGCACATTCCCTTACGATCCAAACGTCAGCTGTGGACTAACTCTGTTGGTTTAGTTCCTCTGAGGTATTTACAAAACCGGTAGAGCAGCAGATAAATTGCCACATCGAGTCGAGAACAGTCCTGATTCCCTGGCATTTTCGCGGCAAGGAGGTCCTTATGAAAATAATCGCGCTTCTTCTCCCTCTGGGGATTCTCGTCGTCGGGACCGCGAACGCCTCCATTACTCCAGTCTTTACGGCTGGTCCCGTTGCGGTGGGCGCCGCGTTTGAATACAGTTACACGGCAGGTCTCAGCCTCGACGAGAGCCTGAATCCGATAGCCACGAACGGCGTCACCTGTCCCGGTAGCGGGGGAAACTTCGTTCAATGCAGTCCAACAGGGACGTTCTTTACGATCTATGACATTCCTGGTTTCCTAAGCGCTTCCGTTTCGGCGCCCGACTGGTTCGCGACGGTCCAGGTCCTCGGCGTTACGCCCTCCACCCTCACTCCCGCTGACGACCCCTCTCTCGAGAACGTGACGTTCACTTATACGGGCCCACTGGTTACCGGGCTGAGCTTTTTCTCGGGATTTGAGATCACTAGTTCTGACGACGGCCTGGCTTCCGGGATATACTCCGATTAGGCCACACTGACTAGTAACGGCTCAACGACTCAGGAACTGGGCTCCGTGATGATTCCCGGGCCTGGAATGGGGCCAACACCTGAACCCGGCTCCGTGGTTTTGGCCGTCACCGGCTTACTCGGGCTGTGCGCTGCGACACGCCGGAGACTTCGCGCTTAAGCCATTCCTCTACCCACCAAGAACGTCGCGACCAAGCGCAACCTTCGCATTGAGATCGCTCGCCTCACAGTTTCAGAGTTAATTGCGGCGTTTTCGCGTTGACGTTGGGATGATGTCTGTGACGACGAAGAGGTCGTTCGAGTTGCCGAAATCGCGGGCGGAAGGCGTGACGATCGTCTTTGGGCCGAGGAAGATTTTTTGGTTGTGCTCGAGCGCCGAGCGAGCGTCGTCTTCGCACACGAATTCGGCCACTTCGATCTTTGCTGGAGCCGGGGCGATGGCACTTGAAGCGGCAACTTGCGGTCGCGGTTCTTCTGCTTTTGCAGGCGCGGGAACGGGAGCTGGAGCCGGAGCGGGTGCGGCCGCCGCCGCAGCTTCGAGCGGGGCGGGCGAAGGCACCGGATTATCGGGTTTCGGCGCGCCGCCGCGAGAAATGCCGCGTGCGGCGAACACCTGTTCCACGATGCGCGCGATTGTTTGCCGATCAGGGACTACGGCCTCGCTCGGGGGCGTCGCATCCGTCGAGCTCGCAGTCGCGGACACCTCAGGGGCTGAAGCCACTTCCTTGATACGCGTTTTCACGTCGGAGCTTAAGCTCCGACCTCCTAGAGAGCTGGCCGAAAGGTGCTGGTCGGCCGAAATGGTGCGATGCTCCACCGGCCGCGATTCCCAGGCGACGCGCTTGATGTTCATCAGGTGCTGCGGGCCGATATTGTCCGAGGTGATGTTGCCGCCGTGCGAACCGCAGCCGAGCGTCATCGCCGGAAAAAGATTCGTGGAGTAGCCGATCGATCCGTGCACAGCCGACGTGTTGACCACGATGCGGAACGCCGGAATCGCGAGCCCGAATTGTTTCACCGCCGCTTCGTTTTGCGAGTGAATGGATGCGGTGTGGCCCAGGCCGCCGTACTGCAAGAGCTTCGTGCAAATCTCGATTCCAGCCGCGAGATTCGCCGCGGAATAGAACGCCAGAATCGGCGAGAGTTTTTCGCCCGAGAGCGGAAACTCGCGGCCAACGCCGTCGAGTTTTGCGATCAGAACGCGCGTCGACGCAGGAACTTTGAGCGCGGCCATTTCCGCGATCACCGTGGCGGCGCGTCCGACGATTTTCGGGCTGGGCGTGGTCGAGCCGCCCGGAAAGACGACGTCGCCGAGGCGGCGGATTTCGTCGGGCGCCAGAAAATAGCCGCCCTGCTGGATGCATTCGTCGAGCACCTGTTCGCGCACGGCCTCCTCCGCAATGAGGGATTGTTCGGATGAGCAGATCGTGCCGTAGTCGAAAGTCTTTCCCGCGAAAATGTCGGCGACCGCTTTGCGAACGTTGGCGGTGCGCTCGATGAATGAAGGTACGTTTCCCGGGCCGACGCCAAACGCGGGGCGTCCGGAACTATACGCCGCCCGGACCAGACCCGTCCCGCCCGTCGCGAGAATCACGCCCGTCTCGCGGCTCTTCATCAGCTCTTGCGTTCCCTGCATCGTGGGATGCGCCAGGCAGATGATGAGGCCCTCGGGCGCGCCCATCTTTAGAGTGGCGCGTTCGAGGACGCCCGCCGTTTCGCAGATGCAGCGCATCGCGGTGGGATGAGGGCTCAGGATCACCGCGTTCCGCGCCTTCAGCGAGATGAGCGTTTTGTAGATCGTGGTGGAGGTGGGATTCGTCGAGGGAATCACGGCGGCCACCACGCCCACCGGTTCTGCAATCTCGATGATTCCTTTTTCGCGGTCCTCCCGCAGGATTCCCACTGTTTTCATGCCGCGAATCGCGCGCGGGACGTCCACCGAGGCGAGCCGATTTTTGATGATTTTGTCGGGGACGTTGCCGTAGCCGGTTTCTTCCACAGCCGTGCGCGCGAGCTGTTCGCCTGCGGCCGTAGCCGCTACGGCGCAGGCCTCGACGACGGCATCAACTTCGTTTTGGGAAAATGCGGCGAACTTCTTTTGGGCTTCGGCGGCCAGCGCCAGAGCCTGGCGGGCTTCTTGGATCGAAATCAGGTCGCGGTCAAGGAGAGTCAAAGAATCGTACCTGACAAGCCGGCGACGGTGTATGCCGGCCTGTCATCCCGTTTGCCCTGATGCTCGCGAAGCGAGCAGAAGGGAATTCCCGCTTGCCCTGAATGCCGAAGGGCGGTTTCTGCAGGGCTGCGCATTGTTTGCGTCCCGGATGATTCTCCGGGAAGGGATCTGCTTCTAGGGCAATACCACCGCCAACTTGTCATCCCGAATCCCCGCGTTTTCTGCGGGGTGAGGGATCTGCTTTTCACTTTTAGAGCTTTAACAGCGCCAACCTATTTCTTCGGCGCTGGTGGTTGGCCGCCGCCGGGCAGAATCTTCTCGACGAGTTCATGCGGGCGCGGGATCACATGGACGGCAACAAGCTCCCCAACGCGGCGAGCCGCGGCTGCTCCTGCATCGGTGGCCGCTTTAACGGCGCCCACGTCCCCGCGGACCATCACCGTGACAAACCCCGCGCCGATGTATTCCTTGCCAATCAGGATCACGTTCGCCGCTTTCACCATCGCGTCCGCAGCTTCGATCGAGCCAATCAATCCCTTCGTCTCGATCATTCCCAGCGCTTCGTAGGACATTCTTTCTCACCCAGCCGCGACGTTGCGCCGCGGACGCCCCAGTTTTGCTGTCCGAAAATTTCGTGCGCAGACTAACACGCCAGTCAGACCGAAGCAAGCTTCCGCGCCTCCTTGAACGCAAGGTGCCGTCAGCGCAAGAAGCCCCTGGGAGCGCCAATGGCGGGTTGGGGGTGTTGGGACGCCGATTTCGATTGAAGCGTCTAACATCGTTGCCAAGCAAAGCGCCGTAGGCGCGATAGAAGTTAGCCCAGCGTGTAAACGCTGGGTACCCAATGCATAAAATATCTCGAGCGCCGTAGGCGCGGCAGAAGCCCCGGGGAACGCCGATCCGCCAACTTTCAACTCTGAACTCTCAACTCTGAACCGATTTTTACGCGGTACTGGGTCTTGAAAATCGGCAGTTACTATGCTATAAAGGGGCATTCCTTAAAATAAGAATAATGAATTGTGTGCCCGGACGCGATTCGGGCCGCGCTGGACGCCCGTACTTACGGGCGCACATAAGGAGGTTTGTCTCTGTGGATCGCGAAGGTTCGGAACCAATAATGGGACCGGGATTAGAAATCGATCTAAGTGACTGAAAACATGAACCAGCAACCCATTCTAATCTACGGTAGGGTAGAGGGGGGTATATCGCCCCGGCGAAAACACGGCGAACACTGCAAGTATGCTTTTTCTAGCCACCCGTTACTCCCGAAGCTTCGGGACACTCGCCGCTGCCTCCGAGGAGGCGAACAAAAATCTAATCGAGACAACGTCACATTCAAAAATCGCCGCAATCCCATGGGAACAAAGGAGAAGACATTTTCTAATCGAGACAAAAACACCTGTTCCGGTTTGCCTTACTTTCGCCACTCGGAAGAGAGATCGCTCGCAGAGGCAGAACGGAGATCAGGTGGTAGAAGCCGTCGTGGGGAGAACGCCCATGCTGGCGGCCGCGACACTGTCGCGCGACGTCTGTTTGACGAGGTACATCGCCTCGTCGGCCAGGTGCAGCAGTTCGGCCTTCGTTCGCGAATCGGTGGGATACGCGGCGACGCCGACGCTCGCGGTGATATTCACGTTGATGCCAGTGTCCTTCAGCCAAACCGTTTCGCGAATCAGCTTATGCAGGCGGCGCGCTACACCGAGGGCATTTTCCTTCGACGTTTGCGGCAGCAGCACAACGAATTCGTCGCCGCCATAGCGAAACGCGAGGTCGATCAGCCGGCACTTGTCTTTGATGGCCTGGCCGATTTCGCCGAGCAGCTTCGACCCCATCAAGTGGCCGTACGTGTCGTTGATGTTCTTGAAGTGATCGAGGTCGATGAAGATCAGCGAAAACTCGAACGCGTAGCGATGCGAGCGGTAGATTTCCGTGTCCAGCATGAAATTCAAATGGCGCGCGTTGTAGAGGGTGGTGCAATCGTCCGTAATCGTCAGCTCGTGAATCCGCTGGACGTGCCGGGCATTCTCGATGGCGATGGCAGCGTAGTCGGCCAGGGCTTCGAGAAGCGCCAGGTCGCGCGCGCTGAACCCATTTTCGCCGAAGCAGTTGATGAGTTCGATCACGCCGAGGCATTGATCTCGGAAGCGAACCGGAACCGCGACGATCGAGCGCGTCTCCATCTTGGTCCGTTCGTCCACTTGAGCGAAGAAGCGGGAATCCTTGGTCGTGTCGGGAACCACCACCACTTCTCCCGTTTCCGCCACCCAGCCGGCCAGTCCCTGCCCAACCTTGATACGGACATCCTTCAGCGCGTCCGCCCCTTTGCCGGTGGCGATCTGGAAATAGAGCTCGTTCTTATCGATGTCCATCAGCAGAAGAGACCACGTGTCCGGCCGGAGAACTTCGTTGATCTTCTCCATGATGGTGCGGAGGACCTGGTCGAGCTGGAGCGAAGAAGTAAGGGCTTTGCCAAGCTCGTGAAAGACAGTGACTTCGTTGCTTTCCGGCACGTCAGGGGGAGCGCCCGGAGCGTGGCGGCGTTCTACGCCGTCGAAGGGCTGGGAGGGAGTCCTTCGCACCTGCCGTTCGGCGGCGCTAGGCTTCGCGTCTCTGGTGTCGGGAGTCAACGTTATCATTATAGTGAACGACTTTTGCGCTCTGCAACGGTGCTTCGCGGACCGATTGCCGAAAGGCCAATACCGCAAGCCTGGCAATCCAGGCGCCCAGAGGGCCGCCGGACGGTGGCTGATATTGCTCGACATTCATTGACACGGGTAGCACCCGCGCCTATATTTTTCATTGGTTGCGAGTTCCAGCGGATGGCATCGACTTCACCTTTTGGCGAACACCTAAAACGCGAACGAGAAATGCGCGGCGTTTCATTGGAGGAAGTTTCTTCGGCCACGCGCATCAGCACCAAATTCCTGGAGGCAATCGAAAGCGGGCAGTGGAGCCAGCTTCCTGGAGGTGCGTTCAATCGGGGTTTCATCCGGTCGGCGTCGAGGTATCTGGGCCTTGATGACGACAGCATGGTGGCCGAGTATTCGCTGGAGACGAACGGCAACGGCGCGTCGCACACAGCGTCTTACGCCGAGAGCGAAATGCCGCGCGATTGGCGGCCGATCGCGATGCTGTTGGCGGTGATCCTTTTGGTGGCAGCCGCCCTGATTGCGGGTGGGTGGTTCGCTGCGTCAAAGATCAAAGCGCGATTGCACGCGCGGTCCTCGACTACCGGAGTTGCTTCGACTGCCCTTGCGAACGGGGCAGCTTCCGCCGGTCCTCTCACACTGAGCGTCACGGCGAACAATCTCGCTGAGGTTCGCGTGCTCGCGGACGGAAAACTCGTCTTCGAAGGCGCTATCAAGGCGGGCGAGACAAAACAGTTCGGTGCGCAAGCTATTTTCGAGATTTCCGCAAGCGACGCGGGTTCCGTGAGGCTTGAACTGAATGGACAACCCGCTGCTGCGATGGGCTCTGCCGGACAGCCGGGGCGCGTTACACTGACAGCGAAGGACGTGAAGTCCTCCGCTGGAGGAGCCCATTAGCGTCGAATTACGCGAAGCGGTCCGTTCCGGTCACGTTCGTTCGGAACAAAAGTTAGCGATTTGTACGGGTGGCGCGTCACTTACGCCGGAAGACCGCGCCGAGCTGCTGGCGGTGTTGGCGACGGATTCCGATGCGGCCGTTGCGGATCGAGCCATGAATGTGGCGCTGACGCAACCCCTGGCAGCCTTTATCACAGCGATTTCGCGTCCCGATGCCGACCCCCGCCTGTTCACTTACTGCGCCGACAATCTCGGAGACAAGCCCGGCGTGGCCGATGCTCTCGCCAAGAATCCAATGTGTCCAACGTCACTGGTGGCGCGGGTGGCGCCCCATCTGACGAGCGACGGCATTCAAGTGCTCCTAGACAACCTGGAATGGCTGACGCGCGATCCGGAACTGGTTCTCTCCGTATGCAGATCCACCAACGCGACTCCCGCGCAGCGCGACATGCTGGACGAGATGCAGAAGGGCGCGATGTCCATGAAGGAGCTGGAAGAGGTCGCCGAGGAAGTTGAGCCTGACCCAGTGAAGCGGAAGACCCTGTTTCAGAAGCTGGCGTATATGACGGTGGTTCAGCGGATCACGCTGGCTTTGAAAGGCGGACGCGAAGAGCGAACGCTGCTGATTCGCGATCCGAACAAGCTGGTGCAAAAATGCGTGATGCAATCGCCGCGGCTGACTGACACGGAAGTGGAGATGTTTGCGGCAATGTCCAACTTGTCCGTGGAAGTGCTGCGGACGATCTCGCTGAGCAGAGTGTTCATAAAGAACTACACCGTGGCGAGAAACCTGGTGATGAATCCGAAGACGCCGCTCGATGTTTCTCTGCACCTTTTCCCGCGACTCAATGCGACCGATCTGGTGAAACTGACGACGAACAAAAATGTGCCGGAGACGCTGCGGTCGATGGCGCAGAAGCTGCACCGGAAACGCAAACAGGGGCTTTCGGAATAACAGATTCCTCCCGCGAGTCTTACGCAACAGACTCCCTGAAAAAGAGAGGCTTCACTTCGCGGAAGTACTGGCGAGCGAGGCGGAAATCTTCTTTTTGTATTCTTGGGCCTTCGCCAGGATCTCAGGTTCGTTCAGGGTGAGCATCCGGCGATCTTCCATCACCAGCTTGCCCGCAATCACCACGGTGCGGACGTCTGACGCCTTCAGCGCATAAACCAGCTCCGAATAGACGTTGTACATCGGCACGGCGTGGGGCGCGCCCGTATCGATCAGGATGAAATCGGCTTTCTTGTCGGTTTCGAGCGAGCCGATTTGCTTATCGAGATGAAGAGCGCGGGCTCCGCCGATCGTCGCCATTTCCACCACTTGCTCGGCAGTAAGCGCACGAGGATCCATGCGCGTGATCTTTTGCAACTTCGCGGCGAGGTCCATTTCTTCGAAGAGGTCCTGGCTATTGTTGCTGGCGGCGCCGTCGGTGGCGAGGCCTATCGGCTCGCCGGCGGCAAGCATTTCGATGATCGGCATCACGCCCGCGGCCGTCTTCATGTTGCTCGAGGGATTGTTGATGCAGCCGACGCCGAAGTGCGCGAGCGCGGCGATGTCCGCGGCGTTGACCCAGACGCAGTGCGCGCCGACCACGTCCGGTCCGAGCACGCCGATGCGCTCGAGATAAGCCACGGGCGTCGCGCCATGCTTTTCGCGGCTTTGCTGCAGTTCGAACGGCGCCTCGGCAATGTGAATCAAGATTGGCGCGCCATTGCGGCGAGCGAGCGCGGCTGAATCCTGCAGAGTTTTCTCCGAGCACGTAAAGATCGAGTGCGGACCGACGGCGGGCGTGATGAGCGCGTCGCCTTTCCAGTGACTAAGATATTCCTGCGTGTATTGAAAAGCCTGCGCCACGGTCTTGTTGTCCGGCGCGGGGAAATCGATGATCGTCTCGCCGAGCACGCCGCGCATCCCCGCTTCTTTGGTGGCGCGCGCGACGGCATCTTCGAAGTAATACATGTCCGCGTACGCGGTGATGCCGCCGCGCAACATTTCCAGGACGCCGAGGCGCGTCCCCCAGGTGACGAAGTCCTCGGTGACGTTGCGAGCTTCGGCGGGGAAGATGTATTTGTGGAGCCAGTCGTCAAGCGCGAGGTCGTCGGCGATTCCGCGAAACAGGCTCATCGCGGCATGAGCGTGGCCATTGATCAGGCCGGGGAGAATGAGGGTGCCGCGTGCGTCGATGATTTTAGCGGCGTCGAATTGCGCTTCGATCTCGGCGCGCGAACCCACCGCAATGATTGAATCGCCTCGCACGGCAATGGCGCCGTCTTCGATGACGCGCTTCTGCGCGTCCATTGTTACGACGGTGCCGCCGGTGACCAGAAGATCGGCTTTCTCCTTTGCCGAGGCGGAAAAAACCGCGAAACCGCAGATGAACACAGATAAACACAGATGAAGAGCCAAGGAAGGACAAAACGGCGGTCTTCTGAATGACCGGCCGTGGTGTTTGATCTTATCTGTGTTCATCTGTGTTTATCTGTGGTTTCCAGGGTTTGTCTCTTACAGAAAAGACGAATCGAAAGCGCGTGGGAGCAACTTTGCCGAGCTTTCCACTTCGACTTTGCCTTTCAAGTTCGCGAGGATCACCGGAACGTCTCCGCAAAACTCCCAGATGATCTGGCGGCAGGCGCCGCACGGAGGCGTCAGAGTGTTGGTGTCGGTAACGACGGCAATCGCATCGAACCCGCGCTCACCCTCGGAGATGGCTTTGAAGATGGCGACGCGCTCGGCGCAACATGTTAGGCCGTAGCTTGCGTTTTCGACGTTGCAGCCTGCATAGATGCGGCCCGACTTGGCACGCACGGCGGCACCCACGCGGAAATTCGAGAAGGGCGCGTGCGCGTTCTCGCGCACCTGCTTTGCCGCCGCGATGAGTGCGTCGTGATCGGCCATGGGTGGGCATTGTAGCGGAGTCCCGGAAGGAGAGGAAGTAAAGGCGGTACAGGAGGTAAGGCAGAAAATCGAAATCCCTTGGAAGCTCACTTTAGTTCTTCGATTCCACGCCGGCAGTTGATCGAGAAGAGATTCACCGCAGAAACGCAGAGGACGCGGAGAAAACCGACCTATTCAGCTATGACGTGCGCGCTTCGCTACACCACATCGGAGGCGATGCGGGGGATGACTGCGCGAAGGAGGGCGATGAACTGGCCTTTGACTCGCTCGGTGGTGGCGAGGACTTCGGTGTGGACAAGCGGGCGATCGAGAATGCCGGCGGCCATGTTGGTGACGCAGGAAATTCCGAGGACTCGAATTCCCATGTGGCGCGCGACGATCACTTCGGGAACTGTGGACATGCCGACAAGGTCCGCGCCAATCGTGCGCAGATAGCGAATTTCGGCGGGAGTTTCATAGCTTGGGCCGGAGAGCGCGGCGTAGACGCCTTCGTGAACTTCGATGCCCAGGCGCTTCGCTTCGGCGAGCGTGATTTCGCGATAGGGTTTTGCGTAGGCCTCGGTCATGTCCGGAAAGCGCGGGCCAAATCGCTCGTCGTTCGGGCCAATCAGGGGATTCGTGCCCTGCAAATTGATGTGGTCGCGAATGACGACGAGCGCGCCTTGATTGAAGGCGAGATTGATGCCCCCGGCGGCATTGGTAAGAATCGCGGCTCGAACTCCGAGACGGTTGAAGACGCGCATCGGAAACGTGACTTCCTGTGCGGAGTAGCCTTCATAAAAATGCACGCGGCCCTGCATCGCGGCAACAGCGATGCCATCTGCTTTTCCGATGACGAGCCGGCCGGCGTGGCCGATAGCGGTCGAAGAAGGGAAGCCGGGAATTTTCTCGTAGGGAATGCGTGTCGGATTCGTCAGGTCATCGGCAAACGCGCCGAGGCCGGAGCCGAGAACGAGGGCGATTTTCGGGCGAAGTTTCGTCTTCGTGAGGATGAATTTCGCGACGCCGTCGGCGCGGGAGAATTCGGAATCGCGTGCCGGGGATTTCAAATGCTTCGGCGTCATTTCAGCATGATTCCGACGATGGACGCAGACATGAGATTGGCCATCGTCCCGGCGAGCATGGCGCGAATACCGAGGCGAGCGAGGTCGGACTTTCTGTTCGGCGCCAGCGCCCCGATGCCGCCGATTTGAATGCCGATGGAGCTGAGGTTTGCAAAGCCGCAAAGCGCGAACGTGGCGATCGTGAAGGAGCGCGGATCGATCGTGTTCGCGGCAGCCATCGGGCCGAGGCGCTGAAACGCGATTAGCTCGTTGGTCACCATGCGAAGGCCGAGGAGATTGCCGACGGTGGGCGCGTCTTTCCACGGAATGCCGATGACCCACGCGATTGGCGACAGGATCCAACCGAACACTTGCTCGAGGCTGGAGGGGAACCACATGATGTGACCATGAATGGCACCGAAGATGCCGTCCACTAGATAGATGAGAGCAATGAAGGAAATCAGCATAGCCGCAACGTTGATAGCGAGGTTGAGGCCGTCCGTTGTTCCGCGCGCGATGGCGGCGAGCGCATTGGTGTCGCGTTCCATTTTCGCCATTTCGACTTTGCCAGCGGTAAGCGGCTTTTCGGTTTCAGGAACGAGCATCTTCGAAAGCAGGATCGTGCCAGGCGCCGTCATGATGACGGCGGCGAGCAAGTGTTTTGCTTCGATGCCATAGGCGATATAGGCGGCCATGATGCCGCCGGAGACGTGGGCCATGCCGCTGGTCATGATGGTCATGAGCTCGGATTGAGTGACGTCGGGAAGATAAGGGCGGATCGTAAGCGGCGCTTCCGTTTGCCCCATAAAGATACTTGCGGCGACGTTGAGCGATTCAGCACCGCTCGTGCCCATGAGTTTCGTCATCACAATGGCGGCGCCGCGGATGACGACCTGCATGATTCCGAGATAGTAGAGGAGAGCGAAGACCGCGGCGATGAAGATGATCGTGGGAAGAACCTGAAACGCGAAGACGACGCCCCAGGGCTTCATATTCTGGCCCAGAGGGCCGAAAACAAATGTGGCGCCGTACGAAGCGAAGCTGAGGAACCAGTTGACCTTGTTGCCCAGCCATTGGAATGCGTCGCGGCCTGCATCCCAGCGCAAGACGATGAAGGCAAACACGATTTGAAGGCCCAGGCCCCAGGCAACGGTTTTGTAGCGGATGGCGCGGCGATTCGTGGAGAAAAGGAACGCCAGGCCCATCATGGTGAGCATGCCCAGGATGCCTGTCAGGCGGTACATTCAGCGGTTGCTCCCGGCTGGCGCACGAGGAACGCGCTCAGCATTCAAGGCGGGCACGGCATGCCGTGCCCCTACGGCAGGAATTCGGCGGCGCTACGTTACGCCGATTATTTTGCGTACGAGCGGCGCGGGTTGCGGCGGCGCGTCGCCGATTTCGAAGCTGGCTGATAACAGCTCCATCGCGTTCGCGAGCCGCGCGTCCGAATTGTAGTGCACGGAGCAAAGAGTGGCGCCTGCTTCGACGGGGTCGCCAACCTTCTTTTCGAGCACCAGGCCCACTGCCGGATCGATCGAGTCTTCTTTCTTCTCGCGGCCGCCGCCGAGAACCATGCTCGCGACCCCGACTCGCTCGGAGCGAATCGCGGTGACGAACCCGGCGCGCGGCGACTTCACTTTTGCCAGATTGTTCGCGCGCGGCAGCAGGCTGGGATCATCGACCACCGCCGGATTGCCCCCTTGCGCGCAAATGATCTCGCGGAATGTATCACGAGCGCGGCCCGTTGCAATCATTTCCGATGCGAGAGCGCGGCCTTCGGCGACGCTCGCCGAACGGCCCGCGAGAACGAACATCCATGCAGAAAGTTCGGCGCAGAGCTCGCGAAGATCCGGCGGACCCGCACCGTGGAGAACATCGAGGCACTCATCCACTTCGAGCGCGTTGCCGATCTTGCGGCCCAGCGGTTGGTCCATGTCCGTGATCAGCGCGACGACCTTCTTGCCCATACGTGTTCCCGTTTCGACCATGAGCTGCGCGAGGTACTCGGCGTCGGATTGTTTTTTCATGAATGCGCCATCGCCGGTTTTGACGTCGAGGACGAGGGCGTCAATCCCCTCCGCCATCTTCTTGCTCATGATTGACGCGCAGATCAGGTAAGGGCTCTCGACGGTGGCGGTGACGTCGCGAAGCGCGTAAAGTTTTTTGTCGGCGGGGGCGATTTCGGGAGTCTGCCCGATCAGCGCGCAGCCGCATTTTTCGAGCACTGTGCGGAAGTCGGCGAGCGACAAGTTAACGTTGAAGCCTGGGATGGATTCGAGCTTGTCGAGCGTGCCGCCGGTGTGACCGAGGCCGCGCCCGCTGATCATGGGGACGAAGAGCGGCTTTTGTCCGAGAGGCAAGTCGATATTCGCAGCCGCAACCACCGGAGCGACTACGAGAGAAGTTTTGTCGCCCACACCGCCCGTTGAATGTTTGTCGACCTTCGAGCCGCCGAGGCGGGAGAAATCGAGGACTTCGCCCGAATGCAGCATGGCTTCGGTGAGGGCGGCGAGCTCCGAGGTCGTCATGCCGCGCCACACAACGGCCATGAGGAAAGCGGCAAGCTGATAGTCGGGGACTGAATTGTCGGTTGCGCCGCGGATGAAGAAATCAATTTCGTCGCGGGTGAGCTCCGCGGCATCGCGCTTCTTGCGGATGATGTCGACGGCGCGCATGAGAGGGTCGCGAGCAAGCTAGCACAGCGAAAGGAGGTAAAGGAAGCAAAGGAGAGAGAGGAGGTAGAGGAGAAAGCAACCTAGAGCGGGGCGGAGGCTGCGCGTTCGGCGATGTGGGCGGAGACGTCCTGCATTTCGCTATGAATGTGGCCATTCGTGGCGAGGATGGTGGGGCCGCCAGGGTGATAAGGGAGGCCGGCTAGATCGGTGACCATGCCGCCCGCTTCCCGCACGATAAGCATACCGGCTGCGGTGTCCCACGAGTGCAGACCGAATTCCCAGAAGCCGTCGAAGCGCCCGCAAGCGACCGAGCAGAGGTCGAGAGCGGCAGAACCGTCGCGGCGGACACCGTGCGAGCGCAGGGTGAATTCCCAGTAGTAGTAGATGTTTCGATTGGAGTCGCGCTGGTGAGTGGGGAAGCCCGTGGAGACCAGACTCGTGGCCAGTTTCTCGATCGGCGAAACATGGATGCGCTTGTGATCCAGATAAGCGCCTTCGCCGCGCATGGCGGTGAAGAGTTCGTTCGTGACTGGATTCAGCACGACGGCGACGACAGGTTCGCCGTCCTCGACGAGGCCGATCGAAACCGCGAAACACGGGTAAGAGTGCGCGAAGTTCGTGGTGCCGTCGAGCGGGTCAACGTGCCAGCAATATTTCGCGCCCTCCGCAGCGCCACGACCGCCCTCCTCGGCGACGATGGCGTGCTGCGGAAAATGGCTGCGAAGTTTCGAGACGATGGTTGCCTCGGAGCGTTTGTCGGATTCGGTGACGATGTCAACGTCGCCCTTGTAGGAGATTTTCTTGGGGCGGTCGAATTCGATGCGGAGATTCGAACCCGCTTCGCGGGCGGCATCGATGGCGATTTCGAGGAAATTATTCATCGGTTGTGACCGGGAGCACCGTCATCTTGCGGTGAAATAGCCCTTTCGGAAGCGAACCGTGTCGCCGGTTTTCACTTTGACTTCGACGCGCCGATAGCTTCCGGGCGGCGGCACCGGGTTGGGATAATAGCCTATCAAATACTGGGTGCGAAGCTCCTGGTTGATCTGGTCAAACATCGAATCGAGCTGATTCAGGTCTTCGAGAATGAACATCGCTCCACCGGTGGTGTCTGTAATGGTGATGAGAGCGTGTTCGCCGGCCGTGTTGCGCAGGTTCTCGGTTTTCAGCGTGCGGATGACGATCGAATACAGCAGCGATTCCGAGGCTATGGCGGCGCGGCGGGCGTCTTCGAACTTTGCCACACTCGTAGTTTCGCCGGCGTCGGTAACCAGCACAATGGCGCGCCGCCGTCCCGGCGCGCGACGCCGGAGCGCGTTCGAACCGAGGACGACCGCGTCGTAGATCGACGTGCCTGCCCCGGGAATGATGCGGTGAACTGCTGCCTGAAGCTTCGGGATGTCTTGGGAGAACTCGGAAAGCTCGGTGACGTCTTCGTCGAATTCGAAAACGGCCAGACGGTCGCCCGGACGAACGACCTGCTCGATGAAATGCGCAGCGGCGTCGCTCTCGAATTTCAGATCTTTGAATGTGCTGGCGCTGGCGTCGACCATTAGCGCGAGATCGAGCGGGCGATTCGTCTCGGCTTCGAAGCGCTCGATGGTTTGCGGCGCCCCCTCTTCCGAGAGTTCAAATTGGTCCTTTGTGAGACCGGCGATGGGGTGGCCGTGAGAATCGATAACGCTCGCGAGTATGTCCACGAGGTTTGTTTGGACCTGAATTGCGCCCGGGTGGCGCTGGTCCTGTGCGGGAAGAGTGGCGGCAACGGCAGCAATGGAAACGAGCGTCCCCGCAAGCACGATTCGCAGGGCTACGCTGGATTTTGTCATCTAGGAGATAGATGAATCGGGAGCGGAAATGGCTTGCTGAGAAGGTGTCTGGCCGTCCGTCCAGACAGCGCCACCGGCGAAAAATTCCTTCTTCCAGATGGGAACGGCGCGTTTGAGGGCGTCGATGGCGTAACGGCAGGCGTCGAAGGCGGCGGCGCGGTGCGCCGAGCTGACGGCTATCAAGACGCTGGTTTCGCCGATTTCGATGCGACCCAGGCGGTGAACCATCGCGCAGCGATGAATGGGGAAGTTTGCGCGGATATAGGCGCCAATCTCACGCATTTTTGCGAGGGCCATGGGCTCGTAGGCTTCATATTCGAGGTAAAGCGTCAGCTGCCCCTTGAAATTGTTGCGTACGAAGCCGTCGAAGACGACGAGGGCGCCATCTTCGGGGGATTTCAAACTCTTGACGAGGGCGTGGGCGTCGATGGGATCGCGAACAAGCTGGAAGATATCTTCGGCAACTGCGCTTTGCTGGCCTCCACTGACGGGAGGGAGGAAAGCGACCTCGTCGCCAGCTGCGAGCGGGGCACGCCACTCAGCATATTCCTGATTCACTGAGGCGGCGATCGACGGGCGAAATTCGGCGAGTTTCGGAAAGCGGCGGCCGTAGCGTTCGAAGAGATCTTCGACGCGGGCGCCATCGGAGAGATCGGCATCGTCCTCGGCGACGCCGACGATCTCCTTGAGCTGCCCGAAGAAAAGAACGCGAATACGCATCGGCGCCATTCTAGCTCCCAGGCCCGGAATGTCGAAATTTCATGACTAGTCTCGATCCGCAGCAGTTTCCCGGGATTTGGGAGAGCGGCGCGCGAGGAGAGTTTTCATTAGGCGATTGATGTCGAGTTGCTCGGCGGACTCTTCGTCGCTGATGGTGCGCATCACATCGAACGCCGGCATGCGAGCGACGGTGGGATACGACTTGTTGCTGCCGCGAACGGAGAACCAGATGATGCGATTCAGGAGTTGCGGGTCCGCGAGATCTTCGGACGTGAAGTCCTGATGTTGGCTCTCGCGAATCCATCGCGCGGTTTCACGATCCGCGGAAGGCCGGACGAGAAGATTACTTAGCGCCACATCAGGAACGATCGCTTTGTACGGACGCAGGTCTGGTTCGGCCTGGAAGATGTCGATGGGGGCCGCGGAAGCATCCAGCTGGTTCATGGGCGGAAGGCCGATGAGCAACTCGATCGTGCGAATCAGACTGACGGTGTTGTGATACTGGTGGATGAGGGCGCCAGGGCGGTTATAGGCGCTGATGACAAGAGCCGGCGAGCGATGCGCGTCGACGTGATCGGCGCCGTCCTGGGCATCATCTTCGAGGACGAAAATCGCGGTGTCCTTCCAGTAGGGACTCGACGAGACTTCCTGCACGAGCAGGCCGAGCGCGTAGTCATTATCACTGACGTAGAACTGCGGCGTAGGCATGCGCGGGCGCATGCCGTTCGTGTGGTCGTTCGGAAGATGCATGATCGAGAGCGCCGGAAGCGTTTCGCCCTGGCCCTTTTTTAGCGCGTCGACGTAGCCGCGAAATTCGGAAAGAAAGATGGCCATGCGCGAGTAGCCGCGAAAAGGCGCATCCGAGTTCCACGGAGAAACAAGCGGGTCGCCCGCGCTGCCTGCTGTTTTCGCAGCGTGATAGGAATCCACGGTCATGGAATCGGGAGTGTAAAGGTCGAAGGCGCGGTATTTCGTGCTCGCGTGATTTTCGAGCGCTTTTTTCGAGGGGAATATGATCGCGGTCTCGGAGACGTCTGGGTAGTCGCGGTCACGGTTGGCGTTGAAGGCATCGACCTCGGCGTGCGAAATCGTGCCCATAAATTCGCCGAAGTTGCGGTAGGTGAGTCCGGCGCGAGCCGCATCGTCCCAGAGATACAGAGTGTCCGGCTCGCCCACGTCGCGCGCGCCGTTGACGTAGGGCACGAAGCGTTTGATGTACGAAGCGATTTCGTCCGGCGTGGCGGGGATCGGGATGATCGGCGGCTCGCCCTTGCGCGGCTCGATATCGGGCTCGCGGTTGGTGCCTTCGAAGTCGTACGTGCGGCCGCGGCCGGAATAGTTCCAGCGGAAAACTTTGTCGACGTAGTCCGTGGAGAACGCCGCGTTCGCCCAGTTGTGGCCATCGGGGCTGGCTTCGGAATTGACGAAAAAGCGATCGAGCAGGCCAAAACGCTGAGCGAGCGCGTGCGCGTTGGGCGTGATGGTTTGCGGCGGGCCAGAAGGTTGTTGCGCGCCTGCGCCGTTGCCAAAAATCGCGAGCGACGGATCGCCGTCGGCAGGCTGGCGGTTGCCTGCCTGCGTGACATCGCCGAAAACCTGATCGTAGGTGCGATTCTCGCGAATGATGTAAATGACGTGGTGAATCGGCGATTTTCCGGCGAACAATGGAACGTCCGACGAGCCGATTAGGCCGTCGTTGCGCATCACTTGGTTTGTGTCGTCGGCGAGCGCCTTGGCGTCGGGCTCGGGAATCAGCGAATAATTTCCGGCGATGAGGGCGACATCGTATTCGCCGCCTGCTCCCTTGTGCCCGCCGCGGCCAGCGGGGAAACGATCGTTCGGCGCATTCGGGACGCGGCCGGAGTTGTCGACGACGAGCGAGGAATTCTCGAAGCCGGTGCCCTTGCCGTTGCCCACGATGACGTTTCCGTTGGCGACGGCGACGGCGGAGGGATATTGCCCGGTGGGAATGAAGCCGCGCACGGTGCTGCGATCGAAGGCTTCGCGGTCATCGTCATCCCTCTTGCCCTTTTCCTTCTTGTCATCGTCCTTGTCTGCGTCGTCCGCGTCCTTTTTCTCCGAACGTTTTTTTGCATGGTCAGCCGCCCCGATCGCGGCGGGAGATAGTGCGACAACTGCAACTGCGTTGCTGTGCGCGTTGTCGACATAGAGCGTCGAACCGTCGGGGCTAAGCGCGAGACTTTCGGGCGAGCTGCCCGGAAGCGCTTTCTCGGCGAGGCGGACGCTGATGGTTTCGACGACGTGGTCGCGCGCCGTGTCGATGACGGAAACGGTGTCTGCGTTGGAATTGGCCACGTAGAGGCGCGTACGCGCCGGGTTCAGAATCATTTCGGTGGGATGGCGGCCGACGGGGATGAAGGCGACGGGCGTGTCGGGATGCGACAAATCTTTCACCGCAACGGAAGCTGTGGCCCAGCAGGAGATGTAGACCTTTTGCGTTTCCTGCGCTCCGGCGGGAGCGAAGGCGACCACTCCGTAAGGATAGACGAAGTGGCCGACGTGGCCGTCGCTCAGATCGACGCGGACGAGGCGGCGCTCGAAACGAAGATTTTGGATGATGCCGAGACTGTCGCCGAGATCGTTGGCGACGAAGAGCGTGTTGCCATCCGGGCTGATGGCCAAGCCGCTAGGGTAGACCGGTTCTACGCCATTCTGATATCGCGGCGAGCCGGCTTGTGACGTAAGGCCCGCAACGGAAATGAAGGGTGCGGTCACTTTCGTGTCGGGGCCGGGAGACGGGGGCGAAATCGGTTCGCGCGATTTTGGATTGAAGCGGAAAATCCAGATTTTGTTTTCGTAGCCGCCGGAGACATAGAGAGTGTACGAGCCATCGGGCGCGGCTTGCGGCGCGAAGACCGCGCCGATATTCGCGCTCTGCGGAGACGGGAAGTAGACGTTCTGGATTACTTTGGGAGCAGGCTCGGCGGCGAGATCGATGACGCTCAGAGATTGCTGGCCTTCGTTTGTCGACGAGCTGAACTGGATTCCGTAGCCGCTGTTGACGGCGATGAGGAAGCGGCCTGCGCCGTCTTTCGCGAAATGGTCGGGCGTGCGGACAAAAGTGACGGGGAGCGAGCCGACGGCGGGAAGGCCGGTGGTGGTGTCGAGGATCAGCGAACCGGCCGGCGTGATGGGGCGGCCTTCGGAAGCGGGCTGGTTGGCGATGGTGGTCTGATTTTGCCCGGAAGCGAGGGCGAGGGGAAAAAGAGCGACCCCAAGAATCAGGCAGATGGAATGGATGGCTGGTCTGAGCGAAGGTGGAATCAAGGCTGCACCTCGTCCGAAGTGTCGCGTTTCAGGGCGACATTGTAACCCGGGTGGTTGAAATCGGGTGGGGCGAAGAAAAGCGAAAGCGGAAGTGGTGTTTTTGTTCCGGGTAGAAAATGTGTTCTCCTTTGTTTCCTTAGGATTGCGGCGATTTCTGAATCTGGGGTTGTTCCGGGTAGGATTTTCTTCGCCTCCGAGTGGGAGCCGCCACGGCGGCCAGGGCAGGGGATTGCCCCTCGACTCCCGATGGTCGCTCGGGATGCCCATCCTCTTTGAACACAGGGTTTGCAAGTACAAACCCTGCGACCCGGACGGATCGGCAATACCCCCTCTACCGTACCGTAGATTAGGATGGGTCGTTGGTTCATGTTTTCAGTCACTTAGATCGATTTCTAATCCCTGTCTAATCCCGGTCCCCTTTTTGGCCCCGAAGCTTCGGGATCCATAGAGACACACCTTTGCGCGAGCCCCTGAGTGCAGGGCGCACACAATTCATTATTCTGATTTTAAGTGAAGCGTATTCATAACATAGTAAATTGAAAATTTCAAGAACTAGTACTGAGGAAATTTTAGACGGAGGCAAAGGCAAAACCTTGGGAACCACAGATGAACACAGATGAACACAGATAAAGGCCTAAGGCAAAAGGCTCGAGGCGCGCGGGCGGGGATGGCCGACTCAGGGATGGGTGGGGGCGGAGGAGGAGGCTAGGCGGGTGACTTCGTCGAGGTGGCCGGAGGCGCGGCGCAATGCGGCTGCGAGGGACTCGGATTCCTGGCGGAGTTGGGCGGCGTCGCCGCGGTCGAGGGATTCGCTGACGCCGGGCATGATTTCTGCGGCGTAGCCGGAGTAGCTGCCGGGGGCAAAGATGGTGTGCTTGTACCAGGGGCGTCCGGCGAGACCCTGAGGCGCCAGGAGAGCTTGTTCGACGCTCACGAGAGCCCGATTGATTTTGTCCTCCGAGTCGGGCGCCAGCGTTCCGGGCGGGATGGAACGCAGGGCCTGTGCCGCTCGCGTGGCTGAGGACGCGAATAGGTCGGAAGCGTCGGAGACGACTCTTGATCCCTCTGGTTTTACTCCGGCGAGGGTCGCGCGGGCGAAGAGGTCGTCGCTCGCTCGGGTGATCTCGGTGGCGTACTCGATGTAATCGAACGGCAAAATGTCTGCCTCATCGAGCCGCAGAGCAATCGTCCCGAGAATGCGGGCGAGAGCAACGTGGTACGCGAATGACGGGTCGCCGAAATGTTTCATCCAGTAGAAATCATCATAGATTGAGTGGTAGACGCCGTAGTCGCCCGCGAAACTGACGTCGATGGAGGGGATTCCCGCGTGATCGAAGAAAGGGCAGAAATCCGAGCCGGCTCCCAGCACGCCCAGCGGGACTGCTCCTGGAGCGTCAGCACCGCCTGCCGAGGGGGAGGGTTCCTGGTCGGTGCGAGGATGTGTGAGGTGCTCACGCCACCGATCGTAAATCGGTCGGCCCGAATTCGGATCCGCGATGTCGCGGGTGACGTCGCGAACGAGTTCGCTGAGCGAAGGCGTGGCAGAGGCGCCGAAGTTTACGCCGGTGACGCCGACGTCGGTATTGATGTAGGCGACTGCTTTTTCCTGAAGCTCCGCTTGATTTGCCTCGACCCATTCCGTTGAACCAATGAGGCCTGGTTCTTCGCCGTCCCAGTGGCAGATCACGATCGTGCGGCGAGGTTTCCAGCCGGAGCGTACAAGCTCGCCCAGAGCACGCGCGGCTTCGAGCATTGCGGCGGTGCCGCTGCCGGGATCGGCAGCTCCAAAGACCCACGCGTCGTGATGGTTGCCGAGGATGACCCACTCGTTGTCATTCGTGCCGTGGAGTTTGGCGATGACGTCGGAGATGGGGCGCTGCTGATAATCCATGACGAGCTTCATGTGGAGCTGCGCGCCGCCGGGGCCGATGTGGTATGTGAACGGCAAGCCGCCCTGCCATGCTTGCGGAACGTGCTCGCCGCCGAGGTTCGCAAGGATGATCGAGGCGTCCTGCGCGTTGATGGGAAGCGTGGGAATGCGCGGAAGGCTGGCGGCGTCCGCGGGCGCCAAGCGATTCGCATCTTTCGTGGCTGCCACGCCGGGCGTTAGCGGGTCGCCGGGATAAATTTGAGTGTAGAGGACTGAGCCGCGCTGGATTCCGGTCGACGGGCGCCACGGGCCGCGCGGGTACGGATCGCCGACAGCGTAGCCGTCGTCCTGCGGATCGGAATAGATGAGCAGCCCTGCTGCTTTGTGTTCCTCGGCGAGCTTTGACTTGATACCGCGATAGGCTTGGCCGTAGCGAACGAGCGCGATCTTGCCGGCGACGCTGACACCGAGTGAGTCGAGCGCGGCGTAGTCTTCTTCCGTGCCGTAGTTGACGTAGACGACCGGCGCGGTAACGTCCGCAGATGGCGAATAGGAATTGAAGCCGACGACAGCGCGTGGATCGGAGGAATCTTTGTCGCCATCGAAGGGCTGTTCGCGCGAGGCGAGAGATTTCTTTTCGGGCGCGACCAGATCGAGGGTGACTTCGCGCGGCAGAGGAATCCAGGCGCTATAGGTGACGATGTCAGCTTCGAAGCCGAAACTGCGGTATTGATCGCGCAGCCATTCGGCGACGCGGTGGCTGGCTTCGGTGCCTGCCATGTGCGGCTCGCTCGTAAGATGGCGGAGATTCGCTTCGGCTCGCGCGGGATTGGGGATCGCCTGGAATTTCTGCTCGAGGTCGCGTTCGGCCTGGACGTGGGCGGGCAAAAAACCACGAATCGGCGGCGGGGGATTCTGCTTTCGGGACGCAATCGCTGCGGGGAAGGATGCGGCGAGCAAAAGGACTGCGGGAATGATGCGGAGGAGATGTCGGTTGAGGGGACGAGGCATCAAAGATGTGATTCTAACTCATTCGGCGGAGATGGATGTGTCGAACGAGTTGAAACAGGTGATTCCTTGACCGGCTTGAGGGCGCGGCTTAGGCTGGAGTGCTGAGAAGCGAAGCAAGAAGCTTTTACCGCAAGAGACGCAGAGGACAGTGAGAAAAACGCGATGAGGATTTTGATTACGGGCGCGTCGGGGATGGTGGGAACGGCGGCGACTGATGGTTTGCGCGCGGACGGGCACACGGTGGCTCATTTCGTGCGTCCGGGGCGAGCGGCCGGCGTCGGAGATGTGTGCTGGGACCCGTCGGCGGCGACGATGGATCTTGCCGCGATGGAGGGGGCAGACGCGATCCTTCATTTGTGCGGCGCGAGTATTGCCGACGGCCGATGGACGACGGAACGCAAGCGAATCCTTCGGAGCAGCCGGTTGGGTCCGACGCGAGTGCTGGTGGACGCGATGGCGAAGCTCGAGCGGAAGCCGCGCGTTTTTCTGGCGGCGTCGGCGACCGGATATTACGGAAACCGTGGCGATGAAGTGTTGACCGAGGCGAGCGCGAACGGCAGGGATTTTCTGTCGCAACTGACGCGCGACTGGGAAGCGGAATCGACGCGGGCGCAATCGTTTGGGATATGCACGGTGCTGCTACGGTTCGGCGTGATTCTGTCGATGCGCGGCGGGGCGCTGCCAAAGATGCTGACGCCGTTCAAATTTGGGTTGGGCGGCAGGCTGGGAAGCGGACGGCAGTGGATGTCGTGGGTGGCGATGGAGGATGTGGTGGGCGCGATCGGCGCTGCGCTGACGGATGAGCGGTTCGCGGGGCCGGTGAATGTGGTGGCGCCGAATCCCGTGCGGAATGTTGATTTCACGCGCGGACTCGCGAGCGCGGTGCGGCGGCCGGCACTTTTTCCGGCGCCGGCGTTTATGTTGCGCCTTGTCCTGGGCGAGATGGCGGACGCACTTTTGCTGGCGAGCCAGCGCGTGGAGCCGGAAAAGCTCGTCGCCGCGGGATTTAGATTTCGGTATCCGGATTTGGAGTCGGCGCTGCGGGCGATTGTGGTGGAGGGCAGAGCCTAAGAAAAATCAAATGCGAAACACAGAGGGCACGGAGAAAGGCTTGAGGGCACAGAGAAAGAATAGAACCGGAAAACCTTTGAAACCACAGATGAATGCAAAAGCGATTTGAAATTTCAGATTTGAAATTTCAAATTTGAAAGTGAGTGAGAGGGTGGGGCGCTGCGATTGGCGCGCCCCAGTTTGAGTTGACCACCGGCGCTACTTCACGACGGTGAGGGTGACTTCGACCTTGAGGAGGTGTCCTGTTGCGGGGTCGGCCGCCGAGACGCCTTCCGTGGTTTGGCCGTCGCGCATCACGACGACAAACTCGTCCCTGAAGTGACGGACCATCGGTGGCGTGCCCACATTGGGCTGCCCCGCCTTCCAATCAATCTCCTTACCTGTAGAGGGGCTCACGATGGAGGAGCGGTCGACGATGAATTCCATACTGTATTGGGCGTCGCTTAGCATGATGGCGCCGCAATCGATGTTCGTCCCAACATCCTCGTAGCTGATCTTGCCGCTCGAGTCAGTGGCGATGGGAACGCGGATGCCGAAGCGCAAGTCGTCGCGACCACGGTGATTCTGAAAGCCTGTGGCAACCGTGTGAAGCGTGTACGGGAGGCTGCTGATCTTCTGAGTGCCATCAAATTCGGTGATCACGACCTGGATCTTCAGTGGAACTTGGGCGAGTTTCTCACCGATTGTGGCCGCTACGTCCTGGCCGTTCTTATCCTTGACTTCCACGTGATCGATTTTCTTGACCTTTGTTTCAGCCGTTTCGGTGTCTTGCGCGTGGGCCGGAGGAATGGCGATAAGCGCCGCAAGAACGGCGAGTAGGATGCGCACTGATTTCATGAGTCACGTCCTTCCGTTGGAGTTGAGTGTGGGTGCATGTACAAGAGACGCCACTCGCGGGGCTTTGGTTCAGGGACGGCCGGAATCTTCCGTTGCGTCCGGGGAGACATCGGCTTGGGGCGGCACGAGGGGGACAATCTCGAGCGGCTTGATTTCGAGCGGCGCGTTGGTCTGCTCTTCGGCGGCGAGGAGTTTGTCGCCATCGATGCGGCCCGAACGGATCCCTGCAGCGAATTGCATGATCGCGGCGAGCTGGCCGGGGGGAACGATGATTTCAGGTTGGGATGGCGGCTTGGGATGCTGCGCCAGGTTGCGACGGCGCGCAGCTTGCGCGGGATGATTTTGCGTTGTGCTGGGCGAGGGCGGATTGGACGGTTGCAACGAAACGGAAGCCGGCTGGCTATTGTTGGCGATGGTCGGCGTGTTCGTGCGCTGCGTTCTGAGAACGAGAATCAGGAGCAAGGCGGCGAGAGCGAATATGCCGGCTGCGATTGGCGCCCACGCGGCCCAGTTTGGGCGCGCAGCAATGTGTTCCGCCGCGATGCGTGCGCGCAGGCGTCTATTGAAATGCGCGGATGGTTCGCCGGAAACGAGGGATTCCACGGTGCGGTCGACAAACGATGCGACTTGCCGCGCGTGGTCGTAGGCTTCGCGGCAGGCGTCGCATTCGGCGGCGTGGGCGAGGAGTTCGGGCTCGCGGGCAGGGGCTAGGGCGCCTGTTGCGGCGTCTGTGATCCAATCGGAGTATTTTTCGCAATGAGTCATAGCGTCAGCATTTGCTAACTCTGCTTCAAATTCCCGGGGCTAAAGCCCCTTGTTTGTGGGCTTCTTTCGGGCGGCCTGAAGGCCGCCCTCCCCCGACTAAAGTCGGGGGCTCCCACGATCGTAGCGCTGGCCGCGCGGACTCCAAACAGAGTCATGGTCGCGCGCCTTTGAAAACCGCCGCCGAGACGCCCTTCGACTCCGCTCAGGACAAGCCGGCGCTACGAAGAGCCTCGGCTAATTGCTTGCGGGCGGCGTGGAGGCGCGACTTCACGGTGCCTTCGGGCAGAGCGAGAAGCTTCGCCACTTCGCGCGTGTTGTAGCCTTCGATGGCCGCGAGCAACATCACGATCCTCAATTTTTCGGGCAGCGCGTCGAGCGCCGCGGCGAGGTGACGCTCGAACTCGCGCGTCGCAGCGACATTCTCAACGGCAGCCGCCGGTTGATCTTGCATGGCGTCGCGCTCGCGGCGTTCGCGGCGACCGGCTGATCGAATGCGGTCGAGCGAAAGACGCCACGCCGTGCGAACCAGCCACGCGCGGAAGCTTTCGCGGTCGCGCAGGCGGTGAAAATTGCGATAGGCGCGGAGCATGGATTCCTGCGCGACGTCTTCCGCGTCGGTGGGATTCCGCAGGACGCCGAGCGCCACGCGGTAAGCGAGCGTGGGGCAGTCGGCCAGGCGCTGCTCGAATTCGCGTTCGAGCGAGGCGTCTGGGCTCACCGCGCTTTCCGCGAGGCTGGCCGCCAAAGCATCCATTTCGGTCCCATTCAGCCAGACGCCGGTGAGGAGCTTTTGGTTCACTGGTTTCGTGACAAGGACTCGATGGTTTTGACTCTAGAGGTCCAGGCGCGTGAGCAGGTCTTCTACGTTCGAGTCGTCCACTGTGAGGTTTGGGCGGGCCACGGCGAAATCGTCGATATCGTCGAGAGCTTGAAAGAGGCGCATCTTCGCGAGCGCGTACTCCTCTGTGCCGGAGAGGACGCGGGCGTTCTGAATGCTCCAGCGATCGAGAGCGTCGCGGCGAATCAGGATGCGGATGGGGAACATGGTTTTGCGGTCGGCGGAAACGTAGTAGACGTATTGGTTTCCCGGCTCGGCCGGATTTGTCGAGGGGTGGACATCCTGGAATTGGTATTGGTAGACGTAGCCGGTCGAGGCCGAGTAAGTCTTGATGCGGCGAATGGTTTCGGGCTTCGGCATGAGGGGATTATTCGGGTGCGGAGTGGGCGTGTCAACAGGGGGAAGCTGATTTGAAATTTGAAATTTCAGATGAAAGGCATAATGTTGCCACAGAGCCACAGAGACCACAGAGAAAAGAGAAGAGGGAAGAGAAAAGAGAAAAGAGAAACACAGAGTTCACGGAGAAAACCCCGGAGGGCACAGAGAAAACCAGATTGAGATCGTGGGGCGCGAGGCGAGACAGGCGGCGAGATAAGGCAGGAAGCCCAACGACGCAAAGAAATGTGGAACGGTGGGTGGTCTTGGATCGTTATATCGGGGGACGCGGTTGCAATCGGAGGGTAGATCCGATGGTCAATGATCGGCGGGGGGATTGGTGGTCGGACGTTCGATATGGCGTTCGGATGCTGGCGAAATCGCCCGGGTTTACGGCGGTGGCGGTGCTGACACTGGCGTTGGGGATTGCGGTGAATGCGGTGGTGTTCAGCTATGTGAACGCGCTCCTGCTGCGGCCGGCCACTGGGGTTGCCGAGACCTCGAGGCTGGCCGAGGTGTGGCTGCAGAACAAGAAGTCCTCCGGCGTCGAACGGTTCTTCCCGCTGACGTATCCGGACTACGTGTATTACAGGGATCACAACAGCGTGTTTTCGGGAATGGTGGCGTTCGATGGAGATCCCGAACCGGTGGTTTGGAATCGTTCGGGGAATGGAGAATTGGTCCAGGGGCAAATCGTGTCGGGGAATTTCTTTGGGGTGCTAGGAGTGCGAGCCGCGCTTGGACGAACTCTTTCGCCGGAGGATGACCAGCCATCGGCGACGCCAACCGTGGTGCTCTCGTATGCGTTTTGGCGAGGACGATTTGGGGGCGATGCGGCTGTGCTTGGACAGGTGCTGATGTTGAACGGCACTGAATATCGAGTTGTGGGGGTTGCGCCTGCGGGATTTGCGGGGCTCGAAATCGCGATCGAGCCGGATTTCTGGGCGCCGCTGTCAATGGCGGAGCAGATCACGCACGATGCCGGACGACTGGCGAATCGGAACGGGTATTGGCTGTCGGGAGTGGGGCGACTGAAGCAGGGCGTCGGGATATCCGAGGCGCGAGCCGAAATGAGCGTTCTCGCGCTACAAATCGCGAAGGAACATCCGGACACGAACAAGGATTTCGACGCGACGGTTTACCCGGAGACTCTCGTGCCGGGTCCTTATAGAGGGTATGTCGCCGCGTTCACGGGATTGCTGATGGCGGTGACGGGTCTGGTGCTGCTGATCGCGTGCGTGAATTCGGCGAATCTTCTGTTGATGCGAGCCTTGGGACGGCGGCGGGAGATGGCGATCCGGTCCGCGCTGGGAGCCAGCCGGGGCCGGTTGATTCGGCAGATCCTGGTGGAGAGCACGCTGCTGGCGGGAATGGCGGGCTGCGCTGGTCTGCTGTTCGCGCTGTGGACCGCGCCTCTCCTGATGAGGCTGAAGCCGGAGGGACTGCCAATCAAACTGGAGGCGCCGCTCGACTGGCGAGTGATCGCGTTCACGCTGGGGGCATCGCTGGCGACGGGAATTGTGTTTGGGCTTGCGCCGGCTTTGCGGGCGACGCGAACCGAACTTGTGCCGGCGCTTCAATCGGATTCGCGCGGCGGCGGCTACCAAAAGTCGCGGTTGCGCACGGGCCTTGTGGTTGCACAAGTGGCGACGTGCGTTGTGCTGCTGGTGGGGGCGGTGCTGTGCGTGCGGAGTCTGATGAACGCGGAGTCGATCGATCCGGGATTCGACACGCGGCACGAAGCAATTGCGACGCTCGATCCGGGCCGCATCGGATACAGCGAATCCCAGGGACGAGCCTTCTACGAGCGATTACTCGGAGGCGTGCAGAACTTGCCTGGAGTGACAGCGGCGAGTTGGGTGAGTCATCTTCCGTTGGGTAGTGCCCGCGAAATGACGGGTGATATTTCGGCGGAAGGAGAGGCAAAAACACAGGGCAAAGAGGGAGCGAGCGCCGATGTGCTGCGCGTGGGGCCGCGCTATTTCGAGGCGATGGGCATACCGATGTCGCAGGGGCGGGATTTTACGGCGGAAGAGAGCAAGGTTGCGACGGGGGTGGTGATCGTCAACGAGGCGATGGCGCGGCAATTGTGGCCGGGAGGGGGCGCTTTGGGGCAGCACGTCAGATTCGGGAAGAAAAGTGAAGCCGAAGTGATCGGCGTGGTAAGGACGGGGAAATACCGGACGCTTGGCGAGGACCCTCGACCCCTGATCTACCTGCCGATCGGCTACACGCCGGAGGCGACCCTGGTGGTGAGGTCGATGAATGATCCGCGATCGCTGCTCGATCCCATTCGGCGAGAGATTGAAGCAGTCGATCCGAATTTGGCCGCGACCGATCTCGAGACCATGCAGCAACACATGACGCTGCCGTTGTTTCCGGCGCGGGCGATCGGAATCCTGCTGGGGGTGTTCGGAGCGCTGGCGATGGTGCTGGCAGTGGGCGGGCTCTACGGAGTGATTTCCTACACGACTTCGCAGCGAACACGGGAAATCGGAATCCGAGTGGCGCTTGGCGCGCAACACAAGGACGTGGCAAGAATGGTGCTGAAGCACGGTGTTTCGATGGCGGCGTGGGGCATCGCGATCGGAGCCTTGGCGGGGTATGGCGTGACCCGCGTGCTATCGACGTTGTTGTACGGAGTGCGCGCGGATGATCCGCTGACGTTCATCGGCGTCGCGATCGCGCTAATCGGGGTGACGTTGCTGGCGTGCTATGTGCCGGCGCGGCGGGCGATGAACGTGGATCCGATGATCGCACTGCGGTACGAATGAGGAGAATCGAGGGGTGAGAATCGAGGAATGAGGGGCGAGGGGTGAGGGACGGAGAAGACAGGTTACAGGTTTCGGGTGTCAGGTTTCAGGACCGAGACCAAACCTTTTAACCACAGATGAACACAGATAAACACAGATGAAGCAAAAGGCGCACGACAAGCCTGAGCCCGAGTCCGGAGTTGACACGGAACTGACTTGCTAGGCGGCCGCCTGAATTCCCAGGGCTAAAGCCCGCGCTATCCTCGCGAACTTTCTCCCGGGCCTGACCCTTCGACTGCGCTCAGGGCAAGAGGCCCGGGCTTCCACGCCAAAACCCAAGCCGGGGCTGACGCAAAACCGGATGAGTCCGAGGCTGACGCAAAACCGAACTGCCCTGAAACCGGAGTCCGGGGCTGACACACAGCCGAATTGGCGCGCAGACTGTGTGTCAATTGCCGGGGCCTCAGCGGTAATTCTTGGATCGCGCGCTAGTCGCTGGCGGTTTGGGCTTTCTGCGCCTGTATTGCTTGACGCATCTGAGCGATCATTTTTCGGGTGGCTTCGTTCGAGCCTGGATTCCGTTTTTCGCGCCAAGCTTCGAGACGCTTGCATTGCTCTTCGAGGCGGCTAAGAAACTGCGAGTTGGCGAACATGGCCCGCCATGGGGCAAGAATCGGCTTTACCTGTTCAAACACCATCCACTGTTCGCCGGTATTCTCGAAGAAGAAATCTTCGTCGATCAGGCCACGGCTCTCAATGCTCGCCACCATTTCCCAGTAGCTGAGCACCATGCGCATGTAAGCATTCTCGCGGCTGCCGGGAGGGCAAATGCGCATCATGTCCTCGATGTTCTTCGGGTGAAAGCTTGCCGAGAACCATTCACGTGCTTCTCGCAGGCGCGGCTCCCGGCGCGTGTCGTACAACTTCAACAGCAAGTTGACCTGCTCGTGCGTTACCTCTCCCATATTTCCTCCATTAACTGGTTAGGACGAATTTGTTGCGGATGACAGCGGAGCATCCGCGTTCATTTGAACTTTGTGAGATTGAGTGAGCGAAATGCGCGACTGTTCGAAGGCAATCTTGATGCGGCGGCGAAGCTCACGGGCCACTTCGTCCTTGCGATTGAGAACGGTGCGAGCCTGGAGCCGCAGGACGGTTCCGTCCAAAGAGAGAGATTCGACGCCGAGAACCCTCGGGCCATCGACGAGCGCAACGGACCAATCGGCGTCGTTGCGAAAATCGCCGGCGACCTTTTCGAGAGTCGCCAGTGCGCGGCTGACCATCTCGTCGCCCGGGATGGTGACGTCGATGAAGGTTTGCGACCAATCGCGGCTGAGGTTGGCGACCTGTCCGATGAGGCCGTTGGGAATGGTCACGACGCTGCCGGCGACGTTGCGAAGAACGGTGCGCCGCAGTGTGAGGTATTCGACGCGGCCCGTTTCTCCATTGGCCTGAATCAGGTCGCCCACGACGAACTGATCCTCGGAGATGATGAAAACGCCGTTGATCAGGTCCTTCACCAAGCTCTGGGCACCGAATCCCAAAGCCAAGCTTGCGACGGCGGCGACGGCCGCAACTGGCGTCACGTTGAAGCCAAGTTCGGGAAGCACGGTGAGAACCGCCGCGGCGAGGATCACGACAACCCCAGCGCTATAAAGGATGCCGGCCATCGTGCGAGTTTGCTGCTCACGAAGTATCGCCACGCGTGATTGCGACTTAGCGAGCTGAATCAGGCGATTCGTGACGGCTTTGAGGATGCGGATAAGGATCAGTGCAATGAGGAAAATCACCACAATGCGGGCGGCGTGCGAGCCCGCATTTTCAGTCCACTTCGTGAGGGACTCAGTCATAAGATAAGCGGAGCGGGATTATACCACCCGGGCGCGGCTCGTTGCGCCGGTGTGAATGACTGCGACAGCGCCGAGGCCCGCGCGTCGCAAATCGCGGGAAAACGCAGACCAGATCCTGCTAAAAAGTCGACATGAAGATTCTCTTCATCGGTGGAACTGGGGTGATTAGCGCTGCCTGCACGAGATTGGCAGCCGAACGCGGCATTGACCTTACTCTTCTGAGGCGAGGGAAGCGGGGAGCGCAAATTCCGGCCGGCGTCAAGACGATCACGGCGGACATTCACGAAAAATCCACATCCGCCGACGCGTTGGCCGGTGCATCCTGGGATGTAGTGGTAGATTGGATCGCCTACACGCCGGCCGATATCGAGCGCGATATCGAACTCTTCCGCGGCCGGACGCGCCAGTACATTTTCATCAGCTCGGCCAGCGCTTACCAAAAACCCGTAGCTCATTATCCGATTACGGAATCGACGCCGCTTAGCAATCCGTACTGGCAGTATTCCCGCGACAAAATCGCGTGCGAAGAGCGGTTGATGAAGGCCTATCGGGAAGACGGTTTCCCGGTCACGATCGTTCGCCCATCACTGACCTTTGACGAGACATGGATTCCGCTGGTGATCAACAGCTCGGAAAAGCCCTATACGATTGTCGACCGCATGCTGCGAGGGCAAGGAGTGATCGTGCCGGGAGACGGCTCTTCTCTTTGGGTGATCACTCACAGCAGCGATTTCGCCAAGGGGTTCGTAGGTTTGCTCGGGCGTCCGGAAACGGTGGGACAGGCGTTTCACATCACCACCGACGAAATGATGAGCTGGGATCAGTTGTATCAGGTCGTGGGTGCTGCCGTAGGCGTCGAGCCGAGGATTGTGCACATCCCGTCCGATTTCATTATCGCGTGCCTGCCGGAGCAGCGCGGGAGATTGCTCGGCGACAAGGCGGTGAGCGTCGTCTTCGACAACAGCAAGATCAAACATTTCGTGCCGGGCTACCGTGCGACTAAAACGTTCGCCGAAGGGATCGGCGAGTCATTGGCGTGGTTCGCCGCCGATCCGGCCCGCAGACAGATCGACTCCGCTGCGAACGCCACGTGGGACAAGCTCATCGTCGCGTATGAAACGGGAGTGAGCGATGCCGTTCGCATGTTTCGCTAACGCCTATCTGATAGCTTCATTTCAGGTTTGAGATTTGAAATGGAGGCTCAGGCGGCGCCGCGAAAGGCCGCCGAAGCAAGCTTCGGCGAAGAGAAAGCGGTAGCAAGCTACCGCACTCCCAAAGCAGCCTGCGGCTGCGAAAAACGATAGGTTTAAGGCGATTTGAATAGGCTCTTTTTGAGGCATGGCTGGCGACTGTCGTCGCTTCGTCATTTCTTATCGGCTCGGCCGGGCATGAGGATCGCGCGCAGCTTGCGGACAGCTTCGGGGATTTCCTTTGCCGTTGTGCCGCCGAAACCCAGGATGAACCCCTGGCGAGGGTTTTTGCCGAGATAAGAAGGAGAGAGAGGCCAGAGCCACAGATTTTGGAGCGCGGCCTGGGCAGATATCGTGCGGTCGCGGTAGCCTTTTGGCAGCGTTACAGCGAGGTGCAGGCCAGCCTCCGCGCCGTGAACTTGCAAGATTGAATCGAGTTCCTTTTGAATGCTGGTGACAAGGACCTCTCGGCGCTCGCGGTAGGTGAGCCTCATTCTGCGGATGTGACGGGAGAAATGGCCTTCATTGATGAAAGCCGCGAGCACGGCCTGGTATAGGTGAGGCGGGCTGACGTCCATCGCGTGGCGAATCGCCGCAAAGTGATCGACGAGGTCGGAAGGGATAACGATATAGCCGACCCTCAAGGACGGAAACAGGACCTTGCTGAAGGTGCCGATGTATATGACGCGGGACGAACGGTCCAGGCCTTGCAAGGAGGCAATGGGTTTGCTGTCGTAGCGATACTCGCTGTCGTAGTCGTCCTCAACGATCCAAGATCCCGAGCTTTGAGCCCAGTCGAGCAATTGAAATCGACGAGAAGCGCTCATCATCGCGCCGAGCGGGTATTGGTGAGAGGGCGCAACGTAAGCGGCGCGGGCCTTGCGGCATCGTTTGATACCAACAGCGACGTCCAAGCCATCGTCATCAACAGGAACAGGCACGACACGACAACCCGCAGACAGGAAAACATGTCGCGCTAACCAATACCCTGGTTCCTCCACCCACACCGGGCTTCCGACGTCCAGCAGGACGCGAGCAGAAATGTCGAGCGCTTGCTGTGAGCCGCTAACAATCATGATTTGCTGCCACTCGCACCTTACGCCGCGCGACGCTCTCAGGTAGGCGGCGATCGCTTCGCGCAATTCCCTGTAGCCCATCGGATCGCCGTATTGAAGCGCGCTTAGGTGGAGATTTCTCCAATAGCGCGCGATGAGGTTCGACCAGACGTGAAACGGAAAAGCATCCACTGCCGGCTGACTGACGCTGAACGCACCGTGGCCGCGCACCCAAGCGGGTCGTTCGTAGCGAGGGATCAGCGAAGAGCGGCGCGCGACCGCTGGAAGCTTTCGGCGGAGTCGAGCCGAACCGCGATTGTAGTCTTCGGCTGGAGTTGGCTGGTCCGGCAGGGAACTGGTGACGAATGTTCCGGCGCCCACGCGGCTTTCGAAATAGCCCTCGGCCAGAAGTTGGGAATAGGCGTTGAGGACCGGGATGCGGGAGAGGCGGAGTTCGGAAGCGAGAGATCGAGTGGACGGGATGCGTTCGCCGGGGCGCAAGTAACGAGCGACGATGGCCGCGCGAAATGCGTCGTAAACCTGCTCATACAAGGGCTTACCCGCGTTCCGATCGACACGAATCAGGGGCGAAAAACCGCCCGCGGCTCTCTTCATTCGCCGAATCATAGTGGTAATAGGGATGTTGGCTCAAGTGGTTATTGTGGCCGACCACTTTATGGGGGAGATTGAAGAGACTGGCGACATAACGAGCATTAATTCTCGAAAGCACATGGTCGACCTGGGTCTTCAACGGTTGAGTCACTACAAGTCCTCAGCGGCTCTGGTGTTGTTCTGGATTCCGGCGGTTGTGTTCTGGCCCTACTTCTTCGGCTTGGCCATTTTAGGTATTGGGCTGCCCGCGGCGATCAGGAATGAAGCAGGCCAAACGCACGTGCTGGATAAGGTCATACAGTTTGGTCCGTTGCTCTTTGCGATTGCCATGGCGATTTTCGGCGCGGACCATTTCACGTCAGCGAAATTTGTGGCCAGCATCGTGCCGTCCTGGATCCCGTGGCATCTGTTTTGGGCTTATTTCGTAGGAGTGGCCCTGGTTGCCGGGGCTCTGAGCCTGGTGACCAACAAACAGGCGGGCCTTGCCGCCGCGTTACTGGGTCTCATGATTTTTCTGTTCGTGCTGCTGATTCACGTGCCTAACTGCTTTGCCAAGCCGCATGATAGAGCTCGATACACGCTACTTCTGAGGGATTTGGCACTGAGCAGCGGCGTCAGCGCGTTCGCGGCCTCTCAAACGGAACAATGGCGAAGGCACGGCACACACACGATCATAACCGCCGCGCGTTTTGTGATGGCGATAACCGCGGTGGTGTTTGGCGTCGAGCAGTTTATGTATCCCCATGCTGCGCCTGGTATTCCGCAAGACGACCTCACGATGATGCTGACCATGGCCTCGTGGATTCCTGGCCACGTATTCTGGGCTTACCTGACGGGGGCGGTTCTGATTGCTTGTGGCGTGGGCCTAATGACCAAGAGAGCGCGGTTGGCCGCGGGCTCGCTGGGGATCTGGGTGGTCTTCCTGATGTTCCTTGTTTATCTGCCGTTGGTGATCGCGAAGCCTTCGGACATCGCGAATGCTCTGAACTACCTGGCAATCCATTCAGCCTTGGCCGGAGCTGCGTTATTCCTTGCGGGCGCCCTCACAAAGGAAGAACATTCTGAGGTGTGAGCGTTTGTTCGCAATGAGGATTCGATTGCAAACGAAGGAGAAGAGGAAATGAAAAACGCGTTGCTGCTATTACTCTCCGGGGCGCTTCTGTTTGCGATACCTAAAGCAAGTTCGTCGCACGCCGGGGTGGCTCAAGCGGGAGCAGCGCCGGCCGATCGAAAACCTGTGGTTGTGGAGCTGTTCACTTCGGAGGGTTGTTCGAGCTGTCCACCGGCGGACGCGCTCTTGAAGAAGGTGGAAACTGAGCAGCCGATTCGCGATGCCGAAGTGATCGCTCTCGAAGAGCACGTGGACTACTGGAATCAAGATGGCTGGTTCGATCCGTACTCGTCTCCGGAGTGGACTGAGCGCCAGCAAGCGTATGTTTCGAAACTCAAGGGAAAAGGCGCGTACACGCCGCAGATGATCGTCGATGGACAGCGTGAATTTGTGGGCAGCAGCATCCGCGACGCCGGAGCGGCGATTCACGATGCAGCGCAGCGAGCGAAGGCAGAAATCACGATCACGCCGGACGCGTCGGCCCATGGGGACGCGCAACATTTTGACGTGAAAGTGGCGAAGCTCCCGGAGACGGACTCAAAGGAAGATGCGGATATCTGGATGGCCATCACGGAAGACGGCTTGGTGGGCGATGTGAAAGCCGGAGAAAACGCCGGGAAGAATTTGCAGCACGCGGCAATTCTGCGGTCGTTCCATAAGATCGGCGCCGTAGCGGGTGGCAAGGAGTCATCTCCCTTTGAGGCAAATCCCGAAGTGAAGTTCAAATCGAACTGGAAGAAAGAAAACCTTCGCGTGGTGGTGTTTGTCCAGGGACACAAGAGCTTACGGATTCTGGGTGCGGCGTCAGCCCGGGTGGCCGGCTAGGATCGGCTGCGGATTCCCGCGTTGCGGTTTGAATTGGGTGATAGGAGCTCCGCCGGATAGCCGAATAGAAGAAAACATAATACAATCCTCGAACCGCAGGCAATTCGGAATGCGCCCGTAGCTCAATTGGATAGAGCACTAGCCTCCGGAGCTAGGGGTTGGAGGTTCAAATCCTCTCGGGCGCGCCATTCTTTTGTCACTTACTCGCGGCGGACCACAAATCAGCTCATTTTGATCGCCGCCCCGTACTTCTGGATTTCTTCGGCGTGCGAAGGAAGCTCCGCAAATCTGAGTTGGCTTTGGCACCGACGCGGGGAGCCTGCCACTTGCGCCGAGTTACAATTTCTTGCACATAAGAAGCAAGCGACCGACCAGTTTTCGCGCGTAGCCGTCCTAACTTACTTGCTATCAGCAAAGTATAAATGGAAGTGGAATTGCTGGCTGCGGGGCGGGGAAGTGTCCGGCTCGTGGGGAGCCTTGATGCTAGCCCAGTCCCTGCCGTTTTGTGCGCTGATTGCCTGGGGCCGGTGACGAGATATCGTTGCAGCTTCAGCCCCTGACGGCGTTCGTTAGGCTTTTGTGACAGCTTGAGGAAGGCAGGTAGATGCCAGGCGATGCAAACGGCGCTTGGCGGAGGTGACCGGTGTACGACTTGGTGCCACTGAGTTGGTTTCGGAACCTTGGACGCTCGCGAGGGTTTCGCGCCACGCTGCGAGGTCTACTGGTTGTCGGACTAGTAGTTCTAGGCGGTTCGGCTGCGAAGGCCGACGAGACGATCGACTTGGGCTACCTTTCCTTTGATGTTCTCAATCCCGGCGCGACCGATGCTTTCACCTTGTACAACTTCACCGGGCCGGACTCGTTTGATTCGGTATTTCCGGCCGTCTCGAGCCTGAGTTTCCTGAGTGCGACTCTGACGGTCACGGATACAACCACATCCACCATAACCCCAAATTCGATCGGCGATCAAACGCCAGGATCGTCTCAACTGGCTGTTTTGGCGTCGGATTCGTACTCTGAAGCGGATTTTACAGCAACGCTCAACGAGACGATTTTTGGTCTCAGTGACGGGACAACCTTTCAAGCTGATTCGGATGTCGTGTCGGTGGCATTGCTACCGTCTTCGCCTCCAAGTCTGGAGGCGGGCACGGATTATGCACTTATAAGCGTGAATGGTTCAGTGGTTACCCCCCCTGTACCCGAACCGCCTGTCTGGCTGCTGTTGCTGGCGGCGATTACTTGCGTAGTGGTGCGCAAGCGCGCAGGGCAGCCAAGCCATTCCTGAAGTTCCTTTGGCCTCTTAGATAAGCTCGACGGGACGCGCGGCTGATTTACTCCGCACGGAGTTGGAGTCAGCCAAGCGATCCCGAAACACTGAGGAGCTACTCCGCCCATGAGATCCCGTCTGCGTGCGTCTTTCGTCGAAAGTCTCCGATTTGCGCTCGTGCTTCTCCTCAGTCTGATCTTCTCGGGCGGCGCCGAGATCATCGTGCACGGAATAAGCACCGTACAGGCTGCCAGCCCTGTTCCGGTCACGTTAACTGCGGCGACGACGCCTGGAGCCGCAGAGCCGGGAGTCACGTTTGTGAGCGTGACAGGCACCGGTTTTCCGTCGGGTACGATCGGTCCGGCGGATTTGACAGTGACTCTGGCTCCTGTGAGTTCGGGACCGGCGATGACTGCGGTTGTGCAATCGGTCACGACGATTATCGGGCCCACTCGCAAAGTCACTTTTCAAGTTTCCTCGGCACACGAGGTGACCACTCCCACCGCGTATCTTGTTTCCCTATCGGGATCGGCGGAGCTGGGCTCGGCATTTGCCAGCACGAACAGCTCGTCGCTGACGATCAATCCGCCCGCATTGATTACGCTTTCTCCGGTGTCTGGAAAGCCCGGGCAGAGTTTGAGCGTCACAATCACAGGTTCATTCTCGAATTTCTTCCAGGGAGCCACGACTGCGAGCTTCGGCCCTTCAATTTCCGTTGGCGGCGGGACCGCCGGGGCGATGGGGCCTGTTACGGTGAGCAGCGCGACGAGCGCCACGGCTCAGTTGGTTATTTCCGCCGGTGCGAAGCCGGGAGCCCAGAATGTAAGCGTTCAAACGGGAGCTGAGATCGCGTCATTGGCAGGGGGCTTCACTATCACGGCGACCGTGCCGAACGTAGTGGGCGATACACAGGCAGCGGCGACGACCGCGATTACGGGAGCAGGTTTGGTGTTAGGGACGGTGACGACGGCATCGAGCAGCACGGTGGCAGCAGGGGACGTGATTAGCCAGAGCCCGGTGTCGGGGGCGAGTGTGGCGGCAGGGTCGGCAGTGAACATCGTGGTGTCGACAGGGCCAGCGCCGGTGATAGTGCCGAACGTGGTGGGAGACACGCAAGCGGCGGCGACGACGGCGATCACAGGGGCGGGCTTGGTGCTGGGAACGGTGACGACATCGTCGAGCAGCACGGTTCCGTCCGGAGACGTGATTAGTGAGAGCCCGGTAGCGGGGACGAGTGTGGCGGCAGGGTCGGCAGTGAACATCGTGGTGTCGACAGGACCTGCGAAGGTAAGCGTGCCGAACGTGGTGGGAGACACGCAAGCGGCAGCGACGACGGCGATTACAGGCGTGGGTTTGGTGGTAGGAACAGTGACGACGGCATCGAGCAGCACGGTGCCATCGGGAGACGTGATCAGTGAAAGCCCAGTAGCAGGGACGAGTGTGAACGTGGGTTCGGCGGTGAATCTGGTGGTATCGACGGGGCCAGCGCCGGTGATAGTGCCGAACGTGGTGGGAGACACGCAAGCGGCGGCGACGACGGCGATTACAGGGGCGGGCTTGGTGCTGGGGACGGTTACGACATCGTCGAGCAGCACGGTGCCATCGGGAGACGTGATCAGTGAAAGCCCAGTAGCAGGGACGAGTGTGAACGTGGGTTCGGCGGTGAATCTGGTGGTATCGACGGGGCCAGCGCCGGTGATAGTGCCGAACGTGGTGGGAGACACGCAAGCGGCGGCGACGACGGCGATTACAGGGGCGGGCTTGGTGCTGGGGACGGTTACGACATCGTCGAGCAGCACGGTTCCGTCGGGAGACGTGATTAGTGAGAGCCCGGTGGCGGGGACGAGTGTGGCGGCAGGGTCGGCAGTGAATATTGTGGTGTCGACAGGACCTGCGAAGGTAAGCGTGCCGAACGTGGTGGGTGATACGCAGGCGGCAGCGACGACGGCGATCACAGGGGTGGGTTTGGTGGTAGGAACAGTGACGACGGCATCGAGCAGCACGGTGGCAGCTGGGGATGTGATCAGTGAAAGCCCAGTAGCAGGGACGAGTGTGAACGTGGGTTCGGCGGTGAATCTGGTGGTATCGACGGGCGCAGCGCCGGTGATAGTGCCGAACGTGGTGGGAGACACGCAAGCAGCGGCGACGACGGCGATCACAGGGGCGGGCTTGGTGCTGGGGACGGTGACGACATCGTCGAGCAGCACGGTTCCGTCCGGAGACGTGATTAGTGAGAGCCCGGTAGCGGGGACGAGTGTGGCGGCAGGGTCGGCAGTGAACATCGTGGTGTCGACAGGACCTGCGAAGGTAAGCGTGCCGAACGTGGTGGGTGACACGCAAGCGGCAGCGACGACGGCGATTACAGGCGTGGGTTTGGTGGTAGGAACAGTGACGACGGCATCGAGCAGCACGGTGCCATCGGGAGACGTGATCAGTGAAAGCCCAATAGCAGGGACGAGTGTGAACGTGGGTTCGGCGGTGAATCTGGTGGTATCGACGGGCGCAGCGCCGGTGATAGTGCCGAACGTGGTGGGAGACACGCAAGCAGCGGCGACGACGGCGATCACAGGGGCGGGCTTGGTGCTGGGGACGGTGACGACATCGTCGAGCAGCACGGTTCCGTCCGGAGACGTGATTAGTGAGAGCCCGGTAGCGGGGACGAGTGTGGCGGCAGGGTCGGCAGTGAACATCGTGGTGTCGACAGGACCTGCGAAGGTAAGCGTGCCGAACGTGGTGGGAGACACGCAAGCGGCAGCGACGACGGCGATTACAGGCGTGGGTTTGGTGGTAGGAACAGTGACGACGGCATCGAGCAGCACGGTGCCATCGGGAGACGTGATCAGTGAAAGCCCAGTAGCAGGGACGAGTGTGAACGTGGGTTCGGCGGTGAATCTGGTGGTATCGACGGGGCCAGCGCCGGTGATAGTGCCGAACGTGGTGGGAGACACGCAAGCGGCGGCGACGACGGCGATCACAGGCGCAGGGTTGGTGGTAGGAACCGTCACGACAGCAGCCAGCAGCACAGTTCCGGCAGGGGACGTGATTAGTGAGAGCCCGGTGGCGGGGACGAGTGTGGCGGCAGGGTCGGCAGTGAATATTGTGGTGTCGACAGGACCTGCGAAGGTAAGCGTGCCGAACGTGGTGGGAGATACGCAGGCGGCAGCGACGACGGCGATCACAGGCGCAGGACTGGTGCTGGGGACGGTGACGACGGCTGCGAGTAGCACGGTGCCGTCAGGAGACGTGATTAGCCAGAGCCCGGTGTCGGGGACGAGCGTGGCGGCAGGGTCGGCAGTGAACATCGTGGTGTCGACAGGGCCAGCGCCGGTGATAGTGCCGAACGTGGTGGGAGACACGCAAGCGGCGGCGACGACGGCGATCACAGGGGCGGGCTTGGTGCTGGGGACGGTGACGACATCGTCGAGCAGCACGGTTCCGTCGGGAGACGTGATTAGTGAGAGCCCAGTAGCGGGGACGAGTGTGGCGGCAGGGTCGGCAGTGAATATTGTGGTGTCGACAGGACCTGCGAAGGTGAGCGTGCCGAACGTGGTGGGAGATACGCAGGCGGCAGCGACGACGGCGATCACAGGGGTGGGTTTGGTGGTAGGAACAGTGACGACGGCGTCGAGCAGCACGGTGCCATCGGGAGACGTGATCAGTGAAAGCCCAGTAGCAGGGACGAGTGTGAACGTGGGTTCGGCGGTGAACCTGGTGGTATCGACGGGCGCAGCGCCGGTGATAGTGCCGAACGTGGTGGGAGACACGCAAGCGGCGGCGACGACGGCGATCACAGGCGCAGGGTTGGTGGTAGGAACCGTCACGACAGCAGCCAGCAGCACAGTTCCCGCAGGGGACGTGATCAGTGAGAGCCCGGTAGCTGGGACGAGTGTGGCGTCAGGGTCGGCAGTGAACCTGATGATATCGAGTGGCGGAGGGTCACCGACGCTCGTGTCAGTTTCGCCGAACGCCGCGCTGCCGTCGAACGTTGTGACGGTGACGATCACAGGTGCGAACACGCACTTCGTGAACGGAACGACGAAGGCCAACTTTGGGCCGGGAGTCGCGGTGGGGACCGGCTCGACGGGCAGCTTGGGTCCGGTAACGGTGACGAGTTCGACGACGGCGACGGCGCAGATTAGCGTGGCCGCGGCCGCGGCGCTGGGCGGACGAATCGTCTTTGTGCAGACGGGCAGCGAACAAGAGTCGCTGGTGAATGGCTTCTTCGTGAATGGCGCGCCGGCCATAGCTTCTATTTCGCCGGCCCAGGGATCGCCGGGCCAGACGCTGACGGTGACGATTACAGGGAGCTTCACGAATTTCGTGAACGGCACAACGACGGCTAGCTTCGGAGCCGGCATAACGGTGAACTCCGTGACAGTCACGAGCTCAACAGCGGCTACGGCTTCGATCACGATCAATGGAGCGGCTGCTGTGGGATTGCGTTCTCCGATTACGGCGCAGACGGGTGCGCAGGCCGCGACGCTGCCGAGCGGAGGCTTCCTGGTACTGGGTCCGATTACGAATGCACCGCCGGTGGTCACGATCACGAGTCCCACGGAAGGCAGTGAAGTTACGACCGTGACCAGCGTGACCGGGACGGTGACAAGCCCGAATCTTGCCTCGTGGACGTTGTCTTACGAATCAAGCGGCTCGACCATCTTCACCACGCTCGCAACGGGGACGACATCAACGGTGACGGGCAGTCTGGATCCGACGGTGCTGTTGAACGGAATTGCCACGATACAGCTCACCGGCACGGATCAATCCGGCCAGACGACGAGCGTGGTGGTGCACGTTGTGATCACCAGAAACGCGAAGGTAGGCAATTTCACGCTGTCGTTTATCGACCTGAATATGCCGGTGGCCGGGATCCCGGTTCAGGTGATCCGCAAGTATGACAGCCGGATTAAGGCGAGCGGAGACTTCGGATTCGGATGGACGCTGGCGTACCACACTACGCAGGTACAGACGAGCGACATACTGGGGAACAACTGGCAGTGGACGGAGGACGACTCGGGCTTCTTCCCGGAGTATTGCGTCGTTCCGGGCCAGAACTACGTTGTAAGCGTGACCTTGCAGGACGGCACGGTGTATCAGTTCGCGGCGAACATATCGTCGGCCACGCAGTGCGCGGAACTGATTCCGCAGGAGACCGTGGACATGGTCTTCACGCCGATCGGTTCAACGCCAACCGGCGCGACGCTGTCTCAAGGCAATGCGGCGGGTCTGTTCATCCTAGGCGACGTCGGCGGCCCGATTCAACTGGCGGATGGCGACTTGAATGTGTACGGCACTGCCGGCGATGACGACGGCTGGACGATGACGATGCCGAACGGCCAGGTGCTGCAAGTGAGCATTTCGTTTGGGTTGCAGAGCATCGCGGACCTGAACGGAAATACGCTGACCTTCAGTACGAACGGCATCGCGTCATCGGCTGGAAGATCGGTGACCTTCGTGCGAGATGGACAAAACCGCATCACTTCGATCACTGATCTCAATGGAAACGTCCGCAATTACACCTACGACGCCGCCGGCGACCTCACTAAGTACACGGACGCCAACGGCAACGCCTCGACGTTCACATACGACCCGCACAACCTGATCTCGTGGAAGGACCCAAGCGGAGCCCAGCCGATCGAGAACGTTTATGACGACTCCGGGCGGCTGATTCAGCAGATCGACGCGTTCGGGAATGTTATCAGCTTCAACAACAGCATCGTCACGAACACAGAGACGTACACGGATGCTCTGGGGAACTCGACGACTTACAACTACGACGGCGATGGTAACGTGCTCGAGAAGACGGACGCGCTAGGAGACGTGACGCAGTCCACTTTCGACCCAAACGACAACCAGTTGACGCTGACAAACCCGCTGGGCAACACGACGACGTATACGTACGATTCGAACAAGGAAAAGCTGTCTCAAACGGACCCGCTTGGCCACGAAATAAAGTACACGTACAACTCGACGAACGAAATAACCACGATCACCGATGCCAACGGGAACGTGACGACCAATACTTACGACCCCCACGGGAACGTTGTGACCATTACGGATGGAAGCGGCGGCGTGAGGACGTATGCGTACAACGCACAGGGGCTTCCGTCGCAATTCACGGACCCGCTCGGGAAGGTTACGACGTACGCGTACGACTCATTTGGTGACTTGACTCAGCAGACCGATCCGCTGGGAAATATCACGACTTACGCATACGACGCCAACGGGAACAAGGTTTCGCAGACACAGACCCGCACGGTGTCTGGCTCGCCGCAGACGCTGGTGACGACCTACGCGTACGACGCGAACAATAACCTGATCGAGACCACGTATCCGGACGGCTCGACCACGCAGACGCAGTACAACTCGGACGGCCTAAAGACCGCCGATATCGACCAGCTGGGCCGCACGACGAGCTATCAATACGACCTCGACCAACGCCTCACCGTGACTACGTATCCCGACTCAACGACGGTGACGACCACATACGACGCGCTGGGGAATACGATTGCGAGCACGGATCAAGAGGGCCGCCAAACGACTTACACCTATGATCCAGTGTACCGACTCATCCATACACAGTATCCGGACTCGTCGGTAACGTCGTCGGCGTACGACAAGGCGAGTGAAAAGATTTCCGACACCGACCAGCTCGGGAATATCACGCAGTATGTTTACGATGCCGCGGGGAGGAACACGCAGGTTGAGGATGCACTGCTCCACACGACGACCTATGGTTATGACTCGAACGGGAACCGAACGTCGTTGACGGATGCGAACGGGCATGAGACGACATATCAGTTTGACGGCGTCAACCGGCTCACGAAAACGACCTATCCGAATGCTACTACGTCCGTCACCGGCTACGACGCGCTCGGCCGAATCATCAGCAAGACGGATCAAGCGGGGCACGTCACTCAAGTCACGTACGACCCGCTCGCCCGCCCGACGGAGGTGACCGATGCGCTGGGCAATGCGACCAAGTACGCGTATGACCAGATCGGCGAGCGAATTTCGCAGACGGATGCGAAAGGTAACGTTACGACCTTCGCGTACGACAAGGTAGGCCACACGATCAGCAGGGAGCTGCCGGGGGGACAGACCGAGACGTTCACGTATGACGCCGCGGGCAACCAGCTGACCCATACCGATTTCAACGGGAAGACGACCAGCTACACGTACGACACACTGAACCGGAGTCTGACCGAGGTTCCCGATGCGAGTTTCGGGGCACCGACCGTTAAGTTCACCTACACGGGTACGGGGAAACGCGCGTCTATGAGCGACGTTTCCGGCTCAACCACCTATACGTACGACCAACTCGACCGGCTGACGACGAAGGCGGCGCCAGCGGGCACGCTGACGTACACGCATGACGCGTTTGGGAATCTGCTCTCCATCGAAGTGGGCGGCTCGGCGAGCGCGACTTACACCTACGACGCGGACGAGAGGTTGGAAACTGCTTCCGGGCCAGCGACCGGGTCGACTTCGTACGGGTACGACGCGGTTGGGAACCTCGACACGGTTACATATCCCAACGGTGTATCGCACAGCTATTCCTACGACGAGTTGAACCGGCTTACGAACGTTGCGGTTAACAAGTCGGGGGCGCTGGCGAGCTACGCATACACACTGGAACCGGCGGGACACCACACGAGCGTGATCGAGTTGAGTGGCCGCAAGGCGGTGTACACCTACGACAACATCTACAGGCTCATGAGTGAGACGGTTTCCGGCGCAACGGCGGGTCCGAACGGCGCCGTGACTTATACCTATGACGCGGTAGGGAACCGCACGCAAACTACGTCGACGCTTGCTGGCGTGACTGCGGGTTCGTTCAGCTACAACTCCGACGATCGATTGAGCACGGATACGTACGACGCGAACGGCAATACCACCGCGTCAGGCAGCGTCACCTACACGTATGACTTCGAGAACCATCTGACGCAGAGCAGCACGGGCGTGACGGTGGTTTACGATGGAGACGGCAACCGCGTTTCCAAGACGGTGGGCGGCGTTACGACGACGTTCCTTGTAGACGACCAGAATCCGACGGGTTACGTCCAGGTGATAAGGGCGACGTCTTCGAACGGCAACACCGACAACTACGTGTACGGTCTAGAGCGCGTCAGCCAGGTAGCCTTTATCGACAGCTCGAGCACCACTCTGACGAGCTACTACGTGTATGACGGGCAAGGCTCGGTGCGCGCGCTGACCAACGCATCGGGCACCGTGACAGACACGTACGACTACGACGCCTTCGGCAACCTGCTCCACTCGACCGGCACGACGCCGAACAACTACCTCTATGTGGGGGAGGAACTCGATCCCGATCTGCATTTCTATTACCTGCGCGCTCGCTACCTGAACGCGCCAACGGGCCGTTTCCTTACCGTCGATCCATATCTAGGCGATTTGACGGATCCGATCAGTTTGCACAGGTACCTGTATGCCGGCGCCGATCCGGTGAACAACCACGATCCGAACGGCGAACAGTTCGATATGATCTCGATCTCGATCAGCATCGACATCGACGTAGATATCGAAGCCACCTACAACCAGAATTTGATCACCTTTGGCATTACAGCAGCGAAGTGCATCTTCTGCCTGATCAGTCCGGGCTTCCAACTGCAGGACCTGGCGCTTGATCTGATTGGCAGCAACGGCAGTGCCGCCGCGTTCACTTTGTACAACCTGGGCAACGACATGATCATTCAGGGCTTCCAGGAAATGGGTAAGGCGGCGGCGCAGGTTTACGTGGATACCTTCAACAGCGTGCTTCCCAAGCTGAAGGTGGATATCGGTTTCGTTAGCCAGGCGCTCAACCAATTGCTCGCCACTCCAACCGGCAAGCTCCTTCAGTCGAACTATAAGCTGTACAAGAAGTTGAAGGGATATGAGGACACGGCCCTTAAATTCGTGAATGCCTTCGCGACTGCGGAGGGTGACACCTGGTGCAAGACTGCCACGGCGCTTTTGACGCTGCGCTGAGAGTCATCGGAGAGGGCCGCCGGCGAACGACGGCCCAGCGGGATTTTGGTGACGGTTGAGGTATGTTCGGTACCGGATGGCGGCGGTTCGGCGCGGCCTGTGGACGTCCTAGGGCATGGAGCTCAATCGCTGCCTGAAGGTTGCGAAGACTCCGTTAGGCATCCCGGGAGACTTCAATTCATCCACGTACCAGTTAGGTCCGCGTTTTTTCAGTTCGACGGAGTAGTTTGAAGGTTGCCAATCTGATCCGTGATCCGGGAACGTCTGTAAAGCCACGCTGACCACGGCAGTATCGCCGGTTGGGCTATCACCCGTAATCGTGGCCGACTTCGCCAGGTTCGCCCTCAAGTAATGATAAATTGCGCCGCTGCGCTGCCCTTCCAAGAAGAGGCCAGCGAACTTCTTTTCATCGGGAGTCATTTCTTTTCCGGTGAGCAAATGCATATCGTCTAGCTTGTCGTCGAGGGCTTCTTTGGGGTTGTCCTCGCTGGGCTCTCCCTGGTCCGTCATCTGGAACATCGCGTTGACCGTGGCGTCAGGAGTAGCTTGTTCGGCGCGGGCGGGCTCCGAGGCGCTGGGTCCGGACGACGGGAACCAGTATTTCAGCCTGGGGATGATGTAGCCCACGACCGTAATAAGCGTCACAAGCACAATGATCCACCACAGTTTGATTTTCATACTGGAATTTTAGTCCCCGGGCGCTTCTCAAGCTGAGGAGGTCGATGGCCAGTTGTTACGTAAGCGTCATACTGACCGCTGGTCCGGGCGGCAGGACGAGGAGAATCTGGCCTTTTGTGCACGAGCCAGTTCCTTAGCAGCTGAAAAACCGAGATTTGAGGGCTGAAAATATGGGAAAGTACGCTCTGCCCGGACCTGCAGCATTCGCGAAAATGCCCGGGGGCGAAGCGGAGGTGCGCGAGTGGCGCTGAAGATCAGGCCGAAGGATGGATGCCGGTGGGACCTGGTGAGCCTGGGCGAAGTGATGCTGCGCTTCGATCCCGGCGAGAAGCGCATCTGGACCACGCGTTCGTTTGAGGTCTGCGAAGGCGGCGGCGAATATAACGTTGCGCGCGGGCTCAAGCGCTGCTTCGGTCTGGATACGGCGCACGTTACCGCGCTGGTCGATAATCCCGTCGGCCGGCTGGTGCAGGATTTGATCTATCAGGGCGGAGTGGATCAGTCCTTGGTGCGATGGGTGGCGGACGATGGAGTTGGCCGCGCTGCGCGCAACGGACTAAATTTCGTTGAACGCGGCTTCGGCGTGCGCGCCGCGCTAGGCTGCTCAGACCGCGGGCACACGGCTGTTTCGCAACTCAAGCCGCGCGAGATCGACTGGGGCGAAATTTTCGCCAAGCAGGGCGCGCGTTGGTTTCACACGGGCGGAATTTTCTGCGCGCTCTCTGTGTCGACGCCCGAAGTGGCGCGTGAAGCGATGGAAGCGGCGCGGCGACACGGCGTGGTCGTTTCGTACGACCTCAACTATCGCGAGTCGTTGTGGAAGGGAATCGGCGGTAAGAAGCAGGCGCAAGAGGTGAACCGGAGTCTCGCTCCTCTGGTGGACGTGATGCTCGGCAACGAAGAGGATTTTTCCGCGGCGCTGGGATTCGAGGTGGCGGGCGTCGACGAACACCTGAGCGAGTTGGACGTGAGCGCTTTCAAGATGATGATCGAAGCGGTGGTGAAGGAGTTTCCGTTTTCGGTGATCGCGACAACGCTGCGAAAGGCCAAAACGGCGACGCGCAATGATTGGGGAGCGATCTGCTATTGCGACGGCGCCTTCTATGAAGCGAAACAGCGTGAAAACCTGGAAATTCTCGACCGCGTCGGCGGCGGCGACTCGTTCGCGTCCGGGTTGATCTACGGCTTTCTTACGGGGCAAGGACCGCAGTGGGCAGTGGAATGCGGTGCGGCGCACGGAGCTCTGGCAATGACGACTCCCGGCGATACGTCAATGGCTACGGTGAAGGAAGTCGTGCAGGTTATGAAAGGAGCCGGTGCTCGAATCGCTCGATGAAGGTGGTGGCGTGCCGGTACGGAGATGACCAGAGAGGAAATCAAGCAGCGCGTGATCGAGATCGGAATTGTGCCGGTGGTGCGCGCCGCGTCGGCGAAGCAAGCATTGATGGCGGCGGAAGCAGTGTCCGCCGGGGGAATACCGATTGTCGAAGTGACGATGACGGTTCCAGGCGCAGTGGAAGTGATCGGTCAACTCGCGCGGAGCGTGGGCAACGAATTGTTAATTGGCGCGGGAACCGTACTCGATGTTGAAGCGGCGCGGCGGTGCCTTGATGCGGGCGCGCAATTCCTTGTGAGTCCCGGATTCGATCGCGAGACGCTCGAACTCGCGCACAAGGAAGGCAAGTTGATGATGGCCGCCGGGCTCACGCCGAACGAAGTAATCACGGCATGGAAGGCCGGCTCGGATTTCGTGAAGGTGTTTCCGTGCGGCTCCGTTGGAGGGCCGAAATACATTCAGGCGTTGCGGGGTCCACTGCCGCAGATTCCCCTGGTGCCCACGGGCGGAGTAAATCTTTCGACGGCGGCGGATTTCATTCGTGCCGGCGCCGCAGCGCTGGGCGTGGGCGGTGAACTCGTACAAGCGGATGCGTTGAAGGCCGGGAACGCGGAAGTGATCACGGATAACGCGCGAAAATTCGTCGCTATTGTGCGCGAAGCGCGTGCGGAAGCGACCAAATAGCAGATCAGCTCCGGGTGAATCGCGCAAGCTTCAAGTCTTTGCCGACAGTCAGAGCAAGGGGAAACGCTAGGCCAATGGTATGCAACAGGTTGGAATAAGCAGGTAGCATGGCGGCGTAACTCCTTTAGATTCAGCGTAACCCGGTGGTCTCCCGTTTGCTTCTCTGGTGAGCAGGCGGAGAGGACTGCGCAGTCGAAGGTAGCGACGGAGCCCCAGCAGAAGTAGAAAGCCAGCCCGACCAGCGGCCCACGTCGGCGTCCTTGGCCAAATAGCGATGTCAAGAAAGTCCAAGTCGGGAGTGACGAACGGCTCGGAAAAGCCGAGCAAGACGAATCGAGGCTCGCAGTCTGTCAAATCGCCCGCGTCAATAACGACGCCTGCAAACGAGCACCCCAATCGCCTGTCGCCGCTATGGCTCGCGTTCTCCTTCATTTTGGCGATGGTCTTCTGGTCGTTCCTGCCGCGCATCAGCGACAGCGCGCGCCTCGCGTTGTCCTTCCGCGGAACGGCCGGAGTTCTACTCGTTCTCCTTCTGGTGTTGCGCACGGAGGTTGTTCGCAGGGGACGCAAACTTACCTACGATATAACGCCCCGGAAGGTGCACTACGTCCAGCTGATGATGCACACCTGCGTTTACGCCTATTGGGGCTGGTATTGGCGCGAGGTGTACCACGACATACCGCTCATCATCGGGCAGATATTTTTCGCGTACGCGCTCGACATGCTGGTGTGCTGGTACCGGCGCGACGAGTGGGTGCTGGGCTTCGGACCATTTCCCATCGTTCTGAGCACGAACCTTTTCTTGTGGTTCCACGATGATTGGTTCTACCTGCAGTTTGTCCTGATAGCGGTGGGGGTGCTGGGCAAGGAATTCATCAAATGGAAGCGCGACGGCCGGATGACGCATATCTTCAACCCCTCGGCTCTGTCGCTTTTTATCTTCTCCGTGATCCTAATCGCAACGAACAATACAAAGCTAACATGGGGCATCGAAATTGCTACGAGCTTCCACAGGCCTCCACACATCTATCTCGAGCTGTTTCTGCTTGGTCTAGTCGTGCAGTTTCTGTTTGGCGTAACCGTGGTGACGCTGGCTGCGGGCGTTGCGCTAGTTGTGCTGAATCTCGTGTACACGCACGTCACCGGCGTGTATCACTTCGTTGATTCCAGCATTCCCGTCGCTGTTTTTCTTGGCACGCTTTTGCTGGTGACGGATCCAGCGACCTCGCCGCGAAAGAATCTTGGGAAGATCATTTTCGGCGCCATGTACGGGGTTGGAGCATTCGCCGCATACGGGGCTCTCGGATGGTTCGGCGCGCCGCAGTTCTACGACAAGTTGTTGTGTGTGCCGATATTGAATTTATGCGTGAGGTGGCTGGATCGCCTTAGCGAAGCAGTGGAGGCCAAGTTCCGGTCGTGGGGTGCGACGTGGAAGCTAAGCCCGCGCGCAACCAATATCGTGGCCATGGGCGTATGGACCACGGTGTTTGTGGTGATAACGGGCACCGGATTCCTCGCCAAAGGCAGGGATTTTCCGGGCGGCAGGATTGAATTCTGGCAATCGGCTTGTGAACAAAACAAATGGAAAGCGTGCAAGACCTGGGCAAACATGCTGAACGTCGATTGCCAGGATGGTTCAGGGAAAGCGTGTTTCATGTTGGGACTCGTGACGGACGAAGGTCGCATCGTCCCCAGAAATGCGGCAGTGGCCGGCGACGCATTCGGCCGGGCCTGTGACTTGGGGTTGCCGCAGGGTTGCGGAAGTCTGATCCAGTTTGCCCAAGGTGGGGGCCAGCAAGTGTTCCGCAATGCGTGCGACAGCGGTGACGGCGCGAGCTGCTTCATTCTCGGCACGCTATACAGCAGTGGCCAGGGCGTCCAGCAAGATGGAACGCAAGCGTTTATTCTATTCCAGAGGTCTTGTGATCTTGGATGGTGGCGTGGGTGCGGACGTCTGGGCCAGAGCTACTTGGTCGGACAGGGAACCCAGGCGGATCCCGTGAGGGCGATAGAGAATTTTGACAAGGGCTGTAACGGCGGCAACGCAGCGAGTTGTTTTCAAGTGGCTCGCCTGTACCAGCAGGGGGTGGGTGGGATTCAGGACGGTGAAATGGCGATGCGCCGGATGCAGCAAGCGTGCGAGCTTGGACTTCGAATGGCTTGTGGGCCACCGCCGGGTGCCCGTCGAGTCCCGACCGAGACCAGGACGCCGTGATTCCGGGGGTTGCTAAGGGCGTTGGTGTCCCCGGGAAAGCGGAAGGCGTTTGCACGATATGAGAAGCAGTTTGGCCTCTCTGATGTGAGCGACAGTCTAAGTCCTTCTTGTTCAGCGCGTTAGTTCGAGCTCTGCTGGCATTAGGATTGCCATTTCGGGTCAAAACAAGTGTGTCGGCTTGAGTTGTTGAGGAGGAGTGACCTTGTACCGAGTGCGTCGTGCGGCCCGATTTTTCTTGTGCCGGAGGGAAGTTTCCCCGACGGCAACGTTCTATGGGACTTTTACGTTTCTGCCAGTAAGCGCCTTTGGCATTCTTGTGGTTGCGCTTCTTTTTTCGATTGCCCGGCCTTTGCCCGTGCTCGCCCAGGTTTCGAGCGGCTCGATTTTGGGCTATGTTTACGATCCCAGCGGCGCGCTGATAACGAACGCCAACGTGACGGTTGCGGACGCAAACCGTGCCGTGGTTCGAAAAACGACTACCGATTCGGCGGGCGCTTATAGCGTCGCGGAGCTATCGCCAGGGGTGTATTCCGTCACGGCATCGTCTCCCGGCTTCGGGGAAATCACGCAATCCGACATTCGAGTTCTGGTGAACACACAAACGAGGACCGACTTCCACCTTCCGATCGCGGGGCAGAAGAAAACTGTGGAGGTAACGGTTCTGTCTCCGGAGTCGCAGCCAGAAACTTCCGAAGTGGGAACGGTGATCGAGCAGCAGCAGATCGACTCGGTGCCGCTGAACAGGCGGAATTTTCTAGAATTGGCGCTGCTGGCGCCAGGCGTCGCGCCGCCGGTGCAAAATTCGGAGCTCTCCAGCTTTGGCGCGTTCTCGATGAACGCGGGCGGCGGCCGCGAAGAAGCGAACGATTTTCTATTGGATGGCGTGGACAACAACGACCCGTACGTGAACCGTTACGGCGTTGAGCCGCCCATCGAGAGCATTCAGGAGTTCAAGGTCGCAACGAACAGCTACGACGCCGAATACGGCCGCAACTCGGCCGGACAAGTGAACGTCATCACGCGGCAGGGAACGAACGATTTTCACGGATCGGCCTACGACTATTTGCGGAATCGCGTGCTCGACGCGCGCAACTATTTCGATGAGACGCCGACACCCGCGAAGCTCGTGCGAAATCAGTTTGGGTTCAGCGTGGGCGGGCCTGTGGTGCACAACAATACATTCTTCTTTGCGAGCACGGATTGGTTTCGCGACCGCGAAGGGTTGAGCCAGGAATCGACGGTTCCGACCCAAGCCGAAGAGGGCGGGAATCTCGCGGCGCTGTGCCAGACGGGTTTCAACGCAAACGGCCTGTGCAATCCTCCTCCGAATCCCAACCCGCAGAACCTGACCGCCGTCCAGATATACAACCCCCTGACCGGCCAGCCTTTCCAAGGCAACATCATCCCCTCCGGCGATATCTCCTCTGTAGCAAAAAGCGTCCTGCAAATGTTTCCAGCCCCGGGTAACTCGTCCATTTTCGACAGCAGTCCGGTGCAGCGGGAGAACGACGGCTTCGGCACCTATCGAATCGACCATCGACTCAGCGCCTCGGATGACTTGACGGCGCGTTACAGTTTTACAACGGTGGATTTGCTCGAGCCGTGGGGCGGCAGCTCGAACGGCTTGGCCTCGGCGAACGTAGCGCCTGGCTTTGGAGACTACGTCAAAGACGACATTCAGAATGTGATGTTGCAGTACAGGCGAGTGTTTTCGTCACGCATCGTAAACACGGCGAGTTTTGCGTACGACAGGTTCTCGCGCGATATCCTTCCGCAGAACTACAACGTCAACGTGGGGCAGCTTTGGGACGTGCCTTGGCTGAATGTACCGGCGTCGGGATACGGTTATCCTTCCGTCACCGTGCAGGGGCTTTCGGGCGCGGGCGACAATACGACGTATCCGATTTACCGGCACACGAACACCTACCAGATCGGCGACCAGCTGGCGATCGACCATGGTTCGCATCTGTTCAGGATTGGCGGCGAAGTACGCGAGCTGCAATTGAATGGGGCGCTGAGCCTTTTCACGCGGGGTTCTCTTTCCTTCTCCGGTGCGTTTACGGGATTGGACGGCCAAGGGCCTGCCAGCGAATGTGGTCCCAACACCGGTGTCATATGCGGCTCGGGAATCGCCGATCTGCTGCTGGGAGATGTGTCGTTCGCGCTTCAATCGCAAAGCGCGGTTTCGATCAATATGCGGTCGCAGGCCTACGCAGCATACTTTCAGGATGACTGGAGAATTTCGCGCAACCTCACGCTGAACCTCGGAATGCGATACGAATACTTCAGGCCGCCCGTTAGTCCGGACAACCAGATGTACACGCTCGACTTGCAGACGGGGCAACTGGTGCAGGTGGGCACCAACGGAATCTCGCGCTCCGGGACCCGGCCTGACCGCGACAATTTCGGGCCGCGGATTGGCGCGGCGTGGAACGTTGGCCGGTCTTTCGTGGTGCGGGCGGGGTATGGGGTGTATTACGACAGCAGCATGTTCGAAGTGAACTCCGCGATGTTCTTCAATCCGCCGGAATTCGATCTCCTCGGGTACTTCGGAACCACGTTGCAGAATCCGTTCGAGGCCGGTTTCGCGATCCCACCGCAATTGGCCGTCGTAAGCCCCGACGTCATAACGCCTTACGTTCAACAATGGAATTTCACCGTGGCACGGCCAATCGGCTCGCTCGGGACTTTCAGTTTGGGCTATGCGGGAGCTAAAGGGACACACCTAATCGAGACGTATGACTTGAACCAGCCGCCGCTTGCGGTCCCGCCACCCCCAGTGCCTCCGCCTGCGACTCCACCGCTGCCGAGGCCGTACCCCAACTACAGCGGCATCTATTTTATTAACACGAGGGCCAATTCAGACTACAACTCCCTCCAGGCTACTTTCAACCGGCCGCTGGGTTCACACATGTCTCTCTGGGCGGCGTATACGTGGTCGCATTCGATTGACGACCAGTCGGCATTTTCCGATACCATCGCCGACCCGAACTTCCCGCAGAATAGCTACGATCTGAACGCGGAGAGGGGTAATTCGAGCTTCGACATGAGGCAGCGGCTGGTGGTTACGTATGTAGTACAGTTGCCGAACCAGAATCGCTGGACTCGAAATACGGAATTCCACGGGATTACGGCGGTGCAGTCCGGACAGCCGTTCACGCCAACTTTGGGCTTCGACAACAGCAACACGGGCAACACGGCACCGGGGCAGGAAACTGGCTCGGACCGGCCGAATCTGGTGGGCGACCCGAACTCGGGAACGTGCCCGAATGGCGCGCCAGTCCGAACGCCGACGTGCTGGTTCAACACGAACGCCTTTGCCATAGCGCCCTACGGGACGTTCGGCGATGCCGGACGCAATAGCCTTCGCGGCCCCGGGCTTGCCAGTTTTGACCTGTCGCTGGTGAGGCATTTCACGCTGACTGAGCGGCTCCGGCTTACGGCCGAAGCCGAGGCCTTCAACCTGTTCAACCGGGTGAACTTCCAGCTGCCTCAAGCGCTCGTACCAGGACCAGTGCCTCCTTCAGCGACGAACCAGGCGATCCCTGGCGGCACGACGTTCGGCGAGATTTTTTCGGCGAACGCGGCGAGGCAGGTTCAGGTGGCGCTGAGGCTCAACTTCTGACGACTGACCATTGCTAACACCTTGTGAATGGGCGGAGTAGAGTGACCACAGACTTCCGAATGTATGCAAAGGGATTGCACACTTTTTCGGCGACGTCGCAAGGGCTCCCTGAGATTTCAATAAGTTACAGGCAGTGTAGGAGTGGTCGCAAAATTGCCTATAACCTGCTGCCATTTCTGTCACAGATTTGTTTGTCGCTCGGGGTTTGTCCGGTTTTGAGGTGGTCCTGGGGTCATTTTTAGGGCCGGAACGTGCCCTGCGTTTAGAAACCAAGGAGGCCAGCGTGAGAAAACTGGCAATAGCGGTAGTAGTTTTGATGTTTTTGTGCCTAGGAGCTATTCCGGCGGCGTTTGCTGACGACACGAGCCTCCAGTCTAGCCTCGTCGTGATCAACGGGACGGACTACGCGGACACGCTCTCAGTGCCGGGGGTTATCGCCTCGAGCGGGTTCGGACCGACCACCAGCCCATACGGTGGCACGTCGGTTTACGGGGCCGTGGCGGTTACGGTCACGAACACGGGGTCGACGACGGCGAGCTTCGCCGTGACTGGCTTCTTCGACGCGGAGCTGAGCGTACCGTTCTTTAATGAATACGCGAATGTGAACGGAAGTGCGGCGAGCGGCCAGACGTGGGAAGTGGGCGATCCTACCTACTCCAGTATTATCGGCGACGCTGCGGCGCAAGCGCTGACCAACACCAACGGAATACCGCTGGGAACTGACAATACGAGCGGCAACGGCACGAACGGCGACGTGTCGTTCGCGATGGGTTTTGCCTTCTCGCTGCTGGCAGGGCAGACCGAGACCGTTACGTTCGATATCACTTCCACGAACCCCGGTGGCTTCAACATCGAACAAGTCCACCCTGTGGATGGCTCCAATACGACCGAAACAGATGCCTACTTCTCCGGGACTGCGGTAGCCGGCTCGGTTGGGCCGCCACCGCCGCCACCACCGCCGGGCATGCCAGAGCCTGGTACCTTCCTTATGCTGGGAAGCTCGCTGTGCGGCTTGGTCAGTTTGAGGAAGAAGTTCTCGACGAACTAAGGCAACGGCTGTTAAGAGCAACCAGGAGGCGGGAACGCAGACACCCGCCTCAGCAGCACGACCGAAAGACGGCTCGCACTAGATAAGTGACGAGCACCCGAGGGGGAAGCATGAAAGCAAAGTTTAATCGATGGAGTTGGTTGACGCTTGTGATGGTGGCGATCTTCCTTGCTCTGCCGCATCTGGCATTCGCAGCCGCACCGACTGTGCTAGTGGTACCGACGGACCCGAACAACCCGACTTTTCCGCACACGACCTACCCAGTCACCAGCACAACCGAATCGAACATCGTTCTCGGCGCAACCGTGCCGAGCGCTTGGGGTTCGACGGATTCGTTTACGGTGACGTGGGTGTTTGACGACGGGAGTCCAAATGTAACGCTGGGCCCGTTTCTAGGCACAGCGACAACGGCGCCGTATGCGTACGACATTTCGACGACGCACCAGTACCCCGCCTCTGCGGCTCAAGGGACGGCGTGGACGGCGACGGTAACAGTCATGGACACGACGAACTCAACCAGCACCACCACGAAGTACTATGTGACTCAGGAATTGAACAATCTCAATTCACGCGTAAATGTGGCCATCGACTGGGGTCTTTGGTACATGCACCAGACAGAGTTCCGACAGAACGCACCGGCCAATGGCCAGACCGTCAATTGGGGCGGTTGGGATACTCTTTGTAACGCCGTGAATGGCAATACGTACGACTGCTTAGGTTATGGCTCTATCAATGCTGCAAACGTGCAGGCGTTCGAGGTGAGTGGACACTTACAGAGTGGGCCTTCCACAGATCCATACACGGACGATGTGTACCGCGGGATCAACCGGATGCTTATTTTCCTTACTTCAGAGGCCGTGGCTTCGGTCACGTACGAATATGATCCTTCGAAGGAAAGCTACACGTGCGCTGACGGCTCGATTCCGCAGACTACGGATCTGGGAGCCTGCAGCGGACATGGTGGACGACATTATTACAACTCAGGGGCTACTTCCTGCACCGCGCCGCCATGTACGATTACCTGGGACGGAAACAAGAACGGTCTGATGACTTACAGCAGCGACGGTTCCGGGGAGTACAGCTACACGACGTCGCCGTTCCTTGACGCTTTAGTTGCAAGCGGCACCCCAACTGCGGTGGCTCCTACGGGCGGCGCAGGAATAAAGGGCGCTACTTACAAGGACATCGTGCAGGACATCATTGATTTCTACGGTTATTCGCAGTACGGGTACGATTACGACGTCGACCAGGGCTATACGCGGGGCTACGGTGGCAGCGACCAGGGCGGGGCATGGTTGTACGGTCCGCAGCAAGGTGATGACGATTCCACCTCGCAGTGGGGAGCGATTGCATACCTCTCTGGCCATGCGTTCGGCATCAGTATTCCGCCGGCAATCACGGATTTCAACAATGTTTGGGTGACGAATGCCCAAGATGTGGGAGATCCAGCGCCGACGGGCGCCGATCCGGCCGCTCTTGGCGACAATAAGGGTGCGTACGGTTATAGAGGGTCGTTCCAATACTCGGATGCCTGGGGACCGTTTGCCGTCACTCCGTCGGGTCTGGTGCAGATGGCCATGGATGGCGTCGGACGAACCAAGAACACGGTTTTCGGCGATGCTTCCACGGATTTCGATCAGCGCTGGAATAACACCGAGACGTACTACGCCGATAACTTCTGCAACAACACCTCGGGCGGCCCCGTCAGTGCGCCGCGGAGTTACCTGTACGGGCTGTTCTCTTTCACTAAGTCGATGCTGCTAGCTCAGCCGACGTCGATTCAGTACCTCAGGACGCAGACACCGGGCGTGTTCAGCAACCCGAGTGATCCGCCGAACTCCATCGACTGGTACGCAGCCCTCTCTGTCGCCAACGGGGGCGTGGATCCATGTGATGGCGTAGCCCAGACGCTGGTCGGCTTCCAGCAGAACCCGCCGTACGGCGTTTCCGACGGTCACTGGTGGGGCTTCAGCTACGACGGCTACCAGTGGTACTACGAAACAGCCTGGTCGATCATCATGCTGCGGCGGACGGTGTTCGTCTCCTGCATCAATAACCTCTATGGCAGGGGAACGCCGGGCAACATTCTCGCAAAACCCAGGATTGATCTTACCTGGAGCGCTCAGACCAACGCCACGAACTACGCTGTGTTCCGTGGCACCACTTCTGGCGGACCTTACACTCAGATTGGTACGTCGACAATCGATTCGTTCTCAGACCGAACCGCTGGTCTGGTGAACGGCGGTACGTACTACTATGTGGTTCAACCGCTCAACGGCACGAGTGAAATCTGCCAGTCGAACGAGGAAAAGGTCGTTATTCCCTAGTGGCCTTTGACAAGTTCTAGGCTGGCTAACATGGCATCAGGGCCCTCGGGAGAAGCGCCACAATCCCGGGGGCCTTTTTGTTGAGCGGTCAAAGCGCGTCAACGGCTTCTAAGGGCTTGGCTATCGGCGTGCAAACTCATCGGAAAGAGCCCGTTTCGGAGGGAAAGTTGGGAAAGCATTTGTCCTCTTTTTGTCAGGTTGTTCTTTTGGTTGGGGCGGTTGCCGGCGGATTGCTAGCCATGCCGGAGCCTGCTCGGGAGCCGGTGTTCGTTTACTTGCATGCGGACATCACCGATCACGTAAACATTGATTTGAGCGAGGATCGGCTTCGGCGTCTCTTGCCCATGCTTGAGAAGTACCGCAAGGAACATCCGGAGGCCCGGGTTTCGGCGACAGTCCTGTTTTCAGGGGCTGCGAGCGACGCTTTGGCGCAGCGGAACAGTGAGACGCATATCGTTGATTTTGTGAAGGACTACATTCGGCGTGGGGTGATCGAGCCTGGCTACGACGGGGCCGACGAGCCCACGTATCGAACGCGTCCGATGCTTGACTTTTCCAATGCCAAGACCGTGGATGAGCGCTGGATGGTTCGGTCCGCCGCGGCCGAAAAGATGTTGGCCGAAGCCCGTGATCCTTTGACCGGGAGTTCAGTGGAAGGCAAATCCGGCGGCCTGAAGAGAATGCAGGAAGTCTTCGGCAATGCCGCATACATCACCGGAGTGGCACCTTTGATAAATATCGGTCCCGTGGGACGCGCAGTCACGAAGGCCGATCTCGGTCCCTCCCCGACATCGATGGGTGCTCCCTCGGCAACGCCTCCTCCTGTACCCAAGATCCCTGTCCCAACGATCATTCCGGAGATCGGCGTCGATTCGGAAATCGTTCGTGAAGTGCATCGCTACAACACGAATGCCATCATGCTGGGGCTCCCGGAAGATAATCCAGCCATGATCGCAGGTTTTGGTGGCGGGGAAGAGGGTTTTGCGAAGCTCATGAGCCCGGGCGCTGAGACGTCTCCGGAAGTCTACTGGCAGGACAACGTGTTGCGTCTCTCGGAAGTCAGCAATACAAACGAAGCGGCCGCGGAAGCCGCGGGTGATTTTCATGGACTGACTGCGGACGAAACCAAGAAGGATTTCGGCGACCTCAACCGATCGAAGATTCAGGTGGTGCGGGTGGAATTGGCTGACGAGCGATATTACCTGCAGCACGCTTTCACCAAGGACGATGAGTACGCGCTGAAGTACGCCTACGACCACCCGGATAATCCAAAGCTGCCCGCGGACGCGAGGGTGCACAAGGCTGAGGTCGATGCCGCTTACGCCAAGGAAGAAGGGACGCTCAAGTGGCTGGCAGAGGACTTCTTCCCCGCGAATCAAGGGAGCCGGTTCGTCTCGAACGCCGACTTGCAAAAGATGGCCGTCCCGAGCACAGGTTATAGCCTCTCGTTAGACGGGTTGCGGGCCGGGGTGACCGAGTTACTCAATAAATGGGGCGTCGACACCTTTCCGCCTCCTTACATGAAGGCCGACGGCCACTATCTTTCTCTTGCAGACGCTTTTCAGGTGATGACCGACGCGCTGGCCGAGCTGGATCGCTCGGGTAAGCTGCCAGCTTCGGTTCAAGTAACGGAAGTATGGGGTCCTGAGCACACTCCGGGGGCCCATGGGCCCAACGTGGGCGAGGTAACACCTGCTTCCGTGGCTCACGTTTGTGCTGGACTGGTCGAGCGTCTTCATGACACCAGTGCGGGACCGGTACCGAAGAACTCGATCCCCGCTGTGGTGACCGTCGATGGGATCAATATGAATGCAGCCCAATTCCTGCGTTTGATGGCCGCCGCGCTGGTGGCACCTTCGACGGACACCAAGCTTCGGGTCAGAATGACCTATATGTACCCCGGCCAAGCTACGTTAGTACCCAAAACTCGCATCATGAGCGAGATGGGAGGTAGCTGGACGGTGAAGCCGGCTTCTCTGCAGATTGGTGATAGCTCGCAATCGTCTCAGGCTCAGAGGTAGCTGTAAAACGTAGCGTGACTCGGTCGGGAAGAACTCGAAACAACATTCGCACGTAAACTGAGGGCGGGAGAATCAAAATGGGCCGCGTTTTGTTGCTGTTCCGAAGAGCCAGCGTTTACGTGTTCGCATGTTTTCTCGCGCTTGGATTTCGTGCGGGCGCAGTGCGAGCCGATATCGGCGGCAGCATCTCAGGCACGGTGACGGACGCGGCAGGCGGGGTCGTGGCTGGCGCCGTGGTAACGGCGATCCGGACCGACACGAGCTTTAAGCTGGCGACAACCACGGATTCGAAGGGCGGTTATTCGCTGCCGACACTGTCCGTGGGTAACTATGAGATCCAGTTCGAGGCCAAAGGCTTCAAGCCGTACCGCCGCACCGGAGTAACGGTCGACGCCAACAGTGCGTTGATTGTCGACGCGCGGCTCGAAGTGGGCGGCCGTGCTGAAACTGTCGTCGTGTCCGACACGGCAGTCCACGCCGAGACGGCAGACACGCAACTCGGCGAGGTAATCTCCGGGAGCAGCACGACTGCGGTGCCGCTGACGGGCCGCAGCTACACGGATCTTTTGGCGCTCCAGCCAGGCGTGGCTCCCGTTACTTCGATTACCGGTTCGTCGATCGAGGCGGCCGGCGCTAGCACGTTTTCGACCGCCGGAGATCTGAACCCGGGAACTCTCGCCATCAATGGGCAGCGCGAATATGCGAACGGCTTCCGCGTAGACAGTGCGGACGCTAACGAGCGCTTCATGATGGGCGCCGCGATTATTCCCAACCTTGATTCAATCGCGGAATTCCGCATCTTGACGGCGAATTTCGACGCGCAGTACGGAAACTACGGCGGCGGTCAGATCGACGTGGTAACCAAGTCCGGCACGAACCAGTTCCACGGGGATGCCTTCGAGTTCTTGCGCAACACCGATCTTGACGCTCGGAATTTCTTTTCGAGCAGCCGGGGCGTTTTCCAGCAGAACCAGTTTGGCGGAACATTTGGCGGACCCGTAGTTCGACGAAAGATTTTCTTCTTCGCGGACTACCAGGGCACGCGGCTCAATGAAGGTGTTGATAGCCCGATCATCCAGGTCCCGTCGGCGCAAGATCGAATGGGGAACTTCAGCGACCAAGCCTCGGCATTCGTGACGACCGATGTGAATGGCAACGTCGTGCCGACCACTGTCAGTGGACCGTATTGGGCCAATATCTTGAGTCAACAGCTGGGTTACCCGGTCAACGCGGGCGAGGTCTACTACACACCGGGGTGCAACAGTTCCGTGCAATGCGTTTTGCCGAACGCGACAATTCCCCAGAGCGCTTGGTCGGCGCCTGCCAAGAACTTGTTGCAGTACATCCCCGGGCCTAACGCGGGCCCATTCTCGTTTCAGACCTCTTCGGCGGCTGAGTCACTTCGCGACGACAAGGGCGCAATGCGGGTCGACGCAGAGACGCGCCTTGGACTGATTTCGGCCTACTACTTCGCAGATGATTACGTCCTAAACAACCCGTATCCCACCCAACAGGGAGGCGCGAACGTCCCGGGATTCAGTGCGTTGAACCTGGGTCGGGCACAACTGCTGACTTTGGGAGACACGAAGACGTTCGGACCGAAGACCGTCAACGAGCTGCACTATTCCTTCATGCGCGACGGAAACGATCTTGGCTCGCCTGTGGGGGGAGTAGGGCCAACGCTAGCCTCGCAGGGATTCGTGGATTCGGCGGGGAACCCGACGATTCTGCCTCAACGCCCAGCCATTCAGGGAATCGAGAACATGGTCTTCAACAACTATGTTGTTGGTGTTGACCTGACGGGTCTCAATCAAACCGACAACAACTTCGAGTTGACCGACAATTTCTCGCGCGTGATTGGGTCGCACACACTGCGCGTCGGTGGCGAGATGCTCTTCAACGAAGTGAACGCGCTAGCCGACGTTCAGTCAAACGGCGGCTTCTTCTTTTTCGGCACCGAGACGGGCGTTGATTTCGCCGACTTCCTGCTGGGGATTTCGAGCCGCTACATTCAAGGAGACGCGCGGCCGTTCTTCATGCGCAACCGATACGGTGCGCTCTACGCTGAGGATAGCTGGCGCATAACGCCGCGGCTGACTCTGAATTACGGCTTGCGGTGGGACGTGATCATGCCATGGTACGAGAAATATAATCAGATTCAAACGCTCGTGCCCGGCCAGCAATCGATCGTATATCCCGGAGCACCAACGGGCCTGGTGTTCCCGACAGATCCCGGTGTAGCGCGTTCGCTCGCGCCGACGCGCTGGGACAATTTCTCACCACGGCTTGGGTTGGCATATTCGCCCGGGGAGCATGACGGGCTTCTCGGGAAGATTTTTGGTCGACCTGGTCAAACCAGCATTCGGTTGGGAGCGGGGCGCTTCTTCACCGCGATCGAGGGCGCAACGTCGGGAGTCATGGCCGGCGACGCGCCGTACGGGAGCACGTACGAGAGCCCGCAGTCGCCGCTGTTCACCGATCCGTTTGTCACTGCAGCTAACGGATACAATAACGGTCAACGATTCCCGTTGAATTACCCACCGTTCGGCGTGACCGCGAGCAATCCGGATAACTCGGTGAACTGGGCTCCGTTTTTGCCTATCAGCGGTCTTCCTGCCTACAACCACAACGGCGTAAGCCCGTACTCCGAACAATACAATCTGACAATCGATCGTCAGTTCGGGAGCGATACGCTGGTATCGGCGAGCTATGTCGGGAGCGAAGCGCACCATTTAATCGTGTTGCTCGAAGCGAATCCTTCGAATCCGGCTTACTGTTTGGCTACGCCCGGCTGTGGCCCATTTAGCGAGACTGGTTTGCTTACGCCTTCCGGCCAGAGCGTGCGTGGACCCTTCGGCACAAATTTTGGCAGCGTCGATTGGATCAGCACGATTGGGAACTCCAACTTCAACGCCTTTGAGCTGACGGTGCGCCATAGGGGCAAGTACGGGGAATTTCTCGCAGGATACACTCTGTCTCATTCGTTCGATCTGTCATCGAGCCTCTCGGAGCAGCTAGATCCCTTCGATTACCACGCCACCTATGCTCCGTCTTCGTTTGATATCAGGCAAAACTTCGTCTTGAGCTATCACTCGGAAATCCCGTTTGACCGATGGTTCCACGCGGAGAATCGAGCGACGCAAGGATGGGTGATCTCCGGAATCACGCGATTTAGCACGGGCTTCCCGGTGACGTTCTACAATGACGGCGACACTTCTTTGTTGGGAACGCAGCCTGATGGCGTCAATCCCTACGGAGTGGATTTGCTGAACTACACGCCCGGGCCGCTCGATCTGAACAGCAATCCGCGGAACGGGAGGCAATACTTCAATACGTCGCTTTTCGGCACGCCGCCTTTGGGTCAATTGGGGAACTCGGGCCGGCGGTTCTTTTACGGGCCGGGAATCAACAACTACGACATCGCGCTTCTGAAGACCACTCGGATCACGGAGTTCACGGCGCTTCAATTCCGACTGGAAAGCTTCAACACGTTCAACCACGCCCAGTTCTACGGTCCTGCGTCGGTGCAAGGCGACATTTCTGTACCCACGAACATAGATCCCTCTACGGGTGACTGCACTTCGGGATTCGGGTGCGTGGTGAGCGCCGCGTCGCCGCGGTTGGTGCAAGCGGGGCTGAAGTTCTTATTCTAAGGCTCGTTCTGGTTGGCTAGGCGTCCACACCTGAGTTTTGGGTACGGCTCAGGATGTGGCACAGTACGCGTGTGACCTTGAGCCAGTCGCAGACTCAGCCGCCACACGTTGATCGAGGCGATTCAACGGCGCTGGCCCCACCAACTCTGCCGCCGCATAGATTCGCTTACGGATTCGCGATCTTCGCCAGCGCATTTCTACTATTCCAGGTCGAGCCGCTGATCGCCAAGATCATCCTTCCGTGGTTCGGGGGCTCGGCATCGGTCTGGATGGTCTGCCTGCTCTTCTTCCAGGTCGTGTTGCTGCTGGGCTATCTCTACGCGCATCTCGTGACACGTGCTCTTCCGTCGCGAACGCAACGCTGGATGCATGCTGCGTTGCTGGTCGCCAGCATCCTGGCGGTGCGTATCCTGCCCCGCGATAGCTGGAAGCCTGCGGGACCCGAGCATCCCGCAATGCGCATTCTGTTGCTCCTGTGCGTCACCGTCGGCTTGCCTTACTTCCTGCTCTCCACCGCGAGCCCGTTGCTGCAAACCTGGTACGCGGAGTCGCGCGGCGGCGCGTCACCGTATCGCTTCTACGCGCTCTCGAATGCGGGCTCGATGCTTGCGTTGGTCAGTTATCCGGTACTCGTCGAACCGTTTTTCTCGAATTCACACCAGGCGTTCGCGTGGGAAGTGGCGTACGGGGCCGTCGCCCTGTTGTGTGGCGCGATCGCATTGTCTCTTCGCGGCCAGGGTCGCACTGAACGCACCGCTGAGACGCAGAGGACGCCGGACGAATCTCATCCCGGCCGGAAGCTGCAAGCGGTATGGGTTGCGCTCGCGGCGTGCGGGTCGGCGCTGCTGCTCTCCGTGACCAATCACATTTCGCAGAACATTGCGTCGGTTCCGTTCTTGTGGATCTTGCCGCTCAGCTTGTATTTGCTGAGCTTCATTCTTTGCTTCGACGCGCGCGGATGGTACCGGCGCGAGTGGTTTCTGCGGATGCTGGGAATCGCGCTCGGGGCGATGACGTACGCGCTGGAGCCGTCGTTCGCGGGGCTCCCGTGGAAGGTCCTCATTCTTCTCTATTGCGCCGGGCTTTTCGTTTGCTGCATGTTTTGCCACGGGGAGCTTGCGCGATTGAAGCCGCATCCCGGGCATCTCACCTCGTTTTACCTAATGATTTCGCTGGGAGGCGCGATAGGCGCAGTGTTCGTGTCGTTAGTTGCGCCACGGATTTTTTCCGGATACTACGAACTCGAAGTTTCGATGGGATTGTGCGCAGTTCTTGTGCTGGTGGTGCACTACCGGGATCCTAAGGGCGGCTTCTTCGGGGGGAGGCGCGACGCGGGACTGGTGATGGCCGGGCTCGTCGCTGTCGTGTTGGTGAGCCTGTTTGTGATCGCGCGGGAGCAAAAGGCCAACACTCGCCTGATGGTGCGGAATTTCTATGGCGTGTTGCGCGTGCTCGACGAGGTGGAACCGAACGTGGTGCTCGTGCAGGGGAATACGGCGCAGCGGCTCGATGAAGATCCGCGATACCGCAAGCTGATGAACGGCACGATCGACCACGGGCTGCAGTATCTTGGCGAAGCACGCAGGCGGCAGCCAACCACGTATTACGGGAGAGGGTCCGGCGTAGGGATCGCTTTACAGGCAGCCGGGAAGCAACGCTCGCTGCGCGTCGGTGCTATCGGCCTGGGAATCGGTACGGTGGCAGCGTACAGCCGTAACGGCGACGACTACACGTTCTACGAAATCAATCCTCTTGTGGTAAAGGTCGCGAACCAGGAATTCACGTTTCTGCGCGACTCGGAAGCGAAAACGAACATCGTCCTGGGAGACGCGCGGTTGTCACTGGAACGAGAGCTGCCTCAGGGTTTTGACTTTCTGGTGGTGGACGCCTTCTCGGGCGATTCGATACCGGTGCATCTGCTGACGCGAGAGGCGTTCGAGCTCTATTTCAGTCACGTCAAGGCGGATGGCGTGGTCGCGGTCCACGTTTCGAATCAATATCTCGACCTGCAGCCGGTGGTGGCAGCGGCGGCGAAGTGGTTCGGGAAGGAAGCCGTGGTGGTCAATCACGAAGTGACCGCGAGCAAGGGCGTGTACTCGAGCTCCTGGATACTGGTGGGCAATCCGAGCGGATTCCTGGGTCAATCAGAAATTGAGAAGGCGGGGCAGGTTCTCACCCCGTCACAGCCGCTTCAGGTCTGGACGGACAACTACAGCAGTCTGTGGCGAGTGCTGAAGTAGGTCGATTTTCTTCGTTCCGCGTGCTTTCCTTTTCTCCTCTTGACAGTCTAGAGTAATCAGATAGTCTTCCTCTGGTTTATCTAGAGGAGGCGTATTCTATGGCGGACAAATCAACAACGCTTGTTCAAGGCACCCTCGACATGTTGATCCTGAAGACGCTCGCGCTCGAGCCCTTGCACGGGTACGGGATCGCGCAGCGCATCGAGCAGATCAGCCGCGGAGTGTTTCAGGTGAACCCAGGGTCGCTTTTTCCGGCGTTCAGGAGACTCGAACGCTCGGGTCTGATCGATAGCCAGTGGAGAGCCACAGAGAACAACCGCCGGGCGAAATATTATGTGCTGACCGATGACGGAAGAAAAAAGCTGAACAGCGAAACTAAGGAGTGGGGCCGCCAGATTGCAGCGATAGCGCGCATTCTGGAGGCACGGGGCTAAGGCAGAGTGAGAGGCGAGCACTCATGGCACTGATTCGAAATCTGAAGGCGGGACTGCGAGGATTGTTTCGCAGGTGGCAGGTGGATGCGGAACTCGACGCGGAACTGCGCGAATACCTTGACGCCGACGTTGAGGAGAAAATCAAGGCTGGCATGAGCCGCGAAGACGCATTGCGGGCCGCGCGTATCGAGATTGGAAGCGCCGAAGCTGTGAAAGAGGAGGTGCGAGCCGTGGGCTGGGAGACGCTGGTTGACACAGTCTGGCAAGACATTCGATTCGCTATTCGCACCATGAGAAAGAATCCTGGATTGACTGCTGTCGTCCTGGTGACTCTGGCCCTGGGAATCGGCGCGAACACCGCGATCTTTGGCGTGGTCAACACCGTCCTGCTTCAACCAATGCCGTATAAGCAGGCGGACCGCCTGGTTACCGTATGGGGAGAGAACAAAGCTCGAGGTTACGATCTCGATTTGGTGTCGTCGCTCGACTACGCCGACTGGAAATCGCAGAACAGTGTCTTCGAAAGCATGGGTGCGTCCACCGACGAGATGTATACACTCACGGGCGCCGGCGAGCCTGCCGCCGTCATCGCATACGATTTCTCGCCCGATTTTTTCGATCTGCTCGGAGTATCGCCAATTCTTGGGCGAACGTTCGCTGGAGACGAAGATCAGCCCGGCAAGAATCGCGTGGTGGTTCTCAACTATCACCTTTGGAAGACGCAGTTTGGCGGAGATGAAACTGTCATAGGACGCAGCATTACCCTCGATGGAAACGCGTACACCGTGATCGGCGTCATGCCCGCGAGCTTCCAGTATCCGGAAAGCATAGAGCTATGGACGCCGCTCACTACCACTTCTAAGTATGCGAAAGATCGGGGGATTCGTTGGCTTCGAGTAATGGCGCGGCTCAAACCGGGCGTGACGATCGATCGAGCCCAGACAGAAATGAAGACGATCGCCTCTCGCCTTCGCAGCGAGTATCCGAACACGGACAAGGATTACGACGTGAACGTAATCACGCTCCGGCAGCTGGTCTCCGGGGACGTGCGGCCGGCGTTGTTGGTGCTGCTATGCTCTGTGGGATTGGTGCTGCTGATCGCGTGTGCCAACGTGGCGAACCTTCTGCTGTCGCGCGCCGTGGCACGGCAGAGAGAGATTGCGGTGCGCGTTGCGCTGGGAGCCAACCGATCCAGAATGATTCGCCAGTTCCTCACGGAAAGCCTCCTGCTTTCTCTTGTGGGAGGCGCACTCGGATTGGTCATCGCGTACCGGGGAATGGGCGCGCTCGTAGCAATGTTCCCGACAACAGTTGCTAATCTCAGCATCCCGCGAGTAGAAGCCATTCCAATCGACCGATGGGTGCTGGGATTTGCGGTGTTGGCCTCTTTGCTCACCGGAATCGTCTTTGGACTTGCGCCCGCTTTGCAAGCCTGCCGCATCATGCCAGGCGACTCGCTGAAAGAACACGGCCGGAGTGGAACGTCGGGTGCGCACGGACGCCGGCTGCGTAACATTCTGGCGGTTTCGGAGGTGGCGCTGTCTTTACTTTTGCTGACAGCCGCCAGCCTGATGACAAAAAGCTTTTTGCATCTCGTCCAAGCCGATCTAGGGTTTCACTCGGACCATTTGCTTACGTTGCGCATCCTCTTGCCTACCTACAAGTACCAGAAGGATTCACAGCAACGTGCGTTCAGCGACGAAGTGCTGAGACGAATTCAGTCACTTCCAGGAGTGAAGGCGGCTGGCACGGTGACTTTCTTGCCGCTCAGCGGATGGTGGGGAACACGCGAAGTGGGTGTCGCGGGGCAGCCGGCGGATCCGGGCGCCAAGAATCCGAGGCCCGTGTGGAGTTCGGTTTCGACCGACTACTTCCGCGCCGCAGGCATTCCGTTGCTTAAGGGCCGCGAATTCAGCGATCAGGACGACGCATCGAACGCGAACGTAGCGATTCTAAGTGTGGGTTTGGCGCGCGCGCTGTGGCCGAATGATGATCCAATCGGAAAACAAGTGACGATTCAAGGCTTCGATAAGACGCGGCAAGTCATTGGGGTGGTCGGCGACGTGCGTCAACTCGGCATGGTGCACCAAATGGGCGTGAATTCCGAGGTGATGTCAGAAGTATACGTTCCGTTCGCGCAGGCGCCGACGCCGCTGCTCGGTTTCGCAATTCGCACGGCAGCCGATCCGCTGAGTGTCGCCAAGGCTGTGCAGCGCGCGGTTTGGGAGGTCGACAAGGAACAGCCGATGTCGTTCGTTGAGACGATGGATCAGCTTGCCTCGGAAACGACGGTGCTGCAACGAGCCAGCATGATCCTGCTGGGAGTGTTCGCCGGCCTCGCGCTGATCCTGGCATCGATTGGAATTTACGGCGTGATTTCGTATTCGGCGAGCCAGAGGACGCACGAGATCGGCATACGCATCGCGTTGGGCGCGAGTTCGGGAGACGTGCTCCGACTCGTCATCGGCGAAGGCTTGCGGCTCACGGTCGTTGGCGTGGCGATTGGCATTGCAGGCGCTTTCGGGCTAACGCGATTCCTGGCGAGCCTGCTATACGGCGTCAGCTCGGCAGACCCGGCGACGTTCGTGACTGTGCCGCTGTTGCTGACAGCCGTGGCTGTGGCGGCTTGCTACATTCCTGCGCGGCGAGCGATGCGAGTGGATCCGATGGTGGCTCTTCGCTATGAGTGAGGCAAAGGCGCGAGCCGCTACTCGATGCCGAGTTTGTGCTGCATTTGCTCCAGCGTGACGCCCTTCGTTTCGGGATACAAGAACAGCACGACGAAGAATTGCAACGCAGTCATGGCTGCAAAGAAAACGAAGGGGGAGCCGTGCGACCGCGCGGCGAGCAGAGGAAACGTCAAGGAAATTGCGGCATTCATCAACCAGTGAGCGGAGCTGCCCAAGCTTTGTCCCTTCGCGCGCACCTGGTTCGGAAAGACTTCACCGATGTAGACCCAAATCACCGCTCCCTGCGAAATAGCGAAAAAACCGATATAAGCAATCAGCAGCCAGAGAAGATCGCTTTGATGGCTGTTCGTGAGGAAGACGGCAGCCACGCCGGATAAGCATGCGACCATGCCGGCCGATCCAATCAACAGAAGGGTCTTTCGGCCGACCTTGTCGATCAGCGACATGCCGAGGAAAGTGGCAAGCAAATTCGTCCCGCCGATTGCCACCGACTGGAGGTTGGCCGAAAGTCTGCTGAAACCGGCGAAGGAGAAGATCTCGTTCGAGTAATAAAGAATCGCGTTGATTCCTGCCAGCTGATTGAAGAGGCCGATCGTGATTGCGAGGAAGATGGGAAAACGGTACTTCCACGAAAAGAGGGGTTCGGAGGTCTGCGAGCGTTCGAGGTGTATGGAGTCGACGATGTCGCGCAATTCGCCATCTGGATCGGCCGAACCAATCGATTGAAGCACGGAGCGAGCTTCTTCAACACGGTTCTGCGTCGCGAGCCAGCGCGGGCTCCGAGGAATCCCAAACAGCAGGATCAGAAACAGAATGGCAGGCAGCGCGGCGACGCCAAACATCCAGCGCCAATCATCCGGCCCCGATACAACACGAGCAATGCAATAATTGGAGAGGTAGGCAAGCAAAATTCCGATCACGATGTTGATCTGAAACATTCCGACGAGCCGGCCGCGCCATTGCGCAGGCGCCACTTCGGCGATATAAACAGGCCCTAGAACTGAAGACCCTCCGATGCCCAGGCCCCCGATGAACCGCGAGATTATAAGCATCAGCCAACTAACGGAGAAAGCGCAGCCAAGCGCGGAGACCACGTAGAAAATAGCCAGAATGCGAAGCGTCTCGCGACTCCCAAGCCGCTGGCCGACCACGCCGGCTGTCATCGCGCCAACTACCGTGCCAGCGAGCGCTATGAAAACCGTTACGCCTTCCGTCCATTTGGTTAGGTGGTAGAGAAGTGTAAGTGATTGCAACGTTCCCGCTATGACGGCGGTGTCGAAGCCGAATAGCAAGCCTCCCAGGGCGCCTACGACGGTGGCCTTCATCAAATTCGCGTTTAGTTTCATTTGACCTCCGGCGATGAAGAGCGAAGCTTCGAATTGCCTTGCGGCACCGTGAAAGGCAGCAAGCATGCGCCGAGGATTCCGGACTCGGCGCCCAATTCGGCGTGTTCGATGTATGTCTTCGCGGAGCGGTGACCGTACTCGTCGATTTCGCCGTCCGTCAGCCTGTACACGTAGCTCCGGTATTGCAGTTCCTCGAACAATTTCGGCGCGAAGAGGTCCCACGCCTGGGCAACGCCTCCTCCAACGACGTAGAGCGGAAGATTGAGCGTGTTCACCAGCGCTGCGAGGCCGATACCCAGAGAACGGCCAACCATCTCGAAAATCTGCTTTGCGTCGGCATCACCCACGCGCGCCAGATCCGCAAGGTCACGGGAAGTAAACTCGGTATCGATTGTTTTCAATGCAAGCAAGCCCGGCGCGTTTCCCCTGGCGATTGCTTCATCGGCCATGCGGCGCACAGCGGTGGCTGAAGCATATTGTTCGAGGCAGCCGTTGCTACCGCAGCCGCAAACGTGACCATCGGGCCAAATCGTTGCATGGCCCGCTTCGCCAGCCATGCCGTTCATGCCATCCCACACTCTGCCATGCAGGATGATTCCATTGCCGACTCCCGTGCCGAGAGTCAGCATGCACAGGGAGTCCGTGCCGATTGTTTTCCCTTTGCCAAGCAGGCACTCGGCGAGTGCAGCCAGGTTGGCATCGTTCTCCAGGATGACGGGCATGCGGAGGGTTCGTTCGATGGCGGCGCGCAGCTCGAATCCGTCCCAGCCGGGAAGGTTTGGAAGGTGACGAAGGCGTCCTTCGGGAAGTTCAATCGGTCCCGGCGAACCGACGCCAATGCCCACCAGGGGCGAGTTCGAATTTTTATCGAGCAATTGTCGAATTGCGCGGCACATATCCTCCACGACCGCGTCTCGTCCGGCAGCAAGCCGGGTGGGAAGCACGATCTGGTCACGAACGCCGGATGATTGTGAATAGGCCGCAATGCGAAGGTTCGTGCCGCCAAGATCGACGCCGATGGTGTATGAAGCCGGCATCACAGGCCGCCATGGCAAGCGTCACGATGCGCCGCCGTAAAGCGCCCAGGACGGGTGGAATCCAAGGTTATTGTGACGAAAAAGAGGCCGTCTCGCATGCGTTTGCAGGTTTGGGTCGGAAGCACTATACCTGAAGCCAATCGCGATTGGTAAGTGTTCGCGCGGCGAAACAATGTGTTCAGTCCACCCAAAGAATCGCGAGTTGCCTTATAATCTGGCGTCAACTGGGCTCAGTTCCGCGCGGCGTGGTGAAGAACCAGGCCGCGTGAAACGGATGAGCGCAATTTCGCAAGGGTTTGCCGGGGGTGAGGAAATGAAGATGAAAACTGCGTTGGCATTGCTTTGTTTCGTCGCCAGCTTGTTGCTAGCCGTGCAGGTTCACGCGCAGGGCGTCGAAGGCGATTGGCAAGGCTCCGTGAAGGATTCCGGAAGCGAACGACGCATCGTTCTCCGTATCTCATCTTCGGGAGGAGCGCTGAGAGGCGTCGTCGATCTCCCGGATGATTTTGACTTCGACAATGGCGTCAATTCCATCTCATTCCAAGACTCCGTCCTGAAGTTTGCAATCGGGCCGTTTTCATACGAAGGGAAGCTTTCTGCGGACGGAACCACCATCGATGGCGCGTTCACGCGGGATAACGAAAGGACGCCCACGATCTTGAAGCGCAAACCTGCTGGTGCGCGCGGAGTGGAAGACGTCGTGCGTGCGCTCCATAGTCTGCCGAATCTCCCGGCCGACGAGTGGAGGTTCCATGCGGGCGACGTGCCTCACGGGGAGACCGTGGGCCTGGACGATTCCAGTTGGGTGCTGGTTCGTCCAAACTCGACGGCTCCGAACGAGGCCGTGTGGTACAGGCGAATCATCGAGGTCCCTCGGAATCTGAACGGCTATGATCTGACGGGTGCGAGGATTTGGTTCCAGTTTCAGGCTGATGCGAACGGGCCGATGCCGCAGATCATCTATTTCAACGGGCGGCGGGTGGCGATGGGCGACGATCTTGAGCCAATCGTTTTGTTTGACGATGCGAAGCCGGGAGACAAGGCCCTCGTAGCTGTGAAGCTCTTGCACACGGTGGACCAGAAGAATTTCGCAGGCGCCAATTTGAAGATTGATTTTTCCGCGGCCCGGCCGAACCCGTCGGACCTGCTGCAGGAAATCGAGTCGGTAGCCATACTGACGCGCGGCCAGTGGGCGAAGTCGCCTGGAGTTAAGCAACAATTCGATGCCGCCGCTGAAAGCGTGGACCTGAATGCGCTGAAGCAAGCGAATCAGCAGGCTTTCGACGCGTCCTTACGGAAGACGCAGAGCGCGCTCGAGCAGATGAAGCCTCAATTGCAGGGAACGGAGGTTCGCCTGACGGGGAATTCTCACATCGACGCGGCGTGGCTGTGGCCATGGACCGAGACGGTGGACGTGGTGCGGCGCACGTTTGGCACGGCATTGCAGCTGATGGACGAATATCCGCAGTATACGTACACGCAATCGGCAGCGGCTTATAGCGCGTGGATTGCGGACAAGTATCCGGATGAGCATAAGCAGATTCAAGACCGAGTGAAACAGGGCCGCTGGGAGATGGTTGGCGGAATGTGGGTGGAGCCGGATTTGAATATGCCGGACGGCGAATCGCTTGTGCGTCAACTGCTCGTGGGCAAGCGATATTTCAAAGACAAGTTCGGCGTCGATGTGCGGATCGGCTGGAATCCTGACTCCTTTGGATACAACTGGCAGTTGCCGCAAGTTTACAAAAAGTCCGGGATCGATTATTTCGTGACGCAGAAGATGGCCTGGAACGACACCACCCAACTACCGATGAAACTTTTCTGGTGGCAGGCGCCGGACGGCAGCCGCGTGCTCACGTATTTTCCTCATGACTACGTAAATGAGATTGAACCGGTGAAAATCTCGGGAGATGTGGCGAGGTCGCGCGAACTGAATCCAGGCGTCACCGAAATGATGCACCTTTATGGTATCGGCGACCATGGCGGCGGTCCCACACGCAGCATGCTCGACTCTGGATTGCACTGGTCGAACCCCGCGATGGTGTTTCTGCCGACAACATGGGGAGGGGCGCAAGGATTCTTCTCGGACGTCGAAGGCAAGCTGGACACGGAACACTCGCCCGTGTGGAATTACAAAACGCTCGCGGCCGGAAATACCAAGCTGCAGGATCCGGCGGCGGGCAAGATCAGCTTGCCCGTGTGGAACGACGAGTTGTACTTCGAATATCACCGCGGCGTTTTCACCACGCAATCGAACCACAAGCGCAATATGCGCGAAGCCGAAGAGCAAGTGCTGAACGCGGAGAAGATTTCGTCGCTGGCGTGGGTGGACGGCGCCTCCTATCCGGGCGAAAGATTTACGGAGGCGTGGAAAAAGGTGCTGTTCAATCAATTCCACGATCTCGCGGCCGGATCTGGCATCGGCGTGATCTATCGGGACGCGCAGCATGACTACGACGACGTGCGGTGGATATCGACGAATGCGAGTATGCGCGCGTTTCACAGAATCGCGAGCGAGATCAAGACGAACGCGGCTGCAGGCGTGCCGGTAATGGTGTGGAATCCGCTGGCGTGGGAGCGGACCGACCTGGTGGAAGTAAATGTGCAAATGCCGGAAGCGCCGAAGAGCGGAATCGCTGTGCTCGACGCGAAGGGGAGGGCGCTGCCGATGCAGATCCTTTCGAGCGACGCCGCGACGAACAGTTACGAGGTGCTCGTCGAGGCGAAGGATGTGCCGTCGATGGGCTATGAGATTTTGCACGTCGTGCCGGAAAAACACGAAATCCCCACCGATTTGAAGTCCACAGGGCTAACGCTCGAAAACGAATTCCTGCGCGTGACCGTCGATGTGCAGACTGGCTGCATAACGAGCCTGTACGACAAGAAGTCGAGCTTCGAATCGATCGCCTCCGGCGGTTGCGGGAATCAGCTCACTGGTTTCAAAGACACGCCGAAGGATTACGACGCGTGGAATATCGACTCGAATTTCCAGGATGTGTTTACGAATATCGACAAAGCGGATTCAGTGCAGCTGATGGACAAAGGTCCGCTGCGCGCGTCGATTCGCGTGACGCGGACGTGGCAGAGCTCGAAATTCGTGCAGGACATCACACTGTACGCGGGCCTCGACCGCGTGGATGTGGTGAACGACATCGATTGGCATGAGACGCACATCCTATTGAAAGCGGCGTTTCCGTTAGCCGCCTCGAGCGGCGAGGCGACGTTCGAAATCCCGTATGGCTCGATCGAAAGGCCCACCACCCGCAACAACAAGGTGGAGCAGGCGAAATTCGAAGTTCCCGCTATGAGATGGGCGGATCTGGGCGACGGAAAGCACGGCTTCAGTCTGATCAACGAATCGAAATACGGCTACGACGCGAAGGGGAACGTGCTGCGAATTTCGTTGTTGCGCTCGCCCACGTGGCCCGATCCGAACGCGGATCGTGGACACCATCACTTCCGCTATTCGCTGTATCCGCACGGCGGCGATTGGAAGCAGGCGATGACTGTGCGACACGGGTACGACTTCAACTATGAATTGCAGTCGATGCAGCTCGAAGCGCACGAAGGGCAACGTGCGCCCGAGCAATCGATCGTCACCGTGAGCAATCCGAATGTCGTGCTGACCGCGATGAAGAAGGCCGAGGACAACGACGGCGTGATTTTCCGGTTCTACGAGTGGGCGGGAACGACCGGCGACGTACAGATCAAAGTGCCTGCCGGTGCTACGTCTGCCAGCTTGACGAATCTGATGGAGCAGCCTGAGGGCTCGGCGCTGTCCGTGAATGGCGATCAAGTCACCGTGCCGGTGCATCCGTTCGAAATTGTCTCGGTTCGCGTCGACTATCCGCACAAGCAGATGTAGCTGGCGCGGGGAACGCGCTCAGAAGCCGTACTTGGCTGTGATCGCGCCATCGGACTTGCGAATCACTGCCATCGCAGCATGCTGCGCAGGCAGGTGGAGTTTCAGCTCGGCTCCGCTTGTTTTGTCGATCAGGTCCACGTCTGCGTCTTCGTCTGTTTCCGAGACCATCGCGTACAGTACGGAATCCTGCAGAATCGTCGGATAGATCAGCACGCCGCGAAGTCGCGGCGATTTCAATTCAAACGGCGGCTGAACTCCAGTTTCACCAAACACGGCAGAGTAAAGCGCGACTGCGGGCTCTGCTCCTTCAGCCAATTCCACGGGGTACGGCACCCAGAAGATGCGGCCGGTGCCATAGGAAATCTCTTTGAGCTGCTGGCCATCTTTGAAATGCAACGCTTCAACCCAGCTCTGTGCGTTGGAGTCGAATGAGACCTGGATGGCCTGATCCTTCAGGCGCATTTCCGCATTGTGAGTTGTGAGCGGTTCGAGTTGTGCGTCTAAGCCGATGGAGGCTGCGCGGTCAACGCGGTGCCAATGCGGATCGCGTTCGACGGGACCCGTGACTAGAAGGTTTCCGCCCGCTTTCACATATGCGAGCAGGGCCTGCCATGTGGATTCTTCCAGAGCTTGAGGTGAAGGCAGGATCGCGAGCTTCGGCGCGCCCAGCTTCGCAATTTGATTTTCGGCGATTATATACACGGGCATGTTTGTTTCGTAGGCGACGGCTCTCGCCGCGTTTCGCTGCGCCGTGATCTGCAGCTCGCGAATCGCCGAAAACTGAGCAGCTTGCGACGTGATAATGGCAACGGGCGCAGACTGCGGCTCGCGGAGGCTTTCTCCCGCGTCGTGCGCGAATCGGGCGAAGTCGCGCATCACGGTGGCCTCGGGTTTCTCGGTGGCGTCCGGGCGCAGCACTCCGATGGGCACCTCGTTTTCGGAAGTCATGAAATCATTCGTGTTCCAGAGCCACTGAATCGCGCCCGATCCTTCTACGAACGAGAGTGCGATCTTGCGCTCCAGCAGGTCCGCGTCGCTTTCCTGAGTGCGGCGCGCGATCTGATCGAGCGCCAATTCCCGCTGCAGGCCGGTTTCCTGGATTAGCATCGGGTGTCCCGGCTGTTTTGCAACGAGCGAATCCCACAACAAGGCGTCGTTGTTCCACCAGGAGTGGTTCGTGGTGAAATCCACTTGCGCGCCGAAAAATGCGGGCGAGAGCCGATCGTCGAAGCCTCCTTCATCCTGCCCGACGGTGATGAGTTGCTGCGAACCGGTTCCGCGGATCGCGTCGCGCAGACCCTTCACCCAGTTCGCGAACTCCACCTGCGCGAATTCGAAGAAATCGTAAAGCTTCAGCGAATTCTGCCCGGAGTACATACCGCGCGATTCAAACTCCAGTTCCTCGGGAACGGGAAGCGTTTGATCCGGCGCCAGCGAAGGAAGATTCCACGAGTCCGCCAGAGCAGAGCGATCGGGATAGCGCGCCGACAGCCAACGATTCCATTCCGCAAGTTCGAAGGAGTCTCCATTCGCACGCATTTGCCACGCGTGGTGGGAAAAACTCGGTTCGTTGATCAAGTCCCACGCCAGAAACGGCACATCGTGGAAACGGGCGACGACGGACGACACTAGATTTGTCTGCCGGCGAATTGCTTGCGGATCGAGGTACGCGTTTACGCCTCCGAGAACGTCCGGCAGAAACGCAAAAAACTCGAATTGCACCGGCAGGCCGTGGCGGCGAGCGGTCATCAGAAATGCCTCGAGGGTACGCAGCGTACGCTCGTTCGGGCGGCCTTCTTCGTCGCAGAACTTGTCCCAACCGGTCCACCAGCCGGTGCGGATCATGTTCAGTCCGGCGGAACTGATTTGCGCGAGGTCGGCGTCCCAGACGGAAACGTTCGGATACTCGAAGAAAAGGCGCTGGACGTCGCTCGCCATGTAGGTTGTGCCGACGACAGCGAGGGGATGACCATCGAGCTCAAAATAGTTGGGATTCACACCGAGATGCGGGCCCGAGCGCAGATAATCCAAATCGCGAATCCAAAAGCCGGAACGATATGTTGCGCGGATTGCGCTGCCCTCAAGGAGTTCCGCGGAGATCGAATAGAGTCCGCGGCCTCTGGGTGCGGGAAATACTACCGGCTGAGCGAGCGGCAAGTTCACGGTCTGCGTCGTCTTTTGGGCGGGCGTCTGATCGGGCGAAATCGTGATGAGCGCCGTGAGATCGGATTGAGCTTGAACAGAGGAGGTCCAACTCACGTTGAGTTCGATGGGCTCGCCCTGCGCGTAGAGAGGCAGCGTCGGCCGCACGATGAATTCCTCGGCTCCGCGCAACGCGGCGAATACGAGGGTCGGAAGCATCTGCTTGGCTGCGGCGCCGGCGTAGAAATCGGAGGCCAGCTCGGCGTTCAGGAAAATCCAGCGTCCTCCCGCGAAGCGGTTCCGGACGTGGTCAATTTGAATCGCGGGCGCCGACATGCGGCGGTCGTTCTTGGACCCCCAAACAAGGGGGTCGAGCCTAGCGTCGAGCGTGCCTGCCGATCCATCGCGGTTGTAGATGTCGGACGACGTCAAATGAATGATGGGGCTGAACGCGCGCTGCCATTGAAATCCCGGCAGGCGAAGCACGACGCTCGGATTCGCGCGGAAGTCGAGCCCGTCGGAACCCGGTGTTTCCTGGTACTGATCGATCAGCAATTCGCGCGAATCGCGAACGCTGAAGGATCGCAGGTGCCAGCCAGCGGCGTCGCGATACGCGGCCCGAGTGAACGGCTTGCCTCCCAGCACGAGCAAATTTCCGCCGCGTTGCAGGAAGGCATAAATATCGGGCCACGCTGATTCGGGAAAAGCGGAACCAAACGGGAGCACCAGCAGCCGCGTGGAAGCGTCCGACAGAATATTGTGGAGTTGATCGGCGGCGGTGAAGCGAGCGCCGACCACGAGCCCGGCTAGGTCGGCTCGCGACGGGGCGGCCGAATCAGCGGTCGGGAAGCCGTCCTCGTAAAAAACGGCGATGCCGGACCCTTGGGCGTGCGCTTGGGCGGCGCTCACAACGGAACCGAGCAAGTACGCCACAAGTAGGATCACAATTCGATTTCTTCTCATATACTATAGCTCCTCTGCACACGCATTTGTAGGACAGGTGCTGTCCTCACGCAATGCCGAAGTTGCGATTTGGTTTTAGATGAGCTTGGGGAGTGCGATCTGTGTCCGGGGCCTGGAATTGTCGATTTGCGAGGTTGAATGGCGCGCAGTGAAGAATTGCGATCGAAGTTTCGCGAGGTCTACGGAGTCGAAGCGGCGGTGTATCGCGCGCCGGGACGAGTCAACCTGATCGGCGAACATACGGACTACAACGACGGTTTTGTGTTTCCCGCCGCGATTGACCTTTTTGCATGGATCGCAATCGCTCCCCGGAGTGACAGGCGAATTCACTTGCATTCCGAGAACTTCGGCCAGACAGCGGAATTCGATCTTGATGCGGGACCGCGAGCGGCAAGCCGCGAGTGGAGCAGCTATGTTTTTGGCGTCGCGCTTGTTCTCGAGCAACGCAGCTACCGGCTCAGGGGCGCGAATCTGCTGATTCGCGGCGACGTTCCGATTGGCGCGGGAGTGAGTTCCTCGGCGGCGCTCGAGGTTGCGTCGGGCTTTGCGCTCCTCGCGAATTCAGGAATCGCAATCGACGGCACCAAGCTCGCATTGTCCTGCCAGAAAGCCGAAAACGATTTCGTCGGCACGCGATGCGGAATCATGGACCAGCTCGCTTCGGCGTGCTGCGTCAAGGATCGCGCGCTCCTTCTGGATTGCCGTTCGCTTGAATTTCGCACGGTGCCGTTGCCTGCCGGCGTCCGATTGGTGATCTGCAACAGCATGGTGAAGCGGGAGCTGGCCACAAGTGCCTACAACACCCGGCGTGCGGAGTGCGAGGAAGGCGTTCGCCTCATTGCGGAACGATTCCCAGAAGTGCGCGCGCTGCGTGACGTCACGATGGAGCAGCTCGAGAGCTGCCAGGGGTCGCTGCCCGAAAATGTGTACAAGCGCTGCCGGCACGTAGTCTCGGAAGACGCACGCGTGATTCTGGCCGCAGACGCGCTCGAGCACAATCGCCTCGATGATTTGCGCAGCTTGATGGCCGAATCACACCGAAGTCTGCGCGACGACTACGAAGTCAGTTGCGCGGAGCTTGATTTGCTCGTCGAACTTGCGAGTGAAGCGGACGGTGTGCACGGCGCGCGCATGACGGGAGCCGGCTTCGGAGGATGTACGATCAATCTGGTAAACTCAGAGGCCGTGGCCGAGTTTCGGCGCCGAATTTCAACCGGATACGAGCGGCGCACTGGGCTCAAGCCTGATATTTACGTTTGCGACGCCGCAGACGGCGTTCAACAAGCGGAATAGCTCGCGTCTAAAAACAAGATGCCTCCTTTCAATCTCGCCGAGCACGCCCACAGGAGACTCAATCCACTGACGCGCGAATGGGTGCTCGTGTCTCCGCATCGCACGGACCGGCCCTGGCAAGGGCAGGTGGAACGCACGGCCGTTGAGAAAACGGTGACATACGATCCCAAGTGCTACATGTGTCCGGGAAACACGCGAGCGAGCGGCGCGAAGAATCCGAACTACAAAGATTATCTGGTCTTCGACAATGATTTTCCCGCTGTGCGTCCCGACACGCCGGATGCGACTATAGATGACGGACTGCTCGTGGCGCGCAGCGAATCAGGAGTCTGCCGCGTGGTGTGCTTTTCGCCGCGCCATGATTTGACGCTGTCGCAGATGGAGGCGCATGCGATTCGCGGGATTGTGGACGTCTGGGCACAGCAGTCCGCTGAACTCGGTGCGATGGCGAACATCAAGCACGTGCAGATCTTTGAAAATCGCGGCGCAATGATGGGCTGCAGCAATCCGCATCCGCACTGCCAGATATGGGCGACGTCGAGCGTGCCGAATGAGCCGGCAAAGGAACAAGAGGGCTTTCTAGCGTACCAGCGCGCGGAGAGCCGCTGCTTGCTGTGTGAGTATTTGAGCCAGGAAGAAAAAGCCGGAGTGCGAATCGTCGGCCGCAACGAGCATTTTCTGGCGGTGATTCCGTTTTGGGCGGTCTGGCCGTTCGAGACGCTCATCATTTCCAAAAGGCACGCGGGTTCACTTGCGGATTTGTCCGGCGAGGAGCGGGAGGGGCTCGCGGACGTGCTGAAGCATCTCACGGTTCGATACGACAGCCTGTTTCACGTACCGTTTCCCTATTCGATGGGTTTCCATCAGAGCCCAACGGACAAATCGCCGCATCCAGAGTGGCACCTGCACGCGCATTATTACCCGCCGCTTCTGCGGTCTGCAACGGTGCGGAAATTCATGGTTGGATTTGAGCTGCTTGGAAGCCCCCAGCGCGATTTAACGCCGGAGCAGGCTGCGGAGAAACTGCGAGCAGCTTCGGGGGAGTAGTTGCAGCAGATTCAGATTCGCAAGCTTTTCGTCGAGAAGGGAAGACATGGCAATTCTGGTAACGGGGGGCTGCGGATACATCGGCAGCGTGACGGTGGAACTCCTCCAGAAGAGGGGCGAGCCGGTCGTCGTATTGGATGACTTGTATCGCGGGCATCGCGAATCGCTCAACACTGTCGTTCCGTTCTATCAAGGCAAGGTAGGCGATCGCGCGTTGATTGCTCGAATCGCGAAAGAACACAAGATCGATTCGTGCATTCACTTTGCCGCGCTTACGTATGTGGGCGAGTCGGTGAAAGATCCGGCGATGTATTTCGAGAACAACGTGGAGCAGGGAATCGCGTTTGTGGGCTCGCTTGCGCAAGCCGGAGTCCGGCGCATCGTGTTTTCTTCGTCGGCGGCGACGTATGGCGAGCCGAAGCGTGTGCCGATCGAAGAACGCGATCCGCAGTGGCCTGAGAATCCATACGGCTGGTCGAAACTGTTCATGGAACGCCTTCTGGCGAGCTACGATCGTGCGTACGACGTGAAATTCGTTTCACTGCGGTATTTCAACGCCGCGGGCGCGACAGAACGTTGTGGCGAGCACCACGATCCTGAAGCGCACTTGATTCCGAACGTTCTCACCGCCGCCGCCGATCCTGGCGCCGAAATCGCGATCTTCGGGACCAACTATCCTACGCCGGATGGCACACCGATTCGCGACTACGTTCACGTGGCGGATCTAGCCGATGCGCATATTCGGGCTCTCGATTATCTGCGCCGCGACGGAGCGTCGGAGTTTCTAAATCTTGGCACCGGCCGGGGCCACTCAGTGCTTGAAGTGATCGAGCGCGCCCGCAAGGTGACCGGGCGTCCGATTCGTACCCGAATCGAACCGCCGCGCTCGGGCGATCCTGCGAGACTGGTCGCAGATGCAACAAAAGCGCAAGCCGTTCTTGGATGGATTCCCCTCTCGGATCTAGAGACGATTATTCGGTCCGCGTGGGCGTGGAAAGTGCTCCATCCGCGCGGCTACGCTTCTTGAGTATTTGGAGTTCGGCCCACACTTGGAAAGATCAGGCGCCACAATAAATGAGAGCCCCGGCATCCGCGCTGCCGGGGCTCTTGCATGCCTCGAAAAGCAGGTGTTACTGGCGAGTGCGTGCGTTGTGCTTTTTGTTGTAGATGTTCTTTGACGCCTTGTTCTGCTGCTGATTGACGGCTTTCTTGTCCGCGTTGGTCAATTTGCCGCCATTGGCCTGACGCATACCGCTGACTTCCTTGTTGATGCCCTGTTGTTGATTTTCAAGTTTGGCCGTTTCGCCCGCGGTGAGCTGACCGCTCTTGACGCCCTGGGCGATGCGGTCCTGCTGATTTTCCTGTCGCTGGCCCACTTCACCGTTGCCGGGGTGATCCTGCGCGGCATTGTGCTTGTCGTCGTAAATATTGTTGGAGAGTTTGTTCTGCTGATTGTTGAGCTTGGCGCGGTCGGCGGCAGTCAGGTGACCGTCGTCGTCCGAGCGCATCGTGTGCTCTTCCTTGTTTAGGCCCGCTTCCTTGGTTTCCAGGTTCTTGGTCTCGCCCGGGGTGAGCTGACCGCTCTGAATTCCCTGCGCGATGCGGTCTTGCTGGTTGTCCTTGCGTTCCGCGATCGTTTCCGGTTTGTCCGGCGTAGTCGCGGGCGTGGTGGTTGGCGCACTCGAAGTTGTCGTCGATTGCGATTGCGCATTTACCGGCGGTACGCACAGAGCTATCAGGGCCGCTGCACTTAAGATGAGTCCTCTTTTATTCATGGCTGTCTCCCTTTCTGATTCCGATTAGATCCTATTGCTGGGTCAGCCTCCGATTCTCTGTGAAGGCCTTATGGGAAATGAAACCCGGGTAGGGGTAAAAAGTTGCGATATGAAAAGCGAACAGGATGGAACGCTGGAAAAGGGCGGTTTTGAGGGCGATAGAGCCGCGTCGCAGAATGCGAATCCGTCGCGGACATCACAATTCCTGATGCTGGCAATCGCGAAGATAGATTATTATGTGGCGGGCGTTGAGGATAGAGTATTCAGTTTTCAGCTCTAGTGGTCCGCTGACGCTTATGGCTGGCCGCGCTATTTGGGCGCGAATCGTTTAAGATGGCGGACAATTGATTCGAGGCGGAGCGAGATGACTAAAGTTGAGGCTGTGATTCAAACGTCGAAGCTCGATGCGGTGAAGGATGCGCTGCACGAAATTGGCGTCGAGGGAATGACGGTGCTCGAAGCGCGCGGTCATGGCCGCCAGAAGGGCCATACGGAGGTCTACCGCGGCCGCGAGTACACCGTGGACCTGATTCCGAAAATCAAGATCGAAATGGTGGTCACGGATGACATGGTCGAGAGGGCCGTGGATGCGATCAAGTCCGCCGCTCGCACGGGAAAAATTGGAGACGGCAAGATTTTCCTCAGCAAGGTCGCGGATGCCATCCGCATTCGCAATGACGAACGGGGCGACAGCGCCCTCTGACGAAGTCCCGTTGTGGTGGCCACTCCGGAGTGCGCCCAAACCGGAGCTGGAAAATTCAATCCATCCGGCAGGCCGATGAACGCCTCACTAAGCCGTGAGCTGCGCGATCTCTATGCGGCGGAGTCCGCGCGCATTCGCGAGAGGTTTCGCGCCACTTCAAACGGACGCGAAGCGCTGCTGGCGCGCACAGCGCTGGTGGAATCGATTGCGCAGCGGCTGTGGAAGGAACTGATTTCGTCTGATTTGGAGGGTCCGCGCAATTTTGCCCTTGTCGCGCTCGGCGGCTTTGGCCGGCGCTGGCTTTTCCCCTATTCCGATATCGACTTGCTTTTTCTCCACGCGAGTGGCGATACAGAGAAGCAACTTAAGGACCCCGTCCAGCAATTCTCGCAAGAGATTTGGGACCTGCGCCTTAAGTTGAGCCCGGCGACGCGAACGCTCGCGGAGTGCGGCAGGTTCGACCCCAACAATCTCGAATTCGCGATTTCGCTGCTCGACTGCCGCTATTTGGCGGGCGATCGCAACGTGTTTCGGCGGCTGCGCGATGAGGTGATTCCCAAGCTTGTGCAGCAAGAGTCGCGGTTGATGGTTCAGCGGCTCGCGGAACTGGCCCGGGCGCGGTATTCGAAGTTTGGCGGCACTGTGTTTCATCTCGAGCCCAACGTAAAAGAAGGCCCGGGTGGACTCCGCGACTACAACCTGGTCTGCTGGCTCGAACTCATCGCGCAAATGGAAGAAGGTCGCGGCTGGCCTAATGACGGCAGCGGCCGGCCAGGTTCGATCCAAAAGCATTTTGATACGGCACTGGGATTTCTCATGTCGGCGCGATGCTTTCTGCACTTTCGCCACACACGCGACGACAACGCGCTCACGTGGGAAGCGCAGGACGAAGCGGCGGCCTTGAAGATCGGTGCATCGGGAAGGGACTTGCTGAGCCCGTCCGATTGGATGAGGATCTATTTCGCTCACGCGCGCGCCGTGCATCGCGCTTGCACGCGCCTGTTGGAGGAGGCTCCTTCTACCCGGCCTTCGCTCTACCGCCAGTTTCAGCATCTGCGGTCGGGGCTTTCGAACGCGGAGTTTTCCGTCGTCGACGGCCTGTTGTTTTTTCAGGACCCGGAGGCCCTGCGCGAGCCGGAGCTTGTGTTGCGCGCTTTCCGATTCATGGCGCGGCATGGATTGAAGATCAGCTCCACGGCCGAGCGCCAGATCGAGGAGGCGTTGTCGTTCACGGCCGCCAACCCGCCCGAGGGCGTGGAGATGTGGCATTACCTGCAGGAGATTCTGCTGGCGTCGCACGCGGGAGAAGCGCTCCGCGAAATGCACTCGCTGCGATTGCTCACGCTTCTCATGCCGGAGATCGCCGGAATCGATGCGCTCGTGGTGCGCGACTATTCCCATCGGTTCACCGTGGATGAGCATACTTTCGTCGCAATCGAGAATTTGCATTTGTTGCGGCAATCGCAATCGAAATGGGATCAACGCTATGCCGAGCTGCTTGAGGAAGTGGAGCAACCGGACTTGCTCTATCTGTCTCTGCTATTGCACGACACGGGCAAGGCCGCCAAGACCCGCAACCACGTGCAAGCCAGCGTCGAAATCGCCGAGAAGTGCCTCGAACGGCTCGACCTCGACGCTGTCGATCGTGAATCCGTCCTTTTTTTGATCGCCCGGCATCTCGAAATGAGCGCGGCGCTGCGGCGCGATATCTTCGATCCGGAAACCGTGCGCCAGTTTTCCGAAAGAGTGGAAACGCCGGAGCGCTTGAAGATGCTCTGCCTGCTCACGTATGCGGACATCAAAGCGGTGAACCCCGAGGCGTTGACGCCGTGGAAGGCGGAAAACATCTGGCAGCTCTACATCGGCGCTGCGAATTACTTGACGCGCACCGTGGACGACCGCTTCCACGTGAGCCTAGACGACGAAGTGATGACCCATCTCCGCACCCTCGCGCCGGCTGCAGGGCAAAGGCTCGAAGGTTTTCTCGAAGGTTTGCCGCGGCGCTATCTGAGGACGCACGCCGCAAGCGAAATCATCGGACATATGGAGATGGCCGGACATCTGAGCGCAGATTCCGTGCAAATCGCCCTGTCGCGCGGGCGGCATTCGTACGAACTGACGCTGGTTACCCACGACAGGCCCTTCCTGTTCGCAACGATGGCGGGAGTGCTGGCCGCGTGGGGAATGAATATCGTCAAGGCCGCTGCATTTTCGAATCAGGCAGGAACGGTCGTCGACACGTTCTACTTCACCGACCGGTTTCGCACTCTGGAGCTCAATCTACCCGAATGGGAGCGGTTCAAGGCGAGCATCCACGACGTCCTGACGGGGAAAGCCGACCTGGACCGCATGCTGCGCGACCGCCTGCGATCGGAAAAAAACACACCGCCGAAGGTGAAAGTCGAGCCGCGAGTCCTGATCGACGACGAGTGCTCGGCGCAAAGCACGCTCGTCGAAGTGATCGCGCAGGACCAGCCGGGACTTCTGCATCGCATCAGCTCGGCGTTCTCGCACGAACAGTGCAACATCGAAATCGCGATCATCGAAACCGAGGGGCAGATGGCGATCGACGTCTTCTATTTAACGTCTTGCGGTGCGAAGCTCGCGATCGAACGGCAACAACGGGTGCGCGACTCGCTTTTGAGCGAATTGCAGAGCAAGTAGCTTGTTTCCGCCCGCACCGGCCGCCGCCTCTGGCGTCACGGAACCGAACCTTTGTGGAACTGGGAACATCCAATCTCCAGCCAGCTGCGTATTATGATTAGGTGAAGTTCGCAGTGGCTTGAGGCGTGGAGGTTAACGATGCTGGTCAAACGGGCGCCAGATCTGACGTACAAAGACGTAACCCCCAAGGGTTTTTACATGGGGCGGCGCAATTTTCTGCTAGGCCTCCTGGCGACTTCGGCGGCGGTGGCCGCGTACAAAAAATTGCCCAGAGTGTTCGCCGGGCCGGCGACGGGATCCGTGCCGCAGAAAATCAACAACTTCGTCAAGTGGCCCGGCAGCACGACGGAAGCTGTGACCGCGGAAAAGGACGTCACGCACTACAACAATTACTATGAGTTTGGCACGAGCAAGAGCGACCCAGCGCAGAACGCCGGGAATTTCGTGACGACGCCGTGGACCGTGTCCGTCGAGGGCGAGGTGCAGAAGCCCCGCAAATTCACGATGGACGAAATCATGAAGTTCGCGCCGCTCGAGGAGCGAATTTACCGCCACCGCTGCGTCGAGGGGTGGTCGATCGTGGTGCCGTGGATCGGATATTCGCTGAGCACGATTGTGAATTTGGTGCAGCCGAAGCCCAGCGCAAGATTTGTCGCCTTCCAGAGCTACTACGATCCGAAACAGATGCCGCTGGGAGGATCGGCGGGAATCGAATTGCCATACGTGGAAGGACTGCGGCTGGATGAAGCGATGAACCCGCTCGCGCTCCTCTGCGTGGGAATGTACGGAGAGACGCTGCCGAATCAAGATGGCGCTCCGGTGCGCATGGTCATCCCCTGGAAGTATGGATTCAAGAGCATCAAGTCGATCGTGAAGATCCGATTCGTGAAAGACCAGCCGCCCACGACGTGGAATCTTCAGAACGCTCACGAGTACGGGTTCTACTCGAACGTGAACCCGAACGTCGATCACCCGCGCTGGAGCCAGAAGACCGAACGCCGGCTGGGCGGAGGATTCTTTGCGGCGCGGATTCCCACTCAGATGTTCAACGGCTACGCCGACCAAGTGGCGAGCCTGTACAACGGCATGGATTTGAAGAAATACTACTGAACGAAACCAGCGAAAATGGTCCGAGAGTTCCTGAATTCCATTCTCACGAGCAAGTGGACGAAGGTGGTGGTCTTCTCGCTGTGCCTCGTGCCGTTCGGAATCCTCCTGTGGCGCGGATTTCACAATGACCTGGGGCTGAATCCAGTGGAATTCGTCGAGCACGCCACCGGCGACTGGATTCTCCGGTTCCTGGTGATAACACTGGCGATCACGCCTCTTCGCAAGATTCTGCATTTGCCGCAACTCATCCGGTTTCGCCGCATGATGGGGTTGTTCGCGTTTTTTTACGCGTGCCTGCACTTTTCCACATGGCTCGGCGTCGATCGATCTTTCAACTGGCATGACATACTCGACGACGTTGCCAAGCGACCATTCATCACCGTCGGGTTTACCGGGTTCGTCCTGATGATTCCGCTTGCGATCACTTCGACGGCCGGGTGGATTCGGCGCCTGGGCGGCAAGCGCTGGCAACTCCTTCACCGGGCAATTTATATCAGCGCGATCGCCGGCGTGATTCACTACTACTGGCTGGTGAAGTCCGATGTGCGGAAGCCGCTCGAATACGCCTTCATTGTTGGGATTTTACTTGCGTGGAGACTGTGGTCGTGGTTTACGGACCGGCGCAAGCCATCAGCTGTCCGCGTGCGGCAGGACGAGCCTACAACTGCCGAAACGATGTAGCAGGGCACGGTTCGCGGTCCCCTTCCTTTAATACCTATCCTCATCCTCCGTTTTCTGAGATCCGTCATTTCTAAACTCAGCGGGCACACCTACAGAAGCGATGATCTTCGGTTTATATTCGGCTAACTGAACGAGCACCGTGGGAGCTTTCCCGACGACGGCCTTCCTGGCCCAAGGTAATCTGCGAAGAGCAGGTGGGCCTGGGCCATGTTGGGACAACGTTGGAACCCAAGTCGTTTTGTGCGCAGCACCGGAGTTCGAGCAAGCCTGGTAATCCTCGTGTTGCTTATCGGGCTCGCCGTTTTCGAGAATGGTTGCGCGCTTACCGTCCCTAACTCGACGGTGCCGCCAGCGCCGACGGCGCCCGCCATCACCCAACAGCCGACAAGCCAAACAGTCTCTGTTGGACAGACGGCGACCTTTTCCGTGTCCGCGACGGGCACCTCTCCTCTCACCTACCAGTGGCAGAAAAATGGTACCAGCGTGAGCGGCGCCACGTCCGCAACGTACACAACTTCAGCCACGACATCTGCCGACAACGGCGCAATTTTTCAGGTGATCGTCAGCAACTCAGTCGGCTCCGTACCCAGCAGTTCGGTGACGTTGACCGTAACTAGTGGCGGCGGCAGCGGCGGCGGAAACCCCAACGTAACCGTTTTCACCTACCACAACGACGTGGGGCGCACCGGTCAGAACCTTAGCGAAACGATTCTAACCACGAGCAACGTCAAGTCCGCAGCATTCGGGAAGATCGGATTTCTCACGGTGCAAGGCAAAGTGGATGCGGAGCCTCTGTACGCTCCGAGCTTGACGATCGCAGGAGCCGTTCACAATGTGGTTTTCGTCGAAACGGAGCACGATCTAGTGTATGCGTTCGATGCGGATACGTTCGTGCAACTGTGGCAGGCTTCTGTGCTCGGCGCGAACGAGACGACCAGCGACGACCACGGCTGCGGCCAGATCACGCCGGAAATCGGCATCACGGCCACGCCCGTGATTGATCTCAAGTCAGGCGCGCGTGGGACGATTTTTGTCGCGGCCATGTCGAAGGACGCCGGCGGAAATTACCATCAGCGCTTGCACGCGCTCGATATCACGACGGGCACGGAACAGACCGGCAGCCCAACCGCGATTCAGGCTACGTTCCCGAACCAGGGCGGCAACGCGACGTTCGATCCGGGACAATACGCCGAGCGTGCCGGCTTGCTTCTGCTCAACGGTGTGATTTACATGGGCTGGACCTCTCATTGTGACGGCGGGTCGTACACCGGGTGGGTGATGGGATACAGCGAATCGACGCTACAGCAAGTGAGCGTGATTGATATCACGCCGAACGGGTCGGAGGGCTCGGTCTGGATGGCGGGCGCGGGACTCGCGGCGGACTCCTCGAATTTCATCTACTTTCTTGCGGCAAACGGAACGTTCGACCCGACCCTCAACGCCAACGGCTTTCCAGTGAACGGCGACTATGGCAATGCGTTCATGAAGCTTTCCACCGCCGGCGGGTCATTGAGCGTCGCCGATTACTTCACGATGTACAACACGGTGAGCGAATCCAATGCCGATGAGGATCTTGGTTCGGGCGGAGCTCTCGTGTTGCCGGACCTTAAGAACGCTGCGGGTAACACGGTGCATCTGGCCGTCGGCGCGGGGAAGGACTCGAATGTCTACGTGGTGAATCGCGATTCGATGGGGAAGTTCAATCCCAACAATGACAGCGCGATTTATCAGGAACTCGGCAACGCAGTGGGCGGCGGAGTGTGGTCGATGCCCGCGTATTTCAATGGGACTGTGTACTACGGAGGCGTGAGCGATTCGCTGAAGGCGTTTCCGATCACGAACGCGATGCTGGCGACGACGCCGGCATCGGTGAGCGCCGCGAACTATGGATATCCGGGCGCCACGCCCAGCGTTTCCGCAAATGGAAGCTCGGAGGGAATCGTGTGGGCGGTGGAGAACGGCGGAACGGGCGTGCTCCACGCCTACGATGCGACGAACCTAGCAAATGAACTCTACAACAGCAATCAAGCGGGCTCGCGCGACCAGTTCAGCGACAACAAGTTCATCACACCGATGATCGCCAACGGAAAAGTGTTTGTCGGCACACCCACGGGCGTGATCGTCTTCGGTCTACTTCCTTGATCGCGCGGCGCGGCTATTGGTCTGGATGAACGCCCAGGTCGTCGTTTTCTTCATCGGCTTCGAGCGAATGAATGCACAAATCCGTGCCGCTTTCCGTACATTGATAGACTTGGTACACCGGCAAATCTTCAGGCCGGACAACGTAGTCTCCGTCTTCCATGTCCACAGCCAGCTCGTAGTTGCTAAGCACGTAGGGATTGCCCGGCGTCGCGCGCACACGAAACATGGCCGTGCCCGGCTCGTAGTTTCCGTAGCTGAAGCAGTAGCCGATGCACGCGCGGTCGAGAATATGTTGCACGGGGACGCGTGAATCCGGCGCGGGCAGGATCGTTCCCATCACGCGCTGGTTCGGCGGCAGAGTGTGAACGAGCTTCACAACTTGTTCCTCCATCCTGTTGATGACGCCGGTGTCTTGATACAAGAACGAAAAGAATACAGCCGCAATCGCAAGGGACGCCGCCAAATGCCACTTGCTTGGCCGCAAAGCGCCCAGTACGCAACAGAGAAGCGCGGCCGAAACGGAAGTCAGGCGTTCCGTGAGCAGCGCAATGGCGCCGATGTGCTCCGGAACGCGAATGCCTCGAGGAAGCAGCGCGACCGCCACGCCGACAATTGCGTAGAGTTGCAGCGGGATGAAGTAGGCGGCCCAAAATCGCCGCTCGCGATGCCGGCGCAACGTGTCGAGGCCAATCGCAGCGAGGATGAAAATCAGGAAAGCCCGCTCGATGATCCGATATCGCTGCCCAAACAGCACGAGTTGGTCTGCGCCGTTAAACCGGTAGAAGGAATCCTGGTGGGCCTCCACCACGTAGTGGCGCCACAAGTATTGATGCAGTCCAAAAATCGCGACACCCGCAGCCATGAAAAGAAGGAGATGATAACGGGGTGGAATCCGTTCCGCGACACCCACGTAGGCGCAGGCGCCCGCAAGCCAGAAGAGTCCCAGTGGGTGCGCGAGGACCACGAGTGGGACCATCGCGAGCGGGATCAGCCGCTCCCATCCTTTGCCGCGCCAGAAGATCGCCAAGCCGAAAAATGACAATCCGAGGGCGAGATAGTAGTTGAAGAAGCCCATCTCGAACGTCCAGCCGTAGGCAAAGGCCGCGATGCACGGCAGCAGGTACCATGGCGCTCGGCGTGCCGCGGCACACACGAGAGCAAAAATCCCCCAAAAGAAAATGAGGATTGAGAGCGATACCGCGATCCTCTCCGCCGCGCGCAATCCGAAGAGTGAGCCGAATCCACTGAGGAGATAGTCGAAGAGCACGTTGTTCCAGCGGTGGTCGATCCATAGCCCGTGAACCTGGCCGCGCGCGATCAACTGCGCGAGCCACGCGTTGTAGAGGTGGCTTCCCAGATCTGCCGCTTCGATTTCGCGGTGCCAGAAGCAGGGAATCAGGACGACTGCGGAGACGAGAAGGAGCTTTGCGCGGTGTTCGCGCAGGAAGCGGGCCGCGGCCGAAAGCACAGATTCATCCGAATGCAACGCTGGGCCGGCCGCACCTTGTGGCGGCACTGTGGAAGCAGGCAAGTCGGAATTCAGTCGCGCCTCGCTTAGCCGTTTGCAGCTCGCGCGACCTTGTGACGCTGGTGGATGGGTCCGGGCGTTGCGGCGCGAGAGAAACGAGGCCGAGGCGCGCCTTCGAACTCGGAAATATCGCTGCGGCGATAGGGCTTCTCCCTCTCGCATGCTCGGCAACGCAGATTGAATGCATGCGCACCACGGTCGTGCGACGCTGGATCGTTCTCGCGCGCGGCCAAGCGATCGACGATGCCCGGCAACGGAATTGGCTGCCGGCAGTATCCGCAAAGGACTCCGCGGTAGTGCTGAATCTTCGCTTCTTGACTCATTAAGACCTCGTTGGGCTGGACCAGGATTAATTGAAGAAGCTGGATGATATACCGGCGCAAGGGAGGTGTCCATCCCGAAGAGCCCGTATCTGTGGAAATCTCGGATGGTTCTAGTACTAAACCGTTTATATTTCGATACAAAGTCCCAAATTGGTGCTGCAAAGTCGAACAAACTAAAGGATCTTACGAGGTCGCCGAACCGGAGCGAGAGGCAGTCCGGCTTGGTAAGGCAAACCTTCTCAGAAAGAGGTCGATGGACATCAATCCAGGGGTTCGCATCGGTCCGTTTGAGGTTTTTCTCCCTCTCCAGGCTCCTTCCGGTTCTTTGCGGCAACGGAGCAATCACGAGTTTCCCGGCCGGCTGTTCATCGTCGAAGGGATCGACGGCTCGGGCAAATCGACGCAGTTGAGCCTGCTTCACAAATGGCTCGAAGCGAAAGGCTACGGGGTGGTGTTCAGCGAGTGGAACTCGTCGCCGCTCGTGAAGGACACGACGAAGCACGGCAAGAAGAAGAAATTGCTGACGCCGGCAACCTTTTCGCTGATTCACGCCACGGATTTTGCCGACCGCACCGACCGGAGCATCCTGCCGCTGCTGAAAGCGGGCGCTATCGTGCTTTGCGACCGCTATGTCTACACGGCGTTCGCGCGGGACGTGGCGCGGGGCATGGACCGGGAATGGGTCCGGAGCCTCTACGGTTTCGCGGCGCGGCCCACCATCGCGTTCTATTTCCGTGTGCCGCTCGAGACCGCCATTTCGCGCCTGGTGGGAGCGCGCGACGGCTTCAAATATTACGAAGCGGGGATGGATTTGGAGTTGAGCGACGATCCCGAGGAAAGCTTCCGGTTGTTCCAGGGACGCATTATTCAGGAATACGAAAAGATGATTCCGGAATTCGGGCTTACGGTGATCGACGCCACGCAGCCCGTGGAAACGCAACAGGCTCATGTTCGGCACCTGGTGCGCGCGCATTTGGAAGACGCGAAAGACCTGAGGGTACGGCCATGAGACAGACGTATGGAAAATTGTTGCCCGAAATGAAGCTTTCCGACATGGCGGGCAAGCTGATCGTCATCGAAGGGACCGACGGAGCGGGCCGCACCACGCAGATCAATCTCCTGAAGCCGTGGCTCGAAGAGCTCGGCCACGCGGTGCTCGACACGGGCATGACGAGGTCGCCTCTGGCGGGTGAAGGAATTCGCCGCGCCAAGGAAGGGAACAACCTCGGGCGCGTTACGCAGAGCCTGTTTTATGCCACCGATTTCGTCGACCGGCTCGAGAACGAAATCGTTCCGGCGCTGCGCGCCGGATTCATCGTTCTCACAGACCGCTATATCTATTCGCTGATGGCTCGCGCGATCGTCCGCGGGATGGATGGCGCGTGGATTCGCAACATTTTCAGCGTCGCGCTCAAGCCGGATGCCGTTTTCTACATGCGCGTCGGCATCGACGAGCTTCTGCCGAGGGTGGTTTTCTCGCGGGGCTTCGACTATTGGGAATCGGGGATGGATCTTTATCCGGGGCAGAACATGTACGACAGTTTCTGCAGCTACCAGACCGCGCTGCTGGCGGAATTCGACAGGCTGAGCGCCGAATACAATTTTGAGGTGGTCGACGCAGGCGCCGACGCCCGGACTGTGTTCGCGCAGTTGAAAGCGAAAACCCAGCGGATTCTGGATCGCGATACGCGCAACGAATTCGTGGCGCGGCAAAACTCCGATCTGCGGGATTGGCCCGGCCATCGGCCGGAGAAAATGCCGTTTTCGGCCGCTTCCGATTAAGGTGTGTCTCCTCGCTTTGAATCCCACGGGCAGTGGTTGAGGAAGACCGTCGGCTGTGCAAACCGGAATATGCGTTTTGGTTGCGATTAGAAAATGCTTTCTCCTTTGTTTCTGCGGGATTGTGAGGATTTCTAATCGTAAATTGTTGCGATTAGAAAGCTCGTGACCATTAAGAATTGGCCACCGAGGCACAGAGGCAAAGAGGCAAGCAGGAAAACCAGGCTGAGCAGGGGGTGAAATCGGGTATCTGAAATGCGGACTTCTGAGATTTTGGCGATTAGAGCGAGGGGCGATCGTTTGTTTTGAGTGGGTTAGGCTACCTTCTAATTTCGGTATTTGGCGATTAGAAATTGCAAGGATCGCTCGGAGCGTTAGGGTGGAGGGTCGTCGCCGCTGGGCGCAGGGATGGGCGACGGCCGCTTGTCCCGGTTCCGTTCGTCGTCGATCAATTTCGTTGAGCATAAAAACAGGCAACGGTAGCACAAGTCCCGGCGGAAAGGTAGGTTCAAAGTTACGTTAGTAGTTCTATAACTCATAGGAAGAGCAAGGAGGCAGGAGGCACGGAAGCAAGGAGCAGAACGGACCAAAGTCCTTTCGATCCCAGGCAAACAAGAACTAGGCATGCCCGTTCCAGCGTGGTATATCCATGCCATTAGGTGTGGACGTGGCTAATAAAACGGTTCGTAATTCGGGCCTGTTGTCGCTAATCCTGGCGGCGCTACTCCCATGTGCCGTCAGAGGCGCCCAAGACGTATCATCCACCGAGCAGCCTCCTGCGGCCCAGACGACTCCAACTCCGCGGATTCGAGTGGGTGGCAACGTTCAGGCGGCCAAGCTAATCAGGCAACCGCTGCCCCTCTATCCAGAAAAAGCCAAGAGCGCCGGCGTCGAAGGCACAGTAGTTCTCCACGCGATTATCGCCAAGGATGGGTCCGTACAAGAGGTGCAGTACGTCTCAGGGCCGGCCCTTCTGATGAGGGCGGCGATGGATGCGGTAAAGCAATGGAAGTACCAGCCGACGTTACTGCAAGGTCGGCCTGTAGAAGTAGATTCGACGATTTCAGTGGTTTTCAGTTTGGGAGGGTCCGGCACAAGTCTAGAAGACCTTTACGTGGTTCCTCCGGTCGTTCGGGAAGACGCCAAGAGCGAGCGGCCCTTCGATGAACTCGAGTTGCTTGCGTTTTGCAAAAGCAACATGTATTCGCCTTACGCATTCGTTGAAATGAAGGCGCGTGGATTGGAGTTCAAACCGGACGCGGAATTTATCAGGATGGTGATATCGGTGGGACTTCGAGACAGGACAATCGAGCTCCTGCGAGACTATAGCCCTATTACCGCTACTTCGATGAGTCCAGAGCGTGGCGCAGCCTTTAGTGAACTGAAGCTGGCCATCGAGGCAAGCGATCGCTCTTCAGCAGACAGCCACTATCAAAGGGCTTTGCAGCTCGCGCCCGACTCAGCGACCTTGCATTCAGCTTTCGGAGGTAATCTGCTTGTCACTCAACAATTCGATGGCGCCGAGAAAGAGTTCCGCCGAGCCCTTCAACAGTGGCCTAATGATGCCGACGCTCACACACTGCTGGCGGCGGTTCTGATGTCAACCAATCGCAGCGCCGAAGCGGTGCCCGAGGCGCGCGAAGCGCTGAGAATCTTTCCGCGCGATAAGGCTGCATTGACGGCGCTTGGTTTTGCGCTGACGCAGAGTGATCAGTACGCTGATGCAATTCCCGTGCTTCGAGAAGCCATTCAGCGAACTCCAGAGATGCCACTCCTCAAAAAGCATCTGGGTGTATGCCTCCTTCATACCGGCGACCTCGACGGCGCAATCGACCAATTGACTTCATATCTGAGTGGGGCTCCGAGTGACGCGGAAGGCCACTATGAACTTGGCGCGGCGCTGCGAGCAAAGGGGAAGAAGGACGACGCGATCGTGCAGTTCCAAGAGGCCCACCGACTCGACCCGGCCAATCCGGTTTTCGCCTCAGTATCGAGTCCGGATGACGAGGCGAAACCGGCCGACCAGTCGGGCGGACCGAAACCAGATGACAGTTTCTTCTCTGACAACGTCTATACGAGTACCTTCTTCGGATTCTCGTACGAGTATCCGAAGAATTGGGTGGTTTTGGGGCGTGATGCAGGGACTGCCATAGCTAGATTTGGCGGGAATTTCCTGGCAGGGACGGATCCGACCATTCCGGACGTGGTGGAAGCAGCAGTGAGGCACTCGTATTCGCTTCTCGTGGTGATGGGAGGCGCGGCCAAGGCTGGCATGGGAAACGGGAGACTTGTGCAGATCCATGCAATCAACTTGGACGTTCAGCCGGGGGTGAAGACTGGCGAGGATTTCGTAAAGGCCCTTGTCGAGAGATATCCGCAGGGGAGCGCGGTCCTGCAATTCGCAGGGCAGCCCGAGGAAGTGAAAGTGGATGGCAGAAGCTTCTGGAAAGTGAATGCCACAGTTCACGTGAACGGTGCCGTGGCATACTCTGCCGAGCTTGCAACACTGGAAAAGGACTACCTTCTGCTGTTTGTTTTTTCAAGCAGTGACGCAGCTGGGCTTGAAGAGGGCCTGAAGAGTTTTGAGTCGCTGCACTTTGCAGATGGACAGAAGTAGGCAAAGTGCAGCAGCCCGGCGACTGCTCGTCAAGGGGTAACGCCGATTTGGTAGTTCAGCGCCGAAATTGCCGTTTCGTAGTCGTACTTGGAGCTGGCCTGCGTAATTTCGGCCTGAGTCATGTTCAGCTGGGCCTGGCTCAGCTCGATGATGGAGCTGAGGCCGAGTTTGTAGCGCTGCTGGGCGAGATCGAGGGCCTGCGTGGCCTGACTTAGGAGCTGCTGCGTCACGGAAAGGCGCTGGAAAGCAGCGTTTGATTCGAGCCAGGCTTTGCGCACGTCGCGGACGATACCGTTCTGCAGATCTTGAAGGTATCGCTGCTGTGCCCGAGCTTGTGCGTTCGCTTCGGCGCGCAACGCGCCAAACTCGTGACCGTTGAATAGCGGAATATTCACGTTGAAGCCCGCCGCCGCATACCGGCTTCCCAGCGGCTCTTCTCGGTAAGGGGCCAATCCCGCCGCGCCTACCGCTGAGATCGTAGGAAGCCACAAATCTCGCTCGGCGGTCGCATAGCTTTGCGCCGAACTGACATCGAGACGCCGGCTGACGAGTTCAGGCCGATTCTGCAACGCTTGCGATATCAGTTCGGAAACATTCGGAGATGGAGCCGGAGGAATCGGCTCTTCCGCAAGCGTGAATGTTCTCTCGTCGGCGTAACCCAAGGCAGTGGAGAGGTCCGCATAGGAGGCCTCGACTCCGTTTTGCGCCTGAATGAGCAGGAGTTGAGCCTCGGCCAAGTCCACATTCGCAAAGCTTACGTCCAATCCCGATTTCAGCTTGTTCTTCTCCAAGGCGGTAATCTGATCCGATACAAGCTGGCGATTTTTTACGGTTTCTTCCGCGACCTTCAGAACGGCTTGGGCGCGCAACACGGAGTAGTACGCCCGGTCGACGTTGACGAGGACGTCCGCACGCGAAGTGACGACATTCTCCTTCTGCGCGTCCGCATGCAGGCTGGAGCTTTTTACCAGTTCATGGGTTCTGCCGAAGTCCGTGACGAGCTGTCCGACGGCGACGCCATTGGCATATCGGTCGTAGATAATCGGGTTGTTCAGAGCTCCAGCCGCGATGCGGCTGTCGTGCTCCGCTTCGACGCCGGTGAGACTGCCGACGGCTTGCGGATAGTAAGCGGAGCGCGCTTGCGTCACCTGCGCTTGCGCCGCAATTGCCAAGTATCCGGCCGCCTGAATTTGCGGATGATTCTGGACGGCTATTTTCTCGGCATCGGCGAGAGAAAGATTCTGAGTATTTTGCGCCGCACACGGGATGGCCATCAGCACGAACGCGACTACGTTTGAAAGCAGGTGACGGGAAAACATTAATGCGCCTCCTCGGGCAGAACCTCCAAATTCGGAGCCGTGCGCCGCTGATACATAAGAAGGTATGCCGCTGGAACCACGAAGATGGTGAGAATGATGGATGAAATCAATCCGCCGATAATCACGCGAGCAAGTGGCGCATAGGCTTCGCTGCCGGTTTCCAGTTTGAAAGCCATGGGAAGAAGGCCGACGACGGTGGCCAGCGAAGTCATCAGGATAGGGCGAAGCCGAATGCGGCATGCGTGCGCCACTGCTTCCACTAAACTGTGCCCCTGGCTGCGAAGCACGTTGGCAAAATCGACGATCAGGATGCTGTTGGAGACCACCATTCCCTGGAGCATTACGATCCCCATAAGCGATTGAATGTTCAGAGTGGTTCCCGTGAATGCGAGCGTGAAGATCACTCCCACAAGGCCGGTTGGGACAGCGAGCACAATCAGAAACGGGTCGATGAACGACGCGAACTGAGCGACGAGAATCAGGTAAACAAGCAAAATCGCCAGCAGGAGCCCCAGGCCGAAACTCTTGAACGAGGATTCCATGGTGACGACCAGACCGCGTACATTGATGCGGATGTTCGATGGAAGTTGAGTGCGGGCGATGATTGTGGAAATTGCTTTCGCCGGGCCGCCGATGTCCTCCCCGCCGGGGGCCACGTACACGTCAAACGTTCGTTGCAATTGATAATGGTCCACTTCGGTGGGCGTTTGAATCTGAGTCACATCGGCGACCTGGCTGAGGTATGTGGGCATCTTGAGATTCGGAGAGCGCAGCGGCATGGCTTTCAAATCGTCGATCGACTTCACCTGATTTTCGGGGTACTGAACGCTTACGAAATAGTTGTTGCCGGTCTTTGGGTCGACCCAGTAGCTGGGCGCGATCATGACGTCCGATGTGAGGGCGGTAATCACGTTGTCGACGACTTCTTTGGGGCTGAGGCCGAGCTGGCTGGCGCGCTCGCGATTCACATCGAGCTTCAAGGCTGGATAATCCATGTCTTGTGGAATGTAAACATCCGAGACGCCCGGCAGTTTCCGAATTTCGCCAGCTAGATTCTGGGCGATGGCGTCGCCGGTTTTCAGATCCATCCCGCTTACTTGAACGTCGATCGGCGCCGGCATGCCCTGGTTCAGAACGGCATCGACCAAGCCTCCCGATTGAAAATAGGTACGCAACTGCGGCAACTGTTTCGCAATTTGTTGCCGCACCTCGCGCATGTAAACAAAACTGCTGACGCTATGATGTTCATTGAGACCCACCTGCACGGTGGCTGTATGCATTCCCGAGTTGGGCGTGAACAGAGAGGACAAATCGGGGAAAACGCCGATATTTGAAACGATCGTGTTTAAGTCCGAGGATCTGACAACCTTCCGGATGATGTCTTCCACTTGCTTGACGTAATCGTTGGTGAGTTCGATGCGCGTTCCCGTGGGCGCTTTGACGTTGATGACGAACTGACCTGCGTCGGCACGGGGAAAGAAAGCGACGCCAATCAACGGAGTAAGCGCAAAGCACAAGACGAAGAAAATGGCGAAGCCCCAAACAACTTCGCGGGGACGCTCGAGGGCCCTGCGAACCCAGCGTTCGTAAACGTTCAGCATCCGCTCAAACCTGGCGTTAAACGCGGCATGAAACCGCTGGCTCCAGGACTTGGGCGAACTGGCCGATTCTTCGTCAAGGACGTGGACGGGCTTTAGAAAATACGCGCAAAAAAGCGGGACGACCGTTACGGCGTCGAAATAGGAGGCGAATAACGCGATCACGACGGCTAGAGCAAGAGCGGAGAACAAATATTTGCTTACGCCGAAAAGGAAAGTGACCGGAAAGAACACGACGACAGCAACCAGCATGATCGCCAGGACCGGCAACGCTACTTCGTTTGCGCCGTTTACCGCCGCAATCGGGGGATCCTCGCCAAGTTCGAGGTGACGGTAAATGTTTTCCAGAACCACGACGGAATCGTCGATCAATCGGGAAAAAGCGAGCGCGAGCCCACTGAGGACCATGCTGTTGACCGTTTTGTCAGCGGAATGAAGGATGAAAAAAGTGATCATCACGGAAAGAGGAATGGAGAGGAAAACGGCTGCCGTGGCGCGAAAGCTTCCCAGGAACATCCAAATCATGACGGCCGTGAGCAGCACACCGATTCCGCCTTCCCTCAAGACAGTTGAAATGGCGCCCTTAACGAAGACGGATTGGTCGAAAACTACATGCGTTTTCAGTTGCGCGGGAATATCGCGGAGGGTCGTGATGGCCTTTCGGATTCCGTCCACCACCGCGATTGTGTTGGTATCCCCACCTTGCTTGAGAATCGGAACGTACACGGATTTCTGCCCGTTCACGCGCACGATGTTGTATTGAAGGAACGAGCTATCCGTGGCCTTTCCGATGTCGGAGACGAAGACCGATTTCTGGCCTTCGGTTTTCAAGGGGATGTCGTTGATGGCGTCGGCGTTCGGCACCTGGGCGTTTGTGTAAATGTTGTAGTCCATGGGGCCGATGCGCACGTCACCCGCCGGAAGAATCAGGTTTGATTGATCGATGGCGCGCACGACGTCCATGGGGCTCAATTCGTGGGCCTGCAATTTCAGCGGATCCACGTCAACCATGATCTGCCGGTAGCGGCCACCATAAGGCGGGGGCACTGTGGCGCCGGGAACGCCGGCAATCTGATTTCGAATGCTGAACTGCAAATAGTCATGAAGCTGCGTTTCGCTTAGGCCTTGGCCCTCCACGGTCAACAGGCATACGGGAAGGCTCGACGCATCCACTTTCATGACCACGGGCGGAAGCGTGCCCTGGGGCAGCCGGCGCAAGTCCGCCATGGCCAGGTTTGAGATTTGGGTGACGTCTGCGTTGGCATCGGAGCCGGGCTGGAAATAGATCTTGATGAGGCTGACGCCGGCCATCGAACGCGATTCCATGTGGTCGATTCCGCTGCCGAGCGTGAAGAACCGCTCGAACGTGTCCGTGATGTCGGCTTCAATTTGTTCGGGAGGCATACCGTTGTAGAAAGTGGCGACGAGCACCACGGGAATGTTGATGGGAGGAAACATATCAACAGGCATTTGCACCAAGGCGGTAAGGCCGAGTACACAGACAAGAAGACAGAGGACGATGATGAAGTAAGGATGTCGTATGGAAAATGTCGGCACTGGGATTCCTACTCCATTCCCGAAGCAGCGACGATTTGAGGAGCGACGAGCTCTCCCGTCTTAAATTGATTCTGTTCACCAAAAATGATGGTGTCGTTCTCGTTCAGACCAGAAAGAACTTCAGCTTCCGTGGCCGTTTGAATGCCCAGTTTGATGTCGCGTTTCTCCACTCGGTTTGAGGAATTCACCAGAAGCACAGTACCTTGACCGTTGCCTGAAGATTGGACTGCCTGGACGGGGATACTCAAAACATTCGAGGCTGAGCGCAGCGGAATCTTTACGGACGCATACATTCCAGGGACGAGCAGATATTTTGGGTTAAGGACCTGGACTTCGGTGTGCATCGTGCGGGTTTGCGTTTCGATTTGATCGGAAAATCTCGCGATCTGGCCGATGAACGTATTTTTCGCGCCAGACACCTCGATATCTACAGAGTCCCCCACGTGAACATCGGCGACGGCGCGTTCCGGGACAGGAATCACGAGCCGCAAAATGTCGTTTTGCGAAAGCTGGCACAGAGCGAGGTCGCCCTTGTTCGAAGAAGTCCCGGCGGGAAGCAGCGCGCCGGTGTAAGCATAAATCTGAGTGACCACACCGTCGAAAGGCGCGGTGATGCGCGCGTATCCGAACATGGCTTGGTCTTTGCCGAGCGCGGCTTTAGAGGCGAGCAATCCCTGCTCGGCTGCGGACACAGCGTCCTTGGCGGATGAAACGCCTGCGCTTGCTTCCAGATCTTTCCCTTGAGCGGCGTCAATCTCTTCCTGGGCCACGAGCTCGGGCCGCGACTTCTGCACATCGGCGAGACGAGTGTAGGTGAGGTGCGCGACGTTATAAGCAGATTGGGCTCTGTTGAGTTCTTCGCGAGCGCGGGAGAGGTCTTGATCGCTTCGGCGAGCGCCTGCTTCATCTTGTTGCAATTGCTGCTGCAGCTCGGGAATTTCCAGCTCGGCGAGGAGTTGCCCCTTCTTAACGTGCGTTCCCCAGTCCACATACAGCTTTTTGATATAGCCGGAAACTTTTGCGTAAACCTCGATTTCCTGGAGCGGCTCGAATTCGGAAGCGATCTCGAGAGTGTTCGAAAGGTTGCGGCGCGCGACCTTCACCACGGGAGCAGTCGGAGCATGCGCGGCATCTTCTGCCTCGGCTTTGCGGGCATCGCCGCAGCCGGATGCGAGGCCTGTCAGGAATACCGTAAGAATGAGTAGTGAGGTACTCAGCCTGCGCAACCGGCTATTCATGTCAACTCCTGTCGCGGAAAAGAGCGCGCTAAAAATGTGACAGAGCCGCGACCCAGTTCATTCAATAGTTAGGTTAGAGTAACTCGGAACGTGCTGGTGCTAGGAGCGCGAAGGGGGAGATCGATGCTGAATAGAAACGGTGACGCCGATCGACGGCAAAGGAAAAGAAACTTCCTCGATCCCACGCTTCTTAGGAGCACGCGGCCGCGGCGGCACGACCTTCGCGATCAGTTGGAGCGGCGCTCGTTCGAAGACGACGGGCTGCGCAGCTGCCTTCATCTTGTTCGCGCTATTGACGTAATGCGTGGGATGTGACTTCGGGAAGTACTGGCTGTTCTTGGCAAGCGTCGACAATCCTGCGACCGCGAACAGCAGCACAACGACCGTTGCGATTTGAAAGCTAGTTCTGGTTAACCGACTTTTCATCAACTGGTCCAAGGCTATTCCAAGTACGCATCAATTATGGCTGTCCGACGCGGCGAACGCAAGATTAGGGACTCAATCTGTGGCGTCAAAAGGAGCTGGGAGCCTCTCCTCGGAGTCGTTCTTGGAATCGTCGTTGCCGTCGAGTTAACTGTGATTGGTACACCCTGTGGTGTCGCACGTGAGAGGTGCATTGCAACTGCGTGAGCGCGTGCGGAAAATTTGCTTGGCGCGAAAGTTTGGGGATGCTATTATTTTTTCGCGTTTGTCGCTCTTGTAACACCTTTAGATTCGATGGAAGGGGCTGCGAGCACGCGCTTGCGGCCCCTTTTTGTTGTACGGCTGGAGGCGGTCGGAGAGCAACAAATAGCTCATATAAAAGAGAGCAAAAGAAGTGAAAGAACAAGGAACAGTGAAGTGGTTTAATGCCAGCAAGGGTTATGGGTTCATCCAGCGGGAGTCGGGCGAAGATGTTTTCGTCCACTTCTCCGCGATTCAGGCGGACGGCTACAAGTCTTTGAACGAAGGCCAAGCTGTTGAATTCGAAGTAACCCGCGGTCCCAAGGGCCTGCAGGCAGCCAACGTCACAAGCCTCTAGTCGTTACAGGGCGGCCCGCTCCCGCGGGCCGCTCTCCCTTCCGGAATAGCGCTTCCCTCGATTCAAATACCGGCAGAATTCTTCGGGGATTCGTGTGCGTCGGTTTGAAAAAACCTTTTAACCACAGATGAACACAGATAAGAACAGACACAAACAGACAAAAACAGATCGGCAGGCGCTGAGGGAAACAGCTTGAGTGCGGCTGGGAGCTACAGGGCTATGGAATACGTGACGGAAGGGTCGGCAATAGAGGCGGCCGGCCCTTCCGGTCTGGAGCGAGACCAGTGCAGGTAAAGCTAGATGGCGGTGTGAGTTCGGCTGCGGAAGCGGCTGGCGAATGCGAGCAGGCCGAGGGCGCCTGCCAAGAGCACGAACGTTGCCGGCTCTGGAGTGGTGGCTGCGGCTGCCGGAGTGGCCACGCCTTGGAAGCCTGCGTCGCTGAACGGCGCGCCCGAGTAAGTAAAGAATGTATCCACGGGATCGCTCGGGTTGCTGGTGGATGGGCCCTCGAGTTGCGCCAGCGTGAGTGTGCTGTCGAATTCGAAGCCGCTCAAGGAAGAGCCGGGCGATAGCGGCGTGCTGTTGGTCCATTGAATCGCGCCGTCGCTGTTGGTAAGAATGTCGGACCAGCCGGCAGGCGAGGCGACGCTGGAGGGGGCGACAGGCATGAATCCAGCCCCTGGTATCCAGGAGAACCAGAAGGTGCCGATCGTGGTTGTTCCTGTGTCGGTGAGGGTTAGGTCGTACTGGAACAAGCCTGGCGAAACGGTGGTGACGGTGAATGTGGCTGTGGCGGCTTCATTCGCTCGAGACCACGTGGCTGTTGCGAGGAGTACTGCAACTACTAGCATCATTTTGGCGCAAATTTGGCCGGGACTCTCATGGACTTCTCCTTGGGCACGCAAACAGTGCGAGATAGAACTCGCGAACAGTAGCAGCGAGCTCCGCGGGAAATCACCACGTCATGGTCAACAACTTGTAAACAGTATGTCTCCAAATTTGCGGAGCAAGAGTAGTAGAAAGGGTTGTCGCAACCCGGAAGTTCCAGATCAGCGGGCCAAACGGACGGCTTTGCGATTAAGATAGCGGCGAATCGGCTTCAACTCGGAAGGGCGTACAGCGAATGATCGTAAGCATGTGGATGACGCGAGACCTGATCACTATTGGTCCCGACGCGCCGATTGCCGAAGCTGCGGCTTTAATGGCGCGGCATCGTATCCGGCGTTTGTTGGTTGCCGAATCGCACGCAGGCGGGCCGCGACTGCTCGGTATCGTGTCGGCCGGCGACATCCTGCATGCGTTTCCGTCGGACGTGAATCCTTTCGCGGTCCTGGTGCGGAAAACTCCGCAGGACCGCGTGGCGACTCGGGAGATTATGAAAAGCGATCTGCTGACAGTGATGCCGGAGACGCCGATTGAAGAAGCGGCGCTGTTGATGCGAGATCGAAAAATCGGCGCACTGCCCGTGGTGCGTGACGGAAAACTTCTTGGGATCATTACGGAGTCGGATATCTTTCGAGCGTTTGTGGCGCTTTTCTCGTCGCCAGAGGGCGGAGCGCGCGTTACTTTTGCGATTGCCAAGGACGAGGATGCGTTTGGCTTGGTGGCAGATCTTACGGCTGGCCACGCGGTTCACGTTCTCAGCCTGTTCACGTCGGTGGAAGGGGATACGCCGGCGTGCGTTGTGCGACTGGCGGGCGCCGATATTCCTGCGGTGCTGGAAGTTTTATGGAAATCGCATCATCGCGTGCTCAATGTTCTGCATCTCGCGGAGGCGAGTTGATTTTGGTATCACGGTCCCAGGGCCAAAGCCCGCCAGGGCAAGAGGCCGGAAAATCTATGAGGTAGGGTGGACGTCGATCGCGCGGCCGGCGTCGCCGAAAAGATTGCGCATTGCCCGCACGACGACGCGAATCATAAAAATGATCAGAATTAGCGCAACGACGACGATTGCGGCTGATGCGTACGGATGCAGCGTGGCGAACCACGTGAGGAACACCACAGCCGCGTCTTCGCCGAGGCTCAGCACGATGTTCGAGATGGGCTCGGGCGAGTGCGTCACCGCGGCGCGCGCCGCAATCTTTCCGCCGTGCGCCGCGAAAGCGATCAGCGCGCCGAGGAAGGTTGCAAGCAATTGCTCCCATGGCGGCAATTGCGCGGTGGCGCCGTAGGCCAGCAGCGCGGCCACGGGAATGCGCACGAAGGTGTGCAGAGCGTTCCAGAGCAAGTCGAAAACGGGAATTTTGTCGCCGATGAATTCGACGAGGAACAACGCGGCACAGACGGCGATGACGTACCAGTTCTCGATAGGGTGAAGCGCGGGAGGAAGCGTCAGCGCGCCCGCGTGCGCCAGGATTCCCAGCATTCCTACCGTTGCGTACACGTTCAGGCCCGCGGAGAAACAGACGACGACGAGGATCGCCGTGAGTTCAGAACCGCTGGGGATGGATGGGATCACCGAAGCCAGCATAATCATTTATACGACTCGACGCGGGGATTTGTCGCGTGGCAAGATTCAGGCAAAGCCGGGGCTGAAGAGTCTGTGTGAGAACTAGAGTTGAGCGACAAGGGCCGTGAAACCTTGGAACCACAGATGAACACAGATAAACACAGATAAACACAGATGAAGCAAAAGGCACACGACAAGCCTGAACCAATTCAAGCTCAGGGTTTGCAAGTACAAACCCTGAAACCCGAGTCCGGGGCTGACACGGAACCGAGTTGCCAGACGGCCGGCCGAATTCCCAGGGCTAAAGCCCGTACTGTTTTTCGATCGCGTCCTCGCACGGCCTAAAGGCCGTGCTCCCCCGACTGAAGTCGGGGGCTCCCACCAAAACCGACGACATAAGGCACCGCTGGCTTAGTCGGCGGCGTGAGGTTCGGCGTGAACGTCGGGGAAGCGCTTCTCGAGCCAGGCGCGCACTTCTGCGGGATGATAATTGAAAGGGCCGAGGCCGCCGCGGTAGACGATTTTTCCCGACTCATCGATGACGTACAGGCGCTCGGGCCAGCCTGCGTAGAGATGGTCGGCGAGGTCGTTCATCGGATCGATGCCGAGCGGCAGCGGAAAATGGAAACGCTGCGTGAAGTCGTTGGCGATGGCGATGCGCTGCGTGAGAGTGGTGGGCTGCGGGTAGCAGACGTTTTCGTCGACGTTCTTTTTCATCTGCCACTCATCGAGGGGATGCGCTTCGCGAATGTAGACAGCCAGGAAATCGGCGCGGTCTTTGTAGTCGTTGTACATCTTTACCAGATCACCGATCTGGCGGCGGAACGGGGGTCAAGTGTAGCTGCCAAAGATCAGGACGAGAGGGCGGCCGCCGACGCGGTCGTGCAGGTAAAAGCTCGACTGGCCATCGAGCGCGATGAGGCGCGCGTCCGGCGCAGGGTCGCCGAGTTTGAGGTCGCCGCGATGCCATTGCGGCAGCGCGTAGCGCAGGAAGCCGTAGAGGTCCCGCGGGCTCCCCATGAAATAGCAGCCGACGCCGAAGGCGATCGCGAGAATCGCGACGAGCCCGATCGCCGTCCACTTCAATATGCGCAAATCGATTCCCCCTGCGTTTCCCTGGCACCCGCCTGCCGTGAGGCTATATCGAGGCGCCTGCCCTTGGGATATTAGCAAAGCCAGGTGGGTTCTACTCGACGTTCACTGCGATTGTATTGATGCTCTGCGTGACGCCACCCATCGTGACGGTGACGGTGACGCCGGTGTAGTTGCCGACCGGCGTGCCGAGATTGGGGGGAGGCGGGGGAGGCCCGCTACTGCCACCGCCTCCGCATGAGGGGAAGGTTGCAATGGCTACAAAAACGACGCAGGCCAGAACCATCTTCCAGCGGCCCTGCCGCGCTCGCATGCCAAAGAACAGCAGACCCAAGCACATCACGCATACGAGAGCTACACGGGCGGTTCCACGCCAAGCCCTCGGAGTGACCCGGCGCGCAGACGGCGTCAGCGAGGAGCTGGGCGCGGTTGTCATGACCGTGAGAGTCACCGTCTGAGATGTGGTTTCCGCCGTGAGGTTCACGGTGGAGGGATTGCTGAAGCTGCAGGTGCTCTCGGACGGGAGACGCGAACACATGGCAGAGGTCAGCGTGGCAGATCCGGTGAAGCCATTCTGTGCGGTAAACGTGAGCATCGTCGACCCGGATTGGCCTGGGCTCGTCACAGTGATGGTAGCCGAGTTGGCCGCGATCAAGAACGTGGGGTTTGGAACGACGGTTTCCGTGAGGGACGCGGAAGAGGAGGAATAGTTTGGATCTCCGTCGTAGGAGGCTTGCACCGGAATAGACCCGGCTGTCGAAAAGCTGGTTGTGTACTGCGCCTGATTGTTTGTTACCGTTGTAACGTAGTTCGCACCGTTTATCGCAAATAATACGTACCCGCTCATGGGTGCAATCCCCGCTTGAGCCGGAGTTACCTTGGCCGTAAAGGTTACACTCGCTCCTTCGGCAACGGAAGAATTCGATGACGATACTGCGGTGGTCGTGGGGACCAGATTCACCGTTTCCAGGAATGATCCAAAAGACGTCGAGTAATTGGTGTCTCCGCTGTAAGTGGCCATGATCGGATAATTGCCCACGTACAGCGAGGACGTCGTGATCTGCGCTTTACCGCCGGTCACGGTAGCCGTTCCGATGCCCGCAGAATTGGCGCTGAACGAGATCGTTCCAGTGACGGGAGCCCCGGCGCTTTGGCTTGGGGTCACTTGGGCGGTGAAGGTCACACTTTGACCGTCTTCAATTGTTGGTGATGAAGACGTAAGCGCCGTCTGAGTGGAGTAAACAGCATCTATCACGGTCGGTGCGGATGTCGATGGAGAGTAATTGGCGTCGCCGGAGTAGCGAAAAGTTAGGGTATGCGAGCCCGTAGGCGCTGAGATCGTCGTCGGGACGTTTCCGCTTATCGTGTCGTAAACATACGGCGAATCAGGAGCGGGATAGATAACGCCGTCATACGTGGAGGTGCTAGACGAGATCTGTGTGCTTCCATCAAAGCCTGTGAAGGTTCCGCCAGGAGACACAGGGTAGCTGCCTACGCTTGTCGTTCGTGCCATCACCTGTATCACGATCGGAGTTCCAATTACCATCGTCTGCAGATTCTGCACGCTAGTAACAGTGGGCGCGGGAGTGACGGTAACTACGTCCGTTGTCGAACTCGAATTGTAGCTAGGGTCACCGCTGTAATTGCCGGTCAGGCTGTGAGATCCGACCGTGGGCTGGAAAGGCTGGTATTCGGTGTATGCCTCGACGTTTAGCTGAAGGGGTCCTGGTCCCAAGGCGTTTCCCGTATCCGCGAGAGCAACACTTCCGGTCGGGCAGCCGTAGGCTGGAGCGCTAGAACCCGAGCTGAAGCAGCTTGTGCCCGAGCCATTCATGACGTCTGCTCGAACGAGAGAGAGCGATCCATAAGGCAACGAGGACGCGTTTGCGCTGGCAACCTGACCCGAAGAGAAATCGAAGGTCACAACGCGGACGCTTGTCTTGCTGGTCTCGGGGTTGACCGTGACTGTAACCGGGCTGGAATCACTAGCCCCGAATGTGCGATCTCCCGAGTAATGGGCCGTGACCTTGTAGCTTGTGCCTCCAGGCAGAAAGGTTGTGGTACCGGCGGGAAGAGAACCGTTGCTTAGCTGGAATACCTGCGGCAACGCGTCTTGACCACTTGGACTGGCACCTGTGTCCGCGATCAGAGTGATGGAGCCTGTCGGCGTTCCGCTGCCAGTTTGCGGGGTTACGCTGGCGGCAACGGTCCATGGTTGGCCATGCGTTGGAGTCGCCGGCGGCGTGAGCGCAAGCGTTGTCTTGGTCCCTTTGAATTGGCCCGCAAAGGTGCTCCATTGATTCACGAGGTTCGTGACGTTCACGGAGCCGAGCCCCGTGGCCAAATCATACCCGGAAGTCGTGGCGTAGCCGGACAGCACTCCGAAGCTGTCGCCAGGAGAACTGGTAACGCAGGTCGGACTGCTGCCCGTGGCGCACGGCATGGCATTGGTCGAGCCCGCCGGTATGTCGTAGAACATACACGCCGAGGCTGGACTTTGTGCTGAGGTGCAGCTTGCGCCAGCCTGCGCTGGAATCTTGTAGAAGACATAGTTCGCATTGCCTTGGCGCGAGCCTGTTTTCTGATTGATGAGCGCCATGATTCCGGCAAACGAAGGCGATGATGCCGACGTTCCGCCCACCAGAAAAAACTGTGTATCTGGATTGGTCGGGTCGCAAGAGCTGCCGCTAGTTCCGTCCACCTCGCAGACGATGTAGCCAACGCCCGAAGGTGCGCCAGATCCGGCCGCATACAGTGACACGTCTGGAATGTCGCGCTTGCCATCGCTCGGCACCCCAGTGCCTGTTTGCCACGAAGGCTTTGAGTATCCGCCCGAGCAGGTGGAAGGCTCTTGTCCCGAGGAGTTCGTGCAGGCGCTTTTCCCGCCCGAGCCTCCGATCGTGGACACAAAATTACCAAGCTGGTAATTATTGCAATTGGTCTCGGCACTGGCGCTGAAGCCGAGGCTGGCGAAGATTTCGTTGGTACAGGTATTGTCCCAAGCTTCTTCGGGAATGTAGCTCTTGGCGGACGCTTGTGTCGTCGCTGCGTTGGTGGAGTTCCAATACAAGTTCGGATTCAACGCGTCGTTGAAATCAGTGCCGCCCACCGCCACGTTGTACGGGGTGGAAGCAAAGCCGCTCACTTGCAGGCCGTATTCCGAAGGGGCCGGCCGCTGGGCGGCGTCAAAATCGTCGCAGCCCGCTGAGCCATTATCTCCTGAAGAAATAAACACCGTGATTCCCTGGGCGGCTGCCTGTTGCCAGAGTTGGCTGTAAAACTGATTTCCGCTTGTGCCGATCCCTAGTTCACATTCGCCGTAACTCTCGCTCATCACCGGTGCAAGATTATTGTCGATGATGTACTCAGCCGAGAGGTCGATTCCGTAGGTCGTCTCCGTCGATTCTGAGACCACGAAGTCGATGGTCGCACCTTTAGCCACCGCGCCGGACCACTCCACGTCCAAGTCAGCCTCAGTTTCTTCGCCGTCCGTCAAGATGCCCGGATCAGGCCCATCGTGAATGACATTCAAATTCGGCGCGGGCATCCCGAAAAAGGTCCTGAAAGACGCGACGTCCTGCGGGTTGATGTCGGTTTCGCCCACGATGGCGATCGTTTGACCTGTGCCGTCGATAGGTGTAGTTGCCGTCCAGAGTGGCGAGATGTTGTAGACTGTTGCGAAGTCGAATGGACCGAGGCCGTAGCAATTGCCGCTTACGCCGCAACCGCCGTTAGCGATTGTGAGCAAAGGTTTCACAGGCTCGATCTTTCCGGTGGCCTTGGATCTTGAAAACGTGCCATCGACATGAATCATGGGGTGACGCGGGAAACCGTTGAGCGATGCGACGCCGGCGACGACGGGTGCCAGCGCTGCCGGAATCTGCGGGTCGCTCGCGTTGGCCCAGTGGTCTTGGCCGTTTACCGCGTACTTGTGAATTTCGGTGTGAAAGGCTTCTTGTAACTGCGAGGCGGTGCCCGAAAATTCGATGACGACGCGGCCTTTCGACGCGCGGCTCACCGCGAAACCGTGCGTTTCGAGCCAGGACGTCACCGCCTGCACATCCTGGTTCGCGGGACCAAATTGCTGCCCGAATTGCTCGGGCGTGAGCCAGTTGTGGTAGTTCGGCGAGGAATTATCCTGCTGCTGGTCGAGCAACGCTTCGAGCGCGGCCTCTTGTTCCGGGCTGCGGCTGAGAACGAGCAGCATGCGATTGAGTGGAAGGTTCGCCGGCGCCGGGCCGAGGTCAAATTCCGGGCGCGCCAGCGGATGCGTGTTGCCTCTGAGAGTGATCAAATTCGCTTCATCCACCGGCTGCGTGATGCGAGGCGGGACGGCGCCCTGCTGGGATGGGATCTGCTGAGCTCCGGCCGAAAGCCCGAAGAAGGCAACGCACGCGAGTACGAACAGAACCCTGCGAAAGACCATGGGCTTGGGCTGCATGGCGCCTTTACCAGGAATTCCGAGTCCCGAGAGTTCGCACCCCGATTCGCGAACCCCGAAGGCTCACCACCGGTCGCGCCCGAACCCATGTTGGACGCGACGGATCTTGGAACGGAGCTTATCGGTGTAGGCAAATATTGACGAGCCTAGAGGCGAGCGTCAAGGATAATTTAGGTTAAGTTACTTGCGAGGTATTCGAAACTAGAGCGAACGCGGGTGGGCAGCAGAAAGAGAGATATCGTTAGCCGAGCATTTGGCGGAGAACGTAGTGCAGGATGCCGCCGTGCTGATAGTAGGCGACTTCGAACGGCGTGTCGACGCGCGCAATGGCGGTGAAATTCTTTTCTGCACCGTTTGCGCCGCGAGCGCGAATCTTCATTTTCTTGCGCGGCTCGAAGTCGTGGGCGAGGCCTTCGATGTCGAACACCTCGAGGCCGGTGAGCCCGAGCGATTTTAGAGTCTCGCCCGGCAGAAATTCGAGTGGCAGCACGCCCATTCCAACCAGGTTGCTGCGATGGATGCGCTCGAAGCTTTCGGCCAGGACGGCGCGAACTCCAAGCAGAATTGTGCCCTTCGCGGCCCAGTCGCGCGACGACCCGGAACCATATTCTTTCCCGGCGATGACGATCAGCGGGACATTCGCGTCGCGATATTTCATGGCCGCGTCGTAGATCGTCATTTTCTCGCCGCCTGGCTGATAAATCGTCCAGCCGCCTTCCGTGCCGGGAGCGAGCTGGTTGCGCAGGCGGATGTTTGCGAACGTGCCGCGCATCATCACTTCGTGGTTGCCGCGCCGCGCGCCGTAGGAGTTGAAATCCTTCGGCGGAACGCCGTTGGCGATCAGATATTTTCCGGCGGGCGAATCGGGCGGAATCGAGCCCGCGGGAGAAATGTGGTCGGTGGTGACGCTGTCGCCAAGCACGGCCAGCGCGCGCAGGCCATGCAGGTCGGAAAGCGCGCCGGGCGTGAGGGGCATTTGCTCGAAATACGGGGGATTCTTGATGTAGGTGGATTTCGCGTCCCACGCGTAGAGATCGCCTTCCGGGATCGGGAGCGCGCGCCAGCGATCGTCGCCGGTGAAAACGTCGGCATACTCCTTGCGGAACATGTCGCTCGAAACGGAGCTGCGCATGGTGGTCTCGACTTCCGCCGGTGTGGGCCAGATGTCGCGCAGATAAACGGATTCGCCGGACTTGTTCTTGCCCAGCGGCTCGTTGACGATGTCGATGTCCATGCGTCCGGCGAGTGCGTACGCCACCACCAGCGGCGGCGACGCCAAATAATTCGCGCGGCAAAGGGGATTGATGCGGCCCTCGAAATTGCGGTTCCCGCTGAGAACGGAAACGGCCACGAGGCTGTTGTCTTTGATGGCCTTGCTGATCGGCTCCGATAGAGGTCCGCTGTTGCCGATGCAGGTGGTGCAGCCGTACCCGACAAGATGAAAACGCAGCGATTCGAGGTAGGGCCACAGGCCGGCTTTCTCGATGTAGTCGGTGACGACTTTTGAGCCCGGCGCGAAACTTGTTTTCACCCAAGGTTGGGTGGTGAGCCCGCGCTCGACGGCCTTCTTCGCGAGCAAGCCCGCGCCAAGCATCAGCGAAGGATTCGACGTGTTCGTGCAGCTGGTGATTGCGGCGATCACGACGGAGCCATCGCTCAATTCGAAGCAGTCGCCGTTGTTCTGCACGGTGACGTGCTTGGCCTCGTGGCCTTCGAGCGATTTCTCGAACGCGGATTTCGCCTGCGTGAGCGGAACGCTGTCCTGCGGGCGCTTCGGCCCCGCCATCGTGGGGACGACGGTGGCGAGATCGAGTTCGAGGCGGTCGGAGAAAATCGGGTCGGGAGTCTGGTCAGTGCGGAACAGTCCCTGTTCTTTTGTATAGGCTTCGACGAGGCGGACTTGATCTTCGCCGCGCGCGGTGAAGCGGAGATAGGCGAGCGTTTCGGCGTCGACTGGGAAGAAACCCATCGTCGCGCCGTACTCCGGCGCCATGTTGGCGAGCGTGGCGCGGTCGGGAAGCGTTAGGCTGGAGAGTCCCGTGCCGTAAAACTCGACGAATTTTCCGACGACGCCTTTCTTGCGCAGGATTTGCGTGACCGTGAGTACGAGGTCCGTCGCGGTGGCGCCTTCGGCGAGGCGGCCATGCAGCTTGAATCCGACCACCGCCGGAATCAGCATCGAAAGCGGCTGGCCGAGCATGGCCGCTTCCGCTTCGATCCCGCCAACGCCCCAGCCGAATACTCCCAGGCCATTGACCATCGTCGTGTGCGAGTCCGTGCCGACCAGCGAATCGGGGAACGCGACCATTTCGCCGTTCTGTTTCTGGCCGAAGACGACGCGCGCGAGATATTCCAGGTTCACCTGGTGGCAAATGCCGGTGTCGGGCGGGACGACCTTGAAATTCCGGAAGCTCTTCTGGCCCCAGCGAAGGAACGCGTAGCGCTCGATATTGCGCTGCATTTCGAGTTCGGCGTTGAACGCGAATACGTTCGCGGCGCCGAATTTGTCCACTTGCACGGAGTGGTCGATCACGAGTTCGGCCGGGAGAAGGGGATTGATTTTCGTGGGGTCGCCGCCAAGATTGCGCATGGCGTCGCGCATCGCCGCGAGGTCAACGACGGCGGGAACGCCCGTGAAATCCTGGAGCAGGACGCGCGCCGGCATGAACGAAATTTCCTGCTCGGATGCGCCAGCGGCGTTCGAGGGATCCCACGTGGCGAGCGCGCGAATATCGTTCGCGTGGACGAAGCGATCGTCTTCGTGGCGCAGCAGATTTTCGAGCAGAACCTTCAGCGAAAACGGCAGGCGGGAAACTTTGCCGACGCCCGCGCGCTCGAGCGCGTCGAGCCGGTAGATTGCGAAGGAGTCGTTGCCCACGCGCAGCGTCGAACGGGTGGAGAATGAATTTTTCGGGGATGTGCTCATGCGCGGAAAATGCTCCTCTGCAAGGGTTCTCTGCTGACGCTCGCCAAGCAGCGACGACAATCTTAGTATACCAGCCGTGGAGCACAAGGGACTTCCCGCGAAGAGCAAATATCCGGGAGGCGATTGCCGTGTTCGGTCTTCAGGGGTTAACGGGTATCGCGCCTACGGCGCTGGGCTAACTTGTGCCGCGCCTACGGCGCTCAGTCGAGGGGCTGATACAAAACCGAGTTGTCAAACAGACTCACATGGTGAGGACGACGCGGAATTCGGCTTTGCCGCTCATCATGCGGGCGTAGCCTTCCGGAGCTTTCGCGAGGGGATATTTTTCGATCATGGGGCGCACGCCGGTCATTTCCGCGAAACGCAGCGTGTCTTCGGAGTCCGTGGGGATTCCGGACGGCCAGCCCTGTAGGCTCTTCCGCCCGAACAATAGCGCCAAAGCTGACACCTCGATGGGCTCGGCCGGAGCGCCCACTACCATCATCCTACCGTTCATTCCCAGGCCGTCTACGAGCGATGACATCGCTTTCGCGCTGGGCGCGGTGGCCAGAATTACGCGAGCGCCGCCAAGTTTCTGCAGTTCGGGCGCGGCGTTGTTTGTGGCGCTGTCGATATAGACGTGCGCGCCGAGTTTCTTGGCAAGCGCCGCGTTGTCCGGCCCGCGTCCGACTGCGGCAACTCGATAGCCGAACTTGTTTGCGAACTGGATTCCCAAGTGCCCAAGTCCACCGATACCCTGAACCGCGACCAAATCGCTGGGCATGGCTCCGCTGTGGCGCAGCGCGTTGAATGTGGTGATTCCCGCGCACATCAGCGGCGCGGCCTCGGCGGCGTCGAGCGATTCCGGCATTTGCGCCAGCGCTTCCACCGGGGCGACCATGTATTCGGCGTAGCCGCCGTCGTAGCTTATTCCGCAAACCTTCAGGTTCGAGCACGTCCCAAAATCGCCGCGGCGACACGAGAGGCACGTGCCATCTTGCCCGCCGTGCCAGCCAACGCCGACGCGCTGGCCTTTTTTCCATGTGGCGACGCCCGCGCCCACTTCATCGATCAAGCCGGCCACTTCGTGTCCGGGGACGCGCGGGTAGGCGATGCCGGGGAAAAGGCCGTCCTTAGTGACCACATCGCTGTGACAGACGCCGCATGCTTGGACGCGAATCCGCACTTGTCCCGGGCCGGGCTGGGGAATTTCGCGCTCGACGATTTCGAAGTCCGCTCCCGGTTTGGGTACTCGTACCGCTTTCATCTTTGGCATGGCCGATCTCTCCCCTTTAAGAATTTGTCGACGCGTGTCTGGCGTGCGCCGCCGCGCAAACCGATTGGATGCGCGGCTCATGCCGGCAGGTTCAATCGCAGGGGAACGGGCTACGGGAGGTGACGAAAGCCAGCGGACTCAAGGTCGCGCCGGAGTTCTGCCACCGACCGGAAGCGAAATGAGGGGATGCCTAGCGACCGAGCCGTGGCGATGTTCTCCTCGCGGTCGTCGACGAAGATTGCTTCGTGGGGTTGGACGCCGAGCTGCTGGAGGCAGTGGCGATAAATGGCGGCGTCCGGCTTGATGATGCGAACCTCGGCGGAGAAAATCTGGTGATCGAAGTGGCTGAGCCACGGAAAATTCGCGCGCATGTGCTCGATCATGTCGAACTGCATGTTGGATAGCAGCGCCGTCTGGTAACCCGCGGGCCGAAGAGTAGAGAGCCACTCGATCATTTCCGTGTTGACGCGGCTCCACATTTCCTTGTCGGTGTGACTGAGCTGATCGATGAGCTCGGGAGTGAGTTCAACTCCGGACTCGCGCGACAGGATGGCCCAATATTCGGGAGTGGAAAGATCGCCGCGGTCGTACGCTCCGCGATGGGCAGCCCAAAGCGCGAGAAATTCGGCCGGGCTCATGCGGAAGACGCCCGCCATGAACTCGATTTCGTGCGCCAGCGGCTCGTGGCAGAGGACCGCGCCGTAGTCGAGAATCACCGCTCGAAACTTGTTGGGATCGCTGGCTTGGTGATTCACGCTTCGAATCTTCTCCCCTATTTCAAGATTCCATCATAATGCGGCTTGCGCATGACATAATTTCATTTTCACACAAGTTCACACAGGGCTTGCTAGAAGCGACCGACACATGAACGTAGTCCTGATTTCGACGTATGAGCTGGGAAGGCAGCCGTTTGGGCTGGCGTCGCCGGCGGCGTGGCTGCGCGAGCTAGGCGAGGTGACGTGCCTCGATTTGTCGCGCGAGCCGCTGGCCGAAGAGGCAGTGCGCGCTGCGGATCTCGTCGCGTTCTACGTGCCGATGCATACTGCTACCCGGCTGGCCGTGGCGCTGTTGCCGGCGGTGCGCGAGATGAATCCGCGGGCGCACGTTTGCTTTTATGGTTTGTATGCGCCGGTGAACGAGAATTATCTGCGTGGGTTGGGCGTCGATACGATTCTCGGCGGGGAATTCGAGGAAGGGTTGGCTGCGCTGGCGAAGAACCTGGCCGCGCGACCGGCTTCGACAATTTCTCTGGCGCGGCAGAGATTCCGCGTGCCCGATCGGCGCGGGCTGGTGCCGCTCGGAAAATACGCGATGCTGGTGATGCCGGGAGGCGAATCGCGAACCGTCGGATACACGGAGGCCAGCCGCGGCTGCAAGCATCTCTGCCGGCATTGCCCCATCGTTCCCGTCTATAACGGCACGTTTCGAGTTGTGGAGCGGGACATCGTTCTCGCCGATATTCGCCAGCAGGTGGAGGCCGGCGCGCAGCATGTCACATTCGGGGATCCGGATTTCTTCAACGGCATCGGCCATGCGATTCCTATTGTCGAAGCGTTGCATCGCGAATTTCCGCGGCTCACGTACGACGTCACGATCAAGGTCGAGCACCTCTTGAAGCATGGCGATTGCCTGCCGAAGCTGCGCGATACCGATTGCCTATTTGTGACGAGCGCGGTCGAGTCCGTGGATGATGCGGTGCTCGAAAGGCTTGCGAAAAATCACACACGCGCCGATTTTCTGCGCGTGATTGAGCTGTTTCGCGAGATCGGGCTCACGCTGGCGCCGACGTTCGTCACATTTACGCCGTGGACGACGCTGGCGAGTTATTGCGAGCTGCTCGAAGTCATCCGCGAGCAGGAATTGATCGAGAATGTCGCGCCGATTCAATTTGCGATTCGCCTGCTGATTCCGGCGGGTTCGCGGCTGCTCGAGTTGGCGGAAGTACGCGAACTCGTACGGCCGTTTGACGAGGCGGCATTGGTGTACCCCTGGAAGCACCCAGACTCGCGAGTGGACGCGTTGTGCGAGCGGTTGCAGGAAATCGTGCACGCGGGGGAGAAGATGGGCCGACCGCGCACGCGAATCTTCGAGCGGATCGAAGAAGCTGCTTACGTTGCGCTGGCTGGAGGCGAGGTGAGACGCGTCACGCAACGCGAGATGCCCGTGATGCCGTCTCGCGCGACGATCCCGTACTTGAATGAGCCTTGGTACTGTTGAGCCGAGCCGACCGGGGACCAGTTGGCCCCCATTGCGGAGGCGAGAAAGCACATGAAACAAGCGGACACGTTTGTGTGAGGAAGTGATTGGTGATTAGTGATGGCTTGACGGAAAGTAGTGCTATCGCGAACAAGAGAATTCTGATACTTGCCAGCAAGCTGGGGTATCAGACGCGCGGGTTTGCGGACGCGGCGGAGAGACTAGGAGTCGAGGTCGTATTCGGGACTGACCGGTGCCACCAACTCGACGACCCGTGGGGCGATCATGCGCTCGCGCTGCACTTTGAGGCGCCGCGCGAGGCCGCGGAAGAGGTTGCGCGCGAGATGAGCGGCAATCCGCCGGAGGCGATACTTGCGCTCGGCGATCGCCCGACTGCGACAGCTGCATACGCTTCGCAGATATTGGGCATCCGCGCCAATTCGCCTGAAGCTGTTGAGAATTGCCGCAACAAGGCGCGGCAGCGGCAGGTGCTTGGCAAGGCCGGTGTTCCCGTGCCGAATTTCGTTTCATTCGGAATTTCGGACGACGTCTCGAGCATCCTCCCGCGTGTGAAGTTTCCGTGCGTGGTGAAGCCGACTGTGCTCGCCGCAAGCCAGGGCGTGATTCGCGCGAATGACGCGGCGGAATTTGAACACGCGGTGGCGAGGATCCGCGCGCTGCTTGCATCGCCTGTGATTCAAGTGTTGCGAGAGCCGGGACTCGATGAATTGCTGGCCGAAGCTTATATTCCGGGAAGGGAAGTCGCGATCGAAGGGCTGCTCGACGAAGGGCGCTCGCGCGTGCTGGCCATCTTCGATAAACCTGACCCGCTCGAAGGCCCGTATTTCGAGGAGACCATTTACGTCACGCCGTCGCGGCTTCCGGCGAGCGTGCGCCGGCAGCTCGAAGAATGCGCAGCGCGAAGCGTCGCGGCCCTGGGACTGACTACTGGGCCGGTTCATGCGGAATTTCGCGTCAACGAAGAGGGGCCGTGGGTGCTTGAGGTCGCGCCGCGGCCGATTGGGGGGCTTTGCTCGCGGGCGCTGCGGTTCGGGACGAAGCGAATCTCGCTCGAGGAATTGCTGGTGCGGCACGCGCTGGGACTGGGCGGCAGCGACGCTGAGCGCGAAGACGACGCTTCGGGCGTGATGATGATTCCCGTGCCACGCAGCGGCATTTTCGAAGGCGTTGACGGAGTGGAGGACGCCGAAAGAGTCTCCGGCGTGGATGAAATTCGGATTACGGCGCGTCTGCGCGACTACGTGGCCGCGTGGCCGGACGGCGCGAGCTACCTGGGATTCATTTTCGCGCGCGGAAAATCGCCGGCAGAAGTTGAGGCGGCATTGCGCGCGGCCCACGCGAGGATGCGTTTCAAATTTTCGCCGCGCTTGCCGGTGGAACATCCTGTGACCGGCCAAGTCAGGGCCTAGGCAGCGGTTAGCCCGTCCTACTTGCGCCAGCCGGTTTCGCGCAGCCAAGCCTCGTATTTCCGTTTCTGTTCTTCGCGATCTTTCCCGGTATCGCCTTCGCGCGCGGCTTGCTCGCGAATCTCGCGGGTGCGTTCCGCAATGGTATTCAGGCCGGCGCGCTGGCGGCGTTCGTCCACGTGTTCGGGATCTTCGATCGGCCACGGATTCATCTCGACATTTTCATCCCAGTCGAACTGCGTGCCGTAAATCTGAGGCCTGCCTTCGAAATAGCGCACGCGATCCACCAGGAATGCGAGTTGAGCCAGCGGCGCTTCACCATCGGCGACCGATTTTTCGATGGCTGCAAGGCAACCGCGCTGGAACGACGGATCACTAATCGCATGTTGGACAACGCGCCACGCTGCATGTGACCCGTCCTGACCCACAAGTGAGCGGCCGGGCCAGCCGTGTGCGGCGATAATTGCTTTCAGGCGCGTGGCATTTCGTTCATGAACTTCACGCATGCGGGGATTGTAGCCGTCGCCGAGAACGCCTTCCTCGAGGAGTTCAGCCCGCACGCGTTTGTCTTCGGCTTCCATTGCGAGGAGTTCATCACGGAGAGCGGAGTTCATCGGAGGGGAGAGATTCGGAAAAGCGATGCTTTCGTGAGCCGCTTCTACCCTTTGGTCTTGGGCGCGACATAGCCTTCGGGGAGTTTGGCGCCTTCGCCGAAGAAGAATTGTTCCATCTGTTCTTCCATGATTTTCTGCGAGCCGGGGTCGAGCGGGTTCAAGCGAAATTCGTTCATCACCATTTTTGAGTGCTCGATCCACATCTTCCAGGCTTCTTTCGAAACGTTTTCGTAGACGCGCTTCCCGAGTTCACCCTTCCACGGAATGCGGTCGAGGCCGGGCATTTCCTTGCCGAACTTCACGCATTTCACCAGGCGGACGTTTTGTCCCGCCGGCGGAGGCGGAGCGGCTGCGTGCTGCGGAGCGTCGGAGCATTTATCGTCGGCCATGAATTCCTCCGTGAAGGGTCAATCCAAGATACTTCAATGGCCAGGGAAATTCCACACAAGCGCGGAAGTCCATTGTGGATTTTTGCCGCTTGCAAGGCTGATTGCTACGAGGGTCCTATCGCCGCAAAGCTCACCGATTCTTGCTTCCAGACCGGGCTCGGCGTGACCGAGCGCTGCGCTTTGCCAGGTGCTGGGCTGCTCCGAAGAGCATTGCGCGGTTGCGGTCACTCATGCGCGCGAGGAGCTTTCCGAACTCCTGCAGTTCCGCCCACTCGGTGTCCCTTTGGCGTTGCTTCATGCGCCTGAATAAGGGCAGTTCCGTGGGCTGTCCGTTGCCGTCGAAGAAGAATTGATACAGCCGAAGGCCAAGCGCGGCGCCGATCCTCTCGAGCATCGGGATCTCCGGATTTGTGCGATTGCCCTCGATTCGTGAAACGTAGGAAGGTAACAAGCCCGTCCGTTTCGCGACTTCCGTCTGCGTGAGGCCCTTTGCTTCTCGGAGTTTGCGGATGCGCTTGCCGATATTCATTGAGAGAGAAGTCAATTTAAGATACTGCAAGCGACATGAATTCCACAAGCGCAGGAATTTCGCAAGGGGGTTAGGTCCCGATATCTAAATATCGGTTTGCCAATTCGATGGGAAAGTTACTACGCTCGGGCTACGGAGCTGCGGAGTTCCACGAGCACGACATTACGGCAGCTTCCGCTAATCGAACTTAGCGGAGCTGCCCTCGCGACGCGCGGCTAGCCGGGAGAATTGGGCCCCGCCAGAAAGCCGCCATCGAGAACGATGGATTGGCCGGTCATGAAGGATGCGCGGTCGGAGCACATCCACAGGACGGCTTCGGAGATTTCCGATGGAGTTCCAAAACGGCCTATGGGATGGAGACCCAGAGCGAACTTGTTCGCCTCCGGCTCGCCAAAAAGACGCTCGGACATGGCTGTTTCGATCACTGCGGGGCAGACGACGTTGACGCGAATCCCGCTTCGAGCGGTTTCCAGAGCGGCGGCCTTCGTCAGCCCCATCACGCCATGCTTGCTCGCGGCGTACGTGGCCGCCCCAGCGGAACCTATCAAACCCGCGACCGAGGCCATGTTCACAATAGCTCCGCCGCCGCCCTGCTTCAGCATCTGCCGAATTTCGTACTTCAGGCAGAGCCAGACGCCCTTGAGATTGATGTCGATGGTGCGATCCCAGTCTTCTTCGGATTGCTCGGTGATGGGGACCCAGTTACCTTCGATCCCGGCATTATTGAAGGCGACGTCCATGCGGCCAAACTTTTCCACCGTTTTCCGGACGAGCGCCTCGACATCGGCGGCTTTCGACACGTCGGTTTTCACAAACAGCCCGTCGCCGCCGGCGGTGCGGATCATCTCGACGGTTTCCTTTCCTTCGGGTTCGCGACGGCCGGCGATCGCGACTTTCGCTCCCGATTTCGCGAACAATACGGCGGCGTCGCGCCCAATGCCCGACGTCCCGCCGGTCACGAGCGCAACTTTGCCTTGCAATTCTGTCGTCATGGTTTTCCTTCTCGGATCAGGTTACTCAAGATGGAGCGGCAAAGTTTAGGCTTGGCGTCAACCTCGCGTCAAATGGGCAGGGCGCGGACCGATCACCCGGCTCATCGAAAAAGTGAATGGCCCGTTGGCTGTGACTCTCGTCTTTCCTCTCCACTGTCCGCGGCGAATCAATCGGATGGGTAGGACTTCGGGGGAAGCAGGAGCTGAATACCGAAGTAACCGACGAAATAGGGCTGATTGCTGCGGGCGGGTTCGAAACTGCGTCCGGCCATGAGGAGCAGGATCACAGGGCTGTGGATCTTGTAGCGGGCGCCGAAGTCGAAGGTGGTCTGGACGTTGGAGGGATGGAACGTGCCCTGGAAATAGAGCTCCGCGTCCATTTCGAGTTTTGAGGTGAAATCGTGGCCGACGACGAGCCCGGTGAGCCAGCCGTCCGGTCCCTTGTGGACAAACTGATAGCCGATTTCGTAATCCACATCGACAGGGCCGAATTTCTTCGAGAATTCGACGGGCAAGAGGAAGCTGTCGTTCGGAGGCGTAATACCACGGCGGAGGGCGTCGTCTGGGTTGTTGAGGAAGAGCTGAGGAAAAACCGAGACGGAGAGGCCGGATTCTCCGGCGTCGTAGAAGCGCCATTTGACGCCGGGATTGGATTGATTCAGGCCAAATTTAGTTGCGGAACCAGGATTCTGAACGCGCAACCAGGCACTTTCGTAAGTGAGCTGGATGCGATCGCCAATGCCGAAATTGAGGTCGAGGTCAGGGACGTGAGAGACGGACTGATTGCTGTAGAAAAAGGGCATGTAGCCGATATTGATTTCCCAATTGAAAGGTCCGGGAGTGCCCGGGTCATTGGTGTAATACGGCGGGCCTCCTTGGGCGAACGCGGAGGTACCCACAGAAAAGAAGGCGAGGAGGATTAGGCTGCGCAGCACCAGATTCAGAGTCTTCAAGTTAGCGTCGCAAGAATTCTATAGCAGGGACGTCCGTGACGGAAGGATGGCGAGGGCTTTCCCTGAGTCAGAAGGCAGCCCCGTGGCGGTTATTTCCAGCCGCTTGTTCACATCAGGGCACGGGCTCCGAACCCGGGGCGGCGGAGCCAGCATCTGTATAGTTATGATAGGCTCTCGTGGGACGCGCGAGTCCGTCCGAACGGCAGATCCGCATCGGCCCCGCAGGGCACTGAACTCCGGAGATTTACATGAACGCCAGCATCACTGAACCCGTCGAAGCATCTCGGACCGATGCGTATTTCTGCGAAATTCCCTCCGATCCGTGCGTCATCGTGATGTTCGGCGCGTCCGGCGATTTGGCGCGCCGGAAGCTGTTGCCCGCCCTGTACGATCTTGCGCGACATGCTTGCCTTGCGCCTCGGTTTCGTTTGCTGGGTTTCGCGCGCACGAAGATGAGCGACGACGATTTCCGCGAGCACGCAATCGAGTTTATTCCGAAAGACAAAGCGCCGTCCGCAACGGGCTACTCGCTCAACGATTTCACGCAGCAGCTCCTGTATTTTCCCGGGAGCTATGATGATCTGGACGCATTCCGGAGTCTGGGGCAACGCCTTGATGAATTGGATCGCGACGCCAACCTCGGCGGCAATCGGCTGTTCTATTGCGCGACGCCTCCCGACGTCTACGAGCGAGTGATCGAACAGATCGGGAAAGCGGGTCTCGCCAAGCCAAAGAGCGGCAAATCGTGGACGCGCGTGATCGTCGAGAAACCGTTCGGCCACGATCTGGAATCGTGCCGCGAGTTGAATGCGAAGGTGCTGCAAGTCTTCGACGAGTCGCAGGTCTACCGCATCGACCACTATCTCGGCAAGCAAACGGTGCAGAACCTGCTGGTATTCCGATTCGGCAACGGGATTTTCGAGCCGCTTTGGAACCGGAATTACATCGACCACGTGCAGATTACCGCGGCTGAATCTCTGGGCGTCGAAAGCCGCGCCGCATTCTACGAATCGGCCGGAGCGCTGCGCGACATGGTTCAGAGCCACATGATGCAACTCACGTCGCTGGTGGCGATGGAAGCGCCCGCGAGGTTCGACGCTACGTCGGTGCGAAACGAGAAGATCAAGGTGCTGCAGTCGGTCCGGCCACTTACCGGCGACTCGGTGTGGAAACACGTGGTGCGCGGGCAGTACGGTCCCGGGAGGATCGAGGACGAGCCAGTTCGCGGCTACCGCCAGGAGCCAGGCGTGAAACCCGATTCGTCAACGGAAACGTACGCGGCGCTGAAGTTGCATGTGGATAACTGGCGATGGAACGGCGTTCCGTTTTACCTGCGGACCGGAAAGCGATTGCGGCGTTCGAGCACGGAGATTGCCATCCAATTCAAGAGGGCCCCGCACCGAATATTCGGCGAGCAGGATTCGCAGCCGAATTCGCTGGTCCTAAATATTCAACCCAATGAAGGTATTTCTCTTTCGTTCGGCGCGAAGGCTCCGGGGTCGCAAATGGACGTCCGGCCGGTGACCATGGATTTCGAGTACAGGAAGGCGTTCGGCACCGCCAATCGCGACGCGTACGCGACGCTGCTCAACGACTGTATCCGCGGTGACGCGACCCTGTTCGATCGCGCCGACAGCGTCGAGGCGGCGTGGCAGCTCGTCGATCCGATTCTGGAGGCGTGGCAAAAGGCTTCGCCGCCGCCCTTTCCGAATTATCCGGCCGGAAGCGATGGGCCCCGCGCCGCGGAAGACCTGCTGGCTTCCGACGGACAGATCTGGCGCCCGCTGTGACGTGCACTCGACTTCGGAGGAATCGATGATTCTCGCCGGCGACCTGGGCGGCACCAAGTCCAACCTCGGTCTTTTCGACGTGCAGCAGGGTAAATTGGTCCGCGTTGCCCGCAAGCGCTACACCAGCCACGAGTACCCCGGGCTGAAGGACATCACCGCAGACTTCTTAAGCCAAAACGGAGCGAAGGTGACGGCTGCGTCCTTTGGAATCGCGGGTCCGGTGGTGAACAACACGGTTCGCGCGACGAACCTACCGTGGGTGATCGACGGCGCGGAGATGGCCGCGTTTCTGGGCCTGAAATACGTTCGATTGGTGAACGATCTGGAAGCCGCCAGCTACGGCATTGGCGTGATGGAACCGAGCGACCTGGAAGTTCTTTATCCTGGCGTTCCTGAACCGCAGGCGACACAGGTGGTGATCGCCGCAGGCACGGGGCTTGGCGAGGGAATTCTCTACTGGGACGGGGAGCAGCACGTGCCGATCGCCACCGAAGGGGGCCACGCGGATTTTTCCCCGAGCACGGATCAGCAGGCCGACCTCTGGAAATTCCTGAAGAAGCGCAATGACTTTGTGAGTTCGGAACAGATTCTTTCGGGCAGGGGATTCCAGAACATCCACGAGTTCCTGAGCCCGTATGACAAACACGTTGGCTTCGACACCACAACGGACCCAGCGCCGGAAATCACGCGGCGGGCGCTGGCGGGGGAATGTCCCGTGTGCGTCGCCACGGTGAATCTGTGGATCGAGATATACGGCTCCGAAGCGGGAAATTTCGCGCTTCGAGCACTCGCGCGCGGCGGAATCTATGTTGCCGGAGGCATCGCGGTAAAGATTCTGCCGAAACTGAAGGAAGGGCGGTTTGCGGCCGCGGCGAGAAACAAAGAAAAGCTCGAAGATTATCTCGCGAAGATTCCGATCACGGTGGTGCTCAACGAAGATTGCCCGCTGATGGGAGCGGCATTCGTCGCCTGGAAGCGCAGCTGAGGCCACGGAACGACTCTACGGGCCGGGCGGCTCGCGAGCCGCCCCTACGTCTGCCGCTCGTCGATAGCTGGGGGCGGTTCGAGAAACCGCCCAGCCGCGAAGGCGCTCAGAACACGGGACGATAGGTTGGATAGTCAGGGTGCTTGTAGGTTGGAAGCGGATGCTCCTTAAGCGATTCGAGCATTACTTCCACGGCCTTCTCGAGTTGCGGGTCGTGTCCCTGGCGCACCAGCCTGGGATCGAGTTCCACTTCGACATCGGGCGCGATGCCGTGGTTCTCCACTTCCCATTCACCCTCCGTGCCGTAGATCGCCCAGCGCGGAGCTGTGACGCTGCCGCCGTCGATTAGCTGCGGATAATTCCCGATTCCCACAAGACCGCCCCACGTCCTCATACCGACGAGAGGGCCGACGCCCGCCTTGCGAAAGTACCACGGCATTGCATCGCCGCCGGACCCGGCAAATTCATTGATGATCATCGTCTTCGGTCCGAAGATGGCTTCTTGCGGCTCCGAATAGGTGGTGCCTTCGCGCGTCATGACGAAGCTCATTACCGGACGGCGCAGGTAGTCGATGATGTAATCCGCGAGATCGCCGCCGCCATTGAATCGCTCGTCGAGCACGGCGCCTTCCTTGCCCACTTGCGCGAAGTAATAGCGATTGAAATTCGTGTAACCAGCGCCGGCCGTGTTGGGGAGATAGACGTAAGCGAGCTTGCCGCCGCTGAGTTGATCCACCTTGCGGCGATTTCCTTCGATCCACGCAAGATTGCGGAGCGCGGTTTCACTTTCGACGGCAACCACCGTCACGTCGCGGGAGCCGCTGCCGTCGGAATTCGGCCCCACTTTCAGCACCACCTGCTTACCGGCCGTTTGCTGGAAAAAGGCGTAGACATCTTCGCGCGAGTTAACATCGCGTCCGTTGACCGCAAGCAGGTACTCGCCTTCCTTAACGTTGACGCCGGGCTGCGTGAGTGGCGCGTGAAGCTGCGGATTCCAGTTTTCGCCGTTATAAATACGCGCGAAACGGTAGCGGCCGTTTTCGAGAGAATAATCGGCGCCGAGCAGGCCCACCTTCACGGTTTTGAGCTCTGGCTGCGTGCCTCCACCCACATACATGTGCAGAACGTTCAAATTGCCGAGCATGTCCGCGAACAAATAGTCGAGGTCGGCGCGGCTCGTAACGCAGGCTAAAAACGGTTCGTACGCGGCTTCAGCCGCTTTCAGATTCAGGCCGTGGAAATGCGGGTCGTAGAAGAAGTCGCGCTCAATGCGCCAGATTTCGTGGTAGATCTGCTTCCACTCCGCGCGGGGATCGACGTAAACCTCCATATCCTCGGTCTTGAGTTCGCCATCGTTTGGCTTGAGCGATTTGTCGGCCGGCGCGATAAACCACTTCTCGCCCTGCTTGTACAGCACCTTCTCGCCGTTCGCCGAAATTACGAACTCCTGAATTCCGTCGAGAAGCTTGTCCGTCTTGCGAGTCTTAAGGTCGAAACGCTGCAGCGTTTCGCGCGTGGGTCCGTTGTCCACTTGGGGACCTTCGGCGACGTAGACGATGCCTTCCTTGCCGGTGCTGAGCGCGAGATAGTTGTGCTCGGGAAGCGGAAGCGACAGGATGCGCTGGCCGAGGGCGTCAAAATCGATGGTGACCTTCGGCGGCTCCTTCTTTTCTTTGTCCTTGTCTTTGCCTTCCTCTTTGTCCTTTTTGTCTTTGTCTTGATCCGCAGGCTGATCGGGCTTGGCGTCCTTCGATTCCGAAGCCTTCTCCTCATCGCTTTCGGGCGCGATGGGAGACGGCAAGTCCTTGCGAAGCACGGCGACGTAGACCGCGCGCGTCACCGGGTGATCGATGCTGGTCATGTCCAGCCAGCCAGTCGAGAGCGCCAGGTCCGTGCTCGCGGTGAAATAGAGGTATTTTCCATTCTTGTCGAAAGCGGGGTAAAGGGTGTCGCTCATCCCGTCGGTGACTTGCGTTGCTTTGCGGTCTTCCAGCGAATAAGCGAAGACGGCCCGAAAATGATTCTCGAGCTGCTTCGTGTAGGCGAGCCAGCGGCTGTCGGGCGACCATGTGGTGTCAAATTCGTGCAACGGCGAATCGAACCGGTCCGTATCCACCTTCACCGGCGCCGGATGATCCAGATCGACGTACCAGAGATTCAATCGCTTATCGTCGTAGGCGATTTTCTTGCTGTCGGGAGACCATCTGGGCGAATAGAAAAACGACGGCGGCTCGCCCAGATCGATTTTGCGCGGCGCTGCGAGCCCATCCTGAGGGCTCACATAAAGGGCGTATTCTCCGGATTCATCGGAGAAATAGGCGATGGATTTGCCGTCGGGTGACCACGCAGGATCGCGGTCCGCGGCGCCAGGACTTCGCGTGATGTTGCGAATGTCGCCCTTGTCCCCCGGAACGGTGAGAATCTCGCCATGCGCCTCGAAGACGGCTCGCTGACCGGTGGGCGAAATCTGCGCGTGCAGGATATGCGTTCCCACCTTCTCGAAGTGCGGGACCACTTGCGGCATGTCGGCGGCGACGCGAACATCAACGCGCGTTTCTTTGCCCGAGGCAAGATCGAAGAGATGAAGCGAGCCCAGTTGCTCGTACACGATGGCGTCCGGACCAGCGGATGCGGACTTCAAATCGAAGCCCGAGTGCTTCAGAACCTGTTTCACTTCCTTGGTTTTCGTGTTGTAGGCAAACAGGGTGACGCCGCCGTCGCGGTCCGAGAGGAAGTAAATTGTGTCGCCGATCCACATGGGGTTTGAGTCGTTGGAGTTTTCTCTGGGGATTTTCACCACGCTCGAATCGGCAAGGTCCGCAATCCAAATCGGCGACGTAAGCCCGCCGCGATAGTGTTTGATCGCGATATAGCTGTTGCTTGCGCCGAGGCGCCGATTCCAGCGGGGTACGTAAGCTAAATGGGATGCGTCTGGCGAGTAAGAGGCCTGAACGCCCATCGGCAATGGCAATTCAGTGGGGAACCCGCCCTCGACTGAAACGGTGAAGAGCTTTTCGAATCGCGAGTAGCTATTGCGCGTCGAGCGGAAGAGGACGTTCTTGCCGTCGCGAGTCCAGCCGACCGCGACGTCGGTGGCGGGATGATGCGTCAAGCGGCGAGGATCTCCGCCGCCGGCGGGCACTACGTAGACGTCTTGATTGCCGTCGTAGTCGCCGGTGTAGGCCACCATCGATCCGTCAGGCGAAAAAATCGGTCCGCTCTCGAGCCCCGTCCCAGTAACGAGCCGGCGAGCGTCGCCGCCGTTGCGGTCCACGATCCAGATATCGCCGCCATACGCGAACGCGATTTGCGTATTGCTCAGCGTGGGGCTTTGCATCAGGAGCGGCTTGGAGTCTTGCGCCCGGCACAGACCGGAAAACATGCCGACACACACGAAAGAGAGCAAAAAAATCAGCACGGCCTTCTTCATGGATTGTCCTCTCAAGAGATTCTCAAGGGGTTGCGGCGAAGAATCGTATCACGAGGCCATTTCAAGCGAAATGACGGTCAGGGGAACGACGGCAAATAGGAGCTTCACCGAGTCTTCTTGAAATCGAAATACGCGAGATTCATGTTCCCTTCGGTGAGAATATGAACGGTGAGAACGCTTTTCCCTGCCGGAAGCCGCAGGCGCACGATGTTTCGCGCGACGTTCCAGTGATGTCACTGGCGCCAGGCGATTGGCTCGGCGGCATTGAAGGTGGAAACGATCGTCAGCGGCCCGCTTGCGTCTTTTCCGTTCACGTCCAGCGAGATGGTTCCACCGCGATTTGACGTGTACAGAAGATCGGCGGTGTAAACGCCGGCGCGAGCAACCTGAACCGTGATGTTGAACCACTCTCCCGGCTCGGTCCATCCCACGTAGAGCTGGTTTTCAGGAGGCAGGACCAGGTTGTAGGGATTATCGTCGATCTGTTTGTGAAACTTCGTGTACGAGATGTCGACGCCCTCATCCATGCGGAACTGATTCAAGTATGTTCCGTCCGCGGGATTGAGCTCTCCGCTGCCGTGGTTCTTGGCGTCGGAGTCGTGATACGCCACTCCTTCGCCGCCGATGTCGTAGTAGGCGCATTCCACGCGTCCCGGAATCTTTTGCGCGCCGCCTTGGTAACGGCTGTCCTGATACGGAGTTCCCTTGTAGTCCTGATAGGCAGTTCCTTTTTGATTGTCTTGGTGATTTGTTGCGGACGCGCAAATAGCAGCCGCCGCGAAGAGGAGGCCTAACGTCGGCGACGTGAAAATAGATCGCGGCACTCTTCTTTCAAGGGACATCGCTGGCGGTAGGTTCTGCCGTTTCGAGGGAAAACGCAAACAAAAAGGACGTCGTCCCAGTTCAGCTCGAAGATGCGCCGCCGGCCGACGCGCCGCGGCTGGCTTGCGATTCCTCCGCGCGGCTCGGCGCGAAGACCCCGCGCTTCGTGCTCAGCTCGGTTGCCCACAGGAAAATGTCGAACAGGCGAGCCCGGTCGAGATTATCGAATCCCCGAAGCGGGCAGACCAGCAGGGCAGCCTGCTCGGCGCATTCCTCGAGGAAGCGATTCTCCGATTCGAAAGCGGCGGAGTCGGGATTCGGAAATTGCGACGGCCTGCAGCGCCTGAGCGCCTCGTAACAATGCTCGATGAAGTGAGGAAGACAAAGGAATCGCGCTCGAGTCCGCGTTTCCGGGTTTGTCCCGACGCTTCGGGATACAAACCCTAAGCCTGAAAAAGTTTCAGAGCCGGCGGTTAAGGACGCAACGGCCGGCAAGCCGCAATGTTCCACATCGCAGCGAATTGGTTTTATTCTTGCCCGCGCCGCTCCATCTTTTTCGTCACTTGGCCGAATTGAGCTTTCTATCATACTCATTGAGTTCCTTGATCTGTGCTTCCGCGGTGGTCTTGCGCCCTTGGCTGATGTGGCTGCTTGATTAGCCACATTTAGCAGGGCTGAAGATCCACCGGCTGTGTTGTTGTCTCAGGCACCTCCGGGAACGTTGCCTGGTACGTGCGAACTCGCGAGAAGGAATCGACGAGAGGCGCGACTGCACGCTGAATCTCATTCGCGCATTCCCACTGATTCTCCCGGGAGTCGATTTCCGTCTCCCAGAAACTGAAGACGAGCACCAATCGCGGTTCCCGATGGGGCGTCAGCACGAACGAGCCCTTGAAGCCGAGCTGCCTTTCCAGGAAGTTCAACACCGACGTCCCGATACGGTTGCGAAGGTCGGCGTTTTTGCCGGGCTTCGCGATGAACTCTACGGCGCGCGCATTGAGTATCGGCATTTCGAAACCGCCTGTGCCCTCTGACTTGGTTCCAGCTCTCCACGGAGATATGCCACGGAGAAGATCCTCGAACGTGGCTACATCTCCGTCGATTGTTTGGCCTATTTGTTGACCCATGTCCTGCTACCTCCCGCCTGCCCTTCCATCTAGTGTTTCCTGGGATAGGCGCATCCCGGATGTCGTCCGATTCGGGCGACTCGGGGGGGCCCGGATGCGCCTTTGGGGTCGGGACGCCTGCTGAACGCGAAGCGTGGGGCTTGGGGAAGCTATCAGCGTCCAGCGCAACAGCCGACACAAGGGATAGTGCAGTTGGGCGGCAAATCGTTTCAATGCGGGAACCGGCAGGCGGGAACCGCTAAGTCAGGCCGGGGGCAATTCGCGCGGGTGAGCGAGGCGGGATTGGGCCTGGGGTGAAAAAGAAAAGGGGCGATTGCTCGCCCCTTTCCCTCAGTTTCGAAAGGAAACAGCCGCCGAGCGTTCTGCCCGGTGTTACCCGGAAGAAGCTGGCTGCGACAAGCCTTGCGCGGTCACTGCGGTTTTCGTCGCGCTGCCGCGTCAAGCGTTAGCCTAACGGGAGCGCGTCGCCAACCACTGGACCAGATCTGTGGCGTCGTCGCGATGCCGTACCGATCGAACTTTTCCGAAGCCGTTCTATCCTTCCGTGCCCTGCGTAACGCGTCAAACTTTCGCTTGCCGTGCTGCCCAAGACTCAGATGATTCGAAAGCTTCTGACACGACCCTTGTAACTCTGAGTGAAAATGGAGTCAACCACACCCGAAACATTTTTGGCTGTGGAAATTTAGGAAATGTGGAAATCCTGTTTGCCAAGGCGTTCATCAACACCTTTCTTTGAAACCACGATTAAGGAGTAGGCGTGGATTGGAACTGGGCTGGCAAGAGTTCCATCCGAATTAAGATCAAGCCTTTTCCATCGATCATGACGTAGTCATAGAAACCGCAGTTTTCTTCATTCGGGCACGCGTTGATTTTGAGCAAACGGCTGTTCGGATGAAATTCCATCCGCGGAGTTTTGTCCGCCGCGTACTGTTCGCGCCAATCCACTGGAAGGCCGTCCACTCCCAGCCCGTCGTAGACCTTCCCGCTTATCGAGTCGGCGATGACAAACGCATTGCAATCTGTCCCACATCCCCAACGTGGAATCGTGTAGTGTCCGGCAAATTCCACTTCGGAATTTGAGCCATAGCGAATCCGGGTTCGAAAAGAGCGGAACTCCTGGGTGATGATTGGCGGTGCGGGTTGCCCGTGATAAATATCGGTCACTGAGTATTCACTGAAAGTTGGTCGCTCGGGACCTTCGTGAGAATCTAGGTCCCCGCGCTGTCTTGTGCCAATCTCAACGAAGGTTCCTTTCTCCCACCGATACTTCACGCGAACGTAGCCTTCTGAGCAGCAGTCCCCATCCATTCGGTCCTTGTCTGCGAAATCCAAAATCAGCAGGCCGTGTCGAATCGAAACGCCAATCAAGCCTCCAGCGCCACGCGAACCGGTCCGCAGTCGGGCGAGAAGTACGGGCTGACCATGCTCGAGCGTATAGACATAGAGATAATCCCAGTTTGCCGTGCCGCCAGTGCTGTAATTTAGGGATACCGCTGCTTGGTCGCGTCCATCGGCAAGCAGGGCGCCATAAGTGACAGCTTCGACGCTAATCAGGGGGGCGGGAAATCCCTCCTCACCGTCCCCGTGAAAGCTGTACAAGCCGCCCACCGTCGAGATTCGCATTGCGGGCGACGACGTTAACCACTCCCACGTGTCGGGTACAACATCTAGCTCGTTCCAGGGATAAGCGAAATTATAGAAATCGATTTTTCGGATATCCAATTCCTGTGACGCAGGAGCAAGACTCGCCATCCATAGGATCGGTATGATGATGAACATTCGCAGTGGTTGATTCACTGGATTCCACGCCCTTACATCGCATCGCATTTCGACTTCCATTGTTTTTGTCCTGTGGATGCTGCGGTCTGCGGCCTGCGCTTTCTGGGGACTGTGTTGCCGGGTAGACATACTGTGTGCTCAGCGCCTCGCCCGCCGCAATTGACGGCACTGGCTTCGCGGTTGAGCAGCAACACCGCCGAAAGGAGATACCCGGTTCACCTGCGAGAACGAACGGCTGCGGCGAGCTCCCGAAGCAATACCAGGGTTTCGTCCCATCCCGTGCAGGCGTCGGTAATGCTCTGTCCGTAGACCAAGGGGCGTCCTGGAGTGAATTTCTGAGCCCCGGCTACGAGATTGCTCTCCAGCATCACGCCAAAAATCTGCCGGCTTCCGTTATCGATTTGCTGTGCCACATCGCGGCAAACCGCAGCCTGCTTCGTGTAATCCTTGTTGCTGTTGGCGTGACTGCAATCGATCATCACGCGCGGAGCAAGCCCGGCCGCCTCTAATTGCTGGCACACCTGGCCGACCGAGTCGGCCGTGTAATTCACCGTTTTCCTTCCGCCGCGCAAGATCACGTGACAATCCGCGTTTCCGGTGGTCACAAATATGGCCGATTGCCCCTGCTTCGTGTGGCCGAGAAACGTATGCGGCTGGGCAGCCGACAGAACAGCTTCAACCGCGACCTGCGTGTCTCCGGAAGTGGCATTCTTGAAACCCACGGGACACGAGAGCCCGGAAACCAGCTGCCGGTGAACCTGGCTCTCGGTAGTTCGAGCGCCGATCGCGCCCCAGCTCACCAGACCCGCGACGTACTGCGGCGTGATCATGTCCAGGAATTCGGTTCCTGCAGGAACTCCCGTCTCGGCCAGGTCCAACAAGAGATGCCGTGCCAGGCGCAATCCGTCGTTGATTTTGAACGACTGATCGAGATAGGGGTCGTTGAGCAGCCCTTTCCAGCCAACGGTGGTGCGCGGCTTTTCAAAGTAGACCCGCATGACGATATGTAGGTCCCGGGAGAGCTCGGCGATAGCGCTCTTGAGAAGCGCGGCATATTCGCGCGCGGCCTTTGGGTCGTGGATCGAGCAAGGTCCCGCAACTACAAGAAGCCGGCGATCCCTGCCGCTAAGAATCTCCAGAATCTGGTTGCGTGACTGATAGATCGTCGACGATGCAGCGTCGGTTTCAGGGAACTCCTTTTCGAGGACGTCAGGCGGAACGACTACCTCGGTGCGTTTTATACGTAAGTCGTCTGTGCGGTAGAACATTAGGCAGCAAGCTCCAGTGGTCAGTTTTGGCAGCAAGCATTATTCAATGGCTTTGAGATGGCCGCTACTACGAAAGAGGATGTGCAGTGGCCCGTTTACATGAGCTGGCAGGACGTATATTTATAGCGTTAGGATTGGTCCGATTCGCCGGGGCTGAAAGGCGGGAGGCAGCGTGGAGGCTCTACTTCAGGACTTGCGCTACGGGCTCCGGATGCTGGGAAGGTCGCCGGGATTCACGGCGATTGCGATTTTGACGCTGGCGCTGGGCATTGGCGCGAATACGGCGCTATTTTCCGTTGTCAACGGCGTCCTGCTCACTCCGCTGGCTTACCCGCATTCCGGCGAGCTCGTCGCGATCTATGGAAAGACTCCGGGATACGAGCACGCGGCGATCAACTACATGAATTTCCTGGATTGGAAGCGTCAAACGCAAACGTTTTCATCCATGGCCATGTATCGCAACCAGGACTACAACCTGATCGGTACCGGCGAAGTGGCGGAACGCGTTCGCGGCTACATGATTTCCGCGGACTTTTTTTCCACGCTGGGAGTGACTCCGGTTCTTGGCCGCACTTTTCGCGCCGATGACGATCAAGTGGGGGCCGCGCCGGTTGTGATTCTGGGAGGTGGGTTCTGGAGACGGAAATTCGGCGCTTCGCTCGGAATCACGGGGAAATCGCTGACCCTGAATGGCACGTCCTATGCGATCGTGGGCGTGATTCCGGCCGGCTTCACTTTCTATGGTCAGGACCGGGATGTCTACACCCCCATTGGCCAATGGAATGATCCATCTTTTCGGGATCGCCGAGTCGACGTGAGCGCGCACGGGATTGGCCGCCTGAAGCCGGGCGTAACGCTCTCGCAGGCAAAAGCCGACATGGACGGCATTGCACAAAATCTCGCGGCAGCTTACCCGGAGGCCGATAAGGCGGTAGGCATCACACTCGTTCCCATGAAGGAAGACATCGTTGGAAATGTGCAGCCCTTGCTGATCGTGCTTCTCGCGGCGGTTGGTTTCCTGCTGCTGATTGCGTGCGCGAATGTTGCCAATCTTCTTCTAGCGCGGGCGATGGGCCGCTCGCGCGAGTTTGCTATTCGCGCGGCGCTGGGCGCGAGCCAGGGCCGGGTCATTCGGCAGCTTCTCACAGAGAGCGTCGTGCTCGCAGGGTTGGGCGGAGCGCTGGGGCTCTTGCTCGCATTTTGGGGCACCAAAGCGGTGCTCGACACCTTGCCTGGCACTTTGCCGCGGGCCAACGAAGTCTCTCTCGACTCACGCGTCCTGATCTTCGCGATGGCGTTGTCACTGCTCGCGGGAATTGTTTTTGGCCTCGCTCCCGCGCTGAAAACGTCTCGCGTGAATTTAGAGGAGATACTCAGGGAGAGCGGCCGCGGCTCAAGCAGCGCCCGCCACCGGCTGCAAGGAGTTTTCGTCGCTGTCGAGGTGGCCATGGCTTTGGTGTTGCTCGTCGGGGCCGGACTTATGGTTCGCAGCCTCGCGGCGCTTTGGCGCGTCAACCCCGGCTTCAATCCGAGCCACGCCATCACCTTTAGTTTGTCCCTGCCGGCCGCCCCCACAACCAGTTCCGCCGAAACGCGCGCCCGTTTGCGGTACTTCGATGACAAAATGCATAGCGTTCCCGGCGTCCGAGCCGTTTCCGTCACGTTGGGCTCCCGCCCGATGATCCATAACTCCTCCTTGCCTTTCTGGATTGAGGGCCAGCCAAAGCCTACCAACCTCCAGGAGATGCCCCAGGCGATGTTTTATCTCGTTGAAGCCGGCTTCCGGCAGGCCATGGGAGTCACGCTCGAGCGCGGCCGCTTCATTACGCCGCAGGACGACGAGCACGCGCCGGTAGTGGTGGACATCGACGACGTTTTCGCGCGCACCTATTTCCCGCAGGAAAATCCAATCGGCAAGCGCATCCATATCGCGGGGTTCGACGTGCAAGCTGAAATCGTCGGCGTCGTCGGGCACGTAAAGCAGTGGGGGCTCGACGCCGATTCGAAATCGGCCATCGAAGCGCAGTTCGATTATCCCTTCATGCAGCTTCCCGAGAAGCTGATGCCGCTCGCCGCGAATGCTGTCGCCGTGGTGCTGCGCACCGAAGGCGATCCCACTCTAGTCATGGCCACCGTTCGCCGGGCAGTGGCGGAAATCGATCCTCGCGAGGTGGTCTACAACGTACAAACGATGGACGAAGTGGTCTCCAATTCCTTTGCTGCGCGGAGACTCTCGATGATTCTTCTGGGCGTCTTCGCGGCCCTGGCCCTGGTGCTCGCGTGCGTCGGAATCTATGGCGTGATCTCGTATCTGGTCGGGCAGCGCACTCACGAAATCGGAGTGCGAATGGCCCTGGGCGCGCAACGCAGCGACGTGTTGCGGCTGGTGGTTGGCCACGGAGCAAGGATGGCGCTGATCGGCGTCGCGATCGGGATCGGCGCGGCGCTGGGACTGACGCGTCTCATGGCCAACCAGCTCTTCGGCGTCAGTGCGCATGACCCGCTTACCTTTGCCGGCGTCGCGACGCTGTTGATTATTGTGGCCCTCGCAGCGTGTTACATCCCCGCGCGGCGAGCCATGCGCGTCGACCCCATGATCGCTCTGCGGTACGAATAATCGTTCGATTGCGCTGCAAGACGCAGCGAAGCTATACTCGCGCCACGCGAGGAAGGGTGTGGAATTCTACTCCTTCGATGACTCCTACCTGCAGCGGCTCCGTGAGCGTGACTTCCAGACGGAGCAGCACTTCGTTGCTTACTTTACCAAGCTAATCCTGATCAAGCTGCGTTCCCGAGTACGCTCCGCGAGTGCCATCGACGACATTCGACAGGAAACGTTTGTGCGCGTGCTGAAGGTTGTTCGGGCCGAAGGCGGCGTCCGGAATGCGGAAAGACTGGGAGGCTTCGTTAACTCTGTCTGCAACAATGTTTTACAGGAGTTTTATCGAAGTTCGGGCCGCGCGGAGTTGAGCGACGAGGGAATCGCCGAGCCTCCCGACAAGACCATTGATTTGGAAGGGGCTCTGGTAACCAAGCAGACGCGCGAGCAAGTCCGGCAGGTTTTGGCGCGGCTTCCCGAAAAGGACCGGCGTCTGCTGAAGGCTATCTTTATCGAGGAGAAGGAGAAAGACGAGGTTTGCCAGGAGTTCGGCGTGGACCGTGATTATCTTCGGGTTCTGGTGCACCGGGCCAAGCAAAGCTTTCGAGCTGCCTATGAGGGGGGCGCCGTGGCCGGGCGAACACACGTCGAATGTTAGGGGTGGCGGCGAAACGATTCTCGCTCCCAGGTCACTATAGGGAGGATGAGATATATGGATCATTCTGAGGCGGTTCGCAGCAAGGCCGCCGAGCGGTATTTGCTGGGCGAAATGACCCCCGTCGCCCGGGAAGAATACGAAGACCACTTTTTCGCTTGCACGGACTGTGCCCAAGAGGTGCAGGCGGGCGCCGTTTTTATTGATAGCGCGAGGGATGTTCTCGGTTCCGAAGGCGTTTCTGCCGCTCCGGCCGCCAAAGGGACGGCGCGTTGGGGATGGTTCCTGCGGCCGGCTTTTGCGATTCCCGCTATGGCGCTGCTTTTGATGGTTGTGGTGTATCAGAACGTACGCACGATTCCGCAGATGCGATCGGAGGTCGAGCGTTCGAATTCCGCGCAGGCCGTGCAACTGTTCTCGCTGCTCGGCGCAAACTCGCGAGGCGGAACGACGCCAGAAGTAACCGTTCCGCGCGGCAAGGAGTTTGGGTTCTACGTGGATATTCCTCCGTCGCCGCAGTTTTCGTCTTATGCGATTGAGATTCAATCCGATTCCGGCGTCACCGAATTGTCGGCTGCCGTCTCGTCGGACGAAGCGAAGCAGACCGTGCCGCTGGTGATCCCGCCTGCTCGATTGACGCCTGGGAAATACACCCTCATTGTGCGAGGATATGACCCATCCAAAGCGAACGCCGCCGCCGAAGTTGCGCGGTATCCGTTCACGCTGAAATTGTCGAACTAATTAGCGAGCGGAAAGGTGATGTCGATGGAGCCACACAGGACGTACTACTACAACGCTCAGGGCCACGCCTTGAGCGGCCAGATCGTCCGGCCGTTTCACCACACCATCGACGTGCAGGCGGGAATGTCGCTGCCGACTATAGGCGGATACGGCTCGGTGCGCGTAACGGATTTCCGCCTGAAGGAAGTTGTTTCGTTCAAGTCCGCGTCGACGCAGGTGTCCGGGAGCTTCAACGACCACGACAAAAGCTATACGACGATGGTTTCCGTCGTCATCGAGGGACTCGATTTTTGGCAAGTCGTCACTGCCGATCGCGTGGTAGCGCGGATCGCCTCGCGCCATCCCGCGGATAAGCCCGAGCCGCACATCACCGTGTTGGGCAGCTATTTCGAGAATTTGCGAATCGCCGGATGCCCCGTAAAAATTGAATTTGACACCGAACTCTTTCAGCGTATCGACACGTTTGAAAAGCTGAGGAAAGAGCTGGATTCGAACAAGGGATTTCGCAAAATGGCGCTGGACCCTTACCATACAGGTCACGTCCAAAAGCGCCCCGGCGAATGTGGGATCGTTCTTTGCTCGCTCGTGAAAGACATGAAGGTGAGCTGCCCTGGAGTGACGCACAAGGGGCATGTGTTCACGGTTCCGGAATTTGGGAAAGTTTTTGTCGCCGAGCTTGTCGCCGAAAATTCTCACCGCATCTTGACGATGCTCCGCTTCGAGCTGGGTTCACCGGGCGGCGGAACCGGCACCGCGGGACAGGCGCAAGCCAACGGCAAGACCATTCCTCCTCCACCCTAGGCCGCGTAGTTCGCACGCTTTGCTTTACTTCCACGATCGCTCTTCTCGCTAGCGGGTGTCATCCCGCTCCTTCGCCTGAATCCGTCTTCGCCGATGCCCAGCAGAAGGCCCGGCACGGCGAGTTGGATCCCGCACTGAACGAAGCGGATCAGGCCTATCGCAAATACTCGAAGAAGAACACAGACTGGGCCTGGCGCTTCCGGGTGCTGAAAGCGCAGATTCTCGTGTCCCGGGGGTCAAACGAGGAAGCGCTTGCCCTCCTGAACGAAGATTTGCCGGTGACACTCGCGAACACGGACGTTGCTGTGCGCCGAAAAATGGTCCAGGGCCTTGCCTGCGATTATTCGCAGCAATACGCGAACGCAGAAAAATACTTTGCCGACGCCCAACAGTTGGCCAGCGCCCACGCTCCCGAACTCCTCGGCGACGTCGCGACGTCCCGCGGGGGGCTGGAAGTTCACGAAGAGAAATACGAAGAAGCCGAATCGGACTTTCGCCGGGGTCTTGCGATTGCTCGCGAGCAGAAACTTCCTTTCCTCGAGGCGGCGGCCTTGGGCGATCTGGGTCTTGTTGCGACGAAGCAAGAGCACTATGACGAGTCTGTCGACTGGAACCGCGCGGCCCTCGAAGCTTCCCGTTCGGTGAGCGCGAAAGGCTCGGAGGCAACGATCCTCGGCAACATTGGCTGGAGCTATTTCAAGCTGGGAGATTTTGAGAATTCCCTCGTGTACTACAAGCAGGCCGAGGAGGCTTCTTCGCAAACCGGGCTCCCGGGAGACAGAATCTATTGGCTTAGCAACATCGGAAGCGTCTATTACGAAGAGCACGACTACGAATCGGCGGAAACGACCCTCCAGAAGGCCCTGGATCTTGCCCGGCGCGCTGGCGATAAGGAGACGATCACACAATGTCTCAACAACCTCTCGGAGATCGCGTTGGAACGCGGGCAGTCCGGCCTCGCTGAAAAATACAACGCGGAAGCGTCGGATTTGGAGGCGGCGGGTCCCGATAAGTTCGGGCAGGTCGATTCATTGCTCGTCACCGGACGAATTGAAGCAGGCAAGGGGCACTTCGCGCGGGCACAGCAGATTTTTCGGAAGGTGATTCAAGACCCGGTGGCGGAAACGTCCCTTCGTTGGGTGGCAGAGGCGCAACTCGCAGACGCGTACGCGGGCCAGGGCGACATGCTGACCGCAGACCGGGAATTTCGCCGCTCAATCGCGACGGTGGAAACTGCCCGCTCTTCGGTGAAAACCGAGGAGTTTCGACTCTCTTTTCTCTCGAGCGCGATCGCCGTTTATGGCGAGTACATCGATTTTCTGGTCGGCGAAGGAAAGGTGGACGAGGCTTTGCAGGTTGCGGAGCTGAGCCGTGCTCGTACGCTCGCCGACGGACTCGGGTTTAGTTCTGCCGCGCTGTCCTTTCCGATGCGCGGCTTTCAGCCGACGAAAAGCTCGCGAACACTGAACAGCACGATACTTTCCTACTGGCTCGGCGCGAAACATTCCTACGTCTGGGTGATTGACCCAGCCAAAGTTCGATTGCTTTCGCTGCCGCCCGCGGCCGAAATGGATTCACTCGTCGCGTCCTACCGGCAGGCTCTCACCGGGCCGCGCGATGTGCTGGAGACGCGGAACGCCGCCGGGCAGAAACTGTACGAATTGTTGGTTGCGCCTGCGATCGGAAGGTTAGCAAGCGGCTCGCGCGTAATCGTCATTCCGGACGGTAGTCTGTACGGATTGAATTTCGAGGCGCTGCTTGTCCCCACTCCCGACATGCACTACTGGATCGACGATGTAGTCGTTTCCAACGCAAACTCTCTCGTGCTTCTCGGCGCGTCAGCAGCCGCCAAGGCCGCAGGGCCAAGAAAACTGTTGCTGGTAGGCGATCCGGTTTCTGCGAGCGCCGACTTCCCGAAACTGCCGCAAGCCGAATCGGAAATGAAGCAAGTGGAGAACTATTTTCCCGGCGCGAACAGCACGGTTTATGCGAATGCCTCTGCGACACCGGAGGCATACCTGAACAGCCACCCGGACCAATTCTCGTTCATTCACTTTGTCGCTCACGGGACGGCGAGCCTCATAAGCCCGCTCGATTCGGCCGTAATCCTGACCAAACAGGGCGCCTCCTACAAACTGTACGCGCGCGACATCATCAAGCAGCCGCTGCGCGCGGAATTGGTAACAATTTCTGCGTGTCACGGCGCAGGCGAGCGAAACTATTCGGGGGAAGGCCTCGTCGGCCTGACGTGGGCGTTTTTGCGCGCTGGCGCGCACGAGGTAATTTCGGCGCTGTGGGAAGTCGACGATAATTCCACGCCGCAGCTAATGAACCGCCTCTACGCTGGCCTCAGCAAAGGCGCGTCGCCGGAGACCGCTTTGCGCGACGCGAAACTTTCGCTCGTCCATTCCGATTCGATCTACAAGAAGCCGTTTTACTGGGCGCCCTTCCAAATTTATCGCGGCTTGTAGGCTCAGGCAGACTCCGGGAACAGAACGAGTTTCAGAACAGCGGAGTCAGGCGGGGGCGTGGCTCCCGACTGGCTCGCCACCCACGCGCCCATGCGGTTGGCTGCTTCGTTTGTTGTTCGCAGCGAAGAGTCCTTGAGCAAATGATGCGCGAGCGCCGCCGTGAATGCGTCGCCCGCCCCCACGGAATCGACGACGCGCACCGGGAAGCCCGGATGTTCATCGCGCCCGCTTTCACTCACCAGCAGGCTTCCTTTGTTTCCGCGTGTGACGCACACCAGCTTCAGACCGAAAGTGCGCCGCAGCCGCTCCGCGGAAGATTCCTCACCGTCGAAGCGCAGCCCAAGTTCGTGCATCACCGCCGGCAATTCCTGATCGTTCAATTTGGCAACGTTCGCGAGGCGCAGCGATTTGGACAGCATGTCCGCCGAGAAGAATTGCTGGCGCAGGTTGACGTCGAATATGCGCAGGCTTGCTTTCGGAGCGGCGGCGAGAAACTCCTGAATCGTGGCGCGCGATTGCGGCGAACGCTGCGCGAGCGTGCCAAAGCAAATCACGCCGGCCGTTGCGGCGAGTTGCCGCCAGTTTGGCGTCCACTCGAGAAAATCCCATGCGACGCCTTCGGTGATCTCGTAAGTCGGCTGGCCTTCGGCGTCGAGGTGAACCTTCACCGTGCCGGTTGCGTGCGCCGGATCGAGCTGAAGAAGAGACGCGTCGAGGCCAAGCTCGTCGAGCTTCTGCCGCAGTTCGTCGCCCAGCGTGTCGCGGCCCGCGCTGCCCGTCACCACTCCGCGGTGGCCGAGAAGCGCCGCCATGTACGCAAAATTTGCGGGCGCGCCGCCGAGTTGCTTGCCCTGTGGCAGCAGGTCCCACAGAACTTCGCCGAGCCCGACCGCGACGCCGATTCCTTCGGTCACGTGTCCCTTGGCCGGCGCTCAGAACTGTTGCTGCGGCCTGGGCTTTGGCAGCGGCTTGCGTGGAACCATTTCTTCGCGGTTGGCGGTGAGATACACGAACGACGCCACGATCACCGCCATCTGCTTCATGTCCGGCTCTTGAATCCGCTCGTACAGGTCCATGTCGGTGTGGTGCGTGCGCGTGTCGTAATCGATGGGATCTTGAATGAACTGAAATCCCGGCAGCCCCACAGCATCGAACGAAAGATGGTCCGTGCCGCCGGTGTGGCGAATGCTCAACGTGGTCATTCCCAGATTATTGAACGGCTTCATCCACTCCGCGAAGAGCGGCGCCACCGCTTCGTTGTGCTCGAGATAAATGCCGCGAATTTTCCCGGTGCCGTTGTCGACGTTGTAGTACGCGTCGAATTTCGCATGCTCCGGCTTGAGCTCCATCTTTTCCGGATCGGCGAAATGTTCTTTCACGTACGCGCGCGAGCCGAGCAAGCCTTCTTCCTCGCCGGTCCACAGGCCGATACGCACCGTGCGGCGCATTTTGACGCCCGTCGCCTTCAGGATGCGGATCGCTTCCAGCATCACGCCGGAGCCGGCGCCATTGTCCGTTGCGCCCGTGGCCGGATGCCACGAATCGAAGTGCCCGCCGATCATCACCACTTGATCGGCTTTGTCGGTGCCGGGAATTTCGCCAATGATGTTGAAGGAATTCAGGTCATCGTCATAGAACTTGTTTTCGTCGTCGATTTGCAGGGTGACGGGAATTTTCTTTTGCAACAGACGATAGAGCCGGCCGTAGTGCTCGCTGGCGAGGACGATGCGCGGCAGCGACGGCGGGTCTTTCGGATCGCGCGAGCCGCCCGACTGGGCGATCACCGTGCCGTCATCGTGGGGCGAAGTCTCGATCCACGCGGCGACGCCTTCGTCGAGCAGGAACTTCTGCACTTTGGTTTGCAGCTCGCGCATCGCGCGGAACTGCGCGAACCGGTCCTGCGCACGCGCCGCAGGAATTTCATCGGTCGCCATTTCCGCCAGCTCTGCGTCCGTGTAGCGATGGGCGTCCGGTTCATAGTGCGGCGTGATCTCTTGCGGCTTGGCCGTGAGGACGAATTTGCCCTTGAGCTGGCCTTTGAAATCGGTCTGCGCCTTCGCGAATTCTTCCTCGGTCGTCATCGGCACCAGCATCGCGTCAGCGGTCACCGGGCTGCTGCCGAGTCCCGGCGTCCATGCCTTGGGATAGGCGATCAGTTCGAAGGGGCGCGGCGCAATCATCTGCGCGGAGAAGCGTTCGTTCGACCAGCCCCGGCCAAACGGGCCCCACGATTCCTGGTGGACATTCGCGAGCTGCCATTCGTTGAGCTTGTCAATCGTCCACTTCCCGGCTTCCTTCACGTTCGGCGAGTTCGTCAGCCGCGGCCCGTACACGTCGGTGAGGTAGCTCATGATGTCCATCACCTGCGAGCGGTTGAATCCTTCATCTTTGATTCTGAAGATTGCATTCAGGTCCGCCGCGCTCGGCGCATCGCTGCTTCCGCCGCGCATTGTGTCGGGTGCCGCCGACTCCGGAGCCTTCTGGCTTTTCCCATGTCCCTGCGCTTGCCCCGCCACAGGCACCACAATCGACACCCCAAACAACATCGCCGACAGAATCCAAAGTTTGCGCACTATTCCCTCCCTCGAATTTGAATTGCTGAATGGAGACACTCCCCCGTTTGCAGTGGCTTTGACGGCGGCAGTGGGTGGGAGGTTTCAGAGAGGGCAGGGAGGTCCAAGTGCAACAAACTCGTGCTAGGATGCCGGGCAATCGTGAATTCCACAGGGATACATTGGATCCGGGCTGCGATCGGGGGAGTGCTGGCGGAGTTGGCGGTCTTCGCCATTGTATTTCCGGCGCGGTCTCTATTCGGCCAGCAGGCTTTCCTGGCGTCGATTGTGATTGCGTCGGCCGTGATGCCGTTCATTTTTGCTTTGTGGGTTTGCAGACGCGTGGAGTCGCGCTTTGTGCTGCATGGAGCGATCGTCGGCGTCGTCGCGGCGCTGTTCTATTTAGCGCTGGCGTGGGGACAGCCGCAGCCGCTGCTGTATCGAATCGCGCACGGGCTTAAGGTAGTTGGCGGCGTGGCCGGAGGTCTTGTAGCATCACGGCGCAAAGCGGCAGCATTGCCTCCAGTTTGAACGGTCCCTCTACGGGACTGAAATGGCGCGTCGCGGATCAGTGTTTTCTGTTTTGCGCTGCGTGCCAAATTGTGCCGATCGTGATCCGCTTCTTTTGGATGCGATACAGGACGATATAAGGAGTGCCACCGACGACGAGTTCGCGGATGGCTGGCTCGGATCCGGCACGGCCAAGGTGAGGATGGTTCTTGAGCGCTTCCACCAGGGCGACGATTCGCATGGCGAGGCGTTCGGTTGCGTCAGGCTTGTCGATGGCGACGTAGGCGCGAATCTCGTGCAGGCGCGCGCGTGCCAGAGGAGACCAAACGATCTCTAACGGCACAGCTCTTCGTCGTCGTGCTTCTTGCCGCAGATGCACTTCGGCGGCGACGATTCGTGGTCTGTGCCCCAAGAGAGGAGCCAGGCCTTCATGTCCTCGTGCTTGATGTAGTGGCCGGAACGGACTTGCCGGTCAGCCTGGCGCATTTCCGCGAGCATTCTCTCCTGATCGGCGACGTAAGATTCCACTGCATCGGAAATGAGGAAGTTCGAGCTTCGGCCGGAGGCCTTCGCGAGTTTCGCGAGCCGCTTCTTGGTTTCGGATTTCAGCCGGACGCTCAGGGTCGCGCTTCGTGTGTTCGCCATGAACACATATTATCACATCGTCAAAGATCATTTGAAATTGGAAATTCCAGATTTCAAATTTCGGAAAACTTCGGAATTTGAAAAGGCAAAAACTTCCAGCCAATGATAAGGCCTGCTTGACAATGGACGAGGGTTCGGGCAAAATTTTGGCGTAGGCGAAGAAAAAGCGAAACTAGTCCCCTTCCTTCTTCTTGCCTCGGTCGATCTGTCATGGCCCGAAATCTCGCTGCATTGCGCGCTCAAGTGGAAGCGGCTCTCGCTTCACGCGTCTCCGCGCCGTTCAATTACCGCGACCGCAAAATTGTGGAGACGGTTTCCGCGGGGATTCCCGAAATCGATTCTTTGGCCGGAGGCCTGCCTCGCGGCGGACTGACGGAAATTTGCGGGCCGCCGTGTTCCGGCCGAACGAGTTTGTTGGTCGCGGCGTTGGCATCGAGAACGGCGAATGCGGAAGCGTGCGCGCTGATCGATGGCCGGGATGCGTTCGATCCGCACTCGGCGGAATTGGCGGGCGTGGAATTGAAACGGTTGCTGTGGGTGCGCTGCCGGAATATCGATCAGGCGCTTCGCGCCACGGATCTGCTGTTGCAGGGCGGAGGCTTTGGGATGGTCGCGCTGGATTTGGGCGATATCCCTCCAGAGATGGTGCGGTACGTTCCGTTGAATGCGTGGTTCCGGTTTCGGCGCGCGGTAGAGGATACGCCGACGATTTTTATGGTGCTCGAGCAGGAGTCGAATGCGAAAACGTGCGCTTCACTGGTACTGCGGATGGGAGCGCAGGCGGCGGAGTGGCGCAAGACGATTTCGAGTGGGGATCGCGTGGAGGCGTTTTTTCGTCATCCATATGCGTGTTTGTTTGAGGGAGCGGCGATTCGAACGGAAGTGATCCGCATGCAAAGCAAATTTGCCACAGAGGCACAGAGAGCACAGAGAAAAACCTTAATCCACAGATGAACACAGATAAACACAGATGGAAGCAAAACCTAAAGCGAAATAAGGAAAGAGCCGAAATACAAAAACGGACCACAGAGGTCACAGAGAGAGGAACTGAGAGCGTGAATTGCGATGGCTTTTGCTTCTATTTTCGTTCCGAATTTCATGGTGCAGGCGGTCGAGCGGGGGGATGCCGCTCTGCGCGATCGTGCGCTTGCGTTGATCGAGGGCGCCGCACCACTATGGAGCGTGGTGGCAGCGAACGAAGTCGCCGCAAAAGCTGGAATCGCATTGGGAATGACGAAGTCGCAAGTGGAGCAATTTTGCGGCGTCGAAATTCGTCATCGATCGCGAACGCAGGAGAAGGCCGCGCATGCGGCCTTGCTGGACCTGGGTTGGTCGGTTTCGCCGCGAATGGAAGATGCTGCGCCGGACACGATCGTCGTCGATCTTGCTGGCCTGCATTCCTTGTTCGGCGCTGAAGAAGATATTGCGAGGCAAGTGAGGGAGCGCGCGCAGGGCCTGGGTCTGGTGGCGAATGTGGCCGTGGCCTCCAAAATCGACGCGGCTGTTCTTGCGGCGCGGGGTTTTTCGGGGATTACCGTAATTCCTGCCGGCGAGGAATCGACGTGGCTGGGGCGCTTGCCGGTGGACGTCCTTTTTCCGTCGGCGGAGATTTCCGAAACTTTTGACCGATGGGGCATATATACCTGCGCGGCGCTGGCGGCATTGCCTGTTCTGCAACTCTCGGAACGTCTGGGGCGAGAGGGGGTGCGCCTGCATGAATTGGCGCGCGGGGAATCTGTGCGGTCCATCGTGCTGGCCGAGCCGGAGATTCATTTCGAAGAGGAGATGGAGCTGGAAGATGCGGTGGAGGAACTCGAGCCGCTGTCTTTTCTCCTGGGGCGATTGTTCGATCAATTGTGCGCGCGGCTGGTGGCGCGGTCGCTGGCAGCCTGCGCGATTCGAGTGCGCTTCGATTTGGACCCAGGGTTCGGCGATTCCCGACAGAAATCCGCAGTGAAAATCTATGAGAGGGTTTTGACGCTGCCGGTTCCGATGCGCGATTCGAAAATGCTGCTGAATTTGCTGCGCTTGCATTTGCAATCGGAGCCTCCTTCCGCGCCAATTCTGAAAATTGTGCTTGCTGCGGATGCGGGGCAGCCGCGTGTTTCTCAGGGTGAGCTGTATCTTCCGAGTGTTCCCGATCCGGAAAAGTTGGAGCTGACCGTGGCGCGGCTGGCAAATTTGGTGGGGGATGCCCATATCGGTTCGCCGGAATTGATGGACACGCATCGGCCGGACGAATTTCGAATGCGCCGATTCGCTGCTCCGGGCCGCGCGCCCTCCAAAAACGAAATTCGGGATGACAAGTCGCTGAGGAGCCGCGTCCCAGCCGAGGATGGCAACAGAGCTACTGGGTTTCGAATTTTTCGGCCGGCGCTGCCTGCGAGCGTGGAGTTGCGCGAGGGATGCCCTATCCGCGTTGGTTTTCGAGGGATGCGCGGCGATGTGGTGGCGGCGTCGGGGCCATGGCGAAGTTCCGGAGATTGGTGGCGGGAAGACGCTTGGCAAAACGACGAATGGGATTTAGAGATTCGCTTTTCGTCCGCGCTTGAAACGCGAGTTGACGTTGCCGCCGGACCGCAGCAATGGGAGCGAATTCCGAATGCAAGCGCGCAGCGAACTTCCCAAGGCGGTCTGTATCGCATTTTTTACGACTCGATCCGGCAGGGGTGGTTTGTGCGAGGGATGTACGATTGACGTACATAGAACTTCACGCGCGCTCGGCCTTCAGTTTTCTCGAAGGCGCATCGATACCCGAAGAGTTAGCCGGCGTGTGCGCGGAGCACCAGATGCCCGCGATGGCTTTGCTGGACCGCGACGGCGTGTATGGCTCGCCGCGATTTCATCTCGCCGCGAAGAAAATTGGAGTGCAGGCTCATATCGGCGCGGAAGTGACGTCGGCGGAGGGCTGGCGGTATCCGCTGCTCGTCGAATCGCGCGCGGGGTACCAGAATCTTTGCCAGTTGATCACGCAGATGAAGCTGCGCGCGAAAAAAGGGGAAGGGTATGTTTGCCGGGAAGAGATCGCCGAAAAAGTGGAAGGCCTGATTTGCCTCACGGGAGGAAAAGAGGGGCCTCTCGTGCATGCGCTGGCGAAAAAGGGAATTGCGGGCGCGACGGAATGCGTTCAGCAGCTCTGCGAGATTTTCGGGCGACAAAATGTTTACGTGGAATTGCAGCGGCACTTTTACCGCAAAGAAGAGGCGCGCAACCAAGCGGCCATTGAAATCGCGAGGCAATTGCGTTTGCCTCTGCTTGCGACGAACGGTGTCTCGTACGCGCAGCCGCAGCGGAGGGAGGTGCTGGACGTATTCACCTGCATTCGAAACCATCGAACCCTGGCCACTGCGGGACGACTTCTCGCCCACAACTCCGAGCGCTATTTGAAATCCCCCGCGGAGATGGAGCAGTTGTTTTCGGATCTGCCGGAAGCGGTGGCCAACACGCGGGAGCTTTCCTCGCGTTTGAAATTCACACTGAACGATTTGGGATACAAATTCCCGAAATATCCGGCGCCGGAGGGAGAAACAGAAATAAGTTTTCTGCGACGTCGCACGCACGAAGGCATGGTGGCGCACTACGGGCTCGCAAACAAACGAGCGCGGCTGCAGATCGAACGAGAGCTGGCCCTGATCGAAAAGCTCGAACTGGCCGGTTATTTCCTGATCGTCTGGGACATTGTGCGTTTCTGCCGGGAACGCAACATTCTGGTGCAAGGGCGCGGTTCGGCAGCGAATAGCGCGGTGTGCTACTCGCTGGGGATTACGGCGGTGGATCCGGTGGGAATGGAACTGCTATTCGAGCGGTTTCTTTCCGAAGAGCGCGGCGAATGGCCCGACATTGATATTGATTTGCCCAGCGGCGATCAGCGCGAACGCGCGATTCAATATGTGTACGAACGCTACGGAAAATTGGGCGCGGCCATGACGGCCAACGTCATCACGTATCGCGGGCGTTCGGCGGCGCGTGAAATCGGCAAGGCGCTTTCATTTCAGCCGGAAATTCTGGACCGGCTGGCGAGCCTCGTGAGCGCGTGGGAATACAAGGATGCGAACGACACACTCGAGCGCCAGTTTCGCGACGCTGGCCTCGATCTGCAGAACCATCAGATTCGGAAATTCTTCGAGCTGTGCCTGCTGGTGCAGGATTTGCCGCGGCATTTGGGACAGCATTCAGGGGGAATGGTCGTGTGCCAGGGGCAACTGGATTCGATTGTGCCGCTCGAGCCCGCAACGATGCCGGGGCGCGTGGTGGTGCAGTGGGATAAAGAAGATTGCGCCGACATGGGCATGGTGAAGGTGGACCTGCTGGGACTGGGCATGATGGCCGTGCTGGAAGATTCCATCCAAATTATCCGGCAGGATTACGGAGAAGAAGTGAATCTCGCGCACTTGCCCGCGAACGATCCGACAGTTTACGAGACGCTGAAAAAAGCGGATACGGTGGGCATGTTTCAGATTGAGAGCCGCGCGCAAATGGCGTTTTTGCCGCGCATGCAGCCCGCGTGTTTCTACGACATTGTGGTGCAAGTGGGAATCATCCGGCCGGGACCGATCGTCGGGAAGATGGTGCATCCTTATTTGAAGCGCCGCCAGGGACGCGAGGCTCCTGAATGTTTGCATCCTTCGCTCGAGCCCGTGCTGAAGCGCACGCTGGGAGTGCCGCTTTTTCAGGAGCAGTTGCTGCGCATCGCCATGATTGCCGCAGGTTTCACGGGAGGGGAAGCAGAGGAACTGCGCAGGGCATTCGGATTCAAGCGCTCCGAAAGGCGAATGAAGGATATCGAGAAAAAACTGCGCGCGGGCATGGAGAGAAATGGGATCGAGCCGGAGACGCAAGAGAAGATCGTGCAATCGATCACGTCGTTCGCACTCTATGGATTTCCCGAATCGCATGCCGCGAGTTTTGCGTTGCTCGCCTACGCAAGCGCTTACCTGAAGTGCCATTACCTGGCGGCGTTTACGGCGGCGATGCTGAATAACCAGCCGATGGGATTCTACCGGGCCGCCACGCTCGTTCAGGACGCGCAGCGGCACGGGCTGAAAATCAAGCCGATCGATGTGACCTGTTCGGAATGGCTGTGCAAACTCGAGAAGCATAAAGAGGGCTTTGCGGTGCGGCTGGGCATGCGCTATGTGAAGGGCTTGCGTGAAGAAATCGCGCGGGAGATTGTGGGCCAGCGCGGGATGCGGCCGTTCGCTTCAATCGAAGATTTGAAGCTTCGCGTTCCGGCGATTCAAAAATCGGAATTGGCCGTGCTTGCCGAGGTGGGAGCTTTGAATTTCATCGCGGGGAAAAAGCATGGGATTCATCGGAGGGATGCGCTATGGCAGGTGGAACGCGCTGCGCGACGAGCGGGGCCGTTGTTTGAGGCAGAAGCGCTCTCGGTGCAAACGGATGCAAAATCGGCGGATAGTCTCGAACGGGCTGCTGATGTTCGTTCACCTTTGTTGCAGATGAATTCGGAGGAAAGGCTCGTGGCTGATTTTCGCGGCACGGGAATGACGGTGGGTCCTCATCCCATGGCCTACCATCGCGGAGAAATGAAGCGACGAGGCATTTGCTCTGCGATTGAGCTGCGAGACCTCCCCGACGGAGCGAACGTGCGAGTGGGAGGAGCCGTGATTGCGCGGCAGCGTCCGGGAACCGCGAAGGGCTTCGTCTTTCTAAGCCTCGAAGACGAAACCGGGATTGCCAATGCGATCATCACTCCGCAACTTTTCGAGGAAGATCACTTGGTGGTGGTGAAGCACCCGTTTCTGCTCATCGAAGGCAAACTGCAGAATCAGGAAGGCGTGGTTTCGGTTAAAGCTGAACGCGTTCGGCCCTTATCGATTTCACGCGCTGAAACCACTTCGCATGATTTTCATTGATAGAGCCCCGACATAAACCTCCACGCGAGACAGTTTGGGGCCAAGCGTTCACGGTTCCAATTTGCTCAGAAAGACGCCGGCGAGACACCGCGCTACGAAAAACGCCGCTCGAATGAGGCGAACGCTATAATCTGGCCGTGAGTTCTTCGATTTCCAGGCAAGAGCAGGCCAGGCAAGGGCAGGGAAGTCTCGACGCTTCGGAGCCGCCGAGTGGCTGGCATGTCATCTCAACGGTTTCGGCGCGGAATCATTTCGTTGCGTTTTTGATTTGCATTCTGCTCGGCGTCATCTTCACCCTGCCAGGATCACTCTCGCCGCGCTCCGCGCTGCTGGGATACGCCGGCGACAATTACCAGCACGCATGGTTTCTGTGGCACTTCGCGCACGCGGTGTCGCACGCGGAGAATCCCTTCTACACGCACCTGATCTACCACCCGAACCGAGTGAACCTCGCGTGGAGCACGACGGACCCGCTGGCTGGGACCTTGGCGCTACCCGTGAGTCTTGTGGCTGGTCCGGCGCTCGCTTACAACTTGGCGTTGATTCTGCAGTTGGCGCTGGCTGCGTTCTTCGCGCGCTTGCTTTGCCTGCGGATTTGCCGCAACGAAACCGCGGCTCTGATCGGCGGCGTGATTTTCGGATTCAGTCCTTTTCTACTGGCGCAGGCCCTGGGGCATCTGAGCCTCGTGACGGCATTTCCGATTCCACTGTTTGTGCTGATGCTCGACGCGGTTCTGCGTCGGCCGAACCCTTCGTGGAAGCTGGGAATCGGACTTGGTTTTGCGCTCCTACTCACCGCATTCGCTCACTACAACTACACAGTTCTGTGCGTGCTGTTCGGCTTGTTCATGGTGGCGATTGAAGTTGCGTGGGAAGGGGTCGGACCGCTCAAGAGAGCATGGAAGGCTTTTTCCGCAGCGACGGTCACTTTTGTTGTGGGATTTCTGCCGCTGCTGAGGATGCTCTTGCGCGATCCGTCCGGGATGCCCGTGTCGCGAGGAACCGGTCACTTCGAGCAGTTTTCGGCTGACGCGCTCGGTTTTCTGATTCCGAGCTGGAATCACATCCTGCTCGGCCACTTCGCTCGAGGATGGGATCCCAAGCTGTTCCTGGCCGGATTTGAGGGGACGGTATATATCGGGCCGGTGGTTTTGGCGCTTGCGGCGCTGGGAGTTTGGAAGGGAAGAAAGGAGCACAAAAAGTGGGTCGTGCGGGCTTGCATCCTGGGATTTCTTTTCTACCTGCTTTCACTGGGGCCACAAATACGAGTGCTCGGCCGCTCGCTCGGTGTCGCCGGGCCGGCGGCGCTCCTCTACCGCATTCGCTTTGCGGAGTTTATTTCGGCTCCTGCGCGCTTTCACGTCCTCGTGGCCCTGTGCGCCGCGATTCTCAGCTCGCTGGGAGTTGCGTTCCTGATTGAGAATTTCAGAGGCAAGTGGCAGCAATACGTGGTGGTTTCACTGGTGGCTGTTTTGCTGCTGCTCGACTATCTGACCGTTCCGTTTCCGAGGTCGTCCATTGTCGATCCTGCCGCGGCTGGCGATACTCCCGCAGCGCAGAGCTGTATTCTGTCCGCGAACGTTCGCGGCGGAACCGTTCTCACGTTTCCCCTCGTGGTTGCGCCCTACTGCATGAAGAGCATGTGGATGCAAGCATCGGATCGAGGGCAGTACGCGTTGGTCGACGGATATTTGTCGTACACGCCAGAGCGCATTTGGGATGAATTTTGGAATCTTCCGGTTCTGCGTTCGATGCTAGCGCTCGAAGGAATATTGAAGGTTCCGGTGGACGAAGCCTCGGACCGACAGAGTGCAGCGGCAACGATTCGCAGCCTGAACTTGCGGGCCGTTGTGGTGTTCGATTCGCCGGAACGTGATGCGGGCGCACAGTATGTAGAATCGGTTTTTGGCGTGGCCGGAAAGCGAGCAGGCAGTTGCACGGTATTTGAAATCGAGCCGAAGCAAGCGGCCGAAGCTAAGTAGAAGCACCTTAGAAACGCTTAAGCGCGATCCAAGATACCTTCCGGTTTCCCGCGTCCAAATAGCCCGCGCGGCCTGTACATGCTTCCGGGGATTGCCGATAACACTTACCAGGAGTAGCCTAGACATCGCTGGCGTCAGGGAATTCCGGTCGCAGAGGAGGAATCATGGGACGAAATGACAGTGCGAGCGCGATCGGCGCGTTTGCCGTGGGTTTGGGCGTGGGCATCGCGTTGAGCTTCTTGTTGGCGCCGCAATCCGGCGAAGAAACGCGCGAGCTGATAGCCAAAAGCGCCCGACTCAGCAGGGATTTTGTCACCGACACGGTGGATGACGTTAAGTCGCAGGTGGAAGATTCCGTGAACGATGCCAAAGGCAGGATTCGCGGCGCCGTGAGAGCCGGCAAAGAGGCGTATCGAGAGGATTTGGCCCAGAAGCGCGACGCCTGACCACCACCTTCTATAATTTCTGTTTTCCGAAGACCTGCCTAAGCCATGTCCACCGCTTTCACTGATCTCGACGGCGAGCCGGGAGTTCGCGGTTTTCTGCACTCGCCATCGCGAGCCAATGGCGACGGACTTCTTCTGACGCACGGTGCGGGTTCAAACTGCCGGTCAGAGCTGCTGGTCCACATGGCAGACGCTTTAGTCACATCCGGGTTCACCGTGTTGCGGTTCGATATGCCGTTCCGGCAAGAGCGGCCGCACGGGCCGCCTTTCCCGGGCGGCGCAAAGGGAGACCGCGACGGTCTGCGCCGGGCGCTGGCGGTTCTGCAGACGAAGGTGAGCGGCCGCGTTTTCCTGGGCGGGCATTCGTACGGAGGGCGCCAATCCACGATTCTTATTTCCGAGGAGCCGCAGGCGGCGGAGGGTCTGCTTCTGCTTTCCTACCCGCTTCATCCGCCGCGAAAACCGGAGCAGCTTCGCACGGCCCACTTTCCGAAAATCACGAAGCCCGCATTCTTCGTTCACGGCGCGCGCGACCCGTTCGGTTCCATCGCGGAAATGAAAGCCGCGCTGGAGCTGATTCCGGCGCGGCACGGGCTTATGGAAGTGGATGGCGCAGGGCACGAACTGCCGCCGAAGAAGTCTCCCGCAGATCTTGCCAGCCGAATCGCGGACGCGTTTCAAGCTTTCATCGGGCCGCGCCGCAGCGCCTAAAGTTCAATCCCCGGCGAGAGCGAGCTCCGGGCCGCGGTCGGCGCAATGTATGCAGAGCCGCGCCCACGGCAAAGCCTGAAGGCGAACCTCGCGGATGGGATTTTCGCATGTCTCGCAGACGCCATACTCGCCAGCCTTGATGCGTGCGAGCGCCGCCTCGATTTCGGCCAATTCCCGGCGCTCGCGTTCGAGCGTGGCGATGGCCAAATCCTTGGCAAAGTTGCTCGTTGCCAGTGCGCCTTCGTCATCCGGCTCGCGGTCGACCGTGACGTCGCCGAGGCGGTGATTCAGCTTGCGGCGCAGCTCGTCTCTCTTGGTTTTCAGAAGTTTTTCCACATTTTCGTGCTGTTTGCTGCGAGTCTTCGCCGCAGCCATCGTAAGAGTTGCCATGTTTCGTTCACCTCAGTTTGTTCTTTCGAGCTGCATTCCGTGTCATCGAGCCTCCAAGGCTACTTCGACGGGGAAATGCAACCCATCCGTACCTTTCCTTAGCGTCCGAAATTAGATGCTGTACGCGCGTTTATGGTTCTCTCGCGGGCTTCGGCGGAGTTTATAATGCGGCCATGACCCCGCTCGGCGAATACCGGCGAAAGCGAAAATTTGAGGAAACTTCTGAGCCGCGCGGAAAGGGACGCGCTCGCGGCGGGAACCGGTTTGTCGTTCAGGAACATCATGCACGGCGGCTGCACTACGATTTTCGCCTCGAGATCGACGGGGTCCTGAAATCGTGGGCCGTTCCGAAAGGCCCATCGCTCAATCCTGCCGACAAGCGACTCGCGGTGCAGACCGAAGATCATCCGCTCGAGTACGGGAGCTTTCACGGCACGATTCCGGCGGGAAACTACGGAGCGGGCGAAGTAAGAATTTGGGACGAAGGGACGTACGAAATGGAAGGGCAGGCCTCGGCGAGCGAGCAGCTTCGGAGCGGCGAATTGAAATTCATCCTGCACGGCCAAAAACTGCACGGAAGTTTTGTGCTGGTGAAGCTGCGCAGAAGCGAGTCCGGCAGGGAATGGCTGCTGATCAAGCACGCCGACTCGGCGGCGGTTGGCAGCGCGAGAAATGCGGCGCCGCGAGTGATCCTCCCCGAGAAAACGAGCGCCGAGGAAGCTTCACCTCCAGCGAAGAAGCGCAAGAAACGCAAAATGCCGGCGGGTGCTCGCAAGGCTCCCATGCCGCAAAATATTCGTGTAGCGCTGGCGAGTCTCGCAGACGCTCCCTTTTCCGGCGCGGACTGGCTCTTCGAGATCAAATGGGATGGCGGGCGAACGCTGGCGGCGGTGCGAGACGGCAAGGTGCAGCTATGGTCGCGCTCAGACCGGGACGTCACGCGGGAATATCCGGAACTGTCGCAGCTTGCGGCGAACGTCGACGCCGACGAAGCGTGGTTGGACGGAGAGGTGGTGGCGCTCGACAGCGAAGGGCGAAGCGATTTTGAGAAGCTGCAGATGCGATTTTCGGTGCAGAAACCATCAGCGCAACTTTTGCAGCAGGTTCCCATCGTTTATTACGTGTTCGATCTTTTGTATCTCGACGGCTACGATCTTCGAGGAGTGCCGCTGATCGAGCGAAAAGCTTTGCTTCAGGAAGTTCTCCGGCCGGATGCGAGGGTTCGTTATTCGGACCACGTACTCGAGAAGGGCAAAGAGCTTTTCGAGGTCGCGGTGGCGAAGCACCTGGAGGGCATCGTCGCGAAGAAGATTTCGTCGCCGTATCCCGTGGGCCGCACTTCGGCGTGGCTCAAGATCAAGCTGGATCAAGATATCGACGCGGTGGTGGGCGGGTGGACCGACCCCCGCGGAACGCGCGAATATTTCGGCGCGCTGCTCGTCGGGCTTTACGAAGGAGACAAACTCGAATACATCGGCAACGTTGGGAGCGGATTCTCGGCCGAGTTCCAGCAGAAGCTGTGGCCGCAACTGCAAAACCTGCGCGAGAGTAAATGCCCGTTCGCCGCCGAGCCTTCCACGCGAGAGCAATCGTATTGGGTGAAGCCGGAACTCGTCGCGCGCGTGCGATTCACGGACTGGACGGATGGCCGCCATCTTCGCGCTCCCCGGTTCCTCGGGATGCAGGAGGATCGCGACCCGAAAGAGTGCACCTTCGAGGAGCAAATGAAGACGCCAGCCGCGAAGAAGGGGGCTGCGAAGGAAAGTGCGAAGGGATCGGCGAAGGAAAGAGGCACGCGAAAGAAGGGCGCTGGTTCTGAGCCAGGTTCTTCCGATCCGGCGTCTCGCGCCGCAAATTCGGAAGATGCTTTGAATACCGACAAACGAATTCAGGAGGAGCTGGAGAAAGGCGCGTCTGAGAGCATCTTCATCGACGTGGATGGGCGCCGCCTCCATTTGACGAACCTGAACAAGGTCTACTTCCCCCAGGATGGATTCAGGAAACGCGACTTGATCGCCCACTATTTCTGGGCTGCGCCGATGATCCTTCCGTTCCTCAAGGACCGGCCTCTGGTATTGCGGCGCTATCCGAACGGCATCGAGGGAGAATCGTTCTTCCAGAAGGATGCAGGCAAAGATACTGCCGACTGGGTGAAGACGGTTTCGATTGTGTCCGAGGATCGCGGCCGGACCGTGCGATACATCATCGCAAACGACCGGGCCACGCTGGTGTATCTGGCGAATTTGGGATGCATCGATCACAACCCGTGGTCGAGCCGGTACAACGATCAGGAGCATCCCGATTATATTTTCTTCGATCTCGACCCTACTGAAGGCACGCCGTTCTCGACGGTGGTCAAGTTCGGCAAGCTATTTCTGGAAGCTCTCGGCAAGCTGAAGATTACCGCTTTCGCCAAAACGTCGGGCGCGACGGGCTTTCACATTTTCATTCCCATCGAACCGCGGTACACGTTTGAGCAGGCGCGGCTATTCGTGCAGGCAGTGTCTTCCATAGTGAGCAAGAAGAATCCAGGGGTGCTTACCTCGGAACGGACGGTGAGGAAGCGCGCGCGCGGCTCGATCTACGTGGATGCGCACCAGAATTCGCGCGGACAGTCGCTGGCGTGCGCATATTCGGTACGGGCGTTCCCGCACGCGCCCGTGTCAACGCCCGTCCGCATGGGCGATCTGCGAAGCGATCTGGAACCGGAAAAGTGGAACGTCAAGACGATTCGAAAGCGCGTCGACGCGGTGGGCGATTTGTGGGCCAATTTCTGGAAATCGCGCCAAAAGCTCGAATCGCTTCTCGAGAACTCGGGCGCCGAATAGCGCGGGACCACAATCGAGGAAAGGACACGAGCTCAGAAAAGTATGCGCGAGATTTTGCGAAGAACGACGATCCCACCAATTGAGAAAAATCCCAAAATCGCAAACAGCGGGAGCGGACCTTCCGTCAGAGGAAGCCGCCCACTCGAGGTCGGCTCCTCGGGTTCAGGCTGAGGCTGCGCGGTCTGATTTTGCTGGGAAATATCCTGTGTCCGGATCGCAGACAAGACGGGCTGCGAGGTCATGAAAGCAGCGTTAGGATGGTTGACCAGCGACTGCCGAGCCGCCGGCGTTACCGGCGCCATTAGAGCGAGCACGAGCGGCAGCGTTACAACGGGGAATATTGTTTTCATTTCTCTACTTCCTCACGCTTTCTTGCCGCCATTTCGGAGAAAAAGGGAGGAATGGACCGGCCGTGGATCCATTCCTCCGTATGAGTGTATGAAGTTCTAAGCCGACTTCGGGCCTGGGAGATACCCTTCACCTTTTTTGCCTCACGCACGTCGCACGAGGCCGCCCAAGAGGGCAACCAAAAAGAAAACCAAGAAGATAAAGAATAGAATCTTCGCGATTCCTGCTGCTGCGACCGCGATTCCCCCAAAGCCGAACAACGCAGCAACCAGTGCGATAATGAAAAAACCTAGCGCCCAACGTAGCATTGGTTCCTCCTTGGCTGAGATCCGCTCTCGGGGTCTGTTGCGCTTCTCCTCGACACTACGCTGTGGCCTTATCGAGTCCAATACACGATTTCTCGTATTTAAAGGCGCTCCTGAGCCGGAGGATGCACCTAAGGAATTTCCTGTAGTACCCAACGTGATGAGGTGCGGCGGAGCCCGTTTAGGTGTGCGAGCGGCGGCCTAAGTCTCGTTCAGTAAAGCGAATGCAGGTGAAAGCGATCAGCAAGAGCGCCGAGAGAATGGAAATCGCGCAGCCGGCGGTGCGGTCCGGCGTGCGGCGAAACGACAAATCAATCTTGTGCGCGCCAGCGGGAATCGGGAGAACCATCTGCGCGGTTTCCGGACGCGAGCCGATGGTAACCTGCTGTCCGTCGATGCGCGTTTCCCAGGCCGGATAATTCACCAGGCGCAGCGCCAGTTTTACCGGCGCCGCGCTCTCCATGGAGAAGACTCGCCGCTCAGGCGTCCAGCGCTCGATGTGCACGCGCATTCCGGTGGCCGGAGCGATTTCGTCGGACTCCGGATCCACCTTCGAGAATTGCGGAATCGGTTGCGACGGCGGCTCCTCTGAATCGGCGGTGACTCCAGGCAACTGATAGCGGTCGCAACCACTCGGTGCGTATTCATCCGTCCCTTCGTACCCGAGCCCGGAATGAATCCAATCTGCGAGCGTGGGCGCGTCGTCGCTGTCCCACCACGCGTCGCTCGCAATGACGGTGGCAGTAGCGGCCAGCACAGCGAGAATCGCCAGCCATGCCATCCACTGTTTTCGGGAGCGGCCCAGCGCAGCCGCGGCAAAGAATGCAAACGCGACGCTGAGCGCGTCGAGCCATCGCCAGGGAAACTGGACGAATTGCAATTTCGGCAAGAAGCGCCAGAACATTTCACTCGGCGGAAACATAAGGAAGGTCGAGGCGGCCGCGACCGCGAGAAGCATCCACCACAGTGCGGGAAACACGCGCCGGCGTCGTGCCACGAAGACCGCAAGAATGCCCGTAATCAACATCATTCCGAGCGCGAGAGCGGAAACCTTCCAATTGAAAAGGATGAACTCAGGGTCGCCCCCGTGGGCGAAGATGAAATTCTGCTCGGGGCGCAGATTCTGCGACACCACCTGCGCGATTTGCACCCAGCGTTGCTCGAATGCCGCCGGCAGAATGTAGAAAGCGGCGAGGCCGAAGCCCATTGCCATTGCCGTCGCTCCAGCGAGCAAAGGCCGGACGTTGCGCGCGAGAGCGGAGCCCACGACCAGAAGCAGCGCGAGCGAATACGTCGCGATTACCGCGGCCGGGGCGTTGCACAGCCAAATAGCCGCCAGGACCAAGCCAAGAAAGGGCACGCCGCGCCAGCCGTTGGGGGTGACGCGCAGCGCGCCCAGGATCAACAGCGGAAAGAGGGCTTCGGCAAGCAGCTCCGCAAAGTCGCTGCGGTAGTAGACGACTAAGAGGTTGTACGGATTCACGGCGAAGAAAACGGCGGCCGCGATGGCCTCGGGCGGCGAAAGCCACTCGCGCGCGAGCCTCCACATCGCCATCCCGCCAGCTATCAGCGTCAGCCAGATGTATGTGCCCGGCGCGGCCTGCCAACCGACGATCGAACCGAGGGCTGCACCCAGCGTCCATGATGCCGGCGGGTAAAAAATGAAGCGCGGCTCGCCATAACCCCAGTTCGCCCACTCGGCCCAACGCGGGTAGAGAATTCCCTGGCGCCACTGGCCGGCCACGTCCAGCCACGATGCCAGGTGAAACTGGAAATCGTGACCGGAAGCGTTGCCCAGAAAGAACATCGGCGTGACCACTGCCGTAGCCGCAAGCGCGACGAAGAGAAGAGGCGCGCGCCATGACGGAGGCGGGGAGTCTGATTCAGTTTGTGGCGAGGCCCTTACTATGACTTCGTCGGAAATGAGTTTGTCTCCGCAGCCGAATCGTCAGCAACCCGTCGAGAATACAGAATCGCGGCGCCTTTGCGCCACTCACAAACCTGCTTGGTCGGACCGATTCCGTAAGGTGTGCTGAATGGGACTGTATTGCCTTGCTCCGTGTGACAGCATCCGCGTATGTCTAACAACAAAGATAGGAAGCAGTCGTACCGAGCGGTGCTCGCCAGCGTGAAGGTGGAAATGGCGGAGCCCCGCGTCGCCGAATCCGCCCACGTAGAAATCGAGAAAGAGCGCGAAGCAAAGGTCAAAGAAGGCGCCAAGGCATGACGCTCCTATTCGCTCTGGCGGTCGTTCTTATCGTGGCGCTTGTGGGGAGTCTTCCCATCTGGCCACACAGCAAGAACTGGGGCTATTACCCCATCGGCGTGAGCGCCGTCATCCTGATTATTCTGATCCTGTTCTTTCTTGGCCGCTTTCGCGGGCACTAGCCGGCGCAGTTCTCAGCAGGGCAACGAGTTTCATTCCGTTGCACGGCCCATGAAGTCTCACCCAATGAATGCAAGGCGCCCTGGCGCCGTTCAGGACTGATATGAGTGCAAAAAACTTTCGAGTCGCGCAGACCGCCGAACGGACCAACATCGACGGAAAGCAAGTAAAGAACAAAGTGCTTTTGGCTACGCCGGCCAATGAATACGAGCTGATGCGTCCCGACTTGATGTATATCGACTTGCCGAGTCACCTCAGTCTTCACGAGCCGACCCAGAACATCGAGTTCGCCTATTTCCCGAACCGGGGAATGGTTTCTCAAGTTGTCGTGACCAAGGACGGCCGGACTGTGGAAGTGGGCGTAGTGGGTAACGAGGGCTACGTTGGCGCAGGATTAGCAGTGGGCTTCAGCAGAAGTCCCGTGCGCGAAATAATCCAGATCGCCGGAGATGGCTTCCGTGTGACGGCGAGCGCGCTGGAACGCATTCTGCGGTCGGCCCCGCAGTTACAGATGCTGCTGAACAGGCATACGGGGCTTCAAGGAATGCAAGTCGCACAGACCGCGGCGTGCAATCGGCTCCACGACATAGAGCAGCGTCTCTCGCGGTGGTTGCTGATGACTCAGGACAGGGTGGATTCCGGGTTGCTTCCGATTACCCACGATTTCATAGCGACCATGATGGGTACCGACCGGTCCACCGTGAGCGTGACCGCGTCGGTACTGCAAAAAAAAGGAGTGATCGACTACGTGCGAGGTGCGGTGAAGATTCTGAACCGCAGGAAACTCGAAAAAACGGCGTGCGAATGCTACAGCGTCATTCGGCAGTTCGAAGATGACCTCGGATTGAGATAATATTTTTCCTCCAGCGTTGGATACCCCACAGACAGAAGTCCTTTGCTATCGGTAATCTCCAGGACCTTATTGCATTCAGTTCAGTTTTGACTTGGGTTCAACGAGGGGCGACTTGTGCTGAACCTTGCGCAGGGGAATGAACGAGGTGCTTTGCCGCCGCGGTTGCGCTCGAAAACCAAGGCCACGGCGTCTTTCGCAAGCGCATAACCGCACCAAATCGCGAGATGTGCGAGGGAGGCCATGCGCCGCAAACTAGTATGGATCGCCGAACCGCCTTTCGGGAAATGGGGTTGCTCCGAGTGCGCGTGGGTGTTTAATCCCTCGGGATCACCCACCGGCGATTCGCTCGACGAAATGAAGCAGAACTTCATACGGCAGCGCGATAAAGAGTTTGCCGCCCACGTTTGCAGTGAACACCCCAGGGCCAAGAACAAAAGGGATAGATAACCGAGGCCGTTTCACTGCAGCACAATCCGCTTGGTGTGATTCCCGGAAACCGATCACTACACCGTGTCTTGCCAATCTGCCGCCCTACCGGATACAGTGAAATGGTTTCGATGTAGCGAGCGAGAAGTCAGACGCCGCCTGAAAATCCCAGGCATCAAAAAACCGTCAACGTGAACGCAGAAGACCAAAGACTTCAGGCCAGCGTCGAGCGCAAGGTGCATTGGAAGCGCTGGGGCCCATACCTTTCGGAGCGCCAGTGGGGCACTGTCCGCGAGGACTACAGCCCCAACGGCGATGCCTGGAATTATATTCCGCACGACCACGCGCGCTCGCGCGCCTATCGCTGGGGCGAAGACGGAATCGCGGGAATCTGCGACCGCCACCAGCATATTTGCTTTGCGCTGGCGCTCTGGAACGAAAGAGACCCGATTTTGAAAGAGCGCCTGTTTGGACTCTCGAATCGGGAAGGGAATCACGGCGAGGATGTGAAGGAGTATTACTACTATCTCGAAGCGATCCCGAGCAATTCCTATCTGAAGTATCTCTATAAATATCCCCACGCGGCATTTCCGTACGACAAGTTGGTGGCTGAGAACGCGAAACGCACCCGCTTGGAGCCCGAATACGAGCTGATTGACACCGGCGTTTTCGCCGAGAATCGCTACTTCGACGTTTTCGTCGAGTACGCGAAGGCGACTTCCGAAGACATCCTGATTCGCATCACGGCCTGGAATCGCGGACCCGAGCCAGCCCGGCTGCACCTGTTGCCGACGCTCTGGTGCCGCAACCGCTGGGATTGGGGCGATCCGTTCGAGAAGCCAGAGTTGAGGCGGATGGATGCTGCGCCCGGAATGTCGGTTGTCGAACTGTCTGAGTATCACTACGGCAAGCGATGGCTGGTTGTCGAAGGGTCGCCTGAATTGCTTTTCACCGAGAATGAAACGAACGCGGAGCGGCTCTTCCAGCAGCCGAACCGCACGCCCTATGTGAAGGATGCGTTTCATCGGCACGTTGTGAATCGCGAGCAGGACGCAGTGAACCCGGCGATGACAGGAACGAAAGCAGGCGCGCATTTTGCCTCGGAGATTCCGCCCGGCAAGGGCTGGACCGTTCGCTTGCGCCTGACTGACCGCAATCCCGCCGAAACGCGCAAGAGCGCGCCGCAGATCTTCGGCTCGGCGGCATTCGACGAAGTGTTTTTGGCCCGCCAAAAGGAAACGGACGAATTCTACGCCGCGAGAAATTTTCCCGGCGCCAGCGAGGACGCGAAACTCGTCCAGCGCCAGGCGTTCGCAGGACTCCTGTGGAACAAGCAAAGCTACCATTATGAGGTTCGCCGCTGGCTGGAAGGCGACCCTACGCAGCCGAAGCCCGATTCGCAGCGGTGGCAGGGGCGGAATCACGATTGGCTGCATCTTTACAACTCCGACGTGATCTCCATGCCCGACAAGTGGGAATACCCGTGGTACGCCTCGTGGGACCTGGCATTTCATTGCGTCGCGATGGCGCTGATCGATCCGGATTACGCAAAGCAGCAGCTCATCTTGTTTCTTCGCGAATGGTACATGCAGCCAAACGGGCAGCTTCCGGCCTACGAGTGGAATTTCTCCGATGTGAATCCACCGGTGCACGCGTGGGCCGCGTGGCGCGTTTATAAAATTTGCGCGCGCGTCTCAGGCCAGGCGGACTACAAGTTCCTCCAGCGCGTCTTCCACAAACTCCTACTGAATTTTACGTGGTGGGTGAATCGCAAGGATCCCGAAGGCAACAACGTTTTTCAGGGAGGTTTTCTCGGCCTGGATAACGTGGGAGTTTTCGACCGGTCGAAACCGCTCGGGCCTGGCCAGTTCATCGCGCAGTCGGACGGCACCAGCTGGATGGCGATGTATTGCCTCGATATGCTTTCGATTGCCGTGGAATTGGCGCACATGGATCCCGCGTACGAAGACGTGGCCAGCAAGTTTTTCGAACACTTCGTCTACATTTCGAAGGCCATGAACAACATGGGCGGCGAGGGAATCGGATTGTGGAATGAAGAAGACGGATTCTACTACGACGTCTTGCACCTGGGAGAGTCCTCGGCCGTTCCGATCCGCGTGCGGTCCGCGGTGGGATTGATCCCGCTTTTTGCCGTGGCGACGTTCGAACCCGACGACCTGAAAGACCTGAAGCAGTTTCGGCGCCGGGCGCAGTGGTTCCTCGATCATCAGAAGGGAGTGGCGGAGCACCTGGACATGAGCCAGGAGTCCGATCAGGGGCCGCGCTACCTTCTCACGATTGCGAACCGGCCGAAGCTCGAGCGCGTCTATCGATACGTGTTTGACGAAAGCGAATTTCTCTCGCCGCACGGGATCCGTTCCCTTTCGAAGTATCATGGCGAGCATCCGTTCATGCTCCACGTGGATGGCCAGGTATATTCGGTGGGCTATGAGCCCGGTGAGTCGACGAGCGACCTTTTTGGAGGGAATTCGAACTGGCGCGGCCCTGTGTGGTTTCCGCTGAATTTTCTGCTGGTCGAATCGATCCAGCGAATTCACTACTATTACGGCGACAGTTTCAAGGTGGAGTTTCCCACCGGCTCGGGCCGACGGGAAACTCTGTGGAGCGCGGCCAGCGATTTATCGCGTCGCCTGTCCCATATTTTCCTGCGGCGCGACGGGCAGCGTCCCGTCTACGGCGACACCTCGCTTTTCCAGAACGATCCGTACTGGCGCGACCTGATCCTGTTCTACGAGTATTTCCATGGCGAGACGGGCGCAGGTTTGGGCGCAAACCACCAGACTGGTTGGACCGCACTGGTGGCCAAGCTGATCGAACAAAGCGGCGAATGATGTCTCGGATGCTTCGGCGAGCGACTAGGCCGGCTTTTCCGCAGCCTTCGGAGTTTCCACGAGCTCAATCAGAACCTTCCCGCCGGCAGGCGCAGCCACCAGAAAGAAATTGACGCGCGTCCCATTCGCGCCGGGGCGCGTGGCGGGATAAACCGGCGGGACGCCGAACCGAGCGTGCAAAATCTCGGTCGCGCGGTCGACATCTTTCACGTAAAGCTCCGCCTGCTGAATGCCCTCGCCGGATTTTTGCAGATACCGCGCGATAGCGCCAGAGCCGGCTGGTTCCCGGCTCGTGAGGATGTCCAACCGGATGCGGTTTCTGAATTCGAGCTCGAATTCCTTGGCGTCCTGATCGGCGGGAACATCGGCGAGCTGGGGCGATCCATTGGCTGCGCGAATCTGGTCGAAACGGAGCGGCTCAACCGCAACGCCAATGGTGATTCCGGGCACTCGGGCCCCAAACGCGAAGAATTTCGCGAGCCCGCGATCCTGAAGCCACGTTTTCACGATGGGCTCGATCCGTTCGGATCCGAGGCGAAAAAGTTCTGCGGCGGCCCGTTCGCGAACGGAAGAATTCGCATGGGTCAACTCGCGAATCAGAGAGGCGAGATCTTTCTCAGGCATGTGGAGGAGATCGCGAACACTAAGGCGAAGTGTGCGAAGGTTGCACGGCGTTCACATTCGAAAGTATGACCTGCACCGGCTTTCCTGGCCGCACTGCGACCGGCACGTCCCAACGTGCGCGCACGTCGCCCACATCCGCCGTAACGTCCAGCGTCGTGAGCCAGTAGTTGCCGGGCGGAATGCCGGCCAGCGAACCCTGTCCTTCCAGGTTCGTTTCCGTCCGCGCTACCAGATAGGTCGACTCGGCGAGCTCCAGAACCTCGCGATGAATTTCGGGATTGCGTTTCGTAACAAGCGTTTGCCATTTGCCACTGGCGTCCTTGTCGGCCAGTTCCAGGTCCATTCCATCTTTGCTCTGCGGATTCGCCTCGATGTAGTGCTGAACGGCCTGGCGGTAGTCCTGAACCATTTTCTCGTATTTCGCCGGGTCTTTCGTTTTGTCAGCCGGCTTGAATTTGGCCTTGGGGAAATCGAGCGCCGAGGAGCCTGCGCTCCGTTGAATGTATGCGGCATAAAATTCAGGAACGCCCATGATATCCGTGGCCGTGAGCTTGCCAAGGAAATCCTCACCAGTGAGCTGGACCCAATGGTTCTTTTTCATCCACGCCTTCAATTCTTTGGAACCGTCGAGCGTATCGATGAACGCGTTCATATCCGGCTGAGGATGCCTGGCATCCACTTCCCTGCTGATTTGTTCGAAGCTCTTGCTGAGCAGATAGAGCGGAAAACCGCGCACTGGCTCTTCGAGACCGCCCGACGGCGTTGCCCGCACGACAAATTCGATGGAACCGCTCTGCGCGCCGGCCCGCGGCGCGACCATGCAAACCGCAAGGCCAGCGGCGAAAATCACTCGGGCGATGCTTTTCATGCCGCCCATCGTAACAGAACGAAATTAGCTAAGACAGCCGCTCAATCTCCCTGCGTTGTGATGATTAACAGTCTCGCGCGTCTCTGAATGCGAGTTGGTATAAGTCCAGCCCTGCTTGAAGGGATGCCGACAGGTTTAGTACAGATGGAAGGTAACTTCGATGATTTGCCGCACAGGCGCGGGCTTGCCGTCCGGGCCGAGGGCAGGCTTAAAACGCCACGCGCGGACCGCCTCGATCGCTTTGTCGTCCAGTCCAAGCCCAACACCCTTTACCACGTGGATGTCGGTGGCACGTCCGTCTGGCGTGATAATTGCGATAAGAGAAACTGTCCCTTGATACTTCGCCTTCACGGCCTCGTCTGAGTACTGCGCCGTCGGGCAATACAAGCAAGTGGGATAGCCGTAGCCGCCGGTGCCAGCGTTGTACACGCCGCCGCCCGTGCCGCCACCCGACCCTGGGCCAAGGCCGCCGCCGGTGCCGCTGCCGATTCCTCCGCCGCTACCCGAACCAATTCCGGCGCCGCTCCCCGGCCCATTCGAATCGCTGAGCACCTTGGCAAGGGGGTCACCCCAATTGTTCATGTTGGGGCTTGGCACATTCAGCTGCGGAGGTCCCGCCAGGGTTGGCCGGACCGCAAACTTCGGGGCTGCCGGTGGATGCACGGACGGGGCGGCCATCTGCGCCAGGTCGAATTTCGGCGCCTTGCCTTTGCTTGCCGGAACCGGATTGTGCTCGCCGCCACCGCCACCGCCGCCAGCCTTCTTCACTCCGGGTGCGAGCTTCGGCAAGTATGGAGAGAGAGTGGTAATCTCGACGCTCGAGTTCGCCTTGGTGATAGCCGGCGACATGATTTCGGGCAGCAGCGGCACAATGATCAACACGAGAATTGCGACGTGAATCGTAACCGAAAGCGCCTGCACCCGCGTGAACTGCGCGTCTTTGGTCCAGATGTCCTTCACAGCCACCGGTTTACTGGTGACTTGAAGCGGAGGCAATTTCTTCGGGAACAGCGCGTCGCGCACGTTCTGCAAGAATCCGCTTTGTTTCCAGTCGACAAGCAGGTCCGAATTCACGCGCCCTTTCGGGGCCGCGCGCAGAAGTTCTCTTAGGTTTTCGCCCAAGCCGGCGCCGAAGTCCGGCATATCAAACGCCGTCTCTTGCCCGGGACGAACCTTCACGGGCCGCTCAACGAGAAAATCCCTAAGATTTGAAAAGAGACTCTTTAAGACGGAGTCCTGGCCGGACAGGCGAACCTTGCCGAGCCTGAGTGTAGGCTCCGTACTAGAACGCCCCGCTTGATCCAGCCTTGAACTGAAGTCGCCCATGAGAGTTACCTGGCTACCTTGGGTCGAGTGCACATAAGCTTAGAAGCGCGGCCTTCGAAAAGGATGCATCGCGCACACGGCTGACATGCTCTCTGATTCATTGTAACATACGATGCGCGAATCAATTTTCAGGTTTCCCGAACTGGATACACTAGAAAGGGGCATTTAGACTCGGCTCCCCGCAATGGCGAAGACCCTGGACCTCAAGAGTACGCTGAACCTGCCGCGAACCGATTTTCCTATGAAAGCGAAATTGCCCGAGCGCGAGCCCGTGCAATTAGCCGCTTGGGAACAGACGCGGCTCTATTACCGAATCCTCGATTCGCGCGCGGGAGCGCCGCTCTTCGTCCTGCACGACGGTCCGCCGTATCCGACGGGCGAAATTCACCTTGGCACCGGCCTGAACAAGATCGTGAAGGACATGATCGTCAAATCGAAGACCATGGCTGGGTTTCGTTCGCCGTATATCCCTGGTTGGGATTGCCACGGGCTGCCCATCGAGACAAAGGTGGAAAAGGAACTCGGCGGCAAGACCACGAAAGTCTCCGCTGCTGAATTCCGCCGCCGCTGCCGCGAGTATGCCAACCGCTACGTGGAAGCGCACAAGCGCGATTTCCGCCGACTCGGCGTCTTGGGCCAATGGGACAAGCCCTACCTCACGATGGACCCGAGCATGGAGGCTTGCACCGCCGGAGCTTTTATCGATTTCCTCGAAAAAGGCTACGTCTATCGCGGGCTGAAACCTGTCTACTGGTGCATCTACGACCGCACGGCGCTCGCGGAAGCCGAGGTCGAGTACGAAGACCACGTGAGCCCGTCGGTCTGGGTGAAATTCCCGGTTGTTGAAGGTGCGAACGCCAGCAAACTCGGTGCCGACGTCAGCGCTCTGATCTGGACCACCACTCCCTGGACGCTGCCGGCCAACCGCGCGCTGGCGTTTCATCCCGAATTTGAATACGTGGTCGCGGACACGTCCGCCGGCAAACTCCTGCTCGCGAAGCAGCGCGTCGACGCTCTCGCGTCCGAACTAGGTCTGGAAATCCGCGGCGTCACCGGCGGCTGGAAGGGACGGGAATTCGAAGGCGCGAAGTTTCGGCATCCGTTTCTCGACCTCACCGTGCCCGGCGTTCTCGCCGAGTACGTCACGCTCGATCAGGGCAGCGGAATCGTGCACACCGCGCCGGGCCATGGTGCCGAGGACTTTTTTACCGGCCAGAAATACGGCCTCGAAGCCTACGCTCCGCAGGATGACGATGGCCGCTTCATCGAAGGACTGCCCGAATACAAGGGCAAGACCGTCTTCGAAGCGAATCCGATCGTCGTCGAGCTGCTTAAGCAGCGCGGCATGCTCGTTGGCGAACGCAAGCTCTCGCACAGCTACCCGCATTGCTGGCGCTGCCACAACCCCGTAATCTTCCGCGCCACCGAGCAATGGTTCATCGAGCTCGATCACGACGATTTGCGGAAGAAGTCGCTCGCCGCAATCGCCAAAGTGAAATGGAAGCCCGAATGGGGCGAAGCCCGCATCCACGACATGGTGGCCGATCGTCCCGACTGGTGCATCTCGCGCCAGCGATTCTGGGGCGTGCCGCTGATCGTTTTCTACTGCGAGGCGTGCGGCAAACAGCTTAAGGATTTTCAGGCGCTGCGGCACGTGCTGCCATTTTTCGAGCGCGAGGGCGCGGACGCCTGGTACACCCATTCGGCGGAGGAATTGCTTCCGCCGGGCACCAAATGCTCGTGCGGCGCGTCGAACTGGAAGAAGGAAAAAGACGTGCTCGACGTGTGGTTCGATTCCGGCTCAACGAATCTTAGCGTGCTCAGCGAGAAGGACGGCACGTGGCCCGCAGACGTGTACATGGAGGGGCCGGACCAGTATCGCGGCTGGTTCCACAGCTCGCTGCTTGTGGCGATGGGGGTCAAGGGCCACGCGCCGTATCGCGAGGTCGTCACGCACGGTTGGACGCTCGACGAAAAGGGCCAGCCGATGTCGAAGTCGCTCGGCAACGTGATGGAGCCCAATCAAATCGTCGCGAAGTGGGGCGCCGATTTGCTGCGCGTTTGGGTGGCGTCGCAGGACTACACCACCGACGTCCGGTTGTCCGAGCCCATGATGCAGCAGCTCGCCGAAGCCTACCGCAAGATTCGCAACACGTTCCGTTTCGCGCTCTCGAATCTTTTCGATTTCGATCCGGCGCGCGATTCCGTTCCCGATTCCGAGCTGTGGGAAATGGACGCGTGGATGCTGCGCCGCACCGGCGCCGCGATTCGCGAATGCCGCGAGTGGTACGACAATTTCGATTTCCATCGCGTCTATCACCGGCTGCACGATTTTTGCAGCGTTGATTTGAGCGCGTTTTATTTCGACGTGCTGAAGGATCGCCTGTACACATTCGCGCCGAATAATCGGGGCCGCCGCTCGGCGCAGACGGCGGCGTATCGCATTGCGAGCGCGCTCTTGCGGCTCATCGCGCCCACTCTCGTCTTCACCTCGGAGGAAATTTGGAAGTTTCTGCCGCACGTTGCTGGAGAGCCCGAGAGCGTCCACATGGCGCTGTTCCCTGCCGCCGAGGAATTCGAACAAGCGCTGGATCCTGATCGCGCGAAAAACTGGGACCGATTGCTTGCTGTTCGGGAAGAAGTGCTGAAAGCTCTGGAGCCGCTTCGAGCCGCGAAGACCATTTCGGCCAATCTCGAAGCGCGCGTAACGCTGGTTGCGAGCGGAGATCTGGCGGCCCTATTGCAGAAATATCGCGCGTACCTGCCCGCGCTGTTCATCGTGTCTCAGGTTGCACTCGAGACCGGCACTGGCAACGGGGCGGCGTCCGCGGGAATCGAAGGATTGGAGGTTCGCGCCGAGCGGGCCCACGGGAAAAAGTGCGAGCGCTGCTGGAACTACTCGATTCACGTGGGCGAGAACGCCGACTACCCCACTCTTTGCGAACGCTGCGTCGCCGCTCTGGAAGAAATCGAAGGCGACGGCGGTATACTGGCGGGAGGCGCTAAATCTTGATCTCTGACTCCTCTTCCCGCAATGGCTGGTATTCGCTGGCCTTCATCGCGCTGGGCGCCCTCGTGGCTGACCAGGTGAGCAAGTACGTCGTCGAGAAGTCGATCACCATTGGTGCGCGCCACGAGATCATCCCGGGACTTGTGAACCTCGTGCGCACCAGCAATGCGGGTGTTGCGTTCGGACTCGGCGCGGATTCCACGGCGCCCTGGATGGGGCCGGTGCTGATTCTGTTCTCGGTGGCCGTAATTATGCTTCTCGTGTGGCTGCTCACGACGAATCGCGCCGGGGGCGCGCTAGGCCAATGGGGCCTTGCGCTGATTCTGGGCGGGGCGGCGGGCAATGTTCTCGACCGTGTTCTGCGCCGGAGCGTTACGGACTTCATTGATTTTCACGTCGGCGAACATCACTGGTACACGTTCAACCTGGCCGACTCGGCAATCGTTTTGGGCGCTGCGCTCGTCGTCCTTGAGCTCTTCCGCGACTGGCGGCACCCAAGCCAGGAACGCGCCTAGCGGTCGCACGAGACTCAATGCATCCCATCCTCTTCCACTTCGGTTCCATCACCGTTTACACCTACGGCGTCCTCGTCGCGACGGGCGTGGTCCTCAGTCTGCTTTACGTGCGCCGCCAGGCTCCGCGCGCGGGCCTGGACCCTGAAAAAACGTGGAACATGGGCATCTACGCGATCTTGATAGCGCTGCTTCTTGCCAAGGTTTGGCTGGTTTTCAGCGATTGGAACTATTACATGGCCCATCCGCGCGAGATCTTGAGCGTCGCCACGTTCCAATCCGGCGGGACTTTCTATGGCGGCGTTGTGGGCGCGATCTTGACGATCGTTCTCTACGCTCACTTTCAGAAGATGCCACTGCTCTCCGTGATGGATACGTTTGCCGCCGCGCTGCCGCTCGGACACGCCATTGGACGCCTCGGATGCTTCGCGGCCGGCTGCTGCTACGGCAAGCCAACGGCGGTTCCGTGGGGCGTCACGTTCACGAATCCCACGGCGGCGCAAATCGCGGGTACACCGCTGGGCGTTGACCTTCATCCGACGCAGCTCTACGAATCCGGCGCCGAATTCCTGAATTTTCTGATTCTCGTTTGGCTGGGCGGGCGCCAGCGATTCAAGGGGCAACTCCTCGGCACCTACTTTCTGCTCTACGGCGCGGAACGAGGCACCATCGAGTTCTTCCGAGGCGATCCGGGCCGCACGATGCTGTTCCACAACTCCGTGTCGTTGATGCAGCTCGTGAGCGTTGTGCTGATCCTTATCGGCTCATTCCTGTGGTACCGCGGCCTCCGCGGCGCCTCGCCAATTCAGCCCGCTCCCGTTCCCGCCCACCGCTAAGGCTACTTCACGGACCGAGGAAGATTACGTCTCGCGCCTAACTCGAAATCGGTTTCTTCGCCCGAATGAATGCACTGAAGAACTTGCCATCCACCTCAGCTGCGATGGAATCCACGTCAACGCCTTGACCTCCGAGGAACTGTCGCGCGTCTTCCAGCTTGTACACGCGAGTGGGTTCAATCGAGACCATCTCGAATCCGGCGGTTTGCAGCTTCCTTTCATATTCCGAAGCCTCGAGAGCGCCAGCCACGCAACCGACCCACAGTTCCATGTTTCGTCTGATGTCGGCGGGCACTTCACCCCTCACCACGACGTCAGACACGGCAAATCTTCCGCCAGGCCGAAGCACGCGGAAGGCTTCCCTGAGTACTTTGTCTTTGTCCGCGGCGAGATTAATGACGCAATTCGAAATCACCACATCGACCGAGTTTTCCGGCAGCGGTATGTTTTCGATTTCGCCTTTGAGAAACTCCACATTCTGGATCCCGGCCTTTTTCTGGTTTTCTCGCGCAAGCGCCAGCATTTCGTCCGTCATGTCGAGGCCATAGGCTTTACCGCCGGGACTCACGCGCTTTGCAGACAGCAAAACATCGATACCGCCGCCCGAGCCCAGATCGAGGACGATTTCGCCCGGCTGAAGTTGCGCCAGCGCCGTCGGATTCCCACAGCCGAGTGAGGCCAGTACAGCCTTTTCAGGAATGTCGGCGGTCTGGCCTGACTCATACAAGTTGCCGGTAATCGGATCGCCCCCGCAGCAAGCTGACGACGGCGAACTCCCGCAAGACGCCGCGCCGCCGCGAAGAACCTGGCTTGCCGCCTCTCCATACTTTTGTTTCACAGCTTCCGTGATGTTTTGCTCGCCCATTTGTCACTCCCCTTGAACTGGAAACGCGTTTGAACTATATTCGCTTAGGCGAATATAGATTATGGGCAAACAAGATGTCAATCTGATGTTCAAAGCATTCTCCGACCCCACCCGGCTGAGAATCCTTCACCTCCTTTTGAACGGCGAACTCTGTGTGTGCGACATCGTCAGCGTCACGAGGGTCCCGCAACCCACCGCTTCCCGGCACTTGGCCTATCTCCGCAGGACGGGGCTCGTCGTGAAGAGAAGAGATCGACTTTGGAGCTATTACAAGCTGGCGCCCGCCACGTCTTCGTTCCATCAAAGTCTGATCAAGTGCTTGAAGGAGTGCTTCCGTGACGTGCCCGAGCTAGCGAGCGATGCGAGAAGGCTGGCGCAAGGAAGCGTCTGCTGCAGAAAGGACTGACGCATGCAGGATCACTTCAACGTTCTCTTTCTCTGCACCGGCAATTCAGCCCGCTCGATCATGGCTGAGGCAATTCTGAATTGGAAAGGCAGGCCGAACTTCACAGCCTACAGCGCGGGAAGCATTCCCACGGGAAAGGTGCGGCCGGAGGCGCTGAAACAGGTGCAGCTCGCTGGCATGTCTGCCGATGGCGTCCGCAGCAAAAGCTGGGACGAATTTGCGAAGCCCGGCGCGCCGAAGATGAATTTTGTTTTCACCGTTTGCGACAACGCCGCAAAGGAAGTGTGCCCGATATGGCCCGGCCAACCGATCACCGCACACTGGGGTGTTCCAGACCCAGCGGCCGTCGCCGGAACTCCCGACCAGATCGAACGTGCCTTTCGCGACGCATTCATGGTGCTCAATCGCCGAATCGATCTATTTCTGTGTTTGCCCCTCGCCAGTCTGGGACAATTTGCGATCAAGAAGGCAGTCGATCGCATCGGCCAGCAATGAAAACTTCGCTCTCGCGCCGGGTGACTGCGGAATTTCTAGGAACGGCGTTCCTTGTGGCTGCCGTAGTCGGCTCGGGGATCATGGGCGAACGGTTGGCGGGTGGTAATGTCGCGATTGCTCTCCTGGCGAATACGATCGCGACAGGCGCCGCGCTCGTTTTCCTGATTCTGACTTTCGGACCGATTTCCGGCGCCCATTTCAATCCCGCTGTGACCCTTGTGGATGCGATGGAAGGTGGCATTGCCTGGTCCGATGCGGGCGCGTACGCCTTGGCTCAATTTCTGGGCGCGGTCGGTGGCGCAATGGCGGCGCACGTCATGTTTCGTCTTCCTCTCATTTCTCTTTCCCACCATTCCCGCGGTGGCGCCGCGCAGATGTTTGGCGAATTTGTCGCGACGTTTGGCCTGCTCTGCGTGATTTGGGGCTGTTCCCGTCTGCGTTCTGAAATGGTTCCTTTTGCTGTCGGAGCCTACATCACGGCCGCTTACTGGTTTACGTCCTCGACATCATTTGCTAACCCGGCGGTGACCGTCGCCCGGGCGTTGAGTGACACCTTTGCAGGCATAAGTCCGGCGGATGTGCCCGGATTCATCGTCGCCCAAACCTGTGGCGCGATAGCCGCAACCCTATTGTTCCGCTGGCTGGTTCCAAGCCTACCCTCAACTGCCGAGGCTGTTGTAGTGCCACATTCGTCCCACCCATAGAATCAATGGCTTAGGAAAATCCCTTGCAGGACTCGATCATTGAAATCCCCCATCGATGTTGTTACGGTTGATTCGTGAATCTCTTGGGTCTCTCTAATTGCAATAGCAAGAGCACTATGCGCGAGGGCTGGCGGTGAAAACCGTCGCCGAGCAATTCGAGTTCGCTGTTGCCGCCGAGCATGCGGGCATGCGTCTCGACCGCTTTCTCGCCGCGCAGCTCCCTGACTTGAGCCGCACCCGCATTCAGGGGCTGATGGACGAGGGCCGCGTGCGCGTCGACGGGGCGGCGCTGAAGCCGTCCTATCGCGTCGAGCTGGACGAGATGGTGGCTGTCGAGATTCCGCCGACGCTTCCGCCGGGCGTGGAGCCCGAAGCAATCCCTCTCGATGTCCTCTACGAAGACGAAGACATCGCCGTGATCAACAAGCCCGCGAACATGGTCGTTCACCCCGGAGCGGGCGCTGATGCGGGGACGATGGTGGCGGCGCTGCTGCATCGCTTTGGCACCGTTGATGGGCTCTCCACGGTTGGCGGACCTTTGCGGCCGGGAATCGTCCACCGCCTCGACAAAGGGACATCCGGTGCGCTCGTGATTGCGCGCACCGATGCGGCGCACAAGAAGCTGGTGGAGGAATTTCGGGATCGCGAAGTGGAGAAAATTTACGTTGCGCTGCTGCACGGCAAGGTGAAGGGCGAAGCCGGACGAATCGACATGCCTATCGCGCGCGACCTGCGCAACCGCTCTCGAATGACGGCGCGGCGCCGCGAAGGCCGTGAAGCCCGCACCGACTGGCGCGTTCGCCTGCGTCTGGGAGGATTCACCTTCGTCGAGGCGAATCTGCACACCGGGCGAACCCATCAGATTCGCGTGCATTTCTCGACGCTGGGATGCCCGGTCGTGGGCGACACGCTGTACGGCGCGCCGCGCGAGGAGCGCGTTGGCACGGTGGTGTTGCCGGCGCTGGAAAGAAATTTTCTTCATGCCTCCCGAGTGGGTTTTGTGCATCCTACTACCGGTAAGCACGTCGCGTTTCGCGCGCCGTTACCACCGGAGCTGCAGAGCTATCTGCAAGACGTGGGGCGCGCCACCGGAACGGCTTCGGCTGCGGTTGACGCTGCGTTAAAGGAGTTCCTATAATCGACGTTGTGAAGCTCGCGCGTATGGTTTTCGCTTTTGCCGTGTCTCTGGCGATTTCGGTGACGGGTGCGCGCGCGCAGCAGATCACGCCGCCTCCTCCGCCCGGCCAGCCCCAGCAAAACCAACAGAATCCGAATTCACCGGCCCAGCAAAAAGAGCCGCCAAAAATCGTATCGACCACCGGCCTCGTCCACCTGGTGGCTACTGTGATGGACCGGCATCACAACTTCATCACCGACCTGGAGCAAAGCGATTTCAAGGTAATGGAGGATGGAGCGCCGCAGGAGATTCGATTCTTCGGGCGTGACACCGACCTGCCGCTCCGCATCGGCCTTCTGCTCGACACGTCAAACAGCATTCGTCCGCGGCTCGAGTTCGAACAGGATGCCGCGATCGACTTCCTAAGCAGCGTCCTTCGCCGCAACAAAGACCAGGCGTTCCTGATGACGTTCGATAACGAGCCGGAAGTGATTCAGGATTTCACCGGCGATGTTTCGGAGCTTACCACCGCGATTCGCAAGCAGCGCGCCGGCGGGGGAACGGCCCTGAACGACGCCATTTACAGAGCGTCGGAAAAGCTCATCAATCCGCCGCTGGCGACGGGGCAAAATCCTGAGGTTCGCCGCGTGCTCGTGGTCATCAGCGATGGCGACGACAACCTGAGCGATCACGCGCTCAGCGAGGCGCTGGAAGGCGCGATGCGCGCCGAAGTGGCGATTTACGCCATCAGCACGAATACCGATTGGATTGCGATCGACAATCCCGACAAGCCGAGCAAGTATCATTACGATCCCGGCGACAAAGTCCTTCAGCAGTTCACCGACGCCAGTGGCGGCAGGACCTTTTTCCCTTACAAGGTGGATGATCTCGCGCAGTCATTTGTCGATATCGGAACCGAATTGCGCAGCCAGTACTTCATCGCGTATTCGCCCACGAATCCGCTGTCAAATGGGCAATATCGAAAAATTGAAGTCGATGCCGGCCGGAAGGGTCTGATCGTTCGCACAAAAAAGGGCTACTACGCCACCGCTCCCGCTTCTTCGTCTCCCTCCAGTAAGTAAGAAACAACAGTGAGCAATTTTCTCTAGATTCCCACGCCGAAGCGCGGGCGATCTTTGCGAATCGCGCGCGTGTCTTGCATCGGTTCCGATTCGCACTCGATCGCGAGGGTCGTCACTGGCTGATCCGGCGCTTCCTTCGGCAGACCCATGAAGCGCACGCGAAACCGCTCCTGCTCGAATCGCACCGGCTGGTTCGTGCCGAAGAGTCGCGCCGATTTCACGCCGGTAGTCAGTCCCCCTAGAGCCACTGTGTCGCCAGGCCAGAAGTAGACGTGCATGTACAACGTATTCCCCTTGCGCGTGAATCCCGCGAAGTTCGAGCTGTCCACCTGGCAAACATCCGCCGCGTAGATCGTCTCCGAATTCCGCGACATCCATTTCCCCACGTCCGTCATGATCCGCACCGAGTCATCGGGAATAGAGCCGTCGGGCCGCGGGCCGATGTTGAGCAGGTAATTTCCTCCGCCATGAGAACACTCGATTAAGTTGCGCACCACCGTTTTGGGGCTTTTCCAGTTGTCGTCAGCGCGCTGGAATCCCCAACTGTCGTTCATGGTCATGCAACTTTCCCACGCGCGACCGCTCTTGGCGGCGACAATCTCCTGCTCCGGAGTGGAGAAGTCGCCGGGAAGCCCGTTCCGATTGTTGACGATGATGTCCGGCTGCAGCTCGAACACCATCTTGTTCATGCGCTCCGACTCCCATCCCTTCGCGTCGAGCGGCCAATCGACGTCGTACCACAGCACGTCCACCTTGCCGTAGTTCGTCATGATCTCGCGCACGAGCCCGTGTGTGTACTCGACGAAGCGCTTCCGCGCGTCTTCGTCGGTGGCGCAGCGCGCCCCGTCCGGATGGTGCCAATCCATCAACGAGTAGTAGAAACCGAATCGCAAGCCTTCCGCGCGCGCCGCTTCCACGTATTCGCGGAGCAGGTCCCGCCCCGCAGCCTGTTTTGCAGCGCAGTAGTTCGTCAGCTTCGTATCGAAGTTGCAGAAGCCTTCGTGGTGCTTGCTGGTCATGACCATGTACTTCTGGCCAGCTTGCTTTGCGAGCTTGGCCCATGCCCGCGCCGCATTCGGAGTGGGATTAAACTGCTTCGCGAGTTGCTCGTATTCGTGCACGGGAATGCCTTCATCTTCCATCGCCCATTCGTGGCGCCCGAGCACGCTGTACAGCCCGAAGTGGATGAACATTCCGAACCGCGCTTCGTGCCACCACTGCATCCGCCGCGCTCGGTCGGCTTTGACGGCGTCGGATTCTTGCGGCTCAGGGTTCTGCGGTTGGACACTCCCGCCCATCGCCGCCTTTGGATTTGCGGCCAGCGTGGCAAGAGACATCCCGGTTCCAACCAGCCAGTCGCGCCGTGTAATGCGGTTGCGTTCCATTCGCTCACCTCTCGTAATCTGAGTCGGACCCCGAATTGGACACTTGGAGATACATCGCGCGGGCTACCGCGTCAAGCGCGAACGAAAATATGGCAACCGGGATTCGGAGTGGGCGAATTTCAGCGAGCGAAAAGTTGGAGGCAGGCCACGCAGCGGAAGTGGCGAAAGAGCGGAGGCCCGTTGTTATCCGATGCTATCCGATATTATCGGGGCGCGTAGTAGCCCTTGCGCGCGAGTACGCGCATGTCAGCGCGATTGACGTCGACCTTGATCTTGCGGAACGTCCCGTCGTGCTTGTCGTTCGTGGGGTAGTAGCCGATCACGTACTGAGAGCGCAGCTCCTCGGAAATCTCGTCGAAGGCTTTTTCGAGCGACTTCTGGCCGCGAACTTCCACCTCGCGACCGCCGGTATCTTCGGCCATTTTTCGCGCGACGGCAGCGCCGCTGTAGCCCACGCCGAGACTCATGTAGAACGGCTCGTCGGAAAGCCGGAGAACGTGTATCACGGCGTCGGACCGCTGCGCCGCTTCGATCGCCTGCTGCAAGGTCAACTTGCTGCCCGTGTCCTCCGCGTCAGTGAGGAGGATGATCGCTTTGCGGCCGGCTTCGCTGCCAAACTGATCGTGGCACGCAAGGTAAACGGCGTCATACAGGTCCGTGCCGCCGTTGCTTCCGGTGGGAACCGTGCTCGGCGTCACCACGCCGCCGCTCGAGACCGCGTTGATCTGCGTGCGGCGAATGGCGCGTTCCAGGACAGACGGATCTTCCGTGAAGTCAGCCAGCAAGTTTATGTCGAAGTCGAAACTGATGATCATCGCTTCGTCTTTCTTGCGCATGATCTGATGCACGAAACGCGACGCGGTGTCCTGCTCGGCGTCCAGGATATTCTGCATGCTGCCGCTGGTGTCGATCAGGATTCCGAGGGTGATCGGCATGTCCGCCTCTTTGGCGAAGTAGGCAACTTTCTGGTCCTGGCCATCCTCCAAGACCTTGAAATCGTCTTTCCCTAGGTCGGAAATGATGCCGTTGTGCTTGTCGCGCACGGTAACGAAAACGTTGACGAGGTTGGTCTGAACTTTTAGAGTTTGCGACGACTGCGCCGGTGGCTGGTCCTGCGGGGGCTTCGGCGCGTCCTGTGGTGGAGCGCTTCCCGGCGGCCGCATCGGGCCCGCCGTGGATTGCGGAGCCGCGGACGCTCGAGGGGTGAACGCGCTCAGCGCCGCATAGCCCGCGAGGCCCAAAATAAGCATGCTTGCCGCAACGGGGGTCAATCGCATTGTATAATTCTCCTGGGAGCCGGTTCCGATTTATACGGTTGATACGATGCGCGGGATGGCGCCGTGGATGTTCCGCCGAATAAGGCGAAACGCGGCGGCTGGAAAGCACGCGCCGAGAGGCAGTCAAAGGTCATCATGACGCGAATCTTCCTAGCACTAGGAGCGCTCCTGCTTTTGGTCACCCCTGTGGGCGCACAGTCCGCGAATCCTGAGCATGCCACTCCGGGTGGGCCAGCGCAACAGAAGCCCGCGGCGCCCCCCCAAACAGAAACGCGAACTCGGATCGTCGTGCGGACTGAACTCGTCATCGTTCCGGTAACGGTGAAAGATGGCCGGGGGCAGCTTGTGCCCGACCTCGAGCAGAATGAATTCCGCGTTTTTGAAGACGGCGTGGAGCAGCAGATCATTTTGTTCGACTCCAATCCGTTTCCCCTTTCGGCCGTGATACTCATCGACAACAATCTCGCGACGAAGCAAGCCGACCAGGTGCAGAAGAGCCTGGTATCGATATCGGCGGGATTTGGGCCACTTGACGAAGTGGCGGTGGTGACCTACGACGAGAATCAGGACACCGTGGCGGATTTTTCGTCGAACAACGACGACCTGTTCACCAAGCTCAAGCGGCTTGAAATCGGGTCTCATTCGAACGCCATCACGGCTGACCCAACCACGGCTGGTCCCATCATCAACGGACAGCCGCTGCCCAACGGGCAGGGAGTGCCTGTTCACGGCTCCGCGCGCCCGGCGAACAACACGGCGCTCGACGACGCGATTTTCGTCGCGGGGCAGATGCTGAAGAGCCGAGGCCGCGACCGGCGCAAGATCATTTTCCTCGTCTCCGACGGAAGCAATTCACACCACAATCAGCACACCTACGATGAAACGCTGCGGTCGCTTCTGGTCGCGGACGTTTCGGTCTACTCGATTTCCGTAACACACTCGATCCCCGGCAAGGGGCTTATCGAGCACGGACTCGGACAGGCCGACAAGTACGCCGTGAAGACGGGCGGCGACACGTTCTTTGCGGGGAAGCAAGAGGATCTCGAGCGGTTATACTCGGAAGTCACGGAAGAGGCGCGCAATCAGTACACGCTCACATTCTCGCCGCGCGGCGCGGACAAGACGAAGGATTACCACACGATCGAAGTTCGCGTGCGGCGCCCGGGCCTGGACGTTTCGGCGCGCGAGGGCTACTACCAAAGCGCGCTCGGCGTAGCGCGCTGAAACGCGGCTTGAAAAAGTTGCGCGAAAGCAATCGCCGCAAAAGTTTTTCTTCTTGACTTCATTCCCCGTCACATTTATAGATGGACGAAGCGAGTAAAGCGCGTTTCGAAATTTGGTTCGCGATTTTCTCGCGGGAGAAGCTTCACCGTAGTTCATGCGCGAAGCCGATTGAGGTTTGAGTCAGGCTCAAGCCTTTCAGGAAAACGGGGCGCCCCAAAAGGCGCCTCGTTTTTTTTGCGATATAGAGTTGCGCCGGAAATTCACGCGAGAGTGCCCGCTGTTGTCCTCGAAGGCCGAATCGAAATCAATTGTTCGTGCGCGGGGCAGAGCGGCTTGTAGTCGCAGCTCGCGCAGCCGTAGCCGGGTTTCGCCGCGAAGTCTCGTGCCCGGATCGAATCGGCCACTTCGTTGATTTGTTGTTTCGTCGCGGCGAGCGCTTTCGCGTCGCGCGTGGTCGCCACCGCCTCGTTCGTCATCAGGTTGTAGAACACCAGACGCGAGGGCTCCATCTCCAGCACTTCACGTGATGCGAGCGCGTAGATGCTGAGCTGAATATCGTCCGCCGCTTTTTTCGGGTCCTTCGGCCTGCCGGTTTTGTAATCGACGATCTCGAATTCGTTCTTCCCGATGCGATTCACCTGATCGATTCGGCCGGTGACGACGATTCCGTGTTCGAGCGGAAGCTCGAATCTTTTTTCCTGATGGACGACTTCCGGGGGAGCGGCCGTGTAGCTGCGATAGAACGCTTCGAGTTGCTCGCGTCCCGCTTTGCGATATTCCTCTTCATGGTATGCGTCCGGGAATCCCGCAGCGGACCATTCGCGATTGTAGATTGTTATTACATCGTCGAAGGAAACCTTGCGCCCGTCGCGCATCAGGGCGACAAATTCCTTGATGGTCGTGTGCATCACGCTGCCGAACGTCGCCTGCGCGTGCGGGCCGCCGCGAATGTTCCAGAGATACTGGAACATGTATTTCATCGGGCAGTGCGCGTAGGCGGCGATGGCGGACGGGCTCAGTTGCAGGGGTTCGGGCCTCGGTGGATGAAAAGCCTTCGCCCACAGGGCCACGCGGGAATATGCGCGAGTCTCGTCGCGCAGCCCGGCGAACAGATAGGAGGGATCGGCCGAATCGGGAGCCGGTCCAGCGGCTTCTTCGGCGGGCGGCACGACCACTTTTGGCGAGAGCTGCTGCGCGTCGAGCGTTTTTACCTTCGCGTCCTCCAGAAAATCTTCCAGAAATTGCGATTGCTTCTTTCGCTTGTTGATTACGGTGGACAAGGTGAGGCGCTGGCGCGCGCGCGTGAGAGCGACATAGAAAAGGCGCCGTTCTTCCTGGATGTGAAAATCGCCTTCCGGCTTTTCCTCTTTCATCAGCTCGGGAGGAAATTCGAAGACCGGCCTTCTGGCGTAAGAAGGGAAGTCCTGCTTCGAAAGGCGCAGGACGAAGACATGCGGAAACTCGAGGCCTTTCGCGGAATGCACGGTCATCAACTCGACAGCGTCGTCCGACGGCTGATCTTCTAGAGTGATTTCGCCGCGCGCCTCATTGAAGTAGTAGAGATACTCGAGAAAATCCCGGAGGCGTTTTGGCTCCTCCTGCTCGGAACTCGTCCCGGAGTCGCCGGACGCAAACCCGAACGCTCTCTGAGCTCCAGAGCTTCTCCCGCGGCGGGATGAAGATCCTGAAACTTCTTCATGCTCAGCACCCGCATCCCGAAGACTCGCGACCGCCCCTGAAAGCCGTTTCCGTTCCCAATCGCGCACGAAGGCGGCGAACCGGTCGAGGTAGTAGCGATCGGCTTCGGAGGGCAAAGGCGCAATCTGGAGGGCGGCAATGAGTTCATCCAGCAATTCACTGGTGTTCTTGTGGTAGGAGCTTTTGCGCAGCCGATGCACCAGCGCGACGAGGTCTTTCAGCCGCGCGAAAGATGGTTCGTTTTGCGCCGATTCGATTTCTTCGGAAAGCGGACGCCGGTGATTTTTGTCGGCGCGCTCCGCGAGCCGCACCAGGTCGCGCGGTTCCAGGCCCCAGTGTGGCGCGGCCAGAACGCGGGCGCAGGCGACGTTGTCTGCGGGCTGGCCGATCACGCGAAGCCACGCGAGCAGGTCGCGCACGAGCGTGCTCGACAGGATCGACAATCTCCGGATGACGAACGGGATGCCGCGTCGCTGCAGCGCGCCCATCAGCGGACTGCGGTGTGTATGCATGCGGTACAGAACGGCCATGCTGCTCCAGCGCGCTCCGGCCTCGTGCAAGCGGTCGATTTCGGAGGCCACCCAGTGCGCTTCCTCGTGAGGCCCGCCGAATTCGACGACGCGGATTTTTTCTCCCTCGCGATTCTGCGTCGTGAGTTTGTTCTCGGGCAGGAGCGGTGACTGCTCGTTGTTGCGGATGACGGCGTCGGCCACGTTGAGGATGCGCTGCGTGGAGCGATAGTTTTGCGAGAGGCTCACCACAAATTTCGGCGCTCGGGAGCCAAGCTTCGGAGCGCGAACGCCGCAGAAACGCTTCAAGAAAATCGTGAAACTTCCGTAGGACGCGCCGCGGAACCGGTAGATCGCTTGGTTGTGGTCGCCGACGGCCATGATGTTGCGGCGGTCGCCGGCCAGAAGCCAAAGAAGCTCGAGCTGCGCGACGTTCGTGTCCTGAAATTCGTCGACGAGGATGTAGCGATACTGGCTGCGAATTTGCGCGAGGAGCGCGGCGTCGGTTCCCAGGAGTTCGACGGCGTCGGCAAGCTGCGCGCCGAATGTGGTCAGACTTCGCTCGCGCAGGAGTTGTTCGCTGACGCCGAAAGCGCGAGCGAGCTCTTCCTGCTTTTCCACTTCCTCGCGCGCGATGTCGCGCGCGTCCGGCTCGAGCAAATTATTGCGCTGCTCGAATTCGCGGCGGCGGCCCTCGACGTAGCGCCGGTACTCCTCGGACGTAACGAGCTCGTCCTGGCAGCGCGAGAAGAAAGTGACGAAGTCGGCGAGGAATTCGCTGGGTTCCTGGAGCCGCTTGAAATGTTTCAGTTCGAGGCGGCCGATGTTCCGCCGGAGCAGAATTTTATGGTCGAGATCTTCGAGCGGCTGAATTTCGGTATTGGCGGCTCGCAGAATTTTCTCGAGGCAGAATTTGTGGAATGTACTGAGCCAGACGCCTTCGGCGCGTTCGCCAATCGACTTCACAACGCGATACTTCATCTCGTTGGCGGCTTTATCGGTGAACGTCAGGGCCAGGATGTTTTCGCCCGCCAGGTTCGGGTCGGATTCTAGAAGGTGGCGGATGCGCTCTGTGATGACGCGCGTCTTGCCGGTGCCGGCGCCGGCGACGACCAAGAGCGGGCCGTCGCCGTGCTCGACGGCAGCGCGCTGCTCGGGGTTGAGCGGGAAGCCCTGCCCTGCGGATTCCGGCGATTTGGTTGAGGACGCCATTGGGATCAGGAAACGCTCATTGTAGCAGACTTCCTTGAGGCGAATATAAGGCGAAACAGAGAACAGGTGGCTGCTGTTTGCGGAAATGGTGGAGTTACAGCGAGGAAGGGTGATTCGACGCGCGGGGGCGAACGGACCATGTGGAGCGCGTTCGTCCCCGCGACCTCAACGAAAGTTAGCGGTCGCCGAAGGCGTGGGTGCCGTGGGTGATGGCGGCGCCGGCACGGAGAGCCGCCGAGATCGCGACGACTTCGGATATTTCTTGGTCCGAACAACCTGCCTCGCGCGCCTTCTTTGCGTGAATCTCGATGCAATACGGGCATTGAGTGGTGAAGGCGACGGCGAGCGCCATCAGTTCTTTGTATTTCACCGGGATGGCACCAGCGGCCATCGCGGCCTTGTCGAACGCCCAGAAAGCTTTCATGGCGTCCGGCGCGTTGGCCTCAATTGTCTTGAGCTTGCCCAGATTCTTCATGTCGTACATCCCGCACACCTCCTCGTTGGTGAGCGTCGATTATAGTGCTCACACAAGCTTGCAGAAAGGCTGAACACAGAGGTCACAGAGAAAGGCCGGAGGACACAGCAAAGTGTTCGCTGCAGGCTCCGCCGCAAATCGTCGAAATTATCGAGTTGCAGCGCTGGGTCAATGTGATTGGGGCGATGGGCCGGGGCCGGTGTCCTCGTAAACGACTTTGCGGCGGCGGAGCAGCGCCGGAGTGGCCTCGCCAATTCCAACCAGCCCGGCAGCCACGTCGCCGACCATGGCGCCAAAAAGCCCCCCCACTATGCCTCCGATAACCCACCCTCCTTGGTATCCATTCTTCGCGTCGGAAATGGCCCCTGTTGTCACGCCCACTGCGCCCCCGGCAACTGCGCCCCCGACCACCCATTTTTGGCGATTGGGGAGATTGGGCAGCTCGCGGAAACGGATGATTTTGTGAACGGCCGAGCGGTCGACTGTGCGCTCCCAACTGACTTGGGAGTTCGTGCGATCGGGCATGGCGAGGCGCAGTCCAGTGTCGCTGACGGATTCGATCTGGCCGCGAAGGTCTTGTCCGCTCCACAGCCAAATCAAGACCGGAGTGTCCCGCTTCAGTTCTTTCACGTTCTTCCAGTCGCGGTTGTTCCGGGCGGGCAACTCAGGGGCGAGCAACAGGACGATCAGCAGTGCGGTAAGTGTGCGGCGCATGGAGTGACTCCTTTTGGACTGGCCGGGAGTCTAGAATTGCGCTGCGCGTTGCAACGCGCGGGATGTGACACTTTCTCGGGTGTCACATAGAAAAGATTTCACCGCTGAGACGCAGAGCACGCAGAGAAGGCAGGGCGCCGCAAGACTTGCCACACGGGCGCTGAGAACCTGGACGGACGGAAACCCCGCAAGAGTTGCTAAGTGGCGAATGGGCTGCGGATGAATTGTTCATAACGGCGCAGCTCGGACAGGGAGGCTTCGGAAACGAGAGGGAACGGCAGTGCACGAAACGTCTTTGGCAGGTCAGATGCGATGACCGAGTCGCAGATGATCGCTGCGGTTTCCTTCAGGCCGCGTTGCCAATGCGGCTTGCGCGCATCGCGAAATACCAGACTATCGGAATGAAAGCCCGCGGCAACCAGCATCGTGCGGGCCAATTTCAGAAAGCCTGGCCATCGCGACGCGATGCCCAGAAGAAGACCCGAAGGAGCGGGCAACCAGCCTGCCAGAGAGGTTGGCACGGAACGAGCCTGCAGCACGAGCATCTCGGTTCCCTCGGGCAAATGTTGTCGCACCATCTTCTCCCGGCCTGCGAGCGTCACCGGAATAGCGCCATCGAGAACCTCGGGAAGCGAAAGGTTTGCGAGGCCTGAGTCTTTCACCGGGAGAGTGGCAGCGCGCTGCATTTCGAGCGCCAGGATGCGCCGCAATTCTTCGTCGGGCTCGATGAGAAGGAAGTGGTCGGGTGGCTGCAATTCGAACCAGTGGCGCAGACGCGCGCGCACGGTGGATAGAGGAACGCCGAGCCGGCGCGCGGAACGAAGAAGCTCGGCCACAAGCTGATCGAGCGCGAACGCAGGCGAGCGCCCGCTTTCTGGTCTGGTATCGCGAACGTAGACGCCGCTGCCGCGGCGAAACTCCACCCAGCGCTCCCGCTCGAGCTGGCGGTAGCCAGCGCTGACCGTATTGGGATGAAGATGGAAGCGCCGCGCCAGGTCGCGCGTGCTAGGCAGGCGCTGGCCGGGGCGCAAATCGTCGCTCAGGATTCCGAGAATAATTTGGGTTACGAGCTGTTCGCGGAGCGTGACCGCGCTTTGGTGAGCGAACCAGAGTTGCATGCGCCAGCATTCTAACGCCTGCGGCTATTTCGAGACAGCTGCTGGTGTGGAGGAATTTATTAGCGGCGGTGAGGAGACTTGCGGCGGCCTGCTCGCTTGGCGCGAGGCCGCACGTAGTGGAATCGAATCAGGTAAATATTCTGGCCTTTACCGTGCTTCGCCACCTTGAGGAGATCCAGGACGCCAAGGAACCCCGACTCGCGCGCGAGTTCGGGCGTGATGTCCGGGAACCCTATCGGCTCGATCGAATCCACCTCGATCGAACCTTCTCCCATGGGGTATCGCCCTCCCACTCTGACGTGGGGACGCGTCCAGATTCGGACGCTGCAAGTGATTTCGCCGCGCCGAACTCCTTCGCGAAGGCGCTTGGTGAACATCATGCGGCGAGATTATCACGGCCGCGAATGCCGAGGCGCGCATGCGCTGGCGAATTGACCGGCTTCCGGGCCGCGCCTATACTGGCATTTCCGGCAGTTCGTTTGCCTCGGAGGAAACTCCATGCAGCAGCCTGTCATATTGAGTGCGGTGCGTACGCCCATTGGGAAATTCATGGGAGGGCTTTCGCCGCTTTCCGCGACGGAACTCGGCGCGAAAGTGGTGGCCGAGGTTGTGCGGCGCGCGGGAATTGAGGCGAAGCTGGTGGACGAAGCGATTCTGGGCAACGTCGTGCAGGCGGGGCTGGGGCAGAACCCGGCGCGGCAGGCGGCGTTGCGCGGCGGGCTGGACCCGCGCGTGGCGGCGATGACCATCAACAAAGTTTGCGGGTCGGGATTGAAGGCCGTGGGGCTGGCGGCGCAGGCGGTGACGCTGGGCGAATCGGAAATGGTGGTGGCGGGCGGGATGGAGTCGATGTCGAATTGCCCGTATCTGCTGAAGGGCGCGCGAACGGGCTTCCGACTGGGCAACCAGGAAATCTACGACTCAATGATCGTGGATGGCTTGTGGGACGCGTACGAAAATTATCACATGGGTCAGACGGCGGAACTCGTTGCCGAGAAATATGGAATTTCCCGGCAGGAGCAGGACCAGTTCGCGGTGACGAGCCACCAGAAAGCGTTGCGCGCGATCAAGTCGTGCTTTTTTGGCGAGCAAATCGTGCCGGTGGAAATTCCGCAGAAGAAGGGCGAGCCGGTGGTGATCAAGACGGACGAATCGCCGCGCGAAGATACGTCGATGGAGGCGCTCGGGAAGCTGAAGCCCGCGTTCAAGAAGGATGGCACCGTGACGGCAGGGAACGCGCCGGGAACGAATGACGGCGCGGCGGCGGTGATTGTGACGAGCGAAGCGAACGCCGCGCGCCTGGGCAAGAAGCCGATGGCGCGGATCGTCGCGCAGGCAGTGAGCGGCGTCGAACCGAAATGGGTGATGATGGCGCCCGTGGAGGCCGTGGACAAGCTGCTGGCGAAAACGGGATGGGACCGCGACAAGGACGTCGACCTGTATGAATTGAATGAGGCGTTTGCGGTGGCAGCGATTGCCGTGACGCGCGAGCTGAAACTGAATCCCGAGAAGGTGAACGTGAACGGCGGCGCGGTGGCGCTGGGACATCCGATTGGCGCGTCGGGTGCGCGCGTTCTGGTGACGCTGTTGTACGAATTGCAGCGGCGCGGTCTGAAACGCGGGATCGCGGCGCTATGCCTCGGCGGCGGCAACGCCGTCGCGCTTGCTGTCGAAAGACTGTAGCTCTCCTTCGCTCATTTATTCGGCACGTAACTATTCCAGCCCATTTACGTCCCATCTATCGAGACTAAGTCTTTCGTCGGAGGTGGCGAATGACTGCGAGCCTGGTTGTTCTGCTTTTTGCCTCAGCCTTCGGTTCACCCGGCCAAGCAAATTCATTGGGAGCTCCGGGTTGTGGTCCAGCAGACGTTCAATTCGATGTGAAGACGGACAACGGAAAGCACGCGACGCCCGCTCCCGACCGAGGGAAGGTGCTGATAATTTTCATGCAGGATGATGCGGAATTCGATTCGACCCCCAGACCGACGACACGATTTGGGATGGATGGAGCATGGGTGGGCGCTACGCACGCGAATTCCTACTTTTATGTTTCTGTAGCTCCCGGCGAGCATCATCTGTGCGCCAGCTGGCAATCAGGCATCAGCTTGAACACCTCCGCTCTTCCAACAGCGGCCAGCCATTTCACGGCCGAGGCCGGAAAGACCTATTACTTTCTAGCGCGAGATTATGCGAGAAGCGACCACAGCGTTTTTCTCGACTCCGGCGGATTTTTCGCTGAAGTCACGTTAGAGCCTGTGGATACCGACGAGGCGCAAGTTCTCATGAATTCGTTCGCCTTCAGCTCCTCGCATGCGAAGAAATGACCCTTCCTGGGTTTCGTGGTACGCACCGCGTTTGCAAAGGCGAACGCGCGACGTGACTAGCGCAATCCCGCATTTTGCGCTAGAACTGCGTCGGCAATGTTTTGCCCCCTTTGCCAAGCCGAGTTTCAGGAACCGCTTACGGTCTGCCCGAACTGCGGTGCGCGAATGTTCGCCGGCAAGGACGAGGCGGAGGAACAAGCGCCGCGAACGCTCTTGTGGCAGGGCAATCATCCGGGATTCTGGCAGCAATTGGAGGCAGCGCTCGAGGAGGACCGTATCCCTCACTGGTCGGAAAGGCGGAACGTCTCGCTGATGTATCCAGGACCGCTGGACGAGGCGAGTTTCTGCGTGTTTGTCCTCGATTCGGACCTTGATCGGGCCAAACGCTCGCTATCGAGCGTCGAAGGCAGCTTCACGACGGATGAATCGGCCAAGATTGGGGTTGCGGACACGATTCACCTTACGCATTCCGCGTTGGCGTCAACCGTAGGCCGCTGGGACGCGGATGCGCAGGGGGTGTCGGTATGGTCCGGGAAGGATGAAGCGCTCGCGGAATTCCTGCGGGATGCGCTTCGCGCAAACTCGCTCGAGTTTCGAACGTACGGCAACGCGGGGCAACTGCAAAAGGTGGAAGTACACCCGGAAGATGCCGCGCGCGCCAAGGAAATAGTTCGCGAAATCGTCGAGGGGACGCCGCTCGAATAGTATTCGACTCGCGCGTGCTCGCGGCAGTGGTGAAGTGAAGCGAGGCCCCTCGTCGTCCGCAAATGACGGCGGACTCGCTCGAGAGGGCCTAGTGGTACCTGGAGAGGGTGGATGCCGGCGGATACCATCAAGACGGTGGGAGTGCTGGGCGCGGGGACGATGGGGAACGGGATCGCGCACGTTTTCGCGCGCGCGGGGTACAGGGTGATTCTTCGCGACGTCGAGATACGGTTTCTCGATCGCGGGATGGAAACGATCGGCAAGAATCTGGACCGCGAAGCGAAGAAGGGGCGAATCACCGAGGCGGACAAGCCCGCGATTCTCGCGCGAATTGACGCGACCACCGACGCGTCGAAACTGGCTGCTGCCGATTTCGTCGTTGAGGCGGTGCCGGAACAGCTCGATCTGAAGGTGCGCGTGCTGAAGGAGGCAGATGCAGTGCTGCGGCCGGGCGCGATTCTGGCGAGCAATACGTCTTCGATCTCAATCACACAACTTGCGGCACAGACGAGCCGCCCGGAGCGGTTCATCGGCATGCACTTCATGAATCCGGTGCCGGTGATGGCGCTGGTGGAAGTGATCCGCGGCCTCGCGACGAGCGATGACACGTTTCAGACGACGATGACGCTGTGCGAAAAGCTCGAGAAGAAACCGGTAGCGGTGAACGACGCGCCGGGCTTTGTATCGAATCGCGTCCTGATGCCGATGATCAACGAAGCTGCCTTCTGCGTGATGGAAGGCGTTGCGACGCCAGAAGCCGTCGACGCGGTGATGAAAACGGGAATGAATCATCCGATGGGGCCGCTCGAGCTGGCTGATTTCATCGGCCTCGATGTTTGCGTGGATATTCTCGACGTGCTGTTCACAGGCTTCGGCGATTCGAAATATCGCGCGTGTCCCCTGCTGAGAAAGTATGTGGCGGCGGGGTGGCTTGGAAGGAAATCCGGCCGCGGCTTCTACAAGTACGCCTGAATTTTCCGAGTAAAATCCTCCGTATGGGGTTCTTGGGGTGGGAAGTGTTTTCCCAAACGAAGAGAAGAGAGATTCCTCGTCTCTGCGCTTCTCGGAATGGCAGATTCTCTCGTGTGGCGGAGCCATGGATCATCATCGGCGCTGCTATTCTTGCGCTGACCATTTTGCCGCTGGCTTGGGCGCAGAGTTCTGCGACGACGGATACGTCCGCCGCACAAGCGCCGCAGGTACAAGATGCGTCCGCCAAACCTCCGGCCGACGCGAAAGACACCCTCGTTTTTGAGTTGCCGAACAACCAATGGTGGGAGGGGCCGCTGGAGCGCGTCAGAATTTCGCCCGACGGCCGTTGGTTGCTCGTGAATCGGACCGGATCGTTGCCTGCCCTACAGCTTTATTCTTTGAAGACCGGCAAGGACGATCGCTTCACTCTGATGTCCGACCTGAACCGCGTGGACAATGCCGCATTTTGCGGCCTGCACGGCATTGCTCTTGTAGGTGAACGAATCGCGGAAGACGGCTGGTTTCTGCCGCACAACGACGATGTGCTGTTATCGTCTTTGCCCGCAGACGCATTTCCCGTTTGCGGCAAGGATGAAAGGGAAGTGGCCTATTTCCGCCTCGGCGCCTCCGATCAGGAAGTATTCATCAATCTCAATGGACGAGTGCGAGGCTACGGCGTTTCCGGGCGAGTGATCGGCATGGGATTTTCGCCCGACGGCGATACCTTCTACGATCTCTTGTTTGAGCCAAACGGCCAATCATCGCTCGTAAAGATCAATGTGAATACAGGCGCCGCGAAATCGATTGCGAACCATCTGGACGCAAACCCACACGGCGAGTCGCTCGCGATTTCGCCGGATGGACGGAAAATATACCTTTCGCTAGCGAGCGACGGCCCGGCGGACAACGAAGCGCGTCAACAGCCGGATGCGGATCGCTGGCTCAAAATCTACGAACTCGATCCGGCTACCGGCGCACGACGCCGAGTAGTGGACACGCCGGGCCAGGACAACAACGCGCCCACAATTGTAGGAAACAATCTGTACTGGACGCGCACGGTCTATCACGCGTCGATTGTGCTGCTCCCCGCTGTGGGTGGCGACGCGAAGGAAATCGTGATTGGCGGACAACTGCCGATGTGGAGTCCGGATAGCAAGCGAATCAGCTACTTCTTCGGCGGAATGCGGCTCGCGGACTGGGCTCTGAATTGGGACGATGCGGTTGTGGGAGTGGACGAGCACGGCAACGTCGCGTCGCAGCCTTCCATTATTGTCTCCGGCTATGGCGAGGACTTTCCGCCGGCGTGGTCGCCGGACGGGAAATGGATCGCGTTTCATTCACACCGTTCGCGAAGTCCCGTCCCCGAATACGGCGCCGGCGATAGCACGGATGACATTTACTTGCGGCGGGCGGATGACGTTCACGCTCCGGAAATGCGGCTTACGGATTTCGGCTGGGAAACGGGGCCGGCATATTGGTCGCCGGACGGAACAAAGTTGATTTTCCGCTCGTGGGATCGCAACGGGCAGCCCGACATCGGCAAGCTCTTTGTGTTGACGATCCAGCCCGACACCGGCCATGCGGTGAAGGTGGAGAAGCTGACGCTGCCAAGCGAAATTCGGAGTCCCGCGTGGGCGGCGTGGTCGCCGAGCGGCCAGGAAATCGCCGTTGAAGATGATCGCGGCGGTGAGGATCGCTCGCTCTGGACCATGCACCTGGACGGCTCGCAAGCGGAAAAACTGCTGGATTACAAGGGCACCGCGCACGATGGCTTGGACTGGATGCCGGACGGCAAGTCCATCGTCTATAGCGCGCTTGCAGACGGACGGATGCAGTTGTTCGACGTCTCGCACATCGGAGGCGCGCCGCGATTGCTGAGTCGCGATTCCGGCAATCTCCTGCACCCGAAGGTTTCCCCCGACGGCAATTGGATCGCGTGCACGCGATTGGTGCAGTCGAAGCAAATCTGGCGCCGCCCGCTGAACTGAACGCATCCAGCCATTAACGCCACCCGCCGATTGTAGTAAGCTCCTGCCGTCAAACTCACCGGAAAGGATCTGACGCAAATGAACTACATGACAAAGTTGTGTCTCGCACTTGCTTCGATCTTCTTGCTCTTGTGCGCGACCGCTTCGCTGGCGATTCGCGCTAATGCTGCCGACAACGGCGTGGCGCAGACGCCGCCGATGGGATGGAACAGTTGGAACAAGTTCGCGTGCAACGTGAGCGAGGACCTCGTGAAGTCAGCGGCAGATGCGATGGTAACCAGCGGAATGAAGGACGCGGGTTACCAGTACGTGGTCATCGACGACTGCTGGCAGGTGAGCCGCGACGCCGCGGGGAACATTGTGGTGGACGCGAAAAAGTTTCCGTCGGGCATCAAGGCGCTGGCCGATTACGTTCATTCGAAGGGATTGAAATTCGGCATTTATTCGGACGCGGGAACGAAAACGTGCGCGGGCCGTCCTGGGAGCCGGGGACACGAATATCAGGACGCGATCATGTACGCGTCGTGGGGCGTGGATTATCTCAAATACGATTGGTGCAACACTGGCACTGAGGACGCGCAGGCCGCCTACACGACCATGGGCGATGCGCTCAAGGCGACGGGACGACCAATCGTCTTCAGCTTGTGCGAGTGGGGTTCGCATAAGCCGTGGCTGTGGGGCGCAAAGGTCGGCGGAAATTTGTGGCGCACCACGGATGACATTCAAGATCACTGGGCGGGACACAATAAATGGCCCGATGGCAGTTGCTGCTCGAACGGCGTCCTGGACATCCTGGATCAACAGGTAGGGCTCGAATCGTTTGCCGGGCCGGGACACTGGAATGATCCCGACATGCTCGAGGTGGGCAACGGCGGCATGACCACTACCGAGTACCGTTCGCATTTCAGTTTGTGGTGCGTGCTGGCCGCGCCGTTGATTTCAGGAAACGATCTGGCGAACATGTCGCCGGAGATCAAAGCAATTCTCACGAACCGTGAAGTGATTGCCGTGAATCAGGACGCGCTCGGAATGGAAGGGCGGCGCGTTCGGAAGGACGGCGATTCAGAGGTGTGGGCGAAGGAGTTGAAAGGCGGAACGCGCGCCGTAGTGCTCCTTAATCGCGGCGCAAGCGACACCGAAATCTCCGTCGCGTGGGAAGACCTCGGATATCCCGATCATTTCTCGGCGTCTGTGCGCGACCTGTGGGCCGCCAAAGACCTCGGCAAGTTTACTGGCAGCTTCAAGGCGACGGTGCCGAGCCACGGCGTCGTGATGGTCACCGTGAAGCCCTAGATGGATGGGATTCCGGAGCGTTTCTAAGCAATCTGAAAGATCGCAGTTTGGACTATTGGCGATCCGCCCAGAGCTTTGCGTTTTCGAAATTCTGACTGCTGTGCCATACGCTGTGGTCCCAATCGTCTCCTATGACGGCGAACGCATGTTGGGCCGCCTCCTGGTCGCCTGCCGCGACGGCCATGTGCGCAAAGCGATTCGTCTTCAGGTTGGAGTATCCATAGAGTTGCCCCAGCGCGGCGTAGCCTTCCTTGATTTTCGGCCAGTATAGATTGTCCGCGCGGGAGTCGTCTCCGTCGCACTGACATCTCACAAGGCTGGCAATCTCGAAGTAAACGAATTTACCTTCCGAGCCGCCGATGCGGTTGGAAATTTCCTCGGCAAACGCGCCCGCCTCCCCTTCCTCGCCATTCCACTTGGGCAGCAAGTAATTCGCGTATTCTCGGTAGAAGTGGTAGAAACGCGGTTCAAAGGCGGCCGCTTGCTCGAACAGTTCCCTCGCCTGCGATTTCTCCCATCCCTGCCCGAGAGCGACATGTTGCATGACCTCGTACCAATAGGGGCACTTCTCCTTCAATTGAGCGGCTTCGGCCAAGGTTGAGGCAGCCAATGCGTTCCTTTCTGCGTATAGCTTCCAGCCGGTATCCGAAACGGTATTCGCGTATCCCGAGCCCCTGGCCTTCTCCGCATAGTTAAAATACGTCTCGGCAAGGGCGACTCGCGCGGTGGCTGAATCAGGCTTCGCGGAAGCCCACGCCTTTAAGGTCGCGAAATGCACGCCCCAGTCGCTGTCTGAGGCTTGGTCTCCTGCGATCGGATTGGTCACGCCTTCGTAGAATATGTACAACTTCCAGATGCCGCCAGGGAATCGGCTTTTTGAGGCGCGGGCCTCGTGCGCAGCCTTCTCGAGTTGGTCGAAATTCTTGTCAACTAGATAAGTGGCCATCCGGCTCCGATATTCTCCCTCGGTCTCGGTATTAATCGGGAAGGCTTGCGGTTTTTCCACCGGCTCTTGGATTTGCGCGCCTTTGCCGGGCTGTGTGGAGCGGCCGTATTGGCGCACGAGCTCGATCAGGCTTGAGGCATCAGACTGTTTCACTGCCTGGGCCTGTACGCAGGAGACGGCCATAGAACAGCCAATTAACACGAACGAAGCAGCTAGCGGTCTCAGGGGGTTCATGGGATTCCTCGACGCTACCGACGACGAGGGAATCTTAGGCAAACTGATGCTCTAAGAGGAACAGTACGAAAGGACTAATGTTGGTGCCTAGTTGGGCACAAATCAAAACTGACCGAGTGGCAGCCCGTTTACTGCGCGGAGCTGAGTCCTACAGCCGTGTAATCGTCGAGGCCGACGATCCACCCCGTCTTGCCGTCGACTGAAATCTGGAGCCAGGTGTCGCTTGGGCGGTCGTGTTCTTCGGGCGGCCCTTTGCGGAACTTCGCCTTCAAGACTTGAACGTGCGATTGGGGCGTGACGTTCACTCCAGCCGGAGTTGCATTCGCGTCCGGCGACGGATACAGGTGGACGAAGCCGTCTGCCAGGATGTCGGGTTTCCTTTCGTAGGGCGGCTGGTGCACGACGTCGAATTCGCCGGACTCTCGTTGTTCGAGGCGAAAGTCCTTCCAGTTCACGCGAACGGGAGACACGATGTAGAAATAGTTCGTGAGCACGTAGACTGGCAGTGTGTCGTCAGCGAGTAGTTTTTTCGAATTCCTCAATTCACCTGGAGGCAACTCGCCAAGCTGGCCGTAGAACTCGAGCGGGTCCTCATTCAGAGCCTGCAAGGTTCCGTCGCGGAGGCCGAAAAGTTGAATGGTGACTCCGGCATTCGCGTGCGACGGCAATTTCGTACACACGATTTCGAGGGCCTGGTGGCCCTGGCCTTCGAGGAGCGTCGCATCGACCACGTGTCGTTCGAGTTGGTGCATGAAGCCGATCGGAAAAGACTGGCTGAACCGCGTCTTGCCCGCCTCGTCCTCGATCTTCATGGTTTTCACGGCTTCCTGGTCGTCCTCGTTGCACATGCCGGTGTGCGCCGACTCCCTGTAGCAGTTCACGCTGAGCTTCACCGTGAAATTGCGCCCGTCGATCGGAAACGGGCCGAGTGTGCGGACGTAATGGGTAGCCGCGGGTGAACGAGCATCTTCCGGTTTGGTGTCCTTCTGAGCCCGCGCGACGGAAGCGGCGGCAAGCGGCCACAGCGCGAGAATGGTCAAGGCCGCGACAGGAAGACGGTAAGCAGTTCTCGTCAACGTCAACGAACTTCTCCCGAATGCATTGTATCCTGATAGCCGAAAAAGGCTCAAAAATACCTTTTGCTTTTTGTTCGCCCCATGCTATTATGCCCAACCAGAAATGCGGGGATACGGCCTGGCGCACTCTGGTAGAATGCGGGCCGCCCGCTGCGGCGGGACCTAAACGAAATAGAATACAGCCCTCTCGAGGTGGCTCCAATGACCGACGAAAAAACAAAAAATCTGGACCTGGCAATCTCTCAAATTGAAAAGGCTTACGGCAAGGGCTCGATCATGCGCCTGGGAAACCGGGACGTGCTGGTTCCCGTAAGTGTGATCCCCACCGGCTCGATCTCGATTGACGCGGCGCTCGGCGTGGGAGGCTTTCCGCGCGGCCGCGTGATTGAGGTCTACGGGCCGGAATCGGGCGGCAAGACGACGCTGACGCTTCACGTGATCGCAGAAGCGCAAAAAATGGGAGGGCAAGCCGCATTCATCGACGCGGAGCACGCGCTCGATCCCGTGTACGCCCGCAAGCTTGGCGTGGACGTGGATAACCTGCTGGTGTCGCAGCCGGACAACGGCGAACAGGCGCTCGAAATCGCGCAGGAGCTGATCCGCTCGAACGCCGTGGATATCGTCGTGGTGGATTCGGTGGCTGCGCTAGTGCCGAAGGCTGAACTCGAAGGCGACATGGGCGATCCGCAGATGGGTTTGCAGGCGCGGCTGATGTCGCAGGCGCTGCGCAAGCTGACGGGAATCGTTTCGAAGTCGAAGACCTGCCTGATTTTCATCAACCAGATTCGCGAAAAGATCGGGGTGATGTTCGGCAATCCCGAGACCACCACCGGCGGCCGCGCACTGAAATTCTATTCTTCCATTCGCATCGACATCCGGCGCATACAGTCGATCAAGGAAGGCGATCGCGTGGTTGGGTCGCGCACGCGGGCCAAGGTGGTGAAGAACAAGGTGGCCGCGCCGTTCCGCGAAGCGGAATTCGACATTATTTACGGGGAAGGCGTTTCGCGCGAAGGCGACTTGCTCGACCTGGGCGTCACGAAGGGCGTCCTGGAAAAGTCCGGCACATGGCTATCGTACAAGGGCGAGCGCATTGGTCAGGGACGCGAGAATGCGCGCCTTTTCCTGAAGGAAAACGCCGACATCCGCGAAAAGATCGAGCACGACTTGCGGAAGGCGCTTGGCCTGCCCACGATTGGCCGCGACGAAGAGAGCAAGCCGGCCGCGGCGGAGTCGCCGAAGACGGTCTCGATGGCGGCCGCTGCCGCGAAGGGCCGCGTCGGGCGCTAGGTTTCCAATCAGGTTTTGAGACGCATAGGCTGCTTCGAACCGGGCTGGCAGCGCCGTGATTTTGTGCCACCCAGGACGAGAAAACCATGACGCCTGCCGAACGCGAGCACGCGACGAAGTATCTCGAAAAGACTCGCGAAAGCTACTTGCACACGGCGCGCAGACTTTCGCGTGAACAACTGCAATACAAGCCCGCGCCGGACCGCTGGTCGGTAGCCGAAGTTCTCGAGCACATTGTCATTGTCGAAGGCCGGGTCCTCGGGGTGATCGAGAAAACGGTACAGCAAGCTCCGAATGTTTCCAAAAGCGCCTTCGAGGACGAGTTTCTCGTTCGTCGAGTGGCAACTCGCGTTGATCGCCTCAAAGGACCGGACGTGTTGATGCCCACTGGCCGATGGCCGGAGCATCGGCTGCCAGAGGAGTTTGAGGCAGTCCGCCGGCGCTCCCTCGAATTCGCCGGCAGCACGAAAGCGGACCTGCGGCAACACGGCTTTCCGCATCCGGTTTTCGGGGAACTCAACTGCTACCAGTGGCTGCTTTTGATTCCGGCCCACTGCGAGCGGCACTTGGCCCAGGCCGCTGAAGTAATGGCGGAGCCCGGTTTTCCGCGCGCCGCTGCGGTGTAGGATCTGTTTTGCGTCGGCGCTGGAACCCCGTCCTGAACTGTCCGTCCGGACAGTTGCGTATTCTTTTGCCACCCTGGAAAATGAGACTGCATTTCTGATTGCGCGAAGGTGCAGCAGTTACTTACACTAAGGGTTCGGCGATCGGGAAAATCCAGCTCTAAGGGCCAACAGACTCACAAATGAAACAAAGCCCAGCCTTTATAAACGCCATAGCTCTTCTATGCCTCGTTCTGTGCGGCGCGGTCGCGTTCGGCGCAGCGCCGGCGCACCGGGCATACCGCTCGCGGCACGTGGTGAACAACTTCGATCCCGCCAAGGACGATTCGGTGGAGTACGACGAGCCGCTGATTCGCGAACTTGCGATTGCGGCGCTGGGTCATGAGAAAGGGTCCGTTGTCGCCGTCGATCCTACGAACGGACGGATCCTGACCATCGTCGATCAAAAGATGGCCTTCGGCGCGGGCTTCGAGCCGTGCTCGACGATCAAGCCCGTGATTGCGATGGCCGGGTTGCAGGAAGGCGCGATCACTCGCGACACGATGATCAAGGTGGGGCGCCGCCGCTACATGGACTTGACCGAAGCGATGGCGCACTCGAATAACAAATATTTCGAAGAGGTGGGCACGCAGCTCGGATTTGACACCGTGCACAAGTACGCGAGCCTCATAGGACTCGGCGAGCGCGTCGGCTACAACATCCCCGAAGAGCAGCCTGGTTCGCTTCCGGTGAAGGCGCCGCTTTTCGGCGGCGTGGCGAGGATGTCGAGCTTCGGCGAAGGAATTCGCATCACGCCGTTTCAACTGGCGTCGTTGATTTCAGCGTTTGCCAACGGCGGGACGATGTACTACCTGCAGTATCCTCGCACGGCGGACGAAAAACAGAATTTCGTGCCGCGCGTTCGTCAGCAGCTTGATATCGCAAATCTGCTTCCGGATTTGCAGGACGGCATGCTGGCCGCGGTGCTCTACGGAACCGCCAAACGCAGCTACGATCCTTACGGCGAGCAGGCGCTCGGCAAGACCGGGACGTGCAATGACGAAAACGTCGGAGGCAGGCTCGGATGGTTCGTGTCTTATGCCGACCGCGCGCACCCGAAAATCGTGATTGTGGTTTTGCTGCACGGCGGAGGACGCATCACCAGTGGCCCGCACGCTTCGGAAATCGCCGGGCGCATCTATCGCGGTCTGTACCAGCAGAATTATTTCGTGGACGCCGATGCCAATCGAAAGTCGCAATATTCCACGCTAGCAGCCGGCGTCTCGCACTAACCAACTAGCAGAGAAACTTCCTACCAGCTTATTTCCAGCAGCGAAATTGATTGGCCCGGAAGAGCGAAATCGATTTCTGCGCCTCCACCATGATTTTCAATCCAGCGCGGCGAATCGAGCATTTGCAATTGGCCTGCAGCTTTGAGCCGGGCGTATTGCTCCGGTGTGGGGTTCTGCGGCGAACCCATCGCGAGCCAGGCGGTGTACGCGTTGCTGTGCTCGCGGTCGATGCGATAGTGGCGAAGCAGGACGCGCCGTTCTGACGCAGGGAGTCCAGTGAGATTCAGCTCCACCTGTGCGTCAGGCCGCGCGACGTCATCGTCGTGGTAGTTCCACACCATCACTGTGATGGATCGGTCCGCGCGGGCTGCAACGGCATCGATGTCGGGTTTGCCACGCACGCCGGAATCGAGAATCGTCGCGAGAGGCGTGGTGCCGTCACTCTCAATCTTCAGTTGCTCGCCGGTCATCAGGCCCGCCATGCGAAAGAAGTTCAACTCCGGCTTGTCGATTCCGTTCGTCGCAAGAGTGCGGAAGCCCTGGAAATAAGGTTGATCCTCGAATTCGAAGGCCCAGGTGAGCATACCGGCAAGATTCACGCGATACTGCCGCGCGAGTTCGAGGATTCCGGTCATCGCTGCGGCGGTATACGCAGGGTAGAGGGTTCCGTTGCGGTACGCGTTCTGCGGATGGTCTCGCGAAGCGCACGCGCCGCAGCCTTCCGGATCCGACTCGCTGAGGACAATCGGCAGCTTCGAGAACTGCGGAAACGAAGTGACGATCTGGAATCCGCGGTCGACGCTCTTCAGGTTAGCGGAAAGACCCATTTGCACGTGGCCGTCCACCAGCTTCGGCGAACCTTTTGCGTGGAAGCTGATGAAGTCGAGCGGCGCGCCGGCGTTGCCCGTGGCGAAATTCGTTCCGCGCGCGCAGTGTTCCAGAAACTGCTGAAGAAATGCGGCCGCCTTCGACGATGCGGGTCCCGTTGTAGCCGGCCCGCCGATCCGAGCCGCCGGCATCGCGCGCTTAACGGCGTCGGCGGAGAAATCGTAGAGCTTGTCGTACTCTTCGGGCGTTCCGTGCCAGTAGAAAATGTCCGGCTCGTTCCAGACTTCGAAATACCACGACGCCACTTCGGCGCTGCCATATCGCTCGACGCAATGCAGCACGAGTTGGCGGACCAGTTCAGCCCATTTTGCGTAGTCCTTCGGCGGATATGACCACCCCGTGTCGAGCGGACCCTTCGGCCAAGTGTGCTGGTAAGGCTGTGGTTTCACGGAGAGCGCTTCCGGCATGAAGCCGATTTCAACAAATGGCTTCGCGCCGGAGTGAACGTACGTGTCGAGAATGCGGTCGACGATTTTCCAATCGTAGACGGGCTTGCCGGAAGAGTCTTCCGTGTACGCGTTGGTGGACCCCCATTTCAGGGCGGGAGTTCCATCGCCGGTCGTAAGCAAATTGTGCGTGCGGAGGTAGATCGGTGCGGGGCTGAGCGCGACAAGTTCCGAAATCAGCTCGCGCCCGCGCGGAGCGTACGTGTAATTTGGCTCGTCATAGCCGAAATAGGACCAGACCAGATTGAGCTGGCCGACGCGGCTCGCCGCATCCACATGAATCGTGATTGGTTGTTGCGCGAGGGCGGGCACGCAGAAAAAGACCAGACACAAGAACAGAACTAACGGCCGGGAAGCTGACTGACGCGAATCGATCGCGCCGGAAGTGATGTGATCGCTCTCAGCGACACGCAGTTCAATCATCGGAGTGAAGGATAACACCACCGGATATCTGAAACGTAGTAACTCAGGGACACCAGCCGCGCACATTTTCACTTTTTGTTCGTTGCAGCGCTGGGATATGCTGTCACCCTCTTAGAGGAAGTGGTCAGAGAATGACGAAGACCAAGATCGTTTTCTGGGCGCTGCTAGTGGTTGCGGGAGCCGCGTGCGTCACCGCGTCGTATCGCGTTCGTTTCGCGGCGGAGCGCCAGTTCGACGGGGAAGTTGCCTTCGCCCGCGCGGAAACGCAGAGAATTCAGCAGCAGGTGGTTTTGTTCACGCAGCGCGCGATTCCGCCCAGGCTTCAATTCAACGTACTGTTGCAGCAATTTGGCATCGATCCGCTGACGTCCGCTCGCGTCATCGCTTCCGCTCAGTCCGTTTTCAATTTGCGGCGTCTGCGCGCGGGTAATCAGGTTGCCGTGGGCCGTTCGGTCTTGGGAGAGCTCCGTGCGGTGCGTTATCGGATCGACGCCGATCGCATCCTGATGATTTCGCCTCAAGCGGGCGATTTCCATTCCGCGATCGAAACGATTCCTTCGGAAACGCAGGTTTCGGGCGTGACGGGTGAGATTCACGGCTCGCTCTTTGAGGCGGTGATCGACGCGGGAGAAAAGCCGGAGCTGGCCATGCGGCTCGCGGACATTTTCGGCTGGGACCTCGACTTCTACACCGATCCGCGGCCGGGAGACACGTTCCGTGTTGTGGTCGAGAAGAAAATCCTGATGAATGGCGAGCCTGCTTCGTACGGGCGAATTTTGGCGGCGGAATACAACAATTCAGGACGCGCGTATCGCGCGGTTCTGTTTCACGATCCCTTGGGGCACCCGGCGTACTACACGCCCGACGGCAAGTCGATGAAGAAGGCGTTTCTGCATTCGCCGCTCAAGTTTGCGGCGCCGATTACGTCGCACTTCAGCACTCACCGGTTTCATCCGATTCTGAAGGAGTACCGGCCGCATCTGGGAATCGACTACGGGGCGCCGACCGGCACCCCCGTGCAAACCATCGGCGACGGCCGCGTGATTTTCGCGGGACTAAAAGGCGGCTCGGGCAACCTGATCGAGATTCAGCACGCGAATGGCTACACCACCTATTACATGCACCTGTCGCGGATTCTCGTGCGCAACGGCGAGCATGTGGACCAAGGCGAGCGCATCGGGCTTGTCGGAATGACCGGACTCGCGACAGGGCCGCATCTCGATTTCCGGATTCAACGTCGCGGCGAGTTCTTGAATTTCGAGCGGTTGCCGCTGCCGCCATCCGATCCCGTTGCGAAGCGCGATTGGGATGAATTCGCGGCTTTGCGTGACCGCGCGCTAGCGCAGATGCCGCAGCCGGCCACTCAGCAGGCGGTGGCGAAGGTGGTCAGCCCCAACCCGCCGGCCCAACCCGCTCGCTAGCCCCTCTAGAGTTTTTTGTCCTGGACCCGATCGAAATGCGTATCGGGCAGAGGTCTGCTCAGATACAGATTGAAATCCTCCACCGACTTCAGCGCGAACGTGGGAACTCCCGAAGTCTGTCGCGCGCGAATGCGCAGCAGGTCGGCGGACTGCACGTTTTCGAGCGCGAATGCGGGACGCGCGTCCGGCGCCATGGGCTCGATCTCGATGTGGCTCATCTCCAAGCCCTTCACATGGCGGATGTAAAACCCGTGCGCGGGCATCGCGCCGAACATGTTTGGTTCGGGATACGCGTCCTCCTTCTCCGCGACTGCGATTCCAGCGTCGGCCTGCGTGCCGCCTCCGCGATGCTGGATGTAGATGTTGCTCAGGCGCACGTCTTCGATCGCGTGGTCCGCGATGCCGCTGATGATCGACCCAAAACGCGAAGCGGAATTCGAGCAAACGACGTCGCTGATCGAGATTCGCCGCAGTTGACCGACCGGTGTGTCCTTGGGCCCGCGCATGCGGCTGCCGAGGCGAACGAATATCGGCGCGTTGGTGATTTCGCGCATCGTGATGTTGGTGATCGCAATGTCTTCAAGAAGCGCGCCATCGACGGTCTCGAGCGCCAGGCCCTGGCACGCCTCAAAAACGCAGTTTGAAATAGCAATATTCTTGAATCCGCCGTTCGATTCGGTGCCGAACTTGATGCGCCCGGTGCGAGGCACTTTGAACCCGGGATCGAAGCGCTTCCAGGTGCCGTCGATGAGCGTCCCTTCCTGGTAGTCGCCCGAGAGATAGCAATTCGTGATCGTGACGTTTTCGGTGGCGCGGGCGTAGCCGAGTGCGAAGGAACTCTTGGGACAGATGCCGTCGTCCCACGGAGAATTCACACTACAGTTCGAAATCCGGACGTTCCGGCAGCAGTCGACGTCCATGCCGTCGCGGTTGGTGTCGATGAGCAGGTTGTCGATCGTGAGGTTGTCGACGCCGGTAGCGAGGATGCCGAAATGCCCGCCGTGAAGAATCGAAAAATCGCGCAGCGTGACGTTGCGGCAATTCTTCAGGCTGATCGCTTTGTTCCCGACGCCCGGATCTTCCGCTTTCGGCCCCGCGCCCCAGCCCCGGCTGAGTCCTTTGCCCCAGATCAATCCCGGCCCGAGAATCGAAATGTTGTCGAGGCCTTCGCCCCAGATCAAGCTGTTGTGAAAATGGCTGTGCCCGAAATCCTGATATTGGTCCCAGGCGTTCGGCTCGGCGGCGTCGTAGGCTGGGCCGCCGGAGCCCGGCGCGGGAGAATCCGCCGCTACAATTGTGGCGCCGCGATCGAGGTAAAGCGCGATCTTGCTCTTCAGATGAATCGAATGGCAGAGATAGCTGCCGGCGGGGAAATAAACCGTGCCTCCGCTCGCTGCAGCGGCCTCGATGGCCTTGTTCACCGCGTTTGTGTCCAGCCGCTGCCCGTCGCCCGCCGCGCCAAACGAGCGTACGTTGAAATCCCCGGAGCCCGGCGTGCTCGCAGTCTCTTGTCGAGCCCCTGCGAGGCCTGGAATGCCAATGTCCGTGGCCGCCAGTCCTGCTCCCGCAAGGTGGAGAAATCCGCGCCGGGAATTCCAATCGACTGGCATCCGTCTACGCCTCCGTAACGCAAGCGCAGACTTTATCACTCAGCCGAGCCAGGAAAAACAAAAACGGCGCCCTGATAGATCGGGGCGCCGCTTTTTTGCGAAGCTTATTGAGTGGATGAGCGAATTACGCGCGCACTTCCCAGGTGTCTCCTGCCTGGAGCAGCTTGTCCAGGTCGCCTTTGCCGCGCTTCGCCTGCACCTGGGCAATCTGATCGTTGATTAGAGTTTCGTAAGCGGGTACATGGTCCCACGCGCGGAGAACGCCAATCGGAGTGGGGAAGCCCGGGCGCGTCTCCATGTGCGCGAGCAGGAACGCATACGCGGCGCGCGGATGCTTTTCGTCGTGCACGAGAAGATCCTTCTCGGTGACGCCGTTGCCGAGCTGGACGACTTCGAGGTCGAAGCCATTCAAGCGAATGCCCTTGTCACGATTTTTGCCGAAGATCAGCGGCTTGCCGTGTTCGAGCTGAACGATATTCTCGCTGCGCGCGTCTTTTTCGGTGACGTCCGTCCACGCGCCGTCGTTGAAGATGTTGCAATTCTGCAGAATTTCCACGTACGCGGAGCCCTTGTGGGCCGCAGCTTTTTTCAACGTCTCCTTCAAGTGCTGCTGGAAGACGTCCACCGAGCGCGCGACGAACGTGGCCTCCGAGCCAATCGCGAGCGAAATCGGATTGAACGGGCGATCGGTGGTGCCGTAGGGCGTGGACTTCGTCTTTTTCCCGACTTCGGACGTGGGCGAATACTGCCCTTTCGTCAGCCCATAAATCTTATTGTTGAAGAGCAGAACTTTGAGGCCCACATTGCGGCGCAGCATGTGAATCGTATGGTTGCCGCCGATGGAAAGCGAGTCGCCGTCGCCGGTCGCGACCCAAACATCCAGGTCGGGCCTGGTGATCTTGACGCCCGTGGCGATGGCCGGCGCGCGGCCATGAATCGTGTGGAATCCGAAAGTGTTCATGTAATACGGGAACCGGCTGGAGCAGCCAATGCCGGAAATGAACACGAATTTCTCGCGCGGGATCCCGAGGTCCGCGAACACTGCCTGCACCGCGGAGAGAATCGCGTAGTCGCCGCAGCCCGGACACCAGCGAACTTCCTGGTCCGTCTGGAAATCTTTTCTGGTGTAAACCGGCAACGTGGCCGAGGTCATTTTCAGTTCTCCCCAAGTAAAACGCCAATGAAACGCCAATAAAACACTAGTCCAGCATCTCTTCGATCTTCTGTTCGATTTCAGTTTCCTTAAACGGTTTGCCCTGAATCTTGTTGTATCCCTGCGCGTCCACCAGATACTTCGCTCGCAGCACCATCAGGAGTTGGCCCATGTTCATCTCGGGCACCAGGATTTGCTTGAACCGCTTCAAAATGTCGCCAAGATTCCGGGGAAACGGATTCAAGTAACGCAGGTGCACGTGGCCGATACGCTTTCCGTTGGCGCGCTGCTCATTCACAGCGGCAGTGATGGGGCCGCGCGTGGAGCCCCACGCGACAATCAACAAATCGCCCGACTGATCGCCTTCGACCACCGCTTCCGGAATGTCGTTCGCGATCAGCTCAACTTTTTCCGCGCGCAGACGAACCATGTGCTCGTGGTTGAGCGGCTCGTAGTTGATGTTGCCGGTCACGTCCTGCTTCTCGATTCCGCCGATGCGGTGCTCCAGGCCCGGCGTGCCGGGAATAGCCCATGGCCGCGCAAGCGTTTCGGGGTTGCGGCGATAGGGTTGGAAGCCCACCGGATTCGTCTCGAACTTCACCTTGAACTCCGGCAGCTCAGCAGACGTCGGAATTTTCCACGGCTCGGCGCCGTTGGCGAGGTAGCCGTCGGAAAGAATGATCACAGGCAGCATGTGCTGGACGGCAATCCGGCTGGCTTCGAGCGCGATCCAGAAACAGTCGCCGGGCGTCGAAGGCGCGAGCACCGGAATCGGAGCTTCGGAGTTTCGGCCGAACAGAGCTTGCAGTAGGTCGGCCTGCTCGGTCTTCGTCGGCAAGCCGGTCGACGGGCCGCCGCGCTGAATATCGCAAACAACGAGCGGCAGCTCGACCGCGACCGCGAGACCAAGCGCTTCCGTCTTCAGCGCCATTCCCGGCCCGGACGTCGTGGTGATTCCAAGAGCGCCCGCGTAAGCGGCGCCGATTGCCGACGTAATCGCGGCGATTTCGTCTTCGGCCTGGAACGTGATCACGCCGAAATCTTTGTACATCGACAGCTCGTGAAGAATGTCCGACGCCGGAGTGATCGGATAAGAGCCGAGGAACAGCGGAATGCCCGCTTTCTGCGAAGCAGCGACGAAGCCAAGAGCGAGCGCCGTATTCCCGCTGATATTGCGATAGAGGCCCGGCTCAAGTTTCGCTGGCGGAATTTCGTAGCTGATCTGAAAAGCCTCAGTGGCCTCGCAGTAGCTGTACCCGCCCTGCAGAGCCAGCTTGTTCGCCTGCACCAGTTGGGGCTTGCTCTTGAATTTGTCTTCGAGCCAGCGAACGGTCGAATCCATCGGCCGGTTGTAAAGCCAGTAGCACATGCCGAGCGCGAAGAAGTTCTTGCAGCGGTCCACCGTCTTTGCGTCGAGCCCGAGATCTTTCAGAGCCGCGCGCGTAAGGCGCGTCAGCTCGACGGCAAACAGGCGATACCCATCGAGCGAATGATCTTCCAGAGGATTCTGCGTGATCTGCGCTTTGCGGAGGTCGGTTTCCTTGAAATCGTCCAGATTGACGATCAGGATCCCGTTCTTGCGCAGGTCCGGCAGATTCATCTTCAGCGCGGCCGGATTCATCGCGATCAGCGCATCCACCGCGTCGCCGGGCGTATAGACGGCGCTCGACGAAAAATGCACCTGGAATCCGCTGACGCCGGGAAGCGTGCCCGCAGGGGCGCGGATTTCGGCAGGATAGTCCGGGAACGTGGCTAGGTCGTTGCCGTACAGAGCCACCGTATTCGTGAACTGGCTTCCGGTGATCTGCATGCCGTCGCCGGAGTCGCCGCAGAAGCGAATTACCGCCTTATCTATGACTTCACGTTTGCGCGGAGTTTCTACGATCGTTGTAGACATTGTTTCAAAGCCCCACTTCCGCAAAAGACGAGAAGAAGCGCGGGGACGCTGGACCCTTTCCCTCGGATTTGGACTGGCGGGTAATCCCGGCCTGTAAAAGCGTAGCACAGCGGCCCGGACAGGAGAATCGAATTCGAGTCGCGCTCATGTCGTTTCAAACAAGATTTGCCACTATATGCCACGCTACGTCAGTTAGATGCGGCCTTCGGTGACAGGGATAACCGCACGTTGTAACGGTCGTCACCAGAAGATGGTCTTCATGGGAACGCCATTCTCCTGAATGGCGGGCTCGACTCCGCGTCTCGTGGGAACGCTGGCCAACAATCGCGGGAGCCCCCGACTTCAGTCGGGGGGAGCAGCGCTTCAGCGCTGCGGAAACGAGCCGCTTCAACCGATCGGCTTTAGCCGCGGGCCGTTCCTCACGGGCCGCCAGAGCCCGTGCGGCAGCTCGGTTCCGTGTCAGCCTCGGACTCGGGTCCAGTCCTGTCGTGCGCCTTTGCTTCATCTGTGTTTATCTGTGTTCATCTGTGGTTCCAAGGTTTCACGGCCCTAGTCGCTCAACCTCAGTTCTCACACAAACTCTTTAGCCCCTGGGGGAAATGCCTAAAGCTCAAGCTCAAAATACCGCGTGCCAGCGATCGGATTGTGCCGGTACGCCGCGATTTCGCGGAAGCCAAGACCGCCATAGAGCGCTTGAGCCTCGGTCATCTGAGGCAGCGTATCGAGCCGCATCCTGCGATAACCGATTTCGCGAGCCGCCCTGATGACCGCGCCCGCGAGCGCCCGGCCGGCGCCGTGCCCGCGAAATTCCGGCCGGACGTAGAGCCGCTTCATCTCGCAAGTTTCGGCGTCGATTTTGCGCAATGCGATGCAGCCGGCAAAGGCGGATGCAGATGAGGCAGAGGAATGGCGGCCTTGAGGCGTAGCGGGAGCTTCGTCGATGAATGCGAGAAACAGCCGGCCATCGGGCGGCGCGTAATCGCCGGGAAGCGACGCAAGCTCCTGCTCGAAATTCTGAAACGAGAGATCGACGCCAAGCGACGCCGCATATTCGCGAAACAGCACGGAAGCCTGCTTGACGGCTTCATCTGTCTCGGCGGAAGTGATGCGTAGCATCGGTGCCACAGTCGCAACCCGCCGCGCATTCTTCGCGAACAACACGCTGCCGCAAAGGCCCAATTTGGACGGGACCATTTTGAACGCGCCCAGATAATCGATGAACCACTTCCGGCAACACAACCATCAGGAGTTAGTCCGCCGAAACTTCCTGGAGCCGTTCACACGACGCGTTCGACCCAGTTGAGGTACTTGGCCGCGCTAGGAATGTCACGCCCGTCCACACCGACCCCAGCTATGAAACATTCCGGATTCTCAAGGGAGAACCGGTCAACCGTGGGCGGCGCCTCGGTCCAGTGGTCCGCCTTGAGCTTCACGTGCCCTGACACCAGCGGAGGAACCGTCACGCACATCTGAGCGCAGCCAAAGATCCCGCTTGGTGTGCAGCGCCTCCGTGCCTGATTGAGATTCACTGTCTTTGTGCAAGAGACTCCTCGCCAATGATTTATCTTTCGACTGTGAACTCCCAGGTTCTGTAAGTTATAGAACTACTATAGTAACTTTGTTACTACCATCCGACGAATTCCGTGCTACCATGGCCCGTTTTTATGAGCTGCGGAATTGACAGTACGGGGTGAAGCAAGGGCCAGAATCGAATCTATGAAATTTTAGAGGTCGCCTGTACTTGCAGCCGCGCATATAAAAGGAGAATTCTAATAACCGGAACGCGATTAGAAATCGCCGCAAATGACTGAAAACATTCACCAGCGACCCATTCTAATAGTCAAAAACTGGGGGTACCTTTTGCAGCGTCAGTACCCAAATTGGAGCTTTTACGGAAAACGGGAGTCACTTCCCCAGTTGGGCTTCCTTCTCGCGCTCGCGCGACTCCGATGTTTTCACGAGTCACCAATCACGAGTCACAAATCACGGATTCTCACCGGGATTAGAAATCGACGCAAATGACTGAAAACACTCACCACCGACCGACTCTAATCTACCGCAGGGTAGAGGGGGGTATTTCCGCCCGGCAAAGGGCGAAGAAAAATCTAATCGCAACAACCCCACATTCAGAAATCGCCGCAATCCCATGAAAATAAAGAACAAGACATTTTCTAACCGCAACAAAAACACCTATTCCGGTTTGCCGCACTTTCGCCCGGCGCAAACGCCGACTCACTCCCTACTTCTGGATCTCCGGGGTGCGGTTCAGGGGTGGGGTGGAGCTGATCTGCTCAGGGTGCCGCAGGTGAGGCGCTACCTCGGGGAAAGGACAGGCTGTCCCGGAGTACTATTGACTTTCGCTTTTGATTCGCCTACATTTTGGCACGCTGGAACAGACGAGATCGATGCGAATGCCCGCAAGCCCGAAAAAGATTGCAAAGTTAACTTCGCGACGGGGGAATAGATGGCGCTGACAAAACGGCAGAAAGAAGTCCTGAATTACCTCGTTAGCTTTATCAATAAGAACGGCTATTCGCCGAGCTTCGAGGAGATTGCGCGCTCGATGAAACTTACGTCGCTCGCGACGGTGCACAAGCATCTCTCGACGCTCGAGAAAAAGGGATTTATCCGGCGCGGTTACAACCAGAGCCGGTCGATTGAGGTGACGCAGCTCCCCAGGCCCGTGCGCGAGGAAATCCTCGAGCGCCATGTGGTCGAGTTGCCGCTTTCGGGAAGGATCGCCGCGGGGCGCCCCCTGGAAGCTGTGGAAGAGAACGAGACGATTTCGCTGGCGGACTTTGCGCGCGGCCAAAACACGTTCGTGCTGCAGGTGAAGGGCGAGTCCATGCGCGACGACCACATTATCGACGGCGACTTCATCGTCGTCGAGCAGACCCAGGTGGCGAATTCGGGCGAGATCGTCGTGGCTCTGGTGGGTGAAGATGAGGCCACCGTGAAGAGATTTTATCGCGAGACAGGCGGGAAGATCCGCCTCCAGCCGGCGAATTCGCAGATGTCGCCAATCGTCGTGCCGGCGAACGACGTGCGCATTCAGGGCCGCGTTGTGGGCGTGCTTCGTAAGTACTAAAAACGAGTGATTGGTGATCCCGAAGCTTCGGGAGTGATTCGTGATTAGTGGCTGGGACGAGTCGGATCGCTACACATGCGCAGCCAAGGCGACAACCCTAGCTTGAACCAAAAACCCTTCGTCATTACCTCTACAGCACAATTGTTTCAATTTAGAATTGGCAGGAGTATCGTCGGGGACTAGATTGTTAGCCCCGGTCCTCAGTTATTCAACGGTGTGTTTCGGACGAATTTGGAGTCACCGGCATTCAGGGCCCAAGGAGGGTAAATGTGGGGAGACAAGAAACCAGTCGCTCCCGCAAGGCCGCCGCTCCCGCAGCAATCTAGACCGACAGTAACGACTGCACCATCCTTCTCAGGGGAGGCTAAAACTATGGCACCTTTGGATTCGACGTATCCAACGACGACGAGTGGCACCACGGCACGGCTCGGCGCCAGCTTGCACATCAAGGGCGAGATCACGGGCAACGAGGATTTGCAAATCGACGGCAGCGTAGAGGGTCTTGTTCAGCTTGAGGATCGCAAGCTGACGGTAGGCGCCAGCGCTCGCGTGACGGCCGACATCATCGCGCGCGAAGTGATCGTCTACGGCAACGTAAAAGGCAATCTTCGGGCGCGCGACCGCATCGAAATCAAGAAGGACGGCTCCGTGGTCGGCGACTTGACGACCGCGCGGATCATGATCGAGGACGGAGCATACTTCAAGGGTTCGATCGAGATCGACAAGACGGGCGACGCGGCCGACGGCGACGACAAAATGTCGCACGGGCGTTCGCGCAGCACAGCGACGACGTCGGCCGACTAGTCGGCGATTCGATCTTCTCACATCGAAGGCCGCGCGATTGGCGGCCATGATCAACGGGTGTGCGGGCCGCAGGCTTGGCGGCAGTTGAGCCAGGTGCGGCCCGCATTTTTTTTCGGAATTGAAGCTGCGCCGATCCTACGACTTCGGGCGGGGGAACTCCTCCACGTGAAACTCGCCTTTGCGACCGAAGTAGATCACCTTCTTGCCGGTTAGGAAGGCCCAGTAGCCGGCGACTCCGGCACCCAGCGACTGCCTGACAAATTCCGGATAGCGAATTTGGTCGGCCTGAGCGCCGCGGATCGCGGCGACGACGCTTGGCTGCGAGAAGTCTTCGGCGACTTTGCCGGGTGGAAGCGACATCTTCTCGACGTGGGTCTCCCCACTCGTTGTATAGAGCCGATCCTCGCCTCGAATGAAATCGACGAAATATGACTCCACGCCTTCTTCCAGGAGCATGCGCACAACGTCCGGGAATTTCAGTTTGCCAGCTTGGGTATCTGTGAGCACCCTGTGCATCGCTTCCGTGTTCATGCCATTGAGCCTCTCTATGTGTTAAGCTTCCCGTCAATTGGGAGGGATCGTGCGAACCGCGATTATTACTGCCCTCTGTGGCTTGTCTTTGTCAATCTGGTTTTCATCTCCCGCTGCAGCTCAGTCGAATTCGCCCAAGGACCAATTACCTGTAGCGCTTTCGCGTAACCTGTCACTCTCGTCCGCATTCCCGGCGTTCCAGCCCCAACCGCAATCTGGAAACGGTAACGTAGGCAACGGGGCAGGCAATGGGAATCGAGCCGATCTGGCTGATCAGCTCTCGAAAGACAAGGCAATGGCTCAACTGAAACAGCAACTCGAGACGCGTTCCGCAGAAAAATTCATTGGATGCGCTCATATCCTCATTTACGTTGCGCCAGTCACCGACACGAAAATGATCATCAAAGTGCCGGAAGGCGCCGCGAGCGTTCCGACCGTTCCAAATCTCAGCGTGTGCCGCGAGGACCTCCGTCGAGTTGATGCTCCGCTTCCGGCGCCCCGAGTGAATCCGAATCCAGGCGGCGCACTCATTCCGCTGCGTGCCGTGGCAAGGCCGGACTGATCGCCCTCCACGCCGTCGTTGACACGAACCCGTCTGTATTCTACACTTGGGGTTTGTCTCTGACGGAAAGGTGTGACTAGGCAGATGCGGACGTATGTTCCAAAGGGCCGAGAGGCCGAAGAGCTGGCGGAAGGCAAGAATTGGTTCGTGTTGGATGCGAACGGGCAAGTGCTGGGGCGGCTGGCGACGCGTATCGCGCGCCTGCTGATGGGCAAGGACAAGCCAGCGTTCACCGCGAATATGGACTGCGGCGACCACGTGATCGTGGTCAACTGCGAGAAGGTTAAGCTAACGGGCAACAAGATCGACCAAAAGATTTATCGCCACCATAGCGGTTATCCGGGTGGGCTGAAGGAAATTCCCATCCGGGTGTTGATGCAACGCCGTCCCGAAGAGGTAGTGCGCGAAGCGGTGCTTGGGATGCTACCGAAGAACAAACTTCGCGCACGTCGCGCAAAGAAGCTGCGTGTTTATGCCGGAAGTGAAGCGCTCGCCCGCCACGCCGGACAGAAGCCTCAGCCGCTCGCGCTGTAGCCTCGTTGCAGAGATTTCGGTGAGAGATTTCGAGATTTTGCGCCCATGTGGAGAAATCCGCAGCGGCGCACGCGCCCCGTTGTCTTTTGGTGCGCGTAAACAGGAGGAACGTTGAGTTCAGCGCCAAGTTCGATGGATGCGGGAAAACAGTTCTACGGGACCGGCCGGCGCCGCGAAGCTGTGGCGCGCGTGTACATCAAGATGGGGCCGGCGCGCTTTACCGTGAACAAGCGTCCGGTGGATGAATATTTTCGCAACGTGGCGTGGCACACCGCCGCGGTCGAGCCGTTGAAATTTACGCAGACGCTCGATCAGCTCGATGTGAGAGCGCAAGTAAAGGGCGGCGGAGTGGGAGGGCAGGCGGGAGCGATTCGCATGGGGCTTTCGCGCGCGCTGGCCAAGCTCAATCCGGAGCTGCGCCCGGCTTTGCGAACGAACGGATTCCTCACGCGCGATCCGCGCATGAAGGAACGCAAGAAGTACGGGCAGAAGGGCGCTCGCCGTCGATTCCAGTACAGCAAGCGCTAGTTAGTAGAGAAGTTGTAATCCCCGGCGTCTCTTCGGTTGGGCTTCGGGGGAAGCCGGGCAAATTCATGGCCGGTAAGAAACCGGCAAAAAAGGATGCTGGTCCCGAGCGCGGGATTTGAAGCGTCCCTTTAACGAAAGGAGATACTTTGGGAGTCGAAATTACGATGAAAGAATTGCTGGAGGCCGGAGTTCACTTCGGTCACCAGACGCGGCGTTGGAACCCGAAGATGAAGGAGTACATTTTCGGGGAGCGTAACGGCATCCACATAATCGATCTGCAAAAAACTTTGAAGATGTTCCGCGAAGCGGCGCGGTACGTCTCCGAACAGGCGAGCCAGGGCCGAAGCGTCCTTTTCCTCGGCACGAAGCGCCAGGCGCAGGAAGCGATTGCGGAAGAAGCGCAGCGCTGCGCGATGTTCTACGTGAATCACCGGTGGCTCGGCGGCACGCTGACGAACTGGGTGACGCTGCAAAAGTCCATCAAGCGCCTGAAGCTGCTCAAGGCGATGGTGGAAGACGGCCGCATGGCCGCGCTTCCCAAAAAGGAAGCGGCGCGGCTCGAGCGCGAGCTGAAGCACCTTCAACAGAATTTTTCGGGCGTCGAGAACATGGCGACGCTGCCGGACGTGATGTTCGTGATCGACCCGAATGCGGAGGTCATCGCCGTGCGGGAAGCGCGTCGCATGGGAATTCCGGTGGTGGCGATCGTGGACACGAACTGCGATCCCAACCTCGTCGATTGGGTTATTCCCGGGAACGACGACGCGCTGCGCGCGATTCGATTGTTTACGTCGAAGATTTCGGATGCGGTCCTGGCGGGCCGGCAAAGCTTCGAGCAATCGCAGATCGCGGATCAGAAGGCAGCCGAGGGCGGCGGCGAAGAGCAGGTGGAATACGTCGACACGAGTGCCTATGAGGTCTACGAAAAACAGGAAGGCGATTTCGTGGAAGGCGAGCCCGCAGCTGAAGAGGCTGCCGCGCCGGTAGCGAACGAGACCGAAGGCTCCCGGTAAGAATCATCCCGCCGATTCGGCGTTCATCTTACAATCCATCAAAGGAATCAACATTTCCATGGCAACAGAGGGAAAGCCAAACGTATCTGCGCAACAAGTGAAGGAACTGCGCGACCGCACGGGTGCGGGTTTCACGGCTTGTCGCGACGCGTTGCTCGAGGCCAAGGGCGACGTCGAGCAGGCCATCAACGTCCTTCGCAAGAAGGGTCAAGCGGCGGCGGCGAAGAAGGCCCAGCGAACGACATCGGAAGGGCTTGTCAGCTCCTACATTCACGCGGGTGGGAAAATCGGCGTATTGGTGGAAGTGAACTGTGAGAGCGACTTCGTCGCGCGCACGGCCGATTTTCAGCGGCTCTGCCACGACGTCGCCATGCACATCGCGGCTCTCGACCCTCGCTTTCTGCGGCGCGAGGAAGTGACGCAGGAAGTGCTCGACCGCGAACGCGAAATCGCTCGCGAGCAGGCGAAGGCCACCGGCAAGCCGGACCCCGTCATCGAGAAAATCGTGAACGGCAAGATGGAAAAGTTCTACGAAGAGAACTGCCTCTACGAGCAGCACTTCATCAAGGACGAAGGCACCACGGTGAAGGAGCTGGTCGATCAGGCGATCGCGAAGCTCGGCGAAAACATCACCATTCGCCGCTTTTCGCGCTTCAAGGTGGGCGAAACCGACGCCACCTTCCAGTCGCCGGCCGCCACCGCGGAAGAGCCCGATACGCCTGTGCCGGCCGTGTAGGCTGCCTCGCGGAATCTCTGCTAGAATGCCGCCGACGTACGGGGCCTAACCACACGAGATGACGACTCCAGCTATCCAGACGGATGCGCCGCAGGGCGCAGCCGTTTATAAGCGCATCGTTCTGAAACTCTCCGGCGAATCTCTCTCGGGTCCTCAGGAATCCGGCATTCACGCCGAAACAATTCAAGGCATCGCCAAGGAAGTGAGCGAAATTAACGGCCTGGGCGTGCAAGTGGCGATCATGGTGGGCGGCGGAAACATCTTTCGCGGAACGCGGCAGAAGCAGCTCTCGATCGATCGCGCCACCGGCGATTACATGGGCATGCTGGCCACGGTGATCAACGGACTGGCGCTCCAGGACGCGCTCGAAAAAGTGGGCTGCCACACGCGATTAATGAGCGCCATCGAGATGCATGAGGTGGCGGAGCCGTTTATTCGCCGCCGCGCGACGCGCCATCTGGAGAAGGACCGCGTTGTGATTTTCGCGGCCGGCACTGGCAATCCCTATTTTTCCACGGACACGGCCGCCGCGTTGCGCGCGATGGAAATCAAGGCGCAGGTGATTCTGAAAGCCACGCGCGTGGACGGCATCTACGACGCCGATCCGGAGAAAGTGCCGAACGCGAAATTCTTCGACCGCATTACGTACCTGGACGTGCTGCAAAAAGGGCTTTTGGTGATGGATTCCACCGCCATCTCGCTCTGCATGGACAACAAGATGCCCATCGTCATCTTCAATATGAACGTGCCGGGAAACCTCAAACGCGTTGTGACGGGCGAGCGAGTGGGTTCGGTGGTTACGGCGTCGTGACGTTTTATTTCGTCGAAACCACGCGGAGGCGAATTTTCCCATGAATACGACCAAAGACGCTCTCGCTCAAGCAAGAACTCGAATGGAAAAAGCGGTGGAGGATTTTCGCCGCGAGCTGGCCGGCATTCGGACCGGCCGCGCCAACACGGCGATTCTCGACCACGTGCGCGTCGACTACCACGGGACGCCCATGCCGCTCAATCAGCTAGGCTCGCTGAACGTTCCCGATCCGCAGATGATCGTGATTTCGCCCTGGGATCCCGGAGCCGTGGCGCTGATCGACAAGGCCATTCGCACTTCCGATCTCGGACTGAATCCGACGAATGACGGCAAGGTCGTGCGAGTTCCGATTCCGCCCTTGACCGAAGAACGGCGCAAAGACCTGGTGAAGCTGGTTCACAAGGCCCTCGAAAATCATCGCACCGCCGTGCGGAACATTCGCCGCGACATCAAGGAAGCGGTCGAAAAACTCGAGAAGGAAAAGAAGATCAGCGAGGACGATAAGAAGCGTTCGCTTGACGAGCTAGAAAAGCTCACCCACTCGGAAACCAAGAAGATCGAAGACCTTTCGGCGCTGAAAGAAAAAGAAGTCCTCGAAATCAAGTGACGATCCACGTTTCCGTTCCGCCGGCCTCGCAATCTCCCCGCCGTTTCCTTTGTTTCGTGAATTGTTTCATGAATTGCTTCATGATTTGATTCATGAGAGACGCACGACCCAGCACCACCGCGCAACGCGTCGCTATGCGCCGCGCCGCTCACCAAATTCTCGATTCGCCGCGAGTGCTTGACGATCCCATTGCGTTGCCCATTCTTGGTCCCGAAGTCGCGGCGCAATTGGAATCGGAACGCGGAAAGCTGGATATTCCCGTAGCGCGTTATTTTCGCGCGTTCATGGTAGTGCGCAGCCGCTACGCGGAAGACGAATTGGCGCGTGCCATCGACCGCGGCGCCAGCCAGTACGTGATTCTCGGCGCGGGTCTCGACACGTTCGCCTATCGAAATCCGTACGCGGAATCGGCTCTGCGCCTGTTCGAGGTGGATCATCCCGCGACGCAGGCGTGGAAGCTCCAGCGCCTCGCCGCCGGAGGAATCTTGATTCCCCCATCGGTGACGTTTGCACCGGTCGATTTCGAACGGCAATCGCTGTCCGACGGACTCGCGCAGGCGAATTTCAGGCGCGACGCCGTGACGTTCTTTTCTTGGCTCGGCGTCACGCCGTATCTGACGCGCGAAGCCATGACGTCAACCCTCGCATTCATTGCCTCAATGCCGAAAGGAAGCGGCGTCGTGTTCGATTACGCCGTGCCGCGCTCCTCGCTGAGCTTTCTCGGACGCCTCGCTTTCGACCGGCTGGCGAGCCGCGTGGCCGCTGCCGGCGAGCCTTTTCAACTCTTCTTCGAGCCGGGCGCTCTCGCAGAGCAACTGAGGAGCATGGGCTTTCAGTGGATAGAGGACCTCGGGACCGATCAAATCGACGCGCGCTACTTCAAGAACCGCGCAGACAAGCTTCGTGTCCGCGGCCAGCTTGGCCGGCTTATGAGCGCGAGCCTCTGATTTTGCAGCGCCGAGGTCGCGGTCAATTCGCGGCGCGCGCATCTTCAGGAAGAATGAACGTGAATTTGCAATCGCCTGTGGCGGCGGAGCAAGAGAGCGTACCGCGCCGCACCAACTTCACCGGCGAGGCATCCGGAAATGCTGTGTCGTAATGCATCGCTCGCAGATGATCCGCAAGAGGCCGCAGCGATTCGCTCCCGCGAACGAATTTCACAGCTTCGACGCCTTTCGCAGAGACCAGAAGCAGAAAATCGGCCGACGCATCTTCCTTCGAGAGGTTCTTCAAGGAAAACGTGTGCATTTCGGCGAGTTCGTCGCGCGCCTTGCTGACGAGGTCATTCACTTGGGCGTTGCCGCCCAATAGCAAAATCAGTCTCGCCCGCGTTTCAGGCGAAGCGTGCGGCGCGGCCATCGCCAGCGCGTACGCGTGGATCGCGCGATCTTTCTGCCCCAGTTTGTCGTAAATCTGCGCCAGGTGATCACCGGAAGGGCCGTTCCCGCTCAGCAGCCATGCGGCTCGAATATATTTGTCCGCCGTCTGAAGATCGCCGCGATGGAAATAGACCCAGCCGAGAGTGTCCCAATACGCCGCCAGATTCGACACTTGCGCAAAATCGTTCTGCGTCACGTGAGACAGGTTCACATTCTTCAAGCTCTCCTCCGTAGCCTTCACGGAGGACTCGGCATACTTCTGCGCATCATCAAGGTCCACGCCGTGGTCCGCCAGATTGTAAGCAACGTTGTTCCACACCATCGGAGACGGCGAGAGAGTGACGCTTTTCTTGAACGCATCGATGGCCTTCTCGATTGCGCCCGTGTTCAGATAGGTGCGGCCAAGGCTTACTTCCAGTTCCGCACTCTCAGGCGTAAGGATCGTGGCCTTTTCGAGTTCAAGCACGGCCCCGGCGTCCTCGTGGTCTTCGAGAAGAATGGTTCCGAGCGCCGCGTGCGCCACCGTGTCGAGCGGATTCAGCGCGATCTGTTTGCGGAAGGCTGCCGCCGCTTCGTCGTTGCGCTTCTGCTGCTCGAGGGCCAGACCCAGGTAGTCGTTCGCGTGTTCGTCGGATGGATTCACCTCGATCTGCTTCTGAAAGCTCGCGATCGCTGCGTCGAATTTCCCGATGCGCATGTAGGCCAAGCCAAGGTCGTTCCACGCGTGTTGATGTTTTGGGTCGAGCACGGTGACGCGCTCGAGAAGCGGAATCGCGGCGCGAAGATTGCCTGCCTTCAACGCGGCGGTTCCGGCGTCGAAGAGCTCGTCGGCTTTGGCGGTGGCGGGAATTTCCGGCGGGCCCGCGAGATGGTTCTCAATTGTTAAGGCTTGGCGCTCGTCGGCCTCGACTGTGCTTGTGAACGTGAGGTAGTCGCCGGAGCGCTCTGCGGGAAGCTCGCGCATTCTGAAATTCACCGAGCGATCGGCGATGAGCGCGCCATTTTCGATTCGGTAGCTGGACTTGAATTCCGCATAATCGCGCGCAACGGCAACTCCGATCGGCGCCTGTACCGTGAAGTGTGGCGGAAGCGTCAGCGTCAAACGGGTGGTCACGTCGAGCGGGCTTCCCAACTCGACCGGCTGCTTGGCATCCGAGGGTGGATCGGGCATGCCAATTGTGAGCAGCGGCAGCATCACTCTTGATTTCTTTGCCGACCAGTCGAGAAAGTTCGACTGGGAGAATTCGATGTCCAGCTTGAAAGGTTCGCGTGTATCCGTGGGATCGCTTGTCGTCACGTGGGAAACATCCGCGTGAAGGCCGTCCAACGTCAGAATCGTTTCGGCAAGCTGGTTCCATTGCGCTTCAGGGGTCCGGTGAAACGCGGTGCGCAGTACGAATTCGGTGTCGCCGCGAAGCGAATAATGAATTGTGCCGCTCAGCTTGCCGAGCTCGCTCACCGCGCCTTCGATTTCCACGCGCTGCGTGGAGGGAAATGGCGGATCGGCCGGCGTCTTCACGATTTTGCCGCTGCCGTCTGCCGCGATGAGCAATGCGGATTTGCCGCGCAGCGACGGCGCCAAGAAACGGAAGGGTGCAACGTCCGAGGTCGAGTCGAGCCAGATCAGCGTCTCGCCCTCAGGAACAGCCGTAATGACGCGGTCGAATTGCGCTGGCGAAGGCAACGCGACGTCAAGCTTGCGGGCGGACGGAATTAGAACCGCATCCGCATCGATCCCCGCCGTCGCGAGCATGGCGGCAAGCAAAGTGTGCTTATCCTGCGAATCACCGTATTGGTTCTTGAGTATGTCGCCTGCTGGCTCGAGCTGAAACACCCCCAGACCGGATGAAAGATTCAGGTAGCGAATTTTCTGGGAGACGAAATCGTAGAGCGCCTCGACTTTTTCAATGTTGGTGGTGCGCCCCTGAATGATCTCTGCCGTCTTCGCAGCGATTTCCGCGTTTGGCTGGATGTCATCGCGCTCGAGATGCGCGTACCAGCGCGCCACGCTTTCCCAGTTCGCGAAAGTGGTGATTTGCACGTCCGGCGGTTTCTCTTGCTCCTCCAGCGCACGTTGCTGATCGTCTTCGGCCGGCCGCGTGAGGTTCGAATGCTTCCAGCGCAGCAGCGTGCGGCCGTTTTCGTCGGCTTTCGAAAAAAGGAACTCTTTGCTGGGCTGGCCGATTGGCACGGCTTTTCCGGATAGCACCGAATATCCAGGAGCCTTCAGCGAAAATGCGCGGCCTTGCGGCAGGTTCAATTCGAGACGTTCATCCAAAACGACGGCGTCGCGCGTGAAATTGTGCTGAAGCCAAAATTCGCCGGGAGCGAAAGGAATGGTGAGGCGCGTCGCCACTTCGTATTCCAGCGTGTCGCCGGGAACGAGCGACGCCACGGTGACATGCTTTTCCTTGTACCCCACGTACGCTGGTGGGTCGGCACTCGATCTGGCCGGCGCGTCCTTGACGGCATCCGGCGGGGCAACCACCGTCGTGCCGTCCGCCTTGTGCACCGTGACCGACCGAACGTCCAGCTGCTCATTGGCGTTGTACGGGAAGATGAGTTCGCTGAACTGTTGAACGGCGGCATCGCTTTGCACTCGGATCCGAGCGGAGCGAGTTCGTTCGCTCGCGCCATCGTTTTCGAAGCGCACGACGGTGCGGTAGCGCTCAACGACGTACGGCTCCTCTGAATAATCGGTGAATTTGTGCTGCGTCGGCGCGGGAGCGTTCTGAGCAGCGCGCGCTGCACTACCGGGCAGTCCCATGACTGCTAGCGCCGAGCCGAGAATGCACCGCGAGATGACCGTGCCGCAACGAAACACGCATGCTCCCTGTGGAAATTTTCAGGCGTCAGTGTAGGCGGGTTTCGCAGGCGGCGAAAGCACAAGTCGCTTCGATGTTGACCAACTGGGAAGCATTGGGTTCGGGTTGCTAAACTGATTTGCCAATAGCTGCCGCAACGCAAGCGCAAAGACTGTGCCTCAGATGGCAGTAACACGTGTGTTTTCTGTTGGATAGCGATAGTCCTAACGAAGCGCGGGCCGATTCCTTATTCCCTGAAGATCGGTCAAAGGCAGCCTGCGTCCTCCGTCGGAGTAGAGGCATCCGAGACGCCCGAGGCCGCCGGATTGACCGGCGGTCGAACTAGAATGCCGGGTATCTAGCGGCGTCCAGAGGTGGGTTCGATTTTCCACAATGAATCGAGTTGACACCATTTGTTGTTTTACCTATACTTACCCGGTTGTCTTGAGGCCTTTGGGCCTGGTGGTGAAAGGGAAGTCTTCCAGCCCCGGAACAGAGAACGACGGAACGGGACACGGGAGAGCGGCCGAAATGGGGCGCCAGCCCCGCAAAGCCGTGTGAGCCTCTCCGCTGTAAGAAGATGCAGTTCACTCCTCGGGGTGAAGCGTCAGCGCGGAGTACCTGGGTAATTCCTTAGGTTTTGGCGACCTTTTCTGTTCATTCACCCGCAGACTTCTGCGCGGGCTGAATGTGCATGCGCGGACGACAACGACACTAAGTTTTCGATGCTTTTTGCGAAATTCAGGGGGTAAGCGTGCCGACGTTTGCACAATTGGTGCGATACGGCCGGGAACAAATCCGGACGAAGACGAAGTCGCCGGCTCTTGAGGGATGTCCGGAAAAGCGCGGTGTGTGCGTTCGCGTGTACACGCAGACGCCCAAGAAGCCGAATTCGGCTCTGCGCAAAGTGGCGCGCGCCCGTTTGACGAACAGCCATGAAGTCACCACGTATATTCCCGGCATCGGCCACAACCTCCAGGAACACTCGATCGTGCTCGTGCGCGGCGGCCGCGTGAAGGATTTGCCGGGAGTTCGCTACCACGTCATTCGCGGAACGCTGGATGCGGCCGGCGTTGAGAATCGCAAGCAGGGGCGCTCGAAGTACGGCGCCAAGCGGCCAAAAGCCGCACAGAAGTAGGAGCTAATCGATGCCTCGAAAAGGATGGGTTCTTCGCCGAAAGATTCCGGGAGATCCGGTTTATAGCAGCGATCTCGTGCAGAAATTCATCTCCAGCATGATGTACGACGGCAAGCGCGCCACTGCGCAGGCGATTTTTTACAAGGCGATGGACCAAGTGGCGAAGAAAGCGAACGACGACGCGTTCAAACTTTTCAAGAAGGCCGTCGAGAATTGCAAGCCGGTGCTCGAAGTGAAGACGCGACGCGTGGGCGGCGCGAACTACCAGGTTCCGGTGGAAGTGAATCAGTTCCGCAAGCAATCGCTGGCGATCCACTGGCTCGTGCTGTATGCCCGGACGCGCGGCGGGAAGTCGATGACAGACAAGCTTGCCGAAGAAATTTTGGATGCTGCGAACGGCCGCGGCGGCGCGGTGAAAAAGAAGGAAGACGTGCACCGGATGGCGGAGGCCAACAAGGCTTTCGCGCATTATCGCTGGTAAAGCGACTCAAATTTAGAAAATGGCTCGACAAGTACAACTCGATCAGACCCGCAACATCGGGATCATGGCGCATATCGATGCCGGTAAGACCACGGTCACCGAGCGCATCCTGTTCTATACGGGTGTGACTTACAAGATCGGCGAAGTCCACGAAGGCACGGCCACGATGGACTGGATGGAGCAGGAGCGCGAGCGCGGAATCACGATTACGTCCGCGGCCACCACCGCTTCCTGGAAGCGGTTCGACAAAATGAACCGCATCAACATCATTGACACGCCGGGTCACGTCGACTTTACGGTAGAAGTAGAACGCTCGCTCCGAGTTCTGGATGGCGCGGTGGCGGTGTTCGATGCGGTGGCTGGCGTCCAGCCCCAGTCCGAAGCCGTATGGCGCCAGGCCGACAAGTATCGCGTCCCGCGCATTGCTTTTATCAACAAGATGGACCGCATCGGCGCCGATTTCGATCACTCCATCCGCTCGATGCGCCAGCGGCTTTCAGCCCACCCGGTTCCCGTCCAGTATCCCATCGGCAGAGAAGACAATTTCATGGGCATCATCGATTTCATCGAAGAGCGGGCGATTATCTGGAAAGACGAGACGCTCGGCGCCGAATACGAAATCCTGCCGCTCGAAAAGTTGTGGGACGAGGCCTATTTGAAGTCTCGGCCGGACCTCGAAATCGCCGTGAAGGCATCCGCGCTGAGCCCGGAATTTTACAAAGAACATCGCGAAAAAGTGGTGGAATACATCGCCGAGCACGACGACGCTATCCTCGCGAAATATCTCGAACAGCACAAACTCGAGCCGGCCGAATTGCGCGCTTCGATTCGCCGCTCCACGATTGCGCTGAAGCTGGTGCCGGTGGTGGCGGGATCGGCGTTCAAGAACAAGGGGATTCAGCCGCTGCTCGACGCCGTCGTGGATTATCTTCCATCGCCGATGGATGTGCCGCCCGTCGAAGGAACCACCACGGACGGTTCAGAACCGGAACTGCGGCGCGCCTCCGACGATCAGCCTTTCGCGGCCCTCGCATTCAAGATCATGACGGACCCCTACGTCGGCCATTTGACGTTCGTTCGCGTCTATTCGGGCGTCCTGAAAACGGGGAACTTTGTATATAACTCGTCGCGAAAAACGCGCGAGCGCATCGGCCGCTTGCTGCGCATGCACGCGAACAAGCGCGAAGAAATCGAGTCCATCGAGGCGGGCGACATCGCCGCGTGCGTCGGCTTGAAGAACGTCACGACGGGCGACACGCTGTGCAGCGAAGACAAGCCCATCGTTCTCGAGTCCATCGAATTTCCCATGCCCGTTATTTCCGTTGCGATCGAGCCCAAAACCAACGCCGACCAGGAAAAGATGGCCACAGCGCTTGGGAAGCTCGCCCAGGAAGATCCTACGTTCCGCGTGCACACGGACGTGGATACGGGCCAGACGCTGATTTCGGGAATGGGCGAACTCCACCTCGAAATTATTGTCGACCGCATGATGCGCGAGTTCAACGTGCAGGCTAACGTTGGGCGCCCCCAGGTGGCCTATCGCGAAACGATCACGAAAGCGGCCGAAGCCGATCACCGGCACATCAAGCAGTCGGGCGGGCGCGGCCAGTACGGCCACGTGAAACTGACGGTGCAGCCGCTGCCCAACGCGTCGCACGAAGACATGCGTGAGCTCTCCACCGACGAGCTCGACGAACTTGCGAAAAAGATAGCGGGAAAAGGCGGGAAGTGGCGCTTCGACAAGGAGCATCGCCTCCTCTTTATCGACAAAATCATCGGCGGCGCGATTCCCAAGGAATACATTCCGCCCATCGAAGACGGCGTCACCGAAGCGATGGAAAACGGCGTTCTCGCGGGCTACGAAATGGTCGACATGGCCGTGGTCGTCATCGACGGCAGCTATCACGAAGTGGACAGCTCGGAGATGGCGTTCAAGATTGCGGGCTCGATGGCCTTCAAGGAAGCCTGCCGCCGCGCCAGTCCGAAATTGCTCGAGCCGATCATGCGCGTCGAAGTGGTGGTTCCCGAGGAATATATGGGACCAGTGATCGCGGACCTGAACTCGCGGCGCGGTCTGATGCAAGGTCGCGAATCGCGCGCGGGAAGCGAAATCATCAATGTGCAGGTGCCGCTGGCCGCGATGTTCGGCTATGCCACGGACATTCGCAGCAGGACTCAGGGACGCGGCAGTTTCACGATGCATTTTTCGCACTATCAGCAGACGCCGGCGAACGTGTCCGAAGAAGTCATCGGGAAAGCCACCGGCAAAACAGTCAGATCTTGATTTCGAAACCTCAGTCCACGGACTGAGCACAGCAGGCGGAAGTAGAGGAGCCGACAAGACATGGCGAAGGAGAAATTCGAGCGCAGCAAGCCGCACGTGAACGTGGGGACGATTGGTCACATTGACCACGGCAAGACGACCCTGACGGCGGCGATCACGAAGGTGCTGGCAAAGGGCAACCCGAAGGTGCAGTTCCGGGCGTTCGATTCGATCGACAACGCGCCGGAAGAGCGGGAGCGCGGGATCACGATTGCGGTGTCGCACGTGGAGTACGAGACGCCGAACCGTCATTACGCGCACATCGACTGCCCGGGTCACGCCGACTACGTGAAGAACATGATCACGGGCGCGGCGCAGATGGACGGCGCGATCCTGGTGGTAGCGGCGACGGACGGACCGATGCCGCAGACGCGCGAACACATTTTGCTGGCGCGGCAGGTGGGCGTGCCGGCGATCGTGGTGTTCCTGAACAAGTGCGACATGGTGGACGATCCGGAGTTGCTGGAGCTGGTGGAACTGGAAGTGCGCGAATTGCTGAAGACGTACCAGTTTCCTGGCGACACGATTCCCGTGATTCGCGGCTCGGCGCTGAAGGCGCTCGAGGGCGACGCGAAGTGGGAGAAGTCGATCCTGGAATTGATGGAAGCGGTGGACAAGCACATACCGCTGCCGCAGCGCGATGTGGATAAGCCGTTCGCGATGCCGATTGAAGATATTTTCTCGATCTCGGGTCGCGGGACGGTGGTGACGGGAAGAATCGAGCGCGGCAAAGTGAAGGTCGGCGAGGAAATCGAGATTGTAGGCTTCCGTCCGACGATGAAGAAGACGGTGACGGGCGTGGAGATGTTCCGCAAGCTCTTGGACGAAGGGATTGCGGGCGACAACGTGGGGTTGCTGTTGCGCGGCACTGAAAAAGACGAAGTGGAGCGCGGGCAAGTGTTGTCGAAGCCGGGATCGATCACGCCGCACACGAAGTTCAAGGCGGAAGCGTACGTGTTGACGAAGGAAGAGGGCGGACGGCACACGCCGTTCTTCACGGGATACCGGCCGCAGTTTTATTTCCGTACGACGGACGTTACGGGAGACGTGAAGCTGCCGACGGGAGTGGAGATGGTGATGCCGGGAGACAACGTATCGGCGGAGATTACGTTGATCACGCCGGTGGCGCTGGAGAAGGGGCTGCGGTTCGCGATTCGCGAAGGCGGCCACACAGTCGGAGCCGGCGCCGTCGCCGAGATCATCGAGTAAACCATGCCCAACGGAGAAAAAATTCGGATTCGTTTGAAAGCGTACGATCACCGCATTCTCGATCAATCGACGAAAGAAATTGTCGACACCGCGAAGCGCACCGGAGCGGACGTAGCCGGGCCGATCCCGCTGCCGACGGTAATCAATCGCTGGACGGTGTTGCGTTCGCCGCACGTCGACAAAAAATCGCGCGAGCAATTCGAGATGCGCACACACAAGCGCCTCATCGACATTCTCGAGCCCACGCCGGACACAGTGGACGCGCTGATGAAGCTCGATCTGCCGCCGGGCGTGGACGTCGAAATCAAGGCCTTTGGCCGGGAACACACGGCGAAGTGACGCCGCGGTTTGTGCGGTGTCATCCCGAGCGAAACGAGGGATCTCTCGGGCGGCAAGGTAGCGTAAAGGAAGAACAGAAATGGGAGTCAACGGCATACTCGGAATCAAGCTGGGGATGACGCAAGTCTTCGCCGAAGACGGCACTGCGGTGCCATGCACCGTGTTGCAGGCGGGCCCGTGCGTGGTGGTGCAGCGCCGGACCAAAGACAAAGACGGCTACGACGCCGTGCAGCTGGGCCTCGTGGAATTCATCAAGCCGCAGCGCGTGACCAAGGCGTTGACCGGGCACTTCAAGAAGGCCGGCATCGCGCCCGTGCGCTACATGAAGGAAATTCGCATCGGCGATTCGAAGGACGAGACGAAGGCCGGCGATCGCGTCCTGGTCGAGAGCTTCAAGATCGGCGAGTTCGTTGACGTCACCGGCGTGAGCAAGGGCAAGGGATTTCAGGGTGGCGTGAAGCGCTGGCACTATCGCGGCGGCGACGCGTCGCACGGCTCGATGTTTCATCGCGCGCCGGGCGGCATCGGCGCAAGCTCGTTTCCGTCGCGCGTTTGGCCCGGCCAGCACATGCCGGGACACATGGGAAACGAGCGCAAGACTTCCAAGAATTTGCGCGTCGTGAAAATCGATACGGACGAAAATCTGCTGCTCGTGCGTGGCGCCGTGCCGGGTCCGGAAGGTTGCTACATTTTCATTCGCAGGGCCAAGGCGAAACTATAGCAGCCCGGCGCTGAGCTAATAGATAAGAGAGACGACGATGCCTGTTGTGGACGTGAAAAATCTCGAAGGAAAGAAAGTGGGCCAGATCGAACTGGCCGACGACGTTTTCGCCGTGAAGGTGAATCCGCACCTCCTTCACGAAGCCGTGCGGCATCACCTGGCTGGCGAACGCGCGGGAACGCACAAGACCAAGGACAAGAGCGAAGTCAGCGGCTCGGGAAAGAAGCTGTGGAAACAGAAAGGAACCGGGCGAGCGCGCGTCGGTTCGATTCGGTCTCCGCTCTGGCGTCACGGCGGCACGGTTCATGGCCCCACGCCTCGCAGCTACGACTATGCGCTGCCGAAGAAAATGATTTTGGGCGCGCTGCGGTCGGCGCTTTCCGCGAAGCTGGCGGAAGAAAAGCTGACGATCATCGACGCCTGGAAGCTCGAAACGCACAAGACGAAAGCGTTCCGCGAGGCGCTCGACAACATTGACGCCGAATCGCGAACGCTTCTGCTCGTCGAAAACGGCGTGAATCTGAATCTCGAACGCGCCAGCCGCAATCTTGACGGCGTCTCGCTGCTTCCGGCAATGGGCCTCGAAGCCTACGATTTGCTGCGGCACGACCACCTGATGCTTTCGCGCGAAGCGGCGGCGAAACTCAGCCGGGCGCTCTCGGCGACGAAGCCGGAAGTTCCGGTTCAGATTGAGCCGGCACCTACGGTCGGGGCCAAAGCAGAGAAAAGCGAAGCGAAAGCGCCGGCGAAAGCGGCTGCGCATAAGGCCGAGAAAAAGACCGCGAAAAAGCCGGCCGCGAAGACCGCGGCGAAGAAAGAGAAGCCGAAGGCCAAGCCCAAGGCCAAGAAGGGATAAGCGATGGCGACCAGGCTCTACGAGGTGATTCGGCGGCCGATCATTACCGAGAAAGGTCTCGGCGTAAAAGAGACGCAGCACACCGTGGTATTCGAAGTTTTGCACGATGCCACGAAGACGGAAATCAAGGAAGCGGTGCAGCGCGTATTCAAAGTGAAGGTCGACCATGTGCGCACCGCGATTTATCACGGGAAACTCCGCCGCAGGGGACGCTCGGAAGGGTTCCGGAGCGATTGGAAGAAGGCCTATGTAAGGCTGGCGCCCGGCGAAAAGATGATCGAGTACGCGGAGAATTTGTAGGTTTGATTTTGGTTGGGGGGAGCGGCGGCGCTCCCGCAAAGGTAAGAGGCAACGATGGCACTGAAAACATTCAAACCGTACACACCGTCGCGGCGGTTCCTTACGATGCTCGACAAGAGCGAGATCACGAAGGAAACGCCGGAAAAGTCGCTCGTCGAATCGAAGAAGCGGACAGGCGGCCGCAACGCCCAGGGCGAGATCACGATTTGGCACCGTGGCGGAGGTCATGCGAAGAAATATCGCACGATCGATTTTCGCCGCGACAAGACGGGCATTCCCGCGAAGGTGGCGTCGATCGAATACGATCCGAACCGCTCGTCGCGAATCGCGCTGCTGCATTACGCGGACGGCGAGAAACGCTACATCCTTCAGCCGGTCGGACTCGAAGTGGGAATGACGGTGCAGAACGGCGAAGGCGCCGACATTCTTCCCGGGAACGCGCTGAAGTTCAGGCACATTCCGCCCGGCACGATGGTGCACAACCTCGAGCTTTTTCCCGGCAAGGGCGGGCAAGTGGTTCGCGCGGCGGGCGGAGCGGCGCAGCTTCTAAGCAAGGAAGGCGAAGTCGCTCTGGTGAAGTTGCCGTCGGGAGAAGTCAGGAAATTCAGCGTGGATTGCATGGCCACGATTGGCCAGCTCGGGAATCTGGATCACGAGAACGTTACGTACGGGAAAGCGGGCCGGACGCGCTGGCACGGAAGGCGTCCGACGGTGCGCGGCGTGGCCATGAACCCGGTGGATCACCCGCACGGCGGCGGTGAAGGCCGCGTGAAGGGGAATCACCCGCAAACTCCCTGGGGTTTTCCAACTCTGGGCGCAAAGACGCGAAAGAAACGTCCCAGCGATCGGATGATTGTGGAACGGCGCAAGCCGTAGTTGAACTAAGGTTTCAGGATCTGTTCCCGAGGCTTCGGGATGCAAATCCTGGGTTGAACAAGGTTTCAGGATTTGTACTTGCAAATCCTGAGTTAAAAAGGTTCGGGGTGAAAATCCTGAGCCTAACTTGGAGCAGCAAAAAATATGAACCCGGCGCGGCGGGGAATTGAGAGCTCTATGACAGCCACCAGAACGTCTCGACGTGCCTCCCGGCGGAGCGCGCGGCCGCGGAAAGCAGTTCCGCGCCGTGGAGCAAAGCCGGTAGTCAAAACAGTTTCAAAGCTCACGCCCCCACCCCAGGTTTTGTTTCGGTTGTGCCGGGCCGGTTGGGCAGTAACGGTTGAGAAAGCCCCGCATGCGCAGGGAACACGTTTTGTTTGCCCGTTTTGCCCGGTTTCACACAGAGTGCCGGGCCCCGTGCGCGGATTTCGAAAGCTTCGCCGCGCGCAGTGGGTGAAATTGCGCCGGGTGGAGGAATAGGAACCAAATGCCGCGATCGCTAAAGAAAGGGCCGTTCATCGACGGCCACTTGCGCGTAAAAGTGGAAGCGCTGAACGTGCGGAACGAAAAGAAGGTCATAAAGACGTGGTCGCGCCGTTCGACGATTCTTCCCGAGATGGTGGGTCACACCATCGCGGTGCACAATGGGAGGAAGTTCATCCCGGTGTACATCACCGAGCAGATGGTGGGACACAAGCTGGGCGAATTCGCTCCTACCCGCACGTTCAAGGGCCACGCCGTGAAGGCGGCGCTCGAGAAGGCGGCGGCAGCGGCAGGCGCTCCGGCTGGCGGCGCAGCACCGGCGACGAGCGGTGGCGCGGCTCCGGCACCAAAGGCATAGGAAAAAAGACGATGGCAACGGCAACAGTGAATCCGGCTCAGATCGAAGGCGTCGCGAAGGCGCGGTTCATTCGCGTATCGCCGCAGAAGGCGCGGCTCGTGATCGACTTGATCCGTGGGCACCGTGCGGAAGATGCTTTGCAGACGCTGCGCTTCACGAAAAAACGCGTGGCGCGCGAGGTGGAGAAGACGCTGCGAAGCGCCATCGCGAATGCGGAGCGCAAGGCGGAAGACTCCGGTGCGTCGCTCGACGTGGACGCGCTGTTTGTGACGCAATGCTTCGTCAACGAAGGGCCGCGCTGGAAGCGCATGCGTCCGGCTCCGATGGGCCGGGGTTTCCGGTACCAGAAGCGGACGAGCCACATCGTCGTCCAGGTGGCCGAGCACACGCGCGCCGCGGAGACGCGCGCCGCCGCAGCAGTGGCGGAAGCCGAAGCTTCGAAGGGCGTGAAGGGCGCGGTGCGGAAGGCTCGCAAAGCACTCGAGAAACGCGCGCAGCAAGCGCAAAAAGTTCAGAAGAAAAAGAAGTAGGAGGCCAGTTTGGGGCAGAAAACACATCCGTACGGCTTTCGGCTGGGCTACAACAAGCCCTGGAAGTCGCGCTGGTTCGCGAAGAAAGACTACGCCGACCTTTTGCACGAGGACGTTGCGCTGCGCAAGCAGCTCAAGGAGCGGCTGAAGTCGGCTGGCGTCGACGCGATTGATGTCGAGCGCGCCGCCAACAAGCTCGTCGTCAGAATTTATACGGCGCGCCCCGGAATCATCATCGGCCGCAAGGGCTCGGAAATCGACAAGCTGAAAGTCGAAGTCCAGAAGCGCACGAACCGGGAAGTGCATATCGATATTCAGGAAGTGCACCGGCCGGAACTGGCCGCGCAGCTTGTGGCGGAATCGATTGCGCTGCAGCTTGAAAAGCGCGTCGCGTTTCGCCGCGCGATGCGCAAGGCGGTGGATTCGGCGCTGCGGTTCGGTTGCAAGGGAATTAAGGTGCGCGTGGCGGGCCGGCTGAACGGCGCGGAAATCGCGCGCAAGGAATGGTATCTGCAGGGGCGGTTGCCGCTGCAAACGCTGCGCGCAGACATCGATTACGGCACAGCCGAGGCTCAGACGACCTACGGCTTGATTGGCGTGAAGTGCTGGGTCTACCAGGGCGAGAAAATCCCGCAACGCGGCAAGCCCGGACCAGGCGCGGAAGCGTAAGGGAACAGGCCAACAATTATGTTAATGCCGAAGAAGGTGAAGTATCGGAAACAGCAGCGCGGCCGGCGCACCGGAAAAGCTTGGCGCGGCGGTTCGCTGGCGTTTGGCGAATATGGATTGAAGGCGCTCGAGCCGGCTTGGATCACTGACCGGCAAATCGAAGCGTCGCGCGTGGCGATCACACGCTTCATCAAGCGCGGAGGGAAACTCTGGATTCGCATTTTTCCGGATAAGCCGTTCACGAAGAAGCCGGCTGAAACTCGCATGGGCAAGGGCAAAGGGCCGCCGGAACACTGGGTGGCCGTGGTGAAGCCGGGCCGGATCATGTTCGAGATGTCGGGCGTCGATCTGGCGTCGGCCAAGGAAGCGATGGGGCTGGCGGCCAACAAGCTGCCCATCCGGACGAAGTTCGTCTCGCGCGCGGAGGAACTCTGATGGCGCAGCGCATGGAGAAATTTCGCGAAATGAACCCGAACGAGCTCGAGATTCAAGAGCGCGATCTCGCCGAACAAATTTTCCGTCTGCGTTTTCAGTTGTCGACGGGCCAGTCCGAAGGGCTGAAGAAACTCCGCGAGGTGAAGCGGGACCTGGCGCGCGTGAAAACCCTGCTGCGCGAAGCGGAATTGAGGAAGGCGTAATGGCGAACGAAACAGCGGCTCAAGCGGAACCCCAGAAGCGGGGGGCGCGGCAGGAATTGGTGGGCGTCGTGACCAGCGCGAAAATGCAAAAGACGATTGTCGTAAAGGTCCGGCGCGCCACACAGCATCCGCTCTACCACCGGGTTGTGCGCTCCGGGAAGAAGTATTACGCGCACGACGAAACCGGCGAAGCGCGCGTGGGCGACCTGGTTCGGATCGCTTCCACGCGTCCGCTATCGAAGCTGAAGCGGTGGCGGTTGAAAGAAGTCATCCAGCGCTCGACGCGAGTAGCCTGAGCGCAAGCGGGATAAGGGAGCACGGCAATGGTTCAGATGCGGACATGGCTGACGGTGGCCGATAATTCGGGCGCCCGCCAAATCACCTGCATTCTCCCGATTGGCGGAGACGCAGGGTTGGTCGCCGGGTTGGGCGACGTGATTACGGCTGCGGTGAAGGAAGCCACGCCCGACGGCCAGGTGAAGAAGGGCAAAGTGGTGAAAGCGGTGGTGGTACGTACCAGAAAAGAGCACCGGCGCCGGGACGGAACCTACATTCGTTTCGACGACAATGCCGCCGTGCTGATTAACGACGCCAACGAGCCCATCGGAACTCGCGTTTTCGGCCCGGTGGCGCGCGAGCTGCGAGAAAAGAAGTTCACCAAGATCATCTCGCTGGCTCCGGAAGTGTGGTAGCGATGAACCACGAAAAACCAAAGAAAGTGCATCTCGGCATCCGTCACGGCGACAACGTGAAAGTGATCGCCGGGCGGTCGAAGGGCAGAACGGGAAAAGTGCTTTCCGTGAATCCGCTGAAGCATACGGTGACGGTGGAGCACGCCAACATCATTAAGCGGCACACGCGCCCGAACCCTTCGAAAAACGTAAAGGGCGGCATCCTTGAAAAGGAAGGGCCCGTTCACGTTTCCAGCGTGATGCTGATTTGTCCCGGATGCGGCAAGCACGCGCGCGTGGGACACAGCACGCTGCCGGACGGCACTAAAGTGCGCACGTGCCGGCGCTGCAATACGACGTTTGAGAATTAAAGCGAAGGCGACTTAAAAAGATGATTACCCGGTTGCATGAAAAATATCGCAAAGATGCTGTACCGGCGCTGACCAAGCGTTTCGGCTACAAGAACACCATGGCTGTGCCGCGCGTCGCGAAGGTCACCCTGAACATCGGCCTGGGCGAGGCGAGCCAGAACGTGAAGCTGCTCGATACGGCGTCGCAGGAACTCGGCCAGATTGCGGGACAGAAGCCCGTCATCACGCGCGCCAAAAAGTCGATCGCGAATTTCAAGATTCGCAAGGGCATGCCCATCGGCTGCATGGTCACGCTGCGGGGCGAGCGGATGTACGAATTCCTCGACCGCCTGGCCGCCATCGTTCTGCCGCGCGTGCGCGACTTCAAGGGTTTGCCGCCAAACTCGTTTGACGGCCGCGGCAATTACACGCTGGGCATTAAGGACCAGCTTGTGTTCCCGGAAATCGATTACACGCGTGTAGACAAGATCAAGGGCATGAACATCACGATTACGACGACGGCCCGCACGGACGAAGAAGGCCGCGAGCTGCTAAAGCTGCTCGGTGTGCCGTTTCGGACCCAGAGCGGGGCGTAAGGAGAAGTATAGGGCATGGCTCGAGACAGTCAGTTTGCAAAAATGCGGCGCAAGCCGAAGTTCAAGACTCGCGTGCGGAATCGCTGCCGGATTTGCGGGCGCCCGCGCGGCTATATTCGCAAATTCGAAATGTGCCGCATTTGTTTCCGCGGCCACGCGCTCACGGGAGAAATTCCCGGCGTGGTAAAGGCTAGCTGGTAAGGAAGAAGGAATAGGAATGACAACCGATCCCATCGCTGACTTGTTGACTCGGATCCGGAACGCGACGCGCGCCAAGCACGCGCGCCTCGATCTGCCGTCTTCGAAGATGAAGATCGAGATCGCCCGCATCCTGAAGGACGAAGGCTATCTCGCGAATTTCAAAGTGGTCGAGGAAAAGGGCAAGAAGACGCTGCGTATCTTCCTGCGTTACACCTCCGACCGCCGCAGCGTGATCACCGATTTGAAACGGATTTCGAAGCCGGGCTCGCGCCGCTACGTGGGCAAGTTCGATATCCGGCCGGTCGTCGGCGGTTTGGGAATTTCGATTCTTTCCACGCCGCGCGGATTGATGACCGGCAGCAACGCCCGCAAAGAAGCCGTGGGCGGCGAGCTTCTATGCGAAGTTTGGTAGAGAGGGAATCCTAGAGCCATGTCGCGAATTGGAAACAAAGTGATTCCGGTGCCGTCGGGCGTGAAAGTTCAGCTCAAGGACGGCTCGGTCGAAGTCCAGGGCCCCAAAGGCAAGATGAGCGTCGTTGTGCCGCGCGGGATTCAGTTCGAGCAGAAGGACGGAACTCTGGTGGCGAAGCGCGACTCCGAAGACAAGCGGGCGCTCCACGGCCTTGCTCGCGCGCTCGTTGCCAATGCGGTCACAGGCGTCACGACGGGATTCAAGAGGGACCTCGACATCGTAGGCGTCGGCTACCGCGCGGAAGTGAAGGGCAAGAATGTCGTGCTGGCGCTGGGCTACTCGCACCCGATCGAGTTCCCGATTCCGGAAGGAATCCAGATCACCGTCGAGAAGCAGACGCACATGACGGTTACCGGCGCGGACAAGAATCAAGTCGGCCAGATTGCCGCGAATCTTCGCAGGCTGCGTCCGCCCGACCCGTACAAGCAGAAAGGTATTCGCATCACCGGCGAGCGGCTCAAGAAGAAGGCTGGAAAGGCCGGCGCCAAAACGGCTGCATAACGCGGCCGGAAGAAGAGGAGAGCGAACGTGGCAGTTTCAGTTCGAAAATTATCTCGCGAAATGCACCGCCGGCGGGTTCACGTGCGCATGCGCAAGAAGCTCGCGGGCACTCCGGAGCGTCCGCGTCTTTGCGTCAACCGCTCGAGCAGGCACATGCGCGCGCAGGTGATCGACGACGAAAAGGGATTGACCCTTGTATCCGCCAGCTCGCTCGACAAGGACGTGCGCGACCAGATCAAGGGCGGCGGCAATATCGCCGCTTCCAAGATCGTGGGCAAGCTCATCGCGGAGCGCGCGCGCGCCAAGGGCATTGAAAACGTGGTGTTCGACCGCGGCGGCTATCAATATCACGGCCGCGTGCAGGCGCTCGCCGAAGCGGCCCGGGAGGCGGGCCTGAAGTTCTGAAAACTATGCCGAAACAAGAGCTCAAAGATACGCTTTCGATTCGCCGGCCGATTGACGCGAATCAAGCCAACTTGAAGGATCAGGTGGTTTCGATCAACCGCGTCACCAAGGTCGTCAAAGGCGGCAAGAACCTGAGTTTCTCGGCGCTCGTCGTCGTAGGAGACCAGGGCGGGCACGCCGGATTCGGCATGGGCAAGGCGCGCGAAGTCCCCATGGCCATTCGCAAGGCCATCGAACAGGCCAAGAAGAACATGGTCAAGCTCAACTTGAAGGGCACGACGATTCCGCATCAGGTGATCGGCTACTACGGATCGGGACACGTGCTGCTCAAGCCTGCCCCTGAAGGAACCGGCGTGATTGCCGGCGGTCCCGTGCGGGCCGTGATGGAGGTTGCGGGAATCCAGAACGTGCTCACGAAGTCGATTGGCACGTCGAACCCGCACAACGTGGTCAAGGCCACGTTCGACGCGCTGTTGCATTTGAAGGACGCGGCGAAGGTAGCCGAGGGCCGCGGCAAAGGCGCCGCGGAAGAAACAGCCGTATCCTAAGGAATTGGCGTAAGACATGACGACGACCAAGAAGAAGTCAGGCACGTTGAAGATCAAGTGGATTCGCAGCTTCATCGGCTGTCCGAAGGACATGCGGCAGACGATCCGCGGCCTCGGGTTCCGCCGCATGCAGCAGATCGTCGAGCGGCCCGACACGCCGTCGATTCGCGGAATGATTGCGAAGGTTCACCATCTCGTGGAAGTTCAGGATTAAATGATGGCTACGAAACCGACACTCTCGAATTTGAAGCCGCCGCGAGGCTCGCGGCACCGCAAAGTCCGCGTGGGCCGCGGCATGGGCTCGAAGATGGGCAAGACGTCCGGCGCTGGAAACAAAGGCCAGCAGTCCCGGCGTGGCTATTCGCGCCGCGCGGGATTTGAAGGCGGGCAGATGCCCTTGCACCGGCGGCTCCCGAAGCGCGGCTTTTCCAGCCCGTTTCCAAAGGAATTTGCCGTCGTCAACGTCGAAAGCCTGAATGTTTTCGCCGCGGGCGACACGGTTACCCCGGAGGCTTTGGCGGGGCTTGGCATCGTTCGCGCGATGCGCAGCGGCGTCAAGATTCTGGGTGACGGCGAGTTGCAAATCGCGCTCACGGTGCAGGCGCACGCGTTCAGTAAATCGGCGCAGGAAAAGATTACGCGCGCCGGAGGAAAGGCCGAAGTTTTGCAATGAGGAAACTGGTCGAGGCGTTTCGCAACATCTTCAGCATGCCGGACCTGCGTACTCGGGTTCTGTTCACGCTGGCCTTGCTGGCGGTGTATCGCCTCGGCGCTTTCATTCCCACTCCCGGCATCAATACGGACCTGCTCGAGCAGCTATTCAAGCAATATCAGGGCACAGCGCTCGGCATTTTCAACCTGTTTAGCGGCAACAACCTTCGCCGGCTGACGATTTTTGCGCTGGGCATCATGCCGTACATTACGGCATCCATCATTCTTCAGTTGCTCGTCGTGGTTTGGCCGTACCTCGAGCGGCTTCAGAAAGAGGGAGAACTCGGGCGCCGCAAGATCACGCAGTACACGCGCTATTTGACGATCATTCTCAGCGCTTTCCAGTCGTTCACGATCGCGTTAACGCTTGAAAAACAAGGACTTATCGGCCAATCGCTGGTCTACCACCCGGGCCCGCGCTTCATTATGATGACCATGCTCACCCTCACCACCGGGTCGGCCTTCATTATGTGGCTGGGCGAGCAGATCAGCGACCGCGGAATCGGAAATGGCATGTCCCTCATCATATTTGCAGGGATTGTCGTCGGTCTTCCGAACGCGGTCAAAGACCTCTTGGACAAGGTCAACAATAAGCCGTGGGGGTCGTTCACTCCTATTGTGCTGCTCCTGATCCTGGTCCTGATGGTGGCCGTTATCGCCTTCATTGTCTTTGTCGAAGGCGGGCAGCGGCGCATCCCGGTTCAGTACGCGAAGCGTGTGATGGGCCGCCGCGTGATGGGCGGCCAGATGACCTATTTGCCGCTGCGCGTGAATTCCGGCGGCGTGATTCCGCCGATCTTTGCCAGCTCGCTGCTCACGTTCCCGCAGACGCTGGCTCTGATCGCGCAGAGCAAGTCGCACGTGTTCACCAAGTTTGCTGACGCGATTAAGTGGGGCGAGCCGTTATATACGCTCCTGTACGTCACGCTGATCATTTTCTTCGCGTTCTTTTACGTGGGAATCATTTTCAATCCCACCGAGCTGGCCGACAACATGCGCAAGTACGGCGGCTTCGTTCCCGGAATCCGGCCCGGACGAAATACGTCCGAATACATCAACCGGATTCTGACGCGCTTGACGTTTGTTGGCGGAGTCTATTTGGCGATCGTCTGCTTGCTGCCCGAGTGGATGATTTCCGGCATTCACTTGCAGCACTTGCCGGGAGCGGTCGGCAACTGGTTTGACGTGCACATGTGGCGTCCCGTGCTCGATGGCCTCGGTTTTTCGTTCTATTTTGGCGGAACGTCGCTGCTAATCGTCGTCGGCGTCGCCATGGACACGGTGCAGCAGCTCGAAGCGCAGCTTGTGATGCGCAATTACGATGGCTTTGTTCGAAAAGGCCGAGTGCGCAGTCGTCGCGGCTAGCCCTCGGGGTGGAAGCCCCGACTAGCTGAGGGTGGCAGCCCGAACTTTAGTTGAGTTGAGTCTCCGGCTTGAGTCGAGCCCCGGACTTTGGTTCAGCAAGGGCGTCCTTGAGTCGGTGGAAGCTGCCGAGTCACCGTGGAAGCCCCCGACTTTAGTCGTGGGAGCACGGCCTTTAGGCCGTGCGAAAAAGGGCGTTGCGAAGAAGATCAGGGCTTTAGCCCTGGGCTTTCCGGGTCAAACCGGTCGACTGAAAACGATGGCTCTGAAGCGGGCATTGATTTTTCTCGGGCCTCCGGGCGCGGGAAAAGGCACCCAGGCAAAGCGCATCGCTCAGGCGTATCACGTGCCGCATCTTTCCACGGGCGACATGTTGCGCGATGCCATCGCTCGCGGTACGGAGCTCGGCCGGCTCGCGAAGCCGGTGATGGACCACGGCGACTTGGTGCCAGACGACCTGGTCATGGCGATGGTCGAGGAAAGGCTGGCGGCGCGGGATTGCGACGGTGGGTGTGTTTTCGACGGTTTTCCGCGCACGTTGCCGCAGGCGGAAGGGCTCGAGGCCGTTTTGGAGCGCTTGGGATTCGGAAAGCCGCTGGTGGTGGATTTCCACGTGGATGAGGAAACCCTCCTCCGTCGGCTGGCAGGCCGCTGGACGTGCAGCGTGGGCGGCGAGATATACAACGTCTACGATGCGCCGCCGAAAGTGCCGGGAATTTGCGACCGGGATGGCGGGAAGTTGACTCAGCGCAGCGACGACCGGCCCGACGTGGTGATGGAACGGTTCCGGGCCTACGAGCGCCAGACGAAGCCGCTGGCGGAGTATTACCGGCGCCAAGGCGTGCTTGAAGTTGTGGACGCATCCGGAAGCATGGACCAAGTGAACCGCGCGCTGGCTGGAATTCTGGAACGCGCGCAAGGGCGAGATGGTCATCTGTAAATCGCCGGCCGAACTCGAGAAGATGCACCGGGCAGGTTTGATCGTCTGGGGAGCGCTGGAGAAAATGCGCTCGATGGTTCGGCCCGGCGTTTCAACCAAGGAACTCGACGAGTTTGCCGAGGCGTACACCAAGGAACATCGGGCGCGTCCGGCGTTCAAGGGTTACCGGGGATACCCCGGGTCGGTGTGCACCTCGATCAACCAGGAAGTGGTGCACGGGATTCCGTCGCCCAGCCGCCGCGTGAAAGAGGGCGACATTCTCTCGATGGACTTCGGCGTTGAGCTCGGCGGCTATTTTGCCGATGCGGCGCTGACGGTTCCGGTGGGAAAGATCGCGCCGGAGCGCGAGAAGCTGTTGCGGGTGACGCGAGAATCGCTCGAGCAGGCGATCGATAAGGTTCGGCCTGGCAACCGGCTCGGCGATGTTTCCTCGGCCGTGCAGCAGTGGGTGGAAAAGAACGGCTACTCGGTGGTTCGCGAGTTCGTCGGGCACGGAATTGGCACGCAGATGCACGAGGAGCCGCAGCTTCCGAACTACGGTTTCGCCGGTCAGGGCGCGCGGTTGCAGGAAGGCATGGTCCTGGCGATCGAGCCGATGGTGAATCTAGGCGGCCCGGGCGTGCGGGTCCTGGAAGACGATTGGACTGCGGTAACCGCCGACGGAAGCGATTCGGCGCATTTCGAGCATACGGTGGCGGTCACTTCGAACGGGCCATGGATTTTGACGCGTCCGAAAGAAGCCGCCGGGCCCGTATGGTAAGTACACAGGGGATTCGATAGGAGCTCATGGCATCACGAAGGCCGGAACCAGACAAGAAGAAGCCGGGCGAAAGCGGCAAGGAAGACGCCATCGAAGTGATGGCCACCGTGATTGAGCCGCTGCCGAACGCGATGTTTCGCGTCGAGCTCGAAAACAAGCACCAGGTGCTGGCCCACATTTCGGGAAAGATGCGCAAGAACTTCATTCGCATTCTTCCCGGAGATCGCGTCGCGGTGGAGCTTTCGCCGTACGATCTCACGCGCGGCCGGATCGTGTACCGCTACAAGTGACGCGCGTCTGGGAAGTTTTGGTGGTTGCGAGTTTTGGACAGCGCGCGTCATTCTGAGGGCCGTGTTTGGCCCGAAGAATCTCTCTTAAGGAATGGAGTCGAGATGAAGGTTCGGGCATCAGTAAAGAAAATTTGCATGAAGTGCAAGATCGTTCATCGGCGCGGCGTGGTTCGCGTGATTTGCGTGAACCCGAAACACCGCCAGCGTCAGGGATAGTTTCAGTAAAGGGAGACAAGCATGGCTCGTATCGCAGGTGTGGATCTTCCGCCGAACAAGCGGCTGTGGGTTGGCCTGACCGCCATTTACGGCATTGGGCAAACGCGCGCCCGCTCGCTGGCCGAAAAGGCGAAGGTGGACCCCACCAAAAAAATCAAGGACCTCACCGAGGATGAAGTGACGCGCTTGCGCGCCGCTATCGAATCGGAGGGAGGCATCGAAGGCGATCTCCGCAAGGAAATGCAGATGAACATCCGGCGGCTGATCGAAATTCAGTGCTATCGCGGGTTGCGCCATCGCCGGAACCTTCCGGTGCGCGGCCAGCGAACGCACACCAACGCGCGCACCCGCAAGGGCCCGCGCAAAGGCGCCGTGGCAGCGAAGAAGAAAACGATGGCCCGCAAGTAGCCAGGCGTGGTTTTTAGGGGGTCGGAGCTTTAGCTCCGGCATCTAGCGATCCAAACAAGGGGCTTTAGCCCCTGAGGACGGAAATGGCAAAAGAACTTCAAGACGCAGCCGCAGCTCCGGGAGCAGCGGCGAAAACGTCGAAGCGCAAGAAGGAATTTCGCAAGAAGCGGGAGAAGCGCGTGGTGCCGCATGGCCGCGTGTGCATCCAGGCGACGTTCAACAACACGATCATCACGCTCACCGATCCGGACGGCCGAACGGTCAGCTGGGCGTCGGCCGGTTCGGTGGGCTTCAAGGGTTCGCGCAAGGGCACGCCCTACGCCGCTCAGCAGGCGGCGATGAACGCCGCGGGAGTGGCGCGCGATCAATACGGGATGAAATCCGTCGAAGTGCGCGTCAAGGGTCCGGGAGCGGGCCGTGAATCGGCAGTTCGCGCTCTTGCGTCGGCGGGGCTGCACATCAACGCGATCAAAGATGTCACGCCCGTGCCGCACAACGGCTGCCGTCCGCCGAAGCGCCGCCGCGTGTAGTCGAGAGATTTTTCGTAGGGGCACGGCACGCCGTGCCCGGTTGGAAGTTGCAGCAAAGGAGAGCATCACTTGGCAAGACATCGTGAAGCGGTTTGCCGGCTGTGCCGTCGGGAAGGGATGAAACTCTACCTGAAGGGCCTCCGGTGTTTTACGGAAAAATGCGCCATTGAAAAGCGGAACTTCGTGCCGGGCCAGCACGGCCAGGCGCGTCGCGCGAAGATGGTCGGTTACGGCGTCCAGTTGCGCGAGAAACAAAAAGTAAAGCGCACCTACGGCTTGCTCGAGCGCCAGTTCCGAAACTACTTCGAGAAAGCCGTGCGCACCAAGGGCCCGACGGGCTCGAACCTGATGGTGATGCTCGAGCGCCGTCTCGACAACGTGGTTCATCGAATGGGGCTGGGCGGCTCGCGCGCGCAGGCGCGGCAGCTTGTGCTGCACGGGCACGTGCGCGTGAAGGGACAGAAGGTCAATATCCCGAGCTACCTGGTGCAAGTTGGCGACGAAATTTCGCTGAAGGAAAAGATGCATCAGAACGCCATGATTCTGGAGGCGCGAAACCTCGCGCAGAGCCAGGGCGTGGCGCCGTGGCTCGATATCGACCGCGAAAACTTCAAGGCGCGCGTGGTGGCCATGCCGCGTCGCGAAGACGTGCAGACACCGCCGATGAACGAACAGCTCATCGTCGAGCTCTACTCGAAGTAGTTCACGCAGTCTCCGATTTACGCTAAGAAGTTGTGGCCTGCCCGAGGGTGGGCCAGAAGGAAGGGCAAAGATGTGGAAGGGCTTTCAGAAACCAAAGCGTCTGGCGGCAGAACCCGAAACGCTCACCGATAAGTTCGGGCGATTTTCCGCGCAACCTTTCGAGCGCGGCTGGGGAACCACCGTGGGGAACTCGCTGCGGCGCGCTCTCCTGAGTTCGATCGAAGGCGCGGCGATTACCGCCGTGAAAATTGAGGGCGTGTTGCACGAATTTTCGCCGATTCCCGGCGTCGTCGAAGACGCCACCGACATCATTCTCAATCTCAAGCAGGTTCCGCTGAAGCTGAACACGGACCAGCCGAAGACCATCACTCTCACGGTCGATGTGCCCGGGCCGGTGACGTCGGCCAAGATCGAAGAAGACGCCGACATCGCCGTGCTCGACAAGAACGTGTACATCGCCACGGTCAGCGAGGGCGGAAAACTCGAACTCGAGCTGCGCGTAAAAAACGGCCGCGGCTACGTTGCGGCCGACCGCAACTTCGACGAGGATCTTCCGATCGGCTACATCCCGATCGATTCCATCCACTCGCCCGTCCGTAAGGTCAATTACGCGGTGGAAGCCGCGCGTCTCGGCCAGATGACCGACTACGAAAAGCTCACCCTCGAAGTCTGGACGAACGCAGCGATCACTCCGCAGGACGCGATCGGTCTTGCTGCGAAGCTGATGAAGGACCACATGAGCATCTTCATCAACTTCGAAGAGACGCCCGACCTGCCCGAGGAAGTGATCGAGAATTACGCCGATCCGCGCCTCGAATATCTGGACCGTTCGGTGGAAGAGCTCGAGCTTTCCGTTCGTTCGTACAATTGCCTGAAGAATGCCAACATTCAGAACCTGCGCGAGCTCGTGCAGAAGACCGAATCCGAAATGCTCAAGACGAAAAATTTCGGCCGCAAGTCCCTGAACGAGATCAAGGACATTCTCCAGAAAATGGGCTTGAGCCTCGGCATGAAGTTCGATGAGCACGGCCGCATCATCTGGCCGCCGCTCCCCAGCCAGACGGCTCCTCCGCCCGCCGAAGGAGACGCGACCACTCTGTAGTCCCGCCGCGCAAGCGGCTGGGCCAGGAACGCAAACATGAGACACCTAATATCCGGCTCCAAACTAGGTCGCCAACCAGCGCATCGCCGCGCCACGTTGCGCAACCTCGTCACCAATCTCATCGAGAAGGAACGCATCCACACCACGCTGCTTCGCGCCAAGGCGACGCGTCCGCTGGCTGAGCGCATGATCACGCTCGGCAAGCGAGATTCGCTTCATGCGCGGCGCCAGGCGGCGGCGTTCCTGATGACCACCGGCGCCACGAAGAAGCTCTTCAGCGACCTCGCTCCGCGATTCGCGGATCGCGCCGGCGGCTACACGCGAATCATTCGCACCGGCTGGCGGATCGGCGACGGCGCCGAGCTTGCCATCATCGAATTCCTTGGCTCCGAGCTGAAGAAAAAGGAAAAGAAGCCGAAGAAGCACGCCGAGGAACCGGTTCCCGAAGAAGAGAAGGAAGCCGTAGCATCCGCAAAGTAGTCTTCGTTTTCGAAGCTAACTAAAAAGCCCGTCCCGATTTTTCGAGATGGGCTTTTTCTTTTTCACGGCCGCGCCTGCGCTTCTTTCTCCCGGCGCTCCTCGCGAATATGTCCCCACATCACCACCAGCGCTGCGATCGCCTGAGCCGCGATTCCGCCCGACGTATCGATCATTACATCCCCCACCGCGGCCGTGCGCCCCGGCACGAACGACTGATGAAACTCGTCCAGCGCCGCGTAGCACGCCACGAGCGCAATCGCCATCAAGGCCCACGCCAGCCCCGTGCCGCGATTCTCGCCGCGGATTCCCCGCAAGAGTAAAAGGCTCAGGACGAAATATTCGGTGAAGTGCGCGCACTTCCGGATGTAATGGTGCATCAGCAGCAGCGTCTGCATCGGCGCGTGCGGAAACATCCAACGCAGAACGGGAATGATCACGCGGCTGGTATGTTCCGACGTGAACGCGCCGGTCGAAAATAGCGAGATCGCGATGGCCCACACCACAGCCGGCCACCATCTCCTAAGCCATTCCTTTCCCGAAGTCATTTCAACGGGTTTCTCTGTGATCTCAGGCTTTTCTCTGTGCTCTCTGTGGTCAACTATTGATTTATGTGGTGAGCTTCTGACTTACTCCAGCCGGTAGTTCGGCGCCTCGCGCGTGATGATCACGTCGTGAACGTGACTTTCGCGCAGCCCCGCCGACGAAATGCGAATGAACTTGCCGCGCTCCTGCAGCTCGGTGAGGTTCTCGACGCCCACGTATCCCATGCCGCTGCGCAACCCGCCCACCAGCTGATCCACCAGTCCCGCGAGCGGCCCTTTGTACGGCACTTGGCCTTCGATTCCCTCGGGCACTGACTTGCCTCGCGCCGCGCCTTCCTGCGCGTACCGGTCGGCCGAGCCCGCTTCCATCGCGCCGAGCGAGCCCATCCCGCGATAGCTCTTGAACGTGCGCCCCTGATACAGAATCGTTTCGCCGGGCGATTCTTCCGTGCCCGCAAAGAGTCCGCCAATCATCACGCAGGAAGCGCCGGCGGCCAGCGCCTTCGTGATGTCGCCGGAAAATTTGATTCCGCCGTCGGCAATCAACGGCACGCCGCTGCCCTTGGCGGCGCGCGCACATTCCATGATCGCCGTAATTTGCGGCACGCCCGCGCCGGTCACTACGCGCGTCGTGCAAATCGACCCGGGCCCGATGCCCACCTTCAGGCCGTCGATCCCCAGCGAAATCAAGTCGTGCGCGCCTTCGGCTGTGGCCACGTTTCCCGCGAGCAGCTGAAATTCGGGCAGCCGACGCTTCACTTCGCGGATCGCTTCCATCACGCGCGTGGTGTGTCCGTGAGCGGTGTCGATTGCCAGCACATCCACTTTTTCGTGCGCCAGCTCCTGCGCGCGCTCCATGTAGTCGCCCGTGGCGCCGATGGCCGCGCCCACGCGCAGCCGGCCCTGCTCGTCCTTCGCCGCGCTGGGGAACTCGATTTTTTTCTGGATGTCCTTGACGGTGATCAGGCCCTTCAGGTTGAAATCCTTGTCCACCACCAGAAGTTTTTCGATGCGATGCTGCTGCAGGATTTTTTCTGCTTCGTCGAGCGTCGTCCCCACGGGCACCGTCACCAGATTGTCTTTCGTCATGATGGCGCTGACCTGCTGGTCGAGGTTCCGCTCGAACCGCAGGTCTCGGTTCGTCAGGATTCCCACCAGGCGCTGCCCGCGCGTCACCGGCAAGCCCGAAACTTTGTACTTGTTCATGATTTCCAGGGCCTGGCGCACCGAAAGCTCCGGCGCAATGGTCACAGGGTCGACGATCATCCCGCTCTCCGAGCGCTTCACCCGGTCCACCTCTTCCGCCTGCCGCTCGATGCTCATATTGCGGTGAATGAATCCCAGGCCGCCCTGGCGCGCGATGGCGATGGCCAGCCGCGAGTCCGTCACCGTGTCCATCGCCGCCGCGACGATCGGAATGTTCAGCGAAATTTTCCGCGAGAGGCACGTGCGCGTGTCCGTCTGCGTCGGCAGTATCGAAGATTTGCCCGGCAGCAGCAGCACGTCGTCAAACGTCAGCGCCTCGGGTATCGCTCCATCAATCATCATTTCTCCTGGGGCTGCGATGAGCCCTAAAAACATCAAAGCCCAGCAAGCTTCGCTGGGCAGCAGCGCGAATCCCTTTGTGGCAAAAAACCCTCATGTTTAATCCAACGATTTTAGAAGCAACGCGCCGCGAAATCAAGGCGGCCGCTGGGATTGATCGCGCCGATGATGGGTTAGAGTATTCGCCTCGCTTTCGCTTTGGCGAAAACATACCCCCCTCCCTTTTGATTATTAGAATGGGTCGGTGGTGAGTGTTTTCAGTCATTTGCGTCGATTTCTAATCGCGGATTCGTTATTAGGATTTCGGGAGGGGGACGAAGATCGGGCGAAGCGTCCGAGGAGCGAGGGGCGGCTTCGCAGGACCGTGAAAGTGTAGCGATTGAAATTTTCTTGGTGGCTTGTTTTCATCGACTTAGCGGGGTTTCTATTTGCAAAGTGTAGCGATTGATCCCGAAGTGTCGGCATGGGTCCCGAAGCGTCGAGAGTAGCCCCTGCTTTGCCAGTCATTTCCCAAGCCTCCGACTGCAGGATATCATAGAGTTACTGTCTTGTCAAGACCCAGTACTATAAAAAATCGTTGAGGGTTCAACAGTTCAGGGTTGAGGGGGGTCCGAAGCAAGAGGCACGCACCCGCGCTCCCGAAGTCTCGGGACGGCGCGAGGACGCGGCACCCGACGGCTCGGGGCTGCGCCACCCGCCAATGATTTCTTAGGAGTAAGTTACGCTTCAAAGTTACAATGTCCCGTCTTGAGCGGGGCGCCGTGGGCCGTTTGATCTTGGTCGTCAATCTGCGACCGACTGATGAAATGTCACGGATAGCAGCACGCGCGACGCGTTCGCGTTTGCATATCCTGATCGCCCATGTACGCTCCACGCTGGAAAGCCAGAAACGCTCCGCGGTGCCCGCTTGAGACATCTGTCGCAGAAACTAGCCTTCAAACGGAGCGACGACGAGCTGTTGCGTCGCTTCAAAGCCCTCAATTCTCTCGACGAGTTGTCGGATCTTCTCGAACTAACGGCACAGAAAGTTGCTTACTACGCCTACAAGGCCAGGGCCTATGCGATCTTCTCGATACCCAAGCGTCGAGGCGGGATGCGCACCATTTCGGCTCCAAGCAATAAGTTGAAAATCGTGCAACAAAAACTGAACCACATCTTCAGGTTGGCGTACCAGACAAAAGCCGTTGTGCATGGTTTTGCACTCAACAAAAGCATCGTGACAAATGCTGCGTGTCACAGCAAACGTCTCTTCGTCCTAAACGTTGACCTGAAAGACTTTTTCGACGCAGTGAACTTTGGAAGGGTCCGGGGGATGCTCATGGCGCGTCCGTATTCCGTTGGACCCGCTGCTGCCGCGGTAATCGCGCAGCTCTGCACGTTCCACGGAAAGCTTCCGCAAGGGGCTCCCACCTCTCCGATTCTTACAAACATGATCTGTGGGAGACTCGATAGCCAGATCAAGAAGCTCGCAACAACCTATCGCTGCATCTATATGCGGTATGCGGATGACATCACGATTTCCACTTCGCTCCGTTCCTTCCCTCAAGCGCTCGCGAAGCTCGAAAGAGTCGGCACCAAAGCTGGGGCCACCGTGGGAGAGGAGCTCTTGAAAGTGATTCGGTCGAATGGATTTGACGTAAATCCTGACAAAGTTCGCCTCCAGCTCTTTCGAGAGAGGCAAGAGGTAACGGGCTTGATTACCAACGAGTTCCCGAATGTCCTGAGATCCTACATTCGCCAATTGCGCGGTCTCTTGCACGCTTGGAGAACGTTCGGGGTTGATGCCGCCGCCAACCACTTCTTCGCTCGGCACTACAGCAAAGGACAGCCGGGAGATGCGCATAAGCTTAGGCGCATTGCGCGAGGCCGTATCGAGTTCGTGGGCCAGGTTCGCGGTAAAGATGATCCGATTTATCGGAAGCTTCTGCTCGAGTTCGGCGTGCTTAACCCTGCCTGCAAAATCGAAGTTGGAGATGACATCGACACCGATTTTCAGACCATCAGGAAGGCGCTCTGGGTGCTGGAGAGCGACTCAACGCAGGGGACTGCCTTCATGCTAGAGCGGCACGGTCTGGTCACATGTGCGCACGTCATCGGAGAGCATCCATCGTCTACGATGCGGAGCTACCGCTGAAGCGATACGACGTGTCCGTTCTTAAACAGGACCCCGATGCCGATGTGGCAATTATCGAGGCGAAAGCCCTCCCCCGGCAAAAGGAACTCAAAATGGGTAATTCGCAGAAGCTGCGCACGCAGGATCCAATCACCTTATTGGGGTTTCCGGAACATTCGAAGGGGGACAAGGGCATTGTCTACCGAGGTCACGTAACGGGGAGACGAAGGCACTTTGAGCAACAAAGAATCCTCATCAGCCCGCCAATCGTCGCCGGGAATAGTGGGGGCCCGGTACTCGATTCGCGAAACCGAGTCGTTGGAATCGCTGCGACTGGCGTTGATCGGTCTGAGGATACCAAGGCGACCCTCAATTTCGGCGTAATTCCGATAGAGGTGCTCGATGTCTCCCCCGTGACTGACCGGCGCGATACCTTGGATGCGGCGTCCACGCAAGAAGAGGGAAAATGAACTGACCAGCAGTGTTAACGCCGTTCTGGGCACCCTTAGACGGAAGGAGCTTGCCGCCATGAGAACCACCATCAAGGAATGGGGAAACACCACCTGCGTGCGAATTCCTGCCGCGGTGTTGCAAGCGACGGGTCTGGACGTCGACGATCTCGTCGAAGTCCGCGAGGAGGCGGGCCGGATCGTGATTGAACCGTTGCGTCGAAAGGAATATGACTTGGGCGAGCTTCTCAAGGGCGTCTCTCGGCGGAATTTGCATCGCGAAGTGGACTTCGGCGGCCCTCCTCGCAAGAGTTGAAGTTCTAGAGATTCGAGCCAAACTGCGCATTTTGCTCGGCTAGATTCCTGCGCTCACCGCGGCTAAAGCCGGATTGGTTGAAGCGCGGTCTTTCCCGCAACGCTGAAGCGTTGCTTCCCCCGCATAAATGCGGGGGCTCCCACCGAGCAACGGGGAGCAAAGATTGCGGAATGGCGCGCGAGTCCCTACGATGGGTGCGTGCCTGACGCTAGTCCCCGAGACAACTTCGATCGGCGAGACAACTTGGATCCGCAGGACAAGTTCGCTCCCAAAGACAACTTCGTTGCGAAGGATGACTTCGTGCCGCCGCGGTGGCTGCGCAATGGGCATTTGATGACGATTGCGGCGAGCTTTTGGCGGCGCAGGTTTCCGCGGCTGCCGACCGGCGTCCCGCGGCTATTCGAGGTGGAACCTGAGTCGCGCGTGCGCGGGGAGTGTCACTGGCAACGCGAACCGCGCGCGCATCCGACGCTCGTGCTGCTGCATGGCCTGGAAGGGTCGATCGAATCGGGCTACATGCGCGGCACGGCGGAGAAGGCGTACGTGGCGGGGTTCAACGTGGTGCGGCTGAACCAGCGGAATTGCGGCGGCACGGAAGAGCTGACGCCGACGCTCTACCATTCGGGCTTGAGCGGGGATATTCGCGCCGTGCTGCTGGAGTTGATCGCCGCCGACGGCCTGCCGGAGCTTTTTGCCGCGGGATTTTCGATGGGCGGAAACCTGGTGCTGAAGATGGCGGGGGAATTCGGAGACGCCGCGCCGCCGGAAATTCGCGGATTCGTAGCGGTGGCGCCGGCGTTCGATCTGGCGGCGTGCGCCGACGCGCTGGCCGAGCCGCAAAACTTCATCTACGAGCGCCACTTCGTGACGGGGCTCAAGCGGCACATGCGGTACAAGGCGACGCTATATCCGGAGCGCTACCCGATCGATGGAATGCGCGGGATTCGCACGGTGCGCGAATGGGACGATGTGATCACGGCGCCTTTTTGCGGTTTTGCGAGCGCGGACGACTACTATGCACGGTCGAGCGCGCTGCAGCTCGTAGGGGCGATTCGAAGGCCTACGTTGATTCTGACGGCGAAGGATGACCCGTTTGTGCCGTTCGCGACTTTTGGGGATGCTTCGTTGCGGGGGAATTCGAATATCACGTTCGTGGCGACGGAGCATGGCGGGCACTGCGCGTTCATTTCCCGAGATCCGGGGGAGGAACGCTTCTGGGCCGAACGGCAAATCGTGGAGTACTGTTTAAGGCAGTCCGGGAGAAGGTGAAGGCGGATGGTCTATTTCGTAGCGCTTGGCGTACTGGTATTAGTCATTTGGGGGATCGCGAAAGCTGCGAGCGGAGACCGCTATTCGAAGATGAGCGAAGAGGAGTTCGAGGCTGAAGCGAAAAGGGGGTCTCTGATGGGTGCCGCTGTGGCCGAATTCCAAAAGACGATTGATCCGAGCCACCGAGTGGAATACCAGCAGGAGCAGGAGTTGCGGGTGGAAGCGGATGGCGCAGAAGCGGGCGATGGGCCAAAAGCGGGACCAACGACTGGCCACAGAGGCACAGAGAGCACAGAGAAAAGCTAAGAACTTAGAGGAGACGAAAGCCGAGAGCCGACAACTTTACCGCTGAGACCCGGAGGCCGCTGAGAAAACCGCGAGTTTCGCGTTTCCCGGCAGTTCTCGGCGCTCTCTGCGCCTCTGCGGTAAAGGTTGTGCGATTCATACTACGCGATCGGGGTTTCGAGGGAGGGTTGGAAGCCGGGGGTTAGGAGCTTGGCTTCGCCGGATTCGCTGACGACCATGTCGTCTTCGCAGCGGAGGCCGTAGTCGCCGGGAACGTAGATGCCGGGCTCGTTCGAGAAGGTCATGCGCGGCTTCAGAATGATGCGGTTGCCGCGGACGAGGTAGGGCGACTCGTGGCCGTCCAAGCCGATGCCGTGGCCGAGGCGGTGCGTGAAATATTTGTAGTTGGGGCCGAACCCGGCGTCGACGATGACTTTGCGCGCGGCGTCGTCCACCGAGCCGCATTCGTGCCCGGCAACCGCGGCGGCGAGCGCCGCGTCCTGCGCTTTGCGGACGATTTCGAAGGCGCGCTGAAGTTTGTCGCTCGGTTTGCCGAAGACGCCGGTGCGTGTGACGTCTGACTGATAGCCTTCGACAGTGGTGCCGTCGTCGATGAGGACGCCGTCGCCTTCGTGCAACTCGCGGTCGTCATGCGTGCCGTGAGGAAATGCGGCGGCGGGTCCGAAGAGCACGAACGCGTCGCCGATGAGGCCCATGCGACGGTAACCGCGCGCGACCATTTCGGAAACTTCGCTCTGCTTAATGCCTTCGCGGAGGGAGGCGAACGTGGCTTTGTAAACGTCGAAAGTAGCCTGGCACGCGAGACGCATCAGCTCGATTTCGTGCTCGGTCTTGGGATTGCGGCAGCCGACGGTGATGGGATCGCCGCTCGCGTACTCGAAGCCCGGCGCGACTTTGCGCAGACCGTCGGAGAAAACAAACTTGGTGGTTTCCTCCACGCCGATTTTTCCTGTGCGAATGCCGCGATCGCCGAGCCATCCCGCGGCCAGCGCGTAGGGACTTTCGTCCTCCTGCCAGACGCGGATTTCGATCGGCCAGCGAACTTGTTCGCGGAGGCGCGCTTCCTCAAATCCGGGGCAGATGAGCAGCGGGTCGCCCGAGCGCGCGATGAGCAGCGCGACGATGCGCTCGCTGGAGCCCCAGCGAATTCCGGTGTAGTAGCGGAGGGTGGTTCCCGGCGTGATGTAGACGGCGTCGAATTTGGGCGACGCGTCGTTCATCAATTGCTGCGCGTGCGCGATGCGGGCCTGAAATTCGTCGACGCGGATGGGCTTGACGCGGTCGCCGAGAGGCTTGAGGGCGTCGAAGGCCGGCGGAAGGGGAGACGGATGTTCCTGCGCGTTCGCGGCGGTGGTGAGGCTGTTTGCGACGAGGCCGGCGGTCGTGATGGAGGCGGTTTTGAAGAGGTCGCGGCGAGAGAATTTCATTGTGTTCTCCGTCTTGCAAAGCCGGCGGTCCTGCGCAGTGGATCGGCTTCAGGGGCTAAAGCCCGTTTCTTCTCGATCCCTGACGGCGGGGCTGAAGCCCCGCCCTTCCGGTCTAGCTATTTACGACTTGTCCGCTAGTGAAAATGCGAGATCAGGACTGCGTCCTGAATTATGCGGCCGCGAGAATACACGATTTGCTTGCCGTCAGGCGAGAGGGAATAGGACCAGGTGTGGTCCGAGCCGAGCGACATGACTTGCTTGGCGGGCAAGGGATTCTGTCCGACAGGCGAAATCGGTTGCGCCCAGAGGCTGTTTGATTCTTCGCTGCTGACCAGGCAGAGAACGGCGCGGCCATCTTTGGTCCAGGCGAGCTTTTCGCCGCCGTCGCCAGCGAGAACGACGTCCTTCGGAAAAGGATACACGGTGCGAATCTCTCCGGTATCGACGGCGACGATCGCGAGTTTCGGATGCTGAGTCGGATCGGGTTCGTAAGACATTGCCAGCGAAGTCCCGTCGGGCGAAAAAACCGGATTCGCGAGGTCAAGAACATTGCTGGCTTGCGCGGGCGTGCCACCGTCTGTGCTGACTTTCATCAGCGGCCAGTGTTCTTTCGTGCCATCAAGGAAGTAAACGGTTTTTCCGTCGGGCGAGCAAGCGGGCATTTCGTCGCGCGGGCCGGGGGTGAGTTGCTTGAGGTTGCCGCCGTCGAGATCGGAGCGCCAGATCGATGTGCCGTCTTCACGACCGAGAGTGAAGATGATGTGCTGGGTGTCACCGCACACCGAAACCCAAAGGCCGGAGCCTGCGCTCGATTCGATGTCATGCGATTTGGCGCCGTCGGCGGAGACACTGGCGAGGCGAATGGCGCCGGAGGTGTAGTAGCCGTAGATAATCTGGTCGGGCGCAGCCCAAGTGACGCCGGTCAAGCCGTCGGCGCGGCCGAAGCCGGAGGTGATCTGGCGGGGCGGCGAAAAGGACGCAGCGCTGCCGAGATTGGCTACCCACAGAGTGCCTGCGAATGAGAGTTGCACAGCGGCGAGGGCTGAGCCGTCGGCGGTGATGCTAGCGCCGTCGTAGAAGTTGAGGTCGTTGGTGACGCGGCGGGCCTCGCCGTCGGGATAGGTCAATTGCCAGATCTGAGCGTTGATTCCTCCGACGTCACCTTTGGCCGCGAAGAAGACCGCAGAACCGTCGGGGAGCCATGCGATCTGAAGCGGGTCACTCCAATCACGAGTGCCGAGGCGGGTTTCGGCGCCGGTGTCCACGGCGATGGTCTCGAGCTGGTATTTGGTGTAGATCCCGTGAGGGGATTTGGCGATGGCGATTCGCTGTCCATCGGCGGACCACGCGGGACCTTCGTAGTTGAAAAAGCCTGGATCTCCGATCGAAGCGAGGATGCGTTCGTCGGGTGCGTCTAGTGTGGCGATGATGAGCTGAGACTGGCGCAATTTGGAGTTGTAGCGGACGAAGACGAAGCGCTTGTTGTCAGGGGCGAAGCTGATGGGGCTGTCCACGTCCGTGTGGACCACGCGCGGCGAGCCGCCGAGCGAAGGTACCTGGTAGAGAGTGTTGACGCCCGGCACAGGATCGCGCTTGGCGAAGTAGAGATAATTGCCGTCGGCGGCAAAGACGAGTCCGACGATTTCGCCAGGCGAGCCTTGCAGCACTTGAGCGGCGCTTCCTGTGGCCAACTGGCGGACCCAGATGCCGTGGCCGCCGTGGTCGTCTTGCACGTAGGCCATCCACTTGCCGTCCGCGGAGACGGTGGTGGAATGGATGTTGCCGGTGGAGGTGATGGGAGAGATCGTCATTTGCGCGAAGGAGGATTGCTGATGGCGGAGGACGTTGCGCTCGTGCAGAACGAGCGCGATGACTGCGGCGACTACAAAGACGGTGCCCGCAACTCTCATCCAGAATTTTGCGGGCGAGCGGCGATTGTCCGCGGCGTCCGCGTACTGCGCGGCGGTTTTAACTCGCTCGAGGACGTTCAAGGCAGGTTGGCCCTCGATGGAGGAGGATGCCGCCGGAGTAGCAGCGCCACTCGACGGCGACGACGAGGCGGCGGATTTTGCTGAGCTTCCTGATGCGCTGGGCCACGAACTACTGGAGCTGGAGCGAGAGGAATCGATGTCGCGCTTCAGGCGTTTCAGGTCCGCGCGGAGTTCGGCGGCGGTCTGGTAGCGCAGGTCGCGATCCTTCTCGAGGGCTTTGCCGATGATTTCTTCGAGCTTCGGCGGGACATTGGGATTCAGAATCGAGGGGGCGACGGGATTGCGATTCAGAATCGCGTCGAAGATGACGGCGGACGTGCTTCCGCTGAATGAGCACTGGCCGGTGGCCATTTCGTAGAAGACCGCGCCGAGACTGAAGAGGTCGGTGCGCGCGTCGAGCTCCTCGCCGCGGGCTTGTTCGGGCGACATGTAGCCGATGGTGCCGAGGGCTGAGCCGGGGCTCGTGAGCATGAGATTGTCGGTGGTCGGCGTGGAGGTGGTGCCGGCGCCGATCGTTTCGGCAATTCGTTTCGGGGCGGATTGCTTCGCGAGACCGAAGTCGAGGATTTTTGCCTGGCCGCGCGCGGTGATGAAAATGTTGGCGGGCTTGATGTCGCGATGCACGATGCCGCGTGAATGGGCGGCGTCGAGCGCGTCGGAAATTTGCACGGCGAATTCGAGCAGGGAATCGTTGGCCATCGCGCGGCCGGCGATGCGTTCGCGCAGCGTCTGGCCTTCGAGCAGCTCCATGACCAGGAAAGGCCGGCCGCCGTGTGGTCCGCCGGCTTGAAGCGGGACTTCGCCAACGTCGTAAATCGTGCAAATGCCGGGATGATTCAGAGACGACGCGGCGCGGGCTTCACGCTGGAATCGCTCGAGGGCCGACGGGTCGCGGGTAAGCTCCGGCGAAAGGAATTTCAACGCGACGTGCCGGCCGAGGCGCGTGTCTTCGGCTCGAAACACCTGGCCCATGCCGCCGCTGCCAAGCGGTTCGAGAATTTTGTAGTGGGAGATGGTTTCGCCGATCATGCGTGGTCGCGGTGAGTAATGCTAAACAAGTGGCGCGGGGGCTGCAAGGGCAAAGAGGGTGATCCGGGCGTGAGGCTGCGGCGAAAGCGAGACGTCAAAAGCGGAACACAGAGGACACGGAGAAAGACAGGGAGAGGTCACAGAGAAAGACCTTTTTATTGCGGGATGACTGGGAGGATTAGGGCGCTGGGATGCTGGCGGTCGTGGTAGATGGTGTTTGTGGCGGTGACGATTCGGGTGGCGTGGCTTTGCTCTTCGCCTGTATTCAGGTTGCGGTCGAAGCGGGGGAAATTGCTGCTGGAGAGTTCGAGGCGCAACTTGTGGCCGCTGAGGAAGACGTTGCTCGTGGCCCAGAGATCGACTTTCAGGTGATAAACCTCGCCGGGCTTCGCGGACTCGGGCGTTTCCTGGGAATTGCGATAGCGGAGGCGGAGGATTCCTTCGGTGAGATTCTGGGCAAAGCCGTTGGGCCAGACGTCCACCAGCTTCGCCGTGAAATCGGTGTCGACCGCCGAAGTGCTGGCGTAGAGATCGAGGGTGACGGGTCCGGTAACTTCCATATCCTGCGTGAATGCGGGCGTGGAATAGATCAACACGTCCTTGCGTTCCTCGACGGGGCGCTGATCTTTGGGGCCAGGCGCGAGATGCGGCGCGTCGCAGCAGAGCGGACCACCGATGGTCGGCACGGGATTAGCCGGATCGTAGAGGTACGCGTCCTTTTTTTCGGTGTCGGGAGTTGTGGTGTCGAGCGAGCCGTCGCCCGCGGCGGAGTTTGCAGCGCCATTGGAATGCAAGAAGTAGTGAGTGGAATGCGCGCGGGCGAGGGGCCAATCGTCCTCGTTGCGCCAAACGTTTTTGCCCATGACGAAAATGCGAACCGGCTTGCCCGAAGCGAAGGCGTTGCTTTCGCCTTTGAATAGGGCGTCATACCAATCGAGCATGAGCGCATCGGTGTCGTGGGGCGCGCCGGGGCCGAAGTCAACGTCGCCAAATTTTTGCTGGTTGGGGCCGCCGGAGTGGCCGCCGATCTCTACCAACAGGCGCTGCCCGCGGCGCGCAGCATCGCTCCCTGCCTGGGTTTTCAATAGTGTGTAGTTGCGGAGCGAGCCGCCGAGAAAAATGTCGTACCAGGCGGCGATGGTAAACACCGGCACCTGGATTTGCGAATAGTGATCTTGAATCGAAATCTGCTTCCAGTAGTCTTCGTAATTGGGGTGAGCAAGCCAATCCTGAAAATATGGCGCGAGCGATTTTGGGTCGGGTAGCGAGAGCAACGGATAATCGGTGAGCGGGAGGGTGCTTTTCCAGTCGAGGGCGTTGCTCTTCGCGTCCGCAGTGCGATACAGCGTGTTTTGCGTGAGACCTGTCGTCCAGGATTCGTTGAACCATTGTTCGAACGCGCCACCCTGATACGTCCAGCCATCGTGATAGTTCGAGGCGGTGACGGTGGGAGCGATGCCCGCGAGGTGCGGCGGGTGAGCGATGGCAGCCAAAAATTGCGTTGCGCCGACGTAGGAACCGCCGAACATGCCCACTTTTCCATTGGAGTAGGGAAGCGCCGCAGCCCATTCGACGGTGTCGTAGCCGTCGTTCGATTCGTTCTTGAAGGTGTACCAATCGCCCTCGGAAGCGAAACGGCCGCGGACATCCTGAACAATGACGACGTAGCCTCGCGCGGCGGCTCGCCAGCCAAAGGAGGTCGCGTTCGTTTTGTCGTAGGGAGTGCGCTGGAGTAGCACGGGGAATTTGCCGTCGGTTTTGGGGCGATAAACGTCGGCGCGCAATGTGACGCCGTCGCGCATTTTCGCGCCGACGTTGTGCTCGAAGGTGACTTCGTAGGTTTGCGCGGCGAGAGGCGGAATCGCGAGGAGGAAGATTGCAGCCGCTGCGATCGGAACGAGTGTTCGGTGCGCGCGACGGATTGGTTTCATGACCGACCCTCCGCGGCGCATGGTAGGCCCGCGGAAGGAGGGAAGGCAAGGCCAAAAGGGAAAAGAGAAGAGAGAAAGAATTTGAAATTTGAAATTTGAAAAACAAAGAACAGGAAAAGAGAAAAGCGGAACACAGAGGACACGGAGAAAAGCCGGAGTGCACGGAGCCGCTGCGGTGACTTGGCGGGGCTAATTGGCGGGGGTGGATTGCGGCATTACTGTGACGGTGACGGGCTGTTCGAGCTGAAAATCGAGTTTTGTTTCCGAGGGGACTTTTACTTGTTTGCCGGTGGTGGAGGCCTGGTAGACGCCGCCCGCTCCCGCGCCAGCGGCCGCTCCGATCGCCGCGCCTTTACCACCACCAGCGATTGCTCCGATCAGCGTTCCGAGGACTGCTCCGGTGCCAACTTTCTTTGCGGTGTCTTTGCTGCGCGAATTGCCTGCAAGCGAGTACGTGCCGCTGACGAGCGGATAGGATTGCCCCTGAAATTCGAGTTTCACGAGTTCGAGCCTGAGCTCGCTTTTACCCGCCATGTGTCCGGCGGAGCTGGCGTTGGCGAGGCGAACGTAGACGTCGGCGCCCGCCGGGACAGCAACGTCGTTCTCGACGAGGATTGGGGAATCGAGCGAGGCGTGAAAAATCTCTCCCGCCTTGTTCACGGAGGAATCGACGGCGTCAATCATGCGGATCGTCATCGTGGAGTTGGCTGGAACTACGACTTCCTTCGGCGGCGGAGGCGGCGGAGTTGGACTTGGAACTGGGATCGCGGGAGCAACGGTGGCTGCCGCGTCTGTGATTTGGGGCGGTGGGGCCACTTGGTCCGGCGTGGGACTCGGATTCTCCACGGGCGGTCCGCCGAGCACCGTCGGCGGCGGGGGTTCTTTTTTCGGTCGATCCTTGCGGTGCTTTTCCTCTTTCGCGGGGGTGGTGGAAGGTGCCGGCGGATTGGCGGAAGCGGATTCTTGCGCCGGGGCTTGAAGCGCCATTTCCACCGTCATTTGATCGATTACTTTTGTTACGCCGGGGGTCTGCCCAGCAATTTTGTAGGCGTCGAGCCGAGCCGCGTCGCTGGGCACGGTTCCGCTTAGGGTGACTCGGCCGTTCGACGACGTCAGTTGGAGGTGTGCGCCGGTGAGCTGCGCATCGGAAAACATTTGAGCCTTGATGTTGGTGATGACGGCAGCGTCGTCGACTTTTTTGGCGCAACCGGCGGCGAACGCGATCGCGAACACCACGACCGAGGCAATCAATCTCCAACGCATCACTCCCCCCGAGTTTCCTGGACGGCTCTCAATCTACTACGATGCAAAAGTGGAGCCAAACGCTGTCTTCGGAAGGAGTGGGAAATTTGTGTGGCAATTTGTGTCGTGGGTGAAGATTTGGCGAAACAGCGTCGCACCTACAAGGGCCGTGAAACCTTGGAACCACAGATGAACACAGATAAACACAGATGAAGCAAAAAGCGCACGACAAGCCTGAACCCGAGTCCAGGGCTGACACAAGACCGAGTTGCGGACAGAGCCTGGAACCCGAGTCCGGGGCCGACACAAGCGCAAGAACTAAAACGGCGCAACTTTTTCGTGGGGGCTGTGTTTCTTCTACAGCGGCCGGAATAGTGGTTTTTCGGCTAACGGGGATTTTAACTCCAACGGACTAACAAGGAGAGTTTGCAATGCGGAACTCAAAGGCTACGGGTGTGTTTTTGGCAATTTTCGCAATTCTTTCGCTATCCAGTTGTGGTGGTGGCAGCAATTCGGTGGACCCAACGCCGGCAGTACACCAGGCAAGCGTGTTTACAGTGGGGACGGACGCGCCTTTGCCGAGCGTTGTGGCGTGCGAAATTACGGTGACAGGTGTAACGATCAACAACGGTACCAACGACATTTCAGTGATGCCAGACACTCCCCAGGTGATCGATTTCGCTCAACTGAGCGGGTTGCATCAACTCATGGACCTGAACACCGTGCCGTCGAACGCGACCTATTATTACGCGACGGTGACGCTCTCGAACCCCTCGATCGGATATCTTGATACCAGTGTCAGCCCTCCCATCGTGAACACGATGGCCGGGACGCTGACGACTTCCACAGTAAAGGTGACGTTTCCGCAGCCGTTCGTGCTGAATGACAACGATTTGGTGGGGCTCCGCATGGAGTTCGACCTTCGCAAGTCGATTCTGACGGATGTGAACGGAAACTTCACGGGCCAGGTGAATCCAACGTTTTACATGAACCTGCTGGCGGCGGGCGATTCGAACGTTTCGATCGACGATTTCCACGCCGGCTTCGTTGGATCCGCGGGCGCGAATTCGTTTACGGTTCAGGGACCGCACGGCCGCCAGTGGACGGTGCAGACCAGCGACAGCACAATCTGGGACGATCCAGCCATTCCGGTGAGTTCGTTTACCAGCAACACCATCCTCGAGATTTCGGGGCAGCTTGATCCGGTCACGAAGGGCATCGATGCATCCGAAGTGGAAGTGGTCTCGAACGACGGCTTCGTGCTGGGCGGCCTGTTGACGTACGTGAACCCGCCTTCGCCGGCGCCGGCAACGCGAGCTGATATCTACGTCCGTTACGAGCTTCCCGACATCACGGGCCTGATGCCAGGGCAAATCGAAGCGCTAACGCTGAACGGCACCGAGCAATACCGGATCGCGAACATCAAGAATCCGATCACGGCGCTGCTCTTCAGCAACACGCTTCTGGCACCGGGACAACGCGTGGACATCGGCGGAAAAATAACCACGTCCAACGGCGTCGACACGCTCACTCCGCACCGCGTGGTTCTCCGGCGGCAGGGGCAAGCCGGCACGTGGCAGCCGGGCAGCACGATGGTGCAATCCGGAAACGCCGGGACGTTCTCGTTGAGCGACAATTGGACCGCCGGCGTTCTGCTGCCGCAGCCGCTGACGGTGCTGACGACCAACGACACCAACTTCATCAACCTGGCTGGCCTCTCCGCGCTAACGGGGGCGAATCCGATCCCGATCCGCGTGGTGGGATTCATCCTGGTGGATTCGGCGACGAATCAACCGGTGATGGTGGCCCGGTCGGTGGAACAGCTGACTGACTGATCATCCTCATACCTGCAGGCGCCGCTGTTCTCCTGGAAATGGAGGACAGCGGCGTTTTCTTTTTGTTCGCGATTGCGTGAGGAGAGGAGTGGATTAGAATCACGTGATGAGAGAACCGCGCAGCTTCGAGGAATTCTGGCCGGTGTACGTTGTGGCGCACAGCCAGGCGCTGACGCGGGTATTTCATTCCGTGGGAACGCTCACGGGTTGGGCTTTGCTGGTTGTGGCTATCGTTCTGGGCAGGCCGTGGCTGCTTCTGGCCGCGCTGGCCGTTCCGTACGCTCTTGCGTGGTTTTCACATTTCTTCGTCGAGCATAATCGGCCCGCGACGTTTGGTCATCCGCTGTGGTCGTGGCTGGCGGATCAGAAGATGGTGGCGATGGTTCTCGCAGGCAGGATGGGGAAAGAAGTGGAGCGCTGCTCGGCGCAGGAACTCGAGACCTGAAAAGGGAAAAGCAAAAAGCAGATCCCTCACCCCGCAGAAAGCGCGGGGATTCGGGATGACAACTTGGTGAGGGTTGCGTTCTGAACCCGCTGGAAGAGCGGCATCCCGGCCGACGACGTCAACAGCTCCCGCCAGAGACTATTCCATTTGAACGGCGACGATGTGGTTGCCGCGCGTGCTGATTTCGATTCCAATCGGCGGACGCACGGCCGTCCCTGCCGCGATTTCGCCGCGAACGAGACCGTTCGGGCCGGAGCCATAGCGCATAAGATCAAAGACGGTGTGAGTGCACGGATCGACGATCATCGGATGGTCGGCACGGAACTGGTATTGCGTGCGCAACTTTTCAAGATCGGTGACGTAATCGAGTTCGCAGGTCCCGTAGGGCTCGCGCAGCGAAACTCCCCACAGAGTGCCTCCCGGCAGACGCACGGCGATGGCCAGGGTTTGTTGCGAAGTGACGGGGTCGCGGAAGATGAATCGCTTGGCGGACCACGGCTTGGACAGTTCGTCAGTAGTGGCGATTTCGCCGGGACCGATGGGCATGCGTTCCACGGGCTTGGCAACGGGCTCGGGCGCGGGATCAGCGGCAGCTTCAACGACGGGTGGCGAAGCTTGCTTGGCGGATGAGCTGTGCGCCCACCAGGCGATACTAACGACGATGACGATCAGGGCGCCGGCGCCGAGACTAACCCACAGGGAAGGGCTGCGAGGGGGCGCTTTGGCAGGCTCCGGAGAAAGGTGCTCTGGCGGAACGGGTTTCGGTGGAACTTTCTCCGCCGGTACGCCGGGTATCGTCGGCTGCTGCGGCTTGAAACGGTCGAGTTTTTTTTCGTCCGGCATGCTGGGTTTTCCGGAAGGGGAGATACCAGATTGAATCTGCCGGAAACGAAATGCAAGACGGGAGTGGGGAAGCTGTTTACGCTTTCGCCCCAATGATAGGGCGGGGGGCCCGTGGGGATCAGGCGAAGCGTTCGACGCGGACGGAATGATGCGCGACGTATTCGTGGAGGTTCGCGAGAATGAGAAGGAGTTCAAGCATGCGATCGCGCTGCTCCGGATTCGGTTCGCCGGCGCCTTCTTCGAGGTTTTTTACGATAGCCAGGGCGTCAGCGAGCAGCCATTCGAGGCCTTTCGGGTTCACCGGGCGGCCGGCGCGGCAGCCTTGAAGGGCCTCGTCGGTGCGAACGAACGCTTCGTCGAGGAAATGGTCGAGGCAGAGCTGCTCGCTGGCGAGGGCCCGCGGAATCGTCTTCGGACACGACTCCCGTTTGCAAGGGACCGAAATAGACGCGTTCATTACACACCCCAGAGCGCCTTCGAGCGTCCGTCGCTCGAGGCAGTGGGGACGAGACTAGCACAACAGTGCTCGCCCGGCGAGGGAGGTGGTGCGAGAGAGTTATCGGTGGGCGCGACGCCGCGGGAGGCCGAAAGTCAACCGCAGAGGCCCGCCAACCAGACGGCGGGCGGGCCGCAGAGAACGCCGAGAACTTCTCCCCTGCTCGAGAACGTGTTAGCGAATCTGAATCGAGCCTGAACTGGTGCTCAGTTCGACGAGAGCACCACCGCCGTGGACTTTTCCGTGCAGCTCGCGGGGCGTGATCGTTCCCTGCACCGTCATCTCATGAGTCGTTTGAATGCTGCCGGAGCCGGTGTGGGCGACAAGGTCGTACGCAGCTTGGTCGGGAAATTGCACCTCGACGCTTCCTGAGCCGGTGTGCAGCTTCCACTCGCCCGTGGGGTCGCCCTGAGCGTTGATGTCGCCACTGCCGGTTTGCGCCTTCACCGCGCCCTTGGCTCCCTTGATTTCGATCGTGCCCGAGCCGCTGCTAACGTCCACGTCGCCCGGAGCAGTTTGTTCGAGCCGCACGTCGCCACTGCCACTTGACCCTGTGAAGCTTCCTGCGATTCCCATGGCGTGAACTGTGCCGCTGCCGGTGCTAACGCGCGCGTTGCCGTGCACGGAATTCAGATCAATGTCACCCGAGCCGGAGCGTGCATGAACTTCGCCGCCGATGTTGTTCAAGCTGACGTTGCCGGAGCCGCTGGTGGCTTCCGCGGGCCCCGTCACGCCGTCGACATGCACGTTTCCCGAACCGGACGAAGAATGGAGCTTCGTCTCCGCCGGGACGATCACTTCATAGCTGATCGAGATATTTCGCATGCGTTCATGATCCTCGATGTGGCCGATGCGAATCGTGTTGCCGTTCTGCTCGATCGGCGGATTCGCTTCGAGGTCGTGCACGCGCTGCTCGACGTCGCCGCTGACGTGCCAGCCGGCGTGAATCTTGCCGTGGATTTCGACTTTGCCAGAGCCTCCGGCGCGAACGACGATGTTGCCGGAGCCGGTCTCGACGTCCATGTCCACCGGTCCGCTTACGGTAAGCGTCCGGTCAAAGTGGCCTTCGGTGTCCGCGATGGCGGGACGTGTTGCGAAAGCGAACATCAGTGTGACAGCGAGAAGCGCAGGAAAGGCACGCACAGGAATCCTCATCTTTCGACCTCCGGTTAGAAGTTGCACAGTCTGAGTATGGTACGCAAGGCCGGTCTGAAAAGTTCGACGGATTTGAGGCCGAAGCGTGAGCATACGTCCATTTCGCAGGAAGCTGGGAACTTCAGCGGCTCAAAGAGAAAATTGCTAGGTGTGTCGCGCCTACGGCGCTGTGGAATCATTTTTCTGCATTTTCCCAGCCCTTACGGGCTGGGCTAACTTGTGCCGCGCGTAACGGCGCTTAGGCGGCGGTGCCGTGGCACTTTTTGTATTTTTTGCCGGAGCCGCAGGGGCAGGGGTCGTTGCGGCCGACTTTCGCGGCGGCGCGGACGGGTTTGGGAGGTTCGGCCTGCGCGGGGCCGGCCTGAAACTGAAGATTCTGCTGCTGGCGGCGCTGGCGCTGCTCGATCTGCTTCGCTTCCGCTTCGGGTTTGGCAGGCTGCATGAGGAAAAGGAAGCGAACCGCTTCGGTGTCGATGCGGTCCATCATCTCTTCGAAGAGAGTGAACGCTTCCTTCTTGAACTCGACGAGCGGATCCTTTTGTCCATATCCGCGAAGGCCGATGCCTTCCTTCAAATGGTCGAGCGTGAGGAGGTGATCCTTCCACTGCGAGTCGACGATATCGAGCAGGATGCGGCGTTCGAGCCAGCGCTGCGTCTGGACGCCGAAAAGCTGTTCTTTTTCGTCGTAACGCGCGACCACTTTTTCGACCAGCTTTTCCGCAAGCTCGTCGTGATTCGTGTTTGCGAGGTCGATTCCCACGGTTTTTAGGTCGATTCCAAATTGATTGAGGATTTCGTTGGCGAATTGAGTGGTGTTCCACTGGTCGGGATGTTGCTCACGAGGGCAGTAGGTGGCGACGAGCTCGTCGGCGATCATCTCGGCCTTGTCGAGGACGAACGGCTTTTGGTCGGCGCCTTCGAGGAACGAGCGGCGCAGGGAGTAGATCGTTTCGCGCTGCTTGTTCATGACGTCGTCGTACTCGAGGAGGTGCTTGCGGGCTTCGAAGTTTTGGGCTTCGACCGCCTTTTGCGCGTTTTCGATGCGTTTGCTGATGAGGCCCGATTCGATCGGAACGCCTTCGGTCATACCCAGGCGGTACATCAAAGCCTTGATGCGCTCGCCGCCGAAGATGCGCAGCAGGTCGTCTTCGAGCGAGAGGAAAAATCGCGAGGAGCCGGGATCGCCCTGGCGGCCGGCGCGTCCGCGAAGCTGATTGTCGATGCGGCGCGCTTCGTGGCGTTCGGTGCCGAGAATGTGCAAGCCGCCCATGGCGACCACGGCGTCGTGTTCGGCACGGCACTGATCGGCGAAGTCGTCGTAAATCGGTTTCCACTGGTCGAGGGGCACCTGGAAGATTTTGCCTTCCTGCTGGAACAGCACCATCGCGGTGTTCACAGGAGGTGCGGCGCCGTTTCCGCCGGCCAGGTTGGCGTCGGCCTGGGCGGGCGTTTCGGTTGCGGCTGCGCCTGCCGCGGCTGCAGCGCCGATTACGGCTCCTGCCGGGGCATAGGGCATCGCGAGCTTGTTCTTGAGCGCGTGTTCGCGCGTCATCGCTTCGGGGTTGCCGCCGAGGAGAATGTCGGTTCCGCGGCCGGCCATGTTGGTGGAAACGGTGACGGCGCCCTTGCGCCCTGCTTGCGAAATAACTTTCGCTTCGCGCTCGTGCTGCTTGGCGTTCAACACCTGGTGAGGAATGCCCGATTTCTTGAGCAGCTCCGCGATCTTTTCAGATTTTTCGATGGAGATGCTGCCTACCAAAACCGGCTGGCCGCTCTCGTAATACTGGCGGATGCCGCCCGCGCGCGTGCCGTCTTCCTGAATTATTCCGTTCACAGCGGCGTCGAACTTCTCGGCTTCGGTGCGGTAGACGACGTCCGGATTCTCGATGCGGATCAGCGTCTTATTTGTGGGGATGGCGACGACTTCGAGATTGTAGATTTTGTGAAACTCGGGCGCTTCGGTTTCCGCGGTTCCGGTCATGCCGGAAAGTTTCTTGTACATGCGGAAATAATTCTGGAAGGTAATGGTGGCGAGGGTCTGATTCTCGCGCTCGATCTTTACGCCTTCCTTCGCTTCCACGGCCTGGTGCAAGCCGTCGGACCAGCGCCGGCCCGGCATCTGGCGTCCCGTGAATTCGTCGACAATCACCACTTCGCCTTCTTTCACGACGTAATCCACGTCGCGCTGGAAGAGCGTGTGCGCGCGCAACCCCTGATACACGTGGTGAATAATGTCCATGTTGGCGGGGTCGAAGAGATTGCCGAGATTGAGCAAACGCTCGCATTTCGAGACGCCTTCTTCGGTGAGCGTGGCGGTGCGCTGCTTTTCGTCGAGCGTGTAATCGATTTCCTGGATGAGCTTGGGGATGATTTTGTCGACGCGGTAATACTTGTCGGTGGATTCCTCAGCCGGACCGGAAATAATCAGAGGCGTGCGGGCCTCGTCGATCAGGATCGAGTCCACTTCGTCGACGATGCCGAACTGGTGGCCGCGCTGGACGCAATCCTTCAGGTCGTACTTCATATTGTCGCGCAGGTAGTCGAATCCGAATTCGTTGTTCGTGCCGAAGGTGATGTCGGCTCCGTAGGCGGCGCGGCGCTGCGCGTCGTCGAGATCGTGAACGATCACGCCGACACTCATGCCCAGGATCTTGTAGATCGGGCCCATCCACTCGGCGTCGCGGCGCGCGAGGTAATCGTTCACGGTGACGATGTGAACGCCTTTTCCGGCGAGCGCGTTCAGGTAGGCGGGGAGCGTGGCGACGAGCGTTTTTCCTTCGCCCGTTTTCATTTCCGCGATTTTGCCCTGATGCAGGACGATGCCGCCGACGAGCTGCACGTCGAAGTGGCGCATGCCGATGGTTCGGCGGCCTGCCTCGCGGACCAGGGCGAACGCAGGAACGAGCGAAGGCTCGAGAGCGTCCTGGAGTTGCTGCTTGTAGTCGGGATCGTCGCGAGTGAGGCCTTCGAGGCGGGCTTGCACTTCGGCGCGCAGCGCGACGGTGCGCTCGCCAATCTCGGCATCGGTGAGCTTCTGCATGGCCGGCTCGAGCTCGTTGATCTGGACGATGTAAGGCGCGATCTTCTTGATGTCGCGCTCGTGCTTCGTCCCGATGAAGCGCGAAACTATCCAGTCGATAGATTTTTCGATATCAAATGCCATGGGTCTTGGTTTCGAAGGTCTTTAGCTCACAGCTTACAGGCCGCTTGCGGGATAATTCCTGCAAAACGTCAACTTCCATTGTATCCGCTCGGGCGTTTTCGTGCAAAGCGCGCTGTACAGTCCCGGTTGCCGCTGATGGCGCTGACAGCTATGATTAGAACTGCTACAAGCGAGTTGACGAAGCCAGGGAAGGAACCAGATGCCACCGGGACCCGGAATCACGAAGGCGCCGATTGCAGGCGTCAAGAACCTGATCGCAGTTGCGAGCGGCAAGGGCGGAGTGGGCAAGACGACGGTTGCGGTGAACCTCGCGATTGCGCTGAAGAACCTGGGCGCGTCGGTGGGGCTGCTCGACGCGGACGTGTATGGCCCGAACGTGCCGGTGATGCTAGGGACTACTGAGCAGCCGCGCGCAGTGGACGAGCGGACTATCATCCCGGTGGAAGCCTACGGCGTGAAAATGATCTCGATGGGCCTGCTGAATCCGGGCGACAAGCCGCTGATTTGGCGCGGTCCGATGCTTCACAGCGTGATCCAGCAATTCCTGCATAGCGTGCGCTGGGGCGAACTCGATTACCTGATCGTCGATTTGCCGCCGGGGACGGGAGACGTCCAATTGACGCTGATTCAAACCGCGGCGATTACTGGCGCGGTGGTGGTGACCACTCCTTCGATCGTTTCGCTGGCGGATGTGCGCAAAGCCGTGGAGATGTTCCGCCAGGTGAGCGTGGAAATTCTGGGCGTGGTCGAAAACATGAGCTACTTTTCGTGCCCGCATTGCAACGGGCGCATCGACGTTTTCGGACACGGCGAAGGCCAGGTGATGGCGCGCATGTTCGGGGTGCCGTTCCTGGGCGAAATCGAAATCGACCCGCAGATTCGCATTGGCGGCGACACCGGCAAGCCGGTGGCGTCGTTCGGCGAGGATGCGCCGGGCGGGAAGAGCATCTACGCGATCGCTCGCGCCGTCGCGGACCGCGTCAAGACCGTGAATTCGGCGGCTACGTCGCCGGTCGTGCAAATTCTGTAGTCCAGTTGAATACTCAATTCTCATAAGGACTGTGTTGACCTTTTCTGCGCTTTGATTTCGAGGGGGCGCCGGAGTCCGCGTCATGTGCGGGACAATAGACATATAGGAACGGGAGTTCTCCTGCTTGGGGGCTGGAAATGGCCGAATACACAGTCGCCGAACGCAACTACCAATTTCGAGGTTGGCACGCCCTTCTCGCTCTCGTGGCGCTGGCCGGGTTTTTCGGAATCAAGATGTACCTTCACGTCGTGACGGTGGACGAGTCGATGCGCGACGCACTGCGCGAGCAGCTGACGAAGGAGTATTCCGGGCTCGGGCCGAAGGATGTGACTCGAATCTTGAATGAGGCGCACGAAGGCGAGCCGATCGAGCCGGTTCAGCCAGCAGTTCAGCACGACGTCGAGTTCAAGTCGATCGCAGCGCGCGGCACGATAGGCAAGCCGGTGAAACTGGTTCGAGTGGAGATCACGGTCGACGGTGGGCCGCCGCCGGACGGCCGCTCCGTGAGATATTTCCAAATGGAAACTAAGTTTGTCGGCGACGGCTGGATGGTCATCGGCGAAAGCAATTCCTACAATTATTTCTCGGCGCTGATGCCCTGACACGACGCAATACGCCGCAAGGCAGCCCGCAAAGCATTGCTCCTCTCCCACTGCCGGAACGTGATAACTTCACACAGATAAGCCAGCGAAGGGCCGCATTTTCTGGTTGACCGAAGGGAGAAGCGCGCATGGATTCGATCGTTTCGCGTCGCGAGTTCCTGGCAGGGATAGGCGGAGTGGCAGCCGCAGCGGCATCGTCTCTCATCCCGGAAACGCTCGCGGCGCCAAGACCTCCTGGCCGGAGCAGCAGGATGAAATCACCCTTTCACATCAGCGTGATCAATGACGAAATCAGCCAGGATTTCGGCCGCGCCTGCGAAGTGGCGGCGCGTGAATTCGGGATGGAATGGATCGAGCTGCGCGGGATGTGGAACAAGAACATCGTCAACCTGGACGCGAAAGAAATCGCGGACGCGCAGCGGATCCTCGCGCAATACCAATTGCGCGTGACGGATATCGCGAGTCCGCTGTTCAAAGTGGATTGGCCCGGCGCGCCGAAATCGAAGTTCAGCCCCCAGGGGGCGCAGTTCGGCGCGGATTTTACGTTCGATCAGCAGGATGACGTGCTCGACCGGTCGATCGCGCTCGCGAAAACGTTCGGCGCCGATCGCGTGCGCTGCTTCGATTTCTGGAGGCTGGATGATCCAGCGCCGTTTCGCGCGGCCATGAATCAGAAGTTGCAGGAAGCTGCGGAAAAGGCCGGCAAGAAGGGCATTATTCTCGTGCTCGAAAATGAGGCTTCGTGCAACACGGGCACGGGAGCAGATGCGGCGAAGGTGCTCGAAGTCGTGCAGTCTCCTTATTTCATGTTGAATTGGGATCCCGGCAACGCGGCTGAGCGTGGCGAGATACCGTATCCGGACGGCTACAATCTGCTGCCGAAAAATCGCATCGGACATTGCCATTGCAAAGACGCGGTGAAGAAGCCGGGCGGCGACGGCTATGAATGGGCTGCCGTTGGCCGGGGATTCATCGATTGGACCGGCCAGTTTCGCGCTCTGCTGCGCGACGGGTATCGAAACGCCGTGAGTCTGGAGACGCACTGGCGCGGCGCCGACACGCCGGAGGAATCGACGCGGCAGAGTTGGGCGGGAATGAAGGAAGCGTTGCAGAGAGCTGGAGCATTACAGTTGCAGGAGACAACATGACGCAATCTAACGTGAGTGGCAGCACGAGGCGGGATTTCATCAAGCAGGCGGCGCTGGGAACGGCTGCGGTTCTGGCAGGGCCTACGTCGCGCATTCTTGGCGCGAACGACCGGGTGCGCGTGGGGATGATCGGCGTCGGCGCGCGGGGACAGGATTTGCTGCGGCAGATCATCGCTGTGCCGAACGTGGAAGTGGTGGCGATTGCGGACGTTTACAAGCGGCGCTGGGACGAAGCGAAGCATATCGCGCCGGGAATTCAGGGCCTCGATGATCACCGGCGTCTGCTCGAGAGGAAAGACATCGATGCGGTGATCGTCGCGAGCCCCTTGCACATTCACGCGCGCCATTTCCAGGACGCGCTCGCCGCGGGCAAGGATTTGTATTCCGAGAAGACGCTGGCGTGGTCGATTCCGGAGGCGGAACAATGCCTTGCGGCGGCGAAGAAATCGGATCGAGTGGTGCAGATCGGGCTGCAACACGAAAGCTCCGGCCAACTGGCGGATGCGCGCAAATGGATCAAGGACGGAATCGTCGGTAAAGTGACGAGCGTGGATTCCTGGATGAGCCGCAACACACCGCATGGCCAGGGACAATGGGTGCGTTCGGTGCCGGCGGACTGTACGGCGGCGAACGTCAACTGGCAGGCGTTTCTCAACGGGCGGCCGCAGCGCGAATTCGATCCGTTCCGGCTCATCAACTGGCGGCTGTACTGGGAGTTTTCCGGCGGGAATGTCACCGAAAACATGGTTCACCAGATTGCATGGATCATGAGCGCACTCGATCTTGGGTTGCCGACGGCGGCGTACATGTCCGGCGGCGTGTTCTCGGAAAAGGATGGCCGCGAGGTGCCCGACACAATTGCGATAACGCTGGATTTTCCGGGCGATACAGTGGTGACGTGGCAATCCACCTTCAGCAACAGCCGCTACGGCCTTGGCGAGCGCTTGCTGGGCAGTGATGGGACGATCGAGCACGTCGCGGGTTCGACGGACATGGTGAGCGGCGCCTCCGAGGAGACCCTTCGGTACTATCCCGAGAAGGTCAATCGGCCTGGCGGTGCGCCGCTGAACGGCACCAGCCCCGACCGAAACCACATGGCCAACTGGATTGACTGCGTGCGCAGCCGCAAGACGCCGAATGCTCCGGTGGAGAAGGGGTACAGCTCCGCGGTGGCGTGCCACATGGCTAACCTGGCCTATCGGCAGAAGCAGCACATCACCCTCGAAGCAGCAAAGTCTGCGCAGCCTCAGTTCTAATACATATAGCTTCGCATAAGTGCACAAGCCGCCGTGGCGCGCGCACTCCGCCAGAGGGAATTGGCTGCCTTGTCAGCCTAGTGTGCGTGTGTTAGTTTCGATTGCTTGCCTGGTGCGGCGTGAAAATCTCTGTGCTCGGACGCTTTCGTAGCGGAGGAGTGCCAACTTGATTCGCAGCTACCGCGGGCGAAAACCGCAAATTGCCGCGAGCGCGTACATCGATCCGGCGGCGGTGGTGATCGGGAACGTGACGATCGGCGAGGATTCTAGCGTGTGGCCGTGCGTGGTGGTGCGCGGCGACGTGCATTTTATTCGCATCGGCGCGCGGACGAATGTGCAGGACGGGTCGGTGTTGCACGTGATGCGCGACGAGTATCCGCTCATTTTGGGAGACAACGTGACGATCGGCCACGGCGTGGTTCTGCACGGATGCACGATCGAATCGCACTGCCTGATCGGCATGGGGAGCATCATTTTGAATGGAGCGAAAATCGGCGCGGGAAGCATTATTGCCGCGGGCACGCTCGTCCCGGAACGGACGGAGGTTCCGGCGGGCAGCCTGTTCATGGGGCACCCCGGCAAATTCCGGCGCACGCTCGCGGCGGAAGAGCGGGATGTGATCGACGGTTACGCCCAACGGTACGTCGAGTACAAGGAAACGTATCGCGCTGAAATGTAGCGCCGGGCTTTAGCCCGGCATCTTTCCTATGCCGAGCAATGCCGCCCTGAAGGGCGGCGCTACAAAAACCAATGACAGGAAGCAAACAATTTCGGGCGATCAAGGGCACGCGGGACATTCTGCCGCCGGACTCCGCGCTGTGGAATTGGTTCGAGCAGACTGCGCGCGACACTTTCGAGCGCTACGGCTACCACGACATTCGCACGCCCGTGTTTGAGGAGACGGAGCTGTTCGCTCGGTCGATTGGCGCCGATACAGACGTCGTTCACAAAGAGATGTATACATTTGAGGAGCACCGCGGGGCCGATTTTCTTGAGGTTCGAGAGAATATTCGAAACTCACGAATTGTGGGATTTGACCATTCCGCGCTGGAAGTCTTCGCAGGTGCCCTTAACGACTACTATCGCCGAGTTGAGTCGGGTTTTAAGTCGGGTGACTTTGAGCAAATCGGACATACCCAGATATTGCTGGCCGACCTTGAGGCACAGATCTCGCACTATCGGTCGCTCGTTGTCAGGCCGTTAGATGACGCCCTAAGAGAAGAGATCAACAGCGCGGTGGAACGGGTGAAGCAATTCATAGCTTTCTTCCCCCGACTGAAAACTATGAGCCTGCGGCCGGAGGCGACGGCTAGCGTTGTGCGGGCGTATATCGAGCATGGGATGCACACGCTGCCGGGCGATGTGAAGCTGTACTACATGGGGCCGATGTTCCGGCGGGAGCGGCCGCAGAAGGGGCGGTATCGGCAGTTTTACCAGATTGGCGCGGAGATGCTGGGGCAGTCGGACGCGCCTGCGATTGACGCGGAATTGATCGAGATGCTGCTCGTGTTTTTCCGGCGCGCGGGCCTGGATCGCACGACTCTCTATATCAACTCGATTGGCGACAAGAATTGCCGGCCGCAATATGTGGAACTGCTGCGCGAGGCATTGGGCAAAGTGAAAGACAGCCTCGGCGCCGACTCGCAGCGCCGCATCGACACGAATCCGCTGCGCGTGCTTGATTCGAAATTGCCGGAAGAGCAGGTGACCATCGAGAAGCTGCCGCGCATTTCGGATCATCTATGTGCGGAGTGCCGCGAACATTTTGCGAAACTGAAGGAAGAGTTGAAGCTGCGCGGCGTCGTGTACGAAGAAAATTGGCGGCTGGTGCGCGGGCTCGATTACTACACTCGCACCACGTTCGAGGTCACAGCGGCCGGCCTCGGCTCGCAGAACGCGGTGTGCGGCGGCGGGCGTTATGACGGTCTGGTGGAATTGCTCGGCGGACCGCCGACGAAGGGCATCGGCTTCGCGATTGGCAGCGACCGCGCGGTTTTGTCGATTCAGGAAGGCGGGAAGTTACCGCATTTGCCGGGACTGGCGGTGTTCGTCGCGTGGATGGGGCTGAAGGCTTACCCCACGGCCGTTAGTATCGCGAGAAAGCTTCGCGAGTCTGGCGTCAGCGTTGAGCTGCCTCCCGAAGAGATGAAATTCAAGAAATCGCTGGGCTTGGCGGACAAGCTCGGCGCGCGCTACGCGCTCATCATTGGCGAGGATGAAGTCACGTCGGAAACGTACACGCTGAAGCGCCTCTCCGACGCCGATCAGAAGAAACTCAACGAGAACGATTTACTCGAATATTTGGAGTCAGAACGAAGGGGAACAGGTGCTTGACACGCTGGGAAACCTGAAGCGGACATTGTACTGCGGGGCGTTGCGCGCGGCGGATGCCGACAAGGACGTGGTCCTGATGGGTTGGGTGCAGCGGCGGCGCGACCTTGGGCAGCTGATTTTCATCGATCTGCGCGACCGCGCGGGGATTGCGCAAATCGTCTTCAACCAGGAGCAGCATCCGGAGGCGCACGCGAAGGCCGAAGAATTGCGGTCGGAGTTTGTGGCGGCGGTGGAGGGCCGCGTCGTGCGGCGGCAGAAGGCGAATCCGGAAATCGCGACCGGCGAAGTGGAAGTGGTGGCGACGCGCCTGCACATCTTGAATAATTCGAAGACGCCGCCGTTTCAAATCGAAGGCGAGGTGACGGCGAGCGAGGAAACGCGGCTGCGCTACCGGTATCTCGATTTGCGGCGTCCGAAGTTGCACGCGAATATCGAGTTGCGGCATCGGATCGTGCTCGAAATTCGCAAGACGCTCGACGAGCTTGGCTTCTTCGAGATCGAAACGCCGATGCTGACGCGTTCGACGCCCGAAGGCGCGCGCGACTACCTGGTGCCGAGCCGCGTCCATCACGGGCAGTTTTACGCGCTGCCGCAGTCGCCGCAAATCTTCAAGCAAATACTAATGATTTCGGGGATGGACCGGTATTTCCAGATCGTCAAATGTTTTCGCGACGAGGATTTGCGCGCGGACCGCCAGCCGGAGTTCACGCAGGTCGATCTGGAGATGTCGTTTCCGACGCAGGACGCGATTTTCGGCGTGATCGAGCGCGTAATGCAGCGCGCGTGCGCGGTCGCGGGCGTCGAGGCGAAGGGGCCGTTCCGGCGGCTCGATTACAAGGATGTGCTGCGGCGCTATGGGTCGGATAAGCCTGACCTGCGATTCGGAATGGAATTGCACAACGTGACGCAGTTCTTCGAGGCGGCGCGCGAGACGTTTCATTTCGAGGGAAACGTCCAGGCTGTGGTCGCTCCTGCCGCGGCAGGATGGTCGCGCAAGCAGCTCGACGAGTTAACCGAAGCTGCGAAAGCCTCGGGTGCGAAAAGCGTGTACACCGTGAAGGTTACCCCGGAAGGAATTTCGTCACCGCTCGAAAAGACGCTTGGCGCAGACGCACTGAAGAAATTGTGCGAGGCTGTCGAGGCAAAGACTGGCGGTTTGGTGGTCGCGGTTACCGCGAGAGATCAGATTCAGCATTCGGATACTTCGCTCACGGTGGCCGGGCACGTGCGGCTGTACCTCGGGAACAAGCTCGACCTGATCGATCGCGGCAAATGGGAATTCGCGTGGATCACGGGCTTCGCTCTGTTCGAATGGAGCGAGAACGAGAAGGCATGGGTAAGCGCGCAGCATCCGTTCACGGGAATATTCGAGGAAGATATCGACAAGCTCGAAACTGCGCCGTGGGAGTGCCGGTCGAAGGGCTACGACCTGGTGCTGAACGGGTACGAGCTTGGGTCCGGCAGCATGCGAATTCACCGGCAGGATATTCAGGCGAAAATGTTCAAGGCGCTCGGGCTGACGGACGAGCAGGCGCGGCAGCGGTTCGGCTTTTTCTTGGATGCGCTGACGTACGGGACGCCGCCTCATGGCGGAATCGCGCTCGGCGTTGATCGCATCGCGATGCTGCTCGCGGGCGAGAAATCGCTGCGCGAAGTGATTGCGTTTCCTAAGACGACGGCGGCGCAAGATTTGATGGCCGATTCGCCGTCCAAGGTTGACACCAACCAGCTCGATGAACTAGGCATTGGTGTTCGACCTGAGTACCTCGAAGCAAAATGCGAGTGCGGCGGCGTTTGGAGGTTCTGGCTCGGTAGGGGAGATTCACAGAACCTTCAATATATGTGCCCCAAGACAAGTAAGACCTACACGGCACCGGACTCACTAGCTCTTTGGGGGTTCAGTCGGCCCCCAGCGCACATTGGCTAGCCGTAAGACGGGTTTTTAGGGGGTCGGAGCTTTAGCTCCGACATAAAAGCATGCAAAGGAAAAGGGGCTTCAGCCCCTGAGGAAAATGGGCCGCTTGACACACCGAACGGCGCCGTATTTCACCTATTTTGTGACCACCAAGGGCTGGGAAAACCGTGCGGTCTTTCAGGTGTCTCAGAACGCCGAGATCTTGATTGAATGCTTGCTCGGATATCGCGATAGGGGCGCTTATCTGCTGCATGAATTTGTTGTCATGCCAGATCATCTGCACCTGCTCCTTACGCCGAGTGGGGACACTTCTCTTGAGAAGGCCATGCAGTTTATCAAGGGCGGCAGTTCCCGTGAAATTCACCGCCAGCGAGATCGCAAGATGCAGATATGGCATTCTGGATTTCACGAAGAGAGTGTGCGAAACGAACTGGATTATCTTGCGAAGATAGAATACATACACATGAATCCGGTTCGCGCCGGCCTCGCCGAAAAGCCGGGGGATTGGCCGTACAGCTCGGCTGCGAGGAAGGTCGAGGTTGATGCGATGCCAGATCGACTCCTAACCCTTTCCTCAGGGGCTAAAGCCCCCAATCTAACGGATGCGGTTATGTCGGAGCTGAAGCTCCGACCCCCTAAAAACCTGGAACCCAGCCAACCGGCCTTGCACAATTCAATTCCGAAAGCTGACGTTGGAAGCGCTTCCGGGCGCTCAGGGGCTGAAGCCCCACCTTCTAAAGCGAGTGGCATTGTCGGACCTAAAGCTCCGACCCCCTGAAAAGCTTATGAGCCGGATACGGATACTTGCGGAGAATGTGGCGAACAAGATTGCGGCGGGCGAGGTTGTCGAGAGGCCCGCGTCGGTGGTGAAGGAGCTGCTTGAGAACGCGGTGGATGCGGGCGCACGGTCGATTCGCATCGAAGCGGAGTCGGGGGGCAAGAGGCTGATCCGCGTGATCGACGATGGCTCCGGGATGAATCACGACGACGCGCTGCTGGCGTTCGAGAGGCACGCAACGTCGAAGCTGCGCACGGCGGACGATCTGCTGTCGATCGCGACGCTTGGATTTCGCGGGGAGGCGCTGCCGTCGATTGCGTCGATTTCGCGGCTGGTGCTGGAAACGCGCACGGCGGAAGAAGAGCAGGGCACGCGCGTGGAATTCGCGGGCGGGAAACTGCTTGGCGTGAAGCCCGCGGGCGTGCCCGTTGGAACATCCATCAGCATCGGCGACATTTTTTATTGCGTCCCGGCGCGGCGGAAATTCCTGAAATCCGAGACGACTGAACTCGGGCACATCGCGTCCCTGGTCACGCATTACGCGCTGGCGCATCCCGAGTGCCAGTTTTTGCTGAAGACGCCAACGCAGGAAATCCTGAATTGCACGCCGGTGGAGAAGCTCGGCGACCGCGTGTACCAGATTTTCGGGCGGCAAGCGCTCGACGAGCTGATGGAGATTCCGTCGCAGGAAGCGCCCGTGCGGTCGGCGATCACGGAGCCCCAGCTCGAAGCCGACGAGCAGGCCGCGACGCTGCGGGTAACGGGTTTCGCGTCGCGTCCGGAAGTGCAGCGGTCGAATCGCAATGGAATTTATGTGTTCGTGAATCGGCGGCTGGTGCGCGACCGACTGTTGCTGCATGCGATCGGCGAAGCGTATCGAAATATCACGCCGCCGGGAGTGTTTCCGGTGGTGCTGCTGTTCCTCGATTTGCCGTACCAGGAAGTAGACGTCAACGTGCATCCCGCGAAGATCGAGGTGCGCTTCCGGCATCCGCAATTCGTTCACGATTTCACGCGTGATGCGCTGCGGATGGCGCTCTCGACGGCGCGCCCGATCCCGGGTTTTCCGGCGGCGCGCGCAGCGGCGGCCGGTGCGGTTCCCGGGGAAGCGCGCGACTTCGCGGGCGCGTCGACTACCATGGGCGTCGTGGGCACCACCGGGTTGGGGACGGGAAGCATGCGCGGTTATGCTCCGCCTGCGGACGGGAGCGCGTTTCCGGGTCCGCCGCGCGCGGAAATTCCCGTCGCGCTGAACGCCAGTCCGGGAGTGGCAGAAGCTTTTGAACTTTCTGGCGCGCCCGACCAACCTTTGCCGCAGCGGCTGCAGTTCGGGTCGGATGGCGCCACCAATTTTCCATTTGCGGCCCAGGAACCTGGCACGGCGGCTGCCAGCGAGTCTGCTGGTTCCGCGCCTGCGGTGCTGCCGGGGGCGGACGAGATTCTCGACTTGAAGCCGCTCGGGCAAGTGAGCAGCAGCTTCATCGTCGCGGTGAACGGTGAAGGATTGTGGATTGTCGATCAGCACGTGGCGCACGAGCGGATCCTGTTCGAGCAGCACTTGCGCGCGCGGCGCGAAGGGGCGCTCGGAGGGCAGCGAATGCTTGCGCCGCTGATCGTCGAACTGAATCCGCGCCAACTGGCAACGTTCGAGCAAATCGCAGATGAGCTGCGCGCGAATGGGTTCGAGGCGGAGCTGATGGGTGCGCGTACCGTGGCGATTCAGGCCGCGCCCGCGGGAATTTCGAGCGCGGACGCGGAAAAGCTGCTGTTCGAGATTCTCGACGGGATTGCGCGCGAGAACCAGGCGATTTCGATTGATTCGCTGCAATCGAAGATCGCGGCGTCGACGGCGTGCCACGCGGCGATCAAGGTGAATACGCCGCTCGATCACACGAAAATGGAATGGCTGCTCAGCGAACTTGCGAAGACGGAATACCCGATGAGCTGCCCGCACGGAAGGCCGGTGGTGCTGCGGTACTCGGTGCGCGAAATCGAGCGGGCGTTCAAACGGATTTGAGTCAGAGTCAGCTATCCGGCACCCGTTCGATAGAATCTCGCAGGGAAGAGAGATCCCTCGTCGTTTCACTCCTCGGGATGACACGTACTGAGGTTGTCGCGAATTGCGAAAACTGATCATTGCGATTGATGGGCCCGTGGGCTCGGGGAAGAGCACACTGGCGCGGCGCGTGGCGGAGATGCTTGGCTACGTGTACATCGATACGGGCGCGATGTATCGCGCGGTGGCGCTGAAGGCGGTGCGGCGCGGAACTGCGATCGATCCGGCGCATGCTGAGCCGCTCGAGGCGCTCGCGCGCGACACGCGGATCGATTTGCGCGCACTGGACGGGAAGCAGCAAGTGTTTCTCGATGGCGAGGATGTAACCGGCGCGATTCGCACGCCGGACGTGGCGCAGGCGGCGTCGAAGATTGCCGTGATTCCAGGTGTGCGGCATGTGCTGGTGGCGGAGCAGCGGCGGGCGGGCGAGCAGGGCGGCGTGGTGATGGAAGGGCGCGACATCGGAAGCGTCGTGTTTCCCGACGCGGAGTTGAAGATTTTCCTTACCGCGTCGCCAGAAGTGCGGGCGGAGCGGCGCTGGCGCGAGCATCAGCAGAAGGGCGATGCGATCGACCTGGCGCGCACGCTCGAAGAAATTCGCGAGCGCGACCGGCGCGACCAGGAGCGTGCGTCGTCGCCGCTGATGCGCGCGGCAGATGCCGTCGTGGTGGATAGTACAGCGATGGAGCCGGAAGAGGTGGCGCGGCTGGTGGTGATGCTGGCGCGGGAACAGTACTGAAAAGCGAAGAAAGAAAAGAGAAAAGCGGAACACAGAGGACAGAGAGAAAATCCAGAGTGCACAGAGAAACCCCAGCAACTCGGACGGTCCCTTCCAGCCTGCTTGGCGCGAGTTTGGCCGCAAGATCCGGATAGTTCCCAAACGCGCGATCGGGCAAACTGCGCTCATGCGAAATGAGCTTCCGAATCCAAGACTGAGGAGAGCCATGTGCTTCCGATCCGCGTGATCGCAATTCCCACAGAGATTGCCGAGTCCGTTCGAGTCGCCAAGAAGGATCAACGCTATGGCTTTCCCGCGTACACCGCAGTCTTGCGAGAGGGCGCGCCGTGCCGACATTGCCTTCGGCGGATCGCGGCGGGAGAGGCTGCTATTCTTTTCACTTATGACGCATTTGAGAGGCAGGAGAATCTACCGCTGCCCGGCCCCGTCTATATCCATGCGGACGCCTGCGAGAGATATCCGGAGGACGCCGGATTTCCACCTGTCCTGCGCAACCAGCGAACGCTGAACGCGTACGGTCGGGGACGACGTTTGGTGGCGCAGGAGTACGTCGATAGTGGAAACGTGGACTCGAAAATCGAGCAGCTCTTCGCGCAAGCCGACGTGAACTACGTTCACGTGCGCAGCACCGATGCCGGATGTTATACGTTTCGGATTGAGCGCGCAGACGGGATCCTAGCGCCGCGAACTTGATTGGGGCGAAGTTCTATTTGTCCGGGGGATCGTCGGTGAGAATGCGCTTGGACCAATCGACCGCTTCCATGAATTGCTCGGGGACGTCGTCCGACTGGATGTGCACGTGTTGGGCGGCCACGTCGAGTTCTTCCCAGCGAGCCATTTCGTAAAGGAGCGCGACGTCGAAGACGTCGCGGAGTCCGTTTTTCCTTCCCAGCAGCGCGTCGCGAATGTCTTCGCGGATCTTCAGTTCGTTGAGAATGTCCGCCATGGTCATATCGAGAATCGCGTCGATGGCGGAAAGAAGCCCGAGCAGAAACAGGTCATTCGACACGCTGGCGAGGCCTGCGCGGGGCGCGAGAAGCTCGCAGAAGCGCGCGCGAATCAGGGGCAGCATCACGAGCTCCTGCGGCTTGTCGTCGGCCATGCAGGCCACGGCGACGAGCGAAACCCAGCGGCGAATACCGCGCTCACCGAGAAGCGAAAGCGCGTGCGGAATCGAGTGCACTTCGGAGGCCAGGAAAAACGCCGACGAATTCAGGTAGCGCAACAACCGGTAGCTGATGGAGGCTTCCGCTTTCACGCGCTCGGCGACGCTCTGGATGTCCATGTCCGCCTGATTCGCGGCTTGCAGCAAGCGCAGATAGTTCAGCTTGTTCGGCGGAATATCGTGGCGCCGCAGAATCTCTGGGCGGCTGAAAAAATATCCCTGGAAGTAGGAGTACCCCAAATCGAGAGTGCGCTTGAAATCTTCGTGGGTTTCCACTTTTTCCGCGACGAGGCGAAGTTTGTCAGAGGCGAATTTCTTGGCGAGCCGCGACTGCTCTTCCGCAGGAGTGGCGAGAAGATCCACTTTGATGAAGTCGGCGAGGGAAATCAGCGGTTCCCATTCCGGCGAATCCTTGAAGTCGTCGAGGGCAAGAAGGTATCCCTGCGCCTTCAGCCGGCGGCAGGCCGCGATCAACTCTTCGTCTAGCTTCACGCTTTCGAGAACTTCGATGACGACGCGGTCCTTCGGCAACAGCATGGCGTAATCGCGGACCAGAAACTCGCGGGTGCAATTGAGGAATGCGCGCTTGCCTTCCGTCAGCCGCTCGATTCCGAACAGAATCATGGTGTCGGCGGTTGAAGCCGAGGCGGCGTCCCCGTCGACGTGGCTGAAAAAATTATCGAGGCCGGAGCGGAACAACAGCTCGTAGCCGTAGACAACCCGCCTCCAGTTAAAAATCGGCTGACGAGCGAGAAACCTTTCCAAGGATCCCAAGCTCCTTCTTTTCGTTCCGCGGCCGGCCCACGTAAAGTTCGGACAGCCTCGGCCGGCTTTCAGGGAAGAAAAGGCAGCGTGCAGACCGCAGATTACGCCGGGCTGGACATGGACGCGAGGAATTCTGCGTTGGTCTTGTTCTTCGAGAGGCGGCCCAGCAGAAGTTCCATTGCTTCGACGGTCGACAGCGGGCTGAGGACTTTGCGCAGCACCCAGATGCGGTTGAGTTCGTCGGCGGGCAGCAGGAGTTCGTCTTTGCGCGTTCCGGAGCGATTGATATCGATCGTGGGAAACACGCGCTTGTCGACGAGGCGGCGGTCGAGGTTGATTTCCATGTTGCCGGTGCCCTTGAACTCTTCGAAGATGACGTCGTCCATGCGGCTGCCGGTGTCGATCAGCGCCGTGGCGATGATGGTGAGCGAGCCGCCCTCTTCGATATTTCGCGCGGCGGCGAAGAAACGGCGCGGCCGCTGCAAGGCATTGGCGTCGATACCGCCCGAGAGCACTTTGCCCGAAGGCGGCGTGACGGCGTTGTAGGCCCGGCCGAGACGGGTGAGCGAGTCGAGCAGGATCACAACGTCGCGCTTGTGCTCGACGAGGCGCTTGGCCTTTTCGAGGACCATTTCCGCTACTTGAATGTGGCGCTGCGGCGGCTCATCGAACGTCGAGCTGATGACTTCACCCTTTACGGTACGCTGCATGTCAGTAACTTCTTCCGGGCGCTCGTCGATCAACAATACGATCAACGCGATTTCGGGCTGGTTCGCCGTGACGGAATTGGCGATGGATTGCAGCATCATCGTCTTGCCGGTGCGCGGCGGCGCGACGATCAAGCCGCGCTGACCCTTGCCGATGGGGCAGAGCATGTCGAGAACGCGGCCGGTCAAATTTTCCTTGGTGGTCTCGAGGCGAATGCGCTCCTGGGGATAGAGGGGCGTCAGGTTGTCGAAGAAAATCTTGTTGCGCGCGACTTCCGGGTCCTCGAAATTGACCGCTTCTACCTTGATCAGGGCGAAGTAGCGCTCGCCATCCTTCGGCGGACGCACCTGGCCGGAGACGGTGTCGCCCGTGCGCAGGTCGAATTTGCGAATCTGCGAGGGCGAGACGTAGATATCGTCTGGACCGGGGAGATAGTTGTACTCCGGCGCGCGGAGAAAGCCGAAGCCGTCAGGCAGGCATTCGAGGACGCCCTCGGAGAAGATCAAACCGTTCTTCTCGGTCTGCGCGCGAAGGATCTGGAAAATCAGCTCCTGTTTGCGCATGCCGGACGAGCCGGGAATGTTCAGCTCCTTGGCGATCTTCGCCAAGTCGGTGATGTTCTTATCTTTCAGTTCTGCAAGGCTAATGCTCATCGAGTTTCTTTCCTTCTCAAGCCTAAGTTGTTAAGCAAGATGTGATTTTTGAAATGGACCGCGGGCGGGTACGTCTTCGAACCAGCCTACTCTGTCCAGCCTAAAAACGGGACGGTACAGAAAATGAGAATCCTCGGTCGCGGGTCGAGCCAGCGGAGCAGCATGAGAGGACCGAAGGGTTCAATTGTACAGTTTCAATTGGTCAATTCGTTGTCCTGCGCGACGTCTGCGCCGAACTTTGGGTCGACTTCCACCGGCGGGTGGCCGGGAACCGGCAGCGGCTTCTCCAGTGCGAATTGCAGGACTTCGTCCATCGATTCAACGAAATGAATGGTCATCTGGGCCTGGATCTCCGGCGGGATATCCGCCAGATCCTTCTCGTTATCCTTCGGGAGAAGCACCGTGTGCAATCCCAGGCGATGCGCCGCAAGCAGCTTTTCCTTTACGCCGCCGATCGGCAACACTTTGCCGCGCAACGTGATTTCACCGGTCATCGCGATATCGCAACGAACCGGGATGCGCGTGAGGGCGCTGACGATCGACGTGCAGATCGTGATTCCCGCGGACGGGCCGTCCTTGGGGATGGCGCCCTCGGGCACGTGCACGTGAATATCGAGATGGCGGTAAAAATCCTTCGGCAGGCTGAACAGGTGGCTGCGCGAACGCACGTAGCTCATGCCGGCTTGCGCCGATTCCTGCATCACGTCGCCGAGCTTGCCGGTGAGCGTCAATCGGCCCTTGCCCTGCATGAGGGTGGCTTCGGTGGAGAGCACTTCGCCGCCCACTTCCGTCCAAGCGAGCCCTGTGGTGAGGCCGATTTCGTTCTTCTTCTCGGCCAGGAAATCGCGGAACTTGATGATGCCCAGATATTCGTTCAGGTTCGCCAGCGTGATCTCGGCGGCAAATTTCTTGCCTTCCGCGACAACCTTGCGCGCCACTTTGCGGCAAATGTTCGCGATTTCGCGATCGAGGTTGCGGACGCCGGCCTCATGCGTGTAGTGGCGAATGATATGGGTAAGTGAGTCGCCGGAGAATTTCAGGTTGTCTTTGGCCAGACCCGTGGCCTCGAACTGCTTGGGAACCAGAAAGCGCTGCGCGATTTGATGCTTTTCCTGTTCCGTGTAACCGGGAATGCGCAGAACCTCCATGCGGTCCTGCAGGGGCTGCGGAATGGTGTGCAGCACGTTCGCGGTGCAGACGAACATCACCTTCGAGAGATCGTATTCGACGTCGAGATAGTGATCGGTGAAGGAATGGTTCAGCTCGGGGTCGAGTACTTCCATCAGCGCCGCGGAGGGATCGCCGCGGAAATCCATCGACATCTTATCCACTTCGTCGAGCACAAAGACGGGGTTGACGGTGCCGGCCTTGCGCATCATCTGGATGATTTGGCCGGGCAGCGCGCCGATATAGGTGCGGCGATGGCCGCGAATTTCCGCTTCGTCGCGAACGCCGCCGAGTGAGACGCGGACGAACTTGCGCCCGGTGGCGCGGCCAATGGACATCGCGAGCGACGTTTTGCCGACGCCCGGAGGCCCGAGGAAGCAGAGGATCGAGCCTTTCGGATTCTTGACGAGCTGGCGAACGGCAAGATATTCGAGGATGCGCTCCTTTATCTTCTCGAGGCCGTAGTGGTCTTCCGTGAGGATGACCTCGGCCTTCCTGATATCGCGGATTTCCTTGGAGCGCTTCTTCCACGGCACAGCCAGCAGCCAATCGAGATAGTTGCGCGAGACGGTAGACTCGGCCGACATCGGCGGCATCATTTCCAGCCGCTTCAGCTCCTGCATGGCCTTTTCCTGCGGGCCTTCGGGCATGCCGGAGGTTTCGATCTTCTTCTTAAGCTGCTCGATTTCGTTGGCTTCGCCGCGCCCGAGCTCCTTCTGAATGGCCTTCATCTTCTCGTTGAGGTAGTACTCTTTTTGGGCGCGTTCCATCTGGCGCTTCACGCGCGTGTTGATGGAGCGGTCGACATTGAGCTTTTCGATTTCCGTTTCGAGGATGTCGCCGATTCGCGTGAGGCGCTCGAGGGGATCGAAAATTTCGAGGAGTTCCTGCTTTTCCTCGACCGGAATCTGAAGATTCGCGGCGATTGCGTCGGCCAGTTTGCTGGCGTCCTCGACGCGGACGGCGGCGATCATCGTGTCGTAGTTCAGGCTCTGCGAGAGCTTGACGTACTGCTCGAAGAGGTTGGTCACGCGTTCCTGGGCTTGCTGAAGCTGCGGGCCGGGCTCGGCCTTCACCGGCACAACGCGAATCGCGGCGCGGAAGAAGCCTTCCTCGCTGGTGACCTGAACGATCTTCGCCCGCTCGGAGCCTTCGACGAGTACCTTGATGTTGCCGTCCGGGAGCTTCACGCTCTGAACGATATTCGCGAGGGTGCCAACCTGATAGATTTCTTCCGGTTTCGGATCGTCCACCGAGGCGTCGTGCTGCGTGACGAGGAAAATCTTCTTGTCGCCCGCCAGCGCTTCTTCCAGCGCGCGGACCGACGCTTCGCGCCCCACGATGAAGGGGTGCATCATTTCGGGGAAAATCACCATTTCCCGCACCGGCATCATCGGAACGCGTTTTATATCCATTTTTTCCCTGTTAAACATCGAGGTCCTTGGCCCGGGTCCTTATCCGGCTTTCTCAAGCAGGCTCCAGTTGATTTCGCGTCCTTTCACCATGTCCCCGGTCACGACGAAGTCGCGAAGCTTTCGCTGTGCCGGCAGGTGGTACATCATTTCGAGCATCAGATCCTCGAGAATCATTCGCAGGCCGCGCGCGCCCACCTTGCGCTGCAGCGCGAGTTCCGCCACCGTTTCGAGCGCATCATCGGTGAAGCGGAGGCGCACATTTTCGAATTCGAAGAGCCGCTGGTACTGCCTCACGAGAGCGTTTTTCGGCTCCGTGAGAATGCGGACCAGGGCACTCTTGTCGAGGTCGCTCAGCACGCCGACGACGGGCAAGCGGCCAACAAACTCAGGAATCAGGCCGTAGCGAATCAGATCCGTGGGCTGCGCCTGCTCGAGCAACTCAATATTGCGGCGCGTGGCCGTAGTGGGTTGCGCGTCGGCGCTGAACCCGAGCGACTTCTGTCCCACGCGGCGCTCGATAATCTTTTCGAGGCCCACGAAAGCGCCGCCGCAAACGAACAGGATGTTCGTCGTGTCCACAGGGGTAAATTCCTGGTGCGGGTGCTTGCGGCCGCCCTGCGGCGGGACGTTGGCGACGGTGCCTTCCAGAATCTTCAGCAGCGCCTGCTGCACGCCTTCGCCTGAAACATCGCGCGTGATCGACGGGTTTTCGTCTTTCTTCGAGATCTTGTCGATCTCGTCGATATATATGATGCCTTGCTGAGCCTTTTGGACGTCGCCATCCGCGGCTTGCAGGAGCTTTAGGATGATATTTTCGACGTCTTCGCCGACGTAGCCCGCTTCGGTGAGGGTGGTCGCGTCGACAATCGCAAAGGGCACCTCGAGCATGCGCGACAAAGTCTGCGCGAGAAGCGTCTTGCCGGTGCCTGTAGGCCCAATCAGGAGAATGTTGGACTTCGTCAACTCGACATCGCCGGGCTGCCGGTTCAGGAAGATGCGCTTGTAGTGGTTGTAGACCGCCACCGCCAGCTTCTTCTTCGTTTTCTCCTGCCCGATCACGTAGCCGTCGAGAAACGCCTTAATTTCCGGCGGGCGCGGCAGCCGCTTATTTGCCGGCGTCGTCTGTTCGCGCTTTTCGTCCTCGAGAATCTGCTGGCAAACGCCCACGCATTCATTGCAGATGTACGAGCGGGGATACTCGGAGGGAGAGCTGATGAGCTTCTCCACCTGCTCCTGCGTCTTGTGACAGAAAGAGCAGCGCAACGGCTCTTCTGGAGTAAACCGCTTCACCAGTGGCGACCCCCCTCGAACTGAACCACACCCACGATCAACGTATGATCCATTGTAAGGCGCAAAGCGCGAGCCAGCGAGAGATTCTTCGCTCTTATTACTAACCCTTTGGAACTCGCGCGCGTAACGATTCTACCGGTGCTTCGTGATGATTTCATCCACGATGCCATACGCCTTCGCCTGCTCCGCGGTCATGATGAAATCGCGTTCGACGTCTTTTTCGATTTTGTCGATCGACTGGCCCGTATGACCCGCGAGGAGCTTGTTGAGGGCCTGGCGCGTGCGAATGATTTCCTTGGCATGAATGTCGATGTCCGTGGCCTGACCTGAGAGGCCGGACATCCAGGGTTGGTGAATGAGTACGCGGGAATTCGGCAGAGCATACCGCTTCTTCGGCGTGCCTGCCGCAAGCAGCACCGCTGCGACGGATGCCGATTGGCCGATGCAATAGGTGACGACATCGGGCCGCACGAATTGCATGGTGTCGTAAATGGCCATTCCGGCGGAAATCGAGCCGCCGGGAGAATTTATGTATAGCGCGATGTCTTTCTCCGGATCTTCCGATTCGAGGAAGAGGAGCTGTGCGGTTACGAGATTGGCCACGTGATCGTCGATCGGAGTTCCGATGAAGATGATGTGGTCTTTCAGGAGCCGCGAATAGATATCGTAAGCGCGTTCGCCGCGGTTCGTCTGTTCGACGACCATGGGAACGAGAGTTGTGGCACGCGGATTCGCGTCGTCTGTTTGTCTCATCTGGAAACTTTTTCGCGCGCTGAGGAGCCCAAGTCGAGGTTACTTTTCACTTTTGGCTGTCGTCTCGATATGGGCAGTGCGGTAGAGCCACTCGATTGTTTTATCGCTTCGCAACTTCGATTTCATCCTATCGAGGGCCCCCTGCTTTGTCAAGCGAGCGCGCAAGGCGGTTGCGGATTCGCCACTGCGTTCCGCAACGGCTGCAATCTCTTTTTCGACATCTTCGTCGGTGGCTTCGATGTTTTCGGCTGTGGCGATGCGATCGAGAAGCAGTTCGGCCTTCACGTCGTCCACGGCCCGGTCGTGCTGGCGCCGCCGGAGCGATACCCAGTCGACGTCCACGGCCCTTGGGTCCACTCCCTGGGCCACCAGCGAGCGAACTACACGCTCGAGGCGCACATCGAGCTGATTTTCGATCAGCGCTTCGGGCACCGGAAAGTCGTGGCGCTTCACGAGCAGCTCGAGAATCTTCTCGCGAGCCCGCGCGGACTCGCGCTGCTCCTTCGCGGCATCAAGATTCTGCCGGATCTTCTGCCGTAGCTCGGCGAGAGTGGTGATTCCACTTGGTTCGGAGCCTTGACCCTGGCCTGCCGTGGCGTCCTTCACGAATTCGTCGTTCAGTTCGGGGAGCTTCTTCTCTTTGATGCCCAAAACCTCGATTGCGTAGTCGTAAGTTTTTCCGGCGAGCTTGGCGTCGGGATAGTCCTTCGGGTACTCAGAGCGAAAGCGCTTCGTTTCGCCCGTGCTCGCGCCGCGAAGGTTCTCCGTGAAGCTTTCGAGTGTTTCTTCGGCTCCGATGTGGCAGAGGATGCCGTCCGCCTGTACGGGGTCGCCGCCGCCCACCGGCGTGCCTATCAATTTGATGAGCGCGTAGTCGCCGTCTTTGGCCGCGCGGCCCTCCACCGGTACGAATGTGGCGGCACGATCGCGCATTTCGTCGAGAGCCTTGTCCACCTGGGCGTCGCCCACTTCGACGGCCTCGACGTTCACTTCGAGATTCTTGTAATCGCCGAGGTCGAATTCTGGAAGGACTTCGAAAACAGCCCTGAACTTTAGCGGCTCGCCCTCCTTGAATTCAACTTTGTCCACTTCCGGGCGCGTGACCGGGACCATTTTTTTCTCGTCGAGCGCTTTTTCGAGATACTCGGGCACAAGCGACTGGACCACTTCGCCTTCAATGTCTTGCGCGAAGCGGCGGCGAATCAGCGTGACGGGCGCCTTGCCGGGACGAAATCCGGGAATGCGCGCCACGCGCGCGATATCGCGAGCGACCTTTTCGGTGGCTTTCTGGACGTTCTCGGCTGGAATTTCCAGCTCGATTTCACGTTTGCAAGTAGCTTCTGTCATGGAGAATTTTTGCGCGGACGAAACACAACCGCACGTTCCGGTCTGCCTTTCACCTGTTCAAATCGAGAAGGAGGAGGACAGGAAGCGCGGCCCCGTGTGCGCCGCAGTGAAACTCCAGTATAGGGAATCCGGTATCACGCGTCAACTCGCGTTCGAGTCTGGAATGGGATTACGCGAAAAGCTTATTTAGGCTTCCCGGAAATGCAGCGAAGGATCGTCAAGCACTTTCTTCAGGTTAGGTCCCTCGAGCGCGCCAGACTCGATATCGACGCGCCAATCTTCCGTCATCACCAGCGTTTGATTTAGATCGTAGTACGCGACGTGCAATGCGGGCCCGTTAAACGAAAGGTTTGCGTGCCCGTTGTAGCCGACATTCACTTCCTCGTCGCTGGGATAACGCCTGTTATCCCAAGCGAGCCATCTACAATCCGTGATGTCCGGAGCGGCACCGCGCTCTACGGGCATGCCGCCATGACCGATACATCGCCCGTACGCCTCGACGCCCTCGTCGACGCCGAACTTCTCATAAATCGCCAGCCTGTGCTCGTGGCCCCAAAACCAAATAACGGGCCGGTGAATCAGCTCCGCCAATTGCTTCGAAGGAATTTGATACCAGCTTTCAAACGCGGAATGCGGCCCGTGATGCGACATCAGAATCAACCCGCGCTTGTCTCCGTCCGGATTCACGGTGGATTTCAGCCATGCGAGCAGGGGATCGGGAAGCTTGCAGTCTGGCTTGAACGACGTCGTCTTGCGAAGCCATTTGCTCCTCTGCAGCAGCGGCGCTTTTCCCCAGTCAAAACGAGTGGAATTGTAGCCAGTGTCCAATCCAATCATCCGCCAATGCTTGTTTTCGAGGCAAAAGAAGCTCGCCCACTGTCCAGCTCCCCATTCGCTGCCGCGCTCCTTCAAGCCCATCCTCGGCAGGACCATTCTCCAGTAGCCGTTTCCGTCGGCGTACATTTCGTGATTGCCATTCAGCGCGAAACTGCCTTTCGTGCCCATCGGCCACTTTACCGGCGCGTAGGGACTCGTTTTCTCGCCTAGAAAGTTTTCTCGCACCTCATTACTGTCGCCCACGTAATACACATCTCCCAAATGAACGGTGAAATCCGGCTCGGACTTTTCCATTCCCGCCGCAACGATTCTCGCTTCATCCGTCCCTGTGCCCCAATCGCCCGCTACGCTGATCTTCATGCGGTCATCCACAGGATAAATGCCTGTTCCTCTCTCGTGAGGCGTGTAATCTCTGAACGCATGCTTCTTGTGAAACCAGTATTTCGCCACCTGCGGTATCCACTGGAAAAGCCTGTTGGGAAGGAAAGACGCGATGGGATCGTACGTTGCGGTTGAATAACCGGTCAGCGCAGAGTGCAAATGAGCTGTGAGTCTGGAATGCGCGAACCCTGTGTAGTTTCCCAGATCCTTGCCGGCGACGGCCTCGTCCGGCATCCCGCCTCGGCGTTCCGCGCTCTTCTTGGACTTTACACGCATCTTGATCCGGGAAACAAACCCATCAATAGAGTTTTCCTCAGAAGGCGAAAGCGACGGCGCCGACGCTGGCGGGGCGCTGCGGAGTATCGAATGGCAGATAGCTGCCATCCCTGATCGCGGTCCGATGATTCTTGGTGCGGAAGAAGGGACTCGGCATCATGTATTGATAATAAAGGCACATTGTACCAGTAAATTTGATTTCTTGGTTGACTTTGTACCAGTAATTTGGGAAGATCGAGCCCATGGCAACGCAGGAGCCCCGCTAATGCGACAGAAAGCCTCTCTATACGTCCGGTTCGGCACGAAATATGAGCCCGTCGAGTTCAAGAAAGGTCAGCCTCAGTCGCCTGCAAACTACATCGGCAAGTTCTACGTTCGATTCAGCGATAGCGGCAAGCGATACTGGAAAAGCTTCGATGACTTGCAACTGGCACAGGTATTTCGTCGCAACCTGACTACCGACATCGACCGCCGTCGCGAAGGTCTTCCGCCAGTAAGAACGGACGTAAACAATCTCCTGCGCGACTTTGAGACGGGACTTGCCCCAGAGAAGGGTACCATAGCGGAAGCCGTTGCCGCTTTCATCGCGGAATGCGAGAGCCGAATTCAAGACTGGCGCAACGGTGGTAGGAACGGTCTGTCTCCGAATTCGGTAACGGCCTACAAGCGCGCGGTCAATAATTTCGCCACATCCTGTGCGGAATTTGGTGCTGTTCAAATGTCGGAATTTTCTGTGCCTGAGCGCGGCGCGGCAATCCTCACGAATCATAAGGCATGGCTACAGAAGAACACAGAGCGCAGACACGGCAAAGCGGCCTATTCAGATAGCCGCCAATTCGTCGTTCTCAATCAGTTCCTCGCGGGCCACGGCATCAAACTCGCCAAAGACAGGACGGTCAATCCAAACGATATCGGCCTGCTGAAGCGGCATGCCGTGCCGTCCGTTGCGAAGCCGAAAAAAGGTGACGTTGTTTTCTATACGCCCGAAGACATCAAGGCGATGCTATCTGCCGCGCTGACTGTGGACTACAAGCACAATAATAACGTGTCGTGGTACGACGCGGACGATCTGCGCGATTTGCTCCTCGTCTTCCTCTGGACTGGTTGCCGCGACGAAGAAATTCAGCACCTTGAATGGTCTGACTTCATTGCTCGAAACGGCGACGGACACGGAAAAATCATCATCCAGGACAAGCCTCAGTATGATTGGCGCGTCAAGGACCACGAAAAGCGTGAAATCCGCTTGAAGGATTGCCCGCAGTTACGCGACTTGCTGGTCGCCCGTCAAAAGCGCATGGCGACCGACGCATGGCAGAAGACGCACCAGGGGCACAGCAAGACGCTTATTTTCTCGACGGCCAATGGAACCCCTGACCAAAATTTCGCAGACCGCATCGGCGCGATGCAGGAGCGGGCAGAACTCGGCGAAGTGAAGCGCAAGGCAGGCGCGCCGCGCAAACCTTACACATTCAGCCGTCCCGAAGCGCGCAGACACATCCTGCACAACTTTCGCAAGACCTGGGCGACGTGGCAGAGCGTGAAGGGTATCCCAGCCCAAAATATCCAAGCCGCCCTCGGTCATTCGGAACTGAGCACCACGGAAAGATATTTGAGTTTAGTCGATGAGCCTGAAAAGACGCGCGCCGCGTTCGATGCTATCTCGGCGTAGTACCCGAGCGCGCACAAATGAAATATAAACGATGTTTCGCATGCGACAAAAGGTTAGGCCAAAATCCTCGCCACGCTGTTACGTCAGACGGTCAAGTCGTCGCGGTCGGAAGCGAGTGTTACAAGCAGATCGGCACGGACGGGTGGCAGCCACCGAAGGGCGGGCCTGTCTTGTTTCGCGGTCCATTCACGCTGAGTGGCGTGGCCTTTGATTCTGAAGGGAGGCACCTCGACGATTCTCGCTCAAATCATCTGTTACACTTTGTCGCACTTACTTTTTTCCTACCGAAACTAAGTCTCACAACTTATTGGAACAACGTTAGTTAGCCGTGCGTACAAAACCACGGGGAAGATGCTACCAGTTGGTGCGGAACGTCGCCTTGCGCATTGGTAGCAGACTGCATGCCCGGAGCGCGCTGGCAAGTCGTTTGGAATGTGCATCATTGCGATGCCCCATCAGCCCCACCACGATCCGCGCGCACCTCGGGGAAACCTCCGTCGCAAGCTTGACGTGGGTCGCTGGCATCTTTCCAAATAATTTCAAGTCATAGAAAATAAGGAGGTTCCATTGGAATCGGAATCGTCGATTTTTCCGCCCCGCTGGAGTCCCTCTGGCTGGCGGGCTTGACGACCACCATCTTCGACGTTGTTTGACCGCCAGGCGCTATCACCATTACCACACTCTAATTCTCATGGAATGAATAAATTCCCCAAGGTTCAGATCGGCCTAATAAGCGGGTCCCATATTTCGGCTCCCAAGGTTCAGGCCAGATATAAAGCCCTGAAATCCACGCACGTCCCTTCAGCTGGCTTCCTGTGACGTACGCAACGGACATGCAAGGCGGCTGCAACCTATCCTGCACGGTACACAGCGCGTTTCTCCAGCTTCGGTTCGATCATCGCGGTCGTGTCGCGAGGTTGTCGTGCTTCGGTCGGAGTCTCGGATATTCGAGCACGGGGATTCGGTGCCGACCAGCCGTCACGTCTTGGACCTGGACAGCCCCATAGGATCTCGCGCAAATCATTCGATCTGTTTTCAGGATGACGCCTCGGCGAGACCGCATTGAGTTTCCCCTTTGTCCATGGGCTTTCGGGGCTCATCTAGCAACCCTCTAGCGAAAAATAGAATAACCCTGCCTTACTTGAGGGCTCTCGACGAGCCAACCTTGTGAGGTTCGTCGAAGCAGTTCGGATGGATGACGGATTGTTGAGCAGGCTCTTTGAAGCGGCGGGCTGTCCTGTCCGTCGCTCGGTGCTCCTAGGCAATCCGCCATCAACCTTTTGCGGTGAGGAGTCGAAATGGGTTTTGACAGAGAGACATTGAGACTGGAAGAACTGGAAGCGACATCCGCTTTCAAACGCCTCAATGAACACCAGCAGAATTTTGTTCGCGCATGGATCGAAAGTGGTGGCGATCAGTTCTTCGCATTTCGGCAAGCTTATTCCGCGCCCGATGCCGAGACCTCGCGCAAGGGCAGTTACGCTGTCGTCCAACGAAAGCGGATCCAGGATGTGCTCAACGTCTTCCTGAAAAAGTCAGACCGTGAGTTGTTCGTCGAAGAGGTTGATCGAATACTCCGAAGCCGAAAGCCGAACCCGTCGAAACTGCGCGCTCTCGAACTGAAGGCGAGGATAGTTTTTGGCATCGATATGCAATCGCTGCGCAAAGCAATCAAAGCCGCACCCCTGGCAGAGTTTGATCGAGCGAAGACGTACAAGGTCGGAGATCGCGCGATGTTCAAAGGTCGTGCCGTCGAAATCACAGGCATCGATCCTGAAACGGGTCGCGCGACCGATTATGAATTCGTGGAGAAGCCATGAAGTTTTCTGACGATGTTGAAATCGGCGAGTCAAAGGCTGAAATCAGTTTGCTCGAAGAGCGGCGAAAATGGGCAAACGGCATGGATGCGCACACGCGAAACTGGTTTATGACGATGCCCGATGAAGAGTTTTGTCGGCGCGTCGAAGCCATCACAGGAGTGTCGCCGCTGGCAACTGCAGCGGAACGAGATGCCCACGCGAATCGCAAACTGCAGGAGGCTTTGGATCACGTCAAAGCATTTCGCGAGACGAAAGCAGTCGGCGGCAAAATCGTAACGTTGTCGGAAGTCATGGCGATTTATCCCGAAGATTCGAGTGAGCACCGCTATTGGTCACGACCGACGCAGCAAGAGGGATTGAAAATCGTGCTGGCGTGGCAGGTGTCTGACGGATTCGATTGGAGCCACGAACTGAGCTCCGAAGAGAAACAACGACGAGGAGCCCAAAAGGTCAGCCTGACGATTGGGAGCGCTGCACAGTGAGCGATCAAGTTAAATCGCGATGGTTGGGCGAAGTCGTGGGACCCGAACCGCAAGGAACAGGGAACAGATTGTGGCGGAAGAAACAGGATGTTGCGGGCGCGCTGCTGCCATCTCCTGTGCCGCAGTCGAACAAGATGACGCTTGAGCAGTTGAGCGGAACGAGTGCCTGGAGAAAGTTGAACCCGACGCACAAACAAATGCTGGCCTCCTTTCTCTATGGCGACACACCGATGAAAGACATCGTGCGAGCCTTCGGCGTCGTCGATGAAAAGAAAGCCGCGAAGATCGCGGAAGACATTTTGAATCGCGCGGATGTCCAGGCAGTGATCGCGCTTTTGCAAGGTAAGGCTTAAACCATTTTCGGAGTAAGCGGCAGAGCCGCAAAGGGAGAAAGACAATGAAGATTGAATTGGAAAGTTTGGAAAACGCAGGTGCACAGGCAGTCGCTGTACCCGTCGCGGAGCCCACGAATGAATCCGTCGAGGCGCGAGTTGAAGCCGCTGTAGCCGCGTCGCCTACGGTTCAAGATAGAATCGCGTCGGTCTCTGCTGACATCGCGGCGAAAATAGCCAATGTGCAGGAAGCAAACGCCGTCGAGCAAGCAGAAAACGCCACCAGCACAATCCACAAGAAAGACGTGGCGCGGATGGTTCCTGAGGCAATGAGTCCCGAGATGCTCGCCTACACGAACAGCACTATTCGGGCTGCCATCAGTGATGCCATCAGTGGAGTTCTGTCGCAAGTTCTACCGCCGATAATCTCTGAACTTAAAAAGCCGAGTGAGAAAGATCGGCTCGCGATGGAAGAGCGGGCCGCGTTTTTGGAGCGAATGCGGCGTGAAAAAGCTCAGGGTTTCGAACAAGACAAGATTAACCGCGCGAACTTGAAGGCGCAGCAAGAAGCTTGCCAGCACCTTGACAAAAACAACAACGAGAGCATCGCGCTTTCGCACAACTATCCAGACCGCTTGCCTCGTGGAATTTGTGTTCAGTGCCGTCAGATGATTGAACCCAAACACTACGAACTGGCAGTTCCTGGTTTGAACAACCTTATCCAAGCCGAAGAATATCTCGCGAAATGCGGTTATGTGAGCTGGACGCCGTTTGTGAATCCGAAGACGGGCATCGTTACACACTTTTTAGTGCCCGAGCATCCGCTGTACCACCGCGTTCGGAGAATTGAGGCGATGCAGTCGTAAAAAGCAGTTCACAATCCGTGAACGCAACGCAACAGCGGCTTAGCCGCAAGGGAGAACTACAGTGACCGAATGGATGAAGGGTGACGCAGCATACGACAAGGACATCAATCGGGCAAACACGGTTGACGAAATTTTGGAGTTGAGCAGGAACGCTCGGGATCGAGGTCTCGCAGCAAACGGCGTTACGCGAAACCCGATTACGGGACAGTTCGAAGCTGCAGTGCGCGACGCGGCTGAACAAGACGAATCCGCCCGCGCTGCTGCAGCCGCTGCCGCCGCATCGGGCGCAACGCGTGCAGACGGGCAAGAGTATTCCCGTGTCGTCACGATTGCGGGGAAGCAGATTGAATTTTCGAACACGAGCCCTGAACTGCTGGAGCGGGACATCCAGCAAGCGCAGAAGTTGGCTGAGGTTTGGCAACAGCCTTCGGCGGAAGAGCAGGAAAAGCAAGCGAAGAATGCCCGTGAGTTGGCGGCGGCGGATCGGGCAGAGCTTGACCGCCAACTTCGGCTCGGCATCATCACGACTTCAGACTATCTCTCCAAATCTGGAGCCGTGGGGGACTATTTGGAAGCGCAGGGAATTTCGCTCGATGCGCTTCGCGAACGTAGCCAGGAGGAGGCATCGAAGGCATACCAACAGTCTTGGGCGAACGCCACGCGGGAGTTTTTGAACGGTCCTGGTGCGACGTGGCCTGGAGGCAACAAAAATTTGGCGCAGATGCAGATGGCCGTGAATGCTCTTGGTCTGATTGATGCGGAAGACAAAGTTGCCGCGCTTGTGCAAGCTTACGAGTATTTGAAACAAGCAGGAACGTTGTTTGATCCGTGAAGTCACGCAGGCTGAGATTTTGAAGTCCACGCAGGACATGACTCCTGCTGAAATTTTGCAGGCATGGAAAGAGCAGCAGCCAGGGTACGCGATGGGTGACGCGACGGCAGCTAACCAAGCCCTGATTAATTCTTTCAGACGGAGATAACGTGGACGCTAGATTGTCGGCAGACCAAGTGCGCAGGATTCGGCTCGCCAAGTCAGCGGCGGAAATCGCTGAAATCTGTGCTGAGACTGAAGTAGAGCAAGCCGAACGCTTGGCGCAATCTGAGGCTGAGCATCCCGATCCGAACAAGATTCTGAAACCGAGGTACTGGTCGGATTCGGATGGCTTCATGCATGAGTACCGAGACTAAAATCACAGGAGAAAATCGTGGAGACAATCATTGAAGAACCGAGAATCGAAGAATCAGCAGATGACGGGCTAGGTTTCAATCATGCGCTCGACTCGCTGGACTGGTGCAGCGCGCGAATTTTTGAACTTCAAACAGCGCGCAAGATGCTCGACGAGAACGATCCGAGATACGCACAAATCAACGAGACTATCGATTCGCTCTTCGCGGAACGGGCTCGGCTGTTGGGCGTCATGAATGAGTGCGACGCCGCGTCGTTCGGAGCCTAAAGAGGGTGTCTTGTGAGCTATTCCGTCGGTGATCGCGTCGACAGGCTAACGATTCTTCAGAAGTTCTCGTCTCAACGCTTTCTCGTTCGCTGCCAGTGCGGTTCGGAACCCTTCGAGGTGTGGGTAGCTAGTTTACGGACGGGAAAGCGAAGAACCTGCAAACGCTGTCAAAATCTCGAAAAGACACTGGAGCGTGAGATTGCCGCAGCGAAGAGAGCGGCTGAGAAGAACGGGCTGATTTTCCATGAGCCGTCGTCTCGACCGCGATGGGAGTGGGAGGGCGATTCTGAGGAACTCGCGAAAACGTACGGTGGGAGTGCGTGATGCCGCGACGATGCTCAGTCTGTGGCGGCGACGAAGGAAGTGCGCTGGCGAAATTCAAGACCCAGTACTGGGGAGAATGCGGTTCAAAGTTGACAGTTTACAGTTGAGAGTGAAACCCGGGAGGCACAGGGCGGCTTACTGAACCAGCGTCGCCAGGCCGCTCTCGAACTTGAAAGTCATTGAGTCGCCGTGACCTCGGTCGCCCGTTTCGTCGGTGGCAAAGACGTGTCCCGTTGCATGGAGCGTCCGATGCTGTTCATCGTAGGTGACCTCGTCGGCGCGCACGGTCAAGAGATTATAGGCAACAAGAACCTGCGCTCCGTACTTTCGCTGGCCTGGTATTCGGGAGCTGTAAACGTAGCCGCTCTGCGTGTGCTCGCGACTCACGAAGGCGATGGAGACCTGGAATGGCACGCCCCCGTCCGAGGGAACCTGAAAGACATCCGCTCCTCCGCAAATGTTCTCCCGGGTCTCGGTCACCGATTTTTCATCTGGTAACTGGCCCGACATAGTGACGCCGAAATCCACGAAGCAGCCGTCCGACAAGAGAAATGCGTCAAACGTGATGCTCGTGGGCGCTGTCACCCGAAAGAACGGCCGCTCGTAGTTTCGCACCAGTCTTTCTTGGGAATGTGCGGTCATGGAATACGACCCTAGTGGCAGGTCGAGCTCGTACAAGCCTACTGCGTTGGTGAGCACAGTTTTCTGTGCCGTTTGGCCTTTGAATGTGACGGTAACGCCTTGCAGGACAGAATTGTCAAGAGCGCGGCGGATGGTGCCTCGGACATGAAAAGTGTGGTCCTGAACTGCGTGGCTGCCGGACTGAGCGCAATGCACCGGCGAAGTTAAGATGGCCGCCGCCATAACGCAGATAACGGTGCCTTGTCGCTTTCGCCGATTTTTTGTTCCTATCCTCACGATTGCCTCCGCACTCCAGCGTCAGAAGTGCTTTCGTCTCCGTGCGGCCGCAACGGGCGCGGCTGGGTCTAGCTGGCCTTGGTTTGGCCCGTCCCCTTGCGGGAAACAAGCGTTGCCAACGGTCTCGTTGTTTTGCACCGATATGCTCACACCCGCACTCCCAAGAGAGTCAGTTTGCACGGAGCTCGTTAGAGTCCCGGTGTTAGTGGCGGCGTGCCCGAGCTCGTGGAGCAAGAAAATGCCTTGGGATATTCCGTATGTCCACCCAGGCACATAAATTGTGAAGAAACCTGGGGTACCCGAGTTAACTTCAATGTTGGACTGAGGCCCAAAATCACTCGATGAACCCGAGAAGATCGTGAGCGACCCTAGGACCGTACCCTTTGGGGTTAACGCGCTGAGATCTGCGATTCCGATGGTTCCGAGTGTGTTCGAATCGATGCTCACGGGGTTCTGCAGGGTATTGGCTGCCGCAGGTGATCCGCCGTCAACTGCCTGTGCGCATTCCGGGTTGCTTAGGGCAGCTAGGGCCTCGCTCTCGGCGTCATCCAACTCCTGCTGCTGGCATGCTGCGTCGCATTCGTCGTCATCGTCGTTCGAGTCGTCGCCGCAGGATGAGTCGTCATTGCAGTCGCCGCCACCGCCGCCACCACCGCCACCGTCGTCGCCGCTGTCGTCGCCGCAGTCTCCGTCGTCGGAATCGTCGTCTGCAGCGATTGGCCGCATTCGAAGTCTGGCAGCACCACGATGACTCCTCCGCCGGAAGGACGAATCCTCACAGTCGAGGCCTGTGGGATCGATCATTCGCAGAGGATTGTTTCGGACGTACGCGTAACGATTCAAACTCTGAGGATCTTTGATATGGACTGCGGCAAGACCGGAGGGGTCCGGCGAGGGCCAGCGCCCCTGGATGCCGTACTCGCGGGCTGGGAAATCGTAGACGTTTGAGGCAGTATCCTGGTTCATGCCAGTAAACGAAAGGTCCGTTGTGCCGGAGTTGGCGTATCCCTCACCGAACGGGCCGTACGCACCATCATAATATACCGTGCGCGTCGATGTCGAAGCAAGGCGCGAGCTGCCCAGCCAGTCCGAATGCCGGTAATACGCCAAGCCGCTAGAATTGTATACGGCGGTGGTACCTCCCGTCAGAGGCACAAAGGCTTTCTGGAGCGTCGTACCTTGCATGATCGCGAGTTTTGTCCCGAAGGGGCTGTACACGATCTCAGAGTACGTGCCGCTCTTGTTCTGTTCCACCATCCGACCCAGCGCATCGTACGTCGCGCCGACGCCGTCAACCGTTACCGGACGTCCGATTCGAGTCCCATGCGTACGTATTCAGGGAATCGTTCGTCACGTTCCCGTTGGATCGTACGCTGGCGTATTCGACCCGATCGACGTCATGTGATTGGTGCTCGTGCTGTACGTCGGTAGAAACGACTGCGTTCCGCTCTTGCTGATGTTCCCAAACGCATCGTACGTGAACGTCTGCGACCACCCCGAACCACAATTGTCGCTCGCGATGCGGGTCAAGTCATCATGCGTGTAGCCGCAAGTCTGCGCGTCGGTGCTGTTTATGGGGTCAGTGATCGCTAGCGTTTCCAGCGTGCCGATCGAGTTCCAAGTAAGGGTTCCGACCACCGACTGCGAATTCACGCTGAGGGTATACTTCGTCATGCGGTCGGAGTTGGTGTCGTAGGTGAATGAATCGCTGTCCAAGGAACCGAAATTCACCGCGGTTGGTTCGCTCGCGGGGTTGTAACTTGTGGTCGATGCTTTCGGGCAGGAAGAAATCGGAATCCCGCTTGAAGGTGCAGCGATAGCCGCAAACGAACTCGAAGGCATCGTCGTGACGTTTCAATTGCGAGCGGGCGGAACTTGCTCGTATCGCTACGACGGCGAAGCCGCAGCAGCCATCCTTGCAGGGGCAGATCCTGCTGGATTTTCAGGGGTTGATTTTCCATGAGCCGTCATCTCGACCACGATGGGAGTGGGAGGGCGACTCTGAGGGACTCGCGAAAACATACGGCGGGAGTGCGTGATGTCGCGACGATGCTGAATCTGTGGCGGCGACGGCGGAAGTGCGCTGGCGATATTCAAGAACCAGTACTGGGGAGAATGCGGTTCAAAGTTGACAGTTTACAGTTGAAGGTGAAACCCGGGAATCGCGCGGGCGCGAGGAAGGAACTCAACTGAGGAGCGGCCAAAGGCGCGTCGGTGTCAAGGCCGATTCCGAGGGACCGGCACCCCCGCGCGGGGTCGAGTTGTCGACCTCGGTTCATTGGTGAGTTGGAGCTTGCGATCACACCGTTCGCCAAAAACAAGTTCAGGAGGGAAAGCCCTGGGCACCCGGCCAGGCTAGGAATGGAACCGGAAAATTCCTACTTAACTTGCTCGATCTCTACGTCCGCAGGCGGCGCGAACAGATCGTTCCTGAAGGGTGTCTCCTCCCATAAGAAATAGTGTACCTCGATGACCGAATTTCCGCGCACGAGACCCACCAAAATTGGCACATGAATATCGGCGCGCTCGACAAGCCTGAGCGCTGTGTCTCCTATTGTTAATTCGTAAAAATTTGTCGGGAAATCCAGTTTAGGACCTTTGACTAATTTAGCCCCGTTCCGTCGGAAAAACTGAAGTTCCTGACCGAATTCCAGGCGTCCGATTTCGCTTTTGACCATCTCCTGATCGAATGCAAAAATGGGGAGTCTACAGTTGAAAGTCGGCCCCTGATCAACGGAATGCTTTGCCGTGCCGTTCGCCAAGTTAATAAGCCAAGCGTCGGGTTCATTGATGATGGTCCTTCCCTGTATGTTGTTCTTCGGGTCGGGCTCCTCATCGATTCTGCAATACCGATTTCCAGCTCGCCAGTATACTTTTGGTTTTGCGGCGAACGAGTCTGGATCAATATCGGTGCCGCTCATTCGAGCGACAATGTGCGTCATTTTTGCGGTCGTAAGACTGGCTTGAAAACCTCCTCCGAACGCTAAGATCGCCGCGAGACTAAGTTGAGCCGAAGGACAAATCCTCCTTAGTAGCTTCGCCACCGAAACACTCCATCTGAACGCTGTTGCGACCGACTCCGCTAGCCACGTCATCCGAAGGAACACCAATCGAAACGTCCCCCTGTTCCAACATGATACGTCGTGCCTGGAACCATTATCGGATATCGGACATCTTACCAGAGCCTATATCTATAGCACCGAATTCTCATCTGCTGGTTTGAGATTCGGGTTTTGTCAGCAAACGAGCCGCTTGATCGTATGCGCTCGCCGGTACTAGAATTTTGCCGTTCTTGAGATAAACTATAGGAACTAGAATATCATCGACCCATACTTTATTATCTGCGCTCTCCGATGCGTCTATCTGTAGTTCATCGTCGCTTTCGAAACCCCTGTCGCCGTACCGAATGAATTCACCTTCGTACTCCGTCCGACCATTTATATCGCTGAGCTTACAATGATCGCGCCCGGCCACTTCCCAACAGGCTAGCCACCATCCCCTCCTCGGCAGGCCTCCGGGAAAGCCGACGGCTGGGGCCCAAAGGAACACGGCAGTTTGCCCCACTCCTTTTGGCCGACGCGGGACTTTATTCGCCAAAAGCCAAGTACTAAGTATCCAAGAAACTACAAAGATAGGGACCGCAAGAATCCCGATTCTGTAAAGTATCTTCCGCAGCGACCTCACTTGCATGGCGTTCCAATCGGCGCGACGAGCATCAGGGCACGCACGTGCCGTCCGCGCGCTTAAGACAGGATGTGGAGTGCGGATTGAGTTTACGCTCCTGTCTGCCTTGCCAAGTCCAGTTCTCATCGGCCAAATGCGAAAGCAACAGAAAGAGTCGGTCCGGGACCAACGCTCCCCGTCCGAGGTTCTGTGTGTTAATGGCACCTCCGCGAATGAGACCCGCGATGCAAAACGCAGTGCAGTTCTGTCCGTTGAACGCATAGTCTGGTGCCTGATGACTGCTCCATTCCTTCATCCAATTATCGAGAGCGATTGAGTCAGCCTCGGACGTTTTGAAGTAGTTGAAGCCTACGGTGCTTGGATTTACGCCCTCGACTCCTGCCACCTCGCCTGCAAGCTGTTTATAAGAGGCATCGGTTGGCAATCCGTTCGGCTGGAACTGTACTGATGACTTCAGGTTCACTTCCGTGATCTTGCCCTTATCGACGGCGCTATTTGCCTGCTGAGGGCCAAAGCGAGCATACTTCGCGCTGCCATCAGAGCGGACCAGGATGATCCCTTCGTGCCCGCCTAGCGGCACTTCGCTCACGAAATTGACGGCTATCGCGTCCCTACCGTCAGGATCGACATACTTAGTGGGATTGTTTACGACGTAGGCGTACATGTTCCACTTCTGCGGGTTGATCATATGAAGCGGAGTTCCGCTCAACGGATCAGGAGACATGAAGCGGCCGAAGTTGGAGTTGTCGTATCTCGCTCCGAAGTAGTCTAGGCCATTAGACGCACCCGACGCGCTTTCGGGATCACGCTCTTTGCCGGTGAACTTGTGGGTCACAAGCGCATGATGGGCTGTGCCGTCGTACATAAAGGTCAGCGCGTCGTAGGCGCAGGAGCCTTCTCTTCTGCTCGGTCGAGGTCTTCTTGGTAGAACGCCACGTAGCTGTATGGCGGCCTGATTCGGCTACTGTTGGGCACGGCGAGGCGAAAAGGAATTTCGAAATGCCAACTCTTGCTCACGTGGTTCGCGGGCACGCTGAAGTACAACTGGTCTCCAGGCGCAATTACGGTCAGCACAAACGAGTTGAAACCATTCTGGCTCCCATAACCCAGCGGGCGTTCTACGGGCTTACTCGTTGCCCTCTGCGCCTCCTCGGCGCGCCTGACCTCCTCTTCCGTCATGTTGGGCCAGCGGAAAAGGCCCAAGAATTCTCCCGATCCGGGCGGTGCTACAATCCCACCGCTAACTCCATCCCCTCGTGTTGCCGGTGCTATAGGCTCAGGCACGATTTCATCCTGCAAAGCTATGCCTTCTTTGGGGTCCACTTGCCGCTCCCCGATTGCCAAAATCACAATGGGAACTTTGCAGTTGTTCTTCAGGTGCAGCCATATGCCGGTCTTCGGCTCGTCATTCCGCAGCGGCGTTCTGGGACCGACGTGGTCAACCTCTAGATAAACGTATGGCTTGGTCGTATCAATGAGAAACTTTGAGTAATCATGATCACCCTCTTTAGTGACTTGCGCGGCGTTGAGGGCATTGAGTGAGAGACAAAGGCCCAGCAGGCTTAAAGCAGTGAATTTCATGGCTGTAGAACCGCTCCCTTCGTGAAGGCTGGGGAGTTCAAGTTCTGGTAGTTCTCTTTGAGCTTTTGCTGCAGATCAGGCGTGATTACCTTGAATGTGTCCCCCTTCTTCCAATCAACTCGTCCGTTTGGAGGAACGTTAAAGTACCCGGTGTAGCTGCCACCAGGGCCAGCCTTCATGTTCAGCAGCGCATTCCCGATGTCGAACTGAACGTGGTAGGCGTTGAATTCTGTCGTGGAGTTCGTTGGATTCATGCTCGGGGAAAACCCGGAGGCGACCCACGCAGAAGCATCCGCCACATGGGATCCTTCGTGGCCGACAAGACCCCCGCTGAAATCCCCTCCGACCGCATTCGGATTGAATGTGACGTTGATGTTCTGTCCCGTAGGATTGTCTGCGCTCTTATCCCCGTTCGCGACACCACTCACTTCGGTGACTCCGCCCGTCACATTGCTGTCGAAGCGAACATTTACGCCGTTATCGACGCCCTGGGCCCCGTAGGAATCGATGGCCCGTTGCGCGGCAGCTTTGTCATCCCCGGTCAGATTGTTCGCCGCAGTTTGAGCATCCGCTAGACTTTTCGCAAAAGCCTGATCGTTCTTGGAGTCGCATTTTTCGCTATCCTCGCAGACGTATAGACCCGTTGGGTCGGTGAGACTGAGGGGATTATTCAAACTGTAGCTGTATGCATTCCAGCTCTGCGGATTGAGGCGATTGACTCCGATGTTGCCGGGATCGGGCGACATGAAGCGCCCCATCGTACTGGCGTTGTATCTGGCCCCGAAGTTATCCAGGCCGGATTCGGAATCGCGTTCTTTGCCGGTATAACGGGATTGACCGCAAGCGTACAGATGCACAAAACGTTCACTATAGTCGTACGCCAATCCATATTGCATCGTAGCGATGGCCGCTCCCAGTTCAGGTAGCGACACTGAGACGGATCGCTAGTTCTTTGGTCGAATGTTTGTTGATGCGCACCCGAAGTTGGTAGATGTCCATGCCGGGTGCCGACACTCGGATGTAGAACAGCTTTCCCGTCTTTGGCGTTTCAAGAGAAAAATGCCCCTTCGCATCGGTTTTTGTCGACGCGAGCACGTTCTTCCAATCAGAGCTTCGCAACTCGACGGTAACTCCGTCTGCTGGTTCGTCCGTTCCTTTGACGAGAATTTGTCCCGCCAACGCACGACTCACGGAGATTTCCTTTTGAATAACAAGCGTCGTAGCGTATCCGGTCTGGGCTGCCAGAAAGAGGATCAGCGCTAGTAAGCCAAGCTGTTTGAAAATTTTTGTGGTCATTTCTTGATGATGATCCCCCCTTGCGGATTTGGAGAGTTTGCAGGGCCGCCCGGCACCGGCGCGGCAAGATTCCCCACGGCGTCCCGCTGAGACTGCGGGATTACGTGTCCGTAGAGTCCGAGCGTGATGCGCGGGTCGCTGTGCCTCATCTGAGCTTGCACAACGGTGATCGGCGCTCCGCTATCGATCAGTTCGCTGGCTACCGCATGGCGGAAAGCGTGAAACCCCGCGAGCGGTATCCCCAACTCGGCAAGCAGCGGACGCAACTTTTTCTCCCGCAGCTTGTTCGCTGAATAGGGACGGCCTCGGCGATTCGCAAACAAAAGCCCAAGGTCGTTCTTCCGATAGTGGCGCGATTCGATGTACTGCTTGAGCCGCCGTTCGAGCGTGGCCCGGCATCGGCAGATCGGCAATGCTGGCCTTGCTCTTTGGCGTTCCGATTTGTCCCGCGTAGGTGGATTGCTTGATCTTTACTAGCTTGCGCCGAAAGTCCAAATCCTCCACCCGTAGCGCGAGCACTTCTCCAATCCGCATTCCGGTCACGGACAAAAGAAAGCAGATTGTTGCCAACGGCTCATCGGCTGAGCTGATTATTTCCCGCATGTTCTCGAACGTCAAACAGCGAGCCTCTTTCGACGTGTCTTGAGGCAGAGACAACTCCGAAAGTGAGACCTTCGGAGTCGTATAGCCCCAAGTGCGGGCCGCTGAAAGAATCGAGGAAAGCGTCAGCAATATATTCTCGATTGTTTTCCGCGTCCGTTTTTCACCATTCGTCATGCACCTTGTTGAAAGGGAAGTGACGAACGCTTGTAGCCGCTTGGCCGTCAGTTCGGGCAAAGCGCAGTCGCCAAGCAACGGCTCAATGTGCCGTCGCAAGTGCGATTCCGCTGCTTTTCGGGTGCTCGGTTTCAACGTTCCCGCTATCTGCTCTCGCCATTCAGCGACGAGATTGCTCAATGTCGCCGTGTTCCTTGGAACGGGCGGTGTAGCTCCACTCGCAGCGTTGACGGAATCCAGAATCGGCTGAAAGGCGGCCCGTGCCGCTCGCTCGGATAGTCCCACAAACGTTTTGCTGCGCTGCTCGCGTTTGATGGTTCCGTCCGGTTGAATGACATCGACGCGCCACATGCCCGTCCAGTTTTCGCCACGCTTTACAAATGTTCCTGTCTGAAACCGTCTCTTTGGCACGATTCCTCTTTTGCCAGTAGGAGACGGCGTTGCGGACGCGATACTAGCACATACTGTTTCGGGGCAAACATCTTCAGAAAACACGACTCCTCTCGTTTTCTGACCCTTGTTGGTTTGGTGACCAAGAACTGCTCGGTGGGGAACTGCGACTGCGAAATCAATGGCCTGCTTCTGCGATTGGAATTTCAAACCGTCCCGGAACTACACTGCGGCAACTGTTCTTGAACAGACTGGTTCAAAGCGGGTTCGAGTGGTTGCAGGATTCTCTCATCTTCGCTGGCAGCGATTAGCTCGTGGCGCAATTACTGCTCTGGTCGGATTTCTCTTCCTGATTTTGGCAAGCAGTCTATCTGCCCTAGCGATGTTTGTCGGAATACGTCGCAGGCATTCAGCCTTAGCGAATTCTTCTCGCCCGATTATAAGGGCCTTATATGCTCGGAGATCGCCGGTCGGACATAGTCCTAGCCAACCCAAGCTGAGTGAACAGGCACGAATGTATTTCTGTGCCCCAGGATAAGGCGGGGAGGTGATGATCAATTTGACCGACTCTCTGGCAACCGGCATACCGCGTTGCCCGTTCATCGAGAACTCGTGTATGAGGCATCGTGCATCGGAACATAAAAGCTCCACTTTTCCGATGGCGTCCGAATGCAATCGGACCCTCTCCATACGTGCGACATTTGCACGAGCGACTCGGTCAAAAATTTTGTAGAGGTTCACTCGCCGCAGTCGTCGCAAATGGGCATCCGTTTTTGCGCGAAACGGGTGACCCTGGGGGTATTGCCCGAATTTTAGTTTGACGGGAACCGAAAGTCTCGGATCGGCTAGGCTGACCTTTCGAACGCAGACCGAGAAGCACACCAAGAGAAAATTCCGAATTGCAGGTTGCCTGATCCGTTGAATTGATTCCAAGAGGCATTGGAGCTTTCTTACGGTACTTGGGTAGAACCAGTGCCCAAGATTAACCACATCTGGACCTAAACCGCGCCGGCTGGGGCGAGTTCGCCTAAGAACATTATCCAGCGCACGTGCCGCCGCTCGGGTATCAAGCGGAGTAGTCTTGACCCGAGCTATCAGCCGCGCGAGTGGATTGGCATCCACTCCGTACGCGCGACGACCCGCAAGCTGCGCCTCGGCCAACACCGTACCCGACCCACAAAAAGGGTCCAACACGATATCGCCGGGTTTCGATAAGAGTTCGTTGGCCAAGAAAAAAAATGGGATATGCACAAGGAGTTTTGCTGGGTACGGATGAAGAAGGTGTGCAAAACGATCGACCGAATTCAGAGTCGGCACGATGCGTCGGAAGTTTACAGTGACAGGGCGTTTTCGTAGCTGATATCGACAGACCAGCTCTTTAAGTACGCTGCTTAAATCGCACTTCTCTCGATCCGCATCATGTCCCCGTGTGGCCGAAGCCACCACTGTTTCGTCTAGTGGGCTGGAGGGTTTCAACTTCATTCCAATTCACTCTACTCACTGGCGCGATGACCATCTGTGCAATTCGCAATCCGCGAGTAACTTCAAAAACTTCGCTCCCGAGATTGACCAATGCAACGCTGATCTCGCCTCGGTAATCTGCATCGATAGTCCCCGGCGCATTCACTAACGTGATGCCTAATCTTGTCGCCAGACCGGATCGAGGCCGCAGCTGCGCTTCGTACCCCGGGGGCACTGCAATTGCAAACCCACAAGGAATCAAGGCAATCCGCCCCGGTTTTAGGCGAAGAGGCGACTGGACTGCCGCTCTGACATCCATCCCCGAAGCGCCAGCAGACTCGTACGTGGGCAGAGGCATGTCCTCACCGCCCCGTACACGTTTGATCGGGATTGAAAGCCGCGATTTCAACACCGCATCTTACCTTAACGTGTTCCCCCGCGGAAGCCAAGAGCGTCCTCATTGATCGAAGTGGGGCCTCCACCGCTTGCTTAGGGTCGTCCCGCAGACGGCTTCTCACACGCTGTGATTTGTTCCTATGATCAAACACGACTCTGAATTCAGAAAACATCTGTTTGTGGACAGGTCAGTGGGCGGGAAATCAGCCGCATTGTATCAGATACTTGCAGTGCCTTCGGAAGCAGGGTTTTTGGACAGGCTGTAGTAAGCTCGCTTCACGGTTCCAGCACTCAATCCCAGTTGTCGGGTAATCGTGTTCCACGAAGCGCCGGAAGCCGCAGCGCGGCAATCTTAGCGGCATCGACATTGACCCGTGGCCGTCCGAGTATTTTCCCTTTCGACCTTGCAGCCGCAATCCCGGATTTGACGCGATCTCGAATCAACTCCCGCTCGAACTCAGCGATACTCGCAAAGATGCCAAACTCAAGCCGTCCATTCGGAGTGCTCGTGTCCACACCCTCATGTAGCGAAATGAATTCGATCCCGAGCGAGCGAAACTCTTCCAGCGCATTCACCAGTTGCCGCAGACTCCGAGCAAAACGGTCATAGCGATAGACGACAACCGCATCCACGCGCCTCTTCCGACATGCGGCTAGGAGAGTATCCAATCGCGGTCTTCGTTCCTTTGCCCCCGACACACCCGCATCCACGTACTCGCCTTCGATCTCCCACCCTCGACGCTGGCAATACTCCCGCAGTTCTCGCGTCTGCATACTCGGGTCCTGTCCATTGTTCGTTGACACTCGCGCATAGATAGCGGCTCGCATGTTTGGTGCCTCCCGTTCCAACCCTTCGACTGTTCTCCTAAGACCCTCTTGAGGTGGCTGTCTATCTAAAAAGGGTCACCTCGCACGCTTGTTCGGGACAATGCCGTTGAACGGCACAGCCGATGCCACAATCAGGATTTCTCGCGCTCTGTCCAATTCGTCCGTCTGCCGGAGTTGTGTAAGGTCCATCCGTTCGAGAAACAAAACCCACTCTTTGACGGTTCCACTGACGGTCACGCGTCCAGCTTTGTCGATACATGCGATCATTCGTTTTCTCCAGTTGTTAAGCTCCACCTGTAAAGGGTCGTCGCAATCAACTCGCTAGCAGTTCCGGTTTACCTTCTTCGCTCTGAGTTTTGCCGAGAATGTAATCGGCGGCTTTCTGTGCGTGGGATGCGGCGGAGATAATCAAGCGCGAATCAGACTTGAGCCGATTAATCCACGATTGCAGATAGCTTGCGGAATTGTCGAGAGTCGCTTGCGAAATGCCAGCGATTCCCGCGAGCATCGCTGCGCCCATCTCCGCAATGAGTTCTTCTTTGCTGTAGGACTCAGAGCCGAATTGGTGGTCAGTGGAGTTTTCCTCGAAACGATTCAAGCGTGATTTGTGGCCCGTGCTGTGGGTCAGTTCGTGGAAGAGCGTGGAGTAATAGCCTTCAGGTGATTCAAAGCAATTGCGAGATGGCATCCCGACCATATCCGCCGATGGCCGGTAAAACGCTTGCGAATGCTGCTCGATTCGCGGTGCATTTGGCATCCGATTGGCGATGGATTCGCACTCTGCTAGCGGATTGACGGGCTTGTGGTCGTCGCCATGGAGTGCTTTCAAGCCCTCGCACTGCTCGATGTTGAAAACGCGGTAATAGCGAAGCAAAACGGAAGTCTTGTTCTCAGTCTCTCCCGTCTCCGGTTCTCCCTCGCATATTCGCTAAACTTCCAGAACGAAACCAGCGTGCTTTTCTCGCCTTGTCGAACGTGTGCGCCCAGTTGCTTGGCTTGATTGAACGTGAGCCAATAGGCGAGCCATATCCTTGCGTCGCCAGCAAGAAAACATTCAGCCCGCGATATGGCTTCTTCGAGATGAGGTTTCGCGGAATCGACGTGGACCACGGCTTACGCCACGGTGCTACGCCTTGTTCCAGTTGTTTCATGACGCTTTCGGTGATGATTTCCGGTACGGTTGGCATCCGATTTTCCTCGTGCTTGGGAGTAGCGCGATCAATCGCGCCCAATTACGAGAAAAAATCGCTAGACTGCCGGAGTTTTGGCTTCAGCCACGCCGGGGGCCAAAATCTATGTGCATGGGAGATGCCAGCAGAGATTTTGAAAATTGGAAATATGCGGGAGAGGGACTTTCACTCGCGAACCGCGAAAAAGGACGCTCGGCTTACTCGTCTGCAATCATCCGTAAAAAGGCTGCCGCTGCCCGATGCGTTTGACATCTGGGATCAGGTGGGAACGCGACTAATCAGGGGTTGGCGAACGACCTTTTATTGGAGGGACCCGGATCGATTGGATTCCCACCGACGCATTAGGGAAGCGCTTTGAGCTTCGGCTCCCGGGATACACCACGTCCGAGCAGCTTTGCGCCGATTGAAACGGCACACAGCGCAATCAGAATATTTCTGACGAAGGTTGCGAAAAACTCGAACGCGAAATGCCCTCTGTGCAGGAAATATAGACTCGAGATTGCATTGATTGCGCGCGCTTCGATAGCTGCGGCGAAGAAGCAGATCACAGCAGTGCCAAGCCAGAGATAAAATCTCCAGCACGGCTTCCGCCATATCCACAGCCGCAACCCGGAAGCCTTCATCCACTTGTCGTACGCATAGAGCAATACGCATAGCCCGAATATCGAAGAGAGATATTGCAGCGCTTTATATCCGGGTAGCATGGTTCCCAAAAGTGGCCTTTGAAGGAGCGGCGTTTGCTTCACGATCCAGCCTCGTTCATGTGTGAACGAATCCCAGAGAACGTGGCTCCATGCGCCAATCAGAAGCCCCGAAGCCACTCCCAGGGCTTGCTGTACAGAAGCTATGCGAGGTTTGCGCTGCGACCGGATGGCCTCCCGGTGTGGGGAGGGCAGCAAAAAGACCGCTGGCGCTGCAAGCCAGAAGAAAATGAGCCAAACAAAAACGCCGACTGGAAGAGATGAGGAAAATGTTCCGAGCAGCGTATGAGAATTCTGTTTGAAATATTCGGGCAGTGGCAAATAGTATGCAGCGTCCGGGACCAGGCTGCCGATGACAAGAGCGGAGAGCGGAATCCAATTCTTGAATCTGGAATGAATGGGGAGAACTGCGGCCGGATGTGAGAACGTGAATGGCATCGCTCGATTATCAGACTACCAATTTGAGACAAACGCGGAAAGACTCTGCAAGTGAACGTACAACGCGGTAATCGTACAAGTGGAGTCCTGGTACTGAGCTATTGAATCGCGGATGGCACACTCGTTCGTAAGCGCATCAAACACCGCGATTGCGGCCCGCGCCAGCTCTGATGGCCCCGCGTCGCGGATACGAGTCGCCCGCTTCTGCATCCTGAAAGTGCGACAGCAAACGCGGATCGGGCAAATCTAGTTTCGTTTGCGGTAAGGAACTGCAACGCGTTCAGCACGCGATCCCGTACGACACCGCTCGCCTCAGCAGATCCGTGCGCAGAACTTTGAGGCTGGTCAAGAGTACATCAAGGTCCGCCTTCACGTGTCCCATAAAAAAATGCACGTCCGTTTTTCCAATCAATCGCAAACAACGAGATACCCGTGTCAACAGCATTAGCGGGCGCTTCAACAACATACAGTTCGAACCCGCTCCTGCTAGCTTTTTGCATGTCAAGCTTTCCAGTGAGGTCGGAAGGCCACCATGAGACGCTTGGAGTGGGCACGCGCTCGACTGATCTCGGTATAGCGCTGATGCTCGTGAGGCTTTTTCGAAAACTCTGCGAATCGCTAGGGGCAAATTCAAAGCCACACCATTCCGTGGACGGAGACAGATAATGAAGTTCATGAATATTATGAGAACTGTGGGGCAGATAGGTTGGTATCCATCCGCGAGTGATTGCCCCGTCTCTATCCGCATCGGACAGGGAGGGATAGAAAGATTCCTGGCGATCGCCACATGCGATAACGAGTTGGACTAGGCCGATGCAGAGCGCTGTAAGAAGGAGTGCTCGGCGCTGAAGGAAGCCGAAAACCACCGGATTGAACGAGTCGGACTTCTTCATGCTCACCACCCGGGGAAGGGCGGCTTCCCAGGCGACGACTGAGGTATAAATCGGGCGCACAGCTTGAAACAATCGCCGCCCTGTTGGCCGCATTTGTTGGCTTGGACGTCTTTGGGCCAGTCATACTCCCTCGATATATACTTCGAGAAAAACGTGCGGATGCCGCTAATTAGCTGAGCTGCCGCTGCACCGCCCGGCCCTTGGTTTGTCGCCTCGCAATTCCCGACACAGTGATAGTACACATCGGAGTATTTCCAGCGCATGTACTCCATTTCCCGATAGTTGTTCCACATATCGAAGGTACCCATGCCAAATTCCTCACAAATGAAACAACGGATTGGCCCGATGGGAGTCGGCTGCAGCCCGAGAGGGTCAATTAGGTTCGTAGGGTTGTTGGCGACATACAGATAAAGGTTCGATGAAGTCTTACCTGGTGCGCCGGGTGCGTAGCTGTCGAACCTAACCCTGTCCTCGCTAATGAAGCTCCCCGCTTGCGGGTCATAATAACGCGCGCGGTAATAGTAGAGGCCAGTCTCGGTGTCGAACTCTCGCCCGTTGTATCGAAAGAAGTTCGTCAGCGAACCCGACGAATTCGTCGTGTTTCCAAACGAATCGTACGTATAGGTTTGGGCGACTGAACCGTTGGATGTCGTGAGCGAAGTGACCGAACCGAGGCCATCCTGCTCGTAATAATCAACCGTACCGGACTGCGATTCCGCCAGCGGCTCATCGATATTCCGTCCCTGCGTATAGCGGGCGACTTGGGCGCCACCGCCGTTCACCGTCTCAATTATGTTGTCACCATCATAGACAAAGATGCTCGTCGCGTTTGGCGACTGCTTGTAAATCCGCCGTCCGAACGGATCATACTTGAAGGTCAAGTTGCCGCCGGAATTCGGGAGCGTCACACCCGTCAGGCGATTCTCGTAATCCCAAGTGTAACTTGTGGTGTTCGAGGAGGCTGTTTCGCTTGTCAGATTCCCGTTGTAGTCGTAGGTATAGCCCGTACTGGGCGTGGAAGTCAGTTCGTTGGACGGGTTGTAAGAATACGGCGAAAGTCCGAGCGAACTCAGCCGGTTTCCGACCGGATCGTAACTGTAGTTCTCCGTCGTGTTCGCTCCTTGAGTAACCTGCGTCAACTCGTAAATCGGATCGTACGTGTAATTCGACGTTACGCCAGCCGACCAGTTCTCATTCGCTGTCCGGTTCCCTGCAGAATCCAATGAGTAGGTGGAACCGTCAATGGTACTGCCGGACAGTTGATGCAAAACAGAAAGCAAGTGCGACAGATTATCGTAGGCGTAATTCGTTGCCACGTTGTTGGGCCGCGTCAACTGCGTCTGGCGGGTGAGGGCATCATACGAAAAACCGAATGACCCCGCCCAAGAATTTGCAAGCGTTATCAGTCGGTTTACCGTGTCATATGTGTAGGTGTTCGTGCTGCCATCGGGAGCCGTGAATCCCGTTCGATTCGAGTTCGCGTCGTACGTGTACGAATTTGTAAAAGTTGTGTTTGGCAGGAACGAATACGTAGTCGTCGTGCCAATCAGCCGCCCCATGTTGTCGTAGGCAAAGCCGTAGGTGCCGGTTGGATCGTTCACCTGCAGAATTTTCCCCACGAGATCGTACGTGCAGTCGGCGCTCGTTCCGTCTGGATAGTTCTTCTGTGTCACGCGGTTCAGCGCGTCGTACACATATTGGATCGTTTGATTCTTGCGGTCCGTCGTGCTCGCGCATCTAGCGCACCATAAAGACTCTGTGGAGCAAAGGAGTATGCACCTAATTATTTCAGCCCCCTCGTTGCCCAGATACATCGGGTACATCGTGCTCTTAGCGGTTGCTCTTTCGAGTTGTGGTGCGGACTCGCGAAGAGCGGACAAGGCGGCGAGCTATTTTGCTAAGAAGATTGAATGCCAGAAGTACGAAGCCGGAATCCTGCAAGACATGGAGAAGGACAAGTTTTATGGAGAATCCCTGGAAAGAATTTTTTACAGTCCATCGCTCGACACGTGTGTAGCGATTATCTATAGGCTCCCCAATTCAGGAACCGGGAAAATCCACGCGGAGGTCAGGGATGTTCTTACTGAAAGAGCCTTGTGGTTCGCGGAGTATCCGATGGCTGATGGAGCAGGCCACAAGTCATATGAGGAAATAATTGCCGATGCAGATGCCGAGATTCAAAGGAAGGGATGGGGAGAAAAATGAGACGGGCGATGTATCCTGGCACGCGCCCACTCGGACGATACTCAAAGTGTGGTATAGATTCGAGTTGGAGGACGTGAATGAACATTCTAGCGGCGATCAGACGCGAGGAACGAAAACTCGAAAAGCAGTTGGGCAAATTGCAAGGGCAGTTGGACGGAGTGAGAGACGCAGCGAAAGCGTTGGGGCGCTCAGCAAATCACAGCGTCAGGAAACTGTCAGCGGAAGCGCGAGCACAGATTTCCAGAGCACAGAAGCGGCGTTGGGCGAAGGTGAAGGCGGGAGTGAAGAAAGCCACAAGTTAGGCGCAGACTGGCCCATGAGCTAAAGAACAAGCAGACTGAAGGCATGGGCCAATCAGGAGCTTAATGGCTGCGAAAACCTCACTGTGCTCGACTCAGCAGCGGCTGCCTCTGAAACTTCGACTGGTCTAGCGTTACATTGCCCTGGACAAACGCGGTGACGTTCGTTCCCTTGGGGATGGTGGTGTCTTTGCCGTGCGCCAGCAGGAACAGCGCCGACCCTCCAAGCGTGAAAATGGCTGTTGCGGCCATCGCACCGACCATCTTGCCTGTGTTGCTTCCGCCTTGGGAATTCTTTACGGCTCGAAGCAGAACCTTCTCGCCATCCGCTAAGCGAACCTTGTCAATGTTCATGTCAACGTGGCCTGCTCGCCCCATCCGGCGCTTGTGCTGCGCATCCGTGACAGTGGCCCATGCGGTTGACCCTCGGGGAATAACAATAAAGCCGTTGACTACGATATCGTCTACCGTCTCGAAGGCCACGGTCTGTCCAGTTACTGCATCCGCTGACGAAACGTTCTCATCCAGAACCAAATTCACGGGTGTTCCGTCTTCAAGCACTATTGCTACGGGGGCCTGGTCGCTCGGTGTGGGAGTTCCAGCCGGAGCCGGAGGGTTGTTCACGGGAACTGGAGCACTTGAAGCAGTAGTGGCTGGCGTAACTGCCGCAGCCTGGGTCGCCGCTGGAGTCGGTGCAGGGTTGCTGACAGGGTGCGCCGAATCAACCACCTGCAAAGGAGTTCCAGCGGGGCGGCAAGCCATACCATTGATTACGGTTTCGTTTGGCGCGAGGTAATTGCCTGTTGCAGCCATGTCTCGGCATTCGACTTGAACCTGTTGGCTCTGTTGCTGGCCCTGTTGCTGACCCTGCTGTGCGGGAAGGGGAACAGCGAACAATGAGGTTAGTAGGATTGCAACGGCGCGTCTCATCTGCATTCTCCTGATGTGAGTATTCGTGCAATTCAGGATCGCCAACGCGCCACACCGCAGCAATGGTACTTCACCTTATCCGTTAATAAGGCTCTGGGAACAGGCTACAACGCATGCTGCGCAAACACGAACAATGGCCCTACGGCAAGGAGTAGAGTCAAGAACTAGATTCCTCGGAGGGTCTCATGCGTGCAAGCTTCTTTATATCTCTTGTGGCGGTTTTGGTCTGTGCTTTCCCCAGCAGCGCGAAGCCGAAGCAGTCAGCGCCCTGCAGAGCCTATGTGATTGTAGTTGAGCATGACGAGGGTACAGTCGGATTGACAATGGTGGGTCTGAACAAACCCCAGCAGGACTGGTACAAGAAGAATGGAATGAAAGGAAAGTATGCTGGGGTCTGTCCGCTGAATCCCAACTCCCAAGAAGCGGTGGATGCGTTGCCCTCGCAGCCTCCGAACGGAATTAGTCCTGTACTTCCGGTGTATTCCATCGTGTGGGGTGAGCACCTCGTCACTCAGGCCTACACGTACAGTTACACGACGCAGCAGCAGTCCACCGGAACCGTTAGAGGTACCATCACTGATAACAGCGGCGACTCATCCAACGTACAGGCCACCACGACAACAACGGTGCCGGTCGAGCATACAGGTTCGGGCGTGAAGAGTTACTATCTGGCGGATGGATTTCTTGCGGTCTGGAAGTCTTCGGCGAATCAGGGCAAAGGAGCCTTCGTCCCAATCAGTCCGCTTCACAATCACAACCGCACCGTGTTTACATCTGCCTCCACTTCACTGCTTAAGGACGGATTAGAACAGATTGTCGAGAGGGAGCAATTGAGCAAATAACCGTCAGTTTTTAGGAACTGATTCTTGCAGGTTCGAGTCCTGCCGAGCCCACCAAATCTTCAAAAAGGGAAAACATGGCAAACGAACAGGAAACCCGAGGGCAACAGGCCGAAGACGTGTTTCTCACCAAACTTGCTGAACTGTTGGGCATCGAACCAAAAGATGCGCCCGTATACTCTGAGCCTCCATACTACAGAATTTCTGTGGATATTTGGGTTCCTCGATACGGATCGGGCGGACAGGCCGCGTTACGCCTGCGCTCGAAAAAGAAATCAATCGGCAGTGAGGATAAAGCGGCCGAATTATGCCAATTCTGCCGCACGCTCGTGGGCGGCCAGTAGTCTGATGCGAGACAATCATCGTGCCGTGTTCGGACCCCTAAACCTTATTCCGCGAGATTGGGATGCTGGCACAGGCGTGAACGAGGGAGCGTAGGGCTCAGACCATCCCCCGTTGCTGGGAACGCCGCGATAATCTCCGATGAACACACTTCAGATGACGGAGAGAACCGTCTGTCGAGCATCGCGCGAGATGCGGAGAGAGTATATCGGTCGGCTAGGTAAAAAGATGCGTGAACAACTATGAAAAAGCAACTTCTGCGAGCAAAATTCCAGCGCGGAGTGTGTCGGATTTGTGGGTGTTCGGAGTCCAAACCTTGCCGCATGGTTCCGAATCCCGATGAACCAATCGCAGGTCAAAATATCGTGAATTGTGCTTGGTCCGATCAGTCTCGAACCCTTTGCACGAATCCCGCATGTTTACGGAAAGCAAAGGCGGCGTAAAGTCACAGATCAAAAGCTAAATCCCGTGACGATTCCTGATAAAGCAGCGGGCACCAGATTTTTGGAAGACGATCTGTACGATGCGCTCAGATGGTTGTTCGTCGGGGCTGTTGCATGGAAGGCGGCAAAAGAGCTGCCCAATCAGTTCGGTCGACTGGAAGTTCTCGGTATGCTTACCAGCTTTGTCCAGGCGCGTTCCCTGTATGAGTTTTTCTACCAAAATGGTCACGGGGATGACGCACGCGTCCGCGACTTTGCTCCAGCGTGGAACGAGGGTGCGAGCCGAGTCTACAGCAGATACATGGCTCATGGGACACCTGCGAACAAGCGGGTCTTTCATTTAGTCTACCAACGCGAGACTCATGCAGGTGGGACAGGGCATGACGGTCCCGACCACCTAAAGAATCAAGTGGTCGAGTTTGCGAAGGACATACGAAAACTAACGGAAGTATTCATCGGGGTTGCAGACCCTGATTTCCGTGTCAGCGTAGAGTCCGCGTTGCAAAGAGCACTAGACGAAGCCGAACTCGCAGCAAAGCATTATGGAATCAACAACCCGCTCTGAAGGTTCAGGACTCTGGGTGTAGGTTGCATCCCTTTCTCAACAAGATCACTAGATTCATAGTTCGCTCTTAACGCGGTTCCATTCTGTTTTGAGAATCTTCTGAGTCAACTCCATCGTTTTCTGAACGGCGCGATCCAATCCGAGAAAGTCTTTGGTCGTAACACACCGAAGCATATCGTGGATAGTCCTGACCAGTTGTTTGTGGTCTTCCTCTGATGGATTTATTGTCAGCGCAATTTCTTTTTCCAATCGATGGAGTTCTCGCGCCTGTTCCTTGTACTCGGGAGAAACGTCACTTTTAGAGACTCGGCTATAGCAGCAAAACTCGGCGTCCGCGCATAGCCGAGACACTTTGTCACGTAATCCGTTTATCCACGCTTGGCGCATAGGAGCGACGACCTGTTTCAGCGCGATCTTCTCCGATGACTCGATTTGACGTTTGGCGATATTCGTCGAAATAAGTGGACCAAAGAATACGGCTAAGAGTGCTATCGCGAGTGAGATGAGCGTAATTGCGTGATCGAAAGTCATAACGGTCACAACCGTGAATTTATCACGGAACGCGGTGCGGGTTTAATTGTGAACGCAGGGCACGGACGATCACGGTCGCCTGGTACGGACGTACCGTTGGCTCGGCAACTGGTGAGGTTTAGACTCTCTGCATGTTCTTTGACGATGATGGACAGCCGTACGAGATAGCTCAACCTCTGACTTGCGGCCACGTGGAAACACACGACGCAAGGCGGATTCATTTGACCGCGCTTTTCCAAGTCTACGATTTTGAGGGGACGGAATTTGAGACTCAACCAACCGCTTGCCTCGACTGTGCAATCGCGTGGTTTTTGGTAAACGCAAAACCTTCCAAGAATTTCACAATCCTTGCATCATCGGGCATCAGTCCTGAGTGGTCGCGCGCCAGTGCCGTCGATTGGCTCAAAGTAGATAAGAACTGGTTTTCATCGGCTAGGGTCTTAGACGGGCCGCGTCTAAACTAAAGGGAGAACCACTGTGTATCAGGAAACCGAAACGATTTTTGCGGGACAAGGGAATGGGAGAGCAATTCGGCGGCAAATTTCAGCCAAGTTGACGCGCGCAGTTCAGGAACAGCTTGCCCTATTGAAGGTGGCGGAAGTTCCTCCCGCAGCGACCCCCGAAAAATAGCTTCCCCAACTGGCGGGTTGGCGAGTCAACTCTTCTCAAGTAAAGAGATCGCGGACGGTGTGGCTGCAAACCACCAAGTCCGATCAGAGTTTAGCTGGCGCAGCACTAATTGTGAAAAGCCCGACATCTTCCCACGTCGTGTTTCATGCCTGTGTTCAATGTTCACATTCGCAGAGACACTGTTGACCTTAATAAGGCAGGGCACAATCGAAGACGTAACGCGAATGAAAGTCGGCTCTGCAAAATCATGCGACAGCTCTTTCTGATCCACACCCTGCTCCTTCATCGGCTCGATTAATTTGGAAAAAAGAGCTTGAAGATTACTGACCGCCGCTCCCTTCTGATCGTACAGAAAGATGTCGGTCAACGTCGCAAGAGGAATCTCCACTCTCCTGACATCGCTTAAATCCTTTGTGGGATATTCTTGCTCCAGCCACGCTCTAGGTATATCGAAGTTGATGTCAGAGAAGTGCGGGGTGCAAACGTCGTAAACGAAATCCACAGCATAAATTCTCCCGATGTTTGACTCCTCGCCTTCGCACCTCACCGTGCCTTGCAGAGGTACACGGACAATCCAGAACTTCGCCCATCCCCCAACGGTCAGACGCAAAGGCGAAGACTCCGTTGCTTCTCGCAATTCATATATCAGAATGCCGTGCGCTAGTGCGAACTCTCTCGCTCCTTTTTGGTATCCGCTTCGAGTCACGAAGATTCCCCTCGGCTGGCCAGGAAGATCATCCAATATCTGCCTGAACGCCAATAATTGCAGTTGGTCAACGCGCTTCTGCCAATCCTTAGCCTGGACGATGACCTCGTGAAGCACACCGCCGACTTCAAATCTCCAATAGATGTCTATTTGGTGAGATGTCGTTCTTCCACGAAGGGTCACGTTACGTTCGACAACGAGATTTGGAAATTCCTCTTGGCCGAGGATCGACTGGAAGATGACTCGGGTTAGAATTTCGTAGGATTGCCCAGTTTCGTCGTCCACTGTGTATTAAGGGTACCAAGAAGATATTTCCGCAGGCAAGTCTCGGCCAAATCCTCCACGGTCATCAGGGCGTATGCCCGTGCCAAATGGTTCGCGAAGTACCAATGACGCAGGGAAACGGATAAAATGTCACCCATGAAAACCAAGACCCGCGACAACAAACTCACACTGGACGCGATCCTCATCCACTTTCAGCCGATGAAGAGTAGTTCGTTGACGCCTGAGCATCTAGGAGCGCGAATTGGATTCATGCAGACTCTTCCAGGCCAGAGTCGTGATAAGCAGAAGGACGCCTACACCGCAGAACAAGATTGGCAGCGCAATCTTTCCTTCGTTGCTGGCCTTTACACGTTGATTCCTGAGAGCAATTCGGTTCTCAAAGTCGAAGCCGAGAAACTGCTCCTGAAAATGTTCGGCAAGGGCTTCTACAAGGACAAGCTGGTGAGGTTCAATGCCGCTGAAAGAAGGCGCATCAAGAAGAACGGCAATGCAGCTTGGCGGTTGGTTGGGAAACTCAGGAAGCATTACCGTCTCAAGGGGTGAAGGTCTTACACCACATACGAGCCCCTGGAAGCGGCTCCGCAGGGCATGGATCGCTGGCGATAGGGCGGCAGGAGACGAATGCAGCGCAGGCGGCTGGGCTTCTGACACTCGGGGAACGCTGACTTCGGTGAAGCCTGATGCTACCAATCTGCTACCAATGGCACCCGTTTTCATGTCCTACGGTGTCTATGACTGTCTAGTCTGAACCCTCGAAAACCCAGCAAAATCAACGAATCCTGCGTATTTGCGCCATTTCGAGAAGAGGTTTGCGGAAGAAGGGACTCGAACCCCTACGGCCTTTCGGCCACCAGCTCCTAAGGCTGGCGCGTCTGCCAATTCCGCCACTTCCGCATCGGAAGCCGAGTATAGCATCGCTCATTCCAGTTGTTTGCCTCGCGTCTCCGGCAATGCGAGGGCAAGCATGCCCGCGACAAGGAAGGCGCAGGCGAGCAATAGAAATGACGGGCCGAGGCCGAAGTAGTGCGCCAGCAGACCGATTACAAACGGCGCCGCGGCAGAGGTTCCGCGGCCGATGTTGTAGCTGGCGCCCATGGCAGTGGCGCGAATCTCGGTGGGGAAAATCTCGGAGACGATAGCGGCGAAACCCGAGAAGTGTCCCGTGCCAAAGAACGCGACGAAGGGGCCAAGGAACAGGAGCAACGCGGGGCTGCTCGCGAATCCGTAAATCGGCACGAGCGTTGCCGCGACGAGAAGATAAGTGACGTAGCTTTTGCGTCGGCCGAACGTATCGGCCGCGAAGCCAAACGAGGTGTATCCGAGAAATTTCCCAACGCCCATCACGATCAGCCAGCCGGTGGTCTTGACCAGGCTCAGCCCGCGCCCGCCTTGCGCGACGGGCAAGGAGAGATACGCCGGAATCCACGTGAAGAGGCCCCAGTAGCCGAACATGGCGCAGGCGTTCATGGCCGTCGCGAGCGCTCCCTTGCGCCGCAGGTCTTTGCGCCACAGGACGCGGAGCGAGCGTCCCACGCTCGTCGCGCCCGCGCGAACCTTCGCCTTCCAGATTTCCGGTTCGGGAACGTGTCTCTGAATCCAGAAGATCAAAAGTGCAGGCAAAATCCCGACGAAGAAAACAGTTCGCCACTCGAACCGGGGCAGCATGAATCCCACGACGCCCGCCGCGATCATTTCGCCGATCGCGAAGAACGACTGCATCAGGCCGAGCGCTTTGCCGCGATGTTCGGCTCGCCACGTTTCGGCGATTAGGGCCGCGCCTGTGGTCCATTCGCCTCCCATGCCGAGTCCCAGGATGAAGCGAAAAATCCCGAGCTGCAGCACGGTTTGCGACAGCCCACAAGCGCCGCTCGCGGCCGAATAAATCAGAATCGTGGCCATCAGCGAGCGCGTGCGGCCGATCCGATCGGCGAGAAGGCCGAACGCGAAGCCGCCGAATGCCGAGGCGACCAGCGTCAACGAGTTCAACAGACCGCCGAGCGCCGGGCTCATGCCGAAGTCGCGCATCAGGTGCGTGAGCACCAGCGAATACAGGGACACGTCGAATGCGTCGAGCATCCAGCCAAGCCCACCGGCAAACAGCGTTCGGCGTTCCGCGGACGTGGTTCCGCGAACCCATGAGAGGTCGAACATTCCTCCCGTCGGGCGAAGCGCGTTGCCCGAAATAGCCGGCTGCATCATGTCCCTTGCGCTCTGATTCTTGCGATCTAGTTCATGCGCTCTTGGGACGCCATTCTAGTGCCGTTCGCATTCGGCGCGAGCCTCTTTCCGCTACCAGCGCTGGCCGCAATTTCCGTGCTTGAAAAGGCACAGCCGAAATAATCGAGCTCAGCCGCCGCGACGTCGGCCCTATCATTAACGCAGGGGTTGGACTCTAGCTACCGGACTGTGGGACCGTTTACTTTCTCACCTTACGCTTGAGGTGTGACGCGGACATCCGCCGATTCTGCGCGGTCATCGTGCTGTTCGTTTTGTGCGCGCTGTTTGGTGTGCCGCGCTCGCCCGCTCAGAAAACGGATGCGAGGTCTTAGCTTGATCTCGAGGAAAGATGAAAATTGAACTATCGCGATAAGGCTTTTCCCGTTCTCGCGGTTGACGACTCGCCCGTCGCGCGCAAGCTTCTCGAGCATGCTCTTCCGCCCGATGAGTTCAAGCTGATCCTCGCCAAGACCGGCCGCGAGGCGCTCGATCTTTTCGCCGAACATCGGCCGGGCCTCGTCATTACGGACTGGCTCATGCCCGACCTCACCGGGATCGAAATCTGCCAGCGGATACGCGCCGATTTCCGCGACTCTTCCACGTACATCATCTTGCTCACGGGCGTTTCCGAAAAAGCCAAGATTGTAAGCGGCCTGCAGGCCGGCGCTGACGAATACCTCACCAAGCCGTTTCACGCGGATGAGCTGCTGGCGCGCGTGGAGGTGGGCCGCAGAATCGTCCTTCTCCACCGGGAGCTCGAGGAAAAGAACCGGCTCCTCGAGCAGTTGGCGCTCACCGACGGTTTGACTGGACTGCCGAATCGACGCGCGGTGGAGGAGTGGGCGAGCCGGCAACTGAAGGGAGCGATGCGGCACTCCTTCCCGTTCTGGGTGATCATGACGGACCTGGATACATTCAAGCCGATCAACGACACATTCGGCCACGAAGCGGGGGACACCGTTTTGGCGAAGTTCGCGGAGATTCTGCGGCTGAGCGTCCGGCAGTGCGACATGTGCGGACGAATCGGAGGCGACGAGTTCCTGATCGTGATCACATATTCGGATGAGGCGGGCACGCGTCTGGCTATTGAGCGCATTCGCGAGCAAGTGATGAAACAGAGATTCACTTTTGGCGGCAAAGAAGTGGGCGTGACGGCGAGTTTTGGAATCGCCGGATTCCGGCGTGATGAGGACACGACTTTCGAACGCTTCATTGCTCGCGCTGACGCCGCGCTCTATCACGCGAAACGCCAAGGCCGCAACCGCATTGAAATTGCCTCATCCCCAGTGGTGGAGGTTCACTGATCGCCGCCAAAGTCGCCCCGCAAGTTGACCTGACCATTTAAGCTTGCTGACCCTGCCCGGTTTTGCTAGGCTTCGCGCCCAACGGTGACCATTCTTCCCGGGGAGGCGCCTATGCCACACTGCACGAAATGCGGAGCCGCCGTCGCGGATAACGCGGGGTTTTGCCCAAGTTGCGGGGCGCCTCAGTCGAGCGCTGCCGTGGGATCGAGTGCACCCGGCGCTAGCTCGCCGCCCGCATCGGCCGTGACGGACGCGGGCTTGCAGGAAAACGTCGCTGGCCTGCTTTGCTATGCGCTTGGCTGGATCACGGGACTGATTTTTTTTCTCATCGACAAGCGTCCTTTCGTGCGCTTCCACGCTAAGCAGTCCATCGTAGTGTTCGGCGCGCTGAACATTCTCCACTTTGCGGTGGCGATGATTTTTGGCGTCAGCTTCCTTACGGGCGGCTTGGGAGCGGCCTCGATCGGCTTGCTGCTGTCTCGGCTCATCAGCCTCGTCACGTTCGTCCTTTGGATTGTGCTGATGCTCAAGGCGTACCAGGGCCAGAGGTTCCGCGTTCCCCTGGCGGCGGACCTAGCCGAATCGATCTTCGGCAAGTCGTGAAAGTGTCGAATTGTAGCGATTGAAATTTTTTAGGCGGTTTGTTTTCATCGACTTAGCGGGATTTCTATTTTCAAAGTGTAGCGATTGAATTTCGTCGGCCCGCCGTCTCGGGTTCACCCTTGCGCTTCTCCTTTCGGCCCCTACCTATATTTGCGCCTGTAAGTACAGGCGACCTCCTTCGGCCCGTGGCGTCAATTTGGCAGCTCATAAAAACGGGGAATGGTAGCACGAAATTCGCCGGATGGGTAGTTACAAAGTTACGGTAGTAGTTCTATAACTCACAGAACAAGGGGCCGGCCACCCGCCCGATGTTCAAGAACCAGTACTGGGGAGAATGCGGTTCAGAGAATGCGGTTCAAAGTTGACAGTTTACAGTTGAAAGTGAAACCCGGGAATCGCGCGCGGCGCGAGGAAGAGGCTCAACTAAGGTGGCCCTTCGAAGGTCACGAAGGCAATCTGCTGATAGCGCCTGTGGAAAATCACATCCTATAATCATCCCGCCGCGGCGGGCTCGGCTCCTTTCTTCCGAGCCCCGGTTTGTGGGTCCGGTGGACCCACCGGGATCCCGAGACCGGACCTTGGTCGTTTAGCGCTACCAAGTCTACTCGGGAGAAGGAGCCGACAACGTCATCTAATCAGGCCCGAGTCTTACTCTCTCGGAATCGGCAGCGCCTTTGGATCCAAATGAATCTCGTTCATTGTTCCGTCAGCGAAGTCTGCCATGAATAGCCTTCTGTTAGGCATATCAATCTTATCAAGCGCGGTTTCTAGTTTGCCGACTTCTGTAAACGGCGCCTTCTCGTCGATAACGACAAAGACCACGGTGTTGCTACCACGGTCAGTGGCAACTTGCCCAAGGTTATTCAAAAGAGAGTTTTCACGCCGGTCCTCGACAGTTTTGCCGTTTAGTTTGTAAACGGAGCTCCCGTGTTCGATCTGAACGGATAGTACGACCGGCTTCGATTCAGCTCTTTCGGGTTGTAAGGCAGCGACGCACAGGATCAGAGGAAACGGATTCAGAACAACAAACGCAGCGATCAACTTTTTCAACAAGCGTTTCATAGGTTCACTCCCCAGTATACCTTAGGAAATGGTTGTTTCCACCCGGTTGAAAAGACATATCTTTACCTATGACCTTTTGGTGAGCGGCCATAACGGTTACCACGCCATTCTTCACGGACACAACTATTCCGGAGTGCCCGGTTGCATCGATAAAGTGCTCCTTTCGTGCAGCAATGTCTCCTCGTTGCGGAGATTCGCCTTTCTTGAGAAGTCTCCAGCCTGGAGGGATTCTGTCTCCGGACAGTTCCGCAGCCGAGGGAGCGCCCATCTTCCCATCCTCTTTCATAACTTCGGGCTTAGGCGCCCCCGACTCAGCAACAGCCTTCTGACAAAACAAGTTACACGTAGCGTGGTCCGCAGTGTAAGGCATCGACGTGTCGCCTTCGTGGGCTTCTGCCGCGTCTGCGATGGCGGCGCGTCTTTCTAGGTTGGCCGGACTGCCCTCTCCAGTACTTTGCGCCGCGGCTTCTTGGGCGGCGATCTGGGTGCCCTGGGCCGAAGACTCGGCTAAGGTTTCGCAACTTTCGAGACTACAGGAGGCGTTGACGATGCCGGAGCTTCCGGGCTCACCCTCGACACTGCTGTTACCGTGGCCGCGCTCGTCATGGCAGGGTTCGGAGGGCGCTCCCGTACCACAGTGGCCAGTGAGGTCGGCGAAGGATTCGGGGTTGTCGCTGACCATGGCGTAGAGGTTCAGGGTTTGCGGGTTGGTCAAGTTGGCGTAGGGAACGGGCGCCGGGACAGCGGACCAGTCAGCGGAGAGCCAGCGGCCGAGGCGCCAGGTGTAACAGCGGGCGCCAAAATCGTCGTCTCCGGTTTCGGTGTCGCGCTCTTTGCCTTCGAATTTGTAGTTCTGAGAGCAGGTGGTGGTCACGTCCTTCTCATAGCCGAAGGGGAGGAAGTCGGCGTCGAAGCACGGCGAGGTGCCGCCAGCCTGGACCAGGGTGCGCGAGCTGCCGAGCATGTCTTCTTCATAATAGTCGATGGTGCCGGAGGAGACGCTGGCGGGTGGCCGATCCTTTCCTCGCCATAATTCTCCGGTGTTTTGCATCTTGACGCACAATAAAGGCTGATCAGATGACGTTGTCGGCTCCTTCTCCCGAGTAGACTTGGTAGCGGTAAACGACCAAGGCTCGGAAGAAAGGAGCCGAGCAATGTTGATTATAGGATGTGATTTTCACACGCGCTATCAGCAGATTGCCATGGTGGACGAAGCCACGGGAGAACTGGTGGAGCGGCGGCTCGACCACGAAAGTGGAGAAGCCCACACCTTCTACCGCGGTTTACCGAAGCCGGTTCGTGTGGGCATCGAAGCGACGGGCCCGATGCAATGGTTCGAGCGGCTGCTGGCGGAACTGGGCCACGAACTCTGGATCGGAAACTCCGCGAAGATTCGCGCCAGCGAAGTGCGCAAGCAGAAAACGGACGAGCGAGACGCTCTACTCATTCTCGAATTGATGCTGGCGAATCGCTTCCCACGGATCTGGGTTCCCACTCCGACAGAACGCGATCTCCGGCAGCTACTCTGGCACCGTCACAAACTTGTGCATGCGAACGATGCTGGGCAACCAACTCCACTTTCTGGCCATGAGCCAGGGCTTGTGCCGGAAGAAAAAGCTGTTCACCAAGCACGGCCGCGTGGAGCTCGCAGGTCTTCCTCTTGGGCCATGGGCTAGCCGCCGGCGCGAAGAGCTTCTGCGTTTGCTCGACCAACTCGATCCCGCGATCGCCGAACTGGACCGCGCGGTGTTGGAAGAAGCCAAGCGCAGAGAAGACGCGGCCCGCTTAATGACCCATCCGGGAATCGGTCCGGTGAACGCGCTGGCATTCGTGCTGACCATCGGTCCGGTGGCGCGTTTTCACCGCAGCAAACAGATCGCCAGTTATCTCGGATTGAATCCCAGCGAACACTCTTCGGGCGGGAAGCGACGGCTCGGAGCGATTAGCAAGCAGGGCAACACCATGGTGCGCTGGCTGCTGATCGAAGCTGTGCACCACGCCGTGCGTTTCGATCCCGAACTCCGGCAGGATTATCAGCGGCTGAAGTCCCGTCGAGGACACGCGGTGGCGAAGGTGGCCATCGCGCGCAAGTTGGCTGTGCGTATGTACTGGATGCTGCGCAGTGGGGCAGATTACGCACGGCTGGTTCGCATGCAAGGCAGCCCGGGGGCCACCCTGGTGAACGCGAGTTCATCGCTAGGCTGATTGGGCGCCTTGCTCCCCCGAGTGATCGGGGCGTCTGAAGAATGAATCATGGTCGGAAGTACGGTGACCGAATAGATGGTTGGTGGAACCAGCGTTCCACCGCCCGATTCATGAAGCGAGCCTTGGTCAAGATGAGAGAAAGACCCCGGGTTAGGAAAAAAACGAACCGTCCGCGGTTCGCAAACTCTACGTGTCTCTTGACAGAGCCGACAACGTCATAGAGGGTGGCCGACCCTGTTCGCCGCCATGAACCCGCCGTGTTTCGCATGGTTGTAATTGACGCACAGCAAAGCCGGATGATACCACTACGATAGTTAACCCCGAAGTGATTTGCTTTGGTCTTTGCAGTTGAAGTTCAGGGTGCCGCACTCTTTGCGTTTTTTAGCAAAGGGTGCGCGAGAGGTTGACTCCGCCTTGAGGAATTGTCTCGGTACAATCGATCCAGAACGATACGGAGAAAGCAAAGACGCACCCTTTGCAAAAACCGCAAAGAGTGCGGCACCCCCAACTTCAACTGCTTCAACCAAAGGCAAATGCAACTTCAAGCCCGAGCCAAAAGGCCGGCCACCCGCCGCGTGAGGGAGAGGCTCAACTGAGGAAGCGCTAAAGGCGCGCCGGTGTCAAGGGCGATTCCGAGGGGTCGGAAGACCCACGGTTCGGAAAACCACGAACCGTGGGGCACCCCGCGCGTGGAGTTGTCGGTCTCGGTTCATTGGTTGAGCTGGAGCTTGCGGTCAGACGGTTCGACAAACGCAAGTTCAAGAGGGAAAGCCTGGGGCACCCGGCTTGCGAGCAGAGCGTTCGCCAACGACAAATTCAAAACGGAAGCCTGAGGTACCCGGCAACGTCATCTAATCAGCCTATGGCTGCGTGGGAGCCGCGGAAGGCATCCTTCCTGGTACAGGGAATGGACCCGACGATTCAATATGCTTCTTACCCCCATGGGTTTTCGCATAATCCTCCACTACTTTGGGCCAGTTCGCGAGCGGGACCTTGGCTCGCAAATCCGCCGGGCCAATAAATACGAACCAAGAAGACCCCGGTCCCTTTCCGTCAGTATCCATCAGAGTGAATCCGCCATCGCAGACGCCCGGCAGCACATAATCGGGTGGCACTGGAAGCATGGTCACGGTGCCATCCGGACGATGCGAACGGTAATAGAACTCATCCTTTGACGTGGAATCGTTAACGTGGAAGTCTGATGTTCGGGAAATTCCTGATTCCGGCACCTCGATTTCATAGCCGCCGTCTTTCCTATGGGGAAGCTGCGGTGCCTGCGGATCGTTAAAGATAACCTGGACCCATCCAACGTACTTATCCGGGAGAATGACCGTGTAGTGGGGATGCGAACGCGACCTTGCCAGCGACAGCGAGGCCAGGAACATACACAGTAGAGGCGCGCCCATGCGAAGAATCTGGCGGGTGGCTGGACCTTTTGTCTCGGCATGACTTCTCCGGTGTTTCGCATCTTGACGCACGGCTGGGCGGGATGATACCACTGCGATAGTTAACCGCGAAGTGATTTGCTTGGTCTTTGCAGTGGAAGTTCAGGGTGCGCGGGGGTTTGACTTTGCCTTGAACGGCTGAAGTGATTTGCCTTGGAACCCTTTGCATCTCGAAGAGGTCGGGACTCGCGAAGTGTGGGAGCGAGCGAAATTCCCAGGGCTAAAGCCCATTTTGGGGTCCTCGTTTTCGCACGGCACAAAGCGCCGTGCTCCCCGGACTGTTTGGGCTCAGGGTTTGCAAGTACAAACCCTGAAACCCGAGTCCGGGGCTTCCACCCTGAAACCGGCAATTCGCCATCGCATGCCTCGGGCTCAAGACGAGCAACGTGTGGAGCAAGAAGACGAGAATCGCGCCCAACGGGCGGTGCAAGGCTTGAATCGGGGGCTAGTTGACGCTGGATTTGGGGCGGTCTTGTTCGGCGGGGGGAGTGATGAGGGTGAAGATTTCGTCGCGGATGGCGCGGTACATTTCGTAGGCGGTGACTTCGGCGGTTCGTTGCTTCAGCAGATTGTGATAGGAACTCCAGCTTGACGCGTCCGCAGGTTCGGCCAAGAGGACGCTGAGCTTTTCAGCTTCGTGGGAATAGTCGCTAAAAGCTTTGTCCATTCTTGCGAGTAATATTCTGCGATTGCCCAAATCTTGCATTTAAGGTCTCCGTGCCAAGAACGCTCTCGTCGGCGCGCCTGCCTTACAGTGCCAGCGTAACAGGGCGTGCTGGGAACCGAAGCATGGAGCTTCCACCACGCGCCGTAGGAGTTACGTACCAGCGAGCGCTAGAAGCGAAAAGCCTTGACGTTCTTGAGCCGTGCCGCTTCGAGCTTGTCGGCTTCGCCCTTCTCGCGGTCAATTTCCTTCTGCGGCGCTTCCTGCTTCTCGAGTTTCGCCGATTCGATAATTGCGGCGTCAGCCTGCGCGGCCACCTGCTTTGAGTACACTGCGAGCCCGAAAGTGTTCAGGCTATTGGTGCGGAAGAGGCTTACCGAGGTTCCTGCGTCTTCCCAGCGAGCGATGATCTTCGAAGATGGGGCATATTCGTCGGTGGTTGGGACCGCGATCTCTGGGGAAAGCCTGGTTGCGGTGCCGTAGCGGGCGGAGATAGCTGCCACCATGTCGTCTTCGGTGAGGCCTTCCGTGGCTTGCTGGTCGTACGTCACGGAAATCTTGTAGAGCTGTCCGTTGTAGAAGCTGAAGAGAACCTGTGAGACCGATTCCGCGTGGGTGGAGGACGGCCCGGTTTCGATCGGCCAATAGGTGATCTGCTGAATCAGCGCGGGGCTCTGGTGGATCAGGTCCGCACGAAGCGGGTCTTGGCCGATCTGCTTGGAAACAGTAAGGAGGCTAGTCCCGAGCTCGAACTTCCGGTACGAGGAAAGATCCTGACCGGAAAGGAGCGGAGTGCAACACAGAACCAAAACAAGAAGAATCGCCGATCTGCGTATTGTTTTCATTGAACGTCTCCTTCTAATTCTTCCAAAGAATTACCGACCCGAGACGGCCGCCAGGTCTGACTGTCTCGATGTTTCTTCGCGCTGCGGGTCGCCGATGGTAAGTTCCACATCCTGGTTCGGAAGAGAATCCAGTCTTTTGGCATTGCCATCCATATTTGCATTCGCTGCAGAGTGCGCAGCGCTCTTAACATGGAAAAGAACCAAACTCTCCTGAATGTGCCGCACGTTCGCTCTGACGGTGAGAAAGCTGACTCCCGGGAATCTCTCAGAACCCACTGCGCTGACCTGCATGATTTCGAGGGAATTGAATCTCTTCGATTTCGAATCCCCAAGGATTCGCTCGATTGCCCGGCGCGCCATGCGCTGTGTGTCAATACCGAAGACAGTCGCTTTGATTTCGCCAGCTTCAAAAAAGAAGGTCCATCCGGTTTCGCGGACTTTTCGATCCAAAGCGTGCCCGTCCAAATTTTTCACCAATTTCCAGCCCGGGACGAAGGACTCACTCTCGAAACTCAGGGCCTTCGGCAGGGCTGCGCCATCCTGAATGAGGACCGTCCCTGTTTTGATCTCATCTGCCATTACCGTTTCCTTAGTTCCGCCGTAACGCGCGGGACGAACAAACTCAAACCTTGACAGTGACTTGCTTGAGGCAAACTACATCTAGCCATCGAATCAACTTGCGGGAGAGCGCATCGGGCACAATGGGGTCGACGAACCACGAACAACGCCGCAGCGGAAATCCTTTCAAGATCTTGGCGGGCATTGGGAACCTCATCATTCGTGAAGCGCTTCCTGTCGGGCTAGGCGTATGCCCGTCTTTGAGTAACGATTCGACTGAGGGTGGTAAGAACAACCGCGCCCAGGATCGCAGCCAGATTCGTGTAAATCATCTTTCCTTGCACAGGCAGGCCAGCTACGTGGATCAGGAATCCGCCTCCTACTCCGCCCACGATACCCGTGAGCACGTCCATGATTAGGCCGCGGCCATCAGCGGACATTGCTTTTCCCGTCAACCAGCCCGCCGCCAGGCCATCCACGATCCAAAGCAGAAACTCCATCACTCTCTCCCCATGCTGAGAGGGGCGGATTTTGTCCGCCCCACCCAGAGAACTGATTTTGGCCTAGACTGTTGCGTGAACGGCGATCTTGTGGAAGGTCGAGTTGCAAACATCGTAGCTTTCCACTTCGGGTGTTCCTTCAACGACTCCCGCCAGCAACTTCGTCACTTCGGCATACGAATTGCGGTTGTAATTGTCCGCATTCTCTCTGTTTTCCCACAAGCTGATACCAAACGCCCTCGTGTTGCCGGGACCGATAAAGGTGATTTCGTCCTGGAACCCGGTCTGTTTTCGGAGCAGGGGAATGACCTGTCTCTCGAGCTTTTGTGTGAATTCTGCAACGCTATTCGGCTTCAACTGCATTGATACTCGGCGTGCATACATTATGGAGAACTCCCAAGTTTCTTAGCGAAGGGACGCTTTAGATAACCGCATTTAGTTTTGATTACCTTATGAATCTCTCGTTCGCTTAACCACAGTAGGTTAATTAACTTGACGTGTCAAGTTGAATCTGAGATTCTTTCATTGGATTCAATTATAGCGGTTAATCCACCTGGAGGCGCTCGTGGATGTTTGCCTGGTAATTCGACAGCGGCTGGAAGAGTTGGGGTTGGAGCAGAAGGACTTGGCCGATGCGGCGGGAGTGACGGAATCCTACGTTTCGCAACTGCTGACCCGGAAGAAGTTGCCTCCGGCGCCGGACCGAACGGACATTTACGCCAAGATGGGCAAGTTCCTGAAGCTCCCCGCCGGCAGACTTTCGGAGCTGGCCGAGCACCAGCGCAAGGAGGGGTTGAGGAGAAGCCTGGCGGAGCCGCCCGCGGCGCTGCTGAAGGAAGTGCGGGAGCTGATTCTGCGCAAGGTGGCGCCCGGCAAAGAGAAGGAGATACGGGCGATTTTCGAAAGGCAGCCGTTCGGGGAGCTTGAGCGCCTAGTCACGCAAAGGCTGTTGGGCGTGGTGAAGAAAGTGGCCAAGGAAGAGTTGGAAAGCGAAAACTGGCTGCAGCTGGTGGCCCGGCTGAGCGGCCGAAGCTACGAACAGATGCGGGTGATCATCCTGGAATTCCTGGACGCGGACGTTTTTGACGTGTCGGTTGAAAACTGCGTGTCTTTCCTGGATCCGCTGATCGAATCGTGGGATATCGACCTCGCGAGCTTTGCGATGGAGATCGTGCTGAATCGCAGGCTGGCCACGGCGTACGCCAAGAGATTTGAGTTTGTGGAGAAGGAAGCCGGGGAGCCTTTCGGGGAAGAGCCAGGGCTCAAAGAATTCCTTCGTAACCCGTCGATGAGCGCCGATGTGACCGGAGGAGAAATCGAGTTCCTGAAAAAGTTGAGATTCAACGGAAAACGTCCTACTGCGCTCTACTACTACCGGGAACTGCAGAACCTGAGAGACCCGGTTCATTTTGAGTCCGCCAAGATCCAGGGGCCACGCGCGAAAAAAGGCAGCGAGACGAGCGAAAAGGCAAAGCCGTAAAAGATTCGCCCTGGCCCCCCATCGCGTTTCGTTATGCATGCTTGCGCGTCAGAGGTAGAATGGCTCGGGTGGCGTGAAGAGTTACGTCGTAAGGGAGGGAGTTATGGGCAATCGAGACAAACGAGGCCGAGAGAAAAAGAAGCCGAAGAAGACAGAAGTTAAACCGACGGCGTATAGGCCGGTAATAAGGCCGGCGGTGGACTACAAACCGCCAGCTCCGGCGCCAGCGCCGCAAGAGCAACCGACTGCGCCTCCCGTGAAAACCCCTTAGAAATTGCTTTCGTGGCGGCGCCCCCGGACGGGTCAAATCCTGATTCTGCGCCGAAGGGCACGGCCCGCCACGGCGGATCTGCCGACACGCTGTGCCCGGGCGGTTCGCCGGACGCCAATCGGGATCCCGATCCCGAAGCGTCGGGAGTCGGGAGGCGTTCCCGGGTGAAGTGCGTCCTAACTCCGCAGGATCCCCTGTATTCGTACTCCAACAACCCTAGCAAACCGCGTGGGATAGTGCTCCGTTGGGGGACACGGCAGTTTCAAAATGCGTGCTGTATTGAACAGACGCCGGCGGGAAGGGTGGCGCATTGTCGTTCTTGTGTCAGAGACGCACCAAGCGCACGCGTCCAGAAACACAGGCTCAAAGGAGACTTTCGATGTTACTACTGATTATAGTTCTACTGCTGCTGTTCGGCGGAGGCGGTGGGTATTACGGCTATTCGAGATGGGGAGCAGGCGGGGGCCTCGGTATTGTGGGGACGGTAGTGCTCGTCGCGGTGGTCTTGTACTTGGTTGGCGCGTTGCGTTGACCTGATTAGGGGCACGCTGGGAACAATCGCTCCCGCTCTCGCGCGCTCAACTTGATTCGCTCATCCTCCATGGGGCCTAACGGCCCCTCGACGCGGACATTCATGCCTCGCAAAAGCCGGACATTCTCAGTCTGATGATCACCAGCATTCACACCCTGATTTATTCCGACGATGCCCCCGCAACGCGCGCATTCCTTCGCGACGTCCTCGGCTGGCCCTACATCGAGGATGCGCAGGGCGGAGGCGCGGGTTGGCTGATCTTCAAGAGCGGGCGGAGTGAGATGGGCGTGCACCCGACCCATAGCGTCTACGATGGCAAGACGTACGAATCGCCGCGGCACCATCTGATCTCCCTGATGTGCGACGACATCTCACAGACGGTGGCTGAACTGAAGGGCAAAGGAGCGGAGTTCCGCGGCGAAGTTCAGGATCACGGGTACGGACTCGTGATCGTAATGGCCGTACCTGGCGCGGACGACATCATGCTTTACGAGCCCAAGCATCCGCTGGCGTATAGCCTTTGACCGATTGAAAGGGCAACTGACTTACTCCCACCTTTCACCCTTCGCTAGGCATCGCTCAAATCAGGACACTACTCGTTCCCGGCTCCTCTTGACAACTGAAACCGGAGCGGCCATTCTCATTGGCTTTCCTTTGCGGCGTATTTTCCTGCGCCAGAAGCCGCAGGGCAGTGTGCGCGGCGGGAGATTGAGTTGCGAGTTCGCGTCTGCTTTCACGACAAGTGCTTCGACGGAGCCTCCTCCGCCGCGATTTTCTCGCGGTTTTACCGGGAGCGGATCAACCCGAGCGCCGAATTCCTCTATACGGGAATGACGCACAAAGCGTCGCAGCCGTTCGAGGATGGGGTGTTCGACGGCGACGAGAACGCCATCGTCGACTTCAAGTATTCGCCCTCGCCGGAGCTTACCTGGTGGTTCGATCATCACCAGAGCGCGTTCCTGAAGCCCGAAGACGCGGAGCATTTCCGCAACGATCATTCGGGCAAGAAGTTTTACGACCCCCGGTTCAAGTCGTGCACCAAACTAATTGCGACGGTGGCGGCAGAGAGATTCGGATTCGACGCGAAGCCGATCGCCGACCTGATCAAGTGGGGCGACATCATCGACGGGGCGCAGTTCTCATCGCCTGAGGAAGCTGTGGGGCTGCGGGAGCCGGCGATGCAACTTGCGCTGGTGATCGAAGCGGCGCCGGAGCCGGACCTGGTCCCGAAGATTATTCCGGACCTTGCTTACCGATCGCTGGCGGGAATGGTGGAGCTGCCGATCGTGAAGAAACATCTGGGCCCGCTGCTCGAGCGGCACCGGCGTTCGATCGATATTTTGCGGGAGCGCGTGGACTCGCGCGGCGGCGTGATTTACTTCGACGTGAGCGACCTCGATCTCGAGGGGTACAACAAGTTCATTCCGTATTTCCTGTATCCGGACGCGCTGTATTCGGTGGGGGTGAGCGCGTCGCCGACGCGGGCGAAAGTGTCGGTGGGGACGAATCCGTGGAAGGAAGCGTCGGCGGAAGTGAACCTGGCGTCGCTGTGCGAGAAGCATGGCGGCGGAGGGCACGCGCGCGTGGCCGCGATTTCATTCGGTCCAGGCGATTTGGTGCGGGCGCGGAGCGTGGCAAAGGAGATTGCGACTACCCTTCGCAACGATCCGCGCGCGCGATGAGGATTTCCCGCCGTGCTATAATTTTGGGACTGTGGGCCGGTAGCTCAATTGGTAGAGCAGCTGACTCTTAATCAGCGGGTTGCAGGTTCAAGTCCTGCCCGGCTCACCACTCATATACTGAATTGGTAAAGTCTCGGGGCGACAATAGAAACAAGTCGCTCCACACGGCGTAATGCGCTAGGATTAGACTCCTAGCGAGTCCCGAATCCTCGGGGACAGGTCCCGAAACCTCGGGAGAAGTCCCGAAGGTTGGGGACAAGGTCGGCGCGGCTCACCATACGTCATTCTGTGACCATCGGCGAGGGCGCCGTTGGGGAAACGATGAAGTCAAAATCGCCCACGCGGAAGAAACGCCGCATTGTTGCGGAAACGCGTGCCGTGAGTGGGGCGAACGCGAAGGATAATTTCCTGATTGCCGCGATCGGAGCTTCCGCGGGCGGCATCGAAGCGCTTTCCGAACTACTCAGGTTACTGCCGGTGGATACCGGCATGGCTTTCGTCTTGATTCAGCACCTCGACCCGAAGCACCCCAGCATTCTCGCCGAGCTACTCTCGAAAGAAACCGCGATGCAGGTCAAAGAAGTGACGCAAGGCGTAAAGGTTGAGCCGAACCACGTGTACGTGATACCGCCGAACACGACGATGTCCATTTCCGGCCGGTCGCTGCAGCTCGCTCCGCGCGAGGGATCGCATGGAATTCACATGTCCATCGACCGCTTCATGCGCTCTTTGGCGGAAGAACAGGGCAATCGAGCGATCGGAGTGATTCTATCGGGCTCGGGAACGGACGGAACCCTGGGGATGGCGGAGATCCAGGCGCAAGGCGGCGTGACTTTCGCGCAGGACGAGTCGGCCAAGTACGACGGCATGCCGCGAAGCGCGATTGCGGCGGGGCGCGTGGACCACACGCTACCCGTGAGTGGAATTGCCCGGGAACTCGCGCGGATCGCGCGCCATCCTTACGTTGCGCGCGCTCACAGTGCCGAAGGCACCGAAATCGTCAAGGCGGGAAACGGCGGACTCAGCGCGATTTTCCAGATTCTGAACAGGGCGACGGGAGTGGATTTCACGCACTACCGCCAGACCACGATTCTTCGGCGGATCCAGCGCCGCATGCTGGTTCACAAGATCGACGTCCTCGAAGAATACGTGAAGCGCGTGGGCAGCGATCCAAAGGAAATCAAGGCCTTGTACCAGGACATGCTGATCAATGTGACCAATTTCTTCCGCAATCCGGCTGTGTTCGACGCGTTGAAGGAACGCGTTTTTCCATCGATCATCAGGCGCCACGGGCGGGAGCCGGCCGTTCGAATCTGGACGCCGGGATGCGCTTCCGGCGAGGAGACGTATTCCGTTGCGATCGCAGCGCTGGAATCCCTCGGTGACAAAGCCTCCCAAATTCCCATACAGTTTTTCGGCACCGACGTGAGCGAAGCCAGCGTGGCCAGGGCCCGGGGCGGGCTCTACCCGGAAAACATTCGCGGAGATGTTTCAGCCGAACGGCTGCTCAGGTTTTTCAGTGAAGCAGGTGAAGTAGAGGGCGGCTACCGGATCAGCAAAAGCATCCGCGATATGTGCATCTTCGCGCAGCACAACCTGGTCCGCGATCCACCGTTCTCCCAGATGGACGTCATCTGCTGCCGGAACGTGCTGATCTACCTGGAGCCGGTTCTGCAGAGCAAGGTGCTCTCTCTGTTCCACTATGCCTTGAGGCCGGGAGGCTACCTGGTGCTGGGAACTTCGGAGGGTTTGGGCGCAGCTACGAATTTGTTCGCGACAGAAGACCGCGCGTGCAAAATCTTCTCGAAGAAAGCCAGCCGAGCACGCCAAGTTGTGGCATTTTCGATGAATCGAGAGCCAGACCAAGAAGAATATGGTCCCGCCGCGATTCCCGTGAAGGTGGACGCAGCCTGGAATTACACCGAGGTCCAGAAGGAATTCGATCGCCGCCTGCTGACGCACTACGCTCCCGCGGCGGCCGTCATTAATGAAGACCGGGAAATCTTGCACACGCGCGGGAATGTGAGCCGCTATCTGAAGCTTGCGTCAGGCCGGGCCAGCTTGAGCATCCTGAAGATGGCGCGTGAGGGCCTGCTCGTTGAATTGAGGAATGCCATCGACCGTGCCGCGAGCGAAAACTCTCTGGTGCGGAGACAAAACATTCGGGTCAAGAACGGGGAGGCAAACGGCGGCGGCGAGGCGAAAGGCCGTGCGTCGAGCGGCCAGGATTCGACGCGGCTGGTGAATTTCGAAGTGATTCCGCTCAGCATTGGCGGTTTGAAAGGGCAGTACTTCATGGTTGTGTTCGAGGACGCTTTTATCGAGCCAGAGCGCAAGCCCGGGCAAAAGGCGTCCCCTGGCGCTAAAGAATCGGAGGCAGCAGCGGGACTGATTGGGAAACTCGAGCAGGAGCTGGCGGCAACGAAGGAATATCTGCAATCGGTGATCGAGACGCACGAAGCGACGAACGAGGAGCTGCAGTCCGCGAACGAAGAGATTCTATCGAGCAACGAAGAACTGCAAAGCACCAACGAGGAGCTCGAAACAGCGAAGGAAGAGCTGCAGTCCACGAACGAAGAGCTGGGCACAGTGAACGACGAGCTCCGTAACCGCAACGTGGAAGTTTCGCATGCGAACAACGATCTGACGAATTTGCTCTCGAGCATCGATATTGCGGTGATGATGGTCGGCAGGGATCTCACCATCCGCCGGTTCACACCGGAAGCGCAGAAAATCCTCGGGCTCATCCCCGGCGACGTGGGGCGACCATTGCTGAACATCAACCCCACGATCGCAATTCCGGAATTCCAAACGATGGCCACACAGGTGATGTCGAGTTTGCGGACCGTGGAAAAAGAGGTGGCCGATCGAAACGGGAAGCGTTACCAGCTCCGCGTCCTTCCCTATCGCACGCTGGACAATAAGATCGACGGAGTCGTGATCGTCCTCGTGGACGTCTCCCCCAGGAAGGCAATATCGATCAATTAAGGCAACCAGGGCGGATTTGGGGTCTCACTGGTTCGGCAAGACTTCGAGCGCCACGCTGGAGGTTTGCGCGGAACTCTGGCCCACCATGATGTCGAAGGCGCCCGGCTGCACGACGCGGCGCATGTTCTCGTCGATAATCGCCAGGGCGTCGGGAGCGAGCTTGAATTCGACCGTGGTTTTCTCGCCGGGCTTCAGGGTCACGCGGCGGAAGGCTTTGAGCGCCATGACGGGCTGCGCGACGGAGGAAAGTCGCTGGTGGATGTAGAGCTGGGCCACTTCGTCTCCGGAGCGGCTGCCCGTATTCGTGATATCGACCCGCACCGTGGCGGTCTGGCTCGCGCTGATTTTTGCGGGCTCAACGCGCAGATTTTCGAAGCGGAATTTCGTGTAGCTGAGGCCGAAGCCGAAAGGAAACAGCGGAGTACTGTCAGCAAACGCGTAACTGCGGTTTCGGGACGGCTTGTGATCGTAATAAGCGGGCAATTGGCCCACGGAACGCGGGAACGTGACCGGCAACTTCCCGCCCGGATTTACGTCGCCGAATAGAACATTGGCGGCAGCCGTTCCTCCTTCTTGCCCGAGATACCATCCTTCGAGGATTGCGGGGATATTCTGCGCGACGTAATTGATGGATAGCGGCCGGCCGTTGAGCAGGAGCACAACGGTGGGAGTCCCGGTCTCGAAGACGGCTTTGATGAGCTGATCTTGAGCACCGAGCAGGTCGAGCGAATCGCGGTCGCCGAGGTGTTGCTCGGACCACGCCTCACGGTTGGTCGTTTCGTTCTCGCCGACCACGACGATGGCGACATCCGCTTTTCGGGCTGTCTCGGCCGCAGCGCGGATCGCTTCCACTTGCGTATTCGGGTCGATGACGCTGATGTTGTTTTCGTACCAGCCGGCCCAGCCCTGCTTGCCGTTGGTAATCCTGCAGCCTTCGGAATAGAGAACGTTGACGCCTCCGCCCACGCGCTGGCGGATGCCATCGAGGATGCTGACGCCATGGCCGGCTTCACGGCTGTAGCCGCCCAGATGGACGTCTGCCGCGTTAGGCCCGATGACGGCGATGTTCTTCACCTTAGAAATGTTGAGCGGCAAGAGATCGCCGTCATTTTTCAAGAGGACGATGGATTCCTGCGCGGCCTTCAGGGCGAGCTTTTGATGTTCGGGGCTGTTGGTGGTTTTTGCCGCGTATTCGGGATCGACGTAGGGATTCTCGAATAAGCCCAGGCGGAATTTTGCGGCGAGAACATCCGAAACGGCAGCGTCGACCTGCGACTGCGGCACTTTGCCTTGTTTTACTGAGTCGACGAGCGTGCGATAAACTGAGCCGTCGGATAAATCGAATTCCACGCCAGCGGCGATGGCTTCGCGCGCGGCGTCGGCAGCATTTGCAGCGACGTGGTGCGTTTCGTAGAGCATCTGCAGCGCACCGCCGTCGGAAGTGACGTAGCCTCTAAAACCCCACTCCTGCCTCAGCACCGTTCCCAACAGCCAGTGATTAATGTGATCCGGAATCCCGTCGATTTCGTTATAGGAGGCCATGACGCTGCCAACGTGCGCTTCCTTGACGGCGGCTTCGAAAGGAACAAAGAAGGATTCGCGCAACTCGCGCTCGGAAATATTCGACGGGCCTGTGTTGCGGCCGCCTTCCATCTGGCCGTGGACGAAATGCTTGGCGGTGGCGAGCACATGGTGGTGATCGATTTGGAAGCTGTTGCCCTGCAGGCCTTCGATTGCGGCCACGCCCATGCGGGAAACGAGGAAAGGGTCCTCGCCGTAGGTCTCTTCCGTGCGGCCCCAGCGGGGGTCACGGGCCAAGTCGATAACGGGCGAAAACGCCTGGTTCGTTCCGGAAGAACCCATCTCGTCCCCGGCAGCGGTGAAAACCTCGCGGACAAGGTCTGGGTCCCAGGTGCTCGCAAGGCCCAGACACTGAGGAAAACTGGTGCTGCCGTTAAACATGTAGCCGTGCAGAGCTTCACCCATGAAGATGCGAGGAATACCGAGGGGCGTTTTTTCCACGGCGAATCGCTGCGCGGCGTTGCGAAGGACGGCGGCGTCATAGGGGCCGATCGTGGTGAACTCTTGGTAAAGCCTGCCGAATGCTTCTTGGGCCTGATCGGGGGTGAACCTCCCGGTGGTGTCGAGGATTCCGGGGTGGCGCTGCCCGCCCGTCAGCTGATCGACCTTGTCTTCGAGCGACATGCGCGGAAGAAGGTCCGCGACTCTCTTTTCGATTGGGAGGCTTGCGTTGCGATAGTCGGGAGTGGCCTGCTGCGCCGAAGCGGCGATGGCGAGACCGCCTGCGATGGCCAGAACCTGGAACCAGCGGATTGCCTGGGTCGCCATGACTTGGGGCCGGTGATTGCCTGCAGAACCGTGTGAACTCATTGTGTTTTCGGACTCTCTTTCGCCGGCGTGTTCGCGAGCGCCTTCACCAATTGCTCGCGAGTTGCCCGCATTTGCTGGCTGGCTGGACCGTTGGGGTCCAGCTTGAGGTATGTGTCGATATCATCCAGTGCCCCGGAGTAGTCGTGCATCGCGATGTGAATATCCTTGAGGACCTCGTAGACTTGCCGATACCGAGCGTTTAGATCGCGGCACTTTTTGGCAGCGTGTTCTGCGTCCGGATATTGCTTGAGTCCCAGCAGCGCCCGCGATAGTTGGAAGTATCCCTGCCACGATTGGTCCAGTTCGATTTGCTGGCGAGCCACGACCTGCGCGCCGGAGAAATCGCCCGTATCGTTGAGCACTTCCGCGAGGTCGAAGAATGCCTCGGAGTACTTTCCGCCGCTCAAGTCGATCGATTTTTGAAAGGACCGGAGCGCGTCCGGGGCGTGGCCGGCCATGTACTGAGCGACTCCCATTCTCACGTAAGCCTCATAATAGGAGGGGAAATCATCGGTGGCTTTCTGGAATTCGGCAATCGCGCCGGTATAGTCGTTCTTGGCCATCAGATCCTTTCCTTTGGCGCTTTCGTCGCGGGCCCTTTGGGGGACCTTCAACTCGTGCGTGGACACGGTTTCAGGCGGCCCGCTACCGGCCTTTGAACCGGCGTTGGAATCTGAAGGTTCAGGGCGTAGGTCCACGTCGACATTGGATGCATGGCCACCGCTGACGCTAATACTGAGTTCAGCGGTTGCGTATCCGATTTTTTTAACGGTAACCTGATAGTCGCCGTCTTTGATGCGGTCAAAGTGGAATTGTCCATTTGTATCGGTGTACTCACTCGGGGAGGCAAAACCACCGGGAGACGTCAGATCGACGCGGGCACCCGCGACAGCTTTGCGGGAAGCTTCATCACGGACGGTGCCCGCAATTTGCGAAGACGCGCTTATGTTTCCCTGGGCTCCTGCCGGGTTGGGGGACAAGAAGAAGGAAGGCAGCAGAATGAAGGCAAAAGCGCAGCCGGCGATTGTCGTGCGTCGAAAAGCGCATGGCTTGCGAGAGTAACTCATAGGGCACCCGGTGAGCCAAGAATCGGCGGGATTGTAGCACTACCGTTCCGGGAGGGAAGGTCCAATCGCAAATTCGAATACAACGCATAAAAAATGCTTGACACGAAATGGGCAAAGAAGGTAGAAAGCACACAGCGCAGTGCCAAATCGATATTCTTTGGGGTGGGGGGCCACAAGCCGATGCGAAGGTTTCAAGCCTGGTTTTGTGTCCCTTCTTTGACTATCTCCTGATCGTTATAGCGGTGCGACACCTTTTGCGGGGCGATGGCCTAGGAGGCGATATGAAGAGTGAGTTTACGTTGGGGATCGTGAATCGGTCCCTCGCGGTGCGTTTTGCAGTGACAGCGTTCGTCGTTTTGGCGGCCCTGTTCCTTTTTTCACCTGTTTCCCATGCGCAAATCACTGGGACAATAACGGGTACAGTTTCTGACAGCTCGGGTGCGATTGTGCCGGGCGCCAGTGTCTCCCTCATGAACGAGGCGAGCAAGGACATGCGCGGCACGGTCAGCGACTCGGCCGGGTATTTCGCGTTTCCGAACGTGTTTCCCGGCACCTACACGGTGCGGGTGGAATCGAAGGGTTTTAAGGCCTTCCAGCAATCCAGCATCGAGATGCAGGCGGCCGATAAGCGCAACGTCAATGTGACGCTTAGCGTGGGCCAAACGACTGAGACAGTCACCGTTGAGGCCCACACGGACCTCGTCCCGGTGGACTCGGGCGCTCGCTCCTTTGACCTAACGTCGCAGGATTTCGCCCGTCTCCCGATGATCTCGCGGAACGCCTCCGAACTGCTGATGAGCCTTCCGGGAGCTGTCGTGACGCCGAACGGCAATTCCAGCTCGGCGCAGGGCGGCATGGACTTCACGCAATCGGGTTCAGTAGGGTCGAATATCGGCAATGGCGTGTCGATTGGTGGCGCCCCCTATCGAGGCGGCACGGCGCTCTTGATGGACGGAACGAACATCATTGATGAAGGCTGCGATTGCACTTCGATCGCCGTACCCAACCCCGACATGGTCCAGGAAGTAAAGGTCCAAACGTCAGCGTTCGGGGCCGACGGAGCGAAGGGTCCGGTCGTGGTCGACTTCATCAGCAAGTCGGGCGGCGCTCAGTATCACGGTGAGGGCTACCTGTTCGTCCGCAACGCGATATTCAACTCAGACTCATGGCAGCTGAATGACGCCGGGGACAACGTCCAAACCGGTGATCATTACTATTATCCCGGCGGCAATTTCGGCGGTCCCATTCCCGGAATGAAGAAGAAGCTGTTCTTCTGGTTCGGTTACGAGCACTTCTACCAACTCGCGACCGGCGGGACGATCGATCAATCGTACATTCCCACGGCGGACATGATGGCGGGGAACTTCGGTCCGACTGCCGCCAATAACGCGCTGTGCCAGGCCGACAAGGGCGTCAACGCACAGAGCACGGCTGCCGCAGCAGCCGGAACTTATTGCTATGACCCGACAACTGGAAACGGTCCTGGCGGCGTTCCCGTTGCGAACGCGGCCGCCGTTCCGCTCGATCCTGGCGCAACATCGCTAATGGCCATGATCGAGAAGTGGGACGCGCCCAATGCGGACCCGGCCACCACGCCCGGCGGCTACAACTACTTCGTTCCGGTGCCGGCTCGCCACAATGGCTATCTGTATCGAGGCCGCGGCGACTACGATTTCAACGAGAACAACAAGATATTTGTAACTTACCAGTACGCAAGCGATGCACAGCCAGCCGATGGCAATTCCCACATGTGGTGGCTGCCTGGCGACTCCGTCGTGTTTCCCGGCGGGGGCTTGACTCAGGCACAGCAGGCCAAGACGATCACGGGCAATTTCCTGCATGTGTTCAGTCCTTCGCTGACGAACCAGGCAACTGCTTTCTGGACCTGGTATTGGGGTCCACAGACTCCGTCGGACTTCGGTGCTGTTACCCGCGCTACCGTCGGATATCCGGCTGCCTACGGGACGCAATTCGCCAAGACCAATGCCTTGCCTAGCACGATGGTCCCCGGATGGAACGGCGTCGGCTACGCGCTTCCCGATTTCAGCCAGTGGGACGTGTTCTCAGGCACCGGCGGGTCGTATTACATCAAGAAGCAGAACCCGGCTTTCGCCGACGATCTGACCAAAGTCTACAAGAATCACACACTAAAGACCGGCTTCTACTATGAGATGACCGGGAACAACCAAGCGAACTTCAACCCGATTAACGGCGGGTTCTCGTTTGGTGGTATCTCGACGCCTCTGGCAGATAACGTTACCGGTGCATTGCAGGGAACACAGAACCCGACCGCCAACTTCATGATGGGTATCGCTTCGAACTATAACGAGCAGAGTTCGCTGCCGTTGAACGACCAGGCTTACAAGACGTTCTCGTTCTACGGTCAGGACTCGTGGAAGGTGACGCGCCGGTTCACTTTGGACTACGGAGTCCGGTTCGATCACATCGGTCACTGGTACGACCGCGACGGCTACGGTAACGCAGTGTGGGTCCCCGGAGATGTCATCAGCGACGTTCTGAAGGGCAAGGTCTTCCCTGGAGTTGAATGGCACGGCATCGATCCGGGAATTCCGCTTAGCGGGACGCCGAATCGGATGTTCCACTTCTCGCCACGCTTCGGTGTCGCCTACGATATCTTCGGAACAGGCAGAACCGTGGTTCGCGGCGGTTGGGGCGTTTACTTCTTTGGCGACCAGGTGAACGATTACAGCGGTCCGCTGGCCTTGGCGCAACAAAGCATCCAGACCAGCCTGCCCAGCAACCAAACGGTGCTGTTCAGCGAGACCGGGCTGTTGCCGAAGCCCGCAGGGGCTTTCCAGTCGCCCTCCGGCGGTCCTGGCTCCATTCTCAATCCTAACGACTATAACGTGCCGTACACCACGAACTGGAATTTGACCATCGACCAGCGACTGCCGTGGAACTCGCACCTGGAGGTTGCCTACGAAGGCAACGACAGTGAGGCGCTGTTCTTCGGCGGCCAAGTGGGCGGCGGTGGCAACCTTGGTGGGAACGACCTGATTAACGTAAACAAAACTCCGCTCGGCGCGTTCTTCGCGACGGATCCGTGGACTGGAAGTATCGCGCAGGATCCGGAGAACGTCTGCGGTACCTTCCCAGATGGTACGGCGGTCAACGTGGGAGGCACCGGCGGATGCTTGAACGGGCAGGCCGACTACCATCCTTACGGAACGATGAACATAGCCGGTAAGCCTGTCAACGTGTACGGCACGAACTCGATTAACGTTGAAAGCCACTCCGCCTATGCGAACTACAACGCTCTCGAGGTCTTGTGGGCGAAACAGGCCGGAAAATTCACCTTCAACACGAGCTTCCTGTGGTCGAAGGCGCTCGGTTTCGGCAACGGCAACATCGATCCCTTCAACGAGCGGGCGAACTACGTGGTGCTCCCGATCGACCGGCCGTACGCTTGGAACTCTTCGTACGCTTACGATCTAGGAAAGGCCTACCACGGCGACAACAAGATCCTGGGCGGAGCTGCGAACGGATGGACGATCGCAGGGACGACCACTTGGCAAAAGGGCGGCGACATGCAGTCGCAATCCAGTGAAAACCTGGGGTTGGGATTGCAATATAGCTTTGCGAACGCAGCCTGCGGAGGCGGTATCTGCAACGACGGCGTATCGCAGCGGTCGTTCTTTGGAACGGACGCGGCGATCAACATCCAGCCGGTCGAAACCGCTAATCCGACAAGCGGCCTGGCTACGAGCCAGTACGCGAAACTGTCGGCCTTCGCCGTACCGGCGGTTCCGACGGGCACTCCCAAGGAGTTGGCCACGGCAGGCGGGGGCGATCAGGTGATCGGTTACACGCCGTACTCGGTCACCGCAAACGGTCCCAGCCAGTTGCCGTATATCTCGATGCCAGCGTTCTTCGACAGCGACTTGGCCATCTACAAGACGTTCCACATCACTGAGCGGCACACGATCGAATTCCGTGTGACGGCCAACAACTTCCTCAATCATCCACTTGTGGGCTACTCAAACGGGAACTTCCTGACCCTCAAGTATTCGCTTGATCCGACGAACAAGGGAGCCGGATACACCTTCGTTCCGCCGGCCGGCAACGTAACGCCGGCGAACTGGGGCACGACCGATACGAAGTTCACGCCCATCACTTCGGCGTACGGTCGCATCCTGCAGTTCGGTCTGAAGTACGCCTTCTAACATCCAAGTGCGCGGAGGGACATCTTAGATGTCCCTCCGAAAGCACTCGGGCGAATCGGCGATTCATCGGGTGACTCGAAGTTAGTTGGGCGCTCGGTTATACTTAGCTGTGATGCAGGACCAGAAACTCAGGCCCGAAATTCCTGAACCGCCCCGCGAGCGCAAACTCCGGGGCGGTTCAATTTTTTGTGGGATAAGGTTCGGTGGCGCAGGCGCGATTGCCTGCGCAGAGGCGGCGCGTATTAGGATTTCTCGATCCCTGGTCCTGCTCGGTAGTTTGACTCTCCTGACTGTCACTCCCGCAGAAGCGCAAGTGTCGAATCCCACTGCCTCTGCCAAGAGCCCCCTTCAGGAGCATTACGAGGCAGCCCAGAGCTTTCAGGCGTCCGGCAACCTCCAGGGTGCGGCGGTGGAGTATCGGCTGTTCGTGGCCGAGGCGCTGCATCGCCTCGCGGGCGCGCGCGCAAGCATCGGTGACTTCGCAAAGGCACTGCCGCTGTTCGATGAGGCGCTGAATCTTGCCCCTTCGGACGTGGATTTACGCGTCGACTACGCGGAGGCCTGCCGGCACGCTGGCGACCTGCAGAAGGCGAAATTGCTGGCCCAGGGTGCGGTGGACGCCGAATCAGGCAACGCGAAGGCCCACCTTGTTCTCGGCCGGACGCTCTCCCAGTTAGGCGATGTTGCGGCGGCCACACAACAATTCGAAGCCGCGGTGGCCATCCAGCCAACCTTCGATAATGGCTACACTCTGGCGACCGCATACCTGCAAGCGAAGGACGAGCCCAACGCCACCCGGGTTTTTTCCGAGATGCTCACCGCCTTCGGCGATTCGCCCGAGATCCACATGAAGTTCGGGAGCGCTTATGGAACAGCGGGCTACCCGAATCAGTCGATTGAAGAATTCAAGAAGGTGATCGCGAAAAACGACAAATATCCCGGCGCACACTATTCGTTGGGAGCGGCCTACCTGGTGGGGCTCAGCGACGCGATCTATCCCGAGGCAGCGGAGGAATTTCGCAAGGAACTCGAGCTCAATCCCAACGATTACAACAGCCACTTCCAGCTTGGCTCTATCGAATTGAAACAGCACAAACTGCCGGAGGCGCAGGCCGATCTGTCTCGCGCGACGGAGCTCGATCCGAAAAATCCTGACGCCTATGTTTCCCTGGGCCAGCTCTACAACGAATTGAATCGGCCGTCGGACGCGGAAGCGGCCCTGCGGAAGGCCATCGCGCTCACCAGCGACGTTTCGCGCAACCACTACCAGGTCCAGCGGGCCCACTACTTGCTGGCGCGCTTGTTGCTTCAGTCGGGGCGGCAAGACGAAGGCAAGGCCGAAATGCAGGTCTCGCAGGAGCTGATGCAGAAGAGCGTCCTGCAGAACCAGGGCAAGGATCCGGGCGCCGGCGAGAACGCAGAGGCCGCCGCGCCAGACGCGCCTGTGGCCGCGGCACCAGATGCGTCTCTGATCGCGGCAAAAGAGCCTCCGGCCGATCCTGCGATGGTCAAGCAGGTGGAATCTTTCGAAAATCAGCTCGGGCCCGCCGTTGCGGACGCGTACAACAACCTGGGAGCGATAGCAGCCGGCAACAACGACTTCGAGACAGCGCTGGGGTACTTCCAGAGGGCGTTCGATTGGAAACCGGCTCTCGACGGGCTGGACTTCAACTGGGGAAAGGCGGCGTTTCTGGCGAATCAATTCGACCAGGCGGTGGGGCCACTCGGGCGTTTGTTGCAGGCGCATCCCGACGACCCCTGGGCGCGAACGGCGCTCGGCACGAGCTTTTTCAAGCTCAAGAGATATGGTGAGGCGCTCAAGACCTTGCAGCCGATGGAATCGAAACTGGATGCCGACCCGCAGCTGGGTTCGATTTATGCGGTGTGCCTGGTGAAGACCGGCGAGTACGACAGGGGCGTAGGGCAGCTTCAGGCCCTGGCCAAGAAGAACCCCGAGGATGCGGGCACGCACGAGGTGCTGGGTGAAGCGCTTGCAAGTCACGGGGACTTCAAGAACGCGGCCGAAGAATTGCGCTCTGCGGTGCGATTGGATCCAGAGAGCGCGGTGGCAAAATACAACCTTGCGTCGACGTTGATCGAGCTGCATGAGAATGATGAGGCTCAGGCGTTGCTGCTCGAGTTGGCAAAAACGGGCTGGCAGAATCCGCACGTCTATTACAGTTTGGGCAAGCTGCAACTCGAGCGGGGAGAAGTGAAGGCGGCAATCGCCGACCTGGAAACCGCGGCCAAACTGAGTCCGAACAGCGGTCCCATTCACCATGAGCTGGCCGAAGCCTATCGTCAGGACTCGCGAACGGAAGACGCCGATCGCGAGATGAAACTGTACGAGGCGCTGAGAAACGATCCGGCGAAGTCCGGTGGCGCAGCCAAGCCGGAATAGTTTCGAGCGGAATGACGGAGCCTACGAAGATTTGGACCGCATGCGCGCAATCGGGACGGTCTGTGCCATCTTACTTCTAGGCTTTTCCCAAACGCCCCAACCTGCTCCGATCCGTTTTCACGACATCGGCGTCGAGTCCGGACTCACGACGGTGCCGCACACTTCTGCCGACAAGCGCTACCTGGTGGAAATGATGGGCGGCGGCGTGGCGCTGTTCGATTGCGACAATCGCGGCAAGCTGGATATCCTTACCGTGAGGGATTCCACGATTGAGCGTTACCTGAATGGGCGCGACTTTATGGTCACGCTCTACCATCAGGATTCCGATCTTCATTTCACGGATATCACGGAGTCAGCCGGTCTCACCGCGCGGGGATGGGGTATGGGTGTCGCCATCGGAGATTTCGACAACGACGGCCTGCCGGACATTTACGTGACGGGCTATGGCCACAACGTGCTGTACCACAACCTGGGGAACTGCAAGTTTGAGGATGTCACGACGAAGGCGGGCGTGCAGGGCGGCGGATTCAGCGTGGGAGCGGCATGGGCCGACTACGATCGCGATGGGCGTCTCGACCTTTTCGTTTCGCGCTACGTTCATTCCGATATTCACCATTTGCCGCAGCCGGGCGACAAGTCGTTCGACTACAAGGGGCTTCACGTGGAAGTGCCCGAGGCGGAAGGCGAGAGCGATTTTCTTTTTCGTAATCGTGGGGACGGCACGTTTGAGGACGTTTCGCGGAAGGCGGGCGTGAGCAATCCCGCGAAGCAGCGCGGAATGGGCGTTGTGTGGGGCGACTACGATGACGACGGTTGGCCCGACCTATTCGTAGCGAATGACGTGGGGCCGAATTATCTCTATCACAACAAACGCGACGGCACGTTCGAGGAAGTGGGGATGCTGTCGGGAGTCGCGTTGAGTTCCGAAGGCAGGTCGATGGGGAATATGGCCGGGGATTTCGCCGATTTCTACCGCGATGGCCACCTGGGGCTGGTAATCACGCGCTACGGCTTTCAGCCGGTGAGCCTCCTGCACAATGATTTGAAGCCGGGGGACCTGGCGCTGGGATTTTCGGACGTCACATGGGCTTCCGGAGTGGGGAAGGTGAGCTATTCACCGGTGCGGTGGGGGACCGGGTTCGTCGACTTCGAAAACAACGACTGGCCCGATATTTTTGTCGCCAACGGAAACGTGTCGGAGGCCGTGGAGACGCTTCCCGGTGAGCTGAAGTATCGCGAGCCGCTGCAACTCTTCCGCAACAAGGGTGACCGCACTTTCGAGGAGATTGCGGACGCGGCCGGTCTGAACGACGGGCCGCTGCAATCGCGCCGGGGCGCGGCTTTTGGCGATGTGAACAACGATGGAAACGTGGACGTTGTGGTGTACAACGTGGGCGCGCCGCCTTCACTCTTCCTCAATCAAACGCACAACGCGAATCACCGCGTTCTGTTTCGGCTGATTGGAGTGAAGAGCAACCGCGCGGCGGTCGGCGCCCGAATGATCGTGTTCACTTCCACGATGAGCCAGATCGACGAAGTTCGCGGCGGGGGGAGTTACCTTTCGTCGAACGATCAGAGGCTTCATTTCGGGCTGGGCTCCGATAGCACGATGAAGAAAGTGGAAATCGAGTGGCCCAGCGGGCTGAAAGAAGAGCTGAGAAATGTGCCGGGCGACGCGATTTACACGATTGTGGAGGGAAAGGGAATTACGAGCACGATCAAGTTGTCCCCGCCAGGAAAAGACGATGGCCGAAAGTAAGAGAGCGATCGGGACTTCAAGAGCTGTGCGAAAGCACGGAGACATATAGGTGCGCAGGCTCGCCTTTAACGCCCTGCTGATCGCTGGTTGCCTGATTCAGGCGGCGCAAGTGAAGCCGCCAGCGCCCCAGTTCGAGGACGTAGCCAAACGGGTGGGTCTGATCGTTCCGCATATTTCCTCACCCGAGAAGAAGTACATTGTCGAGTCGATGAGCGGCGGAGTGGGCTTCATCGATTGCGACAACGACGGAAAACTCGACATCGTCACGGTGAACGGTTCGACGGTGGATCGTTATCGCCAGGGCGGCGATCCAATGGTGACGCTCTATCATCAAGACACGAATCAGGCCGGGAATCTGAAGTTCACCGATATTACCAAGAGCGCGGGGCTTACGCGAAAGGGCTGGGGGATGGGCGTCGCGGTGGCGGACTTCGACAACGATGGTTTGCAGGACCTCTACGTGACGGGGTTCGGCGGCAACGTGCTTTACCGCAATCTGGGGAACTGCAAGTTCGAGGATGTGACGGAGAAAGCAGGTCTTCGCTCCGGCGGGTTTGGAGCGGGAGCGGCCTGGGGCGACTACGACCGCGACGGCAACGTGGACCTTTTCGTCGCGCGTTACGTCCATCTCGACATCAACAACCTCCCCGAATTCGGCAGCAAGGAGGACTCCTGCACCCTGATGTCCGCGAAGGTGCAATGCGGGCCACTGGGGCTCCCGGGAGAGACCAATCTCCTCTTCCGTAATCGCGGCGACGGGACGTTCGAGGAGGTGACGAAAAAGGCGAGAGTGTACAACAGTTCGGGCGCGTATGGCATGCAGCCGATTTGGTTCGACTACGACAACGACGGTTGGCCCGACCTCTACGTGGCGAACGATGCGGGCCCAAACTATCTCTATCACAACAATCACGACGGAACTTTCGAAGACGTCAGCCTGATGTCGGGAACGGCGGTGGACGGCAATGGCAAGCCACAAGGGTCGATGGGAGTGGATGCCGCGGACTTCAGCCACGACGGGCGCCTGGATCTTTTTGTCACCAACTTTACGTTTCAGCCCGACACGCTCTACTGGAATCAAGGCGCGCAGGGCTTCGCGGATATCAGCGCGAGCGCGCGGCTGGCCGATCCGACGTACGTCAACGTCGGATGGGGCACGGCGTTTTTCGACGCGGCGAACAGCGGCTGGCTGGACATTTTCGTCGCCAACGGTCACGTGTTCCCGCAAGTGGATGGGATCAAAGGCGCAGCTCCGTACCGCGAGCCGGTCCAGCTATTCCGAAATAATCGCGACCGGACGTTCGAGGACATCACGGCACTTTCGGGGCTCGACAAGGTGTATCCGGCGTCGTGGCGGGGCGCAGCGTTTGGGGACGTGGCCAACAACGGCAAGATCGACGTCGTGATTCTGGACGAGGACGGGCCGCCGATTCTCCTGATGAACCGGACGGCATCCAGCAATCACGCCGCGCTTTTCCATCTCGTTGGAACGAAGAGCAACAAGGCCGCGATCGGAGCGCGCGTGACGGTGACGGCGGGCGACCTCGTGCAGTTCAATGAGGTCCGCGGCGGCTCGAGCTATTTTTCTCAAAATGACCTTCGGCTTCACTTTGGACTCGGCGCGCACGCGACGATCGACGCGGTGGAGATTGCGTGGCCCAGCGGCGCGAAAGAAACTTACAAGAATCTTTCGGCGGATTTCATCTACAAGATAGTGGAAGGATCGGGAATCCAGGAAAAAGTCGCGTTCTCAAAGTAGACTGGGCGGTATGTCCAAGCTGAGATAATCGTCTAGTACACAGACGTCGGCGCGAGGGGGCCGCTCAGCGGATTTCAGGGGCGACGAAGAGCGACTCGATGTACAATGCCCGAAATATCCGGACGCGGATGGGGACCTGAATGACAGCGCGGAAAGATCAGGGTGAGGGCGAGCACGCCTCGGCGGTTACGTTGAAAGCCGTCGCGAGACACGTGGGGCTCACCCCGGGCACCGTTTCCGCTGTCCTGAATAACTCGCCTGCCTGCCGGTCTGTTCCCCAGCGGACGAAGACCCGGATCTTCGACGCGGCGCGCGAGCTGAATTACAAGCCGAATTATCTGGCGCGCGCTCTGCGGGTGAAGCGTACCTATACAATCGGAGTGATCGCCGCCGAAATCGGTGATCCTTACTCTTCCGTAGTCATAAGCGGGATCGAACGATATCTTCGCGCGAAAGACTTCTTCTTTCTTACCGTGGTTCATCGGCACGACGCGGATCTGCTCGAAAGTTATTCACGGTTGCTCCTCGAGCGGGGAGTGGAAGGCTTCATCACGGTGGACACTTCGATCACTCAGCCGCCCTCCTTGCCCACAGTGGCTGTCGCCGGGCACCGTTCCGTGCCAGGAGTGACGAACGTCGTCATCGACCATCGAACGGCGGTATTGTGCGCGCTGCAGCATTTGACCGAACTGGGTCACCGCGACATAGCCTTCATGAAGGGTCCCGTAATCAGTTCGGACGCCGAGGAGCGCTGGAAAAGCATTGAAGAAGCGGCGGGCGAACTCGGCGTCCGGATTCACCCGGAGCTAGTGGTGGAGTTGAACGACCCAGAGGGGTGCGCCGCCAGCGCGCCTGAATACAGCTATCCCTTTGCGAAGGAACTGCTCAGGCGGAGTCGGCCATTCACCGCGCTGTTCGCGTATAACGATAACTCGGCGATTGGGGCAATTCGAGTGTTCCAGGACGCGGGCCTGCGAGTTCCTGGTGATGTTTCCGTGATCGGGTTCGACGACATTCAGCCCGCTGCCTACACGAATCCGGCCCTCACTACGGTGCGCCAGCCACTTGAGAGAATGGGGGAAATAGCGGCGAGCACGCTTCTCGACCAAATCGAGAAACACAGTGAGTATGTGCCCGAAATTGCGATCGAGCCGGAATTCGTAGCGCGGCAATCGACCTGCGCGGCCCCCGCGCGACGGACGCAATCCGCGCATGTGGGTACTCACTCTGAGTCATTGTCAGCGAAAGGGTTGTCGTGACTACTGGGGGTTTTCCGGCTGGTCCGGGATCTTCGGCTGGCCAATCTTCTGCGACGCACTCACTGAAAACAGCAGGTAATTGCTGAAGGTGTGATGCCGGTGGAATGGGTGGTGGTGATAGTAGAAGTAGATGTCGGCATCGGCCGGAAGCCACAGTGTGACATTCTTCGCGGGGAAGGGAACGGGACCGTATTCGATCGCGTCCTCTTCCGAGCCAAGCCCGACCTCGGGGACGGGTTTTATCAAGTTCGCCTCGAGCCTCACGATGTGATAGTTATCCGCGGAAATCCAGGCGCGGCCTTTGAATCCCACTGTGTAGGAGCCGTCCAGGGTTTGATAGGAACGGAGGCGCTCAGGCCGGTCCGGGCGCTGGCGGAAGTATACGAGCCAAGTTGCTTGGTCGTGCCAACTGCCGAGGCCTTCGCACGTCAATTCGAAGTCGCCTCGCATGTCGGGATGGAAAATGAGGGGCAAATCGGCCAAACCAAACATGGAGAAATGTCCCGCGAACTGACTCGCCCCGGAATTGTCTTCGCGGTTTTCGTCAATAACCAGCAGCCCTGAATCCGACGGAGCAATCGAGATCAGGTAATCGAATTTCCTTCTGTCTGTCGTAATCGGGCGGCCCATGGTGCTTAGCTCTTGGTGGACCACATCTTCTTTCGCTTGGATCCGGTTGACGGTATCAACGAGCTCTGCTACGCGTTTGCCAACGCCTGCAATCACTTGATCGGTAGGGCAGGTGACGCCGTCCGCGACGGGGGGCTTTTCCTGGTCCACACCTGGTGGTTCCCAGTTGGGAATAAGAAGCTTCGAGGCGGGCACTTGAATAACTGGAAAGGAGCGTTCGGATGCCGCCGGTGAGCCGGCGGTGGCAGCGTCTGATGAAACAGTCGTATTAGCTTCCAGCTTTCCAGTCAGAGCTCGGGCTGCGGGAGCGTTCGGATCTTCGGGCATGTCGCGCAGAAAGGCTTGCAGCAACTTGATGGCATCGTCCCTCCGACCGAGTTCCGCGAGCGCCTCTCCTTCAACGAACTCGGCCGCGTTTGCCGCACCCATTCCCAATTGAACCGCGTCTTCCGCTTCCTTTCGTGCCGCCTCGAAATTGCCGGCGCGCAGATGAACGTCGGATAACAACCACAGCGCCAGCCACTGCTTAGGATCCAAGCTGACGGCTTTTCCCAAAGCTTCCTCGGCGCCTGGGAAGTCGCTTTTCTGGTAGCGCAGTTGCCCGCGTGCAACCAGCGCGGGGACATTTTTCGGATCGATGGCGATCGCTTTATCGAGATAAGTGTCAGCGTTGCTCAGATCCTTGCCGCGCAGATAGGCCAATCCAAGCAGGTAGTTGATGTCGGAGTTGCCCGGAGCATCGAGGCTTGCGGCCGTCAGTTCGTTTTGCGAGCGTTTCACACTTCCGGCTTGTAATTCCGCCAATCCCTTGTCCACGTGCTTTTGCGCCTTCTTGGGAATCGGCACAGTCGAAGTGAAATCGCTGACGGCAAGGTTTTCAAGATTCGGCCCCATCTTGAAGTCAAAATGCCTGAATGAATTGTCATCCTTATAGTTCAGATCCGCTTTCTTTGTTTGGAACCCCGGCACAATCACTTCAATCACGTATGGACCATCTGCGGGAAGCTTGTAAAAGAGGGCCAACGAATCCTTCTTGGTGAACGCAGTTTTGATTGGCGAGCTTGCTCCCTTCGCATAAATCCTGACGAGCGCCTGTTGGTGGAGCGGGGTACCCTGAGGACCCAGGACGCGAACCTCGATGGCCACTTTTGAGTCGCCCGCCGAATAGGTCGTGGTCTCGGTTGCTGCGTTCTTCCCTGGTTCTGGGGGGGTTGACTGGGCGATGGCACGAGCGGAAATCAGTAAGAGCAGAATCCCAGTTGCACCGATGATTCGAAAATGGTATTGCACAAAGTCCCTAAGGGAGTTCCCAGTCCTAATTGCTCTCCGAATTGTACATCGCTTGCCCATATCCGGGAACTGCGAATTGACGATCATAGTCCGGCCATCGAGCCATTTAAGGTGCTTGTTTTTGAATCATTTGCACTCACTTTGTCAAAACATCCACGAGGGCTTTCTGCACGGTTTGCAATTCCTCGGCGCTCATTTTCTGCCGCGGCCAGAAAAAACCTCGCAAACCGTCTCCCCTCCTGCGGGGAACGATGTGGACGTGAAAGTGCGGGACGCTCTGGCTCACGACGTTGTTCATCGCCACGAATGAGCCGTCCGCCTCCATCACGCGCTGCACGGCGGCCGCGAGGAGCTGCACGTTCGAAAACAGCGGCCCGATGAGCTCTTGCGGAAGATCGAGCAGGGTTTGATAGTGCTGCTTCGTGACTAGCAGGCAATGCCCAGGAAAGAGAGGCCGATAATCAAGAAAGGCGATTGAAATTGCGTCTTCGAAAACGACGTTGGCGTTCACGTCGCCCGCAACAATTCGGCAGAACTGGCACGGGTTCACTTGTTCGACAGCCTTTTGCGGCGGGCGCCTGGTCATTCGAAAAGTTTACATCGTTTTTCCGGCGCGGCCCATTCCGCTGCCGCTGGGAAGCGATGCCGACCTTGCGCGATAGGAACACATGCGAAGAATCGGCTGAAGCTTGCTCTCGCGTTCGTGTCGTATAGTCGCTGAGGGGCTCACGAATTCTCATGGGGATCGGTATGGCGAAAAATCGTTGGCGGAGGATTCTTAGCGTAACGCTTGGGATGTGCGTCGCTATCTTGTCCTCACCGCCGACGGGCGCGCAGACGGCGAAAACGAAAGCAGCGAAGGCGCCGGTGGCGGCTCCGGCGGCGCATGATTGCGGGAATGGCGTGACGGTGCGGCTGACGGGCTCGTCGGCGCAGCAAGGTGGATTGCTCGAGCTAACGCTGGCGAGCGCCGCCCCAGTGGGCGAAATAACGGCGACTTGGGCAGGGAGCGCAGCGCCCTTGTGGGAGGATGGCGTGGGCCTGCGCCACGGATTGCTGGGAGTCGATCTCGAGCGGGCGCCCGGAAAGTATGACCTCAGCGTAGCGGGGCAGCTCGCGAGCGGAGCGCAACTGACGTGCAGCGCGCAGGTGGACGTCAAAGCCGGCCAATTTGCCATCGAAAGCCTCAAAGTTGCTCCCGGATTTGTCGAGCTGAGTCCCGAGGACCAGGCTCGTGCCGACAAGGAAAGCCAGCGCATACACGGAATTTTCGCGCAGGTCACGCCGGAGCGATTGTGGGCTGGACGATTTCGAATGCCTCTCGACGGCAAGCTCACAGGGCACAATTTCGGCAAGCGGCGCGTGCTCAACGGCAAGCCGATGTCGTCGCCGCATTCGGGCCTCGATATTCCCGCGGCTTCCGGCACGCCGATTCACGCTGCGCAAAGCGGCCGCGTGATGCTGGCCGATAATCTTTTCTACTCGGGGAATACGGTGATCATCGATCACGGGCTAGGCGTGTACACGTTTTACGGGCACATGAAATCGATCAGCGTGGCGGAAGGCGATGACGTGAAGGCCGGCGACGTCATCGGGCAGGTGGGCGCGACGGGCCGCGCCACGGGTCCGCACTTGCACTGGACGCTCGTGGTCGACGGTGCGCGCGTGAATCCGCTGGGAATTGTGCGGCTCGGTCCACGATGAGCGTGCGTTCTCACTTTGCCGGGAGCGAGCCGGCGCTGGCGTTCACCAAAACTCCCACGGCAGGCGCGACTGCGATGAATACATCCGCCTGCGGCTTTGCGGCCTGATCGATCGTTGCGAGGGTCTGCGTTTTCCACGCGTCGGGGGCGCGCTGGCCTTTGTCGAGATAGTCGAGGGCTTGGAGTCCCGCAGCGCCGAGCGATGCGAGGCTTTGAGATAGGGGAGTGAGTTCCTTGAGCAGCGCAGAATCGTCGAGCAGCGGTTGCAGTCGTGCAGGGTTGTCGCGCCAGCGCTCGAGCTGCACGCGGATTTGCGCCTCGGTGTCTGCATCCTTGAAATTGCTCGCGACGAGCGCATCGACCGCGCGCGTGAAGTCGTTCGCAGCTTCGCTTTCCGGCGGCACGGAATCGACCAGGCGATTCAGCGGCATCGAGCTGGTTTGCGCGACGCCCGCGTGCTCGGCAGTGTCCTCGCGATCACCGAGGTCGACGGGGCGCACCGCGTCGCCCAGCACACGCAGCGCCGCTATGTCGTCCGTCGCGGCCATGCGGCCGAGCATCGCGATGTAGTTCGATTTATGCGTGAGGCCCAGCCATTCGAGGCGCCAACTCAGGTTCGCCATGTGCCGATACATTCCGCCGACGTCCTGCGTTTCCGCGGGTGACCATAGGCGCTCGGCAATGGCGGCGGTGCGCGGCCAGATGCGCGAGTCAACGTTGTCCGGTGTGATGAACTCCGCCCACATGCAGGCTTCGCCACCGAGAATCCTCGATTTTTCGTCCACGCCCAGGCTCGCTGCATCGCCCGACATTGGATCGACGGCGTAGTGCTCCGCGGCAGTCTGCATGTGGTCCAGGTAATAGCCGCTGGAAAGCAAGCCGCGATAACCTTGCTTGGCGGCAGCGGCGAGCGAAGCTTGTCCGCGCCACGACTGAATCACAATATCCTTCGACATTCCCGGACTCAGAATCTCGTCCCAGCCCACCATCGATTTGTGGTGCTTCGCCACGATTTTCTCCACGCGCACCGTGAAGTATTGCTGAAGCTCCTGATTGTTCTTGATTTGGTGGGCGCGCATGAACGCCTGGATTTTCGGATTCGCGTCCCATTGCTTGCCGTTTACTTCGTCGCCGCCGATGTGGAAGTATCGGTCCGGAAAGAGTTCCGACATTTCGCCGATGAATTTGTCGAGGAATTTGTAGGTCTGCTCGCGCGTCGGATCCATCGCGGGATCGAAAACGCCCCACGCGCGCTGGATCGAATATGGTCCTGTGCCGCTCGAAATTTCCGGATAGCCGACGAACCACGACGTCGCGTGGCCGGGCATGTCGAATTCCGGCACGACGCGGATGCCGCGGTCGGCTGCGTAATCGATGAGGTCGCGGATGTCAGCTTGCGTGAAGTAGAGGCCGTCGGAGCCCAACTGTTGCAGTTTCGGAAATTCCTTGCTCTCGATGCGGAAGCCCTGGTCGTCGGACAGGTGCAAGTGGAGGACGTTGAGCTTTGCGGCGGCCATGGCGTCGATATTGCGCTTGATCACGTCGAGCGGAACGAAGTGGCGGCTGACGTCGATCATCAGGCCACGCCAGGGAAAGCGAGGCTTGTCCTCGATGTGAACGGCCGCCGCCGCAAATCCATTGGGCGTGGATTGAACGAGCTGAAGGAAAGTTTCGAAGCCGTGCAGGATGCCCAGCGGGCCGGGCGCAGTCAGCGTGGCACCCGAGGAAGTCACGTCAAGCGTGTAGCTTTCGTCTTGGCCGAATTCCGGCGCGGCTTTGGCAGCGCGCGCTTTACCGATTTCGACGATTGCTTCCTCGTTATGAGCTGTAAGGGTGGCTTTCGTTTTGTTAGGACCAAATGGAATCGGGATGCCCGTTTGATGCGAGAGATTTGCCACCAATCGCTGCGCCGCCCGGTCCAGGCGTCCATCTTCCATCCCTTCCACTGTCACGGAAAACGATTGGTCAATGATCAGCCAACCCGCGCCAGGAACAACTTTCGCAGGCAGCGGCATCACGTTGATTTGACTTTGCTGCGCGGGCTGCTGCAACTGCGCAGCGGCTCCGGTGCCGCAAATCGAGAAAAGCAACAAAATCAGAATCGCTCGCATGAGTCCTCTTCTCCGCAGTGTCGTCCTCAGGATGCGCTGGGGGGAGCGAGCATAGTATGAATTCCCGGTACAGAACAAACGGTTTGCATTTTGTGAAGACATAGCACTTCGCACACCGGCGGATTTTCCGGCGGTCATGCCGATTTCGCATTGCCCCCGTGCGGGGTTGTATGCCATAAATTCGACCCGCCATGACGTTCACGCTGCTCGACTGGTCCGCGATTATCGGTTATCTCGCGATCACATTGCTGCTGGGCTTGTATTTCCGCCGAAGCGCGGAGAAGAGCACTGAGGACTATTTCGTTTCGGGACGCACCGCTTCCTGGTGGCTGGCGGGAACGTCGATGGTGGCCACCACGTTCGCTGCGGATACGCCCCTGCTGGTTGCGGGGCTCGTCTACACGCAAGGAATTGCGGGCAACTGGCTGTGGTGGGCGTTCTTGCCGTCCGGAATGATGACGGTGTTCCTGTTTGCACGCTTGTGGCGGCGATCCGGCTTGATGACTGACGTGCAGTTTGCCGAGATGCGTTACGCCGGAAAGCCTGCTGCGTTCTTGCGCGGGTTTCGGGCCATTTATCTCGGCCTGCTGATGAATTGCCTCATCCTCGGCTGGGTCACCAAGGCGATGATCGGGATCGTCTCCACCACTATGGGACCGACCATGCAGGGCTGGCCGCTGCTCGTGGAGTTTTCGAATTTCCTGAGCCGCATTTTCGGCCCGACATTTTCGGGGTCTGACGGGCAAGCGCTGGTGGTGTGCATCTTCTTCCTGATTCCGTTCACGGGAATTTACGTCACGTTGGGCGGCCTTACGGGCGTGTTGTGGACCGATCTGTTCCAGTTTGTGCTGAAGATGTCGATCGTGATCGGCGTAGCGTATTACGGGGTGAAGGCCGCGGGCGGGATGGGCTCGATCCTTGCGAAGATTGACGCGATGCGCGCGACGAATGGCGGTTCGGATCCGACCGCGCTCTTTCCGGATTTCTCGCGCGGTTTCACGGTGGAAACGTTGTGGACGCTGCCCGTGATCACGTTTGGCGTGTACCTCGGAGTGCAATGGTGGGCGTTCTGGTATCCGGGAGCGGAGCCGGGAGGCGGCGGATACATCGCGCAACGCATCTTCAGCGCGCGCGACGAACGGCAAGGGCTGCTTTCGGTGCTGTGGTTCAACATCGCCCATTACGCGCTGCGGCCGTGGCCGTGGATTCTGACGGCGCTTGCGGCAGTCGTGCTGTATCCGGGGCTGGCGCATCCGGAAACGAGTTACATGATGGTGGTGAACGATCACGTGCCGCACGCGCTGCGCGGCGTGATTCTTGCTGGATTTTTGGCCGCGTTCATGTCGACGATCGCGACGCAGCTCAACTGGGGAAGCTCGTATCTCGTCGAGGATTTCTATCGCCGGTTCGTGAAGCGCGACGCCACCGAGCGGCACTATGTGCGCGCGTCTCAGGTGGTCACCGTGCTGCTGGTGATCGCGACGTGTTACGTATCGGGGCAGCTCGCGTCGATTCGGTCCGGATGGCAAGTGGTATTGCAAGTGGGCGCGGGCACGGGAAGCGTGTACTTGCTGCGCTGGTATTGGTGGCGCATCAACGCGTGGAGCGAAATCACGGCGATGATTGTCGCGCTGCTGTCGACGATCGCGATTCATTCGAGCAGCCTGTGGCAAACCGTTCTGAGCCGTCCGGAGCTGTTCTCGGGCTCGGCGAGCGTGTTGTTTGCGAAAGCGACGCTGACGACGACGCTGCTGACGTCGCTTGCGTGGATTCTGGTGACGTGGCTGACGCGGCCGGAGCCCGACAGCGTGCTGGTGTCGTTCTATCGCAAGGTGCGGCCGCAGATTACGGGGTGGGAGCGCGTGGCCGCGCTCGCTCCGGATGTGCCGCGAACGAACGATTTGGCGCACAATTTGTGGTGCTGGGTTCTCGGCTGCGTGATGGTGTATGCCGCGCTGTTTGGCGTCGGGAAGCTGCTGCTGGAACACTGGGCGAGTGGCACGATACTTGTGGTCGTCGCGATTGTTTCGGCGTGGCAGATGTCGCGCGAATTGAGCCAGAGCAGGGAACCGGCCTCCGGCAGCGCATCTTGATTCGATAATTCTGGGCTTCGTCTCGTTATGACTTCTCGTCGCAAATCGTCGAAGGACCTGTTTCTGGGCGTAGACGTTGGCGGCACGAAAGTCGCGGCAGGGCTCGTAAATTCGAGCGGCGAAGTTCTGGCGCGTTCGCGAACGCGCATGGTGCCGCGCCGGACCGCCGAGGAAGGCTTGCGCGCGGTATTTGAGGGGATCGACCTTCTTCTCCGCGACAAGCGGGCGAAGGCGGCTCGCGCGATTGGAATCAGCGTGCCCGGTTGGGTGGATGCGGATAAGGGTACGGTGCTGAGCGCCACGAACATTCCATGCTGGCGCGATTTTCCTCTGGCGCGCGAAATCGCGAAAGGGTACGGGCTGAGAACGCGTATCGGAAACGACGGAAACGTGGCGGCGCTGGCCGAAGCGGTGTGGGGCGCGGGCGCGGGATATCGAAATGTGTTTTACGCGACTTTCGGGACGGGGATCGGCGCGGGTATTGTGATTGAGCGGCGCATTTACGAGGGTCGCACCGGAGCCGCGGGCGAAGGCGGTCACGTGACGATCGACTTTCGCGGCCCTCTGTGCGGCTGCGGGAAGCGCGGATGCATCGAGGCGCTCGCGTCGGGAACCGCGATTGGGCGCCGCGCGCAGCAGCGGCTGCTGGAGGGCGGCGCGAAGAAGTCTGCGACGCTCGAGCTGGCCGACGGAAAGATCGAGGCGGTGACTTGCGAGGTGGTGAGCAAAGCGGCGGCGCGCGGCGACAAATTCGCGGTGCAAATTTTGAAGGAAGCCGCCGAGCATGTGGCGATCTGGCTCGGCAACATCATCGAACTGCTCGAGCCGGACGTGATCGTGCTGGGCGGAGGAATCGGCCCGCTGATGATCTCGTACGCCGGGCACATTCGAGAGACGCTCGAGACCTGGGCTATCAATCCGCGCTGGCGGGAGATTCCGATCGTCGGAGCGAAGTATGGCACGGAATCGGCGATGGTGGGGGCGGCGGCGCTGTGCTTGTCGCGCGGAAGCCTCCTGGCAAAGCCGGACTTGTCGCGCGCGCAACCTTTGAAGCGAGGGGCCAGAGACGAGAGGTGAGGGGCAAGGAGAGGCGAGGAGGCCTTGGCGAGTAAGGTGGGTCTTCCGGTCCGAACCTGTCCGAAGCCGCGGCTCCTTGTTTCCCCCAAAGCGAACAAAAATCCAATCGGTACACTTTGCAAACGAAAATCGCCGCAAGTCATTGAAAACAACCGATCGACGGCCGGTTCAATCGGTACACTTTACCGCGGTTTCCATGGATCATTCCTCCGCCTCCCTCGCTCCCTCAGCCGTCGACCGCTAATTTGCGATCGACGCTCTACGAGCTTCGCAGGCAGTGGCGCGGAACTGATAGACTCGTGCGCCATGGGTTCGATTCCGGTGCACGCAGACGAAATTTCGGGGAAGCGGGCGGCCAGCGTCGCCATTTTCGGGGCGTTCGTGGTGGCCGGAGTGGTGACGACGCTCTTGGGGCCGATTTTGCCGATCCTGATCGGCCGATGGTCACTGAGCGACGAGCGGGCGGGGCTGTTCTTCGTTTGCCAATTCGGCACTTCGATGATTGGCGTGGTTTCGCTGGGCGCATTGATTCCGCGGTGGGGATACAAAGTGACGCTCGCCGCGGGTTACGCTGCGATTGCGCTGGGAATCGCGGGGCTGAATTCGAGCGGGCAGATTGGAGGACTGTTCGCGACCTCGCTACTTGGCTTTGGACTCGGATTGGTGCTGCCCGCTTCGAATTTGTGGGTGGCGGAAGTGGCGGGCACGCGGCGAGTGGCGGCGTTGAGTATCCTTAATCTGACTTGGGGCGTGGGGGCCATTGCGTGCTCGCCGCTTGTGCTGATTGCCCATGCTAAGAGTGCGATTCCCGTTTTTCTCTACTGTGTCGCCGGACTCGCGTTGGCGGCCGCTTTGATTCTTTGCGCAGTCGATATCGAGCCGCAATCGCGGACGCAAGAATCGGCAGAAACTGCGCAGATCTCTACGGACAGAGTCACAGTGATTGTGTTGGGCGCGCTGTTTTTCCTGTACGTGGGCGCGGAGGATTCGGTCGGCGGTTGGGCGGCGGCACTCGCGAAGCGAATGGGCTCGTCGCCGAGCAATCTTTGGGCCCTCGCGCCGATGTTTTTCTGGGGCGGGTTGCTTGCAGGGCGCGCGATCGTCCCCGTGATTCCTCTTCGCAAACGGGAAAAGCTATTGGTCGCGATTGGCTTAACCATGGGACTCGCCGGCAGCGCGGCTTTGCTCGCGGCATCAACGTTCTGGGGCGTGGCGGCTTGCGTGGGCCTGACAGGTTTGGGATTCGCCGCGATTTATCCGGTTCTGATCACCTGGATGGCCAAGCATTTTGGCGAACGCGCGCGCAGAGTGGGAAGCTTGATGTTCGCGCTCGCGGGCTTGGGCGGGACGGTGGTGCCGTGGGCGGTCGGCTTCGTCTCGACGCGCTTTGGGCGCTTGCAAACCGGATTGCTGGTGCCGGCGGCTTCGTGTGTGGTTATGCTGGGATTGCTGCTACTGATACCGCGCCGAATCGCTACTTAGCTGGTTTTGCCGCGCTGCTTGCGACGGTGGTTTTCGCTGCCTTTGGGGGCGCGAGCATTTCCATCGCCCAGATGGCGGCGGGGCGCATGTACATCGACGCGCGATAGTTGCCGGTTTCGTCCCAAGCTTCGGGCGTGCGGAACCAGTAGCCCTTCGTCTCGTAAGTCACGCGGTAAATGCCTTCCGCTGTCTTGTAGCCTTCGTCTTTCATTCCTTCGCTGAGCATCGTGGCAGCAAGGCCATACGTGACGCCGGTCCAGACCTCGTGCACCTGCTCGTTCGTGAGAATAAGCGAACCGTCGGGCGCCATTCCGTTCATCGCACCCATCTGGCCGTTTGCGAATTTCATCACGTTGAAGTCGAAGACTTTGCGCAAAGCCTTCAGGCGCATCTCGCGCGGAACCAGGTCGCCCAGGCCGGTCATGTTGGCGTACCACTGTCCCGCTAGCTGATCGGACTGGATGGCGTCTTTATATTCGCTCACCGTGTCGTAGCGGAAGTACTCGCCATTCCAAAGGGCCTGAATGTAGCTGTGCTGCGCCTTCGAAAACATGTCGTGATATTTGGCAGCCGCGGCGGTATCGCCCAGAGTGCGGCTGATTTCTTCCGCAGCTCGCAACGCGGCAAGCCACAAACCGCCTGAATAGGCGCTCACTCCCTTGACCACCCACGTGTCATACGTCTGGTCGGGATAGCCGTCGTTTTCGGGGATGCCTGTGCCGTGGTCGTATTGACGCAGGTATTCGATCGACTCCTTCACGGCAGGCCATGTGTAGCGCAAGAATGCCGTATCCTTGCTGCCCGTCAGGACAAAATCGCGGTACACCATCAGCACGAATTTCGAGTTCAAGTCTTTCCAGCCGTTCGTGTCCTGCCAGCCGAACTGGTTCACTAGGTAGAACGGGTCGGAGTCTGGCGTTCCGAGGTCGTGCGGCGTTGCTCCCTTTTTCTTGCGCACCTTCAACGCCGGATCATCTGGTTGCTGCTGCGTCTTCCAGCTCCAAATTCCTTTTTCCGGCATAGACTCCGGAATGGTGTCGGCGAACTGGCGCAATTCCTGTTTATCCAGGTCAGGCCAGAATTTGACGAGGGGTATCGAGCCATAGAAGCGCACGTCGAGCGTGCCGTAGAAGGGGTAGTCGTAGCACTCCATGAAAGCAAAACTAGCGGGAGTGGTCTTGGCGGCTCCCACAGGACGGCCCCAGAAGGAACCCGTGTCGGCGACGGTGTAGAGTTCGTTGAAGAGCGCTCCGCGGTACCAGAGCGGCTTGCTTTCGTCATTGATGTACGGCGCCTGCCAGGAATCGATGGCATCGCTCCATGCGGAGGAATGCAGCAGGCCGTCTCGCGCGATGGCCCAGGCGTTTGTCCCGGTGGTGCCATAGAAGTCCGTGTAGTGGCGATACCACTGGCGGCCATCGCCGAATTCAACGACGGGGAAATCCCACGAAATCACCATCGGGATGACGCGACTTTCGCCGGGCTTCAGCGTGAAGCGAACCGCAATGGCGCCCGCGAGCGGCTCATCGGTGCTGGTCCATTGCTCGTTGCTGTTTGCGAGGCGGCCGGTCTTTGCGAAGGGTTCCCAAACCTGACGGCCATCTCCGTCCGTCTGGAAGGTGGTCTGATAACTAACTTCCACTCCGGGCGACTCGATTGTGGCGATTGCGAACTGGCCGTCCCATTCGTTCCGCGAGCCTGGGACGCGGTTTCGGTCGAAAACAATTCCTTTCATCGAGCCGGCGTTGGCGAGAGTCGCGCTCTCGAAGCGATTGTGGTTCTCATTGCTGAGGCCGCCTCTGAGATCGCGCGAAAACGTGCGGAACCAGCCTCCCATGTTGGTCCAAGAGAGAAGGACCGAGACGGTTACAGTGCGATTCGTGGGGTTGTCCGCGTGCCAGCGGTAGACCGCGACGGGATAGCTCGACTCGCGATAATTGTCGGGAAGGATGGGAGAAAACTGCTCGACGGAAACGTGCGCCGGAAATTTGTCCCAGTGATAGTCAAACCAGGATTTCGGATAGAGTGCGTAGTAATCGCCTGCCCCGACGGGATAATCCCAACTCCAACTGTTGAGCTGGTCGCCTTGCGGGTGACCCGCGACGAGCACTTTGGCCGTGCCCTCCGGATCGCCTTCCGATTGCTGAAACATCGCGAAACTGTTCGAGTAAACCGGCTGATACTTGTGGACGCCGGCTTTCATGTGCCAGCGAGCGAAGTCGCCGCGATAGGTTTGCGAGAATGTGCCGGCGCCAAAACCGCCGACGGGCGCGCCCTGCCAGAAGCCGTCGTCGATGATGCCGTCGCCAAGAGCCGGTTTCCGCATACCCGGATTTGCCAGGGGCTCGCCGATTGGCCGCTTCCAGGCAGCCTTCGGGATGCCGTCACCGCTGGACACGCGCGGCGCCAGAAGCGCGAAAAGTGTGAACAGACCAATGCGCAATAACGAAGATCGCTTCACCCGGCCTCCCCAAGAACAGATACTGCCTGAAGATCGTCCGCCGCCCTGCAGCAGCGGAAGTGGTGTGGATGTTATAGAAAATCGATATTCTAGTAAAGAAAGAAAGCGCTCGAAATGTGAATCTGCCAGCCCTGGTGGGAGAGGTTTCCGTGCGCCGATGAGACTGGGATTCATCTGGCTTTATTGAGGTACTGCGTCGAGCGGCCTCCAAAAGCGAAAAAGCAGATCCCTCACCCCGCACACGACGCGGGGATTCGGGATGACAAGTTGGTGAGGAACGGCGCGTGGACCGGGGAAGTCAACAGTGATGCGCATCGATCAAGGAGTCATGCGCCCGGTGAGAAGGTAATTCTGGGACGGCACGCCAAAAGCGTCCGCCACGCGATTGAAAAACGCGAAGAGGGCGATCACGTACACGGCTTCCGCAATTTGATCCTCGCTCCAGCCCGCATCGCGCAGGTTTTGGACGTCGGATGGGGTGGATTGCGGAGCTGCCTTGGTAATCAGCTCGGCGTAATCGAGCAGCGCACGCTCGGCAGGCGTCAGCCCTGCCTCATCGAGCTTGCCCTCGAGAATTGCCGCAACGCATTGGTCGGGTGCTCCCTGAACACGCAGGAAGTAGGCGTGGCTGTCGAGTCAATATGGGCAGCGATTCAGGAACGAGACGTAACTCGCAAGCATCTCCTTGTGACGGCGAGTGAGATGGCCCTGCGAGAAATGCACGGTGTTCGAGAATTCGACCACTTGACGCAGGAAATCGGGCCGGGCGCCGAAGCACTTGATGATTCCGGGAACTTGATTCCGCCCTGAGCCTTTGCGCCAGAAATCGTAGGCCGCAGCAGTGTCGCCGGTAGCCTCGTGATCTTGGGTGACACGAATCTTTGTGGCCGGAGCTTCGGGCGCTGGTTCGGCGGACTTTTCAGGCTCGCGCGGCGCGTTTTCCTTGTTGCCAGCCATATGAGCAAACCTCCTTGAGCTTTCAGCTTACGCGACTTTGCGACGGAATAGACTGTAGACCGGCACGCCCGCCAAAACGACGATGCTGCCAACAAGCGCCTCGCGCGGGTTGCGAGTCGCCAGCAGAACGAGCAGCACCGCGGTGAGTGACAGAAACACGAGAGGCGTCACGGGATACCCCGGCGTCTTGAACACGGAATCGGCTCCCGAGCCGCGACGCCGCACGATGAACAGTCCCGCGATCGTAAGGCCGAGGAACACAACAGCCACAAAAAAGAAGTAGGCGATGATTTGTTCGAAGGTCCCCACGAGCACGAGCGCAGACGCGAGGACTCCGAGGATGGCAATCGCGCCGGCAGGCGTGCCGAATCTCGGATGTGGACGCGCGATTGCCGGAAGAAACAAGCCGTCTCGGGCCATCGCGTAATAGACGCGGGGCGAGGAAATGATCATTGCTGCAAGGCTGCCCAGGACGCACACCACAACAATTGCCGAGAGCACGATTCCGCCAGCAGTGCCGAAGAGCGCTGCTCCCGCCTGGGCAACGAAGGTTTCGCCGGAAGTCACGTTGGAGAGCGGAACCAGGTAGAGAAAGACGGTGCTGATCAGGATGAAGACGGCCGTCACAGTCAACACTCCAAGGACCATCGCGCGCGGCAGAATGCGCGCTGGGTCGCGGACTTCGCCCTGAATCTTGCTCACGTCCCACCAGCCACCGAACGAGTAGAAGGCCGCCACCATGGCGCCGCCGAGCGCGGGCAAGAGCGGCAGAGTGCCGGGCCGCGGTGCGATGAACGGCACGAAATTCGACCACGAGCCCAAGCGAAACGTCAGGGGCCAGATTATCAGCAAGGCGAGGACGCCGAGCTTGAGTCCGGTGATCCAGCGCAGGACCCCAGCGCCCAGCAGAGTGCTGAAGACGTTTGCCGCACACAGAACGAGGATCGTGGCGACGGCGGCGAGTTTGGTGGCGGCAGGGGTCCAATGAAAGATGTAGGCGGCGTAACTGCCTCCGCCGACGGCCAGGGCCGCCGTAACACCCGGGTCAAGCACCAGCATGCACATCCAGCCGTAAAGAAAGGCCACGCGGGGGCCGAACATTTCCTCCAGGTAGACGTAGGAACCGCCGGGGCGGGGAAAGCGGCCGGCGAGTTCTCCGTAGCACAGAGCGCCGCTTAGGGTCATCGTTCCCACCAGAAGCCACACAACCAGAAGCCAGAAGGGAGAGCCGAGAGACTTGGCCATCCCCGCCGGCGTGAGAAAAATTCCGATGCCGATAATTTCGCCGACGACGGCCGCGGTGGCCGAGCCCAGGCCCAACTGACGCCGCAGTTCCGTGGTTGGGGCCGGGACGGCCAAGACCGTTGCTGCCTCCATACTCATGGTCAGAAAGCGAAGCGCACGGCGAATTGAAACGCCCTCGCCCCGCCTGATCCGAAGAATCCTCCTGCCGTGCTCTCGGCGGCGTAGAAGTTGCTCTGCACGTGATTGAACACCGGGCCCGGATCAGGAGATATATCGATGAAGCGGCCGGAGAAATTGGCGTTCGTCGATCCGCGCACATTCGTCGCGTTGAACATATTAAAGCCCTCGGCAATCAGCGACAACTTCATCCTTTCGCCGAAGCGGAAGTCCTTCGTCAAGCGCATGTCGAGGGAGCTGAAAGGGCTGAAGAAGTTGATGCCAGCGGGAACATGCTCGAGAACCGCACCGGCGTGGCACGGGAATGCAGCGGGGCATGCGGGCAAAGCATTCCACTGGTCGATGACCTGGTTGAGCTGGTCACTGTTCTTGATTTCGCGACCGATGGCATTGCGCGAAAGAATTGGGAGGCGCGAATTGATTTCAGGGAGGTAGGTATCCGCTGGTACGCCGGAGCCGAAAGTATAAATCGGCGCCAGCGAGAAGCCCCACGGCATCTGCACTTCGCCGTAGAGAGTTAGGCGATGGCGCTCGTCCGTGGCGGCGTAACCCTTTTCGAGACGCAGATCGCTGATTCCTTCCACGAGGTCCACCTGCTCATCCACGTTGTTGTTCGCAAGCTGATCGTCGTCGGAATAGTCGAGAGTTTTCGAGAGGGTGTAGCTGATGTTGTAGAAGTAGGTGAACGCGCCAAGTCTCGTGGGACGGTGCTGGACGCTGACGATGAGGCCGTCGTACCAGGATTTGGCCCACGAACCGAGTTCGGTGACGCTGTCCGAGATTCCGGTGAGCGGATCTGTGACCGTGCAGGGCACGTTGTTTCCGGGGCAGCTTATGTCTGGCGAGGTGGAAGTCGTGCTGCGAAGCAACTGCCCGATGATCTGCCGCTGCCCGAACACGTGTAAGCCGTCCGCCGATAGCAGCCAATTGCTTCCGAATTGCTGCTGAAAGCCGAGTGAAAATTGTTGAAACAGCGGATGGTGAGAGTAGGGAGCGACCGCTTCGATGCCGACGCCACCCGTTTGGCTGGGACCACTGAAGGGGCTTGCGAGCGTGGGGCTCCCAGCGGCATACGAAGCGCCGGGGGCAAAGCATGCATCCAGATTCGGAGGCAGCGGGTCGCCGGGAAACGTGCAGAAGGAGCCGCCGTACTGGGTCACCGTCAAGGCGCGATCATCCTGAACGCGCTGCTCGCCCATGACCTCGAGGATGATCCGGTCGTAATAGATGCCATAGCCTCCGCGGATCACCGTCTTGCCCTTTCCGAACGGATCGTATGCGAAGCCAACCCGCGGACCGAAATCCTTCTTGTCGGGTGAGTGTTTCAGATTGATTACGTTTGCCAGCCAGACGCATGGGCTCGTGGGCTGTGAGGTGAGGTTCGGGCAGGGCCCGGAGTCGCCGTCCGTGCCGGTAAGATCGGAATCATATTCCCATCGCAGACCGAGATTGAGAGTCAGGTTGGGGCGCACCCGCCAGTCGTCTTGAACGTAGCCCGCGACGTAGTTGTCACCGACATGGGGAATCGGGACGGGAACGACGGGAGCGCTGCTCTTGATGGCAACAGCAATCGGAATGTCGAGGTCGTTGACGACGCCGTCGCCGTTGAGATCCTGGAATCCGAAATCCTGCGTGAGAATAACGGTGCCGCTGCCAAAAACATTGATGAGCCCAAAGGCACCGTAATTCTGGAACTCGCCGCCGAGTCGGAGCGCATGCTTGCCGAGAGTCCAGGAATACTCGTCTCGGAACTGGTAGCGGTTCAAGTGCGTCGCTTGTGGAGAGTTGAAGTTCGCGCCGTCCGCGATGCCCGGAAACAAGAGTTCGTTCGTCAGGTTCAAGTTTGGATCGGTTGTTGGAGCATCCTGGGGAAACGGCGGGATATTGTTGAAGAAAGTATCGAAGTGAAACGACGCGCTGTTTACCTGCGTGGCTGAAACCGTGGTCGTCAGAGCGGCGACAAGTGAGCTGAACCGATTCAGCGAATCCTGGCGCTCCGCGGCCGTGATGAGCGGCGTTGCTTGCGCCGGAGTCGCGGCGGCGATGTCGGTCGACCGGTTGAATGAATATCGAACCATCAGGCTGTTCTTCGAATCAAGCTGGTAGTCAACGCGGGTTGAAAACAGGGCGTCACGCAGAGGCGCCGGGGCGGCGGTGTTCAGTATCTCGTCATTGGTGAAGTCGCGGGTCCCTGTCTGGATCGACGCATTCTGGTTTCGATACTCTACCGACGCGAACCACCAAGCCTTGTCCTTTGCAATCGGTCCGCCGACCGAACCGCCAAATTGCTCGCGGTCGAAAGGAGGCGTCGGGAGGTCGCGGTCAAAAGTGGCCGGCAGTCCCTGCAAGTGGCGATTGCGCTCGAAGTCAAACACCGAGCCGTGATATTCGTTCGAGCCGGATTTAGTAACGACGTTGATGATGCTGTTGCCGGAGCGTCCCACTTCAGAGGTGACGCGCCCGGTGGCAATCTGAAACTCCTGGATCGAATCTGCGGGGAAATTTGCGAGCGTTCCGCCCACCACTTCGTCGTTGTTGTCTCCGCCATCGACGGTGATGTTTCCGCCGCGGCCGAATCCGCCGGCAGAACTTACTTCCAGCGTGTTGGATTTCGTGGGATCGAATTGCGGCGCCGGGCGGTTGCCGGGAACGAGGTAGGCAAGCTCGAGGAAATTTCTTCCGTTGAGCGGGATATCTTCGATCGTCGTGGACGTAACCGCACCTTGAATCATGGACTGGGTCAGCTCGACCGCGTTCGCGCCAGCCTCGTTGACATTCACGGTCGTGCCCACGGAAGCGACTTGGAGCTTGGCGTCAAGAGTCGTTACGCGTCCCGCCTCCAGCGTCACTTCGCTGAACTCGCCTGCGGCAAAGCCCTCCGCAGAGATTCGGACCGTATACAATCCGGCGGGGAGATCGGCTAGAACATACGCGCCATCGGCATTGGTCAGGGTCTCGCGAGAGACTCCATTCGTGGCGCTGGTTGCGACCACGCGGGCTCCGACAATCAGAGCGTCTTTTGGATCCTTGACGATGCCATTAATCGTACTCGTTGGAACCTGAGCCGAAAGCGCGTTCGCCGTGAGCGCGACCAGACACGCGACCTTGCACACCAAGCCTCTGATTTGGCGCAATTCTTCTCTCCTGGATTGGTCCCGTCCGTTCGACCACCCCTTGCCGACGTCGGGAACGGTTTGTGCCGCTCTCTTCGTTTCCTGCAAATCCCGACCGGGGATTGAGGGCAACGAATTGCGCGACTCTAGGCAGGAATCAAGGCGTCCGCAATAGCAGGAAAATACTAGAGGCGTTTTGTGGGAGCGTCTCGGCGACGCAAGGACTGCAGCGCGCCACTACTTTGCTGCGGCCGCAGGCTCGATCTTATCGATGACGATGGCGTGGGAGCCGCCGCGCGTGAACACCTTGCCTGTGACGGCGACTTTCTGGGCTGCAAACGGGAGCAGCTTCTAGTTTTGCCCTACCGCTGGCATCGCATCGGAGATGGGCCAGTAGATCATGCCGCCATCCGCGAGGATGACCAGTTGCGAGCCGGACTTGGCGCAGGAGACGGCGCATTCCTTGCTGATCGGCTTCGCGATACCTTTGGTGAACGCGCAAGCCGAATCCAGGACGTAGCCTGTCACGGTGGTTGAGGACGGCTCGGTGGCGGCTCCAAGAGCACATGCCGCCAGCGCAAACGCCAATGCGGTTCTGAGCAGTGAAGTCCTAAGTTTCATATGGTTCCTTTTGGCCGTCGCCAGGCTCTGAGTGTTCATTTGATGGCGATCTCGGTGAGTACTAACTCCCAGGCCAGATTTTGGCGTCTGACCTGGGAGTTTCTGTTTGGGTGCCACTTTTACTGGCTTGGGGGCTCAGAGCGTGTGCCGACGCTGCTGAGCTGTGCGTTATGAGCGGGACTGTAGACGTATCCGGAAAACACCGCAATACTGCAAAAATACTATCTGCCAGAGGGCGCTTACTTTAGCGTCGGATGCGCTATTGAGCGCGGCGGAATTCCACATAGTCGCGTCCGCGGTACAGCCGATAGGTTCCGGCAGCGGCGTCCGCAGTGACCTGCAGAGGTATCGGCCGCTTGATGTCTCCGTCGTGCTTTGCCGGGACCTGGAACAGGTCATGCGCCCCCAAGTCCGTGATCACGAAGTTTCCGCCAACAAACCCAGCTCCGTACGCTCCGGCCTTTAGGGGTTGCCCCCCGACCTCGACCGGCACTTCGATGAGCAAATAGGCCTGATACTTTTCTCGTACGCTCGTTGAATAGCCCGAATTGTCTACGAGGCCTGCGAGGAAATACGTGCCGTCGGCGAAATGGACGCCGCCGGTATTGCGGAGTTCCGCGGGAGCCGTTTTGCCCTGGTAAAAGACTTCTGCTGGGAAGAGTTTGGTTGTGATGTCGGCGGCTTTGAGAACAGCGTCCTTACCATCTGAGGAGCTGGTGGAGGCTGGCGATTGGGCCTTCGCAGTTGCAGGAATGCAGAGCGCGAGCACGAGCAAAAAAACGGTTTGGAAACGGTGCATGGTCATTCTCCTTTCAGCGTCGATTGTGACTCGAACTGTAGCAGCAAGTGAAGCCGTAACAATACTGCAAAGATGCTACGGTGCCGGACGCTTCAGAATCCGTGTGGCGTGATTCCCTTGGCTTCGACGCACTCGTACGCGCGGCCAGCCGCCAGATTCTTGTAGTCTTCGGTTCTGCCGCTCGGCCATTCGATCACAACGCGTTCGACCGCACTCTGCTTGCCGAGGCCAAACGTAACGGGCAATTCCGATTGCGATAGATAGCTGGATCCAGTTTTCACCATTCGAGACTGGCTGGTCCCGTCGCTGAAGATTCGCACGGTGGCTCCAATCGCGTCGCGATTGGACTTCGTGCCCACGAGCCGAAATCGAATGCTCTTGTTTCCCGAGCTCTGGTCATTGCGGAAAAGGCAAGCGGGACCGTTGTTCGTCGTCATCAGAAGATCGAGGTCGCCATCGCGGTCGAAATCGCCATAGCACAATCCGCGGCCGACCCTTGGCTGGCTGAAATCGGGGCCGATATCGGAGGCGACGTCGCGGAACGAGTCGTGGCCAGTGTTGAGGAAAAGCTGAGGGGCCTGCGCGTAACCCACGTTGCCGCGAATATTGCGGACGGTTTCGTCGATGTGGCCGTTTGCCACCGCAAGGTCCGGAAGACCGTCAAGATTGGCGTCGAGGAAAACGCAGCCAAAGCCCAGCGTGTTCATCGAGGGCAAACCCACTCCCACCTGCGCGGCGACGTCTTGGTACACGCCCTCGCCTAGGGGCCGGTAAAGCCCGACCATTTCATTATCGAAGTTCGTGATTGCGATTTCTGCGGAGCCTGAGCCGTCGAAATCGACCGTGTCGACGCCCATGCCGGCTCGCGCTTTCCCTTCGGTGCTGAACGCGACGCCCGCTTCGACAGCAACATCCTTGAATGTGCCGTCGCGCTGATTGCGGTAGAGCTTGTTTGGCTGCGTGTCGTTGGCGACGAAGAGATCGGGCCAGCCATCCTGGTCGTAATCAAACATCGCCACGCCGAGGGATTTGGAGCTGCTATCGAAGATGCCGCTTTTCGCGGTGACGTCTTCGAACGTGCCGTTGCCGCGATTGCGAAACAGCCAGCACGTTGCGCCGCGGTAAGCCTCCGGCGTGCAATACGATTTGTGTTTTCCATCGAGGCTGCAAAAGACGTCGCGGTCGGGAGACCACTTCACGTAGTTGCAGACGAACAGGTCGAGCAAACCGTCGCGATCGAAATCGAACCACAATGCCGACGTGCTGAACGCCTGCTTGCCGCCGAGCCCGCTCGCCTCGGTGACATCGATAAAATGGCCCTTGCCCGTGTTCTTGAACAGCTTGTTCTGGCCGACGCAAGTGACGAGAATATCGGGTAAGCCGTCGTTGTTGTAATCGCCGGCGGCTACTCCCATGCCGTACATCTCGACGTCGAGCCCGGCCGGTTTCGTGACGTCCGTGAAGGTGCCGTTGCGATTATTGCGATAGAGGCGCAGCGTGGTGCGCTCGCGCTTGGACCCGGGCGAGTCCGTCCCCCAATTCATACCATTGATCAACAGCACGTCCTGCCAGCCGTCGCCGTCGTAATCGAGAAAAGCGCACCCGGAGCCGAGCGTCTCCGGCAGAAGCTTTCCGCCGCGGGCGCCGCTGTTGTGGCGAAACTGAATGCCGGCCTGCGCCGCCACTTCAACAAGACGAAAGCCTGGATCCGAAGATTGCTGCGCGACGGCATCGCGTGAAGCGAGCGAACTGAAAGAAGGGAGCGTCAGCAAGCCGCCGGCAAATCCCTGAAGAAAGGACCTCCGATTCACCAAGTGACGCGTCACGAAATGTTCACCAGCCCGTTGCGGATTGCGTAGACCACAAGCTCGGCCGTCTTGTGGATTCCAAGGGCGTCCATGATGTTCGCGCGGTGAACCGACACGGTGTTGACGCTCAGGTCGAGGTGATCCGCGATTTCCTTGTTCGATTTGCCGTCGACGATGAGTTGCAGGATTTCGAGTTCCCGGGTGGTCAACGCGGCTTGGCGTTCACCCTTCAATGCGGCGGGCCGCGAGAGTTGCGGCGTGAGCACCTTCTCACCGGCCGCGACTTTCCGAATCGCTGCGGCGAGTTCGAGGTCGACGGCGTTTTTCAAGATGTAGCCGCAGGCGCCGGCGTCAAGCGCCTGGCGCACGAGCGTATCCTCCGAATGCATGCTTAGCATCAGAATGGCGGTCTTCGGCGAGTCTTCGAGAATCTTTCTCGTGGCGATCAACCCGCTCGTGCCCGGCATCGCGCAATCCATCAGGATCACTTGCGGGCGAAGCTGGCGCGCGAGCCGAATGGCTTCGTCGCCGTCACTGGCTTCGCCGACCACGGTGATGTCGGGCTCGTCTTCGAGGATGCGCCGGAAACCGCGGCGCACCAGGTGATGGTCGTCGACGAGCAGCACGGAGATCTTAGGCGGCATGAGAATCGTGTCTTTCCCGGGGCACGCGGAGGCGAACGAGAGTGCCGCCCTGAGCGGGTTGCGAGAAATCGATCGACCCGCCGAGGATTTCCGCGCGCTCGCGCATCGCCACCAAGCCAATCCCCGAGCGCTCGGCCGGCGTCGCCGCGAACCCTTTTCCGTGGTCTTCCACTTCGAGCTCCAATCCATCGGTCAGAAAGCGAAGGCGCACCCACGCTTCGCGAGTTCCCGAATGGCGCGCGACGTTGTTCAGCGCTTCCTGCAAGATGCGATAGATGTGAATACCGGAGTTTCCGTTGACCGAGAAAGGCGCGCCGGACTTTTCATATTCGATATCGATCCCGGTCTGCTTTTCGGTCGTTCGAATATACCAGTCAACTGTGCTCTCGAATCCTGTCTCGTCGAGCATCACAGGATGCAGCGCTTGCGAAAGCGTGCGCACGTTGTCGAGCGTGGTCTGGGCGATTTCATTCACTTCGCGCAGTTCCGAACGAAGCGGCGAGCCCTCGGGCGCGTGTTTTTCGGCGCGCGCCAGCATCGAGCCGACTGCGGTGAGGATTTGCCCGAACTCGTCGTGCAATTCGCGCGAGATATATCGCAGAGTGGATTCCTGCGTGGCAATCAGCTTTTGCGCGAGTTCGCTCCGATGGCTCGAAAGGGAAGCAAGTTGCGCGAAGAGGCGTCGATTGGAGCGAATCAGGTAGAGGCTCGTGAGGAGAATTGTTATCAGGATCGCAGTCAAGAACAGGTAAACCTGCCGCTGCACCTTTTCGTAGATTTGCGCCACTTGAGCGCTCGCCTGCTCATCGCGCTCGTTGTTTTCAACGAGCAGCCGTGCCACGGCCGTGCTCAAGGCCGCCTGGCGCGCCTGGAGCGTGACCCGAATTTGTTCGCGCGCCTCCGCGTCTTTTCCCGTTTGCGCGAGCCCGAACATGCGATCGACGGCATCCCAGAACTGAGTGAGGTTGGTGGCAAGGTATTGGCTTTGCTCGGGCGTGCTGCGCGCGATGGCAAGTTCGGCCTCGCGGTGAAGCGCATCGTCAAGGTCCGAGCGGATTCGCTGGAATTGCGCGCGCCAGGCTGTGATGGGATAGGGCTCGTCGTTATCGAGCATGTCCCGCATTGCCAGGCCCAGCGAATTCAAGTCATTCTGAACGCGCAAGAGCTGGAGGGAGTCCTTGCGGTTGCGATCGGCCATATCTTTTTGGAGCGTTTTGAGGCCGGAGATTTGATACGTGATGTAGACCGAATAAGCCACGACGGCGGCGAGCGTGATGATCAGACCGAGGAATAGTCCCGGCGTGGGCGACCGGTCCGGAGAACGCATGAAAGGAAGAATACAACCGCGAGGCCGAACTTCCAACGGCGGTAGCATCAGCGCGCGTGCCGGCAATCGGCTCCCGCTCGACTCAGCGGCTAGGCGGCGAGGTGAGCGCGGAGGATGCCGAGCATCCGGCGGAGGGGTTCGGCTGCGCCCCAGAGCAACTGGTCGCCGACGGTGAACGCGCCGAGGAATTGCGGACCGAGCGTTAGTTTGTGGAGGCGTCCGATCGGAACGTTGAGCGTGCCGGAAACGGCGGTGGGCGTGAGGCAATGCAGCGTGGATTCTTTGTTGTTCGGAATCACGCGAACCCAGGGATTGCCTCGCGCGAGAATCTGTTCGATTTCGTCGATCGAAATGTCTTTCTTCAGCTTGATGCAGAGCGCCTGGCTGTGACACCGCATCGTTCCGACGCGCACGCAAATTCCGTCCACGGGCACGCGCGGCTCGAGACCGAGAATCTTGTTGGTCTCGGCCATGCCTTTCCACTCCTCGCGCGTTTGGCCGCCGGGCATTTCCTTGTCGACCCACGGAATCACGCTGCCGGCCAGGGGGACGCCGAACTCCGCTTTGGGCAGGGTATCGGCCCGCTGCGCTTCAATCACCATGCGGTCCATTTCGAGCGCGTTTTCGGAAGGAGTGGCGCGCCCGGGATCGGTGAGGCACGTCATTTGCTTCACGAGTTCGAGCATCTTCGCGGCGCCCGCACCGGACGCGGCCTGATACGTCATCGTGGTCATCCACTCGACAAGCCCGTTCTTGAAGAGCGCGCTGACAGCCATCAGCATCAGGCTGACGGTGCAATTACCGCCCACGTAGGTGCGCAGCCCTCGCTCGAGCCCTTCTTCGATGCGGTGCTTGTTCACCGGGTCGAGGATGATCACCGCGTCGTCGCTCATTCGGAGGGTTGAGGCTGCGTCGATCCAATAACCCTTCCAGCCATTGGCTCGCAGCGGTGCGTAGACTTCGGCGGTGTACTCTCCGCCCTGGCAACTGATGAGGACGTCGCACGCCGCGAGTTCGCGGAGGCTCTTCGCGTCTTTCAGCGAAGCTCCCTCGCCAGCTTCTTTTGGCGCAGCGCCGCCCACGTTGGAGGTGGAGAAAAACACGGGTTCGAGGCGCGCGAAGTCGCCTTCCTCACGCATTCTCTGCGTCAGGACGCTTCCCACCATTCCTCGCCAGCCGATCAAACCTACGCGCAGCATTCATCCTCCGGAGCTTCATAGTCTACCGTTTTTCGCTGCTTTTTTCGCGGGCGAGGAGCTTATCGGTTGGGCGGTTGATCACCGGACGGAGCGGGCGGCGGAAGCCAGAAAACGATGGCGATGTCTGCTTCGATTCCGACGGGCTTGCCGTCGAGCAGGGTCGGCTTGTAACGCCACTGCCGAACGGCATCGGTGGCGGACTGAACCAGAACGGTCGGCCCGCTCAGCAGGGTGACGTTGTCCACGGCACCGTTTGCTGTGATCGTCACATGGAGTTGAACGGTTCCCTCCGCGCGCTGCCTGGCAGCGTCCGGCGGATACTGAGGTTCCACGCGATGCTCGAGCGCACCCACCTGGAGGCGCTTCATTTGCGACGTGTCGGACGGGGTGGGAGTGGGCACGGGAACGTATATGCGAGAGGTGATTGTGACGCGCCCGTTGGGTATCGCGGGTGGCGCGGCGGGAGACAAAACATCCTGGGTGACGCCGACAGGGCTGCTCTGCAGAGGCTGAGAGGAAGCCGAGTTAGCGCTCGCGGCTGATCCAGAATCCTTCGCGAGCAGGCGGCGGATATCCCCGTGGCCAGCGGTGCGGCCAGCGGTCAAACCCACAAAAAAAGAAAGCGCGGCGAGCGCCGCGACAAACACCAAGAAGCCCGACCAATTGAGCCAGGAGGCTCGTGATTCCGCCGGAGTTGCCTGGCCAAGGCGCAAACTCAGTTCTTGGCCGGCGTTCTTCGATATTGCCGGCTCGTGATGCACTACCGGCGAACGCTTGGCGTTCCCCGGAGCAGAACTCGGGGTGTGAACGGAAACGACGGAGGCAGTAGGACGGACGGAGGAGGTTTCAGGGCTGCTAGTGAAGGTCCGAACGGGAGCGGCCGCACTCCGAGTGACTGACTCACGAGTCGGTGTCTGGCCGATGGATATTCCCGGCAGCGGTGAAATTCGAGTGACTTCTGTTCGGCGGGGGGCCGCAGGCGCGTCCTCGCCGCGGCTGCTCGCAAAGACCCAGTCGCGAATTTGCTGGCGCGCGCGGTCGGGAAGTCCGATGAACAGAATTCCGGCCAGCATTTTCGTTTCGCTGGTCCACGCGATTTCGCCGCGGGCCTCAATCCAGTCGGGGGACTGCGGCAATTGGAACCGGATTGCGGGTAGATGGACGCCGCTCAAAGTGACGGCGCTGTGCACGGCCAAGCCGCCCTCGCTCATGTTCAGGACGATGCCGCCGTTATCGCCGCCGAGGTCGATGTAGGCGAGCGACCTCACGCTGCGGCGCGCAAAGAAGCGCCGGTCCTGATGAGAGGAAAATTGCGCCAGGTTGCCCATTTTCGCGTTACGCGGATATACCCGATGCGGTGACGGGTGGACCGCATCCAAAACTCGTGCTTCGAGTAAGTGGATTATACCCCCCCGCCTGCTTGGTTCACAAGGCGCGAACCTTGAGAAAAGGGGCGAATTGACCCAGAATATCGAAAGTTCGGGCGCCGCGCCGAAGGCCAGCCGAGCGTTTCCGGCAGCGGAGCAGGGGGAGCCTGACTACAATTCAATTTGGGTGTAATCTACGCGCATGAGCGAAAAAATCCGAAAGAACGATAGGGAATGGCAGTCTGAGTTGACCGACGAGCAGTATCACGTCACGCGCCAGGGGGGAACGGAGCCTCCGTTCAGCGGCGAATATGCGGACACTGAAACCGAAGGTACGTACGTTTGCGTTTGCTGCGGGCAACCGCTTTTCAGCTCGGACGCGAAGTACCATTCAGGGTCGGGATGGCCGAGCTATTGGCAACCGATTGCAGCCGAGAACGTGGAAATGAATCGCGACGTCTCGCATGGAATGGTCCGCACCGAGGTTCTGTGCAGCCGCTGCGACGCGCATCTTGGCCACGTGTTTGACGATGGCCCCAAGCCGACGGGGTTGCGCTTCTGTATTAACTCGGCCGCGCTGCAGCTTAAAGACAAGGAATCCGACGACAAGTCAGGCGGCGAATCGGAAAACAAATCGGAAGGCAAATCGGCAGGCAAATCCTAGCTGTCTGCCAGCCATGCACGCGTCGCGAGTCCGCGGTTACGGTTGTTTGCCCGCGTCGGTGCGAAAATCCGCGATGCCCACTTCGACTACCGTTGCAGGTGACCTCGGCTTCAGGCGTTTCGGCGTGTCACTCCGGGGCGCCGATTCCTTGTAAGTCCAAGCGCCATACACTCGATCGTTGAACGCGGCGATCGCCGTGTAGTCTCCGATGAACTGGTCGTCGGGATCGAACGGAGTTCCCGTCCACTCATAGTTGGCGAAGGTCTGCCCGCCGTCCGTCGAGCGAGCGAGCACGATGACCGCGCTGCGATTCGCCGGATCGCCGCGGCGATCGTAGAAAACCACATAGGCCGAGCCGCTCGCCGGATCCACCGCAAGCCACTGGAAGAACTGGTCGGCGCCGTTGTGCAACAAGTCGTTGTTCACGCGCGTCGCCGGGCTCCAGGTTCTTCCGCGGTCGCGCGACGTGGAACAGAAAACGTCGACGTCTCCGTTCCCGTAGTCGGTCCACGTGACATACAGTTGTTCCGTGCGCGGATCGATTCCGATTTGCGGGAAGCCGTCGGAGCGCTCAACATCTTCCACTTTGAAGTACGATGCCGCCGTGTCGAGGATTTTCCGCGAGACGGCAAATGTGACGCCGCCGTCGCGCGACATTGCCATCACGATCGAATCGCCGTCGGACCAGATGGCATAGAGCGTTCCATCCGGCCCGGCGGCGGCATCGAAACCCTCCACCGCCCCGTTGTCGTCGCGCGGGATTCCCTCGTGCGTGCTGATCTCGTAAGGAGCGGACCACGTAGCGCCGCCATCCGTCGACCGCGAAAAAAGGATGATGGATTTCGAAAGGCTGAACTCCGTCCAGCCCACGTAAAGATTGCCCGCGAAGGGGGAAGCCGAATTATTGTCCGCGACGACGTATGGCTTGTCCTCGAACGGCATGTCCGTGTGGGTCGGCTGCTCGTCCACAGCCGCCGCGTTTGGCTCCCACGTCTTCCCGCCATCGAGCGAGCGGCGCACGAAGATTCCGTTCCGCGTGGCGTTGTGAGCCCAGTATTGCGGAGTTCCCAGCTTGTCGAAAGCGATGTAGCCAAGAATCGCGTGGCCGCGAATATCGTAGGTGATGGATACGTCTCCCGAGACGTTGTAGTTCGCGGGAGAGGTGCCGGCCGCGAGTTGCCAGTGCACGCCGCCGTCTTCCGAATAGGAGACTTTGGCGGGCGACTGAAAAGCCGCCGCGATCTGCTCCGGATTCTTTGGATTGATGGCCACCGAAGGCTCGCTGAAGAAGCCCGGGCGCGGGCTGATCGGCGTCACCTTCGCGCCGGGGGGCGCCGGGAGCGATTGTTGGGCGTACGTGATTCCCGCAAGGACTGCGAGCGCTACCACGAAAGCGACGCTCGCCAAAGCCCGTCCCCGCTTAGTGATCAAAGAAGATGACCTCGGGATGCTTATCAGAGGCATCAAGAGGAATCGCCCGCAGGATTCCCGGCGAAACGATATAGAAAGCCAGATTTGTGGGGAACCCGATGGGGGAATTCGTCGTCATGGTTCCGCGGCCCGTGGTGGCCGAGATGTTCGCATAACTGGCAACGAGAGACTGACCCACGTTCGGCGTCAACGGCGGAGTGAATTCATCGAGCGTCTGCACACCAACCATGCTGCCGGTGCCGCTCGCGCTAACCTGGCCGATCACGTTGTTAACCGCTGCCTCAGCGGGGAAAGCCGTGCTGATCGTATACCCACCCAGCACGGACGAATCGGCGAACGCAATTCCCGTTTCCTGCTGATCGAGGATTCCGCTGGTGACGGCGGCGTCGCTGCCGATTGTGAATCCCTGGCTCGGTCCGGTGAGATACGCAACAGCGACTCGCTCCGTTCCGCCTTGCGGACCAAGATTCGTAAAGGCCACGCGGCCATTCGCGCTGATTTGGAAGTTACCCGTAAGAGAGGGGCTGGCGATCGCCCCGTCGTTGTTTTCGTCGTACGCCAGAGTCACGCAATTGGCCACGCCCGGCGTACAACCCACCGTCGCGGGGGTCAAAAGTCCCGCCAGCACGCTGGCGTTGCTCCCGTTAAGGCCTGTGCTGCTGGTGACGCCCGGCCCGCTCAGAGCCAAAGCGTTGAACGTGGTGGTGGGCGACTGCAAGATCATTTCGCCACTGAGCCGCGGATGAGTTGCATCGGTGGGATCGCTGGCAACGAAGAAAATGTCACTCGGAGTGACAAAGCGGAAGATGTAGCTCAAGGTGTAGGGAGACTTGCCGGGAAGGTCAAACGTAAAACTGGCGCCGCCTCGCGAGCCGGAGTCGAAGGAGAAATCTCCCGATAACCCCAACGCGGGGCTGAACGTGCCAGCCTCGTTGTAATCGCCAGTCCCAGGCGTGATGCTGCCGATGCCGTCGGCGTGAATCACGCCCCCCAACACGGTGGGCGAGCCCGCCAGATCAAAACCCCGGAATAGGAAAGCGTAGTTGCCGTTGAAAGCCCCGGCGCCGAAGCTCGCTGAGTTCGCGGGCTTCATGATTCCCGCTCCGTGAGTCTGCAGAGTGTCGTTGTCCGAGGCGGAAGAATTGTTCTCGAAGAAACTGATGTTGCCGCTGGAATCGAGCACCAGGTTGTAGTCCGTCGTGAGGGTCACGTTCAGGGAATTTGTCGCTATGATTTGCATTGTGCCGCGTCCATCCGTGCCGAGCGAGTATGTGCCGGTCAAGCTCTGCCCGTTGACGGCCCCTGAAACGCGATTGGAGTCAAGTCCGCCGCCCGTAAACTTTCCGTTGCCGTCCGCCACCAGCGAGCCAACCAACGCCACCGAGCCCTGCGAATCGAATCCGTTGAACAGAAAACTGTACGAGCCGCTGATCAGCGAGTTGCTGTTCGTTCCGGCAGCGATCGTAATGGTGTATGTAGCGGACGTCGATACCGGCACGAATTCCGAGTCGGTGACTTGCACCGTAAAAGTGGAACTTGTCACAAGGACGGGAGTTCCCGAAATCGCCGCGTTCGCGGGAGAGAAGGTGAGGCCGGACGGAAGCTGGCCGTTGGTGATTTGCCAGGTGTAGGGCGGTATTCCGCCGCTGGCGGTGAGCAAAGTCGAGTACGGAGTCGCCGTCGTACCGCTTGGAAGCGACGCAGGCAAAATCGCAAGCGGCTGCGGCGTCTGGATCGAAATCGCCAATGGCTTCGACTGAATTTGGGAGTTGGGGAGCGTCGAGTCGGAAACTTGCACCGTGAACGAATAGGGGTTGCTGCTAGCCGCTGTCGGCACTCCCGTGATCTGACCCGTGCCTGTGTTCAAAGCAAGACCCGGAGGAAGCGCTCCGCTTAGCAAGCTCCATTTGAACGGTTTTACGCCCCCTTGGGTGGTGATCAGCGTACCGTAGGTATCGTTGACTAGGCCGGTTTGGAGCGGCGAAACCGCCGTGATCACCAACGTCGGCGCCGGTGCAATGAAAATCGAATATTGCTGTGTCAGAGAAACGGGTTGCGTCGAGTCGTCCGTAACCTGGACCGTAAATACGGTCGGATTGGGTTGTCCCGTAACAGGACCTGAAGGTGTTCCGGTAATGGTGCCCGACTGGTTCAACGTCAGCCCCGGGGGCAGGCTACCGCTTCCCGGCGCCAAGGTGAATTTCAGCGGAGCCACACCCCCGGTAACAGGGATCGTCGTGCTGTAAGGCTGGCCATTGGAGCCGCACGCGATCTGCGTGCTCGTGCCGCTGCCGGCGCACTGCGTGTTGGTTATCGTGAAGGTGAGCGGGAGTTCCACCGTAATCGTAACGGTTTTGGTCGCCGTCGAATTCGCGACGGAAGTAGCAGTGAGCGTAACGCTCAGCGAGGCCGTCAGCCCGGCCGGAGCTGTGTAGGTCACCGGATTCGAGGTCAAACTGGAAAGAGTTCCGCATGTCCCGGTGAGGCCGGGGCTGCTATTGACGCAATTCGATCCGGTCAGCGACCACGTCACGCCCTGGCTAAACAGGTCGTTTCCCAAGGTAGCTGTGAAAACCAGCGGTTGGCCTTGATCTATCGAGGAACTGTTCGGAGTTATATCGATCGTGATGGGCAGGCCACCCGAGCTGCTGCAACTCTCGAACAGCACAACCGCCAGGCAAACCAAAATCAGCGCCGCGGCGGCGCGTAATTGCCCAAGCGAGCTCCAAACTCGGAGAGATTCGTATGGTCGTGCCGAAGGCCGCTTCATGCGGGCATAAGCATTCAAGTTCTTCATGTCACCTTAGGATGCTTCTGTTTGGACCCGCCCAGGCCGGAGTGAGGAGTGAAGCGAAACCTCGGCACCGATGCCCAAAGTGAGTTGAATAACAAAACCGCGGGAGAGTGTCAACGCACATCTCCGGCCCAACCGATCGTAGAAGGTGTCAGTCTCACGCTCACATCAGTAACGATTAAAGACAATTAGGACAACCTGCAGACATTGTGGATGCGCGGACTACTGCCCTCGTTGCCTGCCCCGTCTTGGCACTTTTGCCTCCGAACGGGCACGGTTCGGCACAAAACCCGGAACGCGTCTCGACCGGCTCGACTCACGGGTGAGCGCCTTTCCACCGTTCCTATCGACAGTCTCACATGATGCTACAAATGGCCAAGCCCCGTATCGCTAAATCCTCATGGCTAACCACAGGAATCGTGACCCGAAGGCGGGATTGAAACTCGTCTCATTCTGCGCCGTGGCAACGCCTCGACTACATTCTTGCATCTGAACGCACTTGTGCATTCCTGTGTTCCGCGTGAGCCGCCACTTTTCAAGTCACGCCAGTTTCTAGTATAAATGTTCGGCTCGGCAGACTCCTTAAGTCCTGCTGTTCCCTCTTACTCGGAGGAAAGCGTTGATTGAAGTACAAGATTTGACGAAGGCGTACGGCTCGGTCGTGGCTGTTGATCATGTTTCGTTCACCGTCAACAAGGGCGAGATTCTCGGCTTTCTCGGTCCCAACGGAGCCGGGAAGACCACCACGATGCGCATCCTTACCGGATTCATGCCTGCAACGTCGGGCACGGCGCGCATTGCGGGGTTCGATGTGACCAGCGATTCGCTCGACGTCCGCCGCCACATCGGATATCTCCCGGAAGCGCCGCCCGTCTATCCGGACATGACCGTCGAGACCTATCTGGATTTCGTCGCGCGCATCAAGAACGTGCCGGCCGAAAGGCGAGCGGAGCGAATCACGGACGCGCTCGAAAAGACGAACCTCGTCGACAAGCGCCACGAGTTGATCAAGCGACTCTCGCGCGGCTACAAACAGCGCGTGGGAATTGCGCAGGCGCTAGTGCACGATCCTGACGTGATTATTCTCGACGAGCCAACGGTGGGCTTGGACCCGAAGCAGATTATTGAAGTGCGGAACCTCATCAAGAGCCTTGCGGGAACGCACACGATCCTTCTTTCCACCCACATCCTGCCCGAAGTCAGCATGACGTGCGACCGGGTGGTGATCATCAACAAAGGAAAGATCGCGGCCGTCGATACGCCGCAAAATCTTACGAGCCAGTTGAAGGGCGGCCAGCGGATTCGCGTGGAGGTTCAGGCACCCGAAGCGCCGCTCCGCGAACTTCTCGCGCAGGTGCCGGGAGCGAGCCGCGTCCAGGTGGAACCGGCGCGCAGCGATGGTCATCTGGCCGTGAACATCGAGGCCTCGCCTGGCAAAGACATTCGCAGCCAAATCGCGGCGAAGATCGTCGAGAAGGGCTGGGGGCTTTACGAACTGCGCGGCGTCAGCTTGAGCTTGGAGGATATCTTCCTCGAGCTGACCACGGACGATTCATCCCACGCAGAGCCGGCAAGCTAAGGAGCACAAGAAACGATGCAAGGCTTTTACGCAATCTACCGCAAGGAGATGGGCCACTATTTTGTGTCGCCCATCGCTTACGTTTTTATCGGTTTGTTCCTGATACTCAGCGCGTTCTTCTTCAACTTCTTCCTGCGTGCCGTGATTGAGCAGTCTATGTCCTCCGACATGCAGAGCATGAGATTCGGCATGCCACAGGATATCGACGTCCCCACGGAAGTGACGCGCGCATTCTTCGGGCTGCTTTCCACGCTGGTGCTGTTCATCACGCCGATTCTCACCATGGGTGTATACGCCGAGGAGCGCAAGCGCGGAACGATGGAGTTGCTGATGACGTCGCCCATCACAGAGATCGACATCGTGCTTGGCAAGTTCTTTGCCTCGCTCACGCTGTTTGCCCTCATGCTTCTTCCCACCCTGAGCTATCTGGTATTCATGAATCTTCGCAGCGATCCCGTCCCGCCGATGCGCGTGCTGCTTGCGGCTTATGCAGGAATCCTGCTGCTGGGCGGGTCGCTCCTGGCGCTGGGGACTTTCATTTCGTCCCTCACCGAAAACCAGATCATCGCGGCGGTGCTCACCTTCGCGGCCTTCCTTTTGATTTGGGTTCTCGACCTCGGACGCAACGCATCAGGGCCGGTTGCTTCGGTGCTGACCTATCTTTCGGTCATACGGCATTACGAGGACTTCACGCGAGGCGTGATCGATACGACGGGTCTGATTTATTACGCCAGCTTCATGTTCCTGTTTGTTTTTCTCACTGTGCGCTCGGTGGATTCGATGCGCTGGCGGAGGGCGTAGCAAAATGGCCAAGCCCACCGGCAACGCAAAGCCTTTCGAGATGCAGTGGACGCGCCAGCAGTTTGCCGAAATTGCGCTCAGCATCGGCGCGGCCCTGCTCATTGCCAGCTATATTCGCTACACGATCCAGGGAGAGATGCTTCGGCTGACCGAGATTCTCCTGATTACCGGCGGTGTGCTCCTTTTGGCTTCGATCGTTCTCGGATTCCCGAATATTCGCGAGTACTTCTCGAAGCGCTCGTCGCAGCTCGGCACGAACACCACGATTCTGACGCTGGGCGTCGTCGCGATCCTGGTGGTAGTGAATTATCTGGGGCAGGAGCACCACAAACGTTTCGACGTGACCAGCGAGAAGCTATATACGCTCTCTGACCAGACCAAGAAAATTGTGCAAGGGCTGAAGAAAGACGTCACGATCAATCGTTTTGGCAAGACCCCCGACCAGGGCCTCGACGATCTCATGGCGGAGTACAAGAATCTGAGCCCTCACATTAAATTCCAGAACGTTGACCCGCAGGAAAAGCCCGAAATTGCGAAAGAGTACGGCGCAACGCACATGGGGGATATTGTCGCGGCCTCCGGGGACAGGAAGGAGCACATCGAGCCCGGAATGGGCGGGGAGCCTTCCGAGCAGGACATCACGAGCACGATCATGAAAATCACTCGCGATAAAGTGAAAATGGTCTGCTTTGTGACTGGCCACGGCGAAAAGTCGCTCGCGGATAATGAAGGCGGGGGCTACAGCGCAGTGGATCAGGGTCTGAAGAGGGAAGGATTCAACACGAATTCGGTCAATTTGGTTTCGAGCGGCAGCGTCCCTTCCGATTGCGACGTCCTGGTAATTGCCGGGCCGACGAAGGCGCTGTTCCCTCAGGAAACCGAAATGGTGAGCAAATACCTGGATGATGACGGGAAGGTGCTCATCGAAGAGGACCCGATTAGCGCGAAGGCTCAGCAGAATCCAAATCTCGACTCGCTATATCAACCCTGGAACATCAACGTCGGCACGAACGTTGTCGTGGACGTTAGCGGCGTTGGTCGCTACCTTGGAACTGGCCCAGCCGCGCCGGTGGTTATCGACTTTGGTGACAGCCCCATTACCAAGAATCTCAAGGGCGGCATGACGTTCTTCCCGTTGGCGCGCACCGTTTCGATCGCCGATAAGACTAAGAACGATCCGCTGAATACCGAGCTGCTGAAAACCTCGGCGCGCAGCTTCACGATTCCGAATCTCGATCAAAAAGAAGTCAAGTTTGATCCGAAGACGGATACAGCTGGGCCTCTTTCGCTGGGAGTGGCCGCGAATCGCGCCTCTGGCGGCAGGGAAGCGCGGCTCGTCGTCATCGGCAATTCAAATTTCGCGGCGAACCAATTTATCGGCTCGCAGGAGAATGGCGACCTCTTCTTCAACACGATCGACTGGCTCGCGCAGGACGAGAACCTCATTTCGATCCGTCCGAAATCGCCTACGAACCGGCGCGTTACGCTGACGGAAAGCCAGTGGAGCATGCTGCGCTGGTTCGATTTGTTTTTCCTGCCGGGCCTGGTGATTTTCGCGGGAGTCTACATCTGGTGGAAACGCCGGTAGGGATCGCGGTGCGGATTCCAGCAAGAATCGAACTTAAGACGTCATGATCAAAAAATCGACTGTGATCGTTCTGCTGTGCGCGCTCGTTCTGGGCGGCGCGGTTTACTACTTCGAGTGGCGCAGCACCAAGGCGGTCAAGCCCTCTGAGGACACCTCGAAGCTTGCGTTCTCAATGCAGGCAGAAGACGTCACGTCTCTCACGGTCTCGCATCCGGACAAACCGGACCAGCCGCCCGTACGGCTCGACTATCACAACGGCGCATGGAGCATCGTGCAGCCGCTCGACACCGGCGCCGACCAGTCCGCTGCGCGAGGTATCGCCGACGGCCTCGCAGCCGCGCGAATTTCGCAAACGGAGCCGGGCGCCCGAGACCGCCTAAAGGCCTACGGTTTGGCCCCGCCGCACGTTTCGCTCGAATTTCAATTGAAAAGCGGAGCGAAACACACGGTCCTGCTCGGCGATAAAGATTTCACCGGCGGTTCTGTTTACACCGTGATCGACGGAGGAAAAGACGTTTCGCTTCTTCCGTTGTCGCTTTATACCAGCGCGGATAAGCCCCTCGATGAGCTCCGCGATCGCAACGTGCTTCACATCGACAACGGAAAAGTTGCCTCGTTCGAGCTCGAGAACTCTTCGGGTGATTTGTCAGCCGCGAAGCAAGGCACAAAGGACCAACCGCAGTGGAAGTTCACGAAACCGGGTGGCGACATACTGGCCGACACTGAAAGTGTGAACACGCTTCTGGCGGCCGTCGCCACAACGAAGATGACGTCGATTACGAGCGAAACCTCCGACAACCTCGCGAAGTACGGCCTCTCGAATCCGGCCGTCACCTTTGGCGCCGTGGATGAGGCTGGCCAGAAGTTCACCCTGCTGGTGGGCAAAAAGGAGGGAAGCGGCTATCTGGCTCGCGATGCGTCGCGTCCGACGATTTTCGTAGTCAACGACGATTTGTACAAGAAGCTCTCCGAGACTTTTGCGGATCTCCGCGACAAGAACCTCGTCCACGTCACCGAAAGCGAGATCAGTCACATCGAGATTCACAACGCGAACGCGACAATGGCGGTCAGCCGCAAACAGGGTAGCGATTTCGACTGGACCATCGATTCGCCCGCCGACGTGAAGGGCAAGTCCGCCGCCACTTGGAGAATCCTCAGCCCGCTCAATTCCGCAAAAGCTGAGGAAGTGCTGGATCACCCCCCGGCCGGCATCGCTGCGAAGCTCGCGAAGCCCGCCATCGAAATCGAGCTGACCGACAAGAACGGATCGAAACTGACGGTGAGAATTTCAGCCGCGGCTGGCGATTTCGTCTACGGGCAGACCAGCGCCGGCCCGTCTGTCTACAAGTTTAAGAAAACTGCATTTGACGATTTGAACTTCAAGGTTTCGGATCTCGCATCCTGACGATCGATTCCGGTTCGTTGCGGTTACGCGGCCCCGTGGCTCGCCGTTGCAAGCGCTGCTTCGCTGGGCCAGGTTGCAAGGAGCAGAATTTTTCCACTAATCGGAGAAATATGAATGTAATAAACCACGCCCGCGTCCTCGATTTCGTAGAAGTCAGCGCGTTTTGGGTCGGGTGTGACTTGCGTTCCGCTGAATAGCAAGTTCCGGAGCATCGTCACGGTTTCTACCGGATGATTCCGCACGTCCTCGATCTGCATTTCGCGTTCCAGCGCCATCACCATAACTCCCTCCCGCCCCTGCCTTCCTTCACTCTCTATTACGCCTGGAGAAACGGAAAAGTTCCAGTCTTATGAAACTTTCCGGTCACCTAACCATCACATCCTCAGGCGTAGAGATTAGACGCGTGGGCCGCCCCAAAGTCTCAGCTTTTTGGCCCCCTATTTGTTCTCGTTGTTTGGCCCATGCGCTTTGCAAAGCCGGGGCAAGCCGCTTACATTGGTGAGTTATAATGTTTTCACAAAGCGCTAGTGCTGCAACCAGCACATCGTAATATTGTCGGGGTTAACTCATAAATTGCTACTTGCGCGACCGGGGTAAAGTGCGCTATCTCGTTTACATCAAAGCAACGTGTTTTCGAGGGCTTATCCAACGTGAAAAAGAAAAAGGGAAAGAGAACGACGCGGCTCTACCGGGACCGGCGGCGCAAACACCGGCACTGGCAGGTGACCGTGTACTATCACGACGGCGAGAGGTTCGCGCGAGTTTATATCGATCGTGAACGCGCCGAGCACTTTGCTGAACGTCAGAAAAAATCTCCCGTAGTGAAAGCGACTCGCATCCTCGAAGTGGACTAAAGCGGGGTTGGGTTTTAGCCCGTTTTGGGGGTGGGAGCGGCGGGCGGCACTTTGGCTACTTTATCCAAATCTCCGCCGCGTCGCTACTCTTGTGGCTGTCCACCCACGCATGCTATAAAAGACCTTCCAGGCGGGATTCGTATAGTGGTAGTACGCGACCTTGCCAAGGTCGAGGCGAGGGTTCGATTCCCTTATCCCGCTCCAGTCTCCCGAGCAACAAGTCCCCGGCATCTGCCGTTCTCCTGATATAGGCATTCCGCGGTAGCCGTATAGCTCATTGAACGTGTAGCTCATGGAGAGGTGCAGACGGTGGTTCTGGATCATCGATCCGCGACTCGAACGCAGCCCGCTCTAGCTGCATTGTTGCTTATCCTGATGGCCGTTCTGGCTGGCGGAGCTGTGTCCCGCGAGTCGATCACGATAGATGAAGCGGCACACCTCGGCGCCGGCGTCAGCTACTTGCAAAAGCTTGATCTTCGGATGAACGAAGAACACCCGCCCCTCGCAAAAGTGCTGGCTGCCGCACCTCTGGTGGTTCGCGGGGTGCGTGCCGACTATTCGGATCTTTCTTGGGAGTTCAGCGAAAAAGGGTTTCAGGCGATGTTGGGCGAGTGGTCTTGGGGACACTCGGTCGCGGCGCGCTGGAACGACCCATATTCAACGATGTTCTGGGCCCGCATGCCGATGCTGCTGCTAACGCTGGCGCTGGGTCTCGCGCTGTATGTGCTCGGCTCAAGATTTGGAAATGCATGGGGCGGATTGCTATGTCTGGCTGCCTATGTGAGCACGCCTGCGTTTCTGGCGTTCGGACCGCTGGTTCTCACGGACATCGCTGTGGCGCTTTTCTGCCTGCTCACAATTTGGGCTTTCGCAGAGTTGTGGCGGTCGCCAGGCCGCGACACCCTCCTTCGATTCGCTTTCGCGCTCAGCGGTGCGCTGCTCTCGAAATTTTCTTCCGGGCTGCTCCTGTTTGGTTTCCTTGCTTTCGGTCTCAGCTTACGCTGGCTCCCCATCGCCGCCCAGCCCACGGATCGCGACGAACTCCGCCAATGGAGGCGCGTCCGGCGCCGCTATTTGAGGAAGGGCATATTGCTGGCCGCTTTGATCGTGTATGCGGCTTACTTCGTCTTGTCGTGGAAGCAGCCGACGGATTCGCTGCAATTGCTCGGCCATGGATTCGCCGCGTTGGTCTTGCGGCGACTCCTGATGCCGCCGTGGATTTACCTTCGCGGCCTCGTGCTGTTTGCCATCATGTCGAGTCGTCCGACCTTCATCCTCGGCCACGCGTATCCGCACGGCGTCTGGTTCTATTTTCCGGTCCTGTTCGTTCTTAAATCGACCCTCGCTTTTCTCGCTCTACTGATCCTTGCTGTGGTGGTCGGTGTCGTCGCAAAACGGAAACTCGCTCGCAATTTCTGGGTGTCGGAAGGAATGGAGTTCCACTGGCGCGCCCTGTGGGTTTTCCTCCTGGTCTTTGTTGCCGCCTGCATGCTGAGCCGGCTGGACCTTAGCATCCGGCATTTCACGGTTCCGATCACCCTGATGATCCTGATGCTGGCGCCGCTTCCCCGCGTCCTCGAAGAACTTAGACAGGCACGCTGGCCTGCTGCTCGAATTGCAACCGCACTTGTCGTTGTGCTCGCATGTGCGTCTCTGGTCACCGTCGTTCGCGCGTATCCCTATTACTTTCCCTTTCTCAACAGTCTGAGCTTCGGCCGCCCCGGGTACTTGCTGATGAATGACTCCAACCTCGATTGGAATCAGGCGCTTCCTGACGCGGAACGCTTCGTTCAGCAGCACGGCGTGCAGCACGTGCTCCTCGACGAGTACGGCTTCTCAGAACCAACGGTCTACGTGCCCGAGGCGCAGTTTTGGGACTGCCAGCAGCCAGCGCCTGCCGATGCCGGTCAACGGGCAATCGTTTCCGCTAGCATGATCGAAGACGGGCACAACTGCGTCTGGCTGATGAACTATCCTCACGAACCGCTCGCTGGCGGCAGCATGTACGCGTTCGAGCTTCCGCCGGCAATTCCTGCGGCCGGTGCGTCAGGTGGACCGCCGCTGCCCGCCGACTACCACACTTTCGGAGGTACTCCTCGCGACATCGATATGCGCCTCATGTTTTACAACTTAATCCGAGACCCGAAGCAGCTTCAGCCCGTCCTTGATCAGATGATGGCGTTGTACGCCCGCAGCCAGAAAAAGCACTAAAATCCCTGCCAGCCCGGTTCTGGCGCCGCGCCGCGGCGCGTGCTAGAGTTTCAGCCCCAACCCATGCTGGCGTATCTTTGCGGTCCGATCGAATTCGCGCAGGATGGCGGACGTCTATGGCGCCGTAAGCTTGCGCCGTTCTTGCGCGAGACGCTGGGCCACCGCGTGTACGATCCCGCTGAAGACGAGAAGAAGAATCTTACCGACGAAGAATCCGCCCATTTTCGTTCTTGGAAGGCCTCCGACCCCGACCGGTTTCGCCGCGTCATTCGCAAGATCATCGCTTTCGACCTCGACCTGATCGAAAACAAGGCGGACTACCTCATCTGCTATTGGGACAGCGAACCGGGCGCGCAAAGCGGGGGTACTTCCGCCGAACTTACCTTCGCGCACCGGAAGGGAATTCCGGTCTACCTCGTGACACCGCAGCCTATCGCGCAAATCAGCGGCTGGATGCTCGGCTGTTCCGATCAACTCTTCTCGTCCGTCGAGGAACTGAAGAAATTTCTCTCCGCACGGTTCTCTCGCGAAAAACAAACCGAGCTCTGGAAAGATTGACGCATACCCTGCCGCTCGGCTGCTGATAAAATCCCGTCCGCATGGACAAGATAATCGTCGCGGTGGGCAGCACGCGCCGGCCCAAGCTCAACGCCGTCTGGGAGGCGCTCACAGTCTTCGGCCCAACCCTGAACGACAACGCGCAGTTTGACATCGCCGCAGTCGAAGTTCCCAGCGGCGTCCGCCACACGCCTCTTTCGCGCGAAGAAATGATGACGGGCGCTCGCCAACGCGCCGAAGCTTTGGTTCGCGTCGCGCGCGAAAAAAACGAGCCATGGAGATATTTCGTCGGCCTCGAAGGCGGCTTCGACGTTATACACGCAGATGGCGCCCGCTGGGTATTTCTCGAGAATTGGGCTTACGTCACAGACGGCAGCCAAAGCGGCGCGTTCGGCCAGTCGGGAGCGGTGCTCGTCCCCGAGCAGCTCGCGAAAAGCGTAGTCGACGAAGGGATCGAGCTATCCGAAGCAGTGGACGTTTTCGCGGGAGGCCGCGGAATTCGCGACGCCCAAGGCGCCTGGGGCGTCCTGACGCGCAACGTGATCACGCGGCAGGATGCATTCCGTGTGGCTGTCATCAACGCCTTCGCCCCATTCTTCAATCGCGGGCTTTACGCGGCGAAGCCACCCGTTTGTTAACGTTAGGGCGTCGCGGCGCGTCTATCGGGTGGTAAGGAACAGAAGACATGAGCCTTCGACACACCTTTGATGTGTTCCGCCGGCGATGCGGGATTCGGCGCTTGGCGATTCTGTCCCTGGCTGCGACGGCTTTGGCGTTTCCATTTCTTACAGCGTCCTCGTCGCGAAATTCTTTGGAGAAGCTCTCCGACAAAACCTCAGACAAAACAGGGGATGCGCCTCAGCCGATCTATTCCGAGAATCCGGACGATCCCTGGAATCGCATTTTCTATCATCTATTCACGCGCCGAATAGAGATGCACGTCTCTAACGAATACCCCGAGGCGGCGCCTTTCACGGAGTTCCGGCAAGGCTCACGCCGACTCATCAGCACGCGTACTTTCGAACGGCTCGAGATTGGCGACCGCGCGATCGACCCGCTGTACCCCAACTTCTTCAACGACACAGGTGCTCGCAGGGTTTTGAACCAACCGACATACTCGGCGTTCGTGAAGGCGCTCCAGGAGGCAGTCAGCGAGAGTGGGGCTCGTTCCCCGGTCGCGAGGGCGCTGATGCAGAGCGATCTGTGGTCTGCCTACGACCAACTCCACGGCGAATACACGCAGCCGGACCAGACCGAACTCGAACAACATAGGCGGATAATCGCCGACTTGTTGGGACACTTGATCAAGAAAATTGCGCTGACGCCCGAAGAAATCAGATCTCTACCCGACAACTATTCCGCTGCGTCGGGCCGCCAATCGCTTCCCGACCTTTTCGCTAAAGACAGCGGCTGGATTGAAATACTGTGGTTTCCGCACCGCCTGCATGAGGAAGCAGCCAACGATCGGCGGGTCGCTCGCGTCTTTCTGAAGCCCACTCACCCCCCGCTCGACCTGCAGAAATTTGTGAACGAACAGCGCGAGGAAAATGGCGATCCCGCCCGCGATCTCGACGGGGTGGCGCTGATCATGCAACTGCTTTTGATCGACACACAGGGGAAGTTGACGCCCACAACGCTCACGACGGATGTGCAGGTTCGGCTCTTCGGGAAGAGCACTGCAGGCTCTTTCAAGGCAGCGAAGGTCCAAATGGCCGAGATTAGCCGTTGCCTTTTTATCTCCGACCCGGCGTCGGGAGGATTGGCCCCGGAACCGGAAGACTCACCAGCGTACATGCCTGTCGCCGGAAACGACTATTCGTTCGCGTCGCCGCAAGTGACCGTCGAAGGACCGCCCATACAGGTTCATTTGAGGACTCGCTGCGCTTTTTGTCACGGCGACGATTTGACGCAGGTGATGACGTTTAGTATCGCGCTGCCTCCCCGTTTTCTGGGGCCGCCGCTCAGGCAATTAGATCCCGCCGCCAACCGCGAGGCCGATGATGTCGTGTCGCGAAAGACGAAGCGTCGGGAGTTCAAGACGTTGCATGCGTATTTTGAAACGCCCGGGTGGCACTGGCCCTTCGGCTTCTTCTTTCTGTAGCCGGAACAGCCGCCTCAATTTCCACACCGTGTTGTGCTAGCCTAGGCCCGGGGGGCAATGACGCGTGGACATCGTGAAGGGCAACATGGGCTGGATCGAGGTGGTCGTCGGACCGATGTTCTCCGGCAAGAGCGAAGAGCTGATCCGGCGGCTGCGGCGCGCGGAATTTGGCAAGCAGCGCGTACAGATTTTCAAGCCCGTGATTGACCAGCGCTACGCAAAAAACGGAATCGTCTCGCACTCAGGCCTCGAGATCGCGTCGGAGCTCGTCCGGACCGGCCACGACATTCTCGAGAAGGTGGCCCCGCGCACCGAAGTGATCGGCATCGACGAAGCGCAATTCCTGGGCGACTCGGTGGTGGATGCGTGCACGAAGCTCGCCGACCTGGGCAAACGCGTGATCGTCGCCGGCCTCGATACCGACTTCATGGGACGCCCCTTCGAGCCGATGCCGCGCCTTTTGGCCGTCGCGGAAGAAATCACCAAGCTGCTCGCGATCTGCATGCGCTGCGGCAATCCGGCCGTGCATACGCAACGCCTAGTGGCGTCGGATGAGCTCATCGTCGTTGGAGCGGGCGGAATGTACGAGGCGCGCTGCCGCCGCTGCTTCGAACCCTTCCTCGCGCAGCAGCGAATCGAAGAGGAAAAGGAAAAAGCGGCGAACGCCGCCGCAGCCAGCGCCGCTTCTTGACGCCCGCAGGCGGCGCGCGAATCGCCATTGGCATCGCCTGCCAAAAAGCCCTAAAATAGAACCTCAGGACGACGATGTATCTGCGCTCCACCCTCTTGCTCGCGGTCGCGCTCCTAATGAGCGCGGATTTACCGGACGTTTCTCACTTTCGCTCGCCTGCCCCCGACGAACTCGACTTGAGCGCCCTCGGCCATTCTCCCGCTTCTGACCTGTTCGTGTGGGTGGTTCAGCAGGCCAAGAGCAAGCCGAGCGAGATGGGCGAGCAGTCGAAGCTGACCATCATCCGTTTCGTTGACGGCGAGTTCGCGAAAGCCACTCAACCGCTTCCCCACGAAAAGTCCGGCTACAAGATCGCCGTCGGCAAACCGCTCGATCTAAAGGGCCTCGAGGCCGAAGTGAGACGCGAAGGCTCGATCGCGGGCCCCGGCGACACCGTCCAGATCACGAATATCGAGTTTCGGGGGAAGGAAATTGCGGTGCAGATTAACGGCGGCGGGCGAAAGAAATTCCACCTCCGCGATCACTTGCAGGTGGGCATGGGCGATAGTCCGCCGCCCATGGCCGGCGATGCGCATCCCGACGAGGGCCGCGGCACGACGCTGATTCTGGACTACGGGCGCGCTCTACCCGACCTGAGCCCGGATGACGTGAAGCGCGATCTTTCCGTGATGCTCGATTTTTCGAAAGAGCACTCGGCTACTGTGAATTGGATCGATACGCTGCCGCCCGAGATCCAACAGGCGATCAAAGACCATCGCGCCCTGGTGGGCATGGACCAGGAGATGGTGATCGCGGCGCTGGGTCGCGCCGAGCGGAAAGTGCGCGAACGCGACCCGAATGGCAACGAAACGGAAGACTGGATTTACGGCAATCCGCCCGCGAAAACCACTTTCGTCACCTTCATCGGCGACAAAGTGGTTCGCGTGAAAGTGTTCAACGACGCGGGCGTGACCAGCGCGAATTGACTTTTCTTTCCGCGTGTCCTAGCATCTTGTTTCGATAGAAATTCTCTTAAAACCTTCAGTGGTCGCCCGGTTTTACCGTTGTAGCGGCGGGCTTTAGCCCGGCCAGCCGACCCGAAGATCTTCACCGAAAATAGTTGTTCTGGGCAGTGCAGGGGCACTCATTCTCTGAGGGAGGAAGCATGGCTGTTAAGGTTGGCATCAACGGATTTGGACGCATCGGGCGGAACATCTTCCGCGCGACGATGGGCGACCCGTCGATCGAAATCGTCGCGGTAAACGACGTCACAGACTCAAAGACGCTCGCCTATTTGCTGAAGCACGATTCGATTCTGGGCAATCTTCCGAACGAAGTGACGCACACCGCCGACACGATTTCGGTGGACGGCAAGAGCTTGAAGGTTTTCAAGGTGAAGGATCCCGCCGAGATTGACTGGTCTTCGGTGGGCGCGTCGATTGTGATCGAATCCACGGGCCTGTTCACTACCGGCCCGGAGGCGAAGAAACATCTTCGCGGCACGGTGAAGAAAGTGATCATCTCCGCGCCGGCCACCGACCCCGACCTGACGCTGGTGCTCGGGGTGAACGACAAATTGTACGATCCGGCGAAGCACAACGTGATCTCGAACGCGTCCTGCACCACGAACTGCCTCGCGCCTGTGGCCAAAGTGATTCAGGACAATTTCGGAATCGTTGTCGGCACGATGACGACGATCCACTCGTACACGAACGACCAGAAGCTGCTCGATTTGCCGCACAAGGATCTTCGTCGCGCGCGCGCGGCAGCGCTGTCGATGATTCCCACGTCCACCGGCGCCGCGAAGGCGGTGTACCTGGTGATTCCGGAACTCAAGGGGAAGCTTGACGGATACGCGATGCGCGTCCCGACGCCGAACGTGAGCGTGGTCGACTTGACCGTGATCACGGAGAAGCCGGTGACCGTCGAGGGTGTCAACGCGGCGTTCAAGCGCGCCGCCGATGGCCCGATGAAGGGGATTCTCGGTTACACGGAAGACGAAGTCGTGTCGATAGATTTTCGCGGCGATCCGAGGTCGTCGATTGTGGATGCGGGTTACACGCGCGTGGTGGGGACGAATTGCCTCAAGGTGCTTTCGTGGTACGACAACGAGTGGGGATATTCGTCGCGGTGCAAGGATTTGATAAAGATGATTGCGGCAAGGATGTGAAGGCAGGTGTCGGGTGTCAGGGATCAGGTTTCAGGTGTCAGGTGGAATCCCTATGAGGCCGCGGCATCGAGTTGTGTCGCCCCTACGGGGCTCGACGGTTTTTGTTGATCTGGGACCCAGCCCTTACGGGCTGGGCTAACTTGTTTCGCGCCTACGGCGCTTGCCAGTTCTTGGCCTGACACAACCAGCGCGTTGCTCACGCAAGGATAAAAGCGCCGGCGAGACGCCCTTCGACTTCACTCAGGGCAGGCCGGCTACAAGGGCAAGACCTACATGAACAAATTATCGATTCGTGATTTGAAGATGAGCGGGCAGCGTGTGTTTATTCGGGTGGATTTTAATGTGCCGCTCGACGGGGGAAAAGTTTCCGAGGATACGCGCATCCGAGCGACGCTTCCCACGCTGCGGCTGGCGATTGACGGCGGTGCGCGGGTGGTGCTGGCTTCGCATCTCGGCCGGCCGAAAGGCAAGCCGGACCCGAAATACAGCCTGAAACCCGTCGCGGCGCGTTTGCAGGACCTGCTCGGCAAGCCCGTGCAATTTGCGGCCGATTGCGTCGGGGCAGACGCTGAGGCAAAGAGCAAGGCGCTCGGCGACGGGGATGTGCTGCTTCTTGAAAACGTTCGGTACCATCCCGAGGAGGAAAAAAACGATCCTGAGTTTTCGAAGCAGCTTGCCACGCTGTGCGACGGACTTTTCGTTTGCGACGCGTTTGGTTCCGCGCATCGCGCCCACGCGTCCGTGGTGGGAATCACGAAGTTCGTGCGCCAGGCCGCCGCGGGGCTCCTGATGGAAAAGGAGCTCGCGTATCTCGGCAAGGCCATCTCGAATCCCGATCGGCCGTTCGTGGCCATCCTCGGCGGTGCGAAGGTTTCGGACAAGATCGAGGTGGTGCGGAACCTGATGAAGCTGGCCGACGCGATGCTGATCGGCGGCGCGATGGCCTACACATTCTTGAAATCGCAGGGCAAGCCGGTGGGGAAGTCGCTGGTGGAAAACGACAAACTCGACCTCGCGCGCGACCTGCTGCATGAAGTGGAATCTCGGCGATTCCGGCTGGTTCTTCCGGTGGACCACGTGCTTGCGAAGTCGCCCGATTCCAAGGTGACGAAAATCACGGACGTCGACCAGACGCCCGAAGGCTGGATGGGCCTCGATATTGGCCCCAAGACAATCGCGCTGTTCGAAAAGGAAATCGCCGGCGCCCGCACGATTGTTTGGAACGGCCCGCTGGGAATGTTCGAGAAGCCCGCATTCGCGCAAGGAACGCTGGCAATGGCCCGCGCTGTGGCTGCCGCTACGGCTAAAGGTTCGACGTCGATTATCGGCGGCGGCGATTCGGTCGCGGCCGTGGAGCAGGCGGGCGTCGCATCACAAATCTCGCACATCTCAACGGGCGGCGGCGCGTCGCTCGAATTCCTCGCGGGCGACAAGCTCCCCGGCGTCGAAGCCCTCACCGACAAGCCGTAGCAGACAAACACGAAGAGTAGAATTGATCTCGGACTTGCGCTTTTCTCTGCGTGCCTCTGAAATTTCCCAATGGATCGGTGCGTACTCAGAATTGACGGAGCGGGCCGCGAAAAGCCGCCGAAGCCCTTACCGACAAGCCATAATGGGTGACCCGACATGACGAATCTTCGGCAGGATTTGCGGTACGCAGGGCGGATGGTGGCCAAGACGCCCGGGCTTTCGGCGATCATCGTCCTCACGCTGGCACTGGGGATCGCAGCTACCACAGTGGTCTTCAGCATCGCCAATACCCTGTTGCTGCAGCCGCTTCCGGTTCCGCACGCTTCCCGGATCGTGGCGGTCGGCTTTCAGCAGCAAGGGAATCCGCTCGGCCTGGGAAGTCTCTCCTACGTGGAGCTGCGTGATTTCCAGTCGCAGTCGGGTGACGTTTTCGCTGCCCTGTACGGCAACATCGGCAGGATGTCGGGCTTCGGCCTGGATGGCCATCCGGCCGAACAGGTGCTGTCGAATTATGTGACCGGGAATTTCTTCACGGGGCTGGGCGTCCAGCCGGGGCTGGGCCGCTTGTTCGCTCCCGGCGAAGGTGAGGAAATCGGCGCGCCCCGCACAGCGGTTATAAGCTACGCGTTCTGGAGCTCGCATTTGGGCAGCGATCCCGGCGTGGTAGGCCGGGAAGCGCTCGTCAATGGAAAGCCCACCGAGATCATCGGCGTCGCACCCAAAGGATTCCACGGCGCACTACCTTCGCTGATTGATGTCCAGCTGTATCTCCCGCTCAGCATTGTGGCGGAAGACCAGGCCGCCACTCCCGGCGCATTCCAGAATGGAAACCTGCTCACCAATCGCACAGACCGCGAACTCGCCGTGCTCGGCATGTTGAACCCTGGCATCACCGTGGCCCAGGCGCAGAGCGCGGCTCGGCTGATCCAGGCGCGCCTCGCCAGCCAATATTCCAAAGACGAAAAGGGACTGGTAATCGAAGCCCTCTCCGCACCTAGCGGCGTTCCGGAAAGCGGCATTTTGCGCCTGATCGCGGTCCTCTTCGTCGGCCTCTCGGGGATGGTTCTGCTGCTGGCCTGCATGAATGTCGCGAACATTCTCATGGCCCGCGCGACAACGCGGCGGCAGGAGATGGCCATCCGTTCGTCACTGGGTGCGCCGCGCTGGTGGTTGATTCGCCAGATGCTGGTCGAGCCTGTGCTGCTCGCGCTCCTGGGTGCCGCCGCCGGCGTGGTTGTCGCACGTTGGACCATCGCCGCCGTGTTCGCGCTGCCTGCCTGGGCGAGGCAGAGATCCGACTTCGTCATCCTCAATTTTAGTTTTGATTGGCGCGTGTTTCTGATTGCCTTTGGCGGCGCGATTCTGGGCGGAATCGCCGCAGGGATATGGCCGGCCGTTCGCGCCGGCCGGGCCGATCTGAATCTGGTGCTGCACGAGGGCTCGCGCACTGATACGGGCGGCGCCAGGCGCCATTACCTGCGCAACGTACTCGTTATCGGGCAGGTGGCGGGTTCGGCTGCGCTGCTGATTGCGGCGGGCTTTTTCGTCCAGACCTTGAACCGGGCGCAGCATGCCTATCTCGGCTTCGATCCCACACATCTTGTTGTCTGCACGATGGACGCGCACGAAATCGGCTACGATCGCGCGCGCACTACGCAATTTTATCGAGAGTTGAAGACCCGCGTTGGCGCCCTGCCCGGCGTACAATCGGTTAGCTTGTCGTTTGGATTTCCTTTCCTCGGAATCGAGTACGGCACCGCCATTCACGTGGAGAACCGCGTTATTCCTCCAGGCCAGCAACCTCCGTTCATATTCCACAACGTGGTGAGCCCGGAGTACCTCTCCAATATGCGCATACCGCTGCTTCAAGGGAGGGACTTCACGGAATCTGACGATGATCATGCCCCGCTCGTTGCGGTCGTCAATCAAACGATGGCGCGCCAGCTCTGGCCGGGCGAAAATCCTATCGGGAAACGATTCCGGATGGAAAAGGAATCCAGTCCGCTGATTGAAGTTGTCGGCTTGGTGGGCGACGCAAAGTATCAGAACATCATGGAGGACCCGCAGCCCTGGTTCTACATTCCGCTGGGCCAGGAATTTCAGTCGCTTCGCGCGATTGTAGTTCGTTCTGCCGTGCCGCCGCAAAACTTGATCGCGGAAGTGGAGCGCGAAATCCGCACGCTCGCTCCGGGCATGCCGCTCTTCAACAGCGCCAGCGGGGAGCAGATACTAGACCAAAGCCAGTTCGTTTTGCGGCTGGGAGTGAACCTGGCTGGAGGCATGGGCCTGCTGGGCCTGTTCATCGCAGTGGTGGGCGTCTATGGAGTGGTATCGTACGCGGCCTCGCAGCGGACACGCGAAATGGGCATCCGCATCGCGCTGGGCGCGATGCCGGGGGACGTGCTGAAGCTGATTCTGCGCCAGGGATTGCGCCTGATCGGGACGGGGCTGACGGCGGGTGTGATACTCGGCTGGCTGCTGACGCGCGGAATCGGCCACGTCTTTCATGGTCAAACGGGCGTGATCGCGTTCGTGGCAGGGGTTGTATTGCTTGCCGCCACGGGATTTGTGGCGTGTTACGTTCCTGCGCGGCGGGCGATGCGGCTGGATCCGACGACGGCGCTTCGGCATGAATAACAGTCGGCGAGGTCAGACTTTTTTCTGATTGCAGCATCCATCCTTTGCCGCGCTGGCTACGCGGGAAACCTGGCTTTCTATTCTGGCTGCTGTCCGATTTTCACTTCTTAATGGGCTCCATGCGGATGTAAGTTGGTTCTGCGGCAAAGTTAGGAAGGTGCTTCCTATCCTCGCGGCCTGAAAAATGCAAAAACAGACGGTTTTGGGCGATTTTGCGCTGTTAGGTGAGGCGGGGAAGGCTGAAACACAGAGGGCACGGGGTAGGGGTCGGCGGAGGCGGAAGAGAGGTCCCTCTCTGCGTCCCGCGCCCCACGCTTCGCGTGGGGAAAAACAAAGGCGCGGGACTTCGCTCGGGATGACAAGCGCGATGTGATGCGGCGAAGGCGCTCGGTATGACAGCGCAAAGGGGAGAAATGGTTCAAGGGGTGCCGGCGGGGACGAGGAAGACGGTGCGGTCGTTCCGGGCGTATATCGGATTGCTGGAGGCGTCGGACCGGCTTCGGGCGCGGATGGCGAGGCAGCTCGAGCTATTTGAGCTGACGACGGCGGAGTTTCGTCTGCTGGAAGTGCTGCTGCGGCGCGGGCCGCTCTACCGGGAGCAGATTGCGGAGAGCTTTGGGTACACGCCGCAGGCGATCGGGCTGGTGGTGGAGCGGCTGCGGAAGCGCGGGCTGGTGGAGCGGGAGGTAACGTATCTCGAGCCAGTGCAGACGAGGGCGAGCAAGACTCGAAAGGCGAGGCGCGGACTGCCGAGGAAGGGGCAACGGATCGCGATGCTGTCGTTGACCACGCTGGGGAAAAGGCTGATTGGGGTGGTCTTGCCGAAGCACGCGAAGCTGGTGAAGGCGATGATGCGGCCGCTCGACGGCCGGGAGCAGGAAACGCTGGCGCGGCTATGCAAGAAATTGCGCGAGGGCGATCCGATGAAGTTCTACCAGGAAATGACGCACGAGGAGCAGTGGTAAGCCTCTGGAAATTGGCCAGTGGATCAGTGCGTACTCAGAATTGAAGGGTGATTTCGCTCGTCCAGGAACCGATCCCTGCATTGCTTGGCTTGGGCGAGCGTGGCGGCGTATTCCGGCGATTTCCGAAATCCAGCCAGAAGCGGATCCAGCTGCAAGTAGTCGTACGAACAATATCCGCCGGCAATCGCGGACTTGGCCAACTTTGCAGTAAAACTGTTACCGAGGCATGTGTTGAACAGAGCCGCGAAGTTATACCTGGGTTCCGGGTCGCGATAAGCGAAGATCTCCTTTTGGGTCTCTTCCATGAGTTGCTCAAATCCGGCGGGCCGTGGCGTCAAATAACAGGCCTCCGAAGCGCGCGTGTGAAAGAAAGAGCTATCCGGAAGCTGGTGCAGTATCGCCAGCGCCTCCGTCGTCTTCCCCTCACGCACCAAGAGATTCACCTCTGCATTCTTCGACCAGTCGGAGCCTGCGTCCAGGTTGAAAAAAGTCCTGGCATGATCTAACCGACCGGTGAACGTGAAAAGAGGCGCGCACGAACGGAATTGGTAGTTCCCCGGATCCAGCCGGAGCGCCAAATCGCACTCGTCACCAGCTTCCTTGCTGATGCTGGCGTATCGCAGCACGTAGGACAACGTAAAGTGGGCAAAGCCACCCTGCGGACGCTTCGCCACCATGGCCTTTGCTTCCTGGTAAGCCTGCGCCAACTTGCCTGCATCCGCGTCCATGCTGACAATCTGCTGCGCCGCATCCTCGAGGTTCGGATCCAGAGCAAGCGCGTGACGGAACGTCGGTTCCGTGCGCGACATCGTTCCGGTCGCTCCTGCGCCATATTCCTCTTCGTAGTAATAGCGTTTTCCCAAGGCGGACCAGGCTGGGGCGAAGGTGGGATCGAGTCCTACGGACCGCTCCAGCATCCGAACGGCATCCTTATTTTGATCGCCCTCGTGCGGCAGTGCGATGCTGCGCAGGTACAAGTCGTAGGCCTCTTCGTTCTTGGGACGTGTTCCGCTATCTTCCGCTACGGTTGTCGCGCCCAGGGCGGGAATCAGGCCTTGCCGCACGTTGGAGGTTACTTGCTCGCGCATGGCCACAAGATCGTCGGCTGGGACGTTCATGGTCTGCTGCCATAGAACGGTGTCGTCGCCCACATCGACCGCTTCGAGGGTAAGTTGGAGTTGGTTGCGAACCTTTTGGTAGTGCCCCGTCACGATCCGGCCGACGTGCATCTCCTTTCCGGCCTGCTCCAAATCGACGTCGCTCTTGGCATATTTCTCGGCGGTCGCGAAAGGGCGAATCGATAAGGTTCGCACCGAGCTTAAGGTGGTGGTAACTTCATCGGGCAGCGCCATGCGCAGGAAGTCCGCTTCCTTGTCGTCGCCAAAATTCTGAAAAGGCAGAACGGCGATCGTCACCGGAGCCGCCGCCATCTTCTTGGGTTCGGGCACCGGCGTCTCGCGAGTTTCGCGCCATCTCCAAATTGCCAATCCAATCAGCAGCAACACCGCTACGGCGCCGATGCGCCACAGCCATGGGTTACGGAGGAGTGGCCTGGGCGCGGCGACGAGCGTGCTCCGCGACGACGCCGAACCCGTATCCCGCCGCGCCCGCGCCAAATCCGCTCGCATCTCCGAAGCGTGCTGATAGCGCACCTCGCGGTCCTTTTCCAACGCCTTTTGGATCACTCGTTCGAGTTCGGGTGGAACCTGGGGGTTCAATCGTTCCGGCGGCGTGGGCGTTCCATGGAGCACTTCGTCGAAAATCGCACCTGAAGTCTCGCCCTTGAAAGGCAAGGCGCCCGTGGCCATCTCGTAGAGCACGATGCCAAACGAAAACAAGTCGCTTCGCGCGTCAAGTTGTTTGCCCAGCACCTGCTCGGGCGACATGTACGACACCGTGCCCAAGGTCGATCCAGGGCTCGTGAGATGTTCGTCAACCGATTGCGTGTTCGCGGTGGCGATGCGGCTCACCGAGGGGTGTTGCGCGTCCACCTTCGCCAACCCAAAATCGAGAATTTTCGCGTGCCCGCGATTTGTGACGAAAATATTCGCCGGCTTGATGTCGCGGTGAACGATACCTACGGTGTGCGCCGCGTCTAACGCGTCGGCGATCTCGATCGCCAGGGGAAGCAATCTCTCTGTTTCAATCGGGCGGCCCGCGATGAGATGCTTCAGCGTCATCCCCTCGAGGAATTCCATGGCGATGAACGCTCTGCCGCCCTCCTCGCCGATGTCGTGAATAATGCAGATGTTCGAATGATTCAGCGCCGATGCGGTCTTGGCTTCGCGCCGGAAACGTTCCAGTGCCTGCGCATCATGAGCAACATCTTCGGGCAGGAATTTAAGCGCTACAAAACGGTCGAGGCGCGTGTCCTGTGCTTTGTAGACCACACCCATCCCGCCGCCTCCGAGTTTCTCGAGGATTCGATAGTGCGAGATGTTTTGGCCAATCAAAGACGAGGATTGTGGCATTCGCTGGAAATATTAGGTTGCGCCTGAGTGCAAGTCAACGAACCCGCGTGGTTTCATGGACTCCTCGGACGTCGCGTTTTCCAAAACTAGAGTTTTGTAGCCGTCGCGCCTTTCGCCGTTTGCGCGTGGTCTTGAAGTTGCTCAGCCGACCGCAAAAAATACGGATTCAGCCCATCAGTTTTTTTCGATGCTCCTTCCTCTAATCTTTTGGCATAATGCCGCCACGCGGGGGCGGGAAAGATCTGGAATCGGGTTGACCTGGAAAAAAGCATAGGAAATCGGGAAGGCGCAGACGAGCGCGATGAGGAGAGAACGCGTGTGGAGTTCTTCTCGCATCGTTAGCTCGACCTCGTCTTCTCACCCTGGGGGGGCCATGTCGATGATGAGGATTGAGGAACAGTCGGGCAGCAAGCAGAACGGGTGGCGGCAGCACGCCGGCATGCGATGGATGCGGGGAGCGGGGCGTGCAATTTGGTGCTTGGCAGCGTTGGCGTTGCTGGCGCCGATGGCGAAGGCGCAATCAACGAGCCGGCTGAACGGGAGCGTGTCTGACCCGTCCGGAGCGGCTGTTCCCGGAGCGAAGGTCACGCTCAGCGCGACGGCAACGGGGTTTCAGCGGACGACGACAAGCAATGGAGAGGGACTGTACCAGTTCCTGGATGTGCCTCCGGGAACCTATAAGCTCGAGGCAGCGGCGAAGGGCTTTGCGACTTATTCGGCGGCAGACGTCGTTCTCGTAGTGAACACGCCGTCGACCATCAACATTCGATTCCAACTGCAGGGAACGGCGCAGCAGGTGACGATCGAGGGGGAAGCCGTTCCGCTGATCAATAAGACGGACGCAACGCTCGGCAACACGCTTGAGGAAGATCAAATTTCGGAATTGCCCATCGCGGACCGCAACGTGGTTCAGTTGCTGAGCCTGCAGCCGGGAGTGGCGTACCTGGGCAATCAACTCGACGCTACCACGGATACACGGAGCGGCGCGGTGAATGGCCTGCGCAGCGACCAATCGAACGTGACGCTCGACGACGTGGGAGTGAACGATCAGAATAACGGCTTCGCGTTTACGAGTATCCTCAATGTGCCGCCTGACTCGGTGGAGGAATTCCGCGTCACCACTGCCGATTCGAATGCCGATTCCGGTTATTCCAGCGGCGCTCAAGTGGCGCTGGTCACCAAGAGTGGCACGAACAATTTTCACGGTTCGGCGTACGAGTACAACCGCAACACGATTTTCAGCGCCAACGATCCGTTTTTGAAAGCGTCCCAGGGGGCCAGTGGCCAGTCCAACGAAGCGCCGAAGCTGCTGCGCAACGTCTTCGGCGGGACAGTGGCCGGGCCGGTGAAGCACGACCGGCTCTTCTTTTTCCTGAACTACGAAGGGCGTCGCGACGCGCAGGGCACCAGCGTACTGCGGACCGTGCCGAGCGCATCCGTACGGGATGGCGTGATCATCTACCAATGCGCTCCAATCCTGAACCCTGATGGTTCTGTGAAGGAGACTTCTGCGCAGGCGTGCCCCGGCATGACCGTCAACGGGTATACCGGTTCGTACCCACTCATGCCTGCTGGCGGAGTGGGCTACTACGGTTTGGGACCTACGCAGCTCGCTGCGATGGACCCGTACACGCTTGGAACGAAAGGCCCGAACGCGGCGGTCGAGACCCTCCTTGGCCAATACCCAGCGGCCAACGCGGGAGCGGGACTAGGCGACTCTCTTAACACGCTAGGGTATCGGTTTTCGTCCAACGCAGATTCGTCGTTCAATACCTACATCGCCCGGCTCGATTACCATATCAGCGGTTCGGAAACTCTGTTTTGGCGCGGACAGACACAAAATACGAAGCAGCCCGGAACGCTGGAGTTTAACCTCCCCGGTCAGGTTCCGACTACGACGACGCTCGACGACAGCAAGGGTTCCACCGTCGGCCTCACTTCCATCATTTCCACGAATCTGATCAACGATTTTCATTGGGGCTATATTCGCCAGGGCGGCCAGAACGCAGGCGCCTCGCAGTATCCTGGCGTATTTCTGAACGATGTAACCGATTTTGTCCCGTTCACTCGCTCGACGATTTTCTTCGTGCCGGTGAACCAGTTGAGCGACAGTCTGAACTGGACGCGCGGGAATCACTCTCTGCAGTTCGGCACTGACGTATTTCTGATTCGCAACAACCGAAGCAGCAACGCAGATTCGTACTCAGACGTCCAGGCCAACGTCGTTTATCTGGACACGGCGGGATTGTCTGAAGGTGGTAATTTGCTACCCAATCCTAGCCCGCTCAATCCGTTCAATAACGGTTATCCGGCTGTGGATCCAACTTTCGCCGCGAACTACGACAGCGCCACTGAAATGCTGCTGGGTATCTTCGCCGAGGGCGACGGCATCTACAATTTCGACCGCAACGGCAACGCCCTACCTCAGGGCCAATTCATCAATCGCCGCTACGCCATCAATGACTATGAGTTCTACGGCCAGGATGCGTGGCGCATCACACCCCGGTTGACTGTGACTTATGGCTTGCGCTGGGTTCTCGAAGCCCCGCCTTATGAAACGAACGGGTTGCAGGTGGCGCCTTGCGTGGAGGCCGCAGGCGGCGGATGCACGAATCAGAACGTTGCGGACTGGTTCAACAATAGCGCCAAACTTGCGTCGGAAGGAATGCCGGCGAACGACGCGGGGGAAATCACCTTTGTCCTAGGCGGTCCCAAGAATAACGGCCCGGGTTTGTGGAACTGGGACCACCATGATTTTTCGCCGCGCGTGGCCGTGGCTTGGTCGCCCGATACGGGCGACGGCTGGATGTCGAAGGTTCTCGGACGGAAGGATCAGTTTTCGGTCCGCGGCGGTTACAGCATCATGTACGACCATTTCGGCATTCCGATCGTCAACAGTTTCGACCAGCACGGCTCTTTCGGCCTCTCCACCGATCTCGGCAATCCCGCAGGTGTGGCGGATCCGTCGGTGGCCCCGCGCTTCACTTGCTTGACGCCGGCATCTGGCCAGCCCAACAACGCTTGCCTGCCTGCGCCCTGCGCGCAATTGATCGGCGCCTCCTGCCTGTTCGGCCCTACGCCGTCTGGAACTTTCCCGGTTACGCCGAGCAACCAGGCCTTTGCCATCAACTGGGGCTTGGATCAATCGGTGAAGACTCCTTACGCGCACGTCTACAACTTCTCGCTCTCACGCCAAATCGGTCCGAGCTCTTCGCTCCAGATTTCCTACGTGGGCAGCATCGGCCGGCGACTACCCATGCAAGTTGATCTGGCGATGCCCACGAATCTGACAGATCCTTCGAGCGGCATGACCTATTTCCAAGCTGCCAAGATGCTCTCGGTGGCGGCGGCAGCCGGTACGCCAACCACTCAGATTCAGAAGATACCGTTCTTCGAAAATACCTTTCCACAATGGAGCACGGTGACACAGAACCAGCTCAACAATGAGGCCGGCGGCAGCTATAACTGCGCACCCGACGTCGACAATGGCGCACTCTCGGCCACACAAGCCATCTACGATATGTGGACCTGCTTCCTGCACAACGAGACTTTTGCTCTCTTCCTGCTGGATTTGCCCAACTCGACCACTGGCTTGGACACGCCGAACAGCAAGCTGGGCCCATACGCGTTTTATCACGATCAGTTCGCATCGCTTTTTGCCTGGCGCAACATCGGCACGTCCGACTACAACGCGCTGCAGGTGACGTATAACGTCCACTGGGGCTCGAATCTGCAGGGCCAATTCAACTACACGTTCGGAAAGTCCCTCGACGAAGAGTCGGCTGCCGAGCGCATCGGTCCTTACGAGGGCACGGGCGGAACCGGCAACGATCTGAACGGAGGCGGTATCGTCATCGATTCCTACGATCCGCTGTCGCTGCGCGGGCTCTCCGATTTCAATGCGAAGCACCAGATCAATTCGAACTGGGTTTACCGTCTGCCGTTCGGCAAGGGACAGAGGCTGGGCGCGACTGCAGGCGGGCTGCTCAATGCATTGATTGGAGGGTGGCAGGTGTCGGGCATCTTCCGCTACACGACGGGCTTCCCGATCACGGTCGATAATGGTCCCGCTTGGGCGACCAACTGGAACATCGAGGGCGACGCCGAGCCGAGTGGCCCGATACCCAAGGCGACCAGCCCCAAAAACGTCATAGTCGGTGGAACCGATATTGGTCCCGATTTGTGGTCTGATCCGACGGCCGCCTTGAACGCCTTCCGCCCGGACTGGCCGGGTGAGTCGGGGGTTCGCAACGATATAATTGGCGCAGGCTTGTTCAACATCGATACCGGTGTAGTGAAAGACTTCTCTCTTGGCGAAAGCAAGCGGCTGGAGTTCAGCTGGCAAACGTTCAACATAACGAACGGGGTGAGCTACAACGTGCGCACCGCGCAACCGTCGCTCGCGGATGGCCCGAGCACGTTCGGCCTATACACATCAACGCTAACCACACCGCGGTTCATGCAGTTCGCGCTGCGGTTCGTGTTCTGAGGCGCAGCAGCATGAAATGACGCATCAGGAAGAGTGGTAAGCGCGCCTGCGCAGGTAACCTCGGGCGTCTTGCTGAAATTCCTGAGCCGACGGTGCGCCAACTGCTGCGAGCGTTGGAGTGAAGCGGATTACTCTTCGCGCAGCAACATCAAAGGATCCAGCGACAGAGCGCGCTGCGCCGGAATCCACGTAGCCAGCAGCCCCAGCAATGCCATCGCCAGGACAACGCCAGCCAATACCACCGGATCGCGCGGAGTGGCCTGATAAACGATGGAGGCCAGCACCTGGCTCGCCAGAATTCCCAGGAGCAATCCCGCCGCGGAACCACAAGCGAGCAATTTGACTGCGCGTCCCAAGGCGGCGCGCAATACTTCCTTGCGTTGCGCGCCGAGGGCGATGCGAATTCCCAACTCGCGCTTCCTCTTACTCACCGAATAGGCGGCCATCCCGAAGATGCCAGTTATAGAGAGCATCGCTCCCATCGCGCCGAGGACACCCAGCGCCATCGTCGCCATACGCGAAGGAAAGAGGGCGCTCTCGAGTTCCTGGCTCCAAGCGTGGATGGTGAAGGGAAGCCCCGAATCCAGGTCCCGGACTTTGCTTTTGATGGCTGTGGCCAGTTGCTGGGGGTCATCCTTCGAACGGACGACCAGGCATGCCAGACTCGAAGGCGATTGGAGGACGGGGAGAAACATCGCGGGCTGCGGATCTTCGGCGAGGCTCGCATATTTCCCGTCTTCCACGATGCCGACGACTTGTATGCGCGATCCATCCTTCGCCTTGAAGTATTTGTCCATCGCGTTGGCCGCGGAGCCGAAGATTTTGCTGGCGAACTCGCGGTTGACTATGGCGACGCGCGGCGCGTTTATGTCGTCATGCCATGTGAGAGCTCTGCCGGCGAGCAAGGTGGTCCCAGCGGCATCGAAGTATCCGGGAGATATGTTGTAGATCATGACTTCAGCGGCGGCATTCGCAGGCCTGAGATCGACGGTTTTGTCGGTAAAGACATGGGTGCCGTTCGCGCCGTAATACAAGGGCAGGCGATCGACCGTTCCCGCGGCCGTTACGCCGGGAATGGTCTCGAGAGACTCGATCATGCGCTTTTGCATTGCGGGAACGGCTTCGCCTGTGTAACCGCCCATGTTGAGATCAGTCTCCACGAGCATGGCGTTCCGCGGTTCAAAACCGAAATTGGTGTGCAGCGAGCGCGCGAGTCCGCGCACGGCGACCAGCGACGAAGTAACCAGCACGGCGCAGATCGCAATTTGCGCCACGAGCAAAAGGTCGCGGACGGTGATCCGCCGCCCTACCGTGGCGGTCGATCCCGACTTGATGACCTGATATGGATCCGTGCGAAGCACCTGCCTGACAGGGACCGCACCGAAGAGGAATCCGCTCGCCAGGCTCAACAGCAAAGCCACTCCATAGACATTTGCGTCGGGGGCGACTTGTATCTGGAGGGGAGCTGTCGGAAGCGGTTGCCACACGCTAAGCGCTTGCAACAGGAAGACGCTTCCCCATAAACCGAGAGCGCCGCCCAGCAAGGAGATCAGCACCGCTTCGGTGAAGAGTTGGCGCAATATGCGAAGGCGGCCGGCTCCCAGCGCAAGTCGCAAAGCAACTTCCCGCGAGCGGTCGGAAGCGCGCGCGGCAAACAGGCTGCCAAGGTTGGCGCAGGCGGCGAGCAGAATTAGTCCCGCGAGGAGCATCAATCCCGCAAGGAATCCCTTTAACGGACCGCCCAACCAGTCGCCGGCAAGACCCGGACGCGCCAAGGAAAAGGTCATGTCGCCATCGAACTTTGGGTAAGTCTTTTCCAGATACGACCCAATCGAGTTGAGATCGGCGACAGCCCGTGACGGAGTGACTCCCGGCTTGAGATGTCCCAGGACCATCAAAATGCCGCGGTTCCCGCGCGCGTCCAGTACATTCACACCCTCCACCTGTTCCTGGTTAACAATAGGCACCCAGAAATCGGGAAAGAGAAACGACAGAGTGCCTCGGAAGTCGGGCGGCGCGACACCGAGGATGGCGAAGGGATGCTTGTTTAGCTGAACGACGCGGCCCACCACGCCGCGATCATCCTGAAAATGGGCATGCCAATACGCATATTGGAGGACGATGTAGGGAGCGCTGTTTGGGCCGCGCTCGTCGGAGGCGTGAAAGAAGCGGCCAAGGTACGGCTGAATACCTAATGCGTCGAAGTAGTTCCCGGTCACTTCGAGGATCCAAGAGGTGGATGGATTGTCGCCCGTGTCCAGGCCTACGGAAGTGACGTTATAAGCTGCCAGGTCAACAAAGCTGCGGTTGCGATCGCGCAGATCGAGATAGTCCGGATATGAGTGATTCACGGCCTTATATGCCCCGCGCTCGATTCCGTAGAGACTTTGCGCCTGAGGCACATTCAACGGGCGCAGGATAAGGGCATTCAATATGGCAAAAACCACGGCGTTTGCGCCAATTGCTACGGCCAGGGTCACAACGGCAACAGAGGTAAAGCCGGGAGATTTGCGCAACATGCGGAAGGCGAGGCGCAGATCCCGCACCAGATTCTCGATGAATAGCAGACCTCGCTCGGCGTAGTAGTCTTCCTTGACCGCCTCGACGCCGCCAAACTTCAGCTTGGCTTGGCGCCGCGACTCAACGGGTGACAAACCGGCGCGAAGATTTTCGGCCGTTTGCAGAGCGATGTGTTCTTCGATCTCTTCTCGCAAGCGTTCGTCTTGTGACTGCCTCGACGCCGTGTTGAACAGACGCGTGAAGAACCGCCTGAGAGATTTCATGTCACCCCTCCGTTCTTACTCGACTCACGCAAAATTCACTCGTCGCGCAGCAGCGTCAGTGGATCCAGCGACAGCGCGCGCTGCGCTGGAATCCACGTTGCGAGCAGCCCCACGAATGACATGGCCAAAACGACACCAGCCAGCACGAGCGGATCGCGAGGAGTGGCCGTATAGACGATGGAAGCCAGCACCCGGCTCGCCAGAATTCCCAGGAGCAGTCCGGCGGCCGAGCCAAAAGCCAGCAATTTTACTGCGCCTCCCAGCGCTGCGCGTAACACCTCCTGGCGTCGGGCGCCCAGAGCCATACGAATTCCCAGCTCCCGCTTCCGCTTGCTGACGGAGTACGCAGCCATTCCAAAGATGCCGGTCACAGAAAGCATCGCGCCAATTACGCCCATGACACCCAGCGCCATCGCTGCCATCCGCGAACCAAACAGAGCGTTCTCCAGTTCGTTGCTCCATGGCTGGACGTAAACGGGCAGACCCGCATCAAGCTCGCGCATTGCGCTTCTGATCGCAGCCACGAGTTCTGCCGAATCGCGGTCGGAACGCACCGCCAGGTACGTTTGGCTTGATGGCGATTGCAGGATGGGGAGAAACATCGCCGGCTGCGGATCTTCGGTGAGACTTTGATATTTCCCGTCTTCTACGACGCCCACCACCTCGAGGCGCGTCCCATCCAGCCTCTTGAAGTACTTGCCCACGGCGCCTGCTGGGGAGCCGAACACCTTGCGCGCAAACTCCTGAGTGATCACCGCCACACGCGGCGATTTTTCGTCGTCATGCCACGTGAAAGTCCTCCCAGAGAGCAACGTCGTGCCGGCCGCCTGGAAGTATTCCGGGGAGATGCCGAACATGAAAGAATCAGCGGCCGCATTCGCGGGCCTCAGATCTGCGGTTTCATCAGTAAAAACGAGCGAGCCGCTGTAGCCCCCGCCCACCAGGGGCGCAATATTGATTACCCCCACGAACTTTACCCCAGGAATCGTCTTCGCAGCATCGATCATGCGCTTCTGCATCTCAGGAACTGCGTCCCCGCGGTAGCCAGCCATGCTCAGATCTGTGTCGGCTAATAGGGTGTTCCGCGGTTCAAAACCGAAATTGCCATGAAGCGAGCGGACGAGTCCACGCACGGCGACGAACGAAGAAGTCACCAGCACTGCGCAGATCGCGATTTGTACCCCCAGCAACAGCTCTCGCGCACTCATGCCGCGTCCGACTCTTCCAAGTGATCCCGACTTGACGATTTCGTAGGGATCGGTGTGGAGCACCTGCCTTACCGGGACGGCGCCGAACATGAATCCGCTGGCCAAGGTTAGCAGCAGAGCCACGGCATAAACATTTGCGTCCGGGTTCACGGGCAAATAGATGGGAAATTTGGAAAGTGGCTGCCAAACGCTCAGCCCGCTCAGGAGCAGAACACTTGTCCATAGTCCGAGCCCGCCTCCGATCAGTGAAATCAGCACCGCTTCGGTGAAGAGTTGCCGCAGAATCCGCAAGCGGCCGGCTCCCAGCGCGAGCCGCAACGCAATTTCACGCGAACGGTCAGTGGCACGCGCGGCAAACAGGCCGCCCAGGTTCGCACAGGCGGCCAGCAGAATCAGCCCGGCCAGCAGCATCAATCCGGCCATGAATGCGCGCACGGGCTTGCCCAGATAGTCGCCATAAAGACTCGGACGAGCCAGCGTGAAGCTCCTTTTGTCATCGTCCTTGGGATAGGTCTTTTCCAGATAAGAACCAATCGAGTTCAGATCGCCAACAGCCTGCGGCACAGTGACCCCGGGTTTCAGATGCCCCAGGGCCATAAAGACCCAGCGCCGGCCGCGCGCGTCCAGGTCAATTGCCCCATCCAGTTGCCCTGCATTAACGATTGGCACAAAGAAATCGGGATTGAAAAACACCAGAGTCCCGTGGAACCCCAGCGGGGCGACACCTACGATGGTGAAGGGATGCTTGTCGATCTGAACTGTACGGCCGACGACTCCGGGGTCGTCTTGAAAATGGGTGTGCCAATACCCGTAGGTGAGCACGATATAGGGAGCGCTGTTCGCCCCATGCTCATCCGAGCTGTGGAAGAGACGACCCAGATAAGGCTCAAGGCCCAACCCGTCGAAGTAGTTCCCGCTCACTTCCTCCACCCAGACGCGGGATGGATTTTCGCCGGTGTCGAGCCCGGCCTGATCCGCGCTAAAAGCTGCTAAGCCATCAAAAGTGCGATTGCGATCGCGCAGATCCAGATAGTCGGGATAGGACTGGTACGAAGAAGCCTCGTCTCCATGCTGGATTCCGTAGAGGCTCTCGGGGTTTGGCACATGCAACGGGGGGTGCAGGATCAGCGCGTTCATTACGCTAAAGACTACGGCGTTTGCGCCGATGCCCAGTGCCAGCGTTAAAATCGCGACGATTGTGAATCCAGGAGACTTGCGCAGCACGCGTATCGCGTAGCGTAGGTCCTGCAGAAAGGTTTCGATGAACAGCAGACCTCGCTCGGCGTGGTAGTCTTCCTTGATCGCCTCGACGCCGCCAAACTTCAGCTTGGCTTGGCGCCGCGACTCAACGGGTGACAAACCGGCGCGAAGATTTTCGGCCGTTTGCAGAGCGATGTGTTCTTCGATCTCTTCTCGCAAGCGTTCGTCTTGTGCCCGCCTCGACGCCGTGTTGAACAGACGCGTGAAGAACCGCCTCAGAGATTTCATGACAGATCCTCCGCTTTGGCTTCGAAGAACCGGCCGATGATCGCCGCCGTTTGTTCCCAATCCTGGGTCTCGACCTGCAACATCTTGCGTCCTTCCTTCGTCAGCCGATAAAAGCGCGCCCTGCGATTATTCTCGGAGGCGCCCCACTCGGACGCGATCGCGCCTTCCTGTTCGAGCTTCAGCAGCACCGGATACAGCGTGCCTTGATTCACGGCCAGCAGATCTCCGCTGATTTGCTCGATGCGGCGGGCGATTCCATAACCGTGCAGCGATCCCAGGACGTCGAGAGTCTTGAGGACCATCAGCGCCAATGTGCCTTGCAGTACGTCCGTTTTCTGTTTCATAGCACCGCCATTTGGGTTTCCAACAGGAAGATGCCACACTTCCTTTGGGAAAGCAACAGGTAAGTTTTCAGGCGTCTCCCGGTGCGCGTCAGGTGTGCGTGTGAGAGCGTTCGCTTTCCCCGCGAAAGGAATGGTTGCGGGCTCAGGCAAGGAGAATAACGCGGTACACTTTACGGGCGCTCGTTGACTTGTTCCGTGCCGGACGATAGCATGCCCGTTCGCATTCGCGTTGACATTCGCAGAGGACCGTTGCCTTCGTGATCGGCCAGACGATTTCCCACTACCGAATTCTCGACAAGTTGGGCGGTGGCGGCATGGGCGTGGTGTACCGCGCCGAGGATACGCGGCTGGGACGCAGCGTGGCGCTGAAATTCCTTCCGGAAGATTCCTCGCAGGACCGCCAAGCACTCGAACGATTCCAGCGCGAGGCGCGGGCAGCTTCGGCGCTGAACCACCCCCACATCTGCACGATCTACGACATTGATGAGCACGAAGGCCGCCCGTTCATCGTGATGGAGTATCTCGAGGGCACAACTCTGAAGCATCGCATCGACGGCCGGGCGATGGAGATCGAGGAAATCATTGACCTCGGCATCCAGATCGCCGACGCGCTGACCGCCGCGCATGCGAAGGGGATTATTCACCGCGACATAAAGCCGGCCAACATCTTCATCATGCAAAGCGGGAGCGCCAAGGTGCTTGATTTCGGCTTGGCCAAAATGGCGCCCAAATCGCTGCGAATCGGCGAAGCCGTCGGGGTTTCCTCGGACGCTACGGCCATTGCATCTCCCGAATTCCTCACCAGCCCCGGCACGGCCATGGGCACGGTGGCGTATATGTCTCCGGAACAAGCACGCGGCGAGGAGGTGGACGCGCGCAGCGATCTGTTTTCCCTGGGCGCTGTGCTCTATGAGATGGGCACCGGACGCCTGCCGTTTTCGGGGAGCACGTCGGCGGTGATCTTCGACTCGATTCTGAATCGCGCTCCGGTGGCGCCCGTGCGGCTGAATCCGAAAATCGACGCAGACATGGAGAAGATACTCAACAAGCTATTGGAAAAGGCACCGGCGCAGCGCTACGCGACGGCGGACAGGCTGCGGGCCGACCTGCAGAAGTTCAAGCGCGAGTCGGGCTCCGGCCGAATTGCGGCGGCAGCAGCGGCGCCGGCGGAAAAATCGGTGGCGGTGCTTTACTTCGAGAATCTGAGCGGGGCGAAGGATGACGAGTACTTCCGCGACGGCATGACGGAAGACATCATCACCGAGTTATCGAAAATCACCAGGCTCCGAGTTTTCCCGCGGGCCGAAATGCTTGGCTACAGAGACAAACAAGTGACTGCGCCGCAAGTGGGTCAGGAGCTTGATGCTGCCTACGTGCTGGGCGGCAGCCTGCGCCGCGCGGGAAACCGATTGCGAATCACGGCGCAACTCGTGGAGACGCGAACACGGCACTCGGTGTGGGCGGAACGCTACGACCGCGAGATGGCGGACGTGTTTGCGATCCAGGATGAAATTGCGCAAAGCATTGCTTCCGCGCTGAAGGTGATACTCACCGACAGCGAAAAAGAGGCCATCGCCAAGGCGCCGACGTCCGACGTGAAGGCTTACGACTATTACTTGCGCGGGCGGCAATTCTTCTATCAGTTTCGGCGCCGAGGCTATGATTTTGCGCGGCAGATGTTTACCCGGGCGATCGACATCGACCCGGGTTATGCGCGCGCCTATGCTGGCGTGGCCGATTGCCATTCGTACTTGTACATGTATTGGGAGGCCAACGAGGCAAATCTGCAGGCGGCGGACGATGCCAGCCGGAAGGCTTTGCTGCTTGACCCGGGGTTGGCGGAGGCGCACGTGTCACGGGGCCTCGCGATATCATTGAGCAAGCGATACGACGAGGCCGAGATCGAATTCCAGACCGCGATTCGGCTGGACCCCAAGCTCTTCGAGGCGTACTACTTCTATGCGCGAGCTTGCGTCCAGCAGGGGAAGCCGGAAGATGCAGCGCGTCTGTTCCAGCAGGCCTCGGATGTGAAGCCTGAGGATTACCAGGCTCCGCAGTTGCTCGCGATGGTCTATTTTGGAATGGGCCGCAAGGCGGACGCGGAGGAGACCTACCGGCGGGCCTGGCAGCGGGCCGAGAAACATCTGGAACTTCACCCCGATGACGCGCGCGCTCTCTATTTGGGCGCCAATGCGCTCTGCCGGTTGGGCGAGGGGTCACGAAGCCTGGATTGGGCGCGACGCGCTCTGGCCATCGACCCCGAGGACTGCGGGATTCTATACAACGTTGCCTGCGTGTATGCCTTGCAAGGGAAAACTGACGAGGCCATCGACTGCCTCGATAAGGCCATGACCCACGCGTATTGGTATAAGCGCTGGGCGAAAAATGACTCGGACCTGGACTCTCTGCGCGGCAGCCCCCGATTTCAAGCTCTGATGGATAAGACTGCTTAACCCGCCTGCCTAGCCTAGTTCATTCAGCGGCCGAACAATCGCGGAAGCGCCGTGGTCAATGCCGGAATGTAGGTGATCAGCAGGACTCCCAGGGCCATAACCGCTACGACGGGCAAAACGGAACGCAGGACCGCCGGCACCGGCTTCTTGAAGCGGTACGAGGACATCAAGAGATTCAAGCCGACGGGGGGAGTCAAATAACCGAGCTCCATGTTTGCGAGGAAGATGATCCCAAGCCGTACAGGATCGATCCCGAATGCGGCTCCCAGTGGAACCAGCAAAGGGACCTCCACCACGATCGCAGGATAGATTTCCATCAGACAGCCCACAACCAGAAGAAAGACGTTCAGCAGAAGCAGGAAGAGGAATGGGGAATGAATGGTGTGCGTCGTCCAGGCCACAGCGCGGGCCGGAATCTCCGCATCGACCAAGTAATTCGTGAAGCCGAGCGACACGCCGAGAATCAGGAGGACGCCTCCGATAAGCAATCCGCACTCGGCCATCACTCTCGGGAGAACACGAAAAATGCGCAAGTCGCGATGGATCACCGCCGCGATGAGGAATGCATAGAACGCGGTGACCGCGGCCGCCTCAACGGGAGTGGCGAGTCCGCTGAACAGCGCCACAGAAGCCACGATAGGCATGGCGAGTTCCCACTTGGCATCCCACAACGCAGTCCTTGCCTCCTTCCATTCGAATTTTCGCACCACGGCGCCGCTTGCTGACCCTCGCCGGATGCCCCAAATCGCCGTTGCCGCCATCATGACCAGGGCCGGAATGATTCCGCCAAGAAACATCTTTCCGATAGGAACTTTCGCCACGATGGCATACACGATGAGAGGCAGGCACGGAGGAAGCAGCAATCCGAGGGAGCCCGAGCCTGTCAGCAGGCCGAGAGCGTCCTTCTCCGAATAGCGGGCGCCGGTTAGCACCGGCATCAGCAAGCCACCGAGCGCGAGAATCGTTACGCCCGAGGCCCCTGTGAAAGAGGTGAAGAGGGCGCAAACCACAACGGTTACGATCGCCGGTCCGCCGCGGAATTGTCCGAAGAGTGCGTAGAAAAGCCGCACCAAACGTTTGGGAGCGCCGCCCTCGGCGAGAAAATAACCGGCGAGCGTGAAGAGCGGCAGCGTCGGAAGAGACGGATTCGTCACCAGGGAATAATGCGCAACGGGAATCGCCGCAATCGGCTGGTCCACGCCCCAAAACAAAATCAGCGCAGCGCCCCCCAGCGTCACAAAAGCGGGCACGCCGAGCACCGAAACAACCAACAGAATGAGCAGCGCGATCACACCAGAGAGGTGGATGCCTCCCGGCCGGAACACCACGAGTTCCACGAGCAAAACGGCAGAGAGAGCCGCCAATGTCCGCGGGCCCCACTTGTCCGACGTGTGGAGGAGAATTCGGACCGCGATCACCGCAAACCCGATGGGCAGAACCAACTCGACCACCCATAGCGGGACGCCGTACACGAGGATTTCTCCCGCTTCACGCTCGGTGAGCACAAATTGCCAGGCCGCCAGGCCCAGGAACGCTGTGATCGTAGCCGAGACGCTGCTCGTGAAAATCCGCAAGACATTCTTCAAGGGCCCGCGGACGGCGGTTTCTCCAAGCGTCGAGAGCGAGAGCAGCCTTCCTTCGCGCGCCGCAATAGCGCCGCCGAGCATCCCCACCACGAGAACCATGTGCTGGACGATGGCGGTGGAAGCAGGGATGCCGACATGAAAGGTGCGTCGAAGAAAGCTTTCCGCCAGCGGAATCAGGACCATGACGAACAGGGCCACGGACACAACGGCATTCTCCGCCGTTTTCAGCCAGGTGTTCCGGGATACGGAATCCGGGCGAGCGCGGTCGAATTGCTCCACGGACGCGGCAACTTCACTGGCCACGGTCACTTTCCCGATGCTCCTTGTGTGGCGCGATACTCACGGAGGATCTCCACCACCTGGTCGAACGTGTCGGCGGGAACGATGGTGCCGCGAATCTTCGGATAGAGATTCTCGGAGAACCGCCGCCATTCCTCTTCCGCTTGCGCGCTGACGGGGTGAACCTGGAGACCGCGCTTCTCCATAGCTTCGAGCGACTCTTGGGTTTCCTTGCGGTTTAGGGCCTGGAACTCCTGACCGCAATCCGCCGCCGCTTTCATCATGGCTTCGTGCTCGGCCGGCGAAAGCGAATCCCAGGTTTTCTTGGTGATGATCAAGGCGCCCACCAGCGGGATCCAGTTCAACTCCAGCATGTGGTGCGTGGAGAGGTAAAACTGGTTCGACAGAGCGTGGAGAGGCACCGTCTGGACAGCGTCGACCATCCCCGTTTGCAAGCTTGTCAGCGCGTCGGACCATTCCAGCAGCACCGGGTTGTATCCGGCGGCCTTCAAGAGTTCCGCCTGGGTGTTATCGCCCGCGGTTACGAAAATCTTCATCTTCTTGAAATCTTGCGGCAAGATTCCCGGCTCTCTGGAAAAAAACCTTACCCAGCCGGCATCCGTCCAGAAGAGCACAACGAATCCCTTATCCGCGAAGCGACGATCGAGTTCCGGCGCCAGCTTGTTTCGGACATAAGCAACTTCCTCGAGCGAGCGGTACACCAACGGCATCTTCTGCAGCGCGCCCACCGAAGGATCAATCTCCGAGAGTCCTGCCACGGTGATTAGCCCAGCCTGGAGCTGTCCTATGCGCATTCGGCGGACGATGTCGGCTTCACTCCCCATCGTGCCGTCGGCGTAAATCGTCAGTGCGAGAGCGCCGTTCGACGACTCCTTCCACTTGGCCCCCATCTCCTGAAGGCTGTGATGGTACGAAGTTCCGGAAGGAATCAAAGTGGCGAGCCGAATTCGTGTCTGGGCCGAGCTATGCGAAGGGAGCACCATCGCCAGCAGCACGGCTGCGATAATGGTCCGCGCGAGCGTTCTATATTTGTCCATCGAGATTTGCAAATGGCACCTCCTCTATTTGACAAATAACTCGTTTTCGCGGGAGAGCAGCCAGCGCGCCCGGCGCTGCATGATGATATTGATGAGCCGCCACTCGGGCCGCGCGTCCGGATTTACGACCAAAGCGCTTTTCAGCAACGATTCGAATTCTTCATGGTCCTGTTTGCTCACCGAAACGGTTTCGGCCAGGGCCACGTAGGGTGACGCGCTTTGGCCCGAAGTGAGCTCGACGGCGCGCTCGAAGTGCTTTCGGGATCTCGGAACGAAGTCTCCGCTCGCCGTTCTGCGGACGGATTCGTAGGTGATCAGAAAATTGTGGATGGCCCCGAAGTCGTAATCGGGATCGAGTTCGAGCGCCCGGTCAATCAATGCTTCGACGATGGGCTGATCGGCGATCATCTCCGGATCGTCTTTCGAGATGGAGATGGCGGCGCCCCAGGAAACCGCCGTCCAGTAGAGAAGAGGCACGTCCTTTGGTCCCGTCTTGCGCACAGCGAACTTGGGATCGCGGCGAAGTTCGCTTTCAAAGCCCGCGTGTTTGATTTCCAGGTCGCGGAGTCCATAGTTGCGCGCACGCAGATAAAGATGGCGGGCACGCGTGCGTAAAAAATCGGCCTTTCCCAGATCTTGATCTTCGATTTCCTCTGCGGGCTGCTGCACGTAAACAAAAGCGTACTGCGTGAAGCCGCTCGATGCTGCCAACAGAAGCCCGCGGTGCTGCGGGCTTTCCGCCAGAAGGCTTTCCATCAGTTTCAGGCTGAAGGGCAGCGCCTCTCCTACTAGGTCGGGATCATCGTCGGAAGCAAAGGTTGTTCCGCCACTCGCGAGGGAGTCGCCTAGCTTATTGATCGCAATTTTTTTGACGGAGCATCCGCTCGTCGCGACTGCGAAGGCGAGCAACAACGCGAACGCACCCAGCCTGGGGTGATTCCATTTTCTTGAGAACGAATCACTTGTGTGCTGATTCAATTCATCGCTCCTACGGATTTCTTCCAAAAGTTGAGGTCTCGCTCTCACTGGGACCACGCTAGTCTGCGCGCCGGAGAGCCGCAAGCGACAAAGGGCGAAAACCCCCTGTTTATAAGGGTTTGTCGCAGATTGTCAGACCTTGTCGCTTGTGAACTTCCGCCAGAAGTCGTAATTACGAATAGTCGCGAGGCTGGCCCGGCAGCTCGGGCGGAATTGCGACGGTATCGAGCGAACTCTGAGAGGCCGGATGAGATTCCGAGATTTCAGCCCGACACAACGACGAGTGATACTCATTCTGATGCTGGTGAACTTTGTGAATTACGTTGACCGGCAGATCATATTTTCTTTGTTTCCAGCGATACGTCGTGACTTCGGGCTTTCGTTTGGGCAACTCGGCTACCTGGCAGCGGCTTTCACGGTGGTGCTTTCGCTGACAAGCTTTCCTCTGGGGATGCTAGCGGACCGAGTTTCAAAACGGGCCGTGATCAGCGCGGCCGTCCTTTTTTGGAGCGCCGCTACATTCTTCAGCGGCCTGGCTGGCTCGTTTCGCTCGCTTCTCGCTGCAAGAGGTTTGGTCGGCGTGGGAGAGGCTGCTTACAACCCCGCAGGAGCGGCGGTGATTAGCGCTTCGTTCCCCGGGGAGGTCCGAGCGCGCGTTCAAGGAACTTTCGATATAGGGATGTTTATCGGCGGCGCGGTAGGGCTTGCGTTGGGCGGGATGATAGTGCAATCATTCGGCTGGCGCCCAGCCTTTTTCGTCGTAGGCATCCCGGGGGTGATTTTGGGTCTTAGCGCTTTGCGCTTACCCAGAACGCCCGTGTCGTCTTCGCGGGAGTACATGCCGATACGCGAACTTCTACACGTGCCCGCGTTCGTCGCTCTGATGGTGAGCGGATGGTTCTGCAGCTTCGCGGGTTACGCGTACGTCGCTTGGGGTCCTGAGTTGGTGCAGGACTACAAGGGCTTCAGCGCGCGCGAAGCAGGCACGGCCATCGCGCTGGCTATAGTAGTAGGCGGAACTTGCGGGATCGCCACCGGCGCTTACCTTTCCGATCTTTTGGCGAAGGTGCGGAGCTGGGGGCGCGCGGCCGTCATCCCAGTTGGATTCGTCCTCGCTGCACCCGCGGTTTTCTTCGCCTTGCGTACCACGAGCAAACTGCTTTTTGTTCTTCTCTTCGGTTTGGGTGCGTTCTTCCTAAGTTGGTATCACGGTCCTCTTACCGCCACCATTCACGATCTGGTTCCGCCACACGGCCACGCAGCAGCGCTGGGTTTCTACAACCTTTTCGTAAATCTCTGTTCGATGGCCCTGGCTCCGCTCATCATCGGGAAAATCGCAGACCGCTATAACTTGATCACTGCTTTTCATGTACCGATCGCAGCTCAACTGGTGGGAGCGGCATTATTTCTCGTGGTGATCCAGTGCATTCGCAGGAATGGCCTTCGCCACCCGGCGCTGGCGCGCCACTGGAGGGCGGAATCAAGTGTGTTGGCATCGCCGATGGCCTGCGATGCCGAGGGCTCGGGAGACTGACATTCGAGGAAGGCTGGCTCAAACGAGGAGGAAACATCATGGCAACGCCGCAGTTGGTTAGCATCGGCTCGTCGAACCCGGTCAATCATTACAAAGCGTACAAGCCCCGGCCGTTCAAGAGGGAAGAGCGCGACAAAGTAACGGTCCTTTACGGCGGCCTGACCTGGAAACATGAGCGGCTGATCCAGGGCGCCCTCCATAACTTAAACTACAAGGCAGAGCCGCTGCCCAACATTACCCGCGAAGATCTGGATGCCGGCAAGGAATTGATCGACGTGGGCGCCTGCTGCCCTACCATCTTCACGACCGGAAGTTTGGTAAATCTTCTTAAGCAAAAGGTGGCCGAGCAGGGCAAAGAGGAAGTGAATGACAAGTTTGTCTTCCTCACTGCCGGCGCCTGCGGCCCGTGCCGGTTCGGCCAGTATCACGAGTCATATGCCATGGCGCTGGATGGACTCGGCCTGCGCGATTTTCGCCTCTTTCTTCTGGCTCAGGACGAACTGAACCAGGATTCTTCTGACGGTGGCGGCCTGGAGATCAATCTGCCGATGAGTCTCGGCTTGATCTGGGCGATTTTGTGCGCCGACCAGCTGATGGACTTGGAATACATGACCCGGCCGTACGAGGTGAATCCCGGACAGACGGACCGCGTGCTCAAAGAGAGCGTCGAGCATTTGTATGACGCGTTTCGCCACCGCCCCGACAAGGGAAAAAAGTTCGGCACACTGGCCTGGCACCTGATGAGCGATTACTTCACGCGGGCGCTCCGCGAAGTTCGCAAGAAATGGGAAACGATCGAAGTGGATCATCTTCGCGTGAAAACGAAGGTGAAAATCACGGGTGAGTTCTGGCTGCAGACGCACGAAGGCGAAGGCAACTACAACATCAAGCGCTGGCTGGAGCAGGAGGATGGCGAAGTGGTTCCTCCGCCGGTGGCCGTGTGGCTGCATTACCTTCTGCATCCGACGATCCGCAAGCTCGAGCGCCGGAACTCCGCAAGCAAGCATCCGCGTATGGAGGAACTGGCGTTGCACGCCGCGGAACGCATCTATCGCGGCACCTACAACCGGTTTCGGAAGGCGCTCGGCAATCTCCCCTACGAACTGCCCGATCAGGAGGAACTGCGAAGTCTGGCGGCGCCCTTCTATCACTTCGAATTGCGCGGCGGCGAAGGGCACATGCTGATCGGGAAGGCGCTGCACACCTATCACCACAAGAAAGCGCACATGACGTGCGAGCTTTCGCCCTATTCGTGCATGCCGAACACCATGTCGGTGGGGTCGATGGCAAACGTGCTCGGCAAGTATCCCGATTTGCTCTACGCCCCAATCGAGGTGAAGGGCGACTCGGAGGTCCACGCACTTTCACGTTGCCAGATGATCCTCACCGAGGCGAAGAAACGCGCGAAGGCGGAGTACGAGGGCGCGTTGAAGAAGACCGGTCTCACGGTGGAGCGTATCCGGAAGTACGAAGCGCGTCATCCGGAACTCCGGCGGGCCACGTATCGGGTGCCTCACCGCGGCTGCGCGGGAGTGGCTGCGAATTACGTGCTGCATTTGGCGAATGACCGGGGGTTGGCTCGGGCCTGACCGTCGCGATTGTGGCAGGCCAAATCTGAGAAGTAAGAGAGGCTAATCCCTTATGGCCACTGACCAATTTGTACAAATTCAGCCGCTGGCAGGCACCGTCTCCGCAACCGTCTCGGCGAGGCATGCTCCGGTCCGTTCGGAAACCGTTGCGGCAGGCCCGGGCAAAACTTGCGGGATCGACGTCGGCAGCACGACCTGCAAATTCGTCCTTGTCTCCGAAGACGGCCAGCTCCTCGCGCAGGCCTACGAACGCCACAACACGAAACAGGCGGAAAAAGTTCTGGATTTTCTCACCCGCCTGGAAACGGAATTCAAACTCACGCCGCAGCAGGACCGCATCTTCTTCACCGGATCGGGTTCCGGGCTGATCGCACCTTTCGTCGGAGGAAAGACGATCCAGGAAGTTGTGGCGGTGGCGGCTGCCGTCGAAAAACTTCATCCGGCCGTGCGCTTTGTGAGCGAAATCGGCGGCGAAGACATGAAGACAATTTTCTTCAACGGCGATGCCACCAACAAAAGCAAGCAAGTATTGATGCAAGCCGCCTGCTCGGGCGGCACGGGAACGTTCATCGAAAAGACGGCGCGCAAGCTGGAAATCCCGCCCGAAAAACTCTCGAAAATGCGGTACACGGGATACACGCTGCACAAGGTGAGCAGCAAGTGCGGCATCTTTGCGGAAGCCGACGCCAACACACTGCTCAAAGCGGGAGTACCGGTCGAGGAGATCATCGCCTCGCTGTTCGAGGCGGTGGTTTATCAGAACCTCGCCACTCTGACTCGCGGCAACACGCCGATTCCGGAAATTCTTCTTCTCGGCGGCCCCAACCTTTTCTTCACGGGCCTTCAGGAAGCCTGGCGCCACCACCTGATGAAGGTGTGGAAAGAACGCAAGGTGGAGATCGCAAAGGACAAAGATCCGGCGTCAATGATCCTTGTTCCTGACGATGCGCTCTATTATGCCGCGCAAGGATGCGTCGAGGTGGGCAGAGGCGAACCACAATCCTCGGGTGTCTACCAGGGGATCGAGAAGTTGCGATGGTGGATCGACGAGGGTCAACACGAAGAGAAGAAGAAGGCTGGCCGCGGCGGCCTTTGGAAGGATCCGCAGGAACTTGGTTCTTTCAAGGCTCGTTACGCCGGCGGAAACGGGAATGGAAACGGGAAAAATAATGGGAACGGCCACGGCAATGGAAACGGTAATGGCAACGGAAACGGACACCATTCCACAGGCGCAGCAGAGCCAACAAACAAGATCGGAAAGCTAGGGCGCGTATTGGTAGGTTGTGATTTTGGATCGACGACGGCCAAAGCCGTGTGCCTGTCGCCCGAAAAAGAACTGCTGTACTCCTGCTACGCGCTGAGCCGCGGAAATCCCATCGAGGATGCCAAAGTGTTGTTTCGCCAGGTGCGAGAGGCCATCGGCGAGGGCGAAATCGTGGGCCTGGCGATCACGGGTTACGGCAAGGATCTGCTGAAAGGCATCCTGGGAGCCGATTGTCCAGTGGTCGAGACGATTGCGCACGCCAGCGCTGGCTTGCACTTCTTCCCGGACGCGGACTGCATCTGCGACGTCGGCGGCGTCGACGTCAAGATCATGATCCTCAACAACGGCGCGGTAACGGATTTTCGTCTCAACTCGCAGTGTTCTTCCGGAAACGGAGCATTTCTACAGGGAGTAGCGGAGCGCTTCGATATTCCGATGAACGAGATGGCTGACCGCGCGTTTCTCGCCGAGGCCATGCCGCAACTGTCGATGGGCTGCGGCGTTTTCCTCCAAAGCGACATCGTGAATCAGCAGCGCAAAGGATGGCAGGCTGATGAAATTCTGGCCGCCCTCTGCGCCATTCTTCCGCTCAACGTGTGGATCTACGCCGGCGGCTTGAACAACCTCAAGCAGGTGGGCCGAAAGTACATCCTGCAAGGTGGAACGCACAAGAACCTTGCGGTGGTGAAAACGCAGGTGGATTTCATCGTCTCAAAAATTCCGGAAGCCGAGGTAGTTGTACATCCCTACTCCGGCGAAGCCGGAGCCATCGGGGCCGCCCTCGTCGCGCAGGAATGGCTGGAAAAGGGCGGGCGAACCAGTTTTCGCGGGTTCGACGCCATCGAGCGGCTGTCTTACAAGACCGTGACTTCGGTGGAAACGGTTTGCCATTGGTGTCCGGTGAATTGCCAGCGCAGTTTCATCGACGTGGAGCTGGACGGAGGAAAAGGGCGCGAGTGGAGCAAGGTTCCGCTGGGAACAGGCTGGGAGAGGGTGATTGTGAATAATTCGTGCCCCAAAGGCCTCGTGGAAGACTTGAGCGAAATGAAAGTGATCAAGACGGAGATGGAGAGGACCAGAGATGCCTATCCGAATGTTGCCGACATGGTTCGCAAAGAAGCGTTCCGCCGCGCCTCCACCTAAAGATCGCTCGCAGGTGCGCGTGGGAATCCCCAAAGTGCTGAATATCTGGACGACCCATCAGTTTTGGGTTGGCTTCCTGAAGGCGCTGGGCATCGCCTCGGAGAATATTATTTTCAGTTCGGACACCTCCGAAGAGCAGGGGCGCGAATTCGGAAAAGGCCGCGGGACGGTGGACTGCTGCTATCCGGTGAAATGCATGAGCGGTCATTACGGCGAATTGATTTTCGGGCAGAAGAAAAAGATCAACATTCTGCTAAGTCCGATGATCCACTCGCTGCCGTCGATTCTGCACGGGCATGTGGTGGACACAGTCACCTGCACGCGAGTGATGGCCGGACCGGAAAATATCAAGGCCGGCTTCATGAAGGAGCAGGACGTGTTTGCCGAGAATGGGATCGTGTATGCGTCTCCGTTCGTCAGCCTCGGCGATCGCCATATGGTCACAGAACAGCTCTACAGCAGCCTGAAAGACATTTTTGATCTGGATATCGAGGAGACGGGGCGGGCCGTCCAGGCGGGATTTCAGGCGCTCGACAATTTCACCGCAAAAGCGCGGCAACACAGCCGCGACATTCTCGAATGGTGCGCGAACAACCGGAAGCCGTGCATCCTTGTGCTTGCCCGGCCCTATCACATGGACACTGGCATCGGTCACGAAATCGAGACCGAATTGCAGACGCACGGCTATCCGGTTCTGTGGCTGCAATACCTGCCGGACGACGAAGACTTGATGAACTGGTTGTTCGAAGCAGACGTGCGCGCCAACGTGATCAAGAGCCCGTTCGATATCATCGACGTATGGACCTCGTCCTACAGCAGCAACACGAACGAGATCATGTGGGGCGCCAAATTTGCAGCGCGGTGCCCGTGGGTCACGTGCGTGGTGCGGCTATCGAGCTATGAGTGCGGCATGGATCAGCCAACGTACACGCCGACCCAGAAAATCGTCGAGGCCACCGGAACGCTGTTTTTCAAGTTTGGGGATCTCGACTCGACCAAGCCTAGCGGCAGCATAAAGATCCGCGTCGAGACGATTGTCCACTACATGGCGAAGTACTCGCAGGAAATCATCGCGCGGAAGCTCGGTTGGCTTTCGCCTCACTGTCCTTTGGGTGACGCCGCGAAGCCAGCTCAAGCCGTGCCCGCCGCCGCGGAGGCTTCCAAGGCTGTCGGTGTCTGCTGACAAGATCCCTGGCTCCCACATTCAAGCTCGATAGGCACCCTGCGCTATGGCAAGGCGCTCGCTGTCAGCGCTGCGCTATCGTCCTCACCGTCCTCGCCGCAAGTAACGATTCGCCGCCTGTGGTAATCTTCCCAGTCCGTTGCGTCGTATGGATTCGCTGAAGGAGGCGTGATTGCGCAGGCCGGTGATTGCGGGGAACTGGAAGATGTACAAGACGCACGGAGAGACGCGCGCATTCTTCGAGGCGTTCAAACCACTGGTGGCGGGCTCGCATCACTGCGAAATTGTGGTGGCGCCGCCGTTCACGGCGATAGACGCGGCGGTGGAAGCAACGCGCGGCAGCGCGATTGCCATCGCGGCGCAGAATATGCACTGGGAACGCGAAGGCGCTTTCACCGGAGAAATTTCGACGCGCATGCTGGTCGACGCGGGCTGCCGAGGCGTGATCCTTGGACATTCCGAGCGCCGCCAGTATTTCTGCGAGACGGATGAATCCGTAAATCGCAAGACGAAGGCCGCCCTGGCCGCGGACCTGACGCCCATCGTTTGCGTGGGCGAAACGCTCGCCGAGCGCGAATGCGGCCACATGCAGGCGTGCCTGAAACGCCAGTTCGACGGCGCCGTGGCCGCGTTGACCGGCGAGGACTTCTCGCGTATCCTTCTAGCTTACGAACCGATCTGGGCGATCGGGACCGGGCGCACAGCCACCCCGGAAATGGCGGCGGATGCTCACCGCTATCTTCGAGAACTGGCGGCGGCGCGGTTCACGCACGAGCGGGCCTCCGCACTTCGAATCCTCTACGGCGGCAGCGTCAAACCCGACAACATACGGGCGTTGATGGCGCAAGTGGAGATTGATGGTGCGCTCGTAGGCGGAGCGAGCCTCGATGCAAAGTCGTTCGCGGCGATTGTGAATTTTTGAGGTAAGGATCAAATGCCATTCTGGGCAAAATGGGGACTGGCGCTGGCCATCGCGGTCGGCTTGATTTGGGTCGGCTGGCGCGTGCCGTATGTGCTGGTGACGCTGCACGTGATGGTTTGTTTTGTGCTCATCATCGTCATCATGCTGCAGAGCGGCAATGCGGCGGATTTGGCGGGCGCGTTCGGCGGCGCGGGAAGTCAAACGGCGTTCGGCCCGCGCGGCGCTGCCACGTTTCTTTCGCGCGCCACCACGTGGTGCGCCATAGTGTTCATGATGACGTCGCTCACGCTGTCGGTGAAGCGCGGCCCCAGTGAGTTGAGCACCGGCTCGGTCCTCGAGGAGACGTCGCAGCCCGCTTCCAAGCCGCCGGCCCCCGCGCAGTCAAAGCCCGCGACGCCACCGGTGCAAATCCCGGTGCAGCCGCAACCGCCTCCGCAGAACCCGCCACATAAATAGCACGCGATTCGATTCGCATGCTCCAGTCTCGGTTCTTGAGATTACTTCCGTGAGTCGAGAGTAATGGTGCGGTCGAGTGGATTCGAACCACCACGGTATTGCTACCGCCAGCCCCTCAAGCTGGTGCGTCTGCCAGTTCCGCCACGACCGCGTGGATTCTTATCGTAAGCGCTGGCGATTTCGTTTGTCAAATGCATCGCGGCGTTGCGCGCCCTAGTCGGCGGGCTGCCGGGAGCTTTCGAAAAGGCGCGCGGTGAGGGCACCAAAAATAGTGCCACCAATGTGAGCCATGTACGCTACCCCGCCGCTCTGGACCGCCGCCACTGACCCGACGTTGAAGAGCTGAATGAGAAACCAGAACCCAATCAGAAGCGCCGCCGGAATCATCGTAATACGCACAAAAATGAAAATGATCAGGATCGACTTGATCTCGTCGCGGGGATAGGTCACCAGGAAGCCGCCCATCACGGCGGCGATCGCGCCGCTCGCACCCAGGTTGGGGACCGTGGAACTGGGGCTCATGGCGATCTGGGCGAGCATGGCCACGAATCCGCCGGCAAGGTAGAACACCAGGTACTTCAACGGATTCATCGCATCTTCCATCTCGGGGCCAAAGGCCCACAAGAAAATCATGTTGCCCAGAATGTGCGACCAACTGCCGTGCATGAACATGGCCGTGAGGATAGTGATCCAATGATGGCCGGCAATGATGTTCGCGGGGATCGCCGACCACTGCAGAACGAACGCGTCACCACCGCGCAGTTCAAGGAAGAAAACGAAGAAATTTGTGAGGATGAGGCCAAGCGTGACGATGGGGAAATGTGCCGGGCGGCGGGACGCATCGGTTAACGGGATCAAGCCTCCCACTTTGCTCTCCTCCTTTTGTCCTCTGCTGCTTCCCGCAGTTCCTATCTTGGCCGGAACCTTTTCCCTTGGCCCGCCGTATACCTTTTATAACAAGCGAACCGAGTCCGTCCAGGGATTCAGGGGTTTATCCGCCGCCTCGGACGGATGCTGATTGTAAGGAGCCGCTCGCCATGGCCAACGGAAACTTTGTCGAGAATTTGATCGGTGACCTGAAGCACGCGGTGCGCGTGCTGTGGCGGAGTCCTGCGTTCGCCGCTACAGCGATCGCTGCGCTCGCGCTGGGCATAGGCGCGAATACGGCGATCTTTTCGGTGGTCGACACGGTGCTGCTGCAGCCGCTCTCGTACCCGCAGCCGGACCGGCTCGTCGCGCTCATGCGCCATTTTCCGGATGGAGACGGCAACTCCGTTTCCATTCCGAAATTCATGGTGTGGCGCGAGCAAACAAAGCTATTTCAGGCCATCGCCGCATACGACTTCGCCGGCCCTGGCATTAACCTCACCGGTGGAGACCGTCCTCGGCAGGTGAAGGGAATTCACGCTTCGGCGGACTACTTCGCGGTGTTCGGCGCGCCGGTCGCGATGGGCCGCACGTACACGCTGGACGAAGATCGTCCCGGCGGCCCGCATGTGGTTGTCATCAGCAACGGGCTCTGGCGCAGCCAATATGGAGCCAACCCGGCAATCGTTGGCAAAACGATCGCGGTGTCTGGCGACCCCTACGAAGTGATCGGCGTGCTCGGTCCCACTTTCAAGACGGACCCTGTCGCTGACATCTGGTTACCGCTTCAGGCAGACCCCAATAGCACTAATCAGGGACATTACCTGCTGTGCGCGGCCCGAATGCGCCCGGGCGTCACGCTCGACCAGGCCAAGGCGGCAATGAAACTTTCCGCGGAAGAGTTCCGCAGAAAATTTCCGGGTCCGCTGATGGACCCGCACGAAACCGCCACGGCGATCCCCTTGAGGGACACAGTGGTGAGGGACGTTCGCGGTGCGCTGCTGATTCTGCTGGGCGCAGTCGGCTTCGTGCTGCTCATCGCGTGCGCCAACGTGGCCAACTTGCTGCTCGCTCGCGCGACCCTGCGCAAGCGCGAGATTGCGATTCGCTCCGCGCTCGGAGCGGGGAGACGCCGCATCATCTATCAGTTGCTCACGGAAAGCGTGCTGCTGGCTCTTGTGGGAGGCGTTCTTGGGCTCGTGCTGGGTTGCTTCGGAGTGCGCGCTTTGCTGGCGATCAATCCCGTCGATATTCCGCGGCTCGGCGAGCACGGTTCGGCAGTGTCGCTCGACTGGCGCGTGCTTGCGTTTACCCTGGGAGTCGCGCTGCTCACCGGCATCCTGTTCGGCCTGATACCTGCTTTCAGCGCATCGCGCACCGACCTGAGCGTGACGCTCAAGGAAGGCAGCTCGCGCACCGGCAGCGGCTTCCGCCAGAACAAGGCGCGCTCGATTCTTGTGGTTACGGAGATGGCGCTGGCGCTGATTCTGCTTGTGGGCGCCGCGCTGCTGATTCGTACTTTTGCGACGCTGCGATCCGTGAAGCCCGGCTTCGATGCGCACAATGTTCTGACGATGGAGATGTCGCTTTCGGGCACGCGATTCGAGAACACCGCCGGGGTCGCTCAGGCTGTGCGGGAGGTAGAGCGGCGTGTTGGCGCGTTGCCAGGAGTCGATTCCATTGCGAGCACTTGCTGCTTGCCGCTTACACAAGGTATCGATATGCCGTTCACAATCGAAGGGCAACCGCCCACCGACGGGCCTTACAACGGCGATGTGCAGTGGCGCAACATCTCGTCGCAATACTTTCAGGTGTTTCGGATTCCGCTGCTGCGCGGCCGCACATTCACCGAACGCGACGACGCAGGATCCGATCGCGTCGTTGTGATCACCGAAGCGATGGCCAAGAAGTATTGGCCGAAGGGCGACGCCGTGGGGGCGCGGATCACTATCGGGCACGGCCTGGGTCCGGAATTCGAAGAGCCGCCGCGCCAGATCATCGGCATCGTCGGCGACACGCGCGATTCCGGCCTCGACAGCGATCCGACGCCCATGATGTTTTTGCCGGAGTCGCAGATCCTCGACGGCATCACTACGCTCGAGAGCCGCGTGCTTCCCATCAATTGGGTGATTCGCACGAAGGTTGCGCCGTTCTCTTTGAGCGCGGACCTGCAGCGCGAACTTCGCGTCGCCACCGGCGGACTTCCGGTGGCGCATATCCGCACGATGGACCAAGTCGTGGGACAATCCACTGCGCGAAGCGACTTCAATACCACGCTGCTCTCGATTTTCGCGGGAGTCGCGCTGCTTCTGGCGGCGATCGGCATCTACGGCCTGATGGCGTATTCGGTTCAGCAGCGGACTCAGGAAATCGGCATCCGCATGGCTTTGGGCGCAAGCCCGGAGAAGGTGCGCAAAATGGTCGTGTTTCAGGGAATGCGGTTGGCGGCGATCGGAGTCGTCATCGGCGTTGCGGCCGCGCTCGGCCTCACGCGGTTTATGGCGGGGCTGATCTATGGAGTAAAGACCTGGGACCCGATCGTGTTCATCTCGGTTGCGGCGCTGCTAAGTATGGTTTCGTGGTTTGCCACGTACATTCCCGCGCGACGTGCTTCGCGCGTGGACCCAATGGTGTCACTGCGTTACGAGTAACTCGCTCGACGCATCGACGTTCCTACTCTAATCTTCGGCCTTGAAATTCCTCTCCGCTTCTATATGATGCGTCTTTCTTATAGGTTCCATTCACGCTTTTTGCCGTTGGGGGGCAAGGGAGCAAAAGCGAATGCGACTTGGGAAGTCCAGGAACAGGTTCGGGAAGAGGTCCGATCGTGGGTCCGCCGCAACCGCGGGGCTATTGTCACTCCTGATCGTCACGCTCGTTGTCGTCACCGTCTACATTTTCGTGTCGCGGCTATGGGAAGCGCCGGCCTCGATCACGTCGGTGGGCAATGAGATCGATCATCAGTACGACCTCACGCTGCTCGTCACCGGCACGGTATTCATCCTGTCGCAGCTGGGCTTGGCGTACGCGATATTTCGCTTTCGCGACCGCGGCCAGCGCGCCAAATACACGCATGGCAACAACACGATGGAGGTCGTCTGGACCACGGCGACGGTTATCCTTTTCGTCGGGTTAGGCCTGATGGGCTACAAGGCGTGGGCCGAAATGCGATTCGCACAGGCCGCGCCGAACGCGATCCAGGTGGAAGTAACCGAAAATCAGTTCGTCTACAATTTTCGCTACGCTGGCCCCGACGGAAAATTCGGCAAGCTAGACCCGAAGTTGATCAGCGCATCCACCGGCAATCCGCTGGGTCTTGATCCGAACGATCCCGCGGGCAAAGACGACATCGTGGTTCCCACGCTCACCATTCCCGTCGATCACGAAGTGGAGCTACTTCTTCGCTCGCAGGACGTGATTCACAATTTCTACGTTCGCGAGCTACGCTTGCAGCAGGATGCCGTGCCGGGCATGGTCATCCCGATGCACTTCACCGCGAACAAGATCGGGCGTTACGAAGTGGTTTGCACGCAATTGTGCGGCCTGGCGCATTACCGGATGCGGACGTTCCTCGACGTCGTTTCCGAATCCGACTACGAGAATTTCTTGAAGCAGCAGGAACAGCCGGCGGCCGGCCAGTGAACCCGAACTTTTTCACCTCAGGGTCTGCATCCCGAAACTTCGGGACTAACCCTGACACCCGTCCAGGAGGCCATGCATGAGTTCGCACGCTCACCCCGTGCCCCATCAGCCGACAGGCTTCATCAGCAGGTACATCTTCAGCCTCGATCACAAAGTGATCGGCATTCAGTACATCATGCTGGCCATGACGGCGGTCGTCATCGGAGTGATTCTTTCCGTGATCATGCGGTTCCACCTGGCGTGGCCGGGCGCGCACATTCCGTTCCTCAACGGCGGCCTGATGACCCCGGAGCAGTATGCGGCGGTGCTGACGATGCACGGCACCATCATGGTGTTCTTCGTCCTCACGACGGCGCCGCAGGGCGGCTTCGGAAACTATTTTCTGCCGATTCAAATTGGCGCGCCTGACATGGCCTTTCCTCATCTGAACATGCTTTCGTTTTGGGTGACGTTCCTCGCGTTCGTCGCGATTCTCGCTGCATTTGTGGTTCCGGGCGGCGCGCCGATCAGCGGTTGGACCGGCTACGCACCTTTGAGCGGGCTCGGCGAAGTGACGGGGCCCGGCGAAGGCTGGGGCCAGACCTGCTGGATCATCAGCATCTCGCTGTTTTGCCTGGCTTCTCTGCTTGGAGCGCTGAACTTCATCGCCACCACAATCGACATGCGCGCGCCGGGCATGAGTTTGTTCCGCATGCCGCTGACCGTGTGGGCCTGGTTCGTCACCGCGATTCTCGGGTTGCTCGCGTTCGGCGTGCTGCTCGCCGGTGGAGTTCTGTTGCTGCTCGATCGCTCGGCGGGCACAAGTTTCTTCATTCCGGCCGGCACGGTGGTCAACGACCAGTTGCAGCCCCACAGCGGAGGCTCGCCGCTTCTCTGGCAGCACTTGTTCTGGTTCTTCGGCCACCCGGAGGTTTACATCGCGATTCTGCCGGGCATGGGCGTGGCGTCGCACGTCCTCTCGACGTTCTCGCGGAAGCCGGTATTCGGGTATCGCGCGATGGCCGGCGCCCTCTGCGCGATCGGTTTCCTCGGCTTCATGGTCTGGGGACACCACATGTTCGTCAGCGGCATGAGCCCCTATTCCGGGTTTGCGTTTTCAGTGCTGACGATGTCCATCGGCGTGCCGTCGGCGATCAAGACCTTCAACTGGCTGGGCACACTCTGGAACGGGAAGATCATTTTCAAGACGCCGATGCTGTTCGCGCTTGGCTTCGTTTCGTTGTTCGTCAGCGGCGGTCTTTCAGGACTCTTCCTCGCGCAGCCCGCCGTTGACAATCGGCTCCACGCCACCTACTACGTCGTCGCGCACTTCCACCTGGTAATGGGCGTTGCCGCGATCTTCGCCATCTTCGCGGCAATGTATTTCTGGTTCCCGAAAATGTTCGGCCGCATGATGAGCGAGCCGCTCGGGAAGATCCATTTCTGGTTTACGTTTATCGGCGCGTATCTGATCTTCATGCCGATGCACTGGCTGGGAATCGCGGGCGGGATCCGGCGGTACGCGGACTACACGGCGGTGGATTTCCTGAAGCCCCTGCAACCCGTCCACAATTTCATCACCTGGGCCGCGTTCGTCACGGCGGGCGCGCAGCTTTTCTTTTTGTTCAATTTTTTCTGGAGTTTGAAGCACGGCGCCAAGGCCGGGAGAAATCCCTGGAACGCCACGACCCTCGAATGGGACACGGACTCCCCGCCGCCGCTCGATAATTTCGGCGGGCATTATCCCAGCGTCTATCGCGGCCCATACGAATTCAGCGAGCCGAATACGGTGGAAGACTTCGTTCCTCAGCATCTGGCTCCCGCCGAAGTGGCGCGGACGAAATAAAGCCGATCCATGCCCGCCACCGCCACACACGACGTCGAGCTGATCCAGAGCGATCACGGTGGAACGGGCGGAGGCTCGTCTGGCGGGAACGGCGGGTACGGCGGCGGGGAAGGGAACGAATCTTCCGGTGCGGCTCGCGTTCCTCAGCGCACCTACGTCACCGGGATGACGATCGCGCTCGGCGGCATCCTGATGTTCTTCATGGCGCTCGTCAGCGCCTACATCGTCCGCAAGGGAATGCCCAACAGCGGCTGGGTGCCGCTCCCGGTGTTTCCACGGGTTCTGTGGCTGAACACTCTCATCCTCGTCGCCAGCAGCTTCACCATCGCTCGTTCGCGAAGGCTCTTCCGCGCCGACGATCAGCCTGGATTTCGACACTGGTGGGGCGTGACGACGATCCTGGGCATTTTCTTTCTGGTCGGACAGGTAATCGCGTGGCGGCAAATGGTGCACGCCGGCGTCTTTCTCGCCACGAATCCGAGCAGCAGTTTCTTTTACGTCTTCACGGCGGCGCACGGACTGCATCTTCTGGGCGGCATCCTGGCGTTGCTTTCGGTTCTCGTCCGGCCCACGCACCGCCTGACGCGCGGAACGGCCACCGAAGTGGTGGCCATGTACTGGCATTTCATGGATGGGCTTTGGGTGTTTCTGTTCTTACTCCTCATTTTGGGACGGTGAAACGTGAGCGAACCCGAACTCGAAGGAATAGTTGAGTCGCCGTGGTCGGGCGGCGGTTCTCCCTTCGCGATTAACTCGAAGAAACTGGGAATGTGGCTGTTCATCGTTTCCGACTCCCTCACTTTTTCGGCTTTGCTCGTCAGCTACGCGTACGTGCGGCTGGCCAACCCGGATTGGCCCAGGCCGTTCGAAATTTGGCCGGCGATCGCCAAGTCCACGTTGATGACGGTGATCCTGCTGAGCTCCAGCTTGACCATGGTGTTTGGCGTTGCCGCGGCTCAAAAGGGCGACGTGAAAAAGGCGGTCAAGCTGCTTTGGTGGACCATTCTCTTCGGCCTCGCGTTCGTCGCCATTCACGCAACGGAGTGGTACACGCTCATCACCGTGGAGCACGTCACGCCATGGTCGAATCCCTGGGGCGCCCCGCTTTTTGGCGGCACATTCTTTGGCCTCACAGGGCTGCACATGCTGCACGTCACGATCGGCGCCGTGTATTTGGCGATCATCGCGCGAGGGTTCAGCAAGGGCAAATACAATTCCGACCACGTGGAAGTGAGCGGCCTCTACTGGCACTTCGTCGACCTGGTTTGGATGTTCATTTTCCCGCTGGTGTACTTGATGTCGGTCAGCCTGAAAGGATAGTAGCGACAAGGATAGGAGCGACGATGAGTTCGCATGCGGCAGCCGCGGAAAGTCACGATGTAGGTCACCACAAAGCGTTTGTCATCGTGTGGGTGTGGTTGTTGGCGCTGACGGGAGTGGAAGTGTTCCTCGCATATTTGAGGCTCGCCCCGGTGCTGATGCTGACGATCCTGGTGGGACTGTCGCTGATCAAGGCGGCGCTAATCGTCTCGTACTTCATGCACCTGCGATTCGAGCGGCTTGGGCTCTTTCTGCTGCTCGTGCCGGCCATGGTATTCTGCATCTGCATGATGCTGATCATGTTCTTCCCGGACAGCGTCCGGCTGCTGCACATGCGGCCGCAATGAACTGTTGGAGAGGCGCGAGTTGAAAGCGAGTTTTAACTTCGTATTTCGGGCGGCGGCGATGTTGGCTGCCTGCGTCGCGCTATTTGCCGTTTGCGCACCGCATGCGGTCGCGCAGGGTTGTGCGATGTGCTACCAGAACGCGGCCGCATCCGGACCGCAGGGCCGCGAAGCTTTGCGCCACGGCATTCTGATTCTTCTGTTTCCTACCTTGAGCCTCTTCGTCGGCATCTTCGTATTGATCTTCAACCGCCGCAACGTCTCCCGCTAGCGTAGTGCGTCACGCAGGTTGACATTTATCGCAGGCGCGCCCCGCGTCACTTCTTTTGCGCTTTCCCATGAGGGGCAAATGCGACGGCCGCCTCGGCGGTGAGATACAGGAAGGTGAACGTCTCCTGCAAATACAGCCGGACGGTTTTATCGGTGTGGCTGAGATAGCCGATGGAGACGTCCTGTCCGATGTGAAGGTCGAAATCGCCGCCGCGAGTGGTGATTACGAAAGCGCCGGCGATGGCGGGCGCCCAGACGATTTTATCGATGCTCAGCCGCTTCACGTGCTCGAGCACCGGATATCCATGATCGCTGGTCTCGGCGAGGGCGGTGTAGGCATCGGCGCCGAGCAGCACCGAGTAGGGGCCGTTCACGCCAACGAGGCGCAACTGACTCAAGCCTTGCGCAATGGCCTGCGGGTACTCGCGCACATCGGCAGGAAGCGTCACCTTCGGATTGCTGGTTCCCTGGCGGACGCCGCCGATGCCCGCCGCGGCATAGCCTTCGAAGATGGCGCAGTCTTCGGCAAAGGCGATCTGGCGCGCGGCGTCCTTCGCCGGCTGCCAGTTCGAGTCGTTCGCGCCGCGTTCGACGTCGTCGATGTCATGGCGATCCAGTTCGAATGGAAAACGCAGCTCCACCAGCGCATTTACCTCGCGCTGCCGGGCGAGGATTCCGTCCGTGGGAGCCGTGATCGTCTTCAGGTGACCCGTACCGACGGCGGAAAGACCCGTGCCCGCCGGCGGATGCACGTCGACGACGCGCCGCCCGGCCAGGTATCGCTTGAAGGTGCGCGAGGTTTCCTCTTCAATTTGAGCCCACGCTCCATCGGAAATGGGGGCCAGCTCGCGATGTAGATTATTCATTTGAGGTGTCTCCTTTGAGGGAACCGATACCGAGCGAACCGTCGCCCTGTGACTGGTTGGATGACGAAACTTCGGCGGGAGGTGCGGCGGCCGGCGTCGCGTCCGACGTCGCCTCAGCTGGGGGCTCGTTATCGGCCACGCCGTCCAGAAACGTGGCAGACGGCACGAAGAACAGGCTTCCCGTGACGGCGCGGCTGAAGTCGAGCAGCCGGTCGTAATTTCCCGGCGGGCGGCCGACGAACATGTTTTCGATCATCTGCTCGGTGGTGCGGGGCGAACGGCTGTAGCCGATGAAATAGGTGCCAAATTCGCCGTGCGCGGGCCGGCCAAAGGGCATGTTGTCGCGCAGGATTTTCACTTCTTTCCCATCCTCGACGATCGTAGTGAGCGCGTTGTGCGCCGAGGTTGGCTTGACGGAATCGTCGAGTTCGATGTCGGAGAGCTTCTTGCGGCCGATGATTCGTTCCTGAGCCTCGGTGGGGAGCGCGTTCCAGCCTTCCATATCGTGGAGATACTTCTGCACGATGACGTAGCTGCCGCCGGTGAACGCGGCGTCCTCGTCGCCGATCAGCACGGCGTCCACCGCAGCTTCACCCGTCGGATTCTCCGTCCCATCGACGAAACCGATGAGGTCGCGGTCGTCGAAGAAGCGGAAGCCTTGCACTTCATCCACAGGCGTGACGGCATCTTCGATGCGCTCCATGATCTGCGTCTCAAGCTCGAAGCATAAATCCATCCGCTTGGCGCGGATGTGGAAGAACACGTCGCCCGGTGTGGAGACAGCATGGCGCGACCCGGCGTGAAACTCGCGGAACGGATGAAGCTCCGCCGGCCGCGGCGGCCCAAAGAGGCGGTCCCACGCGTCAGAGCCAAATCCCATGATGCAGGAGAGCGCTCCTTCGAGATCGCGAAATCCCACGGAGCGCAACAGCGCCGCGAGGTCCCCGCACAACGACCGCACGGCCGCGCGACTCTCGGAGCCCGGTTTCAGAGTGACGACCAGGAATATCGCCGCGCGAGTGAGCGGCGCGGACACCGGCTGCGCGAGTGCTCGCAAGCCTTCTGCGGCATTGCGAACGCTCTTCGGATCGGGGTTCATCGGATGTCCCTGGAGGGCGCACGGAATCTCACTCTTCGAGATAACGCGCTCACCTCGCGTGCGAAGTTGAGGCCGGAAGCTTACCATCGTCCGGCGAGAAACGTCCACGCGCCCGTGCGCTTCAGCGCTAGGCTGGGTTGCGTGCGCGTGAAACCCCAACCAAGCAAGAAAAAGGGGCGGGAGTGAGCCCGCCCCGTTTGATCTGCTACGCGCGGATTGCTGGCTACGGCGTAGCTTTGTCGTGCAGCTTCAGGCAGACGTCGAGGGCGTTGTTGGGATTCACAGCGCTATTGTCGAATTCGATGTGCTGAATCTTTCCGTCTTTGTCCACCACGAACGTCGTGCGCCGTGCCCACTCGTACTCATCTCCGCCCATGGGATACTTTTTCAGAATCCCGTAAGCAGTGAGGACCTTGTGATTCATGTCGCTTAGGAGCGGGAACGTAACGCCGATTTGTTTTGCGAATGCTGCGTTGGCGGGGGGACTGTCGATGCTGATTCCGAGAACTTCGGTGTCGTTTGCTTCGAGTTTGGCCAAATCAGCCTGATAGGCCTGTAGCTCTTTCGTTCAACCACCTGTGAAAGCCAGGACGTAGAAGGCGAGGATTACAGTCTTCTTTCCACGATAGTCGCTCAGCTTCACCGGCTTTGGTTGATCGCTCGGCAAACTGAAATCCGGCGCGACATCGCCCACCTTCAAGGTCGTCGTGGCCATGGCGTCGTCCTGCGCCGCAGCGGGAAACCATCCCGCGAGCAGCAGCAGAAGCAAGCCAGTGAATCCCATGACGCTTCGCTTCATGTTTCCTCCATTGTTTGTTCCAGAGAACCCACAAGATTATAGGCAGAACAGAGTCAAAAACCACGGGGAAAAGGGGCATGGCCGGTCTGGAATTCTAGGCAACGTGAAAGATGAAAGTCTTTCCACGAGAAGCCGGATCCCACCCTGCGGCCATGGCTTGGCGAACGTCGGCGTCGATTGTTTTCTCAGAGAATTTTGGGCGTTGAGGAAGTTGGGGTATTCCAATCGAATTGGTTTTATTTGGAAACGGATACTCCAGAATCAGTTCACGATGGTGGCCGTCTTCCGTTCGGACAGAAACGCATAGCCCTTTATATCCATGCTCCGTAGTCCACCGGGGCTCGCTAAGCAGCTGCCAATAAAGGCTGACGCCGTCGACTGCCATCGTTCCCTCTCTAAAACGCTTGCGCCTCTTCTTTTGGCCGTGCATGTCCTTCGCCACTCCTCTTCTTCTTGAAAATGAGTCATTCCGGAAAGGATATAGAAATCCCCTGACTTGAAGATTTTTAGCGCAGGCGGCCGGGAGGATCGGCGGGTTCGGGAGTGTGCAGGTCAAGCGCAGGACCTTCGCTGTCGGGGAGTCTCGACGGCGGCAATTGCGGCAAGCCGACGCCGCGATTCAATTCCAGATGCTCCTTCGCGCAACGCGGGCAATACCCTTTTCCGGTATCTTCGTCGCGCTGGCTCGCCAATTCGTAGCAGCCACAAATGCAATCGCAGTAGCCCGTCGTTGACGCTGTCTTGATCGGCACCAGAGCCATTCGTCGTCCTCCGAGTGGGCATACTACCTGCGTTCCGCGAGCCAGGCAAGACTCCGCGCTTTCCGGTGCTTGCCGGTAGGGTGCTTTCAGGCCGGGCTAAACGTGTTCGAGTTGAGCGAGGCGGAAGGGATCGCCGATTCTCTCGTGTAGATCCAGCCACACGCGGTCCGGCTGCGACATGAAGACTTGCACCACGCGCGGATCGAACTGCCGCCCGGAGTAGCGCTGAATTTCCTCACGCGCGGCCGAGATCGGCAGCGCTTTGCGGTACGGGCGGTCGGAAATCATGGCGTCGAGCGTGTCCGCCACCGCGAAAATTCTCGCGCCCAGGGGAATTTGTTCGCCCTTCAGGCCGCGCGGGTAGCCCGACCCGTCGTAGCATTCCTGGTGCGACAGCACGATTTCGGCGGCTTCCTTGAGAAACGGAATGCGCTCGAGCACCGAGAAACCGATTTGGCAGTGCTTCCGCATGACGTCGCGCTCTTCGGGCGTCAGCGGACCCGGCTTGGTGAGTATGCTGTCCGGAACTCCCATCTTGCCGATGTCGTGGAGAAAAGCGCCGCGAGCGATGTGCCGGAGCAGGCCTTTGTCGACTCCCATCGCGCGCGCAATCGTGATCGTGAACGCGGTCACTCGCTGGCAGTGGCCTTCCGTCTCCGCGTCTTTGGCGTCGAGCGCGCCGCCTAGCGCTTCGAGCGTGTAGTCGTAGGATTGTTCGAGGTCCTGGAGGGCGATTGAAAGCTGTTGCGTGCGTTCCGCCACCAGATGTTCGAGATCGCTTTGATATGTGCGGTTCTCGAGCACGAGCCGGCGATGCTCCAGGGCGCGCCGGACGCTCAAGTGCAGCTGGTCCTTCTCGAAAGGCTTCAGGATGTAGTCGTATGCGCCGGAGCGAATCGCTTCGAGAGCGATCGAAATGTCATGCATCGCCGTGACCATGATCACAGGGACGTCGGGATCCTGAATGCGCAGTTCCCCCAGCAGCTTCAGGCCGTCCATTTCCGGCATGACGATGTCGCTGAGCACCAGATCGAACGTGTCGTTGCCGAAACTCTCGAGACCGATACGACCGTTTGAGCACACACAGGTCTGATAGCCCTGCGCCTCGAGAAGCGTTGAGACTACTTCTCGAATCGCCTCTTCGTCGTCCACAACCAGTATCTTCTCTTTGTCCAAAGGTCGCTCCGTCCCCAGGCATCATTATAAGGCAGGGCACAGGGTCCTGAGGGGCGTGTTGCCCTAAGTTACAAGCGCGTGCTAATTTTGTTTTCGAACAGGCTCCCTGAAAATCTCCATAACGTTTTGGTAAACAGGCAGTTCCCGGCGGGCCCATGGCTTTTGTTTCCAATCCGGGTTTTCTGGCGGCGGCATTTATCGAGTGCTCTGCCGCCTTCATCCTGCTCGTCCTCTATGTCCTTCTGGCTCCGGGGTTTCCGGCGCGTTTCTTCCGGTATTGGCTTGCCGGCTGGACCCTGTATGTCTTCGCCGCGGCCCTCCGGATTTCCCATTTGTGGAATGGGGGGCCGGACGTTCAACTCTTCCGTTCCGGGGTGTCCCTGATCACCGCCGCCGTCTTCTTCACCGCGATCCTGGAGTGCAGTGGCCTCGGCCGAAGATTGAAGTACCTGTGGCCGTTCGCCCTGATCGCTGCTATCGCCGTGTTCCTGCTCGCCAAGAGATCCTCCGAAATGGCGATTTGGGCGGAGTCGATCCTCGAGTCCTCGCTGTTCATCGTGGCAGGCCTGATCCTTTGGCGTTCCCAACTCCGGCATCGCGGAGTTGGCTGGAAGCTTCTCGCCGGCTCGCTTCTTCTCTATGGCCTTCACGGCCTGGACAGTCCTGACTGGAGCTTTCAGGCTCTGGCCCTGTTTCGTGTCTCCCTGGAGGACCTGTTCGGGATCACGATGGGAATTTCCATGGCGGTTCTCGTGCTGGAGTCCGGCCGCGCTCGAATGGAGGACCTGAACGAGAAATTGCGCAGCCTGGCGATGATCACGGCCGAGGCTACGCAGTCGCTGCGCGTCCATCAGACTCTCGACGGCGTTCTGCGCAATCTCGTGGTTAGTTTGAACGCGAGCCACGGCCTCGTCTTCCTTCTTGACAGCGATGGCGACCTGGCCTTGCTGGTGCTCCGCGCTTCCGTGGGCTTCGACGAACGAGCCGTGAGGCAATATGCGCGAATCGCGAAAACGGAACCCTGGGTTCAGGACGCCCTCGAGGGGAACGCGCCGTTCGTTTCCTACGAGCGCTCTTCGGAAGCCAAGCCGCCCGGCTGGCTCGACAAAGAGAGATTATCCGCTGCGGTGGTGGTGCGCATTCCCGGCAAGGAAAAGCCCCTGGGACTTCTTTGCATCGCTTCTTCGGCGGCGCGGACCTTTGAGCGCGACGAAATCGACTTCCTCACAAACGTTGGCAACCTGCTCGGGTTGACGGTGCAGAACGTAGCGCTGATCGAATCTGCCGCAACGGCTCGCCGCCAATGGCTCGATACCTTCAATTCGATCGATGACCTGATTCTCGTTCATTCTCCGAATGGCCGCGTTCTCCGCGCAAACCGCTCGCTCGCCTGGCATCTTGGCCTCGAGCCCGACCTCGTCCAGGGCCACTTGCTGCGCGAGTTGCTGAAGCATGGCGAAATTCGCTGGAGCGCCTGCCCTTACTGCGAGGGGGCAGCCGGCAAGCCGGAACAGGTGGATCCCAGCTTCGGCGGGCACTTCCTGGTTACGAACTCGAATTTCCACGATTCCGAAGGAAATTGTCTCGGCACCGTCCACGTCCTGAAAGATTTCACCGAACGCCGCGAGGCCGAAAGCAAGTTCCGCGCCCTGTTCGAGAAGGTTCAGGAAGGCATCTTCATGTCGACGCCCGACGGGAAGTTCGTCGATTTCAACGATGCGTTCATGCGCATGCTCGGCTATGAAAATCGCGACGAACTGCTGACGATCGATATCCCCGGCGAGATTTACATCGATTCGGCCGACCGTCAGCGTTTGAAGCGCCTCCTGCACGAATACGGCGAAGTCACCGACTTCGAGTTCCGCTTCCGCCGGCGCGACGGAGAAATCCGCACCGCGCACGAATCCAGCTTCGTCACGCGCGACGACTCCGCCGCGATCGTCGCCTACCAGGGCTTCGTGCTCGATGTCACCGAACGCAAGCAGGCGGAACTCGAAATCCGCCGGCGCAATCGCGAATTGCTTGCGCTCAACGTCATCGCGGAACTCCTGAGCCAGTCAGCCACGCTCGAGGACGTCCTCACCCGCGCGCTGGCCAAGATCGCGGAGCTTTTTGCTGCGGATAGCGTCACCGTGTATTTTCTCGACGAGGCGTCGCGAACCTTGAAGCTTGCCGCGAATTTCGGACACCGGTCCGAATACGCGCGCCGTTTGGCTCCCGTCCAGATTTCCGCTTCTCTTCTGCAGCAGGTTCGGCAAGCCCGGGCCACCCTGCTATCCGGCGCCGCGCTGGCGTTGCCGGAGGAGTTTCGCGAGCTGCAGAGAAAAGAAGGCATCCTGGCGTCGCAGATTGTGGTCCTGTGGGCCAAGGACCGCATCATCGGCACGCTGGTGATCGGCTGCCGCGAAATGCGCGAATTCTCCGCCGCCGAGTTGAACCTGCTGGCGGCCGTGGGAAATCAGATTGCCACGACGATCGACAAATCGCGGCTCCTGGAAGAAACGCGTGAAGCCTACGACACGCTCCGCCACACTCAGGAGCAGTTGCTGCAAAGTGAAAAGATGGCCGCCGTCGGGCAACTCATCTCAGGCGTCGCCCACGAACTCAACAATCCGCTCACGGCCATTCTCGGTTACAGCCAACTCCTGAAATCCGAGGAGTCCGCGAACGCCCGAAGCTCCGACTATCTCGAGAAGCTTTACAAGCAGGCTCAGCGCACGCATCACATCGTTCAAAATCTCCTCAGCTTCGCGCGGCAGCACAAGCCGGAGCGCGCGCCTATTCAGATCAACCAGATTCTCGAAGACACGCTTTCGCTTCGTGAATACGACATGAAGCTCCACAGTATCCAGATTCATCGAGAGCTCGATTCGAATCTGCCTTCGATCGGCGGCGACGGAAATCAGCTCCAGCAGGTCTTCCTCAACATTTTGAACAACGCCGTGGATGCCGTCGCCGAAAAGCACGGCAAGGGTGAAATCTGGCTCCGCACGCTGGTCGTCGAAGACAAGCTGGTGATCGAATTCGCCGACAATGGCCCCGGAGTTCAAAATCCCCATCGGGTGTTCGACCCGTTTTACACCACCAAGGCCGTCGGCAAGGGAACCGGACTCGGCCTGAGCATCTGCTACGGCATCGTCAAGGAGCACGGCGGAGAGATTCAGGTTCGCAACGCGGAAGAGGGAGGCGCGGTATTTTCCATCACGCTCCCGCTGGCTCCGTTTGCGTCCGAGCAGAAACCGGAGAAGTCGCCGCGTTCCCGGCGCGCCGCTGCCTCGGGGAAAATCCTCCTGGTCGACGACGATGACGCCGTTCTTCAACTCGAGCAGGAAATCCTGGTCGCGCGGGGCATCTCGGTAAGAACAGCCAAAAGCCCTGGGGAAGCAATCAACATATTGAAGCGCGACACCATCGACGCCACCGTCATCGACATTCGAACGCCCGGCGAAGTTTCCGTCGCCGACCTCTGCGCCTGGATCGAGCGAAATCGCCCCGAGCTGGCGCGCCGGATCATCTTCACGGTTTGGAACGCCCCGGATCCCGAGCTCAGCGAAGCGCTCGGGCAATCGGGCTGCCCCGTCGTGCGCAAGCCCTTCGAGATCGAAGCTTTCTGGAAGCAAGTCCAGAGCGTGCTCGCTGCCGAAGTCCACGGCGCCCTCAAGCGCTGAAGTAGGCCTCTGCTGCGCACCGGTTTCACTCCTCCGCGTCGAACTCTCGGCCGCCGCTGCTCGCTGCGTCAAACCTGTTATGCTACTTGCACCATCAAAGTTATGTCGTCTAAAGCATGCAGGTGGATTTTCGAGGGGCGCGGGGAGGCAGTTCATGAAATGGCTGGACGTTACGCGGTGCGGAGTGAGGGTCCTATCCGCCCCCGCGCTGATTCTTATCTTGATTGCGGGCGTCGCGGCGCAGCAAGCCACGCCTCCCCCGAAGCCCGTTCCCACTTCGCCGGCAGGATCTTCCGCGCAGCCTCCAGCCGCGAAAACCGACTTCGCCCAGGCCGCGGATGAAGTCCTCGGCCAAATGAGCGAAATCCTGAGCCTTCCTGTGAAAGAGCCGCTCAAGAAAAGCCTCCGTTCGAAGCAGGAAATTCGCGATTACCTGATCCGCGAGGAAAAAGAGGACAAGGACGAAGCCCAGCGTTACGCGGACGACAAAGCCCTGGAAGCTTTTGGCCTGATTCCGAAAGGCTTTCCCCTCGATTCTTTCATGCTGGACGTCCTCACCGATCAGGTGGCGGGCCTGTACGACCCGAAAGCAGAAGAGTTTTACATCGCCGATTGGATTCCTGCTGACGAACAGCGCCCCGTGATGGCCCACGAGCTGACCCACGCTCTCGAGGACCAATCCTTTCACATCGATCCGTGGATCAAAGCCGCGCGCCCGAACGACGACGCGGAACTCGCGCGCGACTCGGTAAGCGAAGGCTCAGCCGTGGCCGCGATGGTGGACTACTCGCTGCGCGACGAAAAAATGAGCGTCCGCGACGTTCCCGACGTCACCGTTCTCATTCGCTCCGGCGCCATGGCCGAAATGGACAAAGATCCAAAGCTCTCGCACGCTCCTATCTACATTCGCGACGAATTATTGTTCCCGTACCTCGCGGGCACTTCCTTTTCGCAGCAGTTTTTGAAGGCGCATACGGGATGGGGAGACATCAAGCTGGTCTTCGAGAATCCGCCCGTCTCGACGCAGCAAATCCTGCATCCGGATTTGTACCTCAAGGGAGTGAAGCCCGTGCCCGTCTCTCTGCCGGATTGGAAGGCGGTTGCGCCGAGCGATTGGAAGCTGCTCGAGGAAAACGTGATGGGCGAATTCGGTCTCGAGGAAGTGCTGAAGCAATTTCTGGGGCAGCAGCGCGCAGATATGCTTTCGCCCGCATGGGCCGGAGATCGCTACGCCGTCTTCGAGGATCAGAAAACGAAAAACACCGTTCTCGCGTATCGCCTCGCTTTCGATAAAGAGGAAAATGCCGCGCGTTTCTGCGGGCAGTATAGCGAAGCCCTCGAGCTGAAATACAAAGACCGCAAGGATCTTTTCCGCCGCCCGAACTACTTCCAGTTCACGACGCCCGATGGCGGAGTATTCCTTCGCTGCGTTGGAACGGATTGCTTGGCGGTGGAAGGCACGACGCGCGAAGTCTACGACAAGATTACCAGGGCAATCGGCTGGCCCCTGGCGCCGGCTCCCACTCCTGCCTCGATGCAAAACACCCGAGTGGAAACCAGCTACGATTGGCGCCCGGCCGCGCTCGTCGCCGCCCGCTAGCGCATCCTGAGAACCCTACGACCTTGTCATCCCGAATCCCCGCGGTTTGTGCGGGGTGAGGGATCTGCTTTTCGCTCTTTCATTGGCCGCAGTAGTTGAGGAGCCCGCCAGCGCCGTCTATTCTCCCAGAGAAATCCCCGCTGAATCTGTGCGATGAATCGCCATCAGCGTCTGATCGTCGGCTTGGTGCGTTCCTGACGAGAACGTCTGCACATCCTTGAGGCACGCCGCCAGCAGCTCAATCGGCACGTTGCCGTGCTGCTCGCCCGCGATGATGGAGAGCCTCTCCACGCCATACTCCGTTCCCGTCATATTGCGCGCTTCGGAAATTCCGTCGGTGAAGAGCAGCAAGCTATCTCCCGGCTCGAGCCGCGTGCGCTGCACCTTGTAGCGGCTGCTTGAAAACATGCCCAGCGGCAAGCCGGCCGAGTCGATTTTCTCCACGCCGTCCTTTCCCACGTGAAGTGCGGGCAAATGTCCGGCGCTCGTAATTTCGAGCTCGCCATCGCGTCCCACGCGTCCGCAAATCAATGTGGCGTATTGTCCCGCGATTGTGCTCTCGCAAAATATCCGGTTGCCCACGTCGAGCAATTTGTCGAGATCGATTGCGATGGCCGAAAGGCTGCGAAACATCGCGTGCAAGTGCGTCATCAGCAGAGAAGCGGCCACGCCTTTGCCCGCAACATCGCCCAACAGAAAAATCAGCTTGCCGTCGTCGCCTGAAGGCAGGATCAAGTCGCAATAATCTCCGCTCACAAGTCCTGCTGGGTTGTACTGATACTGAATCCGCCAGTCGCGAAACTTCACGTCGGCCTGCGGCAGCAAGCCCCGCTGGATTCGCGAGGCAAGCTCGAGGTCGCCTTCGAGCGCCCGCTGCTCCGCGCTCGTCAAGTGATCGATGCAAAGGCGAATCAGCGGGTCGGAGATCAGCCGGTCCTTCTCGATCGTGTCGTGGCAGACGTCGCAAATCCCGAACGTTCCTTCGTCCATGCGCTCCAGCGCTAAATCCACTTCCTGCAGCAGATGAAGGAAGGCCGCGGGTGGAACGCCGGCCGCCGGCGAGGCGATCGCTTGCTTCAGCTCGTCGCGGCGCTTTTCGAGCTGTTCGCGCAAGTAAGGTTCCGTTACTTCGGCCATGGCTTTGTCTCCCGCTTTGGATGTTCTCGCGGTCTGGGCTGCGCTGCTATCCGAATTCTGCATGTAATTTGCTCCCGGAACCGTCTCCTAATTCGATTCTCTGGCCGGCGACTTCGATTCCGTTTCTCTCGCCTCGACAGCGTCGAGAAGGGTCCATCCGACTCTTCGCTCGAGTCGCGCCAAGCGGGCTTCGAAACGCGTCCGGTAGCGTCGCTGAACGTCCGCCGCGACGTCGCCAAGCCGATGCGCGCGCCGCAGCTCTGCAAGCGCAGCGCGCACCAGCGCGGCCGCACGATCGAATTCGCGGGAGCGGCGTTCGTAGTGGATTGCAAGCTGTTCGTAGGCCTCGAGTCCTTCGCGCGAATTGCCGAGCATCGAGGTCCAAAGTTCGCACGCGAGCGACAAATCTCCGTCGCGCTTCGCGAGCCGCGCCAGCGATTTTCGCGCCGCGCGGCCCGTTACTTCCGGCAGCTCCGCGGCAATCGACTGCGAGTAAAACTTCCGCGCGCGCGCGGCCTCTCCGCGCCGTTCGCAAATCCGCGAAACTCCGAAAAGCTCGAGCGCGTCTTTGCCTCGCGTCTCCGGATCGGCGAGCAGCGAAAGAGTGTGCGCGGCCAGTCCCGCGAGCCCGCGCAAGTCCATTTGGTTGTGATGGAAAATCGGAATCAGCGGCTCGGGCGGCCCTCCGCGCAGAAATTCGAAATAAATCGTCGGGATCAGCTCGGACATCACATCCACGCCGCGATTCCATCCGAGCACGTGCCGCTCAAGTTCCGCCAGACGCACCGATCCCAGCCGCAGTCGCCACAAATTGCGCGCCGGATGCAAAAAATCCAGATGCGCGCGTGGCGCAGGCGTGCGAATCGTGCGCGTCATTCGAAAACGCGTCTCGAGCAGCGGCCAATCGAACGACTTGCCGTTGAACGTTACCAGCACGCGCCGCTCCGCCATGCGCTCCGCAAGCGCCACCAGCAGCGAATGCTCTTCGCTGTGGTCGCGCATGAAGAATTGCTCCACTTCCAGGCCGCCCGCATCCCACCACGCGATTCCCACTAGAAACGCGTACGTTCCGGTCCCGCCCGCAAGCCCGGTCGTCTCCGTATCGAGAAAAAGCCATTGCCGCGGATCGGCCACTTCGTCGAGCGCGTCCGGCGCAAGCAGTTTCAGCGCCGCGCCGTCCACGTTTCCGTCAGGCGGCTCGCAGCCAATCGATTCCGAGAACCATCGGCGCAGCGCGAGATGCTCGCCGAACCGATTGCTGCTCGTCATCGCGCCCAGCAGCTCCGCGAGCCGCTGCGATCCTTCGGGAATGTCGGGCACAGTGCCGCGCAGCTCGGCGGCGTCAGCTTCCACTCCGCGCTTCGCAGGCTTCAGTGCCGCGAGCCTGGCAAATCGATCCTGTGTGGTCGCGTTCAACCTAGATTCCTGGCCTTCTCTGTGTCCTCATGTTTTCCGTCTCTGTGACCTCTGTGGTAATCCTTTTTCGGGCTTCTCCGCGTCCTCTGCGCCTCTGCGGTGAAAGGGTTTTGCTTCATGCGCACACACGATCCAGGATCGCCAGCGCCACTTCCTTCGCCCGCTCGCTCTTTTCTCCGAATGGCCCCACGCACGAAGGGCACCCGCTTTCGCACGGGCACGCCGCGATCAACTCGCGCGTGCGGCGCAAGAGCAGATCGTGCACGCAATAGAGCGGCTCGCTGAACCCGATTCCGCCGGGATACGCGTCGTAGAGATACAGATTCGGCTCAAAGAATTCCTTCATCTGCTCTGGATCATCGGTCGCGGCCGTATATTCATGCCATTGGGTTTCAACCCCCGCACTCGGCGGCCGTTCGCCCACCGCCGTTCCCAGGTCGCGCCGGTCGCACATCAGCAGCAGCGTCGCCATGGACTCGAGCGCATGCAGCAATCCGAAAATCCCGCTCTGGCGCTCTGAAATCGCGAACGGCAGTCCGGCCAGCAAACTTCGCTCGAGCGTGATCCAGAACGCCGTGGTGTGCATCTCGTTTTCCGGCAACTCGAGTTTCCCCGCGCCGACGTTTTCGTTCGTGAAGAACTTGATTTTCTTGAATCCCACCACCTGCGACCGCACCAGCGCGTCGCCATGCGCTCGCGCCGCAGGACCGGCGATGCGTTCTTCTTCCGCGATTTCGAGCACGCGCACCTGCGTGTAGCGAATCGCGTCGGTGAAGTAATCCACTTTCACCGGCTTCACGTAGGCCTTGCGCTGATCGAAATCGAGCCTCTCGACGTGATACTGCTGCCCCTGATGAATGTAGATGGCCTTCGGATGCACGGTCGTCAGTGCCGACGAAAAATCCACCTCGCCAATCACCTCAGGCTGACCGTCTTCGTCGCCTTCCGGATGACCAGAAATATCGATGATCACGAAATTGTCCGACGTCACCGAGCGCAAGCTGACCGTGTCCGCCGGATACGCCTCCTGCACCCAGTGCCAATTCTCGCCGCTGCGATGCAGGAAGCCTGCGTCGCTCAGCCGCTGGCACAGTTCCGGCAGTGCCACCGCGCCAAACTTTTCATCCGGCGAAAGCGGCAGCTCGAATGCCGCGCACTTCAAGTGGTTGACCAGAATCTCCAGATTGTCCGGCTGCACGTACGCATGCTCGGGCGAGCGTCCGAAAAAATAGTCGGGATGCTGCACGATGAATTGGTCGAGCGGCGCCGACGACGCCACCATCACCGCGCACGAGCTCCCGTTGCGGCGTCCGGCGCGGCCGGCGCGCTGCCATGTGGAAGCGATCGACCCTGCGTAGCCGCTCATCACGCACGCATCGAGCGAGCCAATATCGATGCCCAGCTCCAGCGCGTTCGTCGTCACCACGCCGCGAATGCGTCCTTCGCGCAAGCCGCGCTCAATCTCGCGTCGCTCGCCCGGCAAATATCCTCCGCGATAGCCGCGAATCGCTTCCGCCTGGCCCGGCTTCGGCGGATTCGCCTGCTGCAAGTACGTGAGCAGCACTTCGGTGTGCAGGCGGCTGTTCGCGAAGACGATGGTCTGCAGCTTTTGCGCGAGCAGTTCCTTGGCGACGCGAGTGGCTTCGTTCAAATAGCTGCGCCGGATGCCAAGATTGCGGTTCACCATCGGCGGATTGTAGAAGACGAAGAGTTTTTCGCCTGCCGGCGCGCCGTTGTCATCGACGACGCCCACCTCGCATTCCGTGAGTTGCGCAGCCAGCTCGCCCGGGTTCGCAATCGTCGCGGAGCAGCAAATGAATTGCGGCTTCGAGCCATAAAAGTGCGCGATGCGCGCGAGCCTCCGCAGCACATTCGCCAGATGACTCCCGAACACGCCGCGATATGTATGCAGCTCGTCGATCACGATGTACCGCAGATTTTCGAAGAGGCGCGTCCAGCGCGTGTGGTGCGGCAGGATTCCCGTGTGCAGCATATCCGGATTGGTCAGGATCACGTGCCCGCGCTCGCGAATCGCTTTGCGTGCGTCGCCGGGCGTGTCGCCGTCGTACGTGAAAACTCCGAAACAATCGTCGAGCCGCGTCGCCAGATCGTGCAGTTCGGCGAGCTGGTCCTGCGCGAGCGCCTTCGTGGGGAAGAGGTACAGCGCGCGCTTATCGGGATTTTCCAGAATCGAGTTCAGGATCGGCAGGTTGTAGCACAGCGTTTTGCCCGAAGCCGTAGGCGTCACTACCACGAAGTTCTTCGCGGCGCTTGCCAGTTCCGCGGCGGCGGCCTGATGCGAATAAAGTTGCTCGATCCCCTTGGCCCGGTAGGCGGCTCGAAGCTCGGGCCGCACCCAATCCGGCATCGGTCGGAACTGCGCCTCGCGCGCCGGGATGTGCTTCACCGCGGTGAGCACCTCGTCGGCGCGGTAGTGCCCCGCCAGCATAGCGAGAGCGCCCCGGAACGCCTCGATCGTATTTAGAGGGGTATGCAGTGCCGTTTCAGGCGTCGTCTTTTCAGGCGTTGTTTGCGGTCGAACAGCCAGTCCTTGCGGAAATGAGGGCACGCGAACTCCTTCGCTTTTTGTTCGCTAACCTAGCAGAGTGGCAGGGCCAACGCAAGCGAGAATCTCGAGTCGTGTTGCGTCAGTTTCCGACTTTCCGCGCTAATCGGGCGTTTGCCGATTGGCCCGTTATGGCGGATGATCGGGGTTTCTCGCACAGAATGGAAAGGGCTTGCGGTGGACGACGAATCAAAATGTCCGGTCAGCGGGAAGCGTAAGTACGCAACCGAAGGTGAAGCTTTGGCAACGGCCGCACACCAGATCGCAACGGCCAACGCGCCAAAGGACCTTCGAGCCTATCTATGCTCCTGGTGTGACGCCTGGCATCTGACGAAAGACGCAGGGAGAACCCGGAAGGATCGCAGATGACTATGGACTGGCCGACGATTTCATCGTATGCCATATGGCACATACAAAGTTGCCAAATGGCTGAGATTCTGCTACGATCCAATCGTGGCGTTGAATCTACGAAGAAACGCTGCCGCCCGTTCCGACCGCCGGCTTGCGCGCTATCCCACGCGCGGCTCGAGCCTCGGCCTGTCCGCGCTCGCAACCAACGATCTGATCGACGCGGTGCAACGAGGCCTTTCCTTCCGCGCGCTGGAAACCTTTTCGTCCGAGACCGGGTTCGCGCCCGCCAGCGTCGCGTCCCTGATACAAATTCCCGAGCGCACATTCGCGCGCCGCAAATCCTCCGGGCGATTGTCGCCCGACGAATCCGAACGGCTGCTGCGCATCTCGACCATTTTCGAGAAAGCCGTGGCGCTGTTCGAAGGCAATGTTGGCGAGGCGGTCGAGTGGCTGACGAAACCGAAAAAGGCCCTCGGCGATAAAGTTCCGATGTCCTATGCGCGTTCGGAATTGGGCGCCCGCGAAGTGGAAAACCTGATCGGCCGCCTGGAGCACGGAGTCTTCACGTGAGGGTTTCCGCTTGGCGAATCGTCAAGCGAAAACTCGCGAAAGACGCGTTCAGCGGGGAAGGCGCACGGCTCTATGGCGGACGCTGGAATTCGCCGGGCGTCTCGGTGGTCTACAGCGCGCAATCACAATCGCTGGCCGCGCTCGAACTGCTCGTCCATCTCGAAAACTCTGATTTGCTGCACGAATACGTCGTAATCGAAGCGCGCTTCGACGCCTCGCTCATCACACGCATTGCCAAGTCCGACCTGCCAAAGGATTGGCGCGCGAGCCCGCCGCCCGCAAGCGCCCGCGCGATCGGCGACGCGTGGATTGCGGACGAACCTTCGCCCGTTCTCGAACTTCCCAGCGCCGTCATCCCAGCTGAAAATATCTTCCTGCTGAACCCGCAGCACTCCTCCTTCGCCAAAATCGAAATCGGAAGCCCGCTCGACTTCGAATTCGACTTGCGCCTCATCTCGCGCCTGTGACATCCGACCGTGGCGTCACTCGCTCTCGACCACATGCAGCATGCGTTCGAGCAACGGCACCATTCGTTGGATGTGCTCGTTGAGGGCGCGCTTCTCGTCCGCCGGCAGCCGGCCGTAGCCTTTGAGTTCGGAATCGCGAACTTCCTGGAGATCGATCAGCGCGGCCGAAAGAATTGCGGCCACAGAGCGGCGCCGCGAAGCCGAGGATCGATCGAGCACGGCTTTCGCAGCGAAGCCGCGTACTTCTTCTCTCAATTCTCCCACAAGCTCGCGCAACTGCGTCCGCTCTGCGCTTGTCAGGTCGTCGCGGACTTCCGTCATCAGGCTCGAGGGCCGCTCGAGCCATTCGAGAATCCGGTCGCACGCGCGTTCGGTGCCGCGCATCAAGATCGAGATCGCGCGCCGGTGATTTTCGCTGAATTCGATTTTTCGCGGGGCGTTCGCCATGAATCCCTCGATCCCCGAACAGGGATGCTCAGGGGCGGGACTATTTATTGGGCCGATACAGGATTACGCGAACTTTTTCGAGCGTCACCAGCCCGCCGCCAATCATTTCGTCAAGCCGCGGCAGAATCGCCTCGATGCGTTCGGCGAATTCCACCACCTCAATCACGATCGGCAGGTCCTGCGAAAGCCGCAAAATCTTCTCGGTATGGTAGATGCTCGACGACCCGAATCCGCCCACGCCGCGCAGCACCGTCACACCGCTGAAATTCTCGCGCCGCAGCAGCTCGATAATCGCTTCATACAGCGGCTTCCCGTGCCACCGGTCCGACTCGCCGATGTGGATGCGCATCAGCGTGCGCTCGCCCTCGAACCGCTCGTGCTTGCCGGCCTTCTCCATAATTCCTCCCAATCTTCTCAGCGCCCTCTGCGTCTCTGCGGTGAATCTTTGTCTTTCTCTGTGTTCTCCGGCTTTTCTCTGTGTCCTCTGTGTTTCAGCTTTTTCAAATTCGATCCGCGATCCGCATCCCGAAAAATATGCACGCCAATCCGCCCACGACGCTCGCGACCACATACGCCGTTGCCCGCATCCATTCTCCATCTTCCATCAGCCGAACCGTCTCCCAACTGAACGTCGAAAAAGTGGTGAACGCCCCAAAGAATCCTACGGTGATTCCGATGCGCCATTCCGGCGGAATCGTCAAATGAGTGAGCCCGTACTGCGCGATCCCGCCGAGCAGGAGACACCCAACGAGGTTCACCACCAGCGTTCCGTACGGAAACGTCGCGCCCGTGCGCTGCTGCACCAGGCCCTGCAGTCCGTAGCGCGCCAGCGTCCCCGCCATGCCAAACACAATCAGCAAAGCAATCCGCACAGTCTCTCCGTTTCTGCTCGCCGCCCACGCCAACAAAAAACTCCTGGCGCCGAGCGGCGGCCAGGAGTCATCAGTCCGGGGACGGACGGTTCAGGCGAACTCCATCGCCTTTATGTTTTCGCCGTTATCCTATCATGTCTGAATCGAATCCCGCGGCGTAGCGCGACGTCCCGTGCGCGAACACGTTTGAAACGGCACGCGCTATTCCGCTAGTATGTGCCCCGGCGAACGCACCCGAGGAATAAAAATCTGTGCTTAAACGCGGAGCAATCTGCACCTCGTTACTTCTCGCATTCTTCCTCCTCGCGGGACGCGAGGCGCCTCCCGCCGGCGCCGATACCATCCGCCTTCATCCGCGGAATCCCCACTATTTCCTCTTTCGCGGCAAAGCTGTCGCGCTGATCACCAGCGGCGAGCACTATGGCGCAATGATGAACGCGGACTTCGATTATCGCCGGTATCTCGCGACGCTCCAGGCCGCGGGACTCAACTACACGCGCCTGTTTCCGGGAAGCTACGTGGAGGTCCCCGCGAAATCGTTCGGAATTCAGCGCAACGATTTGGCCCCGGCTCCGGGCCGTCTCGTGGCGCCGTGGGCGCGCAGCACCGCTACGGGATACGCGGGCGGAGGCAACAAGTTCGATCTCGATCAGTGGGACCCGGAATATTTCAAGCGCTTCGACGATTTCCTGACGGAGGCGGGGAATAGCGGCATCGTGGTCGAGATCAGTCTGTTTTCCTCGCAGTATGGCGATGCGCAGTGGGCGATGAGCCCCTTGAATCCCGCGAACAACGTGAACCATACCGCCGCGATCGACTGGAAGAACGTGAACACGGTCGCGAACGGCAACATTCTTGCCTATCAGGAGCGCTATTCTCGCGAGCTGGTTCACGAGGCGAACAAGTTCGACAATGTGATCTTCGAAATTCAGAACGAACCATTCGCCGATCGCCCGCTGCTGAAAGACGTCGTGAATCCATATCTATTTCCGCCGGCGCGCACGAAGTTTCCAAACTCGATCGAGCTAGCCGACGGGGCTTCCATCGCCTGGCAAACGCGCGTGGCGCAATGGATCACGAGTGAAGAATCGTCCCTGCCCAACAAGCATCTCATCGCGCAAAACTACTGCGATTTCGGATTGCCGGTCGAAGAGCTTATTCCGGGCGTCAGCATCGTGAATTTTCACTATGCCTTCCCGGAAACGGCGTCGTCGAACTACGGCCTGCGCAAGGCCATCGCCTACGACGAAACGGGATTTCTCGGCGCAGACGACGACAGCTACCGGCGGCAGGCGTGGAACTTCATGCTGTCGGGCGGCAGCGTGTTCGACGGTCTGGATTATTCCTTTACGGTGGGGCATGAAGACGGCACCGACACCGCGCCGAACGGTCCCGGCGGCGGCAGCCCGGCTCTGCGCCGCCAGCTCGGAATACTCGGTGAATTCCTGCGAAAATTGCCGCTCGTCGACCTCACGCCAGACACGCGCACCGTGACACATGCGGGAGGAACGTACGCCCGCGTGTTGTCGAGCTCCGGCGGTGAGTACGCGATCTATTTCGACGGCAGCGGTCCGGCCGATGTCGCGCTCGACCTGCCCGCAGGCGAATATTCGGGCGACTGGATCAATACGAAAACAGGCGTGATCGGGCGAAGCGAGCGGTTCCAGCATTCCGGAGGCACGAAAATCCTGCGAGCTCCGGAATTTCAGAATGGAATCGCGCTTCGCCTGGAGAGGGCAGCGCGCTAGAATCTCGCGGTCATACAGGGAGGGTTCCATGGGCAAAATGTTCGCTGCGATTCTCGTCGCGGCTCTAACGTCGTGCGCGGCTTTCGGCCAGGCGAGCCGGTCAGGAGCGCGCTCGTGCGACAGCCTCGCGCAACTCGCGTTGCCAAACGCGAAGATCACCGCCGCGCAAGAGGTTGCAGCGGGAGCATTCACGCCACCTCCGTCCGCGGAGATGGGGCCGCCTCGCGGCGGCGCTGCCTTCTACGCGACGCTCCCAAAGTTTTGCAGGGTCTCGATCACTGGCACGCCCAGCGCCGATTCCGACATCAAGATCGAGGTCTGGATGCCGGCCACCGGCTGGAACGGAAAGCTTCACGGCGAGGGCAACGGCGGCTTCGCGGGAGAGATTGATTATCACTCGATGGGCATCGAACTCACTCAAGGTTACGCCACGGCCGGCACAGACACGGGCCATTCCGCATCCGTGCCTGGCGCGTCTTGGGCAACAGGGCATCCTGAAAAGGTGATCGACTACGGCTACCGCGGCATCCACCAAATGACGCAGCTCGCCAAAGCCGCGATCGAGGCGTTCTACGGCAACAACGCGCAGCGCTCTTATTTCGTCAGTTGTTCGAACGGTGGCCGCGAAGCTTTGATGGAAGCGCAACGGTTCCCGGCAGACTACGACGGCATCATTGCGGGAGCGCCCGCCAATTTCTGGACTCACCTTCTGACGAATGCGATCGCAAATGCCCAGGCCACCACGCTGGATCCAGCCAGCTACATCCCCGCCAGCAAACTGCCGGCAATCGCCCAGGCCGTGAATGCGGCGTGCGACGCGAAGGACGGCGTGACGGACGGCGTTCTCAACGACCCGCGGAAATGCCACTTCGAACCAGTAACTTTGCTCTGCAAAGTCGGCGATTCCGACAACTGCCTGACGGCCCCGCAGCTAGCTGCCCTGAAGAAGCTCTACGCAGGCGCGCACGATTCTCGCGGACATGAAATTTTCCCCGGCTATTTGCCCGGCGCGGAAGATGGCCCTGGAGGCTGGGCGCCTTGGATTACAGGCACAGCCCCCGGCAAGAGCCTGCTTTTCTTTTTTGGCGTCGGCTACTTTTCCAGCATCGTCTACGAAAAGGCCGACTGGAATTACAAGGATGCGAATCTCGAAGACATCCTGAAAGCGGCCGATGAAAAAACGGCTCGCATCTTGAATTCCGCCGACCCTAACCTCGCGCCGTTCAAGGCTCGCGGGGGCAAGCTGATCATTTATCACGGCTGGAACGACGCAGCAATTTCGGCGCTCAACTCCATCAACTATTACGATAGCGTTGTCGCCAAAATGGGCTTGCACGATACCGAATCGTTCGTACGGCTCTATATGGTCCCGGGGATGCAACACTGTGGCGGAGGACCCGGCGCTACCTCATTCGTGCAGCGCCACGCCGACGCGCCGAATGACGCGCAGCACAGCGCTCAGGAAGCTATCGAAGAGTGGGTGGAAAAAGGCGTCGCTCCTTCCACGATCATCGCGACGAAATATGTAGGCGACGATCCCTCGAAAGGCGTCAAGATGACGCGCCCGTTATGCCCCTATCCGCTAGCCGCGAAATATAAGGGCGCGGGCGACACGAACGACGCCGCCAATTTCGTCTGCGCCGCCGAAAGCAAATGACACGAACCCAACTCGGGTTCCGTGCCAGCCCCGGACCCCGCTTCAGGCTTGTCCTGTGCCTTTTGCTTCATCTGTGTTTATCTGTGTTCATCTGTGGTTCCAAGGTTTCACGGCCCTTGTCGCTCAACCCTAATTCTCACACAGACTCTTTAGTCCTGGGGTGGGCAGCGATATCGGTCGAAGCATCGACGCATCGCTGCCCATGCGTTAGAATGGAGCCATGGCGCAAACAATTTTGATTTTCGATTTCGGCACCAACGAAGAAGCGGCGCAACAGGCGCGTCACAAAGTGGAAGCCTGGAAACAGGGTTTCCGTCTCGGCAACAAGATCCTGCTCAAATTCGAGCGCGTGGAAAACGAACCGAAACCGGCCGGCGACGCCGACGAAGCAAAGCACGCGCACCGAAAGAAGGCCGCCGCTCACAAGAAATCGTCCGCGAAAGATGAAAAGGACGATGGGACGAACGCGCAGGTGAAACTCCTGGTCCGCCTGGATTTTTCCGACCACGAAAAGCTTTCGCACCAGCGCTGGCTCGACCGCATTCCCACCGAGGAACCCTTCAAGTCCGCGAAGGCCGAAACGCTGCGCCACAACGACGCCTCGTTCGGCAAAGCCGCCGAGCGATTCGAGTCGCTCGATTGATTTTAGGAGCGCGAATGCAACTCCCTCTCAGAATTGCTGCTTTGTCGATGTTTCTGCTCTTCGTTTTTGCCGCTCAGGCCGGGGCTCAATCTTCGCGGCCGGTGCAGACTTTCGACACCTCCGCCGGCCCCGTCAAGATCACGCCGATTTTTCACGCGAGTCTGCTGATTGAGGTCGCCGGCAAAGCGATTTATCTCGATCCCGCCAAGCCCGGCAATTTCACGGGCCTGCCGCCTGCCGACCTGATTCTGATCACGGACATTCACGGCGACCATATGGATCCGGCCTCGATCGCTGCGATCAGCAAGCCGGGAACGCAAATCATGGCGCCGCCCGCGGTGGTGAAGACCGTAACTTCGGCGAGCCCCATTTCAAATGGCGACACCAAAACGTGGGGTGGTTGGACGATTGAAGCGATCCCCATGTACAACATCAAGCGCGGCCCGTCGCCCGGCACCCTCTATCACGACAAGGGCCGCGGCAACGGCTACGTCCTCACCTACGGCGGAAAGCGTTTCTATTTCTCGGGCGACACCGAAGGCATTCCCGAAATGCGCGCGCTCAAGAACATCGACGTCGCTTTCGTCTGCATGAATCTGCCATACACCATGCCGCCCGACGAAGCTGTGGACGCCGTCAAAGCCTTCCACCCAAAGATCGCGATTCCGTATCACTACCGCGGATCGGATCTGAGCGTCTTCGAAAAGGGTTTACAGGGGACGGGCATCGAGGTGCGCATCCTTGACTGGTACCCGAAGAGCTGAGTATCAGGACGCGGTAGAGGCCCGGCAGGGCGCGCTCCAACAAGTGGAGTCGCGCCCTCGGGCACGGTCAGAACTAGTCTTTGAGGGGAGTAGAGACTGGGGTAAAGGACATAAACGCATCGATTGCGAGCGGCTTCACTTCTTTCATTTGTTTCGCTCGCGCCAGTTTCTTGCCCCGCGTTCCGGACTTCGTCTTCTTTGCGTTCCTCTTGGTTGCCATTTTCGTTCCTCCTTCGCAATCTACGATTTCAACCGGGCCCGTTCACCGAAAGAGCAGCTATGTTGCCAAATCCGCGTCAGCCTACACCCCTCTCCAGGCCATTGGCAATATGGGAGATACGACGAACTCGATGTCGCCCAGGCCGACCGCTTCGGCGAGAGAGTGTTGAGCCGTTCAACACCTCGTTGAATTTCTCACCACCGGGGAGGCGCGGCAGGGAAAGAAAAGCGCGCTGACCCGCCAATCGGTTTCAGCGCGCCTTCCACTCGTTGGATTGATTCTACTGTTCGCCGTCTGCCGCCAATTCAGCCGCGACGGGCGTCAACGTGCCAAACAGGCCATTTGTCTCGTTGTTAGGCCCGGCGGTAAAGAACAGAACATTTCCAGACCCGGAGGAACTGTCCTTCGTGGGATCGGCAGAGTCGATGCTGCCCGCGCCGAAGGCGAGTCCCCACAGGCCGTCGATATTGAGCGTAGTGCCGTCCGGATTCAGTACGTTGCCGAGAAACTGGCCGGTGATGGGATTGAATGCGGCGATGGTGCCGCCGCGGAAATTGCCCACTAGCAACGTGTGGCTGAACTGGCCGAAGTCCGCCGTCGTCAGGACAACCCCCCACGGCGCGTTAAACCAGGGACCATGCTCCAAGCGAGAGATCAGCCTGCCATGGAGGCTGAAGACGTCAACGAAGCCGTCGCCCGGCTCCCCTGGCTGGACGGGATCGTGCTTGGCCGCATCCTGCTTCGCGTACGTGACGTAGACGTTGGGGCCATACTCTTGCACGTTGAAAGGAGCGTAGCCCCAAGGAAGATTGTCATCTTCGAAGGCCTGGTCATGATCCGCCCAGTGCACCTGATTGAAGTTCGTGTCGAAAGCGTCGATGTGGCCGCTGCGGAAGTTGGCAGCCAGGATGAACCTGTGCCCGTCTACCACGACAATCGTCGCGCCCTTATACACCGCTCCGTTTTTCGCGTTCGGCTTTTCGGAATTGTCCACCTTAATGATCGCGGTGGAAAGACTCACGCCCGGATTCCAACCCTGCACGGTGCCGTCTTCCGTGACGAACAGGAAAATCGCTTGCTTACCGGGCGTGGTGCCAACGGCCGGAGCCAGAAGGAAATCCGTGGCGCTGCCGTTGAACATTATGCCGGTGGGAGAGCCGGGCGCGGGCTGGCTGGGAGCGTTGGGGACGGTGACTGCCCCCGTCGGAGTCGGCAAGGCAATGATTGCGCCTGCACCGGTGTAGAGAGTTGAGGTGCCGTTGGCGTTATTTGCCACCCACCACGGGCTGGTCGGGCCGTGGACCAAGCCCCATGGATTCTGCAGGTTGGGGTCCGTGACGGGCGCCTGTCCACTGACGTTGGAAATCAGGTTCGTCTGCGTGTAGTGCTGGGCAAAGACCACGCCCGGATGGAGCGCGATGGCAAACATAAAAATGGGCAGCAACTTCAAATGCTTCATTGGATTTTCTCCTCTCGATTCACCCTCTTCGTTCCGCCGACGGGCTGGGGGAGTGGAGCCTAATTCTTCGCGGGCAGGCGAGATGTCACAGAGTTGTCAAAACATTCCCCGGCAATTGTCAAAACGACCGCAGTCGTAGGTAGTGGCTTAGTTTTTGATCACCGCGTTATCGCCCAGTTAGACTGGAGTTGCAGTTGCACAGCGCATATACTCTTTAGGCGAAAGCACATACGTCCAAGGTGGCGGTGCAGTATGCATCACCCACGATACGCGGTCTTCGCGAGAGCGACTCATTCGGTGCTCTTCGTCCGCCGCATTTCTGGCCGACTCCTCATTGCGTTCGCGATCAGCGCAGGCTGCGCGTTCATCTGGCTCGCTCGCGGCTCCGACAGTGCGCCTTTCTGCGGCCAGCAGGCATCCCAGGTCCAATCTGGCGGACCGATCCGCTCCGAAGTGCAGCTTCAGACAGTTGATGTGCAGGTGAGGGACAAGAAGGGAAATGACGTGAAGGGGCTTAGGGCGAGCGACTTCGCCGTGCGCGAAGACGGCAACGCGCAGAAGATTGCGTTCTTCGATGCGGGGAACGGTCCGGTTGACGTGGCCGTGCTGGTCGATTCGTCCGGCTCGATGGTCGGCAAGTGGCATCTTGGCTCCGCACAGGAAATCGCGGCCCGATTCATGCGAATTGCCCGGCCGGGCGATCAAATCTGGGCGATGGATTTCACCGACTGGTTGGGCCCGTTCGAACAACTCACTGCCGCACAGCTATCCAATCCCGGGCCGGCGACCGTGCCGCCCGCGGGGGGGGCGGGGTCCTCTGTACACGACGCGATCGCCAGCGCGGTGTGCCATTTGCGCGATTCCAAGAACGCTAGGCAAGCCATCATCGTGATTACAGATGGCGTTGACGAACACAGCCGCATCAGCCTCGACCAGTTGATTGATGTCGTGCGGTCACAGCGCGCGCAGTTGTTCCTGATTGGATTGCCGAGCAGACCTGAGTTCGATTTCCAAAAGCACGCCGAGGCAACGGTAACGCTGGTTTCGGGCAACGACATCAATAATCCGGCGGTGGTGTTTGAACGGCTTGCCAAAGAAGCGGGCGCGGAGACATTTATTCCGCAGTCGGAGACGGTCCTCCAGAATGCGCTGAGGGCTGTTTCGAATCTGCTGGAATCAGAATACACGCTGGCTTATTACCCTCTGAAGATCTCACGCAAACTCCGGAAGGTCGAGGTCAAAGTGGACCTAAGCGGGGCGCGCGTGCAGGCCAGCCGGTTTGTTGTAGCGGATCCGGATTCAGCGGACATCGTTCATTTCTTGGAAGGGACGTGCACTGTATCGCCTGAGTTGCACCCATACCCGTACGAATCTCACGTAACGAACGGGCCGGGCGGGACGGTTTATCAGGACGATTTTTCGGACCGCAACAGCGGATGGCCGCAGCATCCCGACTCGCATTACGTTACTGGCGGATACGAATTGTCGACGGTCCAGGAGCCAACGAGCGCGGACAACGCTCCGTCCCGCATGACACCCGATGGAGGGATTCGCGTTGGCGAAACGAAGAATTTGGTAGCCACCTATCGAGAAAATGTCATCGCGGCGTACGGGCCGTCGTGGCGCGATTTTCGCGTTTCCGCGACGATGAGATCAGTACTAAGGCCCGTCTCGAAGGAGGGGCCACAGCAGCGATTCACGAAGCCCGTTCGGGCCACCGCAGGCCTCGTATTCCGGATGAATCAGGTGGGGTATTATGCGCTGCTGGCAAGCGGCGTTACGAAAGAGAAGGAATTAGCGTTTGAGCTGGTAGCAAGGAAATTCGAGGGCGATTCGTATGCGGAAGCGGTGATTGTGCCGTGGACTACAATTGCGCGCGAATCGCCTTCGAAAACGAAACTTGCGGTGGAGGATATCGGAGATCAGATCACCGTGTTTGTGGACGGGCAGGAAGTAGGAAGCGCGCGCGACGACACGTTCAGCGAGGGATATGTGGGATTCACGGTATCGGCGCCCGCACGCGCTACGTTCGGCAATTTGCTCGTCGAGCAGGCGTCCCTATCTCATCCCGCCAGCTCTGCTGCTTTGGCCCCGGTGAAGCGCACGCCTTCCGATTCCGGCCAAGCAGCCGCTAGTCCGCCGACAGTGGCGGTCGAATCCGACCTGTTTGTGGTCCCTAACAGGCCCTGGATGAGCAAACCGTACGATGCTTGGAACGACCAAGACATTCAATCCATCATGACCCAGTCGCCGTGGGTGCAAATGACGACCATCCGGCGCACGTGGCTTTCTACGTCCGAGAAGGACGTACCATCCGAACTGATTTCTGGTGGGATCCGAGAGATGCCCAACACCACGGGTGCCACTGTTGGAACCAATCCGGCCACAACCATCCGCGCGAGTGAAGAATCATGGCAGGAACTGAACGTTTACATGTATTGGGTCTCTTCGCGGGTGATGCGGGCGGCTTCGGCTCGGCAGAGCGTACTTCACGGCGAGATCAACGAATCGGACGTGGAACCGTATGTTCGCGCGTCGCTAGACGAATATGCGCTTGCGCTGAGCATGGCGGATATGACGCCTTTTCTGCGGAACGACGAAAAATTCTTTCAACGACAGGCGTTTCTAGAGATGAGGAGTCGTGAGCGAGAGCTGTCGCCCAGCCATGTGGTCTATCAAAGGGATGCAAAGGGAAATTTGAAGCAAGTGGTGTTTTTCTTCCCGAAAAAGACGTCTTCAGGCGAGCCAACGATCACACCTGATGAGAAAGATGTGGAATTCAAGTGCCGAATCGGGGACTCGGCGTTACACCTAGGATTCAACCCGCAGAAAATGACAGATCAGGCCGGTCCTGACCTTTAGACAGCTTCGCCGTAAAGCCACGCGTTCTGCTGTTCCTACCAGCCAGAGAGATTCAGCAATCGGGCGGTTAGTCGGATAATCGGAAACTGACCCACTACCCGGTCGTAAGACAGACATTCTTCTGTCATTGCCAGCAAGGACGACTCAAGAAGGGGCGCCGGTTTCACACTCTGGAGGGCGCCGGGCACTTCAGCCCCACGGCCGCGCCTAACGTCCTGCCGGCTTTCGCCGCGCGCTTGCGGCGGGCGCGCCGGATTCGGCTGGTGAGCAGCTCGCGCATGCGCAAGCGGGCTTTGTGGAGTTGCGATTTCGAATTGCCGATCGAGCACCCCAGAATCTGCGCGATTTCTTCGTGCGCGTACCCTTGAATATCGTGAAGGACGAACATCACTTTGTAGCCCGCGGGCAACTGCTTGATCGCGCGATCGAGCATCACGCGGTCCAGCGTTCCGCGCACGCGCAAGTCCGGCTCGCCGATCTCGAATGGCAAAGCCGCCGCTTCGTCGCCGGACGCGCCGCCAGGCTCGTCGAGCGAAACCTCCGGGTGCCGCTTCCTGCGAAACCGCATCAGCACCACGTTCACGGTCAGCCGGTGCAGCCAGGTGGAGAAGCTCGACTCGCCGCGAAAACTGCTGATTTTACGAAACAGTTGCAGGAACGCGTCCTGCGTCAGGTCCTGGGCCTCGGCGGGATTGCCGGTCATGCGCATGCACAGCGCGTACACTCGCCGGCAATGCATCTGATACAGAAACTCGAAGGCCTCGGCGTTGCCAGCCTGCGCGAGCCGAATCGCGTCCGCCTCGGTCAGCGCGGCAGCAGGCGCTCCGCTTGATCGGGCACTCGTAACCTCATTTGCCGCGTTTGGCGCGTCCACGTTGGAATCCCTGCTCGAATCCATATATCGCCAGTTCTCTTTCTTGCTCCGCCGCAAAGGCTAGTGCCCGGCGCAGGCCCCGTTGTCATCGTCGTGTCAAATCCGCGTAATCACGTCGACGGTCCGGTCGCGATTACGGGTTGCAGTCCGGCTCCGTCATAAGTACGCGAATTCTGCGCTAACGGATGGTTGGAGGATGGTTTCCCAACGGCCTCTGGGTGGCCCCAGTTGATTCCGACTTACCGCCCGGTTAGTTCCAATTGGTGATCCGCCAATCATGAGCAACCAGCGGATCGTTAGAGCAGCGTGCGCCCTGACCCACGAGAAGGCCGTTTCGAGGTCAAAGTGCCTGAATCTTGAATGGGTCGCGGCTTCTGTCGCTTCAGAGCCGGTCGAACAGCACGAGCAGCAACACAATGAGCAGAACCAACCCCAGCCCGCCGCTCGGGTAGTAGCCCCAGCCCATGCTATAAGGCCACGTCGGCAACGCTCCAAGAACCAGCAGCACCAGGAGCACGAGCAGCACAATGAACAAAGGCCTTCGTCTCATCCGTTTTGGCTCCCACTTGGCGTGAACATCTGCGCGCATCCTACGATTCCCGCCGCCGCGCAGCAATCCCCGGTTCGCCGCACGCCGCAGGGGGCTTTTCCTGTATGCCGCTTCGTCTGGAAGGGCGGGGCTTGAGCCCCGCCGTCAGGCCCTCAATGAGAAAGGGCTTTAGCCCCTGAAGCCAAGCTCTTCGATAAAACCGAGCATTTACGAGATTGGTTCATTTGAAATTTCCAATTTCCAATTTCAAATGGCTCTGTTGACTTGCCCGCTCCACGCGCCGTTCCCCCTACTTTGTCATCCCGAATCCTCGCGGTTTGTGCGGGGTGAGGGATCTGCTTTTCGCCTTTAGAGGCCGCCTGACCTGGCGTCTCAACAAAGCCATTTCAAATTTGAACCTACAGAATATTCACGGCGCGCGCCGCCAGCAGAGCAATGATCGTTAGCGAGATCAACGACTGCGCCATCGTGCCGGCCTTGGCCCAGCGCGACAGCACCGCCGTATCAGTAGGCGAGAACGCCGTGCTCGTATTGAACGCCAGAAACAGGTAATCCATGAAGTTGGGCGACCACGACGATTTCTCGTCCGCCAGCATTTGCGGGAACAGAAACGCGCTCGCGACGCGCCCTTTCGAGCTCTCGCGCCCCACGGGGCCCCCCGCGTCGAGCTTCCAGTACCACAGCGCGAACACCAGCACGTTCGTAATCCACAGCGCCACAGCCGACCGCAGCAGCGTCTGCGGCGGATCGCGATGCTTCGGCAATCCTTCGATCAGAAACGCAAGCGAAGCAATCATCGCAATTGTGATTGCGCCATTCGCCACGAATGCGAGAACTCGCGCAATGTGGTAGTCGCCACGGCGGGTCGAAATCACCGTCGGTATCAGCAGCACAAAAATTACCACGAACAATCCCCATCCCGGCCCCACGGACAGCCGCTCCGGCAGCGACCAGTACACGCCGGCCGCCGCCAGCATGGCCACAAACGCAGGCCACCGAGATTCCCGCACAATATTTTTCAACTCGGTTTGCGCGCTCATCAGCGTCACCGAAAACTACGATCAGAAGCCAGTGACATCGAGTCGCGAATTATAGACCACGCAACCCGCCGCTCGCACCCCGCAATTCACGCCCGCAGGAGCGCGCAAGTCCGCCTTCGAAGTTTCCCGTAGGGGCACAGCATGCTGTGCCCGGCCTTTCGCGCCCGTCGCCGCCACGCCGAGTGAGGGAACCCAACCTGCAAATCCAGCCGTAGGGGCGGGTCTCAGCTTGTCCGCCGTAGCGGGACCCGCCCTCTGCCGACCAAGTGTCTGCGACAAACATGCTCAGGCGTTCCCCGAGGAACGGAGGACCCTGCCGGATGTTGCAGTCTCACGTGTATAGGTGGAAACGCTTTTCCAAGCTCTTGCCTGCGCGATGCAAATCACATGAAGGATCAGCAGCAGCGGCACAAAGAACGTTGGAATCAGGCTCAGCGGCAGTACTGTCATGGCGCCCATAGGAACGCTCTGCGGAACAAGTAAGCGCGCGGTCGTGCCGAGACTCACCGCCGTCACCAAATCCGTAATCCCAAGCGCCTGCCACAAAATGAAGCCGGTGCGATAACCGGGATTCGCCAGCTTCCACGCCACGAACGAAGCGGTGGCTCCAATGGTCATGTCGCCGTATCCCGCCGGCAACGCAAATATTGCCGGGAGCACGCGGTAAGCCGCCAATATCACGAATGTGACTCCGAGAATTCTCCAGGCCTGCACATAGGTCAAAACGCGCGGATTCAACGACAACGTGAATTGTCGAAACCTCTCCGAAGCCACAAACCACAGCGAGAAACCGACGATCGGCGCCACCGCAGCCGCCGCGACGGCGAGTCCAAAGCGGTTCGAATTATTCTCGAACAGGTGTAACGCCGAGGCGGCCAGAGCAAAGATAAACCAACCGGCAATCAGTCCCACGATGGCTTTTCCATAGCTTTTCATATTGAGTCTCCTTGAGTGACGACGAGATCCGTCACTTGATTGGTGAGTTGAAAAAGATTTTCCCAAGCCTTGTCCCCCACGCGGCGTCGCAAGCGCGATTGAACTTTCCCCCACGCGGGTAGAGCGCGGTTGAGTTGTGCCTCCCCGGCCTTGGCCAGGCCCAGCCATCGTTCTCGCCGGTCTTCACCGCGGCGCTCCGTGATCCAGCCGCGTCGACGCAGGATTTCGAGGGTTCGCGTTAGGGTTGTGCTGTCCATTGCAAGTATTTCTCCCAGTCGGCCTTGGGATACTTCTCCGGCACGCGACAGCACCTGCAGCACAGTGAACTGAGTGGCCCGCAGCCCAAGCGGACGCAGCGCCTGGTCGTAGAGTTGCGTAAGCGCCCGCGACGCCCGTCGGAAGCTGCTGCACATGCACGGCAAGTCGGGAAGGTGTGAGTGGCTCATACCCACATGGATGCATATACATCTATGTCGGATGCAGAAAATTCTGCCTGTTGAGCAGGGAAATCAAGGGGACTGCCGCGGCGCGTTTGTCCTTGCTTCCTTGCTTCCTTGTCTCCGTGCCTCCTCTCAACGCCACCACTCCGCGCAATTGGAACCCAGGCACCTTACGCGGCATCCATTCCCTTGATGAGGACACCTGGCGACGAAGCCGTAATTCGGTCGGCGCCCGCCGGAATTCCGTGCCGCGGCGACGCGAGACCGTGGATCCTCGCCGCGACCATTCTCGGCTCGAGCTTGGCCTTCATCGATAGCACCGTCGTGAACGTGGCCCTGCCCGCGATCCAAGCCAACTTTCACGCCACAGTCGTCGACGTGCAATGGGTGGTCGAGTCTTACGGCTTATTCCTGGCAGCGTTGATTCTCGTCGGAGGTTCGCTCGGCGACCTTTTTGGGCGCCGCCTGATCTTCCTGGTGGGTGTGTCGATTTTCGCCGCGGCTTCCGCGGCGTGCGGCGCTGCCTCAAACATTCATCAGCTCATCATTGCGCGGAGCATTCAAGGAGTGGGCGCCGCGCTTCTCGTACCCGGCAGCCTTGCGATTATCAGTGCCTCCTTCGACGAGAAGAGCCGCGGCCGCGCGATCGGTACTTGGTCGGGCTTTACGGCGATCACCACCGCCGTTGGACCGGTTCTTGGCGGCTGGCTGGTGCAGCATGCTTCCTGGCGATGGGCGTTCTTCATTAATCTGCCCCTTGCGGCGGCTGTGATTGCCATTTCGGTTTGGTGGATTCCGGAGAGCCGCAGCGACAGTGCAAGTGATAGCCCAGGCCGCGTGGATTGGCTCGGAGCGCTTCTTGCCACCGTCGGACTCGGCGGTTTGGTTGCCGGCTTCATCGAATCAGCCAACTTGGGCTGGCGAAGTCCTCTGGTTCTCGCGAGCTTGATCCTCGGCTTCGTCTGTCTTATTTCGCTCGCGTTTTTCGAAGCTCGCGTCGCTTCGCCGATGCTTCCCCTCGCGTTGTTTGAATCGCGCAGCTTCACTGGAGCGAACCTGCTGACGCTGCTCCTTTATTCTGCTCTCGGAATTTTCTTTTTCTTGTTTCCGCTGAACTTGATTCAGGTCCAGGGATACTCCGCGACGGCAACTGGCGCCGCCATGCTTCCTTTTATTCTGCTCATGTTTCTTCTTTCCCGCTGGTCTGGCGGACTTGTCGCGCGCTACGGCCCCAGAGGTCCGCTGATCGTCGGCCCTCTCATTGCGGCTTTGGGTTTCGGTCTGTTCGCGGTGCCTTCCGTTGGAGGCAGCTATTGGAAGACGTTCTTCCCGGCGGTGATTGTCCTGGGGTTCGGGATGGCCGTCACGGTAGCTCCGCTCACCACCATCGTCATGAATTCAGTAAGTCAAGACCGCGTCGGCGCCGCCTCAGGAATCAACAATGCCGTGTCGCGCGTGGCAAGCGTGCTGGCGATAGCAGTGCTTGGGATCGTGATGGTGAGCGCCTTCGGCCATCGCCTGAACCACGACTTGGCTCAGCTGGTGCCGCCGGGCGTTCTGCAGCAGCTTCAAGCACAGGAGATCAAACTCGCTGGCCTCCCGGTGCCCCCCGACCTCGACCCCACCACGAAAGTCGCCATCAAGGAATCAATCGGCGACGCCTTCGTATTCGGCTACCGCATCATCATCTTGATTTGCGCAGTCCTGTCGCTGGCAAGCGCCGCAGTCGCCCGCCTCATGATTCCGAAGCAACCCAACCCGCAAATCCAGCGGTAGGGGCGGGTCGGCCGAAGGGGCAAAGTGTAGCGATTGATTTTTTTTACGTTGCTTGTTTTCCTCCACTTAGCGGGATTTCTATTTGCAAAGTGTAGCGATTGATCGCCAGGGTCGAGGCGTGAGGGGCGAGGGAAGCAACCCGGTTTTCGCCTTGGTTTCGGTTTTGCGAGAGTATACCCCCCCCCACCCTACGGTTATTAGAATGGGTCGCTGGTGAATGTTTTCAGTCATTTGCGTCGATTTCTAATCGCGTTTCCGTTATTAGAATTCCCCCCTTTGTTATGGGCGCCTGCAAGTACAGGCGACATTTCATAGATTCGAATTCTTGCCCCTCCCTCGGTCGGTTCTGTCAATTTCGCAGCTCATAAAAACGGGGCATCGTAGCACGGAATTGGTCGAATGGGTAGTAACAAAGTTACGGTAGTAGTTCTATAACTCACAGAACAAGGGGCTGGCCCACCCGCCCGAAGAACCGGAAGCAAGAGGCTGGCCCATCCGCCCATTCTTCGCTTTCGACAGTCGCCTCGTTCACGCATGAGCCCCATTTGAAAGCGCCCAAGCAGGGAAAAAGCCGCTGACTGCCCTCCTCGTCGCCCACAAGACATCGCGGACCTGGTTGCGCCTATCGTCGAGTTTTGCAACCAACTGCCTCAAAGACTCGCGGTCATGCTCGTACCATTCGGGCGGAATTTCCTGCGCAACGCTCTCCAGCACGCTCTTGTCAATATCGTGTTCGAGCGGGTACAGCCAACGGTCGAATGCATGCATGCCACTGATGCTGCTGTAGACCGCGCGGCGGGAATAGACACCATGCCTTGGATTATCGGGAAAGTTCCAGACACTCGCGTTGAAGCAGTGGCCCTGGTCGATCATCCCGGCGCGGTAGGAGAGATACGGATTGCCGTGATCCTCCGGGACAAAGACCACCTGGCGATCATCCTCGTTGCTGGTCCATTTGTCGAACACAAGCATTCCGGCGAAATCGCAAAGATTTTCGACGCGGGTCAATGACTCTGGAAGAAGATCGTGGACTGACTGCAAAGAGCACGCAACTCCGCGATCTCCGGCGTACCGGGAACCAAAGCACAGTCCCGGCCGGCAGGGAATACGGCGGTTCCTGTCCTCGATCGCCAGTCCCGCCGTATGCTTGACCAACTTCGGATGCACTTCCACGATGGCAGGTTCGGAAACTGGCAGACCTAGCTTCTTCGCGAGTAGCGTCGCCAGTAGCTCGTTAGCCAGAATTCTCACGCCCTGGGGATTGTTCTGGAATTTGACGACGTAATATCCGCCATCCGAGCAGCGCAGTAACTTAGCTTGGGACCCACCTCGCATGTGACGGATGTATTCGACCGCTCCGACTCGCGCGGTCACTTATTCGCCTCGCTCAGACGCGAGACGCGATTTCGAGAGGCCCAGGAAGATCTAAGCGCGTGAGCCTCACTACCCCAACCGGCAATGTGCAAGTGCCGGGGCACACCAACCGCGTTAGTAAACATGGTGCCTCTTGACTGGTGAAGAGACACTCCAGTCTGTTTCGTTTTGTCTTCGCTCTGACCCCGAACCCGAAGATGTGAACTCTCTAACAAAGGCACCATCATTTGTCAACATCGTATAATTACCGACTGTGAATATCATAAAAAGAGCGCGTGGAACTACGACCCGTCCATGTCGAAAAGACCCAGCTTGATTGCAAACGTACCTGTACGTGTGCTCCTTAGGGGAGCGGACCCGGGGTTGACTCAGCACTACCCGCTTACTCCTTTGGCTGTGGAGGTGATTGTCCCTTATCGGGCACGACGGCCTGGGAGTTCTCCGGTGCCTTCTTCTCTTGGTAACGCGTCAGGAACGGGACAAACGGAGTAATTTCGAGAGGCATCTTCTCTCGGGCCAACTTCCAGACGGCCACAACCTCAAAGCGACGCTTGTGGGCATCGGCATCACCGGTCTTCCTCCAGGTGAATTCTCTGTCATTTCACCTGGGACAAAAATCCCCGGTCAGGTCAATCAGTTCGTCGGAGGGTAGCAAACAAAATTGAACTTAGCCGTTCCAGGGCTCGCCAGCGTTACCGTCACGCCGGACGGTGAGCTTGAGGAATCGTAAGTTAGGGACGCAGGTGCAGGGGATGTCGCCGATGGCGAGACAACACAGTTTGGAGCAGAGGGATATGGAGCCAAGAATGTGTAGATTCCACTCGTTGCACCGGAGATCGAGATTGAACCGGCACTGATCCCGGAACTGCCAGCCAGGGCGATAGTCCCGCTGGCATTTGGTTCCGTCAGGGTTTGGTCCCCCGTGAGTCCACCGGGCTCAATGGTGTCGTCGTATTGTCCGTTGTAGGTGGTCAGTTGCGGTCCTCCTACCCCATTTCCACTAATCCAAGACGAGCCGTCCGTCGGATAGTTGTTAGTTGGAGTCTGCGAACAACAACCGGGGTCCGTGGATTGAGTATAGGAAGTGCCTGCGGTGGTGATTTGCCCAATACAGCCCTTTCCTCCTGGCGTGAAGCATTGGCCCTCGCCCGTATACATAATGTATCCCTTCGCCCCTTGGACAGGCCCGGCGAGCGTAACCGTGATGGTCTGACTTCCGCTGGTGGTTTGGAACTGGGTGCAAGCCGGGGCACTCCATCCTAAATTCCACCCCACGGCGTTCACACACAGAGTTCCAGACTCAACGGGGAAAGTCCCTCCTTGGCTGATCGTGACGCTGCTAATGACCGGCTGCGCTAAGCCAACAGCGAACTCATTTGTGTTCGACTGAGTTCCGGCCGTGACGGACATAGGCTGAGCACTTACGTTGACATATTGACCGCCGCCAGTAGGTAGGACGTATGAGGAAGGCAACGAGATGCTCACGGGAGCGTTGCCTGTAATAAAGGGAGATATTCCAGTGTCTCCGAACACGCCAGTCGCGCCAGCGTAGACAATTTGAGGAACGTTGGTTCCGGCATTCTGGACATATTCCCAGGTAGCTATAAGGGGCTGGGGGGATGTATCCTGCACAAAGTTTGCGAGGTATAACGGAGGCTGTTCGTAGTTGTGCACATTCTGCGTCGCTAAGAGCGGCATGAGCCCACCCTGCGCGTAGGCGTCGGACATTTGAAATTCTCCGGCGGTGTTCCCCCCGTAATTCAGAACGTAGGCGGTGCGGCTGTTAAGGGCCACGTAGTCTTGGGACACCTCGCTGCCTACCCCCATATTGGGGTCCCCACAGAAGTATTCTTGGGGGGTCCACGACTGATCCACGTTAGCTTCGATACCGTTGGGGCCCCCAATTATCGTTACGTGCTGCATTTGAACGAAGAAAGCGCCGTAGCGTACGATTAGGCCAATGCCAGAGTAGTCTGTTCCTCCAACCCCCGTCGCGATGTTTAGGTTACTGAGCTGTCCTCCTTGGCCGCCGCCATCCCAAATCATGACGTACGCCTGGTTGCCTCCGCCTGTTAGTTGGACTCCGTCAACATAAGGAGTCCCGCCATAAATGTAGAAGCAGGGAGAGACGTGGCAATCAATGACGGGAGTAGACTTCTGTGCAAACTGCAACGCGCCCGCGGCGGTCGAGGGCCCGGTCCACTGAGTCGGTGCCTGAATCGTCTCGCTGGCCACAATTTGGCCGCTGTGGATCACGCTCGCACCCCCAAGCATGTTCGTGTAAGAGTTAATCGGATAGTACGCGCTGGGATCGGTGGGCGTGGGGATGAACACGGCCTCGCGGTAGCCCGCAGCGAACTTGGCTGCCGCACGGAACGCTGGCCCGTCGTCGAACAGGGCTGTTGTGTCGTTTGTTGAGTTGGAAGCAACATCCGTAACCACGAGCGAAGTTGTCCCGGCACCACTAAAAATGATCGTCGAGAGGTAGTCGGCGGTGGGCGAAGTGTTCGTGCAAAGGGAGTCGGTCCAATAGGCGGGCATCGCAGGAAACGTTGTGAGGGTTGTTCCCCAATCAGTAAAGGTAGTAGAGGAGGGCAGACCCTCTACGTAGGGGAGGCTGATCCCAATCAGGTGGTAGGAACCGTCGCCGGGGCGCTCAGCGCAAATTCCATAGAGCCAGGTTCCCTGTTGACCCGTCCAAGTGAGTTGGTTTCCCGTCCAATAAACTAGTGTCCCTCCTTTCGATGCCATGGTGCCCGAAAGAGCGAGGTTGTTGAACACGAAGGTTGTAGGGTTCGTCACACTCGACACCTGAATCCATTGATCCAGCGCTGCAAGATTCGAGCCGTGTATGTGGGCGAGCGTCCCCGGCAAAAGATTACAGTGCGCGGACGTGACGACCGTAAGCGTCGAGCCGGAGAGTGACTCTGAGGATACGGGGCAACTGTTCTCCCCGAGCGTGGCTGGTCCCGTGATGATCGTCGTCGGAGTGCTCACCGGTGAGAACCCTCCCGCGTTGTCCGCTGCGATGATCTTGTAACTGTAGCTGGAGAGGCCTGCGCTGGGCGCGAGTACAGCGTTGGGGACAGTTTCTGTAACAGAGTCTCCGGTAGTGACAGTTGGCGGTCCTGGTTGCGATAGGGCGGCTGTCGGTCCACAGGCCCAGAGAGTAAGCCCGTCTCCGTTTTGGAAACCGGGGTCGGAAGCCAGAGTTACGGTCGTCAAGCCCGAGGTGCAGGTTGCTGTTGTGGTTGGTACGCTGGTTACGGCTCGGCCCCCAAAACTTGTAACGGCAATCCATTGGCTCACGTTGTTAACGGGGGAAGCAGCCCCAATTGTAATTGTCGCTGATGCTGACCGCGTACCGTCGGCAAGCGATGTCGCAGTAATTGTCACGGTCGGGGGATTGGTGATGCCCGCTGGGGAAGAATAGATGGCGGTTTGCGAAGTGGATCCGATGATGGAGCCGCACGCGGGGGCGCACGCAGCGCCCGATTGCGTTAAGGTCCAGGTAACACCCTCGTTCTGAGTGTCATTCTGCACGGCGGCAGTGAACGGTTGAGCCTGCGAAAGAGGAACAGACGCCGAGATCGGCACAAGCGAGACGGAAATCGCCGAAGGCGCTTGAGCGCTCACCGTGATTTGCGCCGAACCCGATTTCGTGCTGTCGGCAAGAGAGGTCGCAGTGAGGACGACAGTCGAACCTTGGGGCACATTCGCGGGGGCATGATAAGTGGCGCTCGTCTCCGCTGTTGAAACCATCCCGCAAGCAGGGTTGCAGGAGATGCCGGACTGCGTCAAGGTCCAAGTGACACCCTTATTTTGACTGTCGTTCTGTACCGATACGTTGAATTGCGCGGTTTGCGAGACGGGCACGGAGGCTGAGGACGGCGTTACGGATACGACGACTGATTCTGGAGTGGCCGCTGTCGTAGTGAGGCCGCAAGCGACCATGCTTCCAAGGAACCCCAAAATGAGGAGCAAGCCAACCCTCGGAATCCACGTTACATCTGCGACGATCAGAGTGGGGATGACTGATCGACCTGACTTCACCTTGCCTCCGCATTGAGCAATATTTGATTCGCCGTCTTTTTCCCGGCGGATCGATGTTTCACATCGAAGGCATGTTTCATTCCAATCGCTGCGTTGCGGGAGGATAGAGGAAATGCCTTATTTTGGTTCAGTTAATGGAAACCGAAACGAAGATAGTGATCTCATTTGTGCCGGTTTGGAACCTCCGACGAAGACTTCATCCCAAAATGGGGTCGCGTTACTCATCGCCCGCAACGATGCACTAGAAAGGACAATCTTGTAGGCTGATTAGATGACGTTGTCGGCGGGTGCCCCGAGTCTTCCGTTTTGGATTTGTCGTTGGGCGCCTTGTCAATCCGTATTTCTGCGAATTTTCAAGTGCCGCCGAATGTGCTAGCGTGCGTCGTTTTATGACGACGACAAACAGTGCGCTGTGGAACGCGGCGTCGGCTGAGAATCGCGCGAGAGGCGAAGAACGAGCAAAAGGCGAAGAAAAATCTAAGCGGAACAACCCCACATTCAAAAATCGCCGCAACCCTATCACTACAAAGGAGAAGACATTTTCTAACCGCAACAAAAACACCACTTCCGCTTTGCCGCACTTTCGCCCCTGGGAACGCCATTCTCCTGAATGGCGCTTGCCCGCTGCGCCGCCGAAGCTCTTTGCTTCTCCACTCGTCTCTCACCACTCGTCACTCGCCACTGCCCTTGACCTTGCTATAATGGGATGTAATCATTCCAGCCGCCCAACCCCTCGAGCGGAGGCAAACTGCGTGGCGTCCCAAACCAAAGTCAGAACCGCCGCAGCATTTGACTCGACAAAATACCAGGGCCTCAACCGCGAAACGCTGATTCGCCTCTACCGCACCATGTTCCTCTCGCGCCGCCTGGACGACCGCGAAATCCAGCTCAAGCGCCAGAACAAGATCTTCTTTCAAATGAGCGGCGCCGGCCACGAAGGCGTCCTTGTCGCAGCGGGCCTGGTGCTGAAGCCCCGCTACGATTGGTTTTTCCCCTACTACCGCGACCGCGCCCTCGCCCTCATGCTCGGGGTCACGCCATACGATATGCTGCTCCAGGCCGTCGGCGCGAAGGACGACCCCTCGTCGAGCGGCCGCCAGATGCCGTCGCACTGGGGAAGCCAGAAATGGAACATCGTCACCGGATCGTCGCCCACGGGCACGCGATGGCTGCACGCCGTCGGTGCCGCGGAAGCGTCGCTCTATTACGAAAAATTCCCGAAGGCTCTCGAGCAGGCGCGCCGCGCTCCGCTGGGCGACGCGGTCAGTTTCCATCGCGACGAAGTGGCCTACGTCTCCGGAGGAGAAGGATCCACCAGCGAGGGCGAGTTCTACGAAGCCATCAACGCCGCCGCGCTGCGCCGCGTGCCCGTTCTCTTTCTCGTCGAAGACAATGGCTACGCGATTTCCGTTCCTGTCGAAGCGCAAACTGCGGGCGGCAGCATCTCGAAGCTCGTCGCGAATTTTCCGAACCTGCATATCGAAGAATGCGACGGTACCGACCCGCTGGAAAGCTACGCCGTGCTGAAACGCGCCGTGGACCATTGCCGCGCGCGCAGCGGACCTGCTCTGGTTCACGCGCACGTGACGCGGCCATATTCCCACTCGCTCTCGGACGACGAGAAACTCTACAAGACCGCTCAGGAAAGAGACGCGGAGGCCAGGCGCGATCCGGTTCCGAAATTCGGTTTGTTTCTGGTCCGCGAAGGCGTGCTGGAAGAAGCCGAACTCGAAGCTCTCGAAGCCGAAGTCGATCGCGAGATCATCGAAGCCACCGACCGCGCGCTGGCCGCCGAAACGCCGTCTCCGGATTCGATTTATTCCTTCGTTTACTCGGCCGACGTCGATGCCACCGGCAAGCAGTTCGAAGCCCAGCCAAAAGCGGAAGGCCATCCCAAGACGATGGTGGAAATCATCTCCGCCACGCTGCTGGACGAAATGGCGCGCGACGAGCGCATCGTCGTCTTCGGCGAAGACGTGGCCGATTGCAGCCGCGAAGAAAATCTCGCCAGTGTGAAAGGGAAGGGAGGCGTCTTCAAGGCGACCGCCGGCTTGCAGCGGCGCTACGGCCTGTCGCGCGTTTTCAATTCGCCGCTCGCCGAAGCGGCTATCATTGGCCGTTCGATCGGAATGGCCATTCGCGGGCTCAAACCCGTTCCCGAAATTCAGTTCTTCGACTACATTTGGCCGGCCATGATGCAGCTCCGCAACGAACTCGCCACGTTGCGGTGGCGTTCCGGTGGCAGATTCAAGGCGCCCATTGTCGTGCGCGTTCCGATTGGCGGCTACCTCACGGGAGGAGCGATTTATCACAGCCAGTGCGGCGAGTCGATTTTCACGCACATACCGGGACTTCGCGTGGTGATGCCTTCGACGGCGCTCGACGTCTCCGGCCTGCTTCGCACCGCGATTCGCTCCGATGATCCCGTGCTTTTCCTCGAACACAAACATCTCTATCGCCAGCCGTACAACCGCTCGCCATATCCCGGCGCGGATTTCACGATTCCGTTCGGCAAGGCTCGCGTGGTGCGCGAAGGGACCGACGTCACGATCGTCACCTACGGGGCGGTGGTTCATCGCGCCGAAGTGGCCGCCGCGTCGCTGGCGCGCGACGGCGTTTCCGTGGAGATTCTCGATTTGCGAACGCTGAGCCCGTACGACTGGGACGCGATTGCCGCAAGCGTGCGCAAGACCAATCGCGTGATCGTCGCGTACGAGGACACGCTTTCCTGGGGCTACGGCGCCGAAATTGCCGCGCGCATCGCGGACGAGCTATTCGGCGAACTCGACGCGCCCGTCCGCCGCATCGCCGCCACCGACACGTTCGTCGCCTATCACCCGAAACTCGAGGACGCAATTCTGCCGCAGACGGAGGACATAGCCCGCGCCGTCCGCGACATCGCGACTTATTGAGATTGCGGGTTGTCGGAAACCTTTTTCGAGTTTGAATCGTAACTAATGCAAGGAGCGCGGGGAGCACAGGGCACAGCCCGCGCCGGAGGGTAACAACATGATGTGCGCGAATTGCCGTAGAGACATCGCCGATAATTCGAATTTCTGCTACTACTGCGGTACGCGGCAGCGCGTCGCCAATGCAGCTTGCGCGCCCGTACAGAAGCGGCTGATGCGGTCCTCAATCGATTGCAAGATCGCAGGCGTCTGCGGCGGTATCGCGGAATATCTGGAGATCGATCCCACGCTCGTGCGGCTGGTGTGGCTGCTCATTTTTATCTTCACGGGATTCGTTCCCGGCGGACTTGCATACCTGATCTGCTGGGCGGTGATGCCGCAAGCACCGTTCCCGATTCCTGCAGCGGTGCAGCAGGCTCCGGCCCCCGCGCCGCAGTCAACGCAGCCCGCGTAGCGGAGAACTAGGCCTTCGACTTGCGGCCCCAGGATGATGGCCGCCGCTCGAACAGCGCCTGATCGATGGAAATCAGGCCCGCGCCAACCGTTGCGAGCGCGAAAGAAGCGGCGCACAGAACCAGCGGGAATTCGTAGTTGTGAACGTTGGAAGGATTCGAAAGAAGGCCGTGGACCTTTACCACCGCGACGCCCATCTCGATCGCCAGCAGCAGCCCCACGATTCGCGTGAAGATTCCCGCGATCAGCATCGCGCCGCCAAAAACTTCCAGCACCCCCGCGATGTAGGCGAAATATCCCGGAAGGCCCATATGACTGAAATTCTCCACCCACTGTGGAGAGTGCGTCAGCTTCGGATAGCCGTGAAAAATGAAAATCACTCCGAGGGCAACACGCAGCAGCAGCAAAGCAAGCGGCTTCAGTTTTTCCAGAGTCTGCATCGCTCTTCCTCACGCGTGTTCATCGCGAACCTGTTTTGAACGCTCCGGATTGTAGCAGAACTCCGCAACCCCGCGCGCCGCGCGGAGTGATGTTGAAACAAGGCGCCGGAAAGTTCCCCCGCGCTCCGCGGAACGCAGCAAGTGCGTTGGTGTAGAATCTTCGTTTGCTCCCGGGAGACGTTTCGATCATGCGAGTGACTCGTCGCAACTGCCGCACAACGGATAGCGGACTCTGATGCGCAAGGTGATGGTTGGTTTCGCGCTGTTCGTGATCATCGCGGTGGCCGCCTACTTGCGATTCCATCATAAGAAAGGTCCCATTGACGTTGCCTACGCCGGCAATCGGCAGGTCACGCTATGGAGCACGACCGCGCAAGTCCGCGAGCCTGTGGCGATCGTCAACTTCGGGGAACGCCTGGACGTTCTCGACAGCTTCGAAGAAGAGGTTAGGGTTCGCGCCTCGAGCGGCGCCACCGGCTGGGTGAATGAACGCGAGTTGCTATCGGCAGAGCTGTGGGACCAAGCTCGCTCCCTCGATGCGAAGGCTGCGGCCATGTCCGTCGAAGCACGGGGGCACACCAAAGTGCTCGGCAATCTCCACCTGGACGCAGGTCGGGACGCCGCCCGAATTCGCCAGTTAAGCAGGGACGTTCCGCTCGATCTGCTTGCTCGCCAATCGGCCGATGTCCCCGCGGCCAATCGCGCGAGCACCGATCGCGCTAACACCGATCGCGCGAATACCGACGAAGACAATTCGCCATCCGAGCCGGTGCAAGCGAAGAAGGAGGACTGGTGGCTGGTTCGCGCCCATCCGCCCGCCGAAGCGCCGTTTTCGGGATGGATCCTCGGCCGCTTCATTGAGCTCGACGTTCCCGCGCCGCTGCCCGACTACGCCAGCTCAGCCGGAACGCGGATCGTTGCGTGGTTCGACTTGAATCACGCAAAGGACTCGGCCGGCAATCCGAAAACGCAGTACCTACTGCTGGGAGCGAAAGGACCGGAAGGCCAAGCCTGCGACTTCAGCTCCGTGCGTGTTTACACCTGGGGAGTGCAGCGCAATCGTTACGAGACGGCGTTCGTCGATAGCGGTATGTGCGGCAAGCTGCCGGTGGAGCTAACGCGAAGCACGACCTCTGCCGGCGACCTCACCTTCTCGTTCGACGATCTCAGCCACGGAGCGTCCATCAAGCGCACGTACCGTATGCATCAGACGATCGTTCGTCGCGTGAAGGAGCCCGGCGAAACGAAGCCGCGCAAACAGGGACGCCCGTAACGACTCCTCTCCTCGCTCATTTTCTGTTCCATCCGAGATCCGACTGGCTGGGCCGCGATACATCCTTTTGCGAGGTTGTGCTTCTAACCGACTACATACTCGCAGAAAGGGGCAACGGCTATGGCGGATTTTCGATCCCCGCTAGACGAACTCAGGCGGTCGGTGTCCAAACCCACCTTGCGATTCGGACGCTTCATCACGCCCGATCATGAATCATTCCTGAGGGACTTCGTTTCCAATCTCAGGGATTTCTTGACGGCTCGGCCTGCGAAATTGCGCTCAAGCCAACTCGTGCCGGCAAATGAAGGCTGGCCCAGGAATATCTGCACAAGCGTGTCAAGCAAGGCTTCGCAGTTCGCGCGAATCGAGGCCCTCTCGGTTAGCATCCACGTCACAATTCTCGCACTGCTTCTTCTACCCCTGCTGCCGAAGTTCGTGCCGTCCGCCAACAGACCCGAGGAATTTACTCTCACGTCGAGAAACATTTCCTCCTACCTCAGCCAGATGAATGCGGCCGCCAGAAAAATGGGCGGTGGCGGTGGAGGTGGTGAGCACAACCGGGCACCGGCTGGCAGGGGTACTGTGGCCGCTTTCAACTGGATTCAACTCGCACCGCCGAAGATGAAAACTTCGCAGAATCCAATGTACCCCGCACAACCAACGATCGTGGGTCCGCCGGAATTGAAGGTTCTCGGCCCGGACATGATCAACTGGGGCAACCCGGCTTCGCCAGTTATCAACGATTCTGGCGGTCCGGGCAGCCACAATGGGATCGGCAACGGCACTGGTAACGGCGTTGGGGACGGGACGGGCGACGGATTTGGCCATGGCCAGAATTGGGGAATAGGCGGGGATCGCCCCACATCGGGGATTAGCGGATACACCGAGGTCGCTTGCGTTTACTGCCCAACCGCGCAGTTCTCCGACGAAGCCGTAAAGGCCAAGTTTCAAGGAACGGTTTTCCTGTCCGTGATCGTGACAGCCGACGGCCGTCCGACCGACATCCACGTGGCGAGCGGATTGGGCATGGGGCTCGACGAGAAAGCTCTCGAAGCGGTTCGCAAGTGGCGGTTCAAACCGTCCGTTGGGCCAGACGGCAAAGCGGCTGCCGTTCACGCGATCGTAGAAGTGGTGTTCCACCTGTACTAGGGCTACGCGGTGTTTCTCCAACTGCGTGGTGCTTCAGCGAGCCAAGGGAACAGCCGCTGGATTGCGACAAAAAGCTTCTCGGACATGTGGTCCTTAAGGACGCAACCATCCGCTCCCGCTTCCAGGCACACAAGCCCGGCGAGAGGCGAATCCAGTTCGGTAAATACGATGACGCGCGTGGCGGGCAATATATTATGGAGCAACAATGTACACTCCAGCCCGCTCATGCGAGGCATGTGGAGGTCCGTAATAACCAGGTCGGGCTTCAATTTCTCGGCGATCTCCAGCAGTTCGAAGCCATCGTTCGCCGTTCCGACGATTTCCATCTCACTCTGAGTTTTTAGGAACGAACAGATGGCCGCTAACGCCCTGGGTGAGTCGTCCACTACGATTACCCGAATATGTTTCTTCGAACGCAATTTCCTCTCCTTCAGCGAGTTTTGTACGGATGAAAGTGGTACAGCGTAACGGAACCGCAGGAGAAGAAACATTCTGCAGATTTCCTAGGGGAAAAGCTGTAGAAGCGAATTCACGTCATTCGTTGGTGACAATCATTTTGTTTCGTATCGCGTAGTGGACCAAATCGGTGATCGAATGAATGTTCAGTTTCAGCATGATGTTCGCGCGATGGGTTTCGACGGTTTTCGCGCTGATCCCAAGGATGACCGCAACTTCCTTGTTGGTTTTTCCTTCGGCCAGAAGCTGCGCTATTTCCCGTTCGCGGGGCGTTAGGCGACCCTTCGGCGCCTTACGGTGCCCACTGCGTTTTTCGCGAGCCATCAATTTCGCAATTCGGGTGGTGAGAAAGGGAACGTGCCGCAGCAAAGCGTCAACGGCCACCATGAGGCTTTGGTCCGCTTCTTCTTTAACCACGTAGCCTCGAGCGCCCGCTTCGAGAACCTCAAGCGCCAGCTTCTCCGATCCATGCGCGCTCAGAATCAATATTTCGGTCTTTGGCGAGACCTTGCGGATTTGACGCGTGGCTTCCACTCCGTTGAGACCCGGCATGCCGATGTCCAGAATGGCTACGTCGGGCTTCAATCTCTTGGCGCGCTCGACGGCTTCACGGCCGTTCGCTGCTTCGCCGCAGATCTTCCATCCCCTCCTGGATTCCAAGAGGGCGCGGAGGCCTCTGCGGACTACGCCGTGGTCATCCGCGACGAGGATGCGAACTGACATCGTGGACCTCGCCGCGCAGCGGCAGCATCGCCTTCACCGTCGTCCCCCAGCTGCCAGAGATGATCTCGATCCGGCCACCGAGTTGCCTCATGCGTTCCCTCATGCCGAGGATCCCGACGCCGAGTGGGCTTTGAGCGATCAGTTTCTTCTTCAGGTTTCTGGCCGGCATCCCGCGCCCTGCGTCGGTCACTTCAAGCACATTGTGCCCGCTGTCTCTCACCAGCCGGATCTTGCTCTTGGAACTTCCCGAGTGCTTCTGAATGTTTCCCAGCGCTTCCTGGACGATTCGGAAAAGCGCAGTCTCAGACTCCTGGGGTAAGCGACCGACTTCGGATGACAGATCGAGTTCCACGTCAATGCCGCTGCGTTGGCTGAACCCGTTGGCATATTCCTCGATTGCGGCTGCCAGGCCAAGTTCGTCGAGTCCGGGAGGGTGCAAGAGATACGAAAGGGAACGGATTTCGCGCGAGAGACTCCTTACCATCCTGCGAGTGTCTGCCAATAGGCCCCGTCCGCTTGCGTCGAGACTCTCCGCGGATCTGCTCAACTTCCCGAGGTTCAGACCCACAGCGAATAGATGCTGGCCCGCGCTGTCATGAAGATCCCGCGCGATACGCCGGCGCTCTTCGTCCTGCATTGCCAGCAACCGGGAGGATAGCTGGCGCAACTCGTCTTCTCTCCGCTTCCGGCCGGTGATGTCGCGCACGGCCGCCACGACGCCAACAATCTCGCCCGCTGCATCGCGAAGGGGCGCAAATGTGTTGTCGCACCAACCCGCCTGTTTCGTCTGGGGAACCGTATACGGTACGTTGCGAATCGTAACGGACTCTCCCGTCAAGGCTCTCTCAATCTGGGCATAGACTCCCACCTTGGCCAAGAAAGGAAATAGGTCCAGGGGATGTCTCCCGAGGACATCTTCTTTTTTCATGCCGCTGATGCGTTCCATGAACGGGTTCCACAGCGCGTACCGGAGCTGGCGGTCATGGACAATGATTCCTTCCTGGACGCTCGAAAGGATTTCCTGGTTCAGCTCGTTGGCCTCCTGGAGTGCAGCCTCCGTCTTCTTTCTTTCGGTGATGTCGGTGAACGTGGCGGTGACGCGGTTGACAGATCCGTTAGAGCCAAACTGAGGAACAACCGCGCCATAAGCCCAGATGATTTCATCCGAGCCCTTACGACGGTAACCCACCACCTCGTTGCGAACCGCTTGCCCGGTCGTCGCTGCGCGGGGACCGGGACGCATCGAAAACGGGTATTCCCATCCGTCCTCTCGAAGAACAGTCAAATTAAGTTGGTCCGGCGTTTTCCCGAGGACTTCCTCTTCGGTGAGCCCGAACATGTCGAGCGCGGCCTGGTTGGCAAACTGAACGTTTACGCCTGGTCCGGCCAAGATGACGGCCACGTGCAAATCCTGAAGGAGATTGCGGAAGCGTTCTTCACTGGATAGGAGCGCATCGACGGCGCGCGCTATGCGGGCTGGCTTTGGCCGAGAGGCTGCACGCGACACAGAGGTTCGAGGCTTCTTCTGCATGACTGAGTAACCCTGAGCGAACACTTGTCCGCACCAAGCCCAGCCCGTACCCCAGTGCGCCGTATTGGAACACTTAAACTTCGGAAAGGCAAGAATCCAGCGGTCAGATATGAAGGCCGGGCGGACTGCGGATTTATAACGCGAAACGGCCGGCAGCGTGTGCTGCCGGCCGTTCGGTTGAGTTTCTCAGTTAGTTGGAACTTACCTGCGTCCGCCACCGTGGAAGCCGCCTCCGCCATGGAAGCCACCGCCGCCACGAACGGCCGCGTTACCGTGGAAGCCGCCCACCCCACCGCGTGCCACGGCGCCACCTCGGAAGCCGCCGACTGGACCGCGTCCCGCGAAGCCGCGCCCCGCCACTACTGGACCGCGACCAGCGAACCCACGATAGCCGCCACGACCGTAGAAGCCGGGGCGTCCGTAGAAGCCTCCGTGAAACCACGGGCCAGCTCCGATAAAGAGGCCACCGGAGAACCAGCTAGGGCCATAGTAGCCGTAAGGCGCGCACGCGTACGGGTAATATCCATAGTAACCATAGGCGCAGACGGGAGCCGTGCCTACGTAGCCAGGGCCGATTCCAACGCCGATCGCCACTCTTTGTGCGCTTGCGAGAGGCGCCGAGGCCAAGCAAATGCCACAAACCGCAATTAAGGCCAGAACTTTTAGGTATCGCATTTTGGACCTCCTTTGAGATCCTTGAAACCCTTTCCGAACTGCCGTCCTAAGAGAGTGCACAAGCGCTGCCAAATGGTTCGATGACCCGGTGAACGCCCGAACCTGTCTATTTTCAATGGTATGGGCGAGTCAACTCTGAGCAATGGGATACTGCTGACCAGGGGCTTTTGGTGATTTTCAAGCGGTGCTGGTGGTTTTCAGCCAGCCACTCAGGCGGCGAGGACAGGCCGGTGACGCGCGGACAATCCGTCGATGCCTGAACTCTAGCTTTGCTGCCAGCCTCCGCCGAGCGCCCGGTAAAGTTGCACGAGACTCTGGTATTCGGTGCCACGCGCCTCGGCGAGTGTGAGTTCTGCTTCAAAGAGTGACCGCTGGCCGTCCAACACTTCGAGGTAAGTGGTAGTGCCTCCCCTGTACCGCATGTTGGACAAGCGGACAGATTCCTCCAGGTCCGCGACACTCTCTTCTTGGCGAACCCGGACTTCATGGAATTTCTGATAGGCGATCAGCGCATCAGACACGTCACCGAACGCTTGCTGAATGGCTTGGCGGTAAGCGATCAGAGCCTGTTGATGCTGCGACTCGGCCAAGTGAAGATTTCCGCGAAGTGCTCCGCCGGTGAAAATGGGCTGGCTCACTTGGGCGCCGTAGGACCAGATTCCGATTTGCGAGCTCATCAGACTGGAGAATGCGCTGCTGCGTCCGAAGGACCCCCCGCCCGAGCCGGTCAGAGAGATTTGCGGAAAGAACTGGGCCTTGGCGACCCCGATTTCGGCGTTCGCTGCCACCAGGGTTTGCTCGGCCTCGCGAATGTCGGGACGGCGTTCGATGAGCGACGACGGCAGACCTGGGGGCACTTCGGGAGGGAGCGGCTGCTCTACGAGCGGGCGTCCGCGTGGAACGGCCTGCGGGTAATTGCCAAGGAGAATGCTGATGGCATTTTCTTCCTGCGCGATCTGCCGCTCCAAGTCGGGAATCGTAGCATTCGCCGAATCCAGAACCTGCTGAGCCTGCAAAACGTCGAGCTTCGTGGCCACGCCGTGCTGGACGCGAAGATTGTTGAGCTTGACCGAGTCTTCCTGGGTGCTGACTGTCTCGCGTGTGATTTTGAGTTGAAGGTCCAATTGCAGAAGCGCGAAATAGTCGCTCGCCACGTCGCTCACGAGCGTCAATATCACCGTTTGCCGTGCGTCCTCCGTGGCAAGGAGTTCGGCGCGTGACGCCTCCGTGGCGCGGCGCAGTTTGCCGAAGAAGTCCAACTGGAACGCGGCGTCGGCGGTCAGCGTGAGAAAGTTATACTTGGTTTGGAAGTTGTTTTCTTTTCCACCGGAGAAATTGCCTTCCCCTTGCACTTGCGGGAACAGACTGGAACGCGTGATGGCAACCTCCGCGCGTCCTGCGTTGATGCGCTCGGTGGCGAGTTGCAGATCATAGTTCTGCTTCAGAGCTGTGCGGATGAGTTCCTGCAGTTGGGGATCTTGGAAGACTTGCCACCAGGGAAGATCCGCATAGGACGCAGCTTGAGCCTGGGCTTGCGGGTTTTCGCTGAGATCGCGGTAGGCCGCTGGAGTCTGAACGGCGGGGCGATGGTAGTTTGGGCCTACCATGCACCCGCCGATTAGAGCCGAGCTCAATATAGTGGCTATGAATGGCGCTAATTTCCTGATGGGCGGCTCCCACCAATGTTGCATTTCAGTCCCCCTCCGCTGGAGCGGGCGTTGCCGGCAACGCTCCCGCAGCGTGCTCCGTGTCGGCACCTGACCATTTCTCCACCAGGTAGAAGATTGCGGGCACGAAGAAGATCCCAATCAAACTGGCGGCCAGCATCCCACCGATAACCGTGGTGCCCATGATTTGGCGGGCCACCGCTCCGGCGCCGGTGGCGGTCCAAAGCGGCACGCAGCCGAGAATGAAAGCGAAGGACGTCATCAAAATCGGCCGCAGACGGAGCCTGGCTCCTTCGAGCGCGGCATCCGCCAGGGGCTTTCCGTTGTCGTACTGATCTTTGGCGAACTCGACGATCAAGATAGCGTTCTTCGCAGCTAAACCGATGAGCATGACGAGTCCGATTTGAGAGTAGATATCGGTCTCGATCTGGTCCAGGTATGGCGGCAGGAAGACGCCGATCAGGACACGGCGCAGCAGGAGGATTCCGAAGGCTCCGAAAATCGCCACGGGAGTGCTAAGGAGGACGCTGAAGGGCAGCGTCCAGCTTTCGTAGAGCGCCGCCAGAATCAGGAAGACGAATAACAGCGAAAGTCCGAAGATGACCGCCGGCGGCACGCCTTCTCGCGCTTTTTGCTCCTGGAAGGATATGCCGGAGTAATCGAAGCCCATCTCGCGCGGCATCGTCTGCCGGAAGACATCTTCAAGGGCAGCTGTGGCTTGGTCCGAGCTGTAGCCGGGTGCAGCGCTGCCGTTGATTTGCGCCGAACGGTATTCGTTGAAGCGCAGAGTGAATTCCGGACCCAGGCGCGACTCCACAGTGGTAAGTGTGGAGAGGGGGACATTCTCCCCCTTGTTGTTCCGGACGTAGAACTGTCCGACGTTCTCCGCCTTGGTGCGGTACTCGCCTTCCGCTTCGATATAGACTTGCCACTGTCGGCCAAAGCGATTGAAATAGTTGATGAAGTATCCGCCCATGAAGGCCTGGATCGTCCGGTACACGTCGCTGAGGGCCACACCTTGCTTCAGCACTTTGTCGCGGTCCACGTGGACGAACTCTTGCGGGACGTTCGCCAAGAAAGTGGTGCTGAGGCTGGCGATTTCCGGCCGCTTTCGGGCGGCCTCAAGAAAAATGCCCAGGTTCTTCGCGAGGAACTGAAGGTCGCTACCCGAACGGTCTTCGAGGATCAGCGTAAATCCGCCCGCGGTTCCGACACCCGGAATGGCCGGCGGCGAAAAACCGAAAGCAACTGCTGCGGGCAACTTGCTTAACTGCTGGTTCAGATGCGCCTTAAGCGATTGAAATTGCTCGGCCCTTGTCTTTCGTTGGTCCCATGGCTTCAGAGTCACAAAAAAGGTCGAGTTGTAACTGGTGCGGACAAAACTGAGCAAACTGAAGCCGACGAAGGTAGTGACGTGTTCGACCCCCGGCGCATTCATCAGGATTTTTTCGACATCCGCCGTGACGGCCGTAGTGCGCTCCAGAGAAGCCCCGTTCGGCAACTGCACGTTGACGTAGAGGTAGCCTTGATCTTCGTCTGGGAGAAAGCTTGACGGGATTCGGCTGGCGAAAAAACCACCCGCAGCGCAAAACACCAAAAGCAACACGACCACGACGACTGTCTTTCGGACTAATACCCCGCTCCAACGCACATAGCCGTCTGTGGCTCGCTCAAAGACGCGGTTAAACCAATCAAAAAATCTCCTTAGGAGTCCGCGGCTCGGTTGCTTCGGCCGCAGCAGGAGCGCCGCCAGCGCCGGGCTGAGCGTGAGCGCGTTGAACGCGGAGAGCAGAACGGAAATCGCGATGGTGACGGCGAACTGCTGGTAGAGCTTGCCGGTGATTCCGGGAATGAAAGCCGTCGGCACAAACACGGCTGAGAGAACCAGAGCGATGCCGACTACTGGGCCGGAAAGTTCTTCCATCGCTTTCAACGCCGCGTCCTTGGGCGTCATGCCTTCCTCGATATGCCGTTCCACGCCTTCGACCACGACGATGGCGTCGTCCACCACAAGGCCGATCGCCAGCACCAGACCAAAGAGAGAAAGCGTGTTGATGGAAAAACCGAATACGGGAAATAGTATGAACGTTCCCACCAGCGAGACCGGCACAGCGAGGAGCGGAATCAGCGTGGCGCGCCAGCCCTGCAGGAACAGGTACACCACAAGGATCACAAGCGCGAGGGCGATCACAAGTGTTACGACGATTTCCTTAATGCCTTGCGTGACCGCCCGCGTGGTATCCAGAGCGACGGCGAAATCGAGATCTTCGGGGAAGCGCTGCTTCATTTGGGCCATTAGCTTACTGACGCCTGCAGCGGCGTCGACAGCGTTCGAGCCTGGCAACTGGTAGGTGGCGATAACGGCGCTGGGCTTGCCGTTAAAACGTCCGGCGACGGTATAGTCCTGGGAACCCAGCTCGATTCGGGCTACGTCGCGGACGCGCACGACCCCGCCGTCCGGCGTTTCGCGCACCACGATCTGCCCGAACTCTTCCGGGGACGTAAGGCGGCCTTGCGCGAGAACCGAGTAGGTGAATTCCTGGCCCTTGGGTGCCGGTTCTCCTCCGGCCTTCCCGGCCGGGTTGACGGTGTTCTGGGCTTGAATGGCGCTGACGATTTCCGGAACGGTGATGCCCAGCTTTGCCAACTGGTCGGGTTTTACCCACAATCGCATCGCGTATTGGCCGGAGCCGAATACCTGAACATTGCCGATGCCCGGCGACCTCAGGATGGGATCCGCAAGATTGATGTACGCGTAGTTCGCCAAAAAACTGGCGTCGTAGGTTCCATGCGGCGAGTACACCGCGATCAACATGAGCGGAGCAGTCACTGACTTTCGAACGGTGACTCCGTAATTCGTGACGTCCACGGGAAGCTGAGAAGCAGCCAGCGTCTCCCGGCTTTGCGCGAGGATGTAATCCGTGTTCGGATCGGTTTTCGGGTCGAAGTCAACGATCAAGCTCGTGGTCGAGTTGCCGGTGGCGTTCAGCGAATACATGTAGTTCATGTTGTCCACGCCGTTCATCTGCTGCTCGATGGGAGTGGCAACTGATTGCTCGAGGGTTTGAGCGTCCGCCCCGGTGTAGGTGGCGATAATCTGAATCTCGGGTGGAGCGATGCTGGGAAACTGCGCTATGGGCAAACTCAGTATGGTGATGGCGCCGACGATCACCAGGACAATAGAAATCACCATCGCGACAATGGGACGGTTGATGAAGAATTTTGACATGGATTACCTTCCTTCAGCTTCCGTGGCAAAAGGCTTGGGGTTCACCTGTATGCCGGGACGCACCTTTTGCACGCCTTCCGCAACTACACGCTCACCGCCCCTCAGTCCCTCAGTGATAATCCACTGGGTGCCGAAAGAGTCGCCCACTTTGACGGTTCGGATGCTCACCTTGTTCTCGCCATCCACCACCGCCACTTGATAGCCGCCTTGCAGTTCCGACACCGCGCGCTGCGGGACCAATAGCGCATCTTTCTGTATTCGGACAACCGTGCGAACTCTGCCGTAGCCGCCGGGGCGCAGAATATTTCCGGGATTCGGAAACAACCCAGCAAGTCGAATCGCGCCCGTGTTCTGATCCACTTGGCGGTCCGCAAAGTAGAACGTGCCGTCACGTGGATAGGTGGAGCCGTCGGCCAAAATCAATTGGAGGTGCAGACTCTTGTCGGCTGCTAGCCGGGTAGTCTCGGTCGGGAACCGCTTGTTCCAGTCGAGGTACTCGCGCTCGCTGACTGTGAAATAGACCTTGATAGGGTCCACGGTGGATACGGACGTCACGGGCCCGCTGCTTGGATTCACCAGGGCGCCGACTTGAAGTTGAGCCTGCCCGGCGATGCCGTCGATCGGCGCAATGAGGCGGGTGAAATCGAGGTTGATCTTGGCGGTTTCAACGGCGGCCTCGGCCGTCTCGATTTGAGCCTCGGCGGTGGCGACTGTCGCCTTGGCGGCCAGGTTGTTCTGGACGGCATTGTCGAGATCCTGCTGGCTGGCAGCCTCCTCCCGCGCCAGAGGTGTGTAGCGGTTGACGTCAAGTTCGGTTCTGCCCTGAACGGCTTGGGCGTTGGCGAGTTGGGCCTTGGCCTGTGCCAACTGTCCTTGCGCCTGGTCGAGCACCGCCTGAAAGGGACGCGGGTCGATTTCAAACAGCAGTTGACCCTTTCTGACGAATGCGCCTTCCTGGTAGCCCTGCCGCAGCAGGTAGCCCGTCACCTGCGCCCTGACGTCGGCGTTTGTGAATCCGTCGAGCGTGCCGATCCACTCGCCATAAATCGGAACATCTTTCTGCTCGACCTCGACGAGCTGAACGTCCGGCGGAGGCTGCGCTCCCGATACGTGCTTCGGGCGTATCGCGCCAACAATCAGACCAACGGCGAGCAAGCAAAGAGCTCCGCCTATCCAGAATTTATATTTCCTAAGCGTGTTCATCTTTGTCTCCGACCTGATGCCGATTGGATGTGGTTTCACACGTAAAGGTTCCAGCTGGAAAGCGAAGCCTCCGGCGACTTGAGATGTTGGAAAGAATTCTTTTGCTTTACGAGAAAATCGGTCGCTGCCGCTCGTTTTCGAGCGGCACTATGCCGCATCAAGTCCGCGACTACATCACGAGATGGAATGGTTCCTGGATACCACTCTAGGGGTGACTCGGCATACCACTTTCGGTTGGTGGTGACGTCGCCGGGCGCTCGAACCGTGGGGCCTCAAGAGTCCTGTGGGTGCGACGGGGGCGGAATCACAATTTCGCGGCGTCCAAACAAGCGGCCATCGCAGGAGAAAGCTCCAGGCCCGAGCAACGCAAGCGCAGCGGCCGCAATAATCATTCCAAAAGCCACCAGTCTGGCATCGTGCGAACCCCAAGAAGGCTCGGGAAACCATGAAAAGGCGACCCCCAGGAAGGATAAGGCCACCAAGAGCCCCGCGATCGGGGTGAAGAATCCCGCCGCGAGGGCCGCGCCGCTCGCGATCAAGAGCAGACCAAGTAGCCATTTTCCCGAAGTGGGATTGGACGGACCGGAGAGATAGGAAATCCCTTCAGCGCAAGTAGCGAGACCAACCGCTGAACGCAACAGCAAGAGACCTATTCCGGGCCGCCCCCCCGGAAACGTGGAGTATAGTCTTTGCAGCGCGTATCTCCCCTGGCGCGCCATCACAAGTGCGCTACCTCGCAAAATAAGCAAACGTGCACTCAGGTTGAAACCCCACATTGCGGCATCTTTTCGTACCACTTCTGAGGGATTGGTCCTGTGCGTGCACCGAAACGGTTCAGAGCGATTGAGCTCGTTCAAAGTTCGACGCTGGCTTGCCGACTTGCGGTTGCAGCGATAAGCAAGTCAACCGATTCGCTTTCCTCACGCGCGGTGAACGCCCTCAGCTTGGGCGATTTACGCAGCGCCGCCTTAGCATGAAACAGCCTACTTTTGGCTGCGGGAACCGTTATGCCCATCGCCTGGGCAGCCTCCCTCATGGACCGTTCTTCCAACTGCTGAAGCTCGATCACTCGCCTAGCGGACGGCCGCAGCGTCTGAATTGCGTCCCGAAGAATGCTCCCTCTTTCGTTTTGCAGGTAGCGCCGCTCTGGATCCACCGCACGATCCGCTACTTCGGGACACGTCTCCACTCCATCTGGATCGTCGGGGCCGTCCAGAGAAACGAAGCGCACGTTTCGTCGTCTGCGGAGAACCATGAGGGCGGAATTGATCGCGATCCGAGTGAGCCAGGTGGAGAAAGTGGAGCGTCCGTCGAAATTATCGATGTGACGGAAGGCCTGCAAGAATGCGTCTTGCACAGCGTCTTCCGCGTCCTCCCGATTTCTGGTGATGCGAAGCATCGTGCGGAACACCCTCTTGGCGTGGCGTTGGCAAAGCTCTCCGAAGGCTTCTTGGTGTCCTCTCTTCGCCGCCGACACGAGGCTCGCCTCACATAGCGTTTGAGAATGACCCATGAAGAGACCACTCATGTTCACCGTACTGCATGCAATTGTCGCCACGACCTTGCCCTCCCCTTTTCCGCTTTGAAATCACGTGCGAGGCTTAGCCTCGTCGCCGTGTACTCTGCAGGATTCAAGACAAGGAAACATCACGAGATGGAATGGTTTTTCCGTACCACTCCAGGACCGGTTGGGAATACCACTTTCGGGGAGATCGGGGTCGGGAGCCAGTAAGTCACGGCACTGGCGATCCCGATTTGTTTCTTAGAGTTGGATGATCCCGCGGCGAATGCCGATGGCCACTGCTTGGGTGCGATCGCTTGCGCCCAGCTTCTCCATGATGTGCTTGATGTGGACCTTCACGGTCTCTTCCGAGATGAAGAGCTGCTCCGCGATGTCTCGATTCCTGTTTCCGCCTGCGATTTGACTCAGGACCTGGACCTCACGTTCGGTGAGGGCTTCGTCGCTCATATGTTCGGCAAGCTGAGCCGCCAACTGCGGAGGTATGCGCTTTTTCCCTGCGTGGACTTGGCGAATAACCTCCACCAGCTCCTTGGGGGGCATGCTTTTGAGCACGTAGCCTCGGGCTCCCGACTCCAGGGCATTTTTTATCTCCACGTCGCCTTCAAACGTGGTCAGCATGATGATTCGCGCATCGGGAAATTCGGTTCGAATCGCGATCATCGCTTCGATGCCGCTGCCATCGGGAAGTCGAAGGTCCATCAAGGTGACGTCCGGCCGATGTTTTCGAAACTGCTGAATAGCGTCCTGCGAATTGGCCGCTTGAGCGACCATCACCATATCCGGCTGGTTGTCAATGATCGCGGCGATCCCCTCGCGCAATAAGGGGTGGTCATCCACGCTGAAAACGCGAATGCGTTTCTCTTCGCTCATTTTTGCTTCTCGCTTTTGCCCTTCTTTGCTGCTCTAGCCTTTCGAGGGCTCACTTTCGAGAGCCATCCCCACGGGCTTTCGGAAACCGGAAATTCGAAAGCGATATGGCCGGGAACGGAAAGTTCTACTTCCGTGCCAGCGGAAGCGCCGCTCAGGACTCTGAATCTGGCGCCTATTCTTTCCGCGCGCTCGCGCATTCCCGACAACCCCCAGTGCCCGTCGCGTCCGGCGTGGATTACCTGAGGGTCGATACCGCTGCCGTTGTCGCGCACGAGAAGCCGCAAATGGCTGGGCGCGTATTCGAGTTCAACCTCGACGTTGCTCGCGCTGGAGTGACGGAATGCGTTAACCAGTGCCTCGCGGCCGATCCGGTATACTTCCTCGCGGATCACAGGGCGCAACTGCCGCGCCGATCCTTCCGCAACCACTCGAAAATCAGTTTCCTGCGCCGCACCGACCTCTTCCTGAATGCCGGCAAACGCCTGTTCGAGATCTTCAGGCTCTCTGTTGGCCAGACGAAGGCCTCGAACGGCGTTCCGCCCCTCGTCGATAACGCGCCCCATCAGTTCGAGAACCCGGCCGACAAAGGGCTTGGCAGGCGAATCGGCATCGATATGGTCGTCGGCCACGTGCAGCTGCATCGAGGCGCTGAGAAAACCCTGAAGTAAAGTATCGTGCAGCTCCTGCGCGATACGCGTGCGCTCTGCGAGCCGTTCTTCGAAGCGCATGTTCATCTCCCTGGTCAGCCGTAGCTCCCGAAGCCGCAAGAACGCGAAGATTGCGAGCCCCAATACCAACACGCTGGAAAGCCGGAACCACCAAGTCTGCCAAAAGGCCGGGTCAATTTTGAACGAAAGCGACGAATCCGAGCTGTTCCAGAGCCCATCGCTATTGCTCGCTATAACGCGAAAGCGATACGAGTCTGAACTAAGGTTGGTGTATGTCGCTTCGCGCGCGATAGTTGGCTCGCTCCAGTCTCGGTCGAAACCTTCCAGCTTGTATTTGAACCGGACGCGTTCCGGAACCGACAAGCTCAGACCCGCGTAGCTGAACGTCACCCTCTGGTGTGCCGCGGGGATTCTCACGTCCCCTTGCATGTTAATCGCGGTGCCATCCGCGGAAATTCCTCGAATGTGAACGAGCGCGGGAGCGGAGCTGGCTATCGCGCGAGCGGGATCAACAAAAGAAATCCCGCGATTCATCGAAAACCAAATCCGTCCGACGCGATCTGCAACCACCGACCGGTTCCGCTTGACGCCTTCCGTGCCTCGCAGACCGTCGGCAAGACCGTATTCGCGGAGGTCGTCGCCGCTGAGCTTTCCCTGGAGCAGTCTGGCGCGATCAACGCGCAGCACGCGATTCGCGGTTGCTATCCACAGACCTCCGTTCCGGTCCTGTTCGATTCCGTAGATCGGTTCGCGCAGTGAATCAGGCGCCTCTTCGAGAGTTCCAACACTCCCGGAGCGAATCCAGGCGAGGCCTTTCGCGGTGCCGAGCCAAAGCGTGCCCGTTGAATCTTCGAGGAGACAGATTACATCCTCCGATGGCAAACCATCCTCTTGGGTAAAAGACCGCCAGCGTCCATTCGAAAACCCGCTCAGACCCCGGGGTGTCGCAAACCACATTGTGCCGTCAGAACCTTCCGTAATCGACGCAACCGAGTTGGACAGCAGTCCGCTCGCGGTGCTGTAGTTGGTAAATTTTACGTCCTTGAACTTGCTGACGCCGCCGCTTAATGTGGCAGCCCAAACCGTTCCGTCATGATTCTCATGAACCGCATAAATGTTGTTTTGGGGGAGCCCTTGCGCTTGCGTATAGGTCTCGCTCGTCAACGTCCCGTCCCTGTACTGCAAATGCGTCAACCCGCCGCGTTGCCGGCCAATCCACAATTCACCGCCGTCACCTGTAACGGAATAAACGACGTCTCCATCCAGCCCGGCGCTCCTTACGCGCCCAACCACTCCTTCTTTGAGCCAGTAGAGTCCACCCTCGGAAGGAGCGAACCACGTGCGGCCATCGGAATCTACGTAGACTGGTCCGTTGGTCTCCGATGGCAGACCCTCGGGAAGGGAATAGGTGGTGAAGACGCTGTCGCGAAACCGCTCAAGACCTTGAGCACTCCCCGTCCACACGTTGCCCTCCCGATCTTCGAAGATCGCCGTAACGGGTCCACCTGGGCGACGGTGACCTTCATCGAAGGAGGACACTCCTTCCGAGTCGATTCTGAAGAGACCGTCAGCCGTGCCAATCCACGTATTCGATTCGCGATCTTTCCCAAGGGCAAGAATCTGGGCGTGGATCAAGCCACGCGGTATTGTGGCGTTGACAACTTCTGTTCCGTTCCATCGCACGAGGCCATTGTCAGTGCCGATCCACACCTCTTGTTTGTCGGAGGGAAGAAGACAATTGATTTTTCGGTCTCGCAACTCGACTGGACCCGCCGAGTATCGCCCTCCGCTTAGTTGGAACAGCCCCGTGTCGCGCGTACCCAGCAAGATTCGCCCGTCCGGCATTTCCGCCATGGAAAGCACAAGGAAGTTCGGCATTGCGGGCATCGATGCCAGCGTCAAAAATCGTCCCGCTCCCGATCTAACGAAGCCGCTATGGAGTCCGGCAAAAATTGCTTGACCGTCCTTTCCTCGGCACATCGCCGTTACGGTAGTCTCGTGCCGCTCGAAATAAGTCGAGGCATCTTCGAATTTTCCTTCGTGATAGCGCAGCAAACCTGCTTGCTGCGTTATCCATAAATTGTTCTCAGAATCAGCAGTCAGGCCTAGAACCGGACCGATCGGTCCTGTCGCGGTGTTCGATTTCTGAAAAAGGTGAAAATTCAATCCGTCAAACCGAACCAGTCCTTTTTCAGTCCCAATCCAGAGGTAACCGTCTGTCGTTTGGGTGATGGCATACACCGCCCCGCTTGGAAATCCCCGATCAATCCCCCAGCGCTCGCGCTCATACTGCGACATGGCCTTGTTCGGCTCTTTCGCATGTAACGCACAGGCGGCACACGCCAAGCCCAGGCCTGCGGCTAGCCATTTCGATAGCCGGCTGCGCCCGCTTAACGAGTCAAGGAAGGTACTCAAACTTCTCAATAACAACCTCATTTTGATGCTTCACTGGACTCGCAGAACTCTTGTATATGTACAAGTTCATGTGAACAGATTCCCCGCCCGGTGTGGGCACGCCCGATGAGAACACGTGGTCGGCGACAGGGCGCGATTCGTTACCGCCGTTGGCGCCCCGAATCGTTCGGAACGAAATCGTTCCCGGCTCCCATTGGAAGGAATACGTCAGGATGCCGGAAGGCACCATATATCGGTCGACGTTTGCAGGCACGTAGTAAGGTTGAATCTCGTATTGCGCGTTCTTACTCAGTGGATCGCCCCAGCGTGTGATCTCAAGGTCGATTTCTCTATGATTTGGGTTCTGATCCGAATCCTCCCAAGTAAACATGCTCAGAACCGCGGCCGGCTCCAGATGAGACGAGTCGCGCACGACGAAGCGATATGACCCGTACCCCAGGCTTCGCGTGAGACTCACTTCGGCGCAGGTCCATTTGCCGGAGATGTTCGCGATCTTCAGATGCAGCGCACCGCCGGCGTCAGTCCACACGTTTGCAGGATCATAGGTGTTTATGCTGCCCCCCCGGTTGCTGCTAGCCGTCCGGACTTTCCATTCATAGCCACTGAAGTGAACTGTCTTGAAGACTTCGCGTGGACCCGGCCCGCCTGTAACAGTGGCAACAGCGACTACGGCACCGCCTTCCGTCGGGAGCGCACCCAGCTTGAGCAGCGGATGATATCCCGGCTCAACAAGAAGCGCTGCATACTCAGTTCCGAGGTGTGTGGAGTTGCTCCATTTCGAGTCCGGTTGGATCCTGGTGAACGGCTCGTTGGTGAGGGGCTGCACCCACCATTGACCGCTTCTTGCATATAAAACGAGCTGCTGTCCCGGGCGCGCTCCCACGACGCGCCCCTCGATCGTATCTGTCTTGTCTGGACCACCCTCATCTGCCGGAGGGACCTTCGTGAATTCGATGGAAGGCTTGGGGCCGCTCTGTCCGGAACGGCAACCAGTCAAGAAAATACAGAAGAAGAGGAGGAGAGCCCCTTCTAGGCCAAAATTGTTTACGGGGGCCAGGGTGGGGGTCGCAGACCTCCGGCTGAAACAACGATGGCAAACCCGCGCGCGGCTGGGGTCGGAAGGGGCCAACTGTAACCTCGGTAGCATGGAGTGTTCCGTCCACTAAGAGTCGTGGAGGTGCCTATGTCTCGGAAGCCATCCATCCTACAATCGCTAAGCAGCATTTGCCAGCTTTGCCGAGCGCACCAAGAGGGGTTCGCCGGGAGCACTGTTTTTCCTGACTACCACGATGGAGGTATATCGCGGCGAAGCTTTCAGGGTAGCGAAAAACCATTCCATCTCGTGATGCGCAGTTCCGACTCATCCTTCAGATTACGACACGGCATCTATACGTAACCCGTAGTTCGGATAAGAAAGTGGCCAGACAGAAATCAGCTGGAGATACTTCGCAAAAGATGAGGGCAAAATGAGTGATTCGATGAGGACCGTGCGCGTACTGCGGGGAGTGTCTCAGTTTCTTTGCATCGTATTGTTGGTTTTGGCTTGCCGCGCTCTCTCAGCGCGGAACGAAGAGCATCGCGTTCGGAATATTGTTCTGGTTCACGGTGCTTGGGCGGATGGTTCCGGCTGGAAAGGCGTTTACGACATTCTCGTCAAGGATGGCTACCACGTCAGCTTGGTCCAAGAGCCGGAAACATCGTTCCAAGAGGATGTCGCCGCCACGAAGCGCATCCTTGCTTTGCAAGATGGACCGTGCATCCTTGTCGCTCACAGTTACGGGGGATCCGTGATCACCGAAGCGGGGACGGATCCGTCTGTTGCGGGATTGGTGTACGTGGCGGCCCACATGCCCGATGCGGGAGAGAGTGAGGCTGTCGACGGAAAGCGCTTCCCAAGTGACGTAAGCAAGTCTGGCGCGATAAAGACGACGGCAGACAGCTTCACTTACCTCGACCCAGCGCAGTTTCCTGAGTACTTCGCAGCCGACGTACCTGCTGAACAGGCCGCATTCATGGCGCGGTCGCAAGTGCTCAACCTGGCCGCCAATTTCAAGGGAGTGATCACCACGCCCGCGTGGAGAATCAAGCCAAGCTGGATGTTGGTGCCGGGAAAAGACAGAATCATCAACCCTGACCTCGAACGGTGGTACGCCGCACGAGCGAACAGCCACAAGGTGGAAGTTTCAGGTGCCAGTCACTCCGTCTACGTCTCCAGGCCGAAGGAGGTCGCGGCTTTGATCGAGGAAGCCGCATCGCACGCCCGGTAGGACACTTTTGCGGGGGCCTGCAACGTACTGATCTGCTCATCGTCCTGTTTCGAATTGAGTTATTTCGTCCCCCTGCGTAGTTCGACGCCTTCGAAAACTCACCATCTGCGGCAAAGTAATGGTTCCGACTGATTGGGAACCCTGATCACAGTAGGTTCAAAACCAGGTGATTTCGGAACGTCCGCGAGGACGGATCACGACACCCAACGAACTGCCGATCGGACCCTTGCTCGACTTCACCAGATTTGGCAGCACTTGGGAACAACGGGGAATTGTGTGCTGTTTGGGACAGACGCTTGAGGTGTTTGGGTGTTATTTCTGGTTATGCATTCCGACCCCTTCTTGCTACTCGCTATGGCCTCGCAAAGAGGAACCTCCGCGCAGGGAGAATTTCACATGCACAAGAACTTGGACGGGCTCGCGGGTGTTCCTTTCTCGATTGGTGTCACCGGCCAGCGCGCGCTTGCACGCGCAAACAAAATGCTGTCTCTCCCGCTTTGCGTCCAACCGGCGGAGAGGGCCTGAGCGATAATCATGAGCGACAATGCCGCGACTCCTCGCCCCTTAATCAGCCCCGGCGTGCCGCAAGAGACGTCGCCGGTGCCATCTACTCTCACTTCGCTCTGGAGTCCGATCAACGGCTTCTTCGAGTGGTTCGGGGAACTGGGCATTTTTGTCTGGCAGGTGATGCGAGCGGCGGTAAGACGTCCTTTTGAGGGCCGCGAACTGATTCGACAGCTCGACGAGATAGGCTCGAAATCGTTGCCGCTGGTGGCGCTGGCGGGTGCCGCTATCGGTGCGGTACTGGCTCTGGAAAGCCGTTACAGCCTCATTCGATTCGGAGCCAAGTCCATGCTTCCGGCCGCCATCGTGTTCTCAATCGTTCACGAAACGGGTCCCGTCGTCACAGGTCTCGTCGTTAGCGGCCGGGTAGGCGCGGGAATCGGCGCGGAATTGGGGTCGATGAAGGTAACCGAGCAGATCGACGCCATCGAGGCCTCCGGCGTCAACCCCTACAAGCTCCTGGCCTTCACGCGCATCCTGGCTTGCATCCTCATGCTCCCGCTGCTAACCCTGGTTGCCGACTTCTGCGGCGTCGTAACCGGCTGGATCGCGACCACTCTGGCCGAACCCCTTTCGCTTCGGCTATTCGTCCATGCAGGATTTGGCGGCACCAGCTTCAGCGACTTTCTCGCGCCCACCTTCAGGACTGCGGTATTCGGCCTGATCATCGGCGTGATCGCGTGCTTCCAGGGAATGCGGAGTAAGGGCGGCACCGAGGGCGTGGGTCGCTCGGCGACAAGCTCCGTGGTCTTATCCTCCCTATTCGTGATTCTGGCCGACGTCGTTTTGGTGAAAATGATCCTGGTGTTCTTCCCATGATGAGCTCAGACCAAGCGGTCGCGCTGCGCGTTGCAGATAACGGCCAGCACCGCGCAATCGACGATACTCGCGCAGAAAGCGCCGGTCCCGCCATGGTTCTCCAGGGCTTGCGCAAGTCCTTCGGCGCGCAGGCGGTCTTGCGCGGAGTGGATCTGACGGTTGGCAGCGGCAAAACTCTGGCGGTGCTGGGTCGCAGCGGAACCGGCAAGAGCGTCCTGTTGAAACTGATCGTAGGCCTGCAGAAGCCTGACGCGGGATCGATTCTCGTCCACGGACAGGAGGTCACCACCTCCGATGTCGAAGCGATGAATGAACTCAGGAAAACGATGGGCTTCCTGTTCCAGCACGCGGCGCTCTACGACTCTCTCACCGTCGAGGAAAACGTGGCGTTTCCCTTGCGGCGCCACACCAAAATGACCTCCTCGGAGCGCGGCGACCGCGTCAAGGAATTACTCGCCAGCGTGGGCATGGAAGGCGACCTCAAGAAAATGCCCACCGATATTTCGGGCGGCATGCAAAAGCGAGTAGGACTCGCGAGAGCTTTGGCCCTCGAGCCCAGCATCATGTTGCTCGATGAACCCACCGCGGGACTCGACCCAATCACGTCCCGCGAAATCGACGAGTTGATTCTCAAGTTGCAGGAAGAGCGCGACGTTGCGTCGATCGTCGTCACGCACGATCTTCACAGCGCCAAGTTGATTGCGGACCGGATCATATTGCTCCACGACGGGAACGCCGTTATCGAAGGCACCTTCGAGGAGCTCGAGAAAAGCGGTGACAAATTTGTCGCGGAATTCTTCAAGGATTCATAGGAGCGGATATGTCGAGAGCGGCTAGGCTGGGAATCTTCATCGTTGTTTCGCTGGCGATTCTGGCGGCAGGAGTCTTCATCATTGGTGACAAGCAATACCTCTTCAGCTCCACCTATCGGCTGAAGGCGCAGTTCAGCACCGTAGTCGGGATGGACGAGGGCGCGGAGGTGCGAGTGGGCGGAGTTCACAGCGGCACCGTGCGCCGCATCCAGTTGCCGAAGAATCCCACCGACAAGATCACCATCTTGATGGACATGCAGCGCTCCACCCACGAGATCATCAAACAGGACTCGGTGGCTGCCATCGAGACCGAGGGCCTCCTGGGCAATGAATATGTATCGATCTCGTTTGGTTCCGCCGGAGCAGCGAATGTAAGGGATGGCGACACGATCGCCAGCCAGCCTCCGCTCGTCATCGCCGACCTGATCGTCAAGACGGACGCCATTCTCGACAGCAGCAAGGCGGCCATCGACAACACCACGGCGGCTACCGCCAGCCTGAAGTCCATCAGCGCCAAGATCGACCAAGGTCAAGGAACCATCGGGGCCCTGGTCAACGACAAGCAGATGTATACGTCGCTGGACCAGACCGCGGCTGGAATGCGCGATACGATGGTTCACGCGCAAGCGGGGATCGCGGACTTCCAGGAGAACATGGAAGCGCTGAAGCAGAATTTCCTGCTTCGCGGATATTTCAAGAAACGCGGCTATGAAGATTCGGCGGAGCTGGCGAAAGATGAAATTTTGCGCCTGCCGGACGGCTCGCCTCTGAAAACGTTCACGTACGAGCCACAACACCTTTTCGACAAAATCGACACAGCCTCGCTGAAAAACCAGGGCTCTTTGGCCGCCGCCGGGCAGTTTCTTGCCGGCAATGAGTTCGGCATCGCAGTCGTGGTCGTCTCCACCGGCATGACCGGAGACGCCCAGAAAGACTTGGTGTTGACGCAGGCTCGCTGCGCGGTGGTACGCGCCTACCTGGTAGGCAATTTCGGTTTCGACGACACGCAGCTGAAGACCCTGGGAATGGGGAAGAAAATTGACGCAACCGCTCCGGCGGGCGCCAGCACCGCCGGCGCCGACTCCGGATGGGGAGACGTCGAGATCATTGTCTACCCGGTTGGCACTGCCGTTCCCTCCGGCCAGTGATGGGAATTCAGTAGAAACAACAGAGGATTCAGCGTTCGGCCACCGATTTCGGCGACTTGAGATATGCTGACTTGTTCGGGCTCGTAAGCCGGAGCAAAGAAAGAGGCCGGGCGTGAGCCCGGCCTCACTCTGCACGTCAAAACCAAGTATCAGAGCTGGTTGCGGGGGGCCCGCGACGAACCGAAGCGGATACTCGCTGATCCTCCCCCTATCGATTTGCATTGATCCGCGAGGTGGCAGCCTTATGCCGACCAGATCTACGACCGATCTGTTGAAGTGCGTCCGCTTGTACGTGCGGTACCTCCATGCGGTTGAGAAGAAAGCGGTCCCGCTGTCGGAGGGCGGATTTGCGGGCGAGCGCGAGGAGCGAATCCGTTTGCTCCGCGCCGACGCGGACCTCCGGGAAATGGAACTCGCGAAACAGCGCGCGCAGTTCGTGGCGATCCAGGATGTCGAGGCGCTTGTCGCCGAACTGGTTCTCACAACAAAGGCGCGGATCACGGCGATCCCGCCGCGCCTCGCGCCGGACCTCGTCGGCGAATTGTCCCGGATGATGATTCACGCGAAACTAGAAAAAGCGTGCAAGGAAGCGTTCGTGTGCCTCGCAAAGGTCGGTGAGAACACGGCCCTCGATTTCCCATCGAACCGCGTCTAACCCAGACAGGGCATTTTGCCGCTTATTTTGTTTTCATCACGTAGACGCCGTCCCATTCACCTTCAGGCACGTGTTTCAAGAAGTCCAGCGACCGCTCCAGGAACACCTTGGTGGGGCCATCGTCAGGATAACCCTCGTGGAGCTCTCCGAATCTGGCAGAGGCGGCGTGCCAATCTTGCGCGCGGTAAGCCGCCATGGCGCGGTCAAAATCCGCGAGCAGCGATTCGAATTTTGGCCTCTCCGCGGCCACGCCGAGCAGCTCATAGATATTCACGGGCTGGTTCTTGCCCTTCACGCGAATTTTGTCGAGGTCGCGGCAGACAAACTGGCCGGCCACCTGGCGATACGTCGTCTCGTTAATCACGATTTGCGTGTGATATTCCTTGTTGATTCCCTCAAGACGCGAGGCAAGATTCACGTTGTCGCCCATCACGGTCCACGCGAGCCGTTTCGCCGAGCCCATGTTGCCAACATTCACCGGGCCGGCATTCAGCCCGATTCCAATCGAAATCGGCCGCCGCCCCTCCGATTTCCATTTGGCGTTGAGCGCGTCCAGCCGCTTGATCATGCGCAAGGCGCACGAACATCCTCGATAGGCATGATCTTCCTGCGGGTACGGCGAACCCCAGAAAGCCATAATGGCGTCGCCAATATACTTGTCGAGCGTACCGTTGGTCTCGAACACGATGTCCGTCATCTCTCCCAGGTATTCGTTCAGCAATTGAACGAGTTCGTCTGGAGTCAGGCCCTCGGAAATCGTGGTGAAGCCGCGAATGTCGCTGAACATCACCGTCAGTTCTTTCATTTCACCGCCCGGGCGAAAGTACTTCCGCGGATTCTTTTCGATGAGCTTGATAACGCCGGGGGACACATACTGGTAAAAGGCCTTGCGAATCTTCCGCTTTTCGCGCTCTTCGAAGATCATGCGGAAACTCGTGATGGCCGCGTAATTCGCCGCCAGCGTCGCGGCGGGAATAACGAAACTCAGCCAACGGCCCCCATCCGCAAACATGAAGTAAACGAACCACCCGAACAGCGCCAATGTGGCCAGCATGGAGATCGTGGAATAGAGCGGCGTGGCGCGGCTGAACAAGTATCCAAATGCGAGGCCGAAAAGCAGGATGAAGCCAAGGTCAATCATCTCGTCGTTCGATCCACGCGTGAGAAAACTTCGCCCTTTTTCACCGCTGTGGAGTACGTTGTCGATGATGTTGGCATGCACCTCCACTCCCATGTAGAGGCCCTCAAAAGGAGTGTTGCGAATGTCTCCGATCCCAAGCGCTGTGGCGCCGACCAGCACCATTTTTCCGCGAAACGAATCCGGAGGTGCCGCGCCGTTCATCACGTCCCACATGGAATAGTGCCGATAGGTGCCGTAGGGGCCCGTATAGTTGATGAGATCGGTGCCGTCGTGCCCCGGCCGCAGCGTGTGGCTGCCGAGCTGAATCCGCTCCAGCCCATTCGGGGCGATGAACGCGGCCACATTTTGGTCTGGGATCTTTTCGTATTCGCGCACCACCTGCAAATCGAGCGACGGGAAGAAGTCCTGGTCCCTGTACCGAGCGATCAACATCGCGTGCCGCAACGTACCATCCGGGTCCGGCCGGATATTGATGAAGCCGTAGGAATCCGCGGCCTCCGCGAGCTTCGAGATGTTTGCTTCCACGTTCGAATAGACTTTGCCCCCGTTGCGAATCCAAGTCTGCCCCAGGTCGAAATCCCGCCCATCCTTGGAATTCACCTTGAGGACTTGCGGAAACGCCTTGGCCCAAACGATGTTGAAGTACTCCTTGGCGAGCGGGGACTCGGTGGGCGCATCGCTTTCCGAGCCGAGAAAAATGTGGCCGAGCACCACGTTGCCGCTGCTCTTGAGCGCGCGCGCGAATTTTGCGTCCTGATCGCTCGCGCTCTCGAGGTCCTTCATTTTTTGCAGCAGCGCGGGAGAAGCGGAGGAGCCAAGATCGCGCTGGAGTCGTTGAAGGGCCTCTTGGGCGGAATCCGTCTCAGGTGTCGGAAATGTGGCGTCCAACGCGATGACGGATGCGCCTTCGGCGCTCAACCGATCGATCAACTGAGCGTAGCTTTTGCGCGGGAATGGGAACGAACCGATGTTCTGAAGCGTCTTCTCGTCGATATCAACGATCACCACGCGATCGTCGTGGGCGCGCTGGCCTCGCATCGCAAATCGCAAGTCCAGGGAGCGCAGCTCGATATTCTGGAGAAAAACGATGCCCGCGCGCGAGTTGCCGCCGATTCCGGAGAACCAAAAAAGCGTCAGGCCCAGAAGTGTGACCCCCACTCCCAGCCACAAATCCGTTCGGCCAAACGAAAGAGTGTCCAGCCACGCCGACCACCGCGACCAGCGTTGTTCCAGAAATTTCATAAGTATCGCGATGGCGGCTTGGCCGCCCGGAGCGATTCCTCCGGGCCGACCCCAACCGAATTAGTTACACGCGCCGGTATTGGGGTTTTTCACGCACCCGCTGGAACTGCTGCCGCCGCGCAATCCGAGCGGGATACCGATTGCCAGCCCTGCCACTACCACCGCCGTGGTAATCCCTATGTTCCGGCCGAAATGGCTAGGGTGAGCAACGGGAAGCGTGTCCGAAACACCCGTGGCGAGCAGGCTCGCCTGCTGCGTGTCAGGGGGAGTCTGGCTGGACTTGAAGCCGGGGGGAGGAAAGTCGTTGGTGATTTCCACCATTTGTCCCGCGGCGACTGTAATCGAGTTAGTTGCGGTGTTGGATTGCCCCGAACTGTGGGTCACCTTGGCGTTGGCGCCGGGAGTGACCGTTACCGTCCCCTTGTAACAAATCACTGTCGTCTTGTCCTGATCGAATGCCGCATAAAAATCGGTGCCGATCACGCCGATCACGGCATTCGGAGTCTTCACTTCGAATTTACCCGCCGGCTTGGTGATTTTGACGACCTGGCTGCGCACTTTGCCGAAATTCAACTCCAGCGAGGTCTGCTGCGAGGTGGCGTCGTGCTGCACGATGCGGAGCTCGCTATCGGAGCCCACGCTCAGGATGGAGCCGTCGGTGAGACCCGCTCGGACTCGCCCAGTATGTTCGGTCTTGAGCAGATCGTTCCAATCGAGCTCTTCTTTCACCGTCGCCGCCTGGGAATTTCGCGTGGCTGCGGGAATCAGCGCGCTGATCTGGCCGGCCTGCTGCGCCGCGGCCTGCGGTTCAGCCATCACGGGCAAATAAACCAGCAGAAGGCAAAGCAGTACAACTGTGAAGTGTTTGAAGGAGTCCATCGGTGTCCTCTTTCGATGCCCAAATTCGCCTTGATTGAACTAAGTCTGACAGAGGGGCTTGGTGAGTCAACGGCGGCGATGTTGCGCGGTGACCAATCCAGCTACATGCCGCAGGTGCGAAGGAGTTTACTCAGGCTTGCCAGATTGCGCCGGTTTCGGAGGCATATCATTGACGGTATAGGGTTTACCGTTGCGCAGATAAAGCCGCGCAGCCTCTTCGCGGTTCAGCGGACGGGCGCCGCGCCGCCCGAAAACGGCGAGCTGGTTGCCGCTTTCATCGGCGGCGCGATCGCGATCCACTCCCTTGGAAATTGCCAGCGCCGGGCCGCGCGTTCGATACGTGGCGATCAGCTTGGGAGTTGGACGCGGACTGAAGCCGTAGGAATTCGGCGAGTCTTCGGGCGAGATGAGCTGCAAGACGCGGAGGCCGTTGCGCCCGTCGGCGACAAAAGCAAATGCGCTGGCATCCACCATTCCGATTTTTACGTCGCGGGCATCATTGAGTTTTCCGTCGCCCGTGAAAAGCTGGTCGAGGCGGGGCTGTTCCGGCTTCTCGACGTCGACGATCGCCAGGCCTTGCTTGCCGGCGGCAACGTAAGCGTACGTGCGCGCGACGTAGACGTTGCGCGCGTCTTCCAGCGGCACGGCGGCGGAGGGAACGATTCGCGGATGGTCCAGCGCCGTTACGTCCAGGACTTTTAACCCCTGGCGATCCACAACGAACGCGTAACGAAATTGTATGGCGATCCCCTGCGGATCGGCCAGATCCGGCGCGCCGATCTCGGCCGTGACATGAGGGTCGAGTGGATTCGAGAGATCCACGACGACGAGGCCGCGATCGCAAAGCATGTAGGCGTAGGTGCCGGCGATCGTGATGCGGCGCGCTCCGTTCAGAACGCCATTCGGATTGAATGCCAATGCGCGCTTCAGGAAATTATTCTTCGGATTGCCGTCAAGCAGCGTGCTTACGCCTGGCCTCTTGCCTTTGACGTTCGGGTCTCCGGCGACGACGAGACCTTCGTATTTATCCGCGACGTACAGGAACGCATAGAGTGGATGGATGGCCTGCTCTTCGTTTTCCGGATTTTGCTTGCGCGCGGGATCGAGAGCCAGGGTCGAGGGGCTGGCGACCGAGGTGGCAAATCTTGTTTTCAGATACAGGCGCTGGCCGAGGGGAGAAACGGGCGCGGTGACCATGCGCTCGGAAAAATTCTTGTTGTCAATGTTGGCCACGTCGTAGATGCGGAGGCCGCCTTTGCCCGTGGCGGCGTAGAGATATTCGCCGCGGAGCTGGACGTCGAGCACGTTGCCTTCGTGATGGTAAGCCTGCTCGAGTTCGCGATTGCGGGCGACGTGCCGCTTGTAATCGTCCGGATAAGCGAGGCGTTGCAAGTAGCTGCCGATCACGGCGGGTGGCTCGTCGTGTTCCGTGGCAGCAACGGCGTCAAAGCCCTTGCTGCCGTTGGCGACATAAATGTAGCGGCCCATGAAATTGACGAGATTCGTCCCCTGCAGCAGGACTTGCGCCATCCAGGCGTTGTTGTCGTTGCGCGGGGTAAGGTGGCAATCTTCGCAGGATTTCGTTTCCTTCGCGCGCACCGTGTGGGGAACGAACGTGCTGAATGCCGTGCCGGCAAATCCGTCGGCGGAAACGGTTTGCTGCGTGTAATAGAGCCAGTCGCGATTTGCATTCTGCGAGCTGACCAGGATCGCACAGGACGAACGCGCGGGCGCGATGCGGTGGCCCGTTACCGTGCCGTCAATTCCGAGCATGAATCCATCGTCGCGCAAGACTTGGAAGCTATAGTTCGTCCAATTGCGCGTGAGCAGGCCCTCGTTGTGGAGCATGGGCTTGCGCTGGTTGGACGTCATTGCGAGATGGCAGCCGAAGCAGTTCGTGGTCCAGGAGGTATGGCACGCGTAGCACGTCATTTTGCTATTGGGATGCGCGAGATGAGATTCATCGGAGGGCGCGTCTCCCCAAGTTGTGCCGTCGGTCTGAACGGTCTTCGCCCAGCGAGATTTTTCGGTGTAATGCGCGTTGCCGGGAGTGATCGTGTCGAGGGTTTGCACCACTTCCCAAGCGACGTTCGCATCCATCATGGATCGCTGGTAGAGCTTGCCGGCTTTCCATTCGAAGCGGCGTTCGCCCCACGGCGTGCGCAGGATTTCAAGATGAGTGCCGCCCGCGGGAGCGGCGGAGCCGGACGTGAGCAGGCTCGCGTGTTTTTCGATCGTGCCGTGGCAATCGATGCAATCGAGTTCAATGGCCGCGCGCGGCTCGCCGTAGAGTTTTCCATTGCCGTGACTGTCCTGCTCCAAATGGCAATCGATGCATTGCATTCCTTTTTCGAGATGAATATCTTTCAAATGAACGGCTTTGTCGAATTTCCGGGGATCGCTTGGCGAAACAACTTTGTCGTCCGCGTCGAGGAGATCGCCTTTGCGATCGCGCTTGAAGACGGCGCGAAAGACCCAGCCGTGGCTGTGAAAATCCGCGAACTGCGATTCGTGGAGCTGCTTATTGAATTGGGGGCTGCCCACTTGCTGCAAGAACTTCAAGTCCGACCAGAGGCCGCGTGGCGCAGCGCCTTCCGGATTGCGAAGCGAGACTTCATATTTTTCTTCTTCGGTCGGGTTCCGCTGCTTCGCCGGATACATTTTCTCGCCGTCGGCTTCGTTGTCCCACCAGGTGTAGCCGAAATAGGTGGTCTCCATGTTCGTTCCCGGATGGACATGGCAGACCATGCACTGGCTGGAAGGAATGGAGCGCGTGAAGGCGTGACGAATGGGATGGCCCGATTCGTTCTTAGGGATTGTGGGATCGGTGGTCGCGGACTGTCCTAGGTTTCCGAAATTCGCGTACCGGCCCGAATGGTCTGGCGAGCGATCGTTCGCGTAGACGACGTGGCACGCGGTGCATCCGCTGGCGCGGTAATCGCCGGGTTGATCGTTTGTGCCGGGGAGATAGAGAAGCGGATCGAGGAGCCGCGTTTTTTGAAGGCCAAGAAACACGGGATCGGTGCGCAACTCGGTGCCGAAACCGCGGTCGCTGAGTTTATCGTCGGGGCGGCCGGATTCCTCTTCGCGGTCGGGATTCCCGATTTCGCTCTTTTTTTCGCCGCCGCGCTCGAACACGCGCAGCACATTGCCGGGTTGCGAAATTTCCCAGCGCTCCAGCGGAGTAAGTTCCGCGAGGATGCCTTTCGTGCGCGTTTCCTCGGGCGTGGGCTGCGGGATGGTGCGAATATCCTGTGGGACACCATCGGCGGAATAGCTCTCGCCGAAGTGCGCGTTCTTAATCGGGTAGGCGCCGTTGTTATAAAGGGCCGCGCCCCAAAGGAGGGCGCCGGTTGTCATCATGCTGGTTTGAACTTTCAAGACTTCCGCGGCGTGGCATTGGCCGCAGGTTTTCGGCGCGACGCGCAAATCGCCCGGATTGATGAAGCGAATGTAATCGTAATTTGCGCGCAGCCAGCTTGTATAGGAGCGGACCGGGTTAGCGGAGCTGCGAGCAAATTCAGGGTTGCTCGATTTCGGGTGCGCGCGATTTTTTGCCTGCGCGTATTCCGGCGAAGAGGACGCAGTGCCGGGCGCGATTTGAATGCTCGAGTCTCCGCCGTGGCAATCCACGCACGCCAGATGCACGGTGCCGCCGGCGTGCATGGTGCGCTCGTCGGTGGTGACGTGGCACGTGAGGCAGCCGGAATTCTTCCGCTCTACTTCGGATTCGGATTGGCCCGCCGCGCCGAGGCTGGCCGGTTGCCGCGACGATTGCTGTTGCGACTGCGCAAGCTGGGCTTTGGGGGAGGATTCGGCGGCGAGCGCCGCGCCGATCGCGATTAACGCCGCGAGAACGGGAAAGTACCGCCATTTCGCGCGGTGCGCGAGTTCGTTGTTCGATTTGGCCGAGCGATTCATCCCGCTGGCACTCCCCGTTCGTATTCCTGCCGCACACATCCTGGCAATTCAAAACTGAAAGCGCAAATCCGTGAAAACGGAAACCAAAACTTTGCCCGAATAAATATCGCGGAACCCCGCTCCCGGCGTGAGAGCCGAAGCGCCCGCGGTGAGTGTGACGTTTTCCGTGAGCGGCGGGCGATAGCGCACGCCGGCGCTATAGTCGAAGCCGATCGAATGACGGAAGTCTCCCTGAGACAAAAGCAGCTCCAGCGGCTCCGTGCGCATGAACTGTAAGTAATTAGCATTGATGAAGCCGCGCAGCTTGGGCGTGAGGTCGAGATTGGTGCCCATGTTGACGAGCAGGATTCCCGGATTCACGAAATTGGCCTGGCCTTCATCCTTGCTCGAGCGGAGGTCGGGCAAAAGGCTGTTGGGAGGAGTGAGCAGCACGCCGGTGCCGGTGAGGCGAATGCCTTCGCGATTCCACAGGCTGAAAATTCCACCGGCGAATTCCGGGAAATCGTCGATGGAATCGAAGCCGTGGGCGCGGCCGCTCGACGGGTTGCCGTCGCCGGAAGCGTAGAAGACGGAGGTCTTGAAGCGCGCCCAGTCCTTGTCAACGGAGAGCTCAAGCGCTGCCATGCGCGCGTCGATCGTTACAGGGCGATTGGCGAGCGGATTGAAGCTGTCGTTGCCGAATGTCTGGTAGAACGCGTGGGTCAAATTCAGCCAACCGATGTGCCCGTCGCCGGCCCAGCCAAGGTAGGCGGCGTGAACGCTGTGCGGACGAACGTCGCCGATCGGACTGGGGCGGACGAGGAAGCCATTGTCGTCGTAGTGGATCGAAGCCTGGTCCATGTTGTAGTGCACGCTGAACTGCGCCGTGTAACCCGGAAAGAGAAAATCCTGGCGGTAGGCGTTGGCGACGATCACCTGCTGATTTCTAAGCGCGAAGGAATTGATGCCGCTGTTCGTATTCTTTTCCAGGAAGTTGAAGTACGCGAGATTGTATTGCCAGCGGTTGGAGTCGAGGTTGCCGAAGACGCGCACGCCGGGCTGGCTGTCGTTGAAGATGAAGCCGCGGAAATCGCTGTTGAATTGCTGAATGCCGGCGCGGACGGAAATGAAATCGTAGTGAGTGCCGAGGTCGGCGAGCTTCACTTCCGCGAAAGCCTCCTGCAGGCCGACGTGCGAATCCAGGCGCGTGGTGCCGCTAGCCACATTTACATTGACGATGCCTAATTCCTGCACGTTGAGATAATTTACGCTCACGGCGGGCGTGATGCGGATGCGCCAGTCCACGGGTCGGAACGAGGTGTCGCCATGAGATAGGTCGAAGGAGAACAGGAACAACTGGTCCACGAAAAACTGGCGGCCTTTGCCGAAAAACCCCGGCTCTCCGGGACGCGCGGTGCTTTCGCCGCTCGGCGTGGGGAGGCGGCGGCCGTCGAAGAATGTGTCGCTGACGGCGGTAAGATTTAGGAAAGTGCGGTTGCCGATGATGGGGTAGTCGCCTTTGAGTTTATTGCGATTGAATGGATCCCAGGTGCGGCTGTGCGCGTACGGGCCCTCGCCGCCAATTCCGTAACGATCCCAATCCGGCATCGCAATGGCCCAGCGATCTGGATCGGGCTGAAAAACCAAGTTCGCGGGAGGCAGTGATTCGGGCGATTCAGAATGTAAGACGGATGGTTCTGCCAGGCGTTGCAGCACGCCTGGATATGGATTCAGCTGGGGCGATTCTTGCAGCGGCTGCGGTGGACTGGCAATGGCGGCCGCAATTGCTTTGATTTCGACGTCGCGATCGATCACCTGGCCAGCGGCCAGATGTATATCGGCTTGAGCATGCGATTCGTAGCCCTCTTTTTCGACCGTGAGCTCATAATCCGCGGGCGGCAGGTCAATGAATCGGAAAACGCCATTGGCGTCGGCAATCTGTTTGAACGTTTTCCCGGCAGGATTCACGTCACGCAAGACGACCGCTCCACCGGTGACGGGTTTGCCCGAGGCATCGCGGACAATTCCTTCGACTGCGCCGGTGTGAGGCGGCTTCTGTTGGACGATACGTTGCTGCTGGTTCTGTTGTTGTTGCGCTGGATGACTTCGATTCGGCGCGTGCAAACTGGGATGCGAGTGACTTGATGAATGGTGAGGGCTATGCGCCAGCTTTGCCGGATGGCGCGCATGATGCGCATCGTGGCGCGGCGCGGGAGGCAACGCGAACAATGACATCGAGAGATACAGGAACGCGGCCGGATTCAGCGTCAAGTTTTTGCCGAGGTTCGAGGATGCGGGCAGCATCCCCTCTATTGCGCGACGCAATGATTGACGATTCCTGAGGAGCAGAGCGTTAGGCCTCGCCCATCAAAATCTCTTCGAGCGGCCAAGTATATTCCACAAAATCGGCGAAGTTTCGGGCAGATTGCGCGGGCGTTGCGAAAATGATTCCTAGTGCTGCGAACGAATCTGGGAGCGGATGAGGAATTGAGAAGCGTTTTCGCGTGTGATACGAATCACTTCATAGCCATGTCCACGCCTCGCACGCGAAATTCATCTATGCAAACGCTTGGATTGAGTCTCGCGTTGAGCGTGTGCCTCTGCGCTTGCGGCGGAGCGACCAGCGGGAACAGCGGCGGAGGCGGCAGCACTGCCACGCTGTATCCGCAACCCCCATCGGGATCGGCTTCTCTGACGCAGAGCGACGTGGGAATGATCGTCGAGGCGGCTGCTCAAACGGCAGATTCGGATGGAATGTCCATTGCCGTCGTGGATCGATTGGGCAATATCCTAGCCGTTTGGCAAGGGCCGAGCGCACCGGTGACGTCGGCCGGAAACTACGGAAACATGGTGCCGACCGGAGACTTGGCGGTTTCACTAGCTCGCACAGCGGCCTTCTTCAGCAACGATCAGGCGCCGCTCTCTTCACGCACGGTTCGGTATATTAGCGGGATTCATTTTCCCCCGGGAATTGCAAACGCGCCCAACGCGGCGCTCTACGGGATTGAAAGCACAAACCGCGGATGCCTGCTTTCGTCGAATTACATTGCCGGGCAGGAGATTCCTCTTGCCGCCTCAATTGATGGCTCGCCGGATCGGCTGGGTGTGATCACCGGTAAGGCCGATTCGATGGATAGCCAGCCGTCTGCGGTGAATCCCGGCGGAGTGCCGATTTTCAAAAGCGGACACGCGGTGGGGGGGATTGGAATCGCGGGTGTGCCGCTTGATGTCGCGGAATACGTCGCATACGCCGCAGCCAGCATGATTGCGATGGGTGGACCGAATGCAACCACGGATCAAATTGGATTTTTGCCTTTGCCTGCGCCTGGCGCGGTGGTGATCGACGGAATCGCGGTGCCGTTCGTGGACAACACGTCGCCTCCAAGCGACTTGACTCCTGCAAGCGGACCATTCAATTCCAGCTTTTATGTGATCGCTCCTGTAGCGAGTGCAGGGCCCCCGCCGGACGGCTATCTTGTGGGACCCGCGGATGGTCCCGTAGGCGGACTGACGTCGGCGCAAGTGGGTGCGATCATCACGAATGCAGTGAATACGGCCAATACAACGCGAGCAGTGATTCGTCTTCCGTCGGAATCGCGAGCACGCATGATGATCGCCGTGAGCGATCTGGACGGCACGATTATCGGATTGTACCGAATGCACGACGCGACGGTCTTCAGCGTCGATGTGGCCGCCAGCAAAGCGCGCAACATGATCTATTTCAACGGGCCAAACCGGTCAACAGCTGACCTGCCCGGCGTTCCGATGGGCACGGCTGTGACGAATCGCACGATCAGTTTTGGCGCGATGCCTTTGTATCCGCCGGGAATTAATGGGACGTCGCCAGGACCCTTCTTTGATTTGTTCATGCAAGATATGGCGAACCCCTGCACGCAGGGCGCGGATCCTCCGGGACCGCCCGGACCGAACACCGCGCAGAATCAAAGTGGGATCGTATTTTTTCCTGGCTCAGAGCCGCTTTACGTGGGAGGAGTTCTCGTGGGAGGTTTGGGCGTCAGCGGAGACGGTGTGGAGCAGGATGATTACGTGAGCGATGGGGGAACGTGCAGCGCGGGGCCCGGTGCTTGCGTGAATGGCTGCCCGAGCGGCGCCGTGAACTGCTTTGCAGCGCCTCCGGCGATCCGCGCCGATCAGATACTGATTCAGGGCGTGCGGTTGCCGTATTTGAGTTTCCCGAGGAATCCGACGGATTAGGTTTCGCGCGCCGTTAGCCTTCGCGGAGTTTATGGCCGGTGAGATTTCCCAGGCCGTCATAGGCGGCGTATTTGTAGGTTTCCGAAAGCGTCGGATAGTTAAAAACAAAATCTATGAACAGATCGATCGTCCCCTTCGATTCGAGCACCATCATTCCCAGGTGAATCAGCTCCGTAGCGCTCTCGCCCAGGATGTGGACCCCCAGCAACCGGCGGTCGTCGCGGCTGAAGATCAATTTCAACATGCCATGCCGATCTCCTGCGATTTGCGCGCGGGCGTTATTAGAATACTGTGCGCGCCCAACTTCATACGGAAGTCCCTTCTCCTTGCAGGATTCCTCTGTTTCACCTACGCCTGAGACTTCCGGAATCGTGTAAATTCCCATGGGAAGCATATTGGCCAGCCGTTTTTTGTACTGGAATCCAAACGCGTGGCAGACCGCAACCCGCCCCTGTTCCATGGACGTGGAAGCAAGCGCCGGAAAGCCGATAACGTCGCCGGCGGCGTAGATATTCGACGCAGTGGTTCGATACACCTCGTTTACTTCGATGTATCCGCGTTTGTTGACCCCGAGTCCGACTTTTTCAAGCCCTAGTCCCTCCACTGCCGCGCGTCTGCCTGCGGCGAAGAGACACGCCTCCGCTTCCAGAATTTTTCCTGATTCAAGTTTCAGGGTGACTCTTCCGGTGGCCTTATCGAGAATCTGCAGCCGATCGTTGAAAAGGAATTGCATGCCGAGATCGGCAAGGCGGCCGCGCAGGCGTTCGGAAATTTCCGCGTCCAGAAAAGGAAGCAGGCGGTCCCGGCCATCCACCAATGCCGCCTTCACTCCCAGCGCGGCAAAGATGGACGCGTACTCGCAACCAATCACGCCTCCGCCAATCACGGCCACACTTTCCGGAATGCGGCCCATTTGCAGGATGGTGTCCGAGTCAAAAATGAACTCGTCGTCGAACGGGATTTCAGGAGAGCGATGAGGCTTCGACCCGGTGGCGATCAGAAAAACGTCGGCGGAAATCCGCTTTGGTTCACCTTGCGCGGGGTGAACCACAAGGTGATGAGCATCCTCGAATTGCCCTGGGCCCGTGAAATGATCGATCGAATGGGCCGCGATGTTCTTCGAGACCTTGTCGCGTTCCTGGCTGACGACCGCGTCCTTGTGCCGCATGAAATCCTGGATGGTGAGCCCTTCGCGAAGTGAATAATCGATGCCATAGAGACCGCGCTGACCGAGCCCGGAGAAATAAAGCGCGGACTCGCGCAGAGTCTTGCTGGGAAGCGTGCCCGTGTTGATACACGCTCCGCCCAATTGCTCGCTTCGTTCGACGAGCGCAACCTTCTTGCCGAAATAGGCGGCTTGAGCAGCGCCTTTTTCACCCGCCGGGCCGCTGCCAATCACGATCAATTCGTAGTGCTGCATGGAAAAAGTCACCTCTGCCCCAAGCTGAGGAGTAGACGCCGGGCTGTGATGAAATCGATACTCTCAATGGCCTGATGGATTGTGAAAGCACGACTACACGCGGAGTATCGTACTTGCTAACGGAGCAGCGCGTTGACTTCATGCATTTGCCGCGAGAAACGCGTGGGATCGTAATTCGAGGGGACCTGCAACTGGTCAAACAAGCCACTGATGGCTGCTCGCACTTCCGGCGCATTCTGCATCTTCTCGTTGCGGTCGTAAGCGACGAAGAGCGATTGGATGGCCATCGCGGCTTGCGCCGCAGCGTGCTCGTCCTGGTTGGAAATGTAATCCGCGTCGGAAGTGATTTGGTGCAGCAAGCGTAGAGTCACCGCGGAATCATAAGGCATGTGATTCAACTTCAGGGCGAGATCGTGCGCGATCAGCGCTGCATTCTTCGCTTCCGTGACGATGGCCGCACGATCGGAACCGGGATCGCTCATCAGATTCCCGAGGTGCGCGAGTTGCTTGTCTAGTTCTTGCGAGTCGGGCTCATCCACGTGCCGCGCAATTTCACGGAACACAACGTAACGCGAAGCGTTCCATGGCGGGCTTCCAGGGCGCCGGTTGGGATAGCCGCGCGCTTGCCGCCAGCTCTGCTCCGCGGGACCAAGCGAATGATGGCACGCGTAGCATTCGAGCTCCGAATATTCCGGCCAGATTTTTCCCTGCGCCCGCGAGGCAAGCTGCGTCAGCGATTCCTGAAGCTGGACGGCCTGGCCGGTGGACCATTCGCGAACGTCGAACCAGGGGTCGCTTCCTTCTGCTTCCCCTGGCTCTCCCGGTTCTTTCCAGTGCCGGGGCATGGCTGCTGAGAAGGCGTCAAGCTCGAAATAGAGATCGGGGTGGCCCGCGGCGATCATTTCGTGATCCACGGATTTCTGTTCATTGCCCAGGTGGCACGATAGGCACATTTCGCTGCGCTTGATCAGATCGCGCGTGTCGTACATGCCCAGGGCGACGGATTGCTCGTGCGTCCAGCCTCGTTCCGTGTGGCGGCCCAGCCATGCGGACGCTGGGCCGTGGCAATTCTCGCAGCTTACGCCATCACTCAAATCAAAAGTATGCGCTCGCTGCGCTGCGGGGACGTCGAGCGCATGACACGCGAGGCACTTCGGCGCCGACTCGGCTTTGCCCAAATTCAAAATGGCGGCCATCCGTTCACCCACAGTTCCTGTGAGCGAGACGAATGCTTTGGAGTGCTTATCGCGGACGATCCAAATGCTGTATTCATTCTGGCGGACGCGATTATCGGTGCGCGGCGCGATACTGCCGTGGCAACTTGTTGAGCTGCACGAACCAGGTCCCGTGTATTGCTGCGCTTGTTCGCCGGAAGTAATTGCAAACGCGGAGCGTGGGTTAGCCGCCTTATGTGATTGAGCTTCGGGTGAAATAGCAGCGGCGCAGGCCAGAGCAGTAAAAAACAAAAAGGAGGCCGTCGCGAAGCGGGAGGGATATGCCGCGAGTCTCCGAATCATCTTCCGTATGGTAAGTCAGGACGCCCGGGGATTGTCGGCAAGATTGATCGCACAGCGCTGTTCTTGTACTACCGGTAACCCGTCGTGTCAACGCATGTGGGGCCTCGAAAAACTGTTGGCGGTAACTCTTTGACGCAGGTCCGCACACCTTCGTAGACTTGCACGGCGAGGATTGCTATATGAGTGCTGGACTATCCTGCTTCTCGTTTACTTGGGCGGACATGCGGGGACGAAATAATCTCCCCAGGGCGGGGGAACAATTTTGATCGTTGAGGAACTCAGGGCCCTACAGCACAAGTTCGGCTTCCTGCCGGCCGAGCAGCTGGACGCGTTGTCGAAGAGAATAGACGTACCCATTTCCCGCCTGCATGGCGTTGCCAGCTTTTTTCCGCACTTTCGGTTGACGCCTCCGCCAAAAGCCGACGTTCGGATTTGCCGCGATATGTCGTGCCATTTGCGAGGCGCAGACCGGCTTCGCACGACTCTCGAAACGCAATACCAGAACGCAAGCGATCAAGATGTCACGATTCGTGGCGTTTCCTGCCTGGGCCGGTGTGATCGCGCTCCTGCCATTTCCATCAACGACCGCATCTTCACGCTTGCCAACGAAGCAGGCATCGAGCAGATGATCCGTGGATTGCTGGCCACGGGAGAATTGCCGCCGATTCCTGCTTCGCACGAGCGCGTTGAATTGGCCTCGGACCCTTACCGCGAAAGCGGAGGCGAACATTACGCAGCTGTGCGCCGCCTGGTGGCGTCGCGCGATTGGGATTCTGCGCTTGCCGCGCTGAAGGCATCGGGCTTGCGCGGGTTGGGAGGCGCCGGATTCCCCACGGAGTCGAAGTGGCAAATCGTGCGCCAATCGCCGGAGCCGGAAAAGTACATCGTGTGCAACGCGGATGAGAGCGAGCCGGGTACATTCAAGGATCGCTTTATCCTTACGCATCTCTCGCACCTGGTGATCGAAGGGATGATTCTTGCAGGGCTGATCACAGGTGCGCGCAAGGGCATCCTTTATATTCGCCACGAATATGAGGCTCAGGAAAAAATTTGCGAAGCAGAAATTCACCACTGCCGCCGGGAAGGGCTTTTGGGCCAGCACATTCTGAGCAGCGAACTCTCGTTCGATATCGAAGTATTTGTCAGCCCGGGCGGCTACATCTGCGGCGAAGAAAGCGCGTTGCTGGAGGCCATCGAAGGCAAGCGTGCCGAGCCGCGAAACAAGCCGCCATTCCCGGTCCAGCAGGGGCTATGGAACAAGCCGACGGTTATTAATAATGTCGAAACGTTTGCCCACGTCCCGCAAGTTCTCGTGCGCGGCGTGGATTGGTACAAATCCCAGGGCGCGAATGGCATGGTGGGCTTGAAATTTGTCGGCGTGAGCGGCGATGTGGTGCGTCCCGACGTTTACGAAATTCCGATGGGCTCGCCGATGTCCGACCTGATTTTCAAGCATGCAGGCGGCATCGTGGGCGGAAAAAAGCTGAAGGCGTTCGCACCATCAGGCCCTTCTTCCGGTTACTTGCCAGGTTCGATGGCGGATGTCCACCTGGATTTCAAATCGCTGGCGGATGCGGGCTCGATGCTCGGCTCTGGCGCAGTGGTGGTTTGCGCCGAGCCCACCTGCATGCTGGACATGGCGCTGAGCGCGACGCAATTCTACCGCAACGAATCTTGCGGAAAGTGCGTGCCCTGCCGCATCGGCTCGCAAAAGATGGTGGACATTCTCGCTGGCTGGTCGCAAGGCCATGGCTCGCCGGGTGATATGGCCCTCGTGGACGAGCTTTCGCAGGCATTGCGATTGACTTCGATCTGCGGCTTGGGCCAAGTGGTCCCGGCACCGATTGCTTCCGTGCTGAAATATTTCCGCGAAGAGGTGGAAGCGCACATTACGCGCCGCGAGTGCCCTTCCGGCATTTGTCATTCAGTGGCAGCGGTTCACGCTCTCCCGCTTGCGGCGGTGAGGTCCGCATGAACGCAGCTGGACTGATCGAACTCACCATTGACGGCAAGAAAGTCGCGGTGCCGCCGGGCACGACCGTCTTCGACGCGGCGCGCACGAACGACATCGCCATCCCCACCCTTTGCCATCAGCAGAATGAAACGCCTGTGGGAGTGTGCCGCGTCTGCGTGGTTGACGTCGGCGCCCGTGTGTTTGCTGCGTCCTGCGTGCGTCCGGTCGAAAGCGGCATGGTCGTCACTACTTCATCCGAAAAAGTAAAACAAGCGCGGAACACGCTGTTCGAGTTGCTGATGGCGGACCATCCAACTCCCTGCGCGCGCCAGCAAAGCTCCGGCGACTGCGAGCTTGAAGCCTTGGCGAAGCAAGCCGGCATTTCGCAGCCGCGCTATTCGCGCCGCAGCACCAGCCGCGTCAAAGACATATCTTCGCCGAGCATCGCCGTTGATTTCGATGCATGCATTTTGTGCGACCGTTGCATTCGAGGCTGCGGCGAAATTCGTGAGAATTTCGTTCTCGGCCGGATGGGCAAGGGGGCAAACGCGGGAATCGCCTTTGATAACAGCTTGCCTATGGGCAATTCGTCTTGCGTCTCGTGCGGCGAGTGCATGGTTTCCTGCCCCACCGGAGCATTAACCAACAAAGGCGTCACCGGTACGGCGATTGCCGTTGATACGCGCGTCGAAGCGGTCACGCCTGATGAATTGCAGCAGCTTCCCGTATTCAAGGGCGTTTCCGGAACTTTCCTCAGCTTGAATCGAGGTGCGGTGGTGCGCCGGCACTTCAAGCGAGGCGAAATAATTTGCCGCGAGGGCGAATACGGCTCGACGGCTTTCTACATTGTCGAAGGGAAGACGAGAGTTTCGATTTCCACCCCCATCGCGCACGTAAAAACCCAAGGCGGCGCGCGAGGATTCTTCAGCAAACTCACAAGCCGGCTGGTTCCGCGTCGAGAGGACGAGCGCGAGGAGGACACCGATCAGCGCTACATCCACATTGATGCGCCCGTGGATCTCTCCTATGAAAATCCAATTGCGGAGCTGGGCCCCGGCGACCTCTTCGGCGAAATGACTTGCATGAGCCTGTATCCGCGTTCAGCCACTGTGCGCGCCGAGACGGATTGCACGATGCTCGAAATGCTGCGAAACGTGCTCGACATCATGCAGCGCAACAAGAACTTTCGCGCCGCGCTCGACCGGTCGTATCGCCGGCGCGCGCTCGATAGCCACCTTCGCGGAGTCCCCGTTTTCGCCGAGCTAACCGATGACTTCATCGGCCGCCTGCGCGACAACGTCGAGCTTGTTCGTTATACGCCCGGCCAAGTGATCTGTCGCCAGGGCGACGCATCCGATTATTTTTATCTCGTGCGCATTGGATTCGTGAAGGTGACGCAAGCGCACCCCGGCGGTGAAATGGTGCTGGCTTATCTTTCGCGCGGCGACTATTTCGGAGAAATCGGCCTGCTGGCAAACGATGTTCGCTCGGCCACTTGTACGGCCCTCGATCACGTCGAACTTGTACGCATCTCCGGTGACGATTTTAAACGGATGGTGAGTGAATTCCCCGAAATTCGCAAGAAGCTGAAAAGCGTCGAAGAGGCGCACCTGCAACAGAACCGCGAACGCCTATCGCTTGTGCAAAGCCAGCCTCTCGACAGTTTTTTGGCCCAGGGATTGATGGAAGCGCAGAGCCTCCTGCTGCTCGATCTGGAGCGTTGCACACGTTGCGACGCGTGCGTGCGCGCCTGCGCCGATGCTCACAATGGCGTCACCCGCCTTGTCCGCGAGGGGCTGCGTTTCGAAAAGTATCTTGTCCCCACGTCTTGCCGCCAGTGCAAAGACCCGCTCTGCATGGTGGGCTGCCCTGTGGGCGCGATTCGCCGACGCAATTCTCTTGAGGTTGTAATCGAAGACTGGTGCGTCGGTTGCGGCCTCTGCGCCGAGAATTGCCCCTACGGCAACATTAACCTTCATCCGTTTGAAGTGATGGCGGATGATCCCGAGCATCCGGGGCGGAAAAAAGCCGTGGTGAAGAAAAAAGCTACGTCATGCGACTTGTGCGCCGAGCACGAGGAACCGAGTTGTGTGTATGCTTGCCCACATGACGCGGCCCGCCGCGTTGATCCGCGCGAATTTTTTGCGGGTTTAGTGGGGCAATCGCCTTCGCAGGCGCGGAAATCTTAGGCGGAAACAGGAAAATTACGGAATCGCTTTCGAAGAGTTGAAAAGTGCGCATAGACGGCACGCACAAAAGATGGCTGATTGCTTCGATGGTGATTCTCGTCGCCGCAATCGCGATTTATATCCCGTATGCTGCAAGCTCGCCCATGGGCCCAAGCGGCGCAAGCGGCTTGGGGCTTGCCTTCGGTATCGTCGGCTTCGCGTTCATGATTTTCGCGGGCTTGCTTGGCGCGCGCAAGAGAGTGCCGGTCTGGAGGATCGGGCGCGCGCAGGCATGGATGCGCGGCCATTTGTGGCTCGGCTTGCTTAGCTTGCCGCTAATCCTTTTCCACGGAGGCTTTCGATTCGGCGGCCCGGTGACGAGCATCCTCATGATCCTCCTCATTCTTGTGGTCGCAAGCGGCGTCTTCGGTGCAGCCCTGCAACATTACATGCCCAGCGTGATCACCGCTGATGTCCCGCTTGAAACGATCTTCGAGCAAATTCACCGGGTGCGCGGCCAGCTCCTCGCTGAAGCCGATGAGTTCGTTGCAAACGCATCGGCTCTTGGAAATCCGCTCGCCTCGGCGGGCGCGCGCGCCGCGGTCGCCGCCGAGGAAGTGGTCGCGATTTCCGAGGCCGATGTCGAACCCCTGCGCAGCTTTTACTCGCGCCAGATGCGGCCGTTCCTGGAGAAGCCTGACGGACGCGGTCACGCGCTCGCCGATGCGGCTAAGGCGCGCAATACTTTTGACGCTCTGCGCACGTTGTTGCCGCCGGATGTCCACGGCATCGTCGACGACCTCCAGGACATTTGTGAGGAAGAGCGGCAATTGCGGAAGCAAACCCGCCTCCACCACTGGCTTCATGGCTGGCTGATGGTTCACATTCCGTTGTCGCTCGCATTACTGTTGCTCGGCGCCGCGCACGCCTACATGGCCTTGCGCTACTAGGAAGAACGCGGAAAGAGGAATCGTGCCGCGATCGAAGCGGACAACCAAACGGCTCGCGCAGCGCATTGATTTGAATTATTTCAAGCATCCGCATCGCTTTCGCGAGTCTCGTTTTCTGCTCTCGGTTCTCCTGCCGGTGGCGGCGTTGCTCTGGCTTGTCGGCTATGGCCTCGCGCACAACAACAAGCTCTACAGCGCTGGACCAATGTCCCCCGCGCATGCCACCCTGACAAAGAATTGCGGGTCTTGCCACGTTCCCAGTGCCGCTTTTTTCGGCGCGAAGGCAAACGACCGCGCGTGCCTCGCTTGCCATGATGGACCCATTCATCACCAGAATCAGGTCTTCACTCCCTCCTGCTCTTCCTGCCACGTCGAGCATCGTGGGCGAATCCAACTCGCGGCTACGCCGGACACAAGCTGTACGCAATGCCATGCCCATCTCCAAACAAGTCACGCGGCGGCCAATTTCACGACCAGCATCACCAGCTTTGAAACCGGGCACCCTGAATTCGCCGCACTCCGCCCGGGATTCACGGACCCCGGCACCATTAAGGTCAATCATGCAGTCCACATGAAAGCGAATCTCGCTGGTCCGCACGGGCCCGTCCAGCTTGATTGCGGAGATTGCCATCGCCCGGCCGCTTCCACGCAGTCGCCGCGATTCGGCTCTGCGACGGCAGAACTAAATGTCGCGCAGACAGCACCCGCGCCTCCCGACGCGGCGCTTGCAGTCGTTCGATCATTCGGTCCACCTTCGCATTCGAATGCTCGCGCCTATATGGCGCCCACTTCCTATTCGAAGCATTGCGCCGGATGTCACACGCTTTTGTTCGACAAGCGATTTGCGGAAGGCGTTCCTCACGACTCACCGGATATCATTCACGCATTCCTCATCAAGAAATTTCAGGAATATATCGCCGCCCACCCCGCCGAATTGCGCGAATCGGTGTCCACTGTCGCTCTTCCGGCGAAACCTTTGCCCGTTTCACCCCGCGTCTACACGCCGCAACAATGGGTGAACGCGCGGGTTGCGGAGGCCGAGCAACTCCTCTGGGCGAAAACCTGCAAGCAATGCCATTCGCTCACCACAAGCTCGGCCACTCAACTGCCTGCGGTGGTGAAATCCAACATTGCCGTGCGCTGGTTTCAGCATGCAGTCTTCGATCACGATCAACATCGCTTCGTGACCTGCGAATCCTGCCATGCCAAAGCGCGCACGAGCCAGGAAACTGCCGATATTCTTCTGCCCGGAATTCGGACCTGCCGGCAATGCCACCATTCGGGATCTGAGGGCGTTGAATCTCGTTGTTTTGAATGTCACGAATACCACGATTGGAGCAGGGAAAAGGAACTGAACGGAAAGCTCATGACTTTTTGATTTGAGCCTGCAACCTTCGCACGATTCTGTGCCGAAAACCCCTGTGCCTCGCCAAAACTCTGGTCGTCCTTGAAATCAATTACATAGGTGATTGTCTTCCACAGTCCCGGTTGAGATACCAAGGCCCCATGTTGCAGGGTTTCGAGCAACGGAAGCGGCCAAAGGGAAAATATCCGTTCGATGATATGCCGCTGAGTTGCGGTCGACCCTCGCCAGGACAGAGCTTCTGAAGCACTCAAGCGAAGTTATGATGACGCCGCATCGCGACACAACGCTTCTATGTTGCTGATGGCAACTGGGATTTGCTCGGAGATGATTGATGGTTGCGGGGCTCGTAGAAATTGTCAGCCCGACTTGTTAGGGCTCCCAAGCCGGAGCAAAGAAAAAGGCCGGGCGTTAGCCCGGCCTCACTTTGCGTGTCAAAAACCAAATATCAGAGCTGGTTGCGGGGGTTGGATTTGAACCAACGACCTCCGGGTTATGAGCCCGACGAGCTACCAGGCTGCTCCACCCCGC
>CAVVWI010000006.1:0-1672811 GCA_963751935.1 uncultured Acidobacteriota bacterium | reverse complement strand
GACGAACGGCCGAAGGTGGTCGAAGTGGTCTCGTGGGCCGCCGGCAATGGCGACCGGTCGGAGAACGGCGATTACATCTATGGCAAGCAGCGGCTGCGCCAGATCGACCATCGCATTCGCTATCTCACCAAGCGGCTGGAGATCGCCGAGGTGGTCGACCCCGCCAACCAACCCCGGCGCGACCAGGTGTTCTTCGGCGCGACCGTCACCTATGCCCTCGAGGACGCACCGAGAAAACCATCACCATCGTCGGTGTCGATGAAGCGACCGCGGATGCCAAGCGCGTGAGCTGGATTGCGCCGATTGCGCGCGCGCTTCTCAAGGCGCGCGAAGGCGACGTTATCGAGCTGGCGACGCCGGGCGGCGTCGAGACCATCGAAGTCGTCGCCATCGAATATCCGCGAACCGCCGGCTGAGACGATGGCCAAGCGCCGGATCGTCGTCTTGCATTTCGTCGGGCAGATGCCGCTGGCCGGCATCGCCTGGCAGGCGGTGCATTATCTCGTCGGCCTCGAGCGGCTCGGCTACGAGGCCTGGTATGTCGAGGATCACGGCGCCAACCCCTATGACCCGCGCGTCAACAGCGTCGTCGATGGATTGCGCCTACAATGTCGCCTATCTGCGCCGCGGCGATGGAGCGGCTACGGGCTCGGCGGGCGCTGGGCCTATTGGGACGCGATCAACGACGTCTATCACGGCCTGTCGCGCGAGCGGGTCGCGCGCGCTCTATCGCGAGGCCGACGCGCTGATCAATCTCTGCGGCGCGACGCGGCTGCGCGACGAGCACATGGCCTGCCCGGTGCGGATCATGATCGACACCGACCCGGTCTACGAGCAGATCAAATACGCCGAGGCCGATCCGCGCGGCGCGCGCCTATCTCGACGCGCACACGCATTTCTTCACCTATGGCGAGAATGTCGGCGGCGCCGGGCTGGATCGTGCCGCTGTGCGGCATTCCCTGGCAGCCGACGCGGCCGCCGGTCGTGCTCGAGCTGTGGCCGACGGCGGCGGGCGCGGCGCGACTGCTTCACCACCATCGCGACCTGGGAGAACAAGGGCAAGAACATCGAGTTCGGCGGCGAGACCTATGTCTGGTCGAAGCACGTCAATTTCCTGCGCTTCCTCGACCTGCCGCAGCGCGGCCGGCGACTGCTTCACGCATGGCGATGCTGCCGCCGACGCCGGCGGTCGCGGCGCGAGGTCGACGGCCGCCGGCTGGCGCCTCGTCGATCCGCGCCCGGTCTCGGCCGACATGGACGCTATGCGCGATTTCATCCGCGGCTCGCGCGGCGAGTTCACCGTCGCCAAGGACATCTATGTCCGGCCGAAGAGCGGCTGGTTCAGCGACCGCAGCGTCTGCTACCTCGCCGTCGGGCCGCCCGGTCGTCACCATGCGCGACCGGGTTCGAGCCGGTTCTATCCGGTGGGCGAGGGCCTGTTCGAATATCACCGACGCGCGACGAGGCGCTCGCCGCGATCGCCGCGATCGCCGCCGATTATCCGCCGCCACAGCCGCGCCGCGCGCGACGCTGGCGCGCGGAATATTTCGCGCAGCGACCGCGTTGTCTCGCGCGATGATGCTGGACGCGGGCTTTAAGCTCTGGGCTTGAACGATCGACCGGTGAGCGCTCGCATCGGCGCGCGTAGAGAACGTCCGGCATGGCAGCGCGGAACTGCGCTGGGGCCGGCGTGCCGCATCGGCTTGCGCGCTGGCGGCTGCGCCTGGGACGGCTGCGCTGCGTGCTCGTCGCGGTCGCGCTGGTCGTCGCTGACCTTCGAGCGATTACGGCGTCACCTGGGACGAGGACGTCCATAACTGGTACGGCGTCTTCGTGCTCGACTACTACCTCTCGCTTCTTCCACGATCTGCGCGCGCTCGCATTGGCTCGATCTCTATCAATTACGGCGCCGCCTTCGACATGACCGCGGCGGCGTCAACCTGGTCTCGCCGTTCGGCATCTACGAGACGCGGCACCTGCTGAACGGCGCTGGTCGGCGTCCTCGGGCTCGTCGGCGCGTGGAAGCTCGGGCGCGCGCGCTGGGCGGCCCGCGCGCCGGCTTCCTCGCCGCGCTGTTCCTCGCTGCTGACGCCCAATTACTACGGCCAGATGTTCAACAACCCGAAGGACATCCCGTTCGCGGTCGGGATGATCTGGGCGCTCTATTATCATCGTGCGCATCGCTGCCGGCGCTGCCGCGGCCGCGCTCGGCGCTGGTGGTCGAAGCTCGGCCTCGCGACCGGGCTGGCGCATGGGCGTGCGCGTCGGCGGGCTGCTGCTGTTCGGCTATCTCGGGCTGCTGCTGGCTGCTGTCGGCGCTGTGGCGCGCGCATCGAGACGCGGCGCTCGGGCGCTCGTTCGTCGCCGATCGGCTGGACCGGCCTGTGGCGCGTGCTGCTGCCGGTCGTCGTCGATCGCCTATCCGGTGATGCTGGTGTTCTGGCCGTGGGCGCAGCGCGGCCCGATCGCCAATCCGCTGGCGGCGCTCGCCGTACTTCTCGCACCAGATCTTTCCGTTCCGCACGCTGTTCGCCGGCGCACTACGTCCCGGCCACCAATCTGCCGTGGGAATATCTGCCGGTCCATATCCTGCTGGCGCTGCCCGAGCTGATGCTGCTGCTGCTGCGTCGCCGCGCCGGTCGTCGGCGTGGCTGGCGCTGCGCGCGCGGCGCCGGCGCGCTCGAGCGCGCGCGGGCGCTCGGGCTCTTCATCCTCGGCTTCGCGATCCTCTTCCCGGTCGGCTACGCGATCGCGATCAAGGCGGTGCTGTTCGACGGCATGCGGCATTTCATCTTCGTGCTGCCGCCGATCGCGGTCGCCGCGGCGCTGGTCGCCGACCGCGCGCTCGAGCGGCTCGCGCGGCTGCCGAATGGCGCGCGCCGTGCCTATGGCGCGCTCGGCGCTCTACGGCGTCTGTCCATGTCGGCGATCATGGCGATGCTGCATCCCGACGAATACGTCTATTACAACGCCTTCATCGGCGGCGTGCACGGGCGCGCGCGGCCTGTTCAAGCTCGACTACTGGGCCAATTCCTATGCCGAGGCGGTGCAGCGGCCTCGAGGATTATCTGCGCGCCGAATACGGCGCCGATTTCATGGACCACGATTTCACCGTCGCGGTATGCGGCCCGCCGGGCTCGGCCGCGATATTATTTCCCGAGCAATTTCATCTACACGCCCGATCGCGACGAGGCCGAGTTCTTCATCGCCTTCACCAAGGACGATTGCGACAAGGCGCTGCCGGGCAAGGTGATCTATCGCGTCGAGCGGATGGGCACGCTGCTGTCGCTGGTGATCGACCGGCGCGAGATCCTGGCGCGCGAACCGGCGCCGGCCGCTCGCCGGGCGGCCGACGTAGCGAGCGGCGCGCCGTTGGAGCGCCGCGAATACGAGCGCCTGGCCGCGGTCGAGGACGCGGATGTGGTGGTTCCGCGGCCTGCACGCCAATCTGATCGACGCCTGGCGCGACGCGCGCGCCGGCGCGGCGGCGCGCCGCGCTGCTCGATGCCGGCTGCGGCACCGGCGGGTTCCTGGCGCGGCTCGCCGCGGCGCGCCGCGGCGCGCCGGCGCTCGGCCTCGAGCTCGACGCAGCGGCGCCTGCGCGCGTCGCGCGCGCCAAGAGCGGCTGCGCCGTCGTGCGCCGGCTACGTCAACGCGCTGCCCTTTGCCGACGCGCTCGCTTCGACGCCGATCTTCAGCGCCGACGTGCTGTGCCATCGCGGCGTCGAGCGAGGCGGCGGCGCTCGCGGCAGTTCCGCCGCTGCCTCAAGCCGGGCGGCATGCTGGTCGCTCAACCTGCCGGCCTATCGCTGGCTCTATCGGCGCACGACGCCGCGGTCGACAATGCGCGCCGCTATCGACCGCGGCGAGCTGTCGCGCGCTGCTCGCCGCGGCCGGCTTCGCCGCGCGTCCGCGCGCAGCTATTGGAACAGCTTGCTCTTTCCGCTGATGGTGGTGCGGCGCAAGCTCTGGCCGCGCGCGCGGCGCGAGCGACGTGGCGCTGCTGCCGGCGCCGGTCGAGCGCGCTGTTCGGCGCCGTGCCTCGCGCTCGAGGGCGGCTTGCCGCGGCCGGGCGTGCGGCTTGCCCTTCGGCGGCTCGATCCTGGCAACCGCGGTGAGGCCATGACCGACGCGAGCCTGGCGCTCAGCATCGTCATCCCGGTCTATAACGGCGCCGACAGCATCGGCGAGCTGGTCGGCGCGCTCGAAGCGCTCGACGTGCCGGGCGGGCACGAGATCGTGCTGGTCAATGACGGCAGCCCCGACGACAGCCTCGCCGTGTGCCGCGAGCCTGCGTCGCGCGGCGCGCGCGTGCCGATGACGCTCGTCAATCTCGCGCGCAATTTCGGCGAGCACAACGCGGTGATGGCGGGGCTGCGCCAGGCGCGCGGCGCGCACGTCATCACCATGGACGACGATCTGCAGAACCCGCCGGGCGAGGTGCTGCGCCTGCTGCGCCACGCGCAGGAGACCGGCAAGGACGTGATCTACACCCACTATGCCGAGAAGCAGCACGCGTGCGTGGCGCAATCTCGGCAGCCGCTTCACCAACTGCGTCGCCGACTGCGTGCTCGACAAGCCGAAGGGCCTTTATCTGTCGAGCTTCCGCTGCATGAGCGCCTTCGTCGCGCGCGCAGGTGACCGACTATGACGGGCCGTTCCCCTATGTCGACGGGCTCATCCTGCAGGTGACGCAGAGCATCGGCAGCACTCGAGGTCGAGCATCTGCCGCGCGCGGCCGGGCGCAGCAACTACACGCTGCGGCGGCTGGTGCGGCTGTGGATCAACATGTTCGTCAATTTCTCGGTGATGCCGCTGCGGATCGCGACCTTCGACCGGCTTCGCGCTGAGCGCTCTCGGCCTCTTCGGCGTCGCCTGGGTGATCGTCGAGGCGCTGTTCTTCGAGACGCCGCCCGGCTGGGCCTCGCTGATCGGCGGCGGTGCTGCTGCTGTCGGGCGTGCAGCTCATGATCCTCGGCCTCATCGGCGAATATCTCGGCCGGCTTTACCTGACCGCCAACCGCAAGCCGCAATCGGTGGTGCGCGAGCGTGACCCGCGAGCAACGTCGGCCGAGCACCGCGCCGCAGCGCGATGCGATCTGTGCAGCCGGAGCGTGATCGCTCCGCAGCGCAGTGCGAATGACGCGCGCGACTTGTCGCGTCGGCGCAGCTTCGGCGGGAAGATCGGCAGGCTCAACACTTCGCCGCCCGCGCGCTCGCTCTCCCGAGCCCGCCCGGCCCGATCGCGACGCGGCCCCGATAGGCCGGCTGCAGATGCACCGGCACGGGATAGTGGATGTTGGTGCCGATGCCGCGCGCATTGAGCGCCGCCGCCAGCGCATCGCGGTTCTGGCTGCGCACGCACATATTGATGGAAGACGTGGGTCGCGCCGGTGCGCCGCGGCGGCAGGCCGAGCCCGCACCGGCGCAGGCCCCCATCGTACGCGCCGGCGATCGCCTGCGCGGCGCGCATTGTCGGCGTCGAGACGCCGCAAGCTTGACCCGCGAGGATCGCCGCCTGCAGCGCGTCGAGCCGCGAATTCATGCCGGCACGGTCGCTGACATAGCGCTGCGCGCCAGCCATATTCGCGCAGCTCGCGCAGCGCGCCGGCGAGCGCCGCATCGCTCGGTCACGACCATGCCGCCATCGCCGATGCGCGCCGAGATTCTTGGTCGGATAGAAGCTGAAGGCGGCGAGATCGCCGAAGCCGCCGAGCCGCCGGCCGCCGATAGCGCGCGCCGTGGCTCTGCGCGCAATCCTCGATGACGCGCACGCCGTGCCGGCGCGCGAGTCGCGCGATCGCGTCGAGATCGGCCGCCTGGCCGTAGAGATGCACCGGCATGACCGCGGCGATGCGCCCCGGCGGCGTCGCCAGCGCGCGCGGCGAGCGCGCGCCGGATCGAGCGTCATAGGTCGCGGGATCGATATCGACCAGCAGCGGCCGCGCGCCGGCCAGCTCGATCGCCGCCACCGTCGCGACCGCGGTATGCGAGACGGTGACGACGTAATCGCTCGGGCGCCGAGATCGAGCGCCTGCAGCGCCAGCACCAGCGCGTCGGTGCCGCTGGCCGACGCCGACGGCGTGGCGGGCGCCGATATAGGCGGCGAATTCGCTGCTCGAACGCCGCGACCTCGGGGCCGAGGATATAGCGGCCGCCGTCGAGCACGCGCGCGATCGCCGCATCGATCGCCGCGCGCTGCGCGCAGATAGCCGGCGCGCGGATCGGCCTGCGGAACGGCGTGAGCGGCGCCGACGCATCAGACATAATGCTGCGCAGTGCGCGCGGAAATAAGTCGAGCGAGCGCGTCAAGCCTTCTTCCAGCGGCGACGCGCGGCCGCCAGCCGGTCATGCCGCGGAACAGCGTGTCGTCGGCGTAGTAATCGCCGATATCGATGCGCCGCCGCTCGGCGGGGAATTCGTGCATCGCGAAGCCGCCGCCGCCATTGGCCGCGACCAGCAGCTCGGCGAGTTCGATCGAGGCTGACCGGCCGCTCGCCGCCGATATTGAACGCGCTGCCCTTGCGTCTCGGGCGCCACCGCCGCGAGCAAGAACGCCTCGACCGCGTCGTCGACATAGGTAAAGTCGCGGCGCTGCTCGCCGCCCCACACCTCGAACGGCGCGCCCTCGAGCACGCGCGCGCAGCCAGATGCCGAGAAAAGTCTGGCGCGCATCCTTGATCCGCATGCGCGGCCCGTAGGTGTTGGTGAGGCGCAGCGCCGTCGCTGTGATGCCGTAGACGTCGTGATAGAGGAGGTGATAGGCCTCGCCCGCCATCTTGTTGACGCCGTTGACGTCGACCGGACGCAGCGGATGCTTCTCGTCGACCGGCAGATAATCCGGCCGGCCGTAGATCTGGCGCGTCGCAGGCGAAGACGATCGCGCTGTCGGGACAGACCGCGCGGCAGGCTTCGAGCAGCCGCAAGCTGCGCGCGGCAATTGATCGTCGAGATCGGTGACCGGGTCGCGCATCGAATCGAGATGGCTGGTCTGGCCGGCGAGATTGAAGAGATAATCGCAGCCCGCGAGCAGCTGCGCGCATCGCGTTCGCCGTCGCGGATGTCGGCGATCTCGACCCGCACGCGCTCGCGGATCGGCGCGATGTTGAGCGGTTGCCGCCGTAATTCGGGCATCAAGCTGTCGATCAGCACGCACCTCGCTGCCGAGCTCGACCAGCCGCGCGCGCCAGAGCCGAGCCGATGAAGCCCAGACCGCCGGTCACGACGACCCGGGCCTGGCCAAATTCGGAAAAATTTCTCTCTTTTAAATCAGCGGCCATGAAGCAATATTTAGGATTCGAATCGAGATTTAGGGTATAAACTACCGGAATCGTGAAGCATTTTCCTCGATGACCGGCTCTTTCCTTCCCTGGGCCCTGGTGCGTCGCTGCCTGTGCCTGGCGGCGCTATCGGCCCTTGCCGCCTGCGCTTCTCATACCAGCGTGCAACCAGCGCCGCCGCCGGTAAGCCGCGGCGATAAGGAATGTCTCGCGGAATTGACCAAGCTTGGCGTGCAGTATCAGGTCGAGCCGCAATCGGCAAGCGTGAGCCGGTCGTGCCGCATCGACAACCCGATTCGGGTTTCGGCGGCGACAATTCCGTTTAGCCGACCGACCGTCGCGAGTTGCGCCTTCGTCCTGGAATTCGACAAATTCGAGCGCGAGGTCATTCGCCCGCTCGCCAAGCGCTATTTCGGGCACGACCTCAAAACCATCGTGCATTTCGGCGCCTATAACTGCCGCCCCACCGATACGGGCCGCGAGAGCGCGCATGCCACCGGCATGGCGATGGACGTCGCCGGTTTCGTGCTGACCGACGGCACGATGGTCTCGGTGAAGCAGGATTGGGGCAAGCGCGGCAAGGAACGCGATTTTCTACACGCGGTCGCGACCCAGGGCTGCCACTATTTCAACGAAGTACTCGATCCCGATTCCGATCGCGACCATGTCGATCATATCCATCTCGATCTCGGCCGCTGGAAATACTGCATCCACCGTTAGCTCTCGAAAACCGCCTCATCCTCGGTAAAAAGCGAAACCCAGCCCGGCGCAGGTTGCTCGCGCCGCATCGGCGGCGTCGGTTCGTCATAGAGCAGCTGCGCTTCGGCGGGCGGACCGCGCCGCTCGCCCAGCGCGCGCACGATCAGCCGCCGCCGCTCATGCGGCAACTCCACCACCACCACGTCGCCGATCCGCACCGCGTGATGCGGCTTGACGCCGTCGTGACCGCCGATGCTGACGCGGCCTTCGCTGCAGAGCCGCGCGGCGAGCGAGCGCGTGCGCGCCAGCCGCGCGAACCAGAGCCATTTGTCGAGGCGCAGGGTCGGAAGCGGAGCGAGGTCGTCGTTTTTCATCGAGCGATTTGCAGAGCTGCCAGTTTCGCAAAGGGGCTGTCGGCGCGCGACCGGTCGGCGGCGAGAATGCGCTTCTCTTCGCCGGACGCGGATGGAAGGTGACGCCGTTCTGCTCATGGACGGCGCGATAGCCGAGGCTGGTCAGCATCGCCGCCAGATCATGGCGCGAGGCGCTCGCCGAGCCTCGCAACTCGGGCGTCGACACCGAACGGACCCTGGCGCGCCAGCCTGCGCGCGGCCGCCGCCAACGCCTCGACCTTGTCGACGCGCAGGACGCGCGGCCCGAGCACGCGATAGCCGATCGCGCGATAGGCTTCCTCGCAAATCGCGGCATCGCGCGGCGCGGCGACGCCGCCGGGCAATTTCGGCACGGCGCGCCTTGCCGTTGCAGCGACCAGAGCAGCGCCGCGCGAGCTCGCCTCGCGCGCTTCAGCATGCCGTCGAGATAAACGGTTTCGGTGCCGAGCCGCACGCCGAGCCGCGCGAGCTGTCTGGCGGTCCTCGCCGTCCAGCGCCGCGCGTTGCGCCGCGACATCGTCGGCGGGCAACGCGCCGAGCGCTTCGCAAAGCTGAAAGACGAGGCCGCGCGCCGCGCCGCGAATTCGGCGTCGCGCGCGCGCAACAGCGGCGCAAGGCGCCGGCGCTCTTCATCGCCCCACGCAAGAATCGGCCAGGCGCCGGCGCACGCTTCGCGCAGCGGCGCCTCGAGGAAATCGCCGGCGAATACCTCGATCCGCGGCTCGAGCGCGCTTTCGCCGGCATCGAGCCGCCCGACCGCGCCGCCGCGCCAGAGCAGCGCGCCATCGGCGCCAGGGCGAATTCGTCATCGGGCGCCGCAGCGAGCTCGCGCACCCGCGCCGCGATCTCGCCGCGCAGCACGCGGTGGGCGGCAGCCAGCAAGGTCTTGGCCTCGCCGCCGTCGGCGCACGGCATCGGGCACGAAGCGGAAGCCGTCGAGCCGGCCGACCGGCTCGCCCTCGACCTCGACCTCGCCGGCGCGGCTGACCGAGGCCAGCAGCTCGCTCGCCGCGGCGAGCCGCTTCACCAGGAAAGCCGAGCGGCGATCGACGAAGCGCTGGGTGATGCGGTCGTGCAGCGCGTCGGAGAGCCGGTCCTCGATGGCGCGCGCGCGCTCCTGCCACTGCGCGGCGTCGGCGAGCCAGTCCGGCGCGATGCGCGATATAGGTCCAGGTGCGGATATGCGCGATGCGCGTCATCAGCGTGTCGATATCGCCGTCGGCGCGGTCGAGCCGGCTCGACCTGGCCCGCCACCCAATCGACCGGCAGCCGCTCCGTGCGGCCCGCGCAGATGGCGATAGATCTGCCCGAGGAGGCGCGCATGGGTGTCGCTCATCACCTTGCGGAAGTCGGGGATCTGGCAGACCTCCCAGAGCAGCCGCACCGCGTCGCGGGTTGGCGGCCAGCGCCGCGATCTCGGCGTTGCGCGCCAGCGCGCGCGAGCGCCAGATGATCGTCGGCCTCGCGCGTCGGCGATCAGCCCCGGCAGGCGCGGCTTCTGCATCGAGGCTTTTGCAGCAGCGCCGCCGACCGAGCGCGAAATCGAGCCTGGCGTTGCGCCAATAGAGCCGCGGCAGCGGATCGAAGCGGTGGTTCTCGACCGCCTCGACCAGTTCCGGCGTCGAGCGCGCCGCTCAGCTCGGCCGTGGTGCCGAACGTGCCGTCGCTCATATGGCGGCCGGCGCGGCCGGCGATCTGCGCGATCTCGGCCGCGGCGAGGCGGCGCGGCGCGCGGCCGTCGAACTTGACCAGCCGGGCGAAGGCGACATGGTCCAGATCCATGTTGAGGCCCATGCCGATCGCGTCGGTCGCGACCAGGTAATCGACCTCGCCGGCCTGGAACATGCCGACCTGGGCGTTGCGCGCGCGCGGGCTGAGCGCGCCCATCACCACCGCGCGTGCCGCCGCGCTGGCGGCGGATCACCTCGGCCAGCGCGAAGACATCGGCGACGGCGAAAGCGACGACGGCGCTGCGCGGCGGCAGGCGCGTCAGCTTTTTTTCGGCCCGGTATAGCGCAGGGTCGAAAAGCGCGGCCGCGCCGACGAACTCGGCCTCGGGCACCAGCCGCTTCAGCAGCGGCCTGATCGTGTCGGCGCCGAGGAACATGGTCTCGCGAGGCCGCGCGCATGGAGCAGGCGGTCGGTGAAGACATGGCCGCGCTCGGCGTCGCCGCAGAGCTGAATCTCGTCGACGGCCAGGAACTCGACGGCCGGTCGAGCGGCATCGATTCGACGGTGCAGACGAAATAGGCGGGGTTGGGCGGGACGATCTTCTCCTCGCCGGTGATCAGCGCCACGGCGCGCGCCCCCTTGATCCGCGCCACCCGGTCGTAATTCTCGCGCGCCAGCAGGCGCAGCGGGAAGCCGATCATGCCGGTCGCGATGGCCGAGCATGCGCTCGATGGCGAGATGGGTCTTGCCGGTGTTGGTGGGGCCGAGCACGGCCAGGACCCGCGGGGCCGGGGTGAACACGCCCATATCCAGAATCATCGGGTGTCCCGCGGCGAAACGCAAGCACTGCGAAGCAGTCGCGAGTGTCGCGATGACAAGAAATTCATCCCAGCGATAAGATATCGGTCGGGATTCGATCATATATGGAAGGATGAGCCCTTCTGGCTCGTTCTCTGGAGGCCATGATGCCCCGCCCGCTCCCGCTCCCGCTTCGCGAAAACCGCTATCGCCGCCCTGCTCGCGCTAGCCATTGCCGCGCCACTGACCTTGCTGCCGGGCTCGGCGGAAGCTTATTGGCGCGGTCATGTTTGGGTGCCGGGTCCGCCGCCGGTTTACCTCGCGCCCCCTGCTTATGGAGGAGGCCCGCAAGCCTATTACTACCCGCCGCCGCCCCAGCCCTATTATCCGCCGAGCTACCCGCCGAGTTCTTGGCGCCGTCACCGGTCCCTGCGCCGGCACAAGCCGCCTATTACTGCAATAACGGCTTGGTCGGCGGCCTCCTTGGCGCCGCGGCCGGTGGGCTCATCGGCTCGCAGATCAGCCAAAGCAGCGGCAATGCCGGCGCGACCATCGCGGGCATTCTCGGCGGCGCGATCGTCGGCACCGGGATCGGCGCGGCCTCCTGCGACAACTAGCGCGGCTAGGCCGCGGTGATCGAGCTGCGCAGCTGCAGCGGATTTTCGATATTGCGAAACGGCTCCAGCGAGCCGCCGGTGCCGCGCACCAGGATGGTCCCGTAATTGAAGATGCGGCCCCAGAAGCTCTGGTGCACATCGACGCTTTCGACCTTGGAGCGCGCCATCTCGATGGTGTAGCGGGCTGACGATCCCGCGCTTGAAGATGACGCGATGATCGGTGACCGCGAGTTCGGTGCGAGGCGCGCGCTGATCGCGGCATGGATCGCCGAGACCACGGCCAAAGACAGGAATAGCGTCAGCACCGGCCAGGACCGGCATCGAGGAAATCGTCGCCGCCGGCGTAATAGCCGGCTGACGGCGAAGGCGAGCGCGACCACGACGGCAAGATCATCGCCCGGGCATAGACCAGCCAATGGAGCCGGGTTTCGATAGACCACCGGTCTCCTCGGGCAGCAGCACCTTCTGGACATAGCTCATCGCCTCATCCTGCCACGCCCTTTGCGGTTCGCCCATCTTGCAGGCTTGCCGGCGCGCAGTCCACATATGCTCCGGGCGCTCCGGCATATTCTGCGCCAGCCCGAACCCAGGAGACGGGGTCATGGCGCAGGAGAAACAGAAACTTCCAGGCGGAAGTCAGCCGCCTGCTGGATATCGTCGCCCACTCGCTCTACAGCGAGAAGGAAATCTTCCTGCGCGAGCTGATTTCCAACGCGTCGGACGCCTGCGACCGGCTGCGCTACCTGGCGCTGACCGAGCCCGAGCTCATCGCCGACGACGCCGAGCTTCCGGTCGTCATCGACGCCCGACAAGACGCAAGCGCACCCTCACCATCGCCGATAACGGCATCGGCATGAACCATGACGAGCTGGTCGAGAATCTCGGCACCATCGCGCGCTCCGGCACCGCCGCGCTTCGTGCAAGCAGCCTGTCCGGCGACGCAAGAAGGACATGGCGCTGATCGGCCAGTTCGGCGTCGGCTTCTATTCCGCCTTCATGGTCGCCGACCAGGTCGAGGTGGTGTCGCGCAAGGCCGGCGAGGACGAGGCCTGGCGCTGGGCGTCCGACGGCAAGGGCGAGTTCACCATCGAGCCGGCCGAGCGCGCGCGGCCGCGGCACCACCATCACGCTGTATCTCAACGACGACGACGAGGAATATCCTCGAGCCCGACCGCATCCGCGCAGATCGTCAAGACCTATTCCGACCATATCGCGCTGCCGATCGTGCTCGTCGCCGACGGCAAGGACGAGACCGCTCAACGCCGCCTCGGCGCTGTGGACGCGGCCCAAAAGCGAGATCACGCCGGAGCAATACAAGGAATTCTATCACCACGTCGCGCATCAATTCGACGAGCCGTGGCTCACCCTGCACGCCAAGGCGGAAGGCACGCTCGAATACACCAGCCTGCTGTTCGTGCCCTCGACGCAAGCCGTTCGATCTGTTCGACGCCGAGCGCAAGACCAAGGTGAAGCTCTATGTCCGCCGCGTCTTTATCACCGACGACGCGCCGGAGCTGCTGCCGCCCTATCTGCGCTTCCTGCGCGGCGTCGTCGATTGCGAGGATCTGCCGCTCAATGTCAGCCGCGAGATGCTGCAGAACAATCCGATGCTGGCCCGGATGCGCGGCCAGATCGTGCAAGCGCGTGCTCGCCGAGCTCGCGAAGAAGGCCAAGGACGAGCCCGACGGACTACGCCAAGTTCTGGGACAATTTCGGCGCGGTGCTGAAAGAAGGGCCTTTACGAGGATTGCGAGAACCGCGAGGCGCTGCTGCCGCTCGTGCGCTTCCACTCGACCGCGGGCGAAGGGCTGGTCTCGCTCGACGACTATGTCGCGCGCATGAAGCCGGGCCAGGAGGCGATCTACTCCATCACCGGCGACGAGCTCGAGACGCTGCGCAAGAGCCCGCAGCTCGAAGGCTTCCGCGCCAAGGGCGTCGAGGTCATGCTGCTGACCGACCCGGTCGACGAATTCTGGCTGCCGGCGCTCGGCGAATACCAGAAGCACGCATTCCATTCGGTGACGCGCGGCGCGCGCCGATCTCGACAAGATCGCGGCGCCGGACCAGAAGCCGACGCCGACAAAGAAGACGAGCCGAAGGCCGACGTCGCCAGCCTGATCGCGCTGTTCAAGCTCACGCTCGGCGACGCGGTCAAGGACGTGCGCGCGTCGGAGCGGCTGACCGACAGCGCCGTGTGCCTGGTCGCCGACGAGGAGCGACATGGACCTGCATCTGGAGCGGCTGTTGCGCCAGCATCACCAGCACCATCGGCGCGACATGCCAAGCGCATCCTCGAGATCAACCCGAAGCATGCGCTGATCGCGCGGCTCGCGGTGCTCGCCGGCAAGGAAGGCGCCGCCGACGAGCTCGAGGATTTCGCCTGGCTGCTGTTCGATCAGGCGCGGCTGCTGGAAGGCGAGTCCCTGCCCGACCCCGCCGCCTTCGCGCTGCGCCTGTCGGCGCGCTGGCGCGCGGGCTGACCGTATAGGCGTTTCATGCTCGGCGTATTGCGGGTCTTCGACCCGTTGTGACACGGGCCTGCCGTCACTCAAGGAAAAGCTCCTGAAGTGCCAATGGCTCGATCAGCGCGCACGCCACAGGCCCGGCCATTGCGTAAGCGCGGCGTCGACCCAGACGTATCGCCACGCTGTCGCATCGAGAAAGCCTTGAAGATGTGGCCAAGCCGCAAGGCGGCCGCGCAGCCGATACAAGGCCGCGCGCTGGCCGTCGTAACGCCACGATCAGCACATCCAGCGTAGCTCGGGGAAGGGGAATAGCAGTACCGCAGGCCGATCTTCGCGCCCTTGCTTTGAGTCTCTGGCGAGCGTCCCAGAGATCGTATTGCACCGCGGCTCCGTAGCCCGATCGTTTCTTCGCCCGCATGGCGAGCACTTGGTTTTCGACGAGATCGCCGAGGCTTACCTCTACCCGATGCGGCAGAGCCATGGCCCCGGCCAGGCGCTGTGTGTCGATGGTGGTGGTGGTCCTGATCTAATCGCCGGCGCCTAGCGTCCCGGCAGCGCGACGCTCGCGGCGGTGAGGATCGGGCCGTCGCCGTCTTCCTGCAGTAGCACGGCGGCGCCGTAATCGCCCAGTGCTTTGCCTCCTCGGCCGGCACGATCAGCTCTTCCGACCAGCCGCGCCCAGGAACCGAGGCGGCGAAAGCTGCGCACCAGTTGATACTCCCAGGCGTCTGGCCCTCGTTCTCGCCGGCGGTCACCGACATCGTGTGCTCGCGGTCGAAGCCGACGAGCCAGACGGTCGCGGGCTGGCGGCGGCGATTGCCCGCGTCGATATCGACAGGAGCGCGCCGTCGTCGCGCCGAACGACAGCGCCAGATCGGGATGCGGCGCGCGTTCGCCTCGGCGGCGCGGATCAGCCGCCGATCGGTTGCCGGCTCGGAGCCGACGCCTTCGGCCGTGCCGTCGATCACCATCTGCGGCGTGTAGACGTAGCGCAGGCCTGAGCGCTGCCTTCGTAGTCGCGCTGGCGCTCGGTCGCCAGCGGTTTCGAATAGGGATCGGTCCAGCCGATGTAGTTCCAGTAGTCCACATGGAAGGCGAGCGCCAAGACGCCGGGCCGCTTCGCGAGCTCGCCGAGATAGGCGTCGGCCGGCGGACAGGGCTGCAGCCCTGCGAGGTGAAAAGCTCGACCACGACCGGGGATCCGCCTCGCACGCGCCGGCGCCGAGCGTTGCCGCGAACAGCGCAGCGACGCCGAAGAGAGCGAACGGCGCGGCATCATCCATCCATCCTGCCCCCCGCCAGCGGCTTTCGCAAAGCACTATGCTTCACAAGCGGGTGAGGCTTGACGGTGCGCAACGCGCCGCGGCAGGCCTGGCCGCGCTTTTTCAACGGGAGGCAACAAATGATCCTGCGAGTCCGAACTGATACGGCGCGGTCGGGCGGCGGCACGGCGCGCTGGCTCGATTACTACGATAACACGGCTGCCGGCGCAGCACGTCATCTCGGCGGCTGGTCGGATTCTTCACCAGCGAGATCGGCCGCTCAACCAGACATCCATATGTGGCGCTATGATTCGCTGGCCGATCGCGAGGCCCGCCGAGCACGACGCTCTACAAGGATCCCGAATGGCAGGCGTTCGAAGAACGGCCCGCAGCCTTCGCCGCGGCATCTCGCAGGAATGCAAGATCCTAGTGCCGACCTCGTTCTCGCCGATGAAGTAGCGTCGCGCGCCGCGCAGCTACGCCTTCATCATGCCGCGCAGCACATATTGCAGGATGCCGCCGTGGCGGTAGTATTCGACCTCGTCGAGCGTATCGATGCGGCAGAGCACCGGCGATCGTCTCGGTCGTGCCGTCCGCGCGGTGGATGCGGCACGGCAGCTCCATGCGCGGCTTCAGGCCCGCGGCGATGCCGACGATGTCGAACTTCTCGGTGCCGTCGAGCTTCAGCGTCTTGCGGTCCATGCCGTCCTTGAACTGCAGCGGCAGCACGCCCATGCCGACCAGGTTGGAGCGGTGGATGCGCTCGAAGCTCTCGGCGATCACCGCCCGACGCCCAGCAGCATGCGTGCCCTTGGCCGCCCAGTCGCGCGACGAGCCGGTGCCGTATTCCTTGCCGGCGAAGATCACCAGCGGCACGCCTTCCGCCTTGTAGCGCATCGCCGCGTCGTAGATCGGCATCACCTCGCCGGCGGGCAGGTGCTTGGTCATGCCGCCTTCGACGCCGGGCACCATCTCGTTGCGGATGCGGATGTTGGCGAAGGTGCCGCGCATCATCACCTCGTGGTTGCCGCGCCGCGCGCCGTAGTAGTTGAAGTCCGCCGGCCGCACCTGATGCTCCAGCAGGTACTCGCCGGCCGGGCTGTCGTTCTTGATCGAGCCGGCCGGGCTGATGTGGTCGGTGGTGATGCTGTCGCCGAGCATCGCCAGGATCGCGCGCCTCGTCGATGTCGGCGACCGGCGCCGGCTCCATCGTCATGCCCTCGAAATAGGGCGGGTTGTGCGACATAGGTCGAGCCGGCGTCCCAGCGATAGGTCTGTGCCGCCGTCGACCTCGATCGTCTGCCACTGCTTCGGGCCCTTGAACACGTCGCCGTAGCGCTTGCGGAACATCGTCGCGCGTCAGCGCTCTTGCGCGATCGTGTCGGCGATCTCCTTGTTGGTCGGCCAGATGTCGCTTGCAGATACACCGGCTTGCCGTCGTTGCCCGTGCCGAGCGGCTCGGTGGTGAGGTCGATCGTTCATCTTGCCGGCAGCGCGTAGGCCACCACCAGCGGCGGCGAGGCCAGATAGTTGGCGCGCACGTTCGGATGCACGCGGCCCTCGAAATTGCGGTTGCCGGAGAGCACCGCGGCGACGACCAGGTCGCCTTGTCTCGATCGCCTCGGCGATCGGCTCGGCCAGCGGGCCGGAGTTGCCGATGCAGGTGGTGCAGCCATAGCCGACCAGGTTGAAGCCGAGCGCGTCGAGGTCGTCTGCAGGCCGGACTTCGTCCAGATACTCGGTCACCACCTGCGATGCCGGGCGCCAGCGAGGTCTTCACCCAGGGCTTGGCCTTGAGGCCCTGCGCTGCGCGCCTTGCGCGCCACCAGCCCGGCGGCGACCAGCACGCTCGGGTTCGAGGTGTTGGTGCAGCGAGGTGATCGCGGCGATCACCACGTCGCCGTGCGTCGAGCTCGTAGTTCGTGCCCGCGACCGTCACCGTCGCGTCTCGGCGTCGTTGCGCCGGCACGCCGAGGCCTTCGGCAGCTCGGCCGTGAAGGCCGTGGCGACGTCCGTCGAGCGCGCACGCGGTCCTGCGGCCGCTTCGGCCCGGCCAGCGACGGCTCGACGCGTGGCGAGATCGAGCTCCAGCGTGTCGGTGAACACCGGCTCGGGCGTCGGTCTCGTCGTGCCACATGCCCTGCGCCTTGGCATAGGCCTCGACCAGCGCGACCGCGCTCGGGTCGCGGCCGGTCAGGTGCAGATAGTCGATGCGTCTCGGCGTCGACCGGGAAGAAGCCGCAGGTCGCGCCGTATTCCGGCGCCATGTTGCCGATGGTGGCGCGGTCGGCGAGCGCCAGCGTCGTCCAGGCCGGGGCCGAAGAATTCGACGAACTTGCCGACCACGCCCTTCTTGCGCAGCATCTGCGTCACGGTCAGCACCAGGTCGGTCGCGGTGGCGCCCTCCGGCAGCTTGCCGGTCAGGCGGAAGCCGATCACCTCGGGGATCAGCATCGCGATCGGCTGGCCGAGCATCGCCGCCTCGGCCTCGATGCCGCCGACGCCCCAGCCCAGCACGCCGAGGCCGTTCACCATCGTGGTGTGGCTGTCGGTGCCGACCAGCGTGTCGGGATAGGCGATGGTGCGTGCCGCCTTCCTCGGTGCGTCCACACCACCTGGCCGAGATATTCCAGGTTGACCTGGTGGCAGATGCCGGTGCCGGGCGGCACGACGCGGAAATTGTCGAACGCCTCCTGGCCCCAGCGCAGGAAGCGGTAGCGCTCGCCGTTGCGCTCGAACTCGATGTCGACGTTCTTCGCGAAGCGCGTCGGTCGGTGCCGAAGACGTCGACCATCACCGAGTGGTCGATCACCAGATCGACCGGCGACAGCGGATTGATCTTCTGCGGGATCGCCGCCGAGCTTGACCATGCCTCGCGCATGGCGGCGAGATCGACCACCGCCGGCACGCCGGTGAAATCCTGCATCAGCACGCGCGCCGGGCGGAACGGCGATCTCGCGCTCGGAGTCGCGCGTCTTCAGCCAGCGGCGATCGCCTTGATGTCGTCGACCGTGACCGTGCGGCCGTCCTCGAACCGCAGCAGGTTCTCCAGCAGCACCTTCAGCGAGAACGGCAGGCGCGAGATGTCGCCGAGCCCGGCCGCTTCGGCCGCCGCCGCGCAGGCTGAAATAATCGTAACTCTTGCCGTCGACCGTGAGGGTGCGGCGGGTTTTCAGCGAATCCTGGCCGGTTATTGGCACTGGTTTTCTCCTCGGACGCGAAAGGCGGGAATCACCTTACTGCTTACCGCAGCGGGGTTAACGTGCTGCTACCGCCTTTGGCCCTGGAGATCAAGCCGAAGGTCAGGCGCGGCCGAGTCCCATCATCGCCAGCGCCGCGCGGCCGCCCGGGCCATAGGGATTGGCGAGCGATTCGCCCATCTCCATATGCGCGTAGTTCTTGGCTTCGACCACCGTGACACGCTTGCCGGCGGCGGTCGCGGCAGCGGCGAAATCGCGTCCCTGGCGCTGGAATTCCGGCGTCTCGAAAGTGCCGTAAGCAACCGTCACCGGCGCATGGAGCAGCGGCAGATGGCGAATCGTGCTCATCGCATCCTCCATCGCATCGTCGAACTTCACGTAGTTGCCGCGCGCCGAGAGTCGCACCGGCTTCATGTCGTACATGCCCGAAATACAGATGCCGCCTTTAACGGTGTCGGCGGGCAAGCCGAAATCTTTCTGCCAATCGGTCACTAGGGCGACGCCGGTGAGATGGCCGCCCGAGGAATGGCCGCCGATATAGATTCGGCCGCGAGTCGCCGCCGAAGCTCGCGGCGTGTTTGGCAGACCCAGGCGATGGCGCTGCGCACCTGTTGCGCCATCGGCCGCAGATCGCCGCCAGCATCGAGCACGTTGGTAAAATCGAGCGCGATGTAATGGACGCCGTGCATCGTGGAACAGCTCGGCCGGCGCGGCGCTGCCGCGCGACGAGCCGGTGCGCCAGGTGCCGCCATGGATGAAGATAAAGATCGGCGCTAGTTGGGCTGCTTGGCGCGGTAGATGTCGAGCCGCTCGATCGCCGTCGGGCCGTAGGCGATCCGCTGCGGCTCGCCGAGCCGGGCGCGGACGGCATCGCTGTTCGAGCCGCCCCGCGCGCCGATCTGCGCGATATTGCATTCGTAGAAATCCTGGTCGTAAGCGGCGTCGAGCTCGACCTGGTCGTAATTCATGAACACCAGCGGGCCCTTTTCATGGGACGGCGGGCCTAGCCGGCATTCCGCCGCCAGCGTCGGAACGGCTGCGAGTGAGGCCGCCGCGCCCAGGAAGCCGCGCCGGCTGACAGTCGAAATCGTGGTCATTATTTCCTCCCCGCGTTATCCTCGTATTTTATAAAAGGCGAATTATTACAATAGGATAATCCATCTCCTGGGGACAATCTCGTCAAAACCTTGGTTTCGCCATACTTCTGCCCAGCCCGGACGCATTGGGGTGTTTCCTACGCATGGGTCGAGGGCTATTGGCTTTTTCTCCCTCTCCGTAGCGGTCAGTCCCCCCGACCGCTCGTCCAGCGGCCCCGGTTTCCCCCAACCGGGGCCGCATTACTTTTGTGCCGGCCTGAACTTCCCTCTAATGCCCAATCGCGCCGCCCAGGGGAAAGCCATGACCGATACCGCCGCCACCCAAACCGCGTTGCTGCCGCGGTTGAAGCAATCGCTGACCGCAGCGGCCGGTACCATCGTCTTCGGCATGGAAGACGGCACCGTCTCGATCTTCGGCCTGGTCTTTGGCGTCGCCGCGACCACCAACAGCAACGTCGCGGTGCTGGTGGCCGGCGCATCGGGCGCAGCGGCGGCTGCCGTGTCGATGATGGCCGGCTCGTTCCTCGAATTGGAGACCGATCGCGACGAGAAGAAAGCGCGTCAGCAGCGGCTCGAAATCGATCTCAAATGCGATCCTGCCGGCGTCGATCAGATGCTGGCCGAGCGGCTGACCGCGGTCGGGCTCGAATTGCAGCTCGCCACCAAACTGGCGGGATCGGTGCGCAACGAGCCCGAAGCGATCAAGGGCCTGCTGATGGCGATCCAGGGCGGCACCGATGCCGACATCAACCCGTTCGAGCAGGCACTATGGATGCTGGTCGCGGATTTCTTCTCGGCCGCGGTGCCGATCGTGCCGTTCATGCTGATGCCGGTCGCGACCGCGCGCATCGTTTCCGCCGCGATCACCATCCTGCTGCTGGCCGCGCTCGGCGCCGGGCGCGGCATTATCGGCAAGCGCTCGATCGTCCATACCATCATCGAAACCGTCGGCCTGGGCATCGCCGCGGCCCTCGCCGGCGTCGGCATCGGTTTGCTGTTCAATAACGCCTACGGCGGCTAGCATGGCTATCTTTGGCGGCCGCGAGACGGCACAATCGCCGCCTCCCATGGCTTTCCCTTCCAACACTGCTTTCTCCGACACCGCTGTTTTCTCGGGACAAACCCTCGCCTGCCGCCGCGGCGAGCGGCTGGTCTTCGCCGGCCTTGCCTTCGCCCTGGCGGCGGGCGGCGCGCTGGTGCTGACCGGCCCCAATGGCAGCGGCAAATCGAGCCTGCTGCGGCTGATGGCGGGGCTGGCGCGGCCGGAGGCCGGGCGCGCTCGGCTGGGACGGCGCGCCGATCGCCGACGATCCCGGCGGCGCATCGCGCGCGGCTCCACTTTATCGGCCATCACGACGCGGTGAAGCCGGCGCTGACCGTGCGCGAGACCCTCGCTTTCTGGGCCGGCATGCGCGGCGCGCGGCGATGATCGCTGGCCGGCGCTCGCGCGCTTCCGGCTCGGCGCGCTCGCCGACTGGCCGTGCCGGCTGCTCTCGGCCGGGCAGCGGCGGCGGCTGGCGCTGGCGCGGCTGATCGCGAGCCCGGCGCCGCTCTGGCTGCTCGACGAGCCGACGGCACCGGCCTCGACAGCGACGGCGGTCGGCGATCTCATGGCGGCGATCGCGGCGCATCGCGCCGGCGGCGGGCGCGTCGTGCTCGTCGACCCACACGCCGATGGCGCTTGACGGCGCACGCGGCGCTGGCGCTCGGCCGATTTCGCGGCCGAGCGGCGATCCGACGCGGATTGCTGCGCGATGAGCGCCGTTCTCGCCGCCTGGTCCGGCGCGATCTGCGGCTGGCGCTGCGCCAGGGCGGCGATGCCGGCGCATGGTGGTCGGCGTTCTTCGTGCTCGACGGTCGATCCTGTTTCCCGTTCGGCGTCGGGCCGGAGCCGGAGCTGCTGGCGCGCATCGCCGCCGGCATCATCTGGGTGACGGCGCTGCTGGCGGCGCTGCTGTCGCTCGAGCGGCTGTTCCAGGCCGATTACGAGGATGGCAGCCTCGAGGCGCTGGCGCTGATGCCGCTGCCGCTGGAGGCGCAGGTGCTGGCCAAATGCGCTGGCGCATTGGCTGGTCACCGGCCTGCCGCTGACGCTGATCGGCGCCGCTGCTGGCGCTGCTGCTGCATCTCGACGCGGCCGGCTATCCGCGCGCTGGTGCTCGGGCATGCTGCTCGGCACGCCGACGCTGAGCCTGATCGGCGCGATCGGCGCGGCGCTGACGCTTGGGCGCGCGGCGCGGCGGCGTGCTGTTGTCGCTGCTGGTGCTGCCGCTCTATATTCCGGTGCTGATCTTCGGCGTCGGCGCGGTCGAGGCGAGCATCGCCGGCTTCGGCGCGCGGCCGCATCTGCTGCTGCTCGGCGCGCTGCTGGCGCGGCGCTGCCGCTGGCGCCGCTCGCCGCCGCCGCGGCGCTGCGCCAGGCGCTGGAATAGCGCGCCGGTTATGCGGCTAGAACTGCCGCGACGATGCTGATCCGCCTCGCCAATCCCGCCCGCTTCATGCGGCTCAGTCGGCGCGCGCTGCTGCCGTGGTGCGCCGGCGCGACCGCGGCTGCTGCTCGGCGTCGGGCTCTATCTCGCGCTGTTCGTCGCGCCGCCCGACTACCAGCAGGGCGAGGCGGTGCGCATCATGTATGTCCATGTGCCCGCCGCCTGGATGGCGACGCTTCGTCTATGCGCGTGGTGGCGGTGGCGAGCGCGGTCGCGCTGATCTGGCGCCATCCGCTCGCCGACATCGCGGCGCAGGCGGCGGCGCCGCTCGGCGCCGGCTTCACCCTCCTCTGCCTCGTCACCGGCTCGCTCTGGGGCGAGCCGATGTGGGGCACCTGGTGGGTGTGGGACGCGCGGCTGACCTCGGTGCTGGTGCTGTTCTTCCTCTATCTCGGCTACATCGCGCTGATCAACGCCTTCGACGATCCGGCGCGCGGCGCGCGCGCCGGCGCGATCCTGGCGCTGGTCGGCGTCGTCAATCTGCCGATCATCAAATTCTCGGTCGATTGGTGGAACACGCTGCACCAGCCGGCGAGCGTCTTCCGCCTCGGCGGCCCGACCATCGCCGCCGTCGATGCTGTGGCCGCTGCTCGATCATGGCGCTGGGCTTCACGCTGTTCTTCGTCACGCTGTTGCTGGTGCGCATGCGCAGCGGCGCTGATCGCCGCCAAGATCGCGCGCGCTGCGGCTGGCGGCGCTGAGCGCGCGCGTCGAGCAGCGTGGCGCGGGATCGAGCACTTTCCTCGCGATGGGCGGCTATGCGCGTCTTCGTCTGGCCGGCCTATGGCGTCGCCGCTCGTCGTGCTGGGCGGCATGCTGATGCAGAGCGTCGCGCGCGCTATCGCCGCCGCGCAGCGCGAGCTCGGCGCGGCTCGAGCGCGAGCGGCGCGGCGATGACGCGCAAGCGCCGGCGCCTCGTCGTCGTGCTCGGCGGGCTCGCGCTGCTGGGCGGCGCCGACGGCGCTGGTGCTGACGGCGTTCAGCGACAATCTCGTGTTCTTCTACAGCCCGAGCGATCTCATCAGCGAAGCATGTGCCGGACGGCCGGCGCATCCGCATCGGCGGCCTGGTCGAGACGGCAGCGTGCAGCGCGACGCCGACGGCAAGACCGTCGACCTTCGACGTCACCGACAAGGCAGCACCGAGGTCGCGGTGACCTATACCGGCGTCGCTGCCCGATCTGTTCCGCGAAGGCCAGGGCGTGGTGGTCGAAGGCGGCTGCGAGCCGACGGCACGTTCGTGCGCCGACAGCGTGCTCGCCAAGCACGACGAGCGCTACATGCCGCCCGAAGTGGTCGACGCGCTGAAGAAGCGCCGGCCACTGGCAGGACGAGCGACGCCGGCCAGAACGCTGCGGCGGCGAGCATCACGACCGCCATGATCATCGAGCTCGGGCCATTTCGCGCTGATCCTGGCGCTGCTGCCGTCGCGCTGCGCTGCAGATCGAGCCGTGCCGCTGTTCGGCGCGGCGCGGCGCCATCGCCGGCTGATGGCGGTCGGGCGCAGCGGCGGCGCTGGCGCAGTTCGCGCTGATCGCGCTCGCCTTCGCGGCGCTGATGCACGCCTACGTCACCTCGGATTTCTCGGTGCTCAACGTCGTCGAGAACAGCCACACCGACAAGCCGCTGCTCTACAAGATCACCGGCGTGTGGGGCAACCACGAAGGCTCGATGCTGCTGTGGGTGTTCATGCTGGCGCTGTTCGGCGCCGCGGTCGCGCTGTTCGGCGACAACCTGCCGCCGGCGCTGCGCGCGCGCGTGCTCGCCGTGCAGGGCATGATCGGCGTCGGCTTCCTGCTGTTCATCCTGTTCACCTCGAACCCGTTCCTGCGCGCTCGTCGCCGGCGCCGCCGACGGCGACGGGCTCAACCCGGTGCTGCAGGATCCCGGCCTCGCCTTCCATCCGCCGTTCCTCTATCTCGGCTATGTCGGCTTCTCGGTCGCCTTCTCCTTCGCCGTCGCGGCGCTGATCGAGGGCCGCGTCGATGCCGCCTGGGCGCGCTGGGTGCGGCCCTGGACGCTGGCCGCCTGGTGCGCGCTCACCATCGGCATCGCGATGGGAAGCTGGTGGGCCTACTACACGCTCGGCTGGGGCGGCTGGTGGTTCTGGGACCCGGTCGAGAACGCCTCGCTTCATGCCGTGGCTGGTCGGCACCGCGCTGATCCATTCCGCGATCGTGGTGGAGAAGCGCGACGCGCTCAAAAGCTGGACCATCCTGCTGGCGATCATCACCTTCTCGCTGTCGCTGGTCGGCACGTTCCTGGTGCGCTCGGGCGTGCTGACCTCGGTGCATGCCTTCGCCGTCCGACCCGCGGCGCGGCGTCTTCATCCTGCTGCTGCTGGTCGTCGCCATCGGCGGCTCGCTGACGCTCTACGCCGTGCGCGCGCCGCGCTTGCAGGGCGGCGGGCTGTTCGCGCCGATCTCGCGCGAGGGCGCGCTGGTGCTGAACAATCTGCTGCTGGCGACCGGCGGCGGCGACGGTGTTCCTCGGCACGCTCTATCCGCTGTTCCTCGACGCCGTCGGCGGACCGAAGCTGTCGGTCGGCTTCCCGTTCTTCAACCGCACCTTCGTGCCGCTGATGGTGCCGCTGCTGCTCGCGGTCGCGGTCGGGCCGCTGCTGGCGTGGAAGCGCGGCGATCTGCGGCGGCGCGCTGCAGCGGCTGTGGGTCGGCGTTCGCGGCGGCGCTGCTGGTCGGCGCTGGTCGGCCTCTATCGTCACGCAGCGGCGGGCCGATCGCTGGCGGTGCTCGGGCTTGGCCTCGCGGCCTGGGTGTTCGTCGGCGCGCTGACCGAATGGGCCGAGCGCGTCCGGCTGTTCCGCGCGCCGCTCGACGAGACGTTGGCGCCGCGCGCGCCACCTGCCGCGCGCCGCCTACGGCATGACGCTCGCGCATTTCGGCCTGGCGGTCAGCGTCGCCGGCATCGCCGCCTCGGCCTTCGAGGTCGAGCGCATCGCAGATCGTGCAGCCGGGCGACGACCTGCGATCGCCGGCTACGTGCTGCATCTCGACGGCGTCGACAAGGTGCCGGGGCCGAACTTCACCGCCGACGCGCGCCGACAGTCGAAATGCGCCGCGACGGCGTGACCGATCGCCGATGGTGCATCCCGAGCAGCGCTTCTTCCCGTGCAGCAGCAGACCACCAGCGATGACCGCGATCCGCACCAATTTCCTCGCCGATCTCTATGTCGCGCTCGGCGACCACGACGGCAAGGGCGGCTGGACGCTCCGCGCCTATTAGAAGCCGCTGGTGCCGTGGATCTGGATCGGCGCGCGTGATCATGGCGTTCGGCGGCATGGTCAGCCTGAGCGACCGGCGCTGGCGCGTCGGCGTCGCGGCGCGCCGGCGCGCGGCCGCGCGGACGCATGCTCGCGCAGGCCGCCGCGGAGAATAGACGTCATGCGGCGGCTCTCTATCTGCTGCCGCTCGCTGGCTGTTCTTGGTGCTGGTCGCGGTCTATTTCGCGCTGGCGCTGCGGCCGAACTACGATCCGCAGACGTTGCCCTCGGCGATGATCGACAAGCCGGCGCCGGCCTTCGACCTGCCGGCGCTGAACGGCGCGGCGAGGCCTGTCGCTCAGCGCGGCTTGAAGGGCCAGGTCGTGCTGGTCAATTTCTTCGCCTCCTGGTGCGTGCCGTGCCGCGCCGAGCACCCGTGCTGATGCGCCTGGCCGAGCAGGATCACGTGCCGCTTACGGCATCGACTACAAGGACAAGCCGGCGGACGCGGGCGCTTCCTGGCCGAGCTCGGCGATCCCTATCGCGCGATCGGCGCTCGATCGAGACGGCCGCATCGGCATCGACTTCGGCGTCTACGGCGTGCCGGAGACCTATGTGATCGACAAGCACGGGCAGCATCCGCAAGCGCTTCGTCGGCCCGCTGACGCGCGGACATCGCTGCAACAGGAGCTGCTGCCGCTGCTGCAGGCAGCTCGTGCAGCACTCATGAGAGCGTGTTGCTGCGCGCTGCTGCTGCTGGTGCTGCCTGCGCGCGCGCGCCGGCGCGCGCGGTCGAGCCGAGCGAGCGGCTGGCCGATCCGGCGCTGGAAGCGCGCGCGCGCGCGATCAGCGAGCGAGCTGCGCTGCCTGGTCTGCCAGAACGAATCGATCGACGATTCCAGCGCGCCGACCTCGCGCATGATCTGCGCGTGCTGCTGCGCCAGCGCATCGCGGCCGGCGACACCGACGCGCAGGCGGTCGCAATACATCGTCGCCCGCTACGGCGATTTCGTGCTGCTGAAGCCGCCGGTCGAGCCGGCGACCTATGTGCTGTGGTTCGGGCCGATCGCCGTGCTGCTGCTCGGCGGCAGGCGGTGCGCTGATCTTCTGCGCCGCCGCAAGGCCGCGACGCCGCGCCGGCGCCGCTGAGCGACGGACGAGCAGCGCCGCATCGACGCGACTCCTCGAAGCGAAGACGGTTGATGCTACCGCTGATCCTCGCGCTCACCGGCGACGCGCCTCGTCGTGCTGGGCGCTCGTCCTCGGGCCGCTGATCAAGCCGCCGCGGGCGACGGCGGACGCGCGAGGCTTTCGACCGCGCCGTCTATCGCGACCAGTTGAGAGAGATCGAGCGCGAGATCGAGCGCGGCATCATCGCCGAAGCCGACGCGAGCCGGCGCGGCTCGAATTGCAGCGCCGGTTGCTTGCCGCCGACGATCACGGCAAGACCGAAGCCGCGGGCGCACGCAAACCGCTGCTCGCCATCGCCGCGTCGCTGCTGATCGCGTTGATCGCGGGCGGCATCTACGCCTTCGTCGGCTCGCCGGCTTTGCCCGATGATCCTTTCGCCGACCGGCAGGTCGAGCGCCAGGAAGTCGCGCAGCAACAGGCACAACTCGCGCAGATCAAGGCGATGGTCGCAAAGCTCGCCGACGACATGAAGCAACATCCCGACGATGTCGATGGCTGGCTGCGGCTCGGTCGCTCTTATGCGGTGCTCGGTCAGCCCGATGATGCCGCCGCGGCTTTCGCGCAAGCCGAGAAGCTCAAGCCCAACGATCCCGATGTGCTGATGACCGAGGCGCAAGGGCTAATGGCCGGCCGCAGCCTCGCCGATCCGATCCCCGAGCCAGCGATCGCGCTGTTCAACCGTATTCAGGCGATCGCTCCCGACGAGCCGGCGGTGATGTGGTATCTCGGCCTACACGCTGCCCAGCAAGGCGATTTCGCGACCGCGCGCGCGGATTGGCAAAAGGTCGAGGCCAAAATGCCGCCCGACAGCGACGAGGCCAAAACCGTCGCCGGCGCGCTCGACGCGATCAAGGATAAATAAAACCCTCTCCGCCCTTGGGGGGAGAGGGTGCGAGCGTAGCGAGCGGGTGAGGTGGGTGCAAACATCGGGTTCTGTGCTTGCGGGACACCTCACCCTCCCAATCGCTTCGCATTGGGCCCCTCCCTCTCCCCGCAAGCGCGGAGAGGGGCTTTAGCCCTCAATTTCCGCTGTGGATCGTCGCTTCGCTTTTGGCGCGGACTTCCTCGAGCGTGACGCCGGGCGCGAGCTCGATCAGCATCACCCTTTATCGCCGCGGCGGTCGATCTCGAAGACGCCGAGATCGGTGATCAGCATGTCGACCACGCGCGCGCCGGTCAGCGGCAGCGTGCACTCGTGCAGGATCTTCGGCGCGCCGTCCTTGGCGCGTGTGCTCCATCACCACGACCACGCGCTTGCACGCCGGCGACCAGATCCATCGCGCCGCCCATGCCCTTGACCATCTTGCCGGGGACCATCCAGTTGGCGAGGTCGCCGTTCTCGGAGACCTCCATCGCGCCGAGGATCGCGAGATCGATGTGGCCGCCGCGGATCATCGCGAAGACTGTCGGCGCGACGAAAAATAGCTCGACGTCGGCAGCTCGGTGACGGTCTGCTTGCCGGCATTGATGAGGTCGGGGTCTTCCTCGCCCTCGTAAGGGAACGGGCCCATGCCGAGCATGCCGTTCTCGGTCTGCAGCGTGCACCTTCATGCCGGCGGGATGTAGTTCGCCACCAGCGTCGGAATGCCGATGCCGAGATTGACGTAGAAGCCGTCGCGCAGCTCCTGCGCGGCGCGCGCGCGCCATCTGTTCGCGTGTCCAGGCCATGGCGTCTCCTCGCTCAGCGCCGCTTGCGCACGGTGCGCTCCTCGATCGCGCTTCATCGGATTCGGCACGTGCACGATGCGCTGCACGAAGATGCCCGGCGTGTGGATCTGGTCGGGATCGAGCTCGCCGGCCGCGACCAGCTGCTCGACCTCGGCGACCGTGACCTTGCCGGCGGTCGCCATCATCGGATTGAAGTTGCGCGCCGTCTTGCGATAGACGAGATTGCCCTCGCGTATCGCCCTTCCAGGCCTTGACGATCGCGAGATCGGCGACGAGGCCGCGCTCCAGCACGTAAGTCTCGCCGTCGAACTCGCGCGTCTCCTTGCCCTCGGCGACCAGCGTGCCGACGCCGGTCCGGGTGTAGAAGGCCGGGATGCCGGCGCCGCCGGCGCGCATGCGCTCGGCCAGCGTGCCCTGCGGGTTGAACTCGACCTCGAGCTCGCCGGCAGAGATACTGCTCGCGCGAACACCTTGTTCTCGCCGACGTAGGACGAGATCATCTTCTTGATCTGCCGCGTCTCGAGCAGGATGCCGAGGCCGAGCCGTCGACGCCGGCATTGTTGGAGACGACGGTCAGATTCTTGACGCCGGCTCTCGCGATCGCCTCGATCAACGCTCGGGAATGCCGCACAGGCCGAAGCCGCCCGACATGATCAGCATCCCGTCGCGCAGCAGCCCTTCGAGCGCCGCCTCGGCCGTCGGATAGACCTTATTCGCCATCTGGGCTCTCCACCCGTTCCCCTGTTCTCAAGCGCAGAAATAACACGCGTGGCGAGACGGCGCTACGGCCCACAAGCGGCGGGGTTAGCCCTTGTCCCGGGCAGGCGCGATCTCGTCGATGGCATGGGCGAGCTTTACATCGCGCTCGCTCAACCCTTCGACATCGTGCGTCGCCAGCAAAATTTCGACGCGGTTATAGACGTTGAACCATTCGGGATGATGGTCCATTTTCTCGGCGAGCAGGGCGACGCGCGACATGAAGGCCCAGGCTTCGCTGAAGGTACCGAAATGAAACACTTTGCGGATGGCGTCGCGGTCCTGAACCTCCGCCCAGCCTCTCAGCTCCGCAACCGCTTCCTTACGCTTCGCGCCGACGATTGTCTCCATCGACCATCTTCAGCCTCCGATGCCGTCATGACCCAGCTCCGCCTTCGCTCGCCGATCTTGAAAACCTGGCGCAGCAGGCGCTCGCCACTATACCAGAGGAATTGCGTCGGCATGTGGGCGACGTGGTGATCCGCGTCGAGGAATTCCCCGATGAGGAGACCGAAGAGGAGATGGACCTCGACAGCCCCTTCGATCTCCTCGGCCTTTATCGCGGCGTGTCGCTGCCGCGGCAAAGCGTGCTCAGCACCCGCACCGATGTCGACATGATCTTCCTCTATCGCCGGCCGTTGCTCGATTACTGGTGCGAGACCGGCGAAGACCTCGCCGCCGTGGTGCGCCATGTCCTGATCCACGAGATCGGTCACCATTTCGGCTTTTCCGACGAGGACATGGAGCGGATCGAGAATTCCTAAGTTTAGGTCGCGACCAGCTTTTTTACCCGTTTCCTCAACGCCGGTAGCAACTCCGCCTCGAACCACGGATTTGCCGCTCGAACAGCACCGTGCGCCACGACGGATGCGGCAGCGGCCAATAGCGCGGCAGGTAGTCGCGCCAGGCGGCGACCGTGTCGGCCATTCGCGGCTTCTTGGTGTCGGCAAGGTAGTAGTCGATCGCGTAAGAGCCGACGAGAAGGATGAGATCGAGATTGGGCAGCGCCGCAAGCACGCGCTGATGCCAAAGCGGCGCGCATTCGGGCCGCGGCGGCAGGTCGCCGCCTTTGGCATCCCGTCCGGGATAACACAATCCCATCCCCAAGATGGCAACGCGGCGCTCATCATAGAAAGTCTCGCCATCGAGGCCGAGCCAGTCCCGCAGGCGGTCGCCACTGCGGTCATTGAAGGAAAGGCCGGTCTCGTGAACCTTGGTGCCGGGTGCCTGGCTGATGATCATCAGCTTTGCCGAAGGCTTGCCGCGCAGCACCGGCCGCGGTCCCAAGGGCAGTTGCGCCGCACACACCGTGCAGGCGCGCACCTCCGCATAAAGCGCATCGAGCCGGGTTTTGGGCATTAGCGACGGCTTTTACCGGGTCCAACTCGCCATAGCCACACCAACTCTGCGAGCGCGACTTAGGTTGGTTAGGCGGTAGTCGCGCGAGCAGCAGTAAATAAGTGGGCGAGAGATCGTGATTGCCTGGAGAATGCCGCACCCTATGATGCGCGCCGCGAGGCGTCAAAAATCCATCAAGGGACGCGTCATGAAGAAGATCGACATTTTTCCGCACATCTTCCCCAAGGCCTATTTCGACAAGATGGTCGAGGTGATCCCCAACAAGGCCGACGATCCGGCGCTGGACCAACATTCCCGGTGCTCTACGATCTCGACGCGCGCCTGCGCATGATGGAGCAGTGGCCCGACTATCAGCAGATCCTGACGCTGTCGATGCCGGCGATCGAATTCGTCGCGCCGGCGGAGCAATCGCCCGATCTGGCGCGGCTCGCCAATGACGGCATGGCCGAGATCTGCGCCAAGCATCCGAAGCAGTTTCCCGGCTGGGTCGCGTCGGTGCCGATGAACAACGTCAAGGCGTCGCTCGCCGAGATCGAGCGCGCGGTCGAAAAGATCGGCGCGCGCGGCATCCAGATCTTCACCAACGTCTACGGCCGGCCGCTCGACGATCCCGAATTCGCGCCGATCTTCGCGCGCCTCGCACGATTACGATCTGCCGATCTGGATGCACCCGACGCGGCCGCACACCCATTCGCGACTATAAGAGCGAGGACAAGTCCAAATTCGACATCTGGTGGGTGTTCGGCTGGCCCTATGAAACCTGCGCCGCGATGGCGCGCATGGTGTTCGCCGGCTTTTTCGACCGATGGCCCAACCTCAAGATCATCACCCATCATCTCGGCGCGATGGTGCCGTATCCTCGAAGCGCGGGTCGGCCTCGGCCTCGACCAGCTCGGCACGCGCGAAGGCGCCGAGCCGGGCTATGCCGAGATCATCAAGGCGATGAAGGCGAAAGGCAACCGGCCGGTCGATTATTTCCGCCATGTTCTATGGCGACACCGCGATCAACGGCTCGCTTCGGGCACACGCTGCGGCATCGATTTCTTCGGCTGCGAGCACGTGCTGTTCGGTACCGATTGCCCTTCGATCCCGAAGGCGGACCGCTGTTCATCCGCGACATCACCAAGGTGCTCGAGCATCTCGGCTTGCCCGACAAAGACCTCGAGAAGATTTACGAAGGCAATGCCAAGCGGATGCTGAAGCTCTAACGGAGTCGTTATGGAACATTCCGCTGCGCGCCGCGCTCTGCTCGGCGCCTTGCTGGCCGCACTTCCCGGCGCGGCCTTCGCCCAGGGCTCGCTGCTCGACCAGGGCAAGAGCCTGCTCAACGGCGTTCAGAAAAACAGTGGCGGCAGTTCGGGTGGAAGCAGCGGCAGCGGCAATGCCGGCGCCGGCGCTTCGCTGAGCCAAAGCGAGATCGGCTCGGGGCTGAAGGACGCGCTCAAAGTCGCCTCGCAACGTGTCGTTAGCCGCGTCGGCAAGACCGATGGCTATTGGGGCGACATCTCGATCCGCATTCCGCTGCCGGGCCCCGTCGAAAAAGTCGCGGCGCCGCTCAAGGCGGTCGGCGCCGGCAGTATGCTCGACGATCTGCAGCTCAAGATGAACCGCGCCGCCGAGACCGCCGCACCCAAGGCGCTCAACATCTTCGTCAGCGCGGCGCAGAAAATGTCGATCGCCGATGCGCGCGCGATCCTGACCGGGCCGAGCGATGCGGCAACGCAGTATTTCAAGAAGACGAGCACCGGCGATCTGACGACGGCGTTCCGGCCGGTCGTCGACAATGCGCTGTCGCAAGTCGGCGCGGTCAAAGCTTTCAACAGCGTCAAAGGACAGGCGTCGTCGGTGCCGCTTGCCGGACAGGAGGTCAACAGCTTCAACCTCACCGACTTCACCGTCGACAAGGCGCTTGACGGGCTGTTCCACTACATGGCGGCCGAAGAAGCGGCGATCCGCAGCAATCCCGCGGCACGCACCACCGATCTCTTGAAAAAAGTATTCGCGTAACCGACAGCTAAAGATCAGCTATTCTACCTTCGTCGGTTATAGGGCGATCGATGGAGATGATCCGATGAATGCAGGCAAAGTTACCGCTGTCCGCAGCATCACTTTGGGCGTGCCCGATCTCGCCACCAGCCGATCCTTCTATGTCGGTATCTGGGGACTCGCCCCGGCGATCGAGCGCAGCGACACGGTCTTCCTGCGCGGCACCGGGCCTTACCACCACATCCTCGCCCTCAAACGCCATGGCAAGCCGCAGGTCCTGGAGCTCGATCTGCTCGCCGACGATCGCGCCAATGTCGATGCGCTGCATCAACAGGTCAGCGTCTCGGGCGCGGCAGCTAAAATCACCACCCCGGCAATGCGCGACGCGCCCGGCGGCGGCTATGGCTTTTCTTTCACCGATCCCGACGGCCGTCGCGTCAACGTCCTGACCGAGGACACGCGTCACGCCGATACGGCGCCGCATCAAGACAAACCGGCGAAGATCACCCATGCGGTGTTGAATTCACCCGACATGGCCAAGATCTCGGCCTTCTATGCCGAGCGGCTCGGCTTCGAGGCGAAGACCTATAACCCCAGGATGTTCTTCCTGAAATGCAATCAGGATCATCACTCACTCGCTTTCGCGACCGGCAATACGAGCACGCTGAACCATCTCGCTTTCGCGATGAGCGATGTCTCGTCGGTGGTGCGCGGGGCGAAGCGCATGATGGGCCACGGCTTTCCCATGGGCTGGGGGGTTGGCCAGCATGCGGCGGGCGAAGACGTCTACGCCTATTTCGAAGGGCCCGAAGGCGGCGGCATCGAATACATCACCAAAGTGCCGCCGGGCTGGCTCGGCAGCGCCGACAACACCGAGAATTGGGATGTGGCGCTGCGCCCGACCGAGAAGCAGGCCGCCGCAATGCGCCGCATCCCATTCACCGCGGCCTGAGGTCGGCCATGGTCACCACCGCCGAGAACGAGACCCTTACGCGCGTCGGCCCCGGCACGCCGATGGGCGAGTTGATGCGGCGAATATTGGCTGCCGGCGGCGCATGTCGTCGCGAGCTGAAGGCCGACGGCGCCCCGCTGCGGCTGATGCTGCTCGGCGAGCAGCTGATCGCGTTCCGCGACAGCGTCGGGCCGCGTCGGCATCATGGATCATCGCTGCCCGCATCGCTGCGCCTCGCTGTTCTATGGCCGCAACGAGGAAGACGGCATGCGCTGCATCTATCACGGCTGGAAATTCGATGTCGACGGCAACTGCCTCGACATGCCGAACGTGCCGCCGCATCAGGTCTTCAAGGACAAGATCAAGGCCAAGGCCTACAAGGCCGCCGAGCGCAACGGCCTGGTCTGGGTCTATATGGGCGCGCGCGCCGAGGCGCCGCCGCTGCCCGAGCTTCGAAGCGACGCTGTTGCCCGAGGCCGAGGTCGACGTTCAACTTCGTGCAGCGCGAATGCAATTGGCTGCAGGCGCTCGAAGGCGATCTCGACACCTCGCATTTCGATTTTCTGCATGGCGGCGCGCGCAACCGAGAGATCTTCGCGCCGACGATCCGCAGCGCTTCGGCGCGATCCACCGCTCGCCGGAATATGAAATCAGCGAGACCGAATGGGGCACGATGTACGGCGCGCTATCGCCCCGCCGACGCCGGCAAGACCTATTGGCGCATCGCGCATTTCCTGTTTCCGTTCTGGACGATCACGCCGAGCGGCCCCTTCGGACACCACATCTATGCGCGGGCGTGGGTACCGATGGACGACACGCACACGATGTCGGTGCGCATGGTGGCCAATTCGGGCCGGGTCGATCCTGGCGGCGCGCAACAACTCGGCATCGTCACCGGCCTCGAAGACCTGCTGCCGAATTCCACCGACTGGTATGGCCGCTGGCGCCCGCGAACCAATGCGATGAACGATTATTTGATGGATCGCGACCGGCAGCGCACGAATAGCTTTTCGGGAATCCCCGGAATCGCCGCCGAAGACCAGGCCGTGACCGAGAGCATGGGCGGCGTGGTCAATCGCATGAACGAGCATCTGGCGCCGAGCGATCGCATGATCGCGGTGACGCGTCGGCGGTTGTTGGAAGCGGCAGAGGCTGTGGCGCGCGGCGAAGCGCCGCCCTCCGCGACGGCCGATGCCTATGCCGGCGTGCGTGGCGGTTATTTCATTGCCAAGTCCGGCGACGGTATGCTTGATGCCTACCGCGCGGCAAATTCCAAGAGCGAGAAAGCGCCCGCCTGACCGGCAACGGTGCATAGGAAGGATCATCGATGAAATTGAATTGGGGTTTTGCCGTTGCGGCGCTGGCGTTTTGCCTCGCCGCGACATCCGTCCAGGCTGACGAGATCGAGCTCACCTTCGCCACCGGTGCGCCTCCGGGCCAGTCGCCGCATCCGCAGGTCAGCCTCCCCTGGGCGGACCGCGTCAACGCCGCCGGCAAGGGCCTGGTCCACATCAAGGTGGTCGAGGGCTTCGCAGTCGTCACGCCTCAGACCTTCTACGACCGGCTGAAGAGCGATGTCGTGCAAATCGTCTACGGTCTGCAGGGCTCGGTCGGCGGCGTGTTCCGCCTGTCGGATGTGGTGCGCGTTCCCTATCTTGTTCGCAAAGCCGAAATCGGCTCCGTCGCCTTCTGGCGACTTTACAAGTCGGGCTTGCTCGACAGCGACTACAAGGACGTGCATCCGCTGACGATTGCCATGTACCCGCAGGCTGTGCTGCATAGCGCCAAGCGGCCGAACTCGATCGACGACTTCTCGGGTCTCAAGATCGTCGCCAATTCGAAGATGACCGGGGACATCATCACGAAGCTGGGCGGCACCCCGATCAGCCTCCTGATCCAGGAAACCTATTCGGGATTGCAGCGCCACACGGTGGATGCCGTGATGACCGCCTATCCCGCGATGATCGCATTCAAATTTGGCGAGGTCGCGCCGGTGCATATCGATGCGCAATTGGGCGGCGGCGCGACAATGCTCATTATGGCCAAAGAGAAATGGAACCAGCTTCCGCCGGCCGTGCAAAAACTGCTCGACGACAACTCCGGCGAAGCCTTGGCGCGCCTATACGGGATCGAAAACGATGCCCAGCAGGAGTCGGGGCGGAAAGCGGCGATGGAAATGAAGGATCAAACCATGATGGTGCCGACCGCAACGGAGGACCAGGCCTTTCAGCGCAAACTCACGCCCGTCGCCGACGACTGGATCAAAGACAACCCCGATGGCGCGGCGGTGCTGGCGAAGTTCCGCAAGCTTCTGGCCCAGGCGCAAGCGGAGAGCGGGCAGAAGTAGCTAACGCAGCGCGGCGGCGATGTTCCCGCCATCGACCGTCGTCACGTCTGCCGTGGTCTTGAGCGATAGTGCCTGGTGCAGGAAAGCTTGCGCGACGTCTTCCGCCGTGACCTCGCGCGCCAGGAGATTGCCTGAGAGATAATCTTTTTCGGAAAGGCCGCGCGCTTTGGAACGCTCGGCAATCATCTCTTGTGTCAACAAGCCGCTGCGAATCCGGTCGGCGTTGACCGCGTTGGCGCGGATGCCGTCCTTGCCGTAGTCGAGCGCATATTGCCGCGACAGGAACAAGGTCGCCGCCTTCGGCAGGCCGTAAGGCCCGAAATCGGGACCGGGATTGATCGCCTGTTTCGAGACGTTAAAGAGCAGGCAGCCGCCAGTGCCTTGCGCCAGCATGATCTTCACCGCCGCCTGGGCGACGCGTTGATGCGCCCAGAAATTCAATTCGAAGCTTTGCCGCAGCACGGCTTCCTCGACCTCGCCGATACGGCCTTGCCAGGCAGCGCCGGCATTCGAGATCACGATATCGAGCCCACCGAACTGTGCCGCGATCTTCTCGAACGCATCGCGCACCGAAGCCTCGTCGGTCACATCGCAGGCGAGACCGAGCGCCGGACCGCCAAGCTTTTTCGCGACCGCCTTCGCGGCATCGCCATCGAGATCGAGCACCGCGATCTCGGCGCCATTGTCTTTGAAGAGCTTGGCGCAGGCCGCACCGATCGCGCCGGCCCCGCCGGTGATCGCCGCGACTTGCCCCGCGAGCGGCTTCTCGGCGACGCTGCCGAGCTTTGCTTGCTCGAGCGACCAATATTCCATTTCAAACAGCTCCCCTTCGGGGAGCGCTTCAAAGGTTCCGATCGCCTCGGCATCGGTGATGGTCAGCACCGTGTTCTCGGCGATGTCGGCGGCAATCGCGGCGTCCTTCTTGCTGCGCCCGAGGCCGAAAAGGCCAAGGCCCGGCACCAGCGCAACGCGCGGCAACGGATCGAGCGCGCGCTTGGCCGGATCGCGGCCCTCGTTGTTGCGCTTGAAATAGGCGTGATAGGCAGCGGCGAAATCCTGCGCCGCTTGCCGCGCCGCTGCACGGAAGCCGGCGAGATCGCCCGCATTGGCCGCCGGCACGATCAGCGGGATGTTCTTGGTGCGGATGGTGTGATCGGGCGTGACGACGCCTTGGCCAGCGTAACGCGCCACCTCAGCGCCGTTCACATAAGCGAGGATTTGCGGATTGCTGCGGAAGTCGAGCACCAGCCGCCGCCACGCGCCTTCGGTCTTCGCGTCTTTCTCGGCGCAAGCGCCGCGCAAGATCGGCGCGACCGCAGCAACGCTCGCCAGCATCTTCGGCAGCGGCGCAGCAGCGAACGCGGGCTTGCGGTTCTTCGCCAGCCGCTCTTCGGCGCGCGTCACCATCGCGATCATGCGCTCGTAGGACTCCCGCGCATCGGCGCCAAAGGTGAAGATACCGTGCTTCGCCAGCACCAACCCTTCGACCGCCGGATCGGTCTCGAAGACCTCGGCCGCTTTCTTGGCGAGGGCGAAGCCCGGCATGATGTAAGGCACATAGCCCATGCGCTTGCCGTAAATCTCTGCGCACAGCGCCGGCGCGTTCGGCTGATCGGCGATGCTCAACACCGCGGTCGAGTGGGTGTGATCGACATATTTCAGCGGCAGGAACGCGTGCAGCAGCGTCTCGACCGAGGGGTTGGGCGCGCCGGGATCGAGAGGTTGGCGCGCTGGTAGCGCACCATGTCCTCATCCGAGAGCTTGTCGCGCTCGCGCAGCTTCAAGAGCGGCTTCAGGCGCACGGCGGGCAGGCCGGCGGGCTCGATATCGCCCATATCCCAGCCCGAGCCTTTGACGCACAGCGCCTCGACTTCTTCTCCCGCAAGATCGGTCGCTTTGGTCTTCACCGAGGTATTGCCGCCGCCATGCAGCACGAGCAGCGGGTCCTGGCCCAGCAGCCGCGAGGTATAGACGCGCAGCGCGAGATCGCGGCCGATGCCCTGCTGGGCATAGCGGCGTACCAGGCCTTCGGCGTCTTCGTCTCTCCAACGGGATTTCATGCCGCAACTATAGCGCGCGCGGCACTCAGAGATAATCGAGCCCGATATCCAGCACCTGGCGCTATGCGTCAGCCAGCCGACCGACAGCAGATCGACCCCGGTCGCGGCGATCGCCGGCGCGGTTTCGGCGTGATGCGGCCGGAGGCCTCGGTGATCGCGCGGCCATCCACGATCGCCACGGCCCGGCGCAGCATGTCGGGCCCCATGTTGTCGAGCAGCACGGCATCGACGCCGCAGCGCCAGCGCCTCCTCGAGCTGCGCCAGCGTGTCCACCTCCAGCTCGATCTTCACCAGATGGCCGACGCCGGCGCGCGCGCGCTCGACCGCGGCGCGCACGCCGCCGGCGATGCGCGACGTGGTTGTCCTTGATCAGCACCGCATCATCCAGGCCGAAGCGGTGATTGGAGCCGCCGCCGACGCGCACCGCGTATTTCTGCGCGGCGCGCAGCCCGGGCATGGTCTTGCGCGTGCAGACGACCTGCGCCTTGTGCCCGGCGATCGCATCGACGATGCCGCGCGTCGCGGAGGCGACGCCGCGACAGATGGCACAGGAAATTCAGCGCCGTCCGTTCGGCCGTCAGGATGCCGCGCGCCGGCCCGCTGATCGCCGCGATCGAGTCGCCCGGCGCGAGCCGGCTGCCGTCGGGGCGCTCGACGTCGCCATCGATCGCGGGATCGATCAGCCGAAACGCCGTCAGCGCGCAGTCGAGCCCGGCCACCACGCCGGGCTGGCGCGCCACCAGCGCGGATTCGGCGCGCGCGTCGGCCGGCACGATCGCATCGGTGGTGATGTCGCCGGCGCGGCCGAGATCCTCCAGCAGCGCCGCGCGCACCGAGCGGCTCGACCATGATGGCGGCAGCGGCGGGACCGTCATCGCGTCAGCGACCGCCAGCATGCGCTCGACCGCGCGGCGGGCGCGCACGGCGATCGCCGGGTCGATCGTCACCTCGTGCGCATCGTCTTCGAGCGCGCGTGCGGATTTTTGCCAGCGTGATGCGCTTCATGTGCGGGCAGAGATTGCACGGCCGGACGAACTCCACGTCCGGGATGCTGCACCGCGACGTTGTCGCTCATCGAGCATTCGGTGATCAGCACCACCCGCGCCGGCTGCTGCTGCCCGACATAGCCCGACATATCGCGCGGTCGAGCCGGTGAAATCGGCCTCGGCCACCACCTCGGGCGGGCATTCGGGATGCGCCAGCACGACGACGCCGGGATTGCTCGGCGCGCAGCGTCGCGGATCTCGCGCGGCGGTGAAGCGCTCATGCACCTCGCAATGGCCTGCCCAGGCGATGATCTTCGACCTCGGTCTGCGCCGCGATGTTCTGCGCCAGGTATTCGTCGGGCAGCATGATCACGCTGTCGGCACGCCCAGCGATTCGACGATCTTCCTGGCGTTGCCCGAGGTGCAGCAGATGTCGGATCTCGGCCTTCACCGCGGCCGAGGTGTTGACGTAGGTCACCACCGGCACGCCGGGATAGCGCTCGCGCAGCAGCCGCACGTCGGCCGCGGTGATCGATGCGGCCAGCGAGCAGCCGGCGCTGGTGTCGGGGATCAGCACGGTCTTCGCCGGGTTCAGCAGCTTCGCCGTCTCGGCCATGAAATGCACGCCGGCGAGCACGATGACGTCGGCGTCGGTCCGTCATCGCCTCGCGCGCCAGCGCCAGGCTGTCGCCGACGATGTCGGCGACGCAGTGGAAGATCTCCGGCGTCTGGTAGTTGTGCGCCAGGATGACGGCGTTGCGCTGGCGCTTCAGCGCCAGGATGGCGTCGATGTCGTCGGCGAACACGGCCCATTCCATCGGCGGGATGAAGGCTTTCACCCGGTCATAGAGCGGCGCGGGAGCGTTTCAATTGGCATGCGGACTTCTCCCTTATGCTCTACATGAGCATTTACTTGACTTATACTAGTGCTGAGCATAAGGGTGTCAAGTTTCAATTACGGTCCAACTCGCCGCCGCCTGCATGGGAGCCCGGCTCATCCGGAAACCCTTGCGGGCGGATGGCGGTCCGGTTGAGATTGATGGGCGAAGAACCAGCGAGGAATTGGCGATGGCGGCGAAGTTTGGACCCGGTGACGCTCGAGGTGATCCGCAACGCGCTGCCGGCGATCGCCAACGAGATGGCCGCCGACCTGCAGCGCACCTCGTACAACATGATGATCTACGAGGTGCGCGACTTCTGCACCGCGCTCGTCGACGCCGAGGGCGAGCTGATCTGCCAGAACGTCGGCGGCGTCTCGCATTTCGTCGCCGATCTCGGCGTCATCATCACGCGACGGCGATGAAGCGCTATGGCCGCGACGGCTTCGCGCCCGGCGACGTGATGATCATGAACCACCAGGCGCGTCGCCGGCCAGCATCTCAACAACATCGTGCATCTACATGCCGTATTTCTTCCAGGGCGAGCTGCTGCTGTTCTCGATGGTGCGCGCGCACTGGATCGATGTCGGCGGCATGAGCACCGGCTTCGGCGCCGGCGCGCGGTCGCCGATCCCTGGATGGAAGGGCTGCAGTTCGACCAGCTCAAGCTCTACGAGGCCGGCAAGCTCAACGAGATGCTGCTCCAGATGCATCACGCGACAACATCCGCTTTCCCGAATCCTCGCTCGGCGACCTGCGCTCGCAGATCGCGGCCTGCCGCCTCGGCGATGCGCCGCGCTCGACGAGCTGTTCGAGCGCTACGGCCGCGACACGATGCTCGCCGCGATCGCGCAGATCTTCGACGAGACCGAAGCGCGCTGCCGCAACGTCGTCGCCGACATTCCCGACGGCGTCTACGAGGCCGAATCCTTCATCGACGACGACGGCGTCGACGCGAGCGAGCCGAGTGCCGCATCCATGCCAAGGTCACGGTCGACCGGCGGCGACATGACGATCGACCTCTCGGGCTGCTCGAAGGAGCGCGCAGCGCGGCATCAACTGCGCGCACGCTCGCCGGCGCGCGCATCGCCTACAAGGCGCTCACCGCGCCGCTCGAGCCGGTCAACGAAGGCTCGTTCCGCGCGCTCGACATCGAGCATGCCCGAAGGCAACATCATGATGGCGCGCTATCCGGCGCCGATGGCGGGCTGGAGCCGCATCGCTGCCGACCGTCGTCGACACCATCGTCGCGGCGCTGGCGCCGGCGATGCCGGACGCATGCCCGGCGGCGCATCACGGCGCGCTGGGCGGCGTCGTCATCTTCTTCGGCGTCGATCCGCAAGACCGGCAAGCGCTTCGTCGCTGCAGAGCATCGAAGGCGGCGGCTGGGGCGGCCGGCCGCACGAGGACGGCGAATCGGCATCGTCTCGATCTGCCAGGGCGACGTGCGCAACGGCGCGATCGAGGCGATCGAGCTGAAGATGCCCGATGCTCGTCGAGAGACGCGGCTTGCGCCCGGATTCGGGCGGCGCCGGGCAAGTTCCGCGGCGGGCTCGGCATCGAGGTACGGTGCGCAACTTCGTCGAAGGGCGCTGGAACCTGCAGCAATCCGACCGGCGCAATTGCCTGCCCTGGGGCCTCTGGGGCGGCAGCACGGCGCGATGCTGCGGCTATCGCTGGTGCTGAAGCCGGGCGAGAACGATTTCAAGCCGAACTCTACGGCCATCGCACACCGGTGCCGGCCGAGACGCGTCGTCATCGCCCGCACCGGCGGCGGCGGCGGTTGGGGCGATCCGTTGGAGCGCGAGACCCGGCGCGTGCGCGACGATGTGCTCGACGACTTCGTCTCGCGCGACGCCGCCGAGAAGTTCTACGGCGTCATTGTCAAAGACGATTTCTCGATCGATGAAGCCGCGACCAAGGCGCAACGCACGAAGCTCAAAGCCGAGCGCCAGAGCGAAGCAGCGGAATAACGGCGAACAGCGCCAACTAGGCCGAGCGCACCACCGGCAGCCGCGCGCCCGAGATCGCGCGCTCCACCAGCACCTCGCGGCGGAAGCGGAACAGCTTCGCCGGCCGGCCGCCGGTCTCGGTCGAGACCTCGCCGGTCTCCTCCACCAGGCCTTGCTGCTCGATCAGGCGGCGGAAATTCTGCTTGTGCAGCCGCACGCCCGGCCAGCGCCTCGACCGCGCGCTGCAAGTGCAACAGCGTGAAGCTTCGGCGGCATCAGCTCGAACACCACCGGGCGGTATTTGATCTTGGCGCGCAGCCGCGCAATGCCGGTCGCGAGGATGCGGCGATGGTCGTGCGCCATCGGCTCGCCCGGCGACGGATCGGGTCGCCTTCGCCGCGGTCCCGGCCTCCGGCACCAGCCCCGCCTCGCACAGCATCTCGTAGCGCTGCAGCACCAGTTCCTCGTTCCAGCGCGCGCCGCAGGCGAAAGCGACGCTCGATCCGCTGCTCGCGCTCGCGGCGCTGCGCGCATCACCGGCGCCGCGCGCCCAGGCGCCGAGCCGCGGCTCGATCGCCCGACGAACGCGCGGCGGGCCGTCGCGCCAATCCTCCCACGGGAAATAGCGATACCAGTTCCGCCAGCCCGCATCCGGCTCGCCGGCCGCGCTGGCCTCGCGCGTCAGGCCGAGATAGCTGATCGACGATGACGCGCGCGCCATCGCGGCGTGCGGTCGCGATCGGCGAAGGTGTAGAGCTGCTCGACATAGCCGAGCGGGTGGTGGGTCTGCCGTTCGACCCAGGAGCGCAGCCCGGTCTGCAGCGAGCGATGGCCGGATTCGAACGGGCCCGATGGCAGCGCAAGGCCGTCCTCGATCGTCAGCACGCGCGGCTCGCCACCGGTTACCGCGACGAACACCGCGATCAGATCGATCTCGATAGCGCCACTGTCGGAAATGCTCTTGCCCCTTTGCCGTTGCGCGCATTGTGTCACAAGATGGCCCGCGAGGTAATTCCATGACCGATCTGCCGCGCGGCGTGCTGGCGGCGCTGGTAACGCCGCTGACCGATGCGCTGGAGCCCGACATGGCGCGGTTGGTCGCCCATATGCGTTGGCTGTCGGCCAATGGCTGCACCGGCCTGGTCGCGCTGGCAACCGCCGGCGAGGCGAATTCGCTGTCGCTGGCGCAGCGGTTGCGGATCGTCGAAGTGCTGGCCGGCGGCGGCATGCCGATGACGCAAGTCATTGTCGGCGGCGGCTCTTGCGCGCTCGACGAAGCCGTCGCGCTGGCCAAAGCGATCGTCGCCTCGGGTGCGGCCGGCGTGCTGCTGCTACCGCCCTTCTATTATCGCGATGCCGGCGCGGATGGTTTGTTTCGCTTCTATGCGGCGCTGATCGAGCGGGTTGGCGATCCGCGGCTGCGCATCGTGCTGCATCATCGCCCGCGAGCTTCAGGCGCACCGATCACCGAAACGCTAATCGTCCGTCTCAAAGCGCAATTCGGCGCGATCATTGCCGGCGTCCAGAACGGTGCCGGCGACTGGCCAACCACTGCCGCACTGATCCGCGATTTCCCGAAACTCGCGATCTTCTCCGGCACCGAACGGTTCCTGCTCGAAACCTTGCGCGCTGGCGGCCAGGGCGCGATCTCGGCGACGCTCAACCTCACCGCGCCGCTCGCGCGCGCGGTTTATGACACCTGGCAAAATGACACCGGACAAAATGACACCGGGCAAAGCACCGACGCCGATAGGCTTCAGAAAGAATTAAGCACGCTACGCGCGGCGTTCGACGCGTTCCCAACGCCGATGGCGCAAAAGGAAATGCTGGCGCAACTGACCGGCAAACCGGGCTGGCGCAACGTCTTGCCGCCGCTCTTGCCGCTGCCGCCAGCGGCGGCGGATGCGCTCGCGAGCCGCCTCGATTCCGGTGGCGCGTGGCGCAACATCACCGCCGCACACACCGCCTAGCACACCGCGCGGTTGCGCCCTGCGACCGTCCTGATACGCCCTCAACTCTCGGAAAATGCTGGCTTTTTCTTTAGGGCTTGGTAACCGGTGTGCGGCTTTAATGGCGACATGGACGGAAATCCCAATCTTCAGGTCACAGGCGAGCTGCGCCAACTGACGCCGCAAGAATTGCGGCAGATTCTGCAGCTTCACGAACTTTTCCTCGCACGCGAAGCCGACGGCCGACGCGCCGTCCTCGCTTACTACGATCTCTCCTCGGCCGACCTCAGCGATCAGAATCTGACCGGCGCCGATCTCACCGGCGCGCGGCTGCATCGCGCGATCCTCAAGAACACGGTGCTGCGCGACGCGAAGCTGTCGACCGCCGATCTGCGCGCCGCCAATCTCAATGGCGCCGATCTGACCGGCGCCGATCTGCGCTCGAGCTGCCTGCGCGGCGCGCAACTCAACCGCGCCAAGCTGCCCAACGCCGATATGAGCAAGGTCACGCCGATCCGCCTCGACGGGCTCGACGATGCGCCCGCGGTCGACGAAACCCCGCGCACCGATCTGTCCTCGGTCGAAGCGCATGATTGCGACTTTTCGGGCGCCAATCTCAACAGCGCCGCTTTCATCCGCGCGGATCTGACGGACGCCAATCTCAACAACACGAATCTTTCCGGCGCCGACATGCGCCACGCCAATGTCACCGGCGCGACCCTCGAATACGCCGATCTCCGCGGCGCCAATCTCTGCGGCGCGAGCCTGCGCGGCGCCATTCTCTCGAACGCCAAGCTCGCCGGCGCGGAAATGCGCGGCGTCGATGTCAGCGGCGCAATCCTCGATCGCAAGCTGCTCGACAGCGCCGCGACGGAAGATCTACAAGGCAGTGCGCTCCGCAACGTCACCGTCCGCGAGTTGCAGGAAATCCTGCGCGAGCATCAGATTTGGCTCGATACCCACGGCAAGGAAGGCAAGCGCGCGGTTCTGAGCGATTGCGATCTGACCGGCTTCTCGCTCGGCAACGCCAAACTCGCCCTCAGCGTCCTGGCGCGCACCGTGCTGCGCGGCGCCGATCTCTCCTCGGCTTCGCTCGCGATGTGCGATCTCTCGCTCGCCGATCTGCGCGACGCGCGGCTCGATCACGCCGATCTGCGCGGCGCGAAGCTGGTCCGCGCGCATCTCTCAGGCGCGAACCTGACCCATGCCAATCTGATGCCGCTCGAGAATGTTGGAGACCGGAAATACGATTTTCCGGCCAATCTCGAAGGCGCGAAGCTCGCCGGCGCCGATCTCACCTCGGCGCAAATGCGCCAAGCGAAACTCGCCAGCGCCGATCTGTCCCGCACGAAGCTCGACCACGCCGATCTGCGCGAGGCCGATCTTCACAACGCCAATTTCAAGGATGCGCGGGCGCGGACGGCGAAGCTCGAAGGCGCGTCGATGCGCGACATCCGCAACTTCAACCGCTCGTAAATCAAGCTTTCCCGCTGAGCTGCGGCCTCGCCTGCGTTCAGTGAACGCTGGGCGCTTTCAGGAATCGCGCGCGATCGGCGGAATGGACGTGAAGATCGATGGTCTTGCCGTCGCGATAGACGAGCAGAGGCACATCGACCCCGGCTTTGCCCTGCCGCCAGATATTGCGATAGAGCCCGGCGAGATCGCCGATCTCTTCGCCGCCGACCGCAAGGATGATGTCGCCGGTCTTGAGATTGGCGCGCCGCGCCGGTCCCGCATTGGCGAGACCCGCGACCACTACCTTGCTGTCGACCTCGGTGGCATAGAGCCCGAGCCAGGGCCGCGGCGGATGATTCGGCCGGCCGAGCATCAGCAGATCGTCGTAGATCGGCCTCAAGAGGTCGATCGGCACATGCATGTTGAGATGCTCGGGTGTGCCCTTCTCGCCGCCTTGCTGGAGATGCAGTGAGCCGATGCCAAGGAGCTCGCCATTGCCGCCGATCAGCGCCGTGCCGCCCCAATTGGGATGCGCCGGTGCGGTGAAGAGCGCGTCGTCGACGAGATATTCCCAATAGCCGGTGAATTCCTGCTTCGCGGCGATCTTCGCCGAGATCGCATGCTTGCGCCCGCCGCCGCCCGCGACCACGACGCGATCGCCCGGCCGCGCCGTCGCTGAATGCCCAAGCGCCATCGCCGGCAGCTTCAACCGGCCGAGCGCCTGGATCAGGCCGAAGCCGGTCTCCTGGTCATAAGCGAGGACCGTCCCCGGCAGCGCGTGGCCGTCGGAGGTGTTGAGCCAGATCGTCTCGGCCTCGGTGATGAGATAGCCGATGGTCAGGACGATGCCGTCTTCACGGATGATGACGCCGTTGCCGGCGCGCTCGGTACCGAGGGTCTGCGCGGTGTAGCCATCGGACGGAATGGCCGCGCGGACGGTCAGGGTCGAGGACAGCGCGCGGTCGAGGTCGAAATTCCAGTCCTCTTGTCGTGGCTGGGCGTGTTGCGGAATTTCCCAATCGCTCGGCGATGACATGCCGGACTCCTTGATCGGCGGTAAGCGATTATACACCAGCAACGACAGACACAAGAGGCGAAGCAGACGCCGCCGCTAGTCCTCGGTACCTCGATAAGACCCTCGCTGCCGCTTCAGTTGCCCGCGCCGCACCTTGGTCTCGTGGTGCCGGGCGCGCGAGGCAGCCGTCGCCCGGGTCGGGCGGCGGGTTTTCGGCCGTACGGCGGCGCGGCGGATCAGCTCGACCAGCCGCTCCTGTGCGTCGTCGCGGTTGCGCTCCCGGGTACGGAAGCGCTCGGCGGTAATGACGATCACGCCCTCGCGGGTGAGCCGCCGGCCGGCCAGCCGCTTCAGGCGCTGGCGCGTCTCGCCATCGAGCGCCGGCGAGGCATCGACGTCGAAGCGCAGTTGCACCGCAGTTGCGACCTTGTTGACGTTCTGGCCGCCGGGGCCGCTGGCGCGGATGAAATGCTCGACGAGCTCGCTGTCGTCGAGCGCGATCCTGGAGGTGACGTGGATCATGGCGGCAAGCTTGACGTTCCTATCCGTTCGCTGCGAGCCTGTTTAGGAACGTCAAATCCAAAAAGCCACACTAAAATCCATAAACTGGCTAGTGTCCTTTCGATTCCGACCTTCGTACAGAGTCCGTTGCAAAGTAATACGAACGTCGGAATCGGGACACGAGCGGACGGCGGAAGGCTTGCGAAGCCGGCGTAGCGCCGCCATCATCGCGGCAACGAAAGACCAGGGGGAGACGCATGAAAGCATTTTGGACAGCGGCAGCGGTTTTGGCGCTCGGTATCGTGCCAGCAGCCGCGCAGACCAACACGATCACGCTCGGCACTGCGGTCCAGCTCACCGGCAAAGACGCCAATACCGGCCGCTACTATCGCGACGGCTACCAATTCGCGATCGACAAGATCAACGACGCCGGCGGCATCACGGTCGGCGGCAAAAAATATCTCTTCAAGCTCGATCTCTTGGACAATCAGTCGGACACGAATCTCGATGTCCAGCTCTACACCAAGCTGATCACGCAAGACAAAGTCGATTTCCTGCTCGGCTCTTATTCGTCCGCGGTGGTGCTGGTCGATACCTCGATCGCCGAGAAATACGGCATCCCGATGGTGCAAGGCGGCGGCGCCGCCAGCCAGATCTTCACCCGCGGCTACAAATGGGTCTTCGGCACCCTGCCGCGCGCCGAGGATTATTTCAGCAGCACGATCGCGATGATGGGACAGCTCAATCCCAAGCCGAAAACCGTCGCGCTGGTCACCGCCGACGACGCCTTCGACGTCTCGGTCGCGCAAGGCACGCGCGAACTGCTTAAGAAGGCCGGGCTCGATACCGTGCTCGATCAGCAATACGCCGCCAACAGTTCGGATTTCTCATCGGTGCTGACCGTCGTGAAATCAAAGAACCCGGACGCCATCCTATGGGGCGGGCTGCTCGCCGAAGTGCTCAACGGCATCCGCCAGGCAAAGAGCCTCAATGTCAGCGCCAAGGATCTGACCTCCTTCACCGTCGGCCCGCCGACCGCGGATTTCCGCAAGGCGCTCGACAAGGACGCCGAATACGCCTTCGGCATGACGCCGTGGGTCCCGAGCGGTGCGCTCAAGGACGACTGGTTCGGCGACGACAATGCTTTCAACCAGGCCTATATCGCCAAATTCGGCTATGAGCCCGATTATCACGCCGCCTCGGCGGTTGCCGATGTCGAAGTCTTCGCCAAGGCGGTCGCCAAGGCCGGCACGCTCGACAAGGAAGCGGTGCGCGCCGCGATCGCGACCAGCGATTTCAGCAGCGCCTATGCGCATGTGAAATTTGCCGCCAATGGCCAGATCGATGTGCCGCAGATCGTCGTCCAGATTCAGGACGGCAAGGTCGTGCCGATCTTCGGCGATCACCCGATCAACAAGCCGCGCTATCCGGTGCCGGGCTGGGACAAGCGGTAACGCGCTTCAGCGCGTTACCTTCCTTGGCTCACCAGCCTTCGAGGCGGAACGGCGCGATCTCGGCGTGGAGCTCCGATAGCTCGCGGTATTGGCCGCGGAAATAAAGCAGCGGCTTCGGCGGCAGGTTCAGGTCGGTGCTGAGGTTCAGCACCTTGCCGAGCAGCAACACATGGTCGCCGCCGTCATAACGCGCATAGGTCTCGCATTCGAAAGCGACAAGATGCGCTTCGATCAACGGCGCGTTGCCGTGGCCGGGGCGATGCCGCACCGAGCCGAAGCGATCGGCGGTCGGGCTCGCGAACGCCGACGAGATCGCGCGCTGCTCCTCGCGCAGCAGGTTCACCGCGAAATGGTTCACCACGTTGAATAGGTCGAAATTGCGGCTGGTGCGCGCGACCGAGACCAGGATCAGCGGCGGCTCGAGCGATACCGAGGTGAAGGAGTTGACGGTGATGCCGGCGGGCTGGCCCGCGGCGTCGACAGTGGTGACGATGGCAACGCCGGTGGGGAAAAACCCGAGGGCATCGCGGAATTCGCGGGCGGTAAAACTCATGGCGCGCGAATAATATGAAATGAAACCGGCCGCGGCAAACTCACCGCGGCCGGCGGACTAAGCGCTGCTGGAACGCTAGCAGCCGTTGTAAATCAGAGCGATCCCTTCAGCTTCGCGCCGGCCTTGAAACGCACGCCTTTGCTGGCGCGGATCTTGATCGGCTCGCCCGTGCGCGGGTTGCGGCCCATGCGCGCCGCCCGCTTGCTGACATGGAAAGAGCCGAAACCGGGAATGCTGAACTTCTGGCTCTTCTTCAATTCTTTCGCGATGACACTGGTGACGGCGTCGACAGCCTTGCCCGCGGCCGACGTCTTGAGACCGGTTTTCTTGAGCGCTTCGACGAGTGCCTGCTTGCTCATAACGACTCCCCTTCTGCATTGAGCGGCTGCCACGGGGACGCCGCTTCTCTTCGATGGTTGGCGGCGCCGAACTAATGTTCGGCGCTAAATCACAGTCTCACCGCTTGATGCGTGAATCAACAACTTCCTCGCGTAAAAGGCGTGATTCCCAGATAGCGCTTGACAGACGCTCGCGATATGAGGACGACGCAGCGATGAAAGCGATCGTGCTGACCGGCTGGGGATTTCGAGCATATCGCCCTCGGCGAGCGCGCTGAGCCGGCCGCGCCCGGCCCTGGCGAGGTGCTGATCGAGATGCGCGCGGCGACGGTCAATTTCCGCGATTTCGTCTTTGCCCGCGGCGGCTATGGCCGCGAAAGCGGCACGCTGCCGATCGTCGTGCTGAGCGACGGCGCCGGCGTCGTGATCGCCGTCGGCAGCGGCGTCACCCGTGCCGCGATCGGCGATCTCGTCTGTCCGATCGTGATGCCGCAATGGCTGAGCGGCGCGATGCGGGACGAGCATCGCAAAGCCGTGCTCGGCGGCACCGTCGATGGCGTGATGGCCGAGCGGCTGAAGCTGCACGAGGACGCGATCGTCAAAGCGCCGCAAGGCTTTACCGCCGCCGAAGCGGCCACCTTGCCCTGCGCCGCGCTAACCGCCTGGAACGCACTGGACGGCGTGAAACAAGGCGATCTGGTGCTGACCCAAGGCACCGGCGGCGTCTCGCTGTTTGCGCTGCAATTCGCCCGCGCGCTCGGCGCGACGGTCGTGGTCACCTCATCGAGCGATGAAAAGCTGCAACGCGCCCGGACGCTCGGCGCGCAGCTCGGCATCAATTACGACCGCATGCCCGAATGGGCGGCGGAGCTGCGGCGTCTTACCGGCGGGCGCGGCGCCGATCTGGTCGTCGAGCTCGGCGGCGCACAGTCGCTGGCGCAATCGATCCGCGCCGTGCGGACGGGCGGCACGGTCGCGCTGATCGGCGTGTTGTCGGGCGCCAATGCCGAGCTTGAGCTGGGGCGGGTGGTGACCCGCGGCCTGCGGCTGCAAGCCGTGACCTTGGGATCGCGGGACAGTTTCGAAGCGATGGTGCGCTTTATCGACCAGCATCGCCTCAAGCCGGTGATCGATCCGCTGCATTTCGGTTTTGCCGAAACCCGCGCGGCGATCGCGACAATTAGCCAGGGCCGTCACTTCGGCAAGCTGGCAATCGAGTTTTAGCGGCGGGTCCTAAGCAACGAGCGGCTTGCGCGCGAGCAGCCCAACCGTGCTGCCGGCGGCGAATTGCTTGTTGCCGACGAACCAGCGCAGCAGCCACATCGCCGCGCGGTATTTCCACCACTGCGGCGCGTGCTCGCCGAAAGCGCGACAGAACACCGTCTCCATGCCGACCTCGGCGACCGCATGGCGCAGCAGCCAGGCCGAGACCGGCGTGATGTGGCCGTCGGAGCGATAGCATTCCTCGGTGAAAAGATCGGGATGGCCGTAGCGCAGTTGCGACAGCAGCGAGAAGAAGCTGTCGACGTTAGGCGTGGTGACGAAGAGATAACCGCCGGGCTTCAGCGCTTGCATCGCCTGGCGCACGAGATTCCGCGGGTTCTCGAGGTGCTCGATGATCTCGACCGCGACCACGGCATCGATGCTGTGCGGCGCGACCGAAGCGGCGAAATCGCTGTTCAAATCGGCGCCGACGAACGGGACCTGCCCATGGAGGCGGAAATTGTCGGCGGCATAGTCGAAGGCCGTGACGGCGAAGCCAGCATCGGCGAGACGCAGCGAGAGCGCGCCGGCGCCCGCGCCCAAATCCAAGACAGTGCCGCGCGGCGCGAAATAATCGCGCGCGACCTCGCCCGCCATGAGGTGAATGTCCTCATACGCGTAAATCGGCAGATCGCGATAATGACGTGGACGCAGACGGTCAGCGTCATAGCGATCGACGAGAATGGTCGGGCCGAGGGCCGCGTCAGTCATCACGCAAGGAAACGCATAGCGCCCCGCGCGAGCAAGATATTTCTATCCTTAACGCGACAAATTCGTCGTTAATTCGCGCCCCGCATCTTAACTAGCGCGGCGTGTAGAGACTCGTCTGATAGTCGGCGGCAGCGTCGGCGGCGACCGGATTGCGCAGCGTGCCGAGACCCGAGACCTCGACCTCGCAGACATCGCCCGGCTTCATCTGCACCATGCCTTCGACATAGACGCCGCCGTCTTTGGCCGAGGTCGGCTTCTCGCCCGCATGCAGCGGCAGCGAGCCCGGCGAGCCGGAAACAATCACATCGCCAGGCCGCAGGTAATAGCCCTGGCTGAGATAATTGATCAGTTGCGGCACGTCGAAGATCAGCTGATCGGTGGTCGCGTTCTGCCGCTCGATGCCGTTGACGCGGGTAATGATGCGATGCTTCGAGGGATCGCCGAATTCATCCGGCGTCATCAGCCACGGGCCGAAGCTGCCCGATTGCTCGAAATTCTTGCCGAGGCCGAATTGGCGATTATGGCCCTGGTATTCGCGCACCGAGCCTTCGTTGTAGCAGGAATAGCCGGCGACGTGTTCGAGCGCGCGCTCGACCGGAATGTGGCGCCCGCCCTTACCGATGATGACCGCGAGCTCGCCTTCGTATTCGTATTTCTTCGCGATCTTCGGATCGGGACAGACGATCGGCTGCAGATGCCCGACCTGGGTGCACGGCATGCGCAAGAAGATCTGCGGATATTTCGGCGAGGTGGTGAGGCCGGTCTCGTTGATGTGGAGCTTGTAATTGAGCGCGAGACACCAGATCGCTTGCGGATCGGGGATGACCGGATCGAAAGCGACGCCGGCAAGTCCCTTGAGCCCCTTCTTCGTCGCCGCCGCGGCACGGGCGCGATCGAGCCCGTTCGACTCGCTCAAGATGCCGCGCAGCGTCTTCGGCAAATCCGGCGCGGCCTCGCCCAGCGCGACGAAGCTCTCATTGTCGGCCATGACACCGACGCCCGGCGTATTGCCCTGGCGATAAGAAAAAATCCGCATGCTGCCCTCCCAATCGATTGATTGGGGAGAGATTAGGCGAGCCGGACGCGGCGCGCCAGCGCTGCGCTGTCAGGCGTCGAAAAATGCGAGCGTGCGGATCTCGATGCTTTCGCGCGGCCGGGCGCCCGGCCGCGAGGTCGGATCGTCGAAAGCGGTATGCGCCGTCCAGCGTGCGCTGCCATTCTTCTCGAATCGAACACCTTGAACACCAGCGCTTCATCGCGGCGCATGAGCGGGAACCAATACCATTGGTGGTCGGGATTGAATTTCACCGCATAGGTCTGGCCGACGCGATTGGGATAGCGGCGCTCCGAGATGATGAAATCGTCGGGCGTCATGCTGCGCGCATCGCAGAGTGCGAGCGGGAAGGTCTCGACCGGATGGCGGATCGGCCGCCAGCATTGGACGATCGCGAAGCGTTTCTTGAGCAAACCCTCGGCCTCATCGCCCAAGAGATCGCGCACGCGTTGCGGCCCCGACCATTCGGTGTAGTCGTTATGGACGCGGCGCACGACTTCGCGAATTTTCTTCGCCTCGCGCATCTCGTCATCGGCAGTGCGCAAGGTATGATCGAAGACGACGACGCGCGACGCGCCGGTCTCGCGTTTGATCAGCGCTTCCATCTCGGGATAGTAGACGCGCGCGATCTCGTCCTCGTCGAAGAAATCGCGCATCCGCGTGTCGTGATCGATGAAGTGGAAGCCGTTGCGCTCCAGCACGAAGCCGGCCGGCGCGAGGCGGCCGTTATGGATCGTCACCGTGCGTGCATCGGGCGTGCCGCCGGAGCGGATATCGGTCGAGCCCGGCCCGCCGGTATAGGTGAAAGGCTTGCCGCCATCATCGGCCATGTAATTGACCGAGGCTTCGATCGTGGCGGGTGCAGTGTCGATTTCGGCAAGCTGAACCATGACGGGCTCCTTCATGCGCCCAGATTATGTAAGCCCTTAAGCCATTCCCGTCCAGCGGGGCAGAATTTACGGGGGCGCAAGGGCAACATCCGCCTCGACCGTGATCGACACCGTTGCACTACCCGGTTCGGCGACCGGCGGCGACATCGCGGACGAGACGCTCGGCGACATCACCATAGCGCGGAAGACGGGCGGCGACGGATTGCGTTGCCGACATTGACCGAGCGCAAGCCGGAGACCTTGTCGCCGAGCGTCGTCGCGATGCGATCAGCGCGCTCGCGCAGCCGCGTCAATGCCTCATTGGTCAGCGCATCCTCCACCGATTGCCGCGCATCGCGCGACAGATCGGGGCTGAGATTTTGCATCACCAGCCCTTGCTGCTGCAACGTGCCGACCAGCGTCAGCAGCGCGGCGAAATCCTTACCGGTCAGCGTCACCGACTGGCTGCCATGCCACAGCGCCGGCATTTTATCGGGATTATCGCGATAGACGCTGTAGCCCGTGGTCACGACCGTGAGATCGGACACCTGCTTGATGCGCGCCAGCGCCCCGGCCATCCGCTGATTGATCGCTGCCTGCACCTTGGCCGCATCGGCATCGCTCGCTTCGGCGGCCAGCGTCGCATGAAGAATATCGCGCGGCACGTCGCGCTGCGCGATCTCGCTGAGGTGGAGAACCGTCTGCCCGTTCCCGGCTGGCGTTTGTGCAGATGCACAGGGCGCGACGACCGCGAGAAAGCTGCCGAACAGCAGCGCTGCTTTCGCAATGCGATAAGACGGCGACATGGCGTTACCTCGTCTTTGCGGCGATGCCGCCATGTTTGGAAACCTGAGGCAATCCGCGCAAGCGTAATCCACGATCCAGGGAATTCATGTTGTTATTTGTCCAGAATATGACGTATTAAATAACCGAATAAGCCGGCTTCTCAAGCCGGCCACGCAGGGAGAAGCGAGCATGGCGATGGCGCAAGGCGCGACCACGAACAATTCCTATCGATGGCTGCAATTGCTGGCCGGCATCATCTGCATGGTGATGGTCGCCAATCTGCAATATGGCTGGACCTATTTCGTCGACCCGATGAATGACGGCGCACGGCTGGGGTCGCGAAGGCATCCAGTGTCGCCTTCACCTTCTTCGTCGCCACCGAGACCTGGCTGGTGCCGGTCGAAGGCTGGTTCGTCGATCGCTTCGGCCCGCGCGTCGTGGTCGCCTTCGGCGGCATCATGGTCGCGATCGCCTGGACGATCAACTCGCTCGCCGACCACGCTTGCCGATGCTCTATCTCGGCGCGGTCCTTGTCCGGCGTCGGCGCCGGTGCCGTCTACGGCACCTGCGTCGGCAACGCGCTCAAATGGTTTCCGGACCGGCGCGGGCTCGCCGCCGGCCTCACCGCCGCCGGGTTCGGCGCCGGCGCCGCGGCGACGGTCGCTGCCGATCATCAACGTGATCCCGACCTATGGCTATCAGAGCGCGTTCTTGTGGTTCGGCCTCGGCCAGGGGCTGATCGTGCCTCGCTGCTGTCCCGGTGTCTGAAGGCGCCGCCGGCGGGCCAGGCGCCGGCGGCAGCCGCGGCTGGCCAGACGACGCGCGACTACACCCCGGCCGAGATGCTGAGGACGCCGCTCTTCTATGCTGCTCTACGTCATGTTCGTGCTGGTCGCGGCGAGCGGCCTCGTCGTCACGGCGCAGGTCACGCCCATCGCCAACGATTACGGCATCGCCGAGCACGCCGTGTGGTTGCTGTTCATCACCGTCGACCGTGCTGATCGTCGCCGGCATCGTCGACAATATCCTCAACGGCGTGGCGCGGCCGACCTTCGGCTGGGTCTCCGACCATATCGGCCGCGAGAACACGATGGCGATCGTCTTCACCTGCGGCGCCGCGCGCCTATTGGGCGCTCGGGCACGATCGGCACCTCGCCCGTGGGCTTCATCCTCACCGCGGGCCTCGTCTATTTCACCTGGGGCGAGATCTACAGCCTCTTCCCCGCGACCTGCACCGACAGCTACGGCGTCGAAATACGCCACGACCAATGCCGGGCTGCTCTACACCGCCAAGGGCACGGCCTCCTTCCTCGTGCCGTTGGCCAATCGTGCTGCAAGCCGCGACCGGCAGCTGGCATGCGGTCTTCGTGGTCGCGACCTTCGCCAATCTCGTGGTCGCGGCGCTGGCGCTGTTCGTGCTGAAGCCGTGGCGCGCAGCCTATACCCTGCGCGTCAGCAACGCGATCGGCGCCGCGAAAGCAAGGACGGCATAGCCGCTATTCGGCGGCCGCCGCTCGACCTTTTCGACCCGCGCCGCGCAGAACTTGAATTCGGGGATCTTGCCGAACGGATCGAGCTGCGGATTGGTCAGCATGTTGGCCGCCGCCTCGGCATAGCAGAACGGAATGAACACCATGCCCGGCGGCACGTCGCCGTCGGCGCGCGCCTTGAACTCGATCGCGCCGCGGCGCGTCGCGACGCGGATCAGATCGCCGGGTTCGACGCCCAGCTGCCGCAGATCCGCGGGCGACATGAAGCCACCGCTTCGGGCTCGAGCTCGTCGAGCACGCTCGGCGCGCCGCGTCATCGCGCCGGTATGCCAATGCTCGAGCTGGCGGCCGGTCGTGAGCACCATCGGATATTCGGCGTCCGGCAGCTTCGTCCGGCGGCACGAACGTCGGCCGGCACGAGCTTGCCGCGGCCGCTCTCGGTCGGGAAGCCGTCGCCGAACACGATCTCGTTGCCGGGCTCGTCGTCGGCCATCGCACGGGATAGGTGACCGCGCTTTCGCGCTCGAGCCGCTCCCAGGTGATGTTGTCGAGCGACGGCATGGCCTGCGTCATCTCGGCAAACACCTCGCGCCGGATGCCGGATAGTTCCAGTCGAGGCCGAGCGCTTGGCGATCTCCTGGATGATCCAGCAGATCCTGGCGCGCCTCGCCGGGCAGCGGCAGCGCCTGGCGGCCCATCTGCACCTGGCGGTCGGTGTTGGTGAAGGTGCCGGTCTTTTCCGGCAAACGCCGAGGCCGGCAGGATCGACATCGGCATAGCACGCGGTCTCGGTGAGGAAGATGTCCTGCACGACGAGATGCTCGAGCTTGGCCAGCGCCTCGCGCGCATGATGCACGTCGGGATCGGACATCGCGGGATTCTCGCCCATGATGTACATGCCCTGGATCTTGCCGGCATGGATCGCGTTCATGATCTCGACCACGGTCAGGCCGCGCTTGCGGATCGAGCGTCCGTGCCCCAGAGCTTCTCGAACGCGCTCGCGCATGCTCGGCGTCGTCGACCGGCTGGTAATCCGGGATACAACATCGGGATCAGGCCGGCGTCCGACGCGCCCTGCACATTGTTCTGGCCGCGCAGCGGATGCAGCCCGGTGCCCGGCCGGCCGATCTGGCCGGTCATCAGCGCCAGCGCGATCAGGCAGCGCGCGTTGTCGGTGCCGTGGATGTGCTGGCTAGATGCCCATGCCCCAGAAGATGATCGACGCGCTTCGGCGCGCGCATAGATGCCGCGCCACCTCGCGGATCGTCTCGGCGTCGATGCCGCAGATCGGCGCCATCGCCTCCGGGCGTGAAGTCCTTGACGTTCTCCTTCGAGCGCCGCGAAGCCCTCGGTACGGCCGGCGACGTATTGCTTGTCGACCAGATCCTCCTCGATGATGCGTGCGAGCATCGCGTTCAGCAGCGCCACGTCGCGTGCCGGGCTTGAACTGCAGCATATGCGTCGCGTGCCGCGTCAGCGTCTGGCCGCGCGGGTCCATGACGATCAGCTTCGCGCCGCGCTTCGCCGCGTTCTTGATGAAGGTCGCGGCGACCGGATGGTTCACGGTCGGGTTGGCGCCGATGACGATGATGACCTCGGCATCCGTCGCAGCCGATGAACGGCGCCGTCACCGCGCCCGAGCCGATGCCTTCCATCAGCGCCGCCACCGACGAGGCGTGGCACAGCCGCGTGCAGTGATCGACGTTGTTGGTGCCGAAGCCGGTGCGCACCAGCTTCTGGAACAGATACGCCTCCTCGTTCGAGCCCTTGGCCGAGCCGAAGCCGGCCAGCGCGTTGCCGCCATGCTGGTCGCGGATCTCGCGAGCCGTCGGCCGCGCGCGTCGAGCGCCTCGTCCCAGGTCGCCTCGCGGAAATGCGTCCACGGATTGGCCGGATCGATCTCTCGTCGGCGTCGCTTCGGCACGCCGGCCTTGCGGATCAGCGGCACGGTCAGGCGATGCGGGATGGCGGATTAATCGAAGCCGAAACGGCCTTTGACGCACAGCCGCTTTGGTTGGCCGGACCGTCGCGGCCCTCGACGTAGAGGATCTTGTCGTCCTTGACGTGGTAGGTGAGCTGGCAGCCGACGCCGCAATACGGGCACAGCGCTGTCGACCGGCGGTCGGGCTTCGGTGACGCGCGTCTGTGCTCGTCGAGCATCGCCGCCGGCATCAGCGCGCCGGTCGGGCAGGCCTGCACGCATTCGCCGCAGGCGACGCAGGTGCTGCGCCCATCGGATCGTCCATGTCGAAGACGATCTTCGCGCCGTGGCCGCGGCCGGCCATGCCGATCACGTCGTTGACCTGTACTTCGCGGCAGGCGCGCACGCAGAGCGTGCATTGGATGCAGGCATCGAGATTGACCGCCATCGCCGGATGGCGAGAGGTCGGGCGCCGGCTGATGCCGCGCGCGGGAAGCGGCTCGTCGGCGACGCCGACCGTTCGGCCCAGTGCCAGAATTTCGAGTCCGGATCGTGCGCGGTCGCGCGCGCCGGCTGGTCGGCGACCAGCAGCTCGAACACCATCTGCTGCGCGGCGACTGCGCGCGCTCGCTCGCGGTCACACCTTCATGCCCGCGGCTCGGCTTGCGGCATGCAGGAGGCGGCCAGCACGCGCTCGCCCTCGATCTCGACCATGCAGGCGCGGCAATTGCCGTCCGGGCGATAGCCGGGCTCGGGCGTGTAGCAGAGATGCGGAATCTCGATGCCCTGGCGGTTGCGCCACCTCCAGATGGTCTCGCCGGCGGCGCGCCGTCGACCTCGCGCCGTCGAGGATGAACTTCGACGCTCGGTCTTCGGTGCAACGTTCCGGACGTCGCCGTCTGCTCGCTGCACTGGCCACCTCCTCCGGGAAATACTTGATCACCGTCAGTCACCGGATTCGGCGCCGCCTGGCCCAGGCCGCAGATCGAGGCGTCGCGCATCACCTGCGCCAGCTCGGTCGAGCAGCGCGCCGTCCCACGTCGCCGGCGTCCATCAGCTGCGACCGCCTTCTCGGTGCCGACGCGGCAGGGCGTGCACTGGCCGCAGCTCTCGTCCTCGAAGAAGCGCATCAGGTTGAGCGCGCACCGCCTTCATGTCGTCCTGGTCCGACAGCACGACGACCGCCGCCGAACCGATGAAGCAGCCATGCGGCTCCAGCGTGCCGAAATCGAGCGGCATGTCGGCCATCGACGCCGGCAGGATGCCGCCCGATGCGCCGCCCGGCAGATAGCCCTTGAAGTCTGGCCGTCGGCCATGCCGCCGCAATACTCATCGATCAGCTCGCGCACGGTGATGCCGGCCGGCGCGAGCTTCACGCCGGGATTCTTGACGCGGCCCGAGACCGAGAAGCTGCGCAGGCCCTTGCGGCCGCGCCGGCCCTGGCTCGGCGAACCAGTCCGGCGCCCTTCTCGACGATGTCGCGCACCCAGTACAGCGTCTCGACATTGTTGATCAGCGTCGGCCGGCCGAACAAGCCCGACCTGCGACGGATAGGGCGGCTTGTGGCGCGGCAGGCCGCGCTTGCCCTCGATGCTTTCGAGCATCGCCGATTCCTCGCCGCAGATATAGGCGCCGGCGCCGCGGCGCAGCTGGATGCAGCGCCGCGCGCCAGCCCGGCCGCCTCGAGCTTCGCGATCTCGCGCTCGCAGCACCGCGCGGCATGCCGGATATTCGTCGCGCAGATAGATGTAGATCGTCGGTCGCCTCGACCGCCCAGCGCGCCGATCAGCATGCCTTCGAGGAAGCGGTGCGGATCGCGTCTCGAGATAGTAGCGGTCCTTGAAGGTGCCGGGCTCGCCCTCGTCGGCGTTGACCGCCATCAGGCGCGGCTTCGGCTCGGCGCGCACGAGGCGCCATTTGCGCCCGGTCGGAAAGCCGGCGCCGCCGAGGCCGCGCAAGCTGCGCATCATCGAGCGTCTTGAGCACCGTCCTCGAGCGGCGTCTTGCCGACGAGGCAGTGCTTCGAGCAGGCGGTAGCCGCCGTCGCGCGCGATAGGCGTCGAAGCCGCGATAGGCCGGCAGATGCGGATGGCGTGTCGCCCTTCGCGACCGCCGCCGCGACGCTGTCGACCGTCGCATGCTCGTGGAGCGCATGGCCGATCGCCGTCGACCGGCGCGTTGTGGCAGCCGCCCATGCAGGGCGCGCGCACCACGCGGACGCTCGGCGCCGAGCTGCGCCGGCAGCTCCGCCAGCAATTTCTGCGCGCCCATCAGCTCGCAGGTCAGGCTGTCGCATACCCGCACGGTCAGCGCGCGGCGGCGCCGGCTCGCCGTCCATGACGATGTCGAAATGCGCGTAGAACGACGCGACCTCGTAGACCTCGACCAGCGCCAGCCTCATCTCCTGCGCCAGCGCCGCGAGATGGCGCGCATGGAGGCAACCGATATCTGTCCTGCAGCAGATGCAGGATATTCGATCAGCAGATCGCGTCGCGCGCGGCGGATCGCCGAGCAGCGCCTGCACCTCCGCCGAGCGCCTCGGCTCGACCTGGCGGCCCCTCGGCAGATCGCGCCCGCGGCGCCGGCCGGCGCCGGGATGAATGCTGACGGGTCTTGGGTTGCGCTTCTGTCATCTTCGCCGCAGAGGCTCGGTAGCCGCAGCAATCAGGCGCGCCGCCGGCCGAAACTCAACCAGTGGGGGCAGAAGAGATCGTGGGGTTCCGTTGCCCACAATCCGTGGGCAAAAATCTCGGCCGCTTACTTCTTCAGCGCTGCAGCATGGTCGAGCCCAGCGCCGCGGGCGATTCCGCCACGTGATGCCGGCGCTCTTCATCGCCTCCATCTTGTGCGCGGCGGTGCCGCTGCCGCCGGAGATGATCGCGCCGGCATGGCCCATGCGGCGGCCCGGCGGCGCGGTGGCGCCGGCGATGAAGCCGACCATCGGCTTCTTCACCTTGTCTGCGCTTGAGGAACTCGGCCGCGTCTTCCTCGGCCGAGCCGCCGATCTCGCCGATCATGACGATCGGCTTGCGTCTCGGGGTCGGCGAGGAACATCTCCAGGCACCTCGATGAAATTGGTGCCGTTGACCGGGATCGCCGCCGATGCCGACGCAGGTCGATCTGGCCGAGGCCCGCGGCCGTGGTCTGCGCCACCGCCTCATAGGTCAGCGTGCCGGAGCGCGAGACGATGCCGACCTGGCCGCTTGGCGATGGATATGGCCCGGCATGATGCCGATCTTGCATTCGTCGGGCGTGATGACGCCGGGACAGTTCGGGCCGATCAGCCGCGACTTCGAGCCGGTCGAGCGCGCGCTTCACCGTCACCATGTCGAGCACCGGAATGCCCTCGGTGATGCAGACGATCAGCGGGATCTCGGCATCGATCGCCTCCAGGATCGCGTCGGCGGCGAAGGGCGGCGGCACGTAGATCGCGGTGGCGGTGGCGCCGGTCGCTGCGACCGCCTCCGCGACCGTGTCGAACACCGGCAGATCGAGATGCTTGCGTGCCGCCTTTGCCGGGCGTGACGCCGCCCACCATCTTGGTGCCGTAGGCGATCGCCTGCTCGGAATGGAACGTGCCCTGCGCGCCGGTGAAGCCCTGGCAGATGACCTTGGTGTCGGCATTGACGAGGACCGACATCAGGCGGCCTCCTGCACGGCCTTGACGACCTTCTCCGCGGCGTCGGCGAGATTGTCGGCGGCGATGATCGGCAGGCCGGACTTCGCCAGGATCTTCTTGCCGAGCTCCACGTTGGTGCCTTCGAGCCGCACCACCAGCGGCACCTGCAGGCTGCACCTCGCGCGCCGCGGCGACGATGCCCTCGGCGATCACGTCGCAGCGCATGATGCCGCCGAAGATGTTGACCAGGATGCCTTCGACGTTGCGGGTCGGACAGGATGAGCTTGAACGCGGCGGTGACGCGCTCCTTGGTGGCGCCGCCGCCGACATCGAGGAAGTTCGCCGGCGTCGCCGCCATAGAGCTTGATGATGTCCATCGTCGCCATGGCGAGGCCGGCGCCGTTGACCATGCAGCCGATATTGCCGTCGAGCTTGACGTAGTTGAGCTCGTGCTTGGCGGCTTCGAGCTCGTTCGGGTCCTCCTCGGCCTCGTCGCGCAGCTCCTCGACGTCCGGGTGGCGGAACAGCGCGTTGTCGTCGAAATTGATCTTGGCGTCGAGCGCGATGACGTCGCCCGCGCCGGTGACGACCAGCGGATTGATCTCGACGATCGAGGCAGTCGAGGCCGGTGAAGGCCTTGTACATCGCCGAGCATGAACTTGGTCGCGGCGCGCGACCTGCTTGCCTTCGAGGCCGAGGCCGAAGGCGAGCCGGCGCGCGTGGAAGCCCGGCATGCCGGTGGCCGGATCGATCGCGACGCGCATGATCTTCTCCGGATGGTGTGCCGCGACTTCCTCGATCTCCATGCCGCCTTCGGTCGAGGCCATCACGGTGATGCGGCCGGTGGCGCGGTCGACCAGCATGCCGAGATAAAGCTCGCGCTCGATGTCGCAGCCTTCCTCGACATAGACGCGCTTGACCTCGCGGCCCGTGCGGCCCGGTCTGCTTGGTGATCGAGCACATGGCCGAGCATCGCTTCGGCCGCGGCGCGCGACCTCGTCCAGCGACCGGGCGAGGCGCACGCCGCCCTTGCCGTCGGGATCGTCGGCGAAGCGGCCGGCGCCGCGGCCGCCGGCATGGATCTGCGCCTTCACGACATAGACCGGGCCGGCGAGGCTCGCGGGCGACCTTCTCGGCCTCCTGGGGCGTATAGGCGACGCCGCCCTTGGGCACCGCGACGCCGAATTTCTGCAGCAGGTCCTTGGCCTGGTACTCGTGGATATTCATGTCGGGAACGCTCTCACGGAGATGGTTCAGAACCAGCGACGGCTTAGGCATAGGCCGGAACCGGCGTCAGGTAAAGATGCTGCACTGCGGCAGAGCGGCGGACGGGAACCGTTATTCCGCCGCCGCCGCTTTGCGCGCCGCCGATCGCGCCGGATGCCTTGATCTCGGCGATCGCGCTTCGTCGAAGCGCAGCACGTCGCGCAGGATCTCGTCGGTATGCTCGCCCAGCAGCGGCGAGCGCTTCGACCTCGGACAGGCTGGCCGACATCTTGATCGGATTGCCGACGGTCAGATACTTGCCGCGCGTCGGGTGATCGACCTCGACCACCGTGCCGGTCTCGCGCAGCGACTGTTCCTCGGCGATCTCCTTCATCGACAGGATCGGGCCGCAGGGGATGTCGTACTTGTTGAGGATGTCCATGGCCTCGAACTTGGTCTTGGTCATGGTCCACTGCTCGATCGTGTCGAAGATCTGCTTCAGCCGCGGCAGCCGCGCTGGCGGCTTGGCGTAGTCGGGATCGGTCTTCCATTCCGGCTTGCCGATCACGTCGCAGATCGCGCTCCCACACCGGCGCCTGGGTGATGAAATAGATATAGGCGTTGGGATCGGTCTCCCAGCCCTTGCATTTCAGGATCCAGCCCGGCTGGCCGCCGCCCGAGGCGTTGCCCGCGCGCGGCACCGCGTCGCCGAACGTGCCATCGCGGATACTGCGGATATTCGGTCAGCGGCCCGTGCGCCGAGGCGCTGCTGGTCGCGCAGCTTGACGCGGCACAGATTGAGCACGCCGTCCTGCATCGCCACCATCACCTTCTGGCCGCGGCCGGTCGTGTTGCGCTGGAACAGCGCGGAGACGATGCCGAGGGCGAGATGCAGGCCGGTGCCGGAGTCGCCGATCTGCGCGCCGGTGACCAGCGGCGGGCCGTCATCGAAGCCGGTGGTGGAGGCCGAGCCGCCGGCGCATTGCGCGACGTTCTCGTAGACCTTGCAGTCCTCGTAGGGGCCGGGGCCGAAGCCCTTGACCGAGGCCAGGATCATGCGCGGGTTCAGCGCCTGGATGTGCTCCCAGGTGAAGCCCATGCGGTCGAGCGCGCCGGGCGCGAAATTCTCCACCATCACGTCGCAGGTCTTCACCAGCGCCTCGAGCACCTCCTTGCCCTTGCGGGTTGCTTGGCGTCGATGGTGATCGAGCGCTTGTTGTGGTTCAGCATGGTGAAATAGAGGCTGTCCACCTTCGGGATGTCCTGCAGCTGCCCGCGCGTGATGTCGCCGACGCCGGGGCGCTCGACCTTGATCACGTCGGCGCCGAACCAGGCGAGAAGCTGCGTGCAGGTCGGCCCCGACTGCACATGGGTGAAGTCGAGAATGCGTAACGCCGTCGAGTGCCTTGGCATCATCTCCTTACTTGTCTCCTGCCTTCTTCGTCAGGGCGCTTTGCGGGTTGAGATTGCCGATGTTGCCACTCTCGCTGCCCGCCGCCGGGTCGATCACCGCGTTGATGAGTGTGGGCTTGCCGGAGTCCATGGCCGCGTCGACGGCGCGCTTCAGCTCGTCCGGCGTCGTCGCATTGACGCCGACGCCGCCGAACCCCTCGATCATCTTGTCGTAGCGGGCGCCCTTGACGAACGCGGTCGTGGCTGCGATCGGCGCCGCCGCTCGGATTGACACCGGTCGCCGCGATAGATGCCGTCGTTGTTGAACACGACGACGCAGACCGGCAGGTTGTAGCGGCAGATCGTCTCCACCTCCATGCCGGAGAAGCCGAACGCGCTGTCGCCCTCGATGGCGAGCACCGGCTTTCCGGTCTCGATCGCCGCGGCGATGGCGAAGCCCATGCCGATGCCCATCACGCCCCAGGTGCCGACGTCCAGGCGCTTGCGCGGCTGATACATGTCGATCACGCCGCGCGCCTGGTCGAGCGTGTTGGCGCCCTCGTTCACCAGGATCGCGTCCGGCCGCTCCTTGATCACGTCGCGCAGCACGCGCAGCGCGGAGTGATAGTCCATCGGGATCGAATTTTTTCCAGGCCTGGTCGCCATCCTGGCGATGTTGGTTTCCTTCTTCGCGTTGATCGCCTCGGTCCACTCCGCCGGCGGCTGCTTCCAGTCGCCGCCCATGCCGTCGCAGCAGCGCCGCCACGCAGGAGCCGATATCGCCCACCAGCGGCGCGGCGATCTCGACGTTGCTGTCCATCTCGCGCGGCTCGATGTCGATCTGGATGAACTTCTTCGAGCCCGGCGGCCCCACTGCCTTGCCCTTGCCGTGACTGAGCAGCCAGTTGAGCCGCGCGCCGATCATCAGCACGACATCGCTGTCGGCCAAGCACGGTCGAGCGCGCGGCGGCGGCGCATTGCGGATGCATATCAGGAAGCAGGCCCTTGGCCATGCTCATCGGAATGTAGGGAATGCCGCTCTTCTCGACCAGGGCGCGGATGTCGTCGTCGGCCTGCGCATAGGCGGCGCCCTTGCCGAGGATGATCAACGGACGCTTGGCGCCGCGCAGCACGTCGAGCGCGCGCTCGACGGCGGACGGTGCCGGGAGCTGCGCCGGTGCCGGGTCGATCACCTTGACCAGTGAGCGGCGGCCGGCCTCGGCCTCCATCACCTGGCCGAACAGTTTGGCCGGCAGGTCGAGATAGACGCCGCCCGGCCGGCCCGAAACCGCGGCGCGGATCGCGCGCGCAACGCCGATGCCGATATCGGCCGCATGCAGCACGCGGAACGCCGCCTTGCACAGCGGCTTGGCAATGGCGAGCTGGTCCATCTCCTCGTAGTCGCCCTGCTGCAGGTCGACGACCTCGCGTTCCGACGAGCCGCTGATCAGGATCATCGGAAAGCAGTTCGTCGTCGCATTGGCGAGCGCGACCAGGCCGTTCAGAAAGCCCGGCGCCGAGACCGTGAGGCACACGCCCGGCGACTTTGTCAGGAACCCTGCGATGGCCGCCGCGTTGCCGGCGTTCTGCTCGTGCCGGAACGAGATCACCCGCATCCCCGCGGCCTGCGCCAAACGGCCCAGATCGGTGATCGGGATGCCCGGGACGCCATAGATCGTCTTGATGCCGTTCAGCTTCAGCGCGTCGATGACCAGGTGGAACCCGTCCGTCAGCTCCTGGGCCTCGTCCCCCGTGGCCCTCGCCTGCTCATTGAGCGTTGTCGCTTGCGCCATTGTTGCGTCCCTGAGATCGGTTAGATGATGTTGGCGTCGCTGCTGTTCTGCTTCAACCGGTCTTCCGCCGTCGTGGTGGCGCAATCGTCCGCCATGAGAATTTCCTGAGCCCTGCTAAATCGCAATAAATCTGCCATCTTCTAGCACATCCGCGATGATTCCGTAGCGGAGTCTCGGTGTGTTGTCTCGCACTGCAACACTTATCTTGACACCATCGCGAGGCGACCTTAAGCGATGCGCGTCCATGGCGCGCACAACCAAATATACGAAATTTCGCGGCCGCCTGGTGATTGTCGGCTTCGGCAGCATCGGCCAGGGCATGTTGCCGCTGATCCTGCGCCACATCGACATGAGCGCCGGACGCAGGTCACGATCGTCACCGCCGAGGATGCGCGGCCGCGACGGAGCGCCGAGGCTTCGGCGTGCAGCTTCATTCGACGAGCCGCTGACGCGCGAGAATTACGCGCGACGTGCTCGAGCCGCTTCTCGGCGCCGGCGATTTCCTGCTCAACGTGTCGGTCGACGTCTCGAGCTGTCGCGCTGGTCGAGCTCTGCCGCGAGCAAGGCGCGCTCTACCTCGACACCTGCATCGAGCCCTGGCCCGGCGGCTACACCGACCCGACCTTTCGCCCTCGCAGCGCTCCAACTACGCGTTGCGCGAGAGCGCGCTGGCGCTGCGCGCGAAACAGCCGGGCGGCGCCGACCGCCGTGTTGACCCATGGCGCCAATCCCGGCCTGGTCTCGCATTTCGTTAAGGAGGCGCTGCTCGATCTCGCCGCGCGAAGCCGGCTGCGCAGCCGACGCCCGCGAGCCGCGCAGAATGGGCCGCGCTCGCGCGCCGAGCTCGGCGTCAAGGCCATCCACATCGCCGAGCGCGACACGCAGGTCTCGCGCATCCCGAAACAGCCGGGCGAATTCGTCAACACCTGGTCGATCGACGGTTTCGTCGGCGAAGGCTTGCAGCCGGCCGAACTCGGCTGGGGCACGCATGAGCGGCACTTCCCCGCCGATGGCGGCGGCATGATTTCGGCACCGGCGCGGCGATCTATTTGAACCGGCCCGGCGCGGCGACGCGGGTGCGGAGCTGGACGCCGCTCGAAGGCCCTTATCACGGCTTCCTGATCACCCATGACGAGGCGATCTCGATCGCCGACTACTTCACGCTGCGCGACGGCGATCGCGGTGCGCTATCGCCCGACCGTGCACTACGCCTATCACCCGTGCGACGACGCCGTGCTGTCGGTGCACGAGCTCGGCGGCAAGAACTGGCAGCTGCAGAAACGCGAAGCGCCTGATGATGGACGAGATCGCCGCAGCGGCATCGACGAGCTCGGCGTGCTGCTGATGGGCCATGCGCAAGGGCGCTTACTGGTACGGCTCGCGGCTCTCGGTCGAAGAGGCGCGGCGGCTGGCGCCGCTACAACAACGCCACCAGCCTGCAGGTGACCGCGGCGGTGCTGGCGGGCATGATCTGGGCGCTTGGAAAACCCGCAGCGCGGCATCGTCGAGCCCGACGAGCTCGATCACGAGCGCATCCTTGAGATCTGCCGGCCCTATCTCGGCGAGGTGGTCGGCGCCTACAGCGACTGGACGCCGCTCCACGATCGCGGCCGGCTGTTCCCCGAGGACCTCGACACGGGCGATCCCTGGCAGTTCAAGAACTTCCGCGTCGTCTAATCTACGGCGTAGATATCGCCATCCTCGACGCGTAGCGCAACGCGCGCGAGCGAGCGGCCGGCGCAAGGCCCTTCGATGCAATGCCCATCCTCGGGCCGGAACACCGCGCCATGCGTGCCGCACATCAGGAATTCGCCTTCGCTGTCGAAGAAGCGATTCTCAGGCCAGTCGATCGGCGTGCCGACATGCGGACAGACATTGCGTAGCCGTGAAGCGCGCCGCGCCAGCGGATGACGAAGACCGCTTCGCGCTCGGTGCCGCTAGCCAAAGACGAAGCCGCGGCCTTCGCCTTCGGATATCTCGTTTCCCGCGCAGAGTTTGCGGCTCAACCCTTCACGCCGCCCATCTTGCAGATGATCTTCCATTCCTCGACACCGACCGGCGAGATCGACAGGCGGCCTTGCTTCACCAGCTTGAGCTCTTTCAGCTTCGGCTCGGCTTTGATCGCGGCGAGTGTCACCGGCTCTTTCACCGGCGCGACCGGCTTGATGTCGACCTGCACGAATTTGCCGGTCTTGTCGCCGGGATCGGGATAGGCGGTCTTCACGATCTCGGCGACGCCGACGACCGCGAGGCCTTCATTCGAGTGATAAAAGAAGGCGCGATCGCCGACCTTCATCGCTTTGAGATTGGCCGCCGCCTGGAAGTTGCGCACGCCACTCCAGTTGGTGCGCCCGTCCTTGACGAGCTGCTCCCAAGAATAAGCGCTCGGTTCCGATTTCATCAGCCAGTAAGCCATCTCCCCCTCCGTCGTTCAGCCGCGCGCCACCAGAAAGAGGCGGCGAAATTTGAGCAAGGTCTTGCCGTCGTCGCGACGCGGAAAGGCGGCAGCGAGACGCGCGGCGTAAGCGTCGAGAAAAGCTGCGCGCAGCTCATCATTCAGCGCATCGAGGATCGGCCGCAAGGTCGTGCCGCGCATCCATTCGAGCACCGCGTTGTCGCCTTGCAGTTGATGGACGTATTCGGTCTCCCAAAGGTCGATGCCGTTTCGCGCGGCGGTGCCAGCAGGTCGTAATAGAAATCGGGTGTACCGACCGGATCGGGACGCAGCAGCGACGGCGTTTCGATATCGGGCGCAAAGAGCGGCGCGAGCATCGCCGCCCAGGCCCCGCTCGCCGCGGTCTCGCGCAACAAGGTCTGCGACGGATTGTCGAAATTGCGCGGCATCTGCACCGCGAGCACGCCGCCCGGGGTCAGCATGCCGAGCAGGCGCGGGAACAGAAGCTCATGCCGGGTAAGCCAATGCAGCGTCGCGTTCGAGATAGATGAGCGCCGCCGGCGCATCGGCTTGCCAGCGCGCGATATCGGCTTCGACCCAGCGAATACCCGATCCGTCCTTCGCCGCCTCGGCCAGCATCGCCGCCGAGTTATCGATGCCGCTCACGACATGGTTCGGCCAGCGCGCGGCGATGGCCCGAGCATGGGGACCCGTACCGCAACCCAGATCGAAGATCGGCCCCGTCGGCAAGCTATTGATTTGGGCAAGAAGATCGAAGCCCGGACGCAACCGTTCTTCGGCAAATTTAAGATATTGTTGAGGATTCCACGCCATAACCATCGCAGCATAAATCGGCCCGCGGCGCGGCGCAGCATAGGTTTTGCGTAACCACGCCACGGCACAAGAAAGGATCGACTATGACCAATTGGGCAGCGACCATAGCCGCCGGGCTGAGCCTGACGCTCGTCGTTTTGAACGCGGTTCTGGTGTCGGGCAATCAATCGAACCAGCTCGCAGTAACGCAGCGCCAGCAACTCATCAACCAGGGTACCGATCTGGTGCGGATCGAGCAGGCGATGGTGCGCACCGCGATCGCCGCGAACAATCCGAAAGACGATGCCTATAGCCAGCTTCTTGCCCGTTACAACATCAAGCCGGCGCAGCCCGCTCCGGCTGCTGGAGGGAAGTAATGACCGTTTTCGAGAAATTCTCCGGCCGCGAGGGCGGCCCGTCGCTCACCATACCGGTGGCATTGCTGGCGGTCGCCTTCCTTGCCGCGATCGGCTTCCAGACGGTGCAGCTGCTGCGTGATCGCAGCAACCTCGCCAATGTCTTCGCCGGCCAGGAAAACGCCGTCGAGCAGACCGTCCGTCTGCGCAACTCGGTCGATGCTTTCGCCGGCGACACGGCGAAGCTGGCCCAGGCCGGCGACCCGCAGGCAAAGCAGGTCGTCGACACGCTGCGCAGCCAGAACATCGCGATCCGGCCGCCGACTGCGCCGGCAGCGGCCGCTCATTAATTAGGACAATCCGGAGAAGGCGCCCGTTCGGCGCCTTTTCTTTCGTCTCGTAATAACAATGTAAATATGTATTTTATGCCTATTGAAACAGAAATATCCGTGAAATATCTTAAGAGCATATCCTATTTACCGACTCTGGCTTGGGAAATATGCTCCCGTTATCGCTTGAACTGGCGCAGCTGCGTCTCGTCCTGATCGGGACGGGCGACGCGTGCCTGGCGCGATTGCGCTGGCTGGAAGAAGCCGGCGCGGCAGCAATCGCGGTCTATTCGGAGGCACCATCGGCCGCGCTCGCAAGCGCTGCGGGTGATCGCCTATGCCGCCACTGGCCGGAGGTGCGGGAGCTGCACGGCGTCCAGCTGGCCTTCATCGCCGATGTCCCGGAACCGGATCGCAGCCGGCTTGCCGAGCTGGCGCGTGCCGCCGGCGCGATTCTGCATGTCGAGGACGCGCCGGCGCTGAGCGATAGCCATGCACCGGCGGTGCTGCGCCGCGGCGCGCTGACCATCGCGATCTCGACCGAGGGCGCGGCCCCCGGCGCGGCCGCCGAGATCAAGCGCTTCCTGGCAACGGCGATCGGACCGGAATGGCGCGAGCGGATCGAGCGGCTGCGGGTGCAGCGCCAACGTTGGCGTCTGGGCGGCGCCGATCAGGCCAGCGTGCGCCGCTTGACGGCGGCACAGATCGGCCGCTACGGCTGGCTCAAACGCCGGCCCTTTGCGGTTGCCGCGAATGATCGCGACATCCAGTTGACGGAAACAAACGGAGGAGGTGTGTCATGACGCTGAAGCTCGGCGACGTCGCCCCAGACTTCACACAGGATTCGACCGATGGACCGATCCATTTCCATGAATGGCTCGGCAATTCCTGGGGCGTGCTGTTCTCGCACCCCAAGGATTTCACCCCGGTCTGCACCACCGAGCTCGGCTCCGTCGCCAAGCTCAAGCCGCGAATTCGATAAGCGCAACGTCAAGGTGATCGGCCTCTCGGTCGATTCGGTCGACGATCACAAACGCTGGGCGAACGACATCAAGGAGACCCAGGGCACGGCGCCGAATTTTCCGATCCTCGCCGACGGCGATTTCAAGGTGGCGACGCTTTACGACATGCTGCCGGAAGCGGCCTCGGGCGATCCAGCAAGCGCACGCCGGCCGACAATCACACCGTGCGCAATGTCTTCGTCATCGATCCCGACAAAAAGATCCGGCTGATCCTCGTCTATCCGATGGCGACGGGCCGCAACTTCCAGGAAATCCTGCGCGTCATCGATTCGTTGCAGCTCACCGATAAGCACAAGGTCGCGACGCCGGCCGACTGGAAGCAGGGCGACGATGTCATCATCACCGCCGCGGTCAGCAATGAGGAGGCGCAGACAGCTCTTCCCCGGCTTCAAGACGTTGAAGCCCTATCTGCGCACGACCGCGCAGCCCAAAGCCTAAGCGACGGCGGCGGCGGGAGCGATGCAGATCGTCGGCCCATGCAAATTGTAACGGGCAACCGGCTGCGCGATGGCGCGGTGATCTATTTCGCCGGCGCCGGCGATTGGACGCCGTCGATCGACAAAGCGCTCGCCGCCGAAGACGACCACGCCAATGCCTTGCTCGCCGAGGCACAGGTCGGCACGCCGCCGCTGCCGGCCATCGGCTCGGTCTTGATCGAGGTCCGGCGCGAGGGCGATCACCTTCGCCCGGTGGCTTTGCGCGAGCGCATCCGGGCCACCGGCCCGACCACGGGCCCAATGACCCGCCATACCGCGCTCGACGCCAACGCCGCCGCATCGGCCGTCGACGAGTATTCGATCTAGTGTACTAGCGCCGCTGCGGGATCTGGAGACGAAGAGTGTATCGCTACGACGATTTCGATCATCGCTTCCTCGACGAGCGCGTCGCGCAATATCGCGACCAGGTGCGCCGCCGCCTTGCCGGGCAGCTGACCGAGGACGAGTTCAAGCCGCTGCGGCTGATGAACGGCCTCTATCTGCAGCTGCACGCCTACATGCTGCGCATCGCCATCCCCTATGGCACGCTTCGCTCGGCGCAGCTGCGCAAGCTCGCCCATATCGCGCGCAAGCTACGACCGCGGCTACGGCCATTTCACGACGCGCCAGAATATCCAGCTCCACTGGATCAAGCTCGAGGACGACGCCGGACATCCTCGCCGACCTGGCCGAGGTCGAGATGCACGCGCATCCAGACCAGCGGCAACTGCATCCGCAACATCACCGCCGATCCCTTCGCCGGCGTCGCCGCCGACGAGATCGAGGATCCGCGCCCCTAGTGCGAGATCATCCGGCAGTGGTCGACCTTGCATCCCGAATTCTCGTTCCTGCCGCGCAAGTTCAAGATCGCCGTCATCGGCGCGCGCGAAGGACCGCGCCGCGGTGCAAGGTGCACGACATCGGCCTCTATCTGCACCGCAACGACGCGGGCGAGCTCGGCTTCGAGGTGCTGGTCGGCGGCGGCCTCGGCCGCACGCCGTATCATCGGCCAGACGATCCGCGAGTTCCTGCCGCGCGCGCATCTGCTCTCCTATCTCGAGGCGATCCTGCGCGTCTACAACCAGCTACGGCCGGCGCGACAACCTCTACAAGGCGCGGATCAAGATCCTGGTGCACGAGCCTCGGCATCGAGAAGTATCGCGCGAGGAGGTCGAGGCGGAATGGGCGGCCATCGGACCGCGGCGCGCTCGACCTGCCCGACGACGCGATCGCGCGCGCATCCGCGCGCCTTTCGCGCCGCCCGCTTCGCGACCGCCGGCGCCGTCGACGAGCCGCGCTCGCTGCGCGCGATCGCCGCCGATCCGGCTTTCGCCCGCTGGGTCGCAGCACAACGTCGCGCCGCACAAGGTCGCCGGGCTACGCCATCGTCGACGTCTCGCTGAAGCCGCCGGGCGAGACGCCGGGCGATTGCAGCGGCCGAGCAGATGGAGCTCGCTCGCCGACCTCGCCGACGCGCTACAGCTTCGGCGAGGTGCGCGTCACGCTACGAGCAGAACCTGGTGCTGCCGCATGTCCGCCGCGACGACTCTGCCGGCGCTCTGGCAGGCGCTCGACGCGGCCGGGCTCGGCACGCCCAACATCAGCCTGGTCAGCGACATCATCGCCTGCCCGGGGCTGGATTACTGCAGCCTCGCCAACGCGCGCTCGATCCCGATCGCCCAGCGCATCGCCGAGCGCTTCGCCGACCGGCGCGAGCAGACGACGATCGGCGAGCTGCAGCATCAAGATCTCCGGCTGCATCAACGCCTGCGGCCATCACCATGTCGGCCATATCGGCATCCTCGGCGTCGATAAGAACGGCGAGGAGTTCTACCAGATCACGCTGGGCGGCAGCGCCGACGAGAACGCCGCGCTCGGCGCGATCCTCGGCCCGGCGGTGCCAGAGCGACGAGTCGACCGACGCGGTCGACACGCTGGTCGAGGTCTATCTGCGCTGCGCGCAGGACGGCGAGCGCTTCCTCGACACCTACCGCCGCGTCGGGCATGGCGCCGTTCAAGGAGGCGCTCTATGCCGCTCATTAAGGACGGCCGCTTCGTCGCCGATCGACTGGCGCGCATCTCGCCGACGACGAGCCATGCCGCCGGAGCGGCGCCGTCATCGTGTCGCTGCGCGCGCTGGCAGACGCGAGCGCGACGGCGCTCGCGGCGCGCGCCGGCGCGCTCGGCGTGCGCCTGCCCAACACCAGTCGCGCCGCAGCGCTCGCCGGCGATGTCGAGCGCTTCGACGCTGATCGCGCTGGACTTCCCGAAATTCACCGACGGGCGCGCCTATTCGCAGGCGCGGCTGCTGCGCGAGCGGCTCGGCTATCAAGGGCGAGCTGCGCGCCGACGGGCGACGTGCTGCGCGACCAGCTTGCTGTTCATGCAGCGCTGCGGCTTCGACGGCTTCGTGGTGGGCGAGCGCGCGATCGAGGAAAATTGGCCCGCGGCGTTCGGCGAATTCGACGTCTTCTACCAGGCGCGGCCGACGGCCGGCCCTGGGTGATGCGTCAACGGTTGGGCACGCGCGCGCCCTAGGGGTCGCGAAAGTCGGCTTTGGCGCCATAAGCGACCGCACTCGCGCTGGCTGACGGTTCTGAGATTGACCCTGAACCGACGTCGGCTGCGTACCTACAATTCTGGCGTCGTCTGCAAGGCGCTTTTTTCCAAACCACCTGCACGCCAGCACAACCCTGCCCAATCCGGCCGCGGGCTTTCGACGAAATCGGGCCATCCACGGCAGTCGAAAGCTGTTGCCGAGCATAAGCACGATATGTTACCGTTCGTAGCATTATAGAAGGTAGCAATGACATGGCGGGTGAATTTCCCGAAATTGGCGCGCTCGAGCGCGAAGTCATGAAGCTGGTTTGGGCGCATGCGCCGATCACGGCGGAAAACGTGCGCGAGCGGCTGGCGCGGCGGCTCGAGAATCGACGATACGCACCGTCCTGCGGCGGCTCGAGGAAAAAGGCTTCGTGCACCACAGCGTCGACGGGCGCACCTTTGTCTTTCGTCCGGTCGACGATCGCCAGAGCGTCGCGGCCAAGGCTGTCCGCCGCATCGCCGATTGGTTCTGCAATGGCTCGGTCGAAGAAGTGGTTCTCGGAATTGTCGATGCCAAGATGCTTGATAAACCGCAATTGCAGGCACTGGCACAGAAGATCGAGGCGGCAAAACGAAGGGGGAGATAATGCTGACGCTGATCATCGAAGCCGCCCTGCGTTCGGCGGCGCTCGCGTTCGCGGTTCTACTTGCCGTTAAAGCGCTCCGTATCGCCAATCCGCATCTTCTGATGGCGACATGGCAAATGGTCTTGGCAGCCTCGCTGCTGATGCCGCTGATGATCGGCTGGACCAGTTTTGATTTGCCGCGTACTGCCTTGCCCGTGCCCGAAGTTCTTTTTCCCGGCTCCCCGGCCATGGGAATTCCGATGCCTCGCTTGGCGCCGGCGGCGACACAGGCTGCCCCGCAGGTCATCGATTGGCGTGCGGTCGCCGCGACGATCTATTGGCTTGGCGCCGTGCTGCTGTTGTTCCGGCTGCTGATCGGCAACGCGCTTAGCTGGCGGCTCTGCCGATCGGCCGTGCCGGTTCGCGAGGATTGGACCGAGGGCCGCGACGTGCGTGCCAGCGCCGCCGTCCACGTGCCGCTGACCTTCGGCGCGACAATTCTCTTGCCTGCCAGCTATCAACGCTGGGATGTCCAACAGCGGCGCGCCGTCATGGCTCATAAATCGGCGCATATCGATGGCGGCGATTTCCCTGTCCTGATGTTCGCCGCGCTCAATCGGGCGATCTTCTGGTTCAGCCCCGTCGCGTGGTGGCTGCACCATCGGCTATTGACGCTGGCCGAAGCCAGAAGCGACGCGGTTGCGATCGAAAATATCGACGATCGCCTCCGCTACGCCGAGATCCTGCTCGCTTTCGGCGCCCACGGTGGTCGGCGGATGACGGGTCTGGAGATCGCGGCGCCGCATACGATCCGCCGCCGCATCGAGCGCATCCTGGCGCAGACCGTCCCGCCGAAAAGATTGAGTTGGAAGGCGTGGCTCGCGCTCGTCACCTGCGTTCTGCCACTGGTCGGAATACGTTGCCTGCGCGATTGCCCCGGCGCCATCGAGCGCCAGCACGAGCAGTGAGTACACATCGTCAGGCGCCATGCCGGCATCCGCGGCCACGGATAACGACCCGGCAAAGGTTATACGGTTGCTGGCGGATCAGCGGCGGCGCCGGAAAGAAATTCCGATCGATCGCAGCCTGCTCGATGGTTATGTCGGCTATTACCAACTAACGCCCTACTCTATCGCCAACGTGACGCGCGAGAGCGACCATCTCATGGTCGGATTTACCGGCGAAAGCAGCGTCGAGGTCTATCCGGAAAGCCCGCAAAAGTTCTTCTTCAAGAACGTCGCTGCGCAAGTCTCTTTCTTGACCGACGCGCAAGGCCGCGCGACCACGCTCGTGCTTCATCAAATTGGCGTCGAAAGGATGGCGCCGCGCATCGATCAGGCGCGGGCGCACATCATCGAGGCTGCGCTTGCCAAGCGGATCAAGGAAGCGACCGCGGTTCCCGGCACCGAAGGAGCGCTGAGGCGGCAAATCGAACTCCTTCGAGCACGGCCAACCCGCTTTCGCCGATATGTCGAGCGATTTGGCGGCGATCGTCGGCTCGGAACTTCCGCTCATTGAGCGCCACTTTGCGCAGCTCGGCCCTCTGGATTCGATCGCCTTTATGGGTGTCGGTTCCGAGGGCTGGGACCTCTATCAGGCCAAATTCGAGAACGGCATTTTGATCAGCCGCATCCTGTTGGGACCGGATGGGAAAGTTTCACGCATGCGTTTGGAATGGGGACCCTAAGCTTCTCTTTTTGATTGGCGATTGGCTCCGCCCAGCCGCACACCGACATCGGTCGGATGTTCCGATATTTTAGGAGGAAAAGATGAAGCCCCTTTTCGCCTGCGCGATCCTCTTAACGCTTTCCGGAACCGCATACGCTGACGACAGCGATATCCGGCAGCAGCAACGGCAAGCGCAAAGCGACTACGATGCTGCTCACCCCGGAAACCACAAAGGCTGCCTAATTCCTTTTTATGCGCAGACCGGCGAATTCATGGGTTTCAGAACGGTGCCAGACGGCGACCAATTCGTCGGCCGGGTGACCCGCGAACTTATGACGTGTCGCAACGGGAGAACAGCAGCGAGCAAATCTCCCCCGACGCCGATTGCCGGCAATCAAGCGCGGCGCCGCACGGCTGTCAGCGGTCAGGATCAGTCCATGGACTATTTTTACGCCCTCTACGCCGATTGCAGCTCGATGGGCTACCCAACCATCAGCGTCTTAACGCCTCCCAGCAACGGGGCCATAACAACCATCGAGGGAGAGGCCAATCCCGTTTATGCCAAAGATAACGAGCGCGCGGTATGCAATTTGAAAAAGGCGCCGGTCACGCTGCTCCATTACGCTTCCAAGCCGGGATACCACGGCGTTGATAAGGCAAAGGTTGAGGTGCTGTTTCCTCTCGGTTCGTTCCGAACCATCGAGTACATATTCGACGTGCAATAAGCCTGCCTAGGTGACGCGCTTCGCTGATTCCTCCCAGAATGGGCGAAGGCTTTCGGCGAGTTCGACGTCTTCTACCAAGGCGCGCCCGACGGCCGGCCCTGGGTGATGCGCCAGCGCCTGCGGCCCGCGCACGCAATAGGGGTCAGCTGCCATAGCAGCGGAGGTCAGGGCCCATTACTCCGCAGCGGCGGATATCTCGGCCTTATCCGAAGCCAAGCCGATGCGCTCGGCGAATTTCGGGAGCAGCGGCAGCACATTCGTTCCGATGGCTTCGCGCTAGCGCCGCGGTCAGGCGAGGATTGCTGCGAAGCGCTTCGAGGTGCAGATCAGACAGATTTCGATATCCGTGCAAGGCCCGCCGAAATCGGCGCCATAGAGCCACATGGTCCGGCGTCGTCACGGCGAGCACCGGATCAATCGAATGCGCGGTGCCGGCAAGGCCCGTGTCGTAATAGAGCCGCGCGAGCGTATCGCGCATCTCGGCCTCGGTGATCTTGTTCGGATTGAACGTCCGTTTCCGCAAATCGGGGCCCATTGATATCCAGGCGGCCGGCCAGCGCCGGCAGCGCCCCGCCGCCATGAGCGAGAATGAGCTTGAAGCGCGGGTAGCGCCGAAACACGCCGGCATACAGCATGTCGACCACGGTACGGGCCGTGTCGAACGGCGCCTCGATCAGCCCGCCATTGCGCCCCAGGCGCGTCGCGTCGAAGCCTCTGGTGGTCGGATGAATGAATAACGTTGCCTCGTCGCGGTCGAGCTCGGCCCACACCGGCTCGTGACGGGGATCGCCGAGATAAATCCCGCCGCGATTGCTCAGCACGGTGAAGCCCTCGGCGCCGAGTTCCTCGATGCCGCGGCGGATCTCCGCGACGGCACGGGCGGGATCGGTCATCGGCAATTGCGCGAGAAACCCGAAGCGCTTGGGATAGGCTTCGACCAGCGCGGCACCGTAGGCGTTCGAGGCGGCAATCTTCTCGACATCGGCGGCCTGGCTGCAGTGAGAAACGATCTGCGCCGCGACGCCCGTGCGGTCCATATAGGCAATGTTGGTCTCGGGCGAGAGATCCAGTTTTCGCCTTCGGTTCCGGGCGAACTGCTCCACCCGTCTTTGGGCGGGGCGAGATGGCCATGAACGTCGATCCAAGCCCTTGCCATGATGATCTCCCGGTACTTCACCCGAATTATATCGCACTGGATGCAAGCGGCATAGACCGCGCGCCTATCGGTGAGGGTCCGGGCCGCGATTTCAATCATCGCCTCGGATGGAGTAATTTCAGTACTTATCCGCAAAAAGCCGTCAAATGACGGCGCGACCGCGGCCCAACCGGGAGGAGAGCGCGATAAATCCGGCAAAGCGCGCATTCGCTTATGCGCTCGCTTATGCACTTGGGGCGTCGTCGTTGCTTGCCTTTGACGGCAATGGAGCCTTGGCCGAGCCGGTGAAAATCACCATCGGATGGAGCGTCACGCCTTCCGATCTGGCTCCGCTGATGCTCGCGCCCGGCGTCGCGAAGTACAACGACGTGACCTACACCGTCGAACCCGTGCATTTCCGTGGCACGACCGTGCAGATAACGGCGCTTCAATCCGGCGCGCTCGACATTGCGTCCTTGGGCTCGAACTGGTTTCCGATACGCGATCGAAGATGCGAAGCTGACCGATCTCAGGATCATCGCCGACGAGGTCCGGGACATGCCCGGTTGGGGCGGGCCTGAGTACAGGGTGCTCGAGAACTCGCCCATCAAAGCAATCGACGACCTGAAAGGTAAAGTGATCGCGGTGAACGTGTACGGCGGCGTTTCCGACATCTCGGTGAAGGCGATGCTGCGGCACCACAACATGTTCGCCGGGAGGGATTACACCGAGATCGAAGTTGCAATAGCGGATATGAGTGCCGTCCTGTTCGAGCGTAAGGCCGATCTCGTCAACGCGGTTCATCCGTTCGACCTCGACCCAAAATTCCAGGCGCAGACACGCGTGCTGTTCACGACGCCGGACGCGGTCGGACCCTTCGAGCTTGGCATGTTGGCGGCGCGCTCCGGGTTCATCGCCCAGCATCGCCCGGCGCTGATCGATTTCTTGCAGGATTATGTACGCGCCATCCGCTGGTATGAGAATCCGGCGAACCGCGCCAAGGCGCTCGCCATCATTTCCGGCTTCACGAAGCAGCCCGAGACCATCTTCGAAACCTGGCTCCTGGTGCCAGGCAAGGATTACTACCGCGATCAGAATGGCATGCCCGATTTGGACATGGTGACCGCCAATATCCACGTGGAGCAGGAGCTGGGTCTGGTGAAGACAGACCTCGACGCAAAAGAATATGCTGATCTCGGCCCCCTCAAGGAAGCGCTTGCCGGGCTTAAATGACGACGCCCAGGTTTGGGTGACCAACCACCTTGCATGAGAAAATGCACCCGCTCGCGGGAGGCCCGTTGGTGGCACTTCTAGGAATGTATCACATGCGGTGAGTGACTACCTGCTGACGTTTCCAAAGCGGAAAGCGGCCGCCGACTGAGACGGGCTCACGAGCGGACCCCGCTGGCTCGTCTTTTTGATATGTCGTCTTTTGGCGGCCAATCAGGTTATTGTCTCCCCACTCTGCGGGGCTGCCAACGAACGGGGGAAGCAATGAAAAAGGGACTGATTGCGGCGACCGCGCTGATTATTTTGGGCGGCGCTTTCATTGCGGCTATGCCGACCAAAGCACGGGCCGATGAGGTTGCGGCGACACCGACCTGGAACGGCCTATATTTCGGCGTCAACGGCGGCGGTGTTTGGGGCGATGCCACCAACCCAAGTGTGACCGACGTCGGACCCGATACTTTCTTCGCCGGGGCGAATATCCCGGCAGTCACCGCCGGAGGCTGCGAAGAACTTCAGCAATTCCGGTGGCCTTGCCGGCGCGCAAATCGGCTATCTGTTTTACCAGCCGGGATCCGCCGTTTTCGCGTGGACTTGTGGCGCCGATTGGATGGGACTCAAGGCTTCCGCCAGCACCGGTCCCACGGTCTATCCGGTAACCCCTCCAAACACCTTCATGTGGAACACTGCAAGCCAAATCGAGCTTCCTCGCGACGCTCCTGGGCCGCATCGGCTACAACATGGGCGCGTGGTATCCGTACGCGACTGCTGGTGTCGCGGTGGCCACTCTCAAGTACAACGCCACTTTCCGCGATAACTTCTATCCGTCGGTCTCCACCGTGTCGCTGAGCCAGACCAAACCTGGCTTTGCCTTGGGTGGCGGTGCCGAGTGGCGTGTCGCCGACCACTGGCTGCTGCGCGGCGAATATCTCTACATGATGTTTGATCCTGTCAGCGGGAATGGGCAAATTGCCTGTACGCCGGGTGTCGGTGCTTGCACCGGAGCGGATCTCGACGACATTTGCCTACAAGACGACCTTCACGGAGAACATTGCGCGGCTCGCGCTCAAGAGCTATCAGTGGTTTGAAGCGCCGGCTTGTTTTCCTGCGGTCGTTTCAGGCCGCTCCTTGATTCAAAAGGGACCAGTGCCGATGGGTACTGGTCCCTTTCCATCAAGGCTCTGATTTGCTGCCCTTGAAATGGTCACTAATGGCCCGCGCGCGATGGCAGGTGCATCATTCAGTCTTGTGGGTGCCTCTTTCCGCAAAGCGCGGGGAAGACCGAAGGATCGATCGATCGGAGAACTTGGGATCATGGAAGGAACGCAAGCGGCGGCACAGATCGTATCCCGGCAGACTCGCGAATCTGGTGCTGCTCACGTGCGACCTGCCCGCGCATGCGCGATTGGTACGAACCGTCCTTCAGGCCAAGGTCACGGTCGAGAATCCGATGCTCTGCTTCATCTCCTATGACGAAGAGCATCACCGCATCGCCTTTATCGGTATGCCAGCTACCGCCAGCGCCGCAGCCAGGTCGGCCTCCACCATGGCTTTTACCTATCCCAGCCTCGACGATTTGCTCCGCACGTACGAACGGCTGAAGCGGCTAGGCATCGAGCCCTATTCGCCCATCCACCACGGCGTGACGGTCTCGATGTATTACGCGATCCCGACGGCAACAGCGTCGAGCTGCAGGTCGATGCCTTGGATCGATGGAGGAGGCCAAGAGCTATATGCGCTCGGACAGCTTCCGCAACAATCCGATTGGCGTCATGTACGATCCGAGGACAGATACGTCGCCATCGTGCCGGCGAGCCGTTCGAGAACCTGAAGCAGCGGCCGCCGATGCCACCCGGCAGACTTCCGCCGACATGCTCCGCCTCTAAGCTGCAAAAAGATGAATGGGCCACGGCCTTCGGCGAATTCGACGTCTTCTACCGGCACGCCCGACCGCCGGCCCTGGATGATGCGTCAACGGTTGGGTCCGCGCACGCGCTGATGACGCGAACCCAACCGCCAACTCATTCGCTAGAAATTAGCCGCGATCAGCAGGCCGAGCCCGCCGGGCAGATCACCGTTGTGGTCGAGCCCGAAGACGGCGGCACGACAGACCGTGTTCGGCTGCTGCTGGGCTTGCGCCGGCGGATTGTGAACGTCGACGCAGGCCGTCAGGCCTAACGAGAGAACGGCGAAAATCAACAAGCTGCGCATGGTGTGCTCCTTACGCGAATGATCGGTAAGACTAGAACCATGGTTAGAACACAGCCTCGCCGACACGGTTCCTGTACCCAAGCCGACGCTTGGGGCGGAACACGGTTAATTGCTTGCTTTCTATGCAATTGAACGCACGGTTACGCGCCGCGTCGATCGCGCGATTTGTTCGTTTACCGTTCCTTAGATTGTTCTCTCTAGCCTTCTGATCACCGGGTTCATGACCCGGTCGTGATGGTTTCGCGCGCGATGGTCGCGGTCGGTAACGGTCCCCCCTCAACCGTGCCGGCCGCGACCGCTTTCTGAAGCGCCGGTTTCAGCCGAGCCGGTAATCGGCCTGATCCTCATAGATGGCGCCGGTCTTTGTCAGATAGCTTGCAATCAGCGAGAAGCGCTCGACGCGAAATGGCGGCGCGCGAAAAGCGCATACTCCGACAGATAGGTTTGCAGCCGACCTTCGGTGTGCCTTTCAACCGCGCCAGCGTGACGTGCGGCGTGTAGCGCCGCTCGTCGGGCGGGAAGCCGAGCCGCGTCAGCGCGCTTTCGATCTTGGCATGCAGATGCTGAAGCGCATCGTTGCGCTCGACCCCGACCCAAAGCTTGCGCAAACCGAAATGATTGACGGTCGCGAGGGTAAGATCGAGACGCGGCGCGCGATCGCGGCTGAGCGCGGCATCGACATCCGCGGCCTGGCCTTCATCGATCTCGCCGATGAAGCGCAAAGTGAGATGATAATTGCCGGGTCGACCCATTTGGCGCCCGGCACGCCGGTCGCGAGCAGCGACAGCGACAGTTTCACCTCGGGCGGCAGATCGATGCCGACGAAGAGCCGCAACATAGTCAGCTTCCGGTTTTGCCGAGCAAGCGTTCGACGGCCGGCGCGATGCGGCCGACGATTACCGCGACACCGGCCGCGGTCGGGTGCAGCCCGTCGGCCTGATTGAGCTTGGGTCCATCGCCACGCCGTCGAGAAAGAACGGATAGAGCGGCACGTCGTATTTCGTTCGCCAGCATCAGGATAGATCGCATCGAAGGCTTTCCGGTAATCCGCGCCCCAGTTGCGCGCGGCCTTCATGCCGAGCAGCAACACCTTGACCTTGGCCGCCTGAGCTCGCCGAGGATAGCATCGAGATTGGCCGCGGCCTCGCCGGGGCGAGGCCGCGCAGCATGTCGTTGGCGCCGAGTTCGACGATCGCGCGACAGCGGGATGTCGCCCAAAGCCCAATCGAGCCGCGCCGCCCGTCGGCGGTCGTGTCGCCCGAGACGCCGCCGTTAGCTGACGGCGACACTAGCCGGCCGCTTCAGCCGCGCCTCGAGTTGCGCCGGAAAAGCATCGCTAGGGGGACGCCCAAGCCCGCCGTCAGGCTGTCGCCAAAAGCCAGAATGCGGGTCGGCGCGAGCGCGGCGGCCCAACGGACAGCAGACATCGCGACAGCGAGAACGCGTGATCAGCGCCGCTCGATTCGACAAAGCGGTGCGTCGCGCCATGAGATGCACGCCAACCATGCGGAAATCCGCTGATCCTCGTCGAGGATGTGCAGCTTACACTGGCGAGCGCGGCCGGGCCCGTCAACGTGCTGCGCGGCGTCTCCTGCGCGATCGACGCCGGCGAGGCGGTCGGCGCTGGTCGGGCCGTCGGGCTCGGGCAAGATCCACGCTGATGATGGTCATCGGCGGGCTGGAACGCGCCAGCGCGGGCCGCGTCACGGTCGCCGGGATCGATCTCGGCCGCTCGACGAGGACGCGCTGGCGCGCTTCCGCCGCGACCATGTCGGCATCGTGTTCCAGTCCTTCCATCTCATTCCGACCATGACCGCGCTCGAGAATGTCGCCATGCCGCTGGAGCTCGCCGGCCGCGCGCGACGCCTTCGCGGCGCGCGCGCGGCCGGGCTCGACGCGGTCGGGCTCGCGCCGCGCGCGGCGCATTACCCGGCCAGCTTTCGGGCGGCGAGCAGCAGCGCGTCGCGCTGGCGCGCGCCTTCGCGCGCGCCCGGCTTGCTGCTGGCCGACGAGCCCACCGGCAATCTCGACGGCGACACCGGCGCGCCAGGTGATCGATCTGCTGTTCGCGCTCAACGCCGAGCGCGGCACCACGCTGCTGCTGATCACCCATGACCCGGCGCTCGCCGAACGCTGCGGCCGCATCGCTGCGCATGGCGGACGGGCCGCATCGTCGACAGCCAACGGGTCCGGCTCATCGCGCTTGGCGCTTGCCTGCGCGTTGGCGCGGCGCGAGTTGCGCGGCGGCCTCAGGCGGCTTCCGCATCTTCCTCGCCTGTCTGGCGCTGGGCGTCGCCGTCATTGCCGGGTCGGCTCGCTCCGCCGCGGTCGCTGCCGGGCTCACTGTCGAGGCGCGCGCCGCTGCTCGGCGGCGACGTCGAGCCCATCCTCACCCATCGCACGGCCACCGCCGACGAAGCGCGCGTTTCTCGCCGCAGCGGCGCGCGTCGCAACATCTTCGCGATGCGCGCCATGGCGACGCCGATGGCCGGCGGCGCGCGCAGCTTGGTCGAGCTCGAAGGCGGTCGATCGGCGCCTATCCGCTCTATGGCGCGGTCACGCTCGATCCGCCGCAGGCTCTGGCGACGCGCTCGGCCAAGCGCGACGGCCATTGGGGCGCCGTCGCCGCGCCGGTCTGCTGGATCGGCTCGGCCTCATCTCGGCGACACGATCCGCGTCGGCGATGCGGCGCTTGTTCTGCGCGCGACGCCATCGCACGGAGCCCGACGCGTCAGCCGGCAGTTTCGCGCTCGGGCCGCGGCTGCTGATCGCCAGGCGGCGCCCTGGCCGCGACCGGCCTCGATCCAGCCGGGCAGCGCTGATCGCTATCGCTCTATCGCTGTGCGCCTGGCGCCGGGCAGCGTCGGTAGCCGCGTTCGCGACGCCGTGCGCCAGCGCGATTCCCCGATGCCGGCTGGCGGTTCCGCGACGTTCGGCCGATGCCGCGCCGAGGCTGCAACGGCTGCTCGACCGCATGACCATGTTCCTGACGCTGGTTGGCCTGACCACGCTGCTGGTCGGCGGCGTCGGCGTCGGCCAACGCGGTGCGCGCCTATCTCGACGGAAGCATCGACACCATCGCCACGCTTAAATGTTTGGGCGCGTCGCGGCGCATGATTTTCGCCATCTATCTCGTGCAGATCCTGGCGCTGGCGCTCGGCCGGCATCGTCGCTCGGCCTGGTGCTCGGCGCGGCTGTTGCCCTGCGTGGCGGTGGCGCTCTGCGGCGACGCCTTTCCGATCGACGCGCATGCCCGGGCTTTATCCGGCGCCGCTGGCGCGTCGCGGCGCTGTTCGGTGTGCTCGACGACGCTGGCCTTCGCGCTATGGCCGTTGGCGCGCGCCGCCGAAGTGCCGGCGGCCATCCTGTTCCGCGATCTCGTCGTGCCCGCGCCGCGCCGCGTCCGGCCATCGATCGCGGCGCTCATCGCTTGCGCCGGCGCTGGCATTGGCGCGGCGCTCGCCGTCGTCGGCGCGGCCGATGTGCGGCTGGCCGCCGTGGTTCGTCGGCGGCGCGGCCGGTCGCGTTGGTGGTGTTCCGCCGGCGCCGGGCGTTTGGTGACGCGTCTCGCGCGCATCGGCGCGCGCCCACGGCCGGGCGGCGGCGTTGCCGCTGCGGCTCGCGCTCGCCAACCTGCACCGGCCTGGCGCGCCGACCACGGGCGTGTCGCTGTCGCTCGGTCTCGGCCTGACGGTGCTGGTGGCGATCGCGCTGGTGCAAGGCGATCTCGCGCATGAGCTTGACGATCGCCTGCCGCAGCGCCGCGCCCATCTTCTTCTTCATCGATATCCAGCCGGCTCAGGTGCGCGGCGTTTCGACGCTGCGGCGTCGACCCGGGCGTGCGGCACCGTGGCGCGGTGCCGCCCAGCCTGCGCGGGCCGCATCGCCGCGCATCAACGGCGTGCCGGTGGAGCAGCGCCGTCATCGCGCGCCGATGCGCGCTGGGCGGTGCAGCGCGAGCGCGGCCTCACCTACTGCGGCGACGCCTGCCGCAGGGTCGCGCGTCGTCGCCGGCGCATGGTGGCCGGCCGATTACCGCGGCCCGCCGCTGGTCTCGCTCGACGCCGACCTCGCGCGCGGGCTTCGGCCTGAAGCTGGGCGACAGCATCACGCGTCAATGTGCTCGGCCGCGAGATCACCGCGACGCATCGCCAATCTGCGCGAGATCGACTGGAGCCTCGCTCGATCAACTTCACCTTCGTGTTGTCGCCCGGTACGCTCGACGGCGCGCCCTAGAGCTACATCGCCTCGGTCGCGCGCCGCCCGGGCGCCGAGGCTGGCGGTCGAGCGCGCGGCGACCGAGGCGCTTTCCCAACGTCTCGGCGATCGCGCGTGAAGGAAGCGCTGGCACGCAGGCGAGATCGTCATGCGCCGGCGCCGGCACGGCATGCGCATCACCGCCGCCGTCACGCTGCTGGCCGGGGCGCTGGTGCTGGCCGGCGCCATCGCCGCCGGGCCACGCCGCCGCGTCTACGAAACCGTCGTCCTCAAGGTGCTGGGCGCGACGCGGCGCCGATCTCCGGCAGCTTCCTCATCGAATACGGCCTGCTCGGGCCTCGCCGCCGCGCTGCTCGCCGCGTCATCGGCACGCTCGCCGCCGATTATGTTCTGACGCGCGTCATGCATGCGCCGTGGAGCTTCCGCGCCGGCGATGTCGCGTTCACCGCGCATCGGCGCCATCGCCCTAACTTTGGCGGCGGGGCTGTGCCGGCACCTGGCGCGGCGCTCGGCGCCAAGGCCGCGCCGTTTCTGCGCAACGAATAGCGCCGGTCAACAACGGCCGCGCTCACGCGATTGTCATTACGCTGCGGAGTACGACAGCTTCTAGGCTGGCATTAACGAGGCTTGCGAGGAGAACGCGGCATGAGCGATGAATTCGTCGATCCGAAGCGATTGGTATTTCCCGGTCTCGCGCGGCTCTATCGGTCGGGCTCGACCTATGCCTATGCGTTCATGCGCTTCTGCACCGGCGCCGTGCTGGTCCCGCACGGCGTAGAAAAACTGATGCACCTCGCCGCCCGGCACCGGGTGGGATCGTGTCAGCATGGTCTGCCCTTCCCGGAGTTGCTCGCCTGGCTGACGGTGCTGACCGAATTTTTCGCGCGCGTCGTTCCTTACCATTGGCCTGCTGCACGCGTTTTGCTGCCGCGGCCATCTGGATCGAGATGGCGGTGATCATCGTCTTCTATCCAATGGCAGTTCGGCTATTTCTGGACCAAGAAGGGCATTGAGTTCGCGTTGCTCTGGCTGCTGCTGTGCACCGCGATCTTTTTCCGCGGCGGCGGGCGCTATTCGCTCGACCGCTATCTCGGCCGCGAACTCTGACGGTCTGCCGTCAGCGGTTCAAAAGCTTGCGCTTTTCCTCGAACTCGTTCTTATCGATCTCGCCCCGGGCATAGCGTTCTTCGAGTATGTCGAGCGCGCCCCCGCCGCCACGATAGCGGCCATAGCCGCGATGGCGCCAGCCGAAGACCCGCGCGACGATCGCGATGATCGCGACGATCACCAAGAGCGACAGCAATGGGTGGAAGAACATTCCACCGCCCCACATCGTGGCATGTGCCGGTATATAGCCGTAACCGGGATTCGGCGCGGTACCGCCACCGGTTTGTTGCGCAAGCGCTGGTAGCGCGGCGAGCGCGACTAGACCCGCCGCGATGATGGCGCTGATTCGTTTCATGGTTTCTCTCCTTCGACGAGGAAAGAGACTACCACGGATCAGCCGTCGCACGTCAGCCTTTGGCCTGACGCCCGGGCGGAGGCGGCGGGATCGTGTTCTTGAAGCTCGGCCGCTGCGGCGTGGCGCTCGTAATAAGCAGCGAGGATTTTGCACCGGCCAGCGCTTCGGCGCCTTCGGGGAACATTCTCACGTAAAAGAGAATCACCATCAGGTTGATGTCGGCGAAGCTGAAGCGGTCGCCGGCGAGATGGCCGGTCGTTGGCGACCGCCTTGTCGAGGATGGCGATCTGCTCGCGCAGCGCCGGCAGCGCGCCGTCGATCGCCGCGCGGTTGGGCTTGCCGTCGTCGGTCTTCGGGAAAGAAATAGCCGAAGAGATAGGTGCGGACCATACCGGATCGACCATCGTGTTGACGATCGACACCCATTGCTCGGCCCGGGCGTGATCGCGCGGATCGCTCGGGAACAGCGGCGGTCCGTCGAAGACTGCGGTCGAGATATTCGGCGATCGCTTTCGATTCGCACAGCTCGAAATCGCCGTGGCTTCAGCGCCGGGATCTTGCCGAAGGGATGGATCGCCAGCGACTTCGGGCGAATGCGGCGGCAGTTGCTTCAGCTCGTAAGTCGACGCCTTTTTCCTCGCACGCCATGCGCGCGACGCGGGTATAGCTCGAGGGCGCGAAGCCCAGAATCTCGATCGGCATTTCGACGGTCGCCATGATCTCCTCCTTCTCGTTTACGCGATGACGCGGGTGAGCTTGTCGAGCGTCGAGTTCCAGCCCCAGCCATGCCGGTCGCGGGATTCGACCGACTCGAATTCTTTCTGCAGGATGACGAGCTTCGTTCCGCCGGGCGCGGCGGCGAAGGTGACCGTCACTTCGGTCTCGAAGCCGCGCGCGCCTTTCTCGTCTTCCCAAGCCCAGGTGAAGACGAGACGATGCGGCGCCTCGACCGTGCGATAGACGCCGCCGACGGTCATGTTCTTGCCGTCCGGCGCGCTCATCTTCGTGCGCCAGGTGCCGCCGGGGCGAACCTCGAGCGCCTGTGCGCTTGAGGTCATGCCTTCCGGTCCCCACCAGCTCATGAACAGCTTGGGGTCGGTCCAATATTGGAAGACGCGCTCGGGTGGTGCCGCGATCAGTCTTTCGATACGCAGTTCTTTGTCGCTCATGTGTGCCTCCGTTTCGGATTTTCCGCGGCGATCGCCGCTTCGAGTCGATCCAATGCCGCGTTCCAATGGGCGCGTTGCCGCGTCACCCAGTCTTCGACCGGCGCCAGCGCCTGCGGCCGGACGCGGACCATGCGTTTTTGCGCCTCGGCGCGGCGCTCGATGAGGCCGGCGGCTTCGAGGACGCGGAGATGGCGCGAAATCGCGGGAAAGCTGATAGCGAAATTGCCAGCGATGTCGCCGGCCGCGAGCTCGCCGCGCGACAGCAAGCGCTCGACGATCGCGCGCCGCGTCGGATCGGCCAAAGCGCTGAAGACATCATCGAGCCGCGCTGCCTGCGCCATACCATCCTCTTATTTAACCGATACGTTAAATATCAGGCGGCGGCGATCGAGTCAACGAAAAATCGCCGAGGACCGATCAAACGTTGACGGGCGCCAGCGCTTGCCGGCCGCGGATCATATCGGCCGCTTTCTCGGCAATCATGATCACCGGCGCGTTGATATTGCCGCCGACGAGATCGGGCATCACCGAGGCATCGACGACGCGCAAGCCGTCGATGCCCTTGACGCGCAGCTCGGGATCGACCACCGCGCTCTCGTCGCGCGTCGCCGCCCATCTTGCAGGTGCCGAGCGGGTGATAGACGGTGGTCGCGGTGGCGCGGATATAGGCGTCGAGCTCGGCGTCCGATGCTTGTCCGCGCCGGGCGCGATCTCGACGGCGATGAAGCGTTCGCAACGGCGACTGCGCCGAGACCTCGCGCGCGATGCGCATGCCGGCGCGCAGCGTCTCTTCAGTCTTTGTCGGCGACAAGAAATTCGGCGCGATGCGGATCGGCGCGCGCGGATCGGCCGAGGCGAGCGACGCTGGCCGCGGCTCTCCGGGCGCAGCACCACCGCGCGGCACGCCGAAGCCGTCGGGATAGGCCGGCTTGAACGGCGGCAGATACGGCCCGGCATCCAGCGGCGCGGCGCGGAACAGCAACTGCACATCGGGCATCGTCGCTCGAGGCGGCTTTTGAGATAGGCCATGACCGTCGTCAGGCACGTCGGCGGCGAGGCCCGGTGCCGAAGAAATGCGCCTTGGCGAGATCGACGCGCGATGCGATCGAGGCGCAGCGCGTGTGCAGCGGTCCGGGCTCGGTGCGGAGGCAGTCGACCGACGGCCGAGATGTGGTCCTGCAGATTCTTGCCGACCCCCGGCTGAGCGCACGCTGCACCGCGATGCCGTGGCGCGCGCAACTCGTCGGGATCGCCGATGCCCGACAGCATCAGCAGTTGCGGCGAGTTGATCGACGCCGCCCGCCAGGATCACCTCGCGCCCGGCGCGCGCGATCTTGCGTCTCGCCGCCCTGCTCGTATTCGATGCCGACGGCACGGCCGCCGTCGAAGACGATGCGCCGCGCCAGCGCCCCGATCTCGACGGTGAGATTGGTCGCGCGCCAGCGCCGGGTGCAGATAGGCGACGGCGGCGCTGCAGCGCCGGCCGTCGCGGATGGTCGATCTGCGGCGGCAGAAGCCTTCCTGCTGCGCGCCGTTGTAATCGTCGGTGAACGGGATAGCCGGCGCGCTGCGCCGGCCTCGATGAACGCATCGTTGATCGGATCGGCGATTGCGGGACGATCGTCGAGAGCGGCCCGTCGCCGCCGCGATAGGCGTTGGCGCCGCCCTCCCAGCTCTCCTGGCGGCGGAAATACGGCAGCACATGCGCGTAGGACCAGTGCGGCAGGCCCGTTGCCGCCCAGCGATCGTAATCGCCGCGATGGCCGCGCACATAGGCCATGCGCGTTGATCGAGGACGAGCCGCCGATCACCTTGCCGCGATTGATCGCGATCGCGGCGATCCGCCGCGCCGGCTTCGGGCTGCATCGAATACATTCCAATCGTGCGCGGCGCTGCAGCACGTTGCGGCCCCAGGCGAGCGGAATATGCAGCCAGAAATCGCGGTCCCATCCGCCGGCTTCGATCAGCAGCACGCGCGACGCCGGCATCCTCGGTCAACCGGTTGGCCAGGGTGCAGCCGGCCGAACCGGCGCCGACGATCACGTAGTCGTAAGTGTCTCGGGTTGCCATTTCTCCTCCCCCATCGTCCCTTTGATACCCATGACAGCGATTTTAGCCGGAAAACGGCGCAAATCCGGGCTTCTATACGGGCTTGCGCCGGGAATGCGGCATTGCATTCGCCCTCGAACCTGCCAATATCTTAGCCAGCCTTCCCACGCCTCTCACGGGGGTTTTCCATGTCATACGATTCCAATAACCGCTGGACGGCAAGCGCCAACACGGCCATCCCGCAAATCGGCATCGATGCCGGCCTGCGCAGCTACATGCTGCGCGTCTACAACTATATGGGCGGAGCGCTTGTCGTGACCGGCCTCGTAGCCTGGTCCAGCCAAGGCTTCGTGCTGCAGCAGGCGCAGCAGCATTCGCCCCTTCTCTGGATCGATGATGCTGGCGCCATTCGCCTTCGTGCTGGCGCTGAGCTTCGGCATCCAACGCATGAGCCTCGGCGTGGCACAGGCGACCTTTTGGGCCTATGCCGCAGTGATGGGCCTGTCGATGTCGACGATCTTCCTCGTCTATACCGGGGCCAGCATCGCCGAGGTGTTCTTCATCACCGCCGCGACTTTCCTCGGCATGAGCCTTTGGGGCTACACGACCAAAAGCGATCTGTCGCGCTTCGGCTCGTTCATGTTCATGGGCCTCTTCGGCATCATCATTGCGATGGTGGTCAACATCTTCCTGCACTCGGCGGCGATTCAATTCGCGATCTCGGTGATCGGCGTGATCGTCTTCACCGGTCTCACCGCCTGGGACACGCAACAGATCAAAGAGATGTATGTCGAAAACGACGGCACCGCGGTCGCCGGCAAAAAGGCGATCATGGGCGCGCTGCGGCTCTATCTCGACTTCATCAACCTCTTCATGATGCTGCTGCAGTTGATGGGCAATCGCCGCAACTAGTTCAGCGGTTTTCTCGACGAAAGGCCCGGCGGCGCAAGCTGCCGGGCCTTTTGCTTTATCTAAGCGCGGCCGTAAACCGGGATGATCGCGCCGCTGGTGACCCGGTTGCTCGGCGCGGCGAGGTTGCAGATGATCGCCGCGACCTCGGCAGGCTTCGGCCAGAGCGAATGATCGGCCTTCGGCATCGACTTACGATTGGCCTCGGTATCGAGCGTCGAGGGCGCGATCGCGTTGACCAGAATATTTTCGTGCAGGACTTCCGCGGCGAGCGCCTGGGTCAGCGTGGCGACGCCGGCCTTGCTGGCAGCGTAGGCGACGGCACCCGCGCCAAGCCGCGGCTCGAGCGTATCAAATTGACTCGCCTTATTGCATCACCTGTACGACCACTCCTGAGTTTTGTCCGTGGCCGCGATAGATTCGCTCCTCGCTCTCTGGAAATCCTCGGGTTTCGCATCGGGAATGTTTTCGAATTTCTGCGGATTGCGATCGACTAGGGGGAACCACGAGCTTTGTACCTGCACCATGATGCGATGTCCTCGAAGGAACGTGTGATAGACGTCGGGCATCGTGAAATCCACTTGTTCGATTTTCCCCGGGACGAAGGGCTCCGGTTTCTCGAAGCTTTTCCGGAACTTGCCGCGCATAGGCTCGCCACGCACGAGCTGCTGGTAGCCGCCCATTGTGACGCGCGGGGCGCCGACGTCGTTTCCGGGAGGTTCAATTTTCTGCAATGGGTCCACGTAGTCAGCCGGGTAGACGTCGATCAGTTTCACGTCGAAGTCGGAGTCGGTGCCCGAGGTCGAAACGAAGAGACGCGGAGAAATTGGCCCTGCGATTGTGACGTCATGATCGAGCGGCGGAGTCTGGTACACCAGGACGTCGGGCCGCGTGGAAGCGAATCGCTGGTCGGAGTCCATGTATTCCTGTGGAACGTCCGTTGTGGCGTAGCCGACGAAGGGAACCGGACGGTTCGGATCGCTGACGTACTCGTCGTAGTTCCGCGAATCTTCCGGCTTGCCGGGCGGATCGAACGACAATCCGCCGTTCTCACGCAAGTAGATCATCCGGCTCTCCGCGTTCTTCGGAGGCCAGGCCGGATACTTGTGCCACTTATTCGCGCCAGTCTCGAAGACATAAGCGTCGGGCAATTGCGGGTCGGGACCGTTTTTCAAATATTTCTCGAAGAACGGAAACAGGATTTCAGTCCGGAACAACTCGCCGGTGTTGGAGCCGAAGGCCACGTTTCCGAGGCGGCTTCCGTCGTACCGCGCCCATCCGCCGTGGACCCACGGCCCCACAACAAGACCATTGAAGATGCCTGGATCATTCTGTTTGACCGCAGCGTAGACCTTGAATGGCCCGGCCAGGTCTTCGGCATCGAACCAGCCGCCCACCGTGAGCACGGCGCAATGAATATTCTTCAGATGGGGCGCCAGGTTGCGAACCTTCCAGTAGTCGTCGTAGGTATCGTGGGCGACTTGGTCATCCCAGAGCGGGTTCGTGCCCTTGAAATAGAGTGGCTCGGCATTCGAGAGCGGGCCCATGTTGAGATAGAACTGGTAGCCGTCCTTGGTGCCGTAGTCAAACCGTTGAAAATTCTTGGGAGGCGGACCGGGCTGCGCCTGCGGCTTGAAGAAGACGTAGAACCCGAAATTCGCCGCCAGCATGAAGCCGCCACCATGGTAGGAATCGTCGCCCATGAACAGGTCGGTCATGGGCGCCTCCGGCGACGCCGCTTTGATCGCCGGATGCGAATCGATGATGCTGGCGGACGTATAGAAGCCCGGGTACGAAATCCCGACGATGCCCACGTTTCCGTTGTTGTTTGGGACGTTCTTGAGCAGCCAATCGATCGTGTCATGGGCGTCGCTGCTTTCGTCGATATCCTGATTCGACTTTTTCTTGTCGATATGAGGGGTCATCTCCACGAACGTCCCCTCGGACATGTAGCGTCCCCTGACGTCCTGGTAGACAAAGATGTAGCCCGCCTTCTCGAATTCAATCGACGGGCCGAGATTGCGCCGATATTGGTCGAGGCCGTACGGCCCCACGCCGTAAGGCGTTCGCGTCATGAGAAAAGGATAAGAATGCGATGCGTCTTTCGGAACGTAAACGGAAGTAAACAGGCGCTTTCCGTCCCGCATGGGGATCTGGTACTCGAATTTCGTATAGTGCTCGCGCACGTTAAATTCGGGCGGATTCTGAGAATGGAGGCTCCGAACAAGCACCGACAGTGCTGCCATCGAGACGATCGCCAGTACGATCACCGAAACAACTCGTCGCATGATCTCTCCCCTGCGCATAGCGAATTAAGTCAGGGCGCAAACTACACTTCGAGGCTCGGAGCGTCAAGCCCTAGTCCGCAGCTTTTTAAATCAAGCTGGAAACTCTGCCGGCAACGAGACAGAGTGGGCAGGCTTGCTCTTATCCCCCTAATAGGTAACGTTTTAGCACCAACCCCGGCTTTTTCCGTTGTTTGGCCTCAACCGACTCGATACGTTCATTGGCACGGACAACCGCTTGCAAAAGCAAGCAGACGAATGTTTCAGGCTTGGCCGAAGGGCCACATTTACCGGTGCAAAACTACCGGTGTAACACGAGGCTGTAACCGCGGCTAGGCAGCCGAGGCTTGGGATGAATCAGACAATTTCAAACTACGCTTTCGAGTCGTTGGCGGCGCACCCGTTCCTTTCTCCGACATTCACATCTGAGTCCCCAATCGCATTTCCCGGCTCGCGGGAACATGTCGGAGGCAACATTTGAATCTTTTAATTTTTTCGCGCCGCACGCTGGGCGTTCTGGGAGCAGGCCTCGTAGTTCTTCTCGGTGCGCCGCTGTCTGGCCGCCGCGCGCAATTATCGCAGGGGCCTGCGCCGGAGTTTCGGGACTGGACTACGAGACATGTCGTTTACCCTCGAGTGGGTCCCATGGAAGCGATGGAGTCTGCTGCGCACGACCCTCGGGCTATGCTCATGTGGGCCAGGGCGCAGCGGGACTTTAGCCGATTGTGGGATTCTGAGCGGCGTCTTCCGGAGCCGCCGTTCCGACGACGGCCGCTTACTCGGCCTGAAATACCTCCGTTCGAAAAGGATTGGAGCATCACCCTGGGGACGGGCGGCACAGCGCCGTCTATGTCTCCGGCAAAATACACATTCGACACCACTGCTACGCCAAGTTGCCCGAACGACTTCATAGTCTTCCCGGTGAACGCGCTGGGAACCACGACGCAGCCCAACATCGTGGCGTTCAACAACCTCTACAGCGGTACGGCCGGTGGGAACGGGATTTGCAATCGCACCGCGACCGGCGCCGACACTGGGGTTTCGGCCACCGTATTGTGGTCGTACAACGTGGAGGGCATTGCGGGCGGCAGCGCGGTGACAACTTCGCCGGTGCTTTCCTACGATCCTTTAACGCCGGCCAATTCCGGGACGAAAGTTGCGTTCGTTGAATCGGCGGCCGCTGGGCAGATCAAGACAGCGGCGGTGACGGCCGGGCACGCCGGCACTGGGTACGCAGTGGGAGACGCCGGGACGATTTCGGGCGGCACGGGTCTTTCGGCTACCTATCAGGTGGTCACTATTACCGGCGGGGCGGTGACGTCTTTCACCATAACCTACGCTGGAACCGGTTATGCGGTGGTCACCGGGGCAGCGACTGTAGCGACGAGCGGAGCCGGAACCGGTTTTGAGGTCAACATCACCGCGGTCACGTCGACCAATGCTGCGCACTTTCATGTACTGGCCTGGGGTACGGGAGCGGCCAACGGCGAGAATATCTCGAACCTCCAGAGTGTATTTCTGCCGGCGACAATCAGCACTTTCTCGGCAACGACGCCCGCAGCCGGCAGCGGAACCGCCACGGATCTGGCATTCGGCAGCGGTCCTGACACACTTTCGTCGCCCTTTATCGACTACGTTCGCGACGTGGCTTACGTGGGAAATGACGCCGGAGTTCTCTATCGGTTCAAGAACGTCTTTTGCACGAGCGTCAATCCGAACTGCGCGTCGAAACCGGTGCCAAGTTTGGACGCGAGCTGGGGAACGGGAGGCGCGGTAACGATCGGAGGCACTTGCACCGGAAAACTGACGGGACCCGTTCTCGATTTCGTGACACTGAACGTATTCGTCGGATGCGCTGACGGGAAGCTATATCGAATAACCCAAGCCGGGGCGGTTAGTTCGGTCACCGTCGGGAACGGCACAAAGTACGGTGGAATTGTGGACCCTCCGATCATTGATGGCGTGAATGGGTTCGTGTATGCGGTGAGCGGCTCGAACGGCACCAACGCCGTTCTTGTGCAGGCCACGACCAGCTTCAGTTCAACAACCACCGCAACTCTGGGCGGGGCCGGATTCCATAACGTTCATGCCCCCGCTTTCAACGATCCGTTTTACTCGAGCGCGACCACAAGCACCTGGCTGGTGTATGCGGCTGCCTTCGATGCCACGGCCGCGAATTTGGAGCTGTATGGCATAACCTTTAACACCAACGGAACCATCGTCGCGGGCACGCCAGCCCACACGTTCGCGCTCGGCAACCGCGTTGGGGAATTCTGTCCGCTTACAGAGTTCAAAAACGGAGCCACCGACTGGCTGTTTCTGAGCGTCGCTGTTATTCCGCCGGACATCGGCCAGCTGAACATCAACGCGTTTCCTACCGCTGTTACGACGGCGAGCTTTGGAAATGGGACCAGCGGGATGGTGGTTGACAACGCGAGCGCTTCGCTGCAGGCATCCAGTTTCTATTTCACCACCATAAGCGCGAACAACGCCGTGAAATTGACCCAGGCAGGCTTGGAGTGAGCAACGAGCATAACAGCCGGACCATGGAGCCGGAGAAAGCGCCGGCGCAAAACGGCAAGCGCAAGAAGCCGTACCAGAAGCCTTCGTTCGAGCACGAGAAGGTGTTCGAGACGATGGCGCTGGCCTGCGGCAAATTGCACCCGACTCAGGCCCAATGCCGATTCAATAGAAAGAACTCATAGGGAATCGTGGAACAATCAGCCCCAAGCCGACAAGCCATCAAGCTGGAACTGGCGACAGAAGTTTTGCGCTCGTCGGGCGAGCTTCGGTTTGTCGCGAGCGGCGCTAGCATGGTCCCTGCGGTTTTTCCCGGCGACATTCTTATCGTTCGCAATCAACCCATCGAGCGCGCGCGTTGCGGAGACGTTGCGCTATGGTCGCGCGAAGGACGCTTCTATGCCCACCGCGTTGTGCGCACCGCAAAAGCGGGCGAGCGAGCGGCGATCGTTACGCGCGGAGATGCGTTGAATCAGGATGACGCACCCGTGGAGAGCGACGAGTTTCTTGGCCATGTTTGCGGGGTCGTGCGGCGAGGAAAGCACGTCGATCTTGGCGCATCGCCGAATGTCGGCGCGCTGATAGTTCGGTTCCTGGTGCGGCGCTCCGATGGTGTGACGAAGTGTCTGCTCCTATATAGCTCATTGCGATGGCGGCTGGCCGGAAATGAGATTGCGCCGCTGCGAAGCGGTCGGCCGGAACTACAGGAGTGCCTGTGAATCGCGTGGCGCTTGCTCGACTGGAAGACGCACGACTTTCGGGAAACGCGCAGGGAGTGACGGTGGAGATCGGCGGAATCCCGATTTCGCTGAAGGGCGGCGATTCCGATTTTTGCGGCTTGATTGAGCGGCGCTACGCCGGATTCGTCAATCCCGCCGCAAGGCCCGAATTCGAGTTCGAGTTCGATCTCGATCCGCCCACGGAACCCTCCGACGAAGACGCGCGTGTTTTCAAGCAGGGATTTGTGTGGTTTTTTCAGCGCGGAGACTTCCGAGCGGCCTGGGACGTGCGTTCGCGGCGCGGCTGGGTGCGCCAATCGCCCAACCCCTATTCGCTGGATTCCGTGCTTCGCATCGCGCACTCGCTGGTTCTGGCGGATCGAGGCGGTTTTCTGCTTCACGCGGCAAGCGCGATTCGGAACGGACGCGCATTCTTGTTTTCGGGCGCTTCCGGCGCTGGCAAGACCACGATGGCGCGTCTCGCCCCGCCCGACGCGAACCTGCTTACCGACGAGATTTCCTACGTACGATGCTGCGAAAGCGGTTACCGCGCCTACGGGACTCCGTTTGCCGGCGAGCTGGCCCGCGCCGGAGAGAATCTCTCCGCGCCGGTAGACACGCTCTATTTTCTGGTACAGGGCCGGGAAAACCGCGTGGAGCCCATCACGCAGAGCGACGCGGTGCGCGCGCTGATGCGACACATTCTTTTCTTTGCGGACGACAGGGAACTGGTGCGCAGCGTTTTCGATGCAGCGCTGCGATTCGTCTCCAGCGTACATGTGGCCAAACTCGTCTTCACGCCAGACGCCCGTGCATGGGAGTTGGTGCGATGAGCGAAAAGTACATCGCGAGAAGCCGCACAGTTGCGGCGCGCCTTCTCGGCGGCGAAATGATCATCATGTCCGCCACCGACTCGACGCTTTTCAGCTTGAGCGACGTTGCAACGGCGATCTGGCAATCGGCGGACGGGCGAACGCCGCTGTCGGAGATCGTCAGAGACCGGGTGTGCGCCGAGTTCGACGTTCAGCCGGATGCCGCTTACCGCGATGCGGAAACTTTCGCGGAAAAGCTCGCGACCCACGGAGTTCTCCGCATTTCCGATCGGCCCATCGTCGAGGACGAAATGGGCGCGCTGGTGCATCCATGAGCTTGATGGAGCGGCTCAATCAAAGGGCGCTCGGGCTCGCGGTCCCTCTGAGCGTGCATCTTGACGTGACCTATCGCTGCAATGAGCGTTGCGAACATTGCTACCTGGAACATGATGATCGCGGCGAGATGACCACGACAGAAATCCGCAACTTGCTCGGCCAGCTTCAGGAAGCCGGCGTATTTTTCCTTACCCTCAGCGGCGGCGAGCCGCTGGTGCGCCGCGATTGCTTCGAGATCATCGAGTACGCCCGCTCGCTGCAATTCAATGTAAAACTGAAGACGAACGCAGTGCTGATCCGCGCGAAGGAAGCTCGCCGGCTGAAGTCTCTAGGCGTCGAGCAGGTTCAAATCAGCGTCTACTCTCATCGAGCCGAAGTGCACGACGCGGTGACGAAACTGCCAGGGTCGCTGCGCCGAACCCTCGAGGGAATCCGGCTACTGAGAGCGCAAGGGCTGAAGGTGTCCGTCGCCAACGTGCTGATGAACTCGAATTCGGGCGACAGCGAAGGTGTTCGCGCGCTTGCCGGAGAAGTGGGCGCGCACTACACGCTCGACCCCACGATCACACCGATGATGGACGGCGGAACGGACGTGCTGAAGTATCGCGTGCCGCCCAGCGAGCTGACGGCTGTTTTTCACAACTCCGCTCTGGTGGGAAACGTGGAAGAGTTCTGCGCGCCACCACAGCGCATTGACGACGACATCCTCGAAGGGCTTCCGTGCAGCGCTGGCCACACCGCGTGTTACGTTTCGCCCTATGGTGAGCTGTATCCCTGCGTGCAGTTTCCGCTTTCTTGCGGCAACGTTCGCCGCCAGCGGTTCCTGGACATTTGGCGGGATTCGCCGCAATTGCGCGAGGTGCGCTCGATCCGGGCAAAAGACCTGAACACCTGCTCCGCGTGCTCGCATCTGGGCACGTGCACGCGTTGCCCCGGCCTCGCTTACATGGAAGGCAACATGCGCGGGCCCTCCACCGCCGACTGCGAGAAGTCGTTCATGCGCACGGGCATTCCATCCGCGCGAATGATGGCTTCCGCGTCAGTGCCGCGTCCAGCCGCACTGCGGTCTTTGATCCAGATTCAGCTTCCCGCGTAGGTCCTTCTTAACGGTAGTTTCTCGCTATGCCACTCACTACGCCTTCACGAGCGGCATCTCCACCAGGTGTTCGCTCAAGAACCACATTTGCAGTTCGTTGGTGCGAAGGACTTGGCTGACAAGCAGGTCGTTCGTTCCGTCGTCGCCCAGCTCCGAAGCGCGTCGCGCATATTCCCTGATTTCGGAAATGATCAACTGATGAGCGTCGATGAGGCGTGAAATTTGAACGGGAACTTCCTCGCGGCCCTTGGGAGGCCGCTCAATGCGAGTGGTTTCGGCTACGTCGGCCGCCATGGCGATGCTGATGCCACCGAGGAGCTGAATTCTCTCCGCAATCGCATCCACCAACTCGACCTGCTCGTCGAAGTGCTTGTCGAAGAGAAGATGGAGCTGGTAGAACGTCGGCCCGGCAACCTGCCAGTGTGATTTCTTGTACAGGTCGCGGAGGGTCATCGTGTCCGCGAGCGTTTGGTTGAGTTGTTCCGTCATTTCCAGGCGCACTGGCTCGATAAGATCGAGGGGCAGCATGGGTGTGACTGTGCCGTACTGCTGAATCTCGGCGGCGCGCTGGTGGGTGCGCGGCTGAGCCGTCACCGGGGCTTTTGCGGGCTGCGCCGCAGTACCGGAGTTCTTGGCCATCGTGTGTCTCCTTGTCGTTTGGGCTTTCGACGCCCTCAGGGCTTCGATATAGGGATTGATGCAAAACAGCCGCTTTTGGGTTCATCTCAGCCTTGCGGGTTAGCCGACTGGCGAGTGCCGACACAAAAGTGCAATCATAGCGGATGCCTCAGAATGCGGAATTGGCGGGACTCGCGGGCCTGCGGGTGGTGTCTTTCGAGAGCCGTCGCGCTCCGGAAATGGCGAAACTGATCGAAAGTTACGGCGGCACGCCCGTTGCGGCGCCGTCGATGCGTGAAGTGCCGCTCGAATCCAACACGGAAGCCATCGCGTTCGCCCGCGCACTGGCCAGCGGCGAATTCGATATCGTCATCTTCCTGACCGGCGTGGGCACGCAGGCGCTGACTCGCGTTGCGGAGACAGTGTATTCGCGCGAGCAGTTCGTGGAGGCCCTGAGGAAGGTAACGACGGTGGTCCGCGGGCCCAAGCCGGCGGCCGCACTCAAGGAACTTGGAGTTCCGATTTCGGTATCGATTCCCGAACCCAACACCTGGCGGGACCTCCTGCGCACGTTCGATCAGCGGAAGGCGGCATTGCCTCTCGAAGGTCGACGCGTCGCCGTGCAGGAATATGGCGCATCGAATCCGGAGCTTCTCGCAGGGCTCGCCGAACGCGGCGCGCGCGTCACTCGCGTACCCGTGTATCAGTGGGCGTTGCCTGCCGATCTGGGTCCTCTGCGAGCGGCGATTGAACTCATTGCACAGGGCCAGATCGACGTGGCCTTCTTCACGAGTTCGCTGCAGGTGGACCATCTGTTCCATATCGCCGCCGAGAGCAAGCAGGACGACGCCGTGCGCGGCGCGTTCGCGCGAATCCTTGTGGGCTCGATCGGACCTTTGACTTCAGACAGTCTCCGAGGTCACGGCATCGCTCCGGATTTCGAGCCGTCGCATCCCAAGATGGGTTTTCTTGTGAACGAAGCCGCCCAGCGCGGTGGGCAACTTCTGCGCACGAAGCGGCGCATCAGCTGAAAAGTGCTTCTGGGGAGTCGCATCCCGGCTGCCTGCAGGTTCCTTAGTACTTAGTAATTGTCGAGCGGCCAGGTGGATTTGGATTTGCCGGGTGAGTGCATGCGGGCCTGGCCGCTGCGACAATGCGAGCATTCTAGCTACGGCGGCCCCGATTCTGGTTCGTCGAAATTTCGATGCACCGCATCGACGTTCTGGATTTCAAAGGGAGCACTCGAATCTTCAGAATGGCTATTGCGGTATTCGAAGATTTCTCCGCGCCGAAACTCCTTTGCTGTATGCTTCCGCCGCAACAAATCTAAAGCCGGGACTGATTCCGGTGGTCAAATCTGCTGGGGGAGATCGTGAAGGATGAGAAGCGGGACCACGAGCTCGGCATGGACCGCAGCATCAGCAGGCGCGATTTCCTGAATGGTTTTGGCATATCGATTGGCTCTTCGCTTCTAGCATCCAATTCCGATTGGTTTGAGGCTTCTGGATCCCCGCACGCACCTTTCGAACCCGAGAAGAATCCCAACTACTATCCGCCGTCGCTAACGGGCATGCGCGGCAGCACCGACGCCGTGATGAGGGTGGGGCATTCGCTGCGCGACGGAAAGAAATGGAGCGCTCCGAAGGCCGATGCGGCCACCTACGATCTGATCGTGGTGGGCGGCGGGATCAGCGGTCTTTCAGCGGCGTATTTCTTTCGAAAGGTTGCCGGGCCGAAGGCCAAGATTCTGATCCTCGAAAACCACGACGACTTTGGAGGACATGCCCGCCGCAACGAATTCCAGACGCCGAGCCGCACGATCATAGGCTACGGTGGAACGCAATCGATTGCCGGACCGAAAGGCTACAGCAAGGAATCGATCGGTCTGCTTCGCGAGCTTGGAATCGACGTCCACCGCTTCTACAAATACTTCGACCGGAGCTTCGACGATTCGATGGGCCTGACGCACGGCGTCTTTTTCGACAAAGAGACGTTCGGAACGGATCGCCTCGTGGCGGGCCGGGGGAAAATCCCATGGCCGCAATTTTTCGCGCAGACGCCGCTTTCCGAGGCCGCAAAAAAAGATCTCGCGCGACTTTACACGGCAAAAGTCGACTACCTTCCCAACCTTTCCACCTGGGACAAGAAAGTTCTGCTGTCGAAAACCAGCTACAAGGATTACCTGCTGAAATATGTCAAGGTACATCCGGACGCGCTTCCATTTCTGCAGAAGGAGACATACGGGCTGTATGGTGTAGGAACAGACGCCGTTCCGGCGGGCGACCTGGCTGGACTCGGCTCTCCCGGATTTCAGGGTATGACTCTTTCGGGTCCGCCGGGGCCGGGGTTGGGCGTGGAAGTGACGAAGCAAGCGCTCGATGAGCCGTACATTTTTCATTTCCCGGACGGCAACGCCTCCATCGCGCGGCTGCTGGTGCGCTCGCTGATTCCCGCGAGCGTCCCGGGCCACACAATGGAAGACATCGTAACGGCAAAGCTGGATTACGCGCGCCTTGACGCGACAACTTCCCCGATTCGCCTCCGGCTCAACAGCACCGTAATCCATGCGAGCAACGTTGGCGACCCGGCAACCGCGAAGGAAGTGGAAGTGGTCTACGTGCGTGGAGGAGAGGCGCATTCCATTCGCGGCTCGGCGTGCGTCCTTGCTTGTTGGAACATGGTGATTCCGTACATGTGTCCCGAATTGCCGCAGAAGCAGAGGGAAGCGCTGGCGTATGGCGTAAAGGTTCCGCTGGTCTATACGAACGTGATGATCCGCAACTGGCAATCGTTCAAACAGCTTGGCGTCTCAAACGTGGCGTGTCCTGGAGGGTATTTCGATTCTGTGGCGCTCGACTTCCCGGTCAGCATGGGCGAGTATCATTTTCCCGCCAATCCCGATGAGCCGTGCCTGCTGCACCTCGAGCGCGTTCCGTGCCAGCCGGGACTTCCCGCGCGCGACCAGCAAATTGCCGGGCGGCAGGAGCTTCTCACCACGACATTTGCAACGTTCGAGCGCAACATCCGGACACAGTTGGGCGGAATTCTTGTGCCCGCCGGATTCGATCCGGCGAACGATATTCAAGCCATTACTGTGAATCGCTGGCCGCACGGGTACGCTTACGAATACAATTCGCTCTACGATCCGGATTGGCCGCCTGACCAGCAACCCTGCGTCGTTGGCCGGCAGCCGTTTGGCCGCATATCGATCGCGAATTCGGATGCGGAGGCGCGCGCTTACACGGACGCGGCAATCGATCAGGCGTATCGCGCCGTGGCAGAGGTTTCGCATGGCATCGTTGCGCCGACGGGCGGCGCGGGAAAAACGAAATGAAAATCACCGACGCTAAAGTTATCGTCTGCTGCCCGGGCCGAAATTTCGTCACGGTGAAGATCACTACCGAGGACGGAGTCTATGGCCTGGGTGACGCGACGCTCAACGGCAGAGAACTCGCTGTGGCGAGCTACCTCTCCGATCACGTCCTGCCGCTACTGATCGGTCGGGACGCGCGCCGCATCGAGGACACCTGGCAATATCTCTACAAAGGCGCTTACTGGCGGCGAGGCCCGGTGACGATGTGTGCGATCGCCGCCGTTGATACCGCGCTGTGGGACATCAAGGCCAAGAGCCTGAATGTGCCGCTGTATCAGCTTCTGGGCGGCGCGTCGCGCGATTCGGTTCTGGTCTACGGGCATGCGAGCGGGCAGGACATCGAAGAGACGGTTCGCGCAGTTCGCCACTACCTAGACCTAGGTTACAAAGCGATCCGCGCGCAATCCGGCGTTCCCGGACTTGCCGGCACCTACGGCGTGGGCCGCGGCGATATGTATTACGAGCCCGCGGAAAAAAATGCGCCGAAAGAGAATTCCTGGTCGACGGAACGATACCTTGAATCTGTGCCGCCGCTGTTCGAACGGCTGCGCCGCGAATTCGGCTCCGAGGTTCACCTGCTTCACGACGCGCATCATCGCCTTACGCCGATCGAGGCGGCGCGGCTCGGCAAAAGCCTCGAGCCGTACCACCTCTTCTGGCTCGAAGATCCGGTTCCAGCGGAATTGCAGGAGAGCTTCCGCATCATCCGTCAGCACACCACGACGCCACTGGCGGTGGGTGAAGTGTTCAACACGATTTACGATTGCCGGCTCCTGATCGAGGAGCAGCTCATCGACTACATTCGAACCACGGTGGTTCACGCCGGCGGCATTTCGCATCTTCGGAAAATCGCGGCGATCGCGGAAATCTATCACGTGCGGACGGGTTGCCACGGCGCCACCGATTTGAGCCCCGTGTGCCTGGCCGCTGCGTTGCACTTCGATTTGAGCGTTCACAATTTCGGAATTCAGGAATACATGCGGCACACCGACGAGACCGAAAAGGTCTTTCCTCACGCTTACTATTTCGAAAACGGATCGATGCATCCCGGCGATCGTCCAGGCCTGGGCGTATACATCGACGAAAAGCTTGCTGCGGACTATCCCTACCAGCGCGCCTACCTGCCCATCAACCGCAAACTCGATGGAACGATGCACAGTTGGTAGCGGGTGGTGCATCTCGGCTGGGAAGCTAGGCACTATCGATGGATTCGTGGTGTCAAACAGGTCAGATGAAGCCCATTCGCACACGCACAACAGTCCAAATGGTTGTGTGTTCTTTCTTGCTTGGACTCGTCTTGCATGAGTTGAACCATTTTTATCAGTATGGCGACCTCGCGCCGCTGGGTTTGCACGCAGACGTCGTCGTTACCAGCAGTTCAGATCTCGTCACAGTCGAAGGTGCTACGAAAATCTACGATGCTCGATTGACCAACGAAGGGATTCTTCCTGCCAGAATGAAAGTCTGTGACTACGTAGACTCTGGTGGCCAGGAGGCAACGGTTAACTACGTCGTGGAACGATGGGACGCGCAGCCGGGTCAATGGACGCTGGTACCCGCTTGGGATGACTCCCTCACTCGTTGGTTCTGCCGTCCCGCGTTTGAAGTCGCGGGTGAGCGCGTAACCTCACGGTGGTTGTGGCCAGGCCAAAGTATTTGGGTCGGTCAGGTTATCCCTCCAGAGAGAGAAGGCTTTCACATTGGAGACTACGGTCGCTTCACGGTATCTCTTGGCGCAGATGGCAATTGGACTAAAGCGATTTCAACTTCTCCATTTCGCGTGGGGCAGCAAATGAGGAGTCGCGTAACGACCAAGCCTTAAGGATGCAAGACACCGGTTGATGTCGGAGTCACTAAGTTTGAGTCGGCCTCATGCAAACACCGCTGGGATGGGCTACTCGATTTCGCCGCGCACTAGGTCGTTGAATGTCTGCCGCTTACGAATGACGCGGAATTTCTTGCCCTCGACCAGCACTTCGGCAGGTCGAAGCCGCGCGTTGTAATTCGAAGATTGCACGAATCCATAAGCTCCCGTGGCCCACACCACCAGCAAGTCGCCCGATTTCACCGGTGGGAGCGGCCAGTCGCGCGCGAGGAAGTCTCCCGATTCGCAAACTGGGCCCACTACATCCACGCTCTGCATCCGCGCTGATTCGCTTGCGCCGCGTGACGCCTTCGTCACGGCATGCGACGCGTCATAGAGAGCCGGGCGAATCAAATCGTTCATCGCCGCGTCCACGATCACGAAGCGCTTGCGGCGGTTTTCTTTCACGTACAGGACGCGCGTCAGCAGGACGCCCGCCGGTCCAATCAGGCTGCGCCCCGGCTCGAGCAGGAGCCGGCATCCCGAGCGCCGGACGATGCTCGCGAGTTCACGCGCGTATACGGTTGGTTGAAGCGGCGTTTCGTTCGTGTAGCGAATGCCCAGGCCGCCGCCGATGTCGATGTAATCGAGACGAATTTCTCCGGCGGCGAGTTGGCGCACGTACGAAGAGAGCCTGGTCAACGCGCGGCGGAACGGCGTGAGCGCCAGAATCTGTGAGCCGATGTGCGTGCTGATTCCGCGCCAGGCGATCCATCGCGAATCCTTGTGCGCCAGATATAGGCGCCGCGCTTCGGGCCATTCCATCCCGAACTTGTGGTGACGGTAGCCGGTGGAAATATGAGGATGTCCGCCCGCCAGAATGTCTGGATTCACGCGAATCGCGGCTGACGGACGCTCACCGCCTGCCTCTACGTGCCGCGCGGCTTCGCTCAGCAGCACTTCCAATTCAGGTTCCGACTCAACATTGAAAAGGAGAATGCCGGACCGCGCTGCTCCCTTCATTGAATAGGCGACGGCTTCGCGAATTTCTTCGCGGGTCTTGCCCACCCCGGAAAACACGATACGGTGCCCGGCGACTCCGATCCGCCGCAGGCGATCGAGTTCGCCGCCAGAAACGATGTCGAAGCTGCTGCCCAGGCTAGCGAATACGCGCAGGATCGAAAGATTGGCGTTGGCCTTCAGCGCGTAGCACAACGTATGAGGCAGTGAACCGAAGGCGCGATCGAGCCGCCGATAAGCGTCCTCGATGCTGCTTTGGCTGTAAACATACGCGGGCGTGCCAACCGCATCGGCGATTCGTTCGAGGGAAACGCTTTCGCAGAGTAATTCTTGCGCGCGTGATGCGGCGCCAGAATGTTTGCGATAGCCAAAGTGGGGCGTGTATTCCGCGGGATCAGCGAATCTGCGCGCACGCGGCGAACGTCGTCGCGATGTTTCGCGCGATTTCATTGCGGAAGCCACACCATGGCGGGCTTCGCGTGAAATACCGCGCAGCAAATCCTCACGTAACAGACTGACTCAAACATGGGCCAATCATCTTACCCAGTTTCTCGGCAAAATCCACGCTCGTCGAAACGGTGCCCCGGCAGGTGACGCCTGCTTATGTTGGTTGCAGCGCGGCGTGAGTATGTTACCTTGCTACATCCCCGCTGGGTACACGTGCGTTTCGGTTTGAGGATTGCGCGGAGCCAATCGTCATGTTCGTTCGGAAGACGACGGCATTTCTCACGGGACTTATGTTTTCTTCCATTTTCCTTGGAAGCTGCAGCTCCGGCGGCTCATCCGGACTCGTGGCGATCGTCGTGTCATCCTCGCAACCGTCCATCGCCGTCAGCGGCACCGACCAATTCACGGCAACCGCGGAGGACAGCCAAGGAAACGCCATCGTTGGAGTGGCATTCACCTGGTCCAGCACCGTCCCCAATATTGCGACAATCGGCGTCAGCACCGGCAATGCCGCTGGATTGCTCCCCGGCACCACGCAGATCACAGCTTCGGCCGATGGAATCATGAGCAATCAGGTGACGCTTACGGTAACGCCCGGATTTCTCTTGACTGGTAATTTGAATGCAGCTCGCGATGACGAAACGGAGACGCTGCTGAACAACGGAATGGTGCTGATTGCGGGTGGTTATGGCTCCAGTGGTCCGTTAGCCAGTGCCGAGCTATTTGATCCTGCAACCGGAACATTCACGTCGACTGGAAGCCTGAACACGGCGCGCTACTTGGCAGGCGCCACCCTTTTGAACAACGGGATGGTGCTCATTGCCGGCGGCTACAACGGCAGCGGTTTCCTGACAAGCGCGGAGTTGTACGATCCCGTCGCCGGAACGTTCACCCCGAGCGGCAACTTGATCACCGCGCGCCGGCTGTTCACGTCCACCATGCTCGGCAACGGCAAGGTACTCATTACGGGCGGATTCGGTTCGAGTGGCGCGCTGGCCAGCGCGGAATTGTACGATCCCGTGACTGGGACGTTTTCGCCGGCCGGCAGCATGAACGAGCCTCGCCGAATTACCTCGGCTACGCTGCTGAACAATGGATTCGTTTTAGTCGCTGGGGGATTTAACGCGAGCGGTACGTTAGCAAGCGCGGAGCTGTACAACCCCTCGACCGGCACGTTCACGCTCACCGGCAGCCTGAGCGCAGCTCGCTACTACCACACCGCGACTCTGCTGAATAACGGGTTGGTGCTAGTCGCGGGTGGTTACACGCCGAACGGTTATCTGGCTAGTGCGGAGCTGTTTAACCCCGCTACCGGATCGTTTACTCCCACCGGCAACCTGAACACAGCACGCTCTGACGCCACGGCGACACTGCTGAACAATGGAACCGTGCTGATTGCCGGCGGTAACGGAGGCACTTTAACAAACTACGCTCCGCAAACGAGCGCGGAGTTGTACGACCCTTCGGCTGGGACCTTCACCGTCACCGGCAGCCTGAACATCGCCCGCGTCGCATATACAGCAACGCTGCTGGAGAATGGGACGATATTGGTCGCGGGCGGCGCCGACTCAAACAATAACGCCGAAAGCAGCGCAGAGCTCTATGAGCCGGGTTCATTTACCCCGGCGGGACTCGAATCCATTGCGGTTTCACCGGCAAACCCAACGATCTCGCCAGGAACGTACCAGCGATTCATCGCCACAGGGACTTTTCCCGGCGGGCCAGAGCAGCTGGCCTCCGTGCTCTGGAGTTCGTCGGACACCGCGACCGCCGAAATCACCAATGACGCGACAAATCCCGGCGCCTCGGTCGCCGTCGGATCTCCCGCGTCCACGAAATCCATCACGATCAGCGCCGCCGCTGGCACCGTGAGCGGCATGGTTACGCTCAACGTCCGGCCGACCGGCTTCGTCGCTACTGGCAGCATGAACGCCTCGCGTTTCTTTCACACCGCCACCTTACTCAACGACGGCACCGTGCTAATCGCCGGCGGCCTTCCGATGTTCAACGGCATCGCCGTGGCTAGTGCGGAACTCTATAACCCTTCGACTGGGGCATTCACTGCCACTGGTAGCATGAACACGCCGCGTCAGGACGCCACCGCATCCTTGCTCCAGAATGGCATGGTGTTGATTGCCGGGGGTGTGGACAACACAGGCACCGTCCTCGCTTCGGCGGAATTGTACAACCCCACGACGGGAACATTTACGGTCACCGGAAGCATGAGCTCGCCGCGCGTGAACGACTCGGCGACAGTGCTCAACGACGGCACGGTCCTGATCGTGGGCGGATCCAATCCCTTTTTGAGCTCGGCAGAACTGTACGACCCTGCCACCGGAATTTTCACCCTGACAGGCAGCCTCAGCGGGCCGCGCTGTAACCATACCGCGACGCTGCTCGATGATGGGACGGTCCTGATCGCGGGCGGATTGGGCTCGGTCCCCAGCTTCGTTGCCGCGGAGCTGTATGATCCCGTATCTGGCACTTTCGCGCCGACCGGCAGCCTCAACGCAGCGCGCTCCTTTCATACCGCAACCCTGCTGAGCAACGGCATGGTGCTGATGGCTGGTGGTGTTAACTTCAGCGGCTCGACGCTTGTGGGCAGCGCGGAGCTTTACGATCCCGCAACAGGCTTATTTTCGCTTGCCGGTAATCTCGTCACTCCCCGTGAGGGGCATACCGCCACTCTGCTGAACAACGGGATGGTGCTGTTGGCGGCTGGGTATTCCCCGGTTAACGTTGCCTCGGCCGCCGCGGAGTTGTACGACCCCGCGACCGGGACATTCACAGCGACTGGAAACTTGAACACGCCGCGTTCCACCCAGACCGCCACGCTTCTCGACAGCGGCACAGTACTGATTGCGGGCGGCTACAACGGTACGGTCCTGTCGAGCGCGGAACTCTACTAATAGCCGTCTTGGCCTTTAGCTCTTTCTCACGCGCGAAGCCGGGATTTTGTCATTCTTGACTTCACTTCCGGCGTTCACTAGACTCAATGTGTACTTGATAGAGGCGCGGAGGCCACGAGTAGCCAGGGCGCGCTGTTCCGAGCAGCTTCGGAGGCCCAGGCGAAAAGGGTACGAGTTGAGACTCCGCCGAAACCGTTGCGGTAGCTGAGACCGCCGCGGTTGGGGAACATGCGAACAGCTTGTTCACTGTCATCCGTCACAAGCGGATGGAGCGCTATCGAGGAGTGAAGAAGCCGAGTCGTACCTCTCGCGAATCCTTCCTTCTCTTTCGTTCCACCCAGACAGGCTAGTGAATGAACGTCGTTGAGTTGACGCGCGCGCTTGTGAACATCGATTCGGTCACCGGCGCCGAAGCGCAGGTCGGATTGTATCTTTTCGACTGCGTGTCGAAGCTCGCGGCGGCGACCGGCGGCAGCTGCGAGCGGATGGAAGTTGAGGCGGACCGGTTCAACGTTTTTGCGTCCTGGGGCGAGCCTCGCGTCACGCTCTCGACGCACATGGACACAGTGCCTCCGTTCTTCGCGTCGCGTGAGGACTCGGAAAACGTTTGGGGCCGCGGCTCCTGTGATGCCAAGGGCATCATCGCGTCGATGGTCGTGGCCGCCGAGAAACTGAGCGCCGAGGGAGTGCGGAACTTTGGACTCCTCTTCGTTGTTGGCGAGGAGCGAAACAGCGCCGGGGCGCTGGCGGCGGTGAAGTCGCCTCGCGGCTCGTGCTTCCTGATCAATGGCGAGCCCACCGAGAACCAGCTGGCCCTGGCATCGAAAGGCGTGTTGCGATTCGAAATTGTTGCAGACGGCAAGACGGCACATTCGGCGTACCCGGAGCTAGGCGACTCGGCAATCGACGCTCTACTCGACGCACTCGAAGCGATTCGCCGCGTGCCGCTTCCGAAGGACGATCTCCTCGGGCCTTGCACCGTGAACATCGGAACCATCTCCGGAGGCCGAGCGCCTAACGTAGTGGCCGACAATGCGCGAGCCGAAGTGTTGGTTCGGCTGGTGGGCGATCCGAACCCGATCCGCGAAGTGTTCGCTGCAGCGGTCGACGGCCGCGTGCAACTGAAAGAGGTTTTGTGGCTTCCCGCCATGCGCTTCGAGCGCGTGGATGGATTTGAGACGACGGTGGTGTCGTACACAACCGACGTCCCGGTACTGAGCCAGAATTGGGGCAAGCCGTTGTTGATTGGTCCCGGAAGCATTCACGTGGCGCACACGGCCGAAGAGCGCGTCGCCAAGAAACAGCTTTCCGAAGCGGTCGTCATTTACTCGGATTTGGTTCGCAGGCTACGGTGTTGAAATGAACCTCGCAATCGTCGGCTACGGGAAAATGGGACGCCTTGTCGATCAACTGGCGCCGCAATATGGGTTCGACGTCAAGCTTCGTCTGAAGGGCGACGACAACGGCGGCTACGAATCTCTGACGCCGCAGAATTTCCGCGGCGTCGACGCGGCCATCGAGTTTTCCACTCCTGCCGCGGCGCCCGAAAATATCGGGCGGCTCGCAAGCCTCGGCGTGAACGTGGTGACCGGGACGACGGGGTGGTCAAAAGAACTGGAGCGCGTGCGGTCGGCGGTGGAGCTATGCGGAACCGGCCTGGTCTGGAGCCCCAATTTTTCCGTGGGCATCCATATCTTTTCGCAACTCGTTGCGGAAGCTGCGCGGCTGCTGGCCAAGCAGCGCGAATACGGCGCGTGGGCTTGGGAAATTCATCACTCGGCGAAAAAGGATGCGCCTTCGGGAACGATGCTTGCGCTCGTCGAGAAAATGAAGGCCGCCGGCTATGTCGCGCCTATCGACGCGAGCAGCAGCCGCGCGGGCGCGCAACCGGGAACGCACGAGATCGGGTTCGACTCACCGGCTGACACGATTACGCTCCGCCACACAGCACGCAGCCGCGAGGGCTTCGCGCACGGGGCGCTGCGGGCGGCCCGTTGGGTGATTGGCAAAAAGGGCTTTTTTGAGTTTCGCGAGATCGTGAACGAATTGGAATAATCGGAGCTTGAAAACGAGGGAGGCAACATGTTTACGGGATGCGGCACGGCGCTGGTAACACCATTTCGGCAGGATCAATCGCTCGATGAGGGCACGCTTCGGAGGCTGGTGCGCCGGCAGATCGACGCAGGCATCAATTTTCTGGTGCCGTGCGGGACTACCGGCGAAAGCCCCACTCTGTCGCTTACTGAACAGAAGCGTGTGGTGGAAATCACCGTGGAAGAAGCTCGGGGACGCGTGCCCGTTCTTGCCGGCGCTGGCGGATACAATACTGCCGAGGTAATTGAGCGCGCCCTGGAGTTCAACTCCATCGGGGCCGACGGAATTCTTTCTGTCACTCCGTATTACAACAAGCCTTCGCAAGAGGGCCTCTACCAGCATTACAAGGCAATCGCGTCGGCCGTCGCTCTCCCGATCGTTCTTTACAACGTGCCTGGCCGGACGGGCTGTAATATCGAGCCCGCAACGGTGACACGCCTCGCCGAGATCGACAACATCGTTGGTATCAAGGAAGCGTCGGGCAACATCGGCCAAATGGCCGCGATTGCCGCAAGAGTGCCCGAGCGATTCCTCATCCTGTCGGGCGATGATTCCATCACGGTTCCGCTGATCGCACTCGGCGGGCGCGGAATCATCTCCGTGGTGGCAAATGAAATTCCTGGCGAAATGACGCGTCTGACGCAGTTCGCGCTGGCCAATGATTTCCCGGCCGCGCGCGAAATCCATCGCCGCTATCTGCCTCTGATGGAAGTCAACTTCGTGGAGTCGAACCCCATGCCCGTGAAGGCTGCGATGGCGCAGATGGGACTTCTCGAGCCGGTCTGGCGGCTCCCACTCGTCGCTCCGAAGGCCGAAAATCTGGCGAAGATTCGCAGTGTGCTCGATTCGGTGGGATTGATTCAGCAGGCTTATGCTGCAAGTTGAAATCGAACAGCTTTTCGACGAGAGCCCGTCCGCCTACACGGGGCAACACCTGCGTCTACTCCAGGAATTCAAGGATGGTTTGAATTCGGGTGTGGTGCGCGCTGCCGAGCCTGATCCATCGTCCGCGACCGGATGGCGCGTCAACTCCTGGGTGAAGAAGGGAATTTTGATCGGTTTTCGAATGGGCGCCATCGTCGATATGTCGATCGACCCATCGAAACAGCCCTTCTTCGACAAGGCGACGTATCCCGTGAAGAAACTCACGGCCGAATCGGGGGTGCGAATCGTTCCCGGCGGCTCCAGCATTCGCGACGGCTGCTTCATCGGCAAGGGCGTGACGTGCATGCCGCCGATGTACATCAATGTGGGCGCTTACGTCGGCGACGCCACGCTGGTGGATTCGCATGCGCTAGTCGGGAGCTGCGCGCAAATCGGCAAGAAATGCCACATTTCGGCGGCCGCGCAGATTGGCGGCGTGCTCGAACCGGTGGGCGCGATGCCGGTCGTCATCGAAGACGAAGTGCTCGTCGGCGGGAATTGCGGCGTCTATGAAGGGACCATCGTGAAGAGCCGCGCCGTCCTTGGCACTGGCACGATCCTGAACCGTTCGACGCCAGTCTATGATGTGGTTACGGGCACAGTTCACGTCGCGAAGGACGATACTCCGCTCGTGATTCCGGAGAATGCCGTAGTGGTTGCCGGGTCGCGCGCGATTTCGCACGGTCGTGGCAAGGATTGGCAGCTCTCGCTCTATACGCCGGTCATCGTGAAGTACCGCGACGCCAAAACCGACGCCAAAGTCCAGCTTGAGGACCTGCTCCGTTGAGCGCCGTCCAAGCCTTTTTCTTGACAAAGCGGCCGGCCTGTCTTAACGTCGATGGGTCATGCAACTGCGAGCACAGTCTCTCCACCATCATCACCACACGCTCCCGTGCTCGCGGCGGTGTGGCTAGCTAGAAGTAAATAGCAAGCACTCATCAGCCCGCTGGCGCGGAATGCGCTAGCGGGTTTTTTGTTTTTTAGGGGGTAAAAAGTGGAGCTCGACTTCAAGAAGGAAAACGGACTGATCCCCGCGATCGTCCAGGATGACGCGTCCGGCGAAATCCTCATGTTGGGCTTCATGAACGCTGAAGCGCTTGAGATCACGCAAAAGACCGGCTTCGTGACGTTTTACAGCCGGTCGCGAAAGAAGCTGTGGACCAAAGGCGAGACGAGCGGACAGCGCCTTCTTGTCCGCGAATTGCTCGTCGACTGTGACCAGGATGCTCTGCTCGTCCGAGCAGAGCTGTCGGGTGCGGCGGTCTGCCATGAGGGTTATCGGAGCTGCTTCTTCCGAAGACTCGGGCTGGGCGGCGACGTGACCATCGTCCGTGAACGCATCTCCACACCCGAACAGCTGTACTCGAAAGAGAGGGCCCAATGAGCCGCCTGAAGCTTGGAATCCCGAAAGGAAGTTTGCAAGAGTCCACGCTGGAGCTTTTCGCGCGTGCCGGATGGCGCATTTCCGTGAGTTCGCGAAGCTACTTTCCGTCGATTGACGACGCCGAGATCGAGTGCATGCTCGTTCGCGCGCAGGAAATGCCGCGCTATGTCGAAAGCGGCGCCCTCGACGCCGGCCTCACGGGAAAAGATTGGATTCTCGAAACCGGCTCCAACGTGCAGGAAATTGCTGAGCTTGTCTACGCGAAATCGAGCCTTGGCAGAGTTCGTTGGGTGCTGGCCGTAGCCGAAGATTCTTCCGTGCAGAGCGCACGCGATCTCGAGGGGAAGATCATCGCCACCGAGGCAGTGCGGTTGACCGAGAAATATCTGCTGCAAAAGGGAGTGAAGGCCAGAGTGGAATTCTCCTGGGGAGCCACCGAAGTGAAAGTGCCGCAACTTGCTGACGCGATCGTCGAAGTGACGGAAACCGGCGCTTCCCTGCGCGCCAATCATCTTCGCGTGATCGACACGCTGCTTGAGTCTGCTCCGTGGTTCATCGCGAATCCTGCTTCGTGGGCTGATGGATGGAAGCGGGAAAAAATCGAGAATATGGTGCTGCTGCTCGAGGGCGCCATCCAGGCCTACAACCGCGTGGGCCTTATGCTGAACGCGCGCCGAAGCGATCTCGACGGCGTGCTGGCGGCCCTGCCTGCGCTGCGGAACCCGACGATCGCGCAGCTGAGCGATCCGCAATGGGTGGCGATCAACACGATTGTCGAGGAAAAAATCGTCCGGCAGTTGATTCCGAAGCTCAAGCTGGCCCGGGCGGAAGGGATTGTTGAGTATCCGCTCAACAAGATCGTGTACTGATGCGAATTCTTCGGCTCACTCGCGAAGTGCAGGAAGGGCTGCTCCGGTCGAGGCGCAGCCATAGCCGTGAGGCGGAGCGTGTCGCCGCGCGTATCGTGAACGACGTGCGGCGTCGCGGAGACCCCGCCTTGTTTTCCTGGATGCGCAGACTGGATGACGTTTCGCTGAACGCGAGAACTGTGTGGGTTTCGCCCTCCGAGATGCGCGCAGCGCGCCGGCAAGTTTCGCGCTCGTTCGTCGAAGCGGTCGCGCACGCGGCGAAGAACATCCGCGCGGTCGCGCGCCGCCAAAAGCTACAGCAATGGACCCTCGAAGTCGAGCCGGGAGTCCGCGTGGGACAGCGCGTGACCCCGATTCAGACGGTCGGCTGCTACTTGCCGGGCGGGCGATTCTCACTCGTTTCGACCCTGCTGATGACCGTGATTCCAGCGCAGGAAGCTGGCGTGGAGAAGATCGTCCTTGCGAGTCCGGGCGCAAGCGATGAGCTTCTGGCGGCGGCTGAGATTCTTGACGTCGTATCGATCGCGCGAATTGGCGGAGCACAAGCAGTGGCGGTGCTGGCATACGGGACGCAATCGATCCCGCGCGTCGACAAAATCTTCGGGCCTGGCAACCGCTACGTGACTGCTGCCAAACAAATTGTGAGTTCAGACTGCGCCATCGATCTCCTTGCAGGTCCGACCGAAACCGTGATCTTCGCGACGCGCGGCGATCGGCGATTCATCGCGGCGGACCTGATTGCGCAAGCTGAACACGATCCGGATGCGGTCGCGCTGTTCATCACAACGTCCCGGAAATTCGGTAAAGCCGTCCAAGCTGAAATCGCGCGCCAATTGGCGCAACTTCCGCGAACGAATCCCGCCTGGCGCTCGCTTGTGAAGAACGGCGCCGTGCTGATTGCGCGCAGCGTTCCCGAGGCTGTTGGCTTCATCAACCGCTTCGCGCCCGAACACCTTAGCTTGCCGGGCTCCGCCAGCGAATTGATTGACCGGTTCCATTCGGCAGGAAGCATTTTCCTGGGCGATTGGAGCGCACAGCCCATCGGCGACTACGCGAGCGGGACGAATCACGTTCTTCCTACGTCCGGGGTCGCGCGTGCGCGCGGCGGATTGTCTGTTGCCGATTTCGTGAAATGCATCAGCGTCCAGGAAATCTCAGGCAAAGGGTTGCGGCGTCTGGCGCCGGTGGTTGCGGAATTCGCGCGCGCCGAGGGGCTGGCCGCGCACGGCCGGGCCGTCGAGGTGCGATTGTGAGACCGCCGGTGCCGATTCGCAGCGCCATTGCCGAAATGCGGCCGTACAAGCCGCCGCTCGAAGGACGCTTCGAAAAGATTCGTCTCGACTTCAACGAGAACGCGCTGGGCTGCTCGCCTGCGGTGCGCCGCGCTCTGCGGCGCCTCAGTTCTGCCGCGCTGTCGATGTATCCGGAGCAGGAAACCACGCGGCGCAAACTGGCGCGCTTTTTCGGCGTCGATGCTGCTGAGATGTTGCTGACGAACGGCACAGACGAGGCGTTGAACTTGGTCGTGAACACATTTGTCGACCCGGGAAGCCGAGTGCTGCTCGTCGAGCCAACATTCGCGATGTACCGTTTCTATTCGGAGCTGGCGGGCGCTCGAGTGAGCGCGCTGAGATACGACTCGCGCCTGCAGTTTCCGATGAGGCAAACGCTCACCGCGCTTCGCGTCGCGCCGCGCATTTTGTTCCTGGCGAATCCGAACAGCCCAACAGGCAGCCTGCTTTCGCTCGGAGACCTGAAGAAAATTCTGAACGCCTCGCGCCGGACGATGGTGGTGGTTGACGAAGCCTATTTCGAGTTCTCAAGAGTCACGATGCTCCCGTGGATTCGCAGGTTTCGTAACCTGATTGTGACGCGCACGTTTTCGAAGGCAGCGGGAATCGCAGGACTCCGGCTCGGCTGCGTCTTCGCGCAGCGTGAAATCGCCTCGCACTTGCGGAAGGCGCAATCTCCTTATCCCGTGAACGTGGCAGCCCTTGCGTCCGCGGAAGCGGCGATTCGAGATCGAGCATTCATCAGACGAACGGTGCGTGAGGTTTCCCAAGGTAAGCGGGAGCTGGAACGCGGGCTCCGCGCGCTCGGGATCGAACAGTTTCCGAGCGCGGCGAATTTCATCCTTGTGAACTTTGGCAGCCGGGCGAAGGAAATTGTTTCTTGTCTGGCGCGAAAGGGAATTCTGGTGCGCGATCGCTCGACTGACTTCGCAGGCGAAGGATATGTCCGCATCACGATCGGGACACGCCCCGAGATCCGGCTCCTGCTGCGCGAATTGAAGGCGATTCTATGAGGAAAGCAAGCCTGCACAGAGCCACGAAGGAAACCGATATTCGCGTTCGTCTGAATCTGGACGGCCGCGGCCGAGCCCGAATCAAGACGGGCGTCCGCTTCTTCGATCACATGCTCGAGCAAATCGCGCGCCACGGGGCATTGGATCTCGATCTTGTCGCCAAAGGCGATCTCGATGTGGACCAGCACCACACGGTGGAAGACGTGGGAATCGCGCTGGGCGAAGCGGTGCGGCAGGCGCTGGGTTCGAAGCGGGGAATTTTGCGCGCCGGCTATTTCCTGATGCCCATGGACGACTGTCTCGCGGCAGCGGCCATCGATTTCTCGGGCCGCGTATATTGCGTTTGCCATTGGAAGCCTTCCGCGCGGCGCGTGGGCGATTTTCAGACGGAATTGCTGGAGGATTTTTTTCGCGGATTCGCCCAGGCTGCGGCTGCGAATGTTCATTTGCGGCTCCTGTATGGCCGCTCTTCGCACCACCAAGTGGAGGCGATGTTCAAGGCGTTCGCAAAGGCCCTGCGATTCGCAGTCAGCCGCGACAAGCAGCTTCGCCGCGTTCTGCCGTCGACGAAAGGGCTGCTATGAAATTGTCGATCGTCGATTATCGCGCGGGGAACCTGCCGTCGGTCGAGCGCGCGTTTCAAGCGCTCGGAATGGAAAGCGAGCGCGTGACATCCTCGGAACAGCTTGCCGCGGCGAGAGCGATCGTTCTTCCAGGCGTGGGCCACTTCTCGGCATTTGTAGCCGCGCTCAACAAGAGCGGGCTGGCCGCTTCGTTGCGCGCGGCTTTCGACTCCAACATTCCGATTCTCGGAATCTGCCTCGGGCTGCAGGCCATGTTCGCGACGAGTGAAGAGGCTCCGAGCGATGCGGGGCTCGGATTCCTTGCCGGAGAAGTGCGCGCGCTGCCCACGAGCGCGAAGTCTCCGCACATTGGCTGGAACCAGATTCGACACGTTCGATCGAGCCGGCTCCTTCGTGATGTTCCCGAGGGCGCGTACTTTTATTTCGCGCATTCCTATGCGGCGTCCGCAACGGGCGATTCCGTCGCGGCGGTGTGCGATCACGGCCGAGCGTTCGCGGCGGTGGTGGAACATCGAAATCTTTTCGGTGTGCAATTTCATCCTGAGAAGTCCGGGCAAATCGGCGCCAGGGTGCTATGCAATTTTCTCGAGGCCCTACGATGACGCTGGCGCGGCGCATCATTCCTTGCCTGGATGTGGATGGCGGCCGCGTCGTGAAGGGCATCGAGTTTGACTGCCTGCGCGACATGGGCGATCCCGAGGTGCTCGCCGCGCGATATAACCGCGAAGGCGCTGATGAGCTCGTTGTGCTCGATATCGCCGCATCGCGAGACGGACGCGCCACGTTCCTCGACACGATTTCGCGCGTCGCGCGCCAATTGAACATTCCGCTGACTGCGGGAGGCGGCATCCGGAAGCTGGAGGATGGCCAATCGGTGGTGCGGGCGGGCGCTGACAAGGTCACGGTGAACACGGCCGCGGTCGAACGCCCCGAGCTGATTTCGGAGCTGGCGAATCAGTTTGGATCGCAGGCCGTGGTGCTTTCGATCGACGCGAAACGAATGGTTGGCCGCTGGGAAGTATTTACTCGCGGCGGCCGGGAGGCGACCGGCCTCGATGCGGTGGAATGGGCGCGAAAGGGCGTTGCGCGAGGCGCGGGAGAAATTTTGCTCACGTCGATCGACCGCGACGGCACATGCAACGGTTTCGATTGCGAACTTACGACGGCGATATCCACCAGCGTTTCGGTGCCTGTGATCGCTTCGGGGGGTGCGAAAACGTTCGAGCACTTCTTCGCCGTTTTTGGCGACGGGCAGGCCGACGCCGCGCTGGCCGCGTCTATTTTTCACGGCGAAATCCATTCGATTCGCGCTTTGAAGGCGTATTTGATCAAGCGCGGCCTTCCGATCCGCGTCGAGCGCGAGTTGTAAAGCGCATGATTATTCCCTGCATCGATCTCCAGGATGGCAAGGCCGTCCAGTTGGTGCGAGGGCGGCGGCTTGCACTTTCCGTAAAAGATGTTTTCGGATTGCTCGAGCGTTTTCGCGGGTATCCGATTCTGCATGTAATTGACCTCGATGCCGCGCTCGGCAAGGGCACGAACGGCCGCTTGGTGAAAGAGCTTTGCCGCCGCGCGCCAATGAAAGTGCGCGTGGGTGGCGGGATTCGCACGGTGGGGCGCGCGGCGAAAATTCTTTCGTGGGGAGCGGAGAAAATCATTATCGGCACCAGCGCATTTCGCGAGGGCGAGATCAACCGCACCTTTTTGCGGGCGCTTGCGGCGCGCGTCGGGCGGAGGCGCGTCATCATCGCGCTCGATACTGAGCGGGGGAGAATCGTGGTGCGCGGCTGGCGCGAACGGCTCGCAGTGAAACCCGAGGACGTGATGCCGGTGCTCGAGCCGTTCTGCTCGGAGTTTCTGGCTACTTTCGTCGATAACGAGGGAACGATGAAGGGAACGAATCTCCGGTGGTATCGGAGGCTCAGGAGGGTTACCTCGCTTCCGATCACGGCCGCGGGAGGCATTCGCAGCATGCGCGAAGTGGCCGCGCTTGAAGGGCTCGGAATGAACGCCGCGGTGGGAATGGCGATGTACGTCGAGGGGCGAGCCGCCTTCGCCGAAGGCTTCGGCGCGCCAGGGGGTGAGGGGCGAGCGGTGAGGGGCGAGGAGAAGCAGGCAAGGAAGCAAGGAGGCAAGGAGGCAGAAGGCAAGGATCGTTTCGAACTCAGGATTTGCAAGTACAAACCCTGAGACATCGTTGAACGCAGGGTTTCCAAGTAGAAACCCTGGGACCCTGCCTCTTCTACTGTATTTTGTAATGGCGCCCGTGGCGCCAATCGCATCTGCAAAATACCCCCCCACCCTACGGTTATTAGAACGACCCCCGAGCGAGTGTTTTCATAAGGTTATGGCGATTTCTAATCGCGTTCCGGTTATTAGAATTCCTTTTCTAAATTTCATAGATTCGATCCTGGCCGCTTATATTCGCGCCTGCAAGTACAGGCGACGCTTCGGCCCGTGGTGTCAATTTGGCAGCTCATAAAAACGGCCCATGGTAGCACGGAATTTGTCTGATGGGTAGTTACAAAGTTACGGTGGTAGTTCTATAACTTATAGAACCAAGGAGTTCGTCCAACGCATGATGCGCGTTCTTCGTCAATCGCGATGGGACCAGTAGAGGGCGAGTAGGAGGATTGCGGCTGCGGAGATGAAGGCGATGGCGCCGTAGAGGGAGGCGTGGGAGACGTAGTCGGCATCAGTCGCGTTGGTCAGAGCCAGATAGGTGACCTCGTCGAGGATCAGGGCAGTGCCGATTCCCAGGGCCACCGGGGCCAGCCGCGCCACCGTGCGGTTGCGCGGACCGAATGCCAGAATGAACGCGGCGGGAATTTCGATCACGACTCCGAGACACAGGTGATGAGTCAGATGTCCGCCGGGATAAATGTGACGGACGCCCGTGAGGTGGAGATAGAGCCTCAGACAGGCGAAAGTGGTCAGCATGGGAAGCAGGATCAGCAGCAGCGTTTGTTTTGGTGGCGGCGGATTGCGGGTGTTGGGCATTTCCGATTTGCGCCCGCGGAGGTTCCAGCCGTTGACATTCTAAGGGCCGGCGGGACACCGGCGCTAGGGGGCTTGGCGCTGGCGCACCCGCCCCTACAAAGCGGTACAATTCGAGCGGTCGCGCACGAGGCCTTCAGGGGTTGAAACCCCTGAGAGAATAGGATGCCTCGCGACGGGGTCAAACCCCGCGCTTTCGTCCTTCGTGGTCGACGTTGAGCGGCTCATCCTCATAGTACGAGTGGTACAGTAAATTTTGGCCCTTCCTAAACAATGCTAAGCCTATTGTTATCTGTTATATAGGTACCTGTACCAGTCACCTGCCTGTTTCGGGGTGAAACACCTCCTCGCGGGACACTTTAGTACCAAACCGAAGCATTGAGTCGTACCAGTCGCTTAGACCTATGGGCCATATCTAGGGGACTGTTGCGGACGGTACTCTCATGGTGTCGGGAACGAGATTCACAGAGTGGCTTCACAAACTGAGGACTTCGAAATGAAGAACGAGAGACAAAATTCAGGACGCGGAATGTGGTTGGCGGTTCTCTTCCTGGCTTGTTGCCAGCCGCTGCACGCGCAAATTGTTTTCACGACGCTTCCGCACATCGATTCGAAGGGCGAGAATCCGATTACGTTCATGCGCACTCATTATGTGCTGCAGCCGACCGGGAGCACCGATACGACCCTCCCTACGCCGCCAAGCTCCGCGTTAACGCCGGCGCAGGTGCGTCATGCATACGGTTTCGATCAAGTCACGAATCAGGGGCAAGGCCAGGTGATAGGAATCGTGGACGCGTACGACGACGCGAATATCGAATCCGATCTGGGCGTTTTCAGCGCGCAGTTCGGTCTGCCGGCGTGCACTACGAGCAATGGGTGCTTCCGCAAAGTTTATTCGAATGGCAAGAAGCCGGCGGCGAACTCGAATTGGGCGATTGAAATATCACTGGATGTGGAGTGGGCGCACGCGATCGCGCCGAAGGCAACGATCGTTCTTGTGGAAGCGCCGTCAAACAGCCTGGGCGACTTGCTCGCCGGCGTGCGGACGGCGATCAGCAACGGCGCGTCGGTGGTTTCGATGAGCTGGACCGTGGGCGAGTTTTCGAGCGAGACGAGCCTGGACAATTACTTCGCGTCAAACACCGTTAGCTTCGTTGCCGCTGCGGGCGATGCGGGAACTGGCGTCGCGTATCCGGCTGCGTCCCCTTACGTGATTGGAGTAGGCGGGACGTCGTTGGTCCTGGACCCAAACGGGAACTATCTTAGCGAGACGGCATGGAGCGGGAGCGGCGGCGGAATCAGTGCGGTGGAGCACGAGCCGCTTTATCAGGCGCAATTCGGGATTCCGGACGATTCCAAAGGGCGCCGCGGCGCTCCGGACGTTTCGTACAATGCGAATCCCGGCACGGGCTACGCGATGTACGATTCCGTCGGCATCAGCGGCGCGACGGGATGGTTCCAGGTGGGCGGAACGAGCGCCGGGACGCCGCAATGGGCGGCCCTGCTTGCGATCGTGAATTCGTCGCGCGCGGTACAGCGCAAGGCGAACCTCTCGAGCACGAACACGGACCTTTATTCGGTGGCGAAGGCGAGCATTGCGGCGAGCTTCCACGCGGTGACGGTCGGCACGAACGGCACGTGCGGCGAAATCTGCGATGCGCTGCCTGGATATGACTACGTGACGGGCCTGGGCACTCCGCAAGGCGCGGCGCTGGTCCCTGCACTGACAGCGAAATAGCAGGCGAGTCCTCCGCAGTTTCCGGTCGGCGTCTTAGGCGATTGTCTTTGACGCCGGCCGCTTCCTTTTTCCCTTGAAATTCCGTCTAACAGTGACGTACTGATTGAGGTGTCAGGTTTGCCCGTTCGAATCCTGGCGCACGGGGAAGGCCTTCGGTCGATGAGAAGGTTATTAGTCGTTCTGATTTTGAGTCTAGGGACAGTGGGCGCTGCGAGCGCGCAGAACCTTGCGGGCGATTGGCAGGGAACCCTTAAGCCGGCTGGGGCGGAGCTCCGCCTGGTTTTGCACATCACGAAAGCAGACGACGGAAGTTGGAAGGGCACGCTCGATAGCGTGGATCAAGGGGCAAACGGAATTCCTGTTACGTCGATTTCGCTGAAGGAATCGAAGCTGAAGTTCGCGGTCGAGTCGGTGAACGGTTCCTACGAGGGAACCGTGAATGCCGACGCGACGGAGATCAGCGGCACCTGGACGCAGGGCCAGTCGCTGCCTCTCGATTTCAAACGAACGACGACGCCCGCGAAAACGGAGCACGCGCCGGCGAAGCCGTCGGACATCGACGGAGCATGGATGGGAACGCTCGATGCCGGCACGGCGAAACTGCGCATCGTGTTTCATTTTGTGAATACGGCCGATGGCCTGACGGCCACGATGGACAGCCTCGACCAGGACATCAAAGGTTTGCCGGTCACGAAGGTGACGCGCGACGGGTCATCGCTGAAGCTGGAGTTGAAACAGATTCCCGGCGTGGGCGCGTTTGAGGGGACGATCGACAAAGATCGCGAGAGCATCAGCGGCACGTGGTCGCAGTCGGGGAATAGCCTGCCGCTGCAATTGAAGCGCTTGAAAGATTCGGCCGAGCTCGAGGTTCCCCGTCCGCAGAATCCCACGAAGCCGTATCCTTATCGCGAAGAGGAAGTCAGCTTTGAGAATTCGGGAGCCGGCATAAAGCTGGCGGGCACGCTGACGATTCCGTCGGGCAAAGGCCCGTTTCCCGCTGTGGTTTTGGTTGCAGGCTCGGGCGCGCACGATCGCGACGAGGCGTTGATGGGCCATCGTCCGTTCCTGGTTCTTTCCGACTACCTGACGCGGAGAGGGATTGCCGTGCTTCGGTACGATAAGCGCGGCGTGGGAGAATCCGGAGGCACCTACGCGACGGCCACGACGTCGGATTTTGCAGACGATGCGGAAGCGGGGTTGGCATACCTCGAGAAGCGGGGTGAAGTCGACCCGCACAAGATCGGGCTCATCGGCCATAGTGAAGGCGGAATGATCGCGCCGATGCTTGCGGCGCGAAATTCGAGCGTCGCATTCATCGTGATGATGGCGGGGCCAGGCATTCCAGGAGACGAACTTCTTGTGGAGCAAACGCTGCTGATCTCCGAAGCGAACGGTCAGACCCACGAAACTGCGGAAAAAGCGGCGGGTGAGGAGCGCATCATCCTATCTCTGGTGAAGGATGAAACCGATAGCGCGGTCCTGGAAAAGAAGCTGCGAGAGCAATTGACGGGGCAGGTGCCCGAGGCGCAGATCGGCGCAGCCATCAAGAGCACCAGCTCGCCCTGGTTCCGCTATTTCATTTCCTACGATCCGGCCACCGCGCTGCGGAAAGTGAAATGTCCCGTTCTGGCGGTAATAGGGTCGAAGGATTTGCAAGTTCCTCCGGAACAGAACATTCCCGCGATTCGAAAAGCGCTGCAGGATGCGGGGAACCAGAAATTCGAAATCGACGAGTTGCCGGACCTCAATCACTTGTTTCAAACGGCGAAGAGCGGCTCGCCGGCGGAATACGCCCAAATCGAGGAGACAATTTCTCCGATAGCCCTGGAAAAGATTACCGCCTGGGTGGCGAAACAATAGACGCTCGGTGGTTGGCGCCGCGCCGGCACTCCTGACTTTTCCCATACAATTTCCGATTGGTTACATCAGAAAGCCGATAGCACAGCCCACTTGCTGCGGTTCGCTGCGTCAGTCGCAGTGGTGTATAGTTTTGCAGACGCAGTTGGCGTGTCCGAATGAAAAAACCATTGCGAGTAATGAAGTTTGGCGGCACTTCCGTCGGTGACGGGTCGTGCATCGCGCGAGTAGCGCAGATTGTGCACGACGCGGCGCGAGACAGTTCGGTGGTGGCCGTTGTTTCCGCCATGAGCGGGGTGACGAACCGCTTGATCGAGGCCGCTACCCAATGCGAAGCGGACGAACGCGGCCAGGTAGTGGAAATATTCGAGGTTTTGCACGACCAGCATGAGGCGGCGCTCGCGACCCTGATTCGCTCAAGCGAGAGGCGCGCGGATGTGGCCGGAACGATGAAAAAGATCTTCAGTGAAGGATTCCGGCTCTGCGAAGGCACTGCGCTGCTGCGCGAGCTGACGCCGCGAACGCTGGACGCGATTTCGAGCCTGGGCGAACGGCTGTCCGCGCCGCTGGTTGCCGGGGCGATCTCGGAATTGGGGCTGCGCAGCGAGGCGGTGGACGCGACGGAACTGATCGTCACCGACGCGTATCACGGCGGCGCCGAGCCGCTGATGGACCTGACACGCGAGCGGTCTCAGTCGCGGTTGAACCCGATGCTCGAAGAGGGAATCGTTCCGGTGGTGACCGGATTCATCGGCGCCACGCAGCAGGGCGTGCTCACCACGCTGGGCCGCGGCGGCTCCGATTATTCGGCGACGATTCTGGGCGCGGCTTTGGATGCGGATGAAATTATTATTTGGACGGATGTGGACGGCGTCCTGACGGCGGACCCGCGTCTTGTGCCTGATGCGCGCACGATTCCGGAAATCTCGTATCGCGAAGCCGCGGAGCTGGCGTACTTCGGCGCCAAAGTGCTGCACCCGAAGACGCTTCGCGCCGTGATGCGCGCGGGGATTCCCGTCTGGATCCGAAACAGCTTCGAACCTGAGCGAACCGGCACCAAAATCACGCCGCAAGGAAGGAGCAACGGCGGCGGTGTCAAGGCGCTTACAGCGGTGAAGGACGTCACGCTGATCACCGTTGGAGGACCGGGAATCGTGGGAGTGCCGGACGTGGTGGGGCGGACTTTCTCGACGACCTCGAAAGCGCGCGCGAACGTTTTGCTGATTTCACAATCTTCTTCGCAGAACGATATTTGTTTCATCGTCGCCTCCTCGGACGCAAAGCGCACCGAGGAAGCGTTGCGCAGCGAATTCGTCCAGGACGTGGCACACGAAAAAGTGGAACACATTACCGTGGACCCTAACATCGCCGTGGTGGCCGTGGTCGGCGAGAAGATGCACGGCACGCCGGGCGTGGCGGGACGAACGTTCAGCGCGCTGGGCCGCGAGGGCGTGAATATTATTGCCATCGCGCAGGGCTCGTCGGAGTGCAACATTTCGTTCGTCGTGGAAGAACGGCACATGAAGGCGGCGCTTGCCGCCCTGCACCAGGAGTTTGCCCTCGCCGCCCCCGTTGCGCCGGAGCTCTCCGTGAGCCGCTCCTGAATTCGAATGGCTTTCTTGGATCTTAGGTGAAGCGGCCTCCAGGAACGAAAAGCAGATCCCTTCCCGGAGAATCGTCCGGGACGCAAACAACGCGCACCCGCGCAGAAACCGCGGGGATTCGGGATGACAACGTGGCGTGGAACGGTAGATGACGGGAAGTCAACAGAGCCGATTCAAATGACAGAAAAGATCGCCAGCGCGCCGGAGAAGATTAGCGGGCGCGCCATGCAGCGCTGCATCGCGACGTCGTGCGGCGGAACGTACGGCCTTGCGGAACGAATCTACGTGTGTCCCCGGTGCAGCGGGCCGCTGGAGATCGAGGTTCGGCTGAGCACGGCGGCAGATGCCGCAAGTCTTCGTAATCTCTGGAAGTCGCGTGCCGTTTCCGACAGCCCACAAGACCGCAGCGGCGTGTGGCGCTTTCGCGAATTGCTTCCGTTCGATGAGGGCGCGTCAATCGTCACGCTCTTCGAGGGGAGTACGCCGCTCTACGACGCGCCTCGGTGCGCCGAATACGCGGGGCTGGAGTGGTTGCGGCTAAAGCATCAAGGCTGCAATCCGACAGGCTCGTTCAAAGATACAGGGATGACGGTGGCGGTAACGCAGGCCGTTTTGCTGGGCGCGCGGACAGCAGTTTGCGCGAGCACCGGCAACACGGCCGCGAGCCTGGCCGCTTACTCCGCGCGTGCGGGCCTGCAATGCGCGATCTTTGTGCCGCGCGGGCAGATCACCGCCGCCAAGCTCGCGCAGAGCATGGATTACGGCGCGGTGGTTTGCGAGATCGACGGCAACTTCGATGACTGCATGCGCTTGATTCAGGAAATTGGCGACGACCCTTCGATCTACGTCGCGAATTCGATCAACCCGTTTCGCATCGAGGGGCAGAAGACGGTGGCATTTGAGCTGATGGAACAGCTCCGCTGGCGCGTTCCGGACCACGTCGTGGTGCCGGGAGGGAATCTGGGTAACAGCACCGCGCTGGGCAAGGGATTCGGCGAGTTGCTGGCACTGGGCTTGATCGACCGCATTCCCAAACTCAGCGTGATTCAAGCGGAAGGAGCGGCTCCGTTCGCGCGCTTGTTTGCGGAGATGGAAGCGCGCCACTCGGCAGGCCATGAAGATCTCCCAGACACCATGGTCACTGAACCTCACCCGAGCACTCTTGCGACGGCGATAAAGATCGGCGCGCCCGTTTCGTGGAGGAAGAGCTTGCGCGAAGTGCTGCGCTCGGGCGGACGCGTAATCGCGGTGAGCGAGCAGGAGATTGCCGACGCGAAAGCGATGATCGGGCGCGACGGAATCGGTTGCGAGCCCGCTTCTGCCACCACGGTGGCAGGCATCCGGAAACTGGTTGCCAGCGGACATATGCGCCCCGCGGAATCAGTTGTTGCCGTGCTGACCGGGCACGTGCTGAAGGACCCCGACTACGTGAGCAACTATCACCGGGGAACGCTATCGCTCGGCGGCGATGCAGGCGGAACGGGTATGCCGCAAACTATCACCGGCGCTTTCCGAAATACGCCGAAGCGAGTCGCCGCCAACAAAGCGGCCATTCTTGACCTTCTGAGACCCCGCACTTGAGCTTTCGTTCATGACGCCTGCACGCGAAGTGTCGCCGGAATTCTCGATTGACGTGCGCGTGCCAGCTTCCACGGCCAATCTAGGCGCTGGATTCGATTGTCTTGGCCTGGCGCTGGAGCTTTACCTGAACGTCCGCGCGACGGTGCTGTCGAAACCGGGCGCGCGGGTGGTGGTGCGGAGCCGGGGGGTCCGCGGCAGTTCGGCGCTGCCGAGCGCTCCCGAAGAGAATTTGATTTCCCGCGCGATGCGCCACACAGCCAATCGCGAAGGCTTTCACCTGCCTCCCGTCCGCTTGGCGGTGCAGAACGATATTCCGATGGCGAGCGGGCTTGGGAGCAGCGCTGCCGCGACGGTAGCGGGCGTCGTGCTGGGGTTTTCCGTCGCGGGCCGAGCAGTTCCGAAAGAGGCCGCCCTGCAATATGCCGGGGAGGTGGAAGGCCACACCGATAATGTGGCAGCTTCTCTCCTGGGCGGACTTGTGGTCACTTTCACGCGGGAAGACGGCAGCATTATCGGCGTGCAGAAGCGCTGGCCGAAGATGATCCGGGTGGTCGCCGTCACTCCGCTTTTGGAACTCGCGACGAAGAAGTCGCGCGCGGTACTGCCGAAGACGGTGGAACGCGCTGACGCGGTGCACAATTTGCAGCGTTCGGCACTGCTGGTGGCGGCCCTCGAGGAGCGACGTTACGACCTGATCTGGGATGCTTTACACGATCGATTGCACCAAACATACAGGCAGGCGCTGATTCCGGGCTTGGGAGAGATCCTGGCAATGCCGAAAATGCCGGGACTGCTTGGAATTGCGCTCAGCGGCGCGGGGCCAAGCGTCATCGCGCTGGCGACAGACCGTTTCGACGCGATCGGCAAGGAAATCGCGAGCCGATTCGAGCGGCACGGGCTCACGGCAACGTTTCAAATGCTGGAAATAGCGCAGGAGGGTTTTTCGACTTCTGAAAAGCATCTTCGGCGGCGATAGTTTGAAAAGCGAAAAAGGAAAAGCGAAAAGCAGATCCCTCACCCCACACAAACCGTGGGGATTCGGGATGACAACGTGGCGGCGGGATCTCCAAGTGGTGGATGGTTCCCGTTCGCAGAATTCGGAAACCGGCGTGCGATAATAGCGTCTAACCTTGTCTCTACAGTTGGGGCTCTGCTGGGCGGTTCTGCTGCTGGTTCTGGGCCCGATTCGGAGAATGGCTCGATAAATGTGGATTGTACGACTTGCCTTACGGCGGCCTTATACCTTCATCGTCGCGTCGATTCTTTTGCTGATCCTCGGGACCGTCGCGATCGTCCGGACGCCCACTGACATATTCCCCAATATCGATATCCCCGTGGTCAGCGTTCTCTGGACTTTCAACGGTTTTTCGCCGGAGGACATGTCGAACCGGATTGTCTTCAATTACGAGCGATTCCTTACCACCACCGTCAACGACATCGAACATGTGGAATCGCAATCCTGGAACGGACGAGCCATCGTCAAGGTTTTCTTCCATCCGGGCGTCAATATTGGAAATGCTGTCGCTCAAATCACTGCGACTTCTCAAACGGCCGTGCGTTCGCTGCCGCCCGGCACACAGCCTCCGCTCGTCATTCAATACAACGCATCGTCGGTCCCCATCCTGCAACTTGCTCTTTCCGGCCAAGGGCTGAGCGAGCAGCAACTCGGCGACCTGGGGTTGAACTTCCTAAGGACGGGCCTGGTCACCGTGCCGGGCATCGCGATCCCTTATCCCTACGGGGGGAAGCAGCGTCAGGTGGAGATCGACCTGAATCCTTCGGAATTGCAGTCGAAGGGACTGTCTGCGGTCGACGTCGTCAATGCCGTTAACCTTCAGAATCTGATTCTGCCTGCCGGGACCGCCAAGATTGGAAGCTATGAATATCAGGTGGATATGAATGGCGCGCCCCAGACCATTCAGGAATTGAACGATTTGCCGATTAAGACGATTGGGGGCTCGACGATCTATATCAGGGACGTCGCGAATGTGCGCGACGGCTACCCGCCCCAGACCAACATTGTCCGCACGAACGGCCAGCGGTCCGCGTTGATGGTGATTTTGAAAATTGGCAACGCGTCGACTCTGGACATCATTTCGGGCGTGAAGGCGATTCTCCCGACGATCGCGGCAGGGCTTCCGCCTCAGCTGAAGATCCAGCCGGTGGCAGACCAGTCGCTATTCGTGAAGGCGTCCATCAGCGGCGTGATTCGCGAGGGGGTCATAGCCGCCGCGCTTACCGCGCTGATGATCCTGCTCTTTCTGGGAAGCTGGCGCAGCACGCTGATCATCGCCGTTTCGATACCTCTGTCCGTGCTTACGTCGATTATCGTCATGAGCGCGTTGGGCGAGACGATCAACATCATGACTCTCGGCGGGTTGGCTTTGGCGGTGGGAATCCTGGTCGACGACGCCACGGTGGAAGTGGAAAACATCAATCGCAATATCGATCAGGGCAAAGAGATCATTCAGGCGATCCTCGACGGCGCATCGCAGATCGCCGTTCCCGCGCTCGTTTCCACGCTTTCGATCTGCATCGTGTTCGTGCCGATGTTCTTTCTCTCGGGTGTGGCGAAGTACTTGTTCGTTCCGCTGGCGGAAGCGGTCAGCTTCGCGATGCTCGCGTCCTATCTGCTTTCGCGCACGCTTGTGCCAACGATGGCCCGCTACCTGCTGAAAGCTACGAGCGAAGACGAGCGCAAGGAATTGATCGGGAAATCACGCAATCCTTTCGTCCGAATGCAGGGACGGTTCGAAGTGGGATTCGAGAAGTTTCGCGAGCGCTATCACGGCTTGCTGGGAGTCTGCATCCGCCATCAGAAAGTTTTCACTGTTTGCTTCTTCGCGGCTTGCATTCTTTCGTTTGCCCTGCTGCCGTTCGTGGGGCAGGATTTTTTTCCGACGGTCGATAGCGGCGAATTTAAGCTCCACATGCGCGCGGCGACGGGCACGCGCATCGAGGAAACCGCGTCGATTTGCGATCGCGTCGAAGACGATATCCGCCGGGAGATTCACCCGTCCGAACTCTCGGGCATCATCGACAATATCGGCCTGCCCTATAGCAGCATCAACTTGTCGTACACCAATTCGGCGCCAGTGGGCACCGGAGACGCCGATATTCAGGTAGAACTGAACAAGAAACATCGGCCCACAGAGGAATACGTTCGCGCTTTGCGCGTAAAATTGGCCCGTGATTTCCCGGGCGTGACCTTCTACACGATTCCGGCCGACATCGTGAGTCAAATCCTGGATTTTGGCCTTCCTGCTCCCATCGATATTCAGATCGTAGGCAGAAATCTGGACGCGAACCGGGCGTTTGCCGACCAGTTGTTCAATCAATTGAAGTTCGTTCCCGGGACGGTGGATCTTCGGATTCAGCAAGTGTTCGACCAGCCGAAGCTGCACATCGACGTGAACCGCACGAAAGCGCAGGAAATCGGTTTTTCGCAACTGAACGTGGCTCAGAACCTGCTGATCTCGCTGAGCGGCAGCTATCAGACGCAGCCCACCTACTGGCTCGATCCCAACACAGGCGTGAGCTACAACATCGACACGCAGACTCCGCAGTACCGCAGCAATTCGCTGCAGGATCTTGAAAACATCTCAATTTCCGGGACGAATTCGCCGAGTTCGGCAATTCTGGCTGACGTCGCGCGCTTCGATCGTGGAGCGGAAATGGGACTCGTTTCGCATTACAATGTGCAGCCCGTCATCGACATATTCGGATCCGTGCAAGGCCGGGACCTTGGCGGCGTTGCGCGCGATATCGCACCGATTCTGGACCGTGCGCGCCCGCATTTGCCGCGCGGGTCGCAGATCATAGTTCGCGGGGAAATCCAGACGATGAACGCTTCCTTCATCGGGCTGCTGTCGGGACTCGCGTTCTCGATCGTTCTGGTGTATCTGCTGATCGTCGTGAATTTCCAATCCTGGCTCGACCCTTTCGTGATTTTGATGGCGTTGCCAGCCGCGATTGCCGGAATCATCTGGTTTCTATTCGTGACGGGGACGACCGTGAGTGTGCCGGCTTTGACCGGCGCGATCATGTGCATGGGCGTGGCCACGTCGAACAGCATCCTGCTCATCAGTTTCTCGAAGGAAAGGCTTGAGGAAGGAAAGCTGCCATGGGAGGCGGCGCTCGAAGCAGGGTATACGCGCTTTCGGCCGGTTTTGATGACGGCGCTGGCCATGATCATCGGGATGCTCCCGATGTCGTTGGGGCTGGGGGAGGGAGGCGAGCAAAACGCGCCGCTGGGGCGCGCGGTAATTGGCGGCCTGCTCTTCGCGACAGTGGCGACGCTCTTCTTCGTTCCTGTATTCTTCAGTTTGGTGCACGGCTGGGGCAGCAGAGACGCCTCCGAATCAAGTAGTTGAAACCAGAGTAACGCTATGCTCATCTAGTGGTTATAGGCAGGTCCGCAAGGGGATTCATGATTCAAACGGAAGGGAAGACGGAAGGACCATCCTCGGCGGGGCCAGGGCAAACCGCACGGCCGCGCGCCACACGCGGATGGCTCGTGGTAGTGGTGGCGCTATTGGTGATTGCCGCCGTCGTGATCGGCGGCATTGTGCCGCGGCTTAGGGCCAAAGCGGCACTGCGCGGCGAAACGTACGAACTCGCCGTGCCCACGGTCACCGTGATTCATCCGAGCCACGGCGCTCCTCAAACGGAAATCGTTCTCCCCGGCAACATGCAGGCGTTCGAGGACGCACCGATTTATGCGCGCACGAGCGGGTATCTGAAGAAGTGGTATGTGGACATCGGGTCTCATGTGAAAGCAAATCAGTTGCTCGCGGAGATCGAGACGCCCGAGGTTGACCAGCAACTCGAACAGGCCCGCGCCGATTTGAACACCGCGAAGGCCAACCTCAGCCTTTCCGAGATCACCGAGAAACGCTACGAAGACCTGAAGAACACCGATTCCGTTTCCAAGCAGGATGTGGACAACGCTCACGGCGATTACGAGGCGAAGAAGGCCACGGTCGCCTCGGCCGAATCGAACGTAAGGCGCCTCGAGGAATTGCAGTCGTTCGAGAAAATCTACGCGCCCTTCGACGGAGTCATCACGGCTCGCAACACCGACATCGGACATCTCATCAATTCAGGCGCCGGCGCTCCGCAGACGGAGCTGTTTCACATGGCTTCGATACGCACTTTGCGCGTGTACATTTCCGTGCCGCAGCAGTATTCGCAGTCGGCTAAGCCGGGGCTGGTGGCGGATTTGACGCTTCCCGAATTTCCAGGCCGCCACTTCGACGGCAAGTTGGTGCGAACGGCGAATTCGATTGACCTTGCGACGCGCACCCTGCTCGTTGAGGTTGACGTTGACAATCCTGCCGGCACGCTGCTGCCCGGAGCTTACACGGAGGTTCATCTCAAGGAACCTTCCGGCGCGCCGACGTATATTTTGCCGGTTAGCGCGTTGATTTTCCGCTCGCAGGGTTTGCAACTGGCAACGGTGGTGAATGGCGATGAAGCTCAATTGGTGAATGTGAGCCTTGGCCGCGATTTCGGGAATGAGGTGGAGGTTGTGGCCGGGCTTCCGGACAACTCAACAGTGATCACGAATCCCCCTGATTCATTGGTTTCGGGCGAAAAGATTCGCGTGGTAGGCGCCCCGGCGCCCGCCGCTTCGGGAGAGGGCATGTAACACCAGCAATACAACTTCCTCTTTTGGCAGGTGTGAAGACGCAGGCTCACCCGCAGACATCGCGGCGTGTTCCAGTTTTGAAGGGGCCGTTTTGAAAGGAACGCAGAGATGAAATCATTCTCTCGATGCTTGCTGGCTGTAGTTGTTTTTTCGTTCGTTCTAATTCCCGTGCTTCGACGGAACTCAGCCGCTGGGAAAACCGGCATTTCGGCGGCAGCCGATACCGGCAGCGGCCCGTTCACCGATTTTCGCGGAGAAGCTCCCGGGAAAATTCACAAAATTACGCCCGGCGATCTGCCGAAGCCGTACATGACGCCTGACTCCGACAACGACCCCAGGGTGGTGGCCCGACCCGCGAATGCGTGGCCGCAAGCATTGCCAGGCTTCAAAGTGGACCTTTATGCGGGGGATCTCAAGAATCCACGACTGATTCGGACGGCGCCAAACGGGGACCTGTTTCTTGCGGAGAGCGATCCTGGAATTATCCTTGCATTTCGGGGTGTTACGAGCGACGGCAAGGCCGCAAAGAAGGAAACGTTCGCGACCGGTCTTAGCCGTCCTTTCGGCATAACGTTTTATCCTCCCGGCCCGAATCCTCAGTACGTTTACATCGGCAATACGGACTCGGTGGTCCGTTTTCCGTACCAAAATGGCGACCTGAAAGCACGCGGCCCGCAAGAAACGATAATTCCAAGCCTTCCAAGCGGCAACGAGCGCGTCGGCGGAGGCGGTCACTGGACCCGCGATATCGCATTTTCTCTCGACGGCAAGCAGATGTTCGTTTCGGTGGGCTCCCGGACGAATATCGCCGACGTTGACGAAGACAAAACCGAATTTCATCGCGCCAACATCCTGGTGGCGAACCCCGATGGCAGCAATCTGCGCGTCTACGCCTCAGGGATTCGCAATCCTGTGGGAATCGCGATCGATCCGAAAACGGGCGAGCTGTGGACTTCTGTGAACGAACGCGACCGCATTGGCGACAACCTTCCGCCCGACTACATCACCCGCGTTCAGGAAGGCGGGTTCTACGGCTGGCCCTGGTACTACACGGGCGGAAACGAAGACCCCCGCCTGAAGGGCAAGCACCCTGAATTGAAGGACAAGGTCATTGTTCCCGACGTGCTTCTTGAGCCTCACAATGCTTCGCTCGAACTCACCTTTTATGAAGGAAGCCAGTTTCCGGCTGAGTATGCGGGCGATATTTTCGCGGCCGAGCATGGTTCCTGGAACCGCTCGGTCCGGACGGGTTACGAGGTGATTCTCGTTCCACTGCGCAACGGCCGAGCATCGGGAGAGTATGAGGATTTCCTCACGGGCTTTGTTACTGCCGACGGCAAAGTGTGGGGCCGTCCCGTAGGCGTTGCCGTCGCGCAAGACGGCTCGTTGATGGTGACCGACGATGGCTCGGGTTCTCTCTGGCGGGTCAGCTATGTCAGCAAGTAAGGGAACGCGCGTGGGCGTTGGCTTCGAGCAGAGACCTGGGTCTCATTTCAGGTTCGTTGTGAGCACGGCGACGGCGTTTTTTCTGGCGGGCTGCACGCTCGGACCGAAATATGTGCGGCCGTCCGCCGACGTTCCGGCAAATTACAAAGAAAGCGCCAACTTCACGCCGGCGCAGCCGGGCGACGCCATCACCAAGGGAAAGTGGTGGGAGGTCTACCAGGACCCGCAACTCAACTCCCTCGAGGAACAGATCGCGGTTTCGAACCAAACGCTGAAAGCGGCGCAATCTCAGTTCCTGCAGGCCCGTGCAGCAGTGCGCGTCAGCAGGTCAAGTCTCTATCCGACGGCTACCGGCAGCCTGGCAATCTCACGCACCGGGCAATCGGTCAATAAGCCTCTTTTCTCCTCCACCGAAGTGCGGACTTACAACGACTTTCTGCTGCCGGTGGACGTCAGCTACGAGGCCGATGTCTGGGGACGCGTGCGCCGCACTGTGGAAGCGAGCCGATCTGAAGCGCAGGCCACCGCGGCTGATCTGGCGAACGTCGGCCTAACCCTGCAGGCTGAGTTAGCGATGGATTATTTTTCGCTGCGAGGACTGGACGCGCAGAAACAGCTTCTCGACTCGACCGTTGTTTCATACCAGAAGGCGCTCGATCTGACGCAAACCCGCTACAACGGCGGGCTCGCTTCCGCCGTCGACGTTGCTCAGGCCCAGACTCAACTTGAGACCACGCGCGCTCAATCCATCGATGTGGAAGTGCAGCGCGCGCAGTTCGAGCATGCCATCGCCGTGCTGATCGGGCAGCCCCCTGCGAATTTCACGTTGCCTGCTATTCCACTTACTGCTCCTCCGCCGTCTGTTCCGCCCGGCCTGCCATCGGAACTTCTCCAAAGGCGGCCCGATATCGCCGCAGCCGAGAGACGCGTCCAAGAAGCGAACGCAAATATCGGCGTCGCGCGCGCCGCTTATTTCCCGACGATCACGTTGAGCGGCGGAGGCGGCTTTGAAAGCGCCGCAATTGGCACGCTGCTCCAGGGACCAAGCGGATTCTGGTCACTTGCAGGGCAAGCCGCCGAGGTGCTTTTCGATGGCGGGATGCGGCGCGGCGTTTCCGAGGAGGCGCGCGCCGCTTACGACCAATCGGTGGACAACTACCGCCAGACTGTGCTCGGCGCCTTTCAGGAAGTGGACGATAATCTGTCCGCGCTGCGCATTCTCGAGCGAGAAGCTGAGACCGAGGATGGCGCGGTCGCGGCGGCCGAGCATTTTCTTTCTCTTTCGGTCACGCGATATAAGGGCGGCGTCACGAATTATCTTGAGGTCACCACGGCGCAAACCGCTGCGCTCTCCGATCAAGTGACTGCCGTGAATATATTGTCGCGCCGCATGAGCGCCAGTGTCCTGCTCGTGAAAGCGATCGGCGGAGGCTGGGACGCTTCGAAGATCCCACCGATTTAGCCACCGCTAATCACCTGAAGCCGTCCTAGTCGGGCTCTTGCGTGACGATGTGGACGTCTACCGCGGGGGCGTCGCGAAGGAAGCGGTTGATAGCGTTCATGTAGAGGAGTTTGCGCCAGCCTTCGACCGCTGATCTGCCGAAAATCACCTGAGTGACGTGCTTTTCACGCACGAATCGCACGGTGCCATCCGCGACGCTGGTGCCCTTCAGCCGAACAGGCTTTGCACCCAGGCTTTCAGCGAACTGCAAATTCGCGACGAGCGCTTTCTCGTCCGGCTCGTGTCCGTCGCGGTCCACGTCAACGTGGATCGCGTAGAGTTCCGCGTCCATCCTCCGGGCCATGCGGGCGGCTCGCGCAACCAGATACTGGGCTCTCGGATTCGAGCTGATGCACACGGCGATGCGTTCGCGCACCGCCCAGTTTTCGCGGATGTCCTTTTCGTCCATGTAGGACGAAAGGCTCCGGTCCACTTGTTCCGCCACTTGCCGCAGAGCGAGCTCGCGCAGGGCGATCAGATTTCCGCGCCGGAAAAAATTCTTCAGCGCTTGTTCGACTTTTTCCTTGCCGTAAACGTCGCCGCGCTTCATGCGGTTCTGCAGCGCTTCGGGCGTCAAGTCCACCATGACGGTTTCCTGGGAGAGCTGAAGGACCCAGTCCGGCACAGTTTCGCGCACCGAGATCCCCGTAATGGCGCGGACCGTGGGAGCGATGCTCTCAATATGCTGAATGTTTACGGTGGAGAGCACGTCGATCTTCGCGTCCAGAAGCTCGAGGACGTCTTCATAGCGCTTGCGGTGCCGGCTTCCGGGAATATTCGTGTGGGCCAACTCGTCCACCAGGGCCACTTGCGGCTTTCGCGCGAGGATGGCGTCGATGTCCATTTCCTCGAAAATCGTTCCCTTGTAATCCATCTTGCGGCGGGGAACCGCCTCAAGTTCTGCCGCCAGCTCGGCGATTCCCTTTCGCCCATGTGTTTCGACGATGCCGATCACCAGATCCTCGCCGCGCTTGCTGCGCCGGATCGCCTCGCTGAGCATGCTGTACGTCTTGCCGACTCCCGGCGCGTAGCCGAGGAAGAGCTTCAATATTCCTTTAGTTTTTTCGGGCGGCTTCGAGACTGCCAGCCACTCTTCGGGCGTTTTTGGCATCGGCCTATCTCTTTTTGGCAGTGTCTGCCTTGCTAAGATAGAATGCGTTTGTGCGTGAGCCCATTCCCATCCACATTCTACGTTTCGCGGCAGCTTTCGGCATCGTCTGCGTCATCACCTTTTTCTATAGCAGAGTTCTTCAGGTCAACGCTACCACGGTCGCGCTCACGTTTCTCCTGGCTATTCTAGCCGTTTCCACGGTCTGGGGACTCGCGGTTTCGATCTTCATGTCGATCGCCGCCATGCTGGCGTTCGATTATTACTTTCTTCGGCCCATTGGCAACTGGAAGGTCTACGACCCGCAGAAATGGGTGGCGTTGTTCGCCTTTCTCGCTGTTTCCGTGCTGGCAAGCCGCCTTTCCACACGCGCGCGCCAGCAGGCGGAATACGCCACCGCGCGCCGGCACGACGTGGAAAAGCTTTACTCGTTCAGCCAGGGGCTGCTCGAATCCGGCAACGTGATTCAGCTCTTGAACCGCATCCCGGCGCAGATCGTCGACATCTTCGAGGTGGGGGCGGCGGCGCTGCTCCTGGCGGAGAAGCAGAAAGTGTACCGCTCGGGTCCTGTCGTACCGCATCTCGACCTTGAGAGCCTGAAAGCGATTGTCGCGCGCGAAGAGCCGGTGATCGACGTGGCGAACAGCGTCAGCTTCGTTCCCGTGCGCCTTGGGATGCGCCCGATCGGCAGCCTGGGAATTTCGGGGACGATTCTTTCGCGGCGAACCCTGGAGGCGATCGGGACTTTGATTGCCGTCGCCATGGAACGCGCCCGCGCCGTCGAGCAGCTGGGTCAGACGGAAGCCGCCCGCGAGGGCGAACGGCTTCGAACGGCGCTGCTGGATTCGGTGACGCACGCTCTTCGCACGCCGTTGACTTCCATCAAGGCTTCGGTGACGAACCTGCTTTCGAACCGCAACCTGGACGATATGCAAAAGCGCGAACTTCTGACGATCATCAACGAAGAGACGGATCGGCTGAACCGGTTGGTGGGTGAAGCCGCAGAAATGGCGCGGCTGGATGCGGGTGAGGTGGAGTTGCGGCTGGAGCCGCACCCAATCGACGAAGTGATTTCCGCCGCGCTCGAGCATTGCAAGGGCGCGCTGGGCGAACGAGCGGTGGACGTGCACATCTCGCCAGACCTGGCACCTGTGCGAGTGGATTTCGCGCGCGCGCGCGACGCCCTGATTCAACTGATTGAGAACGCGAATCAATACTCGCCGCGCAACGAACCCATCACGATCACCGCGGAGCCCAGCGGCGATTTCGTGATGACCAGCGTATCCGACCGCGGCAACGGAATCGACGATCCCGAGCAAGGGTTGATCTTCGAAAAGTTCTATCGCGGGAAAGACCAGCGCTACACCGTTCAGGGGACGGGGATGGGACTTCCGATTGCGAAAGCGATCGTCGAAGCGCATGGAGGCACCATCGGTTTGACCAGCCAGCGCGGCCACGGATCCGTTTTTTCGTTTACTCTCCCCGCAGACGGCGCGCGTCCCGTGGCGCGATGATTCCCTCCGGGACAATTCTCGTGGTGGACGACGAGCCCCAGATTCGCCGCGTTCTGAGCACCATGCTGACGTCGCAGGGTTATCCGGTGATTGAAGCGCGAAGCGGCGAGGAGGCTCTGGAAAAAATCCGCGGCGAGCGGATCGATCTGATTCTTCTGGACGTCAACATGCCAGGAATGTCTGGGCTGGAAACGTGCGCTCAGATTCGGCGGTCGGGCGACGTCCCGATCATCATGCTGACGGTGCGCAATTCCGAACGCGACAAGGTGCAAGCGCTGGATGCGGGCGCGGACGATTACGTCGTCAAGCCGTTCGGCGCCGAAGAACTGCTGGCTCGCATCCGAGCAGCCCTGCGCCGAGCTTCGCCAGTAGATATGCCGCCGCCCTTTGTGTCGCACGATCTAAAGATTGATTTCGAAAACCGGCTCGTCACGGTGAAAGGGAAAACCATTCGGCTCACGCCGAAGGAATTCGAGCTATTGCGGCACCTAGTGGCGAACCAGGGGAAACCAATGGGACATCGCCGGTTGCTGCAGGCAGTTTGGGGCCCGGACTACGGAGAGGAAACCGAATACCTGCGCGTGTTCATTAATCAACTTCGAAAGAAAATCGAGCCGGACCCGCACCATCCTCGCTTCATCAAGACGGAACCGTGGGTGGGCTATCGCTTCGAACGCCCGCGCGAGAAAGCCCACAGCGCCCGTTCGGAGAAGTGACGCCCGCCCCCTCAACGATCTTCATCGCAGCGGATGAACGGCGTCCAAATCCAAGTTCAATTCGAGGACGTTTACGCGAGGTTCGCCGAGGAAACCGAGATCGCGCTGTGCGGTGTGTTTCTTGACGAGCGCGGCCACATCGTCTTCGCTCATTCCGCGTTCGCGAGCAACGCGAGGGACCTGGAAGTCAGCGGCGGCAGGAGAGATGTGCGGATCGAGGCCCGAAGCGGACGTGGTGGCGAGATCGGCGGGAATCGGGCGATTGGGATTTTCCGCTTGCAAGCTCTGCACGCTGGCTGACACGCGATCGATGAGGGCTTTGTTGGTTGGCGCCAGATTCGACCCGGTGGAATTGCCCGCGTCATATCCCGCTGAACCCGCGGCCGACGGCCGCGAATGAAAATAACCGGCTGCCGTGAACGGCTGCCCGATCAGGCGCGAGCCGACGACCTTGCCGCCCGAACGAATCAGCTCACCGTTTGCCTGCCGCGGGAACCACCACTGCGCCAGGCCGGTAACTACGAGCGGATAAACGATGCCGAGAAGCACGGTCGTCGCCAGCGTCATCCAAATCGAGATGAGCAGGTTCTTTTTCATGGTTTCCTCACGCCAGCCCGATGCGCGTAATGAGCATGTCGATCAGCTTGATCCCGATAAACGGAATGATGATTCCGCCGAGACCGTAAATGAGCAAGTTGCGGCGCAGAAGCGCTTCGGCTCCGAGCGGGCGGTACCGCACGCCGCGCAGCGCAAGGGGCACAAGCGCGATAATAATAAGGGCGTTGAAAATTACCGCCGACAGCACCGCAGATTGGGGCGTTTTCAGGCCCATGATGTTCAAAACGTTCAGTTGCGGGAACGCGCCGGCGAACATGGCGGGAATGATCGCGAAATACTTGGCCACGTCGTTGGCTACCGAGAACGTCGTCAGCGCGCCGCGCGTGATTAGCAATTGTTTTCCGATGGCCACCACCTCGATGAGCTTGGTGGGGTTCGAGTCGAGGTCCACCATGTTGCCGGCTTCCTTGGCCGCCTGAGTACCCGCGTTCATGGCCAAGCCGACGTCGGCCTGCGCAAGAGCCGGGGCGTCATTCGTTCCGTCACCGGTCATGGCGACGAGTTTTCCCTTGGCTTGCTCGCGGCGGATCAAAGCGAGTTTGTCTTCGGGTTTCGCTTGCGCGAGAAAATCGTCGACGCCGGCCTCGCGCGCGATCGCGGCAGCGGTGAGGGGATTGTCGCCGGTGATCATCACGGTTCGAATTCCCATGGCGCGCAATTGGTCGAACCTCTCGCGCATACCTCCCTTCACGATGTCCTTCAGATAGATGGTGCCAAGCACGCGGCAATCTTCCGCGACCAGGAGCGGCGTCCCGCCGGCGTTGGCGATCGCCTTGACGACTTCCTCCACTTCGCGCGGAGAGCAATTGCCGCGCTTGGCGACATATTGGACGATCGCGTCGGGAGCACCCTTGCGAATCTCGCGTCCGTCGATATCCACGCCCGACATCCGTGTAGTGGCGGAAAATGGAATAAACGTAGCGGCGACTGAGGAAAGCTCTCGGCCGCGCAGGCCATATTTCTCTTTTGCCAGCACCACGATCGAGCGCCCCTCAGGTGTTTCATCCGAGAGCGATGCGAGTTGGGCGGCGTCCGCAAGATCTGTTTCCTTTACGCCGGGCGCAGGAATTAATTCCGTCGCGCGCCGGTTGCCGAGCGTGATCGTTCCAGTCTTGTCGAGCAGCAGCGTATCCACGTCGCCGGCCGCTTCCACGGCGCGGCCCGACATCGCGAGCACGTTGCGTTGCACCACCCGGTCCATCCCGGCAATGCCAATCGCGGAGAGCAATCCTCCAATGGTGGTCGGGATCAAGCAGACGAGCAGAGAGACAAGGACAAAAATGGATTGGGGCGAGCCCGAATAGATGGCCATCGGCTGCAGCGTAACGACGGCAAGGAGAAAGATAATCGTTAATCCGGCAAGGAGAATATTGAGCGCGATTTCGTTCGGAGTTTTCTGGCGCTCCGCCCCTTCCACCAACTTGATCATCCGGTCGAGGAAGGTTTCGCCCGGATTCGAAGTGATTCTTACCTTGATCTCGTCGGATAGAACTCTTGTGCCGCCGGTTACGGCCGAACGATCGCCTCCAGACTCGCGAATCACGGGCGCGGATTCTCCGGTGATGGCGGACTCATCGACGGACGCAACTCCTTCCGCAACTTCGCCATCCCCCGGAATAAACTCACCGGCGGAGACCATCACGAGGTCTCCGGCGCGGAGTTTCGACCCCGTCACATCTTCGATGGATCCGTCGGCTCGGAGCCGCCGCGCCATGGTTTCGGCGCGGGCCTTGCGCAACGTGTCTGCCTGTGCTTTTCCGCGTCCCTCCGCCATGGCCTCCGCGAAATTAGCGAAGAGAACCGTGAACCACAGCCAGAGCGTGACCTGAACTGCAAAGCGCATGTCGCCGGTGTGGTTATGGAGATCCACAAAGAGATCGGCGGTGGTCACGACGGCGCCGACCTCCACCACAAACATGACCGGATTCTTCATCAGCGTCTGCGGATTGAGCTTTACGCACGAATCCTTAAGCGCGACGGCAACAATGCCCCACTTCCACAACGACTTGCCGCCTTCACCTGCTAGTTTCGTCATGGAGTTAGAACACCTTTCCTGCGTGCATCAGCAAATGCTCGAGAATCGGGCCCAGGCTCAGCGCGGGGAAGAAAGTGAGCGCGCTGACAATCAGGATCACGGAAACCAGGAGCACGCTGAAGAGCGGCGTCGTCACAGGAAACGTGCCCGCCGATTCCGGGACGATCTTCTTGCGGGCCAGGTTGCCCGCGATCGCCAGCACTGGAATGATCATGAAGAATCTTCCGAGCAGCATGTCGAAACCGATGCTCGTGTTGTACCAAAGCGAGTTCCAGTTGCCGCCTGCGAACGCCGAACCGTTGTTCGCCGCGCCTTCCGTGTAGGCGTACAGAATCTGCGACAATCCGTGCGGGCCCGGGTTGCTGATGCCGGCTTTGCCATAGGGCGTCGCCACTCCAATCGCCGTGAAGACCAAAATGACGAGAGAGAAGATCAGCACGGTCAGCATGGCCATCTTCACGTCGTACGCCTCGATTTTCTTTCCCAAATACTCCGGCGTGCGCCCCACCATCAGCCCCGCGATGAACACCGCCAGGATGACAAACACGACAATTCCGTAGAGTCCCGCTCCAACCCCGCCAAAAATTACTTCGCCCAGCATCATGTTGATCATCGGAATCATGCCGCCGAGTGGCGTGTAGGAATCGTGCATGGAATTGACGGCGCCGCAGCTGGCGTCCGTCGTGACCGTGGCATAGAGAGCCGAATCCGCGATGCCGAAGCGCACTTCTTTGCCTTCCATGTTTCCGCCCGATTGCGTGGCGCTGACGCGCTGGTCGATGCCGTGCAGCATCGGGTTACCGCGCGCTTCCGCCGCATAGGCGCACACCACGCCCGTCACGAAGAGCACAGCCATCGCGGCCCAGATGGCCCATCCGTGGCGTTGCGAGCCCGTCATCCGGCCGAGTGTGTAGGTCAACCCGGATGGAATCGCGAAGATGAGCACGAGCTGGAGGAAATTCGTAAACGGAGTGGGATTCTCGAAGGGATGCGAGCTATTCGCGTTGAAGAAGCCGCCACCGTTCGTGCCGAAAATCTTGATGGCCTCCTGCGACGCGACAGGGCCCTGAGCGATCACCTGGTCTGTCACCGTTTGGGTCGAAGTCTTGCCGTCCGCTCCCGCCTGCGAGACGGTCTGCGGGTTCACCAGCTTTGCCGTGTCATACGGCCTGAAATTCTGGATCACGCCTTGGGAAACAAATATCAACGAAACCACGAGGCAAATTGGAAGCAGAACCCATAACGTGCACCGCGTGAAGTCGACCCAGAAGTTGCCGATTGTTTCCCTCTCGCGCCGGGCGATTCCGCGAATCACCGCGATTGCCATCGCGATGCCCACCGCAGCAGACGCGAAGTTGTGAAAGGCCAACCCGGCCATCTGAGTGAAGTAGCTCATCGTCGTTTCAGGAACGTAGGCCTGCCAGTTTGTGTTCGTCGTGAAGGACGCAGCGGTGTTGAACGCGAGGTCCGTGGGCACGCCGGCCAGGTGCTGCGGATTCCATGGCAGGAAATGCTGCAGCCGCTCGATCAGATAGAGAACGATCATCGAAACAGCGCTGAAGAGCAGCATCGCGACGGCGTATTCGGTCCACGGCATTTCTTTTGTTTCATCCACTCCGGTCAAGCGATAGAGCAGCTGCTCGAGGGGCCGCATGACCGGATCGAGAAATGTCTTCTCGCTCGAAAACACTCGGGTCATGTAAATCCCGAGAGGTTTGGCAACCGCAAAAATTATTAGAAGGAAAAGCCCGATCTGAAGCCATCCATTCGCAGTCATGTCAGAATTTCTCCGGCCAAAGCAGCGCCGCCAGCAAGTAAGCCAGCATCAGCACGCAAATTCCTAGCAGAAGGACGTTACCTAGCACTTTTCGCTCCTATTTGAGCCGCTCACAAGCCCACACGTACGCAACCGCCACACCGAAGAAGACAATCGCGCAGATGACGAAAACAATGTCCTGCATTGCATCGCTCCTTAGAACTCGAACCTCACCACGCGCCTTCCTTCCGTCCCCACCACCAGATGATTCCCACTGTCGCAGTCTGCTGCTCTTTCGCCAGGACGCCTTGCACATCCGTCAGGAACGTCGGCTGATTCGAATAATCCCACCGCCACTCGTACCGCATCAGAAACCCGGGCGCCATTGTATAGTCGAAAGTGACCGTATTCTCTTTCAGAGCCTGCGTAATCCCGCTAAAGAGCCCTCCCCGGTCGGACATGTATTCGGCTCGAGTGCCAAGGGCAAGCTTGCGCGTAAATTGATATCGGGCGTAGGCAGCCCCGCCATCGACGTGGGAAGGGGCCGAAGATTCCCCGGGTGCCGCATTTTCCCACAACCGCTCGATAAACCAATCTCCCTCGAGGGCGAACGTGAGTTTCGGCGTCGCTTGCCACGAGATGTAACTGTCGAAGATGTTCGTCTTTCCGTTCGGTGCAGGACGAATGGCCTGGAAACAAAGTCCCGGCTGAACGGGAATCGGGCAGTCCGAAGCGACACTTCGATCAGGATGCTCCTGTCCCAGGTAATAGTTGAAAGTCCAGCTTACCGTCTTTACCGGAGTGGTCGTGAATCCGAAGAGTTCATCCTTGAACCCATTGGTCGCTTCCACCTGGTTCGTGCCGTTCACAATCCAATAGTTGATCGTGAATTTGTCGGTGACCGGAATACTGGCGCGCAATCCCATGTGGTAAAAGGGAAGGAAATTGAACCAGTACGCCCTCGAGTAATTGATCTGGTCCTTCGTGTAGTTTCCTTCGATACCGAGAGAACTGCCCCACTTCCCAAAATCCACGGTCACGCCTTTCCCGACGGGAATGATATACGTGCCATAAACCTGGAAAATGTTCCGATAAATATCGGGCCTCGGCTCGTTCGTTGGATTTCCCTGCAATGTGTCCGTCGCTTGACCAAACTGCAAGTCCAGGCGCCCACCCCAGCGGCGTCCCTCGCTGAGATCAGGCGGATGGTCGACAATCAGATCGGCCTGATTCAGACTGAACTCATTGCTCAGGACGTCGTATGCACGAAGCAGGTTCACGCGCCCAACCGGATTGTTGAAGTTATATTCGTAGTAGGTGTCGAGTCCAACGTTAAAAGTCGTGTCGCGAAGGAAATCCAGATTTCCCCTGTCCTGAGGTTGCAACGCATTCGGCTGCGCTTGCGCTGGTTCCGACACGATCTTGGTTTCCGCCGGTGGATCGGGCGCCGGGGAGGTCGCGGGCGCGGAAGGAGCCAAGGCTGCGGACGAAGAATTTGATTGCAGCTGCTTTACCATCGTCTTCAGCTCAGCCACCTCGTTCTCAAGTTTGCTAATGCGCTCTTGCATCGCCTGTGGAGTCTCCGCTGTCGCGCCGGATCCGGGTGACACGCTTGCCTGGCCGCGCAAAGTCCCTGCGCTTGCGCAGATCGCGATCACAGCACACACGAACCTGAACGAGCCTGCCGCTAAGACGCTTCCCTTCATGGCGCACCTCGATACATGCCGTTTCTTTGGTCACACTCGCGGCCATGATATCAGGACGCTCCACAAATCCGTTTTCGTGCGGTGCTAAGTTGGCGATCCTCCCTGCGCCCGGCTCAGAACTTGACCATGATCGCCATGTCGATGAATGACTCATCCTTGCGAAGGTCCGGGAACCAGACGCCTGAACCCATCGCGGTGCAGGCCGCGGTCGCGCCCCCGGGACCAGCCAGGGTGGTTGCTCCGGACGTGGCGCCGTTGAGACAGGTGTACTGTGTGGGGAAACCCGTATTCCCACCAGGAGGCGTGATTCCGCCGCGGCCGGTCCAGTACGGCACATTCGCGCTGCGATAGTCATATTCCCAGCGGAAAGTGATGTATTGCTTCGGCATGTAGTCAAACGTGACAGACGAATCCCATGCTTTGAATGGGTCGCCGGGATTCTCAGTAAAGTATGGGGAATTCGTGGACGCTGTTACGGCGGTTTCGCCGTTGATGGGTGGCAGCAGCACCAGATAGCGCCCCGGATTGTTGATCTTGCCGCCGCCGAGCGTCAGACCGAACTTGTCCCTGTCGAACCACCAGCGGTTGTAAAACATGTAACCCAGAAAGCTTTGCTTGGGACCGCCCTTCTTGTCTCCGTCACAGCTCACGCCGCCGCCGAATTCACAACCTGCGTCGGCGGTGAGGCTGAACGCCATTTTATCGAGGCCCTGGTTGTCCGGCCTGTCGAAGTATTTGACCTCGACGCTATTGTCGGTGTGGATGCGCTCGCGGTTGGGAACGAATAGGTCATCTTGTCCCAGGCCGTAATTGTTGGAGATAACGTTAATCCAACTCGTCGGAGTCCATTTGAGCTGGCCACCGAGACCAGGCCTGTGGTTGGCCGAGGCGTATGACTGCCAGCCATTGATGAACCAGGGCTCAATCTTCAGATGTTTCGTGGGGAAAATCTGCACGCGCACTCCATTAAAAAACCAGGGAGTGTTGGAGGAAACGTAAGAGGGTTGATAGGCCCAATTGTCGAAATTGTAGTAGCTGAACAGTCCAATATAGGACAGGAATATTCCTGCGTCCACATTGACCCCTTGCAGCACGTTGAAGTGATATCCCCCGTACGCCTCTGATACGTAGCGGTAGGCTGTGTCGAGATCCCATTGACCGTGGCCTACACTGGGGTCATTCCTTGGTGTCGTCGCGGAATACATGCCGAACTGGGTCATCAGTCGGGCGCGGACGTTGTCATAGTGGAAGTCGCCGCCCACACCGAGTTGCTCCAGTTGGACTTCCGACGACCGGAAGAGTTCACTCGATCCGCCGATCGTATGGTCGGTCGGATGGTTGAAGTCGGAGACGTAGTTGATGTCTGACCGAATTTCGGGGGTAAAGAACTTCGAATCCCAAAATATGTCTTTCGTGCGGGGATTGCCGTTTAGCCAGGTCCAGTCCGCATCCCCAAAGGGCTCCTGCGACGCGGGCGCGGCTTGGTCCTGCGTGGCAGGACGAGCCGTCTCGTGAATCGATACTGGCTGCGCTGCAGGTGACGCAGCGCTGGCAACCGATTCCCCGGCGATCGAATTGTGTTGCGACGTTGATTCCGGCGCGTTTGAGGCTACCGTGCTGCCCGTTTGCTGCTTGAGCTGCCCTTCCAGCTCGGCGATTCGCGCGCGCATCGTCTCGAGCTCTCGAAGAATCTCGGCATTTACTTCAGCGGCTGATTTTGGAGCCGTGTCTGTCTTTGGGGTCTCAGTCTTCGGGGACGAAGTTGCCGATGAATCCGCAGGCGTCGGCGGATTGTGATCTGGACCATTCTGAGCGAACGTCGTGTGAGGCGTTGCAACGCACAAGGAGAGAAAGGCCGCGCTATAAACCATTTTGACTACAAACCGGCATTGTTGTGTCCTCATCTTGGAAGCCTTTCGATTCGATTTCCGCGGTGGCGGCTACACGTTTGTTGCTAGAAACGCTACTTCGGTCGCATCTCGGGAGGCCTTTGCCTCAAACCGCGCTCGTCGCGCCAAAATTCGATCAGGACATAGAAGAAGAAGCCACATGCGACGACAGGAACCGCGATCAGGAAAGCCATAACCGTTCTCCCGGCACACACCGGCTCTACTGCGCATCAAGGCGCACGAGCTATCGGACACAGTATCGAATCCGCATCAGGAAGGCATAAGCGAGAGATAAGGATTTCGTAAGCGTTAATTCCGGATCGCCAGCCACAGAGCCACCCCCTTAGGCGTCCATATGTCTTTTGAATTGAGTGGGTTAATGTCGCCTTGGAAAATATCGTGCGAAGCCTATATCAAATCGCGTTCGGCGCGCCCTTCTGTCATAGCAGGCAAACCTATGGAGGTGTTGGTATGAGCAAGCAATCTAGGATTGCGGTGAAGATGGTCGCTCTGGCGCTGCTTGCGGCGCCAATTCTATTGGCGAAGGATGCGCCGTCTTATGACAAAGCCTCGTTGCTGTCGATGGAATCATCCACCTGCGGCATGGCGGAGAAGGCAGGCAAAACAGTGACGGGAGAAATTCTTGGCACGGATTCGTCGCGCAAGCAGACTCAGGAAGTCTTGTGCCAGGAGTATGTCCTGCAGTCGGACCGGATCGTGTATCGCATTCGGCCCAACGATCAGAAGCATCCAGCGCTCCTGCCTGTGGGCGAATCGGTGGAATTTCGCATCCACAAGGACAAACTGTACCTGCGGGATCCGGAAGGCGACAAGAAAGAGCGAGAGTACGTCGTTGTCTCGATGCAGCCTCGCGCGGAGCCGAAGAGCGTCGCGGCCAACTAGCCGAATTTGAGTTCTCACTGCGGCTGGCTTCTCGCTACTTTCCCGCACCCGTCAGCATCCGATATGTGTACGTTTGACGGGGACTAGAAATGGCGGGAAGCCACAGGGTTGTGATCATCGGCGGCGGATTTGGCGGGCTCACACTGGCGCGCTCCTTGAAGAACGCGCCGGTGGACGTGACGCTGCTCGATCGCGCCAATTATCATCTTTTTCAGCCTCTGCTCTATCAAGTGGCCACCGGCTCGCTCTCTCCGGCTAATATTGCCGCGCCGCTGCGGCAAGTCCTGCGAAAGCAACGCAACACGACGGTGCTGCTGGCGGAAGCCACCGACATCGACACTCAAAATCGATTCGTAATCCTGAAAGACGGCAAGATCCCCTATGACACGCTGGTGGTCGCCAGCGGTTCGAGCCACCAGTATTTCGGCCACGACGCATGGGAGAAATCCGCGCCGGGCTTGAAGACGGTGGAAGATGCCACGAACATGCGGAGCCGAATTCTGCTCGCGTTTGAAGCGGCGGAGAGGGAATCGGACCCAGAAAAGCGCCGAGCCTGGTTGACGTTCGTTATTGTCGGCGGCGGACCAACGGGAGTGGAGCTGGCCGGCGCGCTCGGCGAAATCGCCAACGACACTGTTCGCCACGATTTTCGCGATATCGATCCTTCCACTTCTCAAATCATTCTCGTGGAAGGCACGGAACGCATTTTGCCCACTTACCCGCCGAGTCTTTCCGAGGCGGCGCGCAAGATGGTCGAGCGGTTGGGAGTTACGGTCCGCACGGGCGCTCTCGTCGTCGATGTTCAGCCGGAATCGGTGTCAATTCGCGCCGGAGACCGCACGGAAAAAATCGAGACGCGCACGATTCTGTGGGCCGCCGGCGTTCTGGCGTCGCCGCTTGGCCGGGCGCTGGCGAAAGAAGCCGGTGCGCCGATCGACAAGGCCGGCCGGATCATCGTTCAGCCGGACATGACCGTGCCCGGCCATCCCGAGATTTTCGTGATCGGCGACCTCGCAAATTTCAGCCATCAGGGAGGGAAGCCGCTGCCCGGCGTGGCGCAGCCCGCGATTCAGCAGGGCCGCTACGTGGCGAAAGTGATCGGGCACCGGTTGAAAAACGAAGGCGTCGACCCGTTTCACTACAGCGATAAAGGCAATCTCGCGGTGATCGGACGCGGCGCGGCCGTGGCGGATCTGGTCCGGTTTCGGCTGACGGGCTGGCCGGCGTGGTTCATTTGGATATTCATCCACTTGATGAACATCGTCGAGTTCCAGAATCGCATCCTCGTACTTTGGCAATGGGGCTGGCTTTATGTCCGCTACGATCGGTCGGCCCGGCTGATCACCGGCAGGGATCCCTTTCCGCTCGATTTGTAGAGGCTCGATTCCTACGAGGATCACGCGGTCCCGGAGTCTGCGTGAATTCTCCCGGCGCGAATCGCTCGCAGCAGCTGTTCGTAATCGAGTTCGGTCTGATCGGCATAGGCGGCGGCGAATTTCGAAATCGCGACATCGAAACTGCGGTTCTTTCCTAGATAACCTGAAATCATCGCCGAGTCGCCCGTTCGCGCGTGCGCTCGCGCCAGGGCCCATCCGCAGATTTCCACGTACTCGGCCCAGTCCGGCTTGGGCATTTTCTCGAGATCGATTTTCATTTTCATGTCGCGAAGCTGACGGAAATAATAGTCGTTCCCGTCGTCGTCGCGGGTCCAGCCGAGAAAAATGTCGCTCGCCGTTTGCAGCATTCGCTGCCCGGTGACCACTCGTTGGCCGTGGTTGTCGTAGCGGCTCTTGCCTGCGTGAGGCTCGAGCACCGATGCGCCCGCCTGCTTGAATTGCAGGAAGAGAGGGTCGTCTTTTTCGGCCATCAACAGCATGGCGGCGCAGCGGGTGCCGACGCTGCCAACTCCGACGACTTTGCGCGCGATGTCCACGATATGGTAGCGGTCGAGGAGCACGCGGCGTTCGTCCGGCAGCGTGAGCCGGTACCTATGAAACATGTTCTCGACAAATTTCCCGATGCGCTTCATACCAGGCGGGTGGTAGACGAGCGGCGGCCGGTCGAGAATTTTTGTGCGCCCGTTCTTCGTCTGGGCGATCTGCGGAAACGCGTGTTCCGCGGTTTCGAGTAGCGCTTCCTTTTCCGCCTGCTGCCACCTTTCTTTCGAACGATCCGTCCTTGCTTTCTGTATCAGGATTTCCGCGTCCAAACGCGAATACCAGACGTCCAGCGCGCGCATCTCGGCGTATTCGCGCATGTGCTCGCGATAAGACTCAGCTGCTGCCCGCGCGGTATCGTTGCAGTGGCGCTCACGAAGACCCAGCTCTCTGCCGCTGAGTACCACGCTCGTCGCCAGCCGCTTCACGTCCCATTCCCACGGCGCCGGTAGCGTTTCGTCGAAGTCGTTGATGTCGAACACAAGCCGCCGTTCGGGGCTTCCGAAGCCGCCGAAATTCGCAAGGTGGCAGTCGCCGCACGCCTGCAATCGCATGCCCGTAACCGGCGTGTGCGAAAGGTCGGCAGCCATCAGCGCAGCCGCGCCGCGATAGAAGGAGAAGGGCGACTGGCGCATGCGCCCGTAGCGAATCGGCAGTAGTTCCTTGATGCGTCCTCTGTCGGACTCAATCAGCAGCGCCACCGGATCGGGACGATTTTTCGGCGGCGTCCACTCCGCGAGCGCGCTGCGCGGAACCCTTTCACGCAGCGCTTTCCCCGCAGCCATGCGATGCTTGACGCTCTCGGCAGGCACGATTCCGTTCCTCGCGCCTCCAGAAGCCTTCGAATGCGGATTCGTGGTTTGGCGGTTCTTCGTCACGTCATCACCTGATACCATTTTGCTCTCGAATCGGCCGGCGCGGAGAATATTAAGCCGCTGAGTGACTTGGCGGACGATTCCCGCGTCCGTTGCGGAAAACGGCGTATTACAATCACCACTCGGGCGAACTCATGAAAAAGACAGAGAGGGCGATTTTTGCGGGGTTAACGATATTGCTCGTCGCTGCGCTGGCGGCGGCGATTCTCACGCGCAAGTGGGGAAATTACCACGAGCATTGGCGCACACTGAAGACGGAATCGGCGCGCGCGGCCGCCATCGTGGATACGCGCGAGCTGGACACGGCGCAGCAATTGTCGCAGCTCGCGGTGACGCACACCGAACGCGACTACGCGGAACAGGCGCTGCACCACGCCGACCACTCCGTGGACGTTGCATTCGACGCGGCTCTGCGCGATGCAGCCGACAACCCGCCGCCGCTGACTCCTCAAACACGGGACCTCACCGCGCGCATCAAGGCGGCTGATGCCGTTCTGGACGTGGATCAAAACCGCGTCGCCGATTTGCAGCAACAATTGGCCAAAGCGAGCCCTTCCAAAAAGGACGACGTTCAGGCGCAGCTTGACTTCGCACAGGAGCAATTATCGCTGCATCAGGAAGAGCTCGATGATGCGCACCAGGATTTGATTCGCGCCGGTGGCGACAAGAAAGCCATCATCCAGCAGCAACTCGACCAGCACAACGCTTCCGAAGCGCACACCGGCAAGGCTGGCGCTGCCAGCGCGACAACCAACGAAGCCGAGTCACTCGAAACGACGGCTTCGTCCAGCATCCTGGCGGAAGCACGCGCCCTGTTCTCACTCCGCAGCAAGGAGCAACTCCTGCGGCTGGCGCAGCAGAATGCGCTCGCGCGCGCCGCTGACATGAGTGGCGAGCACGAGACGCTCCAAAAAGCAATGGATGCGGAAAAGGCGCAGAAGCGAATTCTTCGACATTCACGCGCGGGCGCGCCTGCGGCCGCAGCCGCCGCGACGCAGGCTCAAGGTGCGGATCAGGAGGCTGCGGCAAACAGCAACGACGCGACCGAACCCCTGTCGGCTCTTTCCCTGGTGCAGCACTTGAGGAGCGAGCAGCAGGACCTGAGCCAGCTCAACAAGCGCATCCAAGACGAGCATCAGCTCGCCAGCGTGTACGGCGATTGGGCCACATTCGTCGACGTGCGCGAAAAGGCGTTCGTCCACGAACTGCTTCTCTCCGTCTTCTGGATTCTGCTGATCGCCGTGTGCGTCCTGGTTGCGAATGCTTCGGTGCAGCGATTCTTTTCGGACGTGACGCCCGAGCACCGCGAGCTGCACACGATGCGAACCGTGGCAATGGTGGTGATTCAGGCGCTAGGTATCGCGCTGATTCTGCTGGTTATCTTCGGCGTGCCGAACAACTTCGCCACGTTTCTAGCCCTTGCCACCGCGGGTGTCACCGTGGCCCTGAAGGATTTCATCGTCGGATTCGTGGGATGGTTCGTGCTGATGGGCAAAGACGGAATTCGCCCGGGAGATTGGGTGGAGATCAATGGCGTCGGCGGAGAAGTGCTGGAGGTGGGATTGTTTCGCACCACGTTGCTTGAAACGGGAAATTGGTCGGACGCGGCGCATCCCACTGGACGGAAGGTAGCGTTCGTGAACAGCTATGCGATCGAGGGCCACTACTTCAATTTTTCCACGTCGGGCCAGTGGCTGTGGGACGAGCTGCAGATTCAAGTTCCGTCCGGCATCGATCCGTATACGACGGCGGAGGCGATTCAAAAGATCGCCGCCGACGAAACGGCGCCGAACGCGCAGCAGGCCGAAGAGGAATGGACTCGCGTGGTGCCCGCGTACGCGAAGCGCAAATTCTCCGCAGCGCCGTCAATGAGCGTCACACCGGCGGGCGGCGGCGTAAACGTCACCGTCCGTTACATTACCCGCGTGCGAGACCGGCAGGAAGTTCGGACGCGTCTCTACCGCTCGGTTGTCGAACTTCTGCATCGCAAAGAAGCGCCCGAGGGCTCACCAGCTCCGCTTCCCGCAGAGACATAGAAAGTCCCGGGGAACGTTCAGCGCCTGCTGCTGGATTTCGCCTCAGTTAGAACCCGTCTTGGGCTCGTTCTTCTTGTGGGAGAGTTTCAGCGTCAGATTGATATCGCGGCGGGAATCGTAGCTCGAGATCGTGCGAACCGAAGAAGTCATCTCGTTGTGTTCGGCGTGGATTTCGTAATCCACGTTTGGATCGAGTCCGCTGAAGCGGTAACTGCCGGAATCGTCGGCGATGTAAGTCTTCACGCCTTGCGTTTTCACATTCTTGAGGTAAACGACGCCCGACGGCACGGGATTCTCATCTTTGTCTTCGACGGTTCCGTGTACGGTGCGCAGCTCAGGCTGTTTTTGATCCTGGGTCGCGCGCGCGGTAGCCGAAAGAATGCAAAAAAGCGCGATGAGGACAGGCAGCGAGAACCGCGCGCCATCCGCCGCGCGAGCGAGCAAGCGCCGTCTTTCGCAGCGGTGTGAAAACCGGGAGGCGGACTCTCGAAGAGAAATCATTCGGCTTCTTCTTCCTCTTCTTCTTCCTCGTCTTCTTCCTTCACGCTCGACTCTTCACCGTCCGCTTCCTCCTCGTCTTCGTCCTCATCCTCGGAAATAACGATGAGATGGACTGGGTGGGTCTGCGTGACCTCCAGCTCGGAGTCGCATTCCGCGCAGGTCAAGATCTCGCCTTCCTCGACTTCATCTTCATCCAGGTCGATTTCGGCGTCGCACTCGGGACATCTGGTCACGTGGGTTCTCTCCTTCCAGGACGATTCTACGACGACGAAGCGTATTATATAACGCCCGTGTCAAACTTTCCGCCGCCGGACAACACGAATGTTCGAGATTCCCGGGAGTACCCCCAGCGCCCGATCGTGGGCGTCGGGGGCGTGGTGATTTCGCACGGCCGCGCTCTCTTGATCAAGCGGGGGCACCCGCCGCTCGAGGGCGAGTGGTCGATTCCCGGTGGAACGCTCGAAGTGGGCGAAACGCTGCTGGAAGGCGTCCGGCGAGAGCTTGCCGAGGAGTGTGGAATCGAGGTGCGCGTGCTCGACCTGATCGAGGTTTTCGAGCGCGTCTTTCGCGATGAGGCTGGAAAAGTGCGATACCACTTCGTGATTCTGGATTATCTGTGCGAGGCCGTCAGCGGCGACGCGCGCGCGGGAAGCGATGTGGTGGATGCGGCCTGGGCGACGGAGAGGGAGCTTGAAGGATATTCACTCACACCGACGGCCACGCGGGTGATCCGACGCGCGTTCGAAATGGCGCGAGCGCGCGGAACCAGTTGAACGGCTGCGCCCTTTATCTAACTGGCTGCGGCTTCGGGCAAGCGGCCGAAACGACGCTCGCGGCCGAGAAAGTCATCCACGGCCTCGGTCAGGTCGGCCACGTCGAACTCGGGCCACATTCGCGGCGTGAAAAAAAGCTCCGCGTACGCGCATTCCCACAGCATGAAATCGCTTAATCGCCGTTCGCCGCCTGTGCGAATCAGCAGGTCGACGTCGGTTGCGGGCCCGTCGGCATACGTGACTTCACCCAGGCGTCGGGCAAATTCGCGCTCGGAAACTTCGAGGCTCGAAAGCATCCAGCAAGCCGCTCGCAGGATCGAGTCGCGCGAGGAATAATCGAGCGCGATGCGAAGATCGAGCTTTCTGCCCGAGGCCGTCGCACGCTCGGCCGATTCGATCGCGGCAACCAAGGAGGGAGGAATGCGGTCGCGGCGGCCGATAACGCGCAGGCGCACACCCTCCGCCGCGCATTTGGGTGCTTCGGTGCGCAGGAACTCCTCGAGCAAGTTGAGCAGCGAAACCACTTCGCTCGCGGGGCGGTTCCAGTTGTTCGAGGAGAATGCGTACAGGGTGAGGATGCCGATCCCAAGCGACGGAGCAGACCGAACGATGCGGCGCACAGCGGCAACTCCCGCGCGGTGCCCCTCCGACCGGGGCAATCCACGGGATGCGGCCCAGCGGCCGTTGCCATCGAGCAGGATGGCGACGTGCATTTTCGATTCGGGAATAACTGCTAAAGTACTTTTATTCATAAAGTAATGAGTGCGAACCGTTCCTTTTCTGGTGCCGCTACCACCTGGGTTTAATCAATATGCTGAATGCTTTAATGCCCGGCAAAAACTCGAAGAAAACGCCGCTAGCGCTCGCGCGTGGCGCGAATCAGAGCCTCCATGTGATCGAGATATTTCTCCAGGGCGCGCCGTCCGGCCGCCGACAGGCGGTATTCCGTCTTGGGCAACCGGTTGGCGAAGGATTTCGCGCACGCGATGTAGCCGGCGTCCTCGAGTTTCCGCGCGTGGACGCTCAGATTGCCGTCGGTGACGCTGAGGAGCTGTTTGAGCTCGTTGAATGTGAGCGAATCGTTGACGGCCAGGGCGCTGATGATGGCGAGCCGCGTGCGCTCGTGAATCAGACGGTCCAGATTCGTCGCATTTTCCGCCGGCCGCGCAGGCGCAACGATTCGCTTCGGTTTTTCGTCCCGCTCGTCGCGGGCCGCATTCGATTTAGCCGCCATATTTCCTCGCAATCACCGCTCCAAAAAAAACGTGAAATCCACCGAAGCCCGCGGCCAAGAGAGCGTTACTCCAGCTCGCGGGCGAAAAAAGCGCCACCGCGCCGAGAACCATGAAGCAAAGTCCCATCAGGGGAACGATCCGAATCGAGAACGCGCCGCCCGTGACGACCGCCGTGCCATAGAGCAGCAGCCACATCCCCGCGATCGTGCCGGTGAGCCCGGCGCGCACGAGGAAGAGCGTCAGAAGCGCGCCCACAAAAATCGGCGGCGCGAAGCTGTACACAAACCGGCGCCCTGGGCCGGAAAAAAGCGAGCCGCCCGATTCGCGAGCCTTCGTGTAGGTGGTCCATGAGGCGATGGCGATTGCCGCCGTCGCTTCGATCATCCACGTGACGAGCCATGCCAAGGGTGAATCCTGGCGCGACGCTATCGCCGCGGCGCCAAACGCCGTGATGCCCATCGCCACTCCGCCCCAGCCAGGTACCGCGGTGAAGGATCCTGCTCGCTCCATGGTCTCGCGAATGAAGCGAAGGTTGTCGCGCGCGTGATCGTCGAGAGCGACAGGATCGCGAGGGCGCGGCGGAAGAGGTTGGTGGCTCGACATGAACACAGGCTAGCATTATGCGCACTGCGTGTCAAGTACTTTGTATTGCAAAGTAACATTGCCATTTCTCTTGCCGCTCACCTTGATGCAGGACTATGCTCTCGGCGAAAGCGGGCATACATAAAGGAGAGGAAGATGAAACGAATTCTGACGGCTTTGGCAGCTGTTGTGATGTTTCCGTTTGCGTTGTTCGCGCAGAGTCCGCAAGTGAGCAAGAACCCAGTTTCCGATGCCGTGCGATCGATTCTGGATCGCCAAGCGAAAAACATGGTAGCGGCCGTGGACGAAATGCCGGCGGAAAAGTACAGCTTCCATCCCACGCCCGCGCAGATGACGTTCGGGCACCTGGTGGTCCACATGGCGGGCTCGAATAACCTTCTGTGTTCGAAGATTTCAGGCATGGCGGCGCCGACAAGCGACAAACTCGCGGAAACGGACCCGAAGGACAAGCTCGTCAGCGCGCTGAAAGCTTCCTTCGACTTTTGCACGCAGGCGCTCGCGAAAGTGGACGACTCAAATCTCGGCGAGCAGTTGACGCTGTTCGGCACGCGAACGGCCACCCGCGCCGCTACGATGTTCATATTGACGAACGACTTCGCCGATCACTACAGCACGGCCGCGGCGTACCTGCGCGCGAATGATTTGTTGCCGCCGACCGCTCAAAAGAAGGACTAGCGCTGTCGGTTTCGCTTCGGGTAACGGCCCAGCAGCCAGTTCCAGCGAAGGTAGACGAGGTCGCCGAACATCCGCAGGCTGTCGCGAACAACGTGGACCTTCGTCGCCGTGTCGTGCGACCAGCGAACGGGCACTTCGGCGGCGCGCAAACCGTGGCGTTTCGCCAGAAATAGGACTTCGGGGTCGAAGCCGAAGCCCTCGATGCGTTGCTGCTCGAAGACAATGCGCGACGGCTCGCGCACGAAGGCCTTGAAGCCGCACTGCGTGTCGTGGAAGGGCAATCCGGTGAATAGCCGCACGAAACCGTTGAAAATAATTCCTGCGAGTTCGCGGTAAGGCGACTGGTGAATCTCGATCAGCGAGCGGTCAAGCGCCCGCGAACCGATAGCGACGTCGTTCCCCGCGGCAATCGCGGCCAGAAGCTTCGCCGATTCCTCGATCGGCGAGGATAGGTCCGCGTCCGTGAACAAAGCGATGCGTCCGCGCGCTTCGAGCATCCCGTGGCGGACGCTGTAGCCCTTTCCGTGATTCTCGCCGTTCCGCACGATTCGAAGAAACGGCTCCTGGGGCGCCCATTCTTCCACGAGTTTTACCGTTCCGTCCGTTGAGCCGTCGTCGACGACGATGATTTCAATTTCTCCGGCGTCGGGCCGCACGCGAGCGAAATAGTCCCGAATTTGGCCCAGCGCGCGAGGCAGGCGCTTCTCTTCGTTGTAAGCCGGGATGATGATGGAAAGCTCCGGCGCGCGGTCGCTCATCCGCCGGATGCTTCCTGAGGATCTTGTCGCCAGCCGTGGCGCCCGAGGAGCGGCACAAAACGGCAGGCGTACAACGATTCCTGGATCGTGCCGCCGTCGCGCTTCACGATGCGCAGGAGTTCCTGTTGTTCCGGGCGGCCGACGGGGATCACGAGGCATCCGCCTTCGGTAAGTTGCTCCACGAGCGGCGGCGGAACGGCGGGCGCGCCGGCCGTGACCAGAATCGCGTCGTACGGCGCCGCTGAAGGCCAGCCGAGCGAGCCGTCGGCTTCCTCGATGCGAACGTTCGCGTAGCCCAGGCGAGCCAATCGCTCGCGCGCAGCACTCGCGAGCGTCGGCTGCGTTTCCACGGCGATCACTTCGCGCGCGAGCAACGACAGCACGGCCGCCTGATACCCAGAACCCGCCCCGATTTCGAGCACGCGCTCGTGACCTTCGAGCGACAACGCGTCCGCCATCGCCGCCACCATGAAAGGCTGCGAAATTGTCTGGCCCTCGCCGATCGGAAGAGGCTCGTCGGCATAGGCTGCGAAGACATGCTCCGGAAGAACGAAGAGATGCCGGGGAACGGACTCCATGGCATCCAGCACGCGCTGCGAATGGATACCGCGGTCGCGGATTTGCCGGGCAACCATCTGCCGGCGGGCATCCTCAAAATTTGAGCCGGTACTTGCGCCGCGGCTGCCGTTGCTGCTCATCTGAGCAACGCCCCTTTGAGGCATTTACCAGACCTCACTGCTTGGCAGGAATGAATCTCAATCGCGAAAGCGATGGTCTCTTTTGAAATTATCACAAGCGGGAGTGCCGTGCTACCCAAACGCCCCCGGTGAGCGTCCGATTGGAGGGAGCGTTCGCAGGCATTTTCACGCAGCGCGAGACGGGAAATCGATCCGTGACGCGGGACACTGGTTTTAGCTAAGATGAAGGTTTGCACTTGATGCCCCAACCCAAGGAGAATTCATGAAACACCCACTCGCACTTATAGGCGCCATGTTGTTCGTTGCCGGTTCGACGCTGGCGCAAACGCCTTCGCAATCCGCTCCACCGCAGCACCAGCCGGGAGTTCCGGCGCAGAGCGCGCAGCCGTCGGAGCTGAAGCCACTACCGGCTGCTGGAGTTCCGGCTACCGCGGACAAGGTCGATCCGGAAAAGGAAAAGGCAATCCGGCACTTGATGGAGATTACCGGTTCATCGGGCGAAAATATGACGGCGAATATGGCCTCTCAGGTTAAGTCCGTCATGAGCCGGAGTATGACCGGAGACCGGTTGCAAAAGTTCGTGGACGACTTCAACCAGAAACTGAGCGCGGAGTCTCCGGCAGCGGCAGTCGATGGCGTAGAAGTCCCCATTTACGCGGAGCATCTCTCCCTCGAAGACGTGCAAGGAATGATTCAATTCTACGAATCACCCCTGGGTCAGCGGGTGATGAAGGCCCTCCCGCAGGTACTGCAGGAAACACAGCAGAGGGGCCAGGCCATCGAGCGCAACGCCGCTCTTTCCATGTTGAGAGAGATGTCCGGCGACTATCCTGAGATCAAGGCGATGCTGCCCGAATCACAAAAGCCATCGATGGCCCCGGGCGCGCAGCCACCGCAGGCGCCCCAGCCGAAGCCGCAGTTGCAACCGCAAACGCCGCCGCAACCGCAACAGCCGCGGCAGTAGCGGCCGAGCGAACGACAGGCGCGTCTCGGGGCGCTCGCTCCTGACGCTGCGAAAATCTCCTCGGAAGCGCCTGATCCGGCCTACAATCCTCAGGCCATGGACTGGTCACCGGTCAGGATTTCGCTCGAAACCAGCGTCGCCGCAACGCTGATCGTCATGGTTGTGGGGCTTGGGGCAGCGGCCTTGCGCGAACGTCACACTGGCCCGGTAATGACGCTTGTCGACGGGTTGTTCCTTCTTCCGCTGGTTCTGCCTCCCACGGTTGTCGGCTTCTTTCTGCTGCTGCTCTTCGGGCGCAATGGTCCGCTCGGTAAACTGCTTCTGCGATTCGGCCAGACCGTCGTCTTTTCCTGGCCCGCCACCGTGATTGCGGCGGCCGTGGTTTCTTTTCCGCTGATGTATCTGACCGCGCGCGCAGCCCTCGAGCAAGTGGATCCTCATTATCTTCAGGCTGCGCGGACGCTCGGTGCCTCGGAATGGCGCGTGTTCCGCGAAGTGGCGCTGCCGCTGGCGTGGCCGGGCATTCTTGCGGGAACGATCCTTTCCTTCGCGCGGGCATTGGGGGAATTCGGCGCAACCTTAATGATCGCCGGAAACATTCCCGGGAAAACTGCCACGATTCCCATCGCGATTTATTTCGCTGTCGAAGCGGACGACGTGCAGCACGCGTTGGCCTGGTGCGCGGTCGACCTGGCGATTTCACTCTCGCTCCTCGCCGCCCTCTACTTTTGGACTCACGCGCGCGGTCCTGCGCACTGGGTGCGGCGCTGACGTGGCGCTCGAAGTTCAAATCGCGAAAGAGCTTCCGGATTTCACGCTGGACGTTCGATTCCGTGCCGAATCAGGCGCTCCGCTGAGCATCCTCGGGCCGTCGGGCGCCGGCAAGACGATGCTCCTGCGATGTATCGCCGGACTCGAGCGGCCCGATCGCGGACGGATCGTTCTCGACGATCGCGTCCTGTTCGATTCGGAGCGAAAGGTTCGAGTTCCGGCGCGATCCCGGCGCCTGGGCCTGCTCTTTCAGCACTACGCGTTATTCCCTCATCGCACCGCCTTGCAAAATATTGCGTTCGGCGTGCGAAATCTCTCGCGGGCCGACCGGGAAAAACGCACCACCGCGGTGGTTCGGCGCACCCGCGTTGCCGGCCTCGAGCAGCGCTATCCGCGCGAGCTTTCGGGCGGCGAGCAGCAGCGCGTGGCGCTGGCACGGGCGCTCGCAATCGAACCGGCGGCGCTGCTGCTGGACGAACCGCTGTCGGCTCTCGACGCGCACTTGCGGGGCCAGATCGAAGCGCAGCTTCAGGAAACTTTCGCCGAATACCGGCGGCCAACGCTCCTCGTGACGCACAACATCGAGGAAGCATACCGATTGTGCGATCAACTGCTCGTGCTTTCGCGTGGGCGCATTGCCGCGTGCGGAGCGAAGGAAGAGATTTTCCAGCGGCCACCGAGCCTGGAAGTGGCTCGGCTGACGGGTTGCAAGAATTTCTCGAAAGTGAAGACGATTTCGGCGGACACCGAGAGGGCGACAGTAGAGGCAACGGACTGGGGATGCCAGCTTCGAATCGCGCATCCGCTCGACCGCGCGGCATACGTTGGCATCCGCGCGCACCATATCGATTTTGAGGAAGCGGCGATTCCCGGAGCGTCCACCGAGAACACGTTTCCGTGCTGGCTCGTGCGGTCGTCCGAAACGCCGTTCCGCACCACGCTATTTTTGAAGTTGCAAGAGCCGCCCGAGGGCGACTCGCCGGAATTCCATCTTCAGGCCGAAGTCTTCAAAGAAAAGTGGGAGCGATTTCGCGACCAACCCATGCCGTGGCACGTGCGCCTCTCGCCCGCCTTGCTGTTCTTGATGCCTCACTGAGGCGGGCGCACAGCTGGAAACGAAGCGGCGTGTCGATTACTTAAGGTGTTTGACCCACTTGATGTCGAAGCCGTACGTGCCGTTGATGTCGCGCAAGAATTCGACAGACAGTTCGCGGCTGATGTTGTACTGCACCTGGATCAACTGATACTGGTTCGTCGTCGCGGCATTCGTGGAGTACGTCATCGTGAGGTTCCGCGCAACCTGCTCCTGAATCGTGACGCGCGCGGCGGCGTTCGATTCGGTGGCGGTGCCGGCGACGAACGGGTCGACGCGAAACTGGCTGATGCCAAACAAATGCTCGATCCTGCCGCCGATGCCGGTGGAAATCGCTTCCGATAGCAGCGCGGTGGCGCCGTAGTTTTGCCCGCTGGCCGTCGAAGAACGCAATCCGGCCTCTTCTCCGGGACTCCCGAGCGCGAGCAGAGCGATGATGTCGCCATCGGGAAGCGGCGGGTCGGAACGATACGTCAGCGCGAGGTGGCTGGCAGGGCCGGAGAAATTGATCGTCACTTGATACTGGCTGATAACGGAGGAGGCCTCCACGTTCAACACGGGATCGAGACGGAACGGATTCGAGAAATTGATGTCGCCTCGGGTGAGATCGAACGTATTTCCGCGAAAAGCCATCTGCCCGCCGAGAAGGTGAATGTTGCCGAGCAGGATCGGGTGATCCCAGGTGCCGCGAAGACGAACTTCGCCGTCGATTCCCACGTGCGCGCCGGTCCACTGAATCTCCGCACCGGGCGTCGTTTGACCTTCGATATCGAAAGAAAAATTACGCAGGAAGGCCGAACTGGACGGGGGACCAGTGGTTGTCTCCGATGCTGCCGCGAAGAAGGACGCCACGTCGACGCCTTGCGCGAACAGGATGCGCTGCACCTGAATGCGCCCCGCGAGCAAGGCGGCGGTGCTCGAGCCCGATAATTGAAGGTTGCCCTGCATGAGCCAACTCATTCCCGCAGGGTAGCGAACGCGAATAGGCGTCGTAGACGCGTTCACTTCGTACCGCAACTCTCCCTCGCCGTACACGACGTTGCCGCTGAGCGTCATCTGCCCCCCACCGGCCTGGGCCGTGAGGCGATCGAACAGCAGCCGGCTCTCGTCAAAAACGACGTCGCCATTCACCCTGCTCAGCCCGACCGGAAAATCCGAATAGCTCACGGAAGCATCCTTGACGCTCGCACGCCCCGTGATTCGAGGCCGCGAAATCGTGCCCTGGATGGAGACATTGGCCGTTGTTTGTCCGTGAGTTTCGAAGTCAGGAAGCCATCCGGCGAGTAAGCGCAGATCGAGTTGGCCGGAGATCGCCAGGCGAAGAGGGCGATCGCGGTCGAACCGCGCCGTACCGCTGATTTTGAAGTCGGTGTCGGGCCCGTGGAGATGCGCCTGGTCGACGCGCACTTCGTTGCGATGATAGGTGAGGCGGATGTCCTGATCGTTCGTCAGGCGAACGAGCTCGTAGTCGAATGCGATTCGCGTGATATCCGCCACCACCTCGATCGAGTCGGGCTGGCGGAGCGCGCCGGAAATCGTGAAGAAGCCGTCGGTGCTGCTGTGGTTGGTGATGTGCGTTAGATGAAGTCCAGCAACGATGAGGGGATCCAGGTCAAATTGTTCGATCGAAAGCTTGCCCGTAATCGGCCGATCGCCGTCCAGTCCGAGCGTGATTTGCCCCGCCAGTTTCGCGTGAACCGATTCGGACCCTTGTGCGGATTCCGTGTCGATTGCAAGGCTCGCTGTGTGTCCATCCGAGGAAAGCCCGGCGTGGAAGTTGCTTTCGTCCTCGCCGCCGAGGCGGACCTTGGTGAGATGCAAATCGCCCTGAGCGACGGGCGCCAGGAGCGGTCCGCTTCCTCGCAAATCGAATTTGAGTTCGCCGGCGATGGGAACCGATGGAGTCTGTATCGCGCTGATCTTTTCGAGCGCAATACCCGCGCCGCTTATGTTGAACGCCACGGTCTGCTCTTGGGAATGGTAGGCGATTTCTCCCGTGACGCGGGCGGTGTCGCGGCGCAGGTCGGCGTTCGAAAGGCGCATCTCGTCCGGTTTCAGGTGCAGTTCGCCACTCAGACGGTCGAAACGCATACCCTTCGCGTCGATGTCTTCGAACACGAAATTGCCGTCGAGCAAAGGCGCGGCGCGAGTGCCGCTGCCGCGAAAATCGCCGGTCAGCAGTCCGCTCACCGGATAGTTGAACTCGAGAAGTTTCTGTAGATCGTCAGTGGGAGTGTGGTCGAGGCGGGCTTCCATTGACCATGTGCTTGCCGGCAAGAAACTCCAGTCGCCATCGAGTTTAAGCGCGAGATCCATCATTGCCGAGGTGCGCCCGCGCTGCACTTGGGTATTCGTGAGGTGGAAGTCGTCGGGCGAATACTCCATGTCGCCGTTGATCGCGTCCCAGTAAAGAGTGTCGTAAAGCGCGTTCGCCGCCTGCAAGTGGCCAACGAAGGTCGGGCCGCCCAGAGGACCCAGGATGCGCCCGCGCCAATCGATTTTGCCTCCTGTCTTGACCGGCGCCTCGTCTTTGCCGCGCAAGATGTTGATAAAGTCGTCCCAGTCGAGCAGATCGTCCGCACGAAGTTTCAGTTCGAGCGCGGAATCCGCCGCGCCCAGCGACCCATAGAACGACAGTTGAGTCTTCGGCATGGAGATTTCGGCGCCGTTCTCGATCATCACCGCGCGCCGGTCGTTGGAGTAGTCGTAGTCAATGCTCGCCGACGCGGGAATCATCCCCGGAGCCAGCTTTGCGGGGGGCGACCATCTTGTCTCGCCCTTCGTTTCGAAATGCTTGAAATCCCCGGCCCACGTGTTCACGGAATCGATGTCGATCGCGCCATCCCAGTGCAAGGTGTTAACGGGAAAGCTCGGGTTATTGAGCGCCGCAAGAGCCTGCGCCAGACTCATGCCGCGCAGCTTCGTTTCCGTGCGGAACGCGAGGCCCTGGAAGTCCATCTCGAGGCGGCCGTCGATGCCGCCGTCGAACGCGCTCACCTTGAGATTCGCCACCACGAGCTTCTGCCGGGCGACTTCGTAGTCTCCCCACGTTCGCAATCCGCTTGCGTGGAACCACTGGTAGGGCATGCGGATGTCATGACCGTCGTAGTAGCCGCTTGCGGTCCACTGGCCTGCGATGTAGTGCGCCTGTCCCGAGAAATCGGCGACGCCGCCGGGAGTGGTGGGAGCGTGAAAAATCGTGCGCACGTCTTCGAGCGAGAGGCGGCCGCGATAGCGCAGGTTCCAGTCGGACCGCGCGAAACTAGGGAGTTCGGCGCGCAGATTGAGTTCCGAGTGCGGAAAGTTGCAAGCGAACTGGTCCAATTCAAACGAATCGCGGTGAAGGGTGAATTTGCCCGATAGGTCAAAGGCGAACGGCAGGTCGCGCCGTTCGGCGATGCGAACCTGATGAAAATTAAAGCTTCCGAGATAGGAGTCTGCGCCGGCAGGGGCAGCGGCATAGTGAAGAGCGAACTCGAAATTGCGAGCGGCCATCGAAAGCGGGACGCGACGATTGCCGAAATCGGCGGTGCCATCGTGCAACTCGAAACGGCCCACCTCCAGCTTAAACAGGGTTTCCCGCCACGGGCTGTTGCCGGCGCGCTTCGGTTTCGGGATGTTGCTGTGCCCGGCAGCGTCGATTTGAACCGCCACTTGCGGGCGCTCGACGATCAGTTCGTCCAGGACAACTTTTCGTCCGAAGAACGAGATGATGCGAATGCCGATGTTGATTTTGTCCACATGGAGAAGCGGCGGCGCGCCCGCGCTTTCGAGGCCGTGCAGGGTGAGACCGTCGATTTCCGCTCGCAAAATCCACGGATGCAGCCGGAATTTCCTCATCTCCACTCGCGCGCCTGTTTGCTGCTCGATATTGCGGACGATGGCCCGCTGAACGAGCGGCTCGACGAAGCCCATCACAAAGGCGAGATAGACCGCGAACGCGATCGTCGCGAGAAAGAAGAACGTGAAAATCACTCCGTGTTTCCAGCGAATCTTCACGACGCGGCTCCTTCCGGCAGAATCTCTATCCGGAGGCGGTCGCGCGTATCATCGAGCCACTTCTTTGATCTTTCGGTGATGGCGCGCTGGATGAGGACTTCGCGAATCGTGTCCTCAACGTCGTCGAGGGGCGGGACGGCCTCGCTGCGGGCTTTCAATTGCGGCGCGAACTCATTTTCGTAATACGCCTCGATCTGGTCGTGATCCACCTGCGCTGCGGGCCGGAAACGGCGATCGAGAAAGCGCGAAAGGTAAAGCTGCTGCTGGAGCAGCCGGCGAATGGCGGCTTCGCTCAAGCCGAGGCCGGTATAACGCCGCTTGAATTCCTCGGGCGGCGGGAACTGCTTCACAAGCTGTTCGTAGGCGCGATCCACATCTTCCTGCGAGGGCTGGCCGAAGCTCGTCGCCGTTGCTTCCTGGCGGACGATCCACTGGTCGGCCAGCTCGCGAATGATTTCCTCGCGGGATTTTGAGCGGCCATCCACGAGTTCCTGGAGGGCCGCGAGTTCGCGCACTTCGCTTTCCGTGATGATGTCGTCTTCGATGCGCGCGGCGATCCCGTCGATTGTCCGTGTTGTGCCCGCGGAGGCGGAGTCAGGCGGGGGCTGCTGTGTTTGCGCGATGGCCCGGCGAGCGCCGAACGAGAAGAGCGCCGCAAATACGCCGAAAATGAGAGTCACACGGAGCATCAGAAGACCGGTCCAATGTTGAATGAAAATCCGAAATGCGGCAGCCGGATGTTTTGGAACAGCATCGTGGTCGGATTATAGAACTGGTACAGCGCCGGATTCAGTTGGTAGCCCAGGTCGATGCGGACTGGACCGACGGGCGTGGGATACCGGAAGCCAAAGCCGACGGTGTGCGAAAAATAATTCAGCTCGGTCGCGAGGTAGCTGGAAGAGCCCTGTGGGATGGTCACCGACGGCGGACTCCAATGGAAATTGATGTGATTCAAATCAGTGTAGACATTTCCGCCATCATAAAAAATTGTTCCGCCCAGGCGATTGCCGATGAACGGAAGCCTCATCGGAAAGCGCAACTCCTGGTTAAAGACGAGAAGAGCCAGGCCGCCCACTGGAAATCCGGTGCACGGATCGCGCGGCCCGGCCTCGTTCAAGCCAAAGCCTCGAAGCGACGTGCCGCCGCCCGCGAAGAACCGCTCCGGCAGAGGAATTATTTCCTGGTCCGGAGCCACCTGGGTTGTGGTGCACTGGGCCGGATTGAAGGGTCCGTTTCCTTCGATTGTGTTACCGAAAGGTTCTTCCACGCCGAACCGCAGCGAACGGGCGAAAACGAAGGCGCGGCCAAACGTTGTGTAGGATGAGTTTTGATAGAAGCCGCGAAAGAAACTCGCGCTTGAGGCCAAGGCGGTGGCCGCCACGCTCACGTCCGCAGTATTGAACGTGCCGCGCGTGGGGTCGGCGGCATTGTCGCGGCGATCGCGCGCATATGTGATGCCGAAGCCGGAGACGAGCGTCGGCTGGCTCAAGAGCGGGATTTCCTCCAGCTCCACCTTCAGATTGGCGGCGGTCACGTGCCGGTAAAAATAGCGGTAGAGGAGCGCGCTCCACGGCGAAACCTTCTGGGCGAGTTGCAGCGCGCCTTCGTAGCGAGTCGATGTGAAGGTGGTAACGTCCTGCGTCTTCTCGGCGAAGCCCGTGAGCTGCAGGCTCAGATTGCTGTTCGTCAGGAAATTGTTGGCTGTGTACCCCAGCGCCCCCCGATATCCCAGGGTGCTGGCGCGCGCCCGGAAGGAAAGTGTCTGCGCCCGGCCGAACATGTTCGAACGCGCGATTTCGAAAATGACTCGGGGGCTTGAGCCGATTTTGGTCGCGTTTGGATCGCACGTTGTCGTCGTGCTGGACGTGTTGCAACTGGCTTCGATGCGCTGAACTTCGAAGCCGAACCCATATCCGATGGTGTACCTGTGTCCTTCCTGCGCGTCGACAACCACCACTTTATTGGGATCGGTGCCGTCAGGATTCTGAGGCGCAATCTGAACGCGCGTAAAAACGCCTAGGTTGTATAAGCGCCGCTGCGTATCCACCACGTCTCCCTCGCGCAGCGGGCCTTCGGGTTTCACCTGCACCTGCCTCGCGATGATTCCCGGCCGCGTGTACTGATATCCGGTGAGGAGCACCTTCGCCACTTCGACTCTTGAGCCTTCGATGATGTGATAGACGATGCGAACACGATCGGGCTGAGTGGCTACGGTAGGGGTGCTGCCGGAAGAAGCGCTGCCAGATGCAGCGTCGGGCGAAACTTCTTCCTGGAACCGCGCCTTCGGGAAACCGTCATTATAATAGAGCGCCAGAATGTTGTTGCGGTCGCTCGCAACGTCTTCCGTGGAATAGGGTTGGCCGGGGGTAGAACCCACCACTGCCAGCAGGGCATCGGTCGCAATTGCTTTGTTGCCTTCAATTTTCAGCGAAGCCACGCGAGTCTGCGGGCCTTCGACCGTATTGAACGTGATGAAAAGGTTGCCCTTCTTGCCGCGGTAGTTGTCGTCTGTTTGCGTGTTTACTTGGACGTCGCGAAAGCCGTTCGAAATATACAAGGCGCGGATGGAATCGATGTCCGCGCGGAGAAGCTGCTGGCTGAACCGGCCGCTCGAAGCGAACGAAGCCGTCTGAATTTGCAAACGGCCCGTCAGCAGGTCCGTGCTGAAATACTTGTTGCCGGCGAACCGCACTCCCGCCAGCCGAAAACGATCGCCGCGCGAAATGTCATACCCGATCACGTGCAAATTGTTTCCGGCTTCCCTTGAGCGCACCTGCACGTCCGTATTGAAGTAGCCCTGGCGCTGGAAGTAGTCGCGGATATTGCGGCGGCCTTCCTGAAGCAGGTCTTCGTCAACTCCACCCTCGGCATAAATGGGCACAAGCTTGCGAAGCTGCCCCTTGCTCAGGTGAGCTCCCGTGATTTCAACGCTGACCCGCGGACCGGCGACCACGGAATAGCTCAGCGGCACGATGTTCGATTGAGTGTCGTAGGAACCGGGAGTAATGACGACGGTCGCGCCAAGGTAGCCCTGTCCGACGAGGTAGTCCTTCAGCTTTTGCGTGCCGTGCGTCAAGCGCGCCGAAGTCAACTCCTGCTTGGCCTTAATCTTCGAGTGCTGCAGAAGCTGTTGATCGGAATACGGCGTCTGGTTGTCGAGGGCGAGTCCGCCGATCCGCGCGCGTGGTCCAGGATCGACCGTGACGGTGACATCCATCTGCCGCGTGTCGCTATGCGGTTCGAGCGACCACTTGACGTTCGCCAGGTACAATCCGTCGGCACGGAGCGTGTCCTGCAACCTTTGGATGCCCTCGACCAGGGCACTCTGGCGAAACGGCTCTCCCAGGTTCAAGCGCATCGCGGCCAGCGCGGCGGAGTCCGTCGGCGGCTCTTTCAATCCTTCGATGCGGACGACATTGTTGTAATAGTTCAGTTGCACCACGAAATTGACCCGGACACCGGAAGCTTCTGGCGTAGTCGTGACGCGAATGTCCGAGTAGTCGCCCGAGCGGTAGAGCACCCGGAGACTCTCGCGCTCCAGAACGAAATCGAAGGGCTTTCCAGCCTGAAGAGCCAATTGCGGAAGGGGGTTCGCGACGTCGCGGCCCGTCTCGTCAACGACGTGGATTTCGGTAACTGGGTGTCCCTCGACCGGCGCATCCTGTGCTCGCACGGCCGAACCCAACCCCGCGGCGCCGCAGCACACGACCACGCCAAGCATTCGCAGCACGGCCTGCCGCGAGTGAAGGACCTTCTTGAGCGTTACTTTGACAGGGGTTCGCATCCGCCAACGAAGTGAGAAGAAAGGTTAGCATGGCGCGTTGCCTGGAGCGCGCGAAAAGGCGCTATTATTGGTCGAAGTCGGAAACTTCGCCATGGACCCCAGGCAACGCGAAAAATATTCTCGGCAGATTCTCTTTGCGGGCCTCGGCGAGGCAGGCCAGGAGAAGCTTCTCGCGTCGAGTGCCGTCCTGGTGGGCTGCGGCGCGCTGGGGACCATGCTTGCCAATCTGCTTGTCCGGGCGGGCGTGGGGCGGCTAAGGATCATCGACCGCGATTTCGTGGAACCCTCGAACTTGCAGCGCCAGACGCTCTTCGAGGAGTCGGATGCGCGCGAAGCCTTGCCGAAGTCCGTCGCCGCCGAACGGCGCCTTCGCGCTATCAACTCCGACGTGCGCGTGGAGGGGATTGTTTCCGATGTCACGTCTGAAAATGCCCGGGAGCTGCTCTCGAAGTTTCCGCTGATTCTTGACGGCACCGACAATTTCGAGACCCGGCTCTTACTGAACGACGCAGCCATCTTTCTTCGCATCCCGTGGATCTATGCGGCGGTTGTGGGCAGTTACGGCGTGACCATGACCGTACGGCCGGGCCTGACTGCGTGCCTCGCTTGCCTGCTCGAAGGCGACGAAAAGAGCGCCGCACCCGGCGCTGAGGCGACCTGCGACACGGCGGGCGTGCTCAACGCGGCCGTTGGCGCAATTGCTTCCATCGAAGCGGCGGAAGCCATGAAATTTCTCGCGGGGAAACCCGAAACGATGAACGACCGGTTAGTCGCTTGCGACGTCTGGGCCGGCCGGTTTCAGTCGATCCGGGTCGCGCGCAACCCGGCCTGCCGGGCCTGTGTCCGCGGCGAGTTCAAATACCTGGAAGGCGAGGCCCAGCCGCACATCACGATGTGCGGACGCGATTCCGTGCAAATCCACGAGCGCCACCGCAAGCTCGACCTCGCGAAACTCAGCGAAAAGCTCGGTGCCGCTTCGGCCGGCGAGGTCCGCAACAACGAATTCCTGCTGCGGTTCCAGGTCCCGCCCTATGAAATGACGGTTTTCGCCGACGGAAGGGCCATTGTGAAAGGGACGAAGGATCCGGCGGTGGCACGTTCGCTATATGCTCGCTACATCGGCGCCTAAGCGCCCGATGATGGTCGGTAGCGATTAACCGACGAAACGCCGCAAGGCGGACTGGCGCATGGCTGCGCGGTCCATATTCTCGCGGCAATTCATCAGGGTCAGCAAAGTACTCAGAACACGGGCCTTAATCTCATCCGTCATCGAGAAACCACTGGTTGCCACGCGAACCAGGTTCTCGCCGCGCGACGCAATCCTGTCCATAAACTCGAGCTGGCGGTCGTGGCTGACGTTACCCAGGTTCGATTCGCGGCGCATTTCAGAGCATTCTTGCTCGACGAAGAGTGTGTAATGAAGGACACACATGTGCTCCGCTACGAGCCCCGCTGGGACGGAGGCCTTGCAACCTTTGGCAGAGCACGTTTCTGGCACGAAGACACACCCGGGAAGCGCACTAATTTTGTAGCATTAACGCAAGGCCGATTTCCACAGAGCCGCTCCTCCTTTGCGTCCAATCCGATACGTGCCGCGCTAGAACCAAGTGCGGTAGAGTAATGGCCTCTTTCTAGGTCACTCGAAACCTCTTGCGGCCAGCCCGCGAGAATCGAGCGAAAGGGCACGATGCCTCACCTAACTCCCCACGACATCATGACCATGTTCCTGGCGCTTGGGGTGCTTCTCGGCACCGCCAAGATCGCCGGCGAACTGATGCAGAAGATCGGTCAGCCCTCCGTTCTGGGCGAGATTTTCGCGGGAATCCTCCTCGGTCCCACCGTCCTCGGGCACTTCAAGCCGCAGATATATCAAGCCCTCTTCCCGAACACAGGCGCGATGCCGGTCGTCATGGAGGGCATCACGACGCTGGGCGTCGTGTTCTTCCTGCTTGCAGCAGGCCTTGAGATAGACCTGCGAAGCATCTTCCGTCAGGGCAAGAGCGCTCTGCTAGTGAGCCTGTGCGGCGTGATCGTTCCCTTTGTCCTTGGCTTCGGCGCATCAGGATTGTTTCCGCGATTCTTTGGAGCGAACCAGGGGGCTGATCGCGTGATCTTCGCGTTGTTCGTTGGGACCGCTCTTTCCATTTCAGCCTTGCCCGTCATCGCGAAGATCTTGATCGATTTGAATCTGCTGCGAAGCGAGATGGGGACCGTGGTGATGTCGTCGGCCATGTTCGACGACCTCGTGGGATGGATTCTTTTCTCGATGATTCTGGGAATGATGAACGCGGGCGACCACACGGTTGGCGGCGTCAAGCGCACGATCATCCTGGTGGTCGGCTTCGCTGTGCTGGCCCTCACGATCGGGAAGTGGTTGATCGACAAGCTTCTGCCCCGCATTCAGGCCCATACAAGCTGGCCCGGAGGCGTGCTGGGATTCATCTTCACCCTGACTCTCTTTTCCGCGGCATTCGCCGAATATGCCGGCATCCACGCCGTGTTCGGCGCGTTCATCGCGGGCATCGCTATCGGGGAGTCAAGTCACCTGCGGGCGCGCACCAAGGAGCAAATCCACGAAATTGTGACGAACGTGTTCGCCCCATTCTTTTTCGCGAGCATCGGCCTGCGCACGAATTTCGTTACGAACTTCAACCTGGGGATCACTGTGGCCGTGATTGTGGTCGCATGCCTGGGAAAGCTCCTCGGCGCGGGCGGCGGCGCGCGCTTGAGCGGCATCGACCGGCGCACCTCGTGGGGAATCGGCTTGGCCATGAACGCGCGCGGCGCGATGGAGATAATTCTCGGGCTGCTGGCGCTGCAGTACGCATTGATTCGGGAAACCCTGTTTGTGGCCCTTGTTGTCATGGCCTTGCTCACCTCGATGGTTTCGGGACCCGCTTTGAATTTGCTGATTCGAAGACGCCGAACCATCCGCCTGAAGGATGCAGTTTCGAACAAGTTCTATCTGCCCAATATCGACCGGCGCACGAAGCGCGACGTCCTTCAGCAGATGTGCACGGTTGCCGCGGAGATCGTGGGCAACTCGCCGGAGCGGTTTTTCCGGTTGGTTTGGGAACGCGAGCAAGTATCTTCAAGCGGTTGGCAAGACGGGCTGGCGGTTCCGAACGCCCGCGTGGGTGGGCTACTAGGGCCGATTGTGATGATCGGCAAGACCATACTGCCGGGCGTGGACTTCGGCTCGCGGGACGGCAAGCCCGCCCGCCTCGTAATCCTGATTCTCACCGAGGACAACCAGTCCCAAAACGACTTGCTCCGCGATGCAGGGGAGTTGTTCACGCGAAACGATGCCACCGAGCGCGTGTTGGCCGCGGACAACTTCGTCGAAGTAATCGCGGCGCTGAACGCCCCTGTGGAGTAACTACGTACATCAATAAAGTTAGGGGCCTCAGGTATCGCTCTTAGGAACCTCGTACCGCCTGCCCGCATCCAAGTACGTGTGGGGCAGCGGAAGAAAGGCGGTGCACGATGTCAAAATCTACTCGTTCCATTTCACGCGCGTTTCTCGCAGGTGTAGCAACGTTGATGATGGTCTTCGCCTCCGCAAGCAGCATTCTGGCGGCGACGTCGAAACAGGCGCAGAGGGACCCGGCGCACGAGCAAGCCTACCTAACGAAGGAAGTCCGGCACGAACTCGTAATGCTTCCGTACCTCTCAGTCTTCGATAATCTCGAGTACAAAGTCGAGGGCACAAAAGTCACCCTGCTGGGGCAAGTGGTTCGGCCTACCCTCAAAGATGACGCAGGGCGCGTCGTCAAGGGTATCGAGGGCGTCACCGAAGTCGACAACCAGATTCAGGTGCTGCCGCTTTCCCCGTTCGACGACGGTATCCGCCACCAGGAATTCCGCGCGATTTACGGTTACCCGGCGTTGTCGCGATACGCTGAGGGAGCCATCCCGCAGATTCACATCATCGTGAACAACGGACACGTCACTCTCGAGGGGATCGTGGACACTCAGGCCGACAAGGACGTAGCCGGCCTTCGCGCCAACGGCGTGCCTAACGTGTTCAGCGTCACCAACAACCTGCAGGTCGCGGGCCCCGGTAAGTAAGGACTAGTGACTGCGGATTAGTGAAAGCTAAGGGGGGAGACGTGCGCGCATTCGCCGTCCGGAGCTTCGGCGAAGCTCCGGCAATCCAGGACCTGCCGGTCCCCGCTGCGGACGGCGAGTTCCTGATACGCGTGAAGTGTGCGGGCGTGAATCCGATCGACTACAAACTCCTCGCCAGACTCACGGCCACCTCACCGTATCCTTTTGTCGTGGGCAAAGATTTCGCGGGTGTGGTCGAACGCGTTCCGCCGGGAGAACGCGATCTCCACGTCGGCGACCGTATTTTCGGCATGGCGCCGACGCACGGCTCGTACGCCGAGTACACCGCCGTCGCACCGGGTGTGAAGACGGAACCGCTGGCGCGTATCCCCGACGGCCTCACTGACGAACAGGCAGCCGCGCTTCCCGTCCCGGCATTAACTGCGCTCGGGTCGCTCGAGCTGCTGGGCGTGACCGCAGGCCAGCGCCTGGTTGTGATGGGCGCGACTGGCGGGGTCGGCGGCTACGCGGTGCAGATGGCGCGCTCCCGCGGCGCGCACGTCATGGCGACGGTTCGCGGCGACGCCGACGAAGCTCGCCGCCTCGGCGCCGAAGAAGTCTACGACACGAAAGCTGTCGACGTTATCGGTGCGCTGCACGCGGCTCACCCCGAAGGCGTCGACGCAGTCCTCGATCTCGTCAACGGTAAGGACGCAATCCGCCGCGACGCTGAGATTCTTAAGTCCGGAGGCAGCCTCATCTCGACGATCCAAGCCGCAGACGTAGGTTGGTTCGCGGGGCGCAAAATCACGGCGCAGAACGTTGGGCCAAACTTGAATCCCTCGTTTTCGCCACAAGGGTTGAACCAGGTTGCGCGCATGCTCGCGGACGGCACGATCACGGCGCGCGTCCGCACCACGGTTGAACTCGAGGGTGCGGGGCAAGTGCTCGAAAAGCTTCGCAGCGGCGGCCTCAGCGGCAAGGCCGTCATCCACATCTAGGCCACATCTAGGAAGGACGCTTCGGGATTCCGGAACCAAAAGTTCGCTGGTTACTTCGCGGCCTGTTCACCCGCCTTGAATTGAGTCCACGGTCCGGCATTCATGTCGCGCAGAACGGCCGCCTGCCAGGAATAATCGCGGTGTTCCTCCAGGAATTTCGCAGCATTGAAATTCGTGCCGCACGGGTGTCCGATGCGCGCGATGAAACTCATCGACGCAGTCATGTTGCTGTCGGTGACTTTTGCCTGTACGGCGCCGCTCGGCCGGAAGGGTTCCTTCTGGTTTGTGGGGTCGCCGGGGGTTTCCACGTCTCCGTGGCCGCAAAGCGTGCGGCGGTTCGCGCCCTCTTTCTTGGTATACGAATCGTAGTGATCGGACTCGAACGCTTCCGCCATCGTCGTGTCGATCTTGCCCTTATTTTCGGCCATCAATTGATCCCAGCGAACGTGCCGCGCATTCGCGGAAGCGGCCAGATTCGTCGTGTCGAACGCGGTTTCATCCTTCGTGACGTCGGGACCGCTCGGGAAATTCGAGCCGACGAAGTAGCCGTCTTTCGTCCGCCACACCTTTGTGTGCTTCAGGCCGTTCTCGAAGCGCGCCACTTCGCCGGTCTTGCGGTCGCCGAGCAGCCAATCGTTCGCATAGCCGCCATTATTTCCGTCGAGCATGATTTTCACGAACTCGTCGATCGAGCCGGCGTACTGCATCGCCTTGCGCGCGCGCACGAACTCCGGCTTGCCGGTGGGGTCCCAGCCGTGGAAATCCGTGATGGTGGTTTCCGTCACCATCAAGCCCGCGGAGTTGATCGTGAAATCGTCGTCGCTGACGATCACTCCAGGAAACCCGTCCATCAGCATGCGATAGCCCTTCTGCGGAGCGATATCGAAGATAATTTTCCAGCGCTCCCCGTCGACGTAGCTCGTCCAGTTGTTGTGCGCCATCACGATCTGGCCGTCTTTGGTCCAGCTTCCGGTGGCGACGAACGCGCTGCACGCCTCCGGCGCGGTCAGTTTCGGCGCATTCTGAGCCTTCGTCACTGCGTTCAGCCACGGCACGTAGTAATCGGGCAGCTCCATGAAGCCGTTCATGGCCACGATGTCGTCCAGGTCGAGCTTCACTTTTTGCGCGTCGAGGCCTGCCACGATTCCTTGAAGCTCCGACTGATATTCGGGATCGATCCGGTGCCACAGCATTTCGCGCGCGGCGCGGCGAAAGAATTCCCAGTCGCGCCCCGTGGAATGCGTCATTTCCAGGCTTACGGCGCCGAACGCATCGGCGATCTCATTTGCGAGGAGATAGCCGTGCTGGAAACCGATGTCGTACGGAGCGCCTTCCAGGTGAACGTACGTCCAGCCGCCGCGGTCAAAGCGATAGGCTTTCGCGAGGCGCGGATCGTCGCTGCTCTGCGCCAGCGGCCGCGACGTTGCAGCCTGCGCGATCTGCCGGTGCCCAACGACGAGCAGTTGCGTTGCAATCAGCGCCAGCGCCAGCACGCTCAGCAGCACCCACGGCAGCCTGTTTCTCCGATGTTTTCTCAACGCTCTCTCCTGCATTTATAGGACGCACCACAACACGCGATGTTAGGCGGCCATCACCAGTGTGTCAACGCAGGAAGCCCTCGCATGGCAGCGAGGGAAGGTCTTTAGGCACTTACCCGTGGTGGTTGTGCTACCTAAGCGTCAGGTCGCCGGCGCCCACGTGCGCCACCAGCTTGTACTTGCCGCTGCCGGACTTCTCGAACGACCGGAACAGCCCGCCGCGATTTTCGCCGAACGGCTCCGCGTCGATTTCGCCCGTGGTGACGGATGCCTCGACGTGGGCGTAGTCGGCCGCATCGCCGACGCCAATCTTCAAATCGCCCGCATGCAGCTCGACGTCCTTGTCACCGGTTATGCCTTTGATCTCGACATCCCCAGCGGGGACGCGCACGTAGAGATTGGAGTTCTTCGGCACCTGGACGGTGATCGTCAATTCGTTGTGCGGGCCGCCCGAAACGTGCAGCTCGCCCGAATTGCCGCTGCGTTCGAAACGCGCCTGCATGTCGGTCGACTCGCTGCCTTCTCTTCCGCTGATGCGGACGGCAATCTTGTTGTCGTCGCTGCCGACGATATGAATCTCGGCCGAGCGGAGATGCAGGCTGAGCTGCCCGCCGGAAGGAAAATCAGCGTCGAAGGGATGGTGAGCGAGATCGTTCACTTCGATTTTGTTCTGGGCCAGAGCGGGAATCGCCATGAAAAACGCCGCGGAAAGAAACGCAATCGCATAGCGCATGGGCACACCTCTCAACAGCTAGCAGAGTATACGCAGGCGGCGCCTCGAAGGTTCCCGAGACATTCGGCGAACTTTTTCTCGTTCTCCTTGACAATCTAGGAGAAAGGCTCTACCGTCCTAGATTGTCTAGGAGACGCCCCGCTCATGGAAAAGCAACTCGACCTTCTGCAAGGCACTCTCGACATGCTCATCCTCAAGGCCGTTTCGCTCGGCCCGCTCCACGGCTACGGCATCCTGCTCCGTATCGAGCAAGTGTCTAAAGAGCGCCTCGAGATTCAACAGGGTTCCCTCTACCCCGCGCTCTATCGTCTGGAGCACCAGGGCTGGATCGTGAGTGAGTGGGGTGCGTCGGAGAACAATCGCAAGGCGAAGTATTATCGTCTCACCGCCGCCGGGAAACGCAGACTCCAGGCAGAAACCGAAAAGTGGAACCGCATGGCGGACGTCATCGCGGGAATCTTGGGCACCACCCGAGAGGAAGTATGACTTTTTGGAGCCGTCTTCGTTCTTGGGTGCAGGCCACCCTGGGACGCTCTCGCATGGAAAGCGAGATGGATGCGGAGTTGCGCTTTCACATGGAGGCGCATGCGGCGGACTTGGTGCGCAGCGGAGTGGCGCCCCCAGAAGCAATGCGGCGGGCGCGCCTCGAATTTGGCGGAATCGATCGAGCCAAAGAAGAATGCCGCGAAGCGCGTGGCGTGCACTTCCTCGAAACTCTGGCCCAGGACATTCGTTACGGCCTCCGCACCCTGCGTAAATCTCCGGGCTTCACCGTCGTCGCCGTCCTCACCCTCGCCCTCGGCATCGGGGCGAACACGGCCATCTTCAGCCTGCTGAACGCAGTGATGCTGAAATCTTTGCCTGTGCGAGAGCCCGAACACCTCGTCTTGTTCGGCAGCGGCCGGTCGGCTGGTAGCACCAGAACATTGCCGGACGGAAGCTGGCACCTGTTCTCTTATCCGTTCTACCGCGAGATAAGCGACAGGAATGACGTCTTCTCCGGCATCGCCGCGGTCCACAGTATTGAGTTCAGCGCACACTGCTCGGTCGGCGGCGGCAGCTTCGAGCTTGTAAACGCGGATCTGGTTTCCGGAACGTACTTCTCGGTCCTCGGCCTGACGCCCATTCTCGGCAGGACGCTCACCGAAGCCGATGATCAAACGCCTGGCGGGGGGCCCGTCGCCGTCGCCAGTTATTCTTGGTGGAAACGCCGCTTCGCAAACGATCCCTCTATTCTGGGGAAGACGGTCAAGTTCGAGTCGACGGTCTACACCATCGTCGGCGTGGCGCCGCCTGAATTTTTCGGCACAACTGTCGGCCAGTCACCCGATCTCTGGATTCCTCTTTCGATGGAAAAGGAGATTTCGCCTGGATGGAACGGGCTCGACGACAAGTTCTTCCAATCGTTGTATCTCATCGCGCGTCTCAAACCCGGCGTCACCGTCGCGCAGGCATCGGCCAATACCCATTTCCTCTTCAAGCAGATTCTGCGAAGCGAATATGTAAGCCCTCAGGCTTCCTCAAAAGAACTCGACGCAATCGAGCACGCCCGTATCGATCTCACGTCTGCCGCCAGGGGGCTATCGCCGCTTCGCCGGCAGTTCTCGTCGTCGCTCGAAATTCTCATGGCCGTTGTTGTGCTCGTTCTTCTAATCGCCTGCATCAACATCGCCAACCTGCTGCTTGCGCGCGGAACGGCCCGCGCGCGCGAAATCGCCATGCGCATGACGCTGGGAGCGAGCCGCGAGCGGCTGATTCGCCAGCTCGCCACGGAAAGTTTCCTCGTTGCGCTTTGCGGTGCTGTTTTGGGACTCGCCTTCGCCTGGAACGCGCCTCGTCTGCTTTTCGCGATGGTTTCCGGCGGCTCCACGCGCACTGCGCTTCAGGTTGCGCCCGACCTTCGCGTCCTCTCGTTCACGCTCCTCGTCACTCTGCTCGCGGCGATCCTGTTCGGCGTGGCGCCCGCGCTTCGCGCCACGCGGTTCGAGCTCACGTCTTCGCTCAAGGATGGCCGCAGCGCCGCCTCCTCTCGTGCGCGCAGCCCGCTGGCTCGAGCGCTACTCGTTTCGCAAATCGCGCTCTCCCTCGCACTATTGGCGGGTACCGGGCTGTTCCTTCGCACTCTCATGAATCTCGCGGCCGTGGATACCGGCTTCAACAAGCAGAATGTCCTCGTTTTCGACCTCGATTTCTACGCGGGTGGCTACAAGCCGGACGCGCGCCTCGATAACCTGCTCAAGCAAATCGAGGACCGCGTCGACTCCATCCACGGCGTGAGCTCTTCCAGCTTTTCGATGTTCACGTTCAATCAGGGCGAGTGGTCCGACCACGTCAGCCTGGAAGGCATCGCGCCCACTTCGCAAAACGCCAGTGAAGTCTTGTTCAATCGTGTCAGCCCAGGCTTCTTCTCGACGATGGGACTGCCCGTGCTCGCCGGCCGCACGTTCGGTCCCCAGGACGCGCCGCATTCCCCCATGGTTGCGGTCATCAACGAAACAATGGCGCGCCAGTTTTTTCCGGGCCAGTCTCCGGTCGGCCATCGCTTCCGCATCCTCGATGACGCCGACCCACGCGACACCTTTGAGGTCATCGGCGTCGTGAAGAATGCAAAATATCAAGCGCTTCAGGAACAGCCCGAAGCGGCGGCCTACTCTCTCTCTTCTCAAGACATCACCTATCTCCCCAATTTTGCCGTTCGATTTTCGGGCGACGCCGCGCAAGTGATCCCCGCCGTCCGCCGGGCTATCCAGGACGTTGCCGGCGACGTTCCCATCGGCCGCGTCACCACGCTGGCGGAGCAAGTCGATGATTCCATCCAGACGCAGCGCCTCGTCGCACAACTCACCGCATTTTTCGGAGCGCTCGCGGTCTTCCTCGTCTGCATCGGCACTTACGGATTGATGTCCTACACGGTCGCGCGCCGCACGAATGAAATCGGCGTACGCATGGCTCTCGGCGCTGAACGCGCGAACATTCTCGCCATGATTCTCAGGGAAGGTCTGCTCTTGACGGCGCTCGGCCTGCTGATCGGACTCGTTGCCTCGCTCGGCCTCACGCGTCTTCTGTCTGCATTTCTCTTCGGCGTTCGGCCCGGCGATCCGCTGACCTTCGGTGCCGCCACGCTGCTGCTCGTCGCCGTGACGCTTGCGGCTTGCTACATCCCCGCTCGCCGCGCCATGCGCGTGGATCCCATGGTCGCGCTGCGCCACGAATGACGACAAGAACCGATTATCGTGTTGGCACGACGCCGGAGGAAATATGACTCTTTGGAACCGTCTTCGCTCTTGGATGCAGGCCACTCTGGGACGCTCTCGCATGGAAAGCGAGATGGATACGGAGTTGCGCTTTCACATGGAGACGTACGCCGCGGACTTGGTTCGCAGCGGAGTGGCGCCTACGGAGGCGATGCGGCGAGCGCGCATCGAATTTGGCGGAATCGATCGAGCCAAAGAGGAATGCCGCGAGGCGCGTGGCGTGCACTTCCTCGAGACTCTGGCCCAGGACGTTCGTTACGGACTCCGCACTCTGCGCAAATCTCCCGGCTTCACCGTTCTCGCCGTCCTCACTCTCGCCCTCGGTATTGGCTCGGCCACGGCAATTTTCAGCGTTGTATACGGCGTGTTGTTGCGGCCGCTGCCGTACGCTGATTCGAACCGGATCATGGCAATCTTCGAGATCAATTCCAAGGGCGGGCGGTCTCATCTTGCAGACCCGAATTTCGACGACTTTCGCGATCAAAACCGCAGCTTCCAGGCGATTGCGAAGTATGCCAACGACGTTGCATCCGTTTCCGGAGGTTCGCAGCCGACGCGCACGATGGTGGCAGCGGTCTCGCCCGAGTTTCTCAAGGTTCTCGGTATTGAGCCGATCCTCGGGCGGGATTTCGGCGCCAGCGACGCGAAAAAAGGCGCCGGCCGCACCGTCCTTGTCAGCTATGGATACTGGAGGCAGGATCTCGGATCGCTGCAGGACCTCTCGCAGTCGCACCTGAAGATTGATGGCGCGCTCTACTCCGTTATCGGCGTGCTCCCGGCCGGATTTCGTTTCCCGTCAGACGTGGATCTGTGGCTGCCATCCGATTTGGACGGCGAAAACCTAAGCAGGACGTCGCATAACTATTACGCGGTCGCGCGCCTCCGCGACGGTGTGACGCCCGAGCAAGCGAATCGAGACATCAGCGCGATAGCGCGTCGCATTCACGCTACATCGAGCGAGCAAGGCGATTATCTCCTCAAAGATGCAATTGTCCTTCCGCTGCAGGACTCGATCACGGGCGAGGCTCGACCCGCGTTGCTGGTCCTGCTCGGCGCCGTCGGATTTCTGCTGCTGGTGGCGTGCGCGAACGTGGCGAATTTACTTCTGGCGCAATCCTCCGTAAGAGAGCGCGAGCTCGCCATTCGCAGCGCGCTCGGCGCAGCGCGCGGACGCCTCATCCGCCAATTCCTCACCGAAGCATTCCTGTTTTCGCTGGTTGGCGGCGGCCTCGGCGTGCTGGGAGCCTACTGGGGCGTGGCGGGATTGGTTGCGCTCGCGCCGGAAAGTCTGCCGCGGCTCGACACCGTCTCGATCAATATTCCAGTGCTTTTGTTCGCGCTCCTGCTTTCCGTCGCGGTCGCCGCGGGCCTTGGAACGTTCACCGCGGCACGAGCCACTTCCGGGGACCTGCGCAAGGGCCTTGAGGAAGGCGGCCGCGGACAAGCGGGTTCGCAAGGCAGACAGCGCGTGGGCCGCGTAATCGTGGCGGCGCAGTTCGCGATTACGTTGGTCCTCGTGGTCGGGGCGGGATTGCTCGGACGCAGCCTGATGAAAGTGCTCGAAGTGAATCCCGGTTTCCGCGTGGACAAAATTGTCGCGATGGACGTCTCGCTTCCATATGTGGACGATCCCAAAGCAAAGGCAGGCCAGGCGATTTTCTTTTCAAACCTGATTGACCGCCTCAAGCAAATCCCTGGCGTGCGCAAGGTGGGCGCCTCTAGCAACCTGCCGATGGTGGAGGGCCTTCCCGACGGAAGGTTTATTTTGATGACGCAGAACGAGATGCCCAAGACCGTGGATGGTTTTGATGGGCTGTTGAAGCAGCAAGAACGCCTCGGCTCTGCGGACTTCTGCGTCGCCACGGACGGATACTTCCAGGTTCTCGGAATTCCCCTGATTCGAGGCCGCATCTTTGACGAGCGCGACGGCCGCGATTCTCCGCACGTCGCCGTGATCAGCGAATCTCTGGCGCGGGAACGCTGGCCCAACCAGGACCCCATCGGCCACACCATTGAGTTCGGAAACATGGATGGCGACTTGCGTTTGCTCACCATCGTCGGCATCGTGGGCGACGTTCGCGAATATGGCCTCGATTCGCCGCCACGCCCCACCCTCTACGTGGATCTGTTCCAGCGGCCGCGTTCGGCGATCACTTTGACGATGCTGAGCGACGCCGACACGCGGTCTGTCACGTCGGCAGCGCGCGGAATCCTGCAGGACCTGGACCCCGAGATTCCCGCGAAGTTCCAGACGTTTTCGCAAATCTATTCCGCTTCGCTGGGCTCGCGCAGATTCAACGTCATTCTCATCGGATTCTTCGGAATCACTGCGTTGCTGCTCGCCACCGCCGGGGTGTTTGGCGTGATGGCCTATTCGGTCAGCCGCCGGACGCGCGAAATTGGCGTGCGTGTCGCTCTCGGAGCGCGTCGCAGCGATGTTCTCAGGATGGTGTTGGGCCAGGGATTGCGCACGATCTTCATCGGCTTGGCGATTGGCATTGCCGGTTCGCTGGCCCTCACGCGCACCGTCGAGTCGCTGCTCTTTGGCGTCACTCCCACCGATCCGCTCACTTTCGCCGGGGTGACGCTGCTGCTCGTCGTCGCGGCGCTGCTGGCTTGCTACATTCCGGCGCGGCGCGCCACCCGCGTCGATCCCATGGTTGCCCTGCGCCACGAATGACCTCGCGAACGGATCATCGCGCAGCCTTTTCTCAGCGCTTCTGCGCGTCACCGGAATATCGGAACATCATCACCACGATGGCGAGGGAATCGGTTTCCGCTCCGCCATGTTTTCCTGGGACAAAACGCCACTGACGCACGGCAGCCACGGCGGCGGAACCAAGCGATTCCGAGTCGCGCAGCACCTGTACGGAAGTAATCTGGCCTTGCGCGCCGACATTGCCCAAAAGTATCACGTTGCCGTCAGCCTCGATGGCGGCCGGGTATTGAGGCTCGACGGTAACCACCGGCAACGCACCGCGGTCGGCCGAACCTGCCAAAGGTTCGTCGTACTTGTGCACCGGTGTCGTCCGCGCGGGCTCATACGATTCTGAGAATTGAAACGTGATCCCGATTCTTGCTGAAACCGCGCGGCCATCCAAGCGCGCCGGGAAAAAACTCCAGGTCCGCACTGTGCTAAGAACCTTTTCGAGGAAAGGAGACGCCCCGCGCACCACCGTTGCATCGACCACTCTTCCGCGCGGATCGATCAAGGCATCGAGCACAACTTCTCCGCCGAAAAGCGCTGCTGAAGGATACGGCGACGCGACCAACGAAAGTGGAGTGGGAGACGAAAACCCTTGCGCCCGTCCTGCAGGGTCCAACCCTTCCGACGCCGTGTGCCACGGAATGCCCCGCTGCTGCAAAAGTGCGATCGCGTAGTGGATCGGGACGGCTGCTCCCACTCCCGGCGTGCCCTCGTCCACGGCTGCCGTAAGCGGGACAAGGCTCGATCGCAGCCATTGGCCCTCGACGAATCCAACCACCTCCTCGGAGTCACTCGAAACTACGGGAGAGCCGCTCTGGCCGCGCCGCACTTCATGGTTGAAAAGAAACAATTCCGTGTCGCTCCACCCTTTGTCCAGTTGGGAAAACGGGAAATCGAACACTTCGCCCGATGAGCGGTCGTCCCCGGACGCATCCAGCGTGTAAGAATCGAGCGGTTTCGAAGGCCGCTCGGACGCGGCAATCACAGCGCGCCCTCGCGCCGGCCAGTCGTACGACAACCGCAGGAAACCAACTTTGTACGCGCCCCCAAATGGATTCGGCGTCGCTCGCAATACGGCCACATCGTGATCTCGGTCCACAGCCACCAGGTTGGCCGCAACAAACCGAGGCGGCCCCGAAGCCGGACGAAGCAAAATGTAAGGCTGGCCTCCATGAAGCTGGCTCAGGACGTGCGCTGCCGTGATGAGGTAGCCCTGTTCGTTGATGAAGAAGCCGTTCCCGTAGAACAGGTAGTGATAGCCCCTTTCAGTAGAAGATGGATCCACCGGATACACGATCGGACATATCGCAGCCGACAGCGCGGCATCGTCGAGAGGCTTGCCCGACGCCGCGCGCGTCGCTGCCGGCCACAAAATGCCGGCAATCGCAGCGAATGCCAGGGCGGCCATTCTGCAATGGAGTCTCATTCTCACGGAGATACTGGCGAAATAGCGTTTCGCACCACAACTAGCATAGCGGCTCGGCCGCCCGGCGCAATGGACCTTCGAGACAGTCCCTCCGTTTAATTTCTCAACAGATGTTGATTTATTCAGCACCGCTTCAGGGCTTTGACCAGTTGCCCCGCATGAATCCGGCGACGGCATCCTTCACATTCCACGAGAGATGAGCTGGGATGCCCCTTCGGCCCCACATTTGGCCCCGGATTTGCCTATTCAAGCGCATGACTCATATGAGCAAACAAGGCAGCAAGGATGGAAAGGGCAGGGAAGCCGTGGAATTCGATCCTTGTGAGGCCAGCGGAAAGGAGATTCCAATGAATCAGACGATGAGGAATATTACGACGGCGAAAATAACTTTGACATTCGCGGGACTGTTGCTTGCGTTTCTCTTACCGGCTACCACTCACGCACAGAGCGAGATCGCGCCCGATGAATTCAAGTCCGAAAATATGGTGCCCATCACTCCGGCTCCGCCCGCGAAAGTGGATTTCGAAGGGAAATTTTCACTGCCATACCAGGTGCAGTGCAGCGGAAGCAAATTGACGCCGGGCGAGTACACCTTGGCTGTGAAAACAGCGGGAACGAGCAAGATCGTCACGATTCACCGCGAGGGAAGCGACATCGTGCTGACGGCCCGCATCGCCGCGAACCCTTCGGATTCCGGCCAGAGCGTCGTGTTGGTGCGGCATGGACCCGGACCCCGGGCGCGGACTCTCGAAGGCGTGTACTTGGAGAAGATCAAGATGATGCTTTACCTCGATGAGAGCGGGGCCACGAATGCTCTGGACAAGATGTTCGCCAGCGTCCAGCGCGTGCCAATTTCCTGACTTCACGGATAGAACCCAGTCGGGCCCCCACCCAGCCTTTCGCAAGGTGGGGGCTCGTTCGTGATCTCGGCGCCGTGATGGCTCGCTGGGCCGTAGCCCGCAGAGCGGGCGAAGGCTGGTGGGGCTGGGGAGAGTCGAACTCCCGACACGCAGTTTAGGAAAAGACGCTGCCGGAGTCGTGCACGTGTGGAATCAATAGGTTAAGTGTTGGTCAGTGCGGGTAAGTCGCGGTAATTCGGCCTACCGAGGGCCGAAATATGTATCGGTTAGGGACCGATTCGCTTTTGAACCGCAATCAAGCTAGAATTCTCCATATGGAGGACAAGTGTCAAACCAGAAAGACAGCACGCCATCATTCATGCTTGTTGCCGGTGACGACAAACAGGAAAAGATTGTCAACCTGAGTCAGATCAGACTGGTAGAAAAAATTAGTGATGATCACGTCCGTCTCGTGTTTGACCTGAACTTCACTTCTTGAGCTGCATGGAAAAGGAGCAATGCAGCTTCTTGCTTATTGCATGGCCCGTTCCATACTCGTGGACGGAACCCCAGTTTTGGAAATATGGGAGAAGTTGGGTAAAGCTACGTCTGGATGACAGCTTTTTGTGGTGGGGCCACCCGGACTTGAACCGGGAGAACAGGTTTAGGAAAAGTTAGCCTATGGGCTTCTTACTGATTTGTCAATGGGTTGTGCGCATTCATTTCGGGGTAAGTGGGCTTATTTTGGCTTGTTCGGGACGGGGCTGGGGGTACAATTTTGGGGTACACGGGGCCATCGCTTAAATGGATAAAGCTCTGGTTTCCTAAACCAGCACTCCCGGTTCAAGTCCGGGTGGCCCCACCATTCTGCTCGTCGCCCACCCTCTTTCGATTGCCATCCTACGATTTGAGCAAGGGAAGCCTGAGGAGGCGATCAATGTATCCGTTGATACCTTCTGCAAACCAAGAATCTTTGGCGAACCGCTCCGATTCCAGCCTCGGTGCGACCTGAGTCTGATCACCTCTTTTGAGCACTACACTCGGTTCGCCTGCAATGAATTCTCCGATGTGATGTACGGAAAATTTGGCCGTACGAGCGACATCGGCGAGCCGATCTTTGTCCGAGCCTCTAACGGCGGCAATCACGTTCCAATCGCCCCAACCGAGCCAAAGGCGCGCTGGATCAACGTCAAGGGCAACACCTTCCATGGGAACCTTAAGTTTGTCCAGGTCTATGCATATGCCGAGGGAATTCGCGGCCGATAGTTGAGCCAACGTCGGCAATAGACCATCACTGTTGTCCATGGCCGCAACAACTAGACGCCTTCTCGCAAAATGCTCCATTGCGCGCACCTGAGAACGGGGCTTATATAATGGTGACTGCTCCTTCGCAACATCAGCGTGCAGCATTTTCACGGCAAGGGCATCTCTCCAAAAAATCCCGCCGGGACCTATGCTCACTACACAATCCCCGGCCGCCGCCCCCTTTCGAGTTAGAAAGAACCCTGCATCACACGTACCGATAGCTGTCCCGACCGCCGAAAGAACCGGCGCCTCCCTCAGATTTCCCCCGACATACTTTAGCCCTTCAGATGCGCATGCCTCCTTTACACCTTCAAGAAAGCGCTCAAACTGATGCAGTGGCAGGTTCGGAGGAGCTTCAATCGCCGCCAGGAATGCCAAGGGGTGTGCGCCCCCAGCAGCCAGATCCGAGGCATTTATCACTACAAGAAGCCATCCCATCCAAAACAAGTCAGAATCATTCCCAATGAGCTTTGCCGCAGGCGGCGGCACAGGATCGGTTGTCACAATCAATCGCTCGGCGTTGATATCGATGACTGCGCAGTCGTCGCCGATTCCGAGGGAATACTTTGGAAGAATGCGCTGTACGATTTCGCGTTCGCCGAGGTCTCTAAGCGTGGTTTCGTCAGGCATCCTTGCTCACTTTGAGAGAACCATGAGGTGCTCACTAGTGATACTTGGAAGTTGCCTTCTAAGGGAGGAAACTCTGCGATTTAAGTCGACTTCCGACTTTAGGCCACACAGCAAAAGCTGGCCAAGTACACGAGCCAGCAAAGAATCGCGCTTGGACGACTCGCCAACAATTACAACGCAAAGCCCACCCTTCCGCAGGCACCTTCCGAGGTCTGTAAACACCGCACCCAATTCACTCAAGTACTCATCTGCGGCGGTCGCACGATGCCTCTTGCTGCGCGCACCGATTTCCCTAAGTCTAAGTGGTTCGAGGCCTATCCCAAACCACTCCATTGAGAGACGCTGCGATTTTACATAGTCGCTCACACCAAAATATGGCGGCGACGTAATTATTAGGTCGACGCTTTCAGGCGGTACTTTGGAGAGGATCTCGCGGGCATCTCCGCACCAAATTTTTGCCGGTGCAATCTTGGCTCTTTCGCCTTGCGTGGCGATTCGGTCAATGTCCCTTTCAACGTAGGCCAGGCGAAACCGATTCAGCACGCCGCGATATTCTGAGAGGACGTCCCGGTCATAGGAGCCATGCGGTGTCGAATTGTCACAAACATAGCCCCAATGTCTCGTTTCTCGACAAACAGGCAAGAGGATTGCCGAAAATGCAGCCTTCGAAAACGTTGCCGCAATTCCACGATAAGGCTCTATCAAATTCCACAGTACACCCAGATTGTCCAGGGCGCGCGTCGTATACCACTTGGATTGTACGGATGCTGGGACCTTGCTTCGTGGGATGCGGCCGAAAACGGATTTGCTGAGACAATCTTGTGCTTCTTTGTCGACGAACTCGATCGCCTGCTCTATTTTCCCCATCGACACCGAAAGTGTCTTGGCACGAGCAATCAAGCAGGCTACGGGGTTGAGGTCCAATCCGATAGACTTGCGCCCCAATCTCTGCGCTTCAACCAGGGTCGTGCCCGAACCCATAAACGGATCGAGCACGACGTCGCCAGGTTTGCTAAGCAGCCCGATTAGCGATGATGGAACCTGAGACGCGAACCGAGCCGGATGCCAATGGATCGCAGAAAAAGGCGATTCGCTGGGACTCCCGGGAAAGTCCCAATCGATCTTACGCAGACGCGAGATTAAATGATCGCTGAGGCTCATCGACTGGTTCCGAGGGATCGCTCAAGTCGCAACGGACCAACCTTTCAGACGTGAGGTTTAGTTTCGTGAGCAAAGACTCTACGGCACGCTTTCGCCTATTGGGAGGTACAGACTTGGACCCGCGTGCAAAACCGTAGAAAATCACTGAGTTCGAGGTCTGCCCGATTTCCCATTCTCTATCAGTTTTCGGGCATAGGAATCGCAGCTTTTTTGAGAATGTCCCCGAGTCGATGAAGACGTATCCCAGCACTCGTTGGCTCTCGAATTCTGAGTGAAGTACCGCTTCCAACGTGTTCTTAGCTTGTGACCTGGAGCTGAACCCGCACTCTGTCAGAGTTCCTGCAATCTGCACGCATAACACCATGGAGGGCAATCTGCCCAGATATTCCAAGATGATTGAATCTTTCGTTTCACTGCATTGCATCAGACGTTCGAGTAGCTCCTCGTCAGATAAATGCCAGTCATCTTCCGTGATGGCTCCTCGGAGCATAGCGGTCTCGATGGCCTCAGACAACACCGCTTGTGCTGCAACCGTTGGCGGATCAAAAACGATCGCGTCATAAGCCTGGAGGCGCAACTCTGCCCACTTGCCTACGGTTTGGTTCTTGAAATCTTCGTCTAGGCACAGTTGCCGGTCACGCGTAACAGAAAGCGCTGCCGCTAGCCGTAGTGCCAACTCTGCGCCGCCGCCGATTCCGAGGGCTCGGGTCATTCGAGCGACGTTGTCGAGATTATCCAGGTCCAGCGTTCCGAATAGCAGCAACGAGAGAGGATGCTCGCCACCGACTATGGCTTCGACCATTTCCAATGAGATGCCTAATTTCCTAAGTTCATTTCGAAACTCAAGTGATCGCCGTCCAAAGATTTGATGTGTTCGATTTTCTGGTGCATGTGTTCCGCGAAGAACTGCCCTAATTATTGATTCGTGGCTCCAATTGCTATGCTCACGAAGATGGTATTCCATAAGGTGACCAAATGGCGGCGTTCCAATGTCGTGCAACAGGACGCTAGCGGCCAAAGCTCGCCGTTCTTCGTCAGAAAAGCCTGTCGCACCGTTTCTTTCGCATAAGTACAAAACACCCAAGGTATGCGAAAACCGCCTCAGTTCGCCCAATGTTGCCAGGGATGGCGTAAGAGTGTTAAGCAATCGAACTTGCGAAAGGCGTCGAACCTCTGGAGTCATCACAAGCCGCGAAAGATAGGAAGGCAGCGCGAACTTGCCATAGAGAGGATCGCGGATGATCATCGTCAAATGTCCTCCCGGCCCGGAAGGAGCTTGCGAAAGTACCTTGGCCCATATATTGACGAGGTCACAGAGAGCCCGAGAGCGGAAAAAATCTGCAAAGCCAGCCCAGCGTCACGCGCCAACACGTTTAAGGCTATCATAGCAAGTGTGGAGAAGGCCGGGAGAAATTTCCCGGTGAACCAATTGTCCTTCCTACTTCTGAGGAGTCCGTAGACAATCTTGGAGAATCTGCTAGGCGACTTGTGCTTCGAACGGGCAACATAAAGAAGGAGAGCAGCCCAAGCTTGGTCCATGGTGCTAATGCGAGGACCCACATTGGGCTTGTAGGCGTGATCGTTCTGCTTCAGGTTGTTGTTCAAAAGCTCCACGGTACGCTCCGCCATCAAGCGGAGGGAAGGGGGTGCCCCAACCTGAAACCCCGCCACTGCCAACAGGATTTCCGGTGACACGATGAAGTAGTCCCGACCATCGACTCTGTTCTGCGTGTTCGGTAGAAATTCAAAATCGAAAAAATATGTTCCTTGAGCGTTCAGATCTCCATGCAACGAACGCGCTAAGCGACCGACACGTCGCCGCACCTTTCCTTTCAACGCCGAGCCGTTTGTCGCAATTAGAGCGGTGGCGATAGCGACCCGTTCGAGTAACGACAGCCCGGATGATAGCGTGAACTTTGTCTCAAGCTTCTCGGTCGCCGTCAAGACTCGCTTGTCAGTGTCTCGGGAGTCTTCGCTCATCATGGCGAAGGAAAGGACTGCCAAAGATGAAGGGAACGCTCTGGGGGTAGCGTCGTGTGTTTGTTCGTTTGTCCAATAATTGCCCCACAATTCTGACGGCAGAAGCCGGTCCAACAGGGCTTTCCTGAGTTCCCACACCGTGTGGTCAGTGGAGGCTATGGTTGAAAGACGTACAGCAAGATGCTGAAACGCCAGCCGCAAAGTCTGCACGTACAGGCTGTGAGCCTTGTCCGCAGGATTGTCTCGTTGGCCCCACCAGCAATCAAGAAGCTTTTGCGCTTCGGTAACAGGAAAACTCTTGCCGCGACCGGCAAGCGTCAACACAATCAGGCCAGCGCAAGTGCCGTAGGGCCCGACCTGTTGGCTTCTTGGATTATCGAGAAATTGCCCCCAGCCACGCGCGTCACAGTCGGGCGACGGCTGAAGATTGTTTTCGAACTTCTCAGCTAGCCGGTCTAGCGCTTCACTGAGCTCTTCGGAAGTTAACACTGGCCAACCTCACCTAGCAAAAAGTTCGCGAAGATTGCACGCCGTAGAAATCGCGTCGCTTCGCGCAGGATATCGACGCCAATTGGCAAGCTCGCTGCGGCCCAGAGACTCAGCAACGAGATAACGCGAGAATTGTCGAATTATTCTCCCTGGTCTCGTCATAATCAAGAAGCGAGTTGGCTCAGACGAGAAAAGATAGTACTCGCCCGATTCCCTCGCGTGGCCCAACGCGGCTTCAAGCGAAGTAAAGATTTCGGTCTTTGCGAAAAAAGACCGCGCGTGAGCCTCTACATCTCTTGCCGCAGGGAACAGAAGGAAATGGGCGTGGTAGCAATGGGGTTCACTAGCGCCAGTGTAGTCGATGCATAGCGGTACGCGACCATGCTCTGTCAAAAGGCATGATCCAAATCTGTCGCTTAAGCGTGAACGGACTGTTTTCGCAAAATCTAGGAATTGGGGCTCGTCCTTCACGGCGGCGTCGGACGATGAACGCGCATGCTTCCGTGTCGCGACAACCGAATACCCTTCAAGCAGTGGACCCAGCCCGCAGAGCGCGAGTCCAGATGCTGCTTCGCTGCTGTAGATCAGCTCGGGATCAGGATCGCAAAGAAAGCAGGTGCCGGTGCTTTGTAAGGCCCGGCGCAATGTGGTCGAGCGTGTTCCGAAAAACAGGCATGGCAAGTATGATCTCAGAATCCGCAACACCTTTGTGATGACGGGTTGCGAGGAAGCTCAAGCCGAGTTTGGAGAACATCCCCAGCAAATGGAGCGCGTGAATCCCAGCATGGCACGGAACCGGGTGGAAGAAATGAAGGGAAAACTTGGCGTGGGAGAACTGCTGCGGCCCAGCTAACTACGAGCGACCCGATTCGAGTCGTACCTATCCACTGGCGAGCTACGGCGGCGTTCAGCGGCTGCGTTGGACGACCATGGGGATTGTGGAAACGAAGCGGAAATTCCGAGGTGAAAGGCTTTCGCAGAGTGGCAAACCTTCTTCGAAAACATAGCCTGTCGTTGACTCAACAGCTACAGGTCGCGTAACGTCGGGCTTTCTGGGAGCTGCTACTTTCCTCTACGGTCGGGACAATTTCATGACAGACGATCGGTCTTCCATAAGCGCGATTGTGATTCCAACCTGCAGCCGCCCGTGGGCCCTCAAGCGCTGTCTCTCGGGAATGCTTGCTAACTTGTCCGCTTTTGGACGTAGACCCCGAATTGTAATTGCCGACGGTTCTGCGGATCAGAGTTCCGCCTCCACAAATCGGGAGATCATTCTGCAGTTCAGGAGACAAGGGTGGCTAGAGATCGCGCTTATTGGCCCTGAAGAAAAGGGTCGCCTCGTAGATAGTCTTGCGTCCTCAGGGTTAGACAGAAAAGTTATCGACTTCGCGGTAAATGGTTTTACAAATCTCGGCATAGTTTGTCCCGGAGCAAATCGCAACGTGCTCCTACTCGCATGTCTTGGCGACCGGTTTCTCAGCCTTGATGACGATACTCAGTTTTTATTTGCATGCGCCGATCAGTTCACATCCTACCCAGGTGCTAACAAGCAATCAGTAAGGCTGAGCACTAACAACCCAATTCAACATTGGTTTTACGAAAATCGTAACTCATTACTGCAGTCTGTGCAATTCGAAAACACAGACTTTCTTTCTTGCCATGAGCGCGTCCTCGGCCGAGACGTGCCTGATCTGCCTCTTCCGGAGGAGAAGAATGGCGATAGTACCGTGAATGTTGCTTTCCGTCGCGAGGCGGGTCGTGTCCTCATTACACTGAGCGGAGTGATTGGTGATTGCGGCTGGGGCAGTCCATCTCGGTATCTCTTTCTGAAGGAAGAATCTCTGGAGCGGCTTACCGCGTCTGAGGAGGCATATCTGAAAGCGACCACCAGTAGGGAAATGGCACAGGTTTCTCCAGATCTCTGTCTGAGTGAACGAGTAGATGACTTGATGTCTACAGCGTTTGCAGGTGACGGTCGTTTCATGTTTGCGCCATTCATCCCGATCGGTCGCGGCGAAGATATATCATTTGGACAGCTTCTGAAGAGGATGAGACCAGATGTCTGGTTTGGGCATGTCCCCTATGCTATCCTCCACGCGCCCCTTAAGAAGCGGTGTTTTTGGCCAGGCGAGATACACCGAAGTGCAGCCAGTACCAACCTGAGTGTCCTGTTGAGCAGCATGATACGTTCCTTGGGTACGGACACCAACGCCAACGCCAACGATACTGACCCCAACCCTCTTTTCACAGTGGGGCGTGCATTGACTGACATCGGAACCCTACCCACCCTGGCATTTCGTAATTATCTCAATGATTGTAGAAGGGCATCAACACAAACCAGGTGCCGCCTGTTGGAAGAGCGACTCCTGCTCCCCAGCGCGTCAGTATCCGCATATGCTGCAGACGTGAAGAGTCATATCAGGAGGCTATTGGAAGGAGACAAGCGGAACGAGGGGGCGGTTCCAGCAGAACTGCTCTATGGACGCGAGCTAGAGGCAGCGTTTCGCCTGACGCAACAAGTAATTCTACTATATGGGCATCTTCTCTGCGCGTGGCCCGACATGGTTCGGGCTTCAGGTTACCTAAGGGAATGTAGCGCCTCCTCCACGAAATTATCCCCTTTTTAGTCGGACACCCCGCAAAGTGGACGGCTTGGCGAGTAGCGCCCCCAAAGGTGGTATTCCCAATAGTCTAGGCGTCGCGCTGAAGCGCGTGTTGGGTTGACAAATTTTAGAAGCGACCGGCCGTCCCATCCGAATCTTCGTGCTCGCGTATGTACTGGCGAACTTGCCCCAGTTCACGTCTGACGGTGGACACGGCACCCACAGGCCCAAAAACGGTCGCCCGTGAAAGAAATTAGGCATCTTGGCGCACAAACGGGCCATCGCGATCGGACTCTTCCCTTTGAGCAACCCGATCACCGTGGCACCCGGATACTTCTGGGGGAATGCGACGCACATAGGCACATGCTTTCCACGGGTTCAAGTACCTGGCCTCGTTTGCTGAGGTGGAGCATCAATCGCAATTTGCAACGGCCGAAGATGGGTTCACCGGACCGATATATTAACCACACTATGGTCCACACGTCACAGACCGTACGTTTCCTCTTGCCCTAGAAGCTCGCCGCTCGAAGACCTACTCCTCGCCACCTAAGAAGCCCCCCTCCAACACGGCTCCTCAATTATTACTAATGTGTAAGTCTTTTCATTAATGCTTCTGCTTCCTTTTCGAGAACATCTCGACCAGGAGGCTGAATTATGTCGTCCACGGGAGCGATCTTCTTACCAGAAGTCTTTCGAATAAGGATGAAGTCACCCTGCATCAGACGCTGCGGTTCAAGGAAACCAACCATCTCAAAATCAGCAAAGCGCGCGTTCTCTTGCAGTTTCTTGAATTCATTTACAAGAAGCTGTCCACCGCGCGTGGTCATCATATCGTGAATGATGAGAAGTCCTCCATCGGGACGAAGACAATTCCAATAGTCCCGTTGCAACAAGTTCATCGCTCCCCTGACCCCGACCGTGAGGTCAACCCAGATCAAATCAAATGGCATGTGTTCTGCGCAATGCAACTGCGGTTTAAAGGTCCAAAAATCAACGTTGTGAAAAGTCACGTAATCGGAGAGTCCCAGTCGCTCGATGATACGGTGAGAAACCGGAGCGGAACTGGCAGCGTCACTCAGGTTATCCACAGAAAAGAGCTGTGGATCGTATGGTTGCAGGTAATAACCGGGTCGAGCCCATGACGGGTTTTCCAAAAGCCACTCAAACCGTCTTTGCGCCAAATTACTTGACTTTTCGCTATACAGTGCGCTTAGGCCCACCGGAAGCTTACTCAATGGGCGTTCGACCACACTCGACTGAGGATCGGAAGCAATAGTAGATCCAATTGCAGCAAGATAAATGTCTGTCTTGCGCCGCAGCGCCTCCCGCTCCGTAATGAAGTCGAGCTTATTCTTTGCAAGTGCCATTGCGAGAAAAGGTGTTGTGTAACCAGTACCACCTTCCAAGACAAACCGCGCCCGAGTGAATCGCGTCAAGTAGTACAATAAAGGTGCTAGGGTTTCGGTGCCCATACTTGGCACAAGAAGTTCATTGACAATCTTCAGATCTGCGTCTGAAAAGACCATTTAAAAAATTCTCCCTCACAAGTCACATTGCAATGCTGGTCCGCAAAGAAGCAATAGAACGCCTCCCGTAGACCCTGAGTCTTGATCTTTGCATTCTCAGCAGCACTGATTCTGGACCGCTCGGATGTTTTGTACCATCAATGAGAGTAAAAGAGTTGTCAAGCGCAAAAATGGTTTTAACCGCTCCGATGAGTAACACTCAAGGATCTCCGCAGAGTGCTGGTCCAGATCGCCACACAGCCAATCAACCGCATCGAGGAACTCGATCTTGGCACAGAGAGAGGCGACAGTTCGTTGTACCCGTCGACGTCCAACCTGTATTCGTGTTCCGGCTCCCATTTCGTGCCAGCATAAATCGGCCTTCGTCCTCTGGGCGATACTCCAACATACCGCCTCATCGTTCGCTTGTGACGCTGAAGGCGGCATGACCTAATCGTGGCGAAGAGCGATGAGCGGATCGACTCGTACTGCGCGGCGGGCCGGGAGATGGCAGGCCGTTAGTCCTGTAACGAGAACGACTGCTACGACCACGCAGAGCGTCCATGTGTCGGTGGGTGAGACGCCCCAGATCTGATTACCGATTAGACGCGTAACGCCAAAGCTCACGAACAGGCCAACTACAACGCCGACCGCGATCAACTGAAGGCCCTTTAGTAAGATCATCCGTAAAATATCCGTCTGTTGTGCGCCCAGTGCCATGCGAACCCCAATTTCGTGCGTTTGCAGCGACACTGTATAGGCCATCACACTAAAAACGCCGATGATTACCAACGCCAATCCGATACCCGCAGACGTACCGACCGCTACAAAACCGAACTTCGGACCTGCGTACGAGAAGCGTTTCAAATAACCCTCGAGCGAGTCCGTTTGGGCCAACGGAACATTAGAATCCACTGCCCAAATCTCCCGGCGAACGCTCGACAGCATTAGGAGGGGATCAGTTGCAGTCCTAATTAGAATTCCACGACTACCCGCTCCAGAGATCGAAATCGGAATGAACGCCTCGGGCATCGGCGAGTTCCGCAAACCTCGATTCTTGGCGTCCCGAACGATTCCTATAATCTCGAAGTAGGCGTCATGCGGCGCGTCTGGGAGCAGGTCGAGAAGATTGAATTTGATCGTCTGCCCGATTGGATTTTCGTTTGTAAAGTAGTTGTGTGCAAGCGATTGGTTAACCACTGCCACCCGACGGTTCAAGTCGATGTCGGCTTCTGAAAGCGGACGGCCGCTGATCAACTGGCGCCCGAGTGTCTGGAAGTAACCCTCGCTGCACAAGTCTAACATCGCATTCCAACGCCCGGATTGCGTCTTGCCGGGGACAGTCACTTCACTCTGAGGCCCACCCTCGGGAGGTAAGGAAACCGTTATCGTCGCTGCAATTACGCCCGGCAGTGCCGTCACGCGTCGCAGAACCTGCTGAAAAAAGATTCTTTGCTGCTCCGCCGTATCGTAACGACCTTTGGGGAGAGGGAGCTTTCCAATGAGGATATTCGCAGGGTCGAAGCCGAGATCGACGTGCTCAATCGCAAATAAGGTGCGCATCATTAGTCCTGCGCCTGTGAGTAGCACGATCGATAGCGCCACCTCAACGATTACTAAGCCGGCGCGAAGCTTTCCGTGGCGGAAGCCTGCGCTTACGCCTTTCCCGGTGCCCATCAATCGCGTGTATAACACGCCACGCACTGCATGAATCGCCGGTAGCAATCCGCAGAGGACTGCTGTCACGATAGCGATGCCCACCGCGAACAACAATGCAACCGGACTCATCGCGATCTCCACTTCGGGCAGAAACGATCCCGGTGGAATCGCGGCCGCGAGTCCTCTCAACCCCAGGTAGGCAAAGATACAGCCAACGATGCAACCCGCTGCAGCTAGGATCAAACTCTCCACCAGCAATTGCCTGATCAGCCGGCACTGGCTCGCTCCGAGTGACGCGCGGATCGCGATCTCCCTCTCGCGGGCCGTCCCACGCGCAAGCAGTAGATTCGCGACGTTGCTGCAGGCAATCAACAACAGCATCGAAACCGCTGCCATCAGCGTGTACAGTATGCCCCTGATAGGTCCGACATCGGCTTGCGCGAGGGTCTTCGCTAAGACTGTGAAATGCTTTGGATAGTTTCTCGGGTAGATTGTGACGAGTCTTTTTGCAATTACCTCGAAATCTGCCGCGACGGCTTCCAAGCTCATCTCGGGTTTCAAACGTCCTAACGCCTCTAGGAACAAGGGCACGTTCCCGGTTTCACTGTTGCTGATGTCGTTGTGGCTCAAACTGATAGGTATCCAGATGTCGGAATCGAATAGAAGGAATCGCGGAGACATGATCCCAACGAGTGTTCTCGGTACACCGTTGAGGGTCATTGTGGTACCGACAATTGTCGGGTCTTGGTTGAATTGCTTGCTCCAAAGCCGATAGCTCATCGCGAACACAAGCGGTGAACCGGGTTTCCCGTCTTCAGATGTGATCCAGCGGCCCCTATGCGGACTCACTCCGAGCAACTCAAAAGAATTGGGAGTCACAAAACTGCCACGGAAGAGTTGGGTCCCTTCGCCGTTCGCGTAGAGAACATCCATGAAGCTGAAACCCATCATGTCCACGAACACCTTGTTCTGTTCGCGATAGTCCATAAACTCCGGAACTGAGAACGCGCTGCGACCATCTACCGTCGGCTCACTTAAATCGTGGATATAAACATTTATGAGTTGATTCGGGTCCTTATAAGGAACAGGATCGAGCAGGATGCAGTAGATCGCACTGAAGATTATTGTTGTCGAACCGATGCCGAGCGCGAGCGCGAGAATAGCCGACAGAGTGGACCGACGCTCCTTAACGAAGCTTCGCAGCCCAAATCGTGAATCCCGCCACAGCCAATCTAGCTTATCCATGCGCTGCCGCAAATCGGCGCTCTCCCGAATCCGTCCATCATCGCCAAGGTCCTCTGGTTCACGTTTTCCGAATTCCTCCGCTTGCCCTCATACTGTATTCGCAACTTCGAAAAAATCAAAGGACTACTCAGAGGCTCCTTTGCTCATCGAGTGGTCTCTCAAAGGAATAAAGTCCTATTTGAATCCAATGCTGGCCCAGTTGGCTGAGAACTCGGCTTGGCAGTCGCGAAAACACAGCATAAATCACCCTTGGGCTCCTCGCGCGGGGGGCAGGTTGGCCCCTTGCGAAGTTGCTGCCGTCGATGGATGCTGTCTAAGTTCAGTTCAGAACTCTGTCATCAAATTCGTCCTTGTCGTAATGAGGAGCCCAGACATGATGGTTGCTGATCGTTTGCGTGCTTTACGAGAAGAAAAGAAGCTGTCACAAGGAGACATCGAGAAACGGACTGGTTTGCTGCGTTGCTACATCTCTCGTATTGAGAACGGCCACACCGTTCCGGCTATCGAAACCCTGGAAAAAATGGCGCGAGCCTTGGAAGTTCCTCTGTACCAACTCTTCTACGACGGCGAGGAGCCTCCCAAGCTTCCTGCTCTCCCACGGCATAAGGCCGAGGACGATACGGCCTGGGGGAATTCCGGCAAGGATGCCCGTGTTCTCAATCAGTTCCGTAGGCTTCTCGGTCGCATGGATGGAGAGGACAGGAATCTCATCGTATTCATGGCTCAAAAGATGGCATTCAAACACAAGACAACCAAGTAAGCCACCTTCGCCCTTGTCCCTCGTGTAGTGCTACTTCCGAATCTCATCAACGGAATCGGTTTAGCAGATCTGCTTCTGCCTTTACCTCGCGTGACACTAAAAGACTAGCGATTGATAAGACGTTAGCCAGGCACGAGGGGCTCAGGGTTGCTGCTACGCTTCCTCGCGGAACGAAGGTGTTCGAATAGAATTCGTTCAGTTTGACGACACGACTAGGCCAAGCGAGCCCAGGCTCCCAATCGAGAGCGTGCGGAGAGTTGCTGCACTATACGGAACTCCGTTCGGACTGTAGATAATTTTGTAGCTGCGAGGGCACCCGGCTTTCAAGGTTCAATCGGTCTCAATAAGTGGGCCGCAAGCCATTCAACAGTAAGCATTTAAAATCAATGGGGACCCACAGATTTCAACAAGGGATATTACCTGGTTCGGGACCGGGGAGGTCAGTAGTTCTAATCAGCCCGTCCCGGTCCCGAGCTGACGGCCGCAGCCCTAGAGCGGCGGCGGGTGAGACAAAGCGGCCATTGCTTAACCTCCAGCATCCGCTGGCCGGCCTTTGCTACGTCCTCGCAGAGGTCTTCTACCACCTCTATGGCCGGCAGTACAAGCTGACGCCGGCGCGCGCCCGTTACAAGGGCATCAGCCACTGGTGGCTAGAAACTGAGGACGGGACAGTGGTAGATTTGACAGCAGAGCAGTTCAGCACACCCTTCCCATACAGCCTCGGCCGGGCGGGCCGGATTCTTAACCAGACGGCCCAGTAAGCGAGCGGCCGCTGTCCTGGCACTATTACAAGAGCGAGGCTACCGGAGCCTAGAAGTAGACGCCGGAAAGCCCGAAACGATGGCCTTGAAGCGCGGATCCGTCACATTGAACTCTTGCGTTCCCCGACGCTACTTTAAGATTAGGGAAATGAGTTGGAGAAAGAAGGCCCAGAACAATAGATTAAGCCCCAGCGTCATATCAGCGGGTGATTCTGGCCTGTCCCAACTGAGCTTGGCCCGAGCGACGAAGAATTTTTGTGCGTGTCGGCCCTGGCCAACTACCAAGAAGAAGGGCCACGTCGCCGCGTAGAGAATGCTGCGACTGATTTGTCGGCCGCAGCGGCGGGCCATAAGGACAGTGCCTAAGATTCCAAAAATCGCACTGGCATATTCGCAGCCGCGGCCGACAAGCAACCACCCGCCATGATCTGCCGCTATCACGGGTAAATAGCCATCACGCGAAGGATGTATTGCCTCTGTCGCTGCTTATCACTACCAAAAATGACATCGAAGACGCGGTCCTCGACCACAAAAGTGTCGGATGCAATAAACGATTCTGGCTCTAGTGGGTTTGGTTGGAGCGCCTCGAACTCCTGATCCTTCTTTTGGCCGATAGCGTCCATCAACGCAATTGGCCACCGACCGAGATAGTAAAAGCCCGCCTCGATAAGGAAGTCGAGTTCCAAGTGGGCAACCAAGCGTTCCCTCCCAGCGCACTTAGAAGACTATATCACAAAGTAAACATGACTCAACAAAACTGTCCTATTCCCATAGTTCTCATTCTTGTCGGTGCACGACCTCTTGAGCCAGGACCGCGTCCAATTGATCAACTTGTGAGCGAATATTTTGCAGCGCGGCCGTAACTGCGGCCCTGTCCATCGCTGGCGCGCCGGCCAAGACTGCAGGCTGCTCGTCGCGGAGGCGGGCGAACGCGGCACGGATTGCATCTGAAGAACTCGCCGCAGCTGTGCGCGCCAGTGTCTGATCCATGACTCTCCTCAGCAGTGTGTAAGTCTGAAAACTCATCAACACGGCCTGGGGCTGGCCGTGTTTCGTGATCACATAACGTTTGGCTGGATTCAGACGCAAACTCTCCACTTTACTCAAAAGAGAGTCACGCACCGTCGTTACATTGGAAAACTCTATCTCTTCTTCTAGTCCAACGGAGTGGACGACCTCTCTGCTTACACTTGTCATTTGACCCTCCCGATGTTCTGTACGCTATTCCGTACACCACAATGTACATATGTGCGTTCATTCTGTCAAGAAGTATTTTTCTGGAGCTTTCGTTTCTGGACCGTACCATCTGAAAACGCTGCACTTACGTGCCAATAACTAATACCTGTTCGGTCGCCGTCAGTGTGTGGGATCTCATCCTTCCCACCCCACTTGGGCCGGCGGGCTGGCTTCTTAACCAAGCGGCCCAGCAAGCGAGCACAGGCTGTGCTGGCACTATTACAAGAGCGAGGCCAGGAAAGCCGAGACGAGATAGCGGAGGCCGAAACTGGAGGCTGTACGGGCGCGGGAACGCCGGATTCGCATGGAATAAACCCGTTTTCTCCACAGGACTTGCTGTCTGGTTGGTGGAGCCGGGCGATCGCAGCACGTCTCAGGTGACGTGCTGATTCCACAGCAGTTAGGCGCTCGCAGTTTAAGAGCACAGTGTCGACTTAAACTCTTGTGGCCTCAGAGACATAGCAGCGTGCTAGAGCAAACAGCACCCGTATGGGCTATCTTGTTTAGAATCAGGGATCGCCAAAGACCGCTGCGCAAGTATTTTGCACACACAGGGGAAATGAATCGCTTTGAAATCTCACTTGACAGGCAGGGGAATTGAATTTTCGGGCCGGCGAGAGCCCAGCCGGGCGCTACCGGGAACGGTGCTGCACCTGCTCTAGCACACGCCACTGACTTGCAGCAAGCAAACGCGTATCCTCGATTTTTTCAGTCTTGATCGTGCGCAGATCCTGCCCTTGCGCAGTTCAAACTCAACACTGCCCCATCCACCGTGATGCTCCTTTCAAACAAGAGTAACGTGCCTGTGCCGACACTCACCGGAAATTTGGCCGCCCTGGTTCTTACCGTGCAACCCTAGCCGGCCTGTGCGTACGCTCGACCCATGTTGACACCTCGGCCCAAGAGAAGCGGAGGTAGCGGCCCATGCGGAAATGCGGGAAGGTGGACCCCTTTTGACGGATTTTCTCGTACAGCCAGGTCTTGCGAACCTTGAGGCGAGCGGCAAGCTCGTCAGGAGTGAGGAGATCGGCTGGTTGGATCACGGTAGCGCTCCGTTTTGAATTCGGAGCACCACCACAACAGGTGGGCATTAACGGCGTTTGCGAACCCGAAGGCTTGCTGGCCGTCCGCAGAAACTATACTACTACACACGTAGTGTATCTGTCAAACGCTTATTTTTGCCTTCTTGAAGGCACGCTCCATCTTTTGCATCGCCTTGCGGGATCGCTCAGCAACTGGCTTCATGTAGAACGCTTGGGTGACGGCGACGTTGCCATGCCGCAAGATGTCGGAGATCGTCTTGTCGTCGGCACCGAGCGCGTGAAGGTTCGTACCGACGCCACGGCGGAAGGCGTGCCAGCCGTGCCAGGTAAGGTCTTTCTTTTCGAGTGCTGGCTTCACGTCACGGCGAACGATGTTCTCCAAGCGCAGTGGCTTGCCAGTGTTGCCGTGAAAGATGAATGCGTCACCTGTCGTCCGTTTGCGGTGAGCCGCAAGCGCCTTCTTCACCAGAGGCAGGAGAGGGACAGGCGCACGACTCGCCAGCGTCTTCGTATCGGTGACGTGCCCGGCCCATACGCTACGGTTGATGTTCAGTTCGTCGTCCGACACGTCCTCCCACCGTAGGCCTTTGATCTCGGACAAGCGAAGTCCGGTCATTGCCGCAACAAGTACCGCGGTCTTTGCTGGCTCAGGGATCACCGTCAACAACGCCTGGATTTCTTCAAGCGCGTAGGCCGGTGTTGCGCCTCTCGACTTGCCTCGCGGCACCACGGAATCGCGCACAGGATTTTCGTTGATCGTATCCGTGCGCTTGGCGTACCGGAAGGCACCGGACAGGAAGCTCTTCACGTTGCGCAAGGTTGTGTGGGCGCGCGGCTTCGAGTCGGCCACGGCTTTCAGAACGCGGTCAACGTCAGAGGTTCGGACAGCTCGCATCTCCAGGCCTTTGACGTGCGGCTCCACAAGCCGGAAGAAATCGAGGTACGCCTTCTGCGTGCTTGGCTTCTTCGACTCGCGAACGTGAGCCAGGTAGACGTGCTCGAGGAAATCTTTCACCGGCTGCGACGACTCTGGCTTGGCAGTCTTTGCGTTGATCGGTGCAAGGATCAGATCGGCAAGAGGCTGAACGTCGTTTGCTGTCCTGTACTGGTCGTTTACGTCGGCCAGCTTCTTGGCCTTCGCGCGCTTCACGACCTTGCCGTTGACGAGCACGGGCTCGTAATACCGCAACAGCCAGATCCCACCGGATTTCTTGATGTTTCCGCGCTGCATGGGCTGATTCCTCCAGGGACCATAATACCCATGTATCAAATATGGAGCAACGTGTAATAAAACCAGCATAACAGTTGTCTATTTCAATCCTGACACACTATTTAGGAAACTGCTGCTCTATCCATCTGAGCTACAGCCCCACCGATCGTGGACCGCAAGCCAAAGTTTAGCAGAGGCGAGAATTTCGGGCTAACGGTTCGGAGCACGCACCGTGCTGGTCGCGTTAGTCTCGGCTGCGCGGCGAGTGGCGCCATCCCAGCACCAGCATGGCGGCAGCGAAGAGGAGGAGGGCGATACCCCATTCGAGGTTGACGTTGATGCCGAGCGACCGGTCGTAGATTTCCGGGTTGCTGAAGAGTCCGTATGTCGTGAGGATCACGCCGAAGAGGCCGAACATGAAGCCGATCGGCAGCCGAATATCGAGATTCATTGTCGTCCCCTTAGCGTCAGAGCCCGCCCGATGACAGCCGCGCCTAACGGAAAATCATATTCAGCACGAAACCCAGGACCAGCACAAGCACAGCAAGATATGCGGGCCGCTGGTACCAGGGCACGCCGCCTTCGCTGGGGCGTTCCGTCAGTGAATACACCAGGCCCACAAGCTCGCTCTCGGGCCGTGGCCGCGTGACGACGCTGATCGCAATCGTCACGAAGAAGCACACCACCCACGCCCAAATCGCGGTCCAGAAATTTTGCGCCATGGCGCTCGGATACAGGTGCACGGTTGTGATCCAGCCGCCGTTGATTCCCACAGCTGCTCCCTCCGGCAGCGTCAAGCCGTGATGCACGGCAGCGGCCAACGTTCCGGAGAGCAAACCAAAAAATGCGCCGTCGCCGGTCGTCCGCTTCCAAAACATGCCCAGCAGGAACGTGGCGAACAGCGGCGCATTCACGAACGCGAAAACAAGTTGCAGGAAATCGAGAATGTCGTTGAACCGCGTAGTGGCGTACGCCGCCCCAATCGATAGCGCGATGCCAAACACCGTGGCGATGTGTCCCATGCGCAGGTAATGCTGATCCGAGGCGCCTTTGTGGATATACGACTGGTAGATGTCGTAGGTCCACACCGTGTTGAACGCCGTCACGTTGCCCGCCATGCCGGACATGAAGCTCGCCAACAGTGCCGTGAGGCCCAGGCCCAGGATCCCCGTCGGAAAATAGTGCAGCAGCATGTTGGGAACGGCGAGATCGTAATCGAGAACCGGCTTGCCGTCTTTGTCCAGAACGGGCGCGCCGGTGGTTTCGTCAATCTTCGCTGGGATCAGTCCTTTGCCTTCGGTGTTGAGCGCCTGCACCGGAGTCGAGGACGCGGACCCTCTTTGCGCCGTCGCGACGTCCGCCGCCACGGATTCGTGCGGCGTCGGCAGCGCAATCGCAATCATGCCCGGAAGGATCACGAGGAACGGGAACACCATTTTCGGCAAAGCCGCGATCAAGGGCGTGCGCCGCGCCGCGTTCATCGAATCGGCGGCCATCGCGCGCTGCACCACCAGGAAGTCAGTGCACCAGTAGCCGAACGAAAGCACGAAGCCGAGCCCCATCACCAGGCCGAACCACTCGACGCCAAGCGGGTTCGTGTGCGGGCTGCCCATTCCTTGCCACGAGTGCGTAAAGGCCGAGGGCAATTGCGCCTTCAGGCCCGTCCAGCCGCCGATATTTTTCAGCCCCAGCAGCACGAGCGGCAGAAATCCCGCGACGATCAGGAAAAACTGCAGCACTTCGTTATAAATCGCGCTCGTCAGGCCGCCCAGCAGAACGTACGCCAACACGATCAGCGCCGCGATCAAAATGCTCAGGTGAAACGACCAGTACTGCGGAACGCCAATCTTCTGCAGCGGCGTGTCGAGAATGTGCAACGTCTGAATCAGCTTCGCCATCGCGTACATCGAGATGCCGGAGGAAAAGACGGTCATGATGGCGAAAGAGATCGCGTTCAGGCCGCGCGTTTTTTCGTCGAAACGCAAGCGCAGGTATTCGGGCACCGACCGCGCGCGCGAACCGTAATAAAACGGCATCATGAACACGCCGACGAAAACCATCGCTGGAATCGCGCCGATCCAGTAGAAGTGGCTCGTCGCGATTCCGTACTTCGCGCCCGACGCCGCCATGCCGATCACTTCCTGCGCTCCCAAATTCGCGGAGATGAACGCCAGGCCGCAAATCCACGCCGGCAGCGCGCGCCCCGCCAGGAAAAAATCCGTGCTGGTCTTCATGTAGCGCTTCAGGAACGCGCCGATACCCAGCACGAACGTGAAGTAAACCAGCATGATGAGCCAGTCGATGATCGTCAGGTGCATTCAAAGGTCCCGGTTGGACGTTCTGCGGAAGGAGCGACTGCAGGAGATGCGAATGTGGTGAAGGTGGGAGCAGCGGCGAAGCGGCCTCGTTGGCTCACCTGTCCATTCCTTAACCGCGCGCGGTCCCCATCTGCGAAAAAGGACCGCGAAATCGCGCTAAGCGTACCACAAAGCCGCTGCTACGGATTCAGCGTCACTTTTCCGTTCAATTCGATCTTCGCCGACGAGCTGCCCACAAGAATCCCGAAATCGCCGGGCGTCGCCGTCCAGCCCTTCTTGCCAACATCATAGTAGGAGAAGGCGCGCCGGTTCAGTTTCACCGTAATCGTCTTCGTCTCGCCGGGCTGCAGGTCAACCTTGCCAAAACCCTTCAACTCCTTCACCGGGCGTTCGATTTTCGAATGGCCGTCGCTGACGTATACCTCGCCGATCTCGGCGCCTTCGCGCTGGCCGGTGTTGGTGACGTCGAACGAAACCGTCACCGGCTCGTCGCCGCCGAACGCTGACGGAGTCACGGATAAGTTGCCGTACTTGAACGTGGTGTACGAAAGCCCGTAGCCGAACGGGAAAAGCGGCTTCACATCGCTCTTGTCGAAGTGACGGTAGCCGAGGAAAACGCCTTCGGTGTACGCCACATGCTTGTCGCCGTTCTTGTCGTAGTAGCTGTTGTGTACGGAACTGTCCTCCCATCGGCGCTCGAACGATGCCGGCAACTTCCCCGAAGGACTCACGTCGCCAAAAAGAATTTTCGCCAGCGCCATCCCGCCTTCCTGCCCCGGGTAGAAAGTGTGTAGGACCGCCGGAGTCGTGTCGATCCACTTCGTCATATCCACATTGCCGCCGGCCGTCAGCACCACCACCACATTCTTGTTGGTGCTTTCCACCGCGCGAATCAAATCGTCTTGCCCTCCGGGCAAACCAAAAGTGCGGTCGCGCCCTTCGCCTTCCGTCGTCTCGTCGAATCCGACGCACAGGATCACCACGTCCGCCTTCGCCGCCGTTTCCTGCGCCTGTTTCAGCTCAGGAGTTTGCCCGGAAGTCACGCCGAAGCCGATGGAGGAAGATTCGCCTTTGTCGAAATACTCCAGCCGAACCTTGTACGATTTTCCAGCCTCCAGGGCCATCGTGTGCAGCTCCAGGTCCGTGCTCTCCCATTCCCACTCGTCCATCAGCAATTTGTCATCCACATAAAACCGAAATCCCTCGTGCCCGCCCACATAGAACGTGTAATCGCCCGAGGCCGGCGGCGTGTAATAGCCCGTCCATCGCGCGGAATAGTTGCGCGCAGGTCCACCCGCGACATAACCCGAGTGGCGCCAAACGAAGTTCACGTGCTCATCCGTCCGCACCAGCGCGGGCGGCCCTTGCAAATCAGTATTGTTAAAGTATTCGGCCGCGAGCCCCGGCGTCTTGCCATCCGGCTTCGTGAAGTTTGTCGCGTTGTAGATATCCGCCGGCTTCGGCGCTCCTGGGGCGTAGAACACCCGCACGCCCGAGCCCAGCAGTTTGTCGCTGATCCCTTGCAGGAAACTCACCGAAACAAGCGGCGTAACATGCGAGCTGCCGCCGCCTGCCGGCACGCCGGGGTAAGCGTTGGGTCCGATCACTGCCACGGATTTCACCTTGGATTTGTCTAGCGGCAGAACGCCCTCGTTCTTCAGCAGCACCATCCCGCCCATCGCTGCGTCGAGGGCCACCTTGCGGCCTTTCTCATTCAGCAGCGACTCGCTCGGTTCCGTATTGGCCCGCTCGATAAACCCGAACTCCATCGCTACCCGAAGGATTCTGCGAATTTTGTCGTCGATCGTCGCCACCGAAACTTTTCCTTGCTGAATGGCGGGCAGCAGGGCTGCTCGGTTCATGAATTTGCCGTTGGGCATTTCCAGGTCGAGCCCCGCGTTCGCGGCGGCGACGCCGTCGTACGTCGCGTCCCAATCCGACATAATGATTCCGCGGAAGCCCCATTCCTTCTTCACCACATCCGTCATCAAGTATGTGTTCTGCGTCATATGGACCCCGTTGACCAGGTTATACGAGTCCATCACGGCTCCCACGTGCGCTTCTTTTACCGACGCCTCGAATGCCGGCATGTAAATCTCGCGCAGCGTCCGCTCATCGACGTCCGAACTCACGTTGTGTCGGTCCCATTCCTGATTGTTGGCGACGAAGTGCTTCGCAGTCGCCACAACGTGCTGGCTCTGAATCCCCTCGATCACCGCCACGGCCATCCGCGAAGCGAGATACGGATCTTCGCCGAAATACTCGAAATTGCGGCCGCACATCGGTGCGCGGTAGATGTTCATTCCGGGTCCCAGTATGAAATCGACGCCGCGCGCCAGTGCGTCCTTGCCCATTTCGACGCCCACCTCATGCTCGAGTGCCGGGTCCCACGATGCGGCCATCAGTATTCCCGCCGGATAGCCCGTCGAAGGCCCCCAGGTGCGCACGCCCAGCGGCCCGTCAGACATCTTGAACAGCGGCAATCCCAGGCGAGGAACATCCCGAATGAACATGTTCGACGCTTTCGGAGACTCGTTGCCTGCGATGTAATCGATCTTTTCCTCGATCGTCATCTGGCTCAGGATTTTCTCCACCCGCTGATCGATGTCGCTCTGCGGCGGCGCGCCTGGTTGCCCGATTGCCGGCGCGATTAGAATCAGAGTCAGGCAAAAAACGATTGCTGTTGAGATTGTTCTGGCGGTTTTTTTCATGTTTGAGAGGATGCCTTTCGCGTTGTTTTCGGGAAGTCCCGGCAAATCGGAGCGCAAGAATATCTCACAGAAAATTGAAAGTTCTCACTTTCTTGTGTAAAGCAAACGTGGCAAATCAAATCGGTGCGGTCGGCCCGGTACCGGCTGCACCTTGAACCCTTTACAAAAACGATTTTGTACGACTGCCGCGAGACTTTCCCACCGCGACATCGCGTTGTCAACTCCATTCTTGTGGCACAATCTTCCTTGGGCCCGCTGCGTTTCCCGCGCACCGGGGAGAGAGGACTCCTCATGAAATATCGAAGGCTTGGCCGCACCGGAATCGCCGTAAGCGACATTGGATACGGGCTCTGGGGCATGAGCGGCTGGAGCGGCTCCGACGACGGCGAGTCCCTCGAATCGCTGCAGCTCGCCGTCGATCTCGGCTGCAACTTCTTCGACTCCGCCTGGGCCTACGGCGACGGCAAGAGCGACGGCCTGCTCGGCGACATCATCGCGCGCAACAAAGACAAGCGCCTCTACGCCGCCTCGAAAATTCCTCCGATGAACGGCCAGTGGCCCGCCAGCCCCAAATACAAATATCAAGAGGTTTTTCCCGCCGAGCACGTCTTTAAGTACGCGCGCCTCATCCGCGAAAAGCTTCGCGTCGACAAAATCGACATCCTGCAATTTCATGTTTGGGACGACAGTTGGACGAAGGAGCCCGAATTCCAGGACACGGTGGAAAAACTGAAAAGCCAGGGTTGGACTTCGTGGTTCGGCCTGAGCCTGAATCGCTGGGAGCCCGATAACGGTCTCGAAGCAATCCGCACGGGCCTGGTCGACACCGTGCAAGTGATCTACAACATTTTCGATCAGGCGCCGGAGGACAATCTTTTCCCGCTTTGCAAGGAGCTGAACATCGGCGTGATTGCGCGCGTGCCGCTCGACGAAGGCAGCCTCGGCGGCAAACTTACGGTGGACACGAAATTCCCGGCAGCCGACTGGCGCTCGAAATATTTCGGTCCTGATAATTTGGCGAAGACTCTGGCGCGCGTCGAGGAGCTGAAGAAAGTGCAGCCCCCTGGAATGAGCCTGCCGGAGATGAGCCTTCGCTTCGTGCTATCGAATCCGGTGGTCAGCACCGAGATCATCGGCATGCGGAAGCCCGGTCACGTGAAGGAAAACGTCGCCACCAGCGATGCCGGGCCGCTCGCCCCGGACGTGCTTCAGAAGCTCAAGGCGCATCGCTGGGACCGCAAGCCCCAGCGCTGGTCCGACTAGCTAGTTCAGCAGGGATCGGGAGGCTCCGCTGCCAGCTTCAGCAGGGGCTTCGTAGCCTCGAGCTTCTTGGCCTTGCGCAGTCGCTTGCCAGATTTCTTGGCTTTCTTTGCCGTCACGCGCGTTCTCCTCTCGCGAACTGCTTCACCATCCTCAAGCGACTTACACCTTCTGGCACGGAGTGGGAGGGAAGAGAACCTCGAGGGACTTCGTAGACTCAAGCTTCTTTGCTCCCTTGAGTTGCTTGCCGGATTTCGTTGCTTTCTTCGTTGCCATCGTGTTTTCTCCTTTTGTGAACTGCTTTCGCTATCGACTTCTGGCTGAGCCTTAGGGTCAGCGCCCGATATAGATGCAAATTCCGTGCCAATCCCAGAGGACGGGTGCTCCCGAGACTATCTCCTTGCCTTGCATGAACATGCCGCGCGGAAGCTCGCCACCGCGGAACGTCCGCCACTCGGCAAATCCGTTGAATTTCTCAGCATCCCGTTGGATTATTCAACCTTAGCCGACGCCGCGTTGATGCGCACCAGCTCCACCTCCGACCCCACAAACCCCCACGCGTTCCACGCATTGCCGGTCACCACTTGCTTGAATAGCTCCGCCGGACGATCGGGGTCGCCCGTATACAAGTGCCAATTGCCTACGCCGTAGGTCACGGTATCGAACGCCAGCTCCGCCTCCACATCATTTGGGTCCGTCGGCTTCGGCGGCAGCACTTGACCCTCGAAAAGGGAACCCTGGTAGAACCGCAGCAGCCGCAAATAGAAAGCATAGTGCGGCCCCGTGTTTTTCAGATCCGGAGTAATCCTCGTCAACACTTGCCGCGCGTCGTCCGGCTTGTTCGCGCGCCGCAGCGAGACGTACAGCCAATTCGAGCAGTCGATGATGTTGTCGTTGTCCGGCGCCAGCGCAAGCGCCTTCCGAAACGAGTCTGCCGCCGCGCCGAACTCGCCCTGAAAATAGTGCGCCAGCCCCAGGTGGTAGAACGCGTCAATCCTTTTCAGATCGATCGACGAGGCGTTTTCAAGATCCTTTTGCGCGGCGGCGAACAGCCGCAATCCCAATTCGCGGTGGCCTCGTTCGACCAGGATATCCACGTTGTCCGGCGTGGCCGCGAGTCCCTTCGTGCATACGTCCACCGCCTCGCGATATTGCCGCCGTCCCGCCATCGCCTGCGAAAGCGCCACCACCAGCTTCGCGTTCTTCGGGTCCGCCTCGAGCTTCGTCCGTGCCGCGATCACCGCATCATCGTCCGGCAGCGCGTACAGCTTCCGCCCGAGCCCCGACGTCACCTCAAGCGCCCCTGTCGCGACGCTGCTCGTCGAATCTTGATCGCTCGCAAGAAGAGGCGCCGCGCCGTCCTTCGCGGCTGCGAGTGTCCCCTCGTGTCGCGGGCCGAGCATCAACACGCTCGCAGCCGCTACCGTCGCCAACCCGCCAAATACGGCGGTCCGCCTCCTATTTCCCATTCGCATCCTCTCCGCTCCGCACTCTGCGCATTCACCCAATCCTCCGCCGAGGCCGGGCATCTTCGCCGGGCTTTCGCCGGGAGGGATTATACCCCCCCTACCCTACCGTATATTAGAACTGGTCGCTGATCAGTGTTTTCAGTCATTTGCGTCGATTTCTAATCCCGGTGAGAATCCGTGTCCCGAATCCCGAAGTTTCGGGATCGGGAGTGACTCGTGATCCGTGACTCCTGAAGGGCACAGAGCCAAGCGCGTCTTCGCATTAGTGTGAAAGTGTAGCGATTGAATTTTCTTTTATCCCTTATTTTCATCGACTTAGCGGGATTTCTATTTGCAAAGTGTAGCGATTGAAAGAGAGTGGCGAGTGACGAGTGGCGAGTGGCTAGAAACCGTCCTCCGTTTCGGTCCGCGTTGTCAATTTGGCAGCTCATAAAAACGGGCCATGGTAGCATGGAATTCGTCGGATGGGTAGTAACAAAGTTACTGTAGTAGTTCTATAACTTCCAGGACCAGGAGGTTCCGCAATCAAGAGGTAATTCCGAAGCAACGGCGCGCACCCTTTGCAAACCGCGCAAAGAGTGCGGCACCCTGAAAATCAAAGGCTTAAGGCTGGCCCGCCTGGAGTTGGGTTGCCCGATTACTTCATCTATGTCACTGTAGTGGATACTCGTGCCATCGGTAAACGTTACGGTGTACTCCAACTTGTCCGAGGTTTCGCCTAGAATTACAGCTAGACGCCTGAGGAGGTCAGCGTTCACGACGAATGCTATGTTGAGCGAGCGCGTCTTAGAGGCCTGGTATTCCATATCGGCGCCGCACAGGGTAGTTCCGCAAGTGAAGACCTGTCAATGCGGTTCCAGCGGCGACCGCCTTCGTTGCAGAGGCGCTTATACCGCTAACCTATGAGTGGCAGAGCAGCCCTAACATTTTGGGCTCCAAATGCGCCTACCCTTTTTTCTACAGCCGTGGATTCCGCAAAACGTATCGCCGCTCCGCCCAGAGAGGGAGGCCACAAAGACACCTTGGTCAGTATCGTCTTCGCCGCTGCCTCTCTGGAGGCATTCCTGAGCGAATCAGCGTATTTGGCTGAAACAAGCTTGCAGAGAGAGAGCCGCGAACTAAGGCTTGGCCGGCGCGTAGACGCAGAACCCCCAATTGTTTCTGCCTTTGCGCAGGTGATGGCGGAGGCCGAAGAATCGAGGGTGCAGATACAATCGAAGTTCCAACTTGCCCATCTTGTTCTCACAGGGAAGGTTTACGACAAGGGTGGCGCTCCCTACCAGAATTTTTCAGACCTCATGGCGCTTCGGAACCTACTAATGCATAGCAAATCAAATGAAGCTTTTCTGACCATCGAGGGCGAACCTTCCGTACTCAATCCCGTCACGATCATTGAGAGGTTTGCCTCAAGAAATATTCTCCACGAACCCTCACCCGGCGAAAAGGGGGTCAAGATGGTTGTCGGTGATACTGGGCTGCTGGACCTGGTTCCTCTGGACGAGATAGACGAGATTTCGCAGAAGTCGCCAGCTAGTGGCGTAATGACGAGGTGGACTTTCGTGATCGGTACGAGAGCCGTCGCGGAATGGGCTTGCGCTGTTGCCGCTCAAATGGCTACTGACTTGATGGGGAAGATCCCGACCAGCGGCTGGAAGCGTCTCATGGAGGGTCAATTCCGCAAGGTATTTTCGGCCCCGTAGGTCGCAGCCTTCGGCGTTTGAGGGATGTGGGGTCTTGGCCTCTGATTGCCAGTTCGAATTTCCGAACCGCGTGCAATGCCTTTGGCCTCTGGGTTTTGCTTTTGAATTTCAGGGCGCCCGGTCGAAGGGTCGGCGTTTGGGATTTCTGTGGCGGCCTGGGATTCTGGCGCTAGGCGAATAAAAGGCGAAGATGATATGATGCGCGGGCGATGGCGAGGCGACCGGAAGTCGGCCAAAACCCGCCCAACAGGATGGCGGGCATGGGCGCTTTGACGCGGGAGGAGTTGGACGAGCTGCAGCGGAAGCTGCAGCTGCTCTCGCCGTACACGGTGGAGGCGCATTATCGGGAACAGTGGCAGAAATGCGAGATACGGCCGGGGGTGTTGCCGACGCCGAGAATGATGCAGGAGCTTGTGGCGTTGTGGCGGACGTTGTGGAGGTGGCGAAGGAAATGAAGAAATAGAAAATGGCAGAAGGAAAAGGGAAAAGAGGAAGGCGGAAAGCAGAAAGCAGGTTTCGTCTTTGGTTGGGTGCCGCGCCTACGGTGCTTTCGATTTCCCTTGCCAGCTTTCCCAGCCCTTGCGGGCTGGGCTAAATTGTGACGCGCCTACGGCGCTTGGGCCAGCGGATTCCGGGGCTGATACGAACGGCAAAAACGCCGGCTGGCGCTACGAACGGCGTCCGGTGAAAACCAAAGGCTGCCGCGCTGAAGACCGCCCTTCGGCTCCGCTCCCTTCGGCTACGCTCAGGGCAGGCAGGACAGGCGGGATGACAACGCGGGAGATTAGGGACGAGGGGCGGCGGGATTGTGGCGGCGCGGGGGCCAGTGGGCTTCGACTGTGGTGGTGAGGCCGCCGCGGGGGGTGAATTCGCCGGTGACCTGGCACCAGGCGGGGTGCACGGCGGCTTTGATGTCGCGGAGCATGCGGTTGACAGCGTTCTCGTAAAAAATTCCCAGGTTGCGGTAGGCGAGCAGGTACATCTTCAGGGCCTTGAGTTCGATGCAGAGCTTGGCCGGTTGATAGCGAATCGTGATCGCGCCGTAGTCGGGCAGGCCGGTCTTCGGGCAGACGGATGTGTACTCGGGAAATTTGATCGTGATTTCGTAGCCGCGAAAGTGGTTGGGCCAGGTATCGAGCTTGGGAAGTTTGGCGTCGATGCCGGCGCGAGCATGCGCGGCGGAGTAGTCGGGCATGTGGTTCCTCTCGGGCGATATTTTACAACAGGCGGTGGAAATGGCCATCCCGAAGCCTCGGGAGCACAGAGAAAAGCGTGACGAATCTAACCACAGAGCGCACGGAGAAAAACCTGAGGGCACAGAGAAAGGCATTCACCGCACCCTTCGCGCGAGGTGTGATCTCAGGGCAAGGAGACCGAGAGAGCGCAGAGAATGCGAGAGGCGCGTGGAACGGAAGATCAAAGGCTGAGCTGCGGCGCGCCGGGAGCGTGTGTCGCGCCTACGGCGCTTGGGATTTCGTTTTCCGGTTTTCCCAGCCCTTACGGGCTGGGCTAAATTCTGCCGCGCCTACGGCGCTGAGGATCGGACGACGGTGAGCGTTATGATTAGAATGTTGATTGCTGCGGGCGGATTCGGTATTCTGCCGCGCCGAAGCGAGGAGTTTCTCCACCAGCCCATGATTTGCCCACAGTGCCGCAGCGTCGACTGTTTTCGGTCCCATCGCAGCGGCGCGTTCGACTATCTCTCCACCGTGCTTGGACTGCGGCCCTGGCGATGTCATTCGTGCGATCTGCGATTTCATGCTTCGGTGGTGGCGGTATCGTTCTCGGGTTACGCGCACTGCCCGCGTTGCGGGAATTTTGACCTCGAACATATTTCCGCCGACCGCGTCGAGGATGGCACCCTGATCACCCTGAAAAGATGGCTCGCTTTCCCCGCGTACCGGTGCGACCCCTGCCGCCAGCGATTCTTCAGCGCGCTGCCGTTCCGGCGCATCCTGCCCTCGACGGCGCCCGCCACGCTCCGCAAGGTCTCGACGACTTAGGACCCTCCTCGCAGCCCCATTCTGGCTGTTTGCCACTGAAAACCGGGGATTTAGCTTAGTCACGCAGAATTAACATTCCAGTCATGGGAGATTCAAGAGGCCTGCATACCTTGCCTGTTCCGCGCCACAAGCGACGGGTGTGAACGCGGTTGGTGGGGTGGTTCGGGCACTACTCCGGAAGCAGCGGTCCTTTAGGTTTCGGAAGAATCTTGAGCAGTCCATTTCAAGAGGAGGAAGGAATGCGAGTACTTGTGGCATGGATTCTGGCCCTCGGGCTCGTCGCGTCGCCAGCGATGGCGAAGGCAGGCAGAACGAGCGACGACACGGTGGCGAAGGCGAACTCGGATAATGATGCTGCCGCGAAGGGCAAGACCGACGAATCGGCTGCGACGTCGAAAACAGATACCACGACCAGCGCGACGACGCCGGCCAAAGCGGAATCGCCGGCTCTCGAGGCCGAATTCCAGCAACTTCGTGACTTGCTCGAGTCGCAGGCTGCGCAGCTTAAGGCGCAAAGCGAACAACTGAAACAACAACAGCAGAAGATGGAAGCGCTCGAGAAGCAATTGAACGCGGCGAGCTCGGCTGCGGCGGGACCGGCAGGAACGGTCGCCGGCCCGGAGAGCAGCAGCTCGGCTCCATCGGTTCCTTCGTCCGGGATCATCACGGCGAGCGTCGGGAACGGCGGGATACATACAACGAGCCCCGCTGCGCCGGCTCAAGACATGAGCAAGGGTGACGAGCCCGCGGCGTTGCACTTCAAGGGAGTCACGCTGACTCCTGGCGGATTCATGGCGGCGGAAACAGTTTGGCGAAGCAAGGCGCTGAGCGCGGACGTCAACACGCCATTAAACGCCGCTCCGATGCCGGGTGCATCAAACAGCAACATTTCGGAGTTCAATGCGAGCGGGCGGCAGTCGCGTATCAGCATGCTGGTGGAAGGCAAGCTGAGCGACGTGAAAATCGGCGGCTATTACGAAGGTGACTTCCTCGGCGGCGGCAGCACGTCGAACGACAACCAGAGCAACAGCTATGTATTCCGTCAGCGCCAATTCTGGGCGCAGGCGGCGTTCGACAACGGCTTCAAAGTGACGGGCGGGCAAATGTGGAGCCTGATTACCGAAACCACGAAGGGTATGGACAATCGCACGGAGGCCCTGCCCAACACCATTGACGCGCAATATACCGCCGGATTCAGCTGGGCGCGGCAGTATGGAATGCGGTTCACGAAGGACTGGGGAGATAAATTCTGGCTGGGCTTCGCGGTGGAAGAGGCTCAGACGACGTTCACAGTCCACGGCAATCCCACGCAATCAATCACCACGGGCACCACGACCGTGTCGTGCCCCGACCCCGGCGTCGGTACGTGCAGCGCAACAGGCACGGTAGCTGTCGGAGGCACGACCACCGTTTACACCAACTTCCTTCTCGGAGCGACTGGCGCCAGCAGCGGCCTCTACAATCCGCTCGCGAACTACTCGTACAATCCGGGTCCCGACCTAGTCTTCAAGGCAGTGGCGGAGCCCGGTTGGGGCCACTACGAAGTTTTCGGCGTGGTCAGCCAGTTCCGCGATCGCATCTTCCCGTGCCAAGTCGGAACCATCACCCCGGCTACCCCATGCACTTTCGATTCGACGATTACCGCGCCCTCGGCAGCCGATGCTTATAACGACTCCAGAACTGGCGGCGGCGCGGGAGCGAATGCTCGATGGGCCCTGTTCGAGAAGCACGTCGACCTCGGCTTCCACTTCTTCGGCGGCAGCGGCATCGGGCGGTATGGCTCATCTGGATTGCCGGACGGAACGATCCGCCCCGACGGCACCATTGCCCTGCTGCGCAACTATCAATCGCTCGGCACGCTCCAGTTCCACCCGACCCCGAAACTGGACATCAACCTCAATGGTGGCGGCGAATATTCGGCCAATGCCGGGTACTTCAAGTCTGGAGCGACCGTCGCGAACGAAGGATATGGCGCGCCGGGCCTCAGCAATGCCGGTTGCTATACGGAAATCGGCCCAACTACCACCGTCCCCGCCGGAACGACCGGATCCCAGGGATACATTCCGGGCTCGCTGGCGAACTGCACGGGGGATACGCGGTCCCTGATTGAAGGCAGCCTCGGATTCTGGTACCGCTTCTACAAGGGTCCGAAGGGAACGGTCCAGTTCGGTTCGCAGTATTCGTACTACGTCCGCCACACGTGGGCGGGCATAGCTCCGGCTACGGGGACTACACCTCCGTTGCCTGGCGCTGGTGTGAGCAGTCCCCACAGCGTCGAGAATATGTGGTTCACCTCGTTCCGGTACTACCTGCCGTAAATCCGTCGCACGAAGAGGGAGGCGGCTTGCCGCCTCCCTTTTTTTTTGTGCGCGCCGCGATTTTCCTCTGCTGTCCCACACGACTTAGTTTTCGTTGCGAGCGATTCCGGAGCCCGAGCTACTTGCGGCGCCTATTGCGTCATGCGAAAATCAAACTTCCGCCGACGGCGATATCGTCTAAAGGTTAGGACGGAGCCCTCTCAAGGCTCAAATCCGGGTTCGAGTCCCGGTATCGCTACCAAAAATCATCGTTTGAATCTTGCCGTGCAGCTAAAATAACCAGCCATGGGGACAGTTTACGCAGGGACTTCGGGATGGGCGTATCCGGCGTGGAAGCCGTCGTTTTATCCGGCGAAGCTGGCCTCAGCGAAGTTCTTGGGATATTACGCGAGCCGCCTGAATTCCACCGAAGTGAACTACACGTTTCGGCGTTTTCCGACGGAGAAGTTGCTGGCGGGCTGGGCGGACGCCACGCCTGCCGGATTCAAGTTTGCGATCAAAGCGCACCAATCGATTACGCATATCAAGCGCCTGAAGGAAGCGGCGGACTCAACGGCGAAATTCATTGCGGCCCTGCAGCCGCTGCACGACGCGAACAAACTGGGGCCTGTGCTGTTCCAGCTTCCGCCATTCTTGAAATGTGATGCGGCGCGGCTGAAGAATTTTTTGGGGGAATTGCCGAAAGGCCGGCGAGTGGCGTTCGAGTTCAGGGACGCCTCGTGGTTCAACGAGGAAGTGTTCGGGCTTCTGCGGGGGGCGAACGCGGCGCTCTGCGTCGCGGAGAGCGAAAAACTGGAGACGCCGAACGTCCAGACCGCGGACTTTTCATATCTTCGCTTGCGAGATCCCGAAAAGCTTGAGTCAGCTAAGGCGCGGAAAGAATTGCTCGAAATGGTGAAAGGCTTGAAAGCAAGCGGAGATGTCTTCGCTTATTTCAAGCACGAAGACAGCCCGGAAGGCGCGGTCCACGCGGAAGAATTGCTGGCGCAAACGAAGGAATGAAAAATCAGCGGCGGCCGAGCTCGGACGCCATCGTCTTCGCAAGCGTTCCGGCTGAGTCATCGTCCTTGAACGCCCAAAAGAAAGCGCCGCCGAGGCCGCCAGGCACGCGCCGATTGACGTAGAACATTTTGATCGCCACGGAGATCGGATCGTCGTAGGTCCAAAACGTTCCGGATTCCGAACTGTAGAGCCAGGGCGCGAGGGTTTCCGCGTCAAAGTAGCGAGTGAATCCAGTCAGGTGCTGGATGCTTGCGTACGTGGCCACCCCCGGCGTCGCGAGCGAGTCGCCACTTGGCGCAGGAGCCGGCCTGCTGGAACCTTGATACAGGCCGCGGTGCTCGTCCTCGACTTGCGTCCATCCATAGCCATAAAAGGGAACGCCGAGCACGATCTTTCGCGCGGGCACGCCCGCATCGAGATAGTTCTCGACCGTGAACTCGATATAGAAATTATCGGAGCGGCTGGGATTTTGCCGGGAATCGAAAAGCGGAGCTTGGAAATTCGCGGTAGATTCCCACGAGCCGTGATAGTCGTACGTTCCGACGTTCAGGAAGTCGAGGAGCTCGCCCACTTTGTGCAGCTCGATATTGGAGTAGTTTTCCGCGGCGGCAGGGGCGGCAATCGTCAGCAGGTAGTGACGGTCGTCTTGCTGGCCCAGCGCTTCGAGCTGCTTGCGGAATTCGCGGAGCAGCGCGGTGAAATTTTGTTTGTCAGCGGCCGCAGGAAATTCCCAGTCGATATCGATGCCGTCGAAAAGGTCCGGAGCCGAGAAGCCGGGCGCGATGTTGCCGTTGACGAACATGTCGATGCAGGACGCGGCCAGTTGAGAGCGCAAGTTCGCGCTGGCGGCGATGGTCGAAAATGCCGCCGTGTTTGCGGCGGAGGCTCCGCCGAGGGAAATCAGGATCTTGAGGTTGGGATGAAGCTGCTTTAGTTGCTGAAGCGCGGCGAAATTACCGTATAGCGGCCCAGCGTACGACGTGCCGTTGACGCTCGGCAAGTAGGGGCTCTGGTAGTCGGCCCACGGGTCCGCGATCTGGCACGACGCGGAAGGAGTCGCGGAGGCGGTGACCGAAATATTCGCGAAGGCGTAGATCAGGTGAGAGATTTTGTCGGCCACGTGGTTCTGTTGCAGGCTCGCGACATTGTAGTTCGCGGCGTAGATGCTCCACTCTTCAAAGTAGCCAGCGAGAATCTTCGGCGTCGGCGTTTCATTTTTCTCGCGAATGGGATCGGATTGCGCGTTGGCCCCGGAGGCTAAGAAAGCCGCCAGAAACGTCACACCGGCGCAATAGAAGAAGAATCGGGAGAAAGCGTGCGCGCGGCGGAGCACCGGGAATTTCATGGCCGTCCCCTTCGTCGACGTTCCTGCCGGGTGGGGGCGGCAGGACTTTCAAACAGAACGTAGCGGCGAAAACACTGAGGAGAATTCTACTCCGGGTTTGGCAATGACAGAATAGCTTGTTTCCTAAGGGGCAAATCGAAAGGACGGCGAAAACGCCACGCGGCGCTACTTTTTAGGAATCCCTATTTCTTTTGACTGGGAAAGCCGCCGGGCGATGAAAATTCGATTGCTGCCGGGACTCTGGGGGCGTTTCCTCTTCTTTACCGGAACAAGGCGCTTCTCAAGGAAGTCCCGCCGCGACTGCAACGAACTTTTCACGTGCCGATAAACGTTTTGCCGCCGGCGGGGGCGGAACGGTACGCCAACTTGTCGAGTTTGCTTCAGGTTAGGGCTCCCGGAGGCATGATAACAAAAATTGTGAATTGGCCGTAGGAAAGATTGGATATTGAATCCAAATTCGCACCGCCAGGTCCCGCCCAAGGCTTTTCGCTTTCCCTCCCGCAAACCAACTTTTGGCTTCTCACCGAGTTCGACTTTGTCGTCGCGTCGCGTCGCTTCGCTTCGCGCCACGAATGAACGCGTGTACTTGGTGAAGCAACCTGACCGACTAGCCGTGCTATCAACGCGCGCGGCAGTGTGCTAGATTGACACGTTCGTTAGGGCAGCAACGATTCGCTATCCTATCCGTCCAACCATTCGAATGACTCGACCTCTGACTCGGCCCATCCTGGTGGTTCTTCTGTTTGCCTGCACGATTCCCATTGGCGCGCTCTCTTCGCCGCCCGCACAGGACGTTTTGCTCGACACGATGCAGCGCGAATTGAAGCGCGCAACTTCGTCGCTGGCAAAGTCCGATCCCGCACCGTACTACTTGAGCTATGCGGTGAACGACGCGACCGGGTACACGGTTGGCGCAACGAGCGGAAGCCTCTTCGTCTCGATGAAGTTCAACAGGCGGCAGGCAGACGTGATGATGCGGGTGGGTTCGCCGAGCCTGGACAACACGCACAGCCAAAGCCGTCCGAGCGGAATTAGTTCGGGGCTGCTTCCGTTGGGCGATGATCCGGACGCCACAGCGCGCGTCCTGTGGCAACTAACCGACCACGAATACGAGCAGGCGTCGGGCGCGTTCCTGCGCGTCAAAACGAATCAGGCCGTGCGATCGGAGGAGGAAGACAAGTCGCCGGACTTCTCGCAGGACCAGCCCGAGACTCACCTGGACGAGGCGCGCCCCCATCTTGCTCTCGACCAGAAAGTGTGGGAAGAGCGCGCCCGGAAGATTTCCGCAGGATTCCTGAAATACCCCGAGGTCTACAACTCCATCGTCATCCTCGAAACCGGCGCGAATCGCTCTTATCTGACGACGAGCGAGGGCACAGCTCTAGTGCGTCCGTCTGCGATCAGCCGCTTGATCATTCAGGCGGAGACGCGCGCGGACGATGGGATGGACCTGATGCGCGTCGAGTCGTTCGAAGCGCCGTCGCTCGATCTGCTTCCGCCTGACGCTGTTCTTACCGCGAAGGTCGACACAATGGCCACGGACCTGAAAGCTCTGCGCGCCGCTCCGGCTGCGGAGCCCTACGCGGGCCCAGCGCTGCTTTCGGGCCGGGCTGCCGCCGTGTTCTTTCACGAGGTGCTGGGCCACCGGCTCGAAGGGCATCGCCAAAAAGACGAGGCCGAGGGGCAGACGTTCACGAAGAAAGTGGGCCAGGAGGTGCTGCCAAAGTTCCTGACCGTAGTCGACGACCCGACGATGAGAGAGTTGAACGGCGTGAAGCTGGCAGGCTTCTATGACTACGACGACGAAGGCGTGCCAGCACAGCGTGTGACAGCGGTTGAGGATGGCGTGCTGAAGAATTTTCTGATGTCGCGCATGCCGATCACGAATTTCAGCCATTCGAACGGTCACGGACGGCGCCAGCCGGGGCTCATGCCTACGGGGCGGCAGGGGAATCTGATTGTCACGTCCACCAACACGGTAAAGGATTCGGAGCTGAAGCAGAAATTCGTCGAGGAGATCAAGAAACAGAACAAGCCGTACGGACTGTACTTCGAGGACATTCAAGGCGGATTCACGCTGACGCAGCGGGCCACGCCGCAAGCGTTTCAGGTGATCCCGGTGATGGTCTGGCGCGTCTATGCGGATGGCCGGCCGGACGAGTTGGTGCGCGGCGTGGATATCGTGGGCACGCCGCTGCTTTCGCTGAACAACATCATACTCACCGGAGATACGGAGCAGGTGTTCAACGGCGTGTGCGGCGCGGAGTCGGGACAAGTTCCCGTGTCGGCCGCCGCTCCCGCGATGCTCTTCTCCGAAATCGAAGTCCAGAAGCGCCGCAAGGGCACCGAGCGCCCGCCAATCCTTGCGCCTCCTAGCTCGGACAACCAGTCGCACGCGGGGAAATCATGAGCGCGATTCGGCGAACGTCCAGAGTTTCGCCAGGATTGGCCGGACTGACGCTGGCGATTCTAATGGCTTGCGCGGTGCCTCTGGCCGCGCAGCAGCGGAAGACTGCGAAGCTAACCACTGCCGCTGCCGCAGCGGATGCATCCGCCGATCCCATCCTCGCGGCGATGCGGCAGGAGCTGGACCGCTCGAAATCGCAGCTCAAAATGGACAACGTGCAGGCGCCGTACTACATCGAGTACCGGCTAAGCGATTTCGAGCAGTACGACGCAGAAGCTGCCTTTGGCGCGCTGCGCGAAAATCAGCACACGCACGCGCGCAGCGTCCGTGTGGTGGTCCGCGTCGGCGACTACAAGCAGGATAGTTACTACGGTCCCGGCATTGGAGCGGTGGACCTGGCTCCTCTCGAAAACGATTCAATCGCTCTCCGGCGGCAACTCTGGAATGCGACGGACAGCGCCTACAAAAGAGCGACCGAGGCGCTGGCCCAGAAAAAAGCGACTTTGCGTCAATACGCATCCGACCAGCCATTCGACGATTTCGCGCATACAACGCCGTCCCAATCCATCGAGCCTCTGGCGAAGCTCGATTTCGATCCGAAGCCGTGGACCGAGATTTTGGAGAAGTCGACAGCACTGTTCCGCACCGACCCGAAGATGGAATCATTTTCGGCGGGACTTCGCTTCCGGTGCATGAATGAGTACTTCGTCAACACGGAGGGAACGGTCACGCGGCACGGCTATGCGGTGTATTCGTTGACGCTGGCAGGTGCAACGCAGGCTGCCGATGGAATGAGGCTCGAGCGTTCGCCTTACTACGTGGCCGCGAGCATTAAGGAAATGCCGACGGCGGAACAGGTTCAGGCGGACGCAGCGAAAATGGTGGCAACGTTGAAGGCGTTGCGGGAAGCACCCGTCGTTGACGAGGATTATCGAGGGCCGGTGCTTTTTTCGTCGGATGCCGCCACCGATATTTTCTATAGCATGATCGGCGGAAACGTTCTCGGAATCCGTCCCAAGCCGGGAGACTCCGCTCGAACGACCGGGGATTTCGCGTCGAACTACAAAGGGCCGGTACTGCCGGCGTTCCTGTCGGTGGTGGACGATCCCACTCTCAAGACGTTTCAAGGCAAAGCGCTGACGGGCAGCTACGATTACGATGACGAAGGCGTGCGTGCGGTGAAGGTACCGGTGATTCAGGATGGAGTGCTGGTGAACTATCTGATGGGCCGGGAGCCGATTCGCGATTTTCCGGAATCGAATGGACATGGCCGAGCTGCCGCGGCCCAGGCGCCGTCGCCCACAATTGGAAATCTGATTGTCGAGTCCAAACAGCCGCTCTCGCCCGAGGACCTCAAGAAGAAACTGATTGAGATTTGCAACCAGGAAGGCAAACCATTCGGGTATTACGTGGAAACTCTCGCAGGCTTTAACCCGCGGCTGCTCTATCGGGTCTACCCGGATGGGCACGAAGAGCTGGTGAGAGGTGCGGTGTTCGACGAACTCGATGCGCGGACTTTGCGGCATGACGTGGTGGCGGCGGGAAATGATCCACTCGTAAGCAATCGCGAAAGCGCGGTGCCCAGCACCGTGATCGCTCCCTCTTTCTTGATCGACGAACTCGAAGTGAAGCGCACCGACGCCAAGAACGCAAAGCTGCCCGAGTATCCTCCTCCGGATCTAGGCCCACACCCCTGATTTAGCACGTCTTTGAGTCAACTACGGGATTCAAAGAGAAAGTCTGCCGCGCTTTCACTCACCCTCTCGCGGGGCTAGCTTCTGACGGGGCTAGCTTTTGCCGGGATTGGGCCGATAAACCCAGTCGACCGTCGGCGCGACACTTTTCGAAGATGCAGCGTTCACTTCCTCTAGAATAGCGTCCACCAGGTTTCGTTGAGGCGAAAGTGAGCAGACCGGGTCTGTGACGGTCATGTCTTTGGCGAGGAGGAAGGCCTGGCAGCGGCAGCCTCCGAAATCCTGGTCGCGGCGATCGCAAGTCCGGCACGGCTCCGCCATCCAGCCCTCGCCACGGAATCTCTGGAAGGCATCCGACTCCTCCCAGATTTGGCGGAGCGGCTGTTCTTGGACGTTTTCGAATGTCATCCCCGGTAGGATGCCGGCAGCATGACATGGTAGAACGTCTCCCGTCGGAGTGATGAGCAGGACTTTGCGGCCCCAACCGCCCATGCAAGCCTTCGGATATTTCGCGTAGTAATCTGGGACGACGTATTCCACGCGAATTTTTCCCCGCAGGCGTTCCTGGGCGTTCTTCAGAATCTCAAGCGAGCGGTCGAGTTGCTCTTTCGTGGGCAAAAGGTGCTGGAGGTTGGCGAACGCCCAACCATAGTACTGAACGTGCGCAAACTCGACGCGCGCCGGGCCGAGTGCCTCGGTGAGCGAAAGCATTTCTTCCAGCTGATCCAGATTCCCGCGATGGATCACGAAATTGAGCGTCAGCGCGATGCGGCGCTGCTTCACCCACTCAGCGACGCGTTTCTTGTGCGCGTGAGCGGCCAGACCCGCAAACTCGATCGAACTTTCCTCGCGCGGGCCCTGGAAACTGAGTTGCACATGATCGAGCCCCGCGTCGGCAAGGTCTTGAAGGCGACTCTCATCGAGCGGTAGTCCGGATGTGATCAGGCTGGCGTACAGCCCCGAGGTTCGTGCCGAACGGATGAGGTCACTGAGGTCGGGCCGCGCCAGCGGTTCGCCGCCGGTGAAGTCTACTTGCAGCACACCCAAGCTGGCCGCTTCCTGGAAGACTCGCGCCCACACTTCTGTTGGAAGCTCCTTCTCGCGCCTGACCAATTCAAGGGGATTCGAGCAGTAAACGCAATGGAGGGGGCAGCGGTGAGTGAGCTCTGCCACGAGGGCCAGCGGAGTCGGTATGGACGCAATCGTCACATCGTCACTCGAAATCCAGCGCTCGCTGCTCCTGAAGCTGCCCGAGGTATTCAAGAATGTCGCGTTCCACCCTCGGTGGTTCCGCTTTCGAATACACCGCTTGGAGGTCGGCAATGATCTGTTGAACGGTGTGCTCGCCGTCGCAACGCTCGATGATTTCGAGACTTGGGCCGTTCAGCCGCAGCACTCGTTCGGGCATCAAGAGCACGCGTGTCGGGCTGGTTTTTTCGTTCAGGCGACAGCCTGGCGCCAATCGCGGGCGGCTATCCGGCAGCGGCTTCATCCGACTTCCTTTGCAGGACGGAACGCGCCCGGCGGCGGCCAGCCCGGCTCGACATACGCGAAGTAAAGGGCGTCCAACATGGCCCAAAGAATATCGCACTTGGCGCGGAGCGCGGCGAGGGCCAATTCCTGTTCCTCGCGCGTTCGAGCGTGGCTCACCACCCAGCGGAGCGCGAAATCGGCATCCTCGGGCGCTTGCGTGATTCTGGACTGAAAATAATCGAGGCCGCCCGCCAACCACGGATAATGCTGACGAAGGCGGTCCATTCGCAGCACGATCAGCTTGCCGGAGAACATTTCGGTGAGCGAGGAAGCGACCGCTTCCAGAAGCGTACGGGAGCGAACGAAATCAACGTAGGCCTCCACGGCATAATTCGTGGCCGGTAGAATGCCTTCGCCTTGAATGGCGTGCGTAGGAGAGAGACCCGTTGCCTGAACCAAACGCAGCCATTTCTCGATGCCGCCGGGCTTGGTGCCGTCGCCGTCGTGGTCCAAGATTCGCTTGCCCCAGGCACGACGAAACGCCGGGTCGTCACTGCGCGCTAGAATCGCCGCGTCCTTGACCGGAATGCGGCTCTGGTAAGCGTAGCGATTCAGCGCCCAAGCTTGCAGTTGCTCGCGCGTGAGCTTCCCTTCGTGCATGAGCAGGTGGAAAGGATGCTTGTGATGGTAGCGCTCCTCGCCGATGGCATGGAACCGCGCGACAAACTCGCTTTCCGGGAGAAGAGCTTGGGAAACTGGGTCGTTCACAGTTCAAACTCCATTCCGTCGTGAGCGATTTCCCACTCCGCTTGACGCACGGCGCGATTTTCCGCGCTCTCCTCATCGAGAACAGGGTTCGTATTGTTCAAATGGATCAAAACGCGGCGGACATTTTGGGGGACTCGCATGCCTTCAAGAAGACCGTCTGGTCCGGACAGCGGCAGGTGGCCCATCTGGCGAGCGGTCTTTCCGCTGCCGAGGATGCGGATGAGTTCCTCGTCCGTCCAGAACGTGCCATCCAAAAGTGACAGATTACTCTCCGCCGCGCGATGCCGAAATGCCTTTCCGCCCTCCGGCAAACTCGGGGCATAGAGGAATCGCTTCTCGCTCTGCACCAACTCGAGTCCAATCACCGCTTCGTTCTCAGGCAAACTCCGGCGAAGCCCCTCGCTCACGTAGTCCGGAAAGCTGCCGCCGAGCGACACGGCTGTGCAGGACAACGCGGGTTCCTGCCGAGAGAGAGGCACTGGCTGGTCGAGTGGCAGTGTCTCCCATTGGACAGGAGGGCGCGCGCGCTCCAGCGTTCGAAAAAGAGAATTTTCTTCCGTCAATATGCGGCGGACTGAGGCTGTCGCGTAGATGCGGAATGACTGAAACTCGCGCAAATGCAGAAGTCCCATAACGCAATCGACATCGGCGCTGGTGAGAACTACCGCAGCAACGGGGGTGTCACGTGTTTCCGGCTCAGGAGCGAAATCGGGATCAGCCAAAAGCTGTTGCCGAAGATCCGGGGAGGCGTTGATGAGAAACCAAGAACCCTTCGAGGGGGAAACTGCGACCTGAGCCTGCGTTCGAGCCAATCCTTTGAACAGACCTGTCCGAAGTCGACTGCAGTTAGGACATCCACAGTTCCACTGCGGGAAACCGCCCCCGGCGGCTGAGCCGAGGACTTTGACGCGCATTTACGTACTACAGTTCAGCGTTCGCGTACGAGCTTACTTCACAATTCAGTTGAATCTCTTCGTGACTTGGTGTGGCCCATTCCATCGGTTCGGCTCCCATACAGCTGCGTTTCTTCGGTACTTCTAAGGCTAAGTATAGCGAACAAGGTGGTTTATGGCAACTCCAAAAGTCGATGAGGGCTTCCCCATCGGGCGGCACTCCAGTCCAGAAGCCCAGCGGAAGTGTGCAATTGAAAACTCCCAGGGTTCGCGGCGAAACAGCGGATGCGAGGGTATGCTATCTTGAATAAACGGGGAAACCGGCTCTCTTAGGAGGTTTGAATGGCATCGGCAGCGCTGCGTCGCACCGATCGTGTTTCGCTGACCTTGTTGCTCGAGGCGTCGGGCAGGGATATGCACGGGCACGAATTCAAGGACTCGGCCCGCACGCTGCTGATCAACCGCACGGGGGCGGTGGTCGTGCTCGATCGGGAGCTTCAGCCAGAAAACCAGATTCACCTTCGCAGGCAGGCACCGGCCGAAGCCCATCGGGAGGCCGACGTTCGGGTGGTGGGGCAGTTCGGCCGCCAGAAAGAGGGCTACCTATACGGCGTCGAGATTCTGGACGATCAGAAAGACCTCTGGGGGATTGAATTTCCCCCTATCGGAGAGTCGTCCGAAGCCGTGGCTCGGATGCTGCTCGAATGCAGTTACTGCCGCAACCGTGAAGTGGCCTATTTGAGTGACGTGGAGCTTCAGGGCTTCGAAACGAATCGCGGAATCGCGCGTCACTGCAAGACGTGCGGCGTGCCTAGCATCTGGACGCAGGCTCCGCACGAAGATGAGAAGAAGATTGCCGCCCGCGCGGCGCGCACGCGAAAAACCGCTGAGCCGCCTGCCGGGCCGCCGGACGAGGAACAGCGAGGACGCCAGCGGCTGCGCCTGAAAACACGGCTGACGGCTTGCGTTCGCCAGCCGAATGCCGATGACGAGCTTGCGGTCTGCGAGGATATCTCGCCGGTGGGAATGTGCTTCCGCAGCAAACGCCGCTACGACGTGGACTCCCCCGTGGAAGTGGCCGTTCCGTATTCGCCGGATGCGGCGAATATCTTTCTTCCGGCGCGAATCGTCTATTCGGAGGAGATGCCCAAGGCAGGACTATTTCGGCACGGAACGGAATATCGGAGAGTAGGCCCCCGCGCCCGCTGAGCCTCTGCCGCGGTTTGCGAGGCGACCAGATTATCGGACGGAGACCGTGGAACGTTCCCGCCCACGCCGCGCATAGTAGTGCATGGCGATGTTCAGGTGCACGTTGCCGCTGGGAGTTTCAAAACGCAGGACGGTGGCCTCGGAGCTTTGACCCGCCTTCTCGCATTGCTCTTGCGTGAGAATCTGGGGTGGAAAAACCTTGAACTGAAATCCCCTGTCGTTAAGCTGCGTAACGGCGTTGCCGATCACCATATTCGCCAGTTCACAGACGGCTTCCGATACGATCGCGTCCGCCGGATCCACTTCAGCGCCGGCGAGATAGCCGGCAATCGCGACGGCCACGCCCGGCTCCATATCGAGAACGATGCGGCCCTCGACCTGCCCCTTGAACGTCACAATGGCGGCGAGGCCCTTCTTGCGATAGCCCTCCTCTTCCATGGTGAGATCGGCAATCGCGGCGGTGGACTTCGTCATCTCCGAGAGAACCGTGTCGAGCGAACCAATGAAGGGCTGGATGAGGTCCATTCTCATTTCTAGTTCTCCCCTCGGGCGCCGACGGGCGCGGTGACGCCGTCATCATTTAGAACGTAGCGGATGATTTCGTACAGGGCGTCGGGCTTCACCGGCTTCTGCACAAAATGACGCGCGCCTTTCTGAAGAGCCGCCAGAATATTGTCCTGGTATCCCACGGAAGAGACCATCACAACGCGCGCGTCCGGATGCTCCTGCACGATGCGCTCGACCGCCTCGATGCCCTCCATCTGCGGCATGGTGATGTCCATGAGGACGATATCCGGCTTGGTGCGCGTGTATTCGGTGATGGCGGTGCAGCCATCGCCCGCTTCACCCGCCACCTGTCCCCCGAACGATTCCACCATCTTCGCCAGGCTTTTCCGCGCGAAGACCGAATCGTCCACGATCAGATAGCGGACGGGCTGATGGTCCTTCTTTCGCGTTAGTGCTTCGAACTGTTTCATAACTATCTCCTTCGAGAAGCTCCTGTCGCCTCGTTTACCGGGAACTTGGAACTGCCAGCGTCGTTCGAATTGTCTGGCGCAGACTTGGACTGCAGAACAGTGGCAATGCTGGACAGAGACACGACCCGAGTGACGAAACCACGCTCGATCGCCGCTCTCGGCATGCTGTCCACGACGCAAGTGTCCGGGCTCTGCGCAAGAGTGATGCCGCCCGCCGCTTGAATCGCTCCCATTCCCGCCGCGCCGTCGTCGCCCATGCCGGTCATGAGCACGGCGATCGATTTGGTTCCGACTTCCTGAGCGACGGATTGGAACAAGACATCCACCGACGGCCGATGGCCGTTCACGCGCGGCTGATCGACCAGAATCGCGATGTCTCCGTGTTGCATGCGCCGAACCTTCATGTGCCGATTGCCGGGGCAAATCAGGGCGCGTCCGGCCAGCAGCAAATCGCCCGACTGCGCTTCCTTCACTTCGATGGCGGAAGACTCGTCGAGGCGCTTGGCGAACATTTCCGTGAAGCCATCGGGCATGTGCTGAACCACGAGAATGCATCCGGGGAAATCCTCCGGAAGTTGCGCGAAAAGATACTGAAGGGCGTTGGGTCCGCCCGTCGAAACGCCGATCGCGATGACCTTCGTGGGCCAGCGAGGCTGCGTTGAAAACGGCCGCGGCTCCTTTCGCTTCGACGTGGGAACGGTGATGATCACCTTGGGCGCGCCAGAGGCGGCTGCGACCTTGATCTTAAGAGCGAGTTCGGCGGCGATCTGTTCGATGCGGCCGGACGCAGCTTCCTGCGGTTTGGTAACGAAATCAAATGCGCCAAGAGAAAGAGCGCGCAGGGTGATGGTGGCGGCGCGCTCGGAGTGGGCGCTCACTACGATCACGGGCAGGTGGTACTTGCGCGTGATCTGACGGAGCATTTCGAACCCGTCCATGCGCGGCATCTCGAGATCGAGCGTCACGACGTTGGGCTTGAGCTCCTCGATTTTCTTCAGGCCGATCGCCCCATCCGCCGCGGTCCCCACCACTTCGATGGCAGACTCTCGCAACAGCACCTGCGGAATCAGCTTGCGCATCAGCGCCGAATCGTCGACCACGAGGACGCGAATCTTCCCGCTCATGCCGTGGCTCCCACTGGCGGGATTCTGGACAGGTACGAGACCACAGCCGGAACGTTTAGGATGAGCACCACCGTGCCATCGCCGAGAATCGAGGCGCCGCTGACGAGCGGAGAGGTCACGAGGCGGTCCTCAAGCGCTTTGATCACCAATTCTTCCTCGCCCATGAGGCTGTCAACCGCGAGTCCGAAGCGCCGGGTTCCCGCGCCGATGATAATCACGAACAGGCGTTTGGCGCGTTCACCTTCGACGCGCAGACTCAGCTTCTCCAAACGCACCAGCGTCAGAACCTGCTGGCGCAATTGGAAGACTTCGGCGTCGTCGACCCGGTGGATTTCCTCTTCCGTGACTCGCGTAATCTCGACCACGGACGCGAGCGGGACGGCGTACAGCCGCGCGTTGACCCGGAAAAGCAGCGCCTGAATGCTTGCCAGTGTGAGCGGGACGAGCAAACGGAACGTGGCTCCCTGGCCAGGTTCGTTGTCGATTTCCACCGAGCCTTTGAGGGCTTCGAGCGACGTCTTGACGACGTCGAGGCCGACGCCGCGGCCGGAAATCTCAGTGACTTCTTCGGCCGTACTCAGTCCCGGCGTAAAGATCAGTTGGAGGGCTTCCGCTTCGTTGAAGCGGGCGGCGTCATCGCGCGTGGTGATTCCGGCTTCGATGGCACGCTCCACGATCTTGCGGGTGTCGAGACCGCGGCCATCATCGGAGACTTCGATTACCACCTGATCGCCTTCGTGATAGGCATTGAGCCGAACGGTGCCGCGCGCGGGCTTGCCGGCGGCCAGACGCTCCGGCGCTGATTCGATCCCGTGATCGGCGGCGTTGCGGACGACGTGCGCAAGCGGTTCAGCAAGGGCGTCCAGAATGCTCTTGTCGAGATCGGTGTTTTGGCCGGAGATTTCAAGCGCAATGTCCTTGTTGCGCTGCTTGGCGACGTCGCGCACGATCCGCGGAAACCGGCGGAAGAGCTGCTCGACCGGCACCATCCGAATCTTCATCACGGATTTTTGCAGCTCGCCGAGCACGCGCGATTGAAACGCCAGCGCGTCGGAGAATTTTCCGCGCAACGGGTCCTTGGGATGTTGCCGTTCGAACTCGGCGATCGTTCGCTGCAGCATCGATTTCCCGATAATCAGCTCGCCCACCAGATTCATCACCGTGTCGATTCGGCCGGCGTCCACGCGCAGCGTATTTTCCGCGACGGCGTGAGCAAGCCCGGCCGGAGCGGACGATTCATGACCTTCCTCCTCGGGCGCGATAAGCGACGGCGAGAGGTCCGACTTGACTCCAGCCGAGATGGCGGCAGCCTCGGACTCAAGGAGGATTTCGAGCAGATCTCGAGGAGCACCGGGCGTGGCCACGACTTTCTCGACGTCAATCTTCGTGACAACGGACGGCACGCGGCATCGTTCGCGAATCCAGGCTTGCGGTTTGGTGCAGGAAAGCGCGGCCTCGATGAGCGCGACCTGATCCGTTGACCCAACGCTCTGCGGATGCAGCGCGAGCACGGCACCAGCGCCCTCGAGCGCTTTCCGCACCAGCTCGAACGCCGCCGCGGGCAGGAGCGATTCCGGGTCGAGGTGCACGGCCACCTGGTGCACGGTTTCGCCACGGCGAATTGCTTCCGCGATCATGAGCCGTTCGTATTCGGTCCACTCAAACTTTGCTTTGGCGGTGGACTTCGGCGCTTGCCCCCCGGGTTTGCTCAGCAGGCGACGAATGTGATCGCGAAGGAGGCCGCCAGCAGGTGGCTGGAGGTTGTTGCGGTACGCCGCGAGCATCTCGTGAAAAGTGTCTGCGGCAGTAAGGACAACCTCAGCGATCGAGTCGGCGTTCTCTTCGGCCAACTCGGGAACCAGGACGTCTTCGAGCTCGTGTGCGAGCTCGCTCAATTGACGAAATCCGCAGGCGGCGGAATCGCCCTTCAGCGTGTGAACGGCTCGCCGAACGCTCCGCAGCTTTTCCGAATCCTTCGGATGCGACTCGAGCCCCAGGCCCGCCTCGTTCATGTTCTGAACGATTTCCTCGGCGCTCTCGAAAAAGAGATCGCGAAGTTCGGAGGACCGGTCGTCGGGAGAAAAGGTCACTGCGCTGCCTCGATTCGCTGATACACGGTCGCGTTGTTTTCGTGGATCATTTTGTACTTGGTTGTCAGTCCGAAAAGGCTTTCCGCGTGCCCGACGAAGAGATACCCTTCGGGATTGAGGCAGCGGTGAAATTTCTCGATCAGCCGCTTTTGCTCGGCTTCGTCGAAATAAATCATCACGTTGCGGCAGAAAATCATGTCGTTGCGCTGCGGCAGGTATTCCGTCTTCAGGTTGTGAAAGTCGAACTGGATCATTTCTTTCAGCGCCGGCTTGACCGAATACTTGTCGCCCATCTTCTCGAAGTAGCGCAGCCGGCAGGTGTAGTCCACGGGCTCCATCTGCGCTTCGGTGTAAACGCCTTGCTGCGCTGTGAGCAGCGCGGAATAGTTGATGTCCGAAGCCACGATTTCCACCTTCCACGGCGGAGGAATCAGCGGTTTGGGAGTGGGCATCTCGAATGGCAGCGGATTCCGCAAGTAGTAATAAGCGAGCGCATCGCAGACCATGATCGCAAGCGTGTAAGGCTCCTGGCCCGTTGAACAGCCGGCGCTCCATACCCGCAACGACCAGTCGCGGCGCTCCTGTTTCTTCTTCAAAAGGTCTTCGAGAACCACCTTCTGAAAAAGGTCGAGCTGAGGACGAATTCGAAAAAAGCTGGTCTCGTTTACCGTAAGGTTTTCAAGCAGCGCGATGAGTTCCTGCTTGCCTTCGCGGCTGGTGAGCAGCCGGTAGTAGCTGTAAAACGAGTCCATCTGGCAAGCTTTCAGGCGGCGTTGCAGGCGGTCGCGCAGGAAATGCGTGCGGCGTTCGTCGAAATACATGCCGCATTCCTGGTAGACGAGAGTCTGCAACAGCTTCAATTCCGGATCAGTAAGTGGGACTTCCGTCGCAAGTGTAGACATTCATTCCTCGGTGTTGAGCTCCCGCTCCTGTTTAGAAATTGCGCTCGCCTACGCCCGCGCCGACCGGTGCGGCGGAATCGGCAAACTCGTCCAGCCGTCGTAGTTCCTTGCGCTCGAGAATCCGGCTCAAGTCCAGCAAGATGACCAGGCGCCCCTTCAATTTCCCGACGCCCGTGATGTAGCTCAATTCACCCTCTTGAAACATGTTCTGCGGCGATTCGATCTCCGAAGGCGGAATCCGGAGGACTTCCGACGCCGAATGCACGAGAAGCCCGATAAGCCGATTTTCCAGCTCGACCACTACGATACGATTCTTCTTGCTAGTCGCGCCCGACATGTCGCCAAAGCGTTTGCGCAGATCGACCACCGGAATGATCCGCCCGCGCAAATTGATTACCCCTTCGATGTAGTCGGGCGCGTTCGGCACGGAAGTGATTTCCGGAACGCGGACGATTTCACGGACCAGCGCGATGGGGAGACCGAAAGTCTCCCGCCCGATTCGAAAGCCAACGAGCTGGAGGTCTTTTTCCATGGTTCCCATGTGCGGCCTCAGGAGCGAAACGTTTCTGCGTATTCGGGAGCCGTGGAATGGTCTCCCGTCGAAGGCCGCCGCGAGCCGCCTCTTCGGGGATCGCCGAAGTGCTCTTCGAGGACGAAGCGATCCATCGATTCGAGCAGGTTGCGCGAGAGTTTCGACATTTGATCTGCCGCGGCAGCCAGCTCCGTGGAGCTCGATGTGGATTGCTGAACCAATTCGCGCATCCTCTCCATCGCCCGAACCACGGCTTGCGCCCCCGAAGCCTGCTCTTCCACCGAAGAGTTGATTTCCTGCGTGATTTCGGTCAGGCGATTCGTGGCTTTTGCGATTTGTGCCGAGCCGTTGGATTGCTCCATCGTGGCCGCGCCGATTTCCTGCGAGAACTTGTAGACTTCGGAAACGACGTCGGAAATCTTCTCGAGCGCGACGCTGAGGTCTTTGTTCAGGGTGAGGCCTTCCTGGACCATGGTGGTGCTGTGTTCCATGTTCTCCACGGCCTCGCGAGCTTCTTTTTGGATGCCCTGGATGAGTTCGGAAATTTCCTTTGTCGACGTCGTGGATTTCTCCGCGAGTTTTCTCACTTCTTCGGCCACCACCGCGAAGCCGAGGCCGTGTTCGCCGGCGCGCGCCGCTTCGATCGCGGCGTTGAGCGCAAGGAGGTTGGTTTGCTCGGCGAGATCGTCGATCACTTCGATGATCTTGCCGATGTCATCCGCGCGGCGGCCGAGAACGTCGATGATTTCGGAGGAAGACTGAATCGCCTGGCTCGTGCGATTCAATCCGGCGGTGGCTTTGTCCATGGTTACCATGCCGGTTTGCGCTTCCTCGCGCGAACGGTGCGATATCTCGACGAGAAGCTTCGCCGTGTCGGCCACCCGTTGAATCGAAGTGACCATCTGGTCGATGGAGGCAGACGTCTCCGCGACGCTTGACGCCTGAACCTGCGTGTTTTTGACCACGTTTTGTACGTTGATGCTCATCTCATGCATCGTGCTGGTGACTTCGTCGATCGCCGACGCAGCCTGGACGCTGACCTTGGCCGATTCGTCGGAAGCGCTGGCCATCTGGCCGGCGCCGCTTGCCACCTGCGAGGCGCTGTCGCGAACCTGCCGGACCATCGCCCGGAGTCCTTCGGTCATTCGCGCGAACGCCTTGGCCATCGTGTCGTGCTGCGACCGCGGGTGGATGGTTACGGAGAGCTGGCCTTCGGAAATGGACGCGGAAACATCGGCCATCTCCCGCAAGTGTGTGATCATCTTGTTGAAATTTTCAGCGAGAACGCCCACTTCATCGCTCCGGTGGATATCGATCGATTGATCGAGGTCACCCGATTCTCCAATTCGGTGCGCAACTTCAATCAAGTGGTTCAACGGCTCCTTGATCGATTTTGCGGTGTAGTAGGCGATCAGGCCGCCAATCGCTGCCGCGAAGAGCATGCCCAGAGTCGTGATGATGGCGTTCCAGAAAGTGGCGGACGTGGCAGACTGGTCAGCTTCATCTTTCGCCTCTTTGACTCGGCGGCGCGATTCGTCCAGAACGCCTGTGGATTTATTCACCCAGGAGGACGGATCGTGTTGCAGGTAATAGATCTGCAGATCCGAGACCGTCGCATCGCCCGCATCCACCTGGTGACGCTTCGCAATCATTGGCTTGGCGAAGTTCTCAGCCCAGTCGCGCTCGTTTTCCTGAACCTGAGATAGCGACGCGCGCAGGATGGTGTCGGTCACTTTTGCTTCGGATTGGTTCAGGAGGTCCTGGAGATCGTTGATGCCCTTGTTGGTCTTGTCTTCGTCCCGCAGGTCGCCGCTGAGCAGGTAGCTCCCGAGGAAGAGCCGGTTTTGGGTCAACTGATAGCGGACGCTCTCAATTGCGTCCATGTCGGTCACCGTGGCGCCCACGGTTCCGCGCGCGTCGTGTTCGCGCTTCACCGTGAAAACATTGACGGCCAAGAGCACGATCATGATTCCTAGAACGGCGCCGAAGCCCAGGTACAATTTCTTGCCAATCGTCATTGCTAAACCTCCGCTTCCTGACTGTCAGGAAGCACCCCTTGCCCGGTACGTCCTAGTTCTTCCCCGCAAAGTCGACTTCGATAACCTCGACCGTGTCTTTCGGACCAGGCTCAAAGCGCCATTTCTTGATGGCATCCTGAGCGGAACTTGCCAGCACGGGATTGCCCCCGAGAACTTTGGTGCTGATCACGCGTCCATCGGCGGCCACCGCAGTTTCGACCCTTACCCTGCCGGCCAGGCTCAATTGCTTGGCGATTGCCGGATACTCGGGAGCCACTCTGGTCTTCACTTTCCGTTTGGTCTCAGTGGGTGAATCCTGCGCGGATGTCCTCGGGGACACGGTCGCCGAGCCAGTGATCAACAACGCGAGGCCTAGTCCCAAGCCCGCTAATCCGAGTCGTCCCTTCATGCAGTCTCCTCCCCAGAAACGGAAAACCCCGCCTGAAGAAATGCAAAGGTGATGCCATGACCGAGGAAGCCATCGAATCGTGTTCGGTGGCGTTGCCAGAAGCGTGCAAGTACTTGTGCGGGCTTTAGTTATGGGTTCGTGAGACCTCGGCGAGCCGACACCGCGCCGGCAACGGCCGTCTCAAACGTCCCTGGCCACGCAGCGGAGGGTCTCAGCTTGCGACACTCTCTCGATTGTTCGATAAGCAACACGGAGGCGCGGTTCGCTTGACTCATATTGAGAATTCACCGTAACGTCAATAAGCAACGTCCCTAGGCAACGCCGACAGGCTAATCAGGGCGTGGCCTAACCTCCATGCGCACAGTGAAGAAGACGGTGGAAATCCCTTCTCGACTTGCGGAACCCTTCGAGCGTCTGCTCGCGCAGTTTTCGGCTGCGACTCTGGAGCTGAACCCGTCGATTGGGGCGCCTGAATTCGCGCGCCGATTGACCGCTCGCGCCTCTGAAATGCTGGGTGCGCGTGCCGCAGTTCTGGCGGTGCGGCGTGGAACGGAATGGGAGATCGCCGCACTCACGGGACCCGCGCACCGCTGGGATTTTCCGATTCAGTCGAAGCTGGCCTTCGCGCTCGCCGAGGCACAGCCGGTGGCGCCGGCAACACCTCCGTCGGGCTCGGCCGCTCGTTTACTGGGACGCGAACTTGCAGAAGCGCTCGCGTGGTCGGAAGTTGCGCTGGCCCGGTTGATCGGCAGCGAAGGAGAACCTCTCGGAGTGTTGTGTCTGGCCGATCTCGGGCGCGAACTGTCTGCGGGCGAGCGGCAACTTCTGGATGCGCTCGCAAGCCACGCATCCGTGGCCATCGAGAACGCCCAGTTATTTTCGCGCGTGGAGCAATCGCGCAAGCAATGGGTGGAAGATTTTGACGCGATTTCCGATTTCATCGTTGTCCACGACTCCCATAATCGCGTGCTTCGATTAAACCGTGTTCTCGCCAATCAACTGGACATCCGACTCACGGACGCTATCGGTAAAGAGATTGGGAAGCTGAAGATTCTTGGCGCGGCCGCGCAGCCTGGCAGCTGCCCGTTTTGCCGCGACTTGCATTCCGCGCGCGAAGAGCACATTCATCCCGAATCCGGGCGCACTTATCTGATTTCAACGTCGAGGATTCGCGCCCACAACGACACCGAATTCCGCACGATTCACGTCCTGAAGGACATCACGGATCGCCGCGAGGCGGAGCGCCGCTACCGGCGCGAACGCGACTTCAATCGAAATATCCTGAATAACACGCAAAGCATGATCCTTGTGCTCGACACGGCAGGCCTGATCAGCTACGCGAACCAGCGTTGCTTCGAAGCGGGATATGACGAATCCAAACTTCTCGGCCACCCGCTGACGGAGATGGTGCCGCCAGCGCGCCGGGCCACGCTGGCTCAATCCCTTGAACGAACGATTCAGGGCGACGCGACCGATCCGCTGGAGATTTCACTTCTTCTCGGGAACGGCTTTCAAGGGCAGTTCTCGCTGAGCCTGAGCCCGATGCGCGACGATCAAGGCGGAATCAACAGCGTGGTGGTGGTGATCACCGACATCACGGACGCCGCGAACCTGCAGGCAAAATTGATGCAAACGGAAAAAATGGCGGCCTTGGGGCAGCTGGTTTCAGGAGTGGCGCATGAAGTGAACAATCCATTGGCGGCGATCGTGGGATTCACGGACCTGCTGCTCGAAAATCCGAGCGTTCCCGAGACGGCAAAGGAAGAGCTGCGAGTGATCCTGCAGGAAGCGCAACGCACGCGCGCGATTGTCCAAAATCTTCTGAGTTTCGCGCGCCAGATGCCGGCGCAACGAGAGCCGGTGCAGGTGAATTCGATTCTGCGGCAAACGCTGAAGCTCCGCGCGTACGATTTCTCGAATCACGGTGTGGAGTTGCATGAGAACTATGCCGAAGATCTTCCCCTCGCCCTCGGCGATTCGCACCAGTTGCAGCAAGCCTTTTTAAATATTTTGAACAACGCGTACGACGCCGTTCAAGAGACGCGCAGGCCGGGGCGAATTGAAGTGACGACATCGCACGAAAAGGGCCATCTCGAAATCAGGTTCCGCGACAACGGTCCCGGGATTTCGCACCCCGATCGCATTTTCGATCCCTTCTTCACGACCAAGGAAGTGGGCAAAGGAACAGGTCTCGGGCTGAGCATTTGTTACGGGATCGTTCGCGCGCATCGGGGCGAAATTGTTGCTCGTAACAATCCAGACGGCGCCGGCTGCACGTTCACTGTGCGCTTTCCCGTGGCTGCCGCTACTCCGGAGTTGGTTGCCACCGAGGCTGCGCAATGACGTCGCAGCTGAGCGCGGTTGCCGCCACGCGGCCTCGCATTCTGGTCATCGAGGACGAACCCTCCGTGGCCGCTTTTCTTCGCACCGCCCTGGACCGGCGCGGCTATGAAGTGGTGACTGCACCTTCGGCGGCAGACGGCCTGCAACTGCTCGCCTCGGCGGATTTCCGCGGCGTGATATCGGATTTTCGGACGCCCGGAGGAATCAACGGCGCCGACGTGCACGAGTGGTTGCTGAGGCATCGGCCTGAACTGGCAGCAAGGATTGTTTTCATCACGGGAGATACGGCCAGCGCCGAGACGATTTACTTGCTGCAGCAGGCGGGCACGCCGTGTGTGGAGAAGCCATTTCGCGTTCATCAGCTCATGGCCGCGGTGGAGAAAGCGATAGGTAAGCCGTGAAAGACGATTCGCGCCTTCGATTGCTGGTGGTCGACGACGAGCAGAGCATACGTCGCCTCTGCATGACCGTCGGCCAGGGACTCGGTTTTGTTTGCGCCGAAGCCGAGACGGCCGAAGCGGCTCTCGAGGCCGTGGAGGTTGCGCCACCCGAGTTGGTAGTGACGGATTTGAAGTTGCCGAGCCTTTCCGGTGACGATCTGCTCAGGAAAATCAAGGAACTCCTGCCGCGCACCGAAGTGGCCATCATGACGGGCCACGGGTCAATCGAATCGGCCGTCGAAGCCATGAGGCACGGCGCCTACGACTACATCGAAAAGCCGTTTCGCGTGGAACGACTGCGCCAGCTCCTACAGCGCATGGCCGAGAAGGTGCGCCTCGTCACCGAAAACCAATTCCTGCGGGAGCGCGTGAACGCGGACGTCAACTTGAACGGGATCACCGGCTCTTCGGCAAAGATTCAAGACGTCCTGCGCATGGTTTCGCGATTGAAGGATACGCGCACGCCCGTGCTGATTACGGGCGAGAGCGGCACGGGAAAAGAATTGGTGGCGCGCGCCATTCATTTTCACGGGCCGCTGGCGCAGATGCCGTTCGTGGCCGTGGATTGCGGATCGCTCGTGCCGACGCTGATGGAAAGCGAACTCTTCGGCCATGAAAAGGGGGCGTTCACGGGAGCCCTGAAATCGAAGGCTGGCCTTTTTCACGCAGCCAACGGCGGAACGATTTTCCTCGACGAAATCGGCGAGCTTCCGCTCGAGTTGCAAGCGAAGTTGCTGCGCGTGCTGCAAGAAAAGGAAGTGCGGCCCGTCGGGAGCAACGACAAGGTGCCGGTGGACGTGCGCGTCGTGGCGGCCACGAATCGTGACCTCGAAGGGGCTTACCGCGCGGGCACTTTCCGCAAGGACCTCTACTTCCGCCTGAACGTGGTGACGGTTCATCTCCCGGCGCTGCGCGAGCGCCGCTCGGACATTCCGCAGCTCGTGCACTGCTTCCTGGATCGCTACGCCCCGAGCGAAAGCATTCAGGTGACCCCGGCGTCCATGAAGAGCTTCCTTCAGTACGACTGGCCGGGAAACGTGCGCGAACTCGAAAACTGCATTGCCCGCGCCGTGGCCCTGGGCGATCACAAAATAATCGACGTGGGCGACCTTACGCCGGAGATTCGCGGCGCTTCCGACTCCGCGCTCGCGCGCGAGGATGCGGCGCTTTCCACCACGGCGCTCGCCGACCTCGAACGCATGACGATTCTTCGCGTCTTTGAACAGGCTGGCGGCGACAAAGCGCTTGCCGGAAGAATGCTCGGCATCAGCCGCGCCACTCTGTACCGGAAGCTCAAGCGATATAACATCCCCCTGCGCTCTTCCAGCAAGCAACTCGTCGAAGCATTGCACGAGTAATCCAGAATCATTCAGCAAGTTGGTTGGCCATCCTCCAGTCTGCCTCGGATCGCGCCTGCGCGACGCGCTTGAGACGAATCTGTATCAGGCTGAGACGTTGCGAACGCGTTTCAATCTACGCCTCGTGTAAGTGCAACCAGACATGGGCAGTTAGGGCAGGGGATTCGAACCCATCTTTGGCTGCTTTCGTGCAATCAATGCTGCGCGCCATTTCCGTATTCGTCTGTTTGGGCCCAGCCGATTTTGGAAAACCCGCCATCATCAGTGCGGGAGAGCGGAGAAGGGCGCGGGGGTCTTGTGACGCAACAAGCCGGAATCGCTTACGTGGCAGCAGAGCAAACGTGCGTGGAGAAATTGGCGCAGCTTTTCCCGAGCGCCTCGCCGTTGCGGCTTCCGGTGCGCGTGATGGCCGTCGAGACGGGCAGGCAAAGTTTGCAGGAGAAGACGGTGATCGAGTTTGGCACTTCGCAGGAGGTGCTTTTCGCTTCGACGTTGCCGCTTGAATTCGAGGATCGCGTACGCGTGGTGAATTCCGACGGATCGCTGGACGCGCGAGCGAAGGTGGTGGCGGTTCGGTACCACGACGGGATGAAGGCAGTGGCGGCGCGATTCGTTAGTCAAGTGGAAAACTGGATCATCAAACCATGAGCCCGAAAACACCTGTGACGACGATGAATCCGGCCAGCGGAAAGACGTCCGCCACCACCAATCCCGTGGATTTTGCAGCTCAGTGGAGCGCGGCGCGGCTCGCGTATCCGCTCTATGCGGCGCTGGCCAACCAGTTCAGTTTGGAGCCGGCGCCATATGCCGCGGGCGAGGCGCCGGCTGCGAAGCCGACGCGCGAAGTTTTCGATCGTGACCTCGCCTGGCTCGACGCCGTCGACGCCAAACTTCGCGCATACCAAATCCGCCAGCTTCCCCCGGAAGTCTTGAACGCAAGCGAAGAAACGCTTCGTGCGTTCGTTCAACGCCAGCTACGAAAAGTAGACAAGACGATTTTCGATCGCGACAAGATTGACTTGCTGCTCGTGCAATATTTCGCTCTGTGCGCGCCGGAAGAGCTCTATCGAAACGAAATCAGGCTCGATGATGTCGCGCGAGTGCTGCGGCCCGTTTTGACCGAAGCCGATCCCACTCCGCTCGAATGGTGTCAGCCTCTCGTGAAGATTCTCGAGAAGGCCGAACAGTGTCACAGCCTGCGCGACATGCTGGAGCTGGGGCTTCTGGAACAGGGCCGGTTGCTGAAGGATGCGGCAGGCGACATGTTTTACGATCCGGCGGCGCTCGTCGCGTTCTGCAGGTTCAATTTCCTTTTGCGGCGCGCGTTCATTCGCCTGCTGCATGCCGACTTGAGCGCCGTTCGGCAGGCCGTCGAGGCGCTCGATGCCAGCGGCGTGAAGACGGTGGATTGCCGGCGCGCGGGATTTTCCGCCGCCGAAAGCACGATTCAGCTTCGATTCTTCTGCGAAAACTGGCGCCAGCCGTTTCAGAAAGACTACACGGAAAACTCGGTTTCGCGCGCTTTTGAGCAGCTTCTGGCGCTGCGGGCGGACCTGGAAGAAGCCCTCGGTTGGGGGCATGGCGCTGAACGATCCACTACATCCCCGACGAAGAGCGACGCGCCGGCAGTCACAGCCGAGTCACGCGCCTCTTTGGAGACAGCTACTCCCGCAGCGTCGGCGGAAAAACGGGAAGCCGCAGCACAGGGCGAAGCGCATGTGTCAAAGGCGGCAACTCCGGCGCCCGCGCGGAAGAATGCCAAGCCCGCAGCCGATACTCCCGCAGCGCCCACGGCCGCGGCTGAGGCGGAGAAATGCCTGGAAGCGATCTGGGAGCAACTCATCGCGGCTCCGCCATCGCGAGGCCGGTCGATGTCCACCGTGGTTTTACAAGACACCAAGGTGCTGCTCTCGTCCTGGGAAGTGGCTGCATTCGTTGCCGAAGGCGGCCAGGAATCCGAAGACCTTCGTCGCGCCGTTGTCGCGCGCGCTCTGATTGGCGTCGCGGCTGACCAGCGGAAACGTTCGGGAGAAGAAACAGCGCTGGCTTCGGCGCTCGTCCTTGCGAAGAGCGAGGTTTCGTATTTCCAGGGACGCGTGGAACAGTCGAAGCGAACGAAGAACACCGAAGCGGCCGTGAATCTTGGAATCAGCACGAAGCGCCTGCTTTCTTGTATCGAGGAAGCGGAAAAGCTCCAGCCTTGATCGGGGAATGAACGGGGATTCCGTTTGAATTGCTCCAGCGTCCTTATCGTTTCAGATGACACGGAATTCGCGCGCTCGGTTGCTGCGGGCTGGCAGGCGGAGAGGCACATCCCGGAGATCACGCTCGCGACAAGCGACGTTTGGCATCCGTCGGGAGCGTCGGGTTATGGACTTGTGATTGTCGGCCCTGTTCTCAGCGACAAATCTGCCGAGATTCTCTCTTCTCTCAGCGCGTTTCCAACCATTGCAGCATTGCACGTCGCGAAAGACGAAAAAGAGGCAACTTCCCTGCGAGCCGAGCACCCGCACTTGCTCGTCATTGCCCGCGACGACGGCTGGATGCGGATTCTGATCACCGTTTCAATGGAAGCGCTCCGCCGCGTTCAAGCCGTCGCGCGCGCGCAACGAGCGGAGCGGCAGGCGATTGAATACCAACGATACGCCACGCTCGGGCGCTACATGCTCGAGATGCGCCCGAGCGTGAACAACGCGCTGACGTCCGTAGTCGGGAACGCCGACCTGCTGCTGCTCGAGCCCGGCCAGGTCTCGGGCAACTCCCGCGAGCAGATTCGAACCATTCACGCGATGGCGCTGCGTCTCAACGAGGTCATGCAGCGGTTCTCATCGCTTGCGAGCGAAGTGAAGGCCAGTGAGACAGAGTCTCAGCATGAGACAGAAGGTCTGATTTCGGCGTTCCAGGCTGGCGCGGCGACGCGTTGGGGAGACTCGTAAGTCCAGCGGATGGAATGAGTTCACGTCGCGGTCGCAATTCGCGAAAGCCGCTGAACGGGTGGCTGCACACTTGCAAATATTGTTGTCGGATAGCTCTGTGGAGGAGGTAAGGCAGGCGTGAAGAAAATTCTAGTGGTCGATGATTCACAAGCGGAAGTGAAGTTAATGCTGTCGATGTTGCAGCAAGGAGGCTTTCATTCGGTGGGTATCTCCGACCCCACGAAAATCGAGGAAGCGATTGAGGAAGAGCGCCCTAACGTGATTCTTCTGGACGTGGTGATGCCACAGCGGAACGGCTTTCAGGTTTGCCGCGATCTCAAGAGCGACGGGCCATATTCGAATATTCCCGTGATTCTGGTGACGTCGAAGACGGCGCCGAGCGACCGCTATTGGGGCGAGCAGCAGGGAGCGAACGGCTACGTTTCCAAGCCATTCACGCCCGACGAGTTGATCAACGCCGTGAAAAGGTTTGCTTGATGGCCGATTTGCACGACAACGCCGTTTGGCCGGATGCCCTCGAAGGCGAGTTTCTCGATGAAATCTACTCCGAGGAACGGCGGCCTGAGCGCCAGTACTGTGTGTTTCGCGCCGGACGCGAGCGGTTCTGCCTGTTGGTGCTCGAAATCGAGGAAGTGGTGGATTGGCCGATCGTGACACGGATTCCCTTGGCGCCTGCGTTTCTGATGGGGGTTTTCAATTTGCGTGGAACGATCGTGCCGCTGGTGGACATCGCGTTCACCGAAGGCAGGCGTCCGGGACTCCTGCCGAAGCACGTGGTAGTGGCTGCTTTGAAGGGCGACGCCCAGCGAGACGATTTGAGGCTCGGTATCGTGGCGGACGAAGTGATCGGGACGTACTCCGCCACCGAAGACGCTTTGCTCGATCAGACGCCAACCGATGTGCCGTTTTGCCGGGGAATGATGCGGCATGAAGATCGCCTGGCGCTGGTGGTGGATCTTCGCAGACTCACGGATGTTTTTCCGGCGCCGGTAATCTGACGTGCACTTTTCGTGGAGGAAGTCATGAAATCTCGTTTGAGTTCGACCATCTGGCTGCTGGTCTTCTGGATCGCCGCAGCCCTGTTCGGGGCGATTGGGCTCGGCTACTACGCCGGGCAGCACGCCGCCGAAACGACGTCGGCTGGAAGCTCCAATGGAGCCTTGCTCGGCGCCATCGCGCTGGGCGTGCTTGGTGCAATCTCGATCATAATGGTGCTGAGCAAGCGCGTGCTCAAGCCCGTGGGTGAACTCGCGAAGTTCTCCGAGCGCCTGGTGGCAGGCGATTCACGCGCCCGCGTGGACGTGGAGAGCAGCGATGAGTTCGCGCTGATCGCCGAAAACTTCAACCGAAGCGCCGCGAAGGTGGCTCACGCGGTTACAAACCAGCAGGCGCAGGATTCGCTCCAACGCAGCATCACGGACCTGCTCAACACGATCAATCAGGTGGCCCGCGGCGACCTGACGATCCGCGGCAAGGTGACCAACGACGCGCTGGGCAACGTCGTGGATTCGGTGAACTTCATGCTCGACAACTTCACCAAGGTTCTCGAGCGCGTCCGCAAAGCGGCCATCGATGTCAGCACCAGCGCCAACCAGATTCTGGAAGCCGCCGACGACATGACCGCCGGCGCAACGCAGCAAGACCAGGAAATTACGAATACTTCTTCGGCCGTGGAAGAGCTCACGGTTTCGATGAAGCAAGTGTCGAACAACGCGGAAGCCAGCGCGGAAGCGGCTCGCCGCGCGCTGGACGCGGCGGAACAGGGAAACCGCGCCGTGCGCGATACGCTCGAAGGCATGCAGCGCATTCGTGCGTCGGTGCAAGCTACCGCCAAGAAAATCAAATCGCTCGGCGATCGTTCGTTGGAAATCTCGGAAATCATCAACGTGATTAACGACATCACCGAGCAGACCAACTTGCTGGCTCTCAACGCGGCCATCGAGGCCGCACGCGCGGGAGAAGCGGGGCGCGGCTTCGCGGTGGTCGCCGACGAAGTGCGGAAGCTGGCCGAACACTCACGCAGCGCAACGAAAGACATCGCAGCGTTGATCAAGGCAATTCAGGCCGAGACGAACGAAGCGGTGGTGGTGATGGAGGAAGGCACGCGCGAAGTGGAAGTGGGAGCGGGTCTCGCGGATCAAGCCGGCAAGGCGCTGGAAGCGATTTCGAGCGTCGTTCGCCAGTCCGCCGAACTCGTGCAGGAAATTTCACTCGCCTCGAAACAGCAAGTGCGCGGAACGGAAGGCGTGGCCAACGCGATGCAGATCATTTCGGGCATTACCCGCCAGACCACGCAGGGCGCCCGCCAGACCGCCTCGACCGTCGGAAACATGGTGAAACTGTCGGAGCAGCTCAATGAAGCGCTGGCGCAATTCCGGTCGCAATCAGGGCGGTCGCAAGAGCCGGTGGAGGAGGCGCGCGCGCCGGTTCCCGCAGGCTCGCCGCGATAGTGCGGGGTCCAGGTGCGGCGCGAAAGCAGCGTTGAGGCGTGCCGGACATGAAACAACATCCAGTCACGAACGCGACGCTCACGGAGGCCGAGCTCGACGATATCCGCGTCTTGATCGAGCAACGCTCCGCGATTCTGTTCGATTCTTCGCGGGAGCGCTTCTTTTCCACGCGAGTGCGCGAGCACCTCGGTGAGAAGGGCTGGTCGAGCGGCAGCGAGCTGCTTCGCCACGTGCGTGGATCGAGCATCGAGTACGAGTCGCTGCTCGAGCGGTTGCTGACGCAGGAGACTTCGTTTTTCCGTTATCCGAGCGTGTACGAGGCGCTCGAAAAGACGATTCTCCCGCAGGTGCAGGAAAGAAAATTTTGGGAGACCCCGCGCACGCTTCGCATCTGGAGCGCGGGGTGTTCGACGGGCGAAGAGCCGTACTCGATCGCGATCACGCTTTGCGAGTCGCTGAAGTTCGCGGAGGCCTGGGAAATCGAGATTCTTGCGACGGACGTGAGCCGGCGCGCATTGCGTCATGCCGAGCGCGGACTCTACGCCAAGCGCAGCCTGCAGGACGTGTCTTTGCGGCAAGTGGAGACGTATTTCACGCCCACAAAGCACGGGTTTCAGGTGAAGCCGCGAGTCCGGCGCATGGTTTCGTTCGCGCAAATGAATCTGGTCGAGTCCGTCTACGTGGGCAAGCTCGACTGCATCTTCTGCATGAACGTGCTCATGTATTTCTCGGAAGAGCGGCGGCTGGCAATTCTCCGGCGCTTTTATGAAGCGCTCGAACCCGGAGGATATTTCCTGCTGGGTCACGCTGAAACGCTGTCGCATGTGCCCATGAAGTTCGAGTCGGTTGTTCTCGGAGATTGCCGCCTTTACCGGAAGCCGGCGGCCAGCGAGGCGCGCCAGGCGCCTGCGCTCGTGGAGGGAAGGCTGTGAACGGGCCGAACCAGGAATCGGTGGAGCTGTTCCTGCAGGAGGCTTCCGAGAACCTCCAGTATCTGAGGGAGTATTCCGGGCTCTTGCAGGAGCCGCAGACCAAACCCGAAGACCTGGAAAAACTCTACATTGCCGCGCATACGCTGGCCGGGACTTCCGGCAGCTACGGGTTCCCTCAATTTTCCGAAGTCGCCGCGAAGATGGCGCACGTCTTCCACTACGCCATGAACGCGAGCCTCACTCCGGATATGCACGGCCCCCTTACCGAGTTTATTTCCGACGCGATCTCCGTGCTCGAATTCGACCTGTTGCAGATTAGCTCGACAGGAGTCGAGACCAGCCCCGACATCGCCGCGTTCAAGCAGCGCTATGCTTTTGCATTCCCGTCACCGCAAATTCCTGAAGCGCCGAGTGAGCCGGAGGCCCGCCTGGTTGAAACCGCCGACTCGGCTTCGAACGCAGTCACTGGCCCGTCGTTTGCCGCGACGCTGCCTGCGGATGGAGACGTCCCTGAGGAAGTTCTCGAATTCTTCATACCGGAAGCCGAAGAGCACCTGCAGGCCGTGACGGAATGCCTGCTAGCTCTCGAAGCCAATCCGAATCCGGACGACATCCACCGCCTGTTCCGCTCGATGCATACGGTGAAAGGGTCGGCGGCGCAGGTCGGTCTGCATCGCATTTCTGGCGTCGCCCATCGCGTCGAAGACCTGCTTGGCTACCTGCGCGACGGAATGGTTCAGCCGAACGCCGAAATCGTCGATGTTTGCCTCGAATCTGTGGACGTGCTCAAGAAACTCTTGCACCGGCAATATTCGAGTGACGCTGAAATGGCTGCGGCAGTCGACCCTCTCCTCGCGCGCATCGTGGAACTTACTCCCGAAGTTTCCGAGCAAGAGGCTCACGATGCGAGTGCGCCAGCCTCCACAGAATCCGCCGACGCGCAGGCGAGCGCGTCCCCAGGCGCGCAACGACCCGCCGGGGCACAGCCGCTGCCTCAGGCAAAATCGGTTCGAATTTCCCTCGAGCGGCTCGATCGCATGATGAACGCCGTCGGCGAACTCGTAATCAATCGAACTCGAATGTTGGGGCGTCTCACGGAGCTGGCGAAACTCGTCGAAGTCTTGAATTTCTCGAAGGGCAGGCTTTCCGGAAAAGTTTCGGAGTTCCAGGAGAAGCACGAGTTCAGCCGCATCAGCGGGTCGCTGATTCCCGGCAGCCAGCCGCCGCAAATGGACACGTTCCGCGGAAAGCTTCCGGTGGCGGCCCCACGAATCATGTCGAGCGAGCTGCTCGAGTTCAGCGAGCTCGAGATGGACCGGTACGACGACGTCAACATCCTGTCGCGGTCCTTGACTGAGATTTCGGCGGACGTCACGGAAGTTCTCACGCAGCTCGAGGCATTCATGGGCCGCGTGGATTCCGATATCGACGAGTTCACAAAACTCGCGCACAACTTGCAGGACGAGATTACCGCCGCGCGCATGGTGCCGATCGGCAACCTCTACACGCGGCTTTCGCGAACCGTTCGCGATGCCGCCAAAGCCACCGGAAAACCTGTGGAACTTCTGCTCGAAGGTGCCGAAACGGAGCTCGACAACAACATCATTCAGCATATTTCCGACCCGCTGATTCACCTGGTGCGCAACGCAGTGGCGCACGGGATTGAGAGGACCGACATTCGTCGCGAGACGGGCAAACGCGAGAAGGGCCAGATCGCGGTTCGCGCCTATCATCGCGGGAATCACATTTTCATTGAAGTGGAAGACGATGGCCGCGGCATCGATTACGAGCGCGTCCGGCAACGCGTGGTTGATTCTGGGGCGATGTCGCCTGTCGCTGCGGCGGAGCTCAGCGAGCGCGAGCTTCGCGAGTTTCTGTTCCGTCCCGGATTTTCGACGGCATCTTCCACTTCGGAACTCGCGGGCCGTGGCGTGGGCCTCGACGTAGTGCGCGCGAACGTGCATGCGCTGAACGGCGAAGTGGAGGTGCGCTCGGAACTGGGTCAGGGCGCCTGCTTCACGGTGAAGGTGCCATTGACGCTGATTATTTCCCAGGCGCTATTTGTGCGGTGCGGCACGTCCGTCTTTGCATTGCCTCTCGCGGTGATCGAAGAAATACGGCGTCTCCGTCCCGACGAAATTGAAGATGTCGGCGGCAAGCTGCTTACGCGCGTCCGCGACGTGGTCACGGAAGTCGTCCGGCTGGACCTTCAACTCGGTTTGCCGTCGCTCGAACCCCTCAACGGCTATTTCCACATGGTGATTGTGAAAGTGGCTGGAAAACAGGTGGGCGTGGTCGTCGAGGAAGTGCTGGGCAAGGACGAAATTGTGATCAAGAACCTCGGCGACTATCTGAGGCGCGTCAAGTTGTTTCCGGGAACGACGATCGCTTCGGATGGCAGCCTGATTCTGCTGATCGACCTGAATCGCCTCGTTTCCGCAGACGCCAGCGACCGGCACGCATTGCCTGCGTCTTCCCCGGCGGCTCGCGTTTTTGCTCCCGGCGCGGAGGCGGTGGCGGCCGGCAGCATTCCGGCGGAGGCCGTGGACGCCGTCGAGAACGACCAGGTGGTCGTCGTAGCGGACGATTCCATCAGCGTACGGAAATTTGTCGGCAGGATGCTCGAAAAGGCAGGCTATAGAGTCAAGCTCGCATGCGACGGCCTCGAAGCTTCCGAGATCATCGCCCAGGTGGGATGCCACCTTGTAATCACCGACCTCGAAATGCCGCGCATGAACGGCTACGAGCTGCTTGCTCATTTGCGTCAGGATCCCGTAACGCGCCGCATTCCGGTTCTTGTGGTGACGTCCCGCGCGGGAGCGAAGCATCGCGATCGCGCGCTCAAAGAGGGCGCTTCAGGCTTCCTGACGAAGCCGGTGCAGGAAGATCAACTGATGGCAATCGTCGATAGCCTGCTCGACTCCAACGCTTCGGGGAACCAGGCGCGTCCAGCGGCGCGAGTGCCGCTGCGGCAGGGTTGATTATGACGAGAGGGACCGAAAAGAAAATCCGCGTGCTTGTGGTGGATGACTCCGCTTTCATGTGCAAGGTGCTGGAGGAGATCATCAACGCCGACCCGCAGCTGGAGGTTGCGGGACAGGCTCGCAACGGCCGCGATGCGGTCGTGCTGGCGGAATCGCTGCGTCCCGACGTGATTACGATGGACATCAACATGCCGCACGTGGACGGCCTCCAGGCCACGGAATTGATCATGTCGCAACATCCGCGGCCCATCGTGATCGTCAGCTCCGAATCGCGCGAAGGGGCTGCCAGCACGTTGCGGGCGCTGGAACTTGGCGCCATCGATTTCGTCCCCAAGCCGTCGAGCGGCATCGATCTCGACATGAGGAACGTGCGGGAAGATCTCACCCGAAAACTGAAGCTGGCGTCGAAAGTTCGGGTCATTCGCACCGCATCTCGCTCAAAAGTTTCAGCGCGTGAGCCTGCAGCCGCAGCGTCAGCGAAGGGAACCGGCGCCGCTTTTGCCGCGCAGAATGGTGGAAGATTTCCAATGGTCGTCATCGCCGCTTCCACGGGCGGTCCCGCGGCCGTGATGCGCGTGGTTGCCGGGCTGCCAAAGGAGTTTCCCGCCGCGGTTTTTCTCGTGCTTCATATGCCCGCGGCATTCACAAAGCAATTCACTATTCAGCTCGCGGAGATTTCTGCGCTGCCCGTGAAGGAAGCGGAACACAACGAAGCGCCGCAGCCCGGAACGATCTATCTGTGTCCTGGCTCTCACCATTTGCGCCTTTCATCCACCGGCAAGATCGCGCTCGATGCCGGGCCCAGAATTGAGGGATACCGGCCGTGCGCCGATGTGGCGTTTGAGACGATCGCGGCGTACGCGCGGGCGCTTGTCGTCGGCGTGGTCCTTACGGGAATGAGCAGCGACGCGTCGAAGGGCGCGAAAGCCGTGAAAGCCGCTGGAGGCTACGTGGTGGCGCAGGATGAGGCCACTTCCGTGATCTTCGGGATGCCCGCGGAGGCGATCAAGACCGGCGCGGTGGACGAAGTGACCCCTCTGGATGAGATTTCCGCGGCAATCGACAGGCGCATCACGAAATTGTACCGCCTGGCGCCGGTGGAAGCGCGATGAAGCCAGCCATCCCAGAATCGGCCAGGCTTCTGCACAGCCGGCACGCCGAACAAGTGATCTTGTTCACGATTGGGCGCCAGATGTTTGCGATCGCGGCTGAATCAGTGCGGGAGATTCGCAGCACGGATACTTTGGCGGGCGCCGCTAGTGAAATCGAGTTTTCGGAAGTGGAGAAGGTGCGCCACACGATTGAACGAGGCCGCCATACGTACTACGTGGTGAATGGCTGCGCGCATTTTCGCCTGCGAGTAGTGCGGCCGTCTCTCGCCATGATCTTGCGGGAGTTCAGAGTCGTCGTGCTTGTCGACGGCATCGATCGCATGGCGGAAATACCCGCTGTTTACCCGTTGCCGCGAGCGTTTTGCGGCGAGGAGAGAGCCTGGTATCGCGGGCTGGCGTATCTCGAAGACCACGTCATCCCCGTGATCCATCCCGGCGGATTCCTCACGCGCGACGAGTTCCACCGGCTCGACCAGGCCGTGGCTGCTGCGGCGTCGCAGCGGGAGATGCAAGGAGCGGCTCAGGCATGATGACAGTAGCAAACCCGGCGGCGACCTCGTTCGTCCTGCTCCGAGTGGGCGAGCGCCGCTTCGCGTTTCCCGCGAACATCGTCACGGAACTCGCGCCGCCCGTGCGCTTGCACACTTTTCCGCATGCGTCTCCGCTGCTTACCGGTGTGATCGTTCGCCGCTCGCGCATCATTCCCGTGTACGACGCCGGCTCCGTGCTGACGGGAAAGCGGATGATGGCGCACCGGTTCTATCTCATAGCGCGCCGCGAATTCGGCAAGGCCACTGAGCTGAGCGCGATCCCGGTGGATGGTGAGTGCGAGCTGGCCACAGGCGAGATGCAACCGCCTCCGCCGGGGCAGCCGAACTACGTCACGGGCACGGTCCAAGTCCGCGACGAGATGCTCGACGTTCTCGATCTGGAAGCGCTGGTTACGTCACAACCGGCCCAATCGGCCGGCCAACTCGAGCCGGAGACGACACCATGACCACTCCGGCGAATCTCCCGCGCATTCTCTTGATAGACAGCAACGTTTACTTCGCAAAACGGCTGGGCGACGCCCTGAAGCAGCAGGGGTTCGACGTGGTACCGAGCACGCAGGCTGCCTACGCGCTCACCATGATTGAGTGGAACGCACCCATGGCAATTCTGTGCGCCACGAATCTGCGGGAAATGGGCGCGCTGGAAATTGCGCCGATTCTGCGGGCGGACCCGAAAACTGCAACTATTCCGCTGATCGCCATCGGAGGAGGCGGCGACCAAGCGCTCCTCGAAGCGTACCGAGCGGGATGCGACGATTTCGTCGATCGCCGGCGCTCGCCCTCCGACATCGCGGCGCACATTCGAAGTTTCCTCGTCAGCCGCCAGGAAGGCTTTCAGCCCACTCAAATGCTGACGCCCTCGGAAACGGACTTGAGCGGCAGCCTTTCGCATCTCGACCTTCCGGGCGTGATTCAGATGCTGGGCCAGGCGCGGCAGACCGGCGCGCTGCACATCAACGCGTCGGACGCCGATGGGATCGTATTTTTTGAGGGCGGAGAGATTGTGCACGCCGAGTGCGGCACTCTCTTCGGCGACGAAGCCGTGACGCAAATCGTCAAGACCTGCCACGGCGCCGATACGGGTGTCTACAAGTTCAACTATGGCGCGACGGCGTCCCAGCGGACGGTTTTGCGTTCCGCCACCGACCTGCTGCTGGATGCCATGCGCGAATTCGACGAAACCGAACGCGATCGAGTGGAGAAGGAGTCGTCATGAGCGACACACATACTGCGGCGCCGGTCCGCACTCCGACCGTGTATTTTATCGATGACAGCGCCACCATGCGCGAAGTGATCAAGATCGCCTTCCGCAAGGAAAATATCCACGTGATTACGTGCCCGGATGCCGCGTCGGCGCTCGGGCAATTTCGTGAGAATCCTCCGGATGCCGTCATAACCGACGTAATCATGCCGGACAGGGACGGCTACGAGGTCTGCGAGTTCGTCAAGCGGCAAGAAGAATTCGCGACGATTCCCGTGATCCTTATGTCGGGTGTGGTCAACAAGGCTGTTGCGGAGCGAGCGATGGCCGTCAAAGCGGACGAGCTGATTCGCAAACCATTTCAACCGCAGGACCTGATCATTCGCGTGAAAAAGCTCTTGAACCCGGACGCGGCCGGCGTCATCCGGGGTGAAGATCCGGAAGTTGATCCGTCCGCAGACGCGCAGCGTTCGGGTTCTCGCGCGCTGAGCAGCCTGTTTGCGCCGAGTCAGCCGCCGGCACCAAGTTCGCATGCGCCCGTTTTGCGCTCCGAAAGCCCGATTGCCGTCGCGCCTCCACCGCCTGCCGCGCCATGGACGGCCGCGCCGGTTGCGCCGCCAAAGGTGAGCGCTCCGCCCGCGGAAGTTCAAAAGCTCCGCAACGAAGTTCGGCGGCTCGAATTGCTCGTGAAGAAACTGCAAGGCGAACTGGAAGCTCAGCGTCAATACTGTACGGCCCTGGAAGCGCACGTTAAAAGTGTCCAAGATTCGGAATAGGCGGAGCGTCACCTCGCGTTTTCGTCCCCTGTCGCGGTTACTCTAGTGACAAAAACCGTCGTTCTTCCCTTGACCCGGTCTGAAACGCACCCTAACCTGTAATCACCTCTCGGAGTCAGGCGGTTTAGCTAGGCGCGCTTTACAGGGGGTTTTATGGGGCGCCGGAGCGAACCGCGCACCGCCATTTCCTTTCCGGTTGTTGTCCGCGGGTTTGATTCGCACGGCAGTCCGTTCGCGGCATCCACGGAGACGTGCGACGTCAGCTCTACGGGCGCGTCCATCAAGGGTCTCGAGGGTCTCGTCGAATCCGGCCACAAAATCGAGATCGAGTTCAACGATCAGAAGGCCTGGTTTCGGGTCCAGTGGGTGGGCAAGAACGGTTCAGGGAAGGCCGGGCAGATCGGTGTTCGCTGCCTTGAGCGCAAGTACATCTGGGGCGTGCCGCCGAGGACGTGGGATCGGGATAGTTTTGGTGAGTCCTCCGGCGCTCCGGAGATTGTCACCGTTGTGCAGCCAGCGGCACAGCCACAGCCGAAAACGCAAGCTGTATTGCCTCGTGCGCCGGCCGGACGCAGAAATCATGGATCGAGTCCGCCTGCGTCCCCAAGACACGCGCCCACCACCGCCGAAGTCCTCGAAGCCGTCATTCGCGTCCTTCTTCGCAAGGGCCTTCTGGAACGAGACGAACTCGCCGAGGAACTCGACAAACTGAAGACAGCCAAGAATTAACCTCAGCAGTTCTCGCTTCGTTCTTCGCGCCCCCGCGTTCGGCCCTCACTTGGATTCGCCGTAACTTAGTGGCACCATGGAGGCGAAATTTGTGGCTGTGAGAGAAGGAGCATCCACTTGAGACGATTGGGCGCCGCACTCATCCTCCTCGCAATGAACGCATTCTTGATTTCGCGGGCTGCGATTTCCCATGTGGCTCTGGCCGACGAGTCCGCCATACCTTCTCGGAGTTTCGATTTCAAGTATGTGATCCATGTCCCTGCCTTGCCGGACGGCAGCCGTGAACTCCGGCTATGGGTTCCTCTGCCTTACCAAGATTCGTACCAATTGGTTTCGCAGGTTCAGATCCAAAGCCCCATGCCTTACACGATCCACCGGGAGCCTGAGTACAACAATCGCTACGCGTATCTGACTGTGGATGCGGCCCATGCAAAAGGGCCGTTTGACGTGACGCTCACGTTTCACGCGAAACGGCTCGAGCATCGCGTACCGCTTACGTCGGTGAGTGATCTTCCTGGTCAGCCCATGGTCGCCACCGCTCGCTTCCTGCAGCCGGATCGCCTGGTTCCGATCGACGGAGTGATCGCCGATCTCTCTCACCAACAGACCAAGGACGTGATGCTGCCGATCGAGAAGGCACGCAACATATACGAATACGTAGTTGCCACGATGCACTACGACCACGACGGGACGGGCTGGGGCCGCGGCGACGCCGTTTGGGCTTGCGACGCCAAGCACGGCAATTGCACCGATTTTCATTCGCTCTTCATCGGAATGGCCCGGGCGGCTGGAATTCCCGCGCGATTCGAGATCGGTTTTCCGTTGCCTGCAAACGCTCACGAAGGCGCAATTTCCGGCTACCACTGCTGGGCCGAGTTCTACATCGAGGGCATCGGCTGGATTCCCATAGACGCTTCGGAAGCCTGGAAGGACAAATCACGACACGACTATTTCTTCGGCGCAACCGATCCGAACCGCGTGATGTTCTCGCTCGGGCGCGATATCCGCCTGAACCCGCCCCAAAGCGGCGATCCATTGAACTATTTTGTTTATCCTCACGCTGAGCTGGACGGCAAGCCGTTTACGGGATTGAAGAACGAATTCTCTTTCCGCGACGACGCCGGCGCGGCTTCTACGGCTGCGGCTGGAGCAAGGTGAGCGGAACTCGCACGTGAGCTAGTCTAGGCCTCTCGACCGTAGGAATTCACGCGCAACCTCTGCTGCATCGCGGTGCTCGCCATCCACCGCATAGTTCATTTTCCGCATCTCCGAATCGGAAATCTTCCCAGCCAGATCGGCAATCGCAACGCGAACTTCGGGGTGCCTCACGAGCGTGTCGTCGCGCACCACCGGGACGGCGTCGTAAGGCGGGAAATAATGTTTGTCGTCTTCGAGTATCACCAGGTCGCGCGCCGCAAGGAGCCCGTCCGTCGAGTTTCCCGCCACCAAATCCACTTGGCGGTCCAGCAATGCGCGGTAGAGCAATCCAAGATCGAGAATTCGCGGCGGCCCCGCGAACCGCAGTCCGTACACTTGTGCGAGCCCTGCGTAACCGTCAGGACGTTCCGTGAACTCGTATCCAAAACCCGCGCGCCACTGCGTCGCGTGCGGAACAGCGTCGCTGATGGTTTTCAGATTCAGCCGCCGCGCGTCCTCGCCTCGAACTACCAGCGCAAAAGTGTTGTTGAACCCGAGCGGCGCCATCACGTTCAGCCCGAATCGGCTCTTGTATTCGCGCTGAGCTCGGCTAAAAACGGCGGAAGAATCTCCCTCGATGGGATCGTGCAGGATCGCCGTTAGCGCCGTCCCGGTGTATTCAACGTACGTGTCGATGCGGCCCGAGAGAAGCGCCTGCTGGCAGATATACGAACCTGCAAGGTAGAAGCGGCGAACGACAGGCAAGTGCGTGCGAGCTTCGATATGCTGAGCCAGAATCTCGCCGAGTAGCGCCTGCTCCGAGAAATTCTTCGAGCCAACGACGATCGTGTCGGTGCGCCGCGGGCCGCAGCCGCACAGCAAAGCAAGAGCGCAGATTGGCAGCCAAGCGCGGCTCATGTGGCCATCAGTGTGCGGTCAATCCCGCGGGCCGCAACCGCCGCTCGAGGACGCCGAGCATGAAGTCGGCTGCAAGCGCCAACAGCGCAGCCGGCACCGCGCCGGCCAGAATCAGTTGATTGTTGACCATCGCCAGCCCGCGGAAGATGAATTCGCCCAGGCCGCCTGCGCCAATAGCAGCCGCGATCGTCGCGATTCCGATGGTCAAAACGGTGGCGATGCGCACTCCGGCAATCACCGTCGGAATCGACAACGGCAGCTCCACTTTCCACAGAATTTGCCGATCCGTCATTCCCATGCCCCGCGCGGCTTCGCGCACCGCCCCGTCCACTCCCGTGATGCCGGCCGAGGTGTTGCGAATGATGGGAAGCAGCGCGTACAGCGTCAGCGCGACGATGGCGAGCCGGTCCGCGCGATCGCCCAGCCACGGCACCGGCAGCAGGAATCCGAATAGAGCGAGGCTAGGAATCGTCTCGGCAACATTCGCGGTCCCGAGGATGGGCCTCGAAAGCCAAGGACACCGCGTAACTATGATCCCCAGCGGCACGCCGATCATGATCGCGAGCAGCATCGCCCCACCCACCAGCCAGACGTGTTCGCCCGTCGCTTGCAGAATCTCGTTGCGATGCCGAATGAAAAACTCAAGAAGATTCATTTGTGCCTCCGGCACGTTCGAGTTCACGAAGCTGCGCGATGTAGGGGGCAGCGCTTGGTTCCTTTGATCGCATGAATTCTTCAGGGGAAAAGGTTCCGACGAGGTTGCCCGCATCCACCAAACCGATGCGCGTCGCGAGCAGCAGCGCTTCATTGATGTCGTGCGTCACAATCACGATTGTCTTTCCGAGGTTCAGCTTCAACGCTTGGAATTCGTGACGTATTTCTCCCCGCGTGAGTGGATCGAGTGCGCCGAACGGCTCGTCCATCAGGAGGATTGGCGGATCGGCTGCCAGCGCGCGCGCCACCCCCACTCGCTGGCGCTGCCCACCTGAAAGCTGATGTGGATATCGCCCGCGGAAATGTTGCGGGTCAAGTCCCACCAGGGCGAGCATTTCGTGCACTCGCTTCTCGGTGCGATCTTCGGGCCATCGCTCGAGCTGCGGGATCAACGCGACATTCTTCGCGACCGTGTAATGAGGAAACAAGCCAGTTTCCTGAATCACGTAACCGATGTGGCGGCGCAACGCGATCGGGTCCCACTCGCGCGTTGATTTGCCTTCGACGCGCACATCCCCCTCGGTCGGATCCAGAAGTCGATTGATCAGTTTGAGCGCGGTTGTCTTGCCCGCGCCGCTCCGCCCGAGCAGCACGAGCGTCTCGCCGCGAAACACGGTGAGACTGACGCCATCGAGCAGCTTGGCCGTTTGCCCCTTGGCGTCGCGAATCTGGTAGCTGACGTTACGAAACTCGATGATAGGGTCGCTGTCCGGTTGAGGGCTCATGTGAGGGAGAGCGCGAGGATGGCCGCGAGCCCCGAGGCTAACAAGCGCGATTGCAGCATGTCAAATCTCCCGCGGCTCTTGCGCGTTGCCGCTCTCGAGAAACCGGCCGATATTTCGCAGGACGCGGACGAGCATTGCCTTCGTCAGTTTGCCCGTGAACGTGTTTTGCTGGCTTGGATGATACGAAGCGAAGAGGCGTGGCAGGCCGCCCGCGAATTTGTAGCTCGCGCCGTGGCCAAAGCGGAATCGCGCGAGGGTTTCAATCTTGCCGCCTCGTTTCAGCGTGCCAAGGTACGCAAGCATGGCGATGCTGCCGAGCGCGAGGATCGCTCGCGGCCGCAGAATCTCGAGTTCCCGTTCAAAATACGGACGGCAGTTCGCCAACTCCGAGGGCAGCGGCTTGTTTGCCGGCGGCGCGCACCGAACCGCGGCGGCGATATACGCATTCTTCAATTCGAGGCCGTCGTCGCGGCTGGTCGATGTGGGTTGGTTTGCAAATCCAGCGCGATAAAGCGCGTCGTACAAGAAATCGCCGGAGCGGTCGCCGGTGAACACGCGCCCTGTGCGGTTGCCGCCATGCGCTGCGGGAGCCAAACCCAAAATCAGCAGCTTGGCGCGGCGATCGCCAAATCCCGGGACAGGTTTGCCCCAGTAGTGGCAATGCATGAACGCGCGCCGCTTCTCCCGCGCCACTTGCTCGCGATACTCCACAAGCCGCGGACACTTCGTGCATTCCACGATCTCCGCATTCAGTTGCTCGAGCGATTCCACCATTGAAAAGTAGCACGAGTCCAGACGATGTTGGCGTGCATCAAACGCCTGGACTGCGGAGGGCGACAGAACCATCTTTGCAGCCTATCGATTTCCTTCTAGGATAGGCACTAGATAGGTGCCCCGAAGATGCTAAGGCATGCGCGTGCGCCAATCCCATGAACCAGCCTCGCGACAAAATCGTCATCCTCGAAAGTGATCCGGTGGCGCGCGAGAGCCTACGGGAGTCGCTCCAAGCGACAGGCTACGACGTCGTCGCGTTCGCGGAACCTGCAGAAGCGCTCGAAGCAATACGCCAATCCGGCACCGCGGTGGCTCTCCTCGCCGCAAACATGAACGACCCCGCGTCCCGCGAAGTGCTCGCGACGATCCACGGGGCAGCCACCATCGAAGGCGTCCGCGTGATTCTGCTCGCAGGTCCATCGGCGGCTGACCGCGCGGAAGGCCTCGACCTCGGGGCTGATGACGCCATTTCACGGCCTTGGGATTCCGCCGAAATTCTGTCTCGCGTCCGCTCCCAATTGCGAGCACAAAAAACCGAGAAAGACCTTCGCGACAAAATGCGCATCGCCGAAGAGGGCCAGCATATCGCCCACACTGCTTTCGAGGCTCTGGCCGTCACCGAGAAAATGACGAGCGACGCCTTCTCCCTCAGCCGCGAACTTAAAATTGGCGTGGGAGCCGCATTTGCAGCGGTCGTCTTGATGGTCGCCGTCTATTTCCTGTTCGCGCGCAGCGCGCAACACGAAACCAAGAACATGAACGCGATCATCGCGAGGCTGGACGGCAACCTCATCGGCCCGCAGAACCTCGTCGCCAGGGCCCGCCAGTTGCGCGAGCAGCAAGCCGCATCCGGCGTGGCGGCTACCGGCAAGGACCAACTGCAAAAACAGGCCCAGGACCTGAAGGCCAAAATGGCGAACGCCAGTTCCGATGACGTCGCGACCCTGCAAAAGGAGCTCGCGGACACGAATACGCGCCTCAAGCAACTGGAGCGGGAAGGAGATTCCGCGGAAAACCTCATCGCCACCGATGTTCAGAGCGTTTGCCTGCTGCACGTCGCGGTGGCGTTTCGCGAAAAGGAAAGCGGGCGCCGGCTCCGCTACGCCGGGCTGAATCCCCAGGGCGAGCCGCTTCGCGACAGCGATGGCAATCCGATCCTCACGACGGACGGACGAGGACCCGAAGTGAAAGCCGACGTTTTCGGCACCGGCTTTCTCGCGGGCCCCGATGGGCGCGTCGTCACCAATCATCACGTGGCCGAGCCGTGGTGGAAAGACGAGCAGATTGGCAGCCTCACGCTGCAAGGCTTTCAGCCGGAAATTTCGACGATCCGCGCCTACTTTCCGGGCGATGCTCGCTCGTTTCATGGCGAGATTCAGGAGATTTCGCCCGACATCGATCTCGCCACCATGCGCTTCGATTTGCAGGACCTGAAGCGTCCCCTGCTCGCGCTCGATTCAACGAAAACCGCTGCCGTGCCCGGCGAGCCGATCGTGCTGATGGGCTATGCCACTGGCCTGGACGCGATTCTGGCGCGCGCCGACGAAGATACCGTGCAGAAAATCACGGAGGGCAATGGCGGTGACGTCTCGCAGATTCTCCAGGAGCTGGCGAAGCGCAATCTGATCCGGCCGCTCATCACTCAGGGTCACATCGGCGACATCCTGCCCGATAAAATCGTCTTCGACGCGCAGACCACTTCCGGCGGTTCCGGCGGACCTCTCTTCAATCAGCAAGGCAAGGTAATTGGCGTTACCTATGCGGTGCTGCGAGGCTTCGGCGGCTCGAATTTCGGCATCCCGATTCGATTCTCGCAGCCATTGCTGGCCCATTAAGCCTATTCAGGCCTTATTTCCCCCGCGAAATTGACATCCCCTGACGGCGCGGCTAGCATAGTCGCAGCGATTTTCTCCTTCAGGCCGCCTGAGGGCGCACCTGCAAGCAAAGCTCGGATTGCCGGCACTTCCGCTATGGAAATTGGCTCACGCGAGAAGACCATCCTGGACCGCATTGTCGACGCGCGCCGCGCCTCGATCGCGCATCGCAAGCGCGTTCTGCCGGAAGTCGCGCTCAAAATTGCGGTCGAAAAAAAGGCGCCTCCAGTGCGCGATTTTGCCGCGGCGCTCTCTCGCGACGGCTGCAACGTGATCGCGGAGCTGAAAAAGGCTTCGCCTTCTCTGGGCGTGATTCGCGAAGAATACGCGCCGTCTGTGCTCGCGGCCAGTCTCGAGGGGGCCGGGGCCGTTGCGCTGTCCGTGCTGACGGAGGAAGATTTCTTTTCGGGGTCGCTCGCGGATTTGAAGGAAGCGCGCCGCGTGGTGCAGATTCCGATTCTTCGCAAGGATTTCATCGTCGATCCGTGGCAGGTGTGGGAGACGCGCGCGGCCGGCGCCGATTCATTCTTGCTGATCGCGGCAGTGCTTGATGATTCGGCGATGCGCGGGCTGCTCGAGCTGGGCCGCTCGCTTGGAATGGAGCCGCTGGTAGAGGTTCACTCGCGGCAGGAGCTCGATCGCGTGGTTGCCGCGGAGGCCCGCATCATCGGCGTGAACAATCGCGACTTGCACAACTTTAAGGTCCGCCTGGAAACCTCGCTTGAACTGATCGAGCAGATTCCCGATGACTGTGTCGCCGTCAGCGAGTCCGGCCTGCGCACGCACGAAGACTTGGTTCGCCTGCGGCGTGCCGGGTTCGACGCCTTTCTGATCGGCGAGCATCTGATGAAGAGCGCCGATCCGGCCGAACCGTTGCGGCAATTTCTCGGAGCGGAAGGTGCGGGACACACGGCCGCATGAATTGCCGATGAGAAAAGTGAAAGTGAAAATCTGCGGAATCACAAATTGGACCGACGCGCGCCGCGCCTGCGACGCGGGAGCTGATTTTCTGGGCTTCAATTTTTATCCGCGAAGTCCCCGGTACATCGCCCCAGCCAAGGCGCGCGGGATCGTGCGGCGTTTGCCGGAGCGCGTGGCTGTCGTGGGCGTCTTCGTGAATGAGAAAGAGGCAAGCGTGCTCGAAACCGCTCGCGAAGTCGGGCTCGGCTACATCCAACTGCACGGCGACGAATCGCCGGCAGTCGTTTCCCGCCTCGGGCGTTCGTTGCCGGTCGTCAAAGCCGTGCGTGTGGGAAAATCGTTCAGCGCCGGACAGCTTCGCCGGTTCAAGAACGCGTCGGCAATTCTGCTGGATGGCTTTGATGGCAAGCTTCGCGGAGGCACGGGAAAGACGTTCGATTGGTCCCGCGTTCGCGGCGCGAAGAATCGTCCTCGGATTTTTCTCGCCGGAGGCATCACGCCGGAAAACGTCCGCGATGCCATCTCGATTGTGCGGCCGTATGCAATTGACGTCTGTAGCGGCACGGAGAAGTCTCCGGGCAAGAAGGACGCCGCCAAAATCAAAGCGCTGATGCGCGCCGTGAATGGCTCGCACCGCCCGACGGAGAAATCATGAGTTCGATCGCGCAAGTCGTTCCGGATTCGCGAGGCCGCTTCGGCGCATACGGCGGCCGCTACGTTCCGGAAACTCTCATGGCGCCGCTGGAAGAACTAGAGGCCGCCTACGTTGCGGCGCGCGCGGACAGCTCCTTCCAGGCCGAACTCACCGACCTCCTCACGAATTTCGCCGGACGCCCCACGCCCCTGCAGTTTGCCTCGCGGCTCACCGATCAACTCGGCGGCCCGCGCATTTACATCAAGCGTGAGGACCTGCTGCACACGGGCGCGCATAAAATCAACAACTGCATCGGCCAGGGCTTGCTCGCGAAGCGCATGGGCAAAAAACGCGTGATTGCGGAGACGGGGGCGGGCCAGCACGGAGTGGCCACGGCGACGGTTGCCGCGCGCCTGGGTCTCACGTGCACCGTCTACATGGGCACGGAAGATATGGAGCGGCAGCGCCTGAACGTCTTTCGCATGAAGCTGCTCGGCGCGGAAGTAATCGGCGTCGATTCAGGCAGCCGCACGCTGAAAGATGCGATCAATGAAGCGATGCGCGACTGGGTGACCAACGTCCGGACCTCGCACTATCTTCTCGGTTCGGTTCTTGGAGCGCACCCGTACCCGCAAATGGTGCGCGATTTCCACAAAATTATCGGCGAAGAAGCGCGCGCGCAAATTCTGCGAGCCGAAAATCGCCTCCCCGACTATCTCTTTGCGTGCGTCGGCGGCGGCTCGAACTCGATTGGCCTGTTCCACGCGTTCCTCGGCGATCGGCAAGTGAAGATGATCGGCGTGGAAGCAGGCGGACGCGGCAAATCGCTTGGCGAACACGCGGCGCGGCTCGCCGCGGCGGAGGGTTTTGCGGGCGCGCGCCCCGGCGTGCTGCAGGGCACATACACGTACGTCCTGCAGACGCCCGACGGCCAGATTTCCACCACGCATTCCGTCTCAGCCGGCCTCGATTACCCTGCGATCGGACCCGAACACGCATGGCTCGCCGATCTGGGCCGTTCCGAATACACCGCGGTCACCGACGATGAAGCGATTAACGCGGCACGCACGCTTGCCCGCGTCGAGGGAATCATTCCCGCGCTCGAATCGGCGCATGCCGTGGCCGAAATCGTGCGCCGCGCCCCTCAAATGAAGAAGAGTGACCTTGTAATCCTGAATCTGTCCGGTCGCGGCGACAAGGACATGGAGACTCTCTCGCGCTATGCCTGAGGCCGCCATTCCCGCCGCTCCGCCGGTCACCAAGCCATCCGGGAGAATTGCAAAACGATTTCGCGAACTTTCGGAAGCCGGCGAACTCGGCCTTGTGGCCTACATCACGGCCGGCGATCCCTCACTCGACGCCAGCGAGAAGATTGTGCTCTCCGTAGCGGAAGCCGGAGCCGACATCGTCGAGTTAGGCGTCCCTTTTAGCGATCCCGTTGCGGATGGTCCCACGATTCAACGCGCCAGCGAACGCGCCTTGCGTAGCGGCACCACCCTCGCCGGAGTCATCGATCTTGTTCGCCGCTTGCGCAAACACACGGAAGTTCCGCTTGTCCTGTTCAGCTACTTCAACCCGATCCTGCAAATGGGAATCGAGAAGTTTGCCGACGCGGCAGCAGCGGCCGGAGCCGACGGCGTCCTCGCCACCGATTTGACGCCCGAGGAATCGGCCGACTATCGCGCCTTCCTGTGGTCGAGCGGACTCGACACGATTTTTCTCGCTGCCCCCACTTCCACTGACGCGCGTCTCACGAAGATTGCCGGCGTGTCGACCGGCTTTTTGTACCTGATCTCGCGCACAGGTGTGACTGGCGCGCGCGAGTCGCTTCCGGAGGAATTGCCTGGGCTGGTCCGGCGCATTCGCAAAATCACGGCTCTGCCCGTTGCGGTCGGATTCGGCATCTCGCTGCCGACCCACGTCACCGTGCTCGGCGGAATAGCGGACGCAGCAGTGGTGGGCTCTGCAATCGTTGCTGAGATCGAAAAGGCTACGTCGGCGCAATCCGCCGCCAAGGCGGTGGGCGATCTCGTCGGTAGCCTGAAGCGCGCGGCGCGCCACGGCGTCAGCCGCCGCAGTCAGCAATAACGAGCTAAGAGAGACCAAAGGAGCAAAACCGTGAAAACACTTCTGTTGTTCCTTTTCTTGAGTTTCTTGCTTGCACCCGCCTCCCAGGCCCAGGCGCCGGACGGAATCTGGCAAGGCTATGACGGGGAGTGGATGCATGTCTCCCAACAATTGATCGCGCTGGCCGAGGCGACGCCCGCGGACAAATTCTCATGGCGTCCCGCGGCGGGAGTGCGCTCCACGAGCGAAGTGTATATGCACATCGTGGATGCGAACTTCTATTTGCTCAGCGTCACCGGCCCCAAGATGCCCGCTGACTTCAACGAGAACCTGGGGAAGACTGTCACTTCGAAGGCGGAGGTGATCGCATGGCTGAAACGGTCGCTGGACGCGGTGAAGACAGCTCATGCTGCGGAAACACCCAAAGATCTGGAGCGCAAGGTGAAAATCGAAGGCCGCGATGCGACGGTGGACGGCATGTATCTCCGCATCCTCGTTCACGCGAACGAGCACATGGGGCAATTAGTCGCATACGCACGGATGACCGGCGTCGTGCCGCCCTGGTCCAAGTAATAGGCCGTTCAGCCAGGGCCACGGCCGGTCGGACGGATCGTCGGATTATCGGAAACTTATCCATCACGGATTATTTCGTCCGCTACGAAATCGGCGGCGAATTGCAGTAAACTTCTCGCTCGAATCTTTCTGCCAACGTGCCCTAGGAGCCAAGGATGGACAAGCGCGTCACGGACGCGGACGCCGCAATCTCGCGCATCGAGGATGGCGCGACGATCTTGCTCGGCGGCTTCGGCCTGTGCGGCATCCCCGAAAACTTGATCGCCGCACTTCGCCGCAAAGGCACGAAGGATTTGACGCTGGTGTCCAACAACGCAGGCGTGGATGATTTCGGCATCGGCCTGCTGCTGCAAACCAAGCAAGTGAAAACAATGATTGCGAGTTACGTCGGCGAGAACAAAACGTTTGAGCAGCTCGCGCTGAGCAAACAACTCGACGTTGAGCTGAATCCGCAGGGCACCCTTGCCGAGCGAATTCGAGCCGGCGGCGCGGGCATTCCTGCGTTCTATACGCCCACTGGCTACGGCACGATGGCGGCGGAAGGCAAAGAAATTCGCGAGTTCGGCGGCAGGCCGTACGTGCTGGTTCCTGCGCTGCGCGGCGATTTCGCGTTCATCAAGGCGTGGAAGGGCGACCGCTGGGGCAACCTGGTCTACCGCAAGACAGCCCAAAACTACAATTCCGTGATGGCGACCGCCGCTGACTACGTGATCGCGGAAGTGGAAGAGATCGTCGAGCTTGGCGCGCTGAATCCCGATTGCATTCACACGCCGGGCGTCTTCGTCGACGCCATTTTCCAGGGCACGAACTACGTGAAACGCATCGAGCGCCGCACTGTGCGGAAGCGCTAGGAGAAAGCATGGCAGCCGAAATCGAAAAAAGGGAACTCATTGCGCGGCGCGTGGCCCGCGAACTTCGCGACGGCAACTACGTCAATCTCGGCATTGGCCTGCCGACGCTGATTCCCAATTATCTGCCCCCCGGAATGGAAGTGGTCCTGCAATCGGAAAACGGAATGCTCGGCATCGGGCCGTATCCCTACGAAGGCGAGGAAGATCCTGACCTCATCAATGCGGGCAAGGAAACCATCACCGAGCTTCCCGGCAGCTCTTATTTTTCGAGCGCAGATTCGTTCGGGATGATTCGCGGAGGGCGCATCGATTTGACCGTGCTCGGCGCCCTCCAGGTGGACGAAAAAGGCAATCTCGCAAACTGGGCAATCCCCGGCAAAATGCTGAAGGGCATGGGCGGCGCGATGGATTTGGTAGCCGGCGCCAAACGCGTAATCATCGCAATGGAGCACACGACCAAAGACGGCGAGCCGAAGATCGTGAAGAAGTGTAACTTGCCCCTCACGGGAGTGGGTGTGGTCGACCTGATCGTCACCGAGCTCGGCGTGATCGAAGTCACGCCGCAGGGGCTCGTCTTGCGCGAACTTGCGCCCGGCGTCACCGCGGAGGACGTACAAAAGGCGACGGAGCCCACATTGAGGAAGGCGACAGACCTGAAACCGATGGCGATGTAGGCGAGAGCGAAGAGAACCAGCATGTAACTCTTCTGACTGTTGCACTTCGGTGTGATGCATGCCGGCGTCAAGCTGCGATAGGATGGGATGCAGCGAGTTTTCCAGGAGCCGCAAGTTCACAAGGAGCTTCGATGGAGCCGCACGCGATTGTCGTGGTGAGTCTGCACACCCCGAAGGAGAAGGTCTGGGGCGAGTTGCTCGACATGTCCAACGCCGGAGTCACGCTGCGGGGCATCGACCTTGGCGCGTTCGACGATTTCGTCAGCCAGGTGCTGCATCCGGAAGGCGACCGCATGGGCCTGCCAACTCTGTTCTTCCCGATGGTGCGAATCGAGCGCATCGCGCTCGACGAAGCGCGCGGCTCAATTCCCTCTTTGGCGGAAGTGTTCGAAAGAAAAGTGGGCCGCTCGCTCGTCGATTATCTCGGGCAGTTCGCGTAATCGAGCGCCGCCTGCTAGCCCGACGGACGAACACATATCAATGGCCACGCGAATCCTCACCGTTCCCAACCAGCTCACATTCCTTCGGCTTGCCTTTCTGCCGTTCTTCATCATCGCCATCGAATATGAACACTGGGTCGCCGCGCTCGGAATTCTTGCCGCCGCGGGAATCAGCGACGGCCTCGACGGGTTGCTCGCGCGCGGATTGAATCAAAAAACTCCGCTGGGCGCGTACCTCGATCCGATCGCGGACAAGTTGCTGCTTTCATCCTCTTATTTCGTGCTCGCGCTGAAGGCCAGAATACCGTGGTGGCTCACGATTCTGGTGCTGGGCCGCGACGTCCTGCTTCTGGCGGCGTGCGCCGTGATTCTCATCACGGTGGGCTACCGTGCTTTTCCGCCGAGCATCTGGGGAAAGACCACAACGTTCTTCGAAATCCTGCTGATTGTGTTGGTTCTGGTGGCGGCGATTTGGAACGACCCGCCGTTGTTGGTCGCGCAGCAGCTTTGCGGCTACCTGGTGGCGGCGTTCGTGATGATCTCAGGGATTCACTACAGCGTCGTAGTTTCGCGCCAGCTCCACGCCGGCCACTAGGAACCAGATCCAGCGTGCAGATTCAGAAAAATCATAATCGCAAAGCTAGCGACCACGACTAGAGCGCTCGCCCAGCCAAGGAGTTGCGCGCTCTTGCGTTCTTCCGGGGAAACCGGTGCTCGATCAATCATGATCTTACCGAGGACGAATCCGGCTGCAAGTCCGCCGGCATGGGCGAAGTTATCGATTCCTGGAAACAAAAAACCAAAGACCGCGATATATATGAGCCAGCGGATGATCTGGCCGCGCAACATCTGCATGCTGGCGCTTCGCCGTCCCGTCGTAATCGCAAGCAGCACACCGATCAAACCCAACAGGGCGCCCGACCCGCCCACGCTAAATTTTCCGAACGTGCTGCTGACCACGTATCCGCCAATCCCGGTGAGAACGTAAATGAAAAGATATCGAGCCGAACCGTAAAGCTCTTCAATCTGCGGCCCGATATCCATCAGGACCCACATGTTGAAGACAATATGCATCACGCTGCCGTGGAGAAAAACCGCCGTCACGAAACGCCACGGCTGCGTGAGGTCGGTTGGGTCTCCCGGGTAGCCAATAAGACGCAACGAAGCACCGAGCCGGAACAGAATCCTGCCGTCGATTGCGCCGAAGCCCATCAGCGCGCCCAAGCCTCCGCCGCCAGGCGCTTGCATCCCATTCAGTCGTATCGTCCACAGCAGACTCAAGCCGTACATCACGCAGCTCAAGGTCAAAATCGCGTAGGTTGCCGGCGAGGTGGTTGGCATCAGCTTGCTCAGCGATTTGCTCGCCGCCGCGAGCGAAAACGTCATGCTCGCGCCGCACTGATGGCATCGGGTCGCGCTGGCGCCTACCAGCGTCCCGCACGCCGGACACAGCTTCGGCCGCGCGTCTTCGGGCTTGCCGCCGAATGCACCGCTGATTTGTTCCTTGAATCGATCGAGTTTCCACCGCAGACGTGGCGAAAGGGCCAATCGGTTTCCTTGCGAGAGCGCGATTTAATCGCGCAGCCGTAGCACTCGCGTTCTATAATACCGAAAATATGCCGAGAGAAGTGAATCGGGACACCGCGTGAAGCCTCCCGCCCCGCGTGGCGAATTTCCCAATAGGCCAGAAGCGCTTCCGTGCGAGCTAAACCGATTCGCACCATTGTTGCTTGTCGCTGCAATCGCACTCCTCGCGATGGCAGGCTGCGGCCACCGCGCAGTTTCAACTCAGCCACCCGGCCAGACTCCGCTCCCAGAACCCGGGCAGCCCACAGGCCAGCCTCCGTCGCGGCCTTCGGCAGCACCACCCGCCGTCGAACGCCAACCCGCGATTCCCGGCCAGTATGTCGAGGAAGGCGTGGCATCCTGGTACGGCATTCCGTTCGACGGCCATCGCACCTCGAATGGCGAGATCTACGACATGCATCAGTTCACGGCGGCGCATCGCACGCTGCCGTTCAACGCAGTGGTCCGCGTCACAAATCTGCAGAACGGCAAGCAGACCGAGGTACGCATCAATGATCGCGGCCCGTTCGTCGCGAACCGCGTGATCGACCTTTCGATGTCGGCGGCGCAGGAAATCGGCATGCTCGGCCCGGGAACGGCCCAGGTTCGCCTCGAGATCATTGCTGGCCCGAATCCCGCGGTCGGTTTCTTCGGCGTCCAGGTGGGAGCGTTTCTGCAACACGAGAATGCGGAGCGGCTGAAGACGCAGCTTCAGGGCGCTTACTCGCCGGTGAGCATCGTGACGTACGACTCGCCGAACGGCCTTTTCTACCGGGTGCGCGTGGGCCGCTTCGGCACGCAAGACGCCGCCCGCCAGCTCGCCGGACAGCTTCACGCGAACGATCAGTTCACGACCTTCGTCGTTCGATTGGACGAATAGTCTGCGAGTCTCTTGCTCATCCAGATTCCAACTCCATTGCGCAAACTAACCTTTGAATTCCGCTCGCGTTTCGCGCTAGCGTGTGGCCACATGCGGCACGCGCGGGCATCAAGTCGTCGCTCGAAAGTCATTCGGCTTGGGGTGTGCGCCGCGGTCTCCCTCCTCGCGGGCGCAACGGCTGACCGCGCGTATGCGCAAGCGCAAACGGGATCGTCCACCGCATGGGCGGTGACGCTCGTGCTTCCGCCGAAGCTTGCTGCGGGAGCTCCGGCGACACTCGCAACGCTTGGCGTTGACGGCAAGCTGGCCGCGCACGTCACGGTCGAGTTCGGAAATGGCGAGCATGTGGAAAGCGACGCGACGGGCCGCGCCTTTTTCACCGTCCCTGCGTCGGGCGGATTCCTGATCGCGCGCGCGTCGGGAACTTCCGTTGCCGCGCTCGTCGACTCGCACGCTGCGGCAAGTGTGCCACCGGCGATGACCGTTGCTCCCGTCGCATCCTTGCGCGACCATTTCTCGATTTGCGGCGGTGGATTTCGGGGCGAGGCGGAAGCGGACCGCGTTCAAATCAATGGCGAGCTGGCTCTGGTAATTGCCGCCTCGCCTGAATGTCTCGTCGTCGTCCCCGGGCCGAAGGCCGCGCCAGGCGCCGCGACGATTTCGGCGAAAGCTTCGAGTGGCCGAACGGAAGCCACTACATCGCTCGTGTCGCTCGATTTCGAGCCGCCGAATCCGCCGCTAACGCCCGGCTACAAGGGATGGCTGATTCTTCGAGCACGCGGGTCCGATCAGAGGCTGCGCGTCATCGTGGAAAATGAAAGTCCCGGGGTGATCCACTTCGACAAGGGCGACGCGCAGGAACTCACAACCAGCGGCAGCGAGAACAACACGGCCGAAATTCGAGTCGAGGCGGTTCGTTCCGGCGATTTCTCTTTTCGCGCTCGACTGGCGCCTGCCCCTGATCCCGAAACCGCTCGCCGGTTCCTGGAAGCCGCAGCGCCGCTCGCGCCTCACAATTTGCAAGGCAGCTTGCGAAAGATGGCGGGCAATCTTACACGTCGCCCGCGTGACGCGGCAAAGGTTCGGGCTCAACTGCAACAAATTCTGTCGGTGACCATGGCAGGCGATTTCCGCACGCTTCTAGATGCCGCGCAATCCGCACTCTAGTTCGGGACTCTTCGCCATCTAAAGATTCCGTGTAGGGGCACGGCATTCCGTGCCCGGCGCAGCGACGCGGCTTTCTCTCGGGACAAAACAGTGTGCGACGTTCTATTCGGTGGAAGCGGCGAGAACTTTGGTCTCGGGCGCCTCCGGAAGGATTCCCTGCGACATCTGCTCGAGCGAATTGCGTGCCCGCCCGAGCTTGCTGTCCGCATCGTCGTAATTCTGCTGCGCGTACCGAAGCTGATTTCCCAGTTTCTCGTATACTTCCGCAAATAATTCAAGCTGCTTCTTCAGGCCTTCCAGGTTCGCGCGGAGATGCCGGGCATTTTCTTCCAGTTTTTGGCCCTGCAAATTCACAGCAAAGGCGCTCAAGTACGCGTAAAGACTATTGGGCGAAACGGGGAAGACCCGCTTTGCCCGGCAATACTCATCAAGCATCCCGTGCTTCGGATCTTCGCTCATCAGCAACTCGTAGTAGATGCCTTCCGACGGGATGAACATCAGCGCATAGTCGAACGTGTGTTCGTGCGGAAGAATATATTTCTCCGCAATCGAATCGGCGTGCTTGCGCACCACGGCGCAGAATTCGCGGCGCGCGTCTTCGCCGGTGTCCATAAGCCTGCGGTAAGCGTCGAGCGGAAATTTCGAGTCGATCGAAAGCAGACGCTCGCCGCTGCGCACGATGGCATCGACGATCGCACCCGTCGAATCGAACCGGTATTGCGTCGCATAAGCCGGCTGCGGCAGCGCGTCCGCAAGCAGCCGCTCGAGAGTCACTTCGCCCAGCGTCCCGCGCGTTTTCGCGCTCCCCAGAACGGCTTGCAGCGTTTGCGCCGCCTTCGAAAGGTCCTGGCTGGTCTGCTGCACTTCGCCGATTCGTTGGCTCATCTGCACCAGCGCATCCGTGGATGATTGCAAGCGCGTCGCCACTTCGCGTTGCGCGTCCGTTGCGAGCTGCCCAGACGACGCGACTCCCGTTTGCAAATCCTGGCGCACCTGACCCAGTTGCTGCGTCACGGCCTGCATCAGGTGATTGAGTTGCGAGGCGAAGCCTTGGCTCTGAGTCGCGAGCGAGTTCTGCATCTCTTGCCGCGCCGCGGTGAGTTGCTGCTCCGCCCGCTGGCCAGACGTACGCACGATCCTCGCGACAACCACGATAGTGGCCAGCGCCACGAATCCGGCAACGACGGCCCACACAACTGGATCCATTCAGCTCCCCAGAAAAATATTCCGCGCGTCGAATGCAAAGAAATACTGTAACGCTAAGTAGGAACGGCGGGAAGATTTTTCGAGAATGAATTACGCGGATGTAATGAGAAAAGGGAGTTCCTGCCTGTACGGCACAGGAACTCCCCGAGGAGGAACACTCGGCAAAATCTGAAAAAGCTAGAAATTCACCTTCAGCGCGAACTGGAACGTCCGCGGATCGAAAACGGAGGTCGGCTGGCCGGCCGCGCACGTAGCGAGGCCGGCAGTCGTATCGCAAACGGGGTTGACGTCGCTCACGTTGAACCGGTTGAGAAGGTTGAAGCCGTCGGCGATGATCTGGAGATTCACGCGCTCGTTGATCGGGATCGTGCGCTGGATGCGCAGGTCTATGTCGAAGTAGTAGGGTTTCGTGAAGGCGTTGCGGCCTAGATTTCCCACGCAACCAGTGGGCGGTGTCGGAACGGCCGGATATGGGCCGAAGGGTTGGAGAGAGCTGTCGACGCAATCCGTCGGGAGTATGAACTCGGCGTTCTTGATGTAAGGCGAAGTGGTGGCTGCAGGGAAACCGGCCGGCACCGCAGCTCCCGCGGGCAGGACGGACGGCCGATTCGTGGCCGTGCCGAAGTCCAGGTTCGTGTCATACCCGATCAGAACGTTGTAGGGACGCCCGGAGGAAACTTCCATGATCGGCGCCACGAGGAAATCGGCCAAGAATTTCTTCGCAAAGCCAGAGTCAGAGGAATGGTACGGGCTCTGGAAAATCGCGCTGGTGATCCAGCGATGGCGCTGGTCGAAGTCGGAATTGCCGCGGTCGCCGTTGGGGTTGCTGTTGTCCTGCGGGTTGAGAAGGGTCGAGAGGTCGGTCGAGTCGTCGATGTTATGCGACCAAGTCCATCCGGAGAGCAATTGGAAGTTGTTGGAGAAGCGCTTTGTGACGGTCAGCGTAAAAGCATTGTAGAGCGAATTGCCGGTGGAGGTTTGCGGATTCACGTCGCTCCATGGCACTGGGATGGGAGTTCCGCCAGAAATAATGCCCACAGGGAAATTGGCCGTTTGCGCAAGCCCCACGAGCGTTGCGTAGCCACCGGGGACCAACGCAGCGAAGGACGGATTCGGACCCGAGGGACGGAAATAATTGAAGACGGCGGGTGTGCCGATGAATCCAGAGTTTCCAGGAACTGGAGCCGTGCTGCAAGTCGTGTTGCCGATGGGGAAGCCGACACCCAAGATTCCGGGAGCGATGACATCAATGCTTCCTCCCAGAGGAGTCATCTGACACCCCGCGGCTGCCGGAATGTCGCTGATCGTCAGGGGATTGGTCCCAGGCGAGACCAAGCCAGCGAGGACGGCGTTGTTGTCATTGACGGCGAGCGTTCCTGGGTTCGTGACGTTCATGTTGAGGGTACGGTCGAGATGAACGCCATGCGTGTAGTTATAGGCAAGGCTGATTTTCAAGTTCTTGGTAATCTCGCGTTCCACCGTGAGGTTGGCCTGCTCCGCGTAGGCAAATTTGAAATTACTGGTGACCGGTACCGTGTACGGAAGCAGCGGCAAAGGATAACCCGCGTTGAACGGTCCGCCTGCGGGAGGAGAGGTCAAAAAGTTCTGGCCGGTGAAAAGGGAATTTGGCTGGAACGGGTTGAAGCGCTGCTGGCCTGGTTCGTAGCACATCGAAGGCGTCGCGGTAGAGCAGCCGGCGATGTTTCCGGTCAGCAGACCCTGAAAAATATTGGTCGCGTTCAGAGCAGAAAAGTTCGCGGGATTGTCCAGGTCGCAGCCGGACGCCAGCAGCACGCACGGGCTGCCGCCGGCGGTCTCGAGCAGCGACGATTCAGCGCCGTCGAAGGCATTAGCAAGGAACCCCAGCGCAAGAGAGGGATTGTCATAAAAGATTCCGTAGCTGGCGCGGACGATGGTCTTGCCATTGCCCCACGGATCCCAGGCCAAACCGATTCGGGGCGCCACGTTCTTCTTATTCAAAGGAATCCCTTGAATCACCCCAAGCGCCTGTTCGGCAGTGTTGTTCAGCGCCGTGCTCGCCGCGAAAATCGGAGCCCACTCGATGTCGTAGCGGACCCCGTAATTGAGGGTGAACTTCGGGCTTATCTTCCAGCTGTCCTGCGCAAAGACGCCGAGGCTGTTATCCTCGGACGGCTTGTTTGTGTTTCCGATGCCCTGGTAGAAACTCGTCGGGATTCCCAATCCGTACGTCTGAACGGCGTTAAACGACGGAAAGAATGTCGGAAAGTCGAAGGTGCTGGCGCCGAGGCTGCCGAAGTTGTAAACGCCTCCATAGTTCAGGGTGAAGATTTGCGCCGCGCTCGTCCCAATGTGCACAAAGTTTGAATCCACGCCGAACTTGAACGTATGGCTTCCTTTGGTCCAGGAGATATTGTCGGTGAGTTGAAAACGGCGTTCTACGCGGTCCTCTGTGGAGAACGGCTCGCGGCCAAAGAAACCGAAGCCCGTGATGTTGACACCCGGATCGCTTCCGCCCGGCAGAGCCGAATACCCGTAATGAAGTCCGCGCCGGGCAAATTGGAAGCGTAGCTCGTTAAACAAGTTGCTGCGAATGGCGGTCGTGTGCTGGGCGATGACGTCGAGATCGCGCGTTTGCTGATTGGAAGTACGGTTGCCCGCGTTCTGTCCGAAGGGCTCCGTTTGGGCGTTCACCTCGATGCCGGTGATAGTCGAGGGAGAAACGCCGACGCGGAGGAAAGTGGAGTTCTGGTTGTTCCAGATATGGTCGAGACGCGCCGACCAGAGACTGGTCCCCTCCTTGGTCGGGAAATTTCCTATCACCGAGGCCAGCCCCTGAAAACTGGCTGGAAGAGTGCATGGGCCTCCCGGACAGTTTGCTCCATCCTCGGGGAACGAATTGTAGGGAAACGGGAGCGCGCCGGTGTTCCCAAGAAGCGCAACTGCAGATGCCCCACCGCTCAAAGCTGCACCTTCGATGAACGGAACGGCGCCAGCGCTTCCGCAACCGCCTGCTGCAGCGATCTCGGCTGGATAGAACCCCGCCTGGCTTGTGGGGTCGCTGGCGGGCCCGGTGAGCAGCAGTGGCGTGGCTGAACAAACGCTCGCGCCGGGAACCGGAACGAGCCCGAAATTGTTCTCGCCTATATTTGTAAACCCGGTCGCCTCGGAGCGCGTCGTTTCGTAAGAGAAGAAGTAAAACGTTTTGTCCTTCTGAATGGGCCCGCCGATGGTGGCGCCCGCCTGCACGCGCGTGAAGGATTGCTTCACGGGAGTCAGATTCACCGAGTCCGTCCCGGGGTCGAAACTACCCGTCACCGAGAAAGGATTTTGCGCTTGAATCGCAGCATTGCGCAGGAATCCGAAGGCATCGCCGTGTGTCTGATTGGACCCGGATTTGGTGACGATGTTCACCACACCGCCCATGGCCCGCCCGTATTCGGGCATATAGTCGCTGGTGATGACTTGAAATTCCTGAACTGCTTCCTGTGAGACCGTTGCGCGCACTCCGCCAACGGACTTATCCACCGCGTCCGCGCCATCGATTGACACTTCGTTGGACCTCGCGCGCTGGCCACCGAAGTTCAAACCGCTGGTGGGTGCTGCGCCGATTGGCGGGGCCGCGTCGCGCGCGGATTGCGAATTCAGCAGCGTGAAATTGATATAGTTCCGCCCGTTGATCGGAAGATCATTGATCTGCAACTGGTTGATGGTCGTCGACACGTCCGTCTTAGCGGTGTCCACCAGCTCCGGCGCCGCCTCGACGCTGATCGTTTGTGTCGAGGTTTTCAGCTGCAATTGCGGGTTGTATTCCCCGGTCGCGCCCAGGGTCAGCGTCAGCAAAGAATTCGTTAGCGTCGCAAACCCGTCTGCCAGGACGGTCATCGAGTAGGTTCCCGGTGGGACTCCGATAATCTCGTACCGGCCGTTGGCATCACTCGTCGCGGTGCGCTCCGCCCCGGTGGCCAGGTTTTTCAGAGCCACGTGCGCGCCCTTCACGGCCAGGTTTTGCGGATCGAGAACCGTGCCCGACACGTTGACGGTGTTCACCTGCGCCGTCGCCGGTCCCGCAACGCATAAAATGACTGCGCCAACCATCAACGCGCAGCACAAGCTGCAGAAAACCGCATGGAAAACAGAGTCGCGAAGTCGCATTGCCACACCCTCCCCAGTCCCGTTTACTGAGTCTTTTCGCCCCCGACGACCGTGGCGGCCGCCGCCTGATCTCTTGCGTGAACGACCTTGCCGCCCGCTCCTTCACCCGAGGCGCGAACTGGCCGAAACAATCGATGAGTGACTTCTACTCTTAGCCCTGTCTCTTTGCAAGAAATTTTGGGAGAGGGATTGTCTGCGGCGGCAATGATGCGCGCGCGGCGAGCGTTATTCGCGCTCGGCCGAGCCGCTCAGTTGTACCAGGGCGGGCGAAGACGAGGGGTTGCCGGCTTCGAGGGTTTGCGGCGCGCGCCAGAAATCGACGGTGGAAATCTGATGAACGCACGAAACCGTGCAGTTGGGAGCGCAGCCCTTCTTCGTCAGAAATTCGCGCCGAAGGTCGGCCTCGCCGTACTTCTCAAGGGGAATGCCGGGATAGCCGCGCTGCTGGGAACAGTAGTGGACCAGCCCGTCCTCGCAAATGTAGAGATAGCGCGCGCCGGCGCGGCAGCGCCAATTGTTTTCGCGGCCGGCCGCGATGTTGTGCTGGAAGTAATTCACGCGCGAAAAGCCGCGCTTCCCGAGCGACATCACCTCTTCGAAAATTTGCCGCTCGTGTTCGCTGAGCGGTTGAAGCTGGCCGTTGCCATCGTGAATCATGCCCACCGTCGACGTCAGCCCCAATTCCACCGCGCGATGCGCCACTTTCAGCGCGTCCTCGGGATTCGCGATGCCGCTGCCCAGCACCGAATTGATGTTGACGTGAAAATCCGCGTACTCCGCCAGCAGCTCCAGCTTTTGATCCAGCACCTTCAGGCTTTTCTTCGAGACGTCGTCGGGCGTCACATTGTCGATGCTGATTTGCAGGTACTCCAGGCCCGCGCGATTCAGGCGCTCGATGCGCTCGGCCACCAGCAGATAACCGTTGGTGATGAGTCCCGCAATCATCCCGTGCTTGCGGATGCGCTTTACGATCGCGTCGAGCTCCGGGTGCAGCAGAGGCTCGCCGCCGCTGATTGTGATGATCGACGTGCCCATCGCGCCCAGCCGGTCGATGCGCTTGAACATTTCCTCGGTCGGCACGGGCTTCGAGAAATCGTCGAACTCGTTGCAATAGGTGCACGCTAGGTTGCAGCGGCGGATCGGAATGATGTGCACCAGCAGCGGATGGCGCGTCGACGCCAGCCCCTTCGCAATCATGCGAAATTCGCGCAGTTTCCTGTGCGCCGCCAGCAGCTTCCGGCGAATTTTCGTTTTGGCCGTCATGGACCCGTCATGGAGTTGCGTTGCAGCCGCAAGCAACCCGAATCGAACGAGAGGCGCCCATTTCCCCCAGCCCCACCTACGCCAATTATGCCATAGGTGGCGCGACGAGCGATGAGGGGCGAGGCGTCAGGGTTACGTGAAAACGGGCACAGGGGCAGGAGTCAGGGGTGAGGGTCGCCACGGCGACCAGGGGTCAGGAGTGAGGGCTGAGAGGTGAGGTGCGACGAGCGTAAACTTGCTTCGAGGCGGGTTCCGGGAAGTGGACTTTCCAGAAGTTTGGCACCTGTTCGACGAACTCGATTCCCACAGTCCATTTGCCGTCCTTCATGGATCCCACATGCACGACGCGGCATTCCTGCTCGTTCCCGGTCATCTTGTTCACAACCAGAATCCGCTGGCCCTTCTCGATCCTGGCGGCCAGCGCGAGCGATCCGCCGTGCGCGCTCACCGAAAGCATGCGCGTGAATTCGTTAAACGACTCCTTGAACACGTCTTGCCCAAAGACGTGCACAGGCATGGATAGTATGAGCCGGTGGCTTCTTCGGAGCTGCCTGCGCGGTCGAATCTGCGGATTCATACCACCCCGAACTTAGAATCCCGCCCCGCCGCTGGCAATAGTACTAGCGAGCCAACCCCATAGCCCGGCCGGGTCAGGGTAGGTCGAGGTCAAGGGCGTAGACGTTGCCGCCGGCGCTCTTCAAGCGGACGATCAGGGAGCCATCCGCGGCGGCGCTTTGCAGCGCGCACGTTTCAACACCGCTTTCTAGAAATGAGTGGAAGTCAACAACCGGCTCCTCCTTGAAGTCGCCGGCGTGAAGGCGGTAAATCGGCTGTTCCGCGTCGTCGATCTTCTGCACGAACAGATATTTCGAGTCCCGTGACCACGTCAGCCCCGAAAGCGCCGTGCCCTTGGCAATCGTGTTCCATGTTTCCGCTTTCGAATCGAACAGAAGGATCGAGGTCTCATCCGCTGTCTTGGCGGTGAAATACTTTCCGTCAGGTGACCACATCGGCGACGTTAAACCGTCCGAGCCCGCGACTTTTGCACCTTTGCTCGTCGACGAGTCCACAACGTAGATTCCGCGCGGCGCAGTCCCAGGCCCAGATGCCTCCACGTTCACAGCGATTGCGATCTGTGACCCATCCGGAGACCACGCCGGCACACCTTGCTCACCCTCTTGAGCCAGGATTTCACGCATCGGCCCTCCCTGCGCGCTCACCACGTAGGCTCGCGTCGGCTTGCCGTACATGTGCGCCTCGAAGGCGATCCTTGTGCCATCCGGTGACCACTGCGGTTGGGCCGCCCGAAGCGGAGGAGAGGTCAACTGTATCGGCGATTCGCCCTTGTTGCTCGTCCGCCAAAGAGTCCAGTCTGGTTTTTGCAATACGGCGGAAGCACCGTCTGTGGAGGGTCTGAGACTCAACAAGCCACGCGTCTCCGGAATGGCCTTGAACTGATGCGACTCGGGGTCATACCGCACCGTTTCCGAAGTGTCATTCCATGCGTTTGCAAACGCACGTGTCCCGTTGCGCGTTAGGACGGCCCCGGCCATCGCTCGGGCCGTCGGAGTCAATTGGACGGGGCCTGAGCTTCTCCAGTGCAGCAGCGACCGCTTTTCCCTCACGGCCCAAAGGTTAGGCGATCCGCCATGATGTGACGTAAACACAAAGTACTTGCCATCAGGAGTCCAGTCCCCACCTGACTCCGACGGAGGACTGCTCCAGCCCGGGAACTTGATATGCGCGTTGCTCCCGTCGGCAGAGACCTCCCACAGCGTCTCGGAGTCGGACTGTGGAGCGACCAACGTAAGAACAAATGAGCGCCCATCGGGCGAGAATCTCATCCAGTGCGCGAATCCTGCCATGCGAATCAGGACGCGGTCACCCGTGCCGTCTCGCCGAACCAGGTGGATCACTCCATTGCGCGCATACACAATTTGCTGTCCGTCGGGCGTCCAGGCGGCATCATCCACTACAACATCCCCCACGCGCGCCGGGCTTCCTCCCTGTACGGGCCACGTCCATAGGGGCAATGGAGGCCTCCGCACGACAAAATTGCCGATGAGAAACTCAGAGCCGTCGCGAGACACGTCGAATATCCGAGTGCTCCGAAACGGCGTTTCAACCTTTGTTGCTGGGCCCCCCACCGTCGACGTTTCCACAACGTCGTCTCGGTCCCCGCTTCGTTCCAGGAAGTACACTCGCACTCCGTCCGTCACGATTTGCCCGAACCCATCGAAATGATCTGTCAGCGGCGTCTGCAGAAAACCTGTCACGCGGGGAGCTGGCAAAGGCGAGAGAAATCCGTAGAACACAAATGCTAGGACGGCTAGAGAGAATCCCCATGCCCAGCGCCCCACCTGGGACCGTCTCTTTGTAGGTAGAGCAATACCGTCTGGCTGGACCGCTTCCGAACTTCCGCGATCTGGTGCCGCCCGTTCTGCGCTTAGCTCGATCGGCGCGACAAAGCGGTAGCCAACGCGCGGAAGCGTCTCCACGTAAAGCGGCTTGTCGGCCGAATCGCCTAAAGCGCTGCGCAGCTTCTTTACGGCGTTGTTCAGGCCGTTTTCAAACTCGACGAAGGTATCGTCGGCCCACAGGTGGTGCCGCAGCTCTTCTCGAGTGACTACCTCGCCGGGCCTTTCGAGCAACGTGGTGAGGATTTGAGTCGGTTGTCCGCCGAGGCGGATTCGGATTCCGTACTTGCGCGTCTCACCGGTGTGCAGATTCGTCTCGAAGGGCCCGAAACGAACGACCTTCGCCGGGTGGACGGAACCAGACGCCATGGCACCTGAGGTTTCTTGCGGGGTCTAACAATTTTTGTATCACGCCAGGGTGCCTCGCGTCAAGGACCGGACGGTTATAAGGCGAGTCAACATACGTGATTTCTATGGCTTGGCCAGCTACGTAAGAATTAGGCCTTGATGATTGACCCCCCAGCCCACTTTCTGAGAAGTTCCCGGAACCTCGCTGAGAAGGAGACCCCTATGCTCTCACGATTCGTCGCTGTAATCGCCATCGTGCTAGCTTTCCCGCTTTGCTCGCGCGCAGATAACGTGCTCGTAGGAACTGGGCCCGGACAGTTCTCGGGCGGCGATTGTCCCTGCGGCTGGGTCGTCGACGCCAACATCAACTATCCGACCGTTGTGGCCGCGCAGTTTTCGCTTTACGGCACTTCATTCGTGAGCACCATTGACGGCACTTTGGAAAGCTTCTCGGGTGATCAACTGACTCTGTCACTGGTGAGTTCACTCACAGGAACGGGAACGACATTCGGCAGCCAGACCTTTACCTCTCCCGGTCTTGACACAGAACTTAATCAATCAGAGAGCTTCACATTTGATTTATCTCTCGCCCCCGGCACCTACTACTTGCTCTTGTCTACAACGGCGGGGCTGGGGGACGAGTGGATGGGATCCGATAACACGCTAATCCAGAACGCCGGAGCGGTTTCCGATGGAATGTGGGTTTCGGAGGACGGTGGTACGACATGGTCGTTCGATGGCATCTCCAATCCGATATGCCCATTTGGCTGCCAGCCTGCCGTTTTTGCGGTTAACGGAACCTCCACGCCCGCAGCGCCAGAGCCGTCCACGTTTGCTCTGCTCGCGCTCGCAATCCTGGTTTTCATCGGCGCCGCGCGCCTCAGGCGGCAGCGCCACCTGGCAGGCTAGGCGGCTGGAGCCCCCCTTTCGGCGGGTCCCGAGGCTTCGGGGATGTAGTAGCCGTTTTGAATGGAGGATCGAACATGTCTCAAACAACTAATTTCACCGCGCGGCGGATTGTCCCCTTCGCATTCGCTGCACTGCTTGCTTTCGCGGCGCAGCCAGTCAAAGCTGACACACTTCTGTACACCGACGGAGCCGTCAACGGAACGATCGATAGCGACGGCATCTCCTCGGCTGGCGTTACGGTTTCGGATTCCTTCACCATTAGCACCAACTCCACGCTCACCGTGGCGACCATTGGCCTGTGGATGATGCCTGGTGATACCCCATCCGCTGTCGATTGGGCCATCGGCACGACGCCGGCCGGCAAGGATATCGCTTCCGGAACATCAGCTTTCTTCAACCAGACAAATCTGTTCCTCAATTCCGATGGTTATGACATCTGGCAGTCCAGCCTGAACATCGCCGGCTCCGTCGCGCCAGGAATCTATTGGTTCTCATTGAGTGGTGCCACCAGTTCCCTCGGAGAAGGCGTGAATTGGGACCTCACCGACGGCCCATCGTTGGCAGACATTCTCGAAGGCAGCACCCTCTACACCGGTGATTATTCGGAGTCGTTCCAAATCTACGGAACCACTAGCGGTACCGTGCCCGAACCCAGCAGCCTCGCGCTGCTTGGCATGGGCGTTATCGGCCTGTTGGGGATTCTGCGTCGCCGGATAGGCTCACTAGAGTGACAAGAGGAGAGGAGAAGGGCCTTGAAGCGGAGACGAGAGAACAACTGAAAAACGCAGGAGAAAGACATGGCAACAAAGAAGAAGCTGCACGCCGCGAAGAAAGCAAAAGCAAACAAATCTTTAAGGCTTGCAAGCAATCACAATGAAGTGATGCTGCGCGGTTGATCGCACGGTTGTCTACAGGCGTTACACCATCGGTCAGTCCAAAAGAAAGGAGAAACATGGCAACGAAGAAAAAGCTGAAGGCCGCCAAGAGCGTTGGAGCCGGCAAATCTCCGAGGCTCGCAGCCAACCATAACGAAGTCGTGCTGCGCGCCTAGCCGGCGGGGCGTTGGAGTGGACCGGCGCGAGAATCTCAAACCTTTGGGAAAGGCCGAGGAGCTTCACTCACGGGCCCTTCGCCTCACCTTGCAGGGCAAATACTCTCGCGCCGCCTCCGCATTCGAGCGCGCCATTTCCCTCGCGGATCCTCGTTCCCCGTCCCAGCGCCCGATCCTTGCCTCAATCTTGAACGATTTTGGAGTTCTCTCTAAATACGCGGGCCGCTTCGCCCGCGCCAAAAAACTATATGAACGCGCAAGCCGGCTCATGCCCCCCGACGACCCGCGTTTCAAACAGTTTCGCGCCACTCTTTACCATAATCTTGCAGGACTTGAACACGCGCGGGGTCAACACACGCGGGCACTTCTCTACGCTCGGCGCGGAATTCGCTTGCGCCGAAACTTTCGCGGGCGCGACCGCTCGCCTCTCGCTGCGGACCAAGTGGCGCTGGCCGCCGTCCTCGTCGAACTGGGAAGCCTGCGCGAAGCGGAGTCAATTCAGCTTCGCGCGCTGCGCGTCTATCGCCGCAAGTTCGGCGCAACACATTATGAAACCGCCTCGCTGTTATCAAATCTCGGCGCTCTGTACGTGAAGGCCAGCCGGTTCGACGAAGCGGAGCGCACGCTTCGCAAGGCTGCCCGCTCACTCGAAAATGTGCTCGGGAAAAACCATCCCCGTCTCGCCAGCGTCTTGAACAATCTTGCGACGCTCTGCGCTCGCCGTGGCAAATTCGCCGAAGCCGACGCCCTTTACGCACGAGTCCTTCGCCTGCTCGGCCGCCAGCTCCGCCCCTCGTACCCCAGGATCACGCTCGTCCGCGCAAACAGAAGAAAATTGCCCCATACCCTATCACGAACGCGTCCTGTCTCTGACTAGCAAGCGTCGCCATGCTGAGCGTGAGGCAGGGCGAAGAGAGTGATGAGGGCGATGAGGGCCACGATAGCGACGATAAAGATGCTGCCTTCGGGGCCCGTGGTTCCTCCGCTGAGGATCGGCTTGCCTCCGCCAGGTGCGCGAATGTGTGCCATTCGGGACAGTCTTGCTGTGCCACGGGTGTTACGTTGGCTGCCTCAGCTAGGCCTGAAACATTAGTTCATCCCTTTCGAGAAATTGGAGACGCAAAATGAAAAAGCTATCAATTTTGGCAGTGGCACTATCGGTGGCAACGCTTGGGGTTCCGGTACTCGCGCACGCAAGACAGCAGGCAGCGAGCCAGGATCAGAAGAAGGCGGATTCGAGGACCATGCGTGGCACGGTGAAAGCGGACGGGGACAAACGATCGTTTGTCTCCGACGAGGACGGAAAATCATTCGACGTGGACAATCCGGAGATTTTGAGGGATCACACGGGACATCACGTCGAGCTGAACTGTGAACTGAACAACGACACAGGCCGGATCCACGTGACGAAAGTAACGATGATCGAGGCGACGCCGTCGCAGTAGGCTCAATCCCGGCTAAGCGTGACGAAACATCCGCTGTTTCCATGAAACAGGGCAAGTGGCAAGGCAAACCCGGACCTTTCGGCCCCTCCGAATCGGTCCGGGTTTCACCTTCAGCTTCTATCGGCGTGGCAGGCAGGCCAGACCTCGCAGTCTCGCGGCTGCGGTGTTCGCCTTGGTTTCGCTTTTGCGAAGATATACCCCCCTCCCTTTTGCTTATTAGAACTGGTCGCTGGTGAATGTTTTCAGTCATTTGCGGCGATTTCTAATCCCGTTTTCGTTATTAGAATTTCCCCTTCATGGGTGCCTGCCCCCCGTTGCGTGTCGTAGTCTGTTGTTCATCCAAGTTTCCGACTGCAGGATACCATAAAGTTACTACATTGTCAAGACCCAGTACCGTAAGAATCGGTCGAAGGTTGGCAGTTGAAAGTCGAAGGGTAAGCCACTCGCCCTTAAGCTAGTTGCTCTTGTTAATGAGACCGGTGACGCTTGAGAAGTCCTGGCAAAAATCCATGTTGACCTGTTTCGAGGTGTTCGCGCCGCCCACATCACCTCCGAATTCGGGGAGATACCCAGGGCAAAGGTCATTGGGGGTAGCCGGATTCATTGTCGTGCCGTTAGCAGCCGTGTTTGAGGAGATCACAGGGATGTAATAGTGGGAATGCCATACATTGAGCTGCGATACAGGAATGAAGTCGTTCTGGATCGAATTGAGTATCTGTGCGGCTTCGATTAGGTTGGTGACGCTGGCGGGTGTTGGAGATTGGCTCACAACGCGCAGGGTGGACCAGACCGGATAGTCACCCGAGTTCACACCCGCAAAGGTAACCTTGCTGACAGGATGGCTGGAATCGGAACCCGGAATGATCCCATCAAAGACGCCAGGGGTCGCGTAAGAAGCAGGAGACTGGAGAGGATCCACGCCGTTGACGGTCAGGTACCTGCCATTTGAGTCCGTGAACTTGGAAGCATTGCTCTGACTCCATGGGAAGTACCCCAACGTGTCCGTGCGAGCGGCCTGGAGTTGCGTCACCATTTCGCTGTCTCCGATGACGCGCCTTCTGTAAGCCGGGTAGACGCCATTAGTAGATTGCAGATTCATTGGATTCGAGTAGACCGAGCCACCGCTGCAATTGAAATCGTCCTGGGAACCGTGAAATTGAGAGCTGTTAACAACGCTATATTCCATCACGTTGTAGAGCCCTGACGACGGGTCGGGAACCAGCGTGGTTACGGGTGCTGTTGTTGCAGAGGTGCCGGATGGGTAGACCAAATCAGTCGTCCGGCCGAGAATGCCCTGATAGAACAGGGTCAATGTGAAACCGGTGATGTCCCTTGCACCCGTTAGATTTGGACCGCTAACGGCAACAATCAGAGGCTGTGCGCCGACCGTCCAGACGCTATAGGCAGGAGCCGCTAACCCGCTGAGAGGATCGTTTCCTGAAATATTGAAATCGAGCACCTGCGCAGTAGCCGAGCTGTAATTGCTCTGCACTGGCGTACCGATTCCCGGAGTCGAAGTCTGGTATCCGAGACCGTACACTTGGCGCAGACCCTGGTCAAACGGCTCACGATATATAGGCGATCCACAAGCCGTTAACATACGGTAATTTGCGAACTTGGCGTCCGTAGGAAGAAGCTCCGTCCCGGCTGCAAACCAATGTTGGTTCGCTATCGTGTTGATGATCGACGCCGGAATTCCCCCACTCGTGTCGCCAAAGAACCCGCAATTGGACGACGTTGGATAGCAAAGCAGGTTCGCACCTGGAGTGTTCGCGGCGATCGTTACGAGCTGGGTACATCCCGGGATCCCGCTGGAGTCTACCTCGAAGTAGCATCTGTCTGCGCCGACCGTATCCAAGGACATGTAGGAATAGACGATGAAGTTACCGCTGGGCGCCGTGCATGTGCCCGTGCCCGGGCTCCAGACAACCCAGATGTTCCCCTGTTCATCCGTGGCCGGAGTCGTGCGGCTGTCCCTCGCAACTATGGCGGAGGTCTCATTCTGTGTCCAAGTACAAGCCGCGCTCGAGCCTCCGTTTAGATTCACCGCAGCTTGCCCCAGTTCCAAGAACAGCGAGGGTGACCCGCCTCCAAGGAACGCGACCCTTGGAGGAATGTTCGAAGATTGGCCAGTGCCGGTACCAATTAGCGCAACAAGCTGCGGGCTGAACGGAGCATTGTCGGTGATTGTGAGTGAGGCATATCGGACTCCCTCGGCAATCGGCGCGAACGTGACATTGATCGTACAGCTCTCCCCGGGTGCCAGCGTTGCCGGGGCTAAGGGGCATAAGTTGGCTTCGGAAAAATCGCCGTTATTCGGGCCAGTGACGGTGATCCCTGAAATGGTCATGGCAGTGTTGCCGCTGTTTGTCACGCTTGCGGACTGCGACGCGCTCGTCGTTCCAATAGCCTGATTACCGAATCCCACGCTCGATTGTTGACTTACTAGAGGTACCAAACCGATGCCCGTGAGCGTCACGTTCTGGGGACTGCCAGTCGCATCATCGGTGATGGAAAGATTCGCGGCAAAAGCCCCAGGACTGGTCGGTGTAAAGGTCACGCTAATCTGGCAGCTTGACCCCGGCGACACAGGTGTCGCCACACAAGTGTTCGTTTGCGCAAACTCCACTGCATCTTGTCCCGTAATAGAAACAGCCGAAACATGCAAGGCGAGGTTGCCTGTATTGGTTACGCTGATCGCCTGCGGACTGCTAGTTGAAAAACCGAACTGTTGGCCAAAGTTCAAAGCGGAAAGCGAAAGACTCGCGATTGGCCCGTTTATGGTCTGCGTGAGTGAGCCGGTGCTCGGAGCGAAGTTCACGTTTCCGCTGTAGAGTGCTGAGATGGGATGCGAGCCTACGGTAAATGCGGCGGTGGTAAACGTTGCTTGTCCATTGGCGTTCAATACGACCTGTGATAACTGCGTAGAGCCGTCCTCAAACGTAATCCTGCCCGTAGGAACGCCGGTCCCCGTTCCCTGCGGTACAACAGCGGCGGTCAGGGTCACTGTTTGTCCGAGGACAGCGGGATCAAGGGAAGAGACCAGTTCGGTGGCAGTGGCGGTCAATGGGCTTGCGGAAATTTTGGCCACGAAGGCGTCAGCCAAATCACCGCAGCTGGCGCAGGTCGCTTGAAGAGCGTTGACCGTCGGAAAATTGCTCGAGGTGGTCCATCCCGTTACATAAGCGTTCCCGGCCGTGTCCACGGCAATGCCGTAGCCTTGGTCCTCGCCGCTCCCGCCGAGATACGACGAATACAGCAGCGCGGACCCGCTGGCGTCGATCTCGCTCACGAAGCTATCCCCGCTCCCACCGTACGACCCTTGGAAAGCGTTTACCGTTGTCGGAAAGATGCTCGAGTCGGTGTCCCCCGTTATGTAGGCGTTCCCCGCAGTGTCTACTGCGATGCCCGCACCGATATCGTAGTTACTCGCGCCGCCCAGATACGTCGAGTACACCAGCCCGGAGCCGCTCGCGTTGAGTTTGCTAACGAAAACGCCCCCGGTCCCCGTGAGGGCAGCTTGGAGGGGGTTGACCGTCGGAAAGGTGCTCGAGGTCGTGAATCCCGTTACGTAGGCGTTCCCGGCCGCGTCTACAGCGATGCTCTGACCCAAATCGTAGGAATTCCCGCCGAGATAGGTCGAGTAGACCAGCGCGGAGCCGCTCGCGTTGAGTTTACTAACGAAGGCATCATAGACACCCCCGCCAAAGGTCGATTGGAAGGCGTTGGCCGTCGGAAAGTTGGGGGAGCCGGTGTACCCCGCCACGTAGGCGTTCCCGGAAGGGTCCACGCCAATGCCCTCAGCGTAATCGTAGTTACTCCCGCCGAGATAGGTCGAGTACAGCAGGGCAGACCCGCTCGCGTTGAGTTTGCTCACGAAGGCATTTTGAGACCCTGCGAGGGCGCCTTGCAGGGCGTTGGCCGTCGGAAAGTTGCTCGAGGTGGTGAATCCCGTTACGTAGGCGTTCCCGGAAGAGTCCACGGCAATGCCCTGTCCGACATCGTTACCACCGCCGAGATAGGTCGAGTACACCAGGGCGGACCCGCTGGGGTTGAGCTTGCTAACGAAGGCATTTTCGGACCCTGCGAGGGCACCTTGCAGAGCGTTGACCGTCGGAAAGTTGCTCGAGTGGGTGTCTCCCGTTACATAGGCATTGCCGGCCGAGTCCACGGCGATGCTAGCACCGTAATCGTAGCTATCCCCGCCGAGATAGGTCGAGTACACCAGCGCGGACCCGCTGGCGTTGAGCTTGCTAACGAAAACGTTCTGAGGCCCGGCGATGACGCCTTGCAGGGCGTTGGTCGTCGGAAAGTTGGTCGATTGGGTATATCCCGTCACGTAGGCGTTCCCGGCCGCGTCCACTGCGATGCCGTAGCCCTGGTCCGCTCTATTCCCGCCGAGATATGTCGAGTACACCAGGACGGGATCGACGACGAGTGCCCGGGAGTGATCGTACTCCCCCAGCTGAAAAGCGATCTGATTCTTAGAGGCGATAAGGTAGCTTCCTCCGACTTCCCGCTTCGTTCCTGCGACCTGCTGGTAAATTAGGGGCTTCTGGAACGCGATTTCCTTGCCGTCGTTCCCGATGAACAGGTCGCCATTCCCATTAACCTGCAGTTTGCCTGCACCCTTCAACTGCAGTCGGATCGTGCTCGCATCTGCTCCCGCCGCGACGATAAAGTCATATTCGAGTCGTCCCTGGTTTCCGTAGTACACAAGGTCCACGCCCGGATACACGCCCTCATATTTCACCTTGGCATATGTCGGAACGTTCGTCCGCCATTTCGCGGGATCATTGCCAATAAAATAGTTGACCTTCCCGGGGAGTTCTTCCTCCCCCACCACCCGCGTAGCAAAATTAGCTCCCGCGAGTTCCATTCTTATTACCGTACCTTTCGACGCACCCTCTTTCTGGTGACGGGGAAACTTCCGACCTGCCAATGCCATCCGCCCTTTGGCTTGCGGCACCGCCTTCTTCAGCGCAATTACGGCTTCGTTGCTCGTCAGAAACAACGAATAGCCACGCCCACGCGACTGAAAGTTCACTCGCGCATCCGTCTGCCCTTCATTTGCCTCGAAACTCAGCGGCAGTTTGCCATACCGTGCGACGAGTTTCGCTCGCTGCCCCCTTGGCACAGCCGGAAGCAGCACTCCCCCGGTTGCTGCAGTTTTCCTGTCTAGTCGAGCGGACAAGTCTAGGTTCGTGGTTGGTTTCGTAATTCGAGGCGCAGGGTCCTTATCGGAGACCAGCGTTATGGAGCCGAGGAAGAAAAAGGCAGCGGCCAGAAAAACGCGACCTGGTGTCAAATTGTTTCTCTCCACGGTGGCTCGACTTGCATAAGGACAAATCTTGACCGCAGAGCGTAGTCGGACAGCCGGCCGAAGTCATTAATGAGCTGTTACGTTAAAGCCAATTCCGCGAGACTTGAGCGCGATCGCCTTATTCGACGTTCTTCCAACGAAGGGCCAGAGTCAAAGCAGATCCCTCGTCGCAGAAGGTGCTCTGTCCCTTCGGCTTCGCTCAGGACACATTCGCTTTGCTCAGTACAGGCAGGCGGGATGACAGCGTTAAGGGACGGCGTCGCGTGGCGGGGCGCGCGGAAGAACGAAGAGAGGTCCCTCGTCGCAGAGGGCGCTCGCTCGGGATGACAGCGTTGACACGGAGCACAAAGCGGCTCCCGGGTGCCTCGCGAGGGACGGCACTAATGATAGACACGATAGACTTCCAAAGGCGGGTCGGCGATAATTCTGGCGAGAGCGAGCCATGGCCGCTCCGGAGGGAATCGAATGAGTTTGACGCCTAACACACCCAGCCCCGAAGATTCGCACAGTGGGACGGTCTACACGGAACCATCGGCGCTGCCTCGCTGGGTGCTTGTCCTGTTCGTCGTAGCATTTCTGTTGGTCGGATATCTCCTCTACGCAAGTTATTCGTCGAGCCAGGCGTTGCACCAGGGCCTCGACAGCGCCGACAAAAAAACGCAGGCGCTCGCCACTGAGGTGGACAAAGCGAATTCGCGAATCGCCGACCTTAAAGGCCAACTCGATGTAACGTCGCAGAAACTCAATCTGTCGCAAGACGAGCTGGCGCACGCGCGCAGCCTGGCGCAGACGATTCGCAAACAGCAGCAAGATAGCGACGCGCAGCTCCGCCAGGAAATCGGGCAGGTTCAACAGGACACTTCGACAAAGTTCGGCCAAGTGGCCACCGACCTGAACGCGACCAAGACCGACCTGAACGCGACCAAGACCGACCTCGAAGCCACGAAGGGCAAGCTGCAGAGCACGATTGGCGACCTCGGCGTTCAGAGCGGCCTGATCGCGCGAAATCATGACGAAGTGGAAGAGCTCAAACGGCTCGGCGACCGCGACATCTTCGAGTTCTCGCTGGGAAAAACAAAAGGCCCGCAGCATGTGGGTCCGATTCAGATTCAACTTCGCAAGACCGATCCGAAAAAATATAAGTACACCCTCAACGTAGTGGCGGACGACAAGTCGATCGAAAAGAAGGACAGGACCGTCGGCGAACCGATCCAGTTCTACGTTCACGGCGCGCGCGCTCCTTACGAAATCATCGTGTTCGATGTTTCGAAGGATCAGGCGAAGGGCTACCTCAGCACGCCGAAGTCGGCGAACGCGGCTCCGCCGGCGACGCCCGCTGCCGCGCCAGGGAACCAATGATGGCGGCTGGCCTCCGTTGGCCGATCATTTGAAGCTCACTGCGATCAAATCGCGTAGCGTCGTTTTTTTTGTTGCGATCGCGGTGGCCACTTTCCTCGATCCCTGCGTGACGCTTGCGCGCGGCGCGCAGGGTTCCACTGCAGCGCAGGCGCAGCACCCTCTCGAAGCCAAGACCGAACTCGTGAAGCTGGACGTGAGCGTCCTCGACAAGGAAGGCAAGTTCGTCGGAGGCCTCGAGCAGAAGAGCTTTCGAGTGCTCGACAACGGCGCCGAGCGCCCGATCATCTTCTTCGCGCCCGTGGACACGCCCGCGAGGATCGTCGTGATGATCGAGACGAGCCCTGCCGTCTACATGATCAAGGACGAGCACATCGCGGCGTCGTACGCGCTGCTCAACGGCTTGGCCGAAGACGATCAGGTGGCGCTCGTGACGTATTCGGACGCGCCGAAGGAGCTGCTGCCGTTTACCTCCGATAGGGCCGCGCTGCAGAACGCGCTCGGGGGCAATCAATACATGATCGGTATGGCGTCGCTGAATCTGTACGACTCGATAGCGTCGGTGGTGGAAGGGATCGCGCCGGTGCCGGGGAAGAAGGCCATCGTGCTGCTCAGCACGGGGCTCGATTCGTCCGGGCCGGAGCACTTCGACGCGTTGGTGCAAAAGCTGCGGACGCAAGATGTGGTGATTTTCGCCGTCGGCCTTGGCGGATCGCTGAACGACAATTCCGCGCCAGTCTCGAAAGCCGAGAAGAAGGCAGCGGCGAAAGCCAAGCGCGATGCCGCTGCCGCTGGCGCCGCGGGTCCGACCATGCTCGAAAAGGCCAGGGCCGCGCTGCTTTCGCTGGCGACGATGACTGGTGGGCGCGCGTATTTCCCGGCGTCGGGCCAGGATTTCGCGCCCGCGTATCAGGAAATTGCGTCGGCAGTGCGGCACCAGTACGTGCTGGGGATCGCTCCGCAGCACGATGGGCAATTGCACAAGCTGAGCGTGACCGTGCCCGTGCCCGACGCCGCTGCTGCTGCTGGGCACAAGTCGAAGGGCCGGGCGGAATTTAGCGTCTCCGCGCGCGACGGATATATAGCTCCCAGTCCATGAATCATCCTCTGAGTCATCCCGTGAGTCATGTTAGGGCGCGCACAACCAAACCCGCTCGCTTCGCGTCTCTTGCACCGTGTGGTTGCCGTGGCTTAGATCGCATCGATCATATAGGGCGGGAGGTCTGGTGAGACGGAATCGGCGGAGGATGATTCTAGGGCTTGCGCTGCCGGCGCTGTGTCTCGGGCTTGTTGCCGAGCTTACCGCCCAGAACCAAGCGAAAGCTCCGGCCACTGCGACACCGGCGCCCGCTGCGCCGCCGGCGAATCGTCCGCGATTCGACTATGGCGGCAATGCAGCCGCGATTGCCGCGACGTTCATTCAGAACGTGGTGTTTTTCCCGATGAGGTTGAACGGAAGCAAACCGTCGCTATTCGCGGTGGACACGAGCGCAAGCGTAACGTCGATCGATCCAAGCCGTGCCGCTGAGATTGGGATCACCCCGAACCAAAGCTATTGGCTGGTTTTCCTGGGAGGGGCCATTCCTTTTGCGTCTGTTCCCGCCGCTGCGCGAGACGATTTCGCCACGGAAATCGGACGTCCTTATGAGGGAACGCTCGGCGCGGATTTTCTGTCTAGGGTGGTGGCGGAACTCGATTTCGGGCGCGAAACTGCCCGCATCTTCGACCCAGCGGTGTACAAGTACGGCGGCAAAGGGACGGTGTTTCCTCTGCGGCTTTCGAACGGGATGCCCGTGATTCGCGCGAAGTTCGTTTCGCCGCGCGGGAAGGACGTGGAAGCCGATTTCGCAGTGGACACTTCGATGCTCGCGGCAATCGTGATCTCGGAGAAATTCGCGGAAGCGCGCAAGCTGGTTTCGTCGCACGCAAAGCCGGCGAAGGGCTACGATCCTCAGTTGACGGGCGGAGAAGACGTCTCGCTGTTTCGCCTGGGTAATTTTCAGATTGGCCATTTCATCGCGCCGGACATCGTGGCGGAGTTTTCCCGCTCGAAGCTGGCTGACGCCGGCGATCCGAAGCTGGCAGGCGTGATTGGCGGCGCCATGCTCCGCCGGTTCAGCGTGGTTCTCGACTACCCGCATCAGCAAATCATCTTCGACACGAATTCTCATTTCAAAGATTACGACGAAGAGGATAAGAGCGGCATCGCCGTCGTCGCAAAAGGCCCGGGGCTGAAGACGTTCGAAATCGTGAACGTCGTGCCCGGAACGCCCGCCGCGCAAGCGGGAATTCAGAAGGGCGACGTCATCGCCGGCGTCGACGACGAGGCTGCCGCCGATATGACGCTTGCTTCCGTCCGCAACCTCTTCCGCCAGGTGGGCCACACGTACAAACTCCTCCTCCAACGCGGCGATCAAACGAAGCAGGTCTCCGTCCAGATGCGCCGGCTGCTGTAGACGATACACGCGTTGTTAACGGTCAGCCTGGCGCCAGCGTCTTACCTTAGACAGGACGCAAGAGAATGGAAGCTCGCCTTGACGGCAACCTGCTGATCCGAGAAGCTGCGGTGCCGGAAGACTTGACTGTGGAGAACACCTCCGAGGACGCCCAGCTTGTGGCAGCAGCGCGCGATGGCGATCGCGGCGCTTTTGGCAGGCTGTACGAACGCCACGCCCGCATGGTGCATGGTGTGCTTCTCGCGCACGTGCCGTTCGCCGAAGTGGACGATCTGGTCCACGACGTTTTCCTTATCGCGCTGCGCAAGCTCGGCTCCCTTCGCGAGCCGGCGGCGTTTGCAGGCTGGCTGATCGCGATCGCACGGAACCGCGCAACGGATTTCCATCGCAAGCCCCGAGCATCGGAAGAGCTTCCCGCGGAAATCGGCAGCAGCGATCCCAAAGAGTACGAGGCGCGCGCCGCGCTGGAGGCCATTCGCTCGTTGCCTCAGGCCTACCGCGAGACTTTGGTCCTCCGGCTCGTCGAAGGGATGAAGGGGCCGGAAATCGCAGCGCGCACAGGACTCACGCCGGCCTCGGTACGCGTGAATCTTCACCGCGGCATGAAGCAACTCCGCGAGAAATTAGGAAGGGAACGGCCATGAATGACGATTACCTTTGGGACGGCTCCGGAAGTCCCGACCCGGAAGTGGAAAGGATCGAGAATCTTCTGGTGCGCTTCCGCGGGAGCCCGCGGGCGCTGGAATTTCGCGAAGTCGTCCGCGAGCGTCGGCTGGCGCCCGCGCAAAAGATCGCTTGGGTGCTATCGATGGCTGCCGCGATTTTGTTGGTTGCATGCGCGGCCTGGTACGCGCGCGGGTGGCTGCGCCACGACTCTTGGACCGTTTCGGAGCTTGTCGGCTCACCGCAACTTAATGGACACGTGTTGCGGCAGAACGGCCATTGGAGGCCAGGCGGCGTGCTCGAAACGGATGCAACCTCGCGCGCGGAACTCCAGATGCCCGGTATGGGTCAAATCGAGATCGAGCCCAATTCTCAGGTCGCGCTACTCGAAGCAAGCGCCGACAAGCAGCAGTTCCGGCTCGAACGCGGAGAGATTCGCGCAGTTGTGATTGCGCCACCGTACGTTTTTCTCGTTCACACGCCCACCGCGTACGCAATGGACATGGGTTGCGCTTACATGCTGCACGTCGATGATGACGGCGCGAGCCTTTTGCGCGTCACCGTCGGCTGGGTGGATTTGCAACACGGCTGGCGGCAATCGCTGGTGCCCGAGGGCGCGGCGGCGGAATCTCGTCCGGAGATTGGCCCGGGTGCACCGTACTATGAAGATGCTTCCGAGCGTTTTCGGCAGGCGCTCGAGATCGTGAATTTCGATGAGTCGGATGCGAAAGCCCGCTCCGCCGCTTTGACGACGGTGCTTAGCGAATCTCGTAAGCGCGATGCCTTCACGTTGTTGAACCTTTTCAAGCGCGTGGACGCGGGAGACCGAGGCCGCGTCTACGACCGTCTCGCGTCGCTGGTCCCTCCGCCGCCCGGCGTCACGCGCGAAGACGCGGTCAACCACGACGCCGCGAAACTTGGCCCTTGGTGGGATCTGCTTGGCATCGGGCACGCGAAGAAAGGCTTCAAGGGGCCACCTCGCGTTGAGGAGTAGCTCGAGCCGGCTCGCTCAAAACGCACAAGTCTGCGTTGCTGTTAACACTCCGCAAGTCCCCACCGTCTTTTAATTGAGAATATGGCGAGAATGTGAGTCCCGACGTTGGGTTGGGGCGCCGAAATTTTTCGCTCCAGATCACCATTCCGTGAAAGAGGTGCCGTCATGCGTGCCAAGAGATCGCGAAATCTAATTCAGGTTTTGCTTGTTGTGTTGCTATCCGTCGCTCTCGCGCCACAGCGGTTGTGGTCCTCGCCGTTCCTATACCGAGTGAGCAAGACGTACACGACCCTCGAGTTCACGGTGGCGAAGTGGATGGTCTTCAAGGAGCAAGGGCTCTTCCAGGATTTTCAGGGCCAGCTGAGCTACGATCCACAGCATCCAGAGAAATCACGGGTCGAAGTGACGGTGCAGGCATCGAGCATCGACACGCGAGAGCCAAACCGGGACAAGGTATTGCGGTCGGACGACTTTTTCGACGTCGAGAAATATCCGACACTTTCTTTCCAGAGCACGAGCGCGGTGGCGAAAGCGCCGGACGCTCTCGACGTGACTGGCGACCTGACAATCCACGGCGTCACGCATCGCATTACGATTCCCGTGAAAGTTCTTGGCGTACAGGAAATGCCGAACATTGGCAGTTTCGTGGGATTTGAAACAAGCTTCACGATCGATCGCAGGGACTATGGCGTGCTCGGCAGCCGCTGGAGCGGCGGAAAGCTTGCGATCGACAACACCGTGTACATCCACTTGATTCTGGGCGGAGTGAAGGGATAAGGCTGACCGGGCGGCTGCTAGTCGAATTTGTGCATGGTTGTGGCCATGTGGTGGAGGCGATCATCCACCTTCGCGAAGATGCTGCCTGGTTCGAACTTGCCGGATGAGTCTCGCTTGCCGGCGCGGACTCCAGTGAGGATTTCGATTCCTTGCTCGATGGTCGAAACCGGGTAAATGTGGAACCGTTGGTTCGCAACGGCTTCGATCACTTCGTCGCGCAGCATCAAATCTTCGACATTCTGGTCTGGTATAAGGACGCCCTGCTTTCCGGTAAGCCCTTTGATCCGGCAAACGTCGTAGAACCCTTCGATTTTCTGGTTGACGCCGCCGATCGGTTGAACGTCGCCCTGCTGGCTGACGGAGCCGGTGACCGCCAGATCTTGCCGGATGGGGCAGTCGGAAAGCGCGGACAGCAGCGCGTAAATCTCGGTGGAACTGGCGCTGTCTCCATCGACTCCGGAATACGATTGCTCGAAGCACAGGCTCGCAGCCAGCGACAGCGGTTTATCTTGCGAAAAAGTGCGTCGCAGGAACCCCGAAATGATCTGCACGCCCTTGTCGTGGAACCGGCCGCTCAAGTTCGCTTCGCGCTCGATGTTGATGATGCCCACTTTTCCGAGCGCCACCGACGCAGTGATGCGAACCGGCTTGCCGAACGCGTATCCGCCTATTTCGAGCACGCTCAATCCGTTCACCTGCCCGACCCGTTCCCCTTCCGTATCGATGAAGACGATCTTCTGCTCGATCATCTCGCGGATTTTCGTTTCGAGCAGATTGTGTCTTTCGATCTTGGCATCATGCGCCTCGCGTACGTGTTCGGCCGTCACGATTTCGTTCCCCTTGTTTCGCGCGGCATACGAAGATTCCCGCGCGAGATCGGCCAGGTCGAAAAAGCGCGTCGTGATTTTTCCGCGGCGGCCGGCGTGACGCACGCCGTGTTCGAGAATGGCGGCGACGGCGGTTCGATCGAAGTGCAGCAGTTTTTCGTCGTCTACCAGTTTGCGCAGACGTCCTGAGTACTGCCGCAGGACTTCATCGCTCCACTTCATTTCTTCGTCAAACTCGACGCGAACCTTGAAGATCTTTTTGAAGTCATCCTCGAAGTCATAGAGCAGCTCGTACATCTCACGGTCGCCGATCAGGATGATCTTGGCGTGAACGTCGATCGGCTCCGGCTTCAGCGCGGCCGACCCAAACGGAAAAAACACATCCACGGGCTGAATCTCGAGCTTTCCGTGATTGAGCGTCCTCTTGAGCGTCCGCCACACGCCTGTTTCGGTGAGCGCGTCCAGCGCGTACATCACCAAAAAGCCGCCGTCGGCGCGAAGCATCGAGCCGCCGCGCAAATCCATGAAGTCGGAATTCCAGCCGCCCCGCGCGTCATAGCTGCGATGGATCGTCCCGAAAACGTTCGCGTAGGTCGGAATGGTCTCGAAGATCACCGGGCATTTTTCGCTTTCACCGTGCGCGAGGATCACGTTCACTCCGTAAACGCGAAACGGATCGCGCTCGGAGCGCTCCTGGCGCGGCCCACCGCCACCTTCCGAAGGCGGCTGGTCGTCTTCGCCTTCACGCTCCTTGAACGGATCCAGATTGTCGAGAATGTGGTGGCGAACTTCCTCGAGGTATTCCGAAATCTGGGCGCTCGGGTACTTTTCCTTAAGCTCTTCGATCACTCCGTCGACGAGCACGGAAGCAGCTTCCTGCTCGAGATAACTCATCTCGCTGGCAAGCTCGCGCGATAGCGATAGCGTCTTGCGGTAGACGACCGTGAATTCCTGCCGGAACTGGTCGTACTTGCGTTCGAGTTCTTCGGCGGCCGTGTTCTCGAGTTTCCCTTCCTGCACCATTTTCGGGATCTCTTCGATCGGGACCATCTGCCCGTCGAGAACCGGGAAGATTTCGGGCAGCGCCACCGCGCCCACTTGCATGCGGCCCAGCGCGAACTGTTCGCGCGCGATTCGCCGCGTGAAATCGTCCATCAATTCTTTTTCACGCAGCGTGAAGCGCTCGACGATCCGCGTTTTCTGGCGCTGGAATGGCTCACCTTCGAAAACCTGCGGTATGCGGCGGCGCAGAAAATCGATGCCGGATTCCACTTCCTTCTTGAAGGCGTTCGCCTGGCCTCGCGGCAGCGTAAGCAGGCGCGGCCTGTCGGCATTCTTGAAGTTGTTGACGTAACAGCGGTCGGGCGCCGGCTCGCATTGCGGCCGCAGTTCCTCGATCATCCGGACGATCATGCCTCCGCGGCTCGTGCCGGAAAGCCCGCAGACAAACAGGTTGTAGCCGGATGCGGTGAGTTCGACGCCCATGCGCAGGGCGCGCAAGGCGCGGTCCTGTCCCAGGTCGCCGCTAACCGGCTCGATGGCCGCGGTGGTCTCAAACGGAATTTGCGCCGGGTCGCAGCGCCACCGAAGCTTTTCCGGCGGCAACGTCTCATGTTTTGGGCTTGAATTCTTCGGCATGACGCGGTTCTTCGCCATCGAGGCGCGCTACTCTAGCACGGCCCCGTTTTTCTTCCCACCCGGTTTGAAGACGCTGTTTCTATGGGGCGAGCTAGGCGCGTACACGTCGAGCATGCTCCCGGCCATCGCGACGACAATCGGACCCAGCACCGCGCCCAGCATCCCGAACACCCCGATTCCTCCCAGCACGCTGATGAAAACCACCAGCCCGCTCATCTGCGTGCGTCCACCGATCAGCAGGGGCCGAATGATGTTGTCCACAGCGCTCACGATCACGATGCAAGCGATCACGAGGAAAATCCCGCGGCCCACGTGCCCGCCGGCCATCAAACTGATGGAAATGGGCACCCAGATCAGGGCGGAGCCCACTACCGGCACGAGAGAGAAGAATCCCATCATCACGCCCCAAAAAATGGGCGCTTGAACTCCTGTCATCCAGAACGCGAGCCCGCCCAACAATCCGTGAGCCATCGCCGCGACGAGACTCGACGTCACGCTGGCGAAAATCACGTCGCGGATTTGCTGAATCATGCCGTCGCGGTGGTCTTTCTCGAACGGGAGCAATTCGCGAAGGCGCGCGACGAGCGAATCGCCGTCGCGAAATAGATAGAACATCGCCAGGATCGTGACGCTGAGATGGAAAAGAAATTCGGCGGTGTGCCGCAGCAGAGTGCCCAGGCGAGCCGCTACGTACTCCGCGGCCCGATCGGCATAGTTGTGCACAACGTCGCCGAAATCGGCTGGGATCACGCTTGGGAAGCGCTCCTGGACGCGCGTCCAAAGGTTGCCGACCCAAGTGTAGTGGCCGGCTTGCACGCCGACCTGGACGGACTGGACCGCGCCAACGGCCTGCCGGACGAACTCCGCCATCACGAAGATCGTCGGAACGATCAGCACCAGCGTCACGCCGACTGTGGTAGCGAGAGCCGCGCCTGTTTTCCCCCATCGCCTCGCAAGCCTTTCATAGACTGCGTAGGACACCACGACCAATATCGCAGCCCACGCGAGCGCGACCAGGAAGGGAGCAAAAACAAGGTAAACAAGGTAGGCCAGCAGCGCGATGATGCCGTAGAAAAGCGCGGCGCCGATCTTCTTTTGCGAGCTGGATTCAGCGGCCAACCGTTCTCACTTTCTTGGTTGTAGAGGCCGTACAGACAGATAGTGGCAATCTGCGCCTTTGTCAACCATAACGGTGCGAAACAGAGTGTTATAATCGACTTACGCTCGAACGGGGCATCGGAAATGGTTGATTTGGCCTGCCAACACAAACGCACTCAGCTGATCGCGAAGGATGACGACTCGCAGTACGTGGAATGTCTCGACTGTGGCGAAATCCTGGAAGCCGGCGAGATCAAAGCTGATGAGACCGCGGAAGGCCCCAGGTTTGGCGAATCTCTTTCCGACGCCTGACGGCTTCGTCTGAAACCGCTAAGAACGCCCTCCCGAAAAGACTCGCGCTCGCCAGCCGAATGTGGGCGTACAATGCGCGCAACGTTGGAATCTTTCGCCGGGGAGGTAGTCGTGTCCAAATATCCGGTCGTTTTGGCGGCCGTGCTTCTGGTTGCGTTCTGCGCATCCGCGCAAGATACCGAGAAACCTGCGCAAGCAAGCGCTCCTACCGAATATAAGATTCCGCCGGAGGCGGTCAAGCAAATCAACCCCGTGAAGCCGACTCCCGAGTCATTGGCGCGCGGCAAGAAGTCCTTCGGTCTCGACTGCGCGATGTGCCATGGCACCGATGGAGACGGCAAGGGCGAATTGGCAGACGCTCCTGACATGAAGCTCCACATGCTCGACTATCGCGATCCCAAAGCATTGAAGGACAAGACTGACGGTGAACTGGCCTACATCATTAAGAATGGAAAGGGCCAAATGCCTGCCGAAGGCGACCGAGCTCAGGGTGATCGACTCTGGGATCTGGTGAACTACGTTCGGTCGCTGGCCAAGAAGGAACCCGCCGCGAAAGCCAAGGATCAGAACCCTTAGCGGATAGCGAGCTTCTCAATGATGCGGCCGACGTCTGAGACGGAAACGTCGTAGAGAGAGTGCTCATCTTCCTGCTCGAGTCGTTCGCGGAGATATTCGGCGGCGATGTAGCTGGCTTCGCGGTCCGACAAGTCGCGTCCGCAGCGCGACCGAAACGCGACGAATCCCGGATGCGCGAGACCAAGGATTACGCCTTTCCCATCGACGTAGAATTTGCAATCCATCGTGTCGGCATGGCGTGTGGCGATTCCATTCCAACAATGGGAAAAGCGGCATTTATAGGCGTAATCGGTGACTTTCGACGGCACGTCGAACGCGCCGATGAAATCGCTCATCGCGCCGGCATTCGGAATCGTTGGAGTCTTTGCGGTTGCCATTGTTTCCGTTAGTGTCGCGCGCCCACCGACGCAGGCAGCGTTGCTTGATGGTAACTCTGAATCGCCGCCGCCACTCCTGAGCCTGCCGGCACGCGGTGGCCGTGGTCGAGCAGCACCTTTTCGAGCGCGGCGAGCAGAAGCAGGACGTTCTGTTTCTGGCTCGAGTAACCCATCAAGCCAATCCGCCAAATTTGTCCCTTCGTCGGACCGATGCCGCCGGCGATTTCGATGTTGAACTCGTCGAGAAGCTGATTGCGAATTTTCCGGTCGTCCGCGCCCGCGGGGATTTTCACGGCGGTGACGGTGACGAGCCGGTCTGCCGGATTCGCGACGAAGAGTGCGAGGCCCATTGCCTCGATGCCGGCGATCAGCGCTTGCTGATTGTGCAGGTGCCGTTCCCAGCGCGCTTCTAGACCTTCTTCGAGCACCAGCCGCAACGCCTCTCGCATTCCGTAGATGAGTGGGATCGGGGGCGTGTGGTGGTACGTGCGCTCTTTCCCCCAATAGTCCATCGCGGGAGTCAAATCGAAATACCAGCTTTGAACCGGTTTCTTGCGCGCGCGAATCACATCTTCGACGCGTGAGTTCACGGTGATTGGAGCCATTCCCGGCGGCGCGCTGAGCGCTTTCTGCGAGCCGCTGAAGCAAATGTCGATTCGTTCGCGATCCACGTCGAGGGGAATCCCGGCAAGTGTCGCCACGGCGTCAACCACAAGCAGCGCGCCCAGCTCGTCTGCCACTTTGCGGTAAGGTTCCAGATGTTGCACGACGCCCGTCGAAGTTTCTCCGTGCGCGAGGCCGATGAACTTGATCTTTCGTCCTTTGCCTGCGCGCCGAACGTCCTCGGGATCAACGGTGCGCCCCAGAGGCGCCGTCACGCGAATGACGTTTGCCGGAGTCCGGTCAGCAATCACAGCCATGCGCTCGGAAAACATTCCGTTCGAGCACACAATGCACTCGTCGCCTTCCTCCGCCACATTGAAGACCGACGCTTCGATTCCGCCCGAGCCCGAGGCCGAAATGGGGTATGTGATGCGACTCTTGGTCTGAAAAGTGCGGCGAAGCAGCACTTGAACATCGCCCATCATTTCCAGAAACCACGGATCCAGATGGCCCACCAGCGGAGCTGCCATCGCGCGGTAGACGCGCGGGTCCATCGAGGATGGCCCTGGAGTCAACATCACCCTTGCGGGAGGGACGAGTTCGCCGATCGCCTCGCTCATCTTCTTATTCCTCTTATTTCTAGCTGCGGACGGAATCGCGGCAGGGCCACATCGAGCATGGGCCGCTGCTCCACAACATTATAGAGCCTGCGCGTTGGAACGCCACTACTCTCCCCGAGTTTAGGGCTGTGGGTGAACGCACCAAAATGGCCGCAGGCTCGGGGCGCTGGCACGCCGAAAGCAAGCCGAATTGCTGCTCGCGCCGGCGGCTTGGAATGGCGCGAAAGAGTAATCAGGTGTTGGCCGTTTCGCAACTGTTTCGTAGCCGTGTTGAAAGGCCTATACCCCTATGCTAAATTTCAAAATTGGCCTGATTTTAACGACGACGGCCACTCTCTACTGTGACTGAGAAGCCCAAGATTTCACGCGTCGAAGTGTACTGGCACACGGTGAAGTACCGCACCGTGGCGCTGTACGCTATTGTGATCACGACGATCATGCTCACGACCACGTATCTCGTTTTTCCCGAAGTGTCCGCGAGCGTGATGAAGCATCTGTCCGACGCTGTGGGACCGCGCGAAGGTGGAGTGGCGACAATTTCGGCGCGCCAGGCCCGCTTCGTGAATCTCGACGGCAAAGTTCAAGTGAAGAAAGAAAACTCGGTGCAATGGACCAGCGCCGACTATCAGATCACGCTGGATAAGGGAGACCTGGTCCAAACCGGAACGGACGGAGTCGCTCGCATCGCGTTCGCCGACGGGACGACGTACACTGTGAAGGGCGACACGCTCGTCACCGTGGAAGAGAACATCGTCGCGCAGGATCGCGCGTCGCAGGTCGCCGTGCACATCAGTTCAGGCCAGGTGGACCTTGCAACCGGGAAGTGGGAAGTCCCAGGGTCGTCGGCGCAAGTGTCTTTTGAAAACGCGGTCGCGTCGCTGCGGGAGAACAGCCATGCGGCTGTGAACAGCGACCCGACGACCAACGAACAACAAATCACGGTTTCCACCGGTAGCGCCGAATTGAAGCGCGGCAACGAGCACGTCGACATCGGGCAACACGAACGAGTCTCGTTCCCGACGAACGGCCAAATCACCAAGACAAACGTCTTGGCTCCTCCCGAGCTGGTAGAGCCGTCGAACCTGGCGCCAATCACCGTCGCCGATCCGAAACACGACCCGGTTCATTTTTCCTGGAAGCCTGTGGCGATGGCGCGACAGTATGAATTCCAGGCGAGCACCACCGCGATGTTCAATCGCATCGCGATTGACAAGAAAGTCTCCGGGAGCAGCGCCGACATCGCCATGGTCGATCCAGGCGATTATTTCTGGCGGGTTCGGGCCATCGACGACGCAAACAACGTCAGCGATCCAAGCGACTCGCTCCGATTCACGCTCGTGACCCAGGGCAAAGAACAGGAAATGCTTCTTGAGGTGGACGATACGCAACTGCAAGGAAGCATCGTCGAGGTGATCGGTCACACGGAGCCGGGGGCCACTCTGATCATCAACGGGGAACAGGTCGCCGATATTCATCCGGACGGCCGTTTCCGGTATTTCACGCAACCCATGTCGAAGGGGAGCCACACAATCGCCATCACAGGGCAGAACCGGCGAGGCGGATCGTCCACCAAACGCGTGGACGTCGTGATTCCCTGAGAATTAATTGCAACAAGATTGATTGCGCTGCCATAGGCGCTTGAGCGGAATCTGAGGGGGATGCAGGAACGTGACGAAAAACGGCTACAACATGCGGTCGGTCTTCAGTCTGTTTTCATCCGACCTCGCTATTGATCTGGGAACCGCCAACACGCTGGTGTTCGCGCGAGGCAAGGGAATCGTCGTCAACGAGCCTTCGATCGTGGCCATTAATAAGAACAGCGGCGACGTGGTGGCGGTGGGCCGCGAAGCCAAGGAAATGCTTGGCCGGACGCCCGGTAACGTGGTGGCGATCAAGCCGATGAAGGATGGCGTGATCGCGGACTTCAAAGTCACCGAGAAGATGCTCACGTATTTCATTCAGAAGGCCCATAACCGCCGCGTGCTGGTGCATCCGCGCATCGTGATCGGCGTGCCGAGCGAGATTACGCCGGTGGAAAAGCGCGCCGTGCAAGACTCCGCGTATCGCGCTCGCGCCAGCGAAGTGTATCTGGTGGAGCAAGCGATGGCCGCTGCGATCGGCGCGGGCCTGCCGATTGAAGAGCCGTCCGGCAACATGGTGGTCGACATCGGCGGCGGCACCACGGATATCGCGGTGATTTCGATGAGCGGCATCGTCTACTCGCGCTCCGTGCGGGTGGCGGGCAACGAAATGGACGAAGCCGTGATGCATTACCTGAAGCGCAAGTACAACCTGCTGGTGGGCGAGCGCACCGCCGAACAGATCAAGATCGAAATTGGATCGGCGTACCCGCTTGAAAAGCCGCTCACGCTCGAGGTGAAAGGCCGCAACCTGATCGAAGGCGTCCCGCGGACCGTCACGATCGACGACAGCGAAATTCGCGAGGCGCTTTCGGAATGCATCTCGACGATTTTGAATGCGATTCGCGTCGCTCTCGAGCGCACGCCTCCCGAGCTCTCGGCGGATATCAGCGACCGCGGCATCGTGCTTACGGGCGGCGGCGCGCTGATCAAGAATTTGGACAAGCGCATCCGCGAGGAAACGGGATTACCCGTGTCAATCGCGGACGATCCGCTGGCATCCGTGGTACTCGGAACCGGCAAGATGCTCAGCGATTTCCGGCTGCTGCGTCTCGTTTCGATCGACTGATCGATTGATTAGGAAACAATGGAAATCTCCTCTCGCCATCGTCCTCTCGCCCTGCTGGTTTTCGTAGTGGCCGCTCAAGTGTTGCTGATTGCGTTTCAGGTGCGCCATTCGGACCGCGGCGGCCAGCGCGACGTTCCCCTCGTGCGTTACTGGGCCGCTGCACTGATTACTCCCATCGAGCGCGCCGGGACGTGGACGCTTTCGAAAATCGGCGGCGTGTGGACGGGCTATGTGGCGGTGCGGTCCACGCGGGATGAAAATGTGCGTCTCCGCGGCGAGAACGACCAGTTGAAGCTCCAGAACCGCGAACTCGAAACTCAGGCTGCCGAAGCGCAGCGTCTCGTGGGGCTGGCGACCTTCCGCCAGGCTCATCCGGAATCACCCATGGTCGGAGCGCAGGTGATCGGATCGAGCGCTGCCATGACGGCGGCACAGGTGATCGGCGCAAGCGCCGATCCCAGTTCGCACACCATGTTCATCAATCGCGGCGAGCGCGATCATATTCGACGAAACATGGCCGTGATCACTCCCGACGGGATTGTCGGCAAGATCGTGGAGGTTTTTCCCAGCACCTCGCAGGTTCTGCTGATCGACGACAAAGAAAGCGGCGTCGGTGCTCTCTTTGCCGATTCGCGCACGCACGGCGTCGTAAAGGGCACCGGCGATCCGGAGCCGCGCATGGACTACATCGTGAATGACGAAAAAGTCCAAGTCGGCGAGGCAATCATCACTTCGGGAGAGGACCGCATCTTCCCGAAAGGTCTGGCTGTGGGAACGGTGATTGATGCGAAGGCTGCAACTCCTTTCCAGGTGATACGCGTTCAGCCCGCCGCGAGGCTCGACCGGTTGGAGGATGTTCTGGTCCTGCTCACGATGCAGGAAGTGAATTTCAGGAAAGCGGAAGAGCCCGCTTCGGCAAATTCGCCGGCGACGGGAACGTCGAATTCGGCATCAGCGCCTTCTCAGGCCGCTAAACCGGTGAGTCCGCAACCCTAAGATGTCACTCATGTTCAATCCCGGAATGCAATCGGACACGAACGTCGAGGTCCACAAGTATTACGGTGGCACCATCATTGGCGCGGCCATTCTCGCCCTCGTGCTGCAGGCGTTCCTTCACAAGTTTGGGCACTGGTCGGAGATGATCGAGCTGCCGTTGCTCGTCACCATTTATTTTGGCGTAAGTCGGCGCAATCCCGTTTCCGGACTGCTTCTTGGCGCCGCAATTGGCATCTTGCAGGACGCGCTGAGCCACGATAATCCCATCGGCTTATATGGCATCGCGAAAACGCTGGTGGGTTATCTGGCGTCATCGGTGGGCGCAAAAATCGATACGGAACATCCCATCAGCCGCTTCGGACTTGTATTTGTCCTGTTTCATTTTCATCAAGCCGTTTTGGCGATCACGCAAAGAGCTCTTCTCGGCCGTCCCGCGCCGATATTCAATCTGCATCTCTTCATCAGCTCCCTGGTAAGCGCCGGCTTCGCCGTCCTGCTGTTCGCTCTCCTCGACCGCCTCCGCAAGCCGCATTAGCACCTTCTGAAAGATCACGTCGAGGCAAAAAAAGAGCGGCTCGTCTATCTTTCAACGAGCCGCTCGATTGGGGTGGGGCAATGGTCCCGTCGGACCATTGTGTTTTAGCGGGATTCGGGTTTTGTCGGTTTCGCCTCAGTCTTATGTTCCGGTTCGGGCTTTGGCGCGGCTGCTGGTTTAGGTGCGGCTGCTTGCTTAGGCGCAGCTTGGTGCTGCGGCGCGGGCTTTGGTTCGGCTGCTGGCTTAGGAGCAGCCTCGGGCTTCGGGGTCGGCTTCGGAGCAGCCTCAGGTTTCGGGGCCGGCTTCGGCGCACTCTCCGTGCGCGGCGGAGCAGCCTTGTGCTCTGGTTCTGTCCTTGGGGTCGTCGCCTTCACGGGTTTGACCTCCGGGCGCGGTGTGTTGTGTGTGGCTGGCGTCGCAGCGGCGTGCTCAGGCGGCGTAGCCGGGCGTTTCGGGGCTGGCTTAGTCTCGGCAGCCTTACTCTCGGCGGGCTTGTTTTCCGTCGCGCGAGTTGCAGCTGCCTTGTTTTCGGTAGCCTTGTTCTCAGCTGTTCGATTCTCAGCTGCCTTGTTCTCGCTAGCCTTGTTCTCAGCTGTTCGATTCTCGGCTGCCTTGTTTTCGGTGGCCTTGGTCTCAGCTGCTCTATTTTCGGCCGCCTTATTCTCAGATGCCTTGCTCTCGGTGGCCTTGTTCTCAACCGGAGCTCCGCGGGCTGCTACGACGCCCTTGCCCGTAAATTCTCCCGGTTTGGACGTTGCCGCGACTGCTGGATGCCCGTGATTGACGGAAGCCAACATTTCATGGTTCTGACTGGCGGTGTGTTCTTGACCTGATTGTGCCGCGGTCGGCGCAGTATGGTTCGCGTGAGAATAGGTTTCTTCCGCAGCGGTCGGGCGCGTGGTGATTCCGCCGGATCCGCCGTTATAGCTGACGTAATTTGTGGTGTTGACGACTACGGTCTTGTTGTACGTGTTGTGAAAGTTCCCGCCGCCCACGTTGTTCACGTACGTGTTGTAGCTGAACTGATTGTTGCGCCAGTAGCCGCCCTCGTAGCCGGAGCCACCGTAGCCGAAGCCATAGTTGACGCCGCCGTAGAAGCCGACTTCAGATCCCCAATAGCCTTGATTCCAGGCATACCCGCTGCCGCCCCAACCCCAATAACCCGGAGTCCAGAGGACGCCGACAGTGGGTGGCTCGACCCAAGTGCCGGGAACCCAGAAGTAGCCTTCATCACCATTGCCCCAGTAACCGGGCGTCCAGAGATAGCCCTCTTGAGGGCAAGCAGGCTGTGTATAGACGACCAGTTGCGGCGGAGCGATGGTGATCGAGGCGCTGAACTGGGCGAGGGAGGTGGCCGGTACCGCGAGTATCACAAGCAGCGGTAGAAGATATCGAATCGAGCGGAGAGCACGCATTCTTGATTACCTTGCCTTATCATTCCTTCGGTTGCCCGGTCTTGCTTGACTTCTGCGGGCTGCGCGGATTGAGCGGCTACGAGACACACTCACAATGACGCAGGTCCATTTCGATATCTGTTCAATATGGGTCACTTTGGGCACATTCCTGGAAACCCACGGATGGACCATTATGGATTGGCCGTTGGTACAGGTAGGGACAGGCGAAGGGCAAGGGCACACCGCGGTAACATAATGGACATAGGTCTCTTGCGGGTGGTTCGCGGCAAGTGATAGGTTAGAGTCCATTTCGGATTCCGCCCGCCCGGAATCACGGAATTCAGGCGCATTAGGGCCGCGTACGACCCGCCGCGCAGGAGTTCAGTTGGCACCGTGGACAGTTAGCGACACTAAAATTCCCCAGGGTCGTCTGGCGCTGGTCTCGTATTTGTCCGTGGCACTCGTTGTCACTCTTCTGGTGGGATTCTGGAAACTGCAAGTGGTGCAGTCCGGCCATTTCGCGGACCTTGCCGAGCGAAACCGCATCCGGTATATCCCGATCATCGCGCCACGCGGGGCAATGCTGGATCGCGAGGGCCGCGTACTCGTAGACAGCTATCCCTCGTTCAGCATCCTGCTTCTGCGCGACGAACCAAAGCTGCTGGAAAAGAGCCTGCCGCAGATTGAAGAAGGTCTGGGAATCACCAAGGAAGATTTACAACAGCAGCTTGACGCCGCGAAGCTCGAGCCCAAGTTCCAGCCGATTGTGATCAAGCCGGCCGCCAGCCAGGGAGACATCGCGTTCGTCGAATCGCACCGCGCCGATTTGCCGGTGCTCGAATTGATGATGGTCCAGCGCCGGCGCTACCCGCACGATGACATGCTCGCGAGCGCCATCGGCTACGTGGGTGAAGTTTCCGTGCAGGACATGGAGAAAAGCGACGGACATTACCGTCCCGGCGACATCGTTGGCAAGGCCGGACTCGAACACGAATACAATGAGACGCTGGAAGGCACCGACGGCATGCGCCGCGTCGTCGTGAATAGCGTCGGCAAGGCCATGCGCACGCTGGAAGACGTCGAAGCGTTGCCTGGCAAACCAATTCAATTGACGATCGATTACGATCTGCAATCGATCGCCGAAGCGGATTTCGCGAACAAGGAAGGCGCCCTCATCGCCATGGATGCCCGCACCGGCGAGGTGCTGGCAATGGTGAGCCGCCCCACGTTCGATCCTAACGATTTTGCCGTGCGAATTCCGGCGTCAGAGTGGGCGCGCCTCAACACCGATCCCCAAACTCCTTTGCTCAACCGCGCGATTCAAGCGCAGCTTGCGCCGGGTTCTGTCTTCAAGGTCGTGATGGCTACGGCCATGCTCGAATCCAAGGCGATACCAGCGAATTACACCGTTTACTGCCCTGGCTACGCGACTTTTTACGGGCGGGTCTTTCATTGCGATCACGCTCATGGCGAGGTGGACCTTCACAAGGGCATCGTCGCGTCCTGCGATGTCTACTTTTACAACGTTGGCAAGCTGCTCGGTATCGACCGAATTTCCACTTACGCCACGGGCCTTGGTCTTGGTCAGCGCACGGGAATTGACTTGCCCGGCGAAGAACCTGGCTTGGTCCCTTCGGAAGAGTGGTCGGAACGCGTGAACCATCACAAGTGGTATCCCGGCTCGACCATCTCTGTTGCGATCGGCCAGGGCGCTGTAACCGCCACACCTGTCCAACTCGCCCGCATGATTGCGGGGATAGCGAACGGCGGCACCTTGATCCGGCCCCACTTTTTGAAGAACGCCACCGACGTGAAGTCCGCGTCCTTCCCGCTTTCAGAGGACACCGTCGAACAAGTGACGGACGGCATGTGGGGAGTGGTCAACGAGCCTAACGGCACCACTGAGGAACGGGTAAAGCTGCAAAACATCGACTTCTCGGGCAAGACCGGCACTGCTCAAGTGGAGAGCTTCGACCTGCAGCACAAACTTGGCAAGAAGCTGAAAGAAAACGGGTGGTTTGTTGGTTTCGCGCCCCGCCGCAATCCCGAGATAGTGGTTGCGGTGCTCGTCCAGTCTGGAGGATGGGGCAGCACTTCGGCGGCGCCTATCGTCCGCGATGTCGTGAAGGCGTACTACGACAAGAAAAACATGCACATGCAGCAAGCCACGGCGGAAAATGGGACGCCGCCCACTGCGCCTCGCCCGCTCGTCGCCACCGTCGGAGCCCAGCATCAATGAAAGATCGGCCACGCGTTCACGACTTTGACTGGACCCTCCTTGCGATCGTCGCCGCAATCAGCGGATTCGGAGTAGCCGAAATCTATTCCTCGACGCACGCCAGCGGAATGGCCGGAATGCAATACCGGCAGCTGATGTGGATTGCGGTGGGCGTCGCCGGGATGTTCCTGATTTCGCGGATCGATTACCACACCCTACTCGACCAGTCCCCGGTGCTCTACGCGGTGGGAATCGCCACTCTTTTGATCGTTTTAGCGATAGGTCAATCGCGATTCGGGGCTAAGAGGTGGATCGCTTTGGGTGGCGGCCCCAATTTGCAAGTGTCAGAACTTATGAAGTTGATTATAATCGTAGTGCTGGCGCGTTTCTTCAGCGAGGTGCGTACCGACCGGCTGACGTTGAGGGATTTAGTGAAGGTCAGCCTCTTGACTCTTATCCCGGTCGGGTTGATTCTGAAGCAGCCTGACCTGGGGACAGCGATGGTGCTGATTCCAGTCGCCGTGGTGGGCGCGTTCCTGGCTGGCATTCAATGGAAGCACGCGGCAGTAGGTTTGGTCCTGGCTGCGATTCTCGTTCCGGTCGGCTGGCACATGCGGAACCACCTGAAGCCGTACCAGCAGCAGCGCATTGAGACGTTCCTGCACCCAGAGGAAGATCAGCGCGGCGCGGGCTACCAGATCCTGCAATCGCAGATCGCGGTTGGCGCGGGAGGCTTCTGGGGCAAAGGATTTGGCAAGGGCAGCCAGAATCAGTTGGGCTTCGTGCCCGTCCGATATTCGGATTTTATTCTGGCGGCTCTGGCGGAAGAGCAAGGGTTTATTGGAGTTTGCGTGGTTATGTTGTTGTACCTGGGTTTAATTCTGCGGCTGGTGGATAACGCGCAGAAAGCGAAAGACAAGGCCGGAATGTTCGTAGTGATGGGAGTCACGGCCATCCTGGGATTTCACGTCCTGGTCAACGCTTCGATGGTGATCGGGTACATGCCGGTCACCGGCATTCCCCTGCCGCTGATGAGCTATGGAGGATCGGCAACTGCCTTTGTGTTTTTGGCACTAGGCCTGGTGATGAACGTCCGCATGCGGAGATTCGTCAACTGAGCCTCAACAATTTTTTGTGCCCGCTCAGCGTCAGATGGAGTGACCGCGGCGGGAATTCAGTTTCAATGAAGGATGCATCGGTGAGGAAAGCGACGAGACATCAAGGCACGTCTTTCCAGGGCGGCGCGTCGTGGCAGATGAATGCCACCGCCTCCCGTTCCGCCGGCTCAGGCGAGCGAGGTGCTTTTGTGTGCCGCGGCGGTCCGATGCGCTACGAGGAGTTTTCAAATGTCGAAGGAAATGGTTATTTCCGCCAACCCGCACGAGACGCGGGTGGCGATTTTGGAAGAAGGTCAGCTTTGTGAGTATTACGTTGAGAGGGAAAAAGAATTTGCGTTAGTTGGAAGCATTTACAAAGGCCGTGTCACACGCGTGCTGCCCGGCATGCAGTCGGCCTTCGTCGAGATCGGCCTCGATAGCGACGCCTTCCTGTACGTCAGCGATTTCCTGGAAGATATCGAGGAATTCGACCACGTCGTCGCCACAGTCGAAGGCAAAGTCCAAAAGATAGAGGACGAAGGCGGCCACGCGTTCGGGAATACGAACGCGGCGACACCTGTGCTCGAACCTGGCGACGTCGAATCGGGACCTATCGTCGCGCCGGCAGGCGAAACAGCCGGCGAAGGTCCGAGCGCCGGACAATTATCGACGGCATCGCCAGCATCGGCCGAGGCCCCATCCACGTACGCGGCGCCTCCTCCGCCGAGACCGCAATCGCAGCCACCGGCCTACAACGCGCCGCGTTCCGATCGCCCGCGCTTCGACAATAGGGGCGGAGGTCGTCGCGACTTTGGTAGTAGCGGGGGTAGCAGCGGGGGTCGTGGCGGGCGCGGAGGACGAGGGCGTCCGGGCCAAGGCCGCAGGGGCGGCGGTGGACGCGGACCCGATCATCGTTACGGACGCGAATTGCCGCAATCGAAATACGCGTCGCCTCGCGGGCACGAGGACCACTCCGAATCGGCGCCGCCGGGCGACTACACTCCGATAATCCTGCCGGGCGAATCGCTCGCAAAATATCGCGACCGCGGGCCGTCCGCTACACCGCCAGTTGCGCCGGCCGACGAGCACGCTTCGGCCGGGTCTTTGATTCATGACCCGATTTCGGCGTCGAGCGCGCCGGCGACTGTTCCGCAGGAAACGCAGCACGCCGAGCCGATTCCGCAACGCGCGGAATACCATGCACCGGCTTCCACACGATTGGAACCGCTGCCTGGGGAGACGCTCTCGAAGTATCAGCCGAACGAGCCCTCCGCGGCGATGCATCCCATCGAGCTGCAGCCGCAAGAGGAAGAAGACCACACCGAAGAGCATCGGGCCGCAACCGAAGAGTCGCAGGAATATCACCCTGCGGTAGGGCACGAAATGGATGAACCGGAGCACCACGAATCCGGACACCAGCCCGAGCACCACGAAGTGGCGCACGAAAATCCGGAGATTGCGAGCCTAAGCGACGACCAGGCGGCCACGTTGGCCGCTCACGTAGCCGAAGCGCAAATCGAAGAGATTGCCGACGCGCACGAGTCCGCGAATTTCAGGGCTGAAGCGTCCAGCGATGCCGAGGCGGAGGACTCCGAAGGCGAGCACCACGATGTAGAAGACGAGGAGCTCGAAGAAGAAGAAGCTCAGGCGGAAGCCGAAGGAATGCTCGCGCCTTCGATGGAAGGCGATACCGAGCACGCGCCCGAAGGCGGCGAAGCCATTGCCGCAGCGGCAGGAGCAGCAGAGGATAGCGTCGCTCAGCAGACCGACCCGGCGCAGAGGCCGGAGAGCCAGCCGTGGAAAGCGAGTGTTCGCGGCGATCTTCGGTCCCGCATGCAGAATCCGGCAAGACGCGGAGGCCGCGATCGTGGGCGTCGCGATGACCGAGGCCGCAGGCCGCAGCATGGCCAGGGCCATCACCGGCCGCAACCACGCCGTCCGCAGTTGATTGCGGACATGCTGAAGCAAGGCCAGGAAATCATTGTGCAGATCGCGAAGGAGCCGCTCGGCAAGAAGGGCGCGCGCATCACGAGCCACATCGCGCTGCCGGGCCGTTTTCTTGTGTACATGCCGACGCTCGACCATACCGGCGTTTCGCGTAAAATCGCGTCCGCCGACGAGCGAGCCCGCCTGCGCCATCTGGTGAACGATGCCAAGGGAGCATCCGGCGGCGGTTTCATCGTTCGAACCGCGGCCGCGAGCGCAAGCCCCGACGAAGTTCGCGCGGATGTGGAGTTCCTCACGCGGACGTGGTCTGAAATCAAGGCGCGCTCCGAGCAACGCAAGGCTCCGTCGATATTGCATCGCGACCTGAACCTGGTGGAGCGCATCCTGCGCGATTTCGTGGGCAACGACTTCGGCGCCATCTGGGTGGATTCGGAGGAGGAATTCACGAAGGTAGTGGACTTCATGAGCCGGTTCCAGCCGGAGCTCGTCAACCGGGTGAAGCTGTACACCAAAGAGAACCCGGTCTTCGAGGAATTCGGCATCCAGCAGGAAATCGACAAAGGGCTGCGGCCGAAGGTCTGGCTGAAGTCCGGCGGCTACATCGTCATCAACCACACCGAAGCGCTGGTGGCGATCGACGTCAACACGGGCAAGTTCGTCGGCAAAGGCTCGAACCGCCTGGAAGACACGATCGTCCGCACGAACCTGGAAGCCGTGAAGGAAATCGTGCGGCAGATGCGGCTGCGCGACTTGGGCGGCATCATCGTGATCGACTTCATCGACATGGAGGACCGGCGCAACCGCGAGAAGGTGATGGCCGCGCTCGAAGACGCGCTGCGAGCCGACCGCGCTCCGTCAAAGATGCTGCGATTCAACGAGTTCGGGTTGATTGCCATCACGCGCAAGCGCACCAAGCAAGCCCTCGAACGCACGCTCTGCCAGCCCTGCCCGTACTGCACGGGTTCGGGAATGGTGAAGTCGATTCCCACGCTCTGCTACGAGATCCAGGCAGAAGCGCGCAAGATGGCGCCGGAGATGGATTCCGGCAGCATCACGCTGCGCGTCCACCCGGAAATCTCGAAGGCGCTGAAGACGCGCGAATCGGCGCTGGTAGAGGAGCTCGAACGCTGGACGAAAAAGAGCGTCATCATCCAGGCCGACCCCACCCTCCATTGGGAGCAATACGACATCTACTAGCGGTCTACGGCGAGGCGAGGATTTGAAATATGTGGCACGGGAAGGGCTTCCTCCTGGTACTCGCCTTCGCCGCTCTCTGCTTCGCGCCGAAAACGTCTGCCGAAGAGATCCACACTTGCTTCTCCGCCGCCGGCCCCGCTGGCAGTGGCGAAATGGCCGGATTCAAGTGGGAGATCAAACCGATCAAGGACAAGTTCGACGATTGTCGTGGCCGGCTATGGTCTCCGTCAAAACATCTCGTCTTCAGCACTATCGACCACAACGTCTCTCTTGATTCCGTCTCCGGCCAGGATGTAAACGGCGATGGAAAACCCGATCTCGTCTTCATCGGCTACAGCGGTGGAGCTCACTGCTGCTGGACATATTGGATCATCTCGCTCGGGGAACGTCCCGGCCTGATCGCGAAGATTTACAACCAACGCGGTGTAAGTTTCGAGCCAACCGGCCCGAACAACAGCATCGAAATGTGGGCCCTTGACGGATCGTTCGATTACTTCGACGGCTTTCGCTTTTCGCATGCCGAGACGGTCTTTCCCACCGTGGTGCTGCGGCTCGAGGGGAAGACCATCCGCGATGTCTCCGCTGAACATCGTGACGAGTATGACTCCCAGATCGTGCGGGCGCGCGAGAAACTTCCGCCTGAAGCCGTGCAGCGATGGAAGCCAACGGACGCGGCCTCGCCGGAGATTTGCGAGTATGAGGACAAGATCCTGACGATTGTCTTCGCGTACTTGTATAGCGGTCGCCCCGACGCCGCATGGCAAGCCCTCGCTGACTATTGGCCTCCGGGAGACGCCCAGCGCATTAAGGAAGTAATCATGAAGGATCGCAAGGCCGGAGTGCTCCGCTACGTAAGGTAGTCTTGGCGTGAAGCTGCCGGGACCTCTTCGCGTGCTCCTTCCCAAAGAGCCCGCGAGACGCCGGCGCTACACTCGATCGCCTCGAATTCCTTCTGGACACAGATTTGCGAAGCCTGAAAGCCAAAAGAACTATCTGAAGGGTTTTATGAAATCTGGATTGACCCAAATAGAATGAATTACTCCGTTGCCGTCAGTGAATTCAAGTTCCACTCTTCCATCATTGTCGAATTCCTTTAGGCGAATCGGTTTTCCAACAACGTCCGAGATCGCTTGTCGGTTCTCTCTCGGCAAATCGTCAAGGAACCGCGGCGGCAGTTTTGTGAGTACTACCAAGTGACCACGTTCTAGCTGCTTATCTTTTGCATTGCGCTTCGTACTTGATGTCAGCGCCTTCCCTCTCGCAGCTTGGCTCTTTAACAGGAACGTCTTGGGGAACTTGCCCTCACCGCAAATCTTGAACGAACCGAAATCCTTATACCATTCTCCTTCCGGTGCATCGGGCTCCGACTCACGCCATAGCTTGAGCTGATAGAGGTCTTCCGCGGTTATTTTGCGCTCTTCGAGCCGGTCAAAAAGATGCTGCCTTAGTGCTGGCGGCAGGTTCGTCCACTGAATCTTCGGCACTATGCACCGAAGGTGATGCGCGCTAGTTCTTTCTTGATGCGCTGCCGTTCGGAGGGATCGGTGGATTCGGAAAGGCGGTTGGTGAGAGCGAAGAACCGTTCCTTCTCAGTCTCCTTCGATTGAAGGCCGGCTTCGATCAAGTCGACGAGTACCCGATTGGCGCTGGTCTTGTGCGTCTTGGCGATGGCATGCACATGCTTGGCTATACGGCGCGGGAGCGATACGCTTTGACGCACGGACTTCTCTGATTTGGCCATGCACATCATTCTACACCATTACGCACCATAGTGCACCAGAATAGCTTCGCGGGCATGTTTTGATCGCGCGACACCTGAGGAATTCGCGGGGGCGTTTTTTCCTCAATCCGGTAAGAGGAAGAGTTGCCTGCGATGCTGGAGTGAGGTGGTTACGCCGTCTGTTCAGCCACGAAATAGTGCGCCCGGTCGAGATCGGCAATGAGTCCGTGCCCGGTGGGGCGCCATCCCATCCGTCGGCGGGTTTGCACGCTCGAACCGGTAAGGTCGCGACCAACGAACATCGCCAGCCAGCCGAAATGGGCTGCTGCGTCCTCGGGCGATTTGGAAACGACCGGCACCTTCAGGCCGCGGCCGATGGCCTCAGCAATGTCGCGGAGCGACACTCCTTCTTCGGCGACCGCATGATACCTGGCGCCTGCTTCCTGCTTCCCGATCGCCAGCCTGTAGAGGCGGGCAGCATCGAGGACGTGCACGGCCGCCCAGCGGTTGAGCCCGTCACCGACATACGCCGACACACCCTTCTCGCGAGCCGCCGCGATCAAGTACGTGACGAGGCCCTGCTTTCGTGTGTCGTGGACTTGCGGAAGGCGCACCACCGAGGCGCGCACGCCACGCGTTAGCAGTTTTTCGGCAGTCTCTTCCGAGAGGCGCGGAAACGCGGGGGAAGGAGCATCTTCCTCCGTAGCCAAGCGCCCCTGCGCCGTCGTTGCCATCCCGGAGGTGACAAGCAGTGGCCGCTCGGAGCCTTCGAGCGCCGAGCCGAAAGTCTCGATGGCGCGCTTGTCGATCTCGCAATTCTCTTTAAATTTCGAGAAGTCGTGGACAAACGCGGTGTGGATTACAGCATCGGACATGGCTGCTCCACTGCGCAGGCTTTCCAGGTCTTCGAGATCGCCTCGATGCACCTCCGCGCCGGCGACGACCAGAGACTTGGCGCCAGCATCCGAGCGAGCCATTCCAAGCACTTGATGGCCCGCGCTGATGAGTTCTCGAACGACGGCTGAACCAATAAAACCCGTTGCTCCTGTAATAAAAATTTTCATAAATCGCTCCTTTGCGTCAAGTTATCGGAATAAGAAGTTATTGCGTGGACCCGCTTGCTGCCCGAACAGTTTCGGCAATCGAGTTGAGCGCAGCGATCGCACTCGGTGGCAGCTCCAGCGCTGCAGCGCCGAGGTTGTCTCGGAGATGGTTTACGGAAGAGGTGCCGGGGATCGTCAGAATGTTGGGAGACCGCTGAAGAAGCCACGCGAGCGCGACTTGCATTGGACTCACTTGCATGGTTGCCGCCGTCCGATCGAGCTCCGACGATTGCAACGGTGTGAATCCTCCCAAGGGGAAAAACGGGACATATGCGATGCCTTGCTGCGCGAGAGCGTCGATAAAGGCATCGTCACCGCGGTTTGCCACGTTGTAGAAGTTTTGGACGCAAACGATCTCCGTGAGTCTTTGAGCCTCTTGCAGCTGCCGGGGCGTGATGTTGCTGACACCGATGTGACGAATCAGCCCCTGACGCTTCAACTCGGCAAGCACGGTCAATGGCGCCTCGACAGATCCTTCTGACGGTTGCATCATTCCGCCAACTCGAAGGTTGACGACGTCGAGCGCATCGACAGCGAGATTCCGAAGATTGTCATGAACGCCGTCGATCAGCTCCTCACGCGAAAGCGCTGGAATCCACGATTTGTCCGAACCACGCCGGGCGCCGAGCTTGGTAACGATTACCAGGCCGGCCGGATAGGGATGAAGGGCCTTCTTGATGATTTGATTCGTAACATGCGGGCCGTAATAGTCGCTGGTGTCGATATGGTTGACGCCAGATGCGATCGCCTCTCGCAGAACCGCGATTGCAGCGTCAACGTCCCGTGGCGGTCCCCAGATTTCGGGTCCGGTTAGTTGCATGGCTCCGTATCCCATTCGATAAACGCTGATCGAGGTTCCGGAAAGGTTGAATCGGCCGCCTAGCTTTGTCTCTGTACTCATTTTGTCTTCTCCTCCCATGTGCAGGTCAGGTCATTCCTAACGCGAAAAAGACTCTCCGACCATTTCTTCGCTTTTCTTCCAAAGGGCCTCCGCCCTTTGGGGATCGAGCGCATATCCGCGCACTCCTTCGCTTACGCCGCTGATCGTCACTCCGTCAGGCACGATTTTCCCCACATGGCAGTTTTCGCAATAGCGGCCGCCGATCTCTCCAGCCGGCGCGACGACGCCGGCCCATACGGACGTTGCCGCTCCCTGTGGGATCGTCTTCCAATGGAACGGCCCCTTTCCCTCCGCGGCGAGCTGTTCGTTCATCTGTTTGATCATGCCTTCGAGGCGGCTGGCATCCATGTGCCGCCCGAGTTCGGTCTGAATGACTCCCGGGTGCACGGCCGCGGCGCGCACTCCACGTCCGCGGTGCCTTTGGTCGAAGGCGACTGCGAAGAGAATGTTCGCGGTTTTCGACCGGCCATACGCGACGAAGGGATCGTAGGCTGTTCTCTCAAAGTTTGGATCGTCGAGGTCGACGTTCGAGAAGCGGTGACCTGCTGACGACAGGTTGATCAGTCGCCCTCCCCTGCGGATGAGAGGTGCAATCCTGTTCACCAAGACAAAATGGCCCAAGTGATTGGTGCCGAACTGCATCTCGAAATGGTCGGTCGTATCGGTAAACGGGGTGGCCATCACGCCCGCGTTGGCGATGATCACATCGAACGGCTCGCCCTTTCGGAGCAGTTGATCGGCGCAGTTTCGGACGCTCGCGAGACTGGCCAGATCGAGTTCGACCAGCTCGAGGCTTCCACCGTTCGCCGCCGCGTCCTTTCGTATTTGAGCTGTCGCCGCTTCGGCCTTGACCAAGTCGCGCGCGGTGCCAATTACATTTGCGCCATGGGCGGCGAGTGACCGAGCAGTCTCCACGCCGAGCCCAGCCGAAACGCCAGTCACCAGGATTCGCTTACCGCGCAGGTCGATACCGGACAAAACATCTTCTGTGGTTGACGTAGCTCCAAACGCCTCTTCTGTGGTTGATGTAGCTCCGAATGCTTCCGCCATGTTTTTCTCCTCCCGCCGGTCCGCTTTTAGGAGGTGCCTATTGACAAGCGGCCACGGCTCGCATAAAACGGAGAGTGTCTCCGCACCAGATAAGATAATCGGAGATGGTCTCCGGTTGCAAGTTTTTTTGACTTTTTTATGCCTACGAAACGGTCACAACCTGCCAAGCGAAAGCCCCGCGCGGACGCGCAGCGGAATCGCGAGCGCATTCTGGAGGTTGCGAAGCAGGCGTTCACCCGGTCGGGCGCTGATGCCAGCTTGGACGATATCGCCAAACAGGCGGGCGTTGGACCGGGAACTCTGTATCGCCACTTTCCTACGCGCGAGGAGCTTTTGCAGGCAGTTTATCGGTCTGAGATGGAAAAGCTGGCCGCCGCAGAACGGACGTTCGCTCAAAGCATGCCGCCGATTGAAGCGTTGCGAGCCTGGCTATTATTGTTCGTTGATGCCATCGAGACGAAGCAAATCATCGCCCCTGCGCTGAATACCCTGATCGGAGATCCCAAGAAAGTGTTCGCAGCTTCCCACGCTCAGATGCATGAAGCACTTCGTAGACTGGTGAAGCGCGGAATCAAGAGCGGCGACATACGCAGGGATCTTGATCCTATGGATCTACTTAGGGCTCTTGTTGGCGTCGCCAACGTGGCGCCCATGCCCGACTGGCAGCAAAGCGCCAAGAGACTGGTGGACATCCTGATCGCCGGTTCACGCCCGGAGAAATAGGCGCGGCGTCCGCTTGATACGAGGAACGCCCGCGGCTAAGTCTGCATCGAATCCAATTAACCTTCTCGAGAGGCGAGGTCTGCATTTCGCATGCGTCAAAGCCAGGCGAGCCAAACCGCGGAATACATGGCGTTCTTTCGGGCGCTGGAATCGGTTCGGCCGCGCAGCAAGAGGCTCTTCACGGATCCCTTCGCCATTCAGTTCCTGCGACCTTCGTTGCGGAGAGCTGTATGGCTTTCCCGAGTACCCTTGTTTGCTGCGGTGGTCGGACGGTACGCCGACCGCCGGCTTCCAGGCGCGCGCACTTCCGGCATCGCGCGAACACGTTTCATTGACGAAGCAGTTGAGCGAGCGCTTCGCGAAGACGTGCGCCAGGTGGTGATACTCGGTGCCGGTTTTGATTGCCGGGCGTACCGGCTTGGCGGCATGGAAGCCACGATTGTGTTCGAGGTGGATCACCCGGCAACACTCGAAGTGAAGCGCAAACGCCTGCGTCGGGCGATCGCCAGCCCGTCGAACGTGCGCTACGTGGCCATCGATTTCAATCAGCAGAGCCTGCCGCAAGTCTTGCGCGAGGCGGGTGTAGACACGCGTTCGCCCACCCTGTCTCTGTGGGAAGGAGTGACGAACTATCTTGCGGCAGAGGCTGTCGATTCTGTGCTTCGATACGTTGCGAGTTTTCCGGCCGGCAGCCGGCTGATTTTCACGTACGTCCATCGGGGCGCGCTCGATGGGTCGGTGGTTTTCGAGGACGCGCCAGCGCTGCTGCGGAACGTAGCCGCGATCGGCGAGCCGTGGACTTTTGGCCTGGATCCCGCCGAGCTATCGGATTATCTGCGCGAACGAGGCCTTCACCTGATTCGCGACGCCGGCGCCCGCGAATACCGCCAGGAGTGCATGGGTCACGCGGGAAGAAGCATGCGCGGCTACGATTTCTACCACGTGGCAATTGCCGGCGTGCCGCACAACCAGCCCGCCGGAACTTGATGTTCAGCCCAGAATTCCCTGTGCGGATTTTGGGAGGCGCGCGACCTGGTCTGGCGTCAGCTTGAAATTGTCGGCGAGCATCGAAGGCGGATTCGCCGCGAGCCATCCTGAGATCGAGATTTCCTCGTAAACGGGGCTGTTGAACACGATCAGAATCCGCGTGGTCTCGTCTCCCACTTGCTCGACGAAATGCCCGAATCCCTGCTGGATGAAGGCAATTTGCCCGGGCTTGAATTCTTCCGTGGCGACTCGACCGTGCGCTCCGAAAATCGTGACGCGCGATTTTCCCGAAAGATAGAATTGCCACTCATCGGCGTTGGGATGCCAATGCAATTCCCGCAGCGCGCCCGGTTTCAGCTCTTGAACCACACCGGTGACGGTCTTCTGGATGGGGAACTCGAGCGACGATACGATTCGCTGCTCGCCTCCGGGGAAAACAATTGGCTTCGTCGCGCCGAGCCGGAACTTGTGCGGGAACTGATTTTGCTGCGGGTCGCCATTTCGAAACGCCTCCGGCATCGGCGGCGGCACTTTTCCCGGCGTGATGTACAACTCCTGTTTCGGCAAATTCGCAACGACTGATTCGGGAAGTCCCAGGTTGCGCGCAGCCACGGCCGTCGGCGTGTGTCCCACCCAGTCTGTAATGCTGAATGTTCCGAACTCCGAAAAGTAGCCGCTGTCGAAGACCAGTACAAAGTGCGCGTCGCCCGGTCCGAGGCACTGCAGCGCGTGGCCGTGTCCTTTGGGGAAGTACCAGACGTCTCCGGGGCCGAAGTCAGACGACTCCGCCTGGCCGTTCGGCGCGATCACGGTGGTGCGCACGTTGCCTTCAATCACGTAGGCCCACTCCGCCGCCACCGCGTGCCAGTGCAGCTCGCGCAGCCCGCCGGGCTTCAGACGCATCGACACTCCCGCCATGCTCTTCGATACGGGAAACTCGCTGACGTTGGCTTCCTTCGCCGAGCCTGCTTCGCCTACCCAGCCTTCAGAAGCCTCGATGTCATACTTGAAGCCTTCGAGCGGTTCGTGCTTACCCGGCGCTCGCTGCGCGGCAGCAGCAGTCGCTTCCGCGGCGCCCCACGCGGTGAGTCCCGCGGCGGCAAGCGAGGCGGCGCCAAACAGTTCGCGACGCGTGATCGAGTCTGAGTTCCCGCCGATTTTCGAGCTCATGATTCTTCTCCCTGGCTGCGTCTTTCTGATGTTTACGAGTAGCGCTGCTCTTTGAATGGGTCCCCGTAGATGTTGTAGCCGTTTTGTTCCCAGAAGCCGGGGGCGTCTTGCGGCATGAATTCGATGCCGCGGACCCATTTCACGCTTTTCCACGCGTAGAGATGCGGGACGACGAGGCGCACGGGATAGCCGTGCTCGGCGGGTAACGGCTCGCCGTTGTGTTTGAGCGCGAAGAGAGTGGTAGGCCGCAGCAAATCTGCGAGCGGGACGTTGGCCGTGTAGTCGTTTTCGGCGTGGACCATCACGTATTTCGCTTCGGGCTTCACTTGCGCGAGCTTCATCACTTCCGTGAACGGCACGCCTTCCCATCGGACGTCGAAGCGGCTCCAGCGCGTGACGCAGTGCATGTCCGCAGTGACCGCTTTCATCGGCAGGCGCGTAAATTCATCCCATGTGAGGCGCACGGGCTGCTCGACGAGTCCGGTGATGCGAAAATCCCAGGTCTTCGGATCGAAGCGCGGGACCGGGCCTTCGTGCAGCACGGGCCATTTCAGCGTTGCCGACTGGCCGGGAGGAAGGCGTCCCGCGTCGCGCATGGCGCGCTCGAGCTGTTTGCGTTCGGTGGTTTCGCCGAAAATCATTTTCAGACCGGCGCTGCGAACCCTATTCCACTTCCACTTGGATGCCGCCGACGAAGCGTGCGGCAACATTGTAAATAACTGCGCCGAGGCCGCCGCCAATCGCTCCGAACGCCGCGAACAGAATCGGGAAAATGACAATGGAGGCGACGCCGAAAAAGGGCGCCAGAAATGGCGGCAAACCCGGCGAAGAGTCGCGGGCGGCAACGCCGACAAACGAGAAAATCGCGGCGACGAGAAGTCCCTCGAAAAGGCCCAGCGCCGCATAACAAATTGCCGCAATGCGCATTACCGACAGCGGGTCGAACTTCTTGATTTTTTTCATGTCGCTCTCCCTGGTGAGTGCGGTTCGGGCGGAGACTAGCACGATTCGGGATGGTCCTCCAATGGCCGGGGCGTTCACGTACCGGGACCCCATGGGGAAAAACTTCGTGCGCCGCTGCGTGCTATCATTGCCAGTTCCAGGCAAAACAGACTTCTCGTAAGGAGTTCCGTTGGCAGCGCGCATCCTGAACGGCAACGCCATTCGCGACCAAATCTATGGCGAGCTTGCGGGCGAAATCGCATCGCTGGCGGCTGCCGGAGTGCGTCCGGGGCTGGCGGCGGTGCTGGTGGGCGAGAACGCGGCGTCGAAACTGTACGTCAACAGCAAAATCGCCGCGTGCGGGAAACTGGGACTCGCGAGTTTTCTCGTCACTCCGCCTGCGTCGATTACGACCAGCGAATTGATCGGCGTCGTGGGCGAATTGAATCGCCGGGACGACGTCGACGGGATACTCGTGCAGATGCCATTGCCGCCGCAGGTGGACGCGAAACGGATTCTCGAAGGGGTGGATCCGGCGAAGGATGTGGACGGCTTTCATCCAATCAACGTGGGCAGGCTTGTCGCGGGTAGGCCCACTCTGGTGGCGTGCACGCCCGCGGGCGTGATGGAAATTCTGCGCCGCAGCAATGTTCCGCTCGAAGGCGCGAACGCCGTGGTGATGGGCCGCAGCGATATCGTAGGGAAGCCGATGGCGTTGCTGTTGATTCACGCGAACGCCACCGTGACGGTGTGCCATTCGAAGACGCGCGATCTGAAGGAAACGGTTCGACGCGCCGATGTCGTGGTGGCGGCGATGGGGCGCGCGGCGATGGTTACGCCGGACTACATTCGTCCGGGCGCGACGGTGATCGACGTCGGGCAGAATGTGATCACGGACCGCGCGGAAGCCGAGCGCATCTTCGCGAATTTTCCCGAGAAGCTCGAGGCGTTCCGCGCAAAGGGCTCGGTGCTCGTCGGGGACGTTCATCCCGACGTCGTCAATACGGCGGGCGCGTTTACTCCCGTTCCCGGAGGAGTGGGCCCGCTCACCATCGCCATGCTCATGAGCAACACGGTGAAAGCGGCGCGCATGCGGCGAGGGACTCGCGCGCCGGCGGCAAGCGCTTCGCGATCGTGAAACGAAATATGCTCAAGATTGGTCTCACGGGCGGAATCGGGACGGGGAAGACGACGGTGGCGTCGCTGCTGCGCGACCGCGATTGCACGGTGCTCGAGATGGACGCGATCGGGCACGAACTACTCGAACCCGAGCAAGCGGCATACGACGAAGTGGTGGGCGAGTTCGGGCTGGGGATTCTCGGCGAGGGCGCGGTGGTGGATCGCGGCAAGCTCGGCACGATTATTTTTGCGGACCCTGCAAAACGCGCGCGGTTGAATGCGATTCTTCATCCGCGAATACTCGATGTGGTGCGGAAGTGGTTCACGGCGCTCGACCGGCCCGGCGGTCCGGAGCTTGCGTTCGTCGAGGCGGCGCTGATTATCGAGTCGGGTTTCCAAAAGGAGCTCGACCGCATCGTAGTTTGCTGGTGCCGGCCCGAGCAGCAGATGGAGCGCCTGGAGCTGCGCGGCTACTCGCGTGGAGAAGCGCAGGCGCGCATCGGCGCGCAAATGCCGATCGATCAAAAGCGCGCCAAGGCCGATGAAGTGATCGACTGCTCGAAGACCATCGAAGAAACCGAGCGGCAGGTGGACGCGCTGCTCGTAAAACTGAAACAGTTGGCCGCTGCGGGCCGAAACATTCCCTGAGGCGGCCGCGTATTCATTGCAAGGGAGTTTATGCTGCTGCGGCGCCACGTTGCGTTCCGCAGGAGGGGTTCTCCGCAATGGCTATGATGCCTGAAGAAACGGGACGCCGAGCGTTTCGGCTGCTCGCGATCGGCGCGATTATCGGCCTCGGCGCCTATTGGGCCGGGTCTCGCTACGGCCAGCATGAGCCTGCTTCGGTGAGCGCGGTTCCTGCTGCCGCCCCCGCGGCGGCGGCGGGCGAGGTGACTCTCGATCCCACGGAGACGGAGAACGTCCGCATCTACAAGCAAGCGTCGCCGTCGGTGGCGAACATCCTCACGAAAACCGTCGAGTACGATTTCTTCTACAATCCCGTTCCGGTGGAGGGCGCTGGCTCCGGATTCCTGATCGATGCAGACGGCCACGTGCTGACGAACAATCACGTGGTGCAGGGCGCGCAGACGGTGGAAGTAACGTTCGGCGATCACGTCACCTACAAAGCAAAATTCATTGGCGCCGACACCCTGAACGATATTGCCTTGCTGCAGATCGACCTCAAGGGCCACAAGTTGACGCCGCTCCCTCTTGGTGACTCGCGGGGATTGCTCGTCGGGCAACGCGTGCTTGCCATCGGCAACCCGTTCGGGATGTTCCAGAGCACGCTCACGACGGGGGTGGTGAGCTCGCTGGGGCGAACGGTGCAAACGGGCGAGAGCACGTTTATCGACGAAGCAATCCAGACCGACGCCGCAATCAATCGCGGAAATTCGGGTGGGCCGCTGCTCAATTCGCGGGGCGAAGTGATCGGCATCAATACCGCCATCTATGCGCCGAACGGCACGAGCGCGGGCATTGGGTTCGCGATTCCGATCAACACGGCGAAGCGCGTCGCGCAGGATTTGATCACGCAGGGCCGAGTGCGGCGCGCGACGATTGGCGCCGAGGGACGCACGCTCTGGCCCGATCTTGCAGGCGCTTTGAATCTGCCGGTTCAGCAGGGAGTGCTGGTCGAGCGCGTCGTTCCCGGCGGGCCGGCGGCCCAAGCTGGCATTCGCGGCGGGAGTCGCTCTGTGCTGGCGGGCCTGCGCGACCTGAGAATTGGTGGCGACGTGATCACGGCAATCAACGGGGAGCCGGTGAACAGCCAGTCCGATTTGAACTTGCTGCTGAATCGCGCGCGCCCCGGCGACACGATTTCGCTCACGATCATTCGCGACGGCAAGAAAATGAATGTGCCGGTGAAGCTCGGCGAAGGCTAGTCGCTGGCTTTTGCCATACTCCACAGTTCAGCTTCGCGGGGGGCTGACCCTGGCTCGGTCTTGTGTCGGCCCCGGACTCGGTTTCAGGGTTTGTACTTGCAAACCCTGAGCCTCAATCAGTCCGGGAGCACGACCTTCAGGCTGTGCGAAGGAAGACGCCGAAAACAAAAGGAGCTTCAGCCCCAGCCTCACTCGCGTCGATTCGAGCTAAAGCCGCGGAGCGGCGATTGTACTTAGCCCGGCGGGTTTCAGGGTTTGATGATTCAAACCCTGACATCCAGAAGAGCAAAGCGAAGTGCCGGGGGGAAGTATACAAACAAGACCGGAGTCCCGTAGGGACGATTGAATCTTCAGCTGCACACCTCAGGGTTTCAGGGTTTGTACTTGCAAACCCTGAAACTAAGAAAGACCGCCGCTTCTCGCGCGAGCGAATAATCTTCGCCTCCCGACGTTCGCGCGCTGGTCCGCTACTCTCCTCTCGCGGCGCGTCTCGCTCGGGTCCCTGAGGGAAAGGCATTGCGTCCGAGGCGTGGCTCCTTCACGTTCGTGTCAGCCCGTGAAGGGGGCGGCATACGATAGCCCACGGCGTAAGCCGTGGGACCTCAAATCACCCCGTACGCCCTAGCCCGCGAAGCGGGCGACACAATCATTCCAGAGGAACTCCTTGTCCGAGGGGCCGATTAGATGACGTTGTCGACTCCCAAGCGGGTGGTGCTCACCAGCGGCGGTGGAGCAGACTGTTGTCTTTGCACCGGAAAGGGCGCACATTTCTGTCGTCCCAATCCCGAATGGAAATGCAGGCCGAAGCCGAAGAACGATACAACGCGCGCCCGCCCCTGGAGCGAAACATGACGCTAGAATTCACTTCGAGCGAGAAGGACCCGTGCGACCAGTAGAGCGGATTGGCAGAGTGGGAATGTTCGGCCTCCTGCTCTGCTGTGCGACTGTTGTGGGCGGCTGTTTGTTTCGTTCGATCTCAGACCGAGACGTGGCAGGGACTTACAAGGCAACGGCTCAGTGGGGCGAGTCGACCCTCATGCTGCACCCGGACCATACCTTTGAGCAGACTGTCGAGCGAGATGACCACACTCGCGCAAGCACGAAAGGGGTTTGGGAATTAGATTTCTGCCCCGGAGAGAGCGCATCGTGTGCGATGCTAACACTGAAACCGTTTCTGGCGGTTACCCACGACCAAAAGGGCGATTCCATCCCTCTGAACCTCCCTTCGATCGGCCGCGGCTGGTTCGGCGGAATTACCATCGCTGCCGATCCTGACTTTGGCATTTCCTTTGACAAAGAATAAACTGTCAGCGTGCCGCACCCTTCGCGGTGTCCCGAGACTTCGGGAGCGTATTTCCTAGGGGGTCGGACCTTCAGGTCCGACATCACGCGCGGCCTCAGCCCGCGCACCTTCGGCGCGACGTTTCTCGCGCCGCGCTTCTCGCGCAACTCAGTCGCACCTGAATTCTCCGGCCGGGACGAGTCTTCGGATTCTTGCCCCCACCAAGTCCTATGAATACTATTTCCGTACTATTACGAATTGTTTTACTCGGCGCGTTCATGCTAACGTTCGTTGTTTTTCGGTCTCGACGACAGACCGACAGAGAGGCGAAGGATGAAATCAATCGCTACACTTTCTCAACAGAAAGCGCTGCAAGTCCTCGCGCTCTCAACCACTTCCCAGAAATCAATCGCTACAAAATCACACTCTTTCAAATTCTCCTGCCACTCGCCACGCGGCGTTGCACCAACCAAACCCTCCTCCGATTCAATTCCTAATCGGTACAACCAAATAATAGAAACGCAGCTAACTCCAGTCGTGTCATCACAAGGTCCATTTCTAATCGGAACTATCTGCACATGCAGCTCATCGGCCCGCAGCTCGGAAGGAAGGTGAAGAGCCGTCCATCATCCAACCACAATTCGATCAGGCTCGGCACAGCGCATTAATCTGTGGGCTTTTCGCGCCAGTCTTCGCGCAACCTGTCTTGCTCCGCTTCGGTGAGCTTGAACCACGACTCCGCCAGGTCGCGCACGCGTTCGAGCGCGGCCTGCATCTCCGCTTGCTTCTGCTTCAACGTGTCACCGTCGGCGTCGGTGGGGACGCGAATAGGCGGCGCGCAGAACATCACCGTCCGCGAAAACGGAAACGGCAACTGGAATAGGTCCCACGATCGCTTGAAGGTGTAGCCGCGCTGCACGCCGATGTGGAAAACGGAAATCGGCGCTCCCGAGCGTCGCGCCAGAATTACGGGACCGGGTTTCGCCACGTAGCGCGGACCGCGCGGGCCATCGATTGTGAACGCGACGTGATGTCCTTCTTCAAGCTGCTTCGCCATCTCTGCCAGGCCCTCGACGCCTCCTCGGCTTGAGCTGCCTTGCGCCGTGCCGAAGCCGAGGCGCTCGATCACGCGGCGCGTCCATTGCCCGTCGAAATTCACCGTGTTCATGACGACGATGCCGCGGTTTCGCCAGATCCACACGGCAGGGAAAATGCAACGGTGCCAGAACGCGCCAATCCCCACCGCGCCTCCCTCGCGGATTTGCAATGCGTTGTGAACGCCGATCACTTCCAGGCGAAGCGTCGGTCCGAGCAGGCGTATCGCCCAGTACACGAACCATGCGATGACCGGAATCTGCATCCGGCGCCAGCGTGAAAGCTCCGGCATCATGATTCCGGACAGAGTTTTAGCTGTTGCCGCACTTGGCCCGCCGGTGGTCGGCGCAGCCGGCCCGTCGGGTGAGGGTTTCGGCGTGTTGTCCTCTGCTGAGCTGTCCACTGGGGTATAGTATAGGAATCCCCATGAGCCTCGGCCCCGAATTCGGGCGCCATGCTGGCGCGAGTGACCTGTATTCGCTACTACGCGTGTGGTTGCGCCAAGCAACTCCGATAGCGGCGGCCCTCGTCGTCTGTTCCTTGACCTTTTGTGCGTCCGTTGCGCGAGCCGACACGGCGCAGAAGATCGTCGGGCACATTCAGGGAAGCGATGCCTCCGTTGAGACTGTCGCGGCCGGCTCGGACACAATCTCGAGCGCCGAATCCGGCGCGGACGTCTCGAATGGCAGCCTCGTGACGGTGCACTCCGGGCAGGCGCACCTCACGTTGATATCAGGCGGCGAGGTGGACATCTGCGGCCCCGCCAAGCTGACGCTCTTGCAGGCAGGGAGCGGGATTACGCTCGCGCTCAATTTCGGGCGCGTGCGCGTCCAGCTTCCGTCGTCGACCGACCTGCGCATCTTCACCCCCACGATCATCGCGACGCCGATTGACATCCATGGCGCGGAGCGAGACATCACCGCCGGTCTCGATCTTGACGACTCGCTTTGCGTGATGGCGGCGAGCGGCGCGCTGCTGCTCGAGAATCAGTTTACCGGGGAAAAACTCGTGGTCCCGCAGGCGGGTGAGTTCTCGCTCGCTCAGGGAAAGCTTGTGCCCGTGGCGGGTGCCGCAGGAAGCTGCCAGTGTTTGACCATGCAGACGCAGGTAGTTACACCGGCGCCGGAGCCGTCGCTCGGACTGACCGCTCCAGCTCACGTGGAGCCGCCGCCTGCCTCCGCGACGACGGATGCGGCCAAAGCCGATCCCCCCGCGCCCAAATCAAGCGTGGAGTATAGCGTCCTGGCGTATGCGAACGAGGTGCATCCGATTCCGCCGCCCGCGAAGCCTACTCCTCCCGCGCCGCCCGTGGAGTCGATTCCCGAATACAAAATCGTGATGCCGCCGCTGAGCTTTTCGGCGTCTTCGCCCAATCCGCCGCCCGACCCGACTCCCGACATGATTTTGCTGATCCGCACGGTGCACGTCGAGCCGCAATGGGAGTTTTCCGGCCATGTGGACGCGCCAAAGTCCGCGGAACCGGCGCGGCCCACGGCGAGCGCCTCCAACTCGCGGCCGCAAAAAAAGCCTGGCTTCTGGGCAAAAGTTAAGAGAATCTTCGGCGGCAGCAGTTCGTAGATTCCCTGTGAAAGATACGGCTGGTCCATTTTTGTGGCCTGGCTGAGCGTCGCGAGGCAAAACGATGGCGCTGATTCAAGACGTACGCTACGGCGCGCGCATGCTGCGGAGGAATCCGGGGTTCACCGCTGTCGCAGTGGTCACACTGGCGCTCGGCATCGGGGCAAACACGGCGATTTTTAGCGTAGTGAATTCTGTCCTGCTTCATTCGTTGCCTTTCCCGCGTACTTCGGAACTTGTAGATATTTCCGCCCGCAGCAACTTGTACGACCTCACCAATCTTGGCATGTCATTGCCGGATATTGCCGACGTCCGAGCCAGTGCGCCCGCTTTCGCTTCTCTCGCAACCTACCAATACTCGTCGATGGACCTCTCCGGAGAAGGCAGGCCCGAACATGTCGAGAGCGCCGAAGTTTCAGAGGAGTTCTTCCCGGTCCTGGGTATTCGACCGCTGTACGGCAGGGCCTTCGCTTCTTCCGATATGCAACCTGGCGGCAACGGTGTCGTCCTCGGCTATTCCCTGTGGCGCGAAAAGTTCGGCGGCGATCCAGCGGTGATTGGAAAGAGCGTCATGCTGGATGGCCAGACCCACATCGTCATCGGCGTGCTGCCTGCCGAACCATCGCTTGGCTTTATTACCGATTCCCAAATTTGGACGCCATTCGTTCCGCAAAAGGAGGACCTGGCTGCCAGAGAGAATCATCAGTTCGCGGTGCTCGCGCGTCTCAAACCGGGCGTGCGGCTCGAACAGGGGCAAAAGGAACTCGACACAATTGCGGCTCGCCTGGCCGCTTCTTATCCAGACGCCGACAAGGGCTGGACGATTTACGCATCCTCGCTGAAGACTTTTCTCCTCGGTGACGCTCGGACTCCCCTGGCGATTCTTTTCTGCGCCGCGGGCTTTGTCCTGCTCATTGCGTGCGCCAACGTCAGCAACCTTTTTCTATCTCGTGGTTGGGCGCGCCGCCGCGAATTCGCGATCCGCACAGCGATGGGCGCCACGCGAGGCGCTCTCTTGCGCCAGCTCACCGTGGAATCCGTTCTTGTGGCTCTCCTTGGAGGCATTTGTGCCTTCTTGTTTACGGTGTTCACCCTTAAGGGACTGCGCACCGTGCTCCCGCCAGACATCCCGCGCATCCAGGACCTGCGCATCGAAAGCACGGTCGTCTGGTTTACCCTGGGAGCCTCGCTTCTCGCTGCGTTGGTAGCAGGCCTCGCTCCCGCCTTGCTGAGCTCGCGTCAAAACCTGAGCGTGGCCGTAAAGGAAAGCGGTGGTTTGAACGGCGGCAGCGCGAGTCACAACTTCCTGCGCCAGTGGATGGTCATAGGCGAGGTAGCGGTTGCGGTTGTTTTGCTCATCGGCGCCACGCTCGCCGTGCGAAGTTTCGACCGGCTCCTTCGGGTCAACCTCGGCTTTCGTCCCGACCATCTGGTGACCATGCGAATTGACTTCGCCAAATTTCGTTATGCAAACGCCGGTCAGGCGATCGCTTTCGTTCAGCAGATACTCGACGAATCGCGCGCAGTTCCGGGAGTCACGGCCGCGTCCGCCGGGCTGGTTTTTCCGTTGAGCGACGAAGTGGCGGAGTCGCCTTTTCAAACCGAGGAATCAGTCAGTGATCAAAGATCCGGCGATCAGAGCGCCCTGGCGAACGTGGTTGCCCCGGACTTCTTTCGGACGTTTGGCATTCCACTCCTCGCGGGCCGCGACTTCACCAGCTCCGACGCAAAAGACAACCTGCCCGTCTATATCGTAAATGAGGCGCTCGCGCGAAAGTACTTTGGTTCAGTCGACGTGATTGGCAAACGATTCTCCACGCGCCGGGAGTCGGGTCACCCGGTATGGGGCGAGATCGTCGGAGTTGCCGGCAACGTCCACCAGGCCAGCCCGGGTGAGGAGCCCAAGCCGGAACTCTATGCTCCGTTCTATCAGGCGCGCCGGGCCACTGGCGTCTATTTGGCCGTTCGCACGAAACCGGACCCCCTCAATGTGGTCTCGGCGATTCAGGAGCGCATCTGGTCCCTGGACAAGAATCAACCCATCACGTCGATCCAGACGATCGACGCGCGACTTGCGAGCGTCAATGCCACCCCCAGGTCACAGAGTCTCTTACTTGGAATTTTTGGCGGCCTCGGCTTCGTTCTGGCGCTCGTAGGAGTCTACGGTGTGATGTCCTATCTGGTGTCTCTGCGGACGCGCGAGATCGGCATTCGCATGGCCCTTGGCGCCGAGCCCGGACAAGTGCTTCGGTTAGTGATTGCTCACGGACTGAAGCTCACGCTCACGGGCGTTTTCATCGGTGTTGCCGGCGGGCTTGCGGTGACGCGATTCATGCGCAGCTTTCTTTTTGGCATCAGCGCCACCGACCCGCTGACGTTCGTGAGCATTGCCTTGTTGCTGACGCTGGTGGCGCTCGCTGCGTGTTTCATCCCGGCGCGGCGAGCGATGACCGTCGATCCGATGGTCGCGCTAAGGCACGAATAGGCGCCGCCGCCAACTCGCAGCCGCAAGCTGCGCAAGCGCCAACGCCAACGCCAACGCCAACGCCAACGCCAACGCCAACGCCAACGCGAAAAGAAGGCTTCTTGGCAAGGTCGCGGAAGTTCTTCAGCGGCAGTAGTTCCCAGGGCGGCTTGAGAAGGGGAATCGGCGACGTTGGCGTGCTACTGGCACTCGACCGACGCGGTGGACGCCGCGAGGTGGTCTTCCATCGCCTCCCGGACGACTTCGCGAACTTCGTAAGATCCCCTTGGCGCAGCTAGCGAGAGCGTCTCTGTGACGCCCTTGGTCCGGAGAGAAGCAAGCCGTTGGGGTGTGAGCAGCAAATCCATCACTGCTTGTACCCCCTTGACGTAGTCGCCGCGTGAATCCCGCAGCACCGTTACAAACGTCAGTTGTTGAACGGAACGCTGATCCTGCTTCGCAAACTTCAGCTGTTTGATGTCGATGGTGGTCACGACTCCAATCGTAAACTGACCATTCTCCTCCCTGGCCGACGAGACTCGGACCACAATGGGAATTTGATCGAGCTCCTCGTTCGCGGCGACCTCTTTGTCGATCAACTTCTGAGCGCTTCCAACGCTCGTTTCAGTGGAAAAATATCCCTCCCGAGCCTGAACTTTGTATGCCTCGCCATTCTTCAATCTGACCTTCAGGTGGTGATATTTTCCATCCGGCTTCGCGGGAGGAGCGAAACCAAGCAAGTAAGACACCTCCGGAACCGTTGCAAGCGAACGAAGGCTGCCCGTGATGTCGTTATTATTCTGGATGAACTGTCCACCGCTCGCGGCCGCCGACTCGGACAACAGGCTTGTCACGATCACGGTGCGCATCGCTTCGTCCACTCGGTCCCGCTCAGGCGATTCTCCCTCGGTCAGCAGACCTTCGGAATCGATCGAGTTAATGACAATGTGGTTGAGGAGGGCGATATCGATAATTGCGCTCGTTTGCTGCTCCATTCCGCCGGTTGGGAAACCCGGCGAAACGAGCAAGAGGATCCGGTCTCCCGATGCATGCGCAAGCTGTTGAACGGCGATCTTTAGGACGTCCAGCGCCGCGGTGGAATGTTGCTTTGTTTGGTCCCACACCGAACCCGCCAGGTCTTGAACGAGGGTGTTTTGCGCCTGCTCGCACTGCGAGCCTCCCCCGCGGGGGCAGTGGCATGCGACGGCCTCTGCGACAGCAACCTGCTTTGCCTTGAGATCAAGCTGGTTCTGGATAACGTACGCCTGGTAGGAGGTCAGCGCCGGGCAGCTTGTGAGCGCGGCCTCGTCGGCGTATACGTGGGGCTTCAACTGCTCGAGGGCCGCGCGAAGTATTTTTGCGTCAGTTGTGAAATCCACCGTCACTGCACCAGAGGTCGTGAAGATGGCCACGTGGTCACTCGGCCGGAGAGCGGTCGAGACGAGATCTTCCGCCGCAAGCTGCGTTTGCCGCAAGCCGGTCAGTTCACTGTGGTCGTCGTCGATAAACAGGGCAATGTACCTGGCCCGACGTGTTTCCGAGGCGCCAGAGGGGGGATGGGCCGTGGCGTCACGCGGACTGCTTGCAGGCGCTGTGGTGGCGACGCTTGGCGGACGGTCTTCCGCTCGCTCTTCCGAGAAGAACGCGATTTGCTGAGGCTTGCCGTTGTCGGACACCTCGAAGTCCGAAGCGGCCATTCCAGAGACGGGCTGCCCGTTACGATCCATGATCGTCACTCCGAGCTCGACCAGGTTGGATTTCACGGAAATGGAAACGGCAGGAGGAGTGTAGGTTCCGTAGCGGATCCGGATTTCGCGAAGGTCCTCTGTTTTGCTCTGCCCGGCTCCGCCAGCAGCGGCGATCGCCCATAGCGAAACGGCCAACAACACTCGAGCGGATACGCGCGAAGACATCCCCGACTCCCTAGTTTGGCGAGTATACGTCGCGCGATGCAGGGTGTCCCAGAGCCATTTCTCGATGTCGCGGGCCGTGGTAATTTGAATCGCCGGCAAGTAAAGGCGCGCGTGTTAACAGTTCCGACCGCGACAGCGTCCTTGCTGTAGGGGCTCCCCCAATGTCAAAATCGGTGCACAGGCATCATCCTTCGCTCCATCACATCGCGATTCTCGCCTTGCTTTTGTGCGGGGCTCTTCTGCTACCGATGGGCGCCACGTTTTCACAGGAGAAAGCAGACCTCGACGCCGCCAACCGCATTCGCGACGCCGCTTTGAACCACTCCCAAATCATGGACCTTGTCGGATACCTCACCGATGTTACGGGTCCGCGTTTGACCGGCTCGCCCAACCTCAAGAGGGCCGAAGAATATGCCCGCGACAAACTGCGCGACTGGGGACTCGCCAAGGCGCATCTCGAAGCCTGGGGACCTTTTGGGCGCGGCTGGTCGCTCGAAGGTTTCACAGCCAACATGCTTGCGCCCGGTTTTAGTCCGCTCATCGCTTACCCGAAGGCCTGGAGCCCCGGCACGAACGGCACGATCCGCGGCGAGGCGGTTTTTCTCGATGTGAACACCGCAGCCGACCTCGACAAATACAAAGGCAAACTGAAAGGCAAAATTGTCCTCTTCTCCCCAGCCCGTCATGTGGATCCGCTTTTCGATCCGCCCGCGCACCGGCAAACGGACGAAGAGTTGCTAAGCCTCGCCAATGCCGAGCCCCCCGGCGAGCCTCGGCCGTTTCAACTCACACCGGAGCAGCGTGCAACCGCGGAACTGAACTACGCGAAATGGCAACTGATCCAAAGCGAAGGCGCCGCCGTCGTATTGCAGCCTGGGTTTCGCGATGCAGGAACCGTTTACGTCACCGATGCCACCGTTCCGTATCCGCCCGACGTGCCGTTCGAGAAGCGCGTGCAAGCCTGGGACGTCACCAAGCCAATAGTGACACCGCAGGCGGTCGTCGCGGCCGAACAGTACAACCGAATGGTTCGTCTTGCAGCGCGCGGGATCCCAGTCCAACTGGAAGTAAATATCACCGCGCGTTTCTACGACGACGATCCGATGAGCTACAACGTGATCGCGGAAATCCCCGGCACGGACCTGAAAGATGAAATTGTCATGATCGGCGGCTGCATTGACTCCTGGCACGCGGGAACCGGCGCCACGGACAACGCCGGAGGCGCGGCGACGGCCCTGGAAGTTATCCGCATCCTGCAATCGCTTGGAATGAAGCCCCGGCGCACCATTCGCATCGGCCTTTGGAGCGCGGAAGAGCAAGGCACTCGCGGTTCGCATGCTTATGTAGCCGCTCACTTAGGCCGGAAAATCGACGCGCCTGATGGCCAGCCCGGCCACGCGAAGTTCGAGTTCAAGCCCGAATACGAGAAGTTCGATGCCTACTTCAATTTCGACTACGGCACCGGCCGCATCCGTGGAATTTTCTTGCAGGGCAATGAAGCCGCAAGACCAATTTTTCGCACTTTGCTCTGGCCATTCAAAGACCTCGGCGCCTCTACGCTTTCCATCGCTGGCGTCGGCGCGACGGATCACATGTCATTCGATGAGATCGGCCTGCCGGGTTTCCAGTGGATTCGGGACTATATGGAAGGCAACAACACCCGCGCTCCGCACACCAACATGGATACTTACGATCACGTCCTGGAAGACGACCTGAAACAGTCCGCTGCCGTCGCGGCGTCCGTTGTCTACGGTCTCGCCATGCGTGACGAAAGAGTTCCCCGCAAGCCGCTTCCGTCGCGTTGACCCCCCACGTCGTATTGACCCACGTCGCAATGACGAAGTCCCGCCCTAAATTTCTCGCGAAATTATGATTGATTAGCGATCATGGAGGCCATGCAGCCGAGCCCCCCGAATGCAAGCCCGCCTGGTCCGATCGGAATTCCCCCTGAGCCACCTTCGCTGGCAGCTTCCAGCAAGCGGCTGCTGCCGTGGCTGGTGGCCGTGGCGTTTTTCATGGAATCGCTCGACACGACAATTCTAAATACCGCGGTGCCGACAATCGCGGCCGCGCTGCACGTTGCTCCGCTGAGCATGAAGTCGGTGCTGGCAAGCTACACGCTGAGCCTTGCGGTGTTCATTCCAATCAGCGGCTGGATGGCAGACCGGTTCGGAACGCGCCGGGTGTTCGCCTCCGCGATCGGGATCTTCACGCTGGGATCATTTCTGTGCGGCATATCGAGCAACATTCATCTACTCGTGGCGTGCCGCCTCCTGCAGGGCTGCGGCGGTTCCATGATGGTACCCGTTGGCCGGCTGACGATTGTGCGGACGTTCGCCAAGTCCGAGCTGGTTCGCGCTATGAGCTTCGTCGCCATCCCCGCATTGATTGGCCCCATGCTGGGACCGATCGCGGGCGGCCTGATCGTCGGATACTTTCACTGGAGGGTGATTTTCTTCGTGAACATTCCGATTGGCCTCGCGGGCTTGCTGATGGTCTACATGCATCTACCGGACTACCGCGAGCACACCGATCCCCTCGACGTGACAGGGCTGATTCTTTTCGGGTCGGGCGTCGGGCTGCTTTCGTACGTGCTGGAGGTTTTTGGCGAACATACGCTGAGCGCGCCGGAAATCCTGGGCCTTCTGGCGCTTTCCATCATTCTGCTGGCGGGTTATGGACTTCATTCATCGAGGATCGCGCACCCACTGCTGCGTCTGGCGCTATTTCGGATTCGCACGTTCCGCGTGGCCGTGGTCGGCAGCTTCGTCACCCGCCTTGGCATCGGCGGCATTCCGTTTCTGTTTCCGCTGCTGTATCAGGTCGGCCTAGGGTACACGCCGATTCAATCCGGCCTGCTGACGATGCCGCAGGCGATAGCCGCCATGAGCCTGAAGGTGGCGATGCCGGGAATTTTGGCGCGCTTCGGCTATCGCGCCGTGCTGGTGTCGAATACGCTGCTCATGGGCCTGCAGATTTTTCTTTTCGCCACCATCGGAAAAGGCACGCCGGTGTGGCTGATCGTGGGTGAATTGTTTTTCTACGGATTCTTCACGTCGCTGCAATATACCAGCATGAACACGCTGGCCTACGCGGACGTCACCGAGGAACAGGCGAGCGGCGCGAGTTCGATCGCGGCCACGGCGCAGCAGATGGCCATCAGTTTTGGCGTGGCTACGGCATCGCTGGTGACTGCGTTCTTCATTCCCGATCGCCATACCTCCAACGCCGTGCAGTTCATTCACAGCGTCCACCGAGCGTTTTTTGTGCTGGGCGGGATGACCATCCTCTCCACGATTGTGTTTCGCGGATTGAAAAAAGGGGACGGCGACGCCGTGAGCCAGCAGCCGGCGCTACACGCTGGTTAGGGCGGAGATGTTGAAAAAGAAGGGATCCGTTACGGGACTGGCAACAAATTGTCCGCAGATGCCTGGCGCAAAACGAGGTTTTGGCTCTGCAGGAAAGCATCGACCATCGGCGTCCAAATGGGGATTCCAGCCTGAGAAAACAAATGGTGGCCGTCCGCTCCGAACGAACCCGCACTTACAAACTGAGCCGTTCCACCTGCGGCCGTGAACGCCTTGTAGAATTCCGCGGCTAACTGGGGAGAAAAGAAGTGATCGTTTTGTGCGTAGACCCAAAGCATCGGTATGCGCGACGTTTTCCCGAACTTACGGAATGCGTTGATCAGATCGCTTGCGTTGCACACTTCGTCTGCCGCCGGAGAACCTCGACCACCAGCGAAGCTAATCCCGGCCACTAGTCCCGCCGGCGGTTTTGCGGTGAGGGCAACGGTGGCAAATCCACCGGCAGAACGTCCGATGCTAATGATGCGAGCAGGGTCGACTTCAGGAAGCTTGGAAAGGTACGCGATCGCCTCACGCAAATCGTTCGCCGATTCGACACCGGACCCGTAGTAATCCGGGTTGCGGCCGCATGAGCGGGCATCCTCGGCGAAATCGCCCCCGGAGTCTCCATATCCGCGGCGCATGACGATTACCGTGGTCCAACCGCGGCGAGCAAACTCTCTGGCCTGCGGCAACATCTCCGACGGCGTCATCTTCCGGCGATCGCTTCCTGCTCTTGGAGCACCGTGATTGACCAAGGCGAGCGGATGAGGCCCCGGCTCATTGGGGCGAACCATCACAGCCTCGAGCCCTTTCTTTCCGGCTCCGTGTGCCGGAATGCGGAGCTCCTGCTCGACGAGATCCTGTCCGCTAGCGGAAAGTGCGTGCAATTGAAGCGCAAGCACCACTAGCATCATCAGCGAAAATTGGCTCTTTGACTTCGTGAAAACGATTTTCATCGGGAGCGCTTTCCGGCGGTCTGCCGTCCGCACCACCTCACGTTACAACAAATAGGGCGCGGATTTCATCCAGAGGGCGCGAGAACGCCGAGAGCAGATGCGAGAGCTACTCGTAGCGCAGGGCTTCGAGCGGATCCACGGTGGCTGCTCGTCGCGAGGGGATCCAGCACGCCAAGAACGTGACGCCGATGAGGAACAGCGGCACGGCGGTGAAGGTCAGCAGGTCATGCGGGCGAACTCCGTAGAGGAACGCGCTGAAAAGCTTGGCCACGGCCAACGCGGCCGCCAGACCCAGCACCACCGCGATCGACGCGAGAAGCATGCCTTGGCCGATGATGAGTCGCTGCACTTCGGCGATTTGTGCGCCAAGCGCCATGCGGATGCCAATCTCGCGCGTGCGCCGGCTCACCGAGTAGCTCATTACGCCATAAAGTCCCACAGTGGCCAGCAGCAGGCCGACGAATCCGAAAACGCCAAACAGTGTTCCAGCCAGCCGCGGGAGGAAGAGAGCATCGCGGAGATGTTCCTCCATCGTGGCCTCATTGAAAATGGCCATCGTTGGATCCAACGCGTGAACCTCATTGCGCACCGCACGCTCCGTCGCTCCATAGTCCCCCGCCGTGCGGACCAGCAGCGAATACCCCAGGAACGCGGGGTCGCTGTCCGTACTTTGTTCGAGCGAACGGAAAAGGACGGGACGGAGGTCCTCGCCGAGAAATCGGGACTTGATGTTCTTCACGACACCGATGACTTCGTAGGTGACACCGCCGCCCACTACATGGCGGCCGATGGGATTTTCTCCGCCGAAGAGGCGATCGACGAAGACCTGGTTGATGATGGCGACTTTGGGTCCGTTGGCGGTTTCGCTCGCGAAGTCGCGGCCGGCGATTCGGGGAATGCCCATCGTTTCAAAGTAACCTGACGTGACCATATAGAGATCGGCGATGTCGGCATCCGAGCCGTGAGATTGGCGGCCTTCGACGCCGAAGCCGTCACTGCGATGTCCCCCAGAGAGTGGCACCGAATCCGTGCAAACGGCCGAGATCACTCCGGGCAGAGCAGCCACCCGCTGCCGCAACTCGGAGAGGAACCGGTTGGTGCGCTCGGCGGTGTAGCCATTGACGCGCGGATCGACGGACATGATCAAAATGCCGCGCGAGCGAAAGCCAATATCGATGCCGGACGCGCTCTGCATGCTACGCAGGAAGAGTCCCGTGGCACACAGCAGGACGAGCGACATGGCGATTTGCGAGACGATCAAAATGTTGCGCAGGGTCCAGCGGCGTCCCGGGCGAGCGAGAGCGTTTTCGCCTTTCAGCGCGCTCGAGAGGATGGGACGCGAAGCGGCCCAAGCCGGAGCCAGTCCGAACAGCAATCCGGAACCGACGCTGAGGGCAAACGTATAGAGCAGCACCCTCCAATCGACGCTGATGCTGAGGTCGAGCGGCACGGGCGCGGGCAAATGGAACGCGGAGAGCGCCTTGGTGGACCACAGCGAGAGCGCGAATCCGAAGAAGCCTCCGCCGAGAGAAAGCAACACGCTCTCCATGAGCACCAGCCGCTGCAGGCTGCCGCGCGTGGCCCCAAGCGTCAGGCGCACGGCCATCTCGCGGTGGCGGCTCGCAGCTTGAGCGAGAAGAAGGTTGGCGACGTTGGCGCCGGCGATGCAAAGAACCAAGAGTACAACCACGCTCAAGGCGACGAGAAACGTAATGACGGTGGAACGTTCTCCTGGCGGAAGCGAACCGGCTCGCTCGAATCGGAAGCCGTTGCCCCTGTCGGTCTCCGGGTACGCGGCGGCGAAGCGCTGCGCGAGCCCGCGGAGTTCGGCTGCGGCCTGTGCGTGCGAGGCGCCTGGGTTCAAGCGCCCAATGACCGCGAGCCAGTGAGAATGGCGCGAGGTGCGGCTGGGGACGCTGGGCGCCAGCTGCTCAACATTTCCGAGCGGCACCCAGAATTGCGGGTCGAGGATAAGGTCGACGCCGTGAAATGTCGGGGGCGCAACGCCGACGACCGTGAACGGGCGGCCGGACAAATTGATGGATTTGCCGAGGATAGCAGGGTCGGCAGCGAAGCGCCGTTGCCACAAGCGGTAGCCGAGGACGATAACCGGAAGGCGCTCCTCGTCACCGATAAAACCGCGGCCAAGCGTCATGCGCAGCAGCGCGACGTCGAAATAGTTTGAAGTAGCCGCCTGGCCCCACACGCGTTCCGGCTCGCCATTGCCGCCGATGGAGGCGGGGACCAGTTCGTAGTAAGCAGCAACGCCCGAGAAGGACTTCGCCTGGTCGCGGACGTCGATGTAGACCGGAAAGGGAAAGTTGTTGCAGCACTGCTCTCCGTCGTGCGTCATGTGCAAACTCATGAGCGTTGACGGCTCGCCCACGGGTGCCGGACTCAGGACAAACCGGCTGACCATGGCGAAGATCGTGGCGTTGGCGGCGATCCCAAGCCCTATGGAAACGACGACAGCGACCACCAACCCAGGTGATTTTGAGAGTCGCCGAAATGTGTATGTCAGATCCTGTGGCCAAGCAGACAAGTTGTGATCTCCAGTTTGAACTCAGGGTTTGCGTCCCGACGCTTCGGGACAGCATTGAAACCCGTTGTCCGTTGTACGCGGTAACGGAGCCTATTGTTCCCTGGGTTCCTACGAAAAGATGAAGGCTCTGGTGGGCCAGTCGGCAGCTCGAATCTCGGACGAAGGCGACCGTGATTCCAAGTCCGACCGATGTTATCGTACGTCTGCTTCGGCGACTCCAAGCATAGGACGCTACCGAACACGATCTCAAGCCCAAACGCAAGGACCTGAATCGTTCATGAACATACTTGACCTCCTGGTTGGTAAGCCGATCAAGACGATTGACGAACGCGGCGAGCAGATCGGCGCCGCGGAGGGCATCCCGATCTTTGGTCTCGACGCACTTAGCTCGGCTGCGTATGGCCCGGAAGCCGCGCTGAGCCTGCTGATTCCGCTGGGCCTTCTCGGTGTTCGCTATCTGATTCCGATCAGCGCCGCCATCATCACGCTGCTCGTGATCGTGTACTTCTCTTACCGACAGACGATCGCTGCCTATCCCTCGGGCGGCGGCTCCTATACCGTGGCGCGCTTCAACCTTGGCGCGAGTGCGAGCCTGCTCGCCGCGGCTGCGCTTCTCGCCGACTACATCCTCACGGCTGCCGTGGGCATTTCCGCGGGAGTGGGCGCGCTGATTTCGGCCATTCCGTCGTTGCTGCCGCATACGGTAACTCTCTGCGTAGGCATTCTGATTGTCATCACGATCCTTAATCTTCGCGGCGTGCGCGATTCCGGCATGGTGTTCGCGGTCCCCACATTTTTATTTGTCGGCACGCTTCTCATTACCATCGGTGCAGGCGTCGTTCGCGCGTTCCTGAGCGGCGGGCATCCAACGCCGGTAACGCCGCTTCCGCCTCCGCCGCCTATGCTCCAAGCCGTCAGCTACTGGCTGCTGCTGAAGGCTTTCGCCAGCGGCTGCACGGCATTGACCGGCGTCGAAGCCGTCAGCAACGGCGTGAAGGCTTTCCGCGAGCCGGCCGTGAAAAACGCTCAGAAGACTCTCACGGTGATCATTGCCCTCCTGGCAGTGCTGCTGGCGGGAATTTCCTATCTCGTGAAGGCTTACGGCATCGCCGCAACTGATCCGGGGCTGCCCGGATACCAGAGCCTTCTCTCGATGCTCATCGCTGCTGTTTTCGGCAAGGGAATTTTCTACTACCTGACTATCGCGTCAATTCTTGCCATTCTGTCGCTCTCCGCCAACACCGCCTTCGCCGATTTTCCGCGCCTCTGCCGCGCCATCGCGCAAAACAACTACCTGCCGCACGTCTTCGGATACCGCGGGCGGCGGCTCGTCTACACCTACGGCATCGTTGTTTTGGCGGTACTTTCCGGTGGGCTGCTCATTCTTTTCGGCGGCGTCACCGATCGGCTGATCCCACTGTTTGCCGTCGGCGCTTTTCTGGCGTTCACGCTTTCGCAGGCCGGCATGGTGATGCACTGGTACAGGCATCGAGGTCCGCATTGGCTGAAGAGTGCACTGGTCAACGGGTTGGGCGCATTCGTCACCGGCATCACGGTCATCGTCGTGCTGGTGGCCAAATTCGCGCAAGGCGCCTGGATCACGTTGCTGTTCATTCCGCTCACGATTTTTCTCTTCACCGTTGTCCGCCGTCACTACCACGCCATAAAGGTCCTCACAACGTGCAAGGTGGCCGTCGACACGGCGAGCATCAGCCAGCATCCGATTGCCGTCATCGCCATCGACCGCTGGAGCATCATCAGTCGCCAGGGGATTGAATTTGCCGCCCGGCTCTCACCCGAAGTGATCGCCCTGCACGTGGATCCAACCGAGCACTCCGAATTGCTTCAGGATGACTGGAAGCGCTACGTTGAAGAACCCTTCCGAGCGGCAGGGAAGGAACCGCCCAAGTTGCATTTCCTGCCTTCGCCTTACCGCTTTGTCATCATTCCCATCGTGCAGTTCATTCTCGACCTTTCGAAAAAGCATCCCCATCGCAACATCATCGTGGTGATCCCTGAGCTTGTGGAAGACAAATGGTATGAGTACTTCTTCCACAATCAGCGCGGGCGGCTATTGGAATGGGTGCTGCTCGCTCGCGGCAATGAACGGATATTTACGGTGAGCGCGCCCTGGTACGTCGGGGAGCGAAATTGAGAAGGCGAGTACCCCTTTGGGAGAGTCGCCAGGACGCCTGGCGCGAAGCGGTTAGGCGGGTACCCTCACCGACGCCGTTTTGCGCAGAGCTTCCTCAATCTGATCCACCAGCATTTCGCGCGAAAACGGCTTGTTCAGGAAGAAAGCTTCACTTAGCAAATCGCCGTCGATTTCGTTGGGTTCCAGATATCCGGAGACGTACACAACCTTCAACTCAGGTTTCAGGCGTTTCATCCTCCGGGCGAGTTCCGGCCCGCGCATTCGTGGCATCACTACGTCGGTTACGAGGATATCGATTGAGTTGTCGTGCTCGGCAATCTGCATTGCCCGCAGGCCATCCTCGGCTGACAGCACGCGATAACCTGCCGACGTCAGAAATTCGCGAGCCAGGGCGCGTACCTCGGACTCATCTTCCGCGAGCAGCACTGTTCGCAGTTCGGCCTTTGGAACAGGAGATCTCTGCGTGACCACATCGTCTTCGAGCTTCTCGTCCACGCGGGGCAGGTAAATTTCAAATTTGCTCCCGACACCGACTTCCGTATCGACCCATATGAAGCCGCCGGTTTGCTTCACGACGCCATACACCGTCGAAAGGCCCAGGCCTGTTCCTTTGCCCGGCTCCTTCGTGGTGAAAAACGGTTCGAAGATATGAGCCTTCGTTTTGGCATCCATCCCAGTTCCCGTATCGGCCACGACGAGCTTCACATATTTACCTGGCTCCAGTGACGGGCGAGTGCTCGCGAACTCCGTATCGACTGTCACGTTGTGGGTTTCAATGGTCAATTGGCCGCCGCCTGGCATGGCGTCTCGCGCGTTAACGGTCAGGTTCAGAAGCACTTGTTCGAGCTGGCTCGCATCCGCTTTCACACAACCCAGCGATGTCTCCGGCCGGAAGACCACCTCGATATCCTCGGGCATCAGCCGTTTCAGCAATTTCCCGATGTCATCGACGACGGCATTCAGATTCAAGACCTTGGGTTGCAAAGCCTGCCTGCGGCTGAACGTAAGCATTTGTCGCGTGAGCGTGGCGGCACGGTCGGCGGCCTTTCGAATCTGCTGGCCGCTTAAGAGAACCGGATCCGCGGCGCTCGTTCGGTCCAGAATCAATTCGCTGTGCCCTTTGATCACCGTCAGCAGGTTATTGAAATCGTGAGCCACCCCGCCAGCCAGCCGGCCGAGCGCGTCCATCTTCTGCGATTGACGAAGTTGATCCTCGAGCTCTTGTTTCTGCGCCTCGTTTTTCCGCAGTGTGTTGCGCATGCGATCGAACGCGCGCGTCGCTTGAGCTACCTCGTCGCCTCCGTGGGCGTGCAGCGGAAAGGCGTAATCGCCGCGCTCCAATGCACGGAATCCCTCCAGAAGAGCTGCGAGCGGCCGCGTAAACGCGTCCGAAATCAAAAACACAAATCCTGCACCGGCAAACACCACCAGAAGACCCAGGGCAAGGAGCAGATGATTCAGTTCCGTAAGGTATGCAGTGGCCTCGCTGTACGATCTCAGAACGGTTAAGCGTGCCACCGGGCCGGGACCACTGCTCAACTGCAGCGATTCGGCGAAAAATTGCTCGTCCCCAATCCCGATTTGCCCAATCGACGCTACATTTTGTATTTTCTTGCCAGCCTCCTGCTCCTCGATTGCGCGAAATGTGCTGGCGACAACATTTTGGTCATAGCTCAAAACCACCTGGCCTGCCGAAATTCGTCCCATGTCGTGGACCGCACGGTAATCAATCTCACGACCTACGATGATTGTGCCGGATCCATCGCCGATCTTTTGCAGCGCGACCTGATAAAGCGACCCGCCGACGTACCACCAATCGGCCGTTGAGCCTTTCGCAAGCGACCTGCGGAGCATCTCCAGGGCTTCTGGCGCCGGAAAACTCGCCTCGCTGGCCCGAAGCACCTGGATCTTGTTGAACCTATCCGCCACCGCCACAAGATCGCTTCCATCCGACTCCAGTGGGTCGGCAGAGGTTTGCGGTGCGCTGGCATTGTCCACATCGCCGGACATCGCGGCCTTCGTGGCGAGAAGGTCCGCCTTCCGCGCCAACACTTTCTGATGCTGATGCAGCAGCACATCGAAAGCGAGCAGCGAGGTGTGGGTTTCGGCGGCGACCTCTTGCCGCGCGTGCTTCTGGCCTGAGTAGCGGACCACAAGCAGGGTCGCGCTGCTCAAGCAAGCGGTGGTGAGCACCAAGGAAAGCAAGAGCTTTGTGCGTAACCTTAGATTGCTCAGTAAGTTAGGCGTCTTTAGCGCCACGGATAAAGGCCCCCTTGAGGCTGAATTCCCACGATCGTCTGTAACCAATTTTGGATTCTGGCGCCTGGGACCGGAATGGGAAATAGCTCCTCGGTACCCCTTGGAAGGTACTCCGGGCGTACTAAGCAGACCGAGGAGGCATTTGGCTCAGGCACGAAGTCCAATTTTCGGCTGGCCGTTCCCCGAACGGCGGCAACGAATTCGTTCCTGCCAAAAGCGGCTATACTGTGGGCCTGCGAAGGGAGGCTCGAATGGCGAATCTGGCGTCTTTGCCGGCAGTCGATTTTGTGTCGGAAATTTCGCCCGCCGTCGACCGCGTTCAATGGTTTGTCCTGGCGGGCGTGGTCGCGGTGACGTCGATTACCTTCGGCCTGTACTGGGATATTTCCTGGCACCAGACGATTGGCCGCGACACGTTTTGGACTCCGGCGCACCTGGCCATTCATTTCGGCGGCATACTGGCCGCCATCACGTGCACGTACCTGATTTTCTCCACCACGTTCGCGCACAACGCGCCCGCTCGCGCTGCTTCCGTGGGAGTCTGGGGCTTTCACGGCCCGCTCGGCGCATTTCTGACGGCGTGGGGCGGCGCCACCATGCTCACTTCGGCGCCGTTTGACAACTGGTGGCACAATTCGTTCGGCCTCGACGTGGAAATTCTGAGTCCGCCTCACGTTGTGCTCGGGCTGGGGATTCTCGGAGTGGGCGTCGGCTCGCTGCTCGTGCTCGTGGCGCAGATGAATCGCGCAACCGGTGAGACGAAAAAGAATCTGGGGCGGCTCTTCATTTATCTTGCGGGGCTTCTGATAGTGCTTCATCTGATTCTGCTCAGCGAAGATTGCGATCCGACGGCGATGCACAGTTCCATCTTCTACAAGATGATGACGTTCGGGACTCCGCTGCTGCTCGTCGCATTCGCGCGCGCTTCCGGACGGCGGTGGGGCGCCACCATCATCGCGTCCATCTACGTGGCGTTCATGCTCGCGGGACTCTGGATTTTCCCCATGTTTCCGGCCGTGCCGAAGCTTGGTCCTGTGTTTACCAACGTGACGCACATGGTGCCGATGGGCTTTCCCGTGCTGCTGATTTTTCCCGCCATCGCTCTCGACATCGTTCTGAACCGCTTCGCGAACCGCAACCGCTGGCTCCAGGCGGCCATTGCTGGTACCGCTTTTCTCGGAGTGCTTCTCATCGTTCACTGGCCGTGGGCGAACTTCATGATTTCGCCGGAGGCGCGCAATGCGTTCTTCGGCCAGAACTATTTCCCGTACGCGTTTCCGCCGTCGATGTACCACCTCGCATGGGAGTTTCAGCACTCGGATGCCACGCGCGGCGCGTTCTTGCTGGGGCTGGGCCTGGCGTGGATTTTCGCCATCGTCTCCTGCCGAATCGGCCTGCAATTTGGAGACAAGCTGGTCCACTTGCAGCGTTAACTCGATGAGTCTTCGCCAAACCATCTCACTGCTTTTTGCCGTAGCGATCGCTTCCACCTGCATCGCGCACGTTGGCAGCCCCAACGTCTACTTCCAGGGCGAAGCCGGCCCGTACCACCTGGTGGTGATGGTCCGCACGCCGCAGATGATTCCCGGCGTGGCGGAGATCGAGGTCCGCAGCGACAAGCCCGGCATCCGCAAACTCAAAATCACTCCGCTGATCATCGTTGGCGAGGGCTCGAAGTACCCGCCGCCGCCCGACGTTCTCGAGCCGACGAACGGCGACCCGCAATTCTTCGCGGGGAAAATCTGGCTGATGGAATCGGGCTCGTGGCAGGTTCGCATCGAAGCCGATGGTGACCAGGGTTCCGGCACGGTGGCAGTGCCGGTGCCCGCGGCGGCTCGCAACACGCTCCCCATGGAGAAAGAACTCGGCGCGCTGCTCTTCGGGCTGATGATTTTGCTGGTGGCTGCTTTCGTTTCGATTATCGGTGCCGCGCGCCGCGAAGCGCAGCTCGAACCGGGCGAACAACCGAGCCCGAAGCAAAAGCGCGGCGCACGCCTGGTGATGCTCGGCACTCTTGTCGCCCTAATCGGGATTCTCACGCTCGGCAGATTGTGGTGGACGGACGCCGCAGCGGCCAAGGCGAGCACCATGATTTATCAGCCGCCGAAGCTGCAGGTGTCGCTCGCGCCGAACGACAAAATGGAATTGCGCATCGGCGAATCCAACTGGCACATTCGCCGCCCAGAAACGGTGATGACCGCGCTGATCCCCGATCACGGCCACCTGATGCATCTTTTCCTCATTCGCACGCCGCAAATGGACAAGTTCTACCATCTGCATCCGGACCAGACCTCCCTGCAAATTTTTCACGACAATCTGCCGTCGATCGCGGCCGGACACTACAAGATTTTTGCGGACATCGTGCGCGCATCCGGCTTCCCGGACACGATGGTTGCGGATGCCGACATTCCGGAAGTGTCGGGGAAAAGCTTCATGGGCGACGATTCCGAAGCGAGCGCAACTCCGCTCGCCGGAAATGGGAAGGACAATCTCGTGGCGGCGCTTCCCGATGGCGCGCGCATGGTTTGGGAACGCGACTCCTCCACGCTCGTGTCGAACCAGCTGCTGTGGTTTCGCTTCCGCGTCGACGATGCGAGCGGAAAGCCCGCAAGCGATCTCGAGCCGTACATGGGAATGGCTGCGCACGCGGTCTTCGTAAGTTCGGATTTCAGCGTTTTCGCGCACGTTCATCCGGATGGTTCGGTGCCGATGGCCGCGCTTACTCTGGCGGATGCGAGTCTCAGCGTGAGTCAGAATTCCCCGGCAGGCTCAATGGCGGGAATGGCGATGCCTGGCATGGCGATGCCGCTGCCTGCGGAAGTTTCGTTTCCTTACGGTTTTCCGAAGCCGGGCGTCTATCGCATCTTCGTGCAAGTGAAGCGCCGCGGCTTGATCGAGACCGGCGTTTTCGACGCCCACGTGAATTGAAAAGTGGACCACAGTGTCTTGCGCATGCGTTCGTCGCCTATAGCCGCTCTGCTAGCGTTGTCAATTCTCGGTTCTCCGCTTTGCGTCCCGGCGCAAGACGCCGCAAAGCAAAAACTTCCCAAGCCGCGCGAACTCGACTCCGGAATCATCTGGCAGCGCGATCCCGCCACAGGTGAGCTGAAGGCCATAGCGCGAAGCAAACCCGGCGAGGCTTCTTCCGAAGACGCGCCTCCAAACCCCGCCGCTATCCGCAGCACCACGCAGATGGTCTCCGTCACGTGCAGCGTGGCAACCGCTGACGGAACCGTGGTCCCCGGCCTTACGCGCGCCGACTTTCGCGTCTTTGACGATAGCGCGGAGCAGAAAATCGCCTACTTCGACGCCTCAACCCAACCCGCGAGCGTGGCGATCGTGATCGATGCGAGCCCCAGCGTCTTGCGCGATTCCGACGAAATCAAGAATGCCGCGGACGCGCTCGTCGATGCGCTTGCGCCGCTTGATCAGGCTGCCATCGTCGATTTCTCCGCGCACATATACGTGCAGCTCCCGTTCTCCGATGTGCGCGAACTCATGCGCCGCGCCGTCGCTCGCGTGAATGTTCGCGAGCTTTTCCAGGACACGGGCGGCTCGAACATTTACGAGGCGGTGTATCTCACGGCGCACGAACTGTTTCCCGGCCGCACGGGCCGCAAAGCGATCGTGCTGCTCACGGATGGCCAGGACAGCGGCCTGGGCCTCACGCTCGACCCCGCCAGCGAAGTGCCATCGCCCGCGTCGCCCAACAGGCTCACGTTCGAAGATATCGCGCGCCTGCTCGCTGCACAGGATATTCAGGTGTTTGCCGTTTCCACGGAGAACCGGCCGAAGATCATGACCGCTGCGTGGCTGGCGTTGCATGCGGGAGAAACGCTGGTCACGCCGGAGGCAAACAAGCAGAAAATTCCCGCGTATACGCTCTATCTTGCGGAACTTGTGCGCCGTGCCGGCGGCCAGCTTTACTTTCTGCGCGAAGCGCCCACCCTCGCGGACTCGTTTCGCCAGATCGCGCAGAAAATTCGCGCGGAATATACGCTCGGATACTATCCTTCGCCGGATGCGGCTGCACCGCCTCGCGCCGGATGGCACCGCCTGCGCGTGCAGCTCACCGATCAGCCGGGCGCCACCGCCTCCCACCGCGCCGCGTACTACGTCCCAGCGAAGCCGTGATTCCACCTCTTTAGAGCCGCCGCGCCCACAGGAATCTGCTTTTCAACCTGGAGAATCGTGATTCAATAGCGCGTTCATGTTCCATCGAAAGCGATTTCGGCTGAAGCTGCCGTCGCGAACCCTCGATCTGGGCGCGCGTACGCTCGTGATGGGCGTGCTCAACGTTACGCCCGACAGTTTTTCCGACGGCGGTCTTCATCTCGATACGGAGGCGGCCGTCGAGCGCGCGTTCGAAATCGAACGCCAGGGCGCGGACATCGTCGACATCGGCGCCGAATCCACGCGTCCCGGCTCTGAAGGAATTTCAGCGCAGGAAGAGCTGTGGCGGCTCCTGCCGGTTCTTGCGAAGCTTCACGGAAAACTCAAAATTCCAATTTCGGTGGACACGAGCAAGTTCGAAGTTGCCGACGCCGCCGCCGATGCCGGCGCAGAAATCCTGAACGACGTCACCGCGCTGCGCAACGACCCGCGCATCGCCGAAATCGCGCGCAAGCGCAAGCTTCTGCTGATCCTCATGCACATGCGAGGTGAGCCGCGCACGATGCAGAAGCAGCCGTTCGCGCGCGACGTTGTGCGCGACGTTACATCTGGTCTGCGCCGCGCCGTGGCCATAGCCCGCCGGGCGGGCGTTCCGAAATCGCAGATCATCCTCGATCCCGGCTTCGGGTTCGGCAAAAGCTATCCGCAGGGTTACGAATTGCTCGCGCGCCTGCCGGAACTCGCACGCCTCGCCTATCCGCTGCTCGTGGGCACTTCGCGGAAGAGCTTCATCGGCCGCGCCCTCGGCGGAGCGCCAGCCGGCGAGCGCATCTGGGGCACTGCGGCAACGGTCGCTGCAAGCATTCTTGGCGGCGCGCACATTGTGCGCGTTCACGACGTTGCCGAAATGGTGCAAGTCGCGCGCGTTACGGATGCGATCCTCGATCCGAAATCGATCCCGCCGCAGTCGAAGGCACAATCCGCGCAATGAACGCGCCTTCGTCTCATCCCAAGCAGCGCGCGAACTCCCGTAACGCATTTCTCGCTGGCTTTTTCGCTTGGACGTTCGACGCGTTCGATTTCTTCATCCTCACTTACGTCCTCGCGCAGGTCGCGCATGATTTCAACCGGTCGATTTCGCACATCGCGCTGACGCTTTCAGCCAGTCTCGTGATGCGACCTGTTGGCGCATTTGTCTTCGGACTACTGGCGGATCGCTACGGCCGACGCATTCCGCTGATGGTCGACATTGTCTTCTATTCAATTATGGAAGTGCTTTCCGGCCTCGCGCCGAGCTACAGGACATTCCTCATTCTGCGCTTGCTGTATGGCGTTGGAATGGGGGGCGCGTGGGGAGTGGGCGCATCGCTCGCGATGGAGTCCGTGCCTGCGGAAAAGCGCGGCATATTTTCGGGGATTTTGCAGGAGGGCTATGCGATCGGCAACCTGCTCGCGGCAATTGGATACTGGACCGTTTTCCCCCGCTGGGGCTGGCGCCCCATGTTTTTCCTTGGCGTGCTGCCCGCCCTGCTGACACTTTTCATCCTCGCAAGAGTCGAAGAGAGCGACGCCTGGAAGGTTGCTGCCGCCCAACGAAGGAGTTGGGGAGACTATTTTCGGCAAGTAGGAGCCAACTGGAAGCGATTCTTCTACCTCGTTCTTCTGATGGCCATGATGAATTTCATGTCCCACGGAACGCAGGATCTCTACCCAATCTTTCTCCAGCAGCAGCGCCATTTCAGCCCGCGGCTAACAGCGATCATCAGCGTTATCTCAATGCTGGGCGCTATCGTGGGAGGCACGCTTGTGGGCCTCTACTCCGACCGTCACGGGCGTCGGCGCGCTATGGTCACGTCCGCGCTTTTGGCTGTTGCGCTGATTCCGCTGTGGGTATTCTCGCCGACGGCGGCAATAATGGCTGCGGGTGCTTTCCTGATGCAGTTCATGGTTCAGGGTGCCTGGGGAGTGGTCCCGGTCCATATCAACGAACTCTCGCCGGATGCGCTGCGTGGATTCTTTCCCGGTTTCGCCTACCAAGTGGGAGTCCTCGTTGCATCCACGGCGCCGTTTATCGAAGCGCGGATGACGAGCCACTTTACGTACGCGCAGGCCATGGGAGCGTTTGCAGCCACAGTGCTGCTGATCGGCTCAGCCGTGATTGCCGCGGGACCTGAAGCGCATCGCATCGCTTTCGGACGCGCAGCGCCGCCCTAACGCGCCATTCACAAAAAGAAAATCGAAACCGGCTCGCGGACTGCGACCGAAACAGGTAAAATCGCATCCTACAAAGGAAGCCAAGGAGCACTTCATGAGCGCCACTTCACCCGCAGGACCTTCCACTTCGACGATTGCGAACATCAAGGAAAAGGCGCGCCGCCTGCGAATCCTCTCTATGATGGCCACGACGGCAGCAGGCTCGGGTCATCCGACGTCGTGCATGTCCGCGGCAGAACTGGTGGCGGGCGCTTTCTTCTATGCGATGAAATTCGACCCGAAGAGCCCGAACTCGCCGGACGGCGACCGCTTCGTTCTCTCGAAGGGACATGCCGCGCCCGTACTGTACGCCGCGCTCGCGGAAGCGGGAGTGTTTCCGATATCGCGCGTGATGACCCTGCGGCAATTCTCGAGCGAGCTCGAAGGCCATCCAACGCCGCGCATCCCCGGAGTGGACGCGGCCACCGGTTCGCTGGGCCAGGGGCTCTCCGTGGGCGCTGGACTCGCGATCGGCGCGCGCCTCGACAAGAGTCCCACGCGCGTCTATGTGCTCACAGGCGACGGCGAACTCGCCGAAGGCCAGATCTGGGAAGCAGCGTCGGTCGCGGGGCACTACAATCTCGATAATCTCACCGTGCTGACGGACATCAACGCGCTCGGGCAGAGCGACTTCACGATGTATCAGCACGACATGGACGTCTATCGCGGCAAGTTTGAGTCGGAGGGCTGGGCGGTACAAGTGATCGACGGTCACGACGTTCCCGCCGTGCTCGCCGCTTTCGACTGGGCGAAATCAGTCAAGGGCCAGCCGCAGGCGATTATCGCTCGCACGGAAAAGGGTCACGGCTTCAGCCTGGTCGCCGGAAAACTCGGCTGGCACGGCAAGCCATTCTCGAAGGAGCAGCTCGCGCAGGCGATTCAGGAACTCGGCGGCCCCATCGACGTTCCGCCCGATCCAGGCAAGTCCTACGCGCGCACGTCGCTGCCGCGCCGCGCCGATTTTCCCGCGCCCGCCGCGCCCGACTACGAGGCCGGCAAGCCCGTGGCCACGCGCGAGGCTTACGGATACGCGCTCAAACGCCTGGGCGCGGTGAATCCGCAGCTTGTTGTGATGTCGGGTGACGTCGACAATTCCACATTCTCCGAAGTTTTCGATAAAGCCTATCCCGACCGCTTTTTCCAGGCGTATATCGCCGAGCAGAATATGGCCAGCCTCGCCGTTGGCCTGGCGGCTCGCGGCAAGACGGCGGTGGCCGATACGTTTGCCTGTTTCCAAACTCGCGCTTTTGACGAAGTCCGCATGGCGGCGATCAGCCGGGCGAATATCAGTCTTTGCGGTTCGCACTGCGGCGTTTCGATCGGCGAGGACGGCCCTTCGCAAATGGCGCTCGAAGACATCGCCATGTTCCGAGCGGTACATGGTTCGATCGTTCTCTACCCGAGCGACGCCGTTTGCGCCGAGCGGCTTACCGAATTCATGACGCGCCAGGACGGGATCACGTATCTCCGCACCTCGCGCCCGAAGACTCCGATCCTCTACTCGAACGACGAGAAGTTCCCCGTGCCGGGTTTCAAAGTGCTTCGCCAGAGCGCGCAGGATCGCGTCACGGTGATTGGCGGCGGAGTGACCTTGTACGAAGCCCTGAAAGCAGCCGACCAGTTGAAATCGCAGAACATCGCGATTCGCGTGATCGATCTGTACTGCGTGAAGCCGATCGACGGCAAGGCGCTTGCCGAACAAATCAAAGCCACCGGCGGGAAGCTGATCACAGTGGAGGACCACTGGCCCGAAGGCGGCATCTACGAAGCCGTCCTCTCGGCATTGGCTCAAGCGGGTGTGGCGCCCGCGAAAAGCAAACAACTCGCGGTCGAGCGCATGCCGCATTCGGGCAAGCCTGACGAGCTTGTGGACGCGTTCGGTATTTCCGCGCGGCACATCGTCGCGGCCGTGAGCGAACTCGGATAAGGCAGGCCGCTGACGGCCCGTGTTCCTCGGCTGACCGGCTGCGATCCGCCCTTCCATTTCTGCCCCACTGCGGAACATGCGTTTCACACTGGCTGCGCCGCAGGCGAAGCTGACTCTGGCGCCTGACCTAACCCGCTTGCAAACCTAGCCCGTCCTCCCGCCGCTTTGGGCACCGAAATGCCCCTTAAATGCCGTACTATGAGTGTGCCCGTCGAAATCCAAGCCAGTCTTCGTTCGAGCGCCGCTCGCGCCAAACCGAAGCCCTATTCGATCGAGCGTCGTTTCCGCCTCATGCAGTCCGGCACTCTGCTGCTCGCCATCCTGCTTTACTCGACCACGCTCTATCTTGCCGCTGCTTACCAGAGGAGCCTGGCCGATTCCCTGCAGACGCTTCACGTCACCGGCCCGGAAGCGCAGCGCCTGGAAGCTCTGAACGCGCAAATGAGCGACTCCTCGCACCAGATGTTGATCGTGTTGGTTGTGTTCGTTGCGTTTTCGCTGGTCGTCAACTCTTGGTTCCGGCGCTCTCATCAGAAATATATTTTTCAGCACCTGGATGAATTGCGCCAGCTGGTGGGCGAAGTTCGCCGTGGCAACCTGAACGTGACGGCGAAAGTGCCGGATAGCATCGAACTCGGCTCGCTCATGGACGCGTTCCTCGGAATGGCGGCGGAGCTGAGCGAAATGCGCTCTTCGCTCGAACGTAAAGTGGTAGAACGCACCGCGAGCCTGGAAATCGCGCAAAAGGAAGTGCTGCAATCGGCCAAACTCGCCTCGCTGGGCCAGCTTGTTTCCGGCGTCGCGCACGAAATCAATAATCCGCTCACGTCGATTCTCGGCTTCAGCGAACTCGTGCTCGGCCGGCGCGGCGTGGACCCGTCGGTGCTCGTCCCGCTTCGGACGATTCGCGAGGAAGCTTTGCGCTTGAAGAATCTCGTCGCGAACCTGAGCAGCTTTGCGCGTCGCGCGCCCCACCGGACGCAGCGTCTCGACCTTCGCACCGTAGTCGACCGGCTCGTCGATCTCCGCGACTATCATCTCCGCGCCGACAACATTTCTTTGCACGTGGCGAAGCCGCGCGATCCCGTCTCGGTTCTCGCCGACCCTGATCAGCTTCTGCAAGTGCTGCTGAATTTGCTGCTCAATTCCGAGCAGGCGATCCACGAAGACCGCGACTCCGGCCACATCTGGATCGACTGCCGCGCCGAGGGGGGCACCGCGCACCTGGTCGTGCGCGACGACGGTCTCGGGATGTCCTCGGAAGCGCGTGAACATCTCTTCGAGCCCTTCTTCACCACCAAGCCGCCGGGGCAGGGAACGGGCCTGGGCCTCAGCATCTCGCACGGCATCATTCAGCAGCATAAGGGGACGATCCTGGCGGAAAGCTCCCCCGGTGCAGGCACCACGATTCACATCCAGCTTCCCGTGTCGGGCGAACAGCCCACCGGGCCTGAGGCTGGAAATGGCGCGTCCACGGCGGCCGTCGGCGTCACTTCCGCGATTCGCCACGCGCTGGTGATCGACGATGAGCGGGGAATTCTTGAGATGGTTGGTGACGCTATCGAGCGCGCCGGTTGCCGGGCCACTCTGCTGCAAGACTCACGCGAGCTGGAAGCCGCCCTCAAAAAGGACAAGTTCGATCTCGTGATCTGCGACTTGAAAATGCCCGGCCGGAGTGGCCTCGCGGTCTACCAGCTTCTGCGCGCGACCCACCCTGAATTGGCCAGCCATTTCCTTCTGATGACCGGCAATCTCGCGGATGCCGAGGACCACGCCGTCGAACTCGCCGCCGTCCCAATTCTCGCAAAGCCATTCACGCTGGTGCGTCTCCGCGAAGCGGTCAGCCAGCTTCTCGCGAAAGCCTAGCCGGTGCCCTCGCTCGTTGGTGCCTCCCACCACGCTTCCATCAGGCATTTCCTACAACAGCATCGGCCACTGCACCTTATCGGCATCCCAATCGGAGGAACTGGCGTCAGGCCGCGGGGCGGACACGCCCCGGCTCGAGCGTGCCCGCTGCCGAGACGTTTACCGATGTGAGTCGTCCCACAAGAAGTCTTTGACCTTGCGAACGACGCCATGAATCGGATCCGATCCGAAATGACCGATTGCGCCATCCTCGAACGTCAATGTGATGTTTGAGAATTCGACGAGCGTTCCTCCGGTGACGTCGATCACAAGGGAGGAGCCTTGGATGGCGGCAGGTGCCGGGCCGCCGTCTTTCGTGATTGTCACCGGGCCGGTGACCTCAAATCCGCCGGTAATCGGCGCGACCGTCCCGCCCTCGACCGTAAGGTGGTGAGTGTGCTGCATTCGGGCGGACGCGGCGATATTTGTGCTGGTCAGTGAGGAATCAGACAACTCCATGGTCACGGCGGCCGAGAAATCGGCCTTGCCGGATCTTTCGTCCAGTGTCATCGTCCACGGGCCGCGAACTTCCCATGGGCCCGTACTGCCGACCGCCGGCGTGTAGTCGTTAATTACGCCGGTGAAATGCAAGTGCCTCGGAGCTTGGGCCAGCGCGGCGGTACCTACCGCCAGCACCAAGATCACGAGAACTCGTAACGCCAAAGACAAAGATTTGCTTTTCACAAGAGGCCTCCGAATTTGAGATTTGCGCCCGTGGTGCCGAAAACTCGTTGTGCGTTTCGTGCTGCGAGGTGCGCGTGACAACATCGGACGCGCCGGATGGTCACGTCAAACGGCATTGCACGGAATGGCCACTTGCCGTCAAATGCAGTCTTTTGCCGTTGTGCGCCCAGGGGTTACAATCGGGTACTTACCTCGCGACGAGAGCGAAACCGTCAGGAGAACGCGATGGGCGAGCTATCCCCTGGCAGATTGCCACCCGAGAAGCCGTCTGCAGAGCGGCTGGATTCGTGGAAGGAAATCGCGGTGTACCTGAACCGCGACGTGACCACCGTCCAGCGCTGGGAGAAGCGCGAGGGGATGCCTGTCCATCGCCACGTGCACGACAAGCGTGGCTCGGTCTATGCCTTAACCCGTGAGCTGGACGCTTGGCTGCAAAGCCGCAAGCCGCATTTGGACGAGGAAGAGAGAGAGTCCGCGGCGCAGACGCCAGTGGATACGGCAGGCGACCACGAGCGACGCGCAATGCCTCCGGCCCGCCTCTCGCTGGCTCTGGCCGGGGTGGCCGTGCTGGCCGTGCTTGCGGTTGCCTATATCATGTCACGGGGTCGCGTAGACAATGCGGCCCGCCCTAAAATCAATTCGCTGGCGGTGCTCCCTCTGAAGAACCTGTCCGGAGACCCTACACAAGACTACCTCGCTGACGGGATGACGGAGGCCCTTATCGGACGCCTCGCGAGTATCCATGACCTGCGGGTCATCTCCCACACGTCCGTGATGCGCTTCAAGAATCCGCAGATGTCGGTACCGGAGATTGCCAGGACGTTGAACGTGGATGCCATTGTCGAGGGATCGGTGATGCGAGACGGCAGCCGGATTCGCGTTACGGCCCAGTTGATTCGCGGCGCAACCGACGAACACTTCTGGTCGGAGACCTACGATCGCGAGTTGCGGGACGTGCTTGCTCTGCAAAGCGACGTGGCGCAATCCATTGCTGACAGGGTGCAAGTAACAGTCACCGGGGAGGAACACGAGAGGCTTGCCGCAGCGCGTCCCGTCGCGCCGGAAGTCTACGAGAGCTATCTTCAAGGGTGGTACGAGTTAAACAAGGGCTACAACAAAGCTGACATCGAGAAGGGCGTCGCTTATTTTCAGAGTGCCATAAACACAGATCCGACATTTGCGCCTGCATACGTGGGCTTGGCAAGCGGATATAGCGCACTGGGCTCGAATTTTATTGGAGATCCCCATGATCCGGCGCTTCAGAAGGAAATGAGCGCAGCCCAAGAAGCTGTGGAACTTGATCCCAACCTCCCCGACGCGCACGTTCTGTTAGGCGATGTGCAAAAAGAACGGTGGCAGTGGGCCGACGCCCAGGCCGAATACCGACGTGCCCTCGAACTGAACCCACATAGCGCTGACGCTTATGCCGACCTTGCTTGGTGGCTGCTCTGCCAGGGACGCACCGACGAGGCGCTAGCCTCAATGCGGCGCGCCCGCGAACTCGACCCGGCTTCGGTTGATGCCACCGACATGGGGTGGATGCTGTTCGAGGCCCGCCGCTACGACGAAGCCATGCGCGAACTCCGGAGCACCTTGGAAGTTAATCCGAATGACCCGGTCACACTTTGGGACCTTGGGATCGCCCTCATCGACAAGAATCAGCCTGAGGACGCAATCCCGGTTCTCGAAAAGGCGCTGCCTATTTCTAACCGTAGCCCGGGCGTGATGGGCACTCTGATTCGAGCGTATGCGCAGGCGGGGCGGCGCAGCGATGCACTTCGGTTGCTCAAGGAATTGCAAGCACGCAGCAAGGCGGGCTCTGTTCCCGCCAGCGCTTTTGTGAACGCTTACTTGGGTCTCGGTGAAACCGATCAGGTGTTCGCCTGGCTCGAGCAGGCGTACAAGGAACACTCGAATCTCTTGGACTTTCTCAAAGTGGATCCCGGCCTAGATCCCATCCGGACCGACCCCCGATTCGCAGATCTGGCCCGCCGCGTCGGGCTTGGCTAAGAGTTGCTACTGTGGTGTCCATGCCACCGGTCCCACGATTGCCGCGTTATGCCGGACAATGTGGACTGTTCGCCAGTACGCCGTGATCCCGGACGTTTGAGCAATCACGCGAGCGAATTGGTAGATTGTCGGTGGGGGATCTTTCGTGGAAACCTCTACCCGTCGCCCGGCGTGGAAGACTCTGTTGGCTTTCGCGATTATCTATTTCGTGTGGGGATCCACGTTTCTCGCTATTCGCGTTGGCGTGCGCGAAGTTCCACCGTTTCTTCTGGCCTCGATGCGCTTCCTGGTGGCGGGACTCGTTCTGTACGGCTGGATGATAGCCCGCGGTGAGCGATCTCCGAGCGGGCGCCAATGGGCGTCGGCTTCTGCGCTCGCGATCCTGATATTTGTCCTCGATTACGGGCTGGTGTTCTGGGCCGAACAGCGCGTTCCTTCGGGTATTACGGCGGTCATGATGGCCACGACCCCGGCGTTCATGGCGCTGTTCGAAATTATCTTTCTGCGAACGCAGAGGCTCACCGTCCGCTTGGGCTCGGCCCTTCTGATCGGGCTTGTTGGAGTGGCAGTTCTCACGAGCCGGGGGTTGAACCTCGGTGGGGCGCCGATCGATAGGCGGGGCGCCGTGGCCCTGATTGTTGCGTCGATGAGCTGGTCGTTAGCGTCGGCGCTCACGCGCAAACTTCCCTTGCCGGCTTCCAAAGTCATGAGCTCGGGAGCGCAGATGCTCGTTGGCGGCATATTTCTGGCTCTTGCAGCGGGCGCGCTGGGCGAATTCCGCAATTTTCATGCGTCCACCGTTTCACGCGGCGCATGGCTCTCATTGCTCTACTTGATTGTCGCCGGCTCGATCATCGCGTTTACCGCCTTCGTGTGGCTGATTCACCATGAATCGCTCACGAAAGTCGGCACCCACGCGTACGTGAACCCAGTTATAGCCGTGCTGCTCGGATATTTCCTGGGGGGTGAAGCGCTTGGCCCTCGAACGATCCTGGGGACTCTGTTTGTTCTAATCAGCGTGGTGCTGATCACCACGACCCCGGCGAAGAAACGGGCAGCGATACTCTCAGTCGAGGGCACAGGTTAACCCCGGGTAGCCAGAAACCGAGCCACAGCCGCTTTCCGGTGGCGCTGCCAACGCCAGACGAATATGCTAATGTTCCAGCACGAAACGAAACGCGTCGTTCGTTATCGAAAGTAAGTCTCCCGAAAGGGAAATTGAAAGGGCAACTGAGTGGCTGAAAAACTAGTATTAGTCGGCGTGATGCCCGAAGTGATCGCCCTTGATCCCGGCGATCAGGTGACGTGGCTGTCAAACGCAGGCAATCTCAAGATCGAATTTGACGCTCATCGCTGCCCGTTCTCCTCGAACGTGCTCCAGGCGCCGGCGGGTGTCCGCCTCCAGAGTGGCGCGGCGCGTGCCGGCTTAACCCCCGGCGCGTACAAGTACCGCCTGTCTCTCAACGAAGGTGTGATCGCCCATGGGGAAATCCTAATCCGCGCGAAGTAAACTGACAGTTAGACATGCTGGTGAGGCGTCTTGCGGTGGGGGAACGTCTGCCTCGACCGGCCTAGTCGCCGGCGACCGCGGATACCCGCTCTTGCGCGACGGAATCCGCCAGGACTCGGCGCAGCGGCGCAAGCATCGCGGCCGGCACGGCACGCTCCCGGGGCACTCCGAGTTCGGCAACCTTCCGAGGGAACTCCCTCCGACGGTCCAGCCACAGTCCGAATTCGCCCAGGAGATCGCCCGCCACGTTGGGATCGTCAGTACGCTCGACGCCCCAGAAGCGCAGTTTTTCCTCATTCTTTTGCAGCAATTGCAAGGACCCCTCAAGCTTCTTCATCGCCGCATTGAACGACGAGGCCAGGAAATAAACGGGCAAGGTCCAGCCTTCCGCCCCGCTGCCAAAGGTGGCACGGACGCGAACGTTGTACTTGCCGTTCTGATTCCGCTCGATGGCGCACTGGTACTCATTGGACTGCATGGTCATCCTCGATTTCCGTCCTGCGATTGCGATCACGTCGAACGCCCCTGGCGCCGGTACTCGGCGACGGCTTCCGCCGTTGTTTGCGGCCACGCTTGCTTTCCTGCCCTTGGAGCTGTTTGCCGGCATAAAAACTCCTCGAAGTCTGTGATCCGTGCAAGCTGTTTCGGCCGGGAAGGCTCGTGCCATATGGTTAGGTCCCAACAAAGGCGCCGCTGCCAGAAAACCGAGAGTCGCCTCCTGGGTGAAGGCGCCACCCCGCTGGCGAACGGGGCAAGCTGCGGATAGGAAGATTGTAGCTGACTGGCAGGAAGTGGGCAAGACCCCGACGGCTATTTTGTAAGTCTTGTATTAACAGACACTTAGAGTCTATCCGGCGCGGCTCATACGATCGAGAACCTCTTGATTGATCGTAAGCTTGCCTTCCTTCCTCAGTCGGTCCACAAGGGCCGCGCGGAAGGCCGCGAACGCGGCTTCTTGCTTCGATTGGAGGAGTTGTTTCTCGATATCCTGCTTCTGCTTCGCGAAATCGTCCATGTTGGCCGGCTCGTGGGAGACGACGCGGTACACGAGCCAGTTTCCGCTCACCTGTTTGGGGGCACTGACCTGTCCGGGAGCCATTCCGAAAGCGGCGTCGAGCTGGCTGCCTGAACCGATGTCCGGCACGGTGCCGGTGCGCGAGAAGGGCTCGGCGCTCTTGACGTCGAAACCAAGGCCTTTGGCGGCTTTGTCGAACGCTGCGCCGCCCTGAGCCTGCTTTGCAAGCTCGTCGGCCTTCGCGCGCGCGAGATCCAGGGATTTTTCCTGCTGATAGTCGCTTAGCACGCTATCGTGAACCTCGCCGAGCGCTGCCTGATGCGCCGGCAAGACGTCTTTCGGAGTAAGGATGACGTATCCAGTGTCGATATGGAGCGGCGCACTGAGTTCACCCGGTCGCAACTGGAACAGGGCGTTGCGCACTTCCTGGGAGGCTCCCAGCGGGCCGACAACTTCGGTGCTGGCAACCGCTGGAGTGACTCCCGATTCCAAATTGAACTTGCGCGCGATATCTTCAACGGATTGGCGGCTCGACTGGCGCACCGCGCTCGCCATCTGATTCGAGATGTCGTTCGCTTGCTGGTTCGCCTCTTGATCGGTGACAACCGGCAAGATTGACTCCCGAACTTCCTCGAAAGTCTTCGTGTGGGCCGTCTGACGATCGAGAACCTTGATGATGTGAAAACCGTACTGCGTCTTCACTAGATCCGACGTGGCGCCCTTCGGCAGACTGAACGCTGCCTGCTGAAACTCTGGCACCGTCTGCCCTTCGACTATCCAACCCAAGTCGCCACCCTTGGCCTTGGAGCCGTCGTCTTCCGAATATTTCTTGGCGAGATCTTCGAAATTCGCGCCCTTCTTCACCTGTTTCAGGACGTCTTCGGCTTTCTGCCGAATTTCGGCCACCTCGGCGTCGGTCTTGCCCACGGTCTTGAACAGAATGTGCTCCGCGTGGACGCTATTCTGCACTTTGTAGTCGTCGATGTGGTCGTTGTAGTAGGCGCGCAGAGCTTCATCGGTCGGATGCGTTTGCGCGCGGAGCTTCGCTAGGTCCAGTAACGCGTATTGCGCCGAACGCTTTTCGGGAACCTGGTATTTCGCGAGGTTTTTCTTGAAGTATGCCGCCAGCTCGTCATCGCTCGGATGCACGGATGCCGCGATATCCGCCGGCTTGATCAACACATATTGAATCGCGACCTTGTCGTTGCGGCGCCGGAAGTCCTGCTCGACTTCAGCCGGGCTCACCATCAGTCCGTCGGTGACGAGGTGCTGGAACTTCTCCGCGAGCATTCCCTGGCGAAGCGCTGCCTCGAAATCCGGCACGGACATCCGCGTGCGCATCTGCACTTCGGTAGCGTACTGATCCTTCAGCCACGTGCTGCCGGAAAACGCCTCTGGGAGAATCTGCTGAATGCGGTCGCGCTCTTCCTGCGGGGTGACTCCCATCGAGAGGCGCTTGGCCTCATATTCCATGGCGCGCGCAAAAACCATCTGGTCGAGGACTTCTTTGGTGTACAGGCCCCGCATCATGGGAGGAAGCGTCTGTCCCTGGGTCATCTGGTTGAGCTGCCGCTGAACGTCGGTGGCCAAGATCGCCTCGCCGCCCACACTGGCGACGGCGTCCGAGGTTCCGCCCCCGGCCAGGCTACCGTTGGTCAGACCGGGAATCAAATACAGCAGCATTGACCCGCAAATCAAGAGCAGGATCACGGTCATTGAGATCTTGATCCAGCGTTTGCCCTGTAAATCTCGTTGCTGAATGCTCTTCAACATAGCTCTACAAAGCCCTTTGGCCCCTCCACAAACCAGCAATTATAGAAGAGTCTCGACTGTGGCTCAACGAGAATCGGGCGAATCGAAGATACCCTAGCTTGTGGCTGAAGATGATCGTCGCGGCAAGCCCTTCTCGTTGTACAAGAGCTCGCCGTGGTCGACCGAACGGAACGGTTCCTCGAGGTGCGCTGCGCAATCCTTGCCAATCTTCACGAGACGATCCGCGAGTCCGTCTGCTTGCTCGCTGCGCACTCGGTTCAGGCGTTCGCGAACGGCTTCGGTGACGGCGGTAGTCAAGCTCTCGCCAGTCAGCTTTGCCAGCTCTTGGGCCAGCTTCCGTGTCTCGTCGTTTTTTATGTTCATCGCCGTCGTCTACACCATTCCACCATGGGTACCCGCAGCGCGCAACCCGCGGTTAGGGTTGTCGTGCGCTCTCAAAACTCCAGGCGCGCCTGGAGGGCGATGATACGCGGCGAGCTGTCGCCCCCGAGGCCCACGCCCAGCAAACCAGTGGGCGGGGCGGTGGTGTAGGTAAGGGCGCCGAATCCCGCCTGGGTCGAGGGCTGCCCGGGAATCCCCGCGAGGACATCGCTCGGAAGCCCGAAATTCGGATGGTTGAACACATTGAAGAACTGGCCGTCGATCCGCAGCTTTACGCTTTCCGACAATTGGAACCATTTCGTCAGATAGAAGTCGCTCCAGAAAAAATCCGGCCCGCGCAAGGCGTTGCGACCGAGGCTTCCAAACTGGCAATTTTGCGGCGTATCTCCCCCATTGCACGAACCCGCGGGTACGATTTGCCCGGAAGCGAGGGTCTGCTGCATCGGATCGACGGTTGAGACGAAGGCATCGGGGTTGAGCCACTGAATCGCTCCTTGTGGCGTGACGCCCGATAGTGGATGGTGCGCGTACAGTGGGACGCCGGGAATCGCGCTCGCGAACTGCGGCCCGCTGCCGTTCACAATGCCCTCCTCATTCGCGGAATACGGCGTGCTCAAGACGGAAAAGGGAACGCCGCTGTGCCAAAACGCCGTGCCGGAGAGCTGCCAGCCGTTGAGCGCGACTCCCAGCTTGTGATTCTTAACTTTCAGCGGCAGTTCGTAAACGTATTGACCATTCAGATTGTGCCGGATGTCGTAGTCACACGGTCCGTAGTCGCGGCCGAGGCCTCCGGGCAGGGGCGAGAGAATTCCTCCCGCCGCGAACTGCAGAAACCCGCCGTTCGAGACCTGGTCCATGCAGCGGCTGAACGTGTAATTGATCTGTCCCTGAAGGCCGTGGCCCAGCCGCTTGGCAGCGGTCAGTTGAAGGCCGTTGTAGTGGCTGCTCGCGCCCGTGGAAAGCTGCGTGACGCCGGCGAACCTCGGGTCCGCCGCTTGCAGATACGGAAACGGCTGGAAGCATCCCTGACACACCGTTTGGTAGCCATTCACCTGCGTCTGATAAGGCTGATTCAGCGCGCGCGTGCCGACGTATTGTGCTTTCAAGCTGGCCGTCGTCCCGAATTGGTGTTCGATTCCCAGGCTCCATTCCATGAAGTACGGCGCATGGAGTTTGCCGTCTGGGATAGCTGTGATCGCAACCGGTGGAAGACAACTTGCGGCACTTGCCTGTGAAGACGCGCACGAAAGCTGCGCCTGGGGAAATCCCGAAGTAAAAACCTGATTTGCGGCGACGGTCGCGTCCACAGCGCTGTTGACCACTCCGGGCGCGATTGCCATGCAGCCGAATACCGGGTCGCAGCCCGCAGATCCCGGTTTGCCCACGGTGCCAAGCACTCCTCCCTGGAACGTCTTATCGTACGGAGGATTGGTACCGATCAGGTCGGCCACACTGCCCGGCAGGATATCGCTGAAAATCCCGAATCCGGTACGGAGCACGGATTTTGGCTCGAACTGCCACGCAATGGCGGTTCTCGGCTGCCAGATGGCGAGCGGCGTGGAGGAAAATAAATTTCCGAGATGACTCTGGATTGCAGCGCTCAGCGGCTGACTCACGTTGTGAGGGATCGCGCCAAAAGAGCCTTGCAGGCGCGCGATCTCATCGTGCGGGCTGAGGGGATTGGAATTGAACGTGTCGCGCACGCCGAACGTCCAGGTCAGTTTGCGCGTCACTTTCCAGGTGTCTTGCGCGTAGAGATCGAGATTCAGAAAGTTGAACGGCTCGTTTGCGTTCGAAGGGAACGTCTCCGACGCCGTGTTCGCCGCTCCATAGATAAACTGCTGCAACGTCGCGTAGGTCACGGTAGGAACCGTGCCTTCTCCGAAGTCATAGTCGTTCAGCAGAAAAACGCGAGTATTGGTTCCAAATCTCAGCTCGTGAGCGCCACGGCTCCAGGCCAGGTTGTCATTGATGAAAAACCGCGTGGCGCGCCGGCCTTGCACCCACGTGTTGTCGAGCCCTCCGATGGGCGTGAAAGGGTTCGCGCCGCTGCCCTCGAGCACGATCGGGAAAGCCGAAAGCGTCTTCTGCAGGTTGCTTGGCCCAAACAAGCTCTCGTACCAGGAGAATGCCGGATTGAAGTAGTTCACCAGATTCTGCGAGAAGACGTGCGTGTATCCTGCCGCGGCCGAATAAAGAGGTTGCGGAGACACCGAATCGAACAAGGAATTGATCGGATCGGTGTACGCGGCCTGCACGCCGGTGTCGGCCTGAAAGCGAAGCCACGCCGTGTTGTTCTGATTGATGTTGTAGTCGACGCGAGCGGTCTGCACCTGCTCGTGGTCGTCACTGGTGTGCGAAACGCTTTGCTGGTTCGCGCAACCTGCCGCGATCGGACACCCGTCTATCGCCGTGGGTGTGCCGCTCGTAGTCCCATACAGCGAGAACATGTTCTGATAGAACGGAACCTCCTGCGGCGCGGCGGGGAAGATAACTTTGGGCTGACCATTCACAATCTCCGTGAGTCCTATCGGAAGTTGCTGCAGCACGTATTGCTGGAAGGCTGCACTGGGAACGATCGTCGGAGTGACGATGGGCAGCGCGATCCGCACCCATTCGCTGTCGAAGAAAAAGAAGAGCTTGTCGCGCGCAATCGGACCGCCAAAGCTCCCCCCAAAATGGTTCACGGTCGAGCGCGGCTTGTGATTTCCCGGTGTCGCGTTTGTGAAATAGTCGGCTGCGTTCAATAGCGAGCCGTTCCAGATCTCGTAAAGATTCCCGTGAAACTGGTTCGAGCCTGACTTGGTGACGTAATTCACCTGCGACGCGCCGTAGCGCCCCTGATCCACCGAGTACGAAAGCGTGTTCACTGTCACTTCCGAAATCGAATTCAGGCCCAGAACCAAGTTGGTCGAAAGCCCGCTGTTCAGATTGGTGAGCGGGTCGTTCGTTTCGAGCCCGTCCACGATGTAGCCGTTCGACAGAGCGGGAAGCCCGTTGAACTCCACGTTGCCGTAGCCGTTCGTGCCGCCGACGAAGTCATTCCCGCTTCCCGCCGTATTGACGAGCGCCCCGGGAGTAAATTGCAATGGGTACGTCAAGTCGCCGCCGGGATTCGGAAGATTTTCCAGGCCCGGCGCGTTCAACGTGGTGGCCGTGTTCGCGTTCTGCGGATTGATCAAAGGCGTTTCGGTGGTTACCTCCACCGTCTGGTTCCGCTCAGCAGGCTTGAGCCTGAAATCCACCGTTTGCTTTTGCCCCAGGCCGGCGGAGAGATCCACTTCCTGAGGTGCGAATCCGCTCGCTTCCGCCGTCACGGAGTACGTGGCCGGCGCTAACTGCGGAAAATTGAATCGTCCTGCCTCATCGGTTTTCGCCGTGCGCTTCAGGCCCGTTTCGCGATTGGCGATCGTCACCGTGGCGCCGGCGATCGTTGCGTCCGTGATGTCCATAACATCGCCCACAATGGCGCTGGTAGTTTCCCCCTGCGCGAACGCGTGCGCCGCGAACAAGAGGCAGATTGACGCCGCCAAAATCAGTCGCGAAAAAGTGACCGGCTTCACGATGCTTATTCTCCGCAATTAACTACCTCTATCTTCTCCTATTAACCATGGTTAATAACAAGAATAAATCGGAGTATACACAAAGAGCTACTCGGCGTCACTTTGTCTTTAGCCGCCCGCACCCTGCCTCAATCGTTGAAGACCAAGACGCGTTCGACCCGTGCTCGCAGGGTGGTATGATCGCGCGCGATTTGTGGAGGGACAAGACGATGCGATTGCGAATTGCGGGCGCGAGGTCCGCTGCTCTCGGGATTTTAGCTCTTGGGTTTGCGGCGACGGCGATGGGGCAGGATTCAACGCGCGTGGTGAAATACGAACCGACGTACGCGACCGTCAAATTCGCGTTCGGGCCGGGCGAGCCGGTGGCCCGGCTTGCCGCGGGCGAGATTCTCGAGACGGATACGCTGAATTGTACCGCCGACTGCGCCGGAATTCCGCCCGACAAGCTCGAGTTCGCCAAGAATTCGAACCTGCTGACCGGGCCCTTCTACATCGAGGGCGCTGCGCCCGGCGACACGCTCGCCATCGAATTCCTCGAGATGGATCCGAACGGCGATGGAGAGGGCGAGATCGCGCCCGGGTTTGGCGCGCTCAACTCAACGAACTACACGCCGATGCTAAATCCTGCGCTGCCGAGGCGAAGCTGGGCTTACCCCATTCATCGCGACGACGGCACGGCGACATTCACCGCCCACGATTCCGATTTTTCCGTGAAGATTCCGATGCATCCGTTCCTCGGTTGCGTCGGCGTGGCCCCTGCCTTGGGCGAGACGCGAGACTCGCTGGTGCCCGCCGAGTTTGGCGGCAACATGGACGCGTCGGAATCGAGCGTCGGCAACACGCTCTACCTTCCCGTGAATGTTCCGGGGGCGCTCGTCTATGTGGGCGATGGGCACGCGGCCATGGGCGACGGCGAAATCGGCGGCACGGCGATCGAAGTTCCTATGCACGTGCGGCTGCGTCTTCACGTCATCAAAGGACAGAAGATCGAATGGCCGCGATGGGAAAACTCAAACGAACTGATGGCCGCGGGCATCTACCGGCCGCTCGACGACTGCCTGCGCATCGCGTTCACGCAGCTTGTCGGATGGATTCACTCGGACTACGGCCTGTCGGAGATGGACGCCTACGAGCTGCTCTCCAAAACGGCGACCATTCACTTGGCGGAAATGGTGGATCCGAACTACGTAGTCGTCGCCAAAATCGATAAGAAATTCCTGCCGCCGAAGAAACACTAGGGTCGATTTGTTTCGGAACAGGCTCAGGAATTTCTCGACGCCCGGCGCCAAGGCTCCGCTGCTGGAGGCTGCTCAAATCCCCAAATCGTTGACACGTCGGCTGTGCCACCTGATAATCGGAGCGTCGGTGATAGCGTCCCCAGCATGTTTCACCGATGCAGCCCTCGTCCTCGTTGTTGCGGACTCAGGGTAAGCAGGTCCGACGAACCCGGTTCCAATTCACTAGATTGAGGCATCGGCAACTTCCTTGACGTCCTTCTACACTCTGGCGCTCTGGCTGGCTCCGGGTACCAACCCCATTGTGAATTATTGGCGGCGGAACATGGACCCGCTGAAGAATCCGTTCAAAGGCCTCTACCAGCTCAATGGGTTCGACTTTGCGGTGATGCTGCCGTATTTCCTCGTCATGGTGGTCCTCGCAGCGTACGGCATCCACCGGTACGCGCTGGTCTACAACTTCTTCAAGAATCGCAAGAACGTGCCGGGGCCGCCGCCCGAAGTCAAAGTGTGGCCCAAAGTCACCGTTCAGCTTCCGATTTACAACGAGCGCTACGTGATCGAACGCCTGATCGAGGCCGTCGCGCTATTCGATTATCCGTGCGAACTGCTCGACATCCAGGTGCTCGATGATTCCACCGACGAGACGCAAGCCGTCGCGCACAATTGCGTCGACCGCTTCCGCGCTCTCGGTCTGCCGATTTCCTACATCCACCGGGACAACCGCGAAGGCTTCAAGGCCGGCGCGCTTCAGGAAGGATTGACGTCAGCCGCAGGCGAGCTCGTGGCGATTTTCGACGCCGATTTCATTCCGCCGGCGGATTTCCTGCGCCGCACCGTGCCGTATTTCGTCGAGCCCAAGCTCGCGATGGTGCAGACGCGATGGACCTACATCAACCGCAATTATTCGCCGCTAACGGAAGTCGAAGCGATTCTCCTCGACGGGCACTTTGCCATCGAGCACTCCTCGCGTTTCCGCAGCGGCCTGTTCTTCAATTTCAACGGCACCGCCGGCATCTGGCGCCGCAACGCCATCGAAGACGCGGGCGGCTGGCAGCACGACACGCTCACCGAAGACACCGATCTTTCCTATCGCGCGCAACTTCGCGGCTGGCGCTTCCTCTATTTGCCTGAGATCGAATGCCCTTCGGAATTGCCGGTGGAGATGAACGCCTTCAAATCGCAGCAGGCGCGCTGGGCCAAAGGCTTGATGCAGACGGCCAAGAAAATTCTGCCGCGCGTGTTGCGGTCAGACGCGCCGGCCGCGGTGAAAGCGGAAGCCGTTTTCCACTTGACCGCGAACATCAGCTATCCGCTGATGGTGTTCCTCTCGATTATTTTGCTGCCGGCGATGATCGTGCGCTTCTATCAGGGCTGGTTCCAGGTGCTCGCGATCGACTTGCCGCTCTTCCTGGCGTCCACCTGCTCCGTGTCGTCCTTTTATCTGGCCGCGGAGCGCGCGTTCTATCCCAAGACCTGGAAGCGCACGTTTCTGTACTTGCCGTTCGTGATGGCCACCGGGATTGGGCTTTCCGTGCGCAACGCCTTCGCTGTGATCGAGGCGATTTTCGGCGTCAAGTCGGAATTCGTGCGCACGCCGAAATATCGCGTCGAATCAGCCGCGAAGGAGCACGGCGCGTGGGCGAAGAAGAGCTATCGCAAGCGCGCCGGATGGATGCCTTTCGCCGAAGTTGCGCTCGGTTTGTATTTTGCCGCCGCTGTCGTCTACGCCGTTCAGAACGAAAACTACGCCACCATCCCGTTCCTCCTGCTGTTCGTTTGGGGCTACCTCTACACGGGCCTGATGTCCCTCGGCCAAACCTACCTCGAACGCCTCCGCTTCGGCGTCAACACCGCGCCCCCCGACACCCGCACCGCCACCACTGGCGTCCCAGGATTCTAACTGCCTCCTGGCAAAAGGCGAGGGGCCGAGCCTTCGCTTCGCGTTTGAAGTTGTGGTTGCCTTCGTTACAAGTTCAACTGCAAAGACCAAGGCAAATAAACTCGGCGTTGACTGACGTAAGTGGCATCATCCACCCTCGTTGTGGGTCAAGATGCGAAACAGAGAAGAAGTGCCGAGAGGAAAGGGTCGGCCGCCCGCTAACGTGCCGATGTTTGAAAGCAGACGCGCTTACATCGTAGCGTTCGTTTTATATGTCCTCTGTGTATGGCCAATGGTCCGAACCGGCATACGAAGCGGCTGGTTCTTGCACACTCCAAGCGAACATCCTCAATTTATTAGTGTCATAGGGGCACTGTTCTGTATCGTTTTTTTTACAAGCCTGATAACGAAGACCGATAACACCCTAGAGAAATGGGCCTTGATTAGTAGCGCCGGTGTATTTGTTGTGTGGATGTTGCGTATTCTGGCTGGTTACGGCTTTAGCTGGGCATCGGTGCCCGCAAGTTTCGCAGTCTCAACAGGCATCGCCGTCATCGCTACTGCATTGGTGGGCATCCGGGCAATACAATCTCCACGAAAACGAAATGAATAGGAGTAAGGGGCCAAGTGGGAGACAACCATGTTCGACAGCGTATCCCCGGCGGAGAGCAAGCCAATCGGCGTGGTTAGTTCGGGCTGGCTATGGGCGGCTCGGTGCTCTGCCTCGATTTGCACGATCGCCTTCGGCGTAGGATTTGTAGCTGAGGCTGCGGCTCATGGCCCAATGGTAGCCCTATTCTCTTTTGGTCCCTGGGGGTCGCTCAGTCTTGCGCTGCTCTATCTTTTGTTGCGTAAGGGGAAGAATTCACTGGCATTTGCGCTTGGTCTGGGCACGGCGACGGCTTTCATTACCCTGCTTGCAGTCGCCGGTATTGAGTTGTCGCGCACTAGTGAGGTGCTCCGCCACGTTTTTTTCATACTAGGAATGCTTATTCTGGTTCTGCCGCCGTCTGTTCTTATGATGGGTCAATCCACACTCGGTGCGTTGCTCGGTTGGTTCTTCAGTATCTCTTCCGCAATACTCGGGTTAAGCAGTATCGTCGCATTCCAGAAGATGGCGCACGAAGCAAAGGAGACGGGGAAACTGCGATTTGCCTTTGGCGCCGGAATATGTTGCTCGCTTGTCGTTTTGCTGATATTCATGCTGCTTGGCTTTGTCTTTTTCAGCTTCCACATGTGAACTTTCCTTGCCCCGCGGCCAGGCTCCTGACCCAATTGGGCCCCCTGATCACTGCCTTCTTCTAGGCAAGGCTCCGAGCACGTTTGCAGACGTCGACATAACGGCATTTTTTCCACCCGCGCCGGAAGTATTGCCTCTTCTTTACGCTGCTGCTACACTAACGCGGCAAGAGCGTGACTGCTGCTCCTGCCGTTATTAAGCGCGCCTAAGCGCGACACTTTCCTCTAAAGGTTATTCATGTCTGGACATTCGAAGTGGGCCACAATCAAGCATAAGAAGGCCGCCACCGACGCCAAGCGCGGCAAAGCCTTCACCAAGATTATTCGCGAGTTGACCATTGCCGCTCGCACCGGCGGAGGCGATCCGATCACCAACCCGCGTCTCCGCACCGCCATCTCCGCCGCCAAGAACGAGAACATGCCCAACGACAATATCGAACGCGCCATCCAGCGCGGCACGGGTCAGCTCGAAGGCGAGATGCTCGAGGAAGTGACCTACGAGGGGTACGGCCCGGGGGGCGTCGGCATGCTGGTTCAGGTTGTCACCGGGAACCGTAACCGCGCCGCCAGCGAAATCCGCCACATGTTCTCGAAGAACGGCGGAAACATGGCCGAAACGGGCGCAGTCGGCTGGATGTTCCACCGCAAGGGCGACATCAGCGTCCCCAAGGAAGCGGCCGACGAAGACAAAATGATGGGCATCGTGCTCGATGCCGGCGCCGACGATTTGCGCGACGACGGCTCGTTTTGGGAAGTGGTGACGCCGCCCGAAAAAATGGAAAAAGTTCGCGATGCGCTGGTGGCGGGTGGAATTACGCCCGCGTCGGCCGAAGTAGCGTTCGTGCCCCAGAATTACGTCAAGCTCACCGGCCAACAGGCGCAGCAGATGTTGCGCATGATGGAAACCATGGAAGAGCACGACGACGTGCAGCACGTCTACGCGAACTTCGACATCGACGAAAAGGAAATTCAAGCCGCCGTGGCAAGCTAGTCGCAGACCGATCAGAATTTCGGCAGCCGTCCCTCTGCGCTCACCAATGATTTCCTCCTAGCCTCCTTCCGTTCCGACAACGGCTTGCGAGCGCCCCAGCCAGGCCGTACTAGCCCAAGAACAAATCCTTGCACCCTGCAGATATTAATAGTGTTAACGAAAACCTTGAGGGCTAAGGGCCATCTCCGCACCTTATACAGGCTTCCGCGTATGGCCGCGCCGGGCCAAAAATATAATCATGGCTCCCGTAAGCAGTTGACCGAATCCTGGCTCTAGTCGCCGGGCTTCCTAAAACGGCGATTACAATTCTTCGATCTTAAAAGGAGTAAGAAAAAATGAAGAAATATCTCATAGCATCATGGGCCCTGCTGCTTTGCTTGATCATGCCGTCTATTTCGGCGGCCTCTGACAAAGAAGACGACATCTCCCGCACGCAGAATGCCGCCCGGGTTTTTCACGAGATTATGGACGCGCCCGACAGCATTCCCCAGAGCGCTCTGAACAAGGCTCGCTGCATCGCGATCATCCCGGGCGACAAAAAGTTTGCGTTCATTCTCGGCGCTGACTATGGACGCGGCGTCGCTGTTTGCCGCACCGCAACCGGATGGAGTGCGCCACTGTTCTTGGCGGTCGAAGGCGGCAGCATCGGCTACCAGATCGGTGGAGCATCAACCGACTTGGTTCTTCTCTTCATGAACGACCACGCACTGCACAGCCTGCTCAGCGATAAGTTTAAGCTGGGCGGCGACGCTTCGGTGGCTGCTGGCCCGGTTGGCCGTGACGCTTCCGCAGGTACTGACCTGAAGCTAACTGCCGAAATCCTTTCATATTCACGCAGCAAGGGCGTTTTTGCCGGCGTCAGCTTGGACGGCACGGTTGTTCACGCCGACAAGAGTGGCGACAGGGCGATGTATGGTCCTGACGTTCCGCGTCATGATGTTCTGAATGGCAGTGTCCCCGTGCCCGATGACGCACGCCGCTTAGACGCGGAACTCCAGAGGTATTCGCCTAGCGCAGGGGATTAACAGCAGTCCCTGCGACTAACCTCTCGAAGTAGAAACACGCCGTACGCATGCGGCCGGGGAAGCTTGTTTCTCCGGCCGCATCGTCGCGTCTGGATCGATCCCGTCACCTTCTTGACGCCCACGGTTGTCAAGCGCACAATCCGCGTCCGGGAGGGAAGCAAGAGCCTTAGCTCAAGTGTCCATGTACATTCACATGTTCGCTTTTCGGTGGAAGCCAGGCGTGACCGCTGAGCAGAAAGATCGCGTCATGGCCGAAATCCGCGCGCTGCAAGGAAAGATACCCGGCCTGCTCGAAACCGCAGTCGGCGTGAATATCTCTCCGCGCGGACAAGGATATGAGCTGGGAGGCGTAATGAAATTCGCCGACAAAGCTTCCCTGGAAAGCTACGGCCCGCATCCGGCGCATCAAAAGTTAGTCGCCTGGTTGAGGCCACTCATCGAGCCGGTGGAAGTGGACTTCGAAGTGAGTTAACACGAATTTCGCAGCCACTCCTCGTCAGGACAAAACTCCCGCCCGTAATTTCTGCTAAGAATCAACAGGCGAAAAAGGGCTTTCTCGGATTCGCGGGCGCACGTACACTTGTGCGCGAATGGCCAGCCTCTCAGCCTCCGACCACGCGGGGAAATATACCGCCGCGAAGCCTTCCCGAATTGCCGGGACGCTCCGCGTTCTCGGCGTCGACCCGGCCGTCGCCGGCGCCACGGGATACGGCGTGATCGAATACGACGGCCCAGTGCCGACGCTGCTGCGGTTCGGCGCGCTGAAGCTTCCGGCGCGCGCGACGTTCGCATTGCGCCTGCGCGAAATTCACCGCGTGATTGCGCAGCTCGTCGACGAATTCGCGCCAGACGCCGTCGCGGTGGAATCGGTGTTCACCGCGCTCAACATGCGCACCGCGCTGAAGCTAGCCGAGGTTCGCGGCGTAGTTCTCCTGGCGGCGGCGCAGGCGTCGATCCCGTCGCACAGCTATTCGCCGCGCGAGGTGAAAGCCAGCGTCGCCGGCTACGGCGGCGCATCCAAACAGCAGATGCAACAAATGGTGAGTTCGCTCCTTAGGCTTTCGAGCGTTCCCGAGCCGGCCGACGCAGCCGACGCGCTCGCTGTGGCGCTCTGCCACGCGCACCTTTCGCAAGCGCGCGAGCGCCTGGCCGCGTCGATTCGAGTCCGCGCAACTGCCGTCCCTCAGGGCAACCGAAGCCGCGCGGCGCGCGTCCCTAATTGAACATGAAGACGAGGAAATCCCTTTTCGCATCTGCCGCCGTAATCTCGTGCGTGCTCGGGTGCGCTTCGCTCGGTTTCGCTACCTCGCGCGCGCCGAGTCCCAGCAGCGGCGCCACGATCACATTCCGCAAGGTTTTCAAGTCGAGCTACCCGGAATTCGTCGAGATCAAGGTGAGCGATGCGGGCGCGGGAACCTGCGACATTCGCCAGCTCGACGAAGATCCGAATCCCCGCCCGCTCGACGTGGGCGCGCCGCTGGCTCAGCGGATTTTCCAGCTTGCGGCGTCGCTGCACGATTTTCAAGGGGTCAACCTCGACGTGCACCGGCGCATCGCCAACTTGGGGCAGAAAACGCTCCGCTACGAGAAAGGCTCCGAAGCGCACGAGGTGACGTTCAACTACACGCTCAACGATTCCGCCACGCAACTCCTCGACATCTTCGAAGGAATCGCCCGCCAGGAGTCCGACCTTGCCGACCTGCAACGCACCGCGAAGTACGACCGGCTCGGCGTCAACGATGTGCTGATGCAGATCGAGAAGGACTACGAGAAGAAACTGCTCCCCGAACCCGACAAACTTCTGCCCACGCTCGACCAGATCGCCTCAGATCAAAAGATCATCGACATTGCCCGCGACCGCGCGCGCACCCTGGCCGGCCGCATCCGCAGCGGCCACTAATCGGTAGTCCTTGTGGGTCGTGGGTTTACCCACGACATAAACGATCCCCAATAAGGCTCGGCTTTTGCCGCTGAAGTTTCGATCTTGCAGTTGCCCACAGACTCATTATCGAATCTTCGCCATGTCGAAGGTGGCCTCGGCGTGCTCGCCGTCCGGGGCATCTACTTCGATGGTCAGGTCCGCAGGTTTGATCTTATCGCCGCTGTATTCGATCTGGACGTGTTCACCGGCGCTTTCTTGCCGAGTGTTTTCGTCGCGAAATCGCGAGAGCGGCCATCGCGTTATCGCCTGCGAAGCGATCTCCTTCTTGTCTTGAATCAGCCTGACGACCACCGGCTTCGGATCCCCTGCGTCCGGCGGGTCGAAATAGACGTCCAGGTAGACGCGAAAGACCATCGGCTTGTTCAAGAATTCCTTGATCGCATCCTGCGCTGTGTAGTTCGGAGTGTCCCGGGAATGTTCGGCGACATACAAATACGGCGTCTCTATCGTTACGAGCGATCCGACCGCTCTCTCCTTCGGCATCTTGAGGCTCTGCCAATACCCGGAGTAAAAATCAGCGTCATGGCTCTCGGCCCCCGTTCCAAGAAGGAACGCTTCGCGAATGGCGTAAGAAGAAAGCGGATACTCGTAGGCAAACGCCGGCAGTGCGGCAGCCGCAGCCAGCAGGATCACCAGGAATGCCCGGTACTTCTGCGTTTTCATCGAAACTTTCACCGCGACTTCCTTCGTCTGGCAGGGTTAGCCATTTAGACGCCGCGGCCGCGGTTCGCGGGTACGACCGAAGAAGTGTGTCTGGGCTCCGGATGAAACCGGAGACTACGGCATTTGGCCGCGATGTCAATTCCGGGTACCACTGTGGAAACTATGGAACTTTTTGCGCTCCTGCTCGGAACGCCACGGTGTACAGATATATGTCTATGCGTCGTGCTGGCTATACGCGTTTGACATTTACGTCCATCCCCTCGGAAGCTTTCCCGCATCACAGGTAGGCAGAATTTATGGGTGCTAACGCTTAAGGTGCCAAAACAATGAAGATCGCAAAAGCTCTCGTATATTTCGTTTTCGTTTCGCTGGTCGTAGCTCTTGCCTCCGCGCAAACCGGTTCGGTGCGTTCGCGGATTACGCAGCCCATCGACGAATCAAAGCTGACGGTGCTTCGCGGCAATACTCATCCCTTTGCGCGGCCGCAGTTCGACCGCGGTGCGGCCCCCGCGAATCTGGCGCTAGACCGCATGATGCTCGTGCTGAAAACCACTCCGGAACAGGGCGCGGCGCTCAACAATTTGCTTGCCGAGCAACAGGACCGTTCCTCGCCGAATTACCACAAGTGGCTCACGCCGGCCGAATTCGGAGCCCAGTTCGGCGTATCCGACGCGGACATCCAGAAGATTTCAGCGTGGCTCGAGTCCCACGGTTTCCACGTGGACGACGTCGCGAATGGCCGCAATGTGATCCAGTTTTCCGGCAACGCCGCGCAACTTCAGTCCGCATTTCACACCGCGATGCACAAGTACGCCGTCAACGGCAAAGAATACTGGGCCAACGCAAACGATCCCGCGATTCCTGTGGCGCTCACACCGGCAGTGACCGGCGTGGCCTCGCTCAACAATTTCCCCAGGCACGCCGCGCATCGATTGGCCGGCACGTTCACCCGGGAAATGGCCACCGGAAAAGTGAAAGCCGTTAAGAAGCAGTTCACGTATGCCGCCGGATGCCAGGGTACAGACGGCTCGGACTGCTACGCCTTGGGCCCCTATGATTTCGCCACGATCTACAACGTGCTCCCGCTCTGGAACGCGAACATCAACGGCACCGGCCAAACCATCGCCATCGTCTCCGACAGCGATGTCAATCCCGCGGACTTCACAGATTTCCGCTCGCTCTTCGGTTTGCCGGCAGGGACCCTTAACAGGATTTACGGGCCTGGCAGCAGCAGTTCTCTTCCGGGCATTCAGTCCTGCGACAATGATGGCGACGAATGTGAAGCGGACATCGACATGGAATGGTCGGGCGCTGTCGCTCCAGGCGCCACAGTCGATCTGGTGATTTCGGAGACCACAAACACGTCCGCTGGCACCGACCTCTCAGCGGAATACGTCATCGACAATCAAGGTACCGTCAAAGCGACGGTCCTAGGCTACAGCTACGGTCAGTGCGAGTTCATTCTTGGCAGCGCGGGTAATGCGCTTTACGGTGGAAGTCCCACGGCGAAGGATTCAGTCGGCGAGTGGAAGCAAGCCGCGGCGGAGGGCATCACTGTCGTGGTCTCCACAGGTGACAATGGCTCCACCGGATGTGAAGAACCTACCGGCAACCCTGCGTATGATGAGCCCGCCGTGATCGGACTGGCAGTCAACGGCATAGGCTCGACTCCCTACAACGTGTCAGTTGGCGGCACCGACTTCAATGATTTGAACGACCCGACCACCTACTGGAATTCCTCGAACGCCGCCTCCACCCAGGCGTCCGTCAAAGGGTACATTCCGGAGACCACCTATAACGACTCGTGCACCAATCTGACTCTGGATGCCCTCGTCGATCCTGGGGTCGGCGAGGACGCCGAGACGATCTGCAACATCTTTTTCAACGATGGCAATCCGGATGGGGGCTTCAGCCCGAGCGAGCTCGTCGTCCCGTACGGCGGAGGCGGCGGCCCCAGCACTTGCATCAACTCCGACTACAACACCACCCAAGGGACTGGCTTTCTGTCGAGCTGCACGATAGGTTACGCCAAGCCCACATGGCAGTCGGGTACGGGCGTGCCGAACGATGGCAAGCGCGACCTGCCGGACGTTGCGTTCTTCGCCGGTGACGGCACGATTCAGAATTTCTACTCCTATTGCGAAGCGGATGCGAATATCCCTGAGGCCACATGCAGCCTGGCGTCCCCTTTCGCGGACGTTCAGGGCGTCGGCGGCACCTCGGTCGCTGCGGAGGTTTTTGTCGGCACGATGGCCCTTCTAAACCAGCAGCTCGGAGCGTCCGGACCTGTGGGCCTTCCGAACCAAAATCTCTACACGCTTGCCGGCCAAAGCTGGGCCAGTTGCCAGTCGAGCGGGGCTTTGACGAGCGCCTGCATCTTTTATCAGGTCACCTCGGGAAACATTTCCATGCCCTGCGCCAATCAGGATGAATACGGATTCGGCATCGGCCCAGGGTGCGTAATCGCCACTAACGGGGACCTTGTCGGCACAACGGAAATTAGCGGCACGCCCGCCTACACCGCTACCGCCGGATATAACATGGCCACGGGCCTCGGCTCGATCAACATCTACAATCTGGTCACCGACTGGAACCTTGGTGCCGAAATTACGGCCGGTACCACGCCGGACTACGTAATCTCCGGGTCGCCCACCGCGCTCACGCTCGCCAGCGGAGGCGGCACGGGAAGCGTCGTCCTCACCACCGTCCCGCTAAACGGTTTCAGCGATACGATCAATTACACTGTCGGCACCTTGCCGGCTAACGTTACGTGCGCTTTCACCACCAACGCGAACGGCACAACCACTGCGTTGTTCACGGATAACAATACTTCCAACGTGCCGCCATCCATTCGGCCGCTGGGTCCCGCGGGATGGACGCTTCGTACCATCGCATACCTCGCCTGTGCGTTCGCGATCGCGCTGATCTTGGTCGTCACGCGCCGCAGGAATCGCCTGTGGAGCACGGCCGCGGCTTGCGTCGTATTCCTGGCCTTCATCGGGATGGTTGCGTGCGGTGGCGGCAGCTCCGGTGGAGGCGGTGGGGGCGGGGGCGGTGGTGGTGGCGGAGGTGGTGGCGGCCCGGCAATTGTTCAGCCCGTGGCAGTCACAATCACCGGCACCAGCGCAACCCACAGCGTCGTTCATACGACGACGGTCATGCTCACCGTCGAATAGTTTGCGAGTTGGCCCGGTGGGGGCACGGCACGCCGTGCCCCGCTCCGTGTCAGGTTGTCATCCCGAATCCCCGCGGTTTGTACTGGGTGAGGGATCTGCTTTTGTTTTCTTTGATTTCAACTCATTTCAAATCTGAAATTTCAAATTTCAAATCGTCCGGGAGCCCGCCCGTTGAATTCTTCAACGCGCTGCTGACTTATTCAACGCTTTCCGGCTGCCCTGCCGGAAGGCCGGATAAAATCCTCCCGCACCATTCCTCACATTCCAAAGGACATCCGCGCCGCACTCTTTCTCTCTGGACACTGGCCCCTGATTTGCCTATAAGAACGTGACCGCCCACGGGGGCAATCCGAACGAAGGAGAAAAACCATGGCATCGAAGAAAGGCACCAAGAAGCTCAAGAAGGCCAAGGCCCTGCAGCACACCAAGCCTCTGCTCCGCAGAGCCGGCGGCCAGGGCGGTGTCAGCTAGCCACGTAATCGCCCATAGGGGCAATCCGAACGAAGGAGAAAAACTATGGCATCGAAGAAAGCCAGCAACAGCACCAAGCGTCTGAACAAAGCGAAGAAGCTCGAAGCCACCAGGCCACTGAAGACTCCGAGTGTTGGCGACATAGTCGTGACAAAACCGGCGGACATTTCCTCCTCATAGCATCGGGTTGCAAATCCAAAGGAGAAGAACATGGCATCGAAAAAGAAAACCGGCAAGACCAGGAAGCTGAAGAAGGCCAAGGCCTTGCCGCACACGAAGCCACTGACCATCAAGCACGGCCCTCTTGATTTTTGATTGATCTGTTTGTGAATGACCAGCAATGGGGGGTTGCCAATTGCCGACTGGCGACCCCGCCCTGCTCGACGCGGTTTGATATGTCCACGAAGCGTCACTTTCCGCGCATCACTCCGAAGTTTGCCTGCTTCAGGCTCCGCGTTGGCCGTTCGCGCATCGAGCGATACGGAGTGTTCGCCCAAGAAGTGATCCCGCGCGGCAACAGGGTCATCCAGTACACCGGTGAACGAATCAGCCAGCGTGAAGCCTGCCGGCGTGCCGCACATATATCCTTCGCGAGGAACGCAGGGCGGATTTACTTGATTTGCCTGAATCGGCGCTCCACGCTCGATGGAGCAGTGGGTGGCAGCGGTGCCGAGTTCATCAACCACAGTTGTGACCCCAATCTGACGATGCGCCGCCTCCGCGGCCAAATCTTCCTGTACAGTTTCAAGCGAATCAAGGCCGGAGAAGAACTCACCGTCGATTACGGTTTCCGCTGCTGTCCCTGCCGCTGCGGCTCCGCGAAGTGCCGCGGCACCATGTGCCACCTCTGACCTCGCCTCACCTTCTGGTTATAGGACTACTAACGTAACTTTGAACCTACCCATCCTCCCGGTTTTGTGCCACCGTGGCTCGTTTTTATGTGCGACAAATTGGCACCACACACCCACCGAAGGCAGCCATGGGGCGCCGAAGCCGGCGGCCAAGACGCTTTCGCCCCGCTTTCTCCCCCGGCCGCGATTCTAATCCCGGCGCCGGGATTAGAAATCAGCCTAACTGACTGAAAACATGGAACAGCGCCCTACTCTAATCGGCAAAAAACGGCCCGAAAATAATTATGTTCTGGTCTCCGTTGCGGCAGCCAGCCGAAACGCCTCGCACAAAGGCGGCCGGAATAAACGAGCCACGGTATCGCCTTCAGGAGTATCATCCTTGGCAAGGCGATTCGGGGCTCGGAGGTCTACCATGGTCAAGCGGAGTTTCCTTCCTGTTTCACTTTTGATCGCAATTCTGACTGCAACCTTCCTAATGGCGTTTTCCGCGGCGCTGGCACATGCCGGGGATAACACAGGCTACAGCTACGCCCGCATCGTGCGGCTCAGCTATGTGAGCGGCGACGTGCAGATTGTCCGCACGGACAAGGGCAACAACTGGGAGCCGGCGAGCCTCAACATGCCGGTGCAGCAAGGGTTCGCGCTGGGGACGAACAACGGCCGCGCGGAAATCGAGCTCGAGCACGGCAGCACGATCTGGCTGGCCGAAAATTCCGTTCTGCAATTCACCGAGATGGCGCTGTCGAACGGCGGACGCATCACGCGCATGACGCTCTCGCAGGGCACCGCGACGTTTGACGCGAGCCTCGCGACAGGCGACGTATTCGAAGTGGCCACGCCGTCGTTCAAGATTGCGCCTTCGAATAAATCGCAGTTCCGCGTGGACATGTTCAGCGAGGGTGGCGCCGTCAGCGTCTTCGGCGGCAAGGTGAACATCAGCGGCGCGGCAAGCGCCGCGCCTATCGAAGTTCCGAAGGGGCAGACGTTCGCCATGAATAGCAAGGCCACCCTGACCGCGTTGAAGAGGAATCCCGCGACGGATGAGTGGGATCACTGGGTGAGCACGCGCGCGACGGCCCAAGTGAACGGCCAGAATCAGGCGCTGGGTTACACGAACGCGCCGTTCACATACGGCATGGGCGACATGGGCATGTACGGCACATGGAACTATTTCCCCGGCTTCGGCTACGGATGGCAGCCCTTTGGGATGGCGGCGGGATGGGCGCCGTTCATGGCCGGGCAGTGGATGTTCTATCCGTCGCTCGGATGGAGTTGGGTAAGCTCGGAGCCGTGGGGTTGGGTGCCGTACCACTTCGGCGGCTGGCAATACTCCGGCGCGTTCGGTTGGATGTGGATGCCGGGCGACTACGGAACGTGGACAGCGGCGCCGGTGAATTGGGTGGGCGTCGGGAATCGGATTGGCTGGACTCCCCGTTCGGTAAATGGTTCAGTGGGCGGTGCGCCTGCTTCGACGGCGGTGATTGTCAGCACGAAGGCGCTCGGCAAAGAAGGCAAGAATCAATTGATGAGCGCGACCGAGGTGGCGGGCAAGTTGACGCCTTTAAACTCTGAACCTGCGGCGAACGGGAAGTTGACCGCAACAGGCGCGCAAGCAACGGCCACCGCTCGCGCTGTCGTGCCCACCAGCGCAAACCTGGGCGCCTTGCGCGCGGGTTTGGCCGTGAATTCGGCCGCAGCGTCGAAGGTTGACGTCGGCGCCGCGCATCTCGCGGGTCCGCCGCAGAATTTCGCGCTCACGAATGCGGCGCCGGTGCCGTCGCGGATGCCGAGCCGGCCGCCCGAGCGCGTAACGCTTGACGCGGGTATACCGGGGTTCGGCACGCCGGCGAGTCAATCGGCGAGCGCGAATTCCTCGCACGCGTCGACGCCCGCGGCAACGTCAACGGCGCATGCATCAGCTCCGGCTGCATCGGCGGGCAAGCCGCACTGACGCGCGCCGCGGAAATTTCAGGCGAGGGTGATGCCTGCGTAGCCGACGACTTCGTTGCGGTCGCCGCTAACGTCGCCTGACGTTGCGTAGCGGACGAGCTTCGCTTCCTTCGCGCCGAGTTGAATCATGGCGACGAGCATCGCCACCGTCGCCGCGTAGCCGCACATCGTGATTCCTTCCTTGCGTACCGCGTCGTAAAGCCCGCGCGGATCCAGCGCCAGAATTTGGTCGATGGCCTTGCGATCTTTTTCGCGCGTGATGGCGTCGCTCTCGTAATGATTCATGTCCGAACTGGCGATGACGAGCACGGGATCGGCCTCCGTCGATACCACCTGCGCGACACCCTGCCCGAGCTGTTCGAGCGCGTCGTAGCGATCGCTCGCCAGCACGACGGGCACAAAACGAAAGTCCGGCACAAGGCGCTGCAGGAACGGAATCTGCACTTCCAGGGAATGCTCGCGTTCGTGAGCGACCGCGTCCTCGCGTAGAAGCGGGAAAGCGTGGGCGAGTTTCGAGGCGAGCTCGGAATCGATGGGCGCTTCGCCGAAGGGAGTTTGCCAGGCGCCTTCGGTCAAAATGGCCATTGGCTGACCTCGTGGAAAGTGCCGCGGACCGAGGAGAATGCACCGGCTGGGAATTTGAAGCGAGGAGTACACCGCGCCGGCGACATGTCCCGAATACATGTAACCCGCATGCGGGACAACGCAGCCGAGGGCCGGAAGTTTTTCGGCGCCCTTTTCGGCACGAGGAGGCGCGTAGATATCAATTTCAGCGGCGAGTTCACGCGGATCGGAAGGGTAGAAGCGTCCCGCAACCGCAGGCCAGCGGATCATTCAATCAGTTGTAGCACAGCTAAGAAGCGGGGCGTGGTTTCGGCGACAATACAGGAGCGGGGTTCAAAGGCTTTGAGGCTTTGCCACGAACCGCAAGCGCGACGGTTTGGCCTTGGTTGTAGCGAATTCTCACCTTGTCGCCGAATTGATAGCCGCCGTCGCTCAGCACCTTCTGAATTTGCGACTGCGCGCGTGGCGAATAGGTGAACGCGTGAATCATGCGCTCGTCCGCCTGTTCGCGAACGACGATGGAATTCGAATCGAAGTGAATCACCGATGCTTTCAGCCAGATGGGTTTCGCCGGGGCTTCCCTCACCATCGCCGGGGAAGCCGTGGTCGTTTGGGCGGCAGCATGACGGGCGGAAATCGCGCTCGCGAATGCCAGCGCGGACAATAGGGCGAAGCTCTTATAGCTCTTCATCGAAGGAAATCTTCAGCGACTTGAGAAACTTGATGTCCTGCGGAGTGATTTCGATCTTCGGGTCGATGTCTTCCTCTTCGAGAATTTCCTCATCCACGCGGATGTGCAGCGATTCGAGGAAGCGGCGGTCCTGCTGCGTCATTTTGGCATCCTGAGCCTGGCGGCGCGCCAGGCCGATTGTGGCGTCGAGCTTAAGGACGATATCGAATCCGGCCGTGCGCACATTCGAAATCGCCTCGGCGATGCGGTCGGATTCAGACACGCTGTCATTGATGGCATGTCCCAGCTCGCGCAGCAATTGTTTCATGCGGTCGTCGAGTTGCAAGGGCTCACCTCCCTGTGAATGCCCTTTCCTATAACAATTTTAGGTCCGGGGCAAGGCCGAAACAAGGGCTCGCCTGCGGCTACGTCCCTCAGGCGTTACCTGTACGGTTGGATGTAGAAATCGGGTCCCGTGCTGCCAGCGGAGACGGTTATCGAGGGTGGTTCTGTGAGGCCTGGCTGTAGCTCTTCAGGGCGGCCAGAATCTCGTTTCCGTAGAGTTCGGTCTTGCGTTTGCCGAAGCCGTGAACCTCTCGTAGTTCGCTCAGGGTGCGAGGCTTGCGCTGGCACAGCTCATCGAGCGAAGTGTCGTGCATCACCACGAACGCCGGAACCTCATGCTGCTTCGCCGCTTGGCGTCGCCACTGGCGCAAATATTCGCGCAGACCGGAATCGGCATTTTTCCCCGGAAGTTGCTGCGAATGAGAAGCTTGAGTCGTTCGGTCCTTGCGAAGCGGGCGATCGGTACGGTCTGAGCGATCGCGGCGGCCTTGCCGCGCGGGCTTGACGGGCTCGAGCAGCCACTCCGCGCCGCACCCGCACACGTCGCAGGCTCCGCAAGAACGCCATTTTGGTGTCTCGCCGAAATGGACGCAGATCTGGCGGTGGCGGCACGAGGTCGAATCAACGAAGCGGCGGATGTTGTGATAACGCTGCCAGGCACGCTCCTTTTCAGCCGGGTCTTCCATTTCCTCGATGAAGTGCACGAGCAAGCCGATGTCGTATTTTTGCCAGAGCAAAAGGCAATCGGCTGGCTGGCCATCGCGACCGGCGCGGCCCGCCTCCTGGTAGTACTGCTCGATGGCTTTGGGCAGCGAGAGGTGGATCACGGCGCGCACGCAAGCCTTGTTGATGCCCAGGCCGAACGCGATGGTGCCGACGAGAACTCGAACTTCGTCCGACATCCACCGTTCCTGGCTGCTGCGCCGGGCGGCTGGGTTCATCTTGCCGTGATATTCCACCGCGGGGATTCCGTTGCTTTCGAGGAACGTCACGGTTTGCCCCACGCGCGCGATGGTCGGCGAGTAGACGATCACGTGCCCGTCGGAGTGTCTCCTTACCGCCTTGAGAAGCAAATCCATTTGGTCGGCCGCCTTGCACTCACGCACGATGTAACGCAGATTCGGCCGGTGGAAGCTCGCGATGTACTTGTCGGGATCCTTCAATTGCAGTTGGTCGATGATGTCGTGGCGCACGCGCTGGGTGGCGCTGGCCGTGAATGCCGCGATGGGCCGATCGGGGAACTCCGTTCGCAAGCGGCTAAGCTGCCGGTATTCAGGCCGAAATTCGTGGCCCCATTCGGAGATGCAGTGCGCTTCGTCGATGACGAAAAGCGAAAGCGGCACGCGCTGCACCCAGAAGGCGGTATCGGCGCGCGCCAGCCGCTCGGGAGAAACGTAGAGCAGGCGATACTTGCCGGCGCAGGCGGCGCGCGTGATTTGTGTTTGCTCCGCGGCGGAGATCGAGCTGTTGAGCACCGCGGCCGGGATTCCCATGTGCGTGAGCTGCGCCACCTGGTCCTGCATCAGCGCGATCAGCGGCGAGATCACGATGGCGGTCTTATCAGGCATCAACGCAGCGGGAAGTTGGTAGCAGAGCGACTTGCCGCCGCCCGTGGGCATCACCACGCACGTGTCGTGGTTCTCCAGCAGACTGCGGACGATCTGCTCTTGCCGCGGCCGGAAAGATTCGTAACCCCAGTAGCGCCGCAGAACCTCGCGCAGATCAGAATCAGAAACCATTTCGCGAGTATAGGACGCACGTATGCCCGGGTCTAGTCCGGCGGCGTAGCCGCGCCGTTCGAGCCGTTGACATGTGTTCCACATGCAAGTATGCTTTTCACATGCCGATTATGGTTCAGATCCGGAACGTTCCTTCCGATTTGCATCGCGAGCTCAAGGCGCGCGCCGCGCTCGAAGGCATGTCCCTCTCGGACTACCTACTCCGCGAGCTGCGCCACACCCTTGACCGCCCTACTCTCGACGAAATCCGGAAGCGGCTTTCCAGGCGCCAGTCCGTGCGGCCGCATCCCGAGCCTGCAGCTGCAGTGCGTGCCGAGAGGAAAGGCCGCTGATCGTCGTTGACGCTTCCGCGATCCTGGAGGTTCTCCTGCAAACGCCCGCGGCTCCTCGCGTTAACCGCTTCATCTTCGCCGCCAATGAGACCCTACATGCCCCTCATCTGATCGACCTCGAAGTCGCGCAGGTCCTCCGCCGCTACGTGCGCTCGGCCATCATCTCCGTTGAACGCGGCACTGAAGCTCTCGCCGATCTCGTCGACTTTCCACTCACACGCTACCCCCATTTCGTCCTGCTCACCCGCATCTGGCAAATGCGGCACGGGCTGACGGCTTATGACGCCGCTTATCTGGCTCTCGCTGAAGCCCTCGATGCCCCGCTCATTACAAGAGACAAGGCGCTGGCAAGAGTCGGGAGTCAGGTGCGGGTCGAGGTGATATGAAGCGAATGGCAGCGCTGCAACCGGTGAGGTTGCAAAAGATGCGGCGCGAATCAGGGGAAACGCTTTAGAATCGGTGCCATGGATTCGCGAACTCTGCCCGCCCTACGTCGATCGACGCATGTGACGCTGCGCGCGTGGTGGCGCGCGATGCGGCAGCTTTTTCACGAAGCCGTCGGCGCCATTTTTGCCGTGTTTGCGTTTTATGGCGGGCTTGCGGCGTGGCGAGCATGGAAAACGCACTCCATTCGTTGGCTCATCGCGTTCGCTATCGGCTACGCCGTCATGATGGCGGCGTTTTCATTCGTCGCGTTCCGCCGCGCGCGCCGCATTCAGTAAGACGGAAAATGGAAAATAGAAAAGAGAAAGAGGCCGCGTCTACCACGGGCCTGCCCATGGAGAGCGTCGTTACGCGCGATGACTTGGGAGACTGGGATGCCGAGCGGGACCTTGGCTATCCCGGCGAGTTCCCGTTCACGCGCGGCGTCTATCCCACGATGTATCGCGGCCGCCCATGGACGATGCGGCAGTACGCGGGCTTCGGAAGCGCGGCGGAATCCAACCGTCGCTATCGCTACTTGCTTTCACAAGGCCAGACCGGCCTTTCGGTGGCGTTCGATCTGCCAACGCAAATCGGAATGGATTCCGATCATCCCCTCGCTCTGGGTGAAGTGGGCAAGGTGGGCGTCGCGATCGATTCGCTGGAAGATATGCAGACGCTGTTCGACGCTATTCCGCTCGAGGGCGTCTCCACCTCGATGACGATCAATTCCACCGCGGCGATTTTGCTGGCCTTGTACGTCGCCGTGGCCAAGCAGCAAGGAGCGAGCCTTCGGCGCCTCGCGGGAACGGTACAGAACGACATCCTCAAGGAATACATCGCGCGTGGGACGTACATCTATCCGCTGCGCCCGGCGATGCGAATCGTCACCGATATTTTTGCATGGTGCCGCCAGGAGATCCCGAATTGGAACGCAATTTCCATCTCGGGCTACCACATTCGCGAGGCCGGCTCCACCGATGTCCAAGAAGTGGCCTTCACGCTTGCAAACGGAATTGCTTACGTCGAAGCGGCCGTCGCGGCAGGCTTGCAGGTGGATGAGTTCGCGCCGCAGCTTTCGTTCTTTTTCAATGCGCATAACGAGCTGCTCATGCAAGTGGCCAAGTTCCGCGCGGCCCGGCGCCTGTGGGCGCGCACGATGCGCGAGCGTTTCGGCGCACGCGATCCGCGGTCGATGATGCTGCGCTTCCATGCGCAGACGGCGGGCTCGTCGCTCACCGCGCAGCAGCCTGAGAACAATCTCGTGCGCGTCGGGCTTCAGTGCCTCGCGGCTGTGCTGGGCGGGGCGCAATCGTTGCATGCGAACGCACTGGATGAGGCTTTGGCGCTGCCAACCGAAGATTCCGCGCTCCTCGCGCTGCGCACGCAGCAAATCATCGCCCAGGAAACAGGCGTGGCCAACACGGTCGATCCCGTGGCGGGCTCGTATGCCATCGAGAAGCTAACCAATGAAATCGAAGCGGACGCTCGCGACTACATCGCGAAGATCGACGCGATGGGCGGAATGCTTCGCGCGATCGAAGCGGGCTACGTTCAGCAGGAGATTCAGAAATCCGCGTACGAATATCAGCGAGCGGTCGAGTCGGGCGAGCAGGTGGTAGTCGGCGTGAACCGTTTTCAGGCGGAGGAAGAGCGCCCGATTCCCACGCTGCGAATCGATCCCGAGATCGAACGCACGCAGGTTGCGCGTCTGAATGCGCTGCGCGCCCGGCGTGACGCGGCGAAATCGCGCGCGGCGCTCGAGGAAGTGGAACGGCGCGCCCGCGGCACGGAAAATCTCGTGCCCGCGATTCTTGCCGCCGTCGAGTCGTATGCCACAGTCGGCGAAATCTCCGACGCTCTGCGCCGCGCCTTCGGCGAATACCAAGAGTCTGTAGTCATCTAAAGGCAGTGGTGAGTGGCTACCGCTGATGCGATTGCGGACTGTCCTCTGTGTCCTCCCTCTGTCCTCTGTGCCCTCTGTGTTAAGTTTTTAACGCGCTGAGTAGCGCGATTGGCAATCAACTAGTAAGCGGGCGTCGTATCAACGGGAGTGACACCTGATGTTTGGGAGCAAACCGAGGATCAAATTGATTCTTGCTTCGAAATCGCCGCGGCGGGCGGAAATACTGCGCAATGCGGCAATCGCCTTCGAGGTTCAAACACCACACGTGAACGAAGCCCAGCGGCTGCGCGAATCCGCGCACACCTACGTACGGCGTCTGGCGACTGCAAAGGCCCGCGCCGTGGCGGAACATGCGAAGCGCAAGAAGCAGCACGCGATTGTGATTGGCGCGGACACGGTGGTGCTCGCGCAGGGGAACATTCTGGGCAAGCCCGCGGACGTGAGGGAAGCCCGGCGAATGCTGCGGTTGCTGAGCGGCCGCACGCATCAAGTTCTCACCGGAGTAACGATGGTGTCTCTGCCCAGCGGCAGGGAGATTCACCACGTGGAAGCCACTCGCGTGAAGTTCCTGAAGATTTCCGGTGCGGACATCGACGACTACATCGCCACGGGCGAGCCGTTTGACAAAGCCGGAGCGTACGGAATCCAGGGGATCGGCGGTCGCTTCGTGGCCTCAATCGACGGCTGCTACTTCAATGTCATGGGACTGCCGCTGGCGCGCGTGTGGGGGATGTTGCGCGATTTGGGATACGTGCACGCGTCAGCTGGGCGGGTTTGGTCCGCGCTGCGCGATCTCAAGTCTCACGCCCTTTAGGCCAAAGAGCCTGAGCGCGAAAAAAACAGCGGCCTGATCTGGCCGCCGTTTCGATCTCTGTGGTTCTAATTCTGAATTGAATTCCGCGAAATATCGCGCGCGTTACTTCTTCTCCTCGGTTGGAGCCGCGGCCGGCGGGTTTGCCGGCGTGGAGCTTGGAGGCGGATTCGTCGGCGTCGGCTGGTCGCGCATGCCCTCTTTGAATTCCCGAATGCCCTGGCCGAGGCCCTTCATCAACTCGGGAAGCTTTCGGCCACCGAATAAAACCAGCACAATCAGCAGCACGAGAAAAATGTGCATCGGACTAAATTCCATACAAACCCTCCCAATACAGACCGCCCCGCCCTCGCCTTCGATAGGGGCGTTCGGCAGACTGCACCCAAGCCACTTCAAGCAATAGACGTCTAAAGTATAACACGCTCGTCCCCCACGCGACGCGTGACGTGCTCGCGATCGAGATACTCAAGCAACGGAATGGCATATTTGCGCGTGACGCCCGTAAGCTCCTTGAAAGCAGGCACCGGCAGGCGGGTGCCGTTCCGCAGCTTGTATTGGGCGACTAGGTCGCGCAACTGCGCCACAGCCGCGCGATGGAAAACCAGGTCTTCGGTGACCCGGATCAGCACCTTCTCGCGGAGCAAAATCTGCAGGATTTTCTGCGCGCGGCGCGCCTCGACCGGCAATTTTTCCAGCATGCCGGCAAAGCTGGGCACTGCGAGCCCCGCGCGCTCGAATTCCCGTTCGATCACTTCCTTGGCTTTCGCCTCGTCAGGCGAAAGGGCGATTTCTCGGCCGGCGCGCTGCACCAGGTCGCCGGAAATCGCCACCGCGCCAGCCTTGACCAAGTCTTCCAGCGCAAGCTCGAAAACCGCCGCGTCGGGATCGCCGGCGCGTCCGCGGAGGTCTTGTTTAGGTATGCCCGGGAGCAGCGGGTTGGCGCGATGGAACTCCTCGACAGCTTTGCGCACCGCGGCGGCGCAATCCGAGACGGATTTGAACGACGCAATCCTGAACGGCTGCTCGCCGAGGATTCGAACGCGCTTCTGATCGACGAGTGCCTTTGACGCGGCGCGAAATTCTGCTTCCACCCATCTGGTTCGACCCATAATTTCGTCGAGCGTAAGCGAGCGGGGCTGCCTTTCCGCGAGCGCCGCCAGAATTTGTTCGTGCGTGCCGCGCTCGAGCGTTTCAAGGAATGGCGCGACCGACGCATCGTTCCGGCGATGCCGCGCAGCGCGCGCGTCGATCACCAGGCCGCCTCCGATTGTAACCACCGGTGAAAACTGCCGGAGGATGAAGCGGTCACCGGGGAGCAGCAGGATTTCGTCCTCAAGCCGCAATTGAGCAAGGGCCGATTCGCCGGGAGCGAGGGCGTTCTCCTGCAGCAGTACGACTTCCGCCACAGTCTCGGCAGTGCCTTGATGGAAATGGACGCGCGCCCGGTTCTTGAGTGGCCGCGCCGACGTCAGCAGGCTCACGCGCGCGTCCACGCGCGTGGTCGGCTCGAAAATGCCAGGAACGCTCAGGACCATTCCACGCTGGATTTCGACGTGATCGATCCCCGCCAAGTTCACGGCGGTGCGCTGGCCCGCCACCGCCTGCGGAATCGCGCTTCCGCCCGAATGAAGCCCGCGAACGCGGACGCGGCGGCGCATCGGGTAGATTTCGGCTTCGTCCTCGATTTTCACCGAGCCCGAAACGAGCGTGCCGGTCACCACCGTGCCGAAGCCTTTCATGGCGAACGAGCGGTCAATCGGCAGGCGAAAGTGCCGCGAAGCCTCTTTCGCGGGCGCTTCGTTTGCGGCGCGCAGGAGTTCGCGTTTGAGGGCGTCGAGGCCGGCGCCGGTCTTCGCGCTGACGGCCACGATGGGCGCGCCTTCGAGGAATGAGCCGCGCACAAGTTCTTCCACCTCGAGCCGCACGAGGCCAAGCACGTCGGAATCCACCAGGTCGGCCTTCGTGATCGCAATGAGTCCGCGCGGAATTCCCAGCAGGCGGCAAATATCGAAATGCTCGCGGGTTTGCGGCTTGATGGATTCGTCTGCCGCGATCACAAGCAGAGCCAGATCGATGCCGCCCACTCCCGCCAGCATGTTCCGGACGAAGCGCTCGTGGCCTGGGACGTCCACAAAACCGAGGCGCACGCCATCAAGCTTCAAGAAAGCGAAGCCGAGGTCGATGGTGATGCCGCGGCGCTTTTCCTCCTCAAGGCGGTCCGGATTCGTGCCGGTAAGCGCCTCGACGAGCGAGGATTTTCCGTGGTCGATGTGGCCGGCCGTGCCGACGATGACGTGCTTCGCGCTGTCCATGTTGTCCAGCCGATGCTAGCGGAGGAAGAAAGAGGGGTCAAACGGTGGGTTGGTATCCGAGCTATCTCTGGCCAGATTCGATTTGGTTGGCGATGGCGAGGGCTGCTTCGCGGGGGTTGGGCGCAGCGGTGATGGGGCGGCCAACCACAATGTAATTCGCGCCCGCGCGGATAGCCTCGGCGGGAGTAGCCACTCGCGCCTGGTCATTTGTGGCCCCGCTGGCCGGCCGCACGCCCGGCACGACGATGAGCAGCTTCGGTCCGCAGGCTTCCCGAATGGCACGCACCTCGTGGGCGGAGGAAACCACGCCTTCGAAGCCGGCTTCCTGGGCCAATTTCGCCAGAGCCACGGCCCTCGAACTAACGCTGCCCGACATTCCGATTTTTCGCAGCGCGGCCGCATCCAGGCTGGTCAGCACGGTGACGCCCAGGAGTGCAGGACGCCTCTTTCGCCCAGCAAGCGCCTCGCGCGCCGCGCGCATCGTGGCGGTGCCGCCCGAGGCGTGAATGGTCAGCAGAGTCACCCCGGGCAGGTCTGCGGCGGCGCGGACGGCCCCCGCCACCGTGTTCGGGATGTCGTGGAATTTCAGGTCGAGGAAGACTTCAAAGCCAAGGTCCGCGAGCTTCTCAACGGCTCGCGGGCCTTCGGAGGTAAAGAGCTGGCTGCCGACTTTGAAAAGGGCGGCGGCCCCACGGATTCGACGTGCCACAGCGAGGGCTGGCTGCAGGCGGTCGTAATCCAGGGCGACGATTAGTCGCGATGATCCGGGTTGGGCCGTGAAGGCACCTCCAGGAGTTCCAGGCGGACTCTCGCGATGCCGCGCTGGTCGAAGCCGAGCTTCTGAGCAACTGCGTAGGAGACGTCCAACTCACGACCTTCGACGTAAGGACCGCGGTCGTTGATGCGCACCACCTGGCTGCGGTGGTTGCGCGTATTCACGACGCGGACGATTGACCCCAAAGGCAGGGTCGGGTGAGCGGCTGTTGCGCCATACATATCGTATGGCTCGCCCGTGGCGGTCGGCTGACCGTCGAAATCCTCGCCGTACCAACTGGTAGTGCATTCCCACACCGCCAGCGGCTTGGGCTGGCGCGCAGGGTTGGAAGCAGACTTAGCTGGGACAGGGCTGTTCTGCAGAGACGTTGCAAATTGGGACGGGCTGCTTAGGTTTCCGGCAACCGTCGGATTTGCTGACGGCGTCAGAACAAGCAGACCCAACCCTAAGAACACCGACTCAAGCATCACAAAGGCCTTGGCTCTCATTTTCACCTAACTTTATTTGAATCAGCATATTGTACCTTACGGGGTCCTTCCTGCCTACTACTTTACGTCCTTAATGCTCCCCGTAAGCTGCTGATTTCAAAGATGTTTTGGTTCTGGCACCACGCTTCGAGATCCTTTACGAGCTTCTCTGAAGCTCTTGGGTCCACAAAGTGTGCTGTGCCCACCTCGACGGCTGAGGCCCCAACGAGCATATATTCAGCTACATCGGCAGGGCTTTCGATACCACCAAGCCCCAAGATCGGTATCTTTGTTACCCGACCCGCCTCATGAACTAACTTCACCGTTATAGGTTTGATCGCCGCCCCCGACAACCCTCCTGAGGTACTACTCAGACGTGACCTTCGGGTGTGTACGTCTATACACATCGCCGGGTAGGTATTCGCAATCACCAAGGCGTCCGCCCCAGCCGACTCAGCCGCCTTTGCGATAAGTCTAATATTGCCAACAACAGGAGATAGCTTCACCCACAAAGGACGCTTCGCAGCCCGCCGGGCAGTCGCTACAACCTCAGCCGTAAGCCCGGGGTCAGTACTATATTCCGCTCCTCCCTTATCGACGTTTGGGCAGGAGATGTTCAGCTCGTACGCCGCGAGGCCCTCTGTGCCCTCCAAGACACGAATCACTTCAACGTATTCCTTTATGGTACGGCCGAAGACGTTGGCGATAATCGCCGTGTTGTATCGCCTAAGGAGGGGAAGCTTCTCGGCCACGAAGGCGCGGACCCCGACGTTCTGCAGCCCTATGGCGTTGAGCATGCCGCTCGCCGTGTCGCACATCCGAGGCGCGGGCGCTCCGGCCATGGGCTCAAGCGACAGGCCTTTGACGACGATGCCGCCAAGGCGATCCAGGTCGACAAGGTGGGCGAACTCCACCCCGTAACCAAACGTGCCGCTGGCTGCGATGATTGGGTTCTGGAGAGAAACGGAGCCGACGCTAACTCGGAGGTCAATCTCTTGAATCTCCGAGGGCCGTGGCGCGGTTCGTGCCGACTCGGGCGAACTCACTGGAGAAAAGTTTAGCACGCGGGTCAAGAACACCTCCTGCCCGCCTGTGGATATTCTAGGGGTCCGGAAAGCGAGGAGTTAACTCGGAGCTGTCACAGCATGACAGTCCAGTTGTATTACTCTCAACTCAAACCTAAGCTGTGACGTGTTAGTGCGGCCAGCTTAGTAAGCGGAGGCGTTTAGGTGGTCAGTCGGCGAGTGCTACCGGGACTCCTGATGATGTCGTTCTGGACCTTCGCAGCCTTGGGACAGAACGTGGCGCCGGGCGGTTCTGGGTCCCAGGGAAGTGCCCCGGCTGGTTCTGCGGCGCTCCCTACCTGGTTGCCTTTCGCGATATCTCCGCAACTCTATCAGTATTGGAGGAAGTACGGGCCGTGGGACGAGAAACAACAGGCATTCAAGTATCGCGATCATACGCTCTTCAACTTCGGCGCAACAGGGGCGGCGGCAGGGCTAGACGCGAATGCGTTGCTCGCGCTCAGCCAGGCGGCTACGCCAAACCCAACGGACCTTCGCAGCCTCCATGACGCGGAACTCGAGACGCATTTCGCATCCGATGCGGACGTACTCAACGAACTTCGCGTCATGGCGGAACAGGATTCCCGCCTAATCCGCATCGCTGCTGACTTCACTGATCTTGACAACAACAGCGCATGGCCGCGCGAAGACATTGGCATTAACGAAGCACGTTGGAATGCGTATCGGTCCCTCTTCCGGGTGGTGCCGCTACAGGAGGGAATCGTACGCACCGAAGATTTCCCTGGGGCAATTTTCTTCGTGGCCGTCGCCAGAGGATTGTGCACAGGCGGCTCCGCCGCTGGCTACGTCTACTCGACCAAGAAGCTTTCGCCAACCTCTGACTCCCCGACGGAAACATTAGACCTTGTAGCGCGCAAGAACCCCAACCGATATTACGCATACGTATTCAAACAATTGAAGCCGAACTGGTACGCGTTCTACGAACTGGATTGGTGACGCGGTGCGGCTTGTGGGAAAGCTCCGCGCTGTTACCTCCATCCCTCGATAGAGGCTCTCCTCGCGAATTGAGTACCGCTCGAGAGCGAGTTGGCTGTGGGGCGCCGCGGTCCGTGCTAGGATGACGCGCGAAATAACGGCTTAGAGTTGCGAGTCAACCTGGCCCTATGCGCGTCGTGGCCGCAACATGAACCAGCAGTCGGACTCCCCGAAAAACGCTCCGGAAACTCCACCGGAACGCCCCATAGCGCAGTTCAAGGTCGGCCGCCTCTCTTTGACGGGCCGCTCGGCATGGGCTGCCAACCTCGTTTTACTCGCGTTGATTGTCGCTCTCATCATTCACTCCCGGCCCGCGCTCGGTATTTTGTTATCCGGCATTCTCTGGTTTCTCCTCATATCGTATTGGAGCATCCCGGTGAAAAACGCGCCGGCGCGAAAGAGCACCGAACCCGTGAAGTCGCGCCGGTTGCATGAGAATCTCCTCTTACTCGCGATTTTGCTGCTTTTCATTCCGATCCCGGGTTTGACCCACCGGATCGTGCAGCCCACGCTTGCGCTGGTAGTCATGGGCTTGACCATCCAGGGGGCTTCCATGGCGCTCTATTATTGGGCCCGGCGGCATCTCGGCCGATTCTGGAGCGGAGCCATCACCATCACTGCGGAACATCAGCTGATTCGCACCGGTCCGTACCGGCTTTTGCGCCACCCGATGTACACCGCCGTGTTGGGCATGTTTGTCGGAACCGTGGTTGTCTCCTGGCAAATTCATGCGCTGCTCGGTCTCGCTCTTGGCATCGCTGTGTACTTGCGGAAAATTCGCATCGAGGAGCGAACGATTCGCGAGGCCTTCGGCGCGGATTATGAATCCTATCGGCGGAAAACTTGGCGCTTGATTCCGGGGTTGTTCTGAGATTCTCCGCGCTGCGTTTCTCCCGCGGGCACTGTCTTAAGTCTCCGAATTTCGATTTGCCTCTAACTGGGTCAATTTCGACAAAGCGACTTACCAGAGGAGTTAGCGTCCTTCGGGGGGAATTCGTCGCCGAGCCGCGTTTGCGAAGTCCCGTCGAGAAACCGAAACGTTCAAACTCTTATTGAGCCATAGCAGCAGCGAACCAGAGCAGCAGATTCAAAACAGAAATCCCGGCCAGAGGAATGCGCCCCCGCCCCTTGGCTGCGATCGCAGCGACAATACCCAGCAACGCTGTCCGAGTGCCCGAACGTATGCACATCAACTCAACAGAATGATGAAAGGGATACCCCCCTGTGTACAGGGCGTGAACGTAGAGATAGTTATTTAGCGTCACGGAAAGCGTGGCGCAGAGAAGTCCTGCAAGAAGCACCGCAGTTCGCCAATTCTGCAAAACTTTCGGCTTCGACTTGAACCACGCAGCCCAACACCAAATCAGGAAACCGCAATAAAGCAGGAAGAAAATGAACCAGCCGAGGCGAAAGTAGGGCGGCATTTGGAGCCGAGGGTATGCGGTTCACGTCAGACTTCCAAGCATTTTCTAACAACCTGCTTGAGCCCGCAGCGGTTACCGGAACCTTTCCCGCGACGCGAACCGGACTGGCTGCGAGGCGCGGCGGTCTGTGCTAGGATGACGCACGAAATAACGGCTTAGAGTTGCAAGTCAACCTGACCCTATGCGCGTCGTCGAAAAAAGGCAGCTTCTCTCGAGCGAAGAAATCGGGCATACGCTGAACCGCCTCGCTCACGAAATCGTCGAAAAAAGCGGCGGAACGAAGGATTTGGCGCTGATTGGAGTGCGCCGGCGGGGCGTTCCTCTGGCCCACAGGCTTTCCAACATCATTCGCGACTCTTCCTACGTCGAGGTTCCCGTCGGCACCCTGGACATCACGCTCTACCGGGACGATCTATCCACAGTGGGGCCGCAGCCGATCGTGCAATCCACCGAAATCCCGTTTCCCGTGGACGATCGTGACCTTGTGGTGGTCGACGATGTGCTATACACGGGCCGAACGATACGCGCCGCCATGAACGGCCTTTTCGATCTGGGGCGCCCGCGGCGCATTCGGCTCTGCGTTATGATCGATCGCGGCCACCGGGAGCTTCCCATCGAGGCGACGTTCGTCGGCAGAACCGTCCAGACCAGCGACACCGAGATCGTCGAAGTGCGCCTCCAGGAAGTGGACAAGGAAGAACGCGTCATGCTGGTGGATCGGGTGGACTAACCCTCCGGCAGCCTGCGGAGGCGAAAACGTTAAAGGGAGACTGTGCTGCAGCGCTTGCAACACCTGCTCGGGATTGAACCCCTCACACGCGAGCAAATCACTTTTCTTCTCGATCAGGCCAAGCCTTTCCAGGAATTTCAGCGCCATCCGTTGAAGAAACTTGCCACGTTGCGCGGCAAGACCGTCGCCATTGCGTTTTTCGAGGCTTCCACGCGCACGCGGATCAGCTTCACGACGGCGGCGTCGCGCCTCGGCGCGGACACGATGAGCCTCCAGGCCGAGTCTTCGAGCCTGAAAAAGGGCGAATCGTTGCTCGACACCGTGCGAACCCTCGAAGCCATGCGCCCCGACGGAATCGTGATGCGGCACAGTTCGTCCGGCGCGCCGGAATTTGTAGCCGCGCGGCTTGAAATCCCGGTGATGAATGCAGGTGACGGAACCCATGAACATCCTACCCAGGGCCTGCTCGACGCCCTCACGATTCGCGACCGCAAGGGAACTCTCGAAGGGCTGAACGTCACGATTCTCGGCGATATCCTGCACAGCCGCGTGGCCCGCTCGAATATCCACCTGCTGACAAAGTTCGATTCGCGAATTACGCTCTGCGGCCCGCCGATGTGGGTCCCGCGCGAGCTCGAGGCGCTTGCGCCAAATGTGCGGCGTGTTGTGCGGATTGAAGAAGCGCTGGAGGGTGCGGACGCGATCATCGTGCTGCGCGTGCAGACCGAGCGCATTCACGAGCCGGCGCTTGCCGCCGAGGAATATGTGTTGGGCTACCAACTGACGCCGGAACGGCTCCGGCTCGCGAAGCCGGACGCCATCGTGCTGCACCCCGGGCCGATGATTCGCGGCCTTGAAATCGACCAGGCGGTAGCCGACGGGCCCCAATCCTGTGTCCTCGAGCAGGTGACGAACGGCCTCGCTGTTCGCATGGCCCTGCTCTACCATCTCATCGGCGGCGCCGCGGTTGACGCGCCCCATCCCGCGAAGGAATGATCGAATGCTGCTGATTAAGAACGGGCGAGTGCTGGATCCGGCAAGCAAGACCGACGCGACGCTGGACGTCCTGCTGGACGGCGAACGAATCGCACGGATCGGTGAAAAGATCGGCGCAAACCTTTCCGGGCCCGAGGCCGAGATTTTCGACGCCGCGGGCCTCGTCGTTGCTCCCGGCTTCATCGACCTGCACTGCCACCTGCGCGAGCCGGGGCAGGAGATGTCGGAAACAATCGAGACAGGCACTCGCGCGGCCGCCCGCGGCGGATTCACGGCAATCTGCTGCATGCCGAACACGCAGCCGGTGAACGACAACGCGTCAGTCACACGTGGCATCGTCGAACGGGCCGCCGCGGCTGGCAGCGTGCGAGTGTGGCCGATTGGCGCAGCGTCCGTCGGAAGCAAGGGCGAGGCGCTCGCCGAAATTGCCGCGATGAAAGATGCGGGAATTGTCGGCGTCAGCGACGACGGCAAGCCGATCGCCACCGCGCGGCTGATGCGTCAGGTGATGGACTACTGCAATGCTCTCGGTCTGCCGGTGATCGATCACTGTGAGGATGCCTCGCTTTTCGCCGGCGGCGTGATGCGCGAAGGTCCGGCGTCGGTGCGGCTGGGGCTGAAGGGAATTCCGTCGCAATCCGAATCGATTTGCGTGGGCCGCGACGTGGAAGTGGCGCTGCTTACCGGCGCGCGCTTGCACATCGCGCATATGTCCACCATCGGCTCGCTCGAATACGTGCGATTTGCGAAGCAGCGAGGCCTGCGCGTCACCTGCGAAGTCACGCCCCATCATTTCACCCTCACCGACGAGGACGTCCGCTACGACACCAACTATAAAATGAATCCGCCGCTCACTTCGCGCGAGGACCGCGATGCGCTGATTCAGGGCCTTGCCGACGGCAGCGTCGACGCCATCGCCACCGACCACGCGCCACATCATCCCGCGAGCAAAGATGTGGAATTCGATCGCGCGCCCTTCGGCGTCACCGGTTTCGAGACGGCGCTCGCGCTCGGCTTGAGCGAACTTGTGCACAAAGGCAAGCTTTCATTGATGCGGCTAGTGGAACTCTTCACCACGGGCCCCGCGCGCGTTCTCGGAACCGAACCCAAAATCGCGGCCGGGGCGCCTGCCGACCTCACGATTTTTTCCCCTGACCACGCCTGGACGTTCCGCGCGTCCGAATCCGCCAGCAAATCGCGCAACACGCCGTTCGATGGTCGCGCGTTCCGCGGCGCGCCGATGGCGACCATCGTCGCAGGCCGCGTCGTCTTCAAACGCTAACGCCTGATCTCTCGAACTCTTGGATTTTCTACTTCGGATTTCTAATGTGCGGCTGGTTCGGCGGCGGGATGCATACCGTGTTGCGGCACTTCGTGGACGCCGCGGGCCGGCGGCTCCTGGTGGAAACGGAAAAGCTGATTCAGCGGGCCGGCCCCTTTGCCGATCGGGTACGACTTGTCGATCGCTTTCGTGACGTACGCCTTCGCCAGAATCACGGCTTCGCGCAATTGCTGGCCTGACGCGAGCTGCGCCGCGATCGCGGATGAGAAGGTGCACCCCGAGCCATGCGTGTTAGGGCTTTTCACATGGTCACCGCCGAAGGTTTCGATGCCGGACGCTTCGCACAGAACGTCGATAGGCTTGTCGAGGTGACCACCCGTAACGATCACGGCGCGCGCTCCCATTTCGAGCAGTTTCTGCCCGGCCGCTTTCATGCCGTTCAGATCTTTCACTTCCAAGCCGGTTAGAAACTCCGCTTCCGGTATGTTCGGCGTCACCACACTCACGCGCTTCAGAAGCTCATCGCGTACGAATTTCAGTCCCGCCTCGTCGAGCAATTCGCCGGTGCCCGCGGTCGGCCGCGAAACAGGGTCGAGCACCACATGCGCGAATTTATGCTTGTCGAGAAAATCCGCCACCGCCGACGCGTTCGCGCGATTCGCCAGCATCCCAATTTTCACCGCCGCAATCGTGCAATCTTCCGAAAGCGCGTCGAGCTGCGCGCGCAATGTCGCCGAAGGAGTCGGATGGATGTCGCGCACGCCTTGCGTGGATTGCACGGTAAGCGCGGTCACCGCCGCGACGCCGTAGCAATTGTGCGCCGCGAACGTCTTCAGGTCCGCGGCCACGCCTGCGCCGCAAGAAGGATCGAATCCCGCGATGGTTAGAAGAATAGGTGGCGTGTGAGCCGAATGATTGGCGTGGTTATTCAAGTCGTCGTGCCCTCCGCGCAGGCACAAATGCCGGCGGCACCTCAGTTGCTGGGCACGCCGGCAAATTGAAATGTACGCGCCTTCTCAATCGAAGCGCAAGAGCTATCTTTGATGTGGGATGTCGGCGCGGCCCGGGAAGATTTCGGTGCGGGCGAAGTTCTACGGGAAGAGTCCTCGAACCAGCGTTGCGTCGGCGACGCGTCCTACTGCGAGCACATAGGCGCCGGTGCGCATGTGCGTGCGGTGCTTGCGCATCGTATCGTGCACTTCGTGAAACGCGCGGCGCATCACCGATTCCAGCTTCGCGTTCACTTCGCCTTCCGACCAGAAGAAGCCCTGCAAATCCTGCACCCATTCGAAGTAACTCACCGTCACGCCGCCCGCGTTCGCCAGAATATCGGGCAGCAGCATGATTCCCTTGCGCGCCAGCACCTCGTCCGCGTGCGGAGTGGTTGGCCCATTCGCGGCTTCCGCCACAATCCGCGCTTTGATCGAGTCGACGTTGTTGAGCGTGATCGAGTTTTCGAGCGCCGCGGGAATCAGGATGTCGCACTTCATGGTGAGCAAATCGTCGTTCGATATTCGCGACGTGCCCGGCATGCCCACGACGGTACCTGAGCGTTCTTTGTAGCGCATCGCCTTCAACGGATCGATTCCCCGCGAATTGAATACGCCGCCTCGCGAATCGCTGATCGCCACCACCCGCGCTTTCTTCTCCGCGAATAGTTTTGCTGCCAGCGAGCCCGCGTTGCCGAATCCCTGGATCGCGACGCTCGCGCCGCGCAAATTAATTTTCTTTATCTTGCACGCTTCTTCGCACACCACCAGGCAGCCGCGCGCCGTGGCTTCATTGCGCCCTTCCGACCCGCCGATCGAAACCGGCTTCCCCGTGACGACGCCGAGCGTCGAATAGCCCTTGGTCATGGAATACGTGTCCATGATCCACGCCATCGTCTGCGAATCGGTGTAAACGTCCGGCGCCGGAATATCCTGCTCCGGCCCGATGATCGGGAGAATCTCGGACGTGAAGCGCCGCGTCATGCGTTCCAGCTCGCCCTTGCTCATGCGTTTCGGATCGCAGATGACGCCGCCCTTCGCGCCGCCGTACGGGATGTTCACCGTCGCGGTCTTCCACGTCATCCACGTCGCCAGCGCTTTCACTTCGTCCAGCGTGACCGCGGGATGATACCGAATGCCACCCTTCGCAGGACCGCGCGCCACGTTGTGCTGCACGCGAAACCCGGAAAACACCTTCACCTGCCCGTTGTCCATCTTCGTGGGGATCGACACTTCGAGCACGCGCTTGGGCGACCGCAAAATCTGGCGCAGCCCCTGATCGAGCTTCAGGTATTCAGCGGCGATGTCGAACTGGATCTGGGCGATGCGATGCGGATTCAGATCTTCGCGCGGCGCGATGCGCGGAATCGGCTGTGGGGCTGGCTTGACCACCGTTGCCATTCTGCCTCCTCCAGACGTTGGGATTCGCGCGCGCGATCAGCGATGATTTTCGCCGTCCGTTCGAGCCATCCTAAGTCGTGGACGTGTCGAAGTTTAGCCAAGCTGCAAAGGATGTCAATGGAAACCACTGTAAAGACACAGCGCGAAGTGTCGCACCCGTCTACAGCGAGTATCGACGAAAGCGCGGCAAGCCCCTGAATCTAAATGTCTTACGCAAAGACCTCGATTCTGCGCTCCTGGACCGTGTCGAGCCCGCCAGAGCACCCCGCCAGAACACATTGACCACGCCGCCGCCCCCAAGTTAGGCTGCCTCCGGTTGTCCCTTCAGCACCGCAGCGCGAGCGACTGACCGATGGCCGCAATCCAGCGGTCCGGTCGCGCGCGTATCTTAAGAATGGAGCCATTGCAAGCTCGTGAATCCCGAGACGGGAGCGAAGTTGGACGCCTCGGACGCGGCGCTCATCCAGCGAATCGTCCAGCGCGACGAGTCCGCGTTGGCGGCGCTGTACGACCGGTACGCGGGCATGCTCTCGTCTGTGCTAAACCGGATTCTGCGCGACACGCAAGCCGCGGAAGAGATTTTGCAGGACATTTTTTACCAGCTCTGGCGGACGTCGTCGCGATTCGATCCCTCGCGCGGGTCGCTGGCGGGTTGGCTCACGGTGATTGCGCGCAACCGCGCCATTTCGCGGCTGCGCAAGCACAACCCAAGCTCCGGCGAACAGCTCGACGAGAACAGCGTCATAGTTCCCACGAATCTCGATAACGTGGTCGCCCAGAAGGAAATGATGGGGCGCGTGAAAAGCGCGCTCGGTCGGCTGCCACAGGAGCAGCGCGCTGTGCTCGAGCTCGCGTACTTCGAAGGTTTGACGCACAGCGAGATCGCGCAGCGCACCGGCGACCCGCTCGGCACCGTGAAGACGCGTTTGCGTTCCGCAGTGGAAAATTTGAAACGAAATTTACAACCATGAACGGTCACCCAACTCGCGAAGAAGACTTCGATCTCTACGCTCTCGGCGCGCTGGAAGGCGATGAGAAGCAGGCGATCGAATCGCACCTGTCCTCGTGCGCCGATTGCGCCCGCAAACTCGCCGAAGCGCGCGGCCGCGTGGCCCTGATTTCGTTCGCGGCAGCTCGCGTGGAGCCTGCGCCCCATGTGAAAGAGCTATTGCTGGCTCGCGTTCGCGCCGAAGGCAGCGGCGTGCCCGCTGTCGCTGTCGCTCCGCGCAAAGTTGAGCCCCGTGCCCGCAGCGGAGTCTTCGGCCGCTGGTGGACGGGTGTGCTCGCGCCCGTGGGAGTGGCGCTCGCCATTGCCACAATCCTCCTTTGGAACCAGAACGAACGCCTGAATCGCGAGATGGCCGATCTTCATGCGGCGCTGGTCACCCAGCAGAAAAACCTGGAAGAAGCGCGCCACGCCGCGGATCTCCTGGCCGCGCGCGACACGATTGTCGTCCCGCTGGTGCCGATGCCCGGAATGCCGAAGGGAATGGGGCGAGTGACGTATAACTCCAAGATGGGCATGCTCATGTACGACGGCAAAGTTGACCCAGCCCCCGCCGACAAGAGCTACCAGCTCTGGCTCGTTCCGATGAAAGGCGATCCGATTAACGCCGGCGTCTTCAATCCGGCCACCGACGAGATCAGCCACTGGATGATGAAAATGTCGCCGGGCGTCACGCCCGCTTCGTTTGCGATCACCCTCGAACCCGCCGGCGGCATGCCCCACCCAACCGGCCCGAAAGTCCTGGCAGGCTCCGTGCCCGCGCTGAAGGGGTGACCGCGAGGGACGCGTACTCGACCTTGCCCCGTCTTTGTCATCCCGCCTGCCCTGAGCGAAGCCGAAGGGAACCCAGCTGCGCCGTTTGCAGATGGGGGTGAGGGATCTGCTTTTCGTTCGGCCCACTTGCCCTTCTATCTGCGTTCATCTGTGGTTAAGAGGTTTTAGTCCTCCTCGCTCCTCGCCCACGCCCCTCATCCCGCACCCTGAATCCGATCCACTCCCATATACGACCGCAGCGCATCCGGAATCACGATCGATCCATCCCGCTGCTGATAATTCTCGACGACCGCGATCCACGTCCGCCCAACCGCAAGCCCTGAGCCATTCAACGTGTGCACGAACTCGCTCTTTCCTCCGCCCTTCGGCTTGAACCGAATCCCCGAGCGCCGCGCCTGAAACGCCTCCGTGTTCGAGCACGACGAAATTTCCATGAACTCCTTGCTCGACGGCAGCCACACCTCGATGTCGTACGTTTTCGCCGACGCGAATCCCATGTCTCCCGTGCAAAGCTGCATCACGCGATAGTGCAGCCCCAGCTTCTGCAGCACCGCCTCGGCGTTGCCGACCAGCGATTCAAGCTCGTCGTAGCTTTGTTCCGGGCGCGTGAATTTGAACAGCTCCACTTTCTGGAATTGGTGCTGGCGCTTGATGCCGCGCGTGTCTTTTCCGGCCGCGCCCGCCTCCGACCGGAAGCAGGCCGTCCACGCGCACACTTTTTCCGGCAGCCGGTCGGCATCGAGCGTTTCGTCGCGATGCAGGCTGGTCAGCTCCACTTCCGAAGTCGGCGTCAGCCACAGGTCCGTGCCTTCCAGGTGAAACATATCCGCCGCGAATTTCGGCAGCTGGCCCACGCCGGTCAGCGAAGCCGTGTTGACGATGAACGGCGGCAGAATTTCGGTGTAGCCGTGCTCTTTCGTGTGGAGGTCGAGGAAGAAATTAGCGAGGGCGCGTTCGAGCCGCGCGCCGAGCCCTTTGTAAACCGCGAAGCGCGCGCCCGCGATTTTCACCGCAGCCTCGAAATCGAGAATCCCCGCGGCTTCGCCGAGTTCCCAGTGTGGGCGCGGCGTGAAATCGAATGCCCGCGCTGCGCCCCATCGCCGCACTTCCACATTGTCGGCCGCGCCCTTGCCCACCGGGACGCTCGCGTGCGGAATGTTCGGCACCATCAGCAGAAACTGCTTCAGCCGCTCGTCAAGCTCGGCGATTCGCGCATCGTTCTGCTTCACCTGCTCGGAAACGTCCTTCATCCGCGCGAGAATCGCGCTCGTGTCCGCGCCGGATTTCTTCAAAGTGACGATTTCATCGCTGGCCTTGTTGCGCTCAGCTTTCAGCAGCTCCGTCGAATGAATCAGTTGCCGCCGCTCCGTATCGATCTCGCGAAACGGAGCGAGATCGAGCGAGATGCCGCGGTCGCGCGCCATCTTTTCGATCACGTCGAGGTGCTCCCGCACGTATCCGAGGTCAAGCATAGGAGAAGCAGAATACATGAAACCCGTGACTCGTGAAGGTGGGAAAATCCGCTAAGATAGCGGGCTTCAAGCCCTGGCACTGCGGGTTTGAGGGTGGAAGCCCCGGACTCGGGTCCCAGGGTTTGTCCCGACGCTTCGGGATGCGAACCTGGGCAGGGTGGAAGCCCCCGACTTCAGTCGGGGGAGCACGGCCGCTTTTCGGCCGTGCGAAAGAAGCCCCAAAATAAAAAGGGGCTTTAGCCCCGGGCCTCCATGCTCACCGCAGCACCTTTCGTTGCTCGCGCCGCTTCGTTTCCCCTGTTTCTCTGAAATTTCCAATCTTAAATTTGAAATCGGTTCGCCGCCCGGTACCCTTCAAGCACCGAAGGATTGCGGCACCCGAAAAATTTGGGGTCTAAGTTGCCCCGCCCGCCAGCTCGAGCTCGGGGCTAGCCGGGCCCTTCACTCTTAGCATCCGCCTTTGGCGGTACTGCCGGTGGCACTGGAGATGGTCTCGCTGGCTGCGGCTTCAGTTTGCGGATTTCGCCAAGAGTCCAGTCTCTCGGAACTCCGAGATCCTCCAAACGCTCTACGATCACGCGGCTGGGCAGCTCACGGGACACGTATCTTTCAATGAGGTCCAACGCCTCGCGCGGCTGTATTTGCGGACGGCGGGGCCGAGATATGCTTTCTTCGCGTAAAACCGCAAATTGCTGCTCAAGTTGCAATACTTTCTTTTCAAGCGGAGTAACTGTAGGTTGGCCTTCTGTCCGCCTTTCGTGCAGAAAAGTGGGCGGAACCGCCTGCTCTGGTGCGGCTAAGACCTCCTTTAGCGCTCGCTTGATTCGTTCGCGAAGAGACTTAGCCCACTCAGGATCTTCAACTGCAAACTGGATGACGCGCAACGCGCGCAAGTCGAAGGGAACGTCATCCATAGATTGAGTAACCATTACAACTGGTTTGCCAAGCGCGTGTGAGAGCCCAAGTTCGTAGAAGACGTTCGGGTTTTTATCAGTCAGGTCAGCGAGTATCACCTGGGAAGACTTCACAAACGCCCAAATGTCGTGGACGATGGCGCTAGGTCGATAAAGATCATCCGCCCGCTTTGGAGATAATCCGGCCAACTCAACTGCCGGACGATAGATCTCCTCATAGTATGCATCGTTCCACCCGCCAAACGGGGCGATGATAAAGCAACTCTTTGCTGACTCGCCCGTTTTGCCGACTTTCACAGTATGCGCTTTTCGCGGCCGTCTTCGGGCGGTAGGTGGGCTCAAGGGAGGCCTCTCTTTACGATTCGTCATCTAGTCGGCTAGGACTTATCACAACTGTAAACACCACTCAAGCAGAAACGAAAAGTTGCCTCCTTTTCTGGGTCCCGTTTCTATATGCCGACCGCGATATGTTGTCACTTTGATATAATGCGCGGACCAGATGCAAAAAACTCGCTTCAAGCGGAACTCAAAATGAAGACATACGAGACTCGCTCGACATCCCGAAGTTCGGCCGGATGCAATCCGATAATTCTCCGGGAAAGCGATCAAGTCCGGCTGGTCTTCCTGCCGACCTTGGTTGATAACCCCGAGAATCCCAAGGCAAGCGTTGACGGACAGTTTGTCTATCAACGGAAGAAATCTAGAAGCGGCCCATGGTTGCCAGTGACCACGATTCCGCTATCTTCTCTGAAAGCTGAGGAAGGCTATAAGCTGGCCTTGCACGCACAAGAACTTCGAAGTCTGTTAGAAGGTTTGGTCCCGCTCTACAGGCTATATGAGCAAAAGGGTATTCCAACGGGTCAGAAAACGTTTGTGCAGGTTGACAAGAACCTCGCAGGTTTCGTTGCTCTCGGACAACAGGACCTAAAAATAATATGCGACAAGAATTCGGAAGATGCCGCTGCGATGCTCCTTAAGCTAGTCAAGTGGCTTGCCACATCGTCCGAGCGCCGCGAGACAGCTGAAAAACTCGTGTCGATGGCCCCTGAACAAATCCCGACTCTCAACGCTCTCATTGGCTTAGCCGCGCTGAAGAGTGCCCTGGAATATTGGAAGAAAAACCAAGAGAATCCCTCGGAGCCGTTCTGGCAGGCTTTCTTAGAGGAGCGGGCATACGTCCTCAGTCACATGTTTGCCTATCCCGTGGTTGTTATCCGCTCAAAAGCCTATGTGGGTGGAAAACAACTCAGCAATCTAGGAGGCAGAGAGCTGGATTTCTTGGCCTCGACAGAATCTACTGACGCGGTGATCCTGATTGAAATCAAAACCCCACAGACAAAACTACTTGGCCCCACCTATCGCGATGGCGTCTTTCCGCTGTCTCGCGATTTGTCCGGCGCAATCGCCCAAGTGCTCAGATACCGTCAAAGCCTTATGCGACAATTCGACAGCGTGACCGCGGAGCATCCGCGACGGCTGACGCTGGGCGAGCCCCGGTGCATAGTTATCGCCGGGCACTCTACGGAGTTGACGGATCAAAACATGAAAGAGAACTTTGAATTGCAGCGTGAGCGGACACACGGAGTCACGGTGTTGACGTTCGATGAATTGTTTCTCCGATTGGAACGACTCATATCCCTCCTCGAAAAGCCGACCTGATTCGAGTGAGAGGACGACAAGAAGGCAAGCACGTATGTTGGTGGCTGCCGCCGTTGTCTCCCTGCCGCTTAGGAGACTCCACCGGACGCTCTTCGTCGGGAAAGAACTCCACTTGTCTGCGTGTCTATTGCACCCAACTCGACCTGTCGCGGCTCGAGAGGACAACCCTCGATCAGTCGAGACCAATCGCCAAAGGGTGAGAGATCCGTTTCAGGGATGAGTCGGAGGATAAACGAGTTCAGCTTTCGACACGCTAGTGACCCTTGAGTCCCCATTGGTGCAACCAAGTTCGCCCGAAGTTGCGAGCGGCGGTACATCGTCTGTTTCATGCCCGTTCGCTACTTCGACCGTCGCTCTTAGTCGCGCATACGGATGTAAGTTTATCAATGCTAAATCACCCTGCGGTTTCGGCCCTGTTGGGCATCCGGGAAGTCCGATCCCCCAAACAAACGCGGCAAATGAGCGGGCGTCTTCGGACGGTTTGTCTTGACCTCCGATTGCGTAAGCCGCGCTCGCCACCGTTGTGACAATCGGAACCTTCCCTATCTGGTGCGGCGTGTTTGAGGACCTATACGTATACGTACATCCGATCTGAACAGTCCGTTGGGGTGCGATGCGAACCACCATCAACTTAGGGAATTGGTCTGTGTAAGGTTCTGCATCGGCATCGTACAGAGGAAACGATTGGCCCGATGGATTCGAGTCGTACTTAATGGTTGCGTCGATGAATTTTCCGGTATTCGTATTTGCTGCGTAAACGACAAAACTCTGTACGTCAATCGCTCCAGCGCAAATTTTAGTGTTACTCGTAGCGATTTGAATGTCGTTGATTGGTTGAGGGGCTGCTTGGCTGTTTAAAACAGTTAACCCACTTACAGCGGCAATGACTAATACCAACAAACTAAACTGGTGTCTCATTGCTTCTCCGTACCTTTTGGACGTGATCTTAATAATATTTCTTCACGGGTCCGGACGGCGGGGACGGTTCACTCCTTAGCATTTTTGTCCCGTGTCCTTCCACGTCGTGAACCTGGTACAGATGAGTTCTTTGTGATTTACACATATAATGGAACCCTCGCCATATCTTTGACCGTTCCAATAGCATACGGCTGCCTCGGTCCCCTCATTCTCAGGCACGTTGACCGCAGAGGTCCTCTTAGCGACGTCCATATTCTCAACATGAATCACTTTCTTTTCCGCCATTATGTTGTCCTCCTTTCAGCGACGCCCTGACTACGAGCCATCAGAGTATAACCGAAATCAACCTTCACTTCTTAACAAAACACGGAATTCAATCCGTGCTAGTGCCGGGGTTACACAGCCTTAGGCCCTGCTGTTGAGTGCCGGAATCCCTTCGGCGTCTGAAGGGTGCGTGCCTTGGCCTTTGATCCCCGGTTTCGAGATTCCACCGCCCGATGCACATTTGTATAGTACTAGGACTTGACAACTAAGTAACTATATGATATCCTGCAGTCGGAGGCTTGGGAAATGACCGGCAAAGCAGGCTGCTCCCGACGCTTCGGACCCGTCCCGACACTTCGGGATCAATCGCTACACTTTGCAAATAGAAATCCCGCTAAGTCGATGAAAACAAGCCACCAAAAAAAAATTCAATCGCTACAAAAACCGGCTTTTTGGTTTCAGGGTTTGTCCCGACACGAGTCACCGATCACTCCCGATGCCTCGGGACACAAGTCACGGATTCTCCCGGGCGAAGAAAAAGCTAATCGCGACAACGCCACATTCAAAAATCGCTGCAACCACCGAAAAACAAAGGAGAAGACATTTTCTAACCGCGACAAAACAGCCTCTTCCGGTTTGCCCGTTCTTCGCCCCGCATCGCCGGAATGATCAGGGTGAGGATTGGGAGATTTGGATGGCGCAGCCGCCGGTGGTGGCGGAGGTGGGGCAGGGCTGGTCGGCGAGGGGCGTGTAGTAGATGTTGGAGGTGCCGGCGAGGCCGGTGGATGCGGTGTCGATGACGATGCCGCTGGAGCCGCCCGCTTCGGTGGTGGCGCCGGTGGGCGTGGTGCTGGCGGTGATGGTTCCGCTGGTGACGTCGAAGCCCATCACGCAGCCGTCGGCGAGGCTGCTGGTGCAGGAGGCGGGCTCGGCGAAGATGAGCACGCTGGTAAAAATGTAATCCGTGGAACCGGTGAAAATTTCGGTCAACTGGAGGCCGGCGGAAAAATAGCCGTTCGTAAAATTCGTGCTCAGGACAGGGCCAGCCACCGGCGTTCCCATCGTGTTGGAAGTGATGGGAATCTGGTAGAGCGTGTTGTTCGCCGAGCCGGTGTTGCCGACGACGTAGAGGTTTCCCGTGGGACTGGTTCCGTCGCCGGAGGTGAGGTACTCGTTGTCGAAAGCGCCGGAGAGCATGAATTCGTAGCCGTCGCCGGTGGTTGCTTCGGTGCCGGACGAGCCGGACGCGAACGTGGCGGGGAACTGGAAGACTCCGCTGCACGGCACGCGAACGCCGCAGGGCGACGACGCGGACTCGAATCCGCTGTCGGCGCCGACGAACACGTACGCGGTCTCGGCCGTCGAATCCACGATGGGCGCATCGACGATGCCGAAAATGTAATCGAGCTGCGCGGATTGAACGACGGCTCCGGTGGAGGCGCTGACGGAATAGAGATAGCCGCAGCCTGCCGTGGCGCAATTCGCTTCGCCGCTCGCGAGATAGTCGCCGACGAAAATGTTGCCGGAGCTGGGATCGAATATCGGCGACGACAACGCTTCTCCGCTGGTGTTGACGCTGACGGGCCACGGGCTGCCGGCCTCGGCGGGAGTTCCGCCGAAAACGCCGGTGAACTTGTGGAGCTTGCCAGCGTCGTCACCCACGTAGAGCGAATCGCTGGAGTAATCGTAGTAGACCGAAGAGCCGGAATCGTTGGCGCCGCCGCTGAAGGGGATTGCGGTCATGCAGGGCGCGGGGCAGCCACGGTAGGAAGCGGCGGCGGTATTGCTCAGCGAGTCGGGATGGCTGGCGTCTTGCGTGGTGGACGCGGCCCACGTCAACACGACAAGACTCGCCACGGATGCCGTGGTTTGCACGAAGGCGACCTGCGAGCCGTCGGCCGACAGAGTTACGGACGTTGTGATCGTGCCGCCATTTGTGTCGTAGGCCCAGTAGAACGAAGGCACCGTGGGGGAGCAGCCGGTGTAGAGGTTGTCGAACGCAACGATGCTGGCTTGGCTTCCGCCGCCTTGCAAACCGGTGTTGTAGACGACGAAGTCGGGCGAGGGGTCGGTGGCGCAACTGGCGGACGAGATGTCGAACGAATATTTCGCCGGGAACGTGCCGAGGCCGAGCGTCGCGCTGGTTCCGAGGTTGACGCTCCAGTCCGTTTGGATGCGGTTTCTGCCGAACCTGCGGCGCGGGCGGAAGGGAATTGGGAACCCGCGCTGGGGCGGCGCGTACTTTTCGTTGCCAAGCGCGATGGCGGGCGTCACTCCGCGGGGATATTGGCGTTCCGGACGGCGAGGGAACCGCGGCCATTCGATTTGTGCGGGCGGCGCTTCCATTTGCTTTGCAGTTTCATTTGCCGGCGGACGCAGAGTCGGGTGCGAATCCGTCCTGGCGGCGGCTGCGCGCTTTCGCTGTTGCAACACGAAGCGCGGGTCGCTCGCGATCTTCGCCCAACGCGCATACGTGCCAGCGTGAATGGCGTCGGCAGCCGTGCCTGGATTGGAGAACACCAGGCGGTGATGCGTCCAGTCGTCTACCGCATGTTGGGGAATTGAATGCAAGGGCGCGCGGACGGGCATGGGCTGTTGCCCCGACATTACCGTGGCGGCAACGAGCGTCGCGGCGAGCGGCAGGAGTTTCGCGAGTTGGCGGAAGCGGGAAACGCTCATGGCGCTTGTTTATGGTCCTTCGGCCCAGAGCGGACTGAAAACCAAATTGTAGGCGTTGATCGTGCCGATGCCGGTGGCGAAATCCCAGCCAGGGGTTGCCGCGAAGGCAGGCTCGTAGGCGGCGTCGGTGACGCCGGAAACGGAGCAGGTGGCGCCGGTTCCACCGCCGCCGGTGAGCATGCAGACGGGGTTGGGAGCGTAGCCCGCGCCTGCATTCGTCAGAGTGATTGCGGTGACATGACCGCCGGACGCGGTGGCGGTGCAGGTGGCTTGCGTGCCGCCGGAGTAGCCGTTGTATGCGTCGGGATTGTGCGGGGCGGAGATGGTGCATGTGGGATCGCTGGTGTAGCCGGCGCCGGCGGCGGAGGCGGTGACTCCAGAGATTGTGCCGGTCACGATGGCGCCATTGAAGCCGTTGCCGAAGGTGGCACCGGGATCATAGCAGTTGGCGGAGTCGATGGTGCAATTGACGTCGATGTCGCCTTGCGTGACGTCGTAGAACACGCAGGACGTGGCCACGCCGCGACGCGGAAGGGGCTGCGCGCTCGAATTGCAAAGCGCGCTGCCGGAGCTGCCATATTCGGAGGCGGCAATCGCGTAGTAGACGGGATTGGGATTGCCCTGGCCAGGGACGGGAGAGATCGTGAGCGCGGCCGTGCGTTGATTCACGAGAGCTTGAATTCCGGCGAGGATGGGCGAGGCAAAAGAGGTTCCGCCGGCGGCGTTCCACGTGGCGCCAGTTTTTGCGGAGGGATCCGGGGTTCCGGTGCAGGGGTTGCCGCCGAATTCGGAGCCCGTGTGGCTGTAGCAAAGGATGTAAAAGTGGCCCCAGAGTCCGTTGGCGGCGAACAAAGAGACGTCGGGGAGATCGCGCACGGCGTCATCGGGATTTCCAAAGAGTCCGGATTGCCACGACGGCTTCGGATAGCCGGCGCACGTGCCGCTCACTTCGCCGCTGGTGGAAGCCGCTCCTGTGGCGCAGCCGCTGGGGCCGCCGCTGCCGGAGCCGGTGGTGCGGAAGTACTCCTTGCCTTCGCTCGAATTGCAGAACCCCGAGGAGCCGTACGGAGGGTTATCGCCCACAAAGGTGGCCACCAGAACGCTGGCACAGGAATCGTCCCAAGGTATTTCGGGGATGTAACTCATCGCGGACTGGAGAGCGGAACTGTTCGTTGGACTCCAATACGTCGCATTGGTTCCGGCAAAAGTGTCTCCAAAGTCGGTGCCGCCGACGGCGACGTTGTAGGGCGTCGATGCCCAGCCGTTGACGTTGATCCCGTGAGACGCGGCGTCGGAATCGGGGTCGCAACTCGTGGGACCTTCGTCACCGGACGAGACGAAGACCGAGATGCCTTCGGACGCGGCGGTCTGATAGGCCGAGTAGAGCGCGGCGTTGGCGGCCGCGCCGTTCCCGGGCTCGCATTCGCCGTAACTCACGCTAATGATGTAGGGGTGGGTATCCGAGGCGGCGATATTTTCGAGCGCGAGCAGTGGGCCGTCAGTGGCTGTGTTCGAGCAGGTGGCTACAACGATCGCCGCGGCCGGTGCGGCCGCAGCGGCGTATTCCATATCCAGCTCAACCTCGATGTCGTCGGAGTTGTCACCCGGGTCGGTGCAGTTGTTTCCGGGTGCGACGTTGGGATGGGTAACGGAAAGCGTTCCGCCATATTGCGTCAGCTTGAATTCCTGCTCGAAGGTGGTCCAGTCGGTGGTTGTGTATGGGTCGCTGTCTTCGACGACCACAACCGTTTGGTTCGCGCCGGTGATTCCCTGGCTGAAGAGGGGGCTCAGATTGTAGATCTCGGCCAAGTCGGCGGGCGTGACAGCCTGAAACGTGCCGTTTGAGTCTGTGTAGGTGTACTGCGTTCTCGGCTTGATCATCGGATGCGGCCTGAAATCGTGGATCGAGACAATGCCCACGATTGCGGGCGCGAGGGCCTCCGGAACTTCCGGATCGTTGACGTTGGCGTAGTGGCGCTGGCCGTTTACTTCGAGAAAGTGAACGCTGGCGCCGAACGCTTCGCGCAGCTCGGCCGCCGTTGCGGAAATGTCCATGACCACGCGATTGGGATAGACGAAGTTCACGCGGATTCGGTGCGATCGCAACCAGGACTCGATGCGGCGCAGGTCGGAATGCGACAGGCCGTAGGCGTCGCCGACCTCGGCCGGCGTGAGCCACTGGTGGAAATTGGCGGAGTTGTGCTGCGTGAGGGCTTCCAGATATTCGTCATATTGCTGCTCGAGTTCGGGCGGGCGCCGCAATTGCAGGAGCATGTGTTCGAGCTTGAAGTCGTCAGGAACGGGGCCGCGATCGTTCTCTCGATTCGCCTCGGGACGGGTGTTTCCGCGGAGGGCCACGCGCTGGCGGTCGTCAATATCGTGTGTGATGAGGTTGCGCGGCGATGCCTGGGGTCCGGCGGCCTTTGCGAGGGCGCCGCAGTGGAAGACAAGAGTTACGATCACGGCCGCGCGGCCGATACTCGAGATCACGTTTTCCTCCGGCGAGAGGGAAGCGTCCTTCGGAACACAGACACAAATATACACACCGGGCTAAGGCTGCGATCGGGGAAGTCAGCTGAAATGATGAGGTGGTTTCGGGGGTACGTCAATCCAATTTCGGGCGCACCCCCTTGAGCGCAGCGACGCGCGACTTGCAATTGCGGGCGGGTGTTCCGAGAATAGCGTCTGCGGCGGGGGCTGCCGCATCGAACGCCTATGCATGCTGCGATCACAGAAGTTCTCGAGTTTGCGCTGATTGCGGTGACTTCCGTTTTCTTTTTGGTGGATCCGTTTGCGGTGATTCCGATGTTTCTGGCGATTACGGCGGAGTCGCCGGAAGCGGAACGGAAGACGATGGCGCGGCGGTCGGCGTGGACGTGCGCGATCGTGCTAAGCACATTTGCGGTTGCGGGTAGCCTGATTTTCAAGATGTTCGGGATCACCCTGCCGGCGTTCAAAATCGCGGGCGGAATCATCCTGCTGCAGATTGGGCTGGACATGCTGCAGGCGAAGCAGTCCGGCACCAAAGCGACGCCGGAAGAGCAGCAGGAGGGCGCGGAGAAATCGGATGCGAGCATTATTCCGCTTGGCCTGCCGATGCTGGCGGGACCGGGCGCGATATCAACGGTGATGGTGCTGGTGGGCGAGTCGCATTCCTGGTGGCAGCACGCGATCGTGTACGCGACGATTGTGCTCACCTCGGTGGCGTCGTACCTCGTGCTGGCGGGCGCGGATCGCGTGCGGCGGTATTTAGGCGAAACGGGGATTCGGATTTTGATGCGGTTGATGGGATTGCTGCTGGTGGCGCTGGCGGTGCAGTTTGTGGCGAATGGGTTGATTGATTTTGGGTTGCTGAAGCCGCTGAAGTCGGCATTTTGAGGCGGGATTGGCCACGGAGAGACAGAGAAAAGCATTTACCGCAGAGGCGCGGAGGCGCAGAGAAATGCGAGAGGCGCAAAGAGAATCTAACCACAGAGGACACGGAGAAAGCTGGAGGACACAGAGAAAGGCGTAGAGACTGCGGCGAGAGATTCATCCCTGCGGGCCGGCCGTTCGCTACGCGAACGAGAAACAAGGGCCGGCCCTCCGTTCGGAATGACGAGACGGCTGTGACGGTTGATCAGTTCTTGGGGAAGTTGGGATCGGCTTTCACCTCTAGGATTTGCTTGGTGTGGCGGTCGCTGTGAGCGGAGATGAATAGGAACCACTCGTAGGCGTCGGTGGGGCCAAGAGGGCTAGGCACCGTGTGCGAGCGCAGATCGGCTGCTGGCAAGCTCTTGAGCGCATCGATGTTGCGCTGGCGGCTCTTCAGGAAATGGTCGAGCGTGTCGGCGGGCGACCAGCGGCCTGTGGGAACGAGCGGGCCGGGCGCTTGCGCTTTGTGCGATCGGTCCGGGATCATCGCTAGGATGGCCGCGTCCATTTTCTTGTAGTCGCGGTCAGCAGCGCTGGGAGTGCCGGTTAGCGCCTTCTGCGCGCCATTCTCGTAAAGATAGTCTTCCGCGAGTGCGATGTGCTCGAGGGTTTCGGCGACGGACCAGCGGTCGGGCGCGGATTTGAATTTCCACTGCGCGTCCGAAAGGCCTTTCGTGGCGTCGATAATGCCCTGGCGAGTTTGCTCGAGATATTGGACTCCCTTATCTCGATCTTCCGGCGAGAGACTTTGGGCGAATGCGATGGTGCTGAGACACAGAACTGCCGATAGGAAGAGCGCTGCCTTTTTCATGGTGGGGCTCCTTTTCTCCTCTGTATACGTTCTGGGCTGAAATTTGTTACGGCGAACGACCGCAAAGTTTGAAACCCACTCATTCGTAAGGGCGAGCTGGTTAGGGCGCGTTTGAAACCCGCCCCTACAAGTTCAAAACCGGCGCGCGCTCCACAGGCCGGTCGAAAAGAGCCGGCGAGACCCGCCCAACAAGATGGCGGGCAGGCGTCCTTCGGCTGCGCTTCCCTCGGCTGGGCTCGGGGCAGGCAGGACAAGCCGGCACCACAAAAGCTAGAAATCGTCGTCGTCGAGCTTCTTGAGGCGCGTGATTTTCAGCGCGATGCGGAAATCATGCGAACGCGCTTCGCTCAAGATGGCGCGCCGCGTTTCTCCCGGCAACTCCGATGGTCCCATAACGCCGGCGGAATCGCGCGGGAAATATTTTACGAACAGCGCCGCGACGTGAGCGGTGGCGTACGAGATGGGCGTGGAAACCAGGCCGCGCTGGCGAATCTGGTAGAGAGTGGGGAAACTGGCGTCCCAGCGCACGAGCAGCGGTTGGTCGTTTTTCGCGCCGCGCACGAGTACGGCCGCGGCGAAGCGGGCGTTTTCTAGAGTGCCCTTGCGGATGAGTTTGGCCACCTGGCGCGGCGTGGGCGTTTTCGGGAAGCGCTTGCGCACCAAACCTTGGGAGCGATTCAGCCGCCCCTGGCGATACCAACGATAGAGGCGCTCGAAGTCGTTGCCGCCGATTTTTGCGTCGACGTCGCGGACTGGGATGACGTAAGGCAGCATGCAAACTTCGTCCTGAGCCGCGAGATAGACGGGCGTTTCGCCGATGGGCGGCGAGAAGCGGAATTTTTCGCGTTCGGCGAAGCGTTTCGCGAGCTTGAAACGGCCGTCGCGATAGATCCGCGGGCTGGAAATGGCTTCGTCGTAGGCGCCATCGGCTGACCAGGTGGAAACGGGATCCTTGCTTTCGGTGCTTTCGAAAAGGCGGATTTGGATTGAGTCGACCGTGTCGAGCAATTCGGATCCGCGTTTTGCGAGCAGGTTCGTGAGGCCGGGGGCGGCGCCCGTACAAATCAGCGCGGCACGATTCTTGGCGATGAAGCGCTTGTGAAAGCGGAACTGCTCGGGTCGAAACAAGTTGCGAGTGAGATGCGCGTTCAAATCGAGGTAATGCGCGCGCAGGCGGAGCGCGGCACGCAGAATGATCTGGTTGAAAACGGCGGGCGAGGCGTTGATGACCAAATTGCAGCCGCGGCCGGCGCGAACGATCGACCACAGGTTGCGCGCGTTCGCTTCGACGATTCCAATTTTACTTTTCTTGCCGAGGAAGCGGCGCGCGCGGTCAACGTCGCGGTCGCCGCACCAGACCGTGTGGCCCTGGCGCGCCAGCAGTTGTGCGAGCAACGAGCCGGTGCCGCCGGCGCCGAGAACGAAGATGCGCATCGGCTGGAAACTCTACCATATTCGTTGCGCCGCGGCGGCAATGCGGCCCGGGCCTGTGCTTTCGAGGCAGAATTGGGGCTGCGGCGCAGCGCGGCGGGCGGCCTCGGGAAGTTCTTTGCTGGCGAGCGATCGACGGCGTAGAATCTGATCACTGAATGAGATAGCGACGATTGCCTCGCGACGGGCATCAAAAAAGCGAAGTGGTGTCGAAACGTGGATTTGAAGCAGGACCTGAATGCCGCTGATTGACAAATTCGAACGACCGATCACAGACCTGCGAGTCTCCATCACCGATCGGTGCAATTTCCGGTGTGTCTACTGCCGGTCGGCTGACCCGGATAATCACATGGCGCACGACGAACTGCTCGACTGGGGCGAGTACGAGCGGCTCGTGCGGATTCTGGTGAGCATGGGAATTCGCAAAGTTCGAGTGACGGGCGGGGAACCACTGGTGCGTCCAGGAGTGGAAAGCTTCATCGGCCGCCTGAAAGCGATCGGGGTGCAGGATCTTTCGATGACCACGAACGGACACCTGCTCGCAGAGCGCTGCGACACGTTGATTGCGGCGGGGCTCGACCGGATCAACATCAGCCTGGATTCGCTGGACCGCGACAAATTCGAACAGGTGACGAGGACCAAAGCGTTTGATCAGGTGATGGCGGGGATCGACGCGGCGCAGAATTCGGCGTTGCGTCCGGTGAAGATCAACGCGGTGCTGGTGCGCGGGCTGAATGACGACGAGGTGGAAGCGTTCGCGGAGTTTGCGCGCGAGCGCGAGCTGATCATGCGATTCATCGAGTTCATGCCGCTCGACGCGGACCGGGCGTGGACGCGCGAATCGATGGTTCCCGCGGCGGAAGTGTACAAGCGGATTTCCGCGCGCTGGCCGCTGGTGCCGGTGGTTCACGAGCGCAGCGAAACGGCGCGCAAATACCGGTTCGCGGACGGGCGCGGAGAAATCGGATTGGTGGCGCCGGTGACGCAGCCGTTCTGCGGTTTTTGCTCGCGGATACGGCTGACCGCTGACGGAAAACTTCGAACCTGCCTTTTCAGCAAGGACGATCACGATTTGAAGTTCCTGCTTCGTGGCGGCGCAAACGACCGCGAGATCGGGGAAGAAATTCTTTCGATCGTGGCGCAGAAGGAAAAAGGCCATCGCATCAACGAGCCAGGTTTTGTGCCACCGTCGCGGACGATGGTCTATATCGGCGGATGAACAAGCGGATAGCACGCGGCGGTCTTATGCGGGAGCAAGGGCAAGATGGCGGATGAGGATGGATCCAAACTTTTCTCGCTGACGGAAGCGGAACGGCTGCGAACGCAAGTGGAGCCGATTCTGATCGAAGCGATGGAGTCGCGCCGCAAAATGGCGGAGTTCGAGGAAAAGCTGGCGAAACTTGCCGAGCGCATTCAGCGGTCCGGCGGCATGCAGGTGAATTACGAGGGAATCGCGAAGTGGCGAATCGAGCGAAACCAGCTCGAGGATTCGGTTCGCGCGGCCATCGATCGGATTCATTCGACGGGCTGCATCGTGAAGGATCTCGACGTGGGCCTGCTCGATTTTCCGTCGCGCATCAATGATGAGGAAGTGTATCTCTGCTGGCGTCTAGGCGAGGACCGAATCCGGTTTTATCACGGCCAGGACGAAGGGTTCTCGGGGCGCAAGCCTATCGATCCGCGCGACGCCGACTACAACAACCCCGTCCAGTGACGCAACAAACCGAAAATCGGCTGAAGGATTCTGCTAGTCCGTATCTGTTGTCGGCGGCGCATCAGCCCGTGGACTGGCACGAGTGGGGCGAAGACGCGTTTCAGAAGGCGCGCGCGGAATCGAAACCGATTCTGCTCGATATCGGCGCGGTGTGGTGCCACTGGTGCCACGTGATCGACCGCGAGAGCTACGAGAACCCTGAAATTGCGGCGCTGATCAACAAGTTCTACATTCCCGTGAAGGTGGATCGCGACGAGCGGCCGGACGTGGATTCGCGCTATCAGTCGGCCGTGAGCGCGATTTCCGGCCAGGGCGGCTGGCCCCTGACCGCGTTTCTGACGCCGGATGGCAAGCCGTTTTTCGGCGGGACGTATTTCCCTCCGGACGATGAGATGGGGCGTCCGGGATTCCGGCGGATCCTGTTGTCGATTGCGGAAGCTTTCAAGTCGCGGCGCGCGGAAGTGGATAGCTCCGCGGAGGCGCTGGAAGATGCTGTGGCGAAGGCAGAGATTTTTCACGACGCGCGCGGAATCGTTGACTCCGGATTGGTGGATTCGATTCTTGATTCGGCGGAGCAGCTTTTCGACAAGACCCATGGCGGTTTCGGGCAGGCTCCGAAATTTCCGCATTCGTCGGTGATCGATCTGATGCTCGAACGCCAGAAGTGGCCCGGCGGCGCGAGTTTGCAGACGGTGGTGGAAAAAACGCTGAGCGGGATGGCGGCCGGCGGATTTCACGACCAGATTGGTGGCGGGTTCCATCGTTATTCGGTGGACGAACGCTGGTGCGTGCCTCACTTCGAGAAGATGACGTACGACAATTCGGAGCTGCTGAAGAATTACCTGCACGGTTATCAGGCGCTGGGTTTGGCGCGTTATCGGGAGGTGGCCGAGGGAACGATCTCGTGGGTGAACGAAGTGTTGTCCGATCAGACGCGCAGCGGATTCTATGCGAGTCAGGACGCGGACCAGACGCTCGATGATGACGGCGATTATTTCACGTGGACGCTCGATGAGGTGCGGGCCGTGCTTTCGCCGGAAGAAGCGCGCGCGATCGAGATTTATTACGACGTAAAGCTGCACGGCGAGATGCACCACAATCCCGAGAAGAACGTCCTGTGGATCGCCGCGAGCACGGAAACGGTGGCTCGCGACCTGAAGCTAAGCGACGATGATGCGAAACTGCTGCTCGCGCGCGCGAAAGGGAAGATGCTGGAAGCGCGGCGGCAGCGGCGGCCAACGCCCGCTATCGACGAAACGATTTACGTCGGCTGGAATGCGATGTTCGTTTCGGCGTATCTCGAAGCCTGGCGCGTTCTTGGCCGGGAGAATTGCCGCGCGTTCGCGCTGAGGACTCTTGACCGCATCCTGGTCGAGGCGTGGGACAAATCGAAGGGATTCCTGCACCGCGTCGGTGGGCCGCGGCTCGAAGGTTCGCTTGACGACCAGGTTTTTGCGGCGGCGGCGCTGCTGGATGCGTACGAGACGACGCTCGATCGCGGCTACTTCGAAGTAGCGGAACGCGCGATGAGAATTGCGGTGGAGCGATTCGGCGATGCAGAAGGCGGCGGGTTCTTCGATCGCGCCAAAGACGCTGCGCCGATGGGCGGACTCGAAGTGCGGCGCAAACCGCTGCAGGATTCGCCGACGCCGGGCGCCAATTCCGTCGCGGCAATCGTTCTGGACCGTCTCTATGGGTTCACGGGCGAGCGCCTGTACCGCGATTGGGCGGAAAAGACGCTGGAAGCGTTCGCGGGCCGTGTGCCGCAATACGGTTTGTTCGCGGCGACTTATGGGCTTGCGGCGCTGTTGCACGCGCGCGGCGTTCTACAGGTTGTCGTACTGGGCGCGGAGGGCGATCCGAGGGCCGCGGAGCTTGAGAAGGCCGCCAACGACATCTATCGGTTCGGGAAGGCTGTGCTGCGGGTCACGCCGGAGAAGATCGCGTCTGCCTTGCTCGCGCCTGCCTTGCGCGAGACGCTGCCTCATCTGGATGCGACGAAGGCGCAGGCGCTTGTGTGCGTCGAAACGACGTGCTACCCGCCAATCACGGATCGCAGCAAATTGACTTTGCTGCTCGCGGAGGTCGCCACAGGCGCAGCGGGAGCGGCGGCAAGGTAGCGTAGGCGAGTGGACTCGAGAGCCGAGTTCATTTCTTGCGTTGGAGCGGGTCCATTGGAACGAAAGCTTCGGCGTCGTCCGCGTGTTCGAGAACAAATTTCTGAAGCTCGAGCGTGGAGGCGGTGAGCACCAAATCCCCGTCTACGTCTTCGTGGGGAATCGAAATCTTGCCTGCTTTGAGCTGTTTTGCCATCCATTCCTGGTCCAGCAGGCTCATATGCAAGACGTTCCCTTCGACCGAAACTTGACCGAGGATGTGAGCTGGAACCGCAAGCCCGAGTCCCACTTCCTGCCCAGCGATCCGATTCTTTGTCTGCACGGCATCGAGAAACACGCGGCCTCCGAGTTTCACCAGGTGCATTTCAAAGACCGAGTCGACATTTGTCTTGTCGTTGAGTTGCGTGATTACCTCGTATGAATCGGCGTCGCCACGCTCGAAGATAAGCGGCAAGCCATCACCCGTCGGGTCAGTCCAGGTTCCTAGAAGGGCCGCATCGAACACCACGTCTTTGTCGGCGAACAAAGGATGGATCGAAAAGGCCGGGCCACACGCCGCGAGAAGCGAAAGTAACAAGATGGCTGCTGATATCAGAGGCTTTTTCGCGAACTTGAACGAGTTCATGGCAGAGTTTCCTTTGCTCTAAAACTCAAAGCGACACTCGATGAGAAAATTCACCAGGATTAAGCTTTGTGGTCCTCTGCGAAATCATGGCGTGAAGCCGCGCCGGGGCAAACCATGTTCTGAGGTACCAGTTTCCTTCCATCCAGAATTCGCGGACCTCGAGACTGACACTCCCGCCGCGCCCGCCGGTAGTTGCATCGAGGGGATGCTCCCCGTGATTGCGGCCGAACCGACGGGTTTTCCTGGTGCGCTTCCGTCGGTGGAGGAAATAGCCGGCGAGTTCCGCGATCAGGATGGCAAAGGCGATCCAGCCGGCAGTTTCTAGAATCGTGAGCAGCGACGGCGAGCCGACGGTGAATGCAACCCCTTGAGCGAACTGGAATTTCATTGGCTTCTCTCTTCTGCGGCTTGCAGACGCGCCGCGATTGACTCATAGAAGATAGTGAATCCAGGGGCTACGGCGTTAGCGACAAGAGACGAAAGGTCCTTTGGTGTCAACAAATGTCGTGCTTTGTCGTGCGTGAACTGATTGAAGCACCTGCGCTTTGAGAGTAGAATCCCGCCACCAATCCGCAACTCATGCAATGGATGACACTTCTACTTCCCTTCCTCTCCCGTCTCCGGACGCTCCCGGAGGAGTCCGCTTCGATTCGTGGAAAGAAATCGCAGCCTACCTGAAGCGTGAAGTGCGAACGGTCCAGCGGTGGGAAAAGACCGAGGGGCTGCCGATACGACGTCACCAGCACCAGAAACAGGGCAGCGTGTTCGCGTATAAGTCCGAATTGGATGCGTGGCGCGCCGAGCGCCAAAGTGTGGTCGACGCACCGGATCCATCGGAAGCGTCGGATCCATTGGATCGGACGGAACCTGCTCTCGTAGAGGAAGATAGCGAAACGGATGGGCAGTTACAGTCAGAGGTTGTGGAGGGCAGCGGTCCAACGGCGCCGCCCGGGGCCCTCAGGGGCCGCATCGTCGCGGCCGCAATCGTGTTCGTGGTGCTTTGCGGAGTTGGATACTTCTTCGGCGGAACCATCTACAACTGGTTGAAGCCGCACGCGAAGCTCACGGGCAAGGCGAGGCTCGTCGTTTTGCCGTTCAAGAACCTGGGAAGCGACCAGAGCGACGACGTCTTCTGCCGCGGGCTCACCGAAGCGATGACCACGCAACTCGGTCGGCTCGACCCGGAGCACCTGGGAGTGATGGCGAGCGAAACTGCTTCCCTGATGAAGGACCAACCGATTGACGAAATACGCCAAAAGTTGAAGGTGGACTACGTTTTGGAAGGCAGCGTCGTGCGGTCGGGGAATCAAATGCGCATCGACGCGCAATTGATTCAGGCCAGCGATCAGACGCACCGTTGGGCCGCGGGCTATACGCGCGATGCGGGAGACGTTCTGGCTTTGCAGAACGAAGTGGCGCAGGACGTTGCGGGGGAAATCAAGCTTACTCTCTCGCCCTCGGAGGCGGCCCGGTTGAACGGAACACCGAATGTGGACCCAGAGGCGTACGACGCCTACCTCCGAGGGCTGGTTTACTGGTCGCAACGCACTCCCGACGGGACGGCGAAGAGCTTGGATTATTTTCAACAGGCGATTCGGAAGTCGCCGGACTTTGCCCTGGCGTACGCAGGGCTTGCGGATGCTTACTCGGTGCTAAGCGCGGTACCCGTGGCGGCGATGGCGCCGGTCGAGGCCATGCCGAAAGCGAAGGCGGCCGCAGAAACGGCGGTTCGCCTCGATCCCGGGTCGGCGGAGGCCCATGCGGCTCTGGGACTGGTGCGGCAGAGTTACGATTACAACTTCGACGCGGCGGAACAGGAATACGAGCGCGCGCTACAGATCAATCCGTCTGACGGGAATGCGCGGCACTGGCGTTCGCTGCTGCTAATGGCGAGGGGAAGGCACGGTGATGCCCTCGAGGAGATCGAACTAGCCCGGTCAGTGGATCCGCTCTCGCTCGTGATCCTCCCCAGCCGCATCCTGGCATTCTATTTCGACCGGCAGTTTGGGCGCGCGATTGAAGAGTCGCGAGCCACGCTCGAAGTAGAGCCGAATTTTCCGCTGGTGCACTACGACCTGGGCCAGTCGCTCCTGCAGAAAGGGCAAACCCAGGACGCAATTGCGGAGCTTCAAGTGATGCGGAAGATTTCCGGCGATTCGCCGTTCTGCTGGATGGCACTGGGACACGCCTATGCGGTGGCCGGGAATCGCGCCGCCGCGATGAAAGCGCTTGCGTCCCTGGAGTCGACAGCGTCGAGCGGGCATTACGTTCCCGCCGTCTACTCCGCGGCCATCTACGCCGGCCTGGGCGACCGGGATCAGGCCATGAAATGGCTCGAAAAAGCGTACAGTGAACGAACCGAATACTTGATCTATCTGAAGGTCGAGCCCATGGCCGACCCGTTGCGTTCCGACCCGCGCTTCAAGGACCTCGTCCGACGAATGGGCCTCGAGTGACGAGCAGCCGAGACATACCTTGACTATCGACAATCGTTATTGTAGATAGTCATGGTATGGGAAAGCCAAGCGATCTCGTTCAGGGAACTCTCGACCTTTTGATCCTCAAAACCATATCCCTCGAGCCCAAACACGGCTGGGCCATTGCCAAGCGCATTCAACAAATCTCGGGCGACGTCCTTCAGGTCCAGCAAGGGTCGCTGTATCCCGCGCTGCACCGGCTCGAACAAAAAGGCTGGATCAAGGCCAAATGGACTGAAACGGAAACAGGACGGCAAGCGAAATTCTATTCCCTGACGGCCGGCGGCCGTGCCCAGCTCGAAAAAGAAGCCGCCAATTGGAACCGCCTGTCCACGGCAATCCAGTTGGTCGTCGAAACCACTTAGGAGCGAGGCGATGTGGACTCAACGATTGTGGCTCCGTCTGCAAACCTTATTCCGCGGCGACCGAGTGGCCCGGCGGCTCGATGACGAGCTGCAGTTCCATCTCGACCAGCAAATCGCCGAAAACATAGAAGCGGGAATGAGCCGCGACGAAGCCCGCGCTGCCGCGATGCGCACTTTCGGCAATCCCTCTGTGCTAAAGGAAGAAACCCGGGACACGTGGGGATGGATGTGGCTCGAACAAATTGGCCGGAACCTGCGCTGCAGCGAGCGAACCCTCACGCGCACGCCCGGATTTTCGATGATCGCCGTCCTGGTCATCGCCATCGGCATCGGTGCCAACGTTTCGCTGTTCACCGTAGTCCGCTCCGTGCTCCTTAAGCCGTTGCCATTCAAGGATCCGTCGCGCCTGCTCGGTCTCTACGAGCGCAGCGGCGATGGGGAGTTGTCGCACAACGTAGTCGCAGGGGGCATATTCGCTGAGTGGAAGAAGCAAAGCCATGGGTTCTCGGACTTGGCGATCGTATTGAGTTGGCCGGAGTATAACCTCGCGGCGGCAGGCGGACAGCTTCCCGAAAGAGTCCATGCCGCCCAATGTTCCTGGAATACCTTCCAAACTTTGGGGGTCGAACCCGCTATCGGACGAGTCTTCGACGCGGCAGACGATCAGCCTTCCGCGAACGCAACCACGATCTTGAGTTGGGAACTGTGGAAACGCCGATTCGGCGGCAACGCCGCAATCCTGAATCAAAACATCCGCCTGGACGGCAAGCCTTACACCGTCATCGGCGTCATGCCCGCATGGTTTGCGTACCCGGATTATTCCATCCAGTTGTGGACGCCGGTCTATCACGAACAAATACCTAATCGGTGGACTCAGCTGAACTCTCACATGTTCACTGTCGTCGGACGTCTGAACCCTGGCGTGACGCAGGAACAGGCCACCCAGGAACTTTCGATCATCAATCGGCGGCTGCACGACACTCATCCCGGCGATCCGTTCATAAGCAAAGCCGCTACCAGCCGGCCCCTGCTCGAAGACATCGTCGGTGACGTGGCAACGCCTCTCTACGTGCTCCTGGCCGCCACCGGCTGCCTGCTCTTAATAGCCTGCCTCAACGTCGCAAGCCTTTTGATTGCGCGCGGCGCCGCGCGGCGAAGGGAACTTGCGATTCGCACGGCTCTCGGCGCGGCCCGCTGGCGTCTGCTTGGTGAGCACCTCACGGAAAGCTTTCTGCTTTCAGCGACGGGAGGGGTTCTCGGCCTTCTGATGGCGAGTGGTGTCATCGAGTGGTTCACTTCCACTCGCCAGGACATGGCGCGCGTCGAAGCAATTCAAATGGACGCGCCGGTGGTGGCGTTCGCGTTGGCTCTTATTTTTCTGTGCGCCATATTCGCGGGAGTCACCTCTTCCTTTTCAATCAAGAGCACGCAAATTCTCGCTGCCCTCCAGGAATTCTCGCGGCCACAGACCGCGGGCTACGGACGAGTCCGCCTGCGCAAGTGGCTGGTTTCTGTGGAAGTAGGACTCACGGTGGTCTTGCTTATCGGTGCGGGCTTGCTGCTCAAAAGTTATGCGCGCCTGCGCTCCGCCGACCTCGGCTGCGCGACGGACAACGTGCTGACGATGTACTTCGCTCTTCCCGCTGCACTCTATGGCCAACCCGCACAGCGCGCCAGATTTTGGCAGCAACTTCTTGAACGCGTGCATTCCGAGCCCGGAACCCAGAGCGCCGTTCTCACGGACCTTGTTCCCGGCCAGGGCTATGGCTGGGACAACTATCTGGAAATCGCGGAGCACCCGCCGTTGCCGAAAGACCAGGGGCTCGACGCGCGCGTGCAAGCGGTCGACTCGGACTATTTTTCGTTTTTCCGTATTCCCCTGCTGCATGGCCGAGCCTTCGACGGCGATCAGAGGCCCGAATACGAGATGAAAACCATCATCAATGAAACCTTCGCGCAGCGTTTTTTCCCCAACGAGGATCCCATCGGCAAGCACCTGATTACCTTTGGCGGGAAATCGTTCGAGATTATCGGCGTCGTGCGCGACACGCGCTACCTAATCGCCAAGCCGCCTGCCCCCACGATGTATTTCCATCTGCTCTACGCGACACTAGACCGCGCAACACTTGCCGTTCGTTCGACGCATAACGTCAACTCGCTGGCTTTGCCCATCCAGAAAATCGTGCAGCAGCTTGATCCCGATCTGCCCGTCTCCGATATTCTCACCATGGACCAGATGATTGGGAAATCCACCCTCGCCGCAAGCTTCGAGGCCACGCTGCTGCTGGCCTTCGCGGTCCTGTCGTTGATCCTCGCGGCCGCGGGCCTGTTCGGCGTTCTTTCCTATATCGTTGCCCAGCGCACAAGCGAAGTCGGCATTCGTATCGCTCTTGGTGCACGACGAAGCGAGGTGCTTCGCCTTATCCTGTCGGACGGACTGCGCCCGGCGGCCGCCGGGTTGCTGCTTGGTTTGTTGGCAGGCGTGGCGGTGACGAGAGTGACGGGCGACTTGCTTTATGGCGTCGAACCTCTGGACCCGAGTGTGTTTGCTGCCGTGGCCCTGGTGCTGCTGGTTGTCGCCGGAGGCGCATGTTTGCTTCCCGCTTGGCGCGCTTCGCGGCTGGACCCAATCCAAGCGCTTCGGAATGAGTAGGACCTAAACCCTCGCTCTACTAAACGCTTCTCGGCGTTCTCCACTCTCTACCGTGATGTTAGCGGGCTTGCGCGAGGCCGTGCTCAGGTTGCCCGGCCAAGGCACGAGTGACATAATGACGCTTTACGAAACGCAGGAAGCTGCGGTCTGCATTCATGGGGGAAGCCATGGCTCTGAGGGATGCTTGGATTGAGAAGCGAGCGGCGGCGATCAATGGCGGAGCGCGGAATTTTTCGCAGATGCATTTTGCGCGGCAGGGCGTCGTTACAGAAGAGATGGAGTATGTGGCGAAGCGCGAGAAGCTGACGCCGGAGGTGGTGCGCAGCGAAGTGGCACGCGGCCGCGCGATCATTCCCGCCAACATTCATCACCGCAATCTCGAACCGATGGGCATCGGCGTGGCATTCTTCTGCAAGATCAACGCAAACATCGGGAATTCGGCGACCACTTCAAACGTCAACGACGAGCTGGAAAAGCTGCATCGCGCGGTGCACTACGGCTCAGACACGGTGATGGACCTTTCCACGGGCGGCGATATTCCAGCGATTCGCAGGGCCATCATCGACGCGTCACCCGTGCCGATCGGGACAGTGCCGATTTACGAAGCGATCTCGCGCGTGCGGCGCGCGGAGGATTTGAATATCAATGTGATGCTCGAAGTGATCGAGGAGCAGGCCGAGCAGGGCGTTGACTACATGACGATCCACGCGGGCGTGCTGCGCGAGTTTTTGCCGCTGGTGCGCAACCGGATTACGGGAATCGTCAGCCGGGGCGGCGCGCTGCTGGCGCAGTGGATGAGCTTCCACAAGAAAGAAAATTTCCTGTACGAGAATTTCGACGCGATCTGCAAGATTTTCCAGAAGCACGATGTGAGCTTTTCGCTCGGCGACGGGCTGCGTCCGGGGTGCCTGGCCGACGCGAGCGACGAAGCGCAGTTCGGGGAGCTGCGCGTGCTTGGCGAGTTGACGAAGAAGGCCTGGGAACAAGATGTGCAGGTGATGATCGAAGGGCCGGGTCACATCCCGTTGGATCAGATCAAGCTGCAGGTGGAGAAGGAAGTGGAAATGTGCCATGAGGCTCCGTTCTATACGCTGGGGCCGCTCGTGACGGACATCGCGCCGGGCTACGACCACATCACGAGCGCGATCGGCGCGGCGATGATCGGCTGGCACGGAGCGTCGATGCTGTGCTATGTCACGCCGAAGGAGCATCTCGGCCTGCCGAATGCGGACGATGTGCGCCAGGGCGTGATCGCGTACAAAATTGCAGCGCACGCGGCGGATGTGGCGCGGCATCGTCCGGGCGCGCGCGATCGCGACGACGCGCTCAGCTATGCGCGTTTCCTATTTGACTGGAACAAGCAGTTTGACCTCTCGCTTGATCCGGAAACTGCGCGCGCGATGCATGACGAAAGTTTGCCGGATGACTTTTATAAGGAAGCAAAATTCTGCTCGATGTGCGGGCCGAAATTCTGCTCGATGAACGCGACGCAGATCGCGGAAGCGTACGCTGGGCAAACGCAGGAAGACCGGCAGCAGAGGTTCACGCAACTCCTCGCGAAAGTGGAAAAGTAGCTCGTGCAGATTCCCCGGGCAGTCTCCGTGTCGCCGCTGGCGCTATTGATTTTTGGGGTGGTGTGCGTTTCGGCGGCAGCGCCGGACGCGAGTTATCGCGCGTCGGTGGAAAAGTGGCGGCAGGACTACGAGAACGACCTGAAGTCCGATCACGGCTGGCTGACGATTGCCGGTCTTTTCTGGCTGCACGAAGGCGAGAACCGATTCGGATCGAGCGCGGTGAATGACATTGTTTTGCCCGAGTCGGCGCCCACCGAGGCGGGGTATTTTGATTTCCACGACGGGAAGATCACGGTGCACGTGAATCCTGGCGTGGCGGCTACGATGGGCGGCAAACCGGTGACGACGGCGGAGCTTCAGCCCGATTCGCGCGATGGACATTTGATGCTCGGTGAGCTTGGATTGTGGGTGCACGCGAGCGGCGACCGCTACGCGATTCGCATGCAGGACAAGAACAGCAAGGTGCGCGCGAATTTCACGGGGCTTCACTGGTTTCCCGTCGATGAGTCGTATCGGGTGAGTGCGCACTACGTGCCGTATCCGCAGACCAAGCCCGTGGACATCCAGAATCTTGCAGGCGATACGCTGAAGCTGCCGATTTCGGGCTACGTCGTTTTCACGTTGCACGGCCAGGAGTATCGTCTGCAGGCCGAGGCCGAAAAATCGGGGGCGCTGACGTTCGTTTTTCGCGACCTGACCAGCGGCAGAGAAACGTATCCCGCGAGCCGCTTTCTCGACACGGAACCCGTGAAGAATGGCGAAGTGACGCTCGACTTCAACGAAGCTTACAATCCGCCCTGCGCCTACAATCCGTACACGACGTGTCCGCTGCCTCCGCCGGAGAACCGGTTGAAGGTGCGCATCGAGGCGGGGGAGATGGCGTACAGACACGATCATTAGGCGATGCGCGGGCGGGAACGGTGAATGGAACAAAATTGCGGTGCGGCGCGTAGTTCATTGTGGGTGCGAGGGGCTCGAGGCTTCTCGCGGCGATGAATCGAAGGGAGTGGTGACATGATGTTTGTACTGTTCGCGACGCTGCTGTACTTTCTGCCCTCGGTGATTGGGCACAACAAGCGGGACTTCGGCGGGATATTGGTAGTGAACCTGCTTTTTGGGTGGACGATCGTAGGGTGGATCATCGCGCTGATTTGGGCGTGCGCGGCGGAAACGAGGCCGCACGTCCTGGTAGTGGCGGGGCCGGGCGGGGGACGCTACTGCTGCCAGTGCGGGACGGTGAGTGTTCCGGGCGGGCGTTTCTGCGGAACTTGCGGAAGGCCGATTTGAGAACATTTCTGAAGTGCTGTGCCGCGCGGCTTCAGGGGTTGAAACCCCTGAAGAACGAAAGCGCATTACGGCGGGGTTAAAACCCCGCCCTTCCCGTTTTTCAACAACCTGCTAATATTCTTCTTCTTCGTTCAATGGCGAATCCTCAATCGAATTCTCAATCCGATCAGAACCTTCGCGAGGAATTCAATCGCTGGGCCGACTCGGGCAAGGGCGAGTCGATGGAACACGACCATTGGCCCATTACGCGGCCGGCGCTCGAGATGATGCGGATCGCCCGCGACGAAAACGTAATCGACGTCGGGTGCGGCGCTGGCTGGCTGTCGCGAATTCTGGCGCGAGGCGTTCCCGAGGGCCGCGTGGTCGGCATGGATATTTCGGACGAGATGATTCATCGCGCGCGCGAGGCCAGCGTTGAATTCGAGAATCTAGTGTTCGTGGTTGGCGCGGTGGACGATATTCCGTGGGAGCCGAACTTCTTCCAGAAGGCAATCTCGGTGGAGTCTTCTTACTATTGGCCCGATCCCGCGAAGGGCTTGCGCGAAATCCATCGCGTGCTGGGCGAAGGCGGCTCGGCGTGGATCGTCATCAACTACTATCGCGACAATCCGCATTGCCATCAGTGGGGCGAGATGCTGAAAATCCCCACGCATCTGTTTTCTGCCGATGAATGGGCCGAGCTGTTTCGCGACGCGGGGTTTTTGCATGTTGCGCACCAGCGCGTCCCGGATCCGACGCCGAATCCTGAGGTTTACACGGGCAGGTGGTTCCGCGACGCGAAGCAGCTTGCTGATTTTCGCCGCGAGGGGGCGCTGCTGGTTCATGGGACGAAGTGAGTGATGATTAGTGAGTAGTGATTGGTGAGTGGTGGTTGATGAAGGGCCGCACAGCTACGCGAGATACTTCTGGAGTGGGTCCCAATAGTGCTCGTTCCAGCCTGACAGTAGGCTTTCTGCTTTGCCGATTGGGAAGCCGGTGTGATCGAAGACAATTTTCGTTCCGCCGGCTTCTTCTTTCAGTTCGAATTTTGCGATCGAGTAGATGCCCGGATTCCAGTAACTCACTCTCCAGGCTTGCACGATGCGCTTGTTGGGCACGAGCTCGACGTGGCGACCTACGATTACGCCTCCAAAACACGAAAATGCTCCGCCCACATTCAGGCTGATCTCCGCCGGAGGAGCATTTTTGACCGGACTTAGCTCCGTCACTCGGGTGAACTGCTTGGCGTCTGTCAGCGCTTCGTAGACGCGCTTGCGGCTGGCTTTGAAGACCACCTCCTGGTGAATTGCTTCCGCGGAGTGAGAAATTTCATCGCTCGCGGCAGGTTTGGACCCTAGCGAAGTTGCGGCAAACGCAGTTCCAGCGACACTCAGCGCGGGGAGCAACGACGCTACGCGCACCGAAAATTCGCGGCGATTCAAAATAGTCGACGTCATGTAATGGTTCCCCTCTCTCAGTGGGCGAAAGTATATTCCCCTGTGGCCGATGGTGCTACAAAATCAGGGCCGAGAGCGGGAGCGTTTTGATATACTCGCGCGTCTTCCGAGGTAGAATACGGCCATGGGCGTTATCGATAACCGGTTCGAGCGAAGTTACGTGCTGTCGACGGTGGACTATGTGTTCAATTGGGCGCGCAAGAGCGCGATCTGGCCGCTGACTTTTGGGCTGGCGTGCTGCGCGATCGAGATGATTGCGTCGACGACGTCGCGATTTGATATCGCGAGGTTCGGCGCGGAGGTGTTTCGTCCGTCGCCACGGCAGGCCGACCTGATGATCGTGGCAGGCACGGTAACGCTGAAGATGTCGCCGGTGCTGAAGCGCGTGTGGGATCAGATGCCGGACCCGAAGTGGTGCATCTCGATGGGGGCGTGCTCGAGCGTCGGCGGGCCGTTCAATGTTTATTCGGTGCTGCAGGGCGTGGATCGCATTGTGCCGGTGGATGTATACGTGATTGGGTGTCCGCCGCGGCCGGAGGGGCTGTTCTACGCGTTGCTGAAGCTGCAAGACAAGATCGACCAGATGACGCTGGCGAAGCGGCCGACCGCGGTGCGGTTGCATGAAGGAATGGTGGAGGATTTCAAGAAGGGCGTGATGGTGGCGCAGTCGCCGGCGCCCCGGTAGGATTGGCCACAGAGACACAGAGCACACAGAGAAAGGCAAACGGATGGCATTTGTGCGGGCGATGAAGATTGGCGAGGTTCCCCCGGGGATGGTTCGGGAGTTGCAGCTTGACGGCAAGGTGATTGCGCTGTCGAACGTGGGCGGCAAGCTCTACGCGATCAACAATGTGTGCCTGCACCGCGGCGGCCCGCTAGGCGAGGGCGAGTTGAGCGGCCAGGTGGTGACATGCCCGTGGCACGGATGGCAGTACGACGTTACGAGCGGCAAGCTGGTGACGAATCCGGCGGTGGGCGTCGAGACATATCCGGTGGAATTGCGTGGCGATGACGTGTATGTGGATGTTGGTTAGTTATTCATTCTAAAAGAATTAGCGTATTTATTGCCGAGGCGGGCGGCTCTCGAGCCGCCCCTACGCCGTGACCCCGGGGCATTAAAATCCTGCTCATAATCATGTCCATTTGGCGCGAGTGCGTGTATAGTGCGCGCGATAACTTTTAGGGATGACGCAACTTCCCCAAAAACCTCGTCGATGGCTCCTGGCCGTCGACCCGCGCGTCTATCACTGGGACACGCTCTTCGTGAAAGGCAAAGAGATGTGGCGGCACGCCGGTCATAAGCCGGACGCGCTGCGGCAGCTCAAGCAGGTTCACAAGGGCGACCGCGCCCTGTGCTATCACGGGAAGGCGGAACACTCGGTGTACGCGCTGGCGGAGGTGAGCCGCGATCCTTACCCCGATCCGCACCACGTGGACGAAAAGAAATTCGTGATGGACCTGCGCGCGATCGAGCGCCTGCCGCGGCAAGTGACGCTGGTGGAGATGCGGCAGAACCGTCTGCTGCGAAAAATCAAATTCATGAAGAACACGCGCCTCACGATCTGTCCACTCACCGACGAAGAGTATTCGGAAATTCTGCGCATGGCGGGAATCGTCGCATCGCCGGGCATTCCACTTCCCTAAGAATTGGAAAATAGAAAATCGAAAAGAGGAAAAGCAGATCCCTCACCCCGCACAAACCGCGGGGATTCGGGATGACAAGTGTGCGGGACTGCATCCAAAACCTAGGATGTCGACAGATATAATAGAAATCTAAAAATTGAAATTCGAAAATCGAAAATAGAAAAGGGGGGCGCTCCTATACAATGCGTCCGAAGAGGAGGCGTTTGCATGCGTAAAGGAAGCGGCGTCGTTTGGCTAATCGTAATTTGCGTGACCGCGTTGATCGGAGTCCGATTATTGCTGGCAGCAGAACGGCGCGGGTCTTCGCGGACGCAGGCGCAGCCGGGCGCGGGAAATGGCGTTCAGGATGTTTGTCCGGAGCTTGCAAAAATATCGAGCGGGCAAACGCGCGTGGTGGATATGACGTACGCGATCAGCGACAAGCTGCCGACGTGGCCCGGAGACGAGCACGCATTCGAGGCGAAGACGGTGGCGACGCCGGAGAAGGATGGTTACTTCGCGCGCGGATTTTGGATGCTGGAACATTTCGGGACGCACATGGACGCGCCTGCGCATTTTCCTCCGGGGAAACTGACGCTCGACCAGATTCCGGTGTCGCACTTTTTCGGCCCGGCGGAGGTGATCGATGTGCGAGAGGAAGTGGCGAAGGACGTGGATTACCGCCTGACGGCGGCACGCGTGGAAAAATGGGAAGCCGCGCACGGGCGCGTTCCGGCGGGAGCGATCGTGTTGCTTAGAACCGGGTGGGATTCGCGCTGGCAGGATCAAGCGCGCTATCGCAACTCGGACGCGCAGGGCTCGATGCATTTTCCGGGATTTTCGGTTGATTCCGCGAAACTGCTGATCTCGCGAGGTGTCGTGGGGCTCGGCATCGACACGCTGAGCATCGACTACGGGCCGTCGAAGGATTTCGAAGTTCACCGCACGGGTTTGCCGGCGGGCCTATTCAATCTGGAGAACGTGGCGAATCTGGGGAAGCTGCCCGCGACGGGCGCGTTTTTGATTGTGGCGCCGATCAAGCTGGAAGGCGGGTCGGGCGGAGCCGTTCGGATCTACGCGATTCTGCCGTGATGGGCCGGTGTTGGGCGGGGACGCGCTACTTCAACGGTGAGCTTCCGCCGCGGGCGTTGTTGTGCAGGTCCGCACCTACTTTTGGCCATTGTCCTGAAAGGCCGCCATTGGGATCGAGATCCTGAATGGCGTGGATTTTGCCGTCATCGCACTGGACGTAGATGGAGCCATCGTCCGCGATCGTGGGCGAGTAGACGTCACCTTGCATCGGAAACTCCCAGCGTTCTTTTCCATCCGCACCGACTGCGTAGAGCTTGTTGTCTGAGCTTCCGAAGTAAATGTTTCCGTTCCGCGCGATGGCCGGAATGGAATGGACTTCGTTGCCAGTTTGAAATGTCCATTTCAGATGACCGTCGGGAGTGATCGCGCAGACATTGTGGTCCTCGCACGCAAGATAGAGGGTGCCGTCTTGAGCGACCGAGGGAGACTTAGACTGACCGGGCAGATCAAGGGACCACTTCGAGGTGCTGTCCGAATTGAATGCGAGAATCTTTCCGTCGCATCCGAGGTAGATCGTGGAATCTCGGGCGAGCGCGGGCGCGCCGCAGCCGGCGGGAAGAGTATCGATCCACACGAGGGTGCCGTCGGCAGAATAGTGAGTGAGGGCATTCCCACTGACAGTGAAAATGCTGTTATCCGGCGGGAGCGCGAAAAACATGCCAACGCGGTTCCACTTAACCTGCGCCACTCTTCCGGAATGTTCCAGCGCGAGCATAATCCCTTGCTCCGTAGCCATGAAGATCGTACCGTCGTATCCGAGGCCGATCTGCGTGACCGGTGCGAGCGATGCTCCGTCGTCGCGGCCTTCCCCGTCAGGCCCGATACGCATGGCAGCTCCCGTGAACGTACTGATCTCGTCGAGCCAGATGTTGCCGGCGTCATCGATCACAGCGAAATTCACGGAATTGTTGGCGGATTCATACGGTGACTGGCGAAACCATTTCTTGGTACCGTCGGGATTCAGAGCGTAGAGGCCGCGGCGCGCCCCGACGTAGATCGTGCTGTCCTGGGCAATCGCGGGCGATTGCGGGAAGGTCTTCATGCGAAAGTCAGGCTTGCCGGTTTCGAACTCCCATTTTTGGGTGGGTGCAGGAGGAAGCACGCGGCTGCAACCGATGGAGGTCGTGGCTACTGCCGCGACAGCCAATGCGAGCATTGTTCGAGAGGAAATCCTCGCCATGGTGTGGATTGTACAGGGTTGCGCGGATCGCGCAGCCCTTCCGGAGCGCGACCGTACTCGATCAATTACCGCTGAGGAAAGCGGTACAATGAGCGGTGATGGTGGTGTCAAACGCAGTTGTTGAGGAGCTGAACCGTGCCGGAGCTGCCTGAAGTCGAGACGGTTGCGCGCGGGCTGCGAATGGTGTTGCCCGGGAGGCGCATTCTGCGTGTCCGGCTCGGCAAAACCGATTTTATCGATGATCCGGCGGCGCTGGAACGGGAGCTTCCCGGCAAAACGATCGCGAGCGTCGAGCGGTACGGAAAATTTCTGGTGCTTGCGCTCGAGCGGGCGAATGGCGGCGCGGGCGAGCTTTCGCTGCTGATTCATCTGGGGATGACGGGGCAGCTCGTCACGTGCCCGGCTGAGGCGCCGGTGCCGCCGCATACGCATGCGTTTCTTTCGCTCGACGATGGGCGCGAGCTTCGGTACACGGATATTCGGCGGTTCGGAAGGATTCGGATTCTGGCGAATGGGGAGCACGCGAGCGCGCTCGGGAAGCTTGGGCTGGACCCGCTGGAGGCGACGGAGGCGGAATTCATCGGCATCATGCGGGGGCGACGCGCGCGTGTGAAGGCGCTGCTGCTCGATCAGCGCGTGCTGCGCGGGATAGGGAACATTTACACGGACGAGAGCCTATGGCGCGCGCGGATTCATCCGAAACGGCTGGGCGCGAATTTAAAAGCCGGGGAACTGCGGCGGCTTTATCGCGCGGTGCGCGACGTGCTGAATGAGGCGATTCGCTTGCGCGGGTCGTCGGTGTCGGATTACGTGGATGCTGACGGGCAACGCGGAGAGTTCCAGTTGCGGCACCGCGTGTATCAGCGCGAGGGGCAGAAATGCTCTCGGTGCAAGACGAAGATCCGGCGCGTCGTGGTGGCAGGACGCAGCAGCTATTTTTGTCCCGGCTGCCAGAGAGCGTCTCGGCGTTAAGACTGAACCAAACCTCAACACAGAGATCACCGAGAAAAGCCTGAGGACACAGAGAAAACCTGAACACGGAGAGCGTAGAGAAAGTTTGGAACAGAGACACCGATCCTGGCCGACATCGGAGTGGCTGGGAAGTTGCGGGCCAAGCAAGCTTGGCCCGAAGAGAAAGCGGTAGCAAGCTACCGCACTCCCAAAGCTGCGCTGCGCGCAGCGACAGAATGCGGCGGAATGACGGCGCGCCTCTAGCGCCAGCGATAGATGAGGATTGCGCCTAGCAGGGCGAAAATTCCGGCGTAGACGAATCCGGCGGTGGCGCTCACGTAGGACCAGAGCGCTCCGACCGCCAAGCTTGAAACCAAATCTCCTACGCCGTTCACCGTTGCCAGGACGCCGAAACCCGATCCGCGATTCGCCGCGGGAAGAATCTCCGCCGCCGCGGATTTTTCGAGCGATTGCGCGACGCCAATGTGGATTCCAGCGAGAGCGAACAGAATTGCGAGAACGGGAATAGTCGGCTGCCCGAAAATGAATCCTGCGTAGGCGATTGCGCCGGTGAGATATCCCGCGGCGAGGAGGCCGCGTTTACCGACGCGGTCGCCGAGGACGCCGGAAACGTATGAGGCCGCCGCATTGATCAGATTGTGGAACGTGTAGAGGCCCACCGAAAGCGCCGCCGCACGAGTGGCGCCGAATCGCGGAACGAGGATCTGCGCGGCGCGAAGAATCAGGAGCGTGGGAGCAAAATCTCCGATGCCATGCGCGAAAACTCCGGCGAGATAGGTCCAGTAGTTTCTGGGAAGCTGCGCGAAACTTGCGGCGAAGTTCGGGGCGCGGTGGCCGTGGTCCTGTTTGCTCTTCGGGGCGAGCAGCGCGAAAGCAGCGGCGGCGAGGAGTCCGGGGAAAAGGGACCAGCGGAGAACGCCGCGAATGCCGATAGTCCCGACGAATGCCGCGGCGCAAAGCGGACCGAGGACCGCACCGAGCGTGTCCATAGCGCGCTCGAAGCCAAACGCGCGGCCTTGCTGTTCGGCGGTGACGCAGTCGGCGAGCAGCACGTCGCGCGACGGGCCGCGGAGGCCGCGACCGGTCCATCCAAGCGCGCGGAGCAAAAGCACGAACGGCCAGGTTCGCGCGAACGCATAAGCGAACGTGGAAAGGCCAGTTGCCAGATATCCAAGGATGCCGGTAGGTCTGCGCAAGACCGGCCGGTCAGCGATCCAGCCGCCTGCAAGTTTGGCAAAGCTCGAGAGGCCGTCGGAAATTCCTTCAATCAGGCCGAGAGCGACAGCGGGAGCGCCCAGGCTTGCGAGAAACGCCGGGAGAACCGAGGTGGCAGCTTCGTGGCCCCAGTCGGAAAAGAGACTCGTGAGGCCGATGCCAAGAACACCGCGAGTGAGCCAGCGCTTTTGAGCCGGAGGCACGATTACCTGCTCGCTCATGCGGGCCATTATGCCGGAAGTGGGCCGGATTGCGTTGTGTCGCTGAGACGGCGGGAATAAGATTGATTGGACCGGTCTTGCAAAAGTTCTGAGAGGGGAATCGAAGACGCGAATGCGAGCAGTGGTTCAACGAGTGAGCCGGGCGCGAGTGGTGGTGGAGGGACGCACGACCGGCGAAATCGAGGCGGGGCTGGTGGTGCTGGTAGCCGTGGGTCGCGAGGATACGGCGGCGACTGCGGCGTCGATGGCGGAGAAGATCGTGAATCTGCGCATCTTCAATGACGAGCAAGGGAAAATGAATCGCTCGCTGATGGATACGGGAGGGGCGGCGCTGGCGATCTCGCAATTTACTTTGTATGGCGACGCGCGCGGGCAGCGGCGGCCGAGCTTCATCCAGGCGGCGCCGCCGGATAAAGGCAAGGAGCTGTACGAAGAGTTTGTGCGCGCGCTCAAAGCGCTGGGCGTGCGCGTCGAGACGGGCGTTTTCCAGACGCATATGTCGGTGGAGCTGGTGAATGACGGGCCGGTGACGATCCTTCTCGACTCGGATAAAGTGTTCTAGGGGGTTAGACCATGAGTGAAGTCGAGCGAATTCTGGACCAGATGGATCGCGCGTTTTCGGGGGATGCGTGGCACGGGCCGCCACTGAAAACCGTGCTCGAAGGTCTGACGGCCGAGGACGCGTCGAATCACGCGATTGCCGATGCGCATTCGATCTGGGAACTCGTGCTGCACATCACCGCGTGGAAGATTATCGTGCGACACGAGCTGACGGGCGAAAAGGTGGAAGTGACACCCGAGATAGACTGGCCGCCCGTTTGGGAAACGAGCGAAGTGGCGTGGAAGCGAGCGGTGGAGAACCTGGACGAAAGCCACGAGCGATTGCGGGAAGCTGCATCCGAACTGCGCGAGGATCAATTGGACGAAAAGCCGGCCCCGAGAACAGGCAATTCGCGTTACGTGATGCTGCACGGCGTCGTGCAGCACGACCTGTACCATGCGGGGCAAATGGCGGTCCTGAAGAAGGCGATTCGCATTAGCCGGCAGGTGACGCATGGGACGGGCCGGGGAAGTCATGGTTGATGTGTCTGGAGTCGATATTCGAGCGCCGCGCGCCGAAGACCATGGGCGGATGGCGGAGCTTGCCGGACAGCTTGGGTATCCGTCGACGGCTGGGGATATTGCGAAGCGGCTGGCGGGAATGGAAGGGCGGCGCGATTACGCTGTTTTTGTGGCGCAACTTGCGAGCGGCGAGCTTGCCGGATGGATCGGAGTGTTCATCTATCGGTGCGTGGAGGCGGACTGGCGCGCGGAGATCAGCGGGCTGGTGGTGGATGAGCGCGTGCGGTCGCAGGGGATTGGGCCGAAGTTGCTGGAACGAGCGGAAGAGTGGGCGCGTGAACGGGGATGCGCTGCAATCGGAGTGCGCTCGAATGTGATTCGGGATCGGGCGCATGGGTTTTACGAGCGGCTGGGATATGAGCACTACAAGACGCAGAAATCGTTTCGGAAGAAAATTTGAAATTTGAAATAAGGGCAGAAGCGAAAAGCGGAACACAGAGGTCACAGAGAGAAGCCGGAGAACACAGAGAAGCGTCCTGAGGTAATAAGGATCAGCGATGCAAGGGATCGACTGGATTGCGGCGACGGCTTTCTTCGGGATGATGGCGTCGTGGATCGGGTTTGCGGCGGTGTTTCTATTCCGAAAGAGGCCGCCGAAAGCGCCAGAGGCGAAGCGGGACAAGACGTCCTATTGGGGAATCGGTTTGCAAGCGGTCGGGTATTGGACCGTCTGGTTTTTCGCGCGACCGTATTTCTCTCCCATCGTTCCGATGCCCAGAACAGCGGAAATTGTGGTAGCGGCGCTGACGATCGCGATTGGGGCGGCGTCGGTATGGTTGTCTGGAGCGGCCGTGAGAACGCTGGGCAAGCAGTGGACGTATCAGGCGCGAGTGGTGGAAGGCCACGAGCTGATCACACAGGGCGCTTATTCGCTGGTGCGGAACCCGATTTATCTTGGGATGTTCGGAATGTTGCTGGCAACGGGCCTTGCGGTGGGGCGCTGGCCACTGGTATTGGGTGCGATCGTTATTTTTCTGATCGGCATCGAAATACGGATCCGCGCGGAGGAAAAGTTGCTGCGCGAGGCGTTCGGTGAGAAGTTCGAGGAGTACGCACGACGAGTGTCCGCCTTAGTTCCTCGATTGTTCTAGCCCGTTCTTCGTTTGCGTTGTTTGTGATTGCAGCCCACCGACCAGCGTTTTGTCTACGTTTGGAGCATTTCTCGCGAAGTCCATTTCTCATATATATCGTACTACGATATAATGTCCATCGAATTCATGAGTAAGAAGACAGAGCAACGAGCTAACTACGAGGACTTGGCGGCGTTTCGATACGAGATCCGCCGATTTCTAAGCTTCAGCGAACGCGCCGCGCGCAATGCGGGTGTCGAGCCGCATCAACACCAGGCGCTGCTGGCGATCAAGGGCGTGCCGGCCGGATCAACGGCGACGGTCGGGTTTCTGGCGGAGCGACTCCAAGTGCAGCACCACAGCGCGTGCGAGCTGAGCGACCGCTTGCAGGAGAAGGGCCTGATCCGGCGCTGGCGGAGCGAGAACGACAGGCGGGAAGTGCTGCTCGAGCTCACCTCGCGCGGTGAGAGGGTATTGGAACAGCTTTCCGCTGCGCACCGAATCGAATTGCGCGTAGCGGGGCCAAAGTTGATGAAGGCGCTCCAGGCAGTGGTTTCACGCGACGGGAGTCCGAATGACTCGGACGTTGCGTCGTCACCGAGGTGGCAAAACAAGCGCAACGTGGGGCGATCTCAACAAAGTCATAAGGGACGGAAAAGGGTGCGCGCGCGAATGAAAAAGGGAATTTCGTGACATCTGCAGGAAAAAATACCGAGGCTGCGCTGCCGGAACAGTCGGCGGGGTACAGAATCGGGCTGATTTCGCTGCTCGCAGCGATGATCGGGATACTCGCTGGACTTATCGCGTACGTCCTGTACGACCTGATTGGTCTGTTTACGAATCTCGCGTACTACCACGAGTGGTCGTTTCATTTTCGCAGCCCGGAACATACCGCGCTGGGGCCGTGGATCATCGTGACTCCAGTGATTGGCGGGCTCATCGTCGGCTTTATGGCCAAGTACGGCTCGGAAAAAATCAAGGGTCACGGAATTCCGGAAGCGATGGAGGCGGTGCTGACGTCGCGAAGCCGGATTGAGGCGAAGGTGGCGATCCTGAAGCCGCTTTCGGCGGCGATCGCGATTGGAACGGGAGGGCCGTTCGGCGCAGAAGGGCCGATCATTCAAACGGGCGGCGCATTTGGGTCGCTGCTAGGCCAATTGATTTCGACGACTGCGGCCGAGCGCAAAGTGCTGCTGGCGTGCGGGGCCGGCGCGGGAATGGCGGCGACGTTCAACACGCCGATCGCGGGCGTGATCCTTGCGATCGAGCTGTTGCTGTTCGAGTTTCGCTCGCGCTCGTTCATTCCGCTGGTGATCGCGAGCACGCTCGCCACCAGCGTGCGCGCCGTGCTGCTCGGGCAGAAGTCGATGTTCTCGATGGGTAATGTGAATTTCGACGCGCTGCGCGGGCTGCCGTTCTACTTGCTGCTGGGCGTGATTTCCGGCGTCGCCGCAATCGGATTTACGAAAGTGCTCTATTGGGTGGAGGATCAGTTTGACCGGCTGCCGATCGACGACCTCTGGCATCCCGCGATCGGCGCGCTTGGACTCGGAATCATTGGATTCTTCGTGCCGCGCGTGCTGGGCGTAGGGTACGACACGATTTCGGACATCCTGAACAACAATCTCGCGTTGAAGCTGCTGATTGTGATTGCGGTTTTCAAGGCTCTGGCGCTGATGATTTCGCTCGGGTCGGGAACATCGGGAGGCTTGCTGGCGCCGATGTTCATGTCGAGCGCCGCGCTGGGCGGCGCGTTCGCGATGGTGGTGAACTGGATTTTCCCGAGCGCGCATCTCTCACCGGGAGCGTACGCGTTGGTGGCGATGGCGGCGGTGTTCGGCGCGGCTTCGAGAGCGACGTTTGCATTCATCGTGTTTGCCTTCGAAATCACGCATGATTACAACGCGATTCTGCCGCTGATGCTTGTTTGCGTGATCGCGGACTTGATCGCGCTCCGCTATTTGCGAAGCTCGATCATGACCGAGAAACTAGCGCGGCGCGGACTATTCGTGCCGGAAGCCTATGAAGCGGGCGTGCTGCAAATTGTTCGCGTCGGCGACGTGATGCGGAGGGACGTGCAGCCGATTCCGCAAGAAACGACGATTGGCGAACTGGCGGAGCGTATGGCTCGCGGCGAAGCAGCGGTGAATTTGACCCAGGGTCTGCCGATTGCGGACAAAGAGGGCCGGCTGGTGGGCGTGGTAACGCAGGGCGACTTGCTTCGCGGATTGGAAGGAGACGCAACGGGGAAACTGACCGTTCTGGAGGCGGGGTCGAATGAGCCGGTGGTTGCGTATAAGGACGAGCTTGCGCACGACGCGATGTTTCGGATGTTGCAGCACAATATTGGGCGTCTGCCGGTGGTGAGCCGGGAAGATCCGCGGCGCATGGTGGGCTATTTCAACCGATCGAGCATCCTGGAAGCGTGGTCGAGGCAGATGGATGAAGAAGGCGTGCGAGAACATGGATGGCTTCGACAGTGGCGGAATGGCAAGAGTTCGGGAGCTGTTTGAAAGCGCGGCGAGCCGCAATCAAGCAGCGAAAAAAAGAGAATAGAAAAGAGAAAAGCGGAACACAGAGGACACAGAGACAAACCGGAGGACACAGAGAAAGCTAAAGTGCACCTTTTCGGGGAGGTTTTTAGAAGCCGCCGCCGCCACCGCCGCCGAAGCCGCCGCCTGCACCACCGCCACCGCCGAAACCTGAGCCTCCGGAGCTGCGCGGAGCTGAGGACATGACGGTTCCCGCCTGCATGGTCATCATGTTTAAGTCGTTCACGAGAAAGTACGCCTGAAACGGGCCGACGTAGGTGCCCTGGTACCACTGGGGCGGTTGCATCGTGATGCCGGAAAAAGCCTGCACCCATTTTTTCTCGACGTGCAGCGCCATCGCGTAGGGGAGGAATTTTTCGAAGAGCTCCGGAGTTTTCTCGAGGCGTTCGATGCGATCGCTTTCGACGCGGCCGAGAAAGTTTTCGAAGCCGAGGACTTTCGCGTATGTTTTCGCACCAGCGCTCGTTCGGGCCGTCATGAACCAGCCGAACCCGAAGATGATCGCGCCGCTGGCGATACCGGCGACGAACCAAGGAAGGTTCGACATTCCGGACTGTTTCGCGAGCCAGCTTCCGGCGAAAACGATCACGAATCCGATCGCGAGCCCTGCACCCATGTAGCCTTGCCGGACGGTGTCGGGGCGATGGAGGTAGTAGCCGTCCTGCACGAGGGCGTCGAAGATGCAATCGCGAATTCCGGGAAGCTGGCGGTAGAAGCGGTTTTGCAGGTCGGAGAGCGCGACGCTGGCTTGCGGAGCGGCGGCGTCCACTGTTCCCGAAGAGAGCGAGTAATCCTGGACGCCGGGCGATTGCGATGCCATGGCGCTTGGAGCGGGAACGGAATCGGCGAGCATTGAGTCGCTGCCGAGAAATAGGCCGCTCAGCATGGCGCGCTCGTGGGGGCGAACGTCGGTCCACTGAGCGGCAGGCTTCTTCAAGTGGAAGATGTAGTCGCGGTGATGCGTGAGGCCGAGCATGCCGGGCTGGTCTTTTTGCTCGATGGTGATGTAGCCCTTGACGGCGAGATCGACGAGCGTCGCGGTGATATCGCGCATGGCGGCTTGGTTGTCGACGAGGGTGCCGCACTCTCCGGGCGAGAGATTGTCGGGCGGCTCGTATTGCACGGTGATGACGTCGCGCTCGGGATCGCGGCCGCGCGTCCACCAGAGCCAGCACATTACGAAGAGAACGATCACGGGAATAAAGAGGGGCCAGTTGCTTTGGAGGAACTGCGCGATCTGGTCCGACACGGTGGGTTCGTGAACGAGGCCTTTATCGAAGCCGACGACCGCGGTGAGTCCCTGGCGATAGCCGAGCGGATGATTCGCGCGAATCTCGACGACGTTGTCGCTGACCGTGACTTCAGCGTCTTGCGTCCGCGAATAATTGGCGCCGGTATACGCGACGGCGTGAAGTCCGGTGGCGCCTTCGGGCAACTCGATGCGCGCGCTGGCGGATTGGATTGTGGCTTGCCATTCTTCGCCGGTGACGTTCCAGTAGAGCTCGTCGTGATCGGCGAAGAAGCGGAGAGCGTCGAGGACGCGATAATGCAGGATAATCGTGCGGGTCGAATTGTCAGGCTCGGGGACGTAGATTTTGAACTTCACGTCGCGGCCTTCGTGGCTCTGTTCGAGCTTTAGGGAATTGCCGTTTTCGTCAGCGGCGGTGACGTGATCGAGGAAGAGCGTGTAGTTGAAGCCTTCGGGATCGGTGTATTGGATTGGGATGGTGCGATAGATCCCGTGCCAGCCGGTGCCAATGAATTGCGCCTGGATCGTTTCGGCTACGTCGATTGTGCTGTCGCGGTGGACGGTGACTTGTTCGTCGAAGCGCTGAATGATGATTTGTTTCGCCGCGGCTGGAAGGACGGCCAGGAGGGCGAGGACGCAGAGTGCGAGAAGGCGGCGGGGAGTTCGCTTTCGGCGCCAAAAGGCCGATTTGAAATTTGAAATTTGAAATTTCAGAAACTGAAGCAACGGCGAAACATGACCACAGAGGACACAGAGAGAGGCTTGAGGACACGGAGAGGCTACCGCCGCTGCGTTTGCTTCGCTGGTTTCGTCAGAAAAGAGCCGGCGAGACGCCCTTCGACTGCGCTCCCCTCGGCTGCGCTCGGGGCAGGCAGGACAAGCCGGCGCTACGTAGGACCGCGGCATCCGCTTAGCTGGCGGCGCCGCCGAAGCTGACCTTCGGGGCTTCGCGCTCGGCGGGTGCTGTGATTTCGAAGAATTCGCGCGGCTTGAAGCCGAACATGTTGGCGATGAGGTTCGACGGGAACTGCGCGATTTTCGTGTTGAAGTCGCGCACGACGGCGTTGTAGTAGCGGCGCGCGTTTTGGATGCTGTCTTCGATGGAGTTCAGCGTGCCTTGAAGTTGGTTGAAACTCTCGACAGCGCGCAATTGCGGATAGGCTTCGGCGAGCGCGAAAACCTGGCGCAGCGCGGCGGTGAGCATTCCTTCGGCCTGGGCTTTCGCCGCCGGGCCTTCGGCAGTCATCGCCTGATTGCGCGCGGTGACGACGCCTTCGAGGGTGCCCTTTTCGTGCGCGGCATAGCCTTTCACGGTTTCGACGAGGTTCGGAATCAAGTCATAGCGGCGCTTGAGCTGCACATCGATGTCAGACCAGGCGTTGTCGCACTGCACCTTCAGGCTGACCAGGCCGTTGTACATGCTGATGACGAAGACCACCAGCAGGACAATGATTATCAGGGGAACAAGCAGCATCATCGTTGCCTCCGCAGCCGAGAGGCGGCTGCACATCTTGAACTCGCGGGCTAAGAATACGGCGGCTGGTGCGCAGAGTAAAGCTCAGCGGACGGATGGGTTTCCGGTCCGCGCAACTTGCGATCAATCAAGACGCTTGTGCCGTTGCTCGGCGCGAACGACGTCAGCCAAGCTGGACTTGCCGACTCAGATTTGCTGAATTTCCCTCCAGGCTTGCTCAGACATTGGCCCGAGAAACTGCTCGAAAGTCAATTCTTGAGGAATCGGAGGATCTCGCGCATCACACGGTCTGCCTGTTCAGTTTGAAACAGGAACTGCGCGTGCGCAGAACCATCCAGTACGATCAACTCCTTCGGTTGTGGAGCTTTCTCGTACTGCTCGCGAATTCTTGGCAGCCGAGGGCCATCGTCATTGGCATCGTCACGCGCGACGATGAAGAGACTGGCAGAATGTAGCTTTTCCGCTGGACCATTGGGCGACGCTCCAAGGAATACAATTCGATCGATGTCGCCGGGTTGCGATGCGATCGATGCGTCGCCCGCAGCAGCTCCTCCCATGCTGCCTCCAATGATCGAGACGGTCTTCACGCCAGTCGTTCGCAGATAGTGGACGGCGGCAAGTAGGTCCAATTGTAACGGAGCATTCAGGGGATCAGACTGACCCGGGCCCGTGGACTTGCCAAAACCGCGGAAGTCGATTGCGAGCGCGTGGAATCCAGCCGCTGAAAGAGTTTCAGCCTGCTTTTTCCAACTCTCTTTATTGAATTGGCCGCCGTGTGCCAGCACGATTCCGCGGTTGCCCGCGCCGTAAACGTCGGCGTAGATCGTCCCGCCATCTTGAGTGGGAAAAGAAACCGTTGTTTGGGCGTGAAGCGTGCCCGCAAGCAGTGGCGCTGCAATCAGGGTTAACAGGAGGCGCATCCGCCGAATGTACCACGGAGGGAGAGGAGCCAGAGGACTTAGAGGAGGTGGAGGGGTAGAGGTGGTCGGCCGGATGGCCCTCTGAATCGCTGGCTTGCTACGGCGTTTTGGGATAGGCTTGCGGCCCTAAACCGCAAGTCCCATGTTATTCAAAACGTTCAGTGCGGCTGTGTTTGGAATTGACGCGTACCTCGTGGAAGTTGAGGTGGACGTCGCGCCCGCGTTCGAGGGGCGGTTCAATGTAGTTGGTCTGCCGGATAACGCGGTGAAGGAAAGCCGCGAGCGAATCCGGTCCGCGCTGAGGAATTGCGGCTTCGATTTTCCGTCCACGCAAGCTGTCACGGTAAATCTGGCTCCCGCCGATATTCGGAAGGAAGGCTCCGCGTTCGATCTGCCGATGGCGCTCGGTGTGTTGGGGTGCCAGGGGACGTTCTTCGGGAAAGTTCTCGACTCGTACGTCTTTCTGGGTGAGTTATCGCTGGATGGAGGTGTGCGGTCGGTGCGCGGAGCGCTTTCTGCGGCGCTGGCGGCGCGGGAACGCGGGATACCGAATGTGGTGGTGCCGGAAGCGAACGCGCGCGAGGCCGCGGTGGTGGAGGGGATTCGCGTGTTCGGCGTGAAATCGCTGCCGCAGGCGACGGACCTGATCAACGCGCCGGAATCGTTTCAGCCGATTGGTGTGGACACATCGCAAATGCTGGCGGAGGCGAGCCAGTATGCGGTGGACCTGCGCGACGTTCGCGGGCAAATGTCGGCGAAACGCGCGCTCGAAGTGGCTTGCTCGGGGAGCCACAATATTCTTTTGATTGGGCCGCCGGGCGCGGGCAAGACGATGCTCGCGAAGCGCATCCCGACGATTTTGCCGCCGATGTCGCTGGAAGAAGCTATTGAGACGACGCGGATTCATAGCGTGGCGGGGCTGCTGGACGATGCGCGCGGGCTGGTGGGCACGCGGCCGTTTCGGTCACCGCACCACACGATCAGCGACGCTGGGCTGATCGGCGGCGGAGCCATACCGCGTCCCGGCGAGGTTTCGCTGGGGCATAACGGCGTGCTGTTTCTCGACGAGCTGCCGGAATTCCAGCGCAACGTGCTGGAAGTGATGCGGCAGCCGCTCGAGGACGGGTGCGTGACGATTGCGCGTGCGGCGCTTTCGGTGAGTTTTCCGTCGCGGTTCATGCTGGCGGCGGCGATGAATCCGTGCCCGTGCGGATTTTTTGGCGATCCCACGCGAGATTGCCATTGCTCGCCGCCGCAGATTCAGAGGTACGTGGCGAAGATTTCGGGGCCGTTGCTCGACCGGATCGACATTCATATTGAGGTTCCGGCGGTGAAGTATAAGGAGCTGCGCGGGAACGAGGAGATTGAGCCGTCCGCGAATGTGCGGCAGCGGGTGTTGCGCGCGCGCGAGATTCAGATGGAGCGGTATCGGGGCGAGAAGAAGCTTTATGCGAACTCGCAGATGCCGCCGAAGTTGATTCGGAAACATTGCGCGATTTCGGCGGACGGGGAGAAGCTGCTCGAAACTGCGATACAGCGGCTGGGGCTTTCGGCGCGGGCGCATGATCGGATTCTGAAAGTGGCGCGGACGATTGCGGATCTCGAGGCGGCGCCTTGCATCGAACCGAAGCATCTGAGCGAGGCGATTCAGTATCGGACGCTGGACCGGACGTATTGGGCCTAAGACACGCTTGAGTCACCACGACAGTAGTTTCCGGGGCACTGACGTTAGTGCAGTGGTGTCCATGACTGTGAGAGGTTAAGGTGTTGCGTTCAGCATCGACGAAGGTCCGGTGCGCAGCGATTGTCGTGCTCGGTCTTGTTGCGTTTGGAGGCTGTTCCGCTTGGTTCATCAACAAATACTTCGGTATAGAGGCGCACGCGTTTGCGGTTCGATTTTGGCCACCGCCTACCGCCGCTCAGGTCGAAGTGCGACAACTGCGCGAGATTGCCGGCTGGTTCAGTCTTGACTGCGGTCATGTTCGCCGTCGCGTGGAAGCAGACCGCGCTATCACTTGTGCACAGGGTGCGCTGAAGACAGGGCGACGCTTCTACGTCGCCTTCGATTATGTCGGTTCGGACTCATACGGGGTTATGGGGCTGGCCGCGAATTCAAAGGACGCAATATACGAGGTTAGGACTGACGAACTCGGGTGCGGCGAATTCGGCTGCGTGGCCACCACCGGCATTGCGCGGACAGTCGACATCACCCGCTGCGAAAGGCCCACAATTGAAGAGACTTCCCAGGGTTATCTGACATGCGCCGCCAAGTCGGGAACTAAATGACTGTCGGGCGCGGAGAGGTTTCCGCTCGGGCGGTAGAAATGCCCGGGGCGGCATCGAAGTACTGAACTCGTTGACTCGCGCGCGTCCGCTGTGGTACCCATACTCGCGCATTTGGCTTTGATTAGTGGCACCTGCAAGCGCGGGTGACGGTTCTCCTCGACTCGGGATGGCGCCCACAGCCCAACGCATCGAGGTCACGCTGGAAACACTGCTGGAGAGCGTGGACCTTGCCGAAAGCATTGTCATGCGAATCGCCGAAGCCTCCGGCTTCGACGAGGATGACATGCATAAGATTGGTATGGCCGTACGCGAGGGCGTGATCAACGCCTACAACTACGGCAACCAGCACGACCGGCGGAAGAAGATTCTACTGACGGTGGAGCTCGGGCCGGAGCGGATGGTGGTGCATGTGCTGGACCAGGGGCATGGTTTTGAACTGACCGAGGTGCCGGACCCGCTGGCGGAAGAGAATCTTCTCCGCACGTCCGGGCGGGGGATTTTTTTGATGCGGGCGTTCATGGACGAAATAATGGTTCGAAAGTCTCCTGGGGGCGGGGCCGAGCTGATTATGGCTAAGAAGCTCCCCCATATAGTTTCCGACAACGGCCGGCGCCAGCCGGAGTAGAATGTAAGCCGCGAGGTTTCATTGTCACTACAAGGCACGTTCCGCGAAGTGGGAGATGTTGCCGTGGTGGATTTCAGCGGCAAGATCACGCTGGGTGAAGGCAGCGCGATCCTGCGGACGACCGTCCGCGGGCTGATTGAACGAGGGCATCGCAAGATCCTGTTGAACCTGGCCGACGTCGATTACATCGACAGCTCGGGAATCGGCGAGCTGGTGAGCGCTTACACGGCTGTGCGCAGCGCGAGCGGCGAGATGAAATTGCTGCAGCTCACGCGGCGAGTGCACGACATCCTCCAAATCACGCGGCTCGTCACCGTGTTCGACGTGCAGGCTGACGAAGACGTGGCCGTCCGCAGCTTCCACTAATCTCGCAACGTCCGCTAATCCTGCAACTTCCGCTACTCCGTTCTTGACCCCCGGGAGTCGTTCAAACCCTCCTGCGGCGGGCAGGTTCGCCTGCGGCGCGCAAACTCTGGACAGTGATTTCGGATTGTGCAAGAATCCCCGCCGCCGAGAGGTCTTGTAGTCCTGCGGGACGGGAATCTTGCGCGAGCGAGATTTCAGTATTACCGGCCGCGTCGCAAGCACCGATTCGGGAGATCACTCAAAGAGGAGTACCAAAGTTGGCTCGAGAACAGGGTGTGGTGAAGTGGTTCAACGCGTCGAAGGGCTTTGGGTTCATCCAGCGCCAGTCGGGCGAAGATGTGTTCGTTCACTTCTCAGCGATTCAGATGGACGGGTACAAATCGCTGAATGAAGGCCAGCTTGTTGAGTTTGAGGTCAAGCAGGGCCCCAAAGGCTATCAGGCCGAGAACGTCACAGCGGTTTAGCAGGGTTTGATTTTGAACCTCCGTCTCCTCGGGAGACGGATGGTTTGCGACGCCCGGCCCTTTTCAAGTTTGCGAAGGCGTGCGGCGGCGGGGTGTGTGCCGTGGTGATCGCCGAGGGCCTGGGATTCCTGCGGTTTTTCGCGTGTGCCTCGACAATATGCTAAAATTGGGCTTTTGAGGGTTCCCGCGAGGTGAGGTTTTGGCTCATATTTCCCGGAAAGAACTGAAGACCGACGAGGTACGCGAGACGTTCGCGCACGGCGCTGAGGCCGTCCTTTCCCATCAGCAGGGGATGACGTACGTCCTGATTCTGGCCGTCATTGTGGCCGCGGCGATTTTTGGCTGGAAGACGTATTCGGATCGCCAGACGGTGAAGGCTTCGGCCGCGTTTGACGACGCGATGAAGACCTTCGAGGCGCCGGTGGGCTTTACGGGAGCGCCGCCAGTCCCCGGCGAGCCCACTTTCTTGAATGAGACGCAGAAGTTCACGATGGCTGCGCCGAAATTCGAGGACGCGGCCAAGAAGTATCCGCACACTCGTCCAGGTCAACTCTCAGGCTACTACGCGGGCCTGTGCCTGGTGCATCTTCAGAAGGATAATGAGGCGAAGCAGTGGCTTCAATCGGCCGCGGACAGCGGCGATGCGGATTTCGCCGCGATGGCGCGATACGAACTGGCACAGCTCTACGATCGAACCGGGCAAGGCGACCAGGTGGTGAAGATTTATCAGGATATGATCGCGAAGCCGACGACGCTGGTCCCGAAGCCTGTGGTGATGCTGGCGCTCGCGGAACACTACGGGCAGAAGAATCCCACCGAAGCAGCGAAAGTTTACGCGCAGATTAAGTCCGAGTACCCCGACACGCCGATGGCGCAGCAGGCAGATCAGGAACTCGCTCTCCTTCCTGGGAAGACGTAATCGCAGAGGATGGCCTTGACGATGCCGCTCGCGCCCTATGCCATGGACGTGAAGGCGTCGCGCGGCCGCCGTTATCCTGAGCCGCAGCATCCCTATCGCAGCGATTATGCGCGCGACCGCGACCGCGTCGTCCATTCGCGAGCCTTCCGGCGTCTCGAAGCGAAGACGCAAGTCTTCACGACGCGCTTTTCCGATCATTTCCGCAATCGCCTGACGCATACGCTGGAAGTGGCGCAGATTGCGCGAACCGTGGCGGGAGCGCTCGAGCTGAATACGGATTTGGCCGAAACGCTGGCGCTGGTTCATGACATCGGTCACCCACCGTTTGGACACGCTGGAGAACATCGGCTGGATGCGCTGATGCGCGAGCACGGCGATCGTTTCGAGCACAATTTGCAGGCGCTGCACATCGTGGAACAGTTCGAGCAGCGTTATCTGGATTTTCCGGGACTGAATCTGACGTTCGAAGTGCGCGAGGGAATCGTGAAGCACTCGCGCGATTACGCTGCCGCGGATTTTCCGGAGTTGAGCGAATACGCTCTCGATCAAAAGCCGCCGCTGGAAGCGCAGTTGATCGATCTGGTGGACGAGATCGCATACAACACAGCCGACCTCGACGACGGTTTCGAGGCGCGGTTGATTGACCTCGACCGGCTTCGCTCGGAGGTCCCTATTTTCGGCGCAGCCTACGCGGAAGTGGACCGAAGGTACCCCAGCGGCCGGCGGAAGCTGAAATTCAACGAAGCTCTAAAGCACGTTCTCGATTTGCTTGCCACCGACCTGATCGAGAACACGTCTCAAACGATCGGCACGAACGGAGTGAAAACGATGGAGGACGTGCGGCGCCAGCCGAACCGGCTGGCTGGATTTTCACCGGAAGTAGCCAAGCAGAACGCTTCGCTGAAGAGTTTCCTGCTAGCGAACCTTTACTCGCAGCCTACGATCGCGGAGGAGCGGGACCGTTCCGTGGCAGCTCTCGAAGCGCTGTTCCGGTTTTTCCTGGAGCATCCCGAGCGCATGCCGCCACAGTATGCCGAGGCGGCCGAGCGCGAGCCCCTTCATCGGGTGATTTGCGATTACATCGCCGGAATGACGGATCACTTTCTGCTTCGCCAGGTGCATGAAGTGCTGGGCGTCCCGGCGACGCATTCCTAGCGAGCGTGTTGACGATCGTTCGGCGCGCTGCACATTGCCCGTTTGGTGTCAGCGAAAAATCTGGGCGACAAGGCCGCCTTGACATCGCGAGCACGGGTCATATAATGGACTTTCGCCGCGAAAATGCAGGGAAAACACAATGTTTCTTGATGTAAACGAACTCGCCGTCCGAAAAACCCGCGTCCGGAAGAGCTACTCGCCGGGGACGCTCGATTTCCATTCGGGCGAGTTCCGCCAGCTCGAACCGCTGGAGGTGCGAGCGACCGCGGAGCTGGTGGACGGCCAGATCCGCATCTACGGGAACCTGCACACGCGGGTGGAGCTGGTGTGCGCGCGATGCCTGGATACGGTGGTGGAGGAGATCAGCCGGGATTTCGACCTTTTCTACAAGCCGATGACGTCGATCGCGCACGATGAGGAAGTGCAGTTGAATCTGGACGACACGGACATTGCATTCTTCGAAGGCGACGGGCTCTTTCTGGCCGACGTGCTGGCCGAGCAGGTGAATTTGTCGCTGCCCATGAAGGTGATTTGCCGAAGCGATTGCCGCGGACTTTGCCCGCACTGCGGCGCCAACCTCAACAACGAGGAATGCCGTTGCGAGAAGCACTCTTCCGACCCCCGCCTCGCGCCGCTGGCCCGCCTCAAGCAGGACTGGTTCAAAAAGCAATAAGTACGCTACACTAACGCTTTGCACTTATGGCCGCGCGAATCTGCGGCCCGCCAGAGGAGCCCCATGCCGAATCCAAAGCGACGTCACTCGAAGCGGCGCACCAGCAATCGCCGCGCGCACGACCATCTACAGCCGCTCTCGCTTGCCGAATGCCCGAATTGCCACGAGAAGAAGCTGCCCCACCGGGCCTGTCCGCACTGCGGCTATTACAAGGGCCGCGAAGTGATTGACACTTCGGCCAAGACGGCCTAAGTTCTCCCTCGCCTGCCTTTTCACACCGGAGCTTAGATGACAACCATCGCCCTGGATGCCATGGGAGGCGACCATGCACCGCGCGCCGAAGTGGAGGGCGCGATCATGGCCGCGCGCGAGTATGACGTTCGCGTCTTGCTCGTGGGCATTGAGGCTACGGTCCGGCAGGAGCTGAATCGGCACCGGTATCGCGCGCCGTCGATTGAGGTGGTGAACGCGACGGAAGTGATCACGATGCGCGATTCGCCGTCGCAGGCCTTCCGGCGAAAGAAGGATAGCTCGCTCCACGTCGCGGCGCGATTGGTGCACGACGGCAAGGCGGACGCCCTGGTCAGCGCCGGAAACACGGGTGCGGCGATGACAGTGGCGCGGTTCGTGCTTGGGACCTTGCCTTCGGTAGACCGGCCGGCACTGGCCGCGGCGTTTCCGAACATGAAGGAAAAGGTTTCGGTGATTCTGGACGTCGGCGCGAACGTGGATTCGAAGCCGGCGCAAATCGAGCAGTTCGCGGTGATGGGCGAAATCTACTATCGCACGATCTTCGGGGTGCGAAAGCCGCGCGTGGCGCTGCTCTCGATCGGCGAAGAGGAAACGAAGGGCAACGAGCTTACGCGCGAAGCCTCCAGCCGGTTGAAGCAGACTTCCTTGAATTTCATGGGCAACGTGGAAGGCCGCGACGTTTTCCGCGGGAACGTGGACGTGATCGTCTGCGACGGATTCATCGGAAACATCGCGCTGAAGATCAGCGAAGGATTGGTGGAGCACATCGGCGGGATGCTGAAGAGAGCGATCAAGAGCAGCCTGAGGTCGCAGCTGGGGTACGCGCTTTCGAAACGGGCCTTCGACGATTTTCGCAAGCGAACGGACTATTCCGAATACGGGGGCGCGCCGCTTCTGGGCGTGCGCGGCATCACTATTATCGGGCACGGGCGGTCGAATCCCAACGCCATCAAGAATGCGATTCGCGTGGCGACCGAACTGTGCCGCTCCCGCGTGAATGAAAAAATCGAACAGGAGCTTTCCGCCGCAACAACGGCCACGGCGCACGCAGGGCGCGGCTGAGCGCGGCGGAAACCCCGACTCGCATGAGCAAACTCGCCTTCCTGTTTCCCGGCCAAGCCTCGCAGTATCCCGGCATGGGCCGCAACCTGTCCGAAACGTTTCCCGAGTCACGAGCCGTTTTCGACGAAGCGGACGACGCCCTGGGATTTTCGATTTCGAAGCTGTGCTTTGAAGGGTCGGAAGATGAGCTCAAGCAGACCGAGAATACGCAGCCTTCCATTTTGACGGTGTCCATCGCCGCGTATCGCATCCTCGAGAAACGCGGAATCGCGCCGGATTTCGTGGCCGGCCACAGCCTGGGCGAGTATTCGGGACTAGTGGCATCGGGCGCGCTCTCTTTTCCAGCTGCCGTGAAGCTGGTTCGCAAGCGCGGCCAGTACATGCAGGAAGCAGTGCCGGCGGGCGAAGGCGCGATGGCCGCGATTATGGGGTTGTCACCGTCCGACGTTTTCGAGATTTGCAGGAAGGCGGCGAATGGCGACGTGGTTTCGCCGGCAAATTTGAATTCGCCCGAGCAAACCGTGATTTCCGGAGGAGCCGCCGCGGTGAAGCGCGCGGTGGAAATCGCATCGCAAAGCGGCGCCAAGCGCGCCGTGATTCTCCCGGTGTCCGCGCCATTCCATTGCTCGCTGATGGCGCCGGCCCAGAAGCGGCTCGAACCCGATTTGCGCGAAGCGGCGTTCAGCGCGCTCCTGTTCCCGCTTGTTACGAATGTGGACGCGGAGGCCATTACTTCCGGAGAGGAAGCGCGCGACGCGCTGATTCGGCAGGTGACGATGCCGGTGCGCTGGCTGGATTCGGTGCACGAAATGATCGAGAGTGGCGTTTCGATTTTCGTCGAGGTTGGCCCGGGCAAAGTTCTCTCGGGCCTGCTGCGGCAGATCGACCGTTCGGTGCGCTGCTTCAACGTGGAGGATGCGGCGAGCCTGCAAGCGACGCTCGACAAGATTGCGCAAGCACGGGCGGAAACGCCGGAATCCTGAACTCATGTTCTCACTCAAAGACAAAGTTGCTCTCGTAACTGGTGCGTCGCAGGGCATTGGACGCGCGACAGCGAGAGCCTTGGCGGAAGCGGGGGCGAAAGTAGCCGCGGCCGCGCGGAACGCCGACAAGCTCGCTTCGCTGGTGGCTGAAATCGAGGCCGCAGGAGGAGAAGCTCTTGCTGTGCCGATCGATGTGGCCGACGCCGCGCAGGTGAAGAATGGGTTTCAGCAGACGCTCGGGAAGTTCGGCAAGCTTGATATCCTCGTAAACAACGCTGCGATCACGCGCGACACGCTCGCGCTGCGCATGAAGCTTGAGGACTGGGAAGCGGTGCTGCGCACGAACCTGACCGGCGCGCACCTTTGCACGCAGCAGGCGCTGGGGGCGATGCTGAAGCAGCGCTCGGGCAGAATCATCAACATTACGTCGGTGGTGGCGGAGACGGGAAATGCGGGGCAGGCGAATTATGTGGCGTCGAAGGCGGGCTTGATTGGGCTTACGCGGGCGATTGCGGTGGAAGTGGCCTCGCGGAGCATCACCGTGAATGCGGTCGCACCCGGATTTATCGCTACGCCGATGACGGATCCGTTGCCGGATGAGCTGAAGGAGAAAATGAAGACGCTGATTCCGCTGGGGCGATTCGGCTCGGATCGCGATGTGGCTGCCGCCGTGGTGTTTCTCGCGAGCGATGAGGCCGGTTACATCACGGGCCAGGTGCTGGGCGTGAATGGCGGGCTGCACATGGGGTAGGCTGAAGAGGCTGAAACACAGAGGACACTGAGAAAGGCTTGAGGGCACGGAGAACGGTGCGAGGGGGAAAAGCGGAGCTTCCATGTCGATTGAATCTTACGAGGAACTGATCGCGCTGAAAGAAGTGGGCCACATCTGTCATGTGGCGCTGCGGGCGATGGCGAAGTTCGTTCGCGCGGGCGTGACGACGCGGCAAGTGGCTGACGTTGGCGGGGAAGTGATGCGCGAGAATGGCGCGCGGTCGGCGCCGGCGATGGTCTACGATTTTCCTGGCGACGTCTGCATCAGCGTGAACGATGAAGCGGTGCACGGAATTCCGGGCGAGAGAGAGATTCAGCCGGGCGATCTGGTGAAACTCGATGTGACGTTCGAGAAGAATGGATTCATGGCGGACGCCGCGATTACGGTTCCCGTGGAACCAGTGCCTGACGAGGCGCGGCGGCTCGCGCTGTGTGCCGAGCGAGCTTTTCAGCAGGCGATGCGCGTGGCGAAGGCGGAACATCGCGTGAGCGAAATTGGCCGCGCGGTGGAGCGCGAAGTCCGGCGCAGCGGTTTTTCCGTGATTCGGGCGCTCGGAGGCCACGGCATCGGACGCACGATTCACGAGGCGCCCAGCGTCCCGAACTATGATGATTTCACTGCGCGGGCACGCCTGACGCCGGGCCTGGTGATTACGGTGGAACCGATTATCACGATGGGCGCGGGGCGGTCGGTGACGGCTGCGGACGGCTGGACGGAGCGCACGGTGGATGGCAGTCTGGCGGCGCATTTCGAGCATACAATCGTGATTACCGAAAAGGCTCCGATTTTGCTCACGGCTGCTTAGGCTCAGGTTCCGGGAGTGGTTCTCAAAGTGGGGCGCAATGTTGACCCGGAATTGCGCGGCTAATAGAATGGGTTAGGCGAACGTGCTATAAGGTTACGGGAATGAACGGGGGCAACCCCCGCCTCTCGAGTGCCCTGGGGGCTCAAGATCGCCAATAGCGGAGGAAGATCAGAATGGCCAGCGTCGAAGAACGCGTGAAGCAGATTATCGTCGAGCAGCTCGGTGTGGATGAAGGCGAAGTGACTCCAACGGCTTCGTTTGTGGATGATTTGGGCGCCGACTCGCTCGACACCGTCGAGCTGGTGATGGCATTCGAAGAGGCTTTTGGCATCGAGATTCCGGATGAGGACGCGGAAAAGATCGCCACGGTCAAGGACGCCACCGATTACATCGAAAAGCACTCCAAGAAGTAGCTCGCGGGGCCTGTCCACTGAGGCGGGTCCTTCCATCCCGAACAGGAGAATTCCGTTTTGAATCGCCGAGTTGTCGTGACGGGGGTAGGGTTGGTCTGCGGGTGCGGCATCGGCACCGACGAGGTGTGGCGCAACTTGCTCGCGGGCAAGAGCGGCGTCGGGCCGATTACGCATTTCGATGCCACAGCTTTCGACTGCCGCATCGCCGGGGAAGTTCGCAATTTCGATCCGCTGAACTGGGTGGAGAAAAAAGAAGTGAAAAAGATGGGCCGGTTCATTCAACTGGCCCTGGCGGCGTCGGATTTCGCGATGCGGATGTCCGAACTCGAAATCACGCCGGAACTTGCGCCGGCCGCCGGCGTCTATATCGGCTCCGGCATCGGTGGGTTCGATGTGATCGAGCGCGAGCACACGAAGTACATGCAGGGCGGTCCGGGGAAGATTTCTCCTTTCTTCATTCCAGCTTCCATCGTGAATCTTGCGTCGGGGCACGTCTCGATTCGCTACGGAGCGAAGGGGCCAAATTCGGCCACCGCGACGGCCTGCTCGGCAGGGGCGCATGCGATCGGCGACGCGTACAAGATCATTCAGCGCAGCGATGCGGAAGTGATGATTGCGGGCGGCGCGGAAGCGGCGATCACGCCGATGAGCGTAGGCGGTTTCGCGGCGATGCGCGCGTTATCGACCCGCAATGACGAGCCGGAGCGCGCGAGCCGACCATTTGACGCGCAACGTGACGGCTTCGTTATCGGCGAAGGCGCGGGCGTGCTGATTCTGGAATCGCTCGATTTGGCGCGGCGCCGCGGCGCGAAGATTCTGGCCGAAATCGTGGGCTACGGAATGTCGGGCGATGCGTACCACATCACGCAGCCCGCGGAAGGGGGCGATGGCGGGTATCGCGTGACGCTGGCGGCGCTGAAGGATGGCAACATTTCACCGGCGGAAGTGAGCTATGTGAATGCGCATGGCACTTCGACGCCGATCGGCGACGCGATCGAAACGACGGCGCTCACGCGAGTGTTCGGCGAGAATGCGAAGAAAGTGCCGATCAGCTCAACGAAGTCGATGACGGGACATCTTCTGGGTGGCGCGGGCGGACTCGAGGCGGGCATCAGCGTGCTGGCTCTGCGGGATCAGATTCTGCCGCCGACGATCAACTACGAGACTCCCGATCCGGAGTGCGACCTGGATTACGTTCCGAATCACGCGCGGAAGGCGGAAGCGGTGTACGCGCTGTCGAATTCGTTCGGATTCGGCGGAACGAATGCGTCGCTGCTATTCAAACGGTGGGATGGGAAATAGCGGGAGGCGGTTTTGAAGATTGGCGTTTGCATTAAACAAGTTCCGGCGAAGGATGCGCCGCTCGCGATCGTCGAGGGGTCTGCGTGGATTCGCGAATCCGATATCGGATTCGAGACGAACGAGCCGGACAGCTTCGCGCTGGAAGAAGCGTTGCGCCTGAAGGAAAAACACGGCGGCGAAGTGGTGGCGATTTCGATGGGCCCGGAGCGCGTGAAGCAGACGATCAAAGAGGCGCTCGCAAAGGGCGCGGATCGAGGCATTCACGTTGCAGACAATGAATTCTACAAACTTGATCCGCTTGGCTCGGCGCGTTCGCTGGCGGCCGCAATCAAGAACGAGAATTTCGACCTGATTCTCACGGGACTCCAAAGCGATGACCAGGGATTCGGCCAAACCGGTGTGCTGCTGGCGGAATTGCTCGGCCGAGCGCATTCGACGATCATCATGGCGATTGAAGTTGCGGACGGGCACATGAAGTTGAAGCGCGAGCTCGAGGCCGGATGGTTTCAGTGGGTGGAATTGCCGCTGCCGGCCGTGCTGTCGATTCAGTCGGGCATCAACAAGCCGCGCTACGCGACGCTGAAGGGCATTATGGCGGCGAAGAAGAAGGAAATCGCGACGGTCGATCGCAAGTCGCTGGGCGTGCCGGACTCACCTACGCAGCGCGTGGAGCGAATTTACGTTCCCCAGAAAACGAAGAAGACGGAATTCATCACCGGGCAGCCCAAGGAAATCGCGGCGAAGCTGATTGAGAAGCTGCGGCACGAAGCACGGGTTCTGTAAGCCATGAAAATTCTGGTTATCACCGAGCAGCGCGAAGGCAAGTGGAACAAAGTGAGCTTCGAGACGCTTGCCGCGGCGCAGCAAATCGCTTCGCAAGCGAAGGCGAGCGTTTCGGGCGTGGTGATCGGCAAAGGCGTCGCCGCGCTTGCTGACGAGCTGGCCGGTTCGCAGCTCGACGAAGTGCTTCTCGTCGAGCACGACCTGCTCGAACAATACACGCCCGACGGATTTTCGCTCGCGCTGCGGCAAGTGCTGGAAAGCACCAAGCCAGATCTCGTTTTGCTGCCACACACATATCAGGTTCGCGACTTTGCGCCGAAACTGGCGGCGTCGCTCGGCAAGGGCATGATCGGCGATTGCATCGGATACCGCTCCGAAAGCGGGAAGCTGATTTTCGTGCGGCAGATGTTTCAGGGGCGCACATCGGCCGACGTTGTCTTCGCGGGCGAGCCGCCGTGGATTGCATCGTTTCAGGCGAGCGCATTTCGCGCCGATCTTGTTGCGAAGCATGTCAGCGGAAAAGCGCCGATCAAATCCGTAAGCGTCGAGTTGAAGCCCGAGCAGATTCGAACGAAGCCGCTCGAGCTGTTCCGGGAAGCGAAGCAGGCCGTGGACCTGACGCAAGCGCCGATTTTGGTGTCCGTCGGGCGGGGAATCAAGGCACCCGAAAATATCCCGATGGCGGAGAAGCTGGCCAAGCTGCTCGGCGGGGAAATTTGCGCGTCGCGGCCGATTTGCGACGAAGGCTGGCTCCCGATGGACCGGCAGATCGGCAGCTCCGGCCAGACGGTCGCACCGAAGCTCTATCTCGCTCTTGGAATCAGCGGCGCGATTCAACACGTGGTGGGGATGAAGGGGTCGCGCACCATCGCCGCGATCAACAAGGATCAGAACGCGCCGATCTTCGAGGTGGCCGACTACGGCGTTGTGGGCGACCTCTTCGAAATCGTTCCCGCCCTCATCGAAGAGCTCGAAAAGTCGAAGTAGATTCGCCTCCACCTCTGCTTCCGTGTCCGATTTCGCCACGGCGACTCCCGCTATCGAGCAGTAGCTTGCGCCAGGCGAAGCTAGCTGCCATGGTAAGTGACCATTCTTCAGTAACTTACAGGCTCGCCAGTTGGCACTTGATCTGCCGACATTCTGCCGATACCACCTCTTTCGGCGGCGCGGCCAGGTCCCGGCTCGATTGCGATGGGAGATAAACCATGAATAGCTTCTGGCAGGACGTGCGCTACGGAATGCGCATGCTCGGGAAGTCGCCAGGATTCACGGTCGTCGCTGTTCTGACGCTGGCGCTGGGCATCGGCGCGAACACCGCGATCTTCAGCGTGGTCAATAGTCTTCTGCTGCATCCGGCGGGCGTTGGACATCCCGAGCGCGTGGTAGCCATTCGCGTGCGCTACGAAAAGCTGAACCTCAAGAGCATCGTGATATCAGCGCCGGATTTCGGTTTGTTGCGAAAGGATGACCGAGTCTTCGCGTCCGCGGCGATGCAAGATTCTGTGGACTTCAACTACGCTGGCGGGGCGGTTCCGGAACGGCTCCGCTGCGCAAAAGTTTCGTACCAATGGTTTGACGTTTTCGAAGCGAAGCCCTTGCTGGGGCGCGTTTTTTCACCGGAAGAAGATCAGCCGAAAGCCGACCACGAAGTGGTGCTTTCGTACGGCACCTGGAAAAGCGTTTTCGGCGGCGATGCGGAGATACTCGGACGCACAATCCAGTTCAATGAAGAACCGTACAAGGTGATCGGCGTGATGGGGCCCGATTTCAAGTGGCCTGACTTGGTGGATGTGTGGGCGCCGCTTGCGCTTGCTCCGGGAGACTTTGCCGAAGACAACATTTTCAATGAAGCGCATTTCTCGGTGGCGCGACTGAAGCCTGGCGTGCCGTTCTCGCAATCGGCTGCGTTCATGAACGTCATCACGCAGCGTGTGGTGAACGATCCGCGGACTGCGTATCCCAGAAACTCGGGCTGGGGAATGTTTGCCGTGCCGTTCACGGAATTTGTTTATGGCGATGTCCGCGCCCCGCTTCTCATTCTGGTGGGAGCCGTAGGGTTCGTGCTTCTGATCGCCTGCGCCAATGTGGCTGGACTGCTGCTTTCGCGCGCAACGGGCCGGGCGAGAGAATTCGCGGTCCGGACGGCCCTGGGCGCACCGGCCTGGCGGCTTGCGCGCCAGGTGCTGACCGAAAGCGCTGTGCTCGCCATCGCAGGGATGGGCGTAGGTTTGCTATTTGCCTCGGCCGCAATTAGTGGATTGTTGTCGCTCGCGCGCGAAAACCTCTCGACTGGATTTAGCGTTCCGATGGACTCGCATGTTCTGATGTTCACGTTGATCGTGACGGGCGCATCCGCTCTGGTGTTTGGCGCAGCGCCGGCCTGGCAGATCGCGCGAACGGACCCGCAACGGAACCTCTCGCAAGGCCGCGGCAACACGGGCGGCAGCCGCGCGAACCACCGCTTCCGCGATGTTCTCGTCGTGGGCCAGCTTGCGCTCGCGCTCGTGCTATTGGCCGGCGCGGGAGTTTTCCTGAAGAGCTTGTCGAAGCTTCAGGAGGTCAACGTCGGCTTCCGCCCGCATGGTTTGACCACCGCCGCGCTCGCGTTGCCCGACCATCAGTACGATACGGGCGCGAAACAGGTCGCCTTCCTTCAGGCCGCTCTCGAGCGCCTCCGAAATTCGCCTGGCGTGACCTCTGCGGCCGCCGGCGTACCCCTGCCTTTCAGCGGTTTTGGCGGTTCGGCCTCATTCGAAATCGAAGGCCGGCCGAGACCGCCCGGCGATCCGGGACCTCACGGAGACGTTCGCCAAGTGAGTGCCGGCTACTTCGAAACGATGGGCATCCCGCTCGTTCGCGGCCGCTCGTTTGTCGAAGAAGATCGAAAAGGCGGACAAGCTGTGGCGATGATCGATGAAAATCTGGCGCGCCAGTATTGGCCGAACGACGACCCGATCGGCAAGCACATGAAGATCAGTACTAATGATCCGTGGGCGACGATCATCGGCATCGTCACGCCCGTACGGCATACGCAGGTAGTTGGCGAAGAGGCTTCCACGGAAGGCACGGAAGGTTCCGGCAAAGGTGTGTACTACTTCCCCCTGTATCAGGTGGAATCTCCGGCTGTTTTCCTGATTGCGCGATCGAACGGCAATCCCGCAGCCGTAGCGACGGCTATTGGGGAAGCGGTGCGCGGCGTCGACCCGAGCCAACCGGTTTCGGACGTCAAGACCATGGATCAACGCATCGCGATATCGATGGGGCCGCGGCGTTCCGCCGTCGCATTGCTGGGCGTTTTTGCCGTTACGGCCATCGTTCTGGCGGCGATCGGCTTGTTCGGTCTGGTGCGCTACAGCGTCGCGCAGCGGACGCAGGAAATTGGCATTCGGATGGCTCTGGGGGCTCAGCCGAGTGATGTGGTGACGATGGTTGTACGCGAGGGCGGCATGCTCGCGCTGGCCGGTATCGCCATTGGAACTGTTTTGGCTTTCACGCTCATGCAAATCGTGAAGAGTTCCTTGTACGGCGTGAGCGCCGCCGATCCGCTGACGTTTCTGGCGGTGGCGGTTCTGCTTGCAGGCGTCGCACTAGTGGCCTGCTATATTCCGGCGCGGCGCGCGACGCGGGTGGATCCATTGGTGGCGCTGCGCTATGAGTGAGAACTTTTCGTCGCGGAGATGCGTACCAACCGCTGATGCTGCGATGGATGGAGGGCAATCATCGAAGCAGTCGCCGCGCGAAATTGAATTCTTCGGTGGGGTGACTACATGAATGCGCTTCTTCAGGATGTGCGATACGCCATACGCGTGCTGGCGAAATCCCCTGCCTTTACCACGATTAGCATTTTGACGCTCGCGCTCGGCATCGGCGCGAACACCGCAATTTTCACCCTGGTCGACGCAGTCATGTTGAAGGCGCTGCCGGTGAAGAACCCGAACCAGCTAGTGCTGCCCGCGTGGGACAACAACAAATGGCCCGGTCACTGGGGACAGGACGGAGGCGACAGCCGCCTTTCGTTCTCGTATCCGATGTTCGAGGAGTTCCGCGACAAAAGTCAGTCGCTTTCGAGCGTCTTCGCTTGGGTGCCTCTCGGTTTTACGCCGCAGAATGCCACGGTCAACATCAACGGTGAGCCGACGCTGGCAAACGGAATGATGGTGACTGGAAATTATTTTTCTGGTCTTGGGGTCACACCCTTGCTGGGCCGCGCACTCACCGACGCCGACGAGGCTCAAGGCGCTCCGCGCGTGGCTGTCATCAGCTACGCGTATTGGACGCGCCAATTCGCGCGCGATCCTTCGATCGTGGGCAAGAACATCACACTCAACGCAACCCCGTTCAGCATCATCGGGGTTACGCCGCCCGAGTTCTATGGTGCGCAGCCAGGAGTCTCCCCTGACATCTTCATGGCCTTCGACGACAAGCCCAATCTCCGGCCCTGGAGCGAGAACCCATTTAACGCCGATTCTGTTTTCACCGCCAGGAACTGGATCTGCCTCAACATCATGGGCCGGCTCAAACCCTCCGTCCGCCGCGCGCAGGCCGAAGCGGAACTAGACACGCTGTTTCGAAATGCGCTGACGTCTGATTGGAAACCGGACCGCCCGGACGATGTGCCGCGCCTCCAACTTTGGGCTGCCAGCCAGGGCATTGCTGACTTGCACGAAAGCTTCGAGAAGCCACTCTGTGTGCTGATGTGCGCCGTTGGCCTGGTGCTGCTGATCGCCTGCGCAAACCTGGCTACTCTGTTGCTCGCGCGCGCCACGGGCAGAAAAAAGGAGATCAGCGTCCGGCTTGCTATCGGCGCTTCCCGCTCGCGCATCGTTCGCCAGCTTCTCACCGAAAGCATCCTGCTGTCATTGATGGGCGGACTTGTCGGTGTGGTGCTCGCGCGATGGGCGACAGAGGGATTGCTCACGATGATCTCGAGCGGTCCGACACCCCTTGCTCTCGACGTACGGCCCGACTTGGCGGTTTTGCTTTTCACGGCTTCCATCTCGGCGCTAACCGGGATTCTTTTTGGTATAGCGCCCGCCTTCCGCGCGACGAAGGTAGACCTCGCTTCTGCAATGAAAGAGACCGCCGGCAATGTCACCGAAACCCGCCGCGGGCATCTTCTTGGCAAATCGCTCGTCGTAGTGCAAGTTTCGGCCTCACTCGTTTTGATGATTGGCGCGGGGCTGTTTGTTCGCACACTGCAGAACATCCAGAACAAGAATCTCGGATTCAATCAGAACAACTTGCTTCTTTTCGGTCTCGATCCCACGCGCGATGGCTACCACGCCGACCGGCTGGTGAATCTGTACACGCAGCTGCATCAGCAAATTAAGGCCCTCCCCGGTGTGAAGGACGCGACGCTTTACGAATTTGCGCCTCTATCGGATTGGTCCAGTAACACCAGCGCAAGGATCGAGGGTTCCAGCCGGAAAATCGAGAACCCCATGGTCCGCCTGGGCACAGTCGGCCCCAACTTCCTTGCTACTATGCAGATACCGTTAGCGCTCGGCCGAGACATTCTCGATAGTGACTCGTTGAACGCGCCGAAGGTGGCTGTAGTGAACGAAAAGTTCGTCCAAAACTTCTTTGGCGACGAAAATCCAATGGGCCGCTACTTCGATATCGGGCGCGTGGGTAACGAGACTATTCGTTTCGAAATCGTTGGCGTCATCCAAGACGTGGAGCTCACGAACGTGCATGACCACCCCAGACCGAAGGCCTTCCTGTCTTATGCTCAGCTCCCTGATCGGCTCAACTCAATGTACTTCGAAGTGCGGGCGGCTGGTCAACCGACCAGTTTGTTGTCCGAAATCCGGGACGTCGTGCGCCAAGCCGATTCGAACCTGCCGCTCATGAACGTGAAAACGCAGACCGAGCAGACTGGCGACGCTCTGATGCAAGAGCGCCTGTTTGCGCGGCTCTCGAGCTTCTTCGGCCTCGTGGCGCTGCTGCTCGCGTGCATCGGGCTTTACGGCACGATGTCCTATGCCGTCACCCGCAAAACGCACGAAATCGGCATCCGCATGGCGTTGGGCGCAAACCCGCGCAACGTCTTATCTATGGTCATCGGGCAAGGCCTCGTGTTGGCCGTAATCGGCGTGGCGATCGGCATCGCGGCGGGGATCGGACTCACGCGCTGGATTGCCAGCTTCATGTACGGTGTGACGGCAACCGACCCGCTCACGTTTGCCGGTGTTTCGATTCTGCTGATTCTGGTCGCATCGCTGGCCTGCTACATCCCGGCGCGTCGCGCGATGCGAGTGGATCCACTGATAGCTCTGCGATACGAATGATTTCCAATTGTTCCGAGAGGTGAAGCATGAACCAACTCTTGCAAGATCTGCGCTACGCGGTTCGCATGCTGGCGAAGTCGCCGGGATTCACGATCGTGGCGGTGCTCACGCTCGCTTTGGCCATCGGAGCCAACACGGCTCTCTTCTCGGTGGTCAACGGCGTGCTGCTGAATCCTCTTCCGTATCCGCAGCCGGAACAGTTGGTGACAATCCACGAGAGTAAGCCGAATTTCGCCACGGGCTCGATTTCATATCCGAATTTTCTCGATTGGCAGAAAGATAACCGCACGTTGTCAGCGATGGCTGTTTCGCGGCCGTCCTCATTCAGTCTGACGGGCCTCGGGGAAGCGGAGCAGGTGCAGGCGCAGTTCGTTACTTCCGATTTCTTCCCGATTCTCGGCGTGAAGCCGGTAACCGGCCGAATCTTTGTGCGCGCGGATGACCAGATTGGCGCGGCTCCGGTGGCGCTCATCAGCGGAGGCTTCTGGAAGCGCAAGTTCGGCTCGGCGGGGGATGTGGTTGGCAAGACGCTCAATCTCGACGGAAAGGGCTACACAATCGTCGGCGTGATTCCGCAAGACTTCGACCTCATGCTTGGCGGTTCTTTCAGTCCTAGCGAGATTTACGTTCCCGTAGTTCAGTGGAGCAACAACCTCCTCTTTGATCGCGGCGCCGGCTTGGGCTTTCACGGGATTGGCCGGATGATGCCCGGCGTCACAATCGATCAGGCGCGCGCCGATTTCGCCGGAGTCACGCGCAATCTTGCCGCCGCCTATCCCGAAGTGGATAAAGGCATCGGCGCTGCACTGATTCCTTTTAGGAGGTCGGTGGTCGGCTACGTCGAGCCGTTTCTGCTCGTGCTGTTTTGCGCAGTGGGTTTTGTGCTTTTGATCGCGTGCGTCAACATTGCGAATCTGCTGTTGGCGCGTTCGAGCGGGCGCTCACGCGAATTCGCCGTCCGCGCAGCGCTCGGCGCCGGGAAATCCCGCCTGATTCGGCAGCTTCTGACCGAGAGCATCCTGCTCGCATTTGTGGGCGGCGCGTTTGGTTTGCTGCTCGCGAACTGGGGGACGCGCGCCGCTTTGGGGGCTCTACCGGATGCGCTGCCGCGAGCTGCGGAAGTCGGGATGGACCTGCGGGTACTGCTTTTCACCGGTGCGATTGCGCTGCTGGCGGGAATTCTTTTTGGCCTCGTGCCTGCCGTGAGGATTTCCCGGACGAACTTGCAGGACAGCCTGAAAGAGGGCGGCCGTGGCGCAAGCGGTTCGCGCACGGGCGCTCACGGCGTCCTCGTGGTGGTGGAAACGGCGCTGGCCCTGGTCCTACTGATCGGCGCAGGGCTCATGCTTCGTAGCCTGGTTCAACTCTGGAATATCGATCCCGGCTTCAATCCCCGCAACGTGGTGACGTTCGGATTTTCGCTCTCGCCTTCCATGCGAAAAGCGACGCCAGCCGCAATTCGCGCGGCGTTCCGCGACGTGGACTCTACGCTTGCCTCCACGCCCGGGATTCAGGCTGTCTCGATGAGCTGGGGAGCATTTCCTTTGGGTGGCGATGATGAGTGGCTCTTCTGGATGGAGGGCCATCCCAAACCGACGACGCGAGACGAAATGAATTGGACGCTCGAATACGTGGTCGATCCCGACTATTTGAAGGTGATGGAAACTCCGCTTCGCAGCGGCCGCTTCTTCACTACCCAAGACGACGAACACTCGCCGCTGGTCGTCCTCGTGGACGACGTCTTTGCGCGCCAGTATTTCCCGAGTGAAAATCCCATCGGCAAGCGCCTTTTCTTGGAAACCGGCGATGATAGCAAACAGGCTGAGATCATCGGCGTTGTCGCGCACGTGAAACAGTGGGGGCTGGACACGGACGACACGGAGCATCTCCGAGCCCAGCTCTATTATCCGTTCATGCAGTTGCCCGATTCCGTGATGGCGCAGGCGCCATTCGGCATGCGAGTGGTGGTGCGCTCTCGTGGCCCGGAGCCGGGTATCGTCGATTCGATTCGGCGCTCCCTGCAGCGAATGAACAGCGAGCAGGTGATTTACACTGCGCAGACGATGGACGAGATTATTTCCGGTTCCATCGCCAACCGCTGGTTCTCGATGGTGCTTCTCAGCATTTTCGCCGGGGTGGCGCTTCTGCTCTCTAGTATCGGCATCTATGGAGTCATCTCCTATTTGGTGGGCCAGCAAACTCGCGAAATCGGCATTCGCATGGCGCTCGGCGCGCAGCGCAAGGACGTTCTTCGCCTGATACTTGGCAACGGGGCGAGAATGGCGCTGCTCGGTGTTGCGATCGGTATTGTGGCCGCACTCGGCCTTACGCGGCTGATGGCGAAGATGCTCTACGGCGTCAGCGCTACGGACCCGGTCACATTTGCCATAGTCGCGCTCGTGTTGGTGCTGGTTGCGCTTGCCGCGTGCTACATCCCGGCGCGCCGCGCGATGCGCGTCGATCCCCTGGTCGCTCTGCGCTACGAATAACCCTGCGCGATAGAACACCCAGCAGAGTGCATTAGGTGTGAACAACGGGCTGGCCACAGCGCTCGCAAAAACTGGCTCCGGGAGCTACTGGATGACCGTTGACGCAGTGGGGGCCGACGTCGTCTGGCTTCACGGCCGTGTACAAGATCACAAACGACACCCAGTAGAAGCCCATCCACGTGAGTGAGGCGTCGGATCCTTCAAAGAAGTCGGGTGTTTCGAGCCCGTTTGATCGTTGGATGTGGCGAAACCAGAAGAGGATGCCGTTGACGGCCACATAGGCGAAGAGACCGTAGAGAACGAACTTCATCCACTGCGGCGCGCCTTTTAGAACGACCTTCCAGAAGTCTCTCCGGCGTGTGTTGCCGACCCGCTTTTGCGCGACCACGATCGCCGGAAAAAAGACAACGAAGATTCCAACATGGAGAGCGAAGAACAAATAGGAGGGCGGCGCATGCTTGAACAGGACAGCCTCGATGTGGACCCAGAGGCTCAGAACGAACCCGATGGCGGAGAGAACTGCGAAAAATGGAAGCAGTTGCTTGAGCCAGGCGGGCAGTGGATTCCAATAGCGGTGGATCGCGAGCGGCGAAACCGGGTTCGGCGCACGGCCGCGTAAGACTGTGTCGATGGAACTTTCGAGCACGACGGAGTCAGATGGGCGTTTCAGGTTGTATTGAATCGTGAGCGGTTTGCCCTCAAGCTCTCGGAGAAACTCTTCCGACTCCTCGTCAGTTCCGAATTGCTTCCTGTAAGTCCCAAGGTAGGGGGCTCCAGCGACCGAGTAGGAATACGTGAAGGACGCGGTGGACATCACGGATGAATTCCACTTATTGACGAACTTGCTCTCGTTTATGTCGCTCGATTCGATCACGCCTTGAGCGGACGGCCAGGCTTCGGCCCGTTTGCTTCGCAACCAGCGCCAAGCGGGCTTTGCGGATGCTGCGCCAGCAGCAACAAGAACGAATACCACCCACACGTCGAAGATCCAAGGCCACGCGCGGGGGTCAATTGGAGCACCCAGACACATTGAGGAGAATATACAGGAAGCCGACCGTGCGCGCATTTTAGGTCTCGTCCCGTCGACCTACTCTTTGTCCGATGATAGGGCGCTGCGTGAGGCGATCCGACTTCTTGACACACCGTTACTTTCGCATTATATTTAGGCAGTTGTCTAATTAGACGGATGGCTCATTATTGATATGGCCTCTAACCAGGCATTCCGAGCTTTGGCTGATCCCACGCGCAGGAAAATTCTGCAAATCCTGCGTCGCGGCGAAAGGACGGCCGGGCAGCTCGCGGAGTACTTCGATATGACGAAGCCGTCGATGTCGCATCACTTCGCCGTGCTGAAAGATGCGGACCTCGTCGCAAGCCGGCGCGAAGGCCAACAGATCTGGTATTCGCTGAACACGACGGTGGTCCAGGACTTTTTGTCGTGGGCCATGGACCTTGCCGGCGACGGGAGGAAGAAGGGAGCGGAAACGCCATGAAGGCGCGCTATTTCGTGATTTGCGGTTTGCTGACGGCGGGAACATTGGCGGCATCGCTGCTCGCTCTGCCGCGTCTTCCTGACACCGTGCCGATGCACTGGGGCCTGAACGGACAGCCGGATGGATACGGTTCGAAAGTGGCGCTCGCGCTAATGCTGCCCGCGACCATGGCCGGGTTGACTCTGCTGTTAGCCGTCCTGCCTCCGCTGTCGCCCAAGCACTTCAAGATCGATTCGTTCATGTCGACGTACTTGCGCGTGGCGGCGGCTGTGATCGGCATGCTTGCGTACGTCCAAGTTCTGCTGTTGCTGGCCGGATTGGGCCGCCCTGTGAATATGAACCGGGCCATCCCCGGCGCGATTTGCGTGCTCATCGTGCTGATCGGAAACGTGCTGGGGAAAATGCGCCGCAATTTCTTCATCGGGATACGCACCCCGTGGACGCTGGCCGACGAGCGCGTGTGGAATGCGACGCACCGGTTCGGCGCCAAAGTCTGGACCATAGGTGGAGCCGTCGCTTTCGTACTGACGTTCGCGACGGGCAACCTATGGGTGTTCATGTCGGCAATCTTGATCACGGCCTTCACACCCGTCGTCTACTCGTTCATGTTCTACAAGAAGCTCGAACGGCTCGGCGATGTCTAAATCTGCCGGAGGCTTTTCTCATCGCGACGTGTTTCCCGTGCCCAGTTCCAAGAACGCCTCGAGACGAAGGGTCTTGAACCGCAACTTGTGTCTTAACTCCCACGTGAACTAGCGCAGTGGTATGATGCCGCCACTCGTTGTGGATCATCGGTCGAATGGGAGGCCCAGCCATGTCTCGACTGATTTTGCCAGTTCTTCTGCTGTCTCTGGCTGTACCGAGTCTCGGCTCACAGACGCCATCCGACGCGGTTTCGCAGGCGCTCACGCAGGGCGACCTGTACTTTTCAAAGCACAAGTACGACCTTGCCATCGATGCCTATCGCAAAGCCGACAAGCTCGCGCATCACTCGTCGGCGACGTGCTATTTGAAGATCGCCACCGCCAAGCGCAAGTTGGGCGACTTTCCGTCTGCGCTCGACGACGCGAAACGCGCGGAGAAAGTGGCTGGAGACGAAAAGTCTGTTGCGGTACAGGCCCATCAGATCCGTGCGGCGCTTCTGGCGCAGATGGCAGGAAAGCCCACCGACAAGAAGCTAAGAGAGGCGGAGGAAGAGCTTCGGGCGGCCCTCGCTCTCGACGCCACGCAGTCCCTGACGCACTACGATCTTGGCATGGTCCTTATCAAACAGGCGCGAGACGCGGAAGGCGTCGCCGAACTGAACGCGTTTGTATCGTCGCCTGGAGCGGATGCCGCGACGGTGGCAGAGGCGCGCCGCATCATCGCGAATCCGGTCCGCGGCCGCGAGCCCTTCGCTCCCGATTTTTCGTTTGAGACGCGCGACAACCAGGCCATCTCCAATGCCTCGCTTCGAGGGAAGGTTGTGCTTCTGGATTTCTGGGCCACTTGGTGTCCACCTTGTCGAGCGTCGCTTCCCGCCATTCAGAACGTAGACCGAAAGTTCGCTGGCAAGCAATTCCAGTTGATTAGTATCAGCGGCGATGATGACGAAGACGTATGGCGGACGTTCATCGAGGCTCAGCATATGACGTGGTCCGAATCCATCGACCTTTCGGACAAAGTTCAAGAGGCCTTCAAGGTCGATTCCATCCCGACTTACGTCGTTCTGGACAAGGACGGTGTGATTCGATTTCGTCAATCGGGCTTCGGTGAATCCACCGAATCTGATATCGAAGAGGCGATCAACAAAGCGTTGAAGCGGGCGTCTGATCCCGCGCTCGCGGCTGCCGCGGCAGAGTCGGCGGCGAGTGCGACGTCTTCGTCAAACGCCTCCGACTCGAAACCTTCGATTCCCAGTGGCACAGGTGACGAAAAGACGGCTTCGGACGACTCGGTGGCCGAGCCACTTTCTCTTATCGAATCCGGAACCGTTTCGGGGAACAGGTACAAAAACGAAGACCTTCAGATTACGTACGAATTTCCGCAAGGATGGACCGCAGAGAAGCCTGAGTCCCTTCACGCAGCAAACGCACGAAAGGAAGCTGCCATGAGAGCAGCTATTCTCCAGCAGCGCCCGGAACTTGCCGACTCGCTTCATCTCACCGCTCCTCAATTCATGCTTTACGCGTCGCGCAACGGGCAGGGAGATGCTGAGCGTTTGTCGGTCCCCTGCCTGCGAGTCAGCGCGGTGCGTACGCGACTCGACGACGTCAACCTGGATCTCTTCGATAAGCTCACGAAAAACTTGGCGCTCGCGCAAAAAATGAAGCTGATCGCCTCCGCGTCCAAATTCACCGTGAAGGATCATGATTTCGTCCGCGCGGATTTCGAGCGATCGGCCGGCTCTTCCGACCTCTACTATTCGTACGTTCAGACTGTCTCAGGCGACTACCTGCTCACGATCGAAATCCTAGCTTCGTCACAGGAAGACCTGCAAAAGATCGCCGCATCACTCCAATCAATGGTCATCACCGACAATTAGCACCACCGGTGCTGCGCCGTAGACGAATCCCATTTTCGAAATTGGATTTTCGGGTTCTGCTAAGATGGCGGCATGGCGTCGATGGGACAGCAAGTTCAACGCGAACAACTCGAAGCGGATGTTCTGATCGTGGGCGCAGGACCGGCTGGCCTGGCTTGCGCGCTGCATCTGGCACATTTGATTGAGCAGCATACCTCCGCGAACAAGTCCCCCGCACTCTCCGCCGAGAACATTTACGTGCTCGAAAAAGCGCGTGAGATTGGGGCGCATCAGCTTTCTGGTGCGATCATGGACCCTCGCGGTCTGCGCGAGCTGGTTCCCGATTTCGAGAAGAGCGCACCGCTCGACACACCCGTGACGGGCGACGCCGCCTATTACCTCACTGCAACGAACTCCTGGAAGCTGCCTATCACGCCGCCGCCGCTGGCGAACCACGGCAATTACGTGGTTTCGGTGAATAGGCTGGTGAAGTGGCTGGGCGGGCTGGTCGAGAAAAAGGGCGTCAATATTTTCGCGCAGTTTGCGGGCAGGGAAATGCTGTACGAGGGCGGTGGCACGAGCGCTCGCGTCGCGGGCGTGCAAACGGAAGACAAGGGCGTCGACAAGAACGGGAAGCCGAAGGACAACTTCACGCCGGGGTACGAGCTGCGCGCGAAAGTGACGGTGCTGGCGGAAGGGCCGCGCGGCTCGTTGACGAAAGAGATGGTCAACCGGCTGAAGCTGGATGGGCTGAACCCGCAAGTGTACGGAATCGGAATCAAGGAATTGTGGGACGTGCAGCCGGGCCGCATCGACACGGGATTTGTGGCGCACACGCTGGGGTGGCCGCTCGATTCGAGCATGTATGGCGGCGGCTGGGTGTACGGCTTGCGCGACAATCGCGTTTCGCTCGGAATGGTGGTCGGGCTCGAGTACCACGATCCTTTGTTCGATCCGCACGAGGCGTTTCAGAAATTCAAGACGCATCCGTTCGTTCGGCGGGTGCTCGAGGGAGGAAAACTCGTCCGCTACGGAGCGAAGACGGTTCCATACGGCGGCTGGTATTCGATGCCGCGCAGTTACGTGGATGGCGCGTTGATCATCGGCGACTCGGCGAGCCTGCTGAACTCGCAGCGCCTGAAGGGAATTCACACGGCGATTAAGAGCGGGATGCTGGCAGCCGAGACGATTTACGAGGCGCTGTGCGCGGGCAACACGTCGGCCAAGTCGCTCGCGAAGTACGAGCAGAAGCTGGATCAGAGTTGGATCAAGGAAGAGCTTTGGGCGGTGCGGAATTTCCATCAATCATTTCACGACGGCTTGTGGAAGGGGCTATTTCTCGCGGGAGTGCAGTTCGTTACCGGAGGGCGCGGGCTGGTGGATCCGATGCGAACCGAGGCGGGCTACGAGGAGTATTCGAAGTTGAATCGCGATCGGACGCTGGTGGATCAGTCCACGCGATTCAAGGGCGATGGCAAGCTCACGTTCGACCGGCTGACGGACGTCTATCACTCCGGCACGCGGCACGAAGAAGATCAGCCCTGCCACTTGCTCGTGCTTGATCCGAGTATTTGCAGCGACCGTTGCGTGCGCGAGTACGGCAATCCCTGCCAGTATTTTTGTCCGGCGGCGGTGTACGAAATGGTGATGGAGAAGGGCGCGCCGAAATTGAAGATCAACGCGTCCAATTGCGTTCATTGCAAGACGTGCGACATCGCCGATCCCTACCAAATCATCAATTGGGTGCCGCCTGAAGGCGGCGGCGGACCAAACTACGAGGGGATGTAAGCTTTTGGAAACGCTTGCCTGCGGCACCTAGCCTGGCCGAATTCAATTTCAATCAAGGTCGAAGTCGCGGAGTGGTTTTTCTACGGGACCGTCTTTGGCCTTCTTTAGCCCCTCGGCAAATTTGCGTGCGAGGACGTCTTCCTTGGTGCGCTCGGCTTCCACCGAGGCGCGGAATTTCGCTTCCACCGATTCTGCTTGCTCGCGAAGGAGGCGGGCCGTGTCATCGAGATCGACGGACGGCGGCGGCTTTGGCGGTGGGACGTGCGAAAGAACCGCGCCGAGGTCGCGGTCAACCGTCAACTTTGCGTGGCAGCACGGGCAGTCAACCTCGAATGTGTCTGTCTTTGCCATGGGCGTATTTTACGCCTGTAGCGTGGCATTGAAAACATAGCCACAGAGACACAGAGGAAATCCGGAACAAGACGGTCAGGCCGGCGCGGGCTTTTCGCCTTTGGCTAGGCCGGGGATTGGGCGCGGCTCGGGACGCAGCGTGAGCTGCGGCTCCTTTGCAGGCACTGGTGGCGCCGGAGGCGGAGGAGGCAGCACCTTCTCTGGCAACGGCTTGCCTTCAAGGAGGAGCTTGAGCTCGGTGGCGTCGAGAACTTCGCGGTCAAGCAGAGCTTGCGCCACGCGCTCGAGAGCGTCGCGATAGGTCTCGAGGATGTTGCGCGCGCGGGTGTAACCCATGCTGACGATGGCGCGCACTTCGCCGTCGATTTTGATTGCGGTGTCTTCGGAATAGTCGCGGTGCTGGGCGATTTCGCGGCCCAGGAAGATGGCTTCTTCTTTCTTCCCGAAGGTGAGCGGACCGAGAGGGCTCATGCCCCATTCGCATACCATCTGGCGCGCGAGTTCCGTGGCGCGCTCGATGTCATTTCCGGCGCCCGTGGTGATGTGGTGCAGGAAAATTTCCTCGGCGGCGCGGCCACCCATCAGGACAGCCAATTGCGATTCGAGGAACTCCTTGGTGTAAGTGTGCTTATCGTCGATCGGCAACTGCATGGTGACGCCCAGGGCCATTCCGCGCGGGATGATCGTGACCTTATGCAGCGGATCGGCGCCCGGAGTCATCGCGGCGACGAGCGCGTGGCCCGCCTCGTGATACGCCGTGTTGCGCTTCTCTTCGTCGGACAAAATCATCGACTTGCGCTCGACGCCCATCAGGACTTTGTCCTTGGACATCTCGAAGTCGGCCATCGTGACGAACTTGCGGTTCTGGCGCGCCGCCCACAGAGCGGACTCGTTCACCAGATTCGCAACGTCCGCTCCCGAGAATCCCGGGGTGCCGCGCGCGATGACGGAAAGTTCCACGTCGTCGCCCAGAGGAACTTTGCGCGTGTGAACACGCAGGATCTCCTCGCGGCCCTTCACATCCGGACGAGGAACGACGACGCGGCGATCGAAACGGCCAGGCCGGAGAAGGGCCGGGTCGAGCACGTCGGGACGGTTCGTAGCAGCAATGAGGATGACGCCTTCGTTCGATTCGAAGCCGTCCATTTCAACGAGGAGCGCGTTCAAAGTCTGCTCGCGCTCGTCGTGCCCGCCGCCCAGACCTGCGCCGCGATGCCGGCCGACGGCGTCAATTTCGTCGATGAAGATGATGCAGGGAGCATTTTTCTTGCCCTGCTCGAAAAGATCGCGGACGCGGCTCGCGCCAACGCCGACGAACATTTCGACGAAATCCGAACCGGAGATCGAGAAGAAAGGAACGTTCGCTTCGCCGGCAATCGCGCGGGCCAGCAGGGTCTTGCCCGTTCCCGGAGGGCCGACGAGCAGGACGCCCTTGGGGATTCGGCCACCGAGCTTCTGAAATTTTTGCGGGTCCTTCAGGAAGTCGATAATTTCGTAAAGCTCTTCCTTGGCTTCGTCGATGCCGGCGACGTCCTTAAAGGTGGCCTTCTTCTGCTGCGCGGTGAGGAGCCGGGCGCGAGACTTGCCGAAGCTGAGCGCCTTGTTACCGCCCGCCTGCATCTGCTTCATCATGAAAATCCAGAATGCGACGAGCAGGATCAGCGGAGCGAAATTGATCATGAAGCTGATCCAGTTGGCGTCCTTCACTTCCTTGTAGTTGTAGATGATGTGCTGATCGCCCAGCGTCTTGGTGAGATCCGGGATCGCGGTGTTGGCAACGGTCACGCCACGGAATTTGGTGCCATTGGTGTAATCGCCCGTGAGCTCGGCGCTGTTCTGAGAAAGAAAGATCGTGACGTCTTTGACCACGCCTCCGTGGACCTTGTCCAGGAAACTCGTGTACTGCGGCTCGTCTTCACGAGCCGACTGTCCGCCCGTGGAAGCCATCTTCCACAAGACAACTGCCAGTAAGATCATCAAAAGCCAAAATAAAACCGTGCGTACTGTTGAGTTCACCGTTTACCTCACCTCTGTGTAACCTCGGCTCCCGGTGCCAGATCGCCGTGGAGAATCCCGAGTCCCTAACCTCTTAGATGCTGCTAACGGCCCTGCGTATTCACGCCGCTAATCGCCCGGATACTGGAGGAACGCTTACAACTTCTCCTCTGCGATCACAACCGCAACCCGGGTTTTCTCGCAGGCTCGAACTGCCTGCGCCACAGGCATCCCGCGAGCCCAGACAACAAACCCAGCACTTTCCAAGACTGGCCACTCGCGACGCTCTTGAACTGGAACGCGCGCGGCCAAGAGCATTTGCTTCAATTTCCGTGGCTGGCGTCGACCGTGGGGCGGGTAGGCGTCGCCGGGCCGCCAGTTCCTCAGGATCAAAGGCGCGCGGAGCGAGTCGGCATCAAAGGTCTGATTGTCTCTTCTAGTTTCCCTCTGCACCTCAGCCCAGTCAATCAATTTCAGGCGGAAGCGACTCCCAAGTTCTGGAACGGAAACACTGGCCGAGCCGGCACTGGGGAGTACCACCGTATATTGGTACGCGTTTGGCTGCGAAATGGTTTCGGAGTCGAGCGGTCTGCTCGCGGTCCCGACTCGACGTGAAAAGAAAAGATCGTTGAACCTCCGGTCGACCACAATATCGCCCGGCAACTCGATTCTGCGGCCGCTGGTTGACCTGGTGGCCAAGCGAATCACTTGCTCCACATGATCGGCGCCAAGGCCCCGAGAGTCTCCTCGGACCCCTTCATAGAGACGACGGATGAGACGTTCAGTAAGCGGGCGAGAAATGGCGTCGTCCCGATGCTGTCCGCGCGTTACGGACGCATTATCGGAACGGCCAAGCGGGTCCAGCAGGTCTGTCACGGAGACGGAAAGCGCCTGATCGTGCGATTGGACCCCCGATTGGACCTCCGATTGGACGAGGGAACGGTAGCGTTCCTCGATGAGCGCTGACCAGAAGACTTCTTCCTCGCGGGAAAGCCGGGCTAGTTCGCACAAGTGCTCGACGATGCGCGGGGAAAAGTCGCGCTCAAGGATGGGCAAGAGCTGCGCGCGAATTCGGGCTCGCATGCGGTGCAGATCGGCGTTGCTCGAGTCTTCGCACCAGGTTTGCCCAAGGGCTTCGAGGTGCGACCGGAGCGCGCTTCGCCTCAAAGAAAGCAGCGGTCGAACGATGGTACCAGGGGCCGAGCCTACGACCGGGTAGATGCCTCCAAGGCCGGCTGGACCTGTGCCGCGAATCAGGTGCGAAACGACGGTCTCGGCTTGATCGTCGGCGGTATGGGCGACGGCAACGCGAGTCGCGCGGCCTTCGTCGATTACGCGCTGAAAGAATGCGTACCGGAGCGTGCGAGCGGCGTCCTCAATGTTCCAGCTATGGCGTTTTGCGGCTGCCGCAACGTCCTCGCGGTGATGGACGAAGTCGAGGCCGAGCGAGCCAGCAAGGGCGGAAACAAATTCGGCGTCGCGATCGGATTCGGTGCCGCGCAGCTGATGGTCGAAATGCACGACTGACAACGAGACGCCCAGATCCACGTGGATCCTCTCAAGGATCCGCAGGAGCGCAACCGAATCCGCACCGCCGGACACGGCCACGCCAACTCGATCCCCGGGCGCGAGCATCCCCGTGCCACGGATGTGTTGCAAGACGGATTGTTCGAGAGGAGTTCGCATCGGCCGCTTCATCTTTCACCCGTCGTGACAGGCCAATCGTATAGTAGCAGCCGGATGGGAAGGGGTCGAGCGACACAGGCAGCTTGCAATTGGCGGTTCAGCCGACTACAGGCGATCGGCAACCTGCTGGGTGAACAGGTCGCGGCTGTAAGAAATTCTGCGATCCAGGGCGACTGCGGCGAAGTAGGAGCAGCTTTTCCGTTCGTTTTCGGTCCACGCCGCGATTTTGGGAGTGATGGAGCGCGTGATGCGACCCAGGACGTCGAGCAAACTGTAGTAAGTTCCGACCACGCGAATCTCCTTGCGGTCGTCACCCCGTTCAGGGCACAGGCGCACGAGCTCCACGATACGATCGAAATCGCCGGCGGACACGTTCGCGGCGGCGATGCCCGCGACTTCGCGAACGCGGTCGGACAGCTCGACCCTGCGCGTATAAGCCAGGATCGAGCGGCAATGCAACACGAAGAACTGAAGCAAAGCCGCAACCGAGATGACGAAGATGAGGGCTGCAATCATCGAGCTCTCGCGACGAGACTGGCAGTAGCCAGCCGCGCATCCTCCGGAACCCTAGTGAACGTATACGCCCACGCCAGCGGCAGCCACAAACCGAGAATCGGGAGCAGGAACCTCAGGAACGGAAGGTAGAGGTGCGGGAACAGGTTGCCGATGGCATAGCTACCCGCAGTGGCGCTGAAATAGACGCCAAGCGCCAGCACCAGCTGAACAAGGCGAGCGCGCGTCTCGCGCAACTTGAGAATCGTGCCCCAGAGGAGATACGTTAGAACCACGCCCACGAAGTAGAGATTCTGTCCGAGTGCGGCGATAAAGCGGCTCGTAAGATGACTTCGATTTTCGTGAACGACGGCGTATGAAAAGACTGCTGTCGCCAGTAGCAGAAGCACAGCCGCTTGCCTGACATACTTGCTTACCTGCATCTCACTGAAGACCTGCTGATAAAAGCGGATGATGACCCAGAACATCAGGATCGTCAGGAGGCTGTCCGTATAGTAGTAATAATAGGCGTACGTGGGAGAGTTCTGGCCGTAGCGGCGCATGCAGAAATAGAGGCCGCCCGTGACCGCAGCTTCGCACAACATATAGAAATTAATGGCGATATTGCGAATGAAGGTCTTCTTGTAGAGTGAATACACCACTACGTAGACTTCCAAGAGGAAACCGGCGAGCAAGATCAAAACGTCCATGTAAGAGCCAAGCATCAGCCAAATTCTTTTCCAGGCTTGGCCCTCGGCCTGAGTTCCCCGGGCTCAGTTGCAGCCCGCAGGATCAAGGGTGCTGAGGTTCGTCCTGACTGACTAAGTCAGCGGACCCCACGGAATCGTAGGTGCTGGATTCGTCGTGGGTGACAGAGCCACCGGACCCCACGGAATCGTAGGTGCAGGATTCGTGGTAGGGGCTAGTAGCACCGGGTGGGTCACCGACTTCAGACCCATCGCGGTTGTCAACACCAATAGGACCAGCACAACGAGAGTCAACCACTTGTTCATGGACCCCCCTCCGAGTAGGAGTACTACGCGGCGGAGTCTATAAGTGGTTGATTGCCGTCAAGAGGGAAATTTTGGGTGTGTGTGTCTAAACGGTACACACCCGTCCCTCTAGGCTGTTCCAAGCCTTAATTCAAATTACGGGGGCAGACTAGCGTCTCGGAGTTCCGCGGGTCAATGTTACCAACGTACTATTTGGGCGAGCCGTGCCAATTTGACACCACGACGTTCCGGCCTGGGAAAATCAATTTCCTCCGTCCGTTGAAGGTGGGGGTTTGATAGCGGCTTGACACTTTGCGGACCGAAACCGTAGCATCGAGAATTGACTGCTTGCCGGTGTAGCTCAGGGGTAGAGCGAGGGTCTCATAATCCCTAGGTCGTGGGTTCGAGTCCCACCGCCGGCACCATTCCATTTTCTCGTGTGCCTCTGGCGCACCGAGCAAACGAATCTTGCGTTGAGAGTTCTGTTCGTCCAACCAATCTCCGCAAGCCTACTGGTTAGCTTCCAAGTTGTTCTTGATAACCGTCGGTGACTTCTGGAGATTTGAAACCGACCTGCCAACCGCCGTCTTTCGGATGATCGATCCTTTGGCGCCAGTCAGGCCCGCCTGCTCCGAACTCATTACCATGATTAGATAGAAGCCGGGCTGCTTCTCGTGATCATTCCCGCGGACGCAAAAGGAGAGATCCAGCGCAGTTTCGAAATAGTGGCTCGAGTACGGCTGCTTTTCGGCGATCGCATATGCCACCTGATCGGAAACTCCTCGCGAATTCGCGAACTTCGCGAAAAGCCCGCGGTGGCTTTAGTTCGATTCGGTGTGGTCTGAGGATCGGCTAGTAAGACAAGCAAGACGTAGAGGGAGTTTCTCTTATGCCCGATTCACAAGGACGACGATACTCCGCCCCTCGACACGGCGCGTGTCGCCCGGCACTTCCGGCTCGAATCCAGGGTCGGCGATGTCATGAGGTGAAGGCTGCGCGGTGTCGACAGCCAGGCGCCAACGCCTGCCCGGAACAACGGGCAGTTCGAAATCCAGGCTTTCCCAGAACATGTTGAACATCACGTGCAAGTCAGAGTCTCCGTCGAAACCTGCCAGCGTCATCGCGAGCGCTCGTGCGTTGGGATCGTCCCATCCAGGACTGTTGAGTTTCGTGCCGTGCCACGATACGTCCACCAAGCCGCGCTCGTTCACCGAGCCGTTGAAGAACTGGTCGCGCCGGACCGCCGCATGCGCCTTCCGGAAACGAATCATGTGTCTAAAAAAGCGGTGCATTTCGGATTGCTGTTTTACAAGAGTCCAGTCGAACCAGCTGATTTCGTTGTCCTGGCAATAGGCGTTGTTGTTGCCCTTCTGCGAACGGCGAATTTCGTCGCCGGCGACAAACATGGGCATACCGCGCGACAGCAGCAGAATTGTGGCGAGGTTGCGAATCTGACGGTTGCGGAGAGATTCGATGTTGGGGTCGCTGGAATCGCCTTCCGCGCCACAGTTCCAACTCAGATTGTCGTTGTTGCCGTCGTAGTTGTTTTCGCCATTCGCCTGGTTGTGCTTCTGGTTGTAGGAGACCAGGTCATTGAGAGTGAAGCCATCGTGACACGTCACGAAATTGACGCTATTCGACGGCGAGCCGCCACGTTCCTGATAAATATCAGCACTGCCTCCCAGGCGCGAGGCGATTGCCCCCACCAGGCCAGGATCGCCCCTCACGAAACGACGAACGTCGTCGCGGTAGCGGCCGTTCCATTCGGACCATCGGTCGCCAGGGAAATGCCCGATCTGGTAGAGGCCCGCGGCGTCCCACGCTTCAGCGATCAGCTTCGTATCCGCCAGTTTGTCGTCCAACTCAATCAGCCAAACGAGCGGAGGGCGAGCGCAAGGCATTCCATCTTCACCGCGCGAGAGGATGGACCCTTCATCGAAGCGAAAGCCGTCCACATGAGTTTCCCGAACCCAATATTCCAGGGACTCGACGATCAGCTTCTGGCCCATGGGGTGATTGCAATTGAAGGTGTTCCCGCAGCCGGTAAAATCCATGTAGTACTGCAGCTCCGAAGGCACCAGCAAGTAGTAAGTGCGGTTATCGATGCCTTTGAAGGAGAACGTCGGTCCCTGATGGTTGCCTTCATCCGTATGATTGAAGACCACGTCGAGAATCACTTCGATGCCCGCCTTGTGCATAGCCTTCACGAGATCGCGGAACTCGCGCAAGTGGCTGCCGGATTCTGGCTTCAGGCAATAGGAGGATTGGGGCGCGAAGAAGCCAATCGTGCTGTATCCCCAAAAATTGCGGACGGGTTTCCCGTCGACGGTTCTAAGAACCGCCTTCTCATCGAAATCAAAAACAGGAAGCAGCTCGATGGCGGTAATGCCGAGATCTTTGAAGTAAGGAATCTTCTCGATAAGGCCGGCAAAAGTGCCGCGATGCCGGACACCCGAGGTGGGAGATTGCGTAAACCCGCGGACATGCGCCTCATAGATGATGGTCTCCCCCACCGGATGATTGAGGGGCTTATCGCCCTCCCAATCGTAGCTGGAAGCGTCAATCACGACTGAGCGCATCGACGTCTTAACGTTGTCTTCCGGCGTGCAGGCGCTGGCGCGATCCCAAAGAGAATTGGAATTGCCACTTGAATAGGGATCGATCAGGACCTTGTTTCTGTTGAATCGGTGTCCGGCGGAGTCAAACGGTCCATCGACACGGTACGCATAGTTCACGCCGGGTTTCATGCCGCGCACAAACGCATGCCAAAAGTGGAAGGTCTTGTTTACGTAAGGATCGAACTTAATCGTTTGAAATGGCTCCAGGGGGTCGTGGGCTGAGAATAGGAGCAGCTCGACGCCGGTAGCATTCGAGGAAAAAAGCGAGAAATTCATTCCGGCAGGTGAAGACGTAGCCCCTAATGGATGCGCAGTTCCGGCCTCAACCGGGAATGGACGTTGCCCAGTCGGCTCGCCAGATAGTGCGCTGGCCATCGGGTTTTCTCCGTTTGGGTGAGCGTCGCGGTGTAAACCGGCATCAGACCCAACCCGATGCGGCTCTCGCTTCAAGGACTATGGCACAACGAGCGTGAATCGTTCCAGCCGGATCCTCGGTCGATTCAAGGTCTTGTTGGTCGTTCCCGCCCGAGCCGTGAAGTGACGATTTGCCCCCGAACTCAGCGCAAGAACACCTCCGCGGCGTTTTTCGGAACCGAAATCGGTGTCGCCGACTTTGGATCGGAGTTGAATTTTCCAAACGTCGCCAGATTTTCACGGAAATGCTTCTCGAGTGCTTTGACGCGGTTCTCGTTGTCAGGATGGTCTGACAAGATTTGCGGTACCTGACCCATGTTGGCATTCTGAAAATCCTGGAAGAGCCAGATCAATCCCCACGGGTTGTAACCGGTGCCAGCACACACGTCAGAGCCGGTGATGTCGGCTCGTTCCTCCACATCGCGGGAATAGCTGAGGGAATGCAGCTGGCCTACAAGAAGGATGGCCAAGACATGTGCGCGAGTGGGACCCATGAGAACGGCAGCTCCGATTTCGCGCTCCTCGATCTTCCGCCGTTTCTCCATCAACGTCACGGTGTCGTGGTGGATGGTGTGAGAAACCTCGTGACACAGCGTTCCGGAAAGCTCTTCGGTATTCTTTACGAAATACAGGAGCGAATCCACCACATACACGTTGCCGCCCGGAGTCGCGAACGCGTTCGGTTGAGCTTCATGAACTAGGTAGAACTTGAACGGGTGGTTGTACCGCGGCTGCGCCGCTCGTGTGATGGCGTCCGCGATTGGATTCAACACGTCGTACAGTGGAGACGACTGCACGATTTCGTCCTTGGCCTTCAGCTGGTCGAAGACCTCCTGGCCCATTTGCACTTCGTCGTCCTGGTCAGTCTTTTGAGTCTGAGCTTGCGCCTGCGCTGCTAATGGTGCTCTTGGAGCGCCAAACCCTGTGAGGCACAACGCCGCGACGGTGCCGCACAGAAGCGCCTTCCGAAACAGTTTAGATGTCATGATGCCCTCGCCTCGTCATCCTTGGCCTCCACTGTGTTCAGCGCGCACGGAGCGTGTACACAGTCGCACTGGTGCTCGACTTCACCTGTCTCATTGCCTCTGAACAATAGTCGCTGCAGTACTGCTGCCGAATCCAACCTCGCAGTTGCACTCCTCGTGAGCGCATTTGCTCCTGCTCTCCGCATCTAGGGAGACTGGTGTGGATCAGCGTGGGAAGCGAATCAGTAGGAAGCTGAAGGTCAATGGGCTCGCGTTTGTGCCTTTGAGACGCCACGGCGTGAATCATACACCGACAAGACCTGGGTGTAGCCCCCCGCTGTTGGAGTACAATCCCGCGCCATGAGAGATGCGGAGCGGCTTTTGGCTGGGGCGATCTTCCTCCTCCTTCTTTTGTCCGGCACGGCGGGCGCGCAATCTCAGCCGGCGGCGGGCGCGCAGCAATTCGCATCGTTTGGTGATTTCAAGCTGCAAAGCGGCGCCGTGATTCATCACTTTCGCCTGGGCTATCGCACCGTCGGGACGCTCAACGCCGATCGCTCGAACGCGATCCTTTGTCCCACCTGGCTGGGTGGCCGGTCGGAGAATTTGCTGGCGCAAGCGAAGCCAGGCGACTGGCTGGATCCGGACAAGTACTTCTTCGTTTTCATCGATGCGATCGGCAACGGCGTCACGACTTCACCTTCCAACAGCGAAACGCAGCCTCTCATGGACTTTCCCGAATTCACGATTCGCGACATGGTGGAATCCGAGCATCGCCTGGCGACCGAGGTTTTGCGTCTTCCCCACGTTCACGCGGTGATGGGAGTCTCGATGGGAGGGATGCAGACGTTCGAGTGGGCCGTGGCCTATCCCGATTTCATGGACGACGCAATCCCGATCGTCGGCTCGCCGCAATCCACTTCGTACGACAAGTTATTCTGGACGTCTCAGATTGACGCTCTCGAGCTCGATCCGGCGTGGAATGGTGGAAAGCCAACGGGCGCTCTGGTCCGCGGGTTTGCACTCGAGAACGAGATTGGGACGATGCATTTAACGTCTCCAGCGCAAATCGTGCGCGAAACGAGTACACGAGACTTCGACGCTTTTCTGGCCAGGGAGAGGCGAGTGCAAGGGAACGACGGCGGCACAGCGGCGAATCATATCCGGCAGCGCCAGGCCATCATGAAACTGGATGTTGCGAGCGAATTCGGAGTGACGCTGGAAGAAGCAGCCAAGCGCGTCCATGCAAAGCTGCTAGTGGTGGTTTCACCCGAGGATCACACCGTAAACCCCACGACGGCGGTTGCTTTTGCCAATGCGATTGGCGCACCCGTGATCCTGCTGGACTCTCCCTGCGGGCACCAGAGCCCAAGTTGTGTCTCCGCAGGGCCTGTCGTCGCACAGTTCCTGTCCGATCCGGCGTCGGTTCACAGCGAAACGCTGCACGAAGCGCCAGGGTCGAATCCCCATATATATTGAAGATCTATTGAGGCGATCATTGGCATCCCGGTTCGGCGGATGAAAGCTGACACGCTCGTCATCGTGAATCCGGTTGCCGGCGGCGGACGCGCGCTGCGAAGCAGTGCTGCTGTAGGCGATTATTTCGCCGAGCAAGGGCGAAATGTTGAGTTTTCCGAGTCGCGAAGTTCGGACGACCTGCGCGAGCAGGCCGCGAGCGCCGCTGCCGCTGGTTCCGGGTATGTGATCGCGCTGGGAGGAGATGGCGCGTTTCATCATCTCGTCGAAGGCCTGCGTGGCACGGATGCAATCGCAGGAATTCTTCCGGCTGGCAATGGAAACGACATCGCGCGAGCGCTGGGGATCCCGCCCGATCCAGTGCGCGCGGCGGACGCGTTCTTGCATTCGTCTCCGCGCGCGATCGACCTCGTGAAGACGCGCGTGGCGGGAAAGGGAACGGCGCATTTTGTAGGCGCGGGAGGAATGGGTCTTGACGCGGAAGCGGCCGACCTGGCGAACACGAAGTTCAAACAGTGGCCGGGCGTGACGCGATATCTCGCGGGCGCATTCTCCGCGTTCTTTGCCGGCACCACGTTCGAATTGCGCGCGGAGATAGACGGCGCGAATTGGTCGGGGCGCGCACTTCTGGCCGTGGTGGCGAATGCGCCGTGCTACGGCTCGGGAGTGCGCATCGCTCCCGACGCAAAAATGAATGATGGCTGGCTCGATGTGGTGCTCGTGCGCGAAGTCCCGTGGACGCGGCTGGTGGAGGCGATCCCGATTTTGCTGACTTCCGGGGACCTGCGATTCAAGGAAGTGGAACGATTTCGCTGCCGGCGAGTGAAGCTTGAAGCGGACCGACGCGTAATGGTTCATGGCGACGGTGAGATTCTGGGCGAATCGCCGGCAGAGTTTGACGTGGTTCCGAGCGCAATTCGAGTGATGACACCGCAGGTCCTGTCCTGAGGAACTAGATTCTAGAGCAGCGCAAAAATGTGGAAGGCAGTGATTCCCAAGACGACACCGATCGCGGATCCCGCGATCACGTCGCTGAGGAAATGCATGCCGAGGATGATTCGAGAACTCGCAATCAAGAACGCAACAGTGAGCAGATAGGCCGTCAGGTCGGGATAGAAAAGTCCAATCGAAAGCGCGACCGCGAACGCGGTGATGGAATGGCCGGATGGGAACGAGTACTTGTCCGGAGGAAGAATCGAGGCCCAGCAGTGCGGCTCGATTTCACAGGGACGCTTGCGCCGGCTGGTTTTCTTGAGCGCGCGAAAGATGAGAATTCCGGCGGCGGCGGCGGAGCCGGCCGCGCCGATTGCCGCGAACCGGTGGCTGCCTCCATAGAAAAACAAAATAGCGCCCAGCGCATACCAAAGCCAGCCGTCTCCGCCACGCGTGGCCAGAATCATCAAAATGCGGAACCAGCGAGGCGCGCGCCAACGGTGCACGCGACGCATCAGCCGATGATCGTTCGAATTGATCTGATTCCAGACGGCTTTTCCGACGGTCATACCGACCCTCCCATTGCCGTTTGTGGCACAGGACGCGGAACGGTGATCCAACGGGGACGCGAGCGCGATTTCGATTGATCGAGAAGTTCGGCGGCCCAGTGGCGGCTGAAGACTCGCTCGTCGCAATAGTTGAACAGGGTGATCGCCGGGATAAGCATGGCGAGGGGCGAGAGAGCGATTGTCCAGTGTTTTTCGCGCATCAGCTCGACGGCGATAGACAGCACGTCGACGGTCAATTTCCGGAAGCTGCCGGATTCTCCGTGGACTCGGCCGGCGCCGTTGCGCAATCCCGCAAAGAATTCTTCCTTGTCACGCGCGCCCGGAACTTCCGTGAAGGCCGTGCCCACCGAGGGCATGGCGTGCGCGTCGCTTCCGCCGACCGCGATTTTGTTCCACTGTTGGGCAAGCCTGGCGGCGCGGGCATTCGTTTCTTCGAGCATGTGGCTGTTGCGCGTTTCAACGGCGGGAAAATATTCCTGGAACCACGCGAAGTCTTCGCGATCGCGCCGTCCCGTCAGGCTGGAGAAGACATGATTGATGCTGAAGAAAATTCGCCGCTCGCTGAGGTACATGAGCAGGGAGACCAGATCGTTCCGCCGCTGCTGGAGCTGGACGTGCTGACGCTCATGGAAGTCGTAAACACCAATGTGGACTTCCGTGCCGCTGGGCATCCGACACGTCAGCTCCTCGCTGAGGAAAAATCCGGGATGGGAGCGAAGTCTTTCCGCGCCTTCGATGGAATCGTGATCCGTCAGCGTGAACAGATTCATGCCGCGTCGCTGGAGAACAGAATATACCTGTTCAGGATCGTTGTAGCTTTCGCGAGCGAACATGCTGGCAAACGGAGTGGTACACGCACCCGAAAAGTAGCTGTGGACGTGCATGTCGCATTTCACAACTACAAATGTACGAGGTCCGTGTTACGGGAATGTGACACTCACGCTAAACTTCTGAAAAGTCAGACCTTTAACTCTTACGACACAACAATTCCTTTTTAACATTCCCGTAGTGGGATTCGGCACTTGTGGTGCCAGAATCTCGCCAATGGAGCGAATCGAGTTTTGCTTTTTCGACGCCGGCGGCGGCCACCGGGCAGCCGCTACCGCCCTCGAAATGGCCATCCGAAACCAGCAAAGGCCGTGGGATATTCAGCTTACCAACCTGCAAGAATTGCTCGACGAATTGGATATTCTCAAGAAATATGCCGGCATCCGTATCCAGGACTACTACAACTGGATGCTCCGGAGCGGCTGGACCCTTGGCAGCAAGCAGTTGATGAACATCCTGCAAGCCGCGATTCGGCTTCGTCATCGCAAGACGGTTCGTATGCTGGAGGTGCATTGGAAGGAAACGCAGCCGGACATGGTCGTGTCCTTCGTGCCGCACTTTAACAGGGCGTTGGGCGAGAGTTTTCGCCTGGCGTTTCCCGAGCGGCCGTTCGTTACGGTGCTTACAGACATCGCCGATTTTCCTCCCCATTTCTGGATCGAGCGCCAGTTGCAATACGTCATTTGCGGATCGGATCGCGCTGTGGCGCAGGCAAGAGCGCTGGGTCATTCAGACGAGCACATTTTCCAAGCGTCGGGGATGATTTTGCACCCGAGGTTTTATGAGGCGTCGGACGAAAATATTTCCGGCGAGCGCGCGAAACTGGGATTGCGGGCCGATCTGCCGACGGGACTAGTACTGTTCGGCGGGCACGGTTCGAAAGCCATGCTGGAGGTTGCGGAGCGGCTGGACAAGTCGGCGCTCGAGCTGCAACTGATTTTGATCTGCGGGAAGAATGAGAAACTTGCCGCCGCGTTGCGGGCGCAGAAATCGCGTTTGCCGCGATTCGTGGAAGGTTTCACGACGAAGGTGAATTACTACATGCAGCTCGCCGACTTTTTCATCGGCAAGCCGGGTCCGGGCAGCGTCAGCGAAGCGTTGGCCATGAAACTGCCCGTGATCGTGGAATGCAATTCCTGGACTTTGCCGCAAGAGCGTTACAACTGCGAGTGGGTTCTGGAAAAGCGAGTGGGAATCGTGCTGCGCAATTTCAGGACCATTGAAAAAGCAGCGGCGCAATTGATCGAGCCGGCCATGCTTGCACGCTACCGCGCGAATGCCGCCGCACTTCAGAATCGCGCCGTGTTTGAGATTCCGGAAATGCTCGAGAAGATTCTGGCGGAGTCCCGCAATCGGACGGCGAAGCCGGAAAGCGTCGGTTCCCGCGCCAGCTAACCTTCCTTCAACTTCCCACGGAGACCATCAGCTCGGCTGCCACGGAGAAAACCGAAGGGGCCTGTAAACGCGTACTTTGAATGCGGGTCGCACCTTATGTCGCGATTCGCCATCTAACCGTACGGGGCCGGGCGGCCCATGAGGCGCCCCTGCAAGAGCCACACCGGCTCGACCCTGAGATTTGGTTGTGTCAAGATGCGTTGACGGCGCCGAGTCGCCGAAGGAGTTTCATAAATGGCAAAAGCAATTTTCGCAGCGGGATGTTTTTGGGGAGTCGAGGAAGCTTTTCGGCAGTTGAAAGGCGTGACGTCGACGACTGTGGGTTACACGGGCGGAACGATGAAGGACCCGTCGTACAAGGACGTTTGCACGGGCACGACGGCGCATGCGGAGGCGGTGGAAGTGGAGTTCGACCCGAAGCAGATCTCCTACGACCAGCTTCTTAACGTGTTTTGGCAAAGCCACGACCCTACCACTCTGAATCGTCAGGGTCCGGATTATGGCACGCAGTACCGCTCTGCGATTTTCTACGAGGATGCGGAACAGGAAGCCGCCGCGCGGAAGTCAAAGGCGGAGCTTGAGAAATCGGGATTGTTCAAGCGCCCCATCGTGACCGACATCAAGCCGGCGTCTGAGTTTTACCGCGCCGAGGATTATCACCAGCAGTATTTCGAGAAACGCGGCATCAAGTCCTGCCACATTTAGCCGACCGTCTCTAACTGGGATACGCGCGCAGGGCAATTACAGCGTTCAATCCGCCGAAGGCGAATGAATTGGACAAGGCCGCTTCGACCCGCTGCGGCCGCGCCTGGTTGGGAATATAGTCGAGATCGCATTCGGGGTCCGCGACCGTGAAGTTCGCGGTGGGCGGGAGAATGCCGTTCTGCAACGCAAGTATCGTTGCGATGGCTTCGAGCGCGCCCGCCGCACCCAGCGCATGGCCGTGCATTGACTTGGTCGAGCTAACCCCCAGCTTATCGGCGTGTGAACCGAACACAGCGCGGATCGCGCGCGTTTCGACGGGATCATTGCCGGGCGTCCCAGTGCCGTGAGCGTTGATGTAGCCTATCTGTTCCGGCGCCAGGCCGGCAACGCGCAAGGCGCCGCTCATCGCGCGCGAAGGTCCTTCCACGGTCGGTTGCGTCAAGTGGTGCGCGTCAGACGTCATTCCGAAGCCGCAAATTTCAGCGTAAATTTTGGCGCCGCGCGCCTTCGCGGCTTCGAACGGTTCGAGGATCATCATTGCGCCGCCTTCGCCGAGGATCATCCCGCGGCGGTCTTTGCTGAAGGGGCGGCACGTGTCCGGCGAGATGACGCGCATGGCCTCCCAGGCTTTCAGCATGCCGATTGTGAACATCGCTTCGGCGCCGCCGGTGACGGCAAGGTCGGATTCGCCATCGCGCACGAGGCGAAACGCCTGCCCAATCGCGTGATTCGCGGACGAACACGCCGTCGAAACCGTGTAGGTGGGGCCGCTGAGGCGAAGGTCCATGGATATGTGGCTCGCTCCCGCGTTGGACATTGTTTTGGGGATGGTGAGCGGGTGAACGCGCCCGCGATCCGTGACGTAGAGATCTTCGAAACCCACTTCGATGGCGGCCTGGCCGCCTACCGCCGATCCGCAAACGACCGCGCATCGTTCGCGCAACGGCTCCGTCAATTCCAATCCTGAATCGCGCATCGCATCGCGCGCCGCCACTACGGAAAATTGCGCGAACCGGTCGATATAGTCTTCTTTGCCGGGTTCGAAATGCTTTGTCGCGTCGAAATTGCGCACCTGCGCGGCGTTCGAAAATCGCAGGACAAGTTTATGAAAGTCGACGCCGGTGATCGGCCCTATCGCGGAGCGGCCTTCGCGGAGAGCATTCCAAGTGTCGGCCACGTTGAGCCCGAGCGGCGAAATAATTCCCATGCCGGTAACGGCGACGCGGCGTGGCGCCATGTCAGGAGCGCTCCAGTTTTTCGCAGTGAGAAACGCGAAGTGCGATCATCCAGATGGGCGGCATCAGGTGGCCGGAGAAGTGGAGCCAATCGAGGGGTCCGGCGGCGTGGCAGCGATGATTTTCTTGACGCCTTCGACGATGTCGCTGACGGTGCGAATCGAGCGGACGTCGTCGTCAGGGATCGAGATTTTGAAAGCGTTCTCGAGTTCGAAGAGAAGGGTGAAAACATCGAGGGAATCGATACCCAAATCCTGGAGGTTCGTTTCGAGGGTGATTTTGTCCGCGGGAATCCGCTTCACAGACGCCAGGGTCGCGATCACCTTCTCCGCCACAGCATCAGCCATCGTTCCTCCGTAGGTCCGGTTTGCACGCGCTCTCAGGACGAAAACCCGAAAGGCGCTGCAAAGTTGTTGCCACCCACCAAAACCGTAGCCCAACGCGCAGAAGAAATCAAATCCGAGCGGTCATTCCGTTACCGGCATGGGTCGTTAACCGGGCATCCCTCATTACCGGGCGCCTTTCGTCACCGGGCGTCTGGGGCCACGCCGGCGGGCGGGTTGAATTCGAAAACTTTCTTGGCCGCGGGCGGAAGTTTTTCGACATTGCTCATGAATGTCACGATTTCCCAGATTTGCGTGTCGTTCAACGTTTTGTTCCATGCGGGCATTCCAGACCAGCGAGTGCCGTGCTGGATGACATAGAAATTCTGGTTGTCGGGCATGTCCGGGGCATCCTTGAAAAACTGGGGAATGGGCGGGTTGAACGAGCGCCCGAACTGGCTGTCCGGATTCGAAGGAATGCCGTGGCATCCCGCGCAGTGGTCGAGATAGAGATGCGCGCCGGCAGTGATATTGTCCTCAGTGGCCGTGACGGGATTTTTCACGTCGGGCGCCCGACGATCCGTGGCAGCATCGACGGCACTCATCGCGAATCTGCGCTCGAAGTCGGAAGACTGGTTATCGGCTTCGAAATTGATGCGGCCCGTTTTTGCCAGCCAAACCACTCCGCCGACGAGCACCAGCAAAGTGAAAATAATTCCGAGTAGAAAGTTTCGCATTCGATCGATCCTCTCAATTACCGGGAGTCGCGACTCCGCCTGTTCCGGTCTTCGCTGCGATCATAGCATTCACGACGCGGGGCGCGCCCTCGTGTTTCGATCACGGCTTCGACTCCCCTGAAGTCGAATCGAGCTGCTGCTTGATTTGGCGCAAGAGGGCCGAGTTTCGCGTTAACTCGTCTTCAAGAATCTGGGCCTGTTCGGAGGCGCGCCTCCAATCGCCAGCCTCGGCGGCTTCCGTGAGGCCGGGGAGCTCGAGGTGGGCGTAAGTGTAGCGCGCGCCGTAAAGCGAATGTTTCCACCAGGGGCGACCCGGAATCCCTTGCGGATTGCACCAGTTGCGCTCGACCTGCATCAGCGATGCGTTGATGCGCGCGGCGTTCGCCGCATCGAGGCGGCCGCCGGCAATGGCCCGCTCAACGCCGTGATTGAGTTCCCGCCCGGCGGTTTCGAATTCGGCGATGTCGCGCCGCAGCGGATCGATAGGAATTTGTGCGCTCAGATGCGTTGAGTCCTCAAGATCGTTGAGAAAATCCCGGATGCTCGTGCCGTACGACTCGAAATCGTAGGGCAGAATTTGCGCATTCGCCAACCGCAGCGCGAGCACGCCCCAGAGCTGAGTCATCAGCGAGTGATACCGGTAGCCGGGATCGCCCACATGATTCATCCAGTAGAAATCGTCGTACATCGAATGGTAGACGCCGTAAGGACCGACGAACGTAAGTCCGACTGTGGGAATGCCGAGAAAATTGAGGAAGACGGTGTGGTCGGAACCGCTGCCGATTCGCGTGTTGGGAAGCTCGGCGTCGGTGACGGGGCCTGCTTTGCGAAGTTCTGTCTGCCGCGAAACTTTCCATTCGTCGTAGAGCGTCTTGCCGGAGGGAGCGGGCAGCGTGCGGCTCACGTCTACCATCAGCGGAGCGAGCGAGCCGACGGCGTCGCCCTCAAAATCTTTGCCGGAGGTGGCTTCGTCGACATTCAGATATGCGACGCCTTTCTGCTTGAGTTCGTCGGCATACTGCTCGCCCCATTCTGTGGAGCCGGTTAGCGCGTATTCCTCGCCATCCCAACTGCAAATGACGAGCGTGCGTTTCGGACGTATTCCCTGGCGGAGAAGCTCGCCAAGATTTCGAGTGAGCTCAAGCATCGACGCGGTGCCGCTTGAAGGATCCACGCCGCCGTAAACCCATGCGTCGCGATGATTGCCCAGAATCACCCACTCGTCGGGAGATTCCGCACCGCGAATGCGAGCCTCGGTGACGTAGTAGGGCTGCACGCTCGTGTCCATGTCGACTTTCAGGTGAATGCGGACGCTCTTCCCGCCGATCCGGTACTTCAGCGGAAGTCCTCCTTGCCACGACTCCGGCGCGACAGGACCGTCGAGATGTTCGAGAAGAGGTTTTGCATCGCGCCACGAAAGCGGGACGCCGATAATTTTGGGCAGCGAGACGGCGTCTTCGGGCGCGATGCGTTTTGCACCGGGAACCGACGCGTAGCCCGGCGTTAGCGGGTCGCCCGGCTCGAGAAAATCGTACGTAATCGCGCCGCGTTGGATGTGACTCGGCGGTCCCCACGGACCGTCGGGGTAGACCGTGCCTTGCTTGTAGCCGTCTTCTTCGGGATCCGAGTAAATCAGAATCGCTGCGGCGCCCAGCTGCTGCGCCGTGAGCGCTTTGAATCCGCGATAACTGTAGGGATTCGAGTAGCGCACAAGAACGATTTTTCCGCGAACGTCGACTCCGTGCTTGCTCAGGTAGGCGTAGTCCTCGGGGTTGCCGCTGTGAGCGTAAACGAGGGGCGCGGTGATTTCTCCGGACGCGGAATAACCGAGATACGCGCCGTCGACCTTCGGGTTTTTCGTGTCAGGATCAACATCGTATGCATCTTCGCGAAGGCTCGCGCGGAAATGCGTTGGATGAACCATTTCGAGCGAGATTTCGCGCGGGCGCGAATTCAGCACATCGTACTCGTGAACTGCGACGTCCTCGAGCCCCTGCTGGCGCCACTGGTCGGCGACCCAGAGCGCAAGTTCGTTATTCCGCTGCGTGCCGGCCGGATGCGGTTCGGAAGTGAGATAGCGATGGAACGTCCTGATCTGGTCCGTTGACGTGAGGGCGCGATAGCGCTGCTCGAGGGCGTTTTCTTCTTCGGCGGCGCGAGGCGAAAAACCTGAAATGGTGAGCGGCGCGGGTGAGCCGCCCGCTAAAGCGGCGTACCCAACAAAGCACGAAGCGAGGAACAGAAACAGATATCGGTCGGTCCGGCGGTGGACCTCAAACGCGCGCAGAAGAGCCTCCCGTGCCTGCGAGGTGAGTTTTTTCGAGATCGGCCACGGCGTGTTCCAGCGCGGCGGCCAGCGTTTGGATCATTCCCGAAGTTATCGTGAACGGCGGCGCGAGCAGGATGTGATCGCCGCGGTGGCCGTCGGCGCAGCCTTGTATCGGGTAGGTTAGGACGCCAGACTCTATCGCATCTTCGGCAACGCGCGCCGCAATTCGCGCGTCGGGCGGGAAAGGCTCGCGCGTTTTCGTGTCGCGAACCAGCTCGACGGCCCAGAGCAAGCCCAACCCGCGAACATCCCCGACAATCGAAAATCGTTTGAGCCGTTCGAGTGCCGCGCCCAGCTCCTGACCAGCCGGCTCCACGCGGGCAAAAAGATTTTCCCGCTCGATGTAGTCGAGCACAGCATTTCCGGCTGCAGCGGAAACGGGATGCGAGTTGTAGGTAAAGCCGTGAGGAAAAGAACCGGAGCCGCGTGCGATCGCTTCAGCCACGTGTCCCGCAGCGATCACAGCGCCGAGCGGCGCGTAACCGCTCGCCACTCCCTTGCCGACCAGAATCATGTCCGGCACCACGCCCCAATGCTCCACGGCAAACGGCTTGCCGGTGCGGCCCATGCCCGTCATGATTTCGTCGGCGATAAAGAGAATTTGGTGGCGGCGGCAGGTTTCTGCGAGCCGCTGAACGTAGCCCTCGGGCGGGACAACCGCGCCCAGTGTCGCTCCGGAGACAGGTTCGAAGATGAACGCGGCTACGTCGTCGTGGCCGTCGCGAGCCAGAAGGCGCTCCAGATCGTCGGCGCAATCGACATTGCATTCGGGATATTGCAGGTCGAAGGGGCAGCGGTAACAAAAGCATGGCGCGATGTGGCCCCATTCCGCAAGAAGAGGAGCGAACGGCTCGCGGCGACGGACATTGCCGGAAACAGACAGCGCGCCGAGCGTCGCGCCATGATAGCTCTGGCGTCGCGCTATGACGCGCGCACGTTTCTGGTTGCCGCGCTCGAGCCAGTATTGCCGCGCGAGTTTGATCGCGGTCTCGGTGGCCTCCGATCCGCCGGAGGTGAAGTAGACGCGGCCGTTGCGCCGCATCCCGTGAGGCGCGAGCGCGAGAATACGTTGAGCGAGTTTTTCGACAACGCCGATGTGGAACTGCGAAGAGTGGACGTAAGCGAGACGCGAAGCCTGCTCGGCCATCGCCCGAGCGACTTGTTCGACGCCGTGGCCGATCGTGACAACTGCGGCGCCGCCCGAAGCGTCCAGATAGCGGCGGCCTTCCGTGGTGTAGACGAAACAGCCCTCAGCACGGCTCGCTTGCGGATAAGACTTGAGAAAATCCCGGGGAAAGACTGCTTCGTTGTTCATTAGTTTGCCGTGAGAGGTCGCGACAATCTGCTGAGACTATTCAGAACGCGGGATTTTTGCAAGCCGGTTCCCGCGCGTCTTTCCAGATCGGCAATGTTTCCGTGAGCCTTGGTGCGGGGTCGATCAAGAAATCAGAATTCGATCTTCGAGATGTCGATCGTCGGCTTCGGGTACTTCATGTGCATGTCTTCCAGCGTCTCGGCGATGATGTGGGAGACGGCCAGGTTGCGAAACCACTTCTTGTTGGCGGGAATAATGAACCAGGGAGCATCTTCCATGCTGCATTTCGTCAGCGCATCTTCGTACGCACCGACGTATTCGTCCCAGAACTTGCGCTCCTCAAAATCGGCTTCGGAGATTTTCCAGCGGCGGTCGGGATCATCGATGCGCTGCAGGAAGCGCTTTTTCTGTTCCTCCCTGCTGATGTGGAGGAAGAACTTCAGGATTTTCACTCCGTTTGCAGCGAGCATCGACTCGAACTCGTTGATCTGATCGTACCGCTTCGACCAGACGTCTTTGGGCACGAGTTTGTGGACGCGGACGATGAGGACGTCTTCATAGTGCGAGCGATTGAAGATTCCAATATAGCCGTGCGCCGGGACGGCTTTGTGGACGCGCCAAAGAAAATCGTGCGCGGCTTCTTCGGGAGACGGAACTTTGAAGGATGTTACCTGGCAGCCCTGTGGATTTACGCCGGACATTACGTGCTGAATCGTGCCGTCTTTGCCGCCGGCATCGAGAGCCTGTAAGACGATCAGCAAAGCCCGTTTGTGCTCGGCGTAGAGGAGATACTGACGCTTGTCGAGTGTCGCCATGGCCTTTTCGACGCTGGCCTTTGCCTTCTTATCCTTGTGCCAACCGAACGTGTCGTCGGGATCGTACTTGGAGAGATGAACTTTTTTGCCTGCCTTGACGATGAGTTCTTTGGTGAATTCCTTCGACATGAACGATCCGCCCTTCCCGTTTGGCTGGAGCTTGACGGCCTGGGAGGCTAAGGATAACGCGTTGGCGCGACCAGGGCTAGAATGCGATTGTAACCGCGCGAGTTAGCGCGTCTAGTCATTTGGGTGTAACACTATTTTCATGGCACATTCAGATTCGCAAACGTATGATAGCGATGGTTCAGGTCCCACATGGCCACGGTAATTCCCGAAATTCCAACAAGTTCAGAAGCGCCGCTGGAGAAGGCGGTCGCGCCCAAACGCCCCTATCCCGGGGCTTTGATCGTAGTCGAGGGAATTGACGGTTCCGGGAAGAGCACGCAACTCTACTTGCTCAAGCGGTGGCTGGAAATCGGCGGCTATCGCATTCATTTCACGGAGTGGAATTCGTCTCCGTTGGTGAAATCCGCCACGCGTCGAGGGAAGCAGCGGCGCCTGCTCACGCCGGTGACGTTTTCGCTGCTGCACGCGGCTGATTTTGCGGATCGCTGCGAGCGGCAAATTATGCCCCTTCTGCACGGCGGCTATCTGGTGCTGGCGGATCGTTACATCTACACCGCCTTTGCGCGAGACGCGGCTCGCGGATGTTCGCCGAAATGGCTGCGAAATCTCTATAGCTTCGCTCCGATTCCGGACATTACTTTCTACTTCCGCGCGCCTCTGGACGTTGCGGTGAACCGGATCGTAGCCGGGCGTCCGAAATTGAAGTATTACGAAGCCGGAATGGACTTGGGGATTTCTCTCGATCGCGCCGAAAGCTTCCGCATTTTCCAGGAGCGAATCCTCAACAACTACGACCAGATGGTGGAGACGGATCGTTTCGTGCTGATGGACGGAACCGTTCGCGTAAACAAACTGCAGAAGCTGATGCGCGGGATCGTGGAGGAGCGCATCAACCTGGATCAGTTCGCGCCGAAGAAGAAGAGACATGAAGCGAGGCAATAAGAATTCGGGCGGCAACGGACGAAACGGCCGAGGGGCGCGCGCGGCGCGGAAAGAACCGAAATCGAACGGCCGCGCGGACACGCCTTCGCGATTCTATGGATTGGCGCTTCCGGGCGTAAAGCTCGAGGAACTGGGCGGGTCGCTGATCGTGCTGGAAGGAAGCGACGGGTCGGGCCGCTCGACGCAAATCTCGCTGCTGACGGAGTGGCTCGAATCACAAGGATTCGCGGTGCAGACGATGGGGCTGCGGCGATCGTTCCTGGTAGGCGAAAACATTGACGCGCTGCTCGAGGAAAACGCCGTTACGCGGATGACGCTGGCATTGATGTACAGCACCGATTTCTTCGATCAGCTCGAGCGGCGAATTCTGCCGGCGCTGCGCTCGGGGCTGGTGGTGCTTGCCGACCGGTATATTTTCACCTTGATTGCGCGGTCGGCGGTGAGGGGAATCGGCCGCGACTATCTGCACGGGATTTACGAAATGGCGCTTCGTCCGGACGTCACTTTTTGGCTGAACGTGCGCCCCGAAATCGCCTTCGATCGCGAGTTCAAGAAGGCGCATTCGATCAGCTACTGGGAATCGGGCCGCGACATGTCGCTCTCGAACGACCTGTTCCAATCGTTCATTCGTTACCAGTCGATGATCAAGCGGGAATTCGAGTATTTGTCGAACCGGCACGGCTTCGTAGAAGTGGACGGCGAAGGAAGCGTCTCCGAGGTGAACCGTGTGTTGCGGAAGCGGATCGCCGCACAGCTGGGAATTCGGGGCACGCACTACCATCCTTCGAACGCCTTGTCGCACCTCTGGCGCTAAGTGGCCGCACCTGTCCAACTGGCAGCGATCGACGCTGGTTCGAACGCGATTCGTCTCGTCATTGCCCGGGCCACCTCCCTGCATCAGATACAAATTCTCGATAGCGAACGGGCCGCCGTCCGCCTGGGTCACAACGCCTTCACGCGGCGGCTTCTCGACGAAGATACGATCAACCGCGCCGCACGGGCTTTCCGCTATTTCCGCGATCGCATGGAGCGCCACAACGTGGGGGCCTATCGCGCCGTCGCCACCGCGGCCGCGCGCGAAGCGCGCAACCACAGGGAGTTAATGGAGCGAATCCGCCGGAAGGCGGGAATCGAAGTGGAGGTAATCAGCAGCCAGGAAGAGGCGCGGCTTGTCTGTTCAGCGGTGCACTGGGCGTTGGGAGACCGCTTCCACCCGCGGCTCATATTCGATCTGGGCGGCGGGAGCCTGGAGCTGAACTTCTTCCAGCGGGGCGTGCTCGATCATCGGATCGCACTGCCGCTGGGCACGATTCGAGTGATGGAAACCTACCGGATCGACGGGGCGATCGACGAGGACAAGGCCACGCAACTGCGGCACCACGTGCTGTCTTTGCTGCGAAGCGCGCTGCCGACGCCGCCAAAACTTGGGCGGGCGCCGATAGTAGCGTGCGGAGGGAATGCCGAAGCCCTCGTGCGCATCGCGGCAGGGCCAAACTTCGGGCACACCCCGGCGATCAACGTTCGCTTGCTCCGCGATCAAACCTGGCGATTGATGAGCCTCGACGTTCCGGGGCGGATGCGAGCCTTTCGAGTGCGGCAAGACCGCGCCGAGGTGATGGGCATCGCCGCGATCATTATCACGACGCTCGCGAAGTGGCTCGACGTGCGGACGATGCTGGTGCCGGGCGTGGGAGTGCGTGAAGGGATATTGCTCGACCTTGTGGCCGAGCAGTACTCGGGCTCCGCTGGATCGGAAGAGGAAAAGGGGCGCGCCGCGGAGCTGCTCGCGAATGCGCGCTGGTTCGGCAGAAAGCTTGATTACAACTCGCAGCACGCCGAACAGGTGGCGCGGCTTGCGCTGTCGCTCTTCGACCAACTCCGCCCGATTCACGAAATGGGCGCGGAGTTAAGGCTCGTGCTCGAAATCGGGGCGCTGCTCCACGACATCGGCCATTTCGTAAACCGCAAGTCGCATCACCGTCACGGGGAATACCTGATTCGCAACGGCGAAATTCCCGGCTTGCGGGGATGGCGGCGAGACATGGTGGCTGCCTTGGTGCGCTATCATAATTGCAAGTCGGAACCGCAGGTGGAGCACGCTTCGTACGCAGCGCTGGATGGAACCAGGCGCCGGCAGGTTCGCATGCTGGGCTCGCTGCTGCGAATCGCCGAAAAACTCGAGTCGGAACACGCGCAGCGCGTGGCGGGCGTGGACGTGCAGATTGCGGGGCATCGCGCAGTTTTCTGCATTCGGGCGGCAGACGGTACGCGGCTGGACATCGCGGGTATGGAAAGAAAATCCGGCCTGTTCGAGAAGGAGTTTCATCTCCGGCCGGAGTTCCGGCGCGCTCAGAGAAAGGAAAAGGTCGCATAAACCATGATTCTCTACGTCGTGCGGCACGGTATTGCCGTTGATCGCACGGATCCAAAATCCCCGCCCGAGCCGGAACGGCCGCTCACCGCGGAAGGAGTTCAGAAAACGCGATCCGCCGCGCTAGGACTGAAAGAGCTGGGCGTGAAGCCGGACGTGCTGATCACGAGCCCTTATTTGCGAGCTGCGCAAACCGCTGAAATTTTTGCCGAGGCGCTGGGGTTTCCGACGTCGAAAATCCGCGTGAGCAACGCGTTGAAGCCCACGGCGAATCCGGCCGACATCGTGAAAGAAATTTCGCACTTGAAAGCGAAGGAATTGCTGTGCGTCGGCCATGCGCCGCACTTGGACCAACTGATCGCGCAATTAGTGGGAGCGCGGGGCGTATTTACGGAGCTGAAGAAGGCTGGAGCAGCGTCTTTGGAGCACACGGGAACGCAGGGCGCCTGGCAACTGCTTTGGGTTTTGACGCCGAAGGTGCTGCGTCAACTGGCGTAGGAAGCGGCCCGGGATCCCGGAGGCTTCGCGGCAATCAAGGCGTGGCCCCATTGAAATCCGGCGCGCCAAACAATCCACGGTGAGTCTTTCTCGGAATTTTTCAAGCGGAATTCGGCCAAGCGGCGCTTTCTTTCCGCGCTGATTTTCTCCAGCCACTCGGCAACATTCGTCGGCGCGAGAATGGACGATTCCTTCCTGATATCGGCCCGCAGCACATCCAGATCGTGCACGTCTCCGAGCAAATCCTGCATATGTTTCATGTCGCCCGACCACACTTCGTAGCGGTGCGGCAGGAAATTCTCCACCACGTAGCGGAAACGCTTGATGCCGATTCGTGTCCGGTGCCAGGCGATGCTGCTGGGACTCTTGCGCGCTCTCTGATAGAGCGCCACCGCCTCGTTGAATTTTTCCAGAGCCTGGCGCTGAAAGACGACGCTCTCGAGCGGAAAAAAGCGCGCTTTCCCTGGCAGTTTTCGCAGGAGTTTGCGCCAAAGCTTGCGATCGAAATCGCCGAGCGCCTGTTCCGCCGACTGCCGGCATTTCTTTTCGCGGCGAGACAAAAGCTGGAGCATGTGTTTGCGGACCGGATCTCCCCGTGAACCAAGCTTCTCCACCCATTCCTGCTCGACTTGGGTGTCGCGAAGCGCCCCGAGAGTGTGAAACAGCTCCTTGCTGGCTTTCTTGAGCTTGCGCCAACCGGGGTCGGGATTGACCTCCCGGAGAGTGTCCGCCATCGTGCGGCAGCGGCGAAGAGCCACACGAACGTCGTGGACGTCATCGGCATCCCAGTTGGGACGCAGTTCGTCGGCTTTCTCTAGGGCCCGGTTCATCCAAACTTCGAGGCCCGTTATTTTGGCTGTAATACCTGCAGGTAACGAAATCGCAATCGACATGGAAAGCTAGCCGGCCCCTCAGGCAGGAAGGCCCTATCCTATCGCGGACGCGCCGGATTTGCCAGCGAGCCAGGGCTTCATCGGCAGACTCCGATTTGCCCCGGGGATTTCGACTAGCCCGTTCATCAGCGATTCATCTGGCTCTAACATAGCCCAGCAAAAATTACATCGGGTTGCCTCCAGTGAGCGGCTTGCGCTCAAGTTGCTCCTGACTAGGCTCCAATCCAAATGCTTTCCTTTCTGAGAATAAAACGCATCCTGTGGCTAATGACGTTTAGCGCGACCGTGTTAAGCGCAGCTAGCGCGTTTGCGCAGCAGCCGCCGCGCGAAGAGTGCCCTCGGCCAGTCACTGGAAGTGCGGTAGAGGCTCCAGAAGACCTGCGCAGCACGAATGGAGTGCTCGAGGTCCGATTGACGTACCGCAGCTCGGTGGACCCAGCCGGCCAAACTCGATACTGCTACGTTGACGAGCACGGCAACCAGGCTCCCACCCTGCGAGTCCACCCCGGAGATGAAGTCAGACTCGAGCTGAAGAATGAAGCGGCGCCGTCGGCGCCCTCAAAAGCCATGGCAGCCCATGGTGCGGCGAAACCCCAGGGTTGTACGAGCGGCTCCATGACCGGAACCTCCACCAACTTGCACTTTCACGGATTGATGATCCCGCCCACGTGTCACCAGGACGACGTGCTCAGAACAACGGTGAGTCCCGGCGATCCGCCCTTCGAGTACGAGTTCCAGATCCCCCCGAACCAGCCGCCGGGATTGTACTGGTATCACCCCCATGTGCATGGTCTGACGAAGGAGCAAGTGTTAGGCGGCGCGTCGGGCGCGCTGATTGTGGAGGGAATCGAAAGCATGGTTCCTCAGGTTGCGGGGCTGCCGGAGCGAGTGCTCATAGTCCGGGATCAAAATCTCATTAGCCCCAACGCCGTCCCCGCCGGAGGGCCCGCCTCGATCCCGCCAGTAATCCTGGACCGTGACGGCGACGCCGTGAACACGGGTACCGGCACGGGAAAGCCCGCCAAGGATTTGTCGCTCAATTTCGTTCCGGTCCCGTATCCGGATTACCCGCCCGCCGCAATCCAGATGAAACACGGCGAGCGCCAGCTGTGGCGCGTGCTCAACGCCTCTGCCATCACCTATTTGAATCTCCAGGTTGTCTTCAACGGTGTGGTGCAATCCGTGGGCGTCGTTGGCTTGGATGGCGTACCGCTTGCCGAAAATGGTTTGGGCGGTTCAGGAGTTCTTTGGCTCACGCATCTTGGAGTTCCGCCGGGTGGCCGAGTCGAATTCATCATGAATGGTCCGCAACTGGGCGCCAAGGCAGAGCTGGTAACGCGGAGTGTCAACACCGGACCCATCGGCGAAAATGACCCGGCCCGTCCACTCGCTAAGATCGTCGCCCTGAGCGACGACTCTGATTCCACGCCGATGCTTTCGGCGCATCCTCCGCCGCTCAAGGCGCCCAGCGAAAAGTGGCTTGGCAAAGTTGAGCCCGTTCGCACCCGCAGGATGTATTTCTCTGAAAAGCCGAAAGACCCCAAGGATCCTGCTGGTCCCGCGGACTTCTACATGACCCTCGAAGGCGAACAGCCCAAGTTATTCGATCCAAGCTCATCCACCCCTAACATCGTGGTTCACCAAGGCGACGTCGAGGATTGGATCATCGAAAATCGCAGCCAGGAAGTTCACGCCTTTCACATCCACCAGGTCCACTTTCTGCTGCTCGCGTGGTACGGCCTGGCGATAAACGAGCCCTACCTTAGGGATACGGTGAATGTGCCCTTCTGGGACGGCAAATCAAAATACCCAACCGTCAAAATCCGCATGGATTTTCGCGACCCGAACATTGTGGGCACCTTCGTCTACCACTGTCACGTACTAGAACACGAAGACGGCGGCATGATGGGTCTGATTCGTGTCGAGCCCTCTGAGTCCGCCACCGCCCACCCGTCCGGCGAGCCCGCTCGCCCCTAGCAGAGCTTTTATAGACGTGTCATACGCCAATAACACACAGCGCGTATTCACCTGTGCGAGCGTTTGATGCCGATGGCCTCCGGGCGCCGGTTTAGCCGTAGTACAGGTTTGGGGATGAGGCATCGAGGCATTAGACCCGACAATTCGATAAGGAGACTTTATGATCCGGAAGAACCTTCGCTGGATGGCGTCAGTTCTGATGGCCGTAAACTTGGCTGTTGCGATACCCAACAGTCTGATGGCGCAGCCGCAGCAGAGCAATTCGAGCAATGCGAACAGTTATGAAACAGCAACTCCCATCAAGCACCTCGTCGTCGTCTTCCAAGAGAACGTTTCATTCGATCATTACTTCGCTACCTATCCCAATGCTGCGGGGTTTCAAGCACGGAAGGACACCCCCACCGTTAACGGACTCACCGAAGGCCTGATCGCGAATAATCCAAACGTTGATTACCCGCCGTTCCTGCTGAACCGCGGCCAGAATTACACCTGCAGCCAGAACCACGATTACAAAGCCGAGCAACAGGCCTTTGACAGCGGTCTCATGGATATGTTCCCAGAAGACACCGCACACGTCTGCTCGAGCACGACGTATCCGGACGTCGCTTATCTTGGTCCCGCTATCGTGATGGGCTATTTCGACGGCACCACCGTTACGGCGCAGTGGAATTACGCGCAGCACTTCTCATTGAACGACAACAACTTCGGCACGAACTTTGGTCCGTCCACGGTCGGCGCCATCAACGTGATCTCAGGCATGACGGGAGGCGTTGATTTGACTCATTCGATCGCCGGCAGCGGTTACGGCGACGACATCACCACCACCTCCTCCGGGACTAGCGTGACCGGCGACCCCGATCCTTACTACGATGATTGCGGCTCACCCGACCAATCCTCCCTAACTGGAAAGAACATCGGTGATCTGCTCAGCGCGAAAAAGATCTCCTGGGGATGGTTCGAGGGCGGCTTCACACCGTCATCCGTTGTTGCCGGTAAGGCAGTGTGCGCCACCACAACGAACCGTCTCGATGGAACAGCCGAAACTGCCTACGTGCCTCACCACAATCCGTTTGAATACTACGCCAGCACCGCCAACATCCATCACACGCTCCCCAAGAACCTGAGTGAAGTTGGTCACGACGGTCCGGCGAATCATCAGTACGACCTGAGCTATTTCTGGCAGGTCCTCGCGAAGGGTGAATTGCCCGCCGTTAGCTACCTCAAAGCGAATGCGGCCGAGGACGGTCACCCCGGCAACTCTTCTCCTCTCGACGAGCAGGTGTTCCTCGTGACGCTCCTCAATAAGTTGCAAGCATCGCCCTTGTGGGGCAGCACCGCAGTGATCATTACCTATGACGATTCGGATGGTTGGTACGACCACGTGCTTGGTCCGATCGCAAACCAGTCCGTTTCCGCGAACGATGCTTTGACCGGTGACGGCGCGTGCGGTAGCGGCGCGAACTCCCTGGCGGGTCTGCAGGGACGCTGCGGATATGGGCCGCGTCTGCCGTTCCTGGTGATCTCGCCGTTCGCAAAGGACAACTTCGTCGATCATACGGTGATCGACCAGAGCTCCGTTGTTCGCTTCATCGAAGACAACTGGGATCTGGGTCGTATCGGCGAAGGTTCATTTGATCAGATTGCCGGCCCCATTACGAACATGTTCGACTTCAAACACCAGAGGTCCGATGTGTTCATTCTCGATCCTTTGACTGGAGCGATTCTGAACTACTAGAAATCCCCGTAGTCCTCTCTCCCAGTAACGCCCTCTGGCTCGCCTCGAATCCTTCGAGGCGAGCCAGCCCCGTTTTTGACCTCATCGTGTCGCGCTCCGATGTATTCTGGACGCCGCTCGAACCGCTCTGCCGACACATACCGGAGACGAAAACTTGCCTCGAACGCCACGCAGCGCCGATTTAACGCAGGTTGTGGAATGGGACGACGGAAATCTCCGGCGCAAAGAGGACTATCTCGCGGCCGAGGAGCCGCTCGAAATCCGCGTCGCTGAAAAGCCGCTCAGCGTGACGATGCGCACGCCTGGAAACGATCTCGAGTTGGCCGCGGGATTTCTGTTCACTGAAGGGCTCGTGCAAAGACGCGAGCAGATTCTGAGCCTCGAGATCAATCAGGAAAGCGACGAACCCAACCGCGGGAACCTGCTGCGAGCCGAGCTTGCCCCGGAATGCACCGCGGATTCCGGGAAGCTGCAGCGCAATTTCTTCGCGGCTTCGAGTTGCGGCATCTGCGGCAAAGCTTCCATCGAGTCTGTCCGCTCGAGAACGCTTCAAGCGCCGAATCCGGCTTTTGCTATTGATCCGGAGATTCTCATTGGCCTGCCCGATTCGCTGCGGGCATCTCAGGCTGTTTTCGGCCGGACGGGCGGATTGCACGGAGCGGCACTGGTTGATCCGAAGGGAAAATTGCTGGTGACGCGAGAGGACATCGGACGTCACAATGCGGTGGACAAAGTAATCGGATGGGCCCTTCTCGAAGGTCGGATTCCGCTCTCCGAATCGATTCTTCTGGTTAGCGGAAGAGGCGGTTTCGAGATCGTGCAGAAAGCCATCGTTGCGGGGCTGCCGGTTGTGGCGTCGGTGTCGGCTCCGTCGAGCCTGGCGGTGCAGCTGGCACGGGAATTGCGGCTGACGCTGATTGGATTCTTGCGCGGGCGGCGCTTCGTGATCTATGCGGGCGAAGAGCGAGTCCGCGAGCGGAAACGATGATCCGGGCCTGACTCGCAGCTGTCGCGAATCATCGTGCGGAAAGCTTCGAGCAGGTCGCGGTCCCACCAGCCACGCGCCGCCTCTTCCTGCATGATCGCGAGGGCAGCGTCTGAGGTATCGGCTTTGCGGTACGGGCGGTCTGTGGTGAGGGCATCGTAAACGTCCGCGAGCTGCAGAATGCGCGCCGTGAGAGGAATTTCCGAGCCGCGAAGATGGTCCGGATATCCCGAGCCGTCGTGCCGCTCGTGATGGTGCCGGATGATAGGCAACACCAAGCGGAATGTTTTCAGCGGTTCGCAGATCTGCTCGCCGACTACGGGATGCTTGCGCATCACTTCGATTTCTTCCGGCGAAAGAGGGCCCGGCTTCAGCAGAATCGAGTCGGGCACGGCCACCTTGCCAACGTCGTGCACGATTCCCGCGCGGCGAAGAGCTTTCACATCCTCCTCGGGTATGCCGAGTTTCTCGCCCAGGCTCGCGGACATTTCCGACAGGCGATCGCAATGCCCGCGCGTGTACGGATCCCTCGCTTCGATGCTCAGGGCAAGGCTGAACAGCACCGATTCCGCGTTTTCAAGTTCGTCGGTGTACTGCTTGAGCTTGATGAGCGACCGAGTGCGAGCCAGCAGTTCGTTGAAGTCGATCGGCTTGCTGAGAAAATCGTCGGCGCCTGCGTTGATGCCTTTGATGCGATCCTCCGTGGCTGAGAGTCCTGTGATCAGCACCACGGGAGTAAGCCGCGTCTCAGGCGCGGCCTTGATTCGCTTGCAGACTTCGAAGCCGCTCATTCCCGGCATTAGCACGTCGAGCAGAACCAGATCGGGCCGGAAAGAAACACACTCGGCAAGCGCGGCGGCGCCGTTTGACGCGTCATGGACTTCGAAGCCTTCGCGCCGGAGGAGTGTTTCGAGCGCGGCTCTCGAAGCCGATTCGTCGTCAACGAGTAAAATCTTGGGAAACATGAGCTTTCGTGTCGCCTGAAGAGATCAACAACCTAAACCAATCGCCGGAATTTGGGCAATGGGACGCTGGTTCCAGCGGTACCAGTCGCGTTGTTAAGGGCCATTTCACCCGTGAGTCAGCAACTCTATCGCGTCTCGCATTGTCGAACAATATGGAATCGCGACTTCTCGCAGAGACTCGCGCGCGTGAGAGTGTTCTAATGTAAGAAGCCTCCGCGAACCGAAGAGTTGCTAGTCTTTCCGCAACGTCGCTTCGATCACACCGTGTGGCTCTTCCGTAGGAATGAAAACCTCCACAGGATTGTCCATTCCAAATGGCTCAAGGTCGGCGAGGCTGTAGTTCCTGTCGGGCAGAGAAAGACGGATTTCCCGGATGCTGTCGAAGCTTTCAAGCACCGCTTCGCCCATGGCGTAAAGCGTGTGCTGGAGCGAATGGCTGTCGTGTTCAGCAAAGGTTTCGAGCAACGCCTGGCGAGCGCCGTGCCAGGTGGGTCCAAATTCGATTTCGGCGCCCTCGTACAGCCAGTTCGCCCGGATTGCGGTGGAGAGCATGCGGTCGGGATCCTCTTTCAGAGTCGTGTAGGGATCGCGCAGGAATTTCTCGAACGTGGATTTCGTCGTTTTCAACACGACGAGATTTTCAATCCCGGCATGAATGACGGTCTTTTCGCGCGTGCCGCTCAACGATGCCGTCCGTTTCTCGTTTCCCGGAAGCGTGAACGCAGAGGCATGCGGTTTGCCGCTGTGCACAACGCGTGCCCATAGGTTTTCGGCAGCTTCGATTTCGACGCGCAAGACTTGAGGGTTGTACGTGAGGAAATGATCGATCAGATGGAGACAAAACTCCTCCACGGCTTCCACCGGATACTGGCGCGCGAGAACGTACACCGTATTTTTCATCGTGTCGGCGGGAAGGATTTTTCGGTTCTCGCCCTTTGCGAGGGCTTCTTCGAATTCACCCTCAAAGCGGATGCCCACGGTCAATTCCTTCACGTCGTGACGCCCCTGCTGGCGGACGACGCGGAGGAAACGGACGCGCGATTCCCCATAATTGTTTTCGGCGAGCCGGATGGTCATGAAGTCAGCTCCTGGTCGATGATAGCCGCAAACGATCGCTCCTTGCGGCGCCAGAAATAAAGCAGCGTAAGCCCGATCAGAATCAGCGCCACGCAGAGCCCCGTCCACAGGCCCGGCGCGCCAAAGCCTTTCCGGAAGCACAGGTACCAGCCTAGCGGAAGCCCCAGGGCCCAGTAATACACAAGGTGACAAATCATCGGAGTCCGGGTGTCGCCCGCTCCGCGCAGCGCGCCGGTGGCGACGGCCTGCAAACCGTCGAAAAGCTGGAAGAACGCTGCGACGAACAAGAGCGCGCTGGCTGCGCCGATCACCACGGGATCCGGCGTGTAAATCCGGACGATGTAACCCGGCACAACCCAAAACGCGATCGCCATGCAAGTCATGAAGGCTGCGCCGAGTGCCATTGCCGTCCAACCGGCGCGGCTGGCGCCGTGCGGGTCGCGCCCACCAAGCGCGTGCCCCACGCGCACCGCCGCTGCCGAGCCAATTCCCAGCGGCACCATGTAAGTGAAACTCGCGGTGTTCAGCGCGATTTGATGGCTCGCGAGCGGAACCGCTCCCAGCTTGCCAATCAAAGTGGTGGCCACCGCGAACACGCCAATCTCGATGCCAATCTGGCTCGCCGCGGGCAACCCCAGATTCAGAAGCTCCCAGACGCGCGGAAAATGAGGCAGCCGCGAAGCGCGCCGCAAGCCGGTCTTGTGCCGCAGGTCGCGATACACAACGTAAACCATCAGCACTCCTGCCATGTACACGCGCGCAATGCACGTCGACCATCCCGATCCCACCGTGCCCATTGCCGGCAAACCCCAGTGCCCGTAGATGAGCGCCCAGTTTCCGAAGAAGTTCACGACGTTCGCCGAAATCAGCGAAAACATCACCGGCTTGGCCAGGTTCACTCCCTGCAGGTAGCGGCGAAAAACAAAATAGAGCAGCAGCGGCAGCGTCCCCCAGTTCAACGCGCGCATATACGGAATCGTCTGGCTCATCAAGATTGGCTCGATACCAAAAAAATGCACGCTCAGCTCCCACAGCTTTACCAGCCCCATCAGCACGGGAGCCAGCGCGAGGCTGAGGTAAATTCCGTTCACCAGCGACCGGTGCGTGTCCTCCACATCGCCGGCGCCATGCGATCGCGACACCAGCGTGTCGAGCCCGAGCATGATTCCCGTGCCGAAAATCGCCACCGCGTAATAGAAAATGCTCGCCAGGCTCACTGCGCCGATCGCCACGGCGCTGTCGGCTTGGTGCCCCACCATCACCGTGTCGACGATTCCCATCGTCATCCAGCCGAGTTCGGCCAGCACGATGGGGATGGCGAGCCGAAGCATCGGCCTCACCTCGCCGGCGATGTAGTGCGCGAAAAGTCGTTTGAGCATGAGCGTGACCTGTCGACGGCCGAAGAAAGTGGCAGGCCTTGCGAAGTCTATCGGGAATTTTGAGTGGACAGAACCGGAATCGGAAGGGCAGGAAGGCGTGACTCGTGATTCGTGACTCGTGATTCGTGGAAATTCCAAACCTGCCCGCGTATAATCCGCGCATGGAAACGCCGAAACCACGTATGCCGAAATTGGCTACAGCCTGTTGCGCGCTCTTTAGTTTGGCGGCGTTCATTGCTGTCCTCACTCGTCCTCACACCGTTCTTCCCTTTTATTTTGGGTTTGGTTTCCTGGCGGTTGTCCTCATCGTTTGGTTTCGGAATCGCCGAAGTGCCTGAACCCAAACCTTAGTTGAGCTTTTCCCTCGCGCTCTGCGCGATGCATTTTTCCTCTTTTTTGACTCAGGGTTTGCAAGTACAAACCCTGAAACCCGGGGTTTCGCCTGATTTTCCTCGGGAGTGAAAATACCCCCCTACCCCTACGGTTATTAGAAGCACCTCCTGTTGAGTGTTTTCATCGGCTTACGGCGATTTCTAATCGCGTTCCCGTTATTAGAATTTCCCCTGTTTGGAGTCATCGGCGGCGTCCCCGGTTCATAGGAAGCGGCCGTTCCAGGTGGGGAGGTTAGGCGGTGGGGTTGCGCTGCCTACTATCGTGATGGGTTCTGAATGTGTTGGTCCCGAGCTCGTCGGGACGGGTTCCGAATCTTCGGGGACGCTTCCCGAATTCGTCGGGATGTCGCGGACGGCCGCGTCTCTTAGTTCGGTGCGCGGTGGCTCGAGATCGGGCGGCGGATTTTGGGGGCGATTGGTGGTGATCGCGTATTCGACGCGGGTGGGCGGCTCGACCCAGCGATTGTCGTCGGTGAGGCAACTGTAGGCTCGGATTGCCTGGATCACGGAGTCGGGGGTGACTTTGCCAGGGCCGTTTTCGAGGATGCGGTCGAGCATGTAGCGGCGGTTTTCGCGGCGTCGTTCGACGAGGCCGAAGGCTCGGGCGTGGCGGTCGATGGAGCGGGGGTCGGCGATATCGTACTGTTTGGCGAGGTACCAGACGTCGCGCCAGTGGATAAATTCTTCCTCGATCTCTTCACGGTCGGGATGGTGGCATACGAGACATTTGCGCTGGTGGCGTTCTTCTGCGGGAAGCATGTTTAAATCCTCCTTTTGTGTGGAGCTTTGTTCTGCAAGTTGTTGTGCGGGGAGTGTTTCGGGCGAGTTCCGTTTTGGGACGGGTCGTGAGTCGGGGTTTGAGTCCCATATTTTCTGGAGGAGCAGGGCGGCTTTGATGAATTCGGGGTCGTCGGGGTCGTCGTCGGGTACTGGGTCTGGGTTGTGGTCTGTATTCATCATTTCATCCTAAAAAGTCAGCCGCAGGATACCATAGATTTACCGATTTGTCAAGTCCCAGTACTGTTAGAACCGCGGGGATTTATGGGAGGGCGGGGAAAGCGCAGGGATCAGAATTGAGGGCGCGCACCGCTATTCAGCACGTACGAAAGTGTGGGTTGGGGAGCGGACGATTGTCTAGAGACCAGCGTCCTCGCCTTGACAGTGACATTTGTACGTATGCTGGCGAGTTGAACGGCTAAGGTCAAAAGCGAAAACACGCGCCCTTCGCAGCACCGGCGAGGGACGCGGCACCCGAAAGTTCAAAGGCAGGTCGGTCCAAGGAGTGTGCCACCCCGCCAACGATGTTCCCTCAGCCCCCGTGTAACCGCGAATCCGGCTAACTCCTGATAAACGCGGTGACCGGACATTTCCTGCAAATGTCCGATTATCCGACTTACCAGGCGCTTGGCTTCCTTCCGCTATTTTGGTGATCCGTACAGGTAGGGTGGCGTTGGGAACTGGCACTTCCGAGAGAAATCCAGCGTGATTTTCGGTGGCTCGTGAATCGTCCTAAACAGATTCAGAAAACCTAGTCCGTTCAGCGCCTCGTCTAACCTGATGTCCTTCACTCGCTCGGACGCTCGCGGAGCATCCACGAAGCAATGAGCTTCCGGTTTGCCCGCCACTTCGAGGGTCAGGGAGGACTGACACGGCATACTTCCCGCCACCGCTAACTTCGACAACTGATTGTCGATCTGAGATTGTATCGCTTTCACCAATTCCCCTGTTGTGAGTTTGTAGAACCCGACCTCATTGATGTGAATGGCGTGCGCGAGTTGGAATTGGCAGTCGAGTTGGCGAACGAGGGAGGGATCGGCATCAGCCCGTACGGATTCCCAAAGGCGCTCGAAAATCACAACTGAGCACGCCTCCGGGTCCTTGTTGCCGCAGGATTCATGCAAAGCGGCATTGTCACCCCACAGTCCGAACTCGTTGCGGACGGCAGTGCCAAACGGCCGGTATAGAGTCCAGACGACTTGGTCTTTAGGATTGCGCAGTATCCAGTCCGCGTCCTTCGGCTTCAGCCACTTAGTTTTGATGACTTGAACAGCCTCATCTACCGTCTTCGGCTTGTTCGGCGGGGCACCACTGGCACCAAAGGCAAGGACGATTGCTGCGAGAGCAAGGATTCTCATTGGAATTTCCGTTCAGGCATATATTACACAGCGAGCTGCTGCCGATAAACCCGCAACTCCTTCCATGAGAAGGCCGGTTAGAGTCAAGACAGTTTTGTTTTTACTCTGTGGATCCTTTGCCTTCGAGCCGAGCCGCCTCTGTCGCCATCCTTCCATCCGCAGTCTGTTATGAGCGATTTGTCGCTCGCTGGAAGGTGGGCGTCCTCAATTCAGTAGGTGCTGCTACCTGATAATCGACCTCGGCTCCGATCTCGTCGATGGGAGTTGGGCCAGGACTTAGGCGCAGTCACCTGATCTCGGCGGATGAGCTCGGCTGTTAAGTCCGCACTCTCCTATGCTACTGCGGCCACCACTTTGTGGCTGTTCCGCAGTGGCTCGTAAACCTCTCCACTGACCCACAACTTGTGAAGCAGTACGGCCAACTTCCGCGCCACCGCAACGACCGCTCGTTTCTTAGCATTCTTTCCTCCGCGCTCGGCTAGCTTTAGTCCCCAGCGCCGGAGATCACTATCCTGTCCAAAGGGCCCAAGTATGTAGTGCGCCCCCTGCACCAGCAGTGTTCTGAGGTAACGGTCTCCTTCCTTGCTGATGTGTAGCTGTGGTTCACTATTACCAGAGTTCCTGCGACCAGGACGCAATCCGACAAAACACCCTACGTCCCGGCTATGACGAAAGCGGTGCGGATCGTCCAGAGTCAGAACGAAGGTCAATGCAATCAGTGGCCCTACCCCTTTCACCTGCTTGAGCACAGCCACCTGAGGATAGACTTCCTTGGCGATTTGCTCGATCCGCCCGTCGTATTCAGCGATCCGCTCGTTCAGCGATTCGATTTCTGCCAGCAGCGGATCCAAAGCGTCCCGCAACTCCTGGTTCAATCCCTTGGCGATCTCCCGATTCATTTGCCCGGTCCCGCATTGCGGTAGTCGCGCGCCATACGATTTTGTTAACCCTCGCGCGGCGTTCACCAGTGCCGTGCGGCTGCTAACCAACGCTGCTCGGGCCCGGATCACCATCAGATGGATCTGGGCTTTGGCACTGCGATGTCGCACCGGACCCAACAACCCAGGATCGATTCGGGCCAGTCGTGCCAGCGTCCGGGCATCGAGTTGATCATCTTTCCGGCTACTCTCCCCGATCAGTCGCACGTCGCGCGCGTGGGCCACAATCACTCCGTGCCCCAACTGCGTCAATTGCCGGCCGACCCAAGGTGAGTGCGTTCCGGTTTCTAGCGCCACCCGACTCCGTGGAATCTTGCTGAACACTTCCTCGATTCCTTTCGGTGTCGTCGATAGCTTGCCTTCTAAAATCACTTCGCCCGCTTCATTCAAAATGCAAAAATGACTGCTGCGGTCTCCCAGATCCAAACCAATCGTGAGCTGGTTCTCTTTGAAAATCTGCATCCCCTCCATCGCCACGGTGCTAATCTTCTTCACAGCCGGTCTCCTTTCACGTTGCGCCTCGAGCGCGTCGTTCATTGGGAGCGTATCGCATCCCGCTGGAGACCGGCCTTCTCATCCCATCTGATAAACGCCGTAACCGGACATTGGGGGTTGTAGTAGGGTAAATGTCCGGTGTTTACCACGCGGATTGATTCTGTTCAGATTTCAGAGAAAAGCGAGGCAAAAGAGTAGCCACGGCGACCAGGGGTGGAGGAGGCAATGCTAGGGGTTGCGGGGCGGCGCGATTGTGTCTGTGACTTTCGGGGAGAGGCCATCGGGGGACCATGCGTCGATGATGACTTTGGACATACGTCCGATCACGATTTCGGCCTTGTTTTCGGGCGTCCAGGATTTGTCGGCGTTGTTGAAGGTGAAAATGGAGATGACGATGGGACCGCGCTTCGTGTAGACGAGCGCGACGTCGTTGCGCACATCGTCCAGCGCGCCGACTTTGTCGGCGATGGGCGAAAGGTCTTCGGTGCTGTCGCTGGTGGTGAGGTAGCGCGGCACCATGCCGTGATCCTGCTGGTTGCGCATCATCGTGATCATCTGAAGGCAGAGCGAGGGGTCGCCAAGATCGCAGCGATAGATGCTCTCCATGACTTTCGCCATCTCCTCCGCTGTGGTTTTGCCCAGGCCGAACTGCTTTTGATCCGGAGGCATGGGGCCTTCCGCCGGCTTGAATACCTTTTTGTAGAAATAGGTGTTCTTGAGGCCCATGCGCGCGAGCATTTCGTTGGTGGGGCGAAGTCCGACGGCGTCGATCACCATGTTCGTGGCGGTGTTGTCGCTGAGGGTGATCATCAGCGTGACGGCGTCTTTGAGCGTGAGTGTGAGCCCCGGGTCCATCAAGTTGAGGATGCCGGAGCCGCCGACTTGATTATCCTTGGTGAGAACAACCGGCGCAGAGAGCGTCAACTTCCCCGACTTGATCTGCTCGAACGCCTGCAGCATGAGAGTGAGTTTGATGACCGAAGCCGTCTGCACCGGGCGCTCCGCATCGAGGGAGACGGATTCGCCGGTGGTCAGGTTCTTCGCATACAACGCGACGCTGCCTTGGTGAGACGCGGCGAGTTCTTCGAGCCTCTTTTGGAGATCCGATGCATTTGCCGGAAGCGCAATCAGCAGAATGACAGTGGCAAGAGTGATTTTTCTCATGGTGCGGTAACTCCAGAGTCGCAACTTCAGCGGCTGAAGCCGACCCGATTCTACGGCATTATGTTGTGGCTGAAGCCACGACCCACAAAGATTGCGCAGCCTGCGGCTGCAGAAGAGAGGTCCCTCTCTGCGTCCCGCGCCCACGCTGCGCGTGGGAAGCAAAGACGCGCGGGACTTCGCTCGGGATGACAGACGTTTTCTGGGGCTTCTTTCGGGTGGCCTGAAGGCCACCCTCCCCGTGCTAAAGCACGGGGCTTCCACCCTAACTTAGGGGAGGTGCGAGACGGTTCGGGCGATTTGGCCGGCCATTGTGCCGAGGTGGTCGGTGCCGTGATAGATGTGGAGGATGAAGCCGTCGGGATCGAGGAAGACGTAGCGCGGGATGCTCAATTCGGGGCCCGTGGACAGGCCGAATGCGTGATAGATGTCCGAGTTCTTGTCCCAGACTTGAATCCAATCCATCTTGTGCTGCGAGACGAAGCTCGTCCACGGAGCCTGATCGGAATCTTCGTCGATGCTGATTACGACGAACTGGTCCGGCGGAAAATATTTTGCGAGCTGACGAATGAGCGGCAGCGCGTGAATGCATGGCGCGCACCACGTGGCCCAGTAATCGAGGAGCACGAAGCGGCCGCGGAGCGAGGCCGAGGAAATTGGTTGGCCGTCGCTGCGCACGGCTGTGAAGTCCGGCGCGGGACGCTCGCGCGCGAGGGGCTGGCCAACGGCGGATGCGGGATTTTTGCCGGCGGCTTCGATGGATTTTTTGTAGGCCGAGGCTGCGTCGGCTTCGCGGCCTTCCTGCGAGAGAACGGTGCCGAGATCGAAGTAAGCGTGGTCGAAGACCGGATCGAGAGCGACGGCCTGCTCGAACTCTTTTTCCGCGGCGTGCAGTTTTTCAACGTCGGGAGGATTCTCGAACGATTCGCGAAGCCACGCGGTGCCGATCAAGCTGTGCGCTTCGGCGCGCTCGCGAGCGTTCGAGGCAAGGTCGAGCACCTTGGTCTCACGCTGGCGGGCGGCCTCGTAGTGGCCGAGTTGCAGCTCCGCCATCGCGATGCCTGCGTTGACTTCCGCGGCGTCCGCGCCGGGCGAGCGTTCGGCTTGTTCAAAGTAGGCTTTGGCCTGAGCGTAGTTGCCTTGGCGAAGGGCCGCTTCGCCAAGTTCCAAGTAGCGATCGAAGGAATTGGTCGGCGGCTGCGACTGAGCCTTTGCGCAGGGGACGAAGAACAGCAACGTAAACGCAGCGGACGAGAGGCGGCGCGTGGCGAATCTTATTTTTTGCATCGTCTTTTCGGGCGCGTCATTCCGCGCAACAACTTGGCTTCAGGGGCTAAAGCCCTTTCTCAATCGGAGCTTGACGGCGGGGCTAAAGCCCCGCCCTTCCAGTCCAGCCATTTATGAGGTGGTTTCCTTTGCGGCGGTCCGCCGCAACTGCTAGTGCGGCTGGTTCCAGGCTTGCGCGCGCGGCCACCAGCGACGCACGTTGCGGCAATACTCTTCGTAGTCGGCACCGAATTTTCGGCGCAGTGTGGGCTCTTCGTAGAAGATCACGAACAGGTCAACGCCCAGGGCGACGGCGGCAACAGCGGCAATCGCAACCGGGTTGTAGCGCCCGAAGACGATCCACAGTCCAATCCACCCGGCCGCGAAGCCCACGTACATGGGGTTGCGGACGTAGCGGTAGAAGCCCACGACAACGAGTCGTTGCGGAGGAGCGAAGACTGCGGGCGTGCCGCGTCCCGTCCAGCCGAAATCCCAAATGCAGCGCAGGGCCATGGCGAATCCGAGCACGGACGGAACCGCGGCCAGCCATCGCCAGCGCGCCGCGCCCGCCATCGCTACGGTGAATCCGAACCACCCGGGCAGGAGCCAAAACCACAAGGCGAAGAATGCCGCGCCTACGGTCAGCGAAGCGGCGGTGGTCAGCCAGCGATTGCCGGGGCCGGCCGATGGATCCATCGTAGTCTGTGCATCGGTCATCATTGGGGTTCACCTCCAGTCGCGAGCCTACTTGCCGGCCGCAACCTCCTGCTCGAGTGTTGCGACGGTTTTTTTCAACCATGCGAGGACGCTGGCCTGGAGCTTGTAGGGATCGTCTGCGGCCTTGAGCGACTCGATGGTGTCGCCCTTTTCATTCAGCGGAATCTTGTGGCAGATGTCGCCGTTCGAGTTGCGCACTTCGGGCGGCGCAAACTCGCTCAAGAAGCAGGTCGTGCACGCGTGCTCTTTTTCCTCGAGCCCCACGTTCAGGCAGGTGATCGATTCGCGGAAGATCTCCGGCTCGCGGCGGGCTTCGCGAACGGACGGGTAGTACCCGCCTTTCTCCATCATTTCAATCTCAAACTTCAATTGCTCAATCATTTCCTTCTTGTCCATACCCATTGGCGTACTCCTTATCCGGAGTATACGCCTCGGGACAGTCGGACGTTACGGCGAGGACTTAGGGGTGAGGGCGAAGGACGAGGCGCGCATAAATGCGGGGCTGCCGCCGATTCGGAATATACTTTTGGGACCCGGCCTTTGCACGTTTGAGGATTGGGGAGGCATTCCATGGCAAAGCAACAGGATCGGGTGGAGCTGAAGGGAAGCGCGCGGACGGCGATGCTGGGCGGGCAGGATGTTGGACCGGCGGATCCGAATCAACGGGTGGAAGTGACGGTTTTTTTGCGGCGCGGATCGAAGCCGGGCGAATTTCCGTCGGTGAAGCAGATGGGCGCTCGGCTGCCGCGCGAGCGAAAATATCTGACGCGCGAAGAGTTTGCGCGTGCTCATGGCGCGTCGGCGGGCGACGTGGAAAAAATTCGCGCGTTTGCGGCGGAATACGGATTGCAGGTGGTGAGTGAGGATCGCGCGGCCAGAACCGTGAAATTGGCCGGGACTGTGAAGGCGCTCAATGAAGCCTTTGGCGCGAACCTGCGGCGCTACGAGCACGCGTCTGGCACGTACCGCTGCCGGACGGGGAGCTTGACGATTCCGTGCGATCTGGACGGAATTATCGAGGGCATTTTCGGGCTCGACAATCGCCCACAAGCGGAAACGCATTTCCGGCTGCGCAAGAAAAAACACAAAAAGGTAGCGGACCCTTCGTACTCGCCGCTTCAGGTGGCGAAGGCCTACAGCTTTCCTTCAGGCGCGAACGGGACGGGCCAAACTATCGGAATCATCGAGCTGGGCGGCGGCTACAACGCATCGGACCTCAGCTCATTTTTCAGCGGCCTGGGAATTTCGGCGCCGAAGGTGACTGCGGTTTCGGTGGACGGCGCGACGAATTCGCCCACAGGCGATGCGAGCGGACCCGATGGCGAAGTCGAGCTTGATATCGAAGTGTCCGGCGCGGTGGCGCCCGCGGCGCAGATTGCCGTGTACTTCGCGCCGAACACGGACCAGGGGTTCATAGACGCGGTGACCACGGCTGTGCATGACGCGACGCTGAAGCCGTCGATTATTTCGATCAGCTGGGGCGGCCCAGAAAATTCGTGGACCGCGCAATCGCGCGACGCGCTGAACTCTGCGTGCGAGGATGGCGCGACGATGGGCGTGACGGTTCTGGCGGCGTCGGGCGACGACGGCGCGTCGGACGGAGGTGCGAGTGGAACTCTTACCGTGGATTTTCCCGCGGCGAGTCCGTATGTGGTCGGCTGCGGGGGAACGAAGCTGACGATTTCCGGCAGCACGATCGGCAGCGAGCAGGCGTGGAACGAGCTTTCGGCAAATGAGGGTGCCACGGGCGGCGGCGTCAGCGAGGTGTTCGCGCTGCCCAGCTATCAGCAGAGCGCGAATGTGCCGAAGGCTCCGAACGGATTTGTGGGCCGAGGCGTGCCTGATGTTGCGGGGGATGCGGATCCGGAGACGGGGTACAGCGTGTTGGTCGATGGCGAGCAATCGGTGATCGGGGGGACGAGTGCGGTCGCGCCGCTGTGGGCTGGGCTTTTTGCGTTGATCAATCAATCGCTGGGGGCGAACGTGGGGTACGTCAATGCGCTGTTGTATTCGGCGGGAGTCGACCCGACGTTTCACGACATTACTTCGGGGAGTAATGGGGGTTACTCGGCGGGTCCGGGCTGGGATGCTTGCACGGGGCTTGGGAGTCCGGATGGGGCGGCGCTGCTGGTGGCACTTGGCGGGAAGTAGGGCGGATTCCAAATTTGAGATTTGAAATTTGAAACGGCAAAGCAGAAACAAAGGCAAAACCGTGAAACCACAGATCCCGAAGCTTCGGGACAGGTGAACACAGATAAAGCTTAAGGCGATTAAGGCAAAAACAAGGGCAAAGGCTAACCACAGAGGACACGGAGAAAATCACGAGGGCACGGAGACGGCTACTCCAAATCCCACTGGGAGACCCGGCTCCAGGGAAAAGCTGCCGCCCTGAAGGGTGGCGCTACAGACGGCGAAACTGCTTTCGGTGTCTGGCGTGACGGGAGCCGGGATTTCAAATCTCCAATTTGAAATCTCAAAGAGGTGGCTTCGGTTTGTAGATGCGGATGATGTCGTCTTTCACTTCGACGACGCTGCCGGGATATTCGCGGGCGGCGTGCTCGCGCAATTCGTCGATCGAGAAGTAGTCGCCGTGGCCGTCGAAATAGCGAGCGTCGTCGATTAGCATCACGTGGTCGCGAACGGGATGGCGATAGATGCACTCGAGTTCCTGCTTGATGGGAGCGTCGATGTCGCCCCAGTGCGCGTCGAGCCAGAAGAGCGCAGGCTCCTTGATTAACGGAATGATGGTGGGGAGAACGGCGCCGCTGTCGCCCTGGTAGAGGTGAATGTTGGGGCGGTGGGCGAATTTGCGCTGCGCGCGCGCGGCGAGCCATTTGTCGAGCTCGATCGAATAGATTTCGCGGAAGCGGTCCTTCTGCGCGTTGACCATGTGGCCGAGGTTTGTGCCCGTTTCCACCATCACTGCGAGATCGAAGCGCTCCGCAAATTCGGCCAGAGCTCGCTGCTTCACGATGTGCGGCACTTTGGGTCCGGGTGAGCCGCGGAGCCGCCACCAGAGGTAGTCGCCGCGAAAGGCCATCCGCTTGTAAGGCTCGAAAAAAACGCTGTCGCGGAATCCCTTGTCGGTGATTTCGCGCGTTTCGTTGATGTTTTTGCGCTTGAACATGCAAAGCGATGATATCAGCCGCGCTGAAAATTGCGCGCTGGAAATGTAGCGATAAGACAGCAGCTAGTTTCTGATCGAAGTTGCGGTGCGATTGGTATAACCTCTGCGCTCTAGACCGGAGTTGGGGGGGGCGTACATGCAATTCTTGCGAAGAATTTCCAAAGTGAATTCATTTGCGGTGGTTGTGGGCGTGGCTGTGTCTCTTGCGGTGGCGTCGCTGGCGGTCGCGCAGCAATTCAGTCCGCAACTTTATCAGGACATGCGATGGAGGTGCATTGGGCCGTTCCGCGGCGGACGAACGGTTGCGGCGACGGGTGTGCCCGGTGAGCCCAACCTTTTTTATATGGCGCAAGTGAATGGCGGAGTGTGGAAGACGACGGACTACGGCGAGACCTGGAATCCTATTTTCGACGGGCAGCCGACGCAGTCGGTGGGCTCGATCGCGGTGGCGCCGTCGAACGCGGACATTATTTATGTAGGGAGCGGCGAAGGGTTGCAGCGGCCGGACCTTTCGGTGGGCGACGGAATTTATAAGTCGACCGACGCCGGAAAAACGTGGAAGCACTTGGGATTGCGCGACGGCCAGCAGATACCGAGGATATTGGTGGACCCGCGCGATCCGAATCGCGTCTTTGTGGCGGTGCTGGGGCATCCCTACGGTGCGAACGAAGAGCGCGGCGTGTTTCGTTCGACCGACGGCGGAGAAACCTGGAAGAAGATTCTCTACAAGGATGAGAACACGGGCGCGATGGACCTGGCGTTCGACCCAGCGAATTCGCAGATTATCTACGCGGATCTGTGGTCCGCGAGGCAGGTGCCGTGGGAAGGTTCGCTCGAGGGCCATACGGGCGGGCTTTTCAAGTCGACGGACGGCGGAGACACGTGGAAGCCTTTGACGAAGGGTTTGCCGACGAACGAGCAGGGGCTCGGGCGAATCGGCATCGGCGTCGCGCCGAATGACGGGAATCGAATTTACGCGATGGTGGACGCGGGGCGGCTCGGCGGCGTCTACCGCTCCGACGATGCCGGGGAAAGCTGGGAACGCGTGAACGATGAGGGGCGCGTGTGGGGACGCGGCGACGACTTCGCGTGGGTGCGCGTCGCGCCGGACAACAAGGACAAAATCTACGTCGTCAATACGTCGCTCTATCGCTCGACGGATGCGGGGAAAACGTTCACGGCCATCAAGGGCGCGCCGGGCGGCGATGACTATCACACGGTGTGGATCAATCCGGACAATCCGAAAATTATTTTGCTTGGCGTGGATCAGGGCGCGACGATCACGGTGAACGGCGGCGAGACGTGGAGTTCGTGGTACAACCAGCCGACCGCACAGTTTTTCCATGTGATCACCGACAATCAATTTCCGTATTGGGTGTACGGAGGGCAGCAGGAAAGCGGCTCAGCGGGTACGACGAGCCGCAGCAACTGGGGCGAGATCACGTTTCACGATTGGAATCCGGTGGGGACCGAGGAATACGGTTACGTGGCGCCCGATCCGCTGCATCCGAACTACATTTTCGGCGGGAAGGGCACTCGTTTCGACACGGTCACCGGGCAGACTCAGGATGTGTCGCCGGTGGTGATTCGCACGGGGCAATACCGATTCGTGCGCACGGCGCCGCTGATTTTTTCGGCTGCCGATCCGCAAGCTCTTTATCTCGGCTCGAGCGTGGTTTTCAAAACGACGAATGGCGGACATAGCTGGGATGTGATCAGTCCAGACCTGGCGCGGCCGGAATTCGTCTCGCCGCCGAACCTGGGCGCGCTCGCCAAAGGCAAGGGCGACGAAGGCACCCATCGCGGGGTGATTTATTCGCTGGCGCCGTCGCCGCTCGACGCGAACGTGCTGTGGGCGGGGACGGACGACGGCCTGATCTGGGTGACGCGCGACGGCGGGAAGAATTGGGCGAACGTGACGCCTCCCGACTTGACGCCGTGGAGCAAAGTGGCGCAACTCGATGCTTCGCATTTCGACACGGGGACTGTATATGCGGCCGTGAACCGGTTTCGCGTCGACGATTTGCACGCGTACATTTACGCGACGCACGACGGTGGGAAGACGTGGCAGAAAATCACGAGCGGCCTGCCCGACAACGCAGCCGTCAACACAGTGCGCGAAGATCCTGTGCGCAAAGGGTTGCTATTCGCGGGAACCGAGCTCGCAATCTGGGTTTCGTTCAACGACGGCGATTCGTGGCAATCGTTGCAGTTGAATCTGCCGGCGACGTCGGTGCGCGACCTGGTGATCCACGGCGACGACGTTGTGGTGGGAACGCACGGGCGTTCGTTCTGGATTCTGGACGACATTACGCCGCTGCGGCAGCTCGATCGCGATCTCGCGAGTTCGGACGCGGTGCTGTTCAAGCCGGGAACGGCGTATCGCATTCGGCGCGACATCCATCCGGACACGCCGCTGCCACCGGAATTTCCCGCGGGGAAGAATCCGCCGGACGGGGCGATTTTCGACTACTACTTGAAGTCGAATGCGACGGCGGCCGTAAAGCTTACGGTTATGGATTCGAGCGGAAAGATCGTGCGCAGCTTTGCGAGCACGGACAAGCCGGAAGTGACGTGGGAGCAACTCGCCAAGGAAGTGAACGTGCCGCTGTATTGGATTCGGCCTCCCCAAATTCTTTCGGCCGAAGCGGGAATGCACCGCTTCGTTTGGGACCTGCGCACGCCTCCGCCGGGATCCGTGTTTCACGATTATCCGATTTCGGCGATTCCGCACGACACGCCGCGGTATCCGCTGGGCGCGTCGATTCTGCCCGGAACGTATACGGTGAGGCTCGAAGCGGGCGGCCAACCCGTCACGCAAAAATTCGAAGTGAAGATGGACCCGCGCGTCACGACTCCGGCAGAGGGCCTTGCCGGGCAATTCCAGCTTGCGACGAAGATTTGCGATGGGATGAATTCGAGCTACGCGTCGCTCGAGCAGGTGCGCGCGGTGCGGGCGCAGTTGAAGGAGCTGGCTGCGCGGGCGCCGAAAGGTCCGCTTGCGGACGCGGTTGCGGCGCTCGACAAAAAAGTGGCGGGCTTCGAAGGATCGGCGCAGCGATTCGGGCCGCAGGCTGCGGCGCAACCTAGCTTCGCAAGGCTAAACGGTCAATTCGGTCAGTTGCTCGCGTTTGTCGATAGCGCGGATACGCCGCCGACCGAGCCGGCTCAGCAGGCGTTCGCGAGCGTGCAAAGCTCGGCGGCGGATCTGACGAAGAATTGGGAAGCGGTGAAAACGAAGGATATCGCAGCGCTGAACGAGCAACTGCGGAATGCGAAGCTGCCGGCGGTCAATCTTGCTGCAGTGATCGCGCCTGCTGACGAGGCGGAGGGCGATGATGAGCCGTGATTTGGTGAGCGGTGAATAGTGAGTAGTGATTGGTGATCCCGAAGCCTCGGGAGTCGGTGGTGAGTTCGGACGAAATTCCCGCGGCTAAAGCCGGCGGTTATAGTGGCGGCTATTTTCCGCAGCGCTAAAGCGCTGCGACTTTTCCGAACTCAGGGTTTGCAAGTACAAACCCCGAGACCCTGCGCAAAAATGCGGGGGCTCCCACGAAGTACGCGAGAGGCTCCCAGGATCTAGGTCAGTTTGTCGATTTTGGCGGCTAGGATGAAATCGCTTTCGGTGAGGCCGTTGATTTTGTGGGTCCAGGTGGTCACTTCCGCTTTGCCCCACGAGAGCAAGATGTCGGGATGATGTCCCTGTTCTTCGGCAATGGCGGCCACTTTGTTCACGAATGCCAGCGCCTGCTTGAAATCGGGGAACGTGAAGGCGCGGGCGATGTGGTGGCCGCTTACTACCTTCCATTGCGGCAATTGCTTCGCGAGGGCTTCGAGTTCAGCGCCCGCGAGTGGCGGCACTCCCCCTTTGCATGGGACGCAAGTCTTACTGGCTAGATCGGTCATGAGCTGCCTCCACGGCGGGGTTGAAACCCCGCCCTTCCATTGTTCCACGAACTGCTAAGTCGCTGTGTCATGATTTGCGAGGGGCGGCTGCGGCTCGGGCGTCGACATATTCGCGGACGAAGGCTGCGAACGCCTTTTCGAGTTTGACGACGATGGGGCCGGGCGCGGATGCGATCTTGCGGCCGTTGATTTCGCCCACTGCGATCATGCTGCGATTCGTCGACGAGATGAAGACTTCGTCGGCGGCGTAGAGGTCGTCGGGACGAAGGACGCGCTCTTCCACGGGCACGCCTGATGCGGCGCCGATCTCGAGCAGAACGCCGCGCGTGATGCCTTCGAGGCATCCCGAGTCGAGCGGCGGAGTGGCGACGCGGCCGTTACGCGCGCAGAAAATATTCGCGGCGGTGCACTCGGCCACTTCGCCTCGTTCGTTGAGCAGCACGACTTCGTCGCAACCGGCCTGCTGCGCCTCGTAGAGATTCCAGACGTTGTTGAGCCACGAAGTGACTTTCACGCCGGCAAGCGGCGAAGCGGCGTGGCGTCCTTGCTCGCGCAAAGCCAGGTGGGCTGGTTCGCGGTACGACGGCAAATCCGCGGAATAGAGAATCAAATCGACTGTGGGGAAATTTTCATCGCTGCGCCAGAAGCCCACCTGATTGTAGACGGCATAAATCCGCGCGCAGCCTTCGACTACCTTGTTGGCGCGAAGGACTTCGCTTAATTGCGCCTGGACCGCTTCGGGCCGGAACGGAAACGGGCAGTGGGTGCGCTCGGCATCGCGGACGAGGCGCTTCCAGTGGCGCTCGAAGGCAAAGGGAATTCCTTGCGTAATGCGGACCGTAGTGAACAGGCCCCAGCCGTTCAGCAGGCCGGCCTGGCCGGGCGAGAGCCGCACCTCGTCGATGGGCAGGAGGCGGTCATTGTGAAAAACGAAGCGATGAATCATGCCATCCCTCGAAGGCTGCAACATTCTAACGCAGAAAAGCGTCGCGAGAGTGTTTGGGACATGCGGGCACGTAAGGCTACGGGTGTAATTCCGTGCGATTGCGGCTAGAATGTTCCGTTTTAATGCCGGGTGCTCACGTGGTGCTTGCGTCACGCGTGATTGAAAGAGGAATGATCGAATGATTGTCGGTGTACCACGAGAGACTTTTCCGGGTGAGCGGCGCGTGTCGCTGGTCCCCGGCGTGATTCCCAACCTCAAGAAGGCGGGCCTGGACGTTGTTGTGGAGAAGAACGCGGGGATCGAAGCCGGCTACCCGGATGCGGATTATGTGGCGAAGGGCGGGAAGATTCTTGGCGATCGTGCGGAGGTTTTCCGCACCGCCGACGTGATCGTGCAAGTTCTGTGCTACGGCTCGAACGACAAGACCGGGAAAGCCGACGTTCCCCTGTACCGCCGGAACCAAATTCTCATCGGATTTCTGCGGCCGCTGGGCGCGCTCGATACGATTCAGGATATTGCCCGCGCGGGCGTGACTTCCTTTAGCGTGGAGCTGATGCCGCGCAGCACGCGCGCCCAGAGCATGGACGCGCTTTCGTCGATGGGCACGATTTGCGGCTACAAGGCTGTGCTGATTGCCGCGGACACGCTGCCGCGAATTTTTCCGATGCTCACGACGGCCGCGGGAACGATTACGCCGGGTCGCGTTCTGGTGATTGGAGCCGGCGTGGCGGGCTTGCAGGCGATTGCGACAGCGCGGCGGCTTGGCGCGGTCACGTCGGCGTACGACATGCGCCCTGCCGCGAAGGAGCAGGTGCAAAGCCTGGGCGGGCGGTTCGTCGAGTTGCCGATCGAGGCCAAGGATGCGCAGGACGCCGGAGGCTACGCGCGCGCTCAGGATGAATCGTTTTACAGGCAGCAGCGCGAGTTACTCGGCCGCGTGGTGGCGGAAAACGATGTGGTCATCACGGCGGCGGTGATTCCGGGGAAGAAATCGCCGATCCTGGTCACAGCGGACATGGTGGCGAAGATGGCGCCGGGGTCGGTGATCGTGGATTTGGCGTCAGAACGCGGCGGAAATTGCGAACTTACGAAAATCGGCGAGAAGGTGGTGGCGCACGGCGTGACCATCATCGGCTGGTCGAACCTGGCGAGCACCGTGCCGCACGACGCGAGCCAAATGTACGCGCGCAATCTCACTTCGTTTCTCACGCACATCGTCAAGGACGGCAAGCTGCTGCTTGACGCGAAGGATGACATTGTGCTCAGCACGCTCGTGACCCAGGACGGCGAAGTGGTGAACCCGCGCGTGCGCGAATTTTTCTCGATGCCGGCGCTGGCGGCGCAAACGTAGGAGGAAACGAATGCCTTCGGATTTCATCTCGAATCTTTTTGTGTTCATCCTGGCGGGGTTCGTCGGATTTGAGGTCATCAAGCGCGTCTCGCCTCTACTGCACACGCCGCTGATGTCGCTGACGAACGCGCTGGACGCGATCGTCGTCGTGGCGGCGATTATCATCGCGGGCAAGCATGAGACGACGCTTTCGACGGTGCTCGGTGTAATCGCGGTGGCCGCTTCGTTCAGCAATATGGTGGGTGGCTTCCTGATCACCGACCGAATGCTGCGCATGTTCAAGACGGGCAAATCCAAAAAATCATGAGCGGATTCTCTCCCGAGCAGCTCATCGACTTCACCTACCTGGTTGCCGCCGTTCTGTTCGTGCTGTCGCTTAAGTGGCTGAGTTCGCCAAAGACGGCGGGACACGGCGTCCTGGCCGGCGAGATTGGTGCGGCGCTGGCGGTGGGCGCCACGCTCTTCAATCCGGAACTGGTGGAGTACAAGTGGATCGTCATCGCGCTAATTGTGGGCGCGGGCGTGGGCATTCCGCTGGGCATGGTTCACATGACTGCAGTGCCGCAGCGGACGGCGCTGAGCCACGCGTTTGGCGCGCTGTCGGCAACGATGATCGGCATCGCCGAGTACTACGTTCAGGCGCCTCACGTAAGCAAGTTCGGCATGACGGAGATTGGGCTGGAAGTGATCATCGGGTCGCTAACGTTCACGGGCAGCGTGATCGCCGCGGGCAAACTGCAGGAGATTCTGCCGCAACGGCCGATCACGTACCGCGGGCAGAACGTGGTGAGCCTTTCGGTGCTGGCTACGGCGCTGATACTCGCGCTGATCCTGGTGATTCATCCCGAGTACACGCATCTTTTTCCGGTGATGGTGGCGGTGGCTCTTATTTTCGGTGTGCTGCTGGTGACGCCAATCGGCGGGGCCGACATGCCTACGGTGATTTCGCTTTTGAATTCCTATGCAGGTCTTTCGGCGGCGCTGCTGGGCTTCGTACTCAATAGCAAGATCCTGGTGGTAGCGGGTGCGCTCGACGGTTCGTCGGGCTTCATCCTGTCTGTGATCATGTGCAAGGCGATGAACCGGTCTTTCGCAAACGTGATGTTCGGCGCGTTCGGCAAGGTGCAAGCGAGCGCCAAGGCCGCGGGCGAAGAGAAGACGGTTCGGAGCGCAAACGCGGAAGAGGCAGCCGCGATCCTGGCGAGCGCGAACAAAGTGGTGATCGTTCCAGGTTATGGGATGGCCGTGGCGCAAGCGCAGCACAAAGTGCGCGAGCTTTTTGACGCGCTGACGAAGCGCGGCATCGACGTCAAGTTCGGAATCCATCCGGTGGCGGGACGTATGCCGGGGCACATGAACGTCCTGCTGGCGGAAGCCGATATTCCCTACGACCGGCTGATCGATATGGACGACATCAACTCGGACCTTCCGCAAACGGACGTGGCGCTGGTGATTGGCGCGAACGACGTGACGAATCCCGCGGCGCGCACCGACGCGAGCAGTCCGATCTACGGAATGCCGATTATTGACGTGGACAAAGCGCGCACGGTGATGGTCATCAAGCGCGGAATGAGCCCGGGCTTCGCGGGAATCGACAATCCCCTCTACTACCTTAATCAAACGCTGATGCTCTTCGGGGATGCCAAGGCGTTTGTGGGCGATATTGTCCGCGAACTTGCGGGCACCTCGCACAGCTAGCTTCGGCTGCTCGCCCGGCCTGGCTATCAGACTGCGGGTTTATGGTATTGACACGGCTTGGCAGTGAGCCTACATTTGACTTGTTCTCTCGGAGGACGCCTTGCGATCTTCGGGCCGCTGCGTTTTGGTTGCGCTTATCTCGTCCGGGATGTTGTCCCTGCCGATTCGAGCCGCGGAAGACACGCCTTTCGGAATTGTTGCGCTTGCTGACCAGGCGCACGTCGGGACTGCGTTGGCGTCGACAGGAGCCACGGTGTATACAGGCGATTCCGTCGACACTTCAGTTGGCGGCGCGCTCCGCTTGCGCGTGGGAACGGGTCAGCTCTATCTGCTCTCGGCGAGCGCCGCGAACCTCAGCCAGGACGGGAGCGTCTTGCGGGCAAGCGTGCTCCATGGCACGGTGGGATTTTCGTCTCTGACGGCGCGGGAGTTTGAGCTCGACACGCCCGAAGGAACTATCCGAGCCGCGAACGGCCTCCCCGCTTACGGCCAAGTGACAATCACGAGTCCCAAGGACGCCGTGGTTTCCGCTTATCGCGGGACGCTGCTGCTCGAACGGGACGGCCAACAGCTGTTGATCGAAGCGGGCAAGTCCTACGATGTGTCTCTCGTGCCTGACGCGGACGCCACGCCGCAGGGACAGGCTGGAGTGAAGTCGGGTTACACTCAACACCTCGTGTGGAAGCTTGTCGTCATCGGGACGATGGGAGTGGTTGCCTACGTGTTGTGGCGTGTTTGGTCGGAGAGCCCGACAGATCCGCCCCCCGCTCACTGAGTGCGGCTCTTCGCTGAGTAACAGATAGCATTCCGCGGCATTACGCTTCGTTTCGTACGATTTTCCAAGCGTCTGCGTCGTTTCCCCTAAAGCCATCTGGTAGCTATGCCGATCGTTGCGGAAGCTTGTGTGCGCTTGCGCTTCGGAATGTGCTGAAGACATTGAGGGCAAACAGGGCGAGGGCGGCGCCGAAGAAGATCAGGACCTCGATGGTGTCGCGGTGGAGATAGAAGCGAAGATAGGTTGAGCCGACGGAAGTGCCCCAGGAGGTCCAGAGTCGAATCATGTCGAGTGCGGCCGCGAGCGTGACGAGGAAATGAATGCGCGTGAGTGGCTCGCTGAAGACTTGATCGTTGAGCGGAGCGTCAGCCGGGGGAGTTTTCGCGAGCAGCGGCTTTGCGACAGCACTTGCCGATCTGTTTGCCGAAAGGGTTGCCGATAGGGGATTAGGGGATGGGCGCGCCAACTTCCCAGCCAGCAACCGGTACACCACAGCGAACAGCGCAAACGGAACACCGGCGGCGAGCCATAGGGTCCCGAACGGGACCAACAAAATTTCGTAGCCGAATGGAAAAGGAAAACGGAGCGATGGGAAGTTCAGCACGATCGAAATCAATCCGCCCGCGCAGAAGAACGCGGCCGAGGTGCCAAAGAGCTTGACGGCGGAGGCGGGCCAGCTCCATGGCGTAACTTCTTTCAGTGTAACTGGTGTCTTGGATTGGCCGAGCGTTGGCACTACGGATGAATTTTGCAACGCAGCCGAAGAAGCGGGCGCATACGGGGCTTTCATCCTGGCCGACGGCGCCGGTTGCGGGTGCATATACGACCACACGACGTTGGCGACGAAGGTGATTTCGCCAAAGAAGGCGGTCAGACCGAGCATTTGCCCCTGAGGATCCGGAGTGGAGTATCCCGCGTCGAGGTTGGCGGCAGGATGCGCGAGCCGCAGCGCGCCGAAAAGCACGAAAAGCAAGCAGCCGATCCCCTGCGCGTATCCAACAGCAGTGCTCAGCGATTGCCCGGTGACCTTCGGCGCGACAAGATACTGAAAATAGAAAAAGAGGAAGAGCAGGATCAGGACGTTGAAGTAGACGATGAGTTCGTGCTGCGTGGAAAAGTAACTCGATACAGTGCGGGGATGGTTCATCGTTGAGGCGGCGATGAGTCCCGAAGCAACGAAACAGAAAAGCGCGAGGAGACGGAGAAGTTTATCGGGAGGAAGCAGACGCTCGAGCGAATCGTTATTCATGTCGCCTCCCAAGTGCGGCGCGTGGTTCGCCAGTCTAGCTTCCTTGACACTTACGAGCCATTTTACGGATTGGCCTGGCCGGAATTGCGAACGTTTGCCTGGAACTTCGGCCACGGGCTTTGCATCAGCGTCTCTCCGACCGGGAACGCGTACAGAGTGCCGAGGTGGCTGGCGACGTAGAGAGTGCCGTCATCGCTCAGGGTTGCGGCGCCCGTCGGTTCGATGTCGAGATCCGTTTTCCATTTTTCCTTGCCGTCCGAAGAGATGGCGCGGAGAGTTTTGTAATCGGTGAAGAAAATTGTTCCGGCAGAACCCAGGAGCGGCTGTCCCACCAATGCCGTCGTTTCGAGGGACCATCGGACCGTGCCGTCAGGTTGCACGGCGTAGAAGTGCAGGTTGTGCGAGGCATAGTAAACGGTGCCATCCGCGGCGACCACGGGCTGCTGGCCCGGATACGGCGGGTAATTCAGGGTCCATTTCTGTTGGCCGTTTGTGTCGAACGCGATCAAGCCCCCGCCCGTGGCGTACGTCGCGCCATCTTTGCCAGCCGCAAGACCTTCGAAGTTGAGGCGCGCCAGCGGCATGACGTGGTACGAGTCTGCCTGATTCCGGTCGGGAGCGACGGTGCCGTTGCTCGGGTAGGTCCAATGCGCGTACGGCATACCGCTATCGACGGCGAAGACGCCGGCGCCCGCAAGAACGATGGTCCCGTCGGCTTGGATGATCGGCGCGGTTACAAACGACTGCGAGGAGATGCGCCAAATGGAATTCATTCCCTGGTCGAGGGTCCAGGCGCACGTTTCGCCGGGAACGCAGTCGCAGTAGAGGCTCTTGTCGGTGAGCGCCATTCCGGTGGCATTCACCGTGGGGTTCATGGTTTTCTCGATGCGAGTGCTGCCGTCGGGATTGAACGCGATGAGCTTGCCGTGCGCGAGGATGTAGATGGCGCCATCTGTTCCGACCGCGGGCCCGATCACCCAAGAGCTGGAACGGGCGGCTGGCTGCGTCCATTTCGTTTGGCCGGTGGACGGATCAATAGCCATCAAACTTGCTGAGTCAAGCAGCGCGTAGAGTGTGCCGTCGGGGCCGAGCGCGAGCGGACTGTGGATGGCGCCGATTTTGAGGGTCCACTTGGGCGAAGGCGCAGCGCTGACGGCTGCTGCTTTCTTCGAATCGCCACAACCGGCGAGCAGAGAGGCGCTCGATAGGGTCAGCGCCAGCAGCGATGCGGCGGTTCGTCGCAAGCAATTTTCTCCTCGATGGCGTTGGAAACTTCGTGACGACTTATGTAGAAGCGTAGCACGCGAGCGCGCCCGGACCGGGAGCCGGCAACGCGACTTGTGTCCATCGTCCAACTACCGAAACGCAAAGGCAAAGGATTACCACGAGAGCACAGAGAAAGGCTTGAGGGCACGGAGAAGTTACCGCAAGCGCCCGAATGATTCTTGCGTCAGAAGCGGGGCATTAGGGAACTGGCGAGAATTAGGGATGCGGGCTCGTCCTCTTCGTCCTCGAGGAACGACTCGAAGAGGCGCGCGAGAGGGCTGGTCCAGCGGGCGAGCTTCTTGCGTTTTGCGGCAAGAGGAGCGAATCGGAACGGCGAGTGGGTTTCGAGTTCCGCGAGGTAGCGGCTGGTATAGAGCTTGGCCGACTCGCCGGCTGACCAAATCAGGAGCAGCGAACAGCTCATCCGAATCATCTCCTTGAGGGATTTGTGCTTCGCGGCTGCGCCATTGAGCGCGGAATGATTGGGGGGCATGCGGTCGACCTGGCGCATGACTCGATGGCCGAAATTCAGGGTGTGAGTGGTGAGGTTGTCGAGAGGCGCGCGCGCGGCGGCCTGCGTGAAAATCGTGAGGATTCCTTCGCGAAGGTCCCGCTGAAGATCCTGGAGATCGTCGGCGAGCTGCAACAGCACTCCCCAATCGAAGGCGAACTGAGCTTCATCGGGCGAGAGAGAGCCTGCGACCAAGTAGGCGTCTGCCAGGACGGAAGCGCCGCCCTTCTCGAAACTGAGCTTGAGGACGTCGACGCCGGCCGGGGACGACCCGGAGCGAAGCAGGCGAACGCTGTTTTCCTGGGCGCGGTGGATCGCCAAGAGGCTGTCGTAGACCTGGGGCCAATCGGCACGCGCATACTCCTCTTCGATGAGTTCAACGAGACGCCAAATGGTGGCTTCGCGATCATTGAAGGGAGCGACTGCATCTCCATCGAGACGGCGGCGGAAACGTTCGCTGAATGCGAGCTTCGCGCTGCGGGAAGTGGCGGGGTCGTCGAGATAATTGTCGGTGTACGGGTAGAGCATGCTGTAAGCGAAGATCGAGGCCGTGAGGCGCATGTCGCGTCCCAGGAGAACCTGGAGACCGCACGCGGTCCATCCGTTGCGGCTGGCCTGAAAAATGTCAGAGGCGCTGACGCCGGGATCGAATTGGCGGGCCTGACGGGCGAGTTGCGTGGCGACGGCCGAGAAACCGTCGTTCAGCAGGAGTTCGAGATGGGTGTCGTCAAAGTCGAGACAGTATTTCGCAAAATCCGTGAAGGCGGAGGTAACGCGACTCCGCGCCGAACGGCGCTCTGACCGTGTGCGGGGCACATCGCGCAGCTCCGCTTCGACCGTGTGCAGAAGATGGTCGAGGTGAATTTCGCGGGCGGCTTGTTCGGCGGGCGTGAAGGTGCGGTGGAACGGCGGAAGGCCGAGAGAGTCTTTCTCGTTGGCCCCGTTTGCTCCGGCGCGGCGCCAGAGAGAGAGCGATTCTTGAAGGAGTTCGCGCATGGCGTCTGTTTCCTGATTCAGGTACGCACTTGCCGCCTGGATTGTTTCGTCCTCAAGCCTGCAGGGGAGCGGGTACGCTAATTTTCAACGAGCGACGGCGCGCTAGCGGCCCTTGCGGCGAACGAAGGGGGTGTGCTCGTTATCGAGTTCGTAGGGGATGCGTTTGGGGCCGGGCTTTTTCGCGACGAATTTGACTTCGCGGATGAGGTTGCCGCCCCATGCCTGGTTGATCCGGGCGCAGAAGTCTTTGTTCATTTGCTCGAGCTGTTTTTGCCAGGCTTTCGCGTCAGCGGAGACTTCCAGACGTCCCTTTTCGCAGCGAAGCGGGCGCGTGTGAGCGGCGAGGGCCTTGCCGACGATCTGCGGCCACGAACTCGAGAGCCACGCCAGCACGGCTTCGGGGTGATCGAGTTTGCGCACGACGCGTCCGAGGAAATCGCTGGCCTTGTTCATGATTTCTCGCGCCCCCGACGCGCGACGGCGCGAGATTCTAGCACAAGGCGAGCGTCGTGTGTCGAGGGACGACGAGACCATACAAATGTTACAATTCTCCGAAACGCGCCCGTAGCTCAGCTGGATAGAGCATCTGCCTTCGAATTCTTCACGCACGAAGAATCAACAACTTAGCAAGAGCGAGCTAGAAAATAGCTGGAGCGTGCTCCTCACTCACATCAGGACGCTTAAGCCAAACTCCGCGCCTCTGCTGCACGCCTGAGCTAGTTCGAGGGTGGGCACAAAATTGGGCACAGTGATTTAGCCCCCGGAGGTGCAATTGAAGGTACTGGAATCGCGGGGTGCCGCACGACGCCACGAACGCTAGGTCAAAATACCGGCACAGTGATTCTGTTACCATTTGTCCGGTGACGCGATTAATCCGGAGTTACAATGGTCACACTTCAATCCCAGATTTCTGACTCTCTGCCGTAAAGAACGAAGTTCCAATGAGGCTCATTTTGAGGAGCGACCCGTTTTAACTCTTCAAGCTCCCTGATAATCGCGCCGGGACTCAGCATTTCCATCTGCATCCTCGTTACATAACTTGGCGGAATGCTGATTCTCATTCCATCTTTTTCGACTTCCCCGATAACGTCAGCAGCGGTCGCGAAACCGCGACTTTCAGCAACAATCTGGGCAGCGCTGCGTTTGAACCTCCAACCCTTAGACTCAAGCTCCCTGAAGAAGGCGGACTCGTTGAAATATGACTTATAAGCCGTGGCGCCGATCATGAGCTCGACACATCGTTTGGCCGGAAAAGGGAAGATGGAAAAAGGTGCGCAGTTAGGTGTAAATGCCAGAACATCAAGGCTAGTCATTTCGGAAACGTAATCCCCTTTCGCAATGAAGGCCACAGCCTCGGCTTCTCTAAACGCTTCAAAATTGGCAATTGCATCCTTGGAATTCTTTAGTACTGCGGAATTCATGCATTCAACATAGCAGCAGGGACTTATTCTTCCAGCGCTCCAGCCCTCGATGCTGGCCCGGTCCAAGAGCTCAAGCAGTGCCTGCAAATCGTTTTCCGGCAGCATGTCGAACCGCAGGAGTGTGAGTTCCTTTTCGTCTACTTCACCGTGACCAAAATTTAGCAGCTCAACAACCTCACGCATTTTTCTTTTTTGTCTCGTTAGTCTCCGCGACGTGGCTTTGCTAGCCTTGACTTCGATGATCTCCCCGCTACCGTCCGGCTTTGCGACTGTTACGTCACCTATCGCGAGAACATTCGTAATCGCATTAAGGATTGGAACTCCGTGATTGTTATCAAACGTTCTAGCCCACTCCTGCAGTTCGTGGGCCGTTCCCTCGGCGAGAGTTTGCTGTTTCGTGGATCTTTGAGAAAGAAGGCGCAGCACTGCTCGATCATAACCAAAACAACGCCAAGCAATTCCATCTCCGATTTGACGGATGCAATTGGCGCGAGCACGGTGAAAATGGAGGCCGTTTTGGAGTGCATTCCTTAGTTTCGAAGCCGCATCTTCAAGCGTTGGCGACTCGGCTCCGTCAAGCGTAAGCCCCTTCTCCTCCGCTAGCCTTTTCAGCCCTTTGACAGCATTCTCGTCACCAACAACCTCACTGAGTAGCCAAAGTTGTAGCCTTGCCAGCACGGCACTATTGCTCCGTCGCCTCTTGCTAATTGAAAGAAGGTCCTCCAACAGTTCTAGGTGTTCCGGTTGGGAGAGCTTACGGATCGCAAAACCCGCGACCGCCGTGGGTACCCTGTCGGACGCGGTCAGTCGCCAGTCAAAGGCTCGGCGATATTGTCCCTCCATGCTCATGGTGCAGTTAGACCACGTCGGGCATAACCCTGGGATACTCTGCTAGAACTCATAAGAATACGGCCTCAATAGCTCGACCAACGTCGAGTTCCAATAGTTTTGAAGTCGAGTCGCATGTTCAGCACCTTCTTTGCTAAACGCCTCTTGAAGCCCGCCCACCTTAACTTCTTCGCCAAGCATTATCGAGAAGGCTGATTCCGTCTCATTTCGTGCCATCTTGAGTGCTTGTCCTGCAAAGGTCTTCCATTCGGGACCCCAAATACGTTCTACCGACCAGAGAGCAGCGACTTCGCACATCCCACGGCGGAGCGGGAGTGGTGGGTATGTGTAGTCCGCTAGCTCGGTGCGACTGAAGCGCACGTCCCCAAATAACCGAAAGAGGATGTTAACTGATATGGCCCAGTCAAGAATCATTTCAGTCGGATGCTCTGCAGTCGGTCGCCAGGGAATGGGCGGTCTATTCGGGTTATCGAACGTAAGTCGTAGCGAATCAATTCGCGACATAATTGATCGTCGATCGGCATCCTGTTCGAGGCACTGCCTCTCGAAGCGCTCCTCCTGATCTCTTTGCTCGAACCATCCCAGTTCCGTGGTAACTCGGTGTCCTCGTTTCGCCCTCAAGTAATCTACATGACCATGCGTAATGTGAGTGAGCTCGTGGCCTACAAGGAACATGATCGCTTGGTCTTGAAGGAACTCAACATAGGCACGCCGAATCGCGTCATTAGGTGTAAGGATTGCCTCCCTTTTGTACATCACCTCCGCGTTTGGAACGTAATCTGCCAATGGCCTCAAATCACCTCTCTCGGCTTTCGCGTCGCCGACATGCTGAAAAAGACGAGAGTCTGAGAGCATGCGTCCGATGACGCTGCGCAGCATGAAGAGAGTGCCTGTATAACAACCAATGAAATAGCCTTGCTTTGACCTGAACGCTACGGCGTTGATCCCGCCGTTGAGTATAAAATCAAAATGTATCTGCGGAAGATTCGGCAGACCCCGCCGCGCTGCGCTGATGAGGTCCTGGGCACGGTCCTCAACTACCCCATACACGCTTTTCACATTTTCCGGAGCACGCTCACGTTGGAAACGGCCTCCGAAGGAGATGGTTTCATTATGGAAAATTTCTGAATTTGTCATAGCCTTACGCGGCGGCCATCAACCATCGTTATGCAGCCAAGCGGACTATCCCTGTATGCGAACTCCTGGAGCTTGCGCCACCGTTTTCAAGGATAACACTTGGCTGGGCGGTGGCAGTTAACGCGCTGAGTGTCCATCCTGCGAGAATCGCCGGTCGCAGTGCCTTGATAAACGCAGTAACCGGACAAGTAGAGTACTAGCCTGGAACTTATCCGGCATGACTTATAAATCGCGGTCTTCAGATTCTCTCAGGTTCGCGACGACGATTTTGCTTGTGTTCGCTTCTTTCGTCGCTTTTCGGACCGGGCGTTCTTACCGCGTGCTGAATTTACCTCATTGTTCGGCGGAGGTTTGTAATCAAGCGAGGGCCGTTGGTCAACAGGAATCGGACCGCGCGGATAGACCGCATTCAAAACGTAGCCAGTCTGGTTTAAACTCCAAAGTCCAGGACCGCTCATTGTCCAACCGGACTTTGACTGGAAATATCCGACGCCACTCTCGACGTATAGCCCCAAGCTAACTTTTTCTGCCTCAAGGCGAATCGTCTTTAGCGTGACAATAGAGCCCACGACACCTGCGGTGAGTGGGGACGTCAACGCGAATTCCATCTTCGCTTGGTCACCATCGAAACGGACCGGCGGGACACCACTGAACACGTATATGCCTAGCTGCCACAAGTTCGTTTGTTCAGGTCCCCACAGTCTGTAATAGAAATCAGATGGTTCGAAAACGATGAGCTTTTCTTTTTGGTCGGCATTTTCGAAATCCTCTAGACCCCATACCGAAATACCCACGCTTGGTCCGGAAGTAGCGGGGTTAGAAAATGGTCGTGCCATTATGCCGAGCCCCTTTGGCTCACCTGTATTGGGGTCCCGACCAGAAATAATTGTGCCCTGATTCTCACTCGAGAATTGAACAAACCCATCAACGTGGTAGCTCAACTTCGTGCGGTTCTCAGCGGTAAACCCGGCGGAGTGGGTCAACGTCACCAGGTGTGCTCCGGCTTTATCAAACATCCCAGGATTAATGACCTGCTTAAATAGGAATCCGCTACGTGCTTTGTGGTAAGGAGTAAGGACTGAAAAACCGCCGCCGTTCAAGCTAATGATCTTCGTAATCTTGTACAGCGGCTTTCCTGCGGCTGGCTGGATGGCGACTGTCCACTTTGTATCTGGCTTCTCAGGCATGGTTTCACGATTTCAACATACCATTGCGTGCCTTTAGCCCTCAATGCCAGTTGGGTCTTGGTTAATGCGAAAACCAGACAATTACAGTACTAGGTCCATGATCGCCGACTTTCAGCAAACCAGTCGTTCTGAAGCGAACCGCGAGGCCTGATTTTCAAAAGAATTGTCTGTGCACTCGAATAGGCTTGGACATGCCACCGACCTTCGCGGGTCTCTCATGGGCGTATTGGCAGCCGCCCAGGAAAAGGGGAAAGCATAGCCGCCCGCGACGCCAGCGCTCGCCGCGTGATAGTTAGGATTTAGACCCGACACAGGAATCCATTCGAATCAACTGACAGGAGGTGGTCCCTTATACGCGCACCCCCTATCCGCCATCCCGCTTGCAAGGTGACTCCGCGTCGCGAAGCCTTTGGACTTGCACCCACCCATCCCTGCTCGACATCCCTAACAGGTCCGGCAGCGTGAAGCCCGAGAGGGAGAACTTCCTCCACCTCACGTAGCCCTACTTCATGCGACTCGCAATACGGTCAGTTTTTGTCAGAGCGCACCATCCTGTAGACACTTCGCTGATCGAGTCAGGACTGGGGAGGTTGCAGGTTATCCACGAATTACCAGTCTCCGTGTCGAGCAGCATAATGTTCTCTGAAAGCTGAGGAGTGCCGTTTACAATCTGCCATCTTCCAGTGTGTGCTTGCGTCGTTTGGCTGGCGTTCGGCCGCGCGACCAATAGCAATGCAATTGTCACAACCAGCATACCGATGACAAAAGTCTGTTTTCTCATGTGTCCTCCAATCCGGTTCCGAGGTCAGTTGGGGAGAACGAAATCGAGGCCAGATGGTGCGCGAGGCATACTCGTGGAGTCAATAAGAATTGTGACTCATCGGCTGTGTACGCATCGGCTGCGCACACCTCACCATCGGCGCGATGGCTCTCGACATCCGCATCCGTTTTGGCCGCTCAATTCGTCGTGCCCGCGAGGAACAGGGGATCAATCAGGAAGAAGCTGCCGAGAGGTGCGGATTGCACCGCACGTACTACAGCGGCATCGAACGCGGAGTCAGAAACGTGTCGCTGGTGAACATCGAGAAGATCGCCAAGGGATTGAAGAAGAGTTTGCCTGACTTGTTTGGTCGCGTCTAAGCCCCGGTATTCGCGCACACCGCGAAGAACCTGCTACACGGCGAGGGAAACTGACCTAGACGAAACGCTCACGGCCTCGCCAGTATCGGAGTCTTAGGACCGGGCTTCCCTTTCGTTTTTTTATCTCTGATCTTGGAACTGGGTCAGAACGCAAAACCCGCTGCCATTGCCTCTCTGAATTTGTCTTCTCTAACGATCGCTTTCTTGATTGTGGAAATCCTGTGGAAATCTCAGTGGGAATCTCTATCTTGCCGAGACCGTTAATATAAGACTCCGGCTTGACAGGTGAACCGAAAAGCACGAAACTTTGCCTTATCAATAGAACGGCCCGCCGGATAGGGCGGGCCGGTTCCAAGCTCGCGGATACCAGCCGCAAGCGAAAGTCTTCGGGAGATTACCGAAGATTCCGCACGCTGTCAATCCGTGACGAAAATTTAGCGCAGTGAACCGAATGCACGATACCAACGATCATTCGGCGAGGGGGTAATAACCGCTCGCTATTTTTTTTTGGTGAAGCAGGAAAATGGGGGTGCCAGGTTTGGGGCGCGGTTGGCTATCCACCCACTGGCCCTGGGTTCGACTCCCAGCACCTCCACTCTTCCAGCTTTCAACGGAGGGTTAACCCTAAAGGTAAGGGCGTGGATTTATAATCCACCGTGTCTAGCGGCACTGGCCGGTTCAAATCCGGCACCCTCCGACTCTTTTTTATCACATGCTGAAAGAAGCACAAGGCCCTTATGTAAGACTTGACTCGTAGTATCACGGGTGGTATCATGACCAAGAAAAAGCTGTCTAAGCTGCGGAGAGAGTTGAAGCAGCTAAGGGCCGGAAAGTACAACATCAAGCCCTCCGATCTTAGGAGTTTCGCAGGCAAGGTCGGTAGAAAGCTAAGTGGCTTGCGCGGAAAGGAGCCAACGTATGTCAGCATCCCCTTCCCCCATCTTAATCCGCTCAGCATACCCGGACATCCCACTATAAATCCTTTTACCGCAGAGAACATCATGGACATTTTGGAGACGGACTTAGATGCATGGGAAGACCTGCTAGAGAAGGAGTCCCTAAAAAATGAAAACAGCAAAAAACTACCTCCAGCAACCATACGCACGGATCGTAATACCGGTAGAGCCTAGTGGTTTTCACGCAGAGGTTTTGGAGTTCCCCGGCTGCTTTGCGCAGGGAGCAACGGCGGAAGAGGCATATACCAACTTAGAGCGCGCTGCGGAGTCTTGGATTGAAGTGTGCATATCTCAGGGACATGAGGTTCCTGAGCCGTCAAGCAGTGTCACTTATAGCGGAAGAATTGTTCTCCGATTGCCTAGAAGCATCCATCGACAGGCCGCGAGGTTGGCAGAGCGCGACCAAACGAGTCTCAATACGTATTTGGTTTCCGCAGTTGCGGCAAAAGTTGGTGCTGAGGATTTTTATAATGTTCTTGCAAACCGATTCGCAGAGCATGTCCGCTGGTCCGCGTATCGGGGGTTTTTAGATGCCCAGCAATTCACGGGGGCTAACCAAAAAATCGGCCCTTTGAAGGTTGAAAAGACCGCGAGTATGGCAGGAACCAGACCTCAACTCACAGGTGTACGGAGATAATTGAATGGCCGAAGCTTCGCAGTTAACATTTTCGTTCAAGGAAGTAGTAGAGGCGCTCGTAAGGAAACAGGACCTGCATGAGGGAATTTGGGGGCTGAACGTCAATTTCGGGCTTCAAGCCACAAGCATGGGGCCAACTGAAAGCGATCTCAAGCCTGTTGGCATTCTCGCGATTGTGTCTATTGGTCTGCAACGGCAAGAGAAAGAGACCAATCTGTCGGTGGACGCCGCGAAGGTAAATCCTCCTCTTCTGAAACCAAAGCCAAAGCACGCCAACTAACCCCATACTGCCCTGCCACGGCAAGCCCACCACATTTGATTCGCTTGACGTAAGAGCGAGCGCGGTTTAATCAGCAAGTGAGCACTGTTCAAAGGAGGTTCCGTCATGCCTGAAGCCCCGCTTTTGAGCACAGCGGGTTCGGTGAACGGCGCGATAACCTCCTCGCCGTAACTCCTTTCGACGCACCAGCGATAACCGTTGATAGCCCACAAAACGGCGGCACGCGCGGCTCACGATTGGCCTTCGCACTTGCGCAGGGGTGTATACTGCGAAAGTGAGAGTTTCGATTCCTTCCCAGGCAGCTATCAAGAGGGTAACCAATGCCGTCACCGGAATCTAGTCGCAGGAATCTCGAACATGCCCGAGCGAACGGGCGAGTAAGAGTCTGGCGTCCTCATAGCGAGTCACAGCGCATCAAGGCTCGAATTGTGTTGCTCCACGAGACGCAGCCCGACCTTTCGCAGCGAGTGATTGCCCGCACCTTCCATGTGAGTCAGCCCTACGTTCAAAAGGTGCTCAAGCGAGTGCGGGCGTTAGGGATTGAAAAGGCGCTGGGAGAAGATGCGACCGAACTGTTCCGCGCGGGAATGGAAGTCCATCGCCAAGCGCGCTTCCAGGCCGCGGCACATGCTGCTGAACAGTCGCAGGGCGTCAGTATTCCGAATCCGTGGAGGGAATCAAGCCAAGCATTCGGGCAGCCTGTAAGCGACGGCGCGTCCATTGTCCACGAATCGACCATCGTCCGCGATCACGACGCGGCAGTGGTGCTGAAAAAGACGGACGAGACTGGGAAACGCCACCTGTTTGTCCGGTCAACTACCGGCGAGCTAGTCGAGATTTACGACTCCGCGCTAGGCTGCGACGCACCAGCTCATCGTGGGGCTGCGTATGTCCCTGGGACGCATTACTGCATCCAGGGCGGAGCACCCTCCAATCCCGCTCTCGCTTTCGCGTTGTGCAATCGCCCAAGAGGCGCAGGACCGTCCAGCGGCCAATGGTTTTAACGCAAATGGCGAGCCACCGATCAGTGCCCGAGATTCGGAGGGCGCTAGGAGTGCATAGTCACGGAACAGACCCTAGAGTTTCACCGAAACCTGAAACGTCGCTCGGCTCTACCCACCGAGGAATTCTTCGACTTGACCTGAGAGGATGAAGTCGCTAAAGCCTGCACCGCTTTCTGTGACGTCGTCCGGTGGGCTGTTGGCAAGTGCTCGGCAGATTCTAACCCTGGCACCCTCGGCGTCCTCTCGACTTCCCGCTACTACATGTAAGTAAATCTTTGGCTTAAGGTACAGCGTCAGGAGGTTGAGGAAGTGCTGTTCGGTTGCGCGCCACCCAATGACAAGGACTCTAGTGGTCCTTGGCAGCAGGGCCTTCAGCTCTTCGAGCTGGTCTGGCGGACATTCAAAATTCTTGCCTTTCTCGACCGGGATTGCGATTGCGGGGAATACTGGCCGCCCCTCGACGATTGCGATAGGAAGCGCATTGCTTAGCATGTAGGTGTCAGTGACTTGCAGTTTTGCGGCTCGGCGAATCCACTCATACGCCATAGCCCAAACGTTTCCAGGGTTCAGGTTGGGGATTTCGTTTTCTACTATGCGCGCCCAATTCACAGACCCATGCACCTTAAAGACTCGGTAAAATGGGTGCTTTTTGGTGTAGTCAGCCATGGCTTCAATCGGGAGGTCGAAATCACGGAGAGCATCTTCGAGGAGTGTGTCGTAGTTGAAAGTTACGAGACAAACCGGTTCGTCCCCCCTGTGCGTGCGCTCTATCTGGTCGAGCAGAGTCTTGTAGTTCGTAACGCCTTGGGCAACGTTTCTCCACTCTGCCGCGCACCGCGAAAGGGTAAGGTGCAGATAGTAGCGGACTGCCGCTAGTTGCTGGAGACCGCGAGGGTAGTTGATGGCTTTTGTTTGGAGGTCTTGGAGAACAGCTTCAAGACTCTTTCCTTCAAGATTCCTCAGAAATGGAACAATTGGCTGACACTGCGGGAAGCTCGTGATGCATTCCGCGAACAGGGGTCTGTTCGCGAACAGCTCATTTGCGAGGGGAGGCCGAAAGAAGTTGTCGAGTGAACCCCCTCTTCGGATTGCGACTCCAGGCGGATACGTTGGGACGGAGTCGTAAGACGCGCCTGCGCCGAAGATAACTAACAGCATATGTGGGCAGTATATCTGATGACTTTGTGGCGCGCCAAAGACACTCGGTATCGTTTCACAGTTAGGAGGGAATCCGTGACATGCGTGACAAGTCAGTGTTTGCGCGAGTTTCAGCTCTTTCGATCCGTGACAGGCGATGGTCTGTCACAGTAGGACAGGGGCAAGAACGCCAATGATAGCGCGGGTTGTCACGCTTGTCACGCTTCCGGGCGCAAGTAGCGAGAGAAGGCGTCCTCAATGTCCTCGCGGGCGTAGCCCCTCCCGCGCCCTTTCTGAGTGCGGACGGTATTAGCCTCGGCTCCGTACGGTTTCAGCATTCGAGCCAACTTACGCGGACTCAATTCATTTTCAGATGCCCACGCTGATTCTTCGCGCCTTCCCAATCGCTGCAGGAGTTCAGCGGAAAGCACATGCCGTTCAATGCGAGGCCACACCGCGCGAACGTCGGCCAGTAATCGGAGTGAGAGCGAGTCATCTTCGTCCGCTGCCGCCTTGCCCGAAGTGAGAGTCTGCGCCGCTCTTTGAAGCTCCTCGAATCTGGACGGATCTGCAACGGCGAGAATGGATAGGAGCGGCTCGAAGCTTTCGAGGTCTCGGTCACTGAGAAAATCCATGTCCAACGCCTCGTAGTTCGCTTCGATTTCCGCTTTGTTGTTCTTGCACCAAGCAATAGCGCGCGCTTTGAGGGAATCGGCTTCGGGTCGAACGCGCCTGCGAATGAACCTTGACACGTTTTCGTCGTGTCGCTTCCGCTGCATTGCAATGACGATAGAGCGATCCTTCACAGTCTCAGGACAGACGCGAATAGCACAGACGACCTTCGGGCAGTACACGGAAAATGGCTGGACCTCGTAGGATTGCCCTACGCACCGGAGCACGGTTGCATCCCTGCAATTGCCCGCGTTCAGAATGGCGCGTACCGCGTCTGCACGTTCTCCCCTGCCAGTGAGAATTTCGGCTTCATCGAGAATCAGTGTCGGGTGATTCTTTTCGATGATTCGGAAGAGCGCTGCTTCGGACGGACAGACTGTACTTTGCGGATTGGCGGCGAGCAGCTCGATGATCTTCGTCGTCCGCGTTTTGCCGCATCCCTTCTCAGGCGACAGGAGTGCGAGATAAGGGAATGTCTCGAAGGCGTTGAACAGGTGTGTACCTATGGTCCAAAGGGCAACGGGAAGGCCGGCAGCGGGCGGAAGAATGACGAAACGTCCAAAGAAGGATTCCACGTCGCGCACGAGCGCCGCGGCCTCTGCCGTGTTTTCAGCGCCCATTGCGCGTCTCTCGCGCCGGGGAGGATTCTGTCGGCTTGCTAACACTTGTGCCGCACCCCTCTGCGATGACGCGCTCGATCTCACTCTGGGGAACGAGGACTCTCTTGCCTACTCGCACAGCCCTCAGTTGCTTCGCCTTAATGAGCCTGCGCGTCGTGAACGTCGATACACCGAGTCGTCGGCTCGCGTCCGCGATTGATTCGAGTTTGTTTTCCATGTTTGCTCCCTTTCGGCCCGATGCTGCTAACTCCTACTTGACAGCAGGCCTGCGCTTCTATACGCTAGTTCACATAAAGTAGCGTATGAATCAGCAGAAACATACCGGAGTGAGCGGGCAGCGTCAAGAGGCTCCTGGCTGTAAAATGGCCACTCTCGCTTTGCGGGACGTGAGCCGTCTAGCACACTCCGAGAAAGAGCGCTTATTCCGAGGACTTGAACGCTTTGTGAACGCAAGTGACTTCATAGAAGACTACAAAGCTTTGAGTAAGGGATGGCGCGGGTTTTGGCCGTTTGATTTGCAGGACGGACGTGGCAATTCGCTGGCTTGGGCCGATGGATGTCATCTTCTCTTTCAGGTGTGCCGCGACGCACTCCGTCGCGTTTGGATATCGGACCCAGTTGCGCTCCAAGGCGACATGCTCGGTTTTCTGTTCGGGCTTAGCGGCTGGAAGATTTCCCTCCCTGGTGAGGTCAGACTCGCCCGCGCCCGCGATGGGATAGAGACTGCGTACCCCGGTGCATCCGAGGTCAGCCGTCCTACAGTCTCTCCGCACTGGAAGAGCGGAGCATTCAGCTATTCCCCGGACGACGATTTTCACCGCGCCCTGTATTTGCTTTTCCGCGAGAGCTGGCGCGCCAAGGTCTGCGCCAAGTGTTCGACATATTTCGTCGCTCAAAAACCGGCACAGTTGTATTGCGGTACGTCTTGCAGTGGGGGTGTTAAGCGCGAGCGGACGCTGAAATGGTGGAGGGACACAGGCGCGAAAAGACGGGCTGCGTCAGCGAAGTCTGGGAGAAAAGCGGCTGGGACGATTCGAGGCGGGAGGAAAAAATGATCTACAAACGCGGCAAAACCTACTGGTACAAGTTCATGTGGCAGGGCCAACTCGTGCGCGAGTCGTCAAAACAAGGAAATGATAGGGTGGCGCGAAATATGGAATCCGCGCACCGCACGTCGCTGGCAAAAGGGGAAGTGGGAATTCGAGAGAAGAAGCTCGCCTCTACGCTGAACGATTTCCTTACGCGGCGATTCGAACCGTGGGCCAAGGCACGCTTTGAACATAACGCCCCGAAGACGTGGCTTTGGTATCGAACGGCGATGCGGGCCATCTTGAAGTACAAGCCGCTCGCATCTGCCCCGCTCGATAAGATAACGAGCGAGAAGATTTCGGAATTCGCTGCACATCGACAATCTCTGAAGATGCAAGTTTCGAGTGTGAACAATACCGTGCGGGCGCTGCGGCGCATGTTGCGGCTGGCAGTTGAATGGGGTGCGCTAGAAGCCGCCCCGCAAATTAAGATGTTGCCCGGCGAGCGACACCGCGAGCGAGTGGTCACGCCAATCGAAGAGGCGAAGTATCTTGCGGCTGCGCCGGAACCGCTGGCCTCGATTGCAGCCGTGCTCGCTGATACTGGTATGCGACCAGAAGAATGTTTCCGGTTGCGCTGGGAGGCGATAACGTGGGTGAATGGACGCAATGGAACATTGTTTGTTGCGCATGGCAAGACGGCTGCGGCCCGCCGCCTCCTGCCAATGACGCCGCGAGTTAGAGCCATCCTAGAAGCCCGCTGGGAACGCGCTGGGAAGCCCCTAGAAGGCTCGATTTGGCCCGCTCCGACACGTAGCGGCCACGTCGAAGTATCGAGCCTCAGAAAACAGCACGCCAAGGCATTCGAGGTAATCGCCGAAGAGGCTGCGAAGAACAATCAGAAGGCCGTGCGCCCGTTTGTGCTCTATTCCTTGCGCCACACGTTTCTGACTCGGCTGGGTGAATCCGGCTGCGACGTATGGACGCTAGCACGGATCGCAGGGCACAGCCAAATTGGGATTTCTTCACGCTACGTTCACCCGTCCGAAGACGCGATGTTCGCCGCCATGTCTCGGCTAGGTGGGCACAAAATTGGGCACAGTGAGGAAAACGCAGTTTCAGAGAACCAGAATCCAAGGCAGCTAACTCAATGATAAGATTGCGGAAGCAAACTGCGCGCCCGTAGCTCAGCTGGATAGAGCATCTGCCTTCGAAGCAGAGGGTCGGGAGTTCGAGTCTCTCCGGGCGCGCCACTTTGAAATCGTTGCGGCACGTGAGTCTCAGACATGAATGCACAAATCCCTCGGTTTGATCCAGCCCGATCGGTCGTGCTGAGCATGGATTATCAGACGGCGATTGTGTCGATGTACGCGAAGGACCCGGATTTGCTGGCGCGGGCGGCTGGAGTCCTCAGACGAGCGCGAAGCTCTGGAATGCAGGTGATTCACGTTCGCGTGGGATTCAGGCCCAATCTTCCCGAAATCAGCGCGCGCAACAGTCTGTTCAGCGCGGTGAAGAATTCCGAGAAGCATCGGCAGATTTTCGAAGGGCCGGCGGGAGATATTCATCCTGCGGTTGCGCCGGAAGGCAACGATATCGTGGTCGTAAAGCATCGTGTGAGCGCGTTCACCGGAACGGACCTGGACATGATCTTGAGATCGAATGATATCGACACGCTGATCCTGTACGGAATCGCGACGAGCGGTGTGGTTCTGGCGACGCTGCTTGACGGGGTGGATGCCGACTACCGCACCTGCGTAATCAAAGACTGCTGCGAGGACCGCGAGCCGGAAGTACATGCATGCCTCGTCGAGAAGGTGTTCCCTCGGTATTCGACTGTGATGTCCGCCGCCGACTTCTAGGACCCGTACGCGGCCCGCCCTCTTGCTCAGAAACGAATAACAAAATTGGCCTAAGGTGATTACCCGCCCTATTTACAAGGCCTTTCCGGTGGACTTTCGGCATTGCCGCTTGCTATTCTTGTTTCCGCGACACACAGGGCGCTCAACGGCCTCCGGGAGTTCTCCCCAGAGGTCGAGGGCGTTTAGTTGGAGGAAGAAATGAGGTACAAGACACTTGGCTTTCTTGCCGCGCCACTACTATTTGTCGCGTCAGCGACCTCAGGGAGCGCTTTCGCGGACGGAATTTCATCAAGCGGTAGGGACGGTGCAGGAACTGTCGTGGTTGAAACTTCGGCTCCCCTGGCCCTGGACCATGCTCAATCAGGTTTTTCGGACGCCACCCTCGGCGCAGACGCGTTTGGCCACTCGTTGCAAACCGAGCCGGTCGCGGACCACATTCTGACTTGGACCTCGACGATAATGCGTTTTCGCAGCGACGCCTCGACCTCTACCTCTGGGTCTGCTTCTCAAGATCCGGTTGGTATATCTGAAGCCTCGTCCTTCCTTCTGCTTGGGACTGGTCTTATTTCACTGGTTTTGTTCCGACGAAGGAATACCGGAGCTTGGTGAGTCGCCTGGGTACCCTTATCGTTCTCCAACCCCGGTGACGCCGGCGAGGCCGAGTTCGGGGGCGATGGCGCGCATAGCTTCGATGCAGAACGAGATGTGGTCGTCGAGCGAGACCCCTAGTTCTTCGGCGCCTTTGTAGACGTCCTGGCGATTCACGCCACGGGCGAACGCTTTGTCCTTCAGCTTCTTCTTTACCGAGGCAGTTTCCACTTCATGGATGCTCTTCGAGGGCTTGATCAGCGCGCACGCCGTCAGAAATCCTGAAAGCTCATCACAGGCGAAAAGGGTGTGGTCGAGGGGCGAAACTCGCGGCACCCCCGAATAGTCCGCGTGACCCAGAATCGCGGTGATCATTTCCTCGGGATAGCCGCGCTCGCGCAGAATTTTCGAACCCTCGTAGGGATGCTCCTGGGTGGGGTGATGGTCCGCGTTGGGCCAGCGCTCGTAGTCGAAGTCGTGAAGCAAGGCTGCCAGGCCCCAGAGTTCTTCGTCAGCGCCCAGTTTGCGGGCGTAGGCGCGCACGCAGGCTTCGACGGCCAGAGCGTGCTTATGGAGACTTTCGCTCTGGGTGTATTCGCATAGGAGCTTCCAAGAGTCTTCGCGATTCGGCATTTGTTTCTCCGCTGCATAGGCTAGCACAGCTGAACCAAGAGCGATGCCGGAGCCGAAAGCAAAAACATCACCGCCGAGACGCGGAGTTCGCCGAGAAAACCTTGGAGAGAAGCAGCACGCGGAGGACGCGAAGAGAATTTGCTGTGGAAAAACAGTTGGTTGTGGAAAAAATTAAGATTCGCAGTATGAGACTGCGCGAACGCGAAAAACGTCACGTTGACGAAGAACGGCGCATTCCTCGAAAGCGTTAACAGCCGCGGAACGGCTGGGCGAAGACTAGGAGAAGCGGGTAGTAACGCTTTGGCGCAGGGCAAACATCTTTGTTTACCTAGTCCTAGTACCATAGGCTAGAATCTCCGGGCTGGGCGAGGATACAGAATTCACTTGACAAGAATTGGCACGCTATGGAGAATGCCTCCCGCGCCTGTTCCTGCCTTCCCCGTTAGTGAACATTCCTCCCCTTCGCATCGCCGGAATAGTCTATGAAGGAGATCCGGTGGCGGAAAAAGCGGAAAAAGAAGAGACACAAGCCAGCATGGAACTCGACCGTGAAGTAATACGCTGTCAAGTATGCGGGTTAGTGCAATACCGTACACGCACGGGCAACTGCCGTCGCTGCCTGCGCCTGCTGCCCCCGATGGTGACGTTCGTCATCCCGACGCCGTCTCCTCAAGACTTACCGGGGGACGACCGCCAACTGTTCGAAAACTGGCCCAACCGCGAAACCGTGGAGAATATAGGCCAGCGAATCAGACAGTTACGGGAGTCACGCGGCATGACGCAGAGCCAGCTGCAGGCACGCTCGCGCGTGTCCCGATCGTATTTGTCCCGGATCGAAAGCGGACAGATGACACCCAGCCTCGGTACCTTGGAAAAGATCGCTGAAGCCTTGGGAGTTGGTCTGAATCGCTTTTTCGTCCCGGAGACGAACGGGGAGACGGTGCTGGAGGATCCGTTCATTCAGGGGCTACGTCCATTCCTGCGACAACTGGATTGGGCGCAGTGGCAGGGAATCCTGAAGAGGCTCCAGGCGATCAGCGAGCACGTGAACACCAATCACAACGTGCGACCGATGGCGCCCCCGCAGCACATAGAGCGAATACAGCACGCAATGCCTCGCCGGCAGCAGGCCGGCCACTCAGCGGCAGCGATTCATCGCTAGATACCGCTGGTTGGGCAACGCGGACAAGGGGATTGAACGTCGTCGGCCTGGCAGCCCGCCTCAGCGGTTGCCGGGCCGAGTTCGTTCCGTTCCGCGCCGCCAAGGGCGCGTGCTAACGAACCCCCGGGCCCAACAGGGCGTCGGCGCGCTACTGCGCCTCGCGTCTGCCGACGCGAAGCAGGGTAATTTTCACCCCACCGTCGTTTTTCTTCAGTGCTACCAGGCGTGCCCCGTCGCCGTGATCGTCCACAAACGCCAGGTCCTGGTCATTCACGTCAAAGTGAGCGCGGTCGAGAGCGTCACGTTCGTCCTTGCCCGTCTCAAGCCGGAAGCTGGACGCTAGCCGCTGGCGGTACCAGTCCTTTACCTTGTCGAGGGAATCCGAGGAGTCATAGGCCTCGACTGCGAGACCCAGGCCTTCGCCGCCGAACGAAATGTCGGCCGAGCCGCCTTTGCCGTCGCCAGACTTCGTCGCGCCAGGGTAGACGGGAAGCCCTGTGGGATGCATTTCGTCCTTATTGACATTGATTTCGCCGACGGGCGTCTGGATGTCGACGCGGTTGCCGGCGTCGTGGATGTTCACGCGGCGAAGGAACATGCCCGCAATGACAAGACCTAGAATCCCCATAAGAACGATGCCGCCGCCGATGATGCCGAGAATCCACCACACGGCGTTATTGCTTCCCGGCGGTGGTGCGGCCGGCGGTGCAGGCGGCGGGATGGGTGGCTGGACAGGCTGACTGGACATGGTTCACCTCAGGTTGCTGCTTGGCTGAAGATACGCTCCTTCAGCCGTGATAGTTCCTCAGTAAAAGCGGACCTCGACGGCCGGATGCTTTTCCAGATGCACGGAATCGATGAAATGAACCTCACCCTGTTCGAGGGTCATGATCAGCGAGTGCGTGCGCGTTCCATCGCGGAAAAAGCGGACGCCGCGGAGCATCCCGCCGCCAGTGACGCCGGAGCAAGCGAAAATGATGCGCTTTCCGGGCGCCAGGTCGGCCGTGTCGTAAATGCGCTTTGGATCCTTGATGCCCATCTGGGCCATGCGTTCGTGATGCTCGGGCTTTGTGGTCACTAGGCGCGCCAGAATTTGACCGTTCAGACAGCGCAGGGCTGCCGCAGTGAGCACGCCTTCGGGAGCGCCACCGATGCCCATCACGGCGTGCACGTTTGTGCCGCGAACCGCAGCCCGGATTCCGGCGGAAAGGTCGCCATCCCCTATGAGCTGAATGCGCGCGCCGGCGGCTCGAATGTCGTTGATGAGTTTTTCGTGGCGGGGCCGGTCGAGAACGATCACGACCAGGTCTTCGATGTCGCGGTCCAGGCGCCGTGCCATAGCTTGCAGGTTGACCTTGACCGGCGCGTCAATGTCGATTGCGCCTTTGCACGGCGGCCCCACGATGATTTTTTCCATGTAGATGTCGGGAGCGTGGAGAAGGCCGCCCGGTTCGCTGGCGGCCAGAACGACGATGGCGTTCGGTTCGCCCGTGGCGCAGAGGTTCGTGCCTTCGAGCGGATCGACGGCAATATCGACTTGCGGATACTGCCGGCTCTTGTCGCGAACCGCAGCGCCCACTTTTTCGCCGATGAAGAGCATGGGCGCTTCGTCGCGTTCGCCCTCACCGATGACGATCGTGCCGTCCATGCCGACGCGGTCCATTTCCTCGCGCATCGCCTCGACAGCAGCTTGGTCGGATTTATGCCGGTCGCCTTGCCCCATCGTTCGCGCCGAAGATATGGCCGCCATTTCGACGACGCGCAAAAATTCCAGGCTGAGTTCTCGCTCCATGAATGCTCCCAAGTTTTGAATCAAGTCTAGAAATGCAATGCGGACCCGACCGTGCGTGTCCCATCATAGTCCAATTGAGGGCTGATGGTTTCGGGAAATCAAATACACGATCAAGCTCGCACATTCTCTGTGGCCCTTTTCCGCTTGCCACGCACCACAATTTCGGCGTTATAGTGGAGGCGGCGCGTCGGGCGCCACCGTGTCCGCGGGAAGGGCTGAGCCTACCGATTCGCAAGACTTCGACAACTCGAGACGAATCTTCTTTCCGCCCGATACGCGGACGCCGGGCAATGACTTGAAAGGAGATCGTCATGTCCGGAAACGTTCCACGTTCGTATCCCACGCGTCGGCTGCCCAAACAGCCCAGCCTGGAGCAGTTGCGTAAGCAGGCGAAAGACCTCCTCGCGCAATATCGCGCCGGCGACTCCAGCGCTGTCGCGGAAGTCCAGCAGTTCGAGCGCCGACCCGATCCAGCCACCTTCGCACTCAACGACGCCCAGCGTGTGCTGGCGCGCGCCTACGGTTACGAGAGTTGGCCCAAACTCAAAGCGTTCGTCGACGGAGCGAACGTCGCGAAGCTCGCCGACGCCGTCCGGGCGGGCGATGCAGCGCAGGTGCGCGTTCTCCTCCATGCCAGGCCAGAACTGGTGAACATGGACATGGCGGAAAACGACGAGCATCGCGCCCTGCACTACGCCGTGCTGGGCCGCGACGCGGCGATGGTGAAGTTACTGATGGAAGCGGGCGCCGACGCTCACAAAGGCATCTTCCCGCACCGCGATGCGACTTCGGCTTTGGCGATGGCCCGGGACCGCGGATACGAGGACATCGTGGCAGTCATCGAGGAAGAGGAGCGACTGCGGCGCGCGGAGATGAGTTGCCCGAACGCCACGATCTCTCCCATACAAGACGAAATCAATCACGCCATCCGGAAGGGCGACAACGCCACGGCGATCCGGCTGCTGCAAAGTGACGGGTCGCTGATTCAGGCTTGCGACCGCGACGGCAGGAGTCCGCTGCACGTCGCCGCGCGAGAAACGAACGCGGAGATGGTGGCGTGGCTGTTGAGCAGAAGCGCCAACGCGCGTAAGCAGGACATCCACGGCTTGACGCCGCTCGACTGCGCTGCGCTTGCCGCCGCCCCGCACAACGAGCACGCCAAGCGGTTCGCCGCCGTCGCCAAGTTGCTGCTAGAGCGTGGCGCGGAGGTGACAATTCGCGCTGCGGTAGCAATGGCCGACGCACCGCGCGTTCGCGAGTTGGTCAATGAAAATCCCGGAGTGCTTCGTGAGATCGATTGGATGGGCGGCGGGCTGCTCAGCCTTGCCGTAAATCACGGACACCTCGAAATTGTTCGATTGTTGCTCGATCTCGGTGCCGACGTGGACGAGCGAGTCATGCTGACCGAGGTGGAAGAGCCCACGCCAAGCTGGGGCACGCCGCTGTGGTATGCGGCTCTTGCGGGACAGCGCGACATCGTGGAGCTGCTGCTCGACCGAGGCGCCGATCCCAACTCCAATGTATATGCGTCTGGGTGGCCGCTGCAGAAGGCGTGGGGTCATAAGGACGACAGCGTCAAGCGACTCCTGCTGGAGCGCGGCGCGAAGCCGCAACCTTACATGGTCTCCGAGGCGCATGACAAAGGCGAGGCCAAGCGACTTCTCGAAAGCGATGCGGGCGAAGGATTGGCGAGTGAACTAGCCTGGTCGGCAGCTGACAACGGGTGCCCGGCTATCGTCGAGATGGCGCTCAAGAATCTGACGTGGCCTCCCAACGACTCGAGGTGGCACTGGGTGATCATCCAACCGATTCGAGGTGTAGGAACCAATCACCCAGACCACGAAGGCCACTTCCGATGCATGGACGTGCTCCTGCGGCACGGGATCGACGCGAACGTTTCACGCTACGGCCAAACCGCGCTGCATTTCGCGGCGGCGAGGCACAGCGATATCAGCGGGGCGGACCGCGCGCGCTTTGCCGCCATGCTGATCGATCATGGCGCCAGGCTCGATTTGCGGGATGACATGCTCAAGTCCACGCCGTTGGGTTGGGCGTGCCGCTGGGGACGAAAGGAACTGGTTGAGTTGCTGATCGCGCGCGGCGCGCCCGTTAACGAGCCGGACGCCGAACCATGGGCAACGCCCGTGGCGTGGGCGGAGAAGATGGGGCACAGCGCGGTACTCGCGGTGCTGCGGGAACATCAACGCTGAAAGGATCTAGGGAAGCCTGGTTGCGCTCATCAGAACGCTGCGATTCCGGTGATGCGCTCGCCGATAATGAGCTTGTGGATGTCGTGCGTGCCTTCGTAGGTGTAGACGGATTCGAGGTTGTTCATGTGGCGCATGATGGGATAGTCGTCGACGATGCCGTTGGCGCCGAGGATTTCGCGAGCGCGGCGCGCGGTTTCGAGCGCCATCCAGACGTTGTTCATCTTCAGCATGGAAATGTGCGACGGGTGCGCGCGGCCCTGGTCCTTCAGGCGGCCCACTTGCAGCGCAAGGAATTGCGCCTTCGTGATTTCGGTAATCATCCAGACGAGCTTTTCCTGCACGAGCTGGTGCGAGGCGATGGGCTTGTTGTCGAATTGCTTGCGCTGCTTCGAGTAGTTGAGCGCCGTTTCGTAGCAGGCCATCGCGGCGCCGATGCCGCCCCAGCCGATGCCGTAGCGCGCCTGGTTGAGGCAGGAAAGCGGGCCTTTCAGGCCTTCGACGCCGGGAAGCAGGTTTTCGGCGGGAATCTTGCAGTCGGTCATCGCGAGGCCTGACGTGATGGAAGCACGCAGCGACCACTTGCCGTGGACGTCCCAAGCCTTGAAACCGGGCGTGCCTTTCTCGACGAGGAAGCCGCGGATTTTGTCGTCTTCCGTCTTGGCCCAGATGATGGCGACATCGGCGATCGAGCCGCTGGTGATCCACATTTTTTCGCCGTTCAGGATGTATTCGTTGCCCTTTTTCACGGCGCGCGCCAGCATCCCGCCGGGGTTCGAGCCGAATTGCGGTTCGGTTAGGCCAAAGCAGCCGATGGCTTTGCCCTGTTGCAGCAGGGGGAGCCATTTGTCCTTCTGCGCGTCGGAGCCGAAGGTGTAAATCGGATACATCACCAGCGCCGACTGCACGGAAACGAAGCTGCGGAGGCCGGAATCGCCGCGCTCGAGCTCCTGCGTGACAAGGCCGTATTCGACGTTCGACATTCCGGCGCAGCCGTAGCCCTTCAGGCTCGCGCCGAAGAACCCGAGCTCCGCCATCTGCGGAACGAGTTGCACCGGGAACTTTCCCTCGCGGTTGCACTCCTCGATGATGGGGAGAATCTCGGCCTCGACGAACTGCCGCGCCGTCTGGCGCGCGAGCTTTTCTTCGTCGCTGAGCAGGGAATCGAAGTCGAGGAAATCCACTCCGGAGGATGCGGACATCGAGATTTCTCCTTGGTGGTCCCGGTTTGCGGCGACGGCGCGCACAGAGCGCCCATCGCGGTGACGCCAAACCTACCCATTCTATCGAAGTGACGGCATGGCGCGCCAGCGGGTGGATTGCGACGCGTCAGGGCTCCGACTTGTGCGGCAGTGAAAATGGCAAAAAGGTGCCGCAGTAGTTTCCGATTATTCGTCCTATGATTAGTTAGCCTAACAAAACATCTTTGTTTTATTTGGTAGTATGGCAGTAAATGAAACTGGCTAAGCCGCAAGAAACCAAGTCAACGATTCGCTTCAGCGCCAAGTTGTTTCGGCCTGAGCCAACCGAAAAGATTGGATCGTGGACCATAATTCTGCCTAAGAACGCGAGTGCGAAGCTTCCATCACGAGGCAGGACGACAGTGGAGGGAACGATCAATAGCTTCCCTTTTCGAGCCGCTCTCGAACCAAACGGCAAAGGAAGTCACTGGCTCAGGGTTAACAAGACCATGCGCGATGCCGCAGGCGCAGATGCTCTAGACACGGTCACGGTGGAGATTACGCGGGCCGGAGAAGAACCGGAGATCAGGGTGCCAATGGATCTACGCAAAGCCCTCGCAGCCGCCCCGCTCGCGCAGGCAGGGTGGGAGGACATCACACCAATGGCGCGCCGGGACTGGATTTTTTCGATAAGTTCAGCCAAACAACCGGAAACGCGCAGGCGCCGGATCGAGAAGGCGTGCGACATGCTCGCCTCTGGAAAGCGACGATTATGTTGTTTTCCTGGGATAAAGTGGCTTATGGAGAAAAACGCAAAATCATGCGGTATGTGGCTTCGGTTGCCGAATTCACAAAACCGTTTTTCGCCGAAATCGACCAGTTGAGCCCGCAGCTGTAATCGGAAACTGACCCGCTACCAAAGGTCCGTTTGAGTTGACGCGTCTAGGGCTGGATGCGATAATCGCCCGTTTATTTGAGTGCCTGGAGCGCGTTCCTCGGTGTGGACCGCGCAACAGAGTATAATCTGGCTTTCGCTAAATGGAGCGATCAAAACGGTAGTTCCTCCTGACGATGGATATCCTCCAGAAGCTCGGTGACCTGTTTCTCCAAGCTGTGCCCACCGTGGTTATCGTTTTTCTGTTTTATCTGTTTCTGCGCTGGGCGTTCTTCGCTCCAATCCAGAAGGCGATGGCGGAGCGAGCCGCGAAAATTGAGGGCGCGCGCGCCGAAGCCGCAAAGTTGGAAGCTGAGGCGAAGCAGGAACTCGACGCCTACAACGAGGCTCTCCGAAAGGCACGCGGGCAGATCTATGTGGAGCAGGAGCAAGCGCGGCAGGCCGTGCTGGATGACCGCGCACGGCTGTTGAGGGCGATGCGCTCGCGCGCTCAAGAAGAAGTGGACGCGGCGAAGAAGAAGCTGGCCGGCGACGTTGCCGCCACGCGAGCGGAGCTTGAGCGGCAAGCGCCGGCGTTGGCGGCGGAGATCGCACGCGCGATTCTGGAACGCCGCCCGCCCGCGCGCGGAGGCGCAAGGCCATGAAACGCTTCCTGGCGGCGGTCTGGTTTATGGCGTTTCTTTTTGTTCTGACCAGCGTGCCTGTGTTGGCCCAAGAAGCTGAGGTGCCTCCGGAAGATTCGACCATGGGTTGGATATTCCGCTGGCTGAACTTCGCAATCATTTTTGGAGTGGTCGTCTACTTCGCGGTGAAGAAGGGCGGTCCTTATTTCCGCAGGACTGCCGACGAAATCGCGCAAAAAATTGAAGAAGGCGCGCGAGCGCGAGAAGCAGCCGAGAGCCGCCGCCATGAGATCGAGGCGAAGCTCGCGAACCTGGACAAAGAGATCGAGCAGATGCGCGCGGAAGCGAGGCGTGCTGGAGAGGCTGATGCGCTTCGTGTGCGCGCGCTGTCGCGCCAGGAAGCGGACAAGATCGAGCTGGCAGCTCAGGCGGAAATTGCGGCGGCGGACCGAGCCGCGCGCTTGGAGCTAAAGGCGGTGGCGGCGAAGATGGCGGTGGACCGCGCCGAAAGCCTGTTGCAGAAGGAAGTGACGCCGGAAACGGAAGCCGGCTTGTTCGAAACGTTCGTGGCGGAGCTGGGGAGGAACGTGAATTGAGCGGAGCAGCGGCACAGCGATATGCGTCCGCGCTGGCGGATGTCGCGCTCGAGCGCAAGGACGCCGACGGGGTGAAGCGCGACCTCGCGTCGTTTGTTGAGGCGTTTTATTCGTCGCCGGAGCTGCGGAATTTTCTCGACAACCCAAGCGTGGACGAAAAGCTCAAGCAGAAGGCGATCGAGAAGATCACGGATGCGATGCAGTTGGTTCCGGCGGTGCGCAATTTCATCCGCACGGTGGTGGATCATCAGCGGACGGGAATGCTGCGCGAAATCGAGAAGGCGTTCGGGGATGAATTAAATGTACGGCTCGGCATCGCGGAAGCAGAAGTTGTTTCGGCGCGTGAATTGAGCGCGGGCGAAAAGGAAACGCTGATCGCAGCGCTGGCGCAGCGGACGGGAAAGAAGATCACGGCAAATTTTCGCGAAGACAAGGCGCTCGTGGGCGGCGCCATTGTGCGCGTGGGCTCGACGGTCTACGACGGGTCGGTGCGGGAGCAGCTCGAGCGATTGCGCGAGCGGTTGGCAGCTGAATGAAGGGTCCGAAGGAATAGGAGCAACGGATGGCGAATATCAGAGCGGACGAGATCACAAAAATTCTGCGCGAGCAGATCGAGAATTATCAGCAGGCGGTGGCCGTCGAAGAGATTGGCTCGGTGATTTCGATCGGCGACGGCATCGCGCGCATTCACGGGCTCGACCGCTGCATGGCCGGCGAGATGCTGGAGTTCGCGCACGATGTCACCGGGATCGCGCTCAACCTCGAAGAGGACCAGGTGGGCGCGGTGCTGTTTGGCGATTACACGCGGATTCGCGAAGGCGACATCGTCAAGCGGACGAACAAGATCATGTCGGTGCCGGTGGGCGAGGCGCTGATCGGACGCGTGGTGAATCCGCTGGGCGAGCCGCAGGACGGCAAAGGCCCGGTGCTCACCGACAAGAGGAGCGCGCTGGAACGGCTGGCGCCGGGCGTGGTGGACCGGCAGCCGGTGCGCGAGCCGGTTCAAACCGGAATCAAAGCCATCGACGCGATGATTCCGATCGGGCGAGGGCAGCGCGAATTGATCATCGGCGACCGTCAGACGGGCAAGACGGCCATCATTCTCGACACGATCTTGAACCAGCGTGGCGGCGATTTGATTTGCATCTATTGCGCCATCGGCCAGAAGCGCTCGACCATCGCGCAAGTGGTGAAGACGCTGACGGATTACAACGCGATGGATTACACGATCGTTGTGGCGGCGTCCGCCACCGAGCCGGCGACGATGCAGTACATCGCGCCGTTTGCGGCGTGCGCGATGGGGGAATTCTTTCGCGACACCAAGCGCCATGCCATCTGTTTCTACGACGACCTTTCGAAACACGCGCAGGCCTATCGCGAGATTTCGCTCCTCCTGCGGCGTCCGCCCGGACGCGAAGCCTATCCTGGCGACGTTTTCTTCCTGCACTCGCGCTTGCTCGAACGCGCCGCCAAATTGAGCAACGAACTGGGTGCGGGCTCGCTCACGGCGCTGCCGGTAATCGAAACGCAGGCCGGCGACGTTTCCGCTTACATTCCCACGAACGTGATTTCCATCACGGACGGACAGATTTTCCTCGAGGCCGACCTATTCAATAGCGGCATTCGCCCCGCGATCAACGCGGGCATTTCCGTGAGCCGCGTCGGCGGCAATGCTCAGATCAAGGCGATGCGGCAAGTGGCCGGGAGCCTTCGGCTGGAACTCGCTCAATACCGCGACCTGGCCGCTTTCGCGCAGTTCGGGACCGAGCAACTGGACAAGGCCACGCAGGCGCAACTCGCGCGCGGCCAGCGGCTGACCGAAATCCTGAAGCAGGACCAGTTCCAGCCGTTGCCCGTGGAGAAGCAGGTGATGATTATTTTCGCCGGCGCGAACAAGTACCTCGACGATCTGCCGATCGACGAATGCCGCCGGTTCGAACTCGAGCTGTATCCGTTTCTCGACACCAACTACAGCGCGCTGCTGAACACGTTGCGCGAAAAGAAGGCTTTCGACGACGCGCTGCGGGCCGAGGCCATGAAGGCGCTCGATAATTTCAAAGAAGGCTTCAAAGCGTCCATGAGCGCCGCAGCAGCAACAGCAGCGGACTGAAACGTGGCGTCATAAGAATTCATGCCCACACTTCTCGATTACCGGCGCCGCATCCGATCTGTGAAGAGCACGCAGCAGATCACGCGCGCGATGAAGTTCGTTGCGGCAGCGAAGCTCCGCCGCGCGCAAGAGGGAGTGTTCGCGGCTCGGCCCTACGCGCGCGAAATCCTGCGCGTGCTGCGGTCGGCCGCGGCTCGCATGGAGAGAACTGCGCATCCGCTGCTCGAGAGGCGTCCCGAGGAAAAGCTGCTGGTGGTGATTCTGACGGGCGACCGCAGCTTGTGCGGCGCGTTCAATACCAACGTCATCCGGCGCGGGCTACTTTTTTTGCGCGAACATTCGTCGCAGAAGAATGAAATCGTGGTGGTCGGGAAAAAGGGCCGGGATACGCTGCGAAAGCGCGGGTTCAGTTTTGTCGCGGAGTATCTGAACGTTTCGAGCCATGTCGAATTCGGCAAGGCTAAGGAAATCGCGGCGAAAGTGGCGGAGCTTTACATCAGCAAGGAAGTGGACGCGGTTTACGCCATCTACAACGAGTTCAAGAACGTGATGGTGCAGAAACTGCGCGCCGAGAAACTGCTTCCCATCGATCCCGAGGTTGTGACTCCGAAGACGGAGGTGGAAGACAAGGAAACTGCGACGCATGGGGGGCCCGGAGGCGCGCTGCCGGTGGAGGCTGCGCCTGCGAGTGGCGCGTTGCTGGTGGACTACATTTACGAGCAGCCGATTCAGGAAATTTTCAATGGTTTGGTGCCGCGGTATCTGGAGTCGGAGATTTTCCGGGTTTTGCTCGAGTCTGCGGCAGCGGAACATGCGGCTCGCATGACAGCCATGGACTCGGCAACGCGCAACGCAGGCGAACTGATCGACAAGCTCACGCTGCAGATGAATAAAATTCGCCAGGCTGGGATTACGAAAGAGTTGATCGAGATTGTCAGCGGCGCAGCATCAGCGGCAGAGTGAGTGGTCGTGGTGTCTTGGCGCGATCGTCTAAAAATCGTTTGCAATCGTACGGACTGGTGGCAGGAAGCACTAATCACGAATCACCAGTCACCAATCGCGAGTTACGAGTTACGAGTCACGAGTCACGGAGTCTCTAACAAATGGCAAATGAGCAGATGAAGATGGGGCGCGTTGTCGAAGTCATCGGGCCGGTGGTGGACATTCTGTTCGAAGAGGGCCACCTGCCGTTCATTCACAACGCGGTACGCATTACGAGTGAAGGATTTGACGTTCCTGAGCCGCTGGACATTGTTGCTGAGGTCGAGCAGGAGATGGGCGAAGGACGCGTCCGCTGCGTGGCGATGAAACCCACCGAGGGATTGGTGCGCGGAATGAAAGCGGTGGACCTTGGCGAGCCGATTATGGTCCCTGTGGGCCGCGCGACGCTGGGGCGCGTGCTGAACGTGCTTGGCGAGCCCGTGGACAAGCTCGGCGAGGTGAAGACCGACAAACGATACCCGATTCATCGGCCTGCTCCGTCGCTCGAAGACCAATCGACGACCCTCGACATGTTCGAGACCGGAATCAAAGTGGTGGACCTGATCGAGCCATACCTGAAGGGCGGAAAGATCGGGCTATTCGGCGGCGCGGGTGTGGGCAAAACAGTGCTGATTCAAGAGCTGATCCACAACGTGGCGTTGAAGCACGGCGGCGTTTCGGTGTTTGCGGGTGTGGGCGAGCGCACGCGCGAGGGCAACGACCTGTGGCTCGAAATGCAGGAGTCGGGAGTCGTGGTGCCGGGCGACTCGCAGAAATCGCGCTGCGCCCTGATCTACGGACAGATGACGGAGCCGCCCGGTGCGCGTCTGCGCGTCGGCCTGACCGGGCTGACCGTGGCGGAATACTTCCGCGATGACGAGCACCTGGACGTGCTGCTCTTCATCGACAATATTTTCCGGTTCGTGCAAGCGGGATCCGAGGTATCGGCTCTGCTGGGTCGCATGCCTTCGGCCGTCGGTTACCAGCCGAACCTGAATACGGAAATCGGCGAGCTCGAAGAACGCATCACTTCCACAAAGCACGGCTCGATCACGTCCGTGCAGGCGGTTTACGTGCCCGCCGACGACTACACCGATCCGGCACCGGCAGCTACGTTCACGCACCTGGATGCGACCACGAACCTAAGCCGGCAAATCGTCGAGCGCGGCATTTATCCCGCCGTCGATCCGCTAGCGAGCTTTTCGCGCATTCTCGATCCGCGCATCGTCGGGCAAGACCACTACAACGTGGCGCGAAGCGTGAAAGCGGTGCTCCAGCGGTACAAGGAGCTGCAGGACATTATCGCGATTCTCGGAATTGAAGAGCTTTCGGACGACGATAAGCAGACGGTGGCGCGCGCGCGCAAGATCGAGAAATTCCTTTCGCAGCCGATGTTCGTCGCGGCACAGTTCACGGGGCTCGAGGGGAAATACGTCAAGGTGGAAGACACCGTGCGCGGATTCAAGGAAATCGTCGAAGGCAAACACGACGATCTGCCCGAACAGGCGTTTTACATGGTGGGAACAATCGAAGAAGTGCGCGAGAAGGCCGAGAAGATTGCGGCCGTGGCGTAGCGGGCCCGATAGGAATGCGAGCGGAAGGCTGGAGATTGGATGTCTCTGCTACCTGAAAAAATTGAACTCGAAGTGGTGACGCCGCAGCGGCTCGTCCTGCACGCGGACGTGAAGTCGCTGGAGATGCCCGCGAAAGACGGATACCTGGGCGTCCTGCCGGGACACGCGCCGCTGATCACGGAGCTTGGCATCGGCGTGCTCACCTATCGCACCAACGGCGAGGCGCATTCCCTGACGGTCATGCAGGGCTATGCGGAGGTGCTGCCCGATCGCGTGATCATTCTGGCGGAGATTTCCGAGCGCGCCGAAGAGATCGACGTCGCGCGAAGCCGCGCCAAAATGGAGGAAGCGCAGGCCCAGCTTTCCAAGGCAGGTTCGGGGGACGTGGATTGGCAGGTTGCGGCGACGACCCTGGAGCGCGCGCTAGCGCGTTTGCAGGCAGCGTCGAAGAGCTAGAGGCTGAATCCCGGCTATGCATGCGGCATCCAATAGAATGGCGATGGTTAACGATTCCATGCGAACTTCTTCAAGGAGCTTTTCCCTCCCAGGGTCCCTGTGGTAGGAATTAGAAAAACATGTCTGAAGTGACTCTCTACAGCACTTGCTGGTGTTGCGATTGCCGGCGCGCAAAGCAATTCTTGCGGGAGCGCGGCGTTGCCTTCCGCGAGGTGAATATCGACGAAACGCCTGACGCCGAAGACCTTGTCATGCGCGTCAACGACGGCCGGCGAAAGGTTCCCACCATCGGAATTGACGGACGATACTTTGCCTGCAGCCCATTCGATCCCTATCAGCTTGCCGAAGAATTGAAAATCCCGCTGAATCCGGTGAAGCGGTGATTAGTGAGTGGTGAGTCGTGAGTAGTGATTGGTGTCGGACCGCCGTGCTCCGTTTAGCGAGCAGCTGACCAGAAATCCAGGTACACCTGTGTAACGAGTTCTGAAACGGCACTGAGGTCTACTCGTTCTGGCAAAGGCGAGTGCTCCTGCGCTGCCAGAGCCTCCGTTTCTAGCTGTTTTCCCATTTCTTCAATTTCCGAACGCTTGTATTTTCCCTCTCGAATAGAAATCAGAAGATCGACTCGCGGGTTCGGCAAGGTAATCTTGCCGGTCTCGACGTATTCCTTACCTTCGAGGTATAGCCGAATCACGTGCATGGCATATTTCGTGTCGTAGCCGTGCTTTTCCTCCAGCGAGGCCCGGTGAACGTTCTTTTGCCCCTTGCGACCACACAGGCGTTCCATTTGGTCGTCTGCAAACTTCAGAAACGGCTTTACGTGACGCTTCGACGCAAACACTTCGCGGTGTGACACGATGCGCTTCCACCGTTCGGTGCCGAACTGTTCTTTCGCGAACACAAAGTGAAGGGCCGACGGATTTCCTTTAGCGGCCATTCCCGCCCACTTCCGTAGTGAGTACAGACACACGTCGACGTCTTCCGGCCCGTTCCCTCCGGCCTTTCCGCCTGTGGTGTAGACGAAGAATTCATCACGCTCGAGCCCAATCATCTTGTCCGCAGGCTCTATAAAGACGCCATACCAGTCGGTGTCGTCCGTTCCCTCCAGCTTCGCCCCGCGCAGCTGCGAACCACCAATAAAGGCCATGATCAAATTGTTCGGGTACGGGAAGCCATACGGCGTGAAGTCAGGTTTCATTTGTTTATCGACCACTCGCACAGCCTAGAGTGACACTACACGAGGCCGTGGCCGCGGGTCATCACGCCGGCGACTTGCAGGTCGGGCGTAAGCACGACCAGGTCGGCGTCGGAGCCCACCGCGATGATGCCCTTTTTCCCGGCGATGCCGAGCCTTCGAGCGGGCAGAATCGTCGTCATGCGCACTGCCTCGACCAGCGGCACACCCAGCGAGACCAGATTGCGGAGGGCGCGGTCGAGCGTGAGCGTGCTGCCTGCGAGCTTGCCTTCCGAATTGCGGCAGACGCCGTCGCGCACCGTAACCTCAAGAGTGCCGAGGCGGTATGTTCCGTCGGGCATGCCGGTGGCGGCCGTGCCGTCGCTTACGGCAAGAACCGTGTCGAATCCTTTCGAGCCGAGCAGAACCTGAATCGCAGGTCCGGCCACGTGAACGAGGTCAGCGATGATTTCCGCCGTCACGTCGGGATCGGTCATCACGGCGGCGACGACGCTGGGATCGCGGGGCATAAAAGGGCGCATCGCGTTGAACATATGAACCGCGTGACGCGCGCCCGCGCGAATCCCATCCACTGCCTGCTCGTAGGTGGCATCGGTATGGCCCATTCCCACCACAATCCCCGCCCCTGCAGCGTGCGAGACCAGTTCCAGGCCGCCTGCAACCTCGGGAGCCACCGTGAGCATGCGAACGAGCCCATCAGCCGCTTCGATAAATTGTCCAAGGACCTCGACCGAGGGCTTTGCGATCGAATCGGCGGGATGAACGCCGCGCCGAGCTTTGCTGATGAACGGGCCCTCGAGGTGAATGCCGAGAATATCGGCGCCGAAGCGGCCGTTCTCTTCCGGGTTTTCGTGCTTGCGAATGTAACGGGCGATGCCTTCGAGGCTCTTGCACGTCTCGTCGGTGGGCGCAGTCACCGTGGTGGCGACGATGGACGTTGTGCCGTGACGCGCCACGGTGGACGTGACGCGGTCCAGCGCGCGCGAGTTTCCCTCCATCACGTCGTGACCGCCGGCTCCGTGGATGTGAATATCAACGAAGCCCGGCACCACCGTCATGCCGGCCGCGACATAGTCGATCGCGCCTTCGGGAACCGTTACCTGGTCGCGATGACCGATCGCGACGATGCGGTTGCCTTCGACGAGAATGACGGCGTCGTTCAGCTCCTCCAGCGGGGTGAGGATGCGGCTCGCGTAGATGGCGACCGGCGGCATGGTCGAACATGCTACCTGAACTCGCCGGTAAAATCCGGGCGAGTGTTTGCTTAGTTGTCCTTCTCCGCTACAATCGGTGTTGCTAAGTCGTCATGCTATCGGGAGGAATGAATGTCTCATGAGAAGGGTTATCTGGCGGTGAGGCGGCAGCGCCGCCGTCGCAAGGTGGCGAAAGCCAATATCAAGCTCTACGAACAGGGGAAACTCCCCCACGAGAAACTGAACGCTCTGGCGAAGAAATTTCTGACGCGAAAACTGCGGGCGATCAAGAGAGCCGAATAAAAGCGAAAAGGGCGTCCCAGTGTTTGGAACGCCCTTTCCTGTCTTACCGTGCGCCGCTACCCGCCAGGGGGCGGCTATTTATTTCCCTTCTTAGTTACCCGAAGTCTGGGCGTGTGTCGCTTGAGCCTTCGGCACGCTCAGATAGCCGGTGATCTTGTCCTTGCCCACCTGGTTCACGACGAACTCAAGCGGCGCATGGCCGTTGCCGCGCGTGAAGAAGTAGATGGGTTCGTTCACCGAGCGGTTCTTCTTGTCGTAGCGAGCATCGTCAACATAGAGGGCCACCGTGTAGATGTTCCTCTTCGGGTTGACGCCGCGGAGCTCGACCATCATGTCTCCCACCTTCTCGCGCTCGCCCTTCTTGTTGATCGTGAACTCGTAATAATCGCGTTCGCCGAGGCGGCGGAGTTCGTCGATCTCGTCATGATTCTTGGCGATGAGCGTTCCGAACTCGCCGCGGGTCATGTTGAGACTGTTCTTCGTCGCTTCGAGGTCGGTCTTGACGCCATCGACGTCCGTGCCGACTTTGTTCACGTCATCCACGCTGGCCTTCGTCGCGAGCTGCCCGTTCAGGTTGTTCTGCAGATCCGAAAGCTCCTTGGCGTCGTCTTCCTTGATCTGCTTGGCCTGCGAGCGGGCCTTGTTCAGCTCGCCCTGCGTGAGCTTCATCTTGTCGGTCACGACGCTCAGCTCGCCCTGGAGCTGCGCGTTCGTGTCCTCAGCCTTCGCGAGCCGCTGTCCCAGGACGTCTTCGTCCTGCTTTACTTGCTGCGTCTGGGTGGCCAGGCTCTGCTCCAAGGCCTTTGACCGGTTTGAAGCGGTCCAGCCGGCACCCAGCGCCACCAATGAAACGACGGCTAGCGCGACAACTACGATCCCGATCCAACGGGGCGCGGCCGCTTCTTGCACGATCAGTTCTCTTTCCTCGCTCATCTTCTTAATCCTCCGTAAAATTCCCTTGCTGTGTACTGGAGGAGCACGCGCGGAACCAAATGGCGCCAATCGCTTTAATGGTCCGTAAACCACTCAATGTAAAGTGGTTGGTTAGCTCCATGGGTACGGGCAGCGTTGTGTGCGGCTTGCTATATGCTGCAATTTTTACGCGGGCGCAATGTTTTCTGCGTGGTGGAAACACACGACTTCAGGAAGCATCAGAGTAGGTACTAGAACCACCTCGGATTGGCAGCTATCGAACTACAGTCATATTTCGCAGCTCGGCGATCCGATCCGCCAGCGGAGGGTGCGTGCTGAACAGCCGCGAAAACATCTCGCCGCCAGAGAGGGGAGCCACGATCATCAGCGCTGACGTAGTTGGCGGGACATCCATGGGGATTCGCTTGTTGTACGCGCCCAACTTTTCGAGCGCACTGATCAGGCCGTACGGGTGCCCGACCATCCTTGCGCCGGATGCGTCCGCCTGATACTCGCGCTGACGCGAAATTCCGAGCTGCAGAAGCACGGCTCCCAGCGGAGCGAGGATGAGCATCAAGAGTCCGACAAGCCCGTTGCTGCGCCGGCGGCCGCCGCCGAACCAGTATCCCATTCTCGCGACCCACGTGATGGCGCCTGCCAGAGTCGCCGCGATCGAGGATGTGAGGATGTCATAGTTTCGGACGTGCGAGAGCTCGTGCGCGATCACGCCCTCGAGTTCGTCGTCGTTCATCAATTCCATCAGACCCTGCGTGACCGCGACGGAGGCGTGACTCGGATTGCGTCCTGTAGCAAAGGCATTGGGCGCGGGCTGCGGGATCATGTAGAGCTTGGGCACGGGGATGTTGGCCTTGCCCGCGAGCCGTTCCATCACGGCGTAGAGTCTGGGTGCTTGCTCGCGGCTGATTGGCTGGGCGCCCGCGGACCTCAGCGCAATCTTGTCCGAGAAGAAGTAGGCCACGCCGTTCATCACAATGGCGACGCCGAGCGCGAGGGTCATGCCGCCGCGCCCGCCGAACGCGGCTCCGATCGCCATGAGCAGAAGCGTGAGAGCCGTAAGCAAAAATGCCGTCTTAAATGTTTTCATTTTGTTTTCCCTGGCGCTATCTGGCCGCGCCTGCCTTTGCCGCTCGCCGCGTGAACTTCACTTCCTCGCTGCCTGGATCCGCGTCGACCACAACCGTATCGCCCGGCAAAACCTCTCCATCTAGAATACGCAGCGCGAGCGGATCTTGTATCAGGCGCTGGATGGCGCGCTTCATGGGACGCGCGCCGTACGCCGGGTCGTAGCCTTCGCGGAAGAGCAGCGTTTTCGCCGCGGGCTTCAACTCGATCACCACCTGGCGCTCGGCAAGCCGCTTCTTCAGATTCTCGAGCTGCAATTCGATGATCCGCTCGATTTGTTCCTTGCCCAACGGGAGGAACATCACGATGTCGTCGATGCGGTTCAAGAACTCGGGGCGGAACAATTCGCGCAGCGCGCCCATCGCCGCTTCGCGAGCCTTCTTCGGATCCTTCGCCGCCAACTCGAAAATGGCTGTCGAGCCGACGTTCGACGTCATGATGATGACGGTGTTGCGAAAATCGACGGTGCGGCCCTTGCCATCGGTGAGGCGGCCGTCTTCGAGAATCTGCAGAAGAACGTTGAACACGTCCGGGTGCGCCTTTTCGATTTCGTCGAGCAGCACGACCGAATACGGGCGGCGGCGAACCTGCTCGGTCAACTGGCCGCCTTCTTCGTAGCCGACGTATCCCGGAGGCGCGCCGATCATACGGGCCACTGAGTGCTTTTCCATGTACTCGGACATATCGAGGCGAATGATGGCGCGCTCGTCGTCGAAAAGGAATTCGGCCAGCGCGCGCGCCAACTCCGTTTTGCCCACGCCAGTGGGGCCAAGGAACAGGAACGAGCCGATCGGGCGATTGGGATCGCTCAGGCCAGACCGGCTGCGGCGAATCGCATTCGCGACGCTGGCAAGCGCGGCATCCTGGCCCACCACGCGCTGGCGCAGCCTCTCTTCCATGTGGACGAGTTTTTGGATTTCGCCTTCGAGCAAGCGGCCGACCGGGATTCCGGTCCACTTGGCGACGATCTTCGCGATTTCTTCCTCGCCGACTTCTTCCTTCAGCATCGGATGATCTTTTTGCAGTTGTGCAAGATGGTCTTGCGCCGCTTTCACTTCCTTCTCGGCAGTAGCGAGCTTTCCGTAGCGAATCTCGGCAACGCGCGACAAGTCACCCGCGCGCTCGGCCTTTTGCTCCTCCACTTTCAACTGCTCGATCTGTTCTTTCAGTTTGCGGATACGGCCAATCGCTTCCTTTTCCGTTTGCCAGCGCGCTTTCAGCGCGTTCGACTGCTCGCGCAGCGTGCTCAATTCCCGCTCGATCTCCTTCAGGCGCGCTCGCGAATGCTCGTCGTTTTCCTTGCGAAGAGCCTGGCGTTCGATTTCGAGCTGCATAATGCGACGCTCGATTACGTCGATTTCCTGGGGAAGGGAATCGATCTCCATGCGGAGCCCGGCGGCGGCTTCATCGATCAGGTCGATGGCTTTGTCGGGCAGGAAGCGGTCGGTGATGTAACGGTGCGACAGCATGGCGGCGGCGACGATGGCGGCGTCCTTGATGCGCACGCCGTGATGAACTTCGTACCGTTCCTTCAGGCCGCGCAGAATCGCGATCGTGTCTTCGACTGACGGCTCGCCCACGTTGACCGGCTGAAAACGGCGCTCGAGCGCGGGATCCTTCTCGATGTACTTGCGGTATTCGTTGATTGTGGTGGCGCCGATGGCGCGAAGTTCGCCGCGTGCCAGCGCCGGCTTCAGCATGTTGGACGCGTCCATCGAGCCTTCCGCGGCTCCCGCGCCCACGAGGGTATGCAACTCGTCGATAAACAGAATGATTTGCCCCTCGGATTCGGTTACTTCCTTCAGAACGGCCTTCAGGCGATCTTCGAACTCGCCGCGATATTTCGCGCCCGCCACGAGCGCGGCCAAATCCAGGGCAACGATTCGCTTTGGTTTCAGAACTTCGGGGACGTCGCCGGCCACAATGCGCTGCGCCAGGCCTTCGACGATGGCCGTCTTGCCGACGCCGGGCTCGCCGATCAGCACAGGATTGTTTTTCGTGCGGCGCGCCAGAATCTGCATGACGCGGCGAATTTCTTCATCGCGGCCGATCACGGGGTCGAGCTTTCCGCGGCGAGCGAGATCGGTGAGGTCGCGGCCATACTGCTCGATCGCGCGGTAAGTCGCTTCGGGATTCTGCGAGGTGACGCGGTGGCTTCCGCGGATGGCCGTCATGGCCTGGAGAACCGTGTCGTGAGTGACGCCAGCGCGCGCAAGGAGCTGGGCGGCGGGGTCGCGCTCGACGTCGGTGATGCCGAGCAGGATGTGCTCGGTGGAAACGTACTCGTCCTTCAGGCTCTGCGCTTCTTCGAAAGCGCGCTCGAGGACCCCGTTGGCCGCCTTGCTCAGGAATTGGTCGGAGACTCCCGACACCTTCGGCAGGCGCTGAATCTGCTTCTCGGTTTCGGACGCGAGCTGCGTGGGCGATGAGCCCAGTTTCTCGAGGAGTGGCGGGACCACGCCGTCATTCTGGGCGATCAGCGCCCAGAGGAGATGCAGCGGCTCAATTTGCTGCTGACCGGAGCGGGAGGCCATCTCCTGCGCCGCTTGCAAGACCTCCTGGGCCTTGACGGTCAGCTTGTCCATTCGGACCATGGTCGAATTTTCTCACTTTCGCGCTAGAGATACAAAATCGGCGGTCATCGAAGAGTCGCTGCTTCGTCTATCAGATGACTGCACACGCAAAAAGGGCCGACGGAAGATTCCACCGGCCCCCTCAATCGAACGCGCAACTAGCTTAGTTGCGGCTGTTCGTCACGTTGATCTTTACTTGCTTCGGCTTCGATTCAGCGCGCTTCGGGAGCTCGACCGTGAGCACGCCATTCTTGTAGTTCGCCTTGATGGACTCGGTGTCCACCGTGGTCGGCAGGCTGAAGCTACGGCTGAAGGAGCCATACGCGCGCTCGACGCGCAGGTAATTGTCTTCCTTCACGCTCTCTTCGAGCTTCCGCTCGCCGCGAATCGTCAGCATGTTGTTCTCAACACGGATGTCGATGTCCTTCTCGGCCACTTCCGGCAAGTCAGCCTTGAGCACCAAGTCGTTCTCGGTCTCGTAGATGTCGACAGCCGGAGCCCACGTGGTGAGGGCCGAATTGTCCGGGCCGCCCTTGAGACTTGACTCCACTATGCGGTTGAACTGATCCTGGAACGCTGAGAAGTTCCGGAATCGGGTGATCGAATTCATGATTTCCTCCTTCGAAGTTGTCGCTATCGCTGTGTTAGCGCAGACAAATAATATAATCTTAGTGTCTTTATGTCAAGTAATTTGTAAACAACGTATATTCATGCATTTACAAAAAGTTTGTGAATTGATAGATGAAGTTAAGTTCTAGCCTAAGACCCTCAAAATCAGGCACTTGAGGTAGTGTGTTTCCGGCATCGTCAGCAGGATGGGGTGGTCTTCGGCCTGAGTCCTCCGCTCGACCACAGCGATTGTCTTGCGAGCGTCGTTTGCGGCTTCCGCGATGATCTGAAGGAAGAGGGCTTCGGTGATGTGGTAGGAACAGGAGCAGGTGATGAGGAAGCCGCCCGGCGCGAGAATCTTGAGGGCGCGCAGATTGATCTCCTTGTAGCCGCGATGGGCTGCGGGGATGCTGTCGCGGTTCTTCGCGAAAGCGGGGGGATCGAGGATCACAGCCTGAAAGCGGCGGCCGGCGTCGTCGTATTCCTTCAGCATGTCGAAGGTATTTCCCTCTCGAAAGTGCACGTTCGAGATCGAGTTCAACGCTTGATTGCGCTTCGCTGCCTCGACGGCCGCGGACGCCATGTCGATGCCTTCGACGTGCTCGCAGTTCCCGGCTACGGTCAGCGCGAAACCACCCTGATAGCTGAAGCAGTCCAGCACGTCGCCCGAGGCGTATCGGCGGGCTGCCCAGTGGTTCTCGCGCTGGTCGAGGAAGGCGCCGGTCTTCTGTCCTTTTTGCAGGTCATAGATGAACGAGATGCCATTCTCCTTGGCTTCGATCTCGGACGGAATCTCGCCATAGAGAACTCCCACGCGCTGGTCGAGCGCTTCGAGGAGGCGCACCCTGGGGTCATTTCGCTCGAGGATGCCCTTGGGAGAAAACAGCTCGACCAGAATCTGAACGAAGAGGTCCTTCTGGCGTTCGGTTCCCTGGCTTAATGTCTGGATGACGAGATAATCGCCGTAGCGGTCGACGACGAGTGAGGAGAGCAAATCCGCTTCACCATAAACGAGCCGGTAGGCTTCCGTGTTTTCGACGATTCGCTTGCGAAACTCGGCGGCGCGTTGAAAGCGTTGCGTGAAAAAGGCCCGATCGACCGGCACGTCGTGCGGGGTGATAAGCCGGATGGCAATTTGCGATTTGTCGCTATAGAAAGCGCGGCCGTGGAAGCGCCCGCGCTCGTCGGTGAGGCGGACGATAGCGCCGGCCTCAGCCTCCGCGGACCGAACGTCGCTGCGGTAAATCCACAAATGCCCGGCGCGCAGGCGTTCCACGCCTCGCGGACTGATTACGACGGAGCCTTCTGCCACGTTCCAGCGCCTCGCGAACAAGCCGGCGGGGTGATTCGCTACAATAACCAGGGCCTGCTCCCGGAACGCCGTGATGCTTGTATCCTGCAGGCGTTTCGATGGGAGCGAAGTCGGTAGCGGCTCGCCCGGCGGCGATGCTCTCTTAGCACAATTGAAAGCCTCGTGCCAAATGTTGTTCGCGCCGAAGCGCGCTTTCTGCGCCGTGAACCAATGAATCTTAGCGATTTCGATTACGAGTTGCCTCCCGAGCGAATCGCGCAGCGGCCGCCCGCCGAGCGCGACGCTTCGCGGATGCTCCTGCTCGACCGAAGCACAGGCGAGCGCGAGGATCGCGAGTTCCGCGGGCTTCCGGAGTTGCTGCGCGGCGACGAGCTTCTGGTTATCAACAATGCGCGAGTGTTTCCAGCGCGGCTCTTCGGACGGCGCGCGGGCATCCACGCCCAGCAATTGGGACAAAACAACCCGGCACGACATGAGTTCCTGCAGACGGCGATTGAGGTACTGCTGGTGCGCCAGATCTCGAGCGATACGTGGGAGGCGCTCGTACGGCCGGGCAGGAAGGTGCCGACCGGCGAGCAGATTGTTTTCGGCGAAGGCGAGCTCGAGGCGCAAGTGGAGGGCCGCGGTGAGTTTGGCCTGCGGATTCTTCGCTTCCGCTCAAAGGACAATTTTCACGAAGTGCTGGGCCGCCTGGGGCATATACCTTTGCCGCCGTACATCAAGCGCGCCGATGAGCCGCTCGACCGCGAGCGCTACCAAACGGTCTACGCTCGCGAAGGAGCGGCCGTCGCGGCGCCCACAGCCGGCCTGCACTTTACTCCCGAGATCTTGAAGCGGCTCCGCGACCGAGGAATCGAAATCGCGGAGATCACTCTCGACGTCGGACTGGGGACTTTCGAGCCGATTCGCAGCGAGCGTTTGGAAGAGCACCCCATCCACAAGGAAAGTTACGTGATTTCCGAGTCCGCCGCAGACACAATCGAGCATGCGCGACGCGACCGGCGTCCCATTCTGGCGATTGGAACCACGGTTGTGCGGGCTCTCGAGGACTGCGCGGAGAAGAATGCCAAAGGCGCGAAATTGATCGCCGCGGGAAAGCGCGAAGCGGGCATATTTCTTTACCCGGGCAAACCGTTTCGAGTGGTGAACCAACTCCTGACAAACTTCCATCTGCCGCGATCCAGCTTGCTGGCTCTGGTGGCTGCGTTTGCGGGGCGGGACCGCGTTCTGGCCGCGTACGAGTATGCTGTGCAATCAGGGTATCGCTTTTATAGTTATGGCGACTGTATGCTGATTCGGTGACGGCCGCCGATGGCGCCGCGCGGGCGGCTTGATTTCGTGCAACCGGAGCCCGGTTTGACTATAATCCGCTCCCTCTCTACGAGAGCGCCCCAATGCGCTACCTGATCCTCAGCGACATACACGCGAACGTCACGGCTCTTGATGCGGCTCTGGACGCCGCGAAGGGCCACTGGGAGAAAGCTGTCTGCCTGGGAGACGTGGTTGGATACGGCCCCGATCCGAACGAAGTGATTGACCGCGTGCGTTCTCTGGACGCCGTGACGATTCGCGGAAATCACGACAAAGCAGGCAGCGGCCTCGCGAACGCCGACGATTTCAATCCCGTGGCTCGAACCGCAGCCGTTTGGACGCGCGACCATCTCCGGCCCGAGAATCGCGAGTGGCTGGAAAAGTTGCCCACCGGCCCGCTTCAGGTGGATGGCTTTCACGTGGTACACGGAGCGATTCACGACGAGGACGAATATGTGTTTGCTCCGGCGCAAGCGATCGCGAGCCTGTTGGACGCGCCCTCTGCCGTGACGTTCTTCGGGCACACGCATCTTCAGGGCGGTTTCACTCTGAGAGACGAAAAAGTGGATGCACTGCATTTCAAGCCGAGCGGTGGCAATCCGTTTGTACCTCTCACGATCGAGGCGGGCACCACCTATATGTTGAATCCCGGTTCGATCGGCCAGCCGAGGGATGGAGACACGCGCGCGGCGTTTGCGATTGCCGATCTCCCGAATCATTCCGTCGAATTCTGGCGCGTGCCCTACAACATCGAAGCGGTGCAGAGGCGGATGGAGGCAGCGGGCCTGCCGGAGCCGCTGATCCTGCGATTGTCGTTCGGGCGATAAGGTCCAGGAACGCAAATGGAGCCGGAACCAACAGCGAGACGAGACGAAGGCAGGCAGTTCCCGGCGGCATTCGTCGCGGGGCTCGTCATCGTGTTTATCGTGGTTGCGTGCGTGGTGGGATTATCGCGGTACGCGCGTTCGCGCGAGTCAGCCGCGGCCTCGACGAAGTTGCCGTTCGGTCCCGTCGAACAGGCGTACGCGAGCGAGATTCATTTCGACAACATCACGATGGCGCGCGCCACGAATATGCTGAACCAGGAATTCACGTACGTTGCCGGGGCAATGACGAACGCGGGCACGCGTTCCATTGGCACCCTGGAAGTGACGATGGAGTTTCACGATCCGTTCAATCAGGTGATTCTGCGCGATACGCAGCAATTGGTGACGCCCGCGAACGCGCCGCTCGGGGCCGGAGAGCATCGCGACTTTCAAGTTACGCTGGAGCATATTCCGGCGGAATGGAATCAGCAGTATCCTACGATCCGCGTTACCGGGCTGGTTCTGCAGTAAGAATTGAAGTTCTGTCTCTAAACGAACGGCGGTTTGTCTATGGACGATTGGGCCGCATTAGACCGCGCTTTGGGTGAATTGGCTGGATCGGGAGCCGTCGAGGTCCGCGAGGACGGCGAATGGCTGGCCGCTCTTTCGGCCCTGCACTTCGAATTGCGCCGCCACGGAAAATCGGCGCTCGTGCATTTGTGGTCCGACGAGCGGAACCTCACGCGGCGCATCCTGCGCATCAAGGAACAATCCACCGAGCGGCTCGTCCTGGAAGTGCAGCGGTTCGGCCGTCCGAGGCCGGGACGGCTCGAATTCCTTCGCACCGATTCGCCGCGCGCGGCCGGCCGAGTCACACGAGAACAGTTTCGAGCGCGTTTCCGCCGTTTGCTTGCCGAGCGGTTCCCTGATTCCGCCGTCGATTCGCTGACAGCGTCCCCCGACCTCGAGCACTCGTTTTCCGGCGTGTACGTTCGCGGGCGCATGCACGAAGGAAGCCGCGAGCATGCGTTGATCGCCATTGCGCCGGGTGAAAACTCCGCCGCCATCGAAGGCATTCTCACGTTCGGTGTTTTGTGGCTCGATTGGGCTCGCGGCCACGCCAACAAGCGCCCCGTGGAAGGATTGAGGGTATTCGTTCCAGAGGGCACCAGCCGCTTCATCCGCGAACGTGCGCTTGGCCTTGCCTCCGGAGTGCGGCTCGAAGTTTTCGAATTCAACGAGGCGTCCTCGCGAATCCAGAAGATGGATTCCGCGGATGTGGGGAATCTTGAGACTTGGCTGGTTTCTCGCCGCGACGTTGAATTCGCTCTCGCGGGCGCGGCCAATGCCATCGCTCGCGTTCGGGCGCTCGCCTCAGCAGCATCGGAAATCGCCCGGAGTGCCGCGCCTCGGATTGTCGCGGGCACGAACGAAGTGAGCCTCTGTTTTCGTGGTCTCGAGTTCGCGCGCTGGACGCGGGAAGGAGTTACGTTCGGGCTGAACGACGCGGGCGAAAGGCTCACCGAGCGGACCCAGCCCCGGCTCGAGCGGTTGATTCGCGAGTTGGACCTGCATCGCAGTTCGCTCGCCACCGAGACGAATCATCCACTGTACCGCGCGGCTCCCGAACGGTGGCTCGAAACGCTCGTGATGGAAGACCCGTCGCGAGTGGACGCGCAACTCGATCTTCGCTATCTGTACTCGGAAGTTCCGGCATTGACGGCCGGCGATCGGAGCGTGCTGGACGTGCTCGGAGTGACCTTGCGTGGGCGGCTCGTGGTGATGGAGCTGAAAGCGTCGGAGGACATTCAGATGCCGATGCAGGCCGTCGATTACTGGCTGCGAGTGCGCCGCCACCAGCGAACGGGCGATTTTCAGGGCAACGGCTACTTTACCGGCGTTGAACTGAGCCAGGAGCCGCCTCTTATCTGGCTGGTGGCGCCCGGGCTGCGTTTTCACTCTGCGACAGACACCTTGCTCAGATACTTATCCTCAGAAATTCACGTTACGCGAATCGGGATTAACGAGAACTGGCGGCGCGGCGTAAAAGTGGTGTTTCGGCAATAGAGACTTCGGGTTAGGCCAAATCGGTTCCGGGCAAAAAAAAGAAGGGAAGCGGTCTGGAGTGAACCAGCGCCACTTCCCGGGGTGTGTCCTAGAAGTGATTTAATTAATTAGACGCTGCGCGCAGAGAAAGGTTGCACTCGTTTGAAAATTGCACGCGAAGGGTTTTTCTCGCGATTTCTGGAGGCCGGAATCCCTAGTAGAACAGATACTTGCGCCACTTCTCGTCCCGGTGCCCGATCAGGCGCATCAGTTGACGCGAGGTGTGGAGGGTGAAAGGCCGCGGCCGGCGCTGCAATTTCAGGCCAGCTTCCTCGGGCGTGCGATCGCCCTTGCGGTTATTGCACGCGTAGCAGCACGCAACCAGGTTTTCCCATGACGAGCGGCCTCCGCGCGAGCGCGGCATCACGTGGTCCAGCGTCAGCTCGGACGCGGGGAACGCGGCGCCGCAGAACTGGCACGTGTTCCGGTCCCGCAAGAGAATATTCTTGCGGGAAAGCGCCCTGCTCTGCTGCGGGATATGACGGTAGGTGAGCAGGCGAATTACGGAAGGAACCTGCACGGACTTCGACGTCGAGTGTACTTCGGTGTGGTTGGTTTCTTCCGCCTGAGCAACGCCCTTCAGCATGAGCACGAGCGCGCGGCGAACCGCAGTCACATTGATGGGCTCGAACGTGGCGTTCAGCACCAGCACCGGGGCCTGCATCACGGAGGGTCGCGAAGCTGGCGAGTTCACCGGCCTGGCAACGACATGGTCCGGCGCGACGCCACCCAACCCGACGGTTGGCCGGGGACGCAGGATACCCTTAAGCCGGTTGTCCATTCAGTCCGCCTTTAGCTAGGCCACTGCTCTCCAGGATACTAAGAAGATGCTTCCGACGGGCTGCTGGTTTCACGGCCCAGGCGGGTCCAACTGCTGCTTTGTGTTCTGGCGGGACCATCCGGGGAGGACCCTTGCCACCGTCAACCCCAGAACTGCGGCCGCGCCAGCCTTCTCAAGCGCCCGCGAACAGGAGTCAAGCGTGGCGCCGGTCGTCAATACATCATCTACCAGCAGAACGCGCAGGTTGTCAACCCTGGCTCCTTCGCGGATGCCGTAGGCGCCACGTACCGACGTCCACCGCTCGGTTCGGGAGAGCACCAACTGCGCCGGGCGAGGGCGAGTGCGCACCAGGAGGTAGGAACCGAATTTCAGCCCTAGCCGTTTTGCCAGCGGCCGGGCGATCAATTCGGCCTGGTTGTAGCCGCGCTCGCGGAGCCGGTCAGGATGAAGCGGAACAGGGACGACGAGATCGATCTGCCACGCCTTGGGGTCGCGCTCCACCATCTCGGCCAGCCGATCCGCGAACCACTCGCCCAGCTGCCTGACGCCTTCGTACTTCAGCAGCACGACGGCGCTCGAGAGCGCGTCGTCGTACACAGCGTAGCTGCGCGCCCGCTGAAAGCCGTAGAACTGAGCGCGACACAGCCGGCACAACGGCTGGATTGCGTCGGCAGCCAGCGGCGAGACGAATGGACGCCCGCAACTCTGGCACATCGGTTCGGGAATCGACACGAAGCCGTCGAGGCATTGCCTGCAAATTGGGATGCGGCTCGCGTTCGTGAGGGCGGTTCCGCAGAGGCGGCAAGGTGCCGGAAAGAGAACGGATGACAGCGCGTCGAGTGCGGTGCGAAGGATCACGTTGCGTTCGAGTGAAGGGTCTGGGCAGACCCTACCTCAAACGCAAGAGCCGTAATAGATCGTAGAATTACTGACTTTCAGCGCGACGTGTGTCCGCCTGCGACAGTCGCGCCCCCGGGGGATTGCTCAGAGCAGGCCTTGTTCCTTCTTTTCCTGGCAAGTGATGCAGTAACGGGTCCACGGCACCGCTTCCAGGCGCTTCTGCTGGAGCTCCTGATGGCAGGAAATGCACTCGCCGAATTCGCTGCCGCGAATCCTCGCGAGGGCATCGTCCACAAGCTGCAACAGCGACCGGTCGTTGTGCGTTTGCCCGAAGAGGAATTCCTTGGTGTAGGAGTTGGCGGCCTTATCGGCAAGATCCACGGTGGGATCTTCATCAGCTTCCCGGCCCTCCTGCTCGGTGCGAGCGATGCCGCGCAGGAGCTCTTCGCGCCGGGTCACCAGCTTCTTTTTGTAGTAGTCGAGACGCTTCTTATCCATGTCTAAGTCCCTACCTGTCCCAGAGAGGCCCAATTAGTGCACCCAAAACCAGCGATTTTACCGATGCTTTCTTCCGTTGTCAAATCAGTGACATCAAGCATGTGCGAAGACCGGCATTATGAGCGCAGCCGAATCCTTCGCCAGAGCGTTCCCTCTGAGTCTTTATTGACAGCGCGCGGAACATAGATGCCGCATCGCCCCGAAAGGATTCCGCCGGCCGGGTCCGCGATTTGTCGGCTTGCATCCGAGGCTTTGGTTGCGGGGGGCCGGGTGCGGCTGCTAAAATCTTCTGTTTGCGACGACCTGGGAAGAGCCGCAATCGTATCCGTCCTTCAATCATCTAAAAGGGTGACATTCTTAGCATAAAGCGCTACACGGGCCGCGTTGAGCGGCCTGGCGGAAACAGGAACTTAGCGGAGGATTGGTTTGGCCAAATATGATCTGGTGATCATTGGTAGCGGTCCGGGAGGCTACGTTGCCGCGATTCGCGCCGGGCAGTGGGGACTGAAGACGGCGGTCGTCGAGAAGGACCCGTTTCTCGGCGGCACCTGCCTGCACGTCGGCTGCATCCCGACGAAAGTCTTCTTGCACCACGCCGATATATACGACTATTTCAAGCGGGCGGAGGAGTTCGGCTTTGAAGTGAAGGACGTGGGCATTAACTGGCCCGCGATCCTCGCGCGCAAGGACAAAATCGTAAAGAAACACTCGCTGGGGATCGCATCTCTCTTCAAGAAGAACAAAGTGGAGACGATCACCGGATGGGGACGAATCGCGGGCCCGGGTCGCGTTTCGGTGGAGAAGGATGGCAAGACGACGGAAATCGAGACGACGTACACCATGGTCGCCACCGGCTCGGAAGCCCGAACGCTTCCCGGCGTCGAGATCGACGGCAAGACGATCCTGACCAATCGCGAAATTCTCACGATGCAAGCGATTCCCAAATCCATGGTTGTGGTCGGTTGCGGGGCCGTGGGCGTCGAGTTTGCTTCGATCTTTCGTACGTTCGGCACGGAAGTGACGCTTCTCGAAGCGATGCCGCGCCTCGTGCCGCTCGAAGACGAGGATATTTCGCCGGAGCTCGAGAAGGCTTTCAAGAAAAAGGGAATGCGAGTCGAGACGGGCGCGAAGGTCACCTCCGTGAAGAAAGATGCGAATGGCGCGAGCGTTTCCTTCACCGACAAAGAGGGGAAGCCCCAAACGATCAGCGCGGAGAAGGTGTTGATTGCCGTCGGCCGCCGCCCGCTGACCGAAAATATCGGACTCGAAAAAACGAAGGCGAAGGTCGAGCGCGGCTACATCCACACAAACGCGTTCCTGGAAACGGACGAGCCGAAGCTCTACGCCATCGGCGATATTGTCGCGGGATTGCCTCAGCTTGCGCATGCGGCCTCAATGGAAGGAATCATCGCGGTCGGTCGCATGGCGGGCAAAGAGGTGCAACCCTTTGACCGCAAGCGCTGCCCCAACGCCACCTATTGCGAGCCGCAGATCGGCTCGGTCGGTCTCACCGAGAAGCAGGCCCGGGAAGCCGGCTTCAATGTGAAGACGGGCAAGTTCCCGTTCATCGCAAACAGCAAGGCGACGATTCTCGGCATGCACGAGGGCTTTATCAAAGTGGTGGCCGAGGCGAAGTACGGCGAGATTCTGGGTGTGCACGCGATCGGGCCTCTTGCGACGGAGATTCTTGCGGAGCCCACGACGGCGCTGAATCTGGAAGCGACGCTCGACGACATGGGCGCCGTCATTCACGCGCATCCCACGGTTTGGGAAGCGATGGGCGACGCGTTCAATGCCGTGCGCGGCCTGGCGATCAATTTTTAGATTTGGCAGCGGCACGAAGTTCGGGTGGCGTGAGGGAAAATTGCAGCGAGAGTGCTGGATTATCGAAGCGGGGCTCATTGGCTACACAGCCGCGCTCGAATTGCAGCGCCGGTTGGTGGAAGCACGCAAAAGCGGCGATGTGCCGGACGTGCTGCTTTTCTGCGAACATCCGCACGTGATCACTCTGGGCCGCAACGGCAAGATGGAGCATCTGCGCGCCGGTGACCGCCTTCTCGCGCAGATGAACGTGGAGTTTGAGCCAACGGACCGGGGCGGCGATATCACGTATCATGGCCCCGGACAGATCGTCGGGTATCCGATTCTCGATCTTACCCAGCATCGCCGCGATGTCCGCTGGTACGTCGAACAACTCGAGGAAATGATGATTCGCGCGACGGCGGACTTCGGCGTTCGCGCGGGGCGGGCGGAAGGACGGCATGGGATTTGGGTCGAGTCGAGTGCCGGCGAAGAGAAACTCGCGGCCCTGGGCGTACGTCTGAGCCGATGGATCACGTCTCATGGTTTTGCATATAACGTGTCGACGGACCTGCGCTATTTCGATTTGATTGTGCCCTGCGGGATTGCGGATCGGCGCGCCACGTCGCTGGAACGGATTCTCGAGCGGGCGATACGCGGCGAAGACGTTCGCCACCGCCTCGCGTTTCACTTTGGAGACGTGTTTCAACGAGAGATGGTCTTCGTGACTCCTCGCCAGTTGGAAGAAGCGGTAGCGGGCAACGATCTCCCGCCAGAGCCGTTTGAGAACGCACACGCGCCCGCGGAATCTGTGAAGGAGACCCGGGCATGAGCCATCCGCTGACGCGCGAACAGCAAATCGAGCTTTATTACTTCATGCAACTCAACCGGCAGCTCGAAGAGCGCATGGTGCGGCTCTTCCGGCAGAACAAGATCGTCGGCGGACTGTATTCGAGCCTGGGGCAGGAAGCGGTTTCCGTGGGCAGCGCGTATGCGCTCGAGCCGCGCGATTGGCTGGCGCCGATGATCCGCAATATCGGCGCGCTGCTGGTGAAGGGCTTCAAGCCGCGCGACATCTTCACGCAGCACATGGCGAAATTCACGTCGCCCACTCTCGGCAAGGACGGCACGAGCCATTTTGGCGATTTGAAAGTGCGGCACACGGTTTCGCCGATATCCATGCTCGGCGATTTGATTCCGGTGATGACCGGAGTTGCGATGGCCGGAAGATATCTCGGCCAGAATATCGTGACGCTCACGTGGATCGGCGACGGCGGCAGCTCGACGGGCGCTTTTCACGAAGGCCTGAATTTTGCGGCGGCTCAGCGCGCGCCGTTCGTCTTGATTCTCGAAAACAATCAGTGGGCATATTCGACCCCGGTGTCGCGGCAGGTTCCGCTGAAGAACCTGGCGGATCGCGGGCGCGCGTACGGGATCACCAGCAAGACGGTGGACGGCAACGATGTGCTCGCCGTCTACAACGCCACCAAGGATGCAGTGGACGATTGCCGCGCCGGGAACGGCCCGGTGCTCATCGAAGTGAAAACGATGCGCATGAAGGGGCACGCGCAACACGACCCCGCGGAATACGTGCCGAAGGGAATGTTCGAGCACTGGAAGGCGCGCGACCCCATCACCCTGTATGAGAAATACCTGACCGAAAACAAGGTCTGGGACGCGAAGAAAAAGTCGGAAATCGACGCGCGGATCGAACGCGAACTCGATGTGGAGCAGAAATTCGCCGAGGATTCTCCGTCGCCTCCGCCGGAACTCGCGGAACGGGGAGTGTACTGCGATGGGTGCCACGCAATCGAAGCCGACTGGAAACGCCCGAAGGAAGAAGTGATGCCTCCGAAGTCCAGCATCGAAGCCGCTTGGACGTTGGAACACTTTGGCGGTCTCGAAGGTGAAATTCCCGGCGCCAAGGAAGTCGCTGCGGCCGGCAACGGAGGCAAGCGCGCGGCACCGCTCGAAAAGCAGGCCGCGAAACCGGTGGTGAAGCCGGCCGTCGTGAAGACTGAGCCGAAAACGGACGTCGAAGAGGCGGCCGCGTTGCGCGTTCCGTTTGGCCGCGGCCCGAAGGACAAGGCTTTCGTGCGCGAGGCCAGGGACAACCCACGGAGCAATCCTCGGGATAAGCGGAGAAGACGCTAGTGGCGACGATCACCATGATCGAGGCCATCCGCCAGGCCCTCTTCGAGGAGATGGACCGCGACCCCACCGTTGTGGCGCTCGGCGAGGACATCGGCGTTTATGGCGGCGCATTCAAGGTGACCGAGGGGCTGCTGGCAAAATTCGGGCGCGAGCGCGTAATCGACGCGCCCATCAGCGAAACCGCCATTGTGGGCGCGGCCTGCGGCATGAGCTACCTGGGACTGCGGCCCGTCGTCGAGATGCAGTTCATCGACTTCATCGCGTGCTGTTTCAACCAGGTGACGAACTTCCTGGCGAAGTCGCACTACCGCTGGGGCGCGCCGGTGCCAATGGTGCTGCGCGGGCCGTCGGGTGGCGGAGTGCACGGCGGGCCGTTTCATTCGGCGAATCCCGAGATGTATTTCGTCCACACGCCGGGGCTGAAGGTGGTTTACCCCTCGACTGCGTACGACGCAAAGGGCTTGCTCAAGTCCGCGATCCGGGACAACAATCCCGTGCTCTTTTTCGAGCACAAGTTTCTCTACCGCCGCATCAAGGAAGAGATTCCCGCGGGCGATTACTCGGTTCCACTCGGCAAAGCCGCGGTGCGGCGGGAAGGCGGGGATTTGACCATCATCAGCTACGCGGCCATGGCGCACACGTCGCTCGAAGCCGCCGAACAACTCGCGAAGGAAGGCATCGAGGCCGAAGTGGTGGATTTGCGCACGCTGCTGCCCCTCGATCGCGATACCATCCTGGGTTCCGTGAAAAAGACCAACAAGCTGCTGATCGTGCACGAGGATACGCGAACGGGCGGCATCGCGGGCGAGATCGCGGCCATCGTTTGCGAGGGCGCCTTCGAGGATCTCGACGGCCCGATCGTCCGGGTTACGGCGCTCGATACGCCGGTCCCGTATGCGCCGCCGCTCGAGGAGAGGTTCTTGCCGAATACGGAAAAGGTTGTCGCGGCCGCTCGGGAATTGGCAAAATACTAGAGAGGGCAGGGTGGCATGGGAAAAACGAAGGGCATCAACAACGTGGAGTTCGCAGTAGGGACGGAAGTCCGTATCGCCGACCGCGCTTTCCTGGAAGAGTTCCTGGAAGCAGGGCAATATCACAACGAACTCGAACCCGAGCAGGTTGCCTTCGCGGGGCGCGTCGCGAAAGTGAAGGCGGTGGATTTCTTCACCGGCGGCGACGAAATCTATACGCTCGAAGGCATCCCCGGGGTGTGGCATGAGGAGTGTTTGAGCCCCGCGTGAATTCCGCGATCCGGAGGAGAGAACGATGGCTGTTGATGTAGTGATGCCCCAGATGGGCGAGAGTATTTTCGAAGGCACGATCACCAAGTGGCTGAAGAAGCCCGGCGACAAAATCGAGCGCGACGAGCCGCTGTTTGAAATTTCGACGGACAAAGTCGATGCGGAGATTCCATCGCCCGCCGCCGGCGTGCTGAAGGAAATCAAGGTCAACGAAGGCCAGACCGTGCCGATTCAGACGATCGTGGCGCTGATTGATGCGGACGGCGCCGGTGCGGCAACTTCCGCGGCTGCGCCTGCTCCCGCGAAACAGCAATCTGCGGCGCCAGCACCCGCGCAAGCGAAGCCCGCTCCTGCTCCGCCTCCATCCGGGCCAAAAGCTGCTCCCACGCCTTTTCCGTCCGCCGGAGCATCGCCTGCGTCTCAGCAGCCCGCTGCCGCGTCGGCGGGCGGCGAAAAGATTCGAAGCTCCCCGCTCGTTCGGCGTATCGCACGCGAAAACAATATCGACCTCGCGCAGGTGCCGGGAACCGGTGCGGGCGGCCGCGTAAGCAAACAGGACATCCTTGGCGCAGTCGGTGGCGGTGCCACGCGCTCCGGTGAGGCGGCATCCTCTGGATCCCCGGCAAGCGGCGGGGCGATTCCGTTCCGCGCCCCTGTAGCTCCTCCTCCGCCGGCGGGCGGCGCCACTGCCTCGGCGGTGCTGGAGACGGCCGTGCCGCGCGAGCGGCTGTATTTCGGCCAGTATGAAGTGCAGCCGATGTCGGTGATGCGGCAGAAGATTGCGGAGCACATGGTGCTCTCGAAGCGTGTGTCGCCGCACGTCTATTCGGTGGACGAAGCGGACATGACCGCGATCGCGACGCTGCGCGCGAAGCTGAAGGAAAAATTCGAACAGACCACCGGCACCAAGCTGACCTTCATGCCCTTCTTCGTGCGCGCTGCGGTGGAAGCGTTGCGCGCGTTCCCGACGGTGAACGCGTCGGTGGACGGCACGAACGTCGTGCTTCACAAGGAAGCGAACATCGGCATCGCCGTGGCACTGGACTGGGGCTTGATCGTGCCGGTGATCAAGAACGCCGAGGAAAAGAATTTTCTCGGCATCGCGCGGGCCATCAACGACTTGGCCGAGCGCGCGCGAGCGAAGAAGCTCAAGCCCGACGAAGTGGCCGAAAGCACATTTTCGATCACGAACCCTGGCGTTTTCGGCGGCCTGTTTGGGTTGCCGGTGATCAATCAGCCGAACGTCGCGATCCTCGGGCTGGGCGCGATCGAGAAGCGGCCGGTGGTCGTCGACGACGCGATCGCGATTCGCTCGATGGTGTATCTCACGCTCTCCTACGATCACCGCGTGGTCGATGGGGCGGCCGCGCACCAGTTCATGGGCAAGCTGAAGCACACGCTCGAGAATTGGACCGAGAGCATTCTGTAAGGCAGTTGAAAGTTTCAATTTTTAACTCTCAACCGCGACCCTGCGGAAGCCTCCCTTGCGATAGCGCTAGGCCCAAATCCTGCGATGCACACCACAAGTAACTCCTGGGGCATTCCTCCTTGGCACATTGACTTCGCGCCGCCGGCTGCGCCGTTTCCCAAAGAGGCGGACTTCGTGGTCGTAGGCGGCGGATTCACGGGCCTGGCGGCGGCAGCGTGGCTCCGCCTGCTCGCTCCCGACAAAACCGTGGCGGTTCTCGAAGCATCGCGCATTGGCGCGGGCGCCAGCGGACGCACGGGAGGAATGGTCCTGGGCGAAACCGCGGCGGGCGACGAACCCGGCCTGGGCGACGTCCTCTCAGGCTTCAAAGAAATTCTCGCGAAGCTCGGCGTGGATTGCGATCTCGCGTGGCCGGGCGCGTGGGAGATCGGACGCAGCGGGGGCGCTGGGCGGTCTCCCATCGAGTGGAACGATTCCGGCAAGTTGCGTGTGGTGCATGAGGTTCCGGGAGCAACGCTCGATCCCGGAAAACTGGTGAGCGGGCTAGCTCGCGCCGCGCACCGGCTGGGCGCGGGAATCTTCGAGAATGCGCGCGTGGGAAATATCGATTGGAGCGGCCAGCCGATCGTTCGCCTCGAGCACGCGGAGATCAGAGCCGGGAAAATTCTTTTTGCGACGAACGCGCTCTCGACCGAACTGTCCGGCCTTGCAGCCGCGGAACCGCGGCTGACGCTGGCGGTGGCGACCGAGCCGCTCCGCGAAGAGCAGCTCCGGGAGATCGGCCTCGCGGAGCGCCAGCCATTCTACACCATCGACTTCCCGTATCTTTGGGGACGCGTGCACCCGGATAATTCAGTCATTTGGGGCAGCGGCCTGGTGGTGGCTCCGAGTTCCAGGAATCTCGCGAGCATCGACATCACGTCGGAAGATTGTCGAAGGCTGTTCGCGTCTCTTGAGACACGCGTTCGCGGACTGCATCCCGCGCTGAGCTCGATCGGATTCACGCATCGATGGGGCGGCCCGATTCTTTTTCGCGAGTCGTGGGTGCCCGTTTTCGACTGGCACCCCCAAAGCCGCGGAAAAAGCACGAAAACGACCGGCAACGCAATCGTTTTGGGCGCTTACGCGGGCCATGGCGTCGCCCTGTCCTCATATCTCGGTGCCTGGGCGGCCGAGGCTCTGCTCGGCAGACGCGACTTGCCTGAGTGGGGACGAATCGACCGTTAGGTCGTAAGAAATCGATCGCTAGCTCGCGTCGCTACCCTGAATCATCCTTACTGCAGCCGCCGCTTCAAATCCTCGGCAAATGCGTCGATCCGATTCAGCGGGACCATGGCGATCCGGCTGTCTTCGAAAAGGCGCGAAATAAACGCGTGCCGCCGGTTATCCGGTGATGATTCGGTTTCCGTAATGGCCGTAAATTCGCACTCAGGGAGCCGCGCGCGAATCCGTTCCGCGGTGTACGCCAGAACCTTGGCCTGTACGGGATCGCGGCCGAGCGCGACGGCATGCAAGAAACCGCGCGTGCCGTTCCGGTAGGCGTAGTCGAGCTTGAAGGGATCGCCGGGTTCGGTGAATTCCTCCACGCGGATGCTGCGCTCGAGGCGCGGCACCCTGCGCCGGCGCAGGGCGTCATCCAGCCGCGCCTTGATCCACGCCCGCGCGCTTTCCACAATGCCGCCGCGGGCGCGGGGCGGAGGAGCCACGTGCTCGCGGTACAGCCGGTCCAATTCTTCGTCGAAATCTTCGGCGAGGAGCGCCTTTTGAGGGCTGAACTGCAAGGCGTTCGAAAGCGTCTGGTCGAGTTTTTCGATGTACTTCGCGACGTCCGCTTGGGGGCCGCGCAACGCCGCATCGAATTCGCCGGGCAAGGCGCGGAGAAGATTTTCGTCCGCGCTCGGGTGCAATCGCCGCACCCGGGCGATCTCCGAAGATTCCTCGATCAGCCGCATGGAATGCCGCGGCCCATTCACTTCCTCGAGCAGCACGCCGATATTGGCCCACTCGTCCCGAATCAGATTCGGCGTGTAGCGCAGGATCCGGTAGCACAGGGTGGATCGTTCTTCAGACCGCTTTTCGTCAGGCATGGTTCACTTCCAATTGGGAAAGGGTTGTGCCGATGATTTCCGGGTTGAAACCAGCAGCTCGCGGACCAGCTTTCGCCGCCGCCAGAGGTGTTCGAGCATTTTGTTGAGCGCGTCCGAATCGTCATCATACCACTCGGGCGGAATCTCGCTTTGGATCGCATCGAGATCGGCTTCGGCGATGCGCGTCTCGACGCGCGAAAGCCACGGCTCAAACGAATCGATCCCGCGCACCGACTCGTACACGCGATGGCGCGCGTAAATGCCCCGGAGCGGAGCATCCGGGAAATTCCACTCGCCCGCATTGAAGCAGAATCCCTGGTCGATCAATTGCGCCTGATAACGGGATTCGCCTCTCGCGCGAAAAAAGATGGCCTGGCGCCCGTTCGTGTTGCACGTCCACTTGTCGAAAACAAGCATCCCGCAGAAGTCGGCAAGATTCGGCACCTCCCGAAGCTGCTCGTCGGGCACGAAGTCGTACACCACCGTTTCAGCCGGACAGCCCGGATACCGCGAGCCGAATTGCATCCCCGCGCGGCAAGGCGAGCGCCCGCGCCCGAGTTGCATCACAAGGTCGTCCGTATGCGCGATCAGCTCCTCGTGCACGAAGACCACCTCAGCCGCCGCCGTCGGCAATCCAAGCCTCGCAGCCAATCGCGTACCAAGCAATTCGTTCGCCAGAATCCGCACGCCCTGAGGATTGTTCTGAAACTTGACCACGTAGTAGTCTCCGTCATCGCACCTCATCAAATGCGACTGCGCGCCTCCGCGCATCCTCCGGATCTGTTCGACGGCCCGCTTCATCGCGCACGCATGCTATCGGCGCAGCGACACCCGGGGCAACAGGAGATTTCAGTTCGGGAGGCGAGAATCCGATTTGGCGCGCGAACGTGTGCCGGAACGATTCAGCCAACGGTCTTGCAGCGGTCGCACAACCGGGGACAAACGACGCGAGGCACACTCCCAACTTTTGCGCGAGGAAAAAAGATCGCGGAACAGCATCCCTCCAGCAGGGCAGGCTATCCCGCGATCCATTCGAACCAGCGAATCCAAAGAGTCAGCGCTTCTTGCGCTTGACGCTCTTCTTCGACTTCTTCTTGGCTTTCGGCGCCTTCTTCTTCGGCTTTGCCTTGGGCTTCGCCTTGGCCTTAGCCTTTTTCTTGGGAGTGGCCTTCTTGGCCTTCTTCTTCGCGGCGGGAGCGGACTTGGGAGCGGGCGCCGCGGGCGCTTCAGCCTCGTCCTCGCCCGGCTCGGCCTCGACGACGATTTCTTCCACTTCTTCTATGATGTCTCCGTCGTGCGGCTGTTCAAGGCCCTCTTCTTCCTCTTCGTAGCGGGGCAACTCATCATCTTCGTCGTCATGCATTTTTGCGTAAAACATTCGATCCTCCGTGGGCTTCAGGCGTGCCGGACGGTCTTTCCGGGCCTCCGCCGCATTCAAGCGGAGTATCGGAACTTTGTCAAGGAGCAAGGGCAACGAAATGCGCGGCAGCCGCAGATTCCCCAGAAACGGGACTTGCCGGGCAAATCGAGCGGGGCTCGGCCACAACCGTATCTCGTGTTGGGACAATAATTTGGGAAGGTCGCGTGACAGAAGTCTACAGAAGTCTAACGTTGGATCGAGAGGACGTCCCCGGCCTGCAAATCGCGCTCCGCGAGGAAAGGATTCGATTGCCGCAGAGCCGATATGGAGACGCCATACCGCCGCGCGATCGAGTAAAGGGTCTCACCGGACTTTACCTTGTACTGCACGGGATCGCCCGACGCTGAACTTTTCGTTGAAACACTTTGCACGCCCGCCGCGCGATTCTCCGCCGCCTTTGGCTTCGCCCGCGACGTCCGCACCGGCTCGCCACCTGCATAAATGCGCAACCGCGCGCCGCGCGGCACCTGGTTGGCAGAAATATGATTCCAACGTTTCAATTCGGCCACCGTGACGTCGAAGCGGTCGGCAATCGCCGCGAGCGTGTCCCCACGCTGCACGCGGTAATGCACCAGCTGTACGGCCGGAGGCGCCGTGGGAACGTTCAGCCAGAATCCGTCGGGGACTTGCGCGTGCGCCACGAGATGGTTCGCGTTCTCCATCGATGCCACCGTTACGCTGTAGCGCCGCGCGACATCCGCCACCGTCTCGCCGTTCTCCACCTGGTGCAGCCTCCAGCTCGTCCACTTCTCTTCCGGGACCTGCTGGATGTTGGCATTGAACTTTTCCGCAAAGCCCGTAGGCACCTTCAATTCGAACTGCGCGTCGTTGGGCGTTACGTTGCGCAACAACTCCGGATTCAGAGCGCGCAAGTCGTCGATCTCGGCTCCCGTTGCGTCGGCCACCAGCCGCAGGTCAATGGGATGGCCGGGCTTGATTGTTTCGAACGGCTGGGGCTTTTCGGCGTCCACCTGCACGCCGTACAGAGCCGGATCCTTGGCCACCAGCGCCATGGCAATGATGATCGGCACGTAATCCTGAGTCTGCTTCGGCAGCGCGTGGCGTTTCTGCAGCTCCCAGAAATCGGCATAGCCGGTGCGTTCCACCGCGCGGACCACATTCAACGGCCCGGAGTTGTATGCCGCCATCACCAGATACCAGTCGCCGAACATGTCGTACAAATCGCGCATGTGGCGGGCGGCCGCGCGCGTGGCTTTTTCGGGGTCGCTGCGCTCGTCCACCCAATAGCTGCGGTCGAGATCGTACTCCTCGCCGCGGTACGGCATGAATTGCCAGATGCCGCGCGCGCCTTTTCGCGAGACCGCTTCCGGCTGGAACGCGCTCTCCGCCTGCGCCAGATAGATCAAGTCCTGCGGCACGCCCTCTTCCTTCAGCACCCGGCGGATCATATCGCTGTAGCGCCCGGCGCGTCCCAGGCCGCGCTCGGCCACCGCCCGGCCACGGGGCGTCGTGAAGAAACTCAGATACTGAAGCACCGAGTCGTTTACGGTCAGCGGCAGGTCGTGCGGCACGCTGATCAGTTCCTGTTCTGCCCGCTGCGCTAGGCGCGGATCGGCGGCCGGCAACCTCATGTTTGCGATTTCGTCGATCGGCGCGGGCTGGCTCGGAGTGTCTGCTTCCTCATCCTCCGCGCTCTGCGTGGCATCCAGTTCGTAGGAGTGCATCGATTCGCCGATCTGGTCGAACAAATCCGACAACCGGGGATCGGCGTCCACTTGAAAACCGCTCGAGAAGATGAGCTTCACCGCGCGATCGAAGTTCGCTCGCGCATTCTCCAGATTCCCGGCCTTGTATTCTTTCTGGCCCGCGTCGAAGCTCGCCTGCACCTTTGCCAGCAGGATATCGATGGCGGGGCGTGTGTCCGGCAAGAGCGAAACGTAAATGACCGGCTTATTTGGGAAGGGAAGCGGTTCGCGGGCGTACTGCGGAACCCGGGCAGGCGTGGGAGCCGGAGGCTGCACGTGGACCTGCTTGGTGGCGGTCTCCTCGCAGCCAGCCAGCAATAGTGTGCCGGCCGCCAGCGTGACCCAAAATGTCGCGCGGTGTTTCATGTTCATGGCGCTGCGTGTAGACCCGAATCCAGCAGATAGGTCGCGGTCCGTAGCTCTGGCCGCGAGTCCTGATCGGTCTCTATGAGCCTACCGGAGATAGTACGGAGCGCCCACGACCGAGTCAATGGAACCGCTGCTCGGAAGGTTAACCGAATCACGACACGGGCTTAGCTCCCGTCGCCGCTCAAGTCTGAGGGTCCGTCGCACGTCCAGCCCTGAGTTCTCAGGGCTTGTTTGTCACTCGGCTTGCCGAGTCATTCTGAAGCTTCGCGATCAGCTCTCGGGCGCCGGGCGCCGCCGGGCTGTCTGGCTCCCCGCGCAGGAAAAGCTCGAGCGATTGTATTGCTTCTTCCTTCCGTCCAAGCCCTGCGAGCGCCTCGCCCAGCACGAGTCTGGCTTCCACTGCGCCGCCTTTGCTTTCCTGAATCGCCAACGCCGCCTGTTGCCGGGCTTTCTCGAACTTTTGCTGCCGGAGATAGGCGTCAGCGAGCAGCCAATGGCCCCGCCACTGTTTTGGGTCCAGTGAAACAGCTGGTTCGAGAACAGCCGTCGCTCCGGCGAAATCTCTCTGCTGTAAAAGCAATTGGCCCAGTTCCGTCAGCGCCCCCACGTGTCGGGAATCGAGCGAGATTGCGCGATTCAGATAAGCCTGTGCCTGCGCCGCATCCTTACGCCGCACATAGAGAACGCCCAGCAGGTAATTCACATCCGCATTAGCCGGGGCCAGCTTGTAAGCTTCTTCGAGGTGCTTCTGCGCCTCGGCGAGATCGCCTTGCCTCACCGCGGCCATTCCTTTTTCCACTTCCTTCCGAGCCTTCGGCGCGAGCACTTGCCCTGGTTTTATGTCGGTCACCGCGCCGGAAACGTCCAGCGGCAGGGCGACGAGCACGCGATATGCCTCGTGGCTGCTGCTGGCCGTCAGTTCCTGCTGCGTGGTCTTGAAGCCGGGAGCGCTCACCTCAATTTGGTACTGGCCCGCTTTTACGTTGTCGAATTGCGCTTCCGTGCGGCCCTGCGTGTTTCCCCAGGTGACGGACTGCGTCGCCTCGTCGGAGAGCTTGACGATTGCCTGCTTGTCCAAAGGCATCCCCGCTTCGTCAACTACGGAAACGATGATGGATGAGCCGACAACGGCAGGATCGGAAAGGCCCGAGGGAGAAGTCGGTCCGGTGGGTGTCGCCGAGCGCAAACGCGTCTGAGCCGAAGTGCTCGCACCTAGGGCTAGGACCAAAATGGAAGCGGCTACCACGTATTTCTGCGGCCGGTTCATCCTGTCCTCCACATCGAGGCGGCTAGCAGGGGATAGCTGGGAGTTTCTCACCTTCTAGGGTCCCGATCAATCGGCTCGCAGCTCAATGGCCGAAGCTGATACCGAGTCAGCGCTGGGATTTCGGAGGCGGCGCCTTCGATTCGTCGGTTTCCTTCGGGTCGCCAATTTTCTGGTCGGCAGCCACCGAAAACAGTTTGTAGTTCCCAAAGCTGTGGCGCCGGTGGTATCGGTGGCGCCGGAAATCGAAGTAAAGGTCGGCGCTCTTCGGAAGCCAGAGTTCAGCCTTCTTGGTCTTGAAAACCACAGCGCCATAATCGACAGCCTCGTGCTGACTCAGCAGTTGGATATTGGGCATCGGATTCAGCAAGTCCGCTTCCAGATGAACGATCTGGAACGTCCCGGCCGCTATCCACGCGCGGCCCTTCAGAGGAACGGAATATTCCGCGTCAGTGAACCGGTAGCTCATCAGGCGGCTCGGGCGGTCGGGGCGCTGCCGGAAGTAAACGAGCCACGTCGCTTGCCCCTGCCAGTCGCCCAGCCCTTCGCACGTCATTTGGAAATCGTCGCGCAGCAAGGGGTGAAACACCATAGCGAGGCCGTGCAATCCACGAGTTGCAATATCGTCGGGAAAATCTCCTCGATCCGTCAGAGAGCTGCGATATTCGTCCACCGTCAGCCCTCCCCGCCGGCTCTCCGAGATCGTCACCAGGTAGTCGAACTTGCGTGTCTCCTTTGAAATGGGCTTCCCAAACTCGTCGAGTTCTTCGTGTAATACTTCCTCCGTGGCGTCGAAGCGACCCACGTTGTCAACGATCTCTTTCGCGCGCTTGCCTGCACCGGCGATGACGCGGTCCGACGGGCAGACAACGCCTTGCGCTATTACCGGTTTTTCGTCGTCGATGGTTGCCGGGTGCCAGAGGGGAATCGAGAGCTTGCTCTCCGCAGGCCCGAGAGCGGTAGTGGCGACCGGCAATGCGGAGACTGTCGCGCTGGCAGAAGTTTCCCGATACGCCGGCACACTCGTGTTTTTCAGTTGCGCGATCATTTCGCGAACCGCCGGGCCTGTGGGATCCTTGGGCGCATCTTTCAAGAAAGCTTCGAAGGCTTGAATTGCCTCTTCGCGCCGGCCCAGGTTTGCTAACGCCTCTCCCTTCACGATCTCGGCGCGGCCTGCCGCACCTTTGCCCTTCTGGATTGCGAGGTCGGCTTGGTCGCGCGACTTCTCAAAGTCATTGATCCGCAGGTAGGCTTCCGAGAGCAGCCAATGGCCCGTCCAATATCCAGGGTCAATTGAAACTACCTGTTCGAGCGGTGTTATGGCTCCCGGATAGTCCTTCTTTTGCAGTCGAAGCTGTCCGAGCGCTGTCAGCGCTCGGACGTGGCGCGAATCGATCGAGATGGCTTTCGTCAGGTATGTTTGCGCCTGGTCCGAATCCTTTTTCTGCAAGTAGAGAAACCCCAGCAAATAATTCAAATCGGCGTTGGTCGGAGCCAGCTTGTAGGCGGCTTCAAAGTGTTTCTCCGCTTGATTCAGTCTTCCCGCGTTGAGGTCCGAGATTCCTTCTTGAACCTCCTTGCGCGCCTTGGGCGCGAGCAATTGTCCTGGAACCGGGTTCGTCACGGCGCCGGAGTCGTCTTGTTTCAGACGGACGATCAGCTCGTAATTCTCTCCTGCAGTCATGACGTTGAGGTCTTTCGTGGTTGTCTCGTATCCCGCCGCGCTCACCTCCACCTCGTAGTCAGACGGAGGAACCTGATCGAAAATGATCTGGGAACGGTCTTGGGTCGTGCCCCAAACGTTTGTTTGGGTCGAATTGCTGTACAGCTTCACGAGCGCCTGCTGGCTCAGATTTGCTCCGTTTTCATCTGCTACGATGACCGTAATGGATGCATAGGGATTTGAGAGGCCTCCCGCCGGCGGTCCAATCTGGTTCGGCGAGGCGGTAGGCATGCCAGGACGCGCTTGTCCCAGCGCACTGGCGGCGCCGATGAAACAGATAAGGGAGACAGCGACGGTAGAGACGGCGCGTGAGCTCATGGACGACTCGATCCTGCGAACCCTGTAAAGGTTTGACAGATTCTGTCATACGTCTAACAGAGAGTTCAACGGTCGCCCGACCGCCCCGATAACGCTGAATCGGCCAGCCGCCCTTCGGGTTCAGCTCAAGGCTTGGCGCAAATCTTCGATCAGGTCGGTGGGATCCTCCAGACCCACGGAGACCCGCACCGTCCCAGGCTCCACGCCGGCGGCGCGCAACTCCGCCAGCGACATTCTGTAGTGCGAGGTGTACATCGGCAGTGCCACGAGCGACTCCACTCCGCCCAGGCTCACGGCCAGCAGGAATATGCGGACGCGATCGCAGAAGCGGCGCGCCGCGGCAAGTCCGCCCTTGAGGTCAACAGCGAGCATCGAGCCGAACCCGCGCATCTGGCGTTTTGCGAGCGCGTGATCGGGGTGCGACGCCAATCCCGGATAGTGTACCCGCGCGACTTTGGGATGCCGCGCAAGATATTTCGCGAGGGTCATAGCCGTCTTGCCCTGGCGTTCGATGCGAACTTCGAGTGTCTTCATCCCGCGAATCAGCAGGAAGGCCGCTTCCGGGTCCATCGAGCCTCCCAGATTGATGATGTTCTGCCGCACCTTGTCGATCAGAACGCGGCTGCCCGCCGCCGCGCCCGCGATGACGTCGGAGTGGCCCGCCAGGAATTTCGTGGCGCTGTGCAGCACGATGTTGAAGCCGAGCTCAATCGGTTTCTGCAGCACCGGGCTCGAGAACGTATTGTCGATTAGCGAAACCAGGCCCCACTCCTTCGCGAACGCCACCGCTTTGCGCAGGTCGACGAGCCGCAAGGTGGGATTGCTGGGCGTTTCGATGTAGAGCGCCTTGGTCCGCGGGCCGGCGAGCCGCTCGATTCCGGCAAGGTCCGGCTCCACGTAACGCACGGCGATGCCGCACCGGGGAAGCACGTCGCGCATCAACCGGTAGGTTCCGCCGTACAGTTGGGGCGTGGAGATCACTTCGTCGCCCGCCTTCAAAACGGCCAGAAGCGAACTCGAGATTGCCGCCATCCCCGAGGCCGTGACGATCGCTGCTTCCGCGCGCTCGAGAGCGGCCAGCTTCTGTTCGGCGATGGCGAGCGTCGGATTGCCATAGCGCGTGTAGATGTAGGCCGAGCTTTTTCCTTCGGCCCAGAGCTTCATTTCTTCGGTGCTTTTGAAAGTGAAGTTTGCCGTGCGCGCGATCGAGACGCCTACCGGCACCCCCACGTGAAACCGCTCCTCGCCGGCGTGGATTGCCAGCGTCGCATCGCCCAGCTTCTTCGGCCGCGAACCTTTCTTCATGGCGTCCGAGCTTGAAGCACCTCGACGAGGAATCGCAAGGGCCATTTTGGTTGACGCCGGATTCGAACGGCTCGGCGACGCCGCGGCCGTCCGAGCTTGACAATCCTCGCAGCCAGGCGAAAGATTTCCCCGCGGGCGACGTATATAAGATCGAGGAGCAATCATGTTCGATCTTGACGTGAGCGGCATCGTCATCCAGGCGGCGTGGGTCGTCTTCCTGGTGTATTGGTTCGCCGCTGCTCTGAGCCTCAACCGCATGAAAAAACGCGAGCCCGCCGGCGAGTTGTTGGTGCGCGCGCTCTTGCTGGGAATCGCCGTCCTGCTGCTCGACCGGTCGCTCCCGATTTGGGGGGTCCTGAACCGGCGTTTCATTCCTTACTCCGACGCAGTCGAGGAAATCGGCGCGGCGCTGACGTGTCTCGGCATCGGTTTCGCTATCTGGGCCCGCTATCACATCGGACGATATTGGAGCAGCAGCGTCTCGCTTCGCGCCGATCATCAGTTGATTCGCACGGGACCATACGCGCACATTCGCCATCCGATTTATACCGGCATTCTCCTCGCGATCCTGGGCACGGGGTTGGCGGTTGGGAAGTATCGGGTGATCGTGGCATTCGTGATTGTGCTCGCCGGTTTCACGTGGAAGGCCTCGCGGGAAGAAGCCTTGCTCTCGGGAGAGTTTGGAGCCGCTTTCGAAGAACACAAACGCCTCACCGGATTCTTCCTTCCCAGATTCTCCTGAGCCGGGTTCCAAAAAGGGAACTGCAAGGCCCTTTCGCGGGTTCGCTTTCCATTCTCCATTGGCTTTACCGCCGACACCGGTTGGAAATGAACGTGCACGTGTGTTTGCGTATGAGAAAATTATCAGTACAGTGCGCCGCCTCCCGCGCGCGCGGAATGTCTGAAAGGGGCAACCGATGAGAAGGAAAGCTCTCGGATTGATAACTGCGGTGTGTTTGTTGTGGCTCCCCTCTTGCACGCTTCGCATGGCGGGACCATGCCTCGGTTACGGCTGCCCAGCGATGAGCGGCAGCGGATCCGCAAATGCCAACAACGCGAGTGCCAGGCCCGCGAACACCGCACCGTCAAGCGCGGCGATGGTCGCCCAGAACGCCGCGGCGCCGAGCTCCGACGCGACGCCGGCAACGTCCGCGGCGCCCGAAAAGAAAAAGCACCGCTTCCTTTGGATTTTCTAGGCTGACATTCCTTCCGCTTCGTCGCCTTCGTGGTGCGGCTTGTGCGCGGCGATCACTTTTTCCGCCAGCTCGGCGGGCACGAAATCGTAGTGCGAAAATTCCATCGAGTAGCTTCCGCGCCCCTGCGTCATCGAAATCAGCTCATTCGCGTAGCTGAGCATTTCCGCGAACGGCACCAGCGCCTTGATGACCACGCTTCCGGTGCGCGTTTCGCTGCCGCTGATTTTTCCCCGGCGTCCGCTCAGATGGCCCATCAAGTCGCCCGAGTACTGGTCCGGGGCATACACCTCCACGTGCATGATGGGTTCAAGCAGCGCGGGCCGCGCTTGCTTCATCGCCTCCTTGAACGCGAGCGAGCCTGCGATCCTGAACGCCATGTCGCTCGAATCCACGTCGTGATACTTGCCGTCGTATAGGCTCGCGCGAAAATCGGTAACGGGAAAGCCCGCCAGAAATCCGCGTTCGGCCGACTCGCGGATGCCCCTCTCGACCGACGGAATCCAGTTCTTGGGAATCGCGCCGCCGAAAACGTCGTCGACGAACTCGATTCCCTTGCCGCGCGGCAGCGGCTCCATCTTGATCCGACACAGCCCGAACTGGCCGTGACCTCCCGTCTGTTTCTTATGCTTGCCCTCGGCGTCGGCTTTGCCGCGAATCGTCTCGCGATAGGCCACTTTCGGCGGCTTCAGCGTCATTTCGACGTGATAGCGCTTGCGAAGTTTCGCCACCACCACTTCGATGTGCTGCTGTCCGGCGCCGCTCAACAGAAATTCCTTCGTTTGCGGATCGCGCGAGAATCGCAAAGCCAGGTCCTCTTCGAGGATCCTGTGAATGGCCACTCCGATGCGATCTTCATCGGCGCGCGTTTTCGGCTCGACTGCAAACGTGATCGACGGCTCGGGAATCCGCGCGGTGACATAAAACATGGTTGCGTTCTTGTCGCCGAGCGTTTCGCCCGTGGTCGTCTCCTTCAGTTTCGCGACGGTTCCGATGTCGCCCGCGTGCATATCGATGACGCTCGTCGCCGTCTTTCCCTGCATCACCTGTATGTGCTGCAAACGTTCCTGCGAATTGCGCTGGTAGTTTTGCAGCGTCGCGTCGTTTTTCAGAACGCCCGACATCACCTTGAAATACGTGATGCGCCCGGCGAAGGGATCGGCGAGCGTTTTGAAAACGAAGATCGCAAGCGGCTCGGAATCGCCAATCTTGCGCTCGACGGTTTCGCCCTTGCGGTCGGGCGTCTTGTGCCCGCTCGCCTTTCCGCGATAAGCCGGTGACGGCAGAATCTCCACGATGAAATTCAGGATCGCATCGCTGCCGATATTGTGCAGCGCGGAACTGAGCAGGACGGGGAAAACCTTTTTGTCGCGAACTTCCTCGTGCAAGCCTTTCCTCAAGTCTTCCGGCGGCAGCGTGCCTTTCTCGAAGAATTCCTGCATCAACTCGTCTTCGCCTTCGGCAACCAGTTCGACCAGCGCTTCGTGGGCGGCCTGTGCTTCATCGGCCATGTCCGCCGGGATTTCCTCGATTTTTGCTTTCCCGTCGCCGTCAGGCGTGTAGATCAGCGCCTTCATCGTGACCAGGTCAATCACGCCTCGGAAATTCTTCTCCGAGCCGATCGGCAACTGCACTGGAATCACAGCGCGGCCGAACACGTGCTGCAGCGAGCTGAGCGCGCGCTCGAAGCTCGCGAGTTCGCGGTCCATCCAATTGATGATGAATGCGCGCGGCTGATCGTATTCCGTCGCGTAGTCCCACACTTTTTCGGTCACCACCTGCACGCCGGCAGCCGCGTCCACCAGGATCAGCGAGGCGTCGGCCGCAATCAGCGACGATTTCGTTTCATTAATGAACGTGGAGTAGCCCGGCGTATCGAGCAGATTGATCTTGGTTTTTTCGGCTTGGCCGGGCGCTTGCCATTCCGCATAGGCCAGTCCCGTATTGATCGAGATCTTGCGCGCGATTTCTTCTTCGTCCCAGTCGGTGGTCGTCGAGCCGTCGGCCACCTTGCCGAGCCTCGGCGTCATCCCCGCCGTATACAGCAACGACGACACGAGCTGGGTTTTCCCCGTGTCGCCGTGGCCGACAATGCCAACGTTGCGGATCGATTCGGTGTTATAGGATTTCATTGTTCACCTCGTTGAATTGCGAGATTCGAAAATGGAAATTCTAACGGCGATGGATTCCTATGCGGTCTCTGCGCCTCTGCGGTGGATTTTTCTGAGTTTACATACAAATCTGCGGAATTACGGCGAAGGAAGCCAAACCTCGAATTCGTGCCTGGCATTTGCATGAGCATCACGACGCAAAGCCCATAGAATCCGTTTGGAGCGGATTCGAAGGGCGCCCCGGCGTCAGCGCGATGACCCTGCGGACCCTTCGTCCGGTCGATTGGCATGCCAACCGGCCAGCCCGAAAGGCGGAGGAGCCGGATGCTAGCATACGGCTCCCGAATTGTTCAACTTGAAGAAAGCCGCTGCCCGCCGCTAGCGGTCTCTGCCGCCGCGGGCATAGAGGGTCATCTTGCCGTCCGCGACGGCGGCGATGTAGCGGCCGCGGATCAGGAACTGCATCACCTTCTTGCCCGAAGCGGCCATTTGCGCCCACCGAGATCTTGTTTCCGGGTTCTGCTCGAGCCCGCGAATCTCGCGTCCACCGAAAACGAAGTCGACCTGCCGCAGTCCTTTTTTGGGCGTTTTCAGCACCGGGTAACTTTTGCCTTCGAACGCGACCGTCTTTGCGCCTTCGACAAGGGCTTGTCGCCACACCTCAATCAATATTTCTTCCAAAGACGACTTCATCTTTTTGCGCTATCGCACTGATTCCTCGATTCCCGGAGTGTATCTTAGCGGGCCCTGTGACCAGTAATCGAAACCCGATGGCCACACCGCGCGTCATTCATTCGTACACACTAATTTGATTGTTCCGGGGCGTTGCGAACGCTAAATGGCTGGAGGCGGCCCATGAAAAGCATGCTAGTAGTGTCGTTATTCGCGATGTTCGCAGTACCCGTGGTTGCTCAGGATCAGGCTGCCGCTGCCCGCGCGGCAGCTGGCTGCGGCGCCGATAACGTCGAATTCGACGTGAAAACAGATAAGAATCAGCATCCTGAGGGACAGCCAGATGCGGGCAAGGCGCTGGTGTATGTTTTCGAGGATGAAAAGACGGACCCCGGCTTGGTGATTGGCGCTGTGACCATGAGGATAGGGCTCGATGGCCAGTGGGTTGGCGCGGATCATGGTAAGTCCTATTTCTTCTTCTCGGTCGATCCTGGGGACCACAGTGTTTGCGCGAGTTGGCAGTCGAGCCTGAAGAGGCTCTCGAAGCTTGCAGGGGCCGCGAGTCTTACCGCTGCCCCGGGCAGCGTGTACTACTTCCAGGCGAAGGTAGACGCGCGAACCCACGATCGCCCCGCTGTCTGGATGGAGCCGGTCGACCCGGCTGAAGCGAAGATCCTCATCGCATCCGCCTCGCTCAGCACATCTCATCCCAAGAAATAACCCGACCGACCGAAGCTCTTGTCGTGTGCCTTTTGCTTCATTGGTGTTTGTGTTTATCTGTGTTCATCTGTGTTCATCTGTGGTTCCAAGGTTTCACGGCCCTTGTCGCTCAACCCTAGTCCTCGCACGACTCTTTAGCCCTGCGAGGCGCCTTGGCTACGGGCCTTTCAATCGCCGACAATCTCGCATTGGACGACGTTGCGTGTTACCTTCTTCCGCGCTTTTGCACATCTCTCAGAGGGAACGACGATGAAAACCCACGCAATCTTCGCATCCTGCCTTATGATTTTATTCGGCGGTTCGCTCGCAGCCGCGCAGCAACCTGGAGCACAGGAGCAACCGCAACAGCAACAGGCGAAGCCCGCGGCGGCCGCGCAAGCCAAAGAAGAAAAGCCGGCGCCGCCCGTGGAGAAGTCTTCCGTGACGCACCACTCCGCGAAAATCGGCGGGCAGATAATCAACTACACGGCGACGATCGGAACGTACGTGATCAAAGACGACGCGGGCGAGGCGAAGGCGAGCTTCTTCTACGTCGGCTACGCGAAAGACGGAGTGGCGGACCCGGCGACGCGGCCCGTGGCGTTCTCCTACAACGGCGGCCCGGGCTCGGCGTCGCTCTTCGTCCACATGGGTTTCGGGCCCAAGCGCCCCGTGGTTTCGCCCGACGGCCACGGCATGCCGGCCCCCTACTTGACCACCGACAATGAGGACTCGTTCCTCGATGCCACGGATCTCGTGTTTGTCGACGCGATTTCCACGGGCGCCAGCCGTCCGGCGCCAGGGCAAGATGCGAAGCAGTTTCACGGCCTCGTTGAGGATGCGAACTATTTTGCGGATTTCATCTACCAATACATCACGCGCAACAACCGCTGGGCGTCGCCTAAGTTTCTGATTGGCGAAAGCTACGGCACCACGCGGTCGGCCGAACTGGCGGGCGTCCTGCAGCGCCGGCACGAGATTTATCTGAGCGGAATCGTGATGGTCTCGACGTACCTGATCCCCCCGACGATCGACGAAAGCCCCTCGAACGACATGCCGACGATGATGTACCTTCCCACGTACACGACGACGGCGTGGTACCACCATCTGCTTGCGCCGGATCTGCAGAATGAGACGCTCGAGCAAGTGGCGCAGCAGGCGCGCGAGTTTGCCGATGGAGAATACGCGCAGGCGCTGTTGAAGGGCGACCAATTGCCGGATGTCGAGCGGCAGAAGGTGGTGCAGGACCTGGCGCGTTTCACGGCGCTCTCGCCGAAATATATCGAGCAGAGCAACCTGCGCATTCAGGAAGACCGCTGGGCCAAGGAACTCGAGCGCGACAAGCGCCGCACCATCGGACAACTCGATTCGCGGTTTGAGGGCATCGACGCGGATGCGGCGGGCGAACGCACGCAGTACGATCCGAGCGAGGCGTCGTACGAGGGCACGTGGATGGCCACGTTTCAGGATTACATTCGACGCGATTTGAAGTGGGATGGCGACTCGTACTACCTGGTGAGCGCGCGCGTGTGGCCGTGGGACGAACAGGGCACCCCGAATATCCTGGAGACGCTGCGCGCCGCGATGACCCAGCAAAGCTATTTGAAGGTGCTATTTGTGATGGGATATTACGACGCGAACTGTCCGTTTCACGCAGTGGAATACACGATGAGCCACATGGGGCTCGAACCGTCGGTGCGGAAGAACGTGAGCTTCACCTACATCGGCGCAGGTCATATGCCGTATGTGGACCAGGAGGCGCACGACAAACTGCACAAGGACGTCGACGCCTTCATCAATTCCAGCTACGGCCACTGAAGAAAGTGAGGTGTTGCATGTCGAATGATGCAAATGAGGCCTGCGTCCGGGGTCATTTCGATGTGCTGTGGAACAAGGGCCAACTCGATAGGGTCGGCGATTTTTTCGCAGAGGACTTTATGAATTTCGGCCAGCAGTATCAAGACGGCCGAGCGATCGTCAAACACATTGTCAGCGTTTGGCGCACGGCTTTCCCCGACTTGCGGTTTACGGTCGATTCGATGGTGGCTGAAGGCGAAACGGTCATGTGCGAAGTGTCCTTTCAGGGAACGCATCTGGGAGAATTTTCACTCATACCGCCTTTGGAGGGACCGAGTCTGCCGCCGAACGGCAAAGCGTTCAGCGTGAAGCACTTTCACCGGTTTCGCCTGAGAGACGGGAAGATTGTCGAGCATTTCGCAGTGCGGGATGATTTCGGCATGTTCCGGCAGCTCGGGCACCTCAGAGCACTGGCGGGATAGCGAAGCTCGGGTGGCGCAGGGCGGCTTAGCATTGTGGACGTGTCCATAAATTCGAGCTTCGGCCACTGAACATAAACGCTGGCGAGGACGTAGAGAGACGTGGAGGCTTCCTTTATGACGCGGTTCCGTAGTCACGTTTGGATTCTCGCTGCGATGCTTATTTTGCCGAGCTTCGCGCATGCACAGGCGATGAAGCACGTTCCGACCCTGGACGAGTCGCTCAGCCTGAAGAGCGTCAACTCGCCCATGATTTCGCCCGACGGGCGTTTCGTGACGTATCGGATGAACGAAACCAATTGGAAAGACAATGAGTTCATCTCGCAGATTTGGCTGGTGAATCTCGCCACGGGCGCGAATTTTCAGTTGACGCGCGGTAAGCACGGGCCGGGCGCGGCCGAATGGTCGCCCGACGGGAAATGGCTCGCATTCGTCGCCGAGCGCGAGTCGAGCGCGATCGAGCCGCTCGCGGAGGAAAAAAAGGAAGAGAAGAAAGAAAAGGACGCGAAGAAGGAGGACGGAAAAGACGCTGACGCGGGCGGCGGCAAGCCGGCGTCGCACCAAATTTGGCTGATCTCGCCAGAGGGTGGCGAGGCGTGGCAACTCACGAAGTCCTCCACGGATGTCAGCGACTTCGAGTGGTCCAAGGATTCGAAGTCCATCGCCTTCGCAGCCAATCCCGCGGAAACGAAAGCCAGCAAGGACCGCAAAGAAAAATACAGCGATTACGACGTTTACGAAAAAGACTACGAGCAGAACCAGCTCTGGCTCGTCGACGTGAGCACGGCGCTCCAGAATTTTCTCCCCGTTGCCGCGAAGCAGCTCACCTCGGACCTATCGCTCAGCGTGGGCTCATTCGCATGGTCGCCCGATTCAACACGCATCGCGTTCAGCGCCACGAAAAATCCAATGCTTGCGTTCAGGGACGACGAAGACATTTACTTGCTCGATCTCACGAAAAACAACGCCGTGAAGAAAATCGTCGCGCTGGAGGGTCCCGACGGTTCGCCGATGTTTTCGCCGGACGGCAAACAGCTCGCGTTCTCGACGGCGCTCGCGCAGCCGTACTTCTTTTATGCCAACAGCCACATCGCCGTCGTCGATGTGGACGCGGTCCTGGCCAAAACAGCCACGACTCCGGCCGACGTTCGCGATCTGACTGCGAAATTCGATGAAGATCCTCGCGCGATCGATTGGGGGCCTGACGGGATTTACTTCGTCGCGCTGCGGCACACGAACGTGCACGCGTTTCGCCTCGATCCGCAATCCGCGGAGATTCAGCGGATCACGGCGCCGGGTACGTTTTTCATCGGCGGCGTGTCATTTACGAAAGACTTCAAGACGATCGCGTTCACTGAGGCCGACGGCGCGCACTTGAGCGAACTGTACGTCTCGCCGGTCGCGGGCTTCTCTCCTCGCAAGCTAACCGACATGACTGCGCAGGTGAAGGACTGGACTCTGGGCACGACAGAAGTGGTTTCGTGGAAGAGCAAAGACGGCGCGGAAATCGAAGGCATTCTGCACAAACCCGCCGATTACGATCCATCGAAGAAGTATCCGCTGCTCGTGATGATTCATGGCGGCCCAACCGGCATTTCGCAGCCCACCCTGTTCGCATCGGGCTACGCTTATCCGGTGCCGATATTTCTGGCCAAGGGCGCGCTCGTCCTCGAGCCCAACTATCGCGGCAGCGCGGGCTACGGCGCGGCATTTCGCGCGCTCAACGTGCGCAACCTGGGAGTGGGCGACATGTGGGATGTGATGAGCGGCGTGGATTTTCTGATCGCGGAAGGAATCGCCGATCCCAATCGGCTCGGATCGATGGGCTGGTCCGAGGGCGGATACATCTCGGCGTTTCTGACCACGCACACGGACCGATTCAAGGCGATTTCGGTGGGCGCGGGTATCAGCGACTGGATGACGTACTACGTCAACACCGACATCACGCCGTTCACGCGGCAATATCTGAAGGCAACGCCGTGGGACGATCCGGAGGTTTACGCCAAGACGTCTCCGATTACCACGATCAAGCAGGCCAAGACGCCCACGCTGATCCAGCAGGGAAGCAACGACAAGCGCGTGCCTGTGCCCGACAGCTATGAGCTATACCGCGGCTTGCAGGACGAGGGCGTGGCGTCACGCCTGATTTTCTATACGGGTTTTGGCCACGGCGTGAACAAGCCGAAATCGCGGCGCGCGCTGCTGCAGTCGAACCTCGATTGGTTCAACCATTACATCTGGGGCGAAGCGTTCCCGAAGGATTCGCCGCTCTTCGGCACTGGCGAAGCCTCGGACAGCAAATCGGAAAGCAAATAGTCTGGCAAGAGCCTGCAAGCGGTCGGCAGGCGGGTCCTACGGCGAGATGCGCAACGAGCCGTCTTTTTCCACGAAGCCGTAGGCCATGGCCGGCGTGTTGAACGCAGCGGCGGGGTTGCCTTCGCGATCGAGGAGAATGATTCCCCCGGTGGTGTGGACGCGGTGCGCCAGCTTGCGAACGCACGCGTCGGCCACGAACTGCGCGAGATTTCGCTCTGCCTGCGAGCCTCCCGGCTTCGGTCGCAAGGCATACGGATCGTCGGGCGGAGTGGACAGCAGGTCGACCGCCATCTTGGCCATTACAATTTTCATGATGCCTTCGCCGTGCCCCGTGCAGGAGACGCCGCCCCATTCCGCGTCGGCGTAGCAGCCGCAGCCGATGAGCGGGGAATCGCCCACGCGGCCAGAATGCTTGCAACAGGTGCCGCCCGTCGAGGTGCCCGCGAAAAGACTTCCTTGCGAATCGAGTGCGACGGCGCCCACCGTCCCCTGCTCGTGGCCCAGGTGATTTTCGGCGGCGTGCGAATCCTCAAGACAACGGCTCCAGGCCGCGCGTTCCACATCGGTGATCAATTCTTCGGGATCGCAGAGAGGGATGCCGTTCTCCGTGGCGAACTGTTCGGCGCCGGCGCCGACCAGCATCATGTGGTCGCTCTTTTCGAGAACGCAGCGAGCGAGGCGAACCGGGTTGCGAATTCGTTCGACGGCGGCCACGGCCCCGGCTTTCAGCGTCGCGCCGTCCATCATGATGGCATCGAGTTGCACGCGGCCGTCTCGCGTCAAGTGCGAGCCGATGCCGGCGTCGAAGGTGGGATCGTCTTCGAGCGCCACGATGGCGGCTTCGACGGCGTCAATTGCCGCGCCGCCGCCCGACAAGATCTTCCAAGCCTGTTCCAGAGAATTGCGAATTCCGGCACGGCAATCCGCAAACGCCGCCTCAGGAATCTTCCAGGCGCCGCCATGAACGATGAGAGAGGGTCGCAAGGCTCGCCGAGCGTCAGAGATTTTTGTAGAACATCAGCGTGAGGCTCAGCGCGATCAGGATGGGACCGAGGAGAAATGTGAAGCCCATTCCGAGCAGGAAGCGAATGGCCCCCTGACGCTTCTCCACCGCTTCTTTCGAAGGGAAAACGTGCAGCGGTTCTTCCTGCCGGAGCATGGCGCGAAACACTTTCAAGTACGCGGAAATCCAAAACCGAATTTCGTGGCGGCACTGCCAGAGCAGGTCGAGTCCCGCGCAGATTACCAGCGCGCCCACGATGCCAAGCAGCTTGGGCATTTCAGCTCCCCCGGCCTGCCGAGCGACTTAGGATCGCGGCTGCTTCGGGAGGCGCGTTCACCGGCCGAGCTGAGGAGTCCGGAGCGGCACCAGCACGCCGCCCGCGAAGCTTTCCTTCCGTCTGCTGCCAGGTGTGCACGATGCGGTGAATGACGCTGATATTCGGTCCGATGGCGAGAATCCACAGCGCCAGCCCCATCTGATTCGCCAGCGCGCCGACGATCATCAGGACCATGCGCTCGGGGCGCTCCCAGAATCCGACCTCCGAAGTGGGACCTAGCGATTCCGCGCGCGCTCTTGCGTAGCTCACCATCACGGCCCCCGCCATCGCCGTGCCGGCGAGGATCGCGTAAGGGAATCGGTTCACGCGCACGTAGTAGACGAGAAGTCCCAGAAACAGCATGAGATCGGAGTATCGATCGAGGATCGATTCGAGGAATCCGCCGAATTTCGAGACGCGGTTCTGCCTTCGCGCCACCGGGCCGTCGAGCAGATCGCAAAGCCCGGCAAGAATCATCAGCCCGCCGGCGGCCGCGAATCTGCCGGCAGCGAAAAATATGCAAGCCCAGAGGTTCAGTGCCAGAGCCGACCACGTAATGACGTTAGGCGGAACGCCTGTGCGTGCCAGCAGGAATGCCAAACGGTCGATAGGCCAGGAAAGATACCGGCCGATGGTCCGTGTCAGCATGGAAGGGGCATTACTCCGTTATTCCTCGTCGTAAATCGTGTACAGCCGAACGACCTCGTATTCCTTCTTGCCGGCCGGGGTCGTCACGACCACTTCGTCGCCCACCTTCTTGCCCAGGAGCGCGCGCCCAATCGGGGAACTCGTGGAAATCAAGCCTTTGGATGCGTCGGCTTCCTCGACAGTTACAAGCTTGTACTCGATTTTGGTGTCCTTGGCCACATCCAGAACCACGAGGCGCGAGCCGTAGGCGGCGCGGTCCTTCGGAAGATTATTCAGGTTCATCATCGAGATGTCGGCCATTCGCTGGTGAAGCTGGCCTAGCCGCGCCGAAACGTACGATTGGCGCTCTTTCGCATACTTGTACTCGGCGTTTTCGGAAAGGTCGCCATGCGCCCGAGCCACCTTGATTTCCTTGGGCAGCTCGGTGTGCAGCTCGTGCTCGAGGGCGGCGATTTCGTCCTTCAGCTTCTTCTGAATTTTCTCGGCAAGGTCGCTCATGTTAGGGCGGCTGCCAGGGCCCGAGAGGCGGCGCGCTCGGCAGCGTCAAGTGTTCGTTACCTTCCGAGTATAGAGGATTTGCGCGGCCCGCCGCAAATAGGACCGCGCGGACTTGCGACGGGCTTTCCGGAGAAGGGAGTGAGTCCCATCGAGGAAGACTCTTTGTCATACTTTGCAGTACAAAGTACTTGACAACAGGAATTACTTTGACGTAACATCGTTGGTGCAAGGGGTTCTCAGCAAAGGAGCTCCACCCGTGTTCAAACGCATTGCCGCTATCGCTTTCATTTTTGTCTGCACCTCGATTGGCTGGGCCATTCTCGGAAGCACGATCTTCTACCGCACCTATTCCATGGAGCCGGAACTCAAAGGCCGCGTCGCGTCCACCTGGGGAACTTCGCAGGAACAGGCCGCCCCCACCGCAACCTACGTTACCGGCTCCGTTCGGCAGATCATGGTCACGAAAAACGGTGAACAAGTCGCGCAAACACTGGATGACCGGGTCTACCACGGTCTACCTTTGCAGAAAAGTCGAATCAACGCCGCGCTTCATCTGGATTACCGGCGCAAAGGGCTCCTCTGGTACAGCACCTACGCGGTGCGCTTTTCCGGGACCTACGAGTTCAGCGATCCAGACGATCAGCCGCGCGAGGCCACCTTTACACTTCACTTGCCGGCGGAACACGCCATTTACGATGACGTCGTTTTCACCGTAAACGGAACCCCGCTCGCGGTCTCGACTGCCAAACAGGACACCTATGCCACGACGACGGTTCCGCCTCGGCAAACCGCGGTCCTGAACGTCGGCTATCAGTCTCAAGGACTCGATAGTTGGCAATACGCTTTTGGGGATTCCGTGAACCAGGTGCATGACTTCGAATTGCGCGTGATGACCGATTTCAAAGGGTTCGATTTTCCGGAAAATACGCTCTCGCCCTCCGAAGAGCATCCCGTGGGCAACGGCTGGGAGCTTGTTTGGCGGTACACCAATCTGGTTTCGGGCTACAAAATCGGCCTCGCCATGCCGGAAAAGATTCAGCCGGGCCCGCTGACGGCCCGCATCAGCTATTTTGCTCCGGTCTCGCTCCTCTTTTTCTTTTTCGTTCTATTTACGTTGACCACGATTCGCGGGATCGAATTGCACCCGATGAATTATTTCTTCCTGGCGTGCGCATTTTTTTCATTTCACCTGTTAATGGCGTACCTGGTGGACCACATTTCCATTCACGCCGCGTTCGTGATCTGTTCGTGCGTTTCCGCGTTCTTGGTGGTCAGCTACTTGCGACTGGTGGTGGGGATGCGCTTTGCGGCGTTGGAAGCGGGCCTTGCGCAGTTCGTGTACCTGATCCTGTTTTCTTACGCATTTTTCTTCGAAGGATTTACGGGACTCGCGGTCACGATTGGCGCGATTCTGAGTTTGTTCGTCGCCATGCAAGTGACGGGACGCGTCCGGTGGGCGGAGAAGTTTGCCGCGCGGGGTGCTGCGATTTAGTGCACTTCGAGCGTCAGGGCTGCGGTCTTCGTGTTTCCGTGACCATCCTCGGCGGTCAGCGTGTAGGTGGTCGTCTTCTTCGGCTTGATGTCGATGCAGCGGTTTACGGAGGGCCACACTTCGCGGCCTATGTCCGGCTCGATTTTCACAGTCTCCGCGTTTGCGACGCCATAGCATAGCTCCACCGGGTCGCCCCGATGAATGAGCCCAGGGGTGGCATAAAAGACCAGAATCTTGAACTCAGTTCCCCCGACCACCTCCAGTGCGCGCTGGTCCTTCTCTTTTTGTTCTTCGGCCGCCTTGGCCTTTTCCTTTGCCTCCATGTCGCGGGTTTGGCTCCAGCGCATGAAAAGCACGAAGCCGGCGTAAAGCATCGCGATTGCAATAGCGATCGGCATGTACCGCAGAATCTTGCGCGCGCGGTCGGGCGCTTCTGGTTCGGGTTGGGGTTCCGTCGCCATCTTTAATGAATTATAGCTGTGCCGAGGCAAGCCGGCGAGACGGGCTTTACATACCTTGGGATGGAATGATATGACGGGCTGCCGCTCGCGCGGCACAAGACCGCGCTTGCGCCCGTGTGATTCATACTTTCAGAGCCAAAAGTAACGGAGGCCGGAATGCCATCAGAGAGTCGTCGATTCCATCACTTTTTCGTTCTTCTTTTCTTGCTGTGTGGATTGCTTTTCGCTGCCGCGCCACTTTCGGCCGACGGCAGCCGTCCGGCTCGCGATCCCAAGCAGCCCGTGGACGAGGAATACACGAAGAAAATCCACGAATACACCACCGAGCCGTTCTTCACGTCTCCGCTGGTCGACTATCTGCCCGCCTCGAAGAGCGTCCCGACGCCGAAAGTGGTCCTCGGAGACGTCGCGGGCGCGCCAGGAATTCTTCCGTATTCGAGCCAGGTCTACGAGTACATGCGCATGCTCGAGAAGGCCAGCCCGCGCGTAAAAGTTTTCTCGATCGGCCACACCGAAGAGGGCCGCGAAATGATTGCCGTGGCCGTCTCGTCGGAAGCCAACTTGGCGCACCTGGAAGAAAATCGCGCGCGCCTGGCGAAGTTGGCGGACCCGCGCACGATCAAGATGGATGACGCCGAGGCAGACCGGCTTGTCGGCGCATCCGTGCCGGTGTACTACATCACCGGAACGATTCACTCGCCCGAAACCGGCGCCCCCACGGCTCTGATGGAACTGGCATACCGCCTCGCGGTCGACGAGAGCCCCTACATTTCCGATATCCGCAACGGTGTGATCACGCTGATTACGCCGGTGGTCGAGGTGGATGGGCGCGACCGCATGGTCGACATCTATCGTTGGCACCTCGCGCATCCGAAAGACAACTACCCGCCGCTGTTCTACTGGGGCCATTACGTTGGTCACGACAACAATCGCGACGCCATGGGCATGACGTTGAAGCTCACGCAGAACGTCCTGAACACGTACGTCTCCTGGAAGGCCCAGGTGCTGCACGATCTGCACGAGTCGGTCCCGTTCCTCTACGACAACACGGCCGGAGACGGCCCGTTCAACGCGTGGCTCGATCCGATTCTCACGAACGAGTGGGAAATGTTCGCGTGGCGAAACGTCGCGGACATGACCGAGTTCGGAATGCCCGGAGTATTTACGCACGGAGATTTCGACACGTGGTCGCCCGGCTATTTGATGTTCATCGCGGCTACTCATAATGGAATCAGTCGCCTGTACGAGACATACGGAAACGGCGGCGCCGACACCGAGGAGCACACTCTTCAGCCGGAAGAGTATTCGCGCACCTGGTTCCGTCAGAATCCGCCGTTGCCGAAGGTGACGTGGTCGCAGCGCGATAACAATAATTACGAAGAAACCGGCCTGCTGACCTCGCTGCACTATTTTTCCGACAACAACAAATTCTTCCTGCGAAATTTCTATTTGAAGTCGAAGCGATCAGTTCTGAAGCCGTCGAATGAAGGTCCAGCGGCTTACGTATTTCCGGCAGACGATCCGCGGCCCGGCGCTCAAGCCCAGCTTCTTTCGATTTTGCGAATGCAGGGAGTGGAGATCTCGCGCGCGAAGGAAGCGTTTAGCGTCACGATGCCTGCAAAGAAGGAAAAGCGCGCGGGTGCGAAAGACGCGAAGCCGGGCGACGATGCGAGCTCGAGCGGCGACGCTTCGAAAGACGCCCAGAAGAAGGACTCCGATGCGAAAGAGAAGGAGGCATCCACCCCGAAAACGGTTCAATTCGCGGCGGGCAGCTACATCGTCCGAATGGACCAACCGTATTCACGCATCGCGGACGCGCTTCTCGACTACCAATACTGGAGTCCCGAAGATCCGCAAAAAACTCCATACGACGATACCGCCTGGACGTTTCCCGAACTGTTTAGCGTGCGAGCCACGCGCGTGCTTGACGTAAAGGTTCTCGATGTGCCGATGGAACTCGTACCGGAAATTAAGGCGCCGGGCGGCGTAAGCGGCGGCGGGACGGTTTTCGCCATCAACAACAATGGCGACACCCAACTCGCGACCCTCCGGTACAAGCTGAAGGATGCGTCCATCGAAGCTGCGGAAGAGCCGTTCGAGGCATCGGGACATAAATTCAATCGCGGTTCGTTCATCATCAAGAACGCAAACGCTTCCGACTTGCAGAATGTTGCGGCGCAACTCGGTGTACAGGTGTTCGGCATTGCGGCTGAACCTTCCGTGAAAACCCACCCGGTACGCGCGGCCCGCGTGGCTCTGCTGCACACGTGGCTGGGCACGCAGGAAGAAGGCTGGTGGCGGCTTGGGTTGGACAAGATGCAGATTCCGTACGACTACATCAATACGCAGATGGTGTCGCGCGAAACGGATCTGCGCTCGAAATATGATGTGATCCTGTTTCCGCCCGTGGGCCGGGGAGACCCTCTGTTGGTCGTGAACGGTCTGCCCACCGACTGGGGCAATCCGATTCCGTGGAAGAACACGCCGGAAACGCCGAACCTCGGCAAGAACGACGACTCGACCGACGATATTCGACCTGGCCTTGGCTTGGATGGTCTCGCGCACCTGCAGGATTTCGTCAAACAGGGCGGCGTCCTAGTGACGGCGATGGACACGTCCAATTTCGCTGTGACACTCGGGTTGACGCGCGGAGTCTCGATCGATCGGCCGAAGCAGATGAAGATTGTCGGGAGCATCCTGAAGGCGCGGCTCGTGGATGGCGCGAGTCCGATTGCGTACGGCATTAGCGAGGGTCTTTCGGTTTACTGCGACAATGGGCCCATCTTCGATCTTTCGAACATGGCCGCATTCCGCGGCTTTAGGCGGCTCGGGAATCAGCAGACCGAACGTCCCACCGGACGCGGAACCGCGGACGATCCCGACTTCACGCCAGGGCGCCCGGCCGTTGCCCCGGCCGAGGAGCCGCACGCCGAGACTTGGGAAGCGCAACCGCTCACCGACGACCAGCGGCGTAATGGAATCTGGGTGATTCCTCCGGCGATTCGTCCGCGCGTGATTCTCCGCTATAGCGATAGCAAGGATTTGCTCGTCTCGGGACTCCTCGAAGGGGGAAGCGAGATCGCGCAACATGCGGCCGTCGTGGACGTGCCAAATGGTTTGGGGCACGTGGTCCTCTTCTCGAACAATCCGATTTACCGCGGCGAGACGATTGGCAGCTATTCGCTCGTCCTCAACACGATTTTGAACTTCGATAATCTGAATGCGGGGCGAAAACTCGACGAAAAATAGTCCAAGCTGCCACGGGCCGGTGAAAATGAGGAGGTGTTCGGTCACATGTCCATCGAAGGTATGAGCCGCCGGCTCTTCCTCACGCGCGGCGCCGGCGCCGCCCTGGCTACACCCCTGTTCTGGACGGCCGGGATATGCGCAGCCATGCCGCAGCCGGCTGCCACGACTCCCGTTGAAAAAGACCTCGACGTCTACATCGCCGGCTACATGACGGCCATGAACGCGCCGGGGATGACGCTCGGCTTGACCGATTCCAGCAAGACCCTCCGAACCGCCGGCTACGGCTTTGCCGATGTGGATAAACGCATCGCGGTAAACGAGCGGCATCTTTTCCAGATTGGCTCCATTACCAAGTCTTTTGTGGCTCTGGTGTTGTTGCAGATGCGTGACGAAGGGAAGCTCGATCTGCAGACGCCAGTGCTCGATTATCTGCCGCAGTTGCCGATCGAGGCGCGCTTTGGCCCGATCATGATTCACCACCTCCTGACCCACACCTCGGGATTGCCCGACAACCTGGGCGTCTTTATCGGCGACGCCGATTCGCGGGTCGTACAGGGCTTCAAACCGGGCGAACACTTTCACTACTGCAATACGGGCTTCGGCATTCTCGGGCTGCTGGCCGAGAAACTCGACGGCCGTCCGTGGCGCGAGTGCGTTCGGGCACGCATTCTCACGCCGCTCGAGATGACCGAGACGGTCGGCGTGATCAGCACAGCATCGCGCGGCCGCGCGGCAGTCGGCTACGAGCCATTCTGGGACGATCAGGTGTATTCGCGCCAGGGAAGGCTCTCGCCCGCGCCGAACCTGGTGATGGACGATACCGCCGGGTGCATCGCTTCCACGCCGGGCGACATGGCGCGATACACGCGCATGCTGCTGAACCACGGACAGGGGCCGCACGGCCGCATCGTAAGCGAACAAAGCTTCGCGCTGATGTCGACGCCTTACATCAAAGCGCCCGAGTTCAGTGAGACGGCAAGCTACGGCTACGGCATCGCGGTCGACACGCTCGATGGACACAAGATCCTGCGGCACACCGGAGGCATGATTGCCTTCGCATCTTCGATTCACGTTGACCTCGACGGCGGCGTGGCGGCGTTTGCTTCGATTAACGCCATGCAGGGCTACCGGCCGACGGCAGTGACGGAGTACGCAGTGCGACTGCTTCGCGCCGAGCGCGAGGCGAAGACACTGCCCGCGGCGCCGGCAATCGCCAATCCGCTCGAGATGGATAACGCGGCGGATTATGCGGGGGCGTTCACCGACGGCAATGGACGGAAGTTGGAATTCGTCGTCGAAGGCAAACAACTCTTCTTGGCAGACGAAGGGAAGCGAATTCCTTTGCAACACACGCACGGCGACAACTTCATCTCGACAATCGAAGGCGTCTTCGCCGATAACACCTTCATTTTTGCCCGCGCGCCGGCGGAAAGCGCAAAACCAGCAACGCAGCCTGCGAGCGCTTCTGGGGCCGGCAGCGGCGACTCCCGTGAAAAGTCTGGGCCGGTGGTTGAGGTTAGCTACGGCTCGGACTGGTATGTGAGCGCCAAGTACTCGGGACCGCGCAGCTTCACTGCGCCGAAGGAATATGGAGCCTTCGTCGGTCGATACCGCAGCGAAAGCGCGTGGGGCGGTGACGCGCTCGCCTACGTGCTAAAAGGCCAGCTCACGCTCGATGGCCAGACGCTGCATCGCATCGGCGAGTCGCTCTTTCGCATGAGCGACGAGGAGTGGATGCCAGACACGGCGGAGTTCCTCTGCGTCTTCGAAGGCAAGCCGCGCATCCTGCGGATTACCGGAATGGATTTCTGGCGCGTCGAGGTCGACTGATCCTCCCGCCGGCCGGGCTACTCGGAAGTAATTCCGCTCGCTTGGTAAGTTGCGTTATCGGAAACTTACCTGCCACCGAATTGACGCGCTGCCCCTGAAGCCGGGACAAACTTGATTTCCTCGTCCCAATGGCATACAACTCTTGCTACCGAAACTGGACGTTACGCGTCTGAACACTCGGGTGTGTGTGCGGTGGCGCGCACTTCGCTGTCGCCGCGAAGCAGCACCAATCCGTAAAGCGAATCGCCAGTCCTCGCTCACAGCCAAGGAGCAATGCGAATGGTCCGCAAATTTTCAATGTGTCTCGCCGTCTTAGCGGCTTTACTCGTCGCACCTCTAGCGCTTCCCGCGCAGACCGTCGATGACATCATCGCGAAAAACGTCCAGGCCGTGGGAGGAATGGACAAGCTCAAGGCCGTGAGCAGCCTTCGAATGAGCGGGAAATTACAAGTCCAGGGTTTCGAGGCGCAGTTCGTACAGCTCAATAAGCGCGCGGACAAAGTCCGGGAGGAATTTGTGATCCAGAGAATGGCTCAGATACAGGCGTACGACGGCCGCGCCGGCTGGTCACTCAACCCGTTCAGTGGCAGGCGCGACCCGGAGCTGATGTCCCAGGATGATACGAAGAGCCTTCAAGTGGATGCCGACATTGATGGGCCGCTGGTGGATTACAAAGCGAAAGGGCACACCGCCGAACTGATTGGCCACGATTCGGTGGAGGGAACCGACTGCTACAAGATCAAGCTCACGCTGAAGAACGGCGACGTCCGCTTCTACTATCTCGATACCGATTCGTTTCTGCCGCTGAAGCTCGAGACTCAAACCACGATTCGCGGGACGATCCAGGAGAGCGAGACGTACTACGGAGACTACGAGCAAGTGAACGGAGTGTACTACTCGTTCGCCTTCGAGAGCGGCCAAAAGGGCGATACCAACCGGGCGAAAATTACGATCGACAAGATCGAGCAGAACGTACCGCTCGACGACTCAATCTTTTCCATGCCCGCAATGAAAGCCGCGCCGAAACCATCGGGCGGCAAATGACAGCCGCTTCCTTTGATTTCCCGTGCCGTTTGCATAATTCACCAAATGAGGATTCCATCGCGATGATTAAACTGCGTTTGAGCTTTGCCGCTTTGCTTATTCTTGGGATTTGTCTCGCGCTGCTGCCCGCGCCGGCCTTCTCGCAGGATGTGAAAGTAGATTCCGACACGATTTCAGGACTTGGCGCGCGGAACATCGGTTCCGCCGAAATGAGCGGCCGCGTCGCCGCGGTGGCAGCCGTGAAAGAAAACGGCCGTCTCACGGTGTACATCGGAGCGGCGAGCGGCGGAGTGTGGAAATCGATGAACGGCGGCACGACGTTCAAGCCCGTTTTCGACAAGCAAACCTCGCAATCGATCGGCGCGATCGCCATCGATCCTTCCGCGCCGAAAACGATCTGGGTTGGCACGGGCGAGTCGTGGACCCGGAACAGCACGTCCATCGGCGACGGGATCTACAAGTCCACCGACGGCGGCGACAGCTGGACAAATCTCGGCCTGAAAAACTCCGAGCGCATTTCGAAAATTCTGATCGATCCGAAAGACGGCAACACCGTCTATGCCTGCGTCCCGGGAAAGCTCTGGAGCGATAGCGACGATCGCGGAGTCTACAAAACCGCCGACGGCGGCAAGAGCTGGACGCAAATCCTGAAAGGCGCGAATGCTTCGACGGGCTGCTCGATGCTGTCGATGAGCCCGAAGGATTCGAAAACCATTTTTGCGGGCACCTGGGATTTCCGCAGGAAGGGCTGGACGTTCCGCTCGGGCGGCGAAAACGCAACGGCGCCGAGCGGCAGCGGCCTCTTGATGACCACCGATGGCGGCGCGAACTGGACCGATCTCGACGGGAAAAGCGCCAAAGGCCTGCCGCCGAAGCCCTGGGGACGCGTCGCGGTTGCCATCGCGCCGTCGAATGCGAATGTCGTGTACGCGCTGATTGAGTCGCCAGACAGCGCGCTCTACCGGTCGGACGACGGAGGCAAGACGTGGGACCGGCGCGACGCCAGCCAGATGATGGTCTGGCGCCCGTTCTATTTTGCGAACTTGATCGTGGACCCGAAGGACGAGAACAAAGTTTACAAGCCGGACGGCGGCTTGATTTTAAGTACGGATGGCGGGAAAAGCTTCAGCGGAATTTCCGGCGGCGCGCACGGCGATTTTCATGACGTGTGGATCGATCCGGAAAATACCAACCACGTCATCACCGTCGACGATGGCGGCGTTTGGTATTCATTCGACAGCGGCAACAACTGGTGGAAGGCCAACAACCTGCCCATTTCGCAGTTCTATCACGTGAGCGTTGATATGGACGATCCATACCACGTCTTCGGCGGATTGCAGGATAACAGCGTCTGGATGGGCGATTCGGCATATCCGGGCGGGATCACCAACAGCCGCTGGACCAATTTGCTGGGCGGTGACGGATTCTGGGTGTTCCCCGATCCCTCCGACTTGAACTACGTGTATGCGGAATCGCAGGGCGGCGAAATCGCGCGCGTGAACCACGTCACGATGGAGATGCGGAGCATCAAGCCGCAGCCGAACTATGGCGAGGGCAAGTTGCGGTTCAACTGGAACACGCCGATTCACATGAGCCCCAACGATCCCGGAACGGTTTATATCGGCGCGCAATTTCTGTTCCGCTCGCGAGATCATGGCCAAACCTGGGACCGAATCTCACCCGATCTGACGACGAACGACCCGGAAAAGCAGAAACAGGAAGAATCGGGCGGCGTCACGGTGGACAACTCCGACGCCGAGACTCACACCACCATTTATTCGATCAGCGAGTCGCCTCGCGACGCCCAAGTGATTTGGGCGGGGACGGACGACGGCAACCTGCAAATCACGCGCGACGGTGGGAAGACGTGGACGAACGTGGTCGCCAACGTGCCCAATTTGCCGAAAGCCTCCTGGGTATCTTGGGTGGAAGCAAGCCGCTACGACGCCGCTACCGCATACGCCACTTTTGACCGGCACACGTTCGGCGACATGGATCCGCACGTCTTCAAGACCACCGACTACGGCAAGACGTGGACCGCAATCGTCGCGCCGGGCGGCGGTGTGCGCGGATACGCGCACGTAATCAAGGAAGACACGGTCAGGCCTGACCTGCTGTTCCTCGGCACCGAGTTCGGACTTTGGGTTTCGCTTGACGGCGGCAAGCAGTGGTCGCAATACAAGGGCGGCGATTTCCCGGCGGTGGCCGTGCGAGATATCGTTGTCCACCCGCGCGAATCCGACCTTGTGATCGCCACGCACGGCCGCGGGATCTGGATCATCGACGACATCTCCCCGCTCCGAAAACTCACGCCCGACGTTCTGGCGCAGGACGCGGTCTTCGTTCAGGGCCGCGCGACGCAGCAACGCCTGCTCGCGTCCGGCGGCTGGGCCGAGGGTAACGCCACGTTTGTCGGCCAGAATCCCGCGGACGGCGCGCTGATTATTTATTACCAAAAGAAGCGCCACATCTTCGGCAAGATGAAAATCGAAATATTCGACGCCAACGGCAAGCTGGTCGACACGCTGCCCGCGAACAGCCGCCGCGGTTTGACGCGCGTTGAATGGGCAATGCGATTGAAGGCCCCGCGCGTTCCGCCCGCCGCTTCCGCCGCTTTCGAGGCGGCGCAGGGACCGCGCGTCCTCCCCGGCACCTACACCGTGAAGATGACGCGGGGCGACCAGGTCTACACGACGCAGCTTGCGATCGGGCTCGACAATCGCGCCAAGTTCAACGCCGAGGACCGCAAGTTGCAGTTCGATGCCTCGATGCGCGTCTACAATCTCTTGCGCGACATGAGTTTCGACGTGGATCGCATCAATGGCGTCCGGCAAGGGCTGGCGCAGAGTGCCGCGCAGCTTCCCGCTGGCGATCCCCTCCAGAAGCGTCTCGCAGGCATGGCCGATCAAACCGACCAGATGCGGAAGAAAATCGTGGCCACGAAGGAAGGCGGCGCAATCACGGGCGAGGAGCGAATCCGCGAAAAAACCACGGGACTATACGCAGCCATCGTGTACTACGAAGGCCGTCCGGGAGACTACCAGGTCGCTCGCATCGATTCGCTGAAGCACGACCTCGACGACGTGATGAAGGAATTCGACGCTTTTGCAGCCAAGGATCTGACGGAGGCAAACGCGTCGCTCGCGAAGAAAAAGCTGCCACCGGTTCAACCCATCACCCGCGACGACTGGGACAAGGCTAACGGCGGGTCAGGCGGCAGCGCCTCGCCGGCGGCCATGCCGGCCACTCTTTTTCACGCCTTCGAGGGCGCAGACCAAGTGACGCTGCATTCGCGCTAGCCAGCTTGCGCCGGCCGCTGGATGTGCAGCGCCTCCGCGACCACGTCCACATATTTCAGCCCGGCGCCGGTATTGAATAGAACCACGCGATCTTCCGGCTGCAGGAATCCCGTCGACAGCAGATGCTCGTAGGCCGCGGTTGCCGTGGCACCTTCCGGCGAGAGGAATATCCCCTCGTGTTGCGCCCACTCTTTCAGCGACGCCAGAATCTGCTCGTCGGAGAATGCCAGCGCCAAGCCCCCTGATTCGCGCAGGATTTCCAGAATGATGTAGTCGCCGTAGGCCTTTGGCACGCGCAAGCCCGACGCAAACGTGGCCGCGTTCTGCCACGCCTCACTCGCCTTGCCGCCCTGCTCAAACGCGCGAACGATGGGAGCGCATCCCGCCGATTGAATCGCGACCATACGCGGCCGTTTTCCCGGACGCACCCAGCCAAGCTCTTCCATCTCGTCAAACGCCTTCCACATCCCGATCAAGCCAACGCCTCCGCCCGTCGGATAGAAAACCGCGTCCGGATATTCCCATCCAAGCTGCTCCACCAGTTCGTAACCCATCGTCTTTTTGCCTTCCACGCGGAACGGTTCTTTCAGCGTGGAAATGTCGAACCATCGCTCCCGGTCCTTTTGTTCCGCCACCATGCGCGCGCAATCCGAGATCAGCCCGTTGACCAAAGTGACCTTTGCGCCGTAGGCTACCGCCTCGACATAATTCGCAAACGGCACATCGCGCGGAACGAAAATATGCGCCTCGATTCCGGCCGCTGCGCAGTAAGCTGCCAGCGCCCCGGCGGCATTGCCGGCGGACGGCACCGCGAGTTTGCGCAGGCCATAGTGGCGCGCCATGGTCACGGCGAGGGCAAGTCCGCGCGCCTTGAACGAGCCGGTGGGGTTGGCGCCCTCTTCTTTGATGTACGCGTTCGGGTAGCGCCGGCTGCGCAGCATCGGCGTCCAGCCTTCGCCGAGCGTCACCGGCTCGACGTCGGGCAGCACCGATCGATAGCGCCACATGCCCGCCCATGGCACGCGCGCAGCTTCCGTGGCGATCGCGTCGCGCGAGGCGATGCCTTTGAGCGGGCCCAGATCGAAGCGGACATACAGCGATCCCGCGCATTTCGGGCAGAGCGTCTGCGGCGCACCCGCGGGAACCGAGGCCTTGCACTTGGAGCATTCGAAGTGAGCAATCGCTGGCATATGAATGACCATAGCAAACACTCAGAAGGCCGAACAAGCGGGGAGCTTCGCGGCCGAAGGCCGCTTTGGGAGTGCGGGAGCTCGCTCCCGCTTTCTCTGCGCCGAAGCTTGCTTCGGCGGCCTTTCACGTTCCCAAGGCGGGATAAATGACTGTTTCAACTCAAGATCCGCCGCCCAACCAGCCGACTCCTGGACTCCGCTCGCTCACCGCTCTCGGCCTCGCCCTCTTCCTCGCCGGAGCCCTGCTCCCAATCTTCTTCGGTCCGCACGCTTGGATCGCCGCCGTTCGCTGGGCCGGCCTCGCCGCGATGGCCGCCGGAGGCTGGCGCCGATCGCTCACCTACTGGATTTTCTTCTCGATGCTTCTCGGAGCCGAGATCGGCCTCGACCGTCCGGCTGTCGCCGAGCACCTGCGCCTGCTGAGCGACATCTTTCTGCGTCTGATCAAAGTAATTGTCGCGCCGCTGATTCTGGGCACCCTCATCACGGGAATCGCGGGCCATGGAAACCTGCGAAGCGTCGGCCGCATTGGCCTGAAAAGCCTCGTCTACTTCGAAGTGGTCACGACGATCGCGCTCTTCATCGGCCTGGCGGCGATCAATATCAGCCGCGCGGGCGAAGGCCTCTCGATGACGCCTTCGTCGGCTGCCGTTGCCGGCGCAGCGCCAAATGCGGCGCCCGCCGCGCCCATGCACTGGGACGACTTCGTCCTCCACATCTTTCCCGAGAACATCGCAAAATCCATCGCCGAGAACCAAATCCTGCAAGTCGCCGTCTTCGCCGTGCTGTTTGGCATCGCGCTAGCGCGCATTTCCGAAGCGAAGCGCAAACCGATTCTGAAGTTCTGCGAATCCCTCACCGACACCATGTTCTCGTTCACGAACCTCGTGATGTACTTCGCGCCCTTCGGAGTCGGCGCAGCGATGGCCTACACCGTGGGACACCTCGGCATCAGCGTTCTTCTGCCGCTGCTCAAGCTTCTGCTCACTGGCTACGTCGCGTTGATCGTGTTTCTGCTGGCCGTGCTGCTTCCCATCGCGCTCGTCACGCGCGTGCCGTTGCGCCGCTTCCTCAAAGCCGTCGCCGAGCCCGCCACCATCGCGTTCGCCACCAGCACCTCGGAAGCGGCTTTGCCGCGCGCCATGGAGGAAATGGAAGCCTTCGGCGTTCCAAGGCGAATCGTCGCATTCGTGATTCCCGCGGGCTACAGCTTCAACCTCGACGGCTCCACGCTGTACCTTGCGGTTGCGTCCATCTTTGTGGCGCAAGTGGCGGGGATTCACCTGTCGTGGTCGGAGCAGTTGTTCATGCTTTTCGCGCTCATGCTGACGAGCAAAGGTGTAGCCGGCGTCCCTCGCGCCGTGCTGGTCGTTCTGCTGGCCACCGCCGCAACGTTTCATCTCCCCACCGAGCCCATCTTCATCATCCTCGGTATCGACGCCCTGATGGACATGGCCCGCACGTCCGTAAACGTCATCGGCAACTGCCTGGCTAGCGCCGTAATCGCTCGCTGGGAAGGCGAACTCCGAGAAAGCTAACGATTGTCCTAGCCCGGGAACGCCAATCTCCTGATTGGCGGGGTCCCGCACCCAAAAACAATTCGCGACCTTCGAACGACGGGGTAGAATTCGCCGGATACAATTCGTAGATACTTCGTGGAGGTGTCTCGATGTGGTTGGGCAGAGGATTATTGAAGCTGAGTTCCATTCTTCTCGCGATGTTGGCGCTTGTCTTCACCGCCTCCGCGCAAACGCTTTCGAAGGATTCGCTGGCGGGCATGAAGTATCGCCTCGTCGGGCCGTTTCGTGGCGGACGCGTCGAAGCCGTGGTCGGCATCCCCGGCAATCCCTATGTCTACTACTTCGGTGCGGCGGCAGGCGGCGTGTGGAAATCGACGAACGGCGGATTGAGCTGGACGCCCATCTTCGACCACGAGTCGAACCCCTCGATTGGCGCGATCGCAATCGCTCCCTCCGATACGAACGTGATTTACGTCGGCACGGGCGAGCCGTGCCTGCGCGGCGACATCACGCAGGGCAACGGCATGTACAAATCGGTCGACGCCGGCAAGACCTGGACGCACATCGGACTCGAGGACACGCACCACATCGCAAAGGTGCTGATCGATCCGCGGAATCCCGACGTGGTTTTCGTCGCGGCGATCGGCCACGCGTTTGGACCCAACGAACAGCGCGGAGTGTTTCGCACCACCGACGGCGGCAAGACCTGGCAAAAGGTCCTATACAAGGATGACAAGACCGGCGCGGTTGACCTGACTTTTGCCGGCGCCAATTCCCACATTTTATATGCCGCCATGTACGAGGAAGTGCGCAAGCCATGGGACATCGTCAGCGGCGGCCCCGGCAGCGGCCTTTACAAGTCGAACGACGACGGGTCTACGTGGCACCAGCTCAAAGGCCACGGCCTGCCCGAAGTTCTTCTGGGGCGCATCGGAGTCGCCACGTCGCTGTCGGATTCTGAGCGCGTGTACGCCCTGATCGAAGCGGAAAAAGACAAGGGCGGAATCTACATGTCGAATGACGCCGGCGAGTCGTGGCAATTGGTCACCGGCGATCATCGGTTTCTGCAGCGCGCCTTCTACTACACGCACATTTTCGCCGATCCGAAAGACGAAGACCGCATCTACATCCAGAACGTCGGCTCCTACCGCTCCACCGACACCGGAAAAACGTGGCAGACCTTGCATCCTCCGCACGGCGATAATCACGCGCTGTGGATCGACTCCGAAAATCCGAATCACATCATCGCCGGCGACGACGGAGGCGCCGCGATTTCCGTCGACGGAGGAAATACCTGGACAGCGGAGGACAATCAACCCACCGCGCAGTTCTATCACGTGGCCGCGGACAATCAATTCCATTACTTCTTGTACGGCGCGCAGCAGGACAACTCTACGGTCGGCATCGCGAGCGCCACGGACCATGGCTACATCGGTCGTCAGGATTGGTATGACGTGGGAGGCGGCGAAAGCGGCTACATCGTGCCCGATCCCACCGACGCCGGAATCGTCTACGCCGGAGGAAACTACGGGATCATCACGCGTTGGAACAAAGAGACTGAAGAAGCCCACCTGATTACGCCTGCACCCGTGATTATGGACGGCTCGGGCGCGGCCGATCAGAAATATCGCTTCCAATGGACCGCGCCGATCGTGATTTCGCCGTTCGATCCTCACGCGCTATACATTGCCGCGCAGGTGCTTTTCAAGAGCACCGACGCCGGGCAAAGTTGGACCGTGATTAGTCCGGACCTGACGCGCAACGACAAGACCAAGCAGCAATTGTCGGGCGGCCCGATCACGAAAGACAGCACGAGCGTCGAGTTCTACGATACGATTTTCACGGTCGTCGAATCGCCCCTGCAGCGCGATCTGATTTGGGCCGGCAGCGACGACGGCCTCGTGCATATCACTCGCGATGGCGGGAAGAATTGGGACGACGTTACGCCCAAGGGCTTTCCCGAATGGGGCAAGGTCAGCTTGATTGAAGCCTCGCCCTTCGACGCCGGCACGGCCTACATGGCGGTCGAGCGCCACATGTTGGACGATTTTCAGGCGTACGCCTATAAGACCACCGACTTCGGGAAGACCTGGACAAAAATCACCGACGGAATTCCGGCTGGCTCGTTTGTGCGCGCCGTTCGCGAAGACCCCAAGCGCAAAGACCTCCTCTTTGCCGGAACCGAGACCGGCGTGTTTGTGTCCTTCGACGCGGGCGGCCACTGGCAATCACTGCAGTTGAATCTGCCGGTGGTTCCCGTGCACGACCTGATCGTGAAGAACGACGACCTTGCTGTCGCCACTCACGGGCGTTCGTTCTGGATCCTGGACGACATCGCGCCTCTTCGCGAGTTGAAGGGCGGCGAGCTTGATGAGCCGGCTCACTTGTTTCAGCCCGCATCGGCGCACCGTGCGCGCAGCGCCGGCTTTCACCCAAGGGGCGCGCTCGGCGCGAATCCGCCCGGCGGCGTGATCATCGATTACTCGCTGAAGGCCGTGCCCAAAGACGACATCGCGATGGAAATCCTCGATGCGAAGGGCCAGCTCGTGCGGAAATACTCCAGCAAGGAAAAGAAACCGGAGGAAGAAGTGCAATTCTACGGGCCGCAAGGCACTTCACCAATTCCGAAAAAGGTCGGCCTGAACCGAATCACCTGGGACATGAGGTACGACGTTCCGCGCGCGATTCCCGGCGCTCAGTACGACAATGGGCCGCCGGAAGGTGTCCTGGCGCTGCCCGGAAAATATCAAGTGAAACTGACCGTCGACGGAAAATCGTATTCCGCGCCAATCGAAATCGTTCCCGACCCGAGAGCCAAAATTTCCGACGCCGACCTTCAGAAGCAATTCGCGCTCGCAACCGAAATCCGCAATCTCAATGACGACGGCCACAAGCTGGTTCTCGAAATCCGCGATTTGCGGGCCCAGCTTCAGGCGCTCGGAAAGCGGCTCGGCCAGGACGATGCCTCAAAGCCTGTGCGCGACGCCGCCGACGCCATAACCAAGAAAATTGCGGCGATTGAGAATCAAGTGATCGAGCCGAAAGCCACCGCAAACGAAGACCAGCTCAACTACGGCAACATGCTCAGCAGCCAACTCGCGTACCTTGGAAACAGCGTCGACGATGCCGACGTTGCGCCGCCCCAGGCCGAAATCGAACAGTACGAAGTCTTTCGCGCTCAGATGGAAAAGCTCGATTCGCAGTGGAAGGAAGTGATCGGCCAGGACCTCGCCCAACTCAACGATCTCATGCGCAAGAGCAATATTTTGGCCGTGGGTATCTCGAAACCTGAAGGGGAGGGAGCAGCATCTCATTAAGATGGCTGGCGCCACGAACGACACTCAGTCACTGCCGAATCAAACTTCTCTCGAATGGGCGCACCCGCTCGTTCGCGAATGGTTTTGCCGCCGCTTCGGCACGCCCACAGAGCCTCAGGAGCAGGGCTGGCCGCACATTCTCGCGGGCAAGACCACTCTGATCTGCGCTCCCACTGGATCGGGCAAAACGCTCGCCGCATTCCTAGCGTGCATCGACCGTTTGGTTCGCAAGGCCCTCGCGGGCGACCTGCAGGATCAAACCGAAGTCCTCTACATTTCGCCGCTCAAAGCCCTGAGCAATGACGTTCGCAAGAATCTCGACGTTCCGCTGGCTGAAATCCTGCAGCTCGCCGGCGAGCGCGGATTCCTGATGCCCGAAATCCGCACCGCCGTGCGCACGGGCGACACTCTCATGCACGAGCGCCGCGCGATGCTCGATCGCCCGCCGCACATTCTGGTGACCACGCCCGAGTCGGCATTCATCCTGCTGACGGCAGCCAAAAGCCGCGAAATCCTCCGCACCGTCAACACAGTGATCGTCGACGAAATCCACGCGGTGGCCGACGACCCGCGCGGCGCGCACCTCGCGCTTTCTCTCGAACGCCTCGACGCTCTGGTCACGCAATCGCCAGTCCGCATCGGCCTGTCCGCCACTCAGAAACCCATCGAGCTCATCGCCAAATTTCTTACGGGCAACGGCCGGCCGGAGCCGGTAATCGTCGAGATCGCGAATCGCCGCCAGCTCGACCTCGCCGTCGAAGTGCCCGCGAGCGAGCTTAGTCCCGTCGCGTCGAATGAAATGTGGGACGAGATCTACAAGCGCGTCGCCGATCTCGTAAGCCAGCATCGCTCGACGCTCGTCTTCGTCAATACCCGGCGGCTGGCGGAGCGAGTTGCGCACCATCTGGCCGCGCTGCTCGGCGAAGACGCGGTTGCCTCGCACCATGGCAGCCTTTCGCGGCAGCGGCGGCTCGCCGTGGAAACGAAACTCAAAGCAGGTGAGCTCCGCGCGCTCGTCGCGACCGCGTCGCTCGAACTCGGAATCGATATTGGCAACGTCGATCTTGTCTGCCAAATTGGTTCGCCGCGATCGATCGCCGTCACGCTGCAACGGATTGGCCGCGCCGGCCACTGGCGCGGAGCCATTCCGAAAGGCCGCGTCTTTGCCACCACGCGCGATGAGCTGCTCGAATGCGCTGGCTTGGTATGGGCCATCCGCGAAGGCGAACTCGACAGGATCCACATTCCCGAGGCTCCGCTCGACGTTCTGGCGCAGCAAATCGTCGCGGCATGCGCGGGCGAGGACTGGAGCGAAGACGATCTCTTCGCGCTGGTTCGCCGCGCGTATTCCTACCGCAATCTTCCGCGAAAGGATTTCGACACGATCGTGGAAATGCTTTCCGAAGGAATCGCGGCCCGTCGCGGCCGCTATGCAGCGTACCTCCATCGCGATCGCGTCAACAGCCGCCTCCGCGGCAGGCGCGGCGCACGCCTGGCCGCGATCACAAGCGGCGGCGCGATTCCCGATAACTCGCTCTACACCGTTGTCGCCGAGCCCGAGCACACCACGGTGGGCACCGTCGATGAGGATTTCGCGGTGGAGAGTTTGAGCGGCGACATTTTCCTCCTCGGAAATACTTCGTGGCGCATTCGCAGCGTTCGAGGAGGCGCCGTACAAGTCGAGGACGCGAAAGGAGCGCCGCCCAACGTCCCGTTCTGGCGCGGCGAAGCGCCCGCTCGCACCATGGAATTGTCCCAGCGCGTCGCCGACCTGCGGGAAAAAATCAGCTCCCTCGTTCCCGGTGACACGCCGGTTCTTGCCCGCGCAGACTCCCCCGAAGTCCGCGCCGCCGTTGGCTGGCTAAAAAACGAGTGCGGCCTCGATGACGCCGGCGCCGAGCAAGCGATCGAATATATCGTCGCGGGCCGGTCGGTACTTCGCGCCGTGCCCACTCAGCAGACCGTGATCGCCGAGCGGTTCTTCGACGAAGGCGGCGGGATGCAGCTTGTGATCCACGCGCCTTTCGGCGGCCGAATCAACAAAGCCTGGGGACTCGCTCTGCGCAAGCGTTTCTGCCGTTCGTTCAATTTCGAATTGCAAGCGGCTGCCACGGACAATGGGCTGAATATCTCGCTCAGCGAGCAGCACAGTTTTCCGCTCGCGGATGTTTTTCATTTCCTTCATCCCGAATCGGTGAAGCCAGTGCTTGAGCAGGCGGTTTTGGCGTCTCCGATATTCGCCACACGGTGGCGATGGGTGGCAGGACGCGCGCTCGCTCTTCTCCGGCTCAGCCAGGGCAAAAAAGTGCCGCCGCAGATTCAGCGCATGCGGTCTGACGATTTGCTTGCGGCGGTATTCCCGGAAGCCGCCGCGTGCCAGGAAAATATTCAAGGCGACATTTCGATTCCCGATCATCCGCTGGTGCGCGAGGCGATGACCGAAGCCCTTACCGAGGCCATGGACATCGACGGCCTGCGCGAGGTCCTGGCGGCGATCGGCGATGGCCGTATTCGTTGCGTCGCCGTCGATACGCCCGTTCCGTCGCAGTTCTCGCACGAAATCCTCAACGCCAATCCATACGCCTATCTTGACGATGCTCCTCTCGAGGAGCGCCGCGCGCGCGCCGTCGAAATGCGGCGGATGCTGCCGGAGGCTGTGCTGTCGGAAGTCGGCCGTCTCGATCCCGCTGCGATTGCGGAAGTGCGCGAAGAGTCGTGGCCCGATGTTCGCAACGCTGACGAATTGCACGACACGCTCCTGACGCTGCTAGCCCTGCCGGAGTCCATTCAGTCGGAGCAGGGCAATGCGATTCCGTTCGCCGCGTCGCTCGAGCGTTCCGTGGCCGCGTGGCGAGATTGGTTCGCCGAGCTCGCATCGGCAAGCCGAGCAAGCCGCGCGGTCGTTGACGGTCGCAGCTACTTCGTCGCAGCCGAAAGAGCGAAAGCGTTCTTCGCGATCTTTCCGATCGCGCGATTCGACTCGCCGTTACCCGATCTAGGCACGCAACCTTCGCGCGAAGACGCCTTGCCATCCCTGCTCACCGGATGGATGGGCCACATCGGTCCCTGCACGGCTGCCGATTTGTCGCGCGCTCTCGCCGTACCCGAATCCGACGTCGACAAGACGCTCCTGCGCATGGAGAGCTCGGGAATCGTCCTGCGCGGGCAGTTTACCGGCCCGCTCGAGGCGCAAACCGAGTGGTGCGATCGTCGCCTGCTGGCGCGCATTCACAAGCTCACCATCGGAAAATTGCGCAACGAGATTCAGCCGGTAAGCGCCGCGCAATTCATGCGCTGGCTGCTTCGCTGGCAGCACATGACGCCTGGAACGCAAACCTTTGGCGAGCGCGGAATGCTGGAAGTTCTGCGCCAGCTCCAGGGATTCGAGTCGCCCGCAAATTCGTGGGAGCGGCACATTCTTCGCAGCCGCGTGGCCGACTACGATCCGAAGGTTCTGGATCGGCTGTGCCTCACCGGCGCAGTCGGATGGGGCCGCCTCTCGCCGCATCCGGCCACGTTGCAGGAATCATCCGGCACGCGACGCCGCGTGATTCCCACCAGCGCCGCTCCCATCACTTTCTTTGTGCGCGAAGACGCGGACTGGATGAACTCGCAGCACACCGCGAGCGGAGATCGCTCTCCGGGCCTGAGCGCAAACGCGCGCGAGGTCTTGAGCTTCCTGCACCAGCGAGGCGCATCATTCTTCGCCGACATTGTGAGAACTACTCGCAAGCTGAAGTCTGAGGTCGAGATGGCTCTTTGGGAACTCGTCGCAGCGGGCATGATTACCGCCGACGACTTCGATAATCTCCGTGCTCTGATTGATCCGCGAAGGCGCGCGGGCCGCGGCATCGGGCGCGTCGCGCGGCCCAGGCATAGTGGCGGGCGCTGGTCGCTGCTCTATACCGGCGAGGCTCCGGATCGCGCAGTCGCGCTTGAATCCACGTGCTGGATGCTGCTGAGGCGCTACGGCGTGGTTTTTCGCGAGGTTCTCGAGCGCGAAAGCATTTTGCCGAAGTGGCGCGAGCTTCTGATTACGTTCCGAAGGCTCGAAGACCGCGGCGAGATTCGGGGCGGACGGTTCGTCGGCGGCTTTCTCGGAGAACAATTTGCGCTGCCTGCCGCGGTGGAATCACTGCGAGCGATGCGCAAGCAGGAGGCTTCCGGCGAGAGCGTGAGTGTTTCCGCAGCCGATCCGCTTAACTTAGTCGGTATTCTCGTTCCCGGTGATCGCGTCGCCGCCAACTCAGGAAAGACCGTCACCATTCGCGACGGGGTCGCGGTTTCCGCGGACGACGCAAACCACAGCCTCGCCCTCGCACAATAGCCCGGAGCAGGTCAGCGTCCTCTGCACCTCAGCGGTGGATTTTTCAGCGTGGCTAAGTCACCGCAGCCTGCGGCGGCGTTGCGCTCGCAACGGGCGCCAGTCGAGGCAATCTGACCAAAAACACCGTGCCCGACTCCGAAGTCTTCTCCACCACCACCGAGCCGGCGTGATCGTGCACGATCTTGTTGACGATCGCGAGTCCCAATCCCGTTCCATTCGGCTTCCCCAGGCTCACGAAGGGATCAAACAGCGTTGCGCGGATCGCCGACGGTATCCCCGCGCCATTATCGACCACGCGCACATCGAACGAATCCTGGCCGGAGCTGATTTCCACTTCGATATGGCCTTGCCATTGCGCCGTGGCTTCGCACGAGTTCAGGATCAAATTGAAGAACGCCCGCTCGATTTTCTTCGGATCGAATACGCCGTCTGTTTCCCCCGTCGCGCGCACCGAAATCGTTCGGCTGCGAAACTCAGGGCGCGTAAGCACCGCTTCCACGGCGTGGCGCACCGCCTGTTCCAACGAACCAGGAACAGGAGAAATGGCTCCATCCTCTCGCGACAATTCGCGCAGTGAGTCCAGCAGATCGAGCATCTGCTCCGAGGCGGCCTTGATCTCGTTGTAAACCTCGTTCCGATCGAGTTTCAGTTTCTCAGCCTCGTATAGAAACTCAGCGTTCGCAACGAGCGCGGCCAGATGATGCCGCAGATCGTGCGAAATGGAGCTGGCCGCCCTGCCCAGCGCTGCCGTTCTTTCATTCGCGATCCAGCGTTGCTGCGATGCCAGCAGTTCACTCCGCATTTTTGCAAACGCGTCGCCCACCTCTGCCACCTCGCTGCTTCCCGTGGGCGTTGTTATCGCGTACGCATAATCCCCAGCCGCCAGGGCACGCACTCCCGCCACGAGATTGTCGAGCGGCCGCGTGATCGTCCGCGACACAAACGTAAGCAGCAGCGCGCCGAAGAGCACAGCCGACAACCCCAGAATGAAGATGGTGCGATTGAGCTGCTGGATGGATTTGTTCGCCTGGCTCAGCGAAACCAAAACATAACATCGCACGGGCGTAGGCGGACCGTCGTGGATTAGAACGGATTTAACGTCATATTGATTGGAGTGCAGGCTGACCTCTCGTGTGCTGTTTGCGTCGTCATCATCGGAAGCGCCGAACAGTGCTTGCAACTCAGGCTCTTCCGACGCGGGGAAGGTGGAAGCGATGATGTTGTTTCCGCTCGCCAGCACAATCTGGCTGCCGGCGCCGACGGCCAGCTGTTGCGCCACGCTGGAATCCACCTGCTCTCCCACCGCGATAACTCCCAGCTGCTTGGTCTCGGTTTCGGTTCCCGCGGTGATGGGACGTAAAAAGACCCAATACAATTGACCTGCGGCGTACCACCACGCTGCGTCCTCTCCTTGCTCCAGGGATCGCTTGAGGTCAGGCTCGGCGATCGCCGGGTTCCAAACATCCCTTCGCACGTGAAAACCAAGAATTTGCCCCGCTGGATTCGCGACGAGAAACAGATCGCTGCCCGCAAGATGCCAAAACGGCAACGACGCATCCTGGATCGTGGGAGCGTGCTCCGTTGTCATCATGGCTTTCAGCGTGGGAAGCTCGGAAAGAAGAGCGGCGGTTCTCGAAAGCTGAAGCTCCCTCTGCTTCTGAACGCTCGTGAACGCGCGCACGGACGCCGCTGTGCTGTCGCGCACTTGCTGATCAATTTCCGATCGAACCTGGCTGCGTACGATGAAGAGGATCGCGCCCGTCAGGCCGCAGACAATCAGCAGGTTCGCAATCAAAAGTTGAGTTCGAAGTCGAAGACGTGCCATCGGTTTGCCGGACCCGCTCTACTCTCTCGCCGGCGCTGCAACATTTCCGGTCGTAAACTTGTATCCCGCTCCATGCATGGTCAAAAAATAGCGCGGGGTTGCGGGGTCGGGTTCGAGCTTCTGCCGCAGCCGCAGAATGTGATTGTCCACCGTGCGAGTGGTCGGATAATTTTCGTAGCCCCAAACCTCGTTCAGCAATTCCTCGCGTGAGATCACTCGCCCCGGCGACTTTGCAAAAAACTTCAAAAGCTTGAATTCCTGCGCCGTAAGCGTGAGCGAATTGCCTGCTCGCGCCGCCTCCATGCTCGTGAAATCCACGCGAACGTCTCCGAATGTGAGGAGTTCGTGTTCGATTGTCTCCGCCGCGACGTTCGTGACGTGCTGAACGGGCGCAGGGCCGCGTCGCATCGCGCGCCGGACGCGCGCCAATAGCTCCTTGGGGCTGAACGGCTTCGTCACATAGTCGTCGGCGCCCAGCTCGAGAAGCAGGACCTTGTCCTCCACTTCGGCGTTCGCGCTCAACACCACCACCGGCACTCCGGCGGCGTGAGACTTGAACGCCCGGCACAATTCCTTGCCCGGCATGCGCGGCAGCTTCAGGTCGAGCACCACGACGCTCGGCGTCTGTTTGCGGAAGCTCTCGAGTCCGGCGACGCCGTCGGACGCGATGCGCACGGCAAGTCCGTCTGCTTCGAAAAGACGCTGCAGCGTCCGCTGCATCGCCCGGCTGTCCTCTACCACCAACACGGTTTCCATAGTTGCTCCGCCGAAATTAGTTCTGGTAATCGGTCGCTCCAGCCTTGGGATCGTAATCCTTCCCATATTTATTCTTGTGTCCGACAGCGGTCTGCTGCGTCACTGGGACTGAAATCGCCGGCAAGTTCGCGCCCTCGGTTTCAATATCCACGGAACGGTCCAGGGCCATCAGGGCCTGCGGCGTTGCATTCTCGTACCACACGTGAACCACATATTTCCCCGCGGGCACGTTGAGAATCGAAACGTGCCCCAACTTATCCGAGATGCCGTAGAAATCCGAATCCACCGTCATGATCACCGCCGCCATTTCCGGATGGATGTTGCAGAAAATGTAAGACGCGCCCGGGCGGTCGAACCGGATTTCCTTGTGCGCTCCTGCTTCGTAGAGCCCCAGGTCAAACCTCTTGCCGCGGTAGAGCGAAAAAACATTGTGAAACCAGGGATCGAGATTGGGAAAATCCACCAAGCTCCCGATCGGCACCACGAGCAGCTTAGGCTCAAACATCTTGTTGTGTTGCACCATCCGGTATGTTTGCGGCGCTGCCGCGTGAGTCGTAAGAACGCCCCGCGGCGTGAGCCACACAACCACTCTCGAGGCGTCGTTCACCGGCGCTCCGGAACTGGCGAGAAACAGTTTGACCTCGCCGCCAACCTCGAAGGGTTTTTCGCTCGCCGGGTCATTTGTCTGCCCGATGGCGCTTGACGCCAGTGCGATGGCAACCGCCAGAATCGAAATGTGAAGTCGGTAGCTCATGGTTAGAAGAGAAACGCCGCCGCCAGTCCGATTTGATCCGCCTCGACAGCAGCCCCCGAACTCGGATATGTCCTCAGACGCCGGAACTCCGGTGAAAACAGCAGGTCCGATCGCGGCCGGAAGATGTAGTTTACAAACAGCATGTCATTCCGCGGTGAGAGATTGCCAAGGGCTGCCGGGTCCAGCAGTTGGGCTTGACGGAAATCGTCTGCGTCGCGGCCTCCCGTGCCAATCCCGAAATTGAACTCGTTTCTTGCGTCCACCTTGTATTTCAACTGCGTCCAACCACCCGCCATCGTGATGCCTTCGAGGTAGGGAATAGCCACGGCGTAATAATTGAAGTCCCCCGTCGGAGGCACAGGCGTGGGCACTCCGCCAAACGCATCGATTCCTTTTCCGGCGAAGAATTGTCCCGAAATCTCGGCGCGAGAAAATACCGGGAAACGCCAATCCGCAACGCCCCCCCAGCCGGTCACGGTCGTCCCGCCCACGAATCGCTGGGGCGAGTAGATTGCGGATATCCCGAACGCAAACGGATGCCTTTCATCGCCGGCATTCTCCGACGCGCGAATGGCAAACGTTGGCTGCCGCGAATATTCCTGCGGAGAGGGAATTCGAACGCTCGAATATTGTCCCGCATAAGTCGGCGGATCCATCGCTCCGGCATCAATTCTGATCTGAGACTTGCCCGCATCGATCCGCTGCTCAACCCCGATCGTTGGAGTCCACGTCCACAAATTCCCCGCCGCCGCAAAGCTCGGAATGCCCACCGACATATAGGACGTCGGGACGTTCGGCGAAAAGAACGGAGCGTCGATTCCGCCGAACAGGGATGTGTGCGTCCAATTCATTCGAATCCTCGCCACTCTCAGCCGAACCAGCCCCGACGTATTCGACGCATAGCCGCCCGGCAGTCCGCCAAAAAAGTCCATCTGCACGTCACCAACGGTATTTGCCCCAAAAATCTCGGGCCCGATACCTGTGACGCCAATGATCGACTGCCGCAGCGACGCTCCCACGCTTCCCGAAAAGCCGGGGTAATTCGGCACCGCCACCGTTGGAACATCTACGTTGTCCACCTGCCCGGACACCGCGAATGCGTTCAGCAGCACCATTCCTGAGAGCTTGACCCGATACTTCAGGTTGCTTTCCACCTTGTCCTGCTCTTGTTCTTCCAGGCGCGCATTCACGATCTGCCAGTCGTCCGGGCTGATCTGGGCGCTCTCGTGCTCGCTCGGCTTTTGCGGAGAAGCATTCGCGCTGGCCGGGACCTCTCCGCCAGACGCGGCCGTCGAGACGCCCGTCTGCTCCCCCATTTTTTGCATCACTTGCTCGAGCATCGAGCGCAAGTCTCTGATCTCCTGCCTGGATTCGGAAAGCTCCGCGCGCGTCTGCTCCAGCGAGTCGGTCAGCACGCGGATCTTCGCGTCCAACCCTGGTTGCTCCTGGCTTGACGCCGCTTGCGGAGAAGCCGACTGACCCCACGCCGGCGCGCTTCCGATCAGCATGACCCAAACCATTCCTCCGCACGCGCCCCGGCACGCGGAAAAAAACAAGCCCTTCGCCCCAGCTTTCATAAGACTCTTCTCCCCAGAGACCAAGACCTGCCGCCTTGGTACTGCTGTTATCGCGAGACTCCTTGGTCACACAATCCCATCTGGCCCACTCTGTCTTCATCTGGCTACCGCAACTGTCCACTCAACCAGCCACTTCGCGCCGCATTCGGCCCGAACGCAGTGTATGAGTCTAACGCAAAGGCGTCGGATGAGAACGAAACCAACCTACTCGCATCAGTGGCCACAAAATAGAATCTGGCGCGTGGGACATGGAACAGGATTGAACTCGATCATCTGATTGCCGTTCACGTCGTTCAGCCGCTGGATGCAGCGGCTGCCCTCGCCGGCATGGGGCGATTTATATGCCTTTGCGAAAGCGGCCGCTACTCCGCGGATCTCGATACGGGTCCTCCCATGAGGAGATAACCCGTCTCGGAGAACTCGTTGAATAGATCAATTTCAAACTATTGCCGTTCCCCAGATCCAAGCAACTCCGGCGGTGGCGTGTGCCAGGCGTGAGCCCGACAAACGCCGCCGCCGCAGGTACGAACCGAAATCCCGGCAGCTCTCTGGGGATTGGGCTGATGCCGGAATTTCGAGTTCTATTCGGGCCAAAATCTACGAGACTCGGAGCGTCCGATTGCCACGAGCGTGTCTGTGAATTGTCAAAAACTTGTAACGTCTGCGGTGGAAATCCGAATGAACAAGAGGAGGAGGGCAGCGCGAGCTAAACACTATCGGTATTAGAATCAGCCATCTACATTGAGTGGTCACCGCGAAAGCGATAAAGATCGCCACTTCCTACCGGCACGCCTATCAGCTTCAAATAGAAAAAGAGCTGGTACTTGTGATTCAGCAGATGCTCCAGGTTCCCGATGAGCAGCGTTACAAGCCGTTCCCCTTTAGGCTCAAACACGGTGGGGAGCTTGCGGCCAAGATCTTCGTCTGTGCAGAGCTCAAATCCCCGAGCGATGCGTCGGGAGTACTGTTCGAGCTGCTTTGCAGCCTCCTCGGGCCGGCACGCATGATTCACACTCAGTTCGCGAAGCTGCGCGAAATCATTCAGTTCGGCGGGATACGCGGCATGCAGAGCGGCACAGATTCCCGCGGCACAATCCAGCAAGTGTCCCAGCAGGTGGCCGAAGTCAGTCAAGGGCCGCGAAGGAACTACATCCGTAGCGGGTCGCCACTCCACTTTATCCACAGGCACCAGGCTCACCAGATGCTCCGTTCGTTCCAGCGCTTCGAGCACCTTATCGCGCACCGCGTCCGTAAGTTCCCGCTTTTCCATTCCGGCCACCGTCCCTCTTGCCTAAGTTTTGAGTCTGCCGCGAAGCTCGCCAGGCGATCAATCGCCGCGCCGCACCCACCCACCCGCGGATGAAACGGCTTGACGCCTTCTCCGCTCCCCTGCTATACAGGCTCCTTCGATGGCGAACGCGGTGGCGTTCGCGTGGATGCGGGGTCAGCTTTCGAAGCAACTGCTACTCCCCAGGGCGAATCCTACTCACAACTCTCGCGTCGCCGCCGGGGAGCCGCCATCTCTTTACGCGATAAAAGACAGTTCGGTGAGGAAAATTCTCCCAAGTCGGCCTCTGTGGGCGCTTTTATTTGCCGGATCCATGGTCCTGGGGCTCTCGTCTGCGCGCGCACAGAGTTTACCCAACGCGGCCAATCCTCTGCCAGATTCTAGTCCCGTCACAACCGCAGATTTCAACCGGCGTCTCGAGCAACTGCGCCGCTCCGTTTCCACCCAAATGAATGGAGCGGTGTCGGCGGAATATCGCATCGGCTCGCAAGATCTGCTCGAAGTAAACGTGTTCGATGCCCCGGAACTGAACCGTTCTCTGCGCGTGTCCGCGAACGGTGAAATATCGCTGCCGCTCGTGGGAGCCATTCAAGCCACAGGTTTGACCGCCCGCGAGGTCGAGAACTCGCTCGAAAGCAAGCTGCGGATTTATATGAACGACCCTCACGTCGGAGTCTTGGTGACCGGCGTCGAAAGCCATCCCGTGTCCGTCCTCGGAGCCGTGAACCAGCCGGGCGTGTTTCAAGTCCGCGGTCCGAAGACGCTTCTTGAAATGCTGTCGATGGCCCAGGGCCTCACGGATGAGGCCGGCGACCAAGTGCTCGTGATGCGTGGCGCAGGTGTCGATTCGGGTTCACCAGACGTGGCGAAAGACGCGTCGAACGACGACCCGCCTGCTTCGTCCTCCTCGACGGCGGCAACGAGCACAGCGAACTCCGCCGCCAAAACTGAGTCGGCCGCCACTGACCCAAACACGATTCAGATTGACCTTCGGCAGCTGCTCGACTCCGCCGATCCCCGCTACAACGTGCCGATCTATCCCGGCGACATTGTGAAGGTAAAGAAAGCGGGCATCGTCTACGTTGTCGGCAGCGTCATGAAGCCCGGCGGCTTCACGATGAGGACCAACGAGCAAATGTCCGTGCTCAAGGCCGTGGCGCTCGCCGAAGGCTTAACCTCAACTTCCTCCAAGGGGCACACGCGCATCATTCGCACAGACCCGATCACCGGCGAACGTTCGGAGATTCCTGTTGACCTGGGAAAAGTTCTCGCGGGTAAGATTCCTGACATGCCGCTCAAGCCGGCCGACATTGTTTTCGTTCCGAAGAGCGGGACGAAAGCCGCCCTCTACAGGGGATCGGAAGCGGCAATCGCAACGGCGAGTGGAGTCATCATTTTCCATCCTTAAAGGAACAATGGACCCAGAAACACAAATTAGACCCTACGAGCCGCCGGCGCATTCTTCTTTGAAGCTGCACCAACCGGCTATCTACAGCGCCGAGCGCATGCGCGATGTCCCGGACCTCGTCGAATACTGGCGCGTCGTGCAGAAGCGCCGGGCGACCATTCTCACCACCCTGTTTGTCGTTTTCACCGTCGCTCTTTTCGCCACGTTGAAAGAGAAGCGCGTCTACGAGGCGCGCACTCTGATTGAAATTCAAAAAGAGAATCCCGACATCCCGACGCTGCAGGAACTCTTTCAGGTGGAAAGCATCTCGGACACGTATCTCGAGACGCAGAACCGCATTCTGAAAAGCGAAAATCTGGCCCGGCGTGTGATTACGCAACTCAAGCTGGCCCAGTTGCCCGAATTCAGCTCACGCGAGAGCCAGGGGCTCGCGCTGAGTCCGCAACGGCCCGATTCGCAACAAAGTGACGCTCAAACGGCGTCGGCCACGCAGGTTTTCGCAGCGGCAGGCAGCGCTCCGAGCCAGTCCGATGTTCCCGACGATGTGCTGAAGAAATTCCAGGACCGCCTGAGCGTTGAGCCGGTGAAGCGCAGCCGATTGATTGAAGTCACCTTCGACTCGAACGATCCGAAGCTTGCCGCCCAGGTGGTAAACGCCGTCGCTTCCACCTACATTCAGCAGAATCTCGAAGCGCGCTGGGATACTTCGCAAAAGGCCTCCGAGTGGCTGTCGCAGCAGCTTGAGGGAATGAAGGCCAAGCTTGAAAAGTCCGAAGACGACCTGCAAGAGTACGCCAACAAGAACGGTCTTCTGTTCCTCGAGACAGACAAGGGCACGACGGAGAACATCGTCACGCAGCGCCTTCGCGAGTTGCAGGAGCAGCTCACGAAAGCCCAGGCCGACAGATTCGACAAGGAGTCGTTGTTCCACTTGCTCGAGCAAGGCGATTACGCGTCGCTGCCGGGCGTCTTCGACAACAAGCTGATGCAGGATCTTTCCGAGCGCGTGGCTGAATTGGAACAGGAACGCTCGAAGCTGATCTCCACCTTCACGCCCGATTATCCTCGAGTGAAAGAGATTCAGAACCAGATTGATGAAAGTCAGGCCGTGCTGACCGCCGAACGCGAGCGAGCTGCCAAGAGCATCGCGAACGACTACCGCGCAGCCGTCGGCCGCGAGAGCATGCTGCGTCAGGCTTTTCAAGAGCAGCAAAAGCAGGCCAACGACATCGCGGAGAAGTCAGTCCAGTACAACATCCTGAAGCGCGAAGCCGACACCAATAAGCAGCTTTACGTCGGCCTGCTCGAAAAGCTGAAAGAGACTGGAATCTCCACCAGCCTCAAGGCCACGAACATCCGCATCGTCGATCCGGCATATCCTCCCAAGAAACCGGCGCGGCCGCGAATCCTGCTGAATTTGTCGATGGGGCTTCTCCTGGGTCTCTGCCTCGGAACCGGCGCCGCTTTCTTGCAGGAGCATCTCGACAATACGCTCAAGACGACCGAAGACCTCGAGCGCTTCCTGCAATTGCCCGCGTTGGGCTCGGTGCCCGCCGTGGCGGGCCTGGAAAACGGCAATGGCGTACACGCGTTCTACGAACGTGCGCGAATGCTGACGGGTGAAAAAGGAAAGGGACCCTCGAACGGCAACGGCCATTGGAATCGCATCGAGGGCCATGGTTCGAACGCGCCGCTGGCGGAGGCCTTCCACGGCCTGCGCACTTCGGTGCTGCTCTCCACCGCGAAGCGTCCACCTTCGTCGCTATTGGTCACCAGCGCGCAGTCGGGTGAAGGCAAGACCACCGTTGCCGCAAACCTGGCTCTTTCGCTCGCCCAACTGGGCGAGTCGGTCTTGCTGATCGATGCTGACCTCCGTCGACCGAGCCTCCAGAACTTTTTTGGCGTCGACAATTCTTCCGGGCTCGTGGATTTCCTCACCGGCAACTCGGACTGGCGGAAGGTCGTATGGCAATCGCCGGCCGAAGGTTTGTCGGTTCTATTCTCTGGACCCGTCCCACCGAATCCCGCGGATCTGCTTTCGTCCGAGTACATGCCGAACCTGATTCGCGAGGCAACGAAGGAATACAAATTCGTGGTGCTGGATTCTCCTCCGATGCTAAATCTCGCCGACAGCCGGATTCTCGCTACGCTCGTCGATGGCGTGATTCTCGTGGTCGGCGGTGGCACCACGCCGCGCGAGCTGGTTCATCGCGCTTACGTCTCGGCCGTGGACGCGGGATCGCACATCCTGGGTGCGGCGATCAATTTTGCGGACACGCGGAACGACTACTATTCGAACTATACCTACAAACCAAATGGCGACGCGAAATGACCGCCCCAGTTGACGCCGCCGAGCTGGCCCCCGGCCCCACTGATCTTGGCCCCACCGATCTTCGCCCCACCGATGTTCGAATCACAGCCGCTGAGGTTTCGCTGACCCTGGGCGTCGTTCTCGCCGTTGCCGCGTTCGGCGGCACCGAACCGATTTCATTCGCAGTGGTGGAAATTCTTTTCTTTGCGGTCGCGGCTTGGCTCTTGCTCCGCTCGGGATCGATCGACGTACCCGTTCAGGCGCGCTATTTTGTGGTTCCGGCGCTGCTCACCACGCTGGTGTTGCTCCAGTTGTGCCCATTGCCGGCGGGATTCCTTTCGCGATTTGCGGGGCGCGCGAGCTACACCGGCGCGCGCTTCTCCGCTTTGAGCTTTGCTCCTTATGACTCGCGCAACGGCCTTTTGATTCTTCTCGCTTGCTTCATCGCCTTTTTCCTTGCGTATATCGTGAGTCAGGACCGCAGCCGGAAGCAGCGCTTGATCTTTGCGCTCGTCGCGCTGGGAGTCGCGGAAGCGTTCTACGGTTTGGCTCAGTACCTGATGAACGTACAAACGATTTTCTGGTTCACGAAGAAATACGATCTCGAGGAAGCTACGGGAACTTACATCAACCGCAACCATTTCGCCGGCTTTCTCGAGATGGTCCTGCCTTTTGCGGTTTGCCTCGCGATGTATGAAGGTGAAAAGCTGCTGGCGCGTCGCAAGCATCGTAGCGGGCACGCGAAAAAGCTGACCTCAAAATTGACGTCCGACGTGAAGACCCAGGCCGTCATCCTCTGGCTGGCCGTTGCGGTGGTGCTGATGGCGGCGATTGTGTTCTCGCGCTCGCGCATGGGACTTCTCGCTGCCTGCGCGTCGCTCCTGGTCGTGTTCGGGCTCAAGATGCTTCAGCGAAAGGCGCTTCCCGCCGTTCTTGGCGTCGCCTTTGTCGCGCTCAGCCTCTGCCTCGCCGGCTGGATCGGTCTTCGTCCCGCTTTGAGTCGATTCGAAAGCCTGGGGCAGGAATTCTCGGGCGACCAGAGCCGCCTCTCGATGTGGCCGGGCACGCTGAAATTGATCGCCGAGCATCCGATCGTCGGAACGGGACTCGGCACGTTCCCGGTCGTTTACACCGAGGTGCAAACCACGTTTCTGACGCAATTCGTCAACCACGCCCACAACGACTATCTGGAAATTACGAGCGACCTCGGGATTCCGGCGGCGCTGCTTTTGTTCGCTTCGTTTTTCTTTGTGCTGTTGCATGCGGTGCGCGCTTTTCTTCACGGAGAAGGGAAGTACGGGCCCGCGGTTTCGCTCGCTTGCGTCGGCAGCATCGTCGCGATCCTGCTCCACAGTTTGACCGATTTCAATTTGCATATTCCGGCAAACGCGCTATTGTTCGCGGTCATCTTGGGGCTCGCGCTCGCGTCCCCTTCGAAGGCGACGCCCGCGGAGGCGGCAGTTTGAAACGCAATTTCGAATTCGCTCTGAAGCGCGCTCTGGACGTCGGTGTCGCCATCCTCGCCCTGCTGCTTCTGCTGCCCGTCTTCGCCTTTATCGCGATCGCCATCGCCCTCGATTCCCCGGGCTCGCCGTTTTTCAAGCTTCGCGCTGCCGGCCGCGATGGCCGCGCCTTCGATCAATGGAAATTTCGCACCATGGTCCAGGACGCGCGCCAGAAAGCGCATCCGTTCGAAACTTTTTTCGCCGACCCGCGAATCACGCGAACCGGCCGCTTTCTCAGGCGCTGGAGCCTCGACGAGTTGCCACAGCTTTGGAACGTTCTTCGAGGAGAAATGAGCCTCGTCGGACCGCGCCCGGCTTTCATCGAAGTGGCCAGCCGCTACTCCCCGCAGGAAGCGCGACGCCTTCGCATGCGTCCCGGCCTCACCGGCCTCGCGCAGATTCAAGGCCGCAATTTGATTTCCTGGCAACGCAGAATCGCGCTCGACGTTGCCTACGTCGATCGCTATTCACTCTGGCTCGACGCGAAAATTCTGCTGGCTACCGTTCCGGTTCTCCTCAAGGGCGAAGGAGTTTACGGGCCGGACGGCAGAGTGCGAATGCACGATTTGGCGTGAACAAATGAACCACACACGAAACGGAAAACGGCGCGTCATCGTTTGGGGAGCGGGCGGTCACGGAAAGGTGATCGTCGACGCTCTGCTGGCCGCGGACTGCTGCGTGGTCGTCGGAATTGTGGATGATGACGCCGCAAAAACGGGCGCCTCGATTCTCGGCGTACATGTCCTCGATTTTTCGGGCGGCCTGAGCGCGCTTGCAAGCAAAGCCGATTTTGACGCCGTGGCCATCGGAATCGGCGACAACTATGTGCGCAGCGAGAAATTCCGCGAAATTCGCGAACTCGGCCTTGAGCCCATGAACGTCATTCATCCCGCGGCGCATCTATCCCGGTTCGTCGAGCTTGGCCAGGGCGTCACCATCCTGGCCGGCGCCACCGTCAATCCGGGCACCGTCATCGAGGACAACGTCTGCATCAACACGTCGGCCTCCGTCGATCACGATAACCATCTCCGCCACAGTTGCCACATCTTCCCCAACGCGACGCTCGCCGGTGGAGTTCACGTCGGCGAACATGCCTACGTGGGATCGGGCGCAGTAATCGTCCCGAACGTGACGATCGGCAGACATTCCTACGTCGGCGCCGGAGCTGTCGTGCTAAAGGATATTCCGGAAAGCGTCACCGTCGCCGGCAATCCCGCGGTGGAAATTCGCGTTCAATCGAAACGCTCCAGCGAGCAATGGACACAATGCCTGTCGAAACCATAAACGTTCCGGCAATCGCCGGCGGACAACCGATCTTCGATCAGCTTTTGCCGATCGCCACTCCCGAAGGCCTGCCCAGCGACGAATTTCTCGCCGACGTCCGCAAGATTCTCGAGAGCCGCTCCCTCACGAACGGTTCTTTCGTCCGCGAGCTCGAGGCCGCTGCAGCCGCCTATCTGAATGTCCCGCACTGCGTCGCAGTCGCGAACTGCACATCCGCTCTGATGCTGATCCTGAAAGTCCTCGATCTGCGAGGCGACGTGATCGTTCCGAGCTTCACATTTCACGCGACAGCCCACGCTGTGGTGTGGAACGGCCTGACGCCCGTTTTCGCCGACTGCGACCTGAACACATTTTGCATGGATCCCGAATCGGTCCTCGATCGCGCCTCGAAGAACACGGCCGCGATTCTCGCCGTGCATATGTTCGGTAACCCCGCGCCTGTCGACCAATTCGAGAAAATCGCCGCCCGCCTCCGCGTTCCGCTCATCTACGACGCGGCGCACGCCCTGGGCGCTTCCATCGACGGCATTCGCGTGGGAGGCTTCGGCGTCGCCGAAGTTTTCAGCATGTCGCCGACGAAGCTCATCGTCGCAGGCGAAGGCGGCCTGATCGCGACGCGTGACGCAACGCTCGCGCGGCGCTTGCGCACGGCGCGCAATTACGGCGACTCGGGCAATCACGATCCCGAAGTCCTCGGCCTCAACGCGCGCATGAGCGAATTTCACGCCGCGCTCGCACTGCGCGGCATGGCCGGCGTCGAGGAGCGCATCGCGCGCCGCAATCAGATTCGCCTCCACTACGAGCGCCGCCTCCGCTCCGTCGGCGGACTCAGCTTCCAGCACGTGCCGCCCGAAGCGCGCAGCGCCTGCAAGGATTTCGCAATCATCGTCGACCCGCAGGTTTTTGGCCGCGGCCGCGATTGGCTCTCGAGCGCCCTCGAGAAGGAAAATATCGGCGTTCGCCGTTATTTCTGGCCGCCCGTTCATCGCCAAAAACTCTATTTCGATATGTGGGACGGCCGCCTGCTGCCCGTCACCGACCACATCTCCGATCGCGTGCTCTGCCTCCCGATTTATTCCTCGCTGCGCTACGCGGACGTCGACAAAGTCTGCGACGCGATTCTCCGCGCCTCCGAATTCGCGAAGCGCGGCAAAGCAGCCGTGGGCCAGAGCGCATGAAGAAGCCGCGTCCAGCCTGCGCGAATCGCGTCCTCGTCACCGGCGGCGCTGGCTACCTCGGTTCCGTCGTCGTAGCGCAATTGATCGCGCGCGGCTCCAAAGTCCGCGTTCTCGACGTGCTTCTCTTCGGCGACAAATCCCTCGACGCCGTCAAATCAAATCCAAATTGCGAAGTCGTCCGCGGCGATGTTCGTGACGCAGCCGCCGTCGCTGCGGCCATGAAAAACTGTGACGCCGTGGTTCACCTTGCCGCGATCGTCGGCGACGCCGCCTGCAACGAAAACCAGCAATTGGCCGCCGAAGTGAACCGTGCCGCCACGCGCACGCTCATCGAAATGGCTCCCACGTGCGGCATTCGCCGGTTCATTTTCGCCTCCTCCTGCAGCGTCTACGGCGCATCCGATTCCTTCCTCGACGAAACGTCCGCGCTCAACCCGCTTTCCGTCTACGCGCGCACCAAAATCGATTCCGAAAAACTGCTGCTCGCTGTCGGCAATCGCCGCGGCGCCACAGGCGATTTCTCGGCTACCGTGCTGCGTTTCGGCACGATGTTCGGGCTCTCGCCGCGCATGCGCTTCGATTTGGTGGTGAATCTTTTTGCCGCGCGCGCGGCATCGGGCGGACGCATCACCGTTTTCAATGCCGAGCAGTGGCGCCCCTTCGTGCACGTTCAAGACGCGGCGCGCGCCGTGCTCGCTTGTCTCGACGCGCCGACCGGTGCTGTCTCAGGCCAAATTTTCAACGCCGGCTCTCCCGCCTTGAATCTGCAAATTCGCGATGTGGGCGAGGCGATTCAGCGCATGATTCCCGGCACCGCCATCGACCGCATCGAAAACAACTCCGACCAGCGCAACTATCGCGTCTCCTTCGAAAAAATTCAGCGCGCACTGGGATTTCAGTGCCACAGAACGCTCGAATCCGGCATCGCCGAAATTTGCGACACCATCCGCTCGGGCCAACTCGCCGCCTCCGCCTCGCGCGACTTCGACAATCGCACCCTAGCCCGCGCCGCCGCCCCCGCCTAGTTGTCGAAGGTTTGTCTTAGGTTTAAACGTAGCGCCGCCGCTTCAGCGCGGCATCTTGATCCTGCTGTAACGCAGTTTAGGGGGTCGGAGCTTCAGCTCCGACATTAGCCTCCGTCCCGCCAGCTCTTTTCTGGATTTTTTGTGGCCGAAGACCACTTTGGGAGTGCGGCAGCTTGCTGCCGCTTTCTCTTTGGGCCAAGCTTGCTTGGCCCTCCCCACCACGTTGTCATCCCGAATCCCCGCGTCTTGTGCGGGGTGAGGGATCTGCTTTTCGCCCTTCGCCGTCCCTCAACCTACGACCGACTTCAACAGCACCCCATCCACCCCGAATACATCCTCACCGCCCTGCAAAACTCCCTCCGCACTTCCCTCAGCAGCTCGGGACTGAACTGCCGCGCCTTCTCCAAATTCCGCGCCGCCATTTGCTTCAGGCGCGCGCCGCTCGCCGCCACTTCCATGATTTTCTCCGCCAACGCGTTCGCATCGCCCGCTGGCGCCATCTCCGCCGCATCGAGAAGTTCCGGAATGCCTCCCACGTCCGACCCGACGCACGGGCAACCGCGCGCCATCGCTTCCAGCAGCGCGCGCGGCAATCCTTCCGCATACGACGGCATCACGAACAGGTCCACCGAGTCGAGAAAATCAAACACAGCTTTGCCGAACGGCAGTTGCCCGAGGAACTGCGTCCGATCCTCGATTCCGAGTTGCTTCGCCAGCGCTTTCATCGCGGCGGCATAGCGCCCGTCGCCGGCCAGCGCGGTTTCCACCTTCAACCCCCGCTCGCGGCACAACGACGCGGCGCGTAGCAGCACGTCCGGCCCTTTGTACATCTGCGCCAGGCTGCCGACGAATCCAATGCGAAACGCCCTGCGCGCGCCGTTCGTCCCCGCCACGTCCTCAATTCGCCGGAATCGCTCGTTCATTTCCGCGGGCGACGCGAAAGCCGAATCCATCAGCGCGTCGGAGAATCCCACGGCGTAAGCGTCCTTCGCCGGCGGATAGCGCCGCTGCAGCGAACTCTGCGTCACGTAGTGCACCGCCACCGCTCCCCGGCACATCTCCTTCAGGTCCCGCGCGGCCACGCGCCGGAAGACCGGTCGCATCGCGCTGCGCCACGTTCCCGGCCCCAGCGCGTCCCACGGATCGCCCACCACTTCCAGCGCGTAGGGTTTTCCGCGTCGCCTGAGCTCGCGCCACACCAACCGCCCCACCAGCCCGGGAACGCGCAGAATATGAGCGTCGCAGTTTTCTACAGCCTGTCGCACCCGAGCTTTGAGCTGCGGAAGGTAACGCAAGTATTCCCACGGCCCGCGATAATCAGGCAACGCAAAGAAAGAAACCGAACGCCCGTCCGCGCGCGCTTCTTCGCGCCACGCCAGCTGCGGCTCGCTCGCGCGCGTCGCGTTGGCCGCGCGCGCTGACTCCGCGTCGACGTGTCCGGTCGTCGCCACGCGCGCCAGCACCACCACTTCGTCGAACGCCTCGAGATAATTCGCCCAAGCCGAATACTTCGCCGGCCCATCGGCATAAATCGCGCCGCCAGGCCCACGCAGGAAGCGTCCTTCACTTGTGAGGAGAACGCGCATGTGTAGGCGCCGCCAGCTCGACCGGGGAGCGTCTCGACGCCGCAAAGATGGCTATAAACACCAGCATCCCTTCCGTTACCGCAGCAGCGACGATGTTGTCGCTGTCACTCATCAGGCCGGCCGCCAACAATATGGTGATGAACGGAGCGAGAAACAGGCGAGCGTCTTGCGCACTCCAACCCAGCATCTTTCGCCGGTACCAGCCGAGGAGACCGCCGTAGATCGCAAACATCGGGACTACACCCAAGGGCCCAAAATTTAGCATTGCCTCGCCACTCAGCCCATAGACCCGAGACGAGGGCCACGGTGATGTTTTGCCGAGTAGCATGTCCGTTCCAGCCTCAACCTTGAATTCCGGGCGGTCGGGCCAAAGTGTTTTCGGGATCAAGATCGTAAACGCGCCTGCATACGTCAATCCCCAGCGATAATCGTAATCTCCCGGATCCTTGATGAGATTGTGGAGAATGCACGCACTGGAATCGGCGCGGGCCAGATCCCCCAGCAGCAAGTATTTGATGTCCCGCTGGTAACCCTTAGGTTCCAGCCACATCGAGGGGGAGCGCAAGACCTCGAAAGCTGCGCGCTTCTGTTCCTTGTAGAAGCCGTAGAAATACATAAAAGCAATCAGCAAAACCGCCCCCACGGTCACCAGACGCGGGGAAAGTTTCCGGAAGCGGTAGTGGACAATCCCGGCCATCCAAAACAGCGCCCAAATCGTCGCAGACCGGCTGCCGTGCCACCCCATTAGAAGAAAGTGCGCGATGCCAGCGACACTCATCAGGAGCAGGCCGACCGTCAGGCCCCGTCGTTTGCTTCTTTGGCTATCGGTCGAGGTGAAAACAACCACGATGAAGGACAATACGGCCAGCGGCCACGCGAAAATCAATAACCAGCCCTTGCCAACGAATGCCTCTTGATTGTTTTCCAAAGATTCCACAATTCCAGAGACGCCGCCCAGTTGCCATAGAAAGGCCAACATTCCAGCAATCGAGAGGACCAAGACAAACGCGAAAACTGGATAAAATCTCTTACTATCAATTTCCCAACGCGTCGCCGATTGTCTGGTGCGGTTGAAGACAGAGTTGTGAGTCGCTCGGTAAGCGATGAGCCCCACTACATTCAGCGCAGCCATCGCTCCCAGCCAAGGGCGCCAATCGCCAAACAGAATCAGGTCATTGGCAACTCCGAAGCTGTCCCAGATCACATGAAGCAGCGGAGCTACGAACAGTCCATAAAAGGCCAGGCACGCGATGACAGTCCTCGGATCAAACAGGTCGAGATTCCCACGCAACCATCGGACGACATCAACACCCGCTAGAATCCCGCACAGCATGAGGGGCAAGACGAACCAGTGCGTGACCCGTTCGTTCCACCACATGGCTGCGAACGTCAGCACCAAAACGCAGACAGCCGTAATGGCGTAGTCTCCCCGCAGACGTTGCCGTGTCGAAGATTCCGCGAGGCGAACGGCGCGAACTGCAGCCATTCTGGTAGAGGCGGAGCTGTGCGTGACGGACCTGCTAAGACTCGACATATTCGGCGGCACTCGGCGCATCGGATGGTTGCATTGACAAGTACACCCTCGCAAGCTCAAGACGTGACTGTTGGACCGAGAACTTGCCTCGAGAGACACTGTCCATAACGGAAGTCGAATTCTTTCGCGCCTCAAGCAGGGCGGTTACGCGGCTTGCCCAGAGGGCCGCTCCTCCCGACGCAGGAAGAAACTCCACCGATTCCGGCGAAAGACCGACCTCGCCGGGAACTGCGTCGGAGACCAAGCACCGCAATCCGGCTGCCTGAGCCTCCAGCACACTCAATCCGAATCCCTCATATAGAGAGGGGAAAACAAAAAGATCAATAGACCCTCGCATCAGCTGGGGCACGTCGGTGCGGGTTCCTGCAAAAAGGATCTTCCCCTCAAGGCCCATCGCTCTCGCTCGGGCCTCGATCTCAGGTCGGAGCGGTCCATCTCCGATGGAGAGAAAACGAATGTCCGGGCGTCTCTTCACGATCTCCGAGGCGATCTCCAGGAGAAACCTGTGATTTTTTGCGGGCACGAAACGCCCTACGTGCCCAACTACGAGCGCGTCAAGCGGGATGCCCAATTCCCTCCGGACTTCATCTCGAACAAATGGTTGGCGGAAGTTGTCCAAGTCGATGCCGTAGTACAGGACCCGAAAGCGGCAGTCCGTCTGCCAGTCTTCGCCAAACAGCGTCGCAGCCGCGAGGCGCGATGCGGCCAATCCATGTGTCGCGTAGCGGTCGATCCACGATTTCATAAGCCACCGGTAGCCGCGGCGCGCGAGTGTGTTGGGCTTGTCGTCCTGGCTCGTGTGGCTGTGCGCAATGCGGACCGGCACACCCTCCGCGTTTGCCCAGCGAAGTATGGCGCCTGAAAAAAAGTGGACGTGGCTGTGAACCACATCGTAGCGACCCTCGCGCAGAATTCGCCGGAAGCGGCCGCGAAACTTCCATAGATTCGAGCCCTTCGGGCACCGAAGGATTCTGCTGCCGAGTTTTTCCGCTTCGGGGCCGTGCAGACCGGGCTCAGGGCCGAATGTGCAAAAGTCGAATTGGAATCTCTCGCGGTCGATGTGTCTCACCACATTGAGAAGCCACGTTTCCACGCCGCCAGGGTCCAGGCTCCCCAGCCCGTGCAGGATTCGTAACCGTGTTTGCGACATAGTGGCTTCCCCACGCTCGACCGGGAGGCGAGTGTACGCCCCGGGGATAGAAAGTCCAAGATTGTATACCTGATGCTGAAGCCCGGATCAGTTTGTGAGCCCAACCGCGTGGCGCAAGATTCGCCTCGCTCTGCTTTGGGGCGAGAAGTTACGGTCGAAGTATTTCATGCCGTTGCTGGCAATCTTCGCCATTCGTTCTTGGTCCCTGAGAAGTTCTTCGCAGACTTCAACCACGTCGCTGCCATCTGCTCTCGTGGCCGCATAGTGGACGCCATTCTCAAGAGCTTCGGGGAATACACACGCGGGCGGTGCACACACAATAACGGCGCCTAGGGCCATTGCCTCGGCCAATCGATAAGTGATCGGCGCATTTCCTGGTGCATCGAGTGCGACCCTGGCCCGCATCAACTCCTTCAGATAGGCGGGGAACACTACTGTTCCAAAGCCGCCTCGAAACCGAATGGAGCTCTTCCGTATCCGGTTCACTAGGTGTTCGCGTATTTCCTGGCTGTCTGTCCATGTGCCGAAGCGGGCATATACATCGATGTTTTTCGCTACGGGGCGCTTGAAAACCATGCGCCTCGCCCTCGCCAGAAGTCGCGGACGGCTCGGAAAATATCCCACACTGACGACGTTTGCCGGTAGTTGGGTATTCGGGGTTACGCATTTGAAATAAAGGTCCACCCGCCCAGCGATCTCAGTAGAAACGATCGGGAAATCGGAACAATCATACGCGCAGCGAATGCACTGGGTTCCACGCTGCACTTCGAAAATGTCCCCACGGATATCGTTTGCAAACCTCGGATTGTGTCGCGTCCCAAGAATATCTTGTTTATCGGCAGGCACCGGAAACCCGCCCCGTGCGTGCCACTCGCGATCCCTCAGCTGCACCTCCCCGACCCGCACCGGCACAATTCGCCCCAAGGCGTCTTTTACCATTTCCAAAGAAAACGCGGCTATAGACGAACTGTACCGGTTCGGCCACAGAATTCTTACGCGAGCGAGGTCTGGCAGCGGGAGACATTCGTCTAAGTCGGAGCACAGCGGTATTTCAGAGGGTCTATCCAGGTACCAGTTCAGATAACGAGCGTGACTGACCCACCTGCGCAGACTGCTCATTTTCGGCTCTTGTGGGTGGGTGTCTTCAAATTTCAGCTGCTTTAACAGTACTAGGACTTGACAATTTAGTTATCATATGGTATCCTGCAGCTGGAGACTTGGATGAGCGACAAACTTGGCCACGCACCCTCACTCCCACCCCTCAACCAAAGAGGCGAAAAAAAAGCTAATCGCAACAACCCCACATTCAAAAAACGCCCCAATCCTTTGAAAATAAAGCAGAAGACATTTTCTAACCGCAACAAAAACACCATTTCCGGTTCGCCGCACTTTCGCCCCAACCAGGCCAGGCTCCCTCTCTGTGATCTCCGGCCTTTCTCAGTGTTCTCTGTGGTTCAGCCTCTACGCTCTTCGCAACCGACCCCAAACGCCTCCCGCCGCCGAATTCCTAATCGGTACAAGAAATTATTAGAAATCGCTCTAACTCATTCAAAACAAACGGCGGCGACTCAGTCTAATCGGTACAAACTCAGGGGTTCTTTTCCCTCGCTCGGGCGACTGGTTGAAGAGCCGACCATGCGCCAATTCGGCCGAGTTGCTCTCCCCGAGAATCTCATCGTAAATCTCGGCCACTCCGCGAGCCGTTCGCTCGACGGCAAAAAGCTCACGGACGAGCTTCTGGCCCTCGACCGCGCGGCGGCGCGCTTCTTGCTTGTCTTGCAGCGCACCCAGAATCGCGCGGGCCAGCGCCTCAGGGTTCTTCGGCGGCACCAGCCAGCCGGTTTCGCCGTCGCGAATCAAATCGGGGAGGCCGCCAACATTCGTCGCGACGACCGGAACGCCGCACAGCAGCGGCTCGACCGCCCCGCCGCAATTCTCCGAATGCGACGCCACCACCGCCAAATCCAAATCTGGGTACAGCGCCGCCACACCCGACCGCGTGCCCAGAAACGTAAGCGAGCCATCGCAAATCGCATGGCCCCGATATCGCAGCCGATCTTCATACCACGCCGCACCATCCCAGCCGCCGCCAATCACAACGCCGCGAATGTCAGGCCTCTCGTTTCGCGCGAGATTCAGCGCCGCGAAAAAATCTTCATGGCCCTTCAACCCTCGGTCCTGCCCCAGAAACCACTTCGGCGCGTACATGTAGGCCACCATGCCCACCAGCGGAACGTCGGACGCGACGCCGAGCTCGGCCCGCAGCCGTCCCGTCCGGCCGGGCGCGAATTGCCGGATGTCGGTCCCCGCATACGAAAGGAAAACTCGATTCGCCGGAACTCCCATTTCCAAATATTTACGCCGCGTCCACTCGCAAGTCGCAATCCAACGATCCGGCGGCCCCGCAAGCCGCATGTCGAGATTCGCGAAAGCCGGCGATTCCAGATGCAACGGCCCCGGCACTTGAAACACGCGAGGTATTTTCGATCCGCCGCCCAGCGCCAACCGAACTACGAGCATCGTCCCCACATGATGGCAATGAATCAGGTCCGGCTGAACTTTGGCGACAAGTTCCCGGCACGCCGCGAGAACCGCGGGAAGCTGCCACGGGCGCCGCGCGGGGAAGTCCAGGTTGACCTCGACGACTTTGGCGCCGGCTCGGCGATACGCCGGCCCGAGACCCTGGTCAGCCGAAGGCAGCGCGACCACCACCTCGAGGCCGAGGCTGGTCAGCACGCGGACCTGTTCATAGGCCCACGTCGCGCCGACAGCCGTTTTCACGATGTGCAGTACTCTCACGGGACGCTCGCGCCGCGAAGCTTACCCCAGAAGCTGCGCTATGGACAATCCGGAGAAGAGGTGGTAATTAGATCAGACCAGCCGCTCGCGGTTTGCTCGCGAGCCCGAACTTTCGTGGAGAAGTTTCGTGAAAGGGTCACTGTGAATCGGACCGCGCCCACGTCACGTAAGGCAAACGCGAGCTTCTCAAGCCGTGCTCTCCGACCCTCGATAGCCATCGTAACGGCCGTGGCAATGATGTTGTATCCGGTCGCGGCCAGCGCAAGCGGCGCTTCATCGAGACAAGCGCGCGAACCTTTGGGCGCACTCGCAACGGTTGGCACCGTCTACGTGAACGGGGCGCCTGCGCCGTCCGAGCTGACGATCTTTGCGGGCGACACGGTGCTCACCGGCGACAACGGCAGCGCCACCTTCACCATGACTGGCAAAGGTTCTCTCAAGCTCTCCACGCAAACTCACGTGACGTTCACTGGGGACGCGCGCTTTCTTGCCGAGCTCACGGCGGGAACGGTGATCATGACGTCGTTCGCCCAGTCCACGGACGTGACGCTGCGAGCAGGGAACTATGTCATAGCTCCGGTAATTCAGACCGAGCAGTCGTCGTCCCGCATCGACAAGACCGCTAGTGGCTCGTTCGCGGTTTCATGTCTTGACGGGAGCGTTGGTGTGATTCCACTGGAGGGCGCGAATGGCCGCGTGCTGGCTGTGGGCCAGTCGCTCGAAATTTCTCCGCAAGGTGAACTCGGCGCAACTCAAGAAGCTTCGGCCCCGCCTGCCACCAATACGTCGGTGAAGAAGTCGAGCAACAGCCACACGGGCTACATCATCTTGGCTGTCGCGGGCGGCGCAGGCGCTGTCGGAGCGGCGGTCGCGCTAGCCGGTCACAAGAGCAGCAGCAGTTGCACTTCGATTAGTCCTGCCTGCCCGTGAGGGTCGGGCGGATATTCCGCGGCGGGTGTTTACTTCGCGAGCCTGAAGACGAGCGTCACGTACTGTTCGGCTCCGATCGGTTTCCCGCCCAGCAGAGTTTGTCCGTAGCGCCACTGCTTCACCGCTGCCACCGACACTCCGGTCAACATCCCGGGGCCGCTCAGCACCTGCACGTTCTCGACGGTGCCATCCGAAGCGACGATCGCATCGAGCTTCACAATTCCTTCCACGCCTTGGCGTGCCGCGTCGATCGGATAGGAGGGCGAATAGCTCGAGAGCATCTGCCCGATTTGCAAATTGCCACCGAGCTGCGAACCTCTTGCCCTCAGTTCCGGCGGAATCCTGATCGCGTGGAACTGCGACGTCGCACCCACCGAACCGCTCGGAACTCCCGACAGCGGCACGCTGGGGATCACAGGCGAACCTTGTGTGCTCGGCAAAACGACGGGGGATTGAGCGGGCGGCTTGTTTTGATTTGCCTCCGCAATGGCTTCCTGGTCGCGCTTGGCCGACGCGGCGTACGCGTCCTGATCCTTTCGCGCGGCCGCTGGCTGGCTTCCCGGAACAGGCGTCAGATTCAACGAAGCCGCCGGCGCGGGCGTCTGTTGCTGGGCAGTCACGGTGGCAGTTGGCGTCGCCGTCTGAGTTGGGAGTGTTTGTGTCTGATTTGGCTGGACTGTCGGCAAGGAATCATTCGCCCGCCGGTCAGATTGATCCTGGCCAGGTTTCGCACTCGCGCCGGAAGCAGGTGCTTCGTCGCGACGACTCGCGAGCGAGTTTGCAGGCGCGAGCGGGTTTACGATCACCGGAGGACGCGCTTGCGACGTCAGTGGCGAGTAGGTTGGCTGACTTACGCCGCTCTGACCGCGAGTCGTCTTTCCATTGTCCCCAGTTCCCGGCAATCTTTGCGGCGTCTGCTGCCCCGGCGCGTTGCCGGAACCGTCTGTGGGAGCCGTTGGCTGCGGGTTCGGCGACTCGGGAGCCGCTGTAGCGTCGGGCGCCTGAGAAACTGTTGCGACGCGCGCTCGGCTGATGACGTCCGGATCCACCATCAACAGCCCGGCAAACCCCAAGGCGGCGATGATTCCAAGAGCGGCAGCGTAAATCCACCAGCGTCGCGGATTCTTGAGCTCCCTGGTCATGGCGGGAGCCGTGGGCGCCTTCCAGGCCAGCTGATTGAAATTGCCCTCCGGGAGAACGCTTGGCAGCGCAACGCGCAGAGGGGGCGGCTCGGCGCGCCGCAAATCTGGCACAGACATGCGCCCGAGAGGGAATGAACCCAAAACCGGCTGGGGAAGCGTGTCGGGAAGCTCCCCAGGCGGGCGAATGAATTCCCCTGAATGCGGAGAAGGTTCAGCCGGCGAAACGTTCAATGCGGCTTCGTCGGAGGGTAAATACGGCTCGGCCGGACTCGGCGGAATCGAACTTGGCGGAATGAAGACGACCGGTTCCAGAGGCACTTCGGGCTCCATCGCAGGTATCGAAACCGCACGCTCGGCTTCGACAGGGTCTGGGCGCGAGGGTTTCTCAGGCTGGAGGGACCGCCGCCGTGGAGGCTCCAGAGGAGCGGCCAGGCGCGAAGGTTCCGTGGCGATCCACTCGTGAATATGGGCGCGGGCAGCATCGGACAGATCAATAAACTGAATGCCCACTTCCTTCCTGGACCTCAGCTGCCACACCATTCTGCCGGCCACTTCGATAGTGCGATCGGTTTTCGGCAGCCGAAACCGCATCCGGGGCAAATGGTCGGAGGTGACCACCTGCACTGCCTGCACAGCCAGGCCATCTTCACTGATGTTGAGGATCAGGCCCGCGTTTTCGTCCGACAATTCTATGTAGGCGAGGGCACGGACTACCGTGCGAGGGTGGACTCGGCTCTCAGCAATGCCGAGAGAATTTTGCTTTTCGCCATGTGAGAAGCTCTCTGCCATTCCAAATCTTCTTGGGCGGGCTCCGCGAAGAATCTGATTCGATTTTATGCCTAGTAACCCCCCGGGTTCAACGCTCTCGTTCTTGATGGAAACAATCGCCTTGTTCAACTCGAGCGGTTCGATGCCTTGTCAGCCGACTCGCTGGGCGACCTGCCTCATTCTCCTTCCCGCACCAGAGAGACGCCGCGAATCCACACGGTACCTGAGATCTTGTTGTCGAACTTCGAGCTTGCCGGGCGCGCAAGCCGCACAACCAAGAGTCGCGTCTCTGGCGACGTCTGAAAATTCAATGTCTCCGTCGACCAGTCGAACGTACCGACGAGATTTTCGGTGGCGGCAAACAGCTTGGCCATGTCCGCGATGTCGAAAACCTGGAACCTCGGCCCGCTGTCGGTGGTGATTCCCCGGCCGCGAATTTGCGCCGAGAATTGATAGTGTGTCCGCGGCTGAACTCGCACGAGTTGAAGAACGTCGTCGTACTCCAGATTGCGACTGCCGTCAAATTCGATCTGCAGCGAGCCGTTGCTGCCGGAGTCGGCTTGCTGAATGCTTACGGTTGCTCCCTGAACCGGATTGACGCGCCAGTCGAATCCGCCATTCAAAATCTCGAATGCAAAATCACCGTTGGTGACCAAATTCCCTGCGGAAGTCCGCTCGCGAATTTGGCCCGGGAATCGGTCCCCCAGTTCGGCCCATTCCCGCGAAGCGGCGTCCAGGTCTTTGTGATGGATTAAGGTGTCAAAGTAAGGGAATGCCTGATGCAGTTCGAACGGTTGTCCCGATTCTAGCAACCTCGCCCAGGTGATTTTCGCCCCATCGATATTTCCTGCAGTCGATTGAAAATTGAGATAGTCGAGCAAGAAAGGGGCTCGTGCGGGAAGCACCTCGTTCAGAACCGCATCGCTGTCAGGCGCAGCGTGCGTTGCGAGCGAAAAGACCTGCTGTTCGTCGATGCCACCCTCGCCGAGGACTTTCTTCAGGGTGCGCAGACCTTCGTCAACCCTACCCGCGCGGATGTAAAAATTCGCGAGACTCCAATTGATATCGGGAGAATCGGGAAAAAGATCGCGAGCCCGTTCGAAGGCTTGGAGCGCGTCGTTGGGACGCCCCGCCCAATCGTAAGCGGCGCCAAGATCGGCCCAATAGTGGGCGTCATGGGGGCTCAACCTGACGGCGGTCTCGCAGAGGCGGACGATCGGGTTGGGATTCGGATTGTCCGCATAAAAGCGCATCAACGTGGCGAGGGCGCTGGGATACTGCGGATTGCCGGCATCCCATCTCGCAGCAGCTTCGATATCCTGGGGCAAACTCTTCCGGAAATACCAGGCGGCGACTCCCTGTCGCGCCGCGAAATAGATCGAGAAAGCGAGTACGACCAGGAGACACGCGTGGGCAGCCAGAATCACCCACGGACGGGCACTCGCAATCCGATCTCTGGTTGACTGAGCCTGAGGCCCAGCGTCCACCGTTTGGGTTTCGGCTGCCGGTTGCGCCGTTGAGTGCATCTCGTGTCCAGAGAACGCAAGAACGACTCTTCGTTCGCTCGCGCTCTTCTCGAGTAGGTTTGCGGGGAGTTTATACTGTGCGAGCGAAAAAACAGAGGCCGTAAATCTGGCGGAGAGGGGGGGATTCGAACCCCCGGTAGGAGTTTTAGCCCCTACAACGGTTTAGCAAACCGCCGCCTTAAGCCTCTCGGCCACCTCTCCGCTGACAAATCGAGTGTTTTGCGGGCGCGTTTGCAAAGCCAGTATAGCATCACGGGCCGGGAAGCGCGCGCCCGTCCTAATGCGCGGTCGCCGCTTTTGTTTTCGAGTGGCTTAGGCTCCAGACGTACGCGGCGAGCGCCGACGATTGCTCAGGCGTAAGCTGCGTGCCACCCATTGCCGGCATTGCATTCCTAAAGTTTTTCGGTTGCGCGACTCCTTCCGTTATCGTTTTTTTGATTCCGACGTAGCTTCCATCGCTCCACAGCCATTTCCCTCGCGTCAGATCTGGACCCAGGTTCGAGCCATGGCCGGTCTGTCCGTGGCAGCCAGTACATCCAGCTGCGCCCACTTGGCCGGTGTAGATTTGCTCACCCAGCGCAACCATTTCCGGCGTTGCTCCTGCGGGAACAGCCATGCCGGAAGCAGCAGTACCGGCGTCCGGGTGAGTACCCTCTGGAGGCTTCGGGTGTGCTCCGACGATCTCACCGGCTGGTGCCGTGGCGCTCGGGCACGGTGGCCCGGCAACGTTCGCGCCGGCCGCGCCATGATAGACAATGCGATAGATTCGTCCGCGCACGTCATCGGAAACGTAGAGCGCGCCATCTGGGCCAACCGCGATGCCGCTCGGGCGATGCAAGGCTCCGCCGGGAGATTTGATGGCTCCCGCGAAGCCATACGCAAAGATCTCGCACCGGCCGGATGCATTGTCGCCATCAAGAGGCTGAAAAACGACGTTGTAGCCGCCTTGCGGATAGGGCGCGCGATCCCACGATCCGTGGAAGGTGATAAACACGCCGTCGCGGTAGCGGGCTGGGAACTGTTGCTGGTCGTAACGGACCATCCCATTCGGCGCCCAATGCGCGGGGAACGCTGCGACTGGAGCAAGCTTGTCGGCGCAAATCCCAATCTTCTTGCCATCGCCGCCGTATTCCGGCGCCAAGACCAGGCTCTTTACGAATGGGTCGTAATAGCATTCGGGCCAACCGTAGTCGCCGCCCTCTTTCAGGAGCATCACTTGTTCGGCCGGCAGCGTGGCTTCCTGATCTGGCTTGTAAAAGTCCGGCCAATTGGCATGGAGCTGGTCCCGGCCGTGCTGCGTCAGAAACATGTGGCCGGATGCATCGATGGCAAAGCCCTCGCCGTTGCGTATTCCAGTCGCGAAGCGTTCCACCGGTGAAAAGACCTGGTCGGTCTTGTTTGCGTCGTAGCGCCAGATGCCGCCGCGCGTCTCGAGCTCCACACAGGGATCGATGCCGCGCGATTTCAGCGTTCGATTCTTGACTTGGCATGAGTTGGTCGCGCTGGCTACATCGACATACATCGCGCCTTCGGAATCGATGATGAAGGGATGCATCGGATGGTCTCCGGTGAGAGGCAATCCCGAAACAATCGTGGCCGGGGCATCTTTCGGCACGATGGCGTCGGCGGGCAGGGAGTAGCGGACGATGCGATCATTGATTTCCGCGTAGATCGAATCCTTGTAGAGGCCAATTCCAGTACCGCCTTTGCCTCCACTCTGGACGGTCTCACCGAAGCGTACGACCACGTCCGCTTTCCCCGTTCCCGTCTTGTCTTGCAGAGCCACGAGGAATCCGCCCGGATGAGTTGCGCTATTGCCAAAGTACGCGCCGGACCAAGTATTCAAATAGAGCACTCCATTTGAAGCAACCACCATGTCGCGAGCGTGACCCACGCCGTCCGCAAAAACCGTTGCGCAGAAACCATTCGGCAGTTTCAGTCCAGTGTCATCGTTTGGGCACGGATTGCTTTTAACGGCGCTACTGGGATGCGATTGGCTTTGAGCCAAGTGGATCGAACCGGCAAAACACGTCGCGCAAAGCACAACAACGACGACCATCAGAGGTCGATATGTGGCAATCGTTCGCATGAAAGTCCTCCGGAGACGGACGGCAAGAAAACGCCAAAATCAAAGCTGCGCGGCGACGCGATAATACATGACGCCATTGCGCCGTTCAACAAAGCGGGAGAACGCGGGACCGCAAGGTCTAAGTTGTGGTGGAGCGGACGACGGCGCCATGCTTACTTTTCCGCTGGGACGGGACGTAGGCGAACGAACAGAAGAAAGCCGGCGGGATGCGCGCCGTACGTGGAGTCGAGGAAAGCAGGCTTGCCATACAGCGTGAATTGCCCCCCGACGGCGCTCGAGACGCGGGGAATGAAATTGAATTCGTGATCGTACCCAAGCGTGTAGGCTTGCACGCGCGCGAGGAAGTGTTCCTCGAATCCCGGCGGCAGCGGATTCTCGCCGAGTAACAGGAGGTTCGTGCGATCGACGTTTTCAACTCGCGTCCACGTGTAGTTGTGACGCGCAAAACGGATGGTGCTTTCGCCAAGGTAGCTGTTGAAGACTTCACCGCCGGGGAAATCCTTGTTGCGCCCCCAGACGAGAGTTGTCGCCCAGTTTCCGGAGCCACCGGCAAACGGGAGGTTATACATGGCCGATGCCGTCATGCGGAGCGTGTCCTCCGCGGGGAAGATCTGCTCGGGGCTGTGGAGGCGCCCGATGGAATACTGCCCGCTCCAGTTTGCAGCGGGATTGAGCGTCAGGCGCGTGGACCACGAATCGATCGGGCCTGCGCTGATCGTCCAGCGATTCTCATTCGGCTCGCGGCCATGGAAGCCGGAAACTTCGATGCGCGCAATCTTATACGTCAGACCGAGGGTCACGACGTCGTCGGAGATGTGTGTCGAGTCCTGCAAATGATGGCCGAGCGACGCGAGTGGGTCCTCACTGGCTGAGGTGCGGTGCGGGTACGCTTCCGGACCAAGCGCGGGATCGCCAACAGGCGCAGCGTAAAACGAAAGCAGAGTATTCTCGCCGAGCTTGACGTCATAGAGCGCCGCCAGTTCCATGAAGAGATTATGAGGGTGCTGGCCGTCCACGATTGGCTTTCCGAAGGCTGTTTCGCCAATCTGAAAAAGTTCAGGATACTGCCGGTCCGTGATCGTGGCCGGTTCGAGACTAAACATTCCGCGCACGGTGAGTGTGCCGGGACCGACGGACCTTTGCGCCATCGGCATCAGCCAGCTTGTGCCGAACACTTTGTCGCCGCCGCGCGGGCCGGTTTGTTGAATCGCGTTGACGAATGCGCTCCCGTGAAACATCAGCGTCCAATCGCCCGCGTGCGTCATGAGCATCGCGTGCGGCGTGGACGCAGGTTCGGCGCTGGTGCCGGCGCTGCTGTGATCGAGAATCTGGTCTACGAAAGACGCGCGTTCGCCCTTCCCCATACTCGCCATTTGCATCGAATCGCCGGAGCCGCTCCGCATTCCCGTCATCGCTCCGTTCATCGCCACGCCGTGAGCGACGAGGAATTGCGAGCACGGACACTTCTCGGCGAGAGGACACAAGGGCTTCGAGGTGCTTCCTGCCTGAGCAGGCGCGGCAGACAAGGCAACGAGCACCAGCGCAAGACTAGCGAAAAAGAGATAATCCCGAATGTTGCAGCGATGGGGTCGGGCACGCATTCCAGAAATGACCGTAGCGGATTCGGAGTCGAGTTTCAATCACCAGTTTGCATGAGGGATCGCAGACATCGTGGAGGTAAGCCATGCAGGGGAATGATGCGCGTGTAGCGGTGATCACGGGTGCAGCGCAAGGGATTGGGCGCCGCACGGTTGAATTGTTTGCGGAGCGCGGGTATGCGCTGGGGCTGATTGATCTGCGAGCGATGCCGGAGACGCTGGCCGAAGTTCGGCGCCGAGGCTCCGAGGCGCTCGAATTTGCGGGCGACATCACCGACGAGGGCGTCGTGGCGCGTTTTGCGGCTGCCGTGCGCGAACGGTGGGGCAGAGTTGACGTGGTGGTGAACAATGCTGGGATCAGCTCCATCGCGCCGGCCGAGACGATCTCGGTGCGGGATTTCCGGCGCGTGCTCGACGTCAACCTGGTCGCTCCCTTTCTCGTGGCGAGGACATTCGGCACGATGATGCTCGAGAAGCGATCGGGAGCGATCGTAAACGTGGCATCGATTGCCGGCCTTTTCGGCATTGCCGATCGCGCTGCGTACAACGCGTCGAAACACGGCTTGATTGGGTTGACGCGGACCTTCGCCGCAGAATGGGGAGGCCGTGGCGTGCGATGTAATGCAGTCTGTCCCGGTTGGGTGAAGACGGCGATGGATGATGTGGATCAGGCGAAGGGAACATACAACGATGCCGATATCGTCGGGCGAGTGCCGATGGGGCGCTTTGCATCGGCGGACGATGTTGCGCGCGCCATTGCATTTCTCGCGGACGCCACCGAGAGCGCGTTCGTGAATGGTCACACGCTGGTAGTGGATGGGGGCTGGACAGCGGACGCCAGTTGGGAGAGTCTGCGACTGAGCCACCGGTGACGAGCAGAATTCGGAAGTGAAACACTCAAGACACAGAGAACATCAGAGATTGCAGAGACGGCAGCTACGGCTTTGTGGCCAGGTGGAGGCCGATGCCGCCAAAAATGTACGGGCGGGCGTGGACGTTGACGTAGCCCATCTTGAGCAACAGCGACGACATCTCGTCCACCGAGAGAAAGCTGCGCAACGAATCAGGGATGTAGGTGTACGTGCGAGGCCGGCCGTGGAGCAAAGTCCCCCACACCGCGCCATTCGCGTACAGGTATGCAAGATAGATCCTGCGCAGGATGGGATTCGCGGGCAGAAAGAAATCCAGGCTCAGCAGCAGTCCGCCCGGGCGCGTAACGCGCTCGATTTCCAGAATCGCCGCTTCGAGATTCGGGAAATTGCGCAGGCCGTAGCCGATCAGGACGCAATCGAAAGAGTTATCGTCGAAGGGCAACGCGCTTGCGTCCGCGCAAACGATTTCCTTCACACCCCGCTTGCGGGCCACATGTAGCATCGTGTCGGTCAGGTCCACTGCAATCGCTCGCGCACGGGGCAGGTGATCGAGGATCATTTGCGAGAAATCCCCAGTGCCGGAAGCAAGGTCGAGAACGATGGCATCTTGCGGAAGCGGAGCGTTCTTGACCGCGGATTCTTTCCACCGGCGGTCCATGCCATAGGAAAAGGCGCGCGAGATGAAGTCGTACCGCGGCGCGATCTTCCGGAACATGTCCCGCATGAGGCGGGGGCTCTTCTGTTCCGGTGGCGGCATCGTTTGCGGATTCTATCATCTGCTCGAAGCGCAACCCAGATTGGAAGTTCCAGAACGTCAACCGGCGGAACGAAAACTGGGAAACGGGCAAAAGTACGGAGAAGACGGCTGTCCTTAATCCGGCCGCTACGGTGCCTTGAGCGAGACCGCATCAATGCGCGGGTCGGCGGCGCCGGCGGCACGGTTTTCCCGCGTTCCGCGGACGACGCCGGTTTCATCGGCAAAGAGATTCACGTACCCGTAGTTTCCTGCGCGCGCCGTGAGCGTGTAGCTTTTCACGCGTCCATCGGATTCAGGGTTGCCGGGAGCGTATTGCAGCGTGTAGCGGCCGGACTGAGCTTCTTGTAAGGCCTCTTGGCCGCGGTCGCCCAGAGATTCGAGGGCAGATGGAAAAGTCGCTTCGCTCGTCTGGTAGGCGTTGAGCGCTTGCTCTAGCGCGGTGATTGCAGCGACGGCATGGGCCTCCGCTTCTGGCTTTGAGCCGGCGAGCCGCCAAGGAAATGCGAACCAGGCGATCCCAGCGAGGCTTAGCAAGACGACAGCCCAGAGAATGACAACCCGTGCTGCGGACTTCTTGCGCGGTTTTTCGGCGTCCCCGCCGAGTGGAACTTCGGTCAAATCCGCGCCACAGTAAGGACAAACTTCCGTGGCCTGATTGATCGGTTGCTCGCACTCGTGGCAGGTGTACATTCGCGAAGATTTTAGCAGGTTCGATGCGAGCACGCGCAATGGGATCCTATGTTTGACTACTCCAAACGACTATGGTCTAATCTATTGACTATGGAGAATCAATGAGGGAAGTCGCGATATCGGAATTCAAAGCAAAGTGTCTGGCCCTGCTCGAGCAAGTGCGCTTGACGAAAAAGCCCATTCGCGTGACTCGGTTTGGAAAGCCGGTCGCAGAGGTCGTCCCGCCCCAGTCGGTGCAGGGACGAGAGGCCTGGATCGGTTCGATGAAAGACTCCATGGAAATTGTCGGAGATATCATTTCTCCGGCAAATGACGAAGGCGAGTGGGAGGTCCTTCAAGATTGAAACTCCTCCTCGATACGCACATATGGCTATGGATCTTGCATACTCCCGCGAAGATCGGAAAAAGGACTTTCCGAGAGCTAAGAGACGATGCCAACGAACTCTGGCTATCGCCGATCAGCACCTGGGAAGCGCTGACCCTCAATCACAAAGGACGAATTCAAATCCGCGAAAATCTCACGGAGTGGCTCGAACAAGCGATCGCCGGGACGCGCGAAGCTCCGCTGACGCATGAGATCGCGCTGGTTGCCCGGCAGATGCCGCTTCACGAAGATCCCGCCGACCGCATACTGGCGGCGACCGCGCAAGTCCTCGATTTGACTCTAGTCACAGCCGACGAGCGACTGCTAGGGCTCGGAAATATTCGGACCTTGGCGAACCGCTGAAACGCGACTCCTGAACAACGGATGATTCGTTCCGGCCCCATCATTCGTGGCGCAGCGCGACGATTGGGTCGACGTGCGTAGCGCGCCGCGCGGGAATGTAGCAGGCGGCGAGCGCCACCAAAGCCAAGAGAACGGATACCGCGGCGATCGTCAGAGGATCGTTGGCGCGCACGTCGTAGAGCATGGACGCCAGATAGCGCGTCACGCCGAGCGCCGCGCCGATGCCTACGGCCGCGCCGACCACGGCCAGCGCGAATCCCTGCCTCACCACGAGCCGCAAGACGTCGCCCACTTGCGCCCCGAGCGCCATGCGAATGCCGATTTCGCGCGTGCGCCGTGCGACCTCATAGGACAGCAGGCCGTAGAGACCGATGCACGCCAGCACCAGGGCCAGCAAACCGAAAAAGGCAGAAAGCCGCGCGATCAATCGTTCTTGGAACAGCAGCCGGTCGATCTGCTGTGATTCCGTCGTGACGTCTCGGAGCGGCAAATTCGGATTGATGTCCGCAACGACGCGGCGAATCGCGGGAACCAAAGCTTGTGGGTCGCCCGCCGTGCGCACCTCGAACGACGCGCCCATGCCGCTCTGCGGCACGTACATCGTCGGGTTGATTTCCCGGCGCAGGTCGTTGTATTTCGTATCGCGAACCACGCCGACTATTTCGTACCCCGCGCTCGCGGGCTCGTCTTCCTTTGCTGCGGATTCGCCGAACAGTTTTCCCAGCGGATTTTCTTTACCGAGATATTTTGCAACAAAAGCTTGGTCGACAATCACGGGAGTTGGGACGGACGCCGCCGCGTTGTTGTGCCGGGCGACAATCCCATAGTCCGATGAATTGAAACCTCGGCCGGCGAGAAATGGAATTTGCATCGTGCTGAAGAACTCCGGGCCAACCTGTAGCACGTCAGACTCCGACTCGCGATCTTGTGGAGTTCCCGGCCAGTGGAAGCCGGTAACCATCAAGCCGCCGCTGAGTAGAGGAAGCATCGAATAGCTTGCCGACCTCACGCCCGGCGTTTCGGCGAGGCGGCCTTGCAAATCGCGGTAGAAGCTATCGATTTGGGCATCTTTGTATCCGGCGAGCGAGGGGTTGATTCCGAAAATCACCAGGTTACGGGAATCGAAGCCAACGTCGATACTGCGAAGATTCTGCAGCGTTCGCACCAGCAGCCCCGCACCAACCAGCACAACGATCGCCAGCGCAACTTGCGTCACAACGAGCGCGTTGCCGATGCTGAACCATCTGTGTCCGCCATGACCGAGGCCGGTGGAGACGCCGAAGCCTTCCTTCAGGGCAGGAGTCAAATCCACGCGCGCGCCTCGAAAGGCCGGCGCAACGCCGAACAGTATCCCGGTGAAAAGGGAAACCGCGATCGTGAATCCCAGCACGCGCATGTCGACGCCCGTGGCGAATCCAAGCGGCCGCGACTGATTGCTCGATACAAATGAAACGATCGCGTCCGCTCCCCAGATGGCGAACAGAATTCCCAGCGTACCGCCAATCGCCGCCAGCATCACGCTTTCGGTCAAGAGCTGGCGCACGATGCGCGATCGGCCCGCGCCCAGCGCCAAACGCAGCGCCATTTCCTTCTGACGCGCCGCAGCGCGTGCCAACATCAGCCCCGCCACGTTGGAGCACGCGATCAGTAGGATAATTCCCACCGCAAACATCAAAACGTACAACGGATTGGCAAACCGGCGTCGCGAGCCGGTCAACCCGGTCTGCGCGTTGACCAGCGTTAGCGTCGGCTCGTCGCCCGGCTTCGAGAGCGTTGTAGTTTCCGCCGGCGCTTGGCCCGGCGCGGCCTTCATCGGCTGTGCCGTTTGCGCGGGAACCTGCGCGGATTTCTGGCCGCTCGCAGCAGGAGCAGGAGGCGTCGCGCCCTGAACCATTACTGGGCCTTTCGGGCTGCCGCCTGGAGCCAATTGTGCGGGTGCCGCTCCAGGAGCCGAAGGCCCACCCATGACCATTTGCCCGCGAACGGGCCCACCTCCCGGTGGCGGCCCACCTGGCCCCGGCATTCGGCCTCCGGTCTCGAACAGCGGGACGGACCCGTGCAGCATTTCATTGCGGAAGATTCCGGCGACTGCAGCTTGGGTCTGCGGCAGCGCAGTTTCCGATTTCAGCCGGCCGAGAATCGTCAGCCACCAATAGCTGACGTTGTCCTGCCGGTTGCCCCACATTCGGTCATCGTTGATGCGCTGCCCGGCGGCGAGCGGCAGCCAGACGTCATAATCGCTGCCCGGCGTAATGCCCGTGAATCGCTGCTCCGCCACGCCAACGATCGTGAAAGGAACGTTGTTCAATTGGATCGTGCGGCCAATCGCGGAGCGCGAGCCTCCGAAGGCGCTCTGCCAGTAGCCATAATTGAGTACCGCCACTGGCGCAGCGGTCGGCGAATCGTCGTTCGCTTCAAACACGCGGCCCGCCGCAGCCCTCACGCCCATCGTGTGGAAGAAATCTCCGGAGACCACTTGCCCGCTGATCATCGTAGCGGGTCCAGTGCCGGTCAGAGATAGAGGGCCCGAGTTGGCAAACGCGGCCACTCCCGAAAACTGGTTCGCATTCGCTATCTCGCGAAACATCGGCTCGGAAAACGAGCAGCCAGAAGGATTCGGTGCGCCGAAACGGAGATCGGTGGGGCAATCGCCCGAGGACATGTAACCGTGGATCTTCGGCGAATTGCGAGCGCTCCATTTCAGGAGCACCAGTTCCGACGGTTTCTCCACCGGAAGCGATCGCAGCATCACCGCGTCGATGAGGCTGAAAATTGCTGTGTTCGCCCCAATGCCAAGCGCCAGCGTAAGGATGGCCACCACGGTGAAGCCGGGCGACTTCGCCAGCATCCGGAATCCGTAGCGAATATCTTGAAGGAGCTTCCCCATCGCATCTCCCTTCCTCGCCAAGACGTGCCTGGGCCTGTGCATTCTGACGCGGGCCCCGAAGTTTGGGAAGCAAACGCAGTGTCCGAACTGTGACAGCCGTGCAGAGTCAGGCAAGTCTGGCGTTTACTTCCAGTCGTTCTTGTAGACGACGCCTTCCTTCATCACGAATTTGACGTTTTCGAGCTCGCTGATGTTCGCCAGCGGATCGCCGGAAACGGCCACGATGTCCGCGAGCTTGCCCGCTTCGACGGTTCCCAGGCGGTCACTCCAGCCCAGCATTTCCGCGGGCGTGACGGTGGCGGTACGGATCGCGTCCATCGGGTTCATACCGTAGTCGACGTAATACTTGAATTCGAGCGCTTCATTCAGCTTGGTCCAGGGAAATCCGCCCACGTCCGTTCCAAGCACGATCTTCACGTGCTTTTGCATGGCTTTCTGAAACACTTTTTTCTCCGCTTCCACCATGGGATTCCACGCGCCGCCGCGGCCCGGCGCCACATACGCGCCCACCATGATCGTGGGGCACCAATAAACACCGTTCTTGGCGGCTTGGTCGAGAAGCTCGTCCGTGAAACCGTCGCCATGTTCGATCGAATCGATGCCCGCGCGGAGCGCGGCGGCAATTCCGTCGGAACCGATCGCGTGTGCGGCCACCTTGTGTCCGATGCGGTGCGCCTCTTCGACGATCGCGCGCGCTTCATCGTCGCGGAAATTCACGTGACTGTGGAGGACGCCATCCGGCGTGAAGAAGTAGCCGTGGTCGGAATAATATTTGATCCAGTCCGCGCCGTGCATCACCTGCTCGCGTACCGCGAGCCGCGCGCCGTCCACTCCATCCACCGGCTGCACGCCGTGCGGCAGATCAAGTTCCCACGAGTACCCGAGCAACGGATACATTCCCGTGGGCGCCATCGCGCGTGTGGAAACCACCATGCGCGGCCCTGGAACTTCGCCTCGGTTGATCGCGGCTTTCACGTCGACGTCGGCATACATCGCGCCTTCGGTTTCCAGATCGCGTATCGTGGTGAAACCATGATCGAGAGCGATGCGTGCATTCCGAGCCGCCAGAATCGCGCGGTAGGGAATCGATTCCTTCAGCAACTGGTCGTCGTATTCTTGAGCCGTGACGTCGCCGTTCAGCAAGGTGTGCGTGTGGACGTCCATGAAGCCCGGCAGGACCGTAGCATGCGAGAGATCAATCACTTCGGCATCCGCGGGAGGCGAGCCTCCGGCAGCCACCGAAACGATCTTCCCATCCGCGATCACGATTAGTGCGTTGGTGATCGGTTGATCGCTCTTGCCGTCGATGAGCTTTCCGGCGCGGATGGCGATTTTCTTTGGCGCCTGCGCGGATAGCCCACTGCAACAAACGAGGGCGAGAATGACGATTGCGAAGCGACGCAGCATGATGCCTCCTTCGGATTTGAGACAGCAGGACGGGCGGACTATAGGAGATATTCGGGGCGCATTACAAGCTGCAGAAATGCGAAATGGCGCGGCCAAATTGCACAGTAGCATCACGTCACTTTGCAGGTCGCGTCCAGGCAACTCCGAAGGTTGATTCGGGTATCATTAGTTGGTAGTCCGCCGCCTTGCTGGTTTGCAGCCGCAAGGCTTGGTTGCTTTGTCGCCGCAAAAGGCAGGCGCCAATGTCGCCCGACCGCGCGCCACAATTCGTTTCCATCGAGATCGCTGGGCAACTGCTCGAGCGCGCCGGCGTCCCCGCGGATTGGGATCTTACAACTGAGCAATTTCGGACCGCGCTTCAGCGCAGCGCCGCGCGTCGATTCTGCGATAGACATCCCGATTCGAAAGACGTCGAGTCATACTTTGAAACGCTGCACATCTTGGACTTGGCGCTCGCGTGCGCGTGCTCGGCAGGAACCGCCGCGGCCTGGGATTTCTTTGTCGCGCAGTTTCGGCCGGAGCTTTATCGGGCTGCGCGCGCGATCGCAGGAGAATCGAACGGTCGCGAACTCGCGGATTCGTTGTATGCGGAGTTGTACGGCCTGCGGGAATCCGGAGGCGAGCGCAAGTCGCTCTTCGACTATTTTCACGGTCGCAGCAAACTCACCACCTGGCTCCGCGCCATCCTTTCTCAACGGCACGTCGACGAGATTCGACGCTCGCGCCGCACGGAGCCGCTCGAAGACCATGACGGAGAAGACTCCTCGGAAACGGTCGTGGCAAGAAACGGAACTGCCGACGCCCTGCTCGATCCGGAACGGCGAAAGTATCTGGCCATTCTGCAAGCGACGCTTACCCTCGTGCTTGACGCGCTCGCGCCTCGCGACAGGCTGCGCCTCGCCTACTATTACGTGGAGGAGCTCACGCTGGCCGAAATCGGGAAATTGCTCGGCGAGCATGAAGCGACCGTTTCGCGGAAACTCGAACGCACTCGAAAGGACCTTCGTGGCCGAATCGATGCGGCTCTCCGCGAGAGGAAGCTGAGCGACGCCCAGTTGCGGCTTTGCTACGAATACGCGCGCGAGGAGTGGCCGTTTGACCTGACGCTTCGGTTGCGCCCGATTTCTCCGCCGTCGGCGGACTCGGGGCCGGCCGTGTAAGCGGGTGTAAGTGTTAGTTAGCCGCTTTAAGCGAGGCGTTGCAAGATTTTTGGTTTCGAGCGTTCTGAGGTAGGAGAATGGTTTCATGGCTTCGCGGGAAGAAAACGAAGCGGTAGCTGGCCTGTTGCGGTGCAGTCTCGCGCGCGACGCGGCGGCGGACGCCTGTCCCGAGCCGGAGTTTCTGGCGGCGTACTTCGAGCATTCGCTCGACGCGGCCGAGACCGCGCGTTACGACCAGCACTTTTCCGGCTGTTCGCGGTGCAGAGAGCAGCTTTCCGCGATGGTGCGCGCGGACGTGACGAAGCCGCAACCGCGAACCACGTGGCTGCTCGACTGGCGTTTGCTGACGGCGGCTGCGGCCGTCCTGCTGCTGATAACCGTGTGGCTGGTGCGCAAGCCGGAGAAAGCAAATCTTGCGAGCCAGCCTGCAAATGCGCCTCTTGTTGCGGTGGCGAAGGAAGAACCGAAAAGCGGTCCCCAGGCGAGCACCGCGGCGGACCGAGTTACGGCAGCGCCGCAAGCCGCCCCGGAAACCGCCGAAAAGGTAGAACCCGCGCCAAGCGTGCCAGCCCCGCAGCTGCGTGCTCGCGACGACGCGCGGAAGGACGATCAAAAAGCCGCACAACAACTCGCTGAATCGAATTCTTTAGACGTTCAGGCAGCGCCGAATCGGGTTGAAGGCGCACTACCATCGAACCAACGCGCCGTCGCTCAAACCAGGAGTTTCAAGCAGCGACAGAGTCTTGCGAATCAGGCGGTGCTGGGCGGTGCGCCGGCGCGGGGAGCAGCCGCTGGTCATGCAGGCGGTGCGCAGCAGCAGCAAATTCCTGCGGCTTCGCAAATGGTTATGGTGGAACCGGGCCCACCGGCTGCTCAGTCCGCCTCGGCAGCCCCGGAATCTGCTCCCGTAAACAGGCGAAACGTACCCTCAGCGTCCCAACCCGCAAGGCCGGCGCCTTCTGCTCCTGCGAGCTCGGGAGCGCAGGCTGTCGGCAGCGTCAGCGAGACGGTGACCGTGACGACCGACGAGAGTTCGAATGACAAGAAAGATTCGCAGCCGCTTGCCAGCGCCTACTCGACCAGCGGCCAAGGAGCAATGCTCCAGATCTTGGCAGAGCGCTCCGTTGCGACGGTGATCGACACGCCAATTCCGGCGATCAAGTGGCGAATCACTACAGCGGGGTTCGTCGAGCGCTCGGAGGATGGCGGCGCAACGTGGAAGGGGCAGGAGCCCGATCCCGAAGCTCACCTGGTGGCTGGTTCAGCGCCCACCGACAAAGTGTGCTGGCTCGTCGGCAGCGAGGGCATCGTCCTAGTCACGAAAGACGCGACGAACTGGAAGAAGATTCCCCCGCCGGTAACGGGTGACCTCACCGCAGTCTGGGCAAAGAGCGCGTCTGCGGCGACGATTACCACCGCCGACGGACGCCGATTCTCCACGCGCAATGAAGGAAAGAAGTGGAAGCCTGAGAACTAAGCCACCGAGTCCGGCGGGCTGCCGCCTTCCCATCCACTAACAAAATACCCCGAGCTAAAGGCCCTAGCCGCATAGGTGGCACGTGCCGTCGGCCTCGACCCCACATTCCGGTTGCAAGAGATCAGACCTCGCGCGTTCTAATGACAGGAAGAATTCACAAAGGAGACAGCCGATGTCCACGCGTAGACGGAAGACCACGATAATTGGGGCGCTTTCCGCGCTTGCTTTGTTTTTCGGCATTTTCGCATTTCACAAGACAGCCCGTGCGGCTAGTCAATCCGCCGCGAAAACAGAACCATCAACGACGGAAAAGGACCAGATCGACCTCAATGTAACCGTATACAACTCGAATCTCGCCTTAGTTCGCGACGTTCGGCAAATTCATCTCGAGTCGGGCGTCTTCCCGTTGAAATTCGAGGATGTCGCCGCGTCGATCAACCCGACCACGGTGCATTTCCGCTCGCTGAGCGATCCGGCGAAGCTGAGCGTGGTCGAGCAGAATTACGAATACGACTTGCTCGATGCGCAGAAGCTTCTCCAGAAGTACGTTGGCCGCGAGGTCACGCTCGTCCAGGGCGAGAACGATGCCAACTCGACAAAATGGGTCGAGACACGGGCACTCCTCCTCGCGGACAACAACGGCCAGCCCGTCTGGAAGATTGGTGATGAAATTGTGACCGGCATGCCCACGAACTGGTACCGGTTTGCCGATCTGCCGGGTAACCTCTATAGCCGGCCGACGCTGGTTTGGACGCTGGAGAACCGCGGCGCCGACGCGCAGCGCGTGGAAGCTTCCTACTTGACCAACAATGTGAGCTGGAGCGCCGACTATGTACTAACGGTCGCGCGCGACGAAAAGAATGCCGATCTGGACGGATGGGTGACCCTCACAAACGGCAGCGGCGTTGAATACCACAACGCAAAACTTCAGCTGGTGGCAGGCGAGATTCACCAGACGACGCTTCCTATGAATGGAAGAGTCATGGAGAAGGCGATGATCGCACCAGCGCCTGCAGCCGAACCGCAGTTCTCGCAGGAGGCGTTCTCCGAATATCACCTGTACACGCTGGAACGCCGCACGTCGATCGAGAACAACGAATCGAAGCAGATCAGCCTGCTCAGCGGAACCGGCCTTTCCGTGGACAAGCGCCTCGTGGTCGAGGGCCAGACGTACTACTTCCGCAATCGTCAGGGAATGGGAAACGCGGTCCCGGAAACCGTGAAGGTCTACTACCGATTCAAAAACGAACAGGGCAACGGCCTTGGCATGCCGCTACCGGCAGGGACTGTGCGCGTCTACCAGGCGGAATCGAACGGCGGCACGCAATTCGTTGGCGAAGATCGGATCAATCACACGCCCAAAGACGAACAAGTACGAATCTACGTCGGCAACGCGTTCGACGTGGTCTGCGAGCGCAAGCAAACGGACTATCAGAAAATCAGCGGCGATACCTTTGAGATGGAATATCAAATCACGCTCCGAAATCACAAAGATGCCGACGTAACGGTGGATGTTCGCGAGCCGGTTGGCGGCGACTGGCAAGTGCTGAATTCGAACTACAAGCCGGCCAAACTGGATTCCTCGACGATCGGATTCGAAATTCCCGTGGCGAAGAATGGAACCGCGACGCTGGATTATCGCGTGCGCGTGAAATGGTAGATCTTGCTAGCGGCTCTGCGCCGTGCGCTGAGTGGCGATGGCGAGCTCTTCCGAGTAATGCGGGTTGGTGGGGAACTGAGTTGTAAGCTCGGCCAGCAGAGTGCGCGCTTGTTCCGGTTGATGCTCCCGTTCGTAGGCCAGAGCGAGCATAATCTTCGCAAAAGGCCGAAAGTAGTGGCCGTGCTCGGCGGCTTCGGACATCAACTGTATCCCTCGCAGCCGGTCGCCATGCACGCCGCCAAACCAGAGAAACGCCTTCTTGAACCCGGGGAGGCATCCGATCACGTAGTTGCTCATCCCCAGTGCCACGTACGCGTCCTTCGCGTTCGGATCGATCGCCAGCAGCGTATTGGCCTCGGCCTCCGCCTGCTTCATCATGCTCAGCGCCGCGAGCTGCTTCTTTTCGATGAGCGCGTCGTAATTCGATTCCATGCCGTCCGTCATCGTGAGGATCAGCAAGGCGTGCGCATTGTGCGGATCCGATTTCAGCTGATTCTTCGCCATCTCCCGAGCGAGGTGGTTCGTCTGCAGGAATTGATTGTTGCGGTTCTCCGTGGGGTTGCCTTCCACGCCTCCCAGGAATCGAGCGTCGTTCAAGAAGAACTCGGAACTGAGAACGCCCTTGCTGTTGAATTCCTCGTACAGGTAACTCGCGGCTTCGGCGGCTTTGCCCATCGGGTCTTCCGGGTGGACTTGCTGGTACTTGAGGAATTCTTGTCGCGCCGTTTTGAAATCCAATCCGTACAAGTGGCTGAAGCCGCTCTCGAGGAACTCGCTGGCAGAATCGGGTTCTATGCGTGGCACGTCCTGGCCGGACGCAGCCGTGCTGCTATCTTGCGCTCGAGCTAGCGGAGTCGCGCAAACGATCAGCGCCGGCAGCAGGCAGGCAGTTGTCCACCGCGTCCGGATTTTCCTACTCATCTTCGTTCGCACTTGTCTTCGATACCTCCCAAAGCCCGCCGGAATCCCAGGATCCCTCTGGAGCCATATTCTATTAGAGTGTCTGTTCAATTCCACCGGTTGCACACATTCCGCTGTCCTAGAGGTTATCGGATACGAACTGGGCAATATGTTCGAACAACAACACGGTGGCCGCGTGGTCGCCGATCGGGTGGCCCCGTCCCGGAAAAATCATGAGCGCCGTGGCGTACCGGCCAGACGCGATCAACTCGTTGAGCATTTCGGAGGTGTTCGCGAAATGGACATTATCATCGCCGGTCCCATGAGCTATCATCAATTTTGCCTTGATACTTCCCGCCTGATTCACCGGCGAAGAATCCTTGTAGCCCTCGGAGTTGTCCTGGGGGCGGCCCATATACCGCTCGGTGTAAATCGTGTCGTACAGGCGCCAATCGCTGACGGGCGCGACGCTAACTCCAGCCTTGAAAACCTCAGGCGCATTCGCCAGCGCATACAGCGTCATGTAGCCGCCATAGCTCCAGCCCCAAATGCCGATGCGGGATCCATCCACATAAGGTAGCGACTTCAGATATCTCACGCCGGACAGCTGGTCTTCGAGTTCGATTCTCCCGAAATGATGGTAAATCGGCGTCTCAAAAGCGTGGCCGCGGTTATACGACCCACGGTTGTCGAGCGAAAAAACGATATAGCCCTTTTCCGCCATCATTTCGTCCCACAGCGGCGCTCCCCACGCATTGCGAACCGCCTGTACCTGCGGCCCGCCGTATGCGCTGATCAGCACGGGGTATTTCCTGGCGGCGTTGAAGTCCGAAGGCTTGATTATTTCAGCGGCGAGCTTAGTTCCGTCATCGGCCGCGACGGTGAGGAACTCGACGGGCGAGAGCCGGTACTCAGCGAGCTCGGCGACCTTATTTTCATTGATGACTGCCACGCGGGTTCCCTCGGTGCGATAGAGATCCTGGCGCGGAGGAGTCACCGCGGTGGAAAACGTGTCGACGAAAGCCGAGGCGTCTGGTGCGATCGAGACGTCGTGCGTCCCGGCGCCGCGCGTGATTTGCGTGATGCTCTTGTCGCGAAGCGAGACGCGATAAAGCTGGTTCTCGATAACATTATCCTTGTTCGACGTGAAATAGACGTAGCCGCGCTTTTCATCCACGGCGGGGTGGCCGGCGGCGCCCGGCCCGACCCCACCGGTTCCCGTGATGCCCCAATCGCCGCTCGTGAGTTGTTCTACTTGTCTACCAGAGAGGTTGTAGACGTAGTAATGGCGGAAACCAGTCTGCTCGCTCGACCACAAGAAGCGCTTGCCGTCCACGAAGAAGTACAAGTCGTCGTTGATGTTGATCCAATATTTATCCGTCTGCGTCAGGATCACCTGCGATGTGCCGGTGACGGCGTCAGCGAAGAGCAGGTCGAGGCGATTTTGCGCCCGGTTCAATCGCTGAATCGCCAAGTGCTGGCTGTCGCGCAGCCAGTCGACGCGCGGGATGTAGACGTCTGTGTCTGAGCCGGTGTCCATCCACCGGGTTTCGGCGGTTGCACTTGCCGGCCCGGAACTTCCCTTCGCTTCGCCACCCGCGACCCGAACGACACCGACGCGCACGACTGGGTTGGCTTCACCCGCCTGCGGATACCGCGTGTACTGCATCGCCCCAACCGGCGAGCTCATGTCCATCAGCGGATAGCGCGTCACCGGACGCTCGTCCATCTGATAGTAGGCAATTTTCGAGGAATCGGGCGACCACCAATAGGCGGTGCCGCAGTCGAGCTCCTCGGGGTAGACCCAATCCAGTTGACCCTTCAGAACTTCTTCGCTGCCTCCCGTGGTAAGAGGCTGCGCTTCACCGTCGCTTGCGGTATTCACCACCCACAGATTCGCCCCGCGCACGAAGCTAACCCATTTGCCGTCCGGCGAGAATTTCGGATCGCTAATCTCGTCCTCGCTCGAGACGAGCGGCTTCGACGTATTCGTTGCCAGGTCCAGAATCACCAGGCTGTTGCTTCCGATAAAAAGCAGCGATCGGCCGTCAGGCGACCATTGATAATTCTGCGCTTCGACGCGCCCTAGGCCGGTCGCTTGAATTGCCTTTTCCTTTTCGGGCTGAGCCACCGAGTTCAGCGTTTCCGCGTTGACCAGAACTTTGCGCTCTCCTGTGACTGCGTCCATCGTCCAAATTTCGACGATCGTCCCGGCACCCGCCGCGAGATACGAAAAACGCTTTCCGTCGGGCGCCCATTCGATTCCTTCCGTCAGATTTCCGCTCAGCGACGGTTCACTGAAGATGCGTTCCACGGTGAGGTTCTTCGCCGACGGCGATTGAGACTGCGCTGCAATCGGCCCGGCAGTCATGGCACCCAGTAGTGCGGCGATCAAGATTCGAGCGGCGCGAAACCAGCAATGCATTGACAAGCTCCCAACAAAGGGCCGCATTCTATATCGGCTGAAAGTCATCTCATAAGTGGTTTGTGCTAGGGCGGCCTTCACAGTCTGCGGACTATGCAGCGCGTTCGGGGGTGGGGGCGGCGGTGGTTGCTTCCGTTCCGTTTCGCTGTCGGCGGATCAGGAACGCGCCAATCGTGATCCCTGTGGCCACCGCAAGCAGCGAGCCGTCGCGCAGTAAAGTCCTGGGCCCGATTTGCTCTCCAGGGCCAAAGCAGCCGCAGCTGATTTCTTGCCCCATCGCGTAGGCCCGAACCATTCCCGTGAAGAATCCCGCTAACAGAAGCGTCGTCACGAGTGAAGACCAGCGCAACGCAAGTCCGCTCAGGAGCCACAGGCCGAGGAACAGTTCAAATGGAGGCAAAAGGTGCGCGACTACATTGACCGCCCATGGCGGAAGAAGTTGGTAGGAGTCCACTTGCATCGCGAACATCGAAAGTGAAACCCGCAGCGAACCCGCTGACCACGGCATCGTGCCTTCCGGCTTCAGCTTGACGTATGCGGCGTACAGGAAAATCGCGGCGAGCACGACGCGTCCGACAACGAGAAGAATGCGACCCAGACTGCTGCCGGCTTCTTTGGATGGCACTTGTTCCTCTATTGGCTCAAGAGCGAATCGAGAAACTGCTTTAGCAACGGCCAGGAGACGAATCCTGACGTCGGAGGCAGGTGCTGCCCCTTATACGTGATGGCCCACGTCGGCGTCCCTTTCACGGGCACCTGGTTCCCGAGGAGAATGTCCTGTTCAATATATGGATCCACCGAGCACGGATGCGGAGGCAGATTGATCCCGTCCGGCTTGCCTGTGGGGCCAGGGGGTTCGCATCCTTCCATGATTTTCTGGACGCGCTTGAAATCGGCTGCGGACATTGCCCCGGAGACGTACTTCTCCACGCTGCCGTCCGTGCTCCAGGAAGTTTGATTGTCGTACAGGGCCGCTTCGACGTTCGGGAATTGACCTATCCGCGCGGCCGCATTCGCCCAACGCGCCGCCTGAGGGGAAAACTGATGGCCCGGAATTGCGAGCGGATAGTCGCGATGAACCAAATACACCTTTCCTGCCGCAACGTAGTCGCTGATCATTGGCCTCAGCGTTTGCTCGAACAGGTTCCGGCACATCGGGCATGAATAGTCGCTGAAAACCTCGAACGTGATCGGAGCGCCCTTTTGCCCGTAGGCTTTCTCTAACGGCGGCAGTTCTTGCGTGGCCTTTGCCGCCTTGACAACTGGCTTGCTCTGAGCATGCGCCAAACCTGCCCCAGCGCCCAGGACAACGAGGACAGCAAAGATAAGGGCGGCGCTCACTGCCATCGTCCCGGCAACCCCGGCGGTTGGGTTGCTCCGCTTACCTTGTGGCCTTCCGGCCCTCGATGGATTCCTCTGCTTGTTCAACTCTCTCCTCCGAATTCGATCGATTCCAAAGTAGTGGGCTATTGTAGCGCGAATGAGAGCCGCAGACTTCAAGGTTACGCGTATCTGTTTCGATGGTATTAAGTCTTGTTTGTCAGTCGTGGGATGCGGCCTGGAACGAGAAGGTTCGACTCCAATCTGATTACGACCAGACGCCTCGCTTCTGCATCCAATGGGTGAACGGCCTAAGCGCAACCCCGAGGCTTGGCCGTTAGGGCCATAAGAAACAGATAATACAGCCCTTATTGTCGTGCATTCAATACTTGACAATAAGACACTCAACGTGTATGATCGCGTAGGCTCAGCGGATTCTATTCCGCCGGGGGAGTCACAAGCTAACGAGGAGCGGATTCAATGAGTAACAAGATTATAGGTATTGACCTGGGCACGACGAATTCCGTGGTGGCCGTGATGCAGGGCGGAGAACCGACCGTCATTCCTAACCAGGAGGGCGCGCGGACCACGCCTTCGGTCGTGGCGATTACGAAAAGCGGAGAACGGCTGGTAGGCCAGGTGGCCAAGCGTCAGGCGATCACAAATCCGGAAAACACGGTTTATTCGATCAAGCGGTTCATGGGGCGCCGGTATGACGAAGTAACAGAAGAGCTGAAGATGGTGCCCTACAAAGTAGTCGCCCAGGGCGACCACGTCGCCGTGTTGGCGCAGGGGAAGGAGTACAGCCCGCCGGAAATCTCGGCCATGATCCTGCAAAAGCTGAAGACTGCAGCCGAGGACTTTCTCGGGGAGAAAGTTACGGAAGCAGTCATCACGGTTCCTGCGTATTTCAACGATGCGCAGCGCACCGCTACCAAGGATGCAGGAAAGATCGCCGGCCTGGAAGTGAAGCGAATCATCAACGAGCCCACCGCAGCTGCCTTGGCGTACGGCCTCGACAAGAAGAAAGACGAAACGATCGCCGTGTATGACTTCGGCGGCGGCACGTTTGATATTTCGATTCTCGAGGTGGGCGAAGGCGTCATCGAGGTCAAAGCTACGAACGGCGACACGCATTTGGGCGGCGATAATCTCGACCAACGAATCGTCGATTGGCTAGTCGAAGAGTTCAAGAAGGACGAAGGGCTGGATCTCCATGCCAAAGGGAACGAGATGGCGCTGCAACGTCTGCGCGATGCTGCCGAGCGCGCCAAGATCGAACTCTCCACGACCATGGAAACCGACATCAACCTCCCGTTTATCACGGCCGACGCCAGTGGACCGAAGCACCTCGTGAAGAAGCTGACGCGAGGGAAACTGGAAGCGATGGTGGGTGACATCGTTCGGCGCTCCATCGAACCGTGCAAACTCTGCATGAAGGATGCGGGAGTGGACGCAAGCAAAATCAACGAAGTGGTTCTCGTTGGCGGACAAACACGCATGCCTATGATTCAGGCGCTCGTGAAGGAACTGTTCGGGCGCGAAGGCCACAAGGGTGTCAACCCGGACGAAGTAGTCGCAGTCGGCGCCGCGATACAGGGCGGCGTGCTGGCTGGCGAAGTGAAAGACATTCTGCTGCTCGACGTCACGCCGCTGTCGCTCGGCGTCGAAACTTTGGGCGGAGTGACGACGGTGCTGATCCCGCGGAACACGACAATTCCGACGCGGAAGTCGGAAACATTTTCTACCGCCGCGGACAATCAGACCTCCGTCGAGATTCACGTTCTGCAAGGGGAACGCCCGGTGGCCAGTGGTAACCGGTCGCTCGGAAAGTTCCATCTGATGGGGATTCCTCCCGCGCCGCGCGGTGTGCCGCAAGTGGAGGTGACGTTTGACATCGACGCGAACGGCATTTTGAATGTTTCGGCGAAGGACCACGCGACCAACAAGGAGCAGAAGATCACCATCACCGCTTCCAGCGGCTTGAGCAAGGACGAAGCGGAGAGGATGAAGAAGGAAGCGGATTCACACGCAGCCGAGGACAAGGCGCGCCTGGCGGAAGTGGAGGCTCGAAACAGGCTCGACTCCCTCGTCTACCAGACCGACAAGCTCATCAAGGAAAACCGCGAAAAGCTGGCGGAGGCGGACGTCAAGGCGGCCGAGGAAGCGCTCGAAGAGTCGCGCCGCGCGCTGACGGACGGCGGGTTGGAACGGCTCAACACGGCCGCGGACAACCTCACGAAAGCTTCGCACCGCATCGCGGAAACGATGTACAAGGCGCAGCAGAGCGCTGCAAGTTCTGCGGGCGCGGGTGCAGCGGGTGCTGGCGCGCCTGGCGGGACTCCCAGTGCGGATGGCAGCCACGGTCCGGGCCAAAGCGACGTCGTCGACGCCGAGTTCGTGGACGTGGACGAATCCAAGAAGCCGAACTAAGCGCTACAGCGGTTGGTCGTTTTCAGGCGTGTTTGGTCTTCAGGGACGTTTGCAGTGTGTGAGCGGGCGCCCCTGCGAACCAGGCGCGACGATCTTGGGATCCCAAGGAGAATCATTGGCTGGCGACGGCATCCGGCGGACGGGTCCGCCTCAGGCAATTCAGAAAATCCGGGACGGCGTATACCTCGTGCAGGTGGGAATCTCCATCAGTCCAAGCGCGGATTGGCGGCGGCTGTTCTACGAAGCGCAACGCGACGTTCCACCCGACTTTACTCCCCGCTCGGTGGAAATCACCGGGACCTTGCTTCGCTTCAAATCCGATCCAGAAGGCGTCGAGCAGAGGATTGGCTTGATCGACCGATGGATGGAGAAGGCCAGCCAGAAAGAGGCTGCGATGGGAGGGCGGTCTGAAGCGCAGCGGCAGAAGCAGGAAGAAGCGGAGCGCGAAGCACACGAACTGAGCGATTGGAACGCGCGCTGGGCGAAGCTCTGACCTGCCCTCGTGCGGTCGCGCCGCGTGACATAAAATCAAAATGGCAACCACGACTAAACAGGATTACTACGAACTGCTCGGAGTACCGCGCAAAGTTTCCGCGAAGGAGCTTCGTGCGGCGTACCGCAAACTCGCGCGCAAGTACCATCCCGATCTGAATCCCGGTGACAAATCGGCCGAAGAAAAATTCAAGCAAATCCAAGAAGCTTACGACGTTCTGTCGGATACCAAGAAAAGGCAGATGTACGACCAGTTCGGCTTCAACACGCCTGGGCAGGGCGGTCCTCCTCCGGGGGCTGGATACGGCGGCGCTGCGCCGCAAGACGTTCACTTCGACTTTGGCGGCTTCGATTTTGGCGGCGGCGTCCCCGGCCAGGGCGCGGGCGGCGGAACGAGTTTCCGCGATCTCTTCAGCCAGTACTTTCGCGGAGCGAGCGCGGCGCGAGAGGCGCCCGAGCGCGAGACGGGCGAGGACCTCGAGTTTCAGATCGATATCACTTTCGCCGAGGCGATGCACGGCACCGTGAAGAAGCTGAGCATCACGCGGCTTGAAGCTTGCAGCGCGTGTCACGGGACGGGCGTTGCGGGCGAGGAAAAAGCCTGTCCCACGTGCGGCGGCGCCGGGCAAACGACGCAGGTAAGCGGAAAGATGCGGTTTCAGGTTACGTGCTCGCGCTGCGGTGGCGCTGGAAAATTGCAATCGGTATGCCGCAACTGCGGAGGCGAGGGGCGTCTTCCACGCGTCGATACGCTGGACGTGCGCATCCCGCCGGGCGCCAAGACCGGGTCGCGGGTGCGAGTTCCGGCGCGCGGCAACGCGGGGCCGCATGGCGGTCCTCCGGGCGATCTCTACATCATCTTGAATGTTCAGCCGCATCCTTTCTTTGAAAGGCGCGGCGACGATTTGTACACGGTTGTTCCGGTCACCGTGCCCGAGGCATCGCTGGGTGCGAAGATCGAAGTGCCTACGATCGACGGGCGGTCGCAGGTGAGGATCCCGCCGGGAACGAACTCCGGAAAGAAGCTCCGTTTGCGCGAGAAAGGGGCGCCCTCCGCGCGCAATCCGGGCAAGCGGGGCGACCAGATCGTCGAGGTGCAGGTGGTCGTACCGAAACCCGAAGACGAGCGGGTGCGCAATCTGATGAAGGAGCTCACGAAAATCGAGCCCGAAGACCCGCGCAGCGAAATCTTTGCGCGGGCGCACGTGTAGGCGAGGCGCGGCACAGGAGACGAAGATGGCGCGCACGAAGAAAAAAGCCAAAGCGGGCTACATGATCAGCGCGGTGGCCGAGCTATACAAACTTCATCCGCAAACGCTGCGGCTGTATGAGCGCGTCGGGCTGCTGAAGCCTTCGCGCTCGCAGGGGAACACGCGGCTCTATACCGACGCCGACCTCGAGCGGCTCGAAATCATCCTGAACCTCACGCGCGAATTGGGCGTCAATCTCGCGGGCATCGAAATCATCCTCAACATGCGCGACAAAATGGGCGAGATGCAATCGCAGATGGAAGCGTTCATGAAGTTCGTGAGCAACGAAGTGGCGCGCAACTTCGCCGTGGGAGACCGCCGCGTCCGCAACGCCATCGTGCGCACCGCCCCGCGCCACGCCATCCGCGTCGAAAAATAGCCGCCGTCGCATAAGACCGAAGCGAAAATCCAGCGAAACCGAAACCTGCGGCATCGTTAGGAAGGTGCTTCCTACCTTCGCTGCCCCAAACTGCCAAAAATTGACGCGAAAATGCACGTTTGGGCCCAGGAGCTATGATGGGTCGTTCGAGGGGGTGGGTACTAGCCATCACTTCGCTGGTGACTCCCCATGACCCCGTTTCTGGATAGCTTCCGGTTTGCCGACGATACAGGAACTGGCGGGCCGGAGCGACTGGTCGTCCCAAAACTGGGTCCAAGTTGTGGACGTGGAGGAGGTACAATCGGAGTGTTTGCAACCTGCCGACCCGGCTCGACACCGATGTTCTTTTCTTAGGCCGACCGTGACGGATTTTATCCGGGGGCAGCTTAATCTGGGATTTGGGCAGACAAAGCCGGAGATGACGCGTTGCGAACGGTCAGCAGAGGCTGGTATTCGTTTAGCACGGCCGAGGAGGGCAGCAATGGGACTGGATTACAGGAATCTGGATGAAAGAACAAGAGCCTTAATGCCGGCTGAGATCGATCGAGACGCCTCTGCGGGAACTCTTTTTCTCAGTGACAACCCTAATCCGCAAGGGCGAACCGATTACGCTAATCTCCTGAAAACGGCCGCGCGCGTCGGGAGTGACGTCACCTTGGCGGCTGAGATTCATCATCGGCTGAACTCACATGAGAAACCTAGGAAGCTGAAGTCAGGCGCCTTCTCGAAGCCCCCCGCGATGCGTAGCAACGCTCACGAAATGCTCGCCGAAGGAGAATTCAACCGTTTTTACATTCGTGCTGTTTGCCTTCGAGCCCTTGAGGATGGCGTCCCTGGTGTGATCGTCTATCGGGCCAAGGCCGTGGAGAACCCACGAGCGGAGTCCGAGCAGAAAATCGGGCAGCATGTATCGCCGGAACCATGTACTGGGGTCCTGCGAACTCATCCAGGTGTGGACACAGCGCTGGGTCTTCCACCTGGACCAAACTCAGGGCTTAGCGTCAAGCTGCCGTGATGGCAGAGGAGGCTGAACAAGGGTCCATTCGATTTCCATGGAAAGTCCCCGGGCGGAGACGCCTTCCCAGTCCGCTATCACCCATCCAGTGCAACTAACGTGCTAACCGGAAATTATTCCTGGCCAGAAGTCCGGTTCGAGGGAGCGTGGCCCGGCGCGTGTGATTGTGACATGCTCAATCTATCGAAAAGCACAACCTCCTTGCTTGCGGGCGTCGTGCCAAACTGGCTTGTGCGAGTGGTTGGGAAGTCGTCCCTCGCCACTGAATACGGGATTCGTCAGCTGCCCAACCCTTTCAGCATCTCGAGAACTTCCTTCCGATTGTCAATCGTGACCTTGGGAGGCGGGTCTGCATCGAGGAAAACGACGATGTTTGCACCGCTGCCCGTCACGGAGGGAAAGATGATCGCGTCGATTCCCTTGCCGGCGAGATATGCGCCCATTTCCTGCGACGCTCCGAGATCGTCCGGATCGCTTACGGCCGCTTGAAGATCCTTCACACGGCGTCAGTCCCGACGGTCTGAAAATCCAAGCACTTCTTCGCTTTGATTGAGATGACATAGGTTACACGCGGATAGTCTTTCAGCGAGATTATGGCGGCTCCGCCCAGGCGGGCTTTCCGTGCCGTCACTTCGCGCGTGGCCGTTTCGTCGTCGAGCGACCCATAGACGGCTCGCGTGCCCTTCGCGGCGAAACGCCCACCCTTTAACCGACAACCCTCACCGCTCACAACCTTGTCCGGATGGGCATACTCAAGTTCAACAGATCGAAAGCAGGAATCGTCGAAGGGGACGGCAGACACAAGCAGCCGGTCAAGCGCTGCTTGCCAGCCGTGCGGTAGTTTCACAAGGGTTCGCCGGTCTGAAGCCGTTCAAATTCAAGAACCAAATCCCGCGTCTTGCCTTCACGGACCAACTCGCGCGGTGTGCGCTTCTGGAAAGCATCGTTCGGCGTGTCCATCCATTTACCGACCTCGTCAGCCTGAACATATCTTCGGACAAGCCCTTGGAGCTCTTTCAAGTCCCGATATTTCCGCTGTGACGCACGTCCGCGACTCTCCCAGTTCTGCACAGTTCGCGGAGTCACGTCGAGCGCGGCCGCAACATCCACCTGAGTAAGGTCCAGGTCCTCTCGAAGAGCGGTCAGGCTTTCGTTCTTGTTCTCTTTTTTCCCGCCGACCGTGATGCGCATATCGACGTGGAATATCTTCTTGACTTCCTGGGAGTCAAAACAGATGTGCGTTCTACGGGGGCGAAATTCGCCCACGATTTTCCCAAGCTCGGCGGTTTGGTGGTCACTGGAGGGATGTGAAAACACCACGACATGCCAAGAGCTCTGCTTAGGCACCTGTTTAAGGCAGGTCTTCAGCATCCCGAGATCGCTAGCTCCCTCGCCGACATATACGAAGACACCCCTGACCTTTTCCTTCTCGCTCCGCTTCTTGAGAAATCGTCCGGACCACGCCTGGGGGCGTGCTCCCAGCTTCGAAACCAACTCAGTCGCTTCTTCGCGAGCTTCGGGTTCCGCACAGACCAGTACATCTGACATAGCGTTTTGATCCTCGAAAGCTATTATATGCGAAATAGTTCGTGTTGACAATGACACGAATATTTTCGTTGTCAAGCACCGCACATGACCGAGTACGAGGCCCAACGTCGGCAGCGCCGCTGAGCAGGTTCTTGTGGGTGCGGCCCATCCCGGAACTATTCCGGGCCGGAACTCCGGTTCGGGGATCCGTTGCCGATACCCAACCCGGTATTTTTGATCGATTCAGGTGGGAAGTGGAATCAGCATTCGCCAAAAAGCCGCGCGCGCACTTGTTCGTTTAGTGGCAGGTCGGGGCCGCTAAAAATGTGATCAGGAACGCGCGTGGGATCCTCGGCAATGAGTGGCAGGGCTCTCGTCCGCAATGCCACTGCTTCCGGTGAGGGATCTTGAAAGAGGGCGCGTATCCATCCCTCCACCATGTGGCATGCATGAAAATTCCGCTGATGCTGTTCGGCGTAACGGTGCCCCGCGGCGTCCCAATCGGAACTTTTCGTAAGTTCGTCGCGAAGCACTCGCGCAGCACGCAGAGCAAACGAAAGCCCCTGGCCGTAGGTGGGGCCGGGGGTGGCCGCAGCATCGCCGACCAGCGCGACGCCGTCGCGATAAGGGTGTTCCACCCAGTTGTCGCTGACATCAAAACTCGCCAAGGGCCCGATACTTTTTGCGTCGGCGCAGCAATCGGCTATCTGAGCATAGCCTTTCGCGGACTCACGAATGAATAGACTGAGCATGGACGGACCCTGCAGGCGGTAGCCCGTCGTCTTGGGATAAACGAAGTACGCGCGGAATTGGCCGCCCGCCTGGGGAATCAGACCGGTCCAAGTGCCCAGCTCAGGGTTGAAGATAGCGTGCATAGTCTCCGCGGACGCGCGCACATTTGTCAGCAGCACACCGGCCATGTAGTAGCCGTTGCTTTGTTCGCAAACCGGAAAACCAGCCCATTTTCGTGCCGCGGAGCCGCGACCGTCGGCGGCAACCACCAGACGGGCCGAGATGCGCTCGTGGCCGTGCCCGTTCACAACCACGGCAGGCTCGGCGCCGCACTCGATTTGCTCAACGCTAACTCCGCGGCGCACTTCCGCGCCGGCGTTTTCTGCAGCCGCAAGCAGCGCTTCCTGCATCACCTGGTGCGGGAAGGAAAGTAGAGGTAACTGGTGCAGCGTCGTCGCTCGGAGGTCTCGTAGCCCCCGCGCCAGCCTCAACGTAAGGCACATCGTGGGCGCACTTTTCCTTGAGCAGGCGGCAAATTCCGAGTTCATTCGCTTCGGCCACGCCCCAGGACACAACAGCCTCTCCGCGCACGCGGTCTTTGAATTGCCTTTCGCGCTCGAGCACCAGGACCCTGGCGCCCCGCTCGGCCATCGCTCTGGCCAATGAGGACGCGGCGATCCCGCCCCCTACCGTGATGATGTCGTAACTTCGTGCCGCCATCCCGAACTCCTTCCGCACAGCATCAGCAGCCCTCCGGCAAGTGAAGCGACCATCATCGCGACCAGTCCGTACGAAAATGATCCGGTTCGAGTGTTCAGGTAACCGAACAGGTAAGGTCCGGCAAAGCCCGCAACGCTGCCCACCGCGTTGATCGCTCCCACAGCCGCGGCTGCCGCCGACTCGCCCAGGATTTCGGTCGGGATGGCCCAGAAGACCGGAAGGAAGGCAACGCACATGGCCACCATCGTGAACAGGAGGAGTGAGAACGGAACGGACCCGGGGTGAGTGATGAGCCCCAGAAGTCCGGCTGCCGCGAAAAGAAACGGTACCGCGGAGTGCCAGTACCTTTCGTGGCTTTTGTCGGAATGCCATCCGTTGACCTGCATCGCGACGAAAGCCGCCAAGTATGGCAAAGCGCCGAGCAGGCCTACATTCACGTCCGAAAATCCTGACTGACGTTTCAGTATGGTAGGGAACCAGAAATAGAGGCTGTAAAGCACGAAATAATTCAGGAAGCATACTGAGGCCAGGAGCCAAATCGTCCGAGACCTGAGTGCAAGCCTGATGGAGATCGCTCGAACGGCGACAGATTTTTCTTCGCGTAGCTTTCCTTGAATCCATTGTCGCTGCTCGGCAGCAAGCCACGTTGCTTCCCCTGGGAGGTCCGTTAAGTAAAAGAACGCAACGATGCCAAGCAGGATAGCGGGCGTTCCTTCCAGGATGAAAAGCCATCGCCAGCCTTGGATGGCGAACCAGCCGTGGCCGAGAATCCAGCCCGCGATTGGCGATCCAATGACGAAGGAAATGGGAATTGCGGCCATGAAGTTGCTGGTTGCCTTCGCGCGGTCGTCGCGTGCGAACCAGTGGCTCAGGTACACGATGACCCCTGGGAAAAAACCAGCCTCCGCTGCTCCCAACACGAAGCGCGCCAGGTAAAGCTGCGTCGGAGTATGCACCAGCCCTGTGAGCGCCGTCAGCGATCCCCACGCGATCATGGTGGCAGAAATCATCCGGCGCGCGCTCCAGCGTTCCACCAGCAAGGCGCCCGGAACCTGCAAGGCCACATAGCTGATGAAGAAAATTCCTGCCCCCAGTCCAAATACGCGGTCGCTGAATCCAAGATCGCGAGACATCCCGATCGCGGCATACGCCACGCTGGTGCGGTCCATATAATTCGCAATGTAAAGAATGAAAAGAAATGGCAACAGCCGCAGGGCAATATGACGCCGCGTACGGTCCACTAGATGGGCCGTAGCGGGCGAGATCGAGCGTGGAATGGCTGCGGCCACTTGGGTGTTTTCGTTCGACTGAGTGTGACCGGCGGAGTATATCGGAGTTCCGCGAGTGACTGAATGAGATACGACGAGTCCGAGTATCCAGATGCTAGAATCTCTCGCAATCTGTTTCAGGACGGAAATAATGGTTTTCGACGCCAATGCAACTGCAAATTGAAAACCTCAGCAAGACCTATCGCGGAAACCTGCGAGCGTTGCGCGACTTCCAGTTGCAACTGGGTCCCGGAGTTCTTGGCCTGCTCGGTCCCAACGGCGCAGGGAAGTCCACCCTCATGCGCATTTTGGCCACGATCACGCAGCCAACCGCGGGACGAGCCCTGTGGAACGGTACCGACATCGCACGCGATCCAGACGCCCTGCGTGCCGTCCTCGGATACCTCCCGCAGGACTTCGGCGTTTACCCTAACCTGAGCGCGGCGGAGTTTCTCGAGTATCTCGCCGCCGTGAAAGGCATCGGCGCAGCGAGCGCGCGAAAGCGCGTTGCTGAATTGCTCGAGCTTGTGAATCTTGCCGGTGTCGCGCGGCGGCCGCTCGGAGGATTCTCCGGGGGCATGCGGCAGCGCGTCGGCATCGCGCAGGCGCTGCTGAACGATCCGAAGCTCTTGATCGTGGACGAGCCCACCGCCGGCCTGGACCCCGAAGAGCGCGTGCGATTCCGTAATCTGCTTTCCGAACTCTCGGGCGAACGAATCGTGCTTCTTTCCACCCACATCGTTTCCGACGTCGAAGCCGTTGCCACCGACATCGCGTTGATTGCTGGGGGGCGACTCGTCGCGCACGGCCCTCCCGAAGCCTTGCTGGCGCGGGTGAACGGAAAAGTGTGGGAGGTCGTCGTCGCGAGCGGCGAGCTCCCGGCACTTCGCCAGCGCCACCTCGTCAGCAACACAGCCCACCGCAGCGACGGCGTGCATGCGCGCGTGGTTGCGGATACTGCGCCGGTGCCGGGCGCTCGTGCCGTCGAGCCCTCGCTCGAAGACGCCTATCTCGCGGCGCTCGCCGCTCACCGCGACGCGGACTCCACCCGGACCGGCGCATGAGATCCCTTGGCGTCATCTACGCGATCGCCCGCGCCGATTTTCTCGAGCGCGTCCGCCGCTACAGCTACCTCGTCACCCTCCTGTTCGCCGTCTATCTGGGATACGCCGCGGCGACCGGGCGCGTCATGATCCGGCTCGGCGGCTACCGCGGACTGTACACGTCTGCGTGGATCGGAACGATGATGGCGCTCGTGACGACTACCTTCGTGTCTCTCGTCGGCTTCTACATCGTGAAGAATGCAATCGACCGCGATCGGCAAACGCGGGTCGGCGACATCCTCGCGGCGACTCCATTGACCAAGGTGTCTTACCTCCTCGGAAAAGTTCTCAGTAACTTCCTTGTGCTCGCGTCTATGGTGGTTGTGCTCGCTTTCGCGGCCTTCGCCATGCAGCTTTTCGCGGCCGAGGATCGCACCTTCCACCCGTGGGCGCTTCTCTCGCCGTTTCTCCTTCTGACGCTTCCGGCGATGGCGATCACCGCCGCGATGGCCTTGCTGTTCGAAACGCTTCCGTTTCTCCGCGGTGGATTCGGGAACGTGCTCTGGTTCTTCCTGTGGTCCTTTGGCATCGCCCTGCCGGAGGTTACGAAGGTCCGTCAACTCGATCCGTTCGGTTTCTGGAGCGTGACTCAAAGCATGATGGCTGCGGCGCGCGCAGGTATCCGAGGATACAAAGGTGATTTCGAACTCACCATCATCAATGAGCCGGTGAAGGTAGCTCCCGGCTTTCATTGGAACGGGTTGGATTGGACTGCCACGGCGCTGCTCTTGCGGCTGATGTGGGTAGCAGTGGCCATCGCGATTCCGTTATGTGGCGCCCTTTTTTTCGATCGATTCGATCCCGCCAGGTCGCGCGGTTTCCTGCGCGCGAAATCACAGCCGAAAGAACCCGTGGCCGAGGAAGGCGCGGCTCAGGGACGCGCTCAGGCGCTCCCTCGCACCGCGGCGCCCGCCCATCTCACGCCGCTTGCTTCTCAAGCGCGGCATTCGGGTTTCGTCGTTCTCGTGGCCGCGGAGCTACGACTCGCGCTCAAGGGCAGCCGCTGGTGGTGGTACGCCGTTGCTACAGGACTCCTGATCGCGCAACTTGCCGCGCCGCTTAAAGTTTCGCGTGGGCCGTTGCTCGCGGCCGCGTGGATTTGGCCCGTGCTGATTTGGTCTGCGCTCGGCACGCGTGAGGCACGATTCGGCACAGCGCAATTGATTTTTTCCTGCCCGCGCATCCTCACACGCCAACTCCCCGCCGCCTGGACCGCCGCCGCCCTGGTGGCCGCGCTCACAGGACTCGGCGCCGCCATCCGCATGGCGATCGCGGGCCAGCGCGCTGGTTTGCTCGCATGGGGCGCGGGCGTGCTCTTTATCGCGTCACTCGCGTTGGCATTGGGAGTTTGGAGCGGCACGAGCAAATTCTTCGAAGGGCTCTACACAACGCTGTGGTACGTCGGACCACTCAACCACGCCCCCGGACTTGATTTCACCGGCAGCGCCGGGGGCCATCTCACTTCGCGCTACACCGTAGTTTATTTATCGATCGCTGCAGTTCTTGTGGCAGCGGCATTTTTTCGCCGCGCACGCCAGCTAGGCCGCACTTGAACGCCGCGGGAATTTTCGCTCCAATCATTTCGAGTTTCCGATCGAAGTGAAAACGCACGATGGGGACACAAGGACAACAATGGGTCACCCGGCCTTCGATGGGTTCACCTGAGTACCGAGGTTTCCACAGGCGCGCCGAACTTCCACAGAGCGCGTGTGCTTGCGCTCGACTGCTGGCGCGCATATTCTTCCAGCATGGCGCGGGCGGATTGTCCTACTTGCGGAGGCAGCGGCTGGAAAGTCGTCGAGCGCACGACGGAAGGCGCTCAGGTGCTGGCATCGGCGGAAACGGCGCGGCCGGGCGCTGCGATCGGCGATTCCGCCCAGGCGGACGGGCCCGCCACGGTGGGCAGGCCGGAGATGGTGTGGGCGGTTCCATGTGATTGCACTTCGGGTGACCGCTCGGATCGGGCCCTGGCGCGCGCGCGCGTTCCCGAACGCTATCGCCACTGCGACTTCGCGAATTTCGAAACGGACAACGAAATCGAAGGCGTTGTTCCCGAGCAGCTTCTCGCCTGGAACCGCGCCCTGGCGCAGGCGAAGCTCGTCGTCGAGCGGTTCGCGGCTGAATTTCCCGCAAGCAGCGAGCACGGTTTGTTGCTCATAGGGCCGTGCGGAGTGGGGAAGACGCACCTCGCGGTCGCGGCTCTGAAGGAGGTGGTCCTGCGCGGGCATTCCGGACTGTTCTACGACTATCGCGAGCTCCTCAAGCAGATTCAGGACAGCTACAACGCGGAGAGCCAGTCCACCGAGATGAGCGTCCTCGAGCCTGTGCTGAAAACCGAAGTGCTGGTGCTGGACGATGTCGGATCGAGCAAGCCGTCGATGTGGGCACTCGAAACCGTCGGCCACATCCTGAATACCCGGTACAACGAAAAACGCGTGACGCTGCTGACCACCAATTTCCTCGATTCCGATTCGACCGTGAACGCCACGATTTCTGCGGTTCCCGCTCGCGTGCCGGGAATGCGCGCGCCCGCGATCGAAGATTCGCTTACCGATCGCGTCGGCAAGCGCATCCGTTCTCGACTCTACGAAATGTGCCGCACGATTGAGATGTCCGCGCCCGATTACCGCAAGGAAATTCGCAATATCAGCCGCTTCCGCGCATGAATTAAAGTGCTTGGTTCTGTTCAATTGGCCTCGGACGCTCTCGCCCAAGCTCGGCTCCCGCACTGACTACGACGATGATGGCTGCCACGGTTAGTGCGCCTGCCTCAATCGCCATGAACACGGTCCTCGTCTGGCCAGTAGTGTCGAGCATGAAATAGTTGAGCGATGCATTGAAGGAACCATGGAACAAGATAACTCCGATCAATCGGCCGCCGAGCCGATTGCACATCCACGTAAGTAAAATAGACATCGCGAAAACCTGGATGCTGAAGAGCGCAAGGTAAACGCCTAGGGGAATGCCTGCGTCAAATAGGAGCAGTTTGGGCAAATGCCAGGGCAGCCACGCAAACGCAACTAGGACGCTGGCTTGTAAAGCCGTGCGGTTTGATTCCAGACGCGGCAGCAGAAACCCACGCCAGCCCATCTCTTCCCATAAAGGGGTGAACGGAAGGTTGACGAGAAACAATCTCATCCAATGAAGGGGGCTGTCCAGTTTTGGAAACGAGCCGACAATAAATAAGGTGATCGCAGCCGAGAACCAGGCCAAGGCGAGCGGGCCCACCACCGCAAGTAGGGGCCAACCGTATCCGACCTTCCAATTCCACACGGCGCTGCACAATATTTTTCTTTCGCGGCGTCGATTCTCCCCCGATGTCTCAATAAGAGCGGCGAGTCCCGGTCCGATGGCACCAAGCAACATGAGCATGGCCTGCCATGTCACCGTGATTGTGACTCCAAAGAATGCGATGAAGAAACCTTGATTCCTAAAGAACGAAGCCAGAATCCAGAGGACCCAAGTAAACACGAACGTGAAAAACAGAAAAAACCGCAACGAAGAGTCATGATTAAACTCCGACTGGTTCGCGGCAGCTACAGTGCGGCCAGGGATGGGCTGTTCGTCGAGGTTTTGGTTTTGCATGTGAATTACGTGGAGTTCGCGCTGACTTTTTCACAATTTCGTTCGGTTGACAACCCGCAAACCCAACGCGTATCATCGTTGACGATACGGCGTCGAGCGCGGGCGCTTATCCCCTTCATGCTCTAACCCCAGATTGGGTGGAGTCACGAGGTCGTATACTCGGAAAACAGGGCACGCATTCGCACGGAGGCCGCTCTCCATGTCACCCGAACACAACGAAAATCGGCAACCTTCCGCGCTCGACCCCACCGGCCCGGACTCACCCGCAGAAAATCTCTCGGGTGAAACTACGCTCGCCAGCGGACAATCGCAATCGGCCAGTGGAGCCGCGACAGCCGTTGCGCGTGCGCCGGAATCCGCCGCCGCTCCCGTGAACGCGTCCACCGAGGAAGAAGCATCATCGGCTGGCGCGGACGAATCTGTTCCGGCTGAATCAGCTGTCCAATCAGTCGTCCAAGCTGCCATCCAAGCCCCTGTGGCCTCTCCCGCACCGGCAGAAGCGCCTCAATCCTCTGCCAAGGATGGTGACAATCCATCCGATCCGTCCGAATCCGAGACGATGGACCAGTTGATGGACCATTTCTCTGCGCCGCAAGCGGTTGCGGCCGAGGGAGAAATTTTCGATGGGCGCGTGCTGGCAGTGACGGATGCGGGCGTGGTCGTCGACGTAGGCGGCAAATTTGAGGGCCTCGTCCCCGCGCAGGAATTTCTCGATTCGGGGAGCCCGATCGAGTTTGGCGAAGGCCAAACGATCGAAGTAGAGAGGCTGCACGAGCAAAAAGACGGGTACGTTCTGCTATCGCATGTGCGCGCCCACCGGCGCCGCGTGTGGGAACGCATCGAGAAATCCTACCGCGACCACGCCAACATCATCGGCAAGATCACGGAGCGAATCAAGGGCGGCCTGGTGGTGGACATCGGCGTGCGCGCATTCTTGCCGGCGTCGCAGATCGAACTGCGCCCGGTACACGATCTCGAAGGCTGGAAGGACCGCGACATCCAAGTCCGCGTGCTGAAGCTGAATCGCAAGCGCGGCAACGTGGTCGTGAGCCACCGCGTGATTCTCGAGGAAGAGCAGACCGCGAGCCGGGAAGCGCTCGCCGCGACGCTGGCGGAAGGTTCCGTCGTAACCGGCAAGGTGAAAAACATCACGGACTACGGAGTTTTCGTCGACCTGGGCGGGATGGACGGTTTGCTTCACGTCAGCGACTTGGTTTGGGGCCGCGTGCCGCACCCGTCGTCGGTGGTGCAGCCCGGCGAAGAGATTCAGGTTCAGATTCTGAAGTTCGACAAAGAAAAGCAGCGCATCTCCCTTGGCCGCAAGCAACTCATGCCCGATCCGTGGAGCACCGTGCCGGAACGCTTCCCGGTGGGAACGCGCGTGAAGGGCAAGATTGTCGGCGTCACGGACTACGGCGCTTTCGTGCAGGTTGAGTCGGGCGTCGAAGGCTTGGTCCACGTCAGCGAAATGAGCTGGTCGAAGCGCATGAAGCACCCGTCGAAGATTGTGAAGGTCGGCGACGAAGTCGAGGTGGTGGTGCTCGACGTGAAGACCGACCAGCGCCGCATTTCGCTCGGTTTGAAGCAGACCTTGCCCGATCCGTGGAGCGCCGCGGCGGAGAAGTACCCGGTGGGATCGATTGTCACCGGCCGCATCCGCAACCTGGCGGATTTCGGCGCGTTCGTCGAAATCGAAGAGGGAATGGAAGGCCTGATCCACATAAGCGATGTGAGTTGGACGGAGCGCATCAAGCACCCGAGCGAGAAATTCAAGAAGGGTGAGAGCGTCGAAGCGAAAGTGCTCAAGGTGGATTCCCAGAACCGGCGGCTGTCGCTGGGCATCAAGCAGGTGAAGGACATCTGGGCTAACTGGTTCGCGGAGCACAAGATCAACGACGTGATCAAGGGGAAAGTCTCGCGCACCACCGACTTTGGCGCATTCGTGACGTTGGCGGACGGCATCGAGGGCCTTTGCCACATTTCCGAGATTGAGGAGCGGCGCCCGAAAGGCGACCGCGAAAAGGAAAAGGGACCACGAGGCGCTCGCGTGGCTTCTGCCCTGACGCTGGGCCAGGAGTACGATTTCAAGGTCATCCGCCTCGAGCCCGAACAGCGCAAGATCAGCCTGAGCTACCGCGGAGCGCAAAAGCAAGTGGAGCGGCAGGAAGTGGAGACGTTCCGCTCAGCGAAGTCATCGCCCAACGCCACGATTGGCGATGCCATTCTGGCCAAGCGACAGTCTTCGTAAACCGATTTTCGCGGGGCGCCGGGGCGTCGCCGCGCGCTAGACCTTCCCAGCAGGAAAGTCGTTTACCTTACGGTAGATTGGTGATATGCAAAGGTGGTGCGGTACACGCCCCTGGCTCGCAAACGGCCCATTTAGAACGACATCCTGAGAAGGAGGCTCTCTTCCCATGGCGGAAGTTGCCGGAGAGCACCAAAACAAAGACCACACCATGACGAAGGCGGACCTCGTCGAGGAAGTCACGCGTGTGACCGAACTGCCCCGGAAAGAATCCGAGGCCGTTGTCGAAACCATCTTCGAGAGCATCATCACCGCTCTGCAGGCCGACGACAAAATCGAGATTCGCGGCTTCGGCAGTTTCCGTACGCGCCAGCGCCGCGGCCGCACCGGACGCAACCCCAAGACAGGCGCGAAGGTGGAAGTCCCGCCGAAGAAGATCCCGTTCTTCAAGCCCAGCAAAGAGTTGAAGGACTACGTCAACAACCCGCGCTCAGCGGGCGCCGCCGCGGGCCACACCGACTCGGGCCCCCAGAGCTGAGCGGGGATGGATTATCTTTGGACGCCGTGGCGATACCAATACATCGCCGACGCCAAAAAAGATGAGCGCTGCATCTTCTGCGACGCGATCGCCGCGAATGACGACCCGAAGATGCTCATCGTTTTCCGCGGCACGAAAAACTACATCATTCTCAATCGTTATCCCTACACCACCGGTCACGTGATGGTGGTTCCCTACGCGCACGTGGCCGATTTGGCTGCCGCTGATCCCGAAGTGCTCTCCGAAATGATGCGGCTCACGCAGCGCGTAAAAATCGCGCTGGAGAAGACCTACCATCCCGAGGGCTACAACCTCGGGATGAATCTCGGCCGCGCCGCCGGCGCCGGCGTGACAGGCCATCTGCATCTGCACGTGTTGCCGCGCTGGTCCGGCGATTCCAACTTCATGACCGTGGTCGGCGAAACGCGCGTCGAGCCCGAAGATTTGGCGACAACCTACGAAAAGCTGCGCAAGGCCCTCGCCTAGCGCGCAGCCCGAAGTTGAAATCGTGCTACTTGACTCCGCGGGCACTGAGGGGCAAAATCCTCGCCAATTCCGATGCTTGGCCCCCCTTCCATGTTTGTATCGTCGCCGCCGTCCACCTCGGCTCCGGCAGCACTGAGCAACTATATCCAGCCGAATTTTGGACACGGCCTTCGAATCTGGTGGGCTTTCTTCTGGCCAACCAATCTGATCGCCGCCATTCTCATCATTGCAGTTAATTTCGTTGTGAAGCTCGGGTATGAGAACTCGCACATTCCTGCCTCCGTGGCCGGTCCCATCCTCAAGTACGACAATTTAGTTTTGCCCTATATCATTGGGCTGTTCGTGATGGATTACATCCTCGAGAAGAAATTTCGCCATTTCCGCGTCGCGTTGCTGACGAATCATGGCGGCGAGGGCGCGCGACAGCTGGATTCCACTCTCGCCCGCGCCCTCCGTGTTTGGTGGACGTATTCATGGCGAACGCTCCTTTATCGGGTGATCGCCACTTTTGCGGCCACCATTCCCATCGGCGTGTTGATCGGCCTGTTCGGTCGTGCTCCGTCGCTTCAGGCCGCAGTACGGCTTCTGTTCATCATCGCGTTGGATGCCGCCGCCGGTCTCTTCGTCATCTATTCGAATATCATCGACGAGGACTTCGGCGATTTTCGTGTCTGTCTGGTTCCGCGCGACGGCGAAACTGACTCCCCCGTGGCTGCGGCGCCTACTCCGGCCCAAACATAAGGCACGCTCTGCGCCTTCGGGATTTCCGCTTCCATATTCCTGCGCCGCAGCCTAAGATTTCATCTTCATTGCCGAAGAGTCCCGTTTGAATCTTCAACTCACAGAAGAGCAGCAGCTATTGCAGCGCAGCGTGCGCGAATTCGCCGAAGCGGAGGTGAAGCCGCTTGCGAAGGAAATCGACGAGACCGGCCGCTTCCCTCGTGACACGTTCGAGAAGGCCGCGGAGCTTGGCCTGACGGGTATCGCTATGCCCGAAGAGCATGGTGGCGCGGGCATGGACCACGTCTGCTACGAGATTGTGGTAGAAGAAATTTCGCGCGTGTGCGCTTCGACGGGCGTGATCCTGTCTGTGCAGAACTCGCTCTACTGCGACCCGATTCATCGGTTCGGCACGGAAGAGCAAAAAAAGAAATTTCTCGCTCCCTTTGCGCGCGGCGAAAAAATCGGATGCTACGCGCTCACCGAGCCGCAGGCGGGCTCGAATGCCGCGGCCCTCGCGACGAAAGCCGTGCGCAAGGGCGACCGCTACGTCGTGAACGGCACGAAGGCGTGGATCACCAACGGCGGCGCGGCCGACGCGGCGATCGTGTACGTCAACACGCAGCCGGAAAAGGGCGAGAAGGGAATCACGGCGCTGGTCATTGAGAAGGGCACGCCGGGATTCGCGGTGGGCAGAGAAGAAAAGAAGCTCGGTATCCATGGCACCGCCTGCACGGAGCTTTCGTTCGCGGATTGCGAAGTTCCCGCCGAAAATCGCATCGGGCAGGAGGGCGAGGGCTACAAAGTGGCGCTCTCGACGCTCGACGGCGGCCGCATCGGAATCGCCGCGCAAGCTACCGGCATCGCGCAGGGCGCGTTCGAGGCGGCGCTTTCTTACGCGCAGCAGCGTCAGGCGTTCGGGCACCCCATCGCGGATTTTCAGGCGATTCAGTTCATGCTCGCGGACATGTCCACGGAAATCGACGCAGCCCGCTTGCTGGCGCGCCGCGCCGCGTGGAAGCAGGATTCCGGCGCGCGATTCACCATGGAAGCGTCGATCGCGAAGCTCTTTGCCAGTGAGATGGCCACGCGCGTCACGCATAAGGCGATTCAGATTCACGGCGGCTATGGGTACAGCCGCGAATATCCGGTCGAGCGAGCCTACCGCGACGCCCGCATCACCGAGATTTACGAAGGCACCAGCGAAATCCAGCGGCTCGTCATCGCCGCGTGGGTCCTGAAGAGCTACCAGTAGCAAAAAATAGAAAAGGGAAAACAGAAAAGGGAAAAAAGGAAAGCCAGGGCCGCCGTGTGTACGACCATTTTCACTTTTCTCTTTTCCAATTTCCTCGCGGTACGTCTCGCCGTGTATTCTTGCTGAGTGCTGCCACTCGATTGCGGCCAGGAATTCGACGCCGTCCATGACGCGGACTTCTTCGCCGCGTTGCCGGAACGCCCCGGCATTCTGCTGATCGAGATGAAGGCGCCGAACGCGAAGCCGTACCTCGCGCGCACGGCGGATATTCGGCGCGCGGCCGAACGGTTGCTGCGAGTTCCGGAAGCCCTCTCGAAGCGCTTGAATCTTCGCGAAGTCGCCGCCCGCGTCGGCTATCGGGTCACCGGCTCAAAGTTCGAGCAGACGCTCACTCTTTACGAGCTGGCGCGCGAATATTTCCCGCAACGCTACCGCGCGCTGTTGCGGCTTCGGCCACCGGCTGTGCTGAAGGTGAACCTAAGGAACCAGTATCCGCGCTGCTACGTTACGCGCAGCATCCGCGCTGACGGCGGATTCTATCTCGGTCCGTTCGCGTCGCGCCGCGTGGCCGAGGCGTTTGCGCAGGGCTTCCTCGATCTTTTCAAGATTCGCCGCTGTCAAATCAAGATTCGCCGCGATCCCACCTTTCCCGGCTGCATTTATTCGGAAATGAAAATGTGCCTGGCGCCGTGCTTCGCGGGCTGCACGAAAGAGGACTACGACGTGGAAGTTTCACGCGTGGTGCAGGCACTCGCGTCGGCCGGCGAGTCGCTTACGGACCAGCTCCAGCGTGAGCGCGAAGCCGCCAGCGAGGCTCTCGACTTCGAACGCGCGTCGGCGCTGCACAAGCGCATCGAAAAGGTGTCTGACAACCTGCGCGGGATGCCCGAAATTGCGCGTCGAATCGACGACCTCAACGCCGTTATTTTGCAGCGCGCCGCCGAAGAGAAGACCGTCATCGTGTTTCCGGTTCTCGCAGGCCTTCTCCGCGAGCCGGTACCGTTGCGTTTCGGTGAACTCGCCAGTGAGCCGCGATCGGTGGAGGCCATTTTGCGCGCTGCGTTGGAACCACAGGCGGCCACAACGGAACCTCGGCGGGCAGAACCGAACGCGAACTCCGAGTCTGCGAACTCGGACTCGGCAATCGGAACCGAAACTGGAAATGTGCCGAAACCGGTTCGGCGCAAAGAGTACGGATTGCGCGCCGCGCCGCCCGAATTGCCCGAGCACTTGTCGCTGGTGGCACGCTGGTTCTATTCGAAGCCGCGCGACGGCGAAATCTTCTTTCGCGAATCGGACTGGCCCTATCGCCGCATCTTGCGCGCGTGCAGCCGGCTCCTGGTGCCGCCAGAGGCCCAAACGCCCGCACCTCCTGCCGCGCCGGAATCGACGCCGCCCGCGACCCCATCGAAGTAACTTCGTCAGAATCGAGCCCCGCCGAAGCGTGCCTTGCGTCGTACAATTAAACAGATGTCGGTAGCGGAGAAAGTGAAAACAGACACGTCCGGGTCGAGCCACCACAGCCGCTTGAGCTTTGCCGACATGGCTCGCGCTCTGAAGCACCGCAATTTTCAGTTATTTTTCAGCGGCCAGTTGATTTCGCTGATCGGCACGTGGATGGACAACGTCGCCGAGGGCTGGCTCGTTTACCGCCTCACGGGTTCTTCGCTCCTGCTCGGCGTCGCCACATTCGCCGGCCAGATTCCCGTTTTCTTGCTCGCTCCTCTCGGCGGAATGATCGCGGACCGCTGGGACCGCCGCAAAGTCGTCATCGCCACGCAGGCGGCGTCGATGATTTTGGCGTCGATGCTTGCGGCCCTCACGCTGATGCGGATCGTCAGGGTGTGGGAAGTGATCGTGCTCGCCGCGCTGCTGGGCGCTGTGAACGCCGTGGATATTCCCACGCGCCAGGCATTTCTGGTGGAGATGGTGGGCCGCGAAGATTTGATGAACGCGATCGCGCTGAATTCTTCGATGTTCAACGCCGCGCGAGTGGTGGGCCCGTCGGTGGCCGGAATCATCGTTGCCTGGAAGGGTGAAGGCTGGTGCTTTCTTCTGAACGCCATCAGTTATATCGCGGTGATCGCCGGGTTGCTGGCGATGAAGGTGGAGCGCAGGTCGATTGCGCATGTGGCGTCGCCCCTCGACCACATTGTCGAAGGGTTTCGCTTCGCCTGGGATGCCGCACCAATCAGGTCAATTCTGCTGGTAGTGGCGCTCGTGAGCCTCGTGGCCACGCCCTACGCCGTGCTGATGCCGATTTTTGCGGCGAAGATTTTGCATGGAAATGCGCGGACGCTCGGAATCCTGATGGCCGGGTCCGGATTGGGAGCCATGATGGGGGCTTTGCTTCTTGCGGCTCGCTCGGGAGTCCACGGGCTAGGGCGCTGGGTGGCGATAGCGGGAGTTGGATTCGGCACCGCGCTGATCTGCTTCTCGTTTTCGCGGTTGTTTCCGCTGTCGGTGGCTCTGCTCGTTCCGGTGGGTTTCTGCGCCATGGTGCTGCTCGGCTCTGCGAACACCCTGATTCAGTCGATGGTGCCCGACCGGCTGCGCGGGCGCACCATGGCCATCTACTCGATGATGTTCATGGGAATGGTACCGGTGGGGGCGCTGGTCTCGGGTGCGCTGGCCGGACGCGTCGGCGCGCCCTGGACCGTGGCCGTCGGCGGAATCGGCGCGATTGTGGGCGGCATCCTTTTCGGGCGGCATTTGCCGAAGCTGCGCGTGGAAGCTCGCCGCCTGATGAGTGACCAGGGATTGGCCTGAGGCGCTGCGATTCAGGAGCAAGGGCGTCGAGCGCGCCGCGAAACTGCTCGCTCACCTTCCTCTGATATACTCCGCGCTTTAACTTTGCCATTGTTTGCCGAGGTTCTTGATGCCGCCTCCTGCGTCAGCGAACGAAGATCGCCTGGCTGGTCACGCCACTCGCGAGGGAGCGCACCACTACGCGGCGCGCTTTTCCGGACGCGCTGCGGCCGGACATTTTCGCGAAACGCCGTCAGGGCTTTTCCTCTCTTCCGTTGGCATAGGCACGTACCTCGGCGAACCTGATCCCGCCACCGATCAAGCGTATACCGACAGCATCGTTGCCGCGGTGGAAGGCGGCTTCAATCTGATCGACACCGCGATCAACTATCGCTTTCAGCGGAGCGAACGTTCCGTGGGCGCCGCTCTGAAGCGGCTGGTTTCGCATGGATTTTCGCGCGACGAGGTCGTCGTCTGCACGAAGGCTGGTTTCCTCACGCCCGATGGCGAGATGCCTGACGACCCGAACGAATATTTTGCGCACGAGTTTCTCGAACGCGGCGTTTTTCGCCCGGAGGAAATTGCGCAGGGCTGCCACTGCATGGCTCCGGGCTACCTGGCCGACCAGATCGAGCGCAGCCGCCGGAACCTCGGCGTCGAGTGCATTGACGTTTTCTACCTGCACAATCCCGAAACGCAACTGGCCGAGCTTTCGCACGAAGAATTTCGGAAGCGGATTCGGGCCGCGTTCGCGTTCCTTGAAACCGCTGTTGCCAGCGGCAAAATCGCTGCCTACGGCATGGCAACGTGGAACGCTTTTCGCGAGGACGTGAAATCCCCCGGATATCTTTCTCTAGCGGACATGGTCGCGCTTGCGCGCGAGGTCGCCCCGGACGGTCACCATTTTCGTTTCGTGCAGTTGCCGTTCAATCTGGCGATGCCGGAGGCGCTCATGCGCGCGAATCAAACCGTCGACGGCAAGACGATGGCCACCGTGCAGGCCGCGCGCGCGTTGGGCGTGACTCTCGTTACCAGCGCGGCGCTGCTGCAAGGCCAGTTGACGAAGAACCTGCCGCCCTATATCAGCGAAGCCTTGGGACTGAAAAGCAATTCCGCGCTCGCTATCCAATTCGCGCGATCGGCGCCCGGCGTCACCACCGCGCTCGTCGGGATGAGCAACGTCGAGCACGTGAAAGCCAATCTCGCGCTCGTCGGCATCGAGTCCGCTCCCCGCGACCAATTCCTCAAGCTATTTGAACCGCGAAGCTAATAGCACCACCGCGATGGACTGAAGGTCCAGGCGACGTTCACCATCCGTGACCGATGTGTCTGGCAGGCCGTCCTTATCGCGGGGAGTTGGGCTCGAGCCACGCATCGATGGCGGCGGCCACTTGGTCGAGCTTTCCTACGAAGAAATGGTCGGCCCCTTCGACGATGACGAGACGTTTCGGTTCCGGCATCGTGGCGAATAGTGCTTCCACATTCGCGCGCGAGCCAAACTCGTCATTCCCGCCCTGGATGATCAGCTTCGGCTTCGCGCACGAACGCAGGTAGATTAAATCGGAGTCATTCGCGGGAATGCCGAGGCCAATTAATTTCGTGACGCGAGCGTCTTCGCACCCGACGCGCAGGCCCACCCACGCGCCGAAGCTGAACCCGGCGAGCAGAATTGGCCGGCCCGGAAATTCGCGCGCGAGATAGTCGAGAGCGGCGCGAACGTCGTCCCGTTCGCCGCGGCCTTTGTCGTGGACGCCTTCGCTGAGCCCCGCGCCGCGAAAATTGAAGCGCAGCACCGGAATGCCCCGGCAATGAATCGCTTTCGCCGCCTGAAAGACCACCTTGTTGTGCATCGTGCCGCCAAACAAGGGATGCGGGTGGCAGACCACGGCCACGAGACTTGGATCGGCGCTCGCAACCGTCCAAAGCATCGCTTCCAGCCGCCCGGCTGGCCCGTCGATAAAAAAGCTGCGATGAAAAACGTCAGCCATGAGTGAATAGGCGAGTGAGATCAGGCTTTCGCCGGCTGGATCCACTGGACGGCGACACAGGTGAGGACGGCGCTGATATCGGCATTCGGGTCAGAGACGGGACCGGGGCCGGGGCCATCTTCCACAGGTTCCACGCGCACCACGCGCCCGCGGATTTCTCCGCTCCCGGCCCAATCGCCCCAGGGAATTTTCGCGAGAATTTCCTCGCCGGCGGTGTAGATGTGCGACGTCTCGAATCGCGCGCCCGAGCGCGAAATGTCCCGCGTCATCGATTCCTCCGGCCACGGAGTTCCCACCGGCCGCACGAAAATGGGTAGCGCAAACGGGATGCGCGGATGTTTGCGGCGTTCCTTGATGATGGGCCGTGGCGTGCGGCGCAGCGAGTCAAACCGCAAAGCCACACGAAAGCCGCCCGCCGTGTCGCGGTCCACGCGAACCACCGTCGCCGGAGTTTCCGGCTGTACGTACCCACCTTCCTTGGGGTCGTACGGGAAGGCGACCCAGATGCGGGCCTCAATGGCGCATGGCTCCGCGCGCTGGACGAGCAATCCTTCTCGCGAGACGTCGATCGTGTGCGTCGTTTCCAGGCGCGTTCCGAGCGCTCCGTGCCACCGGATGCGCACCGGCATTTGCAGCAGCGCACGCGGATGTTTTCTCAGGTCGAGCGACGCCGGCGGGCGGAACATTCGTTCCATAGGTTTGACATCCTATCGACTGCCACCAGCAAGGTCAAACAATCAAAGCCCGACGCAGTGGCTCAGTCTCCCATACGCCGACTTATCAGGGTTTGGCTGACTTAGGTCGCTGACCAGCGCGCTTGCGTTCTCTCTCGATGGAGGTCATTTTTTCCACCATCGGGTCTTTGTCAGTGGGCTTCCACCGTTGGAACTCTGTGCGCAGGTCCTTTAGTGTTTCCGGGGATTCGGCTGTGAAGCAGACCTGCAGGTTGTCCTTGAAGTGGAGGAAAAAACGTCCGACGGAGGGTATGTAGTCGGTCACCCACCCGAAGGCGATAGCCTGATTCAGAAAGGCGTGCAATTCGAGAAGCTCGTCGTCGCGGAAGAGCTGCGCCGGGGCGATTTCGAGACAACGTGGCTCGCCGTTCGCTCGGCGAATACTCTCGACAATTAGCCACCCCGGCCTCGCTAGTTGGGGACTGCCGATATCCCATCGCTGCAGCCAAAGCAGTCCACCGCTGAACCACTCCGCGGCGCGGAATGTGAGGATTTTGTGCGCCAGGGCCGTAATCATCCGATGCTCTTCGGGAGCGGTGATGAAGAACTTATGTTCCGTGGACCCCTTATAGCGAAGATCGTCGTAACGCCCTACTCGGAGACCGACGGCATCCTGTGAACACCATTTCCGCGCTTCGGCTGAGGTCATCGCTTTCATGGGACGTCCTTAGATGAGGCGGCGACATCTGTAATATACATGAACTGTTGGGGTAGCCGGTGCGCGCCAAGGTTGAAGGCCGTCCCTGCGGGAGAAAGGCGAAAAGCCGTTGCGCCCTGCATGGAGCGATGGTACCTTTCGCAGCTACTACTACATGCTTAGCGGAGGGGGCCATGGAAGACGGAGTCGAGCGACGCGCCGCACGACGCTTTTCGATGTTGCTTCCCCTCAAGGTGCGGTTTTCGGCCGGCACGGGCATAACCGAAAAGCAGGGTGAGACGCGCGATGTAAGCTTTCGGGGCCTGTATTTCCTGATCGAAGCGGTTCTCGAGACCGGCAGCTCGATTGAGTTTGTCCTTACGCTCCCCCAGCAAATTACCCTCGCGGGCGACGTGCACATTCGATGTTACGCGCGCGTCCTTCGGGTGGAACCGCAAAACGGCCGCCGCGGAGTGGCCGCCCGCATCGAACGCTACGAATTCCTTCCCGCGTCAGCCTGACGCCTTTCCCGAAACGTTTGGCAAAGGGGTAGAATACTCGCGCCCGAATGGGAGGGCTTATGTATCACTACGACCCGAATACGGCGCTCGATGAATTGCGGGACGATGCGGTGCTGCCGCATCCCGTTCACCTGCGCGACATGATCCTTCGCACCAAGCTTGACGCTACCACCGCGCTCGATTTGAATCGCGACTTCCAGGAGTATCTGGCGCAGTTCGGCGAGGCGCAGACAACCGCGCGCCACATTCTCGAACGCCTTTCCGCCGGCGTACGGAAGGCATCCGCCTCCTAAATGGCGCGCCACACGCTGCTCATCGATGCTGACGATACGCTCTGGGAGAACAACATCTTCTTCGAGAAGACGATCGAGAAGTTCATCGGGCAGCTTGAGCATCTCGGCTACACGCTTGAATATGTGCGTCATATCCTGAACGAAACCGAGCGTCGCAATATCCGGCAGCACGGCTACGGCGTGAGAAGCTTTCGCCGCTCGCTGGAAGAAACGTACCTGAAGCTCGCCGGAAACGCCGCTCGCCGCGAGATCATCAAGGAAATCGAACGGATGGCGGTGGAGCTCGAAAACACGCCGCCGCACATCATGGACGGTATTCCGGAGACCCTCGCATACCTTTCGAAACACCACCGGCTGATTCTGTTGACGAAAGGGGAGCAAGCCGAGCAGGCCGCCAAGATCGAGCGCTCCGGTTTGCTCTCGTATTTCGACGCCGTCGAAATCGTCCTCGAAAAAGAAGCTTCCACCTACGAGCGAATGATCGAGCAATTCAAGATCGTTAAATCGCAGGGCTGGATGGTGGGAAACAGTCCCCGCAGCGACATCAATCCGGCGCTACAGGTGGGCTTGAACGCCGTGTTCATCCCGCATTCTGCCACGTGGGAACTCGAGAAGGCCGAGATCGACTGCGGCACCGGCAAACTGCTGATCCTCTCCGCCTTTCGCCTCTTGCGCGCCCATTTCTGAATTGTCCGGCATACCAGCTAAATTGGCTCTCCGCGCCTTCTCCGATCCCAAGACACTTCCGCCGACATTCAGCGATAATCGAACCCATGGACTACCGTCCCGAATTTGCCGACTTCGAAGACGTGGCTTACCTGAACATAGCGAATCAGGGACCGCTGCCGCTTGCTGCGGTTCGCGCCGCGCAAGCAGCGCTCGAAATGAAGAAATTGCCTCATCGAGTTTCCGACTCGCTGTATTTCGACCTTCCCGATCGCGTTCGGGAAAAAATCGCGAGCCTGATTGGCGCCGCTCCGGACGAGATCGCTATCACCACGGGTGCGAGCGCGGGGCTTGCGAACGTCGCCGCCGGCATTGACTGGCAGCCCGGCGATGAAGTCCTCGTCGCGCGCGGGGAGTTCCCGGCGCATTTCTCCACCTGGCTTCCCTACGAAAAAGCGGGAAAGCTGCGCGTGCGCGTGATCGCTCCGCGCGGCCGCTTCATTTCCGCGGACGACTACATCGAAAACGTCGGCCCGCGAACTCGCATCGTTTCGGCAAGCCTCGTGCGCTACGATGACGGCTCGCGGCTTGATGCGGCCCGCGTCGCGCAAGCATGCCACGCCGCAAAAGCGGCGCTGCTGCTCGACGTGTCGCAATGCGCGGCCGCGATGCCGCTTTCGATTCGCGACCTCGGCGCCGATTTCGCCGTGAGCAGCGCGTACAAATGGCTGCTGGGTCCGTACGGCACGGGATTCTTCTGGGTCTCGCGGGAGTGGAGCGAGCGGCTCGTTTGCGGTCCTTTCTACTGGCAGGCGCTCGAAGGCGCGCGCGATTTCCACTCGCTACCGCTTCACGACTTGCGCATAACTCCGGGAGCGCGCCGCTGGGATTCGCCGGAAACAGCGAGCTTCACGAATCTGGCGGCGCTGGATGCGTCGCTCGATCTGCTGGTAAAGGTGGGGACGGCCGCAATCGCAAAGCACAACGACGCGCTCATCGGCGAAATCCTCGAGCGCCTGCCGCGCGACCGCTGCGTTCTGGCATCTCCCACGGAGCGCGAGCGCCGCGGACCGTACGTCTGCGTTTCGGCCCGCAAGCCGGAGAAGAACCGCGAGCTCCTCGAGAAATTGCGCGCAGCGCAAATTTTCGTAAGCCTGCGTGAGAATTCCTTGCGAATTTCCGCGCACCTCTACAATACTTCCGAGCACGTCAGCCGCCTGCTACGCGTGCTGTCGGCATCGTAGGTCGTAGGGGAGACTCCTCTCACATGCATGCCCCAAACGCTCGCGTCGTTGTGCTGGGTGCCGGAGCGGTCGGTTCCTATTTCGGCGGGATGCTGGCGCGCGCTGGCGTGGAAGTTACCCTGATTGGGCGGCCCGCGCACGTGGAGGCGATTCGCCACGACGGGCTGCTTCTCGATACCACCACGTTTCGCGAACGCGTCCGAGTGAACGCCTCCACCGATCCTGCCGCGGTAGCGAACGCCCACTTTGTGCTTTTCTGCGTCAAGATGACGGACACGGAAATCGCGTCACGTGCGCTGGCGCCTCATCTAGCGCCGGGCGCGCTTGTAGTCAGCTTGCAGAACGGCGTCGACAATGTGGACCGAATCCGCGCGGCGTCGGGCATTGACGCGATTCCGGCGGTCGTTTACATCGCCGTTGCGCTGCCTGAGCCCGGTCACGTGAAACACTCGGCCCGCGGCGAACTCGTCATCGGTGAGTTAAACGGGGAACTGAAACGAGAGCGAAGCGCAACGGAAACGCCGTCCGAGCGCTGTCAGCGCGTCGTCGAACTTTTCACCGGTGCGGGCGTGCCTTGCCGGATTTCCAGCGATATTGAAGCCGACCTTTGGTCGAAATTCGTGGTGAACTGCGCCGGCAACGCGGTGGCCGCGATCGCACAGACCACTTATGGCGAGGCGGCCCGCGAGGCGCACACGCGGGAAGTGATGGGCCGCCTCATCGAGGAAACAGTAGCTGTCGCGCGCGCGTCCGGCGTGCGACTGGCGGAGACGGATTTCGTGCAAACGGGCCTCAAGTTTCTCGAAAGCATGGTCAACGCCACTTCGTCGACTGCGATGGATATCGCGCGCGCCAAGCCGACGGAGATCGATTCGCTGAATGGTCTGGTCGTCCGCCGCGGCGCGGAATTGGGAATCGCAACGCCTGTGAGCTTCACGGTTCACGCCCTCGTGAAGCTTCTCGAAGCCCGGAACGCGCAGCGCAAAGCCGCGCCGTAAGCAGTTGGGCTATTCCGGCGGCGGGTGATATCGAAAAGGAATGTGCACAACCGCTTCGATATCGATGGGCGCGCCGTCACGCGTCGCCGGGCGGAATTTCCACTGCGCTAGCGCCTGCATCGCATTCGTGTCGAGCCGCGGATCGAGTTTTCGCACGAGCTGAATGCTATCCACGGAGCCGTCCGCGCGAATGATGGCGTAGAGCACCACTTCTCCCTCGATGTTTTCCTTGATCACGGCTGGCGGATATTTCGGGTCGATCTTCCGCATTGGCACCGGGCCCGACACCGTGCCCTTCGGCTTGTTGAACGGTGAGGCTTCTTCGTCCAGTTGCGCGAAATTCAGAATCCAGCTCCCGGACGAGCTCGTCAGGTTCGGCAGGTTGACGTTCAGCGTGTAAACTTCCTTCCCTGACAGAATTTTTTCCGGAGCCTCATTCGGTCCGAGGTCCGCAACATTCGCCGGACCTTTGCGAGCGTTCATGGGCTCGGGCCGGTCGGGAAGCGATGCAGCCGGCTTCAGCAGCAACTTTGTGTGCGATTGTCCCGGCGCGATCCCCCCGCTGGGCCCGGCGTGCGCGTTGCCTCCGCTGACGCTCACCGCCGCTGGCAGCGTGCCTGTCCCGCCGCCGCTCCCCGTGCCTGCAACGGCACTCCCGTTTGCGCTGCCGCCATTCCCATTCGGCGAACCCGGCCGCTTGCCGTCTGGCGAAATCGCGACCCGGGCGGCGAGGTTGCCTGCCGGGACGCTTACCTCCGGCGCCGGCGGGGCAGGCGTGGCGGAGAGTGCGACCACGCTGCGCAAATTGGGATCGCCGTTCGTCCCGCCCACTTCGGGCGCCGCGCCGGTCGCGTTCGTACGTGCGCGGTGCGCCTGGGCTACCGCAGTGGAAACCGGGATCATCGGCTTCTTCAGTTGCGGCCTCACCGTTGCGGCTGACACAACGCTCAAAGCTTCCGAATTCTTCGCCACGGTTGGCACGTCGGGCGCCGCGACGTTCGCTGTAGCGCGGCGTTGCACCTTCGGAGCAGAAGCGCTGGGCGCAATTTCCAATCGCGGCCTTTGTAGGGCCGGGATCGCGGCCCACTGAACGATGTTGGGCAATGCAGGCTCGATCTTGGGAGGCGCCGGCGGAGCGTCGGGCCGAATCAGCGTTTGTCGCGGATGCGTCACCCGAACCGGAATCGAGAGGATTGTCTGTCGCGGATGAAACGCGTCGGCGCCTGGCTGCGCGGCCGGGTCAGTGGCGGGAATTTTCGGGGCCCTCAGCACATTTCGTTTCGGACCTGGGGCAGGCAAAGAGATGTGCGGCAAATCCTGCGCCAATGGGGTGTATGTAAGCTCGATCTGAACCGGTGCGAGATTATGAGCCGTCGCCGGCAGAAAACCCCAAATCGGCAGGATCAGCAGCACCACGACGATGACGTGCCACACCGAAGACGCCGCGAACGCCCAGCCTGAGTTCCTGCCACGGATCCAGTGAACCCTCAGGTGCGAGTCTTGCGGCAGTTCGCTTTCTTTCGACGCTTGCGACTTCTCGAAAAAATCGCGAACGCTCGTGCGAAATTCCTGCCACGGCGATTCCCAGTCGACGCCGAGATCCAGGCGCGGTAAGCGCCCGTGCGGCGGCAGCTCGACCAGTGAGTCCTCCGGCTCTTCAAACGCGCGTTTGGTTGCGGTCTGCATGGAGCGTCATTATATCCGACGAGTTTAGGATGCGCCCACCTATGCGGCGGCTGCCAGGCGGTAAAAACTTAGTGCCGCGTCGCCCTGCTCGAGCAGCCGGTCGCGCTCGATACGTTCGAAACGATCGAGCATGTCGAGATTGTGCTGGTGTTCGACGATGACGCGGCTCGTCGGCGCAAGCAGGTGCGACGCGTCGATGAATTCCAGCGTGCGTGCGTACTCGTCTTCATGTTTGTAAGGCGGATCGAGAAAAATGAAATCGGCCACCAAGCGGCGGGCTGCGAGCCGTTCGAGCCCGGCGATAGCATCACTGGCAATCAGTTCCACACCGCTTCGAATCTCCAGCGACTCGAGATTTTGACGCAGCAGGCGCACGGTTGCCGGATGGTCCTCGACGAATATGACGTCTCGCGCTCCCCGGCTGACGGCTTCGATGCCGATCGCTCCCGTCCCGGCGTACAGATCGACAAACAGACAATCCTCCACGGTCGGCCCCAGCACGTTGAACAGCGTCTCGCGCAAGCGATCACTCGTGGGCCGCAGGCGCAAGTTGCCTGGACTCTTCAAGCGACGGCTCCGAAATTTTCCGCCGATAACACGCATCGTCTATCCCACGGAAGCCAGTTGGTATCGTTTCTGCCAGGCCGGACTCAGCGATTCGAGTTGGGCCACCACTTCATTTGCCTTCGCGGGATTTTCTGCCAGCGCCAATGCTTCTCGCCGCGCGAGTTCCAGGATTTCATGGTCCCGCAAAGGCTGCGCGAAAGAAAACGCGGCATCTCCGTGCTGCCGCGTGCCGAAGAATTCTCCCGGCCCGCGCTGCTTCAGGTCCTTTTCCGCGATCTCGAATCCGTTCGAAGTCGCCACCATGGTTTCGATGCGCTCGCGCGCCTCTGCTTTGATTGATTTTGGCGCGATCAGGATGCAGTGTGATTTCTCGGTGCCGCGTCCGATGCGCCCACGAAGCTGGTGAAGCTGCGCGAGGCCGAAGCCGTCCGCATGCTCGATCACCATCACGGTCGCGTTCGGCACGTCCACGCCCACCTCCACCACCGTCGTCGCCACCAGGATCTGCAATTCGCCGTGCCGGAACCGCTCCATCGTGGAGTCTTTGTCATCATTTTTCATGCGCCCGTGCAGCAATCCAACGCGCAGCTTAGGGAAAACCGTCTTCGCCAGCCGCTCGTACTCCGCCGTCGCCGCTTTCAGCTCCTGCTTCGACTCTTCCACCACCGGATAAATTACATACGCTTGCCGCCCGCGCGCGATTTCACGCCGCAGAAATTCCCATACGCCCGCAAGCTGTTCGTTCGACGTCCACCGCGTTTCGATCGGCGTCCGGCCCGGCGGCATCTCGTTGATCACCGAAAGGTCCAGGTCGCCGTAGAGCGTCAGCGCCAGCGTGCGCGGGATCGGCGTCGCCGTCATTACCAGCACGTGCGGCGACGCGCCTTTTTCGATCAGCCTTTTGCGCTGCAGCACGCCGAAACGGTGCTGCTCGTCCACGATCGCCAGGCCGAGGCGGTGGAACAGTACCGGGTCTTCGATCAACGCGTGCGTTCCCACAAGGAAATGCACTTCGCCGCTTTGGACGCGCGCGAGCACGTCTTCTCGTTCTGCTCGTTTTTGTCCGCTGACGATCAGTTCCACCGTGTAGCCCGCGCGCTCGAAAATCTTCCGCGCCGAAAGATAGTGCTGAGCCGCGAGAATTTCCGTCGGCGCCATCAGCGCCACCTGGTAGCCGTTTTCGATCACGATGGTGGCCGCCTCAAGCGCCACAATCGTTTTTCCGCTTCCCACGTCGCCTTCCAGCAGACGCTGCATCGGGTACGGCCGCTCGAAGTCTCCGACGATGTCCAGGAGAGCCCGTCTCTGCGCGTTCGTCGGCTTGAACGGCAGGATGCGTTTCAGCGCGTCGCGAATTTTGTCTTCGCGGACGCGCATCGCAATTCCGCGCCGGCTACGGTCGCGAAGCCGCCGCAATCCGAGGGCAAGTTGGTAGTAAAAAAACTCCTCGAAGATTAGACGCACCTGCGCGGAGCTTCGAAAGCTGTTCAGCAGCTCCATGTCCTCATCTTTCGGCGGGAAGTGCGCGTAGAGCAGCGCCTCGCGCCGGGTGGGGAACCGATAGCGTTCGCGAATGCCGGCGGGAAGCGGATCGGGCACGTTCAAATCGAAATTGAGAAATATCTGGTAGACGATCCGCCGCAGCATGCGCGAGCTCAGCCCGCCGACCGACTCGTAAATCGGCACGATCCGTCCGACCTCGGTTGAATCCGGAGGCTTGCCGTCCATGCTTCCCAAGAGTTCAATGTCCGGGTTCACCATTTCTCGCCGCGCGGGCCGGTAGGGATCGATTTCCACCTTTCCGTGCAACACTACCGCCTGGCCCGGTTTCAAGCGGTCCTGCAGATACGCGCCGTGAAAGAACCGCGCGTGCAAATTCCCCGACCGGTCGCGCACGTTCACATGAAAAATCGGACCGCGGCCACGCGCGAACCGCACCACGCTGCCCGCTTCCGCGACCTCCGCCATGATCGTATGCACCTCACCCGGAACGGCTTCGGCGATGGGCGTAAAGCGAATGCGGTCCTCGTAGCGAAACGGAAGATAGTTCAGCAGGTCGCCAACCGTGGTGATTCCGCGCTCCGCGAGCGCTGCGGCGCGGGTGGGGCCGACGCCTCGGAGATACTTAACGGGATGGGTGAGTGTGAACTGCATCGCAGGAGGAAGATGCGCGCAACGCGCGTCAACCTCCTCTTATACCATCAGTAGCGGTGGTGTCGCCTCGTAGGGGCAGGTTTCAAACCCGCCCGCCTTACCTTCTCGATTTCCGACCCTGATTCAATCCTCCACTCGCGTCCATGCGCCGCCAGGCTTCATCACCCACCGGTGGCCGTACATATCGAGCCATTCACCGAACGGTTGATCGTCCTTCGGCTCCGATCCTATCCGGAGAACATTACCGTCGAGATCCTCAATCTGCATCTCGTAAGACCATTGGTAGTTGGTCGGTTGATGCCGCACTTTGGCTCCTTTCGCCCGATACTCCTCCAGGAGAACCTCGACGTCCCCAACTCCGATCCAGACCCAGGCGGGTGGGCTGCCCTGATCACCTTCGGACAAAAAGATGCCACACCGGCCGCGCGAGACCGACGCCATATAAGGGGTCTCCCAATCCACCTTGAACCCGAGCACCTTCACATAGTGTTCAATGCTTGCCTTAAGGCTTTGAACCCGGAAAATCGGGTTGAGGCCTTCAAACGCGACCGCGCCTTCTTTCGATACTTCGGTTCCAGACATTTGTCGTATCCCTCTCTGACCTTTCAGGCCTTGTTCCTCCGTCCGTATCGCAGAAGCAACTCGTCCACTTCCGCGTAGCCCGACGGATAATCTACGCCATTCACCGACGCTCCTGCATCTAGCAAAGCCCGCACTGAATCGGGCGAGCGGATGTCGGTCCAGTACGAATTCACGCACGCGCGCACCGCAAGCGCTAGGGCAGTGCGCCCCTTGTCGTCGAGCGCGTTCACCGGCGCGCCCCGCTCGATCAAAAGTTTCACGGTGGGAGGATGCGCCTTCCACGCAGCCACGTGCAGTGCCGTGCTGTCTTTCGCGATTTCGAAGTAGGGGTCGCCGCCGTACAATGCCGTCACCGGAACACCGAGATCGAGCAGGAGCCGTACGCCGTCTGTATTCCAGGTTCCCGCGAATTCCGCCAGCAGCGTGCCTCCCTCTTTCAAAAGTTCGTCGACGAGTTGCGGTTCGCTCTCCGCAATCGACCGGACATTCGCCGCGTCGTTCCGGGCGCACGCGGCGATGAGTCGCTCCACTCCTTGAAGCTCGATCGGAAATCCTCTCCGTTCGAATAGTTCGAGTGCGTCGCCCCGCCCGCGTCGCGCGGCCATCGCGACCGCCGATTTGCCGGTCGATCCCAGGTTTCCCGCCTTGGGGACGCTAGTCAGCAGAGTGGGATCAGCTCCGTGGTCGAGCAACACCTCGATAATCTTGATTGAATTGTCTCTCTGCACAGCATGATGGGGCGCCATCCTTCCCCATCGCGTAGTTTGATTCGGGTTGACGCCTTGCTCCAGCAGCCATTTGATCCCCTCGTAATCGTGCCAATCGGTCTTGCGGAGCAAAATCGTCGTCAGGCTGTCTTCATTGAGCTTCCCGCTCCTCACCAGGACCTTGAGCGCGGCGTTGTCGCGCGTTTCCGGCGCATGATACGGCGTCTCGCCGTCGTTCGGGTCCGCGCCGCGTTCCAGGAGCAGTCGTGTGAGCTCCGCATGGTGCGCAACTCCCGCTGCACCGTAGATCGCGCTCTCCCACTCCGGCTCCGGCTGGTGATTTTTTTCCATCCAGCCCGTATTCGCGCTCGCACCGGCATCGAGCAACGCCTTCGCTGCCTGCACGAACCCGTCCGATCTTTGCTTGTCTAGCCGCAGATATCGCGAAAAACAAAGATACGTCAGCGCATCCCAGCCATTCGGTCTGCCCTTCGCCGTTGCGCTCTTCGCATCGAGCGCAATGAAACGCCGCACCCCGGCCGCGTCGCCCAGGATTGCCGCGGTGTAGACATTGCTGCTCGAAACCTCAGGATAAGCGGCCAATATCGCATCCGCCCGATCCAGCGTTCCCGAGGCATGCGAACTTCCGTCGAGTGGTACGCTCGCGGCCTCGATGAAAGCCGCCACCGGATCGGCGATGCCGGCGATGAAAGTCTCCGTATTCCGCCGCTCGATTTCTTTCGCAAATTTCGGCCAGCTTTCGAAGCCGTGCTCGCGAGCAATCGTGAATTGAGCGTCGGCAAGGGTGAGCTTTGCTTTTAGCGTGCCGGAATCCGAAATCTTGTTCGGGCGAGGATGATGCTGTTTGATTCGCTGAACCGCTTCGGAATTGCCTGCCTTGCAGGCTTTGAGGAGGTCTTTCGCTTGTTTCTTGTATTGTTCGAGGCTGGGATGTGCGGGTAGTTCTTTGGCGTTCATTACGACCTTCCTTTCGTAACTGCGCCTGGAGTCCGCCCGAATCAGGCTGAAAGAAGGTTCGTAACCTTCAAGATTTTACGTAAGGTGGGCACGGCCCTTTCCGCGGACTGGATGCGCCCTTCGCGCTGATCCCGACTCTACCGTTTCCGATTCGCAAAATCAATCGGGCCGCACTTCAACAAGAAGGGAAGCAGTCAACTTGGGCTTTAAGGAGTTTCGGCGAGCGTGTACTCGAAATCGTAGGAATGCTTTCCGTTGTCGATCTTGATCGTCATCGTGCCGGCGAGGCCAACGAGCTGACCGGTGCCAGAGTCCGGCACAACAGTAACGCTCAATTGCGGCGTCCCGCGCGTCATCGTCCCGGTGTGCTGAAGGACGAAGCTGCCCTCGCGACCGTTCAGTTTTCCGGTTACGCGCTCAATCGCAACGTAACCACCCGACGACCCCTTGGCGCCCGTTCCGGCGCTCAGCATCTGGCCCCGGCTGGTTCCTTCGAGATCGCCGTGGAACTGTTTGTCGCTCAACATCCTGCCGAGACCCGCGTCGCCGGGTTTGTCGTCGAACGGCACGGGTGTGAGCTTCACATCAAAAGTGCCCGTCGCATGCGTCGTCACGGCCTTCTCCTCTTCAGTTCGAGTGGTAACCACCCAATCGACCAACGTGTATCCCGAGAACCCGGAACCGGGACGGAAGCAGCAAGCGTCAGGGTAACTGCCAAGTTGGTCAGCCCGCGATTTTGCGCTGGCAACCACTCTTAGGAGCAGCCCGCTTCCGGCGCGGATATTCAAATCGCCGTCGCTCGACGTCAGCGTAATCCGGCCAACCGGGTCGGTGCGCCCGGTGCGAGCAATCCTCACACCGTCAAAGCCATATACTCCGCATGCGTCAGAGGAAAAAACCCATAGCGATTGCGGCCGGTCATTGCCTTCAATCGCGCCACGACATTCATCGGCGGCATTGGGCCTCACCCGACCCACCACACCATCTCCGACCGGCTCGCCGACGATCTGGGAGCCGTTCATGACGTGGCCTCCGCCGCGATATACGACTTCATCGCCTCCAACCTGATTTGTGGTGTAGGCCGCTGACGGAGTGCCGCGATCTCCACCCATATCTGGAATCTGGGCGTCCTCTACCTCCATTGGAGAAGCCAAAGCCCTGAGATCGGTAACCAGTCCGAGCTTGCGATGAGACATCAGCAGTTCGTCAAACGTTATCGAAATGCTCGCGCTGGCTCCGAGAGAACGCGGAGTAACATCGATCACTTGCCCACTAACCTTCGCGCCTGCGCGGATTCTTGATCCGTCGCCGAGGGAAACGTCCTGCATGACTCTGGCCGTGACGACTTGTCCCGGTTTCGTCTTTCTCGAAAGAGATGAATTCAACCGCACGGGAAGCACTGTTCCAACTGGAACTTCTTCCTGTGCGAAAAGTCCTGCGGCAAAAATCAGCAGGCTCAAGAAGAAGAGGAGGTTGCGTTTCATTGGAATCTCCCTCAGCTCGCCATCTCAACGGAGACCAGCTTCCGGTGTGATTCGCAGCGGATGACACTCAACGGCCTTACATTCGTTTCACTTCAAGAGTCTAGTTTAGGCAATCCAGGGAAGGAAAGAGAAATGGGAAATCAGCCGCGGTGCAGGTCCTGGCTGATGATGCGCTGGAACTCAGGGTCGTCGTGAATGCACGCGAGGTCGCTGTCGCGAGCGGCCCAGTCCGGGTTGCTGAAACCGGATTCGACGGCGCGCCGAAACATCAGCAGCGCCTCCTCTTTCATTTTGATAATCCCGTACGTGCATGCGGCGTTGTAGAGAGTGTTCGGGTCCTTCGGACGCAGCGCGACCGTTTTCTCGAGCTCGCTCACCGCTTCGCGAGGCCTGTTCAGCGCGCCGAATTGCACCGCCAGCAAGCTGCGCGCTCGCACGTCCTCAGGCACGAGTTCGATCTGCTGTTGCAGCGCGACCACCGCTTTTTCCCTCAGTTTCCTTGATGCTTCGGGATCGCCAAGCGCGGCGAGAGAATTCACCAGCGGAGGGTACACGTTGTAATCATCACCGGCCGCTTCCATGACGCGGTCGCACAAGTCCGCCACTTCCTGGTATCGGCCCGAAGCGAAATAGGCGCGCAGCAGCACGCTGTACGCGCCTTCGCAATCCTGCTTGCGATCGACGGCTTTCTTGGCCCATTCGATTGCAGCTTCGTATTTGTTCTGCGCGTAAAAGATTCGGGCCCGCGCGGCCAGGGCCTCCGCGAGTTGCGGCTGCAGCGCAATCGCGCGATCGGCCGCCAGCGTGCCTTTCTCGAGCGAACGCGGATCCTTCCCATGCAGCTCATACTGCATGCCGCAAACTTGCGCGATCCCAGCATGGGCCTGCGCAAAATCGGGATCGAGCCGGATGGCGTGCTCGAACATCTGCATCGCAAACTCAAGATTCTCGCGTCGCGCGTAACTACGGCCACGGAGCAGGTAGTCGTAGGCCTGCAGATTCTCCGTCGGCTTCCGCGCTATGGTCTTTTCTTCCTGGGGCGAGAGAGTGATACGCAGCGCCTGCGCAATGCTGCGGGCAATTTCCTCCTGCACGTCGAACACATCCTTCAATTCCCGGTCGTACCGTTCCGCCCACATGGGGAAATCGGTGGCGGCGTCCACGAGTTGAGCGTTAATGCGCAGGCGGTTTCCGGCCCGACGCAGGCTGCCTCCCAGGACGTACCCGGCGTCCAGGTCCTGGCCAATTTGTTTCGCGGTGGCCGGCTTGTCGCGATACGGAAGGATCGTCGCGCGCGGGAACACTTGGAGCCCCTTGATTTTCAGCAGCTCGGTGATGATGTCTTCCGTCATTCCGTCGCGGAAATACTCATCTTCTTTCGCGCCGCTCAGATTTTCGAAATAGAGCACTGCCAGCGATTTTTGCGCTCGCGCCGCGGGAGCCGCGGTGCGCCCCGAATCGGAATCATGCTTGAGCCGCGCAAGGTCGCCTCGCATACTGGCGGCGGTCTGGTAGCGCGCATCGGGATTCTTCTCCATCGCCTTGCCAATAATTCCAGAGAGTTCCGCTGGAAGACGTGGATTCAGCCGCGCGGGCAGAGTGGGAGTGCGGTTCAGAATTGCATCGAAAATCACCGCCGAAGTGTTCCCTGAAAATGATTGCCGTCCCGTGGCCATTTCATAGAGCACCGTGCCGAAGGAAAAAAGATCGGTGCGATGATCGAGCTCTCCTCCCCGCGCCTGTTCTGGCGACATGTAGGCAATCGTGCCGATGGCCGAGCCGGGGCTCGTGAGATTGTCGTGCGAAGTCGCCGCCGTCATGTCCGCCGAAACCTCGCCCGCGCCGACGGGTTGCAGTCGTGGCGCCACTTTCGCCAGCCCGAAATCGAGGATCTTGGCACGTCCCGAATGCGTGATGAATATGTTCGCGGGCTTGATGTCGCGGTGGACGATCCGCTTGGCGTGCGCCACTTCCAGCGCGTCGGCAATCTGGACGGCCAGGTCCAGCAATTCGTCGTTTTCCATCGGCTTGTTATTGATCCGATGCTTCAGGGTGACGCCCTCGAGCAGTTCCATGCAAATGAAGGGGCGCCCTTCATGCTCGCCGATATCGTAAATCGTGCAAATATTCGGATGATTCAGCGCTGATGCGGCGCGCGCTTCGCGTTGAAACCGCTCCAGCGTCGCCCGGTCCCCGACCATGTCATCGGGCAGAAATTTCAGCGCGACGTCGCGGCCCAGGCGCGTGTCTTCCGCCTTGTACACCACTCCCATGCCGCCACCACCGAGCTTTTCTAAGACGCGATAATGAGAAACCGTGCGGCCAATGAAGGGCTGTGCGTTCGACATGGGGCTGTCATCTTAATTTGCCACCTGAGGCAAGTCAATTTACGTCGCTCCCGTTATCCTCATCTGCGCTTGACTGCTACGAAGATGGCGAGCGTTCCCACCAACAACGAAAACGGCGCAAACACGGAAGCATGCCAGTAGTTCTGATAGTGGAGTTTTCCCTGGATCAAGGTAAGCACACCCCATCCCATTATGAGCGCTCCTGCGAATGCGAACGCCGCTCGCTGTTTCGGTGACAACTGTTCTGGTTTGGGTTTTCGCCGGCTCATCGCACTGCAAGATATCAGAATAATTGGGTCGATAATCCGACGCAATAAAAAGGCGTCGACAACCTAACCGCTGAACAACTCCGGTCCGAGAATTACTTCCGGTTTGCCGACGATAAATGCTCGATCAACAACACTTCGGCTCGGTGGCTGCTAGTTTGCAGGCCCGGCAAACAACAACAGATTCCCATCCGGATCTTTGACGATGAAATTCTTGGCGCCCCAAGGCTGCTTTTTCAATGTCTGAAGAAACGGAACACCAGCGGATTGAAACTCAAGAAACAGCAGTTTGATCTCGTCCGCCGTAGCGACGGTCATAGATACCGACAACAGTTCCTCCCGATTGCGAACCGCCGACTCGATTACCGGTCGCTCGACACACCTTAAATTGAGGCGCGCCGCGTCGCGACTCACCTGCGCATAGTAGGGAGGTTTTCCGTAACTGAATACAAGCGAAAAGCCTAACTTCCCACGGAAAAATTCGCACGATCTCTTGATATCCGTGACGAGCAATTGCGGCTCTGCACAGACAATCGTCGCTTTGGATGGCGGCAATTTCACTCTGCGCGACGTGGCGGAAAGTCCAGCTTTCAGGTCCTGCCAACTATCGAAGCCGTGCTGTCTCGCGACCATTTCTTGCGCTTCGCTGAGCTTGAAGTTCGCCGCAAGAATTTCCGAATCGGGCATGTTCGAGAAACGAGGCATAAGCGCGCGGATTTGTGCGGCGATGGGATAGTGCCGTTCACGATGCCAACGCAGTATGAGCTTGGCTTGCTTCTTGAGGTTCTCTAGATTGGGCATGTAGGCCTCCACGATGGGATCGTAGGTGGGCATTGCCCTTCGGCGACGCGCCGATGCACCCTACATGCGCCGACGGCAGTATCTTCGACGGTGTCAGCAGTTGTCAATTGAGAACGACGCGCTACGCATCGGTGCGATCGTCCACAGCCTGATACGCCCCCAGGCCTTCGCTCCCGATTGGCTCACCCCTTGCAAGATATCCACAGGGATACTGCGCACGGAGAATCGGCAGAACTTTCAGGGCGCGTCCGATTGCCTCTAAGTACTGCCGTTACAATCCGTCACAGTCACTCTCCATTTCGGTCAGGAAGATTGCGGTGATGCAGATGTCCGATAGTGGGAAAATGCCAGATCCGGGTGCTCACCAACGGCCACTTGAGCCGTCTATCTCCCCGGAACTCGCGGAAAGGCTTGCCGGAAAAAGCGAGCTTCGTCGTTCCGATTCCGCAGCATCCCTCGGAACCGAATCGCAACCGGCCCTAGACACCATGGGGATTAGCGTCGCACTCCAGGGGGATGCGCGCCAGGCAGCAGCGGTGAAGCTCGCGGAAGAGCACGGTCTCATCCGCAAGGCGCAGGCGGGTGACCGCTTGGCCTTCGAAGAGCTAGTCAGGCGCTATGACCGCGACGTGTTGCGGCTAGCCCTGAACTTGGTCCACCGCCCGGAAGACGCGCGCGACATTTATCAGGAAGGGTTCCTGCGAGTTTACAAAAACCTGCACCGCTTCCGTTTCGAGTGCAGCTTCTACACTTGGTTGTATCGCATCGTGACCAACGTCGCTCTCGACCACTTGCGCCGTCGCACGAGCCGCCGCGAGGACCAGGCGCCGGTTCCCGAGGAAAACGAAGGCGGGACGCGCGATTTCTTCGATCGTCAGCCGGAATTACGAGCCGCGGCCAATCCGGAGCGGCATCTGCTCGGCCAGGAACTCGGCCAGCACATTTCTGCCGCGCTCAACCGCCTCTCGCCGCGCGAGCGCATGGTCTTCGAGATGAAACATTATCAAGGCCTGAAATTGCGTGCTATCGGCGACTTGCTTGGCACGTCAGAAGAAACAGTAAAGAATTCGCTGTTCCGGGCCACGCGAAAATTGCGCGCCAGCCTGGATTTCATGAGGTAGTGCGAGGCAATCGAAAGATGGAGTACGCGAAGAACAAACCGGGTCAGCCGTGCAGCGATATGGAACCGCTGCTGGTTTTGTCGGCGGCCGGCCAGGAGCTTGACCCCGCCGAGCAGGCGGAAGTCAGCGAACATCTCGCGCACTGCGCGGATTGTTCAGCGGCATACGAACGGGAAAAAGAGCTTTTGGCTCTGCTCTCGGCGCAGCATGCCGAACCCGATGCTGTGCTGCTGGCAAGCTGCCGCGCTGGTCTCGAGGACGCCTTGGATCGCCGGGAGGAAGGCGGATGGTTCCGGCGATTGGTCGGCAGCCTTGTTTTGACCAGCTGGGTTTCGCCGCATCCTGCCTGGAGCGGCGCGTTGCTCTTGATCGTGGGATTCTCGGTGGGAATTTTCGGGCCTCGCCTGCTCAATCGTCCGGCGCAGCCAGCGCCTTCTGCTCCTTCCGTGGCGAATCTGCCCGCAAATCCCGATTCGAACGCGACAAACGTCACCGAGCCCGCCAATCAAGCTTCCACCGGCTCTCTCGATCTTCGCACCGCGGAAGTTGCCGGCATCAACGTGCTCCCCTCCGGCACAAACGAGCCGCCGCAGGTCGAGTTGCAGTTGACCTCGCAGCGCCCCGTCACTCTGCAGGGCACCGTCGATAACGACGACGTCAAACGCGTGCTCCTCTTCGTTCTGCGCAATAGCGAGCGATTCGATGCCGACGTGCGTCTCAACGCCGTCGATCTTCTTCGCGCGCGCAACAACGATCCCGAGGTGCGCTCGGTTCTGTGCGGCGCCGTGCACTCGGACCGTAACGCTGCGGTGCGCCTGAAGGCGCTCGAAGCGCTGAATGGCGCGGAGCCTCAGGATCTTGTTCGCAAAACACTGCTCGACGCGCTCGTCGACGATCAGAATCCCGGCGTTCGCGTCGAAGCGATCAACGCCCTGCGCACCATGGCTTCCAACGGCCAGGTGTCTTCCGACGATCACATGCTCTCCGTTCTCCGCGATCGTATGCAGAAAGATCCCAACACCTACATCCGGCTGCAGAGCGCAGCTGCGATCCGCGATTTCGGCCCGCGCCAAAAGTTCTGATCATGCGTGACGCGCGGCTTCTTCGAGTTTCCCGGCAACGCCTCGGGCAATTTGCTCGTCCCGTGCGTTTCACGTTTCCGGGCGGCTTGCTCGCCGGTTTGCTCGTCGCGGGGATTTTCATTCCCGCGCCCGCCGCAGCGACCGGCGATGCACAGCCAGGAACGCACCCGTCCTCCGGCCCGCGCCTCACCTCGCGACTCAACGGCAGTGTCGCCACCCGCGATGGTGGGCGCCTCCACCTCGTCACCGACCTCGGGAACATCGTCATCCGCACGGGAAGTTCCGGCCGCGTCGAGTACGTGGTCAATCTCGAAGCCGACGCCTCCCAGAAAGACGCCAAGGAACTGCTGAAGACGTTCAGTGTATCCGCGCACGTAACGCCCGACGGCGTCTACCTCCGCGGCGCAACTGGCCGCGAATCCAGCGGCCGCCTTTGGGTCACGATTCAAGCCACGATTCCGAAAAACTACAGCCTCGACGTCACCACCGGCGGCGGCAATATCGAAGCCGGAGACGTCTCGGGCCGCGTCTCCCTTTCCACCACCGGGGGCAACATCACCGCGGGCAACATCGGCGGTCCCTCGCGCCTCTACAGTGAAAGCGGCGGACACCTCACGGTGAAGAATGTCGCAGGCGAGCTGACCGCCATCACCGGCGGCGGCCACATTACGACGGGCTCGATTGCCGGCAACGCCAATCTCCACACCACAGGCGGACACATCCGCGTCGCTTCGGTGGAAGGAATTGCGCGCCTCGATACGGGCGGCGGCAACGTCACCCTGCAGCACGCGGGAACGGAACTCATCGCCGAGACCACCGGCGGACAAATCGAAGTGGGCGAAGCCGCCGGACTCGTCCGCGCAAAAACAGGCGGCGGCGGGATTCGCGTGGTACGCGTCTCCGGCCCCACCAATTTGCAGACCTCCGGCGGAAGCATCTACCTCACCCAAGTGGACAGCGCCGTAAAAGCTTCCGCTGCGGCGGGCGGAATCACCGCGTGGTTCGTTTCGCCGCCAAAGGGATCGGGTTCGTGCGACCTCGCCTCGAACGACGGCGACATCGTCATCTACCTGCCGCGCGAAATGCCCGTCACGATCGACGCCAGGGTGCAAATGGGAGACGATCATCGCGTCATTGTCGATCCCGCGTTTCCGCTGAAAGTCAGCTATGACGATAGCTCGAGCGGACCCCGCACCGTTCGCGCGGAAGGCGCCTTGAACGGCGGCGGGGAAGTGATTCGCCTGCGCACCGTCGCCGGAAATATCCGGCTCGCCGTCAGCGACACGAACAAGCAGATTCAGCTTTACAAAGAGCAGATGCTGCAGCTTCAGCAGAAGCTCGAATTCCAGTTGCGCCAGCTCGAACAGCAGCCGCTGGCTCAAGATGCGCCCCAGCCCTGAGTTGCTTTGTCCTGCTTCATGAAGCGGGACTGATGCACCGGGGATGGCAAGTCGCCCTGAACGCTCAAGAGAGCGGGCGTCCCGACACCTACCGGCCTGGGAGGCCGAATGTTTGAGGGAAGAGGAGTAGTTTCACTCAAGGGGGCGTCCCGTGAGCACGATGTCAATTTCGTCGCGGAATCGATCGAGAAGCGCAATCGCGAGCGTCATCGCGCGATTGCTCTTGCTGCTGGCCGTGGCTTTGTGTTTTTCCTGGCCCGGTTTTGCCGGCACTCAAACCTTCCTGCAAACCTATCCGCTGATTTCAGGCGGCAGCTTCGTGCTCGAAAACGTCAACGGCTCGGTGCGCGTCGAGGGCTGGGAACGCGACGAAGTGGAAGTGCGCGCCGTGAAGACTTCCGTCAGCGACCCGCGCGATGCCGACCGCGTCAAGATCGAAGTCTGCACGCTGCCCGGCCAGGTGGCCGTGCATACTCGCTATCCGCAGGGTGAGGGCGTCGAAGTTGCGGTCGAGTACGTCGTTCACGTGCCCTATCGCGTGCTTCTCGGCAGCGTTGAGACCGTCAACGGCAGCGTCATCGTCCGCGGTGTGGAAGGCGGCGGCGAATTGCGTTCCGTGAATGGCGACGTGGACGTTCTCGACAGCTCCGGCCGCTTCAGCGCAAAAACAACGAATGGCAACCTGCACCTCCAGCTTCGCGACTTGCTCGACGGCGGCCCGATGAACATCGAGACGGTGAATGGCTCCGTGGTTCTGGGGCTTCCCTCGAACGCGCAGGCCGATTTGAAAATCCTGAGCATGAACGGTGACTTCTACTCCGAATTGCCGGTCACATCCACGACGGGCACCGCCGCCGCTCGAGCGTTTCGCGCAAAACTCGGCCATGGCAGCGGAGGCGGGCAAATTTCAGTTCGCACGGTGAACGGCGGCATTCGCTTGGTGGTGGAGCGGCCAGGCGTTTGACGGGGCGTAATTTCTGGAAAGCGTGCAGTGCCATGCACTGCCGGAAAGGTGAGGACCACTCCATGAAGCATTTCAATTACTCCAACCTCGCGGGTGTGGGCGTGCTGTGCCTGGCGCTCGGCGCGGCCCCTGTTTCTTCGCCCAGCCAGACCGCCCCGCCACAACCCCAATCGCCGCAATCTCCAGCGGTAACTCCCAACCCAGACCAGCACTGCACAAATCTCGACTCCGCCGTGGAACAATTGGCCGACCGCCTGCGTAATATGAATCTTGAGGGCAAGGTCGCCAGTCTTTCCCAGCAATTGGCGAAAGAGGAGGCCGTGATGAGTTCGCCCGAGTTGGCGAAATTACAGGGCCTCTCGGCCCAGTTGGAAGGCCAGCTGGAAGGAAAGTCAGCAGAGCTCGAAGCGAAGGCGGAAGAAATGGCTGCGCGCGCACAGGAACTCACTTCCCGGCTGCAGGATGACCAGGACAACGCTTCCAGGCTCATTGTGTCTGCCGACGAAGGCAGCGGCTGGCTGGGCGTCGAAATTGGCGAAGTTACCGCGGAAAACGCCAAAGACCTCAAGCTTTCCGCCACGCGAGGCGTCGTTATCCAGGACGTCGAGCCGGACAGCCCCGCTGCGAAGGCCGGCCTCAAGGAGCATGACGTCGTCCTTCAGTACGATGGCCAGACGGTGGAAGGCACCGTCCAGTTCCGCCGCCTCGTGCGGGAAACGCCCGCCGGCCGCACCGTTGCCCTCGTGATATCGCGCGACGGCGCCACGCAAAACCTTTCCGTCGAGCTGGCCGACCGCAGCTCCTATTACGAAAAGAAAATGCAGGGGACCATGCGCGATTTCGGCAGGCCCTTCGCGCTCTCCACTCCGAACTTCGATTTCAATGTCTCGTCTCCGGAGATTTTTTCGATGATGGACATGCGTACGCCTCTTCTCGGCATCAGCGCGGAAGATCTCACCGGTCAACTCGGTTCCTACTTTGGCGCGCCCAACAATTCCGGCGTCCTGATCCGCGAAGTCCGCAGCGGCACGCCCGCGGACAAGGCCGGATTGAAGGCAGGCGACGTCATCATCAAAGCCGACGGCAAATCGGTCGGCACGCTCTCCGAACTCCGCGACCAGCTCCGCGACAAAGGCGACGGCAAGACGGTCAGCCTCGGCGTCCTGCGCAAGGGCTCCGAGATGACCGTCCCGGTCACAATCGAAAAGCCCAAGCCCATCGAGAAAACCCAAACCATCCACCGCGCCCAACTGTAGGCACAAGGTGGAAGGGCGGGGTTTTAGCCCCGCCGCTCAACGCCCCGTTCCTTGACTCCAAAACTGAAAAAGGCCCGGATAAAATCCGGGCCTTTTTTTCTGGCAAGCGCGGTAGGCGCGTCACATCTTCGCTTTCGTGGAACCCGCCGCACGAGGGCCGTACTCCGGCTCATTCCTTCTCCGCGACGCTTTCCGCCAATCGCTTCGGCGCGAGGAGCTGATAACTGCAAACGAGCAATTCGCGCACTTCGTCCCAATCGATCTTGCCGACGTCCAACCGCAGCGCCACCCAGCCTCTGGGCCCAACATACGAAGGCAAATAAAATCGCGCCGGCTGCGCCGCGGCCAGCGCCGCATTGTCGCCCGGCATCACTTTGCACGTCACCGCGACGATCCCGTCGCCGTGATGGTTGTCGAGGAAATAGGCGAACGTCTTCTTCCGCACAAGAAACCCCGCGTGCGACCCGTGGACCCGCCGCGCCGTTTCCGGAAGCGCGAGCGCAATCTTCGTCACGCGAGTCAGTCGCGCATCTTCTCCCTTGCGCTTAGCCATACTTCTCGACCTTTATTCGTATCTCAGCGCGACCATCGGATCCACTCGCGAAGCCCGCAGCGACGGAACATAAGCAGCCGCCCACGCCACGGCGCTCAGCAGGACGACCACGGTCACAAATACCGCCGGATCCCACGTCTTCACCCCAAACACCAGCGACGCCATGTACCGCGAGAGCGCCAGCGCGGCTCCCACGCCGATCACCACTCCGGCCAGCACCAGCCTCATGCCTTGGAGCACCACCATTCTCCGCACGTTTTTCGGGCTTGCGCCGAGTGCCATCCGAATTCCGATTTCCTGTGTTCTCTGCTGCACTGAATACGCCATGAGCCCGTAAATCCCAATCGCTGCCAGCAGCAGTGCCACCGACGCGAAGATTGTCAGCAGCGTCATGTTGAAATCGCTTCGCGCCGTGGATTCTGATACCACTTGGTCCATGGACCGGATGTGGCCCACCGGCAATCCTCCGCTCGCTTCGCGCAGCGCTTTCTCGATGCCCGCGCTTAGCGAGAACGGTTCCACCTTCGTCCGAATCACAAATTGAATAGGTGTGATCCGTGCGTTCAGCTTCGTCACTCCGTCCGGTACCTGCGACACGGGGATGTACATAATGGGGAAGGGATTTTGGTCGAGCCCGCCATTCCTGGCATCGCCCACGATTCCGACGATCTCGCGCGGCGGCTCCGCGAATTCCGGCCCCACGCCCTTGCCGATCGTGATCTGCGCCCCCACAGCATCGCCTTTGGGCCAGAATTTCTTCGCCATCGTCTCGCTGATCAGTACAACCCCCGGTGCTCCTCCATTATCATGAACGGTGAACATTCGTCCGCGAATCAGCGGAATCCGAAACACGGCGAAGTATTCAGGCGAAACAATGTCGTACCCTCCGCCGCCGTCATACGGTCCTTGCGTGCGCGGCCTCCCTTCGATCGTGAACGGCAGCCCTAATCCTCCCTCCAGAGGCAAGCAGCAGGTAGTCGCCATAGCCTCCACTCCCGGCACGGCTTCTACGCGCTGCCTCGCATCCTCCACCAGTTGTGCCACGCCTGCCGTCTTTTCGAATCGCAGCCCCGTCACGGACATATTCATCGCCAGCACGTTGTGCGTGCTGAATCCCGGATTCACGTTTCGCAGCGCCGCAAACGTCCGGATCAGCAGCGCCGCGCCCACCAGCAGGATCAGCGCCAGCGCCATCTCCGTGACCACCAGAATCGATCTCGCCTTGTTTTGCCTCAGCCCGCTGCCTGACCGCGAACCGCTCTCCCGCAGCGTGATGCTCAAATCCGATCGTGACGCGCTCAGGGCCGGAATCAGCCCGAATAGAATTCCCGTAAGAATGGAAACCAGCAGCGTGAACCCCAGCACGCGCCAATCCATCGTCACATCTGCGCCCTTCTCGCCGATCCGCGGGATGTTTCCCGGATTCATCGCCAGCAGCGCCCGCACTCCAAAATATCCCAGCACCAGCCCCACCACTCCGCCCGCGAGCGACAGCAGCACGCTCTCCGTCAGCAGTTGTGAAATAATTCGCCGGCGTCCCGCTCCCAGCGCCGCTCGAATCGCGATTTCCCTCCGTCGAATCGTCGCCCGCACCAGCAGCAGGTTCGCCACGTTCGCGCACGCGATCAGCAGAACGAAACTCACCGCCCCCAGCAAAACCAGCAGTGAAAGCCTCGCGTCTCCCACCTCCGCGTCCCGCAGCGGGACGGCCGTGAATCCTTCGTCTGGCCCCATCGCCCCCGGAAATTTCCTCTTGTAAGCTTCCGCCGCAACCTTCATCGCCGCCTTCGCCATTCCCACCGTCACCCCTGGTTTCAGCCGCGCCGTCGCAAGCAGGTAATGCGACTGGTCGTCGCTGTTCGGATCGGCCTCTAGTGGAATTACGATGTCAGCCGGCGGATCGGAATGAAACGCCGCTCCCAGCACACCCGTCACCACGTACGGATCGCCTCCGAGCTCCACGGTCTTTCCCACGATCTTCGGGTCCGACCCGAACTGGCTTTTCCACAATCCATTTGCCAGCACTGCCAGCTTGGGTCCGCCCGGCCGGTCTTCCTCTTCCGTATAGCTTCGCCCGATTTCCATCGGCACGCCAAACACACGGAAATAATCTGCTGACGCCCTAATGCCGTGCAGTTGCTGCGGTCTGTCGCCACCCGTCAGATTCACGCCCGGCCCACCCTGGTCGTAGGCCGTCACGGCTTCGAATACTTGCGTCTGCTCCCGCCACACGTTGAATTTCGGAATCGAAGTGATGTTCGCGTTCCCTTGCGGGCCGCTCAGCTCCAATTGCACCAGCCGGTCCGGCTCCGGAAACGCCAGCGGCTCCAGCAGCACCGTGTTCACCACCGTGAAGATCGCCGTGTTCGCTCCAATTCCCAGCGCCAGCGCTAATACGGCCGCAATCGCGAATCCCGGGCTCCGCAGCAACATCCGCGTCGCATACCGCACGTCCTGCCATAAACTCTCGATAAAACTCATTCCGCCCATGTCGTGGCACTCCTTTCGAACCTGAGTGCGACCCAGCCGCCTTCAAGGTAGTGCAAGCGCCCCTTCCATTGCGAGCGCTCTTTCCTTTGACGCCGTTTCGCTCCTTTTGGATCAGCTGAAGCGCCGTTAGCCGGCACACCCTCACGGGGCAAAATTGCCGCAGTTCCGAGTTTTGCGGCTAGCCATCGCCCTCGACCCTTCAGTCACGTAAGCCGTTCCTATTTCACGGCCACGACCACCAGCGTGAAATCATCGTGGAAGTTTCCATTGCAGAAGCCCACCACCTCTTTCCTGATGGCGGCAAGCAATTCGGCGGCGCTCAACGCAATGTTGCGACTCACCAACTCCACCAGTCTCCGCTCTCCAAATTCCTGCTCATCCGAATCCATCGCTTCCGTCAGACCGTCGGTATAAAGCACCAGGCGGTCCCCGGAGTCCAGCGGAAGTCCCGTATCTTCGTAATTCCGGTTCGGAAATATTCCCAACGGAGCTCCTCCCTCCCGCATGAAAACTCCCTCACCCGATTTGTGGAAGAGGATCGGCGGCCAGTGACCCGCGCTGGCATAGGTGAGCCTGTTTTCGGTGGTATCGATCGTGCAGTAGCAGAACGTAACGAATTTATCCGCGGCGATGTTATTGGCGACCACATCGTTCAACTTCCCCACCAGATTGCCGGGCGAGACCTCTTCCGAAGCGAACGCGCGAAAGCTGGCCTGCAGGTTGGCCATCAACAACGCGGCGCTGATCCCCTTGCCCACCACGTCACCGATGCAGATCCCAATCTTGGTCTCGCTGAATTTCAGCACATCAAAATAATCTCCGCCCACCACGCTCGCAGGCTGCCACGCTCCCACCACTTCCAGTCCTCGCACCTGGGGAATCTTCTTGGGCAGGAGTCCTTCCTGAATCTCTCGCGCCTTGTCCATCTCCTGCTCTTGCTGTTTCGACCGGGTATTCCCAATTTCGACGGCGCGCTGCAGCTCGAGGTTCTTGCCCTCCAGGCGCACTCGCGTTCTCCTGTACAAATGACGGACGCTCCCCACGATCAAGATGATGAGGACGATAAGCCTGCCGGTGCTCCACATTTGGCCAAGGAAAAACCGGATCGGAATTCGGTTCACCACCATGATGAGCAGCACGGTCAACGCCGTGCCGGCCACCGCCGTGACGAACAGAAGTATCAGGTACACCACCCAGTCAAACGGAGGGCGAAGGCGCGAACACGAGGAAGCGACGCGATTCATAATCACCGTCGTAAAATTTCCGATGAAGAGACCGTAGAGAAGTATGGGAACGAAGCCCGCGCCCGGACCCCGCACGCCCGTGACCCACAGAATCGCAAACAACGCCACCGCAACCACGAAGAGCAACACCTGCCTTCCGAGAAACACGCGAACGCCGTCGGAGCGGAACGAGAACTTCGGGGTGGGAAACGCCATCAGTCTTTTGCCAGAGTGGTTTCGTGCGACTAGGACTCGCCGAGCATGTTAGGCGGTACCGCAATGCGAGTCAACTTGTCAGCGGCACAGTGTCAACGCAGAGTAGAAGTACGTAGCGGGCTTCCTAAGCTGCGGAAAAGGGCGATCTATCGGAGCGAATGCTAGGCCTTATTGTGCTTCGCTTAGTGCCTGCGGGGAATTATCGATCAGCCACCGGGCGCGTTCGCCGGCTTCGGCGATCGCTTTCTTTTCAGTTGCAAACACTACCGATCGGTCTCTCGGAGTCCACGCCTGACTTTGATCTTTGCCATTGATCCGGTAGAGTGGGCGCCAGGCTTCATTCGGCGCGTGATTGATCTGCCGCGCGAATGGAGTTACTGCCCAGCCTTTATAGTCGAAATCGTAATCCATAACTTTCATCGTATCACGCCATATGAACCGTCAAATTTGCCGTTTGAGAAGTGTTTCCTGCTTTTGTGGCAGGTTCCTAATTGCCGTGAAAGAGCGCGTTGATTCTCAAGGTGCGCAAACCGGCTAGCGCCTCGCCTATTGCGTCTCGCTCGGCGCACGATTCGGCGTCTTGCGTAAGACTTTCCAGGCGCGAGAGCATCGCATTTTCTGCTACGCGCATGAGGCCTGGCAGCAGTGCTGGATTCACTTCACGAACAACGGTTTGGTATTGTTCGCGCCAATCGGTTTGGGGCATTAGCACCTCTAGAGAAACACCGAGTCTAATGGTCTGCCTGTGGTTATGTTGCGTGACTTCCTACGGTACTTGCGTCCAACGTCCGATGGCACTGCGTTCCCGAATAGGTATCCGGGCGGGAACGTTGGCGAGACTTTCAGGCTGGTGCGCTATGCGGCGCGCACTACACGGTATCGGCTGTTCGCTGAGGCAATCGGGCGGTCATTTCCCGGCCGCTTCTTGCCGGCCTTGGTTTTCTCGATCGCACTGCCGGCCAAAGTTAGGTCTTCCAGCTTGACCCAGAATTCGTCGCCATTTGTGGTCAATACCTTGCCCAGCACTGCCGTTGATTCCAGCAGCACAACCGCGCCCGCTCTCTTGTGGTCATGCGTTGCCTGTTGATTATTTTTCATGGTTTAGTTTAACACATGCGTAAAGAAAACTCAATAGTAACCAGCGAGCTTCGCCGGCGGTGCCATCCAACTATGCTGTCACTCGGGCACAATCTCTCTGCGCCCTCTGCGCCTCTGCGGTGAATTCCAAACCTTCTGGCGGCAGATTATTCGCGGACGATTTCGGCGTTGGCGCTGGGAACGGAGATTCGAACCAGGCGCGGGCCATCGACGAACACATCAATCTCGTTGTCTTCCGTCTTCACGCGGAGCTTGTCCACACTCTTTCCCTCAGAGTCTTGCTTGCCGACCCACTCCGCTGTGGCCGTTCCCGGCGTCAAGTCCTGCGGGACGAGTACCGAAAAGGTTTGCACGCCTTTCTTGTCCCAGTCGTACAGCCGCGCGAGGACTCCGTACTGATGATAGAGATTGTTGTCGAGGACCGCGACGCGAGGAGAGCTGAACGTGAACGTCTGCGTGAAAGGCCGCGCGTTGCCCATGTGCAGCTCGCTGGTAACGGTGGTGCCGTCGAACGCGACCACGGCCGAAGCCTTCTTCGCGCCCTGCATGGACCATTCGTATCGGACGGGCGTCCCGTCCGCGTGTAGCGCCAGCGTCCCTGTAACGTGGATCGCGCCTTCCGGCGACTGTATTTCGGCGTTTCCGTGCGCGATCCAGCCACCGTTGCCCGAGCCGATTTCGTATTCTTCGCTTCCCACCTGCTGGCCGTTGACGAGAATCCGCAGCTTTCCTTTATCAGGTGCGAAGACCGCCGCACCAGGGCTCGACGCCCGCAGACCCGCTCCGAGTATCAACGCCAATGCGACGACCAAACTTGCGGTCACCGCCGCCAATCGCGCATTCGACAAAAACATCTCGATCCGTCCGCGGAAGGATTCTTTTCCAGTCTTCATGCGGTCACCTTTGGGAAAATTCCCAGCGCGAGAATTTGTTCCACCACGCGCAGGGGTTCGGTGTTGCTGTCCACCCGGTAGTCGGAAGCCTCGTAGAACGGCAGGCGTTGCTGGTAGAGCTCGCGGAAACTGGCTTCATCGCGGAACAGGGGCCGGTTGGTGATGCGCGCGCATCGGGGCAGAAGCACTTCGATGGGGCACTCAAGCCACACGAGGACCGCTCCATTTTCGCGAAGCAGCGAAAGGTTGTGCGGCTGCACGTTGGTGCCGCCGCCAAGAGAAAGAATGCGCGATTGCTGCAGCTCCGCCGCTTCGCCCACCACGCGCACCAGCTGCTCGTGTTCGATGCGCCGGAACTCGGGCTCGCCCATTTGCGCGAAAATATCCAGAATTTCCAGGCCCGTTGCGTCGGTGATTCTCTTGTCGAGATCCACATGCGGCCAGCCCACCTGCCGGGCAAGCAGCCGCGCCACAGTGGATTTGCCCGTGCCCATGAAACCGGTCAGGCAGACGAGTTTGCGAACGCGGGCTTCGGTCATGATCTTTTGGGAGAGCTTTTTCGCTGCGGAATGGCGCGATCAGTCACGCTTGACGATGTTGATTGTACCATCGAAGGAAGTCAAATCGACGTGCGCGTGGCCGGCGGTGTTGAAACTTCCAACCAGGGCTTGGCCATACTTCGAGGTGGATTGATATGAATGATTCGGAGGAGTGAGCTTGGCCTGATTGTTCACTTTGCCTTTCAGCGAGGTCGCGCTGACGTCGAACGAATCGCCCGGCAGAAATCGCAACTCGATCACGCCGCTGTAGTTCTTCAGGCGATATTGGCCGTTGGGAAGGAAATCACCGGAGAACAGAATATTTCCGGTGGAGGTCTGCGCGCGCACGTGATAGCTGCGCGTGTCTACCAGCCGGAAGCTTCCGCTGATCGAGTTCACCTCGATGCGCCCCGCGCACCGCATGCACTGGAACGAGCCGCCCACGGTGGCGATCGTCAGGTAGCCCGCCGCGTCCTGCAAATCCACGTCCGCTGCAATCGTCTCGACGTTCATATCGCCAAGTACGTTGGCGACGCTGACCGCGCCCGAATCATTATGAATCTGGAGTTCCGAATCCTGAGGAACGTTGATCTGGTAGTCGGCGCGAAGGTCGTCGGGCGCCACGCTGTCGGTGATTTGCCGGGTCATCACGTCCACGCGGTTCCCGTTCTGCTCCGCGTCCAAGTCGACGTGCCCGCTGCCGAGAGTGGCAATCACCAGGACTTCGGATTTGGTCCACGCCTTCACGGTGATGGCGCCGTTCGGATTGTGAATCGTCACCACGGGATGGGCTTCCACCTGGAAGTGCTTTTCCACCCGCTGGGCGGAGGCAGACGCGACGCCGAACAACAAAAAGCCGGGCACCAGCAGCCCGGCCGATTTCCAGATTCGCGGAACAGTGCGATGCGTGCTCATGGCCTAGTCCCCCCGGTCGTTCAACTGCGCCAGCAGCTCTGCCTTTTGTTGATACGCTTCGTAGAGATAATCCCGAGCAACCTCGTTTTGGGGCTCGTCGTGCACGCTTTTTTCACACAAAGTAATATAGTTGTCAACAATCGCCATGTCTTTATGAAGTACGGCGGTCACGACAGGGTTAGAGCTAGGGAGCGAGGCCAGGGTTGTCTGCTCGACGGAATTCAGTTGGGCGCTAAGAGGGCTCGTCGAGTTTTGGGTGCCTTGAATCCAGCGGTAATCGTTCACCCGCTTCGAGATCGGGCCGCTCAGCGCCACGCCCACCGCAACCAGAGCTGCCAGGTACGCGCCGGCCAGCGCCGGACGCGGAATCGCTCCGAACCATCGGCGCCAACCTCCAGCCGCGGTTGTGCGTTGTGGCGCTCGGTCAACTCCGACCAACGGCTCCCGGATCAAACCTTCGCGCTCCAGTTGCGCGCGCAGCGAAGTCCAAAGATGGGCGGGAGGCTCGAGTTCTTCCGTTGCCAGGGAACGAGCTGCCGTCGTGATAGAGCCGAGATCATCCGCCAGGTTTCGACAGAGATTGCAATTGCGCGCGTGCGCTTGCGCGTCCGTGGTGCGCTGCCCGTCCATCCACGCATCGAGCTGATTCAGGAATTGCTTACAGTCGATCGCAGCCATTTTCAGTCCTCGCCCACCGCGTCGCTTGCCGCCTTGCGCTCGTCGCGGGCCTTGTCGCGGAGCACTTCATGCAACAACTCGCGGAGGCGCATGCGCGCTTTGTGGAGCTGTGATTTGGAGTTGCCGATCGAGCACTCCATGATCTCCGCAATCTCGTTATGTTCGTAACCCTGCACGTCGTGAAGGACGAACACCGCCTTGTATCCGGGCGGCAACCGCTCGACGGCCCTTTGCAAATTCACGCGGTCGATCGAGCCAATCAGCCTCAAATCCGGGCTGCCAAAATCCCGCCGGGGACCGCCGGACTCTTCGTCGGGTTCAGTGACCTCCTCGAGGGAAGTCTCCGTGCCCGACTTCTTCCGCAGCTTCATCAGGACGACGTTAACCGCCAGCCGATGCAGCCACGTGGAAAATGCCGACTCTCCGCGAAAGGTGGCAATTTTACGGAAGAGCTGGAGGAACGCTTCTTGAGTAAGATCCTCAGCCTCGGCCGTATTTCCCACCATCCGCAAGCACAGCGAGTACACGCGACGGCTGTGCAGTCGGTAGAGCCGTTCGAAAGCTGCCGCGTCGCCCTGCTGGGCGAGCCGGATCGCTTCCGCTTCCGGCAATTCTCCGGTTTCCGTTCGCCTCGCTCGGGCCACGCTACCCGTCGGGACACATCCTTCACTGCGATGCGTCGGCCGCTCTAGAAGTTGCACTTGCGTTGACTTCCGTGAGTCCTTTCCGGCAGCAGGGCGTTGCCCGCGAATCCGTGCGGGCGGCGCGTTCGATGCCGGAACTTCAGTCCTCGCTTCAATTATTCTCATCGTATTCTCATAGGAATTGCGTCAAACGTCCAGTCTGCTTCCGCTGTATTCCCTCAATCACGCCTGCAAAACACGCCTGCGAACACTCCTACACGCAGTCACGGGTCAATGAGGGACGAAACGACGACTTACGCCGAAGCCCGGGTAAGCGCCGGGCGCACTCGCCGCAGCCGCTTCGGAGCCACGGGTGCTTCCAGTTCCGCGGCGAAAGCGGGGAGTTGTTCCGCCGGGAGAGCGCGCAGGAAGGATTTCAGCACCACTTCGGTTTCGCGCAGGCACGTATTAAAGTCATAGTGCAGGCAATCCAGCATCTTCCAGCAGTCGCCCGGCTCCACGGAACTTCCCTCCGCAATATCGTGGGCGGCCTCCCCGAATTCCCGGTCTAATTGTTCCAGCGTCTCCGAGAGGATGCGCAGCTTCTGAAAGAAACGCCACCGGTCTCCGAAGAGTACGTGGTGCAGGATGCCGTTCCAGGAAGCGGCGCTCTGCGCGGTGTCCCCGCGGAAGAACTCGGTCTTCATCGGTTCGACAGTGGGTACGTTGCTAATGCGCCGCCCGCGCCTGCTCACGGCATCGTAGAACCCCAGGAGCGCGCCGGAAAGGCGCCCCACAAGGTCGGCCGCAACGCTTACTTGCTGCCGGGCGCACACCAGTTCGCCGCGAGCGCGAAACGTAAGAGCGTCATCCAGTGCCACGCTCATCATGGCGTAAGAGCGCTCCCACTCGCTAACAGCGGTATCGAAGACGTTATGCTTTTCTCGCGGCAGCGCCATCAGCCAATCCTGGTAAACGCTCCGGCGAGCGCTGGGACGCTCGTTGCGCCTAAGGAACACAGATGCCCCCAAGAAGCGGCGCCGATTATACCATCGTTTCTCTAATGAGCGTTTCTTGACGCTCCGAGACGCGCGCCGCTATACTCCCGAGTTGGTCGCAAAGGCTGTCTGGAAAGGACCTAACTCTTGGAATTTGAACCGGTTGACCAATTTCGTCAGCGCCAGAAGAAATTACAGGAAATCGAGGCGCTGGGCCATCCGGCATACCCCCACAAGTTTGCCTGGACGCTTACAGCCAGTCAGGTTTTGAAAGAGTACGCGAATCGCACCGCCGAGGAACTCGCGGCGCAGCGAGTGGAATTGCGCACCGCAGGCCGCATCGTGGCGCTGCGTCCCCACGGCAAGGCGGCGTTCGGACACCTCTTGAGCGACGGCGCCCGGTTGCAGTTCTACGTAAAACTCGACGTTGTCGGCGAGAAAGCGTTCAAACTGTTTCAGCTTCTCGATCTTGGCGACATTATTGGCGTCTCCGGACATCTGTTTCGGACGAAGACCAACGAGCTGACCATCTGGGTCGAACAGCTCGAGCTCCTCAACAAAGCCCTTTTGCCGCTTCCCGAAAAATGGCACGGTCTCGCCGACACGGAACAGCGCTACCGGCGCCGCTATCTCGACCTGATCGTGAACGAAAGGGCTCGCGAAATCTTTCTTCGCCGCGCGCAAACCATCCGCGAGTTGCGGCAATTTTTCGACGAGCGAGGATACATTGAAGTCGAGACGCCGATGATGCACCCGATTCTCGGAGGCGCCACGGCGCGGCCGTTTGTCACCCATCACAACACCTTTGACATGGATCTGTATTTGCGAATTGCGCCGGAGCTGTACCTGAAGAGACTCACGGTGGGCGGGCTCGACCGCGTATACGAAATCAACCGCAACTTCCGCAACGAAGGCATCGACGCGATCCATCAGCCCGAATTCACGATGCTCGAGTTCTACCAGGCGTACAGCGACTACCGCGAACTGATGGATCTGACGGAAGAACTGTTTCGTGGTATCGCTGTGAAAATCTGCGGAGGGCCAAAAGTTAAATATGGAGAAGTTGAACTCGACTTCGGCCGCTTTGAACGCCTTAGCATGCGCGAAGCAATCGCAAAATTCTGGCCCTCCGCCGCGGGTCCGGCTCCGGAATCTGCCGAGTTGTCCGCGCTAGGTGGCCCCGGCCGCGTCGCGGAACGCTACAACTCCTTCGCGCGTTCTCGCGGAGCCGACCTCATCGAAGGAATTTCGAAAGTTTCCGATGGCGAACTCATTGGTGAGCTATTCGAGGCTGTCGCGGAACAGCACCTCATTCAGCCCACGTTTATCTACGATTTTCCCACCGCGATTTCGCCTCTTTCGAAGCGGAAGCCGGATGACCCTTCCACGACGGAGCGCTTCGAGCTATTTATCGCGGGAATGGAACTCGCGAACGGCTTCTCGGAACTGAATGATCCCTTGGACCAGGAGCGGCGGTTCCGCGCTCAGGTGGAAAAGGGCGGACAGGAAGCTCCCAAGGAAGTCGACGAGGACTACATTCGCGCCCTGAGTCATGGATTGCCTCCCACGGCGGGTGAAGGAGTGGGAATCGACAGATTCGTGATGCTCCTCACAGACTCGCATGCCATCCGCGAAGTCGTATTGTTTCCGCTCTTGCGCGCGGAGCCCCCGGAGTTCCAGACCGGCGCGGCAGAAACCGGTTCGGCGCCCGGCGCGCCGGCAAACGGCAAAACACAATGAGATTCGAGTGGCTTGTGGCGCTGCGCTATCTGCGTTCGCCGAACCGTCCCGCGGTTCTCCGGCTGGTCACATTGCTGGCAGTGATCGGCGTTACCGCAGGCGTGACCACGCTTGTCGTCGCGCTGTCGATGAATTCCGGATTCCGCGAGGCGATTCGAGACCGTCTCCTCAGCGTGACGGCGCACGTCAACCTCAAACCACTCAGCCCCAACGGAATTCGCAATTACCGAGACCTGATGGCGCGGCTCAGCGACACGCCTGGAGTCCGCTCGATCGAGCCGGCCGTTTACGATCAGGCGTTACTCTCCTCCGGCGTGCACGCTCGCGGAATCGTGTTGAAGGGAGTGGACCCCGAGCTCGAAATACGCGCCAGCGAGGCGCTGCATCATCTAAATGCGGGTTCGGCGGATTTTTCTCCTGATGCCGATGGAATTCCCGCGCTTCTCGTGGGCCGCCTGCTCGCCGACGACATGAAAGTGTCGCCGGGCGACTATGTGACGCTGACAAGCCCGCAAGGAAATTTGACTCCTTTCGGAATGCTGCCGCGCTCGAGGCGTTTTCGCGTTACCGGAATTTTCGATTCCGGGTTTTACGATTACGATGCGAACTGGGGTTTCGTGACGCTTGCTTCCGCGCAGTCGCTGGCGGGAATCGGCGACGTCGTGAGCTTGCTCGAAGTACGGGTGGCGAAACTCGATGACGCGCGGGCCGTGGCCTCCGAGCTTCTGCGCCGCGCCGGCGATGGTTTCGCCGCCACCACCTGGATGGACGAAAACCGCGCGCTTTTTCGCGCCCTGAGCCTCGAAAAACTCGTCACCGCGCTGTTCATCGGGCTGATCACTTTCGTGGCGGGGTTGAACATTCTCGTGGTGCTCACGATGACCGTCACGGACCGCGTCCGCGACATAGCGGTGCTGATGGCTATGGGAGCGCGCCGCAAGCAGATTCGCGCCATATTCCTTTTGCAGGGACTCGCGGTGAGCATCACGGGAATTCTCGCCGGCCTCGCCCTCGGTTACAGCATCGCGTTCTTCGCCGACAAGTGGCGGCTCATTCCCCTGAATCCCGAGGTATACGCGATCCCGTATGTGCCGTTTCATGCGAACGGGTTGGACGCCGTCTGGATCGCAATTACATCTCTCGCCATCAGCATCGCGGCAACAATCCTGCCGGCCCGATCCGCCGCGCGGATTCTCCCCGTCGAGATTCTCCGGTTTGAATAGCGCAGGCGACCCCGAATTCCAGCGTCCCAGGCAGGTTAATCCATTGAAATTCTGCCGCTACTTTTGTGATGATGGGCGCTGCCGTGCTAAAATCGTGATGGGAAGTAATTTAGACATTGAGGGCAATTCTTACGACTTCGCTGGGAAAGGGTTTTGCCGGGCAGAGAAACGGCAAAAATGTGAAAGCAATTAGATAATTGCCCCTCTGGTCAGAGTCAGTCGCATGTAAAAGAAGGACATACGCTGACTGAAGTTCGGCATCTAACCTGTGAGAGAGTAGAAGGACAATGCCTAGCCTGGCGAGTACGGGTGTAGCTGTGGACGACTCATATTTGGGCGTCGCCGAAGACTCGACCGTACTCCTGCGAACGCAAAACCTCACGAAGGTCTTCCGCTCGGGCCAGCAGGAAATCACACCTCTGGACAAAATCGATCTGGTTGTTGAACGCGGCGAGATGATTGGGATCATCGGGCCTTCCGGCGCGGGGAAAAGCACTCTGCTCCACTTGCTGGCTGCGCTGGACACTCCAACGAGTGGTGAAGTATACTTCGCTCGAAATTCGCTTTGGTCGCTTGCGGAAGAAAAACTGGCGGAGTATCGCAATCACGTGGTGGGTTTTGTCTGGCAGCGGCACCATTTGCTTCCCGATTTCACAGCCGCGGAAAACGTGGCCATGCCGCTCCTGGTTCGAGGCGAGGGATTGAAGCAATCGCTGCAGACTGCCGGCGAGTGGCTGGATGAAGTGGGGCTGGGTGGTCGCGGGGAACAACGTGCCGGGGAGCTCTCCGGGGGCGAGCAGCAACGCGTGGCCATCGCGCGAGCGCTTGTCCACCAGCCGGCGCTGCTGTTGGCGGATGAACCTACCGGAGATCTAGATGAGCGAAACGCAGAGGGCGTTTTCGATTTGATGCAGCGGCTCCATCATTCCCACCAATTGACTACAGTTCTCGCAACGCATAACCAATCATTGGCTCGGCGCACCGGCAGGGTATTCGCTCTCGAACACGGAAAACTCACTCCGGTCGCCGAACTGCACGCAACCACCGAGGCCAGCAGGTCGCAAGTGGCCGCCGTGGGTGCAAAAACTCTGGGAGAGCGCGGGTGAACTGTGTTTGAACGCTACACGGAGAAGGCTCGGCGAGTGATCTTTTTCGCAAGGTACGAGGCGAGCCAGTACGGCAGCCCGTACATAGAGACGGAACATTTGCTGCTGGGCCTGCTTCGCGAAGACAAAGCGCTCGCGAATCGCTTCCTGCGAACCCACGGCTCGATCGAATCCATTCGCAAAGAAATCGAATCACGCATCACCGTCCGCGAACGCATTTCCACTTCCGTGGAAGTTCCTCTGAGTCAAGAGTGCAAGCGAATTCTGAATTACGCCGCGGAAGAAGCGGAGCGGCTGGGCCACAAGCACGTCGGCACGGAACACCTGCTTTTGGGCGTGTTGCGCGAAGAGAAATCCTTTGGCGCGGAGATTTTGATCGAACGGGGATTGCGACTTTCCACGGTGCGCGAGGAGTTGGCGCGCAGCGCGGGAGAGAAGGTGCCTGTGAATCGGCCAAAAGAAGCGTCACTGTTAGCAGAATTCAGTCGTGATTTGACGCAGGCGGCTATGGAAGGGCAGCTCGATCCGCTGGTAGGACGCGATCGCGAGCTCGAGCGCGCCATTCAGATTCTCTGCCGCCGCACGAAGAACAACCCGGTCCTGATCGGCGAACCAGGCGTGGGCAAAACCGCCATCGTCGAAGGCCTGGCTCAGCGCATCGCCGACGGCGACGTGCCGCCGTTCCTGGCCGACAAGAGGATCCTCTCGCTCGATCTGTCTCTCATTGTCGCCGGAACGAAATACCGCGGGCAGTTCGAAGAGCGCCTGAAAACCATCATGAAGGAATTGATGGAGAGCCAGAACGCGATCGTGTTCATCGACGAGCTGCACACGCTCGTCGGCGCTGGTTCGGCGGAAGGCTCGCTCGACGCCGCAAATATTCTGAAGCCGGCCTTGAGCCGGGGCGAGATCCAGTGCATTGGCGCCACCACGCCTGCGGAGTATCGCAAGTCGGTGGAGAAGGATCGTTCGCTCGAGCGCCGCTTCCAAGCCGTGAAGGTCGTAGCCCCCGGCGAGGACGAAGCTATCCGCGTACTTCAGGGCGTTCGCGACCGTTACGAAAAATTCCACGCCGTCAGCTACACCGACGAAGCGATCCGCTACGCCGTGTACCTCTCGAATCGCTATATTCCAGACCGGTTTCTCCCCGATAAGGCCATCGACCTTCTCGATGAAGCCGGAGCTCGCGTAAAGCTTCGCCAGGCCATGCTTCCCGACGAAGTGTCCGAAGTTCAGAAGCGTGTGAAGTTCATCACGCACCGCATGGAAACGGCGATCGCCAACCACGAATTCGAAAAGGCGCGGTTCTATTCGGAAGAAGAGCGCAAGGAGAAGGAACACCTGCGCGTCCTGCGCGAGAAGCTGAAAATCGACGATTCTTCCACCGGCGTCGTGACGCGCGAGGACATCGAAGAAGTGGTCGCGCGATGGACCGGCATTACCGTAACTTCCATCAAGGAAGACGAACAGCAAAAGCTGCTCCGCATCGAGGAAGAGCTTCACCGCCGGATCATCAGTCAGGAAAAAGCGATTACCGCGCTGGCTCGGGCGATTCGCAGAAGCCGCGCGGGTCTGAAGGCTCCGGGGCGTCCCGTGGGATGCTTCCTTTTCCTTGGGCCTACCGGCGTGGGGAAGACCGAAGTTGCGCGCCGGCTCGCCGAGTTCCTCTTCGGCAGCGAGAAATCCCTGATCCGGTTCGACATGTCCGAATACATGGAGAAGCACTCCGTGTCGAAGCTGATCGGCGCGCCTCCGGGATACGTCGGATACGAAGAGGGCGGGCAATTGACCGAGCGCGTTCGCCGCACGCCGTATTCGGTGATCCTGCTCGACGAAATCGAAAAGGCTCATCCCGACGTTTACAACATTTTGCTGCAAGTCTTCGAAGACGGCCAGTTGACCGACGGGCTCGGGAACACCGTGGATTTTCGCAATACCATTATCATCCTCACCTCGAACCTCGGCGCCCGGCAGTTGCAGAAGCAGTCCGGTCTTGGCTTCCAGTCCGCCGATGATCTCGTTGTGGCGAAGAGCCAGGACGACATGGTCATGGGCGAGGTCAAGCGCGTATTCAATCCCGAATTTCTGAACAGGCTCGACGAAGTGATCCTGTTCAACTCACTCACGGACGATGACCTGCTGCAGATCATCGATCTGCTCGTGGGACAGATTAACGATACGCTGGTGCATCGCCAGGTGCAGATTGCCGTCACGCCTGAAGCGCGCCAGTGGATTCTCGACAAGACCTGCGGCGACCGAAATTATGGCGCGCGGCCGCTCCGGCGCGCGTTGCAGAAGTACGTCGAAGACCCATTGTCGGAAGCTCTGATCCAGGGCGGATTGCAGCGGCCGGCCACGCTGGAGGTTTTCCTCGCCGGCGAGGCTCTTTCTTTCCGTCCCGTGGTTGAAGCAACCCCAGTGGCCCACTAGGAATCCCACACGCAAGCCGGGCTGGAGCGGTCCGGCGGGGGAGCAAAAAATCTTTGGGCGGGGGACTGCGGCCTTGACCACAGCCATGGCCGCCAGCAGGGAAATTTTTCTGCGCCTATTCGAATCCTTTGCAACCGTGTGCCTGATTCTCCTCGCGACCGGACAAGCCCTGTGGGCTCAGCAGCCTCAGGAGAACGCGGGCACACAGTACACCGTCGAGCGCATCGATTTCATCGGGAATCGGCGCATCCAGACCGGGACGCTACGCGCCCGTATCTTCACGCACAACGGCGATCCTTATAGCTTAGACGCGGTTCGAAGAGACTTTCAGGCGCTGTGGAACACGCAATTCTTCGAAGATATTCGCGTGGAAGTGGAAGACAGCCCCGACAAGCCCGACGAAAAAATCATCGTGTTCAATTTGGTCGAGCGTCCCGTGATTCGCCGGATCGAGTACAAGGGGAACAAATCGATCACCGAATCCGACATCCTCGACGCTTTCAAGGACAAGAAGGTGGGGCTTTCGGTGGAAAGCCAATTCGATCCGACCAAAATCAAGCGCGCGGAAGTCGTTATCAAGTCGCTTCTCGCCGCCCACGGCCGCCAGTTCGCCACCGTGAAGCCGACCTACGAAAAGATCGCCGCCACCAACGCCGTGAAGCTGGTCTTCAATATCGACGAAGGCCCGAAGGTCAAAGTCGGGACAATCACTATTAACGGTAACAAGGCGTTTTCAACCCGAAGACTCATCCGCACCATGAGAAATGACCGCCCATACGCGATTCCTCTCTACTACACGTACATCCCGGTGATGGACAAAACGTACGACCGGTCGAAACTGGATGAGGATGAAGAGGTCGGTATCCGCGGTCTTTACCAGAACAACGGCTATTTCCGAGTCGACGTCAACACGGATGAAAAGAATACGAAGACGGTCGACGTCAATCGTGGGGGCATCCCCGGACCCTGGCCCTATATCGGAAGCAAGCACGAAAAGGCCACCAACATCACGATCAAGGTCGACGAAGGCGAGCAGTATCGAATGGGGAAGCTCACTTTCCGGAGCTCGGATCCGGATGAAGGGCTCGTCATCAAGCCGGACTTTCTGGGGAAAGTGTTTCCCATGAGAGACGGAGATATCTTTTCCACCGACAAGTTGCGCAAGTCCTTCGATACCTACAAAAAGATTTACGGCGAGTACGGTTACATCGACTTTACCCCCACGCCTAACTTCGAGATCGACGACACGAAGAAGACCATCAACGTGGTCCTGGAGTTCGACCAGCAAAAACAATATTACGTGCGCCGCATCGAATTCGCCGGCAATACCACCACGCGCGACAAAGTGATTCGCCGCGAGATACTCCTCGACGAAGGCCAGATTTTCAATAACCGCCTCTGGGAACTGAGCATTCTCCGGCTCAATCAGCTCAATTACTTCGATACCCTCAAACCCGAAAACGCGGACCTCAAGAAGAACGCCAAGACCGGCTCTGTGGATATCCGTCTGAAATTGCATGAAAAACAGAAACAGTCCATCAGCTTCTCGGGAGGCGTCAGCGGAATTGCCGGCAGTTTCGTCGGACTTTCGTATCAAACGAACAATTTCCTCGGCCTGGGCGAAACCCTCACGCTGTCGGCGCAAATCGGCGATATTCAGAAAAACCTCATATTCGGCTTCACGGAACCGTATCTTTTCGATCGTCCCATTTCCACCGGCTTCACCATATTTTCGAATCAGTTCAACTACAACACCGCCCGTCAGACCGGGCTTCTGCTGGGCACCCAGGTGGCAATCAATCCCGCCCTTCAGAACAACTACACCAACAATTCGAAGGGTTTCACGGCCTTTGCCAGCTACCCGATGCGCAGGTTTTCGTTTGCCCGCCTGGGCCTCACGTACGGCTTTTCAACAACGAACATCACGGCTTACAGCCAGTCGGCCCAGTTGCTCTTCGAATTCACGCAGTTCCGCAGCCTTGCGGGACCTTCGGCGTTGCAGGGCATCCAGGAAAGCTACGTGTCGCCGAGCATCACGTATGACCGCGTGAACAGCCCCGTCAATCCCACGGCCGGCAAGGCCTTCAGTTTTACGTCGAAGGTGGAAGGCGGCCCGCTGCAGGGCAACGTCAACTCGGTGCAGGGAGTTTTTTCGATGCGGTACTTCCGTCAGAACTACCATCATCGAAATGTGATCGGAGTGAAGCTCCAAACCGCGATGCTTTCGGGATATGGCGGAAAAGACGCGCCTCCTTACAACCGCTTCTATATGGGTGGCGAATATGACATCCGCGGTTTCGAGGCCTACACCATCTCGCCGTTCGTGGCCATCCCGAGTCTGGGCAGCACAAGCGTCTCCTATCTGGACCCGACCAAGATCGGCAGCAATGGGCAGCCTTTGGCGCAGAGTGTCACAGTTCCCACGTTGCAGTTTTTCCCGACGCGGCCCGGCGGCGACACCCAATTCGTCCTTAACACGGAGTACCGCATACCCATTTACCAGAACTACGTCGGTTTCACGATCTTCAACGACTTCGGATTCGATGGCATCCTGCGAGAATCCCAACTGGCGCTCAATCCATCGGCGGTGGCGCAGTTCCAGGAGCAATATCCCAATCCCGATTTCCCGACCTTGAAAATAGCCAACAATCTGCCGCTCATCCCTGGTACGAATTTCGTTCCGCACGCGTCCGGAGGCGTCGAGCTGGTGATTCAGATCCCAATCATACAAGCGCCATTCCGTTTCTATTACGCGTACAATTACGCGCGCTTGACGGAGACGATTGAGGGGCCGTGCGTGGATGAAGTTGGGCTCACTCCGTGCAGCCAGGGCGGCGGTCTTCCCGGCGGATTTGCAGTGGATCCTGTCGAAAGGCAATATTTGCAAAGCCTTGGAGTCTACAACACCGTCATCGTGCCGCAGCTTAACACGTTCCTGCGATCGGAGACCGAGCGGCTCCCGGCAGGACTCATCGAACCGAAGAGCACGTTCCGATTCACCGTCAGCCGGACTTTCTGACCCATGATGTGGAACACAGCGGAGGAGAACACGAAGGTGCGAGCGTCGAGTGGCTTGGGAGGAAGCAGAATGCGGTCGTTGGCGTTGGTCGCGGTAGTGTTCCTGACAGTTGCGATCTCGAGCTGTGGAGGTAACTCCACGACGATCGGTGTCACGATCACAGCCGTCGGAGATCCTCAGGGGGGGTCGATCCAATCACCGGTGCCGGTCATAAAGGGCCAAACGGAAACCTTCGTCGCAAACGTCACTGGTGGTTCCACTACACTGGTTTACTGGCAAGTGTGCCTCCCCCCACCGTACCCACAGACGAACCCGCCGACGCAGCCCACTGCCTGCACCCCAATTCCGGGTGTAACGAGTCCGACGACCACCGTCGTCTTGACCGGCTACGGCACGATCACGCAGAGCGGCATTTACACCTCTCCCACAACCGTTCCGCAGACAAACCCGTTCGTCGTCATGGCTGTTAGCCAGACGGATCTCACTGCTTTTGCAGTGGCTTATGTCGATATCGATTCGGGCATTCGCGTCCAGATGTATCCCACCAGCGCGACCATTCCCACCCAAGACACCTATACGTTGACCGCCACCGTTACGGGCACCACCAATACCGCCGTCACTTGGAGCGTCAACGGAACCACCGGCGGAGATGTTCAAGACGGGACCATCGTTTCCACAGGTCCGCAGACCGCTCTCTACACGGCGCCTACGTCCGCGTTAACGGCCGACGTAACCGCAACCTCCGTTGCCGATCCAACGAAGGCGGCTGACGCGAACATTACGGTGGCGGCTGCGGCGGACCCCGTGCTCACGTCGATCGATCCCCCCACTGCCTCTCAGGGCTCGGTGCAGCAGGATGTGTACGTTATCGGCTCGAACTTCTTTTCGACCGACGTGTTGGTCGTGAACGGCACAATCGTACCGGCCACGTGGATTGACGTCTCGCTCATGCGCGCGACAATTCCTTCGTCACTTTTGGCACAGGCCGGATTGGTGCCGATTCAGGTTCAGGGTGACAACGGCCACACGAGCCCGACGAAAAATCTTTCGGTTACGACACCACGTCCCGCCGTGGTTGCGCTCGCTCCCAATAGTGTTCCCGTCACGCCGGCAGGTTTCGGTGTGGTTCTCACGGGAGGGTTCTTCGTCTCGGGAACAACCACCGCAAATTTCAATAGCTTCACGGGTCCAAGCCCCGGCGTTACGGCCTCCATCAGCAGCAGCCGGCAAATGACCGTCAATCTTCCAGCTGGGGGCTTGTCCACTGCGGGTCTCTACCCGATCGTGGTGCAGAACACCTGTCTGGTTGTCGGATACTGTGGCATACCTCCCGGCGGGTCTTCGACTTCGGCAGTGAACATCGCTGTGACCCCGGACGCAGGTACGCTGCTAACTTCGCCCACCGCAACGGTCGGCGTCGGCACGAGTCCTTCTGCGATCGCCGTAGACGAAGCAGACGGCTATGCCATCGTCGCGAACACCGGCAGCAATTCCGTTTCTATCCTCAACTTGAACGCGAATCCTCCGGCGCTGATCACGAATGTGGCCGTCGGCAACATGCCCACGGGCGTTGCTGTTGATGACGGGCTTCTCGCGCCGCTCCATCGCCTCGCGCTGGTGGTCAACAACGCCGACAACACTCTCTCCGTGATTGACCTCTCCACCTTCACGGTGGCTCAAACCGTCTCGCTGGCTGGCTTGACTCCGTCGACCAGCCTCCCTTATTCCATCGGAATCAATCCCGTGACGCATCGCGCGTTTGTCGCCGACCAGAACGCAAACTCGGGCACGGTCATCGACCTCTTGAATCCGAACCCGCAGCTCCAGCCCCCGTGCACCACGCCGCCGTGCCCGCTTGTGCAACTGGGCGGAAATCCCACCTCGTACGGCACGGGTCCCACACCCGGGATTTCGATCGATCCCCGTTTGAACTGGGCCGTGGTCTCGGCCGGAGGCGGCGGGGCCGGAATCATCAATCTTGTCGACCTTGGCCGGTCCGCAATTCAGGCTGTCGATCCGGGGCGAGCGCCTTCGGTGGTAGCTACTTTCGTGCCGGGTGGCGCCTCGGGAGTGCAGGGCACCGGCGTCAATCCGGAAACGCACGAGGTCCTCCTGACGATTCCCAGCAACGGCAACTTCACCACGTTCAGTATGCTCGATCAATCCGTCGGCACGGTTCCATTCACAAACAACAACGTCGTCGTGGACCAGCCGGGTTATGTTGCGGCGGCAGTCAGCGCCTTGCCGAATATCGGCGTCGCCGTAAACTCGAACGCCAATACCGCCGTGATTCTGGATCTGCAGAATCGCATCGTGATTGGGAACGTCGCCGTCGGCACGCAACCCGTCGCTGTGGCTGTGGATCCGAGCACGAATCAAGCGCTCGTCGTGAATCAAGCCGACGGAACGGTCTCGGTTCTTTCGCTGGGCACCGTGCGTTCCAGTGCATCTCTCGGTGCGTCGCAGGCGCCGCAGATCACTCTTTCCAGCCCCGAGGTCGCGTTCAGTTCCACCAACCCGCTCAGTCTCACCGTGACGGGCGGCGGTTTCGCGAATGGCGCGCAGGTTTTTCTCGATGGAACCGCGCTTGCCACGGTCGTTTCGAGCGGGCGCCAAATTGTCGCGACGGTGCCTGCTGCCATGCTGAGCGCCGCAAGACGCTATGCCGTATACGTGCAGAATCCAGGCCAGTCTGCGATCTCGAACATCGAAGATTTGATCGTTGTCCAGCCTGTAACTGTCGGGGCGTCGCCGTTTGGCGTCGCGATCGACCCCGATTGCGATGTCGCCGCGGTGACGAATTCCGGCGATGGCACGGTTTCGATCGTGGCTCTCACGGCGAACGCGGCGCCGCCCGGAGCAAATTGCGTTAGCGCGGGAGCCGTCGGCACTGTGGGCGCTCCGGTTCTCGTGGGAACCGCTCCCGAGGGAGTGGCCATAGCGCCGCGCATTGGCGTCGCCGTCGTCGCCAACAACGGCAGCAACGACGCCAGCCTGGTTGATCTGACCGAGTTGAATCCTCCTTCCCAGATCGCGCTGTCGTGTGGTGGCGAATCTTGTAGCGAGGTCACAGCCGTCGCAATAAATCAGGATTACAACAATGCCGAAATCACGGATGTTACTGGGACAGGCGAAAGCGCCTTCGGCAGCGTTAATGGCCTTTCGGTGTCCTTAGGTACTTCCGGGGTTCCCACAGCGACGCCTTCCGGAGGGGCCCCGCCCCTTGATCTCACGCCAACGGCAGACGCGATTGATCCCTATATCGACTTTCTTGGCGTCACAACTGCCGGACAAGCGAGCGCCATCGACATTGTTAATTTTCCGGAGGGCCAAAAAACCGACGTTCTGGGTCTCGGCCTCCAGGTTCCCACGGGAATTATTTTCGATCCGGTGAATCAAGTGTTCGTAGTGGCGAATAGCCTGGCCAACAACGTGATTTTCGTGAACCCGAGCACGGCGATTGCAACGTCGGCGCAGGTCGGCATGAATCCATCGTCTCTCGATTACAATTACCAGACCAGCACGCTGGTCACGGCGAACAACGCCAGCAAGACGTTGTCGATCATCGACTACGTCTGTCCGCCGAGTATTTTGAACGTGTGCTCCGGACCGCAGGTTCAGAGCATACTCGCGCTTGCGGGTTCGCCCCAATTTTCGGTCGCGATCGATCCCAAGCTGAATCTCGCGGTCCTGGTGGATCAGGCCAATAACCGTGTGCTATTGATTCCGCTGCCCTAGCAAGCGTGACCTCGAAAGCGTGACTAGAACGCGCGAATGGGTTGCGTGTCGGCGGCCATGTGTTGGGCCAACCCTGCAGGCAAGCAGCGCATCGGAAACTACAGGGGCGAGTGCGGGCGTGGCTCACCAGTATCGAGGGACGCACGGCTGGTGGACTTTCCGAAGAGTCGATTCTGATTGACCCTTTTCTTCGTCCATAGCTATAATGCCCGGTTTGAATTGACCGCAATTTTGCACAAGGAGTGGGCAGCATGAAGATTCGATTGGCAACTACAATTCTGGCGGCCAGCTTGGCCGTCCCCGCGGTATGGGCTCAGGCAGGAGGCGCCGCACCCGCGAAGGTCGGCGTGCTCAATATGGAAGTGGCAATTACCAGCACCGAAGAGGGCAAACAGGCGGCGAACGAGCTGATGGCCAAGTTCGCACCTCGGCAGACTGAGATTCAGAACCTTCAGAAGCAAATACAGGATATTGGCACCCGGCTGCAGACCAACTCGAATACTCTCTCCGATGATGAGAAGTACCGCCTCTCGCGCGAAAGCGATTCCTTGAGCCGCAACCTTCAGCGCAAACAGACGGAAGCGCGCGACGATTATCAAGAGGCGCAGCAGGATCTGATTAACAACCTCGGCCGCAAGCTGATCACCGTTCTGGATAAATACTCGAAGGAGAACGGCTTCGCGGTAGTTTTCGACAACTCCTCGCAGCAGACTCCCGTGATTTACGCTGCGAGCGCAGTGGACGTAACCCAGGACATCATCAAGCTCTACGACCAGAACTACCCAGTTAAGTCGGCGGCGAGACCCGCCGCGCCGCCCACCGCGAAGCCGGCCGCGCCGAAACCCCAGCCACAGAAACAATAGATTCGGTTTCGTCGATTTCGAAGCCTCTCGGCCGAACGGCCGGGAGGCCTCGTCTCTCGCGGTACCTCATCGTCCGAAATCCGGCCTCCCAGGCCGGCCTTGCCTTTTATCGATAGGGAAACTATACTGGGTTGCTTTCATCTAGGTCGCACGGCCGAGTGGGCGCGAGCCCACTTTTTTGTTGGGCGCAGTTTTCGGGCGCTAGGTAAGGCCTGATGGCGGGCGTCTGAACGGCGTAAGAGCCGTAGATGGAACAGAATGGACCTGGACAAGATTCGCGAAGCGGCGGAGCGGGTGGCTCGCTCGGAAGGCCTGGAAGTCTTTGACGTCGAGTGGAAGATCGGCAAGCAGAGGCTGCTGCGGGTCTACATCGACAGGTTGCCGGGCCCTCAGAACCCGGAGGGTCTCGGAATCAGTCACAACGATTGCCAGCGAGTCAGCGAGCAGCTGAGCGTGATTTTGGATGTCGAGGACCTGGTCCCCGGACCCGGTTATGTCCTCGAAGTCAGCTCGCCCGGCCTTGACCGCAAGCTGCTGAAGCCGGCGGATTACGAGCGATTCGCGGGAAGGCTCGCGCAGATTTGGGTGAACGAGCCCCTCGAGAATCAAAAGTATCTCGAAGGCCGCTTGGGCGGCTACTCCGAGGGCACGGTAAAGTTGAATGTGAAGGATCGGGAAATAGCGGTTCCGTTCGCCGGGATACGCAAGGCGAACCTGGTTGTGGAGATCTAGGGGAGAAACGAAATGGCGAGTCTGCTGGTCCAGACAATTGAGCAGATCAGCCGGGAAAAGCACATCGAACCGGAGATCATCGTCGCGGCCATTGAAGATGCGATGGTGGTGGCGGCGCGGAAATTCTACCGCACCGAGGAAGAACTGCGTTCGAAATTCAATCCTGAAACCGGCCATGTAGACGTGTATTCGGTTCACATCGTTGTTGAAGAGGTACAGGACCCCCTGCGCGAAATCTCGCTCATTGACGCGCGCAAGCAGAGCCCCGAAATTGAAGTAGGCGGCGAAATCGTCCATAACAAGCCGACGGACGTTCTGGGAAGAATCGCGGCGCAGACCGCGAAGCAAGTGATTCTCCAGAAAGTGCGCGAGGCCGAGCGCGATACCATCTACAACGAGTTTCACACGCGCGTAGGCGAACTGGTGAACAGCATCGTGAAGCGCCTCGAAGGCCCGGACATCATCGTCGACCTGGGCCGCACGGAAGCGCGCCTGCCGAAGCGCGAGCAATCCAGGCTCGAAGCCTACAATGTGGGCGACCGCCTCCGCGTGACGATTCGCGCCGTCGAGCGCGCCGCGAAAGGCCCGCAAGTCGTGGTCTCGCGCGCCGATCCCGCCCTTGTACAGCGCTTGTTCGAAATGGAAGTGCCCGAAATTTACGACGGCACCGTGCAGATTCGCGCCGTGGCGCGTGAAGCAGGCGAACGCACGAAGATTGCGGTCGAAAGCCGCGACAAGGACGTCGATCCCGTGGGCGCCTGCGTGGGAATGAAGGGAATGCGCGTTCAATCGATTATTCGCGAGCTGCGCGGCGAAAAAATCGACATCATCCCGCACAGCGAAGAGACCGTCGCGTTCGCTCAGAAAGCTCTGAGTCCCGCGAAGGTCACTCGCGTTCAGATTATCGATCCGGAAGAGAAGCGCCTCGAGGTGATCGTCGAGGATACGCAACTCTCGCTCGCCATCGGCAAGAAGGGGCAAAACGTTCGCCTTGCTAGCAAACTGATCGGCTGGAATATCGACATCAAGAGTGAGGAAGAGAAGCGCCGCGAGATCGAAGCGCAAATGGCGGCTCTCACCGCTCCCGGAACGCCGCTTTCGGAGCTGAAGGGCGTGGGACCTAAGACGATCGAAAAGCTCGAAGCGGCCGGCATCACTTCCGTCGAGAAGTTGGCGGACATGACTCCCGAGCAGTTGGTGGAAATACCGGGCATCGGCGAGAAAATGGTGGAGAAGATTCATCAATCGGTCGCGGCTCACTTCGAAGCGCTCGAAGCTCAAGCTGTGGCGCCGGCCGAAGGCGTAGTGGAAGAGGCCATCGTCGAAGAGGCTATCGTGGACGAGCCCGTCGCCGAAGGTGACACCGGTGAAGTGACGGCGGAAGCCGGCGAGGAGGCTCTCGCACCAGTCGCCGAGGAAGCCGAGGGTTCCGTGGCGAGCGAAGCCGGTGCGGCAGTTGCTGTGCCCGAAAACGAAGAACAGAATAGCGAGCCGTCCGATTTGCCCGTCGAATCCGAGCCGGGATCCGAATCGGAGCCAGGCGCCGAGAATCCGAAAGCTTCCGAGTAGACGGAAGTGCGAAATAGGAGCTGATGTCAGACCCAAATCAAATCCGAATTAATGAGCTGGCCAGGGAGCTCGAGATCAAGGCGAAAGTCCTGATCGACTTCCTCCCCGAAATCGGCGTAACCGAGAAGAAAACGCACTCGAGCTCGCTCGACCTCGATAAAGCTGAACTCGTGCGCAAACATTTTCTTGGCCTCGCCGCTCAGGAAGCAGCGGCAGAGGCTGACAAAGCCGCCAAGACTGCCGCCGCTAAAGCGCGTCCTGCGCGTCCTGCGGCAGCTCCGGCCGCGCCGGCAAAGCCCGCAGCACCTGCAGCCGTCCCCGGACCCGCGATTGCATCCGCGCCCGGCATCGCTCCTCGGCCGGCGGCGCCCGGAGTTTCTCCCACCGGTGTAAGCCGGCCAGCTATCGTTCCGCCGCGCCCAGGTGCGCCCGCCGCGCCAGCTTCGGCTGCGCCTGCAGCGCATCCTGCTCCCGCAGCCCCAGCAGCGCACGCGCCTGCCGCTCGGCCCGGCGCAGTGCCTGCACAGCCACTAAGACCAGCAGTCCCGTCGCGCCCCGGAGCGCCAAGTGCTAGCCCGTCTCAGCCCGCCGCGGCAGCGTCTCAGCGGCCAGCTGCCGCAAGCTCCGCGCCAGCTACGGGCGCTCCTAGACCTGCTGGTGCTCCCACCGGGCCTAGTGGTCCCAGTGGTCAACGATACCCTGTTCGTCCCGGCACTGGATCTAGCCAGCCTCGGCCTGGTGCTCCGGTTGGGATGCGCCCAGCTGCTGCGCCCGGCCAAGCACGTCCCGGCATGCCGTCTTCGCGTCCGGGCGCTCCGCCGTCGCGCTTTCCGCAACGTCCCGGAGGCCCGCGTCCAGGAGGTGGGACCGGTGGTGCAAGGCCCGGCGGTCCAGGTCTTGCCGGTGTGCCGAAGGCTGAACCCGGAAAGCCGCTCTACGCGAGAAAGCCTCCCGTTAGCACTACGCGCGGCCGCCCGCTCATGGAAAAACGATTCGCCGAAGGCGAGCGAAAGCTTCACCCGGTGCGAACGCGTCCCGGCGTAGGTCCGGGAGGAAGAATTGCGCAAGCCGAGCCCGTGGCGCCAGTACAGCGCGAGCCGCGGCTGGTTACCGTCACGGAAGGAATCACGGTTCGCGACCTGGCCGAAAAGCTGGATATTCGCGCGAAGGATCTTCTGAAGACTCTTATGGACCGCGGAGTTTTCGCCAGCATCAACCAGGCCCTCGACGCTCCCACTGCCACGTCTCTTGCGGAAGCATTCAACGGAATTGTGACCGTAGTCACGTTCGAGCAGGAAGCGGCGCAGGAAGAAAAGGTAAATGTAGAGCGCACCGGCCACGTCGTCCCTCGCGCGCCCGTCGTCACCGTGATGGGTCACGTCGATCACGGCAAGACGAGCCTCTTGGACGCGATCCGCGAGACCGAAGTGGCTGCCGGCGAGGCCGGAGGAATCACTCAGCACATCGGCGCGTACGAAGTGCACGTGAACGAGCGTCGAATCGTTTTCATCGACACTCCGGGCCACGAGGCGTTCACGCGCATGCGCGCGCGCGGCGCCAAGGTCACCGATATCGTCGTGCTCGTCGTGGGCGCCGATGATGGCGTGATGCCGCAAACCGAAGAGGCGATTGCGCACGCCAAAGCCGCGAACGTTCCCATCATCGTCGCGATCAACAAAATCGATAAACCCGACTCGCAGCCCGAACGCGTGAAGCGCCAGCTCGCCGACCGCGGTCTGATGCCCGAGGAATGGGGCGGCGAAACCGTCATGGTGGAAGTTTCGGCCAAAACGAAGCAGAACCTCCCGCGGCTGCTCGAAATGATTCTGCTCGTGGGCGACTTGCGCGAACTCAAGGCCGATCCCGACGCGCCCGCCAGCGGCACCGTGCTCGAATCACGGGTAGACAAAGGCCGCGGCCCTGTCGCCACCGTGCTGGTGCAAAACGGCACGCTGCATGTCGGCGACGTCTTCATCGTCGGCGCCGTTTACGGAAAAGTGCGCGCGTTATTTGGCGATCGCGGCCAGCCCATCAAGGAAGGCGGTCCGTCCACTCCCGTTGAAGTTCTGGGTTTGCAAGGCGTTCCTGAAGCGGGCGACCAATTCCAGGTTGCGGACGAGGCCCGGGCGCGCCACATCGTCGAGTACCGCCAGGCCAAGCAGCGCGAAGCTTCCCTCGCGAAAACCGCTTCTTCCGGCCGCCTCACGCTCGACCAGTTGCACGAACATCTCCGCGCCGGCGAATTGAAGGAACTGCCCATCGTCGTCAAGGCGGACGTCCAGGGCTCTGTCGAAGTCTTGAACGAAATGCTGCCGAAGCTCTCTAACGACGAAGTGAAACTCAAAGTCATCCAGGCCAGCGTCGGCGCCGTCACCGAGACGGATATTCTGCTTGCTTCCGCATCCAACGCCATCGTCGTCGCCTTCAACGTGCGTCCGGAACGCAAGGCGGCTGACCTCGCGCAACGCGAAAACGTCGACATTCGCCTGCACACAATCATTTACGAGTTGCTCGATGAGTTGAGGAGAGCTGTCGCGGGCCTGATTGCTCCCATCATCAAGGAAACCTACTTGGGACGCGCCGACGTGCGCGACACTTTCCGCGTGAAGGGCGCCGGGATGATCGCCGGCTGCCACGTCCAGGACGGAATCGTCAAGCGCGACGCCGATGTGCGTGTGTTGCGCGATAGCGTGGTGATTTACACCGGCCGCGTGATCTCGCTCCGACGCTTCAAGGACGATGTCAACGAAGTCCGCGCGGGCTTCGAATGCGGCATCGGGATTTCGAATTTCAACGACGTCAAGGTGGGCGACATTCTCGAATGCTTTAAGATGGAAAAGACCATGCCTGTCATCGATCCGAATTTGTCGGATCGCGGGCGCGCAGCAGAAGCGGCGGAAGCGCGTCGCAGTTGAACGGCTTCCAGGTTCCCCGTCCCCGTTGAATCGTGGGAGCGGAAATGCCAATCGGCCTCCTCACTCTGGAAATTCACATCCCAGACGCGCGGTCTCTCAAAGACAAGCGGCAGGTGTTGCGCAGCCTCAAGGATCGCCTTCGCGCCCACTTCAATGTGGCTGTTTCAGAGCTCGAGCACCAGGATCTGTGGCAAAGGTCTCGCGTCGGCGTCGTCAGCATCTCCGGAGACGCCAAGCATCTTGAGGAATCGCTCGCGGCGATTGCCGCTGAGTCCGAGCGCATGCTCGGCCGCGATTTGGTTTCGCAGGACATCGAATATTTTGAGGATAGCCCGTTATGACCCTCGGACATCGCTCGGAGCGCGTAGCGGAAGAAATCCGCAACGAAGTTAGCCTCATGCTCGCGGGAGAACTGAAAGATCCCCGCCTCGCCGGACTCGTGAGCGTCACGGAAGTCCGCCTGACGCCCGATTTTCGCACCGTACGCGTCTACGTGCGAATCGAAGGCGACGAATCCGAACGCGCCACCGCTCTCGAGGGCTTACGCGCCGCATCCAGATACGTTCGTCACGAACTTGTCGAGCGCCTCCAGCTTCGCCGCGCCCCGGAAGTATTGTTTCATCCTGACGAATCCGAAGAGTACGGGCATCACATCGACGAGTTGTTGCGCAAAGTAAGAAGCCCCGAGGAGCGGTAGCCTTCGCACTCGTCCGCGAAAAATCCCGCCCAACCCATGCCCAGAATTCCACAGCCTCCTCCCGTCGACGGAATCCTCGTCGTTGATAAGCCGCGCGGCAAAACGTCGCACGATGTCGTCGAGACCGTTCGCCGTCTCGTCGGCTTCCGCCAAATCGGGCATCTCGGCACGCTCGATCCGCTTGCCACCGGAGTCCTGGTTCTCGCGCTCGGCCGCGCCACTCGCCTGGCGCGCTTTTACGCGGGCCGCCGGAAGCGCTACAACTGCGCCGTTCGTTTCGGTTTCTCCACCGATACCTTCGACGCGGATGGCGATTCGCTCGGTCCCGACTCGGCTCCTGCGCTTGACGCCGAGGCGCTGGCTTCCTTCGCGTCGCAATTCGTCGGAAAGATTCAGCAGATGCCGCCCGCGTTTTCCGCCAAGAAAATTCACGGCCGCCCCGCCCATGAGCTTGCGCGCAAGCACAAGCCCGTGAAGCTCGAACCCGTGGAAGTGGAAGTTTACGAATTCCGGTTGACGTCTGTGGAAGGTTCGGTGGCGCGGTTCACCGTCGAGTGCGGCGCGGGCACCTACATTCGCTCGCTCGCCAACGACCTGGGAAAACTTCACGGTGCGGGAGCGCACCTCTCCGAAATCGTTCGCACCGCGGTAGGCGAGTTCACGCTCGACCACGCCGTGGCGCTTCTCGACCTCGAACAGGATGTGAAGGCCGGAAAGCTTGCCGCTCGCGTCATCCGGCTCGAATCGATGCTGCCCGAACTCCCGCGTGCCACCGTGTTGCCGATCGTCGAAAAACGCGTCCGGCACGGCGCCAAATTCAATTTGCCGATCGCGCAGATTCAGCCCGGGCAGGTCACCGCCGCGCAAGGCGCGCCCCAGCAACTCGATTCCGGAGAATGGAAGCCCAGCCGGCTCCGCGTCTTCAATCAGCAAGGCCAGCTCATTGCCATCGCCGAGCCGGTGGTCCCGCGAACCTACCAGCCTCTGGTCGTGCTCGAAGCGACGCCCTGAGTATTCTGCGAGCGCCGCCCGCTAGCGCTGAGGCTGATCCGGAGGCTTCTGCGGCGGTCCCTGCGGTGGCACAGTTTGCTGCGGCGCACCCTGTTGCGGCGGTGCTTGTTGCGAAGGTGGTTGTTGCGGAGGTGCTTGCTGCGGAGGTGCCGCGGGCCCTTGCGGCTGCCCCTGTAGGCGCTCGAACCGGGTAGAGACGTTTCCGCTGGCAGGAGGCACCCCGTGGCCCGCATAGATTACGTGGTCCTTGCGAGGCGCCAGCGAAACCATTCGAGGCGTAATCAGGATCAACAACTGCGAGTCCTGCTCCATAACGCTATTCTGCCCAGCGAGAACTCCCAGTCCAGGTAGTTCCGCAAGCCCGGGCGTTCCGTTCAGCGCGTTCGTGACGGAGGGCTGCATGATTCCCGCGAGCGCCGTGGTTTCGTTCTCCTTCAGCCGTACCGTTTGATCGAGCATGTCGCTGTCGATTACCGGAATCGAGTTGAAGCTCTGATTCGCGATGCTCGTAAGCTCGAAATGCAGTTGCAGCGTCACTTCGTCGTCCAGATGGATGCGGGGAGTGGCTTTTATCTTCAAGCCGATGTCGAGATATTCGGAGCCGGGGAACTGCGTCCCCTGGCCGCCCGTGGAGCTCGTGGCCGCGCTCGTCTCGTTCAGAATCACCGACACCGAGTTCGACGCGTTGTTAGCGATGGCCCCATCGGGCAGGCCGTCTCCGTTGAAATCCGCCGTCACCACCGAAACAGGATCGTTCCCGACCGACAGCTCGTAATTCGAGTTGAAGGCTCCGCCCGTCAGCCCGAAAAGAAGCGAAACCGTGTTGCTGGTGGAATCGGTAACCGCCAGATCGAGAATGCCGTCGAGATTGTAGTCGGCGACCGCAATTGAAGTGGGTCCTTCTCCTGCTTCATAGTCGGTGTGCGTCGCAAACGTCCCGTTGGCTGTGCCCGTGCTTCCGAGCTGGCCGAGCAGGATGGAAACCGTATCGTCGGTATTGTTCGCCACCGCCAGATCGAGCACACCGTCCCCGTTGAAGTCTCCCGTCGCGACGTAAACCGGAGCGGCGCCCGTTGCGTAGTCGGCGCGCGCCTGGAAACTTCCGTCACCGTTCCCGAGAAAAATCGAGACGGTGTTGTCGTTCTGATTCACCACCGCAAGATCGGCGTGGCCGTCGCTGTTCAAATCCGCTGTCGCCAGCGCAGTTGGCGCATGCCCCGTCGTAAGCAGAGTGGGTGTGCCGAACGTCCCGTCGCCCTTGCCCAGGAAGACCGAAATCGTGTTGTCCGTTTGGTTCGCAACCGCCAGATCGAGATTTCCATCGCCGTTGAAGTCCGCCGCAACCACCGAAACCGGCACCGCGCCCGTCGTGACGTCCGTCCTCGCCCCGAACGTTCCATCTCCGTTGCCCGGCAGGATCGAAATTGAGTTCGCGGTCTTGTTCGCCACCACAAGACTGATGTTTTTCGTGGTGTTATTGAAAACACCGGTGGCAATCCACGTCGGTCCCGTTCCGGTTGCGTATGTAACTCCGGGAGTCACGAAGGTCCCATCGCCATTTCCAAGGAATATCGAGACTGTGTTGTCCGCGAAGTTCGAAACGATCAGATCCTCGATGCTGTTGTTTCGCAAGCTTGCCGCGGTCACGAATGCGGGAGCGTTCCCGGTTGTGAGCGTGCTGATCGGGAAGTTTGCGGCGGCGATCGAAGTCGTGTTTACGTTGGACGTCAGGCTCGACGAGAATTGCGCCAGCGAAACAGGAAACTTCTCGCCCACAAAGAAACTAGCAGGCTGGCCGTCTTCCGCCCTCAGCATGATGCGCCGCCCGTGACGCACCAGCGAAAGCGTCCGCGAGAGATCGCCCGTCGCTCCGGGCATGGTCGAGAGAAACGTCGACTTGCCTCCGCCAAACGCCACCACCGGCGGGAGCAACGAGTTCAGGTTGATCTGATTCGAGGCGATCTCCGATGCGATTTGGTCGGCGGTCAGCCCGGAAAGTGCCGAAGGCGTTCCGAATATCGCTTCGAGCACGCTGACGAGCCCGGTCAGGGTATTCGCTTCCGAAAGTTGCTGGCTGGCGATCGAGTACACTGTCGCGGTTTGCGGCGGCGTGATTCCAATCTGCCGGGCGTAGTTGCGGTCCACCTCGAGAACCTCGATCTCCAGCATGAGTTCGCCCACAGGCTTTTCCAGGTTCTCCACCATGTCGCTGGCGAGCGCCAAAGCGCGCGCGGAACCGCGGAGTGTGATCGCGTGGTGTTCCTGGTCCACATCGGCCCGCGTGACCCCCGTCACCTCGCGGACCAGCCGGAAGAGGTCTTGCATTTCCTCGGTCGTTTCGGATGCCGGCAGGGGAATCGTTCGAACGATCAGGCTCTCGTAGTCTCGCCGCTTCTCTGTGGTGTCTTGGGCCACAAAAAAAAGACGTTTGGTCAATGGCTGCCAAAAGGTTCGAGTGGCCTGCCCGAGCACATCCATCGCTGTCAGAAAATCCACGTTTTGGAGTTGCAGTTGGGCCTGCCGCGCCGGCAGCTCTACGTCGAACGCCACTTGCACTCCGAACTGTTGCGCTACTTGTTCGTAAGCTCCGCGGACGTCTCCTCGATAGTTGATATTTTGCGCGTCGCGCCGGTAGTCGAGGTGAATCGGGCCCATCAGTTGTGGCTGCCCGCGAACCTCGTCCGCTCGCACCGGTTCAAGCGAGGTCAACTGCGCGAGCCGCTCCGTGATGGACCTGTCGGATGGGTCCAGGTAGCTGGCCTCCAACAACTCCTTGCGGGCGTCTCCGAGCTGCCCGGAAACCGCATCCTTTTCGGCCAGCTCCACTTTTGCTTGGATGAGACGTCCCTTCACCACTTCGCGCCGGAGCAGATACTCGTGGTCGTCCGGCGCCGATTCAAGCGCTTCCACGTAAGCTTCGTAGGCCGCCTGCCAGTTCTTGTTGCGCTCGGCCTCGACACCCCTCTTGTAGGCTTCTTTGGCCTTCTTGGCGTCGGGCTTTGTGGCGGGAGCGCTGTTTGGCTGGCTCGCCGGGTTCTCCTTCTGGCCCCCATTCGCTGCCTCTTGGGTAGGGCGCCCTGCCGCGAGCGCAAATGCACATACCACGGCAAGCGAGACACCAAGGAGGGCCCCACGAAGAAACCATCGAGGATTTCTGGCTCTGGACATCAAAGCTATTAGACGCTTATTGTACCGGGAATGTCGTGCGGGGCGGGCGGGAAACTGTTGAATTCGCTTGATTTTGGAGGGCGGCGAAGATACACTCGAATACGTACTTGATACTGGTTATCAACTGGATTTGGCGCCCCTATAAATGCTATCCGCTCTCCTAGTCGCCCTCCGCGAAGGTGTCGAAGCCGCACTCGTTGTAGGCATTGTACTCGTTTATCTCCACCGCACCGGCCGCAGAGCGCTCGTCGGCTACGTCTGGACCGGAGTCGCCCTGGCCGCCGCCGCGAGCGTGGCTATTGCCATTTTGCTTCAGCGTTTCGGCGGAAGCGAGGACGGCTTTGAAGGCCTGCTGATGCTAGTTGCCGCCGCCCTCGTAGTCACCATGATCGTGTGGATGAACCGCGTCGCGCGCACGCTTCGAAAAGACATCGAACAGCGCGTCGAGGCCTACGCGCAGAAGTCGACGCGCGCGGCGGGGTGGGGAATCGGCGCGTTCGTCTTTTTGATGGTGGTCCGCGAGGGAGCCGAACTCGTCCTGATTCTTCGCGCCGTGCAGCTCTCCAGCGCCGGCGTGCAAGTCTGGATTGGAACGGGGCTCGGCATCGCCATCGCGGTCGGCGTCGGCCTTTTCTTCTTTCAGGGCACCCTGCGGATTCCGTTGCACCGTTTTTTCCGCGCCACCAGCGTGATTCTGATGGTCGTCGCGTTCCAGTTGGCGCTCACGGGCGTGCACGAACTCAGCGAGGCCATGTGGATCTGGTCGAGCAAGACGGAGATGGCGACCGTTGGGCCGATCGTGCGCAACGAAGTTTTCTTTTTTGTCGTGATTCTCGGATCCGCGGCCCTCGTCGTCCTGCGCGAATGGTTCAGCGCCAGGCAGCCCGCCGCTGACTCGGCCTTGAACCCCGCTCAGCGCCGCATGCGCGAGTGGGAATTTCGCCGCCAGCGCAACTGGAGCTTTGCCGCGGCGATTCTCTGCGTGCTGGTGGTTCTCTCGCTGGCCGCCGAATTCGTCTACGCGCGTGCCATGAACGCGCCTTCGCAGGCAAAGATACTCGCTGGCGAAAACGGTCAGGTCCGCGTCCCGCTCTCCGAGCTCAACGATTCGAGCCTGCACTACTACGCCGCCGACGTGGACAACACGGTGATTCGCTTCCTCGTGATTCACAGGATGAACGGCGACTACGCCACCGCCCTCGACGCCTGCCAGATTTGCGGCCGGCAAGGATACCGGCAAGAGGGGCAGAACGTCGTTTGCCGGAATTGCGGCGCCGCGATCTACATTCCTTCGATCGGCCAGTCCGGAGGGTGCAATCCAATCGGCGTGAAGTCGCGCGTCGAAGGGGGAGACGTGATTGTGGACCTCTCGGCGCTTGTGCAGGCCGATTCGACGATCCACGCTCGCTAGACATGTTCGCCCGCCTGGTAAGGGAATCTTTCGTTCGCAATCCTCGCCGCAAACTGCTCACGGCCGCCGCTCTGATGGTCGGCATGGCCGTCGCTACCGCAACGCTCACCGTAGCGCTCGAAGTGGGCGATCGCCTGGCGCTCGAATTCCGGAATCTCGGCGCGAACCTCCTCGTCACGCCGCAATCGGACACCCTTCCCGTCGAAATCGGCGGCGTCGATTACCGCCCCGTCGACGAAGGCGCCTACCTGCGCGAAGCCGATCTCGGCAAGCTGAAGATGATTTTCTGGCGCCACAACATTCTCGGCTTCACCCCGTTTCTCGATGTGCCCGCCTCCGTGGCGGGCGTCAACACAACATTAATCGGTACTTGGTACGAGCACGAAGTGCCGGTCCCCGACGGCACTAGATTCAAGACGGGTTTGAGCACGACGCACCCGTGGTGGCGAATTCAGGGCCGGTGGTTCCACGACGACGCCAATGAATGTGTGGTCGGCGCAGCGCTTGCGGCCAGAAATCCCGATGCATTCGCAATCGGCAAACGAGTCCAGATTGCGCGAAGCGAGGAGGCGAACCTTGCATTCTCGTTGCTCGTGACCGGAATCGTTTCCACCGGCGGCTCGGAAGACGACGCCGTGATTGTCCCGCTCTCGTTCCTGCAAAAAATCTCGGGCCGCGAGGGACAATTCCGCCAGCTCTTCGTCAGCGCGCTCACCAAACCCGCCGACGCATTCTCCGAGCGAAATCCCGACACGATGACTCCCGAAGAGCACGACCGCTGGTTCTGCTCGCCCTACATTTCTTCGATCAGCTTCCAGATCAAGCAGGTGCTGCCGGGAACGGACGTGCGCACGATCCGCCGCGTCGCCGACACCGAAGGCCGCATTCTCACCCGCGTGAGCACGCTGCTGTGGATCGTCACCATCGCGGCCCTGATTGCGGCAGCTCTGGCCGTCGCCGCCACATCGGCCACCACCGTCCTTGAGCGCCGGGGCGAAATTGGAATTTTGAAAGCGATTGGCGCGACGAACGCCATCGTCGCCGGCATGTTTTTGACCGAGCAGCTTCTGCTCGCGATCGTCGGAGGCTTATTCGGCTTCATGATCGGCCTCGCTTTGGCGTGGGTGCTTGGCGCGAGCATTTTCGGCAGTCCGGCATCGCCCCAGTGGGTGCTTTTGCCCGTGATCCTCGGGATTGCCGCAATCGTTGCGGTGCTCGGAAGCTTGATTCCTTTGCGGCAGGCGGCGCGCTTCGATCCCGCGCCGATCCTGCGAGGTGAATGATGTTCGCGCGCCTGCTCTGGAAACTTCTGCGCGGCAGCAGCGGACGCCTCACCGTCGCCATGATCGGCGTCATCAGCGGCGCGGCTGTGATTTCTGCGCTGCTCAATCTCGAGCTCGATATCGGCCGCAAACTTTCGCAGGAATTTCGTTCGCTGGGCGCGAACATCGTCATCGCGCCGAAGCCGTCGGCACAAACCGGCGCCGGCGCGGCGTCGCTCTTGAGCGGGAACCAAATCGAGAGCGACGAAATAGCGCGCGGCCTGGCGGCGGTCAATTCGCCCGACGTCGCCGCGTCCGCGCCCTACCTCTACATCGTTGCGCATGTCGCGAACGTGCCGGTCGTCGTCGCCGGCACCTGGCTCGACCAAACGCCCAAGCTCGACCCCACCTGGAAACTCGATGGCAATTGGGTCGCGTCGCGTGAAGATAGTTCGCAGTGTCTCGTGGGCCGCAACGTAGCTCAGCAATTCCATCTCGCGCCCGGCAGCCAACTCGATCTAGCGTATCTCGCCGAAAACGCAAGCTGCAACGTGGCCGGCATCTTCGATTCAGGCGGCGCCGAAGACAACCAAGTCTTCGTGAACGTCCAGGTCGCGCAGCATCTCGCCGGCATCCAGGGCGCCATCAGCCTTTGGCAGTTGAGCGTCGGCGGCTCGAGCCAGGCAATCGCCAAGTACGCGCAGCGCGTCGCGACGCAGTTTCCCAGTCTCGATGTCCGGCCGATTCCGCAGGTCACCCAGGCGGAAGGTGACTTGATGGGACGCATCCGGCTCCTGATCGTCGCCACAATCGTGCTGATCCTCGTTCTCACCGCTCTGTGCGTTCTCGCCACGATGGCGGCCCTTGCCATGGAGCGCCGCGCAGACGTCGGCCTGATGAAGGCGCTCGGCGGCTCAATTTCCCGCGTCCTTCGCCTATTTCTGGCCGAGGTTGGAGTGCTCGGCGCCGTCGGCGGAGTGCTCGGATGCGCCGTAGGCCTGCTGCTCTCGCGCTGGATGGGCCAACGCGTCTTCTCAGCGGCAATTTCGCCCCGCTGGGAAGTGTTTCCGCTCACGATTATTCTGATGATAGCGGTGGCGCTCGCGGGAGCTTTGCCGCTCCGGCTGCTCGGAAAAATAAAACCCGCCGTGATCTTGCGAGGAGACTAGTGGCGTCGCTCGTCCAAATCGAAAATCTGCGCAAGGAATTCGGCAGCGTGCGCGCGCTCGACGGCATTTCCTTCACCGTCGAAGAAGGCGAGTGGATCGCCATCATGGGCCCCTCGGGCTCCGGCAAGACCACGCTGATCAATATTCTCGGCGGCCTAGATTCTCCCACCGCCGGCGTAGCCGTCGTCGACGGCACCGACGTCGCCCGCCTGGATGAAGCCGGCCTCACGCGCTTCCGCGCCGAAAAAATCGGCTTCATCTTTCAGCAATTCCATCTCGTCTCCTATTTAACTGCGCTCGAAAACGTGATGCTCGCCCAATATTTTCACAGCACCACCGACGAAGCCGAAGCCCGCGCCGCGCTCGCACGCGTGGGCCTCGCCGACCGAATCGAGCATCTTCCCTCGCAGCTTTCCGGAGGCGAGCAGCAGCGCGTTGCCGTCGCGCGCGCCCTCATCAATCACCCAAAACTAATCCTCGCCGACGAGCCCACCGGCAACCTCGACGAAGCCAACGAAGAAACCGTCATTCGCCTGTTTCAAAAACTCCATGCCGAAGGTCACACCATCTTGATGGTCACGCACGATCCCGCCATCAGCCGCCTCGCCGACCGCAAAATCGACCTCGCTCACGGCCGCCTGGCCCGCATCAGCGTCCTTTCGGCCACTCCCGATTAGCCCCTGGGAACGCCAATCTCCGTATTGGCGGGTTGGAAGTTGTTGGGACGCCATTTCGATTGAAGCGTCTAACATCGTTGCTAACCAAAGCGCCGTAGGCGCGGCAGAAGTTAGCCCAGCGCGTGAGCGCTGGGAAATCCGAGATCCAATCCCGAGCGCCGTAGGCGCGACAGAGCCCCTGAGGAACGCCAACGCCAATCTCCTGATTGGCGGTTTTCGCTGTCGCGGGTTGGTCTTTTGCCCACCACCACACTAAAATGGAATCGCGATGCCCATTCCCATCGACGTTCGCAAAAAACCCATCAGCGTGAAGGTCCACGTCTCCACCGGCGAAGGCGCCGAAATCACCTGGTCCGACGGCCACACCAGCCGCTACGATTTCCCGTATCTCCGCGACCATTGCCCGTGCGCCCTCTGCAACGACGAGCGCGCCAAAAAAGAAAAATTCCCCGGCACGTCGCCGGCTCCCTCCAGCGTTCTGCCGATGTTCAAGCCACGCGTGAAAGCCAAGTCCGCCACGGCGGTAGGGAACTACGCGGTCCAGATCGAGTTCACCGACGGCCATGCCACCGGAATCTTCAGCTTCGAACACCTGCGCGAAATTTGCCCCTGTGAAGCCTGCGCCCGCGAATTCCGCTCCGTCCCCGCCGCAACTTCCGCTCACGAGCATTAGCGAGAGCTGCATGGCAACCGACGACGCCTAGTTACACTCTGGCTTGGCAAAGCGCTCTCCGCGCTTTCCTTCCAAGCTGTTTTCAACATATAGTCTTTTCCCGCGTCCCTAGAGCGTATGGCATCCAACCCCACCGGCTCATCTCCTGAGGGTTCTTCGCGCCCGGTAGTGAAGGTCATCGTGGCCACTACGGCCATGCTGGCGTTCATCTCCTTCTGGCGAGCGGCTGCCATTGTCCTGAACGACCTCGCCTCCTCCGCCTATTACGCGGGTGGCGAGGCCGAGCAGTTCATCGGCAAGACCGCCCCCTGGTTCATCCTGGGCATCATGCTGTTCTCCTACGCCGTGCGCTCCGTCTATGTGGAGAGTTGCAGCATGTTCGTCCGCGGCGGCGTCTACCGCGTCGTAAAAGAAGCCCTCGGCGGCAACCTCGCCAAGTTTTCCGTTTCCGCGCTGATGTTCGACTACGTGCTCACTGGCCCGATCAGCGGCGTTTCCGCGGGGCAATACCTCGTCGGTGTCATCAATGAGCTCTTCGAAAAGGCGCATCTTCACCTTCATCTTGCCGTGAACAGTAGTGCCGCGGTGATTGCGATCGTCATCACGCTCTATTTCTGGTGGGAGAACATCAAGGGAGTTCCCGAATCGAGCGGCAAAGCTCTGCGCATCATGCAGCTCACCACCATCATGGTGGTGATCCTGATCTCTTGGTGCTGCTACACGCTCTGGGTTCGCGGAGGCCAGCTCCCGCCGCTTCCCGCTCCTCAGAACATGAAGCTCGACAAGCAATCCCTCGGCTGGCTCAACGGCTTCCAGTGGGCGCACACGCTCACCTTGATCGCGATCCTCGTCGGACTGGGGCATTCGGTCCTTGCAATGAGCGGCGAGGAATCGCTCGCGCAGGTGTACCGCGAAATCGAGCATCCCAAACTCAAGAACCTGAAAAAGGCCGGACTCATCATTTTCGTCTATAGCCTGGTTTTCACGTCGCTCGTTTCGTTTTTCGCCGTGATGATCATTCCGGACGGGATTCGCTCGCGATACAACGAGAACCTCATCGGCGGCCTGGCCATGCATCTGGTGGGAAGTTTTTCGGTGCGCCTGGCGTTTCATGTCTTCGTGGTGGTGGTCGGAACTTTGATTCTTGCGGGCGCCGTTAACACGGCGATCGTGGGCTCCAACGGCGTCTTGAATCGCGTGTCGGAAGATGGCGTGCTCACCGACTGGTTCCGGCACCCGCATCCGCGCTTCGGCACGACGCACAGGATCATCAACATGATCGTCGTGCTGCAAATCGTCACGATCCTTGCCAGCCGCGGCGACGTCACCTTTCTCGGCAACTTGTATGCTTTCGGTGTGATCTGGAGCTTTTCGATGAAGGGGATCGCGGTGCTGGTCCTTCGCTACACGCACCCTCAGGACCGCGAATACCGGGTGCCGCTCAATCCCCTGATTTTCGGAAGGGAAGTCCCGATCGGACTCGGCTTGATCACGCTGGTGCTGCTTTCCATCGCCGTCGTCAACCTGTTCACCAAGCCCGAAGCCACCATCGCCGGACTCACCTTTTCGATTCTGCTTTTCACCGTCTTCGAATTCTCCGAGAAACGAATGCATCGGCGCCAGGCTGGCGCGGCCCACATCGAGCTCGACCAGTTCAATCTGGCTCAGGAAGCCGAACTCACGCCGGCCAACGTGGGAGTTCGCCCCGGCAACATCTTGGTTCCCGTCAGCAATTATTACGCGCTCTATCACCTCGAAGCCGCCCTCCGGCGCGTTCGGAGTCTGGACGCCGACATCGTCGTGCTGCACGTTCGGCTGCTGCGCCGCGCCGCCAGCGGCGAATACGATTTGGCCCCCGACCAGTTGTTCAGCACCATCGAGCAGCTCCTCTTCACCAAGGTGCTGGCTATCGCCGAGAAAGAAGGGAAGCGAGTTCGCCTCGCGGTGGCCGCCGCCAATAACTTGTGGGAAGGCATGCTGCGGGCCGCGGAAAATCTCGAGTCCAGCACAGTCGTCATCGGAAGTTCGTCGAAGATGCCCGTCACCGAGCAGGCCCGCTCGATCGGCTTGGCGTGGGAGACCATGGCGGAGCCGCGGCCGCGCGTCACGTTGGAAATTTTCACACCGTCCGGCCAGGAGCAGATTTTCTACCTGGGTCCGCACGCGCCGCACCTGACGCCCAAGGAGATCGATCTGCTTCACAAGATATGGCTCAAGTTGAGCGATAGGCTCCCTGGCACCGAAATCCATCACCACGATATCGTCCACTTCGCCCTCGATGAGGTGGAGCGCGAAATCTCCGAAGGTCAGGGCGACGCCGTTCTCGAACGCCTCCGCCAGCACCTCCAGGCGATCGCCGACCGCCGCCAAGCACCGTAACTGCCACTCCATCGAGAAAAGAAAAAGCGAACAGAGAAAAGAGAAAGGGTGGAAGCCCCGGGCTTCACCCCGGGGAGCACGGCGTTTTGTGCCGTGCCGCTTTTCTCTCTTCCCTTTTCTCTTTTCCTTTTTCTCCTTTCCCTCTTCCGTTCTTGAACAAGTTGACTCCGCGCTCCGCCAGCGGTACCTTCCACCGAGCATTCCTTCTCCGGAGTCGGCCCAACAAAATCGCGCAGTGGGAGAACACCATGGTAAAGCTTCTCATCAGGGTGAGTTACTGGCTGGGAGTCGTCTGCATCGTGCTGGCACTGCTGAGCAAAGCTTTGAACGCTCTCGGCATGAATGTCTTGCGGTTCATCACCAGAGGAAACGACGTGGGATACCACAGCTACGTGCTTGGCGCCGTCCTTTTCTTCCTGATGGCCATCGCCACCGCCGGCTTCGACTCGTTCAACAAGCACAACCCGTAGCAGCACCCTCCGTTCGCTGTCATCCCGCCTGCCCTGAGCGCAGTCGAAGGGAGCGAGGCGTTTCTCAGCCGACGAGGGACCTGCTTTCTCTTGCGTTTCACGGCGCGTTTCATGGCACAGCCAATCGCGCTCGCTAATAGATAAGCTTGAGTGAGAACTGAATCTGCCGCGAGTTGCCCGCGGTCTTGCTGATTTCGCCAAAACCGGATCCGTTGAGGATGTTCGCCGGCAACCCCATGTTGACGATGTTGAATAGGTTAAAGAACTCGGCGCGGAATTGCAGGTCCACGCGCTCAGCTCCTCCGCTGCGCCGGCCGATGGGAGTGTCCTTGATGAGAGCGAAGTCGAAATTATAGTAAGCGGGCCCGCGGAAGCTGTTGCGTCCTAGGGTGCCAAACCTTCCCTGGTTCGGCCCTGTGCCGCCAGCCACGTGGATAGGAATGAAGAAGAAATCCGCAGCGTTGTTGGCGCCTTCACCGAAGTAATCCTCGCGGTTTTGCCGCGCAGTGGAGAGATCCGGCTTGGCGATCTGGTCGGGACGGTCTACGCCGTTTGATCCGTAACCCGTCTGCTGAATACCCGAGTAGACCGTGAATGGCAGGCCGGAGCTGATGCTGGAAATGCTCAGCAATTGCCAGCCGCCGGTAACCTTTCTGCTGACGGAACTCAGGAAGCCCACTTTCTCCACTTGCAGGTCCTGAATCGCGCTCAGCCCAAAGCCACGAGTCACATCGAACGTCGACGGGCCTTTTTCTGGATGCGTGTCGAAAGGATTTTGGGAGAAACCGGACGTCACCGCACCCGTGGAACCCGTTCCACCGATTACCTCGCTGGTGTCGTCAATCGACTTGCTCCACGTGAAGCTGGCCTGAATGCCCGGTCCGCCATGGACAACCGTCCCCGAAAGCGAAGTCTGCAACGCGTGATAGGTGGAATGAGCATCGTCAAAGATCACGTTTTCCACGCCGAAGCCGCCCGTGACGTTTCCTGAGCTGTCGAAGTTCGTGTACGGAGCGAATCCCGGGCTCGCGCCGGGATAAGCGTTGGGGAATCCGTAACGCGGCAGCTTTTCGGCGGCCGTTCCCACATAACTTGCATCCGCCGTCAGGTTCCCAATCTTGCGCTCGACCCCGGTCGTCCAGGTGAACAGCGTGCCGTTGCCAAAGGAACGATCGATCGCGCTCAAGCTGAGCGCGCTCACAACGTGGCTGGGCGTCAGCGCGGCAATATCCTGCTCGTAGCGGTTCACGTCCATCACCGTATTCGGCGGAACGTCTTTCGGGTTCCCCGAGGCGAAAATATCCACTCCTTCCGGTGTGTACACTCTTGGCAGTTCCGACGGAGTGATTTGAAATCCGTAGTTGATTGGCGCACCGGAAGCCGCAATCAGCCGGGGATAAACAACGAACGGCGTCGAACCCGTAAGAAAGTTGTCCTGCCAAATGTTCGGCGGAATCACAGTGATGGCGCCGCCTGCGTTGAACGATAAGTTGTTCGTGGCTTGCCATGAAGTCTGCACGCGCGGCCCAAAGCCGTTCCAATTCGTCTGATACCCCGGTTGCGGATTCACCACGTACTCCTGAGTGCCGTTTTCGGTGAGAAAGCCTCCCGTGCGGTGCGCGCGCTCCGTGATCGGCGTGTAAAGCTCCCATCGCAGTCCGTAGTCGACCGTAAATCGCGGCGTCACCTTCCACGTATCCTGCGCCCAGACGCTGTAGTTGTTGCGCGAGATGGCCGCCGGGCCGATGTGTGATCCGTTCGAGAAATAAGGTGGCGCGATCGCCGCGGTATACACAAACGCGCTCCCGGAGAGAAAGGCCGACAACGTGTCGGGCAGCGGATCCCCGACGGCAATGTTGTGTGTCCCGCTTTGCGAGCTGATTGCCTCGGTGGCATAGGCCGTGCCGCCGCCGAAGTCGTACTCGCCGTTCGGGCTTATTCCGAAATAGGTTGTGTCGCGGTTCAGGCGCGCTTCGAAGCCGGCTTTGAACGCGTGATTTCCAGCCGTGTACGCCACGGTTTGGCGGCCGTGGAATAGGTTTCCGTAGGCCTGCATTACCGATCCGCCCGCGGTATTAAATCCTTCGTAGAGACCGTCGTTGAATTTCACTGCGGGATCGGTGTAATCGGCGGTGGGAAATCCCGGCGTGGATCGTTCGAAGGCCACCAACGATTCCAGGATCAATCGTGGCGACACTGTGTGCGTGTACGAGAGGGCCACGTTGCGTTGCCTGTCGATATACTGAACGCCGAATTCCGGATCAACCGCGGTCTGATCGGGATTCGTCGTGGGCCCCGTCAGATTGTCCATCGTGAATCGCGCGAAGAATTGATCCTTCGATGAAATCTTGTGATCGATGCGCACTGAGAATTGGTCTGCGTTCGTCACCACTTTGGATGCCGTCGCGTAAGTGCGCGCGCCAAACGAACCGGCCGCATCATTCGGCATCGGATACCGCGCCAGGATCGCCGCAATGCTTGGATTCACCGGGACCGTGAGTGTGTCGGTGGATCCATCAGGATAGGTCACGACATCAATGCCCGAGCGCTCTGCTGCTGTGGGTACCGGCATCACCTGCGTCGTTCCCAGCACTTGGCGGAAGCCCTGGTACTCGACGAAATAAAAAGTGCGCTCTCGGCCGTCATACACCTTGGGAATGTAGATTGGCCCGCCATTGGTGAATCCGAATTCGTTGCGCCGGAAAGGTGGAATCCGGCCGGGATATGCCGGCGTCGGGTGATCGAAGTAGTTGCGCGCGTCGAACGCCGAGTTGCGCACGAACTCGAACACCGAGCCGTGAAAACCGCTGGCTCCAGAGCGTGTGATGATGTCGGTGAACCCGGAAGCTCCGCGTCCGACTTCGGCGGGCATCCAGCCGGAAACCGACTTGATCTCTTGCACCGCATCCACGTTGAAGTTCGAGAACGTGGAACCACCCATCTCCGGATCGCTGATGTCGGCGCCATCCATGGCGAAAGTCGCCTCAACGCCACGCTGGCCATTAATTGCGAACTGCGCGGTGAAGTTTGTCGCCCCGTTGGTGTCCGTCATGGTGCCGGCGGCGAGCAGCAGTAGCGCGCTGAAGTCGCGCTTGTTCAGTGGCAGTTCGCTGACGGCTTCGCTCGAAAGTTTCTCGCCTCCGGTAGTCTGATCCGCCTCAAGCGCCGCCATAGTGAGTTCGCCGCGTCCCGAGAGAGTGAGCAGCACGGGCGGACTCGCGACCGTGACATAAATCGCTCCAGCGTACTTGATTTTGCGGTCGCCGGTTTCCACCGTCAGCCGGTATTCCCCGGCAGGCACCGCCAATTGGAAACGCCCATCCGAATCCGTGACTCCCTCGATCTGGACGCGGCCAAGGGCTAAGCGAACGATTGCGCCAGGAATAGGCGCGCCCCCCGCGTTGCGCAGTACGCCATGCCACAGAGGAGTTGCCGACTGCCCCCAAGTGGCGACCGCTGAGACGCAAAGGAGAACCAACGAAATCAAAGCGGCATATGGTAGCCGGCCACGCCTCCTTGCCTCCTGGCCTCCTACCTCCTTGCTTCCTGCCTCAGCTGAACTGCCGAACCTCAAGGACCCTCCGAAACCGTGTCGATCTCTGCTCCACCGCCAGCCGAACAGAGTCGCCGGACCCTTGGCAGGGGCCTAGATTGTGGCATGTCCGTTTCTAAGCGCAACTCATTCAGGAGAACGCACCGGCCGGGTGGTAAAGCCTTGGCCTTTGGTTCTTCGGGGTGCCGGGTGGCCCAGCCCGAAGCCTTGATGTTGAAAATCTTGGACGACGCGAAGAATTATTGAAGAATCGCGACGAACTACGCTAACACCTGTGTCTCGACGGAGTTGGACAAGGCTTCGTCCTCGGGTGCGATCGTCCGCCTCCCGGAAATCACACGGACGCGGTGGTGCGTCGGTTGCACGCGATCAGCCGACGCACCACGCGAGGTTCCCTACGTGTGATGCCCCTGGAGGGTCTGTGCTTTGCCGCCCAGATCCAGCGTCGCGTTGTAGAACAATGTGAACAGCAATCCGGCGATCGCGCCGTCAATCACTCCATCAACGGTCCCGATCACCACGCTTGCTGCACCGTGTGACGAATGAAACCACGGATACACCGAGTTCATCATCGCCAGAAAGTTCGTCCCGTATTCCGGCCTTGCCAGATTGATGAGTCCAACGATCAGGATCGCGCTCCCCCATAAGAGCCCAGCGGCGATCGCCGTCCCTTTGATTGAGAGTTTCATTTTCATTTTCATTTTCTCCTTTGTAAAAAGCTGCTCTAACAATTCCGCGACTCAACTTCGCAACGGGTCTTTCCGCGAGACGATGCGCTAGTTGCCCGGGAGGTGCACCTGAGCGATCTCGCCGCCCTTAGGCATTTGCGACACCGACTCGACCGCCTTCAGAGTTGGTTCGGGCCGTTGCCACAGAATGCGCGCTTCGGGCGAGTCATTTGGATATGCTTCCGCCGACTGCTGGCCTGTGGGTTCCAGAATGATGTCGACTCTGCGGTTGTAGGCAAGCCAAGTGGCCTTCTGCCGTTTTGTCATCCATTTTGGAGGCGTCTGCGTATCCTGTGACTGGAGCTTCCGCACCTGTTCTGGGGTCAGTTCGTGATCTTTACCCTCGGCGCGCGTCTGGATCTTATCGGCCGCGACGCCCTGCGAAACCAGGTAATTCCTCACGATTTCCACTCGCCTTTCGCTTAACGCCATATTGTATTTCTCAGGTCCACGCACGTCGGCATGTCCCACCACCATCAGCTCGTTCTGCGGGTCATACTGTTCGTTGTTCTTGAAGGTGGTGGCGGCTTTCGCAAGTGCATGTTCCTCGCTGGCTACCAGGCCGACTCTTGGATGGTGCGGCCGGGGATAGTCGGTGGGATAAAAGAGGCTCGCAAGCGTCACCGCCGGGGCAGGGTCGATCGAGCCGACGATATGCAAGGTCGCGGTCCGCGTCTCGGTTCCACCGCAAGCGTCGGCCACATTGAGCGTATAGGTTACGTCCTCATTGATGGGGCCGGTGCTCGTTTGGTTGGGCGTTGCCTCCACGGTTTCACTGCCGCTGGGAGCGACGCTTCCCAGAGGTTGAATGGTGACCTTGTTGCCGTTGGATGTCGACCAACTCAAGGTCGCGGAGTCCTGCTGGACGACCTTGTCGCCCACTTTGTGATAGTGCACTTCAGGCTGATTGAACGCCAGCGTTGCGGTCGGCTGCGAGTCCACATTGACCGTCACGTTCTTCGTCACTTCGCCCCCGGGGCCTTTGGCTACAAGTTGATATGTGGTTGTTTGAGTTGGACTCACTGTCCGGTCTCCGCTCATTGGCACGTTTCCAACGTTGGTGATGGACGTGTCCGCGGCGTCCGTGGCCTTCCAGTTCAGCGTGGCCGACTGCCCGCAGGTATCTTCCGTCTGCGATGCCGATAGCTGCGCCGTCACCGGCGCGATCGGAACCATGGCGCTGGCTATTCCCGCATCGAACCGCGGCTGTGCACTCAGAGTAAGGCCTCGCTTGAAGTCTCGCGTCTCGATTTTGCCGTTGTGGTTCAGGTACACGATCTCGCGTTGGCCGGCTTTCACGGTTACCGGTCCTGACCAGATCGTTTGCCCCTTTCGCGTCACCGTCACCTGGTACTCGCCCGGCTTTACCAGGAGCCACTGGTGCCAAAGGAAGTTGTTATCGAACTCGTCCACGTGGCCGACGAAGTAGGCCGGCGTGGTCCCGTTCAGCAGGACGGCCGCGCGCGGATGTCCCTTGAATTCGATGTCGCCGAACGGCCCTGAAACCATGTCTCCGGAAGCCTGAAGCGTAACGTCCAGATTGGTCGTTTCTCCCGCACCGATGTGCACCTTCTGCATCTTCGGGATGTATCCGTAGTTTTCGATGCCCACTTCGTGGGTGCCCTCAGCCAATTCGATCGTCTGATTCCCCTCGCGAATGGCTTGGCCGTCCACGAACACATAGGCCTGTTTCGGGGTTACGTGCACCTTCAGCTTGCCGGTCTGCGCGTTGGTTTGCCCGAATGACGGCAGCGCACTGAACAGGGCCGCGATAAATACAAGCACTGCAAACCGAATATGAAATGTTGCTCGCATCGTCTTGGTGTCTCCTTTTCGATCATTCTTGGGTGCTGGGTTGCCTTTGAATGCTGTTGCCTATGGAGTGGGCACGCCCCTCAGGTCGCCCCTTAGCAGAGAGGCGCGCGCCACTTATCAATGCAACTTCCGAACCAGATTAATTTCGCGATCGAAGTTCGCGTTCTGCTTGAATCCAGTCCTCCAATGCGTGACCCGGGGTGCGATTCCGGCCCAGATAAATCTGATAGGCGCGAAATCGAATTTCTTCCTCAGGGGGTTTTTGCGTGGAGGGTGGTCTTGCAGACTGCGATGAAGATTCGGTTTTGTGTTCCGTTGCTTGGTTCATTACTCTCTCCTTTTGGCTGAACTGACCCGGCGAAGCTTCAAAATCCGCCGGTGCCCAGTGAATTTGCGAGGCGCTCAAGAGCCTCCCCAATTAAATTTTTCCGCGTCGACGGCAAGAAAGTCTGTCTAAAAAAAGACACCTGACATTTCTAGGTGTCATTGTTTGACTTGCGCTCATAATCCTCACAATTCCAGTCACTTGCGCGCTCGCCTCGCCGTGACGGTCGCATCGAATTCAATCCGCCCGGCGCGCTTGTCTCGTCCAACGTTTGCTTGTTAGGATTCGTACCTTCGGCGGAGGCCGCGTCCATGAAATCGGTGAAGAAGTCTGCGTTTGCAGTCGAATCATTCTTCGACTCGCTTGGAATCGTGAGGGAAACGAAGGAGTTCCGAAGGAATCAAATCATTTTCGCGCAAGGGGATCCGGCCAGAGATGTTCTCTTCATCCGGAAAGGCCGAGTGAAACGCACGATAGTCTCACGCTCCGGCCAGGAAGCTGTGGTAGGAATCCTGGGCCCCGGTGACTTTTTCGGCGAATGGTGCCTGTCGGAGCAGCCCGTTTGTATCGCCACAGCCATCACGATGGAACCGGCCACGATCCTGGTGATCAGCAAGGAAGAGATACTTCGCGCATTTCACGCCGAGCACAGCCTGTCAGATGGCTTTATTGCATACCTGCTCGCGAGGACGCTTCGGATCGAGGAAGCTCTGGTCGATCAACTATTCAATCCCACGGAAAAGCGTCTCGCCCGCGCTCTTCTCCGGCTGTCTCGTTACGGTCAGCAGCACGGCCTCGAAACGCACATACCGAAGGTTTCTCAGCAATTGCTGGCGGAAATGATTGGCACCACTCGCCCTCGCGTGAATTACTTCATGAATAAGTTCAGGAAGTTGGGTTTCATCGATTATAACGGTGAACTCATCCTTCGCCGTTCTCTCTTGAACGTGATTCTCCGGGAATAACTTGCAGAACCTAAAGCTGAGAACGTCCGGGGCGTGGCGGAGTGCCGCCTGTTTCCCTCGAGAGCGCGCCGGCAGGCCCCGACCTGCGGCAGGACGTTCGTCGCCGGACCTTCGCACGCACGCTGTCATCCCGCCTCCCTCACATGCGCGCGGTGCTGTCGGATCTCAAGGACCCTCCGAAACTATGTCGATCTCGCCGTCGCCCCTCACCCCTCGTCCCTCACCGATTGTGGCATGTCCGTCTCCAAGCGCAACTCATTCAGGAGAACGCATCGCTGCTGTTTTCTGCTGCGTTCAAATCTGATCCTGTGTCAGGCTAGCGGACTCTCTCAAGGCGCGGGCGTTTCCGCAAATCAGTACTTGAACCGAGACATGCATCCGGGCCCCGCCGGACATAGGCCGGCGGCTTACGGAATATCGACGTGACAGTGGCCGGCTTGCCGGAGTCTAAGACAACGAAGTTATCCTTTGTAAGCGCCGGCACCGGGCGGCCGCGTGTGTCGCGGACAACTACTTCCAGCTGAACGAGGTTGGTGTTGGACCGAAGCGATTGACTCGGTTGGTAGGGGTGACTACTCAAGCGAACTTCGCCAGGAGACAGAGTCTGACTACGGGAAGTGAAAGCCGCGAGGACAAACGCCAAGAGGAACGCGGAGCACCTTAAAGCCGCCAGAGGGTTCCGGCAATTGGACATATGACCTCGCTCCCCGAAGTCACGTTCTTCATCCTACGCTTCCATTAACGCAAAGGACAATATAAATGGGAGCAGCTTCGGCCGGGTGGCGCAGCCTCGAAGCCTTCAGGGCTCCCCGTCCTTCAAGAGCTACGTCATGCTTGTGAACGCGATGCTAGGGTAGAATCGCGACCGATGCCGCAAGATCACCCATCCGTCCCGCAGCCCCACATCTGGCAAGATGCGAGCCCGCGTGATTTCGGCCCAGTCGTCGTCTTGGCGCTCGCCGGAATTTTTCTCCACATCCTCGTCAGTGGCCGGTACGGATTCCACCGCGACGAGCTGCAGACATATAACAACGCGCTCCACATGGCTTGGGGTTACGTGGAATATCCGCCGATGACGCCGTTCATCGGCCGCGTGGAACTCGCGCTTTTCGGGAACTCCCTCAGGGGTTTCCGGTTTTTTCCCGCCGTGGCGCAAGGCATTGCCATGCTCCTCGCCGGTCTCGCAGCCCGCGAACTCGGCGGCAAGCGTGAGGCGCAACTTGTGGCTGCCTTGGCGGTGATGATCACCGGGCCCTCGTTGTTTTGTGGGTCGTTCCTGTCATACACATCCCTCGACTATCCGATGTGGGTGTTGGTGGCCTACCTGGTGATTCGCCTCCTCAAATCGGAGGATGCCCGCTGGTGGCTCGCAATCGGCGCAGCCATTGGCGTGGGCATGATGACCAAGTACACCATGGGTTTTCTCGTCCTGGGAGTTCTGGGAGGCGTGCTGTTGACGCCGGCCCGGCGTTATCTCAGGAGCCCGTGGCTGTGGTTCGGGGCGGCCGCAGCGGTGCTGGTGATGCTGCCGAATGTGATCTGGCAGGTTCAGCATCATTTTGTCTCCTTCGAGTACCTGAAGAGCATTCACGCGCGCGACATTCGGTGGGGCCGCACGAAATACTTCCTGCTTGATCAACTCTGGGCATGCACGAGCTTTGTCACCGTGCCGCTGTGGTGCGCGGGACTCTGGTACCTCTTCGCAGCGCCCGACGCCAAGCGTTACCGATTGCTGGGTTGGATGTACGTTGTTCCGCTCGTGGTGTATATGGCCGCCAGGGCACGCGGGTACTACTTGGCGCCGGCTTACCCGGTCCTCTTCGCGGCTGGTGCCGTCTGGGGAGAGCGATGGGTGGGCTCGCTCAGCGCTCGCTCCGCCTCGATCGTGCGGCGAGTCACCTGGAGACCCATGGTGATTGCGGGCCTGTGCACCGCGGCAGTCGCACTCCCTGTTGCGCCGCTCAACTCTGCCTGGTGGCGTATTGAGGAGCGCGTAGTCGGCAATTTCAATTTTGAGATAGGCTGGCCGGACATGGTTGCAACGGTTGCCAAAATCCGCGATTCGCTGCCCGCTCGGGAGCAGGCCGGGCTGGGCATTCTCGCGGGAGATGACGGCGAGGCGGGCGCCTTGAGCCTCTACGGTCCTGCTTATGCCCTGCCAACCGCTATCAGCGGCATGAACTCCAACTGGCTCCGAGGCTACGGTGATCCCCCGCCACAGACAGTCATCGCGGTAGGCATGTCTCGCGATTTCCTCGATCGGAACTTCGGCTCCTGCGAACTGGTTGGTCGTTTGTCGAACCCGTATGGCATCGAGAATCAATCGATCGGTGGCTATGCCGACGTCTTTGTCTGCCGCAACCTGCGTCAGCCCTGGCCCGACTTCTGGCAACATTTCAGATACTACGGATGACCACCGCTGCGGCGTCCGGGAAACCGTGCTCGGAAGGGCGGGGCTTCAGCCCCGCCGTCAAGCCGGCAATAGGAAAGGGCTTCAGCCCCCGAAGCCAAGCTTTTCGGGCCAACCAAGCATTTATGAGATACGCTCACCTCAACAAAAGGCGGGTGGCAAGAGTGCGCGCCTTTGCCTCCGATTCCGGTTCGAATTCTCCCGCGCTCAATCCCTGATTTAGCAGTACTAGGTCTTGACAATGTGATAACTATGTGGTATCCTGCAGCCAGAGGCTTGGGAAATGACAGGCAAAGCGGGCCACATTCGACGCCTCAGAGCACAGTACCAACCCTCGCTTTACTTTCTCCCCCGGGCCAAAATCCTAATAACGGAACCGCGATTAGAAATCGACGCAAATGATTGAAAACATTCACCACCGACCCATTCTAATAATCAATAGGGAGGGGGGTATATTTCCGCAAAAGCGAATCCAAGGCGAATTGCCGATCCGTCGAGGATCGGCATCCCGAGCGACCATCGGGAGCCGAGGGAACCCTCATGGGGCGGCTAATCGCAACAATTTACGATTAGAAATCGGGCCAACCCCATGAAAACACAACGCAAGTCGAATCCTAATCGCAACCAAAACGGTGTTTCGGGTTCGCCGAATCGCAGTGTCGCCCCACTACCGAATCTCCGAGGTGCAATTCGGGCAGCGCGTGGCGGCCAGCGGAATCTGCGTGGCGCAATAGGGGCACTCCTTGGTCGAGGGAGCGGCCACGGGCGCGGGCTTCCAGTGGTTCACCATGCGGACCAGCAGGAAGATTGCGAACGCCACGATCAGGAAATCGAGGATGTTGTTCAGGAACATTCCGTAGTTGATGGTGGCCGCCCCCGCGGCTTTCGCCGCCGCCAAAGAGGCGTATGGCTTCCCAGAAATATTGAAATAGAGATCCGAGAAATTCACCTTTCCGAGAATGCGTCCGAAAGGCGGCATCAGGATGTCGCTCACCAGCGACGTGATGATTTTTCCAAACGCCGCGCCGATGATGATGCCCACCGCCATGTCGAGCACGCTTCCCCGCATCGCGAATTGCTTGAATTCTTTGAACATTTTTTGCGCCTCCGTGGATTTAAATTGAATTTCGGTCGCGCTTTCACATCGCGCGAAGAGACAACGCGGCTCCCACAATCCCGCGAATCGCGAGCACGCCACCGGCGATCGCGAACGGCACATTCGCATGGCGCAGCGAGAGGAGCGGAGTCACTATGAGCAGGATTCCCACGACTCCCATCGAGCCGGCGCGCACGCCCGTCTCGAGGCGCCCCGCGTTCGGCGCCGCTCGCGACCATGCTCGCGCGGCCCAAAAGATGAAAACGCCCCCCAGCAAAATCACCACAACGGGCCGCGCTGGGACCACAACCGGCCGCGTCAGCGCAATCAAGATCAGCAGCGCGCCGAGCAACAGAATGATGAATTCGGTGAGTAAGCCAAAAAGGTTCGCCGTTGTGAGCATCGCGGCCTTCCCCGGCGGATTATCCATCAGGAAGCGCGGGCGGCGCAAATTGCCGGTCGCCGCAACGCGGCCGAGGCTGGCGCAGGCGAAGTGGAGTGTTACAATAGCCTGCTTTTCGGGCGGAAACTTCGAGAGTGTGAGCTCATCCAATCTCTCAGGAGACACAATTGGAAAAAGTCATCATCATCGGCAGCGGATGCGCGGGACTGACCGCTGCCATTTACGCGGCGCGCGCCGACCTGAAGCCGCTCGTCCTTGACGGCTACGAGCCCGGCGGCCAGCTCGCGCTTACGACGATGGTCGAGAATTTTCCGGGCTTTCCCGACGGCATCCTCGGGCCGCAGCTCATCGAGAACGCCCGAAAGCAGGCGCAGCGGTTTGGCGCGGAATTTCGAACAGGCGCGGTCACGTCGGTCGACCTGAGCGGGCCGCCATTCAAGATCGTCGCCGGCAAAGAGAGCTTCGAGTGCGAGGCGCTCATCGTTGCCGCGGGGGCCTCGGCGCGGATGCTCGGCATCGCAACGGAAAAGCCTTTGCTTGGCTTTGGCGTTTCCACCTGCGCTACTTGCGACGGATATTTTTTCCGCGATCGCCAGATTCTCGTCGTCGGTGGCGGCGACACGGCGATGGAAGAAGCCACGTTCCTGACGAAGTTTGCGAAGCACGTCACGATCGTTCACCGCAGAAACGATTTTCGCGCCACCAAAATCATGCTCGATCGGGCGCGCGCGAATCCGAAGATTGTCTTCAAGACGCCCTTCGTCGTGGATTCCATCGACGACGTGGACAAAAAATCCGTCGAGATGGTGACGCTTCGCAATACGGAGACGAATGCAATCGAGACGATTCCCGTAGAGGGCGTTTTCGTCGCCATCGGACACGACCCGAATACCAAGGTGTTCAAGGGCCATCTCGAAATGGACGAAGCCGGATACCTCCTCACGCACGACGGGCCCAAGACGAGCGTTCCCGGCGTTTTCGCGGCCGGCGACGTTCAGGACCACCACTATCGCCAGGCGATCACGGCCGCAGGTTCCGGTTGCATGGCGGCGATGGACGCCGAAAAATATCTCGAGCGCCAGGCAAAATGACTCCGCGAGTGGCGGCTCTAGTGGCGCGAGAGGCCGCCTCGCGGCATAATCCGGTATGCATGCCCACTGAGCCCGTCGCCCCACCTGCCCGTCCACAATTTCAACCGATGCGCTCGCTGCTCTTGCATCTTTCCGAGAGCAAGCGCCTCGCGCCCGTCATCATGAATCTCGGCGTAAGCCGCCGAGTGGCGCGGCGATTCGTCGCGGGCGAAACCCTGGAAGATGCGTTTGAAGCGGCGCGCGCCGTGAATCGTGACCTGCAATTGGCGAGTCTCGATCATCTTGGGGAGAACGTCGATGACGAGGCCGGAGCGCGCCGAACGGCGGAAGGCTATCTCAGCGTCTTCGATCGCATCGCGCAGGAAAAGCTCGATGCGAACGTGTCGCTGAAGCTCACGCAGCTGGGCCTGGACTGGGGCGTTCCGCTCTGCGAGGGGCTGCTCGAAGCCATTGTCGCTCGCGCGGCCAGCCGCTCGAATTTCGTTCGCGTCGACATGGAAGGATCGGCCTACACGCAGCGGACGATCGATATCGTCAAGCGCGTGCGCGCCAAACATGCGAACGTGGGAACCGTCATGCAGGCGTACCTCTACCGCACCGAGCAGGACGTTCGCGAGCTGCTGGAAGCCGGCTGCCGAATTAGGCTGTGCAAGGGCGCTTACAACGAGCCACCTGAGCTTGCGTTTCCGAAAAAGGCCGACGTCGACGCAAATTACGTGAAGGTGATGAAAATCCTGCTGCCCAGCGGGATCTACCACGGAATTGCAACGCACGATCCAGTGATGATCGAAGCCACGAAAAACTTTGCGCGAGAGAAGAATATCAGTCGCGAGCAATTCGAGTTTCAAATGCTCTACGGCATCCGGATCGATCTCCAGAAGCAACTTGTGCGCGAAGGGTATCGCCTGCGCATCTACATTCCGTACGGCTCGGATTGGTTTCCTTACTTCATGCGCCGGCTCGCCGAGCGCCCGGCGAATTTGACTTTCTTTTTGCGGAGTCTCTTGCCGAGATCTTCCTGAGAGTTCTTCGCGATCGCTGGGCCTGGCTTAGGCCTTGCGGCAGACGGCCACGCCGTCGCGCAGAGGCACGATCACGGGGAACAGCTCCTCCGACGAGTAAATCTGTTTGTTGAACTTTTGGATGCTGCGCGTGTTAGCGTCCTTCGCCTGCTTGGTCACGTGTCCCGACCAGAGCACGTTGTCCGTAACGACCAGCCCTCCGCTGCGTAGCCGCGGAACTGCTTTTCCGAGTGCGGCCGGATACTGATGTTTGTCGATGTCGATCAGGATCAGATCAAACTCGCCGGGAATTGTGTCGATAAGCTCGAGGGCGTTGCCCGTGAGCACGTGAACGCGGTCTTGCACGCCCGCCCGTTCGAAATGCGTTCGCGCCAACGCGGCGTTGGCGGGATCGCCATCCGTGTAGTAAACCTCGGAACTCGCACCTGCGGCGCTCGCAAACCAGAGCGTCGAGTAGCCGATCGCCGAGCCCATCTCAAAGATCCGTTTTGCGCCTGAGATCTGTGTCAGGAGATAGAGCAGCCTTCCGCAGGCGGGTCCGATGATCGGAACGTCGTGCTGCTTCGCGTAACGCTCCATGGACGCGAGCACCGCATCGCGCTTCGGCAGCAAGTCATCGAGGTACGTTTCCACTTTCTTGTCGAGGATTCCGGGCATCGCTTCTCCTTCGTGGCGTGATTCTATCCGATCGTGTCGCCGGGCTTGAGCGTGTGGATTTCGAGGCCGGAAATGTCCTGCGTCAGTTCGCGCAGCCGATCCGGCCGGCCAGTCAGCACAGGGAACGTACCGAAGTGCATTGGGATCACGTGATGCGCGCCGAGCAGGCGAATCGCCAACGCCGCTTCGCGCGGTCCCATCGTGTAGTGGTCGCCGATGGGCAACATTGCCAGGTCAGGCGAGTACAGCTCGCCGATCAGCTTCATGTCTCCGAACACAGCCGTATCGCCGGCGTGATAAAGAGTCAATCCGCCGGGCAGGCGAATGATGTAACCGCAGGCTTCGCCGCCGTAGACGATCTTGTCGCCATCGGTAATGCCGCAGGAATGGATGGCGTTGACCATCGTGACTTCGATCTCGCCGACCTTCTGCGTGCCGCCTTTGTTCATGGAGCTGGTATTTTCGACGCCCTTTGACTCGAGCCACGCGCCCGTTTCCGGAATGGCGACAATCTGAGGCTTGAACTTTTTGCCGAGCTCCACGGCATCGGCGATGTGGTCGAAGTGCCCGTGGGTGATGAGAAGCGTGTCGAGTTTTTCCACCTTCTTGAGTGATTCGGGGCACGCCGGGTTTGATTTCACCCAGGGATCGACGATGATGACTTTGCCGCTGGGCGTGGTAATGCGAAAGGTAGCGTGGCCGAGCCACGTCAGCTTGTTCCCTCGAGTGTGCAGCATGATTGCTTTGCCTCCGAGCTGTATGAGTAAGAGCGGCTTGCTATGGCGAAGCGGTGGGCGAGCCCGAGGTGGCGAGAATCACACCGATTCCTTGCTCGAATGCGGCACGCGGCTGCTCGCCGACGAAGTGGCCGGTGATGCGACCATCGCGAGCGTAGAAGACGGTTTCCGGCATCGTCCCGGACCATTCGGGATTCACGCCGCGATAGAACGAATCCACGTCGATCCCTGGCTTCTGCCGGTAGTTCGGAAAGGCGGGTTGATTCTTGGCAAGAAACCGGCGCACGAGGTGGATATCCGCGTCGTCGTCCATGCTAACGCCGAACACCGCAAGGCCTTGAGGCGCGTACTGTTTCGCGAGGTCGACAACCATCGGGAATTCGTCGCGGCACGGTTCGCACCACGTGGCCCAGAAGGTGACCACCACTGGTTTCCCGTGGTATTTCGCAAGGACCTGGTTGTAGCCAGTCAGATCTATCAGCGGCGGATCCGCCGGAGTCGCCGTCTTATGAGCGCTGGAACCGGCCTTGGCGGAGTTTGTCTGAGCAAGCGGAGTGCTGGCCGTCGAGAGAGCCAGAATTATCCCGACCAAAAGGACTACGTAACCGTTACGTGGGATAAATGGGTTAGATTTCATCACCTCGCCATTCTATCGCGATTTTCCCCGGTTTCCAGTAACGTCCCGGGCGCGCGGCGACGGCTTGTCCATGCTAGAATTTGGTGATATATAAAATGGCTTCGGGGTTGTACCATAAAGATTGCTGGACCCCAGGAAGACAGCCCGTTTTTGAGGAGAAACCCTAATGGCTTATGTGATTGCCGAGCCGTGCATCGGAACCAAGGACACCGCTTGCGTGGATGTCTGCCCCGTGGACTGCATCCACCCGCGAAAAGACGAGCCTGATTTCGCGACGGAGAAGATGCTCTACATCAGCCCGGATGAATGCATCGATTGCGGCGCGTGCGTTCCCGTTTGTCCCGTCACGGCCATTTTTGCCCTCGAGGACCTGCCGGAAAAGTGGAACAGTTTCACGCCCATCAATGCTGACTGGTACAAGAACAAGAAGGCGTAGGTGGTTGGGGCGCCGAGCTAACGGCTCGTGCCCCTTGGGAATGGTATCGTAAGCGCGGCGGAGCAGGGGTTCCGCCGCGCTTTTGTTTTTCCGCTTGTTCTTTGTCTTACGGGGGATACTGTTCGCGTGGAGATTCGAATTGATTTGCCCGACGTGAAGCTCGGAACCGTGGAAGCGGACGATGTGCGCGTCGTTCTGGTCCATCCCGAACTCGCGAACCTGATGGATCGCGTCTGTGAGCAAAAGCGGCGGGAATTTTCGGTGGAGAGCTTGCCGGACGCTGAGCCGGTTCGGAGCGTCCGCGCCATGTTTCGCGAATGGGGCATGGACCCTTCGAAATACCGCCCTTCCTCCGAAGCCCTTTTGCGACGCGTCGTTCAAGGCAAGGGGCTGTATCGCGTCTCGAATATTGTGGACATTGGGAATCTCGGCTCGATCGAGACGGGGTGGCCGTACGGTTGCTACGACCGTTCGCGCATCCAGCCGCCGATTGTGTTTCGTCACGGCGCCGCGGGCGAGCGCTACGAGCGCGTCGGCAAAGAGATGTGGCACCTGGAAGGGAGGCCGGTTCTCGCCGATGCCGAAGGTCCTTTCGGCAGTCCCATTAGCGATTCGACGCGCTGCATGATTACGGAATCAACCCGCGACGCCCTCATGGTGATCTACGCGCCAGCAGGCGCGTCGGACGTGGCAGTGGAATCGGCAACAGCGATGCTCGCCGAGCGGCTTACGCTGTTTGCGGCCGCGGCGGCTGTTCGCTTGGGAGCCTCGCGATAAATTGGTAGTGGGTCCGTTTCCGATTGCGCGATTGAGGCCGGTCGGTGTCCGAATCTGGACATTGGCTGCCGAAAACGAGCATCTACCACGACGCAGCTCGTGGTAAGTGATTTACAATATGGGCCTTCCTGTTGGCACGCGTGGTGCTGATAGACGGCGAGGGGAGGAGAAACATGTCATTGTTCCGCGATCTAAAAGTTGCGTTCCATTCGCTGATGCGCAGCAAAGGGCTTGCCTCCATCGTGATAGTGACGCTGGCGCTTGGCATAGGCGCGAACGCCGCGATCTTCACCCTGGTGCGGGGCGTGCTGCTCAAATCTCTCGTCAACCGCGGCGAGAACCGGCTCATCTACATCCGCCAGAGCGCTCAGGGTCTCGGCGACCCTAACGTCACGTTCTCCGTCCCCGAAATCAAGGATCTCGAGGCCAGCGTCCATTCCGTCTCCGAATTCGGCGACTTCTCGCAGATGGCCTTCACGATGATCGGACTCGGCGAACCTCGCGAAGTGCAAGGTGGCGTTGTTGGCGGCAACTACTTCGACGTCATGGGCCTGCATCCCGTCCTCGGCCGTCTCATCGGGCCTCAAGACGACGGGCAGAATGCGGCCGGCGTCATCGTCCTCACCTATCGGTTCTGGTCCACCGTTTATAAGAAGGATCCCAATGTGATCGGCAAAACGGTTCGCCTCAGCAGCATTGGCGATCGTTCCGCCACAGTCATTGGCGTGCTTGAACCCTGTGTTCCTTACCCCGCCGATACGGAAATCATCGGTAACGTCGTCACCAGCCCGCATCATCTTTCCGCCACCATGGTCACTGGCCGGGTCCATCGCATGACCGAGCTGTTCGGTCGCCTTGCTCCCGGCGCGACGCTCGACCAGGCCCGCACCGAATTGCGCACCGTCTACGCCACGGTGCAGAAGGACCATCCCGAAGCCTATCCCGATAACGGCGGCTTCCGTATCGAAGCAAGGATGCTTCGTGACCAGATTACCTCCGGCGCGCGCACCGTTCTCCTTGTCCTTCTAGCTGCCTCTGGCCTCGTCTTCATCATCGCCTGCTCCAACGTTGCTAACCTGATTCTCGCGCGCACGGTTCGGCGTGAGGGCGAACTTTCGATCCGCGCCGCGCTCGGCGCGAGTACTGGCGCGCTGCGCCGGATGTTGTTGGCCGAAAGCCTTCTGCTCTGCGGCGCTGGCGCCGCGCTCGGCGTGCTGATCGCGCAGCCACTGGTCTCCATCCTGGCTCGGTACGCTTCGCGTTTTTCCATCCGCGCCCTCGATTTGACGGTCGACTCCAGCCTGCTTTGGGTAGGAGCGGTGCTGGCAGTGGTCGCCGCCGTGATTTTGGCGTTTGTGCCGCGCTTGCCATCGGCCACCGCGTCCAACGGCATGAACCTCCCAAGCGGCAGCGTCCGGATCACCAGCAGCACCAGCCGCCGCCAGCGCATCTTCGCCGTCACCCAAATCGCCGCCTCCTTCGTGCTGCTCGCCGGCGCCAGCATGCTGGTCACTACGCTGATCGCGCTACAAAAGACTCAAAGCGGCGTCGACACCCGCCACGTCCTGGCCATCGACGTTCCCGCTTTGTCCTACGGAAAAACGTCTGAGCAAGTCGTAGATTTCTACAAGGAATCGATGCGCCAAATCGACGCGCTGCCCGGCGTCACTGGGACCGCTTTCAGTACGATTGCTCCCTGGCGCGATGTCAACTACACGGGTCTCGGCCTGCAATTCTCAGGTGATGGTCACGTCCATGGCAAAGACGATCCTCGCGCAATGTGGCGTACCATCTCTCCCGGGTTTTTCGCCACGCTCGGCGTTCCCATTCTTGAAGGCCGCGATTTCAATTCACTCGACGACCAGAATCGAGAGCCCGTCGCGATCGTCAGCGAGACTCTCGCGCAGCGCATGTTCCCTGGTGAGGATGCCATCGGCCGCCACGTCTATTGGACCGATCCCGTGCTTGAGTTCCTCCCCGGCAGCGACGCCGAAAAAGCGCGATTCACGTCGCCCCACCGCATCATTGGCGTCGTCGCCGATGTTGACGACGGACATGTTGTTCCGCAGCCCACCGTCACCATCTATGGCACTTTCGCAGACGCTCAGATGTTCGGCGGGCACCTTTTCATCCACACCAACGCAAATCCCTATGCGCTTGTGGTCCCAGTCACGAAAATCATTCACCAGTTGTCTTCCGATGAGCCCGTCGAGCATCCCGCCAGCCTCGAAGACATCCGCGCCGAAGTCCTCGCGCCGGACCGTTTGAACTCGCTGGTCTTTGGCGTCTTCGCCGCAGTGGCCCTACTCATTGCTGTCGTCGGTGTTGCTGCTGTGCTGGCGTTTTCTGTCAGCGCGCGGACGCGCGAATTCGGCATCCGCCTCGCGCTCGGTTCCCAGCCGGAAAACATCCTCAGAACTGTCATCGCGGAAGGAGTGGTTATGGCTGGCGCGGGCCTGCTGGCAGGCGCCGCATTCGGATTCCTGGCCGCCAGATTGGCCGCCGGCTATTTCGTCGACGTGAAGATGCCCAGCGCCTTGCCCGTGATCGTTTCCGCTTTCGTGCTTCTCGGTGCTGCAGTGGTCGCGTCTATGCTTCCAGCGGTACGCGCTGCGCGCGTCGACGTCATACAAGCGCTGCGCTCGGAATGATTTTTCCAGCGCGCCCAAGTTTCCTGTAAGCCGACGAATCTTCGAAGTGGAACGATTCTTGGGGCGATTACTTCCGGCTAGCCAACGCCTGAAACGAGCGTGTCAGATGCCGGCGTACCAGGCGTAGCCCCCTTCCGGAGCCGCGGAGCCCAGGCCCTTGCCAAACTTTTTCAGGCTGTCGGTGACGGTCATGTGCGTGATGAATTTCACGCTCTTGTAGCCGAGCTGGCGGGGGACCCGGAGGCGAAGGGGGCCGCCGTTGCCTACAGGCAGTTCATCCCCATTCATCCCGTAGGTGAGAAAAGTCTGCGGGTGCAATGCATCGGCCATGTCGATGCTGTCCCACCAGTCGGGCTGGATCGAGAAGTAGGCAATGTACCTGGCTTGCGGCTGTACGCTCACGGCATCCAGGACTTGGGAAAGTGGCACGCCGATCCACTCGGCTATGTACGACCAGCACTCTTCGCACTGCACCATCGTGATCTGGCTGCGAGACGGGTAGCTCCTAAGCTGGGCAAGCGAAAACGAGCCGGGCCGGTCGACCATGCCGTCGACGGTCAGCCGCCAGTCAGCGAATCCTCCGGCCTGAAGGCGCTTGAACGCTTCGCTTGGAGGCGCCATTTCGTTCGGGAGCGGGCGCTTCGAAATCTGGCTGCGGGAGAACTCACGGGCCAAGGAATGCCTTGTCAGCAGCCGTTGCGAAGCGTACGTGAGTGTTTCGCCCAGGCCGTAGACTCCTCCGTGATCGGGCGGGGCGAGTCCATACTTTTGCGCAAGGCGCGCGGCTGCGGCCAGGCCCGATACGCCCGCCGTGGCTGCGAGTCCACCTATGATTAGTTTGCGGCGCGAGAGATCGCTCATGTGCGCTCCTTATGTGTGCCGGCCCGGCCTGTGATCATCGCTCGCATCCGGCTCCTGAATCCGGCCACGCAAACCATCACGACGTGGACAAGCACGAAGAGCACGAGAGCCAGCGAGACGAAGAAGTGAATCGTGCGCGCGGATTGCTGGCCGCCCAGCACATTGACGCTGGCCGGAAACGCGGAAACGAACGCGGGCGACATCGCCAAGCCCGTCCAGATTACCAATGGGAACAGAACGAAGATCACGAACAGGTAGCTGAGCCGCTGCAGCACGTTATACGACCAGGCTTCTGCCTCAGTCGGCCGCGCGAAGCGCAAATGGCCAGCGATTGTGCGTGAGAGTGCCCGCCACGAAAGATCGCCCTTATCCGGGAGCAAGTTCTTCCGAAAGTGTCCTGCGAAAAATCCGTAGATTGCGTACAGCAAGCCGGTCAATATCACGATCCAGGCAGCTTGAAAGTGGAGGTACCGGCTCCAGCCGTTCTGGTCCGGCAGAACGTAGCCGTAGCCGGTCTGCACCAAATCCCTCGAGGAAGGGATAGGTAATTGAAACCACGGTTTGTCTAATACAGTTCCGGTTTCGCCCCAATAGAAGCGCGGATGAGAAATCAGAATTTCAACTCCCGTGACGAGCAGGGCAAGAAAGCACAGCGTGGTAATCCAGTGAGTGATGCGGACGAGGGCAGAATGCCGCGAAGTAACTGTCGGGGCAGGGACGGCCGAGGTAGAAGTTGGGACGTCAGCCCCCAGCGGCACTTCGACGGATTCCGATATCGCCATTCTTTGCCCCCTGCTGAGGTCCTGACTTGCTTTCCCAGAATCGGTGCCATATTACCACGCTGTAGGAACTGAAACGGATGAGTCCTGGATTATGAGCGACTCGAGCGCGACTGCTGTTCGCGAAGTGGCCTTGACCTGCCGTGCTGAGTTGAAATGCAAACGGGTGTACAATGCTGCACAATTTCCGGGCCACGAGATCCTTCTCAGGTATCGATTCGGAGGTGCGCCATGGACCTACGGCGATTCCTCTCCGCCGCAGTTCTCCTTTCTCTTGTTACGTTTTCGCTTATTCTCCGGCTTCGCGGCGCCCCCGCGAGGCGAACTCCCGCCGCTCAGGCCGAGCGGCAACACATCCGGCAAACTTACGCAATCCTGCCGCTCAGTTTCGAAGCTAATCAAGGTCAAGCCGATCCGCGCGTGAAATTCATCGCTCGCGCCAACGGCTTCGCCCTATTCCTGACTCCCACCGAAGCAGTGTTGTCCCTGCGCAAGCCCGCTTCCGCGCCCGCTGAGACCCGGAGCACGCCGGCCCAACGGAGCCGTTTCTTCCCTGCTGCGAAAGCGCGCCAGAGCGAGAATCGAAGCGCGCGCCCCGACGTCCTCAACATCAAGATGATCGGCGCGAATTCCGCAGCCCAAGTAAGCGGACTTGACGTCCTGCCGGGCCGTAGCAACTACTTCATTGGAAACGACCCGAAGAAGTGGCAGACCAATGTCGCCACGTATGCCCGCGTCAGATATTGCGACATCTACCCGGGCGTCGACCTGGTTTTCTATGGCGATCGAGGACGACTCGAACATGACTTCGTCGTTGCTCCCAAAGCGAATCCCAGAGCTATTACCCTGGCCTTTGAGGATGCGCAAACGATGCAAATCAGCGCCGCCGGTGATCTCGTCCTGGGCGAATCTACTGGAGACGTTCGCCTCGAAAAGCCCCACGCCTATCAAGACACTTCGAGTGGCCGAAAGGAAGTCGCTGCAAACTATGTTTTGGAAGCCCACCACCGCGTTCGCTTCGCCGTCGCGAGCTACGACGCAGAGAAGCCGCTGATCATTGATCCTGTGCTGGATTACTCGAGCTACTTGGGCGGCACCGACGATGACATCGGAAACGGCATCGCCCTCGACGCGAACGGCAACGCGTACGTCGCTGGCGAAACGTTTTCGACGGACTTCCCGGAAACCGGGCTCGCGTATCAGACGAGTTTCGGCGGCGGCGCGGAGGATGCATTCGTCGCCAAGTTCGACACGACAAAATCCGGCGCAGCCTCGCTCGTCTATTCCACTTATCTCGGCGGCAACGACCAGGATCGAGGCTTCGGCATCGCCGTGGACCGAACCTCCGGCGTCGTTTACGTCACCGGTGACACGGCGTCGACAAATTTCCCGATTACAAACGCCTTCAGTTCCTCGCTCGCCGGCATCTTCGACGCATTTCTCAGCAAACTTGATGCGACGGGCTCGACGCTGCTCTATTCCACTTACCTCGGCGGCGCCAGTGACGACGTCGGTTACGCCATCGCTGCCGACTCATCCGGCCACGCGTACGTCACCGGCAGCACTTCCGGTCCTTTCCCAACGACGGCCAACGCCTATCTGCAGAATCAACCAGGCGGCGGCTCCTTCGTCGTCGCTTTCATTTCCGAAATCGATACCACGCTCAGCGGACCGTCCTCGCTGGCCTATTCCACCTACCTTGGCGGCACCGACGGCGAAACCGACGGCTACGCAATCGCGGCAGATTCCGCTGGCCACGCCTACGTCACGGGCACTACCTTCGCAGACGATTTCCCCACCACGGCCAACGCCTTTCAACCAGCTCTCTCTCCGATTCTCAACGGAGGCAGCGGCGTCGATTCGCTTATGACCGAGATCGACACCACAAAGTCCGGCGCATCGTCGCTGATCTACTCCACATATCTCGGCGGAGGAAACGAAGATGACGGCAACGGAATCGCCATCGAGCCCGGCTGCGCGGGTGCCTGCAACGTATATGTGACCGGAGACACGCTATCCTACAACTTCCCCGTGTCCAACGCCTTCCAGCCCAAGCCCGCCAGCGGCTTCCAGGGCTTTGTGGCGAAGTTTAATTCCAGCGGCGCTCTAACCTACTCCACCTATTTGGGCGGCGACTCCGGCAACGGGCTTGACGCTGGCTTTGCCGTCGCGGCGGATGCATTCGGCGACGCTTACATCACAGGGCGCGTCGATTCCACTGATTTCCCAATCTTCCGGGCCTTCCAGACGACGTCTGGCGGCAACGGCGATGCCTTCGTCGCGAAGTTTGATCCCACCGGCAAGCTCGTTTATTCCAGCTACCTCGGTGGCAACGACGTGGATCGCGGCTTCGGCATCGCAGTAGATTCTGCGGCCAGCCCGAACGCCTACGTCACTGGCCTCACCGGCTCGTCGAATCTGACGGCTTCCGCCGGCGCATTTCAATCGCAACTCCAGGGAGGCAAGGACGCCTTCCTCGTTGAAGTCGACGACAGTGCCCCGGATTTCGGCCTGCAAACCAACACCGGCGCCCTCACCGAATCCCAAACCGTCACGCAGGGCCTAACCGCAACTTATAACCTTCAGGTCGTCGCCATCAGTGGCTTCAATGGCACAGTGACTTTGACTTGTTCGGGCGCCCCAGCCAAGACCACTTGCTCTCCACCGGCGTCGGTTGATTCCTCCACCTACCAATTCGCGGTGATGATCACTACGACCCCTGGGGGAAGTGCCGTCCCCGGCGGTCCTTCAACCCAGTTTCATCGCCTGCCGTTCAAATGGCTACTTGCCGCCTTCGTAGCGTTCGCTGTGTTTCTTGGGCTGCGCCGGCCAAGGCTGAGCCGCGCAATCCCCGCAGCAGCCGTGCTTCTTTGCCTCACACTCATGGTGGTTGGTTACTCGGCATGTGGGGGAGGCGGAGGAGGGGGTGGTGGAGGAGGCGGGGGTGGCGGCGGCGGTGGCGGCGGGACCATTCCCGGCACCTATCCCATAACCATCACCGGCACCGCAGGCGCAGGCGCGATCACGCGCACCATAAATCTCAGCTTGACGGTCAGTCCGTAGGAACCCGTATGTCCTAAGTGTCGCGAGGAGTTTTTTTCGGCACGACAGGGAGTCTCACCTTCAAGCCCGTGCGACAACTTCGCGATCCTGAGGAGACAGATGTTCCGTTCGCCGCGGTCGACTTTCGTGTCCTCAGTTGTGGGCCCCAAGTCGAAGCAGCACTAACCGGGCAAGAGCGTTTCCTGGCCGGCGATGGCTTGCCAGCCGCGTTGGCCGTAGACGTATACATGGGTGACACGCAACTGCCGGGAAAAGGGATGTCCGTTCTCGGTTCCGCGCGAACTCCAGAGACAAGTGACCACGGCTGTCTCCTCGAAGACGCGCACATGGATATCTGTCGCAACAAACGAAGTGTACTTGATGTTGGAATTCTCGATTGTGGCCATCCAGCCCGCTTTGTCCACGGTCCGTCCAGAGGGCAGTATTCCCACGAAGTCATCGCCATAGATTTGCCGGAACAGCCCCACGTTGTTCGTTTGCAGCGCCCGGGCCGTCTCTTTTTCCAGATTCACCAGTTCGTCTTGCTTGATCTCGTTTTCCTTCGCGAGCTCCCTTAACTCAATGGCACTAAGGCCCTGTGCGCGGCTGCAGGGAACGAGAGATCCCGCCAGTATCACCAAGAGCAGTATGGATAGCTTTCTCATGCCATGGCACCTCGTCATCCGGATGAGCCGGTCATTCCCAAAACGTCGTGCTTCCCCCGAGTTTGCCCCGTCTATAGAAAGTATAACGCGAGCCACACCTATCTTCGCGGAGCGTGCGCCCTTCTTCTAAACAGCCAGAGCGCATCGTTTGTGCCTGACATGGGTTTTGCTTGAGGCGCTGCGTTTGTCCTGCCAATCGAAGTAGGGTTATGCTGTAAGGTCGCTTCCCTCGTGAGGGTATTCGGTGCAGAAATTTCAGCTCGTCCTGCTGATTCACGCGCATCAACCCGTAGGAAATTTTGAGGATGTTTTCGAGAGCTCCTACGCGAAGTCGTACCTTCCGTTTCTCGAAACTCTTGCCCGACACCCGTCCGTTCGCATGGGACTCCACTATTCCGGTTCGCTTCTGGAATGGATCGAGCGGGCGCACCCGGAGTATTTCGGCCGCTTGCTCGAGTCGGTGCGCCGGGGGCAAGTGGAAATCGTCGGCGGCGGATTTTACGAGCCGATTCTGATCGCCGTTCCGGCCGAGGATCGTCGCGAACAGATCACTCGTCTGGCGGACTACATTGAGAAGCATTTCGAGCGGCGACCCGCGGGCGCCTGGCTAGCCGAGCGGGTGTGGGAGCCGGAGCTGCCTTCCACGCTCGCACCGGCGGGCGTCGAATACACGCTCGTGGACGACAACCACTTTCTTGGCGCAGGATTCGAGCTCGAACAACTGCACGGCTACTACATCGCAGAGGATCAGGGCCATAGGGTGAAGATGTTTCCAGGATTGAAATCGTTGCGGTACCTGATTCCGTTCCGAGGTGTCGACGAGATCACTCAATTCTTGAAGAAAGCGAGCGTCGAACACCCCAGGGGTTTTGCGGCGATGGGCGACGACCTGGAGAAATTCGGCGTTTGGCCGGGAACGTATGATCTCTGTTACAAGAATGGCTGGCTGGAGAGCTTCTTCAAATCGCTGGAGGGCAGCTCGGACTGGCTGGAGACGTCCACTCCGTCGAATGCGATTTCATCGCATGCGCCGCTGGGCCGCGCCGATCTTCCCACGGCGTCTTACACCGAGATGATGGAATGGTCGCTGCCGACTCCCGCGCGAAACCGCTACCACGCGCTGACGGAGGAGTTTTCTTCGCGCCCTAACGATTTACCGTTTCTTCGCGGCGGAATCTGGCGGGATTTTTTCAGCAAGTATGAAGAATCAAATCTGCTGCACAAGAAAATGCTGCATGTTTCCGGAAAGGTGCGGGGGCTCGCGAGCGGCCGCCGCCGGGAGAAGGCTTTTTCGAAGGCGCTGGAAAAAGCTGCGACGCTCGTGCTGCGAAGCCAGTGCAACGACCCGTACTGGCATGGAGTGTTCGGGGGGCTCTATGCCCCGCATCTGCGCACGGCTCCGTGGCGCTCGCTGGTGGAGGCTGAGGCGATCGCCGACGGCCTGTCGCACAAGTCGCGCCACTATGCAGACGCTGCGGAGCTGGATTTCGACTCCGACGGGCACAACGAAATCTATCTGATTTCCGATCGCTACGCCGTGCTGTTCCAACCACACGACGGCGGCACGATCTGCGACATCGACTGCCGATCGTCCAACGCAACGCTGATCAACTCGCTGATGAGGCGCTCTGAGTCGTACCACGCGAAGCTGCGAAATCATCAGACGCAGAACACGCAGGCCGTGCAGTCGATTCACGAGCAAACGCGCACGAAGGAGGCAGGGCTCGAACGCTGGCTAATCTACGATCGCTGGCTGCAAAACTGTTTCAGGCTTCTTCTCTTTGGGCGCGACAAAAATTACCAGGACTGCGCGAGCGTTCGACTCAGCGAAGATGCTGGCCTAGCGGGAGGCCAATACTCGATCGCGCAAACGTCGCCGAAACTTGTATCGCTCGCGTCGCCAGCGGGCCCTGATTGGCTCGCGGAGAAACATTTTGCGCTTGGGTCGACACCGGAGGGCTTCGAGATCGTCTGCGACGTCATCGTGAAGCGCGCCGCCGAAGGCGCCGCGTCAGTGAATGTCGGAATCGAAAGCGTCGTCAATTTCCTGGCTCCGTCGGCCCCCGATCGCTATTTCGAATCCTCGGGGCAGCGGTTTCCCCTGCGATGGTCGGCTGCGATTCCTGCGTCGCCTTTGCGGGTGGTGGACGAATGGCAAAAAGTGAGCGTCACTCTTACTGCGTCTGGGGCGAACGAATTCTGGGTGGTTCCGATCGAAACGGTTTCTGAATCCGAGGACGGCTTCGAACGAATCTATCAAGGCTCCAAAATCGTGGCGGTGTGGCCTGTCGAATTGCCGCGCGGAGGCGAATGGAAGGGCAGGCTGGCGTTCAAGGTTGCGCATATCGGCGAATGAGCGCAAAGCCGCGATCTCTTGCACTCGCCGTGCGAACTCGTCGTGGGAACTGAGGTTGCAGTCGCCTTCGAGGCTTTGCTACAGTCTCGCGCGGAGGAATGCATGGCTGTTTCGCAGGAACTACTCGACATCCTGGTTTGCCCCCTGGACAAGACCCCGGTCAAGTTGACGCCGGACAAGCAGGGGCTGAAGTGCCCGAAATGCCATCGTGTTTACCCTATTCGCGACGACATTCCCGTAATGCTCGTGGACGAAGCTCGCATTGAAGCTCAATGATCCGTCGCGGTTGCTCGCGGACCTTCCGCCGGGCTCGAAAATCCTGATCGTGCGGCTGCGATCGCTCGGCGATCTGGTGCTGGAAACGCCGGTGATCGCGGCCCTTCATGACTGGCGGCCCGATCTGCAAATCAGCATTTTGGCAGAGCCTCGATTCGCCGCAGTCTTCGAAGGTAACCCGGCCGTTTCCGATTTAATTCTTTCCCGAGGATTTTTGGAGACGGCTCGCGACTTGCGGCGGCATCGTTTCGCGGTTGCGTTCAATCAACACGGCGGCCCGCGCAGCGCGCTGCTGACTGCCGCTTCAGGGGCGCGCGCGCGCGTCGGCTGGAAGGGATTCCAGTTTTCTTCTCTCTATAACGTGCAAGTGCCAGACGCGAAAGAGTTTTACGGGACTCCGATCGTTCATGCCGTCGAGCATCGGATTTCGCAATTCTATTGGACGGGATTGCCTCGCGGGCCGATCCCACGGGCCCAGGTGTTTCCGCAGCCTGACGCCGTCGCATCGGTGGGTCATGCGCTTGCGCAGAAGGGAATTGTAGCGGGAACTCCATACGCTGTTTTGCAGCCGGGAGCACGCTTGGCAAGAATGCGCTGGCCTGCGGCGAAGTTCGCTGAACTGGCGCGCTGGCTGCGCAACGAGCGAGGAATCGCAAGTGTGGTAAATCTGGCCGGCGCCGACGCTGAGGTTGCCGCGGATGTTCGGCATCAAACGCGCGACTCAGCCGTTATTCTCGAGGCGCTCACCCTGCGCGAATTGATCGCGCTGATTGCAGGAGCGAAACTCTTCGTAGGGAACGATTCCGGCCCCGCGCATCTGGCGGCGGCCAGCACTTGCCCCGCGGTTGTAATCTACGGACCGACAAACCCCGCGCAGTGGCACCCGTGGCAGAGTGAGTATCGCGCGATTCACACTGAGGCCACATTCAATCCGCGGCGGGGAGATAAAAGCATGGCAGAAAGCGAGCCGCGTTCGATCGATTCGATTACGTTCGAGGAAGTGAGCAGCGCGTGTGAGGCTTTGTTGACTGGTCCCGCAGGGCCGAAGCCCGCTGGCCTAAAGCCGACCGCGGCCAACAACTGAGGAAGATATCTGACGATGGCGTCTGAACCGAACTCGTCGACCAAAAACTGGCTGGACGCGATTCGCCGCGACTGGGACGCGCGCGCGCGCGAGGATGCTCGGGCCTACATCAATTGGCCGGACGTCGCGAACGACGAAGAAGCCTTTTTTGCGTCTGGACGCGAAGACTACGAGCGCTACGCGAAACCGTTTCTCGCGAAAATGAATTTCGATCCTCGCGGCAAGATCGCACTTGAAATTGGCTGTGGAATCGGCCGAATCGGCCGCTGGATGTCGCAGGATTTTGAGCAGTATGTCGGCGTGGACGTGTCTCCTGAAATGGTTCGCAAGGCATCGTCGTACGGGATTCCCCGAGCCCGCTTTCAAGCAGTATCCGGAGGCGACCTCTCCGGAATCCCAAGCGGCAGCGTGGATTTTGTCTTCTCGTTTGCGGTGTTCCAACATGTTCCGGACAAGGAAGCGATCTTCAATTATTTTGCCGAAACTGCCCGCGTGCTACGGCCCGGCGGAATTTTTCGCCTTCACATGAAAGGTCTGTGGACCCTTTCGCTGGGTCGTCTGATGGTCGAGGTGGGGTTCTCGACCGCGGACCGAGGAACGCGAAAATCGTTCGCGCGGCTTCCTCTCGTTCGCGTGCGGTATCTCGACACCTGGCAAGGACGATCGATCACACACCCAGAAGCCTCAGCAAAGTGCCGATCACTGGGGCTTGAAGTCCTGGATGTAGAAAACGAGTGGACGACGATGATGTGGATCGGCGGAAAAAAGAAGTCTTCGGGCGGCTAATAAGGCGGGAAGCTGATCGACTCATCTGCGCGGTCAACCCAGAGCGTTATTTTCTGAGTCTTGTTCTGCTTGGCTTCGTCATGTTCACCGGGAAACGGTTCGTCGGGGCTGACTTCGATGACGATGGCAACGCTCGGGCCGTTCTTTACGCCCTGCGGAGTGCCGACTTTGAAGCTCTTTATCGGACCGTAGTAGCCGCTCGGGCCCCAGTCGTCGAGAAAGTCCTTGAGCGAGTACGTCGGCGACGGTTTCCAGATCCGATAGGCCTCGTCCATGTTGCCGGTCGCGACGTCGGTGAGGAAATGACGAACGGTGCCCCTCTCCTTGTAAAAGCGCACGCCCATCCAATACCAGGCAAACAAAAACACGACGACCACAAACGCGACAACCGTGATGATGTAGCGGCGAACCTTGGCAGGCGGATGTTCCTCGCCGGAATCGAAAATACCCACGAATGCTCCTTTGCGCTGGGATCTATAGCTGGCGCTTGAACAGCGCGATGCTGCCCGCGATCATGACCGCCGAAAACCCCAACAAAATTAGCACGTCCATGTAAATTCCTTCAATGCCGGTGTCTTTCACGGTGAGGTTTCGCAGCGCGTGAACCGTATACGTGAAGGGATCGACCACCGCGAACCACCGCAACCACTTCGGAAATGCTTCAATCGGATACACAGCGCCAGACGGAAAGAAAAGCAGTGTATTCAAGACGCCGAAAATCGCGCGGGGCACCAGGGGATCGTCCACGCGCACCATCACCAGGAACATGAAACTGATCATGCCCAGCGACGCGACCAAAACGACGATCGCGAGATAGAAAAGTCTCACCGGATCCCAGATGTGAGGAATACCCGCAATCAGGCCGCCGACCACCGTGAGAATCATGCCTGCCATCAAGCCCTTGAGCGCGCCCGCGCCGATCAAGCCCAGCACGAGTTCCGTCTTGTGAATGGGAGTCAGCAGATATCCTTCGTGCAACCCGCGCGACTTGTCGTCAATGAAAGTGATTCCGCCGCCGATCATCGCCACGATGAAAATGGCCATGGCAATCGATCCGGCGAGCAGATACTTGATGTATTCGACGTACGGATACACCTCGACGACGTTGAGTTGCACCACCTGATTCAGGCGCGGCTCGGTTGAAGGCGCGTTGAGTTCGTTCACCATCTGCTGCAGCCGCTCGGCGATTGAGCTGGAAACGAATTGATCCGTGTTGTCCTCCACCAAGGCAATGCGCGGACGATCGTGCTGGTAGTAGCGGCGCGAAAAATCGTCAGGAACTTCCACTACGGCGTGGATGGCGCCGGCGCGAAGGTCGTCGATCGCGCGCTGCTGGGAATCGTAGTTGATCACATGCAGAGTCTTGGCCCCGGCGGCAATCCCGTTGAACATCTCCTGGATCTGCCGCGACTCGACGGAATGATCCTGGTCCACAAGTCCAATGCTTGCGCCGCTGATCTTGCCGCCGAACGCATACCCGAGAATGACAAGTTGCACGAGCGGGAAAATCATGGAGGCCGTCATCAGCGCGGGGCTGCGAAAAAACTTCCGCATGTCGCGTTCGATAAGGGCCATGATGCGGTAGAGCTTCATCGCCGCGAGTCCTCCCGGCTTTGCAAGGCGCTGTTTCTCGATCGTGCGTCAGCGATAGAGATGGCTGATGTCATACTTGCCGCCTCCGTGCGCCTCATCGCGCAGTTCTCGTCCCGTGTAATGCAGGAACACGTCGTCAAGCGTGGTGCTCTGCACCGTCACTTTGTTTACCCGCACGCTTTTCGCGCGCGCCAAATCCATCAACGAGGCGACGGTTGTCGGTCCGTCGTGCGAAGCGATGTGGACCACCCCATCACGCTCTGTCACACCGGCCGCTTGCGGGATCTTTTTCAACTGTTCGATCCAGTCACTCGGCGGGTTTTCGAATTCTGCTTCGACGGTGTCCGTGCCGGGGATGCTGTCCTTGAGTTGCGTCGGTGTATCGAGGGCCACGAGCTTCCCGTGGTCGACGATCGCGATGCGCTCGCAGAGCTTGTCGGCTTCGTCCATGTAGTGCGTGGTCAGGAGGATCGTCAGCTTCGAGTTGTCGCGAAGTCCCCGAATCATTTCCCACACATTCGAGCGGGAAACCGGATCGAGTCCCGTCGTCGGTTCATCCAGGAAAAGGATTTTGGGCGAATGAACCAGCCCGCGCGCAATCTCGAGCCTCCGCCTCATGCCGCCGGAGAACGTGCGCACCAGCGCATTCTTGAACTTCGCCAAGTCCACCGATTCCAGCAAGTCGCTGATGAGCTTTTCGCGCTGGCTCGCGGGAACGCCATAGAGCTTCGCGTGAATCAGCATGTTCTCCGACGCAGTGAGTTCGGGATCCGAAGTGAACGCCTGCGGAATCACGCCCAGCACCTGTCGAACGCCGTCCGGATCGGTACGAATGTCGTGTCCCGCGATCCGCGCGGTCCCGGAAGTGGGCGGAGTAAGAGTGGTCATCATGCGAATCAACGTGGTCTTGCCCGCGCCATTCGGGCCCAGAAGGCCGAAAATCTCGCCGTCCTCGACGTAGAAGCCGATGTCGTTGACGGCGATGAGGTCGCCGAACTTCTTCACGAGATGGTCTACTTCGATGGCGTGCATCTCAAGTTCCTCGGGGCATCAGAGCCGGGCGAACCAGCTCTTTTTTTCCGGTGGCGGCAGCAGCGCGGTTGCGGTCATTCCCGTGAACAGCCTCCGCCCCGGATTCGGAACGGATATCTTGATCGCAAACGTCTTGATGTCGCGCTTCGTTCTGCTCACGTCGCGCTGCGTCGCGAAATCGCCTTCCACTCCCTTGAAGAAAACCTGGCCGTCGATGATGTCCCCCGAGGGAAGCCTCACGTGCATCCTCTGGCCGAGCTGGATCTGATCGATGTACGTTTCTTCCACATCGGCGTGCACCCAGAGATGGTCGATGTCGACCACCACTACGATGGGAGATCCCTCCGCGACTACCTCGCCTTGTTTTGCCACACGCACCGAGACGATCCCGTTGATCGGCGCGTAAATGCGCGTGTAGCCGAGCTGGGTTGCGGTGGCCGCCTCATTCGCCCGTGCTTGTTCGAGCTGCGCAATCGTGGTGGCAAGCGCACTCTTCCGCATGTCCACCTGCTTTCGATTCGCCTGCGCGACGCCCAGCGCGGCCTGCATGGCCTTCACCGATTGGGTGATAGATTGCAAATTTGCTTGAGACATCCGGACTGCGGCCTCGGCGTGATCGCGCTCTTGCGCCGAGACTTCGCCCTTGTCGAAGAGCTTCTGCATGCGATCGAGATCGGCCTGGTCGCGCCACAGCTGCGCGCGGGCCTGCTCGAGCTGAGCGTCGCTTCCCGTGACCGTCGCACCGGCCTGTTCGATGGAAGCGCCGGTCTGGTCCTCGGTCCATAAGTAGTTGTGCTCCGCTTCTCGCACCGATGACTCGAGCGTCCCGACGTTCGCCTTCGCCGCCTGGAGACTCGCTTCGAGTTCCTTCGGATCGAGTTGCGCGATCAAGTCGCCCTGCTTCACCTCGGAGCCTTCGTCCACCGTAAGAGTGATGATCCTGCCGGTGATCTGAGGGCTCACGATGACTTCGTTGCCGTCGATGACGCCGATCAGCGGAATCTCTTTGCCGTGCGGCGTGGAGAAATAGTAGACGATGAGCGCAATTACGAACACGATTCCAACAAAACGGAAGAATTTTGCACCACTCATCGCGACCTCTCCTTGGCGACAATCAAGCCATGATCGATAAAGTCCAGCACGGCTCGCTTTCTTTCCTCGATCGCACTCGGCGTCAGCAGGCTGTAGCCGACAACCTGGCCCAGGATGGGCGCGGCGGCGAAATAAGATGTGATCATGCCGACGATCGAGAATGCTGCGTGGTGTTTGTCCACGTCACGAAGCGAGCCACCCGCAACCCCTTCTTCGATCGTGCGTGCGAGTTGCGCGTAGAACGGACGCAAGTATTGCCGGACGATGCGATCGAAGTTGCGCGTTCGCTCCATGGCCTCTCGCATCACCAGCCGGGGATAGTTAGGGTGCGTCGCCAGAAAATCGAAATAGCCCACAATGAACGCTCGAAGCTTTTCTCGCGGAGAAGCATGTTTCTTTGGAAGTACATATGTGGTGCGAAGTTGCCGAAACAGGTTCTCGAGTACGGCCTGGTGCAGGCGGCGTTTGTTGCCGAAATAGTAGTAGAGCATCGCCTTGTTCGCGTGCGCCGCTGCCGCAATCTCATCCGTTCGCGCTCCCGCCATGCCCTGAGCGGCAAACCGCTCCTCGGCTGCGGCCAAAATTCGCCGCGCCGTGGCAGGATTCTCAGTTCTTTTACGTCCTCGCATCATTGTTTGTTACACACGATCGGTTGCCGCCGGCGCGATGCCTTCGGTGGTGCGAAGGTTTGTGGCCGGTCCTATTCTTTAACTAACTGGTTAGTTTAATGGGCAGAAGCTCGAAATGTCAAGGCTTCGGCTCCGAAACCAGGCTCACCCTTCGAGGGCCCCGGCTGCGCCTGGCGGTAGTTCAATCGAGTATTTGGTGCGGGCTTTTTCCCGGTGCAAATCGAGGGCAAGGCCGATCAAGCAATCGATCAGTTCTGAGTAGGGTAATCCGGAGGCTTCCCACAGCTTTGGGTACATGCTGATCGAAGTGAAACCCGGAATGGTGTTGAGTTCGTTGACGAAGATTTTCCCGGTGCGCTTCTCCAGAAAGAAATCGCAGCGCGCCATTCCCGTGCCTTCGATCGCCTGGAAGGCGCGAACGGCATAGTCCTGAAACTGCGCGACCTGCTTCTTCGTAAGCGGGGCGGGAATAACGAGGCGCGTCCCCGCCTCGAGGTACTTCGAGGCGTAATCATAGAATTCGCGATGCGGGACGATCTCACCCGGTATAGATGCGCGAACGTCGTCGTTCCCCAACACGGAAACCTCAATTTCGCGGCCAACGATGCCGCGCTCCACGACAATTTTCAGGGCGAATTCGGCGGCAAGGTCCATCGCCGGGCCAATTTCCTGGGCCTTTGTCACGCGCGTCATTCCCACCGACGAACCAAGCGTCGCGGGCTTCACGAATATCGGGAATCGAAGTTTTTTCTTGATCAGCTTGATGATCGCCGCGCGATCTTTCTCCCACTCGGAGCGCCGAATCGCAAGGAACGGCACCACCGGCAAGCCCGCTTGCTCGAAAAGGCGCTTTTGAACGTCCTTATCCATTCCTACAGCCGAACCCAGGACCCCCGCGCCCACATAGGGCAGTCCGGCAAGGTCGAGCAGCCCTTGTATGGTGCCATCCTCGCCGAAAGTCCCATGCAAGACCGGAAATGCGACGTCGATGGTCACGCTCGGCTGCCCTGTGCCGTTCGCGAGTGGAACGAGAGCCGCGGCGCTGGGGTCGGGCGGAAGGACAACGCGCTCGCCCGACTTCAAAACATCGGGAAGCATTCTGTGGGCCGTGGTTCCGACGAGCCAGCGCCCATCTTTTGAAATCCCGATGGGCACAACTTCATATTTCTCGGGATCGAGCGCGCGAATTACGGATGCGGCTGAAGCTAGCGACACTTCGTGCTCGCCGGAGCGCCCGCCAAACAAGACGCCGACGCGCAAACGTTTCTTGGTGCTCATCGTTTCACCAATAGGGCGGCTACTTGAATCGCCGAGGATTTCACAGAATTTTCTTTCCCAGGCCGGAGAGCACCAGCTCGACGCCGAGCGTCGCCGTCGTATTGTGAAGGTCAATCACCGGATTGATTTCGACAAGCTCGAACGACACCATCGCGCGGCTGTCGGCGATCATCTCGAGCGCGAGGTGCGCCTCGCGGTACGTGACGCCGCCACGGACGGGCGTGCCCACGCCGGGCGCGTCCGATGGATCGACGAAGTCCATGTCGAGGCTCACGGCGATTCCCGCCGTGTCGTCGCCTGCAAACCGCAGCGCCTCGGCCATCACCTCTCGCATGCCGCGCTCATCGATATCGCGCATGGTGAAGATGTGAACGCCAGAATCCTTTACGAGGCGGCGTTCCTTCGCGTCCAGATCGCGAATGCCCACGAGAGCGATATTGCGAGGTTCCACCATCGGCTTGATTCCGCCCAGGTCGGTCAGCTCCGGCGGCCCGTAGCCCATGATCGACGCGAGCGGCATTCCGTGAACGTTTCCTGACGGCGAGGATTCTGGGGTGTTCATGTCTCCGTGCGCATCAAGCCAAATGAGGCCGATTCGCTTCGATTCCTTGTGGTAGTGCGCGGCCGCGCCGCCCGCGGTTCCGACGGCGATCGAATGGTCGCCTCCCAGTACGAGCGGCAGCAAATCCTCGTCCAGCGTCTTCAAAACGATGTCAGCGAGCCCCTTGCACGTATCCGAAATCTCCTCGAGATATTTCGCGTTCTTCACGCCGTAGTGCTGTTCTTCGGGCTGCTTCACGATGATGTTGCCGATATCTTCCACCTGCCGCCCGAGCTGCTTCAACTTCGCCTGCAATCCCGCCACACGCAGCGCGGAAGGCCCCATATCGACGCCACGACGGCTGGCGCCTAGGTCCATCGGCACTCCGATGATTCGGATTTTCTCTGCCATGTTGGCTTCTTTTTGCGATCCCGAGATGCTGGAGAGATGCTTAAGGATAAACGCGATACAGCATCCGTGGAAAGGGGATGACCTCGCGAATGTGCTCCGTTCCGCAAATCCATGCTACCGTGCGCTCGAGGCCGAGTCCAAAGCCCGCGTGCGGAACGCTGCCATAGCGCCTCAGGTCCAGATACCACTGGAAAGATTCTTCGGGCAGCTTTTCTTCGCGAATGCGCCGAATCAACGTCTCATAGTTCGACTGGCGCTCGCCCCCGCCGATAATCTCGCCGTATCCCTCTGGCGCAATCATGTCGAAGCTGAGCGAAAGCTCGGGCCGTTCGGGGTCCGTGGCCATGTAGAAGGCTTTCATCGCGGCGGGATAGCGATGGATGATCACGGGCTTGTCGAAATTCTTGGAGAGAATCGTCTCTTCGTCGCCGCCGAAATCATCGCCCCATTTGGCGGAGTTTCCGGCGCTCTGCAGCACGCCGATCGCTTCGTCATAGCTGACGCGGGGAAACGGCGGTTCGATCTTTGCGAGTTTCGAGACGTCCCGTTGCAGGGTTTCGAGTTCGCGCGCCTTGTTCTTCACGACGGACTGCACGATGGCGCTAACGAGCCCTTCGCCGAGCCGAATCATGTCCTCCAGATGGGCAAATGCAGCTTCGGGTTCGAGCATCCAGAACTCGGTCAGATGCCGGCGTGTCTTCGATTTCTCGGCGCGGAATGTGGGGCCGAACGTGTAGACCTTCCCCAGCGCCGCGGCCGTCGCTTCGACGTAAAGCTGCCCCGATTGCGTGAGATAGGCCTTTTGGTCGTCGATATAGTTCACTTCGAAGAGCGTGGTGGTGCCTTCACACGCCGCCGGCGTGAAAATCGGCGCATCGGTGAGCGTGTAGCCCAGACTGTCCATGTAATTCCGCGCAGCGCCCTCGGCTTGGGCGCGGATGCGCAGAATCGAGGCCTGCCGCGGCGTTCGAATCCAGAGGTGGCGCTGATCGAGCAGAAAGTCGACGCCGTGCTCTTTGAGTTGAATCGGATACGGCGTGGCGTCTGGAACTCGCTGCACCACCTCGAGCGCGTTGACGTGTATCTCGTAGCCGCCCGGAGCCCGTGGTTCGGCCTGAATCTTGCCGCTCAGGATCACGCTGGATTCCAGCGTCAGACCTTTCAGCGCCTCGAACGCAGCCGGATTTTCCTTCAGCGAGACGACGCCCTGAATCACGCCGGTGCCGTCTCGGAAAATGGGAAACAGCAATTTGCCGGACTCGCGGAGGTTGTACAGCCACCCGCGAATCGTGACGGCACTTCCAGCATGCTGTCCCGCCTGCTCGATGGAAACTATAGGAAGGCCAGCGTGTGTTTCCTGAGTCATCGTTTTTCGAGATTCTCCTCGATCTTATCGAACGTCGCCCGCACCTGATCGAGCACTGGTCCGCCAGCGGTTTGCTCCTTCAGCTCTAAAACGATCGGAAGCGGCTGAGAGGCTCCGGAAAACAGTCCGAGAGTAGCGTCCCAATCGATCGTCCCTTCATAGGGCAGCAGGTGCTCGTCCTTTTCTCCGTGATTATCGTGAATGTGCGTAGTAACAAGGCGTTCGCTCATCAGTTCGAACGCGCCGCTTACACCTGAGTCGAGATGCGCGTGCCCCACGTCGAGGCACAACTTCACGCCGTTCAAGTGAGTCTCCTTGATGAACTGCTGGAGCGATTCCGGCGAGCCGAGTTCACCCGGCGTGTTTTCCAGCGCGATCGTGACGCCGCGCTGCTTAGCGAAAATGACGAGATGTTCGAGCGAATTGAATGCCGCGTCAAATTTTTTGGGATCGGCCATTTGCCGTGAGTGACCCATATGCTGGACGAGATACTGAAAGGGAATTCGCTCGGCGACTTCCAGCGCCCGCTTCACTTCGTCCACGGCATCCAGCCGGCGGACGCGCTCCGTATCCGAAATCGAAATGGGAACGCCGCTGTCGCGCCCAACGGCGGTGTCGCGCTCCGTCGGCGAGTGTAAGGAATGCAGCTTAAGCCCGGATTCTTCGAGCGCGCCGGCGAGTTCGCGCACCGCCGGCTGCGAGGGATAGTTGAAATGCCCCAGCGAGCAAAAGATCTCGATGGCGGGAATGCCTGCCTGCGCAATTTCCGCGAGCAGCGTCGGTCCGAGCGGATTGTGGACGTACCGATAGGTGGAAAGAACGCGTTGCATGAAGTCCCAGCGCCTCAGTGAAGAGTTACCATGGTCCGTGGAAAACGCTCTCGCGTCAATAGCCAGAGGCCGCGCCGTTTCGCCTCGGGTCGCCGGCGCCGAGCCGCTCGCCTGTGCTTGGGTCGATGCCGATCGCTTCGATCATTCCCAGCCATCGCTGGTTCTGCGCGATGCGGTAGCCCCTGCTTTCCAAATCTTGCAAGACCGCCGGGAAAATCGAAGGCTCCAGGACGACGTCCTCCGGCATCCACTGCTCATGAAAGCGAGGCGCGTTGATGGCGGATTGCGCATCCATCCCGAGCCGCATCCAGTTCAGAATCGAAAGCAGTGTCACGGAAATAATCGTCGGACCGCCCGGCGAGCCCGTGACGAAGCTCAGTTTGCCGTCGCGCAGCAGAATCGTCGGCATCATCGAACTCAGGGGACGCTTTCCCGGGCCCACCGTATTGGCTTCCGACTGAATCAAGCCGAACATGTTGGTGGAACCTGGATGCGTCGTGAAATCATCCATCTCGTCATTCAAGAGAATGCCATCGTGGGAAGTCACGCCGGAACCGAAGTAGGCATTCAGCGTGTAGGTGTTTGAGACGGCGTTTCCGGCGGCGTCCACGACGGAGAAATGAGTGGTATGGCCCTCGCGCGCGGCTTCGGTAAGCGCAATTGCCGCAGCGTCCTTATCCGCTACGGCTGAGCGGCCGCCGGACTCTGTACATGGCGAAAGGGATTGCTTCTGGAGAATCTTGGGGTCATCGGCGCCAACCTGCTGGCTCGAAGACGCCTTCGCCGGATCGATCGTTGCGCGCAACGAATCCGCATAGCAACCGGAAATCAGGCCGGCCACAGGGACGCTCGCGAAGTCCGGGTCCGCCAGATACATGGCGCGGTCCGCGAACGCGCGCCGCATCGCCTCCACCACCCAGTGCACCGACTCCGGATCGTCCCACGATTTGAGGGGAACGGTTTGTAGGATGTTGAGAGCCTCGATCGTCGCGATGCCGCCCGAGCTCGGCGGCGGACTCGTGATGATTTCCCATTGGTGACCGTTTACCGCATACGTCTTCGTGAGTGGCTCGCGGATTTTTGCCTTATAGCCGGCGAGGTCGTCGAGCGTTATCAATCCGCCTTCTTCCTTCATCTCGCCCGCGAGATCGTGAGCCGTGCGGCCGCGGTAGAACTCGACAGCTCCATCCTTCGCGATTCGTCGGAGCGTGGCGCCGAGCTCCGGCTGCTTCAGAATCTCCCCTGTCTGGTAATAGTCGCCATCCTTCAAGAAGGTGCGGCGGCTGATGGCAAACTGCTGAAGACCCGAAGCGTGACTGCGCAGCAGACCGGCGAGCATTTCACTCAGCGGGAAACCCTCTTCAGCAAGACGAATCGCAGGCGCCATCACGTCCGGCAGCTTCATGGTTCCGTATTTGCTGAGGGCGAGCGTAAGACCCGCAACTGTGCCGGGCACGCCTACCGCTCTGTAACCCCTCACGGAAGCTTTCGCGTCCACGGTGCCGTCCGCGGAAAGGTACATGTCGCGCGAGGCTTTGGCAGGTGCCGTTTCCCGATAGTCCACGAATGCGGCTTTGCCGTCCGCTTTGCGCACCAGCATGAAGCCGCCGCCGCCGATGTTGCCCGCCTGTGGTTCAACCACGGCCAGCGCGAACGCTACCGCCACGGCTGCGTCGACCGCATTGCCGCCCCGCTTCATGATTTCGACGCCTGCATCCGAGGCGAGTTTTTCGTCGCTGACCACCATTCCCTTGGGGGCGCGGACGGCCGTCGCTGGCCAGTTCGGATTGGGACCCGCGTGAGAGTATTCCTGCGGCTGCTGCGCCTGACTCTGAGACTGCGCCTCGGAGTTTCCAGAGAGCGTCACGGAGAGAAAGATTGCGAGGCACGAAAGGAACAGCGAAGGAACGGTTTTGTTCATAGGTGAGGGAACTCTATGAGACTCCGTGTGAGCGAGTCAAGTAAAGTGGTGCGATTCCGGGTGCCCGAGGGCGGAGCTACCTTCGAAGCAGCGACGTCATCACCAGCGCAACAATAGACCCTACGAGTAAGAGAATTCCCAACCAGATGAAGATACGCGGATGCCTGAAGAGCCCAGGTATGGGAACTTCCCCGGGAGGATCGAGGACGTCAGCGCCGATCCCCTTCCGCGGGGGACCCATGCCGCGGGCCGCCGAGGTCTGCGTTTCAGGATCACGTTCATTTTCGCTGAATTCGTGCGGCATGAAGCGATGCTAGCACTGGAAAAGGCGCGTGACAATCACCCTGCCTGGCCAACAGAGCCGGGCTACTTCGCAAGGTAATTGACGAACGCGAACGCGACGACCGTCCCTACTAACATCGCCAGCACAATCCACCGGAGGGTATCGTCTCGTCGTCGCTGGAATTGCTTTGGGTAGGCGCCGACGTACCGGAGAGCCTCTGCGACACCGGATTGTGGAGTGCGGTTTTGGGTCGGGAGCGGGTCCTGGCGATCGGGCGTGAAATCAATGATATCTTTCGGCATCGCAACACCATCGTAGGACACGAACACACCACTGCTTCGCGCGAAAGATCGAGAGGGATACCTAAGAGTTAATTGGCGGAAGCCGAGCCAAGATTCGCTGAGGCCATTTCTATGCGTCGCTCTGCTCGCCCACGGAGAAATAGGTGCAATCCGGATGTTGAAAGACAAGCGCGCTGACGCTCGCTTCCGGGTCCATCATCATTCCTTCGGTCAGATGGATTCCGATTTCTTCGGGGTGAAGAAGGATCCAGATTCCGGCCTGGTCCTCCAGATTCGGGCATGCAGGGTATCCGAAGCTGTAGCGTTTCCCGCGGTATCTCGAAGTGAAGCGATCCGCCATGGTCATCGTCGGAGGATCCGGAAAGCCCCAATCTTCGCGGATTCGCCGGTGCAGCCATTCGGCGCAAGCCTCGGCCGTTTCGAGCGCCAGCGCCTGCAATCCATGGGAAAAAAAGTAATTTCCAGCGGTTTTTTCCGCCTCCGCCCGGTCGCGAATGCCGGCGCCGGCCGTGACGACAAAGAGCGCGATGTGATCGCGCGCTCCATCTCGTGGCGGAAGAACGTAGTCGCTCAAGCAGAGCTTGTCGCCAATCCGCTGGCGGGGAAAATGAAATGTGTGAAGCGGCGCACTCCCGCCCGGAGCAAACAGCGCAATCGAATTGCCCTTGCGCTCCGCTTCGAAGAACTGCCAAACAGCGGAGATTTTCATGAACTTCGCGGCCTCGCGCTTCACTTCTTCCATGTTGTTGAATAGTTCGAGCGCGCGCGGGTCGCGTTCGGCTAGCGCCTTCTCGAAATTTCCGCGGAAGCCGAGATGGCGGCCGAAAACCATGTACGGATTCACGTAGCTCCAAACCTCATTCAGGTCGGGAACCACACGCTTCTTCCGGTCCAGATACGCCACCTGCGGAATCGGCAAGTCAACGCGAACTCGCGGCGACCGCTCTTCGCCCGCTGGCTCCGCAGGGCGCGGCGCAGGTTCGTCTAGGACGGCGGTGCCAACGTACGTGTGCTCCTGCAATGTTCCGTCGCGGCGCGCAGGATCGCTCAGCTCGTTCATCAGGCGCAGTCCCGTCATGGCGTCTTTCGCGTAGCAGACCGCCGTGTTGTATTGCGGCGCGATCTTCGTCTTCGTGAACTTTTCCGATAGCGCGGCGCCGCCTACCAGCAACGGCACGCGGATTCCCGCTTCGCGCAAATCGGACGCGGTGGTCACCATCTGTTGCGCGCTCTTGACGAGCAGGCCCGAAAGCCCGATCGCGTCCGGTTGATGCTCGCGGTGCGCGCGGATCAACTCCTCCGGCGGCACCTTGATGCCGAGATTGATCACATCGTAGCCATTGTTCTTCAAGATGATTTCGACGAGATTCTTTCCGATATCGTGAACGTCGCCCTTCACGGTGGCCAGAATCACCTTCGCGCGTTTTTCCACATCCGCCTTCTCCATGAATTTCTCGAGATGGTTCACGGCGGCTTTCATCGCTTCCGCCGATTGCAGCACTTCGGCGACGATCAGCTCGTTGTTGTTGAACAGCCGCCCGACTTCGGCCATTCCGCCCATCAGCGGGCCGTTGATAATCTCCAGCGGAGCGGCTCCTTCTCCCCGCTTGAGATCCAAGTCTGCAACCAAGCCATCCTTCGAGCCTTCCAGGATGTAGTTTGCGAGCCGCTGATCGAGCGGTAAGTCCGCGGCCTTGGCCTTCTTGCGCGTGCCCGCGCCGCGAAAGTGGTCCGAAATTGCGGCGATGTTGAACTGATTGATCGCTGCCTTCTCTTCGCGCGATTGTTCGCGCCAATCGGCCGGCGCCCCGCGCAGCAGCGCCGATTGGGGATGGCCTTCGGGAATCTCCGCCGGCACGCGATTGAAAAGCAGATTCTCCGTCAGAGTTCGTTCCCGCTCGGGAATGGAAGGGAATCGCTCGATGCGTTCCGCGTTGACGATCGCCAGATCGAGGCCCGCTTTCGTGCAGTAGTATAGAAAAACCGAGTTCACCACTTCGCGCGCGCCCGCCGGCAGCCCGAACGACACGTTGGAAATTCCCAGCACAGTCCGCACATAAGGAATCCTTTGCTTGATTAGCCGAATTCCCTCGATCGTTTCCACGGCGCCGCCGATGTAGTTTTCGTCACCCGTGGCGCAGGGGAACACGAGCGGATCGAAGATAATGTTTTCCGCGTGGATTCCGTACTTCTCCGTCAGCAGTTTGCGCGAGCGTTCCGCAATTTCAAGCTTCCGTTCGCGCGTGAACGCCTGCGCCTGCACGGGATCTTCGTCGATGCATCCGACGATCACCGCGGCCCCATACGAGCGCGCTAGCGGGCACACACGCTCGAATTTCTCTTCGCCATCTTCCAGGTTGATCGAGTTGATGATGCTCTTCCCCTGGCAATATGTGAGCGCAAGCTCGATGCCCTTCGGGTCAGTGGTATCGATCATGATCGGGGCCTTGATCTTGCGGATCAGCTGATCGTAGAACGGCGGGATATCCTTCATCTCGTCGCGGTCGGTGCTTTGCAGGCAGACATCGACAATATGCGCGCCGCTTTTCACCTGCCGGCGCGCAATCTCGGTGGCCTCTTCCCACTGTTCGGCGCCGACCAGATTCTTGAATGCACGTGAGCCTATTACGTTCGTGCGCTCGCCAACGATCAGCGGCCGCGTGCTCTCTTCGGCTTCGATAACGTCGATGCCGGAGTACACGGCGCGATGATTCGGCTCTGGCGGGCGTCGCGGAGCCTTGCCTTCCGCCATCTGCGCGATCGCGCGAATGTGCTTTTCCGTCGTCCCGCAGCATCCGCCCACGACATTGAGCCAGCCCCGCTCGACGAATCTGCCAAGCTGTTCCGCAAGGGATGTCGGCGTCTCACCGTACCGGCCTTCCTCGTTTGGCAGGCCCGCGTTCGGATAGCACGAAACGAATCGCGTGGTGAGCGATTGCAACGTGCGGATGTGGTCCGTCATGAATTCAGGGCCCGTCGCGCAATTGAGGCCGAGCGAGATCAGCTCGACGTGATCAAGTGACGCCCACAAGGCCTCGATGCTTTGTCCCGCGAGCATGCTCCCCATCGGTTCGATGGTCACCGAGATCATGAGCGGAATCGGCTGGCCAAGTTCGTGGCTCAGTTCCTGAATCCCGAGCACGCCTGCCTTGATATTTCGCGTGTCCTGGGAAGTCTCGAGCAGCAGCACGTCGGCGCCGCCTTCGATAAGGCCTTGCGCCTGGTCGCGGAAGTTCTTCCGCAGGGTATCGAACGTGATGCCGCCGGTGACGCTGATCGCCTTCGTGGTCGGCCCCATCGAGCCTGCAACCAACCGTGGCTTCTTGGCAGTAGAAAACTCGTCCGCTGCCTGCCGAGCCAGCTCTGCCGCCCGGCGGTTGATTTCTCGCGCCTGGTCGCCGAGACCGTATTCTGCGAGCACGATCGGCGTTCCGCCGAACGAATTCGTTTCGATGATGTCCGAGCCGGCCTCGAGATACTTGCGATGAATCGAAAGCACCACGTCGGGACGCGTCATCACCAGGTTCTCGTTGCAGCCTTCGAGGTGCGGCCCGCCAAAATCGGCGGCCGTCAGGTTCTGCTGTTGCAGCATTGTGCCCATCGCGCCGTCGAGCACCAAAATGCGCTCGCGCAAGAGCTCTCGAAGAGCCACGCCGGTTTGGATGAGGTCCCTCATGGCGTCAAGTATATCCTCTCGAAGGACTTGCAATTGAGACGCGCGGAAACGGTGTTGCCAGCCTTGCCTGGATCGAGTGCCTCGTGCGAGGCCCGTACTGCGGAAAGATTTAGGTCAAATGTGAAGGTTCTTCACTCACCGATACAACTACGTCATTTTACGCAGCTTCGGACAGGAACTCAACCCTAAAGGACGAAGGCACAAGTCCAACCGCTGCACCACGTTCCAGCAATTCCCGCACGGCCCGCCGGCCCTCTTCTCCGTAGTCGAGCGTCCACCGGTTGACGTACATGCCGATGAACTTGTCGGCCAGAGCAGGGTCCATGTCGCGCGCGAACTGCAACGCGTAATTCAGCGCAGCATCACGATGCTCCAGAGCGTAGCTCACGCTGTCGCGGATCACTCGCGCAACCTGGAGGCCCATTTCCGGGCCAAGCTTTCGCCGAATCGCGTTAGCTCCCAAGGGAAGGGGCAGCTTGGTGGTTTCGTGCCACCACTGGCCCAAATCAACCACGCGATGCAATCCGGCTTGCGAGAAGAGCAATTGCCCCTCGTGAATCAGCAAGCCGGCTTCCACTTCCTTCGCTCGCACTGCGTCCAGAATCTTGTCGAATGGCATCGTCACAGTTTCGACGTTGGGCTCGAATAGCTTGAGCGCCAAATAAGAAGTGGTCAGCGTGCCGGGAATGGCCACTTTGCGTCCGGCAAGGTCGTTTTTCTTGATGGGATGGGACGCCACCACGATTGGGCCGTATCCTTCGCCGAAACTCGCACCGCAATCGAGCAACACGTACTTATCGGCAACGAATGCGTACCCAAAGAAACTGATCGCCGTGATATCGTACTTTTCCTGTCGCGCGGCCTGATTCAAACTCTCGATGTCAGAGAGGATGTGCGTGAACTTCACGCCCGGCAGGCGGATCTTGCCCGTGGCGAGCGCGTAAAACATAAAAGCGTCGTCGCTATCGGGCGAATGCGCGAGGCGTAGTTCAGCGGTCTTGGTTGCTGCGACTGGCGTGGACATCGCTGGGTCCGTCCTGGCGCTCACTGGAATCGCTCACGTGGGCACGCGGCCGAGGTAGACACTTGAAGAAAGCCGCCGTGCCAGTTGTGGTGTGCCCTTGCGGGCGAAGTCAGCTCTATCTGCGTCTTCCGGTGTGAATGCCCAATTCGAGCGGCACCAGGATACCACAGACACCCTTTTGCGTACAGTTGACGCGGCGACGGCCCCGCGAGCCTATTGAACAGTGGATGTCGAGGGTCTTGGCAACGGCGAGGCGTGGTGCGTGACCAACAGCCACTGCCCGTCGCGCCGAACGAAGACGTTCGTGGCCTGAACCGTGGCTTCGTCAAAGCCGTCCGCAAACGCGGTGGTCACGTGCTCGGTGCATGCCACCCATCCCACGTTGCCTTCCACGCGCACCCATACGGAACTCAGCGCGATCCGAACTCTTTTCGCATTCGCGAAAATTCTCGCCCAGCGCTCTCGCACTTCGTCCCAGCCAATGAGCAAGTCCCAGCCGGGGTGGACGCACTGAACGTCATCATCCTGCGCCCAGACTTTAGACATTTCCTCGAGGTCGCGAGACTCGAACGCGGCGTAGAACCGCTGGTTGGCGTTGCTCAGAGCTTGTTCGGGAGAGGGCTTCTGTTGCGCGGTTAGTGGGGGCATGACGAAATAAATGGATTCCAAAACTGGTGATTGGCCCGCCCGTTGATGTTCCTGGCGAGAACGCAAGCCACATTATACCTGAGGAGAGAGGCTACTGCGTATTGTCGGATTCCAGGGGCGGGTCGTCGCTCGTCGCGGCGGCGCCGTGCTTGTCGGCGGCGTGGATTCTCCCTGCGCCGTCCTGGAAGAACGACCTGCGTCCCGTCTTCCCGTAGTCATCCGGGGTGGCGGCCAGCTCGAAGGTCTGGTTATTCGGATCGGCTGTCGAAATCACGCGGTAGCGGAAGTGATATCCACCAGCGGCGCCGCCGGCAAGCTCTTTTGAAACGAGCGACGCCTGCTCCGGCGAGATTTGGCCGGGGTCCGCGGGGCCCAGCTGCGCGAGCGAGTCTGGCAGCTTTCCAAACGCGCGCTTGTACCGCTGGATCGCGTCGGTAAATCCCTGCAACGCAGCCACGATGGCATCTTCCCGTCCAGCGACGTCTTGCTCCGCCCATTGCTTCGAGAGTTCGGGGATGTCCAGCAGCACGAGTCCCAGCGAGAGAATCCGCCAGCCACCATTTTCGCGGACCAGTCCGAACTGCGCCTTCTGCGAGTCAACCACCGTTACGGGAATGAACGCGAGATTTTCCCGCACGCGCGCCTCGCCGAATCGAAACTCCACCGTTCTGCCGGGATCTTCGCATCGCAAAACAATGTGGTTTTGCGCGTCCGCCGAAAGCAAAGGCTTGCCGGGATCGTCGATCAGGGAGAATCGCTTCAGGAGGTCGCTTCGTTGGTCCTTTGGCAGCGCGCGAAACGCCGAGGCGTTATCGGCGGTAAGGTAATTTGCAAATTCCGTCTCGTTCCCACGGCAAGCCGCCGTCAGCGCGCTCGCTAGCGCCGCGGCGGGGTCGGTCTCGTGGCCATCCTGCGCGCGTGCGGGAGTGCAGGGCAGGGCGCAACCTATGAACGCAGCGACAAGGCATGCAAACTTGGACCGGCTAGTCATTACGACTGGGATTTCGCTTGAGCGAAGATGGTTGCCAGGTCGCGCGTGAATTGTGAACGCGGCATCACGGCGCTACAGCCCGCAGCCTTTGCCCGTTCGGCGAGCTCAACCTGAACGTGCGAGAGAAACGCGACGATTGCAAAGTTTCGCGGCTTCAACTGCATCTGCTCGATGGCGGCGATAGGTTGGCTGCGAGCATTCAGATCGACCACGACAAGGTTCGGCGCTTCTTTCGCAATCTCTCCCGCCAGGGCGTCGGCCGTGCTACAGGTACGCAGTTCGACGCCGACGTGCCGCGCCGTCTCGAGCATCTTCGCCTGAAAAAACAGGTCATCGACGAGGGCCAGAACTTGGGCCATCCGATATGTCTCCGTGTCCGGTGTACCATGCGCCCGCCGCCCGCACAAGGCTTGGCTTCGACAACGCCTTCTCCCTGAGGTATAACGAGGAAGAACTCATCGCTGAATCGCGGGAGGATTCATGGCTGCCACTCCGAGCCCCGACGCGTTACCCGGAATTGCCGTCCTCGAGCAAACACCCATCATCATCGAGAAGATCGTCTGGGCCGCCACCGACGAGCAAATGCAATGGAAACCCGCCATGGATCGCTGGTCGATCAGCGAGGTACTGGCGCACCTTGCCGAGACCGAGGTAATCGCTTTCCGGGAACGCATCCGCGCAATGATTGAAAGGAACGAACCGCAAATCGAAAGTTACGACCAGAACGCCGCCTATGCCGCGGGTAACTACACCGGGAAGAAAGGCCGCGAGAGCCTGAAGACATTCTGCCACGAGCGCGATCGCAGTCTGTCGTTCTTGCGTTACGTTCCGCCCACGGTGCTGTCGCGCAAGGGGCAGCACGCGAAACTCGGGCCGATTACGATCGGCCATCTGATGAACGAGTGGGCGTTCCACGACCTCGGCCACATTCGCCAGATTGCGGAACTTTATCGCTCGCGCGCTTTCTATCCACGCAGCGGTCCTTTTCAGCAGTTTTACACCGTCAGACCGTAACGGAAGCGCTTCAAAACAGAATGGACTCCATTTCACAGCGCATTCTTTCCACCTTCGATCATCTCGAACGCGATTCACTCGATCTCCACACCTTTTTCGAATTCGTCGGTGGCAACCAGCCGGAAGAGCGCAACGCCGTCTTCGACAAGGTTTCCGAGCTTCTGAAGTCAGGCCTTCTTCGCGACGATGGCGGGGATTTTTACAGTCGAACGGAGGATGGCCGCCTGGAAATTGCTGGCCTGAGTGACATTACCCTGTATACCAGAGAGGGCTGCCATCTTTGTGACGAGGCCAAGGCAGTCATCACGCCGCTGCTGGCCCAATTCGGCGCAAAGCTGCACGAAGTGGATATCGACGACGACCCAATCTTGCGCGATCGCTACACAGACGACGTCCCCGTCATCTTTGTCGGTTCACAATTTTTCGCGAAACATCGCGTCGATCCCGCGCTCCTGCACCGCAAGCTCGAGCAAGCCCGTACACACTAGAACCAATCCGGCTCTGTTGACTTCCCAGTCCACGTGCCATTCCTCAGTGCTTTGTCATCCCGAATCCCCGCGGTTTGTGCGGGGTGAGGGATCTGCTTTTTCGCTTTTTGTGGGTCGTCGACCTAATGCTCGGCTTCTTCGTGCGCGCCCACGGTTTCGTCCGGATTGTCTCCAACGCGGCCTTTGACGCGATCGTAGACGGTGTACTGGCAGGTGGATCCGAGCGCTTCGTTGTAATAGGTGGGAACGCCAAGGGCCGTGCGCAGCTCCTCGTTAAATACCCGCAGATCGGCAAGCTGGCCCACTCGAATCGGGAGTTTCGTGCCGTCGTGCGTCAGCAGGAATTTCTGATAGCCCGCGTCCCAAAGGTGGGTGAACTGCCCCTGCGACATGATCGACGGAATAACGGTCATCTGATAGCGGCCTTCGGAGGACTTCCGCAATTCCGCGCCGCAGCCATACTTTTCGATGCGTACGACGCCTCCCGAGCTCCGGACGAGGAATCCTTTGCTCGAAAGCGACTCAATCTGAGGTTGATCAAATAGCTTGTTGACGTACCACATGGTGATTCAGAATATGGATTCAATGGGTGTTCTGTAAAGCCCAAAATCTGGGTCCCAAAAAAGTCTGGTCGAAGACTGGACGGCAAGCATCAAATCTCGTATGGCACGGCAAGACCATCCTCGGCGGTTTGTCTTCCCTAACGCACCCCTTGGCTCGCGCTGTCGCCGCTAAGTGCAAAGCGGCGCTTCGATTTGCTAGACTTCCTGAAACAAACTAAGTACGAGTGGATCGAACAGAGAAGAACGTGACATCAGTGAACAGACCAGTAGTGTCCGCCCAACACACAGCGCCCGACGCTCGTATCGGCCAGCATCTGCTCGAGCGCATCGGCAACACGCCCCTACTCAAGATCGAGCGGATCGGTGCCGATTTCCCGAATGTCGAGTTCTGCGCCAAAGCGGAATGGTTCAACCCGGGCGGTTCTGTGAAGGATCGCGCCGCATACTCCATGATCCGCGAAGGAGAGCGTCGCGGCCAATTGCGTCCGGGCAAAATCATTCTCGACGCAACGAGCGGGAACACGGGCATTGCCTACGCGATGATTGGCGCGGCTTTGGGCTATCGCGTGAAGCTTTGCTTGCCCAGCAGCGCGTCACCCGAACGCAAAAGCATCTTGGAGGCCTATGGTGTCGACATCGTCTTCACCCCGGGCGGCGAGGGAACCGATGGCGCGATTCGCCGCGTCCGCGAGATTTACAGTGCGGAACCCGAGAAATATTTCTACCCGGACCAGTATTCGAATCCCGCGAATCCTGCCGCGCATTATTCTGGCACGGCCCCGGAAATATGGGAGCAGACGCACGGGCGGATCACGCATTTCATCGCGGGGCTCGGCACCAGCGGCACGTTCGTCGGGACAACGCGGCGGCTTAAAGAGCTGAACCCGAAGATCCGCTGCATCAGCTTTCAGCCGGACTCTGGCTTTCACGGTTTGGAGGGCATGAAGCACATGGCCACCGCCATCGTGCCGCCGATCTACGATGCCAGCCTTGCCGACGAAGATTTGGCTGCGCGAACCGAGGACGCGCATCGAATGGTGAAGCGCCTCGCGTGCGAAGAGGGAATCCTGGCGGGGGTCAGCGCGGGTGCAGCCATGCAGGTTTGCCTCGATGTTGCGGGCCGGCTGCCGGGTGGAGAAGGCGCGGTGATTGTGACAATCTTCCCTGATTCGGGAGAAAAATATCTCACCGAGCGTTTCTGGAGCGAGGAATGACCGCCGTGCTGAAGATTCAAGATGAGCTGATTCGGCGCATCCATGCGCATGGCGTGGAAACGTATCCTCATGAGTGCTGCGGCGCGCTGCTGGGACGTGACGGCGACGAGTCGCGCGAAATCACCGGGCTTTTGCCGCTCGCGAATCGGCGTGACGATTCGCCCCGCAATCGTTTTGAGCTGACGCCCGACGACGTTCGCCTGGCGGAAAAGACCGCGCGCGAAAGGCGTCTGGAGTTGCTTGGCTGGTATCATTCGCATCCGGACGCGCCGGCGCGGCCCAGCGAATTCGACCGAGAGCACGCTTGGCCGTGGTACAGCTACGTGATCGTGAGTGTGCAGAAAGGTGTGGCGCGTGATACCACTTCGTGGCGATTGCAGGACGATCGCGGTGCCTATGATTCAGAGCTCATCGAGACGGTCGCGCCGCTGAGTTCGTCCGCTTAGTTCGCACAGGAGACAAGGATGCCAGTGAAAGTCATCATCCCGACGCCGCTTCGAGCCTACGCCGGCAAGCAGGAAATCGTTGAATTGCAGGCCTCGACGGTAGGTGAGGCGCTCGCTTCCCTGACAAATCGGTATGCAGAGCTGAAGAAGCACCTGTACTCCGATGACGGCCGTTTGCGCAGTTTCGTCAATGTTTACGTCAACGACGAAGACATTCGCTACCTGCAAAAGGATGCGACGCGGCTACGCGAAGGCGACACCGTGAGCATCGTGCCGTCGATCGCCGGCGGCGCGCAGAGTTGAATTCGCGTAGAATCCTGGAGAAAGTTCCAATGGCTACGAAAACGGAAATCTCGACGACGCCGGCGCCTGCCGGCCAAACAGCCGTGACGCTCTCGAACGAAGAGATCCTGCGCTATAGCCGCCACTTGATCATGCCCGAAGTCGGCATGGAGGGGCAGCTCAAGCTCAAGCAGGCCAAAGTTCTCTGCATCGGCACGGGCGGCCTCGGGGCCCCACTCGGACTCTATCTTGCCGCCGCCGGAGTCGGTCGCATCGGCTTGGTCGATTTCGACTCCGTCGACCTCACAAATCTGCAGCGTCAGATTCTGTTCAGCACGACTGACGTCGGACGGCCAAAGATCGAGGTCGCAGCCGAGCGCCTCCACAACCTCAATCCCGATATCCAGATCGACCGCTACGAAACGCGGTTGACCAGCGAAAACGCCCTCGATCTGTTCAAAGGCTACGACATCGTCGTCGATGGCACCGACAACTTCCCCACGCGCTATCTCGTCAACGACGCCTGCGTCCTGCTCAAGAAGCCGAACGTTTATGGCTCGATTTTCCGATTCGAGGGTCAGATAACAATCTTCGGCTATCCAGACGGGCCCTGCTATCGCTGCTTGTATCCGGAGCCGCCTCCCCCGGGCCTTGTCCCGTCCTGCGCGGAAGGAGGAGTTCTCGGCGTGCTGCCTGGAATCGTCGGTGCGATTCAGGCCGCGGAAACGCTCAAACTTATTATTGGCAAAGGCGAGCACCTCGTGGGGCGGCTGCTTCTCTTCGACGCGCTGGCAATGCGTTTCCGCGAGCTCAAATTGCGCCAGAGTCCCGAATGTCCTGTTTGCGGGAATCACCCCACTGTCACCAAACTGATCGACTATGCGGAATTCTGCGGCATTCGCGGCGAAGAGGCTCCCGCGCCCGAAACCTCCGTGCCCGAGATTACTCCGCGAGACTTGAAGTCGCGGCTTGATCGCGGCGACGACCTCTTCGTGCTCGACGTCCGCGAGCCGCACGAATATCAGATTTGCAATCTCGGCGGCCACTTGATTCCGCTGGGCGACCTTTCGCGCCGCGTGAATGAACTCGACAGCTCGCGTGAAATCGTCGCGCATTGCCGCAGCGGCAAACGTTCAGCCGAAGCGGTTGAATTCCTGCGCAAAGCAGGTTTCGGGAAGGTCTTGAACTTGAAGGGTGGTATTCTTGCTTGGTCCGACGAAGTGGACCCCTCGGTTCCTAAGTATTGAGTTTGGTCCGTGCTTGCCAGCGACAACCCGGAGGATTGAATGGCTCAAGTAAAGATCACCGTAAGACCCAATGGCCCTTTCCGAGTGGAAGCGCCAGAAGGCGCCGTGGAACTCGTGGATGCCAACGGAAATAAGTACGACCTCACCGGCAAGCCTGCCTTCTCCCTTTGTCGTTGCGGAGGCTCCGTCAACAAGCCCTTCTGCGATGGAACACACAGCCGGATCGGATTCCAAGCCGCGGAATCGGCCGTCAAGGCCGCGGACGAGAATAAGACTTAGATTTCGTAGGAACCGCCCCCAATTTGGGAACGGCGGGGTCAGGCTTGTAACTTTTCTACCCTCAAAGCAGTTCCGCCCTGGTAACCTCGGAATCCCGAAAGCGCACTTGCAAAGACGTAAGTGTCCTGTAATCAATCACTAGCTAGTACTAAAACTACATGCCGCAAAGGAACGTCGTTTGCTCTCCACTTGAAGGGGCGTGTGTTCTCGTTTGGGGGATTTGTGGAGCGCGTAGCAAAGTTTTGGGCGCACTTAGACCGTTTTCGACTCATCCTCGTTTGGATGATCGTTACCGGGGCGTACCTCGTCTTCCTGCTGGCGCTTCGTGGCTCCTCCTATTTGGCTGACCCCCTCCTCGATACGTATCTCGAAATGGCGGGGAGCCTTATCGCTTTCACATTTGCTGCGAACGCCCTGGTCCGCTTCCGGGGCACCCATGACCGCATCTCCCTGATCCTTGCTTTCGGTTTCGTCCTGGCGGGGTTGATCGAAGCGGGGACGAGCATGACGTTTTATCGCGGCATGCTTATTACTTCCGTTCCAGGGGACCACATCTCGATCGGTTGGCTGGCCGGAAGAACTCTACTGGGAATCCTTCTACTCGCAGCTCTTGCGGTTGAGCGGCGCGTTCCCGTATCGCGCGACCCCGGCAAAGAAATGGCCGTCGCCACACTGATTGTCGGCGCGGTCGCCTACCTGACCAGCGTCTTCTACTTCATGCTGCCGGCGTCCCCAAAAATTCATCCGGGCGCTCTAATTCCGCGCTTGTGGGACCTGCTTCCGGCGGCCATCTACGTCGCAGCTGCAATCGGCTATCACTTGCGCTTGCGCCGCGTGAACACATCTTTGGACCGGGCCTTGTATGTAGCCGCCATGCTCAACGCGCTTTGTCACATCACGATCAGCGAATCGCAGCATGTGCTCGACGCCCCCTTCACTCTGGCGCACGTGTTCATGGTTCTGAGTTACGTGGTGGTTCTCGGTGGAACGCTGCTCGACAATGCTCAACTCTTTGATCAGGTGAGCACCCTGGCTTCGTCGGATCCCCTCACGGGTCTTGCCAATCATCGCCGGCTCTTCGAGGCCTTGGAAAGCGAGCTTCAGCGTTCCCGGCGGACGGGCCGTAGTTTTGCCGTTCTGCTCTTTGACTTGGATGGCCTGAAGAAAATCAACGATAAGTACGGCCACCTCACAGGCAGCCGCGCCATCAAGCGTCTCGGCAGCGCCCTGCGGAGCAGCAGCCGCGCAATCGACCTGCCTGGCCGCTACGGAGGCGATGAGTTCGCCCTCGTCCTCCCGGAGTCTGGTGAGAGAGAAGCGAAGCAGGCCGCCATCCGGATTTGCGAACAGCTTGCGAACGACGGTCAGCAACCGGCCATATCAGTAAGCGTTGGCGTTGCGGTTTACCCGTCCGATGGAACGACAATCGAAAAGCTCTTGGGGTCCGCGGACCGCGCTCTTTATCGCATGAAGGGCCGCAGTGAAAAGAAACTTCGTTTCCGGCACGTCGCAGCCTGTCTTTAGAATCCGTGGGGAGAATCTGGGGGACTGCAAATGGCTTTTGGAGTGAGAATTCCGAAAACTTTCGATGCGCTTCGCAGTGAGACGCGTATTCCCATGGAAGTGGCCGTTCAGGTCACGGGGAACAGCGCGCTGCCAGGCACGGAAGCCACTTTCACTTCAAATGTAAGCTCCCGCGGAGCGCGGATTCTGAGCACTCGGCGTTGGAAGATCAACGATCGCCTGACGATTGCAACGTTCAGCGGCTCCTTTCGATCGGTAGCGCGCGTCGCTTACTGCCAGCCGGAACCTCAATTATCAGCTTTTGCCGTGGGCGTCGAATTCTTGAATGCTACGGGGAACTGGGTCGTCGCTCCCTCTCATGCAGGAGCGGTTCTCGCGCGCTAATAGCTGCGAAGCCGTAATTCCACCCGCTTCGCGCGATCGTTTCCTATTGCACGAACCCGACATTCGTGTCCGGAGTTGGCCCCGGTCCCTCCCGCAGCGGGCCGAATTGCGCCTCGTATTTGGCGACGTTTTCCTCAAGCGCGCGCATCAGCCGCTTCGCATGCATCGGGCTCAGGATCAAGCTCGACACCAGCTTGCCCTGCGGCACGGTGGGAAACATGTAGACAAAATTCAGCGTGAATTCTTCGGCGTTGTGGTGCACGACGACGAGATTCGAATACTGGCCGAGCAACTCCTTCTCATCGGCCTTGATTTGCACTTGCTGTTGCTGCTTGGGCGCTTCAGCCATTCCTCGCTCCTTCGGATTGCTTTCATTCCCACTATAGCAGAGCCTTCCGAGGCTGCTGCTAGTTTTTCCGCACAGTTTTTCGCCGCACCGATTGACGTCCTATCGAGTTAAGCGTAGTTTATACGCTGAGTTCAGCAAGGTTAACTCTTGGACGAGTCCAACAAAACATCCGGCTATCAGCCGGCGCATCCGACAACTCAGTCCGCTGCAGCATCCGCTCCTGAACTGGCCGGCCTTCTGACGCATGAAGACGTGGACCGCGCCCGCGATCGCTGGCAGGTTGCTCGCGCGCGCGGCAAAAGTCGAAGGCCGAAAGCATTCGGCGGATTCCGTCTGCTCTGGCTTCTCGTCGGCCCTGGCGTGCTTGTTTTCCTGGGCGAGAATGATGCCCCGAGCATGCTTTCTTACTCGGCCGATGGCGCGCGGTTCGGCATCGGATTCTTCCTGCCGTTCGTCGTGCTTACGTTCGTGATGGGCTTCATCGTGCAAGAAATGACCGTTCGCCTCGGCGCCGTTACCCACCGCGGACACGCCGAATTGATTTTCGACCGCTTCGGGAAATTCTGGGGCTTTTTCTCGATGGGTGATTTGATCCTCGGAAATTTTCTTACCCTCGTGACGGAATTTATTGGCGTGCGAGCCGGCCTCGGATTTTTCGGCATTCGGCCCGGCGTCGCCGTCGGCGGAGCTCTCGTTATAGTGCTCGGCGCCATCACGACGGGCCGTTATTGGACCTGGGAGCGGATCACGCTGAGCCTCGCAATCTTCAATGGCCTTTTTATTCCGGCCGCAATTTTGGCGCGCCCCGATTGGCACGCCGCGGGCCACGCTTTCCTTACGTGGATGCCTTTGCCGCACGGAAACCAATACGAGATTCTCGTGCTGATCCTGGCCACCATCGGCGCCACCGTCACGCCCTGGATGCTTTTCTTTCAGCAGAGCGCGGTAGTCGACAAAGGCATGCAGCCGCGCGACATCAGTGCGGGACGCTTCGACACGTTTCTCGGCGCTCTTCTCGCCTCCGTTTTCGCTATCGCCGCCATCCTTGCTACGGTTCCGCTGTTCCATCACGGGATCGACGCGTCTCAGTTTCAAGGCGCCGAGTTCGCGCAGGCGCTCGAGCCGTGGATCGGGCACGTGGGCGCCGCACTTTTCGCGCTCGGCATTTTCGAAGCGGGAATTGTTGCGGCGATTGCGATCTCCACGTCCTCGGCATACGCTTTCGGCGAAGTTTTTCAAACGGGGCATAGTTTGAATCGTCCGCTGCGCGAAGCGTGGCCGTTTTACCTCACTCTGCTTGGCTCTGCTTGCATCGCGGCCGTGCTCGTCCTGATTCCACGGTTTCCGCTTGAGTTCGTGGCTTTGACCGTCAACGTGATTGCGGTTCTGGCCATGCCTCCGGCACTCGCATTTCTCCTGCTTTTGGTGAACGATCGCGAAGTAATGGGCGAGCACGTGAACGGAAGGTGGGCAAATGTCGCCGGCGTCACCGTCACCCTGCTTTTGATTTTTGCGGGAATCGCATTCGGTGTTGCCACCGTTTTCCCGAAATGGCTTGGAGGCTGATCGCGCAAGGTATGGACTCTCGCATGAATGACATAACCAAACCGATTCCGGCCGACGTCGCCGTTCGAGACGAAAACGAACTCGAAGCGGCCGCTGTTGCTGTGGCGCACCCGGACCTGAAGGATCCTCGCCTCGTTTTGTCGCTGCTCGAAGCGGACCAGGTGGTCGCGGCGAAGCGGCGAACTCATTTCGGGCAGCGGGATCTTTCGGTTGGCGTTCGAGTCCTGTTGTGGGGACTCCGCGCTTACGTCGTGATGATGCTTGTGATCGTCGTGATCTCGGCGCTTCGCGCTCTGCACGCCGTGCGCTGACCATGCTGCCGAAAAAGTCGGTTTTTAGGGGTCGGAGCTTCAGCTCCGACATTAAGGCTCGCTTTTCATCAGGGGTTTTAACCCCTGAGGCAACGATTTTGACTTTCTCCGCAGACTCTAGAGGTCCCCACTCTCGCGTCGATTTGTAGAATTTTGGCCGCTGTGCGAGAATTTCCCGTGCGTTCGACACACGCTCAGACAAACCTGTGACTCCGCAACCAGCGCCAAGGAGAAATCGGACCGCGATTATTGTTGTTTTGTTCCTTATTTTGGCCGCTGGCGGTGCGGCGGTGATTTACTCGCTCACCCGGTGGAACGTCCCCTCGGTTGCCAGGAAAATGCGAAATCCCGTGCCCGCCACTGAGTCCGCGATCGATGAAGGAATGTTCGTTTATTCGAAGAATTGCAAGAGCTGCCATGGCGAAAACGGCGACGGCAAAGGTGACCGCGCCCCTGAGCTTTCCATGATGCCTAGCGATTTTACGAACGCGGCGGAAATCAGCCGCGTCTCCGACGGCGAACTATTCTGGAAAATCACGCATGGCCATCGGCCGATGCCCGCGTTCGAAGACAGGCTGACCGACACGGAGCGCTGGCAGGTGGTGGATTATATTCGCACCTTCGCAAACCCGCCGACCACCACACCAGCGCATTAGCAGCGATCCGTCGCGCTTAGTTCAGTTTCGCCAGGGCGTCCGCGACTTCCTTAATATCCGGCACCACCGGAATATCATAATTCTTGAACCAGCCGATTTTCCCGTTGCGATCGACGATAGCAATCGCGCGCCCCGTGATTCCCTTGTCGGCAAGAAACACACCGAATTTGTCGCCTACGGCGCCGCGCGGCTGAAAGTCCGCGAGCAGCGGATAGTGAATCCCCATTTTTTCCGCGAACGCTTTGTGCGACCACGCGCTATCGACGCTGATTCCCAGCACCTGCGCATTGAGCTGCTCGAAACGCTTCATATCGTTCACAAAGCACGCGTGCTCGTTCGTGCATACCGGGCTCCAGTCGAGCGGATAAAAAATAATGACGACGTTTTTGCCTTTGTAGTCCGAAAGCTTCACTTCCTTCTGATTCTGATCCTTCAATGTAAACTCCGGAGCCGCCGTTCCCACGGAAATCGCCATTCTAAATTCCTCCTTTTAGATCGCAATAAACTCGCAAACCGTGTAGCCGAAAGCAATGATAGCCGAATGCCTCGCGACCCACAAAGCCTCCGCCAGTTCGCGCGGCGATTGCCTCGCGGCAATCGAAAAACAAATCTGCTAGGATTAGCTCCTGGAAGTCAGGAGCCGCAAAAAGCTTGCCCGCAATTTCCTGCGATACCGCATATCCCGATATCGAGTTTTCGCCGCGCAGCCGCAGTTGGTGGGCGCGCCTGAAAGGCACCGCTCCCGAATGCGTCCATGTGCATCGCGGCTCACCCTGGAGGGCGACGCTGTTGCCCGACATCGTGTACTTCATCGGCCGAAGCGAAATTCGCCGCATGCCGCTGCGGCCGGAGGTCCTGCTCTGCCGCGAATGCCTGCTCGACGTTGCCACTGCCGAGATCGCGAAGTTCGAAGGCCGCGTCGTGGCGTTCGAGCCTGATTCGAGCTTCACGCAATATTTCTTTGCGGCAGCGCCTGACTTCGCGCCGGTTGGGATGACGCCGGAGGTAGAGGAGGCCATCGAGAAGCGGCTGAAATGGGATGACGAAACCTGCGCCGAATGCGCAAGACCGGCCACTTGGCTCTGGTTTTCGTCCGAGGAAGTGGCGGGTCTCGACGAAGTACAGCGGATTCGCGATTCCAAGGGCGAGATGCTCTGTGCAACGCACGGCGCGCGAAGGTTGCGCAGGGCTTTCGAAAAGATTAGCGAAGCGGGTGTGACGTTCATGAATTTGCCGTATGGAGAAGCAGGTGCGTATGTCTGGATCTAAAGTGCAACTCAAAGATGTGGTCGAAAAGTATCTCGCGGCGTCGGGCGGGTACGGGCGCGAGGTGGCGCTCGCGTCGCTCGGATTCTCGCGCGAGGAAATCGAAGACGTTTTCAGCATCTTCGACGAGGATTACCACATCGGCCGGTTTTTTCATTTCAGCCGCGCGGTCGGCGCCAGCTACGAAATCGACGGCTTTCCCCAGACCCACGTCTCGATCGACTCGTCGATCCAATCGATCCTCTGATTTGCCGTAGGGATCTTCTCTGCGCTCTCTGCGTCTCTGCGGAATCCTTCCGCTCGTTCAGTCTCTTACTGGCGGAGGCGTCGGCACGGGCGCAATCAGCGTCAGCGGAGGGCTGAAGGAGAAATCGGGATCGACATCGATGGGGATGTCCGTGGCTTTCGCCAGGATCGCGGAAAGCTCCGGCGGCATCACCGCATATTTCTTGAACCACGCTTCGCTTCGCGCGCGATCGCCGGTGGCTTCCTGCTCGAGCAACTCCTTGGCTAGCGACGCAATCGCCGCAGGAGTTTTGTCGAAATCGATCTCGTAGACGCCTCCGAGTCCAGGCGCCGCGCGAACGGCTCCCTGATCGAGCAGATAATTGAACTCCATCATTTCGCCCTGGCCGTGCGCCTCCGCGATTCCGAACCGCACCGTGCGAAAAATTCCCGCCACATACGACGCATAGAACATCTGCTCTTTTTCTTTCGGCAGGGCGCTGTGGTCGATCAGCCATTTCAAGCAGAACATTCCGACGACGTCCGCTTTCGCTTCCTCGAGCGCGGAATACTGCGGGCCGATGGCCTCGTTAATCGGCGTCGGAGCCGTGCTGCCAGCCGTGTGCGCGTACGCAGGACCCAGGCCGTGCGCGATTTCGTGCATCATCGTTGTGTCGAGGTAGCCTTCGCCGGTGGCCAGCGACGCCTGGCTCTGGCGCATCACTCGCTGCGCGAGCGGCAGGATGATGAAGTTCACCCGCGCGTCCATGAAATTCTTCCAGAAGATTTTCTTCGAGCCTTTCTGTTCATGGACGCGGGGATCGTTCGGCAGATTGTCGGCCACGGCCTGGTAGCCGTGCAGCAAATCGCCGGCGCGATAGATGGCGTCCATTACTTCCATCGGCGACTGTTTCCCGCGCTTCGACGGCAAGTCTTCCGGCGAAAGCGGCAGCGCCTCCTGTAAATCCGGGACGTACTTCTGGAATACGGCAAGCTTCTGGCTTTCTTCCTCGTTGCGGATCATCACGGCCGCGCCGTAGGAGGTTTTCACACCGAGCAGGGAATCGAGATAAGTTTCATAAGGCGCGAAGACGATGTCGATCTTCGGATTATTCAGGTCGAGCCAGGCGAGATCGCTCGAAAAATAATCGTCATTGAGCAAAGCCGCGGCGCGCAGGCGAAGGAATTTCGCGAACGCGGGATCATCGTCGTTACTCAGGTCGGCGGCATCGCGCAAATCCTGGGCCATCAGGTCGAGGAAATCCTTGAACGCGACGTGATAGGGAATCGTTTCGAGGAACGCGTCTTTCCGCTGGACGATTGTGAACGGATCGTAGAGCAGCGCTTTCTGCGCGGGATGCGCGCCGACGTAGGCGTCGAGTTGTTCGCGGGTCAGGTCCTCGGGGAAAAATCCGCGTCCCGGCGGCGCTGTCTGCACGCCGACAAACGGCTTGTCATCGTTCACCAGATCGAAGCGGCTGCCGTTGATTTTCAGGTATTCGCGCAGCAGCATATTTTGAGGGTCTTTGCTTTTCGCGAGCGAAACGTAAAGTTGCAACCCCTCGGGGTCGCTCTGTCGCCAGAAAATGCAGTCGAGGAGCCCGGCCGCGTCCACCAGCTTGATGACCATCCTGCGCTGGTTGTGCGTCAGGTCCTGAGAACGAAACGGAATCTTGAAGCGCTTGAATTTCGCCACGCGCTGGGCCAGATCGGGAACGACATCGGTTTTCGATACGGTCAGCGGCGGGAGCGGCGGGAGGGTCGAGACGACTGGAGGATTTTGGTCCGCCTTGGATTGTTGCGACGGCTTGGATTGCCGGGACTGTTGCGGGGCGCCCGACGCCGCAAGCGCAACGATTGCCGCGGCGATTGTCAGCCACATGGGGCGAAAGTAATGCAAACGGAATATGGTGTTTTTGTCGCGGTTAGAAATTGTCATGTGATTTGTTTTCATGAGATTGCGGCGAATTTTGAATATGGGGCTGTTGCAATTAGATTTTTTTTCGCCTCCGCGAAAAAGGAGGTAGAGGACATGGATGAGGTAAAGGAAAAGGCGCTGATTACGCCCCGGAGCGGTGCTGGGACGAGCGTGCCCGGCGCAACAACGCTGGAGGGGGGTATTTGGCGATTAGAGGCGGTCGCCATTCTTTGTTTGCAATGATTTAGCATGGTTTCTAACAACCGCGTTTGGCGATTAGAACTTCTTCTCTGCACAGCCTCCGTGTGCTTGTCTGCTTCCTCCTGGCCAAAGAGCGGCCATCTTAGTTCATAGCACAGAATCGGCGATCCGGCGGCGCGGCATGCAAATTGCTTTGTATACGAAGCAAAATGCGAAGGCCGTTGTTGCGACGCCGGTTGCGGCAACCATCTTAGCTGGCGACGGGTGGTTTTCCCAAGGGTGGCGTAAGAAAAGCATGGATATAGGGAGGTTTTTCCCAGCTTACGGGCTGGGCTAACTTTTGCTGCGCCTACGGCGCTCGGGAGAGGCTGGACATCAGAGGCGGGAAGGCGGCGAGATCCTTCGCTGAGCTCAGGATGACGACTCAAACCTTCGTCACTTGACGGCGACGGTGCTGCGTTGGAGGCGGCTGGCGAGGGCTTGTGCGTTGGTTATCGCGTGCGTCTGAATCATGCCCGCTATCCTGTCACAAGCTACAAGGGATTCAAGAACAAGTTCGACGGTTTACAAGCGACGGTGAGCGCCAGCGAGCGTGAAAGGGGGTGGATGCAGGGTCCAGGCTTCTTGATTTAATAGTTGAGCGACTCTAGAATCCGACGCGATGGCAGAGCCCACATCTTTGATTGGTCAGAGTGTCTCGCACTATCGGATCCTGGAAAAATTGGGCGGGGGCGGAATGGGCGTGGTCTATAAAGCCGAGGACCTGGAACTCGGCCGCTTCGTCGCTCTAAAGTTTCTGCCTCCTGATATTGCGCACGACGCGCAGGCGCTCGAGCGGTTTCGCCGCGAAGCACGCGCGGCCTCCAGCCTGAACCATCCCAACATTTGCACGATCTACGAGATTGGCAGCGACGATGGCCGGCCGTTCATTGCCATGGAATTTCTGGATGGGAAGACGCTGAAGCACCGCATCGAGGCGAGTCCGCTTCCGCTGGACGAAGTGCTCGAGCTGGGGATCGAAGTTTCCGACGCGCTGGATGCTGCCCACTCCAGCGGCATCGTTCACCGAGACATAAAGCCGGCGAATTTGTTCGTGACGAGCAGAAAACATCTGAAGGTGCTCGATTTCGGACTCGCCAAGGTTTCAGCCGCGGCCGGAGCGTCGAGCGAATCGGCAGCGCCCACCGTAGCTACAGATGCGCTTCTCACGAGTCCTGGAGCTACCGTGGGGACGATTGCGTACATGTCGCCGGAGCAGGCTCGCGGAGAAGAACTCGACGCGCGCAGCGACCTATTTTCTTTCGGCGCAGTTTTGTACGAAATGGCCTCGCGACGCGTGGCTTTTCCAGGCGCAACCGCGGCGCTCGTGCTCGACGGGATCCTGAATCGCACCCCCGCGGCGCTTGCCAGCACAAACGCCAGTGCTGAGCTCCCGGCGGAACTCGGCCGCATCGCAACGAAGGCTCTGGAGAAGGATCGCGCGCTCCGGTATCAAAGCGCCGCTGAGATCGGCAGCGATCTGCGAAGGCTGAGGCGCGACTCAGAATCCGGAAAACTGGCGCCTATCACGCAGCAAGCTTCCATCCCACAAGCTGGCACGGCGAAAGCGGCGCCGACCGCCATGCGCAGCCGCGGGGCGCTGATCGCTTTCGTGGGTGCCCTGCTTGTGATTCTGCTTGTAGCGGCGGGCTATTTTTATTTTCATCGCGCGCCGAAATTGACGGATAAGGACACGATTGTCCTTGCCGATTTCGAAAACAAGACGGGCGATTCGGTGTTCGACAGCGCGCTTCAGCAGGGACTGGCGGTGCAGCTCCAACAATCGCCGTTCCTTGTTCTTGTTTCGGACCAGGAGGTACAGCACACGCTGCAGCTGATGGGCCGGCCGGCGGATACGAGACTCACTTCTGCCGTGGCGCGAGAGGTTTGCCAGCGAACGGACAGCTCCGTCGTGCTGGAAGGCTCGATCGCCCAGCTTGGCTCGGAGTATTCCGTCATCGTCAAAGCGGTAGACTGCGCCACTGGGGAAACGGTAACCAGCACGGAGACTCAAGCCCCCGACAAGAGCCATGTACTCGAAGCGCTGGGCAAAGCTGCCTCGGAGATTCGACAGAAGCTGGGCGAATCCATCGGCACAGTGAAGAAATTCGATACGCCGCTCGAGCAGGCCACGACCTCTTCGCTCGAGGCCCTGCAAGCCTATAGCCTGGGGGAGAGAACTCTGACTGCGGGCGATTACGCGGAATCTATGCACATGTATCAGCGCGCCGTTCAGCTCGATCCAAACTTTGCGATGGCGTGGGCGCTGCTCGGCGTCGACTACAACAATTTGGGCGAGAACACGCTTGGGGCTCAGGCTACGGAAAAAGCGTACAGCCTGCGCCAACACGTCAGCGAACTCGAGAAGCTGAACCTTACGGCACACTACTACAACTTTGATATCGGCGACCTCGAGAAGGCCTTGCAGGCGTACAACCTCTGGGAGCAGACATATCCTCGCGACTGGGTTCCTTCGAACAACAAATCGGCCTTGTACGTTTGTCTCGGGCAATACGACAGGGCGTTGGCTGAGGCACAGGATGCAAGGAGGCTTGCGCCCAGCACAGGCCTAACATATGAAACGCTCGTCGGCTCGGAAGTCTGCATGAACCAATTTGACGCCGCCCGAGCTGTTATCAAGGAAGCGCAGACCAAACGACTCGATTCGTCGAGTTTGCGGCTCATGGCGTACCAACCAGCCTTCGATGACGGCGAGCCCGACACAATGGCAGCGCAAGTGGCGTGGTCGAGAGGCAAACCAGGACTGGAAGATGTTTTCACGGCTTACGAAGGCGACACGGCCGCATATTCGGGGCGACTCTCGCAAGCCCGCGAGCTTTCGGACCGCGCAATCCTTTCGGCGCGGCAAGCTGGCGAAAAAGAAGCGGCCGCGACGTATCAAGCTGCAGCAGCGCTGCGCGAGGTCCTGTTTGGCAATGTTGCGCAGGGGCGCGAGCAAGCCGCCGCCGCGCTGAAGGTCTCCAACGGGCGCGATGTGCAGTACGGAGCGGCGCTGACGTTCGCGTTTGGCGGCGACGCTTTGAAAGCGCAATCCCTCGCGGATGATCTGGCGAAACGCTTCCCCGACGATACGCTCGTGCACATGGACTATCTGCCGACGTTGCAGGCTCAACTGGCGTTGATTCACGGCGATCCTTCGAAAGCTATCGAATCGCTCCAGGTGGCCGTTCCGTACGAACTCGGCCAAATCGGGATTTCGTATTTCTTCGCGTCGGCATATCCAATCTACGCGCGCGGGCAAGCACTTTTGGCTGCCCACAAAGACGCCGAGGCCGCGGCAGAGTTTCAGAAGATTCTCGATCACAAGGGAGTCGTGTTCAACGAGCCGATTGGCGCGCTAGCGCATTTGGGCCTTGCGCGCGCGCATGCGATGCAGGGCGATACGGCAAAAGCGCGCGCGGCCTACCAGGATTTCCTCACATTGTGGAAGAACGCTGATCCTGATATTCCCGTTTACAAGCAGGCCAAAGCGGAATACGCAAACCTCTCTCAGTAGGTTGCGGCTCTGAATTCCCAAGAAGGCAGGAGCTGCAACGTCAAAAACGCGGGCCGGACGCCCTTCGACGGACTCAGGACAAGCCGGCGCTACGAAAACCAACATCGTCACTTGACGGCGACCCTTCGTCCCCCTTCGGGAGACTCAGGGCGAGCAGTGCTCCGTTGGAGGCGGCTGGCCAGGGCTTCCTGCTCCTGGCGGATGGGGGCGGGGAGGCGGTCGCCGAACTTGGCGAAGAATTCGGCGGTGGCGCGGGATTCTTCGAGCCAGTCGGCGGGATCGACGCGCAGCAACTCGTCGATGGCGCTGCGCGAAATCGAGAGGCCGTCGAGCGTGAGCGACTCAGGAGTGGGAACGAGACCGATCGGCGTTTCGTTCGCAGCGGCGCGGCCTTCGATGCGGTCGAGCATCCATTTCAGCACGCGGACATTTTCACCGTACCCCGGCCAGAGGAATTTTCCGTTGGCGTCCTTGCGGAACCAATTCACGTGGAAAATTCTCGGCGCATGCTTGATTCTTGGGCCCATCGCGAGCCAGTGGCCGAAATAGTCGGCCATGTTGTAACCGCAGAAGGGAAGCATGGCCATGGGATCGCGGCGCGTGACGCCGACGGCGCCGGTCGCGGCGGCGGTGGTTTCCGAGGCCATGGTGGCGCCGACGAAAACGCCGTGCTGCCAGTCGCGCGATTCGTAGACGAGCGGGGCCAGGCGCGCTCGGCGTCCACCGAAAATAATTGCGGAAATGGGAACGCCGGCGGGATCGTCCCAGTGCGGCGAAATCGACGGTGATTGCTTCGCGGGAACGGTATAGCGCGAGTTCGGATGCGCGGCGGGTCCTTTTTCCGGCGACCACTTTTCGCCCTTCCAATCGATCAAGCCGGCGGGCGGAGGCGTGCCAATGCCTTCCCACCAGGGCTCGAGCGCCGGCGACACGGCAACATTGGTGAAAATCGCGTCGTGGCGGAGAGCGGCCATGACATTGGGATTCGTGTGCATGTTGGTGCCGGGCGCGACGCCGAAGAAACCAGCTTCGGGATTGATGGCGCGCAGCGTACCGTCATCAGCGATGTGCATCCAGGCGATGTCGTCGCCAACGGTAAAAACGCGATAGCCCTCGGATTCGAGCGCGGAAACCATCATGGCGAGATTCGTTTTGCCGCAAGCGCTGGGAAACGCGGCGGCCATGTAAGTGACTTTTCCGGTGGGATCTTCGAGGCCGAGGATGAGCATGTGCTCGGCCATCCAGCCCTCGGAGCGCGCCATCCAACCGGCGATTCGCAGCGCAAAACATTTCTTGCCGAGCAGCGCATTGCCGCCATAGCCCGAGCCGACGCTCCAAATCAATTTTTCTTCCGGAAAATGCATGACGAAGCGGCGTTCGGGATCGACTCCCGCCAGCGCGTGCAGACCGGGAACGAAATTGTCGGTGTTTCCGATGCGGTCGAGCGCAGCTTTGCCCATGCGCGACATGATCCGCATGCTGGCGACAACGTACCGGCTGTCTGTAATCTCGACTCCGAGACGGCTGTAGGGCGAATTTTCGGGTCCGAGGATGTAGGGCGCGACGTACATGGTGCGGCCCTTCATCGAATTTTCGAGGATGGGACGAACTTTGGCTTTGGCGTCTTCGGGAGACATCCAGTTGTTGGTGGGGCCGGCTTCGTCTTGCGTGCGCGTGCAGATAAAGGTGACCGATTCGGTGCGCGCGACGTCGTTCGGGTTGCGGCGGCCCAGGTAGCAGCGCGGGTGGGTGGAAGGATTGAGTTCGGTGAGAATGCCGTCGTGGAGAAGGCCGTTGATGTGGCCGCGATTCTCCTCTTCGGAACCGTCGCACCAGACGATGTGGTCAGGGTTCGTCAGGCGCGCGGATTCTTCAACCCAATTTTCGAGTGGCGTGGACACCCAACCTCCGAAAGTCGATGCGGGAACATCGCGTGGCGAAGCGGCCCGGACGCGTCGCACTGGTGGTGCTGAAGTGCTGTTACGAAAAAAGTGTAGGGCAGGGGGCAGGGAATTGCAAGACGAGGCGGACCAGAACATTAATATGGGTGGGGACAGTCAACGCAGAGGCAGCAAAACCTTGGAACCACAGATGAACGCGGATAAACACAATGAAAACCAAGGCCGGAGTAAAGAAACGGCATTTTTGAGACTGCGGCCTCTGAAGAAAATGCCCAGCGCTAAAGCGCCTCATTAGAACGAAGGCTTTTACGGGAGCGCTAAAGCGCTCCTTCCCCCTGCTAAAGCAGGAGGCTCCCACCAAAAACCAAATTGCTACTCCTGGCGGAGGGCTTGCATGGGGTCGACGCGCGTGGCGCGATGCGCGGGGATGTAACAGGCAAGGAAGGCGGATGCCATCAGGATGGCGGCGACGGCGCTGAACGCGGAAACGTCGATGGTGCCGACGTTGTAGAACAGGCTGTGCATCGCGCGGCCGACCAAGTAGGCGCCGCCGAAGCCCAACGCCAGGCCGATGAGCGCGAGGATCATGCCTTCGCGCAAGATCAAACCCATCACGCGGCTGGTGCCCGCTCCGAGTGCCATCCGCAAGCCGATTTCATGGGTGCGCTGCGCTACGGCGAAAGACATGACTCCGTAGATTCCCAGCGCAGCCAGGAGCAGCGCAATGCCCGCGAAGCCTCCGAAAAGAAACGCCGAGAAGCGATCACCAGACATGGATTCGTCGATGATCTGGTCCATCGTCTTGACCTGCGAGAGCGGCAGATTGGGATCCATCGACTCGGCGATGTCGGCGATGCTCTTGCCCAGCGTGGCTGGGTCGCCGATAGCGCGGACGGCGATCGCTGCTTGCGGCCACGGACTTTGCCAGAACGGGACGTCAATTTCGGGGAAGCCGTCACCTTTCGGGCCGCCGTTTTTTACGTTGCGGTAGACGCCAATAATCTGCCACGAGATGTAAGGACCGAGCTTCGTGACGCCGGGAATCAACTGCTCGACGTTGATGCGCTGCGTCAACGGGTCGACGCCCGAGAAATACTTCTTTACGAAGGTTTCGTTCACGACGGCGACGTTGGCGCCGCCGGCGATGTCTTGCTCGCTGATGGCGCGTCCCTGGTAGATGGTGATCCCGAAAGTCTGGAAGTATTGCGGAGTCACCATGTTGAAGCCGGCGCCCGGGCGCTGCGAGGGATCGTCGACACTTTTCCCCGCGATTTCAAACGGCATTCCGAAGTTCACACCCTGAAGAGGCATTCCTTCGGAAGCGGAGACGGAGGTCACACCGGGGAGCGCTTGCGTTTTCTCAATGAACTGGCGATAGAACGCGATGATCTGGTTGGAATCGGTGAGGTGGCCGTCGGGAACCGGGAGAAAGAACGTGAGCAGGTGATCGGTGTGGAACCCGAAGTCGACGTGCGCGACGTTCCACAGGCTGTGAATCGCCAGGCCGCCTCCCGCGAGCAGACTGAGCGCGAGCGCGAACTCCGCCACGACGAGCGTGCGGCGCAGACCGTGCCGGCCGACGCTGGATGCGGAGCGGCCGCCTTCTTTCAGCACTTCGTTCAAGTTCATGCGCGCCGCTTGCCAAGCTGGGGCGCAGCCGAAAAGCACTCCCGCGATCATGCTGGCGGCCACTGTGAACAAAAGCACGGGAAGATTCAAACGCAGGTCTGCCTCAGAAGGCAAAGTGAACGGCGGCATCATGAGGATGATCAGTTTGAGAAGCCCCCACGCGAGAGCGATGCCCACGACGCAGCCAACTGCCGCGAGTGCGAGACTCTCGGCGAGGAACTGGCCGAACAGGCGCTTGCGGGAAGCGCCGAGGGATGCGCGGACAGCGACTTCTTTTTGACGCGTCGTGGCGCGCGCGAGCAACAAGTTCGCTACGTTGGCACACGCAATCAGGAGAACGAAACCGACCGCGCCCATGAGCAGCCACAGAGCGCGAATGACATCGCGATCGAGAAAATCGTTGTGGAGAGGCTCGACGGTGGCGCCCCAACCTTTATCCGATTTCGGATAGACTTCGGCGATGTGGCGAGTGACGGCGTCCATATCGGCGTTTGCCTGTGCCAACGTGACGCCCGGCTTGAGGCGGCCCATCACAAGGAGCCAGTGGAAATCGTGATTGATCTGATCGGGCTTGAATGCGAGCGGGACGTACAACTCGTTCGTCAAGCGATCGGCGGGACCCGGCGCAAGCACGCCAACGATTGTGTAGGGCTCGCCGTTCATTTGAACCTGCCGGCCGACGATACCGAGGTCGCCGCCGAAACGGTTCTTCCAGAGGTGATTCGTGAGGATCGCCTCATGCTCCTTGCCGACTTGGCCTTCTTCGGGCAAAAAGTCTCTGCCGAGCAGGAAGCGGTGCCCCATCATGGCCTGAAAGCCGGGAGTCGAGGTCTGCGCCTCAACACGCTCGGGTCGGCCCGACGTGGCAAGGTTGATGCTTGTGCCGGTCCACGCACCCAGCTGCTGGAAGACTTTGCTCTCGCGCTGCCAGTCGAGGAAGTCACCGGCGGCAACACCGTTTCGATTTCCCTGAATCTTCGACCAGACGATCACGAGCTGCTCGGGATGAGGATAGGGCAAAGGCGCGAGCAGGGTGGCATAGACGACGCTGAAGATGGCGGTGTTGGCGCCGATACCCAAGGCGAGCGCGAGCACCGCCACCGAAGCGAAGCCGGGATTCTTGAAGAGGAGCCGGAAGCCGAACTTGATGTCACGCAAGAAGGTGGTCATCGATGCCTCGCTTCGCCGACAAACGATTGGACTACGCGATCGCGGAGTGCGTGAGCTGCAATCTCACACGCAATAAACGGTGCGTAGCGTGCAAATGTTCCACCAATTCGCGAGGCGCTACAAGTTGTAGCAGTAAAGGACTTATGGCCGCGTTCCATTTGTGAGAGGCTTGGGCACCGGTCGAATTCGATGTGGTGGTGTCCGCTTGCGAACAGCGCGAGATGCGGTTTTGGAGGTGAGGCGTTTGATTTTGGATGTCCTCAACTGCTGGAAAATCGCTACCATCGGGGCTTCTCAGGCTGGTTCCGAAACAAACAGGAGGGGACCTTGCGCAGTTCGAGCGCGATTCGGGTTTCGCTTTCGTTGAGTCTTTCGGCACTGGTTGTGTCCGGCGTTGTGAGCGGAGGTGGCTTCATCGCTTGGCAGGCCGCGAACGGCTCGAACGCACCGGTGCATTTGACCTCCGAGCAGGACCATCAGCGGATCATGGAACTCTTGCACATCACGTCGCTTCGGCCGGGTGCGGACGGCAGGGACCCGAAAGCGCCCAATGCCGCCAACTATGACGAGTCGAAGGCCAATCCTCATCCGAACTTGCCCGACCCGCTGGTCTTGAAGAGTGGAAAGAGAGTGGAGACGGCGAAGACGTGGTGGGAGCAGCGCAGGCCTGAAATCGTCGAGGACTTTGACCGCGAAATCTATGGCCGCGTCCCCGCGAAGACGCCGACGGTCAAATGGGAAGTGGTCAGCGCGACAAAAGAGATGAACGGCGACGTGCCGATCGTGACAAAGAAACTTGTCGGGCATGTGGACAATTCCGCATATCCGCAGATCGCTGTAGATATTCAGTTGACGCTGAGCACTCCGGCGAAAGCGCCGGGCCCTGTGCCGGTGATGATGGAATTTGCGCTGAGCCCGGAAGTTCTGGCCGCGCTCATGAAGCGTTTCCCGCAATTTCAGACGAACACTCCCGGGCCGACGTGGCAGCAGCGAGTGCTGGCGAAAGGATGGGGTTATGCAGAGTTGATTGCTACGAGCATGCAAGCCGATGACGGCGAGGGATTGACGCAAGGAATCATAGGTCTCGCGAACAAAGGCGAGCCGCGCAAGCTCGACGATTGGGGCACGTTGCGCGCTTGGGCGTGGGGCGCAAGCCGCGCGTTGGATTATTTCGAGACGGACAAAGCTGTGGATGCGAAGCGCGTGGGAATTGAAGGGCACTCGCGGTACGGCAAGGCGGCGCTGGTGGCGATGGCGTACGATCCGCGTTTCGCGATTGCATACATCAGCTCGTCGGGGGAAGGCGGCGCGAAGCTCCATCGCCGGAATTTTGGGGAGCTGGTGGAAAACGTCGCGGGGACGGGCGAATATCATTGGATGGCGGGAAATTTCGTGAAGTATGCGGGGCCGCTGACGGCGAACGATTTGCCGGTAGACTCGCATGAGCTGATTGCGTTGTGCGCGCCGAGGCCGGTGTTCATAGGAGCTGGAGCCACGCAAGGCGATGGGTGGGTGGACGCGAAAGGAATGTTTCTGGCCGCCGTCGGAGCGGGGCCGGTGTACAAACTGCTGGGCAAGAAAGATCTTGGGACTGCGGAGTTTCCTCCGATCGAGACAGCGCTGATTGATGGAGACGTGGCTTTCCGGCAGCACAGCGGCGGACACACCCCGGCACCAAACTGGCCGACGTTTATTACGTTCGCAAGCCGCTATCTGTGAAGGCATCTCTGTGCCCTGAAGCATTTCTCAGTGCACTCTGTGTTTAGCTTTTTCCTGGTTTTCTTAGCGGTCTGCCCGCCGTCTCGTTGGGCGGGTCTCTGCGGTGGAATCAGAAGTTGCTTCTTGCAGCGGCACCGAGAGTTGCTCATTCGGGGCGGGTGTTATACTTCGGCGCGTGTACGCGCGAAAGCTGAAAGCGGAGATTGTGATTGCGGGCGAACGGCGGGCGGCGCCGCTTGATTGGCTCGACAGCTTTTGCATGCGGAATTTCACGGGCTCGGCGGAGTTCGACGACACGCTGCCTGTTGCGGAGGGGCAGCTCGAGGCCGGATTGCGGGTTGATCCTGCACGGCTGGCGCAGGCGATGAGCGAGTGGTTCACGAAACGCGGGAAGGGCGATGGGAAGCCGGTGGTCGTGGAGATTCGCGAAGGCGTCTAAAGATTACCGCAGAGACGCAGAGCGCGCAGAGGGATTTTCTTCAGCAGCATTCTCCGCAATTTCGGATGTGACGTGTACGGAATCAAGTAGAATCTGCCGCAAATAGAAGAGCCGGGCCGCTCTGCGTATGATTGGGGCGTTGCAGCGATCATCGCAAAAGGCCCGGCTCCTCACATCTGTTTCGACGCGACTTCGTCGGGATTGTTAGCAGGGCGGCAAGAGGACCCCTCGAAGTGAAGAGGGCTGCGGAAAAATTTAGAGCGTTGCCTCAGGGGTTAAAACCCCTGATAAAAAGGCGAACCTTAATGTCGGAGCTGAAGCTCCGACCCCCTAAAAACCAACTTCTTCGGAAGCTGTGAAGTCCGAGTCGAGATTAGCCGTGAATTTCTTCTTCTTCGGCGGCGCGCTGGCGGGACCGCTCGGCGCGGCGCGATGCCATGCGATCTTCGAAGGCCGTGAATTTGTGATTCGCGAGAGCGGCTCTGATTCTGGGCAGCGCTGCTTTTGTTGCTTCCGCGCCGGCGGCGACGAGCGCGGGCGTCTTCACGAATTCGTCCCACAGAATGCTGTGAACGTCGGGCTCGATCAGGATGTCGGTGGCGTCGCGCCACGGCTGGTGCGAGTTGGATTGGATGATCGAGAAAGACCGGCTGATGACTTCGATCGTATTGCGCGGCTTGTTGGCCAGCAGGCCGGGCTCGAGATGCACCGCGATCACGAAGTCCGCTCCCATGTCGCGCACGCAGACGGCCGGGACAGCTTCGGTGAGGAAGCCGTCGACGAGGACGCGGTCGTCAATCTCGACGGGCAGAAAAAGTCCTGGATAGGCGCAGGACGCGCGCAACGCAGGCCCGATTTCACCCTTCGTGAAATGAACTGACTCTCCCGCGAGCAAGTCCGTCGCGACGATTCCGAGAGGGGTCTTCATCTCGTCGAAATTGTGCAACGGCGTGAAGCGGCGAACGAAATCTTCGAGGCGCTCGTTGGAGGCCATGCCCATGCGCGAGATGGTCCAACGGCCGAAATCGCGAAAGCGCGTGGCGGAGCCCTGAAATTCCATCTCTTCGATTGTGCTTCCGCCCGCGTAGGCGGTGGCGATCAGAGCGCCGACGCTGGTGCCGGCGATGTAGTCGATGGGGATGTCGTTTTCTCTGAGGACGCGCAGGACGCCGACGTGGGCGATGCCGCGCGCGAAGCCGCCGCCGAGCGCGAGGCCCACACGAGGCCGCGGTTCGTCGCCGGAATAGGCGAACGTACGCAGACCTTTTACGGCGGTCCCAAGCCACTTGAATACAGTGCCCATCTTGTCCTGTTTTGGTAAACCAGGGTTTGCCCACTGTTGTGGGCGAACCCCGCGACCCCTTATAGAACACTTTAGCGCACTTCCGGTTGCGCCGCGTTTCCGAGTGCGACGCAGGCTTTGCAAGCGTAAACCCTAAATGGAGTCGATGCTTCGGACCGCCGTCTTGACCGGGACTGCGCTTGCGAATATTGTGTGGAGTCACCACAGGGTGACGTAACCCAATGGATTCTGCACGGAACGTGTCGCGGCGTTACTTGGCTCTGGCTGGCGGTGTCCTGATTTGCGCGGCCGCAGCATCGATTGGGATTGCTTCGCCTCGACGGTCGGGGGCGAACCAGGCGCAAGGGCAGCCGGGTCAGTTCCGGGTCATCAAGTCGCTATGCGGCACGAAGAGTGTCTCGCACGGAGGCGAAGTGGAACTGCAGGATCCTCGAAACGTTTTTCACGTTCCTGAGGATCACCAGATCGTCGTGTATTTTGAATGGGATGGTCCGCCAGGAGACCATCATGCGGTAGGTTCGTGGAGGAGTCCAGACGGCAAGGTCGCGTTAGTCTCGGAGTTCGATCTTTCTTCGCAGGGCAGACGGTATATCGGTACTTGGGCGCTGGCGATACCCGAATCGATCGCGACGGGTTTGTGGGCGCTCGAAGCGCAAATCGACGGCCAGCCCGCGGGCACGCAGACTTTTCAGATTATTTCCAGCCGCAGCGAAGCCCCAGCACCACCTCCGATGCCGACGGCGGCGGAGATTTACCAGCGCGCGGCGGCAGCCAGCGTTTTCGTTACGAGCCTTGACGAGAACGGAGAGTTGATCTCGCGCGGCTTTGGATTCTTCGTCGACAAGAACACGGTGCTCACTGCTTTTCAGGCAATCGACGGAGCGAGTTCGCTGCGAGTGGACCTTGCCGACGGTTCCAGCATGACCATCGGCAACGTGGTGGCGTGGAATCGCGGCCAGGATTGGGCGATTCTGAAAGTGGAGACATCGAAGGCACAGCCTCTGGAAAAGGCTGCGCCGAACTCCTGGAAAATTGGTGATCTTTGCTACGTGTTGGCTTCGCAGGGCCAGGGAAGCCGGACAATTCAAAACGTGAACATCACCGGCCTTCAGGGAACGGTAAAGTCCGCGCAGAGGCTCACGATTTCTGCGTTTGGCGGAGCGGCGGTGGGAGCGCCGATGGTGGACGGTTATGGACGCGTAATCGGTGTTCTCAGCGGAGGTCTGGCAGGAATGGGAAGCCGCCGAATGGGAACATGGGCTAGTTACCTCGATCCCGGACAGATGGCGACGACCATTGCGGACCCGACCGTGTTACCGATTGCCGCGATTCCAGAAGCAGCATGGTCACTCCAACCGGTAACGTTCGCTGATCTCGCAGCGCAGGGCGCTTTGATTCTACCTCTGGTGCAGGATTCTCAAGCGGCGAGTGGTGAACTCTGCGAGGACTTTCAAAAGTTTCACGGCGAAGCAATCATGCCCGTGCGGCCTAGAAGGGATTTCTCAAAAAAACAGGGCAGCCTCGCGTTGGTGGTTGTTTGGGGCCCTAGCAAGAAGCTTAAAAGCACGCAGGAATTGCGCATTTACGATGCCGATAATCGCGCAGTCGCGCGCACCGTTTCGTCAAAGCTCGATCTTCAACCGCGCGTGACGACGTACTCGGCCTGGAAAGTGCCCCTCGGTTCACTCCAACCTGGAATCTACCGAATCGATTTGGTCGTCGGTGAGCAACCGCACTGGCGAGAATTCTTCCGCCTCTCTGATTAGACACTGTTGCGAAATCCCCGGACCGGTTGACCGCGCGGCAGCGCTTTGTCACTATGTCGCCGGGCGAGTGCGAAGCGCGGAACGCGTGGTTCTTCGGGTGAGTTCGAACAATGAAACGCAAAATTGAAAAAGTGGCCGTGCTTGGTGCGGGAACTATGGGAGCGCGCATCGCCGCGCACCTTGCGAACGCAGGCATTCCGTGTTTTCTGCTCGACATCGTTCCAGCGGAGTTGAGCGCTGACGAAGAGCGAAAGGGGCTGACGCTGGGAAGCCCGGCGGTGCGCAATCGAATCGTGCTGGCGGGAATCGACGCGGCAAAGAAATCGCGGCCCGCGGCATTTTTCACGGCGGAGACGGCGCGCCTGATTACTCCCGGAAATTTCGAAGACAATCTCGCGTGGTGCGGCCAAGTGGATTGGATCGTCGAAGCCGTCGCCGAAAATCTGGAAATCAAAAGGAAGCTGTTTGAGCGCGTCGAAGCGGTGCGCAAACTGGGAACGATTGTCACGTCGAACACTTCGGGTTTGCCGATTCGGCTGATCGCCGAAGGGCGCTCCGAGGATTTTCAGCAGCACTGGGCCGGAACGCATTTTTTCAATCCGCCCCGCTACATGAAGCTGGTGGAGCTGATTCCGGGGCCGAAGACGCGGCCGGAAGTGCTGGAAGAGCTGGATGAGATTTGCGATTTGCGTCTTGGCAAGGGCGTGGTGGTGGCAAAGGACACGCCAAATTTCATCGCCAACCGCATCGGCACATTTTCGGTGCTCAACGTCATGCGGCAAATGCAGGCGCTGGACATGACGATCGAGGAAGTGGACGCGTGCACGGGGCCGGCCATCGGGCAGCCGAAGTCGGCGACGTTCCGGACGGCGGATATCGTGGGACTCGACGTGCTGGTGCACGTGGTGCGGAATATTTACGAAAATGTGCCGGACGACGAATCGCGCGAAATGTATCGAGTGCCGCCGCTGGTGGAAGAAATGATGAAGCGCGGCTGGCTGGGCGAAAAAACGGGCAGCGGCTTTTACAAGCGCGTGAAAAAGGACGGCGAATCGGAAATTCTCACGCTCGATTGGCACACGATGGAGTACCGCCCGCGGCAGAAGGCGAGATTCGGATCGATTGAGGCGGGCAAAGCGATTGAGGATACGCGCGAGCGGTTGCGTGCGCTGGTCGCGCCGGCGCTCGAAGGCAAGGGCGGCGACAAAGCGAATCGGCTGTTGTGGTCGACGCTGAGCGAGACGTGCTTATACGCGGCGCGGCGCGCGCCGGAAATCGCGAATTCGATTGTCGATGTGGATCGCGCGATGCGGTGGGGATTTGCGTGGGAGCTTGGGCCGTTTGAGGTGTGGGATGCGATCGGCGTCGAGCGAATGGCGAACGCGCTGGAGCGCGAAGGCAAAACGCTGCCGCCGGTGGTGGGAAAAGTTCTCACGTCGCCGCAGAAATCGTTTTATGAAACGGCGAAGGGCCGCACGAGCTATTTCGATCTTGGTGGCGGCGCGTTCAAGCCGGTGGAAGAGCCTGGCGGAATTATTATTCTCAAGTCGCTGAAGGAGCGCTCAGGCGTGGTGCAGGAAAATTCGGGCGCGAGTCTGATCGATCTGGGCGACGGCGTGATCTGCTGCGAATTCCACTCGAAGATGAACTCGATTGGCGGCGATCTGGTGGCGATGATTCACGCGGGGATCAACCGGCTGGGATCCGAATTCGACGCCATGGTGATCGCGAACCAGGCCGTGAATTTTTCCGTCGGCGCGAATTTGATGCTGTTGCTGATCGGCGCGCAAGAAGGCGAGTGGGACGATATCCACCTCGCCGTGCGGCAATTCCAGCGCGTCAATATGGCGATCAAGTACGCGCCCGGGCCGGTGGTGGTGGCGCCGCAAGGTTTGGCGCTGGGCGGCGGATGCGAAATCAGTTTGCACGGTGCGCGGATTCACGCGGCGGCCGAGGCGTACATCGGGCTGGTGGAGACAGGCGTCGGCCTGATTCCCGCGGGCGGCGGCACGAAGGAAATGCTGATTCGCGCGAACGAGCACGCAGTGGGCGGCGAGGACCTGGACTTGTTCCACGCGCTCAAGCCCGTGTTCGAAAATATCGCGATGGCAAAAGTTTCGACGAGCGGCGAGGAAGCGAGGTCGCTCGGCTACTTGCGGCCGTCGGATTTGATCGCGATGAACCGAGACCGGCAAGTGGCTGACGCGAAGCAGACGGCGCTCGGGATGGTCCGCGCCGGATATCATCCGCCTGCGCCGGCGCAGATTCGCGTGCTGGGCGAGGAATTTCTCGCGGGCGCGAAGCTGGCGATTCACATGATGTTGCGCGGCGGTTACGCGAGCGAACACGACGCGGTGGTGGCGCGAAAGCTTGGGTACATTCTCGCGGGCGGCAGCATCACGGCGCCGCAGACGGTTCCGGAGCAGTATGTGCTCGATCTGGAGCGCGAGGCGTTCGTCAGCTTGTGCGGCGAGCGCAAGACGCAGGAACGGATTGCGCACACGCTCAAAACTGGTAAGCCCTTGCGCAATTAGCCTCCGCCCCGTACGCCACAAGAACCAAACCCCAAACATGACCACAGAGGACACCGAGAAAAGATAGAGGGCACGGAGGCCGACCGCTGCAGGCTGAAGTCGCGCCCTGACACACACCGTCGATGGCTTCTAGCACTCTTGTGTGATTCGGAGGGCAACTTTTCCTTTGGAAATGTGTTCATACAATGTGGGAAACCTGCGGCGGATTGTGCGAATCCAAGTGTGTGGCCATAGGGTGACTCGGGTGGTTGGGAGGGGATGTTCGAAGTTTCGGCGGAACTTATTTCCGCTTACCGCGCAATTACAATTTATCTCAGGGGTTTGCAAGTACAAACCCTGAAACCCGGTGCGATTCGCAGAGATACTAGCGGGCAACTAGCCCTGGAGATGATGATGATTCGAAGCGGCAAACTGTTCATAACTTTACTGATATTGGGTTTTATTGCGGCTGCGCCGGCGAAGGCGCAGACCTCCGGTAGTTCCGCAGCGGATGCGAGAACGAACACGATGGCGCCGGTGTACGACGTCACGAAAGAAGTGAAGGTTCAGGGCACGATTCAGAAGATCGATGACTTCGGGACGAACGGTCCGGTTGGTACGCACATCATGGTCCAAACGGCGCAAGGCGTGGTCGACGCGCATCTCGGATTCGGCGCCGCCAGCAAGCCGGAATATCTCGGCATCGCGCAAGGACAAAGCGTAACCCTCACTGGGATGATGCAGAGCTTCGACGGCGCGAACGTGCTGATGGCGCGGATCTTGACGACTTCGAATCACATTTTCGTTTTGCGAAACGAGCATGGCATTCCTGTTCGCGCGATTCCGCGCGGAAGCAATCGCTCGAAGACTATTTTTAGCTCAAACCTTGGGACCCGGCAGGAGAGCGCCCGGCAGGAGAGCGTTTGATGCGAGCGAAGGTTCAGCTCGTCTCGCTTGTGGCGCTTACTGTTGCGGGGCTGATGAGTCTGGCAGCCTGCGGCGGAGGCAGTTCTACCCCGCCACCGCCCCCAACTCCCACGCCTTCCTCGAATGGGCTCACCATTTATCCGTCCATCGCTAGCGTGCCTGCCGGCGGTACAGCCGATTTTACCGGTTATGTCCCGAGCGATGCGAGCGCGACGGTTACTTGGGCGGTAAGCGGTTCCTCGAACGGCTCGATTACCGGCGCGGGCGTGTACACAGCGCCGACTTCAGTGCCGAGCCCGGCCCAAGTGGCGGTCACAGCGACTTCAGGCAACTTTTCCGCGACCGCGGTCGTGACGGTAACAGCGGCGCAAGGGATCGCGGTCAGTCCGGCCGCTGCTTCGGTTCTTGCCGGGTCTGTTACGCCGTTCACCGCGACCTCGAATGGAGCGATTGCGGCGGGCGCGATATGGGAAGTGAACGGTTCGCAGGGCGGTGATCCGGTCCATGGGACGATCGACGTGAACGGCAACTACACCGCGCCGCTGACGCCTCCGCCCGGGGGATCGACGGTCGTCACGGCAACTGTTGGGGGCAACGCAGGCACGTCGACGGTGGCCGTTGTGTTCTCGAGCCTGTCTTTGAGCGGCCCCTATTCGTTCTCGTATTCCGGCGCCGATTCCACCACGGGATTCCTCCTCGTGACGGGCAACTTCACGGCGAGTCCGGTGGCTGGCACCGACGGTGGCACCATTGCGGGAACGGAAGATGCGGTTGATGGAAACAGTCTCCAGGCGGGCGAGGCGATCACAGGCACCTTCACTGTGGGGCCCGATGGGCGCGGAACGATGACCATCAGCACCGGAGAAACCTGGCAGTTTTGTCTTGCCAGCACCGAGCATGCGCTGCTGATCAACTTCAATACAGGAGTCGCAAGCGGAAGCGGCACGATCGACCAGCTATTTACAACCACGACGCCGCTGGGAAACGGCCTGCGATATGTTTTTCAGGTCTCCGGACTGGATATCAACGGGAATCCGGTGGGGATTGCGGGCGCCTTCGGCAGTCTCGGAAGCAACGCGCTGGCTCCGAACACCAACGTTCTGGATATGAACGATAGCTCGACTCCCAATGGGACTACCACGACGGATGATACGACCCTTACGGGTTCGTTCAGCCTCGATCCCGGAAATCTTACTGGGACTATTACGTTGACAAGCACGGATCTGGGGGTTCTGACGACGGGCTCGGCCGGCACGGCTTCCATCATTTTCGATATGTACGTCGCGAGCGACAACCATATCCGGATCATCGAAGTAGACGGAAATGCATTTTTGGCGGGCGACATCTTCCTCGCGCCAGCGCCCGGAGGAGCCGGGTACACGGCAGCGCTGCTTCAAACTGGCAACTATCCCTTCACGATGGGCGGCGCGACAGGCAGCGGTCCGTACGCGGCCGGAGGCGTCCTCATTTCCAACGGCGGTGGAACGTCACCAACTGGGACCAGCGGAAGCATAACCGGCGGGGTGTTCGACAACAATGGCCCCGGGATCTCGACGCAGAGCGACGCGACCATCACTTCGAGCAGCTATGGAGTTGACCCGACAACCGGCCGCATTTTGAGCACCACGGTCACAAGCAAAGGAACCTCCAACTGGGTAGGGTATGTCACTGCCCCCATCCCTGTGGATCCGGCGACCCCCGGCTCGACGACGCAAGTGCAGATGCTTATGCTCGAAACGGATGTCAATGTGGTCGCGGGCGGCTCCGCCTATCTTCAATCCACTACGAGTGAACCGAGCGGCAGCTACGCTCTGAACCTGACAGGCCAGGCGACGGGCGTTAACGGCGGCGAGCAGGATGTTCTCGCGCAGCTGGGAATCAATGGAACCACGATCACCGGGAGCATGGATATCAACAATTTCGCGACGAACACGACGGTCGTCGGCCTGAACGTGTCGACCAACAACAGCACGATCGTCAGCACCGACGCGAACGGCCGCGGCACGGCTACCTTTGCGGCAGCAAACGGAGCGTCGTTCCCCGTGGCGTATTACGTGGTCGATCAGAATACGGCGCTCATGATTGAAACGGACAGCGCAAGAGTGATGACCGGTTTGCTGATGAAGCAGTACTAGTTTCTTTCGCGCTTTGGTTTTTTCTACGAGAGGGCTCGTTCAGGTGAGCCCTCTTTCTATTTTGTCCTCTGTTTATCCTCCGAACGTCCCACGAAAGTTTGTAACGCGCTGGTGCGGCTGCGCGTCAAGACCTGCGTCAATTCACGTCTCCGGCAGCACTTCGGCGTCGCATGCCCTTGATTTTGGCGAAGCATGCCGATAGCATCCGAGTCCGTTTCGCTGTTCGACACAAAAAGCGGTGGCAGAAACTGGGGTGTCCTATGAAGGCGATGAAACAAACGTTGAAATTGGCGCGATTCCGCGTGTTCCTTTCGCTCGTTGCCGTCATTCCGCTGATGGGTGCGCTGATCGGAGTGTCGCGCGTGGCGCTGGGCGAAGGCGGCGAGCCGCGCTATTTCGCGATCACGAACGCGCGAATCGTCCCGGTGTCGGGGCCCGCGATTGAAGGCGGCACCGTGGTGATCGCGAAGGGATTGATTCAAGCGGTGGGTACGAGCGCGACGATTCCGCCGGAAGCGTGGGTGATCGACGGCAAGGGCCTGACGGTGTACCCGGGCCTGATCGACGCGGGAACAAACATCGGCCTGCAAGAAGAGGGCGCGGCGGCGCCGCCCGGGGCTGGCGGACGCGGGGCAGCCCGCCGAGCTGCTCCCGTGGGGGAAATCGCGCGCGGCCCGGAAGATCGTCCCGGCACGACGCCGTGGCGGGTGGCGGCGGACGAATTCAAGACGGACGACAAGCGCATCGAAACGTGGCGCAACGCCGGGTTCACCACCGTGCTGACGGCGCCCGATGGCGGGATTTTTCCCGGGCAGGGAAGCGTGGTGGATCTTGCCGGAGAGCGTGTGGGTGACTTCGTTGTGAAGCCCGCAGCCACACTGCAGGTTTCGTTTCGGCCGGCCGGCGGGTTTTTCGGCTTTCCGGATTCGCTGATGGGAACGATCGCGTATATCCGCCAGGTGCTCGACGACTCCTCGTGGTACGCGCAGGCGGAACCTATTTACGACGCGAATCCGACGAAGAATCAGCGGATCCCGTACGACCGCGCAGAGCGCGTAATCAACCAGGCGCTGCGCGACAAGGAAGCAGTTATCCTCCCCGCGAACAATTCCGGGCAGATACTTCGCGCGTTGCGCCTGGCGGACGAGTGGAAGATTTCGGCCGTGCTCTATGGAGTGCAGCAGGGCTACGCGGTGGCGGATGCGATCGCGGCGAAGCAAGTTCCGGTGATCGTCACGCTGAAGTGGCCGGAACGGCCGAAGGACGCGGACCCGGATGCGGACCAAACGCTGCGCGACCTCCGTTTCCGCGACCGCGCTCCGGGAACGCCGGCGGCTCTCGTAAAAGCGAGCGTGAAGTTCGCATTTTCGTCCGAGGGGCTGACGGGGCCGAAGGATATTTTCAAGAACGCGAAAAAGGCGATCGACGCGGGTCTCGCTCCCGATGCTGCGCTGCGGGCGTTCACGATCGATGCTGCCGCGATTCTGGGCGTCGGCGATCGACTGGGGACAATCGAGCCGGGGAAGATTGCGAATCTGGTTGTGGCGGACGGCGACATCTTCAACGAGAAAACGAAGCTGAAGCACGTGTTCGTTGACGGCAGTTGGTTCGAAATTCATCCGGAGGCCGCGCCACCAAAGCCTCCGCATGGCGGCGAGGAGCCCAAACCTATGCGCGCGAGCAGGGCGTCAACTTTGGAGTCGGGGGTGAGCCGATGAGGAACTCGACGCTGATTCTGGCGCTCGTCTTGTTCGCGGGGTTTGCCGTGCTTCCAGCGCACGCGCAGAACTCCAGCACCGTCCTGATTCAGAATGCGACGATCCTGACGGTGACGCACGGCAACATCGAGCACGGGTCGATTCTAATTCGCGATGGAAAGATTGCGGCCGTTGGCGCGGACGTGAAGGCTCCCGAGGGCGCAACCGTAATCGATGCGACGGGCGATTGGGTGACGCCGGGAGTGGTGGATTGCCACTCGCACATCGCTATCGAGGGCGGAGTGAATGAAGGCGGGCCGTCGGTTTCTTCGATGGCGCGAATTCCGGACGTGCTCAACGCCGACGATATCGATATTTATCGCGACCTCGCCGGCGGCGTCACCGAAGCGAACGTTCTGCACGGCAGCGCGAATTCCATCGGCGGGCAAACGGTGGTGATCAAGCTGCGCTGGGGCAAGCCGGCCGACCAGCTGCCGTTCGAAGGGGCGCTGCCGGGAATCAAATTCGCGCTCGGCGAAAATCCGAAGCGCTCGGGATTCAGGCCGCCCGCCGGAGTGCCGCAGCGTTATCCGGGAACGCGGATGGGAGTGGAGGAGACGATCCGCCAGGCCTTCATCGAGGCGCGCGAGTACAAGAAGCAATGGGACGACTACAGCCAGCGCAAAGCGGCGGGCGAACAGAATCTGATTCCGCCGCAGCGGAACGTGACGCTCGACCCGCTCGTGGAGGTGCTCGAAGGCAAGCGGTACGTTCACGCGCACTGCTACCGCGCCGACGAAATTTTGATGCTGCTGAACGTCGCGAAAGAATTTGGTTTCAAAGTGCGGACGTTCCAGCATGTGCTGGAAGGCTACAAAATCGCGGACGAACTCGCGGCGGCGGGCGTGGGCGGGTCCACCTTCTCCGACTGGTGGGCGTACAAGATGGAAGCTTACGACGCGATTCCCTACAACATGGCGTTGATGACGGAACGGGGCGTCGTGGTTTCGGTGAATTCGGACGATGCGGAGGAAGCGACGCATCTGAATCAGGAAGCCGCGAAGAGCATGAAGTATGGAGGGCTCTCGGCGAATGAAGCGCTGAAACTGTTCACGCTGAATCCTGCGATCCAGCTTGGAATCGACAATCGAGTGGGCTCGATCGAAGTCGGCAAGGACGCCGATCTCGCGATCTACAACCACGATCCGCTCAGCGTGTACGCGGTGGTACAGAAGACGCTGATTGATGGGCAGGTTTATTTCGATCGCCAGCGCGATATCGCACAACGCGCCGCGAATGACAAGGAGAAGCAAGACCTGATCGAGAAAGAAAAGAAGGCGAACGAGGCGGAAAAGAAGCCGGAAGAAAAACAGGAGAAGAAACCAGAAAAGAAGCCGGATCAAAAGAAGAGACCTGGCGCGCCGAGCGGCAGCGGAAGTGGCGTGGTCGTGGGAGGTGCGCTGTGAGCGCACGTATTCTGAAATTCGTCACGCGCACTTCAACTTGCGCGCTGTTGCTTGCTGCGATGGCGACTCTGCTAGCGCTTCCGGCCGCCGCGCAAAGCTCGCCAAGCGTCTACGCAATCGAAAACGCGAAAGTGTACACGCTGGCGGGGCCTGCCGTTGAAAACGCCACAGTAATCATTCGCGACGGAAAAATCGCCGCGGTTGGCGCGAACGTGGACGTTCCGGCGGGAGCGCAGGTAATCGACGCGAAGGGCCTGGAGGTTTATCCCGGCCTGTTCGATCCGATCACGCAGGTGGGGCTGAATGAAGTGGGCGCCGTCGCCGCAACGGTCGATGTGACGGAGCTCGGCAACTACAACCCGGACGTGGTGGCGGCAACGGCCGTGAATCCGGCGAGCGCGCACATTCCAGTGACGCGCGCCAGCGGAATCACGCATGTGGTCGCGGCTCCGGGAACTACGGGATTCGATTCCGAGGGCGGAGGCGTGATCACAGGGCAGGCGTCTGCATTTAATTTGGCCGGATGGACGATGGACGAAATGCAGATCAAGCGGTCGGTGGCGATGGTGATCAACTGGCCGACGCTCGAGACGCGCTCGTTCGATTTCGCGACGTTTTCGATTCAGGAAAAATCATACGCGGACGTCAAGAAAGAATACGACAAGAAAATCGACGAGATCAGCGATTGGCTCGACCGCGCGCGACACTACGCGCAGGCGCGGGAGAAAGGTTCACCCGCAAATTTCGAGCGGGATTTGAAGCTGGAGGCGCTTGTGCCCGTGGTGGAAGGGAAATTGCCGGTGCTGGTGATCGCGCGGAAGGGGCGCGACATCCGTAGCGCCGTCGAGTTTTGCACGAAACAGAACTTGAAAATGATTCTCGGGGATGGGTCGGAAGCCTGGAAGGTGAAGGACCTGCTCAAGGACAAGAAAATTCCGGTGATTCTCGGGCCCACACTGCAACTGCCCGAGGAAGAGGACGTTCCCTACGATCGTCAGATGGAACAAGCTTCCGAGCTACAGGCCGCCGGAATTCCCATCGCGTTTTCCAGCTTCGGAGTGGCATTCTCGCGGCGCCTCTCGCAGTACGCGGGCGCGGCCGTTGCGTATGGATTGCCGCACGAAGAAGCCCTGAAAGCTGTCACGCTCAACGCAGCGCAGATGTTGGGCCTTGCGGACCAGCTCGGAACGATCGAGCCAGGGAAGATGGCGAACTTGATCGTTACGGATGGCGACCCACTCGAGATCAAGACGCAAGTTCGCTATCTATTCATCAAGGGGCAGCTCACGAGCACGGAAAACCGTCACCATGAGCTGTACGAGGAATATCGGAAACGGCCGCAGGCGGCGCACTGAGTGAAACCCGAAACCCGAAACCCGAAACCCGAAACCCGAACCTCACTAACTCCCTGTTGAACATATCGCTTCACATCAATCGATTCGGCTGAAGCCCGAAATGCGTCCTCGTGTATGCTTTTTGCGGGGGTCAGATGGGTCTCCTGCGCGCGCGTTTCGTCGGAGTGGTGTTTCTGTCGACGGCGCTCGTGTGCGCCGTCTGCGCGTTGGGGGGCTGTACCAAGCGCTCGAGCGACGAAGAGGAAGCGAAAAAGTCGGATTCCGCGCAGGCGACTATCGTCTTCATGACCGATTTTGGGACGGCGAACGACGCGGTAGCCATCTGCAAGGCGGTGATCCTCAGCATCGCGCCGAACGCGCGCATCATGGACATCACGCACCAGGTGACGCCGTACTCGATCGAAGAAGGCTCGCGGTTTCTGGCCGGCGTGACGCCGTATTATCCAGCCGGCACCGTGTTCCTGGTGGTGGTCGATCCTGGAGTGGGAACGTCGCGAAAAGCGGTGATCGTGAAATCGAACAAAGGCCAATTTTTCGTTCTTCCGGACAACGGGTTGATCACGCCTGTAGCCGATCGCGACGGGATCGAGGGCGCACACGAAATCACGAATACCGCGTGGATGATCGGCCAGAACGTTTCGTCCACTTTCCATGGCCGCGACGTTTTTTCGCCGGCAGCCGCGCACCTGGCGTCGGGCGAAGACTGGACGATGGCGGGAGGCGTGGTGAAGGATCTTGTGCGGTTGAGCCCACGCGCCGCCACAATCGAAAAAAGTGGAATCACTGGAGCCGTGATCGGGCTTGATGATCCTTACGGCAGCTTGATCACCGACATTCGGGGCAGCGACTTCACGGACCTTGGCTACAGGCTGGGCGACAAGGTCACGGTCAAGATCGACCGGGGCTTCTACACGATTCCATTCGCGAGAACTTTCATGGACGTTCCGGTGGGCCAGCCGTTGCTGTACATCGACTCGCGCGGCCGCCTCGGAGTGGCCCTCAACGAGCGCGACTTCTCGAAGAAATACAAGGTCGCTCCTCCCGTTCCGATCTTCATTCCCCGCAAGGGCGAATAATTCTCGAAAACCCCTGGGACGGGCCAGGTTTCGGGCATTCCTGCGTGCGCTCAAAGCGTTAATGGGAAGTACGTTGGTACCATACCGCTTTTCGCTGGGCGCCCCGAATATTCAATAGAAGTGGCGGAAATCCCAACAACTGAGGGGATACGGCAAGTCGCCGTGAATCGCTAATGGCACCATTGACGAAGGACGCCGTCGAAACCGGGAATTCGCCGCAAGAATCCGCAGTTTCGCAACCCAATCCTCAACCGAAATCTGGCGGCGGCCATCTGCGCTCCGATGCCGTTTCGCTCGAAGTCCCCGTAAAGGTGCATGGCTCGCGCGTTACAGAGGGCGTTCGCGGAGCGGCGCCTCAGATGCAGCCATTCGAAGAGCAAACCACAACGATGATCGTGTTTCCGCAGGGAGGTGTGCTGCGGATGTCTGCGTCCGTTGGCTCGGGCCAGATGCTGGTGCTGACGAATTTGAAATCGAAGCAGGATGCGATCTGCCGCGTCTTGAAAGTGCGCAGCTTCCCGAATATGCAGGCGTATGTGGAAGTGGAGTTCACGCAAGCGCAGCCGGGATACTGGGGCGTTTATTTTGCGGCGGACACTTCCGCGGTCCCCTCGAAGGCCGCGCCCGCGGCCCCGTCGGCGGCGCCTCCGCCGGAAGTGAAGCAGAAAAATGATCTTGAAGTGTCCTGGGCGCCGGCACCCACCGCGGCGCCACCGAAGCCAATCGAGGAGACGACATATCCGAAACAGGTGAAGCCAATCGTTCCCCCGGCGCCGGCTCATCTGCCCGCAAAGCCCGTTTCGGCTTTCGTTTCCATTGGCTCGCAGGAAGACGTCCAACTGGCTGCGTCCTCCACGCGCGAGATCAAGGCGGTACAGCCGTCCGAAATCCCGTCCGAAATCAAGGTTGCGCCGCCGGCAAAGGTTGAGAAGGAAACCCGGGCTACGGAGGCAACTCCAACCCCGGTGGCGCCTGCCGCTTCTGCGGAATCGTCCTCTCCTCTTGCTCCTGCCTTGCCGACGACACTTTCGCTCGAGGACCTGCGAGGCGATGACGAGACAGTCTCTTCTATCTTTGCGTCGCTTGATAGCGAAGCCAAGCAGTCCGCTGCGGATTCGAAGACGGCTGAGGGCGGCCGCGCTTTCGGAAGTTTTGGAACTGCGCCGGCGCTCGCGGGTGAGCATGCCGCAGCCGCGGGCCAAGACTTTGGCGCTCGTTTGGATGGCGGAATTGGCGCTGCTTCCACGGCAGAGCCACGGCAGAACTGGATGTTGATCGCGGCGTGCATTGCAGTTTTGTTTCTCGCGGCAGGCGCGGGCGTGCTGTATTTCCGTCCGAAACCGGCAAACAATCAGGCGGTCGCGACGCCGGTTACGGCGCAGCAAACGGCAACGCGGCAGACGGCCCCGCCCAGTGCACCGCAGCTCCCTGTTTCGCATCCCGCTCAGTCTTCGGCGCCTGCGGACTCAAGCGGCGCGCGTATAAGCGCAGCGTCCGCGCCGTCCGTTACAGTCAACACGAGTTCCACTTCAGCACGGAGCAGCAAGCCGGTACCTGCGCCGTCGGAGCCGGCCGCGGCGGTAGATCAGCCGACCGCGACTGTAAATCAACCGGCCGCTGCGAGCGCCTCGCCGAATATGCTGGCGACGACGATGAATGCGCACCCAGTATCGTCTCAGCGCGCTGTGGAGCAGAATGACGCCCCAGCGCTGGACTCCGCTCCAGGCGCGACGAGTCAGCCGGCCGATCTACCGGGAGTAGGTTCCGCTTCGGTTGCGGCTCCTCCGCCACCGGAACCCAGTTCTGAGGGGCCAGTGCAAGTGGGCGGAACGGTGAAAGAACCGAAGCTGATATCGTCGGTTCCGGTGATGTACCCGTCGGTGGCGAAGAACGCACATGTACAGGGCGACGTTGTGGTAGACACGCAGATCGACAAGAACGGAAACGTCGCGCGCATGAAGGTTACCTCCGGTCCCATGATGCTGCGGCAAGCCGCGCTCGATGCGGTGCGCAAATGGAAATATGAGCCGTCGACGCTGGATGGCCAGCCAGTTACGGTGGAGATGCTGGTGACGGTGAAGTTCCGCCTCTAAGCGGCCCCATCCGATTCGAGATTCCTGCGGGAGCTCTCCAAGTAATCCCTTGCTGTTGCTTTTTTCTGCTTGGTGGCATCCAATAAGTCCGAGTTGAAGCTGATTCAAGCGAGAGTTGCGCGCGTCTGCGTTGATTTGAGGTGCCTTATGCGAGAAGCGGTGATTGTGAGTGCCGTGCGAACGGCGGTGGGAAAAGCGCCGAAAGGGACTTTGCGGACGACGCGCCCGGACGACCTGGCCGCGGCCGCGATCCGGGAAGCGGTGGCCCGCGCGAAAGGCCTTGATCCGAAGGAAATTGAGGACGTGATTCTGGGCTGCGCGATGCCGGAAGCGGAGCAGGGAATGAACGTCGCGCGGATTGCCGCGCTGAGAGCGGGATTGCCCGTTGATGCCTCCGCGATGACGATCAACCGCTTCTGCTCCTCCGGCTTACAGGCGATCGCGCTGGCTGCGGAACGAATCATGACTGGTCAGGGCGACGTCGCCGTAGCGGGTGGCACCGAGTCCATGAGCATGGTTCCGATGGGCGGAAACAAGATTGCGCCGAATCCATGGCTGATGGATCACTATCCGGACGCGTATCTCGGAATGGGGCTCACCGCGGAGAATCTCGCCAAGAAATATGGAATCACGCGCGAGCAGGCCGACGAGTTTTCACTCGCGAGCCACCAAAAGGCGCTGGCCGCGATCGCCGCGGGGAAATTCAAGGACGAAATCGTTCCGGTCGAAGTCAGCTACAACGTTCTTGAAGCTAGCGCGAACGGGGGTTCGAACGGTTCGCGGCCGAAAACAGTGAGCCTGAAGTTCGAGACGGATGAAGGGCCGCGCGCCGATACTTCCATGGAAGCGCTAGCGAAGCTCAAACCCGCATTTCACGTGCACGGAACCGTGACGGCAGGGAACAGCTCGCAGATGAGCGATGGAGCGGCTGCCGCCGTTGTGATGAGCGCCGAGCGGGCGCGCGCATTGGGATTGAAGCCGCTGGCGCGATTTATCGCGTTCGCCACGGCAGGATGTCCGCCGGAGGAGATGGGCGTAGGTCCCGTGTACGCGATTCCAAAGGCGCTGAAGATTGCGGGGCTGACGCTCGATCAGATTGATGTAATCGAATTGAACGAAGCCTTCGCGGCGCAGTCGCTAAGCGTGATCAAGCTCGCTGGGCTCGACCCTTCGCGAGTGAACGTGAATGGCGGAGCGATCGCGCTGGGGCACCCGCTGGGCTGCACCGGCGCAAAGCTTACTGCCACGATTTTGCGCGAACTCGAGCGGCGCAACGCGCGTTATGGTCTGGTGACGATGTGCGTCGGGGGCGGCATGGGTGCCGCAGGAATTTTGGAGCGCGTCGCGTAAACGCCAGGGCGCACGCAACGAAAAGGTGAAGGCTACGGAGGCGGTTTTCGTGTGCTAGAGTCTCCGCGCCATGAAAAAACACCGCCTGACACTTGCTGTAACTTGTCTCTGCCTGCTGTTCATCAATTCAACCTCTTTTTTGCACGCCCAAAACAAGCGCGGCATCACACCGGAAGACTATCTCTCGTTTAGATTCGTCGGTGATCCTCATCTCTCGCCGGACGGAAAGCGCGTCGCGTACGTTCTCACCACGATCGATCAAAAGAAGAACCGCCGCGAATCTTCCGTCTGGCTCGTTCCAGCCGATGGTTTCGCAGCGCCCCGAAGGGTCAGCGCGGAGGGATTTAGCTCCAACTCTCCCCGCTGGAATCCCGACGGAAGCACGCTTGCGGTCCTCTCGGCCCGCAATCCTGAGTCCTCGGCTGGCGAGTCTCCCAAAATGCAAATCTTCCTCCTCTCCATGGAAGGCGGCGAGGGCATTGCCCTGACGAAACTGAAGAACGGCGTGCAGAGCTATGAATGGTCTCCGGACGGCACGCGCATCGTTGTAGTGAGTTCTTCCGGGCCAAGCGACGCCATCGCTCCTGCGGACCGGAAGAGCGACGTCCGTCACTACACGCATATGCGGTACAAATTCAATGACTCAGGATGGTTTGACGACAAACGGCGGCATCTGTGGGTGATTAACGTATCGATCGGAGACGCAAAGCAAATCACCGAGGGGCAGGACTGGGACGACACCGATCCGCACTGGTCCCCGGACGGCGCACGAATCGCTTTTGTGTCTGACCGGACCGGCAAAGCTTACGACGACAGTGACAACACTGACGTCTGGACGATTCCCACGAACGGCGGTGCGCTCACCAAAATTTCCGATCATCTCTTCCAGGACGAGAGTCCGCGATGGGCGCCCGACGGCAAACTAATTCTGTTTACCGGCCAGACCACTCGGCATCAATTTCCCAAGTTGTACGTAGCGGATTCTTCCGGGGGTATGCCTTCGCGACTTGCCGTTACGAATCTCGATTTGACTCCTACAGAACTGCGCTGGCCGGCGCCTAATTCGGCGTTTTTTGCGGCAGGCGTCAAAGGCGAAACGCAGATCTTTCGCGCCGATCTTGCGGCGGCCACTTTCTCTGCGCTCACTTCCGGCGAGCGTGGCGTGCACGCTTTCGATGTGAACGAAAGCGCCGGGGAAATGGTCTATCTCGCGAGCGATTTTCAGCATCCGGATGAACTTTTCGTCGCCAACTTGAATGGCACGGGCGAAAAGCAGTTGACGCATCTCAACAGCGACCTTTGGTCTCAACTCGAACTTCAGCCGGTCGAGCGTCTGCCGTACAAGAGCACGGATGGCTGGGCCGTGGATGGATTCTTCGTCAAACCGCTTGGCTGGCAGCCCGGCAAGAAATATCCGATGGTGCTGGTGATCCATGGCGGCCCGGAAGGCATGTTTGGCGTCGATTGGTACCACGAATTCCAGGTTTATGCCGCGAAGGGTTGGGCCGTTTTCTTCTGCAATCCCCGAGGCTCCACGGGCTACGGCGAAAAATTCGAGCGCGGCGAAATCAACAACTGGGGCGGCATGGATTACCAGGACATCATGGCCGGGGTGGATACCGCTCTAAAGCAATATCCCTGGATCGATGCCAGCAATCTTGGCGTCACCGGCGGAAGTTACGGCGGCTACATGACCAACTGGATCGTTTCACATACCAACCGCTTCAAAGCGGCAGTGACCCTGCGCGCCATATCCAATTTCGTGAGCGACGAAGGTACGCGCGACTTTCCTTTCGGTCATGAAGATTATTTCAAAGGCTTCGTCTTCGATGACCTCGATCAATACTGGGACGCATCGCCGCTCAAGTACGCCCGCGACGTCCGGACGCCGACGCTCATTCTCCACTCCGACATGGACTTTCGCGTTCCCATTGAGCAAGACGAACAATGGTTCCGCGCATTGCAACACTATGGTGTTCCATCGGAGTTGGTGTTTTTCCCGCGAGAGAATCACAACCTCACGCGCACCGGGGAGCCTAAACATCTGGTGGAGAGCCTCAATTGGCAGCTCTACTGGTTCGACCGCTACCTCAACGGCAACGCAAATGCGAAAGCTCCGGACGCACAGTAGAAGCGTTGGCGGTCACTTTTTCGTCGCGTCGGCTTTCCACATCAGCTGATACGGCGCGTCGCCCGTCCGATACGACTCCTCGATGTGAAAAGTTTTTTCAGCGACGTGGGAGTAAACGGCTCGATTGTGAATTACGGCGTCTCCCATCTTGAAGTCGAGCTCCGTGACCAAGTTGTCGCCCTCCCACTGTGCTTTGCCAACGATCAATCCCGGAAAGTTGCCGACTGTAGCTGTGGTGTAGCCGCTGCTGCTCGGGTCCCAGGCGAACAACTCGTGTCCGATCTCCTTGCCGAGAGGGCTTTCGTCCTCGAAATCGGCGATGATCGAAAAGCCGCCCGGCCCCAGTTGAGCCTTGTACCAACCGGTTTGCTTTCCGCCGTCGCCGGTGAGCGGAGTTTTCAAATACTCGCCCTGCACGTCCCACGTTCCGATGAGGAATTTCAGGCGATCCATTTCCGGGCCGGGCGTCGGAGCTTGCATTGCGGCGGGCGCCGCTGGTTTTTCGGTTGACGATTGCTGTGCGCGCACCGCCGTCCGGCAAAACACAGCGAGAGCAACGAGGAGAATAACGGGCAATCCGAATACTGTGACGATTCTTCGCATGAGCAGTTTCCTCCTGAAATTGTGTTTTGCCACCGGCTGAATCTACTTCGAGGCCGGTTTCCACAGACCGATCGTGTTTCCTTCGGGATCCGCCATCCAGGCAAACGTCCCCGTGGGAATCGGGACTGGCGGCACCAGAGTCTTGCCGCCCAGCGATTGGGCCTTGTCGAGGTACGCCTGCACGTCCTCGACCTCAACGTAGAAAATCGTGTAGTGATACGGCTCGTGCCCGAGCTCGGTGATGTGACCGGTGGGTCCACCGCCCGCGTCGATCATAGCGGCTGGGCCAGCCTGTTGAATTTTCCAGCCGAAGAGGTTCGTGTAGAACTGCTGCGTCTTCGCGCTATCTTTGCAGCCGACTTCGAAATGAACGACGGGATGTGCCATGTTGTCTCCTCGCTACGAAAGGATTCGCTTCAGTTCGTGCGCCCAGTGGTTTTCCAGCTCCGCCACCTGCGCTTGCGGCAAACCGTACAGCGAAAACCAAAATTGCACATCGTGTTCGCCGGCGCCCTCGATTGTAAGCCACGCGAGACCGTTGTTCAGCGAATCTACGGTGACGCAGAATCATACTCGATTCGCCATCGTGTCGCGCCCGGCGGTTGCTCTTTGCGGCTGCTTCCCGGTAAGATGAAGATTCCTCGGTTAGGCACAGACTCACAGCACACGAGAAACTTATGGCGACCACAGCCTGGTACTTTGCTTACGCCAGCAACATGAATCGGGCACAGATGCGCTCGCGCGCGGGCGAAATTCTGGAAGAGCGCCCGGGACGGCTGGAGAACTACGAGCTGGCGTTCAACAAGAAAGTCCGCGGCGGCACGGCGGGCGCGAACGTCCGGCCCGCGGCGGGGAAGGTTGTGGAAGGCGTCCTCTACAAGATCAACGAGTCGGCGTTTCGCAATCTCGACCGGTTCGAAGGCGCGCCTGTTCACTACCGTCGAATTCAAGTGAATGTGAAGGATCGCGATGGCCGGCCCGTTGCGGCGGAAGCGTTCATCGCCACGAAAGTGGAGAAGGGCTTGCACCCGGCGGCCCATTATTTGAAAACGATTCTCGACGGCGCGGCGGAGCATGGTTTGCCGCAGGACTACGTGGAATCGATTCGCGCAGTGGCCGAGGCGGGCTGAGGTTGAGTGAATTGCCGCGATTGCGGCGGGTTCGAATCGGCGAGAAAATGAATCGCTCGGACGGATGAGAAAGCGAGGCAGGCCATGGCGACCACTCCTGTAGCGCAATCGCTGAATCGAGGCGGCGCGTTCCTGATTACGAACAGCGGCCCGGAAGATGTTTTCACTCCCGCCGACCTCACCGACGATCAGCGCCTGATCGGCCAAACGGCCGAAGAGTTTGTGACGAAAGAAGTCCTGCCGAACGTTCCCGAGCTCGAGCTGCACAAAGAGGGGCTGATGGCCCGGATGCTGAAAAGCGCGGGCGAAATCGGGCTCCTGGGCGGCGCTATTCCGGAAGAATATGGGGGATCGGGGCTGGACAAAGTTTCGGCAACAATCCTGGCCGAAAAACTGGCCGGTTATGCTTCGTTCGCCGTGTCGCACGGCGGCCACTCGGGAATCGGGACGATTCCGATCGTCTATTTCGGCACCGAAGAACAGAAGAAGAAATATCTGCCGAAGATCGCGACCGGCGAAAAGCTTTCCTGTTATTGCCTGTCGGAACCGCAGGCTGGCTCCGATGCCTTGGCCGCGCGAACGCGCGCGGTGCTCTCGCCGGACGGAAAGAACTGGATTTTGAACGGCCAGAAGATGTGGATCACGAACGGCGGCTTCGCGGATATTTACATCGTGTTTGCGAAGGTAGATGGCGAGAAGTTTTCCTGCTTCATCGTCGAGCGCGGCACTCCTGGCTTCTCCGTTGGCGCCGAAGAGAAAAAGATGGGGATCAAGGGTAGCTCGACGGTGCCGATCTTCTTCGAGAATGCCCCAGTGCCGAAGGAAAACCTGCTGCACGAAATCGGCCGCGGGCACATCGTCGCATTCAATACGCTCAACGTCGGTCGCTTCTCGCTGGGCGCCTATTGTCTGGGCGGCGCCAAGAACGTCCTGGCGGCTTCGTCGAAATATGCGAAAGAGCGCACGGCGTTCGGCAAGCCGATCGCGGACTTCGGCCTGATCAAGGCGAAGATAGGCGAGATGGCGATCCGGATTTACGCTGTCGAGTCGATGATTTACCGCTCGGCGGGCATGGTGTCCGCGGCGGTTTCGGAGCCGAAGCCGGGCGGCGACAAGACGCAGCAGGCGATGCAGGTGCTGGAGGAGTACGCCATCGAAAGCTCGATCAGCAAGGTGGTCGGCAGCGAGACCGTGGATTATTGCGTCGACGAGGGCGTGCAGATTTTCGGCGGATACGGCTTCCACGAAGACTATCCCGTCGCGCGCGCCTACCGCGATAGCCGCGTCAATCGCATTTTCGAGGGCACCAACGAAATCAACCGGATGCTGATCATCCAGATGCTGATGAAGCGCGCCATGGCGGGCATTGTGCCGTTGATTCCAGCGGCGATGAAGCTGGCGGATGAGGTACTCGCCGGGCCTTCGTTCGAAGAAGCGGCTTCGGGAGCGTTTGCCGAAGAAGAGCGTTCGCTCGCGCAGGCGAAGAAAGTGTTTCTGCTTGCGGCCGGAACGGCTGTGCAGAAGTACCGCGAACACTTGGCCGATCATCAGGAAATTGTGGCCTCGCTGGCGAATATTGCTATGGACGTTTACGCGATGGAATCGTCGCTGCGGCGCGCGCAGAAATCGTCGGCCAAGAGAGGCGAGTCGGCGAGCGTGATGGTGGATGCCGCGCGGGCTTTCATTTACGATGCGATGGACCGCGTGGAGAAAGAGGCTCGCACGGCGCTGGCGGCCACGGCCGATGGCGATACGCTGACGACGCAACTTGCGGTTCTTCGAAGGTTCGCGAAGCACGCCCCGCTCGACACGATTTCGATTCGGCGCCGCGTGGCGGACGCGGTGCTGGCGCAGGATCGCTACCCGTTTGAAGGCCGCTGATTCGAGATTGCTTCGCGGCCATCACAGCTTCTCCGTGCCCTCCAGGTTTTCTCTGTGTCCTCTGTGTTAAGCTTTTTCTCCGTTTTCGCTTTTGCCTTTCTATTTTCCTGCGCATTTCAAATTGAAATGAAGCTATCTCACAAACGATGCCCGGAAGGGCGGGGTTTTAACCCCGCCGTCAGGCCCGCAACAAGAAAGGGGCTTTAGCCCCTGAAGCCAAGCTATTCGATCCATCCGGGTTCATTGAAATTCCCACGTCGAGATTGCAGTGGCCATCGCAGCTTCTCCGTGCCCTCCAAGTTTTTCTCTGTGTCCTCTGTGTTAAGCTTTTCTGCCTTTTCGCTTTTCCCTTTTCCACTTTCTATCTTCCGCCCTGAAACCGATCACGCGAATCAAAATCGAAATACAGCCTCTGATGTAGACAAAAAACGTCTGTCGCGAACGTGTGCAATTCGCGAGAGCGCCGTTCCTTCCTTCGGAAACTGTTTTCCCTCATCTCACTGTGCGAAATTCGCATCTCCTCGGATTTCAGTCACTTGCGGGTTGGTCCCTTTGGTTTGCTGCTTGCATCAAAGGGAGTGAGGTCAGGCGAGATTCTATGAAAACGGTTCCGGGGAATTTCAAAAACTTGATGAGCAAACTGGGTGAGAAGCTGCGGATTCGCAAGGGCATGGTAGCGATTGTGGCCGTTGCGTTCATTTTCCAGATGTATTTCGTGCGCGAACTGGTTGCCGCAGAGCTGCTATTTGGGCTTGGCTTCGCGGTTTTGCTGGCGTTTGCCGGCCTGTTCTACGCGATTGGAGCGATCGGCGAGCGAGGCCTGGATTGGACCGAAGCGGGCGTTCGCGTAATCGCGGATTCTGCGCGGCGCGGCTACGCGTCGCTGGAAGAGGTCAGCCGAAAGCCATTCCGCCATCCACGTTCGGAGTCTGCGCAGTAATAGCCCTGGCTTAATCGGTACGAGAAATAGAGCCGCAGCGGCAATCTGCTCCTCCGCCGTCTGCGGCCATCCCCCCAGAATTTGAATTCCATTGAAAAGACCTTACGAGTGGCCGCTCGGTGCTCCGCTGCGCTTGCCGCCTTCGGCATTATGTGGCCTCATGGAGTGCAGCCGAACACTTCGAGGCTCCTGTGGGCACCTCATAAATGAGAAAACGTACATAGAATGAGTACATTGAGCCGTGGAGATGTAACGATAGGAGAGTGGCTGGTCGGGGGTTGTGTTGTGATTACCGCTGTCGTTGCAGGAAAGCCCGCTCACCTAGCTCCCAAATGGCAGGATGCGCTCGTTTACACCGTGATAGTGTTCACAGGCGTGTTGATTGCGCTTCGGCCGGCGTGGCACAAAGCGGTTTTCTGGGCCTGGTTTCTTCCCATTTTCCTCGCGCATACACTGGCAATTTATTTCATCACGCGGGCGCTTCCTCCCGCGAGCGAAGGACTTCAGGGTTTGCTATTGATCCTTTCCGTGGTGGCCGAAGGTAAGGCAATTGTTCTGCTCTTCTGTAAGATTTTTGGCGCCAATCCTTGGACCGGAAAGGCAGTTTCTGAACCTCGGTGACGTCGGGGCGATTATGCGAACGGATCGGAACCGAACTCATCAGCCAGAGTGCGCGATTGCGGCAAGATCCTGAGCGAATGGCCGGGTGCCCCAGAGGTTTTTCTGGTTTTGGTGTTGGTAACGTGCACAGCCGCGAGCCTCTCATCGCGCAATGAACCGAGGCCAACAACTCCACCCGGTGGGTGCCCCATCGTTCGCGGTTTTCGAACGGTGGGTCTTGCCTCTATTCGACGATATCCATGGATGGTAGCACCGTCCCGCTTTTCATGTGGAAGCGATAGCTGCTCCACACGGAAGCCTTGCGGCCTCAGCATTCGATGGCTCTCGTGACAAGGGATCACGGGGCGGAAGCCTGGGGCACCGGGCCTAGCCGCCACGACAAACGGCGACAAGAACGCCAGCTATGACTATCACCGCAGCGAAACCAGGGAAGAAAAACCACTTGCTGCGGCATACGCCCCCGTAGAAGCACATGACTGCGCCTAACGACATCAGCCCGACCCACAGCAGGAATGAAAAGGCACTGATGCTCGAGATCGTAACCCAGGAGGCGAGAAACAGGACCGTGCCGCCCCATCCGGCCCACAGCGCGTCTGCCCGTCGGGCGGTCATTGTTTTGTCTCGGGAATGTGAGGTCGCCAACCGAACGGGCTGTACGGGTTCTGCTCTCCGAAATGCATGCTGCCACCTGCCATAGATCTCATAACGCACCATCGCGACCTCAGACTTGGATCGGCAAGTTGCGAGCGGCACGTCGTTTTCCCCACCGGCGGAGGATGAGAACAAGCGGCAGCGCTAGACCGCAAATTCCCGAGATGTACTGCAGAATGTGAAACGGCCGGTTCACTCTATCGACAGCATTTTCATAAGTGCGCCTGGTCTCATCGGACGGAGCGTTCATGTAATGAGAGTACGCTGCGACAACTTCCCTGCTGTGTATCGGAAAAGTGGGCAAGAGCGCGAAGGTCAGGAGCACCCCTGCGAAAACCAGGACTCCAAGAGCTGCTAATGTTCTGCGGAGGCCAAATCTCTCTGGGAAATTCATTGCCGTAAGTTCTCCGGGGCGGTTGGCCGACCCTCTCCTCGACACAGTTCTTCTATGCTTCGCAACTTGACTTACAACGAAACGGGATGATACCACTGCGGGAATTAACGCCGAAGTGATTTGCCTCGGTCTTTGCAGTTGAACTTGCAGTTCGTGGTGGCGGGCAGCCGACCCTTTTCGGTACCGCGAGGCTCTACACGCGCAATCTTGTTCCGGCCCCTTAGGAGGTGACAGTGAAATTTTTCACGAGAGAAGAAGCGAAGAGTTGGTGCGAGGCGCGTGGGTTGAAAGTTACCGTTGATCGGTATCTTCGCTACGACCCGGCAAGTTCATCCTGCTTCACGGTCGGACTGGAAGAAAAGCCTTCGAGCCTGATCGGCTTCGCTGACCATCTCATTCCTACGTGGGAAGACGTTCCCTTTGAAGGAGCACTTCTGTGGATCAGGGAACGAGGTATCTGGGGAGATCACTCTGAAAAAACCGGGGATCTCATCATCGAGCGGATGAGACTCGCGGCGGGAGAAAGAGCACCTTTGGAAGAACGTCCTGGGCATCTCTTTGGACGTGACGAAGTGTATGAGACGCATGTCTACTTCCTGATACCAGTGTTGTTTGGGTGGGATGCTTTCCTCATACCTCAAAGCGGCGACTACTTCGCTTTTATAAGTCACGATGGCGTCGCGGAGGTGGTCGGCCGAACAGCAGAGAAAGCCGAGGAAGTGCGCCAACGTGTGCGGGACTGGAATCCCAAGGAGGACAAAACCTGGTATCCCAGAATCGCCAGCCGGTAAGTCCGCGTCCCATGACGTATAGAACTATGTAAATATTTACCATTGACTAAACTATAGAAATGGGCTACCATTGCGCGTTTTTATGTGAGCACAAATCGAGCACGCACGAGGAGGGCCGGGTCCCAGTACCGAAAAGCACACGGACCGACAAAAAACGACGATGGAAAACCCTCTCAGTCACAAAGCGACCCTCAAATATCACCAAATCAAATGTGCCATCTGCAACCACCCCGACCGCGACGCCATCGAGGAGGCTTTCCTCGACTGGACTCGCCCCGGTGAACTAGCCCGCGAATTCAAACTCGGCCACCGCACCGTGGTTTACCGCCACGCTCACGCCCTCGGCCTCTTCAAAAAGCGCGCCCACAACGCCCGATTCGCTCTCGGCCTCCTCCTCGAACAATCCGACGTTATCAAACCCACGGGCAACGAGATCATTCGCGCCGTCCGCGCCTTCAGTTGCATCGACGAATACGGCAAATGGACCGACCCTCCCCGCCGCCTGATCGTCACCCACCTCGACGCTAAAGGCGCAGAAGTCTCCCCCAACAAGCTTGACCCCGACTGGCAAATGGGGCGCCACTCTTCGGGACCAACGCCCAGAGTGGAAGAATCAATCGCTACACAAATTTCACAGGCGAATCCCTAACCCGATGGACGCCAACAACATCCAGAAAATCAATCGCTACAAAAAGCCCGAATCCGGGGGTGTGTACAACGTCCCGGGTTTCCAGGCTGAAACCACTCTTGCCCTTGACTTTCATTTGTATTCAATCACAATCGCTCGTACTTTCCTGATAAATGCGACTCTGCTGCTTGGGAGGCTTCATGCCATTTGCAGCGCGGACGTTCGCCTTGGCAACGATCGCAGTGCTGGTTCTGAGCGCCTCCATAGCCTCGGGGCAGAATTCGCAGCCGCCAGCGGGCCCCAACTCCGACCCGACGTATCAGCAATTGCGAAATCTCACGCTCGGCAGCGAGTCCGTCAGGGTTGAAGCGGTGGACCTGAAGCGTGACGCGGCCACTTTCCACCTGAAATCCGGCACCGTCTGCTTCGTCCCACCCGTCGAGGGCAAAGTCACGGGAGCAGTTTTCGTCGGCGAAGGCAATATGACGCTCGATCCGCCTGCCGCGGACGAGCGCCGCAGCCTCAAGCTCCTGACCAAGACCGATGAGTTTAACGAGACATTTCAGCATCTCGTCCTGCGGTTCACGGATTCCACTTATGACGAAATCAAGAAGGCCGGCACCCCGGGTCAGGGCGGCTGCGACGCCGGTCTTTTCAAAGATAGCCAGAACGTGATGCGCCATCACAGAAAATACAACCTCGATGCCCGCATTCTCGAAGATGTCGTCGACACTGGGCCGGGCGGGCTGTTCGTGGCGTTCGTTCATGGAGAGCGCTACGACGGCAAGTTGCTGTACATCATGGACCCGAACGGCGCTCCCAATGTAGCCCCAGAGCAAGTCGAGCTGACCACTTCCGCTGCGACCAAAGCCGGGATTTGGGCCGCGTTCCCGTTTTCGAGCGATTACAAGTCGCGCTTGGGACTCGGAGCGACCGCGGCTTCGCGAATGCATATCGAAGACCAGCGGTTGGATACGACGATTGAAGGCAACGCATTCCTCTCGGGGAAAGCCACAACCACGTTTGCGGCGCTTACAGGCGGTTGTCGTGTCTTCCCCTTCGATCTGTATAGCACTCTCCGAGTCGAGAGCGTCCTCGGCTCCGATGGCCAGCCTCTTTCCTTCGTGCAGGAAGACAAGAACGACGACGCCGATTTTTACGTCATCTTCCCGAAGCCGTTTATCCCGGGCGAGAAGCACACGATAACCGCAACGTATGGCGGAAAGGATGTCGTCACGAACGAGGGGAACGGAAACTATTATCCCATTGCTCGCACAGACTGGTATCCCGCCAATGCGAATACGATGTTCGGGGATGATTCGAATTTCGACATGGTATTCCGCATTCCGAAAGGAATGAAGATGGCGGCCTCCGGGAGCTTGATCAGCGAGAAGGAGGAGGGCAATCAGAACGTCACGGAGTGGAAGAGCGACATTCCCCAGCCAGTAGCGGGCTTCCAGTTCGGCCGGATGAAAGAAGACCAGGTAAAGCTTACCTCTCCCGACGTTGTCGTCGCCACGTATGCGAATGAAGGTGAGCCGGACCAGGTCAGGAACAGGGCAACTGGATTCGACAACGCAGTCGCCACCATGGAGGAGCCGCTCTCGGAAGCGCAATTTGCACTCAAGCTCTACGCGGATTTTTTTGGCCCGCTTCCGTTCAAACGGCTGTCCATAACCGAGCAGACGGCGTGCGCCTACGCGCAGTCATGGCCCGATCTGGTTTGGCTCCCCAGGTGTTCCTACTACGCGCGGCAGTACACGGTTCGCCTGTCCCCAAGCAGTTTTTTGGCTTCCATCACTCCTCACGAGATCGCACATCAATGGTGGGGCCAGTTTGTTGCCTTCGATTCCTATCGCGACGAATGGATTAGCGAGGGCTTCGCTCAGTTCTCCGCGTCGCTCTTCCTGGAGAATGCCTACGGGAAGAAAGGGCCGGCCTTGTATTCATACTTCTGGCAGGAACAGCAAAAACATCTATCAGACAGGAATCGATTTGGCTTTCGCGCGATTGACGTTGGCCCAGTCACCATGGGCTACCGGCTCAACAATAGCGAGTCCGGCTTCGATATCTATCAGGACCTGATCTATCCCAAAGGCGCCTACATTCTGCAAATGCTTCGGATGATGATGTGGAGTCCTCAAACCGGCGACGAGCGTTTCAAGGAAATGATGCAGGATTTCGTGAAGACGTATGGCGGAAAGGCAGCCAGCACGGAAGATTTCAAAGCCATGGTGGAGAAGCACATGACTCCGGACATGAACGCCGGCGGCAACGGCAAGATGGATTGGTTCTTCAACGAGTACGTCTACGGCACCGCCCTTCCCGCTTACGCGTTCAACGGGGGCTTCGAAAAGGGACCCACGGGTGACGTCGTCCTCTCGTACGTATTGACCCAGTCAGGAGTTGATGACAATTTCGTGATGCTGGTTCCCATCTACCTGGAACTCGCGGATGGCCGCGTCGTGTATGTCGGGCACGTGATCCGAAGGGGCAACAGCTCGGTGACGGGAAAGATTTCCCTCAAAGGCATCAAGGACATTCCCAAACGCGCAATGATCAACCACCATGACGACGTGCTCGCGTCGAACTAGATACGTAGGGGTGCTCGTGTGAACCGGAAGAGAGATCCCTCGTCGGCTGAGAAACGCCTCTGTCGGGATGACAGCGTGGGCAAGGGGCGCGCGACAGGGGTTCTGGCGGAACGGAAAACAGACCGAAACCGGGATCGACTCCTTGAATTGTGCGGAACCTAGGTGACGAACGAGGTTGGCAGGGCGTTGCCGCTTCAGGTAAACTGTGTAGGTTTACGGAGCGTAAATGACGCTGACGAACATCAAGGGCACGAATCACGGGGCGAAGACGCTGGTGCGCGTGCGGCCGCGCGGTTTCTGCGCGGGAGTGGTGCGCGCGGTGGATATAGTCGACCTGGCGCTCGAGGCTTATGGGCGGCCCGTCTACGTGCATCACGAAATCGTGCACAACCGTTACGTGGTGGACCAATTGAGGCGGCGGGGCGCGATTTTCGTTGAATCGATTGAGGAAGTGCCGATTGGTGCGGTGCTGGTATTCAGCGCGCACGGCGTGCCGCCCCGGGTACGGGGCGAAGCGCAAGAGAGGCAATTGCGCGTGATCGACGCAACGTGTCCGCTGGTTACGAAAGTTCATCTGGAAGCGCTGAAGTTTGCGCGCGAAGGACGCACGCTGATCCTGATCGGCCACCGCGATCACCAGGAAATTGTTGGCACGTCGGGCGAAGCGCCGGATCAGACGGTAGTGGTCGGCAGCGTTGCGGAAGTGGACGAGCTGCAAGTGCCCGATCCGGAGCGGCTGGCGTTCCTAACGCAGACGACGCTTTCTTTGTACGACACGCAGGAAATTGTGGCGCGGCTGCGGGAACGGTTCCCGTCGATCGTAGGACCTGCGTCCGACGACATTTGCTACGCGACGCAGAACCGGCAGGAAGCCGTGGAAGCTCTGACGCACGAAGTGGAGCTGATCCTGGTGGTGGGTTCGGCGAACAGCTCGAACTCGAATCGGCTCGTGGAAGTGGCAAAGCGCGCCGGCGTGGCTTCGCGGTTGATCGAAGACGCGAATGACATCGATGCCTCGTGGGTGGAGGGCGTCTCGACGCTGGGACTTACGGCGGGAGCTTCCGCGCCGGAAGTTCTGGTGGAGCAAGTGAGCCAGCGGCTTTCGAAACTGGGGTTTACGAACCAGCGCGACCTGGACTTGATTCGCGAGGACGTTCGCTTTACGCTGCCGGCGGAACTCGCGGCCCATCAAACGTCAGGCTGACCGGCGCGCACTGATTTCCGTTTCTATGGCGGGTTTTTTGGGCTTACCTTCTTAGGGCGGGACTTTTGGGGCGTACTTAGCGATTCCAAGGAGCGATTGAGTGGCGGTCAAAGTCGTCCGCCAACCGAACAAGATTGCCTTGCTGGGCGTGCCAACCAGCGCCGCAGCAATGTCAGCAGGCCACGAAGCAGCACCCTCCGCTTTACGCACCGCAGGTCTGATCGATCGACTCAAATCCATCGGCTACGAAGTCACCGACCTGGGCGACGACCCTGCGCAGCTTTACAAGCCCGACGAAGAAAGTCCGCGCGCGCGAAACTTACCCGGCGTGATTGCAGCACTCGAGGCGCTGAAACCTCGCGTGGAGCTAGCCATCAAGTCGGGGGCGCTGCCGTTGATTGTGAGCGGGGACTGTTCAGTGGCGCTGGCGACAGTGGCGGGTGCGCGCCGGTATTTTCGCAACGTCAGCATGATCTACGTCGATCGCGATGCCGATATCAACGTGCCGGCCACTACGCCGTCCGGATGCGTGGACGGAATGGTGGTAGCGCATCTGACGGGACGCGGAGCGGCAGAACTCGTGCGGTTCTGGGGCGAGCCGCCGCTGGTTCGTGAACCCGACTTGGCGCTGTTTGGGACCGCTCGGATCGACCCGAGCGAGGAAGAGGCGCTCAGCCGGTTGTTTCTGCGGCGATATGACGCTGCACACGTCAAGCGCATGGGCGCGGCTGCGGCGGCGCGAATTGCCCTCGAACGAACGCACAGCAACGGCCATGAATTCGTGCTTCATTTCGACGTGGACGTGATCGCGGATTTTCAGGCGACGAACTACCCGGGCAGCGGCGGGTTGACGCTCGACGAAGTTCGCGAAGCCCTGGAAGTTTTCGCGCTGGAAAAGAATTTAGCCGCGATCGAAGTCACCGCCTACAATCCGGCGAAGGATCCCGACGGAAGCGCCGCGAAAATCATCATCGACTTGCTTGCAGGCATTCTCGAAAAGCGGCTGGAGGCGTTCAAAGCTGCTGCGCCCGCTGCCTCCGCCGTTGAAGAAGTCGCCGCAAAACCATTACCGACCGCGCCCGCGGCACCTTCGGAAGAGCCGGCGAGCGAGCCCGGGGCCGAAACTTCCACTGTGAGCGAGGCTCCGGTACCTCCTGCGGCACCCGGCGAAGCGTGGTCTTCGGATTCGCTCGACGACGAACTCGACGACAAATCTGGCGCGGCGGAAGAGCCTCCCGAAGGCGCGAGCGAATCCGGCGAATCTCCCTCTTGAAGCTTCACTCCGCTGTGAAATTTCCCTCGGTGATCATTTTCGATGTCGACGGCGTGCTGGTGGATACGCGCGGCTCGTTCCAGAAGACGACGCTCGAGACCGTGCGATTTTTCACGGGCAAGCGGGTGACGTCCGCCGAGCTTCATCGCTGGAAAAATATTTCGGGGTACAACGACGACTGGAAGCTCTCGACGGCGTGGGTGCGTTCGCTGGGTGGCAATTTCGAATACGACGAGGTGAAGCGCAAATTCGTCGAACTGTACTGGGGCAAGAACAACGATGGCAACGCGCGCCGGGAAAAGTGGTTGCTGCCGCGAGCCAGCCTCCGGCGGCTTGCGAAGAAGTCCGAACTCGCCATCTTCACAGGGCGTGTGTGGAGGGAGCTGGACTACACGCTGGACAGAAACAAAGTTCGCGAATTCTTCAAGCGGATCATCACGGTGCAAGAGGTGAAACTGCCGAAACCTGATCCCGAAGGGCTGCTGAAAATCCTGAACGGGCGCGAGGCGAGCGATGCGGTCTACGTTGGGGACAATGTTGACGACGCTCTAGCAGCGCAAGCCGCCCGGATTCCATTCGTCGGCGTACTTCCGCCACGCGGCGCGGAACGACGGCAACGCATCGAGCGGTTGCGAGAGCTTGGAGCGCTCGCTATCCTGCCTAATATCAATGATTTAGAAGTGTGGGTTACCCGACGATCTCGCAGCGCTTAGTTCCAGAACTTTCCGCCCATCAAAAGCCTAGCACTAGAGGTTAGTATCCGATAGGCAACGTACCATTGCCCAACAACGCCTTCCCCCTCATCCTGTTGTGAGCGGCGGGCCGTCCCGCCCCGACTCCCAATGGCCATTAACGCCGACAAGCGGACCACCGCAGCGCGCGCTTTCGTGCGCAGCTTGAACATCCTGCTGAAGTTCGCGCGGATGTATGACTTCGGCCATCCTCGCACGGCCAAGCAATACGAAACCGCCTGGACGGAATTGCGAACGGCTCTCGGCGACAACGAGGCGGGTTTGCTGCTGTCAGTTTCGGGCGATCAGCTTCTGCTCGACGGCACACCCATCGAGTCCGCGGCGGCGGAGAAAAGCTTCGCGCGAATGCTGTCCGGGTCGGGCATCGCGAGCATTCACTTTTCACCGAAAGTTACACAAGCGAGCCTGGCGAAATTCGTGCGCGGTTTCCCTACCGGCAGCGGAGCCAAGCCGGGCCAGCTCGCGGAGCAATTGAAGCAAGCGCTGCAGGGCGACCCGAACATTCACGTCAACGAAGTTTGCTTCGTGCCGGCTGATTCGGCTGTGGCGAAGAGCACTGTTGCGCAGCAGCTCGCGGCGCGGACGCTGGGATTTACCTCGGGCCAATCGGACGATATCTTCAACGATCCTGAGAAGCTTTTGCAGCTGATCATGGCAGCAGAGGGAAAGAAGGGCACCGGCACCGGCGGTCCCGGCATGGGGCCTGATGGGGGCGGTGGATCTGGCCAGGGCGACGGATCTGGCGGAAGTGGATCCGGCGGAAGCGGCTCGGGTTGGGGCTACGGCTCGGGAGCTGGTCCCGGAGGCGAGGGCAGCGGAGATGCGGGAACGTATTCGGGATCGGGAGGTCAAGGTTCCCAGGCTTGGACGGGAGCGGGCGGTGTAGCGCCATCGGGATTTTATGGAAGCGGATCGTCTGGCGCGCCGGGCGGCGGGTCCGTCGAAGGCGGGGCAGTCCAAGTGGGAGCTGGTCCAGGTGGTACGGGCACCGGCGCCGGCGGCACCGGGGCTGAAGGCGGCACATGGAATATTGTGGGAGGGAGCGGTGGTGGCACGCCGCTCGACCCGAACGCGGGTGGTTTCTGGCTTAAGGGCGAAGGCGGAGCTACGGGTGGTCCTGGTGGCACGGGCGGGAGCGGCTCAGGCAGCGGAGCTGGTTTGGCTGGCCCGGCAGCGGGCCTTGGAGCTCCCAGCGGAAGTCGAGGGACGGGTGCGATAGGTGGCGCAGGCGGGCCAGGTGCCGGCGGATCTTCGGGCGGGCAGGGCACGGGTGCCGGAGGAGTCGACGCTGGCACATGGAATATTGTGGGAGGGAGCGGCGGTGGCGCGCCGCTCGACCCGAACGCGAGCGGATTCTGGCTTAAGGGCGAGGGCGCAGCATCGGGCGGTCCCGGCGGAGCTGGCGGTGGCGCGGGTAGCGGGGCTGGCTTGACCGGTCCTGCGGCTGGCGTCGGAGTACCCGGCGGACCCGGAGTGGGCGGGCCCGGTTCTGGCGGTGGCGTCGGGCGACCCGGACTTGGCGGTCCTGGATTCGGTGGTCCTGGTTCCGGTGGACCGGGCTCGGGTGGACCAGGAGCAGGCGGACCGGGAGCGGGCAACTTCGGCCCAGGGAAACCGGGCGGTGCGGGTCAAGGTACCGGCGGCGCTAGCGGAGGCCCGGGAACGACCGGCCGTTGGAGTAACGCGACATCGGGAATCCGGGCTACACGCTCTGCGCGCGCTGGCGCGGGTTCCATGGCCGTCGAAACCGGGCTGATGACGCTGCACGAGGACGAACTGCAGGGAATCTTGCAGGTTCTGGCGCAGATCGCCAGGACCAACGAAGGCTCGAAGGACAAGCTCGATCCGAACGCGTTTCAGTCGCGGTTGTCTACATTGCCGCGCCGCGCGCGCTTCACGGTGAGCCAAGCTCTTTCTGCGCTGGCGGCGCAGGCGCCCAATGAATCTTCCGATAAGCCCACACTGCTGAAACTGGCGGAACACATAGCGGTGCGCTTCGCGCTGGAAAGCTACGAGCGCGGCGACGTAAAAGTGAATACGGTGCGGCAGCTCCTCGACGAGATGGACCAGGAGCTGGACTCGCTGCGCAAGATACTGGGCATCTACGAAGAGAAGATGGCGCGCGCCGGAATCGAAGTGCAATCGCACGTGGATTTGCTGGCGCAGCAATTCTGGGCGCACGTTTCGGAAGACAAGAAAAAGGCCGTGCTCGAATCCGACGACGCGTGGTGCGTTCCGGCCATCAAGGCACGCGAATACGTGGAAGCGTTGCGCATCAAGGGAGAGAACGAGGCCGCGGACAAAGTTCTGCGCAACTACGCCAAGGGCATCACGAACAAATCGCCGGAACCTCGGCGGCAGACCGCCCTGGGTCTGGCGGAGCTCGCTTCCGTGTATGCCGCGAGTGACGAGAAGCTCTTCGCCGAGACGATCCGGGAAATCGGCGTACAACTGGCGGAGGAAACCGAGCCCGAGCTACAAAGCCTGGTGGGCGCGGCGTTTGTCCGCTTCTCGCAGGAAGCTGCCAAGAAGCGCTCGTATGCAGGAGTTCAGCGGTCCGTCGAGCTGATGGATTACATCGAGGCCGAGCGGCCGGGCGTTGCGAAGAATCTACGTCCAAGAATACAGATCGAGAACCGGCTGCCCGAATTCATCGAAGAAGCGCTGCGAAGCGGTGAAGTTCCGAACGGGCTCTCGGATCTTCTGCGCCGCCTGCCATTGATTGCATCTCAGCATATCGCTTTGCGCTTCAGTCGCGCGGGTTTCCGCGAAGATTGCGAAGTGCTGGTTTCGATGATGGAAAAGCTGGGGCCGGAAGCGCTGGATCATCTTCGCAAGCTTCTGAAAGAAGGCAGCTCCACGGAAGCGATCGACACCGTCGGCATTCTCGTGCGAATGGACCCTGAGTCCGTCGAGCAAGTGTTACCGGCGCGCATGCAGGAATGGAAGCGCACGGCGCACGATCGGATCGTTCGGCAGATCGCGTCGAGCGGGTCTTCGGAGCGCGGCCGGCTGCTGCTCCAGCTCTTCGATCATTTGGATTCACTGATTCGTCCTCTCGCTGTGGATGAAATCGGCATGTGCGGCGACCGGGGCGCGGATATGCGCCTATTGCGAATCGCGGAAGGCGACGTGCCGAAGGAAGGCACTCCCTATCTGCGCCTGAAGGCAATGGAAGCCCTGGGACGCCTTCGCACCGCCGGAGCTGAAGCGGTGCTGAGAAAGATTGCGGAAACGCGCAAGGCGTGGCGCTGGGCGAATCCTTCGGAACTGCGCCTGGTGGCGACTCAAGCAATGGAGAAGATCGATCCGGAATGGGTGCGCAGTTTTGTGCCGCGCAGCGGCCTGAGCATCGCGGAGTTCTCGATCGAACCGCTGGACGCCGACCCCGAATCTTCTGCGATTCGGCAGCGCCGCTATCCGCGCATGAAGCTGGAACGCCCGATGTCTGCCACGACGACGAACCTCAAGGAAAACTGCAGCGCCGAAATTCCTGAAATGACTCTCGGCGGAGGCGTCGCGGTGTGCGAACAAAGCCTGTACCCGGGAAGCATCGTTTCCTTCCGGCTGAACGCGCAGAAACAAAGCGTAAAGGCGCAAACGATCGTTCGCGACGCGAATACGCAAGCGCGTGCGTTTGAGGTGGTCGACATGGACCTGGAGGAGCGCGCGAAGTTGCGCAAGATCCTGGTCCAGATCGGAAACGTCCAGAAGCAGACGACTCCGAAGGAACGCAACCGCCGCGCTGCCCGCACCATTCTCTCGAATCCCACCTAGCTTCACTCTTCCGGCAGAAACAGGTTCGATTCGGCACAGCTGGTAGGCCTTCGCGGCACAGTAGTTCGCTCACGTTCCTCCGTTTGGCATTGTTTGGTGCGAATCCGTCCCCACGCGGCGCCGAGGGCAGTTTTCAAAAGTGCGCCATAACGCACAGTATTCAGAACTACGAAACGCGGATACTGAGCCTCGCAGCTTTTTAAGGAGACTCATCGTGAAGATTTCAGCAGCACTTTTGGCAGTCCTCGTGTGTTTGGGCGCATCGACGGCAGCCCAGGCTCAAACTGCAGTTTCGTCCGAAAACAATCAAGCGCCGGTCTACCGAGTGAGCGTAGTTAGCCGCACGGTGCCTGCTGTGAAATATGAGCATCGCAGTGGCGCAACAAGAATAGGTTTCCGCGGTACCGACCTGATGCCGGGTGCGTCCGGTGAAGCAAGAGTAGAGAGCAAGCGTGGCACTATGGGAATCGAAGCTGAATTCAGCGGCCTTGCGGAACCCACCACCTTTGGCGGCGAGTATCTCACCTACGTCCTGTGGGCGATTTCTCCGGAAGGTCGCCCCGTGAATCTTGGCGAGGTTTTAGTGGGAGACAATCACCGCAGCAAGCTGGACGTCACGACCGATTTGCAAGCATTCGCGCTGATCGTGACCGCAGAACCTTATTATGCAGTGCGGCGTCCCAGCAACGTCGTGGTCGAGGAAAATGTGCTTCTACCTGGCACGGTGGGAACCAGCGAGGCGGTGGACGCGAAGTATGAGCTCATCGGCCGGGGCGGCTACATCCCCACCGGCTATCATTTCGACCCCGTAGTCATGAATGCGAAACTGCCGCTCGAATTCTTCGAAGCGCGCAATGCGGTGCGGATCGCCAAATCGGACGGAGCAGAGACCTTCGCAACCTCCAGCTACGAGAATGCCGTGAGGCAGATGAAGCAGGCCGATGATATGGCGATCATGAGGCATGTCGACAAGAAAGCGCTGATTGCCGAATCGCGCGAAGTGGTGCAGACGGCGGACGACGCACGGGAAATCGCGGTGAAAACCATCGATGCAAATCGCGTGAACGACGACATGAACGCGGCAGCTGTACAAGTGGCGGACGCCAACGCTCAATCCAATATAGATGCGCAGGCTCGCATGAACGCGGAAGCAGCGAGCGCCGATGCCAACCGCCAGCGAGCGGAGGCCGATCGGGCCGCTGCTAACGCCAATCAAGCCGCCGCTACGGCACAGCTACAACAACAGAATGCCCAAGCGGAATCAGACCGGAATCGCGCAGCCGCGGCTGATGCCAATCAGGCTGCTGCTACAGCACAGTTGCAACAACAGAATGCCCAAGCGGAATCAGACCGGAATCGCGCAGCCGCAGCTGATGCTAATCAGGCCGCCGCTAACGCTAATCAGGCCGCTGCGGATGCTCAACAAGGCCAAAGAAACGCAGAGGCCGCCGCGGTGACCTCCGATCAACAGCTCCAGCAAGCGGTGCAGGATCGTGAAGAACTTCGCGCCAAATTGCTGCAACAGTTCAACGCCATTCTTACCACTCGCGACACTGCCCGTGGCCTGGTGGTGAACCTTTCCGACGTGCTTTTCGACACCGGGAAGTCCACGCTTCGCCCAGCGGCCCGCGAGAAGCTGGCCAAAATATCCGGAATCGTTCTTGCTTATCCGGATCTTAGACTGGCAATTGAGGGCAACACGGACAGCGTGGGCAGCGACGCCATGAATCAGGTACTTTCCGAAAAGCGAGCTAGCTCGGTGATGGATTACCTGGCGCAGCAGAGCATTCCGCAGGCATCGATGACCTCGCAGGGTTTCGGCAAGACCCAACCCATAGCGTCCAACGACACCGCAGAAGGCCGACAACAGAATCGCCGCGTCGAGCTGATCGTATCAGGCGATGTAATCGGAACGACGATCGGAACGGTTTCTGAAAATCTGCCGTCGATCCCACGTCCATAAACGTATTGCAAACCGGTTGAGAGGCCCTGGTGTTCCGGGGCCTCTCAGCTTTGTGTGCGGGCGTTTTTGGCTTCCATTCGCTGGACCCGGTGTTCGGCGCGCAGCGATCCCATGCGAATCGCGACCACGAACAACGCCGCAAAACTCAAAGCCGCCAGCAGTAAGAGGCGCTTCGGATCCAATCGAAGACCAATCCATCCAATCGCGGCCATCGCAGCTGTGATCGAATAAGAGACCAGCGCCACCTTCCGCGGCGACCATCCCCGGGCCAACAAGACATCGAACACGTGAAAGAGGTAGTTCCTGACGGTGTGCTCGCTTAACCCAAGTTGAAGAGAAATATCCTTGTTGGTAAGTCCTTCCGCAACAAGGTGGACGACGTCCGCTTCGCGCTTCGAGAGGCGTTGGATTCCGCGGGTGTCGCGGAAGCGAACCGGCATCGTCCGGCCCAGCGCCTCCAGCAAACCGCGCATGCTCTCGCTGCTGGCCCACACTTGTCCGTGATTGACTGCGTGGATGCACTTGCCGAGGGTCTCGATGGGCTCGTCGCGAAAGACCACGCCGCGAGCTCCGCATCGAAAGGCGTCGATGACCTGTTCCGGCTCGCGCGAATTCAGCAGCAAAATCGCGCGCGTGCGGAGGCCCAGCGAGCGAATTTCGCGCAAGACGCGATAGCCCTCGAGGGCGCCCTCTTGCAACTGAGCGCTGACGATCGCTATGTCGGGCCGCTTTTCCTTCAGGAGACCCACTGCATCTCTTCCGCGGACCGCGCAGCCGACTATTGTCACGTGCTTGCCTTTTGGCCGGAAGGCACGCTCGACCAATTGGCAGTTCATCTGACTTGCTTCTGCTATCACAACACTGACGACAGAACTCCCCCACTGCTGCTTTTTTCGCATGACTGCTCCGAACCGCAGCTTTGGAGGCTGGAAGGGAAGCCAGATTCTATACGCGCCAAGCGAACCAGCACAACTAAAAAGTAATGCCAGGTACCTTTCGATAATAAGTCGGCGAGCCAGCACCCCGGATGTTGTATCCGGATTACCTTTCGCTGGTCCTTGAACCTGCGGGCGGCCCGCCACAGCCCCGGATAGTTTTATCATTTGGATGAAAATGCTCGATTCCCTACAATGCTTCAGGTATTGGCAACACCTCGCTTTCGGCGGTGTTTCAGAAGGCGAGAAGGCTGGGAGACCTGCGTAGATGAAGTTGATTCGGTTTGGTGAGCCGGGCAACGAAAAGCCTGGACTGCTCCTGAATAATGGCGCGCGTTTGAACGTTTCCGGGTTCGTTCGCGATTTTCACGAGGAGTTTTTCGAGGGCGATGGTGTCGCGCGTCTTGCAGCCTGGATCGACAAAAAGCATGGCGCGGTGCCCAGGGTGCCACGGAGCGATCGATGGGGACCCCCCGTGGCGCGACCGAGCAAAATCATTTGCATCGGGCTGAATTATCGCGACCACGCCGCGGAGACCGGCAATCCAATTCCGATCGAACCGGTCATATTTTTCAAGGCCACGAGTTCTCTCGTGGGTCCGAACGATGCGCTGGTGATCCCCAAAAATGCGACGAAAGTGGATTGGGAAGTGGAACTCGCGGTCGTCATTGCCAAGACGGCTCGCTATGTCGCAAAGAAGCATGCCATGGAATTTGTTGCGGGCTACGCGCTTCACAACGACTATTCGGAGCGGAGTTTTCAGCTCGAACGCGGCGGCCAATGGGTGAAGGGGAAGAGCGCGGATACGTTCGCGCCGCTGGGGCCGTTCCTGGCGACGCGCGACGAAATTCCAAATCCCAAGAATCTGGCGATGTGGCTGAAAGTGAACGGCGGATTCCGCCAGAAGAGCACGACCGCAAACATGATTTTCGACGTTCCGATGCTCGTCAGCTACCTCAGCGAGTTCATGACGCTGCTTCCGGGTGACATCATCAGCACCGGCACGCCGGCGGGGGTCGGCCTCGGCATGAAGCCGCCGCAGTACATTAAAGCAGGCGACGTGATTGAACTGGGCATCGAAGGGCTTGGCGAATCGCGGCAGCAAGCCATCGAATGGCGGAAGCCTCGGCAGCCTGCTGCGACGAGCGCGCGGTTGGTGTAACCTTGAAACGACGCCGCCCGGGTGGCGGAATGGCATACGCGGGGGACTTAAAATCCCCTGACGCTCACGCGTCGTGTGGGTTCGACCCCCACCCCGGGCACTCTTCCTTGTAGTTGAAATTGCATCACTTAACGCGCTCCTCCTTTCCGTGTACCTCTAGTGTACCTCTCGTCTCGAGAACGACGAGCGGCTCTCGCTTCCATGCGCTCTCGAGATCTGCCTCGAGTTGTTCCTGACGCGACCGCACCCACGGTGCGTAATGTTTCTCCGTGATGCGGACACTCTGATGGCCAAGCAGAACCGATACTCTCTCGATCGGAACGTTTGCTAAGAGCGGTTCGACGGCGAACGCGTCTCTAAACCGATGCGCGTGTCCGCCGGGAATCGCTGCCAGCCGGAAGAGTTTCCGCAATCGCGTCTGCGAACTACGAACCGCGCTGTCTAGCTTGCCGGCGTCGCTCCAGAAGAAGTATTTCTCGTTCACTTTCGGAGTAGCGTCAAGTGCCTCCACGACGAACACTGGCAAGACGGTATTGACGGGCACTCCCGTGCCGTTGCGGTCGACGCGCAGGCGATACGTGCTCAGAGAAGCTTCCCAGTACATCACGCCACTAATGCCGGTCTTCGAGAGACGATTCGGAGCGAAGCATCAGAACTCCGACGCCTCGAGGGTTGTTTCCGGTAGGGGCTGCCGGAAGGGTATTCCTTCAATTGCGGCAGTTTCGGCTTTGCGCACACGCGCCGCCACTGCATAGACAGCAAGCACCACAAACTGAGGGTCAATTTGGCGGCGATAATAGACCTCAGGGTGGGTGACATAGTAGAGGAGCGGAAAGAACAGCAGGACGAGGGCGAATGGCACGGCTATCACGGAGTCTTTTCGGAAAGCGCACCACAAGCCGAAGAGTGTGAGAGTAGTCAGGATAGTGCAGAACGCGACATTAGGAGGATCCAGGGGTTCCTCAGCAAGGTATCTGGGATCGAAGCTCCAGAATCCGGTCCAGATATAGCCGATTCGACGCACCGTTTGAACTACGAACCAAGAAGGGTGGCCCTCGATGAACGAGAATGCTTGGCTCTGCTTCTGAGCCATGTAGTTCAATTCACCAAATCGTTTGAATTCCGCCCAATCTGCGTCGTTGTGCCATGGCCCAACTTCGCTCGGGCGCCAGTGGAAGTTGTGACCACTATTGCCAATGGCCCATTCCAATCCCATGGTGTCCCGGAAGGGAATGAACCGGTGAAACACCCGGTAGTTGCGAATGAACCACGGAGACACGACGACAATGAACGCCAGAGCGGACACGACCGATGGCAGAAGCCAGCGTTTCTCCCGTCGAAAAAGCCGGTAGCACGCCCAGAGCGACAGGCACGGCAAGACCGAAAGCACGATCGGTTCCGTCATCCCCGCAAAACCCCAAAGTAGTCCGTAACCGGTCCACGCCCAAAGGTTGCTCGTATCCTGAAGATACAAAACAATCAGAAAAAGCAACGTGAGCAGCAGTGCCGAGAGCCAGGTCGACCAAATCCGCTCCACCGGAAAGTAAATCGCGTACGGGAAAAATGCCCAGGTCCAGCCAGACCAGATTCCAACTCGGTCGTCGAAGCTCTTCCGGCCGATAAAGAAAATCGGAATGCAGGTCAGCGCCGACGTCAGAGCGTTTAGCGACAGAATGAGAAGAGCGGAAGCTTTTGTGTAGATGCCGAAGAGTTTGAAGACGCAAGCTACAACGAAGGCGTAGACGGGAGTCATGAACGCGGTCGGTCCAGTCTCGGTGTAAAGCGGATTTGCTACACCCTTGCCTTCCACGATGGACCGCGCGACCCTTCCGGTTTCGTACCCGAATTTCCAGTGGTCTAATTGCGGGTCGAGTTGCTCGCGGTAGAGAAAAGCCATCACTAACAGTCGAATGGCGAACGCCGCGAGCACCACCCAAGCCAGTTGTCGGCGAGCAGAATTCTCTGTGTGTGTCAGCGAAATTTTGCTCCGGTACATGCTGGCCTGACCCGCTCTCTTAAGGAATCAGCTCGCAATCGAACAGTTTATTGGCAATGGGAGGCGCAACTTTATTAATGAATGCAGCCTGTATTTGGGGATCGTTGTGAAGAAACTCTACCGCTTTCTTTTCCTCTGGAGCCCGTGGAGCTTTTTGGTTCTTCTGCTGGTACAAATCGTTGCAGGTCGAATTTTGGCTGTCTATGATCGGGTATTGCTGCGCGGGCTGAGCATTGGCGCGGCTGGAGCGAATCAGCGTGAGCAACAGAATCAACGCAACAAAGGGAACGAACGTAAGCATCCAGGGGTAGTAATACTTAATCATGTGTTTCTCCTTAGTTTTGCACTCGCATCGGTTCGCTCTGCCTACCTCGTCGTTAGCTGAGGCTGTAGCTTCTGATCTTCTATCTAGTTCCTTCTGTTGTGACTCTTAGTGATTTCGTGCCCGCGGAGGAGCCCAGTGCGAATCCAGGGGCGGTGGACATTCTCGTTCTGGCGGACACAGGATTTGGACTGTCAAAAGTGACAGGTTCTGCGGCCACCGACTGAGGGTGTCAGTGCCCGCACGGATAACCGAACATTGGTCGTACCAGGACCCAAATGTCCGATTACGGCGGCGGTCTCAATGGGTCGACGCAACACTAGCTCAAAGTCCACTTGCGGGGCTCTGCGAGGCTTAATTCGGTCAAGGGCGTTGATGCAGACAAAACGCTGCCCTATTTTGGTTCTGATTGAGTACAGCCTTATAGATCGATTCCCTAAAGGAAGTATTGTCGGATCAACTGAATAGATGGTGTTGCATCGACCGGTTGAGCTTGCAGCGTTTACTGGACATTTGCCGTATCAATGGCGGCTTCGTGAACGACCGTTAACCCGCCCTTTGTTTCCGGAAGACTATGCGGAACTCAAATCTAAGCGTTCGCAAATTGCAGGGGTCGAGGAGCCAACCTTTTTCAATTAGTTGGCAAGCTGTCGCACTCGCGATGTTTGAGACTGTGCCCAATTTTGTGTCCACCCTGCATCAAAAACCATAGCAGACGGTAGTAGTCGGGCAGGGGAACAAATCGCCCGTACTGGCGCGGTGATTCAACACGATAGCAAATCGTCGCGCTCCATCGCTGACGGCTTAGGACGGTCTCCCCTGTGGAAAAGGACCACGTGCAGATTAGCGGGGACAGGCTCAAGGTGGACAGAACTAGCGAAAAAGAAAGGGAAGCTAGTCCGTATAGAGGTCTCTATCAAGTCCGCGAACTAGACGCTCAGCAGAGGTCTTGAATACTTCACAGATGCGGAGCAGAGTCGAAACTGTTATCGGACGGCCAGCTTCGATTTGTTGCCAATGCCGTGCGGAAAACCCGTACGAAATCATATCCTCTTGAGTGTACCCGTGCTTTCTTCGCAATTCGCGAATTCGTCTCCCTAGCCGGCCAAAGAACAACAGTTGATTCACAGCTGTCACCAACCCTCTCGGCTCCTCCCAGAACTTGGAGACGTTTGAGCTGGTCACGATAGAAGTAATGGCTCCCTACAATCACTGCTCTGGAGCAACATTTCGTTTGTGCTTACGCGTCGTGTCAGGAGGCGGGAACAGTTTTTCGGGGGAACGCAGAAAGATTTTTCTGTAACTTTTGCGAATCACGCCAAATCTGCGCCATTCGCTGATCAGGCGGCTGGTAGTATAGGGAGTGATATTCGCCGAATTGGCGAGCTCTTCGTTGGTCACTTCGAGTTCAAGGTTGTCGGAGACCCTTTCGCCGATACGGGGTGCTAACTCCAAAAGCACATGAGCGAGCCGCTGGCGGGCACTCTGGGAGATTAAAGCCGCATGCGCAGCCACGTACCAAGAGATATAGTCTGTAGTGACAAAGAATGCATTTTCCCAGAGTGGAGGGAACCGTCGCGAAAGGGCACGAATGGTTTCACCCGACCAAACCAGAGCAACGCTATCTCGCACTGCCTCAGTGCCAACGATATATTTGGAAGGTCGGTCGACCAGTGCCGATGCACCGAAGATCTCCCCCGGCGTAATCCATCTCAGGATCAGTTTTTTTCCATCCGGAGTGTCAAAGAAATAACGCGCTCGGCCTTTCCACAACAGCAGGATTCGATCGGCGGGCTGACCCTGGTACGTCATGACGCGCTTGGCGGAAAATCGGCGTGGCCTCGCTGCTGCTAAAATCACATCGATTTCCTGCGGTTCCAAACCGTGCAGAAATGCAGTGCCATGGGGGACGTGGATAGCACGAAATTCGGAAACACTCCCCGTCGTGCGCGGTCTCGTCCTCCTTTTCATTCGTTCTTAGAGTCGAAGCCCTTGCAGTTTGCCGCTGCTGTCAAAATTGACAGAAAGTATGCGAATAAGTCTTTGTTGGCGCGAATCAAATTTGACTCGAGGGATCGAACTCCTGAGTAACGCCGAATCCGGAAAGTTGCTCTCGCCGATTGCCGCAAGTTTCCGGTAACGCGACTACACGTCCACTTGGGACCCCGTCACTCCGTCGGAGGGAACTCGCGCGACTCTGTGGCCCGCGTTGAATTTCTCAACAGAGGTTGATTTATTCAGCGTCATTTCCGGCTTGACCGGGCGCCTCATTGGAATCGCGCCATTGTATCCTTCACATTCCAAGCGGGATGAGTTGCGGCCTTGTTTGCCTGGACATTTGGCCAAGAAATCGGCCAAGAACCTGAGAAAGTCCAAGGGCTTGTCAGGTGTTAAACCACTGTCCTTTCAAGCGTATTAAATCCAGGGTACCAATCAGGGCTAGTTTTAAGGTTTAGCTTACGTCTGCACTCGCGCATGGGGGTTCCGGTTGATGGCCGGTAACCCCCGTCGACTTCGAAAAGCGAACGGCACTGCTTGCGCAACTCTCAGCCCCCCAATGTGTCAATTCTACTGGAAGAATGGTATGAGCGACGCTGTTCACCGCCGCCACTGGAACTAGTGCCTGACAAACGCCGGACTCGGAAAATTGCATTCGGGTCGAGAGCAAGTTTCCGGTAATCCGACTACACGTCCGATCGGTTGGGTCAGTGCACAGATTACTTTCGAGTGGCCCGCCATCCGCCGGCAATCGGGGGGTGATTAGCGTGGATCAGCGGAGATTGCTCAACAGGACCACATCGCTGGTAACTTCGCCACGCGATAGCAGCAGCTGTCTTCCGTCAGTGCTCCAGTTGAAGTCGAAGATTTTACCCGCGGTAAATTTAGTTAATTGGTGCGGTGGTCCGCCCGCAAGTGGCTGCTCCCAAAGGTTGGTTGCTCCGTTCTTCTCCCACAAGTACTGCAAGCTGCGGCCATCCGGCGACCAGCGAGGCCCCTCGATGTTGTTTGGAACGTCGATCACCTTTGTCAGCGGGCCGCCCGCAGTCGAAACCACCCCAATCTTGAGAGTGGGTTCCGGCGAAGCAACGTCGTACGGAAACGCCAGTAGCTTTCCATCCGGAGAGATTGCGGCGCGGCCAGGGATTGCTAGCCCGGGACTCTCCGCAATGTCTACTGGAGCGCCGCCATCGATTGGTACGCGCCGGATCTTCCAGCGCGGTTTTAGCACCTCCGGGTAGTAAACGAACTTTGCGTCTGGCGAGCAGCTTTCACCCCATAGGAAGCCCGTCGCCAGCACCTTGGGATTCGCGCCGTCTTCATCCATTCGCATCAGCTCGAACGCTCCACCTCGCTGCGCAGCGAACAAGATGAACCGGTCGCAGGCGGTGAACCAGGAGCCTCCCGCCGCATCGGCCACGAGCTTCGAGTGGGCACCGTTTCCTTCCATTACCCAAACGTGTTTGTCCGCGCGGTTAACAAATGCAATCTTTCCATCCAGCGGAAAAACGTTGGTAATCAATTGTTCCCCGGACGTGAGTTGCTTAGCGTTGGAGCCGTCCGGTGAAGAGCTTACCGAAACATTGGAAATGGTCGTGTGCTGCCTCAGCGCCGAAGTTCTTGCCGCCCGTGAGTGCGATCGCAGGCATCGCCGCGATTCCTTTGAGGAAATTGCGCCGGGTGGTGTCGTTCGGTTTGTCTATTTTATCCATTGCTGTCCTTCCTGGTGCGAGCCGTCCGCAAATTTCCGTCGAGAGAAAAAAAAGGTAGGCGAACGCCACCTTCAGCCGCACGGGCTTTGAATAAGCTGGTGCGCCAAAGGTTGCGATTGTAGGATGAACGCGCAAAATTGGGAATTGTTTCGGTCAGCTCTGATCGTGGGCAGGGTATCGTGTTGAAATTCGTGGTTGTACTGAAGCGAAAGGCCGATTGGACGCGCGAGAAATTTCGCGACTATTTCGTGCGCGTTCACGGTCCGCTTGCTGAGAAAATTCCCGGGCTTCGGCGCTACAAGCAGAATTTCTCTGTGCCGGACGCGAAACGCAAACCGCCGGAATGGGATTGCGTGGTGGAATTGTATTTCGACGACAAAGAGGCGATGGAAGCAGCATGGATGACTCCGGAAGGGGAAGCCGCCACTCGGGATCTGGAAGTTTTTGCGGATTTGGCGCAGACAACGTGGTCGATTGTGGAAGAGCGAACCGTAGTCGCTTAAGCGCCGGGTACTCGCGATTGCGCGCGCGAGACCTTTCGCTTTTGCTTTGCAGCGGGTATGCAGATAGTACCGATTAGAAGGCCAAGTTTCTCTGATAATGCAAGACTTACACGTTATTCTAATATTTTCTGTACCGATTAGAGTTTCACTTTAGGTTGACTATCCAACCGTGCGCAAAGAGAAGATTTGTCCTTCGACGGATGCTGCCGTGGCCGACATTCCTGAGGGCGCAAGCATCATGTTCGGCGGATTCGGCGGCGCGGGATTTCCCAACAATTTGATTCAGGCGCTTGCGCGGCAGGGCGCGCGCAATCTGCGGGTGATCAGCAACAATTGCGGCACCGGCGACGGCGAGCTGGGCATTCTTTTCAAGAACCGGCAGATTCGCAGCGTGGTGGCCGCGTTCCCGGGGCCCGGCGCGAAATATTTTCAGGAACAGTTCGATGCGGGCGAGATCGAGCTGGAACTTGTGCCGCAAGGGATTTTGTGTGAGCGCATGCGCGCGTTCGGCGCGGGGATTCCGGCGTTTTACTCGCCGGTGGGCGTGGGAACGGACATCGCGCGCGGCAAGGAAGAGCGGAACTTTCGCGGAAAGCGGTACATCCTCGAGGAGGCGCTCGGCGCGGACTATGCTTTCATCAAGGCGCATCGCGCGGACCGGCTCGGCAACCTGGTGTATCGCGAAGCGGCGCGGAATTTCAATCCAGTGATGGCGACGGCGGCGGCGACCACGATCGTCGAGGTGGAGGAAATCGTCGAAATCGGCGCGCTTGATCCGGAAACGATTGTGACGCCGTCAGTGTTCGTCGATCGAATCGTGCAGGCGAAGGGGCAGCGATTTGTCTAAGGACTCGTCTAAGGCGCGGCTGACGCGAGAGCAGATCGCGGCGCGGGCTGCGCTCGAATTGCCCGACGGCGCATACGTCAACTTGGGGTGGGGAATTCCGAATCTTGTGGCGGCGTACCTTCCGGCGGGAGTTACCGTTCATTTTCACAGCGAGAACGGCATCTTGGGGATGGGCCCGCGCGCGAAGGCTGGCGAGGAGGATTTCGATCTGGTCGACGCGATGAAAGTTCCGGTCACGATCGTGCCGGGCGCGGCGTTTTTCTCGCAGGTGGACGCGCACGTGATGACGCGCGGCGGCCATCTTGACGTGTGCATCCTCGGCGGCTTGCAGGTGTCCGAGCGCGGCGACCTGGCGAATTGGCGCGTGCCCGGTGCGAAAGGCGCAGGCGGCATCGGTGGCGCGATGGACATCGCGGTGGGCGCGCGGCGGCTGATCGTCGCGATGGAGCACAACGCGAAAGACGGCTCGCCGAAAATTGTGAAGCGCTGCACGTATCCGCTCACGGCCGTCGAGTGCGTTCACACAATCATCACCGATCTCGCGGTCATCGATGTCACGCCCGAGGGCTTGTCGCTCCGCGAGGTCGCCCCCGGCTGGTCCGCGGAGGAAGTGCAGGAGTTTACGAAGCTGAAACTTGATACGCGCGCACTCCGGCCTGACTAGCTCCGAGGCCGCATGTGCGGAACATTGGCTTCGGGGGCTGAAGCCCCTTCTATTCTGTGTTCTCAATTTCCGCATAGCCGACAACGCGTAAGCGTGCGGTAAATAGGCCTTGAACAGCACCTATATCTATGTTGGGAAGTTTTCTGCAGTGAAGGCAACACTCGTCAGGGTTGGGAGGCTGAGGCGTGTGGCACCTTTCTTCTGCGTCTGTTCCACCACAGCTGTAGGCCTGTCACGGTCTGCAAGACAAGAATAAGTGACATGAATGCGGCGAATGCTCTGCCCCCATTTCCAAAAACAGCGCCTGTGTGAATGACCCGGCTAATAGTCTGAACTTTATTTCCCAATGGAACCGCGCGCGAGTTGGCAACGGTAAGGACTTTGCCGGAGAATTGGTCAATCCAGACAATGCTGCTGCCATTGTCAGAACGATCTTCGGGAAATCTCATCTTGGCGAAGTAAGCTTCACTCGGCTGGCGCGGAATAGCGATCCACAAGACGGTCGCTCCTGGCAATGTATCTTTTGCAGTGGTGGCTACAAGGTCGAGTGAAACTGGTTTGAGACCAACTTGCGGCGTTGAAAAAGCAGGCTGCGTCACCGGCTTGCTGGTGATTGCATAGGATGGGGGACCAAATACCATGTAGATGCCGGTGATGGCAAAAAGCAACAGAAACAAAGACGAGATCAGGCCGATAGCACTATGAAGATCGAAGTAAAGGTGCTGCACATCGCCGGATAAACCTATTTTGATTCGTTTGCGCGGCCACCACAAATAAAGTCCACTGAGCACCAGAAAAACCAAGATGATTGACGAACAACCCAGCGCCCCTGCAATCGAATGCAGTGCCTTCATGATATATGTAAACCGAACCGCACTAAGGCTGCCGAGCACCCGGCCCGTGTACTGGTCTACGAAGATCTGCCGAGGAATACGATGGTGTGCTCCGAAAACAATGAATGAATAAGAAGCATCCGCTCTAGTCGAAGGCAAACAAGTGTCAATCGACTCTCCTGGATGCAACACTGATGCCGCGCTGCTTGCGAGTTGGCCCAAGGGCAGCGGCTGTCCCTGGGAAACTACCCTCAAGAGACTGGGATGTAGCAGGCTATCAATTTCCCCTGAGAACGCCATTACACTTCCGCTGACTCCGAGAATCAACAGAAACAAGCCTGCAGCTACACCGCCGATGCGATGGAGTTTGAACAAATAGAAATGTACACGGCCACGATCATATTGCGTATATACCGGAATTTCCGTTTTGGACCCCTTGCTCATGCGCGTCGTACGCTTCTCCTGCCATCGCCACAACTAAATTTATCAGCCCAGCCAGATCGAGGGTTCCGAGGGCACGTTTTTGCCATCTTACGGGTCTCGCCTGTTGCTACGTAATCGATTGTTCGGACACTGATCCGACCCTCCTCTCTTGGCCCCAGATTTTGCAACCGCAATCGGAGTACTACCCGCTCAGCACTGGCAGTGCGTAGATCCGCCGAAGCATCTGGCCAAGCAGTCGCTGGTGCAGATGTCCCTCGGCCAGCAGGAGCGAATAATAACGCGCATGCTTGACTAGCCGCCCGTCCAGGACTCTTCACTGCGTTTTAGACTCTCATAAATACCGATGAAGGATAGTACTCGGAGGTTCGCAGGAACGAGTTTATTTCGGGAATGCGGGTCTATATGTGGCGGCGCTTACGGCGGAGTTGAAACCCCGCCCTCCTGAAACCCCTAAGGCAGCCCTGTGACGACCTCGCGTATTTCGAGGGCCCCGCGTGTGCCGCACCGGCTTCGTGCATAAGCAGAGTTTATGGATTGTGCAAGAAATAGAAATTTGACTTATTCTCAGAAATCCGGCTCACTGAGTAATTCAGGATGAGGCGCGGCGAAGTCCGCTCTTTACGAGAGGTTGAAGATGACGCAGCACAAGCACCACGGCAAGCCAAAGTTAACGGGCGCGAGAATCCTGTGGGAATGTCTCGAGCGAGAGGGCGTCAAGACCATTTTCGGCTACCCGGGCGGCGCCATTCTGCCGGCGTATGACGCGCTGAAGCACAGCTCGATTCATCACATCCTGGTTCGTCACGAGCAGGGCGCAACGCATATGGCCGATGGCTTCGCTCGGGCCACCGGAGGAGTGGGCGTCGCGATCGCCACTTCGGGTCCGGGCGCCACCAACATGGTTACCGGCATCGCTACGGCGATGATGGATTCCTCGCCGATTGTTTGTATTACCGGGCAGGTGGGAAGCAAAGTGCTCGGCTCGGATGCGTTTCAGGAAACGGATATCACCGGCGTGACTCTTCCGATCACGAAGCACAATTATCTCGTCACGCATGCGAGCGAGGTGGCACACGCGGTTCGCGAAGCTTTTTACGTGGCGAAGTCCGGCCGCCCTGGGCCGGTCCTAATCGACATCACGAAGGACGCGCAGCAGGGCACCGCCGAGTTCGATTGGGAGGCGGCCGAGCCTCATATGCGAGGCTACCGGCCTGATCTTTCTCCCGCGAAGGAAGAGTACGAGCGCGCCTTGAAGCTGATCCATGGGGCGAAGCGGCCTGTGATTCTTGCGGGACACGGAATCCTGGTTTCCGGGGCTATCGCCGAAGTGCAAGCCTTTGCGGAGCGAACGTCGATTCCCGTGGCGCTCACACTATTAGGGCTGGGTGCGCTGCCGGCGTCTCATTTTTTGAATCTCGGCATGATGGGCATGCACGGCGAGGCCTGGGTGAACACGACCATCCAGGAAGCCGACCTACTGCTGGCCTTTGGCATGCGCTTTGACGACCGCGTTACCGGGAGCCTGAAAACCTACGCGCCGAACGCTAAGAAGATCCACGTCGATATCGATCCGGCCGAAATCAGCAAGAACGTGAAAGCGGACGTGGCCCTGGTCGGCGACTTGCGCAAAATCCTGCAGGAGCTGCTGCCGCGCGTGGAGCTGGGCGATCACGGGGAATGGCTCCAATACATTCATCGCCTCAAGGGTGATGTGGCTGTGCGCGATATACAAAACCTTCCGGATAGCGGCCACTTGTATGCAGCGCACGTCATCAACGATCTCTGGCACGAAACGCGCGACAGGGAAACGGTCGTCGTCACGGACGTGGGCCAGCACCAGATGTGGGAAGCGCAGTATTACAAGCACGAGCGTCCGCGTTCGCTCATCACGTCGGGCGGCCTGGGGACGATGGGATTTGCTCTGCCGGCCGGCATCGGCGCAAAGGTGGCGCGGCCCGAAGCGGATGTGTGGGTTGTCGCGGGCGACGGTGGCTTCCAAATGACCATGGCCGAGCTCGCCACGATCGTGCAGGAGAAACTGAAGGTGAATATCGCGATCATCAACAACGGATACCTCGGAATGGTGCGCCAGTGGCAGGAGTTTTTCTACGAGCGCAATTACGAGGCGACTCCGCTGTTGAGCCCAGATTTTGTGAAGCTGGGCGAGGCTTACGGTATCCGGAGCGTTGCGGTGAAACACCGGTCTGAAGTCGTCCCGGCGGTGCGCGCGGCGCACGCTCACGATGGACCCGTGCTGATCGATTTCCAGGTGGAGCAGGAAGATTCCGTGTATCCGATGGTGGCGGCAGGCGCGGCTCTCCACGAAATGATCCGGCGGCCAAACCCGCTCGAGGAAACCGCTGCGGACGAGTGAGGAACTAAATGCTGCACGCGTTTATTGTCTACGTCGAGAATAAGCCGGGCGTGCTGTCGCGCGTCGTGTCGCTGTTTCGGCGGCGCGCCTACAACATCGATTCGCTCACCGTAGGGCGCACGGAGAAGCCCGATGTTTCGCGGATGACCATCGTCATGGACGCGGACGAAGATCAGGCGCGGCGCATCGTCGCCAACGTCTACAAGCTGGTGAACGTCCTGCTGGTGGACGTCATCACGAAGGCTGGCCCTCCTGCGATCGCACGCGACCTTTCGCTGATTAAGGTTTCCGTCACGCATGAAAACCGCTCTCACGTGTTGGAACTCGCCAATGTGTTCCGCGCGCGAGTGGTCGATGTTGCCCCTGAATCGCTCACGATTGAGATCACCGGCGTCGAAGACAAAGTGGACGGCTTGCTCGAAGTGTTGAAGCCGTTCGGCCTGCTTGAAGTGGTCCGCACCGGGCAGATCGTGATGCGCCGCGGCGACAAGCCTTCCACCGTCACCGCCAAGAATGGGGAAATTGCAGAAGTTGCCGGCCGCCAGGCGGAAGTTGAGACTGAAGAGGACGCCGCCGCCGGTTCCGTCTAGCTCCGCGAGCGAGTTCCGCTCGCCTTGGAAAACAGCCGCGCCAACTCGGGCTTTATGCGGGCCGGACGATCAAGTGCTTCGATAAATGCCTTCTGCTGTCTTGCCGAAACGATGAAATCGCGCCGGCCCGCGAGGACGTGCTCCGCCTGCAGGCAAGCGCTCTCCAGAATGAAGTTCGCCACGGAAACGCCTATTCTCTTCGCGCCGGTGCGAATTAGTTGTGCTTGGCGAGGCGTGGCCCGGACATTCATGCGTTTGCTTCGGATAGTTCTCGATCTCGCATTTGCCATGGCGTCTCCCCGCAAAGTCCCGTGTGCTCATTGTATGACAGCTCCGGGGCAGTCCGTTCATCCATCAACCGATCTCATAATGCTCAGTTGGATCGAACAGCTTGGCTTCAGGGGCTAAAGCCCTTTTTTATTGCGGGCCTGACGGCGGGGCTGAAGCCCCGCCCTTCCGGGCGCCATTTACGAGATAGCTTCATATCAAGTCCTCGGCCCAATTGGGCAATTCGCTGCTCGTGATCCGCGACGGCTCCGGGGTGTGTTTCGATTGTCGTTAGTTGTTCTAGCGACTCGCGCCCGCGGCGGGGTAGAATCGCGGCGCTTTCGGGAGGGTACTTTGAGAAACGGACTGGGGCGTTTCGTTTGGGTTGTTGCAATCGTGCTATGCGTCTTCGCATTTATACCGGCGCTGCGGGCTCAGACTCTTAAAGACGACACTCTGAAGGGCATGAAATGGCGGCTTGTGGGGCCGTTTCGCGGCGGGCGTGTGCTTGCGGTGGCCGGGATCGCGGGTGACGCGAACACGTTCTATTTCGGGTCGGTGGCGGGCGGAGTTTGGAAGACCACGGATGGCGGCCTCGTGTGGACGCCGATTTTCGACAAGGAGCCGGTGTCGTCGATTGGCGGCATCGCGGTGGCGCCGTCGGATCCCAATGTGATTTACGTTGGGACCGGCGAGGCGTGCATTCGCGGGAATATTTCCTTTGGCAACGGAGTGTACAAGTCCATCGACGCGGGAAAAACGTGGACGCACATCGGGCTCGAAGACACGCAGCACATCGGGCGCGTGATTGTGGACCCGCACAATGCGGACGTCGCTTTTGTCGCGGCGCTGGGACACGCCTACGGTCCGAATGCCGAGCGCGGCGTGTTTCGCACGGCCGACGGCGGAAAGACCTGGCAGAAAGTCCTTTACCAGGACGACAAAACCGGCGCGATCGACATCCAGTTCGATCCGTCGAATTCGCACATTCTTTATGCTGGACTGTGGCAGGCGGCCAGAACGCCCTGGAGCCTCGATAGCGGGGGCCCGGGTAGCGGGCTCTACAAATCCATCGACGGCGGGCTGACCTGGAAGAAACTGGAAGGTCACGGTCTGCCAAAGGGGATCATTGGCCGCATCGGCGTTGCCCCTGCGCCGGGCGATTCGAATCGCGTGTACGCGCTCATTGAAGCCGAAGACGGTGGCCTCTACCGCTCGGATAATGACGGCGAATCGTGGCAGAAGCTTACCGGCGACCATCGATTCACGCAGCGCGCGTGGTACTTCACGCACGTGTTCGCCGATCCCAAGAATCCCGACACGGTCTACATCCTGAACACGGGCATGTATCGCTCGACGGACGCAGGCGCCACGTTCAATCCGATTTCGGCGCCGCACGGCGATCGCCACGGCTTGTGGATCGATCCCACGAATCCGAATCGCATGATTGAAGGCGATGACGGCGGCGCGACAGTGACGGCCGACGGCGGCAAGAGCTGGACTTCGGAGAACAATCAGCCGACTGCGCAGTTCTATCACGTCGCCACGGACAATCAGTTCCTGTATCACCTCTATGGCGCGCAGCAGGATAATTCGACGGTGTCGATCGCGAGCCGCAGCGATGGCGGCGCAATTACCGACGCCGACTGGTTCGACGTGGGCGGCGGCGAGAGCGGCTTCGTTCTGCCTGACGCGCGAAATCCGAACATCGTGTATGCGGGTTCCTACGACGGGTTGATTACGCGGTTCGACAAGAGTAACGGCCAAACGCAAGATATTTCCGCGTGGCCGCTGAATCCCATGGGCCACGGCGCCGCCGATTTGGTGCATCGTTTTCAGTGGACTGCGCCGATTGCGCTTTCGCCCAACGATCCCAGCGTGATCTATCACGGCGCGGAAGTGCTGTTCAAATCCACGGACGCGGGAATGAGCTGGACCGCGATCAGTCCCGATCTCACTCGCAACGACCGCAGCAAGCAGCAGTCGAGCGGCGGCCCGATCACCAAAGACAACACCAGCATCGAGTATTACGACACGATTTTCGCCATTGCCGAGTCGCCTCTCGAGAAAGGCCTCATCTGGGTGGGTACGGACGATGGACTGGTGCAAGTGACGCGCGATGGAGGCAAGAATTGGTCGAACGTAACGCCGAAAGACTTGCCCGAATGGAGCATGATCAGCCTGATCGATCCTTCGCCGCATGACGCCGGGACCGCTTACGTGGCCGTCGACCGCCATCGGCTGGATGATCTCCGTCCGTACATTTACAAGACCACCGGCTACGGCAAGCTGTGGGCGAAGCTGACAAACGGAATTCCCGATACCGCGTACGTTCACGTGGTCCGCGAAGATCCGAAGCGCCGCGGACTTCTTTACGCCGGAACTGAAACCGGCATTTTCGTCTCGTACGACGACGGAGCGCACTGGCAGTCGCTCCAGATGAATCTCCCGCAGGCTCCCGTCGACGACCTCACGGTGCACAATGATGATCTGATCGTCGCCACGCACGGGCGCGCCTTCTGGATTCTCGACAACATCGAGCCGCTGCGGCAGCTCGATGACAAGACCGACGGCGAGGACGTGCATTTCTTCACGCCGCGCACGGCCTATCGCTCGCGCATTTTTTCATTTCACATCAGGAACATGGCTGTCGGCGAGAATCCTCCCAGCGGCGTGATTCTCGATTACTCGCTCAAGGATGTTCCGAAGGATGCGATCAAGCTTCAGATCCTCGATTCGCAAGGAAAGGTAATCAGGAAGTATTCGAGCAAGAAAGTGGACGAGCAACGTCCCCCGAGCGAAGGCGAGCCCTTCGATTTAGGCGGGCGGGATACGCTTCCCGCCGAGAAGGGATTGAACCGGTTTGTTTGGGATTTGCGCTACGAGCCGGCCACCAAAGTTCCTGGACTCGTGGTTTGGGGAGGCTCCGGAGAGGGCCCGGTCGCAGTGCCCGGCAAGTATCAGGCAAAGCTCACGGTCGCCGGCAAGGATTACGCCGTTCCGTTCGAACTCAAAGAAGATCCGCGCGTGCCGGTCTCGGAAGCGGATTTGCAAAAGCAGCTTGAGCTCGGCCTGAAGGTGCGCGACCGGTTGAGTGAAGCGCACCAGTGCGTGAACGAAATGAAGCAAGCTCAGGCGCAGATGACTGCGCTGAAGACGCGTTTAGGCTCCGACGAAAAAGTGAAGGACATCGTCGCGGCGATGGACGACCTCAACAAAAAGATTGAAGGCGTCGAAAACGGCCTCGTCCAGTTGAAGGCAAAGGCGGGCGAGGATGCGCTCAATTTCCCGAACGGTCCGGCGGACCAGTTGCAGGCGCTGGGCAGCACGGTGGATAGCTCCGACAATGCGCCTACGCAGCAATCGTACGCCGTGTTTGATAAATTGACGGTGCCCATCGGCGAACAACTCGCCAAGTGGAAGGAACTGAAGGATAAGGATCTGCCGGCGCTGAATGACAAGATCTCGAAAGCGAATATTCCGGCGATTGCCCTGACGCCGCCGAAGGAAGAATAGGTGAACTACAATTGTCCATCGATGCGCGGGCACGGCATGCCGTGCCCCTACAGGGCGAGATTGACAAGCCGCGCCAAGCGCGGTGGATTCCTGACTAATGGAAACTGAGAACAAAGAACGGAAGAAGCAGCCCGCGACTTACTGGATCGGGGAGGGCGGGGGCTGGCTGTTGCGCCACGTGGTGAGCGGACTTGCGGCCACCGGCATCACGCCGAATATGTTCACGTTCCTCGCTCTCGGCGTGAATTCGTGGGCGGCGGTGCTTTTCGCCGTGGGAAGTTTTCGCAAAGCCGCGGCCGTCCTTTTCCTCGCGGGATTTCTCGATATGGCGGACGGCCAGGTGGCCCGGCGCGTGGGGCGCGTGACGGCGTTCGGGGCGTTTCTCGATTCCACGCTCGACCGATATTCCGATCTGGCGCTGTACATGGGCCTGGTCGTCCATTACACGCTGGTTGGCCGGACGTTTTACATGACGCTCGCGGCGGTGGCCATGGCCAGCTCATTCATGGTGAGCTATTCGAGGGCGCGCGCGGAGTCGTTGATTCCTTCGTGCAAAGTGGGATTCATGGAGCGGCCGGAGCGGCTCGTTTTGCTGATTCTCGGCGGGGCGTTCCTTAAGATGGCGCAGGCGCTGTGGGTGATTGCCACGATTTCGACGATCACCGTGATTCATCGCACCGTCTATACGTGGCAGGAATTGCGCGCGGGGCGTGGGCTGCCTGAGGCGGACACGAGTCAGGTGTCTTGACCCAAGCAAGAAATTCCAAAGCTGAACACAGAGGACACTGAGAAAATCCGGAGAGCACAGAGGAACCGCGAGGTCACTGTTTCGGAGCTTGCCGCATTGCTGATGTATTTTTTTGATTCTCGGATTCCCAAGCCTTCAGCGATTCTTCCACTGGCGCAGCGACGATTTCCTGCACTCGCAGCCGCAGCGCGTCAACTCCGGCGCGATCGATTTTCGATGTGTCGATCGTATCGTGCAGGAAGACCGTGATTTTGCCCGGGTGCAGCATCCAGTTTCCAGTCTTGAAAAATTCGTATGATCCCACGATGCTCATCGGCACGATGGGAACTCCGAATCGCTGCGCGATCCGAAAAATCCCTTTCTTGAACTCCTGAACGTGTCCGTCGCGGGTCCGCGAACCCTCCGCAAAAGCAATCAGGCTGATACCGGAGTCGAGCGCTTGTTTCGCGCGCGTGGTCATCGTCTCCAGGGACTCGCGGGAAGGAGCGTCCGGCACGGGAATATTCCCGAACCTTCCCATCATCCAGCCATAAATCGGAAATTTGAAATGGGATTCGAGCTCGAACCCACGAACGAACTGCGGAATCGCCGAATAAATCACAAACGCATCGAAGAGGTTGACGTGGTTGCACACGAAGATGCTGGTTCGATTGGGGTCAAAACCCGGGGCGCGGCGCACCTCGAACTTCACGCCGGCGAAGCGGAGGATATTCCGAAAGAAGGCGCGTTGAGGCCAGTCGTTCTTGCGCGGATCGACAAAGATTCCGAGAGCAACCAGAAACGTGCAAACAATGGCGAAGTGGATTCCGCTGATGGCCCAGAGCAGCGCCGAGCGAACGGTGAGGTAGGCGTTTTTCATACGACGGCGTCCAAAGCGCTGGGAAGGATTTCGAGCGAGCGGATATCGAGCTGCAGGATTTCGCCGTCGACGAGCACGTTCACAGGGCCGCCGAGATCGAGTTCGATTCGCTGAGCGGCAGCACGCGAGGCGAGAGGATGATGGATGTGCGTGCCGGTGAATAGCCTCGGAAGCATCCGAACCAATCCCAGACGCCCGATCGGTCCCCAGCGGACGTATTCGATTCGGCCATCGGTGGGATCGGCGTTGGGGGCGATCATCATTTTTCCGCCGGTAAATTTGCTGTTGTTGAAGCTGAGGAAAAGGCACGGGCGCTTGTCCCAGTCGACGGCGCCGTCGAGACGATGCGGAAACGCAACGTGCTCAAGGCCGACGAGTTGCGTAAACACGCCAAAAATGTAGCCGAGTTCGCCGAAGCGTTTGAAGCGGCGGTTGGCAAGCGCGCCGACGTCTGCCGGGAACCCGAGACTGACGAGATTCAGGAAGTAAACTTCGCCATCCGCGTGACGGAGGCGAACCACGTCGCAGGGGCGCCGGCGGCGATTTGCAAGCGCATCGATCGTGTGCTCGACTCCACGCGACGTGAAATCCTTGAGGAATGAATTTCCCGTGCCGAGTGGCAGAAAGCCGAGAGCCACTCGATCACCCGCCAACGCCTCAGGGAAGACGCCATTCAGAATTTCGTAGGAAGTTCCGTCGCCGCCGACCGCGAGAAAGTTTCGAAACCCTCGCTTGTATGCGCCGCGAGCCAACGCGGTTGCTTCACCAGCCTTGGTAGTTCGAACGATTTCAAGATCGATATCCGCCTGGCGGACCCGATTCAGTATGGGCTCCGCAAGCCGGCCGCAGCGACCGCCTCCCGCCGCAGGATTCACGATCGCGAAGAAACGTTCCTTCACCAAGGGAAGTCCCCGAGGGGGGCAAACCCGCGACAAATCACAGCGGCACCACCGCGTCGCGCGTGAGGCGCTCGCGAATCTGCGCGGCCAATTCGGCGCGCTTGATTTTCATGGAAGCCGTGCGAGGAAAATCAAAATCCCAAACGACGTAACCGTTGATCCGCTTGTAGTTGAGCAGAAGACGATTGCGGTCTGCGATTTTCGCGGCAAGGCCGTCGGTCACCGTCTGAGCAGAATCGGGACGAAGCACAAGGATCAGCTGTTCGCCAGTCATCGTGCGAGCGGGCCAGAGGTAATTCGCCGCAAAGACGCAAAATTCCTTGACGCGAAGACCTTCGAAGGTGTTCTCGATGTCTTCGGGGTAGATGTTTTTCCCCTCTTCCGTCACGATCATGTTTTTCTTGCGGCCGAAGAGTTGGAGATGGCCGGCGTCATCGAGGCGCCCAAGATCGCCGGTCATGAGCCAGCCATCGACGATGGTTTCGGCGGTCATTTCCGGGTCGTCGAGGTAGTGCGACATGATGGTCGTGCCGCGCACCGCGACTTCTCCGATGCCATCGGAGCCGGGACTCACGATCTTGATCTGCATCCCGGGAAGCGGCTTGCCGACGGTGTCGGCGCGAAACGGCTTGAAATCGTTGAGCGTAATGGTCGTCCCTGCCTCGGTGCAGCCGTAACCATTTCCAACGGGAATCCCAAGGTCGTAGAAAAATTGAAGAGTAGCCGGCTCCGTGAATGCGCCGCCGACGAAAAGCGCGCGCAACTCGCTTCCAAATGCGGCGTGGACCTGGCGCAGCAGAGCTCGGCTCAACTTTGGATTTGGGCGCCTCCGCGTAAGCGACCGATTCACGGCAACGAGCGAGTTCAGGATCCGGCGGCGAGGCGCGGACAGTTCGTCGAAGCGCTGGCGCAGCCCTCGTTCGAGGCTCTTCAGAATCATCGGAACGACGGTCATGTAAGTGATTTTGTAGCGTGTGAATGCATCGCGAATGTACTCGGGCCGCAGGGTGCGGAGGTGAACCACCGCTGCGCCGCAGGTGAACGGGCCGATGAAGCCCACCATGAAATCAATCGCGTGATTCGTCGGCAGAATACTCAGATAGCGAACGCCCGGCCAAAACGGGTAGAGCGACGTGAGCGCGATGCATTGCTCCAGGTAGTTCTCATGCGTGAGGACGCAACCCTTGGGGCGTCCGCCGGTGCCGGATGAGTAGACGATGCAGGCTGGGTCCTTGCGCTGGCGCGGAACAAAAACCGGCTCGCGCGCGTCGCGGAATTCCTCCCATCGTTTCGCGCCCGCAAGATCTGCGCGGGCAGGAGCTTCCGTGACGAGGACGACGCGAACGCCGAGCTCCGTGAATTCCGCGGTCTTTGTGATCGCGCGCCAAAGGTGGTGCTCGACGATCAGGAACTCCGCGTGCGAGTGCTTGAGCAGTTTGAGCTGTTCATCGGGCGTGAGTTTGTAGTCGAGCGGCACGAGGATGCCGCCGCAAAAGAATATCGCGTAAGCGGAGATCAGCCATTTCGACTGGTTGGTCATGATAATCGCGGCGCGAGAGCCTTCGCGAAATCCGGCGTCCTGCAAAGCGCGCGCAAGGGGAAGCGCGGCTTCCTTGAATTGGCGGTAGGTGTAGCGAGCAGTTTCGCGGTCGCGGTCCGCCTCGATCAGACAAACCTCGTCGGGCCACGTTTCAAGGGCCGCGCGCAATGCTTCGCCCAGGGAATTGTATTTGCGCAGGTCCAGCATCAGAGGCGGGATTGGATGCGCTCGGCGAGGGTCCGGAAATCGGTGACACCTTGAAGCTCGTAGTCGGGCAGCTCGATGTGAAAATGCTGTTCGATGCGAGTGAGCAGGTCGAGCGCCTGAAGGCTGTTGATGCCGAGCTTCTTGAAGAAATCGTCGTCGGGACGAAGCTGCGCGCGAGGCACTTTGAAGTGCTGCGCGGCGAGCTGAAGAATCTCGTCAGTTGTCGTATCGAGTGTCATGAACCTCTATTTTGCCATAAACGCGCTGCGGTCATTGCGTGGTTGCTCCTCATGGCAAATAGGGAAGCGCGTCGGTGCTCTCTACAAATTTGCGCAAGCCTGCTTCGACAGCCGGCCGCGTGAACAGGTCGCAGAAGATATCGATTTCGCGGCGAAGCTCGTCGTAGGGAATTGGCTTGATGAAACGCTTCGCTGCGATGGCCGTGTCGCGGTCGAATTTCCCGATTTGCGCGGCGGTTGCGCGAGCGACGCGGAGAGCCTCGCCTTCCGCTGCGACCTGACTGACTAGCCCGACCGACTGAGCCTTCGGCGAGTTGATGCTTCTTCCGGTAAGGAGCAGGTCGCGGACGACCGCGTTGCCGAGATCGCGCTTGAGACGTGGAATCCCGCCGAAGCCAGGAATCAGCCCCAGGCGAAGCTCGGGGAAACAGAAGCGCGCCAGCTTGTCGGCGACGATCAGATCGCACGTGAGCGCGAGCTCGAATCCGCCTCCAAACGTGACGCCGTGCACGGCGGCAATCGTCGTGAGCGGCGCGTCGTCGAGCGCGTTCATGACGTGATGAATGCGCTCGAGAAAATCGCGCACCCGAATGAGCCGGTCTCCCCGAGCCAGAGGCTGCGATTCGCGGTAGAGTTCGCGCAAGTCGGCGCCGGCGCAGAAGCCTTCCTGGCGCGCACTCGAAATAATGAGCGCATGCGCCTCGCGCGCGAGCGCGTCGAGCGAGACGACGAATTGCTCGAGTTCGCCGAGCGTTTCCAGGCCGATTTCATTGCAAGGCGGGCGATCGAGGACCAGCTCGATAACGCCGTCCGCGACGTGCCATGAAAGCGTCTTGCCTCGGAAATCGTTCATGCGGGTTTCTTCTGATACATCTCGTCCACTTCAGCTGCGAACCGCGCGGTGATCGCGTCACGCTTGAGTTTACCGTTCACAGTCAGCAGGCCATTTTCGATTGTGAATGGCTCCGGCACCACGTGAAAGCCTCGAATTTGCTTGTAGTGGGGAAGATCGACGTTTACTGCTTGAATGGCGGCTTGAACATTTGATTCCTTGAATCCGTTCGTCGGGCTGGCGGCGACAAGCGCGGTAAGAAAACTGCGTTGATTGCCCACCAGCACAACCTGCTCAGCTTCCGGCAATTTGGCGGCGAGACTTTGCTCGAGCGGCTCCGGCGCAATGTTATGGCCCGAATTGAGAATGATCAGGTTTTTGATGCGGCCGGTGATTCGCCAATTACCGCTCGCGTCCGCCTCGCCTTGATCGCCCGTATGGAACCAGCCTCCTTCGAGGGCTTTCGCGGTTTCGGCCGGCCGCTGCCAGTAGCCTGGAAACACGTTTGGACCGCGCACCAGGATTTCACCATTCTGCGCAAGCGACATTTCCACTCCGGGAATCGCTGGCCCCACACGGCCGGGAACTACGTGATCCGGATCGTCCATGGTGCAAATCGCGGTGGTTTCAGTAAGGCCGTAAACCTGAAAAACAGGAATTCCGATCATCATGAAAAAGAGTTGGGTGTCGAGCGAAAGCGGAGCCGATCCGCAGAAGAGAGCCTTCAGGTTCTGACCGATGCTCTTGCGAATCGTAGGAAACATGATCCGATGCGCCAGTGCCAGCGCGAGTGAGTCGAGAAACCGAGGCTTGCCTTCACGAGCCTGGATATAGGCCCGCTGGGCGCGCGAGAAAACCGCGGCCGCGAACCCGCCACGCTTCCGGATCGTTTCCTGAATCTTGGCGCGAACGCGTTCGAGAAGCGCTGGAACATTCAGAAAATAGTCGGGATTCGCAATTTTTAGCTCTTCGGTGAGCTTCGACAGGTCTGTGGACAGCGCGAGAACGCTCGTTCGCGAAAGAGCCGATAGAAGCAGAATCCACGAGGCGGCGAAGCAAAATGGCGCGTAGTGAAAGATGCGGTCCGGAGTCGCATCCGATTCTTTGCGAGTCAGCATGAACTGATCCAGACGCGCCGTCGTGCACTGGATAATGTGGTTGAGGTTACCGGCACTCAAGATCACGCCTTTAGGTTCGCCCGAGGTGCCAGAGGTGTAGACAATCGCCAGCGCGTCGGAATCGGCGTGGTGAACGGGAGCTGGCGGCGGCGTGAAGTCGTCTGGAAAAACAGTGTCAATCAATGTGATATGGGGGATGGTATGAGAAGCGGCAACCCAAAGGTTTTGAATTTCCGCGGCGAGCGCGACGTCCGAGCAGAAAATGCGGACGGGATTGGAATCCTTCAGCATCGCCACCAGCTCCGCCGGCGCCTGCCGCGCGTAGAGCGGCACTACGACGATGCCTTCCGCCATCATCGCAAGGTCTAGGGCAGCCCAGCGGATGCTGTTCGCAGCGAGCAAGGCGCAACGATCGGTCGCTTTGAAATCTCGTGAGCGCAGGAATGCTCTGGCCCGCTGGATCAGCGACAGCAGTTCGCCGCCGGTGGCAGCCACAACCTGGCCGTCGCGAACTTCACAGAGAACGGGCGCGGCCGATGATTTCTGGAGCTGAGCGAAGATGTTTTCGAGGAAGGTCATTTGTCGTCACGCCGTTGTCAGTGCGGATTCGTTTTTCTCGACAAGCTGTCTCAGACAAGGGCTGAGCGGCGGCAAATAATCCTCCCAACCCAGCACGCCGGTGCGAATGGGAAACTCAGGATAGCGCCGAGCCACCTGCTCTTCGAAATAGACGCCCATCCGTGCCATCAGTTGAAGGTTGCGCGCAACGACGCGGCCCATGTCCAGGCGAACTTGGTCCGACTGGGCGTCGAGCGCGCGCAACGCCTCGGGGATCTTGTTTTCCAGTTCGGCGTCGTCAACGCTCATAAGAAGGTGTTCGTGTCCGCGTTCGCGCATCAGGTTGCGGATGCGTTCGTCCATCGTAACTCCGGTGGAGGGAACGCCCGCCGGCATGGACGTAACAATCGCGTGGTAACGCGACGAAACTATGCGATGCGAAGCGCGCAAAATGCTGACAAGTTCGTACATGTTGTATTGGTCCGAAGCGAAAATGGGCGCGCCTCCCAGCTTTTCCGAAATGCGGTGGCAGGCGTCGCGGTCGAGCATTTCCATCGCGATGAGTATGGGAAATACGGCGCGATCTTTTCGGTAGTTTTGGACGCCTGCGGCCATCGCCGAAAGGTAGCGCTCGTAGGCCGCGTCGACGTCACGGCCCGAGCGGTGAAAATAGATCGTGCGGTAGTAGCTCTGCTTATAAGCTCCGGCTACCGAGTGCGCAATCCATTTTGAAACGGACGGCTTCACGGGCCAGAAAAAGGGATTGATCGGGCAAACGGCGAGAACCGGCGTCGCGCCGTCCCAGCCTGCGTCGAGCAGAGCTTTGCAGCCGTATTCAGGGCCAAGCGGCTCGAAAGTCCACGCGGTGTCCGTGCCCAATTCAGATGAGACGCCTAGTTTCGCCAAAACCTCTTGCGATTCCGGGTTTCGCGTGATGATGAAGGAGTCGCGGCAGAATCGCCTGCACATCTTTTGCAGAAAGGGATCCATCGCTCCCGCTTCGCCGCCGTAGGCGATGCTAAGTTTGTTCTGCGCGGCGGCGATGCCGAGCGCGCCAATCATCATGTTGGTGAGCGCGCTGGCGAATTTGCTCTTGAACATCGAGCCCTCGCAAGCGACGACGCCGTGATTTTTGCGGACCTCGGAATGAAGGAACGGCGGATAGACGTCCGGGAGATGCACCTGGCGAGCGTCGCCAAAATAGCCGCGCGAGAATTCGAGATTCTGCGACATCACGCTGAGTTCGATGTTTTCAGCGCCGAGAATGCGGCGCACTTGACGGGCGATTTCCTCGACGCGCACGTCCGAACCGGTATTCCGCGTGCCGTTGTAGCTTGCGAACAGGAGCTTCAACTTCGAACCGGGCTTCCACGCCGTTCCCGCGCCGAGCATCCACTCGAGTTTGTTCAGCTCGATCAGGCTGCTCACCCACGCCTCGAGGACGAAGTCCATGTCCAGCATTAGCGGGCGTCCTGTGCCGCTGCGCCGGAAGGCCAGCCGCGATACTTGTACGCGAAATTGTTTTCGCGCGTAAAGCGCAAAAGCGGGTAGCAATACTTCGAAAACGGCGCTGGCCGCCGCCCCATCTCGGCAACGGCGCGAGTGTTGTCGAACACGGTATTCCAGACGAGATACGGGAGAAAGACTTTCAACAGCGTCGCGATCCCGCCCACCTTTCCGGCACTGCCTGCCAAAACGTTCACCATCTTGGACGAAGGTCCTTCCAGGCCGGGGACGAAAATCGGCGGACGTTTTCCCTGCGCCCTCGCAAGCGACTCGGTGAGTTCGGAGAAAGTCTCCGAATCGACACCCGACGACAGATGATAAATCTCGTGAGCGGGGTTCGGCTTCTGGTGCAACATCGCCACCGCGCCTGCTACGAAATCGACGGGCACGATATCAATTTTATCCGTGGGGCGGAAGGGAAGCGCCGGGAGTCCTGCGAGGAAAACGAACGCGCGGACCATATCGAATTGGTTGGTCTCGGGCCGGCGGCTGTCACCCAGAACGATGCTGGGCCGGAAGATCGTGCGCGGAACGTCCGGTAGGAGCTGCCGCACCATGTGCTCGCAGAATTTCTTCGTGCGGGCGTACGGATCGTAATCCGAGCGATTCCAGTCGATGGCCGAGTCTTCCTCGATCACTTCGTTCGAACGCTGACCGGCCACGGCCACCGTGCTCACGTGACTGAAGCGGCGCAGGCCGTGATCGTCGCGAGCGCGCATCGCGAGCTGTATCACTTCCAGGGTGCCGCGCAAGTTCACATTGAGGCAGCTCTTTTCGGACTTGCGATTGAGGGAGGCCGCGCAGTGAATCACAGAGTCGGTGGTGCGCGCCAGACGCCGATAATCGTCATCGGCCAGCCCGAACTTGGTCCCGGTGAGATCGCCCCGGAAAATGTTGATCCGGCCATTCAGATAGGATTCGAAGCGCTCAAAATCCAGGTGCAATTGCAGCGAGCGCCAAAGCCGTTCCCGCGCTTCCTGGTCATCGCGCGCGCGCACAAGTAGATTCAGCGGATCGGAGTGGTCCGCGAGCAGATTCGCAGCAACGTGGGCACCGATGTAGCCGGTGGACCCGGTCAGGAAGATGGCCACAGGATTCGAGTGTCAGGGCGCAGCAGGAGTTGCGTCCCCCGCGCTCGCAGCGCTGGCCTCGGGGCGAACTCCGAGAGGCACGCTACGGCGGGGACGAGGCTCCGGCTGGCGACCTTCGATGAGAGGATAGCACCACTTTCGCAGCGCCGGAATGTGGACGTTGATCCAGTAGTCCCACCAATCCAGCGAGCGCGCATCGTAGCCAAAAGCGGCACGCTCTTCGGGCAGGAGGGCTGCGGCGAGCTGCTCGACGTGCACCGCTTCGAAGACGTGATCGTTGTGGAGAATGAAGGGCTCGAAAAGCTGGACGAGCTTGATCACTCTTTCAAGTTCGCGTTCCTGGCGCGCGAGTGGAGGGCGCATGAACGGAAAAGGCTCGACGCTGCGATTGATTGCCTGAACGATGGCTTTCTGAGCGGGAGCAGACAGCTTATCGTAGCGCGCCTTTGAGACCGGGATGGCGTCAAACTTAGCGCGGATGCGGTGGTGCAGGCCATCCTGAGCGCGATAGAACTTGCGGTGACCCAGGCCGGTCAACTCGATGGAACGGCGCATGTCGCAGGGATTCGAGACGGACGTTGCAAGCTGGTAGACGCGAGCGTGCCGCCGCTGGACCAGGGCCGCGGCGATCAACGTCATTCCGCGCGAGACCAGATCCACCGGAATCAAATCGAGGCACTTGGTTTCCTTCGTCGGAAGCTGGCGGAAGAATGTGCCGAGCAAATAGGAAAGGGAAGCGGACGTATTGATGCCTTCGTTCCAGCCGAGGAACGGCTTCTCGATCGAGGACTCGACGATCGCCGGGCGAACCACGGCGATGGCCGCGCGCGGGTTCGCGTCGAGGAAATTGCGAATCAGCGATTCGGTGAGGCTCTTCGTGAATGTGTACGTGTTGGGCCAGCCCAGTTCGGCGGCCCGTTGAAGGCCGGCGTTCGTCAGCGTCTCGCGGAGCCATCGAACGCGATTCTTGCGAATCTGGTTTTCGAGCGCCGGGCCGCGCAAATCCTTGGCCGCGTGCTTCTTTTCCATCGCAGCGCGGCGAAGTTCGTCGGAAAGCTCCTGAGATTCCGCGCGGGCTTCGGTCTCGCCAATCAATGCTTCCAGCGATTGCCACTCCTTTTCGGCGTCGAAACCCGGCACACCGCGCGGCGTGTAGTTCCTGGGAAGGTGCTCGCGAATGCGGCCATCGCGGCGTCCCACGACGTAGCAAGTGGACAAATGCAGCAGGGCGGCGTGGTCGCATTCGCGAAGGAAATCGAGCAGGTACGACGTGGCGCGGACATTCATCGCGAGCGCGTCGCGCAGGTCCGGGTTGAAATCCGTGAGGCCGGAGCTGTTGACGATCACATCCAGAGAGCGGGATAGGCGCTTGCGAGCTTCGTCTGACAGGCCGAGAAACGGCTTTGTCACATCGCCTTCGATCACTTCAACGCGCTCGCGCAGGAACTCCGGGAAGCGCTCTCCGTAGCGCTCGGCAAGCTTCTCGAAAACCGGAGATTCTTCCACCGTGCGCTGAAAACGTTCGAGAGCCGTCGTCGACCGGTTGCGCCGCACCAGCAGGTGAATGCGCCCGATTTCCGGCAGCTCTGTAAGCAGATTTGCGAGCCACACCTTCCCAATGAAACCCGTGGCGCCGACCAGAAGAATTTCCCGGCCTCGCAACGATTCCCGCACTGAGAAAGGCGCCATCAGCCTGCGCGAATTTATATGGACGACGGGTACGCGAATGGCGGGTATGGTTCGGCGCGTCGGCTGAATCGCGTTCTGCAGCATCTGCGGATCGTTCTCAAAGCCGAGATCGCTCAGGAGCCGGCTGCGCGTGGTTCTGCCGTTCGGGCCGCCGCCTGTGAGCCGCGCGAATGGTCCGCGAGGCCGAATCACGGGCTCGATCAATCGTCCCGTGGCGATGCCCTTGCGGAAGTCGAGCCGATTGCACAGGATTCGATCCACGCCAAGATGAATCGCGAGCGGACGCATGATGTGGTCCAGCCCCTGGCTGACCAAAACCACTTTGTTCCCAGTCGCCAGCAGTTCCTGCAAGTTCTTGACGCCATGCTCCTTCAAGCGGGGCTTGAGGACATATTCGAAATATTCTTCGCCCAGAAGATCCAGCCGGTCGCGACTCACGCCGCGAAGTACGGCGTGAAGCAGGCGCGTGGCGACGACGCGATTCGTCGTGTAGAGCGCGGGGCGGGCAACCGCCAGCAGACCCATCGCGCCACGCCGCGACCAGCGTTCAAGAAACGTCTGTGCGTTCCAAGTGAAGAATCCTACCGGGCGAACGGCCGTGAGGTTCAGAAGGCTTCCCTCGACGCGCCAAAACAGAGGTTCGCGCAGCGGAGCGGTGCTTCCCAGTTCTCCGTTGGTTGCCGCCGGATTGGATTCGATAAGCTTAGCCGAGGACATTGTTTCGGAATGGTAATCAGTGCCAGTAACGAAAATTAGCACGCTGCCGTAACACAATCAAGGAACGCGCAATGTCGGTAAGGTTACAGACGCAGCTCCCCGCCATAGATCACGCTGAGTTCGCGCATATAGTCGCGCGCCAACTTCAGCTTGCACTCTAGTTGGAAGCTCGGTCCGCCCGTGCCGCCGTCGAACTGGTGGAAGGCAGCCGCGCAGGCGACTTCGCGGTATTGCCCCCAGCTTTGCTCCACGCTCTCAAACTCGTGCGCGAACTCTGCGGGCGAGAGAACCGGTCCGGCTATCCCGTTCGCCGGTGGATTCGTCTCAACCGCTGGTTGCCCCGGCACTTGCGGAGGCGGAGCCATCAGTTCCCGGATGAAGCCTTCATAACTCTTCAGGTTTTGGTCAGTGATGGTTAACTGTTTTCCGAAGCAAACGTTGAAGTCGTAATCAGTCTTGGCGTCAGGGCAGTCGCCCGCCTTCTCGCGTGCCATCTCCGTATCGAAAACCTGTTTCGCTTCGGCCTGCAGACCATGGTGTTTTGCCTCGTACTGGCGATAGGCTTCCTGCTCCGGAGTTGGGCCCTTCTTCGGGATTGTCGCTTCTTGCTGGCCGAGGGAGAGCGGCGCAAGGACGAAGGTGGCGCACAGGGTCGCAGCCCACATACGAGCATTTCCCGCATGCATAGGAATCTCCCTTCTTAGCGCGTCTTCGCCCGAATTCTATCACTCTGCGGCGGCGTCGCGATGCTGACTGCCGCGCTAGCACTGGAAGGGACGCTACATACCGCTATCTCAAAGATGTCATTGCCGCGGAGGATCCGGATACGTGAAGCGATACGTTGAGCCCGCAGGTCCAGCCACGCCACGCGTGTTGTATTCCATCTCGTACTTGAGATGGGCGTCGTCCGACGGATAGGCGGTCCCCGGCGGATACGGATACGGGATCAGAGTGTGAAACGGCATCGGCGAGACGGTGTCGCCATGCGCGGCATAGAAATCCATGTCCTTGGCGAAGCCGTCGGCGTAGAAAAAGTAGTCGCGAGTCCAGCCCTCGGGGAGATCGGGCATATGGGTAGCGTCGAAATCGACCGCGACTTCATCGCCGGAGCCGAAGATAACGTACTTGTCGTCGGACGTCCGCACGAGGTCGGTGACGTCGCCGTAGCGCGTGTAATTGCCGGTCTGGCGAGTGTAAGGCCCCGTGAGGCTGACGTCCTCGTAGATGTAAGAAATATTGTTCAGCGGGTAGCCCTCGACGACGCGCGGGTAGCCGCGGAATTGCAGCAACGCGTTGGCAAGAGGAATCTCCGTCGTGCGGGCCTGCAAATCCGCGGGCGAATTGTCCACACGTATGCGGTCCCAATAGATCTTCAGGTTTGTGGTGATGCGAATGTAGCGTGTGCCCGGAGGCAGCTTGCCGGTGAGGTCGGCGACCATGGTGCGCGCCAGGCCGGCAGGGAATCCCATGTCGTCGACCACGCGAACCCATTTGCCCGAACTCTCAAGCGCTTCGACGTACGGCGGAATCGGCGTGATGCCTGCTTGCCAGGCGGCATACATCGAATTCGCGCTGAAGTAGTCGGTGAAGCCGTCCATGATCAGGCGAAGCGGCTTCGACGAATCCCACGCCCCCAGGTCGAGCTTCAGTGAGTGCATGCCGGCGAAGCCCTGATAAGGCGCGTCCGGAAAATCGGTGACGTACTTTTGGTCGCGCTCGGAAAGCAGCGGGAGGACGTCACGGCCGCCGTCGTCCCATGCGCCGACGGGTGGGTGCGCATCTTTGCTGGCCACAACTTTGAATTTCGGGAACGGAGGGTTGCTCGCAAAGTATTCGTTGGGCCAGACCTCGATATCCGATGGGTGGTCGACCGCGATAAGGCGCGCCTGATCGAGATAGTCGAGCTCTTCCATCGGCTCGAGCATGCGGAAGCGAATGCGGCCATTTTGCGCCGCCACCTGCGAGCCTGCGACCTTGAAGTATTCATCCGGGTCCGGCACGTTGCGTTCGTGCGGGCCTACCCAGTGGCCGACGATCCCGGGACCGATCATGTCCGCCAGAAACTCGAATTTCTTGCCGTTCCAGACGAAGACGATGGGGCAGGAACTGCCGCGGCGATCGATTTCGGCGATTTCGTCGCGCTTTCCGGCGGGAGTTTCCAATTCATCCTGCAGGACGCCCGTGGGCCAGAGAAGACGAATGACGTCGGCCTGCGTTTCCGTTCCTAGTCCGGCGACGATATCGGCCGGCCCCTGGCCCAGATAGCCGGACGCGCCGGCAACTTCCCATTTTTGGCGAATCACGCCGGCCGAAAGTTCCACCTTCGCGCCAATGCCGGTCTTGTTGTCATGTTCGCCGTGAAACGCGAGCTGGAGCCAGTTGTGCTTGTTTCCACCCACATTTTTCAGCAGAACGGGCGCCAAGTTATTTTGGGTAATCAGAAGACTGGACGAACCGTCGCCCGTGAAATCGGCGGCAATGACGCTCCGCGGATTGTGGAGCGCAACCTTGTCCAGGCCGGTTTCGGCGGTGACGTCGCGGAACCCGGCGGGGCCCTCGTTGCGCAATAGTGCGATGCGGCCTTCGCCGGAAAAGGTCTCGCCCACGGCGACGAGGTCAATCCAACCGTCATTATCGTAGTCGATGGGCGCGATACCCCAGCCGCGCATCCAGCCAAGGTCAGGCAGCTTCACGCGCTCGAATGACTTGCCTTCGACGTTGCGCCAAAGGCTTATCCCCGGCTGGCCCCAGTGTGTGAATGCGAGATCCATCCAGCCGTCCTTATCGAAATCCAGCGCGACAACGCCGGCCGCGGCGGCGGGCATCTCCGTCGCCCACGGAGTCACAGAACGAAACTCGCCTTCGCGAGGGTTCAGAAATACGGCGGGCGGTTTCTGCCAGCCAGTGACGACGAAATCGATCGCGCGATCGTTGTTGATGTCGCTGCCTATCGCCGCGACGGATGCCGAACTGCCAGTGAGCGCGGTCTGTTTCGTCCATTCGGTGAACGTGCTATTGCCATTGTTGCGCCAAAGGACGTTGCCGGGAGGCGGTACATCCTGCGGAAACGCAAATGGCTCCGACGGATTGGCCAGCGGGAAGTCGTTGAACCGCGTGACGTACAGGTCGAGGTCTCCATCGTGATCGTAGTCGATGAAAGTCATGCCGAGAATGAGACCTTCGGTCTGGATTCCGGATTCATCGGTCTCGTCGTCGAAGGTGCCGTCACCTTCGTTGTGAAAGAGATGGACGTGGCGATTGATGGCCACTGCTAGATCGGGTTTGCCATCGTTGTCGAAGTCGCCCACGGCGCAGCTCGTGCCTTCGCCATACAGTTCGAGCTTCGCCGCTTTCGTCACATTTTCGAATTTTCCGTTGCCCAGGTTTCGATACAGCGCCGCGAATCCTTTGCCATCATTGACCAGAAATATGTCGGGCTTGCCGTCGCCGTCGAAGTCGATGATGCAGGCGCCGCTGCCAAGGAACTTTCCCAGGCTATAGGCGCCGGTGTCGGGCGTCGAGTTTGACGAGGCTTCGGGTGTGGCGTCGGCCGCCTTGCCGTCTTTCGTCGAAGGTTCAGGGGCGAGGCCCGCGAGCGAAGTGACGTTGACGAAATGAACGGGGATCGCGGGCGGCACGGGTTCGGGACCCGGCGCCATTTCCTCGACAAGCGAGTATTTGCCCTGCTCGCCATACGTGAAGCTGATGGGCTTGCCGAGTTTCTCCGCGTTCATTTTCTGGAAGCGGTCGAGGTGCTCCTTCGCGCCGTCTTTGTCGCCGGAGCGAAGAAGCGCTTGCGCGAGCCCAAATTCCGCGGAGAGGTGGAACGGGTTGAGCTTGAGCGCCGCGCGGAAGCGTTCAATGGCTTTCGGGTATTGCTGTTCCTGCGAGTAAAGAAGGCCGAGGAAATATTGAGTGTCCGCGTCGTTGGGATCGATCTGAGCCACTTTCTGAAACGCGATGATCGCCGCGTCCGCTTTTCCTTCCGCTTTGTCGATGAGGCCAAGGTTAAACCACGCGCGCGGATTTGAGGGATCGAGCTCGGCCGATTTCGCGAGCACGCGATGGGCGTCGTCGTAGCGTTGCATGTTGGTGAACGCGATGCCCATGTTCATGCATGGGACATCCGATCTGGGATCGAGGACGCACGCGCGCTGAAACTTGCCGAGCGCCGCTTCGAATTGCTGGCGATTCATCAGCGCGACGCCGAGACTGTTCTCGCGCACGGCTTCGGTGTGGGAGGTCGGAGCCGAAGCGGCAGCGGTGGCGCGCGGTTTCTGCGCGACGTGATGTGGCTGTGGCTGCTGCTGTTGCTGCCGGGTTGCGCCGGCAACGGCGCAAGCGACAATCACAACGGGAAAGGCGAGTCGTATGAATCGGTTCATGCTTCTCCGCCAGGCCTTTGGCATTCTAGCGTTTCGCGAGCTGTTTTGCTGCGGCAAGGCCCTGGCCCTCTTTGATCGTTATGATTTGACCGGCGGCGACGTTCGCGAGGTGATCCACTTGGCCGCTGGGCCAACGAACCTCGATCGCGTCGGCCTGCGCGTGCGATGCCAGGCCGAATGTAAGCATCAGCTCGCTCGATGAAAGATAACTCGAGCCGCTGCAAAGCGTCTTCGACTGCACGTCATTTCCCGCGGTCACCTTTACCACCGAGCCGATGCCGTCGCGATTCGATTTCGTGCCGACGAGTTTGACGCGCAAGCTGTGATTGGTCGCGCCGGTATTGCGGAAGAGCAGCGCCGGGCCGGCGTTCGTTGAGACCAAAAGGTCGAGCGCGCCGTCATTGTTGATGTCGCCGTAAGCGGCGCCGCGGCCGACGCGAGGCGCTGCGAACGTTGCTCCCGCCGACGAAGTAACGTCCTCGAATTTTCCGTTCCCCAGATTACGGAACAGGTGCGGCGGCTCGGCGTAATGGACGCGCTGCTGCACATGTTCCACCGCATCTTCGATGTGACCGTCGGCGATAAAAATGTCGGGCCAGCCGTCCAGGTCGTAGTCGAAGAAGAAGCAGCCGAAGCCGAGAGTGAGCAGCGTCGCGTGACCCACTTCGGATTGCGGCGCTTCGTCGACAAAAAGACCGTTGCGCTCGTTGTGATAGAGCGAAACCATTTGATTCGAGAAATTCGTGATGATCACGCTCGGGTAGCCGGAGCGGTCGTAATCGGCGGCGTCAACGCCCATGCCGGCTCGCGCGATTCCATCCTCGCTGTAGGCTACACCCGCTGAAACTCCTTTCTCGGTGAACGTGCCATTGCCGTTGTTGACGTAGAGCTTGTTCGGCTGCGTGTCGTTGCTGAACAGCAGGTCGGGCCAACCATCCTGGTTCGCGTCAAGAGTAGCGACGCCAAGACTTTTCGAGGACGTATCAAACAGGCCGGCTTTCGCAGTCGCATCCTCAAACGTTCCGTTGCCGCGATTGTGCCACAGCCGAACCGACGTGCCTTTGTAGGATTCGGGCGTGCAGTAGGATTTCGTTTTGCCGTCGAGCGAACAATAGATATCGGTTTCGGGCGACCACTGCACGTAGTTCGCAACGACGAGATCGAGATGGCCGTCGCGATCATAGTCCACCCAGGCGGCGCTGGTGCTGAATTCGTTGGGTCCCCAGAGGCCGGCCTGTTTCGTCACGTCGGTGAAGGTTCCGTTGCCATTGTTGTGGAACAGGTGATTCTGGCCGAGTGCGGTGATGAAGATGTCGTCGTAGCCGTCGTTGTCGTAGTCGCCGATGGCCACGCCCATTCCGAACATTTCGACGGCGAGGCCCGCTTTGCGCGTTACGTCGGTGAATGTGCCGTCGTGATTGTTGTGATAGAGGGCGAGCGTAGTGTGCTTTTGCACGTGGCCCGGGAAATCGCTGCCATTGACGATCAGCACGTCCTGCCAGCCATCGTTGTCATAGTCGATGAAGGCCACCCCGGGGCCCATCGTCTCCGGAAGCCACTTCTTGCCAAACGCGCCGTTGTTGTGGACGAAGTGGATTCCGGCGGCGCGCGTGATGTCCTCAAAATGGACTGCAGATGGCGCCGCGCTCGCGCCGAAAGGCGGCCGGGCGCCCCCGATCAACGCAGACGAGCCCATCGCAATTCCGATGGCAGCGACGCACGCAACCGATTTCTTCCAGGCACCGGTGAAATAGGCCATCAATCGGAGTCCTTTGCGGAGCGCGCCGATGCGCCGCGATGAGCGGGCGCAACTGAGTATTTCTTGGGCGGCGATATGGCAGCGGGCGCGAGATCGGACACATGTTCGTGAATCGGTTGACGCTCCGTGTTGTCGTCGGGATGCTCGCGCAGGTAGGGGCCGGTTAGCGTTTGCGCCGATTCGTCGGCCTTGAAGCGCAAATAGCGCTTCTGAAATTCGCTCGCGCGGTCCGCTTGGCCCATGCCCGTATAGCAGAGCATCATGTTGTAATTGGCCTCCAGATCCTCGGGGTCGATCGTAAGCGTGGCCTCAAATTCCTTTTGCGCTTCGGCGTACTTGTGCTGAAGGAAAAGAATGCGGCCCACGTCATCATGGACAACACGGTCGCGCGGGTATTGCTTCAGAACTTCGCGCAGGTGGGAAATCGCATCATCGTAGCGTCCTTCGCTGCGCAAGACTTTCGCATAGAAGAAGTGCGCCCGGGCCAGATCGGGCGTCAGCGCCAGGGCGCGCTCGAGAACTTCGCGAGCGGACGCGAGGTTGCCCTCCTGCACGCGCACGCGGCCCATATTCACCCAGCCGTCCGCATTGTTCGGATCGATTTTCGTGGTTTTCTCGAATGCGCCCGCCGCGCCCGTGAGATCGCCCTGAAGGAACAGGCCAATGCCGTAGTCGTTCCACCGCGTCCAGTCGCTTTGATTCAGCGCTTCGCTGGGAGCGGGCTCGCCTGCGGTGGCAGGAACAATGTTCAGAGTGGCCGTATTTTCCGCCACAACGACGATCGGAGCATCGGGGATGCCGTGACCGCCGCCGGGGATTCGCAACGTGCCGCCCGTGAAGACCCAGTGCGTATCATCGAAGCCGGGTGCAACAGCTGGATTGTTTTGCGAAGGATCGCGCACACCTGCGAAGGAGAATTGCGTGTTCCACCACGCAAATTTACGGTAGTTCAGCTTCGCGTGCAGGTGGACGTGTCCGGCGGCGTTTTCCGGAATTCGCACGCGATAGTGCACCGTGTCGGCCGCGCCCGGTGGAATCAAATGCACGTAAACCACCGCGCGCGTGGCCCAGGCATTGCGTTTGTTGATGGGATTGCCGTGCGCGTCGATTTGCAGCGAGCGATAGAAATGCGCGCTGGGGTCCACGGGCCCCTTGCCGCCATCAGTAACCTGGCCGCTCCAGAAAATTGTGCGGCCTTCGTCGTCGGTTGCATTCAGCTCGAGCCAGCAATCGTAGGCATCGACGGTGCCGCCAGGGAAAAAGTGGCCCACCTTGCGCGTGCGGACAACAACGTCGACGCGATACGTGCCGCCCGCGCGAACGGAAGCGATCACGCGATTCAGCGGCGCGCTCAGGAGCGCCACCGGAGTGGCCGACTGAGCGGCGTTGGCCGCCGGAATCGACGTTTCCGCTTCTTCGCCTACCGCGAACGTGGTCTGAAAGCCCGGACCGGGCGTTGCGCTGGCGCCTGCGCCGGCCTGCTGGGGCGTCGTTTCGGGCGAGATCGCGAAAATATCCACGCTCAACTGATCTTGCTTGAGGAACTGTTCGGTGTCGTTCAGTTGCGCGTCGTCGCCATTGACGTACGGCAGGGCCGTATTGGCGGCCGGGAACTCATGGGAATGAATCGCGCCGGAATTCCCGATGTCCTCTGAGTTCTTGAGCGGCATGTGGCAGTCCGCGCACTGCTGCGGCCGCGCGGGATAGTAAAACGAGCGCGCGCCCTGGCCCGAAACGCCGCTCGCCTGCCAGTTGTCGTATTCGTTGAAGCCGCGCACCCAGCGATAGTGGTTCACGGGCACGTCGAGATGCACTTTGTGACACGAGGAGCAAAACTCGGCGGTCTGGTTGCGCATGAACGGCTTCAAGAAAACGCGGCGATGCGGCTCGGGATTCAGGTCAACGAGAAAATCGTGCAACTCCCGGACGATCGGATTCTTGCTCGCCGCGAGCTGATGCATCACCGGATATTCCAGCTCGTAATCGCCCTGTCCCATCGAGCTTTTCACCTTCACGAACGAATGGCACATCATGCAGCCGAGCCCGGCTTGGCCGGCGGGCGTGTCCTCCACTTCGCGAATCGGCCGGTCGAACATCCCGCTGAAAAGCAGCGCGGGGTCGTGGCATCCGGCGCACCATTTCGAGGGCTGAATGCCGACCGTGTCCTGCATGTACTCGATGCTCTTGCGGTACCAGGCGTTGTTGAACGAGGAGAAATGATGCGCGGAGCTTTGCCACTGGCGGTAGATGTCCGCATGGCAACGCTGGCAGGCGTCCGATTCGATGAAATAGTCGGCGGGGATGCGGCCGCCGTGCTTGGTTTGCGCGGAGCTGGGGAAATAGAGGCCCGTCGGGCCGTCGCCTTCACCATCCATGTTTGCAGGCGCGATTCGCGGATTCTCGATTCGGTTTGCGTGCTCCCACGGAAAGGTTCGCACCCACCACGCGCCCATCGTCACCAGTACCGCAGCGATCACGAAGAGTCCGCCCCGAATCCCGCCTTTCAGATAACTCCCGGCCATGAATCCCCGCCGGCCGGCCCACGCTGAAAGGAGCAAGGCGCCTCCCGCAACGCACGAGCCGATGTGCGCGTAGAGCAGCGGCCAGTCGCTTTTGCGCGTTCCCGTGAAAATCAGGATGAGCCCGAGTACGCCTCCGAGCGCCAGAAGCGGCCAGCCAATGCGCTCGGCGGGCGGTGCGGCGGGCAGAATGGAACGCAGTGAAAGCGCGAGGACGACCACTAATACGAGACCCGCGACCAGATGCAGCAGCACCGCGGCGTAGTAGGGGACGTTTGCGGCGGGCCAGACGAAGACGTACGCGGCCGTCAGGAACAGGACCGCGAGCAGACATGACCGGAGCCGTTTCATTCAGTGGGCCTGGGTGATTTTACGTGGGAATTCGCAGAAAACAAAAGTCTTAGCTCCGGCAGCTACGGATTCTCGCTGTCCGACTGGCCGGAGTCAATAATCGTTTTCCACTATGGTGGGTGGCTAAGGTCCGTTTCGGAAAATCCCGCCGTAAAGGAGGAGTGTGTTCGGGCTGCCATTCCGGCTCGAGACGCATCGCAGCATCTCGCGTGCTAGACTTTTGCGCTTGCTTGGGGCGCATCGGAGGCGAATTGGACGAGCTGGTTTTTGCGTCGTTGTGTGAGATGGCGAAGCGAGTGCGTGAGGGAAGCATTTCGTCTGTCGAACTGGTGGACGCGCACATCGCTCGAATCGAGCGGTTGAATCCGAAGCTGAATGCGTTCGTGCATACCGATTTTAATGGCGCGCGGGACGAAGCGAAGGCGGCGGACAAGGCAGTGCGCGCGCGGGCCAAGTCGCAGACGCTGGGTCCACTCTACGGCGTTCCGATCTCGATCAAGAGTTCGATTGATGTGGCGGGCTTTCCCAGCGAATGCGGGAGCAAGTTGCGCCGCGGGTACGTGGCGTCGTCGGATGCGCCGCTGGTGCAGCGGCTGCGCGCCGCGGGTGCAATCATTCTCGGCAATACGAACGTCCCCGAATGCCTGATGGCGTGGGAGACTGACAACCTGTTGTACGGGCGAACGAACAGCCCGTGGGATTTGGAGCGCACGCCCGGTGGCTCGAGTGGCGGCGAAGCGGCGGCCATCGCATCGGGCTGCTCTGCCGGCGGAGTGGGGAGCGATGGTGGAGGATCGATTCGCGTCCCAGCGCACTTCAGCGGCATCTGCGGGCTAAAACCGACGCCGGGACGGATTCCCTCGACGGGACACTATCCGGGATCGGCGGGGCCGTTCGCGCAACTCGGCGTCGTCGGGCCGATGGCACGGACGGCGGGAGACGTCGCGCAGTTGTTTGAAGTCATGGCTGGGCCCGATCCGGGCGATCCCTGCTCCGCTCCGGTGCCGTTGCGGCGCTGGAGTGATGCGGAGATTCGCAAGCTGCGCATCGCGTATTTCGAGCAGGACGACATGGCGCCCGTCACGCCGGAAACGGCGGCGGCGGTGCGTAGGGCGGCGGACGCACTGCGCGGCCAGGGATTCGAAGTTGTCGAATGGCAGCCTGAGAATCTGGATCGCGCCTGGAAGCTCTGGTGGAACTTGTTCGGTCGCGCGGGGCAAATGGCGTTTTCGCCGATGCTCGATGGTCACGACAACGAAATGAGTCCGATACTGCGCGAATTTCGCGTCAAGGTGGCCGAGGAGCCTGCGCTCTCCGCGACGGAACTTCTGAACACGACGCTTGAGCGCGATGTGTTGCGCAACAGGTTCCTCGCCAAGATGGAGGAGTTTCCGATTTTGATTTGCCCCGTCTGCTCGATTCCCGCGTTTCGTCACGGCGAGAGGGCTTGGATGGTTCAGGGACGCAAGGTCGAGTACTTGAAGGCGATGGCTTACTCGCAGTGGTTCAATCTGCTCGGAAATCCCGGCGCCGTGGTTCCGGTGAGCCAGTCGCCGGAAGGGTTGCCGATTGGAGTGCAGATCGTCGGCCGGCCGTGGGAAGAAGAAGCCGTGCTCTCCGTGGCGGCGAAGATTGAAGCCGCCTGCGGAGGCTTTCGCCGTCCGCCGATTTAAATCTCACGGGCCTGCGCGATCCTGACTTTCAGGATCGTGCCGGCTCAAAAAAGCAAGCCGCCAAGAACAATCAGCAATCCTCCCGCGCCGATCATTTCGTTGCCGATGAAGAAGCCCATCATGCTCGCGCCGACTCCGGCCTCGAGCAGCACAGCCAGACCGCAGAACAAGACGAGAAACTTGCGCAATTTCGTTTCCGTGAACGCGGCCGCCAGCGCAACGACTGCAATCACGACCCAGTGCCATGCGACCGAAAGAAAAATTACTCCGAAGGCTGCTTGTAAGCCGGGACTCAAATTCGACGCGGCCAGGGCAGGAAAAGCCATGCGAGTAGCGGCCACGCAATGGAGCGCGGCGCTTGCGAACAGCACGAAACTTCCGAGAGCGACCAGAAGCCGTGCACCTTTTTGACGACCGTTCATCGAAACCTCCCCGTGACCCAAAATCAGCTCGTAATGGCGCGCGCGACCAGAAGTATCGCAAGCATATAGAAAACGAACATCATCCCGAGAAATGCTTTGGCGCGGATATTGGCTCCGGCGAATTCTTTCCAAACGAAAATGCCCCAGGCGGCGGCCACCATGGGCGCGGCTTGTCCGATGGCATAGGAAATGGCGACGCTCGCACCGGGGTATTGCGCGGCGGCGAGGTTGAGCATGGTGCCGGTGGTCCAGATGGCTCCGCCCAGAAGACCGAGCACGTGGCCGCTCACAGGCGCAGTAAAAAATCCGCTGAAACCAAGGGGCTCACCGACAAGCGGCTTCTTCATGAAATAAACATTCCAGACGAAACAAGACAGCAGCGCTCCGAGCGTGAGAAACACGACCACGCTATAGGGGCCGAGCGGATTGCCGTGCGTCATCGCGCGCGTGGAGAACGGCGCCCAAAGGCCCATCAGCACACCCGAAACGACACAAATGACGATGCTCTTGCGCGAAATTTCCTTTCCGGCGTGGAGCTGTCCGTAGGCTTTTCCGTCGACGATCACGGCGATGAGAGCGCAAATCACTCCGGCGGAAAGGAGTATGCCGTTTCCCTTTGGCTGCTGAACGTAACTGAGAATCACGCCGACGACGAGCGCAATGCCAATCGAAACCGGAAACGCCGTCGCGAGGCCCGCCAAGTCGATCCCCGCAACGAGAAGAAGATTTGCGAGATTGAAAATCGCGCCGGCAAGAAGCGCCCATCCGACGTTGGAAAGATCGGCGGTGTGAACGTTGTAGGCGAAGCTCGAAGCATCGTGCCCGCTGCTGCCCAGCGTGTACGCGTACACCAGCGACGTGAGAAAAATCCCGATGGCATAGTCCCAGTAGAAAAGCTCGAAGCGGTAATCCTTCACGCCTTTGTAGGTGTTTGCCCACGAGCCCCAGCAAAAGGCCGTGACGACCATCATTGTGAGGGCGGCGCCGAAGGTTTGAGGAGTAAACATGAGATCGGCTCAGGAACCGATGGCGGCCGCGCGGCCGCTGGCTTTGATGAAGGCGACTACTTCATCGCGCTTTGCCATCGCACGCGCCCCCACCTTCGTGCAGCAAAGAGCAGCGCAGGCGTTCGCGAACGTGCCGACGCGGGTGAGGTTCCAGCCTTGCAGCAAGCCGTACGACAGGCCGCCCGTGAAAGCGTCACCCGCGCCAGTAGTATCCACCACCTTCACTTCGAAGGCCGGGACGTGCACCCTCTCTTTGGGGCTCGCGATGACGCAGCCGTCCGCGCCCAGCGTGATGGCCACGATCGAAGGTCCGAGGTCGAGAAGCTTGCCGGCGGTCGCGTCGTAATCGGATTCGCCGGTCATTTCGCGCGCGGCCGGCTTGCAGGGCTTGAGCACGTCGACGAACTTGAGCGCCTCGGTTACTTCTTCCTGTGTGCCGAGGTTCATCTGGCAGAAAAAATTCGGCGTGACGTCGAAATCGAATATCACGCGCACCTTAGCCGCCTTGGCGATTTGCATCGCTTCTTTCACCGGCGCGATCGGAAGTTGCGAGGCTTCGGTGTGAAAATGTTTGGCCTGACGGATGTGAGGCGCGAAGCGGCTGTTCACTTGATGCACGGACAGCTTGCCGTTGATGTTGGGAAACATGTAGATGCAGCGCTCGCCCTGCGCGTCGACCGGAATCCACGTCATCGTGGACTGCTCGCCTTTGACGACTTCCACTCCCGAGAGGTCCATGATGTCGTCGATGAACGCTTTCTGGATCAGGCGGCCGCTTTCGTCGTCGCCGATCAGGCCAAGCCAGCCCGTGGTTACGCCGAGGCGGGCTACCTGCGTGAGATTGTTTCCGGTGACGCCGCCAGCGTGAATCTCCATGCGGCTCGCGCTGATTTTTTCTTCGGGCCCGAGCAGGCGCGGAACAATCGCGAAATAGTCGACGCCGCAGCTTCCGATCCCCACTACATCAATGTTGGCGGGCATGAATGGCCTCAGCGAACAGGACGTGCTTATAGTTCTCGGCAGATGTGCGAGTCAAGCGAAAAGCCGCTGATTGAATCCGGCGTGGGCTGCCGAAAGAGGTTCCGACTCGAATGCTATAATCCGCCGATGTTCGCGCTTCTGCTGATGTTCGCGGCGTCGTTCGCCCAGACGCTCCCCACGCAATCTCAATCCCTCGTCGAAGAAGCTCAGGCGACCGCGCGCGGCGGCCGGTTCGCCGACGCGATCGCGAAATATCAGCAGGCTCTGGAAATTTCGCCCCGGAATGCCGATGCCGAAATCGGGTTGGCGCAGGCGTATCGCGCCGTGCACAACTACGAAGAGGCGAAAAACATTCTGGAGCGCTCGGCGCGCGAACATCCGAAAAATGCGGCGCCACTCGCGCTCCTCGGCGATCTCGAAATCGAACTGCAGACGTACGCGGCCGCCATACGCCATCTGAACGCGGCGCTTGCGTTGAAGCCGGACGATGAGTCCACCCGCATCTGGCTTGCTGTTGCATACAAGTCGAAGGGCGATGTGCCGAACGCGCTCGGCGAATTGGCAAAGGTTCTGGCGCGCAATCCGAAGAATGCGCTGGCGTACTACGAGCGCGCGCAAATCCGTGCCGACCGAAACGAAAACGCAGCGGCGTTGCGCGACGCGCAAAAAACCGTCGATCTGCAGCCGAATCCAGCGGGGCGATTGTTGCTGGCGAAGATCCTGCTGCGGCCGCCGCCGAGCGAGTCTGCACCCGATGGCGTGAAGCGGTGTGCGCGCGCGGCGCAAGCGCTCGAGCCGCTGATGCCGGAACGCGCGCGCGATTCGGAGACGCTGTTCCTGCTTTCGCGCGCCTATCAATGCGCGGGGCAAACCGAGCAAGCGGAGAAAACTCTCGCCGAATTCGAGACCGCCTCAAAGAATGACCGCGCGACGAAGGAGAATCAAACCGAAGCGAAGCACCTGGTTCAGCAGGCGAACGATGCCGCGATGAAAAACGATTTTCAGGGCGCGCTCGATCTCTTGCAGCAAGCGCTTGGGAAAGATCCCACGTATGCCGCGGCTTATTCGCAGCTTGCGAAGCTCTACTATTCAGCCGGCGACGTGGAGAAAGCGAGCGATGCGATTTCGCAGGCGCTGGCTCGCAATCCCTACCAGCCCGATTTTCTCTACGTGCTGGGCAAAATTCTCGAGAAGCAGGGGAAGCTCGACGAAGCGCTGGCAGCATTCGCCCAGACCGCGCTGGTGAATCCGAAGGAAGCGGATGCCTACTTCGAGATAGGCGCGATCTACCAGCAGCGGAATGATCGTGAGCGTGCACTCGCCGCGTATAAGAAGGCCGTGGAGCTATCGCCGGACGATCCGGATTACCGGAAAGCGCTGTCGGCGATGAAGCCGAGAGAGGCCCCGCAGTAGCTGATGCCGACTCGAACGGCCGAGAAAAGCGAAAAGATGAACACAGAGGACACGGAGAACTGCGCGAGGACACAGAGAAACCCCCGAGCGCTGCGAGAGGCGAGGATCTAGTGGGCATTGGGGGTGGCTGCCGTCATAAGGGCGATGAATTCTTTGTAGAACTTTGGGAGGTCGAGGTCTTCTTGGACTTCGACTGCGGGGCCGTGAAGCGGCGGCGCTTGTTCGAGCTCCCAGGCTACGGTGTTGCCGTACGTGGCGCCGGGGTCGAGCGAGACGTCGAGGTACATCTTTTTCGTTTTTGTGATGATGGTGGGATCGAGCCAGGCGGCCGCGGCGAGTTCGTCCCACAGGTAGCATTGATACGTGCACTGCGGCGCGTATTTTGCCACGTACTGCGCGGAAGCACTTGTGCCCTTCGCAATCTCCGCGATCAGAGCCTTGTCCATGCGCGTTTTGATGGAGATGTCGACTGTAGTGACCACGACTCGCGCCCACCGCGCGCGCAAAACGCAGCGCGCGGCTTCCGGGTCCATCCAAAGATTGAACTCGCGGTGCGGCGTCTTGAGGAACTCGGGATCGGTAGTGACGGGTTGAATGCTGCCGCCCATCAGGATCAGTTCCTTCGCGAGTGAAGCGAAGTGCGGGTCGATGGTCTGCGCGAGAGCGAGATTCGTCAGCGGGCCGCCTTCGTAGATCGTCACCTCGTGTGGGTACTGATGAACCATGCGGACGAGGAAGTGGGCCGCATCTTCGTTGGCAGCTTTGATCGTAGGCGCGCCTTCGGGCATCGGCGGAATCTCCCACGGCCCGTGGACAGGGTTGCCGAAATTCCACGCTCCCTGATAGGTCACCTTCCCGTATTTTTTCTCCCACTCCGCCACTGCTTCTTTGCTGTTGACGATAGGGAAGACGGCGCCAGGCAACACTGGAATGTCGGTGCGGCCGATGATTTCGAGCAGCCGCAGCGCGTGCTGCACTTCTTCGTCGCGCCACGCGTCGCCGGTAACGACGGTGATGCCGAGAACTTCAGTCCCAGGCGAGTTGATCAGCGTGAGCAGCGCCTGCATGTCCGTGCCACCGGGACCGGCGCAATCCTGGTCGATGATCACTTTTCTGCGCTGGGCCTGGGCGGCGAGGGGCGAGGCGGCGACCAGAAATGATACAAAAATCAGAAGAGCAAGGAGGATTCTTGTAGTCGTGCCACACTGACCATTTTCACGAACATCTGATCTGTGAGGATTAGACATGGGGTCGAGGATTCGTTTTGAGCAAGATACACCGAATCCGAACTTGGATAGGCAATTCTTGCCGGGACGCCGGGCTACATTTTCCCTCGAGTGCGATCCGATTCGCTTCGCGCGCCCTGCCGCCCATCAAAACTATTCTGTATGAGCATGTTAGCAAAACTTCCCGTGTGGCACGGCAGTTGCCTATATGCCTGCGGGCGCCGCCTTCATGGTGGTGTTTTGCCGGCATGCGAGACGACAACAACACGCAAGGATTTCCCCGTTCTGGCGCTCAGCCTTATTCACGTTCCCCCATCATCGGGGCAGCCTGCGGTTTTCTGCTCGTTCTATCCTCCATTATTTTGAGTTCGCACAGCTTTCTGGCCTTTTTCAGTCTCGAGGGCTTGATGATCGTCGTTGGCGGCGTGATCGCGGTTGCGTTCATAAGCTTTCAGGCCGATGACGTGCGCAAGGCGCTCGACGCCATCGTGCAGATGTTCAAAGAGCCACAGATAACCCATGAAAATCTTCATCGGGACATGACCGAGATCATCCGTTGGGCGCGCCTTATTAGAGACAAGGGGATGCGCGATCTTGAATCCCGAATCGATACAAACGGCGGAGACGATCCTTTCGTAAAGTACGGCCTCAATATGGTTGTGAGCCGGTATGCGCCCAAGGAAGTGCGCTCGATGATGACTACGGCGGCGGACGCATGCTACGAACGCGACTGCGTTCCCGTCGACGTGCTGCAGGCGATGACGAGCCACGCTCCCGCCTTTGGGATGGTCGGCACACTGGTCGGCATGGTGACAATGCTGTGGAGCTTAAACAACAACGTATCCAGCATCGGGTCGAGCCTGGCGGTGTCGTTTCTTTCGACCCTTTACGGCGTTCTTTCGGCGCGGATGGTGTATATGCCGGCTGCGTCAAAGCTGCGACAGGAGGTTGAGAATCGCCGGTTTCGCAACCACCTCATCACCGAAGGCATGGTGATGTTGGTGAGCAACAAGACGCCGATGTATGTCCAGGACCGCTTGAACAGTTTCTTGCGGCCGGAAATTCATGATTACTTCGAGGCGAGCGTCAGGTACCCCGTCAAAACTCGAATCCTTAATCATGCCGATATGAAAATGGCAACGCCCGCGAAGGTACGTGTGAGAGCCGCCAGCGCATGAGTCAAGGCTGGCAAAGAAGGTGGGAACAGGCCAGTCATACCGACGATTGGCTGATGACGTATGCCGATGTGATTACGCTTCTGTTATGCTTTTTCGCAATCTTTCTGTCAGTTTCGATTCCCAAGAAAGATGCACCGCAGAGAACGCAGATTTCGCAGGCTGTCGAGCAGCCCGCAAAACCGCCGGATACTTTAATGGCCAACTTGCCCCTCTGCGGCCATCCGAACGCGGCGCAGGCGACGGAAGCGAATAACAGCGAGGCACCGATTCAACTCGAAAAAAAGCTGCCGGAATCTCTATCTGATAGCGCGGTTCCAGCCGCATTGCAGGGCAAGGACAGCATCGAACCGAAAAGCGACAAGCTCTCAACGCCGGCAACAAGCAGTGCCGACGTCGCTGCCGCTGCCGTTCCTCCCGAGACAGGCGATAAGTCTTACGCAGCCCTACTCGGAATCATAAACAGGCTGAAAACCCAAGGCCCCTCGAGCATCGAACGACGGGGTGACCGGATCACGACGCTTCAAATGAGCAGCGCCGCATTTTTCGATAGCGGCTCGGCTGCTTTGAGCAAATCTGGAAGAGGCATCCTGAATGATGTCGCGGTGAACATTAAGTCCGATAAATACAGGGGCTATGAGGTGACGGTGGAGGGCCACACAGATGACGGTCCCATCCGCACCCTCCAGTTTCCGTCCAACTGGGAGCTCTCAACGGCGCGGGCCGCGGCGGTTGTGCATTTCCTTCTTCAGCAGGGCATCGCGGCGCAAAGACTACGCGCCGCCGGTTACGCCGATACCTTTCCCGTTGCGCCCAACCGCGATGCTAACGGAAAAACCATCCCCGAAAACCAAGCCCGCAACCGCCGCGTCGTCATCAAACTGGAAAAAATTGAAAAGACGCACTAGCGATTGACTGCGCCAAAGCCTCAGAACTGAAAGCGAACGCCGGCCTGGAACGCGAAAGGTGTGGCGCCGGGTGCCAGTTCATTCACGGTTCGGTATCCGGGCGTATTGCTCGGAGTAGGCAGGGCCGTCAACGCGGGGCACGACAGGTTCGAGTACGCCGTGGCATTCACCGGCGTGCATACAGCGTTGCTTGTCGGGCCGACGAAGCCGTACACATCCGGGTCTGAATAGAGATTGCTGGCGTTCGTCAGATTGAAGAAGTCCGCGACGAGGCGGAGCTGGTAGTGATCGCGAAGCTCGAAATCCTTGCTGATGCGCATGTCCCAATTGAAAAAGTACGGCTGGCGACCCGGGTATTCGGGCATCAGGAACGGCGTTCCGCTCCCGATCTGGACGACTGGCCGGTCATTGAACGAAAACTGGTTGACCACGCCGTCGGCGTTTGTATCCACGGTGTAATACGCCGGGTACGCGATCCCGCTGTGCGCGATCATGTTGGTGCTCCAGGTGAAGCCCCAGGGCAGTTCGGCGACGACGCCGCTCTTGAAAGCGTGCGTGATGTCGAGACCGTCGCGACCGTAGTCAATGTTCAGGTTAAATGGATCTTGGGGACCAAAGAAAGTTTCAGTGTCGCGCTCGCTCGACGCATTGGAGAAATTTCGCGACCAGGTGTAGTTTGCGAAGAACTGGTAGTGCTGGGCGAATCGCTTGTTAACTGCGGCTACGATTTCGTGGTAGTTCCCGTGGTCGAAGCTGGCGAGCTCGTTGAATGCGAAGATCGTGGGATCCAACGGGGTCGCGAACGGCGCCCATGTTCCGTCGGCGTTTTGCGAGACGGAGCCCTCGAGCAGCGTCCGTCCAAACTGATCGGTGCCTTCAGGAACGAAATTTCGGTACCAGTTCGTAGTGCTGAAGCCGCCCGTGCGCAGGTTCCACGAGTGCACATAGGCGTAATTTGCAGAAACCGTCCAGGAATGAGCGAACGAGTGCTCCACGCCGACGGTGAAGTTTGACACCCTGGGATTGCGGAAGCTCGGGTCCACGTAGCTGGTGGATTGGCATCCGATAAACGTTGTGCCAGCCGGGGGGCTGCAGAGGTCGGCGGCGCCGTAGGGGACGCTCGAAGGATAAAGGTACGGAAGTCCGCTCTCCGGCGCGCAGAAGTACTGCGTCGGGCAGAACAGCGTGGTCTGGTTCGCCGCACCAACCGTGGGGAAGAAAATCAGCGGCGTCTGCGCGTAATACAAACCCCACGCACCGCGAACTACCGTGGGATGTTCATTGCTGCCGACATTCCAGGCGAGGCCCACACGGGGACCCCATTGGCTGAAGTCGTTGGGAACCCCCTGAGGAGGGGCGGCCTGCTTGCTGCCGTTGATTCCCTGGCCAACCCAGACTAAATTCCCCACGATCGCGGATTGCGGCTGTGGATTCGTGGTTCCGTCCCAGCGCAGGCCGTACGTCAACGTGATTCTCTGTGTGAGCTGCCACTTATCCTGCCAATAGAGCCCGGTGCCGGTCTGGAAGTTGTTCTTCAGGGTGTTCGCCTTGAAGACGTTCGCTCCGTTCAAGGCAATTCCCTGAATGTAGAAGTACGGGTTGGGAGCAGCCGGCACAGTGCCGGAATAGTTTGCACACCACGGGGCCGCTGGGTTCGGTTCAAAATCGCACAGGGTATTGAACTCGTACTCGCCTACGCTCCAGCCGGCGAAAATGTCTTTGCGGTCCTCGAACGTGTCGACGTCACCTCCAAACTTCATATCGTGCTTTCCGAATGAGTAGGAGAAGTTGTCTGCGCCTTGCAGTTTCCCCGCATCGTTGTTGCCGGGAAGATAGAAACGCTGACCGAAGGATGCGCCCGATTGATTAATCAGGATTTGCGGGGCGCCGTTGTAAATCGCGTGGCGTTTGCGGGTCTCGCCGCTGAGGCTGAATCGAACCTCATTGACTTTGCGGCCCATGACAGTCGTCAGCGCGAAGACGCCTCCGATACCCTGATTCACGAAGTTTTCGGCTGCGCCGATGGAATAGGGCGTTTCCGTCTGCCCCTGGCCTCCCGTGAATCCGTTGGTGTGGTTGCGAGTTCCCAGGCCGCGAATGCTGAAGTGATTCGCGGGGCTGAACTGATAGTCGTAATGACCGAGGAGAGTGAAGAAGTTTTGATACTGGTTGTGCGGACCCTCGAGGCCGCCAACAGTCGAGACGCCGTAGCACGCGGGCATCAGAGCCTGGCCCACAGCCGCGGCGCCGCCACAAGCCGGGGGAAGAGTGTCGGTTCCATTCGCGGGCGCAGTAATGATTGGTCCGGCTGACGCCAAAAAAGCAGAGCAGCCGGGAACGGTGGCGTCCGTGCAGAGGACCGTGTCGAGGGGGCCGTTTTCGCGCTGAATGTCGGTCGAGAGGAAAAGAAATTGGCGGTCCCTATGGATCGGAAAGCCGACGGATCCGCCGAACTGATTTTGATTGTCAATGTTGGAAGGATTGCCGAGGGCGTCGTTCGCGGTCAGGGTGCCGCCCCGATAATATTCGTGAGCTTCTCCATGAATCTGGTTGGTGCCGGATTTCGTGACGACGTTGAGAAGGCCGCCACTGGCGCGTCCGAATTCGGGAGCGAAGCCGTTGGTCACAACCTGGAACTCCTGGACGGCTTCGAGCGGTACCGTGAGGTTCTTCGTTTCGAGGGAGCCAAAATTTTCGCCGAAGTAATTGTTGAAGTTGTCGGCGCCGTCGATCACCAGACCGCTGTAATCGCTCTGTTGACCTCCCATTCGCAGCCCGCCGCGCAAACCGGGAACCACCTGCACGGTGGGTGAAAGCTGCGCCAGGTCGCGATAATCGCGTCCCGGGAACGGGAGGTTTTCAACACTTCTGGAATTGATTAGCTGGGTGATGCCGGCGGTCGAGGTGTCGACGGACGCGGCATTGGCAATCACCTCCACGCTTTGAGATTGGCCTTTCACAGGCAGCGTGACGTCAATGGGGACAGCCGCGCCGATGTTGACGACAATGGCCTTCACGGTGGTGGTGGCGAAGCCGCTGAGCTCAGCAGTGAGTTGATACTCACCGGGGGCCACGTTCTCGAAGTCGTAGCCGCCGTCGGCATCCGTGGTGAGCTCGCGCTTGATGCCGGTGGCGATGCTGGTAAGCGTGAGTTTCACGCCGGGCACGGCTGCGTGCGTGGAATCGTAGACCGTTCCGCGGACGGCTCCGTTCTGCAGGTTCTGCGCACGCGAGGCTGCAGCCACTGCGAGCGAACAAGCCAGCACAAACATCAGGAACGCGCTTCGATGTCTCATCATGGCTCCCTCAGAAGTTTGAAAACCGAAAAAGGAAACTCGAAAATCGGAACCCGAAGTCTAAATTCGAAATCGGGTTGGTTGTCGAAGACAAGACGGTTTGGCGTTGCTGTGAGGGAGACGGATGGACGCGCAAAATACTCCCGCGAAATGTTCGCGTTGTAACGGCACGATCGGCGCCCCACCCAGAGGCCCGAAAACGCGCGTAGGCTAGCAGCGTGAGTTTGGCGGAGTCAAGTGCAAAGTCGAGTCTGAATTTTGATGCGGGGCAGCACTGTTCCTGTGGGCAAAGTATTCCAAAGAAATTACCGCCGAGACCCGTCTAACCAGACGGCGGGCTGGCGCGGAGGACGCAGAGAGAACTGCGCAGGAAACCCCGGCGGCGCATCCTGTTAGAATCGACGCCGCATGAGGCGGCGGAACTCAATCCTTTTCATTACGCTGATTGTTTCCGGCGCGCTGCTCTGCGCGCGGGGGGAGGACGCTCGCCGAGCGGCGAACGACGCGAATCCCTACGGCGTGCAGTTTCGAGACGTGACGCGCGCGGCGGGAATTCACTTCCATCACGAGCGGGCCGCTTCCGCCGACAAACTCTATTACGAGACGATGGGAGCGGGCGTCGCGTTCCTCGATTACAACCAGGATGGATACCTCGACATTTTCTTCGTGAACAGCGGTTACACGCCGCTTTTTCATCCAGGGCAGCCGCCGCAGCCGGCGCTCTATCGCAATAATGGCGATGGCACGTTCACGGACGTCACGGCCGCGAGCGGAATTCACGCCGACGGCACGTTTTTCATGGGCGTGGCCGTGGGCGACTACGACAACGACGGTTATCCCGACATTTATATGACCGGCTACCGGCATTCGGTGCTGCTGCACAACAACGGCGACGGCACCTTCACCGACGTGACCGCGAAAGCAGGGGTGGGCGACGACGGCAATTGGGGCACGGCGGCGGGCTGGTTCGATTACGACCACGACGGAAAGCTCGATCTGCTGGTGACGAATTACGTGGCGTTCGATGCCGATCACCCGGTGCTGTGCGGCGACAATCGTCCCGGACATCGCGCGTACTGCCATCCCGACAGCTTTCACGGCGAATCGATGCGCCTCTACCACAACAACGGCGACGGCACGTTCACGGATGTGACGGAGAAGGCGGGGCTCGTGAACAACGACGGAAAGAGCCTTGCCGTCGTCTTGGCGGATCTGAACAACGACGGCTGGACGGACATCTTCATTGCGAACGACACGCAGCGAAATTTTCTGTACTTCAACAATGGCGATGGCACGTTTCGCGACGCGAGTTACAAATCCGGCGCGGGCTTCAGCGAAGACGGGCGCCCCGAGGCGGGGATGAGCGCGGACGCCGCGGACATCAGGAACAACGGGCGGATGGATCTCTACGTGAGCCATCTGGATTTCGAGCTGAACCGGCTGTATCGCAACAATCGCGATGGCACGTTTACCGACGACACCATCGCTTCCGGATTAGGCCAGACGAATATTTTGGACAGCTCGTTCGGCGCGCGATTTTTCGATTGGGATAACGACGGCTGGCGCGATCTGCTGGTGACCAACGGCCACATTCTGGACAACATCAAGCTCTACCATCCCGAGGTTACGTACGAAGAGGAACGGCGGCTCTACCGGAATGTCGGCCAGGGAAAGTTTGTCGATGCGACGAAGACGCAGGGCGAGGATTTTCGCGCGTCGCGAGTGGGGCGCGGGCTCGCCGTGGGAGATTACGATAACGATGGCTGGCTCGATTTCGTCGTGAACAACAATGGCGAGGACGCGCAGCTATTTCGCAATGAAGGCGCCAGCGCTCCAGCGGCGCGGCGGAATCATTGGCTGGGCGTGCATCTTGTGGGCACGAAGAGCAATCGCGATGGGATTGGCGCGCGGCTGAAACTCACGGCGGGGGATTTTGTTAGCTACGATCAGGCGAAAGGTGGGATGAGTTACTGCTCGGCGCAGGACCCGCGAATTTACTTTGGGCTTGGCGAGCACGCTCGCGTGGATTCGATCGAGATTCTGTGGCCGAGCGGAATCAGAGATTTCGTGAAGGATGTTTCGGCGGATCGAATCATTACCGTCGTCGAGGGGAAGGGCGTTTCGGACTACCAGTATCCGGCAGTGCGGCACAGCGCGGCTGGAAAATAGAAAACTGAAAATGGAAAAAGGCTAAGCAAGAAACGGCAACACATTACCACCGAGGACACAGAGAAACACCAGAGGACACAGAGAAAGCAGCGGCTAGAAACCGCCTAGCGGGGCGAGCTTAATGAAAGCACGCCCCACGTCGGGCTGGGCAACTGGACCCCAGAAAACTATTCTTCTTTCTGCGAGTTGACGTAGTGGCAGACGTCTTTCACTGCATTGTGCAAAAAGCTCGTCTGCGTGCTGTACACCGCGTCGCCGCCGTGCCGAAATATCGTGAATGAGTAGCGGCCCACCCAACGCGCCTCGACCATGTAATCGGACTTCTTCGGGTCCGCCGTGAGCGAGACGTTGGGGCACTTGTCGCTGAAGTTCTTGAGAACGTCAGCGCTGGGGATGTTCGACCCGGGAGACAGGAAAACCTTCAGCGGCCGGGGGTCGGCCTTCATGGTTCCCGCGCCTGCGAGCAACAGCAAAACTGCGCCTAACAGAATCCTCTTCATGGATGCAATCCCCTCCTATTTCCGCCGAACCTTCCCCACTTACAAAGACGCATTTTCGCACTGAATGGTTGCAGCCTGGAAGCGGGTGTTACGTGTTTGCAACTCCCACGGCGAGGATGTCGTTCCCGCGAAGTTCCAGCAGGATGCGCGGCAGGGGACGTGGCGGAGGACCCGCGAGGACGGCGCCATCGATAATCGAAAAGAGGCCGCCGTGGCAGCGGCATTCGAGGCCGCTTTCATCGGGACGGTAAAACACCGGGCAGGAATTGTGGGTGCAGATGCGGCTGTAGGCCACGTAGCTGGCGTCGCCCGTGCGGACCAGGATGCAGGGGGCGACGTCCGTGGGGTACTGGAAGATTTTCGTGCCGCCGACGGGGATTTCTCCCGCTTGCGCGATCACTTGCGCGGGAGCGGGGCGCGAGTGGAACCACAGGCGAAGGGCGTACAGCCCGCCGATAAGGATCGCGCCAATCGATATTGCGAACGACTTCGCGAAGCTGCGGCGCGTAGGTTGCGGGCTTGCGGCGGATTCCACCATTTGGCGGCTAGGCGACGTGGCCCACCTGGAGGCGGGTTTGCAGCAGGCGCAGGATTGAATCGCGGGAGATCATCCCGACGATGTGGTTGTCCGCGATGACCGGCATCTGGTTGATGTCCTGCGTCTGCATGCGCTGCAGAATGCTCATGGCGGGTTCTTCCGGCGCGGCGGAGTGGATTTTGTCCACGGGCAGCATCACTGCCTGAATCGAAGTGTTTTTCCACTCGTCCCGGGGGACGGAGCGCGCGGCGGCCAGCGTCACCAGGCCAACCGGGGTGCCGGCTCCGGTCACCACGTGGCAACGGCTGCCGGTGCGCAATACCTCGTGCACGTATTCGTCGATCGACATGTCGCGAGTCACCGTCGGAACGTCGCGCGTCATGATGTCTTCCGCGCGCACGCCCGCCAGCGTGTTCCGAACCGCCATGCTCGCGTAACTTTCCTGCGCGGCAGACAGGAGGAACCATCCGATAAACGCGAGCCACAGGCCGCCCACCCAGTTGCCGTGGAGCGCCTGCCAGACGCCCAACAAGATCATGAGGTAAGCGAAGAACTTGCCCGCATTCGCCGCGATCTTCGTGGCTTTCGTGAAATCACCGGTTATGCCCCAGACAATCCCTCGCAGCACGCGGCCGCCATCCAGCGGGAATCCCGGTACCAAATTGAATAGCGCGAGCATGAGATTGATTTCCGCCAGCCACCCGGCTGCGGCATGGATCATTTCGCTTCCCGTCACATATCGCCAAACCAGCCCGAAGCAACCCGCCAGGAATAGGCTCGAAAGCGGGCCCGCAATCGCGACGTTGAACTCCTGCTTGCCGTTTGCGGGCTCGCGGGTGATCCGGGAAAGGCCTCCAAAAACGAACAGGGTGATGGATTCCACCGGAATCTTGTAAGCCTTTGCCACCATGCTGTGGCTCAGCTCGTGAAAAACCACGGAGGCGAAGAAAAGGAAGCTCGTGACGATCCCCAAGGCCCAATGCTGATCGCGCGTCCATGCGGGATGCTGGGAAGTGAACTGAGTGGCCAGCGACACGGTTATGAGCAGGAAGATGATGAACCAGCTCGGGTGCAGATAGAGCGGAATCCCGAAGATGCGTCCCAGCGGGATGCCGGGTTGTTCCGCAGGTCGAGCGACTGGCTCTGCCATCTCAAGCCCTCACAAGCCGGATTCTAACAGAATTCCGCGGGGGCAGTCTCCGCGTGCGGTTTTCCACGGCGTGTTCGCGTCGCCACGAAAGCGGCTTGCTCTGCGCGCGCTAACCCGCCTGTTTGTCTCAGTGGGCGTGTGGCCGTCGCAGTGCATTCGTGCGTGTGGCCGCCGATACAGAGCGGATAAAAGTGCGGCCCAGCCCAGCGAAAGGAGAACGGAGATGGATTACATGATCGATCTGGCAGGCGTTGGAGGAGCGATTGTGCTTTCGATCGGTTTGGCGCTGTGCCTGGAGTGGATGGCGTTGCGGGGACTGATGCGGCTGATGCCAGCAAAGCCTGTGGCGGCGGTGCCGCAGGTAGTTGCCGCAAAAGCCGTCAACGGCCGTTATTCGAGGTACTCGGGCTCCAAGGCGGCTTGACCTGGATGGAGGGACTGGTTGGAGCACATGCCCGCCGAGGCGGGTGTCTGTGCCACGAAGGGAGGACGTCATGTTGTTCTTGAAAGCTTTGCTGGTGTTTTTGGCGTTTGGTTTTCTGGCATGCGCGGCAGGACTGCTGCTGTACGACATCTACCTCGCATTCGAGCTCGACCGGCTCCTGCGCAAAAGTGAGCCTCCGGCTCCAATCACTCTCACTGGGGGTACGCGGACGGGAGACCCGCCGTCCGGGGAAGCCAGCGCTGTCGGCGCTGGGGCTGGACTTCCTCTGCTGCGTCCTGCATCTCGTCCTCCTGCTCCGCCTCACACTCCGCGCGGACTTCGCTGGAACACGCGCTGGAAGACGGCTGCAAAATTCGTCCTGATCGCGGCGGTTCTGGCGCTCGCAGGCGAAAGCATCGTGGTAGTGCCGGATGGCGAGGCGGCGGTTCGCGTGAGTCAACTCTACGGCGTGCGGCCTGGCACCTTGTATCCAGGAACGCACCTGATCTGGCCGCTCCTTGACCGCGTGCAGCTCTACGACATCCGCGATCGCGTCTTCCAGACGGCGTCCGGCGCCGCCGCGCACGAAAAATTCGAATTGCTGACGGTGGAATCCCGCGAAGGACTCTCGGTGGGCATCGGCGTGACCGTGCGCTACCGCGTGGATCCGCGGAAGCTCGATTACATCCAGGCGAACCTGCCTCAGCCGCTCGACGAACAGATTGTCGAACCCGTGGTGACGGCCGCGTTTCGCGAGCTTGCGCCGAATTACATGGTGCGCGACGTCTTCTCGATCAAGCGCGAGGAGTTTCGCAGCCACGCCGCTCAGATCATCACGGCCCGGCTGGCCGGCGACGCAATTGTCGTGAAGGAAGTGCTGCTGCGAAAGGTGCAGCTGCCGGAGGAATACGCGCAAGGGCTCGAAGGCTTGCTGCTCAAGGAACAGCAGGACGATCAGATGGCCGTCGAGACGGACATCGAACAGAAGCGCGTGAAGATCGCCGAATCGCAGGCCGAGGCCGCGAAAGTCCGCCAGGTGAAGCAAGCGGAAGGCGAGGCGGAGGCGAGCGTGATTCAGGCCAAGGCACAGTCGGACTCGATGCAGTACACGCTGCCGCTGAAGCAGAAGCAGATCGAGCAGTCCCGCCTCGAGGCCGAGGCGCGCAAGGAAGCCACGATTCAGAATGCCGAGGCCGAGGCGCAAGCCAAAGTGATCGACAGCAAGGCGGAACAGCAGCGGCGAGGGCTCCTCGCTGACGCGGAGGCGCAGGCGAAAATCGTCGACAGCAAAGCCGAGCAGCAGCGGCGGAACATGTTCGCCGATGCCGAGGCCAACCAGATTCGCGTGACGGCGCAAGCGCATGCCGAGGAATTGCAGCTCGAGGCGGCGGCGCTGAAGTCGAACCCGCTGCTGGTGCAATACACGGTGGCGCAGAAGCTGTCGGACAAGGTGCAAATCATGCTGGTGCCGAGCGACGGAAAATTCTTCTTCACGAACGACGTGCTGCGATCGGCGCTGGGCGGCGATCCAGCGGACCCGCCCGCGCGTCAGGGCTCGAAACCGTAGGAGATTCCCGGCCGGCCTCGCTCGGCTGCGATTTGCCGTGGCCGAGGGGTGAAGTCAGGCTGGTGACCGGGAGTAACGCCGGCAAAAACCCTTGCGGGTGGCCCGGAACGGCATGTTCAGCGAAAGCTGGATGCGCAACACGAGGCCACCCAGCCGGCGCGCAGAATCGGGTGTGTTATCATGGTTAGCCACGAACGCGATTTACATGTGGTTCAACTCGATGCGGTTGTCACGCTGGTCGCACTCTCTGCTTCGCGCACCCCTATTCGCGCTTTTTCTGGTTGCTTCTTCCATTGCAGGTTCGCAGATAGCGTGGGCCCAGTCTTCGCCGCAGACAGCGACGCAGCCGGCTGCTCAGCTCCCGCCAGCATGGAATGACGCCGTGGCGCGGCTCGCGAGCAAAATCGGCAGTGTGGCGGGCCCTCAGAAGACAATTTCGCTCACCGTGAAAAACATCTCTTCATTGACTGACGCCGATATGACGGCGATTTCCCAGGCGCTAAAGGCGGAACTGACGCGACTCGGCTTCGCCTTAGAGAATGAATCGTCCGCCGAGACTCAGGCAGAGGTCACGTTCTCGGAGGCTGAGGAGGGTTACATTTGGGTCGCGGACTTGCGCCGGGGGTCGACTGAGCAACTGGAAATAGTTGCAGCGCCCAAAGGCGAAGAAGTTCCTCGGTCAGAACCGAGCACGATGCTGGTGCTTGAGCGGAAGTTAGTCTGGCAGCAGGTTACGTCTTTCCTGGACTTTGCCGTGCAGACGAATCCGGTCGGGTTCTCGTCGGGCTTCGTGATCCTCGAGCCCAAACGTCTGGTTTTCTACAGTTCCGCAGATTTGAGGAATTGGCGAACTTCACAGGTCGTCGCCATTCCCAGTCCTAAGCCACGACCACGGGACATTTTTGGAAGCATCGACGAACAGAATGGTAACGCCTATCTTGGCCCTGCCGGGTTCGTGTTCCGCCCAAACGTCAGGTGCACTGGAGGATTTGATTACCCACAACGAGTCCAATGCTCGAGTTGGAGCGATAACAGACTCGTCCTCACTGTCCATCCGAGGGTTCCTGCGCACGAACAGAGCGATAGTGTTTTGCTTTGGGATCGATGCGGTGACAATTCGGTCGTGCTCGCCACAGGGAACGGCGATTGGACACAGCCGGACACAATCCAAGGATACTTGGTTTCGACCCCAACGGGCGTTGCTGTCCCAAGCGGAACCGCGATTGCTTTCGATGGTCCAGTGACGGCGTTGCAGAGAGAGGGTAGGGAAAATGAGGCTCGAGTTGTAGTCCACAATCTGAAAGCTGGGAAATATGAGGGTTATCTTGTCACGGCGACTTGCGGCAATTAGTGCAGCAACGTTATTTCTACTGGCGGCGCTGCCTGCGTCGACGGCGCGGCGGCCGAGGCGTGGCGGAACGCTGCGCGTCGAGATTGGTGCGGCGGTGACTTCGCTCGATGCTGCTGTGGCCGCAGCCAGCGCCGAAGAAGCGGCCGCGAAAGCGCAGATCGAAGCCTTGATTTACGATCACCGCAATCCCGACGGCACGTTTTCCGATCCCGGACCATTTCGCATCGCCGAATGGGAGCCGGGAAAGCACGCAACGGTCGCCGCGAACGAGGACTACCCGGGCGGACGCCCGTTCGTCGATGCGATTGAAATCCAAATGGGACGAGCGGCGAAGGACCGCCTCGTCGATCTCGAAGTCAATAAGATTGACTTCGCCGAAATTCCGCCCGAACAGGTGCGGCGCGCCGCCGAACGCGGAACGCGTGTGAGCACGTCGCAACCGGATGAGTTGGTGGCGCTCGTGTTTATCGCGGGGCGTCCTGCCGCCAACGACGCGCGCGCTCGCGAAGCCATCGCGAATTCGATCGACCGCGCGGCCATCGTCGACTTCATCCTGCAAAAGGAAGGCGAGGCCGCGGGAGGATTGTTGCCGCAGTGGTCGAGCGGAACCGCATTCCTGTTTTCGACCGCGCCGGACGCGAAGCACGCGAAGGAACTATGGGCGCAAATCACGCCATCCCCAAAGATCGCGTTGGGATATGATCCGGGAGATCCGCAGGAGCAAACGATTGCGGAGAGAATTGCGGTCAACGCACGAGAAGCGGGCATTTCGATGACGGCTATGGCGATTCCGTCCGAGTCCTTTAGCAAGCTGCCGGCTTTCGACGCGCGCCTGATGCGCATGACGATGGCGTCGCGGTTGCCGCGCGCGGCGCTGGCAAATTTTGCCGGCGTGCTCGATCCGCTGGCGGGCCTGAACGACGATCCGCTGCCCGATCCGGCCTCGCCCGAGCAGATTTATGAGTACGAACGATCGATCGTTCGCAGTTTTTCCGTGGTTCCGATCGCGTGGGTGCCGAAAGTGTATGGACTAAGCGCCCGCGTTCGCGACTGGAAAGCGCCGGGGCCGGGCGAAACCTGGCCGCTTGCGGACGTCTGGCTCGATAGCATCGGCGAAGCATCGATTGAAAAGGTAAATCCGTGACGTTTCGCAGCAAACTTTTCTGGATTTTCACTCTGACGCTCGTGTTGTCGGTGGGTCTGATTGCCGCCGGCGTCACCGTGGTGGCGCGCAGGGCGTTCGACGAATCGAATCAGCAGCACAGCGACGCGCTGGTGGAGCAGTTTCAGCGCGAGTTCGATCGCCGCAAGCTGGAAGTGGCGCACCGCGTCAAGGGCATCGCCGAAGAAGATCCCACTTTGCGAATGGCGATTGACCTCGCACGGCCCACGACGGACGTTTCCGTCTATGTGAACGATGCCCGCGGCGTTGCGAATTCCCACCAGTTGGATGTTCTCGATTTTCTTGGCAACAACGGTTCGATCATTTCGTCGGCGGAAAACGCGGCGCGCTTCGGCTACAAGATGGACTGGGTTACGCAGCCCGTCGACGGCAAGCCTGTGGACTGGGCGGCGCAGGGCTCGTTTCTAATGAAATTGGACACGCAGGATGGGCCGGTGCTCGCGCTCATGGCCGTTTCCACGGTGCGCGTCGCCGACAAGGACCTGTATGTGGTCGGCGGCGAGAGGCTCGGCAAGGAATTTCTCGCCTCGCTGGTGCTCCCGGCGGGAATGCGAGCGCTGCTTTACCTGAATCTGGATCCGGATTTTCAGCCCGCCAATCTGATCGATATGAACGGTTCCGTCGATCAGGCCCAGCGATTTGCTCCCATCATCCAGAAGGAGCGCGAGCAACCGAGCGAGCTTACCTACAAGATCGACTGGACTTCGGACCCGGCGAGCGCGGAAGTGTTTCATGCGCTGCCGCGGCGCGGCCGCCAGGATGAATTGCTGGGCGTGCTGCTGGTGGGAAGTTCGCAGCGCGACGTGGTGCTGCTCGAGCGGCGCATCCTTGAACTGGCCGTTGGAGTGGCGGTCATCGGCGTCCTGATCGGACTTCTGCTGAGCTGGTGGGGCGCGGCACGGGTCACTCGGCCGATACGGAATCTGGCCGACGCAGCGCACGAAGTCAGCCACGGAAACTGGAGCGTGCATGTGGATCCTCGCAGCGGCGGCGAGGTGGGCCAGCTGGCGCGCGCGTTCAATCAGATGACGCAGCAACTGGTGGAGCAGCGCGAGCGCTTGGTCCAGGCAGAACGAGTGGCGGCCTGGCGCGAGGTGGCGCGGCGACTGGCGCACGAACTCAAGAATCCGCTGTTTCCATTGCAGACCACGGTGGAAAACTTGCAGCGCGCCAAAGAACACAACTCCGACCAGTTCGAGGAAGTGTTCCGCGAATCCACGGGAATCATGCTTTCCGAAATCGAGAACCTGAAGGCCATTGTCGGACGCTTCAGCGACTTCGCGAAGATGCCGCAGCCCGAACTTGGCACCGTAAATCTGAACGAGGTCGTGCGAAACGTGGTGAAGCTGTTCGAAGCGCAGTTCGGCGCCGTGGGACGCCCGCCGATCACGCCCGAATTGCACCTGGAAGAAAATCTGCCCCCGATCCAGGCAGACCAGGCGTTGCTGCACCGCGCGGTGGAAAATCTGGTTCTCAACGCGATGGACGCGATGCCCGCCGGCGGCGTCCTGATGCTTCGCACGGCGCATGAAAACGGCAGTGTCGAGCTCGAAATCTCCGACACCGGCACCGGCCTCACGCCCGAGGAGTGCGACCGGCTCTTCACGCCGTACTACACGACGAAGCAGCACGGAACGGGACTCGGTCTCGCGATCGTGCAGTCCGTCGTCAGCGACCACGGTGGCCGCATCTCCGTCGAAAGCGAAACGGGCGTCGGCACTTCGTTTCATGTGGAGCTTCCCGCGAATCCGCCGCATAAGCCGCAGGTGTTTCCCATGGTCTTCGAGAAGCAAGAGGTCAGCTGACGTTCGTGAAGAGGTTGGCTGAAAAGGTGTAGTCCAAGTGGCCCCGAAAGCCCACATCCTTATCATCGACGACGACGCGAACACGCTCGCGTCCCTCGCGCGCGCGTTTCGGCTTGCGGGTCATGAGGCTACGGTCTGCGACAACGCGGCCAGGGCGCTTGAGCTGGCACGCGCGGAGCGTTTCGACCTGATCCTTTCGGACGTCGTGATGCCGGGAAAAGACGGCATCGCCCTGCTCGAAGATTTCAAGAAGATCGGCGTCACGTCGCCGGTGGTGATGATGTCCGGGCAAGCCTCGATTGAGATGGCCGTCAGGTCGACACGGCTTGGTGCCCATGACTTTCTCGAGAAGCCGATCTCGACGGAAAAACTTTTGCTGACGGTGGAGAATTCGCTCCGCATCGCGCGCCTCGAGGAAGAGAATCGCGATCTCAAGCAGCGCCTTGGAAAGCACCAGATCATCTGGGCGAGTCCCGTGATGCGCGAATTGATGGCGCAGGTGGAGCAGGTGGCCGCCGGCGAAACGCGCGTCTGCATTCGCGGCGAAACGGGAACCGGCAAGGAACTGATCGCGCGCGCTCTCCACGAAAAAAGCCCGCGCCGCGGCGGGCCATTTATTTCGCTGAATTGCGCCGCGATTCCGGCGGAGCTGCTCGAATCGGAATTGTTCGGGCACGAGAAAGGCTCGTTCACGGGCGCGGCCGGGCGGCACGTGGGCAAGTTCGAGCAGGCGCACCGCGGCACGCTCTTCCTCGACGAAATCGGCGACATGCCGCTCGCGATGCAGGCCAAACTCTTGCGCGTGCTCGAAGAAGGCGAAATCGAACGCGTCGGCGGCGACAAGCCGCTCGCCGTGGATGTGCGCATTATCGTGGCGACGCACCGCAATCTGGAAGAGCAGGTGCGCGCCGGGACGTTTCGCGAGGATCTGTATCACCGCGTTTTTGTGTTTCCGATTTCGCTTCCGCCGCTGCGCGAACGCCGCGAGGATATTCGCGTTCTGGCGGAGCATTTCGCGCGGCAACTGGCAGAGCAGAATGGCTGGAAGCCGAAAAGTTTTTCGCGCGAAGCCATGGAAGAGCTCGAGCACTACTCCTGGCCGGGCAACGTTCGCGAGTTGCGCAACGTGGTGGAGCGCGCGCTGCTTTTGAGCGCGGGCGATACCGTGGAGGGCACCGTCGTCCAGCGCGCGCTGCCGCAATCAGCGCAAATCGTCACTGCAAGTGCGAATGGATCTTCAGCCGCGATCGGTTCAGGGACTCTCGCTGGCCGCGTGGAAGCCTTCGAGCGCGAGACGCTGCTCGCAGAGCTGAAGCGCAATCATCATCACATGACGAACACCGCGAAGGCTCTCGGCCTCGAGCGCAGCCACCTCTACAAGAAATGCCAGCAGCTCGGAATCGACGTGCGCACCATTCGCCAGTCGGAATAATGTTTCATCAAGCGCCAATCATGTTGCGAAAAGGCATTCCGCTCATTTTGTGCCCTTCTCTCCTGGCCGTATTTGCTTTGGTCTCAGCAGGCCAATCGGTCGCAAACAAGCCCACATGGGCCAAGAAAGGCCTAACTTTTCCCGTGGGCTGTAGCCGCGCTATCCATCCAATTCGCCCCATCAAAGACTGCAGACCGCTCCGAATTCCATCTCCCGATGGCAAGAGCGTTGTCGAGATCAGCTACAACACGCCTGCGGATTATCCCGACATCGAAATAGCTTCCTTACGGGTAACAAGGCTCGGAAGATACTTGGGCGACGTCGATCCTGTGGGAAGCGTAGAAAGTGAGCTTACCTGGTCGCCAGATTCAAAGGCTTTCTTCGTCAATGGCAATGACAACGGATATGGCGATGATCATCTTGCAGTTCATCTGCTCGATGATCCACACCTCGGGCCAGGCTATATCACTGGAGAAGTTGCGCGGGACATGGTCCGCAGCTTCCCACCTTGCCAAGCCAAGGACGCTGAAGACGACTGCGCTGAACTTGCAGCCGATCCGGATGGCGTTATAGGTGTCGTGGGGCTGGATTGGATCGGTACTTCTTCAAAGATGGTCGTTATGGCCCAAGTTACATGCAGTTCATCGATGGGCGGAATCGACTGCCAGGTTCTGGGCTACGAAATAGAAGTGCCCAGCGGCAAGATTTTGCGTCGGATGGAATCAAAGGAATTCGCAAGGCGCTGGCAACACAGCATGGCTTGGAAATTCGAAGATCCGGGCCCTGCCGAATTCAAAGAAGCCGACGGTTCACCGGCCTCTGTCAAGAAAGAATAAAGCCGTTTAGGCGGGCGCGGTTTTCGTCAGGCGCCGCAATCCCTTCTGCAGGAACCAAAGCGCGAGGGTGATGCCGGCAAGAATCTCCGCCACGCGGTCCCGAAGCGTGACCGTGAACGCGACCATCGTGATGAAAAATCCCCACATGAACGCTTCGCCGCGGAACGCTTGACCCCACTGCGGCTTCAGGCCGGAAGTGGGGACGCGCGGCCGCAGCGATGGCAGCAATCGCGGGACGCGCCGGCGGAATTCGCGGAAGCTTTCGCCTCGCTCCTTTTCAAGCTCCGCTTCCTCGCGCCCGATCAGCCGCAGAATTCGAATCGCCGCGCCGACCGCGAGAATCGCAAATCCCAGCCGGCTCGCCAGCAATCCCAATCCAATCGACAACAGAAACGTCCCCAGGTAAAGCGGATTGCGAACGTAGCGATACGGCCCGTCGGCGACGATCGTCTCGGTGTGCAGCTTCGTGTCGTGGACCACATCTGTGCGCAGGTATGCTGCTGCCCACGTACGAATCGCCGCGGCCGATCCCACCAGCAACGCGCCAAAGCCGAAGACGACGCGCGCCAGGAAGGCGCCATGCGAATTATTCCAGGGCGCGAACGCCCACACCACGTTGGTGTGATCGATGGAGTAAGCCTGAAACGCGATCCAGAAATGAATCAGGTTGAGAAGCGAACGATGCCGAAATTCGAACTCCGTAGCTTTCATGGTCGAGACGCACCTTCGCGCGACGCCGGATAAAAATGTTTCAGCACCAGGTGCGTTGGCAAGTACACAACGAAGGCCATGAAAAGAATGCTCAGCGCGACGTGCACCGGCGCAGGCCCGATGCTGCGATGCCAGAAGGGATCGGTGAAAGCGAAGTTGATGTTTGCCGCCGGATTCGTGAACCGGCTCGCGACGAACGCGGCCGCCGCGATTGCCGACTGCACGGCCCACGCGCGGCGGTCGTAACCGGTTCGCACGAGCGCCCACAGCAACAGCAGCGGCAGAAAGACGTGGAAGAGCGACAGCAACCGAATCCACAGCGCGACGTGCGCGTCGAAAAGATATTCCGTGCCGCCAATCAGGTGATGATGCACGACGATTTCCCAGCCCGCGTCGAGCGCCCATGCCAAATCCACCAACAGCGAGCCGGCGGCCTGGCTTGAAATCAGCAGGGCATTGTCGGTCCAGACGCCGATGCAAGCAAGAAACACGGCGAGGTCGCACAGATGCAGGAAATTGGCAGGCCCCCAGGCATACCAGTAGGCTGGAACCCACACGATCAGCCACACGGCTGCGGCCCATCGAATCCAGGGAGCGAATCCGCGGTGGTCCGAGATCGGCGCTGGGCTAGACGACGCCATGGAAGCTTTCGGAAACTGCGGACATGCTATCAAAGTCGGGCATTGCCGACGCGCCTGAAAGAAAATGTCCGAGTCGCAACTCCGCCGATTGTTTTCGTGGCACACGCAGCAGTTCGCGTGGGAAAATTTCGGCGTCATGCAAGGTGCCATGCAACTCGTTCCAGCATCGATCGCCGCCGGAGTTATGTGTGTGGCCTCGGGCGTCTTCGCATGGGGCGCTGTCGCGCCGGAGTCGCAGCTTTTCGGCCGCACGATTCGCCGGACCGGCGATTCGGCTACGATGGCGCTCACCTTCGACGATGGCCCTAACCCCACGATGACGCCGGCCCTGCTCGATCTGCTCGACCGGCACGGCGTACGGGCTACATTTTTCGTGATCGGCGAATTTGTGCGCGCGGTTCCGGCTCTGACCCGAGAAATCTCCGCGCGCGGGCACGTGCTGGGCAACCACACGCAAACGCATCGGCGGCTCACGTTTTGCTCGCCTTCGCGCACGCGCGAGGAACTCGATCGCTGCGACGAGGCGATCGACACCGCCGCTGGCGGCAGACCTCGCTGGATGCGGCCTCCCTTCGGCTTTCGCAGTCCCGTCCTCAATGGAATCGCGCGCAAACCCGGCCGTGCGGGCGTGGTCATGTGGTCGGCGTCGGCTCGAGACTGGAAGCCGCAGCCGGCCGAATCCGTAATCGAACGTCTGCGGCGCGCGCGCGGCGGCGACATCGTCCTGCTGCATGACGGCGATCATCGCCTGCTCAAAGGCGACCGGCGGCACACCCTTGAGGCCGTCGCGCACTGGCTGCCCCGTTGGAAAGACGCAGGCATTCGCTTCGTGACGCTGGACGAGTTGCGCGAACAGGCTTAGGCTAGACGCATGGACGAAAAACGGTTTTACGACGAGAAGGAAGAAACGAAGCAAATGCCTCTGGTTTGCCCGCATTGCCGCCAGGAGGGAACCTTCCCCGTGCGCTGGATGGTCCGCACGAAAAAGGCGCAGGTCCCCGGCGGCGCCAACGACCAGGACAAGCAGGCCTTCGCGAAGGCGCGCTCATACATGGTCCGCATCGACAACCTGGTCGCCTGCCGCAACATCAAATGCAGAAAACGCTTCGACCTCACCGGCCAAACCGTTTTCCTGATCTGACCGCTGGTCGATTGTGGTGGGGGCGCTCCCCTTCAGGGGCTGAATGACGTTCTCCGTGTCCTCATGCCATTCTCTGTGCGCTCTGTGTTCAGCTTTTTGCTTTTTTTCTTCTCCGCGTTCTCTGTGTCTCTGCGGTGAATCATTCCAATTCGCTACTTATGGCCCGCGGGAGCCAGCGGAGTCGACGCGACCTGCCCGTCAAGCACTTCGCGGATTTTCTGCGCGATGGCTTTCAGGTTGAAAGGTTTTTGCAGATAGGCGACGCCGCCTTCGAGCACGCCGTGGCGGAAGATGCTGTCGTCGGTATAGCCGGAGATGAAAAGGATTTTGGTGTTGGGCCGCTGCGCGGCGATGCGCGAGGCCAACTCGCGGCCGCTGAGACGCGGCATGACGACGTCGGTGACCAGAATCTGGATCGCGCCTTTGTGGGCGGCGGCGACTTCGAGCGCCTGCGCTCCGTCGACGGCTTCGAGGACCTGGTATCCCGTGCCCACCAGGTAGTCGCGGACCAGCTCGCGCACGCTTTCCTCGTCTTCCACGAAGAGGATCGTTTCGCTTCCGCGCGGCGGCGCGACGACGGTTTTTTCGATGTCCCGGTCAACCTCCGCGGTCACTTTCGGCAAATAGACTTTGAACGTGGTTCCGTGGTCGATTTCGCTATACACATAAATGAAGCCGCCGCTTTGCTTCACGACGCCATAGACGGTGGCGAGGCCCAATCCCGTGCCCTTTCCCTGCTTTTTCGTGGTAAAGAACGGCTCGAAGATGCGCGCCTGCGTTTCTTCGTCCATGCCACAGCCCGTGTCGCTGACGGTGAGCATCACCCACGAGCCCGGCTCCAGATTGTGGTGCGCCACGGAGTAGTCGCGATCGAGCGTGACGTTCGATGTTTCGATTGTCAGGCGCCCGCCGTTGGGCATCGCGTCGCGCGCGTTCACCACCAGATTCAATAATACCTGCTCGATCTGGCCCGGGTCCGCCTTCACGCGGCCGAGCTTCGGGGCCGGAAGGAAAGTCATTTCCACGTCAGCGCCGATGACGCGCGAGAACATCTTGATCATGCCGCCCACCACTTCGTTCAGGTCCAGGACGCGCGCATGCAGCACTTGCATCCGGCTGAAAGCCAGCAGTTGGCGCGTGAGCCCTGCGGCGCGGTCCGTAGCTTTGTCCACCTGCTCCACGTTGTGCCGCAACGGCGACGCTTCCGCCAGCCGGTCGAGCAGGATTTCGGCATGGCCTTTCACCACCATCAGCAGGTTGTTGAAATCGTGTGCCACTCCTCCGGCAAGTTGCCCGATCGCCTGCATTTTCTGCGACTGGCGAAGCTGATCTGCGAGTACCTTGCGGTCGGTCACATCCAGGGCGACCCCGATCACTCCGATGATTTCGCCTTCGCTGCTGCGCAGCGGCTGCGCGTGACAATCGAAAACACTCTTCGCCCATTCCAGTTCAAAGGCGACGGATTCGCCCGCGAGCGCCTTCTTGTGGGCCGCAAGGGCCGGGAACCCGGGGTCGTTGGTGCGGAAAAAATCCGTCAGTGAAACCCCAACCGCTTGATTTGTGCGCAACCCCAGAGACTCGAGCGCCGCTCCCACCGACGACGTGAAGCGGAGGTCCTTGTCGGTGGTCCAGAGAATCGCCGGCACCTTCTCGATCATCATGCCGAGACGCGTGCGGCCCTCGTGACGCTCGATCTGCGAGCGATCCAGGTCCTCGAGCATGCCGTTAATGGCGCTGCCCAGGAAGGCCAGCTCATCGTTGCCCGGGACCGTCAGGCGAGCGGAGAGGTCGCCGCTGGTTCCAATACTCGTAACGCTTTCGCTCATGTTGGTCACGCGCGAAAGCACGGTTCGCTCGAGCAAGTAGAGCGTCACCGCGCCGAACGTGAGCCCGGCAGCGAGAAGCAGCAGCAGGAACTGCAATAAAGTTGTCTGGCCCTGCTGGTAGATGACCCGTTGCATCCGGACCCGAAGGATGATTGCGGGCCTGCCGTCGACGTCCCTGAGTTCTCTGTAGGCGGCGACGAAATCCACCCCCAGCGGTTTCACCCGCGTCGAATTGGAGTCGGGGAGTTCGTTGGCAGCGTCGCGATAATCCTTGGGCAACGTCGCGGAATCGAGACGCGCTACGCCGACGGACAGGTGCGTCATTTCCGAGAGACGCAGAATTTCGTCCGCATCCAGCGCGCGTCCCATGATCATGGTTCCGACGATCGGCCCCTCGGAATTCGTTGTTACCACCGGACGTGAAACCACCAGCACCGGACCCGACGCGAGCACCAGGATTCCCGAGCGCTTGTCGGATACGTTTTCGTGCGTAAGGAGAATGGATCCCGGCTTCAGGTGATCGAGCAGATCCGACGGAACAGGCACTTCGTCCAGGGTGACGAGATTATATCCGCGAGAGAAGACGACCCGGCCCGAGTTGTCCAAAATCACCACGAAACTCAGTTTGAGCTGCCCCATCGCGATAGGAGGAAGGTCAACTGCGCCGTAGTGAGGATTCCTCCCTTTCAGGAACAGGTAGGTTTGATTCCACGCGGCATAGTCGATCTCGCTGCGGTCGAGCGCTGCAAGTTCGTCCGTCAGCGCGCTCGAGACCTCGTCCATGTCGCGGCGAGCGAAGTCCGTCTCCAGATTCGAATACCCGCGGAGAAGCAGGACGCGAGCGAGGGTGTAGAGTCCGCCCACTAGTCCGAACATGGTGACGAGGATGATGAGAAGTGTCTTGCGCCGAAGAGAGTGGGGCAAGCGGAGATGGGTACCGAAGAAGGCCAAAGGGGATTTGCCTCAGATCTACAGTATATTCGCCAAGTGGTGGGGACGACGGTTGAGGTGTCTTAGTCGTACACGCTCCGTTGGAGAGATGGCCTGGGCGAACCCACTTCGAAACAGGCCAAGAAGCATTGGCGCCCGGGGCGGGGAAGCGTTATCCTCAACACATAAAGGACATCCAAGCCTGAGCGGGATGCATCTCCTCACCAGCGAGCGCGTCGGAGGGATTCATGACAAAGCTCTTCCATTTGGCGGCAGCGGCGGGATCGATCATCAGCTTGGGCCTTGCGGCGCCTATGCTGGCGCAGCAGGCTGCGCCGCCGCCCGTGCCGCAGAGTCAGAGTCAGACTCCGCCGCCTTCTGCAGCTCCCGCACCACAATCTGCGGCCGCGAGCGACGCCGGCAAGGCGGATGCTCCGGCTGTGCCAGCCGCCTCCGCGCCCGCCGATCAACCTACCCCGGCCGCTACGCCTGCCCCGCTTGCGCCAGCCGCCCCGGTTGTTCCCTCGAAGATCGAGCTCCCCACGGGAACTCACATCCCGCTTGTGCTCCACAACGCAGTCTCCACCCGCAGCGCCCAGCCCGGCGATCCAGTTTATTTCGAGACTTCGTTTCCGGTGATGCTGAACGGCAAAGTGGTGGTCCCTGCAGGCTCGTGGGTGAGCGGGGAAGTAACCGAGGCGAAGCGCCCCGGGCGCGTGAAGGGACGCGCGGAGTTGATGGTTCGCCTGAATACGCTGATCCTTCCGAACGCGTACATGATCAGTTTGGCGGCTTCTCCTGGCAATGCCGGAACCGGCGGCAACGAAACCACCGATCACGAAGGGAAAATTAAGGGCGATACGGATAAAGGCGCGGATGTGGGTACGGTGATGAAGACGACGGCAGCCGGAGCCGGAATTGGCGGAATCGCGGCGGAAAGCGCAAAGGGTGCGGGAATCGGCGCTGGAGTTGGAGCGGCCGTCGGCCTTGCCACGGTGTTGCTGTCGCGGGGTCCCGAAGCGGAGCTTCCGCGCGGCACTACACTCGACGCCATTCTCGATCATCCCATTCTGCTGGACGCGGATAAGGTGCAGTTCTCGAGTCCCGGTCAGGCTTCGGCCTTGCCTGGGCCGCCGAATCGGGAGCCGGTGCGCAACAAGAGTCCCTTCTAAAAGCTATTTACGATGTCATCCCGAATCCTCGCGGTTTTTGCGGGGTGAGGGATCTGCTTTTTGCTTTCTCCTGGCCGGTCTCGTTCAGGATCGAGCTGACTCGATTTTGGCGGAGGCGGAACGCGCCTCGCGATTCTGAAATCGCAGCGGCGAAAAGGCTTCGACGTCCGCGCTTACTTTCCCTCCCGAAATCCATTCTCGAACAAGTTTCGCAGTGATCGGTGCGAGCAGCACCCCGTTTCGGTAATGCCCAGTAGCGACGATCAGCCCCTCCATATCCGTCGGTCCGAGGATGGGCAAATCATCCGGAGTACCGGGCCGCAAACCCGCCCAGGTTTCGAGTATTTCTGCGCTGGCGAGGGCGGGCGCCAATTCGAGAGCGGCGCTCAGAATCTTCTGTAATCCGGCTGGCGTGACGCTTTTTTCGAATCCCGCATCCTCCAGAGTGCTTCCCGCGAGGATGCGGCCATCCAGCCTCGGCACAAGATAACCGCTTGCCGACCGCAGCACGCGAGTAAGCTTCACGTCGCGATGCCGCAGTGAAATCATCTGGCCGCGCACGGGACGTGTCGGCGCATACCGAGCGATTCCATCGTCCATCGCGCCCGAAAAACAACCCGCCGTGATCACCACATGGTCCGCGGAAATCCTTTGGCCGCCTGCGATGACGCCGGCGCAGCGGCCGCCTTCCATGAGCAGCGATCTGGCGGCACAGTCCGCGCGAATCTGCGCACCTCGATTTGCGGATGCCGAAAGTACCGCATCCATGAGCGCGCGCGGATCGATCGTGGCTTCGTCGGCGAGCCAAGCGGCCGCACCGGCCTCGCTATTTAACGAAGGCTCCATTTTTCGCGCGGAGTCAAGACGAATCGGCTCCGCGGACAATCCCATTCGCCTGTGCTCCGCGACGAAGTTGTCGCGCGCGGCTTCGCCGGAAGCGCCGTGAAAGATTTCGAGAGTTCCTTCTCGCGCGAACCCAGTGGGCTTGCCCGACGCGTCTTCGATCGCCTTCACGAATTGCGGATAAAGCCGCAAGCTCTCTCTTGCGAGGGGAACCAGCTTGGTAGAGCCATGAGAGCCCGGAGAGTCTGGTCCAGGGGCGAGCATTCCCGCTGCCGCCCATGAGGACTCGCGCCCCAGCTGCTGGCGGTCGAGGACAACCACGCGAAGTTTGCGCCCGGCTAACTCGAAAGCCACCGCGCTGCCAATCAAGCCACCGCCTATGATGGCGACATCGAATGTATCCTCGAATTTATCGGGGCTGGTCATGTTGAGGCGCGCCCCCGTGCGCGAAAGTTCACAGGGAGTCGACGAGCTCGGTCGAGAGGAGGCGTGCCTTCTGCGCCAGGTTTTGCGCACGCGCCCAGTCGCCGCCCTTGCTTGCATCCCGGGCCTGATCGAGGAAGCTGTGAATTTTTTCCACCAGATCCTGCTGTCCGGCGCTCAACTGCCTTCCATTGGCCTGCTGCAAGTTTTTCTCCGCCGCGCCGACGTCGTCATTCATCTTGCGCTCGTAATTTTGCTGGTCCGCCGCCGAGAGCTGCGGCGATATGAGCGGCACAGGAGGATGAGCGGATGGGTCGGCGGCGGGTTCCGACGCAGCCGGTTGCTCCGTCGCCGGCTTCGGAGGCGCGGGTGGATTTTTTGGCTTGGCGATAGAGCCGAGAGGCGGCGGGGACGAGCTGGTGGCGATAGCGGGAGCGGGAGAAGGCGCCTCGGCCGGTTTCGGGGGCAAGGCGTTCGTGTCCGGCGCGACGCTCATGGGCCGCTCGGCGTCAGGTTGCGGCGCCGCCGCCACGGGCGCGCTGGCCTGCACCTTGTGGCCCAGGCACCCGGCTTGCGCGAACGCTATCGCAAGAACGGCGAGCGCGAGTCCAATTCGGCCATCGAGTTTCCGGCTGGGCATTAGCGTTTCTCTTGGGCGAACGGCTGACTGAAGTCCCGAACCTTTTCCGCGGGCACGTCCACCAGGCGCGCCAGCGGCAATTCCACGCGGAACGTAGTTCCGCGCCCTGCCTCAGAATCGAATTCTATCCGGCCATTGTGAAGCTGCACAAACCGGAACGTGTTCGCGAGGCCAATTCCAGTTCCCCCCGGACGCGTGGTGAAAAACAACTGAAAGATTTTCTGCTGATCCCCGGCCGCGATGCCGCTGCCCGAATCCGTCACGGAGATGACGGCGAATTCACCGCTCCGTCGCAGGTCGATCCCCAGATGGCCGCCGGACGGAGTGAAATCGCACGCGTTCAGAACCAGATTGAGCACGGCCTGATGAATGAGCTGCCGGTCGACCAGCACCGGCGGAAACTCGGGAGGATAATCGAATGTCAGGTCGAGCCCCGTCTTCTTGATGGATGGCCGCGCTGCATCGAGAACTTCGTCGAGCAGCATGCGAAGGTCGGTTTCCTCGAGGCGCAGTTCGACGGGTTTTGTGAAACTCAGGAACGTCTTCACGGCGCGGTCGAGCCTGTCGATTTCGCTGTCGAGCATCTTCACTGCCTGCTGATGCTCCGGGTCCACCGGCATGTTTCCCTTGAGCACCTCGAGCCACAAGCGCATCGAATTAAGCGGATTTTTCACCTCGTGCGCCACGCCGGCAGTAACGCGCCCCAGCGCCGCGAGCCGCTCGGAAACCTGGAGCTGGTTGCCGATGCGTTCCAGCGACTCGAGGTCGCGCAGCGTCACCAGCGTTCCCATGCGTGCGCCGTGTTCGCGAATGGCTTGCGCGCTGACCCCGATTCGCTGAGGCCCGTTGTGGCCCTCGAGAATCGTTTCTTTTCCCTCCACAGGCTCGATTTCCTCGCCGTCGATGCGGAGCGCCGCGTGAATCGGATGTCCCGGCGGAAAAATTTCGCTCACGGGCCGGCCGCGCAATTCCTCGGCGCGCCCGCCCAGAAAATTCACCACCGCCGGACTTACCAGCACGGCGCGCCCTTGGCCGTTGAAAAGCAGCAATCCATCTTCGAGGCCGCTCATCACCTGATCCAGGTTTTCGCGCAAGGTGCTGAAAATTTCCTGCACGTCGCGGAGTTGTTTTCCGATACCGACGATTTTCGTGCTCACGACGCCGAGTTCGTCGCCGCGCGCCACGGCCGGCTCGAGGTCGAACTGGCCGGCGGAAATCCGGTCGAGTTGTGCGGAGATGCGTTCCAGAGGCGCCAGCGAGAAGCCGCTGGCGACCAGGGCCAGAAACGTGGACACCAGCACGGCGCCCAGCGCCCAGTACGCGGCCGAAACCAGCCCGGGCCGAATCTGGGCTCGCAGGAATGCCGACGACAATCCCACTCGCACCTCGCCGTACGGATTCTCGTCGAGGTCAAACGGCAGGGAATCTTCGTAATTTTGCGGCGGTCCGAAAAGTTCTTGGAGCTGCTGGAAGAACCCCGCACTCGCCAGCGAATTGATGCTCGGACGCGGGGGAACTTTTTCGCCCCGCAACGAGGCGTCGCTCGAAGCGATGACCACGCCATTGTTGTCCGTGATCGTGATTTCGACGATGCTGGGATCGTAGCCGATGTCGGCCTCGATCAAGGAATTCAGGGTGCTGCTGTTGTCGAACGCTCTCTGGAGGTAGACCCGCAGTTCTTTGGGATCGGCCGGCGACGTTTCGCCGCGCTCATTCGATTCTCTTATGGCGCTGCGGCAGCCCCATAGGAGCTGCTGCGCGACGAAGTTGGCCTTCGCCGCCGCCTGCCGCAGCGTCTGCCGCGTCAGCCGCCCGATGTACAGGCCCGAAACCACCGTCACCACTGCGAACACCAGCAGCGACGTGGCGAGCGTGAATCTAGTTTTTAGGCTGAGACGCATGTTTCCGCCCCGCCTCGTATTCTTTTAATTTGTTGTGAAGCGTTTTCAGGCTGATGCCGAGCAATTCCGCCGCGCGCGTTTTGTTCTGGCTCGTGGCCGAGAGCGTCTGCAAGATCAGTTCGCGCTCTGCGGCGTCCACGGTGGTACCCACCGGGAAGCGCAGTGCGCCCAATTCCGAGCCGCCGATAGCCGGTGCATGCCCGAAGTCCGACGGCAGATGCGCGCGTGTGATCGAGCCGCGATCCGACGCAATCGAGGCGCGCTCGAGCACGTTTCGCAGTTCGCGAATGTTCCCCGGCCATGGGTACGACCGAAACAGTTCCATCACGTCCAGGCCCACGCTCGATACCTTGCGTCCATGCTTCTCCGATATTTCCGAAAGCAGATGATCCACAAGGATTGGCAGATCGTCTTTGTGGTCACGCAAGGGAGGTAAATGAATGTGAAACACATTCAGCCGGAAGTACAAATCCTGCCGCAAGTGGCCGTTCCCCACGGCCTGTTCGGGATTCTTGTTGGTGGCCGCCAGAACGCGGACGTCGATCGGCGTTTCTACCTTGCTGCCAAGGCGTCTCACTTTGCGGTCCTCGAGCACGCGCAGCAATTTCGCCTGTGTGGGCGCGGGCATTTCGCCGATTTCGTCCAGAAGCAGCGTGCCGCCGTCGGCCAGCTCGAAACAGCCGATGCGTCGCTCCGCCGCGCCGGTAAACGCGCCCCGCTCGTGCCCGAAAATTTCGCTTTCCATCAGGGATTCGGGAATCGCCGAGCAATTGATGGCCACGAACGGATGGTCGGCGCGCGGCGAGAGCAAGTGGATCGAGCGCGCCACCATTTCCTTTCCGGAGCCCGTCTCTCCCGTGATCAGCACGGACGCCGTGGACGGCGCGGCCATTTCCACCTGGCGCATCACGTCCTGCATCGGCGCGGAAGAGCCCACCAGGGTTCCCAGCTTTCCCGCCTCGCGCAGTTGCCGCGTCAGCGCAGCCACCGCTTGCTGGTCGCGCGATCGGCCCAGCGCGCGATCCAGAAGCGCCCGCAAAACCGGTGGTTTTAAGGGCTTCTCGATGTACCAGAAAGCACCGGCATCAATGGCTTGCACCACGCGCTCGTCGCTCCCGCGGCCGGTGATTATGATCACCGGGATTCGCAGAATTTCATCGCCCAGATGGCGCAGCAGCTCGAGCCCGTTCATGCCGGGCAGTTCCACATCGGCCAGGATTACATTGGGATGAAATTCCGGGAACTTTGCCAGCGCCTCTTCGCTGCTGCCCACTCCCAGCACTTCACAATTCCACTTGCGCAGCAGCGCTTCGTATCCCTTGCGGGCGTTTTCTTCGTCCTCGACGATCAGGATTCGTTGCAGGGACTGACTGTTCGATGCCATCAGGAGCTAAATCTACCAGTTGTGCGGGCGGAATGCCAAGAGAACCCCCGATGGAACACCGACCGAGCGCCAACGGAGCGCCGCTCAAGCGTGGCACTCCGCGAGAATCGCCGCGTTCCGCCGGTTTTCGAGATCTCGAAGTCTCGAACTCCGAGGGACCCGAGCGACACCAAAACTCTCGACGGATCGCGCCCGGTTACCGGCCGACGTAGAGAGGGTGGTCGAGACTCAGCTCCAGCTTGGTGTTCTTGTCGAGCGTCAACTCCTGGCCCAATCCGGAACTGAGCATGAAAGCGGTGACAGCGCCGGCTGCCGCTCCCATCGCCGCGTCTTTGCCGTTGTGGGCCACCACGCCTGGAGCAGCGCCGACAAACGCTCCTGCCGCCGCGGCTTCCGCCGCGTCCTGGGTCTTGTTGGTACGTGCTTCGATGGCGCCTTCGCGCTCGAAAACCACGTGCACCGAGTGCACGCCGGGCACGCCTGACACGAAAGCCACGAGCGGCTGCCACTTGTTGGAAGTTCTCACGTCGTCAAACGTCAGCCAGATGCGGGCTCGCCCGGTCTGATGCGCCTGCTCGACCTTATCCACATGGCCGCGAATTTCGATGCCCGCCGGCAATGTCGCGCCGTCGGGAGCCGACATGGGTTCGAGGGTGTGGACCTTGAAGGGAGTCCCGGCCTTGACCTCTTTTGTGCTGATCGCGTCATCGAGGCCCACCAAGAACCGCGTGCCGGGGGGAATCGTCCCGGAAGGGCCAGTCGATCCCGCGCCCGCTTGATCTTGCGCCTGAATGCTTACCGCAACCGACGCCAGCAAAACCGCCGCAGCCAGAAGCACACCTATGCGTCTCATTTGCTTCTCCTTTTCACAATTTGTCTTAGGCTTTCTGCTGGCAAGAAAGCTCGGAATCCGATTATGTGAGATGACGCTCGGCCTGACAAGGTGGTTTTCGAGTGTCTGCAAGTTCGGGCTTTTTAGGTAGCCTCTTGCGCGCGGGAGCTCTGAGGAGCGCTCTCTTCCCATTTTGGGACCTTTGCCGTTTCGTTCCTGCATCTCATTGCATAACAGTGACTTTTGTCCCTGCGTACAATTGCCATCTTGTTTGTGGTTTCATTTTGGGACTAGACTTTCGGCCCATCCAGAGATTGTTCTTCGCGCTAACCGCTCTCGAATCAGCGCAATGCGTGGTGTTCCCCAATTGGAATCCCCATTGCTTCTAATTCAGGGAAAAGCCCGAAAAGGAGAATCGAACATTGGCCAGCGGAGCCGAGCCCGCCATAGCGTACGAACGGCACATGTCCGGAACGGTTCTGATCGTTGATGACGAGGGAGCCACACGCGATTTGTGCCGTGATGTCGTCACCGAATCGGGATTACGCACACGAACCGCTTCGACCACCGAGGAAGCGCTCGAAATTCTCGATCAGTATCCGATCGACATCGTGCTGACCGACCTGCGAATCCCCGAACTTGGCGGAATCGAGCTGCTCAAGCGCATCCGCGAACTGTATCCGCAGACGGCGGTTGTGGTCTTGACGCAGTACGGCACGATCGAAAGCGCCGTCGAAGCGACGCGGATCGGCGCGGTCGACTACGTGACAAAGCCATTTCATATTCCCGAGCTGCGAAGCAAACTGGACCGCGTCGCGCGCACGCTCGAAGTGGCCCAGGAAAATCGCGTCCTTCGCGAGCAGCTTCGCACGCGCCCCGGATTCGCGGGTCTTATCGGGCTGTCGCCCAAGATGCAGCGGGTGTACCGGCTCGTCGAGAAGGTGAGCCAGCATACCTATCCCGTGCTGATCCTGGGCGAGAGCGGAACGGGAAAGGAGCTGATCGCGCGGTCCATCCATTTTTCAGGCCCTCGACGGAACCGGCCGTTCGTCCCGGTGGATTGCTCGGCTCTGGTTCCCACTCTGATCGAATCGGAGCTGTTCGGCTACGTGAAAGGCGCGTTCACCGGGGCCATGCACGCCAAGACGGGTCTGATGGAGGCGGCCGACTCCGGCACTCTGTTTCTCGACGAGATCGGCGACTTGCCGGTGGATTTGCAGGCCAAACTTCTGCGCGTGCTGCAGGAGAAGGAAGTGAAGCCGGTGGGATCCACCGACCGCGTTTCCATTTCGACGCGCGTGATCGCGGCCACGAACCGCGATCTGGAAACGGCGGTGCGGCAGGGCGCTTTCCGGCAGGATCTGTTCTTCCGGCTCAACGTGGTGCAAATCAAGCTGCCTCCTCTCCGCGAGCGAAAGAGCGACATTCCCCTCCTGGTCAATTTTTTCCTCGAAAAGTTTGCAGACGCCGACGGCGGCGTGCGCACGATTTACGAGGAAGCCATGGCGCGCCTGATCGCTTACGACTGGCCCGGAAACGTGCGCGAACTGGAGAACGTGATTGAACGCGCCGTGGCTCTCGGTTCCGGTCCGATTCTCCACGTGGGCGATCTCCCCACCAACCTGCAGTACGGAACAGCCGATCGCATGCCGCACAGCGACGAAATTGTTCCGCTCGAGGAGCTCGAACGCCGCGCCATCCTGCGCGCCTTGCGCGAAGCGGGCGGCGACAAGCTGGCTGCGGCTCGCCTTCTGGGAATCGGAAAAACCACGTTGTATCGAAAGCTGAAACAATACGAATCGCAATCGCAACTCGGCCAAACTTAAAATCTCTAATCTTGTTCCCCCCCTTTTGTCGATTTCCCGCGCTGAGGATTTCCTCTCCGTTCCCAAATTCCTAGACAGGCACAGGTTTGTGCCGAACTGGGAAGGCCGGCTGTTCCAATTCCACCGCAACAACCGCCAACCCCTTTGAAACGAATGTGATCCGGCAGTTGCAACTTGGTCAGTGGCATGCACAACAGAGCGGCGTGTCTGCACAGATCATCATGATTCGCGAGTTCCGCTGGAAGCGCGCACTGCGCCGCGGTATGGAGTATGCCGTCGCCATAGGCACGGCCCTGCTTTGCAGCTACTGGATTCTTCAGGGGCGCTAGTGACGCAGCCCCCCAAGCACATGAACGGACTCTCTTCTTCTGCGGTGAAAGAACACACCGACCCAGGCTCCCGCGTAGCGTTCAAGCCGCGGTTCAAGCCCGCGCATCTTCCGGGAGACGACTCCTTCAGCGCCGTCTTCGAATCGGCGGGTGAGGCCTTGCTGCTCACGGACACGTCGGGAATCATTCAGCGAGCCAATTCCCGCGCGAGACAATTGCTGGGACTGAAGCTTTCGAACCCACACGGCGTCGGCCTCGGTACGGTTCTGGCGGAATCCTCCGGGGCGCAGCTTCTTCGTTTGTGCGATTCAGCAAAAGCGGACAAGAGTTCCGCCATAGACGCGTCTCTCGTGACCGGCCATTCCGTGAGGATCACGTTGCGCGCGATTCTGCCGGGATCGCATTCGCTGGTCCTGTGCCTTGAAGAGGGATCCGTCGTGCGGCGCGCGGAGGAAAAATGGCGGCAGGTGGATGCGGAATTGAGGAGCGTTCTCGATTCCGTGTCGACGGGAATTCTGTTGCTCGATCCGGCGGGCCGGGTGCGATTCTCCAGCGTGCGTTTCGGGCAGCTTTTCGGAATGAATGCGCGCAGTCTCGAACAGTTCAAGAGTTTCGAGGAGATCGAGGAGACGCTCGCGCAGCGATTCCGCAATCCCGATGGATTTGCCGCTCCCTGGCGCGCGTTCGCGCAAGGGCAAGGCGAGCCGCTCCATGACGAACTCGAAATCCTGCGGCCGGCGCGGCGCGTGATCGAGCGCTTTTCGCGGCCGGTGCTCGATGGCGAAGGGCATGCCGCCGGATGGCTCGAACTTTATTCCGACGTCACGGGCGAGAGGCAGATTCAATCGAAGATGCTGCAGACGGAGAAAATGGCCGCGCTCGGACAACTTGTCTCCGGCATCGCACACGAATTGAATAATCCGCTGACCGCCATCATGGGATACGCGCAACTCCTGTTGGGCCACGGATTGAAGCCCGGCCAGCTCTCGGAGGCCAAGAAGGTCTACCACGAAGCCGAGCGCGCGCGGCGCATCGTGAAAAATCTCCTCTACTTCGCGCGGGAGAACAAGCCCGAGCGCGGCCACGTCGACGTCAACGAAATCATCGAACGTACCCTGGCCTTGCGCAGCTACGAACTGAGGGTCGAGAACATCGTGGTCGATTGCGATCTCGCCGCCGACTTGCCGAAGACCATGGCCGATCCCTACCAGTTACAGCAAGTGATCCTGAATCTTGTCATCAACGCGGAGCAGGCGCTGATCGAAGGGCGCGGACAAGGGCACGTCTGGATTCGGACGCGCCATCTGCAGCAGCGCGCAGGCGACCGCATCTCCGTCGAGATTGCCGACGATGGTCCTGGAATCGCGCCGGAGATCATTTCGCGAATCTTCGACCCGTTCTTTACCACCAAGCCGCTGGGCGTGGGAACGGGCCTGGGGCTTTCGATTGTCTACGGCATCGTCCACCAGCACGGCGGCGAGGTGACGTTCGATAATCAGTCGGGACTCGGCGCCAGGTTCACGGTGGAACTGCCCGTGGTCGCGGTTCCGGCTCAAGAACGGCCTGTCGCGGTGCTCCCGCCTGCCAACGGTGATGGGTCGGCGCCTCGAGGTCATATTCTCGTGATCGAAGACGAGCCCACGGTCGCGCAGCTGGTGGTAGACGTCCTCCGCGAAGAAGGGCATCAGGTGGAAGCGGTTCTCGACAGCCAGGAAGGCCTCACGCGCATTTCACGTACTTCTTACGATCTGGTGATTTCCGATTTGCGCATGCCGCGGCTCGACGGCCCGGCATTCTACGAAACGCTGGTGCGGCAGGGAAGCCCGATACAGAACCGGATTCTGTTCATCACAGGCGACACTCTGTCGCGGCGCACGCTCGAGTTTCTCGAACCCAGCGGCCTTCCCTATCTGGCGAAGCCGTTTCTTGTGGAGGAGTTGAAACTCGCTGTAAACCGGCTGCTTCAGGCAAACCATAAGCCGGCCGGCAAGACGAAATCCACGCGCGACAAGAAAGCGCGTAGCGCGGACGCAGGGGATTGAGCATGCAGGGGGCTACAAAAAAGGCCATAGCGCCGAAAGAGTGCAGCGTGCTGGTGGGAACTCCCAACTCTGTCTTTCTGCAGCGCCTGGGTCAAGAGGTTCAGCACCTTGTAGGTCCGGCCTCGGTCTCGTTCGCATCGAGTCTGGAACGTTTGCGCGAGACGGCCGCGCGAAACAGGCCGCAGGTTATCCTCGTTGACGACCGCCTTCTGGACACGCGTCCTCTCTACGATTCCGTCGCTGAATTCTCCGCCGTCACGCCCACCATCCTTGTGGCGCCATACGACCGGCAGGCCGAGGTGGGCCGCCTGATTGCCGATGGGCACGTGGAGTTCGTTCCACGCTTGGGAGACTGGGTGCCGCTGGCGGCGAGTCTGGTCGAACGAAGGCTGCGCTGGGCCAGAGCTTTCAATGGGTCGGCCGTCCCATCGGGCCAGAGCGATCTCGGCGAACTCTTCCGCCACGAGATCAATAATCCTCTTACCGGCATTCTCGGAAATGCCGAGCTGATTCTCGCGCACAGCGACCAGCTTCCCGCCATCGACACGCAGAGAATTCGCACCGTCGTCGAACTCGCCGTCCGCCTCCGCGAAACCGTTCGCCGCGTCAGCAACGCCTGGGAACCCCAGCCCGACTCCGCAAAGTCTGCGTAGCCGAAGCTGTTTCTAGGAAGAATCACACTGTAGATGCATTACCGGTCTACGCGCCGTTCCTCGCCACGTCATCCCGAATCCCCGCGGTTTGTGCGGGGCGAGGGATCTGCTTTTCGCTCTTGGAGGCCGCTTGACGTGGGATTTCAACAAAGCCTTCTTATGTCTAGGACCACCGCCTGCGGAACTCATCCACGGCGAGGCGTACTCTCATAGTCTAGAAATCTTGAGTCAGGGGCGTAGTTGAATCCGCGTTCGATGGCGCGGCGGACTCTGACTTCGATCGATTGCCGCTCGTATGCCTGCGAATTCATTTCAGCCTGGAAGACCTGGAAATTGTTGCGGCCTTTTGCCTTGGCGCGGTACATGGCAGTATCGGCGTTCTTTATCAGGGTTTCAGCGTCCTCTCCGTCTTGCGGATAGACGCTGATGCCGATGCAGCCGTCGATTTCGAGCTCGTGCCCCTCCACAAGATGGGGCAGGCTGAGCGATTGCAATATCTTTTTCGCGCTGACGGCAGCGTCCTCCGGATTCGCAATCTCCGCAAGCAGGATAATGAACTCATCGCCGCCCTGGCGGCTGACCGTGTCCGAGCTGCGCATGCTGGCCTGCAAGCGTTTTGAGACTGATTGAAGAAGTTTGTCGCCGATGGCATGCCCGAGGGAGTCATTGATGTATTTGAAGCGGTCCAAATCCAGGAAGAGGACGGCGATATGTTTTCCCTGGCGATGGGCCAGGGAAATCGACTGAGCGATTCGCTCGTTGAGCATCAGGCGATTCGGCAAATCCGTAAGAACATCGTGCTGCGCCGAGTGCGCCATCTGGAGAGCGAGGTTGCGCGTCGCGGTGACATCGTGGAACACGATCACCGCACCGATCAGGCGGCCTGCGCGGTCGTGGATCGGCGCGGCGGAATCTTCAATGGGGAGTTCAGATCCGTCGCGGCGGATGAGGATGCAATTTTCAGGGAGCGCCACGGTCTTATCTTCGGCGACGGCCGTCTCCATCGGATCTCGCACGATACTCCGCGTGACGGCGTCCACGATCTGAAACACTTCGGCGACGGGGCGCCCCCAGGCTTCTTCGCGAAACCAGCCAGTCATGCTCTCTGCGACCCGATTGAGATAGGTGACTCTGCCCGACGTGTCGGTGCAGAGGATCGCGTCGCCAATGCAGTTGAGGGTGACTTGGGCGCGTTCCTTCTCTGCGAATAATGCATCCTCGATCATCTTGCGCTCGATTGCATTGCGCAGAGCGCGCTGCAACGAATAGGCATTGCGATGACTCGGGAGCAGATAGTCTTGCGCACCGCGCGCCACTGCCTGCTCAGCGAGGGCTTCGTCATCGTCGCCGCCAAGGACCAGAATGGGAATATCGGGAGCGGCGTCATGCAGCTTGTCGAATGTCTCGATGCCCTGACTATCCGGCAGGGACAAATCGAGCAGAACAGCGGCAATCCCTTCGCCCCTCAGACGAGCGATGCCGTCGGAAAGCCGCCGAACCCATTCCACCTTGAAGGGACCGGTCCGCGAGTCAGCCAGGGTCGCTTGAATCGCATCGGCGACTGCTGGTTCCTTTTCGACCAGAAGGATCTTTCGACCCAGAACTGTTGTGGGCACAATCGCGCGTGCTTTCTTGAAGGGGAAAAACTTGATACTAATGAGAGGATGTTAAGTGTTGCAGTTCCGTTCGCCGAGGTCAAGAGCCTTTTCACCGCCCGGAAAGCATTCGACCTCCTGTAAGTGGATTCAGACGGCGCCATTCTAGAAGCGTTGCGAAACCTCTGCGAGTTCCGCTCAAACTTTCTTGCTAACCGTCCACATCCGTTGCGTCCAAGTGCTAAAAAGGGCTGCGTCCATCTGCGGCAGGTCTCGGCCGGACCATCGAACGAGCAGAGAATTTGGGCCGGGTGTACGATTGCGGGACAAGCGGGACGCAGGTCGACGGAGGCACTCAATGGGCAATCTCTGGCAGGACGTTCGATACGGCGTGCGCATGCTGCTGAAGAACCCTGGCTTCAGCGCCATCGCCATCCTCTCGCTGGCCCTCGGGATCGGCGCGAACACCACGATCTTCACCGTGGTGAACGCCGTGCTCCTGAATCCGCTTCCCGTGAAGGACATCTCGCGCGTCGTCGAGGTCGATACCATCGACACTAAGACGCACGTGACGCAGGCGAATAACACGAAATTGGGCATGTCGTATCCGAACTGCCGCGACTACGCGCGCGAAAATCAGGTATTCGACGGTATCGCCTGCTTCATGCCAGTGCCTCTCACTTGGAGCGGAGGCGCGGAACCGAAGCAAATCTCCGGTCAGTTAGTCAGCGCGAATTATTTCGAAGTTTTGGGGTTGCATCCCGTGGCGGGCCGCTTCTTTTTCCCCGATGAGGATACAAAGCCCAGCGGGAACAACGTCGCTGTAATCAGCTATAGCCTTTGGGCGAACAAGTTCGGGTCCGACACCAGCCTGATCGGGAAGACCGTCACCCTGAATGCGACTTCTTTCACCGTGATCGGAGTGGCGCCACGGGCATTCAAAGGAACGTTCACGTTCGCGGATTCGGACGAAATTTGGATTCCCACAAGCATGTACCCCCAGGTGTTGACCGGGTTCATTCGCGACTGGTTCAGCGACCGCCGGGCTCTCTTGGCTTCCGCCGTTGCGCGGCTGAAGCCTGGTGTAAACGTGCCCGCGGCGGAGGCGTCGCTCAAGACAATGGCGACGCATCTGGAAGCCGAATATCCGAAGGACAATGCGGGACGCAGCATCGCTCTCACTCCACTCGCCGAAGCGGCCGTAGGAGCGGATGCCCACGACCAACTTACGCTTGCCGGCGGAGTGATGATGGGCATTGTCGGGCTTGTGCTGCTGATTGCCTGTGTGAATCTGGCGAACCTGCTGCTCGCGCAAGCGGCGCGACGCGAAAAGGAAATGAGTTTGCGTGCGGCCTTGGGCGCCAGCCGGGGACGGATGCTGCGGCAGCTCGTCACCGAGAGCATGCTCCTGGCCCTTACCGGAGGTGCGGTGGGTTTGGTCATCGCGTACTGGGGACGAACGGCGCTATGGTCGTTCCGGCCACCCTTCGTCGAGCAGAGCGGCATCGACCTCACTCTCGATTCGCGCGTGCTGCTCTTCACGCTCGGGATTTCCATCGTCACCGGCTTGCTCTTTGGAATTGCGCCGGCGATCAAGGCCTCGCGGGCTGATCTTGTGGAAACGCTTAAAGTGGGCGGCCGTGGAAACACGGTTGGCTGGCGAAGCAATCCGCTGCGGAGCGTCCTCGTGGTTTCCGAAATCGCTCTGGCGATGGTTGCGCTGATCGGCGCGGGGCTTTTCGTCCGCAGCATGCAGAACGCGCAGCGAACGAATCTCGGCTTCGAGTCACAAAATCTTTTTGCGATGGCATTCGATCTAGGAGCTCTTCACTACGACGAGGGACGCGGCCAGCAGTTCTTTCGCGATGCGATCGAGCGCGCGCAAACATCCCCCGGAGTTGCAGATGCCACCGTGGCGTGCAATTTGCCGCTCGGCGGAGGCTTTGAACGCACAACATTTCCGGAAGGCCAGGACGAAACAACCGGCTATCGCGGGACTCTGACCGAACTTGACGACGTCGCGCCGAACTTTTTCAATACTCTGCGGATTCCGTTAGTAGCCGGGCGAGCATTCACGGATTCCGACCGGGCGAATACAGCTTTCGTCGCGGTGGTGAACGAAGCAATGGCAAAGCATTTTTGGCCGAATGAAAATGCCCTGGGGAAGCGGTTCCATTTCTTCGATGACCCGAAGCTCAGAGAAATCGTCGGTGTCGTCCCCAACACGGTCGTGAATAACATCGGCGAAGAGCCGCAGCCTCTGATATACCTGCCGATTACGCAGGACTATTCCTCGTTCGCAACGATTCAGGTCCGCACCATTGGCAGGCCCGAGGCCGTGCTCGCAACGGTGCGGAGTCAGGTGCAGTCGCTCGACCCGAGCCTCGCGATCACAAACGTGCAGACCATCGGCGAAGTCGTCAGCCAGGGATTGTGGGCCCCTCGCATGGGCGCGGCGCTGCTCGCGTTGTTCGGCGGCCTCGCGCTCATTCTGGCCGCCGTCGGCGTTTATGGCGTACTTTCCTATTCCGTGAATCAGCAGACCCACGAGATCGGCATCCGCTTGGCGCTGGGAGCGCAGCCATCAAGCGTGCTCTGGCTCGTCATTGGCCAGGGGCTGCAACTCGCGGCCGCCGGGCTCGCGCTCGGACTCATCGGCGCCCTGGCTGCGATGCGAGTGCTTACGAGCCTCCTGTTCGGAGTGAGCACGCACGACCCGGTCACGTTCGCCGGAGTGTCGTTCGTTCTTCTGGCCGCTGCGGTTCTGGCGTGCTACATTCCCGCGAGGCGCGCCACGCGAGTGGACCCGATTATTGCGCTGCGGTACGAATAACCGGACTGCGAAACTCACATTTTCGAATCGAGACCAAAATTTCGTCGCGTAGGGGCCGGTCTGTGACCCGCCCGCAACCACCCCGCGCGTCCGACGGAATGTTCGCGGCCCGCACGAACTGGAACCTCAAAACCAACAACCTCAGCGAAGCACTCGCGCGGCATCGCGCCGCTGGAAATCCGCTGCTCGATCTCACCGCGTCGAACCCAACCACCTGCGGATTTCACTACGACCACCACGCAATCCTCCAGGCGCTCGCAAGTCCCGCGGCGCTCGTTTACACGCCGGAGCCGAAGGGCCTTGAATCGGCCCGCAGGGCCGTCGCTGCCTACTACGCCGAGCGCGGCGACGATGTCGCGCAGCAAGACTTCATCGACGACATCATCCTCACCACCAGCACCAGCGAGGCCTACTCGTTCGTCTTCCGCAGTCTCTGCAATCCGGGCGACGAAATTCTGGTTCCCGCGCCAAGTTATCCGCTGTTCGATTTCCTTGCCGATATCCAGGACGTAAAGCCCGTGCGATATCCGCTCGTTTACGATTATGGCTGGCAGATCGACTTCCCGGCGCTCGAACGCGCCATCACGCCGCGCACTCGCGCCATGATTGCGGTCCACCCCAATAATCCCACGGGGCATTTCTGTTCGGCGAGTGAAGTGACAAAATTGAACGAGATTTGCTCCCGCCGCCAAATGGCCCTGATCGCCGACGAAGTGTTTCTCGATTTCGTGTTGGCCGCTGAAAAGCCGCAGAGCTTCGCCGCGAATAACTCCTCTCTCACATTCACGATGAGCGGCCTCTCGAAAATCTCCGGCCTGCCGCAAATGAAGTTCGCGTGGCTCGTCGCGAGCGGCCCGCGCGAATTGAAATCCCAAGCTCTCGCGCGACTCGAAGTGATTGCCGACACCTACCTCTCGATGAACGCACCGGTGCAGCACGCAGCTCCCGCGCTGCTCGCCCAGAGGCACGGATTCCAGCGTCAACTAATGGAGCGAGTGCGCCAGAACCTCGCCGAGCTAGACCTGCAACTCAGTCGGCAGAAACTTTGCACGCGCCTCGAAGTGCAGGGCGGCTGGTACGCCGTGCTGCGCGTCCCCGCGACGCGGCCCGACGAGGACCTCGCCATCGCCCTGCTCGAGACCAGGAACGTTTACGTTCATCCAGGACATTTCTACGATTTCCCGGCCGAGGGCCATCTCGTCGTCAGCCTGATCGCGCCTCAAACCGACTTCCGTAAGGGTATCGAAGCGTTGCTAACGATGTACTAAACCAGCCTTTGGCGGGAAATTCACCCGTCATTGATTCCCCCTCCAAAATTGCCTGTAGACGTCTGGCGCCTATTTACATCGGTGCGGACTTTTCCTACCATGCTTGCGCGGCGTCTCGGAGTCGTGTCTGGGCGCGACTTGAAATCCCCACGTGCCGAGGCCGCAGACAGCCAACATGCCACGTTCCGCCCGTCTCGTCGTGATCGAACCAAACGGCACGCGCCGCGAAGTGCAGATAGCTACGTTCCCATTCCGCATCGGCCGCCAAGCCGGCAACGAATTGACGCTGCGCGATAGCCGCATCAGCCGCCAGCAAGCGCAAATCACAGCCGAAAATGGAACGTTCACGCTCGAGGACATGGGCAGCCGCCACGGCACCTTCGTCAACGGCGAGAAGGTCCTTCGCTACGAATTGAAGGCCAAAGACAAGATCGATTTCGGCATGGCCGATTCCTACAAGCTGCTCTACCTGGGTTCCGGCGCCACGATCGAAGAGCTCGTCGAGCGCGTGGAAGCTCCGGCCCCCACGCAGTCCGGTTCGCGCGAGCTCTACCATTTGGGCGTCCTCTTGGAAGTTGCCCGCACTCTCGGCACGGGTCTCTCGCTCGAAGACGTCCTCACCGCGGTCGTCGACGCCTCCATTCAGCTCACCCGCACGGAACGCGGCGTCCTGCTGCTGGCGAATCCCGCCGGCGAGTTGCAGATGATTGTGGCGCGCGACGCGGAGAAGGGAACTCTGCGGCCCGATCAGTTGCAGGTTTCGCAGAGCGTCGTGAAGCGCGTGGCGAATTCGCGGCGCGAGCTGATTGTCACCGACACGGGCGAGGACTCGGGAATGGGAGCCCAGGAGAGCGTCGCGCGGCTCGAACTCCACACCATCGTCGCGATTCCGATCGATAAGCTGCCCGTGATCGAAACGCTCGATGCCACGATTTCCACCCGCCAGGGAGAATTGCTCGGCGTGCTGTACCTCGACAGCCATTCTTCGTCGAGTGCATTCACGGATCTCGACCGCGAAGTCCTGCGGACGCTGGCGCGCGAAGCTGCCACCGTCGTCGAGAACGCGCGGCTGTTTGCGTCGGCTCGCGCCAAAGCGCGGCTCGACCACGAAATCGAAATCGCCAGCGGCATCCAGCACCAGCTCTTGCCGAAAACGCTGCCGAACCTGCCGGACGTCGCCGTCGCCGGCTCAACTCTTTCGTGCCAGTCCGTCGGAGGCGATTGCTTCGACGTGATCCCCCTCGGCGGAGGCCGCCACGGATTTTTCGTCGGTGACGTTGCGGGGAAGGGAATCTCGGCCGCGCTGCTCGCCACCCTGTTGCAGGGGGTGTTCTTCACCACCGCGGCGATGGATATATCGCTGCCCGGCGTGTTCTCGCGCGTCAACCAGTATCTTTGCGAGCGCAGCGGCGAAGACCGCTACGCCACCGTCTTTTACGGCGTTCTCGACAAGATGGGCCGTTTCGAATACGTGAACGCGGGCCACGTGCCGCCCCTCGTTCGCAAGCTGACGGGATTGGTGGAAGCCCTCGGTTCCGCGAACTTCCCGGTGGGAATGTTCGCCGAAGCTGAATATCAGAGCGCGCGCGTGAATCTCGATCCCGGCGACTTCCTGGTGATCTACTCGGACGGCGTTTCGGAAGCGTCGAACATGAACCACGATCTGTTCGAGGAATCGCGTCTCCGCCAGATCCTCGAAACCTTCGCCGGCCAAACCGTCGAGGAACTCGCGCAGGCCATCCGCGACGGAGTCAAAGCCTTCACCCAGGGCGCTCCGCAATCGGACGACATCACCATCCTCGCCATCCAATACAAAGGCAACGCCGCCTAACCCGGCTTGTCCTGCCTGCCCCGAGCGCAGCCGAGGGGAGCTCAGCCGAAGGGCGTCCCGCCGGCTCGTTTGGGCAGTCATCCCTCGACGAGCGAAACTTCAAATCTCTCAACTGCGTGCAGTCTACTAGAAGTTCCGATACGCAAAGTCGTGCGTCTGGTCCGCCCTAACTAACCGGTGAGTTTCACGCCGCCTTCTTGAATGTTTATGACATTCTTCGCGGAATCGCCCTGCCCGACAATCGTTTCTCCGCTCAGGAATGTATCCCTTATGGGACAGTTTTGCGAGCGCCGCAGTGGAATACTAAGTGTGCGTAAGAGGAGGTTTTCGTGACGAGGACTATAGTTCCACCAGTGGGCGGCAGCGAATCCCCGCCTGCTTCTACGGGTACAGAGTCCGTAGCCGACATTCTCGAACAGGAACTCGACCCCACGATTCATGAGTGGCTCGAGCTCGTAGAGAAAGAACCAGACTTAATCCGCATTCCATTGAATTTCGAAGAACGTACGGGCCATCTTCCCAGACTCCTCCACGACGTGATTGCCAGGCTGCGTCTCGACAAACGATCAAAAGCTCCCATTTCGACCGCTGCAAGTCACCACGGAGAGCTGCGACGCAAACAAGGCTATACCGCTGCAATGGTCGTAGATGAATCCCGAATCCTGCAAGTCTGCATTTTTTCGACGCTGCACAGGAATGAGCATCGTGTGAAATTCAGCAGGTTGCTTCCGGACGTCGTAACCATCGCCGACGAAGTAGATGCGCAATTAAAGCAGCAGATCCTCTGTTTCCTGCCAGAAGAGCACGCCGGGAAGAAGGGCGCCAAGACAAAAGGCGCGTAAATCTGGGCCATACGCGGTACCCGTATGAAAATCAAGAAATCCAAGACGGAATCGCTCCAGCCGCAGACCTTTCTCGATACTTCGGGAACGGCAAGAAAGGTTGCCGAATTTCGGAAAGACGAGCAAATTTACAATCAAGGTGACGCGGCCAAGAGTGTCATGTACATCCAAAAGGGCAACGTAAAATCCTCCGTGGTTAGCGCGTCGGGTAAGGTGGCTGTGATCGCGATACTTGGTCCGAACGATTTTTTTGGCGAGGGCTGCTTGGCGGGTCAGTCGGTCCGCGTGGGCTCGGCTACAGCTATTACGCCGACCACCCTTCTTGCCATCGACAAGAACGAGTTGCTACAGATGCTCCGTACTCAGGACAAATTATCGGACTCTTTTGTCGGGTATATCCTCAGTCACAAGAACCGGGTCGAGGAGGATTTGATCGATCAGCTCTTCAACTCGTCTGAAAAGAGGCTCGCCCGAGCGCTACTTGTGCTCGGTCGTTACGGAAAAGTGCAGCACCAGCCGGAGGACGAGCTGCCAATCGTTTCCCAAGAAACGTTGTCGGAAATCATCGGCACTACGCGCTCGCGCGTGAATTTCTTCATGAACAAATTCAGGAAACTCGGGTTCATCGAATACCACGATCGTAGGATCAAGGTTAACAAATCACTGCTGACATTTGTTTTGGAAGAGTAAGAGCGCTATGAGCCGAAACCTCGGGCCGAAAATGTGCCGGTGAGTATCGATGATGCTCCGAGTCGCCTTGGATTGGGTCATTTGGAACTCCTCGAAATCGCGGATCAGCTTGCAGTAGCGGAATCTCTACCGAATACGTTCTGTCACCTGTTCTGTTTTTGCCATGTTCAGACAGACGACTGACGCTCTGCAGCGGAACTGCCTTGTGGGTTGGCTTGGGTTGAAAATGACCAGCATTGAATTGTCGTCTTGGTTTCGTCGTATGCGCCACGCCGGAGAGCAGACCGCTTGACGACTCATGGCAGTCGGGCTTTTGGATGCTGACCCCATAGGGGCAATTGGGGTATTCTGCGACACAATGTCAATAGAATCCGTTCCAAGCCAAAAGACCCACGCCAACAACGAATACGCCGAAAGAATTAATCGGGTCATCGACTATCTTCGCGGGAATCTGGATCGTCAGGTGAAACTGGAGGAGCTGGCTAAAGTTGCCTGCTTCTCTGAATTCCATTTCCATCGGATCTTTGGTGCGGTTTCGGGCGAAACTCTGAAGAATTTTACGAACCGGCTTCGTCTTGAAAAGGCTGCCCGTCTTCTTCGTTATTCCGACCAAAATTTGACCGATATAGCCTTAGAGTGCGGTTTTTCGTCATCGGCCACGTTTTCGCGCGCCTTCCGATCCGGTTACGACACTTCGCCCAGTCAGTTTCGAAAAAGCGGCGAGATCAAAAAGAGCAAGATTTGCAAAGAACTCTTCCCGGAAGACGAATATGGTCTCCCCATGAGCGCGGAGGAAAAGAGAGCCGCGTTTCCAGTGAGGTTGATCGACATTCCCGAAAGGCAAGTCGCCTATATTCGGGTTACGAATGCCTTCGAGATGGACAGAGTACTTGCTGCCGTGAAGGCAATCACCGAATGGGCCAAATCCCAGGATATTTTTTCGCAAGGAATTCTTTTCGGAATGACGGTGGACGATCCACACGTCACCCCCAAGCATCTTTATCGATATGAGGTCTGTCTCGCGTCGTCTCTTCCCTTCAAGTGCAGGGAAGGAATGTCAAAATTGAAAATGCCGGCCATGCGATACGCCGTCATAAGAGTATCCGGCGACATCCACAAGGTAGCTACGGCTTGGGACTACCTCTACCGAGATTGGCTTATCAACAGCGCCTACGAGCCCGAGCATGCGCCAGCACTTGAGGTTTTCCTGGACAAAGAAAGCGCGACGGATTGGTCGCACTTTGAATTGGAACTATGCCTGCCGGTTCGTAAACCGGCGGAGATGAGGAGTGGGAGGAACTTATGATCGACGGAATTGGCGGCGCTTTTCTGTTTTCTAACGACACAAAGAGACTGGCAGCTTGGTATCGCGATTGCCTCGGAATAGTTCCCGAGGGCGAAGATGCTGAGTGCAGTTCCATTTATGCATCGTTCGAATATCGGGATCTTGCAAACCCGGAGATCAAGCGAACGATAGCGTGGGCGATTATGCCCACGGATCAAGACATCAAGGATAAGCCGCGAACGGGTAAGATTAATTACACAGTGAAAAACATGGAAAAAGTCCTCAGCCATCTTAAGAGCAAAGGCGTGGTAATCGAAAAGACCGAGGCATATCCCTCCATGGGGACCTTTGCGTGGCTTAAAGATCCAGATGGCAATCCGGTCGAGCTTTGGGAGCCATCCAAGGAGTGATGCTCGGGCGAACGGATCTGCTACTTTTGGCGGGTTTGTTTGCCTTCCGTAACCAGGGTCCAGGGTTCGGAACCGCGGGTCATTTCGTATGTGTAGGTGGCCATGTCCGAGTTCACGGTTTTCTCCGTGAAGCGACCGCGAGTGATCTTCGAATCGTCGGTCCATGTCCAGATGTCGCCGTCAATCGTTCCGCGTTGGAAAGCGCTCTCGCCGTTGCTGACCGTCGAAAAATAAGTGTAAGTCTTTTCGCGTAAGTCGTAGCCCATAATGCCCAAGGCTCTGGGTGCGCCGTTCTGGTTATACGAGTGGCAGACAATAGCAAACTCGCCTGCGAACCATTCGCATGATTCGGTATACACATATTTTCCGCTGCGACTATAAGCGGTTGGTTTGACATCTTCCTCGTAAACCCATTTTCCCAGGAAATAGGCGAGTTTTTCATATTCGGCACCGTGTTTGGGCGGGCGCTCCGGAGTTTGCACACGAATCGCTGGAATCAAGATCGAAGCGGAAAGCACCGCGAACAGGCAATATATTGTCCTGTGCAATAGATCCTCCCCCGGATATTCATCCGATGGTGGGCAAACTCCCGGAATCCTAGCACAAGAAAAAACTAAGATGAGAATAAAGAGGGAGGCCGCTGGAGTTGAGCCGTGATGAAGAGGATTGTCTCTTCGAGGCTTCTCTGAATCAAAATTGTCAATTCGATGGTTGCGGGGTCAGGGGAAGTCGCTGAAAGAAAAGAATTTTTTGGTTGGGGGGCTTGCAACCATCCGAATTGGTTAGTCCTGCCTTTCCGGTTCGAATTGATTAAATCAGCCGCCTAGCCGTTGGGTGGGTCGGTCAGGCCTAGAATCCACCTGGAGCGCATTGGCCTGAAGGCAACAGTTGAGCCAAGGGTCACTTTGCCGGAAATGCGACTATTCGGCCAGGCGACGAGAAGCCCGTTCTAACTAAGCCTCCGCCGCCAGCCTTAGCTGTATCTCGCGCAAGACGATCGTCAAAACTTCAGCTTCTTATTTCGCCTGCGCTAGCCCCGCAACAACTGCGGCAACTTTATCGAGTATCTCGTTCCATCCCTCTAGTTGCCCGCTGTTTTTCGCCTCTTCCATGGGTTCATTTCCAATCATGGTGAGTTTCGTCTGGCCGTTTCCAAAATCCTCAAAAATAACCACGTCGCGCGCATCGTCTATGGCCTCATGTTCAATTCCATACTGTGCAGGCTCAACCTTGTTTCCCTTCGAGTCGGCAAAGTACAGGGAGTAAACGATCTTCTCGTGCAGAACAATTTCGTGGTATTCCCCACCATTCCAGCCCTCCTGCCCATCCGGCGATTTCATGCAGCAGAGAAATTTTCCTCCTACGCGAAAATCAATCTTGCAAAAAGGCGCTGTAAAACCCTTCGGCCCCCACCACTGCATCACATATTTCGGGTTTGTCCACGCTTCCCAAACCAATGCGCGTGGGGCATCAAAAACTCTAGTGATAACCATCCGCTCTTTTTCGTTAACCATGTTTTTTGCCACCTCTCACCTCCGTTTTTTTCATTTGATGCAAAACCACATCCAACTTGTCGAAACGCTCTTCCCAGAATCGCCGATAGTTAATGGCCCAGTCGCTGACTGTCTTTATCGCCTCTGGCCTAAGCCTGCACACGCTCTCTCTTCCACGCTTCGTCTTGATCACAATCCGCGCCCGCACCAGGTAGGCAATATGTTTTGAAATCATCTGCTGCGAGAGTGCAAACGGTTCCGTCAATCCATGCACAGAGGCAGGCCCATGGGAGAGTCGTTCGATCATCGCCCGGCGGGTTGGATCAGACAGAGCCGCAAATGTTGTATCCAACTTATCCACAACCATATGGTAGTGAATTATCCGTCGATGTCAAGTGTGGATTTTGGAGTTCCCGATTTCTGTTTCCTGATCTCTGAACCCTGCCACCTGCGCTAATTTTTGCTTCCCCATGCGCCTGGGCAAGTGATCTTTGACAATTGGCTTGCTACGACCTCCGCGATGAGTGGTAAATCGCCAATCGACTCATCGAGGCGATTAGTACTGGGAAGTCGGCTTGTAGGAAGTCATCGATTGCATCGGACTGGGTCTTAGGCTCGCGACATCGAGATGTTGCGGCGGGCGACTGTCAATTCGGATGGTTGCAGGGTGTTCGGAACCTATTGCGGCAGAATAGTTTCTGGTTGCAGAGGCCTGATTTGAACTAGCACCTCCGCCGCCACACGGGTTCTCACCAGACATCGGAAACTTCAGGCTTCGCAGTTGCGTACAATTCTGCAGAGGTTCATATGCGCAGGGCGGTGCGTCTGCTTTCGCGAATCCTGCTCGCGCTGATTGTCCTGTCGCCGGGAATTGCTGCGCTGGTCGGCCACTTAATCGGTCCCGGCATCCTGCATCCGGCGAATCTCGATCCGGAACGCCTCGAGCAGACGGCCCAGATGCTCGAGCGCACGGACGCAACCAAAGAAGATTTCGACGTTCGCGCGCCTGACGGCGTCGAGTTGCGCGGATGGAAGATTCGCCCGCCGTCACCAACAGGCGACTGGGTCCTTTTATTTCATGGCATGTCCGACAACCGCAGCGGTGTCCTCGGGCACGCCGAATTCCTTTTGCGGCACGGCTACAGCGTCGTGATGATGGACGCACGCGCCCACGGGAAAAGCGGCGGCAACATGGCCACATACGGCTGGAAGGAGCGCTACGACACGGTCGCAATTACCGACGAGCTGTATTCCACCGAGCATGTGCGCCATCTCTTCGCCCTCGGAGTTTCCATGGGCGCTTCCATCGCATTGCAGTCTGCTGCCGTCGAGCCGCGCATCGAAGCCGTGGTCGCAGAGGCTCCCTTCGCGAATCTTCGTGAGGTTTCCTACGATTACGCCGGCCTCGACGTATCCGCGCTCCTCGGCAAGACGCTTTTCCGTCCCGCAGTCATAGTCGCGATGCATTCAATGAGCAGGGAAGGCGGCTTCGACCCGGAGGATGTGTCGCCGGAAAAGGCCGTCGCCGAGCGATCATTTCCGATCCTGCTGATCTGTGGAACGCGCGACCATCGCATCCCCTGCCGCCACTCGGAGCGAATCTACAACGCCGCGCGCGGCCCCAAGGAGCTTTGGATTGTCGACGGCGCCGGCCACGCTGCAGCCCTCGGCTACGCTCCTGCCGAATACGAGCGCCGCGTCCTCACCTTCCTCGAGAGTGTTGCCACCCAGCCGTGATCCTTGCGCGAGACCTTCCCCTCCGTGCCTTCGCTTGGCAGTCCTAGACGTACTACGTAGTTTTGCGAATTTCGCGGATTAGATTTTTGTGCTAGCGTGAATTATTTTTATGCTTACGAGAATTGGCGCAAGGAAGATCTGGTGCGAAGTAGAGCGCAAAGGCGCAGGCGAACAAAAATCTAATCGCGACAACCCCCTATTCAGAAATCGCCGCAACTCCCTCACAACAAAGGAGAAGACATTTTCTAACCGCAACAAAACTGCCTCTTCCGGTTCTCCTTCCTTTCGCCCGAGGCCTAACGCTGAGGCGGTGCCGTGCCAAACGTCAGGAGCCGGTCGAGGAATAGTGTCGGGTGCCGAAATCCCACAGCGAAATCGCCAGCGTCAGAAACACGGCGGCCACCACGGGAACGAAGCCGATGTATTCAGGCTTAACGGTTCTTCCGAGCATGCGGACACTCGGATAAAAGGAAGCCAAGCCGAAGGGAATGATCCAGCAGAGGAAAAACTGCACGGCGCCGCTGTAAATCGAGAGCGGATAGCGGCCAAACGCGATGATGTTCCACACCGGCGGGTGAACGCCGATGCGGTCCTCGAACCAAAACGACACGGTGCTGAGAATCAGGAAAATCGAAACGTAGATGACCGCCGCACAAATCGCAAAGAAGAACAGCATCGCGAATTTCATCGGCGTCCACGGAATGTGAAGATGGCGAGTCGCCCACCACATGCAGAACGCCCCGGTGGCCACTTCCTGGAAAGACTCGATGCGAAACGCTTCGAAAAGCACCTGAAACAGGGAAGAAACGGGCCGCAGCAGGACGCGATCAAATTTCCCCTCGATAATGTAATTGTTCCCGAAATCGTACAGGTTCAGGCTGATCACATTGAACAGGCCGTAGGGAATTTGAGTGAATCCCCAGAGGAACAGCACTTCCTCGAACCGCCAGCCTTTCAGTTGAGCGGTCTTCTGGAACAGGATCACGAGGAACCCGAGCGAAAAGATTGTCGCGGCGAAACTGGTGGCGATGCTGACGAAGAAATCGCCACGGTAGCTCACGCGCACCTTCGCGTACTGCGAAAAGTACTCCCAAAGCAGCATCGCGTGACGCTTCGCAGCAGCCACAATGGCGTCCACGCGAGTATTCGTTTGACTCACCGCACTCGAAGCCGGAGAAGCTGTGGGCACCTAGCCTCCGTGAATCGTGATCTTCCTGGATGCGCGGTCCCACCACACGTGGGCCAAAATCGGCAGCGCCACCACCCAGAGCCATTGCGTACCGAGAGCGCGCCACGCTTGTGCGCGATCGAGTTTGCCCAGGTAAATTTGCAGCGGCGTGTTTGCGATGTGCTCGAACGGGAGCCACGCCATCACTCGCTGCAACTTCTGCGGGAAGAACGCGATCGGAATCAGCAGCCCCGACAGCAATTCGATCAGCCAGTATTTCGCGCGAATCAGCGCCAGAATCGACTTCAGCGGAATCGCGCACGTTCCGATCATGAAGTTGATGGCGGCCATCAGGAAGAAACTTCCAGCCACAGCGGCGATGAAGAGAAGGAAATTTTCGCGCGAAGCCGGACCTTGAATCGGAAATATCAGCGCGAGGATCACCGCGGTGGGCAGGGTGAGGAGCACCAGCCGGAACGCCGACTCCCCCATCGCGCGCGAAATCCACATCCACTGAATCGAGACGGGCTTGATGAAGTCCATCGCGATCTTGCCTTCGATCACTTCGTACGCCATTTCCTGGTCGATGGTGTTCCAGTAGAACGAGCGAATGATCCAGCCGACGCTGACGTACGCGATCATCTGCGCGAGGGTGTACCCGGCGAGAGATGCCGACGAGCGAAACACCGCGGTCCAGATGAAGTAGTACACCGTGACGTTCAGAAAATACGTGATGATTCCCGTGAAATAGCGCAGGCGGAACGCGAGGATATTGACGAACCCTACGCGCGAAAATTCAACGTAGGGAACCAGCGCTTGCGCGATTCCATTCACTCGCTTTGTTGGCCGTGGATGGTCTTCAAGTGGTGCTTGGGAATCCGCGATAGAACGCCCGCCGTGAACGTGGCTATTTTCACGCCGGACGGCGCGTACACGGAAATCACCAGCTGGTTCGTGAGTGGCACGCCCTGCGACGGCACCTGGAACGCGAATCTCATGGGGATCTGGTCGTTCACGCGCCACGACCTGTCGTTGGAAACCGATTTCGTCACCGACCAATTCGACACCGGCTGCACGCCGCGCGGATTCTTCCACACGGCCGTGAACTTCAAGCCGTCCATAAATTGGTTCACGGCCTGCTGCGAGGAACCGTTGCCAGGCTGCACGAAATCCACCGGAGCATTCGAGATCCCCGAGGCGCACGGCGTGATATTGCCCGCCAGAGCTATGGCAATCTTCGACGGGAACTCCTTCACGGGTTGTGCATCCTTGCGGAATTCGATGTGGCGGCCGGCGCCGAGGCGCTGGAGCCCGTCGAAGAATTCACCCGACGAAAGAGCGCCCGAAAGATTGCCGCAATACTGGTCGCCCTTGATGGGCTGCGAAGCCACCGGGACGAACAATTCGAATTGCTGTTTCTTTTTCGGCGCAGCCTGGGCAGAGCTCGCAAGCAGAAAAACCGCAACAGCAAATAGGATGGCGGACCTCAATGCATATCGAACTTTCATACACTAACCTCCAAAAGCGCCTGGCCGGCGTAGATACGCTTGATGATTTCCTCGATCGGTTCGTCTTCGATGAGCAGGTCGCGAACTTCCACCGCAGAAAGAATCTGGCGGATCAGGTCCGCCGTGGCGATCTTCATGCGGTCGAAACGAATGCGATACGTGAGCTCATCCACTTGTTCCAGTTCGAGGCCATCTCGGGAAAACCCGCTGATGCCGGTTATCTGTTCTCGGTCTTTGAGCGCGAACTTAACTTGCTTTGTGCGCAGAAGTTTCTGTTTGAGGTGCGCCAGGGGGCCATCGTACAAAACCTGGCCATGGTCGATAATCATGATGCGACGGCACAACTCTTCTATATCGTCTAAGTCATGAGTTGTCAAGAGGATAGTAGTTTGGAACTCACGATTTATGGCGCGGAGGAAGTGCCGGACGTGATCCTTGGCAACCACGTCGAGGCCAATCGTCGGCTCGTCGAGGAAAAGCAGGGGCGGATTGTGCAGAAGCGCGGCCGCCAGGTCGCAGCGCATGCGTTCCCCCAGGGAAAGCTTGCGCACGGGCGTGTGCAGGTAGTCGCGTATTCCGAGAATCTCGTCGAAGTGCTCCATGCGAGCGTCGAAGTCCCGCTGAGACACGTCATAGATGCGGCGCAGCAGTTTGAACGATTCGATCACGGCGATGTCCCACCAGAGCTGCGTCCGCTGGCCGAAAACCACGCCGATCGTCTTCACATATTGGGTGCGCTGCCGGCATGGGACAAACCCGTTGACGCGGATTTCGCCGCTGGTGGGGACCAGGATCCCGGTCAGCATCTTGATGCTGGTGGATTTTCCGGCCCCGTTAGGGCCGATGTACCCCACTGTCTCCCCGCGGTTGATCGAGAAGCTGACGTGGTCAACAGCGGCCAGGGTGCGGTACTCCCGCACGAACAGGTTCTGGATCGAGCCCCAGACGCCTTCGCGGCGCTTGAACGTGCGGAATTCCTTGCACAATTGGTTGACGTATATCAGGGAGTCGGAGCTCATGAACCTCTTTGAATCTTAGCACCCCTGGCGTCGGCAGACTCGTTCGCAAAGAGTCGACGCCTGTGTTAGACGGAGGAGCCGTCAAGAAGGAAGGGTCGAGGTTACGCGAGCCGTCTGCGGCGCATTGCGCCCAAGCTTAGTAAGCCCGCGCCAAGAAGGTAGAGGCCAGAAGGTTCAGGGGCCGGCATGGCGACTGGACATGGTGATTCACTACCCGTGGGCCCCATGTCCTCGCACGTCCACGTCCCAGGCGTTCCCGCGTTGAAGCCTTCCGGGCCACCCGTCGGATCGGGAAAGGAGACATCTCCCGAAAATCCGATCGAGTCCGTTTCCACGTAACAGAGGTCGGAGCACCCAAATACATCCACATTCCAGGCCGTAATGTCTCCCACTGCATCTGTACCGATCCCAGTGACAGAGATGGCGCATGTAACGCCGCAGGAGGAGTCCAGAGTAAAACCGTTCCCGTCCGTGAAGGTCCAACTCCCCGGCGTGACCATGGCGTCACTCAGATCTGCGGGGAGCTGGGTCGAAACCGTGAACGAACCCGAAATCTCGCACGGGCCCGGGCTGCACACGTAGCCGTTGATCAGGTTGTTGAAAGGGAGGCCCTGATAGGTGTAGACGAATGTGTCCGCGCTGGCAGGTGACGCCAGACCAAGCGCCAAAACCGAGCAGATAAGCAAACCTCCGACGAGGCCGAGAGTTCTTGCACACCTACCCGTAGTGGCAGTCACCATATCTCTTGCAATCATATAGATAGCCCCCATCGCCAGCCTCCCAGCCGATCAACGTGCTTCGGCCGGATCCACAAGCAACTACATTCATAGGGCACTCATGCTTCCACGATGTCTTATTGGAAACAAATGACTTACCGCCGTGTCTAGAAGAATAAGGAGAACGAATTGCAGGTTTTGGTCATATCGATTCCGAAGTGCGCGGGCGCTGTAAGAGATCGTTGAGGCCCCCGACTGGTTCCCCCAAGCGACCCAGCCGCAAGCGTCAGACGCGGAACAGGACGTCTTCGCGGTTGAACATGCTGACCGCGGCGGCGATGCCAATCGCGGCATAGAGGCACGTCATTCCGAAGACGGCGGCCATCAACCCCCAGGGGTGATTCCCGGCGAGGATCTCCTTGCTCACAAGGCACGTATTGAGAATCGGGACGAGCGCGGTCTTCCAGTTGAGCTCCACGCCGGGCAGGGTTCCGATGATGGCCGGAGCAATGACAACAAAAATCAGCGGCGAGACGTACGTCTGCGCCTCGCGATAGCTCTTGGCGAAGAGCGCGACGGCCAGGAGCACCGAAGCGAACAGGACGGCAATGGGCAGCAGGAGCACCACCACGGCGCCAACCGCAGCCGGGTCAATCGAGATCTTTGGCGCAGAGGCGCCGGCGCCGAACATTCTTCCCTTCGATCGGGCGAAAGTGAAGCCGAGCGACAGAAGAGACAGCAGCGCCGTAACAACCGACGCCGTAAACACCGTGAGGAACTTCCCGATGACGAGATCGGTGCGCGCGACAGGGCTTGTAAGAATCGTTTCCATCGTGCCGCGCTCTTTTTCGCCGGCCGTCAGATCCATTGCCGGGTACATCGCCCCGGTGAAACAGAAAATGATGATCATGTAGGGGATCAAGCCCCCGAACATTGCCGCGCCAACCTTCGAGGGTGGAGCGATGTTTTCCGCTTCGACCGTGAAAGGCTCCAGAAGCGTCGCGGGCAACCCCCGGGCGGCCAGGGCCTGAGCGGCGATGCGCACGCGGTAGTCGTCGAAGAATTTCTGCAGCTTCTCCTTGGCCAGTTCAGACTTCATGTCAGCTTCGTAATAATCAATGGAGATTTTTTCGGGATGCCCCGCGGTGACGGACGCGTCGAAGCCATCCGGAATTTCCACGAGCGCGCGAATCGTCTTGTCGGAAACTTCCTGGCGCGCGTCACTCTGATAGGGGACGATCTGAATCGCGGGGAACTGGCGAAGCGCATCGAGAATTTTCGGTGAATCGTCTCCGCCGTGAATCATCGTCGGGGAAGCTTCCCTGCTGGCCTCGCCGCCGAATTTCTCCGCCGCCCAGCCAATCACCGTAAAAAGCAGCGGAAACGCGATCACGGGAATAATCACCATCGAGCGGATGGTCCGCTTGTCGCGAAGCATGTCCCGCAATTCCTTGCGAAACACGATGAGCGCGTTGCCCAGATTCATCGTCCATCTCCCGAAACTTTCACGAAAACCTCTTCCAGGTTGCCGCAGGTGTATTCCGCAAGGATTTCGTTGAGTGTGCCTTCCGTGCGAAGGCGTCCGTCATGAATGATGCCGATTCGGTCGCAGAGCTTTTCCACCTCGGTCATCACGTGCGTGGAGAAGATGACGGTCTTGTTCTGATCGCGGCACTGGCGGATGAAATCGGTGATGGCGCGAGCGGCCATCACGTCGAGTCCATTGGTGGGCTCGTCAAAGATCATCACCTGAGGATCGTGAACCAGCGTGCGGGCGATCGAGACTTTCTGCTTCATTCCTGTCGAGAGCTTGGCGCAGCGGCGGTCGCGAAACTCCTCCATGTCCAGAGCCTTGAAGATTTCAGACATGCGGCGGCTGATCGTCGCCGAATCCAGGCCATGCAATCGGCCGAAGTACTCGACCGTTTCCGCCGCGGTCAGGCGGTCGTAGAGCGCGGTGGCAGTCGAGAGAAAACCGATGTGCGCGCGGACCTTGGTGGGTTCGCGAACAACGTCGAAACCCGCAACGGTGGCGCCGCCGGAAGTGGGGAAAAGAATCGTGGCAAGCATGCGAAGCGTGGTGGTCTTCCCGGCGCCGTTCGCGCCCAGCAGGCCGTAGATTTCGCCGGGCTTGCAGGAAAAGCTCACGGAATCCACGGCGCGGATTTCGCCGCGCTTCTTGTTGTTGAAAACCTTGCCCAATTCGCGCGCTTCAATCATCCCAAGCCTCGCGCAGGAGATCCTGACAGACCCGGGAGAGAGAGGCCACCCAGGCTATCTGATAGTACGGTTGTGAGCCCTCAAGATTACACGGAAATCAGCATTCGAGCACGAAGGCTCTTGGCCGGCGAATCTTGCCCTGCCAAATCTGCGCCTCGAGGGGCACGAGCGGCATCGAAAAGCCATGGACCTACAACTTGAAGGGAAACGCGCTCTCGTGACCGGATCAACGGCCGGGATCGGCTTTGCCATCGCGAAGGCGCTGGCGAAAGAAGGCACCTCGGTGGTCGTCAATGGCCGGACGGCGCCACGCGTCGAAGCAGCGATTGCGAAATTGGCTCAAATCGGAGTCAAAGGGAAAGTTGAAGGCTTGCCGGCCGACTTGGGCACCGCGTCGGGCGCAGTCGAAGCGGTTCGCCGCTTTCCCGACGTGGACATTTTGGTGAACAACCTCGCCGTCTTCGAACCGAAGCCATTCGAGCAAATCACCGACCAGGACTGGCTGCACTTTTTCGAGGTGAACGTGTTGAGTGGGGTGAGGCTCAGCCGGCACTATCTGCCGCGCATGATCGAGCGCAACTGGGGCCGAATCATTTTCATTTCGAGCGAATCGGCCATTCAGATTCCCGCCGAGATGATTCACTACGGCACCACGAAGACGGCGCAGCTAGCGGTCTCGCGAGGCTTGGCCGAGCTCACTGCCGGCACGAACGTCACCGTCAACTCGGTGCTTCCCGGGCCGACAGCTTCCGAAGGCGTCGACAAGTTCCTGGACGGCGTCGCCGCAATGAAGAAGACTGATCGCGCGCAACTCGAGCGAGACTTCGTTCCCACGATGCGCCCCACGTCGCTCCTCCGAAGATTCGAGACCCCGGATGAAGTTGCGGCGATGGTCGCCTTCGTGTGCAGTCCGGTGGCGTCCGGCACAAATGGGGCGGCACTGCGGGTGGATGGCGGCGTGGTGCGCACGATCATCTAGCGCGCGGATATTTCGTCGAGTTGAATTCAATGCCAACCAGCGCGGGATTCTAGCCTTTGTGGCAGGTGGCGCAGTGCTTGGCTTCGAAGTGTTCCATAGTGACTTCGAACATATTGTTGCAGCCGATGCAGACGCGATGAATCTTCGCAGGCGGCTTTTGGCCCGGTTTAGTTTCTGGGGCGTGACCGGAGTGAGGAGCCTGGTTCGCTTCCGTCATGAGCGGATTCTAACACGAACCGGGAAAGTCAGGACGACGGGCGGCTAGGACCAAAGCGCAAATATGACTGGCATCTCCGAAAGGGGACCACAGCATCCCCCTTATGTACCTCGCGGCACACTCCGGTGTTTCATAGGCAGGCGTCGAAAGGGTTTGTTACAATTCCGGCATCTGAGGGGACGGCTCGCGCGAAAAGGCGCGGTCGAGCATGGCAGAAAACAATAAGCAAAAATGGGTGATTTTGTCCCTTGTGGCGGGACTCGCCGTCGTGTTGGTGATTGTGTTGGCGTCGCGAGGGCAGGGCCCCGCGGTGACCGTAGTTAAGATCGCGCGCGAAGATTTGAGCGCCGTTGTGACCAGCAACGGCAAAATCGAGCCGATTGCGCCAACGGTCGCGCACGCCGAATTTCCAACCTTTGTGGGCCGCGTGTTTGCTGCCGAAGGTCAGACGGTCCACCGCGGCGAAGTAATCCTGACTCTTGACGCTGCAGATATTCGAGGCCAGTTAGCCCAGACCCGAGGCGATCTGCTGTCGGCGCGGTCCGAACTACGAAATGCGCGGGCGGGAGGCGCCCCGGATCAGTTGGCAGAGCTCCAAGGGGACCTTCAACAGGCACAGGCGGAAGTCGACAACCTGGAGCGCAGTCACAAGGCGCTGCAGGATCTCGTCGCAAAGCAAGCTGCGACCCAGGATGAATTAGCGTTGAATGAATCGAACTTGACGAAGGCGCACGCGCGGCTTGACGCGCTCAACGAGAAGAAGCAAGCGATTGCGCAAAAGGCAAGCGTAACGGCCCAGGCCGCGGAACTGCACGTCAGGCAAGACCAGGACCAAATTCAGGCGCTCGAAGAAAAGGTGCGCTCCGCAACGGTTATCGCGCCTTCGGACGGAACGCTCTACTCGCTTCCGATTCGCGCGGGCGATTACGTCAAAGTGGGCGATATAGTGGCCGAGATGACTGATTTGCGGCAGGTCCGCGTGCGCGCGTTTGTGGATGAGCCGGACCTGGGCTGGCTCGAGCCAGGCCAAGATGTTCGAGTCACGTGGGATGGGAAACCGGGCCAAACGTGGAACGGCCAAACGCAGCAGCTTCCCAAGCAGGTGGTGCCGAGGCAGAGCAGAAGCGTGGGCGAAGTTCTTTGTTCGGTGGACAACAGCAATTTGGAACTGTTGCCCAACGTGAACGTGGAAGTGAAAATCATGGTGCGCGAGCGGAAAGGCGCGGTAGTGGTGCCGCGAGCGGCTGTTGGCTACGACAAAGGGCAGCATTACGTATTTGTGTTTGACGCGGACAAGGTGCATCGCCAAAACATCTCGGTGGGAATCGCCAGCGCCTCTGGCTATGAGGTGCTGTCTGGATTGAACGTGAACGACCGCGTTGTGCTGCCCGGCGAACTGAAGTTGCGCGACGGGATGGATGTTCGAGCCACGGAGGCGAATTGAGCGCAGCGGCCTGCAGAATTTCAATCCTTCCTTTCGCTTTGATGTTGCTGATAGCTAACGCTGGAACCGGCCGAACGCTATTTCATTCCGCTGCCGCGCCGGCGCCGCGGTTTTCGGCCCCGGTAACGCCCGATGACGCGGCGTTGGAAGCCGCCCAACACAAATTCGGCTCCGGCAACTACACTGCGGCGATCGCGAGCCTACAGTCGGTAGCTTCACAGAGTCCATCGAACGGCGCGGCTTTTTACTGGCTCGGCCGGTGCTACTACGAAATCCGCGACTACGATAAGGCGGTCGCGAACGGCGAAAAATCCGTGGCTCTCGACCCGAAAAACTCGGTGTACCAGCAGTGGCTGGGGCGAGAGTACGGCGGCAAGGCCGACCGCGACCAAAGCTACTTCGTCGCGCGAAAAGTGAAAAAGCAATTCGAACTGGCGGTCCAACTCGACCCCTCGAACATCGCGGCCCGAAGAGATCTCGAAGAGTTTTGCGTCGAGGCTCCCTGGATCGTCGGCGGGAATGCGGACGAAGGGAAGGCGCAGGTGGATGCGATTGCGGCAGTCGATCCGATCGAAGGGCATCTCGCGCGGGCGGTGTTCGATATCCGGTCGCTGAAAAAGCCCGACCTGGCCGAGGCCGAATACCGGCAGGTCCTCAGCGCGAAGCCCACCAAGCCAGAGCCGTACTTCGAAGCGGTATCGTTCTTTCAAAAGCAAAACAAGCTCGACGACATGAACGCGGCGATTGATGCCGCCGCTCAGATGAAACCAAGCGACTCGCGCCTGGCCTACTATCGCGCCGTGGCGATAATCTCGGGAGGGTCCGGGGTATCGCGCGCGGAAGAGTACTTGAAGTCGTACATCGCGAGCACGCCCGATCGCAGCGATTGGCCGTCGCACGCAGACGCACGCGACTGGCTGGGCAGGCTCTACGAAACGGAAGGGAAAACGGGCCAGGCTGCAGAACAGTACCGCGCAGCGCTACAACTCGAACCGGGGCGCAAGGAAACCCAGGCGCGTCTGGCAAAACTCGAAAAGGGGTCGCGATAGCACCGCGGCCGCGATCACCGGAAACTCCGACCTTGAAAAAGGCATCGAATTCTATCGGTAAGCTCTATGCGTAACACGTCTGCCTTCTGGAATGAAACCCTACAGCTTGCGCTGCAAGCTCTGCGCGCGAACAAAGTCCGCGCCATGCTCACAATGCTGGGCGTCATCATCGGGAGCGCATGCATCGTTCTGGTCGTCACAGTTGCGCTGACCGGCAAGCGCTACATTATTTCGGAAATCGAGGGCGTGGGTTCGAACCTGGTGCTGGCGGAGATGATAAATCCGGGCGGCGCGGAGAATCTGGCGCTTTCCGATCAAATCACGCCTGCCGATCTTGAAGCCGTAAAGCAGGACATCCCGCAGGTAACCGAAGCTGCTGGAACTGACGACCTTCGCATGAACGTCACGGTCGGCGGCGCGGTGCACCCGATCAGCCTCGTCGGCGTCACGGAGGGTTTCAACACGGTCCGGCGGCTGGTGGCCGTCCGGGGCCGGTACTTCGATCAGGACGACATGATGTCGCGAAGCAAGGTCTGCCTCATTACCGAGCAGCTCGCCGCTTCGATGTTTCCGTACGATAATCCCCTGGGCAAGGATATTGCGATCGAGGAGCTGCACTTCACGGTGATCGGCGTTTTTCGCGAACGCGTGGCCACGTTTGGCCAAACGGAGATTACTCCCGAAACGGTGATCGTGCCTTTCTCGTTGATCAAGGATTACACGGGCACCGACTATTTCAAGTCGTTCTACGCACAGGCAGACAACTCAGAGGACGTGCCAATCGTCACCGAGCGCGTGGCGGAGGTTCTGGCGAGCCGTCACCGTCCCGGAGCAAAGTATCACGTGTGGAATCTAGCGGGCATCCTGGCCGCCGCGAAAAATATCTCGATGGCCTTGACCCTGTTATTGATCGTGGTGGCGATGATCGCGCTCACGATCAGCGGCATCGGAATCATGAACATCATGCTCGTCACCGTGACCGAGCGAACCCGGGAGATCGGAATCCGGAAAGCGATTGGCGCGCCGCGCGCCGCAATCTTGTACCAATTTCTAGGGGAGGCCGTTCTAATCAGCGGCACAGGCGCTCTCGCGGGAATTGCCATCGGGATACTGATTCCCGTCGCCGCAAACATCGTGCTCACGATTCCCCCGATCGCAGACTTTTTGAGTGACTTTGTCCCGGCGGGCGGGGACTTCAGTGTCCCGATATCGTGGGCGTCGGTGGTGCTGGCGTTCGTCGTGTCCTGCTCGACGGGACTTATATTTGGTTATCTTCCCGCGAATCGCGCGGCGAGACTTCAGCCGACAGAATCTCTACGCTATGAATAAACTGCCGAAGTCCGCAAGCATTCTGTTGTTATGCGTGACCTTCTCCGCCATTCCGGCGCGGGCGCAGAATACGCCGAGCCCCGAGAAGCTGACTCTACGGGAGGCGGTTACGCTGGCGCTGCAGAATAGCCGCGACCTGAAGCTGGCGCGCGTGCAATATAGCGTCGCGTTAGGCGAAGCCAGGGTCGATCGCGCGACGTTTCTTCCGAACATATACACTGGCGGAGGATACGTCTACACCTACGGGTTTCCCTCCGTTCCGGGCAGCGGTCCGCCTGCGGTTTTCCAGCTCGACTACACTCAATCCTTGTTCAATCCTTCGCTCAAGGGGCAGCAACGCGCTGCCGAGGACCGCGCGCGCGGGCAAAAAATAGACCTGGACCGAATCCGCGATGGCGTGATGGTCCGCACTGCCTCAGCGTATTTGGAACTCGCAGAGGTCCGGCACTTGATCGAGCTGATGAGTAATGATCAGGCCAGCGCGGAAAAGATACTCGCGCTTACCAGGGAACGCGTCGCCGCGAACCAGGAACTTGCAATTGAAGAAACAAGGGCCGAATTGACCTCGGCAAGAATCCGGGAGCGCCTGATCAAGCTCCAGGACCGGAACGAGACGTTGTCGCAACAACTGCGCGACCTCACGGGCGTCCCGGATGGTCAACCAATGGAAGTCGGGCCGGAGGAAACGTCGTTCGCCGTGGATCTCCAGGAAAGCCAAGTGGCCGATCTCGCGGTTGAGAATGATCCTGGGATTAAGGAAGCTGAAGACGAACGCTCAGCGCGACAGCACCTTTTGAAAGGGGCTCGCCAAAGTTACTGGCCAACGATAGACGCCGTCGCTCAGTACAGCGTGTTCAGCAAGCTGAATAACTACGACCTCTACTACAAGACTTTCCAGCGAAACAATTTCAACGCGGGAATCGAAGTCACAATCCCGCTGTTTGCCGCGAAGACTTCCGCGAACGCCGCGCTGGCCAAGAGCCAACTCAACGAAGCAGAACTAGTTCTCAGCAATAAACGCGAGCAGGTGCGCCTCGAGTCAAGTCAGGATTCACGCGAGACCCGGGAGCTCGAAGCCACTCGGGAAGTCGCCCGGCTGGATTTGAAGCTTGCGCAGCAAACGCTGGAGCTCGCTCAAGCGAAGCTGGAAGACGGAAAAGCGACGCTAAAGGACGTGGAGCAGTCCCGCCTCGAAGAAAGCGATAAATGGATGGAATTCCTCGACGCGAATCTTGCGTGGCAACGGGCTCAATTGAAGGTCCTGCAGGCCACGGGGCAGTTGGCAAAGGTGCTGCAGCAATGAGACATCCGACCAAACGCTTGCTTGGATGGCTCACAAATCGAGTAGAATAGAAGCTCACGTGTGTGGCGTGGCTGTTCGTGGTTCCTGAGGGGGACTGTAAATGTCGTCTGCAATGAAGACGTTGTTTTTGAATCCACCAAGTTTTGAGAAATTTGACGGTGGTGCCGGCTCGCGTTGGCCGGCAACTCGCGAGATCGAATCCTACTGGTACCCGGTCTGGCTTGCTTATCCCGCCGGGATGCTGCCCGGCAGCCGTTTGTTGGACGGTCCTCCGCACCACATATCTCCTGAGGAAGTGATCCGCATTTCGGCGGACTACGAGTTTTTGGTCCTGTTCACGTCCACGGTCGGCTTTCAGAGCGACATTCGCATGGCGCGCGCGATGAAGGAGAAAAAGCCTGACCTGAAGATCGCGTTCGTCGGGCCGCAAGTGCAGATCAAGCCGGCCGAGAGCCTCCTGGCGAGCCCGGATATTGATTTTGTGGTGCGCGGCGAATTCGATCATGCCGTTGTCGACTACGCGCTGGGCAAGCCGCTTTCGGGGATTGCGAACGTCAGCTACGTGAAGAACGGCAAGATCGTGCACAACCCCTCGCGCGAGCCACTTCACACCGAAGAGCTCGATGCGCTCCCGTTTGCCACCGAGGTTTACGAGCACAATTTGACGATCGAGAAATACAACGTGCCGTTCCTTCTTCATCCGTATGTCTCGTTCTATACCGCCAGAGGCTGCCCGGCTCTTTGCACGTTCTGCCTGTGGCCTCAGACGCTTTCCGGCCACGCCTGGCGCGTCCGATCCGTCGAGAGTGTGGCCCGAGAATTCCGCCAGGCGCACAAGATGTTCCCGCAGGCCAAGGAATTCTTCTTCGACGACGATACCTTCAACATCAGAAAAGACCGCGTTCTCGCTCTGTGCAAAGAATTCCAGCCCGTCGGCTTCCAATGGTCTTGCACGGCGCGCGTGCACAGCGATTACGAGACTTTGAAAGCCATGAAGAACGCCGGTTGCCGCTTGCTGATCGTCGGCTTCGAATCAGGAGATCCGCAGATTCTGAAGAACATCAAGAAGGGCGCGACCGTAGAAATGGGACGCACCTTCGTTCAGAACTGCAAGAAGGTGGGCATTCACGTTCACGGCGATTTCATCATCGGTCTGCCGGGCGAAACCAAGCAGACCATCGAAAAGACGATCGACTACGCGAAGGAACTCGATTGCGAGACGATTCAGGTCTCGATGGCGCACGCGTATCCTGGCACGGAACTTTACGATCAGGGCGCGCGCGAAGGCTTCCTCGCGACGGAAGCGATTACCGATGCACTCGGGCATCAACTTCCACACCTCGAATACCCCGGCCTGAGCCGCGAGTACATGGTGGAGTCGGTGAACCGCTTCTACGATAGCTACTATTTCCGGCCGCGCGTGGCTTGGCGGATTGTGCGCGAAGCGCTGTGGGACGGGCATGAGCGCAAGCGCCTATTCCACGAGGCTGTGGACTTCCTGAAACTGCGCCACGATCGCCGGAAAGTGGCGCGGAAGGGCGTCGCGAAGAAGGCGCTCGTCCAGGTGCCGTCAATCGAGTCCTCGCGGACAATGGAAGTGGGCGGCGAATCATAGAGCGAATGAAGGGCGCCGCGGACCTGCGCTTCAAGACGTACCTGCTCATCTCGATGCTGATTTTCTTCGGGCCGATCGGTGACCTCCTGATGAGCAAGGGGATGCGCCGCATCGGCACCGCGCCGAGCTGGAATCCAGGGGCGCTTCTTCACTACGGCTTTGAAGTATTCACCTCTCCGATCATTTGGTGCGGCACGCTCGCGATGATCGGCTTCTTCATTTCATACACTGTTGTCCTCACCTGGGCGGACTATAGCTATGTCCAACCTGCTTCCGCACTCACGTCCGGGATTGCTGCACTGCTCGGCCGATATGTTCTGGGTGAGACGGTTACGCCCCTGCGGTGGGCGGGCATCGCGATCGTTTGCCTCGGCGTGTTGATTATCGGTTACACACCGCCGCGCACTACGGAGCCGATCGATGCTAATTGAGGTGATTCTGGTTTTTTTCATCGTGGTTGTGGGAACGGTCGGCGAGATGTGCGTGACTCGCGCGATGAAGATTATCGGTGAGGTAAAGGAGTTCAGCCCGCGAACTCTGCTGGGAGTTCCAATCCGCGCGTTTCGCGTCGGGTGGATGTGGATCGGATTTGCGATGATGGCGCTTGCCTATTTTGCGCTGTTGGGAATGCTGGCGCGAGCGAACGTCAGCTACGTGATTCCGATTACTTCGCTCAGCTATGTTGTCGGAGCCATCGGCGGCAAATGGTTCCTTGGGGAAGCCGTCACGCACCAGCGCTGGATCGGCGTGCTGCTCGTGTGCGCGGGTGTAGTGCTCGTTTATCTAGGCAAAGGTTGATCGTTGCGTGATTTGGACCGGAATTCGCGACGCCCTCCTGGTACTGGCGGCTGCGCCATTCGCCTACTACTTCGCCGCGATTCTGGCCGGCAGCGCGTTCTTTCGCAAGCGGCCCTCCGAGCCTGAGGATTTCACCCCTCCCGTCAGCATCTTGAGGCCCATCTGCGGTCTCGACCGCGAAACGTATCAAGACTATGAAAGTTTCTGCCGTCAGGATTACCCCGAATTCGAGATGTTGTTTTGCGTTTCCGACGAGAGCGATCCCGCGCTTCCCACAATACGAAAATTGATCGGAGACTTTCCGCAGCGATCGATCCGCTTGCTGATCGGTTCCGAGCCGTTGGGAGAAAGTGACAAGGTCAACAAGCTCTGCCGCATGGCTCGCGAGGCGCGCTACGACTTCATCATCGTAAGCGACAGCGACGTCCGCGTCGAACCCGGCTTCCTGCGCGCGGTCGTGGCGCCCTTCTCAAATCCCGAAGTTGGCGGCGTCACCTGCTTATATCGAGGCATTACGGATGGATCGCTTCCGGCGGACATCGAGGCTTTGGGCAATAGCACCGATTTCGCGCCGAGCGTGCTCGTGGCGTGGTTGTTCGGTGGCCTCACCTTCATGCTCGGCGCTGTGATGGCCACCACGAAGAAGCACCTTGCCGAAATCGGCGCCTTCGAATCGCTAGTCGACTATTTCTGCGACGACTACGAACTCGGCAACCGGATCGCGGCCCGCGGATACCGCATCGAACTCAGCCGGCTTCCAGTGGCTGTCGATTATCCGCACGAAACGTTTGGCGGCGCGTTCCGTCATCAGGTTCGATGGAACCTGAGTATCCGCGCTTCGCGTCCGTGGGGCCACCTGGGCCTAATTTTCACGCAGGCGTTGCCGTGGGCCGTGTTGGTGGGAGCGCTGGTGTCGCCGCGGGCGGCTATTGGCTACTTTGCCGCCGCTTTTCTTTTCCGCAACGCGGTGGCGACGTCGGTGGGATTTGTGGGGATGAAGGATCGCCTCGCGTTGCGCAGGCTTTGGATGCTGCTAATCCGCGATGTTTTTGCGTTCTTCGCGTGGGCTGCCAGCTTCCTCCCACAGCGAATTCACTGGCGAGGGCAGGAATTCTACGTCCGCAAGCGATTGTTGGTGCCGGTCGCGACGCGCCATCTTGGAACGTCTGGGACTATGATGACGTCATCCCGCAAAGAGTCCCTACTAGCGAAGTTCAACGGCAATCCGCCTGCGGAAGTCGCGGCGATCCGCCGGGCTGAAGCGGACTCCGGTCTCGAGCTGCCGCATGATTACAAAGAGTTCCTGCTACAAATGAACGGAGGACAAGGTTTCATCGGGAGCAGCTACGCTGACCTATGGCGAACGGAAGAGCTAGTCGAGCTGAACAAGGACTACCATGTGTACGAGTGTGCTCCGGGTCTGTTCTTGTTTGGCTCTAATGGCGGAGGCGAGGCTTTTGCGTTTGATATACGCTCAAACCCGAAATGGATTGTGTCGGTTCCATTCGTTGGCATGGAATTGAAGGAGGCTCACCCGATGGCGTCTAACTTTCATGAGTTCCTCCAGGAACTGTTTAAGTCGTAATGGTTCACGACGGGAATCTCGACCGCAGACACTTGTGCTGCAAAAAAATCTACCCGCTGCTTTTGCCTTCTTCGCGTGGGCTGCCAGCTTCTTCCCACAGCGGATTCACTGGCGAGGCCAGGAATTCTACGTCCGAAAGCGACTGTTGGTGCCGGCTCCGACGCGCCATTCCTAGCGCGTTAATCTCAAACCGGCGGACGCGTCAGAGTTGACGACGCTCCTATGCGCCAGTAAAGTAACAAAGGAAACTAATCAAAGGGGTCGTGCCGCCGTCGCTTCTTTGCTCTTTCCCACCCGTTGGGAGGTCGTACAATTGGCAGTACATCAGATTCTGGATCCTCTGGTGGAACGTGAGCAACGATTGGACTCCTCGTTCTTTCAATGACGCCTCTATTTAGACTCCAAAATCTCGCGGCCGTTGGTCGACTGGATGGGGCGCGCGTTCTTCGGGTAAATCCTCGCGAAAGCAGCGACCTGCTGGAGAGAGACTGTGGCATAGCTGTTCAGGACATACCAGGATACCCCTTCGCTGCATGGGGGAGTGGTCAGCGACCCGGCATAGGTGAAGTAACCGCGCTTGGTGGGAAGCAAATCCTCCGCCTGAATCGAGACTGAGGGTATGTCTTGAGGTTTCTCTTTCTCTGATGGAATGTTCTTCCACAACTTATCAATTAGAGGATTGGCACTTCCCGGCTCGAAGAGGACAGCGACGACTGCCAAGTGCCCTTCGGCATCCGCATGCACAAGATGGGCGACCAGAGGGAAGTCCTTTCCGTTCACTTGCTCTTCACTGGGATGGTGAAAGTGGAATTGCTTTAGGGTGTAAGCTTTCTGTCCGACTGTAAGCGTGCTACCGGGAGCGTAATTGACTTGTATGGTATGGCCATTGTCGATGATATTTAGTGGAACGGCGTGGTAGTTAAATTTAAGCGCCAGCAAGTCGGCCTTTTTCGCATCCTTGATGTTGATAGGTGACTGTCTCCGGCCAATCGAGCAAGTAGCGTAACTTGAATCTAACTTACCCCACTCTTCAGGTCCCTCCTTGCCCTCGTAAGCCCAGTGGGGCGCGTGGGTTTCCTGAGCAGAGCTAACCACGCGCAAACCAATCAGGCTAAGGGTAGAAGCAAACAGAACAGCTCTGCAAAATTGGCGCGGATTCATTGAGCTTTCCTTTCGGAGTCTAACGATCAAGCTTTATTGGCGGCGGGCAAACTGTCAGGTCTTACAGTGGATAGGTAACCGCGGGTTCGACTGGTGCTGCTGGCCACGTACCGGATCTCTCGACGTACCCGACGGACAGCAGTCGGTCACTCAACTTGAGCCTTGCTAAGCTGATGCCTCTCGTCTGATCTGCCGCAAGTTCCAAACAGACCGGAATCGTTCGTTCGACGGTATTCGGTCACAAACGGCCTACGACGGAAAAATGCGCTCTTGTTTTGCCAACGGTTCACCGTTCACTTAAGAGACGGGCGCGGGTTCCTTCTGTGCAGTAACCGCCGCGTGCTGGAAACTGTCAACTATTGCAGACTCTGCTGTGAAGCGGTCGCGATGAGAAAAAGCTTCTACCCCTGAGGCTTTTGCCGCCCGCTGCCTGGAAGCGCTGCGCCATGATTTCCTGGGTTCGGTTTAGACACTGGTAGTTTTGTCAGTTTTTCCGCTCCGGTCGAGCGCTCATAAGAATGGATTGTCAAAGGAGCGCTGAAATGTCGGTGCGGCGCGCCAGCCTTAGTAAGAAATTAACGGCAGTACTCTGCTCGGTCTTGGTACTGCCAGCATCAGCGACTCGCGTGCGCGCCGGAACGCAGAACGCTCCGGCCGATGCGGAAACGAAAATCCCGACCGACCAGTTGGACTCCCTAGTGGCCCCGATCGCTCTTTACCCGGATCCACTCCTTGCACAGGTGCTTGCTGCCTCAACATATCCGTTGGAGCTCATCGAGCTTCAACAATGGGTGGAAAAGAACAAAAGCCTAAAGGACAAGGCACTGGTCGATGCAGTTGAAAAACAGAACTGGGATCCAAGCGTGCAAGCGATGGCTCCGCTTCCTGATGTTGTAAAGCTGTTGACGGAGGACATCAAATGGACGACTGATCTAGGGAACGCATTCCTTGCACAGCAGTCGGACGTAATGGACGCGATTCAACGCATGCGTGCAAAGGCCGAAGGCAAAGGGAACCTGAAATCGACCGAGCAGCAAAGAGTCGAAACCAAGGTGGTCGACAATAAGAGCGTGATCGTGATTGAGCAGTCTAATCCTCAAGTGGTGTATGTGCCCAGCTACAATCCTACGGTGGTTTATGGCCCACCGGCATATCCATACCCGCCGATCTATTATCCCCCTCCCGGATATTATGCCGCTGGCATGGCGATCTCGTTTGGCGTCGGAATGGCCATCGGAGCAGCATGGAATGGCGGGTGGGGTTGGGGCTGCGGCTGGGGCAGCAACAACAACATCACAATCAACAATAACAACAACTTCGTCAACAACTCCAATCGCCAGAATATCAATTCCAATCGGCAAAATGTCAACAACCGATCCGGCGGGACTGGGGCTTGGCAGCACAATCCTACACACCGCGGCGGCGCGCCCTATTCCAATCGCGCAACAGCAGACAGGTACGGGGGAAGCGCACGCGGCGGCGCTGGGGGTGCGCAGCAGGGGAATGCCCGTCCCGGTCAAGTTCAAGCAGGCGGCAAGTCGCAGGCTGGAGGCGGCGGTGACCGTCTGTCAAACGGGAACGGTAGAGCGAAGGACGCCTCGGGCAACCGGACAGCTGGTGCGGGAGGAGACCGAGTTGGCAATCGCACTGTACCTTCGGGCGCTGGTGGTGGTTCGCGAGGAAACGCATTCGGTGGTGCTTCTAGTGGCGCGGACGGACGCTCGGCCCGGACGAGCAGTGCGCGCGGGCAGTCAAGTATGGGCGGGGCGCGTGGTGGTGGGGGTGGCGGGAGGCGGAGGCGCTGAAAAACATGGTGACTATTCAGATGAAGCCGAGCGGTTCCAGCCGACGAGGGTCTGTGAAGCGCGGCGCTCTGCCACTTGTGCTGCTTGTGGCGTTGTGCGGCGGGCAAGCGTTGCCGTTGTCTTCCGCATTAGAAGCTCAGTCTGCCGAACCGCACGACGCAAACCCCGTACAGCAGGTGTTCGCGACGCCGGCTGAAGCAGCGGACGCTCTGATTCAGGCGGCTCGCCGGTTTGATGTTCCCGCACTGACACAAATTCTCGGCCCGCATGGAAGGGAACTCATATCGTCTGGGGATCCGGTTCGTGACAAGAATTTTTCTCTAGCTTTTGCCCAGAAAGCTGACGAAAAGCACGAAGTGGCTCTAGATCCAGAAAATCCGAAACGGGCCATTCTCTCTGTGGGTCAGGAAGATTGGCCGCTGCCCATTCCGATCGTGGAGAACGGGAGAGACTGGTTCTTCGACACCAAGGCCGGCCGGCAGGAAGTTCTTTTTCGACGCATCGGGACGAATGAACTGGACGCCATTCAGATTTGCCGCGGCTATGTTGAAGCGCAGCAAGAGTACGCTCTCGAGCCGCACAGCGGGGTAAATCAGTATGCGCAGAAAATCATTAGTACACCGGGAAAGCGCGACGGGCTTGCATGGAAAAACCCCGATGGGAGCTGGGGCGGCCCAATCGGAGAAGGCATTGCCAAAGCGTTAGCACAAGGCTACACCAATCGAACTCAGCCCTATCACGGTTACTTCTTCAAAATTCTGAAGGCCCAAGGTCCTGCCGCGCCACTTGGACGAATGAACTTTGTCGTCGAGGGAGCGATGATTGGAGGCTTCGCCCTCGTCGCTGCGCCGGCAAATTATCGCGTCACCGGAGTAAAGACCTTCATGGTTGGCTATCCGGGGATCGTTTACCAGAAGGATCTGGGGACTAATACGCTGAGCATCTTCGGGAGCATGGAGCTCTATAACCCCGACAACACCTGGGTTCGGACGAATGACAACTGGTGAAGCAATGTTTCGAGGAGGAGAGCACAAACAATGAAAAAACTGATCTCCTTGGCGTTTGTCTTACTTCTGTTTGGAGCGGTTGCGGCTTCCGCTCAGGATGTGCGGTACGATTTCGACCAAAGTAAGGATTTTTCCAAATACAAGACCTATAAATGGGTGACCGTCAAGGAGGCCGACAAGACGGATGACCTGACGAGTAAACGAATAATGGATGCAGTTGACGCTGAGCTCTCCGCAAAAGGGTTGACAAAAACCGACTCCGATTCCGCCGACTTGTACATCGCCTATGAGACTGCCGTTGGCAGTGAGAAACAATTTACGTCCTTCAACACAGGTTGGAGCTACGGTCCAGCTTGGGGCCCAGGATGGTACGGATATGGCGGGGTTGCGACGGGCTCGACTTATGGCTCGACATCAACCATCTATGTCGGGCAGCTCGACCTGAGCATGTACGATTCTCAGAGACAACAGCTCGTGTGGCGTGGAACGGCGTCAAAGACTCTGGACCCTAAGGCCAAGCCAGAAAAGAAACAGAAGAACATCGTGAAGGCTGTAAGCAAACTCCTTAAGAACTATCCGCCGAAAGCGAAGTAGCCGCCGATGACGCCAGCATTTTCTCTGTCAGAAATGACAGTTGAAACCTAAACGCCCCTCCGACAAAGTCCACTGGAAACGCCAGCCCTGAGTGGCCGCCATTGTTGCGAGCTACCGCTTGCGAGGAGGTCAACGGCCGAGCGGTCGGCGGATTCATCTGCAGAGGCCACGGCAGACAAGCAAGAGGAGTTAATCGTGAGAAAGATCGCGTCTATCTGTTTCGTGTTGATTCTCTTAAGCGGAGCGTTCACTTCGCACGTTGCTGAGGCTCAGTCGAATTCGTCGGATGAGGAAATACGAGAGCTCCGAAAGCAGCTTGACGCGTTACGAAAGCAAATGAACGATTTGCAAGCGCGGCTCGCCGGCTTAGAGACCACGAAGCCGAGTTCAGCCGACACATCATCCTCCGCTACTGCGCAGGGCGGCCAAGGGGGTGCCATTCAGGCCACCCAGCCGCCCCTTCAGGGGGAGACATCCAAGCAAGTTGGAGAGGCCACCTCAAGTTACACGGAATTTTCTGAAGACAACCAAGCTGCCGCGCGTTACGACAACGTCCCTCTCGATCCAAAGTATCAAGGCTTCTTCCGCCTGCCGGGCACGGATGACATTCTGAAAATCGGCGGCTACTTTAAGTCAGATTTTATTCACGACCTGAAACCCGCGGGCAATACTGACGCTTTCGTTCCATCTTCTTTTCCCATACCCCAGGTGGTTGGTGTGAACAATGCGACAATCTCGATCCGGCCGACGCGTTTGAGCCTCGATTTTCGAATACCAAGCACGTCGCTTGGCGAGGTGCGTTTTTATGTTGAGGGCGACTTCTTTGGAACAAATGCCACGACGCCGCGATTGCGCCACGCTTACGCACAAGTGAAAAATATTCTCGTTGGCCAGACGTTCACGAACTTTATGGACCCAGACGCGTTTCCCGACACGCTCGATTTCCAGGGGCCGAATGGTATGGTTAGCCTCCGGAACCCGCAGTTCCGCTACGGATTTGCGCTAGCTCCGAGTACCACCTTCTATGTTTCGGTTGAAAAAGCCAGTTCTGACATCCTCTTCACAACGCCTCAGTTCTCATCCCAGCCAGATTCTCCAAGTCCCGACGGCACCCTTCGTCTTCGCCAGGAATTCCAGCGCGGGCACATTCAGGTCGCAGGGCTATTTCGTTCGATCGGAGCTTATCTTCCGAACGGAAGATCTGACTCCGTGTTCGGCTGGGGCGTGAACGTCTCGACGGGTTTTCGGACGTGGGGCAGTGATAACTTGATTTTCGCTGTGGCTGGCGGCCACGGCATCTCGCGCTATATTCAGGATACTTCGGGTCTTGGCATCGATGCCGAACCCACCTCGCCTGCAAGTCCTCACCTCGAGGCAACGCCAGCTGCAGGCGTTGAAGCCGCCTATCAGCATTACTGGATGAAAAACTTGCGCTCCAGCGCGACGTACTCCTATGCTGCGGTTCATAACAGCGACCTCGCCCCAGCCACAACGTACAATCATGCGACATACACGGCAGTAAACCTGATCTGGAATCCGTTTGGGTCGCTCAATGTCGGTGCGGAGTTTCTCTACGGTTGGACAATGGAGCAAAACGGGCAGTCGGCGAACGACCCTCGAATTCAATTCAGTGCGAAATACAACTTTGTGAAGATACATCAGAACCCCTGAGCAAAGTTGCCTCCGAGAAGCGCGAGGCAGTGACACCAAGCAACGAGCCGGGCGCCATCACGAGACGTGAGCACAAATAGTATTGTTAGGGATTGTCTCAACAGTTTTGTGTTGACGTTTGTCGAGTCCGAAGAGAAGTGTTCAGCGGGCAATCCACATGAGCGACGGCCTCAGATCGATCGAGAACGCCCGAGGGGCATTCCTCGCCAGGTTTGCGCCGGGTCTCGCAACACTCCTCAACTACAACCGAAGTGATTTGCCGCACGATTTGATCGCCGGCTTGTCCGTCGCGGCAGTCGCTTTGCCAGTGGGTGTTGCCTATGCGGAACTAGCGGGCTTCAGCCCGGTTGTGGGATTGTACTCGAGCATCCTTCCCCTGGTCGCTTACGCCGTCTTTGGCACTTCTCGACAGCTGATTGTTGGACCCGACGCCGCCACCTGCGCCATCGTCGCGGCGGCTGCGGCTCCATTGGCCGCAGGCGATCAAAGTCTGTACCAGTCCTTCTCTGTCGAGCTGGCTTTCTTAGCAGGTCTCCTCTGCATCGGAGCCACATTCTTGAAGCTGGGCGCACTCGCAGATTTTCTTTCGAAGCCCATTCTCGTGGGGTTTTTGAACGGAATTGCACTCAGCATTATTCTCGGCCAGATTGGCAAAATTTTCGGGTTCTCGATTCAAGCGGGCGGAATTGTGCTTAGGCTGGTCGAATTCGCTCAGAAGCTGCGATTCACACATTGGCCAACACTTGCCGTGGGTCTCAGTGCGCTTGTGCTACTCGCAGTCACCCCGCGGCTCTTCCGGGCAATGCCGGCGCCGCTCCTCGCAATGGCTATGGCTGGACTTGCGGTGCACCTGTTTGACCTGGAAGCGTACGGAGTCAAGGTGATCGGCAATGTGCCAAAAGGGCTGCCTCCGCTGAGAATTCCGCATGTCCCTCTCAACCTGCTTCCCAGTCTCTTGGATGACGCAGCTGGGTTAGCACTGGTCAGCTTTTCAAGCATGATGCTGACCGCGCAAGCATTTGCGTCGAAAAACAAGTATGCCATCGACGCAGACAGGGAATTTGCGGCGCTTGGCGCGGCCAACATTGCTTCGGCGCTATCCCAGGGCTTTGCCGTTAGCGGCGCAGATTCGCGAACAGCCGTGAGCGATGCAAGTGGGGGGCGGACACAGGTCACAGGACTCGTGGCGGGAGCTACGGTTGCCGTTGTATTGCTGTTTTTAACAGAACCTCTTCGTTATGTGCCGGTCGCGGTTCTAGGCGCTGTCCTTGTCAAGGCTGCATTCTCCTTGATCGATGTTTCGGCACTCCGCTCAATCTACGGAATTGACCGCCGGGAATTCGCACTGTCTGTTGTGGCGACAGTCGGGGTCGTTGCTTTCGGCGCAGTACACGCAATGTTGATTGTTGTCATTTTGGCGATTCTGCGCTTCGTGAGGGTGACCCTTCGGCCGAAAATCGAAATCCTTGGCAGGATCGAGGACGCACAGCGATTTGAACCAATTGGACACGACCCCAACACGGTTCAAATTCCCGGCGTGTTGTTGCTGCGCTTCAACGCGCCTATCGTGTTTTTCAACGCGCCCTACTTCAAACGAGAAGTAATCGCAGCAGCCGAACGTGCGGGCAGCTCGTTGAAGTGGCTGATCCTGGATATGGTTCCAATAACCGCGATCGATGCGACTGGACTCTACACGGCAGAAGAAGTCGCCGACCTGTTGGGAGAACGCGGTGTCCTTTTGACCGCAGCCGGCAGAAAAAGAGAATGGGACGCTTGGGCCGAGTCCAGGAAACTGGCGCCTCAGACGAGGAAGATTCGCATTTACGCAAGTCTGAACGCAGCAATAACCGCCTTCCAAGACCTGCAAACACTCTCGACCGGGTCCCCTAGCGGATTAGGGTGAAGCCGGCCCTGGGCTCTGATGGCAGAACCCTGTAAGTTCTGCCAGTTTGTCCTACGAGAGTGCCTGTAGATCATGTGTTCGCGATCGGACGTGCGCACGAAGGGCGACCTGAGCTACGTGCTTTTGAAACGCAAGCCAGCTCATGTGTGCACCCTCTGCTTTGGATCCGGGAAGCCAGGGAGATATTCGGGATGGGTCACGAGGGTCATAACAAAGCTCATCGGTCGTTGAAGCGGAGTGAATATGAGCACGAACTTCAAAGGTTGCAAGTCGAGCTGTGCAAACTTCAGGCATGGGTCAAGCACAACAGGCTTCGAGTAATCGTCATCTTTGAAGGCCGCGATGGCGCCGGGAAGGGAGGAACGATTCGCGCTATCACCGCGCGGGTAAGTCCCAGGGTCTTTCGTGTTGTGGCCTTGCCCGCCCCATCCGACCGGGAGAAAACCCAAGTATACATGCAGCGGTACATGCAGTACTTCCCGGCCGGCGGAGAAATTACGCTGTTCGACAGGAGTTGGTACAACCGTGCCGGCGTTGAACATGTGATGGGCTTCTGCACGCCCGAACAGCATCGGAAATTTATCGAACTTTGTCCAGTCGCCGAAAAGTACATCGTTGATGGCGGGATCATTCTCATCAAGTATTGGCTGGAAGTGGGCAAGAAGGAGCAACAGCGACGGTTTGAACGCCGTCTCAGGGATCCTGTCAGACAGTGGAAACTCAGCCCAATGGACTTGGAATCGTTTCGCCACTGGTACGAGTACTCTCGGGCGCGAGATCAGATGTTGGAAGCGACGGACACCGACTGGGCGCCATGGTATATCGTTCGTTCGGACGATAAGAGGAGCGCTCGATTAAACTGTATTTCTCATCTTTTGAGCATAATTCCGTATCGCGATGTTCCTCGAGAAAAGGTGAAGTTGCCCAAGCGTAAAGAACGAAATCGCTATGATGATCAGTCTCCACTGCTTCGAAGGAAGTTTGTCCCTGAGAAGTACTGATTCATCTTGCTGGACCTCACGGACACTTCCGCATGGAAAGAAAGGGCTCCTGGCGTATCTGATTACCCCCGCGTTCTCAATGGGATCGGAGCGAAGTTGCCAGGCTCTCGAGATTCTGTGGCTTGACGTGGATGACGCCTCTACGCGGACTGTCAATGTCGGCTATCAGGAACAGCGAAACGGAGAGTGCGATCGGCAAGATCAGAAGTAGCAAAGCGCTCCTTCCCTGAGCGCCGTAACCGATCAGAAGATTGCAGAAAGTCGCGATCGACGCCAGAAGAATCCATGCCGCGATCGGGATACGGTTCCAAAATGCGGCTTGGGCGTACCCCTGCGAGTTTAGTACGTCGTTCATACCGGATACGACGAGGGCCGCCACAGGCGTCGGGTTGGGTGCTACCGATGAACTAACGGCTGACCACATCTCAATCTGCAGGTGACCCGTCTCGGCGTCGATTCGCCGAAGCTCCTGCTGATTATATGTTTGGTAGGAAAGGATGCGCTGATCGAGATAGCATTTCAGTAAAGCCTCAATTTTGGCCCCGTCTGCCGCGGGCAGGAGGCGCGTTCGCGCGTATTCCGTTCCGATCGCGTTCGCTTCCTCTTCTTCGTAATTTTTCCGTTGATCGTACCGATTGACAGCCATCGAAAACGTGAACCCTATGATCAAACCCAACAGCGTGAGGGTGCCCCCCAAGACGAAGACGAAATCATCGTGATCCACTCTTGCGTCGCGCCGCTTTGCCGCGAACCGTTCCCCAAACCATGCTGAAATCCAAAAGGTGAGCAGTGAGATCACAAGAACAAGCAGTGGGTAATCGAGCAGGTGTGGCATTTTCGCTAGTAGTGATCGACGGGAGATCGGTGTGTCCTCAAAACACCTGCTGAATCGACGCGTGGTCACGCAGTTTGTCGCCGGCGCTCGGTGAGCTGACCGCGCGCGAAGGGCAGAAACACATGCACGAGCACGTTGATCTCGCGGTCGAGAACGCGCCAACCGCCGCGACCCCGCGCCCGAACCGCAGCCATATCTCGGCGGACTGCTTCAGCGCCGGCTAAACTGCCGCAGTTGACTTCCGCTTGATTTCCTTGCGTGATTCCGGAGAGCTGAAGCGCTGCTTTGCCGACGATGCGAGGAATATCGGATTGAGCAGTTTCAAGCCGATAGCCGCTTCGTAGCCATGGATTTCCTTCACATCGAGCTTGCGCATGAATTCGATCGTTTCCGCGTTGATGACCTGCCCAGGAACCATGATGGGAAATCCCGGAGGATAGGGAATCACAAAGTTTGCTGAAACGAGTTCTGGGCCTTCCTTGAGACGTTTGTCGACTTCTCGACTGAAAAGACTTACGTGCTGGCATTGCTCCGCTCGGTAGGCGTCGAAAAACGCGGAACGGATGTCGCCCTCCGAGGTTCTGCTGGATGGATTCTCGCGGAAGTGCTTGAAGAAATGAGTGAAGTCCGGAAGATCCGGCACATCGGTCATCAGCGACCGAACGCGTCCGGCAAAGGCCTGCCTCGCATCGTCGCCTCCTTCCGTCAATCTTTTTTCGATTCCTTGTGAGATCTCAACCAGCACCTTAATGAGCTGCGCGATATCGCTCCGCGTGTTGTTGATGTTCGTTTGTAACAGCACGCTGTTCCGAGATGTCTTGTTTAGCTGAATATCGTATTCGGCGGCGAGCATGTTCTTGAACTGGGTGCCATCAAACCCGGCAGAACCGCACACCAGAGTGAGGCGCGTCACATCCAGGGCGAACTCATCTTCGGTCATCGCCTTTACCACAGTGACCCAGTTCGTCCCGGCCTTGAGGTAGTCCTCGAATCCGGAGTTTCGAAACTCAGCGGGAATCATTTCATCTGCACCCAGGATCCGGAAGTACTTCGAAACCAGAGGATGGGAGTTTATTTCCCGACGCGCGTCAAGCGCCAGCTGGATCGCCCGATTCACCATCTCATAACCCTCGAGTTCCATTTGTCGCCGCGCAACGTCGAGCGAAGCGATGATCTGCAGGTTGGGTGAGGTGGACGCATGTGTGAAAATTGCTTCATGGAACTGTTCTTCAACGGCGTGGAAATCTGGGTCCTTGACCAGCACCATCGATCCTTGCCGCAAACAAGACATAGACTTGTGTGTCGAATGCGTTTGGTAAACGCGCAGGCGTGCCTTATCCGGGTCCGCTAGCAGACGGGTTGTCAGCAGAGACTCGTTGTTGGGATCACCGCCCAGTTGTTGTCGCTGCTGTTTGTAAGCCTTGCGATAGCTGGGATCTTTGAATTTACTCTCGAGGGCCGCGGCTGCGCCCATTGCGGTCCGTCTGCGGTAAAACGGACTCCACCTGGCAAATCCGAACCACGCCTCGTCCCAGAGAAACATGAGATCGGGCTTGATGGCCAGACACTCCTCCATCACTCGCTCGACGTTGTAAATATGTCCGTCAAACGTGCAGTTTGTCAGCACCAAAAGCCGCGCTCGCTCGAGTTTTCCTTCGGCTCTCAAATCAAGCAACGCCTTCTTGATTGTCCTCAGCGGCACTGCTCCGTACATCGAGTACTGGGTCAGCGGGAAGGCCTCGAGGTATAGGGGGAAAGCGCCGGAAATGACCGTGCCGTAGTGGTGCGACTTGTGGCAGTTGCGATCGACTAGCACGATATCTCCGGGACCCAGCAGGGCCTGCTCGACCATTTTGTTCGAGGTCGAAGTGCCGTTCGTCACAAAGAATGCCCGATCGGCTCCGAACGCTCTGGCAGCTTTCTGCTGTGCAATCTTGATGTTGCCAGTCGGCTCTAGCAGGCTGTCGAGGCCCCCTGTAGTAGCCGAGGATTCGGCCAAGAAGAGGTTCAATCCATAGAACTTCCCCAGATCGCGAATCCAATTCGACTTGAAAATTGATTTCCCTCTCGCAATGGGCAAAGCATGGAAGGTCCCGATTGGGCGTTGGGCATATTTTTGTAAGTTGGCGAAATATGGCGTTTCGTATCTGTCAGCTATGCCATCCAGGATGCTCAGATGCAATTCGAGAGGCTCCTCAACTTGATAGAAGATGCGCCGAATGCACCCAGCGTCCGTGTTTCCCGCCACCTTCTCCACTTCACAGTCGCTCAGGAAATAGATGTCGAGCTCCGGACGCAATTGTTTTAGGGCTCGTACAAGCGCAAGGCCGTACTGGCCGGAACTTGCATCGAAACCCGTTGCCGCAAGATGGGTCGTCAGAAACTCGCGTAAGAGCGGGCTGTGATGTGATGAAGCAAAAGGAAACCCTTCATAGATGATCGCGGCTTGAATGCTTCCATTCAGGATCGCCCCGAGCACTCCATCCTCAAAATTGCCCACAAACACCGGTTCGTATACGAAGAGATCCTCTGTTCTGCGCATGCCTCGCAATTCCTGGGCCAAGTCGGACCACGTTACTGGGCGAGCTGGACTTACGACCAATACTTCGAAATACGGACGGTGGACAGAAGCGTCCTCTCTCCCGCTGGGCACTCGGTCGGCGAACGAGACGGAAGACTGATTCTCGCCTTCCCAATCGGCGACATCTGCCCGGAAAGAGTGTGTAAGAAGAGCTCCGCTAATCGATTGCACCAGACGAGCGGTTCCCGCCGCGTCGCCGGAGGAGACGCGCTCATCGATAGTCCGGAGCAGCGATTGTCCTGGGTAGGCGAAAAAGTCTTCCCACTGTCGCAATTCCAACAATGAACTGGAGACCGTTTCCTGGTGTTTTTCCTGGTCGGGACCGTGGCGATCTGCAGCTGCTTCCCAATTCCGTGCTGCTTGGAGCAGGAAACGCCAGCGGTCATACCGCGCCTCTGCCGCTGTGAAGAACCGATCCAGTTGGCCGGTCGATGCCTTTGCCGTAAGGCTCATATCGTTCTCCTATGTCCTGAACTGCCAGCAAGTGCTGAGCTGTCTTAATGTTCTTGCAGATGATCGAGGAATGACTTGCGATACGACATCGCGGGGCAAACGTGCGCGTAAATGAAAATCCGGGATCGCAATCCATGATTTCACAGCGGCCCTCGTGAGGCTTGGCGGAGGTTACAGCAAGTTTTGCCGACCGAAGAACTGTCAGAACTAACAGACCGAGCACAGGGTTTTACGATGTTGTAGAAGAACTCTCAGACGTTTAAGCAACTCGAAAGACTGGTTGTCCGTAACGACTCGCAGACTTCACGGTTGGATATCGGCGCGTGCCGAACTGGTCATTATTCTTGGCCGCAAACAGGGCATTGGTCCCGTGCCAAGGTCTCTATTCGTACCGTAGGCACTCGGTCGGCTGAAGTTGGGCAGCCCTGTTGGCCGGCAGATACCCAAAAACGAGACCCGTTGAGCAGGACGTGATGAACGACAAGATGACCGAAACCCATGATATCGGAAGTGTGAGCTCCTGGGACGTTACACCAGCGTTGTGCAGTACGCTTTCCATGACCGCCAGACGCAGGAGGGCGTTCGAGGCAACCGGGATGAAAATGCCAATACCGGTTCCGACAAGCGCGCCCGTGCCGCTGAGCAGAGCGGCTTCTGCCAAGAACTGCCATAGGACGGCAGTATGCGCAGCGCCGATTGCCTTGCGAATGCCGATTTCATGAGTCCGCTCGGTTACGGTCACCAGCATGATATTCATGATCCCGATCCCACTCACGAGCAACGCAATTAACGCTATGAAAGTGAGCAGCAAGGTCAGAGCGCGCGAGATGTTCCGGGCCGCCTCAAGAATCCCGGTGAGATTCCATACCCGGTATTTCGCGTCTGGCCGATGCCTCTGTGCCAGAACCTCGGCGACGCGCTCCGAGACGAGAGGAACATCCTCCGCGCTGTCCGCCTGTGCGTAAAAGGACTTGAAATAGTCATTTCCTGTGTAGTCTTTGATCAGGGGAAAAGGCACAATCACGGATTCCGGTGCGATTTCTGTTAGTCCGAACGTAGAAACTCGTTCCCGAAAGATACCAACAACCGTCAGATACAGCTCTCCTATTTCTATATCTTCGCCTAGCCCATCGTGATTCCGAAACAACGAGGAAGCCAGCTCCTCACTGACCAGGCATATCTTGCCGCGAGACAACAATTCGTCCTGGTCAAAATATCTGCCTTCGACGACGAGCAAACGCCGAATGTCATTGAACCCCTCCGTCACGCCAACTAGAGCGATCGGGTGCGCTTGCCCAGCAACGCTGACGGTCATACTTAAATCATTCGTGCCAGCCGCCTCTTGTACTTGTGCGACATTCTGTTTGACTGTTTGGAGATCCGTGGGGGTAATTTGGTCCGCAAGGGCGACGCGCTCCGAGGTTCCTGGATTGATTATCTCGGCCTGAACCAGGTTCGACCCTACCGCCTCGATTTCAGAGATGATGTAACGCTTGGCCGCGAGGGAAACTGTCACCGCGAGGACAATGCACGCGCTTCCGATGATGACGCCGAGCATCGTTAGCACGGCGCGCATTTTGTTTGCTCGCAGCGCGTCTAAAGCGAGCACGATTATGTCGTTCCAAGGGACGGAGTTACGCATCCAGTATCTGACCCGTGATTACAACTTCCTACCACCTTGTTCGCTCCTGTTGATAATCGGCTGCTCGGCTGCTCGGAACTGTCAATTCTGACAGTGGTCACGCGGTCCGACGTCCCTGATGATTTCCGCGATCTGAGGAGGAAAAAGTGGACAGAGCCTTTGAATCGTGGATGGGTCAGCGCGTCGTCATGCAACTAGCTCTTGGCTCGATGCAGGTGAGTTTACGGGGAATGCTATTGAAGAACCGGGCGGAGAACCTGTTGATGCGGCTGGATCATGGTCTTGAAGTCGAAATCTCTAAAGTGTGCATCTTGGCTATCGAAGAGGACCGTTGGTCGAGCCCTTCGCATAACTCCACTGTCTTGAAACGTTTTTATTCGTGAGCTTGGGTCGGTTCGGGCGCTAAATCGGCGAGGCCTTGTATTTGGCGATTGGGAATTTGGAGGTTTTGGCTGCCGCGCGGCCCACGCTCTGGGAGAGCGTGGGCCGGGATCGTGTGGGGCTTGCTCCTCGGTCATGAGCCGTTGCCTTCGATAGTACCGCGAAATCTACATACCACATAAGTTACTAACTGCAAAGGACTTTCGGTACAGTTTCAAGAATGAAGACACGGCAAGCCGGAGAAGGCGTGGCTCTGGCTCGGCGTGCGCAGAGAGCTTTTACGCCGTCAGCGACGCCGGAGGCCAGCCAAGCCGAGCAGACCGAAACCAAGCATCACGAGGCTGCCCGGCTCTGGCGTGGTAATGGGCTCAAAACTCGATACGCTGTGGTCGCCGGTGTCTTGTATCGAAAACTGCCCAGTTGTAAATGACGTCGCGTTCGTTTCGATAACGAGAATGGCCGTGGATTGGCCGTCATCAAAGCCAGGGACGAAACCAAAGTTAACTATATTGCCGTCCGAGCTGCGCGTACTGCTAGCTGGTGCAACGCCAGTTCCGGTCAAGTAATCCACATCGGTAGTGAAGCCCCCGAACAACGCCATCGACAACGCCTCGGCCTGGTCTTTGCTCCCGGGATTCGTGGTCACCTGGAAGAGAAAATCCAGTGTGCCCCCCGGCGTCTGATAGACCCATGAGTCTAAGTCGCCTGTGGTTGAAAACGCGCCGAAGGAAATCGTGAAGGGAGCCGTGACGGATGCTAGCAGAGTCAGGCTCGACGTAAAGCTACTGGGCAGGGCGGTGGGTGTCACCGAGCCACCGGCGGTAAGCGAATCCGCCATAGCCGGTGCCGGAATCATAGCTAGCATAACAAAGAGCGCTAGGCTGACGGCTGGAACAACCACTCTCTTCATAAGGGTCTCCTTAGTTCGTGCTGGACTGACGGCTGGAACAACCACTTTCTTCATAAAGGTCTCCTTAGTTCGTGCTGGGCTGACGGCTGGAACAACCACTCTCTTCATAAAGATCTCCTTAGTTCGCGCTCGGCTTCCAGCCAGTCTTCCAGCTCGTCGCCGGGCCTGTCGCCGCGAGCGAGATACGTCTCGTAGGCGTGCTGGCGGATTTGCTCGATGGTCGGTTCCATCTCGATGATCGGTTCAGGCCTTTTTTCCGCGGGCGCGGTCTCGGTCCCAGTGGTTTGAGTCATTTTCCCCCTCCTGTTCCGAGACTCGCCGGGCAACCCAGCAACCGCAGTTATCATTATCGAGGATCCTAACGTGCGCTTGCCTTCTTAGACTTTGGGGCTTGCTTCGAAGCCTCGTAAGCGTCCCGATATCCTCGCGCGATGGACCGAACTCCGCGCCCGATTTCCTCGTATACTTCGTCGTCCAGATTGGCAAGGGACACGCGCAATGACCAATCAGGGGCTTCGAAGCCACCGCCGTTAAGCAGCACGATGCCGTGATCCTCGGCTAGCCGGAACGCAAGATCGAGTGGGTGAACGTTTTTCTTAAGGTAGTCCACCGCATCAGCACCGATGTTCCTGCGCGCCCAAAACTCGAAATCGATTAGGCCGTAGTAGGCGTCGTATAGCGCGTTCGGTTGGACTTCGATCCCCAAACCCTCGATCAGCGCCACGGCGCGCCGGTGTACAATTTCCATGCACGCCTTTTGGTACCGTTTGGATTCGTCCATCATCTCGGCCACAGAAAACAGGGTCATCATGACCTGTTGTGGCAGAGAGAGTCCGGCTGTGTGGTTCAGCGCTACGTCACGGCTGTCTGCCACAATGCGATCGATCAGCTTGATCTTGCGAGGCTCCAGGGTCAGCGCACCATATCGCCTATCGAGAGCCTTGAGATTGGCATCCGGCAACTTTGAAATCATTTTATCGAAGATGTTGTCTTGGTGGATCGCAATGAGGCCGAGCCGCCACCCCGTGGCCCCGAAATACTTGGAGTAGGAGTAGACCCCGATCGTGTTATGGGGCAATTCGGTGAGCAGGGATCGAAAATCCAAAACAAATGTTCCATACACATCATCGGTCAGAAGCATGAGGTCAGGCCGCTTCGTCCTCACGAGATTGACGAGTTTGCTTATGGTTTCCTTGCTGAGCGCCATTCCGGTGGGATTTCCGGGATTCACAAGAAAGAATGCCTTGATTTTCGGATCTTCGAGTTTCTTGAGCTCCGCGTCTGTGAACTGAAAGCGGTTCTCTTGAGGGGCCCGGATGTTGACGATGTTCAGAGCATAGTCCTCGAGGTGCGGCATTTCTATGTAAGGGGTAAAAATCGGTGTGCCTAACGCGATCGTGTCGCCGGACAGGAGGAGGCGATTGGCCTTCAAGGACTTGAAGATATAGCACATCGCAGCCGTCCCGCCCTCTACCGCGTACAGGTCGAACTTTCCGGCGGGCCTGGATGTTCCGCACATCGCACAGAGGAGAAACTCGTGCGCGATACGCTCGTTATGAGCGAGCATGCGATCGGGGACGGGATAGTTGTCACCAATGATTGAGTCGACAAGTTCGTGAACGAAGGCGTCTGCATCAAATCCGAATTTTTTCACCGTAAACGGCACTAATTCGGCGAGAAACGAACCGCCGGGCAGGTCTCCGTGCTTCGCAAGCCACGCCTGTAGCCGGCTGGCAATACCACGAGCCTGCGGCATTCCTCCGAGACCTGCGGGATGATCCATCACGCGCTTGCTCTCACTTATGGCGAACTGCCCAAGCAAGAAATAACCTTCGCGTGGTGTTGTTGCCACCCAGTTGGGATTGCCGCGGCCGGCGTTCAGGAACGCCGACTGCGTCGTTCGAGACGTCTTCTTCGCCAACTTGATCAACTCGTCCTTGATCTCGAAGGGGCTGAGCTTTTCAAAATCATGAAGATTCATAACGCTCATTTTTTCTCCTTAAGGAAATCATTACCTCGCTAGAAGTACGATGAGAACCATGCCCCAGATTGTGAGCAGAGTATTGCCGACGGCGTACGTGACGGTGTAACCCAACGCAGGAATCTGGCTCTTTGCTTGATCGCATACCAAGCCCAGCGAAGCCGTGGTCGTCCGCGCGCCAGAGACAATCCCCAGCAAGAGCGCGTCATGAAACCGAAAGATGTATTTGCCGACATACATCCCCAGGACCAGCGGCACGGTCGTTGCAAGCGCGCCCCAAAGAAACAGGCTGATTCCCTGAGTGCGAAGGCCGCTAACGAAGCCCGGGCCAGCCGAGATTCCGACGATCGCGATAAAAATGTTGAGGCCGACCGAGTTCATGAACCATACGGTGGGCGACGGGATCCGACCGAAACTCGGGCGCACCGAGCGCAACCAGCCCAGCACAATGCCGGCTATGAGCGCGCCGCCGGCCGTCGACAGGGTCAGCGGCACTCCTCCGACCTTCCATACCAGTGCGCCGAGCAGGGCGCCAACGGCGATGCCGCCCCCAATGAAAGCAACGTCAGCGATGTCAGTCGGACGGTCAGGAACCCCCAGCATCTTTGCGGCAACGGCAGTGTCTTGCGTTCGGCCAACCACTGTGAGAATGTCGCCACGGTAAATCTTCGTGTTCGGCAAAATGGGAATGATCGTCGCCGTCGCACCTCTCGTGATTTTGCGCAGGAAGACACCCCGTGAGGCGGGACGCTCGGCCAATTCCACCAACGTCTTGCCGTCGACGTCCTTGTTCGTAACATAGACATCGATGCCTTCCACGGGCACGCTTAGCAGTTCCGGATCGTCAACTTCGAGGTGGCCATCAGTGCTGGCGCTGATACGTGTCTCTCGAGCGCCCGCCGTTGCCACCATTTTCATGCGTTCCCCAACGATCCTCAGCAGTACTTCACGAGCGCCCGCAACTGCCACGACGTCACCTTCCTGCAGTACTGTGTCAGCCGTTGCTTCCTCAATTACGCCGTTGTGACGGATGCGCTGAATGAAGACCCGCGCATCGGGAACCAGTGCCTCGGCCTCGACCGTGCGGAGCCCGACCACTCTGCCGCCGGCGGGAATCCGAAACGCGCGCATTTCCCATCGGTGCCAAGCTGCACCGGCGCCACCGAACTCCTTCACGCCTCCCTGTTTTTCCTCATAATCTCTACAGGCAGCCACAAGATCCAAGCGGAGCAAGGCTGGACCGACAAGAGCTATGACGATGGCCGAGCCAACGGTTCCAAAAAGATAGGTAACGGCGTATGCGACAGGCATCGAATCGAGCAGGCCTTTGGCTTCATCGGCAGCAAGGCCCAATCGGTTGATAGCGTCGGTCGAAAGACCCATGGCTGCGGAGATGGTCTGCGATCCCGAGTAAAACCCCGCTGCATAACCGAGGTTGTAACCAACCATTTTCACGATCACCACGGCGGCCGCAAGGCAGAATAAGCACTGGACGACGGCGAACAGCGCCTGCGGCAGGCCGTCCTTTGCCACTCCACGCACGAACTGTGGCCCGACGCCGTAGCCGACGGCGAAGAGAAACAGCAGGAAGGCCGTGGCCTTTAGCGGCTGAGAAATGGTGATCCCGAGCTGTCCGACTATGACTCCGGCCAACAACGTGGCAGTGACGGACCCGAGGCCGATGCCTCGAAACGAGAATTTGCCGAAGTAGTAGCCAACGCCGAGCGTCAGAAAGATGGCGATCTCCGGGTACTGTCGGAGGGTCGCTGCAAACCAGTTCAGAATAGCCATTCTCTGCCTCCCGTCGTAGCGATGGCCGGTAATCCGAAGGCCAGTTCCGCCGATGAAACTTGTCCTTTTCTGATCGACAAGAATTGCCCGGGTGTAACGGGACGCCTACTGGCAGTTCTGCCAGATGCCGACCATAAAAGCTCGGCTGTAGAAGTACTCTTCAGAATTCGCGTTCAGAATGGGGGCCTCGCTGTCGGGAATCTGAATTGGATTTGACGGTCCAAAAGAAGGAGGAGAGCGAGAGCGCCGGGCTCTAGCACTTCTCGATCCTGTTCTAGACGAGGCAGGAACCTGCAACAGGGACGGATGGTGCTGAAGGGAAGCCACTGCGTGGAAGCATGTAAACTGTTACTGAGCGCCCTCCGTTTGGGTTAACTGAAAACCGGGGCCGAGCCGCAGCTCTACACCTGACAGAAGCAACATGGGTTCTTCGCTGACTGACGACCCTCTTTCTCATTCATCTTGATCCGGAACAGGGGACCAGGATGTGTCTGGATTGAACCTGTTCATGTTCCTAAATTCGTCGAGAGTTCTTGGACCGAAGTCCTTCTGGTACACAACACCATCCTGGCTAACGATGAAGCTCTTTATTCCTGTCTCGCCATATTCGGCCGGCGCGGCCACGAGAGCGAACCCGCCGATCATCACGCCTTTCACAACGTAGTTCATTTCTCCGAGAGGTGCCGCTGGTCCCTGTGCCTTCAGGATCTTGAAAAAATAGCCGTGATACGGCTGCGCATCCGGGGAATAACCCTGCTGGATCACGCGTGCGATCTTTTCGCCGACCGGGCCGTCCCAGGTTCCGTTCGAGTCCTGCCAGGCGAGGCCATCCTGCTTGCCGGGAGTGCTTATGATCTCCTGGGCATATTGATTTACATCGTAGCCTTTGCGCGGCCTGAAAGCATAATCGTATTGTGCTTGGACATAGCCGTGACAAACATCAATAGCATCCAACTCGTTGCTACCGATGCGCCGGTAGAAAAGTTCTTGACGGCCCGCCTTGGCATCAAATGCCCACTTCGCGCCCACCATCACGATTGGCACCGGGAACGGCCAGTCCTCGTCGCCGACCAGGAGGAACGCGCGGTTCGCCCTCTTCGGGTCCACGGACACACTCTTCTTTTCGCGGGCCTCAGCAGCGAAGTCATAGGCGCGCTGCCGATCTTGCGGATATTCACCAGTGAGAACGATATCGTCGCCATCGGGACCGAAGATTTCTTCCAGGGCGTCGACGTCAAACTTCTCTGCTGCTGTCACGAGCGCGTCGGCGGCCTGCTGCGGACTGGTGAAGGTTTGAGCGCCAACACTGGCGGCAGCCGGAGCGGCTGTTGCCGCGGATTGCCGGGTGGCGATGAGCGCGTGCGCCAGCAGAAACGCGCACGGAACCGCGACCCCAGCCCAAAGAAGCCTGAATAGGATTTGGTTTCTAGACACGGATTTCATATCAGCGCCCTCGAACTCCTTCTTAACTTTCGCAGTTCATCTGCGCCGTCCACCGCCGCCACGACTGCCGCCACGACTGCCGCCTCCGCTTCGAGATCCCATGCTGGAGGCTCCGCGACTGCTGCTGGCTCGCGTGCTCGATCCGTTGTATCCCTTAGAACCTCTCGATCCGCCTCCGAAGGCGTCCCTGTTTCCGCCCCCGCCGCGCGACACGTCCCGACTTCCTATGCGGTCCGCTCCGCCGCCAGGGCGGTTCCCCCCGCCAACTCCATCGCCAGCCCGATTACTCACACCGGCGCCCCCGGTCCGGCTGCCGAGGCCGCCACCTCCAGGCCGATTGCTGGCCAGGTTGCCGCCTTGTCGGCCCAGTTGTTGCCGGGCGCCAGCCTGTCGGTTAGCTAGGGAATCCCCGCGCGTGGTGCCGCCGAACCTGTCCGCAGTAGCCCGGTCGCGGTATGGCGCGCCACCGCGGTGCTCCGGATTGTGCCGCCAATTATTATCCCCACGATTGCCACCGCCGGCAGGTCGTTGGGATGGCCGGTTTCCCCCAGAAATGTTGTTACGGTTTCCGCTGATGTTCGAGATATTCGAGTTGCGGTTGAAGTTGTTGTAGTGGTTGATCTGAAGATTGTTGCCACCCCAACCGCAACCCCAGCCCCAGCCACCACTCCAGAAGGCCCCCATCATCATACCGACCCCGAACGAAACAGCCAGCGCTCCTGGATAGTAGGGAGGATAGTAGATGGGCGGGTAGGGATAAACGGGTGACCCGTACACCACAACAGGATCGTACGACGGAACATACACGACTTGCGGATCAGTCTGTTCGATCACGATTACTTGCTTGTTCTCGACGACCTGGGTCTCCACCTTCTGTTGCTCGGTTGATTTCAACGTGCCCTTGTCTTGAGCCTTCGTGCGCATGCGTTGTATGGCAGTCATAACATCGCTTTCCTGCGCTAAGAAAGCATTCCCCAAGTCCGTGGTCCACTGGATATCGTCCGTCAAACGTTTCACTAAATCAGGTACGCCCGCCATAGCCTGAATACTTGGGTCCCAAGACTGCTTTGCAACAGCGTCGGCAAGCGCCTTGTCCTTCAGCGCCGAATTCCTGGTTAGCCATTGCTGGAGCTGGACAAGCTCCAATGGATAGGTCGAAGCAGCGAGCACCTGTGCCAACAGAGGGTCCGGATAGAGCGCTATCGGCGCGACGAGAGAGTCCAACTCGTCAGGAGGAATCTTGGTCGTTTGGTCCGGTTGTGCGGATGTTGGCGCGGCCGAACTGGCGGATGCCAGCGCGTCTGCGGGCGCGATCACAATAGCGCAGACGATTGCTAACATCGACCGGAGCAAGGCTCTCAAGCAAATTCCTTTCGCGTTCATAACTTACTCTTCTGGGCTGATCCTGCGAGTGCTGGTAGCGATTGCCAGGCCACCGAAAGTTCCGTTCCCACGATGAGGTCGTTTGTTGCCGCCATTTGTGAACGTATGGCTCCCCGCCTGGTCCTGTCAGCTGGCAAAAGATACAGGAGGCTTTCGGACGGACGGGCGGGCATGCTGCTACGTCGATGAGACCGCCGTTCCCAATTCGGAGGAATGGGCGGGTTCCGCAAAAGCAAATCGGGCGCGCTCGGGCGGACGCTTGCTGCGGATTGTTGTGACTCGGCTCCGTCGATTGGTTTGTGCCAGACACGTAATACGGCTTTGGGTTTCGGATGACGACGACCGGCGAGAGGCGATCGGAACGCCACGACTGAACGGCTCAACCGCGAAGGTCCGTCCGACAGTGTCACGCGATGCGGTTGGAGCGATCGTCGCCGGATGTCCCTAGGGCGTTCCTCGTTCGCTGTTGACGCGAGCGGTGGTGCCAGGATCTAAATCGCCTGCGGCGATCGAAAGGCGGTCGCCCTCAGGCGTGATGTATACGATCCTGTCGTTCTCACGCATAAAAGCAGCAACCCGGATCTGTTTGCCGCTGCGGAGAACCAGCACGAGTCCACTTTGATCGGGTGTTTCTTCCTTCGTTGTGACTTGATCATTATCATCATTGGGGCGCTGCAGGGGCTGCGCCGCTGCTGGCTGAAGAATAATCACCTGATTCTGTGGGGGATTCTGTGGGGGTTCCGTCGAGGAGCCTTCGGGCTCCACCGTGGTCTGTGCTTCTTCCGTGTCCGAGGGGGCGTAGTACACGCCGCCTCCCGCGGCTGGGAAAGGTGGCCCCGTGAGTCTCAGCAGGCGCACTGCCTGCGCGACTTCCAGTTGCGTTACCGGATCGATGAGCGCTTTGATGGGAAGGTCGGCGTTGATTGTGTTGACGTGTTGCCAATTGAATCCAGAATTGGGCGAGATGTTTAGCAGCTCCTGAATACTCAGAGGTACTCCTCCTCCTCCGTCTCCAAGCGCATCCATCGCGTGCGCAGGAGTATCAGCCCTGGACTCCAGTGTTACTCGGTTCATGCCGTCGCTGGGAACGCCAGTGCGAATTCCTCTTGCGGGCACTTGACGTGCCGGCGTTTTAGCAGCCGTCACGGGAATAGGCCTTTGCACGACGGTGCCGCCCGCTGCTCTTTGAGCACGGCTGACAGCTGGCACAAGGGCAAGGGCGAGGATGCTGAACGTCAGTCTGAAGCTTAGGCTTTTCTGAATCATGGTAGCCCACCTGGTCCCATTCTTCAGCCGGTAATCCTTAGCGGCAACTGGCAGACCTCACAGGGAGAACGGACCGAGCCCGATCGACTGCCACGCGCGACCGCAACGCGACTGGCTGCAATCTTGCCCGGTTCCGAGGGTTTGTTGTATTCGAGACGAAAGGCAGGCGATTCGCAAGAAGCCAGACGAGTGCTGGCGGTCAACAGCAAAAATGAACACTATTCAGTGGCGGGATGCTGGCCCCAACCCCCGCTCTGCAGCACTGATTTCACGGCCAGGACCAGATCTCTCTGAATCCGCGATTTGTGAACATAGGCGAGTGCTCCGGCGCGTCGCGCGGCATCCATAACTTCGGGATCGCTCTCCACCGAGCAAACGATCATGGCGGGCAGTTTTCCAGGGCCGCTTGCCAATTGGCTGGAGACTTCGATGCCGCTCAAGCCTGGCATATGGATGTCCAGGATAACCACGTCCGGCATACACCGACGAACAAGGTCCAACGCGGTCCAACCATCTGCCGCACTTCCCACGACGTCGAACTCGACCGCTAATACCGCGACAAGCTGCTCCATGAAGGCTGCGTTATCATCAGCCACTACGATGCGAAATCTGTGCAAGAAGGCCTCCCGATTGGTCCGCATGGACCTGTCGACAGAACGAACAGGGCTGACCTGTGCAATCGTGCTGCCAGGATCAAGGTGACCTCTGGGAACGCAAGCTCCACATAATCCGATAGATATGCCAAGGCACCGGACGGAGAAATCGTCCGGAGTGGTTGAAATTCACCACCCGTGGCAGTTCTCAACCAGTTGGGTCAGGTCGTACACCATCGAAACCATATGAAATTGGATCTGGAAGCTTTTGAAACTTGAACCTAAAGCAGAGCAGTGCCTAAGATTCTGACTGGACAATAGGAGCGCGAACGACATTGGAAATCCATCGCCACGATTCGGTTCAACACAAATGAGCTCTCAAATACGCCAACCATAATTGTGAGTCGAGCGCCAAAATGGGCCGAGTTCTCGTGAATCCGTCTGGGTTTTCCACAGGGCGCAGCTAAACAGTGAAGCTTACCGGTAAGCAACGCGATCGGAAACTTGGTGGTACATGCCTCCTATCCAAGAGACGCAATTTCAGTCGTGGTTCGTGCTTGTATGTTTACACCATGAATCCTAATTCGCATCAGTCGACCGAATTCCAGGCCGGTTTGGGGCTTCCGAGCCAGCTCCGAACTGTACGGAGCGTATGAACGCGATGAACTCGTTTCGTGGGCGGCTCAGAACGCCTTAACTTGTATCACCAATGTAAACCAATAATATACTGAGGCTATAAGAACTGCTATTTTTAACAGTTGTTCCAGTTTCGCGGAATGAGCTATGGCTTTCTTCTATTGATGATTCTTGGTGGGCCGAGCCTCGCGTACGATCGCAGATCACAAGGAACATGAAAATGACGAGTCCCTGGGAAGTCATGGTTGTTTCGTCCGATCTGGAAATTCGGAACAGGACTGCGGCGATGCTTGCCCGGCAGGGCGTGAGCGCGATCTGTGCGTCCACACTCGGGCAATATACTAGACTGCTGAAGAGCCGCAAGATCGGCTTGGTGTTCTGCGATTGCCAGCTTTCAGACGGCAATTATCAGGACATCTTGGCCAGGGTCGGCTACTCTGCCTCACCTAAGGTCGTTGTGATGTCAGCAGAAATGTCACCAGAGGAACGCGATCAGGCCAAAGGTAACTGTGTTTTTGACATAATCCCCGCTCCGTACCGATCGTGTTGTATTGAGTGGATGGTCGTTTCGGCAAAGCGCGCTTTGCCGGCGTACGCGAACAATCTTGAAGGTGTCGAAATGCCCACATCTGTTGGGGACGTCGAGGGCTGAAAACGCGTAGTTTGGCGGAATTGCCTCTGCAAGGATCAGCCACACCCGCTGTTGAATACTGGAGGCGGTCATGTTCTGCCCATCCTGCCAATCGAGTAACGGGAAGGAATTTCCTGCTGCAGCGATCATCCACTTCTCGGGTCTCGAGAATGTGGACAAGCCGGGAGTGCGCGTATCCCCTAAGATTTTGGTCTGTTTGGATTGCGGCTCCGCGCGGTTTAGCATCCCGAAAGAAGGATTGGCGCTCCCGGCGAAGGGTATTGGACCATCTGCCGCAGCAAACGAATTGTTGAGATTGTGCTGAGTAAGAGGGCGCTTAGATTCGGCGCCACGGGCATTTCTTTGTTTTTACGTATGTCCACTTACAAAAGTCTTTCCCGAAAGGACGGCCTCCACAGCGGCGAGCAGATCGCTTCCGGCTCTTGCTTTCACCACGTAGCCACACGCGCCTAGGCTGAGAGCTTCTTGCACCACGTCAGCAGAGGATTCTTGAGTCAAGAAGATGATTTTGCATTCCGGGACGAGCGTGCGAATTTGCCGGGCGGCCTCGAAGCCATTCAGGGTTGGGAGACCGATATCCAGTAGAATCAAGTCCGGCTTCAGTTCCACCGCTTTCCCAACTGCTTCTGGCCCATCCGATGCTTCGCCAACCACCTGTAATTCCGATTTTCCCCGAAGCAGGGATAAAGTAAAATGACGCCACGCCTCGAAATCATCCACCATCAGAATTCGGACTTGCGAAACGTGCAAACCAGTTTCCTTTCCGTGCGAACCAACCGTCCACTTGTCAAACACACGCTCCACGCGGTTTTCTGCTCGGCGAGAGCGTGTTCAGGAAAGTTGTCGGTGAATGGTATCCTTCCGCTGGTCCTTAGTTTTTGTACAAGGACCCGTCGGGATATGAAGGGGGGACTCCCTAAACCATACCTAATCGCGCCAAAAATGCAAGCCTAGTCGAACTGAAAAGTGCGGTAGTACATCGGGTGACAACGCTAGTCCTTGTGACCGCAGAGAACTTCTTTCGCGACCCCTTGATGCAGATCGATAATGATACGAATGTACTGCTCGGCTTCCCTCGCGGTCATTCCCCGCACCACTTGGTCAATTCTTCTCCTCCCATGGTCCCTCATACCGTCTCTCAGCTCCGAGAATTTATTCCGTAAGTGCTCTGGAAAGTCAGATCCATCCAGAACAATCAGCTTTTCTCCTATAAAGGCTTCAGCCAGTCGGTGTTGCAATGAATCTGGGCTGAGCGCGAGCACCGTGACTGCTCCCACAAGTCTTTCGAAGACATGCTGCAAGTCCGCCATGGCCCGCAACCTCCGCCCCTGTCTCGAGATTTGTGCTTGCCAATGGTGGTCACAATTCGGAAAGTGTGGAAAATCTGTAGATCGTACACGAAGCCGCGCGACCAAGGCAGTCTTAAGCGGCTCGTCCCTCCTGTCACCATTCAAGCCATTTCGGGTCGTCTTATACGGCGCGATGCGCACAAAAGACCACGAGCAGATTAGCTGGACCCGTCAAACGGGATCTAAGTATCGAGTCCTCGGACAAGCCGCGACATGGAGATTTTGAGCGTCTCGCAGATACGAAGGAGAGTCCGAACTGTGATTGGTCGGCCCGCCTCGACTTGCTGCCAGTGACGTGCGGAGAAGCCGAACGAAATCATGTCTTCCTGAGTGTAGCCCTTCTTTTCACGTAGGATTCGAATTCTGCTCCCCAACTGGCGGAAGAATCTTCCTTGGTTCGTCACGCGTTAGCTTGTAGAGTCCCACGATCAAAAACACAACACGCAGATTAGCTGTGGCGTCCGCGAACCTGTCTCATTGGCCATCATCTTTAGGGCCGGCCGGCGAGCTGACCCTTATCGAACAGATAGTCTCGCAAGATAGTGGAACGAACTGGCATCAAGTTTCGCTGAGGCTGCGCCACCTTGCCACGCGCAAATAAGCCAGGCGGACATTCTCTAGACACCCCCAAGACGGAGAGCATGCTCTCTTTGTGCTACTTTGGCCGCTTCTTCAATCAGGCTACAAGCAATGTCGAAAAATCGAACGGGGTCAACGGTTTCGTTAGGCATGAATGTGGACAACTTCTCGGTGACCTCCAAAGGGATAAGAACACCTCTTCGAATGGCAAGAACAGCGGCCCGGTGTGACTCGGTCGCGATCACAATAGCCGTCTCACCAGTTTTCATCGTGGAAACCTCCCCTGAGGACGCCACTTACGAAATACTTACCTCGAAAAACGGTTTCGATGGCGGGTCGTCCTCTGGTGGAAGCGCATGACCAAGCGCCTCTCGGGACCCTGCTTCGGCAGAGCCGACTTGCTCAGTTAGCTGCTGTGTAAGTAAGTTTGGTGTCCTTCGCCTCAGCGCTGAGGGAACATAAAACCTTCGAGCATATCGGCGCGAGCTTTCTGATCGGAGACGAAGAGCCGGAGCAGGTCGGTGACGGAAATCATTCCCCGGAATCCCTTCTGCGCATCCACAATCAGCAAGTGAAAGATTCCGTGCTGGTCCATCAACCGCAGGCAATCTTCGATCGAGGTTTCCGGTGTCGCCGTTATGAGCTGCCGACTCATGATTTCGGAAACTCGCATCCACGCTGGACATTTGTTTTCCGCAGCTACCTTGTCTGAGACATCGCTCTGCGAGATCACACCGAGCAGAACGCCGTCCCCGTCACATACACCGACGGCGCGTACTTGGTGATCACGCAGATATCGCGCCGCATCGTGTATGGTTGTCTCGTCTCTAACAAAGAAAACCTCGCGGCGGGAAGAAATCAGGTCCCCTATCTTCATCGGGCCCTCCTGAAAATCTGACTGATTATCTGCTAGGCCGGAATCCCAGATTTCGACCTTTAATTTCCATCGTAAGCTTCTCGTGCCTTTGGACACAACGAATTTGTCGCCAGAGGAGCAGGGAATGGTTGCTGAATGAAGGGCACGCCGGTTTCTTCGACAAGCGCAGTTCCAAGCAGGAACTAACGGAGAGTTATCACGATGGGTGCCGTATCTCTTCGCGGCTTTGGCAAGCGTGCGGATTTTCGCTTCGGAATGCTACCTGCAATTATTGACAGTTGTCGCCCCGTCTGACCGAGACTAGAAGAGACGCTACAGAAGAACAAATCTCTTGCTGAACAGCTCTTGGGCCGCACAGTTGACTCCTGGAGTAACGCACATCGAACCGCGCTGGCCCGTCGTACTTGCGGTCATCGCCGTACTTTCCTTGCTAGTTGCGTTGCCCAATCGCGTAAAAGCGTTCCCTGCTTGGGTTCCTTTTCTCCTAGCAATTGTTCTGATTGTACCAATGGTAGGTCTAAGCCTGACCAAGACCAAAGCGCCATGGATGCGGATCGAAGGCATTGTCATCTTACTCTTTATCGCGACTGGAGGTCTGGGACTAGTCAAAGCTCTGGGGTATCTCGTCTCCACGATGGTGCGCCACTCGGCTGAGGTTACCGGTCTTCAGCTCCTTAATTCAAGCATCGCGTTGTGGGTTACGAACGTACTCCTCTTCTCGCTAGTTTATTGGCGGCTGGATCGGGGAGGTCCTGAGGCTCGTGCGAACGGCGCTAGCACGAAACCGGACTGGCTATTTCCTCAGGAAGGGCTACCCGAATATGTACTACCCGGCTGGCATCCGGCTTTCATCGACTATTTGTTCCTTGCATTCGGTACGGCGACGGCGTTCAGCCCAACCGACGACTTGCCGCTGACTTCTCGCGCCAAATTGTTAATGATGCTCGAAAGCATGATCTCATTGGTGACGATCATCGCCGTTGCTGCGCGAGCGATCAACATACTAGGCAGCTGAAAATAGCACCCGGCATGTTCCCCGACCTTTGGGCCAACTGAATCTGATCTTGCTCGTTGAGCAGCTGTGGTTCTTACACCGCCAATGAGAATAGCTGAATCTTTACTCAATCCAAAAAAACAAGACCGCGAACATTCGATAAGTTCTCTTCTTGGAATGTGGCCTTCGGTTCCCACGGGTGTGGAGTCGTTGAACGTTGCTCGTATTGGAAGAGGGAACGGCTAGCACTTTTGACAGTCTCTCGTCGCCTAATCAAGGGGTAGAAAGTTCCTGTGGGCGTTAGACAATATAAGTGACTCTCAACCACTGATTGAAGAGGAGATTCAACATGACAGAACCGCAACCGCAGCTCGATTATGCAGCAAACGTGCAGAAGTACGCGTCAACCGTCGATGCCGCAGCGATCAAGGGCATCGTAAAATACTTGGGCATCGCGCTTCACAACAGGGATTCATCCCTAGTGGCCGCCACCGATCCCGAGGAGTTGAAGCGCGTGCGCGACAACTTCATGAAGAGGAAGCTGGGATTGACGCAAACTGACGCCGAACTCGATGCGGCACTCCAAGACGTGATGACGACGATGGCGGGGGAACGCAACAAGAGTCGCGTTACGGTCTGCTATTTGCTTGCCGAAAAGTTTGGCAAGTTGGGCCTCTTCGGATAAAGTGCCTCCTACGGATGCGCCGGATGCGGAACTTACCAGGAGTTAGCCAGCCAGTGTCGGGCCGGTTGCTGGGATAGCACTTCTCAATTGATTAATTACTCGCTGTTCGCGCAGGAGTTGGTACTATTCGCTGGAAATTGGCTAGGGCTGCAGGCTGCTTGGGACTCCGTATGCCGTGCAAGTCGTGCGGTTCGGTCCACCAGCGCGAGTTCATCGCGGAGATGGGCATCCGTTCTCCCGGAATGAAAAACATTGACGAGCTATCCGTCTGGGTATTCCCCGAGCTCATTGTCTGCTTGGATTGTGGCAACGCGGAATTCTCTGTGCCGGAAGCTGAACTGCGTCTGCTTGCAAAAGGCGACGCCGCTGCGGCAGGTTGACTTAGAATTCAGTTTCTGAGGCTTTCAACGTGGTTTGCTCATGAGGATTTGTTCTCCGCGGGTTTCACTGGCGGTAAACGGCTGAGTGTTGCGCACAGATGCTCTGGAAAACTTGCTCGCCCTTCTCGCCGTGAAAGCTGCTCAGCGGATACGCGCAAAAGATATCGACTCCGTAGGTGCTAGCGAATTGCTCCGTGATTTGTTCAAGCCGAACGGCAGCGTCCGCTTTACCTTCCGCCCACAAGAAAGGCCCAATTTCTCCACAAGCTGCAACCCGGCGATGCTCTCGCTTGCTTGCTCTAGCAGCTGCCCTAATGAGGCCGCCCACAACCTCGAAAAATTGATCCGAGTCAGGCATGTCATTGACCATGAAAGTGGAGAGGCTTTTGGCAGCATTCGATGGAATATATGTCCCCTCTCGAATGGCGCCGTCGATATCTACGCCGCGTGCCTTCAGCCTTTGGATAAGACCATCGTGGTGTGATTCGGTGGCTATTGCCACGGCCACATCACCGGCCTCGAGAGCAACTGCTATAAAGTTAGTGAGGCTGTCCAGAAAAACCGCATCCTCCGAATAGAATAGAACCTCGTGACGGTGAGGCGCTTCTGGTCCCGAGAAACTAGCGACCTTGTGGCCCTTTAGCACGCTGCTGACAAAATGTTCGCCTCGCAGGACCGCGTCCACGGCAGGCACCAGGTCACTCTGGGCGCGTGCCTTATAAACATAACCGTGAGCACCCGTGCTCAAAGCTACCTGCACCACGTCCGGAGAATTGTCCATGCTTATGAAAACTATCCTGGAGTTGGGAGAGAGTTCTCGTATTCGCCGCGCTACCTCGATTCCATTCAGTTTCGGGAGACCAATATCTAGCAAAACTAAGTCAGGTTTTGATTCTTCGGCCTTCCGAACGGCCTCTGCTCCATCCGGCGCTTCGCAGATGACTTGCCATTCTGGTCGCGCTTGGGTTAGCTGGCGGAGTTGACGTCGCCAGTCTTCGTAATCATCAACTATCAGAATGCGAATGGGTGACAACAGCGCTCCAAATCTTCGTGTTTAAAGCACACGAAGGGTACAACAATCCTTTGTTAATTTGCCAGACCGCTCTTCCAAGCCTGTGGAAAAAGACTGCGTCCAGCTTAGCTTGGACCCGACACGGGTTCACTGCGCTAGCTGCCGGGAAAAGCTCCCGACAATCGATATGAGGGAGTTGGGTCACAGCTCAGATCGAAGGTCTATTTCTTGTAGGGATCCGTGCGCCCCGCCAGTTGCGCGCGAATCGCGGTGAAGGTGCGCGCCGGGAGCGGCTCACGCATCGCGCCCACGAAAATCGGATTCGAAAGAATCCATGGAACATTCGCATGCAACAATGGGTGTCCCACCAGGAAGACCTCGACGCGATAGACGCCTGCGCCGGCGCTTTCCAAGTCCAGATGATCACCGACGATTTCACGCACCGCCGCGCCATCCTTCTTCAATACCACTCGAACCGCCTGGTTGGCGGCGTGCACTTCAATATGCAGGTTGGAACTTACGGGTACGTCGCTGCCACTCGGAAACTCCTTCACACCATAATACGCGGAAAACTCGAACCGTTCGGGCTCGCCGGCGCCACGTATGCAATTGAAGAAATCTCCGCTTCGGATGGCTGCCTCCGGATCAGACTCATACCGTTTGTCAATGCCCATCCCCGCAAACGAAAACGTATCCGAGTAGGATGGGACTTTTATCGAAAGCCACGTGGCGATGTGAAATCCGCCGTGGGCATCCGACGCAAGGAAGCCCCAGATTTTGTCACGTTGCAGGAAATCATCCCAATGCGCGATGGATTCGACGGGAACTACAATTGTTTTCAGAAAATAATAGTGGGAGAACGGATAGAATATCGCGAGTCGAAACTTTTCGGTCCAGGACCCACCGCGCAGGCTGGTAAATAAATTCAGGATTTCGATCCCGCCGGGCTTCAAATCCTTGTTCCAGTAGCGCCACCGATATCGCGGATCATCCGGATAAGCGAGCACAGGAAACGCGCCCCAGTCTTGGGCATCGTCGATCGCTTCCGGGGGAAACGACGACAAGCGCAATCCTGGCACATGCTGCTGTGCGCCAAAAAAGGTGAGGCGCCCATCGGGCAGACTGGCTTCCGAACCTCCCACGATCGTTACGCCATCGAGGGTCGCATGAAAATTGGACGACGCCTGGTTTGGGCTGCCGTGGTCGGTCAGAAGGACTAGGCTGACCCCGGAAGCGTGGGCCTGCAGAGCGATTTCTCTTGGCGACTGCAAACCATCCGACATGCTCGAGTGAACGTGATAGACACCCCAAAGATAAGTATCGGAGCGCTGCGGCGAATACGACGCGTAGCGCATTCCCATCGCCACATAAACGATGACCGCCACGATGCCAACGGAAGCCAGAATCCTGCGCCGTCTACAGTAAGTCCCGATTAACGCCCTCGTCGGAAAAGTGGAAACTAGCTCGACTTGTTCGTTTCCCCGCTCACCAAGGGTTCTCATGAAGTCGAAATCGATACCTTGACCGTCACTGAACCTACCAACTCGAGGCAAGGAAACCACTGGCAAAACCACCAGAGCCCAAGTTACATAACGCGCTGCAGTCGATAGCCTTGGCGAATGGTCTACGACGAGGCCCTCCCAGGGGAGCCAAGATGGACAAAACACGATCGCCTCCTTGCTGCAACTCATGCCGCTTATCGGCGGAGCGAGTTGCAGGCAAGTGGGGGGGCGTCCATTATGCAGCTCGGGAAGATCATGTTTCGATCGAACGCGATTCTCGATACGGCTGGCAACACGGCTGAAGGCGCGCTTGCGGGTTCTTGGAGGTGGGTGTTCGAACCGTGATGACCACACCGACGAACAAGCATGGAAGGAGCAGTCGCATGACGATTCGATTTGTAGGATTTGTGCCAGCGATTCGGCAATATTCGCAAAGTCCCGATGAACGCCGAAACAGGAAAGTTGGCCTCGTCGAGTGCTGCAAGTTTCCAGTAATTCGACTCTCCGTAAACTTGGCTCGTAACTTCTGTCGAATCAACAAACCAAGCTCGCCAAGTTTCTGGCACTAGCGACGCGTCGAAGACGCAGTCGAAGCGAATCGGGACCTGCAGCTTTGACGGAAGAGTTGCTTCCTATATTCAGGTTCGAAAGAAGGGACTGTTAGTACTCACAGCTGCGGGTTTCTTGGTTTTGCTCGTAGTCTTGCCCTGAGCAAACATCCAGCTCCAACAGTGCCGCGCGAGTGCTGGAGAACGGCGACGAACGAATGGGAAGGCAACAGCATTCCTGGTTTGATGGCTTCCGGGTGGCTTTTCGCCCAGCTTTCAAGATGTCAAGGGAGGTAGTATGAAGAAAAAATGGATCATAACCGGGTTGCTCATAGCAGTGGCGCTGCCGGCTGCCGCCCAGAAAAAGGAACAGGAACGAGTCGAGAATGCGGGCAAAGTGATGAAGGAGATCTTAAACGCGCCCGACAGCATCCCGCAAAGCGTGCTAGATAAGGCCGATTGTGTCGTCGTACTGCCTTCAGTCGTGAAATTTGCTATTGGAATAGGCGGCAGCTATGGACGTGGTGTAATGACTTGCCGCGGCGGAAAAGACTTTAGAGGAAAGTGGGATGCGCCAACCATGATGGCTCTCGAAGGTGGCAGCTTCGGGTTGCAAATTGGCGGGGAAGCAACTGATTTCGTCTTGCTTCTCATGAGCTCACAGTCCGCCTCCAGCATCTTGAGCAGTAAGGTAAAACTCGGTGCCGATGCCTCGGCTGCTGCCGGGCCCGTTGGACGCACCGCGGCAGCCGATACGGATGTGACCATGAAAGCGGAAATTCTGACCTATTCGCGTGCCCGCGGAGCCTTCGCTGGTGTCTCTCTTGAAGGTTCTACGCTTCGGCCAGACAACGACGCAAACAAACATCTCTACGGGAAGGAAATACCCGCGAAAGATATCGTGCTGGGGGGCGCTGCGTCTGTGCCACCGAGCGCAACAAGTCTTCTCGCGACGCTGGACAAGAACTCTCCTGTAAACAAATCCAAAACCTAGCCGTGGAGCGTGGTGCTGATCAAGTCGGCCCAAGAATATGCTCGGCACGGTGATCTGACTGGGTATTCAATCTGGGCCAAACCCCTTTTCACACTCGGTGACAGACCTGTGTGAATGAGGAGACCGGCCTTGCCGGAGGTTTAGCCCTGCCTCGGATTTTGCGCCCTGCTATTTCTGACAGTAGGTCCGCCCTCTGATGTGGCCATACGATCAAGGTTCTCCCCACGGGCCAATTGCCTCATTTGCCAAGGAGATCGAAATGCATACGAAACAAAATCACCTCGATGATAATGGGATTTTTTTGTTAGAGTGGTTGCGACTAACAACCCATCGGCATCGCTGCTGTCCTTTCTGCCATGGGACCGTCTATCGCGAAAGACGGAAGGGTTTTCAAAGGTTAACGACTCTCTTTGCGATGAGAGCCTACCGTTGCGAATCGTGCGATAAATTGCATTATGGTTTTTCTTTCTGACACTTCCGAGTCGCACCTTGGCTGAGAAAGCACTTTGCGCCTGACATCATGGCCGAGAAGCGGCGTCAGTCCATCAGGCCGGAGGAACCGGTCGGGCGCTCCGCAGGGCTCGTTTGCATGGGTAGTGCTGCGTTCTTACTCAGAAAACATACTACGGCGGGTGTAGGCTCTCGCACATGCTCATCGGTCAAAGACTCCGGGAACTCCGCGAATCGAAAGAGCTCAGCCAAGGAGACATCGAGCGGCTCACCGGCTTAATTCGCTGCTATACGTCACGCGTAGAGAACGGCCACACTGTTCCCTCAATCGAGACGCTGGAGAAATACGCGAGGGCGCTCGAAATCCCGCTGTACAGATTCTTCTACGACGGCGAGGAGTCGCCGGAGAAGCCGAAACTTCCGTCTGGAACGAAGTTCGAGACGGCAATGTGGGGCACGAAGGGGAATGAGCGGGATGAGCTACGCAAGTTTGCCAAGGCGCTCTCTCGGATGAACGCCCGCCGGCGAAAGCTTCTGTTCGGAATGGCTCAGTGGATGGCTAGCCGAAACAGGCCCTGAGTCCTGGTACGGCAAATGTCCGTAATCCGACTTACCCGGAGTTATCCGGCGCGGCTCAAGATTTAGGGCACCGCGGCGAAGAAGAGAAAAACGGCAAATAGAACGAGGTGGACAATCCCTTGGAGCACGGTGGTGCGCCCCGCCCCTATGGTGAGGATACAAACAATGAGGGTCACAGACAGTAGCAATTGATCCTTGGCGTCGAGGCCGAGCGTAAGGGGTCTGCCCAGGAGCATAGAAACGCCGGCGACCGCCGGGATTGTCAGCCCAATAGTGGCTAATGCCGATCCGAGGGCCAGGTTCATGCTGGTTTGCAGGCGGTTGGCAGTTGCCGCACGGTACGCAGCCAGTCCTTCGGGGAGAAGGACCAATCCCGCGATTGCAATCCCTACCACAGTTCTTGGCGCACCGGCGGCTGCGATGCCGCGCTCCAGCGTTGGCGTGAGCGCCTTCGCCAAAGCCACTACCGCGACTAACGAGACAAGAAGCAGTCCCGCGCTGACAAGCGCGATCCTGTTCGTTGGGGGCAGCGCATGCGTTTCTTCCCCACCCCCCTCAGGAAGAAAATAATCGCGATGGCGAACGGTCTGCACAAACAGGAATGAACCATATAGGATCAGCGAAACGATGGAGGCGAAGACGAGCTGTGATGAACTGAATGTCGGGCCGGCCGCAGTGTTCGTGACATTCGGAAAGACCAGAGTCAGAGTTGTCAGCGCGATCAGTACAGAGAGCGCAGCCTGCGCGCCCTGAAACTGAAAGCCCTGCTCGTGATGCCGAACGCCACCGGCGAGAAGGCATAAGCCGATGATCCCGTTGCAAACGACCATGACTGCGGCAAAAACTGTGTCCCGCGCCAGCCCAGCGGTGTCGGTCCGACTGGTAATCATCATGGAGACGACAAGCGCTACCTCGATAATGGTGACAGCCAGGGCAAGCACGAGCGTCCCGAATGGCTCACCGACACGATGCGCGACGACTTCGGCATGGTAGACCGCCGCAAAAACGGTGGCGATCAGAGCGAGGGCCTCGGCTGCGGCAAACGGAATGCTGGGGCTAATGGTTGTGTGGACACCTAAAATGATTAGCGCCAGGACTGGCCATGCCCACCCCCACCACGGCGTTCGCGTTGAGTTTGCGGATGGCATGGTAATACGCAAATAGACAGGAGTTTGACACGTGGACGCGCCAGCTCTTCTGGCAGGCTGGCTATTGCTTAAAGGCCACCGGAGGACCGCTGACTCGCTTCCCCTTGAGGTCGACAGTTACCTCGACGCGGTCGGCGATCGTGACGAACGGAATGCCTTTATTCATCCCGTAGTCCTTACGATCGAAGGCCATTTGCCCTTTGATCTCTCCGGAGCCTGTCCCCGCGCCCGTAACCGTAAACGTCAGTTTCTCGGGTTTAGTCACTCCGCGGATCGTAAAGTCGCCATCCACCTCGACTGTGTCGGGACCGGTCTGTGTGAACTTCGTTGAACGAAAGGTGATCAGCGGAGACTGCTTGACATCGAAGAAGTCTTTGCTCCTCAGCTTGCCGTCCTTCATGCCACTTCCGGTACTCACACTGTCTGCCTGAATGTTGATTTCCATAGCGGCAGTCGACAGATCCGGAGATGTAAATGTGATAGTCGCGTCCCATTTTTCGAACGTACCCCTGAGAGCTACTGAAGCCTTCACGTAGAACTTGACCGAGCTATCTTCCTGCGTAATCGCAAACACAGGAAATTGTTCTTGACCCAGAGACGGAAGCACGGCGGACGCTAAGAGGCATAGGACGGCTGCCAGTCGCATGGTATTACTCCTCGAAAGTAAGCTTGTCAACAAAGCTATCCGCGCCCAGAGTCAAGTAAGCCGGCACCGCCTCCAACTGGCAAAAGAAACAGGCCCTTTATTCTCAATGTCTGATTAACGCTGCGGGCTCAACCGGTCGATGCAACACCGTCTGGTATAAAGCTGCTCCAAAAGATGGTGTTTATGAACCAAGGAAAAACGGTTTGGGCTCTCTGCCGTGGAGAAGAGTGACCTGTGGAAATCAGTACCCACTTGTCCGGGAACCCGTTTGCCAGGACTTGAAGCGAGGGATACCAAGTTGCAGTTCGCCAGAGCGTCCTCAGCAGTGTAGACGAAGACTGGAGAGGCCAGGATCATCCCGTTGCCTGACGTGCCCGTGAAGATGCTCAAGGAATCCACCGCTGACGGCAAGGTCTTCGACGCAACGAACCTCCGCAAGGAATGGGCGAAGGCTTGCGTAGCGGCAGGCCTGGGCGTCCAGGAGCCAGTTGATAAAGCCGGGAACCAACGCTACACTGGTTTGACTCTGCATGACCTTCACGGTCCGCGATCAAGAACCTGTTGAAGGCGGGAGTGAATGAGAAAGTGGCAATGACGATCAGCGGCCATAAGACGCGTGCGGTGTTTGACCGCTGCCACATCGTAGATACGGCCGATGTCCTGGCAGCGATGAAACGCGCAGAAAACGTGGTCGTTTCGCCCGCCAAGAATCTGATTGCCGTCAGTGAGAGAACAGTGAAAGTACCCCGTGGGCGGTCCCGCCAGAAGAGGTTAACCGCGTAAGTTTCAACGTGTTGGGAGGTCGTACAATTGGCAGTACATCAGATTCTGGATCTGATTATCCTGGTTCGAGTCCAGGCCTCCCAGCCAAACTTTTCAGTTGGTCCCGTAAGAATTCTAGTTATCGCCGAGAGCACTAACGTTCGTGTGATTGGATAAGAGTGTCGAAAGGGGTTCTTGAATGAGGGCGTCTCACAGAGCGCTCGTTTCGATTATTGCGCTGGCCGTGTTGTCCGCTCCGAACGTCAGGCCCCTCAAGGAATTCACCAATTGGCCCGCGGGAACCTCGCCCACTGAGATCGGGAAGCGCGTCGCCGACCGCTTTGCAGCCGGGCCCCACACCAACTCCGGAAAAAGCACTCCGCCCGACCACATCACCTATCCCGAGAGTGTCGCGTGGTACGGAGCGCTTACGTTCGCTCAATTGAGTGTTGACAAGGAGCTCACCGCGCATTTGATCCAGCGCTTTGATCCGCTCTTCGGCGAGGAATCGAAATTGGTACCCGAGCCCAATCACGTCGACTCCACCGTCTTCGGCTCAGTCCCACTGGAGATCTATATCGAGACGAAAGACCGCAAGTACCTGGATCTGGGGCAGCGCCTGGTCGACAAGCAGTGGGACAATCCCGCCGCCGATGGTCTCACCAATCAGACGCGCTACTGGATCGACGACATGTACATGATTACGCTGGTCGAGGTCCAGGCCTACCGCGCCACCGACGATCCAAAATATCTCGACCGCGCCGCCCGGGAGACGGTGGCGTATCTCGAGAAACTACAGCAGCCCAACGGATTGTTCTACCACGCCCCCGACGCGCCGTTTTTCTGGGGCCGTGGCAACGGCTGGGTCGCGGCGGGCATGACCGAGCTTCTGCGATCGCTCCCGGCGGATCATCCTCAGCGAGCCAGGATCATGCAGGGCTATCAGACAATGATGGCCTCGCTCCTCAAGTTTCAAGGTAAAGACGGCATGTGGCGCCAACTGGTGGATCATCCCGAAGCGTGGCCTGAAACTTCGTGCACCGCGATGTTCACTTTCGCCATGATTACCGGCGCGAAGAACGGCTGGCTCAACGAGAAGACTTTCGGTCCGGCTGCTCGCAAGGGTTGGCTGGGCTTGGTGACTTACCTCGAGCCGAATGGCGATCTTCGAAACATCTGCGAAGGAACTGGCAAGCAGAACGACCTCAACTATTATTTAACTCGCGCGCGTCTTACCGGCGACCTTCACGGCCAGGCCCCGCTTCTCTGGTGCGCTTCGGCACTTCTACGGCAAGACCGCTAGCCCCTTTTCGTGGCGCTGGTGTGGCCGAGCGTCGTAATATCCTTGACCGTCCCTCTTCATTCGATGGAGTACCGTGTAGTGTCGCATTACGAGACAACAATAGAGCGGCCGGCGAGTCGTATCGGTTCCTTTCGCTGGGTGATCTGCGCTCTTCTTCTGCTCGGTACCACCAAGAATTACATGGACCGGCAGATCCTCGGCGTTCTCAAGACCACGCTGCAACACGACCTCGGTTGGAGTGAGAACGACTACGCCAATCTGGTGTTCGCGTTCCAGGCAGCCTACGCGGTGGGATTGCTCTTGGTCGGGCGACTGATCGACAAGATCGGTACGCGCGTCGGCTATGCCGTGGCGATGGTCTCTTGGAGTTTGGCGTCGATGGGACACGCCATCGCCCATAGTCTTTCAGAGTTCATCGTGGCTCGGGCCGCCCTCGGCTTGGGAGAGTCGGCAGTATTCCCGGCGAGCATCAAGTGTGTGGCCGAATGGTTTCCCGCGAAAGAGCGGGCGTTCGCGACAGGAATCTTCAACGCCGGCACGAATTTGGGCGCGATCGTCACTCCTCTCATCATCCCCTGGATCACGATTTATTGGGGCTGGCGCGCCGGATTTATTTTCACTGGCGCGCTAGGCTTCTTGTGGGTTGCGCTTTGGCTCCTCGTCTATCGCAAGCCGGAAGAGCATTCGCGTGTGTCGCCGGCCGAGCTGGCCTATATCCAAAGCGACCCGCGCGAGTCCGTCGCAAAGGTGAAATGGCTGAGCCTGCTCTCTCACCGGCAGACCTGGGCGTTCGTAGCCGGCAAGTTCATGACGGATCCGATCTGGTGGTTTTACCTCTTTTGGATTCCCGATTTCCTTCAGCGGAAGCACGGGCTCGCTCTCACGCAGATTGGACTTCCCCTTGTCGTAATTTACGTCATCTCCGACGCCGGAAGCGTGGCGGGCGGCTGGTTCTCATCATCGTTGATCCATCATGGCCGTACGGTGAACGCCGCTCGCAAATTCGCAATGCTCGTTTGTGCTTTGGCCGTGGTTCCCATTGTCTATGCGTACCGGGCTTCAGGGCTCTGGACCGCCGTGCTTCTGATTGGTCTCGCCGCTGCCGCACATCAGGGATTTTCGTGCAATTTGCTCACCCTTGCGTCGGACATGTTCCCGAACCGGGCCGTGGCGTCCGTCGTTGGAATAGGTGGAACGGCCGGCGCGATTGGCGGAATGGTGATTGCGAAGATTGTCGGCCACGTGCTGCAATGGACTGGGAGCTACATGATTCCGTTCCTGATCGCGGGCGTGGCGTACCTGATTGCGCTCGGGTTGATCCAGTTGCTCGCTCCGAACCTGAAGCCGGTGACCCTGTCGCAAGACGGCGGAGCGTTCGGGGGCTGAAATGTGTCCTGCGTCGAACTCGAAAGGGACGCTGATTCCACCTTGTTTTATGCCTGGTAAAGTGACAATGATTGGGATCACGCCGAATGATACCGCCCGAGAAGGATTATCTCGAATTTGGAGGAACAAAAAATGAGCACTCAAGCACAACCAGACACAGAAAAAATGATCTTTCGAGCGACGAATCGGCAAGTGGGACGCCATGTGTCGGTTACGCCGAAGAACAGCACGAACCGCCATCTTTCCTATGGCCGAATCATCTTGAATCACTCGGTTCCTTCGGTGTCGTTCGCCACCGGGAACCAGGAAACCGGTCTCATCTGCCTGAGCGGCAAGGGTGTGGTTCGCGTCGCCGGCAAGACTTACGAATTCGGCCACTACGATTCGATTTACATCCCCCGCGGAGCGCAAGTGGAAGTCAGCACGTCCGGTGACGTGGATTTCGCCGAATTTTCCTCCGATGTCGACAACACCTATCCGGTGCAGTTCGTGCCTTACGCTGAGATCTCAAAGGACGCCAGCCTGCGATTCGCCGCCGGCACTCCGGGAAACTCGCGCCAGGTGAACATTTGCATCGGGAAGAACGTGGAAGCGGGCCGCCTTCTTTTGGGATTCACGGTTTCCGACCCGGGCAATTGGACGAGCTGGCCGCCGCACGAACACGCGGAAATGCTGGAGGAAATGTATGTCTATTTCGACATGCCCCATCCCGCCTATGGAATCCAGCTCGTGTACAACAACACGGAGTATCCTGAGCTCCTCACGGTTGTTCGTGACGGTGATGCCGTTCTGATACCCAGCGGCTATCACCCCAACGTCTCGGTGCCGTGGCATCGCATCACATTTCTATGGGCGATGGCTGCTCATCGCGAGAGAGAATTTCGCAAATTTGGCGTGGTCAACGTTCAGCCGGACTTCAGCCAAAGTGGCTCCGCGCTGGAATCAAGCCGGAAGTAGCTCCTGATAGGCTCTTGTGTCCATCGCTTCTTTCAATTTTTTGCGGCGCATAACTCTTAGGGCATGCGGCGAATCTTCTGCGTGTGCTCGCCTCAGGTTGGGCAATAGAATTTATCTCAGCCTGGCAACGTAGGCTCTGTCCCTCTCGATTCACCCTCTTGGGTTATTTGGTTCAGGCACCGTGATCATCTTGGAGTAGTCCCCCTTCCGAAGGAAAGTCCGCACTGGTTCGCGCGGAAAGCGATGTCGAGGTGTCACCGAAAGGTGGCCCCATGCCGAAGGCGGCTTGCATTGTGAAGCGTCCGCCAGGCGCGATGTGGCGCCACCGCAGATCGAGTTAAGGTGGACGCTTTGAACAGGGAGTTTGTTGGTGAATCGTGCCATATCGGATCGTATTCCAAGCTCTCCTTGCAGGTGCCGCCGAGCCGGAGTCTTCGGAAGGGCGACGGTTCCATGTTGCGGCCTTCTTCTGCTCTTCCTCTTTGCAACTGTTCCCGAGTACGTTCAGGCGCAGTCCGGAATCGGGGAATATCGCGTGAAGGCGGGCTTTCTCTTTCACTTCGCCCAGTTGGTGGAGTGGCCTGCCGGGGCCGCAGCGGGTCCCGAGTTCGTCCTGTGCGTGTTGGGAGACGATCCATTCCATGGAGAGCTCGAGAATACATTGGGTGGAAAAGCGATCGGATCTCGTCCCATTCACATTCTCCACGTCAAGCAATCGCAAGAGGCACGAGCTTGCCAGGTCTTGTTTATCGGCAACAGCGAGGATCAGCATCTTCCCAGAATTTTCAAAGACCTTGGGAACTCCGCCGTGATGACCGTGGGGGAAGCGAACGACTTTATCGATCGAGGTGGCATGATTCGGTTCACTTTTGAACAAGACAAGGTTCGGTTTGAAATCAATCTGAAACCGGCCGACGCAGCGGGACTAAAGTTCAGCTCACGTCTCCTGCTGCTTGCGACAAACGTCGTTGGAAAGCAAGGATAAGGAAAAGGGTGCGCGCATGACCTTCCGGGATTTATCCATACGGCGCAAGATGACGGTTTTAATTCTCTCGTCGAGCGTTTTGGGGCTAGTCCTGGCATGCGTGGGCCTCGCGGCCTACGAACGCACCAGTTTTCGCGCGAGCACTACCAATGAGATTTCCGCGCTTGCCGACACGCTGGGAGCCAATGCGGCTGCTTCTTTGGTGTTCAATGACCCAACGGCCGCTGCCGACATGCTGCGTGCCCTGGCGACTGAGCAGCACATTCTCGGAGCGCGTTTGTACGACATAAACGGCAAGGTGTTCGCTGAGTATCGCCGTGAAGGTGCTGGCAACGACTTCATTATGCCTTCCTGGCGCGCGGACGGAGCGACGTTCACGCCGGACTCGCTTGTGCTTTTTCGAAGTGTGTCCCTGAATGGAGAAAAGGCCGGTTCGATCGCGATCGTTTCCGATTTGATCGGATTTCGGGCCAAGTTGGTTGAGTACACCAAAATCGCGGCTTTTGTGCTTATGATTTCCCTCCTGGTTACTTACGCCGTCTCATCTCGCCTGCTGCGGATCACCACCGCACCGATTCTGCAACTCGCGGGGCTCGCCGAAAATGTTTCCGCGGGCGAAGATTACTCGCTCAGAGGGATCGTGCAGAGCCGCGACGAGGTCGGCACGCTGGTTTCATCCTTTAACGACATGCTCGAGCGCATTCAGCAGCGCGATGTCGCCCTGCAAAAACTCAACGGTGAGCTGGAGGAAAGAGTCGAAAAAAGAACCGCAGAGTTATCTCGTGCCAAAGACGTGGCGGAGGAGGCAAGTCGTGCCAAAAGTGAATTCCTTGCCAACATGAGCCACGAGATCCGTACCCCCCTCAACGGCGTGATCGGCATGACGGAACTCGCGCTGGAGACCAAGCTCACCCCCGAGCAGCAGGAGTATCTGGAAACCGTCAAGCTTTCCGCGGATTCTCTCCTCACTGTGATCAACGACATACTCGATTTCTCCAAAATCGAATCCGGGAAAGTCGTTTTGGAGGCGGTCGATTTCAATCTCCGCGATATGCTTGAAACAACGCTTAAGACGCTGGCGTTCCGGGCTCACGAAAAGGGCCTGGAACTCCTTTGTGAAATCGCCCCGGAAGTTCACGAGGCCGTTAACGGAGATTCCAGCCGCCTACGGCAGATCATCGTCAACCTCATTGGCAATGCCATCAAGTTCACTCATCAGGGCGAAGTGGCGTTGAGGGTCTCGGTGGATTCGGGGGATGGCATCGATGAGATCCTGCGTTTTTGCGTGTCCGACACCGGAATCGGAATCCCCATCGAGAAGCAGAATCTGATTTTCGATCCTTTTGCCCAGGCGGACACTTCCACCACCCGGAAGTATGGCGGCACAGGGCTCGGGTTGACCATTTCGGCTCGCCTCGTTGCCATGATGGGCGGACGGATTTGGGTACAGAGCGAACCTGGAAAGGGCAGCCAGTTCTATTTCACATCGAAGTTGAAGACTTCTGGCAAAGCGCTCGAAATCGGAACGATTGCGCCACCGGAAATCCTGCGGGGCGTGAAAGTCCTTATTGTGGACGATAACCGCACGAATCAGCGGATTCTCAAGGGGATGTTGAGCCTCTGGGAAATGTCATCGACCGCCGTCAGCGGCGGAGAACAAGCCCTCGCGGAACTCTTCAGCCAAGCGAATTCGGCAAAGCCCTACGGGCTTGTCCTGACGGACCTGCACATGCCAGGCATGGATGGTTTCGAACTCGTCGAGCGAATCCGCCAAAGACCGGAGCTTTCCACGGCCACGATTTTGATGCTTACTTCCGCCGGCCACCGGGGCGATGTCGAGCGATGCAAGCAGCTTGGCATCGCAGGATACTTGCTCAAGCCAATTCGGCAGTCCGAGATGCGAGAAGCGATTGCTCGCGTGCTAGGGGCCCACCAACAATCCGGCGCGATTCCCTTCATCACTCGATATTCGCTTCATGATGCCCGCGACCCTTCAGAAGTGTTGAACATCTTAGTCGCGGAAGACAATGTGGTGAACCGTCGGCTTGCCACCCTGCTGCTTGAAAAAAGAGGGCACCGCGTTACCGTCGCCTCCAATGGGCGAGAGGCTCTTGAAACGCTCGAAGCCGGAGCGTACGACTTGGTGTTTATGGACGTCCAAATGCCGGAAATGGATGGGCTGGAAGCAACGGCAGCCATCCGCAGGAAAGAAAATTCCAGCGGAAAACATCAGCCCATCATCGCGCTGACAGCCCATGCAATTAAGGGCGACGAAGAACTTTGCCTCGCCGCCGGCATGGATGGTTACCTCACAAAGCCCATTCGTCCGCAGGAGCTGGACGTGATTCTTCAACGATATCTCAAGCTGCGAGTGAAAAATCCAAACCTCCCTGCTTTCGTCGAAAAAAAAGAAACAGTCCCGTAGCAACCGGTGCGCCCACACACGGCGCGGAGCATTTCACAGCGAGGTGCCTTATTGAGCCCAGAATTCCAACTTAGGCGATGATGTGGCGACCCCGGTCGGGCTTGAACCGACAACATCCAGCTTAGAAGGCTGGCGCTCTATCCAGTTGAGCTACGGGGTCTCCGGCTTCTGAAATCCTACCACAGCAGGTCGCAAGTGCTGTTGACTCAGCAGGTAATTTCGGCCCACGTTCTGCATCGAGACGGTCAGGTGACCGTCTTTCTTCTAAGTAGATCGTCAAACTAAGCTCGGTGAGCCGCCAGTTTTGCTTAGAATCGAATCACGACCCCGTAGCTCAATTGGTTAGAGCGCCAGCCTTAAGCCGGACTATGGGCGCTGCTAAAGCTAGTGGCAGGCTCGAAATCCTAGTGATGTAGGTGCTCACATCTTTTGCCGGCGCGCTTCGGCTCGGCGCGGTCATGTAGCACATCCTCGGAGGAGCCTGAGAGTATGGCCAGCGGTTAGATGAGCGCTGAGGACCTCTTCGTTCGACACAACGCCGGATTATCCAGCAAGTTGGGGAAACGCCGTTATTCTTAGCTTAGCTGCACCGTAGGGAACTAGCCTCAAAGTCTCTCGCGGTTGATCGCTGTATACCGGACTATGCGGGAGTTCTCCAGCGCACCCGTCCTCGGCTTTCCACTCCGGGACCTTGGTGCCTAGAACCTCGATTTTTATCGGAGCGCCCTCTGCGCTGAACACCCCTCGGTCCGAACCAGTTCCTTTTACTTCCACCGCCGTCCCCACGGCAGGCCCGTTGATATCCAGAGCGTAATTCCAAGCAGACTGCGGATCCGCTTCCCAATCTGCGGTCATGCCGCGAGACTTCAACTTTCGCCACTTTGTCGAAATGTCGAGCGAGTAGATGACTGGACCCCGCTCAATCACGACCGAATTGTGGTACGAACGGGAGACGGTTGGTCTCATGGGGAATTGCAACTCGACCCGGTCGCTCGATTTCCATTCTTGATCGATGAGTGCGAAGCTGCCGGCGCGAACCGATTCCACGGGCGTGCCATTAACCCGGATCGTTACTTTCTCAGCCCAACGAGGGACCCGCAGCGATAGAGGAAATCGCACGGCAGCTTTAGGTTCAACCAGCAAGACAATATTGCCGTCAAATGGATACCCCGTCTGCTCTTCGATGGTGACCGGGACATTGCGTACCCTCGTCTTCAGCTCACATGGTGCGTACACAACCGCTGCGACGCCGCCATTGGAGCCCGCCATCCATAAGCTAGAGGTAAGCTTCGGCCACCCCTGATGCATGTTTGCCGTGCAGCAGCCAAAGTTCGGCTCCAGGCCATAGAGATTTGATTCGGGCCCGTTCGAAGTCCAGGGACGCTGGCTCAAACTGCATTCAATCTGATTCGGTTGCTGATCGTACTGGTGTGACCACATGTCGTCGCGGAAGGTTCCCGGGAGGGCGTTGTAGGCGATCTTCTCAAGGCGGTCGCCAAGTAAGGGATCGCCCATTATGGCCATCGCATACTCGAGCGAAAACATATTCTCGACCACCGTGCACAGCTCAGTTCCCTGCGAGGGGTTCGTGCCGGCGAGGTGCTCGTCGGCGCTGAACAGGCCGTTCGGAAGCCCGTGATACGTATCCAGCGCGGCGAGTTGCTGGCTGACCCCAGCTCGATAGGGCTCGTCCCCCGAAACCAGCCACCATAGCGCCGATGACTTGAGAGCCATCGCATTATTCACGCCGTGAGTCTGCATGGCAATCTCTGGGGGAAGGCTCCCTTGGCGAAGCCCGAGTTCTTGCGCAGTCATTTTGTGGGTGTACGTAAAATGCGCGAACTGGCTTCTCCAATCGTAGCCTTGCTGATGAAGGACGTGCGCAAGCTGCAGTAGATTCTGGTCACCGGTACGGTTGTAAAGCCAGACTATGCTGGCGACTTCGTCTTGCCATCGATATTTACCCCAATCGCGAAGCGGACGGTTTGGCAATTCCGAGAGTTGATACGCAAAGTACTTTTGCATCAGCGGTATCACGCGCGGGTCTGCCGTTGCTTCCTGATATTGTGTAAGCACCTTCAGCATGACCATGCGCGGCCACCAGTCATCGACCTTTGCCGGACCAATCATGCCGTTCACTTGTTGATGTTCGAGAGTCCAGTTGACCCACTTTTGGGACTTGGCAATCAATCGGGCATCGCCCAACGAGTACGCCAGCGGCACCAATCCGTCCAGGAAATACGGGCCGCGTTCCCAGGATTCGCCATTCCCGCCAAGCCATCCACTTTCGGGTCCCACATCCGGCCAGAACTCATCCAGGTGGCCACCCAACCCGCTTGCTTGGATTTCCAGCTGTTTCAACAGCCAGCCCTTGGGTCGAACGGAGGTTAGGGGAAGCGGGTAAAAGGCACTCTTACCGAAAGGCTGCCGATTCGGGAAAAAGTCCGTCGGCGGGAATCCCTCGCTGGCTGCCGCGACTGGGATCGAAGCTTTCAGGCTAGAAGCAGCGAGCGCCGCGGCGGCGCCAAGAGTCTTCAAGAAGTCGCGCCGGGTAGCGATTGACATCGGCCAGCTCCTAGCTACTGCGAGAGATGCACCTCGGCACAGCACGGTCTTACCGCGCCAGTTGATCCGTGTATTCCGTCTCGACGTTATCGAAGAAAACGCCTTGGAAGCGCCCGGGATCAAGTTTCGGCAGCGTCAGACGGATAGTGTGGGTCGCGTCCGGCGTGACGTGGGACAGATCCACATAGAATCCGACGAACGACGCGGCGTGTTCGCGCACCGACGCATAAGCCCGCGTTAGTTCGACTGGCGCACCGTCCAGTGCCATCTGGACCTTCATCGTATCATCGGGTTCTGCGAACTGAACGAACATTAGGAGCCGCTCCGGCGCAAGCCATGTCGTCTCGTAGTCTTCCTTCGTCCACGATATCCGCCATGACTCTTGGCGTCTAGCGAGCTGCTGCATGATTCGTTCCGGGACGACGAACGACCCGGTGACCGAACCATCCGAGTCACTGTGCAGCGATAGCTCTTGGGAGTGACTAAACAGCTCTCCCGCAAACTTAACTTGAGTCGAAACGTACCTTCCGTGACGGATGAGGACCACCGCCTTTCCGTTAACCGTCATCCCCTTCACGCCAGAATCGTCTGGTAGCAGTACGCCGATCTCTTGCGCGGTGCCAGGCGCGCCGGTTGCCTCCATGATGTGAACTATCCCGTTTTCAAAGGTTGCTGTGGCCGGCTTCGAGGGATCCGAAGCGTTCTCTCCAAAAACGAGGATTTGTTTCCCTACCTCGGACAAAGGGGCTAGCTCGAGGACGGTAGCGCTGGTGCCGTCCAACTTGACCTCAACGTCGTCTCCGTAATTCCAGACGCCCGCACCTGGTTTCCCGACAAGCTCACCTCCACTTGGATATAGTTGTCTTAGCAAGAATCGCTTTCCTTCACCCAAGCCTATGCTTGAATCCAGACGAAAATGAGCTGACAGGGCCCGGTAATTTGGGTTGAACAGGAACAAATACCCGTGATCGCCAATGACGCTGGAAGTTCCGTCGACGCGGTCCATGGCCGGCTGCCCGAGTATGGTCCGTGTGTTTCGCAGAAACTCCTTGTGCGTGACGGTCCATTCCAGCCAATGGCGAATCCACGACTTGTCGGCCTCTGAAAAATGTTGGAACTCTTCAGGATCTCGGCCGGGAAGCATGTCAAAGACGTTGTTCCATCCTCCGGTGGCAATCGAAGAGAGCACCGAATACTTGAAACCCAAATAGTCCCAGTCCCGGGCGCGAAAGCCGGTGTAAACGGTCTCCGAGCGCTCCTGGTGCTTTGCTCCATCCGTCGCAGGGAGGTTGACGTTTCTCGGAGTTTGATGGGTCATATAACCGGGAATCACTTCTTGCGGCGCAAACTGATAATTGCGATACCAGTAGTTCACAAACCGCGCCCGGTCGGCCGAAACGCGGTCGAAGTGCAGGTCGGGATATGGCGTAAAGCTCTCCGCCTGCTCGTCGTTGCCAGTCGGATGAGGATAGCTCCCGCCTAGCCAACTCCAAGGTCCGTACATCTGGTACGTCTGCCGCCCATCGATCACGATATCAGGCTCGGACTCCCGTAGAGCCTCCAGGACACGGCGCCAGCCTCGCCATTGCGAATAGGAGCTGCTGCCCGGCAGATTCAGGAAGGTGTAGTCGAACGAATAGCCGGCGATCCCGGCACGGTGCTTAAAAACCAGCAATTCATGGATCAAGAAGTCCTGAAAATCGCGGGACGACAGCGTGGCGTAGGAACTCTTGCTCTTCTTTTGCGGAATCGAAACGATCCAATCTGGATTCCCGGCGTACGGCAGCGACGGATACACATATGCAAGAAGAGCAATGTTCTTCGATTTCGCGTAGTCCATCATCGTGGTTACGCTCTCGGGTATCGCGCTTTTGTCCGCATCCCACTTACCGGCGCGAATTTGCTGTCCTAAGCCGAGCCAAGTCACATGTTCCCAGTTCCAGTCGTCGGCGTCGTTAGCGATATCGGAAAGATCGCTGTTGGCCGGAGCGTAGAGGAGGTTGCGGAGGCCCAATGTGGAGGTGGTATCCATCACGCGCTTATATTCGGCTTGGCCGCCGGGGGTTGCGACGTTGATCTGATAATCATTGAGTGTCCATCCCACTTCGACGCTGATCGGGTTCGGCGAAGGATGGATTAAGAACTGTCGCACGCAATCGGAGAAAGCTTGAATCTCGCTAACGTCGGCGCCATTCTCAGCCTTGCCGTCGCCCGCTGACAGTTTCCACTCGTAGACCATTTTCGCCGGGATGCGGTTATCGCTTTGCCGATAAACTCCGATGATCGCCAGATCGCTTGAGAATGGTCCCCACTCTTTCCGCCACTGCATTTCCGGCGCATAGGAAAGCGACGTGTTCTGACCGTTTCGACCCACTTCGAGGAAGGGATTTTGTACCACCAGCATCACGCCCTGCTTGTCGGCTTGTAAGCGAAGAAAAGTGCCAAAGCTGCGGGTAGCCAGGCTGTTTCGGAAATCCTTGCCTGGAGGTCCGAACTGGGGAAGGTAGGCTGCCGGAGTGAAGGTGCTCTGAATCTTGGTGTCGAGCGCGATGCGCACCGGTTCGATCTGCTTCACGGTGTAGCTGGAGTTCGGCGAGTCGATGATTTGCAGGCTCTTGGTTAAAAATTTCCATCCGTCTCGGATCTCATAGAAAACCCGAAACGAGTAACCCCGGTCCTGGTAGTAGTAAGCGATCCCATTCTGCTCTTGCTTGACGACCGGGCCCGGCATGCGCGAACTATCGAACAACTGCTGGTCGACAGCTAGTGAAAATTCTTCTCGCGGGAAATTTACGGTGAAGCCGGATGGTTGGCTGGTGATCGAGGTCAATCCCCGCGGCCCGAATTGCGCCGCGAGATGGTCGTTTTTTAGGTGGAGCGACTGCGCCTGACAGGGAGCAACGATGGTAACGCAAACAAACAGCAACTTCAGACATCTGAATAGCAACGATCGAGGAAGCGTCGTCATTCCGGGGTTTGCAGGCCTAACCACCTCCGCCGTGGCTGTTTGTGGAAGGAGCGCCGGGGGTGGACCGGCGCTCCTGAGCTCGAGGTGCGGAGCGATGGTGACTTGGTTGATGGTCGAAATCAGATTAGAAGGTCAACTTCGCTCCGATGTCGAACCATCTCGGAAGCAATTGAGAGGTCACCACGCCGAAGTTCCCAGCATTGACGTTGTTGGAAATATTCTGGTAGTTCGAGTGATTGACCAGGTTGTAGAAGTCAATCCGCAACTGGAAATTGAGCCTCTCGGTAATGTGATTGTCCTTGTAAATGCTGAAATCGGTTTCCTCAAAGGCCGGGTTGCGGAACGAGTTATTCTTCTCGTTGCCCTCCGTGCCCATGGTAGGAACGGTGAACTGCCCTGCCGAGAAGACGCCGGTGGTGTAGCTATGTCCCTCTGAGTAGCTAGTCACGTTTGGAAAGTCGTTGTCTTGTCCATCCGCGTTGTAGTCGCCGGTTGTGTTAACGTGCGCGTCTGCGCCTGCGGCGTACACTGCCTGGTTGAACAAATTCCCGGCGTAGACCGAGAAGGGATAACCCGACTGATAAAGACTGGTTCCGCTTACTCCCCACCCTCCGGTAACCTTACCAAGCGCGCCCTGGCCCCCGTTCATGCCGGTGAACTGATAGTTGAAGGATGCCGAGAACCGGTTGGGAACATCCCAAGGCGACGGACCATAGTATTGCTGGATATCGAGAGACGTCGGGTAGACGCCAGCGTCGTCCTTCGAGGAGGAACGGGTGTAAGACGCGTCAAAGAACGCGTGGTGGTACCGCCCTCGGAGGTCAAACGTAACGCCGTCGTAGTTGCTATAAGCGATGTTCTGGCTGTAGCTGATATTACCGAAACTTGGATTGAGTGTGGGCGCAGGGGCGCCGTACGCCAATCCGATCAACCCGCCCGGCATGTTGTTGATGTCGCTGCCGTAGTTGACGTTGCCTCCCAGGTCTCCGCCCGGAACAAGGTCGACGTCATGGTTGATGCTCCACAGCACGCTGGCAACCAGGTATTGGCCAAGCTTGTGCTCGAGGGTGGCTGCCCCCTGATATGAGGTCGGCGATTTCAGATGCGGATCCTCTCCGCCAATCCCAATTTCCGACCCCACAATTCCTCCGGCAGCATCCAGACACGGCGCTGTAGGACACAGCGGCGAACCAGCGAGCGAGGGGAATTGGAATCCAAACGGGGGCGTGTTGGTGGTGCCCAGGACGAACAGCGGCGGAGTGGAGGTTCCCGCAATGAAGTTCGTTGAGATTTCTCCCGGTGGATTGCCCCGGAATTGTTCCTGCATGTTGGCGAAGGAGAGCGCGTCCGTATACACACCAAACCCGCCGTGCAACACCCAAGCGCCCGATCCGGTGATGTCCCACGCGACACCGATCCGCGGGTCGTAACCCTTCGGCGAGGAATTAAGCGCATAGTGCCCTGCTTGGGTATAGCCGTTGGCTACTTGCTGTTGGAAGGTTGACCCGGTGCCGAGATAGAAGTTGCCGAGCACCGTGGTCGGCGAGTTCCCGTATGGATTTCCGTCGTTATCGAAACGGAAGCCCAGAGTCACGGTCAGATTGCGCCGAGCCTTCCAAGTATCCTGAGCAAACGCGCCGTACGTTGAGCCACGCGCGTCCCAACTATTTAGCGCTTCCAGGCCAGTCTGGGGGCTGTAGAACACACCCGTTTCGTTTTGGGGCGCATCTTGAGCCAGCGCCAAAAGATTGTTGAATTGGAAAGTCGGATGTGACCACGGTCCTTGGAAGAGCGCTTCGTCGTCGCCGAACCATCCCTCGTAACCGACCTTTATCTCGTGATTGCCGTGGACCTTGGTCAAAACGTCGCGCCAATGATAGTTGTGTTGAATGAAATTGCCTTGGGCAAAGCCGATGCCGTAGCCGACGCTTTGCCCGGTGATGTTAATGGCAGGAACATCGAAGTTGCCGGTTTCGTCGTTAATACCCTGGACCCGGCTGTTTCCGACGGATACTTCGTTCAGCATGGTCGGACTGAAGTTATGCGTCCACCCACCCTGTACCGCGCGCTCCCATGTATTGTTGGTGCTTCCGAACGCGGGGATCGTGGCGGGTCCGCCGTAGGCGTTAAGCGTGCGGAACACGCTGAAATAAATACGATCGTTGTCAAAATATTTGTCGACGCGGCCGAAGTACTGAGTGCCGTTGCGGAAGTTCGTGCCGTTGAATACTCCGTTGTCCGTCATTGCTGTGGTACACGGCAAAAAGTTCGTGGCGGCGGTTCCGCATGTGCCGGGAAAAACCTGTTGTGCCGTCGAATTCACGCCGCTGAAAGTCACGTCAGAGGCCACTGGGAACTGAGAGAGAATCTGGGTCCCCAGGGTACCCGGGTAGTTTGCAACGGCCCAAGGAATAAACCCACCTGTCTGCGGTGCCGCATACTGCACCGTCTCGTTGCCGGTGGAAGCGGAAGAGCGCAAGGGCTCGACGCTGAAGAAGAAGAAAAACCGGTGATGGGGAATGATCGGGCCGCTCACGTTGAAAGAAAGGTTGTTGCTATGGAAGGGGCTGTAGGGGCCGGTGTCGCCTGGTAGAGAATACCGGCTGAAAAACGTTTGATTGTTGAAATAGTCGCTGGCCAGAAAGTGAAATTGATCAGTGCCGGACTTGGTGGTCATTGCGAACTGAATGCCGCTGGCGTTGCCATACTGTACGTCAAACGTATTGACCTGGTTGCTGGCTTCCTGAATGACGTCGGGATTGGGTGTGAGGTTCAGAACGCCCTGGCGGATCGCGCTGCTGACGTTCAAGCCGTCCACGATCCACTGGTTTGAAACCGTGCCTTGACCCTTGGCACTGACGTCAACCGCCTCTTCCGTGTTGAAGTTGTCTACGCCAGTTCCCGGAGTGCCGCCCGAAACGCCCGGACCGCCATTGACGCCCAGTCCTGAGACGCCCGGCGCGACGCTGGTGAGCGCCAGCATGTTGCGGCCTGCCAGGGGCAGCTCAGACAGTTCCTGGGTTTCGAGGGTCTGCTGGTTGCGGATTTCTCCGGTGTTCAAAATGGGTGTTTCCGCGGTCACCGTTACGGTCTGAGTCGACGAGCCAACTTTCAGGGCGATGTCGAAGTTCAGGCTCTGGTCAGTGAGAAGAGTTATCGTGTCGGCCGCAGGGCCAAAGTTTGGCGCAGTAACCGTGATTGTGTATGTACCGGGGGCAAGACTTAGAAAGCGATACAGTCCGGTGGGGGAACTAGTAGTAGAGGCCGAAACATTCGTCACAGTGTTGACCAAGGAAACTTTGGCTCCCACGACCACCGCACCCGTAGGATCGGCGATCGTTCCCTGCACACTTGCGCTGAATTGCGCCCAAGCCGGACCAGTGATTAAGAAAACCGCGGCGAGCAGCCTAATTGACCACTTCACAAAAAATCTCGTTTGCATGCACCACCCCCCGTTGTCCTGAGTCCACCCCAACTATGAGCGAGCACGAGCCTCAGCCATACTTCACTGTAAACGTTTACTCACCTTGGAAAGGATATATCTTGAGAGCATTCAGACTGTCAAGGTTTTTCTAGTGGTTTTATATTAGGTGTATCAGAATGGTATTCGACCGCATCTTCCCGCTTCGCTCCGGTCTTCGACCAACCGCGGTTCGGTACTTGCCCAATTCCCTCTCGCAAGGTCACTAACTGATTGATAGGAAGGCTTTTAAAGGACTCGACAGTTCCGCTCGGCCAGTGAACATCGATGGCGACCGCAGTATGTTCTCCGAGGCCGAAATGCAGGCGGGTATCGTTAGAAGAGTAGAAGCTGGATTGACTCACGACGGATTGAGCTTGCGTCTTCTTCCCATAATGGGCCAGAACACGTGCTCCGATGGCGCTGCGATTGGACTTAACTCCCTCCAGTTTCACCTTGATCCAGTTCTGCTTTCCACGAATATCATTGCGTAAAAGGGACGGATTTTCGTTCAGGTTTACGACCAGCATGTCGAGGTCACCGTCATTGTCAAAATCTCCGAACGCGCAGCCCCGGCTGCAGTGCAATTCGCCAATGCCAGGGCCGGCGGCTTCGATCAGCTCCTCGAAAGCTCCATTTCCCAAATTGCGAAACACCACTCGGGGTCCCTTGTTCGGATACTGTGGGAGACTCCGTTCCACTTCCGGGTAAACGTTGCCTGTAACCATGAATAAATCCGGATAGCCGTCATTATCCAAATCGACGATTCCAGCGCCCCAGCAAATGTAACGGGTTTCCACGCCCACCCGAGACGTACTGGTCACATCATCGAAATATCCCTTACCGTTATTGTGATACAGGCCGCTGGCGTCGTCTGCGAAGTGAGTCTTGAAAAGATCCAAATGTTGTTCGAGAGCATAATCGCCAATCCCGACCCCCATCCCGGCCTGCTGTTCTCCGTCGTCGCTGAGGGCCACCCCCCGCAGCACACCCTCCTCGCGGAACGTCCCGTCGTGGTTGTTCATGAAAAGCAAGCTGGGTGTGGAATCGCAGGCCACATAGATGTCGATCCAGCCGTCTTCGTCAAAGTCCGCCGCCACCACGGTCATTCCGTAACACCCTGTGGCTTTGGCGATGCCCGACTTTTCACTCACGTCGGTAAAGGTCCCATCGCCATTGTTTCTGTAGAGTAGATGCTGTCCCGTGGGAAGGCCGATCGGCCCGCACTCCACGGGAATCCCCTTCCAATTGCAGTTGGAGTTCGCTCCAGGAACGGGCGCCCGCTCCAGATCGAAATGAACATAGTTCGAGACGAACAAATCGAGGCGCCCGCTCCGGTTGTAGTCTAGAAAACTACATCCCGCGCCCCAGCGTGTTGGGTCGCCCAAAAGGCCGGCGGCCTCAGTCACATCGCTGAACGTACCGTCACCGTTGTTGCGGTAGAGCTTGTTGTGTCCGAAGTAGGTGCAAAAAATATCCTCGAAGCCGTCGTTATTGTAGTCCCCAATGCAGACCCCGGAAGCCCAGCCAACGGCGTGGAGGCCCGCCTGTTCGGTCACATCGGTAAAAGTGCCGTCACGATTGTTCTTGTAGAGGCGGTTCGTTGCTCCGGCCGGAGCCCCCTCCAGACGAGTGCCGCAGAGCACGAAGATGTCCATCCAGCCATCATTGTCGTAGTCGATAAATGCGCAGCCGCACCCGACCGATTCCAGAATGTATTTCTTATTCTGCACACCGCCGTAGATTGTTGGCGAATGCAGTCCGGCAGCCGCCGCGACGTCGACAAAGTGCGCGTTGAACGGACGGCCGGAGGGTCGCTGCCGGGGAACAGGCGTGGCCTGGTGGGACGCTACTCCTTGCCCAAGGAGCCGTTCGGCACTCAAACCAATCGCCGCTCCGATGGAAAACCCCATAAACGAACGGCGCGAATAGTTCATTCCGATTGGCTTCCTAAATCCTGGCAATGGGGCGCCCGTTGCCGACGCCGCCAACGACGGTTGCGCCCCAGGCGCGCAGATAGCTTCTCGAAATCCATGCGATCACCCTACGATAAAGCTGCGTGCTGTGTCTAAGGCTGGCTCGCCGGTGTTGGTGTGTGGTCTGTTGATGAATCGTCTTCAAATATATGGTAACGGGAGCGCTCTCGTTCATCTTGCGTCGTTTTTTCGCGAGCCTTTGCAAGGCGCTGAAGCAACTCTGGAATCTCTTTGGTTTGTCCGGTTGTCCGCAGCGCCTGAATCAGACGGTAGATCGCGGTTTGATCGTTGGGATTGGTGATCAGCACCTTCCGGCACTGCTCGATGGCTTCCGGATACTGTCCGGATTGCATATACAATTTTGACAGCACGGCGCGAGCGTCGGTCAGCGTGGGCTGTAAAGTCACCGCGGTCTTGGCCGAGCGCATGGCCAGCCTGAACTCAGGTGTGCCGGGCTCGACGCCCTTCTGCGACAGGACATGCGCCTGCAAATAGAGCAGAAGAGGGTCGTTTGGTTTCCGTTGCAATTTCTCCTGTATCGTTTTCAACGCGTGATCGGAATCATTCGCCTGAACCGCCACCAGTCCCTGGGCGGCGGTACTCAACGATTGATTGGGATTCAACTCGGCTGCTTTCTCGAAATCGGCTTCGGCTTTGTCGTACTGCGCCAGCTGGACATACAGGACGCCTCGCGCCACATAGAGTTCATCAGCGTTCGGCTGCACCAAGAGTCCCTCGGTCATCACGTCGACGCCGGCTTGAAACGACTCGTGATTGAAACAAATGTTGGCGAAATCCACGTAAGGACCTGTGTTCTTAGGATCGTGCACCATAGCCTGCCGGAGCAACCGCACCGCCTCGGGCGTGTTACCAATGTCCTCATAAGCTCCGGAAGCTAGCTGCAGGGTATTGGAATCCGCGTCCGGAGATTCTAGCAGCGGTTGCAGCGTCACCACGGCGTCTTTAGGTTTCTGAGCCATCAGCTGGATGGACGCCATGACCCGGCGTTCGCGCGGATCGTCCGGCCGGAGGGCCAGCGCTTTTTGAAAAGTGGCTGCCGCATCATCCATCCGCTTCAGTTTCACCAGGCATATGGCGTAGGCATGCAAGGCGTCGAGCTGCGAATCCAGCAGCTCGCCAGACTTCTCGAAACGCGGAGCCGCTTCCGCGCAGTTCCCCTTCCGATATTCGAGGACAGCCAGCATGGTGTTAGCGGTGGGATCGTCCGGGCGCAGTTGGAGCAAATGGCTCAGCAGCGGTACGGCGTTCTGGCTCCCTGCCTGGTATTCAATCTGCCCCGCTCCCGCGAGAGCCGCGACATTGTCCGGAGAAAGTTTGAGCGCTCGCTCGAATGCAGGCAGAGCGGCTTTGTCGTCACCTTTGCTGACCAGCGCGATGCCTTGCAGCGTCCACAATTGCGAACTGTTGGGGTACGTTTGCAGAGCAGCGCGGCTCAGTTCCACCGCTTTATCGTAGTCTTTGGCGCTAATCGCCGAAGTAATAGGCGGGATGGGGTTCTCGCTGGTTTGGGAATACGCCAGTGAATAGCAAAACATCAGAACGATTGCGAGGCCCAGTTTTCTGGATGGGACGATCATAGCTACCCATGGAACCTGCATCTTTCCAAAGATCAGGATACTTCATCCGGTAAGTCGATTACAGGCAAAGTTTTAGCGCCAAGTATCCCTCGCGCCTGCATCGGGTGTCCGAGTAAACGCTTACTGAGTTTTATGCGGAGGGCACTTTATTCCGGAATCAGTCCACGAATTCTAGACCTTCGTGACCGGGGTCCACACTTCCATCGCGCTGGGTTCTCGGTTGGCCCACACATAGTATGGAATGAACGTGAGCTGGACGCTGCGGCTATGCTGCGGTTGAACCTGATCCTGATAAGGACCGTAGAGCGCGCCGGGGCCTCCTTTGGGGTTCGGCGAGCCTTGCGGTGCTGCAGCCTCCGCGACTGCGCCGTCTCGATGCAATACAACAACCCCACCCAGGAAATCCTTCTTGAATTCACTTGTGAATTCGGCTCCCGGCTTCATGCTGACCGCGACCGACACATCGGTGAGATCGACGCCGCGTGGCTGGTCAAGCTGCTCCAGACAATAAACGAGCGGACCTCGCTGCACAGCGACGCGCCCGGCATCATCGACTACCTGGCGATTGGCGGAGAGCGCCTGCTCCGTCATTGCCAGCCGCAATTGAATGACATCGCCTGCAGACCAGCGGCGATGGATGGGGAGATATGCTCCCGCCATTGCTCCTTCGACGGGCTTGCCGTTGACAGCCACCGAGGTGGCGTCGCCGGCCCAGCTGGGAACCCGTAGGTGAAACGTGAAGTCGGATGGCTGGCCAGGGGCGACGGTGATTTCGACGTCGCCATCCCAAGGCATATTTGTTTTTTGGGTAACCTTGAGGGACGTGCCGTCTTCCAGATGCCAGTTGAGCGTGGAATTGTCGTAAAGATGCACGTACAAGCCATCCTTGGCGGTGCTGTAGAAATAGCCGGGAAGCGAGGCTATGGTGCGCGCGAAGTTCGGTGGGCAGCACGGCGTGCTGTACCAGGCATTGCGAATGGTGATGCCAGCGGAAGGATCGAACTTCAGGGGGTTGGTGTAACAATAAAGCGTGCCGCTGAGGGACGTTCCGGCATTGACGCCGTTGTAGAGCGTGCGCTCAAGGACATCGGTAAACTTGGCGTCGCCGGTGGCGGCCAGCATGCGCCAACTCCACATCATGCTGGCGATCGCGCCGCAGGTTTCTGCGTAAGCGCCTGCGTTCGGCAGGTCGTACGCGGCGCCAAACGATTCTCCCTGAGCGCGCGAGCCGACGCCTCCGGTAACGTACATCTTCGTGCCCACCATGCCGTCCCACAGCGTGTTGAGCGTCTTCCAATAGGCCGGGTCGCCGGTTTCCAGATAGTAGTCCGTCGCGCCGCAGCAGGCGTATAGCGCGCGCACGGCGTGGCCCTCCACCTGAGTGCGCGTCGTAAAAGGCGTGCCGGAGAACATATAAATGCTTGCCTGGAGCGGCACGCGAATTCGATCGTCGCCCTGGAGGATGTACCCGGCAAGATCTAGGTAGCGTTTGTCGCCGCTCACTCGATAAAGCTCGACCAGCGACATTTCGATTTCCGGGTGCCCGGAAATGATCGGCAGCTTCGGCGCAGGGCCCCAGGTCGCCATAACGAAATCGTTCAGCATTCGGATTCCGGCGTCGAGACCCTTGCGATCACCGGTCGCGCGGTAATACGCAATTGTGGCTTGCAACAGGTGTCCCAGGCAGTAGAGCTCGTGTCCGGTTTGCTGCGCTTCGGGGGTCATGCTAAGGGGAGCGCGGTCGCCGACGAAGTACGCGTTGAGGTAACCGTTTGGCTTTTGCGCAGCCACAACCAGGTCGATAACATCTTCTGCGATTTTACGCAGTTCCGGGCGATCGTCGGACTGCAGAGTAAAGGCCACCGCCTCAATCCATTTATACAGATGAGAATCGCAGCCGGGACCGCCCATCTGGGGAGCCGTGCTCTTGCCTTCCAATCGGCGAAAATTGTCCATGCGGCCATGGGATTCCAGCTGGTCGCGCATGGTCGGGATGCTTTGCGTGACGTTCACCTCGCGCCGCGCGCCCCAGAATCCGTTTTCCACGGTTACGGCGCGAACCGGAACGTTGTGGAGCTTGGCATACGGTGAATGGGCGAGGTTCAGAACGCCCTGATCCTTCCAGGAGGGTTGATCTGTGAACGGCGCCTCAGTCGCCTGGTCCGGCTGCGCTGCGGCGGTAGCTGCGCTGCTTGCGCTGCCCGCGGTGCCGGCAATCGCCCGTTTGCTGCTGGCTAAAGATGAAATCGCGGCAGCGGAAAGCGTCGAAGCTACGAATTCGCGACGAGTGATGTCCTTTGACATCGCCGGTTTTCTCCTCGGCTGCCCAAACTTATGCGCAACTTTCTCACCGCCGCGATTCTAGCATGAACGCGCGAGCGGTCATTGACGGTGACCAAAGGCCGCACATGGATCGAATCTACGGCGCTGGTGCTTGCAAAGACCTGTCGTACAACGAGCCAAGAAAGTTGGTAGGCCGTCGGAAAAGTGCGCCCAACTGCACGCGAAATTTCCTCTCCGGCAAGAGACCTGGCTGCTGGAAGGGAGAGAATTGTGAAGGCGGCAAAAAGGCGCTCGGCAAAGGTTCGGGCGCAAGCAAAACAAAGTGGCGGCATAGCCGGTTTTTTGCGGTCGCACTTCGAGCCAACCTTTTCCTTCAACGCGGCTTCGTAGCTGCTAGACGATGGTAGTATCGCATTCGTAACCTTGGGGTGGGAGCGATGCGTTACCTGGCCAGCCACATCATCCGGATCATAACTCTTGTTTTTGTTCTGGCCGGCGCATGCTTCGCGCAAACCAGCGTCCGTGTAGATGAATCGGCCACCCGTATCCAGATTCGCCCCGATGCCACCCTCGTCGATTTGCCTGTAGAAAACCAAACGCTCCACGCAATCTCCACGCATGTGCTGCTCGAATTGGTCGACACCAAAGGCCTGGTTCAGGTTCACTCGGACCAAGACGCTTCACTTCCTCCCGGTTCAAAGAAGTTGAAGATCGCCTTGCCACCGACGCTTGCCCAAAACGAGAGCCCCGACCGCCGAAATCTCCTCTGGTGCCGGCTGCAGTACACAATCACAGCTGTCCCTCCGAGCAAATCAATGCCCGCACCTCTGGTGGGAATCCTCTCAGTCGGCGAAGCGACGCCAGAAATTTTCGAGTTGCACGTGGCCGGCCCTGCGTTGGTCAGGGAAGGGGAGCACTACACAGCGCGTGTTCGTGCAATTCAGCCCATAACCGGTCACGCCGTTGCAGGCGTCGCGGTGCAGGCTTCTCTCGATCTCGACACCGATGACAACAAGCCTTTGGTCACGAAGGCGGCTGCAACAGATCGGCGCGGCTTCGCGACCCTTGAGTTCACGCTTCCGAAGCAAGTTGACACCGACGACATCGATGTGAAGGTGACTGGAAAGCTTGGCAGCTTTTCAGCGGATGCCGACGGAGAGTTCCATGTAAACCACTTCTCGAACGTATCGGTCAGCACGGACAAACCGATCTACCAGCCAGGGCAAGCGCTTCATCTGCGTCTGATGGCCTTCGACACGAACAAAAAGGCCATCGCGGGCGAGACTGTGATTATAAAGATCCTCGATCCCGAGGAAACGCTCGTTTATCGAACGGAGGGGCAGACGTCCAGCTTTGGCATTGCAGCTGCGGACTGGCAGATACCCGACAACTTGCGTCTGGGAACTTATCGCATTCAGGCAGCCTTCGGCGAGGGCCGGTACGAGGACTCCGGCGCATCTGCCTCCGTCAAAATCAGCCGATACGAGCTTCCCTCCTTCACGGTAACCGTCAAGCCGGATCGAACCTACTATCTGCCCGATCAGAATGCCTCCGTCGAAGTCCGCGCGGATTACTTATTTGGTGAAGCAGTCCGCCGCGGCCACGTGCGACTGGTCCGCGAAACCGAGCGCCAATGGAACTATCGCGAACAGAAGTGGGACATCGAGGAGGGCCAAACCTACGAGGGTGACACGGACGAAAAAGGCCGTTATTTGGCCAACGTCGATTTAACAAGCGATCATGACGACCTTCAACAAAGCGACTATGCGCGCTTTCGCGACGTTACGTTTGCCGCTTACTACACGGACTCCTCGACGAGCAGAACTGAGCAGCGCCGATTCGACCTGCGCCTCACAAAGTACCCGATTCACATCTATGTGATTGACGCAGACAACTCGCAGTCAAGCGACCTCCCTCTGGAGTTTTATCTTTCGACCGACTATGCGGATGGCTCTCCTGCTCAATGCGACGTCGAAATCAACTGGGCAGGTGAACAGCAATCGCCAAGGAACGCGATTTTCTCAGCGCCGGTTGAACAGCGGCTTCGACATGTTCATACGAATCGTTACGGCGTGGCGAAGGTTAGCGGCCTGACAATTCCCAGCAGTGGCGAGTCCAATCAATTCGCGTTGAGTTTTCATGCACGCGACCGCAAGGGACAGATCGGTGTTCACACGGAAGCCATTTGGTACTCCGATCAGTTCGGTATCCGCGTCAAGACGGACAAAACTCTCTATAAGCCGGGCGAGCCGATTGAAGTTCAACTGGCGACGAGCCAGCCCGACGTTACGGTCGTCGTTGAGGCGGTGCATGATTTCCAGGTGCTTGCCTCCAAGCTCGTGCACGTTCGACACGGTCAGGCCGACCTAGAGTTCGAAGGAAACGACAAGTTTCAGAACGAAGTGAGCATTCTCGCTTACGCCTTCGGACTCAAGCCCGGCGGTGACAATTACAGCTCGACCGTCCTAGGGTCGCACACCGTTCTGTTCCCGAAGGACCATGAACTCAAGGTCGACGTGAAGCTCGCCAAGTCCATTTACCGTCCGGGAGATGAAGCCACAGCGGACTTGCGAGTCAGTAGCGCCGACGGCGACCAGGAAAAGAGTGCTGTGGGCCTCGTAGTCGTCGACAAAGCCGTCGAGGAACGCGAGAGAACTGATCAGGAATTCGGGGGGCAAGGTGGCTTCTATAACTTTCGCGACACTTGGGAGGGCACTTCAGAGCTTGGAGGAATCCGCCGAAGCGACCTCGACAAAATCGATCTGACGAGGCCCGTTCCGGATGACCTGGAGCTTATCGCCGAAGTCCTTCTTCAGGGGAATTCGCCGCAGCCCGAAACCTTTGCCAGCGATCCGACTCCTGCGGATTTACACAAACTGTTTGCAACAGAGATCGACCCGAAGATTCAACCGATTCGCACAGCCTTGGACCTTCGCTACGAGGAAAAGGGTGAATATCCCAAGACCGCGAGTGTTCTCGACGGTTATTTAGCCGCCGCCGGATACCGGTTGCAGGAGGTCAAAGACCCGTGGGGAACGCCCTACCGAGGTGTATTCAGTGTCGATCGTGAGTGGGATGTTTTGGAAATCGTGAGCGCGGGCCCCGACAAGATCCCCGGTACGGAAGACGATTTCGTCGTGGCTAAGATGACGTGGGCATACTTCAAGCCGGTCTATGGGGCGATCCGCCAAGCGGTTGACCAATACCACGCGCGCACTGGGGCGTTCATTCGAGACGCCCAAACGCTCAAGACTGAGCTAGCGCGCCTTGGTATCGACTTCTTGAAAGACCCCTGGGGGCATGGATACAAATTCTCTTTCGGAGTTGATGGCGCCCGATTCACCCTGACGGTCACGAGCGCCGGGCCTGATGGACGTTTCGACACAAAGGCCGCTCCCTCCGACGATGATTTTCCGCTTGCCACAATCGGAATCGACTACTTCGCTGATACGCGGGCGAAATTGGATGCGGCGTTGACATCGTATTTTCGAGAGACCCAGCTCTTTCCCGAAAACCTCGACCAACTCAGGAAGGTCCTCACTCATTCAGGCCTGAGTTGGGACGCCCTTCGGGACGTTTGGGGACATCCCTATTACGCGGCCTTCCGACAAGAGGCTCGCTATTCCGATGATCTCGAAGTCGAGAGCTACGAACAACACGCGCAGAAGGTCGAACAGCGTTCCGGTGTTGTGCCGGTAACTCGCAAGACCGATTGGATCCTGATCCGGAGCGCGGGCGAAGATGGCACCGAGGGCACGTCGGACGACTTCGATGTCGCGATGTTCTCTCGTGGTGTCGTCGAGCAGAGTAGCAAGGACAAAGCGCCCGTTCCAATCAGGGATCAAACCGTTCTGACGGGATCCACTGGCGCCATTTCGGGCACTGTGACTGATCCGACGGGTGCGGCAGTTTCGGGCGCTGAAATCAGCGCCAAGAGCAGCGCGAACGACGAGACGTTCACTGCGACGGCTGGTGAAGAGGGCGACTATCTGTTACGGAATCTGCCCGCGGGGCTCTATGTCGTACAGTTCTCAAAGCCAGGGTTTCAGTCGTACTCGATCACCAGTGTGCCGGTGCAGTCCTCGAATGTCACACACCTCGACGCGCGACTGAGAGTTGGCTCGGTCAGTGAAACGGTCACCGTCGAGGCCAACGCAACCACCTTGCAGACTACGACAGCCAGTCTTTCGGTCGTAACGAAATCGGGAGTCTCTACCCTAGCCCTCCCTCCGCAGCTCGCAACTCCTCGTCTCAGGGAATATTTTCCGGAAACTCTGCTGTGGCGGCCGGAAATCGTGACTGACGACAAAGGCCACGCTCAACTGAAATTCCCGCTGGCGGACAACATCACTACTTGGAAGCTCTCGGCTGTCGCTTCAACCGTAAACGGAGAAATCGGGAGCGCGGAAAAAGATATTCGCGCCTTCCAGCCATTCTTTGTCGAACATGATCCGCCGCGATTCCTCACAGTTGGGGATGAAATCGCGTTGCCTTTGGTTCTCCGCAATTATCTCGACCGGCGGCTTCAGGTCAACGTCCAAGTGAAGCCCGCGGCATGGTTTTCGGCCATGGGTCCAACGGCAATGAACACCGACGTCCCGCCGCGCGATTCGGCACGCGACACGTTCCGCTTCCAGGCTGTGACAGCTGTCAAAGATGGAAAGCAAGAAGTTGCCGCGACCAGCGCCGAAGCAAGTGACGCCATCTCCAGATCAGTTACGGTGCGGCCAAACGGCGAAGAGAAGACGGAAACCGTCAGCCAGGTTTTCGGCGACGCAGCGTCCCTGGAGCTGACGATTCCCGACACTGCTATCCCCGGTTCCGTGGAAACAACTCTGAAGGTCTATCCGAATCTCACGGCTCACGTACTCGAGAGCATTGAGGCGATCCTGGAACGTCCATACGGATGCGGCGAACAGACGATCTCATCGACGTATGCCAGTGTCTTGTTTCTGAAGTACGCCAAGGAGGCCGGCGCGGAAAAATCTCCGCTTGCAGTTCGAGCGCGCCGCTACGCGCAGCTGGGCTACGAGCGTCTTCTGTCCTATCGCGCTCCCAGCGGTGGGTTTTCTTATTGGGGCAAGGGAGATGCAGCAGACTTGGCTCTTACTGTGTACGCGATCAAGTTCCTCAGCGACGCCAGCGAATTCGTCGCCGTCGACGATTCCGTGATTCAGGAAGCGGCTTCCTGGGTGTTGAATCAGGTTCAGCCGGATGGTCATTGGGCCGCGCGAGACTGGAGGGGCAACGAAGATTCTCGGCGAAGCGCGATGTTGACCGCTTATATCGCGAGAATGATTGCCAGTTCCGAGCTGATGCCACATGAAACCGGGGGGAATACCCAAATCGAAAAGTCCGCATCACTGGCAGTGCACCGCGCCCTGAGCTATCTGCAACCGCAAGTGGAGGGGATTGACGAGCCGTACGTGATTTCCTCCTATGCCCTGGCGGCGCTCAATGTCGGTGGCAACTCGGTGTTCACAGGCAGCGTCGAGAGGCTGCGCAGGCTGGAGCATCGAGAGGGCGACTCCAGTTACTGGTCGCTCGAAATGAATACGCCTTTCTACGGCTGGGGACTCGCGGGCAGGGTGGAAACGACAGCTCTTGTATTGCAGGCGCTGGCAAGAAGCACGGATGCCGACGACTCCGAGCCTCTGATATCGCGCGGCTTGATGTTTTTCCTTCGGAACCAGGACCGCTATGGCGTCTGGTATTCGACGCAAGCCACAATCAATGTGCTCGACGCGATCGCGTCGCTGACGTCCCGCAAGGACAATCGCTCAGATCAATCTGGAAAAGCGGCGGCGGTTGGGTCGAAAGCTGTGGTTTCTGTTGATGGCAAGCAAACAGTTTCCGTGGATCTCCCGCCTGCCAATGTCTTGAGTGGGCCAGTTGATGTCGACGTGTCGAAATTCGTGTCTCCCGGCAAACATCACATCGAGATTCGCCGGCCAACGGGTTCTTCACGCGCCTCGGTTCAGGCGCTCGCTGACTACTATGTGCCATGGACACATACCGCCATCGGAAGCGATCTTCATCAGCAAGCAAAGGTTTCGGACGCGCTACGACTTGCGGTTCATTTCGACAAACAATCCGCGAAAGTGGGTGAAGCTGTGGAGTGCAGCGTTGATGCTGAGAGAATCGGCTTCCGCGGCTACGGCATGTTGCTTGCCGAAATTGGTTTGCCTCCAGGGGCAGAAGTCGATCGGAGCGGCCTTGAACAAGCGATGAAGGCGTCTGGCTGGGATATCGATCAGTATGATGTGCTGCCCGACCGGTTGATCGTGTACCTCTGGCCGCACGCTGGTGGCACAAAGTTCTCCTTCACATTCAAACCTCGCTTTGGTCTGAAAGCTCTTTCAGCACCGTCGATTATCTATGATTACTACAATCCCGAAGCCCAAGCCGTCGTCGAGCCAACACAATTCACAGTGCAATAAAGGGTTCCTGGGTCTCCTTACTCCTCTGGATGAACCCGCGTTCGCCTGAATATTCTTTCATCAACCGCTGAAGCGAGCATTCGCGAGTTCCAGTTATTTCAAATACTGGGGTCGGGCGCTAGCGGCGCGTGCAATTGCGTGCGTGACAATTATTGTGGGATTCGCGCACTGGCCTCGCGGACAGGTAAACGATACGACGATGCACATGGACCTGTGCCTAACCTGATGCTTGGCCGCGCAACCAACTTGCGCTAGTCTACGGGCACTCTTAACCCTAACGAGGAGTGTCCAATGACACAACAAGCGCCAGTCCAGACAATGTTGTTTTGTTCGCAGTGCGGACGGTCATTTGGGCAGTCGGATTTAGTCCAGATTGCGGGGAGATTGGTATGCGGCGATTGCAAACCGGCGTTCCTGAGCCGGGTTGTGGCGGGAGGCCCGAGCGCGGGGACTTCTCGATGGCACTATGGTGGATTTTGGATCCGGGTTTGCGGATCGGTTATTGATGGGATTCTATTGCAGCTAGTCAGAATACCCATGTCGCTGCTCATTTTGGGGACAGTGATGAGTCCTCTTCAATCGTTTCAAGCCCGCATGGCACCGATGGCTTTGACGGGAGCGATGCTAACTCTGACGTTGGTTTCCATGCTGGTGGCCTTTCTTTACGAAGTGATTATGATTCGTTATTACGGTGCGACGGTGGGGAAGATGGCCATCGGAGTGAAAGTGATCCGAACGGACGGAAGCGACGTGGGTTGGGGAGTTTCGATCGGGCGGTATTTCATGAAAATCGTCAGTGGTATGATCCTGGCGATTGGCTACATCATGGCTGGATTTGATGACGAGAAGCGTGCCTTGCATGACCGGGTGTGCGACACGCGAGTCGTTTACAAACGGAGCCTGTAGTGAGTGTGAACATTAGCTTGTTCACTGCATCCCCGAGCAGCTCGGCGGTGCCGGTGCCGCTGCGGAGTCCGGCGGGAACTGTTCCGTGCCCGAGCTGCGGTGGAGATGTTGCACCCGGTGAGACGCACGCGGGATGGCAGAGCTGTCCCTACTGCGAGAAACGCCTGCAGATTCGCGCGTGGCCTGTCATACGCAACAGCGCAAATGCGGCAACGGCGATGCCGGACCAAGCGACCTGCTTCTTTCACCCCGACAAAGCATTTCAGGCTTGCTGCCAACGATGCGGACGGTTTGTGTGCGCGTTGTGCGATTTGCAATTGGGAGCGGAGCACGTTTGCCCCACATGCTTCGAGCGCGGGCGCGTGGATACGGGGCTGAACGGCGGCAAGGCCGAGTGGCGGCATCGCGACGTGCTTTATGATTCGATCGCGATGACGATGGGATGGGGCTGGATTTTGGTGTGGCCGACGCTCGTGGTTGCGCTTCCGACCGCGATTAGTTTGCACGTGAAGTACCGGAAAGCTCCGCGCTCGTATTTAATTCCGCGCCGAGGGTGGCGGTTCTGGTTGGCGTACGTCGGGTTCGCATGGGCCCCGCTGCTGATCGGCGCGTCGATCTTCGTGCGGTATTTCGCAAGGAGACACTAAGTGAAGAGCGCGTTCCGCAAGATTTCGCGCGTGCCCACGCTGGCCGGTGGAACGAAGTGGTATTTGAGCGAGGATTGTTTGCTCGCCGCGAAACGCGTGATGTACGTAATGGAGTACCGGCGGTTTTATCTGCGCGATCTGGAATCCATTGTCGTGTGGCCGAGCCGGTTGTGGCTGCTGCGTCCGATTATTCCGGGTCTGCTGCTGGTCATCGTGGGCGGCCTGTTCTGGAATCTCGTGAACTTCACGAGCGGTGCGATTTTTGGCGGCGCGGGTTTGGCGTGGGTGGCGTTGGAACTCGCGCTGGGACCGACCGCCCAGGCGCGGATTCGCACGACTGGGCTTACGGTTGACCTGCCGATCGTGAAACGAGCGCGACGTGCGCGCAAGGTGCTTGCGAAGATTGATGCGGCGGTTCGCGTTGCTCGCGGTGGCGCGGTGGAGCAAGTAACTGTTCCTGCCACTGGAACGCAGCCAGCGCAACCTTCCACGCAAACAAGTTCCGAAGCCTCTCCCGCTGCCGCGCCTGTCGTGGACCTGACATAGACGAATGGCTCCTACCGTGCCAGCTTCGCCCTTCGGCAAGCCCGCTGCAACAGGTTTGCGCCATGCGCGTTGTTTGTTCCATCCGTTGCGCGAAGCTGCGGCGCTATGTCCGCATTGCGGCGGAACGTTCTGCCGTGAATGTGTGACGGACGAAGAAGGCAAACTTGCCTGCCCGCCTTGTCTGCGCCGGATGACGCGTCCTCCCGGACCGAAGCCGACGTTCGCGCTCAGGTTTCGCCAAGGCGTCGCCGGACTCAGCGCGCTCGCATTTTTGGTGGCTCTCCTCTTTGCGTTGTTACGCTGGCGAGCGAATAGGCCGGAATTGCATCTGAATTTCGGCGGCGCCGATCATGAACCAGCGGTCGAGCAGACCGATGAGTGAAGCCACCTCAGCGCTATCTGCAGTCCGGCCCGCGGGTATGGCGCCCGCACACTCGCGTCCCAACCGGCTGAGTCCGCTCGAAGCAATGGAACGCGGATTCGTACTCTTTCAGTCGACATTTGCGCGGGAGGCGTGGCGCTACTATGCCGGAACCGCGCCGCTCGTCCTTTTGTTCATTCCGCTGTGGGTACTTGACGGCCAGATTCGCGTATCGGATGGCGGGTTGCTGCTTCAAGCCGTGTTATTAGCTCTGGCATATCTGCTGCGCGTGCGGATGGTTGCGAGCTATATGCAACACGTTCGCGAGCGAGCGTTTGGCGTGCGGATATCGAAGCCCGCCGGCGCGATGGCGCGAGTGGCAACTTTGGGACGCCTGGTGGCATGGAAAATCACTCTGAGCGCTGCGGCTTTGGCGACGCTACCAACTGTCGCTGGGGCTCCGTGGTTCTACAGTGGGTGCCAATTCGCAAGTCTCGAGGCCCGCGCAGATGCCACCGAGCGGCAATCGTTCGCGGGGTGCCTGGCCGTTGCGAGCCAATGGTACGGGCGTAGCTTGCTGCTTTTCCTGATGTTGTTCCCGCTGTGGGGTGCCGTGTGGCTGAATGGAACGATTCTGGCGATCATGGTGCCGCAGCTGCTGCACTCCGTCTTTGGAGTAAACACTCTTCTCTCGACAGAGATGGGAATCTATTCGCTGATTCGCAGTTCCGCGTTCTGGCTTTCGTTGTTCGCTGGCGCGTGGCTTGCAGTGGATCCCATCGTGAAATGCACTTATGTGGTTGTATACCAGTACCTGCGGTCGCGACGAGAAGGAGACGACCTGCGCGGATTACTGGCGAGCCTGCCACGTGGACAGCAGAAGAAAGCGGAGATGGTTGCCGCGACCGGCGCGGGGCGCAGCGTTAGGATAGGCGCGGCAGTGGGGCTGCTGGTAATTTTTATGAGCGTTTCGCCGCCCGCAACCGCGGTGGCGGCGGGAAGCCAAAGCAGCGCTCTAACCTCCACCGATTCCGCGCAGCAGGAACGCGTTCAGAAGTTGCGCCAAGCTCTCGATCGCGAATCACAGCGTGAGATCTATCGCTGGCACGATGCAGAGCACCCGAGCCCGCCCACGTGGTTTGACAAGCTGCTCGACAAAATCGGGAGTGAGATCAAGCGTGGCTGGGATGCTTTGGTGAACTTCATCCGCAAACTGTGGCCGCGCGGCCTTAATTTTTCGCCCGGAACGGAAAAGAGCCACTGGCGGATGAAGGATCTCCGATTGTGGTTGGCGTTGATAGCGGCTGTGACCTTGGCCGCGGGAGCCGTGCTCTTTTGGTTGCGGCGGCGGCGCGAAGCGGCACAGCTTTCCATCCCTATCACAGCGGACTCGCTGCCGGACCTCAGCACAGCCATTGCGAATGAACGTTCCGAGGACGAATGGTTCGCTCTGGCGGCTCGGCTGGAAGGCGAAGGTGAATTGCGTTTGGCGTTGCGTGCAGCTTATTTGGGACTCCTGGCTGGACTCGCACAGCGCGAGTGGCTGACGATTCGCCGCGATCGCACGAATCGCGAGTATCTCGATGAGTTCACTCGCCGTTGGAGGCGGCGCCCGCAAGCGGCTGTTGAGATGCGAGCGAGAATTCCCGAAAAATTCCGCGGCAGCCTGCGGGTGTTCGATTGCGTTTGGTATGGGTCTGCAGCGGTGACGCCAGCGACGGTTGCCGCATACCGCCAGGATCAGCGGGAGCTGCTCAACAATGTCTGATGATCGCGCGGGCGAGGGCATGGCGCTCAACTGGAGAGGACCGCTGCTGGCTGCTGGAATCTTCGCGACTATCTTCGCGGTATTGCTGCTGATGGCTCATCAGAATGAGTCCAACACCAGCGATATGGGATCCAGTTTGCGCCAGGACCCGTACGGCACCAGTTTGCTTTTCGATTCCTACGCTCGTGCCGGGTATCGAGTGAAGCGGAGTCAGGATGAGATGTCGCTGGCGGATGAGGATGCCACTCGCGTAACGGCGTTTTTCATCGGCGGCTATAACTACGATGACGCGGAGACGCGAGACGGGAAGCTCGTTATAGGTGGGAAATTCCATGGCTTGTTGGAAGGCTTTCTCAAGCGCGGTGGCCGCGTCGTCCTGATTCAACACGATCCTGGTGTCAGGTCCGCATCGACATCTGGATCTTCTGAATCAGGGGACAACCAGAACTCCCGCGGGCCGAAGCCGCAAAAGGAGACAAGCTGGGGAATTGAGAGCGAATACGTCTCGCCAGGCGGCGAACGAGAAAGTCCTGCTTGGGCGATTCCTAGCTCGGGGGCAATGCCTTCGGGAAGCGAAATGATGTATCTCACCGGTAATAATCCGTGGCTCAAAACAGATGCGAACTGGACTGACCTCTATTCGGGACCTGTGGATTCCATTAACGGGGCACACGCTGACGTGCGGTCTCAGAGCTCCCCGGCGAAATACGTTTATATGGCGGAGCGAAAAGTAGGCACGGGAGAACTGATCGCTGCGAGCCAGGAATCATTCGTGCTGAATGAGGCGATTAAAACGCATCCCAGCCCGGTGCTGCTCGATTTTCTCGCGGGCGGACGCCCGGTAATTTGGGTGGATGAGACGGTGCACGGATTGCGCCAAGAGCAGGGTGTGCTCTGGCTAGTGCAGCGGAACCGCCTGCAACCAGCGCTGCTTCTTTTCTGGGCGACATTGCTCGCTTTGCTCTGGAGCATGAGCGGCGATTTGGTGCGGCACCCGGCGCGAGATTGGGGTGCGGAGGTCGTTCGCAATGGGGAAGCGGCCGGCGTGGCGGGGCGACGCTTGCTTCAGCGGAGCATCGCGCCGGAGCTGGTTGCGGCGGAATGCTGGGATCAGTTCCGCCGTCGCTCACCGCAGGACGCGAAGGCAATTTCCGCCGATCCGCATTGGGGCCCCCGGCTACGCGCCGCGCTCGCGCAGCCGCCTTTGGCTGGCTACAACGAATTATCGAAGTTGATCGCGGAGCGCCGCGCGTCCGCAAAGGGCCTGGCTCGCGTAGCTGACACCCAGAGCCAAGGTCGCGATACAGGCTCGGCTTCGCCGAAGACCACTCCCGAGGAGGCATAAATCGCATGAGCGAGAACCCCATATTGGATTCCGACGAGCAGTCGCAGGCGCCGAGCGTGGAAGCGCAAGCGAAGGTGGCAATCGCGACTGTGGGGAGCGGCGCGCGACGCTTAAGAGAGGCGGTCGGCCGCGTGATTGTGGGCCAGACCGAGGCGATCGATCTCGCACTAGTGACGCTGCTGGCGGCAGGGCACGCGCTGATCGAGGGCGTTCCGGGCGTGGGAAAAACGCTCCTCGTCAAGGCGCTGGCGCGCGCGGTGGCCGGCGAGTTTCAGCGCATTCAGTTCACGCCTGACCTGATGCCCGCCGATATCACCGGAACGAGCGTTTTCGACCTGAAGACGCAGGAATTCCGGCTGGTACGCGGGCCGATTTTCACAAACTTTTTACTGGCTGACGAAATCAATCGTGCGCCCGCGAAAACGCAGGCGGCCTTACTCGAGGCGATGCAGGAACGGCAGGTGACGATCGATCGTGCGACGTGCCCGTTATCACCTGTGTTCGTCGTTTTCGCGACGCAAAACCCGATCGAGCATCAAGGCACTTATCCGCTTCCAGAGGCCCAGAAGGACCGCTTCCTCGTAAAAATTCGCATGCCTTATCCAGCCGCCGAAGATGAAAACGATCTTGCGCGGCTTGTCGCGAAGGGCGAAGCGCCGGAGCGCCGGTTAGCGGAAGAGCTGCGCGAGCCGATTTTGCGGCCGGGCGAACTCGAACAGTTGCGCGCCGTGACGGCGAATGTGCGCGTCTCCGAAGCGGTGAGCACCTACATCGTCAATTTGGTTCGGCAGACGCGGCAACACGCGGCGGTATGGATTGGCGCCGGGCCCCGGGCGACGCTCGCGCTGCTGATGGCATCGCGGGCTCTCGCGGTGCTCGAGGAACGAGATTTCGTGTTGCCCGAGGATGTGAAGGCCCTTGCCGTCCCCGTGCTGGAGCATCGCATGCTCTTGCGGCCGGAATTTGAGATGGAAGGCGTCGAACTGCGCGAGGTGATCAATGCGGTGCTGGAGGCCGTCGAAGTGCCACGATGAGCGGCGGGGGCACAGCACGCGAGACACCTGATCCAGCGGGAGCGAGCGCATTCATGGTTGCCATCGTTGCAGAGACGGAACCGGCGGCTGGGGCAGTAAGGCGTACTCTGCAAACACAGCAGAGATCTGCGCAGCGAACCGCGTTGCGCCTGTCGCGAACGCTATTCACTCCAGCGGCGGAACTCGTGTGGCTACTGGGGGTGCTCGGCGTCGCGGCATGCATTGCTCCCTGGGTCGCGCATGGATGGCTGTGGTTTGGGCTGATTTCAGTCGCGTTGGCGCTGCTGGCGTCTTATGACATGTTCGCGCTCTGGCTCGGGCGCAACGAACTCGCGCCAGTCCTGCTCCCAACTGAAAGAGGGCTTCGCGGAACCGAAGGGCAGAGCATGCAGATTCCTCTTGCGCTCGCGGGCTCCGGGAGGCGTCGAGTGCGCAGCGAAGTTCGTGTTGCAGTCATGCCGTCAACTCGAGAGAGCCAAGCCGCGATACAGGTGAACGGCGGTCCTCAACGGCTGAAGCTTGCGGAGCCTGACCACGCCTCAGGGGGATCAGCCGCGGGAAACACTGCACCGGTTCAGCTTTGGTCCTGGAAGCCGGAGATCAGCTTGCTTCGACGCGGGCTGTGGCCGGGCCCGCGTATAGGAATTGAGCGGCGCTCACGGTTCGGGTTTTGGTGCTTGCGTCGGTGGTTCGATTCACCAGCTCCAATTCGGATCGACGCGGACTTGCGGCCGGGACGGCGGGCAATGCTTCGAAGTCCTGTTTACCGGGCGCTCGTGGCCTCGCGCGAAACACCGTGGGCCGGCCAGGGCCGCGATTTCGAGCGGCTGCGCGACTATCAGCCGGGCGACAACTTCTCGGAAATTGCGTGGAAATCCACGGCGCGACGCGGCAAGCCGGTAGTCCGGCTTTTCCAATGGGAGCAGAAGCAGGAAGTGTATTTCGTGGTGGACCAATCGCGGGCGTCCGCGCAGCCTCTCGATCCCGCCTTGGAATCAGAAACTGGCATCCCACAGGCGCGCGCGCCGCGGCGCCTGCTGGATCTCGCCGTGGAGACGGCGCTGGTGGGCGCTACCGTCGCACTGGAACTGGGCGACGATTTCGGGCTTGTCACCTATGCGGAAGAACCGAAATCCTGGCTCCGCGCCGGAGGCGGCAAATTCCAATTCCACCAATTCAGGGATCAGCTGCTTAACCTCGAACCGTTGCCGACAACCGCCGATTACGAGGCGCTCTTCAGCAACATTCGTTTACGCTTGCGCAGGCGTGCTTACCTGGTGCTGCTGGCGGACTTGGCAGAGCGATCGATTTCGGATTCCACGCGCCGCGGCATCGCGCTGCTGCGTTCTTCCCATGTTGTTTTGATGACGAGCGTTCTACCCGCACACGCGCGCCCCGCATTCTTGCCCGGCGAAGAGCCTCGCACAGACCAGGGCGTCTACGCTGCGCTGGCGGGAGAAAAAGAAAACCAGCGGCTGGGGGCCTTGGCACGTCAACTGCGCCAGATGGGCGCGGAGCTGCGGTTTGTCTCGCAGGAGAAATTTTTGCGAACGGCCGTGGAAGGTTATCTCGAAAGCAAACGGGAGCAACGCGTGTGATTCTGGACCTGGAACGGTTTCAGGCGCAGGGGCGTCCGCACTGGCACAATCTCGAATCTCTGCTCGCTCTGCTGGAAAGCCGGCCCGATCGCCGGATGAAACCTGCCGAAGCCGAGCTGATTCAAGACCTCTACGCCCAAACCGCCGCTGATTTAAATCGTGTGACGCATGGCGCATTGGCCCCCGAGCTAAGGCGATATCTAGAGCGGTTGGTGGCGCGAGCTTATGCGGAGCTTTACTATTCCCGGCCGACGCGCTCCGAACTCTGGCAACCGCGCCGGTGGCTCCGGATTTTCACGGCGTTTCCGGAAACGTTCCGGCGCCAGTCGCGCTTTTTTGCGCTGGCCGTAGCGGTCACACTCTTGGGGGCCGCACTAGGAGGCTTGGCGGTGCGCTACGATTCCGCGGCGGTGGACGTCTTGCTTCCCGCCGATTATTTGCGCAATCCGCGTCTGCGTGTGGGTCAAGAGGAGAAAGGGCAGGCCCGCCACTTGGATTCCACGCAGGTAGAGGCGGCGTTCTCCGCCCAGCTCATCACGCACAATATCGAGGTGTCGCTACTCGCTGCCGGGCTGGGCATAACATTCGGCATCGGGACGGCGCTGCTGCTGTTTGAAAATGGCCTGCTGCTCGGAGCGGTTGCGGTTCGTTACACACAGCAGGGATTTGGTCTGTTCGTAACCGCATGGCTGTTGCCCCATGGCGCATTCGAGATTCCGTCCATACTCATCGCTGGGCAGGCGGGGTTCTATCTTGCGCGCTTGCTGCTGCGCCGGCGCGAAGATCGCAATATGCGCCAATCCATACGTGAATGGCTATTGCTGATCGCGGGGCTCGCGCTGATGCTGGTTTGGGCCGGGCTAATGGAAGCGTTTTTTTCGCAGCACCACGAGCCCGTTCTGCCGTACGGATTCAAGCTTGCGGTTGGCGCGGCGGAACTGGCCCTGCTGACGCTCTATCTGCTGCTGATGGGTCGAAGAGAGACCGTCTCAGAACCACGTGAAGCCGTTCCCGCGGAGACCCAGTGAAGCCGTCGCAGCCAACTCGGTTGCCGACCACGGCCGAGCTGGCCGTTGCGACGCCGGAAGGCGTGCTTTTTCGATTGCCGCTGGCTGGGCCCGCGCCGCGGCTTTACGCGATGCTGCTCGATATCGCCATTGTATTGGCAGCAGTGAACGGATTGGGGTACCTGGTTTTCTGGATTTCCGCGAAGGCGCCGGGTTTTGGAGCCATGACCATCACGCTCGCGGAGTTCGCCATAGGGTTTGCCTATGGCGCGTTGTTGGAGGGGTTTTGGAACGGGCAGACAATCGGAAAGCGCCTGTTCCACTTGCGTGTGATCGACGAGTCCGGGCTTCCGCTACGCATCGAACAGGCATGGGTCCGAAACTTGATGCGCGTAATTGATGCTCTGCCGCTGGCGTATCTGGTGGGAGGAATTTCGGTGTTGAGCAGCCCGATCATGCAGCGGTTCGGCGATCGAGTGGCTGGAACCCTCGTTGTCCGCGAAACGCCGCTGGCCGCGCCTGAGGACGAAGCATGGAACCGTCAGAAATACAATTCTTTCACGGAATATCCTGCTGTGGCCATGTGTCTACGCCGAGCCGCAACGCCGGAATTAGCGGGACTCATTCAGGAAGCACTGCGCCGCCGCAACGAGCTCGCTCCTTACGCTCGCCGGGAGATATATCGTGAAGCGGCCGCATATCTGCAGGATGAAATCGCTACATTTCCCGACGAGTTGGTTGAGATGCTCAGCGACGAGCAGTATCTAATCAATGCGGCTGGCGTGTTGTTCGGCGATCATCGGGTCTTTCATCTGCAAAGATGAAGTGGCGCTCCCAATCATCGAAATGAGGTTTTGACGCTGGCAGAGTTGGAGATTCATCCTGAAATGGGTTCTGCTTCCCCCTTTGGGACGGAAATTGAGCGCAACTTGTTTTCGGTGTTTGACGGCGATTCGAATTCCCGCCTTTGAAATCAAGTACTTAACCCTCGGTTAATTTCGCATCCGCGGTAAGTGAAAAGCTCAACTTGCGTTTGGCATGAACTTTGCACAGATGTCCTTCCGCGTGCGCAATGTGAGCTCGAGAACTCGTCGTGGGTTCTCGCGCAATTGTTAACGCGCGCTGATGTTACTCGATTGTTTATATTACTGTATAGGTAAAGTAGACGCGCCCTGGAGTGGTGAAAACGAGTGTCCGTGCCCACAACAATTCAGCCCCCTGATTCTCACCGCCTCCCAGAGGCGCCGACAGAGCCGCCGGGTAATGCCATACAAGATTGGAAGAGGAGATTCTGATGCCTAACGTTGCTGTTCGAAAGATCGGGCTCCTGGCGTTTCTTCTGTTGATGACTGGCCTTCTAGCCGCATGTGGCCGAGAGCAAGCCCTGGGTCCGGCTCAACCAGCGGTGATGTCTACGACGCCGGCCAGTGCCGCCATTGGCGTGATCCTGAATAGCGTCATTACGGCCACGTTCAACGAGACGATGGCCCCAGCTACGATCACCGCGACAACCTTCACCGTAGTGGGACCCGGAGGCGCCGTAGCAGGCGCCGTCACCTATGCGGGCACAACGGCAACCTTTACTCCGAGCACCTCTCTCGCGGCCAGCTCGCTGTACACCGCCACGATTACGACAGGAGCTCAGAACCCTCTGGGAACCGCGCTGCTCAGCAACTACGTGTGGACATTCACGACTGGCGCTCCGACCGTCATTTCCACGGTCCCCGCGGCAGGCGCGACGCTCGTGCCGGTTAACACCGTCGTCTCGGCGACGTTCAGCGAGGCGATGAACCCTGCGACGCTCAATGCGGCTTCGTTTACGTTGAAGGGGCCAGGCGTAACTCCTGTCGGAGGAGTGGTCACGTACGCAGGCAGCACTGCAACGTTCACTCCGACAGCCGTGCTTGCAGCCAACACTCTGTTTACCGCCACGATTACGACCGGAGCGAAAGATCCTACCGGCGCGGCGCTCGCGGCCAACTTCGTGTGGACCTTTACGACGGCTCCGCCGCCCACGGTCGTTTCCACAACTCCAGCAACCGGCGCCACCCTTGTGCCTGTCAACACGACAGTCACAGCCACGTTCAGCGAAGCCATGAACCCCGCGACGATCACTGGCGCAACTTTCACTTTGACCGGGCCCGGAGCCACTCCCGTCGCCGGCGCCGTCACTTATTCCGGCACTACCGCAACATTTACGCCGACGGCAATCCTCCACGCCAGCACCTTGTTTACGGCGACGATTACCACGGGAGCAAAGGACCCCACCGGCGCGCCGCTGGCCGCCAACTATGTGTGGACCTTTACCACCGCTCCGCCACCCACAGTCGTTTCCACGGTTCCGGCAAACGGGGCCACAGCCGTCGCTTTGAACTCGACCGTCACCGCCACGTTCAGCGAAGCGATGAACCCGGCGACGATCACCTCCACTACTTTCACCCTGACTGGGCCGGGAGCAACGCCCGTGCCTGGGGCCGTCACTTACGCGGGAACCACTGCCACATTCACACCGACGTCGCCGCTTGCGGCCGGCACGCTCTTTACAGCCACGATTACCACGGGAGCGGCGGATCCGACCGGAAACGCACTGGCGGCGAACTATGTGTGGACATTCACCTCGGCGACGCAGCCCAAGGTGACTTCCACGAATCCTGCTAATGCTGCGATCAACGTGCCGCTCAACCAGAAGATTACGGCAACGTTTAACGAGCCGATGACCGCTTCCACGATCACCGCGGCCGGGGTGTTCAGCGTGGCGGTAACGACCGGCGGAGCCCCCGTAACTGGCACGGTGACCTATGACGCGGCGAGCAACGCCGCCATCTTCACGCCCAGCGCCGATCTCGCCGCCAGCACTCAATTCACCGCCACAATCACCACCGCAGCTCAGGATCCCGCGGGGCAAGCGCTGGCCAGCAACTATGTTTGGAGCTTCACGACCGGCACGGTCTCCACCGCCATCGCACCCACCGTGCTTTCCACCGACCCTGCCAGCGGCGCCGTGACTGTTCCGCGCAACCAGAAGATTGCCGCAACCTTCAGCAAGGCGATGGACCCGGCCACAATCTCCGCAGCGGGAACATTTACTGTGGTCGTGACCGTCGGTGGGGCTCCCGTTCCGGGCGCGGTCACCTACGATACGGCGAGCAACACGGCGATCTTCACGCCAACCGCCAATCTCGCGGCCACCACGGAGTTCACCGCCACGATTTCAAACGCTGCCAAAGACCTCGCCGGCAACGCGTTGATCGCCGGAAGCGTTCCGAATCCGTGGAACTTCACCACGGGAGCAGTCCTTGACACCACGGCTCCCACAATAACGCTGACGAACCCTGCCAACGTGGCGACAAGCGTTCCCATCAACACGACGATCAACGCCACTTTCAGCGCTCCCATGAATCCGTCGACGATCACAACGGGAACGTTCCTGGTCACAGAAACCTCGAATGGGAGTCCTGTGTCCGGCACTGTCGCGTATGACGTGGCGAGCCAGATCGCAACGTTTACTCCGTCAGCCAGTCTCGCGGTCAGCACCCAATACACCGCCACGATTTCACCCGCGGTCCAGGACCTCGACGGGAATGCGCTCGCCGCCGGCGTCGTACCGAATCCGTGGAGCTTCACAACGGGCACAACAACTGGCGGCGCAGGTCCCGCCAACGTCAACCTCGCGTCGGCGGGGAATTTCGCGGTCATGGCCACTTCTTCCACCACCAGCACGGGTCCTGTGATCGTCAACGGTGACGTTGGATTGGATCCAGGAACCTCGCAGGGAATACCTCCGTCACAAATCAACGGGACGATTCACATCAACGATCCCATTATTGTGAAGGCTCAATCCGATCTGTTGGCTGCCTATAACGACGCGGCCGGCAGACTCCTTCCGACAGTAATAGCTGCAAATCTGGGAGGCGTGACACTCACTCCAGGACTGTATACCTGCGCCTCTACGGCGTTTTTGCTCTCGGGAGCAGGGCCCCTCAACAACCTCACTCTGGACGCCCAGGGCGATCCCAACGCGGTTTTCATTTTCCAAATGGGGTCCACGCTCACCACGGCAACCGGTTCTCAGGTAATCCTGGCCGGTGGCGCCAAGGCGAGCAACGTTTACTGGCAAGTGGGCACTTCAGCAACCCTGGGCATTGGCAGCATCTTCAAGGGAAACATTCTGGCCGCCGTGTCCATCACGATGAACACGAGCTCGGTAGTGGACGGAAGACTGTTCGCCGGATCCGGCGGCGGAGCGGCCTCGGCAACGGTTAGTGGCGCGAGCGTGACAATACCTGAGCCATAAGCTCGAGACCTTCGGACAAAGGGCACGGCCAGCAAAGTTCGACCACCGCGAGGCGGGCTTCGTCGCCCGTTTCACGGCTTGCAGGCGCGATTCAGGAGGCAACAATGAGATTGGCAGCGCGAATGATCGCCACAATGACGGTCGCTTTTGTAATGGTGCCTGCACTGCACGCGGACGACACAGCAACATCGAAAGCGAAATCGAAGGAAGATAACTCGGTCAAGTCCACGGTCGCACCCGCTTCCGCCGTGGATGATGCAAAACCTATTGCCGAAACCTCTCCCTTGCTGTCGTCTCCTTTCCGGCTGGAACCGGCACGACCATCTGCCCCGCCGCCAATCGCCATGAGTCAAATGGGAGATTCAGATGTGTACGTCCCGAAGGGGGAAGTCTTCGTGGGCTACACATTTTGGCGGAATATGCCGGCTTACTACGACAATCGCGTCGATTGGTTGCATGGCGCCAGCATGAATGCCGCCTACAACTTTGACAGCCATCTGGGCCTCGTCATCGATATCGCGGGCTTTCCCGACACGAGCATAAGGCTCGCAGCGCCCGGCACGCCCACGCAGAAATACGATTCCAGCGGAAGTGTCTACACCTACCTCATCGGTCCTCGACTTTCGTTCCGGTACCAGCGATTGACGCCGTTCATCCAGGTCCTGGTGGGAGCCGCGCTCGCCAGCCCGGTCACAATCAACGGATGCACCGGATATCCTATTTGTACCCCGCTCGATTCCGAATATGCTTTTGCCATGACCTCCGGAGGAGGACTCGACGTCACGCTGACCCGCCATATCGCCTGGCGTCTGTTTCAGGCCGAGTACCTCACCACACGGTTCAGCAATCCTCCCTCTAACAACGCCGGCCGCGATTGGCAGGGCAACCTGCGTCTCTCCACGGGACTTGTGCTTCGGTTTGGCGGAAGTACGCCACCACCACCGCCCCCCAACCGTCCGCCAGTGGCTTCCTGTTCGGTTGATAAGACCATGGTCTACCTAGGATCGGGAGACGTCGCCGTTGTGCGCGTCAGCGCCAGCGATCCCGACAACGATCCTCTTACTTACTCTTGGACCTCCAATGGCGGCGACGTCGTCGGCAACGGCCCCGAAGTCCGATGGAACTCTTCGGGCACCACCGTTGGCTCCTACACCGTCAAAGTGCGCGTGGATGACGGGCGAGGCGGCGCCGACACTTGCTCCGTGGATGTGCGCGTTGACCCGCGGCCCAATCGTCCGCCCACCATGTCTTGCTCCGCGGACCGCAACACGGTGACCGTCGGCGAGCATGTGCAGATTACCGCTGTAGCCAGCGATCCCGACAACGATCCGTTGACCTTCTCCTGGAACTCGAGTGGCGGCAGAGTGGAAGGTACCGGTTCTTCCGTCAGGTACGCCACAGCCGATCTCGCGCCAGGATCCTACACCGTCACAGGCCACGTGGACGATGGCCGCGGCGGCACCGCTGACTGCCAGGTGGGAATCGCGGTGCAAGAACCGGCGCCTCCGCCGGAAATGGTCGAGATCGAAGCAAGACTCGCCCTTCATAGCATTTATTTCCAGACAGCTCGGCCGAGCATCGCCCATCCCGACAGCGGTTTGCTCGAGAGCCAGGAGATGATTCTCACGAAGCTCGCGACAGACTTCCAAAGATACTTGACCTACAAACCGGACGCCCACTTGATCCTCGGCGGCCATGCGGATCATCGCGGCACGGAGGAATACAACAAACTCCTTACGGAACGCCGCGTCGATCGCACCAAGCGCTTCCTCGTCGAACATGGCATCCCCGCAACCGCGATCCAGACGCGCGCTTATGGCGAAGAGGACAACCTGAATGCCGACCAGGTGAAGGAACAGATCGGGCAGAATCCCGATCTCACACCGGACGAGCGGCGCCAAATGCTCGACAATCTGCCGGTAATTGTTCTGGCCAATAACCGCCGCGTGGACGTCACCTTGAGCACGACGGGACAACAGTCCACTCACCGCTATCCATTCAACTCGAGAGACTTCCTTGCGCTGATCAACACGCAGGGTGTGGAAACCCATCGTCGGCCAAGGCCGGCGCCGATGAAGCCCAAACAGCCGTAAAAAAGCGCATCGCAATCTGCTGTGAGTCCAGTGGCTTGGTGGACCACAGCAGAAGCCCGATGAACAGCAACTGCATCGGGGCGCGCAGCCAAAGCGGGGTGGCGGCGCGTCCCCCCAGTTTCATGTGATTGAACGCCGCTCTCATGTTTGCCGGAAACATTCCCACCAGCAGCGCGATCAAACACAGTCCCGCCACCGCCCGAAATTTCGGCACCAGCAAACCGGCCGCGCCAAGAAGCTCCAGCACTCCTGTGATGTAGACCATCGCCATCGGCCACGGAAACATCAGCGGCACCATCCGCGCCAGATCGTGCTTCAACTTCGTGAAGTGCGCGACGCCCGTGGACGCGAACATCGTCGCGAGCGCGTAGCGTGCCGAGTCTTGCCATGTGGCAAGCGCGGGAACTCCCAGCGCTCCGATTCCGCGAAAAATCAGCCAGCTCCCGAACAGCACAATCAGTACCGCCATTTCGTCTCCAAAAGAGTGTGTGCTTGAGCGACCGCTCTCTTCGCTAAGGCGCGGCCAGCCGTCCAAGATAAAACCGAAAAAATGCTTCGGGGTCCGAATGCAGGCAAACTTCCGCGTTCGGCACTCCAGGCTCGGGCCGCGTCATGCCCTTTTCGTCCACGCGAATGTGCATCGCCTGCACGGGACACAATTCCGGCTTCACGATGTAGGCGATCGTCATCGGATCGAACAGCGTCGGCGTCTCCTGTCCCCACTCGTGATAGAGCAGCGTCAACGCGTCCGTCAGCGGCGTGCCTTGCCTGAAAAGAAACGCCCGCTTCACCTCGTCCAGCTTCAGCTGCGTCGAATCCAGCGGCATCACGTAAATCGGAACTCCCGCCGCGAAAAGTTTCTGCGCGGACGGAATATCGTTCAGGATATTCCACTCCGGCTGCGGCGGAGTGGGCGCCCCATAGGGATCGCCGTATCCGCGTTCAATCGAGCCGCCCATCATCACCACGCGCCGCAGCTTGCGAAAAGTTTCCGGGTCCTTTTCGATCAACGCCCCCACGTTCATCAGCGGGCCAATCGCCACCAGCGTGATTTCGCCGGGATAGCGCCGAATCTGTTCGCGAATAAAGTCCACGGCCGTGGCGTGCGACGCCCTCGCGAAATGGCCGCCCTCCGCATACGCCCGTTGCGTGAGTGTGCTCTTCGGCGTCGTCGGCGCTCCCGCCGCAACGGGAATATCCTGGCGGCCGGCTTCGCCGACTAAGCGCTCGGCGAGTTTTGCTCGCGTCTCGGTATCGCCGAACGTGGTCGTCACGCCGAGAATCTGCAGTTCCGGGCTGCGCAGCGCCAGTGCCAGCGCAAACGCGTCGTCGATGTCGTCGCCGATGTCCGTGTCGATGATGATTTTTTCAGGCGCCACCGCGGGCTCTGGTGGTGGCGATAGGGAACTGGTTTCAGCGCTGGCGCCGCCGGCCGATGGACCCGTCGCCTCCGGAGAACTCCCGCCTGCCCCGTCCGCAGGAAGCGCGAACGCAACGTACACTCCGCCGGAAGGCGATTTTATGTCCTTGCCGCCGCCCGCCGCGATCACCACATATTGCCGGCCATCGGCGGAGTAAGTTGCCGGCGTCGCGTTGCCCGCAAACGGCAGCGTCGTCTCCCACAGCAGCTCACCAGTCGCCTTGTCGAACGCGTGAAATTTGCGGTCAAAGTCGGTCGCGCCGATAAATAGCAAGCCGCCAGCCGTCACAATAGGCCCGCCGTAGTTTTCCGAGCCCGTATTTTTCATGCCGCTGGCCACAAGCTCCGGATACTCGCCAAAGTTTATTTTCCACAGCGGCTCGCCCGTGTTCAGGTCGATCGCGCTCAGCGTTCCCCACGGCGGAGCGATCGCGGGGTAGCCTTCGGGGTCGACGAATTTGCGGTAGCCGGTGAAGCGATAATTCATCCCGGGCGGCTCCGGCACCAGCCCACTCATCGCCTTGCTCTCGCCGCTCGTAAGAAAATCCACCAGCGCCGCTACCTGCCGCTCCGACAAGTTCGGGAAGCCCGTCATGCGTCCCTTGCCGTTCTTGATCGTGCTCTCAATCTTCGCCGAACTCAGGCGCGTTCCCACGTTCACCAGTGACGGAATCCCCGGCGAGCCGGCCAGCTTCTCGCCATGGCAAACGCTGCACTGGCTCAGGTAAATCGCGCGCGGCGAGTTCTTGCCCGTGTTTGGCGCGAGCGCGCCCGTCCACGCCATTTCGTTCGCGTTCACATACAGCACGCCAGTCTCCGGATCCACCGCCGGGCCACCCCATTCCGCGCCGCCGTCGAAGCCGGGAAAAATCACCGTGTCGACGCCCACGCCGAACGGAACGAATTGTCCTTCGCTGCGAAACTTGCGGAACTGCTCGACAGCCCATTGATGCGCCGCCGGCGTGCGGTTCGTCAGCATGTCTTCGGTCAGAAGCTGTCGCGCGAACGGAGCAGGCTTCGCGGGCAGCGGCTGCTCGGTCGCCGCGATTTCTCCCGGCACCTTGCTGGCGGGCACCTTGTGATATTCGACCGGAAACAACGGCTCGCCAGTCGCGCGGTCGAAAAGGTAGACGAACCCTTGCTTCGTGGTCTGCGCCACCGCATCCACCGTTTTCCCATCCCGCTTTACGCTCACCAGCGCGGGCGGCGCGGGAAAATCGCGGTCCCACAAATCGTGGCGCACGCCCTGAAAGTACCAGATTCGCTTACCCGTGGCCGCGTCGAGCGCAATCAGGCAGTTGGCGAACAGATCGTCCCCCACGCGATTCGCGCCGTAGAAATCGAACGCCGCCGAACCCGTGGGCACGTAGACGATGCCGCGCCCGGGATCGAGCGCCATTCCCGCCCAGTTGTTCGCCGCGCCCGAATATTTCCACGCGTTCTTCGGCCACGTGTCGTAACCGAACTCGCCGGGATGCGGAATCGTGTGGAACGACCATCGCAATTTCCCCGTCCGCACGTCGTACGCGCGCACGTCGCCCGGCGGCGCCGGCAGAGTTTCCGGATTTCGCGCGCCGACGATCAGCAAATCCTGGTAAACGATTCCGGGCGTGGTGAGCGGCGTCCATTGCGACTTTGGATCGCGGCCCAAATTTTCGCGCAAATCGATTCGCCCCTTTTCGCCGAATCCCGCAATCGGCTTGCCCGTGGCCGGGACCAGGGCGTACACGAAATTCATGACGGCAACGAGAATTCGCTTGTCCGCTCCACTCGACCAGTAGGCGAGGCCTCGGTTGGGCTGCGTGCCGCGCACACCCGAATCAAACTCCCAGTGCTTCTCGCCCGTGGCCGCGTCGAGCGCGAAAATCCTTTGCGTCGGCGTAATTCCGAAAAGCACGCCGTCGACGACGAGCGGGCTCGTCTCGAGTCCCCCGGCTTCGCCCGTGTCGTACGTCCACGCCACGCGAAGCCGCTTCACGTTGTCGCGATTGATCTGCGCAAGCGCCGAATAGTGCGTGTTCTCCGGGTTGCCGCCGTAGACTGCCCAGTCCCGGTTCGCAGCTTCGCTTTTCGCCTGCGACCCCGCGACCGGTTGGTGCGAACGGGCGACCGGATCCCGCGAACGCGCGAAGGGCGCAACGAGCAGCAACCAAGCCGCAAGAAATGCGCCGAAAGGTTTCATTTGTGTGGTCCGGCGCGCATCATACCCCAACTTTGCCGACCGAGAGTGAGAGGCGAAGGGTGAGGGCGTTCCCGCGCTTGCTACTTGGCAAGACTCGGCACGCGAGCGCGGACCTCTCACAGGCAAAAGGGGCGGAAAAGAGTAGCGCACCCAAGGGGACGATCTTAGAGCTTTTCTCAGAGATTTCGTGGCCAGCTTGACACAAAATGAGTTCTCGCGCGGATTGAGCCTTTAGCAAGGTTTGAAGTCCTGGTACGCCAATTGTCCGGTAATCCGACTATGCGTCCGAGTGTCCGACGCCGAATCGCGTTTTCAGCCAACTTCCAAGTAGCCGACAATCCATCCAGAACCGCTGCTTCGATGCCATTCTGGGCCACGAATGACACCCGAGACTGGCTGCTTACACTTCCGAGCAAGGATTCCCCAAAAGCCCCTCCTCTACCCGCCGGGCGTATCATCTAATCTGTGCGTTTCGCCCCCAGCCGAGCGCGACCTGGCAAACTCCGCTTCGATCGGAAGAAACGCGAAGTGCTGTTAACATTCAGGCCAATTAGAGGTGCGTTGTGCCGTGCAAGTCGTGCGGATCAGCGAACCAGGGCAAGTTCAGCGGGGAGATGGGCATCCATTTTCCCGGACTGGAAAATATTGACAAGCCAGTGATCTGGGTATTCCCCAAGCTGGTTGTGTGCTTGGATTGTGGCATCGCGGAATTTCCTGTGCCGGGAGCTGAACTGCACCTACTTGCAGAAGGCGACGCCGCGCGACAGGATAACTCAGAATTGAATCTTTGAGCCATTCATTGCGGTCTGGCCGCCAGGGTCTCTTCCCCGTAGGGTCGATACGGTCGATTTCCAAGCAGCTACCGACGAACTTGTCTCTCTGTGTTATTCAGAGCGGTACTAAGCATTCAATGAGAAAGAGCGGAGTGTTCCGGCGGGTGGCTCAGCCTTGTCCTAGGCACCGCCTTTGAACTTTTCGGGTTCCCAATCCTTCGTGGTTCTCGAAGGGTCGGCGCTTTTGAATTGCCTCTCGACTGTGAACTTCCTGGGCCTAGAAGTTATAGAACTACTATAGTAACTTTGTGACTACCCATCCATCGAATTCCATGCTACCATGACCCGTTTTTATGAGCTGCGAAATTAACAGCACGGGCCGAAGGAGGGGCCTATGAAATTTAAAAGGGGAATTCTAATAACCGGAACGCGATTAGAAATCGCTGTATCCTTATGAAAACACTCACTCGGAGGTCGTTCTAATAACCGCAGGGTGGGGGGTATTTAGCAGATGCGATTAGCGCCACCACGAGGCCTGTTACAAAAAACAGTAGAGGACACTCACTTTGCCGAAGCGCTGCGGGAGGCTTTTCACGAATCACGAGTCACGAATCACGAGTCGCGATTCGGGGATTAGCGGATACAATATCGGGCTTGGCGGGGAACGGAGGCTGCGACGTGGTGACGATTCAAACGATACGCGCGGCGTTGGACCGGGTGCGAAACGCGATCCTGGTTTCTCCGTTCGCGCGCTCGGAAACGTTTTCGCAACTCACCGGCAACTCGATTCTGCTGAAATTCGAAAATCGCCAGGTCACGGGGTCGTTCAAAGAACGCGGCGCGCTGAACAAAATTTTGCTGCTGAACGACGAAGAGCATCGGCGCGGAGTGATTGCGGCGTCGGCGGGAAATCATGCGCAAGCCGTGGCCTACCACGCAGCGAAGCGCGGCATCGCGGCGCAAATCTGCATGCCGCTCACGACGCCGCTGGTGAAAGTGTCGGCAACGCGCGGCTACGGCGCCGAGGTGATTCTTTTCGGCGCGAACTACGACGAAGCCTGCCAGGAAGCGATCCGGCGCTGCAACGAACAGCAGCTAACGTTCATTCACCCCTTCGACGACGAGGCCGTCATCGCGGGGCAGGGAACGCTGGGAATCGAGATGCTCGAGCAGGTGGCGGATTTGGACGCGATGGTGATTCCGGTTGGCGGGGGCGGGCTGATCGCGGGCCTGGCCTGCGCGGTGAAGGAGACTGTGCCGCGCGTTCAGGTGATCGGCGTACAGACTTCGCGGCTACCGTCGATGAAAGCCGCGGTGGAAAAGCGCGCCGTGGTGACGCTTCCCGCCGACAAGACGATTGCGGACGGCATCGCGGTGCGGACGGCGGGCACGGTCACATTGCCGCTGGTCGAGAAATATGTGGACGACATCGTGACCGTGGACGAAGAAGAGATTGCGAACGCGATTCTGCTGCTGCTCGAGAAGGAAAAAACTTTGGCGGAGGGAGCGGGCGCCGTGGCCGCCGCCGCGGTGCTGAACCAGAAGGTTCCGCTCAAGGGGAAGAAGCTGGGAATTCTGGTGAGCGGCGGAAATATCGACGTGACGCTGCTTTCGCGGATTATCGAGCGCGGTTTGGTGAAGGACGGGCGCCTCGTGCGAATCCGGATTCACTTGCCAGATCATCCGGGCGCGCTGCAAAGACTCTCGAGCGTGATCGCGACCCAGAAAGCGAACATCATCGAGACGGCGTTTAATCGCGCGTATTACGGAGTGGTCCTTGGCGATACGGCGATCGACATCACGATGGAAACGCGCGGCCCCGAGCATGTGGCCGATTTGAAAGCGGCGCTTGAAGACGCGGGATATGTGCATGAGCAAGTGCAATAGCGCGCCTCGAGGTCATTCGTGGCGGAGGGCGAGGATTGGGTCGACGCGCATCGCGCGGGCTGCCGGGATTGCCGTTGCGGCTAACGCGATCAGCATTGTGACGGCGGCGACGGAAGCGAACACGACCGGATCGCCGGGGCTGACGCCAAACAACATTGACGATACGAGGCGCGCGAGAATTGCGGCGCCGAGCATCCCTCCGACGAGGCCGACCAGCAGAAATACCATCGCTTGCCGCACGATCATCGCGAGAACGTCCCCTGGCTGCGCGCCGAGCGTCACGCGGATGCCGATTTCCTTCGTGCGCTGCGAGACAGAATAGGCCATCACGCCATAGAGGCCAATCGCGGCCAGAAGGAACGCGATCGTGGCGAGCACGCTGAGGAGGCTTGCAGCGATCTTTTGTTGGAACAGGGAAGCGCCGATGAATTCGTTGAAGGAAGTGGTGGCGAAAATGGGCACGCCCGGATCCACCGAGCGCGCCTGCGCGCGGAGAGTGGAGATGGCGGAGTCGGCCGAACCCGCGGTGCGAACCAGAAACGCGAATGCAAATTCCGGACGATAAATCTGGCGCATGGGGACGTAGAACCAGGGCTTGGGGCTTTCCGTCAACCGGTAATACTTCGAGTCTTCCACCACGCCGACGATCGTGAACCACTTTCCCCAGCCCTGCACCTTGCGGCCGATGGCGTATTGATTGCGCAAAAATCGGCGCACGAATTCGCGGTTGACGATCATTGCGGGCGCGTGGTCGCGGTCGTCGTCCAAATTGAAGTCGCGGCCTTCGAGAACCGGAATCTTCACCACGTCGAAATATCCCGGCGCGACAATCTGGCGGTAGATTTTCATGTTTTCGCCGGGCCCGGGAACGTAGCCCTCGATCTCAAGATCTTCCCATGAACCTCCGCTGATGCTGAGGGGAACCCAGTCCGTGTAGCTGACCGATGTAATGCCAGGCTGGCTTTCGAGCTGCTGGCGGAGCCGAGTGCAGAAAGCGTCGGCTTGCGACGCGTCAAAGCTCGCAGCGGCCAGATCGAATTTTCCGAGGGCAACGTGATCGGCGTCGAAGCCCGGGCGAATCTCCGCAGCCAGACGAAAACTCTTGAGGAAAAGTCCTGCGCCGATCACGGCGATGACGGCAAGCGCCATTTCCGATGTGACCAGCAGGCCACGGAGGCGTTGCGAACGAGCCGTGCCGGTTCCCGTGCGACCGCTTTCCTTTAGCGCGTCGGTGACGTTTTCGCGTCCCGCGTGCAGCGCGGGTGCCAGTCCGGCGAGAACGGCGACTCCGATTGCCAGGGCGAGCGTGAATAGCAGCACGCTCGAATCTATGTGCGGCCGAAGCAGTGACGGTGCGGCGGACGCGGGCATCAGCCAGCCCAACGAGCCTCCGAGCCATACGGTGGCGAGCAAACCGAATAACGACCCGGCAAACGCCAGGATCAAAGTTTCTGTGAGGAGCTGGCGAACGAGGCGTGAACGCGGCGCGCCGAGCGCCAGGCGCACACAAAATTCCTTTCGGCGGCTCATCGAGTGCCCGAGAAGCAGGTTCGCCACGTTCGCGCACACGATCAAGAGGAGCACGGCGCAGGCGCCGGTCAACAGGCCCAGCGGCGCCCGCAGCGAATCTTGAATGCCGTAGTGGGACTTCCACACCGGCAGCAGCGTGGCGCTCATGCCTTCGCTGGTGTCAGCGTTTGCGGCGGCCATGCGTCTGCCAAGTGCCTGGATTTCGGCGCGGGCCTGTTCGAGCTGGACGCCTGGAGCGAGGCGGGCCATCACGCGGAACATGCGCGTCTTGCGGTCCTCGAGCATCCACCCGTTGCTCGAATTGAGCAGTTTGAAGGTGGTGGTGGGGGCCCACATTTCGAAGTCGAGGCCCGGCATCGAGCCATGGAACGCAGGCGGCGCGACGCCGATGATGGTGAACGGGTAGCGGTTGAGGCGCACGGTGGCGCCCAGGACGGATGGGTCGGAGTGGTAATGACTCACCCACAGCGAATGGCTGATTACGACGACGGCGCTCGAGTTCTGATCGTCGCCGCGCTCCGCTCCGGCGAAGAATCTGCCAAGCTCGGGCTGGACGCGCAGCACATCGAAATAATTGCCGGATACGATTTCGCCCCAGATGCGTTCGACGTTGTTGTCGTTGCCAACGGCCAGCGCAGTCGGGTACGTGGCGGCCATCGATTCGACCATTTTGGAATTGTCGCGGAGGTCGCGGAAATCGAGATGCGAAGTGGGCGTCCAGTCGTTCGACGGCGTGAGGCTTTCGAGCGCGACGACTCGGTCGGAATCGCCGGCGCCTGGCAGGGGATTGAGCAGAACGGCGCGAGTCCAACTGAAGATGGTGGTGTTCGCGCCGATGCCGATAGCCAGCGTGAGAATCACCACCGTCGCGAACCCGGGATTGCGCCGAAGCTGGCGGAAAGCGTAGCGGATGTCGCTGAGAAACGATTCCAGCGAGGGCCACTGCCAGACTTCGCGGCTGCGCTCTTCGATCACCGTGGCGTTGCCGAATTCGCGGCGGGCGGCGGCCGCAGCTTCTTCTCTCGGCATTCCGCCGGAGACGAGTTCGTCGGTGCGCTCCTCAATGTGGGCACGGATTTCGTTCGAGACGTCGCCGTAAAGGCGGTTGCGGGAAAACAGTTGCTTGAGCCAATTCATGGTTTCACCTTATTGCCTCGCACATGGAGCGCTCTTCACACTCCGTTCGGTCATTGTCCGATCATTATTCGCAACGAAGCGCGATCATCGGATCGACGCGCATGGCGCGTCGCGCGGGCACCAAGCAGCCAAGCAGAGCGGCCGACAACAGCACGAGTATGGCCGCGATGAAGGTCACCGGATCGCCCGATGACACTCCGACGATAGCGGCCGGTAGGGCCCGCTTGACGCCCAGCGCGAGGAGCAAGCCAATCGCGAGTCCGGGCACGAGAGGTTTGATACCTTGTGCGAAAACGAGCCGCATGATGTCGCGTCGTGTGGCGCCCAGCGCCATGCGGAGTCCAATTTCCCGCCTCCGCTGATTTACCGAGTGAGCGATCACGGCGTACAGGCCAACCGCCGCGAGTAACGTGGCGACTCCTGCAAAGACCGAATAGATGCCGCCGAACAGACTCACTCCCAGGCGGCTCTCCGCGATGCGGTTTTCGAGCGTGCGCACATCGTAAACCGCGAGGTTGCTATCCATGTGCTGCACTTCGCGCCGGAATGGGTCCGACAAACTTGCGGGCGGCACGCCCGTGCGCGCGACGAGAAATGTTTGCCTCTGGGGCTTCTCCGCAAAAGGCACGTAAATCAGCGGATCGCGCTCGAGGGTTTGGCGGAAGTTCTGAAGGACATCGGGCACGACGCCAACCACCGTCAGCCACGCGCCGGGCAGATGTTCGTCCATCACACGAATGCGCTTCCCAAGCGGTTCTTCACCCGGCCAATATTTCGCGGCGAAACTGTCGTTGACGACGACCACGGGCGGCCCGGCGACGCCGTCGGCATCCACGAACAGCCGGCCCCGGCGCGGCTCAACTTGCATGGTTTGGAAATAATTATTGCCGACGACCAGACATCCGACCTCGGGCAGCTGCGTGGCATCGTTGCTCCGGCCGTCAAATTCCAGCGAGAAGGGAATCCAGCCACCGATGGGCATGTTCGACGCGACGCTTGCCAGCTCCACGCCGGGCAGCGCGGTCAGGCGCTTTTTCAGGTCTTCATGAAACGCAATCCAGCTTTCCGGCTTCGGGTATTTGGCTTCGGGAAGATTGATGCGCATAGTGAGGACATTTTTCGTGCTCACACCAATCGGCGTGCTGTACATATTTACCGCGCCGTGAATCATCAGGCCCGCTCCCACCAGCAACACGACACAGAGCGCCATTTGAATCCCCACGAGCACGTTCGAAAGACGCAAACCAAACTTGTTGCCGACCACACCGTGGCCGCCGCCTTCCTTCAACGCGGTATTTGCGTCCGCCTTCGCCAGTTGCAGCGCGGGCGCCAATCCGAACAAAATTCCCACACCGACAGAAATCGCCGCGAGATAAAGCAACGCGCTCCGGTCCAGGGACAGATGCAGCCATATCGGCTTTTCCATCGTACCCATGCCGCTGTTGAACCACCTCAATCCGCCCACGGCCACCAGACAGCCCAACAGCCCGCCTGTAACCGACAGCACCACGCTCTCCACCAAGAGTTGCCGGATAATCGGAATCCTTCCCGCTCCGATTGCAACGCGAATCGAAATCTCCCGTGAACGTTCCGTGGCCCGGGCCAGCAGCATGTTGGCGACATCCGCGCAGGCGATCAGCAACACGAATCCAACGGCGCCGAAGATCGCGAGAATCAGCGGCTTCATGAAATAAAGGCCGGTAATCTGCTCGATCGGCCGCACCTCGGTTGTGACGTCCTTGTTTGTGTTGGGGTATTGGACGGCAAGGTTTCGCGACAGCGCCGTGAATTCCGCGCGGGCCGATGCCAGCACTACGCCATCGCGAAGCCGCCCGAACACCGTAAGACCGCGGTTGTCGCGCATTTCCAGGGTGGCGTCAGGCACCAGCGGCGTCCACAAATCGGTTTCTTCCGGGAAGCGCCGCCCGGGCGGCATCACGCCAATTAGAACGCGTGGAATTTCGTCGATGCGCACCGACCTGCCGATAATGGCGGGATCTGAGGCGTAGCGGTCGCGCCAAACGTGATACGCGATGATCAGCACCGCCGGCGCGCCTGGCTGCTCGTCAGCGGCGATGAAATCCCGCCCTAGAAGGGGTTTTTGCCCTACCACCGCAAAGCCGTTCGCCGACATTTGCACGGAGTAATAGCGTTCCGGCAGACCGGTGGAGTCGCTCAAGTTGACCGGTGCCATCGTATAGGCGCCCAATCCGGCCAGTGACTTAGTCTGCGAACGAAAATCGCGAAAGTCCGGGTATGACGTTTCCCAATCCTCGCTGTGCGCCGCGTTTGTGGCAGTTACCCAGATGATCCGATCGCGGTTGTCGAGTCCCATGTCCCAGGACAGAGCGCCGTTCACGATCGTGTAGATGCCCGTGTTCACTCCGATGCCCAGCGCCAGCGCGGTGACGGCCACGGCCGTGAATCCGGGATTCTTGATGAGCATGCGCAGGGCGTAGCGAATGTCCCTGAGGAAGTTTTCGATGGATGGCCAGCGCCAGACGGTGCGGCTGTCTTCTTCGATCAGGCCGACGTTGCCGAATTCGCGGCGAGCGGCTGCGGCAGCTTCTTCTCTGGGCATGCCGCCCAGGACGAGTTCTTCGGTTCGTTCGTCGAGGTGTGCGCGGATTTCCTCGGAGAGATCGCCATAAAGGCGGCGGCGCGAGAACAATCGCTTGAGCCAGTTCATGATTCGCTCGGCGACAGGACCCGCGTAATGCCTTCGAGCATTCGTTCGAAGCGCCAAACTTCACGCTCGAGGTGCTTCGAGCCGGCCGGGGTCAGCTCGTAGATTCGAACGCGGCGGTTGGTGGAGGAGGTGCCCCACTTCGCTTTCACGAGGCCTTCCTTCAGCAAACGCTGGAGGGCCGGATAGAGCGAGCCTTCTTCGATCTGGAGCAAGTCATCGGAATTGCGCTTGATGTGCTGCACGAGAGCATAGCCGTGGAGCGGCTGGCGCTTGAGCGTTCGCAGAACCATCATCTCCAGGGCTCCGGGGAAAAGGTCGCGTTGCTCGTTTTTGTTCATGGCGTGAAGTTGCCTTCGTGCTGTGTTGCTCTAGGCCTAGACCAAAATAGCCTAGTGGCCGCGCGTTGTCAATTCGTATTTTGGGCCGGACAAGGCGGAAGGAGAGGCGGCGGTTGTGTCAATGCGACGGCATCGAGGCGGATGGCGAGGCCGCCAGGCGACGCTGAAAGAAATCGAATGCGGCGGAATAGGCTGCGAGCCAAGTCTTGTGCAGCAGGAAGTCGTGGATCTCGTTGGGGAAGACAAGCTCTTCGTACTCGACTCCTTGTTTCCGCAAAGCATCGGCGATTTCCACCATTTGCGAAAATTGGACGTTGCGGTCGTCGTCGCCTTGAATCAAGAGAACAGGAGACCGCCAGGTTTTCACGGATGAAATCGGCGACGACTCCCACGCAAGACGCGCCGCGTCGGCGCGGGCTTCCGGATCGTAGGAGGGAGCGAAGTTGCGAATTTCGACGTTCCAATCGTGGACTCCGTGAATATCGACGCCCGCGGCAAACAGATCGGAAGCGCGCGACAAACCGAGCGCGGTCAAATAGCCGCCGTAGCTCCCGCCCCAGAGGCCGATTCGCTTTCCATCCACGTCGGGCCGGCCCCGCAAATAGAGCCCTGCACCAAGCACGTCGTTGAACTCGCTCGCTCCGGCCGCGCCATAATTCAGCGCTTCGCGAAAATTGAGACCATAACCGATGCCGCTGCGGTAATTCACCGCCAAGACCACGTAGCCTCGGCTGGCGAGGTACTGGTTCATTCCGTACGCATTGCTGTAATAAAACATGTAGTGCCAGCCGAGGAGCATCTCGCGCTGAGAGCCTCCGTGAAAAAAGACGACGGCCGGACGCCGGCTGCCGTCATTCGCGTGCGGCGGAAGAAATAGCTGGGCGTGAATCTGCATTCCGTCGGCGGCTTGCAGGATTACCTGCTGCGGAGCGACCAACTGAGACGCGGGGAAATCCGCCGGAATCGAATTCGGAGCAAGATCGCGAATTTCGGTGGCGCTGGCCGCGATCGCGGGCCGCATCGGAAGCCGAGCATCGGAGCGCAGCACAGCTATCGTGCGATTATCGCTGCTGACGACGGGCGCGGTCTCGATTCCCGTCCCGGAGGTGACGGCTTCGGGATGCGTCGCCGCGACGCCCACGCGCCACACGTGGCGGCGGTCGATATCATCCTGGTTCGACGAGTAGACGACGCTTTTGCGGTCGCTGCTGAGCGAGGCATATTCAACTTCGAAATCGCCCGGCGTCATCAATTCGGCGGCGCCGCTATTTTCGGGCACAGTGTAAAGGTGCGTCCAGCCATCGCGTTCCCACGGAAAAACAATTCGATCGCCTGCACCCCAGAAGATTTGATCGTCCGCAACAATTTGCCGGAACACGCTGCCTTGTCCCGTGGAAGCCTTCCAGATTTCGCGCCCTTTGCCGGTGGCAACGTCCGCAACGCGAATCGACCAGGGCGCACCGGTGCGCTTCGGTTCAAAAACGAGATCACTTTTCGAAGTGGGAATCCGGAGGAAAGCGATCCGCGAACTGTCAGGCGACCACGCGGGCTCGTCGTCGCGATCCGTGCTGGGATCCAAATAGCTCACGGTCTTTGCAGAAAGCGAATACACGCCGACGAAGCAGTGATCGCCGCGCGAGCTTACGAACGCGATGGACTGGCCGTCCGGCGACCAACGGAGAGAGTTGTTCTCGCCTGACTCGTGGATCAATTGCTCCGGCTTGTCGCTGCCATCCAGCTTCGCCAGCCAGATTTCGCCCTTGAAGACGTAGGCAACCACGCCGGCCTTTGGCGAAACGGCAGGAGAATGGCCCTCGCCGATTTTCTTCGGATCGCCGCCGGTGAGAGACACGACCCAAACGTCCTGCTCCACTCCCGCGGCTGCGCGCGAGGGGTTAGGGTACGCAGCCTTGCTGAATTCGAGGTCGCCGCCGCGAACGAAGACAATCGAATCGGCATCGGGCGTCCAGGCAAGTTCGCCGAGATCCTGGCCGTCATCCTGCGAATAGCTCGTGATTTGGCGCGCGGAATAGCCGCCGCCGTTGGCCGCCGGCTCCGCGATCCATATGTTTCGCTTTCCCTCGGCGTTGAACACCCATGCCAATCGGCCCTTCGCGGGAGCCGCGATCAAGTCTGTAGGGAACGGGGCGCTCAGGACCCGCTCAAGCGTGAAGGTGCGGGTTTGATCCTGATGGGCGGGCGAAGCTTGCGCGGCCGGGACCAGAGCCTGGCACGCAAGCGCAGCGAAACACACGATACGGACGAGTAGTCTCATGTTCCTGGAATCTCCCTGAAGGAAATGAAGCGAGATGGTACGCCCGAGATTGGGAGCAACGCAAGGCGGTACGCCAGACCCAGTGTTCGATTATTGCCGGGTGATGAGGGTTGACTGGCTCGAGACGCATTGCCAGATGCCGTTCTGGCTCACCCACGTATCCGTGAACCGGCCTCGGCGAGAGTAGGACTTTCCGTTGAACGTACCTTTCTCGCGGTAGATACCGGTGACGACAGCCGAATTGCCGTAGGCGTGGACGGTGACCGATTCATTCGTGATCAGCTCAGGGTGCAACGCGGGGTTGACGACGCTGGCCAGGAATTCGGTTTTGTTCATGAACGTCCCGTCGTAGTCCGTGTAGGCCAGGGAACTGGCGAGCAATTCATCGAGCGCCGTCTTGTCTTTCCGCTGCTCGGCGGAATTCCAGGCGTTTTCGAACGCGAGAATGCGGTTTTCGTCAGCGCTGGTCTTCGAATCGAGTTGCTTCGCAATCAGAACAGACGCCGCCACGAGCGCCAGGCAAATGCCAAGAACTGCTCTCATCGATCGGTGCTCCTTCAAGGGAGAGAGAAGCTGGAACTATTGTATTTTCGAAGTCTCGCGGAGTGACAAGCAATCGGGCAGCCGGTTACATGAAAGCAACGTGGTGGATTCCTGTTCGCCGGCAGCCGGGCCGACTTGGCGCGATTGTGCGAAGCTAAATTGGGTTCCTTGCGGAGCCGATTGAGCGCGGGGCGGCGTAGTGTTAGGTTTAGTGCGTTTGAGCGGGAGACGCCAGCGAATGAGCGTTGGGAATTTGCCGTTCCGCGATCCACGAATCGCAGCGGTGTTGAATCGGCTGCATCGTCAAGCGGCGGCGGACAAATGGAAAATCGCGCGCCGCATTCCGCTGCTCGCGTGGGCAGCCGCGCGCAAAAAGCTTCAGGACCAGAGCTTCGAGTACAACTTCTTTCATGACTTGTACATTCCCATATCGCGCGAACAAGGAGCCATGCTTTACCTGATCGCGCGAGCGATTGACGCCCGCAGAATCGTGGAGTTCGGTTCTTCGTTCGGGATTTCGACAATCTATCTTGCCGCGGCGGCGCGCGACAACGGCGGCGAAGTGATCGGCTCGGAGCTAGAACCCTCGAAGCACGCGCAAGCCACAAAAAACATCGAGGATGCGGGGCTCTCCGGCTACGCGATGATTCTTCCCGGCGATGCGCGCGAGACGTTCTCGTCAATCGCGGGACCGGTGGACCTTGTCCTGCTCGACGGATGGAAGGCCATGTATATTCCGGTGATCGAAATCCTGAAGCCCAAGCTGCGAAGCGGGGCGATCGTGCTCGCGGACAATATTTTCACGTTCAAGAAAGTCCTGCAGCCTTTCGTCGACTACATGCAATCGGGCGAGAACGGATTCGCGTCGACTACCCTGCGAATCTCGGATGGGTTCGAGTTTTCCGTTTTCGTCGCAAACAAGCAATCGTCTGCGCCTTTTCCCTTCGCTCGCTCATCATAGGTGGTGACGCAGGCTCACACGCGGGCCGAATATGCGAATCTGGCCGCACCAAAAAGGGGCAGCGATGAAAGTAAAAGAAAGTCCGGAAAACGAGATGAAGATTGCGCTGCAGGTGGGCACCATCCTTCGCATCAAGAACAATGGTGACGTGGTTGTGGACAACCCCGAGCTCGAATTGGTGGGAGAAGACGAAGCGGCCGATGCGGTGTTGATGTACCGGTTCGATCCGCGGGCAGGCGAACACATCTTTCGGCTGGTGGATCCCTTTGCGGATCGCCAGCACCTGAAAACTCACCGCCGCGACGACTAGGTTTGGTTTGCGCTACACTGGGTCGCCGAAATCGCGTTCACTTTCGAGAGCGAGGACAATCCTGCCGTGCAAATCTTCGACGAGCTGACCATCCGCGGCGTGACTCTTAACAACCGCATCGTGGTTTCTCCGATGTGCCAGTATTCGAGCACCGACGGATTCGCGAACGACTGGCACCTGGTTCACCTGGGCAGCCGGGCCGTTGGCGGACCAGCTCTAGTTTTCTTCGAAGCGTCCGCCGTGACTCCAGAAGGCCGCATCAGTCCGCACGACCTGGGAATCTGGAAGGACGAGCACATCGAGTTTCTCGCGCGAATCACGAAGTTCATCCGGGAACAGAAAGTTCTTCCCGGAATTCAGATCGCGCATGCGGGACGAAAGGCGAGCACGCCGCGTCCGTGGGAGGGCACCGGCACGATTCCCAAGTCGGCGGGAGGATGGACGCCGGTGGCCCCGAGCGACATTTCGTTTGACGATCGCCACGCGACGCCTGAGGCTCTCGACGAGGCCGGAATCCGCGGCGTCATCGACGCCTTTGCCGCCGCCGCGCGCCGGGCGTGGACCGCTGGTTTTCAGGTTTTGGAAATTCACGCGGCGCACGGATACTTGATTCACGAATTTCTCTCGCCCGTCGCGAACCTGCGCACGGATTCGTACGGCGGCTCGTTCGAGAACCGCACGCGGTTGCTACGAGAGATCGTTCAGGCGGTGCGGCGCGTTTGGCCCGAGAGCAATCCTCTGTTCGTTCGCATCTCGGCCACGGACTGGATGAAGGATGGCTGGGACGGCGAACAATCCATCGCGCTGGCGCAAGAACTCGTGCCGATGGGCGTGGACGTGATCGATTGCTCGTCTGGCGGTATCGTTCCCGGAGTGCATATCCCGCTGAAGCCGGGCTATCAGGCGCCTTTTTCGAAGCAGATTCGAGACGCTACCGGTGTGCTGACGGCCGCCGTCGGCATGATCGATACTCCGAGGCTGGCGGACGAAATTCTGGGCCGCGGCGAGGCGGACTTGATTGAGATGGCGCGCGAGTTCCTGCGCCATCCCTATTGGCCGCTTCAAGTGGCACGGGATTCCGGGTTCCAGATTCCATGGCCCGCGCAATACCTGCGAGCCGCGCCCGCCGACACGCCGCCGCGCTAGAAACGCGAGTTTCGAAGCCACTAGTCCGGCGTAAGCAAACCATCTACCATGTCCGTCGTGACGACGGAAACCATGCATCGCCGCATCGCGGTGGCCACCGTGATCGTGACGACGAGCGTGCTGCTCAGCCGCATTCTCGGATTCTTCCGCGAATGGGCGGTGGCCCACCAGATTGGCGCGAACGCCGTCACGGACGCCTACAACACGGCCTTTACTCTCCCCGATATGCTCAACTATCTGATCGCGGGAGGCTCACTCAGCATCACCTTCATCCCCGTCTTCGCGAAGTACGTCGCGGAAGAGCGAGAAGATCAGGGATGGCACGTGTTCTCGACGGTTGTGTCTGTGATGGGTTTCGTCCTCGTGGCGCTGGTCATTGCCGGTGAGATCTTCGCCGGTCCGCTAATGAAAGCGATCGCCCCCGGATTCAACCCGTCCGAGCACGCCCTGGCGGTGTTCCTGACGAGGCTGATGCTGCCGGCGCAGATATGCTTCTATGAAGGTAGCATTCTCAGCGCCGTGCAGTACGCGAAGGGACAGTTCATCATCCCGTCGCTCGCGCCCATTGTGTATAACTCGTGCATCGTCCTGGGCGGCCTTCTGCTTTCTTCCAGGATTGGAATCACAGGATTCGCGGTAGGCGTTCTAGCGGGAGCTTTCCTTGGAAATTTTCTCTTGCAGGTTTATGGCGCCGGGCGCGCACGCGCTGTTTTCTCGCCCAATTTCGACGTAAGGCATCCGGGTTTTCGTTACTTCCTCAAGCTGTCGATTCCCATCATGCTCGCGCTGGGACTCACCTTTGCTGACGATTGGATCATGCGCCACTACGCGTCGTTTCTTCAACACGGGTCGATCACCTGGCTGACCTACGGCAAAAATTTGATGAGGGTGCCGTTGGGACTCGTCGGACAAGCCATCGGCGTGGCCTCGTTTCCGATCCTTGCCCAGCTCTATTCCGAAAAGAAACATGAAGATCTCAACCGGATCCTGAATTCCACTTTCAGGGCCCTGATTTTCATTCTGGTGCCGATTTCCGCGCTGACTATCGCGGAAAGGCTGCCGCTCGTACATCTGGTTTTTACGCATACGCGCCTGCACGAAGGAGACTTGCAGGCGACGGCCGTCGCGCTCTCGTATTTCTCGATCGGCATGTTTGCCTGGGGCGCCCAGAACATCCTCGCAAGGGGATTTTACGCCACGGGGAACACGATCATTCCCGCGGTAGCCGGCACGCTGATGACGGGTTTGAGCCTGCCGCTGTATTGGTTTCTCGTGCAGCGCCTGCAGTATCGCGGCTTGGCGCTCGCTAGCTCGATCGGAATCATCGCGTACACGCTGGTTCTTTTCGTCCTGCTGAATCGCCGGACCCAGAATCGCGAAGCGGGCGGGTTGGTAATTTTCTTCGCAAAAGTGAGCGCGGCCTCCGCGGGCGCGGGCTTGGCGTGCTATGCGCTCGCGGGCTGGACGGAGGGTTTTCTCCCCTGGCAGCGTCCGCTCGGCGCTCTGGCAGTGCTCGCGATTGTGACTGCGATTGGCATCCTTCTCTTGGGCCTTCTGATGAAACTTCTGCGGGTCTCGGAGTTCGAAGGCTATCTGAAACTGGCGTCGGCTGCGGTGTGGCGGAGGATGGGCCGAGTCCCTGGAAACGGCGCTGGAGTTTAGAAGCAAGTTACTCATCATCACTTAATCCGGTAGTGTCTCAGTTTGAATTTCGGAGCGCAGTCCGTCGGGCGCCTCGCGCGATTAAGCAGGAACGTACGTCAACCGAATCAAGTCATCGGCGATTAAATCGCTGGCCACCAGGTGAAGCGGCGGCCTGGGGCCGGCGAAGAATGGCTTGCCACTACCAAGCACGACGGGGCGGAGGTAGAGTCGATACTCATCGATGAGACCGGTCTCGGTCAGGCTTTGCGCCAGGACTGGTCCGCCAACATGAATCTCACCAGCCAGCTCAGCCTTCAGCCTGCGTATCACCGTCTCGAAGCCATCCGCCACAAGCGTGGCGTTGGGGCCAACTGACTTGAGGGAACGCGACACGACCCACTTCGGCTGGCGCCGCCACGCCACCGCGAAGTCGCGGTCCTCCGCGTCCCAAGCAGGAAGATCTTCGTCCCAATAACGCATGATCTCGTACATGCGGCGACCGTAGATAAGACCCGTCAGGCCACGCACCTGCTCGATGAAGTGACGGAAGGCCGCGGGCACAGGCGGCCCAAGCTTCATGTGGTCGACGTAGCCATCGAGGGACTGGCTCAATCCGTAGACAAGTTTTGCCATGCAGCAAACCTCCCTCCTACCAGAATACTTTGCGCCGACGTCGCGCGGGAGGTTGAAACTATCTGCGCGCCGTATTGTCGGTGTGGCCATTAACCAGAGGTCCGTTTCCCAGTCCCGAGATTCAAACTGAGACACTACCCTTAATCCACCACGCTTGACATGGCGATTGCTTCTGGGGAATGCTCTGGCGCCATGCCGACAACGATCAAGCGCTCCCGACCTGGGTCGCGGTCGAGTCTCGCGGAATTGATTGGCAAACTCAGCCACAAGCGCCAGGAAGTGATTCGGCCCGTGGTGGAAAGCCCGCGCGAATTCGTGCTGCTGAGCGTTCGCAGCCTCGCGAAGCGGCTGAACTCCGATCCCGCGACGATCGTGCGTGTTGTTCGCGCGATGGGCTTTACCGGCTATCGCGAGTTCCAGCGATTCCTGCACGAGTTGTCGATCGCGCACGCCACGTCGTTTGACTTGATGCGCGCGAGCTCAACGCCGGATTCGAGCATCCCCGCCCATGCCCGGGAGTCGCTCGAACAGGAGAGCCGCAATCTGCAAGCATTGCGGAACAGCCTCGAATACAAACGCGTCGAGGCGCTTGCTCGCAGAGTCCATGCGGCAAACCGAATTCTCATGATCGGCGGCGATCTGGCCTCGACGCTGGTGGCGTACTTCGAGTACCACTTGACGGTGCTCGGCTTCACTGTGATCACCGCCACCACCGCAGGGCTCGTGACGCACACCTCGCGCAACATAGGGCGCGGCGACCTGGTCTTCGCGATTAGTTTTCGCCGCGGCCTGCGGCAAACCGTGGAAGGAATGCAGGCGGCGTCCGCGCGCGGTGCTTACTGCGTGGGGATCACGGATACGTTCGTTTCGCCCGTCGCTCGATTCGCGGATGAATGCTTTCTCGCGTCGGTTGAGACGCCATCCTTCGGGGCGTCCTACGTTGCGCCGCTTGCGTTGATCAACGTGCTGCTCGTGGCCTGCGCCAATTACCGGCGCGGCCGCACGCTCTCCCTGCTCAAGCAAGCCGAAGCTGAACAGCGAGTTGGCTTCCGCTGGTACGAGGTATGAAGGAACAACTCATGAGATTGCCCCACAAGAAGCTGATTCTTGCGGTTGCTTCGCTCGCTGTGGGTTTGTGGGCTCTCGCCAGCTCTTGTACGGCGCAAGCGCAGAAGAATTCCGCGCTCGCGGCAAAGATCAGCGAAATTGAGAGCCGTCCCGAATACAAACACGCCACGTTCGGGGTGGAAGTCTATTCGCTCGATGAGGACAAGGTGGTGTTTGCTCTGCGCGGAGATGAACTTTTCACGCCCGCGTCGACCACGAAACTTCTCACCGAAGGCACTGCGCTGGAACTTCTGGGCGCGGACTACCGATTTCACACGCGCGTGTATCGGACTGGTCCTATCGCAGCGGACGGAACTCTGAACGGCGATTTAATCTTGGTGGCGAGCGGCGATCCGAATCTGTCAGGCCGCATTCAGCCCGACGGGAGTCTCGCGTTCGAGAACGAAGATCATTCCTACCAGGGCCAAGATGAAACGCGCGCCGTTCCCGGTGATCCACTTCTAGTAGTGCGTGAAATTGCCGCCCAGGTGGCCTCTCACGGCATAAAGAAGATTCAGGGCAACGTTCTGGTCGATGCGAGCCTCTTCGCCGAGGGCGATCGTGAAGAGGGAACGGGCGCCGTGATCTCTGCGATCTGCGTCAACGACAATCTGATCGACCTTACAATCTCTCCGGGCGACAAAGAAGGCTCGGCCACCAGTTTGAAAATTTCGCCCGCAACCTCGTACGTCACATTCATCAATCAGGTGACCACGTCCGCGTCGAAGATCCACGCGAGCGTGGAGCCGTCGACCGACACCGCCAATCCGGACGGTTCGCACACCGTCACGCTGGCCGGCACTTTTCCCGCGAGACATGCGCCGATTCTCTTCGCCTACCACGTGCCGGAGCCCAGCCGATTCGCCGAGGTGACGCTCGTAGAAGCGCTGCGAGAAAAGGGAATCGCGGCCAAGTTTCCGGCTCTCGTCCCGAAGCCGGATTTCAAAGCGGCGTCGAGCTCGTACACTCTGGAGAATCTGGTGGCCGAGCACGTCTCGCTGCCCTTATCCGAGGAGGTGAAGGTAACGCTGAAGGTGAGTCAAAACCTGCACGCCAGCATGACTCCGTCGATTCTCGGAGCGGTGCTGGCGCATAAAACGACGGATAGCGAGCAGGCCGGCTTCGACCTGGAGCACGATTTTCTTGCCAAGGCCGGACTCGATCTAACGGCCGCTTCACAAGCGGACGGCGCAGGCGGCGCACCTTCCGCGTACTTCACGCCCGACTTTGTAGTGCATTACCTCGCGTTCATGTCGAAGCAGAAGGATTTTGCCGTTTTCAAGAACGCGCTGCCGATTCTGGGCCGCGATGGCACGCTCTTCAAGATCCAGATCGATTCGCCTGCCGCGGGTCACGTCTTTGCGAAGACCGGGACGTTCGGCTCGTACGACGCGCTCAACAAGAACGTGATGCTCAACGCCAAAGGGCTTGCCGGTTACACGACGACGCCGGATGGCCGCCATCTAGCGTTCGCCGTCTATGCGAACCGAGTGTCGTTGCCGCTCGACGATCCCGACGCGCCGCAGATGGTGGTGGGCCAGGCAGTGGGCGAAATCGCAGCGGCAATCTATTCCGGCCCGTGGGAGTAGCGGAGTCGTTCTGGGTTCTCAGTGAGACGATCGAGCCCGACGCCGACGCTTAAGGTTGACCTTCGGCCAGCACCGGATGCAACGTAAGCTCGCTGTCTTTCAAAACCTCGAGATCCCGCTGCCAATTCTGTTTCCCCTGCGACTTCACTTCGATGCGGTGCGCGCCGCTGGGCAAGCGAATCGTCGAAGGCGTCTGACCCACGAATTTCCCGTCAATGTAGATTTCCGCGCCGGCAGGATCGGAAGCGATCGCCACGCTGCCGGTGCCAGGAGCGTGTGTCTCGCTAAGGAGAGGGGTCGAGCCAGTGTGAGGTGGCGGCAGAGGACCGGCGCGCGCGCCGGTTTCCATTGTGCTTGCGGCTGACTCGTGAATCGGTTCGAGTTTGATCTCGAAGTGATCGGACCGAAGAAGAAAGTAGTTGCCGTGGTGTTTGCCGGAGAGGCCGATCCATTCAAAAGGGCCGCTTGAGACCGTGATTTGCTGGGTGAGGTATCCGCCCATCGACAGGCGCAGAACCATGGCGTGCTCGAGCCTGGCGGTGAAAACCGTGTGGGGTTTGTGAAAATAGCTTCCCGGATAGTCGACGTGATAGGGAGTTGTGCCGGCAGCGATTCCATCAATCTCCACGGTGGCGCCGGGAGGGGAGCTGGTGATCGTCAGAGTTTCGGCAAACGTTCGCTGCGCCGGGGCGCAAAACGCCAGCAGCGCGAGCGATGCATAGAGACAGTGTCGCCTCGATGGCTGCATCGGAGCCCTCCGAGGGAATTAGTAATGGCGAAAGATTCGCACCGGATCGCGCCGTTGTCAACCGCGAGCTTCGTCAAGCAGCTGGCGGGCGACGACGCCAGATGGAGAAGATCGTACCGGGCACCTTCGATGAATGGACGCAAGAAAAGCAGCGAAATCCTCGCAAATAATATCCTGAAATTCCTGAAACCTCGCGGCAAAGCGCCACATCTCAATATGTGAGCAATCGCACGGTGATTGAAGCAGCCGCGCGACGCTCACCCACAGGAACTCGGCAGGCCTGCTCAGTTTTCCTCGGGTAATTCCACTTCTTCACAGGAGAAGGTACAGCTATGCGTCTACACGCGAAGCAATTCTTAGGTGGGCTTGCTCTTCTTGCTCTGTCGGTTCCCGTTTGGGCCCACACGGATTCAGTCGCATTCTATTCAGACGGCTCAACCACAATTGCCGGAACCCAACTCAAGCAAGGCGACTACGAGTTGAAGGTCAAGGACAACGCAACGGAGCTTCAGGTCACCAACGAGGATGGGAAAGTGGTCGCGCACGTTTCGGTGCAGTGGGTTCAGATCCAAAATAAGCCCGAAGCCACGACAGTAGTGGTCGACAACAACAAAATCGTCGAAGTGGACTTCGGCGGAAAAACTCAGGCAGTGAAAATTCCCACGACCTAAACACGAACAGCCAACAGAGAGGGCGGGCTCAGTCCCGCCCTTTTTTTTGCGCTGACGCAGCCTCGGCTACTTCAGGTACGTTGCGAGCCAATCGAGAAAAGTCTTGTACCAGAATTCGCTGTTTTGAGGTTTGAGCACCCAGTGGCCTTCGTCGGGAAAGATCACGAGCTTCGAAGGCACTCCCTGACGCTGCAGCGAATTGAAAAACTCGAGGTCCTGAGTGTAGGGCACGCGAAAATCGAGTTCGCCGCCGATCACGAGCGTCGGCGTCTTGAACTTGCCCAGCGCCGCGCCAAATTCGCTCGGTGACCACTTGCGATAAAGGTCCGGGCTCGACCACGGCGTCCCGCCAAACTCCCACTCGTTGAACCAAAGCTCTTCCGTCGCGTACATCGAGACCGCATCGTACGGGCCCGCGTGGCTGATGAGGCACTTGAACCGGCCCGTTTGCGTGGCGATCCAATCGATCATGTAACCGCCGTACGAGCCGCCCGCGGCCGCCGTTCGCGAGCCATCGATGAACGGGTATTTCGCAATGGCGGCGTCGACGCCGTTCATCAAATCCGTGTAGACCTTCCCGCCCCAATCGCGGCTGATTTCTTCCGTAAATTTCGCGCCGTAGCCAAAGGAACCGCGAGGATTGATCATCAACACGACGTATCCCGGAGCGGCCATCACCTGCGGATTCCAGCGATAACCCCAAGCGTCGCCCCATTCGCCCTGCGGCCCGCCGTGAATCAGCAGCAGCAACGGATATTTCTTCGACGCATCGAATCCCGGCGGCCGAAGCAGGAGCCCTTGCACCTCGGTTCCTTCGGCGCCCGCGAACCAGAACGCCTCAGCGGCGGGAAGTTCGAGCTGCGCAAGGATGGCGGCATTCTGATGCGTAATCTGGCGCACATTTGAGCCGTCGGAATCCGCGGCAAAAATTTCCGCGGGCATGGTCAGGCTGCTTCGCGTGAAGACGAGACCGCGGCCGTCGTGGCTGACCGCGATTTCGCCGTTCGAGCCCGTCGCGATAACGGCTTTAGGCGAACTGCCGGGATTCGTCCCAATCTCATAGATGGGGTTCAGCGCCTTTTGCGAGGTCACGAAGTAGATCGTCTTGCTGTCCGGCGCCCAGGCGATTTCGTCAACGTTGCCGTCGAATCTCTCGGTCAAGTTAACGTGCTTGTCGTTTTTGCGGTCGTAAAGCATGAGACGCCAGCGGTCGCTTTCGTAGCCGGGTTGCGTCTGCGCGCGATAGGCGATCCATTTTCCGTCGGGCGAATACGCCGGACCCCAATCGTCCGCCGGATTCGTGGTGATGCGCTTGGGTTCGCTCGCGCCAGAAATGGGAACCGTGAAGAGATCGCCGTTCGTGCTCAGCGCCTCGTCCTTATCGGTGTTAGCGGTAAAGGCGAGTTCCTGGCTGTCGGGCGAGAAGGCAATCGCTTCCGGCTCGCCCAGGTTGAACGGCGGCACGTCGTAATTGGCGCCGGGCGTCAGGTCGCGCGGCGTTCCTCCGCTCGCAGGCACAATGAACAGGTGGCTGCGCGTGCCGTCCCACCAAGCGGTCCAATGGCGGTAGAGCGTTTTCTCGTAGACGTGCGCCTTGACCTTATTCTTCTCCACCTCGGCGGCGCGCTTCGAATTGCAGTCGTCGTCTTTGCAATCAAGGAAAACGTTGGACACGAACGCGATCCATTTTCCGTCCGCCGACCACAATTCGTTGTCCGCGCCGGTGGAAAGGGAAGTGACGCGGCTCGCCTCGCCGCCCTCCAGAGCGATCGAATAAATCTGAGCAGCGCCGCCACGTGATGAGAGAAACGCAAGTTTCCTTCCGTCCGGCGACCAGCGCGGCCGCTCGTCAGTTCCACCTCGCGTGATCTGCCGCGATTCGCCGCCCGCTGCGGGAACGATCCAGATGTTGTGCGTCGTTCGATTCGCTTCGAGATCGGGCGTGGCCACGGAGTAGGCGATCCATTGGCCGTCGGGCGAGATCTCGGGATCGGCGACGCGATGCATCGAGATCAGATCCTTGAACGTGATGGCGTGCCGCTGCGGCGTCTGCGCCGGCGTGGAAACCGAGCACCAGGCCGCGAAGATTGCGACGCCAATTGCAATCGCGACGAACCGAATTCCTGTCTTCATGCTTCCTCCGAAGCGATGGACTCTGCCAGCGGCGAGCATTGTACGCCCGGTGAAGGGCTCGCGGGAGGAGATGGACGGCGGATGTGCCAAGAATGCGGGGGTGGGATATTTGGCGATTAGGATGAGACGGCACCTTTGTTTTCAGAGAGTTGTGAGGGTTCTAATATCGGAATTTGGCGATTAGGGGACTCGGTTCTTCGTGTTTCGACGACATGATTTCTGGGCGGCTCGATCCATTCGCCGTCGAGGATGGCTGAGAACTTGACGGCTTGCAGGATGGAATGGGCGTTTACGTTCACGAGGGCGTTGCCCTGTTCGAGGATGCTGTCGAGAGCGAGATGGATACTTTCGCTGCGGCGCTTGAAGAGCCCGGTGGCATGGACGTGGCGATAAACCGTGGAATGGTCGGCGAGGCCGTATTGCGCGGCGATGCGGTCTGGGCTGAGCCAGCGGAGGAAATCCTGTTCGATGTCCTGTCGCCGGGGATGGCTGCAAATTTGGCACTTACGCGAGTGGCGGTCGCGCGATGGGCGCTCTCGATTTGCGCGGCGCGGGCGACCGGCGGTGAGCCTTCGCTCGATGGGTCGCTGCCATGCGCTGTGTTGGTTCTGGGCGGCCATGTCGAGTGTTCCTCCTCTGGCTCCTTGGAAGAAAACGACTGACGGTAGCACAATTTGTGGATGATTTCTATTGTGGGAACTACTTAGACCGTTAACCTGCAGAAAATGCGGAGTTAGCGGCGGTTTTGAGATTCCGTCGAGGGCGACAAGGGCGGTGCGACCTTGGAACTCGGGCTTCAGCCCCCGCCGGCCTGACCGTAGCTGCGGAGAAGTGGAGAAGGAGCCAAAACCAACGGCGCGCACCCTTCAAACGTCGAAGGGCTGCGGCACCCTGAGAATCAAGGGCTTAAGGCTGTGCCACCCGCCATAATCGACGCCGTGGCATGAAGGGGATCAGTATGAATACAATCTGGCCGGAGGATCGGCGCCCTACCGAAAACGCTGGTCGGAGGACGCTCGAAGAAATCGAACGCCTATTTCCCCCGCGCAGTGCGTCTTCGGTATCGAGCAAACAAGCGTTCTACATGCTTATGCCTAATGGAGATTTGATCGGTGACGAATCTGAAGGACGGGGCTATTTCAACCACTCGGTTATCCTCGGGCCCGAGAACTACAAAATCCAGAATGAGTTCTACAGGGAGTTCAAAACACTTCGGATCGACATCTACGAATACCTCTATGTAGATGTAATGTTTCCACCGAATGAAGCCCAACTACTCGCGATAGGCCAGATGTTCAGGAAGATCGGGCATCACGAAATGACTTGGCAGATCGCATGGATGCCGGATCGAACGACGCGGACCGAAGGAACGCTACAGCAATTCTTTCAAGCATTAAAGGAAGCGCTAGTCCTTTTAGAGCCATCAACGCAAACGCCACAGCCAGTTGAATAGACCCGAGTCCTTTTAGGGAGCATGTGTAAATATTATTACTTGATAAACTTTACCGGACAAGTTGCCCGTAGTTCCGACTCAAGCCCTTGGGACTGCTGAAATGTTGGCCACCGACGGGCTAATTCATGTCTGTGGTGGTAATGCTTCCATCCCACGCTCTTGCCATTGTTCCGCAGAGGTAACCGCCAATAAAAGCTGCAGCGTTTGCGGTACGGCTAGAATCGTACTTGCCAGTAGGAACGGTTTGCACGGCGTTCGTTTTGGGGTCTACCGCTCCTAGCACGAATCCTTCAAACGCAGCGGATGAAATCAGAATTGTGCGTACAAGATTAGAGGATGGTTTGTCGCGGAAAAACGTAATGTTCTCGTCCCAACTGTTTGCCAAGGTGTGTCTGTAGAAAGGCGAGAATTTGTCCGGGGATTTTGCCGCCTTGTCCATGCCACCGGCATAATCCATCTCTCTCTTCTCTAATTCTTTTGTGTCGGCGATCCGCTTTGCGTACTCCGCGGTTGTGACAATTTCCACAGGGATGCCAACCCCATGATACGGCGTTCCATGGTCTACAATCGGGTCAAGGAATGTCGCAACATCGGCGCACATTTTCTTGTCCACATTCGGCGAACAGCTTACCTGTGCCCGCGCACCGGATGCTAGAAACAGAACCCCCAGTACACCGAAGGTCATCTTCCGTTCAATATTCATTTGCGCTTCTCCTGGCGTTGACAGACTACGAACTGTCCTAATTTGGGTGCTGCTAGTCACGTGGATTGTATTGGGGTGCTTCGACAGGGCGCAGGCATTGGTAGCTGTTCGCCGTGTCGTAATAATGCAGGGATTCACTGCTCCCATTGGGAACAATACCCTCATAGCGCACGGTGAATGTATAATCAAGCCTCATTTCCCCGCTCCTCACCATAGCGAAGGTCCGTTCTCCCAAGTCTTGGATCAAGTCGAGATGCAACGCAGGCCAAGGAGCTTGGGGAACCAGTAGCTTGTTTCTTGGATACGTACGCTCTGCTCCCGACGGAGTGCTTCCGTCCGATGGCGTAAGCCGTATGACCAGATGGAGTTCCTTTATGTGCGCAACGGTGCGACCATAATTGGTGATTTCCCAAAAGTAGCCGGTGTTGCCTTGCCGCTTTACCAGAATGTCCACCCATGCCCGTTCGATATTAGCCAGCACATCAGAGCTGTTTTTGGCTGCAGTGGCAGCGTCCTCTGCAGCCTTGGTTTGCCTCTCCATGAAGCCGACTTGTCGCTTAATCTCCTCCACGCTGTCTTCGGTGGCTTTAGCAGACTTGGCGGTGGCTCTAGCTTGGTACCAAATAAGAATCAATGTTGGTATGGCAACAATTACGAGCCACCATTCCGGAGATGCGTACCAGTGTGACGTTTGATTCTTGGTGCTATCCGTGCAGGTTTCGTTGCACGAGTTGTTTACAAAGGTAGAGGTAGCTTGTCCTTGTGGATTGGATGGGGGCTTCTTAGCGCTGGTGCCGTGTTGTGTCTGACCGGAAAGATGGATTGCGAATCCGCACAACATGAGAATTGCGCCGATGGCCTTTAGCATGAGGTAGATACTGTAACGCAATCAAGAAGTAAGAACTTCAAATTGGGACGCCACCCCGGCGGTTGTGAGGTTCCGTAAAGGCGAATCGGTGAAATGGGGAATTGAAGAGCTGTGTCGCGCCTACGGCGCTCGGGGTCTTTTGCGCTAGGGACCCAACGCTTACGCGTTGGGCTAAATTATGTCGCGCCTACGGCGCTTTAGCTCGTCTCGGACCCGATGCGGTGCTTGACGCGTTACGCGCGATCAGCCGGGTGCGACACCATGTGACGCCCAGGTTTTCGCTTTTGAATTTCCATGACGCGTGCACTTCCGCAAGCAAGAACGTGCCACCCGCCCATCAGTAGAAAGACCATCAGTAGAAATACATCGCGTAGGCGAAGAAATACGGAGGCTAACAGTAGAAATACTGATGCTAGAAGTACCAATGCAGACTAAGCAAGAATACACACGAGTGTGTTGGTTCAGCCTGAAATGGAGAGAGAGCGCTTTCCGTTAGTGAGTAGGGAATGGGTGTGAGGCATGTGTCGCGCCCGCCACGGCGGGCAGGCCCTACGGCGCTCGGGAGATTTATGTATCAGGTTTCCCAGCGCTTACGCGCTGGGCTAATTTATGTCGCGCCTACGGCGCTTTAGCTCGTCGCGAGCCCGACGCGCTGCTCGGCTGCGGCGAAGATGCCGCGCTAAAGACCCCGGCTCTGCGTTTAAACCTAAAGGCGCGCCGGTGCGAGACCCTCCGACGCGCAGGTTTGCCCTTAGCAGTGGAATTATTTCGTCAGCTTGCCTTTTTCATTCTGAGCTGCAAGCCCATATCGTATTGCCGCTTTAAGCGTGTCGATGTTTATATCCTTTAGAGTTTTAAACCGAATGCAGTATCCGGTCACGCTCGCCTTGCCCAGTTTTTTTCCATACGTTTTGGCTAAGTACTTCTTATCTTTGAGACCAAGAATATAGACAGAGATTCCGGTTTTGTTTCCGCTCACACCAATTTGAAAAAACTCTCTACTTTTTCCATTGGCATATTTTATTGTGTGAAATCCATATCCAATCGTTGGGTTGGAAACAGTATGATTTTTGTCTTTACCATCGAAGAACCATAATTTGCATTCTGGTGACACTTGAAGTGTGAGCCGATGCAACTCTCGCATGTCACTGCGTTTTGGCTCCGGTTGGCTGGTAATATACTTCTTGATTTGTTCTTGTACGTTCATATGTTCTGCTTCCGAGTTGCGCGCGCGAGATTATACGACGTTTAATCCTTTTGAACCGCTCCCTCCCATAACGCGCGCGCCGAGAGGATGACGGAGAAGAGCGCGGTGACGCCGAGCGCGATGAGTGTCCAGATAAAGAAGAAGGCTCCGCTGGAATTGGCGATGTGGCTGCCGACGCCGACACCCCTCCCCTTCATGTGGATGACAGGGACGAGCAACCCAAGGAGCGACCCGAGGAGGATGATGACGTACCCCGATCGCCTTTCGGCCAGCACCAGCGTTCCGTACAGCCAGGCGACCAGGATTGGCACCGCGATGAGGTCGAAAAGCGTTCCTGGCTCCATCCCGCGGACGATGTCGTCCGTCAGGTGAAAGGTCATGAGGAGGATCGAGAGCACAGACGCGATGATTAACATGATGTTGGGTTTCATTGGGTATTCTCCTTGTTAGATTGGAGTGATTCCTCTTCTCCCATTATGAGGGGGGAATCTTCCTGAGGCTCGGATACTGAGCTATACGGGGAGACCAAGGAAAAGGATTCATCGGACAGGTTTCAGGTGTCGGGTTTCAGGTTTCAGGGCAAAGCAGGCCCGCCACGGCGGGCAAGCTTCGGGCGATGGGGATCAGGTTTCAGAGCAACCTAGGTCCCTCGGCCGGGGCTGACACGGAACCGAGGCGAAGATGCCGCGCTGAAGCGCGGCGCTACGTTTAAACTTAAAGGCGCGGACCTCAGTTCTTTGCGATTGCATCAGAGGGGGGCGCGCTATATCGTTCGTGGCGAGTGGAGGGGCCATGGGGAACGCACTTGCCGTGCACCGGCTGCACTTTGCCTTCACTGTTACATTCCACTACATCTTCCCACAGCTCACGATGGGCCTTGCGCTCCTGATCTTCATCCTGAAGACGCTCGCGCTGCGAACCGGCAACGATTTGTACAACCGCGCGGCCCGTTTCTGGGCTCGGATTTTCGGAATCAGCTTCGCGCTGGGAGTGGTGACCGGGATTCCGATGGAATTTCAGTTCGGCACGAACTGGTCGGAGTTTTCGCGAGCCGCGGGCGGCGTGATCGGCCAGACGCTTGCGATGGAGGGCGTGTTTTCGTTTTTTCTGGAGTCATCGTTTCTCGGATTGTTTTTGTTCGGCGAGAAGCGGCTCGGCCCGCGAGGGCACTGGTTTTCGTCGCTGATGATGTTTATCGGATCGTGGCTCTCGGGCTACCTGATCGTGGCGACCGACGCCTGGATGCAGCACCCGGTGGGATATTCGCTCGAGAGCAACGGATCGTTTGGCCTGCAAAGCTTCTGGGGGCTCGTGCTGAACCCGTGGGCACTCTGGCAATACTCGCACACGATGCTCGGCGCAGTGCAGACGGGCTGCTTCGTGATGGCGGCCATCGGCGCGTACTACCTGCTTTCGGGCGTCCATGTGGAGCAGGGAAAATTGTTCGTTCGCACCGCGGTGATCGTGGGAGTGATCGCGGCGTGCATGCAGCTTTCTCCCACGGGCGACAAACAGGGCTTGATGATCTCGAGGTATCAGAAACCGACGCTCGCCGCGATGGAAGGGCTGTTTGAAACGCAGGAGGGCGCGCCGCTTGCCATCCTCGGCCAGCCGGACGTGAAGAATCAGCGATTGGACAATCCGATTGTCGTTCCCGACGCTTTGAGCTTCCTCACGTATCGCGTCTGGTCGGCGAAGGTGGACGGGCTCGATCATTTCCCACGATCCGATTGGCCGGATAACATCGAACTGCTGTACTTCAGCTACCACATCATGGTGGGACTGGGCACGGTCTTCATCGCGATTCTTGTAATTGCCGCGTGGAGACTGTTTCGCGGAACACTGTACGGCTCAAAAATTATGCTCTGGGCGCTGATGCTCGCGCTGCCGTTCCCGTTCATCGCGAACACGGCCGGATGGATCACGGCGGAAGTGGGTCGCCAGCCCTGGCTGATTTACGGACTGATGCGAACGAGTGCGGGCGTTTCGCCGCTCGTCTCCGCGGGGAGCGCGTGGTTCACGCTGATTGGGTTTCTGGGGATGTACATGATTCTGGGCATCTTGTTTTTGTACCTGGTGTACCGGGAAATTGAGCGTGGCCCTGCGCCGGGCCACGCGGAGGCGGCGCGGGCAGCCTGATTCGGATCGAGAGAGGAAACGATGGGAACGATCTGGTTCTGTCTGGTGGCCATCATGCTGGCCGGCTATGTTGTTCTCGACGGATTCGACATCGGCGTCGGCATCCTTCATCTCTGGCTCGGCCGCACCGATGCGGAGCGCCGAATCCTGATGCGCTCGATTGGCCCCGTTTGGGACGGGAATGAAGTGTGGCTGCTGGCGGCAGGGGGCACGCTTTATTTCGCGTTTCCCTCGTTGTACGCGTCGGGTTTCAGCGGATTCTACCTGCCGCTGATGATGGTCCTGTGGCTGCTGATTCTGCGCGGAATTTCACTCGAATTTCGCAGCCACATCTCGCAGCCGATTTGGGCGACGCTGTGGGATGGGGTGTTCTCGCTGGCGAGCCTACTGCTTGCCGTTTTCTACGGCGCCGCACTTGGCAACGTGGTTCGCGGCGTGCCGCTGGACGCGAACGGGCGCTTCTTCGAACCGTTGTGGACGAACTTCATGCCGTCGGGCGAAACGGGAATTCTTGACTGGTACACCGTGATGGTCGGCGTTGTGGCGCTGGCCGTCCTGACGTTGCACGGCGCCACGTGGCTCGCCTTGAAGACACAAGGTGAGTTATATTCGCGCGCGGTTCGGAGCGCTTCGGCGATTTGGTGGCTCGTTGCGTTTCTGACCGTAGCGCTGACGCTCGTGACCTTCATCATGTTTCCCCAGCTCTTCAAGAACTTTCGCATCGAGGTGTGGGGATACGTTTTTCCCATCCTGGCAATTGCTGGGCTGCTGGGAATGAACTGGACGATTGGACGCGACGACGCGACAGCGTTTGGTTGTTCATGCGCTTATATAGTCGGGATGCTGACGAGCGTGGTTTTCAGCGTCTATCCGAGCGTGCTGCCGGCCAGCACGAATCCCGCCTTCGCACTCACCGTAGCAAATGCAAAAGCGAGCGAATATGGCCTGAAGATCGGCCTGATCTGGTGGGTGATCGGAATGGCGCTCGCGAGCGGATACACCGTATTCGTCTACCGGAGCTTCGCAGGGAAAGTCAGCAGCGCGGATTCCGAAGAGCACGAAAGCTACTGAAGAGTCCCGCGGAAAAAGTCAAAAGCGTGGCCTCAGGGGTTAAAACCCCTTACGAAAAAGCGAGCTTTAATGTCGGAGCTGAAGCTCCGACCCCCTAAAAACCGAACTTTTTCCATGAATTGTCCGGGTCGTGAATCCGATCATCGCGGCGGTTTCCGCGAGCCGAAGAAAATCAGGCCGATGCCGAGGACGACTTCGATGCCGCTCGCGAAGCGCGGGATCGAAATGATTCTTCGCGTTTCGATCACCACTTTCTGATCGGCGATCATCACTTCGTTTTTTTTCCCGGGCAGCGCAAAATTCGGATGAATGAGCGCAACGACACCCAAGACCAGAAACAAAACTCCGAAGACGGCGTGGAGCGTGATTTTCATGGGATGATCTGGTTCTTTTGGGATCCTAGGCCGAGGGGCGTCCAAAAGCGAAAAGCAGATCCCGCACCCCGCACAAACCGCGGCGATTCCCTTCGACTGCGCTCAGGGCAGGCGGGATGACAAGATGTTGTGGGACCGCCATCCCTGCCCAGCATCGTCGACGCAGCCAGATGAACTGAAATCGTCAGCATGAAAGGTTGTGTTCTCACTTGCCGGTGTTTTGCGCGTCCGTCGGAACCGCTTGCGCGAGCGGATGCAGAATCTCGCCCAGGTAGTCGGGGCGACTGTTGTTGCGCTCGAGATGCGGGTACTGAACGCCGCCATGATAGTCGACGGCGTAGGTTTGATATTGCGCGCCGTTTGAGACGAGCAAGTGAATCGGCGTCGCCGAGTTTTTCGCCGCGTCCACGGCCGCGCGCAGCGCTTCCGGCGAAAACTGTCCGCCCTCGACGGCCACAATCTTCATTCCCGGACCGATCCCGGCCTGGTATGCAGGGCCACCGTGAATAACGTCATACACGGAACCATCCGTGATGACGCCCAAACCAATGGAAGTACTCAGGTCTACGATATGAGTGACGATTTCGGTGTTGGTTTGGATCTGGTTTGGCTCCTCATTGTAGTAGATCTTCCATCCGCCATTCTCGATGGCTTCGAGTGGCGTGCGGGGCGCCAGAGAATCTAGGTGTGAGCGAAGAAATCCGTTCCAGTCGTAGGGAGCGATTCCGTTTAGCGCCGCGACCACATCATCGAACGTGAATGTGTTCAGGGCAGGCTCGCCGGCGGGTCCGGCGTAGAAAGCCTTGCAGAAATCGTTCATTGATTTTTGGTCGTTGGTCAGGCGGCGTATCGTCGTGTCCACATCGAGCCAGAGCAGCGAGCCTTCTTCGTAGAAGTCTGTGCCGCGCCGCCAGTTGGCCCAGTCGGTTCCGGCGTTGTAAAGGAACGGCGCCGCGTCCGCCGTGTCTTGCAGGGAGCGCCAGTCGCGTCCCGGACGGTGCTCATAGGTCGCAACCAGGTAGGCGAGGCCTTCACGCGCTTGCTCGGGAGTGAGCAGGCCGCTCCTTGCCGTCAGAACGTTGCCGAGATACTCGGTCAATCCCTCGTAGACCCAGAGCAGGTCGTCCTTCATGGGCTGCTGGTAATCCGGCGTCGCGAGGCCCAGCGGGCGGCGGTACTTTCCGTTCCACGAGTGCACGAATTCGTGCGGAAGCAGCCCGGCGAATTGAATTTTCTCGGATTCGTCGATCAGGCTGCGCTCGGACGTGCGGTCGTCGCTGGATTCGTGATGCTCGAGGCCGAAGTGCGCCACATCGTCGCTGAGAGTGATCAGAAAATGATAATCGCGATAGTGACGGACGCCGAAAAGCGCGCCTGTTTCCGCCACGAGCTGGCGGAAATCCAACTCCATCTCGGGACTCATAGCGAGCGCCGCTCGGCTGTCCGCGGCGATGTCCATTTCATGAGGCGGATTCTGGCCCGGGGTGAGCTGGATCTTATGGAAGTAGTGGCCTGTGAGTACGGGCGAGTCAACCAGCGTGTTGAGCGGGACGGAGGGAAAGTCGATCGTGTCTCCGTTGCGTTGCGGGCCAGGGAGGGCGGTGCCAAATTCCCAGCCGGTGGGAATCTTCAAGCTCGGCGCGAAAGTCAAATCGCGAACGGCGTAGCCTTTCGGATAGAGCAGAACCGTGTTCCAGCTCAATACATCGAGCGAAGCGGTAGCAGAAGCGCCTGCTGAGAAACCTGACGCGGGAGCGGACAGAAGAAAATCGAGGTCCACATCGAGGGAATTCGCGCCGCGCGGCACGTCGAGGTGAATCGCGAACATGTCCACCAGATCGCGGCGCCACGGAATCGTCTTGCCGGCGGCGCTGAACTTCATTCCAGCCACGTTGATGATCGGGCCGTCGGGCATGTGTTCGCCGGGAATCCACTCGGGGTAGTAAAGCGTGAGCGCGCCGGCCTGCACCGGAATCTGCTCGTGCGCGTGCAGAATCTTTTGCGGCGCTTGCGATGCGTCGACGGCGAGGCGAATCGTGCCGGGCGGCGTTTGCGCGCGGACCGTTTCGGCGGCAGCAATCCCAATTGCGAACACGATCAGCGCCGTTAGCGCGACACCACGATTACGGCACGACATTCATTCCCCCTTTGCGGACTCCTCTATAAAGGTACCAGAGATTCGTCGCGGGTCCCATGCGCCGGGGCGAACTTTGGACGCGCGCTCGCGGCGCGACCACGTTTCCGGGAACTTCTCGAGGCACCCGAACGTATCTGCTTTCGAACGGCTAGTGCGGCCCGCGAGGAGGGGACATGGGGTCAGTGAGCGACCAATTCAGGCAGGTTCTTCGCAGGCTTCGGCGCGCTCCGATGTTCACCGCCATCACCCTGGTTACTCTAGCGGTAGGCATTGGCGCGAACACGGCTATTTTCACCCTTCTCGAAAGCGTTCTGCTGAAACCGCTTCCGTACCCCCACCCCGACGAACTGATAGGTGTGTGGCACACCGCCCCGGGCGTTAACATTAAGGATCTGGACCTTTCGCCTTCGGACTACTTCATCTACCGCGAGCAAAGCCGTACTTTCGAGGATATTGGCCTCTACCATGGCGATTCCGTCAGCGTAACGGGCGTGGCAGAGCCCGAACGGGTGCGGGTTCTGGATGTCACGGACGGCATCCTTCCGATTTTGGGTGTACCGCCGATGCTGGGACGGTGGTTTAGCAACGCCGACGATACTCCTGGAAGCCCGGAAACCGTGATGCTGACGTACGGCTACTGGGAACGCAAGTTTGGCGCTGATCCATCCGTCATCGGGCGCAACATTACGATCGACGGCAGGCCCCATCAGGTCATTGGCGTAATGCCGAAGAAATTTCACTTTCTAGACTGGGAAGAGCAGCCACTTATTCTGCCTTTTCGGTTCGACCGCAATAAAGTCAACTTGGGCAACTTCAGCTTTGAAGGGATTGCACGGCTCAAGCCGGGAGCGACGATGGTGCAGGCCAGCGCTGACGTGGCACGCATGCTCCCGATTGTGATGCGCAGTTTCCCGCCGCCGCCGGGATTCAGCCTCGAGCTGTTCAAACACGCTGGGATCGCGCCAAACTTGCGCCCGCTGAAGCGCGACGTAGTCGGCGACGTCGGCAAGCTTCTGTGGGTTCTGATGGGCAGCATCGGGATGGTGCTGCTGATTGCGTGCGCGAATGTTGCGAACTTGCTTCTGGTTCGCGCTGAAGGGCGCCAGCAGGAACTCGCGATTCGGACGGCTTTGGGCGCCAGCCGCGGCCGGATCGCGGCAGAGTTGCTGCTCGAGAGCTTCATCATCGGCTTGATGGGTTGTGTGCTGGGACTGGGGCTTGCTTACGGCGCATTGCGCCTCCTGATTGCGATGGCGCCTGCGGGCTTGCCGCGCATCGACCAAATCGGCATCGATCTGCCGGTGCTCTTCTTCACGTTGGCCATTTCGTTGGTTGCCAGTCTACTGTTTGGTTCGATTCCTGTGCTGAAGTATGCGGGGGCGCGCGCGGCGACGGGCCTCCGCGAAGGCGGGCGCACGCTCAGCCAAAGCCGGGAGCGGCACCGCGTGCGGAATACACTCGTGGTTGTGCAGGTGGGACTCGCGTTCGTGCTTCTGATTTGCTCGGGGCTGATGATTCGCACGTTTCGAGCGTTGACGCACGTCAATCCTGGCTTCGTCAAACCCGCCGAGATCGAGACGTTCGTTCTTAGCATTCCCGAGGCGGAGGTTCGAGATGCCGAGCCTGTGGTCCGCATGCAGCAAGCCATCCTGCGAAAGATCGCCGCTATTCCGGGCGTCACTTCTGCCTCCCTCGAGAATTCCGTTCCCATGGACGGGAACACCTGGACCGATCCCGTGTTTGCGCAGGATCGAGCCTATGCCGAAAGCGAAATTCCTCCCCTTCGCCGGTTCAAGTTCGTGTCACCCGAAGCCCTCGAGACGCTTGGAATTCCGCTGATTGCCGGCCGCAATTTGACCTGGGCCGACACTTACAACAGGCTTCCGGTCGCTCTGGTTTCGGAGAATTTCGCCCGCGAGTATTGGCATGATCCGGCGAGCGCCCTCGGCAAGCGAATCCGAGTCAGCTCGAAGGACGATTGGCGCGAAATTGTCGGCGTTGTGGGTGATGTTCATGACGACGGCGTTAGCGAGCCCGCCACCTCGATCGCGTATTGGCCCATCTTTATGAACAATTTCGAGAGCAGTCCCGTGCAGATTGAGCGCGGCATGGCCTTCGCCATCCGCAGCCCGCGAGCGGGCTCCGAGAATTTCATGAAGGAAGTTCGCGAAGCCGTCTGGTCGGTCGACGCGAATCTTCCGCTCGCGAATGTTCGCACGCTCGATTACTTCTACATGAAGTCGATGGCGCGGACGTCGTTCACGCTCGTGATGCTGGGCATCGCCGGCGCCATGGCACTGCTGCTCGGCACCGTGGGGCTCTATGGCGTGATCGCGTACTCGGTGTCGCAGCGGACGCGCGAGATCGGCATTCGCATGGCGCTCGGAGCGCAGCAGAAGGAGCTCACAGGGATGTTCGTTCGCCAGGGACTTTGGCTGGCGGCGGGAGGCGTTGCGTGCGGCCTCGTCGTAGCGATCGCGGCGGTGCGGTTGATGTCGTCGCTGCTGTTCCACGTGAGCCCCGGCGACCCTGTCACCTATGGCGCCGTAAGCATCGCCCTCATTGCAACGGCAGCGCTCGCGAGTTACCTCCCGTCGCGCCGCGCGGCGGGCGTTGATCCCGTCGAGGCGCTGCGCGCGGAGTAATCTCGACTGGCCTTCAGATTGCGGCAGTAGCCGTCTTTCGCGGCGGGTTGAAGAAGGGAAGCTCGCGGACGATTGCGCGGACCTTGTGGCGCGCGGCTTCGACGGTCAGCTCCATCTGCAGTTCCGTGCCGGGCGCGGCGTGCTCGCGATTCAAGGTGGCAAGCGCGATCATTTTCTTCAGCGTCGGCGACCACGTAGTCGACGTAGCTTTGCCGATTTGCAGGCCGCCGCGATAAACCGGCACGGCCACGCGCGAAGCCGTGCTCGCCACTTGCGGCGCGAGGCCGACCGCGTCGTACAAGCGCTCGACGTCGTCCCAATTGATGTCGAGGCCCGCGAGGAGGCGTTTCGGGCCGCGGCCGTTTTCTTCCTCCAGCGCCGCGCGTCCGATGAAGTGTTCCTTTTTAAGATCGACGAGCCGCCCAAGGCCAATCTCGTAAGGCGAATATTTCTGCGATTCGATCATGGCTTTCTTGCTGCTGAAATAGTCGACCTCAATCAGAATCAAGCCCGCCTCGATGCGCGCGACGTCCAATGCGAGCATTCCCGCGGCGTGCAAATCGAACTGACGTCCGTGGTCGAAAAGCGCGTCCCAAACGCGCGGCGCGTCGTTCCACGGAATCCAGATTTCATAGCCGAGGTCGCCCGTGTAGCCGGTGCGAGATATATCCACTTCCACTCCCGCAATTTTGCCGCGCGTGACGCGAAAATATTTCAGGTTCGCGATGTCGGCTTCGGCGGCCTGCAGGAGAAGGCGCCCGGAAGTCGGGCCTTGCAGCGCGAGCGCCGCGACTTTGTCCGAAATATCTTCGATATCGACGTCGAGGCCGAGCGCATTCTGATGGAACCAGCGCATGCTGGGGTCGGCGGCCGTCCAACGGTAGAGATTCTCGCCGAGACGCGAGATGGTGCCGTCGTCGATCACTTTGCCCTGCTCGTCGCACCAGCAGCAATAGATCACCTGGCCGATCGCGACTTTGTTGATGTCGCGCGTGATCACGCGGTTGACGAGCTTCGTCGCGTCTTTTCCGCTCACGAGATATTTGTAGAGCGGCGTCACGTCGATCAGCGCGGCCGCGTTGCGAATGGCGTTGTACTCGTGCTCGTGGTGCGTTTCGTAGACGCTCACCGCGTAGTAGCCCGACCACTCGCGGTAGTTCAGGCTTTCGCACAATTTCGAAGTTCGGTCGTGAACCGCGGTTCCTATGGGCACGGGTGCTCCTCGCGCTGCGCTTCGGTGTGATTTGCGGCGGCGATTATAGCAGGAGGCAGGGAAGCGAGGAGGCAAGGAAGCACGGAGGCAGGAGGCAAGGAAGAACCAAAACCTTGGGAACCACAGATCCCGAAGCCTCGGGACAGATGAACACAGATGGAACGGAGCGCCGAAGTACCTGCGTTGGGCGGGTTCGTCCTTGTGGCTGCGCGAGACGGCCTGTAAAATGCGACGGCTTCGGTTTCGTTCGCGAAGCGAAGAGAGGTCCCTCCGCTTCGTCCCGCGCGCTCGCTACGCGAGCGAGAACAAGAACGCGGGACTCCGGTCGGGATGACAGGCGCATAGGCGGCGGTTTCTATGGCGAAACGATACGACGCAATTGTGATTGGCGGCGGGCACAACGGCCTTGTGACTGCGGCGTATCTCGCGCGCGCGGGCAAGAAAGTTGTGGTGCTGGAGCGGCGTCACGTTCTGGGCGGCGCCGCCGTCACCGAAGAGATCATTCCGGGATTCAAGTTTTCCGTTTTCTCCTATGTGGTTTCGCTGCTGCGGCCAGAAATTATTCGCGACCTCGACCTGCCGCGCCACGGACTCGAGATTCTTCCGCTCGACGGCACGTTTACGCCGATGCCGAACGGCGATTTTCTCTGGCGCGTGAACGACCATGGCAAGACGCGTCGCGAGCTCGAGCGGCATTCGAAGCTCGATGCAGAGGCGTACGAGGAATTCGGCAAGGCCATGGTGCAGATGTGCCGGTTTGTGAAACCGATTCTGGGCATGATTCCGCCGGACCCGAGTTCGCTCGACCCGCGCGACCTGAAAAAGCTGGCGTTTCTCGGCAAGCGCTTCCAATCGCTTCCGGCGGAGGACAAGTACAACCTCGTACAGCTTATGACCATGAGCGCGGCCGATTTTCTCGATCAATGGTTCGAGACGGACGTGCTCAAATCGACGATGTCCGCATCGGGAATCATCGGCACGTTTCTCGGGATTCGTTCGCCGGGCACTGCGTATGTTTTGCTGCACCACTATATGGGCGAAATCGACGGCGCGTTTCGCTCGTGGGGATTCAGCCGAGGCGGCACGGGCGCAATCTCGAATGCCATCGCCGGCGCCGCGCGCGAGGCGGGAGCCGAAATCCGCACAGAAGCGTCGGTGGCGCGGATCATCATCAAGAATGGCGTCGCGCAGGGTGTGGCGCTCGAGAGCGGCGAAGAAATTCACGCGGAGATCGTTTCTTCCAGCGTCGATCCGCGGCTCACGTTCCTGAAATTCATCGAATCGCGGGAGCTGCCGGGCGATTTCATCGAAGAAGTCGAGCGCTACAAATATCGCGGTTCTTCCGGCAAGGTAAATCTTGCGCTGGATGCGCTTCCGGAATTCACGAGCCTGCCCGGCAGCGGGCGTCATCTCCGCGGAGCGATGTCGATTTCGCCCTCCACCGAGTACATGGAGCGCGCCTACGACCAGGCGAAATACGGCGAATTCTCGCGCCGCCCGTACATCGATATTGTGATTCCGACGCTCACTGATCCTTCGGTGGCGCCGCCGGGAAAGCACATCATGTCGTGTTTCGTGCAGTATGCGCCGTACAAATTGAGCAAGGGAAACTGGGACGAGCAGCGCGAAGCGTTTGGCGATACCGTGATCGACACGATCGCCGAGCACGCGCCGAACCTGAAGAAAATCATCATTGGACGGCAGGTGATTACGCCTCTCGATATCGAACGCATTACGGGCCTGAGCGAGGGCAACATTTTTCAGGGCGAACTTTCGCTCGAACAGCTCTTTTTCTTGCGGCCGGTTGCGGGCTGGGCGCGGTATCGCACTCCCATCAAGCGGCTGTACATGTGCGGGTCGGCTACCCATCCAGGCGGCGGAATTATGGGAGCGCCGGGACGGTTGGCTGCGCTGGAAATCCTTAAGGATAAGGGTAAGCACTGAACGTGGCGGCTGCGCGGAGATTTAGTTTGGCAGAAAAGCAAAAGTCAAAAGCAGATCCCTCGCTGCGTCCCGCGCGTCCCGGCATAAACGGCCGGGACGAAATGCAAAGGCGCGGGACTCCGCTCGGGATGACAGGATCTGTTAGGGCGTGAAACGGCGGGGTTAAAACCCCGCCCTTCCAACTGATATGGCGAAGACACACGACGCGATTGTGATTGGCGGCGGGCACAACGCCCTGATCACGGCATTTTATCTCGCACAAAAGGGATTCAAGCCGCTGGTGCTGGAACGGCGGGCGATTGTCGGCGGCGCCGCAATCACCGAAGAATTTCATCCGGGATTTCGCTGCTCCACGCTGGCGCACACGGGCGGGCCTCCGCTGCCGTCGATCGTGAACGACATGCAGCTTGCGCGCCACGGCTTGCAAAAGCTCGAATCACCGGTGCGAATCTTCGCGCCGACGCCGGATGGCCGCGCGCTGACGTTGTATACGGATACGAAGCGCTCCGCGGAGGACATCAAGAAGGTCTCGTCGACGGACGCCTCGAGCTACATGGAATTTCACGAGCGTCTCGCGCGGGCCGCGGCCATCGTCGAGCAGTTGCTCGAGTTGACGCCTCCGGTGATCGAAAACCCTTCGAGCGAAGATCTTTGGAAGCTGGTGAAAATCGGGCGCAAGGTGCGCGGCCTCGGCAAAAAGGAAATGATGCGGCTGCTGCGCTGGGGCCCGATGGCGCTGGCGGACTTTGTGGCTGAATTCTTCGAGACGGACCTGCTGCGCGCGGCCGTCGCGGCGCGCGGAATCTTCGGCTCGGCGATGGGACCGTGGTCGGCCGGCTCGACCGCGCTTCTGTTGTTGCGCGCTGCCGCCGATCCGTATCCCGTGGGAAATTCGGCGATGCCGAAAGGCGGGATGGGCGGGCTTTCGGCAGCGATGGCGGCCGCTGCGAAGCAGGCTGGCGCGGAGATTCGCACCGTCGCCTCCGTGTCGCGCATCCTGGTGAAAAATGGGGTTGCCACCGGCGTTGCTCTCGGAAGCGGAGAAGAGATTTCCGCGAAAACGGTCGTCTCGGGAGTCGATCCGCGCCGCACTTTCCTTGCGCTGCTCGATCCGGTGCATCTGCCGCCGAGCTTCGTCGTCAAGATGCAGAACTATCGGTGCTCCGGGACGATCGCGAAATTAAATCTCGCGCTCGACGCGCTGCCTTCGTTCACCGCGCTGAGGAATTCGGCTGAGGGCGCAGCCGCGCTGAGCGGGCGCATCCATATCGGCCCTGGAATCGACTACCTCGAACGCGCATTCGACCATTCGAAATACGGCGAATTTTCGGCGGGGCCTTATCTGGATGTGATGATTCCGACGCTGCTGGACGCTTCGCTCGCGCCGGCAGGAAAGCATGTGATGTCTATTTGCATGCAGTTCGCGCCGTACAAATTGAAGACGGGCGATTGGTCCCCGAAAGATCGCGACGCGCTGCAGGGCGCGATCGTTCGCACTCTTTCGGCGTACGCGCCGGACCTGGCGTCAAAGATACTCGCCGCCCAATTGCTAACGCCGAAGGACCTCGAGGATGAGTATGGCCTGACGGGCGGCCATCCATTTCATGGCGAGCTTTCGCTCGACCAGCTTTTCACCATGCGCCCGCAACTCGGTTGGGCGCGCTACCGCACTCCGGTGCAGGGCCTGTATCTCTGCAGCAACGGCACGCATCCCGGCAACGGGTTGACGGGTGTATCCGGCGCGCATGCCGCCCGGGAAATCCTCAAAGACCTCCGCCGCTAACTACAAGCGAGCATGCCGCGCTGAAGGCCGCGGCGCTACGTTTACACCTAAGATCTGCGCAAAGCGGCCGCAAAAAAGTCCTTGACAGGCGATACTGTGTATCGTACAGTGTGTGACGCACACTATATGACGCACGGTACTAACAGCGACGGCTTGCTCGAAAACCTTCGACTCGAGCTGCGCCGCGGCTCATTGGTCCTCGCTGTTCTGGCGGCTCTTCGCAGCGAGCAGTACGGCTACACACTGCGGAAGGCGTTGGCCGACCACGGCATGGAGATCGACGAGGGCACGCTCTACCCGCTTCTGCGGCGCCTGGAAACCCAAGGTTTGTTGCTGAGCGAGTGGCGCGAAGAGGACAAACGCAATAAGCGTTTTTACCGGTTGTCGCCCGAGGGAAAGCAAATTTTGAAACCGCTGTTCGCGGAGTGGCAGAGCATCGACTCGTCGCTGGATGGAATTTTCAGGGAGTCCTGACATGGATGGAGGCACGAAGCGCGAAATGGAACTTCTCGATAGCTACCTGCGAGCGGTGAAACGCTATCTGCCCAGAGGGCAGGCCGACGACATCATCAAGGAGCTCGGCGACGACCTTCGCTCGCAAATCGATGAGAAGGGAACGGAACTCGGGAGACCGGTAAGCGATGCCGAAGAGATGGCCATCTTCAAGGAGAATGGCGACCCGATGCTGGTGGCGCGCCGTTACCGGCAAGACCGCCGTAGCTTGTCGCTCGGCTGGGAACTGATCGGGCCTGAGTTGTTTCCGATGTATTTGATCATCCTGTGCGTGAATTTGACGATCACGGTGGTTGCGATCGCCGCCATCGCGCTGTTCACCCACACGTCCATCACGATTCGGGATTTCTACTTCGCCGTGGTGGTCCAGATCTTCTGTGTGACGCTTACGTTCATCATCCTGAATTTTATCCGCCGCAAGTTCCCGCAGCCCTGGTACTACCCTCCGGCGGAATTGGCGCCGCTGATACCGATTTCGCGGTGGTATTCGATGTCGGGACTGATCTTGTGGAGCGTTATTGCTTTGTGGTGGCTGGCGATTCCGCATTTCCCACAAGTGTTGCTGGGCGGCGCCGCTGCTCATCTGAGTTTCTCGCCCGCGTGGCACACGGTTTACGTAGCGGTTTGGCCGCTCCTGCTGGCTTTGATCTCGCAGCGAGTGATTAACCTCGCGCGCCCCGGCTTGACTTGGATCCTTCCGGTGATGCGGCTGATGATCAACATCGCCGCTACCCTCATTTTCTTCTTTCTCGTTTTCAAGAGCCCCGGGCTCGTTATGGCAAACGCCCCGCAATACGGCAATCTCGCGGAAGTTGCCAATGGATGGCTCATGTGGGGTCTGTTCGGGCCGTGGCTTTGGATGTACGCGGGCATTGCCGCCCTCGTGTACGCCTGGTATTGCGTGCCGCACCTGCGCCGGCTGCTTCGCCGCGAGCGGATGGGTCCGGCGGCAACAGTTTCTGGCGTGCCGTGCGAATCGCGAAAGGAACGAACATGATGGAAGCATCCTTCTTGCTGCTCTATTTCCTGACGCACTTCGGCGCCATCGCCGAACTTTTCCACTACGGATTCAGTTTCAGCGTGGCGGTCCTCACGGCGCTCGCCGCGGCCGCACTTCTGGAAGCGAATCGGCGGTCCATTTCACGCCAGCGCCGCACGCAATTCAACGATCGGGAGGCACGAGCATGAAGAGTCAGGGCGCGAACGATCACCTCTTGGCGGAACTCTCGGGCGCGAGCAAGCGCTTCGGCAAGATTGTGGCGCTCGACGCGCTCGACCTCGAAGTGCGGTCCGGAGAATTGCTGGCGGTGCTCGGCCAAAACGGCGCGGGAAAAACCACCGCGATATCGCTGCTGCTTGGACTCGAGCAGCCCGACTCCGGTTCCGCGCGTCTGTTCGGCCAATCGCCGCACCTCATTGAGGGCCGGCGGCACATCGGCGTGATGATGCAGGAAGTGTTTCTCGCGGCGGAGCTACACGTCCGCGAGCACATCGACCTGGTAGCGAGCTACTACCCGAACCCGTTGTCACTGGAGCGCGTGATGCAATCGACGCACACGGAGTCTCTTGCCGATCGGCCTTACGGAAAACTTTCGGGAGGACAAAAGCGGCAGGCGCAATTCGCAATGGCGATTTGCGGGCGGCCGAAACTGTTGTTCCTCGATGAGCCCACGGTGGGGCTCGACGTGCAGTCACGCGAAGTAATGTGGACGACGCTGCGCCGGCTGGTCGACGAAGGTTGTTCGATCGTCCTGACGACGCACTACCTGGAGGAAGCGGAGGCGCTGGCCGATCGCGTGGTGGTGCTGGCCAAAGGGCGCGCCATTGCTTCCGGCACGGTGCAGCAGATTCGCGCACTCGTGGTCCGCAAGCGCGTGACGTGCGTGACCAGCCTTGACCTTGGCCAGATTGCCGCGTGGCCAGACGTTGAAAGCGTAACGCGCGAGCAGCAGCGGCTCCTGATCGCGACGAGCAATCCGGAAGTGGTGGTTCGCCGATTGCTGGCCGCGGACGAAAATCTGTGCGAACTCGAGATTCGCCGCGCGGGGCTCGCGGAAGCGTTCACAGAACTCACTCAGGAGGCTGCGTAATGAGTTCCACCTATTTTGAAGCAGGCAGTGGACTCACGCATGCGGGAGCGATGTCGCCTTTGCAGATTTTTCGCGCTTACCTCACAGAATCAAAGTACGAGTCCATCCGCATGTTGCGCATGCCGTCGTTTGGCATACCGTTGCTGGGCCTTCCCGTGATGCTGTTTCTTCTATTCGGAGTGCTCATTTTCGGGAAGAGCGTCCAGGGCGACCCGGATGCAGCGAAGTGGTTGTTCACGGCGTTTGCGGTGATGGGAATGATGGGCCCAGGCATGTTCGGCTTCGGCGTGTCTTTGGCGATCGAACGCGAACAAGGTTTGCTGAAACTAAAGCGGGCGCTGCCCATGCCGCCGGCGGCCTATCTCGTTGCGAAGATGTTCATGGCTTTGGCTTTCGGAGCCATCATCATGGCCACGATGGTGGCGGCGCTGCCCATCGGCCATGTGCCGCTCGGCGCGGGCCAGGTGTTTGGGGTGGCGACTGTCAATATTTTGGGCACGCTGCCGTTCTGCGCTATCGGCCTGTTCATCGGGACACTAGCGACAGGTCGAAGCGCACCGGCCTTCGTCAACATTCTCTATCAAATGATGCTGCAACTTTCAGGCCTGTTCTATCCTCTGCCGAAGGTCTTGCGAGCGATCCGACCTATATGGCCCACCTTCCATCTCCAGCAGCTAGTCCTGTGGGCCGCGAAGTCCCCAAGCGATGGCACGCCGATCGTGCATGCAGCGGTGCTGGCTGGTTTGACGGCGGCTCTCGTGGCGCTTTCAGCCCGCCGGCTCGCGCGCATAGGATGAAGCCGAGGCAGACCTTGCGGGTTGCATTGACTCCCAAACAAAAAGTCCCTGCCGAGGTGGCAGGGACTTTTCGTGCAAGGATTAGCGGAGGCGGCGATTCTGCTTATTTGCCTTCGTAACCGTGGTCGCTGCCCAAGCCGGTGCAGAAATCGTAGCCTGGAGCCGCCAGAAAACCGCCGTAGGGACCGCAGTTGTCCCGGGTTATGTCGTTGAAAGCCTCGAAGTCGAAGATGTGTTCGTACATCTCTCTGAGTTCTTCGGCCGATGAATTGTGGAAATGGCCGGCAGCATTGATGATCCCCCCCATCACCTGCACCGCCACGCTCGTACCGCCGACCACGAACCATCCACCCGGCTGCCCCCCGTAGAGGTTCGTGTCGAGTACCCAGACACCTGTGATGGGATTCGAGTCGAGCGCTACATCCGGCACCGCGCGTGACGGACCCGCGAGATATTCGACGATATTTTGGTACTTTGGACGCGGCTCAAAAAAGCTGGGTCCTCCGCCGGTCAATGTCCAAGCGCCTTCGTAGAGGAAGTCCCCGGTAAACGGATTGCGGTTGGTGCTGGTGCCGCCCACGGCTACGACGTTAGGGGATACGCTCGGGTATTGCGTTCCCGGGCCGTCTCCCGTCGACGCGAGGTAAACGACGCCCGGAAATGTGAAGACGGGGTCAAGTTCCGTCTCATCTGGAAACTCGAGTCCACCCCAACTGTTGCTGACTTCGCCACCGCCTGCCCCGGACACCAGGTCTCCGGCGATGAGTTCTGACGTGTACAAATCCAGGTCACTGTTTGAGTTTGCCTCCACGAGGATGATTTGTGCGTGCGGGGCCATCGCATGCGCCCACTCGATGTCAGTGGATTCTTCGAGTTCCCAGCCGCCTGTCGGATCGACCGGGGGAGGGACGCCATTTTCGTAAACCACGCTAAAGTTCGCCGGCGGCAGGCCGAACTGGGCCGAGAAATTGGCCAGATCGCTCGCGGCGTTTGGGTCGTCGTAGGCGTCAACGATGGCAATAACGCGACTTCCGCCCGTCGGATTCTGTGTTACCGAATTCGGATTACATGCTCGTCCCTCGCCGCCCACAAGATGGTAGAGGCACGCGAGGGAGGCCGGAGTTTCATATGCATATCCTGGGAACGGCGGGCCGCCCACCTGCGCCGGCGCGGCCTGGCCGTTAGCCTTGGCGAAACCAGGGGTAAGGACTAGAAGGTGCGTGTGGGCCCGCAGGCCCGTATCCGCAGGCAGTTCTTCGCTCGATTTGGGAACGCTGACACTTTGATTCGCGCGAGCCCTGTTATTTTGTGCCGAAGTAACGTTGAAGACGCCCGAGACACCTAGAAACAACACGACCGCTGCCGTGCGAAGCCGCATGGGTTGCCTCCTCAGATGAGTTTTGTCCAACCGACACACCACCGCCTTGGCGCATGGCAGGCAATTCCACGGCCATATGCTGCGGGGGGCCGTTCAGCGGGAGCGCTGACGACAAAGAGGCTTTCGGCGGCGACGGCGTTCGCGGAACAAAACGTTTCGCGCGAAAAGGGAAGGGCGCTGTCACTAATCGGCAATCTTTTTGTCCGCGGCCAAGAAGGCACGGTTCCGCCACTGGGACAGGTTGTTGTTTGCACACGCTATCGAAGGGTAGGGCGGCACAGGCAGCGGGGTCATCGGCTACACTTGTAGTAGACACTTATAGTAGAAACCTGCGGCGCAGGGGCCTTCGAGTAGCAGCTCCAATAACGAGGCTGCGGCCCATCCTCTCAACTTCTGGAGGCTCTATGGCGAAGTGGCTCTGGATCGGGGCAGGAGTGGTACTGCTGGCGATTGGGACGGCAGGGTACGTCCTGAATAGCGGAGCTCCAGCGCCACCGAAGGGCGTTTGTCCGGCGTTGCTCTCCGCAGCGCCTTTTGACGCAAATATCGTCGCTTACGCGGACCTCACCTCGATGCGCTCCTCTGACTTGACGAAGCAGTTCAAGACTTTCGAGCAGACGCCCCAGGCGGCTGCCTATCGCGATTTCGTCGCCAATACAAACTTTCACATCGACCGTGACCTTGACCACATTCTGCTCGCGGCTTCCACCGAAGGTCAGAATGGCGCGCTGGTGCTGGAAGGACGCTTCGACCAGCCGCGCGTGTCCTCCTATGTGGCGAGCTTGGGTGGCACCATGAAGCACTACGATGCGGGAGATCTGTACGAGTTCCAAGTCAGGTCCGCGCCCTCGACAACATCCATGATGTTCCTCGGACCGAACCGCCTTGCCTTTGCCCTGGGGCGCGACGCTCACACCGAGATGCTCATGCTTGCCGACGCGGCGAAGGAAGCCGACCCGAACCTGCACGCCGATATCTGTGCGCGGGTGGAACGCGTGGCGGGAGCGCCGTTCTTCCTTCTGGGTGACGTGCCGAAGGCGGCCGTCGCGCAGATGACCCCGGTGGTTGCCCGCCAAAACCCCAGCGCTGCCGACATTTTGCAGAGCTTGCGAGGCTGGGACATGGCCTACTGGATGGATGGCGACAGCGTGAGGATGGCGGTGGAGGGGCAATTCGACAGTTCGTACGATGCGCTGAAGTCGCGCTTCGCTTTCGAAAATGTGCGCGAATCGATTCAGAAAGCAGCGGTCCAGGCGAAAACAGGAGCAGGAGCGGCGAATCCCGGGGAACCGATCGTCGACGCCATGATGGAGAATCTCGCGATCTCGATCGACGGGCGGTACGTTCGCATGGGGACAGCGCTGAAAAAGTCCGACCTGCAGGCGCTTGCAGCGTCGGCTGCTGCCGGACGACACTAAGTGGTTGCAAATTCCCTTTGAAACCGACGGTGCTCACGTGAGTGCAGCCAAACCGCCAGCTAAACCGCCGGCTAAGCCGGACGATCCTCGATTGCGCCGGCGCAGCCGTCGCTTGCGCGTGCGGATCCGCATTCTGGTCCGAGTGGAGACCGAGCGGAAGGAAACCGTTTGGGAGGAGACGGACGCTCTGATCGTCAACGCCCACGGCGCCCTGATCCTTCTTGCGATCGACGTGTTGAAAGACAAGTTTCTGACGGTTCAGAACCCCGACACGGGGAAAGAAATTCTGGCTCGCATTACGAGCCTGGGACCCCGGTTCATGGGCAAGGCCGAGGTCGGCATCGAATTCATCAGGCCCGCGCCGGAGTTTTGGGGTCTGCCCCAGCAGCCAGACGACTGGCAAACCGGCTCACTCCCAAGATCGCGCCGCCTTCAACCGCAGAAAGTCTAGCTACCCTCCGCAATCGCCGAGCGCCTTGTCGAGTGACTTGCCGCTCGATAGAATGGACCTTTGCAAGACATCGGAATCGATTCCAGGAGACCCGAAACCATGACCTCACCTGCCACCACGCTGCATCGCGGCGAGTTTCAGAACGAAGCGTTCATCGATTTCACCAAACCCGAAAACCGCAAAGCGATGGAAGACGCGCTACGGCAGGTGAAGGGAATGTTCGGCCGCGAATATCCGCTGGTGATCGCGGGTGAGAAAGTGATCACGATCGAGAAGGCGAAGTCGCTGAATCCGTCGCACCCAGAGGAAGTGATTGGAGTATTTCAGAAAGCTACGGTCGAAATGGCGAACAAGGCCGTCGAGGCGGCAAGCCGCGCGTTCGACCGGTGGAAACGCGTGCCCGTCGAGGAGCGGGTCGCGACGATTTATCGGGCGGCCGACATTCTCCGGAAGCGCCGCTTCGAACTCGATGCGTGGCTCGTCTACGAAATCGGGAAAACTTGGCCTGAGGCGGACGCAGACATCGCCGAGCTGATTGATTTTTGCGAGTTTTACGGCCGCGAGGCGCTGCGCCTTGCGAGCCCGCAGAAACTCGTGCCGATGCGCGGCGAAAAAAACTATTTGAAGTACATCCCCCTAGGCGTAGGCGTGATTATTCCGCCGTGGAATTTCGCGGCGGCGATCATGGGCGGAATGACGGTGGCGGCGATCGTGACAGGCAACACGGCGATCGTGAAGCCGTCGAGCGATTCGCCCACGATGGCGGCGATCTTCATCGACATTCTGTATGAGGCAGGCGTGCCGCGCGATGTGGTCAGCTTCTTTACCGGTCCGGGGAGCACGGCGGGAGAAGCGCTGGTCACACATCCGAAGACGCGGTTTATCGGCTTCACGGGATCGAAGGAAGCCGGGCTGCGCATCGGCGAGCAGGCGTCGAAGGCGCAGCCGGGACAGGTCTGGATCAAGCGCACCGTTCTGGAGATGGGCGGTAAAGACGCGATCATCGTCGACGATGAGGCCGATGTGGATGCGGCCGTGGAAGGCGTGGCGATGTCGGCGTTCGGCTACCAGGGGCAGAAATGCTCGGCGTGCTCGCGGGCCATTGTGGCGGAAAAGGTCTACGACGAATTCCTGAGCAAGCTCGTGGAGCGCGTGAGGAAAATCAAGGTGGGGCCGAGCGAAGATTCCGCGAATTTCATGGGGCCGGTGATCAACCAAGCCGCCATGAAATCGATCCTCGGCTACATCGACACAGGTAAAAAAGAGGGGCGCTTGCTGACGGGCGGAAAGCACGCGGGCGGCGACGGGTATTTCGTCGAGCCCACGGTGATCGCGGACGTGAGTCCGAAGGCACGCATTTTCCAGGAAGAGATATTCGGGCCCGTGCTCGCCGTCACGAAAGCGAAGGACTTCGACGAAGCGCTGGCCATGGCCAACGACAGCGAGTTCGGGTTGACCGGCGCCGTCTACTCACAGAATCCCAAGAAGATTGAGCGTGCCGGCGAGGAATTTCACGTCGGCAACCTCTACATGAACCGCAAATGCACCGGCGCGATGGTGGGCTCGCATCCCTTCGGCGGATTCAACATGTCGGGAACGGATTCGAAGGCCGGCGGGCAGGATTATCTGTTGCTGTTCCTGCAAGCCAAGACGATCTCGGAAAAAATCGGCGCCACGAAGTAACCGACGTCTGCTCTTCCTACCGAGTCGGCATCATTCCGCCGTTTGGGCGTTTGGTTTCAGGCGGAATCCCCAGCGCAGAATCGCGTATGCGACTGGCCCTGAAGCCAGTAGTAGTGGCGCCCAGTGCCACACTAGCGGCTCGCTGTAATACACTTTCATCGCGCACAAAATCACGGGGAAAATCAGGATGTATGCGATTCCAGCTTTGCCGCCGGGAATGCGAAAACTTCTGGGCGCGTTGGGAGCTTTGGCGCGCATTCGCCACGCCGCCAAAAGCGTGAGCAGCGTGGTCGCGATGCGCGTCCAGATGTAAATGTTGACGAGATCCTCCACCGGGAACTTCGCGAGTAAACAGTAAACCAGAGCCGACGCGCCGATCGCGTGCGCCGGCGTGCCGAATCGCGGATGGATTTTCCCCAGCCAGGACGGCAAATAGCCATCCTCCGCCATCGTCGCGGGAATGCGCGTCGTGTAGAGAATCGTGCTGTTCGAAAGCGAAAGCGTTCCGATGATCGATGCCACCAGCATCGCCGCGCCCAGCGTTTCGCCTCCGATCAGGTGCGACGCCGTGACGATGTAGCCGGTGTCCCACTTCTGCCAATTGCCCAGGACGGCGAGCGCGAGCGTGGTGGGCAGAATGTACGTGAGGATATTCATCGGCGTATTCCAGGCGAGAAGGCGCACGAAAGTCTTCTGCGGATTTTTCATTTCGCCCGTCACGCTGGAGAGCTGTTCGTATCCCGCGTAATTCCACATCGCCAGCGCGAGGCCCTGGCCGAAAACGCTTCCGAATGGCCTGCCCGGCGGCGTGAACGGAAGCACGGGATTGTAGTGCCAGTGGAAAAGCGAGACAACGCAAAGCCACGCCACCGGAATCATCATCGCGACGAGCAGCGCCACAGAAATCCACCCCGCCACCTGGATTCCTCTAGCGTTCAGATACGCGAGCAGGCAAAGGACCAGGCACGCGCCGGCCCATTTTGTGTTGCCGGTGAGCCAGGGCAGGTAGTCGGCGAGATAGTCCATCAGCAGCACGCCGTACAGACTGTTGAGCAGGAACGTTCCAGTCCAGTTCCACCAGCCGCACTGAAATCCCCAGAAATCCCCGAAGGCGGCGCGGCTCCAGCGGTAGAAGCCTCCTTCGACGGGAAGAATGCTGTTCAGCTCCGCCGACGCGAAGGAAATTGGGATGCTCCAGAAAAGGGGCACGAACGTGAGGAATACGAGCGCCATTCCCGGGCCGGAGCTTTTGAAGATGTCCTCGAAACCGAAGGGTCCGCCGGCCGTGTAGCCGTAGAAGATTGCGAGCAGCGGGATAAAGCCGATTTGCCGAAGGCGTGCGTTGGCCTCGGCAACTTGGCGAGCATTGTCAGCGGAACCGTTTGGCATCGGCCGGAGCGCGAAGCCCGGGATGATATGGGAGCATCAAGGTGATTTCAACGAGATTCGGGCGAACCACCCGGTCGAGCGCAATACGATCAGGCGATGGTGATGTCGAACATGTGCGCGTGAAACGCGTCGAGGCGGACGAAAAGGCCCGTGTCGCTGAGTTCTTGGCCTTGGCGGGGATAGCGGACATCGTTTAGCTGATCGTAGAAAACACATTCCTTCGTGAACGACACGCGATCATGCAATCGAATGAGTCCCTGCGCCGCGCCGCCTGACAGGTTTACCACGATCATCTTCCACGCCGTCTCAGTCCGCCACTCGTACGCGATGAGATTTTCGGAAGCGGCGTCGCCGCCCGCTGGGGTCACGGGAAGAAGATTCCATTGCCCATGGTGAAAGACGTCCTCGTTCGTGACGCGCAAGATCTTCTCAAAGAAATTCAGGAACACGGGGTTCGGCGGCTCCGGAGCCGCGACGCGCAGCGCGATCGGCAATTGAATTTTGCGGCCCTCGAGTTCGCCCTGTTGATAGAAGCGCATTCCTGGAAGCGTCGACATGAGCGTGCCCGCTGCCGGCAGCCGCTGCTCCCCAAAAATGACGGCGGCGCGAGGCTCGTCGTGGTTCTCGAGGAACCGCGCGAGACGACTCAGGTATGCAACCGGCATGCCGAGCCCCACGCGTACGTCGCCGATGTTCTGATCGCGAACTGCGTCGTACATGTTTTTGCCGTACGCGAATTCGAATCCGAGATTCATCAGCCGTTCCTCGGTGCCCCAGTACGCTTCCGCGAAAAGAATCATGTTTGGCAGCGCCGCATGTGCTTCGGCCCAGAATTCTTTTTCGGGCGGCTTCGTGCCACCCAGCAGATGACCCCAGACCTTCGCGAAAATGTCGTTCAGCTGCAGCATCGCCATGTCGCAGCGAATGCCGTCGCAATGCGCGGCGATGATGCCGAGCCGGTTGATCAGAGCCGCGCGCAATCCCGGATTGAAGTGGTTGAGTTGCGCAGTATCCGTCCAGGGAGGGAAGTAAGGATCGCGGCCCAGCGCGACAAAGACTGAGCCTTTCGGCGTTTCGACGCGGAAGAAACTCGCGGGATCCGTTTCAAAATCCTGCTGCGTGCCCTGCACGTAGAACTCGGGATGCTCACGCACCCAGGGGTGGTCGAGCGCCGTGTGGTTGCCGACGAAATCCAGGAAAAGCGCCATCCCGCGCGCGCGAAGCTTTTCGCGAACGCGATCGAGATCGTCCCACGCGCCGATGCGCGGATCGGGCGTGTATTGCGCGACGGAATAAGGGGAACCGACAACGTCCTCCGGCTTCCATCCCGGCAGCGCGCGAGCGTACGAACCTGTGTTGGAAGGCAGGAGCGCGATGCGCCGCGCTTCCGCGCTGCGCTGCCACACACCCATGAGCCAAACAATGTTGAAGCCGCGCTGCGCGAGGATGTCCCACTCGGAATCAGGGACGTCGGCTAGCTTGATATAACGTCCGAGACGCGCGGAAAGCTCTTCAAGCCAAGCCCAGGTGTTGATCTCGTAGAGATGCGGATGAGGGCGAAGTTCGATGGGAGGAAAGAGACTCGGCGGCTGGGGCGTCACACAACTGAGCGTAGACTGCGAATCGGAACAAAGTCAACCCGATGGGTCGTGCAATATCATCTTCCCGGAGACTTGTGACCCAGAAAGATCGTGTGCCGGGGCCCGCCCCTTTTCAGGCGGCCGCGCACGTGCTCCACTTCGACGGCGAACCTCCCATGGCGGAGGCGTCGCTCGAATTTTCGGTCCTCTCGGGCCGACCAGACGGCCAGCACCCCGTCCATCTTGAGAGCAGCGAAGGCGGCGGCGATTCCGCGGTCATCGTAGAGCCAGTCGTTGCTCGACGCGGTAAGACCGGCCGGTCCGTTGTCCACGTCAAGCAGCACGGCGTCGAACTGGCCGAGGCGCGAAGCGAGTGTGACGGCGACGTCATCGATTTCGACGCGCACGCGCGCATCCGTCAGCGGGTGTCCGGCCAACGCTGCGAGCGGGCCGCGATTCCACTCGACTACCGCGGGCACTATCTCGGCCACGAGAACCGTCGCGTCCGGCGGCAGAAGATTGAGCGTTGCGCGCAGCGTGAAACCCATGCCGAGGCCGCCTATAAGCACGCTGGGCCGCTCCAGCTTCAACGCCTGGCGGCAGGCGAACGTTGCGAGCGCTTCCTCCGAGCCGTGCATGCGGCTCGACATTAGGCTCTTGCCGTTGGCGAGGATGATGTACTCGTCGCTGCGACGCATCAGCTTCAGGACGGTACCGTCTCGAGAAAGCGCCTGGCCGAGCAACTCCAAAGGCTTCACGAGTGGGATGTTACAGGAGAGGAAAACGTAAGTAAAAAAGTGGTGCTGGTTCCGGTGTAGTTGCTGGCGATGGAACTCCTCCTCGATTTGGCATCGAGCCCGCTACGAGGTGCCTTACTTCGTCGAGGTGTTGGTGGTCTTTGGCTCCCAGAGAATCTTGAAAGCGACGGAGCGGCGGACTTCGCCCGACAGGAAGACTTGGGGAACGGTTTCCAAGTGATGATCTTGCTGAAGATTTCGGCCCCACACCGAGAACGTGAACCCATGGAAGGGATTGGCGGAGACGCCCACATCGACGCGATTAATGAGTGGCACCTCCCCCGGAATGGCATTGTAATGATACCAAGTGGAATCGAAGTTCAGGTGACGCGTCAGATCGAGACGCGATTGAGCGTTTACTTGCTGCCTGGTGTTATTCGCCACAGCGGGAAACCCCGTGCCAGGTGTCGAGTTGCCACGGAGTTCGGTGATCGTCGCCAAGATTGTCCAACGACGAACCGGAACGTAGCGGACCGAAAGTTCGAGTCCGTGCGTCTGGCCGCGCTCCTGATTTTCGACAACCTCGGGAATGTCGATGAAGAACGGCGACGGGTTGACAATCGGCGCGCCGGGGGCTCCCAGTCCGGTCAGGTCGCCGTAACCGTTGTAATAGATTGCCGCGTCAGCTGAGAATTTCTCTCCCCGCTCGTACCGATATCCCAGTTCGTAAGCGTGGAGGATTTCCGATTCGGTGCCCGGCGCTCCCGAGATGAGAATGAACGTGAGCGGCGGAGGGTTGGGATTGATTTGGGCAAACCGCTCTCGAATGCCCTCATCAATCTTGGGAGGCGTTCGCACCCCGCGCGAAATTGCCACCCAGATCGTGTTCGACTGATTGGGGGTCCAGACCGCGCGAATCTGCGGCTGATACTCGAAGCCCGTGTAACTGTTGTGTTCGAACTTCGAACCGGCGATCACGCGAAGCGTGCCAGGAACCAGCGCAACGTCATACTGAATCAAGCCGCTGTAGGTGGTGTAGCGGTTGGACGGCTGCAAGAAGCTCACGGTGAACGTGGGCGGCCACGTATCCTGCGTGGTTGTGATTCCGCCGCCCACCGTCAGCGTTTGCCTGTTCGAGATTGCATAGTTGTGTTGCAGTTCCACGTCGCACGTGGTTCGGTAATCCGTGTCGATGATAGCGACGCGGTCATTCCAGTCACAATAACCCAAGACATCCGTGGAAGCCCGCTCCCCGTATGTGTGTTCCCAACGCGCCAGAACGTGACCACCCTTGACCACGGTGGTGTAATCGACCGGCGCGGGAGGGGATACCGGGCTGAAGATTTCGGCCGTATCTTGGATGCGGCCCGAATAACCCTCCGCGTCAAAAGTGATGGCGTCCTTTGGCGATAGCGTCCAATCGAAGCGCGCACCCCCCTGCGAGATGTTCCAAGTGTCGTTGTTTTCGGCGCCAGCTGCATTGACAGTAGGCAACCAGTAGTTGCTCGTTCCGTAGAGACGGTAGGCGAAATTGTCGCCCGCGCTTCCGCCGTAGCGCACGCGAGCCGCGTACCCCTCGTTGACACCAGCGGAAGTGGAAACTTGTGGTCCCTGCGTCTTTGCTGTTTCCTTGGTGATGATGTTGACCACGCCGTTTACGGCGTTTGCGCCCCAGAGGGTGCCGCCCGGCCCGCGAATTACCTCGATGCGGTCGATATCCTCGAGCGGCGGGTCCTGCACATCCCAGTAGATGCCTCCGAACGTCGTTGAATACACAATCCGGCCGTCGATGAGGACGAGCATTTTGTCGTTGAAGGCATTGCTGAAGCCGCGAGCACTCACCAGCCATTCGTGCGCGCTCTGCTGGGCAACGTATAAGCCCGGGACCATGCGCAGCGCGTCCGGCACCGAGGAGAACCCGCCGCGGATAATGTCTTCCGCTGTGATAACGAAGATTGCGGCCGGCGCCTTCGAAAGGCTTTCCGATTTCTTGGAAGCGGAGATAACGTCGATCTTCATCAAGTCTTCGAGGCTCTGGCTGGTAAGGTCGGTATTTGCGTTCTGCGCGTGGGCCGGAAAGAAGACGAAGAAGAATAACAAGGGTATCCCGGCGGCGCGAACCAACACGGAGAGGCGGCCTCTTGCCGCGACGATCCTTCGTCGAACCAGGTGAGACAAAGTCTTCCCTCTGGTTTCTCATCGGCCAACTGGGTCGGGCGTTGACGCGCTGATTGATGCAGGTTTCCAAAAGCAGCAATGGAAAACACGCCGTGAACCGGTGTGCCGATACGGAACAACGGCAGTGGGGGGCAATCGCTGATCGTTACTCTGAAAGGAATGGGCTTACCCCTTCCGCGCGGCCAGGAATGCTGGACAAAGGCCAAGATTAGTGACACAGTATCGCGGGGCGGCGGTCACAAGTTTTCAGCTGAGGAGGAATCAACAATGGTGAAGCGTCTGATGTTTTGTACGGCAGCACTTCTTTTCGTGGGCGGAATGGCCCTCGCGGGACAGGATATGGCCAAGAAGGGCACATGGTCGGGCGTCGTCACCAACGACATGTGCGGAGCGAAGGATGCCAGCGCGGCCAAGGCCGACTGCACGAAGACCTGCGTGAAAGAGCACGGCGCAAAGTACGCGCTGTATAACCCGGCCGACAAGAAAGTGTACGTGCTCGATCCGCAGGACAAGGCTGCAGGGCACGAAGGCCACAACGTAACCGTGACGGGCACGATGGACGGCAACACGATTCACGTCGACTCGCTCACAATGGCGAAGGGCAGCTGAGCGGCTTCATTTTCTCCGGTAATCTCTAACCCATCTCCGCGAACTATGTAACTTGAAGCGGGCAGATACTCGAATCTGCCCGCTTTTCTTTTTGGCGTTGGCGACAAAAAGCATTTGGTATACTGCCCGGCCGCGTCTGTGGGCGAATTCACTCGGAGGTATTCTTGACGATGAAGATCGGGTTTCGCGTCGCGTTTGTTTCGCTCCTCACGCTTCTAGTGCTCCCTTCGTTTGCGCCAAGCTTCTCAGCGGCTAATGCGCAGGAGGCGTCGCCGCAGAAGCGAAATCTCACGGCGGACGATTATTTTCGGATCAAGGGAGTGGCCGATTCGCAGATCAGCCCCGAAGCGAAATGGGTGGCCTACACGATTGAGACACGGAACCTCAAAGAGGACAAAAACGAAGAGCGAATCTGGATGGTGGCGACGAGCGGCGGCGAAGCGATACCGCTCACCGCGGAGAGCGTCTCGTCGTCGCATCCGCGCTGGAGTCCTGACGGAAAATATCTCGCGTTTCTCTCGGAGCGCGAGGAAGGGAAGAAGCAGGTTTGGCTCCTGAACCGCAGCGGTGGGGAAGCGCAGCAGCTCACCGACGCAATTCAGGACGTGAGTGATTTCGAGTGGTCGCCCTCCGGCGACCGCCTTGTGCTGGTGCTGCAAGATCCGACGCCCGATGAGCTCGAAGCCGCTCGTCACAAGGAAGCCGACAAGGACGCGGACGACAAACCAAAACCCAAGCCGCGGCCCTGGGTGATCGACCGTCTGCACTTCAAGGACGACGAAATCGGCTATCTCGACCGCCACCGAACCCATCTTTACGTTTTCAATCTCGGCGATCGCAAAATGACGCAAGTCACTTCGGGCGATTATGACGACACGGCTCCTGCATGGTCGCCGGACGGACGCTCGATTGCCTTTGTCAGCAATCGCTCGGCAGATCCGGATCGCAATTTCAACGACAACATCTGGGTGGTTGCTGCCGACAACGCCGACCAGGGGAAGAATCTGGTTCGCGTCACGACGGGTCCCGGTACGTACGGCGCGCCAGCATGGTCGCCTGACGGGAAATGGATCGCATTCACCAGCCAGCTCGATCCCAAGCTCTTTCAGTACGCCACGTTTCATCTGGCTATCGCTCCATCCGGCGGCGGCGAGGAAAAGGTTCTTACGCGCACGCTCGATCGGAATGTGTCTTCGCCGCGCTTTTCCACTGACGGCAAATGGATTTACTTCATCGCGGATGATGACGGCACGCAGAACGTGCTGCGCATTCCAGCCGCAGGCGGCGAAATCACGCGCCCCATCGGCGGGCGCCTAACAGTTGATTCCTATTCGATTTCCACGGATGGCAGCGTTGCGGCGCAAATAGGGACGGTGGAGCGCCCGGACGAAGTCTATCTTCTGCCGGCGGGAGGCGAGCTGCGAAGACTCACAACGACGAACGATGCGCTGATGTCGCAGATTCGCTTGCCGAGCGTCGAGTACGTTCATTTCAAAAGTAAGGATGGCACATCCGTCGCCGGCTATTTATACAAGCCGCCCGATTACAAGCCGGGCGTGCGTTACCCTGCGATCCTGCAGCCTCACGGCGGGCCGGTGTGGGCCTACTATGCGGAATTCAATTTTCAGCCGCAGCTTTATGCGGCCAACGGTTACGTGGTGCTGACGCCGAATCCGCGCGGTTCGTCCGGCTACGGCGAGGATTTCTGCAAAGCGATCTATGCCGACTGGGGCAACAAGGATTTCCAGGACGACATGGCGATCGTCGACTACGCAGTTGCGCAGGGAATTGCCGATCCCGACAAGCTGGGCGTCGGAGGCCACTCGTACGGCGCAATTTCGACGAATTTCATCATCACGCAGACCACGCGATTTAAGGCCGCGATTTCCGATGCGGGTGAATTTCTCTACGTCACGAACTGGGGCCACGATCTGTACGTTCGCGAGTGGGAAATCGAGCTAGGACTGCCGTGGGAAAATCGCGCGCTGTGGGAGAAGCTCTCGCCCTTCAGTCGCGTCACGAAAATCACCACGCCGACGATGGTGATGGGCGGTGACGTCGACTGGAATGTTCCGATCATTAATGGCGAGCAGATGTTCGAAAGCCTGAAAAGGCTCGGCGTGCCGACGCTACTTGTCGTGTATCCAGGGCAATACCACGAATTTCGCCGGCCGTCGTTCATCAAGGATCGCTACGAGCGCAACCTCGCCTGGTTCGGCCACTATGTGAAAGGCGAAGGCCCCGCGATTCCCGCCGAGAAAGCCGCGGACTGACGCGATGCACAGCCTCGTTACCCAATTGTCGCCTGACTTTCACTAACAACGTCCCTCCGTAGCGTGGTCCGATAAACTAGAAGGCATCGAAGTTCGGAGTCTTAGCCGATGCAAAGCTTGTGGCTGGACGTGCGTTATGCGCTGCGCGTCCTTAGCAAGAATGCCGGATTCACCACGCTCGCCGTCTTAACCCTCGCTCTCGGCATGGGCGCGAACACAGCTATCTTCTCGATTCTCGATCCGCTCCTGCTTCGCAAACTTCCCGTCCACGATCCCGACGAACTCGTCTGGGTGAATTCCACCGGCACGCTTGGACCTGCGGAGATATCCGAGGGTGAGACGTTCCATCTCTATCGTGACCAAGCGCGAGTTTTTTCAAGCGTGCTAGCATTTTCACGGGTTGCACCTTACGAGGTGAACCACAACGGCCGCACGATCTTGGCTAATGGCGAGGTCGTCTCGGGGAGCTATTTCATCGCCCTGGGCGTGCGCCCGTTCGTGGGGCACCTGTTCAGTAACAATGACGAGAATGGTCCCCCGGCCATCGTGGTGAGCTTCAATTTCTGGAAGAGCGAGTTTGATTCTGATCCGAACGCAATTGGCAGAACGCTCTCGTTCGGAGATCAAGCCGATGCGAGTCGAGCTGGGCCTGCACCGGAGCGTTCCTACACTGTGATCGGCGTCGCGCCGCCTGAATTTTTCGGTGCGGAGGTAGGAGAGGCCCCCGATTTCTACGTGCCGATGGGTGTCACTGACCTGCCATCACAGGACTATTGGCAGGCGCAATGGGTGACGATCCTCGCACGGCTAAAACCAGGCGTTTCGATCCAGCAAGCGCAGGCGGGTTTGGAGCCGCTGTTGCAACAGGCCGATAAAAAGTCGGGCATTCCTCAAATCGAGCTCGACGAGAATTACGCCCACGTGCTGGTGACTCCTGCTGCTCGCGGCCTCTCGGAAGCGCGCACGAAATTTTCACTGCCTGCCCGTATCCTCATGACCGTTGTAGGACTCTTGCTGCTGATTGCCTGTGGGAATGTAGCGAATCTCTTGCTGGCGCGTGGCATGGCGCGTAAGAGGGAATTCACCGTTAGGCTGGCCCTGGGGGCGGGACGATGGCGTGTGGTTCGGCAGCTCCTCACAGAAAGTATGCTCCTAGCGTCCGCAGGCGCGGTGGCCGGACTGGTCATAGGACTTTGGGCGAGCCATCTTTTGGTAGTATCCCTTTCCACTCCCCGGTTTCCGATCGCGCTTTCAACCGGATTGAACGCGAGGTCCCTGCTCTTCACTGCCCTTGCTCTGTTGCTCACCGTCGTTGTCTGCGGACTCGCACCGGCGCTCTCCGCAACCCGTGGCGAACTTGCGGAAGATCTCAAGGTGCAGGGAAGCGGACTTCACCGGTCATCGACACAATCGAAGCTCGGAAGCATTCTACTCGTTGCGCAAGTGGCGGTGTCGATGGCGCTTTTGGCGAGTGCCGGGCTCCTGTTGCACAGTCTTTTTAACCTCGAAACGTTCGACCCGGGATTCAATCGCGACAGCGTTTGGATTGTCACAATGAACGGGTACTCGGCCTCTCGGACCCGCGATCAGATAGCCGTGTTCTACGATCAACTTCTCGAAAGAGTCAGACAGCTTCCAGAAGTGCATTCCGCCGCCTACGCGAGCTTTAGCCCGATCAGCGGCAAGGAGGTCGGCGTCAACGTAACCGTTGACGGTTACACGTTGCGATCTGGAGAAGTGGCGAATGAGCGGTTCGTCGGGGTCTCACCAGACTATTTTGAAACTATGGGAATTCCTCTTCTGGAGGGCCGTGATTTCACGCAAGCAGACATTCACCCGATTTCGCAATCCTATCAGTCAACGACTGTGGCGATTATCAACCAAACGATGGCTCACCGCTTCTTCGGCGATGCCAGTCCGCTCGGGAAGCATTTCCGCTTCGTCGAAGGAAAGCGCCCTCCGCTCGAAATCGTTGGTGTGGTCGCGGACTCCAAGTACAACGATCTGCGTGAAGGTCCCGTCGATTTCTTTTACCTCCCGGGTACGCATGGAGAGCTGGAAATTCGAGCCAGCAGGTCCGCCAAGAGTTTCGCTGGTCCCCTGCGCGACATTCTTCGGTCGCTCGATGGCTCTGTCACCATCACGAGTGTCAAAACCCTTCGCGAGCAAGTCGACGAATCGCTGCATCCCGACCGGTTGATCGCGGCGCTCTGCGGCGTGTTCAGCATTCTTGCGCTAACGCTGACCTGCGTGGGCCTCTATGGCGCGCTAGCCTTCAGTGTCGCGCGACGCACAAGCGAAATCGGCGTTCGCATGGCACTCGGCGCGCAGCCACGCGATATTTTCCGCCTGGTGGTCGGGCAGGGAATGCGCCTCACAGTTTCTGGGTTGATTCTAGGAATTGTCGCGGCGCTCGCTTCAACGTCACTGCTCGCCAGTCTGCTCTTTGGAGTCAAGCAGACGGACCCGCTTACATTTGCGGGTGTGTCGGTCGTGCTGCTCTCAGCAGCAGCTCTAGCCTGCTATGTTCCGGGGCGACGTGCAATGCGAGTCGATCCTATGACGGCGCTTCGCGATGAATAAAGTTCAGGATCAAGGCTGAGGTTGCGGCGCGTTACATTGCGGGCTCGCGAACGTCAGCGTGATTTCCTTGGTGGCTTCGTCGGCTCCGTCGACCGCGATCGAATCGGAATCCATGCGAGCGGGCGCGGTGCAATCACTGTTGCCTTGGCGCGACGCGGCGGCTCGCGATGGATCCAGATCTTCCCACGCGGAAAATGTGTAATGCGCGCCTTCGATCAGAGTGAAGGCGTACGTGCCATCGTCAATTTTTGACGCAGCAGGGTTATCGCCCTTATCGGCTTTCGCCATCACGGTCACGGTGCCGGGCGGCTTTCCATCCTTCCAGCTCAAATGGACGCGCAGTTCGCGCGTAGGGTAACTATCCTTCACCGCGAAATTCACTTTGACCAAATCCTGCCCCTGTTTCAGCGCGATCGGCTGCGCCTCGCTCAGGTCGGTGGTGCCGGGATAGAACGTGCGCCGAAACGGCGAATTCGGATTGATGCGATTACCGCGATTGTAGACGATGATGTATTCGCCAGGGCCGATGTGGTCGAAATCGAAGACGCCCCTAAAGCCTTGGAACGTCCACAGCCCTGAACGCGAGCCGTTGTACGTGCCGACGCGAAAGAGCTCGACCGACGCCAGCCTCAACGGCTTGCCGTCCGGACCCAGCACCGTCCCCTGAATATGACCCGTGGGAAGCGCGTCCACGTTGTATTCGTAGCAGGCCTCGCCGGGAATCTTGAACATGGGGAGCGGGCCGGTGAGGGTTCTCTTAGTCAATTGCATGGTCGGTGGAAGATCGGCTGTGTAGCGATATTCGCCAGCGTGAACGTCATAAAACGAGTAGACGCCATTCTGATCCGTCGTCGCGGTGAAGCGGTCGTATTGGGAGCGCAATTTCAGAGCGACGTTTGGAAGCGGATCGTCGGGATCGTCGGGCAGCGCGAGCGTGGGCGGCTCGGCTCGGCGCAAAACGCCGAACACCGAAGCTACGCGCTTGCCTTCGCGCATCGCGCGCAACTGCGGTAGCAGCGCGAGTCCATCGCTCGCGGGGCGCGTGCCGTTGCAAATCGTGGCGAATAGACGGCCTTCCGTCTCCTGTTGCGTGAAGACGACATACTGCTCGCTCTTTTTGAAGCGGTAGCCGCAATCGCCGTCATCGCCGCCGGAGAAAACATCAATCTCGGCCGCGTCAGGACCGGCAAACCTCTCATCGATATGAAAATGGTAGCGCCAGATCGGCGCCGGCGGGATCGCACCCGCCTGGCCGCCGGCGTCTGCGGGGGCAGTCGCTCGCGCGACAGGCGCAATTTCCGTTACTGTGCCGAGAAAAACGACGTCGTCCTTCTGCAAGCCGGGGCACTTTCCGGGCGGGGCTTGGGAGCATGCGCACGCGTGCAAGGCCGCCGGCGCGGCAAACGTCAAAAGCCAAAGGGCGAACAGGGTCCTTTGAAGCATAGGGATATCGTAATGGCGCGCGCGGGTAAAATCGAGCGCCGCGAACAACTTTCTCGCGAGAAGTTGCCGCTTTCTCGCGAAGAGCTTCTGGTGGCGGGCGCTGATTCGCGGCCCGATCGATGCGATCCTTTCAGCAAAAAAGAAACACTGCTACACTCGAACGGGCCTGCCCGGTAGACCATGACCAATTCCAATCACATTAACGAGGAGAATCATGCGCATTGCACGCTTTCTTGCGGCTAGCTTCATCTTTGCAGCGCTGGCATACGGAACTTTTGCCGACACGCTCGTGCTCAAGAATGGCGACCATCTTACCGGCACGATTGAGAGCTCGGATGCAAAGGAAATCACGCTCAAGACGGACTACGCGGGAGAAATCAAAGTGCAGTGGTCCGCGGTGAAGGAAACGACCACCGAGAAGCCCTTATACGTGGTGAAAACTGACAAGGCCACGGTCAACGGCACGGTGACGGCTGAGGATTCAATCGTCACGGTTCACACTGCGAACGCCGGCAACGTGACCGTTCCTCTATCCAATGTGGCGATCATTCGCTCGCCCGATCAGCAGCAAGCCTACGAAAACAGCTTGCATCCCGGCTTGTTCGAAGACTGGAAGGGCGGCGCGAATCTGGGATTCGCTCTGGCTCGCGGCAACAGCGACACCACGAACCTGGCCGTCGCCTTCAATGCCGATCGAAAAACCAACTCGGACGAAACCAAGATGTATTTCTCGTCGATTTATTCGACGACCGGGACGCCCGTCTCAGCCACCACAGCAAACGAAATTACGGGTGGCATTCGCTACGACAGAAATATCAATCACACGCTGTTCGGGTTCGTGAGCGGCGATTTCGCGCACAATCAGCTTCAAGCCCTCGACATACAGCAAATTTACACGGGCGGGCTCGGCGCGCACCTGATCAATCATCCGAACACGAGTTTGGACGTGCTAGGAGGCGTGAACTACACGCGGGAAACGTACAGCGGCGTGACGACAGTGGGCGGCCCGAGCACGAACGTGCAGCGGAATCTTGCCGGGCTTACGGTGGGCGAGAATTTTATGAAGAAATTCGGAAGCACCTCGACGCTCAATGAGCATTTCTATTTTTATCCGGACCTGACCGATACGGGCGAGTACCGGTTCTCGCTCGACGCCGGCTGGGTGACGCAAATCAAGAAATGGCTCGGCTGGCAGATAACGGTCAGCGACCGCTACATCACGAATCCGCCGATTCTGGGCACGAAGGACAACGACGTCGTCCTGTCGACGGGATTGAACTTCTCATTTAGCCACTAGTAATTTACATGCCGGGCTGGCGCGTCGATCGCGTCGGTTTCCACCGAGCCTGCCTTCTTCCTGAGAGATTGGAAGGACAGCCCCGTGCCGTCGTGCGCGCGAAGTTCTTTTGACTTCTGCTTCACTCACCGCATAAAATCCCGCGGGGCAACGAGAGGTATCGATAGTGGGGAGGGGAAGCACGCCAATGAGAAAGTTTTGCTGTCTTTTTATCGCAGTGTTACTGATGCAGGCCGGGACGGCAGCGCGAGTTTCCGCGCAACAGTCTGAGAGACCCGAGCGCGATGCCAAATCGCCGGAAGCAAAGCCCGCCGAGGGCTGCGACGCGGCCGCCACGAAAGAAGATTCGTCGGCGACCGACCACACGATTCACCTCGGCGCGCAGACCATTCCCTACAGAGCCACAGCCGGCTTCACGCAGCTCAAGAACGATAAGGGAGACGTCACGGGCCTGATGTATTCGGTGGCGTACACGCGCAGCGACGTGAAAGATCTCAGCCAGCGCCCCGTCTCGTTCCTCTACAACGGCGGCCCCGGCTCGGCCACGATGTGGCTGCACATGGGCGCGTTCGGGCCGCGTCGCGTCCACGTGGCTGACGGCGAATTTACTCCTCCCGCTCCGTACAAGCTTGTCGACAACACCGAAAGCCTTCTCGACAAGACCGACCTCGTTTTCATCGACGCGATGGGCACCGGCTACAGCCACGCCGTCTGCAAAGCGGAGAACAAGGATTTCTGGGGCATCGACGAGGACATCGACGCATTCGGCCAGTTCATCGACACCTACCTCAGCCGCAACGACCGTTGGAACTCGCCGAAATTCCTGATTGGCGAAAGCTACGGGACGTTTCGCTCGGCCGCGCTCGGCAACTACCTGCAGAACCACTTCACGATCCACCTGAACGGCATCGTCCTGATTTCGTCGGTGCTCGATCTCTCGACGATCACGTTTGGCGCCGGCGACGATCGCTGTTACATGTTCTATCTGCCGAGTTACGCTGCCGTCGCCTGGTACCACAAGGTATTGAAGGATCGCCCGGCTGACCTGCCCACGTTCATTGAAGAAGCTCGCCAATACGCGCAAGGCGATTACGCCGCCGCTCTTTTTAGGGGCGCTGCGCTGCCTGCGGACCAGAAGGCCGCCGTTGCCGAGAAGCTCGCGTACTTCACGGGTCTGAGCGAGGATTACTTAATGAAGGCCGACCTGCGCGTGAAACTGGGTCAGTTCATGGCCGAACTTCAGCGCAGCGCGGGCCTCACCACCGGTCGCATCGACGCGCGCTTCACGGGCTACACCTATGATTTGCTCGAAGAGTTCGCGCAGGGCGATCCCGAAGGGCCGGCCGTCGGCGGCGCGTATACCGCTCTCATCAACGAGTACAACCACGACGAGCTGAAATTCGGCAAGGACCGCGTCTATCACAACACCGCTGGCGACACCAACTGGAAGTGGACGCGCCGTCCGAGTGGAAGGGGCGGATTCTTCCCGGGCGCGCCGAACGTTGGCGACGATCTCGCGCAGGCAATGATCACGAACCCCAAGCTGCTGGTGCAGGTCGAAAACGGCTACTACGATTTCGCGACGCCGTTTTTCGCGACGGAGTTCACCATGGCGCACCTCGGCTTGCCGCCCGACTTGCAGAAGAACGTCACCCTCGACTACTACAGCGCGGGCCACATGATGTACCTGCACGACGAGGATCGCGTCAACTTGCACAACCACATCGCGAGCTTCATCGACCGCGCCACACATCAATAGCGGAAAACTCTCACAGAAACTCGGATAACGTTGAAATAGGGGAAATTGGGGTGAGCGATGGGATTTGAACCCACGACCCTCGGTGCCACAGACCGATGCTCTACCAGCTGAGCTACGCTCACCGCAGACTTATTTTATGCGGATTTTCTGCATTTTCTGGCTTCTTCGCGTACCCACGTTTGTACCCAGAACGCGAGCCCGCTTGAAGGCTCGCTCCAAACGTCGAAGGGCATCCTTCGAGCGGCGAGGAACGAGCAACCGTTTGATGTAATGACGCCGTGTTGTCGCGATGTCCGCATGGCGCATGATGCTCTGAATGTCCCCCTCGGGCACGTTCAGGTTGTACAGGTTCGTGGCGACTCCGCGTCGGAACGCGTGCCAACCATGCCATTCTACACCAACCTTACGGAGCTTGGGAACGACCACTCGTCGCGCCAGATTGCTGAGGTTGAGCGGGCGTCCCATCTTCGCACCTTGGAATATGTACGCGTTCTCGCTGAATCCGTTGCGATGCTTTTCCAACAAATCCGCCAGAACTGAGAGCACTGGCACGGGGGCTTTCGAAGAGGAGGTTTTTGTTTTCTCGCGCTCGTGGGTTCCCCAGACCGTGTTGCTGATGTTCAGTTGGCCGCCGTTGAAATCCTTCCATCGCAGGCCGCGCAGTTCACTCATCCGCAGACCTGTAAAAGCAGCGGTCGCAATCACCGTGCAAGCCACAGATTTGTCGGCGAGTGCCGCAAGCATGGCTTGTATTTCTTCGAGCGAATAAGCGTGCGTGTCTCCGGTCGCTGTGCCTTTGGGAACCGTCGTATCCACCATCGGGTTTCCGTCGCACTGTAGGGCGTCGGTCTGCTTCGCATACTTTAATGTGGCAACGAGAAACCACTTGAGATGTTTCAAAGACGTATGCGAGAGATTTGTTTCCGACGCGATTTGGTTCAACAAAACCTGCCCCGTTGCTGTACGGAAATCGCAAAGTCTCACTCCGCTGAGGCGACCTTTCAGATGCTTAGAGAAGATGTGCTTGTAGCCGAAGGTCGTGGACGGAGCCAACACGTTCTCTTGTTCGACGTGCGGAAAGTAAACGTGCTCGATGAAGTTCGCGACTGTTTGCGTGGTCGCAGTCGTCATCTTGTCCGGCAGGGAATCCAAGTAAGGCTTCGCGAGATGCTCCACTGACCGAGGCGAATTGTATTCCTCACGTGAGGCCAGCACTTTGTAAACGTCCTTGAGTTTGCGGACGCCCTTATCTTCAACAGGGATGCGATAGCGCAGCATCCACTTGCTGCCGCGCAGGTAGATGTAGACGCCCGGTCGCACTGTGTACTGTTTTTCCTTCTGCATCGGGGCTGGCTCCTTGTTTATTATTGCACCACTTCCATTAGCATTTCGTTCGCTTCATCTTTGCCCGAGCCTTCCGGCGATTCGCGTTGTATTTCTTGGCTCGGGCTTTACGGTATTCTCGCTTGTATTCCCTCAGCCCGACCTTCTTACAGTGTCGGGAGCAGTATTCATCATTGCTAGGCCATGATGCGATAAAACGTCGCTTGCAGAGTTGACACGTTCCCGCCCGCCACGGCTGACTGTTCAACCAAACCAACGATTTGTAGTAAGTGCTCTCTGGGTCTATCTGCAGGATACTTCCAAGTAGAGGCCTGTCCCCCTCATTAAGCTCCTGTGGGTCGAAGACCAGCGTCACCAGGATAATCAGGTCTCGCGGCTCCAGCGAGAACCCTCTGTCCCAAGCGGACCGCAGGCTCGCCTGAGTGGTTTGCCATTGCGTGGGCTCCCATCTCTCCCGAACAACCTCGGCACCGAAGCGGGCGATATCGCCATCGAAGCGGCTGGTAACGGCATCGGCATCACTGCGATATTCCCACCAGCCAGCTGGCACGAAATCAGGGTAAGCCTTGCGGAACTCGGCGGGCGTCACGGGCTGTCTCTCTTCGTTCTCGAAGTCCCGATGTGCTTCTGTGAACGCGTTCGCCGATTCTTCCAGATTCACAAACAGTTCAAGCGGCTTCGCCTCCAGATATCGGGGCCACCATGTCGCTTCCTTGAACCGTTTCACCTCTGTCATGGCTAGAAGTATAGAGTAATAATTATGTCATGTCAACTCCCAAGCTGGGACAATCGACTTCGTAACCAATGGACACCAAAATGAAAACAACAAACCGAACCAAAACCGCAACGCTGCCCGAGACAACACCGCCAGCCACACCTCTCGTTTTGACGGTGAAAGAGGTCGCCGACCTGCTTCAAGTCTCGCCCAGTTCCATTTACGAAAAAACGCGATTCCGTACGAACCAACAGAACCCGTTGCCTTGTCGCCGAGTCGGAAAATATCTCCGATTCATTCGTCGCGAGGTTGAGGCTTGGTTACTGAATCTTCCCGTCGCCTCAAGGCGGACAAAGAGACGTTATACGCGGAGGGCAGCATGAGCACCTCAAGCGAGCAAATGAGCGAAATCACAATCGACTACTGCAATCCTCAGAATTGGCATCCAGCCGCCAATCTTTTTCCGCTGATGCCTGATGACGAACTTCAAACCCTCGCCCACGACATCAAAGCGAACGGTCTCCGAAATCCCATCATCATCGTCAACGGCAAAGTGCTCGACGGTCGGAATCGTTTGCTCGCGTGCAAACTGGCGGGCGTGCGTCCTGAGTTTCAACCCCGCAACGCCGAGAGACTCGGCTCACCTGTGACATGGGTTCTCTCGCAGAATCTTCACAGAAGGCAGTTGACTGCGACGCAGCGCGCGTTCGTAGCAGTCGAAGCAGAAAAACTCTTCGCGGTTGAAGCCAAGGAACGGCAGGGGGCTAGAACTGACATTAAGGCAAAATTGCCTGAAGGTTCCAAGGGTCAGGCTCGCGACAAAGCCGCAGGAGCCTGTGATGTCAGTCCTCGCTACGTGCAAGACGCCAAGAAGATTGCTGCGAAATCACCCGAGACGGCTGCCGCTGCAAAGACTGGCACTATTTCGATGGCAGAAGCGAAGCGAGCGGTTCTCAAGTCGCAGAAAAAATCTCTCCGCGTTCGCTACTCCGAACCTGACTTCTTTGCTCGCATCGCGCGTTGCGTGGATGGTGTGCTGCTCAATCATCCTCTATTGGATGAGTTACTCGCCATAAAGAAGTCCGACTGGACGAACGAAGCGGCAAAGAGTTTTCCGCACATCATCGCGCGCCTTGAGGAAGCAAGTACTCGTGCAGATGAGTACGCTCGGAAATTGAAGAGCGTCGCGAAGCGTTACGGCAAGAAGGCAGCGTGATGAACTACGCGACCGAGACGCCGCTGATGATGATTGAACCTGAAAAGATTCGCGTGGTGCAGGTTCCGATGAACGTCATGGTTCGATATCAAAAGAAAATGTCGCGCGCCGTATGGCGACCCGCCCCTGGCCGCAAAATCGGATTCACAATTGTTCAGGGCGACGCGTTGCTCGGCGTCATCGCGCTGACCAGCCCTGTGATACGCATGGAGGCTCGCGACAAGTTTCTATGTCCCGATGCATCCGACGCGATATCCCGAGGCATCGCTCTTCGGTCCTACATGGATATGTCGGTCTGCGTGGCTGCTCAACCTATCGGATGGTACTGGAATATCGGCAAGTTGTTGGCATTGGTCGCGCCAACACTGGGAGATTTCGTTCACGCTCGGTACCCCGACGACGAGTTTAAGGGCGTCATCACGACATCGCTCTGGGGTAAGAGCGTTCAGTATAACCGCGTCTATCGCATGTTGGGGTTCACCAAAGGCTTCGGACATGAGCATGTCAGCGACGAAGACTACGATTATATGTGCTCTGTGCTGCGAGCCAGCGGCCTGCTCTCGGGTTGCAGGTTTGAAGATGGCTCCAACACGCGACTCCGACGCATCGCGGCATATCGGAAGTTGACTGGGGACAAATCCATTACCTTGCATCACGGCCAACAACGTGGAATCTACTATCACGCTGCGGTTCCGCCAGAACAGCGCACGTCTGTGATTCAACAGTGGTATGAGAGATGGGGATTGCCACGATATGAGCGGCAACAAAAATTAGATGCCCCATATCAGAGCGGATTAGAGGAGGCAGCATGAAGACCCGACCATTCAGCGTACGCATTGAAGCTGAGCTGTACTCAAATCTGAAGGCTTTCGCTGCACAGAAAGACTGGAGCATCGGTCAGGTGACTCAACACGCCGCGATTGAAGATTTGCAGCGCTAAACCAAGAAGGCAAAGTAACACGGCACCGAAGAATGTCGCCGCGAAGTCGGCACAGATAAGGAACGCAAAATGGCAAACAAAAAGAGGAGCACATCTGGCGTAACTGTGAGAGAACCAGAACTAGAACCAGAATCCGAAGCACGCCGTTGGTGGCAGTGGCTTCGGCGGTCAACCTTACCTCCATCGCTTGCATCCCCTGGAGACGAGGCGCAAGACAAAGTTCTCGACTCCATTCTGGCTATCAAGTCTCCGTTACTTGAACTTAGAGATGAGGCGAGAAAGCAAAATGAAAAAGTGGTCGTGGAACTCGAAGCGTGCAAACATGCTTTGGCTCGCCTTCACACAATAGCTTCGGGTGGCGATTAGTACCGAACTTTTGCTCCTCGGCTAGCGGTCGAGGAAATCACACTGGAGTAGCAGAGAAGTTCCCGCCTACCTCCAGAACTCAACTGTTACGGATTTATTACAGACTATTTAGGATAAGTCCGTCTTTTATGAGGATGCAAAAATGGCTCGATATCAACTAGCGACTTTTACCGTGGATGCCACGGACATGAAGAAGCTCGGCAAGATTGCCGATGAGAGGCGTCAGAACAAGTCTGCGATGCTGAGGCTTTTGGTTCACGAGTTTCTCTTGAAAGAACGACGGAGAGTCGCGCAGCCGTCCTAAGCAGTCAACCGATTTTGTAGGCTTGCCGCAGGCTGGAATTTGATGTGCGGCTACTAAGGAAATAAGGAATCAAGTTATGACCGAGATAAAGCAAGCTACCGTCCTAGGTTTCGACCGCGCTCGTGGTACTGGCTGGGCGATGCCTGATGACCTCACAAACGACATTTTTATTCATCGAAAAAGACTTCATCCCGACCGCAACTATCTGAATCCTGGTGACCGCATCGAATACGAAATGGGCGAGCACAACGGACGCCCCTGTGCGACCAACATAAAATTCATCGGACATCCGATTGCGCGCCAAGTTAGCGCGGCGCAATCTCAGGCGGAAGGTGTCCGATGAGCGCACAACCGAATCCGAACCTGGGCAATCTTCTGGGTAATTTGAGTCAAGCTGGCGCGCAGTTCACGCCGCAGACATCGAGATGGCTTGACCCTTTCACTGAAGAACCCGCCGCTCACTCTACTTTGCCGTACGCGAAGGTGCCACAGGAGTTAAAAGACCTGTCCCACTGGGTTGTGTGGCGCGAGGAAAAACGCAACGGAAAATTGACGAAGCCACCGTACGAAGCAAAGAACAATGACTTCGCCAAATCAAACGACCCGACAACGTGGTGCGATTTCGCCACGGCCGTGAAGGTTGCGAGCGTTCCCAAGAACAAATACAACGGCATCGGCATCATGTTGCTGGGCGCACGACTGAACGACATTCCGCTAGTCGGCATTGACTTCGATGGCGTGATAGACGACGGCGTGCCCGAGCCGTACGTTCTCAATATCATTTCGCAGTTCGGCGCACCATACTGTGAAATCACTCCGTCTGGAACAGGACTTCGGGTGTTCGTCAAATGTTTTCAACTTTCTCCTGGTGGTCGCAAGTTCTCCGCGAAGAAGAAGGGCGTCGAAAAATACGGCGCTGAGATTTATACGAGCACCGAAGGTGGCCGCTTCTTGACTGTAACTGGCGACCGATTCTCTGGCGGGGGAATTCCAAGAATCGACGACATCAGCCTTCCGTATCTGCTCATCTCCCAGTTCGCCAACGTCAAGTTCAAACATCTGTGGATGGGCGATGCCTCAGACTATGAGAATGACCAATCTCGTGGTGACCTTGCACTTCTCGGTCTGCTTTCACGAGAACTAAAGACGCAAGACAAAGACGCACTCTTCAAATTCTTCAGTGCTTCCCCACGCGGACACCGTGAGAAGTGGCTTGACCGTGAGGATTATCGCGAGCGTACATTCAAGAAACTCGTGAGTGGCGAGAAACCTGAGAGCGCGGCGTCGGACGAAGTTGGCGAGCAACATCAATGGGAACCGCTAACAGAATCACAGAAGTACAAACTCGATTTCAAATTTCCCCCTTCGACCAACCAATCTGATTCTGAATTCGTCATGGCACCTGTTGAAGGCGACGACGGTTGGTTTCCGCTTGGAGCCGTTTCGCTTGTCGGCGGTAAGTCGGGCAGCGGTAAAACGACTACGATGTACCAAGCGTTGACCATGCAAGGAGTGAAAATTCCGTTTTTCGGTCATCAAACTTTCGGACGTTCGTTCCTTGCCACGGGTGTGGATAGAGGCAAAGCGTCGCACAGTCGAACAATGAAGCGCATGCGTTTGAGCCCAGAAGCTATTCCGTTTAATCCGATTTCGCAGACGTTGTACGACATAGCCGCAGCGCGAGCCATTCTCAACGTCATCGAGGAGCAGAATCCGTTACCTGAAATCGTGTTCATCGAGGGTGTTGACATGATGGTTTCTAAGGGAACTGACCCCATCCTCGTCTCGCAATTTGTCCACGCGATTACCCAAATCGCAGAGCACTATCACATCGCTATGATTGGGAGCGGCGGCGCGCCCAAGTCGAACGAGACCAACCAGTATTCAAACCCTCGTGAATGTTTCTACGGGTCACAGGCATGGGCTCGTACAACGGAAACCTTGCTCACCCTTTCCATAGTCCCCAAGAAGAAGGGTCGGCGTCGGCTTCATGTGGACCTGCGAAACGGACCTGACGAAGACTTCACGTTAGAATTTCAGGGCGGCTTGCTAGTTCCGATTGCAGACGACCCCGAAGAATCAGTCGTCACTGATGATTCACATCTCGACATCGAGTGGTACAGGGAACAGGCTCGGCGGGCGAAGACAGACCCGACGAAGAAGTGGTGGACGATTAGAGACTTTGAAGTCGGTCGGAAGATGACCTATACGCCCGCAAGTACGCGCGTTAAGCACGACCACGCGCACAACCACCTTATCAAGAAGTCAGGGCGGAAGATGGGCAAAGGTGGGGCGAGCTTGTACTGCTGGAACGAGTCGGAAACAAACCCACTGGGGAGACAAGACCAAGATGAGCAACGCGAAGTCTTTTAGAGCTTCTCTTCGAGAGAAGTTAAGTTCAAATACCTCCACAATAAGTGACTCAGGCATTCTCGGGGTAATTGGGGGCAACTTCTCCCGAGAGAAGTTCCAAAAATGGTTTGTAAGTGCTTTATTTCGATTACTTGGCGGGATTTCTCTTCTTTCCCTTATTAAGAAGAGAAGAAGAGAAGTTAGTATCAATTTTGAGCCGAACTTTGCCTTCTTCTCTTCCGTGCCAGACAACGAAGAAGCCGAGGCAATTCTGTGCCAGTGAAGGGCTCAATCGTCGGTCACGGTCCTTGGCTCGATGCGGTCCTGGCTGAACTGGCGCGCCTGGGCATAAAGGGTCAGAGGTTGCTTGCCAGTCGTTCTGCATGTGGGCACACCAATTTTCCGGTAACGGCGTTACTCAGGCACCCGTCCACTTTCTCGTCTATAATCCCCACGGCTCTGAATAGGAGCGTACCTATGCAGACGCTTTGGCAGGACTTGCGCTACGGTCTGCGGGTGCTGCGCAAGAGTCCCGGCTTCACAATCGTCGCCGTCCTTACCCTCGCCCTCGGCATCGGCGCCAACACGGCGATTTTCAGTTTTGTGGATGCTGTATTGCTCAAGCCTCTCCCGTATCCGCATCCCGAGCGAATCGTCAGCGTTTGGGAAAAGCATCCGGGGGGAACTCCCAACTTCATTTCCACCCTGAACTTCCTTGATTGGAATGGGCAGAATCGCTGTTTTCAATTTCTGTCAGCCATCGCCGGGGACACGGTGAGGTTGACCGGCCCGGGCAGGCCCCAGGAGCTTAATGTTCAGAGAGTCTCGGCGTCGTATTTCAAGGTGCTTGGTGTGGGCGCGACGCTGGGGCGCACGTTTGGCTCAAGCGAAGACCAGGTTGGCAAAGATCAGGAAGTGGTGCTCTCGAACCGTATTTGGCAAAGCCGGTTTGGCGGCGACCCCGACGTTATCGGCCGCAATGTCACGTTGGATTCGAAAAGTTACACGATCATCGGCGTTCTTCCGGCAAACAGTACCTTTGACCGAACCTGGGCCGTGATGTGGCTGCCGCTCGCTTTCAGCCCCGCGGACATGACACGCAATTATCACTGGCTCTCTGCCATCGCTCGCCTTGAGCCCGGCGTCACTTTGAAGCGGGCCCGCGCTCAAATGGACACGATTGGAGCGGGCATTGCTGCCTTGTACCCAGATTCGAATAAAGGTTGGGGCGTAACGGTCGATCCTTATATCGATGAGATGGTTGACCCGCAGCTCCGCCGCTCGCTTTGGGTGCTGCTCGCAACGGTGGGCGCCGTACTGCTGATCGGGTGCGCCAACCTCGCCAATCTGACGCTCGCCCGGGGTACGGACCGCGAGCACGAGATCGCCATTCGTTCGGCCTTGGGCGCGGGCCGTCTCCGGCTGATCCGGCAGCTGCTTACGGAAAACATATTTCTGGGAACCCTCGGTGGCGTGGCGGGCCTTGCACTGGGCGATGCATCGATGCGCGCAATCAAACTGTTATTCCCGCCCGACATGCTGCCACCGCAAGCAGACGTCCGGATGGACTACGCCGTATTGCTTTTCACGATGGTTGTCGGAATCCTTACGGGAGTCCTTTTCGGCTTGGCGCCAGCGCTCGGCGGCACGCGGCCCGATCTTGTCGGATCGCTGAAGGAAGGTGGACGAACGACTGCCGGGCTCACACGGCATCGGATGAGGACAGCTCTGGTTGTTGCCGAAGTGGCGCTGTCATTTGTATTGCTCGCGGGCGCCAGCCTGCTGATCCGAAGCTTCAACAGGCTTGCAAGCGTCAACCCGGGGGTGGATACAACCAATGTTCTTGCGATGGATCTTCCAATGCCGCTAACAGAATTCACGAACAGCACGACGCTCACAAACTATCTTACGGAAATCACCGAGAATGTCCGAAGCGTGCCTGGCGTGCGCGACGTCGCCGTCACTGACAGACCGCCGATGGAAGGCTTTGCGAACGGCGCGCCCTTCCTGATCGAGGGGCGGACATATCTGCCCTACCCCGAGCGCCCTGTCTGCGGGTTCAAGGTGGTAGGCCCGTCGTATTTTCATACGGTTGGCATGGGATTGTTAAAGGGCCGCGGCCTTGAGGAGACCGATGTTGCCGACGCGCCGCCTGTTACCGTGATCAATGAAACTATGACGAAGACTTACTTCAAAGGCGAAGATCCCATCGGTAAGCGCATCTCGATTCGGCAGCTCGTGTTCGGGAAGCGTGATCGCGGTCCGGAAATCCCTTGGCAGGTGGTGGGAGTGGTGAAGGACGAGAAAGTCGGCGGGAAAGTTCTTAGCCTCGGCGAGGATCTTGCGGTCATATACGTTCCGTTCTATCAAAGCCCCGGCACTTTCAACAGCTTGGTAGTTCGTGCGGCCATGAATCCGTTGCTTTTAAGCGGATCGATCGAACAAGCAATCTGGAAAGTGAACAAGAACCAGGTGGTGGCGAACGTTGAGACCTTGGAAGAAATCAAGTCACAGTTGGTGGCGCCAGCCCGGCTTCGCACGGTGCTGTTGGCCATCTTCGCTGGCATCGCGGTTTTGCTGGCTGCCGTCGGGATCTACGGCGTAGTCTCCTATTCCGTGGCGCAGAGAGTACATGAGATGGCCATTCGCCTGGCTCTTGGCGCATCGCCGGGCGGTCTGCTGAAGCTCGTGATCGGAAAAGCGATGCTCATGGTCCTGGTTGGACTCGTTCTCGGAGGGGGCGCGGCACTTGCGCTCACGCGCGCTCTGGCGAGCTTGCTCTACGATACAAGTCCGACAGATCCGGTGACGTGGGCCGCCGCCGGGGCGTTGCTCGCAGCGGTGGCGCTCTTGGCCTGCTATTTTCCAGCCCGGCGCGCGATGAAGGTCGATCCCATGGTCGCGCTGAGATACGAGTAATTTCTCACGGTTTGCATTTGTTGCATCGCATTCAACGCAACCGAGTGGACGTATAGTCGGATAATCGGACATTTGCCCGGAAGGACCGCACCTTTCCGTTGAGGGCGTTCACCGTCGCACCTGTAGGCCAGAGGCACACAGTGCATGCGCTCGACGGAGCATCTCGGGCTCGGGCAGGCTGCGCTCCGAACCAACCGCACCGCGCGGACCAGTTCGTACAAAGCTGCTGAGAACTCCTGTGGCAGAGTCAAGGCTGACAGATACCCGGACGTACTGAATCGAGCACCTACGGTACGTGACGGGTCATTCACGCGCTCGGGATGACCGCAGGAGACAGCAGACGGCGTCGTGCTGGCACGGTACAGCGTGTGTGCGTCCGCGTCGGCAGGGTCAACGGTAGCCACGCAACACGGGCTTCTCCTGTGAAATTCCGAAATCGTCGGGAAAAAACAAAAATGGCTATCGATTTCATCCATCTCTAACATAATCAGTCGGTTACGCGAGGAAGTTAATGGGAAAGTTTCGAGCGGCCACCGTCTCAAACCGAACATCCGTTCATTTGGTCGATTCTGGCGAACGCCGTTCGCCCAAATGCCTGATTTTGCGTTCTGAGGCGATTTGCCGCGCTTTCCCTGAGCTATAGCCTCGAACCTCGGACGCGGCGAAATCCTTTCACGGGCGACGGCGGCTCCCGTCACGCCGCTTATTCTGGGGCGGTGCTTGGAAGGCGCAAAGGGAGCGGGTTTTGAACTGACCGCCCCCTAGAGGCTTATCTTCTAAGTCGGGTTCATCGGTTAGTGGGCTCGACGCCCGTCCCATGGCAATGTGGACAAGACTTCGGTCGCAGCGTCATCACGCGCTCTTTGGTTCCATCGTGAACGACCGAGCGGGGTGGCAGCTTTCCGCTTCCTGAGCAAACGGTACATTGTGTGTCTTTCATATTCGACCACCTTTCTGTTCGGACATTTCCCGAGCGTGGACGGACTATAGAGACAGCCATGGTCGTCTCGCAAGTGACTCCCACAGGCGACTCCCGAGCCTTGAAAATGCAACATTACTTGTCCCGATGACCCCTAAAATGCGAACCGCCCAACCCCGAAACTAAGGAGTTAGGCGGCTCGAATGCAACAATACAGGAATACTGTAACGGGCTAAAAGGCTTGGCTGAAGGCTTTGGCAGCCGCCGCCGATGCGTCGGAATCGCTCGGATTCACATAGGCGAGGGTCGAATCGAATGAGCGGTGCCCGAGATGCTGGCGGATTAGAAACGCGTTGGCTCCCTGATTCACCATCAGCATTGCAGCGGTGTGCTTCAAGACGTGGGGATGCTGAAGGGTTTCGCCGAGTCCAGCCTTCTGAGCGATAGCCTTGAAGATTTTATAGACCGTCACACGGTTGAGTTGGGTGGACTTCTGCGAGTTGAAAACGAAATTATCGGCGTCAGGCTGGCGGACGGCAAGCCAGGCGTTCAGGGCGGCTGTTTCGTTGAACAGGCTGTTTCCCTTGACCCGCAAGAGGCTTTGCGTCGAGTCGAGCGAACCCTTCAGGCGAGCAATGTGAACCTGCTCGTTGCGGAAGTCGATATCGGACAGCCTTAGATTGCAAATCTCCTGCGCTCGTGCTCCATGGGCGACGGCGAACAGAAACATGGCGTATTCACGCGCGCCGTATTCCTTGGCCGCTTGCAGGAACCGCTCTAACTGTTCGGGAGTCATGTATGAAATGCGGGTGCGGACTCGCTTGGCTCTTTCTTTCGGCATCCTGATTACGTTCTTCACGATTGATGGCGTCATGGACTTTGGCCCCCGTGCGATTCACATTAGCATTGTAATGTTGCATTTGCAATGGTACGTCAGTACCTTTTTGTGGGCTGTCGCCGCTGTCACGCCGCATCGCCTTGCGACCACCCCACCCCAGTCGCCCCATTACGTCCACGCCCCACTATGGAGCACCATCGCAGCGAGCATCGCCCGCGCGTAGCGAACAAATAAATTCCAGCACAGCACGCGCTCAGGGGGTCCCAGGAGGGTCTATATTAAAATCCTGAGTCCCCTGACACCCCTACTGCTCTGCGGTGCCTAGTGCACCCCCCTTCTGACGAATTGTTCAAACGCACACTATGGTGCACGCACAAAAACTCGACGGTACCTTTAGAATCCCAATCGTCATTTCCGAAATTGAAAAGTCTGCGGGAGTCCCATGCGCTATGGAACCAAAAATAATTTGGTACGCCGGTAATCGATATCGTCGCCCCGAACCCCAGCGGGAGCCACATGGGAGTCTCCCACCTGTGAAAGCATGCTTGCGATTTCGCGCATGCGAGTCATTTTGAAAATCACTCAAGACTATCGGGCTCTAGGCATCGTTCTAGCCAATGAATAAAGGCTGAAACGACTATCCGTGGAACCCCGTAGAACCCCCGTAGAAACTTAATACACCACCTTTCTGAATAATCGTGTCCTTAGTGAGAGCCTTTGCAGTTCTCCTCGAATTGACCAAGGCTTCGACGAGGTGAGGTTCCACCGACAGGTTGGTCATCTTCCTAGTCTGGTGGGCTCCGACCTCACCTCGACTTTAATTCTCGCTGGGAGGCGATTTATGGATTTGAATTTGACCGCAGTTGATGCAAGCACGCTGGACGCGGTAGAAGTCGCAGATGGGAACGCGGTTGATACTGGCGCGGAACCCGACCAAGAACTTACCGTGGAATCACCCGAGCCGATTACCGCCGCGCCTGGTGAGACGCCGACTGAGCCCGCACTCGCGGAACCGTCTGCCGTCGCCGAGTCATTCGCGAGCGCAGCCGAAGTTGCGCCTGCCGAAACTGGGTGCGATGAGTGCGGCTCTCTCACGATTGAATCTGAACCCGTCGTTGCGGAAACCCCGACTGTATCGCCCGCAAACAGTTCGTGGATGACCCTGCAGGAAGTCACCAAGACCCCCCAGTTTCAGAAGTTATCGTTGGAAGGCAAACAATTCGCTACCGCGTATTGGCTGAAGGGCGACCGTACGGAAGCCGTGAAGTTGATTTATCGCGAGCGCGACATCGAACTACCTGACGAGGCTGCTTCGCTCATCGACAAACAAACCGACCGTTTTAATCATGGTCTGTTGTCGGAAGTGATTGAACTGATGACGGGAGCCACCGCCCGCGAGAAGTTCTTAAAAACGTTAGAGCGCGCGGTGCGAAGTCGGCGAACAACCAGTGCGCAGATTGAAGGTCTCCGTCTCCAAGGGGAACTCCTGGGTCTATTCCCGAAGGACTAACGATGCCGCGTAAAAAATCTAAGTTTGCAAATTGCTCCTCGGCGGCTGACCTTGCCGCAGCACTGCAAAAGATTCCGTCGTTGAGCATTGCCGATATCCAAGGTGCAAAACTCATCGCTCAGATGCGTGGCTGGAACCTCAACACTCCAGAAACTGTGGAAGAGAAATCCCCCTCGGGCGATGTTTCGATTACTGAGCCTAGCGGCTGGTTTTGGATTGCATCTGGTGTGAAGCACGGACCTTTGACGGAAGAACAACTGAACGATGACCTGGCGCGCATCGAGCAGGAGACTCTCGCACTTCAGCGTCCGAGTCCAGTCACCGACGAGGAGCATCCTGACGGATTGCTGCACGGCGCGGTTCATCTCATCACACCTTCGGGGCAGGAATGGGTCGTGGGTTGTCGTCGTCGCACTGCTGCGGAACTCGCAGACTTGGATAGGCCACGAACATGAGCGACCAGGCTGCGTAAAGGATGCGAAATGAAAGGTCAGGGGCAAGGTCGCCATGGACGACATGACGGTCGAAGTCGCGGGCACGAGCCGTGCGGCGTTTGGCTGCCAGCGGAGCAGAAGTTTTGCGAAGAGCCCGCACTCAGCCTTCGACGATGCAGGCGACATTACGAAAATTTGAAGCGCGATAGTCTCTTTGAATCCCTTCAGTCGATGGACAAGGAGCGGCGCGAAAAAGCCTTGGACATGCTAGATGCCGTGCAGAAGCAGCGCGAATCGTGGACATACGAAAATGCGCAGGGCGAAGCGGAATTGATTGCAGCAGCACAGGAAATGGAGAACTCAGATGGCGCAGGACAACAGAACGCTTGAAGAACGAATCCGTGATTGCCGCTCCGCCTCCGAGTTGCAAGACCTGATGGCTTCGCAGAACCAGTCTCAACGTTTTGTCCGTCAAGCCGATGGCTTCACCGAAACCGTGACCGTGACTCGCTGCAACCAGCCTGAGAACGGAACGACTGTGCAGCAAGCCGCGCCGTCGCAAGCACCGCACGCAGCGGACAACGGGATGCTCATCGAAGTGTGGGAATCGCCCGATGGTCGAATCAGAAGCGTGGATGCTTTCTCACCCAGCGGCCTTGACCAGTTGACGCAGACCATACGCACGCTCGGTTGGAAGCGCATTCGATAAAACAGTTTAGGGCGAATAGCCAAGGAGAAAGACAATGAGTTTTACCCCAGAGAACAGTGCGTTGAAATTGACTCTCGCCGAGGAAGCCGCGACAAAAGACATGGGTCATTGGGAGTTGACTGAGTATCTGCGCGGCTTGATGGTGGAACACGGGCATGTAACCCGCGACCGCTTTAGTCCAGATGTTCTTCTTCCTGTGGAGCAAAAGCAGGAGCCCGTACAACTGGTCAAGACTTTCAACATTAACGGTCGAGAGTACAGCATAAGTGGTGAGACTGAAGCGGAACTGACCGCGAAAGAACTGGACATTCATCGCGCAGTTCTCAGCGGAGCGCCGCCAGAGGAAACTCGGGTGGTTTCCAGAGACGAGCGTGGGCGTTTCACCTCAACCGCAGAAACTCAGGAAGACGCAGCGATGCGCGCGGCAAACGAAGCCGAATGCCGTTTGAAAATGCAACGCGGCGAAATTTCGGTCGAGGACTACATCAAGAAAACTGGTGCCCTCGATAACTACCTCAAGGAAAACTTCGGTCTCGATAAACAAGCCATTACCGACAAACACGAAATCGATTCCTGGGCTGCCGCCACGCAGACGTTCCTGAAAAAGAACCCAGAGTGGGTCGGTGGGCAATCCAACATGGAGAAATGTGCGGAACTGCTCGAAGCCAATCCACAACTTCTTGAAAGCGGGGACAAGGTTGCCGCGCTGGAAGCCGTGTACGAGTATATGAAACAAAACGACCTGATGGCGAAAAATCCAGACATCGAAAATCATCGTTCTATCGCGGGGCTCAAATCCTATGACGAGATACAAGCTGCCGCGAGAAGGGTTGCTGGAATTCCTGAACAGCAAGTGAACTACCGATGAGCCGAGGGAATATAACTTCAATCGTTCGCATCGGTGGCGGGCTCGAATCCGTTGGAGAAATAGCAGGGGCGGTCGGGGCAGAGGAACTTGCTGCTCCGATTGAACTCGCAGGGCTCGCAGCGGACGAGTTAGAAGGCATCATCGTGACGTTTTCTGTTCACGAAGGTGGGACTCGCTCGTACAAATATTACGGAAGCGACGCTGAAGCGATTGAAAACGGAGCCGACCCCGCAGGATTCCTGGGTGAGCCCGCGTGATTCGCCATGAATTCAATCACGGCGACGAGCCCGAAGTCACTGCTATCATCGGCGTTGCTTGCGAGAACGGCGAACACGACCGTTGTGCTGGGGTGACTATCGTTGAATGTGAACCGCCATGGCTCTGTGTTTGTCCGTGCCATCGAGTGGAAGAGCAGAAGGGAAAATAAGAAAGCCGTGAACGACTTCGCCGCCTCGAACAGCGTCGGCGAAACAAGGGTTGTTGTCGCACCGACTGTGCGGAGCCCGTCGCTGTTGCAATCCCAACGGCGGCGACGCTTGTCGTTACGAAGCCAACATCGCTGTGGGAAAGTCCGAACACAAAACTTCGGAGCACGATTGCGGCAATCTTGGGGATTTTCGAGAAGCGGTCAGGCGTTAGGTGAGGAAACTTCCACCGCTTTCGCTTTGAGAATGGTCGCCAGTTGCTCCTGAACGGCGTGCGTCAACTTCGCTGAGATTTGTTTTCGGATGGTCCGACCGTTTCCCTGTCCAGCAAAAACCAATTCTTCGTGGTACACAGTTGTCTCCCTTAACGTCGATAGCCGCGCCGCGTTCCACTCTCGACGGCGCTCCGAATCACGAACCACGCCAGCAAGACTAAAATTATTCCTGACCACGGCAAGTCACTGAGAATGCCGAGTAAAATCCAAATCATGACGCGGGCTCCATTTCAACTACGACCTTCAGCGCCGTGCAGTCGGGCATCGAGAGTAGAAGTCGGTCAGCGTCGTGGACGTTGAGTCTCAGCGCGAACTTTCCGAAGTCTGTGAAACCAGTCGCGGCCACGTACGAGCCATCGTCACGGCGCAGAACGCACGGTATCTCACGCACCAGATTTCGGAGCGTCTCGGCGAGCAGGTACGATTTGATTTGCTGGTGGTTCATCGTTTTCTCCCGTGGCTGGTACGCTGCTGCGCGACTTGGTGCTTCGCTGCGCGGTGCTCGACACCTTGTGCATGCGCTGCGTCTTCTCTGGCGACCAGTTCCTCGTCGGGCATATTGCGAACAATTGCCTGCACAGTGTGGGAGTGGCCTTCGAATCGCTTCCGAATGATTGCTGCGCGCAGACGGACTAAACGTTCTTGCTCGGTGCTCATGCGTCTTGCCTCCTTGTGGTTTCGACCAAGTTATTTGTTCTTGCTTCGCACAAACAGCGCGAAAAAAATCAGTGCAACCAGGAGCACCAAGCCCGCCGCCAATTCGAGGCAGTCGTTCATGACTTCACCTCGAATTCGTTCACGATTGCTTGATAGACCGCCTCTCCCCTACGGACGAAAGCGCGCCGCTGGGACACTGGGAGCAATCGCGCGATGGCAACAGTCGCCCGCTTCGCCTTCTCTTGAATCTCCTGGCGGGTCTTGATTCGAGACTGGAGGACAACAACGTCACTGCTGATCCGCTTCGTTGCCATCACGCGACCCCCAGTCGAACGAACGTGATCGGCTCTCGAAAATATTTGCCCGCCGCTTTTTCGGGAGTTGCGCTGTAGGTTCGGCCATTTCGACGCGCAGCGGTGTTAGTGAACACGCGCCACCCGTGGATCGTCTCGGAAATGACCGCCAGCACTTTCGGAGAATCATCGGACTGGCACAGGAAATTTCCAGTGGTCTGCTGTTCGATGGCTCTCATTGAAGCACCAGCCCGTCAGACTGCATCCCGGCTGCAAGGTTTCCGGCGTAGCGATGCTCGACAACGAGGGTGGGCCAATCAGGATGAAAGCCTTCACGTGAGACGTTCTCTTCAATCCATACCCGGGCTGACTCGGAAAGCGGACGGAAGAGAAAAATGGTGCGGTGATTTTCGATTACAACATCGGCTTGCGGTGCTTTGGTGAATTCAGAATTACTGGAAGCCTTGGAGTGGTGCATCGGCATTTCTCCTGTATCAGGAGAAATCCATCAGAGGCAAAGTTTGGGAGGGAAAGTAAGGTGATTTTGCCAACCCCTAGCACTTGGCCGTATCCCATCACTCTGATGGATGGCACCGTGACCTTGTCTCTGGCTCGGTTGCCGTGCGGATGACTTCTCCGCAACTCTTGATACACCCCGCAGAGTACGGCAGCAGCGACCCGTCTTCAATAGTACCGATGTACTGGTGGTCCCAGAGAGGGGCTGCGATAGTGAGGTGTCAATCCTTCGATTCGGAGCATACCGTGGCTAAGAAGAATTCAGTTGTGGCCTCACCTCAGCCGGCGATTACGCCCCGTTTGCTGACAATCCGCGCTGCTGCCACCTATTTGTCGTGCTCACCGTGGAGTGTCCGCGAACTCATTTGGAGGCGCCAGTTGCCGAAGATCAAGATCGGAAGGCGCTTCTGCATCGCAAGGGAGGATTTGGATGCTTGGATTGATCGACAGCGGGCGAAGTCGGATTAGGAGCGGGCGGTGGCAGGGTTCAATCTACGCCCAGCCTTTGCGAGATCAATCTTGAGCCTTTAGGTATGTCCGCACAAATCCGACAATCGCGTTATCGATGACTTTGGTTGGACTCGTGTTCATTCCGCGCTCAAGCCGCGCTTCAATCTTGTCCCGACACCGAGTGGCAATTCGATGAAAATGAGGGAACATCGCGAGGAAGGCAGCTTCGTCACCCTGAGAGAGATTCTTGTTGTGCAGGAAGAATCGAATAGTGTATTCGCGGTCAATTGGTGGGACGAGATCGGGCAGCACATGATGGAGCGCCTTTGAACCCGAGACAATTCTCGTTGCCCCTGCTCCGATTTTGAGTTCGGAAATCACTTCCCAGATGCTTTCGCCCACGGCCCCAACGTGTTCGGAACTGAGACGCGCAATCGTGATGGGAGCAAGAGCCTCTATCCGCTGCTCCGATTCTCTGAAACTCTTAGCCATCACATCGAAATCCACGAGCTTTGCACCTCCAGGCCCCATTCGATGCATTCCCCACGCCGTCAGAGTTGCGTAGAGTGATTCAAGGAATGACTGATCCCGAAGGGCGGCGACGGGCGACTTGTGGTGTCGAAGCAGAGCGAGCGTCTTAGAATGGAAATATTGGCTCGGCCCGGTGAACAGCTTTGCGCTGTCGAAAGCATCACAGCAGATGTCAAAGCCCTCGATTAGATCACTTACCCTCTGCTCCATCCGCCGCGTTGTTTCCTCGCGGTGACTCATCACTTTCTATTTCGCAACGGTTTGTGGGGGCTGCCGTTACCTGCACTTTCGGCACCGATGCGGGCGAGAAGCGCGGAGGCAGGTTCGTAGGAGCGGCCTTCGCGGCGGGCGAGTTCGGCTTCGGTGGGAACGAGTTCGCCCCTGAAGGCTTTGGCGAGGATGGCTTGCGTCAACTTGTGGGCACGAGTTGTTGTAGCAGCAACGCGCTTTTCGATAGCGTCTGCCAGCTTGAATAGGGTTTCGACGCGACGAATGATTTCGTGTTGCTCTTCGAGCGGCGGAAGTGCGATAGGTTGCGCCTTAACGTCTGCACCGGAGATTCCCTGTTGGCCGGCCGAAGACTTTGATTTTGCAGTCATCCGATCTCTTGAATTTGGAGTCTGAAAGAAGTATTCCGCATAAGCCGGCAAGAGATACGGATGGTCAATGCGAACGCGCATCAGCTTGTCGGGATAGAGCAAAATCTTCTCTCCAAGGTTGCGAACCATGCCACAAACGCCAAGGAGATCCAAGCTGCCGTTATAGCGAGTAAACAGGAGGTCGTAATCGCGGAGACGATAGACTCCGATCAGTTCATCCGAATTTGGTAGATAACGGATCTCATTCAAGAGGACCGCTCCCGAGCGTACAGAACTGATGCGGAGGATTGGGTTACCTGGCGGCCGTTGTCCCGGCTTCGTGGAGATACCATTACGCAATTCTCCAATAACGCTCCCGAATTGAACCCAGCGCCATGAACGTGGTATTTCGTCGAGTTCTTCTAACCGCCCGACAGAATCAACAGCGTGGGGACCCTGGGCGATACCCATCCTGAAGTGATTGATCTTGCTTATCAACGCCTCGACAGACTCGGTGCCGGAGTGTTTTTCTCGCCATTCCTCGGTCAGGCGGCCCGAGCAGGCAGCAGTGAGGATGGATTGGCGGAAGCGTTTCAGGATAATGGGAACGCGGGTCAGTCGCTCTCGCGTTGCAATGACCCGAGTCAACAATTGCTCAATCTTCTTTACAATCCGCACTTGTTCGGCCAGCGGCGGCAGACAAATCGGCCAGTCTCGGACGATCCGGTTCGTAAGGTTGGGCTGTGCCCCTCCTTGTCCCTCAGCAACGAGTTCGTCGCGCTGTTGGAGTAGATAGTAAAAGAGGAACTCTTTCAGCGTCAGGGATTCATTTACGCGGCAATGCGCGCAGGCCTGATTGGTTGCGGCTTCGATTCCGAGAATCCCAAGTTTTCCGATGGTTGCTCCGTAGAGCGCGACGATAACTGTGCCAACCGGCAAGAGTTTCGCCGCGCTGTGTTTGAGGCCTTCGTCTGAAAGTGTTTCCTCTACTTCGTCGATGATTCCATCCGGCAAGTCACCGCTTTTGACCCACGGGATTCGGCCTCCAAAATGAGTTGGAATTTTGCGCGAGGGGGTTCCACCGCTACCCCAATACCCGACTTTGTCCAGAATCGAAAACGCCCAGCCTTCTGGTAGTTCGGATTTGTCAACGTGCGCAATTTGGAGGCTGGAGGCAGTCATACGTTCTCTGAGGAATCGGGTGCCAATTCGAGGGAGTTTCTGCTCTCGCTTTCGAGAAGCGTGAGAACCTGCGCCAATTCGTCGGTAGCAGCCTGTAGTTCGGCGATGGCGTCAGTGACCAACTCCTCGGGTTCCAGCGAGTAGTCACCGTCGTCGAGGGATTCGTCCTTGAGCCACTTCAGGCTATCGATCTTGAAATCGCGCTTTTTGATCTCATCGATGTGAAATGATCGCCAACGATCTTCCTTCGAGTCCTTGGAATTGCGCTTCGCCTTCCCGTTTGGATCAGCCCCATAGCAACTCTCAAATTCTTCGAATTGCTCTGGCGCGAGCTTACGATCCTTCTTCGTGAGGCTCGCCACGTTGGTTCGCCCGTCGTAAATCCAAGTTGTCTCGGTCGCATAACCCTTCGTAAAGAAAATCACGTTGGTCTTGGTGCCGGGACTGTACGGCGTGAACGTACCATTCGGGAGGCGCAGGACCGTGTGTAGATTGCAGTCTTCGGTCAGAATCTTGAAAACCTCGCCGGCCTGATCCGCGAACAAGCAGTTGTCCGGCACTACCACAGCGGCTCGTCCGCCGGGCTTCAGGATCGTCATTACATGCTGAATGAAGTTCAATTGCTTGTTGCTCGTGGAGACAGTGAAGTCGTCACGGGTGGGAGCCTGATTCGCACCCTTCGTACCGAAGGGAGGATTGGTCATCACCACATCGAAGCGTCTACCATCTGGGATCTCGTAGATAGAATCGCCGAATTTGATGTGAGGTTCGAGGCCGTGTAGATACAAGTTCATCAGGGTGAGGCGACGGGGCCGGGGCACAAGCTCTTGCCCGAAATACGTCTCTGATTTGAGTCGTTTCGCGAGGTCGCGTGGTAAAGCTCCGCCCTTCGTTTGATCCATCAGCCATTCGTAAGAGCAGACCAGGAAGCCGCCTGTACCACATGCCGGATCGCAGATAGCGAACTCTTTGTGGGCGCGGGGATCGGGCTTCATACAACGGACGATGGCCTGGATCAGGATGCGAGGCGTGAAATATTGACCGGCGCCTTTCTTCCCCTCACTGGCTGCCTTCTCCAGCAATCCCTCGAAAGCTGCCGCCTTCACGTCAACGTTCATTTCGACCCAATTCTCATCGTCAATCAGGCCAAGGAGTTTCTTGAGGTTAACCGGATTATTGAAGCGCGATTGTGCGCCGGCGAAGATGTCCCCGAGCAAACCCCGCTGCTTACCGAGAGCGCGGAGAATGTCCTCATAGTGGTGCGTAAGTGCGGTGCCGGACTCACCAACGAGCGTCGGCCAAGAGCAATCTACCTCGATCTCTTTGCCTTTTTCGGTCTTGATCTTCAATGCACTCAAGTCGATGTCGCGCTCATCGGCCATCTTCAGAAATAGCAGATAGGTGAGTTGCTCGATGTAGTCGCCGTAATCGATGCCATCGTGCCGGAGGGTGTGGCAGAAACCCCAAAGCTTCTGAACGATTTCGCTCATTTGGATTTGCTGTTTCTCCAAACTACTTTAGCAGTTGTTGAACCTGCCGTAATAGTCCTGCAAATTTTCGCAACTTCTGCATGTCATCGTGAGCCAAGCCGTTTGGATCAAAGTGCATGATTTTGTTTCGAATCATTCGAACCTCGTCAAGCTCCTTGACGAATAGAGTCTGGTCAAGAGAAAGCCCGACTTTCTTCCATCGATCTGGTCTTTGCAGAATCCTCACATAATCCCCGAAACTCAACTTCGACGCATCGGTGATGGAATGCTCTGGGGCCGGAGATCGGTGGACTTCTTGCATCTCCGACAAGGAGAGCCTGTTTTCAACATAGCTTCGCACGTGCTTCTCGATTTGTTCCAAGAGAAGGAAGGGCTCCGATCGCTCAGCGAAATTCACGCTCAGATCGTAAGAGGTAAGAATCCCCGAGATGACTTCCTGGTCGTCCCTAATCAATATGCAGTCAGACTCGGCGACGAGCCTCGCGGCATCAAATAACGAACGGTTTACATTTATGATGACCGCCTCTTCCATCGCTTCTTTGACGTAGTTGCACTTTTGCTTCAGGGCCAGCTTCTGTCCAAGAGACTTCCAACTGAATATTCCTTTTACCGCGCGCTCGCCGATCATGACGGGAAGCTGAGAGAAGTCATGCATCATCATCAACGTGATCGCTTCGGGGATCGTCGCAGTTGGCCTGACGCAAACGGGTTTCTTCTTCGCGAGTTTGAGGTGGCCTACCCGATGAGTCGGATCTAGAGTTGAGTCCGAAGCGTCCCGCGAGAGTGCGGGCTGTACTTCGTCGGTCGGTGTCACGACAGGCGTTGCCGCTGATTGATTCTCATTGGAACTCACGCTGCTATCGCCTCGTTAAGCGCATTTACGATCTCGTCCAGCCGGCCGGCAAAAATGCGAGTCGCTTGGCTCAAGCCACCGGCCCGCGTGAAGACTGGTAAGGTTTCGAAGTCCTCGCGATCGATCGTGAGGTTTTCGATCAAGTGAGCTTCGATCATTTGAAGCCACTGTTGCTGTTCGCTGGTGAAAGTCTTTCCCGCTGTTACTTTCTTGAAGGCGCCCGCAACTCTCTCCTCGGCTGTAAGGAGTGGATTTTGGTCGTCGGCCGCGTGCTTGACCATCGAGATGATATCCACGAGCGCCTTGTGATAGCAAACCTCGTGAGCCTTGCGTAGATTCTCCTCAGTGAATCGCTGCGGCGAGACTGCAAGCTTGCGCCGGAGTTCCGTCAGCGCATCTGTACTCCAGCCCCGTGGGCGATTCAGCAAGATCCCGATGGCTTCAACCTTTTCAGGGTTCTCGCGAACGAAACGACTGAAGGCTACGAGGTAATCCTCAGGGCGGTAATCCTTGCCATCGGCGCCGCGTACGACCCAGGACGAGGAAACAGTGTCCACCGTTTCGTGGGCGACCAGGAAGACGCGTGAAGGCCGCGGATAATTCATCAACAGGTCCTGGAACGATTTATCGCGCAGCAGTGCCATGGCGTCCGTGAAATGGTCCCTCAGACGCTGAGGCAAAGCCGCTGCGCACCCGCGAAGATCGCCGTTCGGGATATGCACCGCGAAAAGTTCGCGAGCCTCGCCCGACATTTCCTTGTCGATCCGTTGGAGACGTTTCACGAGGCAACGAGTGTTGTAGTCGCGATCGCGATTCTTCCAGATGTCCTCGATTACTTCGATGATGGTCTTGTTTTCTCGAACGGGAGGTTCGGCTGTTATCGACGTGACCTGCTTGAAGTATTCGAGCAATGTTCCGTCAAAGCAGTCAAAGACAACGAAGTGAGACTTGTCGGGATGGTGTTCGCCTCTGCGGGTGCCGCGGCCGAGTATCTGCTCGAAAAGGATTCGCGATTTCACGGGACGCAGAAAGACGATGCCTTCGAGATCGGGGATATCCACTCCGGTTGAGAGCATATCCACGGTAACGACGATGCCCGGATTGGTGCGGTTTCGAAATTCACGGATTCGTTGCAGAGGACGATCGACACGGCCTGTAATTTTCTGTACGAACGAATCGCCACGCCCGAAGACATCGCGGGCAAGATCAACAAGCTGGTCCGCATGTGATGTGTGCGGAACGTCGTTGACGGCGAAAATCAGCGTCTTAGGGAATCGCCCATATTGCTGCTCGTGCTCGATCGTCCACTTCTTGATTTCTTCCAGAATCTTTCGATTCGAGTCCGGCGAAGTGATTTTCTCTTCGATCTCGGCGCTAGGAAACTCTCGCTCGTCTTCCAACAGATCGAGTTGTTGGGCGCCGGATACGGGATTGACGACATCAACCTGCTCGCCTTCTTTCAGAAAGATCCCGTGCATCCGCACATGGGATTTGACCGCGACCGTGTCGTAATCCACGAGATAGCCTTCTCGCACCGCCCGTTCATACTCGTACCGGTAGGTGATCTCTTTGAACATCGCCATTGAGTGCGCGGCGGGTGTGGCTGTGAGGCCAATCTTGATGGTGTCGAAGTGATCGAGCGTCTTGCGCCACGTCGCGATCTCCGCCGTCGTGTAACCCCGATGGCACTCGTCAGCGATGATGAGGTCGAACGCGTTGATCGGGATGTCCAGTTGCACATCTTCTTCGACCTCCTCGTCACGGGCGGCAAAGATCGCGTCGCGACCAAAGAGGTTGATCGTCATGCGCTGAATCGTGCTGACATAAACAAAGGCGTGGCCGGGTTGAGGATTCGTCAGATACAAGTTGGGAAGAACTTTTGGATCGAACTTCTCGTCTTCATCGAAATCGTCGCGGTGAAACCGCTGGCTATAAAGCTCATAGATTTTGTCGAATTTGAGGCCAGGCTCCGGTTCAAAGGACGCAAACGCGAGGATTGCCTGCGCCGCCAGCGCCCGACGGTCCACCAAGAACAGAATTCGCTTAGCTACTCCTGACTTCATAAGGCGGTAGACTTCGTTGACCATCGTGAAAGTCTTGCCGGTTCCTGTCGCCATGGCGATCAGCATTTGCCGTTTGCGGTCGAAGAGGGCCTTCTCGATCGCGGAATTTGCCTCACGTTGGTAAGGGCGCAACTTCGGATGGTCGTTCGGGGTCTCGAGAAGCGTCTCGCAAGCAGCGCTGAAGTCACGGGAGAGCTTCTCTTCCAATGCTTCTGGAGTGTGGAAAGCAGCGATCGTGTGGGAACGATCCAGGGGATGCCGGATGTCGTGATGCCAAATTATTTCGCCATTTGTGGAATACAAGAATGGAACGTGATGGCCGTCGAAGTTAAGAGGGTTGGTGACTGCTCCTTTTGAATATCGCTCCGCTTGCGTGAGAACATTCTGCGGACCCAGGGTCAGCTTCTTTGCTTCAACAATCCCAAGAATTCGTCCTCCCACACAAAGGGCATAGTCGGCCGGTCCATTGTCCGTTGGATATTCTTCGATCGCGCACCGATCGTAGGAAGATAGAGGCTTGCTGGCATCGAAAGGGACAATTCGCCAGCCCGCTGCCTTGAGCTTCGGGTTAACGAGCGTTTTGCGTGTCAGCCATTCCGATTCACTTGGCGAAAAAGCGGTCATCGTAATTGGTTGCGACGCGATTATAGCAGTGACTCAACGCCAGCGCGTCGCCTGGCTAGCTAACAACTCGGCGAACTGCGTTTCAGGAATTCCTATATGAAGCAGCATCACGCCGCGAAGAAGAGCACGCATTTTCTGATTTAGAAAGAATAACGGCGACCCTTCAATGGGATTGCGTTTTGGACGCATTCGCAGACTGCCACCTGCGTGTGTGTAAAAGTTTCGTGTTGCGACCACATTATCAACAAATTGCTCGGGATCGATCTCCATGCGACGCAGCAGCGAACCGCTGATCCTGGTACAAAGTTCAGTCAGCCTTGAAGCGAATGTCGGATCATTTGCATGCGACATGGAATCGCAAATTCTCTGTACCAGAGCTGCGTCCACACCCTCTCCTTTCAGCAGCTTAACAATCGTTTTGCGCACTTGCCGAAACGCAGCCTTTCCGGAAACTGTAGTCTGTGTGGTCGCGCGATGAAAACCTTCTAAGGCCTGAGCTAGGGACAAAAACTCCGTTTCGACAAAGAGCTTGCCTTTTCGGAGCACTCCGAGTGCGAGGTTCTCGATTGATCGAAACCGGGGAGGTTCGGAGAGCCAAATAGCGATACTGTTTGCAATCTGACTCGCGGAACACCGGACGCACTCACGAGGATCGAAACGACTTGCGTGACCGTTGCGCTTCGTGATTATGTGCCCGCTATCGTTAGCGCGATACACGAACATTGTCTCAAGCACCAATGACGCGCCGGTGAGGAGTGAAAACAAGTTCTCTAGACGATTTCCGATGTAGCTATACCAAGTGAGACTTTCGGCCTCCAGACTCCGAATCTCAATGTAGGGGACAGACCTACTCAAGCGGGCACCATCAACTTCGCTGTTCGTAAGCTCAGGGAACACTTTCAGGATGATTTCGATGCGGCTTTCGCGAAGACCGAACGCAAGAATATCCCGCTCATTGACTGGTACCTTCAGCACCACATAGTCTTTCTCCCATGATTCGCTCGCGGCGCTGGGCAGCCATTCACTCAATCCGGAAAATGTGTAGCGGGCTGAATTCAGGCACTTATCGTTTACGTCGCCGAGGTGCATACCCATGACGCACACCATGGCCCGATAGGCGGTCGCCGCGATGAATTGCTCTGACCTGAAGTCTGCGAGACCGGGGTGACTAACCTCCGTGAGCTTGCACAACGTGCAGAGGCCGTCTCCGGTGAACCCGAGTAGTACTGGCAACCTCGCAGCCACGCTTCCACCGAGCGAGATTTCTGCAGCAACGTTCGCCATCGAGGCTTGCCGGCTGTACTTTGGCGCAGTAGTAAACGTAATTCCGCTTTCGTCTACCGTGAGGGTCCCCGAGTAAGCATTGTCGGTCGCATCGGGTGCCCAGAAGGCGCACACTGTGCTGAACTGTGAATCCAGCCGGAGATGCTTGTCTACCATTGCAACAAATTACCAGCAATCAAGCTGCAAAGTCGAACATGGGGACGGGCCGGTCGTATTTGATTTCGACAAGAATGGAATGGAAAAGGATTCAAAAAATGGCATTCTGGTTGCGTCAGAAATTCGAGAGGGAGGCCATAACACTGGAGTAGAGTCGCCCCGGGTGCCAACAGCCTTCTCTGCCGCGAGTTCGAATCACGACGATATCGAACGCTGGCGAGCCGGAAGACCTTCACGAAGAGAGAAGCGCTGCCTTGGCCTCGGTAGCAGCAACCGTCCCGAGTCTCGCTCATCCAACGAAAGCATGGGCAATCCAGCCGCAGAACGCCAAATCTTCGAAGCCTTTCTCCGCGCCGCGCCCGATTTTGCTGGCGAAGCATTACAGGACTGGAAGCATCCGGCGACTGACCCTCCCGATATCCTGTGTACGACGATTTCGGGACGAATCATCGGAGTGGAGCTGGGCGAATGGTTGAGCGAAGACCAGATGCGCGAAGCGAAGGGGCTAGAATCGATCCAGACCTCAATACTGGAAGCAATCGGCGAGCAGCCGGACAACGCGAGCCAGAACATCTATTACGTGTGGCTCCATCCTCGCGCAAGGGCGCGCGTGAAGCCCGCCGACGCTCTGGCGTTTAGGCAAGAGATTTTCAAGGTCGTTTCGGATGTTGATCTTCGTTGGGACCAAGAAGAGGAATGGCAGTCTTCCCAAGGCTGTTTCGTCCAAGACTTCGCTGCGTATCCCACACTTGCGAAATACCTCCAGTCGCTGACCTTCTTCCCGAGACGCCAATGCCGACCAGACGGCGCGATTGAGAGGACGTGGCCTCCTGGAGTTCCCTGGTTAACGTTCCGCGCACCTGGAGGGGCTTACAGTGAAGTGGCGATGGTCGAAGCGCTTTGCGCGCTGCTCGCCAAGAAGATCGAGAAATATGAAGCGAAGCCACCGCAGGCGCAAATGGATGACTTCTACCTCCTCATTCATTACAACCAGGCGCTTCTCTACAACACTCCGGTTGAAACGCTGCGATTTAAGTTTGCGGATGCGGCCCGTGCAGGAACCGCGTTTATAGCCGACGATCCGGGAATCTTCAACAAGATTTTCCTTCTCCTCGCCATCGAGCCTGGCGAGAGGGTGTTTCAACTGTATCCCGGCTGATCTATAATGACGGTTCCGGAATTCACAATTTGCCGTCACGAGGAGCCTGTGATTCCATGACCACGAGACCGCGATTCAAACTGCGTTACTGCTTGAAGTGCTCGAAAACTATGGACGACAGAGAGTGTCCGGTGCATGGCAGGACCTATCCGAATCCTGAACTTCAGTTCAGACGATTCCCGCGCGAAGACCCGGAAACACTCGCACCCATGAAAGCTGCCAAGAAGGGGAGTCAGGACGCGTGGGTGACGCGCCCCCAACAAAGCGGATTGATGAGCCCGCGTTGAAATCGCCCCTTTGGTCAACGGAAGGCTTTTCGGACAGCCGATGCACCTATGGCCGGTCAAAACCTCGTGATCTGCGCCTGGGCCGACAAGTCACGAACGCTTTGCACGAACCCCAAGTGCTTGCGGCAGGCAGGGAACACATGAACGACGCCGAACGAACCCGGATTCACGCCATCGTAAGAGCAGAATTTCACAAGCATCGCTTCGACTATTACGCGGAGTCCGTACCGAACAGCAATCGCAAGAACACGGTACGCGGCTGTCCGTTCTGCAGGGTCCGCCTTCAAACCGTGTCACAGTTCGTAGACCATCTTTGCGAAAAGGTTGAAGCAGCGTTCGAGCGAGAGTTTTCCGATCCGAGCAAGACAATGAATCGGCCCTACCATCTTCCCGTCGCGTTGCACAAAATCTCGTTGTCTCTACCGTCTTAAATCACGCCACCCGGACGATGGTCAAACTGTGGTATAGATTCGACGCGGAGGACTTGTTGAATGAACATTCTGGCGGCAATCCGCGACCAACTTTTCGTCGAGGAAACCGTTTGGCGGAAGCGACCTTAGCTTCCGCACTTTCTCCGTACACGCGCCAATATCCTTCGCATATCCTGAGGCTCGGATCACGTGGTCAAATCGTATGCTGATGGTGAGCGCCCTCCAGACCTCTGCCGTTTCATAAGGGAATTCCATTGCAATATATTGTAACGAAACCCCCTTTTAAAGGGGGTTTCGTTACAGCCTGTTTGTTGACTTCAGTCGGTCCAGTTGCTATGCTTTTCATCATAACCCCCTCATTCGGGGGGTTTTGTTACAGGAAGTGACATGGACCGCATAACTCGATCATTATCAGCACAAGAGAGTAAGGTCGTGCTCGCGCTCACCGAAGGGCGGCGGCGCGAGGCGACGCGGACGGAGATCGTCCAGATGCTCGGCGGCAGCGAGAAGGCTGCCGACAATGTTATCGAATCCCTCCGCCGCAAAGGCTGGCTGGAGCGTGCGACCTGGGGACAATATCTGCTCGTGCCGCCGGAGCAGGGGCCGGATGCGCTCGGGGACAGCAATCTTCTGGCGCTCGCCAGCCGCATCGCCGATCCTTATTACATCGGCTTTGGCGCGGCGGCCGCCTATTACGGGCTCACGACGCAGCACCGCAACGTGATCTTCGTCGTGACGCCGGTGCGGCTGCGCGCGCGCGAGGTCGGTGAGTCACGCGTCCGCATCGTCAATCTCTCCGACAAAAAGTTCTTCGGGTTCGAGCCGGTTGATGTGCTCGGCTACAAGGTGATGATCTCCGACCGTGAAAAGACCACGATTGACTGCATCGACCGCCCGGCGCTCGCCGGCGGCGCAGGCGAGGTCGCCACAATCCTGGCGACCGCGAGCCGCCGGTTTGACTGGGCCAAGGCGGCCGATTATCTGGAGAAGATCGGTTCAGGCGCCCTCGCGCGGCGCTTTGGCTGGCTCGCTGATTACGTCAAAGCTGATGTTCCACTCGCCGTGCGCGACCGCCTGCTGCAGCTCGCCGCGCGCAGCCGCAAGACATTCCTCGGACCTGATCCCGCGCGCGCGCGCGCGGTGCAGGGTGCTATCGGCTATGACGAGACCTGGCGTCTCTTCGTCAACGTGAAACGTGAAGAGCTGCACGGCAGCGCCGGGTTGGGCCGGCGCAAAGCCGTCAAAAAGGACAGCCAGTAATGCTGACACAGCCCCAGGTGCAGCGTTACTCCACTGAATCCGGCCTTCGGGACATCATGATTGCCGAGAAGGAAGTGGTGCTGACATTCCTGCTGCAGCTACTATCCGAGCGCGGCATTCTGCAGAGGCTGGCCTTCAAGGGCGGCACCTGCCTGCGGAAAATGTTCGTCGGCAGCCACGGGCGATTTTCGACCGACCTGGACTTCACAGGAATCGAGGAACACGATCACGAGGAAATCATCCTCGACATGATGCAGGCGTTTGAGCAACCCTTTTACGGGATCCAGTTCACCATTCCTGATGGCAGCTATTACGAGACGCAGGACGGCCTGTCCTGGGGCGTCAATCCGACCTATTCGCACGACTGGAACGCGAGCGGGGCGAGTGAAATCAAGCTCCAGATTAGCCGGCGCGAAACGCCGACGCTGCGGCCGGAGCGGCGGGCGCAGATCGAGCAGAGTTATTTCAAGTTATTGCCGTTCGCACCTGCCGAAATTACATGCCTTGCTCTGCCCGAAATTCTTGCCGAAAAAATCCGCGCCTGCTATCAGCGCAACAAGGCGCGCGACATCTATGATCTCGGCATGTTCGCGACGCGACCGTTCGACCAGGCGCTCATCCGCCGGCTCGTCGTGCTGAAGCTGTGGCAGGCGCAAGATACTTTCGAACCCGCGCGTCTGATGCACAAATTCCAGGATGGACAGGACTTCGACTGGGACGATCTCCGCCAGCTCCTTAACCGCGCCGTGGTCATCGACCGCAACAAAATTACCGCCGATTGTGTCGGGGGGTTCGGATTTCTAGCGAATCTGACAGATGATGAGCGGACACTGGCCCGCGACCGCTATCAGCGCGAGCAGGCGACAGCGGAAAAACTTCGCGCGGCGCTTTAAAAGGACGTGAGCTGTCATTCCCGAGGTTAAGTAACAGAGGAAATCCCTCACGCCGATGGTGCGAGGAGAGCAGCAGGCTGATACATACCGACGGCATCTGTCCCGATGTGCTCGTAAGTCTGGATTGGGCCAAAGGAGTTCAACGATTGGCCAATCATCACCGCGAGACCGGCGGGCACGGCCAGAAAGAGGTGTACGGCTCCGCGCGGTTGCAGTGTGTCTCTGGCTTGACGCAATGCCTCAGAGACTACCCGCACAATGTCTGCAGCCTTGCCCGGCGTCTCAATATCGTGCGGATAGTTGCCCGGTTTCGTAACCATCACCATGCCCCGAAATGCGGGAAGCTGCGGTCGAGAGGCGGCGAAAGCAGGCGCCACGTTCGAGGCCACCGATACGAGCAAAGCGAGATCGTCGCCCCTGACATCTCCGTTCACAGTCTGCGCGGAAAAATCGGACGATTCCGGCGGTTCGTCGAGCGACCAGAGGGCCGGGGCGCGCTTCGGCGAAATCTGTCGCCATGCCAGGGGCAGACGTCGAGTCGTCAGGAAAGCGCTTCCGAGTGCCACGGCTGCGGGTAAAGCGCATAGACCTTCCGCAATGATCCGGCGCCCAGGTGCGTGCTGCTCGCAGTTCTGGGCAACCGTTTCCAATGCGGGGAGGAGCTGTTCTTTCCAGGAATCCGGCGGCTTGGCCAGCCGACCGTCGAATCGATGCGTCCAATCGAGGGATAAAGCTACTCCGGGCTCGAAAGCGGGTTTCTTTCGGGTGTTAATGACCAGGCGCAGCGGCTCGCCCTTCCGCAGATACTTTGAAATCTCCTGGATGCGACGTTTCAAGACATATCGGGCGATCCCCGCCGCGTCATTGGGCGTAATCGGGTCGGATGGGATCTTGCGTATGTTCCATTGGCTCAGATCATGAATCCCTAAATAGGTGCCAGCAACGCGGGTCACGTCTTGATAGTCGAGGCCCCCCGCCGCGACAGGTACCATGAAAAAACCGTCATTCAGCTCTATCCGTTTGAGGATACCCGGCAATTCCGTTCGGGTAATGACATTGGACTCTTCTATGTCCGGCGTAAGCCAGCACACGGCGTTTGCAGTCGTGTCTGCAGCCAGCGCCTCTCGCAAAAGTGCGTCGGTATTGCCTTCCGCGAGATCGCTCAGGTCGTGCCATGTGGGAATTCCTACGTCGTGCTGTGCCTCGATCAGGAGCCGCGCCTCGTTCAAACGGGTTCGGCGATAGCTGAGGAAGGAGCGACCTGTTGGATCTGTCATGTTTTGTGCATCCGATGCTTTATTACGAAAGCGGAAAATAGTCGCCGAGAACCTCGCGCCATATTTGCAGCGCTTCACCCTGCCGCCCTGTCTCCTCGGCGCGGCGTGCCAGAGTGGCTTTGCGCTGCGCTTCCTGCAGCGACTTTCTGGCTTTCGTAACCAGCTCGGGTGTCATCTGATCAGACACAAGCGGCCCGAGTCCGGCAGGATCGGGCCAGTTTCGTCCGACATTCGCTTCCATGGCAGCAAAGAAATTCCGGATTTCGTCCGGGTACGTCGAGAAGGGCGCTTCGACAAGTTCCTCGGCCATCACCTCGATCAGAAAAGACGGCTTCAGAGGCTTGTCGTTGGCCCGGTTCCAACCCTTCGCCATTTTCACCAGCGGAACCCACCGCCCGTCGATTTCCTTGTTTTTCGCCGTGGCCTGCTCCTTGTGCTTTTCAGGATTGGTCCTGATCCAGGTTCCCGTGACCTTGTCGGGAATTTCGTAGTGGCCCCCGTCGCACTCGAAGGCGGGCACGGCGTCGATGCTGAGGACCTTCCCTTCGTGGTCTTCGGGATAATAGATTTTCTCGAATTCGACGGTGGCTCCCCGGCGGCAAATCTCGACGTCGCTGAACCGATTTTTCAGGCACCGCTCGAAAGCCTGCAGCATTTCGATGGGCGGCTTGTCCCGACGCCATTTCTCCTTTGCGCCGAGAACGAAAAAGACATCGACATCCTTCAACGGTTTCGTCTTGGTGTGGCGCCTGTAGGAACCCGATAGAAAATCTGTCTTGATGTCGAAGCCGCCGCGAATGCATTCACGCACGTCCGTTTGTCGTCTCGCGGCGTCCTTCTTTTCCGTCTCGCTGAGTTCCAGTCTCGTCCGGAATTTCTCGAAAGCCTCCGTCGTCGTAAGCATGATGATTATCTCCAGTACACAGCGGCGACCGTCATATGGCGGGTCGCAATAACGGTGCCGGCCGAGCGCGCCGCGAGGTTTCCCGTTGAAAGATAGCTGCAGTCTGAAAAGCCGGTCACATCCGGTGCGCCGGACCTCACCGAGAGGGTGATTCGATAGGTGCAATCGAGGGCTGGGCGCGCGGATTTAGCGATCAACTGCTGCAGATACGCTTTGTCGAGCCACATGTCGTCATCCGCGCCTGCCCCTTCATATCCGGTCGGAAAATCCCATCGCGCCGAGGCAACCGAGGAGCCTGGCTTATAGAATTCAACGATAACGGCTTTCAAATGACCCGTCTCAAGCCACGCCTTGATACCGCGCTCGATCGTCGCCCAATCCTGCATAAGCTTGTCCGGACTGATGCCGTACTCGCGAATTACTTCGCGCAACGTATTGCGCAAGTTATCGCTGAGGAACGTGATGCTATGGGTTCGGGCATAGGCCCGTTCGTAAGCGTAAGCGTGGGTCGCCATGATCGTTATCCTCCGAAATTCCAGTGCACAACCAGGTCTTTACCGCCCTTCGCCACGGCCTCGCTCTTTTCTTCCTCGGCGCGGTCGGCGTCGTCAACGTCGAACACCTTGATGCGTGGCGATGTTTTCGCCAGCGACTCCTTCACCCAGTCGATATTCTCGGCATCGCAGGGGACGTGCATCGTCCAGTCTCCCCCGGTCGGGTTCCAAGTAAGAGAGGCCACCTTGTCGCCTTCCTCGACGGCTTTCATCCCGTACCGGCAGTAGAGGCGCAACTGCGGGCCGACGCCCTCGATCATGATGGCGCGGCTGGCCGGATGCTCGTCGGTAATGATTGACGCCATCACACCGGCTGCGTTTTCGAGCTGGTGGACATCAATCGATCCCCGGCCCGTGACGAGGCCAATCATGCGCTGCCAGGTTTCACCGGCAGAGCGGTGCGGAATGGAACTCAGATCGCGGCGAACCCTCATTTTTCCAGCTCCTTCTGCGTTTTGATTGCCTGCCGAAAAGCAGATTCGATTTGGCCGACGGTCAATTTTCCGGGGTCCTTCGCCGTCTCGATGTCCGACGCCATGGCCACGAAAAGCTCCTTCCTGATGCGCCGACCGTCGAGGCCGTCGGCGGCCCTTGCCAGCCGGGCGACGCTGGCTTCAAGACCTCGGACTTCCTTCCAGACGCTTCCCACGGCTTTGAGCGTATCGAGGATAATCTCGCGGCGCGCTGCCTCTGTTGGAAGCCCGAGCTCCTCGATATGGTCTGCACGGGAGATCACCGCCTTGTCGAGCGCCTTGGGGAAATTCGTGGTTCCAAGAAGCAGGACGTTCCGGTGATCGCGGGTCAGCCTATCCATACCCGCGAGCGCCGCGTCAGTGGCGCGATGCACATCCACCGGGTTGGCTTCGAGACTGAGCTTATGACGGGATACGGCAAGCGTTTCTAATTCGTCGAGCAGAACGATGGCGGCCCCGCCTATCGCAAGTTCGGGAATCGTTTGCTCGAAAAGCTTCGATACGGCCTGCTGGCTGCGGCCGAGCGCGGAACTGGTCAGCGCGTGGGGATCAATTTCGATGTAGGTTGTTCTTGTGCCTGGAAGCCGCTTGGCGATCTGGTTGGCGAGACCGCGGCTTAGGGTCGTTTTTCCGGTGCCCGGCACGCCCGTCAGAAGAATCAAACCGTGTAACGGCGCCGATTCGAAAGGAAGCTTCTGTCGAACGGTTAACGATAACAGAGATTGGGCGAGCAGGCGCTCGCGGACCCCGTCGTCCAGCTTGATGGACGTCCATGCCGACTCGAATCCGTCGTCGGGCAGGTTGCATCGCCGCGCTACCCCCTCCGGATTGCTCGTCGTATCGATATGCTTTCCCAAGTGTGAAATCTCTCGTGAGCCAGTCTGGTTGCATCCGGGAACGCCCGCGGGCGAACATTCGGCACCTCTACTGAATCGGTAGAGTTATATTCCCATAACAGTACAGCATAATCCGGATTCACTTGTCAACCGATACAGGATATAGTCATCCGGCAGTAGGACAATCCAGGGGAGGACAATGACGAAAAGCGAGAGCATCGGAGACTACGTCGCACGACGAATTCGTGAACAGCGCACCGGCTATGGAAAGACGGGGCTATCGCAAGAGGCGCTCGCCAAGATGGTGGATGTCGCGACTAACACGATTTCCCGGTGGGAAACGGGAACGTACGAACCAACCCTGGATGATCTAGAGAAACTCTCGCGCGTGTTCGGCATTTCAATTCTTGAGTTTTTCCCCAAGGTCAGCCGGGAGAACGACAGAGGGCAAAAGGTAGACGCTCTCTTGAGAGCGGCGGAAGGATTGCAGGAGTCCGACCTCGACGAACTGCGATCGTGGGCCGAGTTTCGGCGCGCCAGACAAATGTACAAATCGCGAAAAAAGGAGCAACGATCACATTAACCGATGTCCCGGTCGGAATACTATGCACGGCTGAAGGAACTGGCGCGCACGACGCGCGCGCGATTTGGCCTTACTACGCCCCGTGTACTTCGATCTGATCTTCGCCGCATTTATCGCGCTGAAGGCATCCGGATCGATCTGTGGCCCTACAAGCTGAGGAAATTGCGCGGAGCATACATCAACGATGACTTGGGACCGTGCGTTATGCTCGCAAAGGGGTTGCCCCAGGACCCGATGGTTTTCACGATGGGGCACGAATTAAAACACCACCTCACTGACTCCGGGTCGTCACTGTCGTTCTGTGATGCCTGCAACCAATCGGATCCGATAGAAATCGGCGCCGAAATTTTCGCCGCCGAGCTTATCTATCCAGACGGTGATTTCCGTTCCCATCTCGAACAGATGAAGGTCGCGTTTGGTCAATGCTCACCGGAAGTGCTCGTGCGGCTGAAACACGACACCAGAACGACGCTGAGCTATGCGGGCCTGGCCAAGCGGGCAGAGTTCATGGGCTTTGCCGTCGAGGGATCGCTCGCCAAGGTCAAGTGGAAGAAAGTCGAGGAAGACATTTACGGCGAACCTCTACATAAGTGGCTGCTTCGCCGGCGGCGCGGCGGCGCTTAGCGGCTCTTATGTACCGACCTAACCCGTCGCCCTTGATAATTGCAGTTCAACAGGCGAACTAAAGCGGTTCTACGCCTCGTGTTTCTCCCCAATCTCTTCGCTGTGCCCGCGGTGAAATCAATTTCAACCTGAAGGCAAAGTCGAAGTAGTGCCTTAAACCCGCCAACCGCGACTACCAACCGCCGCAACCACACAACAGCCAGCAGCGACCGCACCAGCCCAACCCTTGCCAGCCACAATTAAGATTCTGTACGGTGATTGTGTGGGCTTGTATCACTATCTCAACCCATTCAGCAGGCTTGCGACCGAAATGCATCGCAAGCCGCCAGATTTTTTCCAGTTCTATCCGTCGCTGAACTACACACAGAGCACGACTCCCGCTGGCGAGCATGTGTTGCGGGTCAATTCCATTGCGTCAAAAGAGTGGTTCTCGATTCAATTCCTTAGTTACCTGAACGTGCCAGAACTTCTGTACATCAGGTCGACAGCGGGTCACGCATCTCTCATGCCTTGGATGGTGGTGCGAAAACTTCCACTGTGGGTGATTCAACTCTTTCGGATACTGATTCTAATCGGCTCCGGCTTCTGTGCCTATTGGCTGATTGAGGCGGGTGTGTTCCTGTTCAGGTTGATGTAGTCGCTACGCCAGTCACACATCCAGGGAAAGGCGGTTGCATATTCTAGTGCATAAAAAGCCCGCTCGTTCGGGCTAAAACGTTGGTCACAAAGTGGTCACAACTGAGGCGAGGTTCGCGAGGGTGAAGTGCCGTTTCAACGTACCCAAATTGTACCCAAGGTACCCCCAAACCCCACCAAAAGACCCAAATTGCACCGAATAACCATACCGTAACTGATTGAAAATAAATGATGGGAGCTGAGGCGATTGCAGCCACAGACCGATGCTCTACCACCTGAGCTACGCTCACCACAAAGGACTTACAGAAAAGTGGGTACTACGTTGGGACGCCATTTACGAGCACGCCAGTCGGCCGAGTCTGGATCTTGTGCTCCAGCTTCGCGAGTGCTGCGCGCTGTTCAGCGTCCGGGATCATCGTGTAATGCTTCAACGTCATCGCCATTCCTGCATGTCGGAGTATAGCAGCAATGATTTTTGGATTCACGTCCAAAGCAAACAGGTTCGTCGCAAGCCCCCGCCTGAACCCGTGGAAGCCCGTCCACGTTATAGGCGAATCCTTCAATGCCGGCCGGATGATTCGGTTTTCCATGTTGTGCAGATCAAGCGGGGCTCCGCGGCGCTTTCCGGCGAAGATGTAATCCGAAGACCGGGGCTTCACCTTTTCCTTTCTTTTTTCAAGCAAAGCTTGGAGCAATGGAAGAACGGGAATCGTGCCTTCGCTTTCGACCGTTTTAGTCGGCCCCACATGTGTTCTCCACACCCCACGTTGAACCGTGAGCGTTTCTTCTTTCTCATTCCAGTCAGACCAGCGCAGTCCGCGAGCCTCGGATTGTCGCAACCCCGTGAACGAAAGCAGCGCGAGGACATCCTGAGTTGTTTCAAGCGCATCAACGCCAATTTCATTAAGTCGCGCGAAGTGTTCGATCTGCTCTAACATTGCTTCGGCATCTTCGATGGTATAAGCAGCGCCTTTGAAATTCTTGCGGCGCCCTGGGACCGACACATCGGTCATGGGATTCAGGCCGTCCAAATATCCTTGTTGCTTTGCGAAGCGGAAAACACCGCTCAGGAAGTTTTTGATCTTGAGCAACGTGTTGTGTTCGACGCCAGAAATATCACGCATGAGCCGTTGCCCGGTTACTGTGCGGAAATCGCGCAGGCGGATCGTGCCAAGTTTGCTCTTAAGATGCTTTCGATAAATCGACACCTTGTAGTTCAGAACCGTGGAGGGACGCAAGGTCTGTTCGACGGAAGGGAAGTAATGCTTGTCGATGAAATCTGTTATCCGAAGCGATGATTCCGGCGTGAGTTGAAACTGATTGACCGGCGATAGAAGATCGTCGGCTAGTGGCCGCACGCTACGTTTCGTGGGATATTCCTTGCAAATCGCGGCAAGTTTTTTGCGAACACGGACCCGCTTCGGTTTGCCCTCACGGTAAACCGTGTCGTAGTAGAGAAGGGTCCAACTCTTTCGGTGCTGGACGATAGTTCCGCGTTGCATGGGGCGATTCTAACGCGCGTGAAACGACCGCGCAACTCCTGCACCAATCGCCATTCTGTCGCAAAAATGACCCAATATCTGACCTCGCCATAAATTTCGCAGTCTGGTCTCAACAGGCTCTTGATACCCTGAGTGGCCGCACTATTTTCCAGCAAGTCTCGCCGCACTTTCGACCCAATCTCCTAAGTTCGTGTACCCATCGTTGACGACCCAATCATAGATAGGATAAATCTGCCAAAAATAGATTGGTTCGCCCGATGAGGATTTTCCAAGCTCTCCCAGGTGATTGTTGCCCGCGGTATCGGTCCGGCCAGCCCAATCTTTGATGTTATGCAAGTAAATTCCAAACATTCCGTTCCCTTTTTCGTAACTTCGGCGAACCTCATATTTGACCCATTCTCGCGATGAAGTCTCGGCCCCAATCAGAACAGCAGTAACACTTGTCCCGTCGAGTTGCTTCTCTATCCAGGCCTCGACGGCTGCATCGCCCTTCTTCTTGACCTCCTCCCAATTTGCCGCATCGATGTAACCGGCTTCTTCCACATTCGGCTTGGTCACCCAGCTATTGCGAACTACACTGGCTCTCTGGACATCTCTTTCATAGTGGAAGCTGAAGAACACTCTTCTGGGCATAAAAATTGCCTCCGACGGGCTTAACCTCTTCGATACTCCTCGGGCTTTCGATTCAAAAGGCGTCGGAACAATGACAAGTAGCGGAGATCCCCAAGAAGTTCCACGTGATTTCTCGCATATTTATCAAAGATAATTCGCGCGGCTGCCCCGGTTGAAGCAATTGGATAGGCAGGCGCGTTAGGATGAACACGCCGGAAGATCTCGTACTCGTTTTCTACGCCTTCCATTCCGCCTACGAATATTCCCGCGCTGAATTGCTCACTTCTAATCATTTCCTCGCGCATTCTTCTCAGACTGGCCGGAAGATCGTGTTCAACCGCATCAACCAAGACTAAATTTTCAAACTCCTGAACTTCGGGAGGAAACTCGGCTCGAAAGAAACGGCTTTGGTACAGCACTAATCGTTCGCGAACAGAAAGCTTCTTGTCGCGAATCATAAGACGAACCATCGGCGTAATTGCAGGGTGGCCACCGAACACGAGCTTGCCTTCCGGCAATAGCGCGGTAACCAACGCCCTGATGCAGTCACGAATCGCCACCACATCAGCAGTCGCAAAATACACTTCGTCTCTAGCCGGAGGTGGGAGCGGGACTCCAGCAGACAGAAACACGGTCGCGTTCATTTCTGCTTCTCCAGCCATGCTCCGGAAACCGAAACCTGTAAGCTACGGACGGGCAACTTGTACGTGTCCAGCCAGTCCAAATGTTCCAGCCATTTCTCTCGAATGCCCCGCTCGTCGTATAAGAGCACAACTTCTGAATGTTTGTGAGGATGCTGTGCCACTACATTTTCAATCTCTTGGTAACGCACTGCGTCAGGCACACCCACTGTTGGGACAGCGGCGACAAAGATGCCGGGGCGCGGCTCCACTGTGATAAATCTCTGTAGCTGCATATAAGGAGACAGACCGAGACGGTTTGCTTCAGCGCAGAATTCTTCCACGAGATATGCGTGCCGCGCTGCTAACGCTCGAGCCCTGAGAGATTCGACTTCGGCAACCAACTTTTCAACAACATCCTCGCGTAAACGCGCGTCGTTCCCGACTTGGTCAGTACTTACAAATTCATCATCGCCGAGGCGCATGGCTTTACTGAATGCGGCAACAGCTTCAAGCTTATTCTTAGGCCATATCAGCTGGAGAATTTGAATGTTTGTTGAGTTTGCTCGGGCTAACTCCTCTTCTGTCCATCGGCTGCTAGCAAATCCAGGCGAGTCGAGCAGGACAATCACGTCCGTGTCCGCAAGCCGGTGCCACAGGACGTCCTGGAAAGGTTCTCCCGGACGGACGCCATGCGTATCTAGGAAAACATCGAATCCGTGTCGGTCAAGAATTTCATAAAGCTGTATCGCAACTGAATGCGTCTCGGCTCTGCGATAACTAATAAACAGTCTCCTCGATTTACGAAGCAGACTAAGGCCTTCCAGAAGAACTGAGGCGATTTCTTCAAGATTTGGATCGTCCGGGCGAGTCTCAATTCCATTGAGCCCACGGAGTTCGTCAAACACAAACGAATTGAATTTGGAAAGATCCTTAATCACCGGAACAACCAGCACGCCGTCATGCACGAGCTTTGCAAGTTCTACATCCCGAATTGGATTCTCCGCCAATCCTAGAAACACCCCGACAACAGGTGCTTTGAAATCCCGAGACTGTACCGTAAGGCTGTCAAGAAATGACACTTGGTGTTTGTCAATGCCGAGGTCTTCAAGCCTCTTCAGTAAAGTTTCCTGAAGAGTAGAGGCAACGACGTCGGAACCATTCGCAAAAATCGCGACCTGATAATTAGTCACCTGAACCCTGCTTTGAGCATCGCGTCTGACCGCCTCCCGGCTTGTTCAATCGCCTCTCTAAATCGGTCAAGGTCTTTGTCCCAGTCGTAGGCGGGAAAAACAGTGCCGAATGGTACCGTAGGCTTTGAACCTCGAAAAATTGACGATATGTTGGTGCGTTGGTCTTTGAGATGGTGAATGTAAATACCCAGCAGACCGTTCTTTCGATCAATCGATTGTGCTATTTCATACTTGACCCAAGGCCTCCAGGCCGTTTCGGTTCCTATCAACACTACTGTCACCGTAGTATTCCTGAGGTTATTGAGAATCATCCTTCGGATTCCTTCGTCGCCCTTCTTCTTTGCTTCCACATATTCCGAATGGTCGAAGAAACCGGCTACATCGGCACCGGCAACGATATTGCAATTTCGAACCTGATTAGCACGCCAAACATCGCGATCATAGTGAAAACTGAAAAAGACACGTCTAGCCATTTCGATTCTCCCTTACCCATTCCGGAATGGCTAAAGGTACTGGCTGATACCTTATTTGTCAATTGGAAGCCTGCTTCTAGAGGGCATACGCGGATCGCATTGATTGCCCTCAATCACATCCGGGCCGTTCTGACGAGAAAATGCCGGTCCTGCTGTCGGACGATGCGAAGTCGGCCGCGAGAACTCCGACGAGAACCGCTCCGTACCCTAACCACAATCGCCACTGGACGCGACATGGCTGTTTCTCATTTCTTCTTCCCAAATCGACCGCAGGGCGTTTCCCGCCCCTCGCCGGATGTTCCGCGCGGGGCTCCGCCTCGAAACACGTCTTCGTGGGCGACCTACCGGGGCGCCGCCGAGCCGATGAATGGTCGTTCTCGTTCTCTTGTCTTGAGATTGCGCCACCGCGCTAACATGGTCTACTGCCATGATGCTCGATCCACACGCTATGCATATCTATACGGATGGTTCTTGTTTTCGGAACCCAGGTGGGCCGTCCGGCTGTGCCGCTCGAGCTGAATTCCCGGAGCACCTCGGGCGCGAGGAAGAGCTAATCTTTAGTCTCGGATACGTGGCAAGCACTAACAATCGGATGGAACTCCTCGCAGGTATTCACTCAGTCCGTTGGTTCTGCGAATCCGGTCCGTGGCCTAACGTAGCTCGCATCCAAATCGTCACGGATTCCATGTACGTTAAGAATGGCGCGATCTCCGCGCGTGAGTGGAGTAAAGAAGGCGGGACCAACCGGCACGGAGAGCCAATGGAAAACTGGGATTTGTGGAAAGAACTGATGCGTGCCCAAACCCAAGCCAGAATTCGAGTGGACTTCGTCTGGATGCACGACAAGGAATCACCGATCCTTTTTAGAGTTCATCAGGACGCCAAAGCCGCGGCAAAGCGCGGGGGCACGAACATCGACAGCGGCTACAAGCCCGGCTGGATCACGCGTTCGAAATTCAAGGGATCGGCCACTCGATTCCGCGCGGCCGGACAATCGGCGATGATCCATCCCTATCGCAAGAAAAAGATGAAGAACGGAGAGTGGAAGATCCGCTTCGACGTCATCTCTGAGGAAGGCCGAGGTTACGTAGAGAGCTGCTACGCTTACGCTTCTCTTGAGTTGACCTTGGCAGAGCTGCACAGTCAAAACGGATACCGGGTCCGGTTCAATGACAACCCGAAACATCCACAAATCGTGGAGCTTCTTGAGAAAGTGGAACTCCCGAAATGACGCGAGAGCAGGGCGTTTTCCGCCCCGGCGCGCGGCTGTCGCGCGGGCGACCCTCGGCTGATCCCAGACTAGGGTGCCCGCGGAAGGTCGAAAAGAAAGTGCTTGACATTGACCCCATATTAGGGTCTACTTGGGGTCATGCGAGAACCAACCAAATCGTTCAAGATGCAGATGCCTGTTCGGTTGCTGGAAGACCTATCAAAGCACGCCGCCGCGGATGGTCGCAGCACTGCGAACCTGATTCGGAAACTCTGCGAAGACTTCATTCAACTTCAGGCGCGACGGCGCGACCGATCGTCTGCGTCTGGCGATGCGACACGGTCAAAAGGGTCAGGAGACTACTGATGATGCTTCCTGGCTGGAGATACGGAAGGTCGCGAGTTTCGGCGGAGCTATCAATGCGTACAGGGCATTCAGATTGGAAAGTTCTTGGAATCCCCAGATCCTCGGGAGTCGCATGACGAATCACGAGCGTCGGGGATGTTTCGGGCGTGGCGGGCGTCATGCGGTGGTTTAGTCAACGTAGAACTCCGAGGCGGTTCTTACGGATGGTGTCTATCAAAAGGGAAATGACGAAGCAGAACAAACCGATTGATCCACGTGCCGAAGCGGAACGAGTTCTCGGTGGTGCAGGAGGAGAACGTCCGCATCCGGACATAGAGGAAGCCAATTTCTTAGGGCAACAACTCAAGCAAAAAGGAAAAACGCCGAACGTGTGGGAAGAAGCACGCAAACTACTCGGCGAGCAAGCGAAGACTTCTCCGAGACAGGAGACCCACTACAGCATTCAGGACATAGATTGGCATCCTAACGACGACGCTGTCATAGAGGACCCGATAGTCAAAACATCGCGGTCCCGTGGCGCATCTCGCGATAAGTCAGTAAAGTTTCAGAAGTATGCGTTTAAGCTGTTTGCGAACGCAGACAAACATTCCGGTCGAAATTCAGGTCGTGACCCGAATAAAAGTATGGGACCGCAGCGTTGGGCGGACGGAGACCAAACCGCTCCTGACCGCGGGATCTCGGTAGCCGGGTCTTCCGATCGCGTCCAATCTATAGCAAACGTAGCTCAGTCTATGCCAAAAGGCTTCTCTACAGGCGTCTTGAGCACGGACTTGGACTATTTATTCGTACCACGAGAGCCGACAGCGGAAACGGCTTGGGTCTTCGATGAAGCGCGCTTCCATGATTTCATCGCATGGAAAATCTCAGATGAAGCCTTGTCCGAATACGAGAAAGATTCAAAGGGTATAGGCTTAGTAAAATTGTTCGGAAGCGCTCTGAAAGCGTATTTCAACCTGTACACTTTTTTCATCACAGGCACGTCAGATAAAGGTTTCGTCGAGGATCGCGATGCTTTCGGTCCGGTAGTCCATAAGTTCTGGAGTTCCCCGGAGGCTCGTCGGCGGGCTCGTTCGCGCCTCATCGCGGAAGGAATCGGGAGATATGGCACTCCTTCCGTTCCGAAACTCCCGGACGGTTACGGTTCAGACAGGTCTAAGAAAGCGTGGAAGACCTTTAAGAAAATGAAAGGCAAAGTGCTAAATCTTAACGAGAATGTCACATCCGCGTAGGCATTATTGGTAGCCAGAGTGAAGTATCGGCAGGGTGCGATTCTGTAGCAGTTGAAAATATTTTATCATCAACATTTTCATAGAGATGCCGTGAATTTGCCTGACGCTGGTAGCCAAAATGTCACATCCGTGTAGGCATTATTGGTAGGGAGAACACTGATGTCTGACAGTTTTGTAGTCTCGGTTCGATTCAAAGAGTTCTTGGTCAAGTGGGAAGGCGATATACCTTCCTGCACTCAGATACCGAGCTACGCCGTCCACGTGGATTATCTGCAAGCAGACCGCATCGTTTGTTCCCTTCAGGCAAGAGGTTTTGAACAGGCTCACGTTTGCCACATCAACGGGACGCCGGCGACACCACAATCAATAGCTGATGCTCAGCAGATTCAGAATGCGTGGCCGAAAACTACGAGAGAGTTCATGCGGATGGATCCCGATCTCGCGCGTCGCCTCAATCTATCAAACCCAGAATTCCGACGACACATCGCATCACTGAAGTAAATTCCAAAGCAGTTTTCGGCCGCACGTGGGGCATTACCTCGGAGCGACTGACAATCACGTAAAAGTCGCAGTAATTCTATCTCGAGGAGAATCCCATGTACGGCGAATTGTATTCCGATTTTCAACAGTGGAAGCAGGACTTGCAGGCGCGTCTGATGGAGTTTCTTACGGGACGGCACCCTCAAATTCGTTTTGATCGTGGCGACACACACGCTTTGGAAACTCACCGTGAGTTAGCGGCGTTTGCTCTTGGGGCAGCGTCGGTGTTCACGAAAATAATGGGCCGGTCGATGACAGCCGAAGACCTAGAACAACTTATCCCGCTCTATGGCTATGTCGGGATGGTTTTCTCGTTTTTGAAGGATTGAACGATTGGAACCTTGTAGGTGTTGAGGAATCAGACGGCGAAGTCGCTTATCCATTGATAGGATGCGTCACGGTTGCCGAAAACCTTCGGCATGCTCACAACCACTCTGTTTGTTGCCCCGGTTGCGACGAGTGCCCGAACTCCTTTAGAAAAATTCCAGCAGTTATTCCAGCAGTGCACTGAACCTGAAGCAGACTTCTAAAGAATAATCACCGCTCCGGTGGTGCGTAGATCAAATCTGAAAGGCCCGAGAGCCGGCTGAAGAAAGTGCCGGACACCGTGGATGAAGGAGGCGCTGTAGATGGGAAAAATCTAGCAGTCGGAGAGCGTTATGAAAATCGGTGAAGTTGTGAGCTACAACAGCACGAAGGCGTGGGGATTCATCCGAGAACTCGGAGTCCGCGGCGCCGATTTATTCTTCCACGTGAATTCGGTCGAGAATCATATACACCTTCAGGTTGGCGATACTGTTCTCTTCGAAGCCATCCCGAGTAAGGCAAAACGCGACAGACAAGAAGCTGTAAGCATTCGTTTGGCGACGTGCGGCAACGATCAGAGCACGGAGGTACGCTCGTGACTACTCCCAATCTGTCCCGTTGCTCGAAACACAATTTGCTGAAATGCGTCATGCCTGAGTGCCGGGCTGAACAGGCACTCGCGGGAGTTTCACCCGATCTCACACCGAAGCCAGCGCCAGTGGATGTGCCTGCGATCGTGGCGGAGCCGATACCTGTAGCAGCGCTTCTAACCGAGCCAGAGTCCGCATTTGAAGGATTCGAAAAGATCGCGTTGCACAACGCGTCCTTGGGTTATCGCGTCTTTCCGGTGAACAACAAGAAGAAGAAATCCGCGATCAAAAAGTTCCCTGATCTAGCGACAAGCACGAACATAGCCTTAATCAAGGAATGGGCAGGGAAGTTCCCAGACGCCAGTTGTGGCTTACTCGCGACGCTTGAAGGGCACCTGTTCATTGATGAGGACGTTTCAGATGCGTTCCGCAGCGGCTATGAGACTTTCGCAGGCGAAGCCTTTCCCGTTTCGCGAACAACCGAATCTCGTCCAAACCACCATCAATCTCATTGGATTCAGACGGACTACACTCGCGCGAAGTTATGGAATATCGTTCAGGAAAAGACGAAGAACAAGATGTTCTCTCTGCGTTTCCGTAATCTCCTCGTACTCGGTGAAGGAAGTCTGCATCCCAAGGGCGATCTTTATCGTGTGGTGGTGGACGGGCCAGCGATTCCGATGCCTGACAAGCTCGCGGACTACATTCTTGCTCTCGTGGTTGACGAGCGAGCGAACAAAGCTCCGGCCGTCGCTGTCAGCACCGCTGTCGCCGTTGTTTCCGGCGATATACAAGTGCCTCCGCAGTTCAACATCACTCTTACCGAACCTGGCAGGAACAACGGCGTCAGCCAATACGCTTGGTGGGTTTATCAGAACAAGCCTCGCGAGGTTTTGGAATCCTGGGTGCTCCAATACAACATCGAACACTGCGTCCCACCACTTGAGACGAAAGAAGTGGACGAAATCATTCACGGGAAACTGAACAAGCCCGTGACAGGCGCAAACGCTATTTTGATTGGCGGCGTTCCTGCTTCACAGTCGCCCGTCGCCGTTCCAGCGATAGTAGTGAAAGCGGAGCACCGCTTGTTTGCTCACACTGACATGGGAAACGCCGAGCGGCTGGTAGAGGCTTATGGTGACTTGATTCGCTTCTGCGATGAAACCGGCAAGTGGTTCGTATGGAACGGCAAACTGTGGGAGCCTGCCGGAAGAACAGGGCCGCTTGCGCTTATGCAGAAAGTAGCTCGGGGGATCCGCGAGGAAGCCGAAAGAATTAAACCTAATTCCGATTCTGAAGAAGACATCAAGAAGGCAGACAAGGCATTAAAAAGCGCTTTGATTTGGGCGAAGAAGTCGGAGTCAAACGCCGCCGTCCAGGCCGCTATCTCGCAAGCTCGAGCAGATGACCGCATCCGTGTTCGAATGAATCAATTCGACGCAGATCGCTTTTTGTTAAATCTTGCGAACGGAACTCTGGACCTGCAAAAGGGCGAGTTCCGCGAGCACCGCCGCGAAGATCTGATGACGAAGATCTCGCCGGTTGTCTTCGATCCTGCAATGACGTGCCCGAAGTGGCTTAATTTTCTCAACGTGTCAGTTCCTGATGCCGGGACGCAAAGATTTCTTCAGCAGGGCAGCGGCTATTCGCTGACCGGCAGCACTGCCGAAGACTGCTTATTTCTGAATCACGGTGATGGACGAAATGGCAAAGGTGTTTTTCTCAACGTGCTCAAATTCATTTTGGGCGATTACTGCGCACAAGCGAATTTTGACTCATTCGCCGCGGGTAAGGGTACCGGGATACAAATCCGGACGGACATCGCTCGGCTTGCTGGTGCCCGCATGGTGACCGCGTCGGAGAATGAACAGGACAAACGGCTCGCCGAGGGACTGCTTAAGACGCTGACGGGATCGGACACGATTACCGCGCGGCGCCTTTACGAGGAGGAGCGCGAGTTTCTGCCGCAGTTCAAACTATGGTTCGCCGTTAATCACAAACCACGAATCATCGGCGTTGATGAAGGTATTTGGAGCCGGATTCACCTTATTCCGTGGAACGTATTCATCCCAGAAGCAAAGCGAATCAAGAATCTTCGCGAAACGATTATCGAGGAAGAGGCGTCGGGCGTCCTGAATTGGATGCTGGCCGGGCTCAAGGACTATCAGGAGCATGGCCTGGTGCGGTCGGCGGAGATCACTGCGGCAACAGAGGACTTCCGAAAGGAAAGCGATCAAATCCAGCGATTCCTAAATGAACGTGCTCAGACTGGCGAGGGATTGACCGTACAGAGTTCGTTGCTCTATGCGGCTTACAAGACCTGGACGGATGCAACAAACGAGTTCACGGTCAAGGATCGGGAGTTTACGCGCTACTTGGAATCGAAAGGCTACAAATCGAAGCGGACAAAGGCCGCAATTTTTTGGCTCGGGATCGGCCTGAAACCGACCCGTTCGGACGACAGAACGACGTTCAGCGAGTGCGCGTCGGAGAACGAAGAAAGCGGCGTGAAAGGAGACGAATATGCGGAAGTCCCGTATTGAAGTTTTCAAACTTATAGACCAAATCATGGCCGACCAAAAGTGGCGCTCGCCGGAGCGGATCTTTATGGAAATCGCGCTAAATGGTATCCAGACGTGCGGGTGCCGTGAGCGCCGTTGTATACATCCGACCATTTTAACGGTCCACGACTGGATACAACAAACCATGAAAGGCGGGCTAGAACTGGACTTGAAAGAGCGACTAAATGGCAAGTACGTCTATTGGCGGTACAACGAGGAATTGCTGCGGCCGGGACAGCGCGGATTGAAAACAAAGGACTTACTAAAAAAGGTGTAGGCAATGTAGGCATTTACAAACCCCGAGATAAGGGAGACAAAAAAAGCCTTATTATTTGTCATCTTGGGAAATACTTTTTCTTTGCCTACACTGCCTTCACCCGCCACCTTGCCTGTTACGAGATGACCCGGCGCGATCGGCGGGCGCGGCTCCTCCGGATAGTCTAAACAACGGATCTTAACCACGCGGATAAGTGCGACCCGTTCGCCCCGCCTCTTATCCCTAATGTCTCCACTTAAATTTAACTTTAGCGCGTGTCCGAAATCACGTTTGTTAGCGAGAATTTATGAAAAAGAGAAAATCGCCCGGCGATCGCCTAATTTTAATGGTCGCCAAGCATCGAGAGAACGCGACTCTGCGTAAACTCGCCCATTCTCGGATGTCCGGCACCCTGCTCGAACAGGCAAAAGCGGAGACCGCGGGGCTCGTGGTATTTGAACCGATTTATCACAATGGCCGGCGCTCGCGTTCCCAAGCCGCTAGGCTCACGCAGCGGGGTATTTGGCAGGCTATCCGCCTCACCCGCGGCTACGACCCCGCATTAGCCGCCGCAGCACTTGCCACGACCGATATAAAAGCCGTCCTTGCCCGCCTTGAGGCAGAGGGGAACCCGCTGGCCGTGGAGATCGCCGACGATCGCGCGGATGCTGCCGCCTGGCGCGCCCAGGAGAAGCGCAGCAAAGTTCTCGAGCGTGCTCAATGGGAGCTGGTCGAGAAGGTTCGGGACATCCTCGCTCTCCCGCCGAGTAGGGTCAATCCCAGGAAGCGGGCGAAGCTGAACGAGTTTCTCGCCTCGCTCGGCCTGAAACCGGCCGCGCCCGCGCTGGCCGCACCGCTGCCCGGTTTGACCCTCCGAATTCCCCCGGCTGGCAAGATCCCATCGCGGACAGACGTGGCACCACAGGCGATCGGGCGCTCCGCCTCACACCGTCCAGCGCAGGCGCCGAAAGAGGTTTGCAGTTTTTGTGCGGGATTCCCGAAGTCAGAGGTTCAACCGCACGACTGCAACCTGTATATGGTTCCCGTGGATTGCGCGCATTGGTTGCGCACTGGACAGACAGTCCGAACGCGTCAAGGCAACGTGCCTGATCCCCGTGTGGCGATTATCACTCGCGCGAATATAGCAGGCTATCCGACGCGGGCCGGTAGGGAAGTGATGATCGAATCCAAGTGGGTTTCAGCTGAGGAGTGGAACAGGCTTGTACCGGAAAATTGAGGGGCCTCAGTTTCCGCTGTGGTTAGCCCTTCGCCAATTTGTGAGCAGTGCCAGCAGAGACGCCGAGTATTGCTGCGACATCTCGGAAGGTCTTTCCAGCCGCCCGTAGCTCCCGAACACGTCCAGGTGCAACATCTACCGCCCTACGACCGAGCGTTTTACCAGCCGCCCGAACGCGAGCAAGGCCCGCCTTCGTGCGCTCCGATCGCTTGACGCGTTCTTGCTTCGCGAGAGTCGCCATGACCGCAAGGATCACGTCTTTGAACACGCCGCAGGAATCGAAGTAAGACTCCGTGAATGAGCGATATCCGACACCGTAGGACTCCAGCAGATTCAAATGCTGCAGCGTGGGAAGAACGCCCTCACGCGAGAAGCGGTCGAGAGCCCAGAACAAAACGAGATCGAACTTGCGTTGGTTCGCATCAGCAAACATCTGCTTGAACGCGGCGCGATCCGCCTTTGAACCGGATTCATAGTCGCAGTATTCGCGGGTGATTTCCCATCCTTGCTTCGCTGCGAAATCGCGCAGTTGAGCGAGTTGGTTTTCCGTGTCTTGTTTGTCGGTAGAGACCCGAGCGTAGATTGCGATTTTCATTTCAATCCTCCAAAGGAGAATTTGTATGTACGAACAGAAAGATTTTGTTGTGGTTTGTCCAGTCAATGGATGCCCTGTCGTAACGGGCACTCCGATACAAACGGAAAACGGTGAGCATGTTATCCGCCTCCGAACTTCTCAGGAGAAGGAGCTATGTGAGCGTCAACTTCTTGAAGCTCATAACCGAGGAAGTCATTCACGTATCCGCAATGCTGGCATTGGTGTTTAACTATTTGCTCGCTCGGACTGAGCACCTCAATCTGACCAAGCGTGGATTTTGACTGTCGAACCACCGATAGTTCTCCACAAGCCTCATTTTTGCACTTAGCAGCCCAAACTAACATTTCGCATCCTTTCTCGGTTGCCCGTCAAGCTTGCCCTTCATTGCTTGGTCATAGAGCGATCGTCGTGTCACCGCAGAGATTCTGCAATCGCGCGTCTGACAAGTTCGCTGATCGGTATGCCGGTCGTTTCGGACTTTTTCCGCAACGCTTCGGCAAGTTCGGGTTGAAGGTTCGCAGAGATATGCGTCTTCTCGCCGACGATTCCACGGGACGGTCGTCCCGGATTCTTGTGTCGCTTATCGCTCTTTTTTGTCATAGTCAGGGCCTCTTTTAAGACCCTAGCAGGTTAATAGTTTATTGACAACTATTAAGCTGCAACATCTAACAGAAAGCGCCTGATCTGGTCTCAGCGTCCCTCCCAGACTTTGAGCAGATAGCGGTCGCCGTTCGCGTCGCGCTTGATATCCTCCGCGTCGTCTATGGCGTCACAATCGTAATCGCGAACCTCAACCGTGATGCCCTTCGGAACCTCGTAGATGTCCGCGACGCCGCCGATAACCGTCAACTTGACCGTGTGATGCTTCGCCGCACGTGCCTGAGACTTCACTTTCTTGTGGCACGTGGCGCAATCGCATTGCGCACCGGCGCCCATGAGTGTCTTACGGCACGGATTCTTCACTTGTTTCTTTAGTTTTGCCACTGTTGATTCTCCTTTTCCCGTTCGCGCCGGGAGGTTCGCTTATATTGGAATCGCTTCTAGGCGTTTCCGTGTTGCGCCCGATAACCCGCCAGAGAGACGGGCGCAACCCGCACTCGCCTATATGCCCGCCGTTATATTGAACGGCTCGGCCGTCGCTGCGATGCCACGTGCCGCGAGATATTTCGGGTGCCAACGTGAGAGCGATTCCACTAAGTCCGCATCCGTGACGTCGGAGAATCCCTCGCGCGTCTGAGGCAGTTCATAAAGCACAATCGCCGCATCGCAATCCTCTTCATACGCGAGGTATTGCCCGAAGGGTTGCCCTTCAGCCACGGCCGCGGGTGTGAGATGCTTCCGCGCGTATGCCTTGCCGACAAGAAACCCGCCGTGGCTCGGAGTTCCTACCCACGTCAAACCGCGTTCAAACTTCTTTTCGTAGTCTGAGACTCCCCAGGGAGTTATCACTGTTGGTTCTCCTCTGCATTGGATTTGACTCTTTCTCCGCGAATGTAGTCCGCGGCTTTCTGCGCTGCGCTCGCGGCTTGTATCAGGAGTTTTGAATCGCCTTTCAAGACGCGAATCCAGTTCTGTAGATACGCTGCGCTGTTATCAATCACGGCGGGCGCAATGCCAGTCACTCCACAGAGCATCGCAGCGGTCATTTCGGCAACGAGTTCCTCACGGCTATAGTCCGCATCGCCGAAGGAATGCTTTTCCATGATGCCCGGACGATTTAGCCTTGATGCGTGCCCCGTTGAGTGTCCGAGTTCGTGGAACAGCGTGGAGTAAAACTCCTCTGGCGAGGCGAATAGTTCCTTTGCCGGCATCCCTATCGTATCGTTGGCTGTCCAATAGCAAGCCTTGCCGTGTTGCGTTCGTTTCGGCGGGTTCGGCATTCCAACAACGATGGATTCACAGTCTGCAATGCTTGGGACAACGGCTGTCTGCTTATCCAAGCCGAGTTTCTCCGCGATCCCCTCCGTCTGAACGAGATTGAAAACGGAGTAATAGCGAAGCAAGACGGGCTTGCTTTGTCGTTCCTTGCCCGTCTCACGATTCACAACCGTTCGCTCCTCGCCGATGTTCCAGAACACCACGAGGGAGGAATGCTCGCCTTTCTTCACGTGTCCGCCCAGTTTCACGGCTTGCGCGTAGGTCAGCCAATACTGCGAGGCGTACCCTTGCGAGCCCAGGAGGAAGGTATTCAGCCCGCGATACTCCTTCTGGGAAATGAGGTTCGCGGCCGGCTTGCTTGTCCACGGTTTGGACCACGGCGCCGCGCCCGCTTCTAACTGCTTGACGATTTTTTCTGTGACGATTTCATAGACGTTCATGGGTTAACTCTCCTTGTCCTAGAGGGACGGTTTTACAGACTCACCACGGACGAATACCCGCACGCTCGGCAACGATAGGAACCGCTTTTGTTGTCTTTGAGCGATGCGCTACCACACGAAGGGCATGTTGCTGGCTTCGCCGTCTTAGCGACGCTTGGTTTGCATCCATCGAACATGCGCAATCGCGGAAACTCTTCGCGCATTTCGTTCCACGTCTGCCTGTCCGCTTCGTCGTCCGTCATTCCGTCGTCTACATAGAATGTAAATTTCTCAACCCACTTGGCGTCCTCGGCTTCAGTCAGTGTCGCTAGTCGTTTAGTGTTCGCCATGTCTGTCTCCTTCTAAAACCAGAGTATATTAGTTATATTTAGTTGTCAACTATATAATGAAACGCAGCCGTGTCCAGTGGAAGATTTTTTACGCGTCTAAACGACTTACGCGATTCCAGGCGAAACAAGGCGAAGGCAGCTCCGTTCAACAATCGAACGTTTGTTGATTACCGAATCAGGCAGACGCGCCCACGCAGAATCAGCGACTTACGAGACGCGCTTTCGCAGACGTTTGTTGAACGCGCGTGTCGGGAACCGAATCGCCTCGCATGTCGGGCGCGAGTTCCCGGAGGGTTTGCAAAGAATCACGGACATCGCTGCGCGAATGGCATGAGGCGTGCCGACTGCGGTCGCTTCGCGCCCTTGTCGTTTCCGTCAGTTCGGTTTTGATCCGTTCTCGTTTGACCACTTCGGTTTCGGTTGAGGTCGTCAGAGAGAATCCACTTCGGAAATCGAGAGGGGTGGAGAGAGGGATCACCCCTTTTTAATTGCTGGAAAACCGCCAATCCCATGAAAACATCGAGACACTTTCAAACTCGAAACAAAAAACAAAATTGGATTTTTCAAAAAACGGAATTCGCCGACCGGGGGTAGGGTCAATTTCAGACCTGGGAGTCCCAGAAAAATTCCCGGGAGAAAAACCAGAAAATTCCCAGGGAAAAAGTTCCCAGAGAAATTGTGTGTTACGGTTGTGGTACGGATTCAAGAGAAAGGACAATACGTCGGCAGGCAGCCTCTCTTTACTTGGTTAGGAAGTTAAGGTCAGGTTTCACGCCCTCGTTTTACGTCAATGATTATGCTTCCGGGTTCTAGAACTAGCAGGTCTCAGCTTTGTACCAGCAGGTCCAGTTGGGCACGAATTGAATCGTGGGCCTCCGATTGGTGTGATTTTTCTCGCGCGTCCTGCGGCTCTTGGTGTTGGTGGTCGCAAGCATCCGCCGGGAGGTTTCGTTCGTGATGATTCCATATTGGAGAGCATGCGCTCAGTATCCAGGCAACTGGAACGTCTCAATGATTTTCTCTCCGCCGTCGTTCGCCTCTTGGGCAATTTGGCGATCGTTCGCATCTTGGGAATACGGAAAAGCGCTCTTATAAACCCTTTTCACGAACGTTCGCAAGAATTACCCCGCAGGCGGTAGCCCGGCGCCAACCCTTCCGAAATGTCGTTTCGAAGCACGGTTCGTCATCCCGTATCCGCCTTGGGCGGTAGGTTCACATTCAAAAAGGAGTTCGTTATGGAGTCCGGCCGGCTCACCGTCGTACTTTGGAATGGTAAGGACTTGTTCCACAAGATCCCGTCAACACCGATCGCTTCGTGGTCAAGACGTTCTCGGAGCTTCCTCACGAAGTTCGCGAGCAACTCCACGTTGACCGCGAGGAAGGCGTGATGGACCGGCAGATTGAAATAACGCCTGCCGGGCGCATCGTGCTCATAAAGACCGCCAGGGAAATAGAAGAAGAGCGTATAAGAAAACAACGCCACGCAAAGCTCCTCGCGGAAATCGCGGCCCTTGAAGGGTCCGAGAATCTTCCCGAACGCGCGTTGAAAAAGCTCGCGGAGTTGCGTTCAGAACTCGCAAAGTATGAGCCCGCAGATCCCACGGCTGTCAGCTTGGAAGCCAAGCGAGCGAATGCCTCCATCGGAGAAGGGCTATGAATTAAGCGATGCAGATATGGACGCAGCCGTATTGAAGTTTCGTCGGTTTTCGTCTGTTGAAGAGTTTTACCGTGAGTTGTCGGAATCGCCTGCTTTCAAGGCAGCCCTTGAAGCAGCGTATGCGAGAGGGCAACGGGAACCCGCAAAGGACTTCATTCATCTTGACGCACAAGGATGGCATCCGAGGCAATACTGCGCACCCGCACACGAACCGCCGCCGCCCACACCCTTCGCAGAGAAGTCGCAGTCGCCCGCTCTCTTTCCTGTGACATCGTCTAAAGCACATCCTACAGCGTCTCCCGCTATGGCGGCGAGGAATATACCTCACCACCACCAAGAGCACGAGCACTCAGGCATCTCGTCGTATTCAGACGAAATGCACGTCGGGCGTGTTGACGCCGCATCTGGAAAGAGCGAAGACAACTTCCGCATTGACCCTTCAAATAAAAAGAAAGCAACACGCACGGACACAGACGATCCGCAACAGTGATTCGCAGTAGACGTAGATTCAAAAATCTCACCGTCATAGACGGCAAGGAGCAACACCGTGTTACTACCGAACGTTTCAAGCATGTATAAGTGGGTTAACGATTTCTTCGCAGGCGCAGGTGCACAGTCAGGCGGAAGTCAGGACTTCCTTCAATGTATCCGTGCCAGCGATGGAAAGATTCTTGGATGGATTGACGAGACGGGAACCCTTCGTGGTTCTCTCGCACCTTCAGGAAGCGGCATCCGCATCCTCAACGGTTCTGGCAACGGAAACTACGGCACGAGCAGCAACACTTATGTCGCCGTTGATAAACACCAACCTTCAGACGACGATTACCGTGCCCGCTGGATTCACTTTGTTCGCCACATTCACGGGGCAGGCATCGTATAACTTGAACGCCATACGCTTACATTGATATCGCTTTGGGAATCGGCGTCGCAGGCGGGTCTGGGTATTTAACGCTCCCAGAAATCGTAGCGATGCCTCTTCTGCCCAACGGTGCGCAGTCTCCGTTCTCCCTGTCTGCTTCTATAAACGTTGAGTATGGGGGCTCATTCGTGGTTAACCCGCTTTTCGCGAGTGATGAAGGTGCGGACGAGGTTTTCATAATCAACAACACCTTGTTGCAAGCTCCTATATTGTCACTCATCGTTGCACCCACCATCTAAAGGAAAAGAAAATGGAAAACGGACGCTGACGTATTTTCTCTTGGAACGGGAAGGATTTAATCCTTCAAAGTGCGGACGACGAAAATCACTTCACCGTCGTCTCTCACCAAGAACTCACGGAAGATTTTCGTCTGCAAATCGCAGTAGGACGCAGAGTAGTGATTTCAAGCAGAGGCGTGCAGATACTTCGCCCTGCATCGCTAAGGGAGCTTGTATGGAACCAACGGAACAGCAGTTGAACGCAGTAGATAGTTTCAACGCCCTCGTCGCCCAGGCGTTAGGTTTACCTCGTCACAGCACCGCGGCTTGCGTCCTCACCGTCGCCATCCGCGGTTTCGTTTCATTGCTTCGGCGTACCTTTTCGCGAAGCATCGATCGTCTCGTTTATGTAATCCATAGGAATGACTTCCGCCAATCCAGAATTCTCTTCAGAAACCATTCGCGCCTCTCCGGTTTGCTTACTAACCAACACATCTTGATACGGCACATACCCCCTGACCATTCCGATCAGGTAAGCGTGGTCTTGAGGCTTGGTGCCCTGGATGGCGTTAAGACTGGGAACAGACACGACAGGTCCGCCGCTGTTTCCCGGAAACACGAGTGCATCTATCAGAAATGCGATGTCATTCGTTTCCAAGACATCGTTGATGCGTGCGATGCTTCCGCGTCGGGCGATTGTGTAGTTGCGCTGTACGGTGCCTGATATCCCCATCGGAAAGCCGAGGACAAACACATCATCGCCTATCGCGAGACCGATGTTTTTCATCTTCGCCTTGTCTGCCACATGGTGATCCGCCTCAAAGAAACTTGATTGCAAACCTTGCTCTCGAAGATACGCACCGTTTACGTGGTATACGGAAACATCGATAGCGGGGTCGGGATGTGAGAACCAAAGGTCCTGTCCCTTGTCGTCTTTAATGGAGAGGGTAAACTCTCGCACCGGGCCGCCGATCTGCGCGGCATTCAACCGAGCCACAATCTCAGTATGATTCGCGAGTACGTGTCGATTCGTGACTAAGTAAACGTCATATCGATGTTTGGACGGATCGGTCTCCGTATCCATCGGAATGCCGTAGAGAAATCCGGACGCTTCAGTAACCCACACACGTGGTTGCCCTGGACCGGGAGCTTGCGGCCTGCCCAACGCAACAACGCAATCGATGAAAAACGGGGGAATTTGATCGGATAACGCCGACGATGAGACAAAAACCAAAATCAGTAATGCGGCTAGCAGGCGGGCTGTCTCACGCGGCGCATTTCGTCTCGAGCCGGTCTTTGTTGCGGCAAGAGTGCTTGCGTTGTCCACGATCCACCTCCGCGCAACGTATAGTCCGTGTTTCGTGAATTGTCAATTATCCGTAATACAAGCGCGATGCTGAGAGCCGCGAAGCGTTGCGATAAATATGAACGAGCCGCTGATGAGGCTTTTTTCGGACGCCGGCGCCAATCGGCGTAATCGCAGAACGGGAACGAAGACGGGCAGGAAGTCTGTTGAAACGGTTAGAGAACCCGCACCTTGGCGGTCTACAGCTAACCAAGTCTACTCGCGAGAAGGAGCCGACAACGTCATCTAATCCAGCCTCGGGCGAGGAGTGCTGCGCCTGGCAATTTTAGATGCCCTCTCACCTATTCGCGAGCAGCCAGCGGACCGTCAGGCCCAAGCCGCAGGTGAATAAGAGAATCCAGATTACGAGTGCGAGGCGTGAGGGATACCCAAGACGGTTACGGATTAGAAACGCGATGCCAATTAGAGCGGCGATAAATATGGCGGATTCTTGCGCGTCGGTCATTGCGTTACCAAAGTATGGCCGCAAACACTTTGCCGGAAGCTAAGCTCGCATTTCGCGAAGCGTAGCGCCGATTCGGTTGAAGCTCAAGAAAATTGAACCTGACACCCCTTTGAGATGCATTTGGGATGCAACTGGAGAAGCCCCCCGGCGAGCTATCTTACGCCGGACGAAGGCTTTAGGTTTCGGCCCGTGTAGTTAACAGCCGAATGCTCTGCCGTTGAGCTACCGGGGAAGCGCGGGAGACATTTTCGATTCGGCTAGCGGCTGCGCGCTAACCCCGGAATGCGATTTGGAGCCCGCTTGAATGCCACCAAAGGCTCGGGGTTGTTGGCAGCCTTTCCGTTTCCAGTAGGCGAGTGAACGTGGAACACGACGCCTGAATCTCGCGCGCAACTTTTAGCCACTCATCGGGTGAAATCCGGGGAGTCCTAAGAGTCCGTTAGTACAGATTCAAGGATAGTTGGGCGGTGACCCCGACTCCAGTATGCCGCAGATGCGGCTTTCGAGTTTCTCTGTCGATTTTGTTAGCCGGTAGGCGCGGCCGTTTGCCTTTCATTTTCCTCATGCCCACGAACCAACTGCTCTTTGCGGAGGGGATTCCCGCCTCAATCAATCAGCTTGTTGCGGAGCGCGTACTTTATCAGGTCACTGTAGCTTGAAAGTTTCAGCTTTCTCATGAGACGGCTGCGATGGGCATGGACGGTCCGCGTCGAAATGCCTATCGCAACGGCAACCTGTTTATTTTTGTAGCCTTGCGCTAGTAACCGGAGCACTTCAACTTGGCGCACTGTCAGAGGCCCGCAGAAGGCTGAACCAAAGGTTCCAACACTGCGCTTTGCCGAAGCGTTTTCGACATCGACCTGGAGTTCTTCGCTGAAGAAAGTGAGGCCACTTCGCATGTGAGCGATTGCGCGCAGAAGTGCGTCTTCGGTGTCCGCCTTCAGAACATACCCCTGAGCACCCAAATCAATCGCTTGCTTCACGAGGTTTTCGTGCATGTACATCGAGACTATGAGAACTTTGATTTCGGGAAACTCAGCGCGGAGTTCACGAAGAACTGCAATTCCGTCATCATTAGCGAGCTTCAAATCGAGGACGACCAGGTCCGGGTGGCTCAGTCTCACGCGGCTGATCGTCTCAAGGCCAGTTGCGGCCTCCGCACATACTTCAATTCCGGCGATTTGTCCGAGTATGACTCGAAGGCCCCGTCGGATCGTAGGATGGTCGTCCGCGATCAAGATCCGGTACTTTACCGTTTCAGTCGTGGCCTGCTCCACCGGCTGCGTGCTTCGTCGCAGCGGAACCTGTCGGAAACTGAAACCGAATCCTAAAGCCATTGCCCGGAGCACTGTCGATGTCCATACTCCCCCCGTGCCCTTTCACACGTTCCCTCATGCTCGCGATTCCTACTCCGGCAGCCGCATTCTGATCGTCTTCGCGCGGTATCCCCCCGCCCGAGTCCGCGATCTCCCAAAAAACTCGCTCACCTTCCCGATGAATGCTGATGGTTGCTTGCTTGCAGCCTGAATGGAGATGAACGTTGGTTAAGGCCTCCTGAACGATACGATAGATAGTGGTTTCCTCGTCCGGCGCCAGACGCCCTAAGTCTTCAGGTATTTCGGTTCTCACGTCGATTCCGCTTTGTTCCCCGAATGTTTTCGCGTAGGAACGTATCGCGACGCCTAGCCCTGCCAGTTCAAGAGAAGAGTCGTGAAGCGTGTAGGATAGAGTGCGAGTTTCATGAAAGACTCTTCGAGCCATTGCGATGCTCTCATCAAGGATCGTTCGAGATTGCGCTGGAAGGTCTGGGACAGACCTCCGGAGATGGCCCAGACTCAGGATTAGCCCGGCCAGGTCTTGGGCTGTGTGTTCGTGAAGCTCTTCGGCAATTCGTCTGTGCTCGTGGTCTTGCAAGGTCATCAACCGCGTTGACAATCGACGCAGTTCGTCTTCGGCTTCGCGGACCCTGCGGTGGGCCAATGAATTTTGAATGGCTATGGACGCGACCGTCGATATTCCTTGGGCCATGGCAACGTCGTCCGTTCCAAAGCCGCCCTTCTTGTTGTTTAGGGCAAAGAAGGCAATGACCTCCCGGTGGATGTCGAATACTGGAACGCACAATACGCTTCGAAGCGCCAGAGCTTCTCGGATTTCAGGTAAGATCAGATCGTCGTGTTCCGCGTCATTCGTAAGATAAATCTGTTTATTTTGTAGCACCCATCCAGAGATCCTGATTCCAGGCGGCCAGGTGAAATTCAATTTGTTGAAGGGGTCCCCTTCAAGGAAGCTGTCGCAGCAGAACCCCTCCTTCGTTCGCACTCCTGCCCACGCACTCTCAGCTCCGATCAACGTCAAAGCCTGGAAGTTGAGGACGTCCAAAGTGGTTTGTAGTTCAAGCCCTCGCGTGAGTGTCTTGGCCGTTTGAAATAGTCCTTGAACGAGAACCCTCTGTTTCCGCAGGGCTTCCTCTGATCGCTTACGCTCGGTGATGTCGCTGGCAAAAACGGTCAAGCCCTCGGGGGCAGGGTAGAAACGGTTCCCCCACCACGTGTCGAGGGTCTCATAGTGGAACTCGAAGGCAATCGGGATACGGTTGTCCATGGCATGACGATATTGGCGTTCTAATTCCGTGCCGACGATGTCCGGGTACATCTCCCAAAGTGTGTGCCCCAGAATCTTTTCGCGCGGATGTCCCATGGCGCGAACCGCAGCCTCGTTAACATACAGGTAACGCCAATCTCGGTCGAATTGAATGTGGACATCCGCGACACTGGCAAGGATGGATTCAGTGCGCACGTGAGCCTGTTGCAATTTCTCTTCTGCCTGCTTGCGCTCCGTGATGTCCCGCACAACGGCGACTATGTAGTCCCCGTCCATATGCACCTGTCTAAGGTTGACCTCCACTGGAAACGTTGACCCGTCCTTTCTACGATGAATTCCTTTCTTCATTGTCGATCCAGTTTTCTGCACCTCGGCCATTACTCGTGCGTGTTCTGATTCATCGACGGTCGGATCAATATCGAAAACAGTCAGAGACCGAATTTCATCGAGAGTGTAGCCCAGGTCCGAACAGCCTTTGTGATTCATGTCCAGGAACCGGAGCGTCTCGGGATCGACTACTTCAAAGGCATCATTCGAGTGATCAATCTGATCGCGAAACAGCTTCAATTTCTCTTCACTTGCAATAAGCGCTCGGCTCGCCTCAATTCCTTCGGTAACGTCCTGAGTGACGCCGACGCGTTTAAGAACGCAGCCCGATGAATTCACAACGACCTTGCCGCGAGTGTGAAAGGTGCGTTCACGGCCGTTTCGGAGCAAGACCCGAGTGTGATATTCGTATGGATGCTTGAACTTCATGGCCCAATCGATAATGCTTCGCACCATCTCGCGATCTTCTGGATGCACCAACGCCCAAAACGCATCTTCCGACTGCCTCGTATGGTTTGCTCCCAAGCCCAGCAGCCGGCGAAGGTTGGGCGACCAAATCTCTTCTCCTGTGAGGACGTTTACTTCCCAGCTCCCTAAGTTCGCGAGGTGTTCGGCTGCTGTGAGCAGCCCAAATTGAAGTTGGTCGGTAACGTCAACGACTATGACGCCAAGGCATCCAGCAAATCCCCGTTCGCAGATCGGGAACACTGAAGCGATCCAGTGACGAATCACCCCCGGCTCCCGCAGCGTCTCTCCCGAGACGGGAAAATTCAGGGCCGATATTCCAGTTCGACTTACACTGCGAAGGATTGGCTCAACAGTTGGAGCAATCTGCGGAATCAAGGAACTCGGCCCTTGACCGACCATCGCTTTCGGCGCGACGCCAATCATGTCGGCCAAAGCTTCATTCGCTCGAATCACGCGAAATTCAGAATCCAATACGGCAAATCCTGCGGGCGCTGGGACGGAGAAAGATTCGAGCGCGTGGTTCCGAAGACTTCGCCAGCGCAGCCGTATCCATTGCCTGAGAAACTGGTGTCTTGCGTTTTCGAACCAGTTCATCGAATGAAGTCACTGGTACCGTGACTTGTCGGGGACTGAAACAGGTCGAAAGGGTTCACGGTCGGGGGCGAACCGGTACAATACAAACTGGTTCCGCAATTGTCAATATATTTACACTAGGTATTTATTCGTACCAGGCGTGCGTAGTATTACTTATCGTCTGCCGTTCGCAGAGGCCCGCCGCCCCGAAAAACGCGCGAGAAGGGAGATGATTGTCATAGAGTGGTGCGCTCCGAGTCTTGAACACCCAGACTTCAACGCGTCTTGACACCCCGCAGTTCATTGGACGTTCTGAAACTCACTATTCAGACTACTACCTGCACCGTTCGGTAAATACGTATTGCTTTTCAACAATCGATAGTACTAAGAGAGGTGCGCTTTCGAAAATCGCGTTTGGGTCGTGTCTCTCTCTCCAGCTCGGAGGCATGCTCCATGTTTACTGAAAGTCTTTGCGTCGTCGTAAGTTTGCGTGCTGAGTCTCGTTTTGGCCTTCGGGTACGGAATTGGACTCCGCAGCCGACCGAGGCGAAGAAGTGATCGCGCGGGTTCGGGCAGTCGAACACGTGCGCCGCATGCGTGGCGGGTCGCAGGCCCAACTGTTGCGGTGTTCTGACGGCGGGTACTACGTCGTCAAATTCCAGAACAACCCCCAAGGCGTGAGAATCCTGGCAAACGAGTTGCTTGCTGCGCTTTTGGCAGAGAAGCTAGGGTTGCCCGTTCCGGAGAGTGCCATAGTGCATGTACCCCCGGACCTGGTTCGTCACACGGCCGAGTTGGTGATCGACAGAGGATGGCGGCGCGTTCCGTGCAGTCCGGGACTCTGCTTCGGCTCACGATGGGGAGCCAACCAGGCATTCCCTAATGGAGTGGGCAATCTGTACGACTTCCTCCCACCCCATCAATTGAGAACGGTCGCGAATCTTTCGGATTTCCTGGGAATGCTGGTCTTCGACAAGTGGACTGGTAATGCCGACGACCGTCAGACGATCTTCGTCCGTACTGACAGGGCCTCGGCCTTCCGAACCTTCATGACCGACAACGGATTGTGCTTCAACGGAAGTAACTGGGATTTTACCGCAGGCCCTAAGTATGGATTATATTGGCGAGGCGTCGTCTACGCGCGAGCCAAGGGACTTGACGCATTCGAGCCGTGGTTAGACCATCTCGAACACGACATCGATCTATCCGTCATAACAAGTGCAGCCGAGCAGATTCCGTCAGAGTGGTACGGCAGCCGCCACGATACCCTCGCGCGATTCCTGACGACCCTCGATGAAAGGCGTAAGCACGTCAGAGACTTTCTGTGGCTGACACGGAATGCCATCTCGAACTTTTTCCCAGCGTGGGTTTGCCGAGACGGAGAACAGTCCTCTTCGCCCTACGCTCTGGAATCAGCGAGTCGGTTCGCAGACATGGGAAAAATGAGGGTTAAACGCCCGCACCTCAACAGAGTCGATTGGGAACGTCGAAGGCCACGTCCGTCGAGGAGTTCTGGCTTCCGGTCCGCAGCTCAATTATCCTTGAATCTGTCATAGGGAAGAAGAGCGGGAGTCCTCGTCGCGGAGAATTAAAAACGGTGTGGTTGCGAGGCGGCTTACTTCGCCCTCTTCCGTTTGGACGCCATCTGTTGAGCCGTGAAAAAGAGGAGCTTCGTGTCCAAGCCATCCATCCGACTCAGAAGCCTACGGAACCGATTGAGAACTCGTGCGTCCTTGCCTGAATGCCCCCAAGCTGTGTCGTCCGTCTTGCGCTTTGGAAGAGCAGGGAGTTTTGGAGGCTTCTCGTCACCATCGTAGAAGAGTTGGTACAGAGGAACTTCCATCGCGCGCGCCATCTTTTCCAGAGTCTCGATTGCCGGAATGGTGTGGCCGTTTTCAACACGAGAGATGTAGCAGCGCAGCAGACCAGTCCGCTTCTCGATGTCTCCCTGCGACAGGTTCTTTGCCTCTCGCAAGTCACGCAAACGGTCAGCGATCACCATGTCTTACTCCTTTGCCTTGACACGTTGTTGCAATAAGAGTATGTAAGGCGCAGTAAACACCCCTTCACCTGCTTCTGTCAAGGAGGTACACCGTGGCTCAGAATTTCCGCGGGATCGTTCGCTTCCTCTGCTTGGGCCTATCGGTCCTGTTTTTAGCCTCCTTCGCTCTTGCCCAAGAGGTCACTGTCGTCCGAAACGTCAACCTGCGTTCCGATCCCTCAACCGCGAATCCGCCGATTCGTCTGCTGAGCCCGCCCGAAAAGCTGACGCTCATCGAGGCGCCAACGACAAGCGGCTACTACCATGTCAAAACTCAAGATGGAGTTGAGGGATGGGCTTGGGGCAAGAATTTGCAGGTTGGTATCGCTCCAGGAACAACGCCGCCCGTTGAAACTGGGGGAACGTCCACGACTGCGTCCGCCATTTCTTCGGACTGGGAGAAACCTGATCCGCAGGGCTCGGTTTTTCACAGCCAGGAGGGCGACTGCCAACCGGGTGGAGACGGAGGGGATAGCATCACCAACCCACGCAAGAATAGAATCGACGTGCCAGACATTTATCACTCAGTTATCTGGGACGCAATCAACAACCTGGACTACTCGAAGGGCGCGCCGAAAAGTCTGGACAATTGGACGAACGTACAACTTGCTACGATTGAACCAGTCCAAGGTGTGGCTGTCAGCGTCGAAGGCTTCCTGGTTAAAGTTAAAGTTGAGACTTCCAGCCCAAATTCGAAAGGTGGTGAGTCCACGAACTGCCATTTTCATCGGGCGCCTGACGTGGACTGGCATATGCCGCTGACTGCTCACGCGGGCGACGGAGAGAATCTTGCGATCATCGTCGAAACGACACCGCGCATCCGCGCGCAGCACGCCAATTGGACCGTTCAAAACCTGAAGCCGTGGACGGGAACAGGTCAGGAAGTCCGGATCAGTGGCTGGCTCATGCTCGACCCCGAACACCAAGACATGATAAACAGCGGTCTTCGGTCAACACTCTGGGAGATTCATCCAGTAACGAAGATCGAGGTGCTTAGAAATGGGCAATGGGTTGACTTAGACAATCTCCAATAGGTCCCCGCGAGTCTGCGTAGCCGCACCCGATCCGAATAGAACGGCTGGTTCAGAGGACGACTGTAGCGTGACACGGATACGATTCGAACTTGGTAGAGGTGACCTTATGGTTCAAATCAGAAAACTGTTAGCTCTATTGCTCGCCGTGTCGGTGTTGACTTACGCCCAAGGGAATACCTTTACAAAGGTTCGATACAACGGCGGAAGTGTTTCCACGACCGTTAAGCCAGACGACTGGGACAACAAACTCACGGTCAAATCTGAGTCGATTTCTTTCATCCTGAAAGACGGGCAGACGATCGATATCAGTCCCAAGCAAGTTACTGTTCTAAGTTATGGAGAGGAAGCGCACAGGAGGGTCGGCACGGCAATCGCTCTCGCCTTTATTTCTCTTGGGATAGGTGCTCTGTTTGCCTTGCACAAGACAAAACTGCACTTCATCGGACTCGACTACAACGACAAGGACGGAAAGAAGCAGGGACTTCTCCTCCAAGGTGATAAGTCGAATTTCCGGGCAATCATTGTGGCACTTCAGGGTGTAACCGGGGTTCCAGTGTCAGTATCAGAAAAGGAACGAAGCGACATCCCGGCTGGCATTGCAGTTCAAGCGGTCAAAGAACCTGAACCTGCTCAGCAGGCCGGTTCGGCCCCTGTTACCCCATCCCCCGCAACGGCTCAAAACGCAACGACACAAGATGCGTCCGAACCTTTTGCACTCACATCTAGTCCGGATGGTGGAGAGATTTACGTCGATGATTCCTTTGTTGGAAATGCTCCAGCCACATTGAAATTGACGCCCGGCAAACACAAGATTCGTGTTTCACTGTCCGGCTATAAAGATTGGACAAGAGATGTGACGGCCCAGTCAGGTTCGGAGGCACATATTACAGCTACTCTTGAGAAAGCCAACTAGAGGCGGGTATCGCCGGCCGAAGCAAAATCGCCAAGATTCTATAAAGCACGCGACGTGGGCTGCGGTCGTGGCGGCTTCTGTCTATGCTCTCATAGCGGCCTATCAAGGATTGCAGATGTACCGCGCCACAGTTGCCGCTACGAATGCGGCCAAAACTGCGAGTGATACTTTGCACATCGCGAATCGACCCCGTGACAGGACCCCGACCGTCGCAGTTGGGTTTTCTTGCAAGTACTTTCGGTTGGAGCGATTGGCGATGCGCCCCCCAGGAATACTCAAACCTACGTTTCTCTGACTAAGTACTTTTGTCTCTAGTGCGACTAGGTACGTTTGTCTCCTTCCACGCAGCATGATGGCTATCTACACTCGCAGCGAGGTTTTTGATAACGAAAACTCGGAAGGACCACGTCGATGCACTCATACGTTCGCTACAACCGAGGACTAGCAAAACAATATGACCAGTGGATGGTAGCAATGCACTATGCAGAGACTACTCAAGCCACTTATCGGAGGGTCCTTCAAAGGTTCATCGAATTCATCGGGAGCAGGTCAGTTGCAAATGTGACTCACCTCGATATTAGGCGGTTTGTCGGGCGAATATCTGAGGAGGGTGCGACGTTGAACACCGCCTATCAACACTTGGGTGTGCTGCGTCTTTTTTATGACTTCTTGAATCTCGGAGGAGTTGTTAGCTACGTTGCACCTCGTTTCGTGAGGCTCCGTCCACCCGTCCGCAACAGCAGGCCGGCTCTCACCGAAGGGCAGATTCAAAAGATACTATCGGTAACAAACACTCTACGCGAGCGAGCCTTAGTCGAGTTCTTGTACGGGACAGGTTGTCGAGTGGGCGAGGCAAGGCATCTCAGGATCGAAAATCTCGACTTCAATTCTAAGACAGCGCGAATTCGCGGTAAGTTCGGAAAGGCTCGGACAGTGCTTCTTACAGGCGAGTCAGTTGATGCCTTGCGTGCGTATATCGCTGCCCGGAAACGCGGATTCGTTTTTCAATACGATCTGCCGAACGCAGGCTGTTTGTATGCACGCAATGGGCGTTGGAGGTCGCGAACGAGAAACTATATCGGTCCCAAGCGATTCAAATGCCGAACGGTCGGTAGGGTCGATTTAGTACCTTACGAGACTGCCAAAAATCGACATGAAAAGTTTCTGAACCATCGCGATGCGAAGCGGCCAGCAAGAGATTGCCCTCTCTCAAAATGGTGCCTCCAAGACATCATAAAATCGGTCGCGCGGCGAGCGGGCATAAAGGGGGTCAGCTCCCACGCATTCCGACACAGCTTTGCGACGCATTTATACAATCACGGGGCGACCCTGGAGATCGTAGGAGCACTCTTGGGGCACGTCTGGATTGAGACGACGATGAAGTATGCCCACGTTTCTCCAGACAGAGTGGTTGACGCGTTTCAGCAGTGTCATCCGCGCTCGAAATTGACCGGCCCGCGGTCGGTCCAATTGCAGCTAGGAGGTAACTGTGAGGAAGTCTCAGTTGGAAGTCGCTAACGAACTCTTGCTTCAACCGTGGTTTCTACCACGTGACGTTGCGTATGCGATTAACGATATGATAACGCCTGACTATCGAAACAAGATGCGCTACTTCTTCGAAGACCACGGCTGTATGATCTGTCGAAATGAAACCAATTATCGATCAAACGGAATGTGTCACTCCTGTTTTCGAAAGATACAGCAGAAAATCTTGGCCAGCGTAAGGCGCCACGTGGCTGCTAAAAAAGGTCGCCGTTTGGACCTCCAGTTGTTCAATCAAGAAAAACTCGCGAAGAAGCTCCTCGCGAGATATGTTCCCGCACGGCCAGAGGTTCCGCGAGGATTGAATGTACGTATGCCGGGGCGAAGTAATCCGGTTTATGAAGCGTTGTGCACACGATTCGACTAAGTAGCCTGCTTGCTTCCAAATCCGCGACGGGCATTCTAATCGCAGCACAATGAGTCACCGAGAAATGAGCACGTCCACTTTCATAGACTTCCCGGGACTCAACGCCGCGCGCACTATCTCCTAGAAAAGCCCCATTTCGCACCCCAGAAGGGCAGTTTCGCGAGGCTCTATCCCGTAATCCGTCAACGCGGGCGTCGCTCACAGCGGCGTGATTTCGGTCGGGCCGGGAGAAATCAAATCCTGACGATGGCCGAAGGTTCAAGCTTCAGTCGAACGAGCTTTCAGAATCCAAAAGAATCTTCTAGAAGGGCTTTGCTCGAGTTGGCGGGGGAATATTGAATACCTTGATGATTGTGCGGCGAAGTTTCTCCTTCTCCGCTTCAAATTGAGATCTCATCGTGACAAGTTCGTGGTCAAACTTCAGCCGGTCGAGGCAGTCGTTGAAGAGAATTCCTTCCATCACGTGAAAAGCCAACAGCATTGTGAAAACTGCCGGAATCAGCACTCGCGGATCAACGCCAGTATAATTCAGCCTCCATTCAAGGTGTTTGGGCGTCTCGTTTATAACGAACCGCGAGACTATCGAGACCGGATTCGTGTGAGAACCAAATTCCGAATACTGCTTCCAAAGGTGATACAGTTCTGGGAGACCATCGAAAAGTTTATCCTCTTTTGAATACCAGAATTCTTCCATAAATCGGTGGAGCGCGGCGGGGTCGGTGTCCTTTGACACCCACAGTTTTTGTAGCTCGGGGTCAAAAAACATCCTGTGGCCGTGCGCTACTGACTCAATGGCATCCCTGGAGATCGAATAGGCTTCCGGCAGGCACGCCGAAAGTCCTAGTTCCATAGCGATTCGAATTTTGGCATGTGCGTTCATAAAGAGAATCAACGGAAACATTCGGCTTGTATCAATTGCCGTCCGCATGTTTTGGAGTTCGCGAATCCATATCTTATCGAGGAGAATGAAAGCAGCCCAGAGAGCCGGCGCACCCTCTATTGTCGCGAAAAGGTTGTTTCGCTTTGTAGCGTAGTATTCCTTGTATTCTTCGGGAAGGTTTTCTTCCTCGAACTTGACCAGAACATCTCTAGCCTTTGCTACACCTGTCATAGAAAAAGAGGATAGCAGGTCTTTTATCTTCCCGGTACACGCACTTATACTGATCGTGAAAGTGAATTATTCGAGAGAGGAAATGACCCGAATGAGCGGTATGACCGGACTTTCGCGCAGCTTCTACGAAGTCGCCTGCCAATTGACCCAGGCGATGTCGAGGGGCGACGCCGTAACACTCGTCAAATATCCTCCGGCAGTTGTCATGCTCAACGTCGCTTGTCTTGAGTCGTATCTGAACGAATTTCTCTCGGTCAAAAGACAATTGGAGGCGGCAACTTGGGAAGCGCCGATTGCGGCACTAGATAACGAGAGCATCGAAACTCGATGGATTGAGGCTCCAAGATTGTTCGGCCCAACCTTTGATACGGGAAGAAGACCATTCCAGTCTTTCCATAAGCTCATTTGTCTGCGGAACGCGTTGGTTCACTATCAACCACGATTCCGAAAAACCACGGAGTTCCCGTCAAGCCAAATTGAATCTCTACAGCAAGAATTTCCGTTCACGCATAAAGGCACGGCCGACTGGACTTCTCAAGTGCTGAACCTAAACTGCTCAAGATGGGCTTGCAAAACGACAAAAGCGATGGTCAGGGGATTCCACGAACTGGTTGGTGGTAACGACGAATCCAGCTACCCTTATCCGTGGCCCGATCCGGAATGAAAGAAAAATCTCAACGCGGAGTCTGCCGGGTCTGCGGCTGCACCGATGCCAAGCCTTGTCGAATGGTCGAACATCCCGAGGCGCCGATCGCCGGCCAACAAATTGTTAGTTGCGCTTGGGCTGATGAGACGCACACACTCTGCACGAATCCGGCTTGCCTCAGAACCGCGAAAGGCCGATAAATCCTGACGCAAGCGGCAAATTCTGTTTTCAAGCAGATTGGAAAGTGAGAAACGAAAATGGAGCGGAAATCAGTGTTGCGGATCGCCGGGTTCTTTGCGCTGTGCCTACTCCTACTAGGTCCGTGCTCGTCCGCACAAGAGTTCAAAGGTTTGAACCAAGTGCGCATCGTTATCGAGGAACTTAACCAAGATGCAAAAATTACAGGATTGTCGCGAGAAACATTGGAGTCCATTGTCCTAGTTGCATTAAAAAGGGACCTTCCCCGTCTAAGAACGGACAATAGTGCTCGCTCGTACGTGTATGTGAACGTGACAGTGGGAGATCCCGGAGCCGGGCAATCAATTGCCTTCGTCTCTGTTGAGTTGCACCGTCCGGTGAAGGTCATCCGCGATGATGATTCTGAAACTGAGATGGTCTTTGGGACAACGGTTTGGAAGAAGGGTGATCTCTTGTTCGGCCCTTCCTACGAAATGGCTTCACGAGTATCCGACAAAATAGGTGAAGAGATTACGCAACTCGCGGCTGACTACTACCGGCAGAACACAGATAAGTGAAGTTCCCCGCCCCCATTTCCGCGCAGTGCGAAAATCCTTGCGGGGCTAAGGCAAGGACGAACTCAAACCCGTTTGCCTTGCCTCGAAAAAATAGCTGTCGTATGCTGCGCAAATGAAAGACGAACATTTTGTAACCGTATTGGAAGCGCGTGAGTGGGATAAAATCGCCGACACTTTTGAGCACGTTCCGGCTGGACGTGAACTGAAGATTCAAGCACGAAAACTTGACCGGATGATTGTGAAGACATTCAAATCCTTTCAGGACTTATTTCCCGTTCCAAAAGGCGCCGTCCAGTTGTCTGATCTCATGTCGGGTAAACCTGTGCGTTCCCTCAAGAAGTTTCGAAAGCAGCAAGGAAAAGAGAACCGTGCGATCGACAAGCAATATAGAAGAGTCCTCGCACTGGCGGAGAAAGCCTCGCGTGAAGAGAATGGAGATCTTTCGCGAATGGAAGTTCGCCAGATAGTACAACAGATGCAAGCACGCATCCGTTCGCTAGCAGTGGAAAAATTCAACTCGATACTCAAGAAAGACAACTATTTTCACTTTTCCAAATCGAAAAAGAAGTCCGCACGTTAGCGGAATATGGACAGAGCGAAACTTCTCGAGATTGTTCGCACCGAATTCCACAAACACAGCTTCGACTATTACGCGGAGTCCGTACCGAACAGCAACCGCAAGAACGTCGTGCCGGGCTGTACGATCTGCCACGTTCGATTGCACACGACGGGGCAATTCGTGGATCATCTAGAGGCAAAGGTAACGGCGGCGATTGAGCGAGAGCTTACCGGATCGTGCAACCCAAGCGTGATCCGATTTCCAGTGGCTCTACACAGAATCGGCCTCGTGTCTAAGAACACCCAAAGCCAAACAAGCTAGAAGGGCGACGCTATGGCTGACGATCTTTACGAACACAAGGAGGAAGATACCAGCGAAGAAAATGGCGACCCTGAAGTACCAATAATCCCGCACGATGAACCAATCGCCGTTGCCGCACAGGACACCACCTACCACACGCGTAATGCCATTCAAAAGCTCCAACCTGTTTTGCGTTGGTTCTGGCGGTTGACAAGCAGCGCAAGTTTTTGGACCGCCGCCGCTACTGTCGTTATCGCGGTGGCGACGATCTATTACACGCGGTATGCCAGAAGGCAGTGGGAAGAAATGACGAAAGCGACCGAAGCAACCAAGAAGGCTGCTGAAGCCGCCGAAAGCGCCGCCAAGACCGCTCAAGATTCTTTCGTACTTTCAAAACGACACACGGAGGACACGGACGAAGCCATCTGTCAAATCGGTCATGGCCTACAACTTGGCGGTAATCTTGAGACCATTACCATCGCGAATGTCGGAAAAATCAGTGCTCATCATGTCGAAGCTCACATAGATGTGTCCAGAAACAGCCTTCCAGAAAATAAAAGGATCGCCTTGTTGGGCCATTTCGACATTTCCCAGGACGAACTCAAACCTCTCAGTCCGCCAATAACACGAGAACTGATTCTGCAAAATCCTCATTGGACAGAACTCTACGGACTACAGGAAACCATTGTCGTGAGCGGAAACATGAAGTATGAAAATGGATTTGATGACTGGAGGCAGAACAACTTCTGCCAAGCCTTTCTCGTTCAACCAGCGAGCCAAAATTCTACTTACAATGGTCAACCTATTGCCACAGCCTCGGGAGCGGACTGCGAAAGAATCCCCGAAATGCTCCAACGCTTTCGGGAACCGCCATACCAAGTAAAACACTAACAGCCGAGTCTCCCTTTAGGACACACCAAAGCCGCGTTCGGGGGCACGTAAAAGGACGCAACGGACGCTGACGTATTTTCTCTTGGAACGGGAAGGATTTAATCCTTCAAAGTGCGGACGACGAAAATCACTTCACCGTCGTCTCTCACCAAGAACTCACGGAAGATTTTCGTCTGCAAATCGCAGTAGGACGCAGAGTAGTGATTTCAAGCAGAGGCGTGCAGATACTTCGCCCTGCATCGCTAAGGGAGCTTGTATGGAACCAACGGAACAGCAGTTGAACGCAGTAGATAGTTTCAACGCCCTCGTCGCCCAGGCGTTAGGTTTACCTCGTCACAGGAACCGCGGCTTGCGTCCCTCACCGGCGCCATCCGCAGAAATTCGCATGTATCGCGAACGGCAACCACGATCCGCTGGGAAATCCTCGGGACCAAGGGCGGTCATCATCCTTCGGGGCGGTCGCCTTTTTTTTTGTTTGAGATTATACTCCGCAGGTATGTTGCCATTGCTCACGACTGAGGAAGTCGCGCGGCGGTTCCTCCCGTCAGCGTCACATCACTAACCTGGACGTTGCCAGTGAGTGCCACCAACGCCTGGGTAGCGAGCGCAACAGCTTGCGGATTGCTCGTCGGGGGCGTTGGGCTCGTTGTTTGTCCAGCCAGCTTTGGAGGGAACATCAGAAAAGCGGAAAGCAAAGCGAAAACCGGGGAGCAGAGACGGGACCGTCTCATAGTACCTCCCAAGTACATGTCTCGCGCCGTATATAGAAATAAAGAGAAGTAATGTCAAGCTACAATTCTTGGTATCATGAATGGTACTGTGGAAATCCCTAGTGAATTACGGTGCGAGAAGGGTAACATACATGATGACAACCCTTTTATTTAGCTGTAAGTGCACGGTGGGGCGGAGGAATTGTTACGTTCGGATTTCTGATGTGCAAAACTCTTGCTAGAAACATCAATCCGGGCCGGGACAGCGGGTGTTTTCGCGGGTTCTGGCTCGAACTGGTGGCACAAATCGAATTCTTGGAGTGGACTGAAAGCGATCATCTGAGACACTCAAAATGTGCCGGGCTGCGGGATGACAAAGTCGCCCGCAGTATCCGCAAGGAGCCGGAGGCGAAGTGTAGCCGATCTCAGCCGCCGAGAGGAAGCAATCGCTCAAGTTCTTCTCGGTTCGTCGTCTGCATCGAAGAAGGGTTTTTGGCGGTAATACAACAATGTGGACGACAGTTAATGGGTATTGACTGTCGAGGTAAAGACATTGTAGAGTGCGCCGTCAAAGAGAGGCCACATGCCCGCCTTCGTGTTTCATTGGAATCGACTCTGCTTTTGCATCGTCATTCTGCTGATAGGATCTGCTTCTCGCCTCCTCGCGCAAGACTTTAAGCTCGATCCTGGCTGTAGGCTTCCATTCGCTGACATAGCTCCGCCGGAGGATCCCGTCGAGACTTGCGGTAATTGCGGAGTGGTGTCTCTCAAGGCAAAGCCACCGCAGGTCAGCGCCAAAGCATATGAGAGCAAAGCCAAAAACAATTTCTGCGCTGACGTCACGGCTGTAACTGTCGTCGATTTTTCCACGCTTCGAGCCATGCAAGCACAGCCCGTGGACAAACGTCACTTGGGCGATCGGCATGCGTTACATCGCTTCTACCAGATGCCTGATGGTAAGACCATCGGGGAAGGGGATGTCGTGCGTTTGGAAGCCTGGATTCTGAACGCGCACATATCTGATTGTTCGGGGGGTGAAAGTGTAAACTGCTCACGGTCCGGCTTCGTGAACAATGACCTCCATATACCACTTCTGGATCCCTCTGTAGAGGCTGGCAGGGAACAAGATGAATGTTCGAGTGTCACAGCCGAAATAAGTCCTCACTTTCGCCCTCCAGTATGGGCAGACCTAGACATGAAGACACCAGTGAAGAACGTTGTGCGAGTAACGGGCTCCTTATTCTTTGACGATAGTCACAAACCCTGTAATACGGACAATCACAGCGACCAAGGCAATGCCGCCCCTTTTCGAAGTTCCCTGTGGGAAGTACACCCTGTATACCAGCTCGAAGTCTGTGCTTACGCAGAAGCGAGTCAGTGCGATGTGAACAGTGGTAGCTCTGGAATGTGGATTCCCTACGACGTGTGGGTAGCCCAGCCGGGCAGCATTACAGAGGCGACTGGCGAAAAGCAAAGGAAGAAGAGCTGTCATCCGAAAGGTGGTGGCGCAACAAAGCCAATCGAATGTCCAGCGAAGTGATCCGACTGGAAGAAAGGCGAGAGTCGGTGAAACGCGTCAAAACGTCAATCGTCCTCGGAATTGTCTTTGTGAACAGTGTGCATCGAGATTTAGTGATGCCGGATTTTGACGCGACTCTTCTTGGCTTGATGGGTTTGAGTTCTGGCACCTATACACCTATATAGGTTTTAAGTTCTCAGAAAAGGCAAAGTAAGAAGAAGTCAGTAAACTGTCTCGAATCCATTTCGAGACCGCTAGGGGGAACACGTGGCATCGACTCAAGAGCCGCCCGGAAAAGACCTCCAGGATTTTCAAAACCTCCCACGGTCACCACTAATTTCTTACATCGCCAAAGTAGCAGAGCAACAGCAGAAATATCACTACACACTCGCAGCTCTAGAGCCATCCGCCGTATTGCAGTGGGCAGCCCAGTACCTGAGGAACAGAATCGGACCACGCCACAGATTTAACGTCTATGAGAATCCTGCAGCTGACAATGGCGTCTATCCGCTTCGTGACGACTCTGTTATCGGCGGTCAATCTGACACGAAGAGTGAGGTTCGGGTGAGTATCGCCGGTGATTGGGGAACCGGTACCGACGAAGCGGCTGAGGTCGCATCAAGAATGATGGAATTTATACCTCATTACACAATCCACCTGGGAGATGTTTACTACGTGGGCGCGAAGAGTGAAGTAGAAGAAAACTGCCTGGGTGCAAATCCGCCAAACAATGCTTTCACTCCTTGCACTTGGCCTGCCGGATCCGTAGGGAGTTTCGCGCTGACGGGAAATCACGAGATGTACGCGTTGGGAAATGCGTATTTCGATTTGTTCCTGCCAACTCTTGGAATGCGACCTTCGGTTGGCCAAAAACCGTCCGGTCAAAAAGCAAGTTTCTTTTGCTTGGAGAACGAATTCTGGCGGATCATCGGACTTGACACGGGTTACAATTCTCTTGGCGTCCCCGTACTTGAGTACCTTTTTTCTCCAAGCTGTAGTCTCAGAAATGAAGAACTCGAGTGGCTAAAGGATCAGGTAAAGATTCAAGGAGATCCCAAGGAGCGGGGAATTGTCCTTCTGACGCACCATCAATACTGCTCCGCGTTCGACAGTGAGTACCCGAAGACAGCCCAGCAGTTGTCCAAACTGATCAACCGACCCGTATTGTGGCTCTGGGGGCATGAACATAGGATGGCTATTTACGGCAAGTTCTCAAAGCCAGGAAGCCTTGAGGCTTACGGAAGATGTATCGGACACGGAGGGATGCCCATAGCGATTAACCCAGTCGTTGTCCGTCCGGACCGGCCGGTCTTGTTCACCGACAATCGCAGATACGCCAGCCCAGAGGAGATCGTTGTCGGGTACAACGGGTTCGCGAACTTAACATTCAAGGAGAACGCACTCTCAATCGACTACCGCGACCTCAAGGGAAGTGTCGTGTTTTCCGAGGCCTGGCAGGTCGACAACGGTCAACTCAAAACCTCCGGTTGACTTTGAGACCGACGCTCATTGCCAACCCAACGTAACAACATTTATACATAGAATCTCTTAAAAAGAACTCGAGTCGAAATGGAAACTCTCGAGTACGTATTTTCCACACCACCGGCAAACAGAAGCGTTTTCTGCCTCCGAATCCTTGGGCCGAGAACTCGTCTGATTCACATTTTCTCAAACCAATTACGAAGGCGGTCGCGCATTTTCCTCAAATTCCTTCACGCATCCGTCGTGCTTTGTCTTCTCTATTTGGCCATTGGTGAAAGTCCTCGTCTCGTCCTTGCTCAGGCGAACACGCAGGGACAATCGGCAAAGACCGAAAACGACGATCTGCGGCTGATAGAGACTGTCGCTATCGATCGTAGCGAGCCTGATGCCGCTGGATGTCGTGAAACTGCTACAGGTCTGCAGGATCGGTGGCTGAGTATCGGCGATATTTTCACAGAGGTTTCCAATTTGCGGCCCTCGGTGCTTTCTGTTTTCTGGATTTTCCCAAGAGATAACGACCACATGGAGATAGAAGCCCCCGGCAACGTGGCCGTTGATCATAATCAGCTTGGAATACTGGAAAATGCCATTCAAGCAATCGCTAGACCGACCCATGAAATAACAGTGCAGGGCTGGATTGACAGGGATGGCCAGCATCATAGTGGACATGAATTCTGGGACCTCATGCGCACCGACAGACTCGAAGACGCTGACCTAAGGTATGCACGTTTCGATCACCTACGGTTCAACGGTCATGTTCTGACGTTTATGGACTTCACCGGCGCAAGCTTCAAAGGAGCTAGTCTGTGTCACCTTTTCCCTTTGACAATGGGACTCAATTTTACGGACGCTGACCTGACTGGTGCCAGCCTGGCGAATTCTAGCTTTCCTGGCACGCTTTTCATCAACGCGAAATTTATCAACACTGATCTTACCGGTGCGCGATTCGATGGAGTCGACCTCGCAGGGGCGATTTTCCAACCTTCCAGTTTGCCGCCCGTTGACAGTTTCGCTCATGCGAAGAACATCCAACAGGTCTCTTATTCTGACAATCCGCAAGCGTTGAACACGATGAGGCGACAATTAGAAGATGCAGGCTTTCATGATGCAGCTAGGAAGGTCATTTTTGCACTGAACGAAACCGAAGACGCCCAACTACGCCATTCATGTCGCCCGCCAGATCAGCACGAACGCACCCTGATGATTTTTGGAGGCAGCCCGCCGAGAACCGCTAATCGAGGAGCTTGCCTGGAATACTACGTCCGCAAATTGCTGTTTGAAAAGACCAACTCATATGGCATGCAACGCACAAAGCCGCTCCTTCTGCTTGTTATTGTCTGGATGACCGGCGCAGTTCTGTTCTGGATTTGCCTACAGCGAAATACGAAATCAGGTCTCTCCGTTCGATTGTCTCGACGCTTTGCCGATGGTTCTGTTCACTCTCGAGCCTTTGATCTCACAAACCGCTATTGGTCGTCTCCACTAAACGAACGTCCTCCGCACTCGCTCCTGAAGCGGGTAACGCTGGCCATCAAAGATCAGACAAGATTGGCGAGCGCAGCGGCATTCTACAGTCTGACTTCCGTAACGACTCTGAGCTTTCGCGATTGGGATCCTGCACGCTGGCTCAGTTTGCTGTTGGATCGGAATTACCAACTCGAAGGTCGAGGTTGGGTTAAGCGTTTGGCAGGCGCTCAAGCGTTAGTGAGCCTATATTTGCTCGTGCTTCTCGTTCTTTCGTTTTTCGGTCTTCCTTTTAGCTGAAAAGCCCTCCTGTCAAGAAACTAGTTCAGCATGCCGATTCCTGAAGGTAGTGCCACGTTATCCTTGCCTAAGCAGTCTGCGTTCCGCTCGTGTGCATTCTTGAGGAAATCCAATCCTCTCGCCGACCTTTCCTCACGGATGCCCCGATACCAACTTTGCTTTGAAGTACCCAATTGTTATCTTTCAATTTCAATCTGACTCGGTTCGCTGGCAGCAATTTCAGAAACGCCTTCGTACCGCATACAGACGGTTAGCAGGACCTGTAGCGCGGATCGACTGTCGTGACGGTCTAGAGAGTTCTCTCAAACTTCCAACCTTCGGGCTCGCGCTTGCCCAGTACGATCCTTCCGACGGCCAATCTTTCTCGAACCGCGTATACCAGACCCGCGTAGCGCACTTTCAAACCAAACCAGTTCCTTGCCTCGATGCATAGGGCTAGATGCCTGCCCGTTGGAGAACAAAGCGCCGCTCGCACCTGTCCGTCTAGTGAGCGCGAAACCGTGTCGGCGATCGAGGGCCATAAGTCGGCTTGATCTGCCGATCGGTCCAGCCCGTTTAAGAGATTGACTAATGGCTCCAGATAGGTTGTTCCGTTGTTAGTCATGAATTCAAAATGGGCGGTAACGCGCGTCAGCTGACAGATGCGCAGATCCTCGGGATGACATCGCTTCCCGCTCCACAGACACAGTTTGGCCTCTTGCTCAAGGCAATGCTTCCCAGTTGCCGACACAATCCCTTCACCAAGCAGAAAGCGCACTCCGGAGACACTGCTCGAAACAAAGAACTTTTTCAGGGCTGTTCTTCCAGAGATCGGAGATTTTTCAAGCTCCGAGGGGAGGACTCGCTTATCCGTCACTTCGCAACTGGAAAGCAAGCCAGGAACCACAAGCTTACCGGTCACCTCGCAGCGTTCCGCTTCTTCAGCAATCAGGCGATGGCCTGTCTCGGGGCAGACGACAAACTCTTCCGCGTAGCCGGTTTTGCCGCTAACGACCGAACGTTCCTGCCGGTCCTTGCGGTACCTCTTCCCAGACACCTGGCTCAAAGCCAGTTCGTTTTCCAGAGCGTCCATGCCCGTAAATTCGCACTTCCCAAAATAACGGGCTTCGGCTCGCTGGCCCGAGATGGCCGAAGTCTTAAGAGCGGATCTGAGGACCAACCTTTGGGTGACGGATGAACGCTCAAGCTCGTCCTTGAGCACAGCCTTCTTCGTTTCACTACAGGTGCTAACAAACTCCGCGAGGGCCGAGCGCCCGCTTGCTTCGGAGGTCTTGAGCAAATGCTTGAGCACTGTCAATCCGCTGATCTCGCAACGCCCCAAACAATCGACCGGAGCGATTTGATTCGTCACTTGGCATCGTCCCATTTCAGGAGCCGCGACGATTTTGTTTTCGGCGGTCACGACGGCAATCGCGCTCTGGTATTCCGGCCCGGAATCGAAGGCGAACTTCGCGTGGAGTGAAACGCGCCGCCGGACGGTTCCTTCAAGGCCGACAAGAAATGCCTCCCGTCGCGGGGTAAAATCATCCTCCATCTTCTTGCGTTTGCGTGCGTCGTCACCCGCTCTTTCGACTTCTTGTTGTCGGCGGTCTAGGTAAAAACGGCAAAACTCAGCGACACCCGGATCGCGGACAGCCCGCTCGACGAGAGTCAGGGGCATGGTGCCTACCGTCTCAGGGTTCTTGATCGGGTCCGCAAGGGGGCTGGCGCCGGCAATACCAGCAGCGACCCACCCGTCTTCGGGAGAAACCGGGACATCGATCAAGCGCTCATAGCTGTCGTGGCCGACTGTCGCTCGGATGCGTACAATCGCCGAACCCAGAAACGACCGAGAAGCGTCGAGGATCTCGCAGCCGACAAAACGAGCTCTAAAGTTTCCGACCCACTCCTTAGCGAGGATCTGCGCTTTCGTGCTCACTTTGTCGTCAAGATCACTGACGCGGTGCTGTCCTGTTGCTGCGATGGAGCTCGCGAGCCGCGTAAACGCGGGCGATCCTGGACGGTAGAGCACGGCAGTTTCAGCATAGGCATCTTCGAAGCAAAGTCGATTGAGGTTTCCATCATGCTCGTAGACGTAGACATTCTTCGATTCGGGTTTCGGATTCAGTCCCTGGCTGCGCAGCGCCGTCAGCACAAATTCGCGCATGTCCATGGACTTCGACGAAAGCGGGAGATCAGGGTAACGAACCTCGTCGCGCGCGGCTTCATCCATGCCGCCAAGCAGCGCGTCAATGTGCTTCTCCTGCGTTTCAAGTTCCTGCTTCGCGTTAAGGATGCTTTTTTCTGCCTTGCGCGTGGCTTCTTCAACGTCTTTACCCGCCAGCGAAGCGACAACCAGCTGACGCACCCTTTCTTCAAAGCTGCTGCCATCCTCGTTCTGGTCGCTCAAACCGGAAGCCTCCAGGAGCGCTTCAATATCGCCGATAGCGTGTGAAGCCATCTGCAGCTTTTCCATCAGTCGGCCGATGATGTACTCCTCAAACGTTCCGCGGAGAACGATGTTGAAGATACACACACTGGCATACTCGGAAGCGAGCCTTTGGATGCGCCCTATGCGCTGCTCTACAATCATTGGGTTCCAGGGAAGATCGAAGTTCACGAGGACATTGGCGGCTTGTAAGTTCACGCCTTCCGAGCCGGCCTCGGTTGAGACAATCACGTGAATCTCAGGTACTGGTTTCTTGAATTTTGCAATTGTGCGCTGGTTCCGCTCGCCAGAATCACCGTTAATTAACCCACAGGAAATCCCTCGCTGCCCGAGAAACGCCTCAATCGTCGTCTGTGTCTCGCGGCGGGTAGTAAACACCACCATGCGCCAGCGTTCCGGCTGCTCGGACCGCAACTTTTCGACCAGCGTCGCCAACCCATGGAGCTTGGCCGTTATTGGTATGCGCGCCACAACCGCTTCGACGTTCTGCGAAAAAGATGACGAAACGGTTCCATTTGCGGCCATCCGCTTCAGCTGGGAATTGACCGCGTGAGGACTGCTGATCAGGGCCTGCAAGATCGAAATCTGCGACAGGCGATTCAGATTCTGGATCTCACGTGCGACGAGTTGGATCAGTTCCAGTTCCTCGGCCAGTGGATCAACCTTGTGCAACTGAACGATTCTTTCTGGAAAATGCAGACGCGCGTCAGCGCGCCGGATGCGGGACATATAGGTATAGACCACAGAGCGGAAGGACTCACGCATGTGGGGAGCAAGCTGACGGGCGGAAGTGCGATCGTCGGCGATGTAGGTCCGCGCAAAAACTCCTTCCGTGCCAAAGGGGTTCTGATGTCCGCGTGCTGCCGAAAGCAAATCCACCAGCGAGTAGATATCCCACAACCGGTTCTGGATCGGTGTCGCGGTGAGCATAAGTACGTATTTGAACCGACGGTCAGCGAGCGCCTCTCGGAAACGCTGGGCGACCTGTGGGGTCTGCTCGACACCGTAGAGGTTACGCAGCTTGTGCGCTTCGTCGAGCACCAACATCTCAAAACCCAAGTGCTGCAATGCGTCGAGATACATGCGCGCCGACTGATAGGTGGTGATCACTGCGCCACCTGCTTCCGGCACCTTCACTCCCAGCAGATCTCTGCCCGTGGCACCGACCGCGGGAATGCCGAATTTGCTATCGAGTTCCTCCTTCCATTGCGGGATCAGTAGTTTCGGACAGACCACCAAGATCTTCGAAATGCGATTGCGGCACATTAGCTCACTCGCGATCAGTCCGGCACTGATGGTTTTCCCGAGACCAACGTCGTCGGCCAGTAGCGTCACCGGGAGGCGTCGACAGAACGTGATCAAGTTCTGCACTTGGTGATGAAAGGGTTTGAGGCGCTCCCGCCATTGTGGCTCGGACTTCAGATCCTTGTGGTCGCGGATCAGGATAGGCTCAACCAAGTCCCATTCGAGGGCCGCGCGGTAAAGCCGGTAGGCCTCGGAACTCTCTGCTCGCCGCAACGTCTTGGACTGCAGCTTGGGGATGTGGACTTCGGAAGGATCAACCACCAGCCACCTTCCCGAGCGTGCTCCAAATCGCCACCATCCCGTAGGAATCGAGTGAACAATACTCAGCGAGCTGAGCCCGCAGTATGGAACCTTCGTGTCCGGTCAATGCGCTCGACAATAGCTCGCCCCAGGCGTTTGAGGCAGCTGTACCGTTTTGAATTGCCAAGTTCTTATAGCTTAGGTGTGGGGCGAGAACCGGCAAGACGCTCTTGATCGACGTACTGCCCTGAAAATCCCGGTGGACAAAAAATTGCTTGGCAAAGATGTCCTTCAAGTCGTACATCCGATCGCTGAACTCGGCAAAGTAATCTCGGAAGTGCGGAAGTCTGCGGGCCATACAATCATTGACCGAGGACTCAAAGGTCTTGTTCCAAACGAGGATCGATCCAAACGGTGCCACGTGTTCGGTGAGCGACCGCGCGAACGCTTCGCTCGGGTCGGTTGCTTCCGCATGCACAAACTCGCGATGCACGGGCTCCTCACCCGGCGCGCCTATGACGTGGAGGGAATATTCCAGAGGGATCGGTTCGTAGGGACTGTAGTCGTCGAACAGGGGCACGGCCGGAGCGAACGTCTCATAGTCGATGAAGTGTAGCGGAAAGGCGAGCTCGCCCAGCTCTTTGGCAATGGCCCGCTTCTGGATGATCGGTTCACCGCTTCGGTATACCTCGATCTGGGTTTTTTGCGCCGGACTTAGCGCGAAACCTGCTGGAACGTCTGCGAGCGAGAAAATTCCGGCATCGACCAGCTCTTTTAATTTCTTGGGACTACTGCCAATGTGCGCAAGGTCGTGAACGCCATAGGTGGGTATATCCGGATTTGAGTAGCCAAACGTTGCGCAGTGGTTCGCGCGCCCTTTGTAGATGCAGGCGCACGGCCCCTTTGGTTCTGTTTCGCTTAACAAGTAGTTGCGCGCCGATTCGATCTCGCGCTCGATCTCCTCTGCCCTTTGAGCAATTTGATCGGTCAGATCGACAGTCTCGAACAACTCATCGACCGGAATCCGTCCCTTGCGGCGAAAGTTGGCATCTAATTGCAACAAGTAGGCACGACCTACGTTCAATCCACAGCGGCGGAGAAGCAACACTTGGAAGGCAAGATCGTAGAGATACTCGGGGTTCGACTTAGTCGACGCCTTAATTTCAAAAACTGCATACTCACCGGTGTTGCGGTCGTACCGCAAAACATCGACGAACGCTGAAAGCTGGTCCTGTTCAAAAGCGGCTTGAAACACAATTGGGGTCTGCTGGCCGAGAAGTTCACATGTTTTTGCGGCGGGTGATTCTCCGACAACCAAAGTGGCGCCCTCAAACAAGCGCCGGCCAGCTAGTTCCACGTCAACGCCTACATCAAGCATCGATTGATCGTATTCACTAGGTGGCTTGGCGAAATAGACTTCTGGTTTGTGGAGACGCAGCCACGCGTTATTAGGGCACGCGCGCCAAAGAATATAGAGCGTCTTAGAGACAGGTGTCATCGGCATGGACCTTGGCAATCGTACCGGGACGCTCGAACCGTCTGTCGGGGTGTGTACGTTATAGACGTTCAATTACCCTTTGTGGCGGCAACCACGAGAGGTATCAGCGGGGTCACGTTATGCCCGTGAGTATCAAAGCGTCAAGAACAATCAAAGCGCGGTCGCCGTCACGCGCCTAATTCTTCTTGTCTGCGACCCACATAGAGATAAAATCTTTCGATGGACAGAGCCAAACTCCTTGAGATTGTTCGCACCGAATTCCACAAGCACCGCTTCGACTATTACCACGAGTCTGTACCGAACAGCGTCCGCAAGAACGTCGTACCGGGCTGTACGATCTGCAAGGTCCGATTGCACACGATGGGGCAATTTGTAGACCATTTAGAGGCGAAGGTTATGGCTGCGATCGAGCGAGAGGTTTCCGACCCGAGCAAAACCGTGAATCGGCCTTACTGCCTTCCCGTTGCTTTGCACAGTAAGGGCTTAGCCTCCGCCGGCGCCGACGGTAAAATCCTAGCCCCACTCCACTCGCCCCCCAAAGAGATACTTCTCCATCTCGTCAAATAATGAAGTCAGTACTCGGTCTATTCGGGGCGATACTCGGTTGCCGTACTCGGGGAGCGTCAGAAGGAAATTATGTATGTCGGAGACCATCTCTGGATCGGCGAAGCACCTCAACTGGAGCGCACGAAAAATGTCAAAGGCACCTACCTCCGAAGACTCGACCATTGCCTCCAACTCGTGGACGCCAATAACGTTTAGCGGTTCAACAACCACATCAGGACGCAACTGATTTCTGTCAAGCAATTCGTTGAACTTCCTATTGAGCGACCAATTGATCAAAGGTCCGCGCAGTATTGAGTCCTGGACAATGAGAAGCGGAACAACTCTCGTGACATGATCAAGCGGAATGTCCCTCAGTGTCTTCCTTTCAAGATTCTTTCGGTTGAAGAGCGACTGGATTTTTACGGCGAGTTGCCTACACCCCGCACCGATCTTGCGTTCCAAATCTGCCTCGAACACAGACTCGTTGGCAGAGTATCGTGCGTCGATCCGTAAGAACCCACCTTTGTATTCCATTGGCATGAATCGACTGTCGTCCAAGAACGCTCCATCAAAGCTCTCCGTACCGTCGGTCCATTTCGGCGACGGCCAGAATGGAGGGTGATTGAGACGCCGTTCGGTCAGAAACCAATTCACGTATTCCTCGAATAAGATCCCCCACGCCTTAAATAGTTTGGGCCTCTCCTCACGGTTGAGTTTGTCGTTGATGGCCCAATAGACCCCGCTATGCATTTTCTCCGCCAACAATCCCAGGTCTGTGCAAAAGAATTTGCCGGAACGCAATTCGATAAGCGGTTTGCTCCGGAAGGGAACAAAGTCAACCCGCCAATCGGTTGGCCGCTTCTCTTGCAGCGTTCCTCTTAATCCCTGCATGTCCGACGAAATGCTATCGAGAACCATATCCAGGTCTGACACGGCAAGTTGCGATTCCCCACCAAAGGTCAGCCGATCCACACACAGGAATTCAAGATGTCGAGAGCCATCCTCAGCGAGGTACTGCCTTAAAACAGTGTAGAGCGCGAGGACCACGAATAACCACGTTGAAAGAGGAAGGCCGACGACCCGAAGAAATTCTCTTTCGAAATCAAACCCCTCACATTCCTTCCTAATTCGACCGAGAATCGCTTCCTTGGCGAGCAGGTCATGAAACATGATTCGCGACCGAAATGCTACGTGAGTCATCGGAGCCGGGTTTTGAATTTCGAAAGAACTTAGGGCTTGGATCATTAACGCTCGCGCGACGCGCTCGCCTTTGCCCGGCTCCAGTGCCTTTCTCTCCGATTCCGTCAACAACAGGTCATTCATCATCAAGCAAGCCAGACCTACCGCGTATCGCGCTTTTTCATCTTCCAAGGGCTGACGCTTTCCCGCACTGTGGAGAACCACAAGCCGAAGCACATCCAAAATCTGCGCGGGATGAAAGATCGGGCGGTCGGCCATATTCGAGTTTCCAAACCGCTCCTTTAGCCGCCGAATCGCCTCGTCGTCTAGCAACCCCCCTGCCAGTTCCTGCTGCATCTTGGCAGTCGCATCTCGATTTCGCTTAGTCAGGCGGAGGTCGGCATTCATTTGACAGAGAAGAATCGCCGCTTCGACGGCATCTAAGTCGCCAATCAGAGGCAAAAGCTCATCGAGTCGCGAACAGCGGTCGAAAATCTCTCGATATTCGAAATATATTGCTGTGGTGTATACTTTCTTAACACTCTTTACGCAACAGAAACAACGTAACACAGGGCGGAGGACGCGAATGAACATTCTGACAGCAATCAAACGCGAAGAACGTAAACTCGAAAAGCAGTTGGGGAAATTGCAGGGTCAATTGGACGGAGTAAGAGACGCGGCGAAAGCGTTAGGACGCTCAGCAAATCACAGTATCGGGAAACTCTCAGCGGAGGCGCGAGCGAAGATTTCACAAGCGCAAAAGCGGCGTTGGGCGAAGGTGAAGGCGGGAGTGAAGAAAGCAGTGAGCTGATGTCGCGTCGCGGGCCGCTTCGATTTTCTCCGAGATGGGTGGTAGAGTCGTCCTAGATCCGTCGCAATAGGAAACATGGCCCAGAAAGAACGGAATGAAATCCCGGCCGACGTAGCGGCTCGCGTGCAGTTTCGTTCAAACCGTATTTGCTGCGTTTGCAACGAACCTCGTAAGGCTATTCAAATCCACCATATCGACGAAGACCCAAGCAATAACGACGAACAGAATCTAGCTGTGCTCTGCATCGAATGTCACGATCAAACGCAGATAAGGGGTGGCTTTGGGCGAAAACTGGACAGGCACCAAGTTACTCTCTATCGCGATAACTGGTACGCCTCCGTGGAATGTAGCCGCCAACAGACGGAGGGAACACAAAGACAAAAAACCTTTCCCGGCGCTCCTCACGCTATAGTGCAAGGGAGAACGGTCCAGCTCAGCTATTTGACAGTTTCCGAAAACGATGACGAACACAGATATGCCTTCAGAGCCGAATACCCCCAGCTTTCTCCTGAAGAGTCAACGGACGTGGCTGAAATAAACCTAACGCTTGCGGCTTTTGTCGTGGATGAGCTTCAAAGATTCCGTACCGGGGCAATTGGGGCATCGAAATACAAGCAGGAGAAGATAGCGAATCGTTCTGAAGAAATGGCCTGGGACAAGCTCTCAATCAGTCACGCCATCGGCGAATTTACAGCCGACATGCTAAGTGTGGAATTTCAGTTCGCAGAGTACGGAGCTGGAGCTGCGCATTCGCGGCACGCCACTCGAACATTCAACTACCTTCTAAAACCACCGAGACAGCTTACGTTTTGGGACATATTTCGCCATTCGAGTAGACAGACCTGCATCGAAACAATTTCCCGATACTGTATTTTCTCGCTCAACGAACAGAAACCCGAATTCTTAAAAGCCAACTCGGACAAACCAACCGATTGGATTCTGCGAGGGGCGGCAGCAAATGAAGAACATTTTAAGAAGCTCCTTCTTGAACGTGGCGGGGTGCGTTTTTTCTTCGATCCCTATTCAATGGCATGCTACGCGGAGGGACGATACGATGTCTTCGTTCCCGCTCGTGTTCTCTCGTCCATGATGCACGGTTCCATTTCGCGACTCTTGGATGTAAGGTGAGATAAACACTTCGCTAGGAACACTGCGTTTGATAGCCAAGCATTTTGAAAGCCTTTGACATTCCCGACCCAAAGTTAAGGCCATCGACAAAACTATCCTCCCCGACCCGTACTCCGAAGCAATAGTCGGATAACAGCGAAGAGCCGGTGAAACAGATAATCAATTTCTTCGATCGTCTGAAGACGCACTTGCTCAGCATTTGCGTGCCGAATGAAGAATCCATTTCCGAAGTCGTTCAACTCTACACGCATCTCCGTTTCTAGCATTCCCCTAATTCTCGGCTCTTGGGACACTCGTGCTATCAAGGCTGCCGAAGATCGTCTCATGTCGTCCCGCGGCGGCTCTAGCGTCTTAATTCGCTCGAAGGCATCCCAAAGGTCCCTGAGAGACTCGTAACGAATCCGAAAGTCAGGACTGGCAAACTTCTGGCGCGCTGATTGCAACAGCCTGTTGACTTCATCGTCCTCGCTTCTGAATTCGGAGGCTGCTAACGCTTCACGCAACACCGGGGGCAACAAGCGCCTCACCTCTCCGTTCGCTTGCAGTTCAAATGCAAGATGGTTTCGAGCGAAGATTGTATTGATGTCGAGGGCAAACTCTCCCTGTCCCATGTCGCGCCGAAAATGCAGATAGTGTCTGTGCGCATAGTAATCGTGAGGCTCCGGCGCCACCGGCTTGGACGCATGGCGATAACAGAATTCAACCACTTCCAATGCTGGAATTGTGCCGGGCACGACGTTCGGATTCAGCGGAACGGGGATGTTTGGGTGATCGCCTGTCAAGCGCAGATAGAATTGCCCTTCGTTGCACCCGGTGATCGCCTCGGCCATGCCGCCGTCGATACACGACCTGTCGGGGAAGTCCTCTGCGAAAAGCGCCGTTCTCAATCCAGTCAGGATTACGGCAACGATGCCTTGCCATGCGGCGGGAGTGATCTCCTCCTGGTCCTGGACGGGCGGCCCGTTCTCTCTTGCTCCGAAGTAGTTCATGTCAAGCTACCGAGGATCGAAGATCCTTTTGTGGGTTCCATCGTGGGTAACAGTCCACGTGTGAAGGTGTGAAAGAGAAAGCGCCGATAGGTCCATCTTCGCGCGAAAACCGAGCGTTTTCAGTCGTACTATACGGTGCATACACAAGCCACAGACCGATGCTCTACCAGCTGAGCTACGCTCACCTTCGGATACCGCCAGTTTACGACATGTCCTTCCATTTGTCATCGGGCGGGGGACGACGGCGGTGAAGACCATCTCGCCTTTGCGATGGCGTTCGCGCGCAGAGGGGTCGTGCGATGCTAAACCACATTTCCGAACCCGATCGCGACTCCAGCCTGCAACCACACTAGCGAATTGATATAGAATCGGCGAAAGGCTGGGTCCCGATGGAGTCAGGCTCGATGAGCAAACCTCGCTGCCTCACATTTTTCTTATCTCTGCTTTTGGCGTCGTGTGCCTGGGGCCAGGATGGCGGGAGCATGCCGAAGCGGCTTACCAATCAGGACATCATCAGCCTGACGCAGTTGGGGCTCTCCGAAGACGTGATCATCGCGAAGATTCGCGCCGCGAGCGCAGTGGGAGCCGACGCGATCAGTTTTGACACCAGCGTCGACGGCCTCAAGGCTCTTAAGGCGGCGAACGTCACCGACGGCGTAATCAAGGTGATGATCAATCCCGCGCCTCCGCCGCCGACGATCGTCACGGCCACTTCGACGCCGATGACCGTCGATCCGAACCTTCCGCCCCCAGAAGTGGGCGTTTACTGGAAAGACGGCGCGAACTTCGTTCTGATTCCCGGGCAGGCGGTGACGAACGCGAAGGTTGGGGGCAAAGCGGGCAGCTTCTTTACAGATGGCCTGCGGAACCAACACTGGGATGCCACGCTGGATGGACCCACTTCAAATAATCGCGTGAAGGAGAGCCACGCCGTCTTCTATCTCTACGTGCCTGACGGCAGCAGCTCCTCGGACTACATTCTGATCAAGCTCAACAAGAAGAGCGACCATCGCGAATTTCAGATTGGCTCTTTTGGCGGCGTCAGCGGCGGAAAGTCCGGCGTGAAGAAGGACAAGGAGATTCAGATCAAAGCCGAACATGTGGGCATTCGAACCTACAAAGTCACTCTGGAAGAGGACCTCAAGCCCGGTGAATACGGCTTCTTTATGGGCGTGGGTCAGTCGGCTACGATGTCAGGCGCGGTGGGCGGAAACCGGTCGGGGGGTGCGGCCGCCGGTCGCATCTACGATTTCACCATTCCCGAGTAATTCGGCGTAACTCGTTCTTCGCCCTGTTATTCCATTACCTCGCAGGTCAGCCGGGTTCACCCGGCCAACCGCACCCGCCCGTGAAGCATCCAAAGCACTTAGGGCCAAGCGTGATCGTCCCCAGGGCAGTACTCAAGGGGGATACCCGGCCCCAGATTTTCTGTTATGCTCGAAACTTGAGCGCAGTGGCGGTGTCTAATCTAGTTGTAAGGACACGGCCTGGAGGCGCGGCGCAAGGCATGTCCGATCTAGCACAAACTTTACCGTGGGGACGCGACGAAGCGGTCCTGGTGACCGAGCTTCAGGCGGGGTCTGATGCCGCGTTCGAATGGCTCGTCACCTATTATCACGCGGGCGTCTATAACCTGGTGTATGGAATTCTATCTGACGCCGCCGACGCGGCCGATGTTACTCAAGAGGTTTTTCTGCGCGCCTTTCGCGGAATCCGGGGATTCCGGCGCGGGAGTTCGCTGAAGACGTGGCTGTATCGCATTTCTATCCGGCAGGCGCTGAACCATCGCCGCTGGTGCTGGCGCCATCACCGGCAGCAGATTTCGATCGACGCGGATGAAGATGGAAGCGGTTGCGCGCTCGACCTCAGGGGCGCCGAGCCGACGCCGTTCGAGCAGTTCGCGTCGCACGAAATGCAGGCCACGGTGCGGAAGGCGCTCGCGGAGGTTCCGGCTCTTTTTCGCAGCGCCGTGATCCTGAGAGATTTGGAAGGTCTGTCGTACGAAGAGGTCGCGGAAGTCCTGGAAGTCTCCGTTGGAACGGTGAAGTCACGGATTCTGCGCGGCCGGCGCATGCTGAAGGAGATTTTGGATCCGATCCTACGCGCGGCGAAGAGTGAGGCGACGATCGAAAGCGAAAAGCAGATCCCTCACCCTGCACAAACCGCGGGGATTCGGTATGACAAGGTGGTGAGGGACGGCGCGTGGGCCAGAGAAGTCAACGGCGCCAGGGAAATCCGGGATTCTGAGGTTTCGGTGGCGGCTCATGACGTTCTTTTCGCCGCAGCCAAAGCGCACGGAGACAGTCGATGAAATGCCAGCAGGCACAGCGTCATTTGCCAGGTTACCTCGACGGCGCTATTGCCTCGCGCAACCACTTTCAGGTGCGCGAGCATCTCGAGTCCTGCGCCGGCTGCCGCGAGCAACTTGAGCAGTTTCGGCGGCTCTCGGTCTGTTTGGCGAACGTTCAACCCGTGAGTGCGCCTGTCGACCTCGCTGTGCGAATTCGCGTTCAGGCATCGCAGGTGCGAACTTTTTCGGGCAGCCTGCAGCACGCCTGGTCGCGCTGGAAGCTCGTATTTGAGAACATTTTCCAGCCGTTCGCGGTTCCCGCGACGGGCGGAATCGTCACGGCGGTCGTCGTTTTCGCGCTCCTGGTTCAGAATGTTTTGGTCGGCGTGCCGGTGGGATTCGTGCCCAATGATCTTCCGCTGAATCTGGTACAGCCCGCGCAGCTCGAAAGCCTTGCGCCGTTTGCCGTGCCGGGCATCGTTGCGGGCGAAGGTCATCCGGATTCCGGCGCGCTGCTGCTCGAGGCGACGCTGAATTCGCACGGCGAGGTGGTTTCCTACAGAATTATTTCCGGCCCGAGCGATGCGGCGGTGCAGCGGCAACTCGATCAGGTCCTGCTGTTCTCTCGCTTCCGCCCTAGCCTGAATTTTGGGCGTCCCACCGATGGCGGCCGCGTCCTGCTGGGCTTTAGCGAAGTGCGCGTCCGCGGATAACTTGCCCTTCGATTGTCTTGTATGAAGAATTCCATTCGGTTCCTGATGCACCTGCCCGTTCCGTGGGTATTCGTTCTGTCGTATCTACTGGGCGTAGCCTTGGAATTTGCACGTCCCTGGACCGTCTCTCCAGCGGCGGCTCGTGCGAGTGTGATCACCGGAGCTGTGCTATTTGGTGTGGGGGCGGTAATAGCCGGGTGGGGCCTCATGATCTTCCACAAGGCTCGCACCACCACCGTTCCGGGCGAGTCATCCGCGAAGCTGGTAACGTGGGGACCTTATCGTTTCAGTCGAAACCCTATGTATGTTGGCCTTTCCCTGGCCTACCTCGGCGAGGCGGCATTGCTGAAACACATCTGGCCAGTCCTTCTTCTGCCTCTTACGCTTGCCTACCTCAACTGGACGGTGATTTCCGTCGAAGAAGCAAAACTGCAAGAGGCCTTTCAAGACGAGTATAAGCAGTACCGTGTTAGTGTGCGGCGTTGGGTTTAGGGACGATTCCGGCTATCTTGACTCAGCGCGAACTGCCCGCTAGAGTTTGTGCTGGGTTTAACGGTTTGTTCGCTGTGGCGGATTAACCTTGAGCCTCAAAAGGAGCGGCGGCGCGATACAACCCGCCGGGCGCTGCCCTCGCTCCAAAGGGAAGTAGAAAGGTCGAGGAGTTTTCCCATCCGAAGGCTCGTTAAGAAATATTCCGCTCTGGCCTGTTTCGGTTTGCTCGTAATCGGCGCCGCGAATTGGCCCGAAAGCTCGCCTGCGAGATCAAACGCCGGCGCTCAGGAAACCGCCAACTACACTGGAATCACGGTGGAATCCAGCCAGCAGATATTCGCCACGATGTGCGCACTCGACGCGGCAGGGTTCGATGCCGACGAGAGCACGCTTGCCGAAATGCCAAGCCGCCTAAAACTGCGCGCCGACCTGCTGAAGCAGCAAGGTCCCGCTACCGTCGCTCTTCGACAATTCTACCGCGACCACGCGCTTGCGAACTCCGGCGAGACCCTCTCCCGATACATCACTTTCGCCCTCGTGGCCGGTCCGCCTCCGCAGTTTCAGTTTATGTACGATCACGACTTGCTTCCGCCCGAAGTTTTAAGCATCGAGAGCTTTCAAGATCTCCTCGTGAATTTCTATCGGGAAGCGCATCTCGCTCTACGCTGGTCGGCCGTCGAGCCCGAGTATGAACGGGCACAGGCTGCATACGATTCCCCGGTGCGGCGGATCGTCACCGTCACGAACGGGTATCTGCGGGAAGTGCTCAAGGCATCCCACGGGCGCACTTTCACGGTAGACGTGGAACCGTTGGTCGGCAAGCGAACGAATTTCCGGAACTTTGGCGACAACTACTCGATCGTCGTCGGGACAACTTTGCCGCTTCCCCTCGCCGACATTCAGCATGCGTATTTGCACTTCATGCTGGACTCGCTGCCGTTGCGCTACCGAAAGGAAGTGCAGGCAAAGAGCGCTTTGCTGAACATCGCCGCGCGCGCGCCGAGGTTGCCAGTGGACTATCAGGACGACTTCCTGAACCTCACCGATGAGTGCGTAATCAAGGCGGTGGAGTTGCGGCTGCAACGGCCTTCGCCGGAAAAGCTCGAATCCGTGCTGAAGGAGAACGATCAATCCGGATTTATCCTGGTCCGCCCCCTGGTACAACAACTGCAAATATTCGAGAAGGGCGGACCGGCGATGTCGTACTATTTCCCGGAACTGATCGCGGGGATCGACGTCGCGGCGGAGCAGAAACGCCTGCAGGGTGTGACCTTTGCCGCGGCAGACGCGAGGCCCGTCCAAAAGCACCAGACCGCGTCGGCTTCTGGCGATGATTTCGACGAAGGCCGTTTGCTGGCGGAGGGCGACCGGGCGATTGCACTCAAAGATGTCGAGGGCGCGAAGAAGGCGTTCGAACAAGTTCTCGCGAAAGATTCGAACCAGCCCCGAGCGCTGTACGGCGTGGCTATTGCGTCGATTCTCGAGGGAGATGCGGACGACGCGAAGCAGGATTTCGAGAAAGTGGTAACGCAGGCGTCGAAGGGCGGCTTAGTCACTTCAGCCGATGCCGTCGATCCCGGCCTCCTGGCCTGGGCGCATATTTATCTGGGCCGCATTTTTGACGTCGAAGACGACCGCGAAGCCGCGATTAAGGAGTACCGTGCGGCGCTCGCGGTGGTGGGAGCTCCAGAGACAGCGCGCGTTGCCGCGCAGCGAGGGGTAGAATCGGCTTACCAACCGGCTGCCCAGCCAAGCGGAACGCCGCAATGATCTTGCAACCCGCGATTGCGTCCCTGCTCGACGCGCGCGGGGATCGAAAGAGGAGGAACATGACCAGTTCAACGAACCGTCGAATGAACGGCCGAGCGTTGCGAATTCTGATAACCGCGCTCGGAGTTTTGGCAATGATCGCGCCCGTCTCTCGAGGGCAGGCGCAGACCGGATCTCAGCAATCGCAGCAACCGCCGCAACAGCAGCAGCCTCCCGCGAAGCCCGCGGACCAGGGGCAAACACCTCCGATGACGGGACTGGGGCAAGCCGAAGCCCCGAAGGTGGATCCGGAGGAGGAGAAGGCTTACAAGGCCTTCGCGGATCTGAAGCTGGACGACTTCGACAAGCAAATCGAAGCGGGCGAAGATTTCGTCAAGAAGTACCCTCAGAGCAACTACGACGAATTCGTCTATTCGCGTATCACACACGCGTATTACAACAAGCAGCAGCTAGACAAAATGTATGCCGCCGGAGACAAGGCGCTGGCGCTGAACGGAGACGATGTGAGCGTTCTGGTGCTGATCGGCTGGGTGATTCCGCACAATATCGACCCGAACGATTTGGACTCGGACCGCCGCCTGGCCAAAGCGGAAGGATACGAGAAGCACGGCCTCGAATTGCTTCCCATGATGCCGAAACCTGCTGGTGCAACCGATGAACAATTTGCGGATGCGAAGAAACAGGAAGAGTCGATGGCGCACAGCGGCCTTGGGCTTGTCTACTTTCGTCAACAAAAACCGGACGATTCGCTAAAGGAGCTGCAGCTGGCAACCGCGGACAGCGCTCAACCCGATCCCGTGGACTACTTCATCATGGGGCTCGACCTGGGCAGCCTGAAGCGCTTCAGCGACGCAGCCGACGCGTTCCAGAAGTGCGCTCAGATTCCGGGCGGGCTCGCGGATCGTTGCAAGCAGGCGAGCGACAAGGCGAAGGCTCAAGCTGCGGCGCCGCAGAAGTAGTCGTCGAGGCCTTGCATGACGGATGAGGAGCGCGCACAGCTTGAGCAGGTTTTGGGTCACTCCTTCGAGCGCCCGGAACGGCTCGAGCGCGCTTTGACTCATCGATCGCACCGGCAAAGCGCCGCCGGAATCGACAACGAGCGCCTGGAGTTTCTGGGCGATCGCGTTCTCGGGCTTGTCGCCAGCGAACAACTCTGTCGCACGTTTCCGGAGTGGGATTCGGGCAAACTCTCGAAGGGTCTTGCGCGGATCGTGAGCGCGTCGTCGATTCACATGGCCGCTCGCGGGCTCAAACTCGGCCGCCACTTGCGGCTGGGCCCGGGAGAGGAAAAGACCGGCGGCCGCGAGAAGAAGAGGTTGCTAGCCGACGCCTACGAGGCCGTCGTTGGCGCAATTTATCTCGACGCCGGGCTGGCCGCGGCCGGCGCTTTCCTGCAACGCACTTTGCTCGAGCCCGCCTTGGGCGGGCAGGTGGAAGGCCTGGGCCGTTCGGATTACAAGTCGGCGCTCCAGGAATGGCTGCAGCAGCGAAGCTTAGGCATTGTGGAATATCGCATCCGAAACGAATCCGGCCCCGAGCATCAGAAAACGTTTGAAGTAGAAGTTTGGCACGCCGGCCGGATGCTCGCTGCTTCCGAGGGGCGCAGCAAGAAAGAAGCGGAACAGTCCGCGGCAATGCTCGCGCTGAACACCCTCGAAGCGAGCCACGGTATCGCCTGAATGGAAACCGAAACGAGCACATTCGTACCCGAAGAGGTGAAACCTCCGCCTCAGCCGCAGGCGTCGACTGCGCGCGTGCAATCGAACGGCACATTCGTCGACTATGTTGAGTCGCTACTTGTCACCGTCCTCATCGCGCTGTTCGGCACCACGTTCATCGTTCAGGCCTTCAAGATTCCCTCGCAATCGATGGAGCCCACTTTGCTCGTCGGCGATCATCTGCTGGTAAACAAATTCGTTTTTGGCGGGCGCGGCGCGTGGTACGAAAAGATACTTCCGTACCGTGCGGTCCGGCACGGCGACATTTTGGTTTTCAAGTATCCGTTCGATGATCATCCGCATTACGTGAAGAGGGTCATCGGATTGCCGGGAGACCGCATTCGGATCGTGGATCAGCAGGTCTACGTCAACGGAAGCCGTCTGGTGGAACCGTACGTGCACCACGACCCGGGGGCCGGAGATCCCTTTGGCGACAACTTTCCGCCGCTCGATTCGTATTCGGTTGCGATTGGGCTGCGCCCCGAGTGGGCCGCGCAAATCATGGACTACGTGCGCCGCGGCGATCTGGTGGTTCCTGAGAATCACTATTTCGTGATGGGCGACAACCGCGATCACAGTTGGGACAGCCGCTACTGGGGCTTTGTCGATCGCGACGCCGTGATGGGCCGGCCCATGGTGATCTACTGGTCGGTGCAAGCCACCTCGGATGACTATGCCAATCGCGGCCTTAGCGGAACGTTGCACGGCATCCTCGAAACCGTCCTGCATCTTCCCACCCGCACCCGCTGGCATCGAATGCTTCGCGAAGTCCACTAACGTCACCGGGCTTCAGTCTCACCTCGATTTCTCTGTGTGCTCCGGGTTTTCTCCGTGCCCTCTGTGGCAGTCCTTTGACTTTGAATCCGAAAAGCTTGCAAGAACCGCCCGCCCCGCATAGTCTGAGTAGGTCGAAAAAGCGCATCGAGCCGACCTTTTCGCCGTGTTAAACACGTTTTCAGAACCGATTATCCCTGCCGAGCTGCCTGAGCCGCACAGGCCGTCTGAATTGACGGTCTCGCGAAGGCCCGCGTGGCGGCGTTGGGCGCTGCGAATCGCGCTTCTGCTGATCGGAGTTTGGCTCGCGGACGCTGGAATTTCGTTGCTGCTGCAGCATACCGCTTTGAAACGGCGGCTCACGTCGCGTCTTAGCGCGGCGTTTGGACGGCAAGTGGAAGTCGGCAGCTACGAGTTTAGCGTTTGGGCTGGACCCACGCTCGAAGCGCATGCCGTGACGGTGGCAGAAGACCCTCGCTTTGGCGAAGAGTATTTCCTCCGCGCCGAAGCGCTCACCGCGCGCATTCAATGGCGCAGTTTGTTTTCGGGTCACCTCGAACTCGGGACGCTGTCGTTGTCGCGGCCCAGCTTGAACCTCGTCCGCAACTCATACGGAGACTGGAACCTGGCCGAATGGCTGCCCCGGCCCTCAAGCGCGGCTGCAAATGCGCCTGTCCCGACTGGACCACAGCAGCCCACCAAGAGCCTGGCTGCATTCCTTCGCCTTCGCAGAATTGAAGTGGAAGACGGCCGGGTCAATTTCAAGCGCGGTGATGAGAAACTGCCATTCGCCTTCTCTGAAATCAAGGGCACGCTCGAAACGGAGAGCCCGGGGCGCTGGCGCCTCGATTTGATTGCGACGCCGTCGCGAGCCGCGGCTATCGTTCAGCAGCCTGGAACGTTGCATCTCGTCGGCCATGTCGGCGGAACGTCGTCGCGTTTGCGGCCGGCGGTGCTGCAGCTTGATTGGAGTCAAGCGTCGATCACCGACGTTCTTCGCATGCTGCAAGGCCATGACTACGGCGTCCGCGGAAACCTGGATTTGTCTGTCTCGGCGCGAACCGAAGGTGATTCGTGGTTGATGGAAGGGCACGCCGCGCTCGCGCAACTCCATCGCTGGGATCTCACGCTTCGCGCCGACAATCCGGCCGCAAGTATTTCTGCCAAGGCGAAACTCGATTCGGATGGATCGCGGCTTGAGTTCACCGACGCGCTTATCGAGGGTTCCCACTCGAGCGCGCGGATCATCGGGGCTCTCGACTGGGCGCGGCCCGGGCCGGCGTCGCGCACCGAACTCCGCGTCGTTTCTACGGGAATCGGTTTGAGCGATGTTCTGGCGTGGGCGCGCGCTTTTCATCCGAACATCTCCGACAATATCGCGCTCAACGGCTTCGCTGAGCTTGAATTGAACCTTGGCGATTGGCCGCCGCGGATTGAGGCAGGAACCTTCGACCTACCCCGCGCCGAGCTAATCGGCAGCCGTCTCCGCGCGCCGGTTCGCGCCGGTCCTATAGCAGTCCGCTACGACGCGAAGGGATTCACTCTGGCGCCGGTCGCGGTCACGTTTGGCACGCTCGCCAGCTCTTTTCGCGTGGACGGCGTGGCGAAGCCGGGCGCGAGCGATTTTAGCGTCCACGTGCAGGGGAGCAGCATTCAAGCGCGAGATGTTGTTTCGGCAGCGTCGCAACTGGGCTGGAACCTCGCTCGAGGGTGGGATATCGCTGGGCCTGTGCGGTGCGACCTTCATTGGCAGGGCACGCGGCGCCCGTGGCATTCGGAGTTTGGGGGAATCGTCGAATGGGGAACCGCTTCCACCGGAGCTTCGTTGCACGCTCAATTCCTGAACTCGCCCGTCGAGCAGATTCGCGGCCGCGCCGAGCTGAAACCCGCCGCAACCCACGTGACGTTGTCCTCGGCGCAGGCTTTCGGAGCCCGTTGGAGCGGCACGCTTGACCACGATTTGGCCGATGGATGGCAGTTCGCGCTGGCCGCCGACGAGATTTCTGCGTCGAACGTTGACCGATGGCTGAACCCCCGCTGGCGCCAGAGTTTTCTCGATCGCATGCTTCCGTTCTTGAATTCGCGCGCTCCGGTAAACGTCTCGCCCGAAGGCGTTCGTGCGCGCGGCCGGCTTGCGGTGGACGAATTCACAGTCGCTCCGCTGGTCGTGAAGCGCCTTCGCGGGGACTTGAGTCTCGACGGGCGTCATTGGGAGTTTTCGAACGCCGAGGGGCAGTTCCAGGGCGGTGAACTCGCTGGCTCTCTCGTCGCGGAATTGGAAGCAGTTCCCAATTATGAAGTCGCTGTCGATTTGTCCGGCGTCGACCTTCATTCTCTTGCCCCGGAATTTTTGTCGCTCGCGAATGTATTTGCGGGTTCGGCTTCCGCCAAAATTTCTTTTGACGCACACGGCGCGAACCGCTCGGACCTCTTGGCTTCGCTCGAATGCCGCGGGACAGTGCGAGTGAGCGGAGCCTCGATCAAAGGTATCAGCCTGCCGGAATCTGCAAGCGCGGCATCGATTGAGCCGGAGACAACCACATTTCCCGACGCTTCGGCCGCGTTCACATGCGGTGAAGGCAAAGTTCAGTTTCAGGATCTGCTGCTTCGCGGCGTAGCCGCAGACTGGGATGGCGTCGGGAGCGTCGACTATAGCCGGAATTTGGATTTGCGTTTGCGTTTGGTTTCGGACGGCTTTGATGCCCCGGGCATCGCGAAAACGGCCGGCCCCGCCGAAGACGAATATCGAATCACCGGCACGTTGCGCTCTCCGCAAATTCAGAAGATTGCAGCACCTGTGCACACTGCCGACACCAAGCATTAGCCCGATTTGCCTCCCGATTTACCGTGTGCTAGCGTCTAATCTTTCATGCTACGTTTCGCAGCCGTGCGCCTTCCTTCGGCTCTTGCCCTCGTCCTACTCTCTGCTGCGTTCGCGCGAACTACGGACCGCCGTGTCCAACTCGCGCCCCATTTCGCGCCCGGCGCCACCCTGCGCTACCGCATCGAAACTCGCACGACCTCGAACGAGCATACGATTTCTCCCGTCGAGAGCAACGAGGGCGGAGGGCCGTTCAAGCAGACGACGAGTTTCGTCGTGAGGCTGGATGTTCTGGCCCTGCTGCAGACAACACAAAGCGCCGCCAACTTCGTTCGCTTTCGCGCCACCTTCGAAAAATCGCACGCCGATTCCGCCGCGGGCGCGTCCGCCGCCGAGCCTGCTCGGCTCGGCGGCAACTTTGACGACGGTATTGACCAGCTCGAAGGCCGCTCTTTCGAGTTCACGATCGGCCCCGACGGCCAAATCGCAAGCGTCAAAGGACTCGACGAAATCACCACCAATCGGGAGGCTGCCGAGCGCGCCATCTCGTGGATCACGGTTCTCTCGAGCGCGGGCAGCGTTCCGCATGACGGTGTGGAGATTGGGCAGAAGTGGAAAAGTGACAAGGCGCTCGCCGGATTGCCGCTGTCGGACGTCATCTGGCGAACCGAATCCAGCTACCTGCGCGACGAGCCTTGCGCCGCCCCGGCAGGCGTGAATGATCCCAAGGATCCCGGCCCGCCTGCGCAGAGCCAGGAAAATTGCGCCGTGATTCTCACGCGTTTCGAAATATCCCGCCGCGGCTCCGAGCATTCTGACGCCACTCCTGACGAGTACCGCCGCAACGGCCTGCGCACCTCCGGCAAATGGACCGGCTCGGGCCAGAGCCTGAACTCCGTTTCGCTCGTGAGTGGCTTCCTCATCAGCTCCAGCCAAACTGCCACGCAAGATATGGACTACGAAATCGTTAGCGCCGCGAGCGGCTCGGTCATCCACCAAGTGGGCCGCACCACCACGCAAACGGAAATCAGCCTGGTTGTCGGACCGGCAGGGCCGCCATAGTGAGGTCTGCGGGCCCTTAACGCCTCAACTCAGAAAGTTGACGTCCGCGCTATAATAGAAGTTTTCAGGTATGGCAATTTTGCGCACTGAGGAGTCCCGGTAGTGAACTTCAAGCTTGCTAGCGACTACGAGCCACGCGGCGATCAGCCGCAAGCCATCACGCAGCTCGTTCGAGGTGTGAACGACGGCGACCGCCATCAGGTTCTGCTCGGCGTCACCGGGTCCGGCAAGACGTTCACGATGGCGAAAGTGATTGAGGCGGTGAATCGTCCCACCATCGTTCTCGCGCACAACAAGACGCTCGCCGCGCAGCTTTTTCACGAATTCCGTTCATTCTTCCCGCAAAATGCCGTCGAGTATTTCGTCAGCTACTACGATTATTACCAGCCCGAGGCGTACGTTCCCTCCAGCGACACATACATCGAAAAAGAAGCCACGATCAACGAGGAGCTCACCAAGCTCCGCATGAGCGCCACGCGCTCGCTGTTCGAGCGCCGCGATGTGATCGTCGTCGCCTCCGTTTCGTGCATTTATGGTCTCGGCTCGCCCGAAGCGTACTACGGCATGCTGTTGATGCTCGAAAAGGGCCAGTCGATCGCGCGCGAAGCGATTTTGCGGAAGCTCGTCGAAATTCAATACGACCGCGCCGAGGATCTGCGCCGCGGCACGTTCCGCGTTCGCGGAGACATGATCGAAGTCTATCCACCCTACGACGATTACGCCGTGCGCATCGAACTTTGGGGCAGCCAGATCGACGCTATTCGCAAGATCGATCCGCTTACCGGAGAGATTCGGTCGGGCGACGCCGAAGTCTCGCGCCTGACGATTTACCCCAAGACGCACTACGTGCTTCCGGCCGAGCAGCGCGAGCGCGCGATTCAGAGCATTTACGAAGAGTTGGAGTGGTGGAAGCCGGAGGTCGAGCGCGCGGGCAAAATCGTCGAGGCGCAGCGCATCGTGCAGCGAACTCTATTCGATATCGAGATGATGCGCACCATCGGCTACTGCCACGGCATCGAGAACTATTCGCGGCACATGTCCGGACGCTTGCCCGGCGAAGCGCCTCCCACGCTGCTTGACTACATTCCGTCCGATTTTCTTTTGTTCGTCGATGAATCGCATCAGACCGTTCCGCAGCTTCGCGCGATGTACCACGGCGACCGCTCGCGAAAGCAGACGCTCGTGGACTTTGGTTTTCGCATGCCGTCCGCGCTCGATAATCGCCCGCTCACGTTCGAGGAATTCGAGCATCGCACGAATCAAGTCGTCTACGTCTCCGCGACGCCGGGACCGTACGAATTGACGAAGGCCGGCGGTGTTGTGGCCGAGCAAGTCATCCGGCCGACCGGGCTGGTGGATCCGCAGGTGGAAGTCCGCCCCGTAAAAGGCCAGGTGGACGACCTGCTCGAACAGATTCGCGTGCGAGCCGCGCGCAACGAGCGCGTGCTGGTCACCACTCTGACGAAGCGCATGGCAGAGGACCTGGCGGAATATTTCGCGGAAGTGGGCGTGCGCTGCCAATACCTCCACTCCGAAATCGAGACGCTCGAGCGAGTGCGCATCCTCCGCAGCTTGCGTCGTGGCGAATTCGATGTGCTGATCGGCATCAATCTTCTGCGCGAAGGTCTCGATTTGCCCGAGGTTTCGCTCGTCGCCATTCTCGATGCGGATAAGGAAGGGTTCCTGCGAAGCGCCACGTCGCTGATTCAGTCGATGGGCCGGTGCGCGCGTCACATCGAGGGGAAAGCGATTCTCTACGCCGACACGATGACGGACTCGATGCGACAGGCCATCGGCGAAACCAGCCGGCGTCGTGCGAAGCAGGAGGCGTACAACATCGAGCACAACATCACGCCGCTGTCGATCATCAAGTCGGTCGACATGCAGCTAGCCTCCATCGTCGAAGCGGACTACGTCACCGTGCCGCTCGAGGACGCAACCATTGGCGAGATTTCGAACGAGGAGCAGCTCACAAAGGCCATCGCGCAACTCGAGGCGCAAATGCGCCAGGCAGCCAAGAGTTTCGAGTTCGAGCGCGCCGCGTCCTTGCGCGACCGCATCCGCGCGCTAAGGCAGCGCGACTTGGGCCTGATCCCTGCGACGACCTCGACTCCCGCACTCGCGTCGACGCCAACTCCAGCCGCGCCGCCAACCGGCCCCGGCCCGGAAGCAAGCGCGGCTCCGGTGCCAAACTCCCGCGCCCATCACAAATAGCCCGTCACACCACTCCCCGCTTCAGCTCTTCCAGCGAATAGAACGTCCCGCGCCAAATAATCCCGCCCTGCCACAACGTAACGATCGTGGACCTCGCCAGCATCCAGATAAAAATCAGCGCCCCGATCGGATGCGTCAACGCCCACAGCGGAGACACGCCGAATTCGATTGCCGCTCCCGCGTGGATCAGGACGGGCAGCCCCACGGCGATTAGCCCGAAGAGAAGCGCCCAGCCGCGCTCGAAAGGCAGCGCGACGAAAGGGAACACCGACATCAGAAAGATCCCGGCGATCTGCAGGGACGTAAGCCCCAACCGGTATCCCGTCGTCGCGAAGAAATTCTTTTCGGTTCCGCGAATCATATTCCGCACGCCGTCGTGCCAGTGGACGCTGACGGCCTCGCCCGCTCTTGCCACACCCGAACGTGCGCCGGATTCCTTCATCAGCTTCCCGAGTTTCATGTCGTCCACCACCTCCATCCGCAGCCGCTGGTGTGTTCCCATCGCTTCGTAGCTGCTCCGCCGAACCAACTGAAACGCGCCCACTCCCATGTAGCCGCGCGATTTCGGATCGTGTGCCTGCCACGGTTTTGTTCCCATGATGAAACCGAACCCGAAGAACGTCATCGCGATCGTCTCGAAAAAGCCGTACATTTCGGCGCGTCCGAGAAGAGTCAAATGGTCCCAGGCGTTTTGCAGCGCGAGCGCCACGGACCAGCGAAGCAGATCGGGAGCGAAGAAAACATCCGCGTCGGTGAAAACCAGCCACTCGCCGGTGGAATGTTCGTACGCCTGCTGCAGGCCGTGCGGTTTGCCGAGCCATCCGTCGGGCAGCACATCGACGCGAACGCCTTTCAGTCTGGTGTTGGCGCGCGCCGCAGCCTCGAGGATTGTCTTCGTGGCGTCCTCGGAACGATCGTCGACGGCGACGACCTCGAAGTTCGGATAATCCTGCGCAAGAAACGTCGCAAGCGCGCCGGGAAGCTTGGCGGCCTCGTCCCGGGCCGCTACGAGAATGGAAACCGTGGAGCATCGCGAAGAATCGAGCGGAGCCGTATCAGCAAGACGCGGCAGCGATGGAACGCCACGTGCAATTTCGACGGTCTCAACGACCCAGAAAAGTGCGGCTAACGCGAGAAGTCCCGTGAAGAAAAGGTGCAACTCCAATTTCCTCCGGCGAAGAACAGAATCAGCTATGCTATCACCTAAGAATGCCACGCACGATTTCCATCGTCGGCGCAGGACGCGTAGGAAAAACTCTCGGGAAATGTCTTCACCGCCACGGCTGGAGCATCGGAGCCGTGGTGGCGCGGTCGGACGCCCACGCGAAGGCAGCCGTCCGCTGGATTGGCGCCGGAAAGCCACGAGGTCGGGTAACTGGCGATGTGTTCGAGGCGGATGTTATTCTGCTTGCGACGCCGGACGACGCCCTGGAGCAAGTCGCTGCGCGGCTCGCGCGAGTCGGTGGCAAAGCGTTTACAAGATGGGTCGTCCTTCACACGAGCGGTGCGCTGGATAGCAGCATCCTGGCTCCGCTGGCGCGCCTTGGCGCAGCCACGGGCTCTCTCCATCCCATGCAGACGTTCACGGGAAGAAGCGTGCCGAAGTTGAACCGAGTGATTTTCGCCGTCGAGGGCGATGCGTCGGCGCGTCGCGTGGCCCAGCGAATCGCGCGGCAGTTGGGCGGCGTCCCGGTCACAATCCACGCAAAGAGCAAGGCCGTCTACCACGCGGCCGGAGCGCTCGTCGCGGGCCATGCGCTGGCCCTCATCGAGGCGGCCACGCGCATTCTCTTGCGCTCTGGCTTCACGCGTCGCCGCGCCATGCAAGCAGTACTACCATTGACGCGCCAGATGCTCGATAATTTTGAAAGGCTCGGTCCGCAGGCTGCGTGGACGGGGCCGATCGCGCGCGGAGATTACGCCATTGTGCAAGCGCACGGAAAAGTGCTGCGCGCCTATCCGCGCGAGTTTCAGCAGGCATACGCCGCGCTCGCCCTTCTCGGGGGACGAGTGCTGGCGAAAGATTCCAAGACAACGATTGCCGGCATCAAGCGCGCTCTGAAAAATACTAACCGGAGGCTATTTTGAAGAAGCTGCACATCCCAGTTGAACACACCACGCTCGCGAACGGACTGCGCGTGGTTGCATCGCCCGATCATTCCGCGCCGTTCGTCACCGTCGGCGTGTATTACCAGATCGGGTTTCGCCTCGAACCGCGCGGCCGCAGCGGCTTCGCGCATCTTTTCGAGCACATGATGTTTCAAGGTTCCGAGAATGCCGGGAAAATGGAGCATATTCGCCTGATCAATTCCTCGGGCGGCCTGCTGAACGGCACGACGAACTACGACGTGACCAATTATTTCGAATCCGTGCCGTCGAATGCGCTTGAACGCGTCCTCTGGCTCGAGGCCGACCGCATGCGCGCCCTGAAAGTGGACGACGAGAATTTGCGCAATCAGCGCGATGTGGTGAAAGAGGAAGTGCGCGTCAACGTCATGAACCAGCCTTACGGCGGATTTCCGTGGCTCGACCTGCCGCCGGTAGCATTTCGCAACTGGCCGAACGCTCACAATTTCTACGGCGACTTCGCCGATCTTGATGCCGCAACACTGGCGGACGTGCAGCAGTTCTTTCGCACATATTACGCGCCCAACAACGCGGTGTTGTTGATGATCGGCGACCTCGAACCCGTCGAAGCGTTTTCGCTCGCCAAGCGCCATTTTGAAAATATTCCCGCGGGTCCACCGCCGCCTCGCGCAGACGTGTCGGAGCCGGCGCAAATCGAAGAGCGTCATGGTGAAGTGCCCGAGCCGTTTGGTCCGCTGGCCGCGATCGCCATCGGATACACGATGCCGCCGCGCGGTGCGAAGGATTGGTACGCCGCAGCCGTCCTCGACCGAGTGCTGCATGGCGGGCGCGCGGGTCGCGTCCATCACCAGCTCGTGCTCGAAAAGCAAATCGCGGTGGAAGCCGGCGGCGGGGCGGAGCTGTTCGATACAAACGGTCCGACGCAAATGGTGACGCGCATTTTCCCCAAGCCTGAATTCGAACCCGCCGCTGCGATCGCTGCATTCGACGAGGTCATCCGCGAAGTCGGCGAGCATGGCGTCACGGAAGATGAACTCGCCGCTGTGAAAGTGAAGATTCGCTCCGACTACTACTCGATGCTCGAAGGCGGCATGGGCTCGTACATGCCGCGATTCGGGCTGATGCATTATCTGGCGTCCTTCACCCTGTTCGATGGCGACCCCGACCGCGTGAACACCGTCCTCGACCAATTTCAAGCCGTCACGTCCGCCGAAGTTCAGGCAGCCGCGCGGAAGCTCCTTGTTCCACAGAATCGCGCGGTGCTGGTACGCAAGCCCGTCGCGAAGGGAGTTGCCCAATGAGCGCCCCCGTCATAGCAAACCCGAGTCCCATCCTCCCGCCGCCGCTCACCCCTGAGCGTCCCGTCGCGTGGCCGAAGCGCACGGTTCGAACGCTCGCCAACGGGTTGCAAGTGGTGCTCGCCGAGTCGCGCGAGTTCCCGAAGATTTCGGCGCAGCTTTTCTTCCGGAGCGGCAACGCCGTCGTCGCGCACAGCGCTCCTGGACTTGCCGATATCACGGCCAGCGTCGTTCGCACCGGAACGGCGTCGCGCACGAGCCGACAAATTGAGGAAGATTTGCGGCGCATGGGAGCGGAGCTCGGCGTGCACTCGGGAGCCGATTCGAGCGCGATCGCCACCTCGGGGCTCTCCGAATTTTCCAGCGGGCTTCTGGAACTTCTGGCCGACCTCGCGCGCCACGCATCGTTCCCGGAAAATGAATTCGAGCGCGAGCGGCGTAAGAAGCTCGAGGAGCTGAAAATCGAGCGCACCACTCCGGGATTCCTCGCGAACGAGCGGTTCCGTCAGGTGCTGTTCGGCGAGCACCCTTACGCGATCGTCTCGCCCAACGAGGAGCAGGTTGCGGCGTACCGGCGCGCGGGACTCGAGGATTTTTATCGCCGTCACTACACGCCCGCGAACGGCCTGCTGATTATCGTCGGAGATTTGTCGAGCGAATCGATGATGGAGCAGATCGATAAGATTTTCGGCGGCTGGAAAGCTCCGCAGCCGGAAGTGGCGCAGGCTCCTGCGCCCCCAAAGAACTGGGGCCGGCATGTGCACCTGGTGCATTTGCCCGGATCGGTGCAGACGCAAGTGCTGCTGGGCAATCTCGCGATTACGCGGCACGATCCCGATTGGTACCGAGCGGTGCTGGCGAATTCGATCTACGGCGGAGCATTTCATTCGCGGCTCGTAGTGAACATTCGCGAGCAGAAGGGCTACACCTACAGCCCGCGCAGCGGCATCAGCGCGCTGCGGCAGTACGGCTACTTCAGCGTCCACGCGGCGGTGCGGAACGAAGTGGTGGCGGCCACTCTCACCGAGATGTTCTACGAGATGGACCGGATGCGTTCGCTTCCGGTGACGCCGGAGGAGGCGGAAAGCGCGCGAAATTACTTGGCCGGCGTTTTCTCGCTCGGCGTCGCGACGCAGGAAGGTTTGCTGACGCAGCTCTCGACGGTGTACCTCGAGCGGCTGCCCGAGAATTATCTCGAGACCTACCGCGAGAGAATTCGGGCTCTCACCGCCGACGATGTGCTCGCTGCCGCGCGGCGCCATTTCGATTCCGCGAACGAGCAGATCGTCATCGTCGGCGACCGCGACCAAATCGCCGAGCAAGCCGCGCTTTTCGGCGATGTTGAGACTCTTGATGCGCAAGGCAATTCGCTGTAGCCACAAAACTGCAATTTGGTTCTTCGCGGCGCTCTTGTTTTCCGCGCCGGTTCTTGCGCGTGCTCAGACGAAGCCGGCTCCTGCGAAAGCGGTCGACCTGAACACGGCCACCGTCGAGCAGCTCGAGCAATTGCCCGGGATCGGTCCGGTGAGAGCGAAGGCGATCGTGGAATTTCGCGAGAAGAGCGGGCCGTTCCAGCGCGTCGAGGATCTGCTTGCGATTCGCGGCATTTCGAAGTCGCGCTTCGAAAAGCTGCGGCCGTATGTAACCGTCAGCCCGCTCGAGAAAAAGCCTTCGACGTAGGAACCACAACTGTGACCGGGCCTCACAGCGTCTGGTGACTCGATTTTGCGGCATCCGCGCTCGCCAGCGGAACCTGATCCGCGATTTCGAGGCCGTAGCCTTCCAGCGCGACCACCTTGCGCGGGTGATTCGTGAGCACGCGAATTCGCCGCAAGCCCAGGTCGATCAGAATCTGCGCGCCAATTCCGCTCTCACGCTGCACCATCCGCTGTGTTCCCACGTCGTGCGCGGCGTCTCCCCGCGCGTGGTAGCGGATGCGCGGCACAGACTCGCCTTCTTCCGTGCGCGAATCAATCTGAAATCCGCGGCCCGTGTGATGCAAATAAACGAACACGCCACGGTCCGCCTGCGCGATGGCCGCGAGTGACCGTTCGATGATCGCGTGGCAGTCGCATGCGGTGGAACCGAAGACATCACCGGTGAGGCAGTGCGAATGGACGCGAACCAGCGGCGGATCGTCGTTCCCGCGCGCGCCGGCGGCATCGGCCGGCAAATCGCCGCGAACCAGCGCCACGTGGATTTCGTTGTCGATGTCGCTCGAATACGCAATCATGCGGAAGTTGCCATGTTTCGTGGGCAAAATCGACTCGGCGATACGCCGCACGTAGCGCTCATGCTGCATGCGGTAGCGAATCACGTCGGCGACGGTGAGCAGCTTCAGCCCGTGCGTTTTGCAGAACTCGATGAGCTGCGGGATGCGCGCCATCGTGCCGTCGTCGTTCATGATTTCGCAGATCACGCCGGAGTGGTCGAGCCCCGCGAGGCGCGCGAGATCGACGCACGCTTCCGTTTGCCCCGCGCGCACCAGCACGCCGCCGTTGCGCGCCCGCAAAGTCTGCACGTGGCCGGGCCGCGCCAAATCTTCCGGACGCGTGTCGGGATCGGTGGCCGTGAGTATCGTGGTGGCGCGATCGGAGGCGCTGATGCCGGTGGTGGTGCCGCGGCGCGCGTCAATCGGCTCGCAGAACGGAGTCCCGAATAGCGACGTGTTGCGCGGCGATATCGGCTTCAGGTCGAGCGCGTCGCAGCGCTGCTCGGTCATCGAAAGGCAAATCAGGCCGCGGCCGTACTTGGTCATGAAGTTGATGGCTTCGGGCGTGATTTTCTCCGCGGCCATCGCGAGGTCGCCCTCGTTTTCGCGGTCCTCGTCGTCCACGAGGACAATCATGCGCCCCTGGCGAATATCCTCGATAGCCTCTTCGACGGTCGAAAATGGCGATTTGTGTTCGGTCATTGCAGCAAGCCTATCTTCAGAATTATTATGCGAAACTCAACATCCCTCATTCTAACGCCGAACCCCCGAAACTTGTTCGGGAACGGGCCTAGCAGATTTCACCGCAGAGGCGCAGAGGGCGCCGAGAGAAACGAACCAAGGATCAGGGCGCGCTAGCGGGGCCAGAGCCACGTGAAGGTGCCTGCGGTCAGCAGGGCGAAGATGAAGCCGTCGATTACTTCCTTGATGACCATGCTCCACGGCTGGCCTTTCCAGATGCCATTGCTCAGCGTTCCCACGCCGTAAGCTAGGAATGAGGCCAGAGCGACCGTGTGAAAGATGGCGTGGTGATGCGCGCCGACCCTAAGGATCGGCCCAGCAAGAAAGGCGACGACGGCGCTGATAATCAGGCAGTAGCCGAACCACAAGCCCATGAACTTCGCCATGTTCGGCGGACCGCTGGGGAACACTGTGACAAAGCCTGCCGGCCCCAGCTTGAATTTCTCCTGGATTTCCGGCGACTTCATGTTTTTGTGCGTGCAAAACGGAAAAGTATAGAGGCCGCGCTTCAAGCCCGCGGCGCGCAGCACGGGAAGGATCTTGTCCTCGTCGGGGAGCGGCCGGTAATCGCTGCGGTGGTAGGGCAGAACCATGTGCATGATGGAGCTGGCAACGAAAACGATCACGGCGGACAGCAGGATCGGGAGCCACAGCGCGGTGAGAGGGACCATGAGCAGCCTCCTTGTGAGTTGCGAAAGGCGAACGCCTCAGATTTGTCACGCGAGGCTACGCTTGCTTAGGCCTGAGGTCAAGCGGCGAGGGCGAGGGGTGAGGCGAATTACGCGTGCGGCTTAGCGGCTTCGAATTTTACCGCAGAGACGCAGAGGGTGCGGAGAACCGCAAGAGCAGAAGAAAAAAGGGCGCCGCGGTGATTTCAACCGAGACGCCCTTTGGAACTGCCGCTGAAGGGCAGGTTTGAAACCCGCCCCTACGAAGCGGAAGTCGTTCTTTAGTACATGCCGCCCATGCCGCCACCGCCAGGCATACCGCCACCGCCGCCTGCGCCAGCTCCCTTCTTGTCGTCTTCCCGGATGTCGGCCACGAGAGCTTCCGTGGTGAGCATCAGGCCGGCGATCGAAGCAGCGTTCTGGAGAGCGAGACGGGTCACCTTGGCCGGGTCAATTACGCCCTGAGAGACAAGGTTGCCGAACTCGCCGGTTTCGGCGTTGAAGCCGAAGTTGTCGTCCTTCGACTCGCGGATGCGGCCGACGATGACCGCGCCTTCGTGACCAGCGTTGTGCGCAATCTGACGAGCCGGTTCCTCGAGCGCGCGCTTGACGATGTTGACGCCGATGGCTTCGTCGCCTTCGAGCTTCAACTTGTCGAGTGGTCCCAGGCAACGCAGCAGAGCCGTGCCGCCGCCGGGAACAATGCCTTCCTCGACAGCCGCGCGGGTTGCGTGCATGGCGTCCTCAACACGAGCCTTCTTTTCCTTCAATTCCATCTCGGTTGCGGCGCCCACTTTGATGACGGCAACGCCACCAACGAGCTTCGCAAGCCGTTCCTGGAGCTTCTCGCGATCGTAGTCGGACGTTGTGTCTTCCACCTGGGCGCGAATCTGTTTCACGCGGCCTTCGATCTCCGCCGGCTTACCGCCGCCTTCGACGATCGTGGTGTTGTCCTTGTCGATGGTGATTTTCTTGGCGCGGCCGAGGTCCTCGACTTTCACGTTCTCGAGCTTGATGCCAAGGTCTTCGGTGATGGCCTTGCCGCCGGTGAGGGTGGCGATGTCTTCGAGCATGGCCTTGCGGCGATCGCCGAAGCCGGGCGCCTTCACGGCAGAGCATTGGAGGGTGCCGCGAAGCTTGTTCACGACGAGGGTCGCGAGCGCTTCGCCTTCAACGTCTTCCGCGATGATCAAAAGCGGCTTGCCCATCTTGGCAATCTGCTCGAGCAGGGGAAGCAGGTCCTTCATCGAGCTGATTTTCTTTTCGTGGATCAGGATGCGGACGTCTTCGAGGACGCATTCCATCCGCTCGGGATCGGTGACGAAGTAGGGCGAGAGGTAGCCGCGGTCGAACTGCATACCTTCGACCACTTCGAGCGTCGTTTCCATCGTCTTCGATTCCTCAACGGTGATGACGCCGTCCTTGCCCACCTTCTTCATCGCTTCCGCGATAATCGAGCCGATCTGCCGGTCGTTGTTGGCGGAGATGGTGCCCACCTGGGCGATCATTTCGCCTTTCACGTCCTTGTGAAGTTTCTTGATTTCATCGACGGCCACTTCGACGGCCTTTTCGATGCCGCGCTTCAGGGCCATCGGACTCGCGCCAGCCGCTACCGTCCGCACGCCTTCGCGGAAGATGGCTTGTGCCAGCACGGTCGCGGTGGTGGTGCCGTCGCCGGCAACATCGGAAGTCTTGGAAGCGACTTCTCGAACCATCTGAGCGCCCATGTTCTCGAGCGGGTCTTGCAGCTCGATTTCCTTGGCTACGGTCACGCCGTCCTTGGTGATGATCGGCGCGCCGAACTTCTTCTCGATCACAGCATTGCGTCCCTTAGGACCCAGCGTGATCTTGACGGCATCCGCGAGGACGTTGACGCCGCGCAGGATGGACTGGCGCGAATTCTCGCCCGTCACGATTTGCTTTGCCATAAATCTATTTCCTCCTGGATATTCTTCGTACTGGTTGCCCGGTCCCGGTCGTCAGGGAATCCGGAAGTTACTTCTTGCCGCCGGCAGCTTTCGCCGAGTGGCCGATCTTGGCGAGGATCTCGTCTTCCTTCAGGATCATGTACTCCTCGTCGTCGATTGTGATGTCGTTGCCGCTGTACTTGCCGAACAGGATTCGGTCCCCGGGTTTCACGTCGAGCGGAATCAGCTCGCCCTTCTCCCGGCGTCCATTTCCCACGGCGATGACTTCGCCTTCCTGCGGTTTTTCTTTGGCCGTGTCGGGAATGATAATGCCGCCCTTCACGGATTCTTTCTCTTCGAGCCGCCGGACCAGCACGCGGTCGTGTAGCGGTGCAATGTTGACTGCCATTTTTGCTATGTCCTCCGGTGGGATGCTCTAAATTGCGCTGACGGGAAGAGCCTACAGCTGATTAGCACTCCTCTCAGGCGAGTGCTAATATAGCACGTGGGCGCAGCATGTCAAGCAAAAACCTGACAAAATGGCGCTCACTCCTCGGACCAATCTCGTAGACTAACTATATGTTTTTCAATTAGTTGCGTACTGTCGGATATTTCCGACACTTGGCCGTTGAGTTGGCTCCTTTTCGGGCATAGAATCCGAGTGGGAGCTTGCTTGGCGGCACTGTTCTACATCCGGCTCATCAGCTTGACGGCGGGAACGATTGTCTACCTGTTCCTGCTCGCGCTGATTCTGGGCCATCGACGCCCGCGCAAGTTCGAGCGCTTGCTGTTCTTCCTCGTGCTCTCGCTCTTCCTGGTGTATGCGGGCGGCCTGCTCGCGATGAATTCCGAATTGCAGTACACGTCGCCGCCCGCAACGACTCTGTTCTTCTACGCGGTACTGATCGCTTTGGGCGTGCTTTTTCTAGTACCGCTGACGGTTCAAACCCACCTGGAATACCTGCGTCAAGTGCGCGGCGCCCTCGTTTCGCGCTCGGTCAATTCCCTGACATTGTCGCTGTACGTTGTTCTCATCGCATTGATTGCACTTGCAGGGATCACTGGCGAGCATCCCAAACTCGGGATACTCGAGTGTTTAGCATTTTTCGGGCAGCAAGCGGGAACCGTTGCGGTTATCGCCGCGGCCGTTGCCGCTGTGCTGCAGATGAGAATCTTCCGATCTGCCCAGGATCCTACCGAACGCGGCGTATTTGGGCGGCTCTCGGCTGCTTCGGTGTTGGTCGTCTGTTCTCCGCTTCTCGAGCCAATGGCACGGATTTTGGATGTGACCACGTGGGGACGCGGCGTAGTGATCACAATTGCGGGTGTTCTACCAGGCGCCGTGCTGATTCGTTATTCACTGCGGCGAAATTTCCTCGAATTCGGCGCGCAACGGAATCTGGTGTATGCGCTGTCGGCGACGTTTCTTGCGCTGCTTTATCTTGCGCTGGTGCACCGAGTGAGCGGATGGCTGGCGCCTGTTTTTCCGCCGGAGGCCACCGCGAGTGTCCTCCTGTTCATCCTAATTTTTCTCTTTGAGCCCATCGAACGAGTGATCGGTCCGGTCCTGCACCGGCGATTGAGCGAGCGGATGGACCATGTGCAGCGGCTGACATTGCAAATACAGCAGGAAGCTCGGCAGGGCAGCGTCGCCGAGCTCGTTGCGCTGGCGGAACGGCGCATTCGCGAAGAGTTCGGGTTGGCTGCCGTGCGCATCTCCGTTCCACGCAATGCGGCGGCGCAACCGCTCGAAATCCCCGGCGGGCTGGGGCACGCGGTTCGGCTGCCGCTAATGAAAGACAAACAGGAAATCGGCCTGCTCGAAGCTGTCACCACCGGCGCGTACATCACGGGTGAAACGTCCGCGGCGCTGGAATTTCTGGCCGAGCAGTTGCCGGCCATGTTCGACCTGTGTCGGCTGATCGAGGAAAAATTGCGGCTGGAGAGGGAACTGGCGGAACGCGAGCGGCTGGCTCTGCTGGGCCAGATGGCCGCAAGCGTGTCGCATAATTTGCGCAATCCATTGAGCTCCATGAAGACGATTCTGCAGGTGCAGCTCGAGAAACCGGATTTGCCGTTCGATATTCGGCACGATTGCGCACTCGTGGTGGGCGAAATCGACCGCATGAGCACGAAGCTCACGCAGCTATTGAAATTTGCGAAGCCGTCGGTGAATGGCCAGCGGATCGGGGCCGTCGCCCTCGCGAAGCAAACGGCCGCGCTATTCGGCCGCGATGCCGAACGCCGAAACGTTCGGCTGGAATTCGATTGCCCCGCGCAAGAGGTTTGGCTGCTCGCGTCGGAAGAGGCGCTCAGCGAAGTGCTATCCAACCTGATTATCAACGCCATCGAAGCGCAGCCGAATGGCGGACGCGTGCGCGTCGGGCTAACGCAGACGCCGGAAAATCTTGAGATTCGAGTGGACGATGATGGCCCTGGGATTTCGCAGGAAGCGCGAGCGAAGATTTTCCAGCCGTTTTTTACCACGAAGGCGACCGGCACCGGGCTAGGACTTTCGATTGTGGCGCGTCGAGTCGCCGAAATGGGCGGAGAGGTTATCTGCGAGAGCCCAGTGAGAAACGGGAGGGGGACCAGGTTTGTCATGAGGTTGCCGGTGGAACCCGACAGAAAAACCTTGGGAACCACAGATGAACGCAGATGAACACAGATAAAGACAATGCGGACGATACGGCGGGAGCACTCAATCGAAAGCCGAGAGTCTTGACCGCTGAGGCGCGGAGTACGCCGAGGGATTCGGACGGAGAAAATGCAGACGATATTGATTGTTGATGACGACTCCCCCGCGCGGTACGGGATGCGGCGCGCGCTTGAGGGCCGATACCGCGTCACCGAAGCGGATTCGGCGGACGCGGCGCGCAAAGCTCTTTCGGGCGGCAGCCCGCAACTCATCCTTCTCGATCTTGTGATGCCGGATGAAGATGGCGTCTCGTTTCTGAAGTGGCTGCGCGAAAGCGGCGACGATACGCCGGTGCTCATTGTCTCGGCGCTCGACACGGCGAAGACCGCGGTGGAAGCGCTCCAGAGCGGCGCGACGGACTACATCGTGAAGGGATTCGACATCGAAGAGCTGCGCCATCGCGTCGCGAATATTCTGAAACTTAGCGAGCTAGGCGCCGAAAATCAGCGCCTTCGTCGCGAGCTGGTCGCCGAGGGCAACTTCGGGCGCATGATCGGCAGTTCGGCCGCCATGCGACGCGTGTTCGAGATGGCCGAACGCGTTGCGCCTACCGACACCACCGTGCTGATTCTGGGAGAGAGCGGCACGGGCAAGGAGCTGCTCGCGCAGGAAATTCATGACCGTTCGACGCGGGCAGGAAAGCCGTTCGTCGCGATTAACTGCGCCGCGTTGCCGGAAACGCTGATTGAGTCCGAACTGTTCGGCTACGAGAAAGGCGCGTTCACGGGCGCGGCTCAGCAGCGAAAGGGCAAATTCGAGCTGGCGTCGGGCGGCACGCTGTTTCTCGACGAAATTGGCGACATGAATCCGGTCACGCAGGCAAAGGTTTTGCGTGCCCTCGAAAGCCGCCAGATCGAGCGGCTCGGCGGGCTGCACGCGATCAACGTGGATGTTCGCGTGGTGAGCGCGACGCATCGCAATCTGCAGGCGGAAATCGCGGCGAGCCGTTTTCGCGAGGATTTGTACTACCGCATTCGCGTCGTCACGCTCGAGTTGCCTCCGCTGCGCGCTCACAAAGAAGATATCCCGTTGCTCGCAGCGACGTTTCTCGAACAATTCGGCTCGCGGCATCATCGCCAGGCGAGGTTGAGCTCCGAAGCGATGGAGCTGCTTCGGCGGTACGAGTGGCCGGGAAACATCCGCGAGCTTCGGAATGCGCTGGAGCGAACGCTCGTATTGTCGGAGGGAAAAGAGATTCGCGCCGCAGACCTTCCCGAGGAGATTCGTCACGGCACGGGTGAAATCGCGTCGCGAGGCGGCGCGGCGAATTCGTTCCTGAGCGAATCCGATTTTCGCGAGGCCAAGCGCCAATTCGAAGTTGCGTACTTCAAGCGCAAATTGGAGGAGCACCACTGGAACGTCTCGAAGACCGCGGAGGAAGTCGGCCTGCACCGGCAGAGTTTGCAGGAAAAGCTCCGCGAGCTGGGCATCCAGCGACCTGGCAAATGAACGAGGGAACGAAAGCTCACCACAGAGGACACTGAGAAAAACTAGAGGACACTGACAAAGGCAGGATCTGTGCACAGCCGAACACTGGCGACGGCGAAAGCTGCTATCCTACGGTGATTCCGATGGTGAAATCCGTTCGCGGCAGGAATTCTCTTCCGATTGACGACGCTGCTTTTGGTGTCAAGCGGCGCAAGGCGGTGCCGCACGAGTTCGTGCTCGACGCGCTCGCCGCCATTTCGCCTGAGACTCGCTCCATGTTCGGCTGCCTCGCGTTATATGTTGAGGACAAGATTGTCCTCATATTGCGCGACAAGCCTGGCAAATCTCCGGATAACGGCGTTTGGCTTGCTACTACCAAGGAGCACCACGAAAGTCTGCGCGGCGAGTTCCCGAACATGCGATCCATTCAGGTGTTCGGAAAGAAAGTAACAGGTTGGCAGGTCCTTCCCGCAGACGCGCCCGATTTTGAAGAGGCTGCGTCGCGCGCCTGTGAGCTCATCATTGCCAGAGATCCGCGAATCGGCAAGGTGCCTGCGTCACGCCGGGTCTCGGGCGCGCGCAGGCGTCGGCGTTCGTAGGCAACAGCGACGATGACTGGAGACCCAGCCCCAATTGCGGCGTTCATTCTTGCGGGTGGCGAGAGCTCGCGGATGGGGACTAACAAGGCGTTGCTCAAACTTGGGGGCGTGCCTCTGATCGTGCGCACGGCGCGCCTGGTGGAATCCGCCTCCGGAACAAAGCCCACGATTGTTGGCCCACCCGAGATCTACACTCGCCTTCGATTGCGCGCCATTCGCGACGACTGGCCGGGCGCAGGTCCGCTCGGCGGCATCGCCACCGCTTTGCGCGCGTCGGAATCACCGTGGAACCTGATCGTTGCCTGCGATTTGCCGTATCTCACCAAGCCCTGGCTGGAACATCTGATTCTTCGCGCGGAACGCTCCGATGCCGACGTGTTGCTTCCGTTGAGCGACGCGGGCGCGGAGCCGCTCTGCGCGATGTACAACAAAAGCTCCGAATCCGCGATTTGGCTCGCGCTGGATCGCGGCGTTCGCAGAGTCACCGACGGGCTCGCCGGTCTTCGCGCCGAGCACATAGAACCGCGCGAATGGAAAGCCTTTGATTCCGAAGGTCTCCTATTCAAGAATATGAATTCGGCCGCGGATTATGAGGAAGCAAAGGCGCGATTAGGCGCACGCAGCAAACCATGAGCGACCACTACTTCGAATTCCGGAACGTTTCGAAATCGTTCGACGAAAACAGCGTCCTGAAGGAAGTGAATTTCTTCGTCAACAGGGGTGAGACGGCCGTCATCATGGGCCGCAGCGGAGTGGGGAAATCGGTATCGCTGAAATTGTTGCTCGGATTTTTGCAGCCGGATGAGGGACAAATCATCGTGGCAGGCGAGGACGTGGCCGGTTGGAGCGAAGCGCAATTTTCGAAGATTCGCCGCCGTGTGACGATGGTCTTCCAGTCGGGCGCGCTCTTCGACTCGCTCACCGTGGCCGAAAACGTTGCGTTCCCCATCGTGAGCCGGGGTGGCGCCACCGATCCCGTGGAAGTGGACCGAAAGGTGAACGGGTTGCTCGAGATGCTGGAAGTGAAGGAGTTTGCGGATCGCATTCCCTCGGACTTGAGCACCGGAACGAAGCGCGCCGTGGCAATTGCGCGAGCGCTGGCCGAAGATCCCGACGCGATCCTTTATGACGAACCCACCACCATGGTTGACCCGATCATGGCGGGGCAAACCAGCGAGTTGATCCTGAAGTTGAAGTCGAAATTTCACAAGACCTCGATCGTGGTGACACACGATACGCACCTCGCCAAAAAACTCGCGGACCGCGTGATCTTTCTTCACGAAGGCCGCGTCGAATTCTTCGGCATGTGGCCGGAGCTCGAAAGCTCGAAGGATCCGGTTCTTCGCAATTTTCTCCTCCAGGACGAATTGATTCCCGCGCTGGATGCAAGCGCGTGAACGCCCCGGCTGCCAGCGATCCCAAGAAACAGCTTCGCCGTGTGATGGGTTTCTGGGACGTGCTGCTCTTCAACATTGCCACAGTGCTGGGCCCCCGCTGGATCGCGGCTGCCGCTCATAACGGAACATCCTCGATCAGCCTGTGGGTGCTCGCGGCGCTATTCTTCTTTGTGCCGTCCGCGTTTGTGATTACGGAGCTATCGACGCGATTCCCCGAGGAAGGCGGTTTGTACGTCTGGTCCAAAGAGGCCTTCGGCGATTTCCACGGCTTCGTTGCCGGCTGGACATACTGGATCTACACGCTGTTTTATTTTCCGGGCTTACTGATGGCGAGCGCCGCGATGGCGGCGTACATCGGCGGCAGCGGCGCCGCGCATCTGGCGCAGGACCGGACGTTCCTGATGGTCCTATCGTTCTCTCTGCTGTTCGTCGCAGTGGTGCTGAACATCATCGGCCTGAACATCGGCAAGTGGCTGCAGAACGCGGGCGGAGTGTGCACGTATCTTCCGTTGCTGATGCTGGTGGGTCTGGGCGTGTACACGTGGCGAACGAGCGGACCGCAAGTTCACTTCACGTGGTCCAATATGCTGCCGGTTTGGAACTTCGGCACCGTGAATTTTTGGCCGCAGATCGCATTTGCGTTCGCGGGATTCGAATTATGCTCGGCCATGAGCGAAGAAGTTCGCGATCCGCGCAAGACGTTCCCTCGCGCGATTTTCAGCTCTGGCATTCTGATAGCGCTGATCTACATTTCGGGAACGATCGCGGTTCTCGCGATGTTGCCGCCCGAAGTGGTGGACCCGAAAAGCGGCGTCCTGCAGGCTCTGGCGTCGACCTCCAGCCTGCTGCGCATCGGGCTCTTTGGAGTGATCGCTGCAATCCTGGTAAGCATCGGCAACGCCGGCGGTGTGGGATCGACGGTGGCCGGCGTGGCGCGTGTTCCGTTTGTGGTCGGCATCGACCGCTATTTGCCCGCGGCGTTCGGGAAGATTCATCCGAAATGGAAGACGCCGTGGGTGTCGATTCTCGTGCAGGCGGCGATTTCGGGCGTGATTCTTCTTTTGATTCAGGTGAACGAAACCGCGAACAGCGCGTACCAGATTCTTGTCGATGCGGCGACGATCCTCTACTTCATTCCGTTCGTCTACATGTATTGCGCGGTGATCAAACTCTCGGACCGCAAGGACCGCGGCACCAACAAAGACCAGATGCTCATCCCGGGCGGGAAAGCCGGCGTGTGGATTGCCGGGTCGCTGGGTCTGCTGGTGGTGGTAGCGGGAATCGTGCTGTCGCTGATACCGCCGGCCGAGTCCACGAACAAATGGATGTTTGAAACGAAACTTGTGGCCGGAACGGTTCTCTCCGTGGTTTTGGGGCTGGTGCTTTATCTGCGCGGCGCGCGACAGAAAGCGCGGGAATTGTCTTCCTCCGGCACCGGCTCTTCAAATTCGCGCTAAAAGACGGCGCGGCGCTGCACTTTCTGCTTAGTCGCGAGCGAAAAGCGCGGCTCTACAGCTCCGCCTTGCGCAACGCGAGCGGCCACATACTGGCCGAGCGACGGTCCATGTTTGAAGCCGTGGCCTGAGCCGCCGCCGACGAGCCACACGTTGTCTAGTTCCGAGTGCTTATCGATCAGAAAATCCCCGCTCGACGTGTTTTCGTACTGGCAGACACGCGTTTCGAGCACCGGAGCATCGCGCATGGCAGGGAAGCGTCGCACCAGATATTCCTTGGCCACGGCGAGCGCTTCGGAGCTGGCGACGCGCGACTGCGTGTCGGGATCGGCTTTCGGGCCGTGGCGGTCGAAAGCTACCTTGAAGCCGCGATTTTCGATGTCGGGCATTCCGTAAAATTCGTCCTTCAGCTTCAGCCACGTGGGCATCGCGGGCGCGGCGAATCGCAGGTCGCCCGGCGGCACGCCGAAGAAAAACACTTCCTGGCGCGACGGAAAGATGCGCTCGCCGAGCAGCTCGGGAAACACTTTCGGCAGCCAAGGTCCGCACGCGAAGACAAACGTCGACGCGGAGAATCGCTCCCCGCTTGTTGTGACTACTTCAGTCATCTGGCGCGAGCCGACGGGCGCGCGGACGGCTTCATTTCGATATTCGACGCCGGCCTTCTCCGCCTGCTCAACCACGCATTGCACAGCGCGCCGCGCCATCAGCACGCCGCTATCAGGTTCGAAGATGCCCCAGCAATCGTCTTCAACGTAAATTTGCGGATAGCGCTCACACAACTGCGTGAGAGACAGCTTCTCGAAGCGCACGCCCACTTTTTGCAGAGTGGCGACCGTATCCAGCGGGTATTTTTCGCCTTCGCTCGCGATCCAGAGCACGCCCGTCGGCTGAAAAAGCTCCGGGCGATCAGCCGCTGCGAAAAGTTCCTTCCACAGCGGCAGCGCATTCATTGACCAGTGCGTATAGACTTCGTCGGCGCCGTATCCCATCCGAATGATACGGGATTCGCCGCCGGAGCTCGCGCGCGCATTCGCGGGGCCATAAGCGTCCACCAGCAGCACGCTCGCGCCGGACTTCCGCAGAAAATAGGCGGTCCACGAGCCGAACACACCGGCCCCGATTACGATCGCGTCGTACGTGCGTTGCGCGGCCACCTAGAAACCCTCTTCGATCAACCGGCTTACGGTGAGGCGAGCAATTGCGGGCCGCTTGTCGGTTTGCAACAGGCTTTCGACATATTTCGCGAGGATGTCGCACTCGAGATTCACTGCGTCGCCGGGGACCATCGCGCCCACATTCGTGTGCTGGTGCGTGAAAGGAATGACGGCGATATCGGCGATGCCGTCGTGCCAGCCGGCGACGGTCAAGCTGATGCCGTCGATCGCGAGCGAGCCTTTTTCGGCGACGTAGCGGCGCAGTTCTTCGGGTACCCGCACGGAGAGCCACCAACTATCCCCTTCAGGGACGAGGCGTGTCACGCGCCCGATGCCGTCCACGTGGCCTTGCACGAAATGGCCGCCCAGGCGCGCGCCAACGGCAAGCGGCCGTTCGAGATTGATCACGTCACCCGCCTTCTTCTCGCCGAACGAAGTGCGCCGCAGCGTCTCGCCGGAAAGATCAGCGCCGAAATGCTTACCATCGAATTCGACCACGGTAAGGCAGCATCCGTTGACGGCGATGCTGTCGCCCAGCTTCACGCCGCTTGCGATTTCGCCGGCGCCCGAGAGATTCACGCGGAGACGGCCGCCTTCGGGGCCGCGTTCGAACGATTCAATTTTCCCGGCGCCTTCAATGATCCCCGTAAACATCGTGAAAATATCCTTCGACGGCAAAATCAGGCCCGAATTGCCTGAAGCTCAAATTCGAGAGCACCGGCCCCTTCGCGAACCATTGCTTCGACGTGCGCGCGAGAGGCACGCCGCGCGTCCCCATGATCCTGGGAGCATAGAAGAGGAGCATCTTATCCACAACCCCAGCTTCCAGCGCGGCGCCACTAAGATCCGCGCCAGCCTCGAGAATCACGCTGAGAATTTGGCGGCGGCCCAATTCGCGGAGAACGGCGCGCAAGTCGGGGCGCCCCGCACGACCGCGAACGCGCACAACTTCGACGCCGGCCTTTTCAAGGGCGCGCGCTTTCGGGGAATCCGGAGGCTGCAGGGTAAACACGATGACGTCTTTACGTGCGGTTCGCAAAAGTTTTGAGCGCAGCGAAATTCTTAGCGACGAATCGAGCACGACGCGCAGCAACGGACGTCGCCTGGGCAGGCCGGTGCGGTCGGTCAGCCCCGGGTCATCAGCAAGGACGGTGCCGATTCCCGTAAGCACGGCATCGGCGGCATGGCGGAGGCGCTGCACCTCCTTGCGCGATGCGGCGCTCGAAATCGTGGTGGGGCTGCCGGGGTGAAGAGCAATTTGGCCGTCGAGCGTGAGCGCGGATTTCAGCGTGACCAGCGGGCGGCCGGTTCGCATCCACCACGCGAAAGCCTCGTTCAGCCGTTGCCCTTCCTGCTCGCGCACACCTGGCGTCACTTCGATTCCCGCTCGGCGAAGCCCCGCGAAACCGCGGCCAGAAACCGCGGGATTGGGATCTTTCATCGCGGCCACGACGCGCGCAACCCCCGCCGCGATGATTGCTTTCGTGCACGGGCCGGTGCGTCCGGTGTGACAACACGGTTCCAGGGTGACGTACAGCGTGGAGCCGCGCGCCTTCGCGCCCGCTTGCTTCAGCGCGACGATTTCCGCGTGGTCGCGCTTGTCATATTCGTGAAAACCTTCTCCAACGACGCGGCCATTCCTCACCAGCACTGCGCCGACGATTGGATTGGGATGTGCCAGTGCTGTGCCGCGTCGCGCCAGTTCGAGCGCGCGGGCCATCCACGCCTCGTCTACCTCGCTAATCGAAGAGCGAGTTGACATACGTTTGCGCGTCAAACGGCACCAGATCGTCTATCTGCTCGCCCGTTCCCACGAACCGAATTGGCAGGTTCAACTCACGTGCGATCGCCACCACGATGCCGCCCTTTGCCGTGCCGTCAAGCTTCGTCAGCACGATGCCGGTGACGCCCGCGCTGCTCCAAAATTCGCGCGCCTGGTTGAGCCCGTTCTGGCCGGTGGTCGCGTCGAGCACGAGCAGCACGTCGTGCGGCGCGCCGGGCACAATCTTCGCCGACGTGCGCTTCATTTTTTCGAGCTCGGCCATCAGATTCGATTTCGTGTGCAGGCGGCCAGCCGTGTCGACAATCACGATGTCGGCAGCGCGTGCCTTCGCGGCCGAGAGCGCATCGAAAATCACCGCCGATGGGTCCGCTCCCGATTTCTGCTTCACCACTTCCACTCCGGCGCGCCGCCCCCACACTTCGAGCTGTTCGATCGCCGCGGCGCGAAACGTGTCTGCCGCGCACAGCACCACACTGGCGCCGTCTTTTTTCAGGCGATTCGCGAGCTTGCCGATCGTCGTGGTTTTGCCCGTTCCGTTCACGCCGACGACGAAGAGCACGCGCGGCGCAATATCCACCTTGCCGTTCGAGTTCCCGAGCGGCGCGGTCAGGATTTTCAGCACCTGGCTCTTCAGTTCACGCCGCAGCGTATCCGAACCTTCGAGCTTGTGCTGGTTTACTTGCTCGCGGAGGGCCGCGAGGATTTCTTTCGTCGTGCGCACGCCGATATCGGCGCTCAAGAGGGCCGATTCGAGCTGCTTCAATAGCTCTAGGTCGACGGGCCGGTCGCCGGTGAGGATCTGCTCGACGCGCGCCGAAAGCTCCGAGCGCGTCTTGCTGACGGAGTCCTTCAGTCGTTCGAGTAGAGTCGGTTCAGGTTTTCCGAAGAGTGAGATCATGGATGCGCGCCGCGTTCAGCGAAGCAATCCATTCTAGCAGAGGCAGCGAGGCCAGTCAGACTTCGAGGCTAAACTTCGACGAGGGTGGCGCTCAGGCGAAGCCGGCCGGCGGCGACGGCGTGTTCGAGCGCCGCGACGACCTGCGCGTCGAATTTCACAACAGACAGCGACCGAATCCGCTGCATGGCGAATTCCAGGTCCATGGCGGACTGGTACGGCCGATTCGTGGTGATGGCGTCGAGCGTGTCCGCAACGGCGATGATGCGCGCCATCATCGGAATCTTCTCGCCCGCCAAGCCGTAGGGGTAGCCGCCGCCGTCCATGCGCTCGTGATGGAGCTCAATTCCCGGCAGCATTTCCCGAAGCTGCGCCACAGGCCGCATGATATTCGCGCCCTTCACGGTGTGCTGCTTCATCAAATCAAATTCTTCATCCGTCAGCTTGCCCGGCTTCTTCAGCACGCGATCCTCGACGCCGATCTTGCCCACATCATGCAGCAGCGCCGAAATGCGCAGCCGGTCGAGATCCTCCGTGCTCAAGTTCAGGCCTTCGCCGATGATCATCGAGTACTTTGCCACGCGCCCGGAGTGGCCTCGCGTGTACGGGTCCTTTTCGTCGATGGCGGCGGCGAGCATGCGAATCGAGCCGAGGAAGAGGTCGCGGTTCTCGGCCGCGGCCTGCTTCAGCTTCTTGATGAACTCTTCGATGTCGCCCGCCATGTTGTTGAACGTCTCGGCGAGCTCGCTGATCTCCGCGGCGCCCTGAACGGCCACGCGTTCGTGAAATTCAGCGCGGCTAATGGCGCGGACCGATTCCACAAGGCCGCGGATGGGCCGCGTGATGCCGACGGCGAGAACGTATCCGAACGACAGCGCGACGAACGTGACGCCCAAAACGAAGCTCAGCGCCTGCTGGCGCATTTCCTTCACGCCCGCATCGACGCGCGCGTCGTCAAGGCTGCGCTGCGCCACCACGGCCCATCGCAGCTCCGGGATCGTGCTGTACGTGCCGATCATTTCCACGGATTGCCGCGGATCCTTGTCAGGGATCTCGAAATGGATGGTCTGCGTGGCGCGCAGCAGCGCGGGCAGCTCCTTAAACTGTTTCACAAGCGGCGACACCGACGTGATGTCGCGGCCCGGAACGAATTCGCTCGCGTCGGGATAGGCGACGATGCGGCCGTGCACATCCACGATGAAGACCGTGCGATGGCGGACGCTCACCTCTTTCAGCCGCGCCTGCAGCCGGTCGAGCGATACGACGGCTGCGAACATCCCGTTGAACTGGCCGTCCGTTAGCAACGGCACAGACATGACCAGCGCCGGGTGATTCTCCCGGCCCAGCGCGAAGGGTTCGCTGATCGAATCAAAGCCCTGGAAATTCGCCTGGAAGGCGCGCTTGAGCGCCGCGCCCACGAACGGGTCCAGGTCCGCGCTGAAGCTTCCGGCCGACTGTCCCTTGGCTTGTTTGTTTACGGCGGTGACGTACAGAATGTCGGGATCGTCCTCGACGAATTGCCCCAGCAGACGCGTCAGTTCCGGCGCGTGCGCGGGATCGTCCACGTCGTGAATCCATCCGGTCAGCGTGAGCACCTGTCGCTGCGTGACGAGTTGGTCGCGGACGCCCTGTTGGAATTGCAGGGTTTCGCTGGCCAGCGACCGCGTAGTTTCGTTCTGCTGCACTTGCTCGGTGTCTTGCAGCTTCTCTTCGCTCAGCCGCAGCACTTGCCGGTGATAAAGCCAAAGCGGAGTGACGCTTACGAGCAAAAGCGCCCCCAGCACGATCCAGAGGATGCGTAACCGGCGCGCTGTGAAGGTCTTAAGGGCTTGAATGGGCACAGGGATAGGCCGCCTCTTAAATGCTATCGAACGCGGCAAGCCGGCACAACGGGACGAAGGTACTGCCGTTGCGGATAAGCCACGGGGCTATTGGCGCTTACGAACCGGGATAGGCACGGTGATATCCCTATGTTTCGAGTTGATGCGCTTCAGGACTTCAGGACCAGATCGCCCGACATGACATGGGCGTGAAGGCTGTATTTTCCATTGCCGTTTCGCCGAACGGCATTCCCGAGCCAGCCCTTGGGATCGCCAAACTGGGTGCCGCTGACGTCCCCGAACTTCACGGAGAGATCGACGCGGGAATAGTCCTCGGGACTTCCCACTTGGATCGTCAAGTCGCCCCCAATAAGCTCGAGATCTTTATCTCCCGCAACGCCCTCCACTGAGAGGTCGCCGCCGCGCATCCGCGCGTACAGGTTGGTAGATCTGGGGATCTCAATCGTGACCTGCAGCTCGTTCTTCGGAACACGCGAAAGCGTGAGATCTACGGCCTTCTGCGAGCGCTCCAGCTGAATCTTGATATTCTCGGCCTGCTCGACGTTCTTGCCCTCGACGTGGATGGAAATCTTCTCCGAATCGCTGCCTACGACGCGGAAGTCTCCATCGTGTAGGTGCAAACGAAGCGACGAACCGCTGGTCAGGTTCGTCTCAAAACTCCGATGTTCCAGATTCGCGGTTTCCCGCGTGGTCTGGCAGAATGCCGCCGAGGCAAACAGCAGATAGGCCGCCAAAAGCCGAAATAGATTCTTCATAAGCACCCCGCTAACCGAAGAATACGCAAACAAAGGTCCCAGGGTTCCTTTTTCTTGATGGCGAACCCCACAGTGTAACCCTGAAGCCGCGCCTCAATTCCTCACCGGCCGAACTTCAACCGGTTCTCGGTTCCGGCTGCCAGGCGTTCGATGTTCGGCAGGTGTTTCACGAGGATGAGAATCGAGATCAGGATGGTTCCCACGCTCACATAGGGCGACGGCGCATGTCCCGGCGCGTACAAGACGTAAACGAGGACCGGCATAGCCACCGCCGCCACGATCGAGCCCAGCGACGAATAGCGCCAAAAGGCCACGGTAACGATCCAAAGAACCGCCGCGGCCGCCACCGCTTCTGGGCAAATCGGCAGAAACACGCCTAGGCCGGTTGCCACTCCCTTACCTCCCTTGAATCCGAGCCATATCGGGAACATGTGGCCGATCACCGCCGCCAGCGCGGCCGCCATCATCCAGCGAATGTCGCCGTGCGTCCATCGCGCCGCAATCCAGACGGCCGCATAGCCCTTGGCAGCGTCTAGCAGCAGCGTCAGCACGCCCGCGATCGCGCCCGCGTTGCGAGCCACATTTGCCGCGCCGATGTTTCCGCTTCCGGTTTCGCGAATGTCCCGGCCGCGCGCCTTCACAATCAGAAAGCCGAAAGGGATCGACCCTAGCGCGTACGCGATCAAGGGAATCAGCCAGTCGTTGCTCACGCGCGTTCCTCAACGAAGGGGTAACTGGCAAGCTTCTTATATTCTGCGGCCGAGCGCCCAAGAATGCTCTCGAACAAATGAAATTCCGTCTCGCGGGCCGAGCCGAACTCGTACGACTGCAATTCTTTCGCGGCGCGCACCAATTCATCCGCGCGGCCGGGCGGATTGAATCGCGCAAGCGTCAGATGCGGCGCAAAGTCGCGCGACTCGCGTTCAATTCCCAATGGCCCCAATGATTCGCACGCGCTCTCGATATCCGCGGCCAGCTTCGCCATATTCGCCGACGCTTCTATTCCGCACCACGCAACGCGCGGCCGCCGCTCGTCGGGGAAGAATCCTACTCCGCGGAAGTACATCTCCACCGGCTGCGGTGAACGAATCGGAGCCAGCGCGACTCGAATCGCTTCAAGATTTTTCGCATCCATCTCGCCGATGAATTTCAACGTGATGTGCATTCCCTCGGGACGCACCCAGCGCCCGTCCTTGCCGAGCGGCTTGAGCCGCGCGATCAATTCGCGCATCGCCTGGCGAACGTCTTCACGAAGCTCGAGCGCCACGAAAAGCCGCACAGGTCATCCTCGCCCATGCGCCGAGTACGGAAAGTGGCGCCGTACCATATCAAGCGCGGTCTGCGTCGCGTACTGGCGAATACGGTCGCGGTCGCCGGGGAAGCGAAACGCTTTCTCGCGTGGGCCGCGCTCGCCTGCGAGCCCGATGTGCACCAGGCCAACCGGCTTCTCCGGCGTTCCTCCGCCCGGGCCGGCAATGCCCGTGACGCCCACCCCCAGCGTGGCGCCCGACAGCCTGCGAATTCCGTCCGCGAGCGCCAGCGCCACCTCCGGACTGACCGCGCCTTTGGCTTCGATCAATTCCTTGGGGACGCCAACCAGCGCCGTCTTCAATTCATTGCTGTAGCAGACGACGCCACCAAGAAAATAACTCGAGCTTCCGGGAACATTCGTCAACCGTTCCGCCAGCATGCCGCCGGTGCAGCTTTCGGCCACAGCAATCGTCGCGCGATTTTCGGTGAGGACGCGCGCCACCACTTCCTCGAGCGTTTCGCCCTTCGTCGAAAAAAGATTTTCGCCGAGCGCCAGCGCCATCCGGCCGGTGATTTCGTCGAGCAGCTTTTCGGCTTTCGCCGGATCGTCCGACCAAATGCGCGGGTGCAGCTGGATTCCGCTGGGCGCCGCCAGAATCGTCGTCTCCGTGTCCGGATAGAGGGCATACAGCGGCGAAACGAGCTGCTCGACCTCGGATTCCGCCATTCCCGTGATCCGCAATTCGCGAGTGAACAGCCGCTCACGATGATTCAGCTTCGCGAGGCGCGGACCCACCTCCGCCTCGAACAGCGCGCGCAACTCGTTTGGCACGCCCGGCAGAAGGACGATGATATGGCCGCCGCTCTCGAGCCACAATCCCGGCGCAGTGCCGCGGGGATTCGGCAAAATTGTGGCGCCCTCGGGAACCATGGCCTGCCGCTCGTTGATTTCCGGCATCGCGCGGCCAAATCGCCGAAAGCGCTCCTGGATGTGCCGAAACACGCCTTCGTCACGCCGGAGTTTTCGCCCCAGCAGCTCAGCGACGGTATCGCGCGTGCGGTCGTCGTCCGTCGGGCCAAGCCCGCCCGAGGCGACCACAAGTTCCGCCCTTTCCATCGCGTGTTCAAATGACGAGCGCATCTCGTCGCGCGCGTCGCCCACCACCGCCTTGTGAATCACGCGAATGCCCAGCTGATTGAGCTCAGCGGTGAGAAAAAGGGAATTCGTATCGAGGCGAAACGGCGTCAGCAGCTCGGAACCGACAGCGATGATCTCCGCATTCATTTTATTTTGCGCGCACTCGAAGCGCATGGTGTCTGCGCTACTCGAAGCGCGACAGACTGTTGTACCCGATGCGCAGCAATGCCCGCAAGTGCGCGGATGATTTTGGCAGTTTGAAAAGCAGCGCTGCTATTCGTCGCGAAGCATCGCAAGCGTACTCACGCGGGCCGCTTGCGCCACCGGCGACCATGTGGCAATCGCTCCGACGGCGAACAATCCGATAGCGGTGCACCCTATCGTCCACGGATCGAGCGCGCCGATGCCAAACAGAAAACTTCGCGTGGCAAAGGCAGCTGCGATCGAAAGAATCGCGCCGGGGATTAACCCAGCAAGCGCCAACGATAGACTGTACCGCGCCACCAGGTTCGCAATATCGCGAGCCGTTGCGCCAAGTGCCATGCGAATAGCGATTTCCCTCCGTCGCAATTGAACCAGGTACGCGAGCGTGCCGTAGAGTCCCAGCGCAGCCAAAGCCATCCCAACGAGCGCAAGGCTGTCCAGCAGCCACGCAACAAATCGCCGCACCTTCACCGAATCCATGATGCGGTCCGGCATCGTCTCGATATCAAACAGCGCAACGGTTGCGTCCTGCTGGTGCAAGATTTCGCGCACCGCGGACGTGACGTTTGTCTCGCCGGCCTGCCGCACGACCAAAAACATCGCGGAATTCGGAAGTTGCAGTTGAGTCCAATAGATTATTGGTTTGTGCTGCCCGTCAAGTTGGCGCATTGCGACATCTCCGACGATGCCGACAATGGTTGCCAGCTTGTCGCGGGTGGCATTGTTCGCCACCATCTTCCCGATTGGGTCTTGACTGGGGAAATACTCGCGGACGAATTCTTTGTCGACCAGCACCACGGTTTGCGCGCTGGTGTCGTCCTCGGGCGTGAACGTACGTCCTTTGATCAGGGGAACCTTCAGAGTCTCGAAATAATTCGGCAGCACGATGTCGACGCGCGCCGCTGGCCGGATTTGCCTCTCAGGTCGACCTGGGAAATATAAGTCAGCCATGTACCCGCCGCTGCTGAACGGCAAAGACATGGAGGCCGACGCGGACTCGACACCCGGCACAGCCGCGACGTGGTCGACCAGGGTGCGGAAGAACTGCGCGTGCGAGGCGCCGCCGCTGTAGTACTTGCGCGGAAGCGTCACGCAGGCAGACCAGACGCGCTCCGCAGAAAACCCGGGCGGTACATCGAGCAGCTTCGTGAAGCTCCGGCTCAGCGCGGTCGCCGTGAAGAGCAGCGCAATCGCAATTCCGATTTGTCCTGCGACAAGCGCTCCGCGCCAGCGCGACTGGCCGGTGGCGGCGCGTCCAGCGCCGGTCCTCAGCGATTGCTCGAGCGAGACGCGCGAAGAAAGCGTCGCGGGGAGCATGCCCGCGATCAGCGTGGACGCAACGCACAACGCGAGCGCGAATGCGAGCGTCCACGGCTCAATCTCGGCGTGGTGAATCGGTCCATAAACATTGATGAATCGCACGAGTCCAATCGCCAGCGCGAAACCCGCGGCGCAGCCAATCGAGACGAGCAGCGCCGTTTCAGTGAGGATTTGCCGGATCAGCCTTGCCGAACTCGCGCCCAACGCGGAACGCACCGCCCATTCGCGGCTTCGCACCGTCGCGCGGACCAGCAGCAGCCCCGAAATGTTCGTGCAAGCGATCAGCAGAACGCAAATCGCAGCGCCAAACGCGAGCACGAGCCACTCGCGAACATCTTTGGTTTGCTCCTCAAGCATCGGCTCGAACGAAAAGCGCCAGCCTGTACTCTCGGGATAGAAATCTGAATACTGCGCGGCCAGACGATGGCTCACGGCAGCCAGCATCGCGTTCGCGCGTTCGGGCGTCACGCCCGGCGCGAGGCGCGCCAGCATTTGCAGCCACTTGTCGCCTCGCTCGCTCGGCGCGTAATCATCCGGAGCGAGAGCCAGCGGCACCCACATCTGCGTGGCAGGGTACGGAAATTTGAAATCCGGCGGCATCACGCCGACGATTTGGTACGGCACGCCGTCGAGGTCGATCGTCCGTCCGATGGCGCCGGGATCTGCGGCGAATTTGCTCCGCCAGAGCGCATCGCTCAGTACGACGACTTTCGGCGCGCCATAGCGGTCATCGTCCGTCAGAATCGTGCGGCCGAGTTGCGGCCGAACGCCCAGCATCGGGAAAAGACTCGCGGACGCGTTCACGGCGTCCACATGCTGCGCGTACGCGAAATCGCCCGTGCTGCTCATCGTGAAATCGTTGAAATAATAGGCGGCCGTCTCACTGAAGATTTCTCTGTGTGTCGACAGGTCGGCATAGTCGGGGCCCGACGCGTTCGCACGTAAGTGTTGTGAGTTCGGGAATTCGTTGTGGACGAAAACGATCCTCGCGGCGTCGCGGTAGGGGAGCGGCTTCAGCAGCGCGTCGTACAGCACGGTAAACACGGCGGTGGTCGCGCCAATGCCAATCGCAAGCACTGCAACGCAAAGAATCGTCAGCGGAATGCTTTTGCGGAGTTGCCGAAAACCGTAGGAAACATCCGATGCAAGGTCGGTGGCGATTCGCAGAGTCGCCTCCCTTCAGTCGAAGGAAAGGAATCTAGCCGTTGAGAGGCAGTCCCTCGACGTCCCAATCGAGCGTGTAGAGCGCGGTGTTCGTCGTGATCATCGCGCGGTGCGAGGGCATCAACGCGAGCCCAACGATGTTGCTGCCGCCAAGCACAAGCTCCGGCTCCGCCTGCGGCGTCAGCCGAACAATGCCGCGCTTGCCGCCAATCGACGCCGCGACGTAAAGATTGCCGCGCCGGTCGAACGCCAGCCCTTGCGGCCGCCCCAGCCCGCGGAAGAACGTCGTCACTTCGCCCGCCGGCGAAATTCGATACACGCGATCGAAGCTCGACGTCGTCGGCCCCGTAACGAAAAGCTCTCCCGCCGGGCTGAACGCCAGGTGATACGCCGCCATCGACGGCTCCAGCGTGGCGAACACGAAAATTTCACGCTCGGGGCCAATCTTGAAAATCGTTCCGCTGCGGTCGCCGATGTAGAGGTTGCCGAGTTTGTCGAACGCAAGACCCGTCGCGATTCCCATGCCTTCGATCCACTGCATGGCGCGGCCGTCGGGCGAGACGCGATGAATCGTGCCGTCGTTCCGGCACGAGACGAAGAGGTTGCCGCTGCCGTCTAGCGCGAGCCCGGTGGGGTTCATCAGCTCGGTGATGAACGGCTTGATCGCGTGATTTGCGGTGACTTTGTAGAGCGAGACGGGAACTTTTTGCCCGCGCTGCCCGCTGAACGTGACGTACACGTTGCCGCTCCCGTCAACGGCAGGATTCGCCACAGGGTGCAGGTTGTCGGCAATTTGCACGCCAAGCGCGATCGGGAACGGCGCGCTCTCGACGCTGCCCATTCGCACGCGCACCGCGCCTCCCGCGGCGCCGTCGGGGACGCGCGCAATCAGGAAATTGTCGGTGGCGAGGATGAGGCTGCCTTCCATCGTGCCGAATTGCACTTGCGGGCGCGAGTGATTGCGCACGCTGAAGCCGCTCCCCTTGATCGCAATTTCGCCGCCGGGAAGCGCCGCCGCCGGTTTCACGCTCTCGATTCTTGGCGTGCTGTTCATGGGGAAAGGCAGTTCACATTTGCGAAATCAAATGCCTTGGCATCACGGGCCCACTCGCCCTCGGGCCCGGCATGGCTAACGGTTGTCATTCCGAGCCCCGGAATTTCTGGGCGAGGAATCTCTCTTCGTCGCGGCCAGGACTCTACAGTACGCGGAAGAAGTGCAGTTGGGTGGAAGCGCGGGGCTTCAGCCCCGCGACAATGGCCGCAATTTGAACGGGCTTTAGCCCTGGGCCTTTCCGCGCCCACTTTTTCCGCAGACTGTCTAGACCGATATGTTAATCACGCCACCTCATAGCCCTGCCGCCCGCGCAATCCACAATCCAATTCCCGCGTAAACACCGGCTACCCAGTCGTCCGCCATGATACCCCACCCTCCGGGCAAAGCCTCCGCCTGCCGCGCGGGAAACGGCTTCCAAATATCAAAGACGCGAAAAAGTATAAAACCCACCAGCAAATATTTCCAGTTAAGGCCCGCGAGCGCAAGTGAGTAAGCCAAATACTGTCCTGATACTTCGTCGATCACCACGAAGCCCGGGTCATTTTGCTTTGAGAACTGAGCGGCCCTGTCGGCAGACCAGACGCCAACAATCGCAACCACAATGATGATAGGAACAGCTGCCCATGGGGGCGACCACCAAGGAAGGGGAAACGTCTCACGCAAGCCAGGAACGAAAGTTGGCGGGAAGGCGATCTGGGTGAGCACGTACAGCAAAATTCCACCGAGCGAGCCCCAGGTCCCAGGTGCCTTTGGAAGATAGCCAAGCCCGCCAGCGGTGGCAACGAAGAGAGCAAAGCGCGGCTTTCGCTGCAGCGCAGAGATTGACGCCGCGGTCGCGTCCGGCTCGGGAGACGCCGAAGGCTCAGTTCTCGCGCTCATCCGCGTCTCTTTCGGGATTCTCCGGCGTCGACTCGTCGATCACCGGCTCGCTGATGCGGTACTTTTCGCTCGCCCAGTTGCCCAAGTCGAGCAGCTTGCACCGCTCGCTGCAAAAAGGGAACTCCGGCGAAGTCTCCGAGTGCGTGGGCTTCCGGCATATGGGGCAGCGCCATTCCATGCTCAGAGGATACCCCAAAGCACCTTTGCCGCAACCAGCCCACGAAGCTGATTCTAGCCGCGGAGCGGCGACCGTACTTAGCCCGGCGGGTTTCAGGGTTTGATGATTCAAACCCTGAGATTTGGAAGCGTAAGCGGAATGCCGGGAAAGCGAACTACGAAGAAGAACGAGTCTCGTAGGGACGATTGAGCCAGTAAAGCCTCTCTCTGTGCCCTCTGTGACTCTGTGGCAAAACGTTTGGAATCACGCGAGAATCGGCAGGAGATTTTTCGCAGCCGGCGCATTTGCTCGCGCAGCGGGGGCCGCTTCAAATTCCACAGCGCGCCCGATCAAATCGTATTCCTTCGCTTCCGTGATCTCGATTGTCGCAAGCGATCCCGGCGGCGGCAACTCCGACGCATCGTTCACGCCTTCGAATTCCGTGATGTAGATTTTGCCGTCAATTTCAGGCGCCATGCCTTCCAGGCGCGCTTCCCAGATCAGGTCCGTATCCTTCGACGGTCCTTCGAGCATCGCCTGGACGCGCTGGCCCACGCGCTTGCGCAACTTCCGCGCCGAAATCTTCTTCTGAATCGACATCAGCGTGTCGCGCCGCCGCGCGATCGTCTCCGCGTCCACCTTGTTTTCGTACGCGAAGCTCTTCGACGCGTCCTCATCCGAGTACGCGAAGACGCCCATCCAGTCGAATTCCGCCGCGCGCACGAAATCGCACAACTCGCGAAAATCCTTTTCCGTTTCGCCGGGAAATCCCACGATGAACGAAGTGCGAATCGAAACGCCGGGAATGGTCCGGCGCGCGCGCTCCAGCAATTTCAGGAACGCGTCGCCATTCGACCCGCGCTTCATGCGCGCCAGCACGCTGCGGCTCGCGTGCTGCAGCGGCACGTCGAGATATTTCGCGAGCCGCGGATGAGCGGCAATCGTTTCCAAGAGGTGCGGCGTGATGCGATTCGGGTAGCAATAGAGGAACCGAATCCAGTGGAGGTCTTCCACCTGCGCCAGCCGCTCGAGCAGCGTCGCCAGGCCGTCGCGCAGGCCCAGATCCTCTCCGTAAAACGTTGTGTCCTGGCCGATCAGCGAAATCTCGCGCACGCCCGCCGCGGCGAGGTTTTCCGCTTCGCGCACCACCGACTCGAACCGGCGGCTGCGGAATTTGCCGCGAAGCTGCGGAATCACGCAGAACGTGCAGGGATGGTCGCAGCCTTCGTTGATCTTGATGTACGCGGTGTGGCGCGGCGTCGCCAGAATCCGCGGCGTCAGATCGTGATACAGGTACGTCGGCAGTTCGTTCGCGGCCGCGGCATTCTCGGACGCCGCGATTTCACCCGCGCATGCCGCGACGATTTTCTCGAGTTCGCCCGTGCCGATCACGGCGTCAACTTCCGGAATCTGCTCGCGGATTTCGTTCCGGTAGCGCTCCACCATGCACCCCGCAACAATCAACTTCTGCGCGCGCCCGAATTTCTTGTACTCGGCCATCTCCAGAATCGACTGAACCGACTCCTGCTGCGCCGGCGCGATGAAGCTGCACGTGTTCACCACGAGCACGTCCGCATCGCCCGCCCGCGGCGTGATTTCGTACCCCGCGCGCGCAAGGATCCCCATCATCACCTCGCTATCAACGAGGTTCTTCGGGCACCCCAGGCTAACGAATCCAACCTTCGGCATCTCAGTAGGTTCTCTTAAGGCGGCGGCAAACCACCAATTCTAGCACGGCAGCCTAATCATTGAGGCGTGGGCTTGCGCGAGCGGAGCCCCTCGCGGATTGCGCGAAGCAGCGCAGACATCTCGCGGACGGGCGCGGGATGATCGCCGAAGCGCGCCGACTGGTACAGCTCGGTGAACTGCGCGACCGGCGCCGCGAGTTCAGGCGAAGGAATTGCCGCGGCGAATTCGAGCGCCGTTTGCGACGCCGCCTTCTTCCATCCGCGCTTTTCGAGCAGGCGCAGCATTTCGCGATACTCGAGCGCCGCCAGCGACGACGTCAAATTCCCGCCGCGCCGCGCGCGCAGGCTCAACCGCGCCACCGCGTACGCAATCACCCACCGGCCGCGCAGGTACACCAGCAGCCCCACCAGAATTATTAGAATCGACGGCAGAAAATACGGCGACGCTTCGATTCTGCGATCCACTGCGATCAGCAACCGCATCGCCTGCTGCTGCTTGACCAGATAGTATTGGCGCGCGCGCTCGCCCAAGTCGCGCGATGACCGCTGCAAGTTCTGCGCCAGCAAAGTCTGGTGCGTGAAGTCGTAGTTCACCACCCACTCGCTCCACGCGAACTGAAACCAATCCCAATACAGCGCCACGCGCTCGAAAAAGCCGCCGCGCTTCGCATCGGTGGCCGCAGGCGTGGGATCAAACGTCATCCATCCATAGCCTGAGAAGAAAACTTCCACCCAAGTGTGCGCATCGCTTTCGCGGACGATGTAGTCGCCGCCCAGGTCGTTGTACTCGCCCGGAAGAAAGCCGGTCACATATCGCGCCGGAATCCCCTCCGCGCGGAGCATCACCGTCATAGCCGCGGCAAAATATTCGCAGTGGCCCGCGCGCCGCACGAAAAGAAACTGTGGGAGCGGATCGTCCGTTTGCGCACCCGTGAGATCGAGCGTGTAGCTGTACTTCGTTTTCAGATATGTCTCAATGGTCGCGGCTTTGTCGTACTCGTTGTGTGATTTTGCGGTGATTTGGTCCGCCAATCTTTTGATTCGCGGATCGAGCGCCGGAAGCTGCAGATACGTCTCGCGGATCGCGTCGGGAAAAATTGTCGGCGCCTTCCGCAGTTTCGCGGAAGCCACTTTCGGCAAGTCCGACGTGGCTTCGTAGCGAACCTTTGCGTAATTGTGAACCGGATTGAAAATCGATCCGGTTTTGTCGACGAACAAAAAGCTGTTTCGCGGCCGGTATCCGGCGCGTTCGCCTTCGCTGCCAAAACGCCCGCGCAAGGTTTCGGGGCTTGCCGCCACGAAAATCGCATCGGTGGCGATGGGCTCCATCAGGATCGTGTAGCGAAGAGTGATGTAGTCCCCAGGGACCAGCGTCACCGGCCACAAAGAATATTCGCCCGATTCGTCGGGAGCGATGACGGTCTGCCCTCCGCTCGGCGTGAACCAGCGCTTGCCGTCGAAATTTGTAAGCACGATTCCGCGCCAGTGAACGTTCTCGGCGATTCCCGAGTCGCCCTCGATGCGCACGCGCATCACCAGCGAAGTGTTCTTCTTGATTCTGCCGATTTCGCCCAGCGAAACGTCGTCGCTGAATCCGGTGAGCGGGCTTGGCTGCAGATTGAGAGCGGCCAGATAACCGGTGGTGAACCGCGGAATCAGAAAGAAAAGTACGCCGCCGATCGCGAGCGCGCTCACCGCCACGAATACCGACGTGAGCGCCAGCGCGCGATTCAGTTGCAGCGCCAGTCGCGAGCCCGGCTCGACGGGCGGCGAAACCGCGCCCGCCGCGCTGCGCCGGATTTCGAGCGCCACGAACGTCGAGACAGCGAGAATCAGGAAAATCGCGAGCGCGATTACAAAGCTCGTCTCCACCGTCAGAATCGCCGACGCCAGCATCGACGTAACCGCGAGCACGGCCAGGAAAGCGTAATCGCGATTCGTTGACGCGGAATAGAGCCGCACCAGCGTCGCAAATAGAAGCAGGTGAATCGCGGCGAGCAAGGCCGCGTAGAGCGTCGGATTCGGCGCGCCCGCCGCGAGGTTCCGCGAAAATACCCACAGGTCCGCGGGGAAGATCAGGAAATATGCCAGGACCAGCCACGTCGCAACTCGCTGGGAAATTTCAGGGCCGCGTCCGCGCCAGACGCGAAATCCCTTGTAGGCGAGCGCGATCGAAGGAACCAGCACCGACACAAAATCCAATTTGCCCGTGGAGATGACCGCCAGCAGGCCCGTCGAGACGAGCAGGAACAGCGACACTTCGAAGTATCGTTGCACCGCCGAAATCGGCGGCATCGTAGCGCGCGCGGAAGAGGCCATGGCCCTGCATCAATGCTAACACCGGTTCGCACGGCGCTCGCGCACCCGACGCGAACTCGCTAACGGGAACGGAGGGGCCGGGTTTCAACCCCGCCGTAACGGCGCGCTCTCTTCAGGGGTTTCAACCCCTGAAGCCATTCTTCTTTCTAGCGTCCTACCGCTGACGCAGCAATCTTGCGCGTCGCGCTCGAGACCGGAACCTGTAGCAATTTCTCGATCGCAAGAATCCGCGTCCGCGGACGCCGCGGAAGCTCCGCAACGCGCGCGAGAAACGGCAGCAGCGTGATATTGCGGAACGTCACTCCGTGACGCGCGGCGGGCAGCGCCTCGAGCGATGCCGCGTTCGTGCAGTCCACGCCAAGCGTGGCCCGAAGGTGTGCGCCAAGTTCCGCTTTCGCGTTTCGCTCAACGGCAAGGGCAGGGAACTGCCACATCCGCGAAAAAAGAACGTGATCGTGCGCGCCAGGATCCTTCACCAGTAAAGTGCGGCCTCGAGGATCGCGCAAAACCGCCGCCGCAATCCGCAATTTCACCGGCGCGCGTTTGCGTCGCGGTGAGGGAATCTTTTCGGTTAGCCGGAGCGCCCGCGCGCGGCACCAGCGCGAAATAGGACACGCGTCGCACCGCGGCGATTGCGGAGTGCACACAGTCTCGCCAAGTTCCATCAGCGCCTGATTCCAATCGCCGGCGGCATCGTGCGGGAGCAGTTGTTGCGCGGTCTTGCCGAGCCGCTGCCAGCGTCCGCCAGACCGCAAATCGCCGCGCACGGCGCCGATTCGCGCCAGCACGCGCGCGACGTTGCCATCGAGCACCGCCAGCGGAACGTCATACGCAATGCTGAGCACCGCCGCGGCCGTATAGCCTCCAATCCCCGGAAGCGCCAGAGCCGCATCAATCTCGCGCGGAAATATTCCGCCGTGCCGCGCCACAATTTCCTTCCCCGCACGATGGAGATTCCGCGCGCGGCTGTAGTAGCCAAGTCCCGACCACAGCCGCAAAACTTCTTCCTCGCGCGCCTCCGCGAGCGATTCGGCGCCGGGAAAGCGCGAAAGAAACCGCTCGTAGAAGGGAAGCACTGCGGCAATGCGCGTTTGCTGCAGCATCACTTCGGCCACCCACACGCGGTAGGGATCGCGGCTCGCGCGCCAGGGTAATTCGCGCCGATGAGCGCGAAACCAGCCCAGGAGCTTCTCTTGAAATTTCGCGAGGTGCCGCGGCGGGAATCGTGGCAATCGGCGCATGCGAGCGGCCGTATTCTCGCACACTGCCGCTTCCAGGCCCTACAGCGAGTCCATGAACAGAATGTACGACGAGGACCACAACGGCGTGGGAATGGTTCTCTGCGCGCGGGACGTGAGGATAATCTTGAAAATTTCGCGTTCGTTGCTCAACTCATTCAGAAACTCGCCGCCCGCAGCCGACGTTTCCGGCTCGATTCGCGCAAGCGAGCGCAGTGCGTCGTAGATGATTTCGCCGGCGGGTGCCATGCGCGTGACGAATTGGTCGGTGCGAAATTGAATCACGGCGCCGATCTCGTTGAAGTGCCACGCGATCGACGCGGCCAAGGACACGCCGCGCTCGAACCGCTCGAGATGTTCCGCCAGGGCAAGTTCCGCTGAAGCCGCACCCGTATCCTTGCGCGGCGGCCCGATAAACGGATCGAGCACCAGCATCACGCGCCGCTCGTCCTCGCGCGCAAATTCCCGCACCATCAATTTCCCCGTCTTCGCGCTGGTCTTCCAGTCGACGAATCGCGCGCTGTCGCTCGAGACGTATTTGCGCAGCGAGTGCAGTTCGTGGCCGCGGCCGCGAAAATGGCTGGCCATCTCGCCGCTCAGCAGCGGCAGCACTTCGGCAAGCTGGTCGGAGGGCTGGATGCGCGGATACACGACGATCTCGATCTCCGAATCGACGTGCCGCGTCTTTTCGAAGAAGCCGAACGGGAATCGCGTGCGGATGCCGAACGCATCCTGCCAGTAGACGCCGCGGCGCGAAAATCGCAGTTCCACTTTCTGACGCGCCGAGCCCATGCGCGGCACGTACGGAAAAAACACCGGAGTCGTCAGGATTTGCCCCTGGCTTTTTTTGCTCTCGCCCACCACGCGCAGCGAAAACGACGGCCAGATCTGCTTTTCGTTGCGCAGCTCCACTTCGGCGATCACGGGCTGCTCGGCAAAAATATGTTCCGGCAGATCGAACTTAAGCTCGATGCCGCTCAGCACCATGCGCGAGAGCACGCCCGAAATCAGAATCCCCGCCAGCGAGCACGCCAGTATCATGAACAGCAGATTGTTGCCGGTGTTCACCGCGGCGAGAATCAGGATGAAAACTGCGGCGAGATAGACGATGCCTTCGCGCGTCAGGCGGTAATCGACTTGATACGCCAGCCAGCGCAGGCTGGTGCGCCGCGCCAGCGCGGGAACGATCGTGATTCCCACCCAGGCCGCGAGACCCAGCGCGATCACCGTGGTGATTCCCGCGAGCCAGACGCGCCCCTGCTGCGCTTCCGCGGCGGAAAAGAGCGCCACCACCAGCGCCACCGAGAGCACCGCCATCGCGATGCCGAAGCTCCGCCAGCCGGGGCGGTCACGCCGCTGCCACATCCGCGCAACTATCGATTCTGCCATTGGAAACGTTCGGCCTTCGAGGTTCTCAGCGTCCTCTGCGTCTCTGCGGTGAAGTTTTGCTTTCTCTGTGTCCTCGAGTTTTTCTCAGTGCCCCTCTGTGGTAAGGCAATTCGTCTTTCGCTAAACAGGCACGCGAGTAGTCTCCATGATGTCCCGCAGGATAGCCTCCGCCTGCTCCGATTTTTTCTGCGTCGAAACGTACCGAGAGCTCACCACCACGCGATGCGCGAACACAGGAACGATCAACCGCTTGAAATCGTCCGGCAGGCAATAATCGCGCCCTTCCAGGAACGCCCGCGCCTGAGCCGCCCGATGCAACATCACCGCGCCGCGCGGGCTCACACCCAGGCTGAGCTGCTCGGTCTGCCGCGTGCGCTCGACGATTTCAAGCGCGTAGTCGAGCAGGCTGTCTTCCACTTTCACTTTCGCCGCCGATTCTTGCATCGCGATCACGTCCGCCGCGTCCATCATCGCTCCGATTTTCTCGGCCGACGAGTGGCCGGACCCGTTGCGGATGATTTCCTTTTCGCTCTCGCGCGAGGGATAACCCATACGGATGCGCATCAGAAAGCGGTCGAGCTGCGATTCCGGCAGCGGGTACGTTCCGTGGTGCTCGATCGGATTCTGCGTCGCCAGCACGAGGAACGGTTTCGGCAGCGGGTGCGTGTGGTTGTCGACTGTGATCTGCGATTCGTTCATCGCCTCCAGCAGCGCCGACTGCGTTTTCGGCGTCGTGCGGTTGATTTCGTCGGCCACGATGATGTTCGCGAAAATCGGCCCCGGCTTGAACTCGAATTCCTGCGCGGCAGGGTTGTAGACGCTGACGCCAATCACGTCGCTCGGCAGCAAGTCGGATGTGAACTGAATGCGTTGGAACGAGCACTGAAACGAGTTCGCCAGCGCCTGCGCCAGCGTCGTCTTGCCCACGCCTGGCACGTCCTCAATCAGCAGGTGGCCGCGCGCGAACAGCGTCGTCAGCGCAAGCTGAATCACGTCTTCTTTGCCCTTGACGACGCGCCCAATCGAGCGCTTCAGCTCCGCCAGCCGCTCCGCCGTAGGCGCGCTAGTTGCTCCGCCCGCTTTCGTGTCCGTCGTCGTTTGCAATTCCGTTGGCCTTTTGCTACAAAAGTTATCGCGCTGGTTAGCGCGCAGCACAGGCACTCGCTGCGGCAACCGGGTTTGGCTGTTGTAGCGCCGGGCTTAAGCCCGGCAGATTTTCTCTTTATGGGCGACTAGCTCAGTTGGTTAGAGCGTTCCCCTCACACGGGAGAGGTCCAAGGTTCAAGTCCTTGGTCGCCCACCATGCCCCACGTCAATTCTGCCACCATTCCTTAGACGCTCCGAATTGTGATTTCGCCGTGTGTGCGCAAACGATGGCCAGCGATGTTACTGTAGATTCGTCGTAGTTGGATGGATCAGAAGCACGGAGGAGCGACGCAATGTCAGGACCGAGACCGCGCCTGCCGGAAAGAAGTGCGGAGATTTACGCGAAGGGAAGCAAACTCAAGTTCGTTCTGAACGAAAAAGGCGAACTGGAAATACTAGGCAACAAGAACGGGTTGAAAGCGCTTGCGGCGATCTGCACTGGACTTAGCGAATCGGGCGTGGACGACCACTACCATTTGGATGAGCAGTTTTGGGGGACAGAACCTGGTTCAGTTCCAGTTATCGTCTATCGTCAAGACGACCTTTGAGTTTCCTTGGCCGATGCACAACAGCATTTCCGAAATCATGCGATAGTTTGTGACCCGTTCGGCCTTGAGTTCTCGCCGGGCAGAGCGACATGATGAACGTCATTCTCCGAAGCAGCTGCGTCGGAATCGCCAGCCTAATTGTGGCGGCTGGCGCGAGCCTCTTCGTGGGCTTTGCGATTGCCTTGCGCGAGGCTCCCGCTGACGTCCCCCCGGGCGCGGTTGTAGGTGTGGATCTGTTAATGCTCGTGCGTGAAGCCTCCCTAACTGCCATACTGCTCCCGCTGCTGGCCTTCCCCATCGGCTTCTATCTTGGTTTTCGGCATTTTTCGAAATCAGCAACGCGGAAGTAAAGACGGCACTGACAGACTTCTGAGGAACGGCATGAATCAAATCTTACGATTCCTGCAAATCTTCGGCCTCGGCACCTGGATCGGCGGAATCATTTTCCTAAGCTTCATCGAGGCGCCGGGAGTCTTTAGCATCCTCTCAAACCGCGAGCAGGCCGGGAGCATCGTCGGCTACTCGCTAACGCGACTGCACTACATTGGCATGATCGCGGCGGTGATTTACCTAGTCGCGGGTCTGGCGCTAGCAAAGTCTGCGAGGTGGCTCATCGCGCCCGCCGCGATTCTAGTCATCCTCATGCTCGCGCTGACGCTCGTTTCCGGGTACGGCGTCCGCCCACGCATGGCCCTTCTGCGCGCGCAAATGACGTCCGTCGAAGCCACGCCGCTAGAAAGCCCCGCGCGGATCAGTTTCGACCGCCTCCACCGCGCCTCAGTCCAGCTCGAAGCCACAACGCTCCTGCTCGGAATCGCCGCCATATTCCTCTCGGTCCGCAAAATACCCTAGCGTCGTCGGGTCACGTCCGAACGCGTTTCTTGATAGCGCGTTTGCCGGTGGCCTTCGTGATCTTGCGGGCGTCCTTGCCGGCCAACCCTACCGCGCGCCACATGTACCAGCTCGCCACCGTCCGCCAGGGACGCCAGCGCTCGCCGAATTTCAGCAGCTCCTTCGGCTTGGGGATGCGGCGCTTTCGGTACGTGAGCGCGAAGCCCTTCTGCACGCCGTAGTCGTGAATCGGGAGCACATCCGGGCGGCCCAGGCGGAAAATCAAAAACATCTCCACAGTCCACGCGCCAATCCCCCGCACGGAAATCAGCCGCTCCACCAGTTCGTCATCCGACATTTTTTCGGCGTCCGCCAACGTCGGGACAATTCCGTCGATCGTTTTCTGCGCCAGGTCGCGCGCTGCAGCGATCTTCGCATGCGAAAGGCCTGCTTTGCGCAGCGCCTGCGTGCGCACCCGCAGAAGTTCCTGCGGGGTAGGGCAAATGCCGTTCGAGCCCAGCGCCCTGACGCGCGCGAAAATCGTCGCCGCCGCTTTGCCGGAAATGCTCTGGTAAGCGATGGCTTCGAGCAGCGACTCGTACACGCTGTCGCATTCGTCCAGCTTGAATTGGAATTCGCCCACCCGCGCAATCACGCGCGCGAGATGCTCGTCGGTCCGCGAGAGAAATTCGTGCGCCGCGGCGTGGTCAAACGGAAGAATCAGCGTGTCGGTCATGCGCGGCTTATTCCCGGCGCGGCCAAGAGGGCGCTATTGGTTCTTCTCCAGCAGAACTTTCCACCGCACCCAGGCGGCGTCACGCGCTTTCTTGTTTGCATCGCTCGCGTCGGGCGCTTCGCCGGCGCGCATGAAGCCGTGCCCCGCTCCGTCATACGTCACAGGGTCGAACGGTTTCCCGGCAGCTTTCATTTGCTCGATCGCGTCTGGAATCATGGCGCCAATCCGCGCATCGTTTCCGGCAAAGAACCCATACACAGGCGCCTTGATGCGGGTCATGGCGTCTTTTGCCGGCGGCGGACCGTAGAAGACAAACGCCGCCGAGAGGTCGGGACGGTTCGTCGCGAAGCGGAAACTCTGGCCACCGCCCCAGCAAAAGCCAACGACAAAGAGCTTGCCGTTCGACGCAGGAAGTTTCAGCGCGTAGTCGGCCGCGGCGTTCAGGTCGGCGGTAACCTGGTCGGGATCGAGATGGCTCACCGCCTCCGTGGCCTTGCCTTCGGCAAAATCGGACGTGCGGCCGCCGCCGGGCGCCATTCCCGAAAGCAGATCCGGCGCGACCGCGATGTAGCCTGCTTCCGCCACTTCGTCGGAAACTTCCTGGGCCCAGTCCGTCAAGCCGAAGATTTCGTGAATCACCAGCACCACCGGCCGCTTGTGCTTCGTCTCGGGGTAGACGACGAATGTTTCCACGGAGCGGTCGCCGTGCTTCACGGTGACCCATTCGCTATGGCGCGACGACTTCTCAAGCCGCGCACGCGCCCAGTCCTGCGCGGAGGCAGGGCGAGCGCTGAGCAATACGAAAACGGCGGCGACAAAGACTCCCGCGACAACTGCGGCGAAGCGTTTCATGGGATGCATGCCTTTCCACCACGGAGACGAACGAATCGAGATGATATACGCGCGAGGCGCAAGCGGCAAGGCGGCGCGACGTCTGGTAGCGTCCGAATTAGTCCACTAGCTTCCTTGCCGGAAGCTCGATGTTTGCGCTGGCGCTCGCCGAGTCACGTGACGACCCGCCGACTCTTACTTGGAATTTCCCGGCCGGCACAGCCCATCCATGCGACCAGACCGAAAGGCGTGATGCGGGAATGCGAACCTCGACCCGGCCCGACGCGCCCGCCGCGAGCTGAACCCGTTGCCAAGCCACAAGTCGTTGCGGCGGCTCGCCGGCATCTGAAGGCAAACTGGCGTAGATTTGGGCAGTTTCAGTGCCAGTCCGAGTGCCGGTGTTCTTCAAGGTGAACGTCGCTAGAATATCCCCGGAAGAGACAGCCTTGACCTGCAACGCGGAGTATTGAAAGCGGGTGTAGGAGAGGCCGTAGCCAAACGGGAAGAGCGGTTCAATTGCGCTGGCGTCGAACCAGCGATACCCCATTTTCAACCCTTCGCGATAGACCACGTCCAGATCGCTCTGTGAGATTTCCTTCTGCGGAAGATCCAGCTCGCTCTTTGGAAAACTGAGAGGCAGTTTCCCCGAGGGATTTGTTTCGCCGACAAGCACACTTGCGATGGCAGGTCCACCCTGAACGCCCGGGTACCAGGTGGCGAGAACGGCCTGCACTTGCGCAATCCAGGGCATGGTCACAGCAGTCCCATGCTCCAGAATGACGACGGTCTTCTTTGCCTTCGCGGCAACCGCAGTAATCAGCGCATTCTGGCGATAGCTTTGATTTGCCGGATCTTCTTCCGGGCCCGGCAGGGACAGAGTCTTCAAATCAATCTGCTCAGTGGTGAACTGAGTCGCGAATACGATCGCTACATCGGCGCGTTCGGCCGCCGCGACGGCGGCAATTGCATCCGTTCCATCAAAGTATTCGATGTGAGCGCTGGGAAGTTTTGCTCGTATGGCCGCTAGTGGAGACGAGGGGTACCAAGTGGCGCAGAGAGGAAGGAGATGCACGAAGGGATCCTTCGCACCTGGTGTGAGGCAGGGTACCGCCTGGCCGTCACGGGGTGGGACGTTGCCCGAGCCTCCGCCAGCCATTACACCCTGGTCTGCGTGGCCCCCAATCACTACGATGGACGTTGTGTTCGCGGTTAAGGGTAAAACAGCAGAGGGATCCTGTTGCGTCCCACTGTTCTTCAGAAGGACGATCGATTCCTCAGCAGCGTGAAGCGCGAGCGCGTCCCCGGCTTGACGATCGATTGCACCTCCAGGATGGGGAGGGTTATCGAGGATGCCCAAGCGAATCATCACCCGCAGCTTGCGCATGACCATATCATCGAGTCGGCTCTGGGGTACTTCCCCGGAAGTGATAGCCGCTTTGAGTCGCTGGTTGAAATACGAGTACGTACCGAGCGTGCTGACAGCGTAGTCATCTTGCGAACCGGGCTCCTCCTCATCGGTTCCCGCATTTGCGGCCTGAACCGTGTCTTGCACCGCCATCCCCCAGTCAGACTGTACGACACCCTGGAAGCCCCACTCATTCTTGAGGATGTCCGTAAGCAAGTGCCTGTTTTGGCAGGATTTCTCAGAGTTGACCAGGTTGTACGCGCACATGATGTTGCCCGGCTCGCCCTTCCGGACGCCAATCTCAAACCCTTTGAGATAAAGCTCGCGAAGGGTTCGCTCGTCGACGATGGAATTCGAAGTGAAGCGGTTTGTTTCTTGATTGTTGGCCGCAAAGTGCTTGATGGTGGCGACGACCTTTTGCGCTTGCGTCGCACGGGTGCGCGCCGCGATCAGCTCTCCCGCAAGCAGGGGATCTTCACCGAGGAACTCAAAAGTACGCCCACTTCTTGGTTCCCTCGCGAGATTGATTCCGCCTCCCAGGCCTTCGGCAAATCCTAACGCCCGGAGCTCTTTGGCAATGAGTGTTCCGTACTGGCTCGCCAGATCCAAATCCCAACTGGCCGCTAGCGCAAGCGTGTTGGGCAGGGGCGTGACTCCTTTGCCCTCGATATTGACCCCTGAGCCGGAATCTGCCGAATTAAAGTCCGGAATTCCGAGCCGAGGGATTCCTGGAATGTAGCTTGCTCCTCCGATGGGAGAGGTTTGGAACCCGGTACCGTGAACGAGCTGAATCTTTTCGTCGAGCGTCATCTGTTCCAGCAGGTGATGCGCGCGAGTCTCAATCTTCTGATCTGTTGTTGCAGACTGCGCGAAGAGCTGTAGATTGAAGAGCAGAAGGGCTGCTGCCAGGCAGATCGCCTTCCGCCTACTAAACGTCACACCCATGATTCGACCTCCTCTGCTCGAGCGCGATGGCGAGCAGTGTTATACATCACAGATGGACTCGAAAAAGCGCAAAAGACAAGTTGAGTCTCTATTTGCTTCAGGCCAATTGTTTTCCCTGGGCGGGAATACATCGGCGGCACGAGAGACCGAAGCACCTCGGGAGGAGTGCGGTCGGAGCCTGTGCTAGTATCGAACGCTTATGCAAACAGGAATTATCGGCCTGCCGCAAGTGGGGAAGACGAGCTTATTCCGCATTCTTACGAAGGCGCGCGTCGACGCGCGGAGCGCGCCGAACCAGGCGCACGTGGGAATCGCTCGGGTGCCGGACGAACGCGTAGTGAAGCTTGCGGAGGTGTTCAAGCCAAAGAAAGTCACCTACGCGACGATCGAGTACGTCGACATCGGCGGCCTGCAAAAGGACCGCGAGAAAAATTCGGCGTCGCTGGTTCCGCTGCGCGAAGCGGACGCGCTCGCCCACGTCGTGCGGCTCTTCGAGGATTCCTCCGTGCCGCACGAAGGTGGCTCGCTCGACCCGATGCGCGACATCGAAAGCGTCGAAATCGAGCTGATGCTCACCGACCTCGAGCAGGCAGCGAAACGAATCGAACGCGTCGAGAAGGACTTGAAGAAAAAGAAAGAGCCGCTGCTCGAGGCGGAATTGCAGCTCCTAACGCGCTGCCGGCAGGCGCTGGAATCCGAAAAGCCGTTGCGCGAGCTCGAATTCAAGCCGGAAGAGCTGAAAATGCTCCACGGCTTCAAGTTCCTCACGCAGAAACCGATGCTCTACGTGTTGAATCTTGGCGACGAGGAAGCGGCCGACATCGATCGTGTGATCGAAAAGCATCACCTCGAAAAGCTGGCGTCGAAGTCGCACACGTCGGTGGTTCCGTTCTGCGGGAAGATCGAAGCAGAGCTTGCCGATCTCGACGACGCCGAGGCTGCGGAAATGATGCGCGCGTACGGCCTGGCGGAATCGGGCCGCGACCGTCTTATTCAGGCAAGCTACAAGCTGCTCGGATTGATTTCGTTCCTCACTTGCGGCGAGCCGGAAGTCCGCGCATGGACCATCGAGCGCGGCATGAGCGCGCAAAAGGCCGCCGGGGCGATCCACAGCGACATCGAACGCGGATTCATTAAGGCGGAAGTTGTGAACTGGGAAGACTTGCTGAAGGCCGGGAGTTTCGCGGCCGCGCGCGAACGCGGGCAACAGCGCCTCGAGGGCAAAGAGTATATCGTGCAGGAAGGCGACGTGATTCTGTTCCGCCATTCGAGCTAATTCCAATGCCGACTGCGGGAGTAACTCGTTGGCTCCTGGCAATCTTGCTGGGCCTAACGGCCGCGGCGGCGAACCTTCTTGGCGGTTCGCTGGTGGCGCATCGCGAGTGGTCGCACCGTTACCTCAAGTACTTCATCGCGCTGGGCGCCGGTTTCATGCTTGCCACTTCGTTGCTCGAAATGATTCCGGAGTCGATCAAGCTGCGGGTCGATTCGCAGCAGACGCTGTTCGGCGACACCAGCGTGGTGTTCGTGTTCGTTCTCGCGGGCTACTTGCTCGTGCATTTTTTCGAACACACAGTCGCGCCGCATTTTCATTTCGGCGAAGAGACGCACCACGAAGAAATATCGCACGCGCATGCGAGCTACGCCGCGTTGCTGGGCCTTGTGATCCACACGTTTTTCGATGGCGTCGCAATCGCATCCGGCTTCCTCGTTTCCACGTGGCTTGGAGGCGTAATCTTCGTTGCGATTTTCCTGCACAAAATTCCCGAGGGCTTCACGGTGGCATCGCTAATGATTGCGAGCGGCCAGAGCCGGCGAATCGCCTTTATCTCGTCCGCAATTCTGGGTGGGGCGACGCTGGCCGGCATGGGCCTGATGTTCGTGCTGCGCAGCACCTTGGTAGACGCCTTGCCGCTCGCCTCCGGCGTGACGCTGTACGTGGCTGCCTCCGACCTGATTCCCGAAGTGAACCGCGAGCCCGGGATTGCGATGGCAGTTTTGGTCTTTCTGGGGGTGGCAATCATGTTCGCGTTCAAGCTCCTGTTTCAACTCTAATGGCTGATGGGAGCGAAACGAAGGCGGTCCGTTTGCTCCAAGCCGTAACCCATTTATTTTCACCAGTATTTGCGGGTCGGAAGGCAATGTACTCAAGAAGGCCATAGCTCATACCGCAACCACCTGAGGCCCGCAACTTTATGAGGGCCAATGTGTTAGATAGAATGTGGAGGCCATGACCAGGTCTGACGTCCAACTGATGCTGGACGTGAAGGCTGGGGACGATGAGTCCTTCAACCTTCTGCTGCGGCGGTATCGCACGCCGCTGGTCAACTTCCTATTTCGTATGGTACGCGATTCGGCGACGGCGGAAGACCTGGCGCAGGAAGTTTTTCTCCGGGTCTACCGCGCCCGGAAGCAGTATTCTCCGAGTGCGAAGTTCACCACGTGGATGTTCCGCATCGCCACGAATCTGGCGCTGAATTCGATTCGCGACAACCGTCACCGCCAGATGGAGACCTCGATTGACGCGCCGGTAAACGATGAAGATTCGGCGCCGCGGGAACTTCCGGCACGCGAGATGAGAATAGATGAGCATATGGTGGAACGCGACCGCTCCGAATTCATTCGCCGGGCCATTACTTTGCTACCGGAAAAGCAGCGCGTCGCGGTTTTGCTGCATAAGTATGAGGAGATGGACTACGGTGAGATCGCCGGAATTTTGGATTGCTCGGAAAGCGCGCTGAAGTCGCTCTTATTCCGCGCCTACGAGACCCTGCGGGTAGAACTGGCCCCGCTCGTCACCCAGCCAGTGCGAACCAGCGCAGGGGAAGGAAGGGCGTCATGAAGTGTGAAGATGTTTCGAAAGAACTGATTGCGTATCTCGATCGGCGAGCCAATTCAGCGGAGCGGCAAGACGCCGAGGAGCACCTGCTTGCGTGCGAGCGGTGCCGCACGCGCGCCGATGAGTTTCGGAAGCTCTGGGCCGTTCTCGACGAAGTGCCAGTCCACGAGCCGTCGTTCGGGTTCGACGCGCGCTTGCGGCAGCGGATCGCCGCTGAACCGAAGCCGACCTGGTTCCGGTGGCTGGTACCGCAGCCGCGGCTGGCTTTCTCAATGGCGTTGCTCCTGGCGCTGAGTGTGTGGATCGCCGGACCGCTGCGCGACAAATCCGCGAGTGCGCCAACAGAAGATGAGAAATTTCAGATGATCGAGCATCTAGATGTGCTCGAGAACTATGACCTGCTGAGCAAGTCGGATGTGCTTGCTGAAGTGCCATCGACGCCGGCGCCACAGCCCGATGACCAGCAGAAGCAACAAGCGCCCGACGACGGTGGAGGCAGCCTCTAAGATGCGTCCCGGCAGGCTCGTTTTCGCGTTCGCACTCGCGCTGATGATGGCGTTTGCGGCAAGGCCTGCCTCGGCCCAAGAGAGACCGAGAGTCGCTGCCAGACAGGCTCGCAGGCAGGCGCTGAAGCAAAAGGCTCAGGCGAAGAATCAGAAGGGGAACAACCAGCCTAATAACAGCGACGCAGGCGCAGCCGGCACAGGCAACGCGAACGGTGGCGGAACTGGGTCGGTTCCGAATGGAGGCGGCTCCAACGCCAACGGCCAACACGGTCCGAGCCCAAGCACCCCCAATAACAATAACGGTGGGCAGCCTGCAGCGCATCCGCCAAACCAGGAGACGTTCAGGCCCAATCCCAATATTGCGCATCCGGAAGGTGCGTCGAACGCGAATTTGCCGGCCGGGGCAGAGCAGCGGCTCCGCGACATGTCTCCGCAGGAGCAAGAGCGTTTCTTGCAGAACAACCAGCGCTTCCAGAGCCTGCCGCCGGAACGGCAGGCCCAGATCCGGCGCAATCTACAAAAATGGAACAGTCTTTCCCCGGCCGAGAAGGATCGTCTGAGCCACGCCGGTGACCGTTGGGAGCAGATGACTCCGCAGCAGCGGGATCTGTACCAGAACCACATCCTCCCCAAGTGGCAGCAGATGTCGCCCGACCGGCGGCAACTGATCAACGGCCGGCTGCACACGCTCCAGGCGATGCCTCCGGCCGCGCAAGAGCGAGCGCTGAACGATCCGCGGTTCATGCAAGGCCTCTCGCCCGACGAACAAGGAGTGCTGCGCAACCTGGTCTCCTTGCGCAACCCGAATCCGTAGTGGCTACCCGCGCGTGTTTACTCTTACAAAACAAAATTGGGTCTCGAAAGCAATAAAACAACAAGCTGTCGTGAGAGCCGCAAGGCGCTCCACAACTAATTGTGGTTGGGCTCGCTCGGGTGCCGGTGTGAAACAGATTTTTCCTCCTTGCGAAATAAAAAATTTTTTCCCTGAGTGACGAATTCCTCTTGACATGCGCAAGAACAGGCCTACAATCGCGGTCCAAGTGGGAGAAAGTGGCGCAAAGTGGTAAACAGTGAAGGGAAGTGGCGGGGGCGAACCAGCGAGTGATTCCCATCGCAGACACGCCGGTGGAAGTTCTCAAGGTCATTCATGCTGCGCGGCAACTATCTGGCGACGGTGGACGAGAAGGGCCGAGTGAAAATTCCGGCCGACTTTCTCGCCGAGCTTCGCAAGATGGGCAAGAAGTTCTACGTCACCAGCGCGAAGGGCGATCACGCTCGCGTGTACCCAATGAAAGAATGGGAGGCGATCGAGAAAAAACTCGCGAAGCTTTCCTCCTACGAACCCACGAAACGCAAGTTTCTGGAACGCACGAACTATTTCGGCCAGGTAGTGGAGGTGGATGGGCAGGGGCGCATTCTGGTTCCACCTGTACTGCGGGAAACGGCGGAGATGAAGGGCGAAGTGGATGTCCAGGGACAGCTCACGTACCTGGAAATCTGGAATCACACCCGATTCCTCAGCCGGATGAATAGCGATCCGATTACGGCGCAAGACGAAAAGGCATTCGGCGAACTGGGCATCTAGCTTTTGAGCGTCCTGCATACGCCGGTTCTGGTGGACGAGGTCATTGGATGGCTTCGCATCCGGCCCGATGGAATTTATGCGGACGTGACAACCGGCACGGGCGGTCATGCGCTTGAAATCGCGCGACGCCTGACGACAGGCCGGCTGGTGGGTTTGGATCGCGATCCGCGGGCGCTCGAAATTGCCCGCGAACGGTTGAAGCCGCATGAGCGGCAGGTGGTTCTGGTGCACGCAGAGTTTTCACAGATCGGCGAGGTCGCGAGGGAGCTGGCACTCCCGCCGCTTGACGGGGTACTCGCCGATCTCGGGGTTTCAAGCCTCGAGCTGGACAGCCCGGAACGGGGATTCTCGTTTCGCTGGGCTGCCGCTCTGGACATGAGAATGAATCCTGATTCCGTTTTGATGGCTGACGAGATTGTGAATCGATGGTCGGAGAGAGATTTGGCCGACCTCCTCTATAAGAACGCGGACGAGAGGGATTCACGCAGAATCGCCAGGGCAATCGTTCGGGCGCGGCCCATCCGCGACACCGAACATCTGGCAACGGTTGTGGCAGGGGGCCGAAAAGCAAGGGGAAGGCAGAAACTGCATCCCGCGACAAAAACGTTTCTGGCGCTGCGGATAGCGGTGAATCGAGAAGAGGAGGAACTCGGGCAGTTTCTTTCGCGGACCCCTGCCACTTTGAATTCAGGAGGACGGTGGATCGTCCTCAGTTACCACTCGTTGGAGGATCGTCTCGTGAAGCACGCATTTCAGCGGCTGGCGCGAGAGGGAAGTCTGCGGCTGCTCACCAAGAAGGTGATTCAGCCCGGCGCGGACGAGGTTCGCGCGAATCCGCGCTCACGAAGCGCGAAGATGCGAGTAGCAGAAAAGATTTAGCCGGCGCGAGGTTGCGACGCCAAGCGGCTGGGAGTTCATCATGACTGAGTATCACACGGTAAAGCGCATTGATAATTCGCGGCTCGTTCGGCCGGCGGCTCCGGCCCGGCTCCGCGATTTCTGGCGCCGATTGACGGCGGGAAGCGCGCTGGCGTGCTGCCTGCTCGTCTACGTGTGGCAGCACTTCGAGTGCATCCAGCTCCGCTACCAAATCGAGTCACTCGAACAGCAGCGCGTTCAAGCCGGACAGCTGAATCAGCAGTTGCACGTCGAAGTGGCGACGCTCCGTTCGCCGGGCCGCGTGGATTCGATCGCGCGGAACGAGCTGGGCTTGACGATTTCCGTTCCCGGGCAGGTGGCTCCGGTGGAAGCTTCCGCCGACGCCGTGGTGGCGCAGGCACGCACCGTGGCTCTAACGTCGCGACCTTGATTTGATTTATTTAGGCCCGGAATTCCAGGCCATTTTCCGGCGACGCAACTCCGTGGGCCGCCGGGCTAAGCTCCAGATCGGATAGTCCGGAGTCCAGGGGTTTCGGGGTTTGTGCGCCGCGGCGGACAACCCTGAGTTCAAAATGTACCAGCGCAATTCGCGTCTCCGCTGGCTTGTCGTTTGGGTTCTTGCGGTGGTTTGGATGGCGGTGGTCCTTGGCCGCCTGAGTTACCTCCAACTTTTCAGCTACGGCGAATACTTCGTCAAGGCCCAGCGTCAACAGCAGCGCATCTTTGAGATCAGTCCGAAGCGCGGCGGAATCTACGACCGAAAAGGGCGCGAGCTTGCCGTCAGCCTCCCCATGGATTCGGTTTTCGCCGACCCGGCTGAAATCACCGATGCCGAGATGGTTGCGCGACTGCTTTCCCGGGTTCTCGACCTCTCCCCCGAAGACATCGAAACGAAAATTCGCGAAGCGCGCACGCCCGTGCGCCTGGCAAAGAAACTTTCGCCCGCCACCGTGCAGCGAATCGATGACATGAATTTGAAGGGCGTCTTCTTTCAAATGGAGAACCGCCGCGATTATCCCGAACGGGAGCTGGCGGCCCATCTCCTTGGCTACGTCGACGTCGACGAAAAGGGAATCGGCGGGATCGAACATTTCCTCGACAAGGAAATCCGCGGCCGGCCGGGGAAGATGATGGTCATGGCCGACGGCCGGCGCCACTGGTACGACCGCACGGAAGCGGCCGCGGATCCCGGCGCGAGCGTCACGCTGACGATCGACCAAACGATTCAGTACATCGCCGAAAAGGAACTCGCGCGCGCGATTGCGGAAACTCACGCGATTAACGGCACGGTGGTGATTCAAGATCCGAATACGGGCGAACTTCTCGCGGTTGCGAACTGGCCGCCGTTTGATCCGAATAACGCTGGCTCTTATTCGGATGATGTCCGCATGGATCGCGCCGTCAGCGCCGCCTACGAACCGGGGTCGACGTTCAAGGTTGTCACCATGACGGGAGCGATCGAGCACGGCGTCACGAACCCGGATGAACTCGTGGATTGCCAGATGGGCTCGATTCTCGTTTTCGGCAGGCTGATCCACGATTGGAAGCCGTTCGGGGTTCTCACCGTGCGCGGCGTCCTCGCGAACTCGAGTGACGTCGGCACAATCAAGATCGCTCTGCGGCTGGGCGCGCCGAAGTTCGACGAAACGATTCGCAAGTTCGGCATCGGCCAACTTACTGGTATCGAGCTGCCCGGCGAGAATCGCGGTTTGCTCCGCCCGATCGAAAACTGGACGCCGAGTTCCATCGGTTCCGTTGCGATGGGCCAGGAAGTGAGCGTGACGCCGGTGCAGATTATCTCGGCGATTTCAGCGATCGCTAATGGCGGCACTTTGTATCGGCCTCGCGTCGTCCGCGAGATTCACGGCGGAGTGCAGACGATCGCTCTTCCCGGCAGTGAACCGTCGCAAGCAACGGACCCAAGGACCGCGGCAACGGTTCGGGAGATGATGGAAGACGTCGTCCTCGAAGGCACCGGCAAGCTCGCGCAGTTGAACGGCTACACGGCAGCGGGGAAATCGGGCACGGCTCAGAAAATCGATACTGCCACGGGGCGATACTCGCGCAACCATTACATCGCATCGTTTGTCGGTTTCGCGCCCGTAAATGATCCAGCAGCGACCATTCTGATTGTACTTGATTCGCCTGAAGGCGAGCACCACGGCGGGATGGTGGGTGGTCCCGTTTTTAAGCGCATCGCCGAGCAGGTGCTCGCGTACATGGACGTGCCGCACGACGTGCCTTCGCCCTCGGACACCGAGACGGCCAAGAATCTGCATCTAAATCAAGAGACGTCCGCGCGGAAAGCTTCGGCCACCGGCGCGACCAAAGCGCGCTTCGAATCGGCAATCGCGAAGGAGGGCCAGCAGAAGCCCGCTCAAACGGTTGCGTTCGGGAGTCCTGGCTCGATCGTCGTTCCGAATCTCGCGGGTCAATCCGTCCGAGACGTGACGGAAGCGTGCGTGCGTCTCGGTCTCGTGCCCTCGCTGATTGGCAGCGGTGTTGCACTGCAAGAGTTCCCGGAGGCGGGAACGAACGTTCTGCGCGGCAGCCGTCTGACTGTGTGGTTCGGCCGGCCGGGCGAGCAAGCGGCACGAGGGGATGGAAATTGAGTGTGCACGTGAAGGATCACTGGATGGTCACGCACGACAACGCGAGCCCCACAGACGCCAGCGTGATGCTTACCGAACTGCTCTCGGGCAGCGAGATTGGAAAGGTCACCGGCCCGATCGAGTTGAAGGTCCGGTCGATCGCATACGACAGCCGGAAGGTGACGCCGGGTGGGATGTTCTTCGCGCTTCAGGGCGAGAAGCTCGACGGGGTCAAGTTCGTGTCTGACGCCCTGGGCCGTGGCGCCATCGTCGTGGCGAGCGAGGAAGCGCGGCCGGTGGGATTTCCGAAGGAACTCACCTGGGTGGAATTGCTTCCGGGTTCGGAGCGGCGCGACCTGGCGCGCGCAGCGGCGAGTTTCTACCATCAACCCGCAACGGCGCTGAAGCTTGTGGGAGTCACCGGGACCAACGGCAAGACGACGACAACATTCCTCGTCGACTCGATTTTGAAAGCAGCGGGACTCGCGGGCGGCCTCATTGGGACGATTGGATATCGCACGCCGCAAGGCAGCCGTCCGGCGCTGAACACGACTCCGGAATCCCTCGACTTGCAGCAGATGTTCGCCGAGATACGCGATGCCGGCGGGACGCATGCCGTGCTCGAGGCAAGTTCGCACGCGCTCGCGATGGACCGCCTCTGGGGTTGCCACTTTGCCGCGGCAGTTTTCACGAACCTGACGCGCGATCACCTCGACTATCACAAAACCTTCGAGGAATATTTTGCCGCGAAACGCCTCCTCTTTGAAGGCACGGGCGCGGGTGCGCCAGCTGTAGCGGTGCTCAATGCGGACGATGACTACGCCACTCGCCTGGAAGGTCTTGCGCGCCGAACGCTCACCTACGGACTCAAAAACGCGGCCGACTTGGCGCCCAAAAAGCTCGATCTTAGATCCGACGGCCTTGAATTTACGGCGCAGACTTCCGCGGGAAAAATCGAAGTGAAGTCTTCGCTAGTGGGCCGGATCAACGCTTACAACATCCTGGCTGCGATCGGAGCCGGCATCGCGCTCGAGATTCCGGCGGCAAGAATCGAAGAGGGCATATCGAATCTCGACCTTGTTCCCGGCCGCTTTCAGCGAATCGACGAGGGCCAGCCGTTTCTCGTCATCGTCGACTACGCGCACACCGATGATGCTTTGCGCAACTTGATTTCAACGGCGCGCGAATTGAACGCATCCGGGCGGATCATCACCGTGTTCGGCGCGGGCGGCGAACGCGACCGAACGAAGCGTCCGCTGATGGGCGAAGCAGCGGGCTCGCTGAGCGATCTCGTCGTGCTGACGAGCGACAATCCCCGCGGGGAAGACCCGCTGCGGATCATCAACGACGTCGTCGTAGGCCTGCAGAAAGCGAGCGCGAAATATCGGGTTGAGCCGGATCGTGACCGCGCGATCGCAATCGCTCTCGAAGAAGCGCGCCCTGGCGACATCATCTTGCTCGCTGGCAAAGGCCATGAGACGGGGCAGGTGCTGCGAGACCGAACCATCGACTTTGACGATCGCGAAAAAGCCCGCGCCATTCTGCGCCGGAAGGGCTTTTCGAAGAAGTAGGCACTCCCGCGAAACGCGAGTCTGGTTCGCCGGAGGGCCTTGAGTTTGCATATCAGTGGGATGTTGGCAGTCTGAGAGCCAGGGATTGAGCGACAAGCCCAGCCCATTGGAGACGCAATGCGGTGGACGGTGGTTCAAGTGGCTGAAGCACTGGGTGTCTCGGCTCCCAAGGGTCTCGACCCCCTGGCCCGGCTGGCCGGCGTCTCGATTGACTCTCGTACTGTTCAGCCCGGAGAACTGTTCCTCGCCATACGCGGTCCGCGTCACGATGGACACGGTTTTGTCGCCGGCGCATTGGCTGGAGGTGCTGCGGCCGGGGTGGTGGCGCGCGAACGGTGGCCCGAATACGCGCCAGAAATCCAGGCGCGACTCTTTGCCGTGGACGACACGCTCTCTGCGCTCCACCGGTTGGCCTCACGAGCGTGTGAGGTCTGGCGGAAGGCGCGGCCTGGACGGCTCATCGGCTGCGTGGCAGGTTCGATCGGCAAGACAACCACGAAAGAAATTTTGGCGGCGCTCGTGGGCTCGCGGTTCCGCGTATTGAAGACGCAGGGGAACCTGAACAACGAATACGGGGTGCCGTTGACGCTGCTTCGGCTCGATGAGGAATTCGACGCTGCCGTTGTGGAGATGGGAATGTCGCACCGGGGCGAACTGGCGCGGCTTGCCCAAATCGCGTCGCCGGATGTGGGCGTTGTCACGCTCGTTGCGATCGAGCATCTCGAATTTTTCGCCTCGCTCGACGAGATCGCTGTGGCGGAGCGCGAGTTGATCGAGAACTTGGCGTGGCCGAGCGCGACCGCCGTGCTCAACGTGGATGACGAACGCGTCGCGAGATTCGCGGAGGTGGCGAGAGGGCGCGTAATTACTTTCGGCGCGAATCCTCGCGCCGATTTTCGCGCGGAAGCAATCGAAGAGCGCGGCCTCGAAGGCTCGACCTTCGATTTCGTGTCGCCCAGCGGCCGCGGACGGCTGGAATTGCCGCTGATTGGCCGCCACAACGTAATGAATGCGCTGGCGGCTCTGGCGACGGCGAGCGTTTGGGGCGTCGGCGCCGCCGAAGCGAAAAAGGTGTTTTCTTCGCTCGTCCCAGCGGACAAGCGCGGCGAGGTGGCGCGTTTTGAAGATGGCTTTACGGTGATCAACGATTCGTACAATTCGAGCCCTTCCGCGTTGAATGCGATGACGGAACTTCTCGCGTCTACGCCCGGACATCGCCGCCGGATTCTCGCCGCCGGTGAGATGCTCGAACTCGGCGATTCCTCCGCGGACCTGCATCGCGAATGCGGCCGTGCCGCCGCGAGCCTGCGGAAAATCGATTGGATTTTCGGCGTAAGAGGTCACGCTGCGGAATTCGTTCGCGCAGCCCTCGACGCCGGACATCCGGCCGAACAAGCCCAATTCTTCGAAGATTCCGCGGAAGCCGCGCGATTCCTCGCGAAATTCGTCACGCGCGGCGATCTTTTGCTCCTGAAGGGTTCTCGAGGCGTCAAGATGGAGAAGATTCTTGAAGCTATCGACGCCGGGCATCGCCGCATGAATTCGAAGTCCTCGCCGGAGATTCTCGCAGGTGGGAAGGGGCGGGACTGAATGCTGTACTACCTCTTCTACTTTCTGCTGCGCCCGCACTTCAGTCCGCTGAACGTATTTCGCTACATCACGGTTCGCACCGCTGTTGCGAGCATCACGGCGCTGCTGCTGTCGCTGCTGCTGGGCCCGTGGGTAATCGAGCGCCTGCGAGAGATGCAAGTGAAGCAGTATATTCGCGAGGATGGTCCGAAGGGCCATCAGAAGAAAGCCGGGACGCCGACGATGGGCGGCGTGCTGATCGTCGCCGCAATCGTGATTCCCACGCTTCTTTGGGCTGACCTTCGCAATCCGTACGTGTTGCTCGCTCTCGGCGCCACCCTCGCGTTCGGCGCGATCGGCTTCATCGACGATTACAACAAGGTCGTCCGCCGGCGCAACCTCGGTCTCACTGCGCGCGGCAAATTTCTTCTTCAGGTGCTTACCTGCATTGGAGTCGGCGTTGTACTCGTCGGGCTCCAGGCCAAAGGCGCGTACTCGACGCAATTGAGCGTACCTTTCCTGAAAAAACTCCACCCGGACCTTGTTATCGATTCGCTCCTCGCCAACCGCTTTCTCTGGCCGCTGGCGTTCGTGCCCTTCATCGTGTTTCTTGTCATCGTGATCGCGGGCCTTTCCAATGGCGTGAATCTCACGGACGGCCTCGACGGCCTGGCGATCGGATGCGTCCTGGTGTCGTCGACGGCTTTGACCGTGATCACGTATCTCTCGAGCAATGCCCGCTTCGCCGAGTACCTCGAAATCCAGAAAGTGCCGGACGCCGCCGAGCTGACCATTTTCTGCGGCTCGGTGGTTGGCGCGTCGCTCGGCTTTCTCTGGTACAACGCTCATCCGGCGGAAATGTTCATGGGCGATGTGGGCTCGCTGGCGCTGGGTGGCGCGATTGGCGTCGTTGCGGTGATTCTTAAGCAGGAAATCCTGCTGCTTTCGATTGGCGGCATCTTCGTAATCGAGTTGCTGTCGGTAATCATTCAGGTTGGTTCGTTCAAACTCACGGGAAAGCGCGTCTTCCGGATGGCGCCACTCCACCATCACTTCGAACTCGCGGGCTGGAGCGAATCCAAAATCATCGTGCGGTTCTGGATTGTCGCGCTCGTGTTTTCACTGTTTGCGCTGACCACTTTGAAACTGAGGTAAACAGCTTTGAGGCCCGGGATCGATCTACAGGGAAAACGAGTCTTGGTGGTCGGACTGGCGCGCACCGGCGTGGTGACTTCGCTGTTCAGCGCCGGGTACGGCGCGATCGTGACGGCCACGGACGAAAAGCCGGAGTCGGACTTGGCCGAAGTCGCCGCGAAACTTCGTGCTGCGGGCGTGGAGCTTGAATTCGGCGTGCCCAGCCAGGCCACATTTCTCGAGCAGGACTTGATTGTTCTGAGTCCGGGCGTGCCTGCAAAGCTCCCGCAGTTGGAACTAGCGCGGTCTCGCGGGATTCCCGTCTGGAGTGAGATTGAGCTCGCGTGGCGGTTCCTTCGCGGGAAGCTCATCGGGATCACCGGCTCAAACGGAAAAACCACGACGACCTCGCTGGTGGCGCACATCCTGACAACCGCCGGAATCCACACCCTAGTCGGCGGGAATATTGGCGTGCCGCTTCTCGCGCTGGTGGAATCTTCCACCGATTCGACGGTCACGGTCGCGGAAATCAGCAGCTTTCAGCTCGAAACCATCGCCGAATTTAGGCCCGAAATCGGCGTCCTGCTGAATCTGACGCCGGATCACCTGGACCGCCACGGCTCGTTCGACGAGTACGCTCGAGTGAAGATGCGGATGTTCGAAAACCAACTCGACCGCGACGCGGCCGTTCTGAATGCGGACGATCCCGAAGTCACGCGACGCATGCCGACGGGACCGCACATTTTTTGGTTTAGCCGGCAAAAACGCGTGGCTTCCGGAACGTTTCTGCGCGACGGGCAGATTTTCTTCCGCGCGGAAGGCGCGGAAATTCCTCTCGCGCTGCGCGACGAAATTCCGTTGCGCGGCGAGCATAACGTCGAAAACGTTCTCGCGGCGTGCGCCGCGGCCTATCTGGCTGGCGCGGAGCCGGCGGCAATCGCGAGCGGCGTGAAGACATTTCGCGGCGTCGAGCACCGGCTGGAACTCGTAGCCGAAATCGGCGGCGTGGCCTTCTATAACGACTCCAAGGCGACCAACGTCGATGCCAGCCTGAAAGCCATCGAAGCCTTTCCGGGTCCGCTGCTCGTGATTCTTGGCGGCAAGGACAAAGGCGCGCCTTACATCCCCTTGCGCGAACCTCTGCAGCAGCGCGCGCGTCTGGCAATTTTGATCGGCGAGGCGGCCGAAGAGATCGCGTCGGAGTTAAGCCGTGCGGTGCCGCTCGAGCATGCGGGAACGCTCGACCGCGCGGTGCAGATCGCCGCGGACTCGGCTCGCGCGGGTGACACGGTGCTGCTCGCGCCGGCCTGCTCCAGTTTTGACCAGTTCGAAAACTACGAGCATCGCGGCCGCGTGTTCAAAGAACTCGTTGCCAAGCTCGAAAGCCAGCCGGCGCGCTCGACCGCGCAACGAGGATGACCCATGCCGCGTAGCCTTCAGCCCGACCGTCAACTGTTCGGCGTGACGCTGGCGATGTGCCTTATCGGCGCCGTGATGGTTTTCAGCGCCTCGGCCGTCACAGCGCGCGAGCAATACGGCAACGGCTACCTTTTTCTGATTAAGCAGCTCCTCTACATAGCGCTCGGAATCGGCGGCATGTTCTGGCTGATGAATGTCGATTACCGCAAGCTGCGCCAGCCGCGCGTGATTTTTACGGGCCTCGGGTTGACGGTCCTGCTGCTGATTGGCGTTCTTTTTCTCGACCGTTCGCATGCGACGCACCGCTGGATTCGGCTGGGTCCGCTGAGCCTGCAGCCTTCTGAAATAGCGAAGCTTGTGGTGATTTTCTATCTCGCCTGGTTTCTCGAGATCCGCCGCGCACCTCGTGGCTACGGCGTGAACAATTTCCAGCAAACGCTCTTGCCCGCGCTCGGCGCCGTTGCGCTGATCGTCGGCCTGGTGCTGGTCGAACCGGACATGGGCACTGCCTGCATGATCGCGTTCACCGCGGCCGTGATGCTTTTCGTGGCGGGAATTTCGCTTCGGTACATTTTGCCGTTCGCGCTCGCGGCGATTCCGACGATTTACCTCCTCATCGTGCGCGTGCCTTATCGTCTGATGCGGGTGCAGGCGTTTTTTTCCCCCGGCACTGACCCGCAAGGGCACGGTTTTCAGCTGCTTCAATCATTGATCGCCATTGGCTCCGGAGGGTTTTCGGGCGTCGGACTGATGGAGAGCCGCCAGAAGCTTTTCTACCTTCCGGAAGCGCATACGGATTTCATCTTCGCGGTGATTTGCGAGGAAGTCGGCTTCATCGGAGCGGTGGTGGTGCTCACGCTTTTCGCGGTTTATGGGTGGCGCGGTTTCGTCGCAGCCATGAAAGCCCCCGACGATTTCGGGCGCTTCCTCGGGCTGGGCATTACGACTATGGTTGTCGGACAGGCGATGATCAACTTGAGCGTGGTCCTCGGCCTCATGCCGACGAAAGGCATTCCGCTGCCGTTCATCAGCTATGGCGGATCGAGCCTGATCGGAATGTTGTTGGCAACAGGCGTGCTACTGAACATAAGTCAGCACGCGGACGAGACGTGAGCGCGGACTCGAAGCATTTGCCGCTCGCAGAAGCGAACAGTCTATTGATCGCAGGAGGCGGCACGGGAGGGCACGTTTTCCCGGCGCTCGCCGTCGCAGCGGAATGGCTGCGGCGTGGAACTCAGGCGGTCCCGGAAAGGGAAAGAAGCGTCGTGATCGTGGGAACCGAACGCGGGATGGAAGCGAAACTGGTGCCTCAGGCGGGCTTGCCGCTCGAAACGATTCGGGTCGCGGGCCTAAAGGGCATCGGCGGAACCAAATTCTTGCACAACGCCGCCATGCTTCCAGCCGGGCTGTGGGATTCGCAGCGGATACTCAGCCGCCATAGTTTCGATGTGGCCTTTGGCGTGGGTGGCTACGCTTCGGGTCCGATGATGCTCCTCGCCGCAATACACCGGATTCCTTCGGTTGTCTTCGAGCCTAACGTGGAGCCGGGCTTCACGAATAGAGTCCTCGCGAACATAGCCACACGTGTCGCCGTGGCACATGCGGAGACGGCGGAAAGGCTGGGCAACAAGGCCGTGGTCACGGGATGTCCCGTGCGCCCGGAATTCTTCTCGGTCCCGCCTCGGGAACACCGGGAGCCCTTCCGTATCCTCATCACGGGAGGGAGCCGCGGCGCTTTGCCGATCAATCGGGCTGTCGTCGACTCGCTGGACATTCTCGCGACGCGAAAAAACCAGCTTTTCGTCGTGCATCAAACCGGCGAACGCGACTATAATGCCGTACGTGTCGCGTACGCTCGGCGTGAATTCCATGCGGAGGTTTTGCCCTTCATCGAAAATATGGCGGAGCAGTTTGCCCAGGCTGACCTGATCGTCTGCCGGTCGGGCGCCATCACCGTGGCGGAGATTTCAGCCGCCGGACGCGCCGCCATCTTTATCCCCTTCGGCGCCTCCACAGACGCGCATCAGACCCGCAACGCCGAGGCCATGCAGAACGCCGGCGCCGCCCGGCTGCTCCCCCAGGACGAACTTACACCGGAGCGGCTGACAACCGAAATCTTCTCCCTCCTGGACCAGCCCCGGAGACTTGCAGAGATGGAAAGTCGCGCTCGCGCACTCGCGCGACCGCGCGCCGTTGAGGATATTGTGGACCTGCTCGAAAAGGTGGCGACTCCGAAGGACGGCCGGCAATGAACGTCACATTCCGCAATTTCCAGCGCATCCATCTCGTCGGGATCGGCGGCAGCGGCATGAGCGGCATCGCCGAAGTCCTGCTTTCCACGGGCTACGCCGTTTCCGGCTCGGACTTGAAAATTTCCGCCGTCACGGAACGATTGCGGAATCTCGGTGCCACGATTCGAGAAGGCCATCACGCCGAAAACGTGCACGGCGCGCACGTCGTGGTGATCTCGTCCGCAGTGCGGCCCGACAACGTTGAAGTGATTGAAGCGAATAGGCTGAAAATCCCCGTGATTCCGCGCGCCGAGATGCTGGCCGAATTGATGCGGCTGAAATACGGCATCGCAGTCGCGGGCGCCCATGGCAAGACGACCACGACTTCGATGGTTGCCGCCGTACTTGCCGCGGCTGACCTTGACCCGACGTTCGTCGTCGGGGGCCGAGTGAATCACGCGGGTGCGAACGCCCGAGTTGGCCAGGGCGAGTACATGGTCGTGGAAGCGGACGAAAGCGATCGCTCGTTCCTCCTGCTGGCGCCGGTGATCGCCGTCGTCACTACAATCGACCGCGAGCATCTGGATCAGTACGCTTCGCTCGAAGAAATCCAGGACGTCTTTCTCCAATTCGTGAACCGCGTGCCCTTCTATGGCACGGTGATTCTCTGTGTGGATGAGCCAAACGTGCAGGCGATTTTGCCGCGCGTGAAGCGGCCCATCATCACCTACGGCACTTCGAGCCAGGCTGACCTCGTGATCGGCGACATCAAGCTCAAGGGCCTCTCGAGCGAGTTTCGCCTGACGTATCACGGGGACGACCTCGGGATCTTCCACTTGCCTTCGCCGCCGGGGATTCACAATGTGCGAAACGCTGCGGCCGCGGCTGCCGTCGGCCTTTCGCTGAACGTTCCCGCGGACCTTATTCGCGCCGGCCTGGGAAAATTCGCCGGTGTCGGGCGTCGTTTCGAAATCAAAGGCACGTTCGCAGGCGTCACTCTTATCGACGATTACGGCCATCATCCGGCCGAGATTCGTGCCACGCTCGAAGCCGCGCGCGGATGCGGCTACAAGCGGCTGCTGGTGCTGTTCCAGCCGCACCGCTACACGCGAACCCAGCATCTCTGGGAGGATTTTCGCAGCTCGTTCAATCAAGGGGACGTGCTCGTACTGAGCGAAATCTATCCAGCGGGCGAAGCTCCCATCGAGGGCATCACGGGAGAGCGGCTCGCCGAGGCGATCAGCACGGCCGGCCACAAAAACGTCGTCTTCTCGAACACGATGCAGGCGGGCATGGAGTACATGCTGCGCGAAGCGCGGCCCGGCGACGCCGTGCTGACGATTGGGGCGGGCAGCGTCGGACGTGTTCTGGAGCAGCTTGCGCTTTTATTGGGTACAAGGGTGCCTTCGATTCATGCGGATAAGTAACAGTTCGCTGGCGGCGCGGCTGAAAGAACTCGAGGTTGAGTTGCGCCCAGGAGTGTCGCTCACGGAAAAGACGTCGCTTGGCATCGGCGGCACCACGGACCAACTTTTGCTGCGCCGATACGACACGATTCCGGAAGTGATGCGCTTGCTGGCCGAGAACCAGATTCCGTATCGCTTTCTCGGGGGTGGCACGAACGTTCTCATCGCCGACGGAGAGCTGCCCTGGGTTGTGCTGCATCTTCCCTCGGCGCATCCGGGCGTGCGCATTGAAGGCAACGCCGCATTCGTGGACGCGTCCGCCGATTTGGGCGGCATGGTCACCTTTTGCGCGAAGCATGATCTGGGCGGAATGGAAGGACTGATCGGTGTGCCGGGAAGCGTCGGCGGCGCGCTGAGAATGAATGCCGGCGCCTATGGCACGCAGATCGGTTCGTACGTCCGCGAAGTCGAGCTCTACCGCGCCGCGAAAGGGGAAGTGGAAACGATTCGCGGCGAGGAAATCCGGTTCGATTATCGCCACACGTCGTTCGCGCCCGACGACGTCATGCTGCGCGTGAAACTGGAACTTCCCTCAAAGCCTTACAAAGAGATTGTGGCGGGCATCCGCGTTTGCAACGAAAAGCGCCGCTCGAGCCAGCCGCTCAACCAGAAAAGCGCTGGCTGCATCTTCAAGAACCCTCCGGGGGGCTCGGCGGGGCGCATGATCGACGAAATGGGACTGAAGGGCCATCGCGTCGGCGACGCCATGGTGAGCGACCGCCACGCAAATTTCTTCGTGAATACAGGCAATTCTTCTTGCGCTGACATGCTCAAGCTGATTGACTACGTTCGCGGGCGCGTGCGCACGTCTTACGGGATCGAGCTCGAAAACGAGGTAATCGTCTGGCGAAATTAAAGGCCATCGACGTGGACGCGTATCCGCAGGAAGTGCTCGCGGATGAGGAGCCGAAGTATCTTCGCCGCCAGAAGCCCGTGGAAATCAGGCGACGCAAGTTCGGCGGGCGAGCCTGGAAAACGTATCTGCGAGTGGCGATGTGGACCGGCGCCGGACTTGCCGGCATCTGGCTCGCGTACAACGCCGGGCATTTCCTGCTCGCGGCACCCGAAATGGCGCTGATCCACCCGGAGCAGGTGATGGTTTCCGGGAGCCGCGGCGAATCGCCCCGCTATGTTTCGCGCACCGCCGTGGTGGAAGTATTCGCCGCGGACCGCGGCAAGAGCATCCTGCGCGTTCCACTCGCTCTCCGGCGGCGCCAGCTCGAGTCCATCTCCTGGATCGAGCAGGCGACGGTTCGCCGCGCTTTGCCGAACACGATCGAAGTGGAGATCACCGAGCGTACGCCGATCGCATTTCTCCGCCAGGGAAGCGAGATGTCGCTAGTAGACGCTCACGGCGTCATCCTCGAACGCCCCGCCTCAGGCGATTTTCATTTCCCGGTGGTAACCGGCATTCTGCCTGATATGCCGCAGGACGAGCGCGAAAAACGCATGCAGCTCTTCGCCGGTTTTTCGCAGCAGGCGGAGGAAGCGCGCGCTGGTGCGATGCTGCAGGTAAGCGAAGTGGAGTTATCTGATGCGAATGATTTGACCGCTCGCGTCACGGGCCTGCAACCCGCAGATTCAGCGAACGAATCGTGGGGGGCATCCGGCCAGCCGGTGGTGGTTCGCTTCGGCGACACCGATTTTGAAGCGAAATTCCGCACGCTTCTCGACGACATCGGCGAGTGGCGCGCGGCGGCAGGGCGCGTCGAGTCGGTGGATTTGCGGTTCAGCCGCGAAGCCATCGTGAATCCGGACACAGCCGACGCTTCGCAACAAAAGGCGCAGCAGCGGTTGCAACGAACGGATACGGCTGCGGCCCACAAGGTTGCCGTAAAGCATTCGCGGTAAGGTTATTTCGTTATCGACGTGGTCATTTCTGAGGGAGCGGCGGATTTGACGAAGAAGGAACGGCACATTGTCGGGTTGGATATCGGCAGCACCAAGACTTGCGCCTTGATCGGTGAACTCGAAGACGACGGCGGAGTGAAGTTTGCGGCATTCGGCGCGGCGGAATCGAAAGGCTGGCGCAAGGGCCAGATCGTGAATCTCGATCTCGCGGTGAGCTCGATTCGACGCGCCGTGGAGGAGGCGGAGACGATCGTTGGCGTCCCCGTGGAATCGGCGCTGATCGGCGTTGCGGGAAGCCATGTTCGCGGCGTCAACAGCCGCGGCGGAATCAATGTCGGCGCGCGGCCTCGCGACGTGCAGCGCGACGATGTCCGGCGCGCGATCGAAGCGGCGCGCGGCGTCTCGCTTCCGGAAGACCGCGAAGTGCTCCACGTCCTGCCGCAGGAGTTCTTTCTCGACGCCCAGGACAACATTCGCGACGCGATCGGCATGGTGGGCCAGCGCCTGGAAGCGAATGTGCACATCGTCACCGCCTCCGGCACGGCGACGCAAAATATTGTCACGGCCGTGAATCGCGCCGGCGTCCGCGTGGACGATACCGTGCTCGAGCAACTCGCCTCGGCCGAATCATGCGTCACGCAGGATGAACGCGAGCTTGGCTGTTGCCTGCTCGACATCGGCGGCGGCACCGCTGAGCTTGTGGGCTACGTTGGCGGCGTCGTACGTCACACGGCGGCGATTCCGGTGGGTGGCGACCATTTCACCAACGATCTGGCGGTCGGCTTGCGTACGCCTGTCCCCGAAGCGGAAAAAATCAAGCGCGAGCACGCGTGTGCGTTCCGCGAGCTGCAGAAAGAAGACTTCTCGATTGAGATCGCCAGCGTGGGGGATCGCCCGCCGCGAACCATCTACGCGCGTATGCTTTCGGAGATTGTCGAGCCGCGCGCGCAGGAGTTGCTCGTACTTGTTCGCGAGGAGTTGCGCCGCGGTGGACTCGATTCGCAGATTCCCGCCGGGTTAGTTCTCACCGGCGGTGGCGCGCACATGCGGGGGCTTGTCGAACTCGCGGAGCGCGTTTTCAACCTGCCGGTTCGCGTGGCATCGCCTCGCGGACTTGCCGGGATGAGCGAGGAAGTTTCCCAGCCTGAATACGCGACGGCTGTTGGAATCGTGCTGTATGGGGCGCGCACGCGGCGTCTCGCGGGAGCGCGTCCCAACGGCTGGACCGGGAAGTTGAAGGCTTTGTTTGCTGGGCAGTGAAAAATTTCTAGCGAGAACGAATTTCTGAGGGAGGAAGCATGACGCCGAAAGAATCGGGCATTCGGGTTTCATTCAGCAACGAAGAATCGCAGAACGGCGCGCGGATCAAGGTGATCGGAGTGGGAGGCGGCGGGTCGAATGCCGTCAACCGCATGATTCGCGCGAAGGTGGAAGGAGTGGAATTCGTCGCAGCGAACACGGATTTGCAGGCGCTCAAGCTGTCTGCTTCGCCGGTGAAGTTGCAGATCGGCGCCAAGCTGACGAAAGGCCTGGGTGCCGGCGCGAATCCGGAGGTTGGGCGCAAAGCGGCTCTCGAAGACACCGAGAAAATTCTCGAGGCGCTCGACGGTGCGGACATGGTGTTCGTCACGTCCGGGCTCGGCGGCGGCACGGGAAGCGGCGCCGCTCCGGTCGTCGCGAATCTCGCCAGCGAGCTCGGCGCGCTCACCGTCGCCGTCGTTACGAAGCCGTTCGCGTTCGAAGGCAAGCGGCGCATGCTGCAAGCCGAACAGGCGCTGGCTGAGCTGATCGGCTGCGTCGACACCGTCATCGTGATTCCCAACGAGCGGCTGATGGAATGCGTCGAGCACGGCACGAGCTTCTTCGAGGCCTTCCGCATTGCCGACGATATTCTGCGACAGGCCGTGCAGGGCATTTCCGACATCATCACAATTCCCGGCATCATCAACCGCGACTTCGCCGACGTAAAGACGATCATGTCCGGCCAGGGCTACGCGGTGATGGGCACGGCGGTAGCCTCCGGCTCAAATCGCGCCGTCGATGCCGCGAATCGCGCCATCAATAGCCCGTTGCTCGAAGACAATTGCATCCAAGGCGCGCAGGGAATTCTGATCAACGTCACCGGCTCGTCGACGCTTTCGCTTCAGGAAGTGCACGAAGCGTCCACGATCATTCAAAAAGCGGCGCACGAAAACGCAAACATCATTTTCGGCGCGGTGCAGGACGACGCCATGAAGGAGTCCGTGAAGATCACGGTGATCGCTGCGGGCTTCCGCGAAGTGGCGAACAAGAAGACGGTCTCGCGGCCCTCCTACCTACCCAAAACGTGGAAGGCCGGGCGCGAACAGACGACGCCGATGGCGCCGACGCCGCCGAACGTGGTGCAGCAAGTCGCGCGCAACGTGAGCGAATCGATTCGGGATGTTCCGGCCGACGATCTCGACGTGCCCACGTTTCTCCGCCGCCAGGCCCAGAAGGCTTAGCTGGATTCGTGAACCAGAGGGGCGGCTCGCAAGCCGCCCCTACGCAAGAATCTTCAAGTTATTCTTTTTCTCAGCGACCTCAAGTTTTTCTCTGTGCCCTCTGTGGTGAGCTTTTTGGTTCCTGCTAGGTGTAGACTTTCTGACGGTGCCAGTCCGCATCGATTGCCGATTATTGGCGGAGTTGCTGGCGAAGGCGGGTCAGCAGCCGGCGCCCGAATGCTGCGGACTGCTGGTGGGACGCGATGGAGTCATCACGCATGCACTTCCGGCAACGAACGCGGCGGCCGATCCGACCGTGTCGTACGAAATTGCACCGGAGGAATTATTTCGCTTGATGCGCGAGATGCGCGCAACGGGACTCGATCTGCTTGGCATCTACCACTCGCACCCAAATGGCAAGAACGAACCATCGCCTCGCGACATCGAACGCGCGTATTATCCCGACGCGGCCTATTTTATTATTTCGCCATTTGCTGCAGCAGCTCGGCCGGTGCGCGCCTTTTCGATTCGCGATGGCCGCGTTGTCGAGTTAGAAATTTACACCGAAACGGCGGAGGAGACTCATGATCAATCGACGTGATTTGCTGCGAATGCTCGGCGCGGCCGCGGCCGGCGTGGCTGCAAACGGGCTTTCGTTCCCGGGAATCAACGCGGCGAAGACGAAGCCCAAGAACATTCTGATGTTCACCAAGTCCTCGGGTTACGAGCACTCCGTGATCAAACGCACTGACGGGAAGTTGGGCCTCGCCGAGCAGATCGTTACCGATCTGGGAAAGCAACACAGTTTCGGCGTGACCGCGACGAAAGACGGCGGCATTTTCTCGAGTGCGGACCTGAAGCAATACGACGCGTTCTTCTTCTACACGACGGGGGATCTCACCACGCCGGGGACCGATAAGAATCCACCGATGACACCCGAAGGCAAACAAGCCTTTCTCGATCTGATTCACGGTGGCAAAGGGTTCATCGGCACGCATTCCGCCGGCGATACGTTTGACACTTACGGCGATCGCTTCGATCCCAAGCCGCTAACGCTCGATCCGTATCTCCAAATGCTCGGTGCGGAATTTCTCGCGCACGACGCGCAACAAAAAGCGCGCATCACCGTCGCCGACAAGAATTTCCCAGGCATGGCGCCTCTTGGCGACGGAGTGGAGATCCTGGAGGAGTGGTATCCCTTTCGCGATTATCAGGCCGATTTGCATGTGCTGACGGTTCTCGAAACCGCGGGCATGCAGGGTCCGCACTACCAGCGTCCGCCATATCCCAACACTTGGGCGCGCATGCACGGGCGCGGCCGCGTGTTCTACACCGCGCTCGGTCATCGCGAAGACGTGTGGAATTCGGCGATGTACCAAGGCTTGCTGCTGGGAGGAATTTCCTGGGCGCTCCGGAATGTGGATGCGGACGTGACGCCGAACATCGCGATTGTGACGCCCCACGCAAACGATATCCCCGAAGGTGCTTTCGAAAGGCCGAAGAAGTAGGCAACGGTTTCAACGCTTCATCGCAGCGGTACGCGCCAAAAGCCCCCCGCAGGATTAGGCAGGACCATCGTCGACATCACTTTCACTACGACGACTGTGATGTCGTCGTGTTGCGTGCCGCCGGCCGAGAATTCCTTCAAGCCATCGAAAAGAAGATCGAGCGTCTCTTTCGCGGAGCTTCCCCGGCACCGGTGCCACACTTCGGACAATTTGCGCTCGCTGAAATCTTCGCCATTGCCGTTCCGCAACTCGTGCAGGCCGTCCGTCGCGAGCAGAACGGTGTCGCCCGGCGAGAGCTTGATTGAGTGAATATCATAAGACGAGCCGGGGAACAGTCCCGACGGCAATCCGCCTTCTCCAATGGTCTTGCAACCTGCCTCTGAAGCGTGCAGCGGAAAAGGCAAACCTGCATTCGAGAATTTCAGTTCGAGCGTAGCGGGGTTGAACAGCGCATACAGAGTCGAACAAAAGCGGCCGGAAACAGGTCGCACGAGCAACCGTCTGTTGAGCGTAGCAAGCACGGCGTTGGTGTCCTCGCCGGTTTTGTTGGCCCCGCGCAGCGTACCCATCACCATCGCGCCATACATCGCGGCGGGTAGGCCCTTGCCGACGACATCGCCCAGATAAATTCCCACGAGACCGTTGGGGAGATCGAAATAGTCGGCGAAATCGCCACTGACGCCGGAGAAAGGCGCAAAGCGGCACGCTACCTCGAAGCTCGGTCCTCGAAGCGGGCCGGTAGGCAGCAACGACTCCTGGATCCGACGCGCCTCATCCCTTTCGGCTTCCCAGATGTTGCCGGAAACCTTTCCGATCGAAATCGGCTGTTCGACGGTCTCTGGCATCGCCATTCTAGCAATCCTCTCGGGATGAGTTGACGCAATAGTCCACAGCAGGAGTGGCACGCCGCGTGCCAAAGCGCGACTAGCAAATCGGATTGCGGTGCGCGAGCGAAAGAGCTTAGCCAGATGCGAGCGTCAGAGAAATGTGTGGCGAAATCGGAACTGTGCCGCGGCGAAACATTTGGGTGCGAGTGAAACTCCGCAGCGCGCAGCGAGCTCAGGGATTGGCGCGGTAGCTGTGCTGCGCGGAGGCGGCGTCGGCTGCTTCGAGGCGCTTCGCGTAGAGCGGAAACTTTGCGGCGAGCGCGGCCACTTCGGCGCGGATGCGCTTTTCCGTGGCTTCGTCGTCGAGGTGATCGAGAACCTCCGCAATCCACGCGGCGATTTTTTCCATTTCAGGTTCGCGCATTCCGCGCGTGGTGATCGCAGGGGTGCCGACGCGGATCCCGCCTGCCTTCATCGGCGGCAGCGGGTCGAACGGAATCGAATTTTTGTTGACCGTGATGCCGGCGCGATCGAAGGCGGGCTGCGCGACGCTGCCGACCAGGCCGCGCGCGTTGATGTCGATGAGGAAGAGGTGATTGTCCGTGCCGCCGCTGACCACGCGGTAGCCGTGCTTCGTGACGCCGGCCGCAAGCGCCTTCGCGTTCGCCACCACTTGCTTGCCGTATTCGCGAAACTCCGGCTCCATCGCTTCCTTAAGGCAAATCGCTTTAGCAGCGATGATGTGCATCAGCGGCCCGCCCTGGATGCCGGGGAAGAGTGTTCTGTCGAGGTCCTTCGCGTATTGCTCCTTGCAGAGAATCATGCCGCCGCGCGGGCCGCGCAACGTTTTGTGCGTGGTGGTGGAAACGAAATCGGCGTGCGGCACGGGGCTTGGATGCACGCCCGCCGCGACGAGGCCGGCGATGTGCGCCATGTCGACGAAGAGCAGCGCGCCAACCGCGCGAGCGATCTCGGCCATGCGCGCGAAGTCGATGATGCGCGAATAGGCGCTCGCCCCCACGACGACCATTTTCGGTTTGTGCTCGCGAGCGAGGCGGTCGAGCTCATCGTAGTCGATGGTTTCGGTTTCCTTCGTTACGCCGTAGGCGATGAACTTGTATGTCTTGCCGGAAAAATTCAAAGGATGGCCGTGGGTCAGGTGGCCTCCATGCGCCAGATTCATTCCCAGGACGGTGTCGCCCGGCTGAAGAGCCGTCATGTAGACGGCGATATTGGCCTGCGTGCCGGAGTGCGGTTGCACGTTCACGTGTTCCGCGCCAAAGAGCTGCTTCGCGCGGTCGATGGCAAGCTGCTCGGCCTGATTCACGAATTCGCAGCCGCCGTAGTAGCGCTTCGTGCCGTAGCCTTCGGCGTATTTATTCGTGAGGACCGAGCCCGCCGCTTCGAGGACGGCTTCGGAGACGAAGTTCTCGGAGGGAATCAGCTCGATGCTGGTGGATTGGCGGCGCAGCTCGTCGCGAAGGATTTCCGCGATTTGCGGGTCCACTTCGTCGATGGGACGGCTCATGCGATGGGCGTCGTTGGTCATGTGGACCCGTGACTCGTGACTCGTGTCCCGAAGCTTCGGTAGTGACTCGTGAGGCGAAGATGAGTCGAACCGGACAGGGCGTTCTTGTTGCGGTTAGAAAATGTCTTCTCGTTTACTTTGAGCGGGTTAGGAGGATTTCTGAATGTGAGGTTGTCGCGATTAGCCTTTTCTTCGCCTCTGAGAAGTGAACGGCTGGCGGCGAGTGGCGAATGGCTGGAACGAAGCATGCAAGAGGCAAACGGGGGACCCCCTCGGTATTGCCTATTAGAAGGGGTCGCCGTCCTTTGTTTCCATGGAGTTGCGGCGGTTTCTGATCCCGGTGCGCGGGTTGGACCCGCATTCTCCGCCCGCATTCGCTTTGTAGAGACGATTCGCACGTCTCCATGGTAGTAGAAAATTTCTGGCGCGCAAGGAATAAACATCTGGTGGCCGAAAGTCGCAGCGGAAATGCGAAATTGTCGCAGCGAGCGGGACGGGTTTTTTCTTCGGATCGAGAAACTCAGGAGCCACGGCCGGGCATGATTTCAGATTTGAAATTTCAGATTTCAGAAAAGGCAAAGGATTAACACAGAGGCCACAGAGAAAGTCCGGAGGACACAGAGAAGGCGGGCATGATTTCAGATTAGAAATGGCTTTGTTGAGATCCTAGGTCAAGCGGCCTCCAAAGCGAAAAGCAGATCCCTCACCCCGCACAAACCGCGGGGATTCGGGATGACAAGGTGGTGGGGAACGGCACGTGGATTGGGGAAGCTGGTTTTCTATGGTGAGTCAGACGGCGGCGGTGGCCGTGCGTTGCGGGGTGAACGATAGAGTTTCCGGCAAGCCGGTCTGAAGCAGCTTGGCGAACGCGGAGGCGATCATGGGGCGGCCGAAGAGGTAGCCTTGCCCTTCCGCGCAATGCTGGGCCTGAAGGAATGCAAGCTGTTGCAGCGTTTCGACCCCCTCGGCGATGACGCGGCGCTTGAGGCTCCAGCCCATGTTGATCGCGGCGCTGACAATGGAAGCGTCGTCCGGACAGATATTGATTCGGCGGACGAATGACCGGTCAATCTTCAGCGCATCGATTGGAAACTGGCGCAGGTAGCTGAGGCTGGAGTAGCCGGTGCCGAAGTCATCTACCGTGAGACGGATGCCCATTATCCTAAGCTTCTGAAGCACATGGGCGGTGGACGAGGTGTCTTCCATGAGGACGCCTTCGGTAACCTCAAATTCCAGATAGCACGGTTCCACGCCCGTTTCCGCAAGCGTCTCGCAAACACCTTCCAAGAAATTCTTGGCGCGAAACTCGACGGCAGAAACATTCACGGCAACGGGGATGAGGGGCAAGCGCGCGTCTTGCCAAGCGCGAACCTGCCTGCAGGCTTCCCGCAGCACCCAGCGGCCGATTCGGAGAATGAGTCCGCAGTCCTCGGCAAGGGGCACGAAGAGAGTGGGGCGCGTGAGCCCTTTCTCCGGGTGGTGCCAGCGTATCAATGCCTCGACGCCGGTGATCTTGCCTGTCGTGAGATTTATCTTCGGTTGATAGTGCAACACGAACTCGTTCCGCTCGAGGGCGTGGCGCAAGTTGCTTTCGAGAGACTGGCGCTGGACAGCTTTCGCATTCATTTCGGCCGCGAAGAACTGGAAATTGTTTCGGCCGGTTTCTTTGGCGTGGTACATCGCAGTGTCGGCATGCTTGATGAGCGTTTCGGCATCCCCTCCGTCTTCCGGAAAGATGCTGATGCCGATGCTGCCGTCGATATGGAGATCGTAGCCCTCGATCGAGTGGGGCGCCCGGAGCGAGGAGAGCAATTTTTCGGCGCTGGCGGCAGCGTCGGAGGGATGGGCGATATCCGGCAGCAAGATGACGAATTCATCGCCACCCTGGCGGCTGACAGTGTCGGAACCTCGCAAGCACGCCGACAATCGCTCCGCAACGGATTGCAGGAGCTTGTCGCCGACGGCATGCCCCAGCGAATCATTGATGTATTTGAAGCGATCCAGGTCCACAAAAAGCACGCCGATCTGCCTGTTCTGGCGGCGAGCGAGAGAAATCGACTGAGATATCCGTTCGTTGAGGAGAAGGCGATTGGGCAAATTCGTGAGGCAATCGTGCTGGGCGGCCCGGATCATCTCGACCCACATGGTGCGTGCCTCGCTGACGTCGTGGAAAACGATCACGGCGCCAGTGACGTGACCCGCGCGGTCGTGGACAGGGGTGAAGGAGCCTTCAATGGCGGATTCAAATCCGTCGCGGCGGGCAAGGACGCAATTTCCAGGGAGTCGCACGGCTCGATTCTGCTGGAGAGCCATCTGCATGAAGTCTTGAGCGGGCAGGCGGGTGGCGGCGTCAATCGTCTTGAAGATTTCGGTGAAGGGATGGCCGGCAGCTTCTTCGCGGGGCCAACCCGTCATGCTCTGCGCAACCAAGTTGAGGGAGGTGACGTTGCCTGCGTTGTCCGTGCAGACGACGCCGTCACCAATCGAGTTCAGGATTACCTGCGTGCGTTCCCTTTCCACGCATAGCACATCCTCGGCGGTGTTGCGCTTGATCGAGTTGCGCAGAATGCTCTGCAGCGGATGCCGGCGGAGATGAGCCGGCCGGAGATAGATCTGGGCGCCGCGCGCGACCGCCTGCTGTGCGAGAGCTTCGTCATCGCCGCCGCAGAGGACCAAAATGGGGATGCCTGGCGAGACGCGATGCAGCCTGTCGAACGTTTCAATGCCTCGACTATCGGGCAGGAACAAATTGAGCAAGACAGCGGCAATACCTTCAGCCGTCAGACGGACGAGGCCATCGGAAAGGCGGCGAACCCACTCCACGTCGAACGGACCGGTGCGGGAGTGAGCGAGGGCGGCTTGAATCGCATGGGCGACTGCCGAGTTATCCTCGATGACAAGGATCCTTGGATCCTGAACGGCTGCAGGCATAGTAAGTCACACGCATTTCCGGAAGGGGGTAATGTTCGGAAGGGGAGCGAAGTATCCCAGTTAGGCGCGCGGAGGTCAAGAAATTCTTCGCTGCTTGTGCTTGCAGGGCGTCGGGATTGTGGATACCTAGAAAAAGCTGGCCTCAGGGGTTAAAACCCCTGAGGCTAGGCCAGCTTTTTCGGCACGACTGCCCTTCCGATGTCAGGGTGAAAAGTCGTGCCCTGACGTAAACCAACTATCGGATAACTCGATAACTTCTGGGGACTGAGTAGCTGTCGGGAGGCGAACTACTACGTGTGGTAGTAGGAATGGCCGCTAGGATAGGCTCCGTCGGCGGATTGGAGGCCGATTGAATATTGGGGACGATCCGTCTGGGGGCCATGTGGGGAACCAAAGATCTGTGCTTCAGTGGCTAAAGAGTTTGTGTGACAGCTATGAAATCCGTCCCTCAGCGGCTAAAGCCGCTCTGGTTTTGAGCCACTTACGGCACGGCTCAAGCCGTGCCCTGACGAAAAACGGAGTTCTCACACAGACTCTAGAGCCCCACCGAGTCTGCGGCGTTTACGGCGGGGCTGAAGCCCCGCCCTTCCGGCTTTTCCTACCGGCTCACATCCGGATTCGAAGGATCTCCTTGGCGATGGTCTGCGTGGTGGTCATGGGCTGCGCAGCGGCGGCGCCTGCGGGGGCGCAGAATTTTCGCGGCGGGCTGCTGGGCACCGTCGAGGATATGACGGGGGCGCGTGTGCCGGGCGCCAGCGTCACGGTGCAGGAGGTTGGGACTCCGACGATTCAGCGCGAGACCACGAGTGACACCGCGGGGCAATTCCAGGTGGAGGATTTGCTGCCGGGCGTGTATCACCTAAGCGTCAAAGCGAAGGGATTCGCGGACGCGGATTCTGACGTGACCGTGGTGGTCAGCACGGTGAAGGAAGTCACCGTGACGCTGCACCCAGCCGCGATATCGCAGACGGTGAACGTCCAGGGGCAGGCATCGTCGATCGCGACGCAGCCCATCAACACGACGAGCGCCGTGCATCAGACGGCAATCACCACGCAGGACCTCGAGACGATTCCTCTCGCGGCGCGCAGCTTTGCCAACATCGCCTACCTCGCGCCAGGGACCGAGCCTGTGGAACCCTCCGATCCGACGAAGGCGCGCATCACGGCGGTCTCGACGGGCGGCAGTTCGGGCTTGAACAACGAGCTATCAGTGGATGGCGGCGATGACTCGGACGACTACATCGGCGGCTTCCTGCAGAATTTCTCGCCCGACGTGGTGCAGGAGTTCGCGGTGCGCACGGCGGGTGAAGACGCCGACACGGGGCGCACGACGGCGGCGTCGATCGTGATCACCACCAAGCGGGGCACCAACGACTGGCACGGCGACGCCGCTTTCTACGACCGGCAGGCCGCGCTGAACGCGCGATTCCCAATCGAGAATCCCGCGCCGAATCCGAAGCAGCCGTTTTCGCGGCAGAATTACCTCGGCACGGTGGGCGGCCCGCTAGTGCGAGACAAAATTTGGTTTTTCTCGTCGCTCGAATACGTGCACGAGGACGCGAGCATCGCGTACAGCCCGACGAGCCAGACGCAGTTCAACGCGCTGGCGCAGCTCGCGCAAATGGGCCTGGTGGATGTGAACGGCACGGTGGTGAGCTCGATCCCGACGCCGAACATCGTGCCCGTGCCGTTCCGCGATTATCTGGCGACGACGCGATTCGATTGGGCGCAGTCGGCGAGGTCGCAATGGTTCCTGCGCGGGGCCATCGACAATTATCTGACGCACAACGCGCTGGTGCAGCAGGCGGCACTGCAATCGACCGGCGTCGAAGAGCACAACAATTACATGAATCTGGTGATCAGCAACCAGTTCACGTTCAGCCCCACGTGGCTGGGCTCGTTTGTGTTCGACGCGAGCGGCCTGCACCTGACCGCGGCGCGCAATTCGGACCTGGGATTCGCGCTGGCGTTTCCGTTCACGGCGACGTCGGCGACAATTTCGGGATTCGAGACGTTTGGCGACAACCAGTTCATCACGCCGATCACGGCGTTTCCGGTGGTGCGCAATCAGGAAAAATATCAGCTTCGCTACGACATGACACACACGACCGGCGCGCACTCGATCCGGTTTGGCGTGAACTTCATTCACGAGCCGGTGCTGAGCGGGGCCTTGACGAGCAATCAGGAGACGCTGGTGTCGTTTGGCGAAGACCCGACAGATTACTTGGCTGACCCGGCGCAGTTCACGGCCGATTTGTCGTTGTGCACGGCGACTCCTTCGCCGAACGCGAATCCAGCGTCGTCGTGCGGAATCACGCCGGCGGGGAACGGCACGTTCGGGCAGAATATTCAGAGGCTCGGGTTTTACGCCGAGGATTCCTGGCGCATCACGCCGCGGCTGACGGTGAATTACGGTTTCCGTTACGACCACAGCTACGGCTTGTTCACCGCGTCGGGGCAGAGCCAGCTGGACAATCCCGCTTACTTGACGTTGAAAGCGCTCCAAATTCCGTTGCTCAACGGCGCTCCGCACGATTTCAACGGCGCGGTGGGGCCGCGGCTGGGAATCGTCTACGGCCTGGGAGAATCCGAAAACACGGTGATTCGCGCCGGGATCGGTATCTACTCGAACGACCTGGCCCAGAACGGCTGGGTTCCGGCGTTGCAAGCGGTGAACACGCCGCCGGGCGTTTGCGTGAATCCCGGCGATCCGGGGTGCCTGCCTCCGGCGGCGAGCACGGGGCCGATCGGAACGGTGGCGGGGGCGGGCGCGATCATCGCGCCGGGTTACAAAACGCCGTACGCGATGCACGTCACCGGGGGCGTGCAGCATGCGTTTAATCGCAACTGGCTGCTCAGCGTGGACTACACGTACGAGAAAGGGAACCACGGTTTCGCGCGCTACCAGTATCAGGCGGGGTTCACGCTGTTCTCGCCGCTGTTTTCTCCCGGCAACGGATGCCCGGCTGCCGAAGACGTAATCGATTGCCAGCGAGACAACGTTCCGAACGTGACGGTTTTCAAGTCGGATAATCGTTCGGCGTTCAACGCGATGATGATTCACTTGCAGGGGAACGTTTCGCGGCGATTTAGTTTGGTGGCGAACTACACGCTGTCGAGGGCGGACACGTGGGGATGCATCCTCGGCGAGCTGTTCGACTACGTGGACGGCGTTTGCGATCCGCTGCATCCGTTCGCGCCGGGGAGTTACGGGCCGTCGGGAGAGGATGTGACGAGCCGATTCGTGCTGGCGGGGACGTTTCATGTGCCAGGCGGCGTTGAGTTGACGACGCTGATTCAGGCAGAGAGCGCGCGGCCGATTACGCTGACGACTTCGACTCCGGTGACCGGGCTTGGCGATGATGTGGATGACCGGGCGGTGGTGAACGGCGTGACGACTAGCCTGGATGAATTGCGAGGAACGCCGTACATTCAGGCAGACCTGCGGGTGACCCGGCCGTTCCGAATCGGCGAGCGCTGGACCGTGGCGCCGTTCGTCGAGTTCTTCAATCTCTTCAACCGCAACAATCCTGGCGCGAACTACGTTACGGATGTGGGCGCGATGCCGGTGCCAGCGGCGGAAGTGGCTGCCGGCAACATCACGGACCTTTGCACGAATGCAGCTTGCACGACGACTACTCCCATCACCAGCGTGAAGCAGTTGCGGTTCCCGGGCGGGGCGCTGGGAGATTTCTTCGGGCCGGGGACGACGGTGGGGATTCCGTTCGCGGCGCAGATCGGCGCGCGCGTCACGTTCTGAGCCTTCAGGGTGCCAAATGGCCTCCAAAAGCGAAAAGCAGATCCCTCACCCCGTCTTTCCTGAGCTCAGGGTTTGCAAGTACAAACCCTGAAAACCCGCCGCGGGGATTCCCTTCGACTGCGCTCAGGGCAGGCGGGATGACAACGTGTTGGGGAACGGGACGTGAGCTGGGGACGTCAGGGATTTTGGTCGGGATCTTTGGCGCGGTGGCGCATGCCGGGGAGGTGAACGCCGCCGAGCATGGTATGCGGGCCGCCGTAGATGAATTCGAGGGCGATGTTTTCGCCTGCCTCGGCCGCGAGGTTGTAATTCCCCATGCGGAAGCCGTCCATAGGTTCGTAGCGGCTCGGATACCAACCGAGCGCCGCAGTCATCGTGCCGGCGTACGGTGCGCCGATGGCTGCCAGCGAAAACACGCGATGGCCATCGGCGCCGCGGCGCGCGGTGACCGTCGAGATCAGCGCGTTTTCAAGCCGCGGGAAAAAGCCGTGGCACGCGCAACGATAGTAGATCGTGTCTTCGCGAAACGCCTCGGCAAGGGCGTACCGCGTCGTAGTTGTGATCAACTGAATGCCGTAGTTGCTGCCGAGGCGCACGGCGTAGGAGTCCCAGCCCTGGCCCCACTCGGGCGGCGTGCTATAGGCCTGCTGAATGCCGGCGCTAGCGGCGGCGGTTATGAAGGGATATGGGCCGAAGGCGTCGAATGCGAAATTGCGGATTTTTTCGCGCTCCGTCGGCTTGTGATAGGGAATCCCGGGCTCGATGTGCGTCGTGGCGGCGGTGGACGACGGACTCGATGACGAATCCTGGCGCGGTGTCGGCGCGGGCTGCCCACTTGTGCCGGCGCCCGCAGCTCCCTGGGCTCGGGCGGGAGATGAAGCCATAGCAATCCCCGCGAAGGTCGCGAGACAGACCACCAGCCGGTGCATCCTCATTCGACTTCTCCTTTCCAGCGGAAGGGGGCGCCGGTGCGAGCCGGGCAAATGCCGCGATATGTCCACGTCCCACATCGCGGCGGACGATTCAGCAGCTCCTAGAAGTTTTGAACGACGATTTCCGCGACTTTCTTCCCAAAGTCGAACGTGGCTCTCAGATTGCCGCCGAGAAAGCGCACATTGCCAGTCACGTCTTGCTCGAGCTCGGATTTGCCGCTCTTGTCGGTGAACTGGCAGTGAACCTTGATCTGAGTGGCCCCGGCAACCGTGAGTACTTGACGTTTTTCTTCGCTGCCCTGCTTGAACCCGTACACGTTGCTGTGAAGGATCACTAGATCCGGCGCGTCCACGGCGGCGTGGTCACCGTCACGATAGACGTGCTCGAACTTCTTGGTCTTTTCCACCTGTTCGACCATGTTCTCGTAGAGAGACAGCTGAAACGGAAGGGGAAGAGTCACTTCGTTGGACTCGACCATGAGGACTTGAATCGAGGACGCCTTGATTTTGGGCTGCATGGTCTGTTGCGTGGTCTGTTGCGCGGACCCACTGCTTACCCCGAAGAGAAGCACGACGGCAACAAACGCAAGAGAGCTAAAGTAGGTGGTTTTTTTCACGTTCATGGTTTTCTCCCCTGCGGCTTCGGCGCCGATGGTGGCGCAGTGGGTCCGGGCTCAACCGGAACGCTGGTCTTTGCGCCCTGAGCCAGCAGAGCTATCTTTGCGGGCGTCGCCGTGCCCTGCGGCATACTGAACACCGCGCCATGCACGCCGCCGGAAGCGTCGACGTAGGTGATCGAGAAGGTGTCAATCTTGGTGCGGAACAGGCTTAGGAATCTTCCGGACCCGTAAGGCGCGAACATCGTGAGCGTGCCAACGGTTCCGCCGATGGTTCGCTGGGTGTCGGCGCCGGTGAGCACTTCGGTGATCGAGGTTGCCGGGACATCCGCCTTCTTTTTGCCTTTGGTGAACTCCAGAGTGCCGTTTGCGATAGTGAGGGTCCCAGTGGCGTTGTGTTTCATTCCCTCGAGACCTAGAACTTGTTTGGTGTCTGGGACTGTGCTTGTACCTTGATCTTGCGCGAAGCCAGGCAAGGCCAAGGGCCCAACACCGATCAGAACCGCCCCGGCTGCTAGCAGAATCGGCAACGCGCGACGCAGAATCATCGTTAACTCCTTTGAGTTAGAAACAGAGCCGAGATGAGGATGCAGTGGCCGACTACACTACACCCTTTTGGCCTTTCGGACACTAAGAATCATCGGCGGGGAAGCCGGGGCGTTTAGTTCCCAAAGACGCAAATTCTGGAGAGGCGCCAGCGGCCTGCGTGAACGGCTATTCGTAGCGCAACGCAACCATGGGATCCACCCGCATGGCCCGCCGCGATGGAAGATAGCAGGCCAGCAGAGTGACAAGGCACATCAAGAAAGTTATTCCGGTGAAAGTGGCGAAATCAGACGCGCTCACTCCGAAGAAGATGCCGGCGAGCAGCCGCGCCAATACCCAAGACACGGGAAGACCTATAACAAGTCCGATGGCAGTAATGATCAGGCCGCGTCTCAGGACCAAGCGCAGGATATCGCGGCTTCGCGCCCCGAGCGCGATGCGTACGCCGATTTCATGGGTGCGTTCCGTGACAGAATACGCCATCACGCCATAAACGCCCACGGAAGCCAGCACCACGGCCATGACTCCCAGCACGCTCAGCATCACCGCAACGTAGGAGAGCCCCAGCAGCCCGTTTGAAATCACTTTTTCCAGCGTCATGATTTCGGAAACGGGCTGGTCCGGATCGATGTTTTCCACTTCGCTGTGCAGTGCCGCGGTAAATGCGGTTGGGTTTCTATCAGTTCGGATCGCCATGAAGCAGAAGCCTTCCGGCGATTGTTGGTAGGAGAGGTATATCAGCGGCGTTTCCTTTGCTCCAAGCATGTTGTATCGAATGTCGCCCACGACGCCCACAATCCTGAGCCAAGGCGACATCGAATCTTCGGCGCCTTTTTTGACGAATCTCCCGATAGGGTTTTCTCCGTGGAAGTAGCGTTGCGCAAAGCTCTGGCTTACAACCGCCACGGGAGGCTGATCCGCTCCGTCCGTATCCGCAAGCAGGCGGCCCTGGCGAAGCGGAATCTTCATGACACGGAAGTAACCTGAGTTGACGCTCTCCATGTCGGCCTGGCGATACTCGCCGGATTGCGGCGGCTTTCCCTGGATGGAAATGGTGGCGTCCGACTCATAAACGCCGAAGGGCACATTCGTGGCGACGGCGGCGTCTCTTACGCCGGGCAGCGCTTGAAATCGCTGAAGCGCCTCAGTGAAGAAGGATACCTTTTGCTGCGGCGTCGCGTATTTCGAATCCGGCAGGCTGAAGTGCATGGTCAAAATTTGCTGCGGGTCGAGATCCGGATTCACGACGAGCAACGCGCGAACACCTTTGGATATCAGCCCTGCGCCAACCATCAAGACCAGCGACAGAGCCACTTCCGCAATCACAAAGATGCTGCGGAAACGCTGATTCGCGCGGCCTCCCGTATTGCCGCGGCCTCCTTCCTTCAATTCCTCGTGGACATCCGTCCTGGACATTTGGAAAGCGGGCGCGAGACCGGCAACCAGGCCCGCAAGGACCGCCAGGCCAGCCGTGTACCAGAAAGCATCTGATTCCAATCGGACGTGTTTCCACATGGGAAGGTACTTTTCCACCTCAGGAGGCATGTGCGAGCGGATGAGTCCCACCCCCCATTGCGCGAGCATCAGGCCGAGGCCCGCTCCCGCAAATGCCAGCACCACGCTCTCCGTCAGAAGCTGCCGCACAATCCGCATCCGGCTGGCCCCGAGCGCTCGGCGCACGGCAATCTCTTTCTGACGGCTGGCGGCTCGCGCGAACAGCAAGTTCGCCACGTTGGCGCAAGCGATGAGAAGCACGAAAAGGACCGCGACCATAAGAAGCTGGCAATATTCATCCGAAAGGCGGCCCGCCACCCACACTCCGATGGGCTCAACGTTCACGCTCCACCCGGTTTCGGATTGCGGGAACTGCTTCTGAAGGCGGCCCTCAATCGTGGCCATTTCGGCCGCTGCCTCTCGCAGTGGAACGCCCGGCTTCAGCCGCGCCACGGGCATCATGTAGTGACTGCTGCGAAGGGTTTGCTCTTGCGGTGCCAAGGCCAGCGGCCGCCAGATCACCACCGCGACGGGAAAAGCAAAATCCTTCCCCATGACCCCGACGATGTCGCACGTCTGGTGATCCAGGGTCATTGTCTTGCCCACGATGTTTGGATCGGACGCGAACCGGCGCTGCCACAGACCGTAGCTGAGAATGGCTTCCTGGTCGTGGCCGGGCTGTTCTTCATCCGGCCGGAACGGCCGGCCCATCGCCGGCATCACACCGAGCGTATCGAAAAAATTGGAAGGGACGCGCGCGCCCGCCAGTTTTTCAGGATCGCCGTTGCCCGTGATGTTCCAGCCGTCCCATCGCCACGCCGTCATTTCTTCGAACGAGTGGCTCTGTTTCTTCCAGTCAAGATAGTCAGCCGGGGACACCTGGCTCCAGCCAAGCGTTTGTTGCGGGGCAAGGTTGGTGACCATCACCAGGCGATCGGACTGAGGGAACGACACCGGCTTTCGCAGGAACGCGCTGGCAACGCTGAAAACAGCCGTGTTGGCGCCGATTCCCAGGCCAAGCGCCAGCACCGCCAGAGCCGTGAATCCCACGTTCTTGCGCAACATGCGGAGGCCGAGACGAACGTCCTGCGCGAGTTGCTCGAGCCAGACGAAACTCCAGATCTCGCGAGTTTCTTCCTTCACCCGCGTGACGTTGCCGAATTTGCGCAGAGCGGCGTAGCGCGCGTCGTCTGGCGACATGCCGCGCTCGATGTTGTCTTGCGTCTCGCGTTCAATGTGTTCGCGAATATCCTGGTCAAGTTGTCCGAGCATCTTCTTGCGGCGTTTCATGATTGCTCTCCCACTCCATCCGTCGATGACTCCGTACTCAAAAGCTCGTTATTCGTATCGCAGCGCGACCATCGGATCGATGCGCATCGCCCGCCGCGCGGGGATGTAACTTGCCAGCATTGCCACCAGGGTCAGCACCGTGACGACACCGGCAAAGGTGTAGGGATCCGTCGATTGGACCCCGTACAGCAGGCTTTGCAAGTAGCGTGTGGTGCCTGCCGCTGCTGCGACGCCGATTAGCGCGCCGATGAGGGCGAGCGCGAGGCCTTGCCTCACGACGAGTCCGAGCACCTGGCGCTGTTGGGCGCCCAGCGCCATACGGATTCCGATTTCGTGCGTACGCCGCGCAACTTCGTAGGACAGCAACCCATACAGGCCGATGCACGCAAGAAGCAGCGCGAGCGCGCCGAAGAGCGCGGAGAGGCTCGCGACGAGCCGTTCCTGGTACAGGGACTGGTCGATCTGCTCTCTTTGAGTCTTGACGTGCGAAACGAGGATGCTGCTGTTGACTTGACTCACGGCGCCGCGTACACCGGAGATAAACGCACTGGGATCGCCCGCAGTGCGCAGTTCGAATTCGGCTCCGCCTTCCTCTCGCAAGGGGACGTAAACCGTCGGTGGGGCCTCGCCGCGGATGTATGAATATTTTGCGTCTCTGACAACGCCGATGATGATTTGTGGAGTGTCGAGACCGGGTTGAATGAACTGGCGCCCGAGTGAGTTTCCTTTCCCCATAAGGCGGCGGATGAACGCTTCGTTCACCACGGCTGGTTCCGGCTTGGTCTGCGTCACGAAATCGGTGGAAGCGAATGCGCGTCCGGCGAGCAGCGGCACGTGCATTGTCTCGAAGAAACGCGGCCCCACAGGGAGAACATTTGACTCGACGCTCTTGTCGGGGCTTTCCGGAAGGGCGAATAGGCTGTCCATGTTGGAGCCGCTCAACAACGGAACCATGGAGTAGCTCGCTGACGTCACTCCCGGTAGTGCGCTGAGTTGGTCCTGCAGTTGGCGATAAAGGATGGTGGACTGACCGTCCTTAGCGTGGGTCATTGTGGTGTCAGCGTAGAAAAGCAGAACGTTGCGTGTGTCGAATCCGAAGTTCAGGGTCTCGAGATTGACGAGGGTGTGGACGAGCAAACCGGCCCCAGCGAGCACGACCACCGACAGCGCGACCTGCGCGACGACGAGGAAGCTGCCGAATCCAAGCCGGCGGCGGCCCAAAACCGCGGAAGCTTTGCCGCCAGTCCCTTTCAGCGCGGGCGCCAAATCGACTCGCATGCTGCGCGAGGCGGGCGCGAGGCCGAACAGAACGCCGGTGAGCACGGCGACGGCAATCGTGAACCCTAGAACCATTCGGTCGGGATGGACGTCGAGTTCGACCGGCATATACCAGTTTTTCCCGAGGAATGCGGCGAGCACGCTAGCGCCCCAGTACGCAAGGAGGATTCCCATCGCCGCACCGGCCGTGTCCACGAGCAAGCTTTCGGTCAAGAGCTGACGGACGATTCTTCCGCGAGTGGCGCCGAGCGTGAACCGCATGGCCATCTCTTGGCGGCGCGACGCAGCCCGAGCAAGTGAGAGGCCGGCAACGTTGGCGCACGCAATCAGCAGGATGATCCCGACGGATGCCATCAATAAGAACAGTGGCTGCGAGAATTCTTGGCGCAGTGAGACAAGGCCGCGGGCGGCGCTCCTCAATTCGATTCGAGGCAAATCGGCCGGCTTGAAGATGGCGCTGGCCCCGATGGTGGAACCAGCCGCGAAAATCACGGCGAGAGCGGATTGCGCTTGCGACGTCGAAACACCGGGATCGAGGCGGGCCAAGATCTCAATCCATAGGGAGTTGATCGCAGTGGTTTTTGGTAAATGCGGAGCGATAAGACCCTGAGAAGACACAGGTGTCCACGCGTCTGTCGGCAGTCCCGGATCCACACCGGAAAATCCCGGCGACGCTACTCCGACCACCGTGAACGGCATGTTCTCGAGCAGAAGCGATTTGCCGACGATCGAAGGATCACCGCCGAATCGATTCTGCCAAAAACCATAGCTCAACACCGCCGTAGGCTGAGCGCCTAAGACATCGTCCATCGGTTCGAGGGTGCGGCCCACGAGGGCGCGCACACCGAGGGTTGAAAAGAAGTCGCCGGATACAAGTTGGCCGGTCGCAGTGCTCACGCGACCGTTGGCGGTTACGTGAAGCTGCTTGGATCCTGTGAAAGCAGACACGGCAGAAAAGATGTTTCGTTCGTTACGAATCTCCTCGAACATCGGATACGAGAATGAGCAACCACCCGGCGTCTTGGTCGACCCGTTCGATGCGTCGGGGCAGCCGGTCCAGAAGTAGCTCGAATTCGAACTTGGACCGTGCAAGGCAGTCCATCGGAGGATCAGTAGGTGTTGGGGGTCGCGAACGGGCAGCGTGCGGAGCATAACGGCGTCAATCAGGCTGAAGATGGCGGTGTTGGCGCCGATCCCCAGCGCCAGAGTGAGGACGGCGACGGTGGCGAAGCCGGGATTCTTGCGCAGCGTGCGGAGGCCGAAGCGAATGTCCTGGGCCAGATGTTCGAGCCAGACAGTGCTCCAGACCTCGCGCGTCTCTTCCTTCACCCGCGTGACGTTGCCGAACTTCCGCAAAGCCGCGTAGCGCGCTTCTTCTGGCGACATGCCGCGGTCGATATTGTCCTGGGTCTCGCGCTCGATGTGTTCGCGAATGTCCTGGTCAAGATCCTCGAGCATGTGTTTACGCCGTTTCATAATTGGATCTCCCTACTCCATCACTCGTACCGCAGCGCGACCATCGGATCGACGCGCATCGCCCGGCGCGCGGGGATGTAGCAGGCGGCGAAGGCAACGAGCGCCAGCAAAATGGCGACGCCTGCGAACGTCTCGAAATCGGCGGCGTTGACGGCGTAAAGCAGACTCGACATCAGGCGCGCAAGCCCGAAGGCTGCAGCAATGCCGATAAGGATCCCGATGCCGGCGAGCCTCATACCTTGGCCAATCACCAACTGGAAGACACCGCGCCTCGGCGCGCCGAGCGCCATGCGAACGCCAATCTCGCGAGTTCGCTGCGCCACTGAATACGAGATCACGCCGTAGATTCCGATCGCGCCCAGAACCAACGCGAGCCCACCAAACAAACCGAGCAGCACCAGCGTCATCCGCCGCGTCGCCACCGAATTGCTCACGAGTTCTTTCATCGTCGAAATGGCGAAGATGGGCTGATCTTTATCAATTGACTCCACCGCTCCGCGAATCGCCGAAGTGAGCGCGGCGGGATCGACCGCCGATTTCACGAGCAGGGACATGGTGCTCGCGGGATTCTGCCGAAACGGGACATATACTTCGAGCCGCGCCGGATTCGCCAGTCCGTATAGCCTCGTGTCGGCGACAACTCCGACAATCGTGAGCCATTTGGGAGAACCCGTCGATGACGGTTGGCCGAACATGAAGCGCTTGCCCAGGGGATCTTCATTCGGAAAAAACTGCCGCGCCACGTTCGCGTTAATCATTCCTACGAGCGGCGCATTCTCGTCGTCCGCATCGGTAAAGGTGCGTCCACGGAGGAGCGGGATTCCGAGGGTCCTCGCATAGTCCGGGCTGATGATGTGATAGTCCGGATGCGGATAACTCCCCGGCTTTGGCAGAGCCATTCCCTCGATAGTGACGTCCGTGCGGTTGTGATCGCCCGTCAGCGGAACCACGGTTCCCACCGCTGCGCTTTCAACCCCAGGCAGAACGCGGGCGCGATCAAGCACCTGTTGCCAAAAATTCAGGATGGCCGGATCCTTCGAATACTGCTGCGTGCGCAAATCCATTTCCATGGTCAGCACGCGGTCGGCACGAAATCCCGGATCGACTTGCAGCAAGCGATATAGACTTTTCATCATCAGGCCCGCGCCGATCATAAGAATGAGGGCAAGCGAAGTTTCCGCGATTGCCAGTACACCTCGCAGGCGATTCTGCGCCGCGCCCACGCTCGCCGTTCGCCCACCTTCCTTCAATTCCGATTGCACGTCGGGTTTGGTCCAATGCAGGGCAGGCGCCAAGCCAAAAATGAACGCCGCCAGTATCACCACGCCCCCTGCGAACAGAAGCACCGCACCGTTCAAATTCACAGTGTCGTCTGACAACATGCCCGCGGGAATCAGTTGCACGATTCCACGAATCCCGCTGATTGCGAGCGCGAGGCCCAGGGCGCCTCCGAGAAGTGACAACACTAAACTCTCGGTCAGCATTTGTCCGACGATGCGTCCGCGGCTAGCGCCAAAGGCAATGCGCAGCGCGATTTCCTTGGTGCGACCCGCTCCGCGAACGAGAAACAGGTTCGCCACATTCGCGCATGCGATCAGCAGCACGAACATCACGGCGCCAAACAGCACAAGGATTGCCGGTTTTGCGTCGCCGATGAAAGCGTCGCGAATTGGTTGGAGTGCCACGCCGAACTGGTCATTGGCCGCCGGATATTCCTTCTCCAGCCGCGCCGCAATGCCTTCCATTTCCACGCGGGCTTGCGCGAATGGGACGGCTGGTGCAAGTCTGCCGATCACGGTGGTATCGCCGCGCCCGTCACGCTCGGTGACTTCGTCTGCGTTGGCGGTGGCCCACACGCCGATGGGCAACAACACATCTGTTTTGTCGAGCGAGCGGTAGTTGGGCGGCAGCACACCAACGATCGTGAAACTGCGGCCATCGAGGGTAATCGTCTTACCAACAGCGTCCGGATCACCTCCGAAATGTGATTGCCAGAGCGAGTAGCTCAGCAGGACCACCGACGGCGAGCCTGCTTTTTCTTCCGACGCATCAAAATCGCGGCCGAGGAACGGGCGGACGCCTATCATCGAAAGAAAATTCGGCGACACCGCGTCGCCGTTGATATTTTCCGGCTGGGTTATTCCGGCGAGATTGAAGCCGACAGACTGAATGATAGCGAACTGCGAAAATGAGTGACTCTGGGCGCGCCAATCGAAGAAGTTCGGATAGGACACGCTGACCTTTCCAACCCTCGGCGTTGTCTCGTTCAGCACGATCAGACGCGAAGGGTCCTTGTATGGCAGCGGTCGCAGCAGGACCGCGTAGACCACGGAGAAGACTGCCGTGTTGGCACCGATGCCGAGGGCCAGGGTGAGCACAGCGACGATCGTGAAGCCCGGAGACTTGCGCAGGATGCGGAGGGCGTAGCGGACGTCTTGCATCAACTGCTCGAGCCAGACGAGATTCCACACACTGCGGGTCTCTTCACGCACCCGCGTGACGTTGCCGAACTTCCGCAAGGCGGCGTAACGCGCCTCCTCGGGCGGCATACCGCGGTCGATGTTGTCCTGTGTCTCGCGTTCGATGTGGTCGCGAATGTCCTGGTCGAGATCCTCGAGCATGTCTTTGCGGCGTTTCATAATTTGATCTCCCTACTCCATCACTCGTACCGCAGCGCGACCATCGGATCGATGCGCATCGCGCGGCGCGCCGGGATGTAGCACGCGAGCACACTCACTCCGACGAGCAGAACTGCGACCGCAGCAAACGTGCCTGGGTCAGTCGGGGTTACCCCGAATAAGAAACCTGACATCACTCGCGTCACACCAAATGCGCCCGCGATCCCGATCGCAACCCCAACGAGCGAGAGACGCACGCCCTGCCCGATTATCAAACGCAAGACATTGTTGGGCGCCGCCCCGAGCGCAACACGCAATCCAATTTCCGATGTCCTCTGCGCGACGGAGGACGAAACCACGCCATAAATTCCAATCGCGCCCAGCACTAGCGCGAGCGCGGCAAAAATCGCGAACAGCGACGCTGTTGATCGCGAGCCTGACTCCGATTCCGAAATGACTGTGTCGAATGTTTGTATCCGGCTAACCGGCACATCGGCGTTTAAGCTCGACACAATCTTGCCCAGTTGGCTGGCCATGCTCGTCTGATCGCTGGTTACGCGCAGCACGAGCGTCATATCCGTAGGCTGCGCCATGCTGAGACGTGCCGCCGCATAAGCAGCATTTCCATACGGTTCGTAAATCGCCCCGTCGACATAGTCCGGTAACTTGGCGGACAGACTCTCCTCATTGACGTCGCCTACCACTCCGACCACTGTGGTCCAGTCAGAGGCCCAAACGCGCTTCAGGTGCTTTCCAATTGGATCCTGATTCGGCCAAAACTTCCTAGCGGTGGCCGCAGTGATCAATGCGACCGGCGGCGCGTCCGGCGCAGTATCCGCAGCGGTGAATGCCCGTCCGCGCAACAACGGGATCCCCATCAGCCGCAGATAACCCGGCGTAGCGACCGTCTCGAAAATTACCGGTGCGGGATCTTGCGGATTCTGCGGATGGTCCTCGAAACCCGCGGCGAATGCGGTGAGTCGTCCTTCCAATGGCAGCACGTCCGTGAGCGCCGCATCGAGGACTCCCGGCAGCGCGTGCGCGCGCTCCACCAGCTCCCTATAAAAAGACTGGCATCGGGCAACCTTCGCGCAGAACTGTTCCGTGGGAGTGATGCGGGCAGTCAGGATGCGTTCGGATCGAAAACCAGGATAGACCTGCGAAAGTTTCCATAAGCTCTTCACCATCAGAACGGCCCCAATCACGAGCACGACCGCCAGCGACACCTCCGTGATTGCCAGCGCGCTGCGCATGCGGTTACTTGCTCTTGACACTGAGTGTTGCCACCCCGTCTTCAGTGATTCGGTCAAATCCGTTCGTGATACATAAATGGCAGGAGCGATTCCAAAAGTGATTCCAGTGAGAACCGCGATCCCTCCCGTAAAAGCCATCACTCTCCAGTCCATAGAAACACTGCCGAGCCGGGGCGTGCCAGCCGGAAGAATCAACTTGAGCCATGCTAATTCCTTTAACGCCAACAGCAATCCCAGCGCACCTCCGCAAATGGCGAGAACTATGCTTTCCGTTAGCAGTTGCCGGCAAATTCGCCAACGCCCTGCGCCCAGGGTCGCGCGCACGGTCATTTCCTTCTGTCTCGCGGACGACCGCGCCAGATAGAGATTGGCCACATTCACGCAAGCAATCAGAAGTACTAAACCCGTCGCGGCAAGCAGGATGCCTAACTTCGGCGCCACATCGCCAACGAGGTTCGCCTGAAGCGCAACCACGCTCGACGCTGACCAGAGCGCGTCCGGCATTCTCCAAGGAAACATCGCTCTCATCCGCGGGATATAAGCTCTCAGTTCGGCGCGCGCTTGTTCCAGCATTGCACCAGGGCGCAACCGGCCAACTACCGGCATGAATCCGCCGCCCCAGTAAGACCCTACCGCTCTCGAGTCCAGATCTAGCGGCACCCAGAACTGGGCCTTTGACGCGGCGAACTGAAATCGCTCAGGCATCACGCCCACAACTTCTCGGCTTTCGCCCTCGAGCGCGATCGAGCGTCCGACTGCCCCTGGGTCACCACCGAGCTTCTCCTTCCAAAGCGCATGACTCAGAATCACGACGTGATCTTTGCCTGGCTGGTCCTCACCCGGCAGGAAAGTCCGACCCAACTCTGGGTGCGTGCCTAGCAGTGAAAAGAAGTTCGCGGAAACTGCGGTCCCGTATAGCCGGAGTGGATCACCCAGTCCAGTAAGATTGAGCTCTTGCCCGTCCCAATATCCAGCGACCTCCATTGAGCGCAAGTTCTCCTGCATGGCCGCCAGGGCCCCTTGTGGATAGGAGTCGGTGATGCTGACGAGGCGGTCGGGCTGTGAATAGGGAAGGGGTTGCAGCAATACTCCATTCACGACGCTGAAGATGGCGGTGTTGGCTCCGATACCGAGCGCCAGGGTAAGCATTGCGACCGCAGCAAAACCGGGATTCTTGCGCAGCATGCGCAGGCCGAAGCGAACGTCCTGTACGAGTTGCTCGAGCCAAACGAAGCTCCAGACGTCTCGTGTCTCTTCCTGGACACGGGTGACGTTGCCAAATTTGCGCACGGCGGCATAGCGGGCGTCTTCGGGTGACATGCCACGGTCAATATTGTCCTGCGTCTCGCGGTCGATGTGTTCGCGGATGTCCTGGTCGAGATCTTCGAGCATGTCTTTGCGCCGTTTCATAATTTGATCTCCCTACTCCATCACTCGTATCGCAGGGCGACCATCGGATCCACGCGCATTGCGCGACGCGCGGGGATGTAGCAAGCCGCGAGCACAACGAATGCGAGCAAGATTGCGACACCCGCGAATGTCACAGGGTCCGTCGGTTTCACCTCGAAAAGCAGGCTGGCCATCAAGTGAGTCAGCGCCAGCGCTCCCACAATCCCGGAGGCGATGCCGAAGAGCGCGATTTTCGCTCCATCTCTCATAACGAGCCGCAGCACGTCGCTTCGCTGCGCTCCCAGCGCTGTCCGTATGCCGATCTCATGCGTTCGCTGATTCACGGCATAAGCCATCGCGCCGTAAATTCCCACCGCAGCCAAGGTCAACGCGAGCGCGGCGAAGAGCCCGAGGAGAAGCATGTTGAAGCGCTGCTGCGCAAGCGACACAGCTATGAGGTCGTCCATGGCGTGCACGTCGCTCACCGGAATCTGGCTGTCCAAGCTCCAGATCTGCTTCTTCACTTCTTCAACGAGTCCAGGAGACGCATCCCGAGACCGGACGGCGAGCGTCATAAATCGTCTCCAGCGCTCGTCGTTCTGCGAAAAAGGGGTATATACAGCGGGATCCGTCGGCTGATTCAATCCTGAATGTTTCACGTCGCCCACCACGCCGATGACGGTCATCCATTGTGGCGGCCCTGCGTCGCCCGCCCAGCAGATGCGCACGCCGATTGGGTTTTCGTGCGGGAAGAATTCCCGCACAATTTCCTCGTTCACAATTGCCACCAGTGGCTGGCCTTCGCGGTCCAAGGGGGTGAAGTCGCGACCCGCGCGCACAGGAATCTGCATCACGTGGAAGTAATCGCCCATTACGGAAAGGGTTTGCACTCGCGGCTCACCTCCCACCGCGACTGGCGGGCGTCCGTCGATGACCAAACGGTGGCCTACATAATTGCCGCCGAGGGGTATATCAGTCACCATCGCCGCTTGCACACCCGGCAGGTAATTCAAGCGGGCAAGCAACTCGCGGCGGAACTGGGTCTGTTTAGGGATTTCGTCGTACCGCGTCGCGGACAATTGGAGATACATCGTCATCACGTTCGCGGAATTGAAACCGGGGTTCATCGAGCGCAACCGTGAGAAGCCTTTGATCAACAAACCGGCCCCCACTAGCAGCACCAAAGCAACCGCCACCTCGGATGTGACCAGAATTTCTCGTATGCGATGCCCCATCGTGCTCGCGGTTGTGCTCCGCCCGCCCTCTTTCAGGGCCTCGGCAACGTCCGCGCGAGCCGCGATCCATACCGGCGCCATTCCGAACACGATGCCGGTGAGCACCGAGACCGCGAGGACGAACAGCAAAACGCGCGTATCCATGTGAATCCCGCTCAGCCGCGCCAGCTGCTCCGGCTCCAGCGCCAGGAGCATGCTCGTGCCCCACTGCGCGAACAGCAATCCGGCCGCACCGCCGAGGACGGACAACAATGTGCTCTCTGTCAGCGTTTTCCGGATGAGGCGGCCGCGTCCCGCGCCCAGCGCCGCCCGGATCACCAATTCCTGGCACCCCGCAGACGCCCGCACCATCAGCAAGCTCGCGAAATTCGCGCACGCAATCAGCAGCACCAGACCTACAGCTCCGAAGAGCACCAGCAGTGCCGACCGCACGTCTCCTACCAGCCATTCCTGTAGCGGAACTAATTGGCTCTTCCGTTCTTTTTCTTCGGCCGGATACTGCTCCGCGAGCCGGCGGTCGATCGCGGCCGTATCGGCCTGCGCCTGTGCGAGCGTGACGCCCTCCTTCAATCGCCAATAGGTATGCATGATGTGCACATCGCGCTCAGCACCCGCTCCCGGGTCGCCGACCCAGAGTGAAACGAAAACGTCGGCATGCTCCACTGGCGGAGCAAAACTTGCGGGCATGACGCCGATCACCGTATAGGAGTTTCCGCCCAGTTGAATCGTGTTGCCTACCGCATGTGGATCGCTGCCAAGGTAGTCTTGCCAGAAATGGTTGCTGACCATGGCGAGACGCGGCCCGCCTTGCACATCTTCCCTAGGGGAAATGATCCGGCCCAGTATCGGCTGCACGCCTAGCGTTTCGAGAAACCCCGCATCGGTGAGCCCGACACGGACTTGCACAGGCTCGGTTCCACCTATGTAGTCCATCTTCTCGACGTTGATTCCGCCACCCTGCGAGAATGCGCGCGTCTGTCTCTGGATATCGATCACGTTCGGGAGCGAATCGTGTTCCTTGATGACCACAAGTTGCTGCGGGTCCTTGTAGGGAAGCGGACTGAGCAGCACTCCATTGATCACACTGAATATCGCGGTGTTGGCGCCAATGCCGAGAGCTAAGGTGAGCACGGCGACCGCAGCGAAACCAGGATTCTTGCGCAACATGCGCGCGCCGTAGCGGACGTCCTGCGCCAACTGCTCGAGCCAGACCAAACTCCACACGTCGCGCGTTTCCTCCTTGACCCGCGTCACGTTGCCAAACTTTCGCAAAGCGGCGTAGCGAGCTTCCTCGGGCGACATGCCGCAGTCGATATTGTCCTGGGTCTCGCGCTCGATGTGTTCGCGAATATCCTGGTCAAGATCGTCGAGCACGTCTCTGCGGCGTTTCATGATTCGATCTCCCGGCCCCATCACTCGGTGAATCCGAACTTAAACACTCGTCACTCGTAACGCAGCGCGACCATCGGATCGACGCGCATTGCCCGGCGCGCCGGGATGTAGGAGGCAGCCAGAGCGACGACCGTCAACAGGATCGCGACGCAGGCGAACGTGATCGGGTCGGTTGGCTTTACCTCAAACAGAAAGCTACCTAGAAATCGCGTGAGCCACAGGGCGCCGGCAATGCCGAGTGCTACTCCGCCGAGCGCGAGAAGGGTGCCTTCGCCCAGCACGAGTTTCATTACATTTAGCCTCTGCGCCCCAAGAGCCATGCGAATGCCAATTTCGTGCGTGCGCTGCCCGACGGAATAGGCGATCAGGCCGTAGATGCCCACCGCCGCGAGCGCCAACGCAAGCACGGCAAAAAGACCGACGAGGAGCACCTGGAATCGCCGTGGCGCAACAGAACTTGCGAGGAGGTCGTCCATTGTCTGCAATTCGGACAAGGGCTGATCCTTATCAACGGTGAGCAAGGCCTGGCGTACGTCGCCGGCGAGGCCGTGCGGATCCGCTTTGCTGCGCACCACAAATGACATCACGAACGAGGGTTGCTGAAGGTAAGGCGCGAAGATTTCTGGCAACGGGTTCTGATCGAGAGTCGAGTTTCTTGTGTCGGCGACGACGCCGACGACCGTGGACTCCGGGGCATTCGGCCCTATGCTGAAGCGCTGGCCGAGAGGGTCGTGCTCCTTAAAGGCCCCGCGTGCGAGTGATTCGCTGAGGATTGCGACGCGTTGTGCGTCGGCCGAATCGTGGTCATCGAAGAAGCGCCCCTTCAACAATGGAATGCCCATCGTCCGAAAATAACCAGGGCTGATTGTGTCGAGCAAGATGGGAGTTCCGGGGCGGTAGAGGGTGCCGTCCGCGAGGCGGAGTTGGATTGCCGCGTTGTTGAGCTCGCCCAGAGGATATTGGCGAGTCATGTCTGCACTCTGCACTCCGGGTAGCGCGTTGATTCGGTCTAGGGCCTCCCGGAAAAAGACAGCGTGTTGCGGTGAATCGTAGCCCAGGGTCAAGGGACGCTGGACGGTGGCAAGCACAAGATGACTCGGCTCGAAGCCAAGAGGGACTTCCGTGAGACGCAGAAAACTTCGCACCAGAAGTCCTGCTCCGACAAGCAGGACGAGCGACAAGCTGATCTCAGCGAGCACAAGAAAGCTGCGGAGCCGGCTGGCCCGGTGCCGCTTCACGAGCGGGCCGTCTTTCAAAGATTCATTCACGTTGCTGATCGAGGCAATCAGAGCTGGGACCAATCCGAACAGCATGACTGACAGAATCGCGAGCGCGGCCACGAAGGCTAGCGTCCTCCATTCGACAGTCACGGAAGAAGGAAGATCTGAGGGAATGAGTTGTTTTAGCAGTTGCGTGCCCCAGAATCCGGCGACCAGCCCGAACAAGGCTCCGCTTGCAGCCAAAAGCAGACTCTCCGTGAGCATTTGCTGCACGAGTCGCCAGCGCCCCGCGCCCAGAGTGGCGCGGACCGCAATCTCCCTGCTGCGGGCAGCGGCGCGCGAAAGCAGCAGATTCGCTACGTTCGCGCAGGCAATCAGGAGAACTAATCCGACAGCTCCCAGCAGAATGAAGAGCAATGAGCGCACGTCGCGGACGAGCACATCGTGCAACGGAACAACATCCGCGTGCGCATTCGCCCGGAACCGAGCGGCCTCCGGCGGATATAGCTGGTCCATCCTCTTCGTCAAGACCTGCAGATTTGCTTTTGCTTGATCGAGAGTCACACCGGGCTTCAGAAGACCAATGACCGTGAGCATCATCCACCGGGGTGAATGGGCCGAGAAAGTCTCCGAATCAAGCGCCAAGGGACTCCAGACGTCCGCGCGGGGATATCGAATGCCTCCTGGCATTACGCCGACAACGGTGTAAGCCGTGCCGTCCAAGTTGATTGTCTTTCCGACGATATGGCTGTCGGCGCCGAAACGGTTTCTCCAAAGAACCTCATTCAGCAAGGCAACGTGGCTCCGAACCTCCTTGGCTTCGTCGGGAAGAAACGTTCGGCCGATTAAGGGCTGAATTCCAAGCAGTTCAAAAAGGTCGGTTGTGACGTTCGTCACGCTCACGCGCTCAGCTTCAGCTGCGCCCGTGAGATTTGCGCCCGAGCTTCCTCCAAAGGCGCCAATCTTCTCGAAGACGTCATTGCCATCCTTCCAGACAAGAAAGTCGGGACTGAGGACGACTGCGGAATCCTGGTTGAACGGAAAACGCTCCGCAGCCCAAACGATGCGAGCGGCGTTCTTGTAGGGTAGTGGCCGCAGCAGGACCGCGTTGACCACTGAGAAGATGGCGGTGTTGGCGCCGATGCCGAGAGCGAGGGTGAGGATTGCGACGATAGTGAAGCTGGGAGACTTGCGCAGTGTACGGAGACCGAAGCGAATGTCCTGGGCCAGATGTTCGAGCCAGACAGTGCTCCAGACCTCGCGCGTCTCTTCCTTCACCCGCGTGACGTTGCCGAACTTCCGCAAAGCCGCGTAACGCGCTTCGCCTGGCGACATGCCGCGGTCGATGTTGTCCTGCGTCTCGCGCTCGATGTGTTCGCGGATGTCCTGGTCGAGATCATCAAGGATGTGCTTGCGCCGCCTCATGATTCGCCCTCCTGCTTCATCACTCGCCGCATTCAAAACCTCTTCACTCGTATCGCAGCGCGATCATCGGATCCACCTTCGTCGCGCGGCGCGCCGGGATGTAACACGCGGCAAGTGCGACGCCGAAGAGAAGAGCCGCGACGGCAACGAACGTCAGAGGATCCGTCGCGCTGATCTGGAAAAGCAGCGACGACATCAGCCGCGTGAGCGCGAGCGAGGCGACGATTCCAATCCCGACTCCGATCAGCGCCAACTTAGCTCCGTGGCCTATGACGAATCTTAGGACCTGGCCGCGCTGCGCTCCCAGGGCAACGCGCACGCCAATCTCATGCGTCCGCCGCGCCACTGAATACGCCAGCACGCCATAGATGCCGATCGCCGCGAGCACCAGCGCCAACGCCGCAAACCCGCCCAGAAGCTCGGTGCTGAACCGCGGACCGGAGACGGACTTCACGAGCAGCTGATCCATCGTAATGACGTAAGCCACCGGAACGGTGGGATCGAGTCCTGCAACGTCTGCGCGGACTGCGGATGCGATTTGTTCCGGATTAGCCGTCGTGCGAACGACCAGGGACATGGATTTCGTGAACCAGGGGCTCCACCCGTCGTCGGTATAAGGAACGTACATGGTCGGCTGTTCCTTGGCGTCCAGGCCTTCGTACTTCACGTCACCGGCTACGCCGACGATGGTGTACCAATCTGATTTCGGATTTGCGTCGCCGGTTTGGACGCGCTGGCCAACGGCGTCTTTGCTGGCGAAATAGTGCCGCGCCATGGTCTGATTGATCACCAAAACGTGGCGGTTCGGAACGCGATCGCTATCGTCGAAGAAGCGGCCGGCCTCGAGCGGTATGCCGAGCGCGCGGAAGTAGTCCTGGCTGACGGGGATCTCTTCGGCCATAGTCGTGGCCTTGCCTGGTTCGTAGGTTTGGCCGTCCAGGTGGAAGGGATTCATCAGCTCGAGCAGATTTGGCGGCAGGCTCATCGTGATCCCCGCGGCGCGCACACCGGGCGTACTCTCGACGCCGTCGAGAAGCTGCTGATAGAACGACGTGACCTGGCTTGCCTTTGTGTATTGCCCTTCGGACAAGGGAACCTGCATGGTAACAATGTGGCCGGGATCGAAGCCGGGACTAACGCTTTCGAGTCGCGCAAGACTCCGCAGGAGCAGGCCCGCGCCTATTAGCAGAATCAGAGCCAGCGAAAATTCGGAAATCACCAGAAGGTTGTGCAACAGGCCCACGCCGGAGTTTTCGGGACTGCCTTTTCCACTCTGCTTCAGCGATTCTCCGATCCGCGGTGAGCGAATGCGAAGCGCCGGAGCCAGGCCGAAGAGAACTCCCGCCAGCATCGCAATTCCCAGCGTATAGAGAAGAACGGTTCCATTCACCGCAATTTCATCCATACGCGGAACAGCGCCGGGGATGAGCGCCACAATGGCTCCGAGTCCCCAGTAGGCGATGCCGAGGCCGAGCGCGCCGCCGATGATGCTGAGCAGGACGCTTTCCGTCAGAAGCTGCTGAATTAATCGGCGCCGTCCCGCGCCAAGCGCCGTGCGGATGGCGATCTCCCTCTGGCGCACCGCAGACCGGGCGAGCTGCAGGTTGGCGACATTCACCACGGCGATCAAAAGCACCAGCCCGACCGCTCCCAGCATCACCAGCAGCGCCGTGCGGGAGCTGCCGACAAGCACTTCCTTCATCGGGATGGCGATCGCTTTCAGATCGTTTGAATTTGGATACTGCTGCGTGACCATCGCGGCGATGCGAGATGCGTCTGCGCTTGCCGCCGCAGGTGACGCGCCCGGCTTCAGCCGCCCGATGACCGCCAGGAAAAACGGGGGACGCTGCTGAATAGACTCGAGCGGAAAGATCGGCCAGACTTGATCGTTGTCGTTCCGTCCGAATCGAAAATCCGCGGGCATCACTCCGACGACGGCGAAACTGGTTCCGGCCAGCGTGATGCTCCGTCCGGCAGCTGCTGGGTCCGCGTGCAGATGCTCGCGCCAGAATCGGTCACTGACGACCACGGCGAGCGGCTGGCCGGGCTGGTCTTCGCCCGGCAAAAACGTGCGGCCGAGTTGCGGTTTCACGCCGAGCACATCGAAGAATGCGGCGGTCACCGCGGAGCCGGCAATCTCCTCAGGCGCATGCTCGCCGGTGAGCGCGAATCCATTGTCGGGGGAAGTGAAAGCGGCGACGTTCTCGAAGGATTGTTGCTGCTCGTGGAGCGCGACGAAATCGGCGTTGCCATAGTCCCCGCGGTCGAGGCCGAGCGCCGAGTTCTGGAGAAAAATCATCATCACGCGATCCGAATTCGGATAGGGAAGCGGTCTTAGGAGCACGCTATTGACGACGGAAAAAATTGCCGTGTTCGCGCCGATTCCCAGCGCCAGAGTAAGGATCGCGGTGGCTGCGAAGCCGGGATTCTTGCGCAACATGCGCAGCGCATAGCGGACGTCCTGCGCCAACTGCTCGAGCCAGACCGTGCTCCACACCTCGCGCGTTTCTTCCTTCACGCGCGTGACGTTGCCGAACTTTCGCACCGCCGCGTAGCGCGCTTCGTCCGGCGACATGCCGCGCTCGATGTTGTCCTGCGTCTCGCGTTCGATGTGTTCGCGGATGTCCCGGTCGAGATCTTCGAGGATGTGTTTGCGCCGCCTCATGATTCGCCCTCCTGCTCCGCCGGCTGGAGGATCCGCGCGATCGCTCCCGCCAGCTTGTCCCACTTGTTGGTCTCAAGCGCCAGTTGGCGGCGGCCCTTGGGCGTCAGCCGGTAAAACTTGGCGCGGCGATTGTTTTCGGAGGTGCCCTCCTCCGCCGAAATCCATCCGCGCTTGATGAGCCGGTGCAGCGCCGGGTAGAGCGACCCCTGCTCGACTTGCAACACGTCGTCGGATTTGAATTCGATGGCCTTGGCGATGGCGTGGCCGTGCGCGGGCCCGAGCAGGAGGGTGCGGAGAATCAGAAGGTCGAGAGTTCCTTGCAGCAATTCGATGCGTTCGCGTTGTTCTTTGATAGACATTCTAGGTGAGGCTACATCGCTTCCGGTAGAATGTCAAGGGGAGTGAGTTCCCGATCCCGCGAAGCGCTTGGAATTGACTTCACTGGGCGACTTCCCTAACCTTATCCGTTCACCGCGTACGTTTGCGGCTGCTACACGGTCAGAAACGAGCCAGAGAGAGAATGTCCGACCAGAAACTGCCGACACGCAGCGAAGATTATTCGGAATGGTACAACCAACTGGTGCTGCGAGCGGAGCTCGCCGACTACGCGCCGGTGCGCGGCTGCATGATCGTGAGGCCGTACGGCTGGGCGCTTTGGGAGAACATCACGGCGCAACTCGATCAGCGCTTCAAAGCTACGGGTCACGTGAACGCCGCGTTCCCGCTGCTGATTCCGCGGAGTTTCATCGACAAGGAAAAATCGCACGTCGCCGGATTCTCGCCCGAGCTGGCCGTGGTGACGCACGGCGGCGGCGAAAAGCTCGAGGAGCCGCTAGTGATTCGGCCGACATCGGAAACGATCATCGGCCACTCGTACGCGAAATGGATTCAGTCGTACCGCGATTTGCCCGTGCTGATCAACCAGTGGAACAGCGTCGTGCGGTGGGAGCTGCGCACCAAGCTGTTTTTGCGGACGCTGGAATTTTTCTGGCAGGAAGGCCATACCGCGCACGCCACCGCGGAAGAGGCCGAATTCGAGACGCGGCAGATGCTCGACGTGTACACGGATTTCGCGGTGCGCGAGGCGGCCGTGCCGGTGATTCCGGGGCGGAAGTCGGCGGCGGAGCGGTTTGCGGGCGCGGACCAAACATTTTCGATAGAAGCGATGATGGGTGACGGCAAGGCGCTGCAGTCGGGCACATCGCACAACCTGGGACAGAATTTCGCCAAGGCGTTCGAGATTCGCTACCTTGATAAGGGCGGCGTCCTGCAGCATTGCTGGACCACGTCGTGGGGGCTTTCGACGCGCTTCGTCGGCGCGATCATCATGGTGCACGGCGACGATCAGGGGCTGATTCTGCCGCCGCGGCTTGCGCCGTTTCAGATCGTCATCGTGCCGATCTACAAAACGGACGAGGAAAAGGCGAGCGTGCTCGAAAACGCGCAGCGTCTGCGCAAGGAACTGATCGACGCAGGCATCCGCGTGAAGATGGACGAGCGCGAAGGCTCGAGCCCCGGCTTCAAGTTCAACGACTGGGAAATGCGCGGCGTCCCGCTGCGGATGGAGCTGGGTCCGAAGGACGTGGCGAAGGGCTCCGTGGTACTGGCGCGGCGCGACCGGCCCGGCAAGGAAGGGAAGTCGTTCGTGCCGCAGCCGGGGATTGCCGCGTCCGTCACGCAAATGCTCGCCGAAATTCAGCAGGCGCTCTACGACCGGGCGCTTGCGTTTCGCAAGGCGAACACTACCGAGCCTGCCGACTACGAGCGGTTCAAGCAAGCCGTCGAGAAGGGTTTTGCGTTCGCGTGGTGGTGCGGCTCCGGCGACTGCGAGGCCAAAATCAAGGAAGAGACGAAAGCCACCATGCGCTGCATCCCCCTCGACCAGACCCTCGGCGGCGCGTCGCAAGGCGGTGGGTCAGGCAAGTGCGTCTACTGCGGCGCCGCCGCAAACGAACGCGCCATCTTCGCCCGCGCGTACTAGGGCTCTTCTGCCCGCGTTTACTCATCGCGAACAGGGGTTTGCATGGTGTCTTTTCGTGTGCCTTTCGCCGTGCTACGGTTTTGGCATCCACCTGGGTACCTCGGAACCTGACGGTGTGGGAGGGCGTTATTTTCACTGGGCGGCCAATGCGAGACGCGATGCGAGGGGCAGCACGCCTGAACCTCATCATGACGCTCCTGTTCCTGGGGATTACGATCTTCGTGGCCGTGAAGATAATTCCTCCTTACTTTACGAACTACCAGTTCCAGGATGCTGTCGAGAGCGAGGCGCGTTTTGCCCTAGCCGGCTACCCCCGGAAGAGTGAAGACGACATCCGGCAGGACATCTTTGATAAGGCGCAGAAGCTCGACATCCCGATCAAGAAGAAGGAAGAGATCCTGGTCACCATGAACCAGGGAAGCGTGAGCATCTCGCTGGACTACTCGATTCCCATCGACTTGCTGGTGTATCAATTCAGTCTGCAATTTCATCCCCACGCAGACAACCATACGATTTAAGATAGAACTCTCACTAGAGTGAGGCTGCGCCAGCCCAAGCGCGGCGGTGTGATTGTGTGTGAGTCTGCTCGCAGGATATAGGCGGAGAATCGATTGCGCATCCGAATCCGAGGCTTCCTGACGTCGCGCGTCGGCTTGGCGCTGCTGGTGGTGGCGCTGGCTGCGCTTGTCGGCGCTACGGTCACGCTGACGTACTATTACGTCCAGTTCGGGAAGATGGTGAACGAGCGGCTGACGGGCAAAATTTTCCAGAATACCTCGCGCGTCTACTCCGCTCCCGGGCGCATCTACGCGGGCGAAACCCTGAAGCAAGCCGATCTCGAGGAGTACCTGATCCACGCCGGGTATCAGGAAGGCGGCGTGCCGGGTGCGCCAGGGGAGTTTAGCGTCACCAAGACGGCCATCGAAATCCGGCCCTCCGAGGATTCCTACTTCAAAGGCAACAATGCGATTCGAGTGGACTTCTCCGGCCCGTACGTCTCGAGGATCGTGCAGATTCCGGGCGGCGTGCAGCGCGATTTCGCCGACGTCGAGCCGGAGGTGCTGACCAACCTCTTCGATAGCTCCCGCGAGAAGCGGCGCGTCATCCGCTACGACGACCTGCCGAAAAACCTGCTGGACGCCGTGCTGGCCGCGGAGGACAAGCGATTCTTCGAGCATGGGGCGCTCGACTTTATTCGCGTGTTCGGCGCCGCCTTCTACGACGTAAGCCGAGGGCAAAAGGCGCAAGGCGCCAGCACCATCGACATGCAGGTGGCGCGGACGTTCTTCTTCACCACGAAACGCGAGTGGAGCCGCAAGTCGAAAGAAGTGCTGATGGCTATGGAAATCGACCAGCGGTTCTCGAAGCAGCAGATTTTCGAACTCTACGCCAACGACATTTATCTGGGCAACCGCGGCAGCTTCTCGATTCGCGGATTCGGCGAGGCGGCCGAGGCTTACTTCGGCAAGGATGTACACGAGCTGAACCTGGGGGAGTGCGCGTTCCTTGGGGGCATCATCCGCGCGCCGAACCGGTATTCCGCCGCCGAGCATCACCTCGACCGTGCCGTCGAGGCGCGCGACCGCGTCCTGGGGCAGATGGTGGAAGATGGTTACGTTTCACAGGCCGACGCCGACGCCGCCAAGAAAATGAAGTTGAACTTCGTGCAGGGCGGCATCGTGAGCGGCACCGCGCCCTATTTCGTGGACATGGTAAAGGACCACATGCTCGCGAAGTTCTCCGAAGCGGACCTCGAGAACCAGAGCTACCGGATTTACACCACCCTCGATCCCGATTTGCAGCGCGCCGCGTCCGAAGCGATCGAAGGCGGCATGCAGAACGTGGACAAGCTGCTTGCCAAGCGCTACGCCGCCTGGAAGAAGAAGGGCGAAGCCGTTCCGCAAGTGCAGGCGGCCATGGTGGTGATGGACCCGCACACGGGCGAAATCCGCGCGCTGGTGGGCGGGCGAAACTACGGAGAGAGCCAGCTCAATCACGCGCTGGCGCGCCGCCAGCCGGGATCGGTGTTCAAGCCGTTCGTCTACGCGGCGGCTTTCGACAATGCCGTGGAAAACATGCAGCCGATCGTGACGCCCGCCACCTCGGTGGACGATGTTCCCACCACGTTCGATTTCGACGGCAAGGAATACACGCCAAACAACTACGGCGAAGAATTCTACGGCACGATCACGGTGCGCGACGCGATGATTCATTCGCTCAACGTCGCCACCATCAAGGTGGCGGAGATGATCGGCTACCAGCGCGTGGTAGACGTTGCGCGCCAGATGGGATTGGGCTCGAACATTCAGGCCACGCCGGCGGTGGCCCTCGGCGCGTATGAAATGACGCCCATCGACGTCACAGCAGGCTACACGGCGTTTGCCACGAATGGCATCCGCGCCGAGCCGCTCTTCATCCGCAGCGTGATTGCCGCCGACGGGGGCACCGAAGAGCAAAATAATCCGCAGCTCCGCGCCGTTCTCGATCCGCGCGTCGCCTTCCTGGTGACAAGCCTGATGGAAGACGTGATCAACCATGGCACCGGCACGGCTGCGCGCAGTGTGGGCTTTACGGCTCCGGCAGCGGGGAAGACGGGCTCGTCGCGTGACGGCTGGTTCGCCGGGTTCACTTCGAACCTGCTGTGCGTGGTTTGGATCGGTTTCGACGACAATCGCGACCTGGATATTACGGGAGGCTTGACCGCCGCTCCTATCTGGGGAGAGTTCATGAAGCAGGCCGTGCAGCTGCCGGCGTATCGCAACACGCAGGAGTTCGAGCCGCCCGCGGGCGTGATTCCTGAGGTCGTCGATCCGGACACGGGCCAGCTCGCGACGACGTCGTGTCCCAAGACCGCCACGGAGTACTTCATTTCCGGAAGCGAACCGGGACAATACTGCCAGCTGCACGGCGGCGCGGAGGCGGCCCAATCGACGCCGGGATCGTGGCTGTCGCACCTCTTCGGCAAGGGTTCGCCGTCGCCGCCTCCTCCGGCTGGCGCAAACGCGTCGATCCTGCCCAACAACCCCGGCGCGAAGGCGGCTCCGGGGACGCCGGGAGCGCCTGCTCAGCCGGCGCCGGAACCAGAAAAGAAAAAGGGCCTTCTGGACAAGATTTTTGGTATCTTTGGGGGTAGCAAGAAGCCTCCGGACAATCCGGACAAACCACAGGATAAGCCGTAGGCCTCGCCGGGAATCCGGCTCGCTTTCGCGAGCTGGTGAAGGAGCAGGTTATGAGACGTTCGCTCCTGTTTGTACCCTCGCTGGTTCTTTTGTCGGTTCTGCCCGTATGGGCGCAGCAAGTTTCCGATACGCCCGCAACGACTCAGGATTCCCCTCCCGTTGAAAAAATGACGCCGCGCGAGGCTGCGGAACTGCGTGCCGATATCCTGATGGCTCGCAAGGAATATCTGGATGCAGCGCGCGCCTACGATGAAATTCTGAAGACCGACCCGAACAGCGCGCAACTCTTCAACAAAATGGGCGTCGCGTATCAGGAGTTGACCGACCTGAATCGCGCGGAGCACTGCTACAAAAAAGCGATGCGCGCTGATAAGACTTTTGCGAGCGCGGTCAACAACGTCGGCACCATCGAGTACCAGAAGAGCCACTACGCCAAAGCCATCGGCTACTACCAGAGAGCGCTGGTGCTGCGCGTCGATATGGCGCCGATCTACGCCAATCTGGCGTACGCCTACATCGAATACAAAAAGTATCCCGAAGCGATGGACGCATTCGGCAAAGCCGTGGCGATCGACCCCAGCGTTTTGGAGGCCAAGAGCGCCGGGAACGGCACCGTGATCCAGCAGCGGACTACCACCGATCCAAGTCTCTTCTATTTCTTCGTCGCAAAGTCCTATGGGATGGTGGGTGACGCCGAACGCGCAGCGCATTATTTGAAGCTCTCGCGCGACGACGGCTACAAGGATTTCGCCAGCGCGCAAACGGATCCCGCTTTCGCGAAGGTGATCAAGGATCCGCGCGTCCAGGAAGTACTCACCGTCGTGCCGGCCTACGCCACTGACGGCCGCAAGACCATTTCGAACTGATTTTCCTGCCGGGAGTTAGCGGCCTTCCGCGAAAACACTTCTCGTCTGCTCAGGCGCCGAATCTTGCGGCGGCGCGGGCTCTCGCGCGCGCTGCCTCTTCTTCCCGATTCTTCGGCGGGGCGTTCGTTTCGAGCGAGCGGAGAAAGCGAGCCGATACCTCGGCGATTTCATCCACAGCCGATAGGAACGACGTTTCGTTGGCCTTCGACGGCTTGTTGAAGCCGCTGATTTTTCTCACGAATTGCAGCGAGGCCGCGCGAATTTCGTCGTCCGTAACAGGCGGCTCGAAGTTGTAGAGTGTCTTGATATTCCTGCACATGCTGTGTCACTCCGTCCTAGGGCCGTCCTCGGGCCGTGCTCAGTCCGCGCTCAGTCTGAGCGCAGCGCTTCCATGACGTCCACGCGCGCGGCCCGTGCCGCCGGCAGCACGGACGCGACAACCGCGGCGGCCAGAAGCACGACGGCCGAGCCCACCACGGGTAAGAGGCTTGGCATCGCCATGTCCTGAATGTAGCTGCCCGCCACACGAGCAAGCGCGTACCCGAACACCACTCCTGCGACGATGCCCGCAACCGCCATCACGGCGCCCTGAAAAATCACGTTCGTCAGAAGGTGCTGCGGCTGCGCGCCCAGCGCGAGGCGGATTCCGAATTCGCGCGTTCGTCCGCTCACCGAGAACGCCAGCACGCCTGCGACGCCGATCACCGCAATCGCCAGCGCGACGGCCGCAAACCCGCCGAACACGAGAGCGTTCAGCCGGTCGGGCGTCAACACTTCCGCGCGCACGTCTTCCAAAGTGGCGGGACGCTCCACCGGCTGGTCCGCCGACAGATCGCGGATAATGCGTGTAATCGGCGGCACCAGCGCGTAGGGATCGGTTTTTGTGTGAACGAAGAGGCGCCCGCCCCAGATCTCCATCTGTTCGAACGAGGAATAGACGGTCAGGATCGGGCCCGGCACCACATGCTCGTCGTCGATGTCCCGCGCCACGCCGATGATGCGCCGGGGCGCGGGGCTGATGTCGATGAACTTCATCACCGGATCGGTCCACATCATGTGGTGACCCACCGCATCGCCATCCGGGAACATCCGCTGCGCCAGGGTTTGGCTTACGATCACCACTGGGTCGGAGTCCTTGCGATCGGAGTCGTTGAAATCGCGTCCGGCGATGATGGGGACTCCGAGCGACGCAAAAAATCCGGGTGAAGTGATGCGCAAATTCGCTCGTGGATCCTCTTCGCCGTTCGCGCGAACATGACCGTCGGCCGAGAACTCGAACCCAGGACCAAAGCTGCCCGCGTCGCGCCACGGCACGACGGTGCCCAGCGCCACGCTATCCACGCCCGGCAGAGCCTCGATTTGCCGGATCGATTCCTTGTAGAAACCCACGACTTGATCGGGTGTGCGCCCGTAGGAAATCGCGGGCACGTTCAGCGCCAGCACGTTGCGCGTGTCGAAGCCGGGCCGCGCCGCTTGCATCGTGAGCAAAGTCTTCAGCAGCATGCCCGCGCCGGCCAGCAGCATGAAGGACGCGGCGATTTGCGTCACAGCGAAGATCCGCAACCTGCGGCCCGTGCTGCCCGTGATTCGCACGCCGCCGCTCGAGAGGTTCATTCCATTTGCGCCTCCGGCCGACGGCAGGCGCGGAACAAACGCGAGGAGCACGGCGGCGATGATGGCGAGCGACGCTCCCACCCAAAGCATGCTCGAATCAACCGTCAGATCGAGTGCGCGCACAGAAAATCGGGAAGCGTAGCGCGCCAGGATCGCCACCATCGGTTGCGCGCTCAGGACGCCGAGCGTCGCGCCGGCGCCGCAAAGCAGGAGGCTATCGGCGAGGAGCGCTCGGCGCAGGGTCCAGGCGCTTGCCCCCAGCGCCGCACGGATTGCGAGTTCGCCCTCGCGCCGCACCGTCCGCGCGAGAATCAAATTTGCGGCGTTCGAGCAAGCGATGATGAAGACGAGCCCCGAAGCGCCGAGCAGCACCAGCAGCACGGTGCGGGCGTTCGAAGTGATCTGGTCGCGCAGCAGCGTGGCGTTGATCTGGAATTCCGCCTTCTTCGAATACGCTTCCGGGTGATCTTTAATCATTGCGCCGTAAACAGTCCGCAGTTCGGCGCGGGCCGACTCCAGGGTCTGCCCGGGCGCCAGCCGCCCGAATAGCTCGGTCATGCGGTGGACCCGCCCGGTCACCATCGTCGCCGACAGATGATGCGGGCTGGTCACGACGTTGGCGATGATCTCGGTTTCCGCCGGATACGGCACCGACGGTTCCAGCACGCCGACGATGGTGGCGGAGCGCGTGCCAAGCCGGACGTTCTTGCCGATCACGGATGGGTCGCTTTTCATCACCGTGGTCCAGAAGTGGTACGTGAGCACCGCCGCGCCGGCAGCGTTCGGGCCGTCGTCGTGCGCGTCGAGCAGCCGCCCGAGTACCGGATGCAATCCCACAACCTGGAAATACGATCCGCCCACCACGCCCGCCTGCACCTCGCGCGGCTCGCCAAGTCCGACCATCGTAAAGCCGATCGTGGAGAAGTCGCCAAACTCGCTGATCGTCTTCACGCTGGCGCGCAAATCCTGGATTTCGGGCACGGAGAATGCGACGTCCTCGACGCCGAGGCCGCGCGCGCTCTGCCGGATGTAGATCAGCCGGTCCTCGTCGCGGTTCACCAGCGGCCGCAGGAGCACGCCTCGCACCACGCTGAAGATGGCGGCGTTCGCGCCGATGCCCAGCGCCAGCGTGAGCACCACCGTGATCGCAAGCCCTTTGGTGTGCATCAGCGAGCGCACCGCCATTTTCAGGTCGCGAACGAATAAGTCTGGCTTGAGCGACATCGTTCGATCTCCTTCGATTTGGGCTGCACGGGCGACTCGGGCCCTACGGGGATTATCTTCGATTTTGGCGTCTTCGCAAGCATTTGAAGCTGCTGCCCCGCGAATACACGTCTCCCTCGCCGGGATTGGCAAATGGCGTGCCGACTGGCCTGCGCGGTTCTTCCCCATGGCTCTTTCGCTGAACCTCGCGACCTTTGTGGCGCGGCAGGGAGACCGGCGGTCTACAATGGAAGGGTGGAAAAGAAGATTTTCTGGGGCAGTTTCTCTATCCTGGGACTATTGGCCGACTTGGCGCTCCCGCTTTGGTGGGCGCTAGCGGCAACGATTCCAATCGGCGTCTTTAGTTGGTGGCTCGCCTACCGCAGCGACTGGTTCTAGCTCGAAATCCCCTTTCCGGCCGCGAATAAAGCCGAATTCATCTGGCAGGCTCCCGGCGGTGTAATTTTGCTCTCTCGCCAGACGTAACAAAAATTGAGACAATTCGTTATTCCAATTTGGAGGACCATGTCTCTGCAGACCGCACCGCCGCAACACGACCTCGGTTCGCTACGGATCGATGACCAGAAGCGCAAGGCCGGCAACACGGGCAAGCGCATCGGTGCGTTTTTCGCGGTCCTTTTGGGCTGTTTGGTCGTGGCCGCGGGCGTTTATGCGTACATCCACCAGAAGCCGCTCGTCGAGGTGATCGTCGTTCAGAAAGCTGCCACCGGCCCGCAGGCTCTGCTGAACGCCAGCGGATACGTCACACCGCAACGGCGCGCGACGGTGGCGGCAAAGATTACCGGGCGGGTCACCGGCGTTTTCTTCGAGGAAGGCATGCACGTCCACCAGGGATTTGTCCTTGCCACTCTCGATGACTCCGACCTGCAAAAGGCTCTCACGGCCGCGAGAGCGGATCGCGATGCCACCCAGGCGAGCATTGCCGACCTTCAGGTTCAACTGAAGAACGCGAACCTCGAATTGCATCGCGCCAAGGAATTGCAAGCCGCGGGCGTTCAGACCGAGGAAGCTTTGGACAACGCGCTCATGGCGTCCGACAGCCTGAAGGCCAAGATTGCCCTGACGGAAGAGCAAGTGGCCGCGTCGGCCGCACGCATTCAAGAAGCGCAGCAAGCTGTGGACAACTGCGTGATTCGCGCCCCGTTCGACGGAATTATCGTTTCGAAGGACGCGCAAGTGGGCGAGATGGTCTCCCCCGTTTCCGCCGGTGGGGGCTTCACTCGCACCGGCATCGCCACAATCGTGGACATGAACTCGAACGAAATTGAAGTGGACGTGAACGAAAACTACATTGCGCGGGTTCAACCCGGCCAGGAAGTCACCGCCGTCCTCGACGCCTATCCGGACTGGCAAATTCCCTCTGTCGTCCACATGATCATACCCACCGCCGACCGGCAGAAAGCTACCGTCAAGGTGCGAATCCAGTTCAAGAAGCTGGACCCCAAAATTCTTCCGGACATGGGCGTCAAGGTCACATTTATGGGTGACGAACCGAAGAAGGGAATCGCGGCCGATCCCCCAATCGCTATTCCGCAGAATGCGGTTCGGGATGATGGCGGGCAAAAGGTGGTCTTCCTGGTGAAAGGCGATAGCGTCGAGCGCCGCGCGGTGAAGCTGGGAGCAAGTCGCGGTTCGGAAACGGAAATTCTGGCGGGACTCGCGGCGGGAGATACGGTGGTCGTGAGCGGTCCTGCCGATCTTCATGATGGTGAAACGATCGCGGTGAAGAGATAAGGGGGCAAGGGACATGGTTCGAGTGGATGGCAGCGGACAAAGCGGCAGCTTGATTCAGGTGCGCGGGCTTGGAAAGGTGTATCGCCGCGCCGGCGAAACAATTCACGTGCTGCAGAATTTGAATCTTGACGTCGACAAAGGCGAGTTCGTCGCCTTCATGGGACCGAGCGGCTCCGGCAAGACGACCCTGCTCAATCTCCTGGGCGGTCTCGACGTCCCTTCGAACGGCTCGATCACCGTCGCCGGGGATGAGATCACGCACATGTCTGGCAGCAAGCTCACGGAGTGGCGCGCCCGGCACGTGGGCTTCATTTTCCAGATGTACAACCTGATTCCGGTGCTCACCGCGTTTCAGAACGTCGAGCTGCCGCTGCTGCTTACAAAGCTTTCAAAGGCTGAGCGGCGCAAGCACGTCGAGACGGCGCTCGGCGTCGTAGGATTGGCCGACCGCATGAACCACTACCCGCGCCAGCTCTCCGGCGGACAGGAACAGCGTGTGGCAATTGCCCGCGCGATCGTTGCTGATCCCACGTTCCTGCTCTGCGACGAGCCCACGGGCGACCTTGACCGCAAGAGTGCGAATGAAATCATGGATTTGATCCTGCGTCTTGTGAAGGAGTACGGCAAAACCGTGCTGATGGTGACGCACGACCCCGTGGTCGCTCGGCTGGCGGACGTAACTCTCCACCTTGAAAAAGGCGTGCTGGTGGAATCGAAGCAGCGTGCCGAGGTGGTGGCGGAAGGTGTCGCGTGAAATTCAGCAGCCTGATTTTCGCCAACCTGTTTCGCAAGAAAATGCGCCTCGTGCTCACGATTGGTTCTTTCGCGGTCGCGCTGTTCTTGTTCGCGTTTCTTGCCGTCGTGAGAGGCGCTTTTAATCGCGGAATAGATATTGCGGGCGCGGATCGCCTCGTCGTGATCAACCGCGTCTCACTGATCAATCCGCTCCCTCTCTCCTACCGCGACAGGATCGCTCAAATTCCGGGCGTCAAAGTAGTCACGCACAACAACTGGTTCGGCGGTGTTTATCAGGATGAGAAAAATTTCTTCGCGCAATTCGCCATTGATGTCGAAAACCAGCGCCAGGTGATGACGGAGTTAGTGGTTCCTGACGATCAGTGGCAGGTGTTCTTGAAAGACCGCGAGGGAGCGATTGTCGGCGCGAGAACTGCCGATCGCTTCGGCTGGAAAGTCGGCGACCGAATTCCCATCAAGAATGTGGGCTACGGTCCTTCAAGCACCTGGGAATTCAATATTGACGGCATCTACCACAGCACGAAGACCGGTGGCGATGAGTCGCAGTTTTGGTTCCAATGGGACCGCTTTGAGGAAGGCGTGCCGGAGACCTTCAAGGGCAATGTGGGTTGGTATGTGCTGAGGCTCGATAATCCGGATGATGCTGTTCGCGTGGGGAAAACGATTGACGAGATGTTTGCAAACTCTTCCTACGAGACGAAAACAGAGACCGAATCCGCGTTCCAGACGGGCTTCGCAAAAGCGTTCGGCAATATCCAGCTTCTGATCCTCAGCATCGGCTCTGTCGTGTTTCTCACGCTGCTGCTTGTCACCGGAAACACAATGGCAATTTCCGTCCGTGAACGCATCGGAGAACTCGCCGTGTTAAAGGCGATTGGTTACGGCAACAGAACGATTCTTTTCTTTGTGCTTGCCGAGTCGGTCGTCATCGCGCTGGTGGGCGGGCTGCTCGGTCTCGCGGTTGCGGTGTTGGCCATACCGGTTTTGACAAACTTGCTTGCCGGACGTCTTCCACCGCTCATATTGTCGCCGCAGATTCTTTCCCTGGGACTCCTGGCAGCGATTCTTGCTGGAGTGGCTGGCGGAATATTGCCGGGAATCGGTGCGATGCGCATGCAGGTCGTCGCAGCGTTGCGGAGGGTTTGATGGCGATTCCTTTGATCTACAACATTCGCAGCGTAAAAGCGCGGTGGACGTCTTCAATCGTCGCGGTCCTCGGCATCGCCGGCACCGTGGGAGTTTTCGTCGCGATGCTTTCACTGGCGCACGGCTTCAAGGCAACTCTGGTTTCGTCGGGGTCCAGCGATAATGCGTTGGTGACTCGCAGCGGTGCGACCGCCGAAATGATGAGCGTCATCCAGCTTGACACGGTGAAGGCGGTGCAGGACGAGCCAGGCGTGGCGCATGATGGCTCGAGCGCGCTGGTTACCTCGGAAGTCGTGGTGATTGCGCCGTTCCCGCTGCGCGCCACCGGCACCGACGCCAACGTGCAAATCCGTGGCGTCTCGTCGAACGTGTTGGAAATTCGCAAGAATATCCAGATCGTAGAAGGCCGAATGTTCAAGCCGGGCCTGACCGAACTCGTTGTCGGTAAAAACGCGAACAAAACCTACGCAGGGTTCACGGTCGGCAATTACGTCAATTTCGGCGGCGGACGCTGGCAAGTGGTGGGCATTTTTGACGCGGGTGGAAGCGCTTTCGATTCTGAAGTCTGGTGCGATGCGCGCGTCCTCGACGATGTTTACAAACGGCCAAGCAATATTTTCCAGTCGGCTACAGTTCACCTCACTTCGCCGCAGGCTTTTCAGCAGTTCAAGGATGCGGTGACGTCGGACCCGAAACTGAACGTCGATGTGACACGCGAGGTTGATTACTACACCAAGCAATCCATCTTGATGACCACCCTGATCACGGTGCTTGGCGGTCTGGTTGCGTCTGTAATGGCCATTGGCGCGATCTTTGGCGCGCTCAACACGATGTACTCGGCCGTTTCGGAGCGCGGTCGCGAAATTGGAACCATGCGGGCATTGGGTTTCGGGGCCGCGGCCGTCGTCTTTTCATTCCTCGTCGAGGCGCTTTTCATCTCGTTTATTGGCGGCGCGATCGGGTGCGTTGCCGTCCTGCCTCTCAACGGCCTCACCACGAGCACAATGAATATGCAGACGTTCTCGAATATCGCGTTCGCGTTCCGCATCACGCCACCGTTGCTCGTCGGCGGCATCATCTTCGCGCTGGCGATGGGGTTGCTGGGAGGCTTTCTTCCAGCCATTCGCGCGGCGCGGAGGCCCGTGGCCCTCGCACTGCGGGAGCTGTAGCGCTCGCAGGGACTTCCGTTTTTTCCACTAGGCTTTTCGAGGGAAGGGAATCGGGTCGTTCAACTTGCGGCGCCCGGGGGATTGCCGCAGCCGCGCGCGAGCCTGTTCGGCCCAGGGCCCATTCGGCGCGTATCGCAGATACAGCATCCATTGCTCGTGCGCCAGCCGGCGCTCGCCGCGCTTATCGTAGGCCAGTGCGAGATTGAAGTGCACGTCCGCGTGTCCCGGCATCATTTGAGCTGCGCAGCGAAGGTGATGGATCGCTCCCTCGATGTCGCCTTGCTCCTCGAGAACGCACCCCAGGTTGTACCGCGAGATGCCGTTCGTGGGATCGATTTGCACCGCCGCCCGAAACGCCGCGCAAGCCTCGTCCGTGCGTCCCATCTGGTAGAGCGCGACCCCGAGATTGATGTGCGCTTCCACCCAGCTCGGCGAGAGATCGATGACGCGCCGGTAGTTTTCCACGGCCTGCTCGAGCATCTCCGGCTGCGATTCGTAGTCGATCGCGCTTTCGAACAGCTCTTCGGCGGAACGCGCGGACATCGAGTAGAGCTTTTTGGGTTCGACGCTGGCCTCGAAAGGAAGCACCCACTGCTTGCTGAAAGGTTCGAAGGGAGACGCAGCACCGGGCGGCACCACGGCTACTTCGCGTCCGCGCTCGACGAGCTGAAGCTCCTGCAGAGGGACGCCTGAGTTTCCGAACTGCTGCTCGACGAGTGTGACAGCGCGGCGGAGACGCTTCGCGGGGATATGATTTGACGTTAGACGCTGAACGGTTCGGAGCGCAACGAGGTCGCCAAAGCTGTAGAATCGCTCGCCCCAGCGGGTGTGCGGCCTGACCAGTTGCAGGCGCGTCCAATAGCGAAGACGGCTCACTTCCAGTCCCAGAATACGACCCACTTCCCGTTGCGTATATCGCTGCGCCAACTCGGCGAGGCCCCCCAGTTTCGTCCAGCTTACTGCCGCAACGATTATGCACCCGGTGTCAATCCTCCGCTCTGTGAATTCCACAGCACCCTGTGCATTTTTGGAAACGGCGGTCCGCGGCTATGCTCCGGGGTCTGACGCCTATCACGCAATTACCATAAGACTACACGCGGTTGCGCCCGCGTCCGGCCTTGCTAGACTTTGAACGGCAGGATCCGCAGCCCGCCGCATGCCTTTCGACACCACAGAACGGCTCTATCTCGAGCGCCAGGTTACCCTCGGGCGAGCCGTGCTCGTTTCGTTGTCTCTCATCGTGCTGCTCGAAACAGCGCAAGCGCCCATCCGCCGCACCGCGGTCGCATTTCTTTTCGGCTACCTGGTAGTCGCTCTGGCGATTGCGCTGGCCCAACGCTGGTTCAGCGAGTCGAGCGTTCGCATACCCCTGGCCGCCGATTTCGTGGCGCTAGCGGTTTTCTTGTACCTCACGCCGTCCGTTTCGGCGTTCTGGTTCCTGTTATTGTTCGCCGTGTTTGCTCTCGCCACACGTGGCAAAACGCGCGCCGTGCTCGCCCTCGTCCTGGCATCCACGGCCGGTGTGATTCTCCGCGTCGCCTGGGCCCATCCGTTTCGATGGCAGAGCGTCTGGCACTGGCTCGTGATTGGTTTCGGCACCATCGTTTCCGGCCTGGGGATGGGATTCCTCGGCGCGCGCGAGCGGGAACATCTGGATCGGCAGCAATTCATCGAGAAAATCACTGGCCTATTGCAGTTCGACCGCGGTCTCACGGAGTCGATCCGCCAGGCGCTTGGCGAACTGGCCCTCGAGTTCGGTTGCGAGCAGGCCTGCCTCGCCATGCGCGACGACGAACTGGAGCGGTTGTTCGTCTGGAAGGTTCGCCCGAACGAGCTTGAATCGGCTGGCGCGGAAGCTCTGCCCCTGACCCGCTCCGACGCCTTCCTGATCGACTCGCTCGAGATCTCGATGGGCTGGACGTTCCGGAATGGCAACGGCGCCGGCGAAGGATTTGGTTGGGACCGGCGCACAGGCCGCCGCTTCGCATCCGTTCCTGCGCTTTCTGAGCCTGCACGCGAAGAGTTTGGCGGTGTCCGAGGCCTAATGGCAGCGACGATCGAAGCGGGTGGCCGCCCGTCCGGCCGCGTGCTGCTCGTCAATCCCAAGCGCCGCTTTTCCACCGGCGACTTGCGCCAATTCGAGCAAATCGTCCGGTATATCGGGAGGCCGCTCGAAAACATTTTCATGCTGCGGAGCCTCCGCGCGCGCGCGGTGGAGTCCGAGCGAAGCCGCATTTCCCGCGATCTGCACGACGGAATCCTCCAGACGCTGCTGAGCATGAACATCCAACTCGATGTTATCCGCCGCAAACTGGCTCAAACCTCCTCCCCTGCCGCAGGGGAGCTGTCGAACCTCCAAAAGACGCTCCAGGAGGAAAGCCAGGAGTTCCGCCGCATGGTGACGGACATGAGGCCTTTGCGCGTAGAGAGCGCCGACATGCGCGAACTAATGCTGGGGTTTGCGGAGCGCTTCCGCAACGAGGCCGGTATCGCCATCGATCTGTTCATCGAAGACCGCAATTTGAGGCTTCCAGACCGTCTTTGCAGGGAGCTTTTCCAGATTTACAGAGAGTCACTACACAACATAAAAAAGCATGCGCATGCAAGCCACGTCGTGGTAAAACTAGGACAAGACGAGGCGAAAGTCTTTTTGGCAGTAGATGATAACGGCCGGGGCTTCAGCTTCTCAGGGCGATATGCAAGCGAAGAGTTGGATCGGCTGCGTCTGGGCCCGATTTCGATAAAAGAAAGAACGCGAAGCGTAGGGGGCACGCTTACGGTGGAGTCCAATCCCGGGCATGGTGCGCGTCTCACCATCGAAATTCCATTGAATTGAAGATGAGTAAAACAAAACAGGCGATTCGCATCCTGGTCGCGGACGACCACGCCATCTTTCGGGATGGTCTGCGCAAACTGCTTGACGGCGCGGATGAAATCCAGATTGTGGGCGAGGCTTCGAACGGCGTCGAGTGCACCAAGATGCTCGCGAAGCTCAAACCGGACATTCTGCTGCTCGATTTGCGCATGCCCGAAAAAGACGGCCTCGGCGTCCTGGAAGAATTGAACTTCGAAACCACGCCGACGCGCGTGATCGTGCTCACCGCCGCCGAAGACGACCGCGATGTGGTGCGAGCGATGCGGCTAGGCGCCCGCGGAGTCGTGCTCAAGCAGTCCGCCAGCGACCTGCTTGTCAAGAGCATCCGCAAGGTGTATGACGGTGAAATCTGGCTCGACAATCGCATGACCGCCGAGGTCATTGACGCGTTCAAGAAATCCGCCGAATCGGGTCAACGCCGCGAAAAGCCGCTCTTGAGCGACCGTGAGAAGGAAATTGTCCAGTTAGTCGCGCAGGGCTTTCGCAATCGCGAGATCGGCGAAAAGCTCTTCATCAGCGAGCAGACCGTAAAGAATCATCTCCACAACATTTTCGATAAACTCGGCGTGTCTGACCGCCTCGAACTCGCCCTCTACGCCATTCACCACCGCCTGATCGATCAGACCTAGTCCTCCTAGGACCTCATTCTTAGCCTCGGCCTTCTCAGCGTCCTCAGCGCCTCTGCGGTGAAGGTTTTGTCAAACGGGCGCACATCAAGCTGCTCGAGACGCGAGGTAATCAAATCGCCGTTGCACATTAATCGCAACTTCCTTGGTCCCTCGCGCCCGGATGAATTATCCTGTTTGTGACTCGACATGAACGCACCAGATTCCGGACCAAATCCCCAGACTCCTTCGCCGGTTTCCGCGGCCCGCTCCATCGCCTTCCATCTGAACGGCGCCTATCCCCGCTCCGCCGTCCTCTTGAGCTGCCTGGTTTTGCTTCTCGTGCTCCTCGCTCTCACAGCGCTCGTTTCACGGCTGTTTCATAAGAAAGTCCACTCCCTGGCCGATGATTGGTTCGCCGAAGGCGAAAGCGACTTTCAAAACGGCGACGCGGCTCAGGCCGTCGTCGACTATCGCAATGCGCTCGTTTATTCGCCCGGCAATCCGATCTTTCAGTTGCACCTGGCGCAGTCGCTAATGCTGGCGGGGCGCGTGAATGAGGCGCAGTCCTATTTGCTGAGTCTGTTGACGGTGTCTCCCGCCGACGGCGAAATCAATCTCGACCTCGCTCGCACGGCCCAAAACTCGATGCCCGACGCGCTCCGCTACTACCACGGCGCGATCTATGGCGAGTGGCAGCACGACCCCGTCGTGATGCGCTGGAACGTTCGCCGCGAGCTGTGCGAATACTTGCTCGAGCGAAGCACTGTGGCCCAGGCGCAGCCGGAAATCATCGCCCTGGCGCAGGACGTCCCGGCCGGCGACATCGACAGCCAAAAAGTTGCTGCCGCGCTGCTGCTTCGCGGAAGACTCTGGAGTCGGGCCCTCGATGCCTATCGCGCGATTCTCGCCCTTCATAAGCATGACGAAGATGCGCTTGCCGGAGCCGGAATGGCCGCGTTTCAAATGGGCCAGTACGCGCACGCTCGCTCCTATTTCGACGAACTTTCGCCGCAAAGACAGTCCGATCCGGACGTCTCCCCGCTTCTCGCAGAGGCCCAGGATGTCGAGGCCGAAAATCCGTTCGCGCGCGAACTATCGAGCGACGAACGTGCGAGCCGCACGCTGGCCGCGATTGCGCGCGCGGAATCGCGCCTCTCCCAATGCTCGCAGCAGGTGGGCCAGCCAATCGGGGCCACGCCTCCCGTCACGCAATTGCAAGAATTGCACGCCACCGTGGAAGCCGCGAAAGGGAAGTGGACCCAGCGGGTTCTGGCTCGAGACCCTGCCGAGATCGATGCTGCCATGCAATGGGTGTTTCAAGCGGAAAATGCCGCGGCCCGCCGGTGCGGAGAACCTCAGGACACCGCCGATCGCGCCCTCCTGTTAATCGCTCAGTCGCAGACGGGTGCCGAACAATGAGCGAAACCGTCTCCGTTCCGCCCGGCATGGGACAGCCGGCAGCCGCCCCATCTGCCCCGGGTGCCGACACTCCGCGGAGCCTGGTCGCCTCGGTCCGCGAATCCTTTGCGCGCTGGTTGTACGCGATCGGCGAGGATCGTCTCTTCCTAATGCTCGCTGTGCTCATCGGCGTTTTTTCGGGCATGGCGGTTGTTTGCTTCCGCATCGCGATCGAATTTACGAGCTTCACGTTTCTTGGCTCTTCGCTCGCGCCTTCGGCCCTGCGCGTGCTGCTCGCCCCGACGCTCGGCGGCCTCATCGTCGCGGTGCTTGCCCTTCGCGCGTTTCCCCAGGCCCGCGGCAGCGGCGTGAACCAGACCAAGGCCGCCGTGTATGTCCGGAACGGGTACATTCCGTTCAGCACCGTCATCGCAAAATTTGTCACCTGCGCGCTCTCGATCGGCAGCGGACACTCCCTGGGCCCTGAAGATCCGTCGCTCCACATGGGAGCCGGAATCGCGTCGGTCATCGGCAGAAAGCTAAAGCTCTCACAGAGCAAGATTCGGCTCATCGCGCCGGTCGGGGCGGCAGCGGGACTTGCCGCCGCGTTCAACGCTCCCATTTCCGCCGTGCTGTTCGTCATCGAGGAAGTGATCGGCACCTGGAGCGCGGGCGTCCTCGGCGCCATCGTTCTCGCCGCCGTCTCGAGCGTCGTCACCATGCGCAGCTTTCTCGGCAGGGAATCGCTTTTCCGCGTTCCGCCATTCCAGCTCGCGCATGTCTGGGAAGTTCTCGCCTACGTCGTGCTCGGCATCGTAGGAGGCGTTGCCTCGCTTGGCTTCTTGAAGTGGATCGCGTACGCCCGGCCTCGCCTTCACGCCCTCCCCACTTGGACGCAATACTTCCAGCCTGCCGTGGCGGGGCTCATGATCGGGTTGATCGCCATCAAGTTTCCGCAGGTCCTGGGCGCGGGCTACGCCGTCATCGACGAAGCCATGCACGGCCAATTCACGTGGAAGCTTCTGATCGTTCTGGCGGCCTTGAAAATCCTGGCCACCGGCTTTTCCTTCCTCAGCGGCACGCCCGGCGGAATGTTCGCTCCCTCGCTCTTCATCGGAGCGATGCTTGGCGGCGCGGTGGGCTCGATCGAGCAGCATTTCTTCCCCTCGCTAACCGGCACGATCGGCACTTTCGCGCTCGTCGGCATGGGAACGTTCTTCGCCGGCTTCCTCCGCGTGCCGATCACCTCGGTGTTCATGGTCATCGAGCTTTCCGGCAATTACACCGCGATTTTGCCGGTGATGATTTCGACGCTCGTCGCCTACCTCATCTCGCGCCAGTATCAGAAGCTTCCGCTCTTCGACATGCTTTCGCGCCAGGACGGCCTCGTGCTCCCCTCGATCGAGGAGCGCCGCGAGCAAGTCGCATTGGTCGTCGACGACGCGATGCGTCCCGACGCGGCCATCGTTGTCGAGCCCGCCGACTCCGTCATCGAAATCGCGCGGCTTTTCGCCTCCGAAGGCGACAGTCCGGTGCTGCTTCGCGTGAAGGTAGGCGAATGGCGCCTGCTCGACCCCAACCACCTGCTAAAACTCTCCGCGGCCGGAGCCGCAGACACGGACGCGGGCACGCCATACACGGCTGCCAACGTCGATTTCAAAGGTCCGCTGCCCATGATTTTTCCCGACGAACCGCTCGAAGAGGTGATGCGCTGGGCCGGCGACTGGCCCGTCCTCCCAGTCGTCAACCGTGGCGACCTCGGCAAACTCGAAGGCGTTCTCACCCTCCCCGACATCCTAAGCGCCTTCCGCAAAGCCGCCACCGCCTAGCCGCCAGACGCGCACATTTTTTTGCCTTCGCATTCATCTGTGTTCATCTGTGGTTTCCCAAGGTTTTGCCTTTCTCTGTGCCTTTCTGGCTAGTTTCGCCTTTCTCCCGGCTTCGCCCCAGTACCTCCGTACCAAAAACAACCCCCAGAATTGGAGCTATCGCTCTATAGGTTGAAAATGCCCGCAAACGTACTCTAACGAGGAACTTAGAAGGCTGTATCGGAGGCAGGTGTCCTGTGGCTCTAAAAGAGCGACGTGCTTCGCGGCGTTTTCTAATGCGTTTGCCGCTCACCGTCCGTTGGACGGACGAACTTGTAGTGGGAGAAGCTCTCACCGAATCGCGCGAAGTGAGTTCTCGCGGACTCTATTTCCATCTCCCGAAAGGACTTAGGAGCGGTGCTCCGGTCGAGATCGTTATGACTTTGCCACACGAGCTTACGCAAGCGGGCCCTGTCCGCGTGCGCTGCCTGGGACGCGTCCTACGCAGCAGCCCCGAACATTCGGGCGATGTCGGCGTCGCGGCAGCGATCGAACGTTACGAGTTTATGCGCGCGGGCGAACTCTGCGTCTAAGCGCGCCCCGCGCCTCGACATTCCTCAATTCAGATTTCTTACCCAGACCCTGCGGAGATGGGTAGGAAACGGCCGGGCGGCTTGGGTCCCTCAGCCAAAGCCCCCGGCCATTTTTTTGCGCCGTCGCGCATCGGCAGAGTTCCACTCGGCACCAAAGCCAGCGATCCGGAATAGTGTTATGGTTGCACTGCAGCGTTCGAAGGGTGCTCCACCCGCCCTTCTACCGTTTTTTGTAGTGGAGGTGATTTGGCTAAAACGGCACGTAGTGGGTAAAGGCGTAGAAGAGACCCGCAAAGAAGGCGACGAGCCACACGACTACAAAACCCGTGTCGATTAGTAGTTGTCTACGCTCTATCTTGGAATTCCGCATCCAAAATGCTTCCAATCCCACAAAAAGGGGGAGGAGGAGCACAGAAATTAACATCCACTTCACCAAAAAATAGCCAACAGCACCATTTGCCAGACGAGGGCCGATGGGCGCGTACAACTTTTCAGCCCACGCGGCGAGCGAGTTGATCACGCAACATGCCCTAACGAGAAAGTGCGCCACCCTGAAACTCGTGCGCCGCACAGTCATTCCGGAAGCTAGACTATTCGTTGACATGCCTCTCTGTTCTTTTCCTGCCTCCTTGCTTCCTTGCCTCCGTGCCTTGGGATCACTGGTCCTGCAATCCTACTTTGTTGGTGCGGTAGGGGGCGAAGCCGGTGCCCCAGTCGACGCTGAGGACTTCCATATCGAGCTTCTCGCCGTCGACGCGGACGAGCAGGTAGTGATACGGATTCTGGCCGCGATCGACGCTTGGCCTGACCAAATGATCGAGGGTGACTTTGTTCGCTGCGTTGGCTTTCAAATACTCGGTGAGATCGGGCTCGCCCGAGTAGGTGTAGATGGGCGCGCCGCCGCCTCCCGAGACGACCAAATCCATGCGATGCGCGCCGCCGGAATCAGAATAGTGCTCCACCCAATGCTCGAAAAGATGTTCGTGGCCGGAGATCACGACGCGCACATGGTTGGCGTTGAAGAGAGGCATGTAGCGCTCGCGCAGGCTGATTGTTTGCGGCTCGATGGTAGGGCCGCCGTGCGGCCCAGACGAAAATGGGGCCTGATGGCAGAAGACGATCACGTTGACGTAACGCTTGCGATCGAGGCCTTCGAGCTGGCCTTTCACCCATTGGAATTGCTTTTCGTCGCCGGCGATGTTTGCGTCGAAGGCGATCACGAACGTGTTGCCGTAGCCGAACGAGTAGGTGGGGTAGCCGGACATGCGGCGTGGCGAACCTTCTGGCGGAATCAGCTGCGACACGGCGTCGAAATAATTTCGCAGCGGCGCTTGGCGTTCGGGCGCGTCGGCGGTGAGAGCGTCGCTAACGTCGTGGTTGCCGGGCGCGAGAAAATAGGGGACGCCGGCTTCGGTGGTCAGCCGATTAATGATGGGAACGAAGCTGACGTTCCATTGATGCGCGTCGACGCCGCGGAGCACCGCGTCGCCCGACTGCAGGACGAAACGAACGGGGTACGGCGTGGCTTGGAGCCTTTTGATCTGCGCGAGCATGGAATCGACGAGCATCGAGTGGTCGTACTGAATGGCCACTCCGTCGCGGCGGCCTCGCGTGTCGCCATAAGCGATGAAAGAAAAGCGGGTGACGTCGCGCGACTCGGCCTCGGGCGGCAGCGGCGCGGTGGGCGGCGAGATCGGCTTGACGCGTTCCGGTTCCTGCGGCGGGTGTGCGAGAGCCAACGAGTTAGCCAGGAAAACCGCCACCGCACAAAGATTTACAACGTTGCGTTTCGCCATCGAGACGACCTCCCCTCCACTTCGCGCGCTGGGATTTTACTTCAGGCGGTGGCATGGGTCGAAGGCGCATTTCAAATTTGAAATGGAAATTTCAGATTTGAAAAGGCGAAAGATTAACACAGAGGACACGGAGAAAGGCAGGAGGGCACCGAGAGTTTTCGGACCTGGGCGATCCCCGCAGTCAGTGGGCCGAATCGAAGGCGTGGGAGTGAAATTCGAGGGAGGCGGGGAGGTGAGCGGCAAAGTAGGACCAGTCGTGGGCGCCCGGATAGAGGTGAAATTCGTGCGGGATTTTGCGCGAGACGAGCAGATCGTGAAATGCCTGCGCGCCGGCGTTGAATCCGTAGTTGTCGTCGGTGCCGCAATCGAAATAAATCTGCAGCGAGCCCTTTGCCATGGGAAAGGGCCGCGGGCTGTTGCGCACGATTGTGAAAGGGTTTTCGCGCTGCCAGTAAGCTGGATCGAAGGGCACGCCGAAGGCGGAGCCGAGGAATCGCGAAATTCCCATTTCCTGCGCGCCCGACATTCCGGCGATCGGCGATTTCTCGACGAGCGCGGCACTGTGGGCGCTGACCGAGCCGAACAAATCCGGATAGCGAAAAGCAAAGCGCAGGGCGCCGTAGCCTCCCATCGAGACGCCGGAGATACCGCGATCGCGCCGGGCGGCACGAATGCGATAGTGGCTTTCGATGTAGGGAATGAATTCGCGAATGAAGAAATCCTCGTAGCGGACGCGGCCGTCGCGCGAATTGACGTAGAAACTTCGACCTGCGTCCGGCGTGACGATCAAGAATTCTTTGATCTGCTTCTGCTGCCATAGGTCTTCGGCTGCGTTGAGCCCGCCGGAATCGACGAACGATTGCGAGCTTCCCCCCAAGCCGTGAAGGAAATAGAGGACAGGATAGCGTTGCGGCGGCTGCGAATCGTAGCTCGGCGGCAAAATCACGCAGTAGGGAACTGGATGGCCGAGGATTTTGCTGGGAGCGGAACGGCATTCGGCGCGGCCCTGAGCGCGGACGGATGGCGCGAAAGCGGCGACGCCCAACAGGACGAGCAACGCAAACCTGCGAACCGAGCGGGCGAGTTTGAAACCCGCGCCTACGACCGAAATCACCGGCCGAGGGCGGTCACTCATAGCGAAGAGCTTCCACCGGGTTCAACTTCGACGCGCGAGACGCGGGGTACAGTCCCGCGGCGAGGCTTACGGCGATGGAGAACGCGATCGCTGCCGCGACCATCCACCAGGGTACGGACGAGATTTGAATGTCAGGCAGATCCTGACGCCGCAAATAAATGTTTGTTCCCAGGGTCAGGCCGCGGCCGATGAGCCAGCCGATGAAAACGCCGAGCACTCCGCCGAACAACCCCATCGCGCCGGCCTCGGCGAAAAATAGCTTGCGGACGTCGCCATCAGATGCGCCGAGAGCCTTGAGCACGCCAATTTCGCGGCGACGCTCGAGGATGGCCATCACGAGCGTATTGATGATGCCCAGTGACGCGACGATCAGCGCGAGGCTGCCGAAAAGCGCGAGGATGGCGTCAAAAACGCTGAAAACAAGCCGCAGATTCTTGCTTGCGTCGAGAAGTGAAAATGCGGAAAAGCCCATCGCTTTGACGGCGTCTTCGGTGGCTTGCACATCAGCGGGCCTTTTCACGCGCACGGTGAGGCTGGCATAGGCATGCCCACTCGATCTGTTGCCTGAGCTGGCGCGCAAAATATCGCGCAGATCGTTCTGCTGTGCTGCGCTGAGCTTTTGCGCCGGACCTTCGGGGATCAAGACGCGGCCTCGGCCGAAACCTCCGAAGCCGGCGGCGGGCTCGGTTTCGACGATTCCCACGATGCGAAGCTTGGCTTGCCGCGGAATTACATTGAAGCCGGCCGACAGTCCTGAATCGGTGGAAGCACTCGTCGTCCCGCTACCGGCAGCGTTTTTTTCAGACGGATTTGCGGCGGCCTTTGACGAATTGTCGGCCGGGAGAGCTTGGCGTTCGGCGTATCGAATCGTGATTTCCTTCCCGATGAGCGAGTCAGGCTTGTCCGAAAGCTGTTTCGCGAAGTCGATCTGCAGGATTGCTTCGTCCGCGTCGGGACTGGAGAAAAATGAACCCTTCATTCCGTCGAAAGCGCCGCCATTGCGCGACGAGTCGGGAATTCCGGCCACCATCGTCATGTAGGAGTTGCTGTCATACAGAATTTCTGTGCTGAAGCGAATTTCGGGATACACCTCGACGACGTTGGGCAGCTTGGTCATTTGCTGGCGCGCGTCTTCATCGAGCGGGCGGTCTTCTGCCTGGGACCCGCTGGTCTGGCGAGGTGGCCGGCCGAAGCCGCGGTCGTTGATCTTCGGGCTGACGAAGACGGCGTCGAACAGGCCGGAGCTTGAAAGGCGCTTGCTGGCCAATTCCTGCAAGCCCACGCCCAGCGAGACCATCGCGACGAGAGATGCCACGCCGACCGCAATGCCCAGCGTGGTGAGGGAATTTCGAAGCAGCGCCTCGCGAAGATTGCGAGCGGCCAATTCGGTGAGATCGCGAATCTTCACGCCGAGGCTCCGTCACTCACCAGTTTTCCGTCTTTCATTTGAAGCAAGCGATGGGCGAAGCGCTCGGCGCGTGGGCGTTCGTGCGTCACCATGACGATCGTCATGCCCAGCGATTCGTTGATTTCGCGCAATAGAAGCATGATTTCGTCCCCCGTGGCGCTGTCGAGATTCCCGGTCGGCTCGTCCGCGAGAAGAATCGTGGGGCGGTTCACAAGCGCCCGTGCGAGCGCCGCGCGTTGCTGCTCGCCACCGGACATTTCCGCCGGCCGATGAGTGAGACGCGGCTCGAGATGGACGCGTTTGACGGCCTCGCGAACGCGTGCGGCGCGCTCCTTGCGGTCGACCTCGGCGAGGCGGAGCGGAAGTTCGACGTTTTCCTCGAGAGTCATTCGCGGAAGCAGATTGAAAGCCTGAAAGACGATGCCGATGGTGTGACTGCGGTGTTGGGCGAGTTCGTCGGCGGTCATGTCGGCGAGATTACGGTCGTGGGCGAAGATGGCGCCGGACGTGGGGCGGTCGAGTCCGGCCATCAGGTTCAGGAGCGTGGACTTTCCCGAACCGGAACTGCCGAGCAACGCCACAAATTCCGCCTTGCGAATGTCGATAGAGACGCCGTCTACGGCCCGGACGAGAGAGCCGCCCATCTGGTAGTGCCGGGAGACTGAGTTCGTGCGGATGGCGAAGCCGTTGGTGGAGGTCATTTGCGCACTCAATGGTACTACGCAAGCGAGCGCAGACGAATAACACGGAGAGATCAGCGAAGGGTTGCTGGACAATGAGGGGAATTGCGTGGAACTGAAATGAGCCTATCGCACAAATGCTCGGCTGGATCGAACAGCTTGGCTTCAGGGGCTAAAGCCCCTCCTCATTCCGGCCCTGACGGCGGGGCTGAAGCCCCGCCCTTCCGGGCACCATTTATGCGATAGCTTCATGGGAACTCAGTGTGACGGACAGAAGCTCGAAGACGTTCGGCTAGCCGCCAGCGATGGCCCCAATGATAAGAAAGGGCTCTGCGCCTGCGGCGACGGCACTGGGCAGCGGGGTATCGGGCGGTTCGTGCGAGTAGTCCTCAGCGCACGCGAAGAACCTCAGAAACGGACGTCGCTCTTGCGTGACGTGGTCGCGGATCGTTCCCCGCAGCATCGGATAGCTTGTTTCAAGTGCGTTGAGGATCGATCGCTGCGTGACGGGACCCTCCACGGTGATTTGCACCTCGGCGCCAACGCGCGCCAGGGTGCGGAGATGCGCCGGAAGCACGACGCGAATCATGAAAGGGTCTGGACCTCGACAGAAAGCACAGCGGGAAGATCGCGCACAATCGGGGCCCAGTTGTCTCCGGCATCGGACGATGCGTACACTTGACCTCCCGTGGTGCCGAAATACACGCCGCACGAATCGAGCGAATCGACAGCCATCGCGTCACGGAACACATTGACGTAGCAGTCGCGTTGCGGAAGGCCCTTCGTGAGTTCCTCCCACTCGTTTCCGCCCGTGCGGCTGCGATAGACGCGCAGCTTTCCGTCGAGCGGAAAGTGCTCCGAATCGCTCTTGATCGGGACGACGTAGATGGTCTCGGGTTCGTGCGCGTGAACGTCAATGACGAAGCCAAAGTCAGTGGGCAAGTTGCCGCTCACTTCTTGCCAGGAGTCACCGGCATTGTCGGTGCGCATGACGTCCCAGTGCTTCTGCATGAACAGAGTGTTCGGACGCGAGGGGTGCATTGCAATGCGGTGAACGCAGTGGCCGACGTCGGCAGCCGGATCGGGGATCTGTTGGGAGTGCAGGCCGCGGTTGATGGGGCGCCACGTTTTGCCTGCGTCGTCGGTGCGGAAAGCGCCCGCGGCCGATATGGCGATGAACATCCTGTCAGGATGGCTCGGATCCAGAACGATCGTGTGCAGGCACAACCCGCCAGCCCCCGGCTGCCAACGGGGTCCTGAGCCATGGCCGCGCAATCCCGAAAGTTCCTGCCAGTTTTGCCCGCCATCCGTCGAGCGGAACAGCGCAGCGTCCTCAACCCCGGCGTAAACCGTGTCCGGATCGGTGAGCGACGGTTCAAGATGCCAGACTCGCTTGAATTCCCAGGGATGCGGCGTCCCGTCGTACCACTGATGAGTGCCGGGAATGCCGTCGTACACGAATTTATTGCCCACTGCCTCCCAAGTCCTCCCGCCATCGTTGGAACGTTGTATGAGTTGCCCAAACCAACCGGTGGACTGCGACGCATAGAGCCGATTCGGATCGGCGGGAGAGCCCTTGAGGTGATACATCTCCCAACCGGCAAAGTGAGGGCCGGCAATGTCCCATCGTTGACGCTTTCCATCGGACGTCAGGACGAACGCACCCTTACGGGTACCGACTAGAACCCGAACCTCGCTCATCCTCAGTCCTCCATGTTTCGTCTGTTCTGTATTCTAGAGTGAAACCTCCTCGGGGCTCATGTCAAAGGGAAACTGAATCAAAGAAAGTCGCTTGCGCCGCACTGTGGAAGCAGAGTTCGAAACTACGTTAGAATAACATCCTGCTTCATCGGGACAATTCACGTCGGGGCGTAGCGCAGCCTGGTAGCGCGCCTGCCTTGGGCGCAGGAGGTCTGGAGTTCAAATCTCCACGCCCCGACCAATCATTCAAAGCGCGAAAATATCTCAGCGGTATGTGACGTAGAGACTGGGAAATTCCTGCTGAAGATGTTTCACCTTGGGCAGGTCAAACGTCGCGATGTAGGGATTGTCCGGATTATGGGCGGCGTAGTCCTGGTGATAATCCTCGGCTCGATAAAAGCCGGTCAGTGGAGCGATCTGCGTGACAATCGGGCGTGAAAAAAGCTGGGCCTGATTGAGCTGGTCCACGTAGGCCTGCGCAATCCGCTGCTGATCCTGGTTCGCAAAAAAGATCGCCGAGCGATACTGCGTGCCCGAGTCCGGACCCTGTCGATTTAGCTCCGTGGGATCATGCGCCACCGAGAAGAACACTTTCAGCAGCGTCCCCAAAGTAATCTGCGACGGATCGTAGACAATTTCCACGGATTCGGCGTGTCCGGTCGTGCCGCTGCTGACCTCTTCGTAATCCGGATTTTTCACCGTGCCTCCAGAGTAACCAGAAGTCGCTCGGGTGACGCCTTTGACGTGCTCGAAGACGCCTTGAATTCCCCAGAAGCATCCGCCCGCGACGACAATCGTTTCGTGGCCTTTCTTGGCGGCGAGAGTTTCGTCGACCGCCGGATCGGGAAGCGCGGTGGCCGCGCTCGCCGAGTTGTGGCGCATCGCGCCGAACCAAATCAGCAATACTGCGACTAAGGTCAATGCCAGGGTCACGAAACGATTCATCGCTGTGTCTCCTCAGAACAATTGTGACAAGAACTGCTACTTCTCGAGCCCGCCAGAAATTCCTAGGAAGCTTTGGCGAACCTCATTGCCACGGAATTCATGCAATAGCGCAGACCCGTGGGTTGGGGTCCATCGTCGAAAACATGCCCGAGATGCGCATCGCACAACCGGCAAGAAACCGCCGTGCGGACCATCCCGAAGCTGCTGTCGCTAGTTTCCAGAACGTTTTCTTTCGCGACGGGCGCCCAAAAACTCGGCCAACCGGTGCCGGATTCGAACTTGGTGCTGGAATCGAACAAGGCGGTGTCACAGCAGATGCAGCGAAAAACTCCTTTTGCGTGATTGTTTGGATTTTCGTTTGTGTAGGCGCGTTCGGTGCCAGCGTGGCGCGTGACTTCAAACGACTCGGGCGAGAGCTGCTTTCTCCATTCGTCTTCGGTTTTCATGATTCGGGGAAGAGTTACAGCGTCTTTGCGCTGGCCGGCGTCCGTAAACTCGACGATCTTGACCGTTTTCGGAAGTCCCGCAGACGCAGCTTCGGCATGCAAGGGTTCCCGCCTCTGAACGTACCACCATGCAAGTCCTATGGCGGCGGCACCGCTACCGATCAAAAACGTTCGGCGCGCGATTGCGTTCGGAGCCGCGTCATCTTTTTTGTTAGAGGAAGCCATCGTAATCTCCCGCGCTTTTGAGCCTCACTGTAACTACGCAGAAAGGAGCCCATTTGGATTTCCAATCAAAGCAGATTGGACACGCGTGGCAGTATGCCCCCCGCTGAGACGCAGCCCCTGCGATCTGCGACACGCAAGCGGAGTTTCGCCGCGCGGCCTACTTCAACGAAGCCGTGTCGATGACGAAGCGGTACTTTACGTCGCTCTTGAGCAGGCGTTCGTAGGCTTGGTTGATCTGCTGAATCGGAATCAGCTCGATATCGGAGACGATTCCGTGGTCGGCGCAAAAATTCAGCATTTCCTGAGTCTCGCGCAGGCCGCCGATGGCAGAGCCGGCGAGTCGCCGGCGCTTCATAAGCAGATTGAAAGCGGCGACGGGCGCCGGTTTCGAAGGCGCGCCGACCAGGACCATCGTGCCGTCGAGCTTCAACAACTGGAGATAGGCGTTCAGATCGTGGTCCGCGGAGACCGCGTCGAGGAGGAAATCGAAGGTGCCAGCATGCTTCAGCATCTCGGCTTCGTTTTTCGAAATCACAACCTCGTCGGCGCCGAGGCGAAGCGCATCGGCGGTTTTGTTTGGGGATGTGGTGAAGAGCACGGTGTGGGCGCCGAAGGCGTGGGAAAATTTCACGCCCATGTGACCGAGTCCGCCCAGGCCGACGATGCCGACCTTGTGTCCTTTGGCAATATTCCAATTGCGCAGCGGCGAATAGGTGGTGATGCCGGCGCAGAGAAGCGGCGCGGCGCCCGCGGGGTCCAAGCCATTCGGCACGCGCACGACGTACGCTTCGTCAACCACGATGCTATCCGAATAGCCGCCGTAAGTGACGCCGCCGAGAAACTGGTCGGGAAAATTGTAGGTCAACGTGAAGCCGGGTATGCAGTATTGCTCTTCCCCGGCGCGGCAGTTCGCGCAAATGCGACAAGAGTCCACCAAACAACCGACCGCGGCGATGTCACCTTCCTTGAATTTCTTGACGGCACTGCCAACCTTGACGACACGGCCAACAATTTCGTGGCCCGGCACGCAGGGATACACGGTGGGCATCACCGACTCCCATTCGTTGCGGACCTGATGCAGGTCGGAATGGCAAACGCCGCAGTAAAGAATTTCGATTTGGACGTCTTGAGGGCGCGGAGAGCGGCGCTGGATGGTGTGGGGCGCCAGGCCGGATGAAGCGCTCTGCGCCGCGAATGCTTTCGCAGCGAAGGCTTGTGGTTTCGTGCTGTCCTTGGCTGGCTGTTGGGCTGTCTCGGTCATGTCTCTTTCCTCTCTCTGTCCTCCGGGATGAATTCCAACACATATTCTAAGTCGAGTGGGGAGCGCGCGTCACTAGCGGAATGCATCGATGCAATTCCGGAGCTAGATTCCGAGCAGATTTGTCTGCGATTTTCCGTAGCCGTGTTCGGCGGCCCAAAGATTCAGGGGAATGGTGGCGAGTTCATCCACAGCGGGAATCGCGCGAGCGTCCTTTGTCAGATCCACCGTCTTTATGTAGGAGTGACAGGTGTCGCAAGCCTCGACGCGCACGTGCTTGAACTCGTCAGCGGTGTAGACAGCGAGCTTGCGCGGGTCTTCTTCGCCGCAAGAGGGACAAACGATACGGCGATACTCCCAGTCGGTTCCGCAGAGCGCGCAGATCAAGAAACGTTTGCCGCCGTCGCCCTCCGGCCGAAGCGCTCCCACCTGCGGTTTGCTGCCGCAAAAGGGGCACGTAGACGGCGCCGCGCCGGCCGGAATGCGCGGCGAATGATCCGCAAGATATTCCGCATACGGCTGCAAGAAAATCCACGCCATCAGGCTTTCCGCCGTCGACAGATCCTCCGGAACACCGGGGCCGGCTTGCCAGAACGCGGCCAGAACGTCCTGCCAGCGCTGCGCGCCTTGAGTGCGAAGCCCGCTCGCAGAAGACGCCAAAGGAGACGGGCCATTTCCTTCGATTAAAGAGAGCAGCGCGCGGAAGCGCGGCAGCAGAAAAATAAAATCCAGCTCGGGACGCGACAATGTCAACGACGGGGCCAACGATGCGATCGCCGGATTCGAAACTGATTGTGACTCAAGATCCGAGTAGAGCGACTTTTGAAACTGAGCGATCCGTTCGTAAAACAGGAGCCCTTCAGCGGCGAAAGAATACGTGGAAGCCAACTCGTGCGCGCGCCGGATTCGCGCGTCCCACTTGCTCTGGCTCATTTCCGGACGTTCGGATCGCGCGCGATCTGGTTGTACCAGATGCCGTGATACCGCTTGGCCCAATTCGCGGAAACGTCACCTCGAATCACGGAGCCGAACGCGCCGCGCTCCATCGCCGTTCCCATGTACACATGGATGATGAAGAGACCAATGGTGATGAGCGCCGCCGACGCATGCACGATTACGGCGATGTCGCGGAGGTACCGCAGACTCCAGGGAATCCAATTCGGAAACCACAAAACGAGTCCGCTCAGGAGCAGCAAAATGCCCCCCCAGAAAAATCCCCAGAACAGCAGCTTCTGTCCTCCGTTGAACCGCCCGGCCGTGGGGACCTGCTCGTCTTCGTTTCGGATGTAGTGAGGGACGGCATCCCACCATTGCTTGTCCACTTCCGTCTCGTGCATCTGCCTTCCCCACATGCGGAACATCAGCACCACCGCAGTGACGAAGATTAAGCCGAACCACGGATGCAGTTCCCGTGCAACCGTTCCGCCACCCACCACCACCGCCAGCCAGAAAAGCCAAGGAGACCAGAAGGCCAGGCCCGTGAGCAGAAGATATAGGTAAGAAAGGGCCGCAACCCAATGAATGAGTCGCTCGTGAAACGCGTATCGGAGCACCCGCCCGCTGGGGAGGATATGACCGTCGCTCATTTGTTCCCTGCCTTCCCGGGTTCCTCGGGCGGTCTCGGGGTTGGAGTAGGCTTTTCGTCGTCGCCCTCGATTATCTTGGGTCCGAAACGCAGATAGTGAATGAAGACGCCGAGCAAGCCGCCAATGATGGCGAAATTTCCCAGCCATTTCAGCGGCTTTTTCCACAACTGCACGGTCCAAGGAATCCGCGGATTGGCAGGCAAACCTCCGTAAGCCTCGGTCCTCGTCGCGTCGTGCAGCACGTAGATCACGTGCGTTCCGCCCACGCCCGATGGATCGTATACGCCCGCGTTGGAGAAGCCCGAGACGTCGCGCAGTTGGGCGGCTCGCGTTTCAGCCAGTTCCTTCATTTCCAGTTTCGTTCCGAAATGGAGGCAGCCCGTGGGGCACGCTTTGATGCACGCGGGCTCGAGTCCCACGGACACGCGGTCGTTGCACAGCGTGCATTTGAAGACTTTGCGCGCCGTGGGACTAAATTTGGGAATGTTGAACGGGCAGCCGGTCATGCAGTAGCCGCAACCGATGCAGTGTTCCTGCTGAAAATCAATGATGCCGTTTGCGTACTGCACGATGGCCCCGTCGGCCGGACACGCTTCGAGGCATCCGGGCTCCTCGCAGTGCATGCACTGATCCTTGCGCATCAGGAGCATCAATCCGTGATCGGGGTGCTCGTATTCGTTGAAGCGGATCAGGTTCCAGTAATTCCAGGTCGTATCGGGCATGGTCTGGTAGCTGTTGTCGAACGAGGTTTCAGTGAAGGTGTAGCCGTTCCACTCGAGGCACGCGACTTCGCACGCTTTGCAACCGATGCACGTCGTGGTGTCGATTAGCTTACAGACCTGGAACTCGCGGTCCAACCCGGCGCCGGGAACGGTACCGGCGTGGCCTGAAATCCTGACTATTTCCGCTGATGCCTGGCTCATGGTCCGCTCTCTATGCTTTCTCGACTTTTACCAAGAAGCCCTTGGATTCCGGGGTGTGGGCGTTCGGATCAACCACCGCCGGCGTGAGCAGATTCGCCGGTGTGCGCGCGTCTCTGCCTTCATCTTCGGGGATCCCGCGGAATCCCTGGTGAATCGGCAACCCGATCTGGTACACCTTCTTGCCGTCGATCATCATCGGCTTCAGCCGCTTGGTGACAAACGCTTTGGCGATGTAGGTTCCACGGGCGCTGATCACCTTGATCTTGTCCGTCCCGCGAATGCCTTTTTCTTCCGCTAGCTCGACGGGAATTTCAACGAAGGGTTCGGGGATCAACTGGACGTTCATCGGATTATTTTTCGTCCAATAGTGATACTGCTCTGTTAACCGGTAGGTGGTGCAAACAATGGTGTATTCCTCCGGCGATCCCAACTTGTCGTAGGGCGTCTTGAACACCTTCACCAGCGGATTCGTCGACTGATTGGGATGCAGCGGGTTCTTGGTGGGACTTTCGAACGGTTCGTAGTGTTCCGGGAACGGCCCGTCCGCCAGCACTCCGATGGGAGCGAAGAGTCGTCCCACGCCTTCCGGGTTCATGATGAAGGGGCCCATGTGGTCTTTCGGATGGGAGTCTGGCTTGAAGTCAGGCACATCATTGCCGGCCCATTTTCCCGCCGCCTCGTTCCACCAGACTTGCTTGCGCTCCGCATCCCACGGCTTACCGTCCTCATTGCAGGAGGCGCGGTTATAGAGAATGCGCCGGTTGGCCGGCCACGACCACGACCAGTTGGGGAAAACGCCCAAGCCGGAGGGGTCTTCCGTGCCACGCTTCTGGATCTGCGGTCCCGCTTCGGTCCAGGAACCCGAGTAAATCCAGTTGCCACACATGGTGGTGCCGTCGTCCTTGAGCCAGGCAAATCCGGGCAACTGCTGCCCGGCTTTGATCACTTGGCCCGTGACCGGATCGGTCAAGTCGGCCACCGCTTTCCCGTTCAGCTCCATCGCCACTTGGGCAAGGGGCGGGTGAGCGGAGTCCGCATACGCCCAGCTCAAATTCAGAATGGGGTCGGGGAACTTGCCGCCTTCTTTCTTGTAGAGGTCGCGGACGCGCAGGAAAATCTGTGCGAGGATGTCCTGGTCGAGCCGCGCCTGTCCTGGAGGTGGAACCGCGGCATATTTCCACGTCACCCAGCGTGCCGAGTTCGTCATGCTGCCGTCTTTTTCAGCAAAGCCGGCGCAGGGCAGCCGGTATACGGTGGTATTGATGGTTTTCTGTTCGTCAGCCGTGATTCCTGGGGCCTTCCAGAACTCGCTGGTCTCGTCCGGATAAATCTCGCCCACCACGAGCCAGTCCGCTTTCTTCAGCGCGTTGATGTTCTTTTCAGTGTCCGGGCCGATCATCACGCCGTTCATCCCGAAGGCAATCATGCCCTTGACCTTGCCGTTGTACATGTCGTCCCATATGTGGGTCCAGGAATAATCGCGGTCCACTTTGGGAAAGTAATCATACGCAAATCCGTTTTCCTTCGTCGCTGCATCCCCATAGAACGCCTTCAACAACGAGACCATGAATTTCGGCGTGTTCGAGTAATAGTTGAACGAATCCCAGGGTCCGGGCTTCGAGGCTGTCGGTGTTGTCCGCTTCAGGTACGCCGCCAGGTCCGTGTCCGCGGGAGTGGGCACTTTCAAATATCCAGGCATGCCGTCCGCCAGCCCACCCATGTCGGTGGCGCCCTGAATATTCGAATGACCACGCAGCGCGTTCACGCCGCCGCCGGCCCGGCCGACGTTGCCGAGCAAAAGCTGGATCATGGCGGCGGTGCGAATGATTTGCGTACCAAACGTGTGCTGGGTCCAACCGACGGCGTAGATAATCGTCGCCACTTTCTTCGTGTCACCGTCTTTGCGAATGGAAGTGAATAGGTCGATGGCCTTGATGTACTGATCTTTCGGGATGCCGGTGATGCGCTCGACCAGCTCGGGCGTGTAGCGCGAATACTGCTGCCTCATCAATTGAAACACGCAGCGCGGATGCTGAAGCGTCAGATCGTAGGCGACATTCGGCGGCAACAGGGGCGGAGGCGCCGGCGCGGCCGGGTGCGCGGCGTCGGCGGGCGCTGCGTGTGCAGTGGGCGCGGCGGCGTGCGTCTGGCCGCTGAAGTCGCCACCTTCTTGATAATTCCATGTGGATTTGTCGTAGGAGCTCGACGCGGAATCGAATCCGGAGTACAGGCCGTCCTCCGGAAGCTTGAAGCCTTCCTTGACGATGAAGGCGGCGTTCGTGTAGTTGACCAGGTACTCTTTGGCGATTCGGTTGTTTTCGATCGCGTAGCGGATCAGGCCGCCAAGGAACGCAATGTCCGTTCCGGCGCGAATTTGCAAGAACAGATCGGCGGTGGCGGATGTGCGCGTGAATCGCGGGTCTACGGAAATCAGCTTGGCGTTGCGGTTGCGCTTGGCCTCCATCGCCCACTTGAATCCGCAGGGATGGTTTTCGGCGGGATTGCCGCCCATGATCAACATCATGTCGGTGTTCTTGATGTCGACCCAGCCATTGGTCATCGCCCCGCGACCGAACGTTGGTCCCAAACTTGAGACCGTGGGGCCGTGTCAAACACGGGCTTGGTTTTCTAAATAAACCAAGCCCAGACCCCTCATGGCTTTCACAGCCAGAAAATTGAACTCATTCGTGTCCGTGCAGCCGCCGATGAACGAGATGCCTTCGCAGCGGTTCGCGGTGAGGCCTTTTGCGTCTTTTTCCACAAAAGTTGCATCGCGGGTTTTCTTCGTCCAATGGGCAATCTCATCGAGGGCGCTGTCCCACGAAATATCCTGCCAGTCCGTGGCGCCGGGCCGGCGGACTTGCGGCTTCGTGAGCCGCCGTGGGTTGAGAATGTCCTGCTCGAGCGAGGAGCCCTTGGGGCATAGCGTCCCGCGGTTGGTGGGATGATCGGCGTCGCCTTCGACGTGAATCACCTGGGGTGTGACGTTCTTGGCTTTGTCGCCGATCGTGTAAATAATGGCGCCGCAGCCGACTGCGCAATACGGGCACGTTGTCCGCGTTTCGGTGGCTCGTGCAATTTTGAGCTCGCGAAGCTGCGCGTAGGCTGGGGCAAGATCGAAGCCGAAGACGGTCGCCGCTGCGCCGCCGATGGTGGCGACTTTCAGGAAATCCCGGCGTGTCGTCTGCATTGTTGAGCCTCCGTTCCGTGGGCTAGCTCAAGCTGGTTTCAAAGCCATCGAGTCGTCCTGGCGCGTCCAGGCACCCTTGTCCATACGCGGGTTTGATACCAAAAACGTCTTTTTAGGCGCACGGAAAAACGGAAAAATTCGCGGTCGGGGGCGCCAGGAGGTAGACCAAGGTGCGATTGCAGGCGTTCCGCAGGTCGAGAGCCAGGAGCCATCGCAGAACCCCCGTAATGCGGTGATTATGGTTCGGTGCCGGAATATTGTCCAGCAGATTCGTTCTGAAACATGCGCTGGCTGGCGGGCGTAAGGAGAATCGAATCAGTGCGGAGCGCTGGAGACGCGTGAAAGTCGTGGTGACATGACTTCGGTGAGCTGCGCTCGGAGGTGAAGGAGCGCGGTCGAGTGGATTTGCGAAACCCTCGACTTGCCGATTCCAAGCACTGAGCCTACCGCCTTCATGGGCAGGTCTTTGAAATGATGGAGTGCCAGGACCTGGCGTTCGCGCTCGGACAGTTCGGCAATCGCGTTCATCAACAAGCGACTCATCTCGGAACGGACGGTGATTGAGAAAGGATCGTCGCCGCCATGGCTCGATGCGTCCTGGTTGGATGGCTTGCCGTCGGCGACCAAGCCTTGAAGATCTTCGATCTCGAGCCCGTCCAAGTCGCGCACGAGGCGCTGCAGATCGGTGAGGCTCATCTGAAGTTCGGCGGCGATTTCCTGGTCGGTGGGAGCGTGGCCGATTCGGGCCTGGCAAGCTGAAATGGCTTCCTCGAGGCGGCGGCCCTGGCGTCGCAACGCTCGTGGACTCCAGTCGCCTTCGCGGAGACTGTCCAGAATGGCGCCTCGAATGCGAAATTCCGCGTAGGCTTTGAGCTTGACGTTCTTCGCCGGGTCGTATTTCGCCACGGCGTCCAGCAGACCAACTACGCCGGCATTAACCAGATCCTCGAGGCGCACCTGGGCCGGAAGGCGGCAATGGATTCGGCGCGCGATATAGTGAACGTGGGCCAAGTGTTCAAGGACGAGCTCCTCCCGCTGTGCCGGATCAAATCCGAACGGCGCCGTGGTTTCTGCCGCGCGTCTCTCCATCGAGCGCTCCTCGACGTCGGTTCCTGGCACATTGCCGTGGGTGCTCACGCGGACGCAGCCCTGGCTGGGGACGTTTCGGGCTCCGCTTTCATTAGCCGATATCCGGTGCCGCGAATCGTGTGGATCAGCTTGTCTTCCGACTCTCCATCGATCTTCTTGCGCAGGTAATTGATGTAAACCTCGACCACATTCGTGTGCGGCGCGGCCGGCAGATTCCACGCATGCTCGATGATTTGGTCCCGCGTCACGCCGTGCCCCGCGTTCCTCATCAGGTATTCGAGCAACGAATACTCCTTGGAAGTGAGGCGGATTGCCCTTCCGGCTCGCGTTACGGTGCGCTTGGCGGGATTGAGCTCAAGATCCTGCACCTGCAGGATGGTGGTGAGCGGACGCCCGCCGCGGTGCAGCACGGCGCGCGCGCGCACGAAAAGTTCCGGCGATGATGCGGCCGAGCGGAAGACAAAGTCGTCAGCGCCCAGCGTCAGCAGCCGAACGCTGTCCTCTAATTGCGTCCGATTGATGAGCACGAGGATGGGAAGGTGCGGCCGGATGCCGCGTATGTGTTGGAGCGCCGCAAGTCCCGCGGGGTCGGGCAGACTCATGTCCAACAGCGCAAGATCGTATTCTCGGCTCTCTGCGAGGGATCGGGTTCCCTGCCAATCAGTTACGCGATCGACTGCGTAGTGCTCGGCGCGAAAACTTTGTTCAAGAAACGCGGCAAAGCCTGAATCCGTTGCTGAAACCAGGATCCGCACAAAGAGCTCCTGGAAGGGGGGAAAACCTGAGATTTTTGAAGGGGAGAACAGGATAGAGAGAGTGGCAGCAAATTGTCAAAGAGATTTCTGATGAAAAGTTCCAGGCGTTTCAAGAACTGCAATCGTATGCCGAGAGCGAGCCAACGAGCGTGAAGTGGAGGATCCAGGCCCCCAAATGCGTCAAACACGAGTGATTCGTCCTGAAACAGAATCTTGTTTCGGAACAAGAGCCCAAGAGTGGCTCGATGCGAATTGCCTGAGATGCGGAGACGACGAAGGAGTTAGCTGGCCTGACATCGGGCTTCCTCTTCCCGTATTGGCAACGTAAGTGCACCCACCTTTCTTGCTGAATTTCGCCTGATTTCTCGCGAGCGGAGCGGGGCCCAGAGGCCCACCCTGAAAATGTCCCGATGAAACAATCCCGCCTCTTGCAAGGAGATTTTGCGTCGATTCGCGCCGGGCTCAAAAAGGCGGAGCGACGCCAGTGGTGGCTTTCGTTCTCCGGCGTGGCGGTGACTCTGCTGTTAACCCTGGGGATTGTTTCGTTTTCCCTGGTCGTGTACATGCTTCAGCGGAATTTCTGGGACGAGCTCAACATTCACATCGCGATGCGCGCGCTGGTGGGAATGGTTCTGCTGTTTTCCGTCTACGTCATATACCAACAGTGGCAGATTCACCTGTTTCGCACGCGGCTGGTGGCGCAGGAAGAGCTTTTCAGCCTGATCGCCGAAAACGCGGCGGACATGATTGCGGTGGTGACCGCCGACGGGAAGCGCTTGTACAACAGCCCGTCATACCAGAAGTTGCTGGGCTATTCGCTGGAAGAACTCGAGAAAACCTCGGCGTACGAACAAATCCATCCGGACGACATAGCCGCGGTCACGGCCGCCGCGCAGGAGGCGCGAACGACGGGAGTGGGCCGGCGGTTGGAATACCGCGTTCGGCACAAAAGCGGCGAGTGGCGCGTGCTGGAATCGACGGCGAGCGCGGTGCGAAACGCCGCCGGAGCAGTGGAAAAGCTGGTGATCGTCAACCGGGACATCACGGAGCGCCGTGAACTCGAGCAGCAACTGGTGCTGTCGCAGAGACTCGAAGCTGTGGGGAAGCTGTCCGGCGGGATCGCGCACGATTTCAACAATCTTCTCGGTGTGATTATTGGTTACAGCGAGGCCCTGCAGGACAGCATCGGCGCGGAGAACCCTCTGCGCGAAGCGATCGATGAAATACAAAAGGCTGGGCAACGGGCCGCCACCTTGACGCAACAGCTTCTTGCGTTCAGCCGCAAACAGGTGCTGGCGCCGAAGATTCTGGATCCGAACGCGATCGTCGCGGACATGCAGAAGATGCTTCTCCGTTTGATCGGCGAGGACATCGAGCTGAAGTGCAATATGCCCGGGGATCTTGGCCGGGTAAAAGCCGATCGCGGGCAACTCGAGCAGGTGATCCTGAACCTGGCCGTGAATGCTCGAGACGCGATGCCCCACGGCGGGGAACTGAAGATTGAAACGGCGAACGCTCAGCTTGGCGAAAAGGATGTGCAGCGCTACCGCTACGTGATTCCCGGCAGCTACGTCGTGCTTAGCGTGAGCGACACGGGCATCGGGATGGACGACAAAACACAGTCGCACATTTTCGAGCCATTCTTCACGACTAAGGAAATGGGGAAGGGAACCGGCCTCGGGCTGGCGACCGTCTATGGAGTGGTGAAACAGAGCGGCGGCTATATCTGGCTGGAGAGTGAAATCGGAAAGGGCACCACCTTTCGCATATTCCTGCCACGCGCCGAAGGAGTGCAGGAGGAGGCCGTCCACGCCGAACCGGTGAAGAGAGGCGAAGGTCCGTGCACGATATTGCTGGTGGAGGACGAACCATCCCTTCGCAAGCTGACCCACCGAACGCTGAAGGAAATGGGCTACACCGTCCTGGAAGCAAATGATGCCGCGCAAGCCATCGACGTTGCGAGAAGCACGGGCGCGTCAATCGATCTGCTGTTGACCGACGTGATTATGCCGGGCATGAGCGGCGGCGACCTGGCCAAAAAGCTGTCACCGGAGAACCCGCACATGCGTGTGCTGTTCATGACGGGCTACACAGACGGAGCGATTGAGGCGCGCGGTTCTCTGATGCCTGGATTGGTAGTCCTGCGGAAACCATTCACGCGCGACGTTCTCTTGCGAACCGTAGAGGGGACTCTTGCGCAGCCGCCCGGTGAGCGTCAGAACCAGGATGGTGTAGTCCACGCCGGAACAGAGACGGGCTGATAAGGGTGAGGAGGGAGAAATATGCGGAAATTGTTGATCATCGATGACGACGAAGCCGTGCGGAAGGTCCTGCGGTTTCGCCTGAAAGACTCGTACGAGATTATCGACACGGGCTCGCCGGAAGAGGCACTGGCTCTGGCGCTTAAGGAGAAGCCCGATGCCATTCTGCTCGACCTGATGATGCCGAAGTATTCCGGGTTCGAGGTTTGCCAGACCGTTTCTTCGTTGAGTTTCACGCAGCACATTCCGATCATCATCGTTTCGGGAGAATCGAGCGCCCAGTACAAGGATTTTTGCGAAGCGCTCGGAGCAAAGGACTTTGTGCAAAAACCAGTGGACTTCGACCTGCTGCAGAAGAAGTTGGCAACGTTAATCGAGACCAACGGGAAAGGCAATCGCGGCGAGCCGCGCGTCCGTTTGCGCGTGATGCTGAAGCTCCGCTCGGTGAACGCCGAGGGGATCGCCACGGACGTGCTCACGGTGACCGAGACGGTCAGCGCCAATAGTTTTCTTTGTGCGTACCAGCCTCCGTTGGCAGAGGGTGGCCTCGTGGAGGTCTACCTCGCGAGGAACGGGCAGCAATTTGCCGGGAAAGCACGAGTGGTTCGCGTCGATTGGCCCGGAACCCCTGGCCAACGCGGAGATTTCAAGTTCATCGAAAAGCCGATCGAGTGGATCTTGCGTTAACGCGAAGCGCGCCAAGCGGGTGTTCGGCGCCGTTTCGCTGGTCCCTCAGCTTCTGATGACTTCGATTTGATCTCCGACCGTCGTGTGGCTCTTCGCAATCGTGCTGGCGGGAAGTTCGAGCACGCTCCTCGCGCTCGCGATCACACGCGAAACTCGCCACGGCCGAAGATTCTCTTCCACATGAACCACGGTCCTGTTTCGGTCGAGAAAGATGACGTCAATGGCGAACCGCATTCCCAGAGTGTGGACGCCGTGCGACGGAATGATCCAGAGCCCGCGCGATGCGTGAGCCCAAGTCGGCTGCTGGCCAAGCAGCCCCACAAGCCGAGACAAGAACGTATCGGCGACACCTGCATCCGCTGCCAGCAGTGTCTCTCTCGTGCGGTTGCGCAGCGACACGTTTCCCGAGGCCGCAGTCACGGTTTTCCCGGCGGAAGGTGCGCGGGCAGGACTGCTGTCGCAGGACGAGGTTTCGTTAGTCCGATTCACGCCGGCTGCGACGCCAGATGATGATGGCCGCGATCAGCACAGCTACGATGCCGGCTGCCGCACGAATCAAAGTGGTTGTATCCATTTGTTTCTCCTTCATGCTTTGTGACTGCTCTTGCGATGGTTCAGCCAAAACCTTCCTACTGCGCTCCCCCGGGCGTGCTGAACGTCCGAATGATGCTGATCACAGCGGGACCCAACAGCACCGCGAACATGGCTGGAAAAATCAAAAATACGAGCGCCGGAATCATTTTCACGGTCGTCTTGGCGGCGGCCTCTTCGGCGCGCTGACGCCGCTTCGTGCGCAAGTTGTCGGAGTGGATCCGCAGGGATTGCGCCAGATCGGTTCCGAAGCGATCGGTTTGAATCAGCATGGTGACGAACGCCTTCACGTCGTCGACGCCGGTTCGCACCGCGAGTTCCCGCAGGGAATCGATCCGGCTTTTTCCAACGCGCATTTCCAGGTTGACCAGCTGCAGCTCGTCGCTCAATTCCGGGTACGAGATTCGCAGTTCCTGCGCGACTCGAAAGATCGCCTGGTCGAGACCCATCCCGGCTTCCACGCACACCACCAGCAAATCCAGCGCATCCGGGAGCGCGATGACCAGGCGGCGTTGCCTCCGTTTCACTCGCCAGGAAAGCCAGAAATCGGGCAGCAGGAATCCCGCGAGTCCTGCGAAGGCAAACATGAACAGGGGATTCAGCTTATAAGCTCCGGTGGAATACATAAGAATGAGGAAGACTGCGGGCAGCAGCACTTCCATTCCCTGTAGAATCTTGACGGCTTCCGGGCTGCGAAACCCCGCGCGCAGCATCGTGCGGACCTTTTTTGAGAGTTTTTTCTCGGACGAGGGCAGGAGCCTGCCCAAGTCGCTCAAGGCTTTTTCGAGCTTTTGTCTTTGCTGGTCTGAGAAGGGAACGGATGGGCCGGCGGGAATGATGGGCCGCCACAGTTGCGTGAGCCGCGCCTGAAGAAAATCCGTCGAAGGCGCGAGCGTGAGATAGAGCGTGATCGCTGTGGCGAGCACGGCTAGAAACGCGATTAAAGCGGTAAAGAAAATCATTCCATCGTCTCCGTCAGTTCATACCTCGATGTGAACCACCTTCCACAGAACAACGGCGCCAATCACCTGCAGCGTGCAGGCGACGCCGAGCATCTTGTGGCCCAGCGGGTCGTTGAAGAGCAGCATCACGTAGTCCGGATTCAAGAATCTCAAGAGCAACAGGAGCAGAGGTGGAAGGCCGATCAGGATCCCCGCAGTGAGGCGCCCCTGCGCCGTTCGTATTCGCACTTCGCCCAGGATTTTGAAGCGCTCGCGGATCACGCGCGCCAGATTTTCCAGAAGCTCCGCGAGATTGCCGCCGGTTTCCTGATGCACGAGCATCGCGGTCACGAAGAATCGGACATCCGGAAGAGGCACGCGTTCGGTGAGGTGGAAGAGCGCGTCGCGCAGTGGAAGTCCCAAATTGTGCTCGTCGAAGGTGGTGCGGAACTCGGTGGCGATGGGCTCGGAGAGCTCGTTCGAGATCAGCTCGAGGCCCGAAGTGAATGCGTGGCCGGCGCGGACAGCCCGGTTCAGGAGATCAATCGCTTCGGGAAAGTCTCGTTGAAACTTTGAAAACCGCCGGGCGCGCTTAAACGAAGCGAAGAGAATCGGAGAAACGCCGGAACTTATGCCGATCAGGATTGCCAGGACTAACGACGGCAACAGGCTCCACGAGACGAGGAAACAGATCAGACTCAGCACGGCGCTCAAGAGGGCAAGTTTGGCGGGCTTGATTTTCCAGGCCGCTTGCGTGAGAAGAGTCTGCAGCGTCTTGGACCACGACCAGCGATGCAGCAAGCGATTCAGCAGCGGAACGCTGCTAAGCCCGCGATCAACCATCAGGTCGTCGCCGTAAGACGCAACCTCGGTCTGCTGCCTTCGCGAAATTTGCTCGAGACGCCCGGTGAGGTCGGCTGGCTTCCGCGAGCCCATCAGCATACTCCCGGCCCATACCATGAGCAGAACCGCGACGAACGTGATTGCAATTACGAAGAGCACGCGATCAATCCTTCGAGCCGCGCAGGCGACTAAACATGTCCGGCGGCAGTTTCAAGCCGGCCACTTCGAGCCGGTCGGCAAACTTGGGACGAATGCCCACGGGAGTAAACTCGCCCAGAACTTCGCCTTTGGGTCCGACACCTCTCTTGTGAAACTGGAAGATGTCTTGTACCGAGACGGTCTCGCCCTCCATGCCCGTGATTTCGGAGAGGTAAATCACCTTGCGAGTTCCGTCGCTCATGCGGCTGACCTGAAGAATGACATCGATTGCGGAAGCGATCTGGCGCCGGATCGCCTTGTCCGGCAGATTCAGACCGGCCATCGCAACCATGGTTTCCAGGCGGCTCAGTGCATCGCGGGGAGTATTGGCGTGAATCGTGGTGAGCGACCCGTCGTGGCCCGTGTTCATTGCCTGCAACATGTCGAGCGCCTCTTCGCCGCGAACTTCGCCCACCACGATTCGGTCGGGGCGCATGCGCAGGCAATTAATCAAGAGCTGGCGCTGCAGGATCGCGCCTTTGCCTTCGATGTTCGCGGGTCGAGTTTCAAGGCGGACGACGTGCTCCTGCTGCATCTGCAACTCGGCAGCGTCTTCGATGGTGATAATGCGCTCGCGATCGGAAATGTAGGAGGACAGAAGATTCAGAAGAGTCGTTTTGCCGGCACCGGTGCCGCCCGAGATGACGATATTCAGCCGCGCTTTCACGCAAGCCTTGAGCAGGTCGAGCATTTGCAGGGTCAGCGAGTTATTCGTGACAAGCTCGGCGCCGGATAATTTCACGTTCGCGAAGCGGCGAATCGAGAGGCACGGGCCGTCGAGCGCCAGCGGCGGAATGATCGCGTTCACGCGCGACCCGTCCGCCAGCCGGGCATCGACCATGGGCGAGGACTCGTCGACCCGCCGGCCAACCGCAGAAACGATGCGATCGATGATCAGCCGCAAGTGGGCGTTGTCTCGAAAATGAATGTCTGTCTTTTCGAGGAGTCCGCGCCGTTCGACGTAGACGTGCTTGTACGTGTTCACAAGAATGTCCGAAACGGTCGGGTCCCGCATCAGCGGCTCCAGAGGTCCGAGCCCGAAGACTTCATCGAGCACCTCGCGCGCCAGCCGTTCGCGCTCAATCAGCGTGATGGGCATCCCGTCGGTGTCCATCAGGTTCTCGATGATGCGGGTCAATTCCAGCAGGGCTGCTTCGCGGTTCATCTGCGCGAGCCGCTCGAGGTTCAGGTTCTGAATCAGTTTGCGATGAATCGTCGACTTGAAGGATGTGTAATCGGTTCGCGGCGGAGAGGTGGTGGGTGCCATGGGAGTGTGCTATCGGCTGGACGCGAACATATTCGTGAGCGAATTGCGTCGCGCTACAGGCTTCGCAGCCGGGTCCTGGACGAGGTCGGAAGCGAGCTGCCGGTACGTGGCGGTGAGCGGACTGCTGCTTGCAGTCAACGGCGTGCCCTGCGTCACAGCGTCGCTCACCTGGCGATAGTCGTTCGGCAGGCGCGCGAATATCTTTCGCCGAAGCCGCTGCTCGACGTTGCGCAGAGCCGGCTCGTCGCTGCGCCGCCAGCGATTGATGACGATCTTGAGTTTTTCGCCGAGAGATTCGACGGTATCTACAGCGGCGACGTATTTCTCGAGCGTCCATAGCGAGAGCAAGGAGACTTCCGCGACCACGAGTATGGCGCCCGCCGAACGAAGGATCGGCGACCACTCCGACGGGTCCTCCACGCCGACGTCAATCACGAGATGATCGAAGCAGCTCTGCGCCACGGTCAACACACCGGCCAGGGCCGCTACGCTGAACCGCGGCCATTCTTCCAGGCGCGCTGCCCCTGCCAGGACGTCGAGGCCTGTCTGGTGTCGCGTGACCAGGCCGCCGAGAAAGTGAGCGTCAAGACGTTCCAGATTTTCGGTGGCGTCGTGCAGCGTGAATTTCGGCTGCAAATCGAGCAACAACGAGATATGACCCAATGGCCTGCCGAAATCGAGCAAGAGGACGCGTTGCTTCGTTATCTGGGCGAGTTGCACTCCCAGATTCACGGCCGCGGTGCTGGTGCCCACGCCGCCTTTTGAACCGCCCACCACAATTACCTTTCCGGCCGGCGCGCCATCGGGAGGTTTTTCGGCAGAGAAGCGGAGAAGAGCATCACGCAATGGTTCCGCGACGAGCGGCTTAGCCAGGAAGTTCTGCACGCCGCTTCGCATCGCTTCCATCAGCAGGTCCGGTTCGGGCGTCGCGCTGGAGCACGCGATGATATACGCGGTGGGGCGCAACTGGCGCAGGTTGGCTGCAAACCCAAAATAGGCTCCGGGGTTGGCCGGTAAATCCAGAAGGATGACGTCCGGAATCGCTTCGCCCGGGGTTGGGTGGATTTCAACGGCCGGGTCCCACTCGTGAACCGAGTAGACGAGGCCTGTTTGCTGCAAGGCAGCTCGCATGGCGGTTGAGCCATGTTTATCGGAGCTGATTACCGCTGCCGTCAACATCGGCGCGCTCCATGAATTTCGATTCGTGCGGCGTCATCGACCCGTTTCGACACGTTGGCTCTCCTCACTGCGGCGAAGGCTTCTCGCCGGGCTTCGGCGGAATCGAATCCAGGAATCCGCTCGGAAATTTCAAACTCGGCAGAGGCGTCCCGGCCGGAATCGGCGCCACAATGCGTGGTGTAACCAGCACCAGGAGCTCTGTTTTTGTCCTGTCCTTCGATTGGCTCTTGAAGAGGTCTCCGATCAGCGGGATGCTGCTGAGTACGGGCACCTTGTTGTAAATGTCTGTGACGCGATTATCTACAAGCCCCGCGATCGCGAAGCTCTGCCCGTCGCGCAACTCCACGTCGGCGTCCACGCGGCGCGTGGAAATCGCGGGAATGAAGAAACCGGAAATCGTGACGGCGTTTGTGTAGTCGAGTGCGCTGACTTCCGGCCTGACTTTGAGATGAATGGTGCCGTCGTTGGTAAGATCAGGCGTAAATTTGAGGCTGACGCCGAACTGCTTGAATTGAATCGTTATGGTTGGCGCGGTGCCCGCCGCTCCTCCCTGAACCACAGGAAACGGAAATTCCCCGCCGGCAAGAAAATCCGCCTCTTTCCCCGATTCCGTCAGCAGATTCGGTTCGGCCAGAATTTGCAGGAGGCTTTTCTGTTGCAGCGCCTTGATCACCGCGCCCAAATCGATGTCCGGCCGGAAAATAAAGATGTTGAGCAGGTCGCTGAGAGAAAGGCTCGACGAATTGAGCCCGGCGCTGGAATCGGTGGTCGAGCCGGAGCTCGAAGTACCGGAGCTTTGCTGGATCTGGATTGGGCCGTACTGTTGCGTGCCGGTCACCGCCAGCGTGCGAGTGGTCGATCCCGGAACGCTGATGAAATTGAAGCCGAGGTTGGTCATGGCCCCGCGATCGACCTCGGCGAATCTGACTTCAAGCAGAATTTGACCCTTGGGCGGCCGCGTGGGAGCTTCGAGTAAATTAAGCGTCTTCGGCTCGACGACCGACACCAATTGATAGATTCTGTCCGACTCTTCTTTCGAGGAGACGTGCCCGGAAAGGATGATCGTGTCCCTCGAAGACTCGAGTTGAACCTGTTCTTGCGGGAACGCGTCGTGAACTTGCTTGCTCAGGCTGCCGAGATCGAGATCGACGTTGAGCTCGTACGCATGGCTCTGCTCGTTTTCATCCCACAACACCAGGGAAACGCCGCCGGGCGACTTCGCGTTCACCAGCACTTGATTGGCGCTGAGAACCATCACGTCGGCGATCAGGGGATCCGCAATCGAAACGCGGCGGATCCGGGCAGGGCTCGAGAGGACCAGCGAGCGGCCGACCAACAGGTGAAGCTGCGTCGTGCTTTCCGGCTGACGTCTGGCGGCCCCGGAATCCGCCGCGGGTTGAGCTTCCGCCGGGGCGGCGGCCCGCAGCGCATTTGTCTGCGCGCGAAGGCAAACCCAACAAAGCGGAATCGCCGCCGCGAGCATGATGCCTCGGGCAAGGCCCGCTACGACAGCTCGCATCAGTTTCCGGCCTCGAATTGACTCAGCCACTGGCGTGCCCTCATTTCTGCGGAATGGCGCTCATTTCCGGCTTGTTGCCACGGATCACTTCCACCTCATAAGGCTTCGGGACCGCAGGATTGGCCGACACTCGTGCCAGTGGCCGATCGCTGCGCGGCAAAGGAAGCCGAATTGACGTGCCGAAGATGTCGCCGAGCAGCGCGGGAGATGTGTTCACTTGCTTCGTGTCGCCGAAGTTTCTCAACGCGAGTTGAATGCGCCCTTGCGTGCTCGCGAGTGTCAGCGTGTTGGCCTGATCGGGCGTGACCAGCAGCGTGACGACAGCAACCGTCTGCGGCGTGCCATCCTTGTCGGGCTGGATCTTCTGTCCTGCGGCGAGCACGCGAATATCTTCGAGAATCGTTCGCGTCAAGATGCTTCCCTGACCTTCGATTCCGCCCGTCGCCAGGACATCGACACTTGTGCCCGGTTGCACGAATCCAGCGACACCGACCACGTCGTTCACCGCAACCGAGACGCCGCGCATGCCCGCAGGAATCATCCCCGGAAGACCCGCGCTCGAGTCCTTCGGCGCGAGATTTCCTTCCAGGACGGGCTCGTTCTCAAGGAGTGGGCTCATTAGAACCCGGCCGACGCAATCTTCGGGGCGAGCGAACATTCCTTGCATCGGTCCTGACGCGGGCCAACCGATTTGGCGAAGATCCTTCGCATCGAGGCGCGTGCCCGGCGCCAGCGCGGCCGCCGCGACCACGATCTTGGTCGGCGCGATGCGACCCGGTGAAGAAGCCGCGCGCGAAAGCTGGCGGTACACCAGGATTGACGCAAGCAGCGCCAGTGGCACCGCGACCGCCAACGCCATCAAGATTCGCCTTCGATCCATCGCAAGTCCTTCTCAATCCGTTTCGAGCCCAATCCACAAGCACAGAAAAGCTGTCAGCGCCACAGCCGCGCTCGCAGGCCACAGTAGAACCTTCATGAACGGCGGGGCGTTTTGCAACTCCGCCGCCAGCAGCGGCAGGAGCACGGGCAACAGCGCTCCGAACTGCACCAGAATCCGTCGCCCGTCCATTCGTTCCTTCCTTCACGCCGCTTCAGAATCACCATCCGGGCAGACCGGCGCAGAAACATCCAAACGTGGCTAGCGCCGCAGCCACACCGAAGGGAAGGGAAAGCGCGGCCGGATTATCCAGGTTGATTTCAGGGTGCGGCTGCAGCCCAAAGATGAAAAAGCCCCGCAGCAGTTCCCACATGTTGCGAACGGTTTGGACGAATCGTTTCTTTCGAATGATTTGAATGAGGGCGAGAAGTCCGCTAACAAGAATCGTGACCAGCAGGACGATGATGATCCGCGTGGGACCTAACCAGGCGCCGAGCGCTCCCATCAGCTTCCAGTCGCCGCCGCCCAGTCCGCGCACCAGAACCACCGGTAGGAGCACAATCATGACCGCGCCGGCGCCCTCCAGCGAACGAAGTCCGCCATCAATTCCGTAGACGAACGCGTTCGTTGCGATCCCCGCGATGAGTGCCGGGACGGTCAGCCAGTTTGGGATTCGTCGAGCGCGCCAGTCTAGAAGTCCTGCGATGCTCGCGATCAAGACAGCGCACGCCGAGATTGCTTGAGTTCTCAACTCTTTCTCAACTCTCCGCACACTTTCCCGGTTGGAGCTCTTCACCCCCGCTCCATTCGCACATGCCCGTGCGACAGCGGGTTTGCTGTTTGGTCTGCGATGTGGCGGACCGTCTGTTTGTTCCGGTCTCACCGATCTATTTTCGCGACGACCTTGCCGTTCGATTGCTTCTGGCGATTCGTGGCGGAGGCCCGACCGGTTCTCAACCGTTCCCCGGCGGGCCGAGGCTGAAATCGTCTCGTTTAGGTGTTCGTCGTAACATTCGTCGCAACGTTCGAGTACACTTCACTAATCGCATGCGCCAAGGCCTTCATCGAAGCCACCGCTGCGAGTGCCACCAGGACGATGAGCAAACCGTACTCGGTCAAATCCTGACCGGATTCGTCTTGCCACAGGGTTCTGAGTAGGTCTCGCATTGCACGGTGGCTAGGTGTTGGTCGTCAGGTTTGTCGCTGCGTTCGAGTACACAGTGCTGATCGCCGTTGCCAGCGCTTTCATCGAAGCTACCGCTGCGAGCGCCACCAGGACGATGAGCAAAGCGTACTCGGTCAAGTCCTGACCCGACTCGTCTTGCCACAGCATTCTCAACCGTTCTCTCATTTCTCCTCCTCGAGGTATCGGGAAGCAGACTGCGCCTCCCATCGAGTAGTACGGCACTCTGGGTGCCAAACGAGGCCAGAAGAGGCGCTTGATTTAGAGGCGGTTAGCGAAGCGAAAGCAAAGGAAGCAACCGGTCGGATGGTTCACCATGAAACGTTCGGCCCGAGGTGGAATGGGCGGTACTAGCGAAGCTCCGTCGGCTTGCTTGCCCCGAATGGCACGATTCTTCGGCGGACGTAAAGCGAACTGACCTGATCGGCATAGATCAATTGCCATTCCGGCAGCGCTGACAGGACGGTCGCGAGCGGCGCGTCGCTCCGGATCAGGCATGTTGCGATGTCATATTTGCCCAGGAGTCGCAGCGACCCCGGTTCGAGACGCGCGATGCTGAGGTAGTCGTCGAGAACGCCGGCGCGCTCATAGATATCCGCGCGGCCATCGATGAACACGCCTTCGTGCGGAACGTGCGACCACGCGAGATAGCCTCCCCAACCGTATTCGTTGAAAACGTGCCCCGAGGCCTGCCCCGCGCCGAGATGCTCAAGCGCTGCCACCGGGTAATGTGCCGCGCAAGCTTTCTCGAGACTCTCCCTGGAAGGAAAGTAATGGATCAGCGCAAGACCAATGATGGCCATCAGTGCCGCATTGAGCGCCGCGCGATCTCGCCGTCGATCATACGGAGAAAACCACCACGCGAGCGGCAGCGTCAGCAACGGTACCGTCACGAGCAGGAACAGAGGGACGAACCGAAGATGCAGGAACGCGACAATCGCCGCAACGCACAGAAAGGCCAGGTCGTCGGGCCGACAATGAAAACGCAACAGGATTTTCGAGATCAGGAATCCAAGGAGCAGCACCAGGACAGTCAGCGTCAAGAAACGCTCGCTGGTGATCGGCATCCACTCCTGAATGTTGGCGACGTTCGCGGGCTGCAGAAAGCCGATGTCGAGTGGGTAAGCTGCCAGTTGCGAGCCATAAGGTGTCACGAGCAGAGCCAAGACGCTGGCCAGAGTTGCAACTTCGAGTTCGATGCGCTGAGTCCGGCTCCAAACGAAGGACTCAATCCCATTCAGGCGGTAGCGCCACAGTCCGCTGACCCATGCGATCCCCAGGGCGAGAAAGCCGAACACAAATGTGCCGTGCGTGTTGACCCACAGCAGAAATACGAAGGGCAAGATCCAAAGAGCGCGGCTCTTGCCTTTCCGGAATCGCTCGAGAATCATCAGGACGATAACGAAGAAGATGTATCCGAAAAGTTGCGGGCGCAGCGACCAGAATCCGGCGGCCACTGGTACGATTACGGCGCAGACAGCAAAGGCGGCCTTGGGATTTTGGCATCGCATCGTCGCATACATATACAGCAGCGCGAGCATCGTCCCCGCGAGCGTCAATTGCAGGAACCGGAGTCCCTGGAGCCGCCCGGCACGGTAAGCTCCCGCCATCGCGGCTTCACCGAGCCATTCGTAAGCAATCCAAGGAGTGCCGGCGGCGGTCCAGGAATATGAATCTGTCTGGGGCACTTTGTGTGTGTCGAGTATCTCTTCACCGGCGCGAATGTGCCACCAGGTGTCGCCCTCGCTGAAGAGCGTGTCCGTCTTCGTTCCCTGGGATAGCGTCCCGAAGAAAACGGCGGCGACGAGCAGCGCTCCCAGCAACACGGGAAATGAGAACACCTGCTGAAATGTCTTGCCTGCGACGCTGCGCGGAGATGCTCGTTCGCCAGGTAACACGTATTGTTCCGTGGTATTCACGATTGCGATCCGGGCCCTGGAGCTAGATCAATCGATGGCTGGCTTGCGAGTCACTCTCTTTTTGCCTTCAAGTGCTCGAACTCAGGAACCACAGCAAACCGCTGCATCACCCGTGCAACACTTTCTCCGATGTGCTCGATCTTCTCGTCCGCAATGTTTCCGAGGAGCAATGCGGCACGCCGCAGATAATCGATCCGCTCGGGAACCAGACCCATCACGCGAGCGCAGGTTGCGTCCACTGCCACGGGATCATCGCCCATCACCAGAACGCCGCTCGCTTTCGGCTGGCCCTGCGTCGGACCATTTCCTTCCATGCCCACGATTCCATCCACGATGGCGAAATCAGGGCGCACCGTGCTATTCAAATCTAGAATCGATTTCGAGATTCCCGCCCAGTGGAGGATGTTCTTGGGCCAGCCGTAACAATGGCCGGGCACAATGCCGAACATGTTTTTCAGCGAAAGCGTCACTCCAGCCCAGTGATGCGTCTTCAGCTTGGGCATCGAAACTACGAAATCGGCGCGCAGAACGGTTGCAGGCAGATAGAGGCGCTTGAGGGACGAGGCGCGCGTTCGAAGCGCGACGGGCCAGACGTCGTCGACATTCAAATCCACGAATGCGCCATCCAGCGGGCCCAGATACTCCCGCAGCCGAATCGCCTCGAGAATCGCTTCGGTGTCGCGTTCGAGCGCCGGTCCTTCGGCCACCATCACGGTGGATGCGCCCAAGCACAGGAAACTGTAGCGCGCGGCCGCGACAACAGCGGGATGCGTATTCATTACGTGGTTCGGATCGGCGCCGACGAAATTAGCCTTGAGCAGAACACTCTTGCCCTTCACATCGAGGTTAAATTCTGCCACCGTCTCCGAAATCACTTGAGCCAGATCAACCTCGTAGGAACTCGCAGAGCGGATTGCCACGCGGGAAAGCGGCCTCTGGAACGAGGGCTTGATCGATGGCGCCGCGTACGACATCTCAATTGCTCTCGAAGGTCGCGGGCTCAAGCCAGCCCGGCACAGATTGGCTGGCGAGCGATGCCCAGGCGAGCACCTGCACCTGGCCCAGGAATCGGTTGTGGTCATACATTTCCGAAAGCCGCGAATCGATGGAGATCGCGCTTCGGCCGAATGCTTTCAGGCAGAGGTGCGCCAGCGCCAGGGAACCCGGTCCTTGCGCTTCTAGGTAAGTTCGCTCGAGCCAGGCAAGGCTGTCGGACAGGCAGCGGCGCACATCGGCACGCTGAGCAAACTCGCCCAGCGCGAGCAGTGCCCAGCATGTCGGCCCAATCAAAGGAGTGCCGGCCGTGCCATAAACAAAAGGATTGCCGCAATTCCATCCGCCACCTGCGCACATCCGATTGCAGAGCATTTTCTGGGCGAGATTGCAGCGGTCGTCCACACGGAGCAAAAATGACGGCGAGCCTCGGGCCGGGCGTAGCGCAAGCAGTGCATGAGAGGTTGGTTCCACCCAACTGCTCGTGCCTGGCGTCCAGCCCCAGCCGCGCAGCCGGTGGTCCTGCGCACTAAGCTGCGATTGCCCGAAGAGACCGTGGCGCATGCGCCACCAGACTCCTCCCTCGCCCGGCCAGCTCCGGCAAAGCCAATTCCGAGCCGCGTCAAGCTCGGGCATTGCACCTTCGATGCCCTGTAGTGCCAGGCACGCGAGTGAAGTGACACAAGTCCCGGTTTCCTCTCCCGCAACGGCGGCCCACGAACCGTCTGAGAGCTGCGCCCGCCGCAGAAAATGCGCTCCGTTGAGTTTCTTTCGGCTCAGCGGATGTTCCGGACTCAGGCCGCACATTGCCAGGACGGCCCAGCTCGTAGGTTCGATCGCGCTGTCTTGGCCGCGCCGAAATCCCCAGCCGCCGTCTGGATTTTGCGCCGACATCAAGTCGGGAAGGCAGGCCCGTTCGGCAAAGGACGCGTCTGTGCCCAGCGCAGTCCTCGTCGATTCGCCCTTCCGCGATGCCGCTTTTTCCGAAGTGGCTGCTGTCGGGTTCCAGGCTTTCAAATTGATGTTTTGCAAAGACGAATGGTCCCCTGGTGCGAGACGGGTGCAAGCGGGTTGCCATGGACGAAGCGGCCCGGCGATCCACCAACGAGAACACAAACGTTTCTCGAATCAAGACCTTGCAGTAAGGATTCGCCCGGTCAAAGGTCGTAAGACGCGGCATTTTGAGCGGTCAACAAAGCCAAATCGGGGCACTGATTCTATTTTGAAACACCTGCCGGTTGGCCAGTTCGACTGACCAGCGCGGAAGTAATTGATACGGCGATTGATAGATAGACACCAGTACGCGCAGCGTTGGAGTAAGGATTGCTCCAATATGTTGGAGTCCCAGCATGCGGCATTACGCTGTGTGTGTCTCTTGAACAGTGTGCTCATTGAACAAAATGTTTCCACGCTTTCAAACGCGACGACATTGCCAACGAAAAATCGTTGCGATGGAGCGTCGAGCCGAGGCAGGCCAGGCGATTGTTGTCGTCGCACTGGCCCTCGTAGCGATTCTCGGAATACTCGGCTTGGCGACGGACGTGGGTTACATGCGCTACACGAAGCGCCAGCTGCAAACGGCGGCGGATGCGGCGGCGATAGCGGGTGCGGCGGAGCTTGCGTACGGCGACGTGACGTCCGGGGCACAGGCGGATTCCGCGGCGAACGGATTCACCAATGGTACGAATGGCGCCACTGTGACGGTGAACAATCCGCCCCTATCGGGCCAGCACGTCGGTGATTCGAGTTATGTCGAGGCCATCGTTGCGAGGAGCACGCCCACTTTTTTTGCGAAGGCGTTCGGCGTGAAAACCGTGACACTGCAAGCCAGGGCTGTGGCTCAGTTGGGGAGCGGCAATAATTGTATCTTTGCTTTGGACCCGGCTGCTAGCGCGGCGCTATCGGTGGACGCCTTCGCGTCGATTTCATCCCAGTGCGGAGTCGTGGTCGAATCCACGAGCAGCAGCGCGCTCTCCTGCAGCTTTCTGGCCTCCATCTCTGCTTCTTCGATCGGTGTCGTCGGCGGCGTGCAAAGCTTCTTGTGTTCCTTGAATCCCACTCCCGTGAAGGGCATCACCGCGCCGAATCCGAGCGATCCGCTCGCCTACTTGGCGAAGCCGGCCGTTGGCTCTTGCACTTTTACCAGCCAGCAGAACTACACTTCGACGAACAGTCCGCCGGCGCACCCAACCACTTTGAATCCGGGCGTCTATTGCGGCGGAATACAGATCCAGCCGGGCGCCAGCGTGGTTTTCAATCCAGGCGTCTACATTCTCACCTCGGGGGGTGGGAAAGGCGGCTTGACGGTCGATATCGGCACGAATGTGACGACGAATACATCGATCTCGCCGTACGGTGTGACGTTTTACAACTACGGTCCGATCGGCGGGATCAACTTTAATTTCACATCATTCTCATCGGGGAACGCAGTTTCGCTGATCGCTCCGACTGCAGGTACTTATCAGGGACTGCTGTTCTTCCAAGACCCAGGGAATACGAACTCGGCCCAAATCATTGGCAGCAGCAGCTATAACACGGTGCTGCAAGGCTCGTACTATCTACCGAAAGCCTCCGTCGTGTTTGCTTTCAGCGGGAACGTGAAATACGACATTCTCGTAGCCGACAAGATTGAATTCGCGTATCTCACCTTTGGCCAAGGGTCCTTCACAGGCAGCGGATTCTCGAAAGACTACACGTCGCTGGTTACAGGATCGCCCGTCAAGGGAAACGGTGTTTTAGTCGAATGAACATCTTCAACTCTCTTACAAACGCTCCCGCACGCCGGCAACTGGCGAGCTCGCTCGCAGTGCTCCGCCGTTCGATTACGCGATCGGAATCGGGAGACAGTCTGGTGGAGATGGCGCTCCTGCTGCCGATACTCACGATGCTGCTGCTCGGCACCGTCGATCTTGGCCGGCTCTCTTATATGAGCATTGAAGTGTCCAATGCCGCGCGCGCGGGAGTGCAATACGGGCAACAAAACCCGACGACGTGGGCAGACGTAACCGGAATGCAAACAGCGGCCACGAACGATGCAACCGACCTGGTCGGGGCCACGCAAGGAAATCTGACCGCGGTTGCCACATACTGGTGCCAGTGCTCGGATGGAACCAGCGTCACTCCCAATTGTTTTCCCGGGACGCCCTCGTGTGCGACCACGCACCGCGTCGACTACGTGAAAGTGGTCACGACTGCAACCTACAAGCCCTGGTTTCCGTGCCCGGGCATTCCTTCTTCGACGAACTTGACGTCGCAAGCGGTGATGCGTGCCGGGCAATAACTTGATCGCGCAATCGAGGCGCGAAAGTGGGAGCGCGCTCGTCGAGTTCGCGGCCGTGTTCACAGTGCTTTTCATGTTTCTGTTCGCCATCATGGATTTGTCCCGCGCGCTCTACGCGTACCACTTTGTCGCCGACGCGGCGCGCGAAGGAACACGTTACGCCATGGTGCGCGGCTCAACATGCACGAGTTGGACGACCGCGTGCCCGGCCGCGGCGTCCGACATTCAAACGTATTTGAAGAATGTCCCGGCAGGCATCAACCCGGCGTCGTTGACCGCAACCACCACCTGGACGCCGGACAACACTCCAGGAAGCGTCGTGCAAGTGCAGGTGCAGTACAGCTTCAAACCCATTTTTCCATTTATACCGAAGACTGCGCTAGTAATGACAAGCACCTCGCAGGTCGTGATCTCGCAATGAGCAGCGCCTTGAACGCTCGGGCTTTTGCGCTGCTGGCCAGGGATGTTGGGCATCCGGTGATTGAAGTGAAAACTAGGAGGGCATCGAAATGGGAGCACCCGACCCGTTTTTCCATATTTACGCTGGCATCGTAATCGTCTTGATCGGATTCGTCTTGGTTGAAATCCGGCGGATGCGCAAGAGCGTGGAACGCAAGTAGCGCTTGTTTCGAGTTAGGAAGCGGCCGTGCCCGTCCGCCCGCACACGCCCTTCTATCGGTGTGCCTCGCCTACAAATCCCGCGCTGATTTCGCGCCCGCGGATTCAGATTGTCTTGTCTTTCGAATAGCAGAGCGATTCGAGGTTGCACTCGATACATCGAGGCTTGCGCGCCTGGCAGACGCGTCGGCCGTGCCAGATGAGCTGATGGGAGAAAAGAATCCACCGGTCCTGAGGGATGATCTTCATCAGGTCCTGTTCGATCTTTTTCGGGTCCGTATTCTTGGTCAAATCCAGCCTTTGCGAAAGCCGCTGGACGTGCGTATCCACCACAACTCCCGAAGCAATCCCGAAGCCGGTTCCTAGAACCACGTTGGCGGTCTTCCTCGCAACGCCGGGCAAAGTGAGAATCTGGTCCATGGTTCGCGGCACTTCACCGTGAAAATCCTCGATGATTTTCCTGCTCGCGCCCATGATGGATTTCGTCTTGTTGCGGAAGAATCCCGTCGGGCGGATTTCCTGTTCGAGTTCTGCGGGATTGGCGTAGGCGAAAGCTTTCGCGTCGGGGTATTTCGGGAAGAGTGTCGCGGTCACCTCATTGACCCGCACGTCCGTGCACTGCGCGGAAAGAATCGTCGAAATCAGAAGTTGAAACGGGTTTTGGTGCTTCAGCTCACAGGTCGCTGCCGGATATGCTTCATCCAGTTTCTCGAGGATAGCCTTGACGCGCGCCGGATTCGCTCCACGGCCCAGTGCGAGGCCTCGCGAACCCTGCTTCGACCTCGACGCACGCGCCGTGCGCGGGCGTGACGTCTTATGTTTGGCGGTGGGTTTTTTCCTCTTCGCCATGCGGCGAAAACTATAACACACGCGTGTTTTTCAGTGAGGCGTCACTCCGCGAAGAACAGGCTCTGCGCGAACGGCCACTCTGAATCGCACCACTGGCCGGCGCAGCGGAAGCCCGTGCGCTGGCCCATGGCAACCACCTCTTCGGGATTATATTTGTGCGAGCTCTCGGTCCAGATGGTCTCTCCCTCGCGCAAATAGAATCGGAAGCCGGCCTTTCGAATCGTGACGTGCTGCCACACGGTGGATCGAAGGTGCATTTCCACGCGGCGCTCGGACTGATCCCACCGAACGGAGTGCTCGAAACGCGAGAGGTTGAAATCGCCATCCAGCTCCCGATTGATCCGCGCAAGCAGGTTCTTGTTGAACGCGGCGGTGACGCCCGAAGGGTCGTCGTAAGCCAAGAGCAGTTGGCGAACCGGCTTTTCGAGATCGGTCGCGAGGAGCAGGCTGTCGCCGTCGCGAAGGGTTTCCCGCACCTGGCGAAGGAAGTACTCGCCCGCGGGTCGATCGAAGTTTCCGATCGTGCTGCCAAGAAACAGGACGAGCACTCGTTCGCCGTCCCGCCGGCGCGTCGCCACTTCGCGGAGACCATCGAGGTAAGCTCGCTCGAAGCCCACGATGCTCACCGATTCGATCTGTCCCAGTTCCTGTTGGCATCGATAGAGGGCGGAACTCGAAATATCGATTGGGTAGTAGTTCACGCGCTGCCGTCGCGCGAGCGTTTCCAGAAGATAACGAGTTTTTTGGCCGCTGCCGCTCCCGAGCTCCGCCACCAAAACGGGTTCGGGAAGAAGGTCGACGATCTCCGCCGAATTCAGCTGCAGCAGCCGCATTCCGGCGCGGCTCAGCCCGTATTCCGGCAGAAGGCAAATCACGTCGAAAAGAGCGGAACCGACCTCGTCATAGAGATACTTCGAGGGAAGCTCTCTTTGGCCCGGTTGAGTAAGCCCGACGACAACATCGGATGAAAAGTCGACAAGCGGCTCAGCCGCCGGAGCTGCATGCGTCATTCGTGGCGCGGATCCCATGGTCTAGTTCTCCACACAGCGGAATGTGGCGTACACGTACGGATAATGAGGCTGGAACCAATTGCGGAAGGATCGGCGGAGCATGCACGCGTCGGTGCGAGCCGACCCGCCTTTCATCACGAAATGCTTGCCGTCGAAGAAATCCGCCGAATAGCCCCGGTAGAAAGAAAATGCCTCGAACCCCGGCAGCGGAGCAAACAAAGTCGAGGTCCATTCCCAGCCGTTTCCGACAAGATCGTGAAGGCCGAACGCGCTTGCTCCGGCGGGATGTGCGTCCACGGGTGAAGCATCCCAACGTTCGTGGTGAAAATTTCCGCGCAGGGCGTCCGGCGGCGCTTCGCCCCAGGGGTACGTACGCTCCGTGCCATGCGGTGTTCCGTAGGCTGCGCGATGCCATTCCGCTTCCGTGGGCAGCCTCTTGCCGGACCAGCGCGCAAACGCCGACGCCTCCGCGTGACTCACATACACCGGCCAAGAGGGCGGCAGAGGAATCGTGCCGAACATCGCGCGATATTCCCACTGAGTATCGGGATCCGAGGCCGCGGAGCTCGAACGCGGCAACCAGAAGTGCGGATGCTCGAGACGGCGCTGCCGCTTCCATTCCCAATCTTCAGGCGTCCAGTAGATCGAGTGCTCGTATCCGCCGGCGTGAAGGAATCGGAGAAACTCGCCATTCGTCACCGGGAAGACGTCGATCGCGAAGGGCGGAACAAACACCTGCTGCACGTCAAACTCATTGTCCCACCCAAACAATCCGCGGTTCTTTGGTTGGCCGAGCGTCGCAACGCCTGCAGGAATCGATGCGCGGCGCTGTCGGGGCGCGGGTCTGGGGTCGGCAGGCGACGCCGGTTGAGGTGTTTTCCGTTCCACTGGCATATTGTGCAGGAGATATGCAATCGTCTCGGCGTGCATCAGGCGATGCTCGATCGCAACGTTGAGCAAAGTGCTGTTGGCGAAGCCTCCGTCCTGCGACTCGTACGCGCTGGCGCTCTGCAGCTTCTTGTCCAAAGCTTCGCGAATGTTCCGATTGTATTTTTCCACGCGAGCGATGTTCGGCCAGTCGCCCGGTGTGTCGGTGGGCAGCCCGCCGCCCACGGGGTCGATGCCGAACGCGAAAAGCTTGTCGAATTCCGTGTCGCGGGATTCGGCCCCCAGTGCCGTGGCAAGCAAGTTCCAGTCAAACGATTCAAGGTGGCCCAGGTAGAAAATCAGGCGATGCCGCTCCGCAACCGGGCGGTCATAAAACGAATTCGGCGGGAGCAAACTGAACAGCGCGTCCGTCCGCGCGCGCGCTTCATTCATCCGCGAGACCAGAGTCGGGTGGACCCTAGCAGCTGTTTGGGAAGTTGCCATATCACCTCTGGGCGGGAACTTCCTTTTTACTCCCTCGCGGACTGCGGGGGCAATACATTTGTTCGTCCACTCGATATGAGATGCGGGAGACCTCAGGAGGGTTCCAGAATTGAACCTTCAAGCGCTGCGACGATTTTTCTGAACGCTTTTCCCCGGTGGCTGTACTCGTTTTTCTCCGCAGGAGTCAGCTCCGCATAAGTCCGTCCGAGTTCCGAAAACAAGAAGATCGGGTCGTAGCCGAATCCACCCGAGCCGCGAGGCTCGTTCGTCAGGATTCCCAGAGCTCGATCGGAGACCACGGCGATGGATTGCCCTTCGCGTGCGATCGCAATCACACACACGAAATGCGCGCGGCGAGCGTCCCCTTCTTTCCCTTCCATTTCACGCAGCAGTTTTCGGTAGCGATCGGCGTCCCCCGCATCCGGACCGGCGTAACGAGCGGAATGAACTCCGGGCGCCCCGCCCAGCGCCGGGACCACAAGTCCCGAATCGTCCGCCAAAACGAGCTCGTGCGTGTGCCGGCTATAGTGCAGAGCCTTTCCAGCGGCATTCTCCGCGAAGGTCGGCGCGGATTCGTCGAACGGAGGTAAATCGCGAAAGTCCGGCAGCAACTCCACTTGGATGTGCGGCCCTGTGAGTTCGAGGTATTCGCGGAGTTTCCCGGGATTCGTTGAGGCAAGCGCGATTCGAATCGGGGCGGGCCCTCCGCTCGCGCTGCTAACGGCGGGCACTGAAATTCATGTGCAGCAGCTCTTGCTGCACGCTGGTGAGATGCTGAATCCCGCCGGCTGCAAGATCGATCAACCGCTGCAATTCCTGGTTTGTGTAAGGACGTCCCTCGGCGCTGGCCTGCACCTCGACGAAGCGGCCCGTGCCGGTCATCACCACGTTCATGTCCACCTGCGCGCGCGAATCTTCTTCATACGCAAGGTCGAGCAGGAGTTGATCGTCGACGATGCCCACGCTGATGGCCGCCAAAGAATCGATCAGCGGCACCGAGCGCAAAATTCCCGCGGCGACCATACGTTCGAGTCCCAGCGCGAGGGCCACGAACGCTCCCGTCACTGACGCAGTCCGTGTTCCGCCGTCAGCTTCAATCACGTCGCAATCGATCCACACCGTCCGCTCGCCCAGAGCTTTCAGATCGGTGACGGCGCGCAGCGTGCGGCCGATCATGCGCTGAATTTCCAGCGTGCGTCCCGATTGGCGTCCCCGCGCCGATTCGCGCGGAGTGCGCTCTTCGGTGGAGCGCGGCAGCATTCCGTACTCGCCGGTGACCCAGCCTTTGCCGGTGCCCTTCAAAAAAGATGGCACGCCGTCATCCACTGTGGCGGTCGCGATTACGCGCGTTCTTCCGGCTTCAATCAGCACGCTGCCTTCAGCATGCGTGATAAAGTCGGGCGTGATCTTCACGGGCCGCAGATCATCGGGCGCGCGTCCGTCAGCTCGCAAGAAATTCTCCCTTCGCTGGTCCTGGGTTGGTCAAGAGATACGGAGACACAGTTTGCCGACTGCTGCACGAAGTGTCAACACGTCGCGGCAAGCGGGCCAGCGCTCAGCGTTTCTGAGGATTGCTTCCGGGCGCGGCGGCGGAATTAGGCGGTGGCGGCGAGGCGGTCCCTTGTGCCGGTGCGGGAGACTGCGGCGGGACAGGATTCAGATCGAAGAAGCCGGTCAAGTCGACATGGCCGGCCAGCGTTTCTACTTCCTGCCCGTGAATCAAAATCTTCAAGCGACGCAGCGATGCCACATTGCTCTCGAGCGTGAGGGCAATCGAATCCACAGCCGCCGTTTCACTGGAAATGCCCGACGGAACTTCCGTGACGAGAGCATCGGAGAAATCTGCGATCGCGGTTCCGTCCGGGAGAATATAAAAACCGAGGATGGTAGCGTCGGCGGGGAGAGTACGCTGCTCGGGAGTGGGAGGGCTCGAGATCAGCGTTTCAAGCACCTGTTTCGAACGCTGCACCGCGTCGGCTGAAAGCGGCAGTTCCACCAGAACGGGAGCAACCCTGTCCGCCCCCGCCCCCCAGAAAATCTTCGCTTGCTCCTTCACGTCGGTGGGCGTCGAAATCGGCGGAGCCAGAACCTCGCGTCGCGCTTGGTCCTCGGACTTTGGATTCTCGGAAAGGTGCTGAATCCGCTCGTGCATGCCCCGAAGGCTGACGAGCCCGATCAGGACAGCGATTCCCAGAATGCTGAGAGCAAATTTTATGTTTCGCGGCATCAGTTTTCAGGGGTCGAACCTGTGGAGCGGAACGTTTGCAGTCCCCGGGCAATCGCCGCAGCCAGGGGCGCAGCCATTGCGGAGAGTGAGTTCGGATCAGCCACGGAAACGCTCGAAAGCTCCACAGCCACGGCCGGCGCGGCCACAGACCGCAATTCACGGATCGCCACGCCGCTCGTCGTGATCGGCGATCCCGCAAAACGTTGCGCGAGTTCCCCCTGCAGCTCATCCGCGAGGCGACGGCTCGTTTCAACATACGGCTGTTGTGCTTGTTCCCAAGCGAGAAGGGAAGTAGCAGGCGGCGCGGATTGCCCGGTCGTTGTCTCGCTTGTTGCAGGAGGCCCCGCCGGAGCGCTTGCGAACCGGTAGTAGTAAGCGCGCGCGGTTCCCACAGTCCCCGTCGTCGATACGTGCAGGCTTACGAAGACCACGTCGTGGTACGTGTTCGCCATGGCCGCGCGATCGTCGTACGAAGGATTCGAGTCGTCGTCGCGCGTGAGTACCACGCGAAAGCCTTCGCGCTCGAGTTCGCCTCGAACGGCGTGCGCGTACTGCAAGACGATATCTTTCTCGATCGCTCCCGTTCCGCCTCTTGCGCCGCTGTCGGTGCCGCCGTGTCCGGGATCGAGAACCACCACGGGCCCCACATGCACCGGCGCTGGCGGAGTTGGCGGCGGAACCTGTTGAGGCGGAGCGGTCTGCGGAGTAGCGGGCGGTGGCTGTTGTTGCGCAGGTGGCTGGCCCGTTTGCTGGCTTTGTTCCTGGGCACCCGCTTCCGCGAATGCGCGCTTCTCGACGCGCGGATTTAGCAAGGTCAAGGCGACGATGGTGACGAAGATGGCGGAAGAACAGAATGTTCGCACGGCAGAAGAGAATATCAGAAATGTGCGGCAGCGCGAGCGGCTAGGAAACGGCCTGTCGCTAACCGTTACTGTCTGCGCGGATCATGTCGGCGGCTTTTTCTGCGATCATGATTGTTGGCGCGTTCGTATTTCCCGATGGAATGCAGGGCATAACGGATGCATCGACGACGCGCAAGGCCTGAATCCCCCGAACGCGCAGGCGCGGGTCCACGACGGCAAGAGCATCGGTGCCCATCTTGCAAGTCCCAACCGGATGATAGAGCGTTTGAGCCTCGGCCCGGATGAAAGCGGCGATCTCATCGTCATTTTTGACGTGAGGGCCGGGATGCAGCTCGTCGCCTCGATATGGCTGAAACGCTTTCGTGTGCGCAAGTTGGCGCGCGAGACGAACTCCTTCGACGATCACTCGCATGTCCGCATCAGTCGAAAGGTAGTTCGCGCGGATTGCCGGCGTATCGAACGGATCGGTAGAACGCAGCGCAATGCTGCCGCGGCTCTCGGGAGCAATCAACGTGGGCCCGAACCCGAAGCAATGTTCCTTGCGGCGATCAAGACCATGATTGACGTAGTACGCCGGGCCGAAAAGCATCTGCAAGTCCGGCGCATCCAGGCTTTCTCGCGTGCGAAGAAAAATCCCCGCTTCCGCTACATTGGACGTCAGCGGTCCCTGCTTGAAGATCAGCCAGTTCAGGAAATTCGAGAGCGATTCGGCGCTCGCAAGACTCACCGGCTTCCTCGAGAGGTATCCCACGGAAACCATCGGATGATCCTGCAAATTCTTTCCCACCCCAGGCAGGTTGTGAATCGCGCGAACCCCGGCGTGGCTGAGTTCGTCCGCCGGGCCGATTCCGGAAAGCAACAGAAGTTGCGGAGAATTTACCGCGCCGCCTGCGAGAATCACCTCGCGCTCGCTACGCGCCTGCTGAATCGCGCCGCCGCGCAAGTAATCGACGCCAATCGCTCGATCATTCTCGAGCAGCACGCGCGTTGCATGCGCACTAGTCAGCACCGTGAGGTTCGAACGGTGCCGAGCCGGCCTAAGGTACGCGTCGGACGCGCTGTGCCTGCTCCCATTCTTTTGCGTGACTTGATAGAGTCCCGCGCCATCTTGCGCAGCGCCGCTGAAATCGTGATTCGCGGGGATCCCAATCTCTTCGGCAGCGGCGAGAAAGGCTCGCGTGATTTCGTTGACGCAGCGAAGATCGCAAACGTTCAGCGGTCCACCAGTCCCGTTAACACCCGACCCGCTCCGATTCTCGAGCTTCTCGAAATAGGGAAGAACATCCGCAAATCCCCAGCCTTCGTTACCGAGCTGCTTCCAGTCATCGTAGTCGGCCGGATTCCCGCGAATGTAAATCATCGCGTTCATTGAGCTGGAGCCGCCAATCATTTTCCCGCGCGGCCAATAGAGCCGCCGCCCGTTGAGATTAGGCTCCTCTTCGGTGGAGTAATTCCAGTCGCAATTTGATTTGAAGAGCTTAGAGAACGCGGCGGGAATGCGAACTTCTTTTGCGGTGTCGGCCCCTCCGGCTTCGAGGAGCAGCACCCGTACGTTTGGGCTCTCCGTCAAGCGCGCTGCCAACACGCACCCGGCGGATCCCGCACCGACAACGATGTAGTCGTAGGTTTTGTCTGCTCGCGGCACGCCGCATGGATTAAATGCCAAGCCAGCGCTCGGCTGCAAATGTTATTCGTGTCGCTTGGATGTTTTGGGGTCCCAGATCGCGCCATGCGGATAGGCCAGAAACGGCAGAGCCGGCGGGACGCCGGCTCTTTCCTGACGAAATCAGCAACGCAAAAATCCCTGAGGACTTTGCGCTGGCGGATGCCGCCGCCAGCCAGCCTCGAGACTAGGCGACGAGCGACTTCGGAGCCGCGACATTGACCCGGAACCGCCGCGCGCACAGCGCCACTCCAGTAATGCCGACCAACAGCAGCAACCACGAAGAAGGCTCGGGTGTTGGTGCGACACCCACGGTATTCACGGTGACGTCGAACGACCCAGTATTGTTGTACCAGCCAAAACCGTCCGCCGAGCCAAGGTAGAGCGCCGTCGCGCCCGTTGGCACGATGAATGTCTGCACGGACCCTGTGCCGCTGCCCGTGAGGCCGTCCCCAATGAAAAACGCCTGTTGCAACACCGGTGACAGCGAGCTAAAACTCAACCCGACCGAACTAAAGTCTATAGAAGAAGGCGCGGGGTTCGAGGTAGGTGCGCCCGGCCCCAGGAAAACTCCCACCAGCGAATCCACCGGAACGCTGATGAAACCGGCAATATTGTCCGGTGATTGGTTCCCACCCTCATACGCTGAGGTGGTAATCAGCAGGCCCGAATTGCCGTCCGGCGGGTCCGTCGGCGTGCCTCCGCCGTAGCTTGTGCTTCCGGTGACATTGGTGAACGTAATCGTTTCACCGGCGGTTATCGGGATGCCGGAAACGAGCGTAGGTGCCTCAGCCGGAAGGCTATCGCCGAAACAGCACGCTGACAAGGGCGGCATCCCCGACAGGAACGGATTAGCGGTTCCTGCCACGGTCACAGTCGTGCTATCCGCCGAAGCGATGCTCAACCCCGGACCCATCATCGCCAATCCAGCCGCCACCATGCCGAGAACCATGAGCCTGAGTTTTAGGGAATTCATTGATGTCGCCTCCGTCCCCGAGCGAACCACCCGAGCAAACCAATAGTCAGGGATCAACACTACCAAGGCGGTCGCTGCAGGTTGCATACCATCATCAAGGGTGAGCCTCTTCACCGCTAACCACCTGAAACAAAGACTCTTCCTGAAACCGTCAGTCAGGATGTGACGCAGCCCACATGCAAACATTTGCACAATTGGGGATTGTCAGGTGTGTAATTCGAGGCTAGGCGGGTTTGCGCTGGCGGATTGCGACTGCCAGCCAACCGTCGCGCTTCAAGCTGGCTGTGGCCCAATACACGACGACGCCTCCGGCGATCAGCAGCGCGCCAAATGTGAGGCCGCTCATGCCCAAGATCTGCTCCGATTGGCCATGGGCAATCGAGAAACCAAGCAGCAGGGCAGGGCACACGCCGAGCAGGATCGCTCCGGGCAATCCGCCCGGGACGCGGAATGGGCGACGCAGTGTCGGCTCCTTGATGCGAAGCGCGACCAGGGCCACAAACTCAAGCAGCAGGCTCATGCCATATAGAAGGATGTCCAGGGTAACCAGCCGCTCGAAGCCAAGCCCTAGACACAGAGCCCAGCCTGCCGCCAGGACGAGAATCGCTACCCACGGGGCTCGCGTCTTCGGGAGCAGTTTGCCGAACACGCTTGGCAGCATGCCGTCCTGCGCCATCGCAAGCGGCAGCCGCGAATAGCTCATCACCAGCGCGTTGAACATCCCAAAGCCGCTCATCATTCCGCCGAGCACGAGCGCGAACCGCAGCCACTTGCCGCCCATCATTCCGGCGAACGTGGCCCACGAACCTGTTTGGAAGGCCGACGGCGACATCCCCGTCATCCACATCGCCAGGAACGGCACGATGTACGTGATCGAAACCACCACAACGGCCAGGAGCATCGCGCGCGGATACGTCTTATGCGGTCGTTCCACCTCCGTGGCGATCGTGGACGCGTTGTCCCAGCCCATATAGTTCCACATGCAGATGAGCAGCCCGCCGACGAGACCGACGGTGGAACTAGATGCGGGAGCGCTTGCGGCGCCCGCGAAAGCACCGATCTTGAATGGCGCGATCAGCACGATGATCGCGAAAGGAGCCGAGAGCAGGAAGAACAGCCATAGCGAGGAGAGCGCCACCACCCGAATCCCCGCGATGTTCATCACCGCGCAGACGCCCACGATTGCGAGCATCACGAACAACCCTCGATGCCCCACCGCGAACCATGGCGCCAACACCTTCAGATACTCAAGGAAGAGCGTCGGATAAATCGCCATGTCGAAGACGCTGGCGACCAGCGATAGCCAAGCCTCCTGAAAGCCCCAGAAGTTGCCGAGGGCGCGGCGCACCCAGGCGTAGTAGCCGCCTTCGGCGGGAATCGCGCTGGAAAGCTCGCCAATCATGAACGCAGTCGGCAGGCTCCAAAGCAGCGGCGTCAGCAGCAGGATCAGAATTCCGCGGCCGTAGCCCGCGCCATGGATGATGTCTTCAGTGCCGTACGTGCCGCCAGACACCATGAAGAAGGTGGCAGCCACGAGAGGCCACAACGCCAGCTTCGCAACTCGTTTCGCGGATGGTACGGCTCGGGAGGGGAACTGGGCTGGGAGGGATATCGTGCTCAATTGATTGTCGCGTCCTCCACCAGGCGCGCTTGAAGCGCAGCCATAAGCGACCCTCGCTCTCTCCTAACTGAGCCATTTGGAGCGAGTTCGCAAAATGGAGAATACGTAAATCGTACTGCGATGCAAGAGAAATCTGCACCCTCGCTCAAAATTCTTGAGCGTGCGTGCCGAAAGTTTGGTGAGCCTAGCGAGGTTGTCCAGTGCAGAAGGCGTAGCGGCGGGCCCGCACGCCCGCAACACGCCGATTCGAACTACCGCCGGTCCCCGCCGCTTGCGTTTGCCGACCGGTGCAAGGTCGTCTGCGGTGCTGAAGTCGCCGTACTTGAGGCGCTCTTTGCTTCGGAGGCAAACGGGCTGCTGAGCTCCTGCTCCGCCGCGATCCAATCTTCCGCGTCGTGCCCGTCTTGCGCTCCCCGCTCGATGTAAATCTCGTACGCTCGGCGTTCAATCTCTTCTCTGCTAGGTTTTCGTGCCATGACCCCCATCCTTTCCTTTGGTGGATTTTGGAAACTCCGCTACCACGCTAGAGAAGCCAGCATTCCGCCTCAATCCGGTAAAGCCTCTAGCTTGCCCTAAGGGCCTGGAGGCCGCGACACGCGAAACCCAGGAGTTCGGGGCCTCCCAAGCGAAGGTCTCGAACCTTTAGATGCGTTCGCGGTGGAGAAGATTTCATCAATTTGCTACGGAGCTTCTCCAGAAACTAGAACGCTTCCTTGCGTTGCCCGCGATTTGACTTGCTACCACCCACGCACGACAATCTCCTCGCGCCCAAGGAAAAGCCGTGCGCGGCAACCACTAAAACGAACCCGTGAGGTGAACCATGACCGTCACTCGACGTGATCTCGTATCCTTGCTGCCTGCCGCCCTGCTCCTTTCGGTAGGCTTGCCGGAGTTGACTCAGGCCCAGGCCGGCCAATCCTCGCCGAGTCCCTTGCCATCGGCCGTCTATCCGTTCGCTAGTCTTCCGGTGAATGAGTCGCCGAACGTGATCACTCGCCGCATTCTTAAGGGAAAGCTGGCTACCGGAGAATCCGTCGAGGTTCACGAAACCACTCTGCCGCCAGGAGGCGCGCCGCATCCGCCGCACCATCATGTCCACAGCGAAATGTGGCTCATTCGCGAAGGCACGGTGGAAATCACGATCGAAGGCAAGCCTCATCGCATTGATTCGGGTTCTCTTGGTTTTGTCCGCTCGAATGAAGAGCATGGCGTCACCAACCCAATGGACAAGCCGGCGACGTATTTCGTCGTTGCCGTAGGACCAGGCGCCGACGCTTAGACTAGAGAGAAGGAGTGATCGTCTACTGAGGCGGGGACTTCGCCAGTTCGCTGTAGAATTTTTGCAAAACGTAGAACGCCTGCTTGCGCTGCCCGCGATTGGAGATCAGGCCTTTGCGATTGTAGTAGTCCTGAATTCCGGGAAGAAATCGCCGAGCCGAGTGGAAGTCCATCAGCACCCAGGGCGTCATTCCGGCGAGTGACGGTATACGCCGCAACATGCCGAACTGACGGCGGTAAAGGTCGGCCTGATATTCCTCGGTCCATCGGGCGGTGACGTCGCCGTGGTTCCCAAAGGGAGCGCCGGCGCCGAATTCGCTCACAATAACCGGCTTTGGGTACACCATCTTCCATTCTAGTCGGTCGGCGTCCTCGGGCGGCCCGTCGTACCAGCCCACATACTCATTTACTCCAAGCACGTCGAGGTACTCGCCGAGAGGATCATCTTCCACACGGGTGTTCGGACCATCGTACTTCCGCTCGTTCATCGCGGACGTGATGAGCCGCGTCGAGTCGAGCTGCCGCGTATATGCGGCCATGCTCTTGAGGAATTCGGTGCGTTCGGGCGAGATTGGCGTTTCGTTGCTCAGCGACCACAGAGCCACGGCCGCGCGGTTTTTGTCGCGGTCCACCAGGTCGCGCATCTGCTCCTCGGCCACTTCGAGCGTTTTCGGGTTTGTCCAGTCGTTCCCCCAGTAGACCGGCACCTCCTCCCACAGCAAGAGCCCCATCTTGTCGGCGACGCGTGCCATGTTCTCGTTGTGCGGATAGTGAGCCAGGCGGACGAAATTGCAGCCCAGTTCCTTCGCCCAGCCGAGCAGGGTCTGATCGTCCTCCAGCGAAAAGGCGCGCCCGCCTCGGAACGGAGCTTCTTCGTGCATGGAGATTCCGCGCAGGAAAATCGGCTTGCCATTCAGCAGAATTTGCGTGCCGCGCGTCTCGACGCCGCGGAATCCGATTTCTTCCTCGACGCGGTCGCTAGCGCCGGAAATAGTTACCTGATAAAGTTTCGGCCGCTCCGGCGACCATAGCTCGAGCTTCGCGGCAAAACTGAATTCGCCTCGTCCGCTCGCGTCGGTGGTCACGTCCTGCTTGATCCGAGCCTCAGGAATCTCGATGGTCACGTGCTCGGACTGCTTGGCTCCGTCGAGCTGCACCCATCCCGCAACTTGCGTCGTCGAGCCCTTCGCCAGCTGCACGAAATAGTCGCGAATGAAAGTCTGCGGGACGTCCACCAGATCCACGTCGCGCGTCAAGCCGCCATAGTTCCACCAATCGTTGTTCAGGCTGGGAATTCCGTCCGGGCGGCGGACGTTGTTCACCTCGACGATCAGGAAATTGTCGCCGTCGCGCACCGTATTCGTGATTTCGAAATCAAACGGCGTGAAGCCGCCTTCGTGCTCGCCGAGCTTCGTCCCGTTCAGGTAGACACGAGCCATATAGTTTGCCGCGCCGAAGTGGACGAACGTCCGCATCCCTTCGCGCTTGGAGTAAGTAAAGGAACGCTTGCACCAGACGGGGCCTTCGTAAAAAAACAAGTCCAGCCGCTGCGTGTTCCAGTCGCCTGGCACGTTCAGAATCGGTGAAGCATCGAAGTCGTATTCGACCAGGTCGCGCTTGTCCTTAGGCTTGCGGTCCTCGTAGAAACGCGCCGAAAGCCCGGTCTCGTACGGATCCACAATCGTCCGCCACACGCCGTTCAGACTTTGGACGGAGCGCCCTGGAACGTTAGCGATCAGCGTAGCGGGCTGCGGATCGGCAGCGGCCCGCAGCGAGAGGATCAGAACAAAAAGTAAAGTTCGTTTCATGGGCGGTATCTTACCGGAAAAGTGGCGAATGGCTAGCGGCGAGAGTCGCGTTTTTACCCGATTTTTGCATCGGCGCTCAAAGGCGCCGACCCTTGAGGGGCTCGAGCACCCGAAGATTGAGACACGGCGCTTAGGAGCTTCCAGGCCCTCGCAAGCGGACTTCGAACCAGCTACGCAAATTGCGAGTCCGCGAAGAAACCGGCGCTCGGTTGCACCGCGTTACTCATTGGCGTACCCCTTCTGCTTACTCCTTGCGGCAACCTGCCGGCACGCGCCAAACTTAATCCGGCAGACAACCGCGCCACGAGTCTGATACTTCCTTCCTCGGTTCGTGACGTCCCCTCTCACCGAAGTCTTTGCACGCCGTTGTGGCGGGGGGATCATCATGGCCAATTTCGCGGAACACGCGCACACGAATAGAACCCTACCCGTTCAACGAGCACTTATCCCGGTCCTGCTTTGTCTTCTGCCTCTCTTTGCCTCAACACGCGCGCGCGCCCAGAAAAAAGACGAAACTCCAAACGTGATCGACATGAGTCTTGAGGAATTGATGGCGCTCGATATTGATTCCGTCTCCGGTGTATCCGGCTTCAAGCAGAAGGTCACGGAAGCGCCCGCCTCCGTCACGATCATTACCGCGGAAGAAATCCAAATATACGGTTACCGGACTCTTGCCGACATACTGCGCAACGTACGCGGCTTTTATGTCAGCAACGACCGAAACTATAGCTACTTGGGCGTGCGCGGCTACGGACTTCCGGGAGACTACAACAGTCGCATCACACTGCTGATTGACGGCCACCGGCTCAACGATAACATTTTTGACGCGTCTCTGATTGGAACAGAGTTCCCCCTTGACGTCGACTTGATTGACCATGTCGAAGTCATCCGCGGTCCTAACTCCTCCCTTTATATCGCCAGTGCCTTCTTGGGAGTCATTAACGTAGTTACAAAACGCGGACGGGATTCGCAAAACGTGAGTGTGGCAGGCGACGTGGCCAGCTACGGCACGTACCAGGGCCGGGTCAGCTACGGCAATCAGTTCAAGAATGGTTTGGAGCTGCTTCTTTCCGGTTCTTTCTATGATTCCCATGGCCAGGACCAGCTCTTCTTCCCGCAATTCAACACTCCCGCCAACAACGACGGCATCGCGCTGAACGCGGACGGTGACGAGTTTCACCAGTTCTTTGCCAATCTCTCCTGGGGGCACTTCACATTGCACGGCGTGTTTGGGTCTCGCGAAAAGGGGATTCCAACGGCTCCCTTCGGAACCGTCTTCAACGTCACGGGAACCCACACCATTGATGCCCGCGGCTACCTCGATCTGCAATACGACCGCAAGCTTGGCGGCGGCTGGAGCCTCACCGATCGTCTCTACTACGATCAGTTTAACAACGACGGTACTTATATCTACGATTACTCAGATTCCGGTGGACCTTCTCGCGTGATGAACAGGAACTTCGCCCACGGCAAATGGTCGGGGGATGAGGTGGCTTTCTCCAAGCAGGCCTTTGCCAGACAGCGATTAAGCTTCGGCGCCGAATTCCGGGACAACTTTCAGCAAGATCAGGGAAATTATGACCTCCAACCCTTTGTCCAGTATTTCACCAGCAACAGGACCTCAAATATATTTTCTGTTTACGCTCAAGACGAAATTCACCTCCGCAAAAACCTCGTTTTGAATCTGGGCCTTCGCTACGACCACTATTCGACCTTTGGTGGCACTACCAACCCTCGCGCCGCTCTCATCTATAGCCCCTGGGACAAGTCCACCTTCAAGGTCCTTTACGGCCAGTCCTTCCGCGCTCCCAACTTCTTCGAGCTTTACTACGCCGCCCCCGGAAACGAGCCCAACCCTTCTCTCCGACCCGAAACCGTCAAGACCATGGAGCTGGTGTGGGAGCAATACTTTGCCAATCACTTCCGCATGACCATGTCTGGATTTTATTACCCCATCCGTGGCTTGATCGGCGAGCAAGTGGACCTCGCAACGGGGAATGCTTTCTTCACCAACGCCGGATCGTTGGATCTTCGAGGCGTCGATTTTGAATTCGCGAGAAAACTGTCCGGCGGTCTGGAAGGCACGGTCAGTTACTCCTTTCAGGACGTGAGGAGCCCGAGCGCGCCATTGCCCCTCACCAATTCTCCCAAACACCTCGTCCAAGCTAGCCTCAGTGTTCCCCTTTTCGAGCAAAAGCTCTTCGCCAGCATGGATCTTCAATATGTGAGTAAGAGAGCGACCCTGACGGGCCAATACACGGGAGGCTATGTCGTTCCCAATTTCACGCTATTCAGCCGAAAGATTTTAACGGGATGGGAACTATCGGCAAGCCTCTACAATGCATTTAATCAGAAATATGCCGATCCTGGTGGCAACGGCCTGGTGGAGGACTCCATCGTTCAGGATGGCCGAAATTTTCGAATCAAAGTCGGATACAGATTTCAATGATGAATACATGGCTGCGCAACCATAATAGTGATACGAGATCGCGTAGCGCTTGGCGTTCCGTGCTTGGCGTTGATTCGCGCCAAATCTGGCGAGCTTCCATCTTCGGTATCATCACTTGCTGGCTCTTCCTTATTGCTTCGCCCAAAACCTTTTCGCAACAAGAGGAAAGTGCGGAATACCAGGTCAAACTCGCGTTCCTGTACAACTTTACAAAGTTCGTCGAGTGGCCGCCCGAGTCCTATCGCGCCCAGAGCGCGCCCCTGTTGATCTGCATCGTTGGTCATGACCCGTTCAGCCAAACCCTTGAGGACGAGTTACGCACCCGGAGTGTGGGGGGCCACCCCGTGGAGGTCAGGGCGCTGAAACTAAATGACAAACTCAGCCTGTGCCAGATTGTATTTGTGCCCGCCACGGAGAAACAACATGAACTCAGGATTCTGAATGACCTTAAGGGATCAAGTACGTTGACAGTTGGCGAAACTGACGGATTCGCTGTCCAGGGTGGGATCATCAATCTGACGGTCGAAGCAAACAAAGTCCATTTTGAAGTCAACCGACTTGGCGCAGAGCGCGCCGGCCTTAAGATCAGCTCAAGGCTCCTCAGTATTGCGAAAATCGTGAACGATTAGGATCAGACAGGTAAGGTTGACACCGAGTCCGGCACGAGGCCGAATACCACCTGCTTCGCCGCTCTTTGAGAGGGAATCCACATGCCTGGTAAATGCGGTAACTCGACGTTGAAGTGCTAATACAGCATTTGCCCGGCAATGCGGCTTGCCGAGCACGGAACGGATTCAAATTCCTCTTTTTTGTGCAATCCTTAGTCCAATTACAGTTGCGCGGATCGCGGAATTCGCGATGCAGAAAGGCGGTCAGGATGATTGAGAAGCAAAGCACGGAAGCCGGCTTGACTCCGGGCCAGCGGTTACTCAACGACCTTTGGGAAGAGCACGTCCGCGACGAATTCACGACGCAGGATACGAATGCCACCCTTGAGACGATGGTGCCCGACGCCTACGTGAACCATATCCCGGTGTTGACCGGCGGCGTGGGCCGCGAACAATTACGCGAATTCTATTCAAAGCACTTCATCCCCAAGATGCCTCCCGATACGGAGATCGTTCCAATCTCGCGAACCATCGGCGCGGAGCGGCTGGTGGACGAAATGATTTTTCGCTTTACGCACACCGTCGAAATGGACTGGATGCTTCCCGGCATTGCTCCTACGGGCAAGCGGGTGGAGTGCCCGCTGGTAGTAATCGTCCACTTTCGCGATGGAAAGCTTTCTAACGAGCACATCTACTGGGATCAGGCTTCGGTGCTGGTGCAGCTCGGACTTCTCGATCCATCCAGGCTGCCCGTCGCGGGCTTAGAAACCGCGAAGAAGCTAGCTAACCCCAGCTTGCCCTCCAACCAGTTGATTGAGCGGGCTAAAGCGCAGCGCAGATCGTAGGCATTTCGGGTATATTCGGTCACCCATGGAACCGAAACCTCCCCAACGATCTCCTGGACAATCTGGGCAACTTCGGCACGAACTCAGCGCAGGACAAATGGCGATGGTGGCGATCGGCGGCTCGATCGGCACGGGTCTGCTATTGGGATCGGGTGCGGCTGTGCAGATCGCGGGGCCGGGAATCATCGTGTCTTACGTCATTGGCGCGCTAATCGCTTTCACGGTGACGATGGCGCTGGGCGAAATGTCGAGCCTGCATCCCGCCGCCGGCTCGTTTGGCGTCTACGCCGACAAATATCTCAACCACTGGGCGGGTTTCGTTTCGCGTTATGGATACTGGTTCTCGCTGATGATGGCGATCAGCGCCGAACTGGTGGCGTCCGCTACCTACATGCGTTACTGGTTTCCACAGACTCCGGCGACGGTTTGGTTTGCGATATTCGCGGCGCTGCTGCTGTTCATTAATTTGCGGACGGTGCACGCCTTTGGGAGCTTTGAATACTGGTTCGCGATGATCAAGGTGGTGGTGATTGGCGCGTTCATTCTGATCGGCGCCGGACTGCTGCTGGGCGGGAAGGTTCCGTCGCACTACACCGCTGACGGCGGTTTTCTGCCGCGCGGCGCGACGGGTCCCTTGCTGGCTGTGTCGTTTGTTCTCTTCAACTTCTTGGGAACAGAGATGGTGGCGACCTCGTCGGGCGAGGCGCGCTCGACTAAGGACATTGTGCGCGCGACCTACATCGCATTTGGGGTGCTGACGTTTGTCTATGTGTGCGCCACCGCGGTGCTGGTGGGCGTGGTGCCGTGGAACTTGGTCGGCGTGGGGCAAAGTCCGTTCGTGACTGTGTTCGAAGTGGCGCACGTGCCGGCGATTTCGCACGTGATCAACTTTGTGGTGCTGACGGCGGCTCTCTCCGGGGCGAACGCCAGCCTGTACGTGACTTCGCGCATGCTGTACTCGCTGGCCGAGTCCGGATACGCGCCCGCAACGCTCGCGGAACTATCGGCGAATGGCTCGCCGCGCAAGGCCCTGCTGGTGACGGCGTCGGGAATCCTGATTGCGCTTGTGGTTCAGTACATTGCGCCGCAGAATGCCTTCCTCTACATGATCGGGGCGTCGCTGGTGGGCGGAATGCTGGCGTGGTGCATCGCGCTGGCTTCGCACGTGGCCATGCGGAAAGGGATGTCGCCGCAGGAAGTGGCGGCTCTTCCGATGCGCGCTCCGGGAGGAGCGGTCGCGTCGATGATCGCGTTTGCTGCGATTGTGGTGATCGTAATATGTACGTGGTGGGCGCCGCAGGCTCGCATCACCATCGTAACGGCGGGCCCCTATCTGCTGCTTTTGACCGCCTTTTATCTGATGGTGAAGAAAAGGCCCTCGCGGAATAAGGCGGCTTCATGACCGACGCTCTTCTGCGCTATCGCTCCGAATTTCCAATCCTCGAGAAGACCACCTATCTCATCAGCAATTCGCTGGGCGCGATGCCGCGCGGGGTTTTCGACGCACTCAATGCCTATGCCGGGATTTGGGCCGAACGCGGTGTGCGTGCGTGGGAGGAAAAGTGGTGGATGCTGGCGCTGGAGGTAGGTAACGAAATCGGTGAGCTGATGAACGCGCCGGCCGACTCGGTGGCCGTGCACGGCAATGTGACGCAGTGCCAGGCGGTGGTTGCTTCGTGCTTCGATTTCAGCGGGAAGCGGAACAAGATCGTCTACACGGACCTGAATTTCCCTTCCGTCATGTACTTCTGGGAAGCGCAGAGGTCGCGCGGCGCGCGCGTCCACATGGTGAGGACCGACGATGGCATCGAAGTTCCCACCGAACGGCTCCTTGATGCGATCGACGAGGAGACGCTGCTCGTTCCGGTGTCGCATGTGATTTTCCGCAGCTCCTATATCAATGATGCCGAGGCGATCTGCGAAAAGGCGCACCGCGTTGGCGCGCACGTGATTCTGGATACGTTTCAGTCGCTCGGCTCGGGCGTTCCGGTGGACGTGCAAAAGCTGAACGTGGATTTCGCGTGCGGAGGCGTGTTGAAATGGTTGTGCGGCGGGCCTGGAACCGCCTACCTTTACGTGCGCCCCGATCTTGCGCGGGAGCTGAAGCCGAAGTTCACGGGTTGGCTCGCGCACGAGAATCCATTTGGCTTCGAAATAGCCGCGACGCGTTACACGCACGGGCCGTACCGGTTCATGAACGGCACGCCGAATGTTCCGGGCCTGTATGCCGCGAGGCCGGGGCTGAAGATTCTCCGCGAACTCGACATGAATCAAGTGCGCGAGAAATCGAAGCGCCTCACGGCGCGAATCATCTCGTTGGCGGAGCAGCGCGGCTGGCGCATCAGCGCGCCGCGCGACCCTGCGCGTCGTGGCGGCACCGTCGCGGTGGACATGCCCAATTCAAAGGAAGTCTGCGGGGAGTTGCTCAAGCGCGACATTCTGGTCGACTGGCGGCCGGGGGCCGGCGTGAGAATGTCGCCGCACTTCTACAATAAGGACGACGAAATCGATTTCGCGATGGCGGCTGTCGACGAGATTCTTCGCAGCATGCCTCGCGCGCCCAGCCTCGCCGTTTGACCCAATGCCCCTGGAGCGAACCTCGCCCGTGCTGCGGGCAGCTTCCACGTGCTACCGTATCGAAGCCAAATCACTATCGGAGTCGTCATGCTCTCAAATCGTTCCGTGCCTCCCTGCACCGTCATTCCCGTGCTTTATTATCCCGATGTCGGCGCCGCGGCCGACTGGCTTTGCAACGCATTCGGTTTCACGGTCCGGCTGCGCATTCACAACCACCGCATCCAGTTGAAAGTAGGTGACGGATGCATCGTGGTGGCCGAAGGCAACGTGCCGGTGGACACCGCACACCTGGTCATGGTGCGTGTGCCCGATGCCAACAGTCATCACGAGCGAGCCCGCCAACACGGCGCGCAAATCCTCGATCCTCCAGCCGACTTTCCCTACGGCGAGCGTCAGTACGGCGCGAAGGATTTTGCCGGCCATCACTGGAAATTCACGCAAACCATTGCCGACGTAGCGCCGGAGGAGTGGGGCGGCATATCCGTAGATCTCGATTAGATGGAAATGAAAGCGGGCGGGTCTGAGCCCCCCTTCAAACTCCGGCGAATGCGATGCGTCGGCAAAACGATTTTCTAGGCGGTTTTCTCGGTGCGAGCGGCCGGAATTTGCGTTGACAACTGTGAACGCCGGTGACAGAGTTTCGGCCGGTGAGTGGTACCGAAAAAGTTCTTCCGTGGGTCAGTCCACTTGAAAAGGTCGATATGAAAAAGCTGCGTTTCGTGGTTGCGCTGGCCGTGACTTTTGCGTTTTTTCCTCTGATTGTGAGCGCGCAGTGGGTTCCCTTGAATGGCGTGGCCAGTGTGCAGAAGCAAGCCGATGGCGCGCAATTCACGATGCAAAAGGGAACGTTGCGGCTGCAGGTTTGCTCCGATGGGATCATCCACGTCGTCTACGCGGCGGGCACATCGATACCCGACGTGCCGCAGTACATCGTGACGAAAACGAGTTGGGCTCCCGCGCAATGGACGATGGATGACACGGACAAAGCGGTGACGCTCACCACGTCGAAGATGAAGGCGACCGTCATGCGCCGGAACGGGGCGATCCTTTTCACCGACGCTGCGGGGAACAAGCTGTTCGAAGATGGTGCCAGGAGCCTAACGCCTGTCGAGGTGAACGGCGAAAAAACTTACCGGTCCGAGATGTCTTCCGGCTTGTGGGACTCCACCGAGGCTTTCTACGGGCTCGGCCAGCATCAAGCCGGCGTTTGGAATTATCATGGCGAGGATGTAGACCTGTTGCAGGACAATACGAATATTTCCGTCCCGTTCTTCGTCTCCACGCGAGGCTACGGCATCCTGTGGAACAACACGTCGCACAGTCGCTTCAACAACCGTTTCCTGCACGCGCTGTATCTGAGCTCGAGCGTGGCGGACACGATCGATTATTACTTCCTGTACGGGCCCGATTTCGATCCGATCATCGCGAGCTATCGCGAACTGACGGGCGCGGCGCCGCTCTTCGGCAAGTGGGCGTACGGCTACTGGCAGTGCAAGAACCGCTACGCCTCGCAGGCGGAGCTGCTCGGGATCGCGCACAAATATCGCGACCTGCACATTCCGCTCGACAACATCGTGCAGGACTGGTTCTGGTGGAATACGATGGGCGAGCCAGTATTCAATAACAAGTTCTATCCCGATCCGAAAGCCATGATGACGGAGCTGCACGACAATCACGTTCACATCATGTTTTCGTACTGGGCGTACTTCAATCCAGGCTCGCCGGTGTACGACGAGATGGACAAGCTTGGCTATTTCATCGACAAGATGAAGGTTGGACCCAACGACATCCATCCCACCGGGCAGGCGTTGTACGACCCGTTCAATCCCAACGCGCGCAAATATTACTGGAGCCTGCTCGACAAGGTTTTCTCGCTTGGCGCGGATGCGTGGTGGCTCGATTCGGACGAACCGGAAACCGAAGCGCGCCAGGCAAACATTCTCGAGACGGAAAAGGTGGCGCTCGGCAACGGCGCGCGTTTCGCCGACATGTTTCCGTTGGCGCACACGGGAGGAGTGTATGAAGGGCAGCGCGCCGCGTCTGACCAGAAGCGGGTCTTCATTCTTTCGCGCTCGGCGTTTGCGGGCATTCAGCGCAACTCGGTGACCGCGTGGTCGGGCGATGTTGAATCCAACTGGCTGAGTTTCGCGCGGCAAATTCCCGCCGGCCTGAACTTCGAAATGTCGGGGCTGCCATATTGGACGACGGACATCGGCGGATTCATCATCGGGAATCCGGACGATCCAGCGTATCGCGAACTTTACGTGCGCTGGTTCCAGTTCGGCACGTTCTGCCCGATCTTCCGCGCACACGGCACGCGTACCACAAACACGAATGAGATTTGGTCTTACGGTTCTGACGCGCAGCAGATTTTGACGAGCTTTGACCGGCTGCGGTATCGCCTGATGCCATACATTTATTCGCTCGCGTGGAAGGTGACGAGCGAGGGTTACACGCCGATGCGGGGGCTGGTGGCGGATTTCCGCACGGATGTGCGCGCGCAGAATATCGGGGATCAATTCATGTACGGTCCCGCGCTGCTCGTCAATCCAGTGACGGACCAGAGCGCCACGTCGCGCCACGTCTATTTGCCGAAGGCGAAGTGGTACGACTTCTGGACCGGGCACGCGATGGATGGCGGCGTCACGCTCAATGCCGCAGCCCCGCTCGATCGCATTCCGCTGTACGTTCGCGGCGGATCGATTCTGCCGATGGGTCCGGACATTCAATATTCAACCGAAAAGGCCGATCCAATCGAACTCCGCATTTATACGGGAGCGAATGGCAGCTTCACGTTGTACGAAGACGAAAACGACAACTACAACTACGAAAAGGGAGCTCACGCGACGATTCCCATCTCATGGGACGATGCGTCACACACGCTGACGATTGGTGATCGCGTGGGTCAATTCCCGGGCATGCTGCAATCGCGGACATTTCAAATTGTGTTCGTTGGCGAAGGGCACGGAATCGGCATCGGGCCCACGCCGCAGCCGGACAAGACGGTGCAGTACTCGGGAACGAAGGTTAGCGTGACGCCGTAGTTTGCGGGAAGGCCCAGGGCTAAAGCCCCTTCAAATTTTTTTGGGGCGGGGGCTTCTTTCGGGTTGGCCTAAAGGCCACCCCTCCCCGGACTGACACAAGGCGAAGCTGCCACACAGAGGCCCCCCGGCTTACTTGGCTGTTGCAGGGGACTGGCCGCCGTGCTTCCAGAAGTTGATGGTCCACCAGCGGGTCGATTTGCGGTGGCCGTGACGCACCGTGGCAACACGAACCGCTGGGTGAACATCCTGTCTTAGCGGGCCTTGCCTGAGATCGAACTCTGCGTGGATTTTCGCGAATAGGCACATAGTTTCGAGGTTCGATACTACCGACAGGAGATCAGGAAGGCATAAGCCAACCCTAAGGATTTCGTAAGCTTCTAACCCACAGAAACATTGGCAGATGGGCGACGCCTTGGGGTGACGGATGCGTCGGCAAGTTTTGGAACTCGAAACGCCTCGAAACGGAATCTATGCTGTGTTTGTCCGCCCTGGCATAAACCGCGCAGTTGAAGTTCGCCCTCTCATGCGAGCCACAAAGTTCGCGCTGGGCCCGATTTCGTTCTTTTTGGCGCTGTTACTGGTGCTGCTGCCGAGCGTTCCAGTGCGCGGCCAGCAACAGCAGCAGTCACAGCCCGCCCAACAGCAACAAACGCCAACGCCAACGGCGCAGCAACAGCCGCAAGCACCCACGCCGCCGAAAATCACCGTCCAGACGAACATAGTCACGGTGGCTGCCACTGTGCGCGACAAGAAAGGGGAGATCGTCTCGAACCTGACCAAGGACGATTTCGCGCTCGATGAGGACGGCCGTCCGCAAACGGTGAGCTATTTCGCGCGCGAGAACGATCTGCCGCTCACGGTGGGTTTGCTGGTCGATACGAGCATGAGCCAGCGGCGCTTGATCGATCAGGAACGCGTGGCGAGCGCGACTTTCGTCGATCACGCGCTGCGCGAGGGAAAAAAAGACCAGGCCTTCCTGATTCACTTCGATTATGAGGTCGAGCTCCTGCAGGACCTTACGCCTTCGCACAAGAAACTCGATGACGCTCTTCGGGAGTTGCAGACTCCGGAGCTGGAAGACGCCAGCCAAACTCAGGGTGGCGGGGGGCAGGGCGGCGGGGGCCAGGGTGGCGGCCGTCATCGCGGCGGTGGCGGCACGCTGCTTTACGACGCGGTTTTTCTCGCGTCCGACGACCTGATGAAAAAGCAGCAGGGCCGGAAGGCGCTGATTATTCTTTCCGACGGCGTGGATCATGGCAGCAAGGAAAGTCTCTCGAGCGCCATTGAAGCGGCTCAGCGCGCGAACACCGTGGTCTATTCAATCCTTTTTAAGGACGACCAAGCGTATGGTTCGCGCGGCGGTTACGGCGGCGGACATGTAGGCATGGGCGGCGGGTATCCCGGCGGCGGCTATCCGGGCGGAGGTGGCGGTGGCGGGCGTCGCTACCCGCAGCAGCAAGAGCAGCGTCCCGACGGCAAGAAAATTCTCGACCGCATCTCGAAAGAGACAGGCGGTCGCTTATTTGAAGTTACGAAGAAGCAGAGCGTGGACCAGATTTACGATTTGATTCAGCAAGACCTGCGCGCCCAGTACATCCTGGGCTACGTTCCGGATAAATCGCCTACGGGCGCCGACTACCGCAAAATTCATCTCACCACAAAGCAGAAAGACCTAATCGTGCAAGCGCGCGACGGTTACTACGCTGACCAGCAAGCTCCCGCTCCAACGCCAGCCGCAGCGGCTACGAAATCCGCCTCGGGAAATTGACTCGTTTTCTGACACTCCGCAGCAAAGGTGTTAGTCTCACGGAATGATGGCTCGCAAAGGGCATCGACCATGAGGCTGCTCGCTCGGCCCGGAGTCGCGCGCAGCGCAATTATCGTTGCGCTTCTGCTCGTGCCGGCGGTTCTGGCGTCGCAGGACGCGCAGAATCCCGCGCAGAATCCCGCGCAGAATCCAAAGATCATCATATCCACCCGCCTCGTCGAGCTTGGCGTCATCGTCCGCAACAAAGACGGACCCGTGGATGATATGACGAACGACGATTTCGTCGTGCTCGATCGCGGAAAGACTCAGAAAATCAGCGTGTTCACGCTGGAATCCGTCAAATCCCCTGCGACCATCCCACAGCTCGCAAAGATGCTGCCACAAAACACGTTCTCCGATCTGCCGCAGTACGGCGCGAGCGAACCCCGGAGCGTGACGGTTGTGCTGCTGGACAATCTGAATACGCTGTATGGATCGGCGCCGGAGGATCAGTACGAGCGCACCCCGGTGTGGATCGAGGATGCCGCCCTCAAGAGGGCGATGACGCACCTCATTGAATTCGTAAAGACGCTCGACCCGCGGGACCGGGTGGCCATCTATGGTCTCCGCGATTCCCTGCATGTCTTGAGCGACTTTACAAATGACCGCGCGCAGCTCCTTGCGATTTTGAGCAAGTACGACACGACACCCGGTACGAGCCGAGCGACAGCAGAGCCCGGCTATAAAACCGCTCCCGTATTCGGGCGCGCGGCAGATCCATTCGAAAACGAGGCAGCCGGAAGCTTGGCGGACATGGTGAATGGGGACCGCGACGCGAAAACGATGGCAGCGCTGCAATCGATCGCCGACCATGTAGCGAACATTCCCGGCCGCAAGAATCTCGTCTGGCTGACCGCGAATCTTCCGTTTTCCGGGGCCGCAATGGCGCGCGTGCTGGGCCCTGCGAATATTGCGGTCTATCCCGTGGACGCGCGCGGATTCCTCACACGCCAGTTTTCTTTGCAACTCGCTGAGAACGCGCCGTCTGCAGACGCCGTTGCTGGCGCGAACGGCAAGTATGACAACGCTCCGGGGCAGAGCTCCATGCCTATCGGGATCGACACAATGGAGAAAGTCGCCGAGGAAACAGGTGGCCAGGCCTTCGTGAATACAAACGACATTACCGGGGCGATCCGCAAAGCCGTCGAGGACTCAGCCGTGACCTACACGCTCGGCTTCTACATCGACGCTTCCGCGCTGGATGGGAAGTTTCACGAGATCAAGGTCCAATCGAAGCGCAAGGATGTGACCCTGCGCTACCCCAAAGGGTATTTTGCCTACCAGGAGAGAGGCGGCACCCAGGACCAGAACATGAAGACGCTTGTAACCGCGGTGCAGAGTCCGATTGAATCGTCGTTGATTCCGCTGCAGGCCACGCTGGAGCGAGTAAGCCAGCCGGAGGCAAACTCTCTGAGCATGTTGTGCTCGATTGATGTGCATAGCCTGCAATGGACCCAGACCGACAATCTGCGCAAGGGCGCTGTCGCGGTGTACGTGATCGAGCAGGATCCGGCGGGCAAGGTGCTACAACAGTGGGAGAAGAAATTCAACGTCCAGTTTACGGATAGCCAGTATTCCACTCTGTTGAAAAGCGGGATGGTGTTTCGCCAGACTGTGCACATTCACGCCGGCGCCACCACCCTGCGCGTCTTGATCGAAGACCCCGGCACGAGCCAGATTGGAAGCCTCATCATTCCGCTGGCGCAGGTGAATTGATTCGGAGGCCGTGACACTAGCTTCATTTCTCGAACAGAGCGAATGCTTCCGGCAACTCGATACCAAACTGTTTGCACAGAGCGGAGACGTCCCGAAAATCCTTCTCCCTGAGCTCGTAGCCGCTATGAAATTTGACCGCCCATTCAGCCGAAATGCATCTGACGCTTCGACCGTTTATCGAACCGGTTCCCGTCAATGAAGCGGCTGGGTACGTTTCGCCCTTTTCCGCCGGCCCGTAAAGCCCGTTTCCCACGGCATCGATTACGATGACGTGGACGTCGATTTCTCTGCCGCTTTCATCGCCCAAAACGAAATTCCAAGGCCTGGCTTCCTCCAACTTTATCTCTTTGAATCCTTGCGCTCGCAGCAACTCGCGCAGCTTTGAAACATCTTCCTGCTGAATGGCTATATCCAGGTCTTGATGAGGGCGCGTTTCTTCACCAAGGAGCGCGTCGACGCCCCACCCGCCATCTATCCAAATCGTGATTCCCAGGTTTTCCAGTTCGGTATAGAGGCTGACTACGTCGACTGCATTCATCAGTTCGGATACTTTACGGAGCAGCCGTACGGGCGGCTCGTCGAGACGCTCACAGGCTTTCCGGACATGGCTTCGTCGAGCGCCGTCGACACGTAATTCTTCGCGCCGTTCACGTCGGCCACGTCCGTGGTGGGCCGATCGTCGATTGCGCCGTTGTAGATCAGCACGCCCTGCGGGTTGATGATAAACATATGCGGCGTGGTTTTCGCGTCGTAGAGATGGCCGAGCGAGCCGTCAGGATCGAGCAGCACAGCTGTCGGCGACGCATTCACTTGTTTCACGTAGGAATTTTCCTCGGGCGCGGTGACGTAGCCCTGCTTGCCCGGCGCGGACGAAACTACCGTGAGCCAAACCACTCCCTTGCTGGTCCATTCGTGCTGAAGGCGCTGCATGTTTCCGCTGTTGTACTGCTTCAGGGTGTAGGGGCAGCCGCGGTTGGTCCATTCGAGCACGACGAACTTGCCCTGGTAGTCGGAAAGCTTTTGGGTTTTGCCGTTGCTGTCTGTCGCCGTGAAATCGGGCGCACGGTCGCCCACGCGCGCCGCGCGAGCCACCGAAAGCACGATCAGCACAGCCATTCCTGCCACGATTGCCGATGCCAGCCACTTCCTCGTTTTCTCTTTCATGTTTACCTCCTCAGTTTTCTTAGCGTGTACGACCCAAATTTGTAGCACAAGTGCGTCGGTCGCGGATTATTGTGTAACCGGAGCCGCCACTTCGAATGCACGCCCCGGCCCCACAACAATCAGCCCTCGTAAAGTCGAAACGGGTTTCGCAAGCTGCTCCGATTTCTTCAGCGTCAGCCCAAATCCAGTTTGGCTGCCCATAAATACTTGCCCGGCCGAATTTTCGATTTGATCCGCCTCGAGCGGGAGAAAACTCGCAACCTTAACTTCTGGTGCGCCTCGCACAGTTAACATGAAATGATCCTTGTCCTGTTTTGCCGAAACTTTCCAACTCGCCGGTGCAGCCTTTGGGAGTTGCGCACGCGTTTGTTGAAACAGCGCGTGCCACTCGGACGCGTCGGCGGGTGGATCGCCGCCCGCGGCCGGAAGCGACAGCGTCAAATGCGCCTTGCCGGGAATGCAGACCTCGCGGCAGACCACATATCTGACGTCGGCCCCGATGGGGAGTGTGGCGACGGGAACTGCCGCGGCCGCCGGTGAGTTCGCAGCGCGCTCGATGGGCGCCATCAGCAGCACTTGATCCTCGTAGCCGTAATCGATCACGGAGCCGCTGCCGAGCCGCACCGGCTGCGGCCAGCGAATTGGGCCCGCACGATAACCCGCCGGAAGTTGCCATGCGACCTTTGGCGGCGTCCCAGAATCGCCAGGGTTTTGCCAGTAGATGTGCCAGCCCTGATCCAAGCGAAAGAGGAGCCCAACCCACGTTGTCGTGGTCGATGGCGCCGGCTCGTCGGCAATTAGCTCGACCTTCGCATGGGAGGGCGGCGCCGATTGGGCATGAGCAGTCGAGGCCAGAGTCAGCGCCAGCAGCGCGCAGTCTATGAGCGGCGACGCGACGCCTCGCGGCTTCGAGAGCGAACGATTGACCCTCTTTGCCATAGCTATACCTACTGTTGGACGAAGGAAACGACCCTTTCGTTGCTGAAGTTGGCGAGAACTCATCTCATTTGGTTTTTAGGGTGGGAGCCCCCGACTCGGGTCTCAGGGTTTGTACTTGCAAACCCTGAGCTTGAAAAAGTCGGGGGAGCACGGCCTTCAGGCCGTGCGAAACGACGCCTCCCGAAGAAACCGGGCTTCAGCCCTGGGGGTTTCGCTCTCGTCACGCTCAACCGCCGAAGCGGTCAGTGGCCCAGCTTTTTATCGAAGAAGTTGGCCATCAGTTCGAGCGCCTCGGTGGTCTCGGGGAACTGGAAGTGGTACCAAAACGCGTGCGGCATAGCCTCGAAGACTATGAGTTGCGCGTCGTCGCCCGCTCGGACCAGCGCGAGATGAAATATGCTGGTGGCGCTCAGCAGGATGTCTCGCGTGCCGGTCACAAGCAGCGTCGGAGGCATCCCGGTGAGGTCGGCAAAAAGCGGCGACAATACCGGGTCTTTCCGGTCGGTCTTTCCCACATACGGGTCATCGGGAGCGTGGCTTGGATACGAAGGCTGCATCAGCCCCGGAAAGCCGTCGAGCGTGAACAATTGTATCGAGTCGCCCGGACGACTGAAGTCCGCGAGGCCGGAAAAGAATCCAATCGCGCCGGGAAGCGGTAGGCTCAATTGCCGGAAGCGCACCGCAGCCTCCACGCTCAGAATCGCGCCGGCGGACGTCCCAAAGATTCCGATGTTTTGAGGCTTGTAAGTCTTCAGCAGCTCCTTGTAAACCGCGACGACGTCGTCGACAGCCGCGGGAAACGGATTCTCCGGGGCCAGCCGGTAGTAGACGCCCACCACCTTGATCTTCGCCAGATTCGCGATGGGCACTCCCTCGATTTGCGAACCCGAGTCGGAATTGAATCCGCCGCCGTGCAGGTTGATGAGCACGCGATCGCGATTCTCTGGCGGCGTGGAAAGGGGTGTGATGACGTCCGTCGGAACGCCGGCAATCGTCTTCTGCTCGATGTTGACCGGGAACAGCCGCTTTGCCGCTGCGGAACCGCGCGCCCGCCACGCGTCGGTGCCCGTTCGGCGTTCGGCCAGCGTCTGCGCCCCGTGCTGGATGTGAGTGAGCGATTCGAGCCACTTTTGCGCCTCGGGGCTGATGGTCGTGGGCATCGGAACCACGCGCGTGATGTGTGCGGTGCCGTCAGCATCGAATGAGGCTGAATCCTGCTGTGCGGGATCGGACTGGGCAGATCGGACGGGTGCCGCGCCAGCCAGCGCACCGACGAAACCAATGAAGAGGGCGACGAGCATCGGCGTCAGTTTCATAAGCAGCTCCTAATATCCTTCGTTCTGCGAAGGTGCGTCCTGCGCACGAAAAACACCTTCGTGCGGTGATCGGCGCGGATTGTACCACTGCTATGTAGGGGAATTTCGTAGTCGGCTCGAACGGAACGCAAGTGGTGAGTCAGTTTCCAGTGACGGCATTACTCAGAGCTTTGGAACAGATCACTTCGACCGTCCTCTACGTTCTGTGCGAGAATCGGCTCCCTAATTGGCCTGAACCGTGGCATTGCTAGACACACTCAAAGTGCGATGGTGGCAGTCTGTCGCTGCACGCAAGAGCAAGCATGGGAAATATGCAGAGGCCCTGGAAACGCTGGCGAAAGTGGTCCAAGCACAGCCCAATCGGGCTCTGCCGTTCGCCCAGTTGGGCTTTTGTTTGTTCAAGCTGAATCGAACTGAAGAAGCGCGAGACGCCTATGAGCGTGCACTTCAGATCGTCCCCGACTACGCCGACGCGCACGCTTTTCTTAGCCTTGTCTACTCCGATCTTCGCCGCAACCAGGAGGCTCTTGCATCCCTTAATCGGGCGATTCGGATCAAGCCTAGTCTGCTGAACGACCAGTTTTGGCTTTACCAGTTAGGTTTGAAGCGCGGGGAAGCTGAGCAATGGGAAGAAGCGCTACAGTCATTTCACAAACTGACAGAACTGAACAGCAAACATGGGAACGCCTGGCATGGCGTGGGCTGGGCCAACGCCAACCTGAAGCGTCTGCCTGAAGCAACTGCGGCATTCGAACGCGCTGTCCAGATAATCCCGACCAATCAGGTTGCGCACTCCGAATTGGGATTGGCATATCTTGTCCAGGGACGAACGAAAGAAGGACTCCAACATCTTCAACGATCCGTAGAGCTTAGTCCGACCGATGCGCAAGGCTACTGTTATCTTTGCGATGCATACTGCGAAGCCGGCGACCTGGAGCAAGCGCTCGCTTCTGCCTTGGAGGCTGTCAAGCTTGCTCCGAATTCACCAGAGGGACATCGCCGCTTCGCGCACGTTACTTGCGAACTTGGCCGACATCAGGATGCCGTGGAAGCGATTGAAACCGCAATTCGAAACAACCGCGGGGATCCCGACCTTTATTGCGACCTCGCGAAAATCAACCTGAAAGCAAAGAAATTGCCTGAAGCGCTAGAAGCGGCGACACAAGCTATCAGGCTTTCGGCACATTCGGCATACGCTTATCTTTGCCTTGGATGTGCATTGCACGACGAACCAACGTATGGAGAAGCAGTCGCTGCGTACGAGAGATCGTTGGAATTGAACCCCGACCAGTTCGAGGCTCGTGTCAATCTCGGGGAGATTTACCTAAAACGCGGACAGTACGAGGATGCGCTGACGGCCTTTCTGGCAGCGGCGAAAATCAAATCGCATCCCGACCTTCATTTTTATTTGGGAGAGGTGTATGCGCATCTCGGGAAGCGAGACGACGCAGAGCGAGAACTTCAAACCCTGATGGGCTTGCGTGATCCACGAGTTGTCGAGTTGAAGAGATTGATCAATCCGGATCCTCTTCCATCCTCTTAAAGCGTTTGGTCACGATGAACTCCTGACAAGTCGTGTCCGATCACCGCGTTATCAGGCACCTGCCGATTGGCTGGTGATAACGCCCGTTCTCGCTAGGTGTGTTCAGCATTGTGCCGAGTAGAGCATAATGCTGGTGAAAATGAAGGATCCCAGTGCACTCGTTTTCTTTTCAGTCTGCGCCGTGATCGATTTCGCGTTCGGCTGCATCAAGTGGCATTCGGTTGTCGCAGGCATTGTTGCCATAGTTTGTGGCTTGCCTTTGACTGCTTTGCTTTTTCTCCTTCTCAGGGAACGGTAGAACGGCACCGACGACTCCGGTGATCCCCACAGCCAGCTGTTGATAAATCGCTTTACCACCAGCAATCGGCCCGCAGCGTTTATCGGTACGAACTCTTCCACGTTCTCCAGTATGCGATGCGCGATTACCAACCCATTTGGCGCATCCGCTCCAGAATGAGTCCGCTGTAGCGATTCATGCGCTCGGGCCGCCGCTTCAGAGGCAGCGGCAGAATCGCGGCGAGTCGGGCTGACTCGTCCCGGTCAATATTCCGAGCCGAGGTCCGGTAGTAGTAACGGCACGCCGACTCCGAACCATAAACGCCAGGGCCCCATTCGACCACGTTGAGGTAGAGTTCCAGAATGCGCTGCTTGCCGAGCACCAATTCGGCCACCGGGACGAGCGTGAACTCGGCGCCCTTGCGGAGGATCGAGCGGCCCGTTCCGAAGAACAGATTTTTTACCAGTTGCTGCGTAAGGGTGGAACCTCCGCGAATGCGGCCGCCTTCCATATCGTCTTCCGCAGCGATTTCCATGGCGTGCCAGTCGAATCCATGATGTTGGTAGAAGCGCGCGTCTTCCGCGGCGATCACGGCATGCTGAAGATCGAGCGAGATTTGGCTCAGCGGAACGAATTCGTATCGCTCCTGATACGGTGTGTGGTGAATCCAGGCCTGCAAGCGGCGCTCCATGTGCACTGCGGTGGTTGGCGGGTCGATCCAGCGGGCAGCCACCAGCATCAGCGCAGCGAGCGACCACAGAAGCGCCACTCCGACGAGAAACCATCGAGCGAAGGATCGGAGAGATCCTTTCCGGTGCGGGATCTTCGGGGGTGTGTCTGGATTTTCAGTCACACTTCAGAATAATCGTTTGCGGCGGATTGACATAGTGCCCGACAAGTCGGACGACCCGACACCTGCCGGCCTGGTGTTTCCCCTTGTCCGGCAGCCTCAATCAGGCACCTGCCGCAGCACGAATCGGCGCTGGCTGTACGACGACCTCAACAAGTCCGGTCGCCACGTCGTACACGAGGCCTGATGTAAGCCAAGCGCCTGGCAATCCGGGAATCGCCCGCAGCACAGCAACATCGACCGCAACCGCGGCCCGCGGATCGGTGATCGCTTTTGTCTTGAGTTCGCCTTCCTGTATTTGAAAATAGTGCGTCAGCATGGCAGGGTCGCCGGCAAGGTGAGCGATGCCGCAATCGGTGTGCTGGAGCACGATGATGTGAAACTCCCCGCCGCCTCCCGGAGTCTCTCCGGCAACCTCACCGATTCGCCTGAGTAGGCGCAACTGCTCTAACAACCCCGGGGTAATTCGACCGCCGACGTCACGGAGCACGACGGCCTCGCCCGGCCTAATTCCAAGGACATGAGCCGGATCCGCACGCATATCAGCGCAACCGATGATGACCGCCTTTACATTGGGCATCGCCTGCAGAAGGGAGGGAATAAGTGTGCCCGCGGCGGACTGCTGAACAGCAAATTCTTTGTTACGTTGTAAAAAGCGGTCGAGATTATTCACGCTGGTTCTCCTCGAGGTCGTTCCAACAGCGGAATTGTAAAGCATGGCAGGTCTCAATAGAAATTCAATCGAGGTAAAGCAAGTTTAAGTCAATTGGACGTGAACGGTCATTGTTAAGTGCGTGCCCGGCATCTCAACGCGCAAAACGAGGCTTTTTCTGCCATTTTGAGGCTCCGAAGGCTCCCTCAAAGGGTCAACCACTGGTACCAACTTGCCGTCGCAAAAGTGCAACGAAGCGTGAACAACTGAACCATCCTCCCGCCGCAAAAAAGCGTGTGACTTTGCTTCAGTTGTAAGCACTTCGTCGTTTCCGCCAGTATTTCGCGCCAGGCGGTTACCGCGGCGCGGCCGTTCGTGCGTAATTACTTGTACATCATGGTCTTGCCAGATTCTCACGCTTGTCGCTCTCTCTGCTAACCTGAACCTTAGACGATTATCCGCATCCGTTCCCATTGCTCAGAAGCTCGCCCGAAAAGTGGCGAAGCGAACTGCTAAGAAGATCGCCCCGAAGGGCGGTCAGGGAGTAAGACGTGAAAATCGCATCTTTCGGTTTTGCCACTGCGGCGGTTCTCGTGGTCGCGGCGGTTATAGGCGTCTCGGCAACGCCCTCGTTCGGCCAGGCGCAGGCACCGGCGCAAGCCGGCCCGCCCGCTGCTGCTTCTCAGCAACAACAGCAGTCGCCGGCGCAGCAGGACAAGCAGTCGAGCCCGCTCTACCGCGTCACCATCACGGCGCGAACGACGAAAGCCATCAATTACCGGCATCTGAGCGGCCCCACCAAGATCGATTTTCGCGGCACGGTGTTGCTGCCGCTGGCCCATGGGGAAGCCCGAGTGGAAGGGAAGCGCGGCGCGGTTCGCGTCCAGGCGCAATTCGAAAAGCTGGAACCGGCCACTCGCTTCGGCCCTGAATTCCTGACCTACGTGCTATGGGCAGTTTCGCCCGAAGGCCGCGCCGACAACCTGGGCGAAGTGCTCCTCGAAGGTTCGAAGAGCAAGCTCGATGTGACCGCGCAATTGCAGGCCTTCGCGCTGATCGTGACGGCGGAGCCTTACTTTGCAGTGACGCAGCCGAGCGAAGTGGTGGTGCTCGAAAACGTGGTTCGCCCGGACACGATCGGCGAAGTGGAGGAAATGGACGCGAAGTTTGATCTTTTGCAGCGCGGGCAGTACCAGTTTGTCGAGGGCAACGCGCAGCCTTCCGAATTGGATTCGCACATTCCTCTGGGCCTCTACGAAGCGCGCAACGCGCTGCAAATTGCGAAAGCTACCGGCGCCGACCACTACGCCACTGACAGCTATCGGAAGGCGGTGCAACTCCTCGATCAAGCGGAGAGCTACGAAAAGAAAAAGGCCGAGAAGAAGCAGATTGATATGACGGCGCGCGAAGCCGTTCAGACCGCTGAGGACGCGCGTGCGATCACCGTGAAGCGCCTCGACGAGGAACGGCAGGCGCAGGAACGTCAAGCGGCGCTGGATCGCGAAGCAAAGGCCAAGGCGGATTCCGAGGCCGCGCAGCGCGCCACGCTGGAAGCTCAATTGGTGGCGGAACGCGCGGCCCGCGAGAAGGCTGAAGCAGAAGTTGCGCGCGCGGCCGCGTTAGCGCAGCAGCAAGCCGCCGAAGCGGAAGCGGAACGTTCGCGCGTGGCCGCCGAGCAGGCAGCTCGCGATAAGGCTGCAGCAGAGGCCGCCACCGTCAACGCCCAGGCCGCTACGGCCAGCGCCGAAGCTGCCAGAGCCGCAGCGCTCGCACAGCAGCAAGCAGCGCAGGCGGATGCCGAAAGGGCTCGCAAGGCCGTGCAGGATTCGGAAGCGGAGAAGGCGGCTCTTCGCGCGCAACTGCTTGACCAGTTGAACACGATTTTGCAAACACGCGACAGCGCTCGCGGGCTGATCGTGAATATGTCGGACGTGCTGTTCGACACGGGCAGTTACACGCTGAAAGGCGCGGCGCGTGAGAAGCTAGCCAAAATTTCCGGCATCGTGCTGGCCCATCCGGGGCTGAATTTGCAGATCGAGGGACATACGGACAGCGTCGGCGGAGATGATTACAACCAGGAGCTCTCCGAGCACCGAGCCGAAACCGTCCGCGAATACCTCATCGAGCAGGGCGTCGCGGGAAGCGCGGTGACCGCGCGAGGCTTCGGGAAAACGCAGCCGGTGGCGTCGAACGACACGCCCGAAGGCCGCCAGAAGAATCGCCGCGTCGAGCTGGTGGTGAACGGCGACGCCATCGACGCCGCCGACGCCGCGACGACGCAGCAATAGCATTGAGGACACCGTCGCCTTCGGAATCGCCGTAACCGTACATCACCGAGCCGATCTCACTGCCCAGGCCTACTTCGGCCGATTGTTGAACAGCTCGGGTGGGCCTTCGTCAAACGGTTTGCGCCCTCGCTGTTTCCATGGCCTCAAGCCCACGGGCATTGCATATACGCAATACATGTTGACGGCGATCGACATCGGAACCCAGAGCAAGATGCTTCCGATCACTAGCATCAAGGGATTCCGCACTCCGCAGATCATCAGAACAATCGCAGCAAGCAAAAGCGAAACCGCTCTCCTGAAAATGGCGTGGGGTTGGGCAAAGCGGACCATCTGCTTGCATGCTGGACACTCGTAGCCCCCTCCCGTGCCGGACTGACGTCGCAGCTCCGCCGCGTCGATCCCGTTTCGGCAGTGTGGGCACTTGAGCGTCATCGCCATTCGACCGACTCGCCCTCGACCTTGGGCTTCTCGCTAGCCGGCGATTGCTTTGTACTGCTCCGCGGTCAGCGGGACCACCGAGAGGCGACCTTGCCGCACGAGCGGCGAATCGGCGAATAATCTGTTGGCTTTGATTTCGGCCAGGGTGACGGGCTCCGCGAGCGGTTTCCCGGCTTCGATCACCACGCGCGGATTCTTCGGGTCCGAAGCATCCACGGAAACGACGGTGGCGGTTCCGATCGCGCTTTTCGTGTCGCCGGTTTCGTAGATGATTAGCCGAGCGCCCGGCTTCATCGCGCCCAGGTTCCGCAGCGCGACGGGATTCTTCACGCCATCCCATTCGGTTTTCTTGTCGCGCAGCAAATTCGCGAAGGAATACGCCGAAGCTTCCGTCTTGAGCAAATAGTGGTCTGTCGCCATGCCCCTACTCTAATGCAGCACACGGCCAAAAGGGAACTCGAAGCGTCATCGGCCCGGCTTCTGCCCGAATGGAAGGCGGTGTCCTCACACGAAGTTGCCCAATGCCATCTACGACTCCAGTAGTTGATTTTGCCTTTGCGCCTAGCGTGGCCGGTGCTAAGATTGGCTCCCCTTCGATAGCAGTCCCTGCGCACACCCCTCCGCGCGGGAGAGAGGCTCCAAATGGCAAAAACTGATCGGCGCGAAGCGCAAAGGTTCGCTGTGTCGGTCCCTCTGCGCGTGCGCTTCGGAAAACGCACGGCGCCGGAGGAATTGGTGGAGACCGTGAATCTCTCCGAGCGCGGAGTGTACTTTGAGACGGAATCGGCGGTTCGGGAAGGTCTTCCGCTTCACCTCACGCTGGAAATGCCGGAAGAGGTTACGCGCGTTCCGGTGACGCTGTGGAATTGCGCCGGGGAAGTGGTTCGCCTGGAGCGCCAGGATGCGTCGTGGAAGGTTGGCGTGGGAGTAAGAATCGATCATTGGAAGTGCTAACGGGAAGTGCTAGCGGGAAATGTTAAGCGAAATGGCCGAATAAGGGAGTCCACATGACGAACAACGACGCAATCGTGGTGAGGGACAAGCGGGACAGACAGGAATCGAAAGCCCAGGCGGCAGGGGAGTCTCAGTTGCGGCTGCTGATCGTCGAAGATTCCCGGCCGGACTTTGATCTATGCGTTGCGACACTCGAAAGGTCGCAACTAAGCTTCCGGGCGGTGCAAGCGGCGACGCTCCGCGAGTTTGAAGAGCTGCTCAGCAAAGGCGAGTATGACGCCATTATCTCGGACTACAAGCTGGCGGGCGGAACGGGGCTCGAAGCGTTCGACGCGCTGCGGCGGTCCGGCAAAGAGACGCCTTTCATCGTGGTCAGCAGCGCCCTCGGCGAGGAAACGGCGGTGGCTTGCATCAAGCGAGGTATGGCCGATTTCGTCCTGAAGGCGCGCTTGACCGCTCTGCCTGGGGCAATCCTGAAAGCTTTGGCGGATCAGAGAATGCGCAAAGAGCGAGCAGCCTCCGAACTGGCTCTGCGCGAAAGCGAGAGGCGGTTCCGCGTGCTGGCCGATTCCATCGCGTCGGCCGTGCTTGTCTACCAGGGCACGCGGTGCCGATACGCCAACATGCCCGCGCAAATCCTGACAGGGTACTCGGAGGCGGAATTGCTTGCGCTGAGCTCGTGGGATCTGCTTCATCCGGATTCGCGCTCTCTGATGATCGAGCACGGCTTTTCGCATCTTCAGCCAGACAAGGCCAAGTCTCGATTCGAAATCAAAGTGGTCACCAAGCGCGGCGAAATTCGTTCGTGGGACGCCACCGTGGGACTGACGGAACTGGACGGGCAGCCTGCGGGGATCATCACAGCGATCGATATTACGGAAAAAGCGCTGAAAGACCCAGCCCGCGAAAGCGCCGTGCGCGACCCGCTCACCGGGCTGTTCAATACCGCCCAACTGCAAAACGTGGTCCGCACAGAAATAAAACGATCGGAGCGGAGCGGCCGCTCCTTTGCGATGTTGCTCGTGAGACTCCGGGAGTTGAACGAACAGAGCGAACATTTGCGCTCGTTGGCGGAGAGTCGAGCGCTCTGCAAGGTCGCCAACGTGGCTGGAGCGGTGTGCAGGAGCGGCGATATCGTTTTTCGCGACGGTCCGCGCGAATTCGTTCTGCTTTTGCCCGAAACGTCGGTTGCGGGAGCGCGCCAGCTCTCGCTGCGATTGGGACAACGCATGGCCGCCGAACATAACGAGACTCCACTAATTCTGGACGGCGGAATCACCGTATTCCCCAAGGACGGCCCGACTCTCGACCACCTGTTGCGCGCGGGCAGGAGAAATTTCGCGAAGATGGAAGGCCGCGCCAACCGGCAACTCGCCAAATCCGCTTAAGGCGGAATCGGCCGCAAAGATCGGACGAGCAAGAACACCGAGATACCGGCGAGACACGCGAAGTCGTGGCATTTTTTTAACTTCGAAACGACAAGGTTTTTGCCTCCTCGCGACAACTCTTCCCGCGCCACGCTGCACACTCCCTCCTGAAACGGACCAGCACCACAACTTCGGATCCATTTCAGAGGAGAAAACAATGCTTTCAAGATGGTTGGCAAGGGTGGCAGGAATTCTTTTGCTTTGTCTCGCGGTGTCGGCGACGGCATCGGCTCAATATGGTGGTGGCGGAGGCACAGGCGGAACAGGAAGCACGGGCTCGAGCGGTACGACAGGCAGCTATGGTTCGGGTAACGGCAAGGCCATCGGAATCGGAGTGGGAGCCGCGGCGGGAGCAGTGGTGGGCATCGCATTGCTCGTTCATCACCATCACGCCGCCGAGCGTGCGCAAGCCTCCGTCATCGGGTGCGCCCAGACCGAAGCAAACGGAATCAGCCTGAAGAATGAAAACGACAACGAGACGTACATGATTCTCGCCGGCGGCACTCCTGTGCAGCCGGGAGAACGGGTCGAACTCAAGGGAACGACCGCTGACGAAGGATCCGGGACCCATGTGTTTCGCGTTAGCAGCGTCGTTAAGAGCTACGGAACGTGCGGGTCAACCTCGGCGGTAATGGAGAAGCCCGCAGGCGAAAAGAATTAAGTTGCACGAAGGTCGGCGCAAGAAACGATAAGCAAAAACTCGCGCGGAAGTTACTTATCGAAGCCGAGCCCATTGTTCCCGGAGGGGTGGATACTCGTCTGAAGAGTGGATCTTCTGAGGTCCACTCCCAGGGAACAAGCCTCACTGGGTTCGCTCGCGAAGGGCGATCAATTCCGTGCTCACGGGGACGCCGCGAGTGACCTTCACTCGCAACAAGGCTTCGAAGGGTCTTACTTCGCCTTCCTTGGAGACGGACAGGCGCAAGAGCAATTCCTCGACGGAGTTTTGCCGGCAGACGTATTCAACCGCGCCTTGCGTGCCGAAGGTCGTGGTTCCCGCGAGAATCATGACGGATCGCCCCGCGTTCAGTCCCGGCAGAAGGGCTATGACGGCATAATCTTCGGTGAGCGGAGAATTGGATGGGCTCGCCAGGACGGCCTTCGGCTCGCTTGGCGCGGCGTGTACGTTGATGATCGCCAAATCCCCTTTTCGCGGACCTGATGCAACTCGTTGAAAGACGAACTCCTGAGTGCCAGGGATTTCCGTCAACGTCAGATTTTCCGAAGGAGAGCCGACGAAAATCAGATCATTGTTCTTTGCATCATCCAAAGAGAAGAGACTTCCGCGTTTCACGCGAATCTGCCGGTGAAGGAGCTCGAACACGTGATCCAGGCTGTGCACCGCAAGGACCTCTCCCACACCCGTGTAATGATCGAAGACAACATCTTTTGAATCGCGCGCGGGACTGTAGTATCGCAATCCGACTTCGGGACGGCCCACGAACGCAGCGTTGCTGAATATCACCCATGGTTCATCGGACCCCGACAGAAAAGGTGCCCAGAAAATTCGAAACGCCGCGGGCACTTGCTCACCCTGGCTCGCAGAAGCGACGGCCGCCGGCTTTCGAGTGGCGACCAACACGAATATCGAAGCCAGCGCGGCCGCCAAAAGAACCGCCAGCGTAACAGCCGCGATCCTCCAAACCGTCGGAGCGTTCTGGACTTCGACTCTCTCGGCTGCGAAGTCGATCACGTTTGAAGGGTGCGCCTTTGCAGCCGCAGCCCGATGATGAAAGGCGAGGTGATACGTCCCCTTCGGCAACTCCACGACGATTGGATCGTCCGTTCCCTCCGAGGCGTAATATTCCGCCAACTTGGTTCGAAGCCTGCCCGCCTGCACGCGAATCGTGGAATCCACCTGGGGATCGAAATCTGGGGAGCGACCGAAAACCTCTGTCGCGATCTGGTACTCCTTCAAGGGTTCTGCCGGGTGATCGAGCGCCTGCCGGGCGAGGTATCGGAGCAACTTACACAACGACTCGGAACTGTGAAGTGCGTGGCTCCCAGCCAAGCGGTCGATCTGCCCCAGGAGTTGGTCCCTCTGGGACACGCGAATGCCCGTAACTCCCATGTGACACGAAGGTAACAAACCTCCAAAACCACTGCAAGCGGGGCATTTGCGCCCGTAACGGTATCAAACTCACTGAAACTTATTCTTTGCCGCGCCTCTCGCATAAGAGTACACCAGCATCAGGGTGAGTGGTGGCCCCGAATCTCTTGGAACGTTGTACGGCAACCCGAATCGAAAGCTCGGGGGTCCTGGCGTTGGTTTGTGCGCGGTTCGAGCTGTGCGCACGATCGATTCAGGCACCCGCGGCTCGCGTTGACAGCCTTGCAGAGGCCATTCAGCCCCCAACTCCCACCCTGGGAGCTGAAACCTGGAAACCCAAGCCGTTAGGCGCGGAGAAATCATGGGGAGAGCGACGATGAGAAACGGAATCCTGAAGCGGATTATCCTGTTGGCGTCTTTCTTTGCCGTAGCGGGTGTTTGTTTGGCGCAGACCGACACGGCGCGACTCCAAGGCACGATCACTGACCCGTCGGGTGCTGCCGTTACTGGCGCCACGATCACGGTCACTAATAGCGACACAGGTCGAATGGTGACTGTCCAGCCGAACGCGGACGGCTTCTACGTGGCTCCGGCCTTGCCCGCAGGCCGTTACCATGTCGTCGTGGAAAAGAGCGGCTTTCAGAAGGCTGTTCAGGACTTTGAGCTTCAGGTCTCCCAAATCGCGGTAGTCGATTTTAAGTTGCAGGTCGGCCAAGTGAGCCAGACGGTTACCGTTGAGGGCGGCTCGCCCGTGATTGACTCCGCCGACTCCTCGATCGGGACGGTGATTGAGGGACGCCAGGTCACCGAACTTCCATTGAATGGCCGAAACTTCACGGAATTGGCCACTATTGAGCCCGGTGTGAACCGCGGTATTCCGACTGGCTCCGCGACCGGCACGCAAAACAATACGGAGACGTTTCGTTATAAGGAGAGCGGCGGCGCTTCGCTGGCTGTTAACGGACTGCCACCAGAGGCGAACAATTTCATTTTCGATGGAATCGATAACAACGAATCGCTTGTCAACACGATTATCTTCTTCACGCCGGCGGATGCTCTTCAAGAGTTTAAGGTCATCACGAACGTTGCCCCCGCTGAGTATGGCCGAGCGGGCGGTGCCGTGCTGGTTTCCTCTCTCAATTCCGGCAGCAACGAGTTTCACGGCAGCGCATTCTGGTTCCATCGCGACGAGAGTCTTGACTCCGAATACTATTTCCCCTCAAGCGAGGGTGTTTTCGCCCGGAATCAATTTGGCGGAACGGTGGGCGGCCCGATCATCAAGAACAAACTTTTCTTCTTCGGAGACTACCAGGGATTGAGAGAACATTCGCCGGGACCGAGCGGTATCGGTACTGTTCCGACGGACAAGATGCGCTCCGGAGACTTCTCCGAACTCCTGAATATGCCGGCCAACAACGGGCTGTATCCGGTGGGCACGTCCATTTACATTGCCGACCCCACTACCGGCCTGCCTTGCAACGCAGGCAATCAGACTGGCTGCTTCGGGGGAAATATGATTCCCTCGGGTCGGGTGAACTCGGTAGGACAGAATTACTTGAAGGCGTTCCCGGAGCCCAACTGCACGAGTCCTGCGGTCCAGCTGGGTTGCGGGTCGATTATCAACAACTACCGGAATTCCGAGGTGCTCGACGAAACGTGGAATGATTTCGACGTCCGCGTCGACTATAACTTTAATTCGGCCAACCAATTCTTCGGCCGCTTTAGCCGAGGCGACGCCAACAACACTGAAACCCCATTCCTGACAACGTTGCCCTCCGGGTTCGGCACCGGCACGACGTTCAACCATCCGAACGGCGCATCGCTGGGTTGGACGCACATCTTCAATCAGAACGTCATCAACGAAATGCACTACGGCTACGTCCGCACCAACTACGGATATGTTCCCCCCTTCGACGGCACAGCGCTTTGCACGCAACTCGGGATTCCAAATTGCAACAACAGCTCGGAGCTTGGCGGGATCGCTTTAATCGGCGGTTACAACACCCAAATCGAGTACACGGGGGACTATGGTCCCTACCTCGTTCCGCAAACTGGTTTTGATTGGAACGATTCACTGTCGTGGGTCAAGGGTAACCACACCCTGAAATTCGGGGCCAACCTGATTCGGCGACAGCTCAATCTTTATCGCCCGCTCGAGGGAAAAGGTTACTTTGACCTCTGCGGAAACGGCGGCAGCGGCAGCGCAACCGGATATGAAGTTTCCGACTTGCTGGCCGGGTTCGTTTGCAGTTACGGCGACGGAGTGCCCTACGGGATGATTGGAACCCGGAGTTGGGAGAACGGGTTCTTTGCGCAGGACGATTGGCGGGTTACCAACCGGCTGACTTTGAATCTTGGTATGCGCTGGGAAGTCTTCACGCAACCCGTTGAAGTGGACGACCGCCAGGCGAACTTCGATGTTGCCACCGGAGCTCTCATCCTTGCAGGCAGTGGCGGTTCCTCGCGGAGCCTCGTTCCGACCGATTATCACAACTTTGAACCCCGCGCAGGCTTTGCCTATCAGCTCACCGGCGATGGCAAGACCGTAATTCGCGGCGGTGTGGGAATCTTTCACTTCCTCGACCGGGGCGGCATCAGCAACCAGCTTGGGCAAAATCCGCCCTTCAGCGGAGACGCCACTTTCAATCAGACCAGCGGCTATGAAATCGCGCTTTCCGGGGCGCTTCCCTGCAGTCCCGCTTGCACCTCGCCGGCTCAACTCGACTCTACGACGGCGACGGCGCCGGTTCCAACGGGCGCCGCGGCATTTGCAAATCTCAACTACTCGAACCCAGCTAACGTAAGCGTGATTGGGTGGCTGCCCTCCAATCTCACGCCGATGGTTACCGAGTGGAACCTGCAAGTACAGCGACAGATCGCGACTAACACGTCGATCAGCATCGGCTACGTGGGAGACCACGGGGCTCATTTGCCGGGCTACTACAATTCAAATGACTATCAGTTCGGAATGGACACGAATCTTCCGGGTTCGCGCCTCTTCCCGATTCTGGCCGGCAGCGTTGACACCTATAACACCTACGGAAAGTCGAACTTTCACTCGCTGCAGGCGCAGTTCGACCGTCGTTTCATGAAGGGATTGCAGTTCACCGCGTCATTTACTTGGGAGAAGCAGACAGACGACACCTGTGGCGCTTACGACTGCTCGGGCCCAACCAACTTCCGTAACCTGGGACTCGAAGAAGGTCTTTCCGATCTCGACCAGCCTTACCATCTTGTCATGAGTTCACTCTACGAGCTTCCGATCGGTCGCGGAAAGCGCTGGGGGAACAACTGGTCACGGCCTCTCGATTGGGCCATTGGCGGCTGGCAAGTGAACGGCATTTACAACCTGCAGTCCGGGATGCCGTTTGACCTCAACGTGTCCGGAGGCATTCAGGCCTACGAGCGTCCGGACGCTTCTGGCTCCATAGGTGTCAATCCGGGCAACCTCAGCAATTACATCAATGTAAGCGGGTTTACCGGACCACCGGCAACTTGGTACGCAGATACCAATCAAATTGTCTACGATCGCCCGGGTACCGGCGGAAGGAACATCTTGATTGGGCCGGGCTCTTCGAACCTGGATTTCGCGATCTTCAAGAACTTCGACATCACGGAGCGCGTGAAAGCGTCGTTCCGCGTTCAGTTCTATAACATCACCAACACACCTCATTTCGGGCAGCCGAACACCAGCGTCGGGAATTACTCAGCACCCGGCGGCGGCGTCAACGCACCGGCAGTTTTTAATCCAAACTCCGAATTCGGTGAAATCACCACGGTGCTGCCGTATTCCAACCGCGAGGGTGAACTCGGCCTGCGGATTACGTTCTAGATTCGGTGGCGCTTCGGGGAGCGGACAATCGTCCGCTCCTCGTCGGCGCCTGCGATAGAATCCTGGCCAATCACTGTGAAACCGTGCCGCGAGCTTTCGTTCTTTGCCACGTTGCTATTCATATTTGTCGCGACGGGGATCAAGCCGGCTTATGCGAACACGCACACAGCGCGCGCGCCGCAAACGTCAGCAGGTTTGCAACAAGCTCGCGAACCTCGCATCGCGAAGCTTGATCCGCCGAATTGGTGGACCGGATTCACGCCGGATTTGGAATTGCTTGCGACGGGCGAAAACCTCGAAGGAGCCAAAGTTACGGTCGCATATGAGGGGTTGCGCGTCACGCGATGGAAGACAACGGAAAGAGGAAAGTACTTGTTCGTGTGGCTGAGTATCGGTTCGGATGTGAGGCCAGGTGACGCGCTTCTCCAAGTCCATACTCCGTCGGGAGAGACTTCCATAACGCTGCCGCTCAGGCGGCGGGATTCCAGCGAGGGGCGATTCCAGGGCTTTTCGCAGGATGATGTGATTTACCTCATCATGCCGGACCGGTTCGCTGACGGCGATCCGAGCAACAACGAGCCCGCGAGCTCGCCGGGCACATACGACCGGTCGAAAGCGCGCGCGTATCATGGCGGAGACCTGCGAGGCATTCGCGAACACCTCGATTATCTGCGCGACCTCGGCGTGACAACGATCTGGCTGACGCCAATCGTCGAGAATGACCCGGCATCGCCGCAGGATTATCACGGCTACGGCGCGGTGGACGAGTATGCCGTCGAGCAGCATTTCGGCACTATGAAAGACCTTCAGGATCTGGTCAGCTCTGCTCACGCCAAAGGCCTGAAGACGATCCTCGATTTTGTCCCGAACCACGTCGGGCCACGCGACCCGTGGGCGGACGCGCCTCCTGAGCCCGATTGGTTTCACGGCACAAAGGATCATCACGCGATTTCGAACGGAAACTTTCAATACCTCGCGGACCCGCACGCGCCGCCTCGCTACTGGCGCGACGTGGTCGATGGCTGGTTTGCGGGCATTCTGCCCGACCTGAATCAGGAGAACCCAGACGTCGCGCAGTATTTCACTCAGAACGCGCTATGGTGGGCTGAAGAGACCGGTATCGATGGCTATCGGCTGGACACTTTTCCCTATGTCTCGCGCAGTTTCTGGTCGCAGTGGCATCAGGCGCTTCGCAACATCTATCCCCGCATGACGACGGTGGGCGAGGTATTCAACCGCGACCCAGACGTCACATCCTTCTTCGCAGGAGGGCGCACGCAATTTGATGGAATCGACTCGGGCGTGTCGACGGTCTTCGATTTTCCGCTTTTTGACGCGTTCCGCGATGTCGTCAGCGGCGGGGCCACGGTGCAGACCATCATCGATGTTCTCTCGCGTGATCGCCTCTACCCGCATCCCGAGTTGCTCGTCCCTTTTCTCGGCAATCATGATGTCCGGCGCCTGGCAAGCCTGCCTGACATGTCTGCCGAGAAACTGAAGCTTGCGTTCTCGGCTCTGCTGACGATGCGGGGAATCCCCGAAATCTACTACGGCGATGAAATCGGTATGACGGGAGGCGACGATCCCGACAATCGCCATGATTTTCCCGGCGGGTTTCCCGGCGACGCTCGCAATGCGTTTCTCGAGTCGGGTCGCACGCCGCAGCAGCAGGAGCTGTTTTCGCACATTCAGCATCTTCTGGCTTTGCGCCGCGACCACCCTTCGCTTCGCGATGGCCAGCTCTGGAATATCTTCTGGAGCCAGAATACCTACGCTTTCGCGCGAATCTCGAAAGACGAGCGCGTGCTCGTGGTCATGAATGTGGCGAGAAATGCCCAGTCGGTGCAGTTCTCACTTTCAGACACGCCACTGACTGGTGCGTCGAAACTTGTCCCGCTCTTCGGCGGCAGCCCACAGCAAATTCAAAACGATCGAGTTGGCACGGTCGTCCCATCTGACGGCGTCCAAATGTATTTGGTGACGCAATGATGCGCACGCAGAAAATTCTTCTCACCGCGATTTCAGTGATCGTGCTTGCACCGGCAAGTTTGTTTGCGCAGTCCGCGCCAGGAGCGCCTGGAGCGATTCCCACTTGGACGTCCGGCGGCAAAGAGGGCGTGGGAACGTCGGCGACGGCCCAATCGAAGGTTTGGTTTACGTTGCAAGGCGGAGTGATGACCGAGGTCTACTATCCTCGGCTCGACACCGCCAACGTTCGTACGCTCGAATTCGCTGTGAGCGACGGAAGCACGGTCTGGCTCGAGTCGAAGGACATGGAGCACTCGATTGAGTGGATCGACCAAGATGCCCTGGTCTTTCGCCAAACCAGCCGCGGCCCGGCAGGGAACTTCCGAATCACGAAAACCTACGTCACCGACCCGCAGCGCGATGCGGTGCTGATCGACGTGGAGTTTTCGGGGCCTGAGACATCGTCTCTTTATCTACTTTATGATCCTTCGCTGAAGAATTCCGGCTATGGCGACACAGGTTACTCGCAAGGCGACGCGCTCGTCACACAAAAGCAAGATATCGCGTCCGCTTTGGTTAGCAGCTCCGGATTCGAGAAGACTTCCAGCGGGTTCTTGGGCGCGAGCGACGCCTACACGGATCTCCTTCTGCACCATCGGCTCAATTGGTCCTACTCGCGAGCCGAGAATGGGAACGTCATTCAGGCCGCGAAAATCAGCAGCGCACACTTCACGCTGGCTCTCGGTTTTGGTCCCACTCCTTCGGCTGCCGTCGAGAGCGCGCGCGCGAGCCTGCAACGAGGTTTCGCGTCGGTGAGCGCGGAATATGTCAAGGGTTGGCGGGAGTACTTGCAGAGTCTGCAGCCACAAGACGGCCCCTACGCGGGCGAATTCCGTCTTGCGACGATGGTTTTGAAAGCTCATGAAGATAAGACCTATCGCGGCGCCGTTATCGCTTCGATGAGTATTCCCTGGGGAAACGCGGTGAAAGCGGACGCTCCAACGGTCGGCGGTTATCACTTGGTTTGGGCGCGCGACCTCTACGAAGTTGTCACAGCTTTCCTTGCCGCGGGTGACCGCGCCGCAGCCGAGCGCGCCCTCACATATTTGTTCACCGTCCAGCAAAAACCTGACGGAAGCTTTCCTCAGAATAGCTGGCTCGACGGCAAACCTTACTGGACCGCACTCCAAATGGATGAATTGTCTTATCCGATGATCCTCGCCTGGCAACTGGGCAAGACCGATAGCAACACGTGGATGAAGCACATACGTCCCGAAGCCGAATTTGTTCTGAGTCATGGTCCTGCGACTCAGGAGGAGCGCTGGGAGGAAGTGCCGGGCTATTCGCCGTCAACGATCGCCGCCGAGATCGCCGGCCTGGTGTGCGCTGCCGATATTGCCCGCAAGAACGGAGCCAACGAAGACGCGGAACGCTATCTCCGCACCGCCGACGACTGGAACGCGAATATCGAGAACTGGCTCGTTACAAAGAGTGGGCATCTCAATCCCGCCGGTGATTCTGGCGCGCATTACATTCGCATCGACAAGGGCAAGGATCCGAACAGTGGTGATCAGCTCGACGTTCACAATGGCGGCGGAGTGTGGGATCAACGAGACGTAGTGGATGCCGGTTTCCTCGAGCTGGTTCGGCTGGGGATTCGTCCGGCGAACGATCCAACGATCCAGAATTCGGTGAGGGTGATCGACTCAACCATTCGCGTCGAAACACCGAACGGGCCGTCGTTCTATCGATACAATCACGATGGCTATGGCGAAACGTTTTTTGGCGGTCCGTGGCTCGGCGAAGGCATCGGACGCTTGTGGCCGATCTTTGCGGGCGAGCGCGGAGAATACGAAATCGCTCTCGGCCGCAGTCCCGCGGCATACCTCGACGCCATGCTTCACTTCGCGAACGCTGGTGGCATGATCCCAGAACAGGTCTGGGATCGCGCGGAGCCGACGTCATCGCACTTCGTTTTCGGATCAGGAACCGGCAGCGCGACCCCTCTCGCGTGGAGCATGGCGCAGTTTATCCGGCTGGTGATATGCGCGCAGGAAAAGCGCATCGTCGAACAGCCGGCCATCGTGGCGGACCACTTCCTGAAGCATCAGCCGTGATCTGCCTTTCGCCAAAACTCCGGCCATGTCACAAGCAAAGTGATTGGCTGTCTTGTTCGCCGCGGCGAACCCGCTCAGGATCTCGCTTCCACCAATTTTGCCCTTCGACTCGCTCAAGAAACGAGCTCGCTCAGGACAGAATTTCGCGCAGCGAAATTCTGGAGGCGGGGGAGTCGCGGGCGGTTTAGGCCCGTCCTGAGCGAAGTCGAAGGGAACCCCCAACCAGAACGTCCTTCTTCTCGCGCCTCCAGCGTTTCAGTTGATTTTCTCGCTTACGAGCCGAAGACAGAGTCGCATACTCCTCTGTCCATACGAGCGTGACCTGCCGCCGCGCGGCCGTCCAATCGGAGCCTTTGCCTTGATTGTGCTCCATCAATCGGCGATGGGGATCGTCCGATGAACCCACGTAGTAAGAGCCGTCGGAGCATTGCAAGATGTAGGCGTAGAACACAGCATTCTTGCCCTTGGACTCGTTGGGCCCGGCGAACTCGTTCGGAATCTCGTTACGCTAGATTTTGCCCTTCGACTCGCCCTGAAATGCGGGCTCGCTCAGGACAGAATTTCGCTGCGCGAAATTCTGGAGGCGGGGGGAGTCGCGGGCGGTTCAAGCCCGTCCTGAGCGGAGTCGAAGGGAACCCCCAACCAGAACGTCCTTCTTCTCGTCGCGGCGAACGCGCTCAGGATTTCGCTACGCCAATTTTGCCCTTCGACTCGCCCAAAATGCGGGCTCGCTCAGGACAGAATTTCGCTGCGCGAAATTCTGGAGGCGGGGGGAGTCGAACCCCCGTCCGAGAAGCCTTGCAACCCGAAGACTACATGCTTAGCCCGTTCCGTTTGGTTTCGCCGACGACGCTCAGAGCGGGCAAGACGCGCCGCCGACTAGTCCGATGATCTCGCCGCCGCATTACGGACCGAAACGCGACAGCCAGCCTACTGTGTGACGCCTCATCTCAAGCGCGTAGGTGACGCCTGAGGAGACGCGCAGCTTACTTTTGGTTAGGCTGCGAGTGCCAACTGTGAGTTGCCAGTTGTGTTGTTTCACCCGATTGCGGGCAGGTGACGCCCGGCATGCCTTCGAGCCGCGACAGCTTCCGTCGAAACCGTGTCGCCCCCGTTGGTACTACCCATTTTACCACGCCGGCGGCATTCTCGCCTTGCGCCCCCCGCGGGCCGCTTTCCCGGGAGCGCGCTAACTACTCCTGCGCGAACCACACTTACACTGGTTGGATTTGAAACTCATCGTGTTTGTGCTAGCGTTAGCGGCCGGGGTCGAAAGTTGAGGTTCAGGCTGCCTGCCTTTGCATTGATTCTCGCGGCTCTACTCGATCTCGCTATTCGCGCCAATGTTCCTGGTGAGTGAAGGGCGTCCTCGATGAGTTGGTATTTCGTATTCTTCCTGGTCTCAGGCTTCTGCGGCATTCTCTACGAACTGGTGTGGATGCGGCTCGCGATGGCGCAGTTTGGCGTTACCACCGCGCTCGTCTCCATCGTGTTGTCGGTGTTCATGGCCGGATTGGGCGCGGGCTCCTGGGCCGCGGGCGCGCTTGTCCGGAACCGCGGTCAAAAATTGAAGATTGCTCCTCTCTGGCTCTATGCCCTTGCTGAGCTTCTTATCGGCCTTTCGGCCCTGATTGTTCCCAGGGAGTTAGTCTGGGGTCACGGCGTGCTCGCGCGGATGGCCCAACAGGCTCCGATTTCATCGGGAACATACTATCTCGCCGCAGGCGCCTGCCTGGCGGTCACGCTGGTTCCATGGTGCGCGTGTATGGGTGCCACCATTCCGTTGGCGATGTTCGCCATTGGCAGAGATCGACGTTACGAAACAGGCCGCTCCTTCAGCTTTCTTTATCTGGCCAATGTTCTAGGCGCGGTAGTCGGCGCCATTGTCCCCTTGTTTCTGATCGAGGTTTACGGTTTCCACGGGACGTTGCGCGTCGGAGCCGTGCTGAACGCCGCAATCGCAACGTCGGCCTTCGTGCTAAGCCTGTCTACTTCATCGCACGATTCCAGGGTGCCTCTCGAGGTTGCGGATGGGGCGACCGTCATCTCCGCTGTGCCGAATGCGCCGCTCTTTTTGTTGTTCGCTACGGGTCTCGCCACCATGGGCATGGAACTCGTCTGGATCCGGCTCTTCACGCCGTACGTGGGACCTCTCGTGTATTCGTTCGCGATGATCTTGGCCACGTATCTGCTTGCCACGTTCGCCGGCTCGCGAGTCTACCGTTTTTGGAGCCGCCGGAACGACCGCGAGAGCGGCTTACTCTGGGTCTCTTTGGCTTTGCTTGGACTTCTTCCGCTGCTAACGACTGACGTGCGCGTCACGATGCTGGCTTTCCTGCGGATCGCTTTGGGCATCGGGCCATTCTCCGCCGTGATCGGATTTCTGACGCCCATGCTCATTGACCGCTGGTCCGCGGGAGATCCGAACCGCGCCGGACGCGCCTATGCAGTGAACGTGCTGGGATGCATCGTGGGGCCGCTGATTTCCGGTTTTGTTCTGCTTCCGCGCGTTGGTGAGCATGTTTCCATGCTGCTGTTCGCGTTGCCGTGGTTGGCCATGGCCGCGCGGCCGGGGGATTTGAAGAGCAGGAAATTTCAGCTTGCTGTGGCGGGTGTGGCCGCGGCGTCGCTGGCGGTGTTTTTTCTGACGAAGGACTTCGAAACGCAGTTCCCAGAGCGCCAGGTCTTGCGCGACAGCACTGCCACCGTGATTGCGACAGGTTCTGGCATGCAGAAGGGACTCCTCGTGAACGGCGCGGGAATGACGTTTTTGACCCCGGTCACGAAGATGATGGCGCACTTCACTCTCGCCTCGCTCGACCACACTCCGCGCAGCACTTTAGTCATCTGCTTCGGCATGGGAACCACTTTTCGCTCGGCTCTATCGTGGGGAACTCCCGTCACCGCGGTCGACCTTGTTCCAAGCGTGCCAAAACTGTTTGCTTACTATCATTCGGATGCTCCCCAGGTTCTCGCCTCGCCCTTTGCTCACGTCGTGATCGACGACGGCCGCCGGTATCTCGAGCGCTCGCCGAATCGCTTTGATGCAATCATAATCGACCCGCCGCCGCCGGTGCCGGCCGCCGGCTCCAGTCTTCTCTATTCGCGGGAATTCTACGGCTTGATCAGGCAGCATCTGGAGCCCGGAGGGATCCTAGCCCAATGGCTGCCCGAGGGAGACGCCGCGGACCAGTCAGCAGTGGCACGCGCGCTGGCGGATTCGTTTGCCTATGTCCGGGTTTTTCACTCGGTTGAGCATTGGGGTTGGCACTTTTTGGGGAGCGATCGACCGATCCCTGGGCGCACTGCGGCGGAACTCCAGGCGCGAATGCCATCGCGCGCCGTGACCGACATGATGGAGTGGGGGCCGAGCGCAACGCCCGGCCAAGAGCTGGATTCGATGCTTTCCCAGGAACTGAATATCGGACAGTTGGTATCCCTATCGCCGTTCACACCCGCTCTCAGCGATGACCGGCCCATCAACGAGTACAACCGCCTGCGCAGCCCCTGCCACCGGTGCCCTTTCGGGAGCGATCGTCTTAGGAGCATCGTGTACTCCGAGCTTCTGCGGCTCTCGGACAGCGGCGAGGCGACGGGCCGGTAGCGGCGCTCAGTGATATCAGTGTTGGCGCGCGACGACTGGAAGTACCCTTTGCGAAAGATCCGACCTTTCTGCGCAGGAGCTGGCGGCATATCCCGCACATCCATAAATCTTCCGTGCTAGACTCGGGCCACCCCCAAAACATTCTGCGGAGGTACCAGTGAACAACGCGGATGGTCCTACGAAGAACATTACTTCCGCCGCCGATATCGGATTACCCACCCAGTCACTCTCCCCCGGCTCTGATCCCAATGCGACGGCAGTTCCCGCCGGAGAGTCTCGGGGCGGCGCCGAAAAGAAGTCGATCGGCAACTACTTGCTCGTCAAGAAGTTAGGCGAGGGCGGCATGGGGCAGGTCTGGCTGGCCGAACAGACCGCCCCGGTACGCCGGCAAGTGGCGCTCAAGCTCATTAAGATCGGTATGTACGACGACACGATCCTGCATCGCTTCGAATCGGAGCGACAGTCGCTCGCGATCATGGATCATCCTTCGATCGCGAAGGTCTTCGATGCCGGCACGACGAGTGACGGGCAGCCCTATTTCGTAATGGAATTTGTGCAAGGGCTTCCGATCACCACGTACTGCGACCAACACCACCTGAAAATTCGCGATCGGCTGGAACTCTTCATTCGCGTGTGTGAAGGTGTGCAGCACGCGCACCAGAAAGCGATCATCCACCGCGACCTCAAACCGGCAAACATCCTCGTAGTCGAAGTCGACGGCAAACCCACACCTCGCATCATCGACTTCGGGCTCGCAAAAGCCCTGACGCCGCAGGCGCCTGGCGAAATGATGTTCACGCAAGCGGGTGGTTTCGTTGGCACTCCCGCGTACATGAGTCCAGAGCAAGCCGAACCCGGCGAGCAAGACGTCGATACTCGAGCAGACGTTTACTCGCTCGGCGTGATTCTCTACGAACTGCTGACTGGCTCGCTCCCGCTCGACCCAAGGCAGTGGCAGAAGCAGCCGTTGCATGAAGTGCTGCGGCAGTTGCGCGAAGGGGAGGCTCCGCGGCCGAGTACCAAAGTGGAAACCGAGAAGGGCTCCTCAACGGCGGCTGCTGAGATGCGCGGGACGTTGCCAAGACACTTGGTGAATCAGCTTCAAGGTGACCTCGACTGGATCACCATGAAGGCCATCGAGAAGGAGCAAGAGCGCCGGTATGGCACGCCATCAGAACTAGCGGCAGACGTTCGCCGTTATCTGAACCACGAGCCGATCGAGGCGCGGCCTGCCAGCGCAGCCTACCGGTTAAGGAAGTATGTCAGACGGCACCGCGTCATGGTGGCAGTCGCAGCGGGCATCGTGCTGCTGCTCGCCGGTTTCACGGTCGTGCAGGCCGAGCAGTTGCGCCGGATCACCCGTGAGCGCGATCGTGCGACCCGCATCAGCGATTTCATGACGAGAATGTTCAAGGTGTCAGACCCGAGTGAGGCGCGAGGCAATACGGTCACGGCCCGTGAGATTCTGGACAAGGCCTCTGCCGAAATCAGCACGGGTCTCGCGCAAGATCCGGAAGTCCAAGCCCAAATGATGCACCTCATGGGAACGGTTTACGATAATTTAGGGCTCTATTCGCGTGCGCAGCCCCTCGAACAACGCGCGTTGGACATTCGGAAGAGCATTCTGGGCACGCGCAATCCGGATACGCTGAAATCTATGAGCGATCTAGCGAATGTTCTTGCGAACGAAGGACTGTATACCGAATCAGAGAAGCTCGACCGCGAAACGCTGGACCTTCGCCGCCGGACTTTGGGGCCGGAACGTCTGGAAACACTTGCGTCAATGAGCAATCTGGCGCGAGATTTGGACTTCGAGGGTCGCTACGCGGAAACGGAAAAGTTAAACCGTGAAACACTTGAAATCAGGCGGCGTGTTCTGGGGCCAGAGCATCCGGATACACTCGCTTCGATGAGTAACCTGGCCGAAGCCTTGCGTATGGAAGGGAGCTACGCGGAAGCGGAGAAATTGGATCGCGAAACGTTGGAAGTTCGCCGGCGCGTTCTCGGCCCGGATCATCCAGACACGCTGGCATCCATGAACAATCTAGCGCTGCTTTTGGATGATGAGAGCCACTACGCCGACGCGGAGAAACTGCATCGGGAAACGCTCGAAATCAAACGCCGCGTCCTGGGCCCCGAGCATCCGGACACATTGTTGACGATGAACAACCTGGCTCGAGACCTGCAATCCGAAGGTCACTACGCGGAGGCGGAAAAATTGGACCGAGAGGCGCTTGAGGTTCGCCGGCGTACTCTGGGTCCTGAACATCCCGAGACCCTGGTCTCAGAGGGCAATCTGGGCGAGGTATTGAGTGCGGAAAATCGATTCGCGGAGGCGGAGGCGTTGCAGAGACACGCACTCGCTGAGCAGACTCGCATCCTCGGAGAGGAGCACTCGGACCGGCTGAGCACGATGACTAGCCTGGCGAACACACTGATGCAGATGAAGAAATACTCTGACGCCGAGACGCTCTTGAAAGAAGCGCAGCAGATTCAGCTACGTGTGCTTGGCCCCGATAGTCCCGACGCCGCTATTTCGACGTATAACCTTGGGTCTGTGGCGGCGCACCGCGGGCAGCCCGACGTCGCGCTTGCTTTCCTGCGCCAAGCTGTCGACCACGGTTTGCCGCCGGATGGTGATTTGGGGATGGATAGCGATCCCGACCTTAAATCGCTGCACGGGGATCCTCGTTTTGGCACTCTCGTCGCTTACGCAAAGGAACGCGCCGCCGCCGCGCAGAAGCCGCGCTGACCCGCCTTCTCGTAGTGCAGGCCGGGGGTGCGAAACTGCCACTGATGCTCAGGAACGCCTTTCCTGAATGTCCATTGACACTCCCTGAGACCGTTTCCATAATTTCAAAATGGCGGAAAAAGCCACGAAAGAGCGCGCTAAGCCCCTCGAACGTGCCCTGGAAGAAGCTGTATCCCGGGCGCTGCGCGACAATCTCGCGCCGCTCCAGCGCACCGCTGACGAGCTTCAGCAGGCGTATGCCGATCTGGTCGCCTCCTGCTCTTCGAGCCGTCCTACCAACGCGCTTCCCGCGATGCTCCGAGCGCAAACGGCTGCTTCGGCCCTCGCGGCCGGCCTCTCGGTGCTCTCGAATTTCGTCGCCGTAGCGCTGAACCCGCGCGATCGTCACGCAATCGAAGATGAGCCGGAAGCCAGGGAATCCGCCCGCGTCGCCGTGCAGGAAGCGGAAGAGGAACCACCTGCGCCCGCTCACGTTCCCGCCCCCGCGATCGCGCGCGTCGAACCTGAATCCGAATGGGCTGCAACCGCTGAGGAAGCGCCCGTCGTTCCGGTGACGGCAAAGGGTGGGCACGACGAAGTTGCCGTTGTGCCGGAACCGAACATTGAGGTTGCTGCGGAAGTTGCCGCGGAAGAAACAGTCGCTGCTGAAACTGGGGTATTCGACCTTGCCAGCCTGCCCCCCGAGGTCCAAGATTTACATCGGCGGGCAAATCGTGTGGCGAAAGTCGCCATGCAGGACATAAAGCTTCTGCGGCCCAAGGACGTCCGGCTCGGCCGCGAGCACAAGGATATTTGTCATCGGCTACGCAATGATCTCGATAAGGCCCGCAAGGAGTACGACCGGCGTTTCCGCGCGATTCTGGAAGATCCCATCGACTACTTCCATCACTGGATGGTGGAAATTCTCGCCGAGGGCGATCCGCAGATGCTCGGAGAGTATCCGTATCCCTCGCCCGTTCTTCGGAACTAAAATAGACTCCATGAAAACGGGTGTTCGGCTCGCTCTCGCCGCAGGAGTGTTGTTTGTGGTTTGCCCGGCTGCGCGCACGAGGCCGGCTGCGCCTCCGACACCAACAACGGCGCGCAAGACCGTCGATGCTGCGAAATACCTCCAACAGCTTTCGCGCCAGCTAAAGGACAAGAATCCGGCGCCCGCCTACGAACAGCTCAGCACCTTCGCGATGCAAAAGACTTCCGGCGTGTTTGGAATGCGTGCCGCGCTTGCCCTCGGTTATTTCGATTACACCAAGGCGCACTACGCGCAAGCCGCGAAATGGTTCGACCGCGCGAAAGGCGATCCGCTGCTGCGCGACTATTCGCTTTACTGGACGGCCGAAAACGATCTCGCGCAGGGCCACAGCGCCGATGCCTTGGCCGAGCTGAAGCAGTTCCGCCAGGACTTTCGCGATTCCGTGATCACCGACCAGGCGCTGCAAACTCTCGGCGAGGCGGCTCTCGCCTCGAATCAGCCCGCCGAGGCCATCGCGGCCCTGAACGCCTATTCGGCCACAGACGATCGCCCGGCGCTGCTTTTCCTTCGCGCCGAAGCGCATGAGCAAGCGGGCGAAAAAGATCTGGCTGCAGCCGACTATCAGACCGTTTACCTGCGATTCGCCATGAGCGACCAGGCAAGGGAAGCGACCATGAAGCTCAGCTTCCTGGCCGGCACGCCCGGAACGCAAATTCCGCCGATTCCGCTCGACCAGCGCAACGCGCACGCGGGTACACTTTTCAACGCGAAAGATTGGGGCAACGCGCGCAATGAATACGCGCAGCTTTTACCCGAGCTGACAGGCGCCGATCGCGAACGCGCGCAGCTTCGCATTCTCGAGTGTGGCGTGTCGCTTGGCGCAGACCCTGCCCAAATGGCGTCGTTCCAGGCGACCGATCCCGACGTCGACGCGGAACGCTTCTACACGCTGGCCCAGTATTACCGCTCGCTGCAGCAAGACGCCGAAATGGCGGCGGCGGTCGAGGGCGCGGCTTTGAAAGCGTCGCAGAGCCACTGGGCGGAATCGTCGCTGATGCTTGCCGCCAATGAGTATTGGGTGGAACTCGATCGCGATCGCGCCGCCGTCTACTACAAACGCCTGGTGGAAGATTTTCCCGCGGCGCCCGACGCAATCCCCGCGCACTGGCGCGTTACGTGGGTGGAAGTTCTGAAGCGGCAGCCCGACGCGGCGCAACTGCTCGCCGAACATGTCGAGCGGTACCCGATGTCGCAATTCCTTCCCGACGCGCTCTACTGGCTCGGGCGTCTCGCAGAGGAAGCAGGAAGTGCGGGAGTCGCGCGAAGCTACTATCAGAAGCTGATGGAACGTTTCCCCCAAAACTATTTCGAAACCGCCGCCGCCGCTCGCCTCCGCGCGATGGGCAACGGAGCTGCCGACGATCCGGAGGCTCTCAGCTTCGTTCCTTCGCCGCCGGTTCCGGTGAAGTTGGCTGACGACATTCCAGCCGCCGCGGCAGACCGCGAGGCGCGTTCGGACGCGCTGCGCTCGATTGCATTTGACGCCTCCGCCGAACTCGAATTGCGCGCAGCATATGCCTCGACCGGCGAGCCGCGATTGCTTTTGGAAACTGCGCAAGCCGCGGTGGATGCGGGCCACATCGGCGAAGCGATTGTCGCCGTTCGCCAAATCTATCCGCAACTCGAAGCGCGGCCCTTCGCGGAAGTGCCGCACGACGTGTGGCTCACCGCGTACGCGATGCCGTTCAAGGGATCGATTCACCAGTGGTCCGCGAAGGCGGGCGTCGACCCGATGCTCGTGGCCGGTCTCATTCGCCAGGAATCGGCATTCGCCGAAGAAGCGCGCTCGAACCGCAACGCGATGGGTCTGATGCAACTCGAGCCGAAGACGGCCAAGCTTCTGGCGCGGCAATCCGGAGTCGGATACTCGCAGTTGCGGCTCTTCGAGGCCGACTACAACGTGCGCCTCGGCACGCTCTATTTCTCCAATCTCCGCAAGCAATTCGGCAGCATCGAATCGGCCCTGGCCGCGTACAATGCGGGAGAAGACCGCGTCATCGCCTGGACCGCGGGGCAGACCTATCGCGAACCCGCGGAATTCGTCGATTCGATTCCGTTCACCGAAACGCGCGAATACGTGGAAATCGTCACGCGCAACGCGGACATCTATCGCAAGCTTTACGGAGCGCCGAATGAACCCCGCAAAGCCGTCACCGGCCGCAAGCACGCACGCTAGCCTTCGTCTTTCCGCGAAAGCCGAACGCTTCACCGAATCCGTGATCCGCGAGATGACGCGCCTCGCGCTGAAACACAACGCGGTGAACCTCTCGCAAGGCTTCCCCGATTTCCCCGCGCCGGCTGAAATCAAGCGCGCCGCGCAGGACGCCATCGCCGCGGACATCAATCAGTACGCGATTACCTGGGGCTCGAAATCGTTTCGCAACGCGATCGCGGAAAAATTCGGGCGTGACACGCGACTCACCATCGATCCCGAGCGCGAAATCACGGTTTGCTGCGGCTCGACGGAAGCGATGATGTCCGCGATGATGGCCATCATCAATCCCGGAGACGAGGTGGTGGTCTTTGAGCCGTTCTACGAAAATTACGGACCGGACGCGATTCTCTCCGGCGCGACGCCGCGTTTCGTCAACCTCCGCGCGCCCGATTGGACGTTCGATCCCGCCGAGCTCGCCGCCGCGTTCGGCCCGTCGACGAAAGCCATCATCCTCAATACGCCCAACAATCCGACGGGCAAGGTTTTCGAGCGCGCCGAACTCGAGGCGATTCGCGATCTGTGCAACCGCTGGAACGCGTTCGCGATCACCGACGAAATCTACGAGCACATGCTCTACGATGGCGCAAAACACATCTCCATGGCCACGCTCGACGGCATGCGCGACCGCACCATCACAATCAACGCGCTTTCGAAGACTTACAGCGTCACCGGATGGCGCGTCGGCTGGGCCATCGCGCCGCCTGAAGCGACAACCGCAATTCGCAAGGTGCACGATTTCCTTACAGTGGGAGCCGCGGCTCCGTTGCAGGAAGCCGGCGCCGCCGCGTTGAAATTCCCGCAGAGCTATTACGACACCCTGGCGCACGAATACGCCGCGCGCCGCGACCGTTTGCTCGGCATCCTGACCACCGCAGGCTTTCGCTGCTTCAAGCCGCGCGGCGCTTACTACATCATGACGGATATTTCCGCGTTCGGCTTCCCCGACGACGTGGCCTTCGCAAAATATCTCGTCAGCGAAATCGGCGTCGCCGCGGTTCCTGGCTCGAGCTTCTACCAGAATCCCGCCGACGGCCGCACGCACCTCCGCTTCACGTTCTGCAAGACCGAGAAAACATTCCAGGCCGCCGCCGAGCGCCTCGCGAAACTGGCACCAGTGCGAAAGTCCTAACCTCAGATAAGCACAGATGAAAGACTGAACTCCGTCGCAAAACCATGTTGTTGTCGCAATAACTGCTTGCTCCAACCGCAATTTCTCGCCACAATGCGCGTCCGAAGAAAGTTAGAGGTGCGTCATGTCTACCGCGAGAGTAATTCGCATCACTATTTTCAGCATCCTGGCGGCGATGTTTGTCCTGGCCATCCCTTCCGCGCCCGCCCAGACAAATCTCACGTATCAGAAGCCGCCGCAGGCCATCATCAACATGGTGGATTGGCTCCCGACGCCGACCGTGGTGTTGTCGCCGGCGGTGCAGGGACAGAAGCGCTGGATGCTGATCGAGCAGTACGCCGGGTTGCCGTCGATTGCGGATTTGGCGCAGCCGGAGCTTCGTCTGGCCGGCTTGCGATTCAATCCGAAGACGGATGGCCCCAGCCGCGCGCGCTATGCGATATCGCTGAAGCTGCAACCGGTGGAGAAGAGCGACGCGATCGCAATTGCCGGATTGCCGCAGAGTCCGAAAATCATCGACGCCGAGTGGTCTCCTGACGCGCGGAAAATCGCGTTCGTGAATATCAGTGACGCGAAAGAAGACGCAGGCTTGAGTCTGTGGATCGTCGACGTGGCGACGGCTCAAGCTCGCCGGCTACCCGGAATTGCGCTGGACGGAATTTTCGGCCAGGGATTTTCGGGGCAAGCCTGTGAATGGCGCAGCGATAGCGCCAGTTTGATTTGCAGGACGGTTCCTGCGGACAAGGGACCTGCGCCCGTGCGAAACGAAGTTCCCATCGGACCTGTGATCCAGGAAAATTTGGGCCGCGTTACGCCGGGAGCCACTTATGAGGATCTCCTCAAGAGCCCGGAAGACGAGACGTTCTTCGACTACTACGCGACGTCGCAAATTCGGCTGGTCTCTCTCGATGGCTCGAGCAAGCCCCTCGGCAAGCAGGGCGTCATTGTAGATGCGTCTCCTTCGCCCGACGGGAACTGGGTGCTGGTTTCCGAGCTTCATCATCCCTACTCATATTTGTTGCCATTCGAGTATTTCCCGCAGCGCGTCTCCGTGCTCAATGTGAAGGACGGAAGCAGCAAGCCATTAGCGGACAGGCCCCTGCAGGACATGATTCCCAACGTTCACGACTCCACCGTCGCAGGGCCGCGCGAACACGAGTGGCGAAGCGATGCTCCGGCCACGCTTTTCTGGGTGGAGGCCGGAGATGGCGGCGACCCTCGCAAAGACGTTGCCGTGCGGGACACGATTTTCTATCTCGATGCCCCGTTCGATCAGGCACCGCGGAAGGCGCTCGAACTGCCGGTGCGTTTTCAGGGCGTCCAATGGAGCAGCGACCGTTTGGCATTGGTCGAAGAACGCAGGTGGAAGGACCGAAAGCGGATCATCCTGGCAATGGATCCAAGTTCGCGTGCTGCGGCCGTGAAACTGTTCGAGGGCTCGTTTGAGGATCGATATCACGATATCGGGCAGCCGATCGAACGACGCAATGCGGCAGGGAAGCTGGTGCTGGAGATAACCGCCGATGGGTATGGCATTTACTTCCGCGGACCCGGCGCCTCTCCTGAAGGCGACAGGCCGTTCGTATCCGTGGTGAATTCGGCGAGCGGCGAGACGAAACGGATTTGGCAATCCGCCGCGCCGTACTACGAGGTCCCATCGGCTGTCGTGGACGCCGGCAGGCAGACCATACTCATACGCCGAGAGTCGCAGGAGAAAAGTCCGAATTTCTATCTCGCGAGTGCCGGCAATTCGCCGGCGGTACAGATTACGTTTTTCCCCAGTCCGTATGGTGATGCGCCGCTGCCGAAAAAGCAGGTGTTGCACTACAAGCGGGCCGATGGCGTCGATCTAAGCGCCAATCTCTATTTACCGCCGGGCTATAAACCTGAGGATGGTCCCCTGCCAACTCTGATGGAAGCGTACCCGACTGAGTACAAGACGAGGGCGTCGGCAGGACAGGTGACCGGCTCGCCGTATCAGTTTCCGCTCGTGTCCTGGGCGTCGCCCGTGCCGTTTGTCACGCAAGGCTACGCGGTGCTCGAAAATGCCAGCATTCCGATCGTCGGGGAAGGGAACGCGGAGCCCAACGACACGTATGTCGACCAGCTTGTGGCTAGCGCGAAGGCTGCTATTGATGAAGGCGTGCGTCTTGGTGTTGTCGATAGGAATCGTGTCGCCGTAATGGGGCATTCCTACGGCGCGTTCATGACCGCGAATCTGCTGGCTCACAGCGACCTTTTCAAGGCTGGCATCGCGCGCAGCGGTGCTTACAATCGCACGCTCACTCCGTTTGGGTTCCAGAATGAGGAGCGCACGTACTGGCAGGCGCCAGAGGTGTATAACAAAATGTCCCCGTTTTCGTATGCGGACAAAATCAAGACTCCGCTTTTGCTGATTCACGGCGAGGCGGACAACAATTCCGGGACGTTCCCGATCCAGAGCGAGCGATTTTTCAGCGCCTTGAAAGGGCATGGCGCCACGGTTCGCTTCGTGCTGCTCCCGCTCGAATCGCACGGGTACGCGGCACGCGAATCCGTGCTGGACGTGCTCTGGGAAATGAATAATTGGCTGAACACGTACGTAAAGAACGCGAGTAGCACTGCCGCGGCGGCGCAACATTAGGTCGGCATCCGCACGAAAACCTCCCACCGTGTTAGAATGCGGCGGAGTTTTTGGGAGAGAGCCTGATGGCGATGGACGTTGAGTTGATTCCTGGGGGCACGCATCTCACGGCGAAGGGTGAAGGCGAGCCGCGCGACATCGGCGCGAGCCACTCGCGCACGTTCCTCTGCTCCATGGTGATTACGGATCAAATCGAACAGGAATCGCTCGATCTTTCAATCTGGGGTTCCGAGGACGGTCAGAACTGGGGAACCAAGCCGCTCCTGATGATGCCGCAGCGTTTTTATCGCGGCGAGACGCGCCAGATACTCGATCTTTCCTTCAGGCGCGAAATTCGCTTCATCCGCGCGAAGTGGGAACTCTTCCGCTGGGGACGCGTCGCGCCGCACCCAATGTTCGTGGTCGGTTTCCACGCAAGCGAAGTCCCCGCCTTCGCGCACACCCACGCACCACAACCCGCCACGACGTAGGATCGCTTACTAAAGTTCGCGGAAGAACGCCAAGTTTCGGAAGGGCGGCCTTTTTCATCCTGACGAAGGAAGGGCAACCCCCTCGCAGACGATGGTGTGCTCAGGGGGCTTTTAGCCACCGAAGGCGTGCCTTCTGATTGGTTTATGGATCTACTTGGCTTTCAGATTGATGGATCCACAAAGCCGCCGTTACCGCCACAAGCGCGCCGCCAAACAACAAGAAAAACAGCAGCCTGCGCTTGCGGTGACGGGTATTTTTCGGAGGCGCATTCTGATCCTGCTGACTCTGCGAGTCTTGATCATTCTCGACGACCACGCGAAACGTCTTGCCTTCGGCGATCGTATGCAGCTCGCCGTCGTTATCGAGGATCAAATCGCCGCGAACCGCCCACACGATTAGCTCGTTCGGGCTGTTGATTGTCACCTGGCCGCGCGTGGCATTCTTTCCTGAGCCGCGGAAAATCCCAGCGGGTGTCTCGATCTCGAATTGGGTCGAATCCGGCACTGCGAAGCTGGCGGTGCCGCGAACCAGTTTCACTCCGGCGACGCCCGAGTGTTCCGAAAGCGTTGCCGCAGTTGCGGCACTGAAGTAGAGCTGGCCGGTTCCCAACCGCAGGCGCAGCGCGCCGGGGTTCTCCGTGTCGACTGCGTCGCCCGCGTAAATCGTGGCGCCAGAAACCGCCGAAACGCCATCCAGGTGGGCGTGCTCGGCTTCCGCCACCATGCCCAGGGCCTTGTCGCCGGTCGCCATCGCCGGCAGATTCGCGAGCCCCGCGCAAAGCAGGGCCGCGACGCACTTCGTCCCGAACGAGTAGCCGGTTTTTCCCAAGTTCATGGCATCGACTTTGTTCTGAGAAGCGGTCGGGGTCAATGGCCGAGAAGGACAGGGTTGTTACAATTGCAACACCCCGGTTCACGCAAGCCGCGGGGCTACAACTCAAATGTTTACAGTGGCTTAGGACCATTGATCTCGCGGGCGGGCAACATTAGCACCGGAACAGTTATTACCACTCAAGCACGCCCACGGGGACCGGGCGATTGACTGCCCCGCAGGCGTCTTTCATCATCGGCGGATACGCGATTCATTCTGGAACACAAAAGGCTCTTCGCTGAACGGCAATGCCAAACGACTACAATCATCGTTTCGAGGGTGCGGTTCCGTCACGCTACAAATCGCGTGCGACGTCGAGGTTCTGGCGACGCCTGTGCAGCGGATCCGCCGCGCTCCTAGTCGCCTGGTTCACCTTGGGAAGTATCTCCCCTGCGAGAGCTCAATCCGAAAACACCCAATCAGAAGACACTGAATCAACTGAGACGCCGAAGCCGATTCCGATCCTGACCGCCGGCATGGGTTTCGTCACCCAGTTCCAGGGCGGGCAGCCGAATCTCGACCCGCTGATTTCGCCGATCTTTCTCGTTCCACTCGGCGACCACTGGCTAATCGAATCGCGCGATACGTTTGAGTCCGATTTCGCACAGCCGCCGGGCAGCAGCGCATATCACGGCTACGTGCAAAAGGAAGTCGACTACCTCCAGCTCGATTACATAGTGAATCCGTACGTCACAGTCACTGTGGGACGCTACCTGACGCCATTCGGAATTTTCAACGAGCGCCTTTATCCCATATGGATTCGCGACCTACAATCCGATCCGCTGATTTTGCCCATCGCCACGGGCCCCAGCGGCGCCGGAACGGGAGCCATGGTGCGCGGCGGCTTTCCGCTCAGCCACAAAGTGAACCTCAACTACGCCGGATACTTTTCGACGAACATCACCGAATCGCCGGTCGATTCATACCGTTTCGCCGGTGGGCGCGCCGGACTCTATTTCCCAGGTGCGCGTCTCGAAGTGGGCGGCTCGTTCCAGCACTTGCTGCAATTCGATCGTTCGAACTCTTTCGGCTTTCACTTCGCATGGCAGCCCTCCGCTCTTCCGCTCGACATCCGCAGCGAATACGCTCGTTCGAGCGAGGGCAGCGGCTACTGGGTCGAATCCGCGTACCGCTTGAGCCAGATTCCGAAGGCGCAGAACCAATTTCGAAAGGTCCAGATTGTTGGGCGCATGCAGCAGTATTTCCTCGGAAGGGATTCCGTCTGGACTTGGAATTCGACCGGCTGGGGATTGTCGTGGGTGAATGCGCAGGAGTGTGATTTCGGCGTGAATTACTATCTCCGCGATAACCTACGCTTCGTAAGCAGCTACGGCCGGCAATTCAGTTCCTACAGCACCGAGAATATCTGGACGGTCGGCGTCACTTATCGCTTCGTCCTTCCCTTGGGACCCGGGGAGATGCGCTGATGCGAAAGAGCCTGACGCTCGCGTTTCTGATTGCAGCCACCGTCGTACTCACGTTCGTCGCAGCCGCGCAGGAACAATCCGTGGTGAATTCTGCGTCCACGGCAACGCCCGCGGCGTCCGCGCCAGCCCCAGCCGCGTCTACGAAGACCACGCCGAAATCGGCCACCACAACCAGTTCAAAGAACACGGCAATCCACGTCGAGCCGTCGCTCCGCATCGAAGGTGAGAAGCGCTTCCACGCAAACTGTGGTCGATGCCACGTGGCCCCGACCAAGCTTCCTCCGCGCGCGGCCGCGACCATCATTCGTCACATGCGAGTCCGCGCCACCATCACGGATGACGACATGCGGCTCATCCTGGCGTACCTGACTCAATAAACATGCCACTCGCCAGCGCGAAGCAAACCTTCCGCAGTCAGCCTGCGCGTACAGTAGCGTTACGGCTCCTCGTGGTAACTCTGATTGCCACGGCGCCGCTCTCGCTTCGCCTTTTCGCCCAGCAGCCAGCCGAACATCTCATCGAAGTCCTTGCCGACCACGACAGCCGTTACAAAATCGCCGGCCAGGATAAACCTGTCATCACGGTGACGGCGGGCGAGGCCATTCGCCTGAGAATCACCGCGGTAAAAGCGAAAAATCACGCCCGCGACGGCTCGATCCACGGTTTTGCTTTGTTGCGCGCCAGCGACCACGTTCCGGTGCCCGAGTGGGACCTGCTCTTGAAGCCCGGCACGCAAGAATTTTCACTCATCGCGCCCGACGAGCCCGGTGAATACTTGGTAGTTTGTACCGTCATATGCAGCGCCAATCATGAACAAATGACGATGAAATTTATCGTCGAACCACGCGCAAAATGAACCTGCGCGCGCTCGTGGGGAAAGCCTCTAGGAAAGAAGGATAGAAAATGCCGCAAACGAAACGTTCCGTCCTGTTACTCGCAGTTCTCGCGCTGGCCTTCGCGCTTGCCCCGTTCTCGAGTGGCGCCGGCGACAAGGTTTTCAAAGGCTACATCACCGATTCGCAGTGCGCGTTGAACGTCCATTCGCTCAGCCAGTCGCACAAGGAAATGCTCCAGACGAAAAACGCCGGAACCACGCCCGCGGATTGCGTCTTGTACTGCGTCAAGCAGCGCGGCGGCCGCTATGTTCTTCAGGATAAGAACAAGGTCTATAAGCTGGACGACCAGAGCGTGGGCCAGGAGCTTGCAGGCAAAAAAGTGCAAGTCACCGGCGTGCTCGACGCCGAGACGAACACGATCCACGTTCGCAAGATCGAAGTCGTCACCGACGATTCTCACACCGACTACTGATCTCCGCCCGCGCTAGGCTTGCGTCGGCCCCACTGCAACGCCCAATCCGCGGCCCCAAAGCCTGCGCTTGGCCTGCCTTTGCGCCTCGGTATAATGTCCTCGGCAAGGGAACCCGAGACGACGACTCTGCGTATCCCCAAGTGAGAGAAGGGAGGTCCTCATGTTGAAATTTCTGCTCTGGTGCATTCTGTTGATTTTGTGCTGGCCGCTCGCGCTTGTGGCGCTCGTGCTCTACCCGATCGTTTGGCTTCTGTTGTTGCCATTCCGAATCGTCGGAATTGCGATTGACGGCGTACTCGAGCTTTTCCGCGCCATCATTTTCTTTCCCGCGCGGATTCTGCGCGGCCCGCGCCCACCTGATCGTGGCGCTGCTCCTGCCTGAGCTCCGTAGGTGCAGGCGCGACACATCGCCAAATTTCGCCGCTTCCTTCCTCCATTCTCAGCATCCACTGTAAGATGGAAGAAATTCAGGGAGCCGCACAGCCCATGACGTTCACCATCGCGACGATGACGCGTTTCTGTCACCCACTCCGCATCGCCGCCGAATCGTCTCCCGAAAAGTCCAACGCGAGCGCCGCCGAGCAGTGAGCGCCACCGCCGCGGTCCCGGTCGATCACAGCGCGTGGCGCCCTCGGTTCAACCCCTGGCTGATCGCGCTCACCGTCACGCTCGCCACTTTCATGGAAGTGCTCGACACTTCCATCGCCAATATCGCGCTCCCGCACATCGCGGGCAGTTTTGGCGCCAGCCCCAACGAATCCACGTGGGTCCTCACGAGCTATCTCGTCTCGAACGGCATCGTCCTCCCAGTCAGCGCGTGGCTCGCCACGCGATTCGGCCGCAAGCGTTTTTACATGACGTGCGTCGCGCTGTTCGCGGCCAGCAGTTTTCTCTGCGGGCTGGCGCCGAGCCTCGGCATGCTCGTCTTCTTCCGCATCCTGCAGGGCGCGGGCGGCGGCGGCCTGCAACCCAGCGAACAAGCAATCCTCGCCGACACGTTCGCGCCCGCGAAACGCGGCATGGCTTTCGCTGTGTACGGCATGGCGGTGGTCGTCGCGCCGGCCATCGGCCCCACGATTGGCGGCTGGATTACCGACAACTACAGTTGGCGCTGGATTTTCTACATCAACGTGCCCATCAGCATTCTCTCGCTGTATCTCACGCACAAGCTCGTCGAAGATCCGCCGTACCTCGCTGTCGAGAAGGAGAAGCGCCGCGGCATCCGCATCGACTACGTCGGCCTCGGCCTCGTCTCGCTCGGCGTCGGCGCCTTGCAGCTTTTTCTCGACAAGGGCCAGGAAGAAGATTGGTTCGGCTCGCACTGGATCCTACTTCTTTCGATCGTGGCGGCCGTTGCGCTTACCGCCTGGGTGATTTGGGAATGGAATCACCCGAATCCGATTGTCGAGTTGCGCCTGCTGAAGAAACGCAATTTCGCCACGGCCGTGTTTTTCATGTTCACGCTGGGCATGGTGCTCTACGGCACGACGGTTCTGATTCCGCAGTATCTGCAGCTTTTGATGGGCTACTCCGCGGTGATGGCGGGCGAGGCGCTGGCGGGCGGCGGGTTCATCATGATGCTCACGATGCCCATCTCGGGCGCCCTCGTATCGCGCGTCGACGCGCGAAAGGTGATGTGCTTTGGTTTCACGGCCACCGCGATTGCGCTGTTTTATATGTCCACGCACCTCGTCTTGACCATGGATTTCAAGACGGCCGCGATGCTGCGCGTTTATCAGACGCTGGGCCTCGCGTTTATTTTCATCCCCACGAACACGCTTTGCTACGTGGGCATCCCGCGCGAAAAGAACAACCAGGTTTCGAGCATGATCAATTTCGTGCGCAACATCGGCGGCAGCATTGGGATCGCGCTGATCAGCGCGTTCGTCACGCGCACCTCGCAGATACGCCAAAGCTATCTTTCCGCGAACATGCAAAACGGCAATCCGAAGTTCCGGCAGATGGTCGACGGGCTCGCCGCAACGCTGCAAGCGCAAGGCCTCGATCCCGTGCAAGCGATGCGACAGGCCTACGCGCGTATGGGCGCCATGTTGGAGCAGCAGGCGACGGCCCTGGCGTACAAAGACGTGGTTTCGGTCCTCGCCATCATCATCGCGTTCCTCATCCCCATGGCCTTCATCATGAAGCGGCCCCCCGCAAGCGGCGGCCCCGCCCCTCCGATGCACTAGCGGGATCCAGGTGAGAGGTGTCGGGTTTCGGGTGGGAGCCCCCTGCTTCAGCAAGTGGGAGCTGGGGCGAAGGTGCGGCGAACCGGAACAGGCGTTTTTGTCGCGATTAGAAAATGCCTTGTGCTTTGTTGTCATGGAATTGCGGCGGTTTTTGAATGTGGGGTTGTTGCGATTAGCTTTTGTTTCGCCTTCGAGGGGAAGGTGGGTACGGTGGAGGAGCCCTTCATCGCGGAAAAGCCTTCTACGCTTCACGTGCTCCAATGCACACACCTCGGTGCATGCCCTGACGGGGCGCACACAATTAATTATTAGGTTATATTAGAATTTAACGCACTTTAGCATATTCGGGAGTGAATTTCAAGACCCAGTACTGCAAGAAAATGGGTTGCAGGTTTCGGGTTTCAGGTTTCAGGGGTATAAAGTCAAAAGCCGAGAGCGAAATGGATAAAGTATGAAGGCAGAGAGGGGGGCAGAGGCGGGGCTTCGAGTCTTCACGATTGGGCATTCCACGCGTCCGATTGGCGAGTTCGTCGAGTTGCTGCGGTCGAACGGCGTCGAGTGGCTGGTCGACATTCGCACGATACCGAAGTCGCGGCACAATCCGCAGTTCAATACGGACGCTCTCGCGAAGTCGCTGCGCGATGCGGGAATCGACTACGTTCACATGAAGGCGCTGGGCGGATTGCGGAAGGCGTTGCGCGATTCGCAGAACATGGGATGGCGCAACGCGAGCTTTCGCGGTTATGCGGACTACATGCAAACGCCGGAATTCGAAGAGGCGCTCGCTCGCGCCATCGAACTCGCGGCGGAGAAACCGACCGCGTTCATGTGCGCTGAGGCGGTCCCGTGGAGGTGCCACCGGTCGCTGGTGGCGGATGCGCTGGTGGTGCGCGGGATCGAGGTGATGGAAATCGTCGACAGCTCGCCGCCGAAGCCGCACAAGCTGACGCCGTTCGCGCGCGTTGACGGGACGCGCGTTACGTATCCAGCCGAAACCGGAAGTTTGCTGCCGGAGTAAACCGCAAATTCAAGAGCCGGAGTGACACCAAATTCAAAACCGCCGACCCTTCGAAAACCGCGAAGGATCGGGCACCCCGAAAATCAAGGGCAACGTCAACTTCGAAGGCTGCGGCACCCGGCTGGGTTTACTTGTTTCGCGGTGTTCGGATCCGCCGAGTCTGACTTCGGAGTACCGCCGCGACTCTTGGTTCGCTGCTTTTTCCACCACCGGCGCAAACGCGGAGCGTGCAAACACGATCTATTATGCGGTGAGCGATATATCGGACGTCTATAATTGGGGCGAGCAAAAGAAACCGTCCCAGGGACGCAAGCCACTCTGTCTCGCTCAAGATTTGGAATCCGTAGAAATGGAAAGACTCACCGGATCGCACAACGACGCCGGACTTGTACCCGAGCGCCCTTATCGCCGTAAGTACCTTCCTTAGATCGGCGTCAGTGTCGTGGCATGCAAAGTCAGCCATCGGCAAATGCGCCCAAGTGCCATCGGCAAGCTTGACCTCGGACATTACCGCGAGCGCCTCATCGGGTTGAAGGCGAGCGGCGTACCTCTCGAAGGTCGAGGAGACAACGCTTTCGCGCGGCACCTCGTATGTTCGAACCATACCAGCCGCGACTCGGTGCTCCGCCGCGTGACGTATCGCCTGCAACAGAGACCCCTCGCACGATTCGCTTCGCCAGCAGACCGTAAGCACGGACTGCCAGTAGCCATGCAGCCTCAGACTTTTCCGAAGCTTCTTAGCGGTGATCTTTATATCTGGCGCGACGAACGGAAGGTCACCCTTCCTGTAAACGCCAAGCTTGATTGCCGCTATCCGTTTGTTGCGGCGCACGATTTCGCAAATCACTTCGCGGACCGACTTTTTTTCTAAGTTCATTTTCCAACTTCACCAGAACCCTACAAAATCCCAGCCGGGTTTGTGCTGAGGCTATCGATGGAAAATGCCTGTAAGTTCTCTACCTCGGTCGCCCTCAACATGCTGAGGCCGTGGATTGAGCCTGGGAACGTCACCACAGACTTTTGGTCCATAGCCAGATTGACATCTATCGGAATGCTCATCGCGACTGCTCCGTCAACGAGCCGCCGAATGACGGTCTCCTCCAAACGTTCCTTCAGAACGTACACGTGGAAGCCCTGGCGGCCGCTGAATACCACGGCTAGGTCCGAGAAACCTTGGGACTTGAGGAAATCCGTCAACTCGATAGCCTTTTCCTTCGCGCTAACCAAGCACTGAGTGCACACCGTAAGCCCGGGCGGGATCCGGCAGGGGGAAGAGGTGGCATGCGCTGCCTTTCCGTCGATATCGAAAACCAAGCCTCGCCGAACGAGGTGGTTCGACGAGCTAGAGTAAAAGAGATCCTTGGGGAACAACCACCTCGATGTTGACCAGAAAACTCTAACGGGAAGACTGCACACGCCAGGGCGACGGTGGATATCCTCGAAGGCCTTGGAAACGCTGGTGATTCGCTTATCAACCTGGTTCCTGAATGTCGCCTGTCCACCCTTTTCCCGGCATGCCGAAAGATACCTGAAGTGGTGATCGCCGTGTCTCAGTTCCTGGGTGAGACTGTCAGACAGCGTCACATCCGCACGCTGGTATAGATCCCTCAGGGCGGTCAAGTTAGGCGTGAACTCGACAAGCCGAACTCCATCCGGTCGCTCTACGTTTTTCGCAAAAAAGGGTGCGACGATTAGCAATTCATCGTTCTGAAGGTCGCTATACTTGTCTACGATCGTCCGGACGCCGTCTTGATCTTGTGGAGAGCTTTTTACTTCCACTAACATGCGGCGACCATTGAATTCGACGATGCCGTCGACTTCACGCTGCTGCGAAACGGCAGTGTTTGGGCGGTATGTGCGAACATTCGTCAGAACGGGGAGGGACAAAAACTTCGCAACATGGCACAGGGCTTGCCACTCATAGAATCTGGGTTCGTATCTTAGGGGACTCAAACCAGTGAAGCTTCTAGTGGAGGGGTCGATTAACGGCGACCGCGACCTCTCATCCCCCTCCACTCAAAGAAGCAAGTTCTTCCTCATCGGCGCGACCGCGCCTTAGCGGCCAAGTTTGATTATATCCGCAGAAGCACTGGCAACGCCACGCAAGAAGTTGCGACCTCCAATCCCGCTGCCTCTCCCAGCCTTAGCTTGTCGGATACTGCGATCACGGGCACGCCCTTCTGATCGCAAAGAGACCGAACGACGTCGAGGCGCTCCTTTGGCTCAACATTCAGCGCAATCAAGACGAGTTTGGCTTTGCCCTTCTCTAGGAGACGCACGGTCTCCAGGACGCCGCGGGCTATCGGGTACCTCTCGGCCGCGTTCTCCAGCTTTTCATACACAACTCTTTCGTCAGCCTTCGCTGTCATTGCGACTGGTCAGCCTCCGCCGCAGGGCTTAGAAACTGGAATGCCCTCGGGTCCAGCCGTTTCTCCAGGAGGTACGTGATCAGCGGCTCGTTTAGCTTCATCCACTCGGTCTGGTCGTAGAACAACAGCTTGAGTATGCGGTCGGCTCGCTTCGGGAAATAGAGGATCGCGAACATCACGAACTGCAAAACACAATAGAGCGACAAGAGGAGATAGCTATTGATCCCAAGCGGCACGAGTGAGGAGTAACCAAGGCATCTCAACAGACAAAGTAGAACCAGCGACAGAGCGCTAAGGATGCACCATAGCAGAGAAATTGACCAGACATAAGTGATGCAGAAGTATAGGCCGCCGCGAACCATGACGACCTCGTGGAACGTCTGAGGAATAAAATTATTCAAAATATAGAGATAGAGTTGTATATGCTCCCCGTCCCTTAGCTCGATGGGGGGTGATCCCCACTCCTTCGCCAGCTCCTTAGAGCGCTTCAAAAGATATTCGCTGGGCTGCCCCTGTGTGTATGCCATGCGTCTATTGGGATAGTTCAGCGTGAAGAAAACAAAGCCGACTGCGAGACCAACGATCAAGAACATGAACAAGCCGACTTCGCTGCCAAGCGCGTGCAGGATATTTCTATTGAGCGCGCCCAGGTATAGATGGAGCATCGCCAAGAAGTAGTATCCCGGCACCACGATCCGCAGTGTTTCGTTCGTGCCAAACGACGCCTTGGGATCCATGCGAACGCGCCTCGCGGGAGTTGCTTGTCCCGGAACAAGCTTCCTTTTAGGCTTTAGCAGCAACTGTTGTCAATACTGTTCTCAGGACGTAGCCTGCGCGGCTAAAGGTGGTGCTGGGAAGCCCAATTCATAAACCGAAGGCTCTTTCGCATGGCCTGACCCTTCGGCCGCGCTCAGGGCAAGCGGCCATGCTCCCCCGACTAAAGTCGGGGGCTTCCACCGAGAAGCAAATGCTGCCGCGCTAAAGTCCGCGGCGCTACGTTTAAACCTGAAAACGCTGAACGTCGGCGCTGGGAAGTGCGGGATTTGAAATTGGGGATGGGAAAGCAGGTTTCGGGTTTCAGGTTTGAGGTTTCAGGGCGGGCAAAGCCCGGGCCCTTCGACTTCGCTCAGGACAAGGCGTCGCCGTTCGCGCGCGTTGACGGGACGCGCGTCACGTATCCAATTGGTGTTGGATCAAGTTGGAAACGCGGAGAACAGTCTGAATTACTCGTGACGCAACGCAACCATCGGATCGATGCGCATCGCGCGGCGCGCGGGCACGTAACAGGCGAGCAGTCCCACAGCGATGAGAAGTAGGGAAACTGCGACAAGTGTCGGCTCATCGGTGGGTTTTACGCCGTAAAGCAGGCTGGATAAGAATCGGGTGGCACCGAGGGCTCCCGCGAGGCCGATTGCCATGCCGATGAGTACGGAACGTATACCCTGACCAATGATGAGGCGCAAAATATCGCCGCGTTGCGCGCCGAGGGCGACGCGAATACCGATTTCGTGGATGCGCTGTGATACCGAATAGCCAATGACGCCATACAGCCCGATGGCTCCAAGCAGCAGAGCCATGCCGCCTGCTAGAGATAGCATGACCAGCATGAAGGAGACACGCGCCATCGAATTCCTATAGTAATAGTCGAGCGTACGGACTGCCGAGAGCGCGAGATCGGGGTCCACGGACCAAACGGCTTGTCGGACCTCGCTCATAAAGCTCTGCGAACCTGCGCGTGCGCTGCGAATTGCGAAAGCCGGGCCGCCCAGAAAAACATCGGAGTCCGTTATCGGCCAATAAACCGTCGCTGGAGCTTTCTGGCTGGTCCCGTCATCATAGACGTTCCCCACGACGCCCACAATCTGCCGCCAGGCCTTGGGGTTTCCGCCAATTTGTTTCCCAAGTGCATCCCACGGATTATGCCAATACTCACGCGCGAGGTTCTCCGACACAATAGCCACGGGGCGCCTGTTCAATACGTCGTCCCAGGTTAAATCGCGGCCGGCGACGATGGGAATGCCCATGGTCCTGAAAAAGCTTGGCGAAATCCAAAAGGACTTGCGAGCCGGCGGGAGCTGCCCCTGAAGCATGTGATCCTTTACGAGCACGGGATCGCTCTCGGCACCGGCATCCATGGGCACGGCCCCACTAAAATCGGCAGAAGAGACGCCGGGGATCGCTTCGATGTGGTCCAGAATCGCCTGATCCATACGGACGAGCCGCTCGGGAGTTTTGATCATTTCGCGAGGAAAATGGACATGGAACGTTTCGACTTCGGCTGGCGCCGTGAATCCGGGCTGAACGTGTATCAAGGCGTGAAAGGTGCGGATCATGAGGCCCGAGCTCACGAGCAAAACAAGAGCCAGACCTACCTGGATGACCACAAGCGCGTTACGCGCCCGATTGCGCTCCCGGTTGGCGCTGACAAAGCGGCCCGTTTCGCGCAATCCAGTCCTCACGCGAACACCAGCATATCTGAGAGACAGCATCAAGCCGAACAAGAGACCTGCCACCATCGTGACGCCTAGGGTAAAGAGCAAGACGAGCCCGTCGATGCCGATGTCATTAAGCCGGGGCAAATCGCTCGGTGCCAATGCGATCAGGACCCGCAAGCCACCATATGCAAACAGCAAGCCGAGCGCACCGCCAATCACCGCCAGCACGAGGCTTTCAAGCAACAAACCGCCAGCGATACGCCCGGGGCTGCCGCCCAAAGCCGCTCGAATAGCCAGCTCCTGTTGTCGTCCTTGAACTTTAACCAAAAGAAGATTGGCCACGTTTGCGCAGGCGATCAGCAGCACCAGGCCTATACCACCCATCAAAATCCACAGGACCTTGTCTACATCGCCTGTGATGTATTGCTTCAGCGGCTGCAGATTCGGCCCTATCCGCGACTCTTTGAACCACTCGAGGCCCAACTGCGCCTCCGCCGCGGGATGGTCTTGCACTTCCATTGGTATCATCCGCGCCACGTCCGCACTGGCTTCCGCCAGCGTCACTCCCGGCTTGAGCCTGGCAACCGCAAAGTAGTTATAGCCTCGCTGCGTTCGAGGCCTGAGAGGCAGCAGTACGCCCAGATCGGTCATCCCCAGGAAGCGAAAGCTTTGCGGTAACACACCAATGATCGTGCTGGGCTTGCCATCCAGGTCGATCGTTTTTCCGATCACTGAAGGGTCGCCGCCGAACTTGCTGCGCCAGTAGCCATAGGTGATCATCACTGTATCCGAGCTGCCCGGCTCATCATCCGCCCGCGTGAAGGAGCGCCCGAACAGAGGTGTGACTCCCAGAATAGGGAGGACCCCGTCGGTCACGCCGAGAGCCGGCACGTGTTCGGGTCGTCCGAGGCCGGTGACGTTGGCCGAGTAGAGCGCAGCACCGAACCCCGTATAGTAGAGACCGATGTCCTCGAAAGTGCGGTTCTGCTCTCGAAAGGTAAAGTAATCCGCTGGACTTAAGGGCCAGTTGAACTGGTTGATGCCAGGAAGATCGAGCCCTACTTCGACGAGTCTGTCCGGGTGCGGATAGGGCAGAGGCCTGAGCAGCACGCCGTCCACGACACTGAACATGGCAGTCGTCGCGCCGATTCCGAGGGCGAGAGTGAGGACAGCTACGGTGGTGAACCCGGGAGATTTGCGCAAAATGCGGAGGGTGTAGCGTAGGTCTTGGGCGAAGGTCTCGAGGAATATACCGGAACGAATGGCGCGCACCTCCTCTTTAACTTGCTCGACGCCGCCAAGTTCGATGAGCGCTTGCCTGACGGCTTCTGGATGGGAAAGCCCCTGCTTCATCTTCTCCTGGGTCAGCAGTTCCACCGCAGATTTCAGCTCATCGTCCAGTGCTTGCTCGATCGCGCGTTTGCGCAGAAGGTTTCGGAAGAAACTCGCAATTCGGCTTGGCATGACGCCTCCCATCCGAACTCAGGCGGATTCGACCGCCGCCGTCATGATCTTGACGACCTGACTCCATTCCCGTTCCTCGGCCCTGAGCTGTGCGCGGCCGGAGCAAGTCAGGCGGTAGTACTTGGCCCGGCGATTGTTTTCCGAGGCGCGCCATTCGGCTTGGATCCAACCCTTCTCTTCCATGCGGTGCAAAGCGGGAAAGAGCGAGCCAAAACTCACTCGAAAGGCACCGGCAGTAATCTGTGTGATGCGTCGGGACACACCGACTCCATGCAATGGTTCCAGTGCCAGCGCTTTCAAGATCAAGAGGTCTAACGTGCCACGCAGAAGATCTGTTCGTTTCTCACTCATTGGTACCTTCTTATCGGAATACGATATGAGCACCTCACGTGCCATAGCGGTCTGGTCGTACATGCATGTTACGCAGGAACTTACGGGGGCGGCGTTGCCAGTGCCAAAGGTCGGTGAACGATTCCGAGATAGTTCGTCCCGTAATCGAACACCCGTGATCGTTCTACTCCAGTGAGCGATCGGACGTCCCTATACGGACACCGAGATCTGGACGAAAGAGGACCAAGCGAGCGGTAAACGCGGTAACCGGACAATCGCGACTGGCGGGAGAAGCCACAGTCTATTCCGTCATCTCGAAGTCAACGCTTGTGCGGGCCGCCCAAATACGACCCGATAACAGGTAGGGTGATGCCCAGAACGACGGACCAAAACAGGGTCGCGATGTAGCCCCAATTTTGCATTGCGCGATGATATTGCGGAACGAGACCAAGGGAGTCACGCAGTTGCACAATGGTTGCAGCTGCAATACCGAGAACGGCTAAGACGGGAACGATAGCTGCCCAATTTCGTTTGTAAGCCATCATAAAGCCCAGAGCACCGAGACCCGCGGAGAATGTAAACAACGCCCAGGCCGGTAGCAGCATGGTCGTATCGTCATTTGCAGCTCAACTTTTCACAAGGAAATTCGCAGATGTGTTGTAGTCACAGCGGTAAAAAGCGACAGCCCTTCGGCTTCGCTCCCCTCGGCTGCGCTCGGGGCAGGCAGGACAGGCAAGCTGCCGCACTCCCAAAGTGGCCTTCGGCCACAAAACACAAGCTAGAGAGGCGGTCCCGTGGAGATGCCACCGGTCGCTGGTGGGGATGCGCTGGTTGTGCGCTGGATCGAAGTACTGGAAATCGTGGACAGCTCGCCGCCGAAGCCGCACAAGTTGACGCCGTTCGCGCGCGTTGACGGGAAGCGCGTTACGTATCTTCCGAAAGTCACCTCTGTAAACTCTGACAGTTCCTTCGCTCCCGGCGGGATGGTCAAGTAGTAGTCAGCCAAAGGCTTAGGGGAACGAGCTTAAAATGTTCCCATTCTCGCTGGGGTTGCCCACAATGCGATTTTCTTGATGGCTTCGCAGAGCATCTCCATGAATCGGCCAAGAATCATCCCGTTGTTCGTGACCGTGTTGCTTGCGTCCGTTGTGGCGACCGGCCAAAGTGTAGGGAAGAACGATCCCGAACCCAGGGTGTTTCGGGAGCCGGCCAAGAGTTGTGCCATCGCGAAATCGACGCTGCTGAACTTTGTGGTCTGGAGCCGAGACCGGCAGCGTTTTCATGAAGCGCCCGTTTGGCAATTGCCAGGCAGCAAAGCCTTTTTTTTCGTTTCGGGCATGACGATCGATGCCGACGGAGCTCCCAATGCTTATGGTCCCGACGATACCGGGCTCGATGACATGGCGAATGCCGGTGTGCCGACCCATTGGGATGGGATTGTTACGGACCGAAAGGGCAATCCCTTGATCCAGGGCGAGAGCGACCCTTTCCCCGGTTACTATGTCTCTTGTACGGCGCTCTTAGACCAAAGCAAAAAATTCACGGAACCAACGCGGTATGTGGATGCGTCGAAAATCCCATACGTCGTGCTGCCAAACGACTTAGCGGACCGCACGGGCGCACGGTTAGGGGATTTTGCCGTGGTCATGAACCTTCGAAACGGCAAATGGTCCTATGCGATCTATGCGGATATCGGGACACTGGGTGAAGGCTCGATTGCGCTCGCAGACAACCTTGGGATTTGGTCTGAGGCGCGTCAAGGAGGAGAGTCTGACGGGATTCTGTACCTGGTGTTTCCCGGTTCGGGCAATCTGCAGCCACGGACCATCGATGAAATCCAGAGCGAGGCCGAAAAGGCGCTGCACGATTGGGGTGGAATCGAGAAGCTGGCTTCCTGCACGGAGAATCACAATCCTGGTGTCACCGCAGCGACCATTAAGTCCTCTCCGGAGAATTCAGGGACACGAACGTGGGATTGCGCGTCGAATCGATTCAATCCGACACCGTTGGATGAATGGAACATTCCAGCGTCTCGTACGACGCCTCCCACGGCCGGGACAATTGTGGGTACCGCTTTAAAGACGGCTGACGATCGCAGTTGCAGTTACTCACCACTGCAGCCACTACTCTCGGATCCGTCCCCAATTCCTCCTCACTGACCGGCGGCTTGGGCGTATTTGGGGACGAGCGGTGCTCCCTTAATGATGGGCCCGCAACCGCCTTTTTTTTCCGAACCATGGCAGAGTCACAGATCTCTTCCCCGGCTTTCTACGCCGCCGAACTGCGCAGCGAACGTGTGCGCATCTTCTGTGTACTCGGCTTTCTCGGCGTGGTCGCCGCCGTCCTCACGGTTCGCGTTTTCCTCCTGCACACCACGGTGCTCAACTCTCACCTTGGCTGGAACCTCACACTAGCTGCCGCCATTGGGCTCTATGAGTACGTGATGTTGCGGATAGTGGATCGCGCCCTTCGTGCGAATCACGAATTTCCGCGCATCCTTTGGATCAGCAGCACGATTCTGGAAACCGCGGTTCCCGCCATTGGCGTCATTTGGCTGACTACCACGGAATTTGAATTCGCTTATCGGCCGCTGGCAAGCCCCGCCACGCTGCTCTTTTTCGTGTTCATCATTCTCTCGATTTTGAGGCTCGATCCCTGGATCTGCCGCCTGGCGGGAATCACCGCCGCTGTCAGTTACATTGCCGCCGCCGTGTATCTCGGCTGGATTCCTCCCACGCCTGGTCGTCCGGCGCCGGTCACACAGACTGATGTAAGTCTCTACGCGATCATCCTGCTGGTGAGCGGCTTTATCGCCGGCGCGGTGGCGGGTGAGATTCGCAAGCACGTCGAAGCCGCGCTGCGCGAAGTGGAAACCCGCCGCCAGCTCGACCGCGTGCAGCACGATTTGCAGACCGCACGAGAGATTCAACAGGCGCTCCTGCCGCAGAAGCCTCCGGAGATTCCCGGCGTCCTCGTCGCAGGCTGGAATAAACCCGCCGACGATACGGGCGGCGATTTTTACGACTGGGTCACGTTGGACGATGGCCGGTTGATCGTCGTTCTTGGCGACGTCACTGGACATGGCATTGGCCCGGCGCTGCTGGCGTCCGCCTGCCGGGCTTACGCACGCTCCGGTTTCACGGCTCATCCCGAACTTTTGCCAGCAATCACACAAATCAACGCATCCATCGCCCGCGATCTCGATCCCACCCGCTTCGTGACTTTCGCGGCCGTTTCCTGCGTTCCCGGCACCTGCGAATTAGAAGTTCTCTCGGCCGGGCACGGCCCCATTGTTCTCTACAAGGCCGCGAGCGATTCGTTCAGCGAAATCGATTCGCAAGGCGTGCCGCTGGGCATACTCCCCGAGCTTGTTTCCGACCCGCCGACGAAAATTCAATTGCAGAAGGGCGACATATTTCTGCTGATCACGGATGGATTTGTGGAGTTTGAAAATCCGGCGCAGGAAGAGTTCGGCAAGCAGCGGCTGGAAGAGACAGTGCGGAAGTCGCGCGCTTTACCGCCGGAGCAAATCATCAAAGCGCTCTACGACGCAGTCCTAGCCTTTTCCCACGGCACAAAGCAAATGGACGACCTCACCGGTGTCCTGATCAAGCGCGTCTGAACTTCGAGCCTGAGATTATCCCGCCTTTTGATTCCAATCATTCTCAAACAAACAAGACCGCGAACATTCGATAAGTTCTTTTCTTGGAATGTTGGCCTTCGGTTCCCACGGGTATGGAGTCGTTGAAACGTTGCTCCTATTGGAAGAGGGAACGGCTGCCACTTTTGACAGTCTCTCGTCGCTTGACCAAGGGGTAAAGGAAGTTCCTGTGGAGGTCAGATCATACTATTGACTCTCAACGACTGATTGAAGAGGAGATTCAACATGCCAGAACCGCGACCGCAGCTCGATTATGCAGCAAACGTGCAGAAGTACGCGTCAACCGTCGATGCCGCAGCGATTAAGGGCATCGTAAAATACTTGGCCATTGCGCTTCAGAACAGGGATTCATCCTTAGTGGCCGCTAGCGATCCCGAGGAGTTGAAACGCGTGCGCGACAACTTCATGAAGAGGAAGCTGGGATTGACGCAAACTGACGCCGAACTCGATGCGGCGCTCCAAGACGTGATGACGACGATGGCGAGCGAACGCAACAAGAGTCGCGTTACGGTCTACTATTTGCTCGCCGAAAAGTTTGGCATGTTGGGCCTCTTCGCAAACCCACAAGCCACAACAACCATGCAGCCGACGAAGGGATCCGTACCGATAAGACAGCCCAGGAGCGGCGAGATCTTCGAACGGATCGAGCAAGCCTACGGGGCAATCGCTCGCAGAGCATTCGAGATCTTCGAAAACAATGGGCATTGGATCGGCAACGAATTGGGGGATTGGTTCCGCGCTGAGTCCGAACTCCTGCACCCGGTGCACCTGGAAATGACGGAGACGGACGGTGCCCTTGGCGTTCGAGCAGAAGTACCGGGTTTTGAAGCCCAGGAACTCGAAATCAATGTCGAGTCACGATGGTTGACGCTCTCGGGCAAAGAAGCCCGAGAAGAGGCCGGGAAGGGCAAGACGATCTACTCCGACCGATGCGCCCGGCAGATCCTGCGCCGCATTGAACTGCCAGCAGACGTTGACGCCTCCAAGGCCAGTGCGACCTTGAAGGACGGAATCTTGAGCGTCAGTCTGCCTAAGATAGCCGGGTGCCACGGCCTTTGACGCTGACGTTCCGACTTTGAATACGGGAGTGTCGCGTCCTTCGGTGTTTGAAGGGTGCGCGTCTTGGCAGTATCTTCCGTCCTTGCCTCCTCCCACCTTGTCTCTGTGCCTCTATGGCCATCCCGCCCCTCACCTGCGCGCCCGCAGCCGCGCGAGAATCCACTTCTGCGGCGCGCCGCAGGCAGAGATAATGGAACCGTTCGGGGCCACGAGCATCAAACGGCTTCTGCGGGATTCCGGGGGAACCCAAGACGGTCATGGCGGAAATAACCACACTGTTCTGGGATAACGGCGGCGTGATTCTGACGAACGGCTGGGACCGTGACGCTCGGAAGCTTGCCGTGGGGACATTCCATCTCGATTGGGAGGATTTCGAGGACCGCCACGAGCTGATGCTCGACGCATTCGAAACGGGCGCGCTCTCGCTCGATGATTACCTGAAGCGAACCGTGTTCTACCGTCCGCGCTCCTTCACCATCGAAGACTTCAAGAAATTCATGTTCGAGCAGTCGCAGCCTTTTCCCGACAGCCTGGCGTTCACGGGCGAGCTGGCACGCTCGCGAAAATACCTGATGGCTGCGCTGAACAACGAATCGCTCGAAATCAACGAATACCGGATCAAGAAATTCCACTTGCGCGATTGTTTCGAGGCGTTCTTCAGTTCCTGCTATCTTGGGGTGCGCAAGCCGAACGCGGGAATCTATACACTGTCGTTGAAGATCACGCAGCGCGAACCCGGCGAGTGCATCCTGATCGACGATCGCGGGTTGAACCTGGAATGCGCGCGCGAGTTGGGGATGAACACGATTCAGTACAAGAATCTGGCGCAGCTTCGCGAAGACCTCGCGCGTTTTGGAGTCACGCCAGATGGCAACTCGCATTGATACTTTGAGGGAAGACATCAGGCTTCAGGGGTTAAAACCCCTGAAGAAATCGACCGCCTGACGGCGGGGCTGAAGCCCCGCCCTTCCGGGCACCATGTATGAGATAGGCCAGGGCAGACGGGAGCCAAGAGCCAAGAGCGAAAAGCAGATCCCTTCCCGCAGAATCGTCCGGGACGCAAAGAACGCGCACCCTGCAGAAACCGCGGGATTCGGGATGACAAGGTGGCGAGGAACGGCGCGTGGACAGGGAAGTCAACAGAGCCATGATAGATTTTGATTGTTACGGAGGAGATTGACATGGAACTCGGCATGATCGGTCTTGGCAAGATGGGCGGCTTCATGACGGAACGGCTCGTGCGCGGCGGCCATCGCGTGGTCGGATATGACCGCGACGCCACGGCCGTTCAGCGCGTGGTGGATAAGGGTGCTGGCGGCGCCGATTCGCTCGACAAATTGTTCAGCCAACTCAAAGCGCCGCGCGCCGTTTGGCTGATGGTTCCCGCAGGCGCGCCCGTTGACCAGACGATTGATTTGCTGCTGCCTCATCTCGCGCCCGGCGACACGATCATCGACGGCGGCAATTCCTACTACAAGGATTCGGTCCGACGCGCTGCGGCGCTCGCGCCCAAGAAAATCAATTTCGTCGATTGCGGCACCAGCGGCGGCGTGTGGGGACTCACCGAGGGCTACAGCATGATGATTGGCGGAGACGCGGATACGATCAAGCGCCTCGCGCCGATTTTTCAGACGCTCGCGCCCGGCCCGGACAAAGGCTGGGGCCGTGTTGGCCCGGCGGGGTCCGGCCACTTCGTGAAGATGGTTCACAACGGCATCGAATACGGAATCATGCAGGCGTACGCCGAAGGGCTCGACCTGCTGCGGCACAAGAACGAATTTGGGCTCGACCTGCTGCAGATCTCGAAAATTTGGCAGTACGGCAGCGTGATTCGGTCGTGGCTGCTCGATCTCACAGTTGACGCGCTGTCGAAGAATCCTGCGCTTGATGGCATCGAGGCGTACGTCACCGATTCCGGCGAAGGCCGTTGGACTGTGATCGAAGGAGTGAATTTGGGCGTTCCGCTGCCGGTGATTTCTGGCGCACTCGATGCGCGCTTTCGGTCGCAAGACCCCCAGCCTTTCGCCAACAAGCTGCTCGCGATGATGCGCCACGAATTCGGCGGCCACGCGGTGAAGACTGCTGGAAACGACTGACGGCCTCCGTCCAGGAGAAGGTCGCCGCTGGCGTCGGGGTTTTTCGGGAGCGGCGCAAAACCCGCCATTTTTTGCTAGTTTAAGGCATTCCTGAGCCTCAAATTGATTAAGGTGATTAATTAAGTTGATTAATTAAGCTGGTTAGCCAATTTGGCGCGATGTGGCGGCGTCTTGTTTGTCACTTTTCGTTCGAGTTCGCGCGACCCTTGGGCAGGCGCGGCGAGAAATTCGGGAACGAATCAGTCGGGCTCGAGGCCCTTGATCGGAGGCGCGGCCTTATGGCGGCGGGATTTCCAGGCGCCGTATGCGGCGGGCATGAGCGACGCAACTATCACAGCGGCAATGACATAGTGGATGCGCTTGTCGATATTGGGCACGGTGCGCCCGAGCGTGTAGCCGAGCAGAATCATGCTCCACACCCAGAGGAATCCGCCAACAATGTCGTAGATGAGGTAGCGCGCGTAGTTCATCCCTGCCGCGCCCGCGACGGGCGGGCAGAACGTGCGGATGATGGGAACGAAGCGCGCGAGGATGATCGTCTTCGTGCCGTAGCGCTCGTAAAACGCATGAGCCCGTTGGAGATAGTGCTTCTTGAAGAAGCGCGAATCCTCGCGGCGGAAGAGGCTGGGACCCGCCCGCCAGCCGACGAAGTAGCCGAGCTGGTCGCCGGCGATCGCGCAGAGGGCGACGAGCGTAAGTAGCATAGATAGTTTGAGTTGCCCGGCCCCAGCGAAAACGCCAGCGGTGACCAGCAGGGAATCGCCGGGCAAGAAGAAGCCTACGAACATGCCCGTCTCGACGAAGACGATCACGCAGACGGCGAGCGTCCCGCCCCACTCGATAAGTCCTCGCACATCATAGAGTTGCGCGAGCAGATGCTTCAGGCTGTCCAGCATCCCCTTTTTCCACTCCTTAGAGTTCCTCGGTAATTTGGTCAACTGACTTGACCATTTGGCGAGTCTTAACCGGTCTTCCCGTACGCAGAATAGCAAGAAAATGCGCGTTTTGCGCAGGTCAACTTTTCGGGGCACGCGGGTGGTACTTCATTCCTAGCGATTATAGCCCGCTGTACCATTGGCCAGTACTAGGCCCTGTCCGAGAATGCAGTTGTTGGGCGCACTCACTCTCGGACGAGGTGACCTGGATGGAAGGTGGTTACGCACTGTGGATGGGGCAGCCGGTGGTGCTTCGAGTTTTGGCAGGGAACATCCGCGTGCCCTTGCGCGGGCGACTGGTGTTCGAGACCGACGACGTAGTGCGGTTGCGCATCGCGGATAGCTGGGATGTGGACATCTACAAGTCCATGGTTCTTGCGGTGGAACACGATAGTCCGATTTACGTGGTGAACTAGGAGGGCGCGATGAGCACGACGGCAACGAAGAACTGGAATTCAGATCGGGGCGCGGTGGCGACGGCGATTGCTCTTCCGGCGCAGGATGCGGGAACGTCGATGAGGGATGCGATGGTGGTGGTGCGCGACACGATTGTCGTCCTCGCGATTCAGCTCGCCTTCCGCGCGGGTTTGTTGCTGCGGCGGTGGAATTATTAGAGAGGCAGTTGAAAGTTCGCAGTTGAAAGTTAAGAGTTAAGAGTAGAGTTAAGAGTTAAGACCGACCCCGGATGTTTGTTGCGTTCCTTTTCCTGTCCCACCCCGCGCAGAAAACTCACAGCTAGAAATTTCAGAGAAACTCCGATGTTAACTACCGAGGTGGTATAGTCGGACAGAATGGATCGTTCTAACGGGCGCAAGCTAGGGATTCCGGTCTCAGGGACCGCAGCGGTCTTGCTGCTAGCGGTGTCTTGTGCGTGGGCCGTCCAACAGGGATCAAAGGCCAGCGATGCGAATAACCAACCGCAGGCGGCCCATCCAGGCTCGATCTCTGGAAGCGTTTACACGAACGACTTCTTTGGGATCACGTACACATTTCCGCAAGATTGGTTCGTAGACAAGATCGCGATGGATCATGAGAATGCGAACGCGTCGAGATTCCTAGCGAGCGAGGCCCATCGCGAGGGATCAGCGCCGCATGAGAGCTGGGTACTCCTAATGGTTTCGCAGCATCCAGAAGAACAAATTCGTTGCGATGGGTGCTCCTCGACGAGAGTGCATGGCCCCAGGATCATAATGTACGCTGGCACTCTCGCCGCCCCAGGCAATCAGAAGTTAGGCGCTGATGTTCTCGAAAAGATCAAACCAGTGTTAGCCAAGCAGCCTAACGCTGAGATCGTTCGCAACCCCACGGACTACGATTTCGGTGGTGAGACATTCTCTCGGATGGATGTGAAGTGGGCGTTGCCCAAAGGTGGCGTTTCGTACAGCGGAGACGCAGTCACCATTCGAAGGGGCTACTTGATCCAGTTTACGATTTTTGCAGATAGCCTGGAGCAGCTCGATGTGTTGTATCAGACGCTCAATTCTCTGCAATTCAAGCGCTAGCTTGCCGCCTTGCTTGCCTAAAGAACGTCCCGTCGGGAAAAAATAAGAACGAGATTGAATAAGGGGCCGAGACGTTATAACGTGTCGGGTCCTGGTATTCGACCCTTCGCTACTGCGCTCAGGCCAAACGTGATAAGGTGTTTGGTTTGGGGGTGTGCCAACCCTTCGCGAAGGCACTCAGGGCAAGCTTTAGCTAGTGCGCTTGGGGCTTAGGGCTTGGTGTGGTGGCCGGTGGCGTCCAACTGTGAATGCGTGACCAAGGAGCGGAACTGATGAGAATCGCGAGCGTCGCGAGCGCTTTTCCTGAGAATTATTACAAGCAAGAATTGTTGGTGGAGGCGCTTAAGAACGACTGGCGGAGCCGGTTGACGAATCCGGATATTCTCGACCGTTTGGACGACAGCATGAAGGTGGATGGACGATTTACGGTGGAGAAGATCGAGTTCTACGAGCAGATGTTCACGTGGGGGCAGGCGAACAACTGCTGGATCAAGCACAGCCTCGATCTGGGCGAGAAGGCGTTGTGCCGGGCGCTGGCGCGCGCGGGGCTGGAGCCGGAAGATTTGAGCGCGATATTTGTGACGTCGGTGACGGGGATTGCGGCGCCGTCGATTGACGCACGGTTGGTGAATCGCATGGGGCTCTCGCCGAACATCAAGCGGATTCCGATTTTCGGGCTGGGATGCGTGGCGGGCGCGGCGGGAATTTCGCGCGCGGCGGATTACGTTCACGGCTACAAGGACCAGGCAGCGGCGCTACTCTCGATTGAATTGTGCTCGCTGACGCTGCAGCGCGATGATTTGTCGATGGCGCACCTGATTTCGGCGCTGCTGTTTGGCGACGGCGCGGCGGCGACGATCGTGGTCGGCTCGGAGATGAAGTTCAACGGGAATGGGAATGGAAGTGCGGCGCACGTCCAGAAAGGTCCCGAGATTGTCGCGACGAAGTCAATTTTTTATCCCAACACCGAACGAGTGATGGGTTGGGATATCTCGGAAAAGGGTTTCCGCATCGTACTATCGCCGGAAGTGCCGGACACGGTGGTGAAGCACCTCGGCGGAGATGTGGATGAGTTCCTCGGCGAGCAAGGGCTGAAGCGGAGCGACATCAAGAGTTGGGTGATGCACACCGGCGGCCCGAAGGTGCTCGAAGCGACGGAAGTGGCGCTGGGGCTCACGTCGAAGGACCTTGAGGCTTCGTGGAATTGCCTGCGCAAGGTGGGCAACATTTCTTCCACGTCCGTGCTGCTGGTGCTGGAAGACGTGTACATGCACCGGCGGCCGGCGCCGGGCACGATGAGCATACTCGCGGCGATGGGACCAGGGTTCTGCTCCGAACTGGTGCTTTTGCGGTGGTAGGCGTACGCTTTGAAGGGGCGCAGGTGAAGGGCGAGGAAAGCAGGATTCATGCGGTCGGATGTGGTCGTAGTGGGGGCAGGGCCAGCCGGAATCGCAACAGCCATTGCAGCGAGACTTAAGGGTCTTCAAGCTACAGTCCTCGATTTTCGTAAGCCACCGATCGACAAGCCGTGCGGCGAAGGGTTGCTGCCGGAAGCAGTGGAAGCGCTGCACAACCTCGGAATCGATCTTTCTCGCGCGGCATTTCCTTTCTCGGGCATTCGATTTTCCGACGACCAATCTTCCGTAAGCGCAAGGATTGCGGGGCGGGCCTACGGCTTGCAGCGCAGGGTACTGCACCAACTTCTTGTAGACCGTGCGACAGAACTTCGCGTGCGATTCTTGTGGGGTGCGCGCGTTTCGGAATTTCATTCGGACCATTTGAATGTTGGCGACGAGCGCCTTTCGTTCCGATGGCTGGTGGGCGCGGACGGGCAGAATTCCAGGGTGCGCAAATGGGCGGGCTTGACTCCGCGGCGGCTGGCACATTCGCGGTTTGGATTTCGGCGGCACTATGGAGTGAGGCCGTGGAGCGAATTTGTGGAGGTCCACTGGGGCGAGCGCTGCCAGATGTTCGTCACGCCAACGGGCGCGGAGGAAGTTTGCGTGGCGCTGCTCACGAGCGATCCGCAGATGAGGATTGACCAGGCGCTCCGGCAATTTCCCGGAGTGGCGGATCGACTGCGCTACGCCGAGGTGATTACTCAGGAAGCGGGCGCGGTGAGCGCACTGGGGCGAGCGCGGGCGGTGGTTCGCGACAACGTGGCGCTTGTGGGCGATGCGTCGTGCGCGATCGACGGCATCGCGGGTCAGGGGCTGAGCCTGGCGTTCCAGCAGGCGATAGCTTTGGGCGAGGCACTGGCGAGCGAGGATGTGCCGCAGTACGCGGTGGCGCATCGCCGCATCACCGCGAATGCGGTGCGAATGACGCGGCTGCTGCTGATGATGGGCTCGAGCGTGACGCTTCGGCGAAAAGCGTTGCGTCTATTTGCGAAGAATCCGATTTTCTTTTCGCGGATGATGGCGATTCACACGCACGAAGCGAGAGAAGCAACGCTGAAGGCGCGGGATGTAGTTGGGCTTGGCTGGCGGATATTGTGGGCGTGACGGCGCGAGTCTGGTTGGCGGCGATTCTTCTCGCGGCTGGCGGCGTTTTTTGTGGCGCGGCGCGGGCGCAGGAGACGCTCGTAACTTTCGACGCGACGAGCACGAAAGTGGAGTTCACGCTGGGCGCGACGCTCCATACCGTTCACGGCACGTTTCAATTGAAGCGAGGGCAAGTGCGGTTTGACGCTTCGACGGGGCAGGCGAGCGGCGAGATTGCGATCGACGCGACGAGCGGCACGAGCGGCAACGACGATCGCGACAAGAAGATGCACAACGAGATCCTCGAGAGCGACAAATATCCCGAAATCGTTTTTGTGCCGAGCCACGTGCAGGGGGCCGTCCCGACGCAGGGGAACGCCAAGGTGGAAGTGGCGGGCGTGCTGCGGCTGCGCGGGCAGGAGCATCCGACGACGCTGGTGATGTCTGTGGAACGATCGGGCGAACGAGATCTGGCGGCCGCGACGCAATTCTCGATTCCGTATGTAAAGTGGGGATTGAAGAATCCGAGCACGTTTCTTCTGCACGTCAGCGATACGGTGGAGATCGATATTCAGGCGACCGGGCACGTGGTTGCGCCGAACGCGACGCGGTGAGTCAGGTTGGCGCGGAATCTGCCGGAAACAACGCTAAAATTCCAGGTCATGGTTACGCTGGTGCTGCTTCCGGGACTTGACGGCACTGGTTTGCTCTTCTCCGATTTCGTTTCCGAGCTCGGGGCTGAGTTCGAAACGATTGTCGTTCGATATCCCACCGATCAGTGTCTCAGTTACGCGGAGCTTGAATCGATGGTTCGCGCGTCGCTTCCGGCCGATCGCCCGTTCGTGCTGCTGGGGGAATCGTTTTCCGGGCCAATCGCGATTGCGATTTCCGCGTCGCGGCCACGCGGCCTTGTGGGACTGATTCTGTGCGGTTCGTTCGCGCGATATCCACGGCGCCTGCTTGCAAGGCTTCGGGCGTTGGTTCCCGTCATTCCAGTTAAGGGAAGATTCGTATCACTCGTGGGGCGAGTGGCGAACAGGAGAGGCGTTTCGCCAGCTCTTCGATCGAGGTTGAGAGAGGTCGCCGCGAAGGTTTCAAGCAGAGTTTTGCGGGTGAGGATCGGCGAGGTGCTTCGAGTGGACGTGAGGGATAAATTGTCAGAGATCGAGGTACCGATTCTTTATCTGCGCGCTTCATACGACGGCGTTATTCCTCCTCGCGCGTCGGAAGAGATTCGGCGGCTTGTGCCGATGGTTCGCGTGGTTGAATTCGATGCGCCGCATTTTCTGCTGCAAGCGGTGGCGCCACAGGCGGCGGTGGTTGTCGGGGAGTTTGCGCGGGAGGTGGTTGAGCGGCAAGGACCGTGAAACCTTGGAACCACAGATGAACACAGATGAAGCAAAAGGCGCACCGCAAGCCTTGTCGGGCTATTTGTCGGTGAAGAGGAGCTCGCGGGCGCGCTGGGAGGCCTTCACTATGGCTTTGATCAGGGTGACGCGGAGGCCGCCTTCTTCGAGTTCGAGGATGCCGTCGATGGTGCAGCCGGCGGGAGTGGTGACGGTGTCTTTCAGCTGTGCGGGATGGAGACCCGTTTCGAGGACGACTTTGGCCGCGCCCAGGGCGGTTTGCGCGGCGAGAAGAGTGGCGAGTTCGCGCGAAAGGCCCATTTTCACGCCGCCTTCCGCCAGCGATTCGAGAATGATGTAGATGAAGGCGGGGCCGCTACCCGAAAGGCCGGTGACAGCGTCCATGTTCTTTTCGTCGACGACAACCGTCTTGCCGACGGAGGTGAAAAGCTTGCGAGTTGTTTCGAGATGCTCGGCCGTGGCGAACTTGCCTTTTGCGATGGCGGTGATTCCTTCGCCGACCATCGAGGGCGTATTAGGCATGGCGCGAATCACGGGAACGTTTGAGCCGAGCCGCTTTTCGATGTACTCGGTGGGCACGGACGCAGCGATGGAGATGACCAGCTTCTGCTCGTTCAGCTCGGGGCGAATTTCGTCGAGCACCTGACCCACGACCTGAGGCTTCACGCACAGCAGAATCAGATCGGACGCGCGCGCGGCGGCGCGATTGTCCGTGCCGAGCGGGACGGCAGTGGTGGCGGCGTTCTTACGGTCGGCGGCGGCGTGCTGCACCGTGGCGGAAATGTTCTGGGGCGGCAGAAGTTGGTGCTTGAGGAATCCGTCGATGAGAATGCCGCCCATTTTGCCGGCGCCGAGGACGGCGAGACGCATCTGCTTCGAGCTGTGTGACTGAGGAGATGTGGGTGTCATGTGATTGCTGCTCCCTTCCATGCCGGATTTCTCGAGAGAAATGCGAAGAAATGTGAGATTAGGGCCGCGGTAGATGCAGGCGCGTTTGACAGGTGTAATCCACGGGCAACGTGAGGATGATACAGGATATCCAATGTTTTGGCCATTCTGTGGAACTTGGGGCTTGTTTGGATGGAATATCATTTGTACCAGAAATAACGCGAGAAACGTCTTACGATCTGATGGAGGGGAACTTACATGATGATAGGGAAAACGAAAAGCATGGCGCGGAATCATTTCCGTTTTTTGCTGGGATGTTGCGGTGCTGCGGCGCTTATTTTGCCGGCTAGCGGACTAGCTGGACGAAGCGCCGCGGCGAGGGCGATCCCGGAACCAGCGTCCCAGGCTGCGGCTGCGCAAGCCGCGAGGCCGAGTCTGGCGGGCACGTGGAAACTGAATAAGGATCAGAGCGATGATCCGAGGCAGAAAATGCAGGAAGCGATGGGGAACTCAGGTGGCGGCCAAGGCCAGGGAAATGCGAATGGCGGGAACGGTGGCGGACGGCCCGGTAGAGGCCAAGGTGGACCCGGTGGCGGTGGCGGAATGATGACCGAGTGGGCGCAATTGACCGTCACGCAGCTCGACGCTAACGTGAAAATCACGGGCGCGTCGGGCCGTCTGCTGGCGACGACAACTCCGCCGGATCCAGCGACGGACTCGAAGAACGACACGGACGCGTCAAATACCTCGGGCTCTGGAGGCGGCGGAGGGCAGCGCGGCGATCGGCGTACACCTCCGGTTGCACAATGGCAGGGAAGTCAGCTGGTCGCGACGGGACGCGGAGGCGGTGGAGGCGGCGGCACAACGCGCACGTACGAATTGTCGTCCGATGGGAAGCAGCTGATTGTCACAACGAAAATCACGAATGAGCGGCTCACGCAGCCTGTGACGTACCGTCTCGTTTATGATTCCGAAAAAAGTGGCGGCAGCAATCAGTAGGTTTTCCTCGCGTGGCTGGCCCGCTTCCGCGCTTATTGCTCATTCGTGCGGGAGCGGGCCAAACTTTTAAGGAAGAGGAAGGCTAGGAACGCCGCCCTTCTCGATGATCATCCGATTTCATTTACGGCGGCGAACGAGCTGGATGCTAGGTTTGCTGTTGGCAGCACCGCTCGCGTGTTCGGCGCGCGATGGGCAGGCCGCGCAGCAGCAACAGCAGACGTCGCAACAGGGCGGAAGTTCGTCCGCGGGCGCGGCCGCTGCGCCGAATGTCGTCCCATCCACTACGGGGCAAGTGCAGACGCAATCGGGCCAGCCTGTGCCGGGCGCGACGGTACGGCTCACGAACACCGATACGCACAAAGTGTGGCTGAGCTGGACGGACGAAACGGGGAAGTTTGTTTTTCCGGAGCTTCCCGCAGGTTACTACCACGTCGAGGCGAGCCAGCTCGGTTTCGTTGCCGCAGCCATTGATGTGAAACTTCCCGTCGTCCCGAGCGGGCCGATTCCTGTGGTGCTGAATGTGGTGACGCTCGCAGACTTGGCGCCGCCTCCCAAACCCGCCGAGACCACGCCTGCAAATCCGAGCGCGCCCGCGGCTGGAAGCGCGCAGAACCCGCCGGCAAATTTCTCGAACGCTACTAACTCGCAGAATGCATCGAACACGGCTCAAACACCTGCATCAGGCGCTAAAGGGACATCGCAAGGGAACGCTGCCGGACAAAACAGAAACGGCGGCGGTCGGGGACAACTGCCCGCGGGCGTGACGAACGCGATGCGGCAAGGAATGGCGTCAACCGGATTCGAGTCCGCGGATTTGACCGGTGAGGGCGCGGGCGGGCAACAGAATCAAAATCCGGGGCAAGCGAGCGACAACGGCAACGCGACCGTCGCGTTGTCGACGAGCAACGGAGGAGGCGCGTCGTCGGACTCGTTTCTGTTGCAGGGAACTGTGGGACAAGGATCGACGGTCACTGGCTTCGGGGGGCCCGGTGGGGCCGGCGGGTTCGGCCAGGGTGGCATGAATCCCAATGACTTGGCTCCCGGCGCTCCCGGCGGGGCGGGCGGAGGCGGGGGATTTGGTGGCCCTGGAGGAGCTGGAGGAGCAGGAGGCGGGTTCGGAGGTCCTGGCGGCGGAGGACCCGGTGGAGGCGGCGGTGGACGAGGATTTGGCGGCGGGGGCGGTGGACAATTTCGCGGCGGTCAGGGCGGCGGACCCGGTGCAGACGGCGGGATTTTTGCGGGGCGAAGCCGACTCGCGCGGCAAGCGATCAATCGCCTGCGTTTTGGTTTTTACGATCAATATTCGAATTCCGCGGTGAATGCGAGACCTTACTCGATCACCGGCCAAGAGTTTCCGAAGGTGGCGAACTACAACGAACGGTTTGGCGCGAATCTGGGCGGCGCGCTGAAGATCCCGCACGTCTACAACGGCAGCGACCGAACATATTTTTTCCTGAACTATCAGCATCAACTCGTCAAAAACGGTGTGAACAATTTTTCGCTGGTCCCCACGGAAGATGAGCGCAGCGGGAATTTTTGCAATGTGGGCAACGGGTTCACGCTGTACGATCCGACTTCGAATATCTCGGGGCCTCGAGCAGTTTTGGGGAACGGCTGCCAGATTCCCGACATCAACAGCGCCGCGGCTGGCTTGCTTCCGTACATTCCTTTGCCGAACATAACGGCGGAAGCCGGGCCGCAGGGGCAGACCTACAACTACTTATTGCAAGCGAATACGCCGCTCAACAGCGACGTGGTGAACTTCCACGTTCTGCACACGATCAATTCCAAGTTCAACCTGAACGCCGGCTATAACCTGAATTCGCAACGGTCGGACACGCTGGGGAACTTTGCCAGCATCGCGGGGAACCAATCGACGCTGAGCCAAAGCGTGAGCCTGGCGCTGAATCACAATTGGTCGCCGAAAATGGTGGAAGCCACCAGCATCAATTGGAGCCGGAATCGGGTGCAATTGCTGAGCGACAATTCGTATGTGAACGACATCGCCGGCGATCTTGGGATTGGGGGAGTGTCCACCGAGCCGATCAACTATGGGATTCCGGGAATACAGTTCACGAGCCTGGGCGGCTTAAGCGATCCCGTACCGTCGCTGGTGCGCAATCAAACGTTCCGCTTGTCGGAAGGGTGGACTTATATCCACGGGAGCCATACGGTGAAGTTCGGCGGAGAATTCCGGCGCATTCAGTTGAATACGACTTCAGACCCAAATCCGCGCGGAAGGTTTTTGTTCACGGGCCAGATGACCAGCCAACTCAATGCCAACGGGCAGTCGCTGGAGGACTCGACGACGGAGCCTTACTACGAATTCGCCGATTTTCTGCTGGGAATGCCGTACAACACGCAGCTTCGTACGGGCGACGCAAACACGTATTTTCGGAACTGGGAGTTCATTGCGTACGGCCAGGACGACTGGCGCATCAACAAGAATTTCACGCTGCTATTTGGTTTGCGCTACAGCGCGGTGACTCCGCCGGTGGAGCTTTACGATCACATCGCGAACCTGGATTTGAATGCGGGAGCGAGCGAGGTGGCGGTGGTTACGCCGGGAGCCCCGGGGACGTTCAACGGAATTGCAACGCCGGGAGATGTCGGTCCTTACAACGGCGCGTATCCGCGGGCGCTGATTCACGGGGATTACACGAATTTCGCGCCGCGCATCGGATTTGCGTGGCGGGCGCCGATCAAGCCGAAGACGGTGGTGCGCGGCGGGTTTTCGATGTTCTACAACGACTCGATTTACAATACGCTCGCGCAGAACTATCTGGCGTACCAGCAGCCTTTCGCGGAGTCGGCGAATCTTTACACGTCTGCCGCGCAGGTGCTGACGCTCCAGAATGGATTTCCGTCGAGCGGCTCAACCACTCCGCTCTGCAGCCCCAGCAATCCGCCACCGAATTGCATCGTTCCGAACACGTCGGGCGTGAACCCGTTTTACAGAGACGGCTACGCGCAAATCTGGATGCTTTCGACGGAGACGGACTTGCGGCCCAACTGGATTCTCACACTGACTTACACGGGGACGAAGGGAACCGACCTTGATCTTCTTCGTGCGCCAAACCGCGCGCCGCTGGGATCGAATCCGCTCGAGACCCAATCGCGGCTGGCCATCCCGTATGCCACGAGTTTCGACTACGATCAGACCGGCGCAAACTCCATCTACAACGCTTTGCAAGCACGACTGGTGCACCGGTTCACGCATGGGGTTTCGTTGCAGGCGTTCTACACATTCTCGAAATCGCTCGATAATGCGAGCTCGATTGGTGGGAGCTCTCCCATTGTGGTTCAGCAGGACGGCAACTATGCAGCCGAGCGAGGGCTTTCGTCGTTCGACATGCGGCATCAGGTGCGCTTGATGACGATGTATGAGCTGCCGTTCGGCGAGAGGCATCGCTTCGGGGCTCGCGGGTGGGAAAGTAAGGTGTTCGGTGACTGGCGTTTGCAGAATATTGTTACGTGGCACACGGGGTTGCCGTTTACTGCGTATCTTGGAGGCGGAGCGTCGAACAATTCGGGAACAGGCGCGAATTTTTCGGAGCGCGCCGAGCAGGTGGGCGATCCGAACGTCGGCATTTGTGGCGGAGCGGCGCTCGACTTTTTCAATACGGGCGCGTTCGCGGTTCCGGCCACGGGAACGTATGGCGACGAACGGCGCGGGGCAATCGAAGGGCCGTGCAGCTTCAGTTGGAACGCGTCGCTCGCGAAATCCTTCCGGTTCGGGCCGCGCGAGCGGCAGCATCACGTGGACGTTCGATGGGAAGTACAGAATTTGACGAACACGCCGAGTTTCAGCGGAATCGCGACGACGCTGGGATCGGCGATATTCGGCCAGGTGACGAGCGCAGGATCGATGCGGTCGATGGATGTGATGATGCGGTTTAATTTCTGATGAGCGAAACTCTCAGTAAGATTGTGGCGGCACTCGTGATCGCGGGGATCGTGATGATGCCTGCGTCCGCGGGGCAACAGCAGTCCGCGAACCCGCCGGCGAGCCAAGGGGCCGGGCAGGCGGGCGGGAACACGCCTGCGGTGGTGCCTGCACCGGCGGCACCGCGGCCGGCGCAAAATGCGCGGCAGAGGTCGACGCCTCTGCGTTCGACGTCGGACCTGGTGCGCATCGACGTGGAAGTGACGGATCGCTCGGGCAAGCCGCTCAAGGGACTGAAGCCCGAACAGTTCAGCGTAAGCGACAACGGCAAGTCGCAGAAGATTTCGATTTTTACGTACGAGGACATCGAGGCCGTCGAGGTCGCGGGCGCGGCTGACGCAAACGCCAAGCCGATTGTTGTGCCGATTGATAGTCCCACGCCGGTTTCGGAAGAGGCGCTGAGCGATCAAGTGCGCGACCGGCGAATGCTGGTGCTGTTCTTCGATCTGACGTCGATGGGGAACGATGATTTGCTGCGGGCTCGCGATTCAGCGAAGAAGTTCATCGACAAACAGATGACGCCGGCTGACCTGGTGGCAGTGGTGACGTACACTTCGCGACTCTCCGTGTGGGCCGATTTCACGAACGATCACGAAAAGCTCCAGAAGGCCGTGGCGCGATTGACTGCCAACGTGTCGTCCAGCCTGGCCGACGGCCTCTATGCCGCGGCGCAAGAAGGCGAGTACGACGTTCAGGGATACACCGGCGCAGCGTACACGGCGGATGAGACCGAGTTCAACGTGTTCAACACGGATCAGAAACTGGCGGCCGTCGAAGGGCTTGCGAACGTGCTTGCCGCGATTCCCGGGCGCAAGTCGATCATCGAGTTCACAAGCGGGATCACGCAGACGGGGGAAGAGAATCGGACGGAATTGCGCGCGGCCACGGACGCGGCGAATCGCGCGGACGTGTCCATTTATTCCATTGATGCGCGCGGGCTATTCACCGCTCCTCCGGGCGGCGACGCGACCACCGACACGGCTACCGGAACTTCGATGTACAGCGGCGCGGCCGTGTTTCATCAGACGGACCAGCGGCAGGACTCGCGGGATACGCTGGCCACGTTGTCGACGGATACGGGCGGGAAAACGTTTTTCGATCTCGGCGATTTGAGCGACGCGTTCCCGAAAATCCAGCAGGACAACACGGGCTACTACCTGGTGGGCTACTACCTGGGGACGAACGTAAAGCATGACGGAAGCTGGCGAACCGTCCATGTGAAGGTGAATGTGCCGGGCGCGCACGTGCGCTTCCGCAACGGCTACTACGCGCCGCGCGATTTTCAGCACCTCGAAAAAGAGGACCGCGACCAGCAGCTTGCCGACGCGGTTCATTCCGAGGATCCGATTGTGGAGCTGCCAATTGCGGTGGAAACGTCGATGTTCCGGTTGAGCGATACGCAGGTGTATGTGCCGATAGACGCGAAACTTTCGGCGACGGCGCTCGATTGGGCCGAAAAGCATGGGAAGCGCGAGGCGGAATTTGATTTCGCTGCGGAAGTGCGCGCGGTATCGGGAGGGAAGGTGCTTCCACAGGCGGTGGCGCAGCTTCACGATACGATCACGGTGCATCTCGACCCGGAACGGTTTCAGCAAGTGAGCCAGACAAACTTGCAGTATCAAGGCGGCGTGGTTCTTTCGCCGGGGACGTATCATTTGAAATTCGTGGCGCGGGAAAACGAATCGGGGAAGATTGGAACATTCGAGGAGGACATGACCGTGCCCGCGCCTGCCGCCGACAAGATGATGCTTAGCTCGGTGCTGCTGGCGAGCCAGCTTGTGGCGGTGGAGAAATCGGCGGAAGTGGAGCTCAAGACGGAAGGGGCGAAGGCGAAGCTCGTGGCGTCTCCGCTGGAAGTGAACGGCGAGCGAATCGTCCCGAGCGTGACGCGCTACTTCACGCAAGAGCAGACGCTGTACATTTTCTTCCAGGCTTACTACCCCGAAAAGCCGGAGACGTTTGATCCGAACGCTCTGCGAGCGGGGCTGATCTTCTTCCGGAATGGCTTGCAGGTGAATGCGACGCCGCTGCTGGGTCCGACGGACGTGGATCCGAAGACGCGCACCGCGTCGTTCCGCATTAGCTTGCCGTTATCGAAGCTGCCGACCGGCCGCTATGCCGTGCAAGCCGTGGTGATCGGCGCGGGAACGCAGCAGGCCGCGTTCGGGCGGTCGTACCTGGCGCTGCAGCAGGCGCCCGCGGCGCCAAATCCGGCGACGCAAACGCCGGCGGTAGTCACTCCCCAGAGGCCGCAGCCGCAATAAGAGGCGCAATTCCCTCCAAAAATGAAAACCCCGGGATCGTTCAATCCCGGGGCGTGAAAATGGTGAGTTTCGAGTCGAGCTAGAACTCGTAGCGCAGAGCGAGCTGGAACACGCGAGGCGCATTCTCTTGCGAGGAGATCAAGCCGAATGTGCTTGGATTGTTGATAGCCGTGTTGGGAGGCGCGAAGCTGACGTTGTTGAACACGTTAAAGGCGTCGGCCCGGAACTGAAGTCTTTGGTGGTCCGACCAAGGCATCGCGAAGTACTTGAACAAGCCCATATCGGTGTTGGCAAAGTTTGGCCCCCTCAGGGCATTTCGGTTGCCAGTACCTCCGCCGAAAGGATATTGGAAAGCGTTCAAAGCATTGGATTGGCTCGCGAAGAACTGAACTTGTTGCGTTTGCGTATTCGTCTGTATCTTCTGCGCGACGTCGGATCCTGGACCGACGAACACGGCTGGCGCGCTCATCGTGAAGTCGATTGGGAAGGTGCCTGTGCTGGTATTGAGCGCAAAGCCGGAGTGCCACTCCACGATTCCGGAGGTTCCCCAGCCTCCGACGACCTCGTCGACCCACTTCGGCGCGTTAGCGAGGAAACGCTGGCCGCGTCCAATTGGAAGGTTGTAAACGTAGTTCGCGGTAATCGTATGCCGGACGTCGAAGTCGGAACTGGCGCGGCAGACGCGCAGGTTGCGAAGGTCGCAGACCAAGCCGTTGCCAGAAGACGTAAAAAAAACATAGTTGTTATTGATGTCCGATACGTTGTCGATCGAGTGAGCGAAGGTATAGTCGAAGTCAAACTGGAGATTGTTCGAGAGTTTCTTCCGCAGGATGATGATCAGGCTATTGTAACTGGAAGACGAGAAGTTTCCGATGTAGCCAGACGATCCGGTCTGCGCATCGAGACCTGTGTTGGGAAGGAGGAGTCCGTATTCCTCGAGCACCTCGTCCGTGCTGGAAAGATCTCCGACCGGGATGAAAGTCGAGGTTTCATACGCGGCCAGCTGTGTGCAGTTCAAACCGCCTGTCAGGTTCTGGCAGGTAGTTCCATAGTTCTGGGCGGCAGCTGCACCAACCTGGTTCTCAAACCAGGGCTGGGGACTCACGGACGTCGGCGCAGTCCCGGCCTGCAACTGAGTTTGAACGGCGGCGAAGGCCGTGTTCAGGAATTGGCCCGAAGACGTGTCTTTGAAGTTAAGCTGCTGCGCGGCGTCGCCGATGGCGGTCAACCGTCGGCCGAAATGGCCGAGATAGTCGGCCTCGAAAAAGAAGTTGGCCGGGAGCTCGCGCTGGATGCCAAAGGAAGCGGTGACGGCGTAGGGCGTCTTAAGGTTCCGATCAAAGTTGAAGAAACTCGGGAAGCCGCCGTAATCAGCCAGGCCAATCGGATTACCATTCACGTCCACGTTGGGCGTGTAGGGATGCGGTATCGGGCTTACCGTGGGCGCTGGAGCCGAACTCAAGGACATGAACCGGGGATCACTCGCGAGCGATCCGCTCGGGTCAGAGTTTGAACCGAACGTGTCCGGGATACCGTTCTCACTAAAGAGGAAATTACCCTGATCCAGTTCAAATTCCAGGGTATTGAGAACGCGGTCGTACACGACGCCGGCCCCCGCGCGAATACTCGACTTGCGATCCCCGAAAATCTTTCCTAAGAGACCGGTTGTAAACGAAGGAGAATAAGCCAATCCGATGCGAGGCGCGAAATCCTTGTAATCGGGATTGTAATAGCCCTGCGCGTGATTCGCTGGGCCAGCGAGGTTAAACGACATAATGGGAGCAGCGGCGTTTCCGTTCACGCCTTGCGCAGCGGCTGTCACGCGCGGACCGAAAAACTGCGCTTCGTCAAGGTTGCCGACAGATTCGTAGCCATTCTGTTCATAGGGAACGCCGTGGTAGACCCAGCGCAAGCCGTAGCTAAAGGTGAGGCCTGATGAGACGCGCCAGGTATCCTGGGCATAGAGCTCCATTTCGTTAGCTGCGAAGTTCCGGATGGCCGGTGCGCCCAGTGCCAAAGGATTGCCCTGTAGATCAAAGTTATAGTTCGCGTTGGACGAACTCAGGCTGCCGAGGACCGCTGTGAAAGTGCCGTCCCACTCATTCACCGCGGAGAGGTCAGTGGATGTCTGGTAGATATCGGTAGGCCGCAGGGTTGCGTCCAAGGCAGAGAAATTGGGGCCGAGACCGATGTCCGGGAAGACGAAGCTGTTGGTGAGAGTGGAGTAATTGCGGATCCACCTGAGGTCTCCGCCAAACTGTATCGTGTGGTGACTTTTCTCCCAGACGAGTTCATCCCGGACTTCTGGAACACCCACGCTGCGCCCTTGACTACCGAAGCTTCCATACGGGCTGGCGAAGGCCGCGTTGTAGCCGAATCCGAAGAGATTTGGAGAGGTGGGCGCGAAGTCCGCGGGATAGAACTCGACGCTGCGGGTCAATCCCGCAAAAACATCGTTCACAACGGTGTTTGAGATGTCCCAGGTATAGCCGATGACAAACGAACGGTTATGGTTGACGAAACTCGTGACAGCCTCGGGATCACCTGGGAATTGCTGGAGCGTCTGATCGCCGTTATCCCGGTCCCAACTTCCCCGAGCGAAGAGCTTATGCTTCGAAGAAATGGTGTAATCGAGCCGGCCGACGAAGGAATTATCACGTTCCCTGTCGGGGGCATTGAAAATGAATCCCTCGGAGTTGATACCATCGCCCCCGCTGGGAAAATTCGGTTCGGGATAGCGGCTCATGAACAGGGCGTCCAAGGGGGCATCGGCGCCGATGCCCGCAGGATCCAAGCTCTGCACGGACACAGGATTCTGCGCATCCGAAGTAGCTGGCAGGGTGGTGATGCAACTCGGAGTCGTGTTCAGCCGCGCTGCGCTAGTGCAACCCGCATCGGAGTTAATATAGTTGATTCCTCCGTTGCGGACTGCGTCCACAGGAACACTTTGGATTACTTGGCTAGGGCTGGTCCGGCGAAGGCCGTCGTAATTGAAGAAGAAGAAAAGCTTGTCCTTCTTAATGGGGCCGCCCAGATCTCCGCCAAACTGATTTCGGATAAGGTCCGGGCGGGGGACCCCGCTCAAGTTATTGAAGAAGCTGTTTGCCGCAAAGTCAGTGTTCCTGTTGTACTCGCGAAGCGAACCATGGAAGTCATTTGTGCCGGGTTTCGTGGACATGTCCACTTGGGCGCTGCTGGCACGGCCGAAAGTGCTGTCTGCATTTCCGACAATCGTACGCACTTCCTGAATCGAATCGACTGGAACGTGCCCAATTGTGGCGAAAGCGAACCCCCCGACTTCATCGGTGACATCCAGACCATCGAGCGTCATGGTTTGCTGGTCCGCGCGGGCGCCCGTCACCGATCCGTTCTGATCGCTTCCCCCTTCGAATTGAACTCCCGGTTGGAGCATGAGCAAATTGCCGGCATCGAGCCTGAACTGAATCGGCAACTCCGCCACTTGGTTCTGCTGAATTACGTTGCCGATGCTGGCGTCTTCCGTGTTAATCGATCCTTCGCCTACCGCGGTGACGTCGATTTGCTGAACCACCGAGCCAATTTGCATTTGAGCGTTGTGGGTTTCGGTGACGCCGATACCCAGGGAAACGTTGCCGACAATAAGCTTTTGGAAATTCTGCGCTGTGAAGGTCAATACATAATTGTCGCCCGGGGGGACCAGCAGGAACTTGTAGATGCCCTGGTTGTCTGTTTTTGTGTCGCCGAGGAAAGCGGTCTTAGGGTTCGTGAGGGTGACGTCAACGCCGGCGACTACCCCTCCGGACGGGTCGGTGACGACGCCGGTGACGCCGGAGGTCGCTTGCGCGGCGGCACGCGTGCCTGCCAGGGCCGCGAGAAGCACGAATATGCCCAGAGCACGCACTGCGAACCGCGGCAACGAAGCGATCCAACGAGCAGAGTAGCCAATCAGGCTGGTTTCCATATGCACCTCAGTGGTTTGAATGTACGTGGCATACACCCCGGGTGTTCCACTTTCGAATATCATTGCGACCGGCTGTGCAGTTTCGTGGCCAATTTTCGTCCGGTAGTTTGGAGATTGTAACCATCAGAAACTAAATGCGGTACATCAATTCGGCGCGGTGTTTCGAATTGGCTACGTCCGAATGGCGGTATGCGGATATGAGTTTCAGTATCGGCTGCGAACCGAAAACGCAGGGGATAGGGGAGTCGCGTTTCGCGGCAAGCGTGTGAGCTAAAAAAGGCCCGCGGCGAGGGAGAAAAATGCTCGCCGCGGGCTTTAGGCGATGACGCTAGACCGCTCCGTTAGACGCGAGAATGAGGCTTGTCCTCGTGAGGTTTGTCGGCCTTGGGCGGCGGAGCCGGTTTCGGCTCTGGCTTCGGCTGCGCGGGCTTCTGGTTGAGCGGCGGGTGGACGTCGTAGTTTTCGTCCTTCGCCTTGACCGGCGCCGAGTACCTGACTGCCGGCCGCACCTCGTTTTGTGCGGGGTTTTCCGCCGGGGGCCGGTTGTTCTGTCCATTCACGCTCTGGTTCTTGGGTTCGCTTGGACTATTTTGGTTCGGCGGAGTGAACGGACGGAAGCCGTTGTTCGACTGGTTGCCTTGAGTGTTGGCCTCGTTCGTGTGATTCGGCGCTGCCGTTTGGTTTGTGCGATTCGGCTGCTCCACAAAAGGCTTGCTGTCGTTTGTGTATTGCGGAACGCGCCGGTTGACCGGCGTTGCCGGGGTCAGCCGCGCGACCACCGGCCTCTGCGCGAGAGGCACGGAAGGCCTTGCGGTGGTGGTTATCCTGGCGGTCGAGGAGACGTAGCTGGCCCGTGTCGGCGCCATGGGAGCATTCTCAACAACACGCACGTTCTTGATCTGCTCGTCCGAGATGTGAACAGCCGAGGCCTGAACGGGCCGAGCGCTGGTGAAGGTCTCCTTCGAGACGGCCGTGATCGCGCGCGCGTTGTTCTCATAGGTGTAGTGGACGTTGTTGTTGACCGTGACGTTGCGGTTGACGATGACTGTATTGTAGACATTCGTCACCTGCGTCACATTCACAATGCGGGTGTTCGTCACGTTCACGTTTTGAACGTAACGCTCGCTGCAGTGATACGAAGGAACGAAGACGTCGCGGGGACCCAGCGGAAACCATGCGACGCCCGTAAAGCCTCCGCCGATCGCGACCGAAAGGCTGAATCCGCCTCCTCCCACGAAGCCAACCAGAGCGGGAGCGTACACCGGACGGACGACCAACGGACCCGGCACCCATCCCCAGTAGCCGCCGCTCACGTAGGCCCATCGACCGTAGTGAAACGGCGCCCAGCCCCAGGGTTCAGCATCGACCCAGGTCCAGCCCCACGGAGCGACCCAAACCCAGTGCCCCATGTGGTAGGGCGCCCATCCGACCGCCACGCCATTAGGGACCCAAACCTCTCCGTAATCGGAATCGGATTGCCAGCTACCGTTTTGATCGAGGTCATAGTAGCCGTCAACATCGCGCGATACGTAGCGAGCTGAGGGGGAGTTATTCTCCACCTGGTCGCGCGTCTGGCACCAGCTCTCGAAATCATCAAACCCGGGCGCGTCTTGCGCGTCATAGGCAAGCTGGTCTGTGCCGGTGAACGTGTATTGCTGTCCGGGCGCAAGGTCCCAGGATTCTCCGCCACCTGTGACGGAGCCTTCGCCTTCACGGACCAAAATTGAGGTCGTGTTGGAGTTGGGATCCGTGGAGATTCGATATTCGCCGGTGCGCGTGAGAGTGAACGCCAGGTTCGGCGTGTCGATCTCCCAGGCGTCGCCCGGGGTGAGGTTGCGCAGGTGAACTTCAATCGTCCCCTGAGCGAGCTGGATCTGCGCGGTGCGATCATCCAAGTTGAGAAACGAAATTCCGGTTTCGGCGGAGAGGCGAATGGCCGTGCTGCCAATGTGAACTTCGCCGCGAGAATTCTGGTCAGCCCACAGGTTATCGCCGGTGGTGAGCGGGCGATTCGGGTCCGCCTGGACCCAATCTGTGTCGCCGGAGACCTGGTATGAGACCGAACCTTCGATAAAATTCAGGCGCGCGACGCGTCCCGGAGGATCGACGTCGGACTGAGCGGCTGCCGGCTTGGGCAGGACCGCGAACAGACCAGCAATGAGGAGCAAGGATACGAAGGCCGAGCCAAGTTTCTTCATGGCATGGACTCCTTTCGCAAAAGAATCTTTACATACAATAGCAGCATTTTGGAGCCAACTCGCAGCGAAGAACCAACTGAACCAAAGGATTACATGCAGCGTCATGGCTTTGTTGCTCCCACGATGTAAAACCCTTCGTGGAAGCAATAGTTTCGCTGGAGCTTGATTGCGCGTTGAGCGATGTTCGCATGGCCGTCGATCTAGCGAATTTGGACGGGTGAACACGCCACGGCCCCGAAAAATTCGGGGCCGTCGGCGACTACAGGATTCGAGCGATTCTTAGCGATGACCGTGGCCACTGCCGCCCGAGTGTCCGCTGCTGCTGTGCGAGCTTCCCTTCGGCGCGCTACTGCCGCCAGAGCTGTGCGGCGCACTTTGGCTGCGCGGCGCACTCTGAGTTCGAGGCGGCGTGAATGTGCGCGGCGCGTTGTACGACGGCCGAGGCGCATTGTATGAGGGCCGAGGTGCGTTATACGACGGACGAGGCGCGCCGTAACCGCCGCGCGGCCCGTAGGGACTATTGCCGTAGCCGCTGCTGCCGTAACCATTGTTGCGTTGCGTGACGATGGGCTGACGCATGTTCAGCGACGGGCGGCTGTACCCTGATCCGTATTCGCCGCGCGAGCCCGATGGCGGGTTATACGCGGGCCGATTTCCGCTGGAAGGAGACGCGAACGAGCTGCGGCCCGCGTTGCCCATTGCGCGCGAGCTTGCACCTCCCGAACTTGGCGGAGTGAACGTGTGCCAGCCCGGACGCGCGGATGTGACGGATGTTGAGCCACGATTTGCGCCGAAATTCTGCGCTGGCCGAGCGGTGTTGGCCGGGCGCGAAGTGGAGTTCACTGCACTGCGGCCTGCAAACCCGTTCGACGTGGCGTTGGCCCGCGTGCCGCTGAAGAAGTGCTGCGAGGCCGAAGGAGCGCTGCGATAAGACGCCGGATCGGCTCTGCGGTCCGTCGGGCTATAGCTCTCGCGGCTGGGCTGAACCGGCATTCTGCCGGTGCTCATGCTCGCGTTTCGCAGCGTGCCCTCGCTGATTCGGTCCTGATGAGCTGACACAGCGGCGCGACCGAAGTCGCGGCCGTCCATCGAGCTTATGCCGCCGCGGATGCGATCGTTGCGGAACGCTTCGTTGACGTTCGAATACTGGTGCCAGGTGGATCGTCCCAGAGGCCCGAAGCCCTCGTGGAGCGTGTTGATTCGATCGAAGCCCACGGCGCCGACTCTGCCGCCCCCGCGACCCCACCACGGGTGATACCAGTCGCCAGGTCCCACGGGAAGCCAGCCAACATGGCCCCAGCCAAGACCAAGTCCGAAACCGATCCCGAATCCGAAGCCGCCACCCCAACCGAAGAACGAGACGTACGCTGGCGACCAGACGGGATAGTAGCCCGGATAGATTCCGACAGGACCGGGCCACCAAGCCCAGTTGCCGCCGTAAACGAACCAGCGGCCATAGTGGTAAGGCGCCCAGCCCCAAGGTTCATAGGAAACCCAAGTCCAGCCATAGTAGGGTTCCCAGACCCAGCGGCCATCGCGATACGGCGCCCATCCCGCATCCGCTCGCGGTACCCAAACTTGGCCGTAATCGGGGACTTCGGTCCACGTTCCATTGGAATCGAGGTCCTGCGAGCCGACGTAGTATTGGTTGGTGTGCTTGGATGTTTCCGCTCGCGCGATAACACGATCGCGGTCATTGCACCATGAATCCCAGTCGTCCGGGACGGGAGCGGGGTCGATCTTATACTGAGGATTGTCGCTGCCCTGAATGGTGATCATCTGGCCTTGATCGACATGAGTGCTGCCCTGCGGCGTAGAGACTTCCGCTGAGCCGCGGCGCACGATGATGATGCTTTCGTCGTTTGAGTTGACGAGAATGCGGTATTCGCCTTCGCCGTTCGGGCGAAGTGAAGCATTCGGAGTGTCGATTTCGGCAGCGGCCTCCGTGCCTTTCAGAACCGAATAGGTCACGAGGCCTTGTCCAACTTGAACCTGCAAATTGTTGTGATCGAGAGTTACGACCTTCACGGTGGCGTTGTTCGACATGCGGAGGATGTCCGCCCAATCGAGCTGAAGCTCGCCCTTGGAGCCATCGGGCCCGGTGGAAACGCGGTCGCCCGCCATGATCGGAGTGTTGAGCGTTACGGCGACCCAATCGCCATTGTCGCCACGCTGGGTGGAGACGCTGCCGTGAATGAAGCTCACGCGAGCAACGCCCGGCTGATTCTGCATCGTCTGGTCCGTGTCGTTCGACGGAGGTGCTTGTGGTTGATCGTCTGGCGCAGGAGCCTGATCGCTCGGGGCCGCTGCCTGTTGATCTTGCGCGAGAGCGCTGCCCGTCGTTCCCAACATCAGAATAAGAGCCAAAATTGTGAAGTGCTTTTTCATCGCGCACCTTCTGGCACCCACGCCAGGAATCTTTGAATCCACCCTCGATAATGCAGGGCCAGTGCCAAAGATCCACGGTCGGCCTTGTCTCTGTCTAAGTTATTTACTATCTGTCGTTTACGGCGAGAAGCCGGCTTCTCAGGAGCGCATCAAGCGGCTTCTTGCCGGTTGTTTTCAAGCGGAAGTGGTGGTTTTCAACCACCATCGCCGGGCGGCTCTCGAGCCGCCCCTACTAGTGTGTTTAGGTTTCGGGCTCGGGGTCAGGGACACCCATTTTGGAGAGGCGATAGCGGAGGGCGTTGCGCGACAGGCCGAGTGCACGCGCGGCCTGGCTCTTGTTGCCGTTGGCTTGGCGCAGCGCTTCGCGGATTGCTTCCTCTTCCCATTGATCAAGGGTCATTCCCGTGGGAAGCACGTGAGATGAGCCACCCGAGTTCGAGCGCGCGACCGGGACATCGAGTTGGATATCGCCGACGTCAAGGGCGGGGCCAGAGGACAAAGTCACGGCACGCTGGATCACATTTTCCACCTCGCGCACGTTTCCCGGCCAATGAAAATCCACCAGCAGCTTCATCGCCTGCGGCGTCATCGTGTGCGCGGGCTTCTCCATTTCGCGAGCAAATTTCTGGAGGAAGAAATTCACCAGGCCCGGAACGTCTTCTTTGCGATCGCGGAGAGGGGGGATGTCGATGGCGACGACGTTCAGGCGGTAGTAAAGGTCCTCGCGAAAAGTGCCTTCCTCGAGGGCGGCGCGCAGATCGCGATTCGTTGCGGCGATCAACCGGACGTCGACCTTGAGGGTTTTGGTGCCGCCCAGGCGCTCGAACTCGCGTTCCTGCAAGACGCGCAGCAGCTTCACCTGAATCGCGGGAGGCACGTCGCCGATTTCGTCGAGAAACAGCGTACCTTTGTCGGCGAGTTCGAACTTTCCGGGTTTGCTGGTCGTCGCACCGGAAAAGGCGCCTTTTTCGTAGCCGAAAAGTTCGCTTTCGAGGAGGGTTTCGGGAATCGCCGTACTGTTGATTTTGACGAACGGGCCGGCGGCGCGTTGCGAGTGCTGGTGAATCGCGCGAGCGACGAGATCCTTTCCCACTCCGCTTTCGCCTCCGATCAGTACGGTGGCGTTGGAACGCGCCACTCGCTCGACCAGCGCCAGCACGGCCTGCATTTTCTTGCTGTCCGCGACGATGTTGTCGTACTTGTACTTCACTCCGAGGGCTTCGCGCAGAGTGCGGTTTTCCTCGCGGAGTTGCTGGGCGCCGAGCTCCTTGCGAATCACTAGCACCAGCTCCGCGAGCGAAAACGGCTTGAGAACGTAGTCGTTGGCGCCGGCCTTCATGGCTTCGACGGCGGATTCGACCGTCCCGTAGGCGGTCATGATGATGACGGGCACGTTCGCGTCCGTGCGCCGAACGGCTTGAAGGAACTCGAGGCCGCTCATTCCAGGTAACTTGAAATCGGTGACAATCAGATCGTAGGGCTGCTTGCCGAGCATTTGCACACCGGCCTCGGCGTCGGGCGCGGATTGGGCCACGAAGCCTTCGTCGCCGAGCTGAAGCTCGAGCAGGCGCCGCATCTTGGCTTCGTCTTCGACGATGAGAATCGAGGGCTTGTCGGGATTCATGCGTGGGAGCTTATTTTGCCACAGACACACCGAGACGCAGAGCCCGAAAGGGCCGGGTTCTGGATGGACGCCAACTGAGCCGCGGTGGGCGGGTTTGAAACCCGCCCCTACGGAATCCGCACTCGATGAGCAGGCTACGCGGTTGTGGCAGCGGCGGGCGGCTGGAACGGATAATCGAAGCTGCCGCCGTAGATTACCGGGACTTTCGCTCCCATCGGGCGCAGATAGGTGGCGAGTTGGCCGCGATGATGAATGCTGTGATTGTTGAGGAATCCAAGATAAAAGACGGCCGGGAAGTTGAAGACTCCCGCGAAGCTGACCGGCGTGAGGAGTTGCTGCGGCGATAGAGCCGCAACCTTGGCGGCGGCCCGCTTGAAATTGGTGTCGTACCATTCGACCAGTTCGGCCGAAGTCTTTGGTTTGTTTTCAGGCGTGGCCATCTTGAAGTTCAGGTCAGCAATCCCATCGAGAAACTGAACGTCGGTGTTGGCGAGATGCCAAGCCAGCTCCTTCGCGGTGCGCGCGTTTGGATCCGGGCGATAACCTGACTTGTCGTCGGGGATGGCGGCGATCACTTTCTTGGTGGTTTCGAGTTCGCGAAGAGCGCCGTCCAGCATGACGGCTCGAAAACCGGCTGCAAATTCGGGAGTGACACCTGGTTGCTCGGACATATTTCCTCCTTGCGGACAATCAGAAATGGGGTTGGTTTCGGGAACGCGGCAATTGTACACCCGTCCCCATCTCAGACGTTAGGATCCAGCGGCAAGAAGACGCGGAAACGGGCGCCGCCGGTGGAATCGGTCTCGAGGCGGATGGAGCCGCGATGGTCGTCGACAATTTTCGCGACGATGGCGAGGCCGAGTCCAACTCCGTCCTTCTTGGATGTGAAAAACGGATTGAATATTTGATCGCGCAATTCCGCGGGAACTCCAGGCCCGGTGTCCTCGATCAGCACAGAGACGCCGGGTTTCGCGCCCGAGGTGTCCGATTGAATGGCGAGGCGCAAGATGGCTTCGCGACCTCGCGGTTGGGCGTCCATTGCCTGAAAGGCGTTGGTGATCAGGTTGATGAAAACCTGTTCGCAGAGCTGCGGGTCCGCCTGAACTTCCGGCAGCGCGGCTGCATAGTTTCGTTCCACTTTGACGCGCGCATTCGGAAACTGGTTCTGCACCGATTCGAGCGCGCGATCGACGATCTGCGATATCCGCACGGCGCTCAGTTCCACATGCTGGGGGCGCGCAAAATCGAGGAAGCGGGCGACGAGCGCGTTCAGGCGGTTCACCTCGGATGAGATGAAACCTGCAAGCTCGGCGGCGAGTGGCTGCGATGGCTGCAATTTCTGAGTCAGCATTTCGGCCGAGCCTTTGATAACGCCGAGCGGATTTCGAATTTCGTGCGCGAGGCCCGCGGAGAGCTGTCCGAGAGCGGCGAGACGCTCCGAGCGGCGCGCTTCGGCTTCGGCGCGTTGCAACTGGCGATTTGTCTCTTCGAGCGCCGCGAGCAGCTCCCGAGACTTGCTCGCTTGGCGCCGGTTTTCCACGGCGAAGCGATTGACGAGAATTGCCGCAATGTAGAAGAAAAGAATCCGGAACGCCAGATAGGCGGCATTTTCAGGGGTGATCTCGTTTTCGGTCTTCAGGGTTGGCAAATCCGGAAGAAGGAGAGAGCAGTACGCAATCGATGCCAGGGTGGTCCACAGCAAAGTTGCGATCGTGCCGAACTCCATCGCGGCCGTGATTACGGGAATGAAATAGATCGGATAATAGGCGCTGTTGATCGCGAATATTTCGCCCGTGTGCATGAGCAACAACGTGCACAGCAGAATTTTGAGAAGAACCGAGTAGACGCGCCCGCGGCCCGGGAGCCACGCGATCAGTTTGCCTTCGAAGAGTTGCAATATGGCGATGGCGAGAAGGATGAGCTGCTTGTGGATTTCGTCGATCGGCGGAAGAACGGCCAGCCCGAGCAGGAGAAGGATCCAGAGAAAATCGGTCCACCGGGCGGAAGATTGTTTGCGGTCGAGCATGGCGCTGGCTTGCTCTCAGAAACTCGACATGAATCTAACACGATGGCACGGAGTTCGTTCGCGAGATGTGCTGTGCTTATCGCCCTGCGTGTAAGGTGCGCATTCGCAGGCCTTGAGGGCTGGGAAAGCCAGAAATCCGAGTTGGAGTGCCGAAGGAGATGCGCTTAGAATCTGACGCCGGATAAGGCGCGGCCACTCGAATGGAGAACGAACCTACAAATGGAGGGCGAGCGCGGGAAGAATCCCACGCCGCGGTCGAGCCGGGCTCACATGAGCCGCCGCGCTGGAAGCTTGCCACGCGGGTGGCCTTTCGATTTTGCTTCGCGTACTTCACGTTGTATGCCCTCAGCAACCAGATATTCGGCGGGCTCTTCCTGATTCCGAAGGTCGAGATTCCCGATCCCGGCACGCTTTGGCCGATGCGGCAACTTACATTCTGGACCGCTGCGCACGTTTTCCGAGTGACGCACGAGCTGGTTTACAAAGGCAGCGGAAGCGGCGATAAGACATTCGATTGGGTGCAGGCATTCTGCCTGCTGGTGATCGCGCTCATCGTGACGGCGGTCTGGTCATTTCTGGATCGCCGCCGGGAGACCTATGCCGCGATGTACAAATGGTTCCGGCTGTTCATCCGCTTCGCGCTCGCCTCTGAAATGTTTCTTTACGGCTTCGACAAAATCATTCCACTGCAGATGCCGTTTCCGTATCTTGCGCGGATGTTGGAACCGTACGGGAATTTTTCGCCCATGTCCGTGCTCTGGTACTCGATCGGCGCTTCGACGGCATATGAAATTTTCGCGGGATGCGCTGAAACGCTGGGTGGCGTGTTCCTGTTGTTTCCGCGCACGACTACTTTCGGAGCGCTGGTCTGCCTGGCCGACATGATCCAGGTATTCATGCTCAACATGACGTTCGACGTGCCAGTGAAGCTTTTCTCGTTTCACCTGATTCTGCTGGCGGTGTTTCTGCTGGCGCCGGATTTTTGGCGGCTGTGGGATTTCTTCTTTGCCGGCCGCGCTGCCGCTCCCAGTGCGGAGCCGAGTTTGTTTCGGAGCACGCGGGCGAACCGCATCGCCCTGATCGCGCAAGTGGTTTTCGGCGCGTACCTGATTGGAATGAATATCTACGGCGGAGTGCAATCATGGCATGAGTACGGCGGCGGGCGCCCGAAGTCCGCGCTCTACGGCATCTGGAATGTGGAGCAGATGTCCATCGACGGGAGCGTGCGGCCACCGCTGCTGGGCGACAAAAGCCGGTGGCGGAGGTTGGTTTTCGATTTCGTCGATGGCGTTGCGTTGCATAGCATGGATGAAACCTCGACGGGCTATAAGTGCTCGATCGATTTGAAGACGAAGAGTTTTAGCCTAATGAAACCGTCGGATCAGAAATGGAAGGCGGATTTCACGTTTGAGCAGCCGGCGGCTGACCGCATGGTGGTGGATGGATTGATGGACGCTCACAAGATTCACGCGGAGTTGAAACTCTTCGACCGAAAGCAATTCATGCTGGTCAGCCGAGGCTTTCACTGGATCAGCGAGTATCCGTTCCAGCGCTAGCGGCGGAGAATGTTGCAATCAGCGGAGGATTGCGACGGTGAGCGAAAGCTCACCGTCGCTCCAGGGAGCAACAGCAAAGCTGAACGGCGAGCTTAATGGATGAAGCGATTCGCGCCGAGAACGAGGCCCAACGTCAGCAGCGCGATTGCGACTTCGCCGAGCGCGCCTACGATGAAAGGCCGCGCGCCCTGCTTCCACATGTCGCGGATGTTCGTGCGCAAACCCACTCCGGCAAACGTCAGCAGGAACGCCCAGCGCGAAAGATTGCCGAGGCTGGTGAGTTGATCCTTGCTGAAGACTGCCGCGGTAGCGAGAGCGGAGATCAGCAGGAAGCCGAGCACGAATTTCGGAAATTTCTGCCACAGAAACGCCGCTTTGTTCGTGACTTCCTGCCTCTGTTCCTTGCGGGCCCAATAAATGGCGTAACCCAGAACGACGAAGCCGATCATGGCGTTGCGCGCCGTTTTCGCGAGCACGGCAATCTTGCCGGCGGCATCGGAATACATCGCGCCGGCGGCTGTGACTTCCGCCGTGTTGTCGATGCCGAGGCCGGCCCACAAACCGTAGCTCAGATCGCTCAAGTGCAGCCAGTGCGCAACAAGCGGGAAGACGAAGAGCGCGATGGCTCCGAGGGTGAGGATGGCGGCGATGGCGAACGAGGAGTCCTCTTCGTCCGCGTCGATCGCGCCTTGCGTGGCGATGATCGCGGAGACGCCGCAAATCGACGAGCCCACCGCAAGCAGCGTGGTGAGCTTGGGCTTGAGGCCGAATGCGCAGCCCAGCGCCGTCATGAACAGAAGCGACAGCGCAATCTCAATCGCGACGAGCACCAGGCTGACGCCTCCGAGTTTCAAGACGTCGCCAAACACGAAACGAGCGCCGAGCAGGACGATGCCGGCCTTCAGCCAGAACTCGTACGTGGCGAGGCCCGGACGGAACGCGGCGGGAATGCCCACCGTGTTCGCGATCACGAGCCCGATCACGATCGCCCACAGCACGTACTCGATGTTCGGCAGTGTGAGGTGATGCGCGCGGCCGTAGAGAGCGATCGAGCGCTCCACGAATTTTCCCGCGTAGCCGACTGCCACGAGCAGCAGGAGGCCGGGAATAAGCTGCGCGGCGCGCCTAAAGAAATCAAGCGGATGGGGCTGAGTGAGTGCGACGGAGCTGGAAGCGGCCATGTGATTCATCCTTTCGAATGTGTCCCTGGCTTACCAGGGGATGTGCTTGATTAAGCCGGACCAAACCAGAATCGCCAGCGCGAGAGCGAGCGTGACGGCCCACGCGTCGAACGAGAAACGGGAACGAGCCGTTGGGGAGTTGGCGCCATTTGCTTTCGTTGGTTCTGACATTCGAAATCTCCTTGAGTGATTCGGTCGAATTCGTTGCGAACGGAAAAGCTACGCGAGATCGAGGATGGTTTTACAGGCAGAGTCTTGAAGGGCGATGGAGAGAAGCCTGGCGCCCGAGTTCTCGGCCGCGCGGGCGAGCGAGTGGCCGAGGAGCAGGATCGACGGCGCTTCCATTTCTGGTGCGGTGTCGAGTTCGCCCAGCGTCGTCGGCCATTCGCGCTGCTCTGGAGTGGAAGCTCTAGAGACGATCACCGAAGGGAAGTCCGGCGGGAGGCCAGCATCAAGAAAATCCTGCCGCAGACGGCTGAGGCTTCGGCCCGGCATGTAGACGATGAAAGAGGCGTCTTCGCGTGCAAGGCCTCGCCAATCATTTTCGGGGGCGTCCTGAGCATTGTGACCGCTGATGATTATGACGCGCGAGCTTGTGCGGCGGTCGGTGAGCGACGCGCCCAGAGACGCAGCGGCGGCAATTCCCGCGGTGATTCCCGGGACAATTTCGTAGGGGACTCCGGCAGATTCGAGCGCGTCAATTTCCTCCGCAAGCCTGCCGAAGATTGCGGGATCGCCGCTCTTCAAGCGAACGACCTCGAATCCCAACCGCGCGGCGCGGATCATCCGTTCGTTGATCTCTGCCTGCGTGATTTTCTTTTCGCCGCATCGCTTTCCCACGCTGACGACCTGCGCGTGCGGCGCTGCGAGCGCCACGATCTCGGCGGAAACCAAATCATCGTGGAGAACCACATCGGCGGTGCGAATTAGACGATGCGCTCTTAGCGTGAGCAGGTCCGGATCACCCGGGCCCGCGCCGACCAAGTGGACGGTACCGGGCGGGCGGCCTTGAAACCCGCCCCTGCGGCCGCCCCATTTAGATTGAGTACTCATCGTTGCGCCTCTAATTCGGCCGCGTCGGTGTGCGCAAGGCGATGCAGCAACTTTTTTCGCTCGTCGGAGGCGGGTAGCGACGCCAGGATTTCGCGACGCGCCAAGCCGATTTCCTCCACCCAGTCACCAAGGGATTCGCGGAGGCTCTCTTCGATCTCGATGCGAATTCGCTGGGCCAGGGCCGGGCTTTCGCCGGAAGTGGAAATTGCGATCTGCAACGGACCGCGGCGCACCACGGCCGGGAAATAGAAATCGCAGTTCGGCGGATCATCCACGCTGTTGCAGAGAATGCCGCGATTCTGCGCTTCGCGAAAGACGGCGCGGTTGACGCCGGGATCGGAGGTGGCCGCGATCACCAGGAACGCGCGGGCAAGATCGTTCGCCGCAAACTTGCGCGGGACCCAGCGAAGTTTTCGCGTAGCGGCGAGCTGTTCGATGATTGCGTCGGCGCGCGGTGCGACCACGGTGATCTGGGCGCCAGACTCGAGGAGAGACGTGACCTTCGAAACAGCCACCGAGCCCGCGCCCACTACGACGCACGGGCGGCCAGCGAGTTTTATGAACGCTGGAAAAAGGGCGGGCGGCATCGTCACTCTCCCACCACTTCCGGCACTACGCCTTCAGCGGCGTCGCGCTCGGCAAACGGCGCTTCGTACCCTGCGAGCTGCGCCCGAAGCTCATGGTCCGAGAAACGTGAAAAGTACGAGCGGAGATTTTCGTCGTCGAACCGGTTCGCGACGTACGAACGCAGGAGGCGGGCGATGGCTTCCGGGACTTCGTTGGCGGGGCAGCGGTAACCGACGGGCCGAGCGATGCGCTGGTGTTCGCCGACGGCGCCGCCGAGGCAAAAATAGTAGGCATCGACGCTCTCGCCGGCGTGATTGATTTTCTTACCCTCGAGGCCAATGTCGGAAATCCAGTGCTGGCCGCAGGAATTCGGGCAGCCAGTGACGTGAATCTTGAGCTGCTGATCGAAGGCGGGGACGCGCTCTTCGAGCTCGTCCACCAGCCAGCGCGTGAAGCCTTTGGTTTCCGTGATGGCGAGCTTGCAGAATTCCGTGCCGGTGCAGGCGATGGCTCCGCGCCAGAAAGGCGACGCGGCAACGGGCAAGCCGGCGTGGTCGAGTTCGCGCGCCAGCGCGTCGACGTTCGCGCGCGGCACATTGACGATCAGCAGATTCTGCATGTTCGTCGTGCGAAGTTCGCCGGAGCCGAAACGGTCGGCCAGGTCTGCGGCCGCGCGCATCTGTTCCGGCGTGGTTCGTCCACGGAGAACGGAGGCGCCGACGTAAAAAAGGCCGTCATGCTTCTGCTTGTGAATTCCCACGTGGTCGCGATAGACGTCCACCGGCGCGGATTCTTCGACGGCCGGATCGAGCCGGTGGCCGAGACGAGCATTCAATTCTTCTAGAAAGCGGTCGGGCGTCCAGCCGAATTGCGTGAAGAGGTGCTTCATGCGGGCGCGCTTGCGGTTCTCGCGAAGAACATCCTGATCGCGGAAGATTTCGGCGATGGTGCGGACCACAGGCAGCGCCTGCTCCCAGCGTACAAAGGCGTTCAGGCGAACGGCGAGATGCGGGTCGGCCGAGAGGCCTCCGCCCACACGCAGCGAAAAGCCTACTTCGCGCTTGCCGTGCTGGAAGCGTTCGCTGGCCGTGAGCCCGATGTCGTTGATTTCGGGATACGAGCACCAAACCGGGCAGCCCGTAATCGAAATCTTGAACTTGCGCGGCAGGTTATAGAAGTCGGAATTGCCGGCCAGAAGATTTGCCGCTTCGAGGACGAGCGGCGACGCGTCGCAGATTTCGTCGGCGGCAACGCCGGCGATAGGGCAGCCGGTGACGTTGCGCACGACGTCGCCGCAAGCGCCACGCGTGAACAGGCCCACTTTTTCGAGCTCGTCGATGGCCTGAGGAATCGACTCGATGGTGAGCCAGTGAAGCTGAATATTCTGCCGGACGGTGAAATCGGCGCTGCCGCGCGCGTGGCGCTGGGAAATGCGCGCGATGGCGCGCAACTGGTCGGAACGAAGAATGCCGTTGGGAATGCGAATGCGGAACATGAAGTATTCCGTCGCTTTTCCCTCACCGTTTTTGCCGCCCACGGCGCCGACGCCGTCCCCTTGCGTGTAAATGCCCCACCAGCGGAAGTAGACGCTGGTCCATTCGGGCAGCACCGAGGAGCGGCCTTTGCGCGCGAACTCGCGAATTTCGTCGAGCGCTTCCCACGGGTTCTTCGCCCGCTTGAGGCGTTCGATGCGCTGCGCCTTCGTTTCCTTGGGCGCTTCGTGCAGCGTATGAACAGCTAAGTGACTCTCCACGTTGTCCCCTGAAAAACAAAAAACCCGCTGACCAGTGTTTCTCTGGTGAGCGGGCCGTTAAATCCGACTTAGATGATTGCTAGATTATCGGATCACACTCCCGCGCCAGCCGTGGAGATGACAACAACAAGAGCACGGCATGCAACGATTGGCGCGAGTGAGAGCGTCCATACAGGAATCGTACCGTCTAATGGCCGGCGAGTCAAGGGTCGCGGCGGGCAGGTAGTGTCTCAGTTTGAATGTGGGTTATCGGCTGCTCTTTATTTCTTGCCGAGGGGTTCGCCATAGAAGAAACGTGCCAATTTCTGCGGGACAATCCGGGAACCGATTTCAAATGGCATGAGCCGACACACGAGTAGACTGAGGGCCAGAAGACCCGTTAAGACAGCCAGTACGAAAATGCCCACAAAAGATTCCTCTGTCCGAACATTATATAGCCGTTTCCGGAAAAACGTGGTGTCCTAATCTGAAGCCCAATTCCGGCTAATCAATTGGACTTGTCGTCGTGTTTGTCGAAAAGAAAACGTCGCCAACTTTTTGGCAATTTTGGTAACCGACCGAGCCCGGCAAGCGCAGCTACTTGTGAAGCACCAAACAGCAGGCGAAAGATTATTGCGGCCAGTACGATGAGAACGGTGACGCCCGTTGCGATGAGGGTCGGCGTGTTCATGTGAAAAAACCTCTCAAAATAGTGTACCACCGTTGGGGCCACGGTCTTCCAATGCCTGAATTTAGGACGCTCGGGGAGAACGATTTCTTCTAGCCGTCAAGCTGAGACACTACCAGCGGGCACGGTTCTTCCGCGACTGGACGATCCTCACGAATGCTGCTGGCTCGCGGAGAGGATGTTGCCATCAGGGTCCTTGAACCATGCCACTTTGTCGCCGCCGGGCGCGGTCCAGATCCCGAGATCCTTATCCTGGACGAAGGGATACTTCTCGGTGGCGACTCCTCGTTCCTTGAGCCAGGCGGTGACGGCTTCGATGTCATCCACTTGCCAGCCGAGGATTGTGGCTTGCGGCGGAGTGAAATTTGGCACTTTCGCGATCCGAATCTTGTGTCCGCCGACGCTCACTACCAACGCGAACTGGTCGAGACTGACGAACTCAAATCCGAGTTTGCCTTCGTAGAAGGCGCGAGCCTTGTCGTAGTCTTTCGTGGGAACGAAGCCGACCATCTTTGCTGAACCCAGCATTTTCACCTCCTTCGTGTCCATTGAGGTCCAAGAGGCTGCATCGTGCGGATGACGTCGACTACTTGCGGACCGCGTGGCCACCGCCTCCCGCAACCGCTCCGGGTTCTGCCGGCGAGAGGCCGTAGCGTTTGCGCGCTGCGGCGGGAGCCGCTCCAGTGTCTGGCGGAGGCGCGGACATGATTTGCAAATTGCGCTCGTTTGCCCAGGCGTAGTCGCGGAGTCCTTCAAATTGGGCGACGAACTGGTCGCGCCAGGCCGGCGAACTAAAAACAAGCGCCGTGTTGACCTGCTTCCAGGCGCTTAGTGAAAAGTTCGTGGAACCCTCCCAGCACCAGAGCGCGCCGCCCGGCGCGGCGTCTGAGACGATCCCTTTCGTATGGCAAATATACTGGCTGCCCGCGGGCGACGTGCCGACTGTGACCTCCACTCCCGCATGAACAAGTTGCTGCACGAGAGGCGTTTCGGTTTTATCGGTATATTGCGAGTAATCGAGATAGAGATGGAGAGGAGTGCCCTTTTTGTGAGCGGCGATCAGATCGGTGATCATGTCTGGCAGCGTGAAGGCGTAAGCAATGATCCAGGTCTGGCCGGGGTCGAGAAGATTCTTTAGAAATGCCTGCTCCGCCACCGTGCCGTCCTCTGGAAGCAGGTAACAGGTGATCGTGGTATCGATTGTGAAGGGCATGCCGGCCTCCTGTTGTGAGATATCAGACGTCTCCTACGAAGGGGACCTCCGGAACCTGTGATATTAATATGTCGCCACCGAGACGCGCAGCACCACAGGCTCCGCACCAAAGTTGAGACCCCAGTCTGTCTCGTCGCCGTTCCAGATGCGCAGGAACTTGAAGACGCCGTTTTCGTAGGTTCCCTCTTCGACACGCAGGAACTGGCGGTGTTGCCATTTGCCGTCGATCAGCGCCGAGGGAGTCTGTCCGATTCCATCCACGATATGCTGCGACTTCCGCTGCTGCTCGGTGCCTACAGGCCGGAAATCGACGCGGCAGAAAAATCCCGTCACCAGAAACTGATTGTCTTTGAGCTGGGCCACCAGTGCGCGCCCCGTCGGCTCGGCGTTCCCTACGGGTTGACCGCTGCGTCTGGCTCCATACGACACCACGGCGTTCCAGTCGCCAAACGGCAGCGTCTCTGTGACCACCGGCTGTACTTCGGCCACAGCCTTGAGCTTGCCTTCGAAATTGAGGCGGGCGATCTCACGCTGCATCTGGCCGATCAACCGGTAGTTCATGGCCCAGGCCAGGAACTCGTCCGACTGCCGGGAACCTGGACCGGTGTCGCGATCCCGCGAGTAATCCATACCGAAGGGCGAAAATCCTATGGCCTGCAGGCCGAGGGCGGAGAAGAAAAAGCGGGCATTGCTCGCTCCACCAGTCTCGGGGATAAACAAGGGATTGTCGTCGCGGTGATAGAGTTCCAGCACCTTCAGATATACAGCAGGGTCGTTCTGGTAAATGTCCGGCGCCAAAATATCCAACGCCGGGGCTGCGACTTTCCATATCGGGAGCACATTGTCCGTTGGGCCGCCGCTTTCGTAGGTGCCGGGAGCGTCCGGTTTGAGCGGGTTGCGCAAAGCTGCATTGACATAGAGCGGCAGCGGATAGGCGGCTTTGCCCGCGGCGGCAACTTGTCCCACATATTTCGCCACTGACCAGGCGTGGAAGCAGACTTCCGCTTCGGGACCAAACGCATCCTGCCAGTTCGGAGATTGCGAAGCGGTCTTCACCTGCATGACGCTGAGAACCTCAGGTGGCACCGGCGCTTCGAAGAGTTTCTGCGCGGTGGGCGAATAATCGCGGACCGTGCCCCACGTGCCCGCCTCGTTCTCCACCTGAACCATGATTACGGTGCGCTCGGCATCGGCCGCCTTGAGGTGACGCATGAAAGCGGCGAAGGCACTCTTGTCAGCTTCGAGCGACGCGGTGGCATACGGTGAGGGCGAGTCGACCGCCTGGCCGTTCTTGTCCACCATGTGCGGGTAGCGGTCGGTGGCGAGCTTCATCCACTCGGGCATGTAATGCTGGCTGCCGTTTTTCCACGTTCCGAACCAAAGCACCACGAGGCGCATATGATGCTGGCGAGCCTCTTTCAGCAGCGTGTCGACCGCTGTGTAGTCGTACTGCCCGGGCTGCGGTTCGAACTGCTCCCAGTAGACTGGAATTTCCACCGTATTCACATTCAGGAATTCCATGGCGGGCCAGATCTTCGGAAACATGGCCGGCCAGTCACTGGAGTTGTGTACCTGCGCGGCCAGCATGAGATAAGGAGCATCGTCGACAAAAAGTGCGAAGCGTCCATTCTCTTTCACGATGCGAGGGAGCGGGCGCTCCTTCACCTGGGCTTGAGCGGTAAACGCGATGCTTGTGGCGACAAGAACGGTCAGAACGGCAGAACGTATTTTCATCTCAAGAGTCCGGTGGCGGGATAGTATCCCGTACCGGCACGGTCGTCCATCGCCGTGCGCCCGCCCGGACACATTGCGGTGGTGCGCCCGGAGAGGCTCGAACTCCCGACCTTCTGCTTTCCGCCGAAGGCGAACTCTATCCTTTGCAGGCGTAACGCAAAACATTGTGGTGGTGCGCCCGGGGTGGCTCGAACACCCGACCTTCTGCTTCGTAGGCAGACGCTCTATCCAACTGAGCTACGGGCGCGCCGGAGGAAGTTGCAACAAATAGTGTAGGACGCCCTCAGGCGAACAATCAACAGCTTTGTCGTGTCACGCAAAATCTTGAAACTATGCAGGCAGCGATCCATCGACGCACAAATCCAACGATTCCGCGATGCGGTCGTGGATATAGTTGAGATCGGCCGCTGAAATCGCGTAGGGCGGCAGTACGTAGATAATGTTGCCCAGCGGCCGCAGAAGAATTCCCGCGTTAAGGAAGAACTGGTAGAGCTTCGGTTTCAGGCTGGACATATAGCCCGCATCATCGGCGCGTAGTTCGATGACGGCGACGGTCCCGATCGCTCGCACATCGCCGACTGCCGGATGACCTTTGATCGCGGCGAGTCTTTCCGCGTGGATTCGCGAGATCATCCTAGTTCGCTCGAACACAGGCTCGCGCTCGAAGATCGCAAGGCTTGCCACGGCCACGGCGGCTGCGATCGGGTTCCCGGTGTACGAGTGGCCGTGAAAGAAGGTGCGCGTTCGGTCCGCGCTCACGAAGGCGTCGTGAATCGCGCTGGTGCAAACGGTGGCGCCCATCGGCAGCGTGCCGCCCGTCAGCCCTTTCGACAGGCATACGATATCGGGAACCACGTTGGCCAGTTCGCACGCGAACATTTTCCCGCAGCGGCCGAAGCCCGTGAGCACTTCGTCCGCGATCAGCAGCACATTGCGCTCCGTGCAGAGTCGCCGCACGCGCTGCAAAAACTCTACCGGGTGAACGATCATTCCGCCCGCGCCTTGCAGCAGAGGTTCAACGATGACGGCGGCAATCTCGCCGTTCTTCTCTTCGAGCAGCCGTTCCAGTTGGTCGGCACACTCGATGTTGCAAGTCGCGCGCGTTTTCCCCACTGGGCAGCGGTGGCAATACGCCGAATGCACGCGGTGGACCGGGAATCGCATGCTGCGAAAGGGATCGGTGAAGGTTGAATCGGCGCTCACTGACATCGCGCCGGCCGTGTCACCGTGGTAAGCGTGCTCGAGCGCGACGATGGATTGCTTTTTGGGTTGGCCCGAGTTTTGCCAGTACTGCACCGCCATTTTCAGGGCGACTTCGACGGCGGTCGAGCCATTGTCCGAGAAAAATATGTGTTCGAGTTGTGCCGGCAGGACTCTGCGCAGACCCACGCACAATTGTTCGAGCGGCTCGTGCGAAAAGCCCGCGAGCAAAACGTGGTCGAGCTTGCGCGTTTGCTCGGCGATTGCCGCCGTGATTGCCGGATGGCCGTGGCCGTGCAGGTTCACCCACCACGACGAAATTCCGTCGATGAGGCGCCGGCCATCGTCGGTGTACAGGTAAACGCCTTCGGCTTTCGCGATGCGAATGGGCGGCGGATCGAGCGCCTCCTGAGTGAACGGATGCCAGATTCGAAGTGTGTGGCTCATTGTGCGAACGCGCGATGATCAAAATGTTTTCGAAACGCTTCGACGAGCGTACGCCGATTGACGCGCGGCAGGACCGGAATCATTCCCACCACCGCGACGTTGCCGTAATGTTCGATCGCTTTGCGGTTTTCCGGGTTCGGCTTGCCGACCATGATGACGCCGCGCACTTCCAGATCGGCGGCTCGCAGGGCTGCGAGCGACAGCGTCGTGTGGTTGATCGTGCCGAGCGAGCTTCGCGCCACGAGCAGCACTGGCAGCTTGAGGCGCTTCATGACGTGCGTCATCAGCTGGCTCTCGTTTACCGGGACGAGCACGCCGCCTGCGCCTTCGACGATCAGGTGCTCGTCGCGCGGAAGCCTCGGCATTTTGATTTTCTTCAGCTCAATGCGAGTTCCCGCGCGTCGCGCTGCCAGGTGCGGCGAAACGGGCGGAGCGAAGCAATACGTTTCGGGGATCGTTCGCTCTCGCGGCAAACCGGCGAGTCGCATCACCGTAGTGCGATCCGTTCCCTCGCGCGAGCCGGTTTGAATCGGTTTCCAGTAGATCGCGTCGAGCGCGGCGCAGAGCAGAGCGGATGCAACGGTCTTGCCGATTCCGGTGTCAGTGCCGGTGACAAAAAAGCTAGGCATGCACAACGCTTGCGGATTGCGATTCGGGCAATGACTGGAAGGCGGCTCTCAGCTCTCGCGCGAGACGCTGAACGTCTTCGCGTGTGATCTTCGCCGTCAGCGATATGCGGACCCGCGCTGTGCCGGCGGCTACAGTCGGGGGACGAATGGCTTTGGCTGCGAAGCCGTTCGCCTGCAAGTGCGCTGCGACGAGGAGGGCCGATTCGTTGCTGCCGCAAAAAACGGGAACAATCTGCGTGCTGCTCGCGCCGAAACCGACCCTTATGGCGGAAAGTTCCTCGCGCAAAAGGTTGCCGATTTCGCGAAGGTGGGCGCGCTCCGCGTCCGATTGCATCGCGAGATGCAACGCCGCGCGAATCTGGCCGGCGAAATAGGGTGGCATCGCAGTGCTGAAAATGAAGGTGCGCGCGCGGTTCACCAGGTAATTCTTCAGGGTCGCGCCGCAGCAAACGAACGCCCCCGCGCTGGCGAGCGCTTTTCCGCACGTGTGCACGATCGCCAGGGTTTCGCGCGTGATGTCCTGCTCGGCCGCGAGGCCGCGCCCTTCGGGGCCAAGCACTCCCGTTGCGTGCGCTTCGTCGAGGATCAATTCGGCGCCGTGGTCGCGAGCCAGCCGGAGCAGGGAACTGATGGGGGCGGCGTCGCCTTCCATGCTGAAGACGCTTTCGGTGACGATCACTTTCGCGCCCGTGCTTTGCGAATGCTCGCGCAACGCGCGTTCCAGGAAGTGCATGTCAGCGTGTGGGTAGATCACCTTCGTTGCTCGTGAGAGGCGGATGCCGTCAATCAGACTCGCGTGATTGAATGCGTCCGAAAAAACCACGTCGCCGGGCTTCAGGATTGAACTTAGCAGACCGATGTTGGCGGAGTAGCCCGAGCCGAAATACAAGGCGGCATCCGTTTGCGCGAAGGCGGCGAATTCGGATTCGAGTTTTTCCCATTCGGCCGTGTTGCCGGAAAGCAATCGCGAACCGGTGGAACCGACGCCCGTCGCGTTTGCTACGGCTGCGGCAACCGCTCGTTTCAGCCGCGGGTCGGTGGCGAGGCCGAGATAGTCGTTCGAGCAGAGGTCAATGCCGCGAAGATTTTCGAGGCTGCGCAACTGCGCTTCATCGCGCGACTGGTCGAGTTCCCGCGCGGCGCGCGTTTCGATACGACGTTGCGCGGCGTCAGGCACTTTGCATCGCCCTCATGCCGAGCGCCTTCAGAAGCTCCGCGTCCTCGTCGGCTGCCGGATTCGGAGTCGTGAGCAGCTTTTCGCCCGTGAAAATTGAGTTGGCGCCCGCGAGGAAGCAGAGCGTGACCGCTTCCTGCGACATCGAGCGGCGCCCCGCCGCAAGGCGAACCATCGACGCGGGCATTAGAATCCGCGCGGTTGCGATCGTGCGCACCATGGCAAGGGAATCGATTTCGGCTGCATCCGCGAGAGGCGTGCCCGGCGCGCGGACCAACATATTGATGGGGACGCTCTCCGGGTGCGGATCGAGGTTCGCGAGCTGCCACAAAAGGCCGACGCGATCCTCCTCGGATTCACCCATCCCCAAAATTCCGCCGCAGCACACGGTGATGCCGGCGCGGCGCACGTGCGCGATCGTCTGCAAGCGATCTTCGTAGACTCGCGTCGTGATGATGTTGCCGTAAAACTCCGGCGAAGTATCGAGGTTGTGGTTGTAAGCCGTAAGGCCGGCTTCCTTGAGCTGAACTGCCTGCCTCTCATTGAGCATCCCGAGCGTGCAGCAAACTTCGAGATCGAGCGCGGCCACCGAGCGGACCATTTCGAGCACGCGCTCGAATTCCGCGCCTTCCGGGACCTGCCGCCACGCCGCGCCCATGCAGAAGCGCGTTGCACCGTCGATTTTCGCTTGCGTGGCCGCTTCGAGAACGACCGCGGGATCGAGCAAATCCTGGCGCGCGACGCCCGTCTGGTAATGCGCGCTCTGAGGGCAATACGCGCAGTCCTCCGGGCAGCCGCCGGTCTTGATCGAGAGCAGCCGGCAGAGCTGCACTTCCTGAGGCTCGTGAAATTTGCGATGGACGACCTGCGCCTGAAAAATCAGTTCCGGCAGCGCAAGCGAATAGATGTTGCGAATTTCCTTGCGCGTCCAATCGTGACGCAGTTCGTGACGGAGTTCGGTTTGCTGGCTCATTCTTCGGGTCCAAAGATACCAAAATCCTCACGCGCCGTCCGGTGAGATTTTGGCCGGCGTAATGAGCAAGGACCGCGCGTCCACGCGCGCCGTGACCAAGGCTTGTGCCCGATGTTGCGCGTACTATTTTGTATCGATGGGATGCGTGGATTTCTCGAAGAACTCGTTTTGCAGCTTCAGGCTTTCGGTGTCGGTTTTGACCGCGCGAATGGCGGTGACGAGCTCGTCGGTCCACGTCTCCATGTCGAATTCGCCCAGTTCCTTGTTGGCCGCGGCTGCGTTGCCGGCGTAATGATTCGGGAAACGCGCGTACCACCAGATGCCGGTATACAGCGAGCGCGGCAGATTCAAGCGATGTAGATCGGCGCCGGATTCGGCATTCGCGCGGTCGAGATGCACTGCGTCGGGAGCCGAAATCATGGTGTGCGACGTTTCGGCTTCGCCGGCGTGCATGTCATGCGGCGATTTCATTGCCGGGCGGCCAGCGCGGTCGAGGTCGGGCAAGCCAAAGACGTACACGACGTAATCATGCGGCGTTTGTAGCTGCGCCTGGGCGAAGAATGGGAGCAGGTACTCGTTCCCGCCGTGCCCGTTCGCGATAATCACTTTCTTGCAGCCGTTGCGCGCCATCTCGTCGGTGGTGGCCTGCAGCAATTCGAGTTGGAGGCTTGCGCTGTACGCGATCGTGCCTGGCTCGTGCCGCGCCTCAAATATCTGGCCAAAATAATATTCAGGGAAGACCACGGCGAATTCCTTGTGTGCAGCGTTGACCGCGACGTAGCGGACGTTGAGCAGGTCCGTTCCGAGAGGAAGTTGCTGCCCGTGCTTTTCCAGGATGCCGAACGGGAGGATGCAGGTGCCTTGCGATTGCTCGATAGCTTTCACGAAGTCGCCGGACGTCAGCGATTCCCACTGGACGGGCAAAATAGATTGCGCGCCCACGAGGGAGACCAACAGGGTTCCGAACAAGATCGCAACCGTCACCTTGAAAGCATCCGACACGTGAGCGACCAGGACACACCTTTGCGCGGCGAATGAAATCACGAGATCCTCCAGACTCAGGATAGGCGGCTTATCCTAATACACTGACGCGTCCTCGCAAAGATCTTGTCACGGATTATTTATCCTTACGTTGTCTCCCCCACTGCGATTTCCAGCGAAGCCAGTGCACGTTGCGCGATGGGAGCACATGTTTTACACTCCGCCAATCAATGCCGGAGGTAACGCCGTGAAGAATATTTTTGCTTGCCTGCTTGGAGTCTCGGTCGTGCTATCGCTTTCTCTCGGTCTCCGCAGCGAGGGCAGCTCCCTGCCAAACGGCGGACCCAAGGAGCAGAGCTACCATCACGACGCGGGCGGTCTCGAGAAGCAATTTCAACCTTTCCTGAAGGCCGTCGAAAAAGGCGACGAGGCCAAAATGGAGGAAAGCTTCGCCGTATTCGCGTTGCCGAACCCCGACGCCTGGTTCGCCCAATATTTTGCGAAGGACCAAGTCCAACAGCTTGTCTGGGATGACGAATCAGAAGTGGACCACTATCGCGCTACGATGACGATGTTTCTGACGAGGTTTCTAGGAAGGTCAAACTTAAGCGTAAGCTGCAAGCTGAGCAATGAGGCAGCCACGACGCTGAAACCTCGCTCGGACGCTATGCTGCCGCTGACGGAGGTCCCAACAGAGAAGTATGAGGTCAAGTTCTCTGGACAAGGTGGGCATAGCATGTCGCAACTCTTGAATGTTGTTTATGTCGACGGTGCCTTTCGCTATTTGGGGAAGGGAGGCTATCCCTTTTGGTCCATGCCTGACGCGACACGGAAACCCGCGCAGTGAATTCAACAAGCTAAGGCCGATTCGTAAGCACCACTTTGCCGCCTTGGCGGTCAAAGACAATGACTCTGCTACGGTCGATGTTTGTGAATGCCTGGTCGGCGAGGAAATCTTCGCTGAACAGGAAAACGCGGTTGGGGCCGTTCCAGAGGCGCGCGAAGGACTCGTTGTCCTCGAAAATCTGATGCGCGTCGGGAAAGAACGAGCCGAACCATAAATTCCCGTCGCGGCCGTTCAGCACGTGCAGTTCGATCCCGGTGTAGTAGTTCAGTGTGGAGCCCCATTCATACTTGCCGTTGATGACGATTGTGTCGCCGGGCCGGTACGCTTGCTGAATCTCGAGTGCGATGCGCTTCGAGGAAAGCTCCGGCGAAAAAATCACCAAGCCGTCGTGGACGCAAAACAGGACGACGATCATCATCCCCGCCAGCGCGAGACTTCCGGCGACGGTCCAGCCCCGCCGCCGAAAAATCCAGTTCAATCCTGTCCCCACGAGAAAACCTATACCGACGAGCCACAGCGGCCTGCGGAACAAGCCGAACGATTCGAGGGTGAGGTCGCCCATGTGGCCGAGCGAAAGCTTGTACGCGCCGGGATGCGGCGTGAGGACGGCACCGATGTCGGTGCCCGGCGGAAACGGATGCGTTTTGGCGAGCACCGCCATCGCCGCCGAAAATCCGGCGATGCCGATGACCAGCAGCACGGCCGACGCGATTCGGCCTGCGCGACGTTCGCGGCTTGCGGCCGTGGACTTGCGTTCGCGCTGGAGCCAGCCGCCGGTGAGCAGTGCCAGCGCCGGGAGCACGGGCAGCGAATAGTATTCCTGCCGCGTGGAGAAACTGAAGAACAGCATGATCACGGCGGCCCAGATTGCGCAGAAAAGATTCGCGCGCGCTCGTACGTCGAGGCCCTCGCGCCAAGCGCGTATGCGGCGCGGAACCTCGCCAAGCGCCGGAAACAGGTAGACGAACCACGGAAACAGCCACGCGAGCAACAGCGCCCAGAAAAGCAGCAGTGGAACCTTGTCGTAGTCGTACGGAATGCGTTTGTTCAGATAGCGCAGAAACTGTTCGTTGACGAAGTAAAACCACAGGAAGCCTTTTTCAGGACCGCTCGGCTGGGCGGGACTCCGGATCGCGGCAAGAATGTGCCAGGGTGCGGCAACGGCAAGAAAAACCAGCGTGCTTGAAACCAGGTGAAACTTCAGGATTTTGCGAAGGCCGCCCGTCGCCAGCAAGAATGTGCCAATAATCATGGCCGGGAACGCGAGTCCGATCAGGCTTTTCGTCAGCACGTTCAACGCGATCGTAGCGGCGATGCCCCAGCAAAGCCATCGCGACGGGCGTTCCTGCTCGTAGGCGGTCAGAAAGAGATAAAGGCCTAGCGTGAGCCACATCGCGACAAGCACGTCTGGAATCAAGAAACGCGTGTAGACGAAAATTCCGGGCGCGGTGACGAGAATCAGCGCCGCATAGAAACCAGCTTCTGCGCCGAAGTTGAGGCGACCAAAAATGAACGCGCACCAAGCCAGTCCGAGCACGCCGAGCGCCAGCGGCAGGCGCGTTTGCCACTCGCCGACGCCGAAAATCTTGTAACTCGCGGCGACGGTCCAATACATGAGCGGCGCTTTTTCGAGGTAGCGGATGCCGTTGATGTAGAGGGTCACCCAATTGTGGTTGAGGACCATTTCGCGCGCGGCTTCGGCGTGAATCGAGTCCGCGTCATCGAGCAGGCCCGGTTGCGCGAGCGCGGGAATATAGATCAGTAGCCATACACCGATCAGAATTCCGATTGCGGCGGCTTTCGATGGAAAGCCCGCGCCCGCAGCGGGCCGTGAAACTGGAGTCACAAGAGTGGTTTCCATGCGATGTGCGAGGGCGGTACAGCAGCTAAGCGAATCCGCGGGGCAAGCGTCCAGCGTCCTGGCGAAATGAACGACTCAAGGCCGTTTCCGGCTCGATTCGCGGTCACCTGATCTGCGCCCAGAAGGCCGCGGCTTCCCTGAGAAAAAGCCAAGAACCTCGCTGGCAAAGCCGTCGCCGATTCCGAACACTTCCTTCGCCTTCGAGTAAAGATGCACAGCCTTCTTGTCCAACCAGATGAGGGCGCCCTTGGTCTTGGTGTCGCCTGGCCGTGGCAAATAGTTGGTCGAGCGCCCGGTATATGTCGAGTCGTGTTCCACTGTGTAGTAGTACAGAGCGAGGCTCTTGCGCGAAGCGTTTTCCGGGCACGTAAGCTTCTCCGGAAAGCCGTGATACGAAGTTTCGGTGGTGCTGAAAATCAGCGCATGATTCAGCAGCGGCGGAACGCTCGCCACGCACCGGCTCATCTGCTTGTCCCAGAGCTCGATGGCGCCGCCCCATTGGGTTTCCCAGTCAGGATTCAGATACAGGATAAGGTTGATTCTCCTGCGCCAATTCTTCTGGTGATGGTGCATGGTGAAATCGGCGTGGAGATTCAGGAACCCTCCGGTGACGGACTGATGCAGCCCGCCGCCTTCGAGCGTCGGGTCCGCAACGAGATTCGGGATCCCCGTGAGCTTCGACAGCCACTCGACAAACTCCGAGGAGTTAAGCTCGTCGACCACTTTCCCAAGCATCGCGGGGAAAAGCTCGCGCTTCGTGAGGCCGGTCTTGTTCTCGTTGTAATGTTTGTACTGAGTCCACTCGCTGCTGCCGTGAACTGGGAATTCATCGGAAAGGGCGCGCGCCGTGGCGTCATCGAGAAATTCGGGAAGGTGAATATGCGGATATGGCTCAGCGTCGCGATATTCCCGCGCGAGTTTCGAAACGGCTGGGCTCCAGCGGCGATAAGGAAACAGCCGTTCACCCTGTACCGCGATCGAGGCGGTCGCCATCAGTCCACCAACCCTTTCTCCCGCAGCAGTTCTTGGATTTCGTGCAAAAGCTAAAGGATGCCCCCGAGCCCGTGTGGAACTTTCAAGTATAAATCAGAGAATCGGCTTTCGATATGGTGTTCGTGTTGAATCAGTTCGCGCGACAAACGAGCACCTGCTTGTTCTGATACGGGCAGGCGAGTCCCGGGATGCCCGGCTGCTCCAGCACCAGCCAGCTGACTCCGTAAGAATTTCTGACGCGCTCTATGTCGGCCGGGTCGAGACGTCGCAGGCTTTGCGCCGCGTGGACCTGCGCAAGGCACTCGTCCGCAAGCGGAAGGTTCGGGAACATGATGGCTGCGCTCCAGTCTTTCGTGGCATCGGCCAGACGGCTGCGCTCCGCGATCGCGCGGAAGCCCTGATAGTCCTCGCCGGGCAACGCCATGTAGTCGGGATTGAGAGCGAAGATTGCGTCGACCGGTGTGTTTTCGCGAGTCCACACAAACGCCTGGACCCACGGATTCGTCGAAGGCAGGCCGGGCAATTCGACGTGGCGGTCGGACGGAAAAAGCTGGAATTGCGCGTAACTCATTACCAGGCACAGTGGCAGAAACAGCGCGATCCAGCGCACCGGATGAGTCTTGAGCAGCGATTCGCCCAGCAGTCCGCCTGCGACGAGCGCCATCAGCAAATAGATCAGTTGGAAGCTGCGCATCGGCTGATAAATCGTCAGCACCTCAAATCGCCGCGGGATGGTTATCACCAGACCGGCGACGAAACAGATGGTGCCCAGGTAGAAAAGCGAGCGCGTCAACAGTTCAAGCAGGGGCCGCTGCTTTTGGCGGGCGATCCGGCTGAACCACCAGAGCAGCACCAGCGGGCCGAATATTCCCAGCCATTCGTACCAGCGCCAGCGCAGCAGGAAGTAGTACCCGTGATCGCGGAGGCATTCGGCGTAAGCGGGCGAAGGAGCCGTAAGAGGAAAGCCGGGAAAAAGCAGCGCGGCGGAAGGGGCCGCAGTGAGGGGCGTCACTTTCTCCGTGAATACAAGCAGCGCCACATAGAAAATGCCGAAGACGGTCATGAGCGGGTGAATGGCGGCAGTCAGGATCAACCAGAGAGCGGTACGCGAGTATTTTCGTTCGAGCGCGGCGTCAATCGCGAAAAGAATGCAGAACGCGGAAATCGAGCGCGGGTGGAAGTACTGGTCCATGATGTACAAAGTGGTGCCCGTGGCGGGCAGCGTAAGCAGCGCCGCGACCATGGTCACCGCAGCCCAACGCCCCGGCTCAGTGGGGAAGCACTTCGAGGCGATTCTTTTGCACGCCAGCAGCACCAGGAAAATCGCCACGAGCTGCCAGACGAAAAGAGCAGCGTCAAGCGAGAGGTGTGTGAGGCGGACAGACGCGGCGACGAGATTCGGAAAGAGCGTCAAGCGCGCATGCGTCTGAAAGAATTCGGCGCCAAAAGGGTAGAGCGAGGGGTTGAGTATCTTCTTGATTTGCGGAATGTAGATTTCCGCGTCTTCCGCAGCCGGATGGTAGCCGTGAATGGCGATCGCCGCGAGAGTGAGCAAGAGAAGAACGAAAGGATCGCGGAGCTTCTGCCAAAAGCGACGGGAAGATTCCGGCTGGGACATCATGCGTCGAGCTGCGCCGGTCGGGGAAGATAACCGGGAATCAACCTCAAGGCACGCGCCCCGTGAGTTGCTCCGCTGCGAGCACGGAATTGCGAAGTTCTGCGGTGGAGTCGTTTAGCTTGCGCCCCTTGGGATCGAGGATGCGAAAGCGTCCCATGCTGCGCCGCTGCAGGAAGCATTTCATCGTGGCGCCCAGAACGCCAAACCCATATTGCACGCTGCGGCCGAAGCGAATCGACGAAGCCTCGTCGAAGTAGCGCGTAGGACAGGAGATCTCGCCGATGCTGAATCCGAAATGGATCATCTGCACGATCATTTCGTTGTCGAACACGAAATCGTCGGAATTTTCGAGAAGCGGCAACGCCTCAAGCACCTGGCGGCTGAATCCGCGAAAGCCCGTGTGATATTCGGAGAGTTTTGCGTCGAGCAGCACGTTCTCGAAAGCCGTCAGAAAACGGTTCGCCACATATTTATAGCGCGGCATGCCGCCGCGCAGGGCGCCCCCGCCCAGAATCCTCGATCCGAGCACGACGTCGTACACGCCGGACGCGATCATTCCCGCCATGGCCGCCACCAGAGTCGGCTTGTACTGATAGTCCGGATGCACCATGACGATGATGTCGGCACCGGTTTTCAGGGCCTCGCGATAGCAGGTTTTCTGGTTGCGGCCGTAGCCGTAGTTTCTGTCGTGAACCAGCACTCTCAGCCCCAGCTCGCGCGCGATGCGGACCGTGTCGTCCGTGCTCGAGTCATCCACCAGGATTTTTACGTCCACGATGGACGGAAGTTCGCGCACGGTGACCTCGATCGTCTTCGCGGCGTTGTAGGCCGGCATTACCACCGCGATGCGCTTTCCTTCGATCATTCCGTCTCCGTATCAATCTCTTCAGAAATCCGCGACATAGGGGTCGCCACGACAGAATTTTAGCATCAGATGAGCGGCAAATTGCGTATCATTCCGTTTCATTGGCCGTTTCGCTGACGGTTTAAATTGTGGTTGGACGCAGCGGGAAAAACCTCGGAGAGGATGGAACTGGACTCATGAATATCGGGCACTCGTGGCGGAACGGAGCCTTGCTTGCTGGGGCATTCGCAATTTGCATTCTGGGACTGTTGTGGAAACCGCAAGGCCTGATCGCGCGGACTTCACCGCCACAAGAGCCAGCCGCCAAGAAAGTCACGGCGGGCGATGCTTACATGAACGTCCAGGTCCTCAAAGATATTCCGTCCGACCAATTGCTTCCCTCGATGCGGTACATCACGGTCGCGCTCGGCGTTAGCTGCGATTACTGCCATGAAGCGAAAGATTTCGATAGCGACGACAAGCCCGAGAAGGTCACCGCTCGCAAGATGATGGCGATGATGCTCGCGATCAACAAAGACAATTTCAACGGGCGCCGCGAAGTCACCTGCTATACGTGCCATCACGGCGCGTCGAAAGCAGTGAATACGCCGGTAGCGATGGCCGTGGCCGCCGCCGCGATCGGTTCCGGCGGCGCGATGCCTCCGTCCAACGGCGGCCCGGCGGGTTCGCCCGCTGCTGTTCCGAGCACAGGGAATGCGGCTGGTTCAACGGCGGCCATTCCTACGGTTGACGACATTCTCGCCAAATATACCGAAGCTCTCGGCGGCTCTGCCGCGGTGGAAAAAATTACAACTCTCAGCGAGAAGGGAACCGCGGAAACACCGGCGCACGGAAGGCCTGCGGCCGCGGAGGTCTTCCGCAAGGCCCCGAATAAAGCGATGGCGGTGCTGCACGCTCCGCCGGGCGATATCGCCGACGGTTTCAACGGGACGACGGGCTGGCACCAGCGGCCGGGGCATGGCGCGGAAGACCTGGAGGGCGACGAACTGGTTCGCACCAAGCAGTGGGCGGCCTTCATCCCTGGCCTGGACTTGAAGCAGGACTTCGCGCGTGCGCAAGTTGCTGGCGTCGACAAGATCGGCGATCGCGATGCCTATCGCGTGATCGCGTTCCGCGCCGGCGGAGGCCAGGTGCGCTTCTACTTCGACAAGGAGTCAGGATTGTTGATCCGCGTTTCCGAACGCATCGAGAGCTTTCTCGGGGCGCTGCCTCAGGAGACCAACTACTCCGACTACCGGGACGTCAACGGTGTGAAGATGCCATTCAACGTCATCGTGGCGCACGGCGACACACCGACCATTTACAAGTGGGAGCGCATTGAGGCGAACGTTCCAATCGACGATGCTCGGTTCGAGAAGCCTGCTGAAAAGGCCGCGCAGTAGCGATGCGACTATTTATGGATGGGATTTTGCGGCGCTGGTTGCGCTTGGGGCGGGGCCACGGGTGCGACCAGTAGCAGGCCGCCGCACGCCGCTTGCACCTGCGCGGCCAGCGCGTCGGCCAGAATTGCGCCGTTGCGCGATTTGGCCGAGCAGACTTGGGCCGGCGTAAGGCCGAGCGCGCCGCGTAAATCGGTGCCGTCGAGATTTGCTCCGGTCAAGTCCGTGCCGTTGAGAACCGTTCCCCCGAGTTGCGCGCCGCGAAGATCGGACTCGCGCAAGTTTGCGTCAATGAAGATTGCGGAGTCGAGTTGCGCGTTTCGCAGGTTTGCGCCCGGAAGCTTCGCCGACCAGAAATAGGCCTGTTGCAAGTCCGCATGTTCCAGGTTCGCGTTGTCGAGATAGGCGGAGCGAACGTCCGCTTTTTCCAGATTGGCGCGATCCATCGACGCATTTGTCAGCTTGGCCCCGTAGAGCGTGGCCCCCTGGAACTGCGCGTCAACGAGGACCGCGTTGACCAGGGAGCAATACGATAAGTTCGATTCGCGAAAGTCGGCGCGATCGAGATTTGTGCCGTCGAGGTCGCTGCGATCGAGGTTTGCGCCACGCAGGCGAGCCCGATCCATAATGGCGTAGCGCAGCGTCGATTGCCCCAAATCCGCGCCGCGCAAATCCGCATCGGAGAGAAACGCTCCCTGGAAATTCGCCCGCCACAGGTGCGCATTCGCCAGGAACGCGCCGTAGGCCTGCGCATACCGGAAGCTCGTATTGTTCAGCCTCGCGCCTCGCACGGATCCGACTTGGTCGTCGTTGCCAGTCCAGTTCGCGGGGCGCGTTGAGAGCGACGCCTCCGTCAGGTCCGCGTACGGGTCGAAGCCAAGCGACCAGAAAACAGTGGGAGCCCAGCGGCGTATGTCGCTCTCGCCAAATTGTGGCGCGCGGAGTTTGTCGTGCGGAGCGCCTTTGATCGTGCCCACGGCGAGAAAGGTCAAAACAAATCCGAACGCAATCGCGATCGAGAGCGGATTCACTTCGCGCAGCTTCGAAATCCACTGCCTCTTGTGTTTTGTGTCGAGCGACCACCGTTCCTGCGGCCGGCCGATTTTCATGGTCGAATAAAGCGCCACCCCTGTCGCGACGACCACCAGAACTTCGTGCAGCATCGTCCCGTGAAGGTCCTGCAAGGTGAGGTAACGCGCCCAGAAGAGCACCAGCGTCGCAGGAACCACCCAATAGGCAAGCAGGAGCGCTACCGCGCGTTCGATAATCCGCGTGGAAGCGGCTTCGCGATTCATCCAGCGGAAGTGCGCCCGGAGCAAACCTGTCACGATGCGCGGCCCATCTTGCCCGAGCTCGCGTCCGTTGGGGAAAATCCCCGGCAGTTCCAGGACCGCGTCCCACAGACGCTGCAAGTGGAAATGGAACACGAGGTACGTTAGGAACAGAACGACGGGCGCGATCAGGTAGATTTGCGCGGTGGGCAGCGCAGCCGCGGCCGCCTGCGAATGCAAAAAAGGAATGATCGACAGGTCCGAGAGTAGTTGAATGTCTCTCGTTTTCCAAATCGCCAGGCCCGACACCGCGCTCATGGCCATCGTCGTCAGGAAGAACGCTCGCGCGATCTTCGACGTCCGTTCGAATTCCGGGCGCGCCTCGAACTCCGCGATTTGCTCCGGCAGCGACGCCTCGTGCAGGTTGGCTCCCGCAAGTTGCCGCGGGACCAGGCCCATGGCGGTATCGAGCGTGGCGCCTTCGAGGTTCGCGCCTTCGAGATTCGCGCCAACGAGGCAGGCTTCCTGCAGATTTGTCCGCACCATGCAGGCGTCCCGGAGGTCGGCGAGCAACAGGTCCGCGCTCTTCAGGCTTGAGTCCTGCAAGTCGGCGTGGCGGAGATTCACTCCGATCAGTTCCGCGCCTTCCAGCTTCGCGCCCGCGAAATCGGCTTTCGTTCCCGCGACGCCGCGCGATTCCACCCACTCCTTGTGGCTCGCGAGACGCTCTTCGAACGCCCAGTCGCTCACTGCGACGGGAATCAACGGTGCGGCTGCGGACAGGGAGACGTCCTGGCCATGAGCAATTGCCGAAACCTCTGCCTTGGCAATTTCGTCCACCGCTTGCTGTGCTGACTCGATCGCCGCGGCGATGATTTCTTCGGAGAAACTCTCTTGCATGCCGATGACTTCGGTGCCTGGAAACATTTCGTTTGTGGCAACTGCTTCGGGTTGCGCCTCAGTGGGCGCCCCAAGGGACGGAGTGGGTTCGGAAGGATTGTCCGCGACCGTTGCAGCGGGAGCCTCTTCGCGCGAAGCGCGTTCCTCTGACCGCTCGATTGCAAGCGGCAGCGAATCTTCGCGAAACAGATCCGCGAGAGCGTCGGTCGCCGAGGGCAATTCCGTCGCAGGGATCAGCCCGTCCGGCGATTCGATCGCAGGTTTGCCGGCATGTTGTTCGTTCAACACACTCAGTCCTTCCGCTTCCTCGGAAAGCGGAGGCCGGAACAGGGACGACATGAATGGTTCCTTTTCCCGCGTACGGTTCGAGCCCACACCCGTCGCAAGCTGCAACTCTGGTTGCTGCGGCCGTTTTGCGGTCGCTGTTCTGCCCTCTATTTTAGCTTCTGCAATCGTAGCGCGAATCAGTGTGTCGAACTCCCTGTCCAACAGTGCAACAGGCGTACAGCTGTTCATACGAGGTAAGGGTCTACTCTTATGGAGTCTCCGGCCCGAAAACACAGATGAAACAGGGCTTGCGGATGCTGCTATAATCCCCGCCCGTCGGGGTTGGCGATTCCCATGGCCACAACGCAACTGACGAACGTCGCAGTCGCGGCGCCTGCGGGCTCCCCGGAGCGCTTGCAATCGCTCGACTTTTTCCGCGGGTTGACGATTGCGGGGATGATTCTGGTCAACAACAACGGCGACTGGAAGGCCGCCTACCCGGCTCTGCAACACTCCCAGTGGAATGGCTGGACGCCCACGGACCTGGTGTTCCCATTCTTCGTTTTCATCGTCGGCGTTTCGATGGTGTACTCGTCTCGGACGCGCTTGGCTCGCGGCGATTCGCGCGGCGCGATCATGTTGCACGCGTCGCGTCGCGCGGCCATCCTCTTTGCCATCGGCGTTCTGGTGATCAATAGCTTCCCGAATCACTACAATCTGTCCCACATTCGCATCGAAGGCGTTCTGCAACGCATCGCAGTGTGCTATCTGATTTCGGCGGCGTTTGTGTTGTGGACAGGGCCGCGCGCGCAGATCGCGGCGATTGCCGCATGTCTGGTCGGCTACTGGGTCCTCATGCGTTATGTCCCGGTGCCCGGCTACGGCGTCCCGACGCACGATATTCCGCTGCTCGATCCCGACCGCAACCTCGCTGCGTGGCTCGACCGCAAGCTATTGATGGGACACCTCTACGAAGGCACGCGCGATCCGGAAGGCGTGCTGAGCACGATTCCCGCCATCGGGTCTTCGCTTTTCGGCGTGCTCACGGGCGAATGGTTGCGTTCCAACCGCACGGCGCTATCGAAGGCCCTGTGGATGCTGATGTTCGGTGTGATCGGGCTCGCAGCGGGCAAATTCTTCAACATCTGGTTCCCGATCAACAAGAAGCTGTGGACGAGCTCGTTCGTCCTCTTCACCGCGGGATTTGCCCTGGTGCTGCTGGCCCTTTGCTATTGGGTGCTGGATGTCCGCAAGCTTCGCGGACGCTGGACGATGCCGGTGCTTGTCTTTGGTATGAACGCAATCGGGGCGTATGTGTTGTCCGAGGTGCTGGCCTCTACGCTGGATTCAATACAGATAAATCTCGCGGGCTCTGGAGCCGTTTCTTTGCAAGAAGTTATCTATGGATGGTTTTCGTCGTCCGGGACTGCGTCGACTGCTAATACCTCGCTCGCGTACTCGATCTCGTTTGTGCTCGTTTGCTGGCTCGTGATGTGGCTTCTCTACCGCAAGCGCATATTTCTCAAAATCTAGCTCCAACTCCGCAATGAGCGAGTGCGAACCCGCCTGCAGAGCTAATGCGCGGGCGCGTAGAAGTAGTAGTCCGCCGAATAGGGGCGCTTGGCTTCCGTCCCGACGTGAGATGCATCGCAGAATTCCGGTGGAGGCTGCTGACCGCCTTTCGTGTGCAAGCGCTGAATTGTCGTCACTCGAGTGAGAATCCCGCTGCCGGAATGCCCGGTTGCGGTTAGCAGGAGCCACGGAATCGAATCCGCGTCGGGCGCGTCCTGCCGAGCGATTACCTTTCCCGTGACCTCACTTCCATCGGCGCCGAGTTTCCACGCCGGACCCGCGTAATGACTCCCGATCGTCGCGCCGCTTGCGTCGTGCAAATCCGCCTCGGGCGCTTTGAAAACCCACGCGAATTTCTGGTCGGCTCCAGCCTGGCAAATATAAATCTGCCATCCGGTCGCGTGCGCTTCCAGGATCAACTGCTCGCCGGCCGGAGCCTTCAGCTTCTCCGGCACATCCTTTGGGGCCGTTTGCGGTAAGCTCGCGCCAAGCAGCAGACACAGGAAAGCCACGCCTCTGATTGTTGTCATTTTGCGGATTGTAGCATGCGATCTTTCCGGCGAGTTAGAGTGCTGAGCGGCACCGAAATTTATGGTGGGCGATCGAGAAGGAACTGGAGGCAAGCATGGCGGATATTCGAGGCTGGTTCGCGGCGCGATTGACCCACGAATGGCTGGTGCACTCACTCCGCACCGCCTTGGCGGCGGTAATGTCTCTTCTCATCGCGCGGCTCTCTCGGCTTCCGGAGGCCTATTGGGCCCCGATCACGACGATCACCGTGATGCAGTCGACTCTCGGCGCCGCCTTGGCGGCGTCGTGGCAGCGGTTCGTCGGGACCGCGCTCGGAGCCGTGGCGGGAGCTCTGCTCGCGGGTTATTTCGGAAGGAGCACGGTGTGGTTCACGGTGGGCGTTTTTGCGTTGGGATTGATCTGCGCTCTGCTGGGTCTCGAGAGGAATGCGTATCGCTTCGCTGGCATCACGCTTGCGATTGTGATGCTTGTTGGGCATAAGGACGTGGCATGGAGGATGGCGATTCACCGGTTCGTTGAAGTCTCGGTGGGAATCGCGGTCGCGCTAGTTCTGACTGCAATTTGGCCCGAGCGAGAGGCTCTCGCGGCTAAGGAATCACCTTAGCAAAAGCCGCTAAGCTCCTCATGCCCGGCCTTCAGGTTGGCATTTTCAGGAAGAAGTACACCGCGAGAAAGGTGAAGATCGCGTCCGGCGCCCAGCCTGCGAGAAGCGGCGGCAGCAGCCCGACGGTACCCATCGATTCGAGCAGCGCCGCTACCGCGCGGTAGACGATGCCGATTCCGACGGCGAGCGCAAGTCCGCCAATGGCCCCCCGCGTTCCCACCAGGAACGCAAACGGCGCACCCAGGCAGACGACGATGGCGGCGATCAGCGGGAACGCAAACTTTTCGTGCCATTGGACGGTGAGCCGCGAAGTGTCGAATCCCGCCTGGCGAAGGCTGCCAATGTAAGACCGCAATTCGCGCCAGTCCATCTGATCGGATTGTCGCACCTCACGGCTGAAGTAGGAAGGCGGCTCGGAAATCTCTGCCAGTGAAAATGCCTGAAACGGAGTGAACCGCGTCACGCGTCCGTCGTCGAAGTCGCGAACCCAGCCGCCCGTCAGAACCCACGTGTTTTCGCTGGGCTCCCAGGTGGCGCGCGTGGCGAAGACGCGCCGCCGCACCTGGAACGTCTGCGGATCGAGTTCGAACACATTCAACCCACCGAAAAGTTCTCGCGCCGAGTCGAAGAACTCGTAGTTATAAATTTTGGCGTGCTCGCCGAAGATCCACTGATGGGTCGGCTGGAAGTATGTTTGCGCCGGCCGGCCTTTGATCTCGTTGCGCAGCGCATCCTGCTGCTGGTTTGCGTAAGGCAGGAACGTCTCGCTCATGACGAACATCCCGATCGCCACCAGGCAGCCGGCGAGCGCGAGCGGAAGAATCAGCCGGTAGAGGCTGATGCCGCTGGCCTTGAACGCGATCACTTCGTTGTTTTTCGCGAGCACCGCCAGAGTGACTAGCGTGGCCACCAGAGTCGCGAGCGGCGCAAGCAGGTACACCATGTACGGCACGAGGAAACGGAAATAGTTGAGAACCATCAAAGCGCCAATGTGATTCTTCGAGATGTCACCGAGAAGGTCGAATAGCGTGAAAGCGTCGAAAATGAGGACGAAGCCCAGCAACAGGACGAAGAAATAATAGAAGAAGCGCTTGAGCAAGTAGACGTCAAACAGCATCGGAAAGCCGAGCGTCCTCTTGGCCAAAGAGGCGCGAAGGCTTGAGGCCGACTGCGCCCTCACGGCCCAGCCATTCAGCGCGACGCCGTTGGCGCCTGCGCGGTTCGAAATGGGGCCGTTTGAAATCGGAACTGCGTCGGCGTGAGACAGGCGCAGGCGGACGGTCTGCGCGCGCCGTCGCAGCGATTCGAGCCACGCGAGGATGCGGCTGGGCCGGCGAATGGTCTCGATGCGCCGAAGGAAGATGAAACCCACTAACGCTGCGATGATGTTGGCCGCCCAGATGCCGAGCCAGGGAGAGATCAATCCCTGGCGCGCCATGTGATCCCCGGTGACGAAGATGAAGTAGTAGCCCCCGATAAGGACCAGCGTGAGGATCATGCCGGCCGCGCGTCCGCCGCGCCGTGGTCGTACGCCGATAGGAACGCCGAGCAGCGCGAACACCAGGCACGCAGCGGGGAACGCGATGCGGTGCTGAATTTCGATGTGGGCGTCGCGCCAGGCGGCCCCGTTGGCCGCAAGAAGCGCGGGCAAATATTCCTCGTTATCGGTAACGGAAGTGCGCGCCGGGCCCGCAGCCGACGCGGAGGTATCGATGGGAATGTTCATCGTCCCGAAGGTGGTGACGTTGTAGCGGTCGGGCTCGCGAGGATCGTATTCATGGGTCCCTCCCGAGTCGAGGTGGATCTCCACCTGATTGGCGTCCGGGCCGGCGAGAATCAGAGCGTCTTTCGCGGTGGTGATTGCCGAAGTTTGCGAGCCTCCGGACGAAACAAGGAACACATCGCTCCAGTGCGTCGCAGCCTCGGTAACGTCTTGCACGTATAATACCCAGTGCGGAAAGCGCTCGTCGAACACCCTCGGTTGAACGGCAAAAGGGGCCTGCGAGGACAGAATCCGGTTTTCGAGGCCCCGCAGGGTGCGCAAGGAAAGCGGGCTGAGCCAAAACGTGATCAGCAGCGTCACCGTCGAACCGCCGAGTGCGAAGAATCCGATCGGCACCAGCAGCCGGCGAAGACTGATGCCCGAGGCGTGAAGCGCGACGATTTCGCTGTCTGCCGATAAGCGCCCAAGTCCGATGAGAACGCCAACAAGCACGGCCATCGGAATGGTGAAAACCAGCACCGGCGGCAAGACGCACACGAAAAGCAGCACAACGCTGCCGATTCCAACCGAATGACGTACGACAAGGTCCATCAGGCGAACAAGTTGGGGGATGAAGAATACGAAAGTGAAGACAGCCAGGCCCAGGAAGGCGTGGGACGCTACTTCGCGGCCGATGTATCGGTCGAGCAGGCGCATTTTCGCGCGCATCCATCCTAGCATGAACCTTTGGATGCCGCGGCCCGCGCGGCCGAACCGCTTTCCAGGAAGAAATCTTCTGGCGGAGAACGACGGCGGAAGTTTGTCGAGCAGGCGGATGGACTTGCCCCCGGAACAGAGAAACACCGCGCGTGCGACATAGTTGCTGAAATTCGGCGGCCTCGCCGTTCGCCGCTTGGACTTTCGCTAAACAGGATGAGAACCGTTGAGCCGAGTGAACCTCGTCATTCTCTGGCATATGCACCAGCCGCAGTATCGTGATCCTGCGAGCGGCGAATATATGCTGCCGTGGACGCGGCTGCACGCCCTGAAGGACTACTGGGGAATGGTTCGCGTGCTCGGAGAATTTCCCGGTGTACATGCGACGTTCAACTTCGTTCCGTTGCTGGCGTCACAAATCGAAGAATACGCGAGCGGCAAGTTCAAAGAGCCCTGGTACGAGATCGCGTTCGCCCCCGCGGAATCGCTGCGACACGAACAAAAACGGGAGCTTCTCGAGCGCGCGTTCCATGTGAACGAGAATTACCTGCGGCGCTGGCCCCGTTACGCCGAACTCCACTCCCGGTCGCTTTCGGGCGGGGTCGAGACTTGCCTCGCGCATTTCAACGTGGGTGACTGGCGCGACTTGCAGTTCCTCTCGCAGCTTGCCTGGACGGACGAGGAGTATCTGGCCAAGGATCCGGTTGTAACGGCGCTGTCTGCCAAAGGCAGCGGGTTCACCGAAGATGATAAGTCGGCGCTGCGGGAAAAACAGCGCGAGCTGATGAACGCAGTCCTGCCCGAGTATCGGCTGGCCTCGGAACGCGGCCAGATCGAAATCTCCACCACACCTTACTACCACCCGATTCTGCCGCTCGTGTGCGACACGGATATCGCTCGCGTCTCGAACCCGCACACGCCTTTGCCGCATCCGCCGTTCCGCTACCCGGAGGACGCGCGAGAGCAACTCGTCAGGGCGCGCGCATTCCATGAACGTGTTTTCGGAAAGTCGCCCGCGGGACTTTGGCCGTCGGAAGGTTCAGTCTCCGACCAATCTCTCGAGATCGCTATGGAGCTGGGGTTCAAATGGTTCGCCACCGACGAAGGTGTGCTCGGCCGCACTCGGAATATCGGTTTCTGGCGCGACGCGGGCGGGTATCCCGAGAACGGGCCGGATTTGTATTCGCCGTGGAGGCTCGTGCTCGGCTCTCTTGAGATGACGGGGTTCTTCCGCGATCACTACCTGTCGGACTTGGTTGGCTTCGTTTACAGCCGGATGGATGCGGGCGCGGCGGCCGCGGATCTGCATAATCGCATTCGCGCGATCGGCGAACGTGAGCCCGCGGGGCGGACGGCCACCGTCAGCCTGATTCTCGATGGAGAAAACGCCTGGGAATATTTTCCGGGGAATGGACGCGAATTTCTGCGCCAGTTCTACCGCCGCATCGAACAGGATCCGGAGATTCGAGCGCTGACGGCGAGCGAGGCCATGGAGGCCGCGCAGGGCCGGCCCGCGCTGCAGGGAATTTTTCCGGCGTCGTGGATTGGTGCGAACTTCGACGTGTGGATTGGCCACGCGGAGGATGTACGAGCGTGGGATTTGTTGCGCGACGCGCGGGAGGCATATGCGGCGGCTGCGGTTCGCATCGGAAACGGTTCCGCCGCCGATCGCGCGGGACTGGCGCGCGCGTATGAATCCGTGCTCGCTGCTGAGGGAAGCGATTGGAACTGGTGGTACGGCCCGGAACACGCTTCGTCGAACGATGCCGAATTCGACGCCCTGTTCCGCAAGCACCTGACCGAAATCTACTCCGCGCTCGGCGAGCAGGCGCCCTATGCCCTGGCGCATCCGATCAAACATCCGCCGGAACGCGCCCAACGCGAGACTCCGACGGCGTATCTCGATGTGAAGGTGGACGGCCGCGAGAGCACCTACTTCGAGTGGCTCGGCGCAGGTTTCTACTCCACCGACCTTCACACCTCGGCGATGCACGGCCGAATTTTCGTTTTCAGCGCTTGCTACTACGGATTCGGGCCGGAACATCTGTTTCTGCGCGTCGATCCCGTGCCCGAAGCCATCGCCGAGATGCCGGAGTTCCAGTTGCGATTGACGCTGTGGGATTCGCGCGAAACGCGCGTCACTCTCGGCTTCGAGAAAAATAAGCTGGCAAGCTGTGTTGTCGAGCAGGGAGGGGCGTGCTTGCTGCATCCCGAGCAACTGGTGACCGCGGCATACGAGAAGATTTTGGAGGTGAGCTTCGCGCGCGAGCTTTTCGATTTGCATGGCAGGCGGGGGGAACTGATGTTCAGCGTGGCCTTGTGGAAGGGCGGATTGCCGGTGGATGCGCTGCCGTCCGAGGGTATGCTGGCGATCGCACTAGGCGAAGAAAATTTCGCGTGGAAGGCCGAGTGAGAGTTTCATAAATCAATTGCTTCTCTGAATCTTGGGCTCACACGGCTCTCCATGTGGATTGTTCTGAGACTTTTGTGGTTTGATTTGCCGAACATCAACGGAGAAATCTTTCGCCACACGCTGGCCCGCTTCGATTCTGAGAGTTCCGTGAGGGCGGTTTGCTGCCAGGTAATCTGTCCCGTGACAATCGTAGATCACGACAGAAAACTCGTATTCGCCCATGGGCAAGAACAACGTGTCCGCAGAACCGTCCTGTCCGGTAGCGAATTCCATTGACCCAAACTTGCTGCCGAGCACAGGTGATCTTTCCAGATCCACGAAAGCCCGAATGAATCGCCCCGCCGCGGCGTCCCAGACTCGAAAATCCACCAGACCTCCACGCTCTTCCAGCCTGATTAACACTGGTGCGGGAGGCCCAGACGCCGGGACGTCAACAATCGGGGCTGTGCCGTTTTCCTTTGCATAAAAGACATCAAGTCCTGTTTGCAGCCAAAACTCCTCGACGTTGCTCGCGCTGAGCTGAATGCGGCGGCACTCCGATCCCAAGAATTGCAGAGAAAAAGAACCGTCAAGGGCGGTCTTCGCGGTTTGGACGAGATGGGAGGGTTCTCCGTTGCAGTCGGTAATTCCCTTGACCGTGGCTCTCGCGTCCGGCTTGCCGTCAGGGGATTGGACGACGCCTGAAACTCTGAAAACGTCCTGTTTGGTTTCCTGTCCGATGCCCACGGAAACCGCAACCATTAGCACGATCAGTTGAATGACTCGATCAATCACAGCAACACTCTAAGTCAAACGGAGGTCCAACAAAAGCCGAGGTTGTTTGACCGTAGCGCCCGATCACGCGGAAACCGGAAAGCTGGCCTCGTCGAGTGCCGCAACTTTCCGCTAATCCGACTTGTCAGGACGTTGCTCGGTTGGCATGTATTGACATTTGAATCCGTCCGGTGGATAGTTTGCGCGTTCCCGTTCGCGTTCACTTTCTGCGCGAACGTGGGAACCAAACTAATTGAAGTTGGCTCGCCGTTTGAGCCGCCCAACCTGAAAGCAAAACTCTCGCTTTCGGAGGAGGGCCTAAATGAATAGGATTTGGTACCGGACGTGTGTTTTCGCGCTCGCCCTGAGCGCGGCGTTACTTCTCTCCTATCAAAGCAAGACGCTCGGCCGTTCGTCCCCCAAAACTCTCGCAAAGCCGATGCCTGCTCGAACCGCTGCTCCACTTGCTCGGAGCGCGTCGCCCTCTACTCCGTTTTCCATACCGCTCACCTTTGAGCCGAATCAAGCGCAAGCCCCCGCCGCCCAATTTGTGGGTCGAGGTCAGGGGCTGGCAGTCGCCTTGACTCGAGATGGAATCGACTTGGCCGCGGCGTCGGCGCCCCGCGCGCTCGAAGGGTCACGGGAAAGCGCAGTCGCGTCGTTGCGATTTGCGCAAGGCCGCCTTGTTTGGCGTGGCGTGGCGAAGGTTCGTGCGGAGAGCAATTACTTCGTCGGAAACGATCCTCGAAAATGGCGGACGCACGTTCCGCACTTTGCGCGCGCGGAAGCAACTGCGAATGGAATCGGGATCGTCGTCTACGGGAACGAAGAAGGGCTTGAGTACGATTTGAAGCTGCGACCGGGAGCCGACGTTTCGAAACTGGGCCTGTCTCTCGCCGGAGCGACGCGCGTCCGGGTCGACGCCAACGGCGACGCAGTCATGCTCGTGGGTACGAGCGAGTTCCGCATGAAGAAGCCCGCGATCTTCGAGGAGCGGGACGCCGAAAACGAAACACAGAGGTCAGAGAGAACGGCAAGAGAGGACACAGAGCACAAAGCGCAACGCCGGAGAATCGACGGCGAGTATGTGATCGAAGCCGACGGAACAATCGGCTTTCGCGTCCTCGGCCGAGATCCGAACGCGGCGCTAGTTATTGACCCTTCGATCTCCGTCGCGTACGCGAGTTTTCTCGGCGGAGCAGGAAGTGACACGGCGAGCAGCGTAGCAGTCGATTCCACCGGGAAAATTTATATCGGCGGCACCACCACTTCGCCCACAACGTTTCTGGAGACAACAACGGCGCAACTCGGACCCGGCATAGGATCCGGCAGCGCGGGCGCTGCCGAGTTTTTCATCGCGAAGATCGATCCCACGCAGACGGGCGCGAATTCCCTGGTGTACCTGACGTTTCTGGGCGGTAGCGCGAATCAGGCCGGCGGGCTCATCGCCGTCGATAGCAAAGGCGACGTCGCCATCACCGGAACGACAACGTCGAGTGATTTTCCGGTTTTTCCCGCGGCTGACACGAGCGCGCGCACGAGCGGCTCGAATGACACTACCGTAACCGAGATAGACCCCACGGGCGCAAAGCTCCTCTACTCGACGATCTTCGGAGGCAACGGCGCGGAATCGAGCCAAGGCGCCGGAGGAATTGCGCTCGACGCCGCGGGAAACATTTTCGTCGCTTCGGATACGAACTCGACGAACCTGCCGGTCACCACAGGCTCTTACGGGCAAACATATGTAAGCCCCACGACCGATGGATTTCTCGCGGTGTTCGAGCCGAGTACCACTTTGCAGGTGACGTATTGTACGTACCTCGGGTTAGACGGCCAAATCGGCATCGGCGGTGTGGCCGTCGACGCGGCTGGCAACGCCTATATCGCAGGTTTCACTTCCGATCCGAACGCCGATTTCCCCGTAACGAATTCGCTTCAGACAACCTACGGCGGAGGCGCGTTCGACGCGTTTCTCATGAAGATTTCGCCCAGCGGCGGTGGCGCGTCCGATTTGATCTACGCGACGCTTCTTGGCGGCAACGGTTCCGATCAAGCCTTTGCCGTCGCGGTGGATTCGGTCACACCGCCCAACGCCTATGTCACCGGCACCACCGCGTCGACGAATTTTCCCACGAACGGAACTGTCGCGGCGTATCAAACCAGTTTGCCGGCGAGCGCGACCTCGCTGACGAGCAACGCGTTCCTGAGCGTCGTGGCTCAGACCGCGCTCGGCGTGCCGTCGCTCGCGTATTCCACTTACCTCGGCGGTTCGCAAGTCGATGCGGGGCAAAGCATCTCTGTGGCCGCCCCTTACGCCGTGTACTTGACGGGAACGGCGACTTCATGGAATTTCCCGTGGCGCGATAATTTTCAGCCGTTCAATGGCTACGGCGACGCTTTCGTCGCAGAGCTCGACACTACGTCGGCAGGCGCGGCTTCGCTGCTCTACGCAACGCCGCTCGGCGGCACGTCGCCCCCGGGAGCGAACGCGAGCGCGCAGGGAAGCGCGATCGCTCTCGACGCGGCCGGCAACGTTTGGGCCGTGGGGCAAACGACGTCCGCTGATTTTCCGTCGGCCGGAAGCCCCGCGAATGGCTTTCAGCCGATCTGCGCAAGCTGCCAGCAATCGCCCCCATTCACCGACGCCTTCGTCGTCGAGATTCAGGAGAACGCGGCGCAGCAACTCCCAAGTGTGTATTTCAGCGCGCCGGGCGTGCCGTTGAACTTCGGGCAGCAGCCACTTGGCTCGATCAACATTCCCCCGCAATTCGCAGCCGTCAAGAACGGCGGCGAGGCGCCGCTTCAGATCTCGAGTGTGGGCATTACGGGTCCCAACAGCGGAGATTTCGCGCTGGTCCAGCCCGCTACGTGCGCCGGGACGACGATCAGCCCCGGAGACATCTGCTCGTTTGAAGTGAGTTTCACGCCGAGTGTCGTCGGAAACGAGGTCGCCTTTGCGCAGTTTCAAGATAACGCTCCCGGTAATCCGCAAACGCTAGAATTGATCGGAGCGGGCGTTGGGCTCGCCGCACTGCCCGCCAGCCTGAATTTCGTCGATCAAACCGCGAACACAACGAGCAAACCGGAAAGTGCAACACTCACGAACACTGCCAGCGATTCGATTTTCATCGACACCGTTCTGGAAACCGGGGCCAATGTACCGATGTTCCCGCCACATCACAACGCTGCTGACTGCAAACAGGAAGTGCTCGTGTCGGAAAGCAGTTGCCAACTTTCCTATCAGTTCGCGCCCACATCGGCCGGCGCGTTTCAGGCCGAGGTCGAAATTCAATACCACGTTCAAGGGCTCTCGGAACAAGAGCAGGTAATCCCGCTTTCGGGAGTGGGAACGCCGGCTGCGCCCATTGCGTCGGTCACGCCGACGACGCTCAACTTCGGCACGGTTTCGGTCGGCGCAACGGGGCAGACGCAAGTCGTCACCCTGTCCAACACCGGCAGCGCGGCGTTGAACGTGACAACCATCGGCATCACCGGCACGAACGCGGCTGAGTTCAGCCTCGTTGCATCGGGCAATACGCCGTGCCCCACGAGTAGCGGCAGCGTATCAATCGGCGGCTCATGCACGATTGGCGTAGGTTTCGCGCCGAAAACGCCAGGAACGAAATCAGCCACTCTGACCTTCGCCGACAATGCCGCCGGGACCCCGCAAACAGTGGCGCTGAGCGGTACCGCTCAAACGACGGCTATTCAAATCTCGCCGACGAGCCTCGCCTTCAACGGGCAGAGCGTTGGGACGAAGAGCGCGCCGCAGCCAATCACGATCACGAATGCCGGTACGAGCGCACTCGCGATCAACGGCGTCACCATCTCCGGATCGAATCTGGGCGATTTCGCCCAATCGAATAATTGCCCGCCGAGTTTGGGAGCGAACGCCACGTGCACCGTGAACGTCGCTTTTCAGCCGGCCGCCACCGGACCGCGCAGCGCGTCGATCAGCGTTTCCGACGATGCGCCGAACAGTCCCCAAACCGTCGCGCTCACCGGCACGGGCACGCAAGCCGCGGTTACACTCAGCCCAGCGGGGCCAATCAATTTCGGGAATCAGGCAGTGGGGGCCGGAACGCCGGGCGCGTCGTCCACCGTAACGGTGACAAACTCCGGGACCGGCGCCTTGGCAGTGAGCAAGATTTCGTTCAGCGGCGCAAACGCCGGCGATTTCACCGAGACCGATACCTGTAACGTGAGCGTCGCGGCCGGCGGCACCTGCACGATCAAGATCACCTTCGACCCGCAGTGCGGAAACAGCCAGGCCGCAAGAGCTGCAAGCCTGAATATTGCCGACAACGTGCCCGGCAGCCCGCAGAGCATTGCGTTGAGCGGGACCGCGACCGGCAGCATCTGCTTTGCCGTGCCGGTGAATGGCACGACGACGACCACCGTCGTCGCCGGGAGCAACGCGAACTACTCTCTCGAGGTTGGTGCCGCTAATGGATACACCGGCAGTGTCACCTTGGCGTACGCAGGCTGTCCTCCGTCGGCCACCTGCACCGTGACGCCAACCAGCGCAAGCGTGGGTGGAAGCACCCTCGTGCCGTTCACGGCGACCGTCGGGACCTCGGCGGGACCGTATGTCGCGATTCTTCACGCGCCGCCGGACAAGCCGCGGAGCAACCCGCCGGGCAAAATAGGCCCGTGGCCAAGCCTTCGCGATGCGCGCTTCGTGCTTGGGGCCCTCGCATGGCTGGCGAGTCTTTTCGCGGTTGTCGCCACGCGCAGGCGTTGCGGCCTGGTTCTGCGGCTCGTCGCGATCGCCGCGTTTATTTGCGCCATCGGATTTGGAATCGCGGCGTGCGGCGGCGGAACGTATACAGCTGGCGGCGGAGGCGACCCCGGAACGCCGGCCGGAACCTACACGATCACCGTGACGGGCACCGCGAACGGAACCGCGCAACCATTTCCTCTCACGCTGACCGTAGATTGAAAACGGCGGCGCCGGAAAATCAGAAAAGTTTCACCGCAAGATCGCGCGGGTGCGGGCCGACCGGAATCAACGTGATCAGGCTTTGCGGCGGCCCCAGCGCGCTCGACGGCTGCGCAATTCTGGTGCGGATCACGGCGAGGTCGTTCGACGCCGTGTCCACCACAAGAAGAACGTCGCCACCTGGCACGAGCCCGCAGGTGGCAGGCGCCTGCCCGACGGGAATCGGGCGCAAGACCTGCCGGCTGTCCACCGAAATGGGAACCACGTCGCCGCCGGCGGAATCGGACACGTAGAGCATGCCCGTTTCAGGCGCGAGAGCGCCGTGCGTGGGCGACATGCCGAGCAGCCGGAAATCCCCCACTTCGTTCGTCTCCGTGTTGACGATCAGCAGCCCGTGCGATTCGCTCGACGGAATGTACAGCTCGCCGCCGTCAGGCTTCAGAATCAGATCATCAGGCGTGCCTCCCAACACCAGATTCGTCAGCAGCACGCGTCGCTTCAAATCCACTACGGAAATCTGGTCGGTTGTGCCGGAGGTGATGAACGCCTTCGCCGAGTCAGGCAGAATCGCGATTTGCTCGGGATGCGGCGCGGTCGTGACGACGCCGAGAGGCGCAAGGGTGGCGGCGTCGAGAATCGAGACGGTGGCGTCGTCGCGATTCGACACCACCACGAGTTTTCCGTCGGGCGAGACGCGCGCGATCCACGGGCCGCGTCCGGCACGGCCTCGCGCGACGATCTGCCGCGAGAAGGTGTCGATCGCGACAACGGAATTCGATCCGGGCGCTGCCACGTAAGCGCGCGCGCCGTCCGGCGAGAAGTCAAGCGCGTAGGGCATCGCGCCCACGGGAATACGCGCGACAATCTGGTTTGTGTTCGCGTCAAGAATCCACGCGTAGCCGCCACCAGAACTAAGCCCCCAAATTTCCTTGCGCGTCGGATGCGCGCGAATGCCTGTCGGCCCGGCGCCAACCGCGATCGTCGCCACGGGCGCGAGCTTGATGAGGTCGATCGCCGTGACCGTGCCGTCAGCCGTGTTGCCCACGTAAGCGAAAAGGTGCAGCCCCGGCCGAAGGAACGCCGGCCGCAGCTCCACCGCAACTTCGCCCACGGCAATCACGGCGAGCAGCGCCAGCAGGAAGACGAGCCGATAGTTGAGCCGCATTTTCATCGAAGTGTCATGAATATCACGGAACCCAACCGAAAAGGCGTTTTGGTTGCGATTAGAACTTCGACTGGCCTTTGTTTTGAGTTAGTTACAGCGGTTTCTAATCGTAAATTGTTGCGATTAGAAGCGAGGGGTGAGGGGCCGAGGGGCAGGGTAGCGACGAACCCCTGGAACGCAGCGTTTCCATCCCGAAGCGTCGGGAGAAACCCTGAGACCCGGGATCGGCAGAGTGTTCGCCTTGGCTTCGCTTTGGCGAAAATATACCCCCCTCCCCACGGTAGATTAGAATGGGTCGTTGGTGAATGTTTTCAATCATTTGGGTCGATTTCTAATCGCGGTTTCGTTATTAGAATTCCGGCAGGGGAGCGAAAGAGAGGCAAACCCAAATTGGCCACAGAGGCGCAGAGACTGAGTTAACGTTGCCGGGGCGCCGTATTTGTCTTTCATGTCCAAGTTTCCGACTGCAGGATATCATAGAGTTACTACGTTGTCAAGACCCAGTACTGTGAAATATGGGGATTGGGCGCACAGAATTTCGGTGTGATATGCTGCTGTTGTCTTAGGCCGACCGCGGCCAGTATTATCCAGGTCGGCCTAAACGTAAGTTAGGCCATAAACACGAGAGAGTTTGGGATGAAGGTACACTACCTAGAGATTGTGGCTTCGGATGTAGATGCTGTGTGCGCTGCCTACGAGGCTGCACACGGCATCAAGTTTGGATCAGCTGATCCGCTTCTTGGAGGTGCGCGGACGGCTCCGCTGCCGGATGGCGGCAGCATTGGCGTGCGCGGTCCGTTGCGGGATACGGAGAAGCCCGTCGTTCGACCGTACTGGCTCGTTGACGACATCGAAGCAGCGTTAGACGCGGCATCAAAGCAGGGCGCTTTGGTTGCGCACCCCCCGAAGGAGATTCCAGGAAAGGGTACGTTCGCGATCTACATCCAGGGAGATGTGCATCACGGGTTGTGGCAACTATGATTTCTGGCGTGACAAATCGCTCCCGCCGAGCGCCTTCGGCGACTGAGCCCGACCGTTAATCAGCCCGGGGATGCAAGCCCTCGCGAACACGCGACTCCCTTTCACCGCGTATTCGCGGCATCCGCCGCTCGCAATACTTCCTCGGGCCGCACGCGAACGAGGAAATCATCCGTCAGGTCCCGCCACAGGACTTTCCCGTTCGAGTCCAGCAGAAATTCAGCCGGGCGCGCGATGTCGGCGCCGTCCGGGCCGGCGTGCGGATGCACCAGATCCCACTGCCGGATCGCCTTCAGCTTATCGTCCGCCAGGAACAAAAACGAATAATGCGCCTGGTCGCGAAGACGCTGCGAAACATCCGGCGGATCGACGCTGATTGCCACCACGCGAATTCTGCGCGCGTTGAACTCCGGCAACTTGCGCTGGAAACTCCGCAACTCGGAGTTGCACGCGGGTCACCAGTAGCCCCGATAGAAGATCAGCAGCGCCCCGGCGGTGTTACCGCGCGGCTCTCCCGTTGCCGGCCAGTCATTCGTGCTGAAGGACGAATTGAGCAGCGTTGAGAGCGTCACCGGTTGGCCATTCTCGTCCGCCAGCGTGAAGTCCGGCGCGACCTGCCCCACCGCCGGAGCGCCGCTCGATTTCGGAACTTGCCGCGCCATGTAGAAGACCACGAAGAGGAAGAAGCCAACGAGCAGGGCACTGAGCGACGCAAGAATCGTGCCGCTCACCTTGCCTCGATAAGCCTCCGGCTGCTGGAACGCGCGCCGCAGCCCGGTAACGAGCAAATAAGCCGCCAGTGCGAACAAAATCAAATTGACCCACGGAAAATCCCGCGTCACCGCAAACCGGACAAAGAAATACTGATAGCTCGCAACCCCCACCAGCACCAGCGCGAACCCAGCCCACAATCGCCAATTCCAGCTCCGCTTCATCGTCGAGTCACCTCCGCAACGAGCGTCTGCGAGAAAAAATATCACGGAACCTGCTGAAAAGGCGTTTTTTGGTATCGATTGGAAGTTCGCGCGGCTTCCGGCTTTGTTTCAACTCCGCTCCCTCAGCGCAATCGCTGAGATTTTTCAATAATCCTTTGACAAACACGTGACATTCTCCCGCGGCTATCCAGCGTCTGATTTTGCGACGGCCCAAGTTGAAGGCACAAGAAAAGTAGTAAGGGAGAAATCAGTGCAACTCCGGGCCGCAACACAACAAAAAAGGAGATGTCATGAAAGAAGTTGCTGTCGTAAGGAAGTTTGCCGCCATTGCGTTATTGCTTGCATTCTTGATGGCCTTGCCGGCTGCGCGAGCAGATGAGGCGAATCAGGCCATCAAAGTCACCTTTAGCCACGCGGTTCAGATTCCCGGGCGCGTTCTGCCTGCGGGAAGCTACTGGTTCATCCTGCCTGAGAACGTTAACGAACATAACCAGGTTCTTATCTATAGCGGCGACCGAACAATGTTTTACGGGATGTTCCTGGTGGATAACGCCGAGCGCGTGAAGCCAACAGACGAAGCTGCGTTCACCCTCACGGAGGGCAACTCCACGCAGCCTCAAGCGGTCCTGGCATGGTTTTATCCAGGCCGTACGGATGGCCACGAGTTCCTGTACCCCAAACAGGCGCAGAAGGAACTTGCGAAGATCAAGCCGGTCACCGTCGCCGCCGGAGACTAACCCCGAGTCTGGGCGCGAAGCATCAGCTCGTCGGCGGCGAGATTCAGGGCGCCGCCGGCCGAGTTGACGCAAACGGATTCGGAGCACAAAACGGCGCCTTTCCCGGTGAATCTGGCAGACATCATCGACAGAGCGTCCCGCGACGAGGGAGGAAAATACAATGCCTCTGCGTTTAAGCGAAGCTGAAGCATCCTCCATCGTTGAGGCCGGAGGCGGGAGGTTTGTTGGCTTTGCCGAGGGAATTCCCGAACGAATGGAATCGATCGTCCTGTTCATTTCGCCACAAACAAGAACAACGTTGGCCATTCCGATTTCGCGATTGACCGCCGCGGCTGTATTCGAGCAATTGGCAGAATCGAATGCGGCGTTCAGTGAAACAGGTTCGAAATGAAAAATGCGATCGGCGCGGGCGTCATCAAAAGCATCGCTGCGAAGAAAATCGAAGACGCACCCTTTGCACAAACCGCAAAGGACGGGGCACCCCGAACTTCAACTACTCTCGATCGAAGGCAAATGCAACTTCGGGCCCGAGACAAAGGGCCGGCCACCCGCCCGCTTGGGGGCCACCGCGTACTCGACGACGAGAACGGAACTGAGTCAATCGTCCCTCCGGGACTCGTTCTTCTCTCTATCACTCGCTTCCCGGCATTCCGCTTCGCTCCATGCCGGGCTAAGTACAATCGCGCCTCCGGCGCTTGATGGCTTTTGTTCGTACGGACCAAAGGCGTACGTATTGGGTCCCGATCTCACGCGTCGCACCTTGGCACAAATATTTTGCCGTCGAGAATGTTTGCTTGTATGTTGCAGCGCGGGTGTTCAGTCATAGGGACAGAAAAACAATTCGCAGAAACCTCGGCAGGGCGAAGAACCAGTTCTGCGCCCATCCATTTGCCACGGGAGCGCCGGCTGACGCTGTTCGGGCTGATGGCCGTGGCGTTTTTCACAACTTGCGGGGGGCCTTTCGGACTGGAACCTCTCCCCAGCGCAGTCGGCCCCGGCCTGGCGGTGGTGTTGATTCTTATCGCGCCGGTGCTCTGGAGCCTGCCTATGGCACTGATGGTGGCAGAGCTCGCAACGCTAATGCCGGAAGAAGGCGGTTACTACGTCTGGGTGCGTGAAACGCTCGGTTCGTTTTGGGCAGTGCAAGAAGCGTGGTGGACCATGGGCTACTCTGTGGGTCTGCTCGCGAGCTTCCCCGTTTTGTTTGTGAGTTACATCGCTTTCTTCATTCCGGCACTTGGAACGACCACGGACGCGCCGCACGCGGGCATATTGGCGCTCACTCGCTGGCTTTTGGCCGTGCTGTTCATTTTGTCGGGGATGGCGGTGAATTTGCGCGGCGCCCGCGAGGTGGGCGGGTCTTCCAAGGTTAGCGCATCTTTTATATTGGGCGCATTCGGTGTGCTGGTTCTGACGTGGCTCGTGCGAGGCCCTGCCCCCAGCGCAGTCATCGGCTTCGTCGCGCATGATCTTGCTGGCAGCAAGCCTGCGGCGCTGCTTCTGGGCTTGTCGATCATAAGCTTCAACTTTTCGGGGTGGGACAACGTCTCGACCTTCGCCGCGGAGGTTGACCGACCGCAACGCAACTACCCGCTCGCGCTCGGCGGAGCCCTTGTGGCGATGGTCCTCTGTTATCTCCTTCCCGTGCTTGCTGGTCTTGCCGTAACCACCGAGCCGGCCATTTGGAGCACCGATTCAGGTTGGCCAGTGATTGGGAGATTGATAGGAGGGCCCTGGCTGGGCGGCCTCATTGCGGCGGCCGGAGTCGTCTCCATGTGGGCGCTGTTCAACGCGCAGTTGCTCTACGTTTCGCGTTTGCCTTTTGCGATGGCGCGCGACGGTTGGCTTCCTCGGGTTATCGCGCAGTTCTCACGCAAGACGGGAGCCCCGAACGTAGCCATCCTCCTATTTTGTTTTATAGCGGTGATTTTTGCCGCTCTCCCGTTCGGGAGCCTGGCGGTGATCGCTTGCTTGCTCTACACGCCGGCGCTCGTGCTTGAGTTTCTCGCGCTCATCATCCTTCGAGTGCGCCGCCCGAACGCCGTCCGCAGTTTCCGCATACCCGGCGGTTGGTGGGGCCTGAGCTTCGTCTGCGTGGCGTTTTTCGCCTGCGCCTCGCTCGTACTGGTGGCTACGTTGCGCGAATGGAAATCCTTTCCTGGACAGCTTCTGGTGGTCGGAATGATCGTACTCAGCGGCGTTGCTTTGTATCTATTGCGGCGCAAAGCCGCGATCCCGCTGGACAGTAGTGCCTCGGAAGGCGGCGACCTCAACGGATAACCGGAGCGTCCGGCACTGGCTCACTCCTCGACGAGCTGCTGGCCGCCGTCGATATCGTAGGTTGCACCGGTGACGGCTGTGTTCGTCATGAGGTGGACGGCGAGGGCGGCAATGTCGGCCGGGCCGACCACGCGGCGGATTGGCAGATTGGTGCGGAGTTGCTCGCGTCGCGCGTCCAACTGATCGCCAAGCAGGGATGCTGAAAGAGGAGTGTCGACGAAGCCGGCGGCGATGAGGTTGACGCGAACAGGCGCGAGTTCGAGCGCCAGAGTTTTTGTCAGGGCCGGCGCCGCGGCCGTGAGAGCCGAGATGAGAGCGTACCCCTTCGCCGTGCGGCGGCCCCCGGTGCCGCTCATGAAGAGCAGGGTGCCTCCCGGGCGAACCTTGTTTGCGGCGAAGCGAGCGACCTGCATCGGAAGAAACAGATGGGCTTCAACGTCGCGGCGTGCTCGCTCGAAATCGAATTCGGCCAGCGGCGCGTAGTAGGGACCGGGACCGGTGACCAGTACGTGGTCGATCGGTGTCGGGAGTGCGTCGAAGAATTGTTTGAGTTGATCGAAGTCGGTGGCGTCGAACGCCGCAGTGCTTAGCGCGCCGAGTTCGCGCGAGGCGTGTTCTAAGCGTTCTGGGTCGCGTGCCGCGAGAATCAGCTTGGCTCCCTCAGCGCGCGCTCGCCGGGCGGTTTCGAGCCCGATGCCGGCGGTGCCGCCGATCACGACGACCGTCTGTCCGGCAAGTTGCGGTTGGGGCTGGATTGGAGAGGCGACGGTTGCGATGCTCATGATTCCTCCGTTCAAGAGCCTAATCGTAGCATTGCGTTTTCCTCAAGAAAACCGCCTGTCCGAAGGGCAGGGCTCGTCGCTGGCAGTCATCGTTAGCCTTTTTTTTCTGCAGAGGGCGGCTTCGCGGCGCCAGGCTTATTCCATCCATGGAAGCGCGACAAGTCGCCCGCGTTCCATGCCTCGCGGAGTCCAGGCTTGCTCAGATCCCAGTCGGGACGGATTTCGCTCGTCGCCACGCGCAGATCGTGCCAAAGATCGGCGATCGACGGGCGACCCCAAAACCAGTAGCCGTTGTAGATGCTGTGGATCACGAGGCCCGGCTTGAGCACGAAGGTGTGCGGGATCATCGGATTGTTTTCGGGGTCGGTGTATTCCTGGATGTCGAGGTCCTTCTGGACTTTTCGCTCTGGGTCGGAGAGGAAGGGCCACACGGCGCCGACTGATGCACGGAATTCCTGAAGAGTATGGTGATCGTCGGTCGAGATCGTCGCGATCTGAGTGTACGCCACCGCGATCTTCGGGTAGAACGCGGCGAGCTCCAAATGCTGCTGATGTTCCTTCGGGCAGTAGTGGCCGCGCGCGAGCGTGAGGATCAGCGGGTCGTCGCCTTGTAGCTCGCTGAGTTTGCGCAGTGTGTCCGTATGATCGGGCAGTTCGTAGTCGGGGAAAATGGCTCCGGGCACGATATCAGAACGCATGATTCAACTCCTCCCGCTGAAAAATTCTGGTCATGACCATCAAGCTCTTGTCTGGCAACGGGCTGCTTCGTCGATCGATCACCTCAGCAACTTGCCGGCGAGCCAGTAATCGATACTGAACCTTCCCGGACCGGAGCAGATCAGCCAGATAAAGAAGAGAACGTACAAGACTTCCGGAAGGTAGAGGAAATCGTCGAGCCAGCTAAGAGGCGAAAGTCCTTTCGGCAACGTGGAAACCGCGTTGGTGAGGGTGGCGACAATCATATCGATCATTAAAGCGGCGCAGGCCGGGCTCGAAAGTAACCCCACGGTCACCAGGGATCCGCCAACGAACTCGACACCCGCCACGAAATAAGCCGTCTGCTGAGGAAACGGGACTTTGGCCTTGACGAGCGTTTCGTAAACAGGTTTCGTGCCGCCGGCGACAAACAATTTGTTTCCCCCGGAAATGGCGAAGAACAGCCCAATCGCGACGCGTACCAGCAGGATGGCATATTGTTCCAAACTACTGTCACCCGACAGCGCAAACTGGACCAACCGTTTCCAATCCATCTCTTGCCCCTCCATCGCCCTCTATCGGGGACGTGCTGTACGATACCCCATGTCGTATAGTTTGGATAAGTCGGATTACCGAACATCTGCCGGCGTGCAATTTTACATCTTCGGTTACCACGTTTATCAAACACCGTTCAGCCATTGTGTGGTGGAATGTTGTGCATAGCTCATGGGAACGTCCGTCACAAAGAAGGATCAGATATTGGGCTGCATACTCGGGGGCGCTCTTGGTGACGCGTGGGGCGAGCCTTGGGAGGGCGAACCGGGTCCTGTAACTTTTGAGGTTCCTACACAATCCATACTATCCGACGACACCCAACTTACCTTGGCGACATGCGAGTCAATCATGGAGAACGACTGCGTTCAAGTCGAACGCCTCGCGTCGAAATTCGCAAGATGGTTTACAGCAGGACGGATTACTGGGATGGGTTCAAGCACCTTGAAGGCAATGCGCGATTTGGTCGCCGGGGTGCATTGGGCACTTGCTGGAAGCCGTGGAGAGTATTCAGCGGGAAATGGCGCGGCGATGCGCATAGCGCCGGTGGCGTTCCTTTTGGATCCTGTCAAACCGGCCGACCGCATGGCGATTCGAGACGTTTGTCGAATCACCCATCACAACGACGAAGCGTATATCGGCGCCCTCGCTGTCGTGATCGCGATTCGGTCGGTGCTCACTGACGCCAAGCCATACCAGCACAGCTTCTTGAGCACAGTGGCCGAATCTCTGCCAGACTCCGCGGTTCGTGACCGCATCAAGGAACTTCTCCCGCTCCAAGCCCGTCCATCAGAAATCGCGTCTCGATTCGGCGCAAGCGGGTACGTAGTTGATTCCGTACCTTTGGCTCTGTATTGCGCCCAGTTCATTTTCAAGCAGTCCTTGCCCGCAGTGATAGCTCAGACGGTCGAGGCGGGAGGCGATACGGACACCATTGCCTCTATCGCGGGGCAGATCGCGGGAACAGTGGTTGGCGCTCCTGCCATTTCGAGCGGGCTTTTCGCTAGCATTACAGGGGGCGATGAAGCGATCCGAGTGGCAGCGCGGTTCGCCGATTTTGTCAGCACACGTCGAGAGTAGTGCCCCGACTAACAAACTTCCTTCATCTCTTAGTTCAAAGGTGCCGTTAGGGAATTCTCGCGCCTCGAGATTATGTGGGCATCCGTTCAACCCAATTAGCGCGCGATGCGGGAGCCATGAATGGATCCGCAAAGTACTGTGTTTCCCGCGCAACCTTGTCGCCCCTGAACTCCATAATGCTCACGGTGTAGGACGGCTTGGCGTCATATGTGATGATCAATTCGGTGACCCAGAGATCGCCGCCGCCAATGATTCGTCGGACGGTAAATCGCTTTTTGCTCGGCTGACTCGCGCGTTGGCCCTGTATGTTGCGCCGGCCGCGGGTTCGCTCGCCTGACTGCGGGTAGTCGAGCACCGCGTCCTCGTGATAGATGAGGTGCTCCGTTACAAAATCGTTGGCATCGGACGCCGCCCAATGCTGATCGAGTGCCGCGCGGATCTCTTGATCTCGCACTGCAGAATCCTTCTCCTTCTGTTGTTGATCGTTCATCTTGAGCCCCTACGATTTGTTGTTTCGCGGGTCGTCTTTCGCGCTGAGGTATTCCAGCCCAAGTGGCCCGATCGCGGTTACTTGCGTGACGTACTCGCCGGATTTCGCCCAGTGGAAATGGGGCGTGTTACCGGGGAGAATGATCACGGCGCCGGGCGGATAGGCTTCGAGCTTACTCGCGTCGAATTCGTCACCCAGTCCGATATAAAAGACGCCGGAAATCACGGTATAGACTCGATCCTCCGGGTGCTTGTGAGGCATCAGTTTCACGCCGTGGGGCGCTTTGACCCTGATTGTGTAAGGGCCGGGCTCCGAGGGCTGACCCACGACGACGGCCAGCCGGACGGTAGGCGGGAACGCCGGGAACGGTTTCCAATCGACATCTTCGGACAAGATGGCTTTGAAAACTTCTTGCCCGAGTTGGTGGGGCCGGACTTCGCTTCGGTGAGCACGCTTTACGGCGGTGGTTTTCTGAGACATACAAACCTCCTTCGTCGAGAAAGTGTTCCATCATTCGCGAGGAAACATTCGCATCAGCGGTCGATGCGGGTCACGGCTGCGGGAATCCGAACATCAACCACGACTGATTGGCTACCCAATGCGGGTACAGCTCCGTCATCTGATCGAACAGCGCTTGGTCGGATGTCGCGGTTTTCTGCAGCCGGTCGAAGTCCTGCAGGTAACGCTTGGTGTCTTGGATCGTCGAGGGAGAGTCGGGCGCGCCAGGCTTCTTGTGACCGGCGACAACAATCGCCGGGTTCAACGCCGCCAACCGGTCTAGCGCCGCGATCCAATTCTTTCGGCTCTCGGGGGTGGTGTCGCCGACGTACATGCGGCATTGGTTGTATACAACGTCGCCAGCGACGATCAGGCCGATCGATGGAACGTAAAGAGACGTCGAATCGGGACAATCGGTGCGACCCTGCTCGATGATGCGCAATTCGTGGCCCTCGAGAGTGAACGTGTCTTGCTCATACGGCTCAGGTGGAACCAACTTGGTGGCCACTTGCCCAGGAAAGAGGCGGCGGGCCAACCGCTCCACTGAGGGAGAGAAAGACGTCTGCATGGCCTCCACCGTCTTCGGCGTTGCTATCGCCCGAGCGCCCGGGAAACGGTCGAGCAGAATGCTCAGACCGTAGAAGTGGTCGAAATGGGCGTGCGTTATATAGATGGTCTCCAAGTTGCGGTTGTGCAGAGCAATCCAATCGGCGAGAGCCTCGGCCTCAGCCACCGTCGTCATTGCGTCTACCAGCACCGCGTCGTACTCGCCGAAGATTAAAGTCGACGTCATCGGGTCAAAGCCGAACGCTTCGCCGAAGGGCTTTGGCCGCTCGCCGACCATAGCCTTTCCCGGGGCGGTAAAAACGTTCACACCAAGCGTGGTCTCTTTCGGTCCATTTGTGCCATCCATCCGGTACTCCTTTCGATGTCAGAGCGAGCGACTGCTCAAGGCAAAGATCGGCAGAAGCGCGACGACGAGGCGCAGAGCCGGGCATCCTATCCGCGCCAAGCGTTAACCGTACGTGAGGGTGGTGCTTTGTCCGACCTCGATAATATAACCGTCAGGATCGCGGATGTAGCAGCGAATCTCGCCGTACTTGGGGATCGGCGGCGTGATGAACTCGGCTCCTCGACTTTTCCATAATTCATAGCACGCTTGAATATCCGCAACGCGGAAATTCATAAAGCTGTTGATGTGATTCGGGTCAGGGACGCTGAGCGTTACCGTCGGCTTGTCCGGCGTCGGGCCGCCCCCGACGTTCAGAATCATCCAGATATTCGCAAGCTGAAGGTACGGAGGCGCGTTGCCGTCACCCATGGTCAGAATGCGGGCGCCGAACACTTTTTCGTAGTAGCGAGCCGATCGTTCGACGTCGGCGACGGTGAGAAAGTGCGCGATGCTGATCCCCTCGCGCGGGGGCATCTCATAGCTCTTCTGTTCCACTTGTACGGCGTTCATTGATGGCTCCTTTCGACATGAGTCTCCAATTTGACAAAAAGCTAAATCGTTTGACGGAATCCGCGTGCACGACAAACGGCTCCTAGTACCCACCCTTTCGGTCTCTACACTCTGGAGCGACCTTCTTTTTCCAATCATTCATACCCTTGAATGGAACGTCGAAAAAAAGTGGCGCAAAGAACTCCATGAGTGCACTTGGTCGACGGGCAACTCCGACCGTATATGCAGGGTTTTCAGGTGTGCTTTTCGGGTTCCGTTCAACAATAACGGAGTATCTCGGCCACTGCTTTTTAGGAAGCCCCAAAGTGGACTTGTTCAAAGCGTCGGTTTCGGCTGAAAGGTCGTTTGTCACGTAGGTTTCAAGACCGCCCCAAATTGGGTCGCCCTCCTTCCCCCCAGTGAGGGCTGCGGTGCAGACAAGTTCTACTTCCCTAACCGACGGACTGACCCGTTCGAGGGGAGGACGGTTGGCTGCGGCACGAATCTCGTCAAGCTTTTTTGCGACTGCCTTTTCTGCCGCTCGCTTCGATTTGGGAGACCACTTACTCGCGTTGGGCTGGGTCACTTGCGCGTGCGCCGAGAACGTTAGTGCCACGATCGCAAGAAACCCTGTGAGGCTTTTCATGCTCGCCATCCTAGTCAACGTCCCGGAGTTGAGAATCGCGTTAGACGCCCGCCTAGCGCGTGATTTGGCCCAAGTAGTATGCGAGCCGATTTTCTACGTCGCACGGCTTCTGGAAGCCGCGCGCCATCAGCGCTTTGATCCCTTCCTGGGCGGCAGGCCGACCGAGCGAATTGATGCACGCATCCCACCCGGCACCGATCTCGACGTCCGGCGGCAGGCTGGTGTTGACCAGGCGCTTAGTGTTGGCGATCGCCCATTTGTCGAACTTGGCGATCCGGGTCGCGAGCGCCTCTACGAACGCGTCTAGCTCGGCGTCGGGCAGGGCGCGATTGATGTAGCCGTATGCCTCGGCCTGCTCTGCTCGGATGTCTTCCGAACTCAAGAGCACCTCGAGGGCGCGGTTTCGGCCGATGAGTCGGGGCAGCCGAGCCATGGGGCCGCCGCCGGCGACCATTCCCACGCCGACCTCCCATTGCGAGATGATGGTCTTCTCGCGACTGGCAAAACTCATGTCGCAGGCCAGCGTGATCTCGCTGCCGTTGCCGGTCGCGCGGCCACGGATGAGGGCGATGGAGGCGACTGGCAAACGGGTGAGACGCACGAGAAAGTCCGGCCAAGGCGGCAAGCCCGTGGTACCCGCCGGCAGTGAGGTCAGGTCCTCAATCTTCGCCAGGAAATCGGAGTGATTCAGGAAGTAGTCGTCCACCGCGCTGTCGAAGACCACCACCCTGACCTGCTCGTCGGCCTCCAGAGCGTTGATCACTTCCTGAAACTGCTTGACCATTTCCGGGCCCATCACGTTGATCGGCGGGTTGTCGATCGTGACGCGCCAATACGCGGGCGACCGCCGGGTCACGCGAATCTGTGCTGGCTTCGTAAGTGCGCTTGCGCTTGCAGTTGTCATGGCATTCTCCTCTGCATTCGTTGGTCTCGGAAACCGGTTGATTGTCCCCAACCCTTTCTCGAGATTCGGATTATTTGTTCGTTGCCGGTGGTTGGTTGATGAGTGCCGCGCCTGCCTTGCTGACAATCTCGTCCTGGGAATCCGCGCCTCCCGAACAACCGATTGCGCCGATAATTGCTCCCTGTTCGATCAGCGGGATGCCGCCTCGAGACGCAATTATTCCATCGAACGCGAGCAGGTAGTTGAGATGCATAACGTTGACACCGACCTCGAACTCCTTCGTCGGGCGCCGGAAGGTCGAGGCCGCTCGCGCCTTGTGCTCGGCAATCTGAATAGACGCAAGCATGGCACCGTCCATTCGTTGAAACGCGACTAGGTTGCCGCCGGAATCCACCACTGCTACGTTCATCTTCCAATCCCGCTTCTTCGCCTCTGCCACCGCCGCGTGAATCAACGCCAGGGCTCGGTCGAGTGATATCGGTGGGCCATACGGAGTGTCGAAAGGAATTTTGTCGGGCACAAAATCGAGAGGATTTGTTTCCGTGGGCTGCAGCGCGCGACTCGCACTAGCGCCGCTTCCTGCTTTCTCATTTGGCATACGTCCTCCTTAATCGTCTTCAGCCTTTTGCCTTCTGCCTTGAGTCTTTATCTGTGTTTATCTGCGTTCATCTGTGGTTCCCAAGGTTTGCCGCCGACTATGGTGGGAACCCATCCGCCATCCACTTGGCGAATAATTCAATCCGAGATTGCGGCCAAGGACCTTCTCCGTTTGGTGGTGGTGGCGGCATTAGCGCGCCGCCGATTCCACGAATGCGATCGTAGATGGCGGCAGCGTGCTTTTTGACGTCATCGTAACTTCCCAGGTTGAACGCCTTGCTCATGTGTTGGATGTCTCGGTCCGTAAAGAGCGGGCGAATGTCCGTCTGAAAGCTCGTCGTTTTCGTCATTGCGCCTCACAGGTATTGGATTGTACGGATGTCGCGGGTCTCCTTCGTGAATCCAAAACTTCCACTCTCTTGACGTCAGGGTATACGCTGTTCGTTTCGAGTTTTGAACCGAAGAACGTAAGGTAACGTCGATCTGCCCAACGCTGAACAGAAGCCTTGCCGAGTCCTCACCGGTCTGACGTCTGAAGGGTGCGCGCGGTTTCTTCTGAGGTATTTTTCCAGTTCCGATTAGCCGAATTCGACGCACTACAAAAATGGAAGTGAACCTAGTTGATGGTGCGGTGGACGACGGCGGCGATTTCGCGGGCTTCGACGATCAACTGCGCGAATTCGTCGGGCAGGATCGATTGCATGCCGTCGGAGAGGGCGCGGTCGGGGTCGTGGTGAACCTCGACGAGGAGGCCGTCGGCGCCCACCGCGATGGCCGCGCGCGAAAGCGGCAAAACTTTGTGGCGTTTGCCGGTGCCGTGGCTGGGGTCGACGACGATCGGCAAATGGCTGCGCCGCTGGACGGCGGGGACGATGCTGAGGTCGAGGGTATTGCGCGTGAAATCGGAGAACGTGCGCACGCCGCGCTCGCAGAGAATCACGTTGTAGTTGCCCTCGGACATCACGTACTCGGCGGCCATCAGAAATTCGTCGAGCGTGGCGGACATCCCGCGCTTGAGCAGCACCGGCTTACGCGAGCGGCCGGCGGTTTTGAGAAGCGAAAAATTCTGCATGTTGCGCGCGCCGATCTGAATCACATCGGCGTATTTTTCCACGAGGTCGAGCGACTCGTTGTCGATCGCTTCTGTGACGATGCCGAGGCCGAATTCGTCGCGCACCTCGGCGAGGATTTTCAGTCCCGGTTCGCCAAGCCCCTGAAAACTGTAGGGCGATGTGCGCGGCTTGTAAGCGCCGCCGCGAAAGAGGCGCGCTCCCGCGGCTTTGATTCCGCGCGCCACGGCGAAGGCCTGCTCGCGGGTTTCCACGGCGCAAGGTCCGCCGACGAGGCCAATCGCGCCGCCGCCGAAACTGACGTCGCCCGAAGGCGTGGGAATGCGGACGACGGTGTTCTCGAGCTTGACGTCGCGGCTCACCAGTTTGTAGGGCTTGCTGACGGGGATGCATTCGATGACGCCGGGCATCGCTTCGAGCGAGCCAATGTCCACGGCGCCTTGGTTGCCGGTGATGCAGATCGCAGTGCGTCCCGCGCCGGGAACGGGCAGCGCCTTGTAGCCGAGCGACTCGATCCGCTGGCAAACGGCGCGAACCTGGTCTTGGGTGGCATGGGACTGCATGACTACCAGCATGAATGGCTCCCTTAGATGGGCCGAAATAGTAAGTTTACTTCATGCGAGAGAGACGCTGCAATGGAGACGCTGCCGAACCAGGGAGAGATGCCCGACCGACGGTACAAAAAAGAGTATACTGGCGCAAAGCTTTTCGGAGGTGCCTATGATGATGGCGCGAATTTCCTCCGCCTCTGTACTCCTCGTTATGCTTTTTTCATCGGTGACTGCCAACGGTCAGCGCAGCGTTTCGCCACCGGCGGCTCGAAGCGAAACGCTACAGATCGAGTTGACGAGCACGATTCGGGCGAAGAAGGCAAAAGTGGGAGATGCGGTGAAAGCGCGCAGCGTGACGGCGCTGATTCTGCCCAATCAAATTGTAGTTCCGGAAGGCGCCAAATTGATTGGCCATGTGAGCATGACGAATCCCGGGTCACGCGACGCGAACGGTGCGGCCATTGGTATCGTGTTCGATGAAGTGCAGGCGCGGAAGGGAAAGAAGCTGGGGCTGAATTTGTCGATTCGGGCGGGGATGATGCCTCGGCCGAGCGTGCCCCAAGCGATCGGGGAGCAAGACAGCCAGAGCCTGGCCCAGCCAGGAGAGTCGCCGCAGGCGCCGTCGAAGCAAAGGAGTCTGCCGGTGGTGGGGTTCACTTCTTCCGGGAGACCGGCCGGGACACCGGACGCAACTCAGGGCTCACAGCTCGGCGCGAATGAAACCGCCGATCATCGGGGAGAGTTAAGGGAGTTGCCTGCTGGAACACTGATTGGAATGCCGGGAGTGACGCTTGCGGTGGACGGACCAGCGGGAGCTGCCACGTTTCGGTCGTCGAATCGAAAGCTTGAACTTAAGAGCGGGCTTCAGCTAAAGCTTCGCGTCGATCCTTCAGGGATTTCGTAGAGTCGGGAAATTGGAGGCGCGGGGCAGAATCGAACTGCCGAATAAAGGTTTTGCAGACCTTCGCCTTGCCACTTGGCTACCGCGCCCTAGATAAACCAGATACCGAAGAACGTCACCTGCAGGTCGAACGACGCAATCATAGCATCAAAAATGGCGCGATGTGAATGGCCGCGCTGCGGTTCGTCTCCTTTTCGTCCATCCCCCTGCATCTAGCCTGCAGTCCGCCCTGCGGTCGCCCGAGTTCGATGTTTGCACGGTCTGCGCGAATCCGATAAAATGGATTGTTCAACACTGGACAACCTGAGGGAATGGCGGAAGAACAACAGAGAATTATACCGACGTTCGACGCCGCCGACGAGTATCGTCCAGAACCGCCTCCTCCGCCTGAAATTCCTGCCTGGAAAGACGGAAGCATCCGAATCGGAATTCATACATCCATTGCAGGTGACATTGTGGCCGCGCTCGAACTGGCGCATGGCCTGGGGGCGAACGCGCTACAGATTTTCTCTTCCAGCCCACGGATGTGGACGCAAGGGCCGTTGCGGATTTCCGAGGCCGATGCGATCCGGTTTCGCGCGCGCCGCAAAGAGCTTGGGCTGGGTCCGCTGGTGGTCCATGACAATTACCTGATCAACCTGGCGTCGCCGAATCCGGTGCTGCGGACGCGGTCGGTGCAGGCGTTTCATCAGGAGTTGGTTCGAGCGGCGGCGCTGGGAGCCGACTACCTGGTGGCTCATCCGGGAAGTGGGCGCGAGGGCACCAAAGAAGCGGCGGTTGCGGCGATCGCGCAAGGGCTGCGGCAAGCCGCGCGCGGCTTGCGGCTGGGCGACCTGCAGATATTGCTGGAAAATACGGCGGGGCACGGGACTTCGGTGGGATCGCGGTTCGAGGAGCTAAAGGCGATTCTAGATGCCAGCACGGACTTGGTGTTGGGAGTGTGCATCGACACGGCGCACACGTTCGCGTCGGGTTGGGACATTCGTAAAGCAGAAGGGCTTGATGCGACGCTGGAGGCGATTGACCGCACGGTGGGGCTCGCGCGCGTTCCTGTGTTTCACGTGAACGATTCGAAGACGGCGCTCGGGTCGCGAGTGGATCGGCACGAGCATATCGGGAAAGGAAAAATTGGGCTGGAGGCTTTCGAGAGGATTCTGAATCATCCGATGCTTGCGGGGAAGGCGTTCATTGCGGAGACGCCGATTGACAAGCCGGGCGACGATCGGCGAAATGTCGCGACGCTGTGGAAGCTGGTGGGGAAGACCGTGGTGGCTAGCGGAAGAGATGGAATGAAGCCGCGAAAGAAATCAGCAGGAAGCAGAGGAAGCAAAGGAAACAGACGAAAAGCCGTCGCGGCGAAGCGGCTGCGTGCTCGAAAGCGAAGCAAACCTTAAAACTTTACCGCAGAGGCGCAGAGGACGCCAAGAGAAGGCTTAAACACAGAGGGCACTGAGAGAAGATCGAGGGCACAGAGGAAGGCAACGCGCGGTTAGAACCGCGATCAACCGTAACGACATGCGAAAGGGTGACGGATAGAGTGGCTGAATACGATCCACAGCGGATTGAAGCGAAGTGGCAGAAGGTGTGGGAGGAGCAGGGCGCGTTTGACGCCAAGGACGGCGACGCGTCGCAGCCGAAATACTATCTGCTCGAGATGTTGCCCTATCCTTCGGGCACGCTCCACATGGGCCACATGAGGAATTACACGATTGGCGACGCGGTGGCGCGTTACAAACGGATGCGCGGATTCAACGTGCTCCATCCGATGGGATGGGACGCGTTCGGGCTTCCGGCGGAAAATGCCGCGATCAAGAATCACACGCATCCGCGCGAGTGGACGAACGCAAATATCGCGGAGTTTCGCCGGGTGCTGCGGCGGTTCGGGTTCAGCTACGACTGGCGGCGCGAAATCTCGACGTGCGAGCCGGAATACTACCGGTGGAACCAGTGGTTCTTCCTGCGCATGCTCGAAAAGGGAATTGCGTACCGCAAGAAGAGCAAAGTGAATTGGTGTCCGCAGTGTCAGACGGTGCTGGCAAACGAGCAAGTGATCGACGGCTTCTGCTGGCGCCATGAGACGACGCAGGTGGAAAGCAAGGAATTGGAACAGTGGTTCCTGCGAATCACGAAGTATTCGGATCAATTGCTGGATGACATGAGGCAGCTCGAGGGCGGCTGGCCCGAGCGAGTGCTCGTCATGCAGCGGAATTGGATCGGGAAATCTCGCGGCGCGCGCGTGCGGTTCGACGTTGCGCAGACCGATGGCCTCGGGTTCGAAATCTTCACCACGCGCATCGACACGATCTACGGCGTGTCGGCGGTGGTTTTGTCGGCGTGGCATCCCGACCTTGAGAAATTGCTCGAGAGCGTGCCGGGGCGCGGCGCGATGGAGACGCAGCTCAAAGCGATGCGGCAAAAGAATCTAAGGGCCGTCGACCTGGCGACCGCGGAGAAAGAAGGATTTTTCACGGGCCGATTTGCGATCAATCCGTTCTCTGGCGAGCAGGTGCCGATCTGGGTGGCGAATTTCGTTTTGGCCGAATACGGAACGGGCGCGGTGATGGCGGTTCCGGCGCACGATCAGCGCGATTACGAGTTTGCGGAGAAATATCACCTGCCGGTGAAGATCGTGATTCAACCGGGGCAAGGTCCGCCGCTGAAGGTGGACCACATGAACGACGCCTACACCGAGTATGGACGGCTGGCAAACTCGGGACCGTACAGCGGGTTGACCTCGGACCAAGCGATCGTGCGAATGACGGCGGACGCAGCAACGAAGGGGTTCGGCAAGGGCGAAACGACATATCGTTTGAAGGATTGGGGGATTTCGCGGCAAAGGTATTGGGGCACGCCGATTCCGGTGGTGTATTGCGAGAAGGATGGAATCGTGCCGGTGCCGGACGATCAATTGCCGGTGCGTTTGCCGGAGAATGTAACGCTTACCGGGCAAGGTCAATCGCCACTGGCGAGCGACCCACAATTTGTGAACACGACGTGCCCGAAATGCGGCGGCGCGGCGCGGCGAGAAACGGACACGATGGACACGTTCGTCGATTCGTCGTGGTATTTCTACCGCTACACCGATCCGCATAACGACCGCGCTCCCTTCAGCAAAGAGCTCGTGCGGTACTGGTTCCCGATTGACCAATATGTGGGCGGAATCACGCACGCGATTTTGCATCTGCTCTACTCGCGGTTTTTCTGCAAGGTGATGCGCGATTTGGGACTGGTGAATCATAGCGAGCCCATCACGCGGCTGTTTACGCAGGGAATGGTGCAGAAGGGCGGAGTGGCGATGTCGAAATCGCGCGGGAACGTAGTGGGCGCGATCGAGATGGCGGAGAAATATGGATGCGACACGGGCCGGATGTACACGCTGTTCGCAGCGCCGCCGGAAAAGGATTTGGAGTGGAGCGAAGAGGCGATTGAGGGCTCGTCGCGATTTCTTAATAAGCTGTACCGGCTGGTGGCAAAGCATGCGGACCGCTTGCGGGATGTCGCGATCGATTTCGATAAGCAGACCAATATCGTGACGGCCAGCGCCAAGGAAAAGATTCTGGTACGCAGGTCGCATCAGACGCTGAAGCGCGTGACGAACGATTTCGAGTCGCGCTGGCATTTCAATACGTCGGTGTCGTCGCTGATGGAATTGCTGAATGCGATTCAGGAGCAGGAGCCGCTTGACGTTGACGTTTCGCCGGTGATTTTGAAGCGCGTGCTGACTGCGTTTGTGATGATGCTGTCGCCGATTGCGCCGCACCTGGCGGAAGAGCTTTTCGAGATGCTCGGAAATACGGGCGGGCTCTCGCACGCGAAATGGCCGGTGTTCCGCGAGGACTTGACGAAGGAAGACCAGATTGAGGTGATCATTCAGATCAACGGACGCCTGCGCGGGAAGATTCTGATTGACGAGGCGATGAGCGAGGACGAAACGCTCGAGCGCGCGCTGAAGGATCCTCGAATTTCGGTGCTGCTCGATGGGAAGCACGTGGTGAAGACGATTGTGGTGCCGAAGAAGCTGGTGAATATCGTGCTCAGGTGAGGCAGAGAATGAAAGGCAAAACCTTGGGAACTACAGATGAACACAGATAAGGCCAAGGCGGGAAGAAGCTGATGAATATTAACTAGGGGTGAAGATGACGCCACAAAGCGGAACGGCAGAGCGGCGTGAGGCGGGAGGTACGGTGAGCACGAAGTGCGGAATCGTGGTGCTGGATTTCGGCGGGCAGTACACGCAACTGATCGCGCGGCGAATTCGCGAGCAGCAGGTGTTCTCGGCGATTCTGCCGTGCACCGCGAAGCTCGACGAGATTCGCGCGCTCGAGCCGGCCGGCATCGTGCTTTCGGGCGGCCCGTGTTCGGTGTACGACGCCGCTGCGCCGGTATGCGACGCCGGAGTCTTGCAGCTCGGCGTGCCGGTGCTCGGAATTTGCTACGGGATGCAATGGATGGCGCGCACGCTCGGCGGGAAAGTGGAGCGCGCGGAGCGCCGCGAGTACGGGCCGGCGGACCTCGACATCCAGAAGGAATCGGCGCTATTCAAGGGCGTGCCAAAACGACTGAAGGTGTGGGAAAGCCACGGCGATCATGTGGTGAGTTTGCCGGAAGGATTTGATACTACCGGGCGAACGGAGAACGCGGTCGCGGCGGTGGAGAACCGCTCGAAGAAGCTTTATGGAGTCGAGTTTCACCCGGAGGTGAATCACACGGACAGCGGGACCGAGATTCTGCGGAACTTTGTTTTCGAGATTTCCGGCGCAAAGGAGAATTGGGACCGGGCCGGATTCATCGCCGCGACGGTGGCAGCAATCCGGAAGCAGGCGGAAGGCGCGCGCGCGATTTGCGCGTTGAGCGGCGGCGTGGATTCAGCCGTGGCGGCGGCGCTGGTGCATCGTGCGATCGGCGAGCGCCTGACGAACGTTTTCGTCGACACCGGCTTGCTGCGGCGCAACGAATTTCACGACACGCTGGAATTGCTGCGCAAGCGGCTCGGACTGAACGTGATCGGCGTCGATGCCTCGGACCGTTTTCTGGGCCGGTTGAAGGGAATCACCGATCCCGAAGAGAAGCGGAAGAGAATCGGCGCGGAGTTTATTGCAGTGTTCGCGGACGAGGCGGCGAAGTTGGCGGGCGATTCGCAATCGGCGCCGATCAAGTTTCTCGTTCAGGGCACCTTGTATCCCGATGTCATCGAGTCGGTGTCCGTGAAGGGGCCTTCGGCTGTCATCAAGTCGCACCACAACGTGGGCGGACTGCCGGAGAACATGCCGTTCGGGCTCATCGAGCCGCTGCGGGATTTGTTCAAAGATGAAGTGCGGCAGATCGGGCGGGAGCTGGGGTTGCCTCAGGAGATACTGGTGAAACATCCGTTTCCCGGGCCCGGTCTAGCAGTACGGTTACTGGGCGAAGTGACGCAAGCCAGGCTCGAGATCTTGCGAGGGGCGGACGCAGTGGTGGTGGAAGAAATTCGGCGCGCGGGCTTGTACGACAAAGTTTGGCAGGCGTTCGCGGTACTGTTGCCCGTGCAGAGCGTAGGGGTGATGGGCGACGATCGCACGTACGGATACACTATCGCTGTGCGCGTCGTGGATTCGCTGGACGCGATGACAGCAGATTGGTCGCGGCTGCCACGTGAAGTACTCGAGAGAATTTCGGCGAGAATCGTAAACGAAGTGGCCGGCGTAAACCGGGTCGTTTACGACATCAGTTCGAAACCCCCGAGCACGATCGAATGGGAATAAGGCCGGCTATCGCCCCTTCGCCCTTTTCCCCAAAAGAGTGCGAAGAAAGCGTCCAGGACCTGCAAACGTCCATAAATACGGCCTTCCGAAGGAGAAGCGCTCCAGCGGCAGAGAGCGTGCCGAAGAGCATCATCCGGTGCCGAGGAGATGGAAGTTAGCGGTTAGCCATCTTCTGGGCCATGTAAAGGAGCAGCCGTCGGTCGCCGTCTTCAATGCGGCTCAGCAACCGGCGGAAGCGGCCCAGCAAACGTGCCTCTTTCCCCGTGCTTCCCCAGGCGATATCATCGGCGCTCTTCCGCTTGGGAAGATTGGGCAGCACGGGCGGTTCTTCGCCGTCGTAGAATAGCTGGTAGAGCGGGATTTCCATGGCCCGCGCCAGCTTTTCCAACGTCTCGATCGCCGGAACGGTGTGACCGTTTTCGACGCGCGAGATGTAGCAGCGAAGAAGCCCAGTGCGCTTTTCGATGTCACCCTGGGAAAGCTTCTTTGTTTCACGTAACAGGCGAATGCGTTCTCCAATTATCATGGCGGGTATTGTTGCATGGACCATCGAAGCTCGCAAGGCTAAACTGTTTCGTCGCATGACAATCCGGATGTAACCTAAACCCGATGACTGACGTCCCTAAAGACGTGGCAGCACAGGCTACCGCACTCCCAATTCCCCTGACTCGGCGGAGCAGGGGCGAAGAAGACAGGGAGCTGGTCCGGCAGGCCCAAGGCGGGAATGAACCCGCTTTTGAGGAGCTGGTCCGGCGCCATCAGCAGCGTGTCCTCGCGCTGGTGGGCGGCATTTTGCGGCGGCGTGAGGACGTGGAAGACGTTGCGCAGCAGGTGTTCCTGAAGGCGTTCGTTTCCCTGAAACGCTTTGACCAGCGGGCTGCGTTTTCCACATGGCTCTACAAGATTACGGTGAATGAGTGCTGGGACTACTTGCGAAAGAAGAAGGTGCGGCCCCTGATGTACGAAGCGGATTTGTCGGAAGAGCAGGTTTCGCGTCTGGATGGAATCGTTTCGAACGACCGGCCGCCGGTAGGGCCCGGCGAGCGTGCGGAAGTGAGGGACTTGCTCGAACGGATGCTCGAGAAGCTGCCGGATCAGGACCGGGAGCTGCTGCTGCTGAAGGAAGTGGAAGGGTTTTCGGTGCAGGAGCTGGCGGAGATTCTCAATCTCAACGTCAATACAGTCAAAGTGCGATTGTTTAGGGCGCGCGGGCGAATCATGGATGTTTATCGCAAGCGGTTGGGTTCGAGCGGGCACTTGGGCGGTTCCCCGGAGGCGGGGAAGAAGAGAGGCGCGGGGTCATGAATTCTGAATTTCATAGTGGAGCATGTACGGAGTACGAAGCGAGGCTAGAAGACTTTCTCGGCGGAGGGCTCTCGGGAGCGGAGAAGAGGGAAGTAACGGAGCACCTCCAGAGTTGTCCGGCTTGCAAGTCGGCGGTGGAGGAGGTCGGAGCAAGTTCTCACTTGCTGAGTTTCATGGAGGCTTCGGCTGATCCGGGGCCGGCGTTTGCGCGAATCGTGATGGCACGAATCCGGTCCGAGGAGGCCGCGCGAGAATCGCGAGGCTTTTGGCAGCCGTTTGTTTCCCTAGCATGGCGGTTCGCCGCCACGGCGGCGCTGGCTTTGGTGGTGATGGTGACGTACGACGTAAGGTTCCACCAAGCGGGCGCGGTGGCGAGCGGCGCGAGCGTGCAGCAAGGCGACATCCACGACTTGTTCGCGACGGACGCCGATCGCGTGGCCACCAACCCTGACGACGTTCTGATTCCGGCGGCGGAAGACAATCATGGAAGCAAGTAATTCAAGCAAGACACGGCGTGAGGCGGCTCTACTGGTGCTCGTGGTGTTTCTTTTGGGGCTGCTTGTCGGCGGCGTGGGCAATCACCTGTGGGGAGAGCGCGTTTGGGGCCGGCAGCAACTCGGGTCCCACCAAGGTCCGCCGTCGCGGCAAGAGATCGTGAACAAGCTCGCGGCTGAACTTCAGCTCACGCCCGATGAGCAGAAGCAAATCGGGCCGATTATCGACGATACGCGTGCGCAAATCCGGGCTATCTACGAGCCGGTCGACGCGCAGCACGAAAAGATCCGGCAGCAAGGCCGCGCGCGCATTCGCGCCGTCCTAACGCCGGAACAGCAGCCCAAGTTCGATCAATTCTTGCAGCGCATGGACGAACAGAGAAAGAAAGACGCTCCGCCCCAACACTAAACGACAAGCTGACCCAGCCTTCGACTCGTCTTCGGTTTCATGCGACCAGCCCTGGATCCTGGTAATCCAAATCCACAGAGGAATCAGAGAGCCTCACCGCAAGAGATCCGCCAACAGGCGGCGCGGCGAGCGCGTGGACGCGGAGAAGCCACAGTTGGTCGAAGGCATCGACCGTTGGCTTGGAGCTAGATGGCCACTGGAGGCAGCTCTTAGAACGGGATGTCTTCGTCGGAAATTTCAGGGCCGGGACCGGCGGACGGGCCTTCATCGGGTGCGGGACCGGCTTCGAAGTCGTCGTGGGGACGGCTGGAGCCGCCACCTGCTCCGGGGCCTGCGCCGGCGCCTGCTGCAGCGCTCTCGCCGCGGGGCGTAAGCATCTTCATCTCGTTCGCGACGATATCGACGCTTGTCTTCTTCGTACCGTCTCGCTTGTCGTCCCACTGGCGGGTTTGCAGACGGCCTTCGATATAAACGAGCTGTCCTTTTTTCAGGTATTGCTGCGCGATTTCGGCGAGCTTGCCCCACATGACAATGCGGTGCCATTCCGTGCGCTTCTGGCGTTCGCCGGCGCGGTTCTTGAAGGACTCGTCGGTGGCCATCGTGAAGTTGCAGACGGCCTGGCCGCTCGAGATGTAGCGCGTTTCCGGGTCGCGCCCCAGACGTCCGACGAGAATCACCTTGTTGACCATGACCGGGAGTATAGCCCAACTTGCGGGAGGCGGGAAGGGGAACCCGGAAAATGCAAAGGATTACCACGGAGGACACGGCGAAAGACTGGAGGACACAGAGAATGCAACCCAAGGCAAAACCGGAAGGGAAGGCTGAAGCGCGCGCAGACTGCGAGACCCGCACGACTCTGGTAGAATTCGCCGAGCGAAATCCAAATCTTCCTTCCGGGGTGCGTCAATGAGCGAGACTCAGAACTTTGAAAATCATGGCAAGATCGTGCCGGCGTTTCACTTCTTCGTGCTGCCGGTGTTCGCGTTGAACTTGGTATCGTCGATCTTCCATTGCGTGCGATTTTTTTCTTTTGACTCGGTGGTTGGGGTTCTTCTGGCGCTTGCCTTTGTGGTGGGTGCGCTGTGTGCGCGGATATTTGCGCTGACAGTGCAGGATCGCGTGATACGCCTCGAGATGCGGCTGCGATTGCAGCAGGTGCTACCCGCGGAGTTGCGTGGGCGGATTCCGGAATTTACGGTCAGCCAGCTCGTGGCGCTACGATTTGCCGGCGATGCGGAGCTGCCCGGCCTGGCTCGCAAGGTGCTCGACGAGAAGCTAACCGACCGCAAGGCCATCAAGAAAATGATTCAGAAGTGGGAGCCCGATTATTTGCGCGCGTGATTCAACTGCAAATCATTACCACAGAGAACACAGAGAAGAACGGAGAACACAGAGGAAAGCCATCAGCGGCTTCCGTTTTTCCAGGCGGGGACACCGTTTCCGGGTCGACCATCGACGGGAGAGCTCAGCGTTTCTAGTGAGGAGATGTGCGCGACGCCGCTGTGGTCGGCACGCCCATTTCGTGAAGTTTTGCCTGGGCGCGGCGCGATGCGTCGGAGCCGGGGAAGCGGCGCAAGACATCGCGAAAATCGCGTACCGCGGAACTCTTTAGCCCCAGTTCCTGTTCGGCCATTCCCTTCTTGAGCAGCGAATCCGCCAGCTTAAAACTGTGGGGGAAGTTCGTCAGCACCGTGTCGTACGCGGGGATCGCGTCTTTGTAGTCGCCTTGGGCGTAGGCGATTTCACCGAGATAGAACTGGGCGTTCGACGCGAGATCGTTCGTCGGGAAATTGCGGATGTAATCGCTGAATTCCTGATGGGCGAGGTCGTACTTGCCCGTGTTGTAGTCGCGCAACGCATTCTGATAGAGCGTGTCGGCGGAGATGGGCGGCATTGTGCTCATGGAGCCATTGCCCGGCGGCACCTGACCTCCGGCGCCCGGCCCTGGTCCGTTGCCGGGATTCGTTCCGCCGGGATTCATTCCTCCGGGGGCAGCAGCGGGCGCGCCGCCTGAAATTTTGCCGTCGATGCTCTGTAGCAGGTTCTGCATATCGGTCAACTGCTGCGAGAGCTTGCCGACGCGCGCCTGCACATCCTGGAGATTGTCCGAGAGGCCTTGCGTCTGCTGCGCCATCGTATCGATGCGCGAGCCGCTGGTGGCCTGGACTTCCTGGACGGCCTTCTGCAGCGAATCCATCTGTGCGCTCAGATGATTCACCGAGTCCACTTGCTGCTGGACGAGCGTCTTGAGCGAAGCGTTGTTGGTATCCACCGCGCTGCGCAGGTCCTGCTGGCCTTGCAAAAGCTGCGCGACCTGCTCCTGGAGTTGGACCATATCGCGGTTGACCGCGCGGGCCGGCTGCGGCGAGAGCATGGCTCCGCCGATCGCGCCGAGAATCAAAGCTGAAAGTGCTAGTACAATCCATCGTGTGCGCAAAGGGACGCCTCCTTTTCGGTCAGGGTTTCCATCCCGAAGCCTCGGGACAAACCCTGAAACCCGACGTGAGATGCCGAAGCGCTTTCAACATGAGGGCGGGGAACGATGCGCGAAAGCGCGTTCGCGAAAATTGAAATCGAACCATCCGAAACATTATGACACGGCCGCGAGAGTGATGCCGAATTGACAGATCGTCCACAGCTCAGTGCGGAGCGTGGCCGGGTTGCTCGCTGGGCTCAACCAACTTCTTCGCCAGGTCGTCCAATTCGCTTTCGAGCGCGTCGAGCTTGCCCTGTTCGGTTCGCAGCTGCTGCTCGGCGTCGGTTTCCGTGGTCTGACGCTGCTGCTCCACGCTCGCCGAGGCGTCGAGGTCGCCTTGAGCGCGGCTGATCGAATCTTGGACTTCCTTTTGTTGCTCCGGGCTGTCTGCGGCGCTTAGCGCGTCCTGAAAGCGTTTGAGTTCGGCCGCTTCGCTCTTCTGGACGACTTGCACTTCCGCGAGTTTCGAGCGAGCGTCATCGAGGTGTTCCGACGCGCGCGTAACCGCCGCTTGTTGGATTTGCAAGCGAGACAGCAAAATCTGGGCACTTTGCACGCGTGCCAGCGAAATCCGCAAGTCCTGACGAAGTGCGCGGACCTCGGTTAGCAGAGCCTGGAGCGTCTGCGAATCGGAGGAAGGCGTCTGGCCGAAAGTGGTCGCCGGGGATCCGAAAAGTGCGATTCCGAAAAGCACGAGGGCGAGAAAAGATGCACGCCGCATTGAAACCTCCTGACGTGTGCGCGAATCACGAGAGCGGCGACTCCATGAGCCGCCGCTCCTCGCGAACGTGGACCTTGTTAGTGAATCTCGTCACGAACCTCGTCGCGAATCCCGTCTATTTGGCCATGACGAAGTGGGCGCGGCGGTTCTGCTGCCAGCAGGACTCGTCGTGCTCGGTGCAGAACGGGCGCTCTTTCCCCCAGCTCACAGTGTCGATGCGGCCCGCAGCGATGCCAAGTGAGATGAGGAAGTTCTTCGCGGCATCGGCGCGGCGTTCGCCGAGCCCCAGGTTGTACTCGGTGGATCCGCGCTCGTCGCAATGGCCTTCGAGTGAGATACGAACATCCGGGTACGAGCGCAGGAACTCCGCGTCTTTCGTCAGAGCGTCGCGCGCATCGGAACGAATCTCGGACTTATCGAGATCGAAGTATGCGTCGCGGATGTTTTGCGAGAAGAGATCGCTGATGTTCGGCTGAGCCATGGTTTGCGGCGGCGGTGCCGGAGGGGCATTGACGTCGACGTGCGCGGTCGCGCTCGCGGTGCCTCCGGGACCTGACGCGGTGACGGTATACGTCGTCGATTGAGCGGGCGAAACCGGCGTCGAACCTTCTGGCGCGACTTTTCCGACTCCTCCATCGATGCTGAGATCGGTGGCGTTCGTCGACGACCACGACAACGTAACCGTCTGGCCGGCGTTGATGGACGTTGGCGACGCGTTGAGAGTGACGGTGGGTTGCGCAGCCGGCGGAGCCGGGGTTGCGGCCGGCGGTGGAGCTGCCGTTTTCTTCTTACATCCTCCGACGAATAGTGCTAATCCGATGAGACCCAGGAAAAGGGTCAGCTTGCGAATGGCACTGGACTGCATTGACTTCCTCCCTTTGGCGCGCTTGTGAGGGCTTAGCAAGCTCGCTCAGAATAAATTTCTACTTAACGATCCAAACCAAACAGAGCAACAACATTTTCGCCGTGATACGGCGACGGCGAACGTATGAGTCAAACAACCGAAAAAACAGGGGCCGTTACAACGTGTGAGCCTGACCGCTCCGCAACGATCGCGGAACAAAGCCTACATCTCTTAGATTCGCGACCCGGCGCGCGGGAGCCAGCGAGAATCGCGAACAAAAGTCGCCAACAAAAATCAACGGGGCGACCAGTTCGGCGATTCGCTCTGCCCGTCGAAGGTGAGCTGGCGCGGCTCGCTGCCGTCCGCCAGCATCGACCATATCTGACGCGTGCCGGTGCGTGTCGATTCGAAAACCAGGTGACGCCCGTCCGGCGCCCAACTGGGCCGTTCGTTGCGCCCTTCGTCTTTCGTGAGTTCCACCAGCTGATGGCTCACAATGTCCATGACATAGATATCGTAATTGCCGCTCGGACGTCGCCAACTGAATGCGATCAATTGTCCATTTGGTGACCACGAGGGATCGACGACGTAACCCATGTCCGGTAGCTGGATTTTCGTGACGTTCGTCCCGTCGGAGTTCATCTGATACAGCACGGGCACGCCGTCGCCGCCGCGGTCGCTGACGAAAACCATTTCTTTACCGGTCTTCGGATTCCACGCAGGCGACGTATTCACGCCGGCCGCGAACGTGATGCGGTGAACGTGTGTGCCGTCCGCGCCAATTGTGTAAATCTCCGGGTCGCCATTCTGGCTGGACATGAACGCGATCTGCTGGCCGTCCGGCGACCACGCGGGCGAGCTATTCGTTCCACGGAATCGGGGGAAGGCGATAAGGCGGTTTGAGGCGCTCGAGTAAACGCAGATTTGAGCCGACGTGACGCCGTTGCGATTCGGTTCGTAGCAGGTGAAGGCGATTCGCGAGGCGTCGGGCGACCAGCGCGGCGTAAGCGAAATTGATTTGAGGTGGGTCAACTGATGCTGATTGCCGCCGTCATAATCCATCGCCCAGATTTCCTTGTTGCCGGTCTTCCCGCTGACGTAGGCAATCTGCGTTTGCGCGATGCCGGGGAGGCCGCCACTAAGGCGCGAGATGATATCGTCGGCGAACTGATGCGCAAGACGGCGGGCATCGGCGTCTGTGGGTGCGCCGCGATAGATTTTTTGCAGCGCGATGGGCGCGGCGGGATTGTTCACGTCAGAGAGATAGCCCGCCACCGCGAGACTCGACGCGTCGGCGTTCAGCGTGCCATACGCCACCATATAGGCGCTTGCAGGCGCGGCGGACCAGGCTTGCGCGTGAAGCTCGCTTGGCTGGCTCGGGATTTGCGTGGGGTAGAAGCTCGGACTTACGAGATCGAGAATCCCGGAAAATTCAAGATCGGACCACAGCACGTCGTGGAAGGTCTTCTCGAGCGGTTGCCCGGCAGCCGCGGGAGCAGCGAGGTCGGGCGCGGCGACGCGAGCCTTCGTGACGCCGAGGCCGGTGCCCGTCTTGAACCAATCCTGGGCCCCGGCTGGATGCGCGGAGCCGAGGAATAGAACAAGAGTGATAAGAAATGCCGTTTTCGGTTTCATCTATAAGTGTCCTTTAGGGACGAACTGCAAAATCAATTTGAAATTGCAAATTTCAAATTTGAGACGGCTCATCGGTGAAAATCGAACCAGAATTCGACGCCGACGCGCGTGCCGGAATATTCTCCGGGCAAAGCGTTCAGGGGACTGGAATCGCGAATCGCTCGAATCCCTGAGTTATCCACCGAATTGTTTCCGCTCGAACGCGTGATCTGAATATTGGTGATCGTGCCGTCGCGCAGAATATCGAATGTCACCACCACCCGCGGCGCGACGCTCACGCCTTGATCGATGGTCGTTTGCAGCCAATTGCTGCTGATGCGGCGCTGCACCGCTTCCACGTACCACGAAAATCGCGAGCCGAAATCCCCGCCGCCTACTCCGTTGAATCCAAGCCCGGCCTGCGTGGCGGTGCCGGTGCCCATCGCGAAGGAAGTGTAGGGAACGGTCGGCGTGCCGCCGCCGCCGTAGGGAACGGCGTTCGGGGGAGGCGGCGTCGGGTTCTCCAAAACTTTGGAAGGCCGCGTGACGTATTTCTGCGGCGGCTTCAGCGCCTTGAACTTTGTAATCGGAACAGCGTCGGGAGGAGGCGGTGCTTTGATTTCCGGCGGCGGAGTTTTGTACAGCCCCTTCGATTCGTCGACGACGCGGTTCGGCGTCTCGATCTCGGGGCGCGGCATCGGAATTCCCGGAACGCTGCCGACGATTCCTACGCTGATCGCGCCGCCGGGGCCGCCCCAATCTCCCGAGCGATGCGAAAGGTAGGCATTCACAATCAGCAGCGCGCCGATCGCAACATGCATAAGGACCGAGAAAGACAGGGGTCCCTTAAGGCTTGGCGTCAATCGGTCTGCGGCAATCGCTGACATTTCTGCGTGGTTCGAGGTTCAATGCCTTTCTATTGTGAACGCTCGGAAAGCGGCTGAGTGACGACGCTGATATTTTGTATGCCCGACTGCCGGAGCGCGTCGACCACCGTAGCCCAGCTTCCGAACGGAACGCTTTCGTCGCAGCGAACGTATACGGCGCGATGCTGCGGGTCGTGCGACTGCGCCACGACTTGGGCTCCTAGGTCGTGAATGTTGATCGGCTTGTCGTTCAGATAGACGCGCTGAGCCCGATCGATGGTTACAACCATGCGAACTTCGGTGAGTTCTTTCACCGTTTTCGTTTTCGGGACATCGACTTCGATGCCGGACTGCAGAATCGGCGCCGTAATCATAAAAATAATCAGCAGCACGAGGACCACGTCGATAAACGGCACCATATTGATGTCGGAAAGCGAACTGCCGGTGTCGGCTTGAAGCTTTGGCATAAAGAGTTATGAGCTGTACAGAGTCTCGATCTTGGCCACAAATTCCGCGGCGAAATTTTCCATGCGCGAGGCAATGCTGCGGATGCCGCGAAGATAGTGGTTGTAAGCGATGACCGCCGGAATCGCTGCGGCGAGTCCCGCGGCGGTGGTGATGAGGGCTTCGGCAATTCCCGGCGCCACGGCGCGAAGGCTGGCCGTGCCGGCGTCGCCGAGGCCGGAGAATGCGTCCATCACGCCCCACACGGTGCCGAACAATCCGATGAAGGGCGACACCGAGCCGGTGGTGGCGAGCCAGGACATGCCTTTTTCGAGGCGGCGAACTTCGTCGGCTGCCGCGATCTGCATTTCCACGCCCACGGCGTTGGCGTTCTTCAGCGTACGGACAGCCGTGGCTGTGCCTCCGCCGCGCGAATTCCCGCCGCTCACTTGCGCTTCCAGTTCGCGATAACCCGCTTCGTAGACGGTGACGAGCGGGCTGTTGCCGGCGCCGGCGCGAAGCGTTCTGGGATCAGGCAGCGAGCCCGACCGAAACATTTGAAGAAAGCGTTGGGTTTGAGCTTCGACGCTACCGATCTGGGCGGATTTCTGGAAAATGATGGCCCAGGAGAAGACAGATAGAATCAAAAGAATTACGAGGACGCCGCGTGCCACCCAGCTCGTTTGCTCGAGAAGCGTGAGAGGGTTGGCAAAAAGAAGCAATGTCAGGACTGAAATCGTTCTCCCCCAGAGAAAGATTCAACTCCACAAAGCGATTCCAACGTAGCACACGCAAAACCGAGATACAAAAGCTTAGATGCAAGGTGCGCGCAGAGCGTCACCTGTGTCAGGCCTCTCGACAGCCCGCGCGTGGAAGGCTAAACTCCGGTTCCGCCGCTGGGCGCGCCGCCTTTGGTTTAGTGAGGAGATGGCCGCGTTTCTCGGCAGATCCGCTCAGGAGGACATCGTGATTCGCAAACGTCGACGGTATTCGTTAGCGCTCTTGGCAGCAGTGCTTTTGCTCGGCATCACGGCTCGGGCCGCGGACGACGTGCGCACCGACTCAGGCCCCGTGGAAGGGACGACGAGCGCCGACGGGAAGGTGCGAATCTTCAAAGGCATTCCTTTTGCTGCGCCGCCGGTGGGCGAACTTCGGTGGAAGGCGCCGCAACCCGCCCCGCACTGGGTGGGAGTGAAGAAGGCGACGGAGTTCGGCGCGCGCTGCATGCAGGGGAATATCTATGGCGATATGGGGTTTCGCGATAGCGGCCCCAGCGAGGATTGCCTGTACCTGAACGTGTGGACTCCCGCGACGTCCGCGAATGCGCATCTCCCGGTGATGGTGTGGATTTACGGCGGAGGCTTCGCGGCGGGCGCGACGTCCGAGGCGCGTCAGGATGGCGAAGTGCTCGCGAAAAAGGGAGTCGTGGTTGTGAGCATGAACTATCGGCTGGGCGTCTTTGGATTTTTCTCACATCCGGAGCTCACGAAGGAATCAAGGCACAGCGCGTCGGGAAATTACGGTTTGCTCGACCAAGTCGCGGCCCTGAAATGGGTGCGCAAGAACATCGCAGCCTTCGGCGGCGACCCCGGCAACGTGACAATCTTCGGCGAATCGGCCGGATCGTTTTCCGTTAGCGCACTGATGGCCTCGCCTCTTTCGAAGGATTTGTTCCAGCGCGCGATTGGCGAAAGCGGCGCATTTCTGGGCAAGGGCCTCGGGACGAGAACGCTAGCAGTGTCGGAAGCGGAGGACGGCAAATTTGGCGAGTCCATCGGCGCCACTTCTCTTGCTGCGCTGCGGGCCAAGCCGGCCGCCGATCTTTTGGCAGGCGCCATGAAACAGAAGGACGTTCGATTCTGGCCGAATATCGATGGCTACTTCTTCCCGAAGGATCCTCATGTGATTTACGAGAACGGGGAACAGTGCCATGTTCCGCTGCTTGCAGGATGGAACCGGGATGAAGGCGACTATCGCGGCTTCTTCCAAAAGGACGGTCCCACGGTCGCGAATTTTGTCGCGCGGGCGCATGCCGTGTTCGGCGATAACGCCGACGCATTTTTAAAGGTCTATTCCGCCACGACAGACGAAGAAGCGAAACGAGCCGCGCAAGATCTCGCGGGCGATCAGTTCATCGCGTACGGCACGTGGAAATGGATCGAGATGCAGGGCACGACGGGCAAGTCCACGGTGTATCGATATGAGTTCGATGACGCGCTGCCGCAACCTCCGGGCGTCGAGTCGCGCGGAGCCTATCATTCCGCTGAAATCGAGTTTGTTTTCGAAGCGCTGCCGTCGAAGAAGCTTCCGTGGCGGCCCGAGGATGAAAAGCTTTCGGACTTGATGTCATCCTACTGGACCAACTTCGCCAAGACCGGCGATCCAAACGGCCCGGGCCTGCCGCAGTGGCCGGCCTACAGCGCCGCCACTCAATATGAAGTGATGCACCTCAGCTTCGATTCCCACGCCGAGCCGGACGCGCACCGCGCCCGCTACGAGTTTCTCGACACGTTGCCGCCGGGCAAGTAGGCTGCGGATTTCCGCGTCCGAATGGCCATCTGGGCCTGTGCTAGAATGCAATTAAATCATGAGCAAGACGTTCGACATCGGCGTTGACGCCCTACGCGAGAACCAAGGCAGTGGCGGGCTCCCGCCCGATTCCGTAGGGGCACGGCATGCCGTGCCCGCTCCCAGCTCGCCCGAGTCTCCCGCCGCGAAATCGTTTTACATCGAAACGTTCGGCTGCCAGATGAATGTGCACGACTCGGAGAAGGTGGCGGGCGTGCTCTTGGAGCGCGGGTACCGCGCCGTGGACGACGCGCAGCAGGCCGATCTACTTTTGTACAACACGTGCAGCATCCGCGAGAAGGCGGCGCAGAAGGTGTTCTCGCGGCTCAACGACTTCAAGTGGGCGGCGAAGGCGAACGAGAAGGTGATTGCCGTGCTCGGATGCGTCGCACAGCAGGAAGGCGAAGAAATTTTCGAGCGCGCGCCCTGGGTGAGCCTGGTGTGCGGTTCCGCGAGCTACCGGAAGTTGCCGGACCTCTTCGAGCAGCTTGAAACGGGTGGCCGGCGGGTGATGGGGCTCGACCTCGACACCGACGAAACGTTCGAGACGGAAATCACGCGGCGCGACAATCCGTTTCGCGCCTACCTCACGATCATCGAGGGCTGCGATTATTCTTGCGCGTACTGCGTCGTGCCCCACACGCGCGGGCCGGAGCGCAGCCGCGCGAGCGATTCCGTCCTCGCCGAAGTGCGCCGGCTGGCGGACGCGGGCTACACGGAAATTCAGCTTCTCGGCCAGACGGTGAATTCCTATCGCGATCCTTCGGCCCGCGGACTGAATTTCAGCGGGCTGCTGCGCGAGGTGGCGAAAATCGACGGAATCCGCCGCGTGCGGTTCACCACTTCGCATCCCAACGATTTCCGCCGCGAGATCATCGAAGCCATCGACGAAATCCCGGCGCTGTGCGACCACATTCATTTGCCGGTGCAGTCGGGCTCGACGCGAATTCTAAAAGCGATGCGCCGCACATACACCCGCGAGGAGTATCTCGAAAAGCTTTCCTGGATTCGCACCGCGAGGCGGCCCATCAGCGTGACCTCCGACGTAATCATCGGTTTCCCGGGTGAGACGGCCGAGGATTTCGAAGAGACGCTGACTTTGCTTGACGCCGCCCAGTTCGACAGCGTGTTCGCGTTCAAGTACTCGCCGCGGCCGAATACGCCTTCGCTCAGCATGCCCGACGTGATTCCGGAAGAAGAAAAGAGCCGCCGGCTCGCGATTTTGCAGGAGCGGCAGCGCCAGATTCAGATCGCGACCAACGAAAAACTGGTCGGCGAGACGTTTGAGGTGCTTGTCGACGGGCGCCACGCGGCGCGGGGACAATGGAGCGGTCGAACTACAAGCAATCGAATATTAAATTTCACTTCAAGCCGTGAAAACATTCTGGGAGAATACCTGCAGGTTCGCGTCACGCGCGGAGGCCCCAACAGCCTTGTGGGCGAGCACGCCGAACTGCAGTAGGGACACGCAGCACCGGAGGCCACCATGGAACTCGAGGTCAAGATTCGAGGCTTGATGATGGATCCGGTGACCAACATGCCGGTGGTAGTCCTGAAGGAAACCGCAGGCGCTGGGATTCTGCCGATCTGGGTAGGGATTTACGAGGCGAATGCCATCGCGCTCGAGATCGAGAAAGTGCAAACGCCGCGTCCCATGACGCACGACCTACTGAAAAACATGCTCACTGGCCTAAACGTGCGCGTGCAGAAGGTGGTTGTGTCGGACCTGAAGGACGACACGTTCTACGCGCTGATCTGGATGGAGCGCGACGGCCAGATGATGTCGATGGATTCGCGGCCGAGCGACGCGCTGGCGCTGGCGCTGCGGCTCGATTGCCCGATCTTCGTCGAAGACGAAGTGCTGAAGAACTCCAAGATGGCCAGCGTCGTCTCCGAGAAGAGCTCGAACGAGGAACTGCGCAAGTGGCTCGAGAACCTCAACGACGAGGATCTCGGCCGCTATAAGATGTGAAGAGTGATTGGTTGGAGTTTACGGTTTAACTTCGCCTACGCTGCATATTCGTTGAGTTCGTGGAGCAGGCGTCGCGCCGACGCAGGAACAGCCACCGCGCCGCTCAGGATTTGATGGCGGTCCACAGTGTCGCCATACATCGCTTTGTCTCCGCTCTTGTCGGCTTGCACCACGGCGCCGTCGAGAGCCACGCCGGCGAAAACGCCTTTGGCACGCGAATAGGACAGAATTTCCGCGGTGAGTCTAACGTCGGTACCTGCGTCCGCGCTCCGGCCCACAGGCCCGGCTGCCACAGAGGCGTCGCCTCCCAGTTTGAATTTGTCGCCGAGCAGGCTGTGCAAGGCGTGATCGTTCATGAAGAGCATCACCAGGTCAGTGGACGAACCCCCGATCTGGTAACCCACGCTCCCTCCGTCAACAGCCAAAAACATGGGAGCGCTCCAGCCATGCTCGGTGCGGCAGGTTACAATTCCCCTGCCGTAGTTGGCGCCAAAAATAAAGGCGAACTTCACTTCGCCCGGGACAATGGCGATACACTTCGCCGCTTTCAGCAAGTCGTGAGGAATGCCGTGATCGGGCGTATTCATGATCTCTTGAAAGACCTGCGCAGCTTTGTGCGTGCGATTGACGTCGTCGTCGCGGTCCGAGGCGACAGCGGTTAGAGTTGCAAGCAGAGCTAGCGTTGCTACCACCAAGAAACGTTTCAACATAAATTTATCTCCCCTCAAGTGTGAACTCACCGACGGAAACGCGTTGCCAATTCGTGGATACCGGGGGCCCGGGCCGTGGTTCACTGAATGTTGGATCGGTTTCTTATTCGCCAGAATTTTCATTCTGGCTTCGAAACCGGCGTTATTTTACACCCGTCTCGCTTGTTCGTTATGGTGTAAAGCTTTTTTCTTCGGGAGTACTCTCGGCGATGTGAGTAATGAGTGATGCCCCAAAACGATACAGGGCGGGAGGCCTGCGATTCTCAGCCACTTTTGAGGAGCTCGATCTTTTGTCGGGCGCGATCTGGCGGCCGGTGATCTGGCGGATGAAGTCAACTTCATCCTGCCGGTACGGCTGTCCGTCTGTACGGAAGATTTCGTGGAACCAGACGGGCGGCTGGTGGTCGACGTACGGATGTTCCCACGAATCCCACGGTAGATATGTCTGCGTTTTTCCCGCCACGAGCCCCCAGTTGATCGCAGCCACTTTGTATTTTTTCGCGATGGGCAAAATTGCCTGGAACGTGCTGCCTCTCGGGCGAGCCATATATTCCGTGCAGATGATGGGGCGATCGAAATGCTGCAAGGAGAGAACGGTCGCCTCGAAGTTTTCGGGCTTCTCGTAGCTGTGGAACGAAACAACGTCGGACTCGCCGAGTTGAATTTTTTCCATTGGGCTGAGTTTTGCCCCCGCGGACCACTCCCCGTTCCAGACGCCGCTGGTTAGCGGCTGCGAGGAATGCGCCTCTCGCGCCCATTCATAAACCTTGGGCAAGAGAGCGACCACCAGGTCCACCTTGTTTTTTGGTTCCAGGTTCCCGTAGCTTCCACCATTCGTGTTATCGGGCTCGTTCCACAAATCCCAGCCGAGAACGCGCTTGTCCTGACCAAAGGCCCCGACGATGCCTTTCACATACGCTTCTAACCGCGGATACTGCGCGGGATCCTGTAGCGCTGCCGCTCCGGGGCTCTGCAGCCAGCCGGAATTGTGCACGCCTGGGCGCGGATCACGCTGCTTGCCGAGGCGAGGATTGGGATCCCAGACGGAATCGAAAAGCACAAAAAGCGGTTTGATGTGGTGCTTATCGGCAATCTCAAGAAACACATTCACACGCTTCTTGAAGCCTTCGGGATCTTGCTGCCACAAGAGATCGTGCAGAAAAACGCGCATCGTGTTGAGCCCGATCGATTGCGCCCAGCCGAGTTCCTGGTCGATGCGCTTAGGATTGAACGTGTCCGCCTGCCACATCTCGAGTTCGTTGATCGCGTAGGAAGGGATGTAATCGCTTCCCACGAGCCACGGTTGTCCTGCGTACCACTGGCGGGCGGCTTCGGGAGTCCAGCGCGCGATGCGGGATTGATCTTGCGCCGGCCCGCTAACACTCAGGCCCAGCGTTAACATCAGGCCGATGAAAATACTCGCGATCATTTTGCGGTTCATTCGTTCTCCCTCACGTCAGAACAGGCGGTGGCGCATGGCATAGCTGGCGACGAGGCCGGAGAAAGTGTCTTGCGCGGCGTGTTGCATCATGCCGGGGCGAAGGCTCTTGCGCCACGCTGCGAGCGCGCCAAACAGCGCGCCGTACACGGTGATTGTCACGGCGCCTTTCCAGCCTTGATAAAGGTGGGCGGCGCCGAAGATCAGCGCCTGGAATACGACGGCGGCCTCCGGTCTCCCTGTGAGCGCCAGGAACTGCCGTTGCAGGTAGCCGCGGAAGATGAATTCTTCGCAGAATCCGGCGGTGGTCGACAAACAGACCCACATCACCATTTCGGTGTACGTTCGCGGGAGCAGCACCTTGAGTGCGTCGAGCCCTGCGTTATTCTTGCCGAGAAGCAGGCTTGCCGCGATCAGCACGCCAGCCACGACGCACCAGAAGCCCAAGGCAATGGCCACGTCGATCGCGAAATCCGCGAACTTGCTCCACTTTCCGCCGATGATGTTGCCCATCTTCTTGCCCGCGATACGCACGCCGATCCAAACGTACAGCAGCATGATCAGCTCGAACCCGATCATCAGGCAATAGAGAGGAATGCGACTTCGCAGTTGCAGAGCCTGAATCTTCGGCTGCTGGTGTGCCTGATAGCCGGTGAGCCCCAGCGTCACGACGATGAACACCACAGTGTGCCAGACGGGCGCGACGCGGCTGCGATCGTCGGGAACGGGTGCGGGCGTCGATGTGACCGGCGAGATGGGCGGCGTCGTAACCATTCCGTGTTGAGCAAAACCCTATCGGGAGCGGCACAGTGTAACACCCCGAGGTTCGCCGCTCCATCGGGCGATTCTGTTTTGGCGGCCGTGGTATAACGAAGATTCGAAGAGCGCAGGCGCCTCGGGAGGGAATGGGATGGCGAAACTCCATCACTACGCCGTCACGGTGGAATGGACCGGCAACACGGGAGCGGGCACTGCCACTTACCGCGGCTATGAACGCCGACACGAGATTTCGGCGGGCAAGCAGAAGCCGCCAATCCCGGGCAGCTCCGATCCGGCCTTTCGCGGAGACGCATCGCGGTGGAATCCCGAGGAATTGCTTGTTGCTTCTCTCTCCGCGTGTCACAAGCTTTGGTATCTGCATTTGTGCGCGGTGGGGGGAATCGTCGTGGTGGCGTATGTGGATCATGCGGAAGGCGAAATGGAAGAATCTGCGGACGGAGGCGGCCGCTTTCTGAAGGTCACTCTTCGCCCCGAGGTCACGCTCGCGCCGGGTTCGGACGTAGAGAAGGCGCGCGAATTGCACGCCGCAGCTCACGCGAAATGCTACATCGCAAATTCCGTGAATTTTCCCGTTGAGCACGAGCCGACCATTCGCGTCGAGTAAGGGAATTTTCCGAAGGTCGGGCTCGAGAATCTTTGCGCCGGCTCGATTTTGCGGCACTGATGTCGCCGCTGAAGTCACGACCCACAAAGATCTCTCTCGGAGAAACGAAACTTGAGCACGCAAGGGAAGACAATCATCACCATCGTAGCTGTGGGCATTGTCCTGGGGTATTTGATGTGGACACAAAGCGCCGCGCTTGGTCCTTGGACTCCCGCGCGCGAGATTGGCCTGGCGATTGCCGCAATCGCCTTCATCCTTTGGACCGTAGCGCGGCTCCAGCTCGGGAAATCGTTTTCGGTTCAGGCGAAGGCCACTGAGCTCGTCACGCACGGCATATATTCGAAGATTCGCAATCCGGTATACGTATTCGGAACGATTTTCACCGTAGGCATGATTTTGTGGGTGGGGCGACCCCAGTTTCTGCTGGCCTTACTCGTAATTATCCCGCTGCAAGTGATCCGCGCCAGAAAGGAAGCGCAGGTACTGGAAGCGAAGTTCGGCGACGCGTATCGCGAATACCGCGCGAAAACCTGGTTCTGAATTCGCCCGCTGTTCTCCGTGTCCTCACTCTTTTTCTCTCTGTGATCTCTGTGTTCCTGTTTGGACTTGGTTTTTGAACTGGCGCTCTAACAGAGCGGCTTCGACATATTAATGAAACGGGCGGGAATCTTCGGTTCGGCGTCAGCTTTGAATGGTTCCGTGCCCGTCTCGACGTACCCAAGTCGCCGATAGAACGGCGGCAGCTCCGCCCGCAGATCCACGATGCGCATATCCATGAAGCGGCAACCGGCGGCGCGAGCGTAATCCTCAACGGCAGCCACCATATCCTTGCCAACGCCTTTCTTTTGGCGCGACGGCTCGACTGCCAGCAAGCCGAAGTAGGCGCGGTCGCCACGCAGTTCCACGTAGACGCAAGCGGTCATTGCGCCGGCGTCTTCCGTCACCAGAAAGACGCCCGTTTTTAGCAGCGCGCGAATTTTGTCGGGGTCGGTCCGGTCGCGATCGACGAAAAACCGCTCTACGCGGAACGCCGTGTTGATGAGACCGGCGATTGTTTCAGCGTCCGCCGACGTGGCCGTTCGAGTATTCATCGAGGTTGCCGTTCCTTGTTCCAGAATTGTACAGGCCACAGTTGGTTCTTGGCACCGTCTCGTGCCGAGATACTTGACCCCAATCGGAACAGGCGCAAGGATTCAGAGAGTGATTTCTGAGGATCGACACGACTTCAGTGCCTACTTCGATTAAAGAGCTCGTTTTCCCCTTTGTGTTCCTTGCTTTCGTCGCTTGCTTGGGCTTCGGGACATTCTTGGGTTTCAAGATGATCCATCAAATCAACCAGGCAGAGGGGCGACCTGGCCGAATCTTCTTCGGCAAGGGTTTTTATCTTCTCTATCGCCACGAGCAGGCCTGTCCAAGCGGTGAATCGACGAGGGTTGTGTATGTCCTCCTGTCGGTTGCGAGTGTCGTCCTTTTCTTCGTGCTTCGTAAGCTCTGGTACGGGTAAGTCACGTCCCGCTATGCCGCGTTCTCGGCGTGGAGACCATTCACTTTTTGCTTGCAGAGGCACCGCCGAAATGGGTAGAGTGGGCCTACTTGTAGTATGACGGGCGCCGCAAGGGGCTACATATGGGCCTGCGGTTGCCATTGAAGGGAGCGAGGGCCGTCGATTGACCTGCGTCTTGGCAATTGCCAATCAAAAAGGCGGAGTCGGGAAGACCACGACATCCATCAATCTCGCTGCCGCTCTCGCGCTGAAGAAGAAAAAAACGCTCCTGATCGACCTCGATCCACAATCCAACTGCACCATCGCGTTTTTTGACGCCAAGTCGATTCAGACCACGATGTTCGACGTTTTCGCCGAGCATCCTGTGGAAATGGCGAAGATCATCCAGCCGACGAAAGACCCGTTCTTGTTCGTCGCGCCAGCCCGGCTGGCGTTGGCGCGGCTCGAGCAGCAACTGGCGGGGCAATTCGACGCGCCGTTCAAGCTGAAGGACGCGCTCGCGCCGATCCTCAAAGATTTCGAGTTCATCGTGCTGGACACTCCGCCCGCCCTGGGCATTCTCACGGTGAACGCGCTGGTGGCGTCGACGCACCTGCTGGTGCCGATTCAGGCCGCCTACTTCGCCATCGAGGGCACCGACGATTTGCTCGAAACATACGGTCGGATTCGTTCGCGTCCCAATCCGGATTTGAAGGTGCTCGGCGTGGTGATCACGCTCTTCGACAAGCGCACGAACATTTCGCGCGACACGCATGAGCAGATTCGCGCCACGTTTGGCGACGCGCTCTTCAAGACGCGCATCAGCAAGAACGTCCGGCTCGAGGAAAGCCCGGCCTACAAGGAAACGGTTTTCACGTACGCGCCAAAATCTTCCGGCGCCGAAGAATACAAGAAACTCGCTCAGGAGGTAATACAACGTGTCCAAGAGGATCGGGTTGCCCGTCACTCTCAAGATGCGGCATGACGCGCATTATGTCGAGACGCTGACAAGTTTCAGCGGCGCGTCGATAGGCCGCATGATCCCGATCGACAAGATTCGGCCGAACCCGGACCAGCCGCGCAAGAATATCGGCGATGTGCGCGAGCTGGCGGATTCCATTCGCGAAAAAGGCGTGCTCGAACCGCTGCTGGTGCGCTACATCCCGCGCGAAGACACCTACTACATCATTTCCGGCGAGCGCCGCTACCACGCATCGAAAGCCGCCGGTTTGCACGAGCTGCCGTGCATCGAGAAAATCGCGGACGATGCGGAAACCCTGGAGCTTGCGCTGATCGAAAACTTGCAGCGCAAAGACCTGACCGCGTTTGAAGAAGCCGACGGCCTGCAGCGGCTTGCCGACCATTTCGACTACACGCACGACGACATCGCGAAGAAAATCGGCCGTGCGCGCTCATCGGTCACCGAGACGATGTCGCTGCGCGTGATTCCCGACGACGTTCGCAAGGCATGCATCGAGGAGGGCGTTGTTACCAAGTCGCTCCTGCTGCAAGTGGCGCGGCAACCCAGTGAGAAGAAGATGCACGACATGGTGCGTCGCATCGCGCAGGGTGGCATGACTCGCGATGAAGCTCGCCGCGCGCGGCACGAAGAAACCAGCGTCACGCCGCGGCCGCAGCCGTTCGTTTTCGACTACAAAGCTCCGGACGATTCCTTCCACGTGCGCGTGCAATTCCGCAAGAGCCACGTCGGCAGGGAAGAACTCGCCGCAACGTTGCGCGCGATCCTGCGCGAAATCGAGTCCGGCGCCTTCAGTTCCTCCGCCGCCTGATCAGAGCGCTTGCCCGGCCCGAGCGGGCCGAAGGCCCGTCTCAATGGCTTTTTGCTTTTGTGGTTCAGGCTTTCGCGGGCTGATACTCACCCTCGCCTTTTTCGATGTGACTCCAATTGACTTCAGCGAGATAGAGCTGGTTGCCATCCGGATCTTCGAATCCGATGAAGGAACCGGCCTTGCCTTCGTTGATGACGTCGCCCTGGAAACGAACGCCCTTGGCTTTCAAAGCGCCAACGGCGTCCTTGATCGAACCCTTCAGTTGCAGGCCGATCGCCATAGACCCCTTTCGGCCGGCCGGACTCTGTGTCGAGGCCGGGTGAAGTCCGATGGTGAGTCCCGTACCGGCCTCGATCGAAGCCCAGTGGTCGCCAAATCGATAAGCGAGTTTCAACCCGAGCGTCTCGGAATAGAAGCGGACAGCTTTGTCCATGTTCGAAACGTAAACGGTCACATTTCCGCCTGAGAACATCGTTTCCTCCTTGTTTTGCCCGCGAGACCTGGGGTAGCGTCCGAATTTGCCGAGGCTTCATTTCAGAGCTAAGGCCGTCGGATGCTTGGGTTGATAAAGGCCGATTTCGCCGCCGCCCGGAAGCCGCATCCTCGTTATGGAACCCCACCTTTCTTCGTGAACCGCAGAGCATGTGACACCTTTCTCCGCGAGCATAGCCATTGTGGCTTTCAGGTTGTCACACATGAAGTAGAGTTCGTGCGGACCATTCTTATCGGACCCATGGAACGCCGCCTCTCCCGGCGGCAGAGCGAAGATTAGCCAGCCATGTCCCGCATCCACCGATTTGAACCCGAGGACGTCGCGGAAGAATGCGCGGTCGGTCTCGGCGTCTTTACTATAAACAACTACGTGAGCGCCAGAAATCATCTGCATCTCCTGGATCAAACCGGAACGCTACCAACGTTGCTCATGGCTTGTAATTGTTCGTCGAAGAATGGTACTAGGTAAAGAGCCACTTTCGCAGCAAAGGGTACCACTTTGAAGCGCCCAGACAACCTGACCCTCCCGGACTTCAGGATCGAGCCGGAGTGGGCCTGCCCGATGTACCGGCAGATCTACAATGAACTGCGGCAGGCGATCCTTGAAGGAAAGCTAGCCGCGGGCACGCGCCTTCCATCCACACGAGATCTGGCCCGCAGGCTCGGAGTTTCGCGGAACACAGTACTCAACGCGTATGAAGCGCTTGCTGCCGATGCGCTGGTGATAGCGCGCAAAGGCTCGGGGACGCGCGCGGGCATTCCCTCGGATAAGGTTCGGCCGCTGGCGACGCCGATGCTGAGGCCTTTCGATTTGTGGGCCGCTCTTCGCGAAGCTCGCTTTCCCGCAACTTCGGCCGGCCTACACGACCCCGACGGAAATTCCCTCTACGTTCATCGCTGAGCTGCCCCAATACATGAATTCATAGCTGAAGCCATGCGCATGAACACCAAAGTCTTCCCTGACCTCGACTCGCTCAGCCGCGGGGCGATGGACGAAACGCTGGCTATTATTCGCGATGCCGTCGCGCAGCGAGGCCGCTTCGCGATCGCGCTCTCCGGAGGGCATACTCCGGCGAAAATGTACGAGCTTTGGGCTGCGAGTCCCTATCGCGACCAAACACCGTGGGACCGCGTTCATCTTTTCTGGGGAGACGAGCGCTATGTGGCACAGGACGATCCGCTCAGCAATTTCCGCATGACGCGTGAGAATCTCACCTCGCACGTGCCGATTCCTGTGGCGAACGTTCATCCCATGCCTACGCTGCCCGGTCCTCCGGAGAAATCCGCGGAAGCATACGAGCAGGAGCTCCGCAAATTCTTCGGCGCCGCGCCTCCCGAATTCGATCTCCAGCTTTTGGGCCTCGGACCAGAAGGCCACATCGCCTCGCTTTTCCCGGGTGCTCCGGCGCTCGAGGAAAAGCAGCGGTGGGTGATGGCGGTGGAAGCGCCCGCGAAACCGCCACAGCGTTTGACCCTGACGCCGGTCGTGCTCAATCGGGGACGAAATACCTTTTTCCTGGTGGCAGGCAACGACAAGCGCGAAATCGTCTCCGCTCTTCGCAACGAACCCGATTCGAAACCGAGTCAATACCCGGCGGGGAGAATCCGCCCCGCAGGCCGCGTCCTATGGTTTTTGGACCAGGCGGCCGCGGGCTAATTCCTGCAATTCTCGAAACTTTGCCCACCTTCGAACGTCCAATGGGTTTCAGCTCAGCGTTGGCGGGAGACCGGTGTGACGAAATCTGTCGACCTGCGTTCTACCCAATAGGGAGTCATTCTTAAACGAGCTTGAGCGCCACTACCCGCGTTAAGATAGTTGAACCGGTGGGGTCCTTGGGGAGAGTTGGAAACCACGTGCTCGTGCCTACAAAAGCAGTTCGTCACATGCTGATGCTCACTGCTGTCGCCGTAGCGGCAGCGGGAGCAGCCTGCACCAACACGGCGGAAACGGCGCCGAACCTCGCTGTGCCGGTGGCGGCCGCGAAGGTGGTGCAGAAGACCGTCCCGATCGAACTCACCGCCATTGGCTCGGGCGAAGCCTACAGCAGCGTTTCCATAAAGGCGCAGGTGAACGCCGTGCTCGAGCAAGTCCATTTCACGCAGGGCGACTTCGTGAAGAAGGGGCAGTTGCTTTTCACGCTTGACGCGCGCCCGTTTCAGGCCGCGCTGGAGCAGGCGCAGGCAACCGCCGCTCACGATAAGGCGCAGGCGGGTCTGGACGAGGTTCAAGCGCAGCGCTACGAAAAACTCTTCGAGGCAGGTGTGACCCCGAAGGAGCAGCTCGACCAAACCAAAGCCACGGCCGTAGCTCAGGAAGCTGCCGTCCAGGCCGATGAAGCAGTCGTTCAGTCCGCCAGGCTCCAGCTTGAGTATTGCCAGATTTACTCGCCCGTCGACGGCCGCACCGGAGCGTTGCAAGTGTATCCGGGAAATCTCGTGAAGCAGAACGACGTTCCCATCCTCGTCGTGATCAATCAGATTGCGCCGCTGTACGTGGATTTTTCGATCCCGGAGCAATACCTGAGCGTGGTCAAGAAATATATGGCGCAAGGGCGGCTTCAGGTGGAGGCGACGCCCTACGGCGATCCCAATCCCGAAACCGGCTACCTCACATTCACCGATAACTCCGTGGACGCCACCACGGGAACGATCAAGCTAAAGGCCACATTCCCGAATGCCAACCGCAGCCTGTGGCCGGGACAATTCTCGACCATTTCGCTTCGACTCGCGGAACAGGAAAATGCGATCGTGGTTCCCACGCAGGCCGTTCAAACGGGACAGTCCGGCGATTTCGTTTTCGTGGTGACCGCGGACATGACCGCCGAATCGCGCCCGGTGAAGGTGGCCCGGACGCTCGGCGAAGAATCCGTGATCTCCCAAGGCTTGACGCCCGGCGAGACCGTCGTCACCGATGGCCAACTCCGCCTAATTCCCGGAATCAAGGTTCAGTTGAAAGACAAAGCGCAGGGCAGCTAGCGCGGATCCATGAATATCGCAGCCATTTTCATCCGCCGCCCCATCATGACCGCTCTCGTCATGATGGCGATTCTTCTTTTCGGCATCATCGCGTACCGCTCGCTCGCAGTGAGCGACCTGCCCAACGTCGATTACCCCACGATTCAGGTTTCGGCCAGCCTTCCCGGCGCGAATCCCGACACGATGGCGTCGGCCATAGCCACGCCGCTCGAAAAGCAGTTCTCGACCATCGCGGGCATCGACTCGATGACCTCGTCCAGTTCGCTTGGCACCACGCAGGTCACTCTGCAGTTTGATCTTAGCCGCAACATCGACGGCGCCGCGCAAGACGTGCAGGCCGCCATCGCGCGCGCCGCTCCACAGCTCCCGCCGAACATGCCCACGCCACCCACATATACAAAAGTGAATCCGGCGGACCAGCCCATCCTTTATCTCGCGATGGGTTCCAAGACGCTGCCGCTCTACGTGGTGGACCAATACGCCGAGACGCTGATGGGCCAGCGTATCTCGATGGTGAAGGGCGTCGCGCAAGTCGAGGTATACGGCGCGCAGAAGTACGCGGTGCGGATCCAGCTCGATCCGCAGGCGCTTGCGACGCGGCAAATCGGCATCGACGACGTGCATACCGCCGTGCAGAACGCCAACGTGAATCTCCCCGTGGGAACGCTGTACGGCAAGGATCGCGCGTTCGTGCTGCAGGCGAATGGGCAACTCACCCACGCCTCGTCGTACCGGCCCTTAATCGTCGCTTATAGAAACGGCTCGCCGGTGCGCCTCGAAGACCTGGGGAAAGTTTTCGACAGCGTGCAAAACGACCGCGTCGCGAACTGGTGGAACAACACGAGCTCCGTGGTGTTGGCCGTTGAGCGGCAGCCGGGAACGAACACCGTGGAAGTGGTGGACGCGGTGAAGACGCTATTGCCGCAGTTTCGCGCGATCATTCCGCCTTCGGTACAAATGCACATTTTGTACGACCGCTCTGTCTCGATCCGCCAGTCGGTGGGTGACGTTAAATTCACGCTGTTCCTGGCGGTCATACTGGTCGTACTCGTAATTTTCCTGTTTCTCCGGAATCTTTCGGCCACGCTGATTCCGAGCATCGCCTTGCCCATGTCGATCATCGGCACGTTCGTGGTGATGTATGCGCTGAACTACACGGTGGACAATCTCTCGCTGCTTGCGCTGACGCTTTCCGTGGGATTTGTCGTCGACGACGCCATCGTCATGCTCGAAAACATCGTTCGCCACATCGAGATGGGCGAAAGCGTGATGCAAGCCGCGCTCAGCGGCTCCAGGGAAATCGGCTTCACGATCGTTTCCATGACGCTGTCCCTTGCCGCCGTCTTCATTCCCGTGCTCTTCATGGGCGGGATCATGGGGCGCCTGCTGCACGAATTTGCCATCGTGATCATGGCGTCGATTCTCGTTTCTGGCTTCGTCTCGCTGACGCTGACACCGATGCTTTGCAGTCGTTTCCTGCGCTCTCAGCACGGCGCGAAACACGGCCGCGTGTATATGTCGCTCGAGCGCTTCTTCGATCGCCTGCTGCGTGTTTACGACGTTTCGCTCCAATGGTCGCTGCGGCACCGAGTGTTTATCATGGCGGTCTCCGGCGTCATTCTGGTGATCACGGCGTGGCAATTCGTTGTAATTCCGAAAGGTTTTCTCCCCGCGGAAGACAACGGCCAGCTCTTCGTCTCCACGGAGGCGCAACAGGGAATTTCCTTCGAATCGATGCGGACGCACCAGATGGCGCTGAATCAAATCGTCATGGACGACCCGAACAGAAACGACTTTTTCTCCAGCATCGGCGCCTTCACTTCGAGCAATTCCGGCGTCTTGTTCATGCACTTGAAGGAGCGGAATCAGCGGCCGAAAATTCCGAGTCAGGCGATGCTCGATCTCGATCGGAAGTACGGCAAGACTCCGGTTCTCGGCGGCCTGCTCCGCGCCGTCGCGCCTCTGTTCGCGCATCATCCCACCATCGACGAAGTGATCGAGGAGCTACGTCCGAAATTCGCGGCCGTCGCGGGCATCAACGCCTACATGCAAAACTTGCCGCCGATTCAGGTGGGCGGCGAGCTCACCAAGAGCCAGTATCAGCTCACGCTGCAAAGTCCCGACACGTCCGAGCTCTACCGCTACGAAGCCATTTTTGAGCCGAAAGTGGCGCAGCTTCCCGGTTTGCTCGACGTCACCAGCGACTTGCTCATCCACAATCCGCAAGTTACGGTGAACATCGACCGCGACAAAGCGTCGGCCCTCGGCGTCTCAGCCGAGCAGGTGGAAGACGCGCTCTACACCGCCTACGGCCAGCGGCAAATTTCCACCATCTACGCGCCCAACGACGAGTATTGGGTGGTGATGGAGCTCGAAGACAAGTATCAGGCCGATCCCGCGGCGCTTTCGATGCTCTACGTTCACTCGACTTCGGGCGCTTTGGTTCCCTTGAGCGCCGTCGCGAAACTGGACACGAACCTCGGCCCGCTCACCGTGAATCATCTCGGCCAGCTCCCCGGCGTCACTGTTTCCTTTAACCTGAAACCGGGGTTCGCGATTGGCGACGCCGTCAGTGAGATCGAAAAGCTCGCGCGCGAAACACTTCCACCGACGGTGACCACTCAATTCCAGGGGACGGCGAAGGCGTTCGAAGCTTCTCTGACGGGCCTGGGAATTCTGCTGGTGATGGCGATTCTGGTGATTTACATCGTTCTCGGAATTTTGTACGAGAGCTTCATTCACCCCATCACGATTCTTTCGGGTTTGCCATCCGCCGCGTTCGGAGCGTTGCTCACTCTGCAGTTGTTCCACCTGAGCCTCGATCTCTACGCGTTCGTGGGAGTGATGATGCTGATCGGCATCGTGAAGAAAAACGCGATCATGATGGTGGATTTCGCCGTTGAGCGCGAGCGCGAAGGCCACAAATCCGCGGCGGAAGCGATTTACGAAGGCTCGCTGATTCGTTTTCGTCCCATTATGATGACCACCATGGCCGCGCTGATGGGCACGATTCCAATCGCGCTCGGCTCGGGCGCGGGGGCGGATTCGCGCCGGCCGCTGGGTCTGGCTGTTGTCGGCGGTCTCGTCTTCTCACAACTCGTCACGCTGTACCTCACGCCGGTCTTCTACACCTACATGGACTCGTTCCAGAGTTGGACTCAGCGCCGTTTCGGGAAGGCGATCGGGTCAACGAAAGACGAGCCGGGCCTTGCATCGGCTGACTGAATTATCTGATTGCCGCGCTTCGATCACAATTCTGCGAATCGCGCATTCGTATTCCTTTTCTTCGCTGTACCGTTTTGCCCTCGTGGACAGGTGAGACCTGTCGCTCCGTACCATTGACCCTGCTGTTCGCGCCGCCTAGCATCACTACGGACACACACCAGGATGCATTTTGCTTCAGACCTTCCCCGGGACATGCGCACCAGACGCAAGCGACGTGGGCCGCGCATGAATTCCCGCGTGCCGGTCATCATAGAATGGAACGGTCGTTCCGGACCGGTACACTTCGAACCCGGGTTTACTCGCGTCGTAAACAATTACGGCTGTTTACTCGTAAGCCCAAAGGAAATTGACGTGCAACAGCAATTGCGCGTGACGAATCTTGCCACGCGCAAGTCGGTGGCAGGCGTGGTTGTCTGGAAGGGAACGAAGCGGCCGGACGGTTGGGACCTGGGGATCGAACTCGTCTCGCCGGAAATGGATTTTTGGGGTGTGGATCTCTGTTGATCTTCGTGTGATCTCTGGCATGGGGGATGCGTCTTGAGAATCCAAACTTTGAAGTTGCCTCTGGTGAAGAAAAGCGACTCGCCGGCAAAATCAAGCACCGCCGCTCGTCCGTTTGGGCCGCCCATCAAGCCTGGACCAGGATCCGTGATCGCACCGAAGCTGGCCACCGGACTTGGCAAAGTCGCGCGCCCGGACGCGCCCGAGGACAAGCGTCGCAGCCAGCGCGTGATGCTTCGCGTCCGCGCCAACATTCACGTAGCGCTGCAAGGGAAGCAATCGTCATTCGAAGTCACGACGCTCAGCGTGAACGATCATGGCGCAATCGTCGTCGTCGAGCGGAATCTTCCGGCCGGAACGATGCTGGTGCTGGAACACTGCAACACGAAGGAATGTGTTGCCTGCAAAGTGGTGCGTCCCGCGCGAGAAATGCCGGAAGGCTATCACGTCCCGATCGAATTCGATTCGCCCGCCCCGGACTTCTGGAAAATCGCCTTCCCGCCCACCGATTGGCGCCCGAACGAGTAGCGCTTCTCCCATCCGCAATTTGATTCCATCCTATCGAAAGTTCTGATCGATCCGCGACGCGATGCGTGGAAAGATGTTAAATTCCACGCTGGCCGTACGACCGACCGATGCCCAAAGAAAAAGTGATTCAGAAGCTGCTGGCCGCAAACCGCGGCGAGATTGCCATTCGCATCTTCCGCGCCGCGAACGAACTCGGCCTGCGCACCGTCGGAATCTATTCGAAAGAGGATCGGCTCAGCCTCCACCGTTTCAAGGCGGACGAGGCCTATCTGGTTGGGGAGGGGAAAGGCCCGGTCGAAGCGTACCTCGATATCCAGGGCATCGTCGGAATCGCCAAGCAGAAAGGCGCCGACGCGATTCATCCGGGCTACGGCTTTCTCTCGGAGAACCCGGCTCTCGCGCGCGCCTGCAAGAAGGCCGGAATCGCGTTCATCGGTCCCACGGCGGAACTCCTCGAACTTCTCGGCGATAAGACCGCCGCTCGTAACCTTGCCGCTTCGGCCGGCGTGCCTATTCTGCCGGGTACCGAGCACCCAGTTACGTCCGCGGCCGAGGCCGAGAAAATCGCCGCCGAAATCGGATACCCGGTGATCGTCAAGGCCGCCATGGGCGGCGGCGGACGCGGGATGCGCGTGGTGCGCGAGGAATCGGACCTTGCAGCTCGCCTCGACGAAGCGCAAAGCGAGGCCCTCTCGGCTTTCGGCGACGCCTCCGTTTTTCTCGAGAAATATCTGCAACACGCGCGCCACTTGGAAGTGCAGATTCTCGCCGATCACCATGGAAACCTGCTCCATTTGTACGAGCGGGACTGCTCGGTTCAGCGCCGCCATCAGAAGGTGGTGGAGGTGGCCCCAGCGGCGAATTTGGATCCTGCGATCCGCACGGAACTATGCGATGCCGCCGTGCAACTCGCGCGCAAAGCGAACTACCAGAATGCAGGCACCGTGGAGTTTCTCTACGACGTCGACTCCCGCAAGTGGTACTTCATCGAAGTGAACCCGCGCATCCAGGTTGAGCACACCGTCACGGAAATGGTCACCGGTATCGACATCGTTCGCGCGCAAATTCAGGTGGCGCAGGGACACAGCCTGCACGGCGAAACGATGTCGCTTCCGAGACAGGAAAGCGTTCCGCTGTACGGCGCCGCCTTGCAATGCCGCGTCACCACCGAAGATCCCGAAAAGAACTTCGCGCCCGACTACGGAAAGATTTCCACGTACCGCTCGCCCGCTGGATTCGGCATCCGCCTGGATGGCGGCACAGCCTATGCCGGCGCGTCGATCACGCCCTTCTACGACTCTTTGCTCGTGAAGGTCACGGCCTGGGGAATGAATCTCCCGGAAGCGTGCCAGCGGATGGACCGCGCGCTCCGCGAATTTCGAATCCGCGGCGTCAAGACGAACATCCCCTTCGTCGAAAACGTCGCCAATCACCCGCAGTTTCGCGCCGGCGAAATCACTACGTCGTTTCTCGACAAGCACCCGGAGCTGTTTCGGCTGCCCGCGCGCCGCGATCGCGCCACCAGGCTGCTCAGCTATCTCGGCGGCGTCATCTTGAACGGCAATCCGGAAGTGAAGGGCAAGGAAGCTCCGAAGGACCTTGAGTTCGCGGCGCTCCCATCCATTCCGGCCTCGGATCCCGCTCCCGGCACGCGCCAGCTTCTTCTGAAACTCGGCCCGAAGAAATTTGCCGCGTGGACGCGCAAGCAAAAGCGCCTGCTGATCACCGACACCACTTTTCGCGATGCTCACCAGTCTTTGATGGCGACCCGCGTGCGCACGTACGACATGCTCGCCATCGCGCCGGCGGTCGCGCGAAGGCTCCACAATTTGTTCAGCCTCGAAATGTGGGGCGGCGCCACCTTCGACACGGCGCTCCGATTCTTGCACGAGGATCCCTGGAGCCGTCTCCGCGATATGCGCCGCCTCGTCCCCAACGTTTGCTTCCAGATGCTCTTGCGCGGCGCCAACGCAGTGGGCTACGCCTCGTATCCGGACAACGTGATTCAGGAATTCGTGCGCGAAGCTTACAAGCAGGGAATCGATATTTTCCGCGTGTTCGATTCGCTGAATTCCGTCGAAAACATGCGCGTCTCTCTGGACGCGATTTTGGAAACCGGCGCCGTTTGCGAAGCGGCCATCTGCTACACGGGAGACATTTTCGATTCCTCGCGCCCGAAATATTCCCTGAAGTATTACGTCGCGATGGCCAAGCGCCTGGAAAAACTCGGCGCGCACTTTCTGGCCATCAAGGACATGGCCGGGCTGTGCCGTCCCTATGCCGCATTCGAACTCGTCCGGCGGCTGCGCGAGGAAATCGAAGTCCCCGTCCATTTTCACACGCACGATACCAGTGGGGCGAACGCTGCTTCCGTCCTCAAGGCCGCCGACGCGGGCGTGGACGTCGCGGACGCCGCGGTTGCCTCGATGAGCGGCGGAACCAGCCAGCCGAACCTGAACGCCATCGTCGCCGCTCTCCAAAACACACCCCGCGACACCCAGCTCGACCTCGAAGCGCTCAACGAGTGTTCCGACTATTGGCAGACCGTTCGAACTTACTACGCGCCGTTCGATTCCGGCCCCAAGGCAGGCTCGTCGCGCCTCTACGAGCACGAAATTCCCGGCGGGCAGTTTACGAATCTTCGCGAACAGGCTGCGGCCATGGGCCTTGGCCATCGCTGGCGCGAAGTGGAGCGCACCTATGCCGAAGTAAACCAATTGTTCGGAGACATCGTGAAGGTGACTCCTTCGAGCAAAGTCGTCGGCGACATGACCCTGTTCCTGATGGCCAAGGGCATGAAGCCCGAAGAGGTCTTGAAACTCGACGCCCATCACGACGTCGCGTTTCCGAATTCGGTGATCGAGATGTTTTCTGGCGTACTGGGTGTGCCGCCGGGCGGCTGGCCGAAGAAGTTGCAGAAAATCATTCTGCGCGAAGTTCAGCCGCTAAAAGGGCGGCCCGGCGCGAAACTTCCGGCGGTGGATTTCGCCGCCGAAACGGAGAGTCTGCACCACAAGACGGGCGGTCCGGTCGCGCTCGATGATTTGCTGAGCTACTTGTTGTATCCGGAAGTGTATTTGAAGTACGAGAAATTCGTCGAGGCTCACGGCGACGTGAGCGTTTTGCCCACGCCCGCATTCTTCTACGGTTTGAAATCGGGCGAGGAAATTGCCGTCGACATCGAGCCCGGAAAGACGCTGATCATCAAGTTCCTCACCGCCAGCGAGCCGCACCCTGACGGCACCCGCACTCTCTTCTTTGATCTGAACGGCCAGCCGCGCGAGGTGAACGTTCGCGATCAATCACTTCGCGTCGTCGAGCGCGCGCATCCCAAGGCCGATCCCGCCGATCCCAGCCAGATTGGCGCTCCCACGGCCGGCCTCATCAGCAGCATCGCGGTGCAGGTGAATGAGAGCGTCAAGCGCGGCGCAAAGCTGATGACGCTGGAAGCCATGAAAATGCAAACCAACATCTGCGCTTCCATCGACGGCCGCATCGCGAAGTTGCTCGTGTCGCCGGGCCAAAGCGTCGAAGCCAAAGATCTACTCGCGACGATCATCCCCTGAAACTGCTCCAGGTTTCTGTTTTCTCCCGCCTTTCTCTGCGCCTCTGCGATGATGTTTTGTCTTGCTCGCAAAGGTCACTTCATCCAAGGCAACCGCTCTAAGTCCACATTTCCGCCCGAAAGGATCACGCCCACCTTCTTTCCTTCCGCCTTGATCCTTCGCAACAAGACAGGCGCTGCAGCCACCGCCCCCGAAGGCTCCACCACAATCTTCGCGCGCTCCCACAGCAGCATCATCGTCGACACGATTTCCTCTTCCGACACCAGCGAGATTTCATCCACTCGCTCGCGCAGAATTGAAAACGTCAGCGGGCACAAGGTCGCGCGCAAGCCATCCGCGATCGTTTCCGTCTTCGCGGCGGGTTCGATCTTGCCGGAAGCCATCGACCGGTACGCGTCATCCGCGTTCCGGGGCTCTCCGCCCACCACGCGAATCTCCGGCCGCAGACTCTTCGCCGCGATGGCCGTGCCGCTTAGGAGCCCGCCACCGCTCGCGGGCGTGAGGATGACGTCGAGCCCGGGAACCTGCTCGAGGAGTTCGAGTGCTGCCGTTCCCTGGCCGGCGATCACGCGCGGGTCGTTGTACGGGTGCACCAGATGCGCTCCGGTGCGCTTCATCACATCCGCTGCCGTCGCCTCGCGCGACGCCATATTCGGCTCGCACTCCGTGATTGTGCCGCCATACGCTTCCACGGCGCGTTTCTTTACCTCCGATGAATTCGACGGCATGATCACCCACGCAGGAATGCCTCGCCACCGCGCGGCCAGCGCCAGGGCGGCCCCATGATTGCCCGATGAAGGTGCCACCACGCCGTGTTTCGCCTCTTCATCGCTTAGCGAAAAAACGGCGTTCGTCGCGCCGCGAATCTTGAATGAGCCCGTCTTCTGCAGGTTTTCGCACTTGAAGAAAATCTGCGCGCCAGCAATTTCGTCGAGCGACGAAGAGGTGATGACGGGAGTTCGATGAATGCGCGAGGCAATTCGACGGTGCGCCTCGCGAATCGCTTCAAGATCCGGTTTTTGGTCTACTCCCGCATGTGTCGCCATGGGAATTTTGCCGATGCATTATGGCACACGGATTGCCGCCTTCGTTGCGCGCGCACATTAAAATTCTTGACGCGCATTTCACGCCGATGCGATTCTCGCGAAACCCCTTCCGTAGTTATCCCCAGCCAATCGGCACAAGGAGAAAGAAAACCATGTCAGGCCACGAACGCCGCATTTCGCCACGGAAGGAATGTGTAATTCCAGTGAGGTTTCGCATCGTGAAGAATGGAACGAAGCCAAGCGACGCATCGCTGCGATCCACCGAATCCATTAGGGGTCCGCTTACCCAGACGCACTTCGGCACGCTGGACGGCGAAACCGTGAACTTGTCCGAGCGAGGAATCTACTTTATCTCGGGTGAAAAAGTGAAGGTCGGCGAAGAACTCGAAATCTATTTCACGCTCCCTTTGGAAGTGACGGGCCGCAGATCGGAGAAAGTGCGCTGCCACGCGCGCGTGATCCACGCAGAAGTGCTCGATCAGGAGGGATTGACGGGCGCCGGCGCCATCGTCCAGCGGTTCGAACCTGTGTCCGCCCCCCGCAATTGGGACAACTAGCGCAAACGGCGCGTTTCCGTCGGGTGCCCTATTTCGTGCCGCTCGAAGTGATAAACGTCACCTTCGCCGACGTCTTATTTTCGAAGCGATCCGAAATTTCCACGGCGATCGTGTGCTCGCCGGGCGTCAGCCCCGACAGCTGAATCTCATACTTCTGCTTCGGTGAATCTGACAGCAGCCCCACCGGGAACGCCACCTGCCAGTCTCCGCCGTCGAGACTGTATTGGGCGCGCGCCAGCGCCCCGCCGGTGCTGATGCCTTCGAACGTGACTGTGGCTGTCGGCGAATGCGCCTGCGCTCGCAAGGCCTCGATTCGCGGCGGCGTATTCGCCACTTCGAACCGGTCGCTTTCGCGCTCATCCGACTGGGCTTGATCGGGAGGATTGGACGGCGAATCCGACGCGACAATTTTCAGATAGTAGGCGCCGTCTGGCATCGTGGTCGTGTCCCACGAATAGTAATGCTGCGTGACTTTGTCCTTCAGCAGCCGCCAGTTCTTTTCGCCTTCGCCGCGATAGTAGATGGTAAAAACCAGATCGTCGTCATTGTCGTCCCGCGCGCTCCACAGGACGCTCTCGTAGCCCCTTTCCTCGAATCCCTGCGGGGGGACATCCATTCTCGCGGCCTTCATGGACACTTCAGGAGCCATATTTGGCACGAATGCCCCTTCGCGCTGAGGCATTCGCAATTGCACGTTCGCCGCACCTGCGGGTCCCGCGGGCTGCGCTGCGAATCCCTGGATTCGCACTCCGGGGTCCTGCACCACGATATCTTCGACGACGGGCGCCACGTTTTTCGGCTGGTACGCCAGGCTCACCCAGGAAATGCTGGGCGCCCCTCCGCCGTCCGTATCCAGAAAAACTGCCTTCCACTGCGCGAACCGCGCAGGCGGGCAACTCACTGCATCGGCATCCGGGTCCTTGTACGGGCCGGCCCATGGTCCCCAGTTTTTCTCGGGGCTCGAGGTGTTTCCCGAGCGCACGTAGAACGCCACTTTGCCTCGCGTAGCTCCGTTTTCGCCCCACCAGGTCAGGCGTCCCCAGTGCGAGAAAATTTTGGCGTCAAACGTATCCGATTCGAAGCTGCCATCCTTCTCGTATCCCGGGCCCAGCGCGAAAATCTTGCCCGGATTTGCGGTGGCGACGAACATTTTCCCGCCCGCTCCCGCTACCAGGCTGGTCACCTGAGCCGACGCGGATTTCGCGATGCTCGAATACACGTCGTTTCCTTCGAGCTCGATTACCGCGCCTTTGTTTCCAGTGCCCAGCAGCAGTTTCCCCGCCGGCGAGAGCCCCGCCGAAAAGACGAGATCCTCGCGCGAAGTCCACAGCGTCTGCGGTGAACCGTCTGGCGATATCTTCACAACCTCCGCCCCGCCGGTGGCCGACGCAAAATACGTTAACGGAGCGACGGGCGGCCCACCTTGCGTGGCGCCTTGCGAGATCGTGATATTCCCACCGCCCTGAGCTGTAATCACTGCTGTGGGCGCCTGGGGCGGAATTTGGGGAGTCGCCGCCATTAGATTGCGGCTCTTCTCGCCGATGGAAGCGGCGTATAGGTTGCCGTCCGCATCTTGGAGCAGGGAAGTGACCTCTTTCTTATTTGTCTCGTAAACGACGAACGAACTTCCGGCAGCCGGAATCACCTGCGCATTCTTTCGTTCCACCGGCACGCGCAGGATCAAGCCATTCGGCTCGGTCCCGATCAGAAGGTCGCCTTTCGAATCGAACGCCAGGGAGCGCGCGTGGCGCTCATCGCTCTGGTAGAAGACCTCGCCTTTGCCGTCCGGCGCAACGACGTAGACTTCGCCCTTGTCGCCGGTACCGACGAAAAGCGTTCCCTGACTGTCCATCGCCAGCGCCCAGATGTATTTCGTCTTGGGATCGAAGAAGACGCTCTTCTGTCCGTCCTGCGTCACCTTGTAGACTTTTCCGTCCGGCGACGTCCCTACAAACAGATTGTCCTTCGCGTCAAATGTGATGGCTTGCGCAGCCAGTTCAGGCGAATCGAAAACGGTCGTTGCTTTTCCCGCATCGTCCAGCCGGAGCACTTTCGCGTTCGGCCCGCCCGCGGCATAGAGGCGTCCGTGCGAATCCAGCCGTAGTTGCCAGATATAGGCCAGATTGGGATCCGCAAGCGCCGTGAACTCCGGCGCTGGCATCAGCTTCCCGTCGCTGCGGATCGCGACGCCCTTGGCCGTCCCCTTTTCGAACTCGCCGGAGTCCGATTGCCGCCAGTATCGCGTGTGCTCCGCATAAGCGAGCGCGGGCAGCAAGAATGCGGCCGCCACCGCGCACACTAGAGTTGTTCGCCATTTCATGATGCCGGCTCTCCTTTGAGGACAGTTCACTTTACTGTGATCGTCAGCGAGTGCTCACCCGCAATCACCTGGTGCATGTCGACGGACCACTGGCCCGCCGTCGATTGCCACAGCAGACGCGCGCCACCCGGATTGTGCCTTTCATTCAGCACGTTGATCTCGGAAAGTGGCGCGTTCGGCATTTCCTTGTCTTCCACGAGCAGGGTTGGAGTAGGTTGCAGGAGAGTGGCGTAGAGGCGATCGTTGCGGCGTTCGCGGTTGACGAGCTTGATCAGCTCCTCCAGCCCCGGCAATTGCGCCTGCGAGCTTGCCGCTAGAACTTGTACGTTCCGGTTGACCGTATCGGCGTCGCTGATTACCAGTTGCAGCGGTCCTCGCGCCACCTCATCCGGTATCGTGATCGGGATTTCCTGAATGAACGGCGCGCCGCGATACGGTCGCAACAAGACCTTCGCTGATACCGTCTCGCCGGGATGCACTTCGCTCTTTTCGATCCAGGCGTTTTCGATCGTCGCGCGGAGGCGCTCGTTCATCGCCGTCACGTGCAGGTTGATTTTATCGATCTGCGGCAGTTCGTACGGGTTCGAGTAAATTCGCGCGAACGCTCCCTGAACGGCAATCGCCACCATGTATCCGGCGGGAATCGGCGAGTCCGTGGGCGCAAACAGATCGTCGATCTGAACCGGCGTGTGACCCTTCAATTCGATCGTTCCGTCGAGCTGCAGCGTCAATCCCTCTCCGTACGCCGTGCTTCCCACGATGCCGTTATAGGCAGTCAGTGCCACCAGCAGCGGCGTGAGCTGCGGGCTCTCGATGACCTCAAAATGAAAATCCTTTTTGATCGCCGGGGTTTCCAGCGTAATTTCCATGGGAACCATGGGCGGCCCCGCGCCGAGCTTGCCGATGATGGCGGTCGCGCGGTCTCCCGTGAGCGTGCCGATGATGCCGCCCGTCGTGATGATTTTCGTCGACGCCATCGACGAAGCAAGCGTCGTGACCACGTGCGCGCGCGACATCGGCAGCTTCACGTTGCCGTACCCGAATATCGGATGGCCGCAAGCCATGATCTGATCGGCGTCCACGGTGGTCACCGTGCAGCCTGTGCTGATCGACAAATCGCCGCGGATCAGGTCCACGCCCACCATTTCGCCCGGCTTCAGTTGAAAATCTTCGGGCGAAGCAGGCGCCGTCCCGCCGGCCATCACCGCTACGCCCCAGGACGAAAGTTCCTTGCCGAATTGTGCGAGAGTCTGCGGGTAGAGCCCGGACGCAATCAGCGGCGTCTCGATCGGAACCAGAAACTGCGCGCCACCGGCGCCAGTGAACCGCGAAAAGTCCTCCGGCAGAGGAACGCGCATCGCCATCGCCGAAGTGGATGTTTCCGTCGTTGCAGCCGTTCCCGCGGGTGCAGGCATCTCGCCTGACTTTTCGGCGTCGCGCATGCTCGCAATCGGCGTTACCCCGCCAATCGCTTCCTTCGTGAAAATGCCGAGCTTTAGCGAAATCGCGCCCGCAAGCTTCCCGTCGAAATAAACGGGGCTGCCGCTCATCCCTGCCACCACTCCGTTGTGTTCCGCTCTGTCGCCCAGGAGCTGCACCAAAATAACGTCTTCTTTCGGTCCCAGCGCATTCTCCAGCACGCCCAACACGACCAGATCGATCTTCTCAACTTTATCGCCCTCGAAAATCGTGTAGGCGACGCCCTTCATTCCGGGCTTGATCTCGCTTACCGGAATCGTTTGAGGGCTGTCGCCAGCGCGCACCTGCGCACGAACGGGTAGCGCGAGAAGAGCCAGAAGAACAATCAGGAGACCGGTGAAACAAAGGACCAAACGGGGGACTGCTACGGCACTGACGTTGGAAAGTTTTCGACGCACAAGAGGCATGGGATTACGATAATACGCGCCTGCATCCATCGGCGCAAATGGACCCCTGGTTCTAAGCATCAAGTCCCAAACATAATGGTACTAGATGCCTTCCCCGTGGCCTCTGTTGCTCGGAAGCCTTCGAAAGCGCTACCCGCACTATATGACCGCGCTGAAAGGCCACAACAATTAGACGCCTGAGCTGGCCCTTTCGCGCCCTCTACCGGCTATCGCGGCCCGTAATTGTCACGCGGAACACCGGCTTCGCCTTCTCGCCAGCCTCCATCTCATATGTTTGCGCGGTCTTACTTGAATCGTAGTCTCGCCAAAGCCAGATCATCTCCTCCGGAAACTCCGCCGCGCCCTGACCCGGATTATGCGTGCCCTTGCCGAAGCTGAAATGAAAATCGTAATCCTTTAGTTTCAGCGCGTTAGCCATGCGAACGTTTGCCAGCGGCCAGCTTCCGTAGCGATCCTGTTCCATATCCGCCGAACCATCTTGCAACCACACGCGAATGTTCCGCTTCGGCTCGCGCAACACCTTATCGGGATAATCTTGGCCGCCGTCGGCATTATTGGGATCTTCCTTCCACTGAATGCTCGTGAAGCTGCCAATCCACGAAATCACGCGGCTGAACTCGTCCGGCATCTGCCACGCCGCGTTGAACGAGCAGATTCCGCCCGACGACAGCCCCGTAATCGCGTGGCTGTACGCGTCCTTCCGGATGTTGTATTTCGCAGCGACGTCTGCCAGTACTTCGTCGCGCAGGAAACGCGCGTAGCGGTCGCTCACCGTGTCGTACAGCGTGCTGCGCATCGCATCGTCCAGCGTTCGATGCCACTCGTCCGAATATGCCTTCACGAAGTTGTATGTTGGCGTGCCCGGCGAATCGCCGATGCGACCCGGAAAGATAAACACGCAAATCATCACGGGAATCTTTTTCTGCGCGATCAGGTTGTCGATGGCGTTCAATACGGGAATATTGCCGTCGCGCTGCGTGTACCAGCCGCCATCCTGGAACACCATCAGCGCCGCGGGCGTTTTCGGGTCGTATTGCGCCGGCACATAAATCCAGTATTCGCTTTTCATGCCATCGTAAATCTTGCTGGTGTGAACTATTTTTTCCGAGAGCGTACCCGACGGCACGCCGGGCTGAAGATACGAGAGCGGCCCGAACGCGGGCAAATCGAGCCGCCCGCCGAATCGCGCTCCGTTCACCATGTAATAGAACGAGTGCAGCCTGCCCACCGGCTCGATGTGCGCCGCCGCGTACCAGAGATCGGACCCCGCGAGAGCCTGCATCTGTGGCCCCGGCGCATCGTCGATCATCAGCGACGGTTGCGCCGCCGCATTCGTCGCGAAGAAAAATTCAGGGCCTTGCCCAGCCCACGCCGTTCCCGCGCCCAGGTCCTTCGCGTCAAACGTGGCCGAGATCGCGCCGCGCAACTCCGCGCTATTCGATTTCGCAAGCTCAATCAGCCGCGTCGCATTCGCTTTCTCCTGGGCCACCGCAGACCACGCACACACGAATAGCAAGCACGCTACGCAAATCATCCATCTATGCATCGCCACTCCCCTCGTGCCGGACATCCTATTGTTCTCGCGGCATAACCTATCACGTCTTGCCACTGTTGCTCCGCCCGCATCTTTGCCCAATTCATTTTCGAATAAGTTCGCTGACATCATCACTCCGCCCGGGCTCCGCAATCGAAATCGCTGTGAGCCGCGGAGCGGCGATTGTACTTAGCCCGGCACAGAGCGAAGCGGAGTGCCGGGAACCGAATCGAAAGGAAGGACGAGTCCCGGAGGGACGATTGTATGTACTGCGCTCCGGCACAGGCTGAGAACTTTTGCAGAACGATGTCGACAGAGCCTTCGCGGCTTTGGAGTATGATTTGCTGCGCTGGCTGGCAATGGGCTTTGGAATATCGATTTGGCACCCGACAGCGTTGCGGGGAGCTTCCATGAATTTGATCCAATACGTGTTGCGCCGCACCTCGATAGTCGTCGCTGCGCTCTCTATCGCGGCGACACTTGTCTCCGCATTGGCGCCCGTGGCTTGCGCTCAGCAAGTCGTAACCAACGATCCTCCCCAATACGGCCCGTACAACGCCGTGTTTCTCCCCGACGGCGAAGGACTGAAGAAACCGCTGAACGAACACGATTCCGTCTTGCTGTCTAGCTCGCCGTGGACCCTGTACTGCTGGATTCGCTTGGACGCAACGCTGCAAGGGCCAACGCTCATCGTTGGCATCGGAACCATCGCCGACGAATACTCGCGCTACATCGCAATCGAGCATGGCAATTTTGTGTTGCGAATCGGCGAGGGCAACAGCATCGAATCGGAGGCTGATTTCGCTCCCCGCGAGTGGCACCTGATTGCGGTCACTTTCGATGGGAACGAATTTCGCTCCTACGACGGCGGCGGTCTTGTCGGCGGCGGCAAACTCGACCTCGGGAGCGTCAGCCCCGTGTTGCAAATGGCGCCCGCCGCGCAACCGTGGCCCAATGCCCGCCACTTCTGCGGAAAAATTGCCTCTCTCACTCTGTTGCGCCGCGCGCTCGATCCAAAGGAGATTGCTCAACTCGCCCAGCAGCCGCCAAACTTCGACTTGATCGAATTCGAGGAGGGTTCAAAGCCCTGGCCCGTTCAAACCCGAGGCCAGGCCGGCTATCGCGCGCCGCAAGATCCTTCCACGATGCCCGTGAGCAAAGCGCCGTTTTCAAAGCCAGTCGCTCGCAACCTGCCGGCCTCGCGTGAATCGCTACGTTCCAGCGGAGAAAATGAATGGACGCTCGCAGCCGGCTGGACTCTCACTCCCGCGCCCGAAGTAAAAGCGTCGGGGCCGGAAATGTCTCAGCCCGGTTTCGGCACGAAAAACTGGTGGCCGGCCACCGTTCCGGGCACCGTGCTCACTACCATGGTCGACCGCGGCGTCTATCCCGATCCCGACTACGGCCTCAACAATCTCGCGATTCCCGAAACGCTCAATAAACAGGACTATTGGTATCGCGTCGAATTCAAAGCTCCCGCCGCGCTCGATGGACGTCACCTCACGCTCACGTTCCTAGGCATCAACTACGCCGCGGCCGTTTGGCTGAACGGCCACTCGCTCGGCGCGATCAAGGGCGCTTTCATTCGCGGCGTTTTCGACGTGACCGGCATACTGAAGCCGGGTCAAACGAACGCGCTCGCCGTTCGCGTTTCGCCGCCTCCGCATCCGGGCATTCCACAGGAGCAATCGATCAAAGGTGGCCCTGGCGAAAATGGCGGAATCATGTGCCTCGACGGTCCCACGTTCGTCGCCACCGAAGGCTGGGACTGGATTCCCGGCGTGCGCGACCGCGACACGGGAATCTGGCAGCCTGTCACGCTCGCCGCGAGCGGCTCAGTGAAAATTGGCGACCCGGAGGTCGTCACGCGGTTGCCGCTGCCGGACACGAGCCTCGCCGCCGTGGAAATCACGGTGCCTCTCGACAACGGCTCCAGCGCTCAGATTCAGGGAACTCTCAGCGCATCCTTCGAAGGAACGACGCTAACCAAGTCCATCACCGTGCCGCCCGGCGAGACGATCGTGAAGCTCGCGCCCGCGGAATTTCCGCAGCTCACCGTGCAGCAGCCGCGCCTTTGGTGGCCCAACGGTTACGGCAAGCAGGATCTGTATCACCTGAAATTGAATTTCTCCGAGGGCGACGCGAAAAACACAAATGCCTCGAGTGTCAAGCAAGTGACTTTCGGCATTCGCGAAATCACGTACGAACTCAGCTTGCTCGATTCCACGGGCCATCTGCGCCGCGTTGAATACACGCCGTCACACGCGAAGGGCGTGTCCGCCGTTGACGTGACTCACAACGGCATGCGCGACATCCCGAACCCTGACCCGTTCCCATCATTTTTCCCCGAAGCCTGGCGCGACAACTGGCATTCGACGGTCGCGTCATTCATCCCGGGAGGCGAATCCTCCGCTGCGATTCAGCCGGCGCCTGAAGAAGACGCGAAAGCCGCGCACTATCTCGTCATCAAGGTCAACGGCGTCCGCATCGCCTGTCGCGGCGGTAACTGGGGCATGGACGATTCGCGCAAGCGCGTCTCGCGCGCACGCCTGGAGCCTTACTTCCGTCTCCATCGCGACGCCAATCTCAACATCATTCGCAATTGGGTCGGCCAGGACACCGAGGAAGTCTTCTACGATCTCGCCGACGAGTACGGCCTTCTCATCTGGAACGATTTCTGGGCCTCGACGCAGAATTACAACGTCGAGCCGGAAGACCCGGCGCTCTTCTTGGCGAACGCGCGCGATACCATCCTGCGCTTCCGCAATCATCCGTCCATCGTGATGTGGTGCGGCCGCAACGAAGGCGTTCCTCAGCCGATCATCAACGAAGGCCTCATCGACCTCATCAATTCGCTCGACGGCACTCGCTACTATTCCCCCAGCTCGAATCAGGTGAACCTGCAAACCAGCGGCCCCTACAGGTATCAGGATCCCGCGCTCTATTTCACCACGCTCAACCACGGCTTCTCCGTCGAAACCGGTACAGCGTCTTTCTCGACGCTCGAGTCATTTCGCGCCTGGATTCCGAAGGAAGACCAGTGGCCCATCGACGACGTCTGGGCCTATCACGACTGGCATCAAAGCGGAAACGGCGACGTTGCGCCCTTTATGGCGCAAATCCAGGCGGAGTTCGGCGCGCCCACCAGCCTCGAGGATTTCGAGCGCAAAGCGCAAATGCTCAACTACGTCGATCACCGCGCCATCTTCGAAGGGATGAATGCGCACCTGTGGGCTCCGAACAGCGGCCGCCTCTTGTGGATGACGCAACCCGCGTGGCCAAGCAACATGTGGCAAATTCTGAGTTCCGATTACGATACGCAAGCCTCATTCTACGGCGTGAAAAAAGCCTGCGAACCTGTCCACGTCCAGCTCGATCTTTCAAACTACGAAGTCGCCATCGTCAACACGACGCGCGCACCGCTGAGCGGTCTCACAGTGAGCGCCAGCGTGTTTTCGCTCGACAACAGATCGCTGCTTCATCACGAAGAGCCAAAAGACATAGCGGCGGATTCCGAAGCTGACACCTTCAAGCTGGACCTCGAGCCGCTGCTGAAAGATGGCATGGTCCTCGTAAAGCTCGAACTGCGAAGCAGCGACGGCGCGTTGCTCTCGCAAAATCTTTATTGGCTTGGCGCGCAGAGTTCGTCCTATCGAGCGCTGAACCGTCTTCCCGCGACCACGCTCGGATTCAACGCGGTCTGGAGTCGCTCGGGAGACAACGTGCAGGTTCACGTGCGCGTCACCAATAGCGGCAAGTACGCGTCCCTTGCCGACAAGCTCACTCTCGTTAATGGAAACGACGGCTCGCGCATCCTTCCCGCGTATTACACCGACAACTACATTTCGCTGCTGCCCGGCGAAACCCGCGAAATCGACATCGAATATCCCGCTGCCACAGCCGACGGCGTCCCCAACGTGAAATTGTCGGTCCGCGGCTGGAACTTCGGCCCCGCAACACTCCCCATCTGGGAGAAGGGAAAGGCCCGCACCGACATTCAGTAGGGAACTAGAGGGGCCGGAACACTCCGTCGCAAACCGTCGGGATTTCCAGCAGCGGCTCGGATCCGGAGTATCGCGCCAAAATCGGGTCTTACGCGCCGATTAGGGAACGAATCCAAAGGGCTGAAATCACTTAACCGCTCAGCACTTATCTTCACCCCGGGACCGTTTCTCCCATCTCTCATCATCTGTGTAGGTGCCCTCTTCGTCGGTGTACGTCACGTTGTGGTTGATTCGGCCCCGACCAATCAGGCGAAACACATGCGCGGCTTTGTGATTTGTGGGTGGGAATAGGCTTACGAACCGCAGGCATTCTCCGTCCCATTTGACTCTCGAGATTTTGAAGGTTGTGTGATCTTCTTCGTCCACTCCCCTTACAAGAAAACGCCCGGCTTTCACGGCTACAGTGAACACCGCCGTTGTCCGATGGAATGGGTTTTCCGTCTGTACCCACGTCCCGACAAATGGATGCGCTGAAGGCACGTGGGGCGCCTTCTTCGGCATGCGTTTTCTTTTCATGGGGCCAAGCCCTCCGCTGTTTGAACAATAATATAGCGCTTATTTGGACTCCGCCCAGAGTCGTCGCCAGGGCTGGTGGCTCGGACGAGAGTCATCCCGAGGGCCGTGCTACGATAATGCGATGGCAAAAAAGATCATCGCGCCGGGCGGAACCGTTTCCGGCGTCGTCGAGCTTCCCGGCGACAAATCCATTTCGCACCGCTACGCGATTCTAGCCGCGCTCGCTGAGGGCACGAGCGAAATTTTCAATTACGCCTCCGCTGCCGATTGCCGCAGCACACTCGAGTGCCTTCGCCGCCTGGGCGTTCCGATCGACGTCACCAAAGATCGCGTCCGCATTGCGGGCGCCGGCCTTGATGGCCTGAAAGCCCCGCGCCGCGCCCTCGACGCGGAAAATTCCGGCTCCACGATTCGCATGCTTGCGGGCGTCCTCGCAGGACAGCCGTTCAAGTCCACGCTCACAGGCGATAGTTCGCTTCGCAAACGCCCCATGCGCCGCATCGTCGAGCCGTTGCGCCAGATGGGCGCCGGGATTCACACGGAGAGTCGCGCTTCGAGCGCGCAAGACGAAAGTTATCGCGCGCCGCTTGAAATTCAGGGCGGCAAACTCCGCGCCATCGATTACACGACGCCCGTTCCGAGCGCCCAGGTAAAGTCCGCGATCCTGCTCGCGGGACTCTACGCCGACGGCGTCACCACCGTGCGCGAATCCGTTCGCACGCGCGACCACACGGAACTCGCCCTGCGCGAATTCGGCGCCACCGTCGACGTCGAAAAAGGTCTCGCGCGCATTCATCCGCGCCCAAAACTTCAAGGCCGCCGGCTCACGGTGCCCGGCGATCTGTCGGCGGCGGTCTTCATGATCGGCGCCGCACTCGTTCTTCCGGGCTCCGAGCTCATGCTGCACAACGTGGGCCTGAATCCCACGCGCACGCGCGTCCTCGACTTCCTGATTTCGATCGGCGCACCCATCAACATCGCGTCCGTGCAGCTGCGCGACGGCGAGCTCGTGGGCGACGTTGCCGTCCGCCACGCGCCGCTCTCAGGCGGCATCATTTCGGGCGCGCAAGTGGCGGAGATGATCGACGAGCTTCCGATACTCGCCGCCCTCGGTGCGTACACGGAGAAGGGAATCGAGATTCGCGACGCAAAGGAATTGCGCGTGAAGGAAAGCGACCGCATCGCCGCGCTGGCCGAAGGCCTCCGCCGGATGGGCGCCACCGTCGAAGAATTTCCAGACGGCCTCAGCGTCGCCGGCCGATCCGAAGCAAAATTGCACGGCGCAAAAGTGGATCCCCAAGGCGACCACCGCATCGCCATGGCCCTAGCCGTCGCCGCCCTCGGCGCCGAAGGCAACACCACAATCCGCGACGCCGACTGCGCCGCCGTCTCCTTCCCCGAATTCTTCACCAAACTCGACGAACTCCGCGGAAAAGTCAAGTAAGCAGGGACTTCTCTGCGCCCTCAGGCTGTTCTCTGTGCCCTCTGTGTTTCAGCCTTTCGGTTTTGCCGCGAAGCGGGGTTCTTCAGGAAGATTTATGCAGCGAAATCGTGCCATAGCTGGTCACAATCGTGATCTTCGGCCCGTGCGAGCCGAATTTGCCGTTCAACTTTCCCACGTTGTCGTCGTTCGTCTGCTGCAGCGTCGGACCTTCGAAGTCGGTGGTAATCTCGCCGCCGCGTGAAAAGGCCGAAATCTCGAAACTCGATTTCTCCGGCATCGTCAGCTCCACCTCGCCGGAGTCGTTGGTAACGTTGATTTCGTCCGCGGGCGGCTGCGCATAGTGAATCTTGATGTCGCCGTGCGAGTCGGAAACATCCAGCTGCCCCGCCACATTCTCCACGTCGACATCCTTGTTATGCGTCGTGAGCTTGGCCGAACCAGCCACGTCGGAAACCTGCAGGTCTCCCGAATCGAGTTCCATGCGTCCCGTCATGTGAACCAGCGTCAAATCCGACCTTTGCGACGTGTAGTGCGTGGTCTTCACCACGTTGCGAACGCGGATCGGCCCGAAGAATTCGCCGTCGAACGTGGCGTCGCCCGCGACGTCAGAGACGTCAATCTCGTTCCCGCGCCCGCTCAAGCGAAAATTTCCCGCAACGCCCGTAACCCGCAAATTGCCCTTCTCGAGCGTAACGGCTACATCCGACCCGGCATCATGAATTTCCACGTCGCCGTTGTGCGTGTCCGCTTCAATCGCTCCCGCAATTCCCGCGAGAGTGATATCGCCGCGCGAAGTGCTCGCGGTCAAACTCGCTTTCTTCGGTACCTCAATATCCAGATCGACGCCCACATCGCCGCTCGAATCTTCCTGGTTCGCCGGGTGTACCCGGTAGCCATCGCTGGTCTGCTCGATGACGGCCTTCACTTCCGCCATCCGGCGGTCAGCCTCGGATTCGTTCTCGTCCGACGCCGACTTGTTCGCGGTCACGCGCAGTTCATCTCCATCGCCCGCGTGGACGGAAATGTTTCCGCGCTCCGTCTGAATCGTAATGTGCGCGCCCGCGGCCACCTTCTTCGCCGGCAACGCGTCCGTCTGCGAATATTTCTGCGAGAACGGATTGATCTTGAAATCAAGGTCCGGATGACGTTTGCGGATGTGATCCACCAGCCCCAGACCCGCCAGCGCAAAGAAAACCAGAATCAGCAGCGCCGCCTCGCCGCCGGAGAGCACGGTCGTGCGTTCCCCGGTTCGTCGCGCCGCAAGATGATCGACCAGCTTCGCCACACCCCACAGGATGAAAAGCACAGGCCAGAACCGCCAGATCAGCCTTCCGACATCCAGTTGAGGTTCGAAGCGGTACAGAAGGAAAATCACGCCGAGGAAAATCAGAAGTAGACCGGAGAGGATCGATCTTCGCTGTTGAGAGGTGGTCACGCGCGCCTCAGGAGCCCCTCAGGACCCAATATGGCCCTCGCGCGAAACCAGCGACTGGCCCACCAGCACCGCGCCGATCACAATCAGCAGGATCGGCCACAGCTCCCAGAATCCGTATCGCGTGTACTGTCCCAGCAGAAACAGCACGCCGACGGTGATCAGCACCACCGGCCCCATCAGCCCGCGTAGCCGGCAATGTGCACAAGGGCAGGAAGTTTTTTGTGCATCCGCCATCAGAAGATCTCCTCTACGTTCCCTTTAGCCGGTCCGCCAGCAGCCACGCGCCCACCGCCACCAGCGCCACCGGCCACAGCTTTCCAATCCACTCCTGATCCAGCAGGTGGAAGTTTGCCAGCAGCAACAACACACCGATTCCAATCAGAATGATTGCGCCGATTGGCTTTCGTCCCGCGCCTGGCATCAGATCCGGCGGCGGCGCCTCGCCCGCGCTGCGCGCCTTCGCCACTCGGTACGCGTCCATCGGCATGTAGAAGCAGAACGCGACAAACGCCACGATCACGAACGCCCGCAGCGAGTCGCTGATGTCAGACGCCATCCCCGCGATCAGCGACGCGAAAATCAACACGTGAATCAGCGCCTTGATGTATTCGCCGTTGTATACCGCGCCCAGTCCCGGAATGAATCCCAGCGCCGCGGCGGTTCCGGCACGCGAGTCCGTCGCAGGAGGCAACACCGCCGCGCCTTGCGGCCCGGCAATCATTCCGCTGAGGCAATTCTCGCAGTACAGCGCGCCGTGCACTTCGCGCGTGCACTGCGGGCACAGCGGCTTGCCGCAGTGACGACAAAACCCGGTGGCGTCTGTCTCCGTGTGAACCGCGCATTTCATTGAGGTCTCCCGGTCAGGCCGCCGTCAACATCGACGACGAGGAGAGCCACCGGCGCCAGGGTGCGCATCCCGAAGTTTGGAAAGCGATCCTGAGCGAAAAACTTCTCGGTTCGAGCCTCGCTGCGGCCTGGATGCGTTTCGGATTTTTGCTGCTGATGGTCGGAAGGTGGTTGCTGCTGGTGCGGCTGCTCCGGAGCAGGCTGCGACGGCGTCTCCGGTTCGAGCCGCGACTGAATCTCATACACCACGCGCAAATCGTTCACGAATTTCACGCCGCGCGCATATGTCAAATGCACCTGCCGGTTCGCTGCGCGGAACGCGTCAGCGGGATTCAGGTTGGCTTTCTTCAATTTGCCCGGCGTCACGCCGCCCGCCTGCACCATGATGATGCAGCACGCCGCGACGGTGGCAATTCCCATCACGAATCGCGGCTGCCACAGCGTGGGCACCCAGGCGAACCACCGTCGCCATCCTTCCTGGCTGGCGCGCGGGCCCAGCGTCGCATCCAGAATCTTCCGCGAAAGGTCCTCCGGCTCCTCCACCAATTCGAGGCCGCGCATTTCGCTTACGAGCCCGCCCACTCGCGCGACAAGGCCCGCACACGTGGCGCACGTCTTGCTATGCGTCGAGAACGCCGCCAATTCCGTCGCGGGCAGCTGCCCGTCGAGGAAATCGCTAAGCCGCTCTTCCGTTAGTGTGCAATTCCAATCCATGTCCTCGCCTCAGTCCTCTTTTCTCTTGTAGCGCCGGCGTCTCGCCGGCTCTTTTGCTTCTAGCGCCTCTGCCGTAGTCTTGTCTTCCTCTGTGTCCTCGCGCTTTTCTCAGTGCCCTCTGTGGTTAATCTTTTCCGTCGTCGGAACTAGTGCGGCCTCAATCCCATCTCATCCAGAATCCTAGCCAGCTCGATTCGCCCCCGGTTGATTCTCGATTTTACCGTGCCTTCGGGCACTTGCAGCACTATCTGAATCTCGCTGTAGTCCAGACTCTGTAAATCCCGCAAAATCACCGCCTCGCGCAGTTCCGGCGACAACCGCGAGAGCGCATGCTGCAACTGCACGCTCAATTCCCCCGCCTCCGCCAGCTTGTCCGGCGAACGCGCCGACGAATGCTTCTCTTCGAGCTGCGGCATCGCGTCGTCGATCGAGTCCGTGATGCGGTCGCGCCGCGTCCGCCGGTAATGATCCACCAGCAAATTGCGCGTCACGCTGGTCAGCCACGTCGGAAACGCGCCGTACGCCGCCCGGTAGCTGGCCAGCGTCCGATAGATGCGCAGAAAAACCTCCTGGCTCAGGTCTTCCGCTTCGGTGGGATTGCCCGTGAACCGGTAGCACAAGTTGAACACGCGCCGCGTGTGCCGCCGCACAAGTTCCTCCCAAGCCGGCCCGTCGCCCCGGAGACAGTGCTGCACCAGTTGGGCATCGGGCTCCAATCGTTTTCAGCCTCGCAACCCTCATCCGTTTTCGGCCTCAGTGATGGAACGTAAATTGCAGCCGAAAAGTTCCCCAATCCCCAGGCGCCCCAAACGCACGGCTGGTCGATGACCAGACGCTGGCCCAAGCCGCGCTTTTCGCCGCATCTTATCCGCCAGCCCACAGGAACACAAGCGCGCTGATTTTCGCGTTCCGCAGGCGCCAGGAGCTGCCGGCTGTCGCTTTCTGAAACTGTTTCAATTCCGAGACTAAGGCTCTTCTTCGCTTCCTTCCAACTTCCTCCTGAACTCCGAGCTTCCGCTGCCGATTCGAGAACTATGTTGCGAAGCTTCGCTTTTGTCGCGCTCGCAGCGTTTCTCCTGCCTGCGTTCCTTTGCCCAAACGCGCACGGGCAAAGCGTCCCACCGTTTTCCATCACCGTCAGCGATCTTGAAGCGGCACGTCCGGCGGTGCCCGCTCTCGCTCATCTAGACCTGGCCGCACCCGCACCCATTCACGTCACGCCCCACGCTTCCCCGCCAGAGAGCGTCGTGCGGCGCCCTAGCCGCGCGTGGCTTGCTCTGAGCCTGGCCGGCCAGGCAGCGGCGCTTGCCGATGCGACGACCACTCTCGACCTCAAGCGCGCGCATCCAATCACGTTCTACGAGAACGACCCGCTCGCTCGCCCACTCGTGAATTTGCCCCCGCCTGCCTATGTTGCGTCGGTGGTGGGGCTCACGGCCGGCGTCAGCGCTATCACTTGGAAGTTGCGGCGCTCGGAGCATCCGTTGCTGCGCCGCTTCTGGTGGGCGCCGCAGGCCACGCAAATCGCCCTCAACGCCGAGTGCGCATTTCGCACCTCCCGCAAGTAACTTCCTCTGGCGTCGCCTCCAATCGCTTTGTCATCCCGAGCGAAGTCCCGCGTGCCTTTGGTTTTCCCACGCGAAGCGTGGGCGCGGGACGCAGAGAGGGACCTCTCTTCCGCCTTCGCCGCATCCCATCGCGCTTGTCATCCCGAGTGAAGTCCCGCGGCTTTGCTTTTCCCCACGCGAAGCGTGGGGCGCGGGACGTAGAGAGGGACCGCTCCTCCGCCTTCGCCGCAGCGCATCACTGTCATCCGAGCTGCCCCCGGCAATCAATCGCTGTCAAGCAGGTCGAAGTACAAATCCACCCACTTCGGATTTTTCGATTCAATCAGTGCCACCCGTTTCTCCCGTCGCCAGCTCTTAATTTGCTTTTCGCGCGCAATTGCCGTGCGCACATCATGGAAAATCTCAAAACAGACGAGCCTGTTGACGTTGTATTTTTCAGTAAAGGCAGCCACCAGTTTTTGTTTGTGCTGCATGACGCGCTTTTTAAGATTGTTAGTGACACCCGTGTAGAGAACTCCAGACGCGTTCGAGAGGATATAAACGAAGTAGCTCTTCACGTGGGTTCACCGACTCGCATCCCAATCGCATTCGCGGTGTGCCGTGCGTCTATCAGCTAACGCTCCGCCGAGCTGTCATCCCGCCTGCCCTGAGCTGAGTCGAAGGGAGCGAAGTCCCGCGGCCGCCGCGGCGGCTATTTCCCACGCGAAGCACGGGCGCAGGCCGTAGAGAGGGACCTCTCTTCAGGTTTTCGTGCTAGCTGAAGTGTTATCCCTCATCGCCTTCTTCTCAAATCCGGCGCACGCAATCACCGGCAGTCTCGGATACTTCGGAAACCTCGGATCAGTAGCGGACAGTCCGCACAAATAAAACGCAGCCCCGCGATCCGACTCAACCCGCCGCGCATGCACGCACTCTGCACACAACCCAGCTTGTTCGCGCTCGTCAGACGTCTCTCCAACTCGTCTCACGCCAGGGAGAATAGCATCCCACGACGATAGGTTGTCATCCCGCCTGCCCTGAGCTAAGTCGAAGGGAGCGAAGTCACGCGCGCCTTTGTTTTCCCACGCGAAGCGTGGGCGCGGGACGCAGAGAGGGACCTCTCTTCCGCTTTTCGGCCGAGCCCATGCCCAGCCCATTGATACCTGACAGGTTATAGTACTACTACCGTAACTTTGTTACTACCCATCGCGCGCGTTTTGTGCTACCGTGGTTCGTTTTTATGCTCGACAAACTGACATCACAGACCCACCGGCGCAAAGCAACAACGCCTCCTGCCCGACCTCTCGCCGCTCACTTCCTCCTCGCCCCTCGCCCCTCGTCCCTCACCCCTTCTTCTAATCGCCAAATTCGGTTATTAGAGTCCCTTCTAACCCACTCAAAACAAACGGAGGCGGCTCGCCCTAATCGCCAAAATATCAGGGGGTGTTCGCTGCGACCGTTGCGTTTTTCCTCTACTTCCTTTACCCCCTCTACCTCCTCTGCTTCCTTTGCTTCTTTCCCCTCCTTGACGCCATCGCCGCCAAACTGCTACGGTGCGACACCCATGCAGCGCTGCTTGCGAAGATACCTCCTGCTCCTCGTCGCCGTCGCGGCGCTGGCTTTCTTTCTCTATAAGTTCCGCAACTCGATCACGATTCAGGGATTTAAGTGGTCGATGGTGGCCGAATCTCTTCGCCACGCGCGAATCGATCTTCTCCTCCTGGGGATACTCACAATCTATGCTTGTTTCGCCATTCGATCGCTGCGCTGGATGCGATTCTCGCGCGCCATCGGCAAAACGCACTTCTGGAACGTCTACCCCGCCACGCTGATGGGTTTTTCCTGCACCTTTCTTCTCGGGCGCGCCGGCGAACCGATTCGTCCCGTGCTGATCGCCAAAAAGGACTCGCTTCCGGTCGCGCCCATGTTCGGCGTCTACGTCCTCGAGCGCGTGTCAGACATCGCAGCCACGGCCGTGATTGCCGGCACGGCGTTGCTCATGTTCGAACGCCGCGGCTTGATGCCCGGCGGCAACGATCCAGTGATGAACGCCGCGCGCAAAGCCGGCATCGGCCTGCTCGTATTCTTGATCGCCGCGATTTCGTTCCTGATCTACTTTCGGCAGCATGGCGGTGCATGGCTTGCGCGGCGGCTCGAGAATCCGAAGTGGCGAACAGGTTGGCGCGAGAAGGTTGCCGTCATCCTGGAAGGCTTTAGCGACGGATTGCGGGGAATTCGCACGTGGAGCGACCTCGGTGTCCTGCTCATCTACACCGCGATCCACTGGGTCCTCGTAGCGTTCGTCTATCTCTGGGTTGCGCACGCATTTGGAGGCCAGTTGGCGGAATTGACGCTGTCCGGCGCGACCCTCGTTCTCGCTTTTGGCCTGGTGGGCTCCGCCGTGCAGCTTCCCGGCGTAGGCGGAGGGGCGCAGCTTGCCACGTTTCTTGTGTTGACCCTGATCTTTGGAGTAGAAAAAGAGCCGGCCGCCACGATGGCGATCGTGGTTTGGCTGGTTGGTTTCGCAAGCTGCAGCCTGGTCGGATTGCCGCTGTTGTTTCGCGAGGGATGGTCGATGGGAGAGCTGCGTCGCATGGCGCAGGCCGAAGAGCGCGCGGGCGAAGCAGTGTTGCTCGCCGAGGCCGAGGGAGGCAAGCAAATTTCCGCCTCGGACTCCACCGACTTGCGGGAGCGAACTCCGTGAAGTGTCCCTTTTGCTCCCACCTCGACGACAAAGTAATCGACTCCCGCGAAGCTCGCACCGGCGATTTGATTCGCCGCCGCCGGGAATGCCTTAAATGCGGCCGCCGGTTCACCACCTACGAGCGCATCGACGAAATCCCGTACATGGTCATCAAGAAGGACGGTCGCCGCGAAAAATTCGAGCGCCAGAAAATCCTGCAGGGATTGCTGAAAGCCTGCGAGAAGCGGCCGGTGCCCGTGACGAAGCTCGAAACGATCGTCGACGAGGCGGAAGCATTCGTCAGCGAAGCCGCCGACCGCGAGCGCACCACCAACGAAATCGGCGAGCTCCTGATGAAATCCCTGAAGAAGCTGGACAAAGTCGCCTACGTCCGCTTCGCCTCCGTCTACCTCGACTTCAAAGACGTAAAAGAATTCATGGACGAGCTAAAAGGCCTGCTGAAGGACCGCGCCAAAAAATAAGCGGGAGGGTAACGCTCATGAAGCAGATCGGACTCGCCTGCCTGGTTTCTTGGTTGGCTGTGTCTGCCGTCGGTCAATCACAGGAACCCCTCTACGTCACTCATCTCGAGGCGCCTGACTATCCTCCAATGGCTCGTACAGCGAATCTTCAAGGGAAAGTGACAGTGACTGCGACAATCGACGGGGATGGTAAGGTCATTGATGCTACAGCCGACGAGTACACCTCAGCAGCGTCCAAGCTACTCCAAAAGTACGCACTCGAAAACATCAGGCGCTGGACGTTCGGCAAGCCACAAACGGCCCTGTACAGCCAAGTGGTAGTCTACGAGTACAGACTCGATTCCAGTAGACCGACGTCCGACTGCCCGAGCACGGAGGTCAGCTTTGATCTGCCGGGGCACGTGACGATCATCGACGGACTGGTCCAACCCGATGGCTACGTAACCAAGCCAGCTAAGCCGAAATGAAAGCTGACTTGTCAGGCGTGCCAGACGCCGGCGGCGAAGGTTTTGATCGTGTCGAAGCCGAGGTGCTCGTAGAGCTGTACAGCTTGCTTGTTGATGGAAGTGACGGTGAGCGAGAGGAATTCGTATTTCCGGCGGCGCAGCGCCTGGATGGAATGCTCCATGAGCTGCCGTCCGATGCCGTGGCCCTGATAGCCGGGCAGGACGCAGATTTGCGTCGTGTGGCCCACGCCTTCGGCGACGGTGGAAGCGAGCACCATGCCGACCAATCGGTCGCCGGTAACAGGCCGCACTAGGAACGAAGCTTCCGGCAAGAACTGCCCGCAGCCGGGAAGCAGCACGATATTCCGCAGGAATTTCATGCCGCCCGCTTCACTGCGGTACTGGTCATTGATCTCGCCGTCGACGTGATCTGCGTAAGCCAATTGGATCAGCCGCGCCGCGGATTCGAATGCCCGGTCGCTCCACGGCTCGATGCGCAGCCCGGAAGAAAGCGGCTTGTTCGCGAGCCTCGCTTGCTCGAGCGGCAGCAGCATGAATTGCCGGGCGTGAAGCCGGAGGAATTGCGAAAGAAATTTCGGGTCGAGCCCCGTGCCGAACGGCATGAGCTGCGCTTCGATGCGCTGCAACCGGGGAGTCACATGCAGCGCGCTCATCATTTCCGTCAGCAGCTTCTCCGTGATCGGCGCTTGCGGATATTGCGACGACGCGAACAACCCGCCGATCAGCCCCTTATGATCTTCCAGAACGTAAAAACCGTACCCCGCGGGTTGGCCGTTCTCCATGGCCACAAAGCCGCCGAGGGCATGCGAATCGATGAATTTGCGAATCAGCTCCACCGAAGATCGGTAGTCCCAGTGCAGCTCCTCGCGCCAGTGGCGAGTCTCCTCCTGGAAAAGAATTTCAAGCGAACGGGAATGAACTTGGCGAAGATCTAGAATCTGCATGGAACTCGCGAGCGCCCCGTAACTATTATAGCTTTGCCCAATCGAAGAACCCAACTCGCCGAAATTGTCCGAACCGTTAACCGTAGGGGATCAATTAGGCGAAATAACTGTGCTACCATCGCCTTGCCGGGCACCGACTTCAGCGCCCGACCCAACGGATGGCCGTCCTTTCAGAGCTACGCTATCCCACAACACGTCTCGCCAAGGTTTTCTCAGGCCTGCTGGCGCTGATCCTTTTCGCCATCGTCTCGGTCGCGACGATTTCCGGCTACCTTCTTTACCAGATTCTCAGGCCCGCGCGAACACCCGCCACATTCGATTTGAGCGTGATGATGGGGCATCCGACGACGTTTTCGTTCACGCTGCCCGATGGAACGCAGCGGGAGGGCTGGTTTTTCCCGGGACTGCGCGGCGCCCCCACCGTGGTTCTGTCGCACGGATACACGTCGCAGCGCGCGGATGTGCTCACGCTTGTAACCGCGTTGCAGGAACACGAATTCAACGTCTTCCTGTTCGACTACACAGGACACGGCACAAGTCCTGGAGTAACCACGCTCGGATACCATGAAACCGCCGAATTGCGTTCCGCGGTCCAGGCGTTAGCCACTCGCGACGACATCGACCCCAAGCATTTCGGATTCTGGGGCGTCGACATGGGCGCCTACGTTTCCCTCGAAGTGGCCAGCTCCGACCCGCGCGTGGCCGCGTTCGCGCTCGACAGCGTTTACGACGATCCGCAGCAGTTGGTGGAAGTCGAGGTGAAGCGTTCGGGACTCGCGATCCTGCCGTACGTGAGCCGGTTCTGCGCCTTCGGATTTCGGATGGTCGACTATCAGTACCGGCGCGAACTCCCTGTCTCCACGCATCTCGTGGGAACGCGCGGCGTTCCGAAGCTGTTCATCCAGGCGGATGATCGTCCCGCGCTGGCCAACGACACAGCCGCGATTTTCGCGAAGTCGCCGGACCCGAAACAGATGGTGCGCGAGCGGCTCAGCTACCTCGATATGTCCGACGACGACCGCAGAACCTACGAAAATCAGATTGTGAGTTTCTTCCTGCAGTACCTTCCGCCGACGCCTCCCCGCTGACAAGTCGGCGACGTCATTCTCGAACTCGGCGAGGCCTGGCGCGCACCGGAACCATTACAATTGCTTGATGGGATTCGTCGAGCGTGCCCTCAACGAGCCCTCGAGCCCGCAATTCATTGAAGCCTTTCGGCGTCGTCAGCACAAGCGCTGCGTCAATGTCCGTGGGCGGCCACTCAGGCAGTTGCCGCCCGAGATAGAACGCGAGTCCATACTGCGAAGCGCGGGGTAGCTCATAGACGAACAGGCGATCGGGCCGAAGGTCGCTGCGCAACATCGCACCGACAGGCCGCGTCGAGTAATAAGGATCCAGCCTCGGCAGAATCGCGATTCCCGCACCTTCAACCAGCGCGCAAACCAGAAGAAGCGAGACCCAGAGCGCCGCGCGTTGGCGTGAAACCGCGAGACGTGTAATCAGCATGCCGCCGGCGATTCCCGCAGCAGCGCAGGCGATGATAGAAACGCGCGCTGGATTCCCCGTGCCGCCTGGCAACCGGTTTGTCCACACGAGCGCGGCGACGGCCAGTCCGACCCATGTGACGCCCAACAGAGCAAAAACCCATCCGTCGGCCCCCGAACTCGGTTCGATCACTCGCGACGCAACGACGGCCATGACCAGCGCCAGAGCGGGAATTCCGGGGAGGATGTAACTCGGCAGTTTCGATTGCGAGAAGCTAAAAAACAATATCGGGAAGATCGCCCAGCACGAGAAGAAAAACGCAGGGGAGTCTCGCCACGATTTTGTGCGCCAGTGTTCAAGGCCTGCGCGAGCGGCCGGGATGAGAAACGCCGTCCAGGGAATCAATGCGAGCAGAGTGATCGGAATAAAAAACCAGAACGGCTGGCGATGTTGGAAGACATCCGAAACATATCGTTCGAAATTGTGTTCGAGCAGAAAGACTCGAAGGAAATCGGGATTGCGCCGCGCGCATAGAACGTACCAGGGGAGAGCAACGACGCAAAACGAAGCGATTGCGACGGGATGGAGCATCCTGAACGCGGCGCGCCAGTGCTTCGTCGCGAGCGCCCAAATCGCAATCGCGCCTCCTGCCAGAATAATCGCTGCCGGACCCTTTGCCAGAACAGCGAGCCCAAGAAATGCCCCAAACCCGAAGATTGCAGCGAAGCTCCGGTGTCCCGCCAGCGCGGGATCAGTCGGGCCGCGCAATCCTCCAGCGTGTCGCAATACGGTTGCCGCGCAGGCCATCGCAAGCGTGATGGAAGCGGAGAAGAGCATGTCCGGCGTGGCAGCGCGCGAGAACCCGATGGCGCCAACGCTCGTGGAAAAGAACAGCGGCGCAAGAAGTGCGGGACTCCGCGGGCATTCTTCGAGGCCGTAATGCTTCCGTCCGAGCCACGCGATGCCGAGCGCCGCGACGAGAGCGGCAAGTGCCGAAGGAAGTCGCGCCGCCCATTCAGGCGGCAGATGCAGCCCGAATCCGATGGCGGCTGCCCAATAGTAAAGGATCGGTTTCTCGAACCACGGGCTGCCGTAGAGTCGCGGCGTAACCCAATCTCCGGTCTCGACCATGGCGCGCGCGATCCAGGCGTAGCGCGGCTCGTCCGGTCCCAGGAGGCCAATGGCGCCCAGGTGGCCAAACAAGCAGATCAGCGTAGCGAAACCAACCGCGAGCGCCGCCAAAAGCTTTCTGCGCCGTGATTCCAATGGGTCGCCCAATTCGCGACGAGTCTAACATTCCAGCGGCGCGATTTTGAGTTTCTGACGGCGATTGCGACACCGATTCGCTTCATCCCGCTGGCTTCCGACTTCCGGCCTCGCGCATAATGGCACGCGATGCGGGAACGTCTGGAGTACTTCGCGGCATGGGTCGGATTGAAGTCGCTCGGAATCCTGCCGAGGCCGGCGGCGCGATTCGTCGGCGCGACCTTCGTCTCGATCGCATACCTCGTTCGTGCGCCGCTGCGCCGCGCCGCAATGTTCAACCTGCAGCTGGCGTTTCCCGATTGGAGCGACGCGCAGCGCAAAAAATCAATCCGCGGCATGAATCGGCAGGTCGGATGGATGATTGGCGAGTTCTCGCAATTTCCAAAGTATATGCGCGGCGGAATCGAGCGCATCGTGGTCATCGACGGCGCCGAGAATTTTGACGAGGCGAAGCGGCGCGGGCGCGGCGTTCTTTTCCTGACTGGGCACATGAGCGCGTGGGAACTCGCTCCGTTCGCGCACGCTCTCTACGGTCATCCCTTGCATTTTCTGGTTCGCCCCGTCGCGAATGGATTCGTCGACGCGCTCATCAATCACTATCGCTGCCTTTCGGGCAATCGCCCCATCGACAAAAACCGTTCGGCGCGCGCGATACTCAAAGTCCTCGGGGACGGCGGAACCGTGGGAATCTTGAGCGATCACAACACGTCCTTGGATGAAGGAGTATTCGTTGATTTCTTCGGCATCCCCGCATCCACCACATCCGGTCTTGCCCGAATTGCTTTGCGGACAGATGCCGCCGTTGTGCCGGGCTTCCTTCACTGGGACGCGGCGCTAGAGAAGTACTGCCTGCGCTTTGAGCCCGCGGTGGGATTGGTGCGCACCGGTGACGAAGAAGCGGACGTTCGCGAGAATATGGCGCGGTTCACGCGCGTGATCGAAGATTACGTCCGGGCGTATCCCGACCAATGGTTGTGGGTCCACAAACGCTGGAAGACTCGTCCGCCGGGCGAAGAATCGATTTACCCGTTCTAGTTCCGTGCCGTGACGGCGCAGGTCTCGAGGAATTGTCGATTGAGAGGCAACTATGACTCGTAATGCCGGTGAAGTGGCACGTTATTTGGGAGCGGTGGTTCAAGGTGATGAGCGCATCGAGATTGCCGGAGTCGCCAGTCCGGAGCGCGCTCGAGCCGAAGACCTGATCTACCTCGATTCACCGCGGCACCAGGAACGCGCCGAACGCTCGGCGGCGCGTTGCATGCTCGCGACTCCCGGAACGCGATTGCCCGGCAAAACAATCCTCGAGGTGCAGGACCCGAAATTCGCTTTCGCCAAAGCAGCCGCATGGCTTTTTCCGAGACCGAAGCCTCTCGCCGCGACACACCCCACCGCGATCGTGCCACCCAACGCTCGCGTTGGAGCGAACGTGTCGATCGGCGCATATGTGGTCGTCGAGGAAGACGTCGAAATTGGCGCGAACACGGTAATCGAGCCTTTTTGTTTTCTCGGCCGCGGCGCGCGTGTGGGAGAAAACTGCTGGCTGCATCCGCGCGCGACGCTGTATGCCGGCGTGCGGCTCGGCAATCGCGTGGAGATTCACTCGGGCGCCGTGATCGGAGGAGACGGTTTCGGATATGTCTTCGGCGAAGGGCGCCACTGGAAGTTTCCGCAAATCGGGGATGTGGAGATCGACGACGATGTCGAGATTGGCTGTGGCGCAATGATCGATCGCGGTTCGCTCGAATCCACCCAGATCGCGAGGGGCGTGAAGATCGACAACCTCGTGCAGGTTGCTCACAATGTGAAGATCGGCGAGCACACCGTCGTGGCCGCGCAAACGGGAATTTCAGGGAGCAGCAGGCTGGGGAAGAATGTGATCGTGGGCGGGCAAGTGGGGATTGCAGACCATTGTACTTTGCAGGACGGCGCGATCGCGGGCGCCCAAGCCGGAATCCCGACGGGCAAGACGATTCGCAGCGGACAAATCGTTTGGGGCACGCCCGCGCGGCCGCTGGAGAAATTCAAGCAGCAGTATGTGTGGTTCGCGCGGCTCCCGGAGCTTGCCGAGCGCGTGCGCAAACTCGAAGAGCAGCAGAAAGCCGGGGAGACTCGGTGATTTGGAATCCAAGTCCGCCTCCGTTTCAGGGCAAACTGGCGGTGGTTGGCGGGCAATGCCGGAAAGTGGGCAAGACTGCCCTCGTCGTGGATTTGATCGCCGCCCTGCGCGAGTTCGAATGGACCGCAGTGAAGATCACGCCCCACAGTGATTCGGGGTGTCCTGTGAATGGGCCCGGATGCGGCTGTGCCCCACACGAACATACATTTGCGATTCGGGAAGAGACGAATCCTGGAACAGGAGACACGGGCCGATTCCTCGCAGCGGGCGCCAGGCGGGCGCTTTGGGTCCAGACAAAGACCGGCCGGTTCAAGGATGTCTTGCAGCCCCTGGGCGCCGCCCTGGAACGCGATCGTCACGTGCTCATCGAAAGCAACGCCATAGTCGAGTTTTGGCGCCCCGACGCGCTCCTGATGGCATTGGATCCGGCAAACCCCGACTTCAAGGGTTCGGCGCGAAGCCTGTTGGAATTGGCGCACGCTTTCGTTTTCCGTTCGCCATTTGCGGAAGCTGAGTCGGCTGGCCCGGTTCTAGCGCAAGTCCTTGAGAAGCCCAAATTCGTGCAGGCTCTAGGACAGCCGCTACCGACGGGTGTGCAAGACCTCGCGAGGCAGCTTCTGGCCGCCTCAGGCCATCCCAATACTTGTCTCAAAAGTGGAAATCCCGCGGCGTTTTAGGAGTTGACCCCTGCCGGATTACCAAAGATAATAGCCGGAGGCCGTAAGTGTTTGCGATTCCGAGGATTGGCAACGCTGAGGGTGGTCGGGAGAGAGTCCAGAACTTGGGCTGCGATCGATTCTCTGACGGCTTGGCGCGGTGGGCGCCGCAATCAAAGCACAACCAAGAGCTGGGCGGTGGCGATTCGTTGATATCCGGGCTCGCTGGTGGTGCATCCGTGTATTCGGTCCTGTCCCGTTGTATGGCGAACTCGGAGCAAAGCTGTTAAACGAATAGTTTCCAGATGTCTGAGGGGTTGATGACACCTGAGCTTAAGCTGCGCGTACGGCCTGGGATTGACGGGTCGGCGCACGCCACCGGGACCGCTCCAGCGCGAGAGACCGCGGAGAAGGCTGATTCTCCGGTAGGGCAGGCGGTGGATCGCGCAACCCGTTACCTGCTGGGCGCCCAAAACCGCGAGGGCTATTGGTGGGCCGAGCTTGAAGCGGATACCACCCTTGAATCGGACTACATTCTCTATCTCTATGTTCTGGGACAGCTGTATTCCGAAAAGACGCCGAAGCTTGCGAAGTACATTCGCGAACGGCAGCTCCCCGACGGCGGCTGGAACATCTTCTACGGCGGTCCTGCTGAGCTGAATGCCACGGTGAAAGCCTACGTGGCCTTGCGCCTGGCCGGCGATTCCACTGTGGCGCCGCACATGGAGTCGGCGAGGCGCAAAGTGCGGGAACTGGGCGGCCTGGAAGCAACGAATTCCTACGTACGGTTTTATCTGGCGATGGTCGGCGCGATCGACTGGAGTTGTGTGCCGGCGATTCCGCCCGAGCTGATGCTCCTCCCGAAATGGCTCCCGGTGAACCTCTACGAGATGTCGTCATGGACGCGCGGAATCGTGATTCCGATGGCCATTGTTTCCACTCTGAAGCCGGAATGGCGTTTGCCCGACGGCATCACCTTCGACGAGCTTTTCAAAGTGCCCGGCGCCAAGCCGCCCTCGCTCGTGTGGGATAAGCAGGTCGTCTCGTGGAAGAACCTCTTCCTGGCGCTCGACCGCGCATTGAAGCTGTACGATCGCTTGCCCTGGCAGCCGACGCGCAAGTCCGCGCTGAAGCGGGCGCGTCAGTGGATGCTCGAGCGGCTCGAACGCAGCGAGGGCCTCGGAACAATTTACCCTGCGATGATGAACTCGATCTACGCGCTCCTCGCGATGAATGGGGACGTCAACGATCCGCTGACGGTGCGCGAGATTCGCTTCCTCGAACGTTACGAAATCGAAGAGCACGGCGCTATTCGCGTGCAGCCTTGCATTTCACCCGTGTGGGACACCGCCATCGTCATGGTTTCGCTGGAAGAAGCCGGCATCGATCCGGCGCATCAATCCCTCGTCGCGGCGGAGCGCTGGTTGCTCGACAATCAGATTCTCGGCTCCGGTGACTGGCAAGTGAAGAATGAGAAAGCCGAACCGGGCGGCTGGGCTTTCGAGTTTCGCAATGAGTTCTATCCCGACGTGGACGACACCGCGTTTGTCCTGATGGCGCTCGGCCGCGTGGACGATCCGGAGCCGGCTCGTTTGCAGGCTTCGATTCGCCGCGGCCTCGACTGGCTCGTCAGCATGCAGAACGGCGACGGCGGCTGGGGCGCGTTCGACCACGAGAACAATCTCACGTTTCTGAACAACATCCCGTTCGCGGACCACAACGCGATGCTCGATCCATCCACAGCCGACGTCACCGCTCGCGTTCTCGAGTGTCTCGGCCAAATGGGATGGCCGGCGGAGCATCCCGTGCTGCAGCGCGCCCGTGCTTTCCTGCGCCACGATCAGACGCCGGACGGCTCCTGGTTCGGGCGATGGGGAGTGAACTACGTCTACGGCACAAGCGGGGTGTTGCGCTCGCTCGAGACTCTTGGACTTTCCACTGAAACGGATTGCCGGCGCGCGGCGGATTGGCTGCGCTCCGTGCAGAATGCCGACGGTGGGTTCGGCGAGTCCATTCTTTCGTATTACGATGCGTCACTGAAAGCGAAAGGCCCGAGCACGGCATCACAGACGGCATGGGGTTTGATCGGATTGCTTGCTGTGGTGGGACCGAATGACGCCGCCGTTGAGCGCGCGGTTGCGTGGCTCGTCGAGCATCAGAATCCGGACGGGACGTGGGATGAGGACGAGTTCACCGGCACCGGTTTTCCCTGTGTGTTTTATTTGAAGTATCACCTCTACCGGATTTCGTTTCCGCTCTACGCGCTGGCGCGCTATGACAACTTGCGCAAGGGCCGCAAGAATTTTGTGGGTGTGCAGGTCCGCGCCGACCACTTGCAGCATCAAAATGGACATCGAACGGATATGGGGGGCAATGGATGAGGGTACCTTTCAGTTTGACCGCCAGCATGACGGGCTATCTCGCTCGCAAGAGCGTGAGCGGCGACAAGAGATTCCCGCTGGTGATGATGCTCGAGCCTCTGCACGCCTGCAACCTCACGTGCACGGGATGCGGCCGCATTCGCGAGTATAAGTCCACGATCAACGAGATTTTGACCGTCGAAGAATGCCTCAAGGCCGTCGACGAATGCGGCGCGCCAATCGTTTCCATTTGCGGCGGCGAGCCGATGATCTATCCCGAGATCGGCCGGCTGACGAGCGAAATCCTCGCACGCAAGAAGCACATTTACCTCTGCACGAACGGGATGTTCATTCGCAAGCACCTGCGCGATTTCAAGCCAACTTCGCGCCTTTTCTTCAACGTGCATTTGGACGGCCTCGAGAAGACGCATGACATTTGCGTCGAGCGCGATGGCGTGTTTCGCGAAGCCATCGACGGCATCAAGGCCGCAAAGGCTGCGGGCTTTCTGGTGACGTCGAACACGACGATCTACAAGGAAACCGACATCGAAGAGATTGCCGAGCTTTTCGCCTATCTCCAGACGCTAGGCGTCGACGGCCACATGCTCTCGCCGGCTTATTCCTACGCCGCCGTAATGACCAAAGAAATCTTCATGTCCCGCGACGAAATTCGCGAGAAGTTCCGTCAGGCAAGCCAGCTCCTGGAGCGCTACAACATAGTCACTTCGCCGATCTACATGGAATTTCTGCGCGGCGAGCGCGAGCTCATGTGCACTGCGTGGGGCAATCCCACCTACAACCCCCGCGGCTGGAAGGGCCCGTGCTACCTGATGACCGACGCGCACTATCCCACGTTCAAGGAATTCATCGAGACTGTACCGTGGGAGAAATACGGCCGCGGCCGCGACCCTCGCTGCGAGGATTGCATGGTTCACGCCGGCTATGAAGCTTCCGCCGTTCTCGGCGGCAACAAGAAGCTCGGCGACACCTGGAAAATGCTCAGCTGGACGGTTTCCGGCAAGATGGGCGGAATACTCAAGGGCAAGCCCGCCCCGGCGAACGGCAAGACGAACGGCAACGGCCATCACAACGGCAACGGACACTCGAACGGCAGCGGAAATGGCACGCGCACGTCCAAGCCCGCTACTCCTGTTGCAGCGCAGGAGGACGAGGTTTTCCGCATTCTATGACCACCCTTGTCACGGGTGCTACCGGGTTCGTGGGAAGCCACGTCGCCCGGCAACTTGTCAGCGCAGGACATCCGGTTCGGATTCTCGCTCGAAAAAACAGCAATCTGCAGCCGCTCGATGGACTCTCCGTCGAGCGCTTCGAAGGCGATCTGCGTGACGCGGTTTCGCTCGAACGCGCGATGAGAGGCGTTCGCCGTGTTTTTCACGTGGCCGCCGATTATCGTTTGTCGGCGCGCAATCCGGGTGAACTTTACGAAAGCAATGTCGACGGCACGCGCTTGCTGCTCGAGGCCGCGAGAGATGCAGGCGTCGAGCGAATCGTCTACACGAGCACGGTCGCGACTATGGCGGTTCCGGCTCACGACGGGGCTTTGCCCAACGAAGAAACGCGCGCTGTTCTCCAGCAGATGATCGGCCACTACAAGCGATCGAAGTTCCTGGCGGAGCTTGAAGCAATCAAAGCGGCATCCGCGGGCGTGCCCGTCGTCATCGTGAACCCCACGGCGCCGGTCGGGCCGGGCGACTGGAAACCCACTCCCACCGGACGCATCATCGTCGATTTTCTGAACGGCAAAATGCCCGCGTATGTGGACACAGGCTTGAACGTAGTTCCAGTCGAAGATGTTGCCGCCGGGCACCTGCTCGCGGCGGAGAAGGGCCGCATCGGCGAGCGATACATTCTCGGCGCGCGCAACATGACGTTGAAACAAATTCTCGATGCGCTCGCGGAGATTACAGGCCGACCGGCGCCGCGAGTGAAAATGCCGCACGCGGTCGCGCTGGCGGCGGGATACGCCGACCAATGGATTTCGCGCCTTACGGGCCGCGAGCCGCAGATTCCGGTCGAGGGAGTGAAGATGTCGCGGCACCGCATGTTCGTCGAGAGCGACAAGGCGGAGAGGGAACTCGGCTACAAGCCGTCTTCCGTTGAAGCTGCGCTGGAGCGAGCGGTACGCTGGTACGAAAAGCATGGCTATGTCCGAGGCCGCGCTGGCAGCAAGGCAGTCCCGCACGCAGCGGCAGCATGAGCGTTGGCATGAAGATTCTCGTCACATTCGCGCTCGAAAGTGAATTCGCCCCGTGGCGGGCGATGCACGATTTTCGCTCGGGAAAGTGGGGCGCGCTTGAGGCCTATTTTGCTGAGATGGGCGGCGCGGACGTGGGCGTTGTTTTGACTGGCGCCGGGCCCAAGCAAGCGGCGTTGACTGCATCCGCGGCCATCCGCAGCGAATCAGATTCCATCAGCCTTTGCATTTCCTCGGGGCTCGCGGGCGGATTGAAGGACGCCTACGAAATCGGACACGTACTGGCAGCGAAATCCGTGTTTTCCGAGGTTCCGCACGCCGACTTGCCGAGCCACGTGCTCGAAAGCAGTCCGGCGCTGGTTGCGTTTGCAGGCGAATGCGGCGCCACAATCGCGGATCAATTCTATAGCGCGCCGCACGTGGTGGGGCGTTCCGAAGAGAAGCGCCATTTGGGCAAGGTTGCGGACGCCGTCGAGATGGAGAGTTTTGAGATCATGCACGAGGCGGCCGCGTTCGGCATTCCAGTCGTCCCCATCCGCGCAATCAGCGATCTCGCCGGCGAGGATCTGCCGCTCGACATGGATGGCGTGTTCAACGAAGAAGGCCGCGTAAGCATTCCGCGCGTTCTCGGACAGGTAGCGCTGCATCCCGGGTCCCTCCCCGACCTCATGAAACTTGGAAACCAGAGCAAGCGCGCGGCGGAATCCCTGGCGCAATTCTTGGATCGCTACGTCCCTATGCTGGTCGACCGAGCCAAAACCCTCGAAACGAATGCAGCGACGGCTGGCCAATGAGCCATACAGCCACACAAACCGGAACCCACGAAGCCGAGCGAAAGCTTTCGGGGCAGATGCGCGCTGGGGTCTACCGCGGCCAGGGCCGCGTAGTCGTCGAATCCGTGCCGATTCCGGAGATTGGCGAGGGCGAAATCCTGTTCCGCGTGGCGGCATGCGGCATTTGCGGAACGGACATCAAGAAGATTCACCACGGATTCGTTCAGCCTCCGCAGATTTTGGGGCACGAGCTTGCGGGAACCGTCGTGCAGGTCGGCCGCGGTGTGACGAAGTTCAAGCCCGGCGACCGCGTCGTCAGCTTCCACCATATTCCTTGCGGCGGCTGCTTCTACTGCGAGCGGAAGCTCTTCTCGCAATGCGCGGGATACAAGAAAGTCGGGCTGACGGCTGGTTTCGACCCCAATGGCGGCGGTTTCGCCGAGTACGTGCGCGCGATGCCGTGGATCGTCGAACGCGGGATGATCGCCTTGCCGCCGGACGCGACGTTCGAAGACGCTACTTTCGTCGAGCCGGTGAACACGTGCTTGAAAGCGGTGCGCAAAGCGCGCGTCGCGCCGGGCGAAAAAGTGTTGGTTCTGGGCCAGGGTCCCATCGGCATGCTCCTGATGCTGCTCGCCAAGCACGAAGGCGCGGATGTGTTTACGAGTGACCCCATGCCTGGCCGCCGCGAAGCCAGCCTGCGCTTCGGAGCATCTAATTCCTACGACCCGGCTGAGGGGCGGCTTCTCGAAGAAATTCGCCGCGAAACGGAAAACAGGGGTGCCGACGCGGTCCTGATAGCCGTGCCCAACCCGTCACTAGTCCCGGAGGCTTTGGCTCTCTCGCGACCCGGGGGGCGCGTGCTACTGTTTGCTCATAACGACCCCGTGATGCAATTGAGCTTTCCAGCGGCAGCCGTGGGGGTGGAAGAAAAGGAAATCCTGGGAAGCTACAGCGCTTCGGTGGAGGAGCAGGAGGAATCTGCGGCGCTGGTATTCGAGCGCCGCTTGCCGGTACGCCACTTGATCTCGCACCGGTTCCCGCTCGAGCGGATTGCGGACGCGCTGGAATTGGCCGCGCGCCCGGCGGATGATACATTGAAAGTGGTGATAACTCACGAATGAGAATGGAACTCAACGGACACATGACCGCGGCCGTGTTGTATGGCCGTGAGGACATGAAAATCGAACGGGTGGATATCCCGTCCCTTGGCGACGACGAAGTTTTGGTCAAGGTAGAAGTGGCGCTGACGTGTGGCACGGACTTGAAAGTCTGGAAACAGGGTTCGCATCCGCGCATGATTCATCCTCCCGCTCTGTTCGGCCACGAGTTGGCGGGCATCGTGGAAGTGAAGGGTGGAGCGGTAAACGGCGGCGTGCGGCAGGGTATGCGAGTCGTGCCGTCAAATTCGGCGCCTTGCAACGCTTGCGCGTATTGCCGCAAGGGCCAGCCGAATCTGTGCGAGGATTTGTTGTTCAACAACGGCGCCTATGCGGAGTACATCCGCATCCCTGGAAGAATCGTGCGCCAGAATATGCTCGAGATTCCGGATCAGGTTCCGTTCGTTGACGCCGCCATGGCTGAGCCGCTGGCCTGCGTGCTGCGCGGAATTCACGAAACGGGAATTCAAGCCGGTGACACCGCGGTCGTCGTCGGTTGCGGGCCGATCGGACTGAAGTTCATTCGCATCCTCTCGGGCCGCAAGGTTCGCGTGATTGCGCTTGGAAAGCGGAAGAGCCAGATTCGAATGGCGGAACGGTTGGGCGCGATCGCGGCCTTCGACGTCTCGGAAATCGATAACCCCGTGAGCCTCGTCCGCCAGTTGACGGACGGGGCGCGCGGCGCTGACGCGGTGATCGAGGCCGTCGGCTCAGCCGTGACGTGGCAGTGGGCCCTGCAGATGGTGCGAAAGGGCGGAACCGTGAATTTGTTCGGCGGATGTCCGCGCGGAACGCAAGTGAATTTCGATCCGGCGGCGCTGCACTATTCCGAAATCACCATCAAGTCCACGTTCCACCACACGCCGCGGTTCATTCGAGAGGCGCTCGAAACAATCGTGCGCGGCGAGATTCGCGCCAGTGATTTCATTACCGGCGAAGTCCCTCTCAGCGAACTGCCGCACGTTTTCGAACACATGAAACATCGCAATGGCGAGTTGAAGACGGCCGTCATTCCCTGAGCGTCCCCGACGCCTTGACGGGTACAAGCACGAACGCTGTCATCCCGAATCCCCGCGGTTTATGCGGGGTGAGGGATCTGCTTTTCGCTCTTGGATGCGGCTCGACAGTAGGATCTCGGCAGAGTCAGATAGTTCTAAGGTCCCCATCGAAGAAGACCCGGCCACGCGCCGGCGTTGCTAAGCTCCAATGCTAGCCACACCTGAACTGGAAATCGCGCGCAATCTCCCCGCCGCTGGCTGCTCGCCGGAAGAGGCGCAGCGCTACACGCGCTGGCTCGCCACGCATCATTACGAAAACTTCAACGTGGTTTCGTGGCTCCTTCCGCGGCACTTGCACCAGCATTTCTACAACGTCTACGCGTACTGCCGCTGGGCGGACGATCTCGGCGACGAGGTTCCCAACCGCGCGCGAGCCCTCGAATTGCTCGACGCTTGGGAGCATGAGGTTCGGCTGTGTTTTCACGGTGGATCGGGCTCAAGCCACCCCGTGCTGATCGCACTGCGACAGACTGCTATAGCGAAACACCTCTCTGTAGTCCCGTTTGTTGACTTGCTACAGGCATTCAAGAAGGACCAAAAGACGAGTCGGTACCAAAATTGGGATGAGGTTCTCGACTACTGCAAGTTTTCGGCGAATCCTGTCGGCCGTATCGTTCTGGCACTTTGCGGTTACCGAGATGCGGAACGCCAACTGCTTTCTGATTTCACGTGCACGGCGCTGCAGCTCGCCAATTTTTGGCAGGATGTGTCGCGCGACCTCGAAAAAGGACGCATTTATATTCCGTTAGACGCGGCCGCGGCGCACGGGCTCAGCGAAGCCGACATTCTCGCGCGCCGGTTCGATCCGCGATACGCCGCATTGATGCGGGATCTTATCGCGAAAACGCGAGAGCTATTTGCGGCAGGCATGCCGCTCGTTCAGCGCGTGGACGCGACTCTTCGCGTCGATATCGAGCTGTTCGGCCGTGGTGGACTTGCTGTTCTAAGCGCGATTGAGGCGCAGGGCTACGACACGCTCAGTCGGCGCCCGGCGCTGAGCAAGTGGGCCCGGGCGCGACTGCTCGGTCGCGCGTTGGGCGCGCGAATCGTTTCGCTCGGCTCAAGCTTTCCATCTGATCCGGCGCATTACGAAGCCAGCGCGTCATCTGTCGCCGGCGAGACTCCGTTGGCGGACCGCGAACGCGGCCTCGCCTTGTCTGCGGCCCGTGAAGAGCTCCGCGAATCCTACTCCGAGTGCAATCGAATTGCCCGCGCGGCGCACAGCAGCTTCTACGTGGCGTTTTTCGGTTTGCCGCGCGAAAAGCGCAACGCGCTTTGCGCGCTCTACGCCTTTAATCGCCTGGTAGACAACGTCTCTGATGAACCCGGCGGCCCCGATTCGAAACGGCGCGGCCTGGCCCGCTGGCGAGCGCTGCTCGATGAAGTCGCTGCGGGCAAAACGAATGGGCACGTGATTCTGCCGGCGCTCGCGGACACGATTTCGCGCTACGCGATTCCCACGCGCTACTTCCACGACTTGATTCTCGGCGCGGAGATGGACCTCACGATCGCGTCCTATCCCACGTTCGACCGCCTGTCCGAGTATTGCTATCGTGTGGCCGGCACGGTGGGGCTCACTTGCCTGCACGTTTTCGGTTTTAGCGATGCAAAGGCTCCGGACCTCGCTGAGAAGCTCGGCCTCGCGTTTCAGCTAACAAATATCATCCGCGACGCCCGCGCCGATTTCGAAATCGGCCGCGTCTATTTGCCGCAAGAGGACCTCGATCGCTTCCATTGCCGGGCGCAGGATTTGAGCGGACCCCTCACGCCGCAGTTGCGTGAACTCCTCGAGTTTGAGGCCGATCGCGCCTGGCGTTTCTATGAAGAAGGAGCCCCGTTGATTCAGGATGTCGATTCCGACAGCAGAGCGACGCTTTGGGCCCTGGTTCGGACGTACAGCAGCCTTCTCAATCGAATCGAAGAGCGCGGCTTCGACGTCTTTTCATCGCGCGTCTCGCTTTCGACTGCGGAAAAACTTCAGTATCTCCTGAAGGCTGGAATGAGTGAGCGGTGGAAAAAGGATGCCCTCGCAAAGCGTTCTGGTGATCGGCGGCGGACTGGCGGGGCTGTCTTCCGCCGTCGCGCTGGCTGAAGCAGGCTGGCGCGTCTGCTTGCTCGAGAAACGTCCGCATCTGGGAGGGCGCGCCACTTCCTACACGCTGCCGGACGGAAGCGAAGTCGACAATTGCCAGCACGTCACCCTTGGCTGCTGCACGAATTTGGCGGATTTTTATCGCCGCGTCGGAGCCGGGGACAAAATCCGTTTCTACGACCGGTTGTATTTCGCGGATGCGCAGGGACGCCGCTCCACCATCGAAGCATCGCCATTGCCTCCGCCCCTGCACATGGCGCCTTCGTTTCTGTTGTTCAGCACGCTGACGCTTGCGGACAAGCGCGGCATTGCGAACGCAATGCTCGCGATCGCGCGGTCCGGCGGCGCGCCCCCCGGAATTGAGGGCGTCTCAATGCTCGACTGGCTCCGGCGGATGAAGCAGACGCCATCAGCCATCGAACGGTTCTGGCGCGTCGTGCTCGTCAGTGCGCTTGATGAGGAACTCGACCGAACCGACGCGCGCTACGGAATCGAAGTGTTCTGGAAAGCGTTTCTCGCCAACAAGTCGGGATATCGCGTGGGAATTCCGTCCGTGCCGCTCGCCGAACTTTACGAAGGCTGCCCCGATGCCGTTGCAAACCAGGGAGGGAAAGTACGGCTCCGCTGCGGCGTGCGAGGGATCAACATCGAAGGAGGCCGCTTCGTGGCTGCCGTGCTCGACGATGGCTCGCGCGTTCTTGCTGACGCTTGCGTCCTTGCCGTTCCGCACGATTTGGTGCTCGCGCTGCTGCCCCGCGATATGACCGAACGTGGCGCGGCGCTCGAAAGCCTTCGCAAACTTAAGACGTCGCCGATCACCGGCGTTCATCTCTGGTTTGACCGCTCTGTGATGACCGAGCCGTTCCTCACGCTGCTCGATCACAAGACGCAATGGATCTTCAACAAGTCGTTGCTCTCGGCGAAGTTTGAAACCAACGGCGCTGTGCCGCGTCCAACCACCGGGACGCCTGCCGCAGCGCCAGCCGATAAAGAAAACGGCCAGTACCTGCAACTCGTGATCAGCGCGTCGTACGATCTGGTTCCGCGATCGAGACAAGAGATTATCGACCTCTGTATGCGCGACCTTGCCGATGTGCTGCCCGTTGCACGGGAAGCGCGGCTTCTGAAAGCCACCGTGATTAAGGAAGTGAATGCGACGTTTTCGCCCGAACCTGGCGTGGACCGATGGCGCCCCGGCCAGGAAACCGCGATTCCGAATCTCTTTCTTGCGGGCGACTGGACACAGACGGGCTGGCCTGCCACAATGGAGGGAGCGGTGCGCAGCGGGTATCTCGCTGCCGAATCCTTGCTCACCGGTTTTGGTCAACCCCGAAGGTTTCTGCGCCCCGATTTGCCGTTCGAAGGTTTCTGCAAATTGTGGGCCGATCGCCGGTTTAGGAGTTTGTCCTGAGGCTTCGGGGCAAATCCTGAGCCTCAGATCGAGGCAGTCCGTCCGTGGCCAACTGACCAAGGAGTTGCACGCCTGAGCGCCAGTGCCAGGCAATTTGCGTTTGTCCGTCACCGCAACTACGCGCGTTTGCAATTGTAAGGATCACGGGGGCTTCACCCAGCAACCCCTCGGAGGTTTTCATGGATCGGAAGTACAGACAAAGAGGATATGAGGATCGGGATTCTCGCGACAAGAAGCGGGAACGCCCCGATCGTCCGAACGAGCCCAAGCCCAAGCAAGAATTGATGGGGCCGCGCACGCCGCGAATGGTTGGCACGGTGATGCGCGCGCGCTGCTCGAGCTGCGGCGCCGTTTTAGCGCCAGGCTTCGACCAGAGCGGCCAGTGTCCCAAGTGCCACACCGAGCTTCACTCTTGCAAACAGTGCGTCCACTTCGATACGGGCAAGCAGTTCGAATGCACGCAGCCGATTCCAGAGCGCATTGCCAAGAAGGACGCGAAGAACGACTGCACCTTCTTCGAGTATCGCATGACCGTCGAGAAGGACACGTCCCCTGTAAACTACGCCACCAATACGCCCGCGGCTCCGGCTCCGGGACGCCCGAACGACGCGCGCAAAGCCTTCGAAGATCTCTTCAAGAAGTAGCCTCGCCCGCAAGCGAACGCCACGGCGTCCCCTGAATCCATATCCTTCACTGTCGGAAGTGTGTCTTATCGCGGAGGAAGAGGAAACAGCGTCGGCTCTTTCGCCGGCTCGGTGGCAATTGCATCGAGCTGCGGGTAATGGCGCCGCAGTGGTTCGGGCACTTTCACCTTGCTCTTCGTCAGCAGATGAACCAGCTGCAGCGCGTTCACCGTCGCCTTGCCTTGAAAGTGATTGTTCGCGACGACGAAAGTAACCTTCGCGTCCTTCGCGGCGTCGCGGATGCGGTCGGCCCAGGGCAGCAGCTCCTGCTCTCCATACAAGTAGTTGTAGCGTTCGTGGCTCGGCGTTTCGGGATCGTCGCTGAACCACGTGTCGTAACGCCGGCCGTGCAATCGAAAGTACCCGATCTTCGACGTGACGCGCTTGTCGGGCTTGATCGAGCGGCCGATCAGCGGCTGGTCGATATTGCAGACTCCCACTCCGCGTTCGTGGAGCAGGTCGTAGAACTTCTTTTGCGCCCACGAAGCGTGCCGCACCTCGACCACGAGCGGATAGTCCCCGAACGTATCGAGCAGCCACTTGAGGCGCGTCACATTCTCGGGCGTTTGATGGAACGAAAACGGGAATTGCAGCAACACGGCGCCCAGATGCTTCGCATCGCGCAGCACGTCGAATCCGACGCGAACGGCCCTCTCGTCCTCCGCCGCTGCCGTGCCCTCGTGCGTGAACTTCTGCCAGAGTTTAGCCGTGAAGAGAAATCGCGGATTCTGCGAGACCTGCTCGATCCATTGCGCAGCAAAATCCGGCCGCAACGGACTGTAGAACGAAGTGTTGATCTCGATCGCATCGAAAAAGTCCGCAAGGTAGTTCGCTTCGTGAAAGCCGCGCGGCCGCGGCGTCGGATAGACGATTCCGTTCCAGTCGTTGTAAGACCACCCCGCCAGCCCCACCAGGACTCGCGGACCCGTGGCCTGTGCGACAGATTCTCCGAGCCCGGATTTTCGCGGTGCTGGCATTTCGGCGTAACCCCTATCGAGCCTATGACGCAATTCCTGACGATGTCAACGCGTCAGAGTCGCATCCGAATCGCAGCCTAGCCAGACGGCCAGTATCGCGCACGCGAGAAACTCGTCACAAATGTTGCAAGCCGCATCGCGCAGCGCTATCCTGAAATTGCCTCTATATGTGGACACTCCTTCAGCAAGTCACGCAAATGTTTCCAAGGTGCTCGTATGAAAATCGATTACAGCAATGTTCATGGCGAAGTCCGCAAGGAACTGGAACATGAGTCGCAACATCACATCGAAAAACTCGGTCGTCTGCTGAAAAAGTATCCTCCGGATTCGGTGCACCTTCACGGCCGCCTCGAGAAAACACAGCGAAAATCGGAATTCGAACTTTCGCTGAACCTCGTCCTGCCCACGGGCACGCTGCACGCCACCGGCACGGGTTCCGACCCGCGCGCGTCCGCGAAAATGGCCTTCACCGAAATCGAAGTCCAGGTGAAGAAGCACCAGGAAAAGCTGCGCAAAGACTACCTCTGGAAGCGCAAGCGTGCCGGCATCGCCTTGAAAGCGTACGAAGTGTCCGCCACCTGACGCTGACGCGCCCGTCGGCGCCGCGAGGCGCCACAAGGTATTCGACCCCAGCGGTGCCGTCGTTTACAATCTCGGCACCGTGAACCCTCCCGCGCCGCAATCGACGCCCGAACCCACCGACGCGAATCAGCGCGTCCCTCGCCGCCGCTGGGTAATCGCGTCGCTCCTCGGCTTCGGCGTGCTCGTCAACTACTTCGATCGCGTCAACGTCTCCGTCTCCCAGGACGCTCTCCACGCCTCCTTCGGCATCACCACCGTGCAGTTCGGCTATCTTCTCAGCGCCTACAGTTGGAGCTACGCGCTGATGCAGCTTCCGTCGGGCTTCCTGCTCGACCGCTTCGGCGTGCGCAAGATCGGCCGCATCAGCACATTGATATGGAGCGCCGCCTGCTTCTGCTCCGCCGGCGCGTTCGGAATCCGAAGTTTCTTCGCTTCGCGCCTGCTGCTCGGCGTCGGCGAAGCTCCCACGTTTCCCGGCTGTTCGAAAGCCGTCGGCTACTGGTTTCCTCGCAGCGAACGCAGCCTCGCCACCGCCTACTTCGACGCCGCCGGCAAATTCGGCGCCGCCTTCGGAGTCCCTCTGATCGGTCTTCTCCTGCTGCATTACGGCTGGCGCTGGAGCTTTGCGGCAACAGGAATCATCAGCTTCGTTTATTTCCTCGCGTTCACGCTGTTCTATCGCAACCCCAACGAAGACAAGCGCCTCACCGCCGCCGAACGCCAATTCATCGTCGCGGGCGGCGCGCACGTCGAGGGGTTTCGCGATGCCACGCAAAAAGCAAAACAGAAAGTCCCGTTCCTGCACATGCTGCGCCAGAAAAAAGTGATCGGCCTGGTCCTGGGCTACGGCTCGTACAACTACACCTTCTATCTGCTGCTCACATGGCTGCCGAGCTATCTCTCCAAATCGCTCGGCGTCGACCTCCGCCATTCCGTGCTGTACACCAGCGTCCCGTGGGCAGTCGGCGGCTTGACCGACCTTGTCATCGGCGGATGGCTCGTCAACGCGCTCATCCACCGCGGATGGGACGCAAGCCGCGTCCGCCAAACCGTGCTCGTGGTGGGAACGAGCCTCGGGCTTGGAATTTTCGGCGCGGCGTACTCGCACACTCCCGCGGGAGCCGTTTTCTGGATTACGTTCTCGATGGCGGGACTCTCGGCGGCGTCGCCGGTTGGCTGGTCGATCCCGTCGCTGATTGCGCCCGAGCGCGGCGTCGGGACGCTCGGCGGAATTCTGAACTCCGGCAACCAATCCGCGGCGATCATCGCGCCGATCGTCACCGGCTACATCTTCGACCGCACCCACTCGTTCGCGTGGGCGTTCGGGGCTGCGGCCGCGATCATGGTAGTCGGCATCGCCGCCTACATCTTCCTGCTAGGCCGCATCGAACCCATCCCCGACCCCGCCTAACCGCCAGCTTCGCCTTGTGTCAGCCCCGGACTTCAGTCCGGGGAGGGTGGCCTTCAGGCCACCCGAAAGAAGCCCCACCAAAAAAAATCGAAATGGGCTTTAGCCCCGGGATTCATCGGGATCCCGAATAATCGATCGGCACGTTATAGAAGAATCCGAATCGCAAGTCGATGAACGGCCCGTGAAACGCGGCTGGCAGCGGTGAAAATGGGGCTGAGGTAGTTATTCCTTTCACAGCGGCGCTATCCAAAGTGTCGATCGTGGAGCTCTTCTCCACCGTCGGGTCTTCGACTTGGCCGTCACTGCGAATCTTAAAACGAACCGTCACGATGCCTTTTTCTCCATCTCGCGCTTCCTGCGGCATGACGGCGTACCAATTCCGTCTTACGGCCGCCACCATGACCTGTAGATACGGCCCGAAATCCACGCCTTGCGTAGGCGTAAGAAGCGAGACGCCTGGCGTCATTCCTGCATGGCGCGAACCCAATTCCGCTGACGCTGGTTTGGCCGCATACTCTTTCGTCTTCCCTGTCCGCGAATTGAACACCGCGAAGCTGCCGTCCGTGTGCGCGATCACCTCGAGATAATTTCCCGCGTCAGGCCCATCCGGATTCGCGATGAATTCCTCCGCGACGTTATGCGCCGCGCCGCCTTCATCCGAGTAATGCACCTGCCACAAATTCTCCAGCCCCGGCGATTTCTCGATGATGTCCCACACCGACGGCGACCCGCCCTTCTTCGCGCCGTTGTCCATGATCGCCACGCGTGGCGCCAGACCCCACACCAGCGCGGGGCTGCTGCTCTGGTCCCAGCCGTGATGCGAAACGATATAAATGTCCGCGTGGCCGAGCTTGTTCACCGGGCACATTAACTCAATTTCTTCGTCGTGCGTCAGATCGCCCAGGTCGACGATGCGCAGCTTGCCAAAATTGATGACGGTCCCAAGCGACCGGCGATTTTCCGTTTTGTCCTCCGGATATTTTGGCGCGTCTTTGCACGCGGCATTTTCCTGCCCGCCGCCGGGAAGGGAACTGACGATCGTCGCGGCGTCCGCGCTCACCACCGTTGCTTGCATTCCCTCAATCGGCAGCACGTCTCCTGGCTTTGGCACAAGATGCTGATATTTTCCCGTGGCTAGCAATTTCCGGTACGCCCCTTCCACCATGACGGTGGGCGCGTCCGTGGTCTCGCGCAGCTCGCCGTGGTCGATGAACGTTCCGATGGGAATTCGGTCCGCGAGTTGCGGCGCGCCGCCAACGTGGTCGGCGTGAAAGTGCGTGATCAGCACGTAATCGATTTTGGTGACGCCCGCCTTCTTCGCCGCCGCGACGATGCGGTCCGCATCGCGCCCGTTGAAGTCTGGCCAGCCCGTGTCGATCAGCAGCGATTGCCCCGCCGGCGTGACAAACAAGGTCGCCTGCCCGCCCTCCACATCCACAAAGTAAATTTGCAGGTCTTTCGACTGAGCCCGCGCCCCCGGTGCCGCCATCAGCAAAGCGGCCAGCAGCAGTGAGAGGCTGAAGAGAACAGCTAGTCCTGCCGTGGATGATTTTCCCGACTTGATTCGGTTCGCCATATCAACTCCTGGCTCGCTGTCGCTGCCGAGCGCCGAAATCATCGTCCAGTGGCTCACCCGGGTCAAGGCCGTTCTGGTCTTCCCGGGAACGCCAATCTCCCGATTGGCGGCTAGCCGAATGGCGTTCCCAGGGGCGAAAGTACGGCAAACCGGAAGTGCTGTTTTTGTCGCGATTAGAAAATGTCTTCTCCTTTGGCGTGAAGGGGTTGCGGCGATTTTTGAATATGGGGTTGTCTCGATTAGATTTTTCTTCGCCTTTTGCCCGTTCTTCGCCTCCGGGGCGATTCTCGTCCGAAGCCGCGTCCCACAGCGCACTGTTTGTCGTCGTCATAAAACGAGTCACGGTAGCACATTTTCTGTTGTTTGAAAATTCGCAGAAATACGGATTGACAAGGCGAAAAGTAATCGAAGAATCGGCACAAGATTCGCCAAAGCTCCTGCTCCTAACGATTTGGAGAGGGGAATGCGGCGCAGACAAAGACTGTCCACGCGTCTAGCTAATATCGAGCGCCATTTTCAGCGCGTCGGCAAGTTCCGTGAGCTTCGATCTCGTAAGGACTCCCACGTAATTAGTCAGGTCAGACTTGCGGATGCTAACGAGGTTGTCGCACATGATCCAGCTTGGATGCTTGAGTCCTTCATCGGGGCCCACTGCGACCTGAGTGGACAATCCCGCGCCGTTGGTGAAGACGGGAGCGCAAACGACTGTCGAAAAACGCGAGTCAATCACAGCCTGGCGGCTTACGATCGCGAAGACCCGGAATTGCTTGGGGTCGCCGCCGGGTTTGAACACCCGGTACAGTTCTCCTCGTCTCATGCGTGGGCCTCGCGCGGGCCTCAATCCTCGGAGGCCTGATAGTCCATAACGTCGGCGGCTTCGGAGTTCAGCCGATCGGCCGCGGCGTTGATGCGTTCCAAGTCGCGGGCGTGGGTTCGGCGGCGGGTTCGTTCCCGAAAGTAACCGCGGAGTATGTCCTCGATAAGCGCTGAGCGAGAGACCTTCGAGCCGGCGAGATCGTCAACCTTGGCGAGGATGTCCGACGATAGTGTGATTGAAGTCTTCTCTTTCATACTACCATCATACCACAAATCGATCGGCCACGACTGGACTTGTTTGAGGATTGCCGGGGATTTAGAATGCTCGTTCAGGAGGGTGAGCATGAGCGGCTCGGACGCGTCCGGCTACGACTCGATGCGGAACCTACGGTGGTCGCCCGCGGAAAAGGCGATTGCGAGAAAGGCTTTTGACTTGGCGCTACACCGGGAGTTCGAGGTTATTGTTGGCGAGGCCCGAAAGATGATGGCAAGCGTCAAACAAGTCTCCGCATTGTGGGAGTTGGAGCAGTATCTAACTGAGCGGCGCAAAGAGATTGATCGCCGGTATGACTACAGGTACTCGGTCCTGCCTATCGTCTTCGGAAACCTCATCAGCGAAGGTCGCCTGAGCGAGCGAGAATTGAACGGCCTCGGAGAAGACAAACTGAAATTTATTCGCGACTATGTCAAGAGTTGAAAGTCAAAGGCACGCACCCTTTGCAAAAACAAAAACGCAAAGAGTGCGGCACCCTGAGGAGCTAACCTTAGAGGCGGGCCTGAAGGGTGCTCCACCCGCCAAGTCTCGGAAAACGGAGGTCACAATGACTCGGTTCATGCAATGGGCTATGCCGGTAATTCTGCTCGTTCTTTGCACTGTGGTCCCTGCGAGCGCGGACGGGATGTATGGTTACGACGTCACGAGTGCGCTGTACCAAATGAATGGAGTCATCACAGAGACTGGCATTGCGGGTAACACTGCGTCCCAGACGACGGATGTTACCTTCGATTTCTATTTCGTTTTGAATTTTAATCCCCCCAACCCAGATTATGTGGCGGAGGGCTTTGCGACGCCCGTTATCTACACTTCCACAGGTGACCTGGGAAATTACAGTGGAGTGGCTGACGGCTGGGTCGGAGATGGGGGCTTCGGGCAGGACACAGAAATGCAGTTCGCGGGACAGAGCCTCGACATTGACTGGGTATACGGGCTCGACCTCAACCCTCAAACTTGGTTCGGCCCGAACGAGTATTCTTGTACCCCCGGGTCCGTTTGCAACCACGTCTTCGATGCCGGGAATAATATCGGCGACATCAACGCGCAGATGACCTACACCCTCAGTCTAATCCCGGAGCCGGGAACTCTGTCTTTACTGGGTTTCGGCATGCTCGGTCTTGGTCTCGTAAAGGCCAAACGGCTCTGAGTTGGTGCGGGCCGGGCGCGACACCCTTTGACGTCTAAGTTCTCGCTTCCGAACTTCGGAGTAAGGCTGGTCCACCCGCCAAGGCCCTCCCTTTTTTGACGCCAGATAAAGCGTATAGTGCTTCCGTTAGTCAATCGCGAAATGATTCGCGGATTAACAGGAGGAGTGTGTCATGGCGGACGAAACGAAGGAGGCGAGCAGCTACAGCAGTAGTGACAAGCTCGCAATCGTCCTCGCCTGTTTGGGGGGCGTGATGGCAATCGTCCTGTACCTTGTCGAGAAAACTCCGCTGACGGTGATAGGTCTCTTGGGCTTGATGGTGGCTCTATCCATCTATCCAATCGTGCATTTCGCCCAATCTAAACCCGTTAGGGCTTCGCTTGTTGTGTGCGTCGTCGCGGGGACTTTTCTTTTCGGTTGGAGAGTATGGCCCAACCATCACGTAGACGCAAACTCTCAGCAGCAGAAACCAAACGGGCCAGACCAATCTACGAAGGTGCAAGGGGACAACAATGCAGTGGGGACCATAAATCAGAAGGGAAATCAAAACACGGCTGTAGACGGTAACGGAAATAACGTGGTGATTACCTATCCGGGAAACGACCTCTCGGGCTGGCTTGTCCCCGGGACTGGACCGACACCATTGGCTAGATGTACAGCTGGCGACGAGACAACACACAGGGTCCTGCCAGGGACTCAAGAATTTAAGATTCCAAATGACCATGTGGTGATATTTCTGGGCAGCGAGGTAGACATAGAAAAGAACTTCCCCCGGACAATTATTCGAGTTTTTGACGAACCCCAGTTGAAGTTAGAGAAGGGCAAGCATGGTGAACTGGCGGTGACTATGGACATCTTTGACTCCGACCCAAACCCGAAAATCATCGCTAGGATCGTGCGCAATCAATTCACGATCAATCCCAACGACATCTTCAGTAAAGAACTATCAAAAGACCACAGCCGACTGCAAATAATAGACCAGCACAACACCAAGGTCTTGGATATTCATTACATCAACAAACGTTCGCTCTCGATTAACGCTGTTCTTTATTTTCCGGGGATTACCGACCCTTTGATCATCGACGACGAAGGAACAACCTGGAGAAAGTACCGGCGTGAGGGAAACTGTCTAACCGACTCATTAAACACACTTGCGTTGATTGATATTCTTCCGAAGAATCCCCAAGCAGTGTTCGGCTACTTCCGGTAAGAATAAATGTTTGGGGCGGGTGGCCGACCCTTCGCCGGGATGGCGGAGCTATGGTTTTCGCGCCAGGACGGGTGGCCGACCCTTTGCCCCGGGGTTTGAAGTTGGCGGGTGGCGCAGCCTTAGCCTTTGGTTTTTCGGGTGCCGCAGCCCTTCGGTGTTTGAAGGGTGCGCCTCTTAGCGTTGCCCAAAGCCGGGCACGGCATGCCGTGCCCCTCCGGGGCAAAGTCCAGGGTCGCAGCGGTTGCTTCGGGGTTATGCCTGTCGGTGTGCCAACGAGCGGGGTTTTCCAAAATGTATCGCCGGGCGTTTCGGGCTTCGTGTGCGTTGCGGATGCGGCTTTCGTAGTAATTGCGTTGCCACGTTTCGAAGTCAGGCCATCGCAGGATTTCGCGGATGCGTTTCGACGCTGCCGATTTGAACGAGCGCACGATCGTTGGAACGGAGCCGGCAACCGGGCGCCGATACGCCTCGGCGGGTCCGCCGATAGTCTGTAGGGGCACGGCATGCCGTGCCCGAGGCTTCGCGTGAATTACGAAGAGACCGTGCAAGCGATTGGGCATCACAACGTGCGTGAGCAGTTCGATGTTCGGGAAATGATGCAGAATGTCCAGCCAGTATTCGTTTGCGATCCGTCCTAACAGGTTCAGCCTCATTTCGTCCAGGACGACCTTTCCGAATATGCATTTCTTGTCGTGCGCGCAAATCGTGACGAACCATTTTCCTGGTTGCGCGTAATCGAAGCCTTTCAGACGAATCGAGCGGCGCTGCGGAGGGGTCGGTGACTTCCATGGGCGGGATTATACCGAAAGGCGAGCAGCCCGTACGGAGAACAGCCGGATGCTGGCCGAGGGCCTTCGACTTGCTTCAGAACTACAAAGGTAGAGGAAAAGGCTTGCACTTTAGGTGCATTGGAACGTGCAACTGACGGGGAGCCGCGCGGCGAAGTCCTTTGCATTCAATGGCTACGGTACGGCAACGGAATTGCCCGCAAACAACTTGGTGGTGTAAGTTGGCGGTGCCTTCCAAGAGGGTGCGCCGAACGGGAGGAACATCATGTTGAAGGTGGCATCGAACCCCAGGCCCGCCGCGGGTATCGTCCGAGCGCTTTCGTTGTTGCTCCTGTTTGGCCTTTTCTGCATTGCGGCGGCGCCCGCCCATGCGGATAGCTACGTGGACGTCGCTCTCACGAACGTTACGGTTACGGGTAACAACTCGTGTAGCCCTGCCCCGTGCTCTGAGACGTTCAACATATCGTTCGAGTGGGACACAACATCCAACGCATACGTCTTTAGCACCGTTTCGATCGCGACTACCGGATTTCTGGGGGAACCCTTTGAGGCTGGGGAAAGCTGCAGCGGTTGTGCCCAACCCTACTTGATTTTCACTAGTTCCAAGGGCGACGGCCTGCAATGGGAAACGTCGGATGACTCGTTCCCTTCGCCGGGAACCTACAGCGTCACCTCGCCGGCCTTTGTGGTGGATTTCTCTTGTTCCCCCGATCCAGTTTGCGTTGCCGCCTCGCCGGACACGAGCGGCTGCTGTACAGATTGGGACACCACCGGCGGCACGATCACGGTGACTGCTGTAAGCCCAGTAGGGACGGCCCCCGAGCCATCGAGCTTGTTCCTGCTGGGATCGGGCTTGGTTGGCCTCGCGGGCATACGCAACAAGCGGCCTGCGCAGTTCAGGTCCCTCAAGGATTGCTTCCGGCGGATGGCGAGGCCTTTAAACCTAAAGGCCGTCACCCCTTAGCACGCATCGACTTAGTTCCCGCACTGAGGGGCGCGGTGGCGCGGACAGTGGTGCCAAGTTGGGGCTGCGAGTCAATCGAAAACCGCCCTCCCGCGAGCTTCACGCGCTCCGACATACTCGTGAGGCCAAGCCCCGACGTCTTCACTATCTCTTCCAAGGCGAATCCGGACCCCGAATCGCGCACTGTGAGTTGGATCTCATTCGAAGCCTCGCGCACATCCACATCGAACTGCCGCACACCGCTGTGCTTTACGGCATTGTGCAGGGCTTCCTGCAAGACGCGGAAAAGGCAAAGTGAGATCTCCTGCGGTACGTCGCGACGGACTTCATCGTGAGTAAAAACAACTTCGACATTCCACTTCTCACAGAACTCCTTACAAAATCCTTTCATGGCCGTCACTATTCCCAGATATTCCAGTTTTGACGAATGCAGCTCGTGCGACAGGGATTGGACATCGCTCGTCAGGCTCGCCACCTGGTCCCATAGGGTGCCAACACGACTTCTGACTTCGTCGGGCAAGTGAGCAGAGCTTTGTTGGAGCTGTCCCAATCCGACAGCTAACAGGGCCAGACGTTGGCCAACGTCATCGTGAAGCTCTCTGGCGATCCGGGTGCGCTCCCGCTCTTGTGCCTCAATCAACTTCCTGTTCACTCCTGAGAGGGTTTCTTCGGCGAGCTTGCGATCCGTAACATCCACACACGAACCGATGTAACCTGCAAATGATCCATCGTGATTGAATCTTGGCGCTCCGATGTCCAAGATCCACCGATATTCTCCATCATATCGGCGGAGCCGATACTCCATGCTGAACCTCTGACGCGCGTCAAAAGCTCTAACATAAGTGTTAAGACACTTATACAGATCCTCAGGGTGAACGCCCTCCGTCCAGCCGTTTCCGAGTTCCAAGTCGATGGATCGCCCTGTGAAGTCCAGCCAACCCTTATTGAAGAAGTTGCACAACTTGTCTGTTCCAGACATCCAGATCAACGCGGGAGCTGTATCGGCCACCAGGCGGAAACGCTCTTCGCTTTCGCGCAGGGCTTCGTCCGCCCGCTTGCGGTCGGTGATGTCGACCGCCATGCCGAGCATGCGCTCGGGCTCGCCGTCCGGCGAGTAGTAGAAATTTCCCCTGGCTGCCACCCAGCGCACGGTACCGTCCGACCAAAGGATGCGGAACTCCGCCGCATACGGGCTGTGAGTTCGCATTGCTTCTCTGACCGCGTGCCCCACCCGCTCGCGGTCCTGCGGGTGTACGCAACGATAGAAGTCTTCTACACGCCCGGCACGATACGACGACGCGATTCCAAAAATGCTCTGCAGATCGCCGAACCACGAATCCTGTCCGCTCTTAATGTCCCATTCCCACCCCATCGACTTGCCTGATTCCATTGCCAATCGAAGTCGATCGTTGGCCAGAGCAATCTCCGTTTCCGCGAGTTTGCGCTCAGTGATGTCGTGGCCCGTGCCATGCAACCTGATGACGTGACCCGCAGCGTCGCGGTGCGCTTGACCACGAGTTCTTACCCATCTTTTGGCGCCATCGGGGCGAACGATTTCGAGATCGAGCTCGTACGAGGTTCCAGCGCTCAGCGCTTTTTCCACGGCGCGTTGCAGTTGTTCCCAGCTCTCGGCAGTGTAGAACCGCGGCAACTCTTCATAACGAGGCGGCGGCGTCTTGGGATCGAGGCCGGCGATTCGATAGAGTTCCCGTGACCAAGTGACCGTGCCGGTGCGCGTGTCCCATTGCCAACTGCCCATCTGGGCCAAATTTTGCGCCTCCATGAGCTGCCCATGTTCATCCCTCAGCGCCTTTTGTGCCCGCTTCTGCTCCTCGACGAGGACTGCGAGAACCGTGAAAGGTATCGCAGCGAAAAACCAGAATGACAGCAGCGACAAGCCATTATTGAGAAGCCGTTGATCTGCGAACGGCCCACGACCGTTCGCGGCTCCCCAAATCGAAAGAAGGACAACTACAAGCATGGAAGTAGACACACCCTTGAGTCCCAAACGTAAAGCGGCCCACAGCAACAGCGGCACCAGCGAATAGAGCAGCGCGGGCTGCCCCCATCGCCCATTGCCTATGAACGCGAAATATCCGAAAAACAACAACGAAGTCATCAGCGCGGCAAATTCCACGTAATTGCGAGGTCTTCGCGACCACTCCCGCCCTTCGCGGACCCAGCTGAGTACCGCGGGCGTCACTGTGAGGAACGCCAAGGCGTTCGAAAAGAACCAGCACGTCCATTGCAGCCAATAATCGTCGCGCCTGCTAGGGACCGCACCCAGAAATGCCGAAACGAAACACGCGGAGAGCACCGCGATAACTGAATATTTAGTTAATATTTTCGCGCCGTTCAGATCGGGCACACGTTCAGAAAGATGACTTATCCCGAACATCGCGATGAGCAGCACGCTTAGATCGCTCAGCGAGAAGTAAATTAGCATGCCAACCGGAACGCCGTTCTCAAAATCACAAAGGGTCATCGCTGCTAATCCTGCAGCGATGAGTACCGGCCAAATTCTCCGTGGTGTCAACAGCAGTACAGCCGCCAGGAACGGAGTACCGGGCCAAAAAATCGCGAAGCGCTCAGGAGGGACTAAGAGCGAGGACGCTGCTCGGCTTGCCAGATAGCAGACTACGGCCACCAGACACGCCAGGATCGGCGTAGAAAATGGCGAGTCGAGATCCACGAAACCCCAAGCCGGGCGATTTTGGGTGGATTCCATCATCGGGGCGGCACAATACCTGCGATTCCCGTCTTGACTTTTCTAGTTGACGGATAAGGTACACCCAGCGGGGCTAGCGTGCAATGCTGCTGGCAGATTCTTGGAAGAGCATCCCACGTACAGGGGCAAAAATGCTTGCGAGACCTGCCCAACAAGATGGAGGGCCGGCAGCCGGCGCCACAAAGCCGGGACGGACTCGCCCAACACGATGGCGGGCAGGCCCGCCCGCCGGGCGGCGCCATTCAGGGTCCCGAAGGTTCGGGAGGTGTTCCCGGGGGGTGCGAGGAAACCTTAGCTGTTGTGCTTGATTATGGTTTTGATGTATTCGCGGCCGCGCTCGAAGCCTCGGATGAACGGCCTGCTTTCGTGCATGCGAGGGTGGAGGTCGCCGAGTTCCTTGCGGCATTCCTCGTAGCGCCGGTTGCGGTGCTTCGAATGCAGAGCGGCCTCGAAGCCGCAGCGGAAATAGCGCTCGTCGTCCTCGAATTTGTCGCCGGTGGTCTCATATTTGTCTTTCTCGACGTTGCGCAGACCGATCCACCAGTCGTCGCGGGCCTGGTCGATACTTTCGGCGCCAGCGTGTTCCAGAGCGCCGCGAACCGCCTCGGCCTCGTCGTTGTCGGCCATAACTACAACCACCGAGCGGCCTTTCCGCAAGGCATCTTCGTATACGAACATCTCGTCTTCCGGGAGTCCTTCGAAGACGTTGCTTTCGATTGCTCCGCCGGCCATGCCGCCACCCACAGCACCAATCGCGCCGAGCAATACTCCGCCGGCTACTCCAATGGCAAGCACCTGGCCGACGCCCGGAATCAGGAAAGTGGCGAGCATCGGCACAAGCCCGACGCCTCCTGCAATCCCGATAGCGCCTCCCACGGCGGCGCCCATTGCTTTACCCATGCCCGGTTGCTCACCGTCAACCACCGGCACGGCAGCGATTTCTTTATCAGTTGAGTGAGGCGTGAGAACGGTCACTCGATTCCTCGGAATGTCCAGGGGAACGAGTTCCGCGGCGCCTTGTTCCGCGTCTGATCGCGATTTGAAGACTCCTACGACGGCTTTCATGGGACCTCTCTTTCGGCCAAGTATAGCTATTGAGGCAGGAATTGCAAATCAGGACGTCGCGAATGCGATGGCGACGAAGCTGAGGGCACGCCCGCACAGCTCCGCAAGGCGACTTGGGAATTGCAATGCGACCGCGAAAAGTGCGGCGCGCTAGCGGTGCGGGACGTTGGTCGATGCGGAGCCGTCCTGATCGGTGGACGGTCGCGCGTTGCGATCGGGCTTCGACTGGCGATGCTTGTCCGGCTTGGGCTGGGTGTCCTTCGCCGCAGCGAATCCGGGGCAACCGTAGCCGCTACACGGGGGGCCAGGAGCGCAGAGGCCCGCGATCGACACGGGAGAAAACAGGACCAAAAGCAGGAGAGCGAGACCGATTCCCACGATTTTCGTCTTCATAAAATCCTCTCGATGGCGCCCAGGGGCGTAGGGCGCACCAACCGAACTGTCTATGGGCTACCCATCGGGGCCTGAACAGATTTGGCAGCCCCTAAGCCGCAAGGGGACGTGTGCGGGAAAAGGCTGCGCAGAGGCAAGATTAGTGATTGGGGTAGACGGAGGTCTGTACAGTTTTGAACACTTTTGCGATGTGACCAGCTTGCCTCGATTTGCCTCTAACAAGATGTGCGAAATGGAACAGAAGTCGTTCGTGGAATTTTCTAAGATGTCGCTGCTCCGCGAACCGTCCCCGCCGGTGAGTGAGACGCAAGAAGTAAGCGGGGGGAAAACCTGCTGTTGGAGAGCGAGAAAAATGAAACAGGAACATGCAAATCCGATGGAAGATTCGTTTGAGAAAGCTCGTAGGGCATTTTTCGGAGACGCAAAGACGTCGCCGGAGGCGAGCGCGTCAGGATCGTCGGACCAGCGCGAGGCAGCTGTGTCGCTCGTTCTCGCTCCTCGCGAGTTGGCCGGCCTTATAGGTCAGCGGGGTGGCGCGTCTCCTCGGCGTAAAAGAGCGCGCGTGTCAGATGGTTCCACGCTCGGTTAGAACCAGAACGAATTCACTTCTTTTTCGCGGCCTCGGCGGCATCGAACTTTCGTTCGACGTGTGGTTCCGATCGCAGACCTCCTGAATGCAGCACACAGCGCTCCCCCGCAGCGACACCACACGTGGGACAAGGGACAGCGCACAGCTCTTCGGGAGTGAGTTTCTTTGCCATTCCCAAACAGTGCGATAACGTGGGTCGCAAAACTATCCCATTTTGAACATGTACGGCAGAAGGAGCAGGTTCGCGAAGGGGTGGAAGGTCGCGGGAATTTCCACACTCCGTAAACTGATCATTGCCGTAGTACTAGTCCTTTTTGGGGCGTGGGCGGACTGTCCAAAATTGTACAGTTTTCGGGAGCGGGCCGAGTTAGCATGTGGCTATGCCTGGGACTGCAGTTCGACGTGTATCTGTTTCCCTCCGGAGCCCGCGTTCGCCTGAAAAAGTGGAGCCAAGCAGCGCTGCGTTCAACGTGAAATCGTTTCTCGAATCCGCCGGTCTGGGGAGAAGAGTTGAGAAGTTCCGAAGAAAAGAGACCATCTTCGCGCAGGGCGATCCCGCGAAGAACGTGATGTACATTAAGGAAGGCGGCGTGAAGCTGACGGTGGTGAATACTGCCGGCAGGGAAGCGGTTGTGGCGATCCTTGGACCCGGCGATTTTTGTGGGGAGGGGTGCCTCGCGGGCCAGTCGAATTGTATAGCCAGTGCGATCGCGATTGCTCCGACCACCGTGCTCGTGATTGAGAAAAAGGAGATGATTCGCGTGCTCCACCGGGAACACGAATTCTCCGACCGCTTCATCGCTTACATGCTGGCGCGAAACGTACGAGTAGAAGAGGACCTGGTCGACCAGCTTTTCAACTCCAGCGAGAAAAGGCTGGCGCGCACCCTGCTGCTACTCGCGCGTTATGGCGCGCCGGGCGACCTTCAACAGGCGCTCCCCAAAGTATCGCAAGAGATGCTGGCCGAGATGATCGGTACGACGCGTTCTCGCGTGAATTTTTTCATGAACAAATTCAGGAAGCTGGGCTTCATCAAATATAATGGCGAGATCCACGTCGACAATTCCCTCCTCAGCGTTGTCCTGCACGACTGAGTCTTCTTCCCGAATCTTCGCATAGGGCAGCATGGGCACTAGCGAGGCAAGCATCCGTCACCGTGTGAGCATTTCGGACGGGAAGTCGCCGATGGCCCCGCCCGTCCGCGCTGACCGGATTGTGTTCCAAAGTGGACTGTACTGCTTCGCGCGGAATGACATCATACGCCATGAATCGGAAGGCGAAGTCGAACAGGCTGAGAACCGTCCGTGTTCGGAGGAGTAGCTAGAGATGAATGGCAAGAAGGCGAGTATTTATTTGGGTCGCGGCTTACTATCTTCGATCGCCGTGCTGACGGTGGGTTTTCTGGGATTCGGAGTGCGCGCGTTCTCGACGCCGGATCTTACGAGGCTTGTGTTTGCCGGCGTAGTGGTTGTCTCGATCGGCATTCTTGCGTTGTATTTCATCCTCCATCGATCTACGCGCGAATCGAAGGTCAATTCGCTACCTCGTAAATCAACCTCTGTGAGGCGTTCAGTCTTTTCGCGCGCATGGATGGCAAGCGTCAGACAGTGGATGGGCGGGCTCGGTCACAGCTTGCTGTCGCGGAAAGCTCCGATGAAGCCTGGCGAGTGCCTGGGCTCCGAAGCGGGTGTGGTGCGGGTGTCGAAAGTCCCAGATTCACGCCGCGCAGCCTGAATGCGGCGGCGGTTCGCCGGGGTACCGAAGCGGGAAGGGCGCAGCCAAAAGCAGCTCCCTCGTCGGCTGAGAGGCGCCTCTGTCCCTTCGGCTACGCTCAGGGCAGGCGGGATGACAACGTTAGAGAGGATGACAGCGCAACTTATGTGGCGTGTGGGTGGGCTTGGTAGTGCTGGCGTAGCAAATCTTTGCCGTAGTCGTTGCCGTTGGGCGTGCGGACGACGCAGTGAATGTGCTGCTGCGTGGGCTTGTGCGGATCGGCGGCGAAGCGCGCGAGGTTTGCGGGGAGCTGGTGGTCGAACTCGATGAGGATCACGGGGCTGTGGACGCGGTAGTAGAAGACGCTGTCGGCCGCGCTGCCGCCGATCCAGGCGAAATAGGTGTCGTCGAGGTGGCGCGTGACCTGGTCCATTTTCACGCGCGCATGGCCATCGTCGATATTGCTGACATATAGGTGCACGAGATCAACGAGGCGGCGGCGCTGCGCATCGGGAAAATCGGCGGCGCGCAAGCCGGCGTAGTCGAGAACGACGTTGTCCTTGAAGGCTTCCGTTAAATTGTTGTTGCCGGTCTTCGAGAAATTCAGAACGGCTTTCTGGCGCTGCGCGTCGGGAAGCGCCTGCAGCAATCCCAAACCATCGTTCTGTTCCTGCTGAAGAATCTCCACACCTTTGTACTTGCCCGAGTCGGCGCGCACCGGCTCCGAGCCGAAGAAGTGCGGCGTCATCACGACCTGATCGCCGAGAACGAAATAATTGATGATGGCGTGGTGGCCGTCGAGGCGCCAGCCCCAGGGGTCGGTGGCGGAAGGCTGGCCCATGACGGTGAAGTAATAGAGTTCGTCGCCGAGGAAGATGTGGTCGTTGCTGAGCTCGGCGAGCGTTTCGTTGAGGCGCATGATGTTGCGCGTGAGGTCGAAGCCGCGCGTGCTGAGCGAAACGCGCATCAGGCCGAAGGCGGCGTCGCGCTGCGCGGGCGTCATTTCCTGAACGCTGATCCCCTGGCGCACGTAAAAGTGCTGGTTCATCCATTTGCGCCACTCGATGTCGTCGACGGGATAGAGGCAGCGTGCGAGCTGTACGGTGGAGAGGGACGCGATGAATTTCGCGGCGGCGTTGCGGACGGGCTCGGTGGAAACGCCCGTGGGCGAAATTTCGAACAGGCCGGGGACGATCGTGCCGTTGGTCGTGATGCCCTTGAAGGGTTCGGCGAGGCCTTCGCGCTCGAAGTCTTCCGACATTTTGCGGAAGCGCTCGGCGGTGTCGGCGGGAGTTTGGTTCTGCTCCTGGCCGAAAACTTTGGTGGCCCACGGCGCGAGAACAGCCGCGGAAATCAGCGACGAAAGAAACGCGCGGCGCGAGGCGTGCTCCGGCTTTGCATGCGAATGAGTGTGAGCTGGGTGATCGTGATGGTGATGTCCCATGGTTGCCTCCGGTGCGGGAAAGTCGCGCGTCAGTTCACGGCCGCAAAAAGCGGGTTGAAGATAAGCCAAGCGAGCGGCGGATGCAAGCCGGGGCTGGCATTCGCCTGTCTGCACGCAGACCGGCTATTCCGCATGGCTAAGTCCTCGCTTCTCAACAGTATGGCCCGGTGTATCTGCTAGAGTTAGTACTAAATCCTACGTACCAAGATGGACTATCGCCCTCGTACCGATCAAATGTGACTCCCTTGCCAGTGCTGTCCGGTGGTTCGCTCGCTAACATTCGACGTGTCGGGAAGCAAAAATCACAAAGGAGCGGCATCAAGAACGAAAGTTTCGAGCGGCTCCGCCAGGAGAGAGAGAAATGAGCAAGAGAGAGAAAGGTTTTTCGCTAATCGAATTGCTGATCGTGGTGGCAATCATATTGATCATCGCGGCCATCGCGATTCCCAACCTGCTTCGTTCCCGCATGGCGGCCAACGAAGCGTCCGCAGTGGGCTCAGTCCGTACAGTGAACACCGCGGAAGTGACGTACAACTCGACGTATAACGACGGTTTCGCGAACACGCTGCCTCTGCTTGGCGGGGCGGCCGGCGTTGCGGCCACTTGCAACAACGCCGAGATCGTGGACCCCGTGCTTTCGGCAAACAATCCATCGATCAAGAGCGGTTACAACTTCCAGATCGGTCCCGGGACGGTTGCAGTTGCAGCAGCTCCTGCTGGCTGCGCCAACCCGGGCTTCGTTGACGGCTATACGATCATCGCGTGGCCCGTCAACGTGGGCACCACCGGACAGCGCAGCTTCTGCTCGGACGGATCGGGCGTCATCCAGTCGCTTTCGACTGGAGTTCAGCCGGCGCCGGCTCCTCCGCTGTGCCCGGCCGGCATGACGCCGCTCAGCCAGTAGTTCTTCGCAGGCGGTTCGAGTATTCGCGAAAGGGGAGGCCTTCTGCGCCTCCCCTCTCTGCTTTTCGGAGTTCCTCGCTGTAGAATCCAGAGCATGTTCGAGTTCGGAAATCGCGTTGAAGGCGTTGCGTATGTCGAACGTCCTTGCGCCTACGCCATCATTCAAAACGCGTCGAGCGCGATTGCGGTGGTGAGAACGCGAAAGGGCTGTCTTCTCCCCGGCGGAGGCGTTGAGCCAGGGGAGACGCTCGAATCCGGCCTGCGGCGCGAGATCCTGGAAGAGCTCGGGTGCGAATTGGAAATCTTCGCCGAACTCTGCGCCGCCGCACAGTTCATCTACGACACAGAAGAGGACGTCTACTGGCACAAGGTCGGCCATTTTTTCTCAGCTACCCTGGGGGAAAAGATCGCCGATTCGATCGAGAAGGATCACGAACTCCTCTGGTACGCGCCCGATGCGTGTGTGAAGACACTGGCGCAGGAGTTTCAGGCTTGGGCCATCCGGCAAGCTTTCAAAATTCCTGCACGCTGATTTCAGTCTGGCGGGACTTCCTGGCCGAGTTTCTTGGTCGGGCTTCTTGGTGGAACCACTTGGTGGAACCCTGCGACGACTGCTATCGACGACTCCTATCGGGCGTCGCAGAGCTCCAACTCGATGCTGAGAGATAGTTAGTTCTGCGCGTTCTCTCTGTTCGCCGAAGTCGACCGGTCCGTCTTTCCGGCTGTCTTCGAATCGTGATAGCGCGTTAGGAACACGAGGAAGGGAGTTATTTCAAAAGGCATTTTTTCGCGGGCCGAACTCAGCGCGACTGGTTTCGTCTTCAGGAGTTCGACGCTGTCGTCCCACGGATTCACTTTCACGCGGGCACCCAGCGGCAATGCCGCCACCTGGTCGAGCTTATCTGCCTGGAGCGGAGGTCCCAAAGTGGAGAGCGCGGAGCTGAGGGCCACACCGTTGCCGAGACGCGCATCAATCAGCGCCGGAAGGGCGGCCGAATCCGCGGAAAGTTGCTTCAGAAATAGGGCGGCGTTTCCGAGTTTGTCTTTGTAGGGCGAGTTCTTCAGCAAATCGAATGCTTTCTTGTTGGCCATGTCCACGTCCGCCGGCGTGGCCTTGAACGAAAAACGAGAGAGCGCTTCGCCGACGGTGACGTTCGTCGTGTCGTTGAATCCCCACTGATCGGTGGACGGCTTCGTGATCATGATCGCAGCCAGTTCCTGCGCGAGCGCGGTGGCCAGGCTGGCTTCGTCGGGCAGAACGTCGATCAAGCCGCGGCTCAAGACGATGGTATGGCCGATGGAGAATGATTCGAGCGTGCCGGTGAGCATGACGCGGCAGTGAACGTCGACGTCAAGATTGTTGGTCACCTCGAGGTTGTTGACGACGGTTTCGAGAACTTTGTCCACTTCTCCCGGAGGCGCAAGCAGGCCGATGGCTTGCAGGCGATTAACGACGTTGACTTCCGCGCGCTGCTGCCATTCGCGCTCGGCTTCAATTGGAGAATAATCCTGCGGATTCGTGCCGCGATCGAGTGGGGCCGCCGCATTCAGCGGCTGATTGAAGTCGGCCGTGCGATTGGCGGTGGTCAGGTTGTAGCCCCACAGGCGGGTCTGGGCTTTGAAACGGACAGCGGAGCCGGTGTTGTTCCGCAGTTCCGATTTCTGACTGTAGATGAAAGCGGGCAGCCAGACGTCCGGCTGAAGATTCATGCGCCAGCTATCAAAGCGGAGGCTGAGACCGTCCCCTTCGTCGCCATTCGATTCGAAGGTGCCGTTAAGCCGGACAACCGTGAATCCTGCATCCTCCGCCCAAATGCGGCCGTTGAAGCGGCCTTTGCCAGTCTTGGGCAGCGGAGTGACGTCAAAGACTACGCAGCGGACTTCACCAAGGAATTCGCGCCCCACGTAGGTGAAATCGTAATGCTGACGGTCGAACCCGTTCGGGTCGATGTAAACCATTCGAAGAAAATCGTCGGAAGGGGCGGCAGATCCGCCCTCGACGTGCGCAAACGGATTGAACGCCGAACCTTTGCTCTTCTTTTTCTTTTCGAGCATCGAATCGTCGTTGATTCCCTTCGAAAGCTCGGCTTGGCCGAGGAAATAGTGATCTTTCACGGGCACGATACCCATTGCAGGATCAGCCTTCATGTCCTGGATGTACGTCTCGACGATAGGGGTGAAGCGGCGGATCGCAGCCACTTCCTCATATTCGCGCGCAATAATGCGATTGATTGCCTGGTCCACGGTGGTTACCGGGCCGGTGGTCGAACTGGCGGCTTGGGGCTGAGAACGGTCGCCGGTTTGGCCCTGTGCCGCGGCGGCGCTTGCGAAAACGCCCGCCAGAACGATCGCAATCGAGAATTGGTTCAACGCGCGCATGAAATCCCCCTTAAACAAGCCATTTCTGTTGTTTGGAGTTCGCCTAGTTGCTAAGCAATGGTAGCAGGGAGGGTAGCCTCGGGTACTAGGACTAGACCCCCGTGTGCGCAATGAATAAGTCGGGAGGGGTGTCCCATGCTAGCCGGTCCCCGGCGCGAGCAATTATCGCAAACACGGGGGCGGTGCCACCTACTGGCAGATATGACAGGGGCTCGTCCCGTTAAATGGTCACGCCGGAAGGGCGAAGGAGACCGACCCCATCGAGAAGGATCACGAACTCGTTCTGTTTCGCCTCGCCAAGGTGTGGAACACTTGGCGCAAGAGTCTCAGGCTTGGGCCATGCCCCGAGCGCTCGAACTTGCCACATGAATCGGTCATCCTTTGCATCCACCGTAAGGCATCTGTTATCGGATGGTGCTATTATTCGCCCCGGTATGTTCAGTCCTCTTTTGAGTACTGGAGAGTTCACGTCTCCCGTCATTCGAGGAGAGGTTTCGATGGAGAGCATCTCAAGACGTCCAATCTTGCTAGTGTGCTTGGCTATCTGGATGGGCGTGCTGAGTGCGTGCGGCGGCGGAGCAGGACCATCGAGCGGCGGGACAGGTAGTGGAAGCGGCGGTTCGGGGGGTGGCGGCGGAACGGGCGGCGGAGGCGGCGGGGGCAACTTTGTTCCGGCGATCACTCTGCTTTCACCGTCGACAATTATGGTCGGAGTGCCGCTCGGCATCGTGAATGTATACGGCACGAATATCTCGGGCAGCCCGACGGTTTACATCGATGGCACTGCTGCGCAGACGTTTGGGAGCCAGTCGCCGCTCGAGGTGATCCTTCCCGACAGTTTGATTCTTGAGTAGTGTTCCTCGGGCCGCACCTTTCGAAACCGCCTTCGGAGGGGTCGAAGGGAACCATCTCGCCTCGACTCCATCTGCGTTATCATCACTGGTTTCGGGTGATGCGGTTTGGGTTGCGCGTTTCGAACGCGCGCACTGAGAGGGACGGGCGATGAAAAAGCTGCGAAGTCAGGAGTGGTATGGGCGGCAGGACCGCGACGGGTTCGTCTACCGAAGCTGGATGAAGAGCGAAGGCTACCCGCACGATCTGTTCGACGGGCGGCCGATCATAGGCATTTGCAATACGTGGTCGGAGCTGACGCCGTGCAATTCGCATTTTCGCGATATCGCGGAATGGGTGAAGCGCGGCGTGTACGAGGCGGGAGGATTTCCGCTGGAGTTTCCGGTGATGTCGCTGGGCGAAACGCAGTTGCGGCCGACGGCGATGCTGTTTCGCAATCTGGCGAGCATGGACGTGGAAGAATCGATTCGCGGAAATCCGATGGATGGCGTGGTGCTGCTGATGGGTTGCGACAAGACCACGCCGTCGCTGCTGATGGGCGCGGCGTCGTGCGATCTGCCGACGATTGGGCTTTCGGGCGGGCCGATGCTTTCGGGGAAATTTCAAGGCCACGATCTGGGCTCGGGAACCGGCGTGTGGCAGATGGATGCGAAGGTGCGAGCCGGCGAAATGCGCCGCGAGGAAATGTTCGAAGCGGAAAGCTGCATGCATCGCTCGAAAGGGCATTGCATGACGATGGGAACTGCTTCGACGATGGCGAGCATGGTCGAGTCGCTGGGAATGGCTTTGCCGGGAAACGCGGCGATTCCAGCGGTGGATGCGCGGCGCTATACGCTGGCGCAGATGACGGGGCGGCGCATCGTCGAGATGGTGCGCGAAGATGTGCGCATGTCGCAGATTTTGACGCGCGAGGCGTTTGAGAACTCGATTCGCGCGAATGCGGCGATCGGCGGCTCGACGAACGCGGTGATTCACTCGATTGCGCTTGCAGGACGCATCGGCGTGAAAATCAATTTGGACGACTGGGAGCGGCTTGGTTCCGGACTGCCGTGCTTGGTGAACATTCAGCCGTCGGGAAAGTATCTGATGGAAGATTTTTTCTACGCGGGCGGCGTGCCGGTGGTTCTGCGCGAGCTGGGCGAGGCGGGAGTGCTGAACCGCGATGCGTTGACGGTGAACGGACGTTCGATGTGGGAAAACGTCCGCGAGGCGCCCTGCTGGAACCGCGACGTGATTCGCACGTTCGCGGAGCCGTTCAAGGCACATGCGGGAATCGCGGTGCTGCGCGGCAACCTGGCGCCGGACGGCGCGGTGATCAAGCTCTCAGCCGCGAGCTCGCACCTTTTGCAGCATCGCGGCCGGGCGGTGGTGTTCGAGACGATCGAAGATTTTCACGCGCGCATCGACGACGAAGCGCTGGATATCGACGAGAATTGCGTTATGGTGCTGAAGAATTGCGGGCCGAAGGGCTATCCGGGAATGGCGGAGGTGGGGAACATGCCGCTGCCGCCGAAAATATTGCGCAAGGGCGTCCTGGATATGGTTCGCATTTCCGACGCGCGCATGAGCGGGACCGCGTATGGCACGGTGATTCTGCACGCGTGCCCGGAAGCCGCAGCGGGCGGGCCGCTCGCGCTGGTGCAAACGGGAGACATGATCACGCTCGACGTGCCGAAGCGTCTGGTGCAGCTCGACGTGGATGAGAAGACGCTGGCCGCGCGCCGCGCGAAGTGGACCGCGCCGCCGTTGCCGGAACGCGGATGGGCGCGCCTTTACGTGAAGCACGTGCAGCAGGCCAACCAGGGCGCCGATCTTGATTTCCTGGTGGGGCACAGCGGCTCGAAGGTGTATCGCGACTCGCACTGAGGCCCCGGGGACAAAATTCGATGAGCACTTCCACCGTTCATCTGGGCCTTCGCGGTACGCAGCTTCTCGATACGCCCATCTTCAACAAAGGCACCGCGTTCACCGACGAAGAGCGGTCCGCGTTCGGCCTTCATGGGTTGTTGCCGCCGCAGATCGAAACGCTGGGCGAGCAGACGGCGCGGGCCTACGAGGCGTATCGCCACAAGACGGATGATCTCGAGCGTCACATCTATCTTCGCGCGTTGCAGGACACGAATGAGGTCTTGTTCTACAGCCTGTTGAACGCGCATATCGAAGAAATGATGCCCATCGTTTACACGCCGGTGGTGGCTCTCGGATGCCAGCAATTCAGCAGGATTTACCGCCGCCCGCGCGGCCTTTTCGTGTCTTATCCGCTTCGCGATTCGATTCCCACGTTGTTGCGCGACCGGCCGCATCACGATGTAGATGTGATTGTGGTGACGGATGGCGAGCGAATCCTGGGAATCGGCGATCAGGGCGTGGGGGGCATGGGGATACCGATTGGGAAGCTTTCGCTTTATTCGTTGATTGGCGGCATTCATCCGGCGCGAACGTTGCCGGTGGTGCTGGACGTGGGGACGAACAACGAAGACCGATTGAAAGCGCCGGAGTACCTCGGTTGGCGGCACGAACGCGTCACCGGCGATGCCTACTACGAATTCGTGGACCTTTTCGTCCGCGCCGTGAAGCAGGAGCTGCCTCACACTTGCCTGCAATGGGAGGACTTCGCCAATCCGCACGCCCGGCCGCTGCTCGATCGGTATCGCGATCAACTGCTGACGTTCAATGACGACATTCAGGGAACGGCGGCGGTGGTTTTCGGGGCGCTTGCAGGAGCGGTGAACGCGTCGGGCAGAGGCTTGAAGGATCAGCAGATTGTGTTCTACGGAGCGGGCGCGGCAGCGATTGGCGTGGCGGATTATTTGCGCATGGGGCTTGTGGACAGCGGGCTTTCGGAGGAGGAGGCGAGGCGGCGTTTCTGGATTGTGAACCGCGGCGGTTTGTTGCACGCGGGGCGGACTGATCTGTCTCCCGAGCAACGCGTGTACGCGCAGCCCGTGGAACGCGTGGCGCCTTGGCCGCGACCTTCTTCGGGCGTGATCGACCTCGAGACGGTGATCCGCAATGTGGATGCGACGATTCTGATCGGTCTATCCACTCAAGGCGGGGCCTTTACCGAGTCGGTCGTGCGAGAAATGGCGCGCAAGGTGGACCGGCCGATTATTTTTCCCCTGTCGAATCCGACGGACCGCTCGGAGGCTGTGCCGGAGGATTTGTTGCGGTGGACCAACGGCCGCGCGGTTGTGGCCACAGGTTCTCCATTCGCGCCGGTGGAGTTTGCGGCCCGGAAGATTCCCATTGCGCAGTGCAACAACGTTTACGTGTTCCCGGCGGTGGGACTGGGGTTGGTCGCGGCCGGAGCGCGGAGAGTGACGGATCGGATGATGATGGCGGCCGGGCGCGCGCTGGGCGAGAATTCGCCCGCGGTGTCTGATCCTTCCGCGGCGCTGCTTCCCGCGCTGAAGGATCTGCGGGCGACTGCGCGACAGATCGCTTTTGAGGTGGGCGTCGAAGCACAGAAGGCGGGCCTGGCGCCGCCTAGCTCGCCCGACGAGCTGCGCGATCGGATCGCCGCCGCGCAATGGACTCCCGAATACCCGCACCTGGTGAGAGCGAAGCCTTAGCCTTCGCGCAACTCCTCGAGGGCCCCAGCGCGCCGCGCGAACTAGCTTCGCACGGTGAGGACCGGGCAGGCAGCATGCGCAACGACGTGGTGTGCCGTGTTCCGCTCGAAATGCGTTACCGCGCTGAGATGGCCGGCAGCATCGCGAGCGCCGAGAACGATGAGGTCTGCGCTGCGCTCCTGAGCGACTTCGACGATCCGCTTCCCGGGATTTCCGTGCACAACCGAAAATTCCGGAGGGCAGGAAAACTCGACGGAGTCGGGCACAGTTTCATAGAGATGGTGAATCGCCTCGGCGACGGAAAGTTCGTACTGCCGGTCGTCCCGGTCATGGTCTCGCTGACGAACAACGTGAACCAACAGCAAGCGGGCCTGATTTTCCTGGGCCAGCGAAATTGCGTAGGGCGCAGCGGCGGCAGCCTCCGGACTGAAATCCGTGGCGAAGAGAATGCGGCGGAAGTGCCCGCCATTGTGAACACCCCTCGAAACCTGCGGACCAATCGTGAGGACCGGAATCGGGGAACGGCGAAAAACCTCTTCCGCGACGGATCCCAGCAGGAATTTCTGCGCTCCCGTCCGGCCGTGCGTGCCGAGAACAATCATGTCGGCTGAGGTAGCCTTGATCGCGTTCTCGAGAGCGCCCCAAAGGCCGGGGCCGCGTTCGATGATTGTTTCGTGCGGCAAGCCGTTGAGCCGAGAATCGAGGCGCAGCATGTCGGCTTCAGCCATTTCCTCTTCGGCGGCGATCGAGTCTGCAATCGTTTCAGGCGCCGTGAAAACGTAGGGCACCGGCAGCACAACGTGCAGGGCATGGAGTCCCGCGCCGTACTTGCGGGCAATCGCGGTCGCGAATGGAAGCGCGGCCTCGGAAGGCTCGGAGAAATCCGTCAGGTATAGAAGGTTCTTAATCTCGATCCGGACGCCGGTAGTTACGTTCGTCATGGGCCACCTCCAAAGCGAGGATGCGCCAGGACTCGGGAAGTTACGGTAACTCGGGTCACTGCGGCATGTGACTGCGGTCACATCCGGCTCGGGCGTCGCCAGGTTTGGGGCAGTTCTTTGCGAGGATATTCTGCTGAAAGTGCGTTTTCGCGATATCATAGCCGGCGCTTCAAGGGCCCAGGGTTGTTTCGAGGGGCTTGCCACGGCGGCCTGACGCAGAGGCGAGCGGAGAGGTGATGCCATGGTTCATCGCGGAATTGCCACAATTGCTGTTGCTTTAGCGCTGTGCTTCTTGCTTCAAAGCCACTTCGACCCACAGTTTTTCCTGATCCACTTCTACGAATCGCTGATTTACGTGGTGATCGTGCTGATGCTTTTCTATTTGGAGGATCGCTGGGCTTACATGATGGGAATGGTGGCGCCTCCGATTTGGCTGGTACTGACGTTCGCTTGGAACGGCGCGTCATCGATCGGGCACCAGATATTGGCCGCTTTTCAGCCAGGTACCCCCTTCTATGCGTCGAACCTCTTGACGACGGTGGCAATTGTGCTGTCCGTGGTGATGGTGGCTGCCTGCGCGAACCGCTGGCGGCGCGAGTTCACCGGACTGCGAAAAGGGTGGAGCACTTTTCTCATTACATTTGCAATCGCGGCAGCCTACTACGCGGTGATGGTTGTCTGGATCCTCCGTTTTCCACCGCCAGCCTCACGATGAGGGATAGCTAGCAATGAGAATTCTCCTTGCCGTGGACGAATCGAAGTCGTCGCAACAAGCGATCGAGAAGATGGCGCAGCAGTTCCGGTGTGAAAAAGGCGAGGTTCGCGTACTGCACGTCTTGCAACCCGTTTCGCTATCGGCACCACCGCAAATGGCGGCAGGCTACGCTCCGGAATTGGAAGCCTTGGCGAAGCCGGCAAGGGATCTACTTGCGCGTGCGGCAAAGTCTCTCACGGACGCCGGATTCAAGACCGAGACGCTTTTGAGGGAAGGCGACGTTCGCGAAACCATCCTGGATATCGCTCAGGAATGGAAAGCAGATCTGATCGTGGTGGGTTCGCACAGCCACCGCGGCGCGCGGCGGTTCTTGCTGGGCAGCGTGGCGGAGTCAGTCGTCCGGCACGCAACATGCTCGGTGGAAGTTGTGCGTGTTTGAAATAGCCCGTGCGGGCGTACCCGCGTCTGAATTTCAGTGCGATAGCAAACGATAGGTGTTGCGGGCAATCTGAATCTCTTCTTCACTGGGGAGAACGCGGACGAGCACGCGACTTGCGTCACTGCTCATCGTCTCAGAGTTGCTCTCGTTCTTGTGCGAATCCAGGATGATGCCGAGCGACTCGAGGCCGCTCGAGATCTGCGCTCGAACGCTCGCGTCGCGTTCGGCGATGCCCGCCGTAAAAACCAGCAGGTCCAGTCCGCCAAGGATCGCGATGAACGCGCCGATCACTTTCTTCGCCGTTCGGCAGAAGATTTCAACGGCTAGCCAACGGCCTTCTGCAAGTTCACAAGGACAGAGCACACGCGAAATTAGCCCTACGAGCAACCAAACGGGTCCCTAGTGCCAAGGCTACGACGAGAGTCGCCGCTCTTATGCGTCCTTCCCGGAGAGCGTCATTTGCCAGCTTCCAGATACCGGCACTTCATTTTGGGGTTGCTCGAATGCAAACAAACGGACGGTGCTCAACAGGTCTCACCGTGGAAATTCCGCTATGGGCTGATGGAACCGTTCCGGTTGACCCAGCCGCCCCTAAAGAAGCGGTGGCGCACCATGTCCTGGGCAAGCAGAAAAACCAGGACTGCCAAGACGACTAACAGCAAGCCGCCAATTCCAAACCGGGCTGGCCCGCGCTCTGGGGGGCCCGGCGTGTTCGAACCAGTCGTCATCACAGCCGAGTCTCCGCCACCGAAGAGAGCAATCAGCTCGTGCTATTCACCCGCGACTTGGGAACGGCCGAGTAAGTCGTCGCGCGATTTACAACCCAACCCCCGGCCGTCGGAAGTTCAGGATCCCGCTTTGGCTTCCTGCACGTAGGCGTGAAGTTCCTGCAACAACGGTCGCGCCGATTCAGGAACCGGAACCTTGCCACTGAGGATTTCATGGCGGTCCACGTCGTCGCCATACATCGCCTTGTCTCCACTCTTATCGGCTTGCACCACGGCGCCGTCCAGGCTCACACCGGCGAAAACGCCCTTGGTACGCGAATAAGAGAGAATCTCCGCAGTCAGCTTAAGGTCGGTGCCCGCGGCAGCATTGCGGCCCACTGGCCCGGCTGCTACAGAAGCGTCGGCGCCGAGCTTGAATTTATCGCTGAGCAGGCTATGCAACGCGTGATCGTTCATGAAGAGCATCACCAGGTCGGTGGAAGAGCCGCCGATCTGATAACCCACGCTCCCGCCGTCAATAGCCACAAACATCGGAGCGCTCCAGCCGTGCCCGGTGCGACAGGTTGCTAGTCCCCGGCCGTAGCTGGCACCGAAAATGAAGGCGAACTTCACGTCCCCCGGAATGATGGCGATGCACTTCGCCGATTCCAGCAGGTCGTGAGGAATGCCCTGATCCGGAGCGCTCATGATCTCCTGGAAGACCTGGGCAGCTTTGTGACTGCGATTAACATCATCCTCGCGGTCCGAGGAGGCGAGTGCAGGTAGAGTTGCAAATAGAGCTAGCGTCGTGACGATCAGAGTACGTTTCAACATTTTTTAATCTCCCTTTTCACATTTCGCATTCACTAATGGAATCGAACTGTCAATGGTTCCGGGGCCAGATTCGTCAGTTTCAGATCATCAGAATCGCGGGCGAGCTGGGCTTGGTTCTTAACCTACGACTCGTTCACCACTTGCTGAGCACACTTCCAACTAGGACGTTTTGCCTTTGCATCCGGTGTGTCCGCAGGAACAATCGATGTCCGGCGTCTTTTCCATCGCCTCGCATTGAGTGCTGCAGTATTTGCCGGATGTTGTGGTGCAGGAACAGACGGGGTGCGCGCATTTGACGCCTTTAGCGGCAGCCATTCTTATACCTCCTAGTTTCAGGTCGGTAGCGATCTGAAACAGCATCGTAAACAGCGAACAAAACCGTTTCTGTTCAATAAGGCACACATCTCAATTTTGGTCGCAGCCGAAGGGAGAAAACCGGAATTCAGACTGCGCACTTAGAAGGGAGTTGCGTGGGACTCTCAACATAAACTGTCTGAAATGGAACAGTTTCCTTGCTAGTCCAGTGCGATAGTTTTGTTTGGAATTTGGTTTGATGGCCTGATACCGAGCACCTGAGGAGGGTGTGAAATGTCCACGCAAAATTCGGTTGTAGCGGTGTATCGCAGCCATACGAAGGCAAAGGACATCCTCGAAACCACTCATTCAGTTTCCTTTTCAACTCACGGAAGCGAAGCACTAGCTGCGACCGCCGTTTAGCATCCCATCGAATTAAATGGGCGGAGATCTCTCGCGCTTTGCCACAAGTTTTCCCCAAGCACGGTTCTGGACACCTAAGGGTCGCTGATGTCGGCGGACCGAATGCACGGGACAGGAAAGTTAAGAGGCGACGAATGAAAATCAATCCTTTGAAACAAGTGGAAAAGCTCGGCCAGTCCATCTGGCTGGATTACATCCGACGCGATCTAATCGCCAGCGGTGGGCTCCGGCGCCTGATCGACGAGGATGGACTTCAGGGCATGACTTCGAATCCATCTATCTTTGAAAAGGCGATTGTAGAGAGCCACGACTACGACGAGGACATTCGAGTCATGGTTCGTGAGGGAAAGAACACCGAAACAATCTACGAAGCCCTCAGTCAGCGCGACGTGCAGAGCGCCGCCGACCAGTTCCGGCCCCTCTACGACAGGAGTGACGGCAAAGATGGATATGTCAGCCTGGAGGTCAATCCCCATCTGGCGCACGACACCAATGGAACGATAGAGGAAGCCCGCCGGTTGTGGGCTGCGCTAGACCGACCCAATGTCCTCATCAAGGTCCCCGCCACGGCGGAAGGATTGCCCGCCATCCAGCAACTCATCAGCGAAGGAATCAGTGTCAACGTGACGCTGCTCTTCGGGTTGCCCCGTTATCGGCAAGTGGCGGAGGCCTACATGGCTGGCATCGAATCGCGGGTCGCTCAAGGGAAGGCCGTGAAGCGTATCGCCTCGGTGGCCAGTTTCTTTGTGAGCCGCATCGATGCGCTGGTGGATCCTCTGCTGGAAAAACCGGCAGCGCAAGGTGGCCAGGAGGCATATCTCGACAAAAGGGTGCACGGCCAAGTTGCCGTCGCCAGCGCGAAGGTGGCCTATCAGATCTACAAGGAGATCTTCGGCGGCGACCGGTTCAGGAAGCTGGCCGCCGAGGGTGCCCGTGTCCAACGGCTGCTCTGGGCCAGCACCAGCACCAAGAACCCGGACTACAGCGACGTGAAATACGTTGAAGCCCTTATCGGACCGGACACAGTCAACACAGTTCCTCTCGAAACCCTCGACGCATACCGCGATCACGGTGAGCCGAAAGCACGGCTCGAACAGGATGTCGAGCAAGCCCGCTGGGTGCTCGAGGAACTGCCGAATGTGGGCATCAAGATCGACGACGTGACGCAGAAGCTTGAGGACGAAGGAGTCGAGAAATTCAATCAGCCGTTCGACAAGCTGATGGAGACACTGGCGCAAAGGTCACAGCTGCATTTGACGAAAGCGTCATGAAAGTGAGCCTTATGCGGAGAGCCGGCCACAGCAGGGGTTCCGGTGGCATCTGGCCGTCGACGCGTCTCGTTTGGCGCCGCAAGACTTGTTCGCCACGGGAGAGGAAGCCCTCCTGGATAATTCGGCAACGTATCGCTTAGAGGCCCGGTCCAGCTCGATACTTCTGGCACGGAAGCTGGAATGTGCCCCCTGGAAGGACTCGATGTGAGGCCACGCATTCTGACGATCAACGGGGGCTCGTCGAGCATCAAGTTCGCGCTGTTTGAGGCCGGCGGCTCGCTGCGGCGACTTCTGGAGGGCGGGATTGAGCGGATTGGACTGCCGGAGGCCGTCTTTCGTGTGAAAGGATCGAACCGGGCGGACAGCTTTTCACGGCGAGTGAAGGCGCCGGATCGCACCGCGGCGGTGGGCGCTTTGATGGGTTGGATTGAGGAACGCAGCAGGCGTGATCCATTGACCGCGGTGGGGCATCGCATCCTGACTGGCGGACCGAAGTATTACAAGCCGCAGCGAATCACTCCGGAAATGATTGAAGAGTTGCACCAGCTGAGTCCATTCGACCCTGAGCATCTGCCGGAGGAGATCCTGTTGACGGAGGCGTTTCATCGGCGATTTCCGGGCCTGCCCCAAGTGGCCTGTTTCGACACGGCTTTTCACCACGATATGCCGCGCGTGGCGCAGATGTTGCCGATCCCTCGCCGGTACGAAGCGCAGGGCGTGCGGCGGTACGGGTTCCACGGATTGTCGTATTCGTTTCTCGTGGCAGAACTCGCTCGCCTCGGGGACCCGGCCGCAACGACCGGCAGGGTCATCCTCGCACACCTCGGAAACGGCGCGAGTCTGGCGGCAGTGCGCGACGGCAAGTCCGTGGACACAAGCATGAGTTTCACTCCGACAGCCGGAGTGCCAATGAGCACACGCTCAGGCGATCTCGATCCCGGACTGGTCTTGTATCTGGCGCGCACTGAAAAAATGAGCGCGAAGCAATTCAGCGAGATGGTCAATTCCCGCTCGGGCTTGCTTGGAATATCCGAGACCAGTTCCGACATGCGCGACTTGTTGGGCCATGAATCGCAGGATGTGCGGGCTGCTGAGGCCGTCGCGCTGTTTTGCTACCAGGTAAAGAAATGGATCGGCGCATTCGCAGCGGCGTTGGGGGGGTTGGACACACTGGTCTTCGCGGGTGGCATCGGCGAGAACGCGCCCACGGTCCGCGCCCGCATTTGTGATGGGCTGGGATTTCTGGGAATCGAACTCGAAGAAAAGCAAAACGCCGCGAATGAAGGCGTGATTTCCTCGGCGGCCAGCCGGGTTGCGCTCCGCGTCATTCACACGGACGAAGAACAAATGATTGCCAAGACGGTTTGCTGCGTTCTCGGTCTTGGCTCAAAAAAGGAGAATTGAATCATGAACACACAAACTCTTTCGCTGACTGATTCCGCAACTCTTTCATCGGAACAGCTCCACAAGATGAATGCCTATTGGCGCGCGGCCAACTATCTGTCGGTCGGCCAGATTTATCTCTACGACAATCCGCTCCTGAAGGAGCCGCTGAAACTCTCGCACGTGAAGCCGCTGGTGGTCGGACACTGGGGAACGACGCCGGGCCAGAACTTCATCTATGTGCACTTGAACCGGGTCATCAAGAAGTATGACCTGGATATGTTCTACATCGCTGGTCCTGGGCACGGCGGCCCCGCCATTGTGGGCAACATCTACCTCGAAGGCACCTGGACGGACGTCTACCCGAATGTCACCCAGGACGAAGCCGGAATGAAGAAGCTGTTCAAGCAATTTTCGTTTCCCGGCGGAATTTCCAGCCACGTTGCGCCGACGACGCCGGGATCGATTCACGAAGGTGGCGAGCTGGGGTATTCGCTCAGCCATGCGTTTGGGGCGGCGTTCGACAATCCCGATCTCATCGTCGCCTGCATCATTGGCGACGGCGAAGCGGAAACGGCCTCCTTGGCGACCGCATGGCAGTCCAACAAGTTTCTCGACCCGATTACCGACGGAGCCGTGCTGCCGATCCTTCACCTAAATGGTTACAAGATCAGCAATCCAACAGTCCTGGCCCGCGTCGAGCCGGAGGAATTGGAGCAATTTTTGCGAGGTTGCGGTTGGACACCCTACTTTGTGGAAGGTGACGAGCCGGAAAAGATGCACGAACTGATGGCCACTACGATGGAAAAAGTCATCGAAGACATCCGGCAAATCCAAAAGAATGCGCGGAACAATAACAACACCACTCGGCCGCGCTGGCCAATGATCGTCCTCAAATCGCCCAAAGGCTGGACGGGGCCGAAATTCGTTGACGGGTTGCAAATCGAGGGGACTTTTCGGGCGCACCAAGTGCCGCTCCTGGTGGATTCCGACCATCCCGATCATGTCAAACAGCTTGAAAGCTGGATGAAGAGCTACAAACCCGAGGAGTTGTTCGATGCGAATGGGCGGCTCATCCCCGAATTGCAGGAGTTGGCGCCGAAGGGCGACCGGCGCATGGGCGCCAATCCGCACGCCAACGGCGGCATCCTGCTGCGGGACCTGCGCATGCCGGACTTCCACGTCCACGCGCTGCACGTGCCTTCGCCCGGCGCGGTTAACGGCCAAGATACGCTCGTGCTGGGCAACTTCCTGCGCGATGTATCCAAGCTAAATGAGGACCAGCATAATTTCCGAGTCTTCGGTCCCGATGAGACACTCTCAAATCTACTGGGCGCAGTTTTTGAGGTCACCAATCGTCAGTGGGACGCCCGCGAAGTAAAAAATGACGAATTCCTCGCACCTGCCGGACGCGTGCTGGATTCGATGCTCAGCGAAAACCAGTGCGAGGGCTGGCTCGAAGGATATCTACTTACCGGGCGGCACGGACTTTTTAATAGCTATGAGGCTTTCATTCGCATCGTCGACTCGATGTTCAGCCAGCACGCCAAGTGGCTGAAGGTATGCCTGGAACTACCCTGGCGCCGGAAGATTTCGTCGCTGAACTATCTGCTCGCCTCCCATGTCTGGCAACAGGATCACAACGGCTTCACGCACCAGGATCCCGGCTTTCTCGACCATGTCATCAACAAGAAAGCGGATATCGTGCGCGTTTATCTTCCGCCCGACGCCAACTGCTTGTTGTCGGTCTTCGATCACTGCTTGCGCAGCCGGAATTACGTCAACGTGGTGGTTGCAGGAAAGCACGCCCTGCCGCAATGGCTGACGATGGATGCCGCGGTTGTCCATTGCACGGAAGGAATTGGCATCTGGCAATGGGCCAGCAACGACCAAGGCTCTGAGCCGGACGTAGTAATGGCCTGCTGCGGCGACACGCCCACGCTGGAGATTTTGGCAGCCGTTTCCATCCTTCGCCAGCATTTGCCCGAACTGAAAATCCGAGTGATCAATGTCGTCGATCTCATGAAGCTACAGTCTTCGAGTGAGCACCCGCATGGATTGACCGAAACCGACTACGATTCGCTTTTCACCCGAGATAAACACATCATCTTCGGCTTTCATGGATATCCGTGGCTAGTCCACCGGCTGACCTACCGTCGCGCCAACCGCAACCTTCACGTCCGGGGCTACAAGGAAGAAGGCACCATCACGACCGCTTTTGACATGCGAGTGCAGAACGATCTGGACCGGTTTCACCTGGTCCAAGACGTGGTCGATCGGCTCCCGCACTTGGGTGCTAAGGGGGCGTACTTGAAGCAGATGGTGCAAGACAAGCTCATCGAACACAAGCAATACATCGACAAGCACGGTGAAGACATGCCGGAAATCCGGAATTGGAAGTGGAGCACCCCCAAATGAATACGCCAGCATCTATGGACGCCGCGAAATCGACGGCCGACGAGCCAAGAGTCTCCGCAGCGAAGCCAGGGTCAAGCGCAAAGACTTCGGAATCGAAACCAGTGTCGAAGCCTGATCCGAAAAACGATCTAAAAACGCTCCCCATGCCGGAAGTGGAGAAGAAATTGGCGTCATCGCCGAAAGGGCTCACCCAAGCCGAAGCCCAAAAGCGGCTGGCGCAATACGGGCCGAATGAGATCGCGGAAAAGAAAACCAACCTATTTCTGAAGTTCCTCAGCTATTTCTGGGGCCCCATCCCGTGGATGATTGAAGCGGCCATCATTCTGTCGGGGGTTGTCCGGCACTGGCTGGATTTCTTCATCATTCTCTTTCTGCTTTTCTCCAACGCCGTCGTGGCATTTTGGGAAGAACATCAGGCGGGCAACGAAATTGCCGCGTTGAAGGCCAAGCTGGCGACCACGGCCAAAGCGCTGCGAGATGGAAAGTGGGTCGAACCGAAAGTAGCTGAACTGGTTCCCGGCGATGTGATCCGTCTGAAACTGGGCGACATCGTGCCGGCGGATGCGCGTTTGCTGGCAGGCGATCCGGTCCAGGTAGATCAGTCCGCCCTAACCGGCGAATCTTTGCCCGTCACCGCCAAGCCTGGCGCCGCGGTGTTTTCGGGTTCGATTATCAAGCGGGGCGAAACCGACGCGATGGTGTATGCGACGGGCACGAACACCTACTTCGGCAAGACCGCGGAACTGGTACAGGGCGCTCATACCGTCAGCCATTTCCAGCGTGCAGTGCTGAAGATTGGCGATTACCTGATCATCCTCGCAGTAGGCCTGGTGGCCGTGATTGTTACCGTGGCGATCTTCCGCCACGATCCATTCCTCAGCACGTTGGAGTTCGCCTTGGTGCTTCTAGTCGCCGCGATCCCCGTGGCGATGCCCACGGTCCTGTCAGTGACGATGGCAGTCGGCGCGCGTTTGCTGGCAAAAAAACAGGCGATTGTGACCAAACTGTCGGCGATCGAGGAACTGGCTGGCGTGGATGTGCTGTGCTCGGACAAGACTGGCACCCTGACTCAGAACAAGCTGACGTTGGGCGATCCATTCACTGTGAACGCTGTCCCTGCCGACAAGGTCATTCTCTGGGCGGCACTGGCTTCGCGCGCCGAAGATAAGGACACCATCGATCTGGCCGTGATCGGCGGCGTGAAGGACGACAAGGCGTTGAAGAGCTATCAGGTACTCCATTTCGTGCCGTTTGATCCGGTGCATAAGCGCACAGAAGCCACCGTAAAAGGCGCGGATGGAAAGCAGTTTTTCGTGGCCAAAGGCGCGCCACAGGTGATTCTGAAAATGTCGTCCAACGCCGGCGAAGTAAAGGCCGCCGTCGAGAAAGCCGTTAACGAATTTGCGGGACGCGGCTTCCGTTCATTGGGCGTGGCGCGGGCGGATCAGGAAAATAACTGGCAGTTTGTAGGCGTGTTGCCAATGTTCGATCCGCCACGCGAGCAGGCCAAAGCAACCATCGCGAGCGCCGAGCACATGGGTGTGAAAGTCAAAATGGTCACCGGGGACCAATTGGCCATTGCCGAGGAAACGGCGCGTCAACTGGGGATGGGCACGAACATCCTTGACGCCACCGTGTTGCGCGATTCGAAGAACATACAGTCGCCGCAATTGGCGGAATCCATCGAAAAAGCGGACGGCTTCGCCCAGGTATTCCCCGAAGACAAGTACAACATTGTCGACATCCTGCAGAAGCACGGCCACATGGTCGGTATGACCGGCGATGGAGTGAACGACGCACCCGCCCTGAAAAAAGCAGACTGCGGCATCGCGGTTTCCGGCGCACAAGATGCGGCCCGCGCAGCGGCGTCCATCGTGCTGCTGGCGCCCGGCCTATCCGTAATCATCGATGCGATCAAAGAGAGCCGCCGCATCTTCCAGCGGATGAATAGCTACGCGATCTACCGCATCGCCGAAACGCTGCGCGTGCTGTTCTTCATGACGCTGGCGATCCTGGTCTTTAACTTCTACCCCATGACTGCGGTGATGATCGTGATAATCGCCGTGCTCAACGACGGAGCCATCCTGTCCATCGCCTATGACAACGTTCATTATTCGGACAAGCCCGAGGCGTGGAACATGCGCCTCGTGCTGGGAATCTCGACCGTGCTGGGCGTCATCGGGGTCGCGGCCGCCTTCGGTCTTTTCTATCTAGGCGAACGCGTATTCCATTTCGATCACGCGCACGTGCAAACCCTGATGTACCTGAAGCTATCCGTAGCCGGACATCTGACGATTTTCCTGACGCGCACACGCGGCCCGTTCTGGTCCATACGCCCTGCGCGGATTCTGTGGATCGCAGTGCTCGGCACGCAGACGATCGCGACACTGATTGCGGTTTATGGTTTGTTTATGACACCCCTCGGCTGGCGCTGGGCAGGTTTCGTTTGGGGCTATGCGATAATTTGCGCCCTCGCAACTGACCGCGTGAAGTTGCTCGCATATAAGATTCTTGATCCCATCAAGGCCGACTCCAAACCGCAAGCCAAATCCCTGGCGAAGCCGGAGGCCAATACCGAGCCGAGGCCGGAAGCTAAAAACGAGCCAAAGGCTGAAGCGAAGGTCGAACCGAAGCCGGAAGCCAAAGCTGAACCCAAGCCCGGAGTCAAAGCCGAGCCACCAGCCGATTTGACCCCGCAGATCGCTAAGCGAGCCTATGAACTCTACGAGGAGGGAGCTCGCAAGGACGGTCGATCTGTTCAGGACTGGGAGAAGGCGGAGAGGGAAATTCGCAAAGGTGAATCTAAAGCGGTGTCTAAGCCGGAAGCCAAGGCAGAGCCGAAGGCTGAAGCAATAGCTGAGTCAAAGCCCGAAGCTAAGCCCGAGCCAAAGCCTGAAGCGAAAGCCGCGACGAACGCCGAAGCCAAACCTGAGCCAAAGCCCGAACCCAAAGCTGATCCAAAACCTGAAGCCAACGCTGAGCCGAAACCTAAAACCAAAGCCGAGCCAGCGGCCAATTTGAATCTGCACATTGTCAAGCGAGTCCATGAACTCTACGAGGAATTGGGACGCGAAGACGTGCGAGAAGTTGAGGAATGGGAGAAGGCGCAGCGGGAGAAAGCCGAGCCGAAGACTCCAGAAACTGAACCCCACAAGTAACGGCACAAGAACTACGCAAGGGATATTGCCGAAGGGATGAAAATGAAAATCAATTCAAAGGATTTCCGTGTGCGGCCGCAAGAAAAGGTCAAACTCAAAAAGTGGCCCACGCGCATAAAACCATTTTGGAAGTCGAAGAAGCAGTATGAAAAACTCCTGGAAAAACACGTAGAAGAGCTGAGCGCGCTGCAACAACTTCACTACGCATCCGCCCACTTTGCATTGCTGCTGGTTTTTCAGGCGACCGACGCTGCCGGCAAGGACGGCTCGATCCGGCACGTCATGTCCGGTGTAAATCCGGAAGGCTGCGAGGTTTTCAGTTTCAAACAGCCGAGTGCGGAAGAGCTGAAACATGATTTTCTATGGCGCACCACGTGCCGGCTTCCCGAACGCGGGCGCATCGGTATCTTCAATCGTTCTTACTACGAGGAGGTGCTGGTCGTTCGCGTGCATCCGGAGAATCTCCGCAACGAGGGGCTTCCGGAAGGGCTGCGCGACAAAAAGAACATTTGGAAGGATCGGTATCGGTCCATCGTGGACCTGGAGGAACATCTCCACCGTAATGGCACCCGGATCGTCAAAATCTTCCTCCACCTGTCGAAAAACGAGCAACGAAAGCGCTTCCTCGAGCGCATCGACGAGCCGGACAAGAATTGGAAATTTAGCCTCGCGGATATTCACGAGAGAAAATACTGGAAGGATTACACGAAAGCTTATGAGGAGTGCCTGCACGCCACAAGCACCCATCACACACCCTGGTACGTCGTCCCTGCAGACGATAAGGAGAACGCCCGCCTGATCGTTTCTCGAATTGTTATCGACGCTCTCAGTGACCTGAAGATGTCATATCCCAGGACCACCCCGAAACATCGGCGGGAATTGAGATCTATCGGCAAGCGGCTGGCGAAGTGAACGGTCGAATTGTGAGCGCTCCCAAGACGGGCTCAAAGCCTCGCAAATGTCGACCTTCGAATTGTCTCACTGAGACTGCCAACAAAATTCGGGTTAGGGCAAAACGTTGTTGCGCCACACGATTTTAAGAAAAAGGAGAATCACATGGAATTAGGAATGATCGGATTGGGACGGATGGGAACAAACATGGTGAAACGTCTAATGCGGGCTGGCCACCAGTGCGTCGTTTACGACCTGCAAGCGGACGCCGTACACGCGCTCGCTAAAGAAGGGGCGACCGGAAGTACATCGCTCGAAGATTTCGCGAAAAAGCTGAAATTGCCTCGCGCCATTTGGATGATGGTGCCGGCCGCGGTGGTCGATCCGACGCTGAAGACTCTCATCCCGCTGCTCGAACGTGACGACGTGGTCATCGACGGCGGCAACTCTTACTACCACGATGACATTCGCCGCGCCGCCGAACTGAAATCGAAGGGCATCCACTATGTGGATGCTGGGACCAGCGGAGGAGTCTGGGGCTCAGAGCGAGGCTACTGCCTGATGATTGGCGGCGATGAAACTATCGTCCGGCGCATCGACCCCATTTTCGCCGCTTTGGCTCCGAACATCGACGAGGCGCCCCGCACGCCCGGCCGAGAAAAGTTAGGTGGCACGGCTGAACACGGCTATTTGCACTGCGGTCCGAGCGGCGCGGGCCACTTCGTCAAGATGGTCCACAACGGCATCGAGTACGGCATGATGGCCTCCTACGCGGAAGGCTTGAACATCCTCCGCCACGCCAACGTCGGCAAGCAGAAGAACACTGTCGATGCCGAAACCACGCCGCTACGCCACCCTGAGCATTTCGCATACGACCTGAATCTCGCCGACATCGCCGAGGTCTGGCGCCGTGGCAGTGTCATCTCGTCATGGCTCCTAGACCTGGCCGCTAGCGCGCTCCTCCAAAGTCCAGACCTCGCGAAGTTTGCTGGCCGGGTATCGGATTCGGGAGAGGGCCGCTGGACGATCAAGGCGGCGATCGACGAGTCAGTTCCGGCTCCCGTCCTCAGTGCCGCGCTGTACGAACGCTTCAGCTCGCGTGGCGAGGATGATTTCGCCGACAAGATGTTATCAGCGCTGCGTTATCAGTTCGGCGGCCATGAGGAAAAAGCCGCCACCAAGAAGACGAGCGCCTGATGACTACCTCCCGTTCGGATGCGTTGGTGGTCTTCGGAGTGACAGGCGATCTTGCCCACAAGATGATCTTTCCCGCACTCTACGCGATGACGAAACGAGGTGTCCTTAAAGTTCCCGTAATCGGCGTCGCCTTTCCGAAGTGGAGCCTGGACCGTCTGCGTAAACGCGTGACGGACAGCATAAAGCGATCAGGTGGGATCGATGATAAACGTGCCTTCCGCCATCTGCTGTCCCTATTCAGCTACGTGAGTGGGGATTATGAAGACCCGGCCACGTTTACGGCGTTAAAAAAAGCGTTAGGGAAGGCTCGCCGCCCGGCTCACTATCTCGCCATTCCGCCCTCGCTTTTCGAAACCGTGATCAAAGGCCTTGGTGCAGCGAAATTGGCTGAGCACGCGCGCGTCATCGTCGAAAAACCGTTCGGACGCGACTTGGCCTCCGCCCGGGAACTCAATCGCGTGGCGCGCTCAGTGTTTCCTGAGGACTCGATCTTTCGCATTGACCACTTCCTTGGCAAGGAGGCGATCATGAATATCCTCTATTTCCGCTTCGCGAATTCGTTCCTGGAGCCGATCTGGAATCGCAACTATGTGGCCAGCGTGCAGATAACGCTAGCCGAGAAATTTGGTATTAAGGGCCGTGGCGCGTTTTACGAAACCGCTGGCTGTCTGCGCGATGTGGTCGAGAACCACCTCTTCCAGATCGTCGCGCTGCTTGCGATGGAGCCGCCCGCCGATAGGGACTTTGGAGCCGTCCATACTGAGAAAGCCAAGGTCTTCGAAGCGATGCGTCCCCTGAAATCGAATAATTTGGTGCGCGGCCAGTACGCTGGCTACCGGAAGGAGCCGCACGTAGCAAAGAACTCCGACGTCGAGACTTTCTGCGCCCTGCGTCTCTTCATTGACTCGTGGCGCTGGGCGGGCGTGCCCTGGTACTTGCGGTCTGGCAAATACCTGCCCGAAAATGCGACGGAAGTACTGGTGGAGTTGAAACCGCCTCCACAAAAACTCTTCGCCGACTCAACAGCGACGACTGGCCCTGGCAATTATCTGCGATTCGAGATTTCCCCAAAATCCGCCATTGCCCTCGCCGCTCGCGTTAAGCGCGACGGGAAGGAGTTCGTGGGAGAACAACGGGAACTCTATTTGGTCGACGAACAGCCGGGCGAGGACTCGCCGTACGAGCGCCTGCTAGGCGACGCGATGATGGGCGATGGAGCGCTCTTCGCTCGTGAGGACGCGATTGAAGCAGCATGGGCCGTGGTCGATTCAGTCCTCAAAAAACATCACCGCGCTCTTCCGTACAAGCGTGACAGCTGGGGACCAAAAGCGGCCGACGCCCTCATCGCTTCAAACGGCGGCTGGCACAACCCTGGAGCATAAGAACGCGAGAATTGTCCGGTGTATTGCCGGCGAAATAGAGGGAGTCGTAAACGAGCGGATCATGTCACATGAAATGTTAAAGGTCTTGCGGCCAAATCGGGCTTAGGGCAAAAAAAGGCCCGGCGGGGGACCGTTGAACCGGTCACCCGCCAGGGTAGAGAAACAGACAGACAGCGACTCGTTTACGTCAGTTAGCCTCGATGGCGACAAAGAGTCCCGTGCCATCGCGCACTACCCGCAGCAAAACTGTCTGGCTGCCCGCACTGCGCATAGCCTGCTCAAAGTCGCTGACAGTTGCAACTGCGTGGTGATTGACTTCCTCAATGAGGTCTCCCTCGTGAACTCCGGCAGCAGCTGCCATGCTGCTCGGATCTACTTGGGCGACCACGACTCCGTTAGCCTCCTTTGACAACTGCAATTGCTGTCTCATGGCGGCCATGAGATTCTCAACTTGGATTCCCCGCTCGCCCTGCTCTCCTGCAGCAGTCTCGGGCGTCTTACCCGCGTCGGAGGGAAGTTCTCGGAGCTTCGCCGTAACATTCAGCGTGCTGTTGCCTCGCCGCACGGTCATGGGAATCGAAGTCCCAGGAGCGGACTCAGACACTTGGAGCCGCAGACTAGCTGAATCCGCGACGGCCTGGCCGTTCATGCCCGTAATGATGTCGCCTGGCTTCAAACCGGCCTCAGCCGCAGGGCTGTTGGGTGAGACATCAGCGATTAGCGCGCCGCCGGGCGCTTCCATTCCAAAAGCTTTTGCCATAGCGGGCGTAACGTTTTGAATCGTCGCACCTAACCAGCCGCGGATCACGTGTCCATGGGCAACGATTTCATCCATGTCGTGACGTGCGAGGTTGACTGGGATGGCGAACCCAATCCCCTGGCTTCCGCCGCTACGCGACAGAATCGCAGTGTTGATTCCAACTAACTCTCCCCTGGCATCAATCAAGGCACCGCCAGAGTTTCCAGGGTTAATGGAAGCATCCGTTTGGATGAAATCCTCGTAATCCTCGATCCCCAAATTGGCGCGGCCTTTAGCGCTCACGATACCCATCGTCACGGTTTGGCCGACTCCGAAGGGGTCTCCGACGGCAAACACGAGATCGCCCACCTGCACTTTGGAGGAATCTCCCAGCGGGATGGCGGGAAGATTGTTCGCGTCAATCTTGAGTACGGCGACATCGGTTTTGGCGTCTGTGCCAACAATGTGCGCCTGGAATTCGCGTCCATCGTGTAGATAGACCTTGACGTCAGTAGCACCGTCCACAACGTGGTTGTTGGTGAGTATGTATCCGTTCGTTCCGATGATCACACCTGAACCCAAACCCTGTTCGCGTTGAGGCTGTGGCCGCTCTGAGCCGGGCGCCTGATCACCGAAAAACTGGCGGAAGAGCGGATCGTTGGAGAACGGCTGAGTGGACTCGGTTGGATGAACGATTTTCGATGACGCTACGCTTACAACTTCCGGCAACACTCCTTTGATCACGGAAGCGTAGCTGGAAGAGAGTGGCGCAACAGGCGCTGTACCAGCAAGCGCGGGTGCGAGAACCGGAGCATCGGAATTGGAGGCTCGCTGCGCCTTCGCAATCACGGCGCCTCCGATGAGGGTGCCTGCTGCAAGGACGGCTGCAGCGCACCAGATTTGAATTTTCGTGCTAACTCTCATTATTTTTCTCCCTTTCTGCTTTTCATAAAATGAATCGTCAGGCTCGGTGCGAACTGCTCAAACCGGCGTCTTACTTCCGAACAGAGGCAGTTGAGTGTTCGCGATCGCCATCAGCGATCTTGGCGAGCCCAAAGCAAAGGTAAGGAGCGCAGATGAAGCCAACATGAACCGTAACTAATTTCTATTTAATCCACCAAGGGGCAGGCAACGCCTTGCGAATCAATTCCTTAGGATAGGAGATGAAGAAATTGCGCTTGTCAGGGGGATCCGAATTGTGAAGTGACTTCCTTTGCCCATTTGGCTTTGCGCCTCGATGTGCCCGCGATGTTGTTCAACGATCCACTTAGCCAGCGCCAACCCAAGACCGACACCTTCCACGCTTTTTGAGCGCGAAGGCTCCGCGCGAAAGAACCGATCAAATACGTGCGGGAGCGCATCGGCGGGAATTCCGGTTCCCGTATCCTGCACGCGCAGCACCGCATCGCCATCTTCTACACTTAGAGTCACATCGACCTCTCCTCCGTCGCCGGTGAACTTGACAGCGTTATCAAGGAGATTGAGGACCGCGCGTTCAATCCAATTCGCGTCTCCGTGTACCACCACATCAGTCTGCACGTGCGAATTAAGGCGAATCTTCTTCGCTGTGGCAACAGGCTCCATTTGTTCAGTCAAGGAAAGGATCAATGCGGAAAGATCAACCGATTGGTCAGCCCATTGAATCTCTCCCGCTTCTGCCCGAGCAAGCACCAGCAACTGGTTAATCATGTGCGTTAGTTTGTTGAATTCCTCGAGTTGACTCGCGAGTACGCGCTTGTACTCTTCTGCGGACCGAGCCTCAAGGAGTGCTACCTCAGCCTCTCCGCGCAAAGCCGTCAGCGGTGTCCGCAGTTCGTGGGAGATACTCGCGGTGAACTGTTTCATCTGTTCGACAGAATTTTCGAGACGGCTCAAGGTCTCGTTGAACGCTATGGCCACGTCATCCACCTCATCGCCGGTCCCACGAACGGGCAATCGCTTGCTGAGTTGTTGAACGTCGATGTTGCGTGCCGCAATGGCGAGATTTGTCATGGGCCGGAGGGCTCGGCGCGCCATTTGCCATCCGGCCAGTGCGGCCACCGCGATTCCGACTGGCACCAGGAGCAGAAGGACATGAAGAAACTCCCGACGCGCATCGTCCGCGGGATCGAGAGGGATTCCAACACGAACCAGGTACGAAGTGCTCCCATCGGCTGTCGGAACGATGGAACTATCGAAGCGGAGGCGTTGGCTGGGGAATTGCAAGTCCGAAAGGCCCGGCTTGGCAGCCAGTGCCTTTGCATCGTCTGGCATCGGGCGAACCCCGAGCAATTCGAGTTCTTCGGACTGGACGATGAGCCTTCCCGACGGCAATTCATATACTTCGTAGAACCGCGTCGCCACGTGCACGAAATAGGCCTCCTGGCGATCGTCCGGATTGAATGCCAGTTCCACTTTGCCATCCACTGTGCGCATATGACTGTGAAGGAACGCGACTTGGTCTTCCAGGTTCTTGGTGATGCTCCGCTCCATAAAGAGGCCTAACGCGTGATAGAAGAGGATGCCGAATCCCGCGAGCATCACGGACAGCACCGCGGAGTAGAACAGCGTGAGCCGTGCGCGAACACTCAGAACTAACATGATTGGCCGTCCGTGAGAATGTATCCGACACCGCGCAGTGTGTGAATCAAAGGAACTGGAAACTCTCGATCGACCTTGCTGCGAAGCGAATTGATGTGGACGTCGACTACGTTGCTTACGGCGTCAAAATGAATGTCCCACACGTGCTCGATAATCATGGTTCGCGTAACCGGCCGGCGCGCGTTTCGAAGCAAAAATTCCAGCAGCGCAAACTCCTTCGGTTTCAGGTCAACTCTGCGCCCATCCCGTGTCACCACGCGTGTCACTGTATTCATTTCCAGGTCGGCGATGCGAAGGATGGGCGTCTCTGGTTGACCCCGTCGAAGAAGCGCGCGGATACGTGCCGACAACTCGGCGAACGCGAACGGCTTGACGAGATAATCGCTTGCGCCGCTGTCGAGTCCTTTCACCTTGTCTTCAAGGGAACCCTTGGCGGTCAGGATGAGGACCGGAAGGCTTGGCTTGTGAGCCCGGATTACTTGTAGCACATCGAGGCCTGGCAGGTTCGGAAGCATCAGATCCAGAATCACGACGTCGTAATCAAAGTTTGTCGCCTGATAGCAGCCTTCTTGTCCGTCGCGCGCTACATCTACCGCGTGACCCTCCTGCTGCAGCCCTTTTTGGATAAAGGCCGCCACCTTCTGTTCGTCTTCGATAATGAGGACGCGCATTCCCCTGGAACTACTCTTTCATACTTTCAATCCGGTTGTCACGATAGCAAGCGATAGTCCAGTTTGGACCGCGAGGTGTGTTCATCAAGCCCATGCGCATGGCATCATTAGGCACTGGCGCTGACATTTTCGACCGCTTGCGTTCAGCGCTCCGGGGTGTCGCCTTGCGTGTGGCGTCATTCAGGGTCGCGGGCTGGTCCGAACCATGATTAGCATGAAACCAACAGTCGACGCTGAGCTGCAGAACCTTCAGCGCGAATCGTTCAACTATTTTTTGCATGAGACGAATCCGGCCAACGGGCTCGTGATCGACAAGACCGAAGCGCATTGGCCTGCCAGCATCGCTGCCACCGGCCTCGCGTTGGCATCCTATCCGGTGGCTGTCGAGCGCGGATTTATGCAGCGCGCTGCGGCTGTAGAACGAGCACTGACGACGTTGCGTTTCTTCTGGAATAGCCCGCAAGGCCCCGAATCCGACGCGACCGGCTACCAGGGTTTTTACTATCACTTTCTTGACATGCGGTCCGGACGGCGCGCATGGCAATGCGAGCTGTCAACCGTCGACAGTGCCTTTCTGCTGGCGGGCGCCCTGGCGGCAGGAAGGTATTTTGCCGCCGATAGGCCGGACGAAAATGAAATCCGCGGGCTCGCAGACGCGCTCTATCGACGCGCTGATTGGCAGTGGGCGCAAGATGGCGGCGCAACAGTCACGCATGGATGGAAGCCCGAAAGCGGATTTCTCAAGTACCGTTGGGAAGGCTACGACGAAGCATTGCTGTTGTATATCCTGGCGCTGGGCTCGCCGACACATCCGCTACCCGAGAGTAGCTACGCCGCGTGGGCTTCCACTTACAAATGGGAGCACTGTTGCGGGCAAGACTACCTTTACGCCGGACCTTTGTTTACTCACCAGCTCTCACATGTCTGGGTCGATTTTCGGGGTATTCAGGACGCTTTCATGCGCGATAAAGGCATCGATTATTTCGAAAACAGCCGCCGCGCAACTTATGCGCAGCAACAGTACGCGATTAACAACCCACTCAAGTTCGAAGGCTATGGCCCCCATTGCTGGGGCATTACCGCGGGCGATGGCCCCGGCCCGGACACGATCAAAGTGAACGGCATCGAGCGCCAATTCTTCAATTACGTCGGACGTGGCGTGCCGTACGGACCCGACGACGGAACCATCGCACCGTGGGCAGTAGTGGCGTCACTGCCATTCGCACCCGAAATCGTGTTGCCCACGCTCGACTACTACATTCACAAGGCTAAGCTGACAGAGCTGAACCCGTACGGATTCAAAGCGTCTTTCAACGCGACGTATCCGGGAAAGCTCGGCAATTCACACGGCTGGGTGTCGCCCTGGCACTACGGGCTGAATCATGGACCGATAATCCTGATGATCGAAAACTACCGGAGCGGATTGTTGTGGCAATTGATGCGAACCTGCCCATTCATTGCCAGCGGCTTGCGTCGGGCAGGCTTTGGTGGAGGTTGGTTAGGACCTCTGTCGAGGGCATAGCGTCACACGTAAAACGGCTAAAGATGAACGCATCAAACTGGTCTCCCGTAGGCTGCTCACGCGGCGGTACTTCCACTCATGTATCTTTCCCGGCTATATCCTCTACGCCAAGCGTGCCCCGCGCTGCGATCCCGCCGGACGCTGTGGGCTTCCCTTTGAGAATCCACTCGAAGGCCACTGCGATCATGGCTCCCACGCAGGGCCCGACGATATAGATCCAAGTAGTGTGAAAGTCTCCGCGCACCAGATCCGGCCCAAGTGAACGCATCGGGTTCATCGACGAACCAGTAATCGGCGCCGCCCAAAGTCCAGCCAGAGCAATATACCCACCCACGGCGATGGCGCCGTTCGTGCCGATGTTCCGCGCGCCGGAGGCCGTACCCAGGATTGTGCTCACCAGCCCCGCCGTCAGCACCGCCTCCATGGCCAACGCTTTCCCGCTGGTCACGCCAATGCCTGGCATCGTCGCGCCGAGCGCGCCGACCGTCCCGAACATAATCCGAAGGAAAACAGCCGCACCGATGCCTCCGACCACTTGTCCCGCGATGTATCCCGGCACTCGCAGCCAGGGAAAGTTGCGCCGCACCGCGAACGCCAGCGTGACCGCCGGATTCAAATGAGCCCCGCTCACTGTGCCCATAAAGTAGATGATCGCCATCACCATGATTCCCGGCGCCACCACCATCATGCCCAGAGTGACCCTGCCGCCGCTCAGCGCTCCAACAACGCCGCCACCCGCAGCGACCAGCACCAGCAGGAATGTGCCCCAGGTCTCCGCGAAGACGCGCCGCCATTCAATGGAGGAATCGAAGAAGTCCAACTCGGGTTGCCGATGGACCATACGTTGCTGCTGCGCCGCGTCCGGCCGCCCCTTTTCAGTCGATTCCATTTCCACCTCCTGTTCAATCCTGCGCCAGTCTAGTGTTCCCGGACCACAACAGCGATCGAATTCGCTCAACCTTTCGCGTGTTGGATAACTTCGACCGGCATGTGGCTTAGCTTCGTATAGATTCGGCCCCTCCGGCGCAGCGGCCACCAATCATAAAGATAGATTTGCATCGGCGAAGTCGAGGCAGGCGTTCATCGCGACACGCGGCGTGTGATGTATGAAAGTCTGCGGCAAAGTTACTACCTAGACTACGAAAACAACGAATGGAAGTCGCTCCGGCGTGATAAAGAGGGGAAGCCTCTTCTGCCCGCTGTCGCGCCTCGACAAATTCTTCTTGGGCTGGCGCGCTTCGGATATCGGTGCAGATCTGATTCGCAAATTTATTCGCGATCAACAGGGAAGAGGGCTGTCCAACGGGAGTATCAACCGCTCGCTATCAGCGCTGCGTCACATGTTCCACCTGGCTGTTAAGGACGAAAAACTCCAACACGTGCCACACTTCCCGATGCTGAAAGAATCGGCGCCTCGCCAACGGTTTTTCGAGCGATCGCAATACGACGCGCTGTCTCTCGCTCTGCCTGGATATCTACGATTACCACTCGCGCTTGGCTACTTCACGGCGATGCGCCTCGGTGAAATTCTTTTGCTGGAGTGGGCCAGGTCGATTTGCTTTCCGACTCTATAGATTTGCGAGCAGGGCAGACGAAAAACGACGCGCGGCGAACGATCCCCATCGTACCCGAGTTCCGAGCCTTGCTCATTGAGCAACGTGCGAAGCGCCAATCGAACTGCCCCTATGTGTGTTTCCGATTGGATGCAAAGGGGCACGCTGTTAAGATGGGGAGTTTCCGGAGGGTTTGGCAGTCACGCTGTGCGAGGGTAGGGCTCGGGAAGTTAGAGGCGGCCGTTGACCGGAATGGCGAGCCGCTCTACGCCCCGCCGCGGGGACCACGGTCGAAACCGAAAGCGAAAATGGTCTATCGAGGGATGATCTTTCACGACTTGCGACGGACGGGCGTGCGCAACCTTGTGCGAGCTGGAGTCCCTGAGCGGGTAGCCCAGGACATAAGCGGGCACAAGACGCGCAGCGTTTTCGAGCGTTACAACATCACGTCGGCGAACGACGTTGCCGACGCCCGACGCAAGCTCGCGATCTTTCACGGTGGAAAGTTCGGGGACAATTCGGGGACAGTTAGCACCGAGATGCAGCAGGGCCAACATCCAATTAACTGATTTGTCTGCAGTTAGGGGCGTAGCTCAGTGGTAGAGCAGCGGCCTTTTAAGCCGAAGGTCGTGGGTTCGATCCC
>CAVVWI010000005.1:0-130068 GCA_963751935.1 uncultured Acidobacteriota bacterium | reverse complement strand
CACCGCCCCTACCAACAAAATAATCAATCGTTGTCACACGCCGCCTGATGGAGCATCCGTTTTGGCGACTCGGCCAGCGGGCCAGGCCTTGCCATCCGAAGAACGAAAGCAGCAAGCGGTACCCCCTATTCATGCCGGAGCGCAACGATGGGATCGACGCGAGTGGCGCGCCTGGCTGGAACGTAGCTGGCGACGAGCGCGACGGTGACGAGCACGACGGCTGCACCCGCGAAGGTGAGCGGGTCGGTTGCCTTGACGCCGTAGACATAGTCAGTCATGAGCCGGCTCAACGCAAGCGCTGCAACCAGACCTACGCCGACGCCGACCAACGCTAAATTGAGACCTTCACGTAGTACCAATAGCAACACTTCGCGTCCGTTGGCGCCAAGAGCCATGCGAATGGCCAACTCCTGGGTGCGCCGGCTGACCGTGTAGGACATGACTCCGAAAATTCCCACGGCCGAAAGCAGCAGGGCCAGCGCGGCGAAAATCCAGACGAGGATCATCGGGAAGCGGATGGCCCCGTATGTGTCCGACACGACTTGATCGAGCGTCAGGATGCGATTCATCGGCTGCTCGGAATCCAGTGCCGAGACCGCGTTTTGGATAGCGGGCATCACGTCGAGGGGCGGGACGGCCGTGCGCACGGTCAGCACAACCCAGGGTGCCGGATGCTGCGCGAAGGGAACATAGATATCGGGGTTTGGTTGCCAGAGATTGCCACCGCGGACATCTTTCACGACGCCCACGATCTCGAACAATGGTGACGTGCCCACTGATTCGCCGGAGTAGACGCGCGAAATGACGCTGAAATGGCTGCCCAGGGGACTCGAATGCGGCCAGTAACGATGAGCGACGGTCTCGCTAACGATGGCGACCGGGGGCGTGCCCTCCGAATCGCTTGCGGAAAATTCACGCCCTTGAACCAGAGAAATTCCCATCGCACGAAAATAACCGGGCGTAATGTAATCGTAGTCTGCGGTTGGTTCCTGTCCGGGCGCGGGAGGGGCCATCCCCTGGGGCAAAAAGAAAATCTGCGTGTCGCTCAGAGCACCGGCGGCTTTCACTCCCGGGATGCTTTCGACACGCTCGAGCAAATTGCGAAAGAAGAGCGCCTGTCGCGTCGCGGAAGCGTATCGATAGGTCGGCAGAGAAATATCCATGCGTATCGCGTTCGAGGGATTGAAGCCGAGATTGACGTTCATCAGGCCGACGAAGGTGCGGATGAGCAGGCCCGCTCCGGTCAGCAGGACAAGGGCGAGCGCGACTTCGGAAACGACGAGGGAGTTACGCAAGCGACGGCGGCCGGGCTCGGCGGTGGTACTAATGCCGCCTTCTTTGAGTGATTCAGTCAGGTCCGCTTTGATCGTGGCGAGCGACGGCGCGAGGCCGAAGATCACGGCGGTACCGATGGTGACCGCGATGCTGAAAGCGAGGACGCGCCAATCGATGTCGATGATTTTCGCGTTGGCCAGCGACACCTGGTATCGGTCCATGGCCACGGTGAGCAGGCGATCGCCTGCATAAGCGATCAGGAGTCCGAGCCCGCCGCCGAATACGGCCATGACGATACTCTCCGTTAGCAACTGCGTGAGAAGGCGCGTTCGCGTAGCACCGATGGCGATGCGGATGGCGATCTCGCGCTTGCGTCGGGTGGCGCGGGCGAGCAGGAGATTGGCGACGTTCGCGCAAGCAATCAGCAGCACGAACATCACCGCACCGAGCATGATCAGCAGCGGCGTCCGCATGTGTCGGTAATAGGCGGCGTGCAGGGGCTCGACTTTGATGCCCCAGCCCTTGTCAGCGTCGGGATATTCCTTGGCGAGATTGATGGCGAGCGTGTCCATGGCGGCTTGCGCCTGCGGGATTGTGACGCCAGGCTTCAGCCGCGCTTGCGTTTGGAGATCACGAGTGGTGCTGCGTCCAGCTTCGCTCCGCTCGTCAGGCGTCAGGACGAGCGGCACGAACACATCAATTTCCTGGTCCCACGTGAAACGGAACGATGCGGGCATGACGCCGATGATTGTGTAGCGGCGCTCGTCGAGATCGATGGTCTTGCCGAGGATGGCGGAATCGGAATTGTAGCGGTTCTTCCAGAGGCTGTGGCCGATGATGGCAACCTGATCGTGGCCAGCCTGCGCTTCGTCGGACGAGAAGAAGCGGCCCATTAAGGGCTGAATGCCGAACATCGTCAGGAGTTCGGTTGAACCCGCGATCCCTTGCACGCTTTCGGGGCGATTGCCGCCGGTGATGTTGAAACCCGCCCAGCGGTAGTACACGACCTGCTGGAACAGGCCCGTGCTTGCGATGTCCACGATATTTGGCGCGGAAACACCGACCTGGATGTAGCCTTCGCCCTTCTGATTACGCCACTGGCCGAGTCCGATGAGTTGCTCGGGATGCGGGTACGGCAGGGGACGCAGCAGCACAGCGTCCACGAGGCTGAAGATTGCGCTATTCGCGCCGATGCCGAGGGCAAGCGTGAGCACGGCGACAGCGGCAAAGCCGGGACTCTGGCGAAGCACGCGAACGGCGTACCGGACGTCGTGGAACAGCGTGTGCATCTCCACCCCGTTCGAAGACTAGTTTAACCAGGGTCTTCGATTTGGACACCAAGCTCGCGTATCCTAAGTCTCCTTCGTCCCTCAACTCAAGAATTTTATGACCACAGCACCCCCCAGCCAGGCTTCGGCGTGCGTCAGCTCGTTCTTTGCCCGATCCAAGGCTTCGGCGGAAGAGTCACAAAATGACTAACGTTGCGTCGGGATAAGACGCTGATTCTCGTTTATCCGTTCGTCCACATGGCTGGACTGACCGAATTTCATTGCAAACTAGATACCGAGGAGCGGTGCATGCTCGCAGAGAGCACCGCAATGGTAGGTGAAGACTCGCGAGGCTATCCACTGGCTAATCCCCAGCAGTCCTCGCCGCATTGTGGATTTCACGACGGCGCTCAACGGCGACCTGGAAGAACAGGCGCTGGGAGTTGCGCAGGGAATGAACCAGGCCGCACTCATGCTTGCCAATCAGCAAAGCGGGGTCGGCAGCGCGCCTGGGTCGGTGTTCAATCCCAACGGTCCCGCGTTGGCCAGTCCAGGGCAGACCCCGCCGCCGGGGACGCAGCCTCCGACACAGACACAGCAGCCGCAGTAGCCCCAACCGCAGCTACCCGAGTTGTTTCCCTGCGCCGTTGTCGACTTTGCTGACGGATGTCCTATCGTTTCAGAACCTGGCGTTTCCGAACTTTCGCTAAACGCCCGGCCACGCCGTGGTGTCTGGATAGGTGAAGGCGGAGGACCACGAACCCAGTGCCATCTTCCCGAGCCATCTTCCCGAGGCGGATCGATCCGGCAAATTTACGCGGCGGCAGCGACTCAAGTTTTTCCGAATGTAATTACTTGGAGAGTTTTCGCAGTAGGGCCATCCCTTCAGAATCGTTCAGGATGTGCTTGCCGTTCAGCAACGCAACCATACATTGGCAAGTAATTGACTAGTGGTGAAAAATGACGGCCGCTTCAGGAACCCCGGTCTTAAGCAACATAGCGAATTGCTGGGGAAGAACGGGGCGGCTGAAATAGTAGCCTTGGGCCTGGTCACACTCGTGACACCGAAGAAAGTTCAGCTCTTCGTGCGTTTCCACGCCTTCGGCCACGACCCTCAGTTTCAGGCTTCGCCCCATGCTGATCATCGCGTGCACAATGGTTGCATCATCTGGAGCGGTGGTGATCTGCCGGACGAACGACTGGTCGATCTTGAGGGCATCGATCGGAAACTTTCGGAGGTAGCTCAAACTGGAGTAACCGGTGCCGAAATCATCGACGGCAACCTGCACTCCACTGTCTCTGAGTCTCCTGAGCACGGATGCTGCGGACTCGGCGCGCTTCATCAAAACACTTTCCGTCAGCTCAAGCTCCAGAGAGGTCGGATCCAAGCCAGTATCCTTGAGTGTTGTGAACACCCCTTCGAGAAAGCTGTCGTCGCGGAACTCCATCGACGAGATGTTCACGGCCATCGTGGCCATGGGCAGGCCAGCGTTCACCCAGGCCCGGGCTTGCTTGCACGCCTCCAGGAGGACCCAGCGGCCGATCGGCACAATCAGACCGGAGTCTTCGGCAACAGGAATAAACTGCGCCGGAGGCACCATCCCTCGCGTGGGATGCGTCCAGCGGATCAACGCTTCCGCGCCAGTAATCTCTCCAGTTTTCAAATTGATCTTCGGCTGGTAGTGCAGGGAGAACTCCCGCCGTTCCACGGCGCGCCGGAGATTCTCCTCAATCGATTGGCGCTCGACGGCGCGGACGTTCATGGCCGGTTTGAAAAACTGATAGCTCTGACGCCCGTTTTCCTTGGCTTGGTACATCGCCGTATCGGCGTTCTTGATCAGCGTCTCCGCGTCCAGGCCATCGTCGGGAAACACGCTCAACCCAATACTGGCGGTGACGTGAAGATCGTGCTTGTCGATGGAATGAGGCTCTACCGCCGCGTGCAGTATTTTTCTCGCCGCAATGGCAGCATCTCCCGATTGTTCCACTTCGGAGAGCAGCACGACGAATTCATCGCCGCCTTGCCGGCTTACAGTATCCGAGCCACGGACGGAATCGACCAGACGTTTTGCGACGGATTGAAGAAGTTTGTCGCCGATCGGATGCCCCAGGGAATCGTTAACGTGTTTGAAGCCGTCCAAATCCAAGAACAACACAGCCGCTTTCTTCGAGTGGCGTGCCGCTAAGTTGATCGCCTGGGTGACCCGGTCGTTCAGAAGCATTCGATTGGGCAAGCCGGTGAGAAAATCGTGATGGGCCGAATGGGACATTTTCAGTGACATAGCCCTTGCCACGCTTACATCGTGAAACACGATCACGGCACCTGTACCGTTCCCATCTCGGTCATGAATGGGAGCGGCGGAATCTTCGATAGCCGATTCGTGTCCGTCTCGCCGAATTAGAATACAATTTGACGTCAAGCCCACGGTCTTGTTTTGCGTAACCGCCAGCTCCATAGGATTCCGAGCGGCTTGACGCGTAGCCCCGTCAATAATCTTAAATATCTCGGCAAGCGGACGGCCTGATGCCTCCTCCCGCGACCAGCCCGTCATTTCTTCCGCGACGATATTCAGGTACGTTACGTTCCCCAAGGTGTCCGTAGAGAGAACTGCGTCACCGATCGAGTTGAGGGTGACTTGGGCGCGTTCCTTTTCTGCGAACAAGGCGTCTTCCGCTGCCTTTCGGTCGATCATGTTCCGCAGGGCTCGCGACAGCGTGAAGCTGTCGAGGTGACCCTTGGGAAGATAATCTTGCGCTCCATGCTGTAGGGCTTGCGAAGCGATCTCCTGGTCATTTGCGCGACCGAGAACCAAGATCGGGACGCGACCGGCGGCCACAAAGAGCGTATCGAGGGTTTTAATTCCCTGGCTGTCAGGCAGGAACAGATCGGTTAGGACGGCTTGTATTCCCCTCTTGCTAAGGCGTTCGAGGCCCTCGGAAAGATTCCTAACCCATTCGATCCGGAATGGACCGAATCCTGCATCAGCGAGGGCATCTCGAACCAGCTTTGCGTCAGCGGGATTGTCTTCGATGAGGAGTAAATTATCGTCTGGATGGCTCATGTGATCAGGCGCGGCTTGCGGCGTCCCTCCTTATAGGGATCCCAGGTCATGCACGGCAGATTTCTCTGGTCGAGCGGGTTCTCCCAAGGCTTGCCGAATGACTTTGAGAAGTTCGGCATTATCCACGGGTTTTTGGAGAAGAGCCTTCGCACCAGCCTTGAGCGCGCGCTCTTTGTTAGAAAGGACGTCTCGAGCAGGAACACGATAACCGGGATCACAGCGAGAGCGGGAATGGATTCCGCTGCAAAGAATGTGTCGTAGTGGTTGGCCCTGAGGCGCAGGTGCATGCCCGTGCGCACATCAGGATCGTCATCCACGATTAGAATTTTCTTATTGCCCACTGTTCACCATCCTCGACGAGATTTCCTCGTTCATTAGTTCCCGAATTTGATCGGCCACCTTCACCACAAAATCTTTCATCGATTCGTCCGCGTATCGTTTGACCGCCTCAAGCGATAGGAGATCATGCCCACGACGAGCAAGGCCAAAATGGCGGATCCGAACGCGAGTTGGAGCTTGCGGCTCAATAGGGACTTCGTTTTCATACTCGCACCAAGCTGGAAAGGGGGTTTTCTAATCCGGACACGAAACCGAGGGCTGAAAGAGGGCAGCCTGTCCTCGCGTACCGGTTTGATTCAGAGGGATCTTAAGTCTATACCAGCCCAAGACCGGGTCAATCAGGGTGTGCCCGCGGGTGTCCAACGGGCTACGGTGTCGTCTTCAACTCACTTCGCGGACGACCAACTGCTTGGAATGTTCTTCCGTCAGCGTGTAATAGTTTGCTTTCGATGTCACCAGGGTCCTCGCCACCGCTTCTGAATCAAGCGGCTTGGAGAAGAAGTATCCTTGAGCAAATTCACAACCAAGCGCTTTCAGCTGGGTAACCTGTTCGGTGGTCTCCACACCTTCGGCGATTACCTTCATGCCCAGGTTGCTTCCGAGGCTCAAAATGGTTTTTACGATTTCCCGGCTTTCGCCGTTTTCCAGCATGTCGCAAATAAAGGAGCGGTCGATTTTAAGAATATCCAGAGCAAAGCGTCGCAGATAACTCAGAGACGAATATCCCGTTCCGAAGTCATCGATGCACAGACGCACACCTAATTCCCGGAGATCGCCGAGAATTCGAGTGGTGTACTTCTCATCGCGCATGGTCACACTTTCCGTGAGTTCCAGCCTCAAATTGCCGGGCGCAAGGCCGGTGTCTTGCAGCACCTGGCTGACCTGCTTGACGAGATCGGGCTGCGCAAACTGCTTGGCAGAGACGTTGACCGCGATCGTAAACGGGGGCGTGCAGGGGAATTGCGAGTTCCAAACGCAGATCTGCCGGCAGGCCTCCTGCAAAATCCAACTCCCAATCCATAGTATTAGGCCGGTGTCTTCAGCGGCGGAGATAAATCCCCCCGGCATCATCAATCCAAATCCCCGCCGCTGCCACCGCGCGAGGGCTTCGAACCCAGTGATACGGAAGTCGAGCAGGGAAACGATAGGCTGAAAGTGGATGCGAAATTCCTGACGTTCCGTCGCCCGGCGAAGATCGGTTTCCAGCCGAAAGCGGCCGGCGGCGGCGGCGTGCATGTCGGGATCGCACATTTCGTAGCGCGCCTTGCCAAGAACTTTGGCGCGGCCCATCGCGGTATTTGCATCGCCGAGCATATCCTCTGCCGCGCTGTAACCGCTTCCGCTAAAGGCAATGCCGATACTCGCGGTGGTGAACACCTGCTGATCGTTGATGTCAAACGGCACCTGGATGTTTTGTTGAATTCGTTCCGCGACCCTGATTCCTTCGCTGGCATTCCGGATGTCGTCGAGCAAGATGGTGAATTTGTCGCCGCCCAACCTTGCCAGTACGCCGTCGACTTCGAGTTGGCCGGCCATTCCGCCGGTTTCCGCCGAACGCAACATGGCATCGTCCCGCCGGATGGAGCCGAGTAACCGCTCTGCGATTTGCACCAGAAGCCAGTCGCCCGCGGCGTTGCCCAGACTGTCATTTACAATTTTGAAGCGATCCATGTCCACGGATAACACCGCAAACTTATACTCCGGGTGCATCATTCCCCAGCTGACGCACAGGGCCAATCGCTCCAGAAAAAAGGCGCGATTGGGAAGAAGCGTGAGGGGATCGTGAAGGGCGTCGTAGCTCACCTTATCTTCCAGGTTCAAAATTCGTTCACCGCAGCGCAGGCGTGCCTTCAGTTCCTCCATGTGGAAAGGCTTGGTCAGATAGTCGTCCGCGCCCGCTTCGAGCCCTTTGACGACGTCCTGTTTGGACGTTCTCGCCGTCAGCAGAATCATATAAATGTACGGGTATTCGGAGTGCCTGCGTATCTCGCGGCATACTTCGAGTCCGTTGAGCCCCGGCATGAGCCAATCCAAGAGCGCCAGCCGCGGGCCAACTTTGCCGGAAAGGCATTCCAGAGCCATGTGCCCGTCCGAGACGGCAATGACTTCATAATTAGCCTGCTCCAATGTCTTTTGCAGGAGACGCAGGGCGAGAGGATCATCGTCGGCGACAAGGATTTTCATGGGTCCACGCTTTCCTCCCTGCCTCGATTTCGGTTTCATGCCCGGCCGTCGCGGCGTCTGGTGCGATCCGCCGGGAACATCGGAAGCCGTAACGATCGGCATGATCTCCCCAGGTTGCCAGTCATGTTGAAATGACAGTCCGGCTGATGGCGGCGCATCACGCAGGTCAGCAGGTTCGCGGCGAGACAAAAGATGCGCCACTATGCTGGTTGGCAACGTCGCTAGGACGCTTGCCATTCCCGGGCGAGTCCTGCAGATTCTTGTCTCCAACGTCGTCTCCATCTCGTATCTAGGAACGTCCTGTGGCACCGAACCGCCGCGCGCACGCGAGCTTGCACGCGGATGACACAAAACCGCGGACGACACAAAACCGCGCATCGCACGAGACAATGCTCGCGGCATTCGGTTCCTATAAGCTGAGGGAGAGGATTCGGCAGCCAGAGAAACTGATTGTTGAAGGGAATCCCAGTATCAATCCCGTGCTAGAAGCCGTCAAGCAGTTTGTTCCTCACCGAGACCAAACCGATAGGAGCTTCATCCAGCCATCGAGGGTCCGAATCTCCCTGGCAGCCCACGACTCAGCGTGCAGCACCTCCGTGGGAGCCCCCGCATTTATGCGGGGGGAGCAGCGCTTTAGCGCTGCGGAAAAAAGCCGCGCCAGAACGTCGGCTTTAGCCGCGGGATTTCCCGTTCAACCCGCATCGAAAACGACATGATCCACCACTCGATCTGCGCCTCCATCATCCGTGCCCGAGCCTCCGCGCGCTATCGGCTAGCGCCGTAGGCGCGACACGTGTGCGGCACGCCGAACCGCAAGTTCAACTGCGAAGATCAGAGCAAATCAACTTCGGCGTTAACTATCGCAACGGTATCATGTTGCGGAAAGGATTGGCCACCCTCTATGACGTTGTCGGCTCTGTCAAGAGACACGTAGAGTTTGCGAACCGCGGACGGTTCGTTTTTTTCCTAACCCGGGGTCTTTCTCTCATCTTGACCAAGGCTCGCTTCATGAATCGGGCGGTGGAACGCTGGTTCCACCAACCATCTATTCGGTCACCGTACTTCCGACCATGATTCATTCTTCAGACGCCCCGATCACTCGGGGGAGCAAGGCGCCCAATCAGCCTAGCGATGAACTCGCGTTCACCAGGGTGGCCCCCGGGCTGCCTTGCATGCGAACCAGCCGTGCGTAATCTGCCCCACTGCGCAGCATCCAGTACATACGCACAGCCAACTTGCGCGCGATGGCCACCTTCGCCACCGCGTGTCCTCGACGGGACTTCAGCCGCTGATAATCCTGCCGGAGTTCGGGATCGAAACGCACGGCGTGGTGCACAGCTTCGATCAGCAGCCAGCGCACCATGGTGTTGCCCTGCTTGCTAATCGCTCCGAGCCGTCGCTTCCCGCCCGAAGAGTGTTCGCTGGGATTCAATCCGAGATAACTGGCGATCTGTTTGCTGCGGTGAAAACGCGCCACCGGACCGATGGTCAGCACGAATGCCAGCGCGTTCACCGGACCGATTCCCGGATGGGTCATTAAGCGGGCCGCGTCTTCTCTGCGCTTGGCTTCTTCCAACACCGCGCGGTCCAGTTCGGCGATCGCGGGATCGAGTTGGTCGAGCAAACGCAGAAGCTCTTCGCGCCGGCGGCTAGCCCATGGCCCAAGAGGAAGACCTGCGAGCTCCACGCGGCCGTGCTTGGTGAACAGCTTTTTCTTCCGGCACAAGCCCTGGCTCATGGCCAGAAAGTGGAGTTGGTTGCCCAGCATCGTTCGCATGCACAAGTTTGTGACGGTGCCAGAGTAGCTGCCGGAGATCGCGTTCTGTCGGAGTGGGAACCCAGATCCGTGGGAAGCGATTCGCCAGCATCAATTCGAGAATGAGTAGAGCGTCTCGCTCGTCCGTTTTCTGCTTGCGCACTTCGCTGGCGCGAATCTTCGCGGAGTTTCCGATCCAGAGTTCGTGGCCCAGTTCCGCCAGCAGCCGCTCGAACCATTGCATCGGGCCCGTCGCTTCGATGCCCACACGAACCGGCTTCGGTAAACCGCGGTAGAAGGTGTGGGCTTCTCCACTTTCGTGGTCGAGCCGCCGCTCCACCAGTTCTCCCGTGGCTTCGTCCACCATGGCAATCTGCTGATAGCGCGTGTGAAAATCACATCCTATAATCAACATTGCTCGGCTCCTTTCTTCCGAGCCTTGGTCGTTTAGCGCTACCAAGTCTACTCGGGAGAAGGAGCCGACAACGTCATCTAATCAGCCCGGTGCCCCGCCCTTTAGAAATGCGTTGGATCCGCCTCATTCTTCGGGTCCCACCCCTTCATTTCATTGAGTTCCTCGGGCGTGATCTGAGGCAAATGCCGGATGAACAAAACCAGGCGCCAGGTTTGCGGCACAGTGTGCGTTCCGTGGAAGGCTGGCATGCCACTCAAACGAACTCCATTTTCAATGGTGTAGTAGAGCTCACCATCGCTCTTGTTCTGCGTCTCGGCTGCGCGCAGGTCGGGCGGTTTCGGATAGAGGCCCTTGCCGAATACCGTCTGGCCCGCTCCGTCATTCCCATGGCACTCGGAGCAATGATAGGAGAAATGTTCCATGCCTCCCCGAATGTTCTCCGTTGAAGGCACGATGGGATTACGAAGTTGGCGATACGCGGATGGCACGGCTATTTTGCGCGCCGTTGTGGCCGCGAACTCCTCAAGCGCTGATGGTGTCCCAAGTGCGCTGAAGCCTCGTCGCACGAGAATGAACCCGTATACCGCGGCTGCGACCGCAAGAACCAACAGAATTAGCGAGACTACTTTCCAGGGTTTCATGTCTACCTCTCCTGCCGCGTGTCATCGTCGTGCACGCGCCCGAGTGCAGGCAGGTGCCTGCCGAAGTTCAATCCGCATGAGCTTTTGCCAACTTCGCCTCGCCACCGAGCGGCCTAAATACGTCCTGAAAAATGGGAGCTCCAAACGGGGCACCCGTGAATCCGCCGTCCACTATCAGCTCGACCGCGTTGACGTAGGAGGAATCGTCCGACGCAAGGAAGAGCACGGCTTTGGCAATTTCTTCCGGCTCGCCCCAGCGGCCCTGCGGAACCGCAGAAGAGAAGAACTTCGCCAACTTAGCGGAATCTTCTTCGGAAGCAGCGGCGCGGGGCCCGCGCTTCCAAATGGGAGTTTTGATCGCGCCTGGTGCGACGACGTTCACGCGAATGTTGCGCGGTGCGAGGTCGGCGGCGATGCAACGCGCTATCGAGACGAGACCACCTTTGGTGGCTGCATATGCGGCGACGCCAGGCTGGCCGAGATAGTTCTGTACCGACCCACTAAAGATGATGCTGCCGTTGTCGTTCAGCACAGGCGCCGCTGAATTCACCGTAAAGAAAGCGGCATTAAGGTTGGTGCGGATCACGTTCTCAAAAATGGCCTCGTCGGTCGAGCCGGTAGGAGTCTGGCCGGAGATGCCGGCATTGGCGAAAACAATGTCGAGCCTCCCGAAATCTTTGGCCAGGGCCGCGAACAGCCGCTTGCGATCCTCCGCAATGGTGACGTCAACGCGGTAGCCACGCGCGCTCGATCCAAGTTCGGCGATCGCTTCATCGAGCGTCTTCTGGTCGCGACCGGTAATGGCGACCTGCGCGCCCTCCGCAATGAAAAGACGGGCAGTGGCAAGGCCGATGCCACTGTTACCGCCGGTGATAAGAGCCTTTTTCCCTGTGAGTTTCATAACGCCTCCTTTTTGAAGAACCCTACCGCAGCGATCGGAAACCCGCGCGAACCTCTTCAGAAAAGAGCTTCGGCTGTTCCCACGCCGCAAAGTGCCCGCCTTTGTTGAGCTTGTTGTAATGGATCAGCTTGGGAAACGCCTGCTCCGTCCAGCTTCGTGGAGCAGGATAGAGTTCGTCGGGAAAAACGCTCACGGCGGTCGGGACAACGACGCCTCTGACGCCGAAGAACGAATAACCCTTGTTTTCCCAATAGAGACGAGCCCCCGAGAGCGCCGTATTCGTCAACCAAGTGAGCGTGATGTTGTCGAGGACGTCGTCTCGTGTGAGGCCTTCGCTGCCTCCGGCAAAGACACGCGCGATCATCTCGTAGCTGCGCGCGTCGTGATCAAGGAAATAAGCCGCAAGGCCGACAGGGGAATCAGCTATTCCGTAAAGCGTCTGAGGGCGCAGCCCCATCTGGTACCCGTAGGCGATTCCCTTTTGATAGACGAACTGTACACTCTCGTAAGCGACCTTTTCGTCGGCAGAGAGACCCGATGGCGCCGGCGCTCCTGAAAAAGCAGCCTTGTCGACCTCGGCCGGGAGGATGCCTGGCATGTTGGTGTGAATGCCGAGCAACTCCGGAGGCGCTTGCACACCCATCAGCTCGGTGATGACTGCACCCCAATCGCCGCCCTGCGCTACGAATTTGTTGTAGCCGAGGCGCTTCATCAGCACGGTCCAGGCACGCGCAATGTGGGCGGGGTCCCACCCGGTCGTAGCCGGCCTGCCGGAAAAACCATAGCCGGGCATCGACGGAACCACCACATCAAACGCATCTGACGCGCTCCCGCCATGTGCCGTAGGATTGGTCAGAGGATCGATAATCTTCAACTGTTCGACAATCGAGCCCGGCCATCCATGCGTGACGATAAGCGGCAGGGCATTTTCATGTTTTGAACGGACGTGAATGAAGTGAATGTCCAGTCCATCGATTTCAGTGAGGAAGTTCGGCAGGGACTGCAGTTTTGCCTCGCACTTGCGCCAATCGTAATCGGTCGCCCAATAACGAGCCAGTGCCTGCGTAGTCGCGAGCTGTATTCCTTGGGTTGCATCGGGCACTGTCTCCCGTTCAGGCCACCTGGTCGCGTTGATGCGATTGCGTAGATTGGTAAGCTCCGCTTCCGGAACACTGGCCACAGGAAACGGACGGATTGCCTGCTCGTTGCTTCGCTGTGCAGCACTGCCTTGCGTCATGGTGTTCTCCCTTATTGAGTAGTCTACATTTTGGGTTTGTACCTCTGTGAGGGCTGGTGGGGTTGTGAACTGCGACCAAAGACCTTTTGGAGGCACCACAATAACATCGTTGGACCGCCTTGCACAATCGGGGCGTTGCCGACGCCGAGGATGATGCAGCAGCTTGTGGCGTTGTGGCGGACGTTGTGGAAGTGGCGGAAGTGAGTTGAGGACGAGATTTGAAATTTGAAATTTGAGATTTCAAAGAAGGCAAAGCGAAAACAGGAGGGTGCCGCGCCTACGGCGCTATCGATTTCTCTTGCCAGCTTTCCCAGCCCTTATGGGCTGGGCTAAATTGTGGCGCGCCTACGGCGCTTGGGCCGGTGGATTCCGGGGGATGAGGCGAGAAAAACAGATCCCTTCCCGCAGAACCGTTCGGGACGCAAAAAGCGCGCGTCGGCAGGGGGCGCCTCTGTCCCTTCGGCTACGCTCCCTTCGACTACGCTCAGGGCAGGCAGGACAAGCGGGATGACAACGCGGGGGACGGTGCCGACGTCCGCGCGGTAATCCTTGTTGCGAACGGAACCGTTTGGACCTACAAGTCATCTAACACCCGTGGCTCCCAGGACCCTTAGGAGGTAGAAATGTCGGTTGTACCAGCACCCAGTGCGCTCAATGCTAGCACCCAAGCGTTTCCAGTCCTGACCGCGGCTCAAATCGATCGTATTCGGCCCGGCAGCAAAGTAAGGCCCGTGACCAAGGGCGAAATCCTGTTCGAAGTTGGCGACACGGATGTGCCGTTCTTCGTCCTTCTCTCGGGAGCCATGGAGATTGTGCTGCCGGGCCTTAACGGCGAGTCTCCCGTAGCAGAACACGGCCCCGGAAATTTCACCGGCGAGATGACCATGGTCTCCGGGCGGCGCTGCCTCGTGCGGGGGCGCGTGACGGAATCGGGCGAGTTTCTCGACCTGAGTGGAGATGGCCTGCGCTCGCTGATCGCCAGGGACGCCGAGCTGAGCGAGATCTTCATGAGGGCGTTCATCCTGCGGCGATTGGCGCTCGTCAATCGAGGGCAGGGAAGCGTCATCTTGATGGGGTCGCGCCATTCAGCCGAGACGCTGCACCTGCGAGAATTTCTTACGCGGAATGAGCATCCTTACGCTTACATCGATCTCGACACGGACAAGACTTCGCAGGAACTTCTCGACCGTTTTGACGTGAAGGTGGAGGAAATTCCTGTAGTCATCTGCAATAACACGGGCAGGGTGCTGCGGAGTCCGACGATTCAGAAATTGGCCGATTGCCTGGGACTGAACAGCCCCGTGGATGAAGCGCAGCTTCGCGATGTGATTATTGTTGGCGCGGGACCATCCGGGCTGGCGGCGGCCGTTTACGCCGCTTCCGAAGGGCTGGATGTGCTGGTGATTGAGACCGGGGCGCCGGGCGGACAGGCCGGATCGAGCTCGAAGATCGAGAATTACCTGGGGTTTCCCACGGGTCTTTCGGGCCAAGAGCTCGCCGCGCGCGCGATCGCTCAGACGGAGAAATTCGGCGCCAAGATGATGGTGGCGCACAGCGTCGAGAAGCTTGACTGCGCGCGGAGCCCGTACAAAGTTGTACTCGACAACGGCACCAAGCTCGCAGCCCGCGCCATCGTGATTGCCACCGGGGCGCAGTACAACAAGCCGCGCATCGCCAATCTGGCGCTGTTTGAGGGCCGAGGAGTCTACTACGGCGCGACCTTCATGGAGTCGCAGTTATGCGAGCACGAAGACGTTATCGTCGTGGGCGGAGGGAACTCGGCCGGACAAGCGGCGGTTTTCCTTTCGCAAACTGCGCGCAAGGTTTACATGCTCGTGCGGTCCGGCGGGCTGTCGGAGACAATGTCGCGCTACCTGATCCAGCGAATCGAAGAGAATCCAAACATCGAGCTGCATTTCAAAACCGAAATCACCGGTCTCGAGGGTGAAACGCATCTGGAGAGCGTCACGTGGAAGGACAAAACGAGCGGCGAGACTTCGGAGCATGACATTCGACATGTGTTCGTGATGGCGGGAGCGTCGCCGCGCACCGATTGGCTGAAAGGCTGCGTTGCGCTCGACGAGAAGGGGTTCATTCTCACCGGGCGGGATCTGGATAACCCAGACGGAACTCCCGTTTGGAAGCTTCCTCGTTCTCCCGAAATGCTGGAGACGAGCCTGCCGGGCGTGTTTGCCGTCGGCGATGCTCGCTCGGGTAGTGTGAAGCGGGTGGCATCCGCCGTAGGCGAAGGCGCGATTGCGATCAACCTTGTCCACCACGCCCTGGCGGAGATTTAAGTCAGCCGGAAAAAGTGTGGATGCTCACCGGCGCCAGCTCGGCGAGTCTTCCCAGAGGATGAAGGGAGCTTCCAGGGGTACGGATGCTCCCGCGTGCGCTGGAATCAGGCGAGGCGTGTAGTCCGCGGCAGGCCGGACGGCGGGAATTCGCGCCGTATAAGTGAAGGCGTTCCCGGCGCCCGCCAGGGGCTCACCACGCGTCATCTCTTCTCGAACCGGCGCGCCGCCGTTCAGTCCTTCGGCGTAGAGTTCCACCTTCACTGCTTCGGGACTGAGATCGTCGACGTAGACTTGAACCTGAAAAAAATTGTCGTTGCCCTGGCGGTTCACCACTGCAGAACCAAATCGCAGCGCGGGCCAGTGCTTTGAGACCTGCGTCTGCCAATTGAGCAGATCGACTCCGAGCCGGCCGCCATTTGCCGCGCGCGCTGCGTAATTCGCCGCCGCCGGCAGGTAATGTTCTTCCGTGTACTGGCGGACGGCGCGATTTGCGGAGAACTCGGGAGTCAGCCGCGCCATGCTTTCGCGCATCTTGGCAACCCAGCTAACCGGAATTCCTTTTTCGTTGCGAGCGTAGAATTCCGGAATCACTTGCTGCTCCAGCACGGCGTACAGGGCGTCGGCCTCGGCGGCGTCCCAGGCGGGATCATCGCCATGTTCGCGCATGTCGCCAATTGCCCAGCCAACGTCCGGAGAGTACGCTTCCGCCCACCAGCCATCGAGCTCCGAAAGGTTCAGCCCGCCGTTGACGAGCACCTTCATGCCGCTTGTGCCGCTTGCTTCCCAGGGACGCCGCGGCGTGTTGACCCAAACGTCGACGCCCCGGACGAGGTTCTCGGCCATCAGCACGTCGTAGTCAGGCAAAAAGATCACTCGCAGACGCAGTTCCGGATTCTTGGCGAAAGTGATCCATTCGTGGATCATTTTCTGGCCCTCCACGTCCTGGGGATGGGCTTTTCCGGCGAGAACGAGTTGAACGGGGCGGTCTCTGTTCGTGAGGATTCGGATGAGCCGCTGTGGATCATGCAGCAGAAGGTTAGGACGCTTGTACGTGGCAAAACGCCGCGCAAAGCCCAAGGTCAGTGTGTCGGCATCGAACGCCTGTGGAGCCAGAGCGAGTAGCTCGGAGGGATCGCCATGCCCCTCTAACTGTCGAACGAGCGTCTTGCGAACATACTGGACCAGAGACTTACGCGCGGCGGAGCGCAGTTGCCATAGGTCGGAGTCGCTCACGCGACGAAAACAGTTCTCGATGCCCGCCATGTCTCCACGCCATCGGTCTTTCCCGCAGCAAGACTCCCAGAGGCGATCGGATTCCGCGGAATCCCACGATGGCGCGTGCACGCCGTTCGTTACATGCGTTACCGGAACTTCCATTTCCGGCCAGCGCGGAAATAGAACCTGAAAGATCCGGCGACTCACCTGCCCATGCAATTGGCTTACGCCATTCACTGCGCCGCTGCCGCGGAACGCCAGATACGCCATGTTTAACGGCTCCGATGAATCATTGCGATCCCGCCGCCCCAGCGCGAGCAGATCCTGAAAGGAGATCGACAGTTCCTCTTCCGCGTACTTCTTGAAGAACAGCTCCATCAGCTCGGGAGAGAATTGATCGAAACCCGCCGCGACAGGAGTGTGGGTGGTAAACAAATTTCCAGCGCGGGTGATCGTCAAAGCCACGTCGAAAGGCTGCTTGTTGTCTGCCATGTAAGATCGCGCTCGCTCAAGCACGGCGAAGGCTGCGTGACCTTCGTTTAGGTGGCAGACCTCCGGTTGCAGGCCGATGGCTCGCAGAAGCCGCCAGCCGCCAATTCCGAGGACGAACTCCTGCTTCAACCGCAAGTCAGGGCCGCCGCCATACAGCTCACTGGTGATGGCGCGATGCGCTGGGATGTTCGCCGGATCGTTTGTATCCAGGAGATACAGCTTCGCTCGGCCCACCTGAACCTGCCAGGCGCGAATCCAGAGTTTGGTGCCGGGGAAATCGATGGCGAAGCGAAGCCATTCACCGTTGGGCTCGCGCAAAGGACTGATCGGCAGCTGTCCCGGGTCGTTGAATGGATACAGAGCCTGCTGCCATCCTTGCGCGTCGATTTCCTGCCGAAAATATCCCTGTTGATAGAGCAAGCCGACGGCGGTCACCGGGACGCCCAGATTGCTCGCGGTCTTGAGTTGGTCTCCCGCGACGTTTCCAAGGCCGCCCGAATAAATCGGCAGCGCTTCACTCAACATGAACTCCATCGAGAAGTATGCAACCGTCTTAAAGGGCGCATTGGGATGCGTCTTCTGGAACCACGCGTCAGGCTTCTCCGCCGTCGCTCTCTCTCGATTATGGTCGGCCACGAGCGCCTGGAAATCCGGTTCAGCCGTGACGCTTTGCAGTCTTTCCCGCGAAACGGTTTGCAGGACCACCCACGGGTTATGAGTCAAATCCCAGAGTTGCGGGTCCAGGCGTGCCCAGATATTGTCGGCAGAATGATTGAAGGACCAGCGCAGGTCCAAAGCCAACTCGACGAGCACGTCAGAACTCACGGCGTCGGGCGGACGATTGGTGTATTCAGGATTGCTCATGAAGGCTCCTCAACGCGCTTAGCTTCCCGCCGCCGCTCCAGCGCTGCGTGCCAGCGTCTCGTTAACAATTGTTTGCGCTTCCGTTTCCATCTGCCGGAGGTGGGTTTGCCCGAGGAAGCTTTCGGCATAAATTTTGTAAATGTCCTCGGTTCCGGAAGGGCGCGCGGCAAACCATCCATTCTTGGTAGTCACCTTAATGCCGCCGATCGGCTTGCCGTCGCCCGGCGCTGTCGTTAGGATCTGTTCGATTTTCTCGCCGGCGACTTCAGTGACATGGACGTCGCCCGGCGACAATTTCTCGAGAATGGATTTTTGCAGCGCCGTGGCGGGTGCGTCGATGCGTTCGTAAAGTGGATCTCCCATTTCTCGCGTCAGGTCCGTGTAGACTTGGCCGGGGTCGCGTCCGAGACGCGCCATGATTTCCGCCGAGAGCAGGCAAGCGATGATTCCGTCTTTGTCGGTAGTCCACACGCTGGCGTCGCGCCGGAGAAATGACGAGCCGGCACTCTCCTCGCCGGCGAAACCCAGCCACCCCGCCTGCAAGCCTTCGACGAACCACTTGAAACCGACGGGCACCTCGTACAGCCGGTGACCTGCCTTTGCGGCGACGCGATCGATCATGCTGCTGCTTACGACGGTCTTGCCCACAGCCACGTCCTTTTGCCACTTTTCCCGGTTCCCAAACAGGTAGTGAATGCAAACCGCAAGATAGTGGTTCGGGGGAAGCAAGCCTGAGCTCTTCGTGACGATCCCGTGCCGGTCGTGGTCGGTGTCGCAAGCGAACGCGATATCGAATTTATCCTTCAGTGCGATAAGGCTCTGCATCGCGTACGGAGACGAGGGATCCATGCGGATTCTGCCGTCCCAGTCGACCGTCATGAACCGGAAGGTGGGATCAACGGTTTTATTCACGACGGTGAGATTCAGGCCGTAGCGTTCGGCGATCACCGGCCAATAGTGGACTCCGGCGCCTCCGAGCGGATCGACGCCCAGCCTTAGCTTGGCGCCACGGATCGTTTCCATGTCGACGATGCTTGCAAGATCGTCGACATACGGATGCAGGTAGTCGTACTTGTGTGTTGTGGGGGCTTGAAGCGCTGTCGCGAAGGCGATTCGCTCGACGCCCGCCAAACCACGCTCGAGAAATTCGTTTGCCTTGGATTGAATCCAGTCGGTGACGTCTGAGTCGGCCGGCCCGCCGTGCGGTGGATCGTACTTGAAGCCGCCATCCTCGGGAGGATTGTGAGAGGGCGTGATTACGATGCCGTCGGCGAGTCCGGTCTCTCGTCCGCGGTTATAGTTGAGAATCGCATAGGAAACGACTGGTGTCGGCGTGTAATCGCTGTTTTCTGCAATCTGCACTTCGACGTCGTTTGCCGCCAGGACCTCGAGAGCGCTCGCGTGTGCCGGCTCGGACAGCGCGTGAGTATCCATTCCGAGGAAAAGTGGGCCGTCGATATTCTGCTGTTTCCGGTACTGGCAAATCGCCTGCGTGATGGCGAGGATGTGCCACTCGTTGAAGCTCCCGTCGAAAGCGGAGCCCCGGTGGCCCGAGGTTCCGAATGCGACGCGTTGCGCGGGGACGGCCGGATCCGGCTGCAGCTCGTAGTAAGCCGTGACGAGCTTCGGAACATTCACCAGAATGGAAGGGTCAGCCGGTTTTCCGGCCATTGGACTGATATTCACGTTTACCTCACGACCTGAAACCTAGCCGCAGCATAGCCCCAGCATCGGGCCAAGCATTGGATGATCGAAATGCCGTCGTCGGTTTCATTTTCGTATGCCGTTTATGTATCGCGCGTCATTTTTTCATGAAGTTGCGAATTGGCGGGAAAACGTGGCGATTTCGGGTCCAGTCCTCAGATTCGGCCTTTGACGTAAGGAATGGCGCACCAACGAAGCGAAAATAGCTGTGATGACTCGTTACGCGGGTCGATCCTTTTTCTTCCGCAGGCGCAGGAAGATCAGGACGCCGATCAGCGCAAGCGTCATGAAGATGCCGAGGGTCCGCTCGAATCGAGGCGCGCCCTGGTCCCATCCTTCGCCGAGGAAGTAGCCGAAGGCGATGAATGTGGCCGACCAGAGCAGGCCTCCTGAATAGGCAAAGCCGGCGAAGATAGGGAAGGCGAGTTCGGACGCGCCCGCCGCGTACGCGGTCAAGTGCCTGACGCCCGGAACAAAATAGCCGAACACCAGGACCCATTGGCCCCCGCGGCGAAACCAATCGTGCGCCACCTCAATTCGTTCGGGACTCAGGCGCAGGAAGCGCCGCCAGCTCTGAGGCACGTACGAATCGAAGCTGCGCCCCAGGGCGTAACTCATTGTTATGCCGCAGACCGCCCCCAGGAACGCGGAAGCAAATGCGGGAGCGGCGTGCAGTTGGCGCTGAAAAATGAGGTAGCCCACGAACGTCAGCAGCGTCTCGTCGGGAATCGGCAGCCCGACTATACCCAGGGCGAGCAGCGAAAAAATTCCCGCATAGCCGTAGTGCGTGACCAAGTGAATGGCGGTCTGCATCACGGCCGTGCCTCCTGAACTTCCCCAGGGACACTGCAAATACTGCCAGAGAAGCAGGGTCGATCGTAATAGCGCGAAAGGCGCTTAGGATGTCCGTTCGCGATCGGGGGCTCCGACGCCGGCCTTCGCGGCATTTTTCTTCGCGATTTCCTGCAAAAGAAGCTGAAGGTGGCGAATCACCTCGTCCATCAGTTCGGCCTGATCGCCGCCGTTTGTGGACGCCATTTTCGACGCCAAGTCCGCCTTGTGAAGCTCGAAGTCGCGGGCCACTTCGTCCACGATCGCGGCGGGGACTGGCCGGATCTGCTCCACGAACGCGTTGATCAGCGAATGCTCGCACAGCAGGTTTGCGATGCGGGGAATGCCGGTCGAATGCCGGTACACGGCGTCGACGGCCTCCAGCGAAAACACCGGCGTGCCGTTGCAACCCCCGATTCGCAACCGCTCGGCGATGTACATTTGCATTTCTTCGCGCGATAAAGGGAGGGTCTTGCAGCGGATGGTGATCCGCTGGCGCAACTGCCGCAACTGCGGGTCCCGTAGCTTCTCCTCCAGTTCGGGCTGGCCGGAAAGCACGATCTGCAGGAGTTTTTCGCTGGTTGTTTCCATGTTCGTGAGCAGGCGGATCTCTTCCAGCACCTGCGGCGAGAGATTCTGCGCCTCGTCGACGATCAACACGGTGGTCCCATGCTCGCGGTAGCGCTCGATCAGCCACTGATTCAGGCGCATCAAAACGTGGCTCTTCTCGCGCGATTCGCAGGTAATGCCGAAATCAGCCATGACGAAATCGAAGAATTCGCTCTCATTGAGCCGCGAATTGAAGATGAACGCGGTGGCGACGTTTTCCTCCTGAAGCCACTCGAGCAGGCGGTTGAGTAAAGTCGTCTTTCCGGTACCCACTTCACCGGTAAGAAGGAGAAAGCCTTTGCGATTCTTGATTCCGTACGCAAGGCCGGCCAGAGCTTCCCTCATCGCTGCCGTGAGAAACAGGAAGCGCGGGTCGGGGTTGGGATTGAACGGGTTGGCTTGCAGCCCGAAATATTTCTTGTACATGGAGAGAGTGTCAAACCTCTGACATTCCCAATCGATCCCAGTATAGCGCGTCCTGGGAGCGTAGAGTAGTTGCGAAGTCCCTGGGGCGGCCACGGAGCGCACATCCGAGGATTTTCGCCTGTACGGCTACGGGCGGCCGCCGCGGCGAGGATTGAATCAGTGAGTGACGGGGACGAGCGCTTCGGCCTGATTCGAGTAGGAACTCTCGACGTTATCTGAATCGAAAGAAGTGACAACATAGTAGTAAGTCTGGCCCGGGACCACCGTCGAGTCCACGTATTGCGGGGAAGAGACTACAGACCGAGTCAGTCTCGCGTAAGGACCGCCAGAAGTGGATGCGCGGTATACGAAGTAACCCGCGATGTGTGAGACGGCCTGCCACCGCAGCGAGACGGAAAACGTCGTGGACTTGACCCCGGTGCCGGACAAAGAAATAGGTGGCAAGAAGGGGGCATTACTGGCAATTGAAATATTCCCCGTCGCGCCTCCAGTCGTCGTTGGATCGAAGATGGCTTCCAGCGCCGCCGACTGTCCCGGCTTTAGAACCGTGTCGCTAGCAATCCCACTGACCGAGAATCCAGAGCCTGTGACGGTGACGCCGGAGATCGTCACGTTCAAGTTCCCATTGTTTGTCAACTTTACCGGCGAAGTGGTCCTAGTCCCTAAGCCAACGTCGCCGAAGCTGAGGCTGAACGTATTCGCCGAGAGCGAGACCTTAGGAAGAACTCCGGTGCCACCGAGAGGAATAGAAGCGACCAAGACCTTCTCGATCGTAACCAGGGCGACCGATGCGGAGTATTTTAAGGCGGAACGCGGGTTGAATACGACGTTTAGAGTGATGCTGCTGGCGGGGCTCAGACTAAGATCCGGGGGAACGTCAGCAAGTGTGAACCCCTCTCCGGAAACTGCCAATCGGTTGAACTCGATCTCAACGCTTCCATTGTTCTTTATCCGTATGGTCTGGGAGTTGCTTGTGCCGACCGGCACATTTCCAAAACTAGCGCCGGAAGGAGTGATCTCAACATTCGCTGACGGCGCAGTTGTGTTCGGCAGGGCGGTTGTCTGGGTGGAAACGCCGGCGCCGCTGAGAGGGATTTCGGCCATAACCCTGCCGCCGAAAACCAGGGGCACGGTGGCGGAATACTTTGAAGCGGAGCGGGGTGCGAACACCACGTTGAATGTGACGCTGGTACCTACTGCGACTGTCAGCGATGAAGGAACATGTGCAAGTGTGAATCCGGATCCAGAGACCTTCAACGGGTTGAACTCGATACGAGCGCTTCCATTATTGGTGATCTTAATCGCCTGAGACCGGCTGGCACCGACCGCCACATTTCCAAAACTAGCCTCGGAAGGAGTGATCGCGATACTCGCGGACGAAGCAGGGGGCGGGAGCCCCGCCCGGGTGGTCGTCGTTATGTTCGCGATTATGAGTAGAGCTGCGAGAGCACCAGGAAGAGCGAACCGAATCTTCCTGACTCCCGAATTGCCTGTGCAACGCAACGCCGTGACAACGGAAGATGGATATGGACCGTGGCCGCATTCCATAAGGCGACAAGTCTAGAAACGAGGAAGGGAGGAATCTACTGGCCCGCGGAACCGTGGAGGTACAGCAGGGCCATCCTGTTCCGGGTCTGACCGTACCCTGGACCTTACTCAAGAGTCTTATATCGCCAGCGTACGGTCGATGAACGCTTGCGTCGCGCGCAGACCATGCGAGCGACTGTTCGATCTTGGTTGCGGATATAATGAGACAGCCTCAGACAGAACGGAGAGCCGTGAACCCAGCGCAGAGAATTGCGAGGCTCGCCTTGATCGCGGGCGTCGTCTTGCTTGCTGTCTTGTACGCGGGGGACTACATCTCTGCGAAGTATAGAATCTCCAAAAATACGCCCGGCGATCCGCTCGAGGCCGTGAAGATTCAGCCCATGTACGTGATCCCGCACAAGGACGGCCAGGCCGAATACGTTTTTGGCGATCCCCAGACGCAAATGTGCCTGCATTCGCTCTTCCCGCACCTCGGTTACAGCCCTTGCTGGTACGTTAAGAAGCACACGCAGCAGACAGTCCCGATGACGATATTCCTCGCGCCGTAGACCGTCGGACTATGGTTGGGACGAGGACTTGGCGGGCGCGGGCCCGGAGGTCGCTGGCGTTCCAGCGACCAACTGTGCGGGCGACGGCAACTGCGATCGATTCCAGCCTCCACCAAGAGCCTCGACAAGCTGCACGCTGGAATTCATCTGCTGGATGCGCAGAGTCACCGCTGTTTGCTTGTTCGTGAGAAGCGTCGTTTGAGCCGTAATCACGTTCAGGTAAGGATCAATCCCGAGCTTGTAGCGATCCGTGGCGATGTCGAGGTTGCGCTGGGCGGAATTGACCGCGCTATCCTGCTGGTGAATTTCCTGCGAGAGGATTCTGAGCGACGAGAGATTATCCTCGACTTGCTGAAATGCGGTGAGCACCGTGTTCCGGTAAGTGGCTACGGTCTGGTCGTACTGAGCCTCGAACTGCTGAACCGTCGCCCGCCGCAAGCCGGCGTCGAAAATCGTTTCGGCCGCCGCCGCGCCTATCGACCAAAACCTGCTCGGCCAGGTGAACCAATCGGCGAAAGAAGAGCTTTCAAGTCCTGCTGCCGCACTCAGCGTAACCGTTGGATAGTAGGCAGATTTTGCAATGCCAATTTGGGCGTTGGCCTGCGCTACCAGCCGCTCGGACGACGCGATGTCGGGCCTTCGCTCGAGAAGCTGCGAAGGAACGCCTATCGGAATCGGCGGCGGCGGGGTCTTGAGGGGCTCTGCGGCAATCGAGAACGTGGATGCAGGCTGCCCGACCAGCACCGCGATAGCGTGTTCGAACTGTGCTCGCGCGATTCCAATGTTCGTGTCCTGCGCTTCGGTAGTCTCGAGCTGGGTTTGTGCTTGCGCGACAGCTTCATCCGAGTCGATGCCCGTCTCGTACAGGACCTGGGTCAGCCGGAGCGATTCCCGATAGGCCGTCACCGTCGAGTCCAGCAACTCCTTCAAGGCATCCTGTCCGCGGAGCTGGAAATAGTCGGAGGCCACTTCCGAGTGCATGGTCAGGCGAACATTCTCGAGATCGGCAGCGCTTGATTGCGCGCTGTAGGCGTTGCTTCGAATGTTGTTTCGAACGCGTCCCCACAGGTCCGGCACCCAGGTCGCATCAAAGGGAAGCGAGTATTCCGTGAAGGTGGTTGGCGAACCGGTTCCGGAACCGGCTCCGGAACCTCCCGAACCGGTGCCGGCGGATAAATTCGTCGACGAGCGTTGCTTGGTAATCGATGGGTTCGTGGTGAGCGTCGGAAACAGTTGTGCGCGCGCCTCCCGCACCAGCGCCCGAGCGGCCATGAAACTGGAGTACGACGCTGCGATGCTCTGGTTGGAGGTGTCCACCTGCTCTTCGAGCTTGTTCAATTCGGGATCGTTGAAGATTTCCCACCACTTGCCGCGCATCTCCGTGTCGCTGGGCTGTGCGACCTTCCAATTGTCGATTTCCTTCATATTCTCTGGCGTGACTTCCTTGTACGCTCCGGGAGTTTGCGCTGTGGGAGTGTGATACTTCGGCCCGACTATGCATCCACCCAGAGCGAGAGCCCCTGCCGCGGAAACCAGAATCGCGAGTGATCTGCGTGCGCGTGTGCGTTGTCTGAGTCTCTTGAGCATTTCAGTCTGCCTCTTGCGCTGCCGTGCTCGGTTGCCGTCCGTGCGTCCGCTGCCACCAGTTACTGACGCGGTCCATGTACAAGTAAACGACGGGAGTGGTGAACAGAGTGAGCATCTGGCTGAAAATCAGCCCACCGACGATGGTGATGCCCAGCGGGCGTCTGAGTTCCGAACCTGCGCCGGTGCCGAGCACCAAAGGCAACGCTCCGAACAAGGCTGCCATCGTCGTCATCAGAATCGGCCGGAAGCGGAGTAAACACGCCTGGTAAATTGCTTCCTTCGAGCTTTTTCCGTCATTTCGCTCGGCAGCGAGCGCGAAGTCGATCATCAGGATCGCGTTCTTCTTCACGATTCCGATCAGCAGGATCATGCCAATGATCGCAATTACACTGAGATCCGTACGGAACAACATGAGAGCGAGAACTGCCCCCACTCCGGCGGACGGAATCGTCGAGATAATCGTGATGGGGTGAATGTAGCTCTCGTAGAGGATGCCGAGCACGATGTAGACGGCCAGCAGCGCCGTAATGATCAGCATCGGCTCCGTCTGAAGCGACGCCTGGAACGCCTGCAGAGTCCCTGAAAACATTCCATGGATCGAAGACGGCATTCCCATACTTTGTTCGAGAGAATTGATTTGCTGTGCCGCCTGGCTAAGCGCCACGCCAGGCGCCAGGTTGAACGAGACGGTCACGGAAGGGAACTGGCCCTGATGGTTGACGGCGAGCGGCGCCGTCTTCGCCCCAGATTGGCTCACGGCGCTTAGCGGAACCACACCGCCTTGAGTCGTGCGAATGTAGATGTCGTTCAATCCCTCCGGGCTTTGCCAGAATTGCGGCGCCGCCTCCATTACCACGTGGTACTGGTTGAGCGCCGTGTACATCGTCGAGACCTGCGCCTGGCCGAAAGCTTCGTACAAAGTTGTGTCCAGGCTTTGTGGAGTGAGTCCCAGCCTCGCGGCCGTCTCTCGATCGTAGTTGAGATACATCTGCAATCCGTTGTTTTGCTGGTCGCTATTCACCTCGGTGAACCCGGGCAGCTTTCGCATCTTCTGCAGGAGAATGGGTCCCCAATTGACAAGGTCGTCGATATTGTCGCTTTGAATTGTGTATTGGTACTGCGCGCTGCTGTTTCTTCCGCCGATGCGAATATCCTGGCCAGCTTGCAAGAACACGGAAGCTCCCACAATAGACGTGAGCTTCGGCCGGAGGCGGTTGATCACTTCGCTCGCGCTGATCTTTCGCTGGTTGAGGGGTTTCAAGCCGGAAAACATGAAGGCGCCGTTTGTGGAACCGCCTCCCCCGGTGAAGGCCATGATGTTGTCAATTGCCGGATCCGTTTTGATGATATTGACGGCTTGCAGTGTAGCGGTTTGCATCGCCTGGAAGGAGGTGTCCTGAGCACCCTGAAGCCCGCCGTAAATAAGCCCATTGTCCTGCTGTGGAAAGAAGCCCTTCGGGACGATGATCAGCAGAAAGACGTTCACCGCGATTGTGATGATGAGGACACTGAGGGTCAACGCCGGACGCTCCAGCACCCACTTCAATGCCTCGTCATAGGTGCCGAGCATCCAGTTGAAAAAACGTTCGCTGACACGATACGCGGCGCCGTGACCCTCCGGATCATCGTGTTTGAGGAGACGCGAACACATCATGGGAGTGGTGGTAAGGGAGACAAGCAGAGAGACGAGAATCGCCACCGAGAGCGTGACCGCAAATTCGCGGAAGAGACGGCCGACAATGCCGCCCATCAACAAGATCGGAATGAACACGGCAACGAGAGATAAGCTGATCGAGAGCACCGTAAAACCGATCTCTTTTGCACCCTCGAGCGCGGCCTTCATCGGCGACATTCCCTGCTCGAGATACCGTGAGATGTTTTCGATGACGACGATCGCATCATCCACGACGAATCCGGTCGAGATAGTGAGAGCCATAAGCGAGAGATTATCGAGGCTGTAGCCGAGCAGGTACATCGCACCGAAGGTTCCAATAAGGGAAACGGGAACGGCAACGCTCGGAATCAGCGTCGCGCGAACATTCCGAAGAAATAAGAAGACAACGATGACTACGAGTGAAACTGAAATAATGAGAGTCCTCTCGACGTCGTGGACGGAAGCCCGGATCGTCATCGTTCGATCGAGCGCAACTGTGACATTGATGGCCGCAGGAATCGAAGCTTTTAGAGCCGGCAGAGCCGCTCGAATGCGATCTACGGTGTCGATAATGTTCGCGCCCGGCTGGCGCGAGATAATGATCAAAATGCTGGGCTTTCCGTTTACGAAGCCCGCGGCCCGAATGTTCTCGACGGAGTCCTCGACGGTTGCGATGTCGGACAGTTTGATTGCCGCTCCGTTGTGATAGCCGACGACCAGATTTTGGTAATCGCTAGCCTGCAGCAGCTGGTCATTCGTGCTAATGTCCTCGAGATAATCGCCTTCCTTTATTTGGCCCTTGGCCAGATTCGCGTTCTGGCTTGCCAGCATTGCCGCCACGGTCTGGAGTCCGAGGCCATAGCTGTTCAACTGAGTGGGATTCAACTCCACGCGCACCCCGGGAAGGGAACTGCCGCCGACGCTCACTTGTCCGACGCCTTCAATTTGAGAAAGCCTCTGTTGCATGATCGTGGACGCCGCGTCGTAGAGCTTTCCCTTCGCGTACACATCCGAAGTGAGCGCCAGGATCATAATCGGCGAGTCGGCGGGATTGACTTTGCGGTAAGTCGGGTTGCTCGGCAGGTTTGCAGGCAGATAGCTTCGAGCTGCGTTGATCGCGGCCTGCACGTCTCTGGCCGCGCCGTTGATGTCGCGATTCAGGTCGAACTGCAAAGTGATCGACGTCGTCCCGAGGTTGCTCGAAGACGTCATTTCCGTGACGCCGGCGATCCTGCCGAATTGCCGCTCGAGCGGCGTAGCCACGGAGGACGCCATAATTTCAGGGCTGGCTCCGGGCAGGCTTGCGCCGACCGAGATCGTGGGGAAATCCACTTGCGGAAGCGGGGAGACAGGCAATTGCTTGAATGCGACGGCTCCGGCCAACGCGATCGCCGCCGTCAGGAGCGTGGTAGCGACGGGCCGATGAATGAATGGAGACGAAAGATTCATGGCTAGTCCGCGGGCACCGGCTGGGGACCTTCGTCGGTCGCGCGAGCGCCGGACATTTTGCTCGCGAGGCGGTCGAAGAAAATGTAGATAACCGGCGTGGTGTAGAGCGTCAGCACCTGGCTGATCAGGAGTCCGCCGACGATGGATATTCCCAGCGGGCGGCGCAATTCCGATCCGATGCCCGAGCCCAAAGCGAGAGGCAGCGCGCCGAGCAGCGCCGCCATTGTGGTCATCATGATCGGGCGAAAACGCAGCAGGCAGGCTTGATAGATCGCGTCGACGCTGCTCTTGCCCTCTTTTCGTTCGGCTTCCAGCGCGAAGTCGATCATCATGATGGCGTTCTTCTTCACGATGCCGATCAGCAGGATGATGCCGATCAGAGCCACCACGCTCAGTTCCTGGCCGCAAATGATGAGCGCGAGAATCGCGCCTACGCCCGCCGACGGTAGCGTGGACAATATCGTGATCGGATGGATGTAGCTCTCATACAGAACACCGAGCACGATGTAGACCGTGATGATGGCCGCCAGAATGAGCAGGGGTTCGTTCGCCAGCGATGCCTGAAACGAAGCCGCAGTTCCCTGGAAGGCTGCCTGAATGCTGAGCGGCATACCGATCGCTTTTTGAGCCTGGTCGATGGCTTTGGTGGCGTCGCCGAGAGACGCGTCGGGCGCCAGATTGAACGAAATCGTGACGACCGGGAATTGTCCTTGATGGTTGACGGTTAGCGGAGCCGTTGCCGGTTCGAAGTGTGCAATTGCGCTGAGCGGCACGGCGGCTCCATTCGTTGACGACGTTACAGGTGCGGGATTAATCGTGCCGCTGCCGGGGCTCGCGGCAGGGCCCGCCGCTCCCGATCCGCTGGAAGACGTTCCCGCGCTCGAGCTGGCGGTGACCACACCGGTGGGATTTGACGAGAGCCCCGATCGCACGTAGATGTCGTGCAGCTTGTTCGGATTGCTTTGAAAATCAGGCAGAGTTTCAAGGACGACGTGATATTGATTCAGCTGCGTATAGAGGGTTGTCACCTGGCGCTGCCCGAAGGCGTCGTACAACGTCTCGTCGATCATTTGCGGCGTAATTCCCATTCTCGAGGCGGTTACGCGATCGATTAAGAGCGCTTCGGAGAGAGCGCCGTTCTGCTGATCGGTGGCAAGATCTCGAAGTTCGGGGATCGCCTTCAGCTTCTGTACGAGCCGATTCGTCCAAAGATTCAGCTCATTCGCGTCCGGGTCTTCCAGCGTGTACTGATATTGCGTTCGGCTAACGCGGTCCTCCACCGTGAGGTCTTGCACGGGTTGCATGTAGAGCGTGATGCCGTCCACTTTTTCAACTTCCGGTTGCAATCGCCGGATCACATCGGAGGCGTTGATTTTGCGCTGATTGAGCGGCTTCAGATCGATCAGCATGCGCCCGTTGTTCAGAGTCGTGTTGGTGCCGTCGACGCCAATGAAAGAGGAGAGGTCCTGGACGGCGGGGTCCTTGAGGATAACGCTGGCAAGCTGCTGCTGCCGTTGCGACATGGCAGTAAAAGAAGTGGAAGGCGGCGCCTCTGAAATCCCCTGAATGATTCCGGTGTCTTGTACCGGGAAAAAGCCCTTGGGGGCGACAATGTAAAGCCAGATCGTGAGAACGAGAGTGGCCACCGCGACGAGCAAAGTCCCCGTCTGGTGCTTCAGGACCCACTGCAGAGTGCGCCCATAGAAGTGGATGACGTCTTCGAATACCCGTTCGGAGGCCTTATAAAATCTGCTTTGCTGCGCCTCTGGCTTGTGACGGAGCAGCTTCGAGCACATCATCGGCGTAAGCGTCAGCGAAACCACCGCCGAAACCAGAATCGTGACCGCCAGAGTGATCGCGAACTCGCGGAACAGGCGCCCAACGATGTCGCCCATGAAGAGCAGCGGGATAAGCACCGCGATCAAGGAAATCGTCAAAGAAACGATCGTGAACCCGATTTGATCGGAACCCTTCAACGCGGCCTGAAGGGGAGGATCGCCTTCTTCGAGATACCGGACGATATTCTCAATCATGACAATCGCGTCATCCACCACAAAGCCCGTGGAAATCGTGAGCGCCATTAGCGTGAGATTGTTCAGGCTGTAGCCGGCGAGGTACATCACTCCGAAGGTGCCAATCAAGGATAGAGGCACAGCCACGCTCGGGATGATCGTCGCGGGTATGTTTCGCAGGAAAAGGAAGATGACCATGACCACGAGGGCCACGGTCAGCATCAATTCGAATTCCACGTCTTTCACGGAGGCGCGAATCGTAACCGTGCGGTCCGTGAGAGGTGTCACCTTGATCGAAGCCGGAATATTCGCCTCCAGGAGCGGCAAGAGTGCCTGGATGCGGTCCACCACTTGAATGATATTGGCGCCCGGCTGGCGCTGGATATTCATGATGATCGCCGGAGTGCTGTTCATCCAGGCGGCTTGGCGCAGATTCTCCGCGCTATCAATGACATTGGCCACGTCGGAAAGTTTGACGGGATTCCCGTTCCTGTAGGCAATGACGACGGGCTTGAAGTCCGCGCTCGTCAGAAGCTGATCGTTCGCGTCGATCTGATAGTCCTGCCGTGGTCCGTCGAAGTTTCCCTTTGCCGAGTCGAGGCTGGTCTGTTGAATCGCCGTGCGAACGTCTTCCAGGTTGATGCCGTACGACGAAAGGGCCGCCGGGTTCACCTGGATGCGCACCGCGGGTTTTTCACCCCCGCTGATGCTGACGAGCCCAACGCCTGGAAGCTGCGAAATCTTCTGGGCGAGACGCGTGTCCGCCATATCTTCCACTTGCGTCAGCGGAATCGTGCTGGAAGTCAGCGCCAGCGTCAGAATCGGAGTGTCGGCAGGATTCGTCTTGTTATAAATGGGAGGAACTGGCAAGTCCGACGGCAAATAAGTTTGCGACGAATTGATTGATGCCTGGACCTCTTGTTCCGCGACGTCGATGCTCAGGTTCAGCGCAAACTGCAAGACGATGATCGAGCTTCCGGCCGAACTCGTGGACGTCATCTGATTCAAGCCGGGCACCTGGCCGAACTGCCGCTCGAGCGGGGCCGTTACCGCCGATGCCATCACATCCGGGCTCGCGCCCGGATAGAAAGTCACCACTTGAATTGTGGGATAGTCCACTTCCGGCAGCGCCGAAACAGGCAATTGTGTAAACGCGACAATGCCTGCGAGAAGAATCGCCGCCATCAACAGCGACGTGGCAACCGGCCGCAGAATAAATGGACGAGACGGACTCAAGGTTTCGACGTTCCTCCGCTCTTCGAGGTCTGCGCGCCCGAACCCGAATTTGCACCGGAAACCGCACTCGAACCGCTGCTCCCGGCTCCCTTGCCGGAGGCGTTGTGCACAGTCACTTTGATTCCGTCTTGCAGTTTGTCGAAGCCGTTAATCACGATCACTTGTCCGGCGTCGACGCCCGTCACCTGAGTTGTGTCTCCGTCTGCCGTGCCTACGGTCACGTTCTGCATGGACGCTGTTTGGTCAGGCTTGACCACGTAGACGAAAGCGCTTTGCGCGTTGCGCTGGATCGCCGCCGCCGGCACCACATTAACTCCTTGTAAGGTGTTTATGAGGAGCTTCGCGTTCACGAATTGATTGGGGAATAGGGAGCTGTCTGTGTTCGGGAAACTTGCGCGCAACTTCACTGTGCCGGTGGTTGTGTCTATTTGGTTGTCGATCGTCAGCAACGTCCCTGCCGCAATCTGGGTTTCATCCGTCCGGTCCAGCGCATAGACGACCATCTTGTGGCCCTGGCGCAATTGCTGTTGGATTTGCGGCAAATAATCTTCCGCAATGCTGAAGATCACCGTAATCGGCTGGAGTTGCGCCACCACCACCAGCCCAGTCGTACTGTTCGCTTGCACCATATTCCCGATGTCCACTAACCGGAGACCCACGCGGCCACTGATAGGCGACGTGATGTGGCAATACACCAGATTCACTTTCGCGTTGTCGACCAACCCTTGGTCGTTCTTCACGGTTCCTTCGTACTGCTTCACCAACTGCTCCTGGTCGTACACTTGCTGTTGCGCAATCGCATTTCTGCTGAAGGCCGCCTGATAGCGGTCCAGGTCGATTCGCGACTGTGCCAAGAGTGCTTCGTCGTGCGCCAGCTGGCCTTGGGCTTGATCCAACTGGGCTTGGTATGGCCGGGGGTCAATGTCGACCAGCGGGTCGCCCTTACGGACCATTTGTCCTTCACGGTAATGAATCTGTACGATTTCGCCCTGCACGCGGCTCGTCACGGTCACGGTCGCCAGGGGCGTCACGATGCCCAGGCCCTCCTGGTAGACTCCGATATTTCCGGTGCGCACGGTTGTGGTCGCCACGGGTACCGCACGATTTGCCTGCGCCGCCCTTGCTTGAGCGGCTTGGAGCCCTGCTTGATGCTGGTGGTACATCCAGTACGCGGCGGCCAGGATCAGCACGGCCAAGACCGCCCATATCCACCAGTGGTGCCGCTTTTCAGTGCCAAGCTCAAAAGCCGACTTGGGCGAATGTTCCGGAGGTGCATTGGTCGGTCGTCCTGTAGTGGTGGTAGACGTATCCATTGTGATGTAGGACTTTAGCTCTCCTCTAGGGCATCTCGACTTGCATCTTTATTTGGACGAAACTCGCGGCCTGCTCGTTACATTGCGATACCCGCGGATGGAACCAGGATCGGTATTGTACGGCGTAAGTGCTTTAGGCTCAATGCGGCCGCTGATTCTGATGGAAAATCCAGAAGCAAGCGCCGCCGCGATGGGACAGATCACTAGCGTCACATCATCAAGACCGCGCGGAACCGGGGCTTGCCTTCCGCGACGCGTTGATAGGCTTTAGCTGCGTCTGCCAGGGGATACGTCTCGGCCATAACTTTCACTTTTCCCTTGGCGACAAAATCCAACGCTTCGTAAAGATACTCGCGTCCGTTCTGCGAGCTCCCAATTACCTGGATTCGCTTCATGAGGAGTTCCACGAGCGAAAGGACAAGCGGTTCAGCATCCACTCCCATCGTGACGAGACGGCCATCGGGCCGAATGCCCTGGATACTGTCGATCATCGATTTCGTCGAGTTCGATGTGCTCAACAAAATATCCGCGCCTCCGGCAGCAGCGAGCCCTTTGCCGTCGCGAACGATTTCGTCCGCGCCAAGTTCGCGGATCATTTTGTCTTTGTCCGGCGAGTGAGAGATTGCGATCGTATCGAATCCGGCGGCCTTCGCATATTGAACCGCCAGATGTCCGAGTCCGCCGATGCCCAGCACCGCGACGCGCTCGTGCGGTTTGGGATTCGCCCAGCGAAGGCCGCTCCACACCGTGTACCCTGCGCAGAAAATCGGCGCAGCCTGTTCGTACGAGAGCCCGTCAGGCAAAAGAGTCGTCGCGTCGGCATACATAGGCATCAGTTCCGCATGGCCGCCCTGAAGCTGGATCCCGGTGGCTTGCTGCTCGGGGCAAAAGTTCTCACGTCGGCGCGCGCACCATTCGCATCGGCCGCAGGTTGCCTGCACCCAGGCGACACCAACGCGATCGCCCACTTTTCTTGTCCGCACGCCCGCACCGACCGCGACGATCTCGCCCACCGGTTCGTGGCCGAGAATTCGCGGAAAGCTGCCCGGAATGTGCCCGAGCGTTTCGTGAACATCGGTGTAGCAAACACCGCTTGCGTGCATCTTGACGAGAACCTGATTCGGGCCCGGCTTTGGCTCGGGAACATTCTGAATCTCCCACGGACCATTCACAGCAGTTACGACGGCAGCTCGCATGAAATTCCTCCTCCAGAATTCGATGTCGGACCCGGTGGATTGGACTTCGATAAGTGCGAAAGCTACCAGTTCCCGCCACTCACCGATTGGGGGAGCTGTGAGGCGTCGGCATTCGCCCGCTGAGGATCTGAAAATCCGTGTGAACCTGAGCCAATCGCTTGCCTGTGACATTCTCGTAGGTTCCGAAAAGCAGAAACGGAACCAAAGCGGCGAGCACCCAGAGCTTTGCGCGACCGGGGACTTTCGCCTCAGGCTCCCAACGGAAAATCTGGCGGGAGACTTCGAAGGCGACCCAGAATCCCACCGAAAGGGCCACGACGTCGGTGATGATTTCCCCTTTTGTGGCAAGACCGGTGGCCGCAAATTCCAGACCCGTAGCGAGGTACGTTGCCGGCATGAATAGCGAACATCGTTGTAGCCATAAAGGGAAAGTGGCCAGCGGAATGGTTGCGCCCGAAAGAAACAGGAAGCCGGTCCAAAGAATTTGGTTGATTACTTGCGTCTCCTGCATCGTATTGGTGACGCTCGCCACGATCAGCCCCAGCGAAGAAAAGGCCACCGAGCCAAAGGTGATCAGCAGGAAGATCTGCCAGACATTGCCGAAGTCTTTGAGATGGAATGTCCACCGGCAGACCGTCATCTCGATCACGACTGTGGGAATCAGCATAATGTAGTTCGCAAGTATGCTCGACGCCAGCATCGGACCGGCCCCAAGCGGCGCCAACCGAAACCGTCGCAGAATGCCCTGCTCGCGAAACGTCACAAGCTGAACGCTGAGCCCCCAGAAGCTGCCCATCACGGTCATCGTCAGAATCGCGCCAAGAATGTAGCCGATCCATGCGGGGCTTCCTTTGCCGAAGATGGCAGCGAAGAAAAAGAGGAACCCGAGTGGCATGACCAGGCTGAAGAACAGGAACATCTTGTTGCGCATGGCCAACCGCAAGCGAACCTTCGTCAGCGTCCAGGTATTTCGCACAGCCTGTTCTCCTTACTCGCGCAGCCGCCGACCCGTAAGCTCGATAAACACATCCTCGAGGGACGGTGAAAACATTTCGAGGCTTTGCAATTCGTTGTTTTCCGCCTCGAGCTGCTTCACGAGCGCAACGATAGTGTGTGGCGGCCGGCTTGAGTGCAGCACATACGTCCCGTCGAATTCGCGGCAATCGGCCACGCCGTCCAGTTTTGGCAGCAAACCGTCGGTCAGCGGGCGTGCCAGGCGCACCTCGATGCGCGTGGTTCCCGCGGAACGCTGCTTCAGCTCGCGCGGCGTCCCGAGTGCGATCACTTTTCCGGAGTCGATAATCGCGACGCGATCGCAAAGGCGCTCCGCCTCTTCAATGTAGTGAGTCGTCAGCAGCACCGTCTTCTTCTCTCGCCTCATTTGCTCGATGATGTCGTAAATTTCGCGGCGCACTTGCGGGTCAAGACCGGCAGTAGGCTCGTCGAGAAAAACCACCTGCGGATTATTCACCAGCGCCATTGCCAGCGCGAGCCGCTGTTTCTGGCCGCCGGAAAGCTGGCTGTAGAAAGCCCCGCGCTTCTCGTCGAGCTGGAAGCGCTTCAGCAGGTCATCCGTATTGGCGCGCTCGCGATAGAAGTTCGCGAAGAGATCGATCGCTTCCTTCACGCGAATCTTGTCGGGAAGGGAAGTCGATTGCAGCACCGCGCCGATCGTCTCTTTGAACTTCTCGCCGCTCCGCTCCGGATCAAGGCCGCATACTCGCGCGCGCCCGGCATCCGGCGTGCGCATTCCTTCCAGAATTTCAATGGTAGTCGTCTTCCCGGCGCCGTTCGGGCCAAGCAAGCCGAACACCTCACCCTGTTCGACGGCAAAACTCACTCCGCCCAGCGCCTGGACTGCGCCGTAGCTCTTGTACAGGTCCTCAACTTGGATGACTGGCTCGCTCACACCCTGAATTCCTCGTCTCGTTTTGACGAAATAACTCTACACCATAACCCTTATCTTCCGCCCGAATCAGGCCCGCTTTGGCTTCCTGCGTTTACGAGGAGCAGCCTTCGATTTAGTCGGGGACCAGCCGAAGCGCTTCATGTCGATTTTGACGCCGTCAAATTCCACGCCTTCGGTCGCAAGCAATCGGTGCTGCAAACTCGCGTGGGGCTCGGGCATACGAACCTTTCCGCCTGCTCCGATCACCCTGTGCCAGGGGATTCCGCGTCCGCTTGGGCAGGCGGCCATGGCGTACCCAACCGCCCGAGCTCCGCCCGGCAGGCGGAGCTTCTTGGCGAGTTCGCCATAGGTTGTGACCCGCCCGCGAGGAATTTTCTTTACGAGGCGGTAGACGGGATCCCACGACATGTACTTTCGCTGTTCTCCTGGAACAAACTACGCACCGATCCCGGTCTTCGTAGCGGACGACGCGGAGCCCAAACCCTGCATCAAATATTAGGGTGGTTGCAAGCGAACTATTGGCGCTGAGCCGCGGAAGTTTCCTGCCCGCGTCCACTTGAGCTTATTCCCGCTTCCGGGGCTCGTCGCGAGTAATAACCGATTCGATGCAACGTTCGACACACGTTCGCATCGTACCATTGACGGAGTAGTGGACCAACAATACACTACGCTCGCTCCGCCCGAAAAGGAGGCTGCTGTGGCTTTCGTTCGGCGCAAAGGAAACACCTACTTCCTGGTGCACAACGTGCGCCGGCAAGGAAAGGTGCAGCAACTCCACCTGGCGCGGTTGGGGGAGCGGCCGCGCATAACCGACGACGTAGTACGCAAAGTGTCACGGAATCACCCGTTCCTCGATGTCGACTGGTCGCGTCTGCGGGAGCAGGTCAACAGCCGCGTCGAACTGTTCGACATCCGGTCGCCGTATGTGCAGAACCTGATGCACGCGTTACGCAACCTTAACCTGGACCTGGCCGATCTGTCGCCGCCAATGCTGGTGCTGGCAGACCGGTCCAATTCAAGCCGGGAACTGGTCACGCAATTACGGCTGCTTCGCTCGACTCTCGATATCAAGCTGGATCAATTCGAGAGATCGAATCCGAGCGGCATGGAAAGCGGAAGAATGTTCCGGTAGGGGGAGCATCACCGTGGGCGCGCAAGCACAACTCGACCCAACTCTGCGAAGCGTGGAGTCGCGCGATTTCGAATCGGGGCTTCGGCGGAAGATTGTGGGGCAGGACGAAGCGGTGCAGGCGGTGGTGGATTTGTACCAGGTGTTCCGCGCGGGTTTGAATTCGCCGGGACGTCCGGTGGGGAACTTGCTGTTTCTCGGCCCGACGGGCGCGGGGAAAACGCGCGTCGTCGAAGCCACGGCTGAAGTGCTGTTCGGCGATCCGCGCGCGGTGATTAAGGTGGACTGCGCCGAATTCCAGCACTCGCACGAAATTGCGAAGCTGATCGGCTCGCCGCCGGGATATCTGGGCCACCGTGAGACGCATCCGCTGATCACGCAGGAAGCGCTCGCGCAATATCACACCGAAAAACTGAAGATTTCTTTCCTGCTCTTCGACGAAATCGAAAAAGCGAGTGACGCACTCTGGCAATTGCTGCTGGGAATTTTGGACAAGGCCACGCTGACGTTGGGCGACAACCGCCGCGTGGACCTGTCGCAGACGATGATTTTCATGACGTCGAATCTGGGCGGCACGGAAATCACGGAACTGATGACGGGCGGCATGGGATTTGCGCCGTCGGTGCGGCCGGAATCGAAGCCGCGGCTGGACGAGAAAGTGGAGAAGACGGCGTCGGAAGCGGCCAAGCGGAAATTCGCGCCGGAGTTCATGAACCGGATCGACAAAGTGGTGGTGTTCCATCCGCTGCGCAGCGAGCAGCTCGAGCAGATTCTGGAGATCGAACTTGGGATGGTGCAGCAGCGCGTGCTCGAAACGGCGAAGGGACGTTTTCTGTTCCGCGTGACGACGCCCGCGCGGGAATTTCTGCTGCGCGAAGGCACGGACCTGAAATATGGCGCGCGTCATCTGAAGCGCGCGATCGAACGCCATGTTGTGTACCCGCTGGCGAGCCTGCTCGCAACCGAACAAGTTTGCCTGGGTGATGTGATCTCGATCGACTGGGACGGCACGCAGAATTGCCTGACGTTCATGAAGGAAGCAGAAGGCGCTCTCGTGCCCGTCGCGTCTCCTATTCCCGAACCGCTCACGCTTTCAGCTGCAGCCATCTCCGATGGCCGCTCGCTGGCCATTCCGTCAAGCACGAAAGCGATCGCGGAGCCCACTCCGGATCAGCGCGTTGCTCCGGCATCGGCGCAGCGCAACGTCCCGGCCGAAAGAGCCAAGAACGACAAGAACAACAAGTAGGCGAGTCTCAGGTCCGCGAGGAGTTCCAGACAATCGTCGAAGACTCCGCCGTCTAAAATGACCGAGGGCCGCTGTAGCTATGAGTCTCATCGAGCTATTGGTGTTCTTGGCGTTGTGCGCCTGCCTTGGGTTCCTTGGTAGCCTTCTTTCGCATCGCTATGGTTGGATAGCCGGAGCGATACCCGCCGGCCTCATTTTGATCATTGTGCTCTTCTCTAGTTGGCGGAATTTGATCATCGAGACACGCGACCAATGGAGGCGCCGGCGCGCCAATCGATAAACACACGAAGTCCGTTTTTGTCTTTGCGATCCTCTGCATCTACGCGACGAATTTCCCGTTTAGCTTTAGAAGCGTAGGTCGTTAGCCTTCCGATGGTGGGAATTCCATGGGTTCGTCGAAGCTGCCGCCATAGACATTTGGCACTTTGGCGCCCATAGGCCGAAGGTACGCGGTGAGCTGGCCTCGATGGTGAATCGTGTGGGACAGCATGAATTGCAGGTACATCACGGCGGGAAAATTGTAGATTCCGAAGAATGCCATAGGCGTGGCCCAAAAGTCCGGGCCAAGCCGCGCGACTTCGTCAAGTTTCGGCAGAAAATTCTCGTCGTACCAGGCGACCACGTCGTCTGAATCCTTGAAATCCGCCGGAATGCTGTCGTCGTCTTCCATCTCGAAGCTGCCCTTCAGAAACCCGTCAAGGAACCAGACGTCCACCGATGCAATATGCCAGGCCAGCTCGAACGCGCTGCGGGAATCCGCGGCCGGGCGATACTTGCACTTGTCCGCAGGAACCGCGGCCAGGACGCGTTTCGTAACCAGCGACTCCTTGCGCACCGCGGGCAAGAATATGTTCGCGAGGAAGGCGGCTTGTTCGGGCGTCATGGCTTCATTCATCTTGGTGGCTAAGGCTTCCAGCGCAGAATGGGTTTGCGCGCGGCCGCGACCTCATCCAGCCGGCCGACGCGAGTGGAATGCGGCGCGGTCTTGACGATCTCCGGATTGGTCTCGGCTTCGAGAGCGATTGACCTCATCGCGTCAATGAACAGGTCGCATTCCTCCTTCGATTCCGATTCGGTGGGCTCGATCATCATCGCGCCCGGCACAATCAGCGGAAACGCGGTCGTGTAGGGGTGAAAACCATAGTCGATCAGGCGCTTAGCGATGTCCATTGTGTTCACGCCATTCTTCTTTTGGCGCGCGTCGCTGAAAACCACTTCGTGCAGCGAAGGGAGATCGTACGGCAAATCGAAGCTGTCTTCCAGATGGTGGCGAATGTAGTTTGCGTTCACGACCGCATCTTCCGTCGCCTGTCGAATGCCGGGGCCGTACGCGAGGGTATAGGCCAGGGCCCGGAGAAGAACGCCGAAATTCCCGCAGTATGCGCGAACGCGTCCCACGGATTTCGGTCGATTGTGGTCGAGCGCGAAGCGGCCGTCCTCTTTTCGCACGACGACGGGAATCGGCAAAAATGGCTCGAGAATTTTCTTCACCATCACCGGGCCCGCGCCGGGCCCTCCGCCCCCGTGGGGAGTCGAGAAAGTCTTGTGCAGGTTGAGGTGCATCACGTCGACGCCGAAATCGCCGGGTCGCGTGACTCCTGCCAGCGCGTTCATGTTGGCGCCATCCATATACAACAGGGCGCCACGTTCGTGGAGAATCCCCGCGATTTCGGCGATGCGCTCTTCGAACACGCCCAGCGTGCTCGGATTCGTCACCATCAGCGCGGCGACGTCATCCGTGGCAAATTCGCGCAGATGGTCCGTATCGATCTGCCCGCGGTCGTTCGAGCGAATGTTTTGCACTTCGTAACCGGCAATGACCACCGAGGCCGGATTCGTGCCGTGCGCCGAGTCTGGGATCAGCACTTTCTTGCGCGGATTTCCCTGGCTCTGCAAGTAAGCGCGAATCATCAGCAGGCCGGTGAGTTCGCCTTGCGCTCCCGCGGCGGGCTGAAGAGTTACCGCGTCCATCCCGGTTATCGCGAGCAGGCATTTCTGCAGGTCATAAAGAATTCGTAGACAGCCCTGTGCAGCCTCGACAGGCTGCATCGGATGCGCGGAAGCGAGGCCTTCGAGGCGCGCCACGTATTCGTTCACGCGCGGGTTGTATTTCATCGTGCAGGAACCCAGCGGATACATTCCCAGATCGATGGCGTAGTTCCAGGTGGAAAGCCGCGTGAAGTGGCGAATCACTTCGATCTCGCTCACTTCGGGGAAGCCTGCTACCTCGCCGCGCGAAAACTCGCGGCCGAGCGCAGCCTCGGCATCCACTGCAGGCACGTCGAGAGGTGGAAGCTCCATTCCGCGCTTTCCAGGCGCGGATTTTTCGAAGATCAGCCCTTCGTGCTGGTTCACGTGCCGGCCCGCCTTGCGGATCGTGGCCGGAGGCGCTTCCGTTTCTGTCAGTTTTGAGTCCAAAACTCGCTAACTCCTTAAAATCGGTCCCTGAGATCGACCTCTAAACGGGACTGTCTAGGATTCGACGGATTGCAGCCGCAAGCCGCTCGATTTCTGCGCGCGGCATCGTTTCGGTCACGCAAAGAAGGCCGCGCTTGGTCAACTCCGGGTAATGCGTGCCCACCGCCAGCGGCCCGATAATCTTCTCGCGCAGCAACGCTGCGTTGATCATTTTCACCGAGCGCGGAAATTCCAGCACGAATTCGTTGAACACGCGGCCGGAAAACGCCCGGCGAACCCCGCGAATCTTTTCGAGTTCCGCGATTGCGAATTGCGCCTTCGCCACGTTTTGCAAAGCCATCTCGCGCAAACCTTCTTTGCCGAGCAGGCACAAATGGACTGTCGCCACCAGCGCGAACAGAGCTTCATTCGTGCAAATATTGGATGTGGCCTTCTCGCGGCGAATGTGCTGTTCGCGCGTGGCCAACGTCAGCACGAAGCCACGGCGTCCGGCCCCATCGGTGGTCTGGCCTGCAAGGCGTCCGGGCATTTGCCGGACAAACTTTTCGCGCGTCGCGATTACGCCCACGAAAGGTCCCCCGTAGCTGGGCGAGACGCCGAACGCCTGACCTTCCATGGCAACAATGTCCGCTTCGGCGGGCGGGCGAACGATGCCGAGAGACACAGCCTCGGCAATCGTCACAACCAGCAACGCTCCGCCCGAGTGCGCTGCACTGGCGAGCGCCGGAATCTCTTCGAGCACTCCGAAGAAATTGGGCGATTGCACGACCACTGCGGCCGCGCTCGCCACTTTTTCATCTGTAAGCGCCTTCCGATCGATCTGACCGGATGCTGTGTAACCGATCTCCTCGATTTCCAAGCCGAGGTTCTTCGCGTATGTGGCGAGAACCTGGCGATATTCGGGATGAACGCTGCGCGCGACGAGCACCTTGTTTCGGCCTGTGACTCGCTCCGCCATCAACACCGCTTCCGTCAGCGCCGTCGAGCCATCGTACATAGACGCGTTCGCCACTTCCTGGCCTGTCAGCTGCGACATCAGCGTCTGGAATTCGAAAATCGCCGTCAGCGTTCCCTGCGAAATCTCCGCCTGGTAAGGCGTGTAGGAAGTGAGGAATTCGCCGCGCAGCACCATCGCGTCGGTGACCACAGAACGAAGATGCTGATAAACGCCGGCGCCCAGGAACGACGTGTAGTCCACTGCATTCTCGGCGGCGCGATCCTTGAAGTACTGGATGATCTCCATCTCCGAGAGCGGCCCCGGCAACGGAAGCGGCTCGCGAAGGCGGAATTTCTCTGGGATGGTTTGAAACAGCTCTTCCACCGAATCGACGCCGATGGCTGCGAGCATTTCCTCGCGTTCCGAAGGGCTTTTGGGCAGATAGCGCATCAGGCTGACTGTTCCTGAGTTTTTTCGGCGACGTAGGCCTGATAGGCCGTGGCGTCCATCAGCGAACTCGCTTCTTTGGGATCCGCGAGCTTCACTTTGATCAGCCACGCCGCGCCGTGCGGGTCCTGATTCACTTTTTCCGGCGAGTCGGAAAGCAGCTGATTCGTCTCGGTCACTTCGCCGGACACGGGGCTGAAAATGTCGCTCACGGCTTTCACAGACTCCACCGTCCCGAACGATTGGCCGGCTTTGATCTGCGCTCCCAGCTTGGGCAACTCGACGAAAACAACATCGCCCAGTTCATGCTGCGCGTAGTCGGTGATACCGATAGTCGCCACTGAGCCTTCCACCTTGATCCACTCGTGATCTTTTGTATAGCGATAGTCGGCCGGATAATTGGCTGAAGACATGCTTGCTCCTTACGTTTTTTCAGGCTCCTGCGACCTCTTGTAGAACGGCATCGCGATGATCCGCGCCGGTGTTGCCTGACCCCGAATGCTAACGTCGATTTCCGTTCCGAGGGCGCTCGATGCGGGCGGAACGTAGGCCATCCCGATGTTCTTCTTCAGCGACGGAGATGGCCCTCCGCTCGTCACACGCCCCACTTCGCGCCCGTTGATCGAGACTGGATAACCATCGCGGCCGATGCGCTTATCGAGCATCTCAAAACCCACCAGCTTGCGCGGGATTCCGTTTTCTTTTTGCCGCGCCAAAACGGCGCTGCCGAGAAAGGCGCCCTTGCCAAGTTTGCAGATCCAGCCGAGCCCAGCTTCGAGCGGCGTGGTTTCGGCGTCAATCTCGTGCCCGTACAAGCACAGTCCTGCTTCCATCCGCAGCGTGTTCCGCGCGCCCAGCCCGCAGGGAATCATCCCGGCTGATTCGCCCGCGCCGAGCAGGTCGCCCCATAGTTTCTCAGAGAATTGCGGATCAAAGTAGATTTCGAATCCGTCCTCGCCCGTGTAGCCCGTCCGCGCGATCAGGCACTCGACGCCGCTGACGCTTCCGAAAATGAAGTGATAGTAACGGACGGAATCGAGCGCCGCGGTTGTAAGCCGCTGAAGAATCTCTTTTGCTCGCGGGCCCTGAATCGCCAGCTGCGAATATCGCGGGCCGGCGTTCTCCGCCTTCGCGTCAAAGCGATTGTGACTCACGATGTGGCGAAAATCGTCGTCCTGATTGCCGGCATTCACGCAAAGCAGGTAATGAGTATCGGAAATCTTGTGAACCAGAAGGTCGTCCACGAAGGTGCCCCGGTCCGTCATGAGCCCCGAATACTGCGCCTGCCCGACGACCAATTTCGCAGCGTCGTTGCACGTCACCCACTGGACCAAATCGAGCGCGCCCGCTCCCCGGACCTCGATTTCCCCCATATGGCTGACGTCGAAAAGGCCCGCCCGCTTGCGGACCGCGTCGTGCTCCGCAAGGATTCCCGAGTACTCCAGCGGCATGTCCCAACCGCCGAAATTGACCATCCTGGCGCCCATGCGCCGATGCGTGGAGTTCAGAGCCGTCTTCCGAATTTCAGCGGTGGCCGGAGTGGTCACAGGAAACTTCTCAAGGTCTCTGACAAGAGAACAAGGCTAGCATGCGTGTTTTCGAGCGTCAAGAAACCGGCGAGCGAAGCCGCTTGTCGCGAACTCCCGCATGTCCTACTATTGTTTCAGCGAGTGGCCGAGCGCCAACCGGTTCAGGTGGAAGGGATCCGCGGTGATTACCCTGTGTTCGCAGTGTGACAAGCCGGAACGCCAGTGTATCTGCGAGAAATACTGCTGCTTCTGCCAGTCGCAGCAAAACATCCACATGGGCGTCGATGGGCTCTACTATTGCCCGGATTGCCGCGAAGCCTGCGACGTGCCTCTTGCGGAGACCGATGAGCACTGATCCCTCATGAGCAACGACCCCTCACGCGTCGAGTTGGTGTTGCACCACGACGACAGGCTGCTGGCCGCGGTTGGAGCCGTGGTCGAGTTCGCGGGGGAGCGCGCCGGATTGTCTCTGGGTGCGCAGCAGGCGCTCTCGCACGCGGCAGCAGAGGCATGCGAAGAGGCGTTTTCGCTGGCGGGCCGCAACGGGAATCCTGATCCGGTGATAAGGGTGGCGGTGTCCGATTTCTCCGACCGCGTCGAGGTCGCCATCGAACACATCGGCGAGTCGTGTGCGAACAGGCCACGGCCGAATGTAGATCGCGTGGAGTCCGACGCGCACGAGGGGAAGTCGCGAACCACTTTGACCAAGTACTGCGCCGCCTCAAAGTCCGAACGGAAGGCCTAGCAGGTTATCTTAAATTTCAGATCTCAAATTTCAAATCCTAAATTTCCTTCCGCCTCCTACATTTGCACCGTAAATATATGACTGTGGATCAGCGCAAGGATCTGATCCTGACTTATAGGGAGGTCCACCTTGAGACGATCGCCTGCCCCCGTGACGCGAATCTGATCGAGCGCGGCCGATAGTGCCGGATTCGTCTGTGCCTCCTGGTAGCGGCGATACATCACGCCCGCCTGCAACGCAGCGGAAAGCAGATTTGCGTCGTCGGGCGAGTTGCAGACGGCCTGGAACCGCGCATCCACTCCGTTGTCGGCGTCCACGGTAATCGTCATCGCTTTCATGCGAGCGATGATCGTGGCGGCCTGCGGGAACTGGCTTGCCTGCGGCAGCAGCTGGGTCATCGCTAGGTGAGTGTAGGTGTCATCGAGCACGGCCCAGATGAGTCCGTTGCCGTTCGTCTCGTGGATGAGCGGAGACAGCGTGGCGTTCTGCAGCACGCTTTCAGCATTTCCCAGGCGGACATCGATCAATTTCTCGAGCGCCGGGCGGTGGCCGAACGCGGCCGTATTCGTGTCGATGAAGACGAACAAAATGTCGTTTGCTGCCACTCCGCTGCCGAACGAATACAGGTGATACCCCTTCACGTCGTATGTCGGAAGCTTCTGCTGCTTGAAATGCTCCTCGGCGGACGACGGATCAAACAAGCCCAGAGCGACGCCGACGATTTCCTCGCCTCCCGTTTTCGCCACCGTGATTCCGCCCCAGGCAAGTTCGTCCACCTGAGTGTTCGGGTCCACGCCGGCCGAAGCGAGGAACTGCTCGAACTGGCGGAAACGCGTCGGGAGGATCTGGTCCCGCAGTTGGGGGAACCACGCATACTTCCGCGCGGATTTCATGTCCGCGTATGCGAACTCACCCACATCCTTGGGAAACATGCCCAGGATCGCTGGGCTCAACGAGCCCGCCGCGCTGGGCGATGGAATTGCGGAAAATATAACGGCGAGCAATAACGCGCTCGCCAGGAAGACCTTAAAAGCTCGATAAATTGGCTGTCTCATGGCACCCTCAGTTTGTCCGAACCCTAATGATTTGCGCTCACTGCTGTTTCCGAAACTCGCGACGCCAGGGACACAGCCTCGGCGCGCATTCGGCTGGCGAAAGTCGCATCCGTGATCGATTCCAGATTGATGGCCACGTTCTCCAGCGCGCCGTGAACCGCCGCTGCGGCCATTAGCCGGCCCACGCGAATGTCTGATTTCATAGACGGGCTGGACATCGTTTCGAGTTGTCCCAGACTATCAAATATATCGGCAGCTTTCCGGGCGACGTCCAGTGGCACCTTCGCCGCGCCTTCGAGCGCCTGTTGAATCGCAGCTTCCCGGCCATGCTGTTCTTCCGGAGTGCCTTGCGGCAGCTTGTAAGCGGCCATCACTGCATCGAACGACGCCGCATCGCGGTCGATGGCTTCCGCGAGTTGGCGCGAAGCCGCTTGAAACTGTGCCAGCGCCTCGGTGAGCGGTTCGACGTGTGCCGCCTGCGATCTCTTCTTGCGCGAGAGCCCCGCTACCATCTGCCCTAAACTGGCTCCGAGCGCTCCTGCAAGCGCCGCCACCGATCCGCCTCCGGGCGTGGCCGTGGGTTGCGCGACTGCGTCAAGAAAAGGCTGCGCGAGGCCCGCGAGTTTTCCCGGGCTTTCGGCCGCAACGCCGGAGAGAGATGCCTCTATACGATTCTCTAACACCTGCGCGGCGGAAAAGTTTTCGAGCTGGAGGAAGAAATCGGCGGTGAGTTCGATGGCTTTCTTCGGAATCAGGCCGACGATCTCGCTTCCCACAATCGAAACGCCGTAGCGCTCCGCTTCGCGTTTCACCATTTCGAACACGCGATGAATCGGCGTCTGCTCGAAATCGGTGAGGTTGATGGACACTTGCGCCAGGTTTCTCGCGCGCAGATCCACTCCCATTGCTTTCACGTAGCGCAAGCCGCCGTTCGAGAAGCGTATGTTCTTGCCAATTTTCTTGGCGATTTCGAGGTCGGGCGTGTTCAGGTTGATGTTATATGCAATCAGGAATTTTCGCGCGCCCACCACGGTGGCGCCCGCCGTCGGATGAAGGCGCGGTCCGCCCACGTCCGGCGCCCGATCCGGGTTGCGCAACACGTCTTCGCGCAGGCCTTCGAATTGCCCTTTGCGAATGTTTTCGAGGTTGGTGCGGTCCGGGCGTTGTGCTGCGGCTTCGTAGAAATAGACGGGAATTCGGTAGCGCTCCCAGATTCCGCGCCCGACTCTTTTCGCCAGCGCCACGCAATCTTCGATCGCGACGCCTTCGATGGGAATAAACGGAACCACATCGGTTGCGCCCATCCGCGGGTGCGCGCCTGTGTGTTGTGTGAGGTCGATCAATTCCGCGGCTTTGCCGACGCCGCGCAGCGCCGCCTCCGCCACCGCTTCTGGTTCGCCCGCGAGCGTGATGACGCTGCGATTGTGATCAGCATCGCTTTCGCGGTCGAGCAGGAACACGCCTGGCACTTCGCGCATGGCCGCGACGATGGCGTCCACCTTGGCCAGGTCTCGGCCCTCGGAAAAATTCGGGACGCACTCAACGAGTCGTTTCATTGTATTCAGGCAGTCTTGCGGTGAATGATCGTGCCGCGTTTCATGGTCAAGCTGCAGAGGTTCACCCCAAAATAATACGGGATTTCGCGGTGGTCGGCCACGTCAAAGGCCGCCAGGTCAGCGTATTTGCCAACTTCGATGGAGCCCACTCGGTCGTGTTGGCGCAAGGAATACGCTGGATTGATGGTGGCGGCGGTGATCGCTTCAGCGGGGGTCAGACGCATCTGCGTGCACGCCAGAGACAGAATCATCGGCATGCTCAGCGTCGGGCTGGTGCCGGGATTGAAGTCCGTGGCGAGCGCAACGATCGCACCGGCCTCAATAAGCTCGCGCGCAGGTGCGTAGTGCGCCAGGCCCAGGTGAAAACAGCAGCCCGGCAGCATCGTGCACACAACATTCGAAAGCGCGAGCGCGTGGATGTCTCCGCTGTCGATCTTCTCGAGATGGTCGGCGCTTGCCGCTTGCAACTCAATCGCCAGGCGCGCCGCGCCCGTGTGCGTAAGCTGCTCGGCATGGATTCGCGGCACCAGTCCACATGCTCGCCCTGCGGAAAGAATTCGGCGCGACTGCTGCACCGTGAACGCGCCGCGGTCGCAGAAAACATCGCAAAACTCGGCCAGACCCGCGGTGGCCACCGTCGGAATCCACCGTCGCGCGAGCAGATCCACGTAAGCGTCTGGGCGGCGCTGAAATTCCTTCGGAACAACGTGGGCTCCCAAAAACGTGGATGCGATGTCGAGCGGCTGCTCCTGATGCAGCTCGCTCAGGATCGACAGGATCTTGAGTTCGCTTTTCCAGTCGAGGCCGTAGCCGCTCTTTGCTTCAAGCGTTGTCGTGCCGTTCGCCGCGAACTCGCGGAGGTGCCCGAGCGCGCGATCTTGCAGCGTTCGAGCGGAAGCGCGGCGCAGGTTCTTCACCGTCGAACGAATTCCGCCGCCCGCACGCGCGATCTTCTCGTACGTGGCGCCTGCGATGCGCTGTTCGTACTCCGCCGCCCGGCTCGCGGGGAATATCAGATGGGTGTGGGAATCGACAAAGCCCGGCAGAACCACGCGCCCGCCGAGGTTCAGCCTTTCAGCGCGCCGTGCGGCGCGCATCCCCTCGATTCGGCGGCGGGTGCCGACAGCGGCGATCCGGTCGTCCCGAACCAACAACGCTCCGTCGCGAATGATTCCTAACTCCCGCAGAGCTCGCCCGCGCCGCGGGACAGGTCCCCGTAACGTCAGAAGCTCCGAGCAGCCGGTGATAAGCAGGTCGGGCACGAGCAGAGGGAATCGCGCTTCGAGCGCGCTGAACCGATACTAGCGCTTCGGAAAACGAAATGCCATGACATGGCCCCAACTCATAAACCGGGGCGCAGACTGGCCCTCGCGTAGGACACCAATTGAGCCAGATGGCTTATAGTATCGGGTCCGCTCTGAGAGGTGATCGATGTCCTGCCGCATTTGCGTCGTTGCTTGCGTGATCTGTGCGCTGCTGTTCGCTCTGGTAACCACAAAGTCGCCGCTTCGTGCGCAGACCGCAGACGCGCAAGCCTTCGATCTCGTGATTCGCAATGGCCACATTGTGGACGGCACCGGCTCGCCCTGGTATTCGGGCGATATCGGCATCCGCGACGGCCGTATCGCCGCGATTGGAAATCTTGCCAACGCCCCGGCGAAACGCGCCATCGATGCGCAGGGGCTCACCGTTGCGCCCGGCTTCATCGACATGCTGGGTCAGTCGGAGTCCACGATCCTGGTGGACCCGCACGTGCCCTCGAAAATCTATCAGGGCATCACCACCGAAATTACCGGCGAAGGAGGCTCTGCCGCGCCACAGAACGACGCCACTCTCGCCGAGGATCGCCTGGATTATGAACACTACGGCATCAAGGCCGATTGGAAAACGTTTCACGAATACTTCGCGCGGCTCGAGAAGCAAGGGATCGGCATCAATCTCGCCAGTTATGTCGGCGCCACCCAGGTGCGGCGCGTCGTAATCGGGAACGCGGATCGCGCGCCCACCGCCGCGGAGCTTGAGGAGATGAAGCGCCTCGTGCGTCAGGCCATGGAAGAGGGAGCGCGGGGCGTTTCGACGGCGCTCGAGTACGCGCCGGCGCCCTACGCCTCCACCGACGAGTTGATCGCGCTGGCAGCCGAAAGCGCGAAATACGGCGGCCTGTACGCCACACATATGCGCAACGAAGGCAGCGGAATCATGGCCGCTCTCGAGGAAACCGCCCGCATCGCGCGCGAAGCGAACACGCCCGTCGAGATTTGGCACTTGAAAGTTGCAGGCGTCGCGAGCTGGGGCCACATGCCCGAAGTCGTGAAGTTCATCGACGATGCGCGCGCATCCGGGCTCGACATCGCGGCGGACACTTATGCGTACACCGCGTGGAACAATTCGATGTCTGCGTTCATCCCGCCGTGGGCCCACGATGGCGGCGACGACAAGCTCATCGAGCGCCTCAAAGATCCGGCAACGCGCGCCCGAATCCGCAAGGACATGACCACTCCCACGAAATCCTGGGACAACGAGTGGCAGGAAATTCCAGGTCCCGATGCGATTCTTGTGAGCTCTGTGCTGAATCCGGCGCTGCATTCCTTGCAAGGAAAAAGAATTTCGGAGATAGCGAAGGAGTGGAACAAAGATCCCATCGACACGATCTGCGACCTGCTGATTCAGGACCACGCGGCCACCTACGTCTCCGTGTTTGGCATGCAGGAGGGAGACGTCGAGTTGGCGCTTAAGCAGCCGTGGGTTTCGGTGGACAACGATTCGTCGGGGACTTCGCCCGAAGGAATTCTCGGCCAGGATCATCCCCATCCGCGCGCGTACGGCACGTTTCCGCGAATCCTGAGCAAATTCGTCCGCGAAGAAAAATTGCTCACGCTGCCCGACGCGATCCGCAAGTTCACGGCGCTTCCGGCGCAGCGGATGAGAATTACCGATCGCGGCGTGCTGAAGCAGGGGATGTGGGCGGACGTCGTGATTTTCGATCCCGCTACGATCCACGACACCGCAACTTTCGAAAATCCGAATCAGTTTTCCGTCGGGATGAAATACGTCATCGTGAACGGCACGCCGGTCATCGCCGACGGCAAAATGACGAACGCGCTGCCGGGAAAGGTCTTGCGCGGCCCCGGCTACCGCGGCGCGAATTAAACTTGCTTCTTCCGGGAACGCCTCCCGAACCTTCGGGATCCCGATTGGCGCTCCAGGCATCGCCGGAGATTCTGTCGCTCACGCTTTCTGCTCTATTCGCTGCCGCCACGTTTCCAGGCGCTTGAGTATGAAGTTTAGCCGGTCGCGTCCCCATTTCGTGTGCGTGATCACTTTCTCGACGTCGAGCATCAATTCGGGATCGCCGATCTCTTCGCGTAGTTCCTTGAGGAACGGGTGCACCTTGCCGTACATCAAAAACATTTCGCCGCTCATCGCGGGCCGCAGAAACAACTCTTCACTCAGCGCGCCTTGCAGGACGAAGGCCGCCGCCATGCCCCAGTAGCCGCCTACCTGGCGCAGCCAGTTGTTTTCCTGCGTGCCGGATGCGAACGCTATCTTGGTAAAATCGTCCGCGCTGCGAGGCCAGAAGTCCGCCATCCACCAGTTCCGCGCCTTTCGCATCTCGGCTTCGCGCCGCAAATCGTAAAGCTCCATAATCAACTGTGCTTCCGCCGCGCTAGCTTTCTTCGCCATTCGTCCTCCGTTTGTCCTTGAAGTGTGCTTCCTCTGTGGTCTCGTGTTTTTTCCCTGTGAACCGTGTGGTGAGAATTCTGTATTGGCCTTCGCGCGTTTCAGATCCGCAACTTCACGCCGCGCCAGCCTTCGCGTTGTACGCAGGCACGAACACCTCCTGGACGAACGATTCGATTGTCGTTGGCGTGGTGTTCTTCGCGGAACGATGCTCCAGCGGCGCGATGAGGCCAGCATTCGCGCCTTTCCACATTTCAATCAAAAGCGCCGCAGTTTTCTTCGGCAAACCCATCTGCACGAGGGCAGGTTCGAGCATCATGAATGGCACTTGCATGTATCCGAGATTGGGCTTGCCGATCGCGTTGCCCACAACCGACGCCGCCTCTTTCATCGAAATGTCCCGCTGGCCGTGAAGTTCCTGTGTGGAACTGAGGGAAAAGTCGCGCGCAGCCAGGCGAGTAGCGGCGTATGCGGCGATATCCTTCGTAGCAATACACGGCATTTGCGTTTCGCCGGCCAGCCCGCCGGGAAGAGTTCCCATCGAGCGCAGAGGCGCGATGCTCATGAGCAGGTTTTCCATGAAGTAGCCTGCGCGCAGGTGCAGGACGTTGAGGCCCGCGATGCGGTTTAGTTTTTCCTCCATGTTGTGCAGGCCGACGATGGGCCCCGTTTTTTCCGCGTGCTGCGCGCCGATGCTGCTGAGAGCGACGACGTAAGGAACGTGCGCGTTCGCGATCGCCGCAGCGTAGGAATCAGAAACGCGTTCCTGATGGGCGCGCAAGTCCTGCTGTGAAATATCCTCGGGTACCACGAGATAGACGGCTGTGGCGCCGTCGAAAGCTTTCGTCATCGACGCGGCATCTTCCACGTTGCCGACGAACACCTCGGCGCCTTTTTTCGCGAGCGGTTCGAGTTTCTTCGCGTCGCGCCCGGTCACGCGAACCTTTTCGCCCTTCGCAAGCAACGCTTCCGCCGCCGGCTTTCCCGTGTGTCCCGTCGCCCCCGTGATTACGATCACGCTTCCCCCGTTTCGGTTACGTGTCTCCGTTTATCTGCGTTCATCTGTGTTTATCTGTGGTCCCAAGGGGTTGTCATTTTCTCTTTTCTATTTTCCCTTTTCCATCATTGGAATCTTCACGCCGGACTTGCGCGCGAAATCGATGGCTTGGGGATAGCCGGCGTCCGCATGCCGCGCGACGCCAATCCCCGGATCATTCGTCAGCACCCGCTCGATGCGCGCGGCCATTTCCTTCGTGCCATCCGCGACCGTCACCTGACCGGAATGCTGCGCGTACCCGATGCCCACTCCGCCGCCATTGTGAATCGACACCCAACTCGCACCGCTCGCCGTATTCAGCAAGGCATTGAGCAGCGCCCAATCGGCCACGGCGTCGGAGCCATCGCGCATCTTCTCGGTTTCACGGTAGGGCGACGCGACCGAGCCGCAATCGAGATGATCGCGGCCAATCACGATCGGCGCCTTCAATTCGCCGCGCGCCACCAGGTCATTCAGCGCCAGGCCAAACTGGTCTCGCTCGCCGTAGCCGAGCCAGCAGATGCGCGCCGGAAATCCCTGGAAGCGCACGCGCTTCTGCGCGAGTGCGATCCAGCGGCACAAAATCTCATCGTGCGGGAACATCTGCAGCACCAGCTTGTCCGTGCGGTGAATGTCTGACGCCTCGCCGGAAAGCGCCGCCCAGCGGAACGGTCCGCGGCCCTCGCAAAATAGCGGACGAATGTACTCCGGCACGAATCCGGGAAAATCGTAGGCGTTTTTCACGCCCTGCTCGAAGGCGAACGTGCGGATGTTGTTGCCGTAGTCGAACGTCACCGAGCCGAGTTTCTGGAGCGCGAGCATGCCCTCCACGTGTTTCGCCATCGATTCGAGCGAGCGCTTGCGATACGCCTCGGGATCGCGTTTGCGCAGTTCGGCCGCCAGCGCGACGTCGAGGCCTTGCGGAATGTAGCCACCGATGGGATCGTGCGCGCTGGTTTGGTCGGTGAGCAAATCGGGCACGACGCCGCGCCGCGCGAGCTCCGGCACAATATCAGCGCAATTGCCGACGAGTCCCACCGACGTAGCCTCGTGCTTGCGTACCGCGTTTTTCAGGATGCGCAGCGCTTCGTCGAGATCGTTCACCATCACGTCGCAATAGCCGGTTTTGACGCGGCGCTTGATTCGCTCTGGATCGACGTCGATTCCCAGGAACGCCGCGCCGTTCAGAGTGGCGGCCAGGGGTTGCGCGCCACCCATGCCGCCCATTCCGCCGCTCGCGACCAGTTTTCCGGCAAGGTCGCCGCCAAAATGTTTGCGCCCGGCGGCGGCGAACGTCTCGTACGTCCCCTGAAGGATTCCCTGCGTCCCGATGTAAATCCAGCTTCCCGCGGTCATTTGGCCGTACATCATCAGGCCGGCGCGATCGAGTTCGTCGAAGTGCTTCCAGTCGCTCCAGTGGCCGACGAGATTCGAATTCGCGATGAGCACGCGCGGCGCGTATTCATGCGTGCGAAAAATCCCCACGGGCTTGCCGGATTGCACGAGCAGCGTTTCATCGTTCTCGATCGCTTTCAGAGACGCGACGATCGCGCGGTAGCAGTCCCAGTTGCGCGCGGCCTTGCCGCGTCCGCCGTAAACGATCAATTCCTCAGGTTTTTCGGCAACCTCCGGGTCGAGGTTGTTCATCAGCATCCGCATGGCAGCTTCCTGCTGCCAGCCTTTGCAGGAAATTTCAGTCCCGCGCGGCGCGCGGATGTGCTGGTAGGCGGTCTTTTCTTCGGCGGCGAGCTTCGACATGGCCTCTCCTCCGTCAGACATCTTATCAGGGAAGCTACCGCTAGTGACTACCGCCCGAGAAGCGCGCGATTCAGCATTAGCCGCCAAATCGCTAGGGAGCTTCTAAACTCTCGGAATTTGGCGTCTGGTGTTGCCGTAGCGATTTGCGCGCGACTGGGCCAATACGCTAGAGTTGCGCTCGTCCGCCCCTGGCGGGCTAGGACCTATGGCCACGGAATATCCGGCGCTCACCAAGTGTTTTCTGGACGCGATCGACGATATCGCGAACCCGCGCGCGCAGATGCATCGCACGGCGAAGGGCTGGGAAGCGATTTCGTCGGCGGAGTTGCTGCGGCGGGTCGCGGGCTTGTCAAAGGCGCTGCGCGAACTCGGAGTGAAGGCGGGCGACCGCGTGGGTCTTTTCGCGCCGAACTGCCCCGAATGGCACGTCGCCGACTTCGCGATTCAAGGCTTGGGCGCGGTGAACGTCCCCGTTTATTTCAACGAGTCGCCCGACCGCATGACCTACATCCTGAATGATTCGGGCGCGCAGATCGTCATCACGGTAGGCGACGCGCAGGCGCGCAAGCTTGCCGAGTCCCGCGCGAAGCTCAACGAAGTGCAGCACGTGATTTCAGCGGCGCCGCTGGACGATTTGCACGGCGACGTGCTGCTCTACGAGAGGCTGATCGCGAATGCCGGCGATGCGGACGTGGCCGAATATCGCCGCCGCGCGGCGGAAGTAAAATCGAACCAGCTTGTCACGATCATTTATACGTCGGGGACCACCGGCGAACCCAAAGGCGTGATGCTGAATCATTCGAACCTGAGTTCGAATGTGGTCGACGGAGTTGTAGGGCTTCGCATGGGTCCGCCGGAGGTTGGCCTTTCGTTTCTTCCGCTGGCGCACGTCTACGAGCGGATTGCCGCGTACGGGTATCTCTTCAACGGCGTGTCCATCGCGTACGTGGGGCGAATGGAAGAGGTGCCGCAGGCGCTGCTCGAGGTGCATCCCGATCGCGCCGCAGCCGTGCCGCGATTCTTCGAAAAGATTTACGCGAACATTCTGGAGAAGGGCCACCACGAAGCTGGCTGGAAGCAAAAGGTGTTCGACTGGGCGCTGGATGTCGCGCAGGAAGCCGTCCCGTGGCGGGCCTACGGGAAGGATGCCGCTGCGGGGCTGAAGCTGCGCTGGTCGATCGCAAACACGCTGGTCTATTCGAAGATTCGCACGGGCCTGGGGAAGCAGAAGCAGCAATTTAGTTCGGGAGGCGCTCCGCTGGCCACGGAACTGGCCGAATTCTTCTGGTCGGTGGGAGTCGAGGTCTACCAGGGATACGGCTTGACGGAAACGTCGCCGGTGATTTCGACGAACAATCCTGCAGCCAACAAAGTGGGAACCGTGGGAAAGCCGATTCCCAACGTGAAAGTGAAGATTGCGAACGATGGCGAGATTCTGATCAAAGGGCCGTGCGTGATGCAAGGCTACTACAAAAAGCCGGAAGAGACGCGCGCGGTGTTCACGGCGGATGGATGGTTTTGCACCGGTGACATTGGGCGGCTCGACGACGACGGCTATCTCATCATCACCGACCGGAAGAAGGAGCTGCTCAAGACGGCCGCGGGCAAGTTCGTCGCGCCCGCGCCCATCGAAAACCTGCTGAAGACATCGCCGTTTATTTCGAACGCGATCGTTGTAGGTGACAAGCGGAAATTCGTGTCGGTGCTGATCGTGCCGAATTTCACTGCGATTGAGGCGGAGGCGCGCAAGAATGGCCGCGAGTTTGCCGCGCCGGCGCGAATGCTGTCGGACGCTTGGGTACGGGATCTGATTGCGCACGAAGTGGAGCGCTTGACCGCGCCGCTAGCTCAGTACGAGAAGCCGAAGAGGTTCGCACTGCTCGAACAGGATTTCACGTTTGCCAATGGGCAGCTCACGTACACGCTGAAGCTCAAGCGGCGCATCATCGAGCAAACTTACGGCGACGTGATCGCGCGGTTATATGCGGATGTGGAGGAGCCGCGGCCGCAGCATCAAGCTTGAAAAGAGGAGGCAAGGAGGCAGGAAGCAAGGAAGCAAGGAAGCAAGGAGAAGGCTTTACCGCAGAGGCGCAGAGTTCGCGGGGAAAACCCTCACGACGGAGTAGAATGAACCCGGAGACATTTTATGAGTGACCAACTGGTGATCGCGGGGCGTGCGTTTGGTTCGCGCCTGATTGTGGGAACAGGCAAATACCGCAGCTTTCAAGAAATGGCGCGCGCGCACGAGGCGTCGGGCGCAGAGATGGTGACGGTGGCCGTGCGGCGCGTGAACCTTACCGACCGCTCGAAGGAATCGCTGCTCGATTACATCGACCGCAAGAATTTCTTCATCCTGCCGAACACGGCGGGATGCTACTCGGCTGACGAGGCGATTCGCACGGCGCGGCTGGGGCGCGAAGTGGGATTGTCGGAATGGGTGAAGCTCGAAGTGATTGGCGACGAGCAGACTCTGTTTCCCGATACCGAGCAGCTGATCGGGGCGACGAAGATGCTGGTGAAGGAAGGCTTCGTCGTGCTGCCTTACACGAATGACGACTTGGTGGTGGCGCGCAAGTTGATCGATGCGGGCGCGTCAGCGGTGATGCCGCTGGGTGCTCCGATCGGGTCGGGCATGGGAATTCAGAATCTGACAAACCTGCGGATTCTGCGCGAGCGCATCACGGAAGTGCCGATGATCGTCGACGCGGGCGTGGGCACCGCTTCCGACGCCGCGATTGCGATGGAGCTTGGCGCGGACGGCGTCCTGATGAACACGGCAATCGCCGGCGCGCAAGATCCCGTGCTCATGGCGGAAGCGATGGGCCACGCGGTGGAGGCAGGTCGCAAAGCGTTCCTCGCTGGACGCATCGAGAAAAAGCTGTACGCGACAGCGTCGAGCCCGCTCACCGGCGTGGTCCGCTAGCGCGGATCATTTGAAGAGGATGTGCCAGGATAGATCGATAAGCGCGTGGACGAGCGTTCCTGGCAGCAGCGAGCCAGTTTTCATCCACGCGCGGCCGTAGAACAAGCCTGCGATTGTCGCGAGCACCACATACTTCCAGTTCGGTACCGGCGCATGCAGGATGTGCGAAAAGCCGAAGATTACTGACGCGACGATCAGGCCCGCCCACTGATTCTTGAATGTCCGCGAGAGGCAGTTCTGCAGGACTCCGCGAAACAGAAACTCCTCAGGCCATGCCGTGAAGAGCAGGATTCCGATTGCAGCCACCGGAAACGAGCGAAGGCGTGCGACCGTCGGCTCAAACGTGAGGAAGTGGATCGCGAGGCCTAGTGGGATCGCAATCGCGGCAAGCACAACAAAATGAAACGCGAAATTCCAGCCGAACCCACGCCGCCATTCAATCGCATACCCGACACCATCGAGCCGGCGGAGAAGAACGTACGCGGCGACGCCGGTCGAGAGCGCCATCAGAATCGAGAGCGTGTGCATCAGCGGCGGCGGATACGGGAAGATGTGGTACAGCAGGCGACACGGCGGCGGCAGCCAGACGGCCAGCCAGATGAAGATCGCCGCCGCGTAGTCCTCCCAGTTGCCCGGTGCCTTCCCGGCGCTGGTGGCGAGAAGCAGCGACGGAATCACTGCGTACGCGGCGCCCGCCAGCATCCATTGCCAGCTTCCGGTAACCGCGAATGAATAGAGGGTGGCGGCGAAGAGCGGAACAATAGGCGCGAGAGCGCGGCCGTGTCCGCCGAGCCAATCGCCCGCCCGGGCAAGAACGGCCGGCGCCGCGAGCCAAAACTCAAAGGCGAAGAGCACGGCAGCAACGCCGAGCGCGATCGCGAAGCGGCGGCCTCCGAAGCCGAGGTTCACCCCAGCGACGGCGGTGGCGGCGACGATGATCGCCCAGATGGCGATCGCCGCCAGGAGATTCATTTGCCACGACCTGGAATTTGTGTTCGGCATCGCGAGATGATTCTAATCGAGTGACACCGTTCGGAGAAAAACTTGATTTGACGCGGACGCTCGGCGATTCTGGGCACGTTCAACTTCACGCCTGAACTCATGCCTGATCCCAAACAACGGATCGCCTACATCGACTGGATGCGCGGGCTCGCGTGCCTGCTGATGTTTCAGACGCATTGCTACGATTCGTGGCTGGGCGGCGCGGCTCGCAAGACGGCGTTTTTCGGGTGGTCGCAACTCGGAGGCACGCTTCCGGCGCCGCTATTCCTCTTTCTGGCGGGAGTTTCGTTCGCCCTTGTGACGGATCGCATGCGAGCGAAGGGAATTGCGGCGAACAAAATCGCGTTGACGACAATCCGGCGCGGCGCTGAAATCTTCGGGTTCGGACTCTTATTTCGCGGGCAGGAATTTCTGCTTGGCCAGCCGTGGTCGCCGTGGACCGATCTGGCCCGCGTGGACATACTTAACGCGATCGGCCTTTCAATGATGCTGATGGGAATCGCGTGCCGGCTGACGCACACGCGCGCCGCGAACACGATCCTGGCCGCAATCATCGCCATCGGCATCGCGATGGCCACGCCTCCGCTCTGGACCACCTGGCAGCCGCGATGGCTTCCGTGGTTTCTCGAGTCCTATATCAACGGCGTGCACATTTATGATTCTCCGCGCCCGTGGCTGTTCCCGATTTTCCCCTGGGCGGCGTTCGCATTCGCGGGCCTCGCGGCGGGATTCTTGCTGATGAGCGAATGGGCGGTTCAGAATCTTGCGAAAGCAACCACTGTGGCGGGGCTCGTTGGACTTGGGCTGTTCTACTTGTCGATGCGGCTCGACGCGCGGCCGCAGCTCTACGCCGTCTACGATTACTGGCACACGAGTCCAAACTTTTTTCTCGCGCGCGTGGGCGTGCTTCTGATGATCGTGTTCATGGCCTACGCGTGGTGCCGCTGGGGGCCGGGGCAGTGGGGTTTCAGCCCGTTGGTACAGCTCGGACAAAGTTCGCTGCTCGTCTACTGGGTGCACATCGAATTTGTGTACGGGCGTTTTTCGATTTTGAAGAAGCAGTCGCAGACGATTCCGATGGCGACCCTGGGCCTCGCGATCATTTTCATGGCGATGGTACTGCTATCGATCGCGCGGACGCGCACAAAGGGAAGAGGCGCCGAGATTCTTGCGGCGGTGCGGCGCAGGCTTGGGCTGGGAGAGAAAGCTAAGGTTTCTTCGCCGGCGGGTCAGGCTGTGCGCCGGGCTTGGGCTGAATCTTGAAGATGTACTCGCCGGGACGCGCGAGACCCATGTCTTCACGCGCCACACGCTCGATTTCGGCAGGATCGCTCTTGAGCGCCCTCACGTGGTCTTGCAACTTCTGGTTTTCTTCGTTGAGGTGATCGATTTCCTTCTGAATATCGGCGGCTTGCTCCTGTGAGCGCCGCATGGCGACCACGCCGTGCGTGCCGAAAATATCCTGCAAGACGAGCAAGGTCAATCCGGCGACGAGGAACCACGTCAAGTTGCGGCGAAGGAAGCTGCGCATCTGTTCGACGAAGCTCATGCGAGTGGCGTCGATCTTCTCGACCGAGGGCTTCTCGGCGGATGGCTTTTGTGCGCTGGGCTGCGTCCGCGTTGCTTCCCGGCGGTCTACTGAGTGATCCACGCGCGCGCCTCCTCGGCGATTTTCTGCGATTCGGCCGGCGTGGCCGCTTCGGTATAGATTCGGATCAGGGGCTCGGTTCCGGATGCGCGCATCAGCACCCACCCGCCATCGTCGAAAATCAGTTTCAGCCCGTCGGTGCGATCGGTCTTGGCAATGCGGCGACCGGCAAACTTCTTCACGCCACCCTGCAACTTCTCGGGTACGCGAGCCTGCACGTCCAGCGAAAGATGCAGGTTCTCGCGGATGGGCCAATACTCGCGCCCCACGCGCTTGAAGAGATCGCGGAGTTGCTGGCCAAGCGTCGCGCCGCGCGCGGCAATCATTTCGGCTACCAGCAGGCACGCAAGAATGCCGTCCTTTTCGGGGAGATGGCCGCGGATTGTTAGCCCGGCGCTTTCTTCGCCGCCGATCGCGATTTTGTCCTCGCGCAGCAGCGCGCCCACATATTTGAAACCGACCGGCGTCTCGTAGACCTTCACGCCGTGAAGCCGCGCAACCGCGTCGAGCAAATGCGTGGTGGCGACGCTGCGCGAAGCGCCCAGCTTCGAACCGCGCGTTTCGAGCAAATAGTCGAATAGCAAGCCGAGGATATGGTTCGGCGAGACGAACGAGCCGTCGTGGTCAAGAATGCCGAAGCGGTCGGCGTCGCCATCGGTGGCAAGGCCGGCGAGTGCCTTTGTTTCCAGCACGAGCTTCTTCAGCGGCGCAAGATTTTCCTCGGAAGGGTCGGGGCCGGTTCCGTCGAAGAGGACGTCGCGGTCCGCGCGAATCATCTCGACGTGAACGCCGTGAACGGCGAGAACGCGGTCGAGCCAGCCCGCTCCGCAACCGTGCACGGCGTCGCACACGAACGAACCCTTGGCCTTCTTGATGAGGTCGAAGCGGACCATGCGCGCGAGTTGCTCGAAATAAGGTGCGCGAGGGTCGATGCGCTCGAAATCGTCTTCCACCTCGTGGTGTCGCGCGGGATTATCCTTGATCGCGACGGCGTGTTTTTCGATGTCGCGCGTGACTTCGGGCAGCGCGGGTCCGCCTTCGGGTCCGGAGAATTTCAGGCCGTTGTATTCGGCAGGATTGTGGCTGGCGGTGATGTTGACGCCGCCATCGAGCTTGCCGTGAATGATGGCGTGCGCGATCGTGGGAGTCGGCGTGGGCTCCTTGCAGAAAAGAATCCGGCATTTATGCGATTCCAGAACGGCCGCCGCCGCAAGGGCGAATTCCTGGGAGAAGAATCGCGTATCGTAGCCAACGATCAGGACGGGCTTTTTGCTTTGCGTGAGGACGTGTCCCGCAATTGCAGCAGCAGCGCGGCGCACGCCGGAGAACGTGAAGTCGTCGGCCACGATGCCGCGCCAGCCCGAGGTGCCGAATTTGATCGCGGGTGCAGCCATAAAGGCGATTGTATATTGGCGCGCAAGTCGCGCGAACGGCAAGAATTGCGCACAGGCGCGTCTCAAGAGTAAAGTCGGTGACCTCGTGGGACGAGTGCCCGGATATTGAGAACCATAAGAAAAAGCTGAACACAGAGGACACCGAGAAAACCCTGAGGGCACAGAGAAACCATTTACCGCACCCTTCGCCATTGCACTCAGGGCGGGGAGGCGCAGAGGTCGCAGAGAATTGACCGATAAGATTGTGGTGCTGGTGACATGCGGGTCGGCGAAGGAGGCGCGGCGGATTGCCCGCGCGCTCGTGGAGAAGCGGCTTGCTGCTTGCGGGAATATTCTGGAGGCGCCGGTGCGGTCGATTTATCGGTGGAAGGGCAAGGTCGAGACCGCGAAGGAGTATTTGCTGCTCATCAAGACGTCTCGCCGGCGATTCAAGGCACTGCAAGACGAGGTCAAACGTTTGCACAGTTACGACGTGCCCGAAATTATCGCTCTGCCCATTGCATCCGGCTCCCCCGAATATTTGAAATGGATTAGCGAAAGTTAGGCGAACCGGAAAGGGCCGTTTTGTATCGATTAGAAATTGGGATGTCACGTGCCAGCAGTCACTTACGCGGATTTCTGAATGTGAGGTTGTATCGATTAGATTTTTGTTCGCCCTTCGCGAAGGCACACGGCAGTACTACCCGGACTTCAGACCTAGCGTACAAGTGAGGCACCAGGCCACCGAGCTTGGTCCAGCTACAGTGGCGTTACGGCTCGATGGCTGCACCGAAGCCAAGCGACTTTAGCTGTTGATTGAACGCGGCGGTTTCCTCGCCCGTCACCGTTTTCACCTTCGCTCGCGCCTCATCGATTTTCGCCGCGAGCTCCTTGTTTACCGCGATCTGCTGATCGGTGGGAGGCAGGTCGGCTCCGTCGCCGCTCAGTTCGCCTTCCAGATTAGCCAATTTGCCGTAGAGCATCATCGGATGGCGGAAGCTGTCTTCGATCTGGCCGGTGAGATGGACGTCAAACAGCAGCCCTTCGACCTCGACGATCTTAGCCTCGAAATCCTTCGCTGCCTGAGCGGCGTCCGCAGCCTTCGGTCCCGCGAGCGTGTGAGACAAATCCTTCACCTGGCGGCGCGTGCGTTCGAGGTGATTGATCATGTCCGCCAGGTCGTTGAGTTCGCCGCGAACTTGCACGAGGAATGTTACCTGTGCCTGCAAATCCGCTTCGCTGCCGAGTGAGCCGGGATCGTGCAGCAGGTCGAGCGGCTGCGTCAGCGACTTATCGCCGACCGTGAGTTTTACGGTGTAGTGTCCCGGAGCCACGCGCAAGCCGGCTCCTGATTCGCCGACGCCCCAGATGACGAGCGGCCGCCAATCCTGTTTCTTGGCCTCTGGATTCGTGCGACCAAAGCTTGGTGGCGCGCCCAGTGGCACCCACGGCGCATCCGGAGGCGGCGTCAGCAGATGGACGGCGGTTGCGTCGTCGTATGCGAGATTCCACCAGACGCGATTGAGGCCGGCCTCGCCCTTGCCAGTAAGCGTACGAATCGTGCTGTTCGACGCGTCGGAGATGGTGATGGTGTATTTCTCGGCGGGCTTCGCCAGATAGAAATTAATGTCCGCGCCGTAGGGCGGATTTTCTCCCAGGACGCGATATTCCTCGCTGGCGCGACTCGTTTGGATGTTGCGCAGACGGTATGTCGGCCGCAGCGGGAAGAGATACGTATCGGCGGACTGCGCCGTGTCCCAATTGCGGAGCGGTGTGATGTCGTCGAGATCATAAATTCCGCGGCCGTGCGTCCCCACCAGCAGATCGTGAAAGCGCGGCTCGATTTCAATCCAGTACACCGGCGCGGGCGGCAGATTATTGCGCAGACGCGTCCAGTGGTCGCCATCGTCCCAGGAGACGTAGAGCCCGTTGTTCGTGCCGAGGTAGAGCATGCCCTTCCGCACAGGATCTTCCATGATGCATTTGGCGCTCGAGTTCACCCCCTTGGGAACCGAGCCGCTGATCAGCTTCCAGTTCTGGCCGAAATTGGGGGTTTTGTAGACGTAAGTGCCGTAGTCGCCCACTTGCTCGAGGTCCACTGCGATGTACGCCGTCGAGCCGTCGAAATTTGACGGCTGCACATTCATCACCGTGCCCCACGGCGGCAGGCCGGGGATGTTTTTCGTGACGTTCGTCCACTTCGTGCCGCCATCCGTCGTGATGTTCACCTGGCCGTCGTTGCTGCCGGTCCAGATGACGCCTGGTTGCTTCGGCGATTCCGCGAGGGCATAGAGAACGGAACCATCGAAGGTCATCAAGTTATCGGAGCTGACGCCGCCAGAATTTTGCTGATGGCTCTTTTCGTTGGTGGTGAGGTCGGGGCTGATGACGCTCCACGTTTGCCCGCCGTTGGTGGTCATGTGGACCACTTGGCTGCCGACGTAGACCTTGTTGTGGTCAAAGGGCGAGATGGCGATGGGAAACGTCCAGTGCCACCGATATTTCATGTCGGCGGGTTTCCAGCCGTAACCCGCATCGGGCCACACTTCCACGTTGCGCGACTGTCCTGTTTTCAGGTTCGTGCGATCGAGGCCGCCGTTGTAGCAGCCGGACCAAACGATGTCGGGGTCGACGGGATCGGGAACGCCGAAGCCGCTTTCGCAGCCGCCATAAGCTTTCCAATCGCCCGCGCCGATTTGTCCGCCGAAGAAACCCAACTCAAGATTGTTGCTGGGGCCGTAGTAGGAGGAGCCGTCTTGTCGGTTGGCGAAAACGTTGTAGGGAATGCGCGTGTCGGTATAGACGTGATACACCTGCGCGATGGGCAGCGTGATGTGTTCGTAGGTCTTGCCGCGATTCAGGCTGACGTTGGCGCCCTGATCGTTGGCGTCGAGAATCCGTTCCGCGTTGAGCGGATCGATCCACACGTCGTGGTTGTCGCCGCCGGCCGGCACGATGTCGTCCGCCAGCGTAGCGCCACCGTCGCGCGAGACGCTCCACGAGACGGAAGGGAAGTAGAGCAGGTCGGGATTATCCGGCGAGACGGCCACGCGCGTGTAGTAGGGCGAACGCTCGCTCGGCAGGTGCGACTCGTTGACGAGCGTCCAGGTGGCGCCGCCGTCTTTCGAGCGATAAAGGCTTGGCGTCGCGTCCTGTATAAGGGCATACACGCGGCTGGAATCGGAGGGCGCTATGGCCACGGCCACCTTGCCCAGAGGATGATCGGCGTCCGGCAGTCCGTGGCCGCTCAACTTCTTCCACGTCGCGCCGCCGTCGTGCGTCACGTAGACGCCGCTGCTTTTTCCACCGCTATTGAGGTTCCAGGTCTTGATGTCCACTTGCCACATGCCCGCGAAGAGAGCCTGGGGATCGTGAGGGTCCTGCGAAAGCTCCGAGCATCCTGTGTTTTCATCCACGAAGAGGAGTTGCTGCCAAGACTTGCCGCCGTCGGTCGTGCGGAAGACGCCGCGTTCGTGTTGAGGACGGTACGCTTGGCCCACGGCGCAGACGTAGGCCACGTCGGCATTGTGAGGATCGGCGACGACGCGCGCGATGTGGCCGGTTTCCTCGAGGCCCATGTGCTTCCACGTCTTTCCGGCGTCGGTGGATTTGTAGACGCCGTCGCCCATCGGATAGAACGGCCGAATGAGCCACGGTTCGCCCGTGCCTGCCCACACGACGTTGTGCTGCGTCGGCGAGATGGCCAGCGCGCCCACCGCGGCAACATCCTGGTCGTCGAAGACGGGGCGCCATGTGACGCCGGCGTCCTCCGTCTTGAAAATGCCGCCGGCCGCTGCGCCAACATACATCACCAGAGGATTGCCCGGCTCCCCCACAATCGAGGCCGCGCGGTTGCCGATCGGCCCAAGCGGACGAAAGTGCAACTGCCGAAACGGATTCGAAGAGTCCTTCGATGCCTCTCCGGATTGCGAAAATGCGGAAAGAGAAATTCCCAACGCGGAAAACAAGCACACTGACAGAATTGCGATTCGAGATTTGGAAAGCAAATTCGCCCCTCCATCGGCGCCGCTCGACGCGGGCCGCCGCGCTGCAACTTACCTACAAATGCGCTTCTTATCACGTTCGGAGACGAAAGTGAAGGTATGCTTGGTACTCGGCTGTTTTGGATTTTTAGCGTTGATCTTTGGGTTTTCGGAAGAGAACAATTCCTGCCAGCAAAACTGACGAAGGAATAGAGATCATCAAGCTAAACACCATATAACCCATTACTAGGAATCCATCGCCCGGTGCAGCGTGACCGCCGTTGGCGGCAAAATTAAGGTCTGGAGGAAGCGTGAGGGCACCGAGGAAAAAGGCGATCAAAATACCCAGCGCGGGGCCAATCAGCACGATGGCAACCGCTTTCACGATTCTCATTGATCTCTCTGTTTCGGCTCTGACCTGCACAGTCAGCACTTCGCGAGAGCCTGTTCCAGGTCGGCGATCAAGTCTTCCACGTCTTCGATGCCGACCGAGATTCGCACCATGCCGTCGGTGATTCCGATCTGCTTGCGGACTTCCGGCGGGACCGAGGCGTGAGTCATCGAAGCGGGATGCGAGATCAAAGTCTCGACGCCGCCGAGGCTTTCGGCCAGCGAGCAGAGCCGCACATGGTTCAAAAGGTTACGCGCGGCTTCGAGCGAGCCGAGGTCGAACGTAATCATCGCGCCGAAGCCGCGTTGCTGGCGCCTGGCAAGCGCGTGTTGCGGATGCGACCCCAGTCCCGGATAGATGACGCGCTTCACTTTCCCGTGCGATTCCAGAAATTCAGCGATTGCTTGGCCGTTCGAATTGTGTCTTTCCATCCGCACGGCCAGCGTCTTGAGCCCGCGAGACGTAAGGAAGCAGTCCATCGGCGCGAGTCCGGCGCCAGCCGAGCGTTGGATGAAATAAATCTTCTCGGCGTCCTCGGGGCGTGTCAGAACTACAGCACCACCGGTGCAATCGCTGTGGCCATTTAGGTACTTCGTCATCGAGTGGACGACAATGTCCGCGCCAAATTCGATGGGCCGCTGAAGGTAAGGACTTAGGAAGGTGTTATCGACGACGAGAGTCAACTTGTGGTCGTGCGCGAGTCGACTGACGGCCGCAAGGTCCGTTACGATCATTGTAGGATTCGTCGGTGTTTCAACGTAGAGCATTTTCGTGTTCGGCTTGATGGCTTGCTCCACTTTCTCGAGGCTTCCGGTGTCTACGTACGTGAACTCGAGTCCGAAATCGGCCAGCAGCTTTGTGGTGAGCCGAAAGACGCCTCCGTAGACGGCTTGCGAAAGAATAGTGTGGTCGCCCGGACGCAGCAGGCGAAAAACTGAATCGATTGCCGCCATTCCAGAAGTGAACACGTAGGCCGATTTCCCGCCTTCAAGTTTCGCCACCGTGCGCTCCAGCGCTTTTCGATTAGGATGGTTCGTCCGGGCGTAGTCGTAGCCCTTGCTCTTGTCCATCGCGTCCAGCACGTAGGTGGATGTCTGATAGATGGGCAGCACAACGGCGCCGGTGGCGGGATCCGGCTCCTGTCCTACGTGAATTGCGTCGGTGGAAAATCCCATCACTGCCTCCTGAGTTCGTAGCAGGCGCACAGGAATCGAAAATCGCTTCGAAATCGCTTGAGATACGCCGTGCAACTGCAGTTGCATCATAACTCGTATAAGGGAAACGCGCTTTCGGTCAACCGAGCCTTGTGCCGAAACTCGGCGTTGAACTTAGCGGAGATGACGGTGGCAGTCAAATCGCGGACCAGCGTGGATGTCGCAAGGACCCCGAAGTGCTTGAGGCGCTGGCCTCGTTTGGAGTAAAAGAGTTAGAGTGAAAAGGGTCGTTATGAAACGCAGGCCACATCGCTTGTTGTTCCTGAGGTTCCTGAGCAGGCTCGGTCTTGCTCTGGCAGTCGCTTGTTTGCTGGCTGGATTGAGCTTCGCGCAGTCGGATTCCGGCCAGTCGGGCTCTCAGAGTGGCGGGGACAAGTCTTCGAATCCAGACAAGAAGGACAAGAACGATGTTCCGAAGACCAAGCTGAAAATTGAAATCACCGATCCGAACGACAAGCCTGTTGGAAACGCCAGCGTTTACATCCGTTTCAATATTCCGGGCGGTCCGCTTCGTAAGGACAAGCTCGCCGAGCTGAACTTGAAAACAAACGACGATGGTTCCGCGAAGGCGCCGGAAATTCCTCAGGGCAAAATATTAATTCAAGTGATTGCGAAGGGCTGGAAGACGTACGGCAAGTGGTACGACATCAACAAAGACGAAGATACAATTGAAATCAAGCTCGAGAATCCTCCGCACTGGTACTAACGTCCGCTCGCTGCCGTTTCACGCTCACGAAAATAAATCGTACCTCCGCCGTTTACTCTGAGAAAAATTTCCCGCGCCTTTCGATTGCACATTCCTTGTGCAATTTGGAGTAAATCCTGTATTGGCGAGGACTTTTGAATCTTGCGGCGGCATTTTCCACACGGTTTTCAACAGGACTGTTGAAAACTGTCACGGAACGTTAACACTTCTTTTCGCTGACACGAGACTTGGCTCGCGAATTGCTTGCATGGACTTGATCGTCGTCATCGAGTTCCTCTTCACTACCGCTCGCGTGGTATCATCGGCCTCTGCTGCATAACTCCTGTGAGATGAAACAACTTATTCTGAACGCGGACGACTTCGGTCTGACACCCGGCATCAACGAAGGAATCATCCGAGCGCACCGCGATGGAACACTCACCAGCGCGACTCTCATGGCGAACGCCGAAGCATTCGACGATGCGGTCGCGCGCGTTCGTGCGAATCCGGCGCTCGGCGTTGGATGCCACCTCGTGCTTGTCGGTGGTCGCGCAGTGGCTCCTCATGACCAAGTGGCAACTTTAGTGGACGAAAGGGGAAATTTGCCGCCGAGTTTGCCCAAATTTGTTGCCCGAGTGAGTGCCGGATTGATACGGCCGCAGGAAATCGAACGCGAGCTTCGCGCCCAAATTGAAAAAGTTCGCGCTGCGGGCATTGAGCCAAGCCATCTCGACACCCACAAGCACACGCATGCGCATCCTTTTGTTATGGAGTCCCTTGCTCGGGTGGCGCGCGAAACCGGAATCCTGCGCGTTCGGAACCCTTTCGAAACGCTGCGTGACGCCTGGACGACGACGAGGAACGAAGGCGTCGGCGCCTCAACACAGTTGATGGCCACGGCGGCGGCTCGAATTGCCGAGCCCAGATTCCAGACGATTTCCCGTGAATACAATCTACAATCGCCCGACCATTTTCTCGGCGTGGCGATGACCGGGCAAATGAGCCGGCCGGTACTGCGTCGCATGATTGACACACTTCCCGACGGGCGGACGGAAATCATGTTCCATCCCGGAGTTTGCGACGCCGCGTTGGCCAACACTGGCTCGCGGCTGCAAGCCCAGCGCGAGACCGAGCTTGACACGTTGCTCGACCCGGAACTGAAACGCATCATAGCCAAACAAGACATTCGGCTTATAAGCTATCGCGAGTTAAACTAGGCGCATGCGGGACCAGTTGCCGATGCCTCCCCAATATTCCGTGGTCGTGCCGTTCCACGACGAGCAGGACAACGTCCGCGAACTGCATCAGCGGCTCAGCGAGGTCATGACCGGACGGTACGAACCCGTCGAATTCATCTACGTGGACGACCAGAGCACCGACGCAACTCCGGTGCTGCTGGCTGAGATCGCCGCGGAAGATTCTCGTGTGAAGGTTCTTCGGCTTCGCCGCAACTACGGACAGACGACCGCTCTGGCTGCCGGTTTCGACTACGCTTCGGGCGAAACCATCATCTCGATGGACGGAGACTTACAACACGATCCCGCCGACATCCCGGTGCTGCTCGAAACGTACGCGACCGGGAACTACGACATCGTTAGTGGCTGGCGGCAGAAGCGCGTCGATAATTTTTTCCTCCGCCGCGTGCCTTCGCGCGTCGCCAACTGGATGATGGCGAAGCTCTCGGGCGTTGACATTCACGATTTCGGAACCACGTTCAAGGTCTATCGCCGCGAAACCATCAAGGACGTCCGCTTGTACGGCGAGATGCACCGCTTCATTCCGGCGCTGGCCGCCTGGAATGGCGCTCGAGTGGTGGAAGTCCCGATCCGAAACATTGTTCGGCCGGGCGGGAAGTCGCACTACGGCATTTCGCGCACAGCGCGCGTCCTGTTCGACATCATCACGATTCGCTTCCTAATGCGCTATATGACGCGGCCTCTTCACTTCTTTGGGCCGCCGGGACTGATAGGAATCTTTGCGGGAGCTGCGATTCTTGTAGGACTATTCTTCGAGAAAATCTTCGGGCACGCCGCCATTTTTGTCGAGCATGGCCCTTTGCTGGTTCTGGGGATGATGCTGTGCCTGTTTGGAGTGCAGTTGCTCGCAGTGGGGCTTGTCGGCGAGCTGCTGACGCGGACTCATTTTGAGTCGGGCGCCGATCCTGTCTACCGCATCGAACGTATCATTGGTTCCTTGCCCGTAGTCGAAAGCCCCACGGTTGCGCCGGAGAGGCCGATTGCCGCGAAGAAAGCGGTTCGTTAGGCTGCCGCAAGACCTTGGGAAGGACTTGGGACATACAGTCCGTCAGCCCGATGGGCAACTTCGAAACCCTCAGTCTGCATCACCTCCGTCTAACACCCGATACGAGGGGGGCAACATGCGGAAAGCAATCATCGGAAGCCTGGCAGTTCTCGCGATAGCTGTGCTCGCTTGGGCCTCCAGCGACCCATGGAAGGACAAGCCATTTCAGCAATGGGACGAAAAGGACGTCCAGAAAGTGCTGTCGAACTCGCCCTGGTCGAAAATAGTCATGATCGATGCAGGGCCCGCCGGCGGTGCAGTGGCGCCATCAAGTCTTCCTCAGGCGAATCCCGGCACCCCGGGTGCGGGAAGTGGAGGAGGTCGTGGCGGCATGGGCGGAGGCTCCAGCTCGTCGCCATCCGGAGGCGGCGGTGGTGCGGACAGTTCCACGTCGCAGGCTGCTCTTGCCGTGCGATGGGGCTCGTCGCGAACTGTGCGCGAAGCCGTCCTGCGCGGTAGGGTACTGAGTGGCAAAGCAACGGAAGAGGATGCCGAACAGCAGCTCGCTCAACCGACGGCCGCTTATCTCGTGGTTATCTCGGGTCAGCAGTTGGCGGCCTTCCAAGCGGCGGAGGAAGCCGGGGTAAAGGCAAAGTCAACACTCACCACCAAAAAGGGCAGGCAGAAGGTCGAAGCCTCAAACGTCGAGTTCCAACGCGGCCCGGACGGCAAGGCGCTCCTCGCCGTCGTAATTTCGTTCCCAAAGCGCACCGCGACGGGTGAGGCGACCATTGATGCGGACGAGAAGGGCGCCGAATTCTCGTGCTTGCCGGGCAGAGTCTCAATTAAGGTAAGCTTTGACTTCTCCAAGATGTATGATGCGCAAGGGCGCGACCTGTAGTTCTGGACTCTGGCCTGGAAATTAGATTCGCGTAAATTCTTCCTTGGGAGTGTGCGCATGACGAAGTCCATGACGAATTCCACGACGAAGTCCATAACGAAGTGTAGCCGTCTTTCGATCCTAGCCCTTCTTGTTGTGTTCGCCGCCATCACGGCCTCTGCGCAAATGGGAATGCGGGGACCCACTCAATTGCGTGGCGTCTGGAATCCGGTCGTCGGCTCGGGTGCAGCCTATGAGATGCAGGGTCAGAACGGCATGAAGTCCGCGATGGAATTCGCCATCGTCGGCAAGGATTCCGTTGGAGGCAAAGACGCCGCGTGGATGGAAATGACCATGAGCAACGCGCGTATGGGCGGCGACATGGTGATCAAGGAGCTTGTGCTGTTCGATACATCCGGAATGCAGACTTCCAGGGTGATCATGCAGATGCCGGGACGTCCGCCGATGGAGATGCCGGACAGCATGACCCAGGCCCGCAAGCCCACACAGTTCACGGACCTTCGCAACAACACGGATGATGTTGGCAGCGAGTCTGTTACAACTCCCGCCGGCACTTTTACGTGCGAGCACTACCGCATGAAAGACGGTTCCGGCGACGCCTGGGTATCCGACAAAGTGACTCCCTTCGGGCTCGTGAAGTATCAGGGGAAAGCAGATACGATGGTGCTCACGAAGCTGGTCGCGGACGCCAAGGACAAGATTGTGGGCACGCCGGTCCCGTTTGACCCGATGAAGATGATGCAGCAGATGCCACAACAGCAGCCTCAGCCGTAACTCGCAAAATCGAGCCCTGCGCGCTTAGCCGTTTTGGCGCGTGAACGGTGCCGGGATCAGGGGCTCCCTTGGCAGGTTCCGGGACGCCCTTAGATCGTTGACCGCATCGAATGCTTTCGGGCGCGTCATCGCCCGAATCTCCCGCTTTCAAGGCGGCTTCCCGATGGTTCTCGCACCCGAAAAGTTCTACAACGCGCGCATTACCCATCGCCGTGACCTCGCGCCCGATTTGTGGATCATTCGGATCGTTCCCAGCGGCGAGTACAGGTTCGTCGCGGGGCAGTTTGCCACGCTGGGCGTGCCTGTGCTCGGCACTCACATCGAGCGGCCGTATAGCATCGCGTCCTCTCCCTACGAACACGAAATGGAGTTCTTCCTCGAGCTCGTCCCGCAGGGAGAACTCACGCAGGCCCTCCACACCGTGTCGGTCGGAGCGGAACTTTCGCTGCGCAAGATCGCCAAGGGCCGATTCACGCTCGATCTCCCGAGCGGTCACCGCAACCACCTACTGGTTTGCACGGTCACCGGAGTCGCGCCATACGTCTCGTACGTCCGCACGCTGTATGCCGACTGGAAGCAGAGCCGTTTCCCGGCGGACATTCACTTGTATTTGATTCAAGGAGCCAGCCGTTCGTGGGAATTTGGCTATCGCGAGGAGCTGGAGGCCATCGCCGCGGAAGTGCCGTGGCTGAAGTACGTCCCGACGGTCAGCCGATTCTGGGAGGACACTTCGTGGGCGGGGGAACGGGGCCGCGTGGACGACCTCATCCGCAAGTACGCGGACTTGTGGCAGCTCACCGCTGCAGACACGACCGCATACCTTTGTGGCCACCCGATCATGACCGAACGCGGAATAGGGATTCTCGAGCGGGCGGGATTCGCGAAGACCTCGATCAGGCAGGAGGCTTATTGGGCGCTGAAAGATTCCTGAATCGGCGGGCGCCTACAAGGGGCTTTGCGGCGCCCACCGGGTTTCAGGGTTTGCACTTGCAAACCCTGAGATGACAAAGTCTCAGGATGCTTCGTTGCTACTGGAGTTGGTTCGAGGTGGCAGCAGCGAGCTGTTCGATCGTGCTCGAGATCGCGCGAATCGGCGTCGAGACGTGAACCGTTTCGCCCGGGTCGTCGACGTCGACCACAATCGATCCGCCCGACTTCGAAACCATCACGTGCTCATCCGGCTCCCTCACCTCCACGAACACCACGTCTTCCGAGTCACGCAAGCCGTCCAGCGCTGCGCGAATCGCCGGCATGTACGGTTGTATCTCGCGTGCGGCGTGGGCCAGCTCGCGCTGCGGAGCGAAGTGCACCGCGATGGGCGCCAGCAGAGCCGGAGCGATCACATTAATGTGAGTGCCCTGGGCTTGCTTCTCGATTACTTTCACTTGCACCATTCCTTCGCTACAGAGAACGCCCACTCCCGCGAGTCCCGCTCCCGCCATTCCCAGTACGATCTTTCCAAGCAGTATCATGTGTCACCTCAAGGTGTCGCTAGCGACGTTCTCAGCTAATCCTGCGTGTTGCGTGAATCCACCCAGACGCGCACCTTCTGGCTTGAGTCCTGCACCGTAACGAGCAGGATGTCGCCCGCGTCGCTGAGCGCGCGAAGCGCGGCGGCAACGTCAAGTTCATCGTTCTTGGCGGTTGCAAACAGCGCGTCGACGATTTTCAGCGGCACCGTGACGTCCACTTTCTGTTCCTTGTTTTCCTTATCGACCACATGGACCACGATGTTGCCGTTCAACTTTGCCACGCGCACGTCCGTATCTTTTTCCTTTACCGTGAGAAACTCGTTGTCAGCCGCGTTGCGGACCGCGTCGAGCAGCGCGCGCACGTCCACTCCATTCATTTCGGCGTGATGGAACGAGACTTTCCCGTCGTGCAGATCGTGGTTGTTGATCGCCGGCAGAATCTTTTCGGCCATCGAGAGCGGCACGTTCACGTTCACACTCTCGCCTTTCGAGGGATCCTCCACCTTCACGTGCAGGTATTTCTCTCCGGCAGGAGCCGCCATTGCAGGGGCCGCTGCCACCATCGCGCCCGCCGCCAGCAAACACAGGGCCGTCGCCAATTGCGCTCGCTTCCGCATCGCCTTCGTGGTCTTCATCGCATTCATCATCGGGGGGAAGCTCCTCGGCTTCCTGCCAGCTAATACGGAGTAACCCCCAAGAATGTTCCCTAAAAGTTCCGTGGAAATTGAGGAAGGGGAAGACCTGCGAATTTCGGAAGCGGGTGATTAGCGGGGCGATGCTGGCGTGGTGCTCTGCAGCTTGGCGATGAGGGCTCGAACAGCCGGCGCTGCCGGGTCCGACGGCAGGTCGTCGAGGAAAGATTCGAGCACTTTTATGGCGTCGTCGCGGCGTCCCAACTGGGCCAGCGCTTCTCCTTCGATCAACTCGGCTCGGTTGGCAGCGCCTTTTCCCACTTCGACGGCGTCTTGCGCTTCCTTCCGCGCCTTTTCATATTCCCCTAGGTGGAGATAGGCGTCGGCAAGCACCCAGCGAGCCTGCCACTCCTTCCCGTCGAGGGTCGCAGCTTTTTCCAGAGGTGCTACCGCGCCCTGGTAATTCTTCTGTTGATCGCGCAATTGCCCGAGCGCCACAAGCGCTTGCACGTCGTCAGGATCAATCGAAATCGCCTTTTCGAGATACGTTTCCGCTTCCGGGAGGTTCTTGCTTTTCTGATAGGCTGCGCCCAGCAGATAGCAGACATCGGCGCTTTGCGGCACCTCCTTGTACGCAGCCAGAAACTCCGTTTGCGCACCCTGGAATTTCCCCTGCTGCATCGCTTCGAGCCCTTTTTTCACCTGTTCCTGCACCTTGGGCGGAAGCGGCGCCGTCGTTGCTGTCGCATCGGTACCAGGAACCAAGTGCAGCGTCACGTCAACCTGAACGCGCCCGGAAGCGGCGTTGTATTGGAAGTCCTCGCTCGTGGTTTCATAGCCTTTCGAAGTGACGGTAACCGTGTACGGGCCATATCCCGGCTGCCCGGCCAGCACGGCTACCCCATCAACCGTCGTCATAACCGTCCCGAGGGCCATGGTCGAACCCCTTTGGTACAGCGTGACAAACGCCATCTGTCGGAGCGGCTTGTGGTCAGGCCCAAAAACGTCTACGGTGATATTGGTATCCGATAACAGGTCTTGCGGTGAACCAACGTGCTGCGGAGCCTGCGCGGCTGCGCCATTGGCCATCATCAAGAGCAGAATAAAAACCGCTAAAACTGTAACTGCTCTCGTATACATGATGGCCTCCCGAACAATGCTTGAGTCATTTTACAACGCGCGAATCGACGGCGATAGGCAATTGAATGCAGTCTCCAGACAGGCGTATGCTTTCGCGAACCAGGCTTCGGGGGTGATGAAGCGATGGGACTTCAGCTGCACACACGCGAAATCGACCGCGTCTTAGTAGTGGAGGCCGTGGGAAGGCTCACGCTCACCGACGGCCACACCAAACTCCGTGACCTCATGCACGTTTCGATTGGCGATGGCGCGAAGAAGTTCATTTTCAATTTCGCGCACGTGGAGTTTATCGACAGCTTCGGTATAGGCGAACTGGCGCGCTGCTATTCGGTCGTCCGGCAGGCGGGAGGAGACGCGAAGCTGGCCAGTGTAAGCCAGAGAGTGTTCGCCATCCTCGCGCTCTCCCGGCTGGACACGATTTTCGACATCCACTCGTCGGAAGACGCCGCGCTTCAATCCTTCGCGCAACGGGTCTGATGTGTCGAATGTTTATCTCTAGAAATGGAACGCGCGCATGAGCAAGCCCGCGAGCGCTCCGCCGATCAACGGACCCACTACGGGAATCCCGGCGTAGCCCCAATCCGAACGACCTTTTCCGGCAATCGGCAGGAGACTGTGCGCGGCACGCGGACCCAGGTCACGAGCAGGATTAATCGCATAGCCGGTGGTCCCGCCAAGAGAAAGACCAATTCCCCACACGACGCTTCCCACAAGATAAGGAACGAGCCCGGTCGCAATTCCTGGGCCCGCCACTACCCTCGAGGAAATCGCGCCGACGACGAAAACCAGCACAAACGTCGCGATCACTTCGCTGGCCAGATTGGCTGCCGCTTTGCGGATCGCAGGGCCGGTGCAGAAGCAGGCCAGCTTCACGTCGGCGTCCGGCGTCTCGCGCCAGTGCGGGAGATAGTGAAGCCAGACAAGCGCGGCGCCCGCAAAAGCGCCAAGCATCTGCGCGACGACATACGGTGCAAATTTGGAAAAGTCGCCCGAGCTGACGGCTGAACCGATGGTGACCGCCGGATTCAGGTGAGCATCTTTGCTGCCGCACGCCGTAGCCACGAATATGCCGCACATCACCGCAAACGCCCACCCGGCGGTGATGACGATCCAGCCGGCGTCTTCGGCCTTCGATTTTTTCAGCAACACGCCCGCTACGACGCCGTTCCCCAATAGAATCAGGACGAGCGTGCCCATGAATTCGCCGAGCATTGATGAACTCAAAGTGCCGTTCCTTTCTGCGTGAGTGGCGCGGAAATGGCGCTGAATTTATCATCGCTCACCCTCAGAAGCCACCTCAGCGCTGCGCAACGCGAACGCTCCCTCGCAGTGGTCAGATTTGATATGCTGGCGCCCGCCCGGGAGGGGAAATGGACGCAGCAGCAACGCCGTCGTTCTCGCTCGACAAGTCATTCTGGCGCGCCTTCACCAAGACGTACTGGAGTCGCAAGCCCACCGTCATCCGGGCGCCGTTTCAGAGGCCGATTGCCACTCCCGGCGACGTCTTTCGCGGGCTAGTGGCCGTTCCCCAGCGCTTGGGTGAGCCAAGGGACGATTTGGAGTTCAGCATCGAAGGGCGGCGGATCGTGTTGGATTTGAAGCGCTGGCTTCCGCGCCCGAAGGACGTTTCGCTCGCAGGTTACCATGAGCGGCTGAAACGCGACGGCGCAACCGGACAGTTAACCGTTCTGGTGAACGAGTTCCAGAACGAACTCGGGTGGACTTTTTACAACCGTCTCCGCCAGTTTCTCCAGGGGCTTTACGAAATCGCCGGAGTGCCCGCACGCGCTGAGGTCGACCTGTTTTTGGGGAATTACCGCCGCACACCCTTGGGCGTGCATCGCGATTTGGCCGACGTCTTCTGTTTCGTGGTGGATGGCAGAAAGAAGTTCCGGCTGTGGCCGAAGGAGTCCTTCCAAAGCAGTTCTCCGCGATACGGTCCAGGACCTTATACAAAATACATGAAGGGCTCCGTCTGCTTGGCGGGCGACCCCGGGGACATTCTTTACTGGCCATCGAGTTACTGGCATGTCGCAGAGTCCGACGGGCAGTTGGTCAGCTCCTTGACCCTAGGCCTCTATTATGGATACTCGGTTTTTCTCGCGCTGATGAAGAATATCGGCGAATGGTATCGCGAAATCGGAGGAGACGAACGCGATCCCATCGGCTCTCTCCCCTTTTCGAATTCTCGAGTGCCGGCGGAGCTTGCCTTCACCGCGCAACGTGCCGAGGGCCAGCCGGGCCGCCTGACGGAACGATTGATGCGCACCTGGATGGAGCGCATCACAGCGTATGGCTTCGACCGGATTCCCCGGCCGCGTGGTCTTGGCCGTTCCACGCCGCAGATGAGCGGACGCGTGCGCGCCAACCCAATCTCCCCCATCCTTCACTGGAGACACAACGGTGACGTGGTCATCGCTGCGAACGGCCGGTCCATTGCCGTTACCTACGACAACGAGATCATGAAAATGCTCGGCAGAGTGAGGCGCGGATCAGCCTGCGAGCTGGCAGAGTTGCGGAGAGCGAAACGCCGAAAGTCGCCGTCTCCGCAGCAGGCGCTTCGCAGGACATTGAAATTCCTACAGGACGAGCGCGCGCTGGAACCGGCGTGAGGAACGTTGGGGAATTGAGGTCCTCGGTCGTGCGGGAGCAACCGAATCAAGAAATGCGTCGGTCGTGACCCGGCAGCCTGCATCGCTCCGTTTCGTCCGGGATATCAAGACACGCAGCAGAATCACTCTGCCGTTAAGCAAAGAAGGGCTGTCGTTTTCGAACAGCCCTTCCAGGACATTGTGACTCAGGGAATGTCAGCGAAGACCGTCCATAGTCATCCTCAACGTCTTCGTGGCAGGTAGCTTCTTGCCTTTCTTCAGTTTTTTCTTCGTCTTCGGCATTTCAGTTCCTCCAAAATCGGATTCGGCCCGTTTGGGCCGAGTCCTCAAAGATTGCCAGGAGGCCCCACTTCGAGCCGCATTCTGCCACGTGCGCGGCTGCAAACAAAACAATTTTTGGCGCGCTCGTCAGCGTCGCACGGATGCTTGCCATTTTCGAGGTCACAGGGTAAGGTCCGGCCTGCGTTTTATCCACAATCCCAGGGGGTACGTTTCATGCGACGCGCGATGATGCTGACGGCGATTGGCTTTTGTTTGTTGGCTGCTCCATTCCTCCACCAAGCGCCTTCGGCCGACGCCATCGCCGACCGTGCCCACAAGCTGCATTTCTCCTCGATTGTTCTCGACACGCACGACGACACCACGCAGCGCTTCTTCTCGAAGACCTACGACCTGGGCAAGCGCAATCCCGACGGCCACGTGGACATTCCGCGTATGCGTGAAGGCGGCATGAACGCCATCTTCTTCTCCATCTGGATCGATGGCCACATCATGGGCCCGCCGGCGGTCGAAAAGGCTCTCGACCAAATCGACGCCGTCCACGAAAACGTGCTCCGCTATTCGAACGATCTCGTGTTCTGCCGCACCGCCGCCGAAGTTCGCCGCGCCCACGACCAGGGCAAGATCGCCGTGCTGATGGGCGTCGAAGGCGGACACATGATCGGCAACGACATCCGTGTGGTTCGAATTTTCGGCGATCTTGGCGTTCGTTACATGACGCTCTCGCACTTCTACAACGACGAGTGGGCCGATTCATCCACCGACAAGCCTGCCCACAACGGGCTCACCGATTTCGGCAAAGATATCGTCCGCGAAATGAACCGCCAGGGAATCATGGTCGACATCTCGCACGTCTCGGACAAGACGTTTTACGACGCGCTCGCAGTGAGCAAATCCCCACTGATCGCCTCGCATTCTTCCTGCCGCGCGCTCTGCAACCACGTGCGCAACATGAGCGACCAAATGATCAAGGATCTCGCCGCGAAGGGCGGCGTCATTCAGATCAATTACGAGAAGAGTTTTCTCGATCAGGCTTACAAGGATGCATTCGATAAGGCCACCGCCGGAGGCGGCGTGGTCGCGATGCTTTCGCAGGTGGAAAAGAATTGCGGTGACGACGCCGAATGCGTCAACCGCGGCGAAATCGCGTTTGAGCGCAACCTGACCCAGGAAGGCAAGCTGCCGCACGTCAGTTGGGAACGCATCATCGACCACATCGATTACGCCGTGAAACTCGTTGGCCCTGACCACGTCGGCCTCGGCTCGGATTTCGACGGCGCCAACATGCCCGACGGCATGGAAGACTGCTCGCACCTTCCGCAGATTACCGAAGCACTGATGCGCAAAGGCTATTCCGACGACGACATTCGCAAAATCCTCGGCGGCAATCTGCTGCGCGTCATGGAAGCGAACGAGCGCGTCAGCCACGAACTTCAGTCGCAAGCTCGCTAGTCGGCTGAAGCTTGAAGTACATCACCGCGAGAGGCGGCAGGCGGAGCTTGATCGAGTACGGCCGGTCGTTCCACGGAATTGGCTCGGCGCGGACGCCGCCCGCGTTGCCGACATCGCTGCCTTCGTAATGGCTCGAGTCGGTGTTTAGAATTTCGCGATAGAAGCCGGGCCGCGGCACGCCCACGCGATAGCTCTGCCGCGTCACCGGCGTCAGGTTGCACACCACGACGATCGCATCTTCCGGATTCCGTGCGCGCCGCAAAAACGAGAGGACACTCGTCGCCGAGTCGCTCGCGTCGATCCAGTCGAATCCCGCCCATTCGAAATCCACTTCGTAAAGCGCGCGTTCGGTGGTGTGCAAACGGTTCAAATCCGCGATGAGTTGCTGAACGCCCCGATGCGGCGGCGAATCCTCGAGCGACCATTCCACCGAGCCGCCTTCCCAAAATTCGTGGCGCTGCGCTAGCTCGCCTCCCATGAACAGCAGTTTCTTTCCCGGATGCGCGTACATGTAGCCGAACAGCAGCCGCAGGTTCGCGAATTTCTGCCAATCGTCACCCGGCATTTTTTCCAGTAGCGCGCGCTTGCCGTGAACCACTTCGTCGTGCGAGAGCGGCAGAACGAAATTTTCGTGGAACGCGTAGATCATCGAAAACGTGAGTTCGTTGTGGTGATACTGGCGGTGAATCGGATCGAGCTCGAAATAGCGTAGCGTGTCGTTCATCCAACCCATGTTCCACTTCAGATCGAAACCGAGGCCGCCGATATACGTTGGCCGTGAGACCGCCGGCCACGCGGTGGATTCTTCCGCGATCATGAGCGCGCCGGGATGCTGCTGGTGGAGCACTTCGTTCAGGTGCCGGATGAGCGCGATGGCCTCCAGGTTCTCGCGCCCGCCGAAGCGATTCGGAATCCACGCGCCCGCCTGTCGCGAATAGTCCAAATACAACATCGACGCCACCGCGTCCACGCGCAGGCCGTCAATGTGGTACTTGTCGATCCAGAAGAGCGCGTTCGACAGCAGAAAGTTCTGCACTTCGTTGCGCCCGTAGTTAAAAACGAGCGTGCCCCAGTCGGGGTGTTCGCCTTTGCGCGGATCAGCGTGTTCGTAGAGGTGCGTGCCGTCGAAGAATGCCAGCCCGTGCGCGTCCCGCGGGAAATGCGCGGGAGTCCAGTCGAGCAGCACGCCGATGCCTTCCTGATGGGCGCGGTCGACGAAGTACATGAAATCCTCGGGCGAGCCGTAGCGGCTCGTCACCGCGAAATATCCCACCGTTTGGTATCCCCAGGACGCGTCGAACGGATGCTCCATCAGCGGCATGAACTCGATGTGCGTGTAGCCGAGGCGCTTGACGTAAGGAATCAATTCGTCCGCCAACTCGCGATACGTAAGCCAGCGGTCGCCTTCGTCATGGTTGCGCCGCCACGCGCCCGCGTGCACTTCGTAGATCGACATCGGCGCGTGGAGCCAGTCGCGCGCGGCCCGCGCCGCCAGCCACGCGGCGTCGTTCCATTTATAAATGTCGATGTTGCAAACCACCGACGCCGTCTTCGGCCGCAGCTCCGCCGCGAAGCCGTAAGGATCGGATTTCAGTCCCAGGTGGTGATTCACGCGCGAAAGAATCTCGAATTTGTAGAGTGCGCCTTCGTCGAGGTGCGGCATGAAGATTTCCCAGATGCCGCTGGCGCCGCGAGTGCGCATCGCATTCGCGCGGCCGTCCCATAGATTGAAATCGCCGACGACGCTCACGCGCTGCGCGTTCGGCGCCCACACGGCGAAATGGACGCCGCGAACGCCCGCAAGCTCACGCACGTGCGCACCCAATTTTTCGTATTTCTGGTAATGCGTCCCTTCGCCCGAAAGATACAAATCGTAATCGGTGAGCACGGGAGGGAAGGCGTACGGGTCGAGCGTCTCGAGCGTGTTGCCGTCGGCGAAACGGAACTGGATGCGATAAGCGTTCGCGGGAACCGGTTCGTCGGCACGCAACTTCGTGACGTCGCCCGCGACAATCGCTTCGAAAAGCCCGCCAGCGTCAATTTGCGAAGCGGCCGCGACGCCGCTGCGGCCCCATAGAATCGTCGCTCCGGTCGCTCCCGGCCGAAACGCGCGAATCGCGAGAACGCGTTTGCCGTCGCGGTCAATCCAGTGCGGCCCAAGAATCTGAAACGGGTCAGAGTCCTCAGCGCGAACAATTCGCCCGACCGCCTCGTGCCACGGATCGGTTACCGGCGCTTCGGGGACCGGTTTCTCGATTTTTTCCTCTTTTTTCATGTTGAGAGATCGTGCGCCTCACATCTTACCGGAAACCGTGACTTGCGGCCGCCATCTACTGTTTTTTGTAACAGCGCCCATCGTGCTGATCGCATGTACCCCTCGGCTCACGTCGTTCGCTCCCCTCGACTTCGCTCGGGACAGGCGGGATGCCGACCGACATCCTTGGACGCAGGGTTTGCAAGTACAAACCCTGAGACCCGGACGGATCGGCAAAATACCCCCCCACCCTACGGTATATTAGAAGCACCTCCGACTGAATGTTTTGCGGTACTTACGGCGATTTCTAATCCCGTTTCTGTTATTAGAATTCCCTCTTTTTTATGGGCGCCTGCAAGTACAGGCGACATTTCGATCCTGACCGCTTATATGCGCGCCTGCAGGTACAGGCGACCTCGTTCGGCTCCTCTTATATGGGCGCCTGCAAGTACAGGCGACCTGTCAATTTCGCAGCTCATAAAAACGGGCCATGGTAGCATGGAATTCGTAGGATGGATAGTAACAAAGTTACGGTAGTAGTTCTATAACTAATGGACCCTCGGGAGGATCGCGGTCGAAGGGTATTTCGAAGGCACCAGCTGAGACGTTAAGTCGCGGCTCCCAATTGGGCTTAGCCGGCCTTAAAAAACCTCAAAAAGCCGCGTTTGGTGGGATTGGGCGACTGTGCGAATTGGAACAGAACCCACCGGAGCGCAACGGGTACTATCCTCGCTACGTGCAATCGTCTGCGGTGGCATCTTTTTGCATCGAGCGACACCACGAAGGAGATTCCAAATGAAGAGATCGTTAGTCATAAGTGCGTTCCTACTAGGACTACTTGTTAGCGGGTGCGCCGCGACCCCAGCGGCAGCGCCTGTAACGCCTGCGCCGGCAGCACAAGACACAGCACAGCAGGACAGAGATCGTGACCGGGACAGAGACCGCGACCGGGACAAGGACCGGGATCGACAACAGACGACTATTTCATGTCCACCGGGGCAGCATCCGTATACAGACCATGGAACAACAAGTTGCGTCAGAGACTAACGATCTGACCGGGAATTTCTTTGTGGTTAGTTTCGTGGCGAGCGCATCGCGTCTGGGCGCCCCGAAATTCAAAAGTAAAACCTGAGCGCCCGAGATGCAGTTTATGTCTAAGGGGGGAAGGCGCTCTCTCAGCAAGAGAGGGCGCCCCGTTAGACTTCTCAGAACTTAAAGGTCAAGGGCGTGCCGGAGCTGGGGCCGCCTGCTTTGCGCATGCCGACGAGGTTCTTCACAGGCTGAATCCTTTTGCCCTTCTTGAGATTCTTGGCCGCTTTCTTCGATGCCATGGTTTTTCTCCTTCTTTCGGATTGCCCCCATGGGCAGTCACCATGGTTATAGGCAATTACCGTTTTTGGAGGCCGTTTCGGAGCGAATCCGAGATTCGGCGATTACATTTTGAGTTTACGGCTGGTGAGTTGAGTGCGACGGAACCGTCCCTCGGGGACTAAAGTCCCCGGTATTCTGGGGGGCGGGAGCGTTTCGCATGGCCTGACCCTTCCTGCGTCAGGGCAAGAGGCCATGCTCCCCGGAGCAAACTCCGGGCTGACACAAAACCGAGGTGCGACGGCGACTGAGAAGGCCCACCGAAATTCCCAGGGCTAAAGCCCGTGCTATTCTGGCGAACTTTTCCCGGGCCTAAAGGCCCGGGCTTCCTCTATGAGGTTGTCGGCATTGTCAAGGCACACGTGGAGATTGCGAGCGGGTGGCTCGCTTTTTTCTCTATCAGGGCCTTTGACGTTCTGTTCTTGACCAAGGCTCGCACCGTGAATCCAGCGGTGGAAACTGGTTCCACCAATCATCTATTCGGTCGCCGACTTCCGACCATGATTCGTAGTTCAGACGCCCCGACGGATCGGGGGAGCAAGGCGCCCAATCAACCCAGCGGTGAACTCGCGTTCACCAGGAAGCCCGTCGGGCTGCCTTGCATGCGAACCAGCCGCGTGTAGTCTGCTTTACTGCGCAACATCCAGAACATACGCACGGCCAACTTCCGCGCGATGGCCACCTTCGCCACCGCGTGTCCCCGGCGGGACTTCAACCGCTGATAGTCCTGCCGAAGTTCGGGATCCAAACGCGCCACGTTTTGTGCCGCTTCGATCAGCAGCCAGCGCACCATCGTATTGCCCTGTTTGCTGATGGCTCCGAACCGCTGTCGTCCGCCGCTGGTATGTTCGCTGGGATTCAGCCCCAGATAACTCACCAGCTTTTTGCTCCGCTCGAAGCGAGCGATCGGTCCGATGGTCAACACGAAGGCCAGAGCGTTGACGGGGCCGATGCCCGGATGAGTCATGAGTCGAACCGCGTCCTCACGGAGCTTAGCTTCGGAGAGAACCGCCTGGTCGAGCTGGGTGATGGAAGGCTCCACGCGATCGAGAAGCTCGAGAAGTTCCTCGCGGCGTCGGCTGGTCCATGGCCCCAGGGAAAGCGCTTCGAGTTCCCGCCGGCCTTTCTGGGTGAACAGGCGGTGCTTGCGGCACAGCCGCTGGCTCATTGCCAGAAAGTGGAGCTGGTTGCGAAGCATGGTGCGCAGGCATACCAACTTGTGACGATGCCACAGCAACTGGCGCAGGTCGCGTTCGGCCGGCGTGGGAACCCAAATGCGCGGGAAGCGATTCGTCAGCAGTAATTCGAGGATGAGCCCAGCATCCCGCTCGTCCGTCTTCTGCTTGCGCACTTCGCTGGCACGAATTTTTGCCGCGTCTCCGATCCACAGCTCGTGGCCGAGTTCGGCAAGCAAACGCTCGAACCAAGCCAGCGGGCCGGTGGCCTCCACGCCTACGCGAACGGGCTTCGGCAAGCTGCGATAGAAACTGTGAGCCTCGCCGTTCTCGTGGCCCAGCCGCCGTTCGACCAGCTCTCCGGTGGTATCGTCCGTCATGGCAATCTGTTGATAGCGCGTGTGAAAATCACATCCTATAATCAGCATCGCTCGGCTCCTTTCTTCCGAGCCTCGGTCGTTAGCGCTACCAAGTCTACTCGGGGTGAGGAGCCGACAACCCCATCTAATCAACCCTGAAACCCGAAGTCCGGGGCTTCCACCCCAACACCTGATGCCGGGACTTCCGCCCAACACGGCGGCTATTTGGTGTAGTCGTCGCGGTCGACGGCGCCGCCCTTCATTACGAATTTCACGCGCTCGAGCTGCTTGATGTCGTCGAGCGGGCTCGAGTCGACGGCGATGATGTCGGCGAATTTTCCCGGCTCGATTGCGCCCACGCGGTCCGACCAATCCATCAGCTCCGCCGCGCGGATCGTGGCCGATTGAATCGCGGCGAGCGGCGACATCCCGTAGCGCGTCATGTACTCGAATTCGATTGCCTGCGTGCCGTGCGGGAACGGGCCCGCGTCGGTGCCGAACGCGATCTTCACGCCGGCGGCGAGCGCCTTCTTGAAGCTGGGTTCGTGCAAGCTCGCGCGGCTCACTTTGCCTCCGCTCGCGGCTTCGTCTTCTTTGCGCGTATCGCCCTCATAGACGTACAGCGTCGGCACGAGCCAGATTCCGGTTGCCACCATGTCGCGAACGTCGAGGTCGTCCAGGTCGATGCCGTGTTCGATCGAATCTACTCCTCCAGCGATGCAGGTGCGCAGGCCGTCGCCGCCGTAAGCGTGGCATGCCACCTTCACGCCTTCGCGATGCGCTTCGTCGGTGATGGCGCGAACTTCTTCGAGCGTGAACGTGGGCTGGCTGATCATCCTGCCGTCAGCGGTGAACCGGTGTTTGTGCGTGCCGTAGATCTTGATCCAGTCGGCGCCATATTTGATTTGCTCGCGGACGGCCTTGCGCGCTTCGTCGGGCCCATCGACGATCTGGACGCCGGAGGGAACCAGAACCTCAGGCGAATAGCCTTCGAGCGGGTATCCGCCGGTGGTGGAAATCGCGCGGGTGACCACTTCGAGGCGCGGGCCGGGAATGAGGCCGCGGTTGATGGCGTTGCGCACGTCGACGTCGCTGTACATCGCGCCCTCGGTTTCGAGGTCGCGCATGGACGTGAAGCCGGCGTCGAGGTCGCGCTTCGCGTTGACGGTGGCTTCGATGGTGCGGTACTGCCACGACTCTTTCAGGAGCTGCTCGTCGTAGCGGCCGTTGTCTTCGCCGGTGAGGAAGATGTGCTCGTGCGCGTCAATCAGGCCGGGCAGGACGGTGGCGTGGCTGAGATCGATCACGGAGGCGCCCGCGGGAATTTGCACGTCGCTTGCGGGCGCGACGCGCTCGATGCGGTCGCCGCGAATCACGATGACGCGATCGGGCAGCATCTTGCCGGTGCGCACGTCGAGAAGCTGGCCCGCGCGGACGTAGGTGACAGGCTGGTCGGCGGCAAGCGTGCAGGTTCGGAACGCCGCAGCGGTTGCGACTGCGAGAAGCAGAACGATCAGAGCCTGGTGAAAGTGGCGATGCATGTTGTCCTCCTTGCGGCTGACATTTCGTGGGGGCAGAGAAGTCCCGGGGCTGAAGCCCCCCATTCTGAATCCGATTGCTCTTCCGCTGGACTTAAAGTCCAGCTCCCCCTGCTGAAGCAGGGGGCTCCCACCAAAGCCGGGCGATTCTACAGCTTTCGGCGGCGTATCGAAAGGTAACAACGGGCATTATTGCGGAAAATGATTTCCTCAGAGGCGCCGCCAGAGCCGGGGAAACAGCACTTTCGCCGCAGCGGCGAAGGATGCTATCAGGCTTTATTTCATATAGTTAGCGAAAGACGAGGGGGTGGTACTAGTTTTGCTTATTCCCAAGTGTCGCTGGGACGCGCCTTGGGAGGCCCCTTCATGGTACTTGCTGTTGCCGCGCTGCTATTCCAGGTTTCGGTTGTGACTCACAGCATGCCGGCTCAATTTTCGCACGCCGATTCAGGCGTGGCGGCGGACGCCGATACTAGCGCGGTGGCGACAGCCGATGTCGCGGCGCCCGATACGACGAACGTCCAGAAGCACCCGAATCTCGACAACGTCAAACTGGGTGAGCAGCCAGCCTTCGCCAAGGAATCAACTTCCGGCAAGTCGAACTCGGCGCCTGCGCTGAAGACGGTGGCATACAACACGCCGGATAGTTCGATTTCAACGGTGCGCGTGCCCGAGATCAATCCGGGGAAACCCCAAGAGATCAAGGTTGCGGAAACTTATCCGGCGCGCCGGTCGTGGCTGGCCCTTTCGATTTTGCAGCATGGCGCTGCCGGGTTCGATGCGTATTCGACGCGCTACGCAGTTGGCCACGGCGCAGTGGAAGACGATCCGCTGATGAGACCTTTCGTGCATTCGCCGTCGATTTACGTGGTGTCGCAACTGTGCCCCGTGGTGCTCGACCTGGTGGGCCGCAAGATGCAGCGCAGCCCAAATGATTTTATCCGCCGCATGTGGTGGTTGCCGCAGACGGCCAGCACCGGGATGTATCTTTTCTCCGGCGTGCACAACATGCACGTGGGCGCGCACGCGATTCAGTAACAGACAAGTTTGCTGTACTCCCTGGCGGGAGGCGTCAAAAACACCCGGGTTCTCTCCCCGGGTGTTTGTTTTTTGCACTTAGCGCAGCTCACCTTCAAATCGCAAATTCCCCCCTTGAACAGATTGACGCCGGCACTGAACAGACGCACTTTTCTCGACACCGCATAATTGTCGTATAATCGCGGCGATCGCGATTTTTCCTAGATCTCAAGGAGGCAGACATGGCCGATACGACTGGTGCAAAACCTGCAAAGACTAATCCCGGCAACTTGGAGACCACGAACGAGCAAATCGAAGAACACAATGTAAGTGAAGAGGTGATAGCGGACGAGGAGCAACGCGAAGAGGACCGCCGCGCAGACGAGCGAGACGAACAACAAGATTTGAATCAAGGCATGCAAACGGGAACCTATGACGATAGGCGCACTGGGATCAATTGGGGTCCGGACTATGAAATCCCGAAGACGAGAAAACCCGAGAAGAAAGACGAGCCAAGCAAGAAATCCGACTAGCCAAACTTTCGTTCGATTAATGTAGCTTCCCCCTTGCGCCGGGCGCCCTTGGGTGTCAAGAGGCGGTGCTGTCGAAGCATCGCACCCGGGAACTGTGCCTGACGATCGCCACGCGGTTTTGTCTCGCCAATCTTTTGTCCGCCTGTGGTAAATTTCCTCGCCGGAGGTGCCGCCATGCGGCGTGAGATTCGAATCCTGACTTGCAGTTTCGTTGCTGGCCTGCTCTTGGTTGCCGCGCCTGTGCGAGCGCAGCAGAGTCCGGCCGGGCCCGCACCCCAGGAAGGCGATTTCATCCTTCACGATTTCCATTTCAAATCGGGCGAGACGCTGGCGGAAGTTCGCATGCACTACTACACGCTGGGGAAGCCGGCGAAGGACTCGAACGGACGCACGACGAATGCGGTACTGCTTCTCCACGGCACGGGCGGCTCGGGACGAAGTCTCCTCTCGCCCTTGTTCGCGGGAGTGCTGTTCGGTCCCGGCCAACTGCTCGACGTGAACCACTACTTCGTGATTCTTCCCGACAACATCGGCCACGGCAAATCCAGCAAGCCCAGCGACGGTTTGCACGCGCACTTTCCGCAATACGATTACGACGACATGGTCGCGGCGCAACACGAACTTCTCGAGAAGGGTCTCGGCGTGAACCATCTTCGGCTCGTGCTGGGCACTTCGATGGGATGCATGCACTCGTGGGTGTGGGGCGAGACGTATCCCGATTTCGTGGACGCGCTGATGCCGCTCGCGTGCCTTCCCGTTCAGATCGCCGGGCGAAACCGCGTCTGGCGCGACATGGTGATCCAGGGAATTCGCCAAGATCCGGAATGGAAGGGTGGCGACTACACCACCGAGCCTCGGGCAGCTCTGCAAATCTCAGCGGACTTTCTGATTATTGCGGGGAGCGCGCCGCTGGTGATGCAGAAAAATCTTCCTACGCGCGAGGCAGCCGACAAGTATCTTGATGACACCGTGAAACGGATGACCCCAGGCCTTGATGCAAATGATTTTTTATACGCGGTGAGCGCATCGCGAAATTACGATCCGTCGTCGCAACTCGACAAAATCACCGTGCCCGTGATGTTCATCAATTCCGCCGATGATTTCATCAATCCGCCGGAGCTGGGCATCGCGGAACGCGAAATCAAGAAGGTGAAAAACGGCCGCTTCGTCCTGATCCCCATTTCGGATAAGACGCACGGCCACGGCACGCACACCGACGCAGCCGTCTGGCAGGAGCACTTGAAAGAGCTCCTCGACTCCTCGCAGCACTGACCGCCGTTCACAGATGCTGGAAACCAATCGTGTCGTTGGTGAAGAACCCTGCATTCCTGTTGTGAACATATCGTGGTACTTTGGCGCCAGCAACTCTCTGGCTTGAGGCGGCCCGATGCGAACATCGAAGAAGAGCGGCATTGCTGCGGATAAGTTGGAGTTGTACGACAAGGTGATTGCGACGAATCCGAAGGTGGGGCGCAGGGGCGCGGCCAACGCTTACACGGCGCTGAACGGGCATATGTTTTCGCTGCTACTGCCGGGCAGGTCGTTGGCGCTGAGGCTGCCCGAGGATGCGCGAGAGGAATTCCTGAAGAAGCACAAGACGACGCTGTTCGAGGCGTACGGCGCGGTTATGAAAGAATATGTGACGGTGCCGGATGGGTTGTTGAAGAAGACGAAGGAATTGCGGAAGTACTTTCAGTTGAGCTACGAGTACGTGAAGACGCTGGAGCCGAAGCCGACCGGGAAGAAGAAGAGCTGACAGAGAGGGGAAAGAGAAGAGAATGAAAATCGCGGCGTTGATCGCACGAATTCTGATGGGCCTTGTCTTCGTCCTATTTGGGCTGAATCGCTTTGTGCGATTTCTTCCGCCGGACCCTTTGCATGCGGGATTGGCAGGCCAGTTTCTGGGCGCGCTGATAGAGTCGCATTACGTCTATGTTGTGGCGGCGCTTCAGCTTGTGGGCGGCGCGCTTTTGCTGGTGAACCGCTACGTGCCGCTGGCGCTTGTGATTCTGGGTCCGGTGATCGTGAACATCTTCTTGTTTCACCTGTTCATGGATCGCGTGGGCCTGCCCTACGCCGCTATTCTGGTGGTTCTGTGGGGAATTGTGGCTTGGCAGCATCGGCAAGCCTTCGCGGGGCTGTTTGCACGACGAGCGGCTTGAAGCACTTTCATGTCGGCGGCAGCGCGCAGCGGCGGTTCGACCTTGCTCAGTCTTTGAGTGCTTTGGCGGCGCGAAGGGTCACGAGGCTCCAAGCAGGGACGGGGACGGCACCGCTGATGCGGGTGAGCGGTTTTTCGCTGAGGTCGCTTAGCCACAGGGACTCCGGTTGGGCGTACGGCCAAATAAGTTTCGCCTGACGGTTCTCGCCGGACGCACCGAAGAGGCGGATGATCCAGGCTTCGCCGTCGTCGCTGGGCTTTAACGTGGTGACGGGGACGTCGGCGGGCTCGACGCGCACAAGAGGGAGACGCGGCGCGTCGTCGGTCGCGGCGCGCGCTGCCATTAGCGGCTGGGTGAGTGCTGTGGAGAAGCGAGCGGCAGCCGCGGGGTCGTATCCCGTTTCTTGGTGCAGGGTATGTGGCCTCAGGGCGTAGCGGAAGGTAACGACGCCTTCTTGGTACGCACGATAATTTGTTCCCCAGTGGTTGTTCATCACCCAGGAATAGAATTTCTGCGTCGGCTCTATATGTTTGCGCCAGATGTCGGGCTTCGTCTGCGAGCCGAGCATCCGCGCGCTGATTTCGCCGATTTCGAGGAGCGGCGCGTCGAGCGTGGCCCAGGTGACGCCGAGGTGGTCGTTTGCGACGTCGACCCAGCGCCCGACCGGCAGCCAATTTTTGCACGCGCCGGGGAGCTGATCGATTTCGGGGCGCATGACGGCGAGTGGGATGTCGATGCGGATCTGGCCGTTGGGCACGTTGAACGGAAACGCGAACTGGACGCTTTCCTTGCCGCCGCGCTGAGCCCAGTCGCCTTTGCCTGGCGTGGGATTCATCGGGGCGCGTTTCTTGTCGACGATGTTCGTCAGCTCGAGGTAATCGGCTCCGGCGCACAAACGAACTTTGCGGACGAGGCTGTTGCAACCGGGCGCTTGGGACTCGATTCGCAGGATGGCGACCAGCGGGCCATTCGCTTCGACCGTGATTTTCGGTGGCGCGTTGGTTTGGAGATCTGCCAGGTTGGCGCCCGCGAGGTAGAGATACTGGTTGATTTGCTCAGTGCCGCTCGTGTCCGCGAAATTGTGGTCGTCGCCGTGGCGGAGCAATTCGATGATGCCGCCGGTCTTCGCGTCGACGCGAGCGCGGACGATGCCGTTGTCGAGTACCGTGCCATTGATCGAGACGGGTCGATCGGGTGGATGCGGCCTCTGAGGTGAGAAGCGAAATCGCGCGGAGCTGAACGGTGGAACGTCCGTGGCCCAAATCGCGAGTTCGTGGGCGGAGAGACGTTGCGATGGAACGGGTTGGTCGCTCGAGTCGGTGACATGGTCGAGAGGGGACGATGTCTGGAGGACAATGAGCTCCGAACGCGGCCATGACGTTGTATTGTAAATGTCTTGGTCCTGCGAGGCCTTCCGTAACACGCCGCCCGATGAAGCACGACTGAGGGAGCGGTCGAGCAATTCGCTCGATTGGCGGAAGGCTTCGGTGGCGAAGGCGCGCTTGGTGTCCCATTGCGCTTTCACGAATGGATTCTCTGAATCAGAGACGCTGTTCCATGCGCCCCAGGTGTGTTCGGAATAGAGGAGCACGTTGCGCCAGGCGTCATTGAACGCGGCGGACGGGTAGGCGCTCGCGGTGGCCCCAACGATTGCGGCGTTCATCGCGAAGAGTGCTTCGGCCTGGACGAGACGTTCGGCAGTGTTGCGATTGATTGCGGTCTCGCGCGCGGAGGAGGCGGCGCCATCCTCCCAATAGGGCGTGAGATCGCCTTTGAATTCGGGCAATTGCGCGCCGTGTGCCTCTTCGAACGCGCGAAAGGCCATGCTGGTGGATGAGATCGCGAATTTCGGCCACGCGTACTTCGTGTTCCAGTCTTTGAAAAATTCGCAAATCTGGGGATCGGGCTCGGCGTTGTCGCCATGGCCAGACCAGCGAATGTAGGAAATGTCGTACGGGAAATTGACCTGGTCGAGGCGGTCCTGATAGTCGTTCACCCACTGGTCGCTGGCCTGGCGCACGACGTGCGACATGGCGTAGCCGGTCCAGGGAACCCAGACGAGGATTTTTTCCTTGCCGGAAGGAGAGAGCCACCAGAAAGGCTTGTCCTGCCACTGCTCCATGATGGAGCCGATACGATCGAAAAAATTCGGCGCGGCTGAGAAATAACGGATTCCTGCTTGCGACATCGCCGTGGCGGTGCCCCAGGTGAAGCCGGGCACGTCGCTGATCATCGCGGAATCGATTCGTACTTTGCATTGGTCCGCGAGCTGCGTTGCGTAACGGAAGAGCTGCAATAATTCCTCGGGGCGACACAAACCGGTAAGCTCGTTCGCATACATGCCATTGAGCGCGACCCATCCTTTTTGCACGGCATCGATGAATTCGTTCTTTTCGTCGTCAGACGCGCGGCGCATGAACATGTCGACGGCCCAGAGGCCCTCCATGTTCCAGACGAAGCGGGCGCCTTCGGGATAGTCGGCGGTGCGGCGGGCGAGGTCGATGCCTTGATGAAGATTGCGGATTTGCTTTTCTTCGACGGCGGCTTGCAGGTCGGTGTAGCCGATGTCGTTGTGAGAATGCGGCAGGACGTAGATGGTGACGTGACGGACGGGCTTGAGCTGGACGGGATAGGTGTTGATGCGGCCGCTGCTGAGAGCGATTTGGAGGTTTACTGTGCGTTCTGCGTCTACTGCTGGGGCGAGGACCTCGGCGGGCACATCGGGGCCACCGGCTCGCAGGAAAAGCTCGATGCCGTCGAGGCGCACGCGCGCGATCGCATCGCCGGGGAATTGAGCGAGTGATAATCGAACCGGCTGAAAGACGCGGCCGTCTCGTTCGATGAGACCGCGAATCGGAATCGCGGGTGGCAGAGGAGCTTTTTGATCGTGGTCCTGGTAAGGAAGCGGAAGGCAGAGCGCGGGCAGGCCGTAGGCGAATCCGCTGGTCGCGGCGGCGAGATGTTTCAGGAAATCGCGGCGCCTCATGACGTGCTCGTTCATGGTTTCGCGAAGGGAGTTTACATCAGCGGCCCGGGGGGAGAGCTAAGAACCTGAGAATTGCGGGCAGGATACCGGCGCTACCCGGCCAGGCGCTTTTCGATTTGCTCGGAGGCGCGGCGGGAGACTTCGACCGCAGCGGCAATGTCTGATACGGGGCCGACTGAGTCTGTGTTCGCGAAATAGATGCGGTCGAACTGGCGGCTTGCGGCGGGAATTGTTTTCGTGAATGTGCCGGGCGTTGGGAGAAACATGGGATGGCCGCGACGGTAGAAATGCAGCTCGATGGGATCGACGTTGAATTCGGGCAGGAGATTTTTGAAATCGTGCAGAACGTTAGCGGCAATTTTCTGGCAGCCGGCGTCTGTGAGAAGTTTCGTGCGATCGATAATCGGCATGGGCGTGTAGAACGTGAGAATGCTGTTTTTCTGGCGATACTGCGGCTGTTTGAGCGACACCCAGTCCGCAACCACGAAATCGGAGAAGCTGATTCCGGGGCACCAAGTGTCGTAGGCCTTGCTGTAGATGGGGCGGTCAAAAATCATGTTGATGACCGGATACGGGCAGTAGCGGATCGACGACATGGCTTCGAGTTGGGCTTCGGGCAAGCCCGAGACGAGGCGCGCGGTGATGAACTTCGGCGTGGCCATGATGACGAACTTGGCGGCGACGGTGCGAAGCTGCCCCTCATGGATGTAAGTGATGTGAGTTTCGTCTTTTTGCGGTTCGACGGCGACGGTCGTGGCGCCGGCAAGGATGTGGTCGGCGAAAGTTTTCTGCAAAATCTCATCGAGTCGCTGCGCAAGCGCGCCATTGCCGCCGGGTAATGTGACGCGAGGGTCCGCGTCCTCGCCGGCCATTTCCTTCAAATCGATGACAGCCGCAAGAGTGGAGGTGTCGGCTGCTTTCGCGCCCCAGTTCGAAGGGCCGTACCCGTCCCACCATTGCGTGATCTCCGGAGGATAGTTTTTCAGAATTTGCGATAGCGGGAAGCTGTCGAGGTGTTCCGCGTCCTTGTCGGGATCCAGTGCGACCATTTCCTTGCGGAACTTCTTGAAGCTTTCGCGAATAGCAGGTGAGTACGGAAGCTCGTCGAGGCCGGTGCGCCAGGTGTCCGCCACCCACTTGCCGTTGACGATGGTCGGGTCAGGTGAATTGATGGGAAGAGGGTCCAGGCCGATTTCCCGCGCGAGTTGGTCGCTTGCCGAGTCTTTGAAGTCGAAGGCGGAGCCGGTGGCGAATGCCTGGGCGCCGTACGTTTCGAGATAGGCGTTGCCGCCCCAGTGAGGTTCCTTCTCGAGGAGAAGGAAATTGTGTTGCTGAAGGAAGTAGGCCGCGCTGAGTCCGCTGACGCCGCCTCCGACGATTACGACGTCGTAGCGCTTCGAGACGGGCGGACGCTCGAAGACAACTCCGTCGCGAACCTGGTGGCAAATGTCGTAGTGCTCGCCGTCGAGTTGAGGTGTGGCGGGCGCAAGCGCGGAAAGGTCGATAGGGCATCCGGCGGCAACTGATCCGGCCAGCACAAACTTCAGAAAATCTCTGCGAGTCTCGCTCATGCAGCTTTTCCCTCGATGGTGGAAGTAAGCGCCGCGGCGGGTTCCTCTTCCGGCTCTTCTTCCGGTTCTTCTTCTGGGCCTGGGCGCGTTCGGAGCCGATACCAAATCAGAATTGTGACGATTGAAAAGAGAAGGATGAGCGTGGAGATGGCGTTGATTTCCGGCGTCATGCCCTGGCGGAGCCGCGACCATATTTCGAGCGGCAACGTGTTCTCGCGGCCGATGAGAAAGAAGCTGACCGCAATTTCGTCGAGCGAGAGAGTGAAGATCAGCAGACCTGCTGCAATCAACGAGACACGAAGGCTCGGAAGAGTGATGCGCCAAAACGTGCGGAAATAATTCGCGCCAAGGTCGAGCGAGGCTTCTTCCTGCGAGCGGTCGAGTTTCTGGAGGCCCGCAAATATTTCGGTGGTGGCAACAGAGATCAGCGCAGTCCCGTGGCCGAGAGTGATGGTGACGAGGCTGAGCCTCAGGCCCGCGCCCGCGAAAAGCATGAGCAGGGAAAGTCCAGTGATGATGCCGGGCAGAATCAACGGAAGCAGCACGAGACGGCGGAAGAGGGCCTTGCCGGGGAACTGAGCGCGATCGAGCGCGAGAGCGGCAGGCAATCCGAGTCCGAGCGCGATGAGGACGGCGAAGATGGCGACGATCAGGCTATTGAGAACGGAGGCCCAAAGGTCCGAGTCGCCGAAAAGGTCGTGATACCAGTGGAGCGTCCAACCGTGAGGAGGAAAACCTCCGACGCCGGAGCCGTTGAAGGAATACACGATGAGAACCACGATCGGAAAATAGAGAAATGCGTAGACGAGGGCAGCGTACGCCGTGAGAAGCGGCGCACGTCCGGGTTGGTATTGGCCGCTCATGAGAGCTTCAACCTTTTCTCCAGGCGCTCTGTGGAAAAGAGGATTGTTACGACCAGCAGGAGCATGCAGAGCGAAATCGCGGCGCCCACCGGCCACTGGAATGCAGCGCCGAAGTCGCTGGCGACGATGTTGGCAATCATGATGCCGCTGTTTCCGCCGACGAGAAGCGGTGCGAGAAAGTCTCCGAAGGTGAGGACAAAGGCGAACGTCGCCCCAGCAATCGCGCCGGGGAGAGAGAGCGGCAGAATGACGCGACGAAACGTCGCCCAAGGCGACGCGCCGAGATCATGCGACGCTTCGATCAGGTTGCGCGGAACGTGTTCGAGCGACGCGTAGATGGGGAGAAATGCGAACGGCGTGTAGATGTGCGTCAGCGTGAGGATGACGGCGAACGGGCTGTAGAGCAAGAACTCCACGGGGCGATGCGTGATGTGAAGGAATTGCAGGAGGCCGTTCAAAACGCCGTCAGTGCCGAGGATCGTCTTCCAGGCGTAGCCGCGGACCAGGTAGCTGGCCCAGAGAGGAATGATCACGAGCTGGTAGAGGAGGTCTTTTCGTTTCGTCGCGTGAAAGGACAGGTAGTAGGCGAGCGGATAGCCGAGCAGCAGAGCGCAGGACATCACGCTGGCCGCGATCATCATTGAGCGCAGCAGAACTGTGACGTAGATCGGGTCGTGCGCGAGCTTGACGTAGTTTTGCAGGTTCCAGTTGTGGACGATGGTTTGCGATGCGGAGACGGACCAGAAGCTGTAGCAGAAGAGGGTCGCGTAGGGAATCAAGAGAAACGTGACGACCCACACGAGGGGAGGAATCGTCACGGCCGCTTTGTAGGCGCGGGAGTACATGGCGGATCGCCGGGGCTAAAGCCCTGGTTTTTTTGAACGTTCCCTTCGCACGGCCTGAAGGCCGTGCTCCCCCGACTGATCAGGTCAGGGTTTACAAGTGCAAACCCTGAAACCCGAGTCGGGGGCTGACACTTTACTCAACGTTTTCGTGGACGCGGGTAGCATCCTTTGCGTCAAACTCGAATTCCACTTCGCCGCTGACGGGACCGGGATCCGGAAGTCGCGCGCGCATGGTCTGCGAATCGCCGCAATCGATTTCAAGCATGTCCATGGCGCCGCCGAAGGTTTGATTGCGAACGCGCCCGCGAAAACGCGCGACGGAGACATCAGGCGTCAGTTGCAGCGCGTGGGATGGAACGACACGAATGCATTCGGGACGGAGCGAAAACGTCATCAGGCCTGAAGGCCCGAAGCATCGCCACACGATTGCGCCAGCTTGTGCGATCCCGTCGCGCACTTCCGCGCGGAGCAGATTCGTTTGGCCGATGAACTGCGCCGCATAGGCGGTGGAGGGATGGCCGTAGATTTCGCGCGGCGAGCCAATCTGTTCGAGGACGCCTTCGCGAAGTAGAGCGATGCGATCGGAAAGGGCCATCGCCTCCTCCTGATCGTGAGTGACGAAAAGAAACGTGATCCCCACTTCGCGCTGCAGGAATTTCAGCTCGATCTGCATCTGTCGCCGGAGGTTGGCGTCGAGGGCGGAAAGCGGCTCATCGAGAAGCAGAACGCGAGGGCGGTTGACGAGGGCGCGCGCCAACGCGACGCGCTGTTGCTGTCCGCCGCTCAGCCGCGACGGGGCCGACCGCGCGAATTCCTCCATCTTCACCATCGCGAGCGCCTGCTTCACGCGTGAAGGGATTTCGTCTTGAGGGGCGCCCTTGGCGCGAAGGCCGTAGGCGACGTTTTCGAATACGGTGACGTGCGGAAAAATCGCGTAGCTTTGGAAGACCGTATTCACCTGACGACGATACGCCGGCAACTGGTCAAGGCGTTCGGCGCCCATCCAGATTTCGCCGCGGTCGAGCTGTTCGAAGCCGGCGATCAATCGCAGCAGCGTGGTTTTGCCGGAGCCGCTTTCGCCGAGGATGGTGAGGAACTCCCCGGGCGCGACGTCGAGCGAGATTCCGCGCAGAACCATTCGGCGGCCAAACCGTTTCTCGACGGCGCGAACCGAGAGCAACGGCTCCTGCGCGGGCGGCCGGGCGCTGGCGGCGGCTTGAGTGAGGGGAGCGCTCACGTGGCGCATCCTGCCGGCGCAGCAAAAGGAAGCGAGATCACTGGGCGGCCTTCACGTCGTTCCAGATTTCGTTGTACTTGTCGCGGCGCGGCACCTGTTGCCAGAAATAAATGTGGGCGAAGTAGTCGTCCACGTTGTCGAGGTGCAGCGATTTCTTTTGATCGTCGGTCATGAACTGTGCGGCCTGCGGATTTGCCGGGTCGTAGCCGGTCACGTCCGTGACGGCCTTTTGCGTTTTGGCTTCGATCATGTATTCGAGAAATTCAGTGGCGAGCTCTTTGTGATCGCTTGCGGCGGTGATCATCAGGTGGTCGATCCATCCTGTGGTGTTTTCTTTCGGAATCGTTTCTCCGATGGGGAAGTTGGCTTTGCGAAGCTGGTTGGTCATCAGAGGCCAGCCCAGGGCCGCGACGATTTCGTGGTTTTCGAAAAGGTTGGTGAGCTCGCCGCCGCTGCTCCAGAATTTGCGAACGTTGGGTTTCAGTTCGAGGAGCTTCTTTTTGACGTTCTCGAGCTCCGCGTCGCTGAGGTTGTAGAGGTGGCTCGGGTCGGGCTTGTCGTAGCCAAGAAGCTGCGCGGCCATGTACATCGTGGAGAGTTCGTCCCACGCGGAAATCTTGCCTTTGAGTTTCGGGTCCCACAGGACCTGCCAGCTATCGGGAGCTTTCGAGAAGGCGGTGGTGTCGTAGAGAAGGGGATTTGGGCCCCAAGTGAACGGGACGCCGTAGACGTTGTTGTTGAGGCGGACAAGCGGCATGGATCGCAGCTTCTCGGAGAGCTGTGTGTACGAGGGAATCTTCGCGAGGTCGAGCGGAGCCGCGAGTCCTGACGAGACGATCGAGGTGGCGACGTCGCTCGAAGGCGAGATGACGTCGTAGTTGCTGGCGCTGCCGCCGCGCAACTTCGCGACGAGCTCGTCGCTCGAACCCATGTAGGACGCGCTGATTTTGCAGTGGTGCGCGTCCTCGAAAGCGCGCACGTAGGAAGGGTCGGCGTAGCCTTCCCAGACGAGGAGGCTTAGGGTAGGCGTTTTTTCGCCGCAGCCGGCGATGGCGAGGAGCAGGAGGGCGAACGTGGCGGCGATTAGTCTTTTATTCATAGTTTCGATCCGATCCCAACTCTGTCCCTCGCCTTGACGCATCCACGCTTTAGAAAGTGGGTGGGGTGTTCACCCAGATTACGCGCGCCTCCTGCTTGCCCGGATTCGACCAGCGGTGATGCGTGCTGCTCTCGAAATAGAAACTGTCGCCTTCTTCGAGGCGGTGGCGTTCGCCGCCGTCGAGTTCGATTTCGAGGCAGCCTTGCAAGATGAACAGGAACTCCTCGCCTTCGTGGGCGTAGGATTCGCCGCTGCCTGCTGACGGCGCGACGCGAAACAGGTGCGGCTCCATCACCGTGTTTCCCCAGGAGAGCAATTCCATGTGCACGCCGCGGCCGGCCTCGAGCACTTTACGTTCGCCGGGACGCACGCGCCCGGGGTTCGACTCCGAAGGATCGAAGAGCGAAAGGATGTTCATGCGATAGAAACGGGCGAGGCGGCGAAGCGTGGAAACGGAGGCGCTCATGTGGCCCCGCTCGAGAGCGCTCAAGAATCCCACGGAAACGCCCGCGGCTTTCGCCACTCGCGCCAGCGGATAGCCGCGCCCGAGGCGAAGTTTGCGCAAGCGTTCGCCCACCGGGCTGGCTTTGGCGCGCTGGGCCGTTCGCTTGAGCAAACCCTGGGTCCGGAGCAAGTGGACGACCGCGGGAATGTTCATGCGGCGATTGCGATGCAGGAACTGGGCGCGTTTGAGCAAGCGAACATCGGCGTTGGTATAGAGGCGGTATTTGCTTCGCGTTCGCGCCGGGGAAATCAGGCCGAGATTTTCCCAGGAGCGGAGGATGGAAGCGGAGACTCCCACCATCCGCGCGACGTCGCTGATACGCAAAAAACCGTGGGCGCGTGAATTCTTCGGCGAATTCTTGGCAGAAGATTTGCGAATGGCTCTCATCACGAGTTTCCCCTTGACAACCCAGGGGGCATCTTCGTAAGGTTCCGGGATTATAGTAAGGTTGTTTCAGGGCCTGCAACTGAAAAGTCACTGGGGAGGCGTCAGGGGTGGCGCCAGGTTTTCCAAAGGAGCGGCGATGAAAACGACGCGATGGGGACGCGTGTTTCTCTTGGTGTGCCTGGGATTGCTCGGGCCTGAGTGGGCGTGGGGGCAGACGACCGGTCAGATTCGCGGGATCGTGAAGGATTCTTCGGGCGCGGTTGTCGCCGGCGCAAATGTATCCGCGATCCTGACGGGAACGGACACGACGCGCACCGTTTCCACGGAGGCCGATGGCTCATTCGAAATCCCGGAGCTGGCCGTGGGCACGTACACGGTGACGGCGGTAGCGCAAGGCTTCAAAAAGTTTGTCGCCAATGCGGTGGTGGTGAGCATCGGGCACGTGACGGTGGTGGAGCTTGCCCTGCAAGTGGGCGGCTCGATGGAAACGGTGACGGTGGAAGCGAATGCCGCGCAGGTGGAGACGACGAGCACGCAGCTGGGCGGCGTCATGACGGATCAATCGATCCGCGAGTTGCCGCTCAATACCAGAAACGCGTACCAACTGCTTCAGTTGCAGCCGGGCGTGCAGTCGCAATTGGGGGCAGACTTGTTCGCGGGCAGCAGCAATCCGGGCGTGGTTTCCGTGAACGGCGGGCGCGGCCGATCGAACAACTATATGGTGAACGGCGGGGACGGCAACGACATTTTCGTGAATGCCCCGGCGATTCAGCCTTCGCCCGATGCGATCGAAGAATTTCGCGTTCTCACAAACACGTTTGACGCGGAATATGGGCGCAATTCGGGTTCGGTCGTGAACGTCGTGACCAAATCGGGCACGAACCAGGTACACGGGGATTTCTACGAATTCCTGCGCAACAACGTTCTGAACACGCGCGGATATTTCGATGATTCGATAGCGGACTACAAGCAAAACCAGTTCGGCGCGACTCTGGGCGCCCCGATCAAGAAGGACAAGACGTTTGTTTTTGGCTCGTATGAGGGCAACCGCGTGGTTCAGGGTCTTTCTTCGGGGCAAGTGGTGTTGCCGACCTCAGCGGAGGCCGGCGGCGATTTCTCCGCGGGTTCGCCGTTTCAGGGCGGCGTGGTCGACCAGAACTTCGCGGACGTTCTGAACGCGCGAAACAGCGGAGCGTGCGAGGCAGCGATCGGTTCTCCCGTCGCGGTGGGCCAGAATTACACGCAAATTTTCCCCGGCAATATCATCCCCACTGCTTGCTTTGACCCGACAGCGCTGGCGCTCTACAACAAGTACGTCGCCCCGTTCGGCACGGGGACGATTACGGCACTGCCCAATCAGACCGAACGTGAAGATCAGTTCACCGTTCGATTCGATCACAATCTGACTCCGGCTCAAAAATTCACGGCCTACTACTATTTCAATGATGATCATTCCACGCAGCCGTTTTCCACATTCGAGGGGGCTGGCTCGAACCTTCCGGGATTTGGCTCTCTTTTTGCAACGCGCGTGCAGCAATGGAATATCAGCCATACGTGGACGATCGGGTCGACCATGGTCAACGAGTTCCGGTTCAATTACTTCCGGGAAGGACAAAGAAGTAATGATCATCCGCTGAGCACGCTTGCCAGCATTCAGGATGCTTGCGGCTCCGCCGTGCCGGCCACAAACTGCTTCACGGACCCCGGCAATCCCTCCGCGGGAATCACGACGAATCTCCCGGGCCATATGGGAGTTCCGTACATCGACGTGGACGGCGGGTTCGCTATCGGAAACAATTACGAAGGCGAGCTTCCGCAAGTGGGCAACACGTTTCAATGGACCGATAATTTCACGAAGATCGCCGGCAAGCATACGATCAAGTTCGGCGGCGACGTGCGGCGGCAGCGTTTCGATCAGTTCCTGTATTTCGAAGTGAACGGCAATTACTCCATCACCAACTCGGACAACGCCGACCAAATCGGTTCGGATGACGCCTACCCGAACTACTTTCTTGGGGCGACGAACGTCTACCAGCAGGGTTCCGCGCAAGCGGAAGATCTGCGCAACACGGCTCTGTATCTGTTCGGGCAGGATAGCTACAAGATTTCAAACTCGGTTACGCTCAACTTTGGCCTTCGCTGGGAATTGAACACTCCTTACTATGATGTCGGCAACCGATTGCAGACGTTCCGTCCCGGGCAGGCAACGACGCAGTATCCCTGCTGGCTCTCGAATGAAAATGCTTCGGCGCTGGGGCTGAATCCGGGTGATTGCGGGGAAAACAGCGGGGCAAACAACGCGGTGTTTCCGCTTGGTTTGGTCTTTCCGGGAGACAAGGGCGTGCCGCGCGGTCTGACGTCCACGGTTTACAACGCCCTTGCGCCGCGGGTGGGCATCGCGTGGTCACCCGGATGGACGGAGGGATGGCTCGCGAAGCTAACCGGCGGCCCAGGCAAGTCCAGCCTTCGCGCGGGATTTGGAGTGTTCTACAACCCGATCGAACAGCTGGTCCTGGAGCAATTCAGCGCTGAGCCGCCGTTCGGAGGCAGCACGTTCCTCGAGAACACACTTTTCAATCTGCCCTTCGAGTTCCAGGCCGGAGGAAACGCGCCGAATCCATTCACTGGGGTGATCAACCAGACTCCGACGAGTCCCTGTAATGTGGACACGCCCGGCGGTCCGAATGGGTGCGTTGACTGGTCGACTTTCCGCCCGCTGCTTCTGTTCGGTGAGTTTCAGCCGCACTTGAAGTCGCAGTATTCGGAGCAGTACAACCTGACCTTCGAGCGGCAACTCTCGAAGGACACGCTCCTCCGCGTGAGTTACGTGGGCACTCAATCGCATCACCTGCTTGCTTCGCACGACCTCAATTACGGAAACACGCAAACCTGCGCCGTGATAGGCCAGATCGCCGCAAACGATCCGACCGGAAACAGCGTCCTGACGGCGCCCGGCGGTTCTCCAGGGAACACGTGCGGCCCATTTGGCTCGGATAGTGAGTATTTCATCCCCTCGGGCGTTGCGATCCCGCAATACACGGCGCCTTCGCAGCCATTCACGGTGCCGTCGAGTGGGTGCAGCGGGTTGCCAATGCCTTACAATCCCGGAAATACGGGCCCGAGTTGCCTCCAAGCGGGTTCGGTGGTTCCGGCCAGCCCAGGAGGCGGCATAACGCTTGTCGGCCTTCGTCCGTATTCGTCCCCGAATTGCCAACCTTATACGGGGATTGGCTGCCCGGCGGACGGCGTTCCGGTGTTCAGTAATATCTTTGCAGAGGACACCATTGCCAATTCGAACTACAACGGGCTGCAAATCTCCGTCGAGAAGAGCTACTCTCACGGGCTGCTCTTCCAGGCCTCGTATACCTTCAGCAAGGCGATCGATCAAGGTGCATCCTTCGAGAACGAGCTGAATCCGGTGAACTACAACGCGACGCGGGGCCTTTCGCTGCTGGATGCCAAGAATCGTTTCGTTTTTAGCCCGGTTTGGGACATTCCTGCTCCGGTATACAGCGGGTTCGTCGGGAAATTGGTTGACGGATGGGGAGCGTCGGCGATCATTACGTGGCAGAGCGGGTTCCCGGTTCGTGTGGAAGACGAAAACGACGCAGAACTTCAAAGCAGTTATAACTTCGAGGCGGCAAACACGCCGGTGGCGATTGCTCCGGTTCAATTCCTGAATCCGAAAACGAATGGCGGCTTCTGGTTCAATCCAGCCACGTTCTCGGATTCGACCGTCGACACTTCGCTTCCAGTGGGGCAATTCGGAAACACCCCCCACGCGCTGTGCTGCGGCCCCGCGCTGAGTGATACGGACTTGGTGATTACCAAGAAGACGTCGATCAACGAGCGATGGAACACCGAATTCCGCGCCGAGTTTTTCAATGCATGGAACCACACGCAGTTCGCGAATCCGGACGGGAACTTCAGCGACGCAGGGACGTTTGGATTGATCCAGAATACTCGCGAAGGCCCGCGCGTGATCCAGTTTGGTTTGAAATTCTTCTTCTGAGGGCGCGTTTTGCTGTGCCCGCGGGAAATCGAAGGCGGGATTGAAATGCGGCGGGGCCGAAGCCCCGCGGTTCCAAAGTCCGGGCGTCATTCTGTAGTTTGTAGGGCCGCAATCTATAGTGGCGCGTGGATCTGCGTTGCGGGCTTGGTTCGTTTTCTGAAATGGAGGATGTGATGCACGAAGGACTGCAGAAGGAAATTGCGATCTACGAAAAGCGCACTCCGAAATCGCGCGAGGCTCACAAACGCGCCACCTCGCGGCTGCCCCTGGGAGTGGCCAGCAACTATCGCGCTTACGATCCCTATCCGATTTTCGCGCGCGACGGCCAGGCCGGGCACATTCACGATATCGACGGCAACGAGTATATCGATTTCAATCTTTGCTTCGGCGCGCTCATGGCGGGGCACCGGCATCCGGCGGTGATTCGGGCGGTCCAGGAAAAACTCGGAACCGGGACGATGTACGGCATGCCGCACAATCTCGAGTGGGAACTCGCGGAAGAAATCTGCAAGCGGTTTCCGGTAGAAATGGTTCGGTTCAGCAACAGCGGCACCGAATGCACGATGCATGCGGTGCGTCTGGCGCGGGCCGCCACCGGCCGTGACCGCATCATCAAGATGGAGGGCGGATACCACGGCCTGCACGATTCGGCGCTGGTTTCCGTGAAGCCGAAAGCCAGCGAGGTGGGCGACCCGCGATTTCCGACGTCCGTTCCGGGGGGCGAGGGCATCACGAAGGCGACTCTGCAAAACACGCTGGTGGCGCAGTTCAACGACGTGGAAGGAGTCGAGCGGCTCTTCGCGAAATATCCGGGAGAAATCGCGGCCGTGATCGTCGAGCCGATCATGATGAACGTGGGAATCCTGATGCCCGACCCCGGCTACCACCAAGCCCTGCGGGAAATCACGAAGAAGAATGGCGCGCTGCTGATTTTCGACGAAGTGAAGACGGGCGCGAAGCTGGCGTACGGCGGGGCGTGCGAATACTTCGGCGTGAAACCGGACATCGTGTGCCTGGCAAAGTCGATTGGCGGCGGATTTTCGCTGGCTGCCTTTGCGTCGACGCGCGCCGTGATGGGACTGATTTCCGACCATCGCGTTTTCCATGGCGGCACGTACAACACGAACCCGGTGGCGATGGCCGCCGGGCTTGCGACGTTTCGCGAAGTGCTCACGCCCGCGGCATACGAGCACGTCAACCGGCTGAACAAGAAACTGGTGGACGGCTACAACAAGGAAGTAGCCAAGACCGGGCTCGATTCTTACGTGATCGCAGCGGGCGCGAACGGGGCGCTGATGTTTTTCCCGAAGCCGATTCGCAATTATCGCGACTGGCTGACGATCGATAGCGACCTCTGGCGGCACTACTGGTTTGCGATGACGAATCGCGGCGTGATTCCGCAGCCGTATTGGTGGGACGAGCAATGGACGATTTCCGTGGCGCATACGGACGCGGACATCGATCGCCATCTGGCGGCGTTTGCCGAAGTGGCGCCGGCGCTGGCGGCCGCGCAAAAAGAGCCGCGCGTGGCGTCGAGCGTGGCCCATTAGCCGGCATTTGGTCTGGAGTCTAGTCTGGCTGAGAATCAAACCTCGCAGGATTCCGCCGCACACCTGAAGCGGGCGCTGGGGCGCTGGGACCTGGTGGCGCTCTTCGTCGTCGCCGTATTCAATCTCAACGTTGTGCCGAGCATCGCGGCGAACGGCGGCGTCACCGTTTGGCTCTGGCTGATTGCGCTGGTTCTTTTTTTCTGGCCGCAAGGAATTGCCGTGATCGAGCTTGCTCATCGCTATCCGGGAGAAGGCGGCGTGTATTTGTGGGCCAAGCGGGAGTTCGGCGATTTCCACGGCTTCCTTTCCGGCTGGTGCTACTGGACGAACAACATGATGTACGTCCCCACCGTGATGCTCTATTTCGTGGGCGTGTCGGTGTTCGCGCTGGGACCGGGTCACGAGGCGCTGGCCGACAATCGATGGTTTACGGTGGCCGCGTCGCTGGGGCTCTTCGCGATTCTGGTGGTGCTGAATATCGTCGGGCTAGGCGTGGGAAAATGGATCAACAACATCGGCGGAATCGGCACGGCAATCGCCGCGGCCACACTGGTCGGTCTGGGTGTGATTGTGTGTTTTCGATTCGGCACCAGCGTGACGGCGGCGGACTTCCGCGTTCCCGCCGACCCTCGTTTTTTGATGAACGCGTTCGGCGTGATTTGTTTCGGGCTCGTGGGCCTGGAGCTGGCCTCGGTGATGGGTGACGAAATCAAGGACCCGGAAAAGAACCTCCCGGGAGCGGTTGCGTGGGGCGGAGTGCTTTCAGGGCTGCTCTATATTGCGACGACGCTCACGCTGCTGGTGGCGATCAGCAAGAACGACATCAATGTGCTGCAGGGAATCGTGCAGGCGGTGAGCCACATGTCGGCCCGCGTGGGCGCGTCGTGGATTGTGGCACCGTTTGCGGTGATGCTGAGCGTTTCGATTGCGGGAATTGGCTCCGCCTGGCTGGCGGGGTCGGCGCGCATTCCGTTTGTTGCTGGCCTGGACTCGTATTTGCCCTCGTGGCTGGGAAAAGTTCATCCGCGCTACGGCACACCGTATGCGGCTCTGATCGTGCACGCGACGGTGTCCGCGATTCTGGTGGCGGTGAACTTTCTCCGTTCGGGTGTGCAGGAGACGTTTCAGAGTCTGCTGTCGCTTGCGGTAGTTCTCCAGCTTGTTCCGTTCCTCTATATGTTCGCGGCGCTGATCCGCATTGCCATGAACCCCGCCGCAGGGAAGGGGCGCTATAGCCGCGGCGTTCTTCTGTGGGCTGGGTACAGCGGGCTGCTGACGACGATTCTGGGAACCGTGCTGGCTTTCTTCCCGGCAAAGCAGATTACTTCGGTTTGGAGATATGAAACCTGGATGTTCGGGGGCACCGCGGGGTTTATCGGACTCGCGGTGTTTTTCTTTTATGTTTACGCGCGGCGCAAAGGGCGGCAGGCGGCGGTTCTGGCGGGCCCGGCGCCGACACGAGGGGACGCCTGATGCATCGTTATCGGATGTACATCAACGGAGAGTTCGTCGAGAGCCTCAGCGGAGCGTATTTCCCGGTGGTGGATCCATCGACGGAAGAAATTATCGCGGAAGTTCCGGAAGGCGACGAGAAAGATGTGAATCGCGCGGTGGCAGCGGCGAAGGCGGCGTTTGAGTCTGGCGCGTGGCCGCAGACGACGGCGCAGGAACGCGGCCGGATTCTCTTCCGGCTCGCCGAGCGAGTCCGCAAAGAGGCCGCGCAGCTGGCGGAACTCGAAGCCCGCAATTCGGGGAAGCCGATTGTAGAGGCGGAATACGACACTGCGGACGTGGCGACCTGCTTCGAATATTACGGCGGGATGGCCACGAAGGTTCTGGGTCATGTGAATCCGGTGCCGGACAACGCGTTGAGCCTTTCGTTGCGCGAACCGATTGGCGTGGCGGGGCAAATCATTCCGTGGAACTACCCTCTGCTGATGGCTGCCTGGAAACTTGCGCCCGCAATCGCCGCGGGTTGCACTTGCGTGCTGAAGCCGGCCGAACAGACGCCGCTGACGGCGCTGGTGTTCGCGGGCTTTCTGACGGATGCGGGATTGCCTCCGGGCGTGGTGAACATTATTACCGGTTTTGGCGAAGCGGCGGGCGCTCCGCTGGTGAAACACAAGGATGTGAGTAAAATTGCGTTCACGGGAAGCGCGGCAGTGGGGAAGGCGATCGTGAAAATGGCGGCAGACACGGTGAAGCGGGTGACGCTGGAGCTAGGCGGAAAATCGCCCAACATATTTTTTGCGGACGCGGACTTCGAGGCCGCAATCGACGGCGCGCTTTTTGGCGTGTTCATCAACCAGGGTGAAGTGTGCTCGGCGGGGAGCCGCATTCTTGTGGAGAAGCCGATCTATTCAAAGTTTGTCGACGCGATGTCCGCGAAGGCTAAGACGATTCGCCTGGGGCCGCCGCTCGAGCGCGAAACGAAGATGGGCCCGCTCGTGAGCAAAGAGCAATTCGAGCGGGTGCGGTCGTACCAGGAGCTGGGCAAGAAGGAAGCGAAACTCGCAGCGGGAGGCGGGCGGCCGTCGTCTGTCTCACGCGGCTATTACGTGGAGCCGACGATTTTCTACGATGTGGATAATTCGTCGCGTATAGCGCAGGAAGAAATCTTCGGTCCCGTGGCGGCCGTGATTCCGTTTGCGGACGAAGCGGAAGCAATTCGGATCGCGAACGAAACGCCGTACGGTCTGGCGGCAGCCGTGTGGTCGCGCGACATTTTCAAGGCGTTTCGCGTGGTGAAAGCGCTGCGCGCGGGAATCGTGTGGGTGAATCACATGCAGCCGACGTACGTCGAGGCGCCGTGGGGCGGGTACAAGCAGTCCGGATTCGGGCGCGAACTGGGTCCGTGGGGCATCGAAGAATATCTCGAGACGAAGCAGGTTTACATCAATCTGAACGAACAGCCAATCGGGTGGTACTGACATGCCGACCATTCAACTGCGAACTTCCGTTCCCGGACCAAAATCACAGGAGCTGATGAAGCGCCGCGAGGCTGCGGTTCCTCGAGGCATCGCGCACGGCACGCCGATCTTCGCGGCGCGCGCCGAGGGTGCCGTGTTGGAGGACGTCGACGGGAACCGTTTTCTCGATTTCGCCGGTGGAATCGGATGCAACAACGCGGGGCATCGCGCGCCGCGCGTGGTGGCCGCGATCCAGGAGCAGGTGGACGCATTCCTGCATACATGTTTCAGCGTGGCGCCGTACGAGAAATATATTGCGGTGGCGGAAAAGCTGAACGCGATCACTCCCGGCACGTTCGCGAAGAAAACAATCCTCGTCAACAGTGGTGCCGAGGCCATCGAAAACGCGATCAAGATCGCGCGGTTCTACACGCGGCGGCCGGCGATCATTTGCTTCGAAGACGCGTTTCACGGCCGGACGATGCTGACGATGTCGCTGACGAGCAAGACGCATCCCTACAAAGCGGGCTTCGAGCCGTTTGCGGCAGACATTTATCGCATCCCGTATGCCTACTGCTATCGCTGTTCGTATTCGCTGAAATATCCCTCGTGCGATGTTTTCTGTGCGCGGCATCTGGAGGATGCGTTCAAGCGCGTGGTCGCGGCGGAGGCTGTGGCCGCGGTGATAGCCGAGCCGGTGCTGGGCGAGGGAGGGTTCGTCGCGCCGCCGCCGGAGTTTTTCGGGTTCGTTCAGGATATTTGCCGGAAGAACGAGATTCTGTTCATCGCGGACGAAATACAAACGGGATTCGGCCGCACGGGAGCGATGTTTGCGAGCGAGCGCTACGAAATCATCCCGGACATGCTGGTTTCGGCAAAATCGATCGCGGGCGGGCTGCCGCTCGCGGCGGTGACGGGACGCGCGGAAATCATGGATGCGCCGGGAGTTGGCGGGCTGGGCGGAACGTTCGGTGGCAATCCGGTGGCGTGCGCGGCGGCTCTGACCGCAATCGAAACGATCGAGCGCGAGAATCTATCTGCGCGGGCGATCAAGCTGGGGGAGAAATTCGAGGCGCGGGCTCGCGATTGGAAGGCGCGGTTTCCGCTGGTCGGCGATGCGCGAGGATTGGGCGCGATGCGCGCGATCGAATTGGTCCGCTCGCGCGAAACTCGCGAGCCTGCGAAACGGGAGACCGAACAAATCATACGGCACTGTTATCAGCACGGGCTGATTGTGCTGTCAGCCGGAACCTACGGGAACGTTGTGCGCTTGCTGGTGCCACTGGTGGTGACGGACGAGCAATTTGACGAGGGGCTCGACATCCTGGAAGCGGCCATTGCGGCGGTGGCGGAGTCGAGTGTCGAGGCGGTGCCACGAAGCGCGTAGAATTGGACGAGAGGTCAACCTCAATGGCGACCGCGACAAAGACGCCAGCCCGGCAGTGGGGATTCTTTCTTGACGGCAAGTGGGTAGCGGAGGGAGAGCCGGTCGATATTCATTCGCCGTACGACGGCTCCGTCGTCGGCACAGTTCATCGCGCGACGCCCGCTCATGCCGAATCTGCAGCAGTCGCGGCGCAGCGTGCATTCCAAATCACCCGCAAGTCACCCTCCTACGAACGCCAGCGAATCTTGCGTGAAATTTCGGCCGGCATCCAGGCTCGACGCGAGGAGTTCGCGCGCGTAATGGCGCTGGAGGCGGGCAAGCCGGTACGAACCGCTCGCGTGGAGGTGGACCGGGCTGTGCTGACATTTTCGGTGGCGGCCGAGGAAGCCACGCGCATCGGCGGCGAGTGGCTGCCGCTCGACTTGCAGCCTTCCACTGCCGGACGCGCGGGCATCGTTCGCAGATTCGCGCTCGGGCCGATTCTCGCGATCACGCCTTTCAACTTTCCGCTGAACCTTGTGGCACACAAAGTGGCGCCCGCGATCGCCGCGGGATGCAGCGTGGTGCTGAAGCCGGCGCCGCAGACTCCGCTGTGTTCGTTCATGCTCGCGGAGATCGTGGAAAAGGCGGGATTGACGCCGGGCGCGCTGAACGTTCTGCCTCTGGCGAATGCCGACGCGGAGCGACTGGTGGCCGACGACCGTCTGAAGCTACTTTCCTTCACGGGCAGCGGCCCGGTGGGATGGTCGCTGAAGGCGAAATCGGGGAAGAAGAAGGTGGTGCTCGAACTCGGCGGAAATGCCGCCGTGATCGTGCACTCAGACGCGGACGTGCCAGATGCCGCGCGGAAGTGCGTCGTGGGCGGATTTTCTTACGCGGGGCAGAGCTGCATTTCAGTGCAGCGAATTTTCGTGCAGCGGAGCGTCGAGCCGAAGTTCCTGGAGACGCTGATAGCGGGCGTGAAGAAACTAAAGGTAGGCGACCCGTTGGATGAGGCGACCGACGTTGGTCCGATGATCAGCGAGGATGCAGCGCGCCGCGCTGCCGCGTGGATCGAGGAAGCCACGGCGAATGGAGCAAAGTTGTTGTGCGGAGGCAAGCGAACCGGTTCGATTCTCGAACCAGCCGTGCTGACGGATACGCGGCCGAACATGGAGGTAAATTGCCAGGAGGTTTTCGCGCCGGTGGTTGTCGTGGAGCCGTACGACGAATTCGAGGAAGCGATTCGCCGCGTCAATGATTCTCCGTACGGCTTGCAGGCCGGCGTGTTCACAAACGACGCGAAGCTGTTGTTCGAGGCGTTCGACGAGCTCGAGGTAGGCGGTGTGATCGCCGGCGATATGTCGGCATTCCGGATCGACTCCATGCCGTACGGGGGAGTAAAGGATTCCGGGCTGGGCCGCGAAGGGCTTCGTTATGCGATTGAGGAGATGACGGAGCCGCGCTTGCTGGTTTTGAATTTGGGATGATGGCGGCCTCAGAAATCTAGCCGCGGGTCGCGCTGCGATTCGTGGGACCCGCGGCGAATGACGCGGCGATCGCGAGGGCCACGATTCCGGCGATCACCATGAGCGATACCGGCGTCGAAACCGTCAGTTTTTCGCTGACCGCCATTTTCAGGCCCACGAAGATCAGAATCGCAGCAACACCCTGATGCAGGAAGCGAAAGCGCGGGAATATGTCGGCCACGGCGAAATACAGTGCGCGCAGCCCAAGTATCGCGAAGGCGTTTGACGAGTAGGCAATGAACGTGTCGCGCGTGATGGCGAGAACAGCGGGCACGGAGTCCACCGCAAAAACGATATCCATTGACTCGATGGCGACCAGCGCGAGAAGCAATGGTGTCGCGCTCCATCGATTGCCCGCCCTAACCCAGAATTTGTTCCCTTCGAAGCGGTCTACAACCGGAAAGATCTTCTGCGTGGCACGCACCAGCCAATTTCGCTCAGGGCGCGCCATGCGTTCACGGGAAAACAACATGTGGAGCCCGATGAGTACAAGCAAGCCGCCAAAAATATATGTGAGAGCGTGAAAGAGATTCAGCAGCTCGATTCCCGCAACGACAAAAATGGCGCGAAGGACCAACGCGCCGATCACGCCGCTAAACAGAACCTTGTATTGGGATTGAGGCGGCACGCGAAAAGTTTGAAAGATAATGAGGAACACGAAGATGTTGTCGAGGCTGAGCGATTTTTCCACCACGTAGGCGGTGAGGAAGTCGAGTCCCGCGCGGGGGCCAAGGGAAAAGTAGACCCAGGCATCGAACGCGAGAGCCAGCGCAATCCAGCAGGCGCTCTCGACTAAGGCGCGCCTGAGACTGATGGGGCGCGTCTTTTGGTGGAACGCGAGGAGGTCAACCGCAAGAGCCGTCGTAATGACGGTTCCGAATACGATCCAGGCGTGCAGGGGAGCAGGATTCATATCGCGGAGCGCAAACCACTCCCACACCAGTGTATAACGCCGTCTATGTTGCGCAAAAGGACCACCAGAGGCGCTTACGGATTGCACTGGTTTCGGTGGATACCGGATAATCCGACTATCCGGGGGATTGCGGCGATCTGGAGGGAAGGCACGAAGTAACCATCGCTAGACCACCGAACGTGCCGGGGAACCCCTGAACCCCGCAGTTTTTCTCCTGTTGGCTTAAACGGCCCAATTGGCAGACGTGAACGGCAAGTGAAACGAAACTGGTCGTAACGTCACTACCATTACGGGGAGTATTCCGCCTGGGACAGTTCGGGAATTGTGAGTTAACAGTTGCAGGTGTTGCGCTGATGCCCGATAATTTCGCGAACCTCGAACGCAGGCTCGAGCCGACCTGGCGGCTTCTGCGATGAATTGCCCTCACTGTAGCACCGTCAATCCCGACTACGCCGAATCCTGTTCGCGCTGCGGCACACCCATGCCCGTGGGCGAATCCGAAACGATGGTAATGACGGATGCGGCGCTGCTCACTCCGGGCCAAGACTTTGGTCCGCGATACCGGATTGAGGCGCTTCTCGGGCAGGGCGGTATGGGCCGTGTCTACAAGGCTTATGACAAGGACCTGGACCGGCTGGTTGCGATCAAAGTGGTCCGCCAAGGCGCTCTCAGTGAGTCGGACGCGCTGAAGCGCTTCAAGCAGGAGTTGCTGCTCGCCAGCAAGATATCGCACAAGAACATCCTCCGAATCCACGATATGGGCGACGTGGGAGGCGTCCGGTTCATCTCCATGGCATACGTGGAGGGTCCTGACCTCCATCACGTTATTTCGGACAATCCGAAGATGCCGCTGGAGCGGGTGCTGAATTTCGCGAAGCAATTCGCGGACGCCCTGGCCGCAGCCCATGCGGAAGGCGTGATCCATCGCGACCTGAAACCGCAAAATATCCTGGTCGGCAAAGACGACCAAATATACGTGTCTGATTTCGGGCTGGCGAAGTCGTTCGAGGACGGCGCCGTGGCAATGACCAAGACTGGTGCTTTTATCGGCACGCCTCGCTATATGTCGCCCGAACAGGTCGAAGGCAAGCCCGCAGACCATCGCAGCGACCTCTACGCATACGGGCTGATCCTCTATGAAATGGTGACGGGCGATGTGCCGTTCACGGGCGAATCCACGCTGAAGGTGATGTACCAGCGGGTGCAGGAGAAACCGAAGAGCCCGAAACTTGTGAATCCGGAACTGCCGAACTGGCTGGTTCGCGTGATTCTCCACTGCCTCGAAAGGGCGCCCGAGGCTCGCTACCAAAACGCGTACGAGATTCTGGCGGATTTGCAGGGAGGGTCAAGGTCTGGGAGCGCGGTCGCCCGGTCCGGCTCGCAGACAGTGGTGATACAGATCCCGGAGTTTGCACAGCGGCGGTGGACTTGGTGGGTGGCGGGAGGGGTTGCTCTGTTGCTGCTGTTGCTGGTGATTCCGCCGGTGCGTCACTTGATCTTCCGGACCGCCGGGGGCGGTGCGGGAAGCTCCACGGTTTCAGGCGTGCCGCCGCTTTCAACCGGCAGATATGTGGCCGTCCTGCCGCTGCAGGTGCTCGGGGACCAAGCGCGTCTCGGGTACTTGGCGCAAGGAATTCAGGAAGCTCTGTCAGCCAAGTTGTTTGACTTGAAAGACGTTCACGTCACTTCAAGCGACGCGGCTGGCAAGGCCGACCAAAGCCAGCCATTGCCGAAGATCGCGCGAAACCTTGGGGCCAACCTGCTGGTGCTGGGAACACTGCAAGGCTCGGGCGATAAGGTCCGAATTGTAGTGAAAGTGGAGGACGTTGCCGACGGAAAGAGCGTCTCGAGCAAAGAATTTGATGGAGTGACAGACGACCTGTTCACATTGGAGGATCAGATCTATACCCAGGTCGTGTCGGCCTTGAATGTGAACCCCTCGCATGAGGAAATGGCGAACGCCGAAGCGCGGCCCACGGAAAACATCGCCGCTTACGATCTGTACCTTCGCGGGCAAAGTTCTCTGCGCAAGTACGACAGCAAGGATATACAGGTGGCCCTTGATTATTTCGACCAGGCTCTGAAGGCGGACCGCACGTTCGCGCTGGCCTATACGGGCATTGCCAATGCCAGCCTGCGGATGTACGGAAACAACAAGGATGGTTTCTGGATCCAGAAGGCAGTCGGTGCCGCTCAACAAGCCGAACAACTGAATGACAAACTGGCGGAAGTTCATTCCACGTTGGGAAGCGTGTACAGTGCGTCAGGGAAGAACTCGGAAGCAATTGCTGAATTGAAGCGCGCTATTTCGCTCGCGCCCAACTCGGACCAAGTCTACCGGCGGATGGGCGGTGCTTACCTGGCGATGGGTCAATCCACACCGGCGATCGAAGCGTTTCAGAAGGCGATTCAACTCAATCCATACTACTGGGTGAGCCAAAACGAACTCGGCGCCGCCTACGTCGATCTCGGGAACTATCCAAAAGCCCTGGAGGCATTTCAACAGGTTATTGTTCTCGAGCCCGACATCAACGTGGGATATGAGAATGTTGGGAATATCTATCTCCAGCAGGGCTCGTATCAGGAAGCGATTCCGTACTTTCAGAAGGCCCTGCAAATCGAGCCCTATTGGTCGACATATTCAAATTTGGGGACGGCATACTTCTTTCTGAAACAATACGCGAATGCAACTCAGGCGTACGAGTCGGCTGTTGCACTCAACTCTAACGACACGCTGACCCTTGTCAATTTGGCGGATAGTTACCGTGGGGCGGGGCAACAGGACAGGGCTCGAGCGACGTACGAGCGGGCGATCTCGGCGGGTTTCAAGGAACTGCAAACGAATCCTCAAGACGCGGGAGTGATGAACCAAATCGCGGGTTCATATGCGAAGACCGGCAACGCCCAGCAGGCAGACAACTTCATCCGCCGGGCGCGTGCGATCGACAAAAACAACGTAAACTATATTTATGATGAAGTGAAAATCGATGCAGTGCTCGGCCGGAAGAGCGAGGCGCTGGCGTTGATGCGCGAGGCTCTGGAGAAGCACTATCCCGCCCAGTTTGCTGCGGGCGATCCGGATCTCGTGAACATTCAGAGCGACCCCGCCTTCGCGGAGATGATTAAGAAGTACTCTGGCGGAACCAAGCCCTAGGCGACGCTATCTGACCTGCGGTTCAAGCCGAAGGTGAACAGCGAAATGGCCCGGCAACAAAGAGAAACACAGTTCCTAGTTTGGGGGCGACTGCGAAAACAAGGATGACCTGGATTCAGAAAGGCCGGGACGGCGTCATCGACGACTATATTTTATGATAAGGGCGAAAATCGATCCAAGTGCTCGGCGCTAGGGCGAGGCATTGGGGTGGCTGCGCGGGGCGCTGAAGAGTCAGTATTCCGCACAGTTTGCTGCTGGGGATCCGAGTCTCCCGAACATTCAGAGGGGGCCCGCCTTCGCGGACATGATTAAGAACCACTCGGGTGGAACGAAACCCTAGGCGACGCCAGCTGACGTGCGCTTGAAGCTAACGGCGAATACCGAAATTAGCCCCGCAAGCAGGAGCAACACAGTTCCGGGCTCGGGGGTGACGTCGACACTCAAAATATCACCGGGGTTCAGAAAGGGCTGAACTACGCCATCAACCACGTCTCCAACAAACACGAACTCGACTGCAGGCAAAGGACCTGCCGGAGATACTGGGTTGCAGGTTTTTGCTAGGCCTGGTTCGCAGCCGAAGGTTTCATCATTTTCGAAGTAGGAATCATCGGATTCAGATGCAGGAACAATTTGGACGTAGACGATGCCGACGGGATTGGTGCCCACGTACTCGAAATTAGTGGTCGTGTCTGCGTCTGTCACGATGATTGGATCCTGATCGCTTGTGCCGGTAAAGCTGCCAAGATCGCAGACGGTGCCAACGGCGCACTTATGGATGGTAACATCTGGATCGTCCGGAGCGCCGTCCGCCTTAGCCACTGCCGCGGACATTCCCGCCACGAGTCCCATCAAGAGCAACCACATGGATAGCCGGCACGTTCGCATGTCAACATCCTCCCGTACTTATGCTACGGCCGATACTGCATGTCTGCCTCCAAACCTCTGAATTTCTGTAGCGTGCATTAAGTCGTTTGTTTTCAGCGCAGCTCCGTTGTGCTGAAAATTGGCGTATGAAATAGGTGTGAAAGGGTTTGCACATGTCAGGCACTCATCCTTCCCTTTGGTCTAGTGTCGGCTTAAGGGTCAGATTTCGCTCGGGGTGCACCGTCTGCTGGCGGAGGGACGCAAACGCTAAGAGGCGCAGTTTGTATAAATTATGGCATCTTCTCCGTCGAACACGCTCGGGCCATGCTCGCCGCCTCCTCCAAAACTTTAGGACGTGTGAGCGACTCCCTTCTGGTGCTACCTTTCGTAGCCTCGGGCATCGAAAGTCGGGGAGGCTATCGAATATGCAAGATCATGAGCTGTCGGCGAGTTTGAGCGGCACGGTTACCCTTGGCAAGGAATTAGCGGTGCACCGCCTGGGATTTGGTGCGATGCGAATCACGGGCGACGGAGTGTGGGGCGCGCCGAAGGATCCCGCTGAAGCGGTTCGTGTTCTGCGGCGCGCGGTGGAACTCGGCGTGAATTTCATCGACACGGCCGATTCCTACGGCCCGGATGTGAGCGAAGAACTGATCGCCGAGGCTTTGGCGCCGTATCCCAAAGGCGTCGTGGTGGCGACGAAGGGCGGATGGAGACGCCCAGGCCCGGGGCAGTGGACGCACGACGCGAGCCCTCAGCATTTGCGTGAAGCCGTAGAAGGCAGCTTGAAAAAGCTGCGGCTAAAGCAGATCGACCTCTACCAACTGCATATTCCCGATCCGGTGATACCTTTCGAGCAGTCGATGGAAACACTGGCGAAACTGCGCGACCAGGGGCTGCTTCGGTTGATCGGCTTGTCGAATGTGACCCAGGAGCACATCGAGCGCGCCCGGAAAATCACACCGATTGCGTCCGTGCAGAACCGCTACAGCTTTGCCGATAGGGAGTGGGACTACGTTGTGGACTATTGCGAGCAGAATGGCATCGCATTCATTCCGTGGGCTCCGTTGAGGACAACGAAGGACGCGGGCGACGCGCCGGCGAGAATTGCGAAGGCGCATAACGCGACGTTGAGGCAAATCGCGATTGCGTGGCTGCTGCAGAGGTCGGCGATCATGCTGCCGATCCCGGGGACTTCGTCGGTGGAGCACCTGGAAGAAAATATCGCTGCGGCGGGCCTGCGGCTGACGGACGAAGAGTTCAAGGAACTATCGCGAGTGCCCGCGAAGGTTCTCACCGCTCGCCCCTGATGCTTCGCGAAAGTGCTATGACACTGAAGGGCGGAGCGCTGCCTTTCGAGTGGTGATGGTGAGTTTGGCCGGCGACAACTTGGGCCCTGGCCAATTCTCCGTGTAGGCCTCGACCGTGATTGTGCCGGGAGTTCTGGTGGCTTGCACGATGACCTGCGCAAGGCCGTTGAAGAGGCTGCGTTTCGGCTCCTTGTCGGATTCCTGGCAATTAGGATCGCCGTTCCCGACGCCGATTAAGGCGCCGTCGCCGGTTACTTTGAAGCTAATCATGTTGCCTGCTGTTGGGATGGAACGCCCCGCATCGTCAAGTACTTCGACGCGGAGAACTGAAACATCCTCGCCGTTGGCGTCGATCTCGGCGCGATCAGCGGTGAGCCTGATCGACTTCGGCTCGCCGGTGGTTTCGCGCTTTTCCGTGAGGACGACTTTTCCATCCTTCTTTCCGCGGGCCTCAATCACGCCGGGCATGTACTTCACCTTCCACTCGAGATGAGTCAGTGGCTGCACTTTCTGACTGCCCTGGCTCTGGCCGTTCAGAAACAGCTCCACTTCGTCGAGGTTCGAGTGGACCCAAACCGAGATAGGTTCGCCTTCGCGCTGATCCCAATTCCAGTGCGGGAATAGGTGCAGGGCTGGTTCCTGGCCCCACCACGCCTTGTAATAATAAAAATTGTCCTTCGGAAAGCCGCACATATCCACGATACCGAACTGTGAGTTGATCGAAGGCCAGCCGTAGGGCGTGGGCTCTCCGCGGTAGTCGAAGCCGGTCCAGGCGAAGCCGCCCGCGAGCCAGTCGCGCGCCGCGTAGAACTTCCACCATTCTTCGGCGAGCTCGGCCCATGGTGGATGGTTCATGTCGTACGCGCTCACCCAATTGCGCAGCTTGTCTGTCGAATAGATGCCGCGCGTGGAGACGGTGCTTGCGGTTTCCGAGCCGATCGAGGGCTGCTTCGGATGCGCGGCATGATACTCGTCGGGAGCTTTGAGGTTGTAATTGAAGCCCATCACGTCCAACGCTTCCGGAAGGCTCTTGTCGAAAGAGCCGTTGACCGCGCACGTGCACAAGCGTGTAGGATCGAGCTCGTGGGTTCGCGAAACCATGTCCGTCATGACGCGCTTACCCTGCTCGGAATTCTGCAATTCCCACTCCTCGTTGCCCATGGACCACAGGATGATCGACGGCGAATTCCTGTAGCGTTTCACCATCACTTCAAGTTGCGCCATACCCTCGGGCGTTGAACTCATCATGCGGGTCTCGCACATCATCATCATGCCGAGACGGTCGCACGCCTCCACCCATTCGGGAGTGGGCATATTGTGCGACGTGCGCACACCGTTCGAGCCCATTTCCTTCAGCACGGCCACGCGATAAAACTGCAAGCGGTCGGGCAGCGCAGCGCCCACACCGGCGTGATCCTGATGATTGCAGGTGCCCTTGACCTTCACGGACTTGCCGTTCAGGAAGAAACCTTTGTCGGCATCGAAGAGCAGGGTGCGGACTCCGAAACTGACGCGCTCGGCATCGCGCGGCTTGCCGTCGGATTCCACTGTGAGGATCGCTGAATAGAGGCTCGGCGTTTCGGGCGACCAGAGCGCAGGGCTCGCGAATTTGGCCGTTGACGTGAAGCTCGCGGCAGAGTCCGGAGCAACGGATTGCGGGGTCGATTCGGCGGTCGCCACCGTTTTTCCCGCTGAATCGAGAATCTGCCAGCGCACGCGACAACTCTCGGCCTGCTTGCCCTGGTTCTGCACCACCGTCCCGACGTTCAGAACGGCTTCACCGCCTTTCACATCGGCGCGAACGTAGCTTTCCCACTTGCCCAGATGAAGCGCGTCTGTCTTCGTGAGCCACACGTGGCGATAGATGCCGGCGCCTTCGTAAAACCAGCCGTCGCCGAAGCTCGCATCCAGGCGCACGACGAGATAGTTCTTGGCGCCATAATTCAGAAAGTCGGTGAGATCGAAACGGAAGGGCGCGTAGCCGTTGTCGTTGCGCCCGAGAAAGTAGCCGTTCACGAAGACGAGCGCGCTGCGGAACGCGCCGTCGAACTCGAGCGTGACGCGGCGGGCGAGATCGCTCTGCGGAATTTCGAAGACGCGGCGATACCAGCCGACACTCGTTTCGGGATAGCGGCGGCCGAGGGGCTTGTAGCCGTGGCCCTGGAGCAGTTCGTCGTGCTCAAAGGGCAGCTCGACGGCCCAATCGTGAGGAAGATTGAGCGGGCGCCATTTCGAGTCGTCGAATTTCTCGCGGGCAAATTCGAATGCACCGGACTTCGCGAAATCGCCTTGATCTTTGCCGAAGCCAAGGTCGCGGCTCGGGTCGCAGCCGTTGCCCTGGAAAAACTTCCACCCAAAATCAAACAGCAGATGCTCCCGCGGAGACACAGCCGCGCCGGCTTCAGCGGATGCAACGCCGGGATAGCGCTCGAGCAGCGCGTTGGCGCGAGCCAGGGCCGAGTTCGCGACAAGCGATGAGGCTGAAAGCGCAAGCCCAGTGCGAAGCAAATCACGGCGCGTGATGTCAGACATTTGAGGTCCTCACGAATCAATCCTAGTTTGGAATCATCGGCGGAATCATCCGACTTCGGGATGACGCCGAACTATATCATTTCCCGCCTGCGCGACTCGTTGAGTTGTTAGAGGCGTGCATCGGAAACAAATTCCGGACGTCGAAGCGCTTGCGCTGGCCGATTGGCCGACGAGTCAAGGCACGCAAATTCGAATGATCGACCAGGTCACGAACAAAAGCGGCGCGAGATACTCTAAGGGGAATTCTGTAGGAATATTTTGAATCAGCAGTGAAGAAACGGCCTGGTGGATTGCCCGGTTACGTGTCGTCGCGGCGTGATGCGGTCGTCGCAAGTGAAATATTCGAAAAGGGATACGGAATTTGCGATCTCAGATCGGTGAATGGCTCCTCTCCTGCACTGTTGTTGGCGCCAGCCCAAACCTGAGGAGGCTTGCAAAACAATGAGAAAAGCAATTCGAATCGGAGTAACAACTCTAGCTAGTTTGGTCCTCATACCCGTGTTCTGGGCGCGACCCGTGACGCACGGCGCTGCGGTGCAGGGCGAGCAGGCTGCGCCGCAAACCCAGGCAGTTTCGGGGCACATTTCTGCTGTAGATACAAACTCGTTCACTCTCACGGTTAGCGCCAGTGGCTCGCAGCAAGGACAGCAGTTCGAGCAAACTGCACAAACGACCATGACCTTCGCCACTGACAAGAACACCACGATAGACGGGACGCTCGCAGTCGGTTCCAGCGCGGATGTCACCTACCGGATCCTTGAGAACGGGACGAATCTGGCGGTTAGCGTTCACGTTACGCCTAAGTCCTAGTTTGGATTGCTGGTCGGAGGTGCAGGAAGAGATGCTTATGTTGGGAGAGCTCGGGGTAACTTGCTGGAAAGGTGTTGGCCGCTAGTTGCGCGTCGCGGACGCACTTCCCCCTGGGCTCTCCGCTTTCTGAGTTCCCGAAGCAGTGGCGCCATCGAAAACTGAGGAGTTCAGTGAAGCACTCAGATCATACGACTTACCCTGATCTGTGAGGCTCGTAATGAGAAGGTCGTAGCGGAATCCTTCCGGATGGGCCCGGCTTCGGAGCAATGCAAGAATGCCGCGAACTTCCGAATGGGCATGGACCACGACTTCGTTTCCTGAAGTGATAGGAGACACAACGTAGCCGCTAAACTCGGCGCCGTCGTGATCCAGGCTCGAGTCGATCGGAGCGAGCAGCTTCACGAGGATAACTGTGCCCTTCGGTAGGGTGTCGGCCTCGTCTCCACGGCTCGCGTGCAGGCGAGTCTGGATATGAAATACCAGAACCGTCCCAGCGGCCACGTGAATTGGCTGCAGGGTAGTTTTTTGTCCGCGAGCCGAGCTCGCAATCAGACTGGCGAAGCACAAAGCCGCGACGGCACAACGACGCATAGGGCTGGGACCTTCCTTCTTCAAGAATACATCGTCACGGAACAGATTCTAATCTTCGGGAATGGCTGCGTCAAACGCACGGTCGGAGGGCCTCTTGGCGTGTTCGCTACGAGGAAGAACGTGGTCAGCGCGCGGCGAGGCTGTGCACTTCGGTGATGTAACCGCCCGGAAACTCCACGATCGCCGTGGTCCGATCGCTCAAGGTGTAAGGAGCCGACAATATCTTCGCGCCGGCAGCTTTGGCTTTCCCCAGCGTCGCGGCGAGATCCGTCACCTCGTACCCCATGATCTCGCGCCCGAACGGATAGGGCAGATGTCCGTCCGTCACCAGGAGCTGCATTTTGCCGAACGCCGAAGTTATGCGGATGCGGCGGTACGTCTCTCCCGCGCGGCCGATTTCGCCTGCGTCGGCGTGGTTGTCATCCGAGACCACCTTGCCATGTGAAAAGCGCACGAAGTCACGGACAAAAACGTCGGCTTCATCGCGCGAGATGTAGACCCGGTTTTCTGGAATCGTTTCCAGCGGCGCGTATTTAGGTGGCGTGAAATGCCAATAGAGCTGCATCTTCACGCCGCCGGGCCACTGGACGATGGCGTCGATCCCGATGGGATCCTTGAACGGTTCGACGATCACCTCTCCTCCAGCCGCGCGAGCGTCCTTGATCGCCTGCGCCATGTCTGTGACGAGGTATCCAGTTCGCTCTTGCCCGAATGGGAAGGGAATTGGAGTCTGAAACGCGAAGACGGAAAGCGTGCCGACCGGAGTCCACAGGTATTGAAACTCCGTGCTGCCCACCACCGGGAGAATATTTGTCACGAACCGCTTCGACGGCTGGCCGCCGAACGTGGCAGCGAAGCTGTTGACGAACGCGTCCAAATCACCGGGCGCAACATAAACGTGCGTCGAGTCGTATTGCGGTCCTACGGCTACGCCCGCATCACTGGTAGATGTGGATTGGTCTCGAGCCGGCGAGCACGCAAAAGCAAGCGACAACAAGACCGCCAGAACCGCCGCCCCGCTGAAGCGGGTCGCACAGGTTCTCTTTCCGTCTCTCATCTGATTATTTCTTCCTGATTCGGCGGTGAACATCACAGAAACTTCACCAACGCGTCGGTCGTCTCTTTCGGACGCTCCTCTAGCACCCAGTGTCCCGTGTCCTTCAGGACGACAACGGTCACGTCTGACGCCACCAATTTCGCTTGTCTCCCTAGCACATCTCCGTTTGCTTTCTCGCCACCGATCACGAGAACTGGGAACGTCAGCTTGTTCTGGGAAAGTTGGGCGAAATCCTTGGCTGCCTCCTGGAACGAAACGAAGTAAGCCCAGCCGGCGCGCATGCGTCCGGGTCGAGCATAGGCTGCCGTGTACGCAGCGCGATCCGCTTCGGGAAGCGAATGGGTCTTGTCGGCGGCAAAATCGTTCCAGAAATAATCGAAGTAGGTTCGCTCGCGTCCACGCACCAACGCTTCAGGAGTGGGACCATTGAAACGAAAATGCCAGATGCCGGGATTGTTATATACGTCTTCCCATCCAGGCACGCCTGGAAGGAACGCATCCATCAGCACAAGCTTTTCCACTTCCGTCGGGAACTGGGCGGCGTACGCATAGGCGACCATCAATCCGATGTCGTGGCCGACGACGCGCGCCTTCTGGACACCCAGTGACTTGGCGAGCGCGTGGATGCGAATGGCGGCGGTTTTCATGTCCAATCCATCCGTTGGGATACTCGAATCACCGATTCCCGGAAGGTCCGGCGCGATCACTGTGAATTTCTCGGCCAGCAGCGGAATGATGGGCTTCCACATGCGCGACGTTTGCGTGTAGCCGTGCAGAAGGACCACCACCGGGCCGTGACCCGCCGCCAGGTAGTGCAGCTTCACTCCTTCCACGTCGGCGCTGCGCGAGACGATCGTGCCCGTGCCGCTCGAGGTCTGGGCACTTCCTCGCAACGGAACCAACAGGAAAATCGCAGACAAGACAATTCCAAAGCGAAGATACCGCCGATTCATGGACATCTCCTGGACGAGGTTCTAGGGGCAGCCGGATTTTCAATCATATGCCCGAGGCTTGGAGCCCGGCCTTCCCGCAGAAGGCGAAAGGCCGGGCTAGCCGGTGATCATGCCGAAGCGCCGGCCGATGCGCCCTTGAAAAACGCGAGCAGGTCAGCGTTGACCAGATCTGCGTGCGTTGCGGGCATGCCGTGCGGAAGGTCGTCATAGACCTTGAGCGTTGCATGCTTGAGCAGCTTCGCGGCCGCTGGACCCGCGGCGGCAATCGGCACGATCTGATCGTCCTTGCTATGTATTACGAGCACGGGAATGTCGATCTTCTTGAGGTCCTCGGTGGTATCCGTCTCCGAGAAAACTCGAATGCATTCATAGTGAGCCTTGACGCTTCCCACCATGCCCTGCAGCCACCAGTGCTGCCGGATGCCCTCGGAAATCTTTGCGCCCGGGCGATTGTACCCGTAAAACGGGAGCGTGATGTCGATGTAGAACTGCGGCCGGTTGGCTGCGAGCGCTGCCCGGAGGCCGTCGAAGACTTCAACGGGCGAGCCGAGTGGATTCTTAGGCGTCTTCAGCATGAGCGGCGTGATGGCGCTGATGAGCGCAGCCTTGGCGACACGCTTTGTCCCGTGGCGGCCCAGATAGCGCGCGACTTCACCGCCGCCGGTGGAGTGCCCCACCAAAAGCGCGTCCTTCAGGTCGAGCTTCTCGAATAACGCGGCGAGGTCGTCCGCGTACGTGTCCATGTCGTTGCCGTCCGACGTCTGGTCGGAGCGGCCGTGGCCTCGGCGGTCGTGCGCAATCACACGATAGCCGAGCTGACCGAAATGCAACATCTGCCCGTCCCAGTCGTCGGCTGTGAGCGGCCAACCGTGGCTGAAAACTATGGGCTGTCCCTTGCCCCAATCTTTGTAAAAAATGTGCGTACCGTCCTTGGTCGTAATCGTTGGCATCTAAATGCCTCCTTGATTCGCAGGTACTGAGGTTCCCCACCGCTTAGATTCCCGAGCCGGCCTGAAGGGTTTAGCTAAATTGAAAAAAATGGCGGGAAACGATACTTAGCGACGAATGGGCCATCTTGACGCGGGCCTCCGCGCCGCATACTATCACCCGGCCAATATGAGCCCAGATCCGCTGATCGGTCAGTCACTCCTGCACTACAAAATTATTCGCAAGCTTGGCGAGGGCGGCATGGGCGTGGTGTACGAAGCCCAGGATTCGCACCTCGATCGTCGCGTGGCCCTGAAATTTCTGCCCCCTGAAATGGCCAACGACACCCAGTTGCTCGAGCGCTTTCAGCGAGAGGCGCGCGCCGCCTCCTCGCTCAACCACCCCAATATTTGCACCATCCATTCGATCGAGCAGCACGACCTGAGACACTTCATTGTTATGGAGCTGCTGGAAGGCGAGACGCTGGCGCAAACGATGACCTCGCAGCCGATGGAAATGGAGAAGCTGCTGCCGCTGGCGATTCAAATCGCCGACGCCCTCGAATCGGCCCACGCCAAGGGGATCGTGCATCGCGACATCAAGCCGGCAAATCTTTTTCTCACAGCGCGCGGGCAAGTGAAAATTCTGGACTTCGGCCTCGCCAAGATGAGCCGCGGCGAGCTCGCGCAGGGAGTTTGGGTCGCGCAGGGAGCTGCGGCAGGGCAGGGGGACACGATGGCTGCCGGTGGCGAACTCACTTCGCCGGGCACGGCCGTCGGGACGGTTTCCTACATGTCGCCGGAGCAGGCGCGTGGTCAGCTCGTGGACGCCCGGACGGACATTTTTTCCACCGGCACTGTGTTGTACCAAATGTCCACCGGGAGCCTGCCTTTTCCCGGAGAAACTTCGGCGGTGGTTTTCGACGCCATCCTCAATCGAGACGCCCGGCCCGCTGCCGAGCTGAATCCCGTCCTTCCCGGCGATTTTGTGCGCATTCTCGAAAAAACCCTCGAGAAGGATCGCAGCCTGCGATGCCAGACGGCGACCGAGTTGAAGACGGACCTCAGCCGGCTCAAGCGCGACGTCGAGTCAGGTAAGAAACGCGCGAAAGAAAAGAGCGATTCCGATCCCGGCGTCCAGAAACAGGCTGGAAAATCCGTGGCCGTTCTATATTTCGAGAACCTGAGCGGCAACAAGGAAGACGAATACCTGCGCGACGGCATCACCGAGGACGTGATCACCGAGCTTTCGAAAATCCGCGGACTAAACACTTTCTCCCGCCCCACGGTTCTGGCCTTCCGCGACAAGCAGGTGACGCCGGCGCAAATCGGCCAGCAGCTCGGCGCAGCCTACGTTCTTACCGGCACTTTGCGTCGCGCCGGAGCCCGGCTGCGCATCAACGCGCAGCTCGTGGACACGCGCACCGATTTCCCGCTGTGGTCGGAGCGTTTCGACCGCGAGATGAAGGACGTCTTCGAGATACAGGACGAAATGGCCCGGAAGATCGCCGAGGCCTTGCGCGTGACGCTTTCGCCGCAGGAGCTCGAGGCCCTGGCCGTCAAGCCCACGGAAAACTTGCAGGCCTACGACCTGTTTCTGCGCGGCAAGCGCTACGCGCGCCGGCAGACGCGCCAGGATCTCGAGTTCGCTTTGCAGATGTTCGAGAACGCGGTAGCCATGGACCCGAGCTTCGCTCTGGCCTACGCCGCCTGCGCCAACGCCTGCGCCATGTTTTACTGCAACTACAGCCGCGATCAGTTGTGGGTGGAACGCGCGCGCGAGGCTTCGGGCAAAGCCGTGGCCCTTCGCTGGGATTTGCCCGAAGTGCAGGTCAGCCAGGCCTGGGTGCTCTATGCGGCGGAGCTACACAACGAAGCTGTGCGCATGGTGAAGAAGGCGATTGAGCGCAAGCGCGACTGCGAGGGCGCGTATTACATGCTCTGCCGCGCGCTGTTCGCCGCGGGACGTTACCAGGAAGTGGTGGATGTGGCGGAATCCGCCATCGAAGCGAGCGGCGAAGATTACAACGTCTACGTGCCCATATTGAACTCTCTTGGCTCCATGGGGAAAGACGAAGCCAAGCGCAACATGAGCCAGAGATTCACCGCGGCGCTCGAGAACCACTTGAAACATGTGCCCGAGGATGCGCGGGCTCGTGTTTTGCTCGGCTACTACTACGCCGAATGGGGACAGGTGGCCGACGCGCTGCGCGAACTCAATCTGGCAATCACGTTGCGCGCGAATGAAGCCTCGATTCTTTACAATGCGGCCTGCGTCTACTGCGGCTTGAATAGAAAATCGGAAGCTCTCGACGCACTGCGCAAAGCCTGGGAGGCCGGCTTTCAGGATTCCGTGTGGGCGCGCCGCGACCCGGACATCGCTCTTCTCCACGGCGACCCCGAGTTCGATCGCCTGTACCCGGACAAGCCCGCTTCACCCCTCACCACGAGTTCCCACTAGTTCGGCGATTGCGACAACTCCGCTTACGCGATGAATGACGGTCTACCCGTGCACTCCGTGGTTGGGAATAACCAGTGGAACGCCGGTTTATCCGTGTTTCCTTGCGGCCCTAAAAGCGCTTCCTTGATTCCGAGCGCCGTGAAATATGTGGAGGATGTCTGTGCCGCGACGCGTTTTACGATAATAAATTAAGTACTTTCCGGCGGGGAAGCACTTCACACCTGGAGCGATGTCGCCCGCGCGTCTGCCGGCGTCCGGATGCTGTCCGAGCAGCCAGAAACGCTCGGTGATCTTGTCAATTACGCGGTCGGCTGCCTCCGGGCTCGCCCGATTGGCCCAATACACGAATATCTCGTCCAGATCACGCGCCGCGTTCTCTGAGACACGATAACGCATTACTTGCCAGTGGCGCGGCGAGCAAGGAGCTTACGTCCCCTCCCCTTCACTCCGTCGGCAAGCTTCTTCAGTCCTTCGCGTCCTTCGTACTGGACGAACTTCCCGACCTCGATGCTTTCGATGCCGGCGCGCACGCGCTGACGAATGCCCTCAAGCTGTTCCCCAGTAAGGTCGGTCAGGATGTCCTTCGCGGTGGGCCTGGCCAGCCGCAACGCGCGCTCGTCCTCGTCTTCCATGCGGCGCAATGCATCGCGGACAACTTCGCTCGCATTGTTGTAACGGCCGCTTTTCACCTTCTTGCGCACATAGCCCGCAAGCTGATCTGTAATGGAAACGTTCATTTGGTCCATGAGTAGCCTCTTCGCTCCGAACCTTCCAAGGTCTACGTTATCCGCAACACGGGTCCATGTCAATCTTTGACATGCTCATTGCACATGCACGACGTGGGACCGAAGAGGCTACGAGGTCGCAATGACACACGAAAGGCCCGGCGCATTCTCCCCACCAGCAGGAAGGACGGCGGGGACATTGACCGTCAGGCGCCGACGAAATGGGCCGATGCAGCCGCTTATGCTAAAATTGAATTTCGATGGAAGGCATACGCTTGCACGGAAGGATTTCGCGAAGTCTATTGCTAGCGGCGGCACTACTGGCGTCGATAGCGCCGATTGTTGCGCGTGCCAAGCCGGGCGACGTGTCCTCGCACCAAAGCCAGGATCGCGTCCTGCAGCTCTACAACACGCACACAGGTGAACGGCTTGATATCGTGTACCGGCGCGGCGACGAGTACATTTCCAGCGCACTCGCCAAACTGGATTATTTCCTGCGCGACCACGTGACGGGTGAAGTTCGCCATTTCGATCCGCACTTGTACGATGTTCTCTCCGATCTCACGTCGTCGGTTGGGCGTGCGGGCGGCGAGATCGACATTGTTTGCGGCTACCGCACTCCTGCGACCAACGAATCCCTTCGCGCTCACTCCACAGGAGTGGCCAAGAACAGCCTTCACACTCACGCGGAGGCGATCGACCTGCGCATGCCCGGCATCGACACGCTCAAGCTGCGCAAGGCGGCTCTTGCCCTGCATCGCGGCGGCGTGGGCTACTATCCTCGCTCTGACTTCGTCCACGTCGACATCGGCCGTGTCCGCCAGTGGTGTTTCGGCTGCCCTGCCAGCCTGATCAGCGGCAATTAGCCCGGATACGGATAACCCTGCGCCAGGACTTTCTCGAGGGCGGCGTCGTGCAAGTAGATGTCGTCGTAAAAGTGAACCACTCCATCCTCAGTCACGATTACGGTGGCATAGACGATTAAGACGGGAATTGGGTGGGTAAGATTCACCTGCTGCGTGGTGGTTCCATTCATGGCCGCACGGACGCGATCCATATCCCAGCCCGGATTGTTGCGTAGAACCCAGACAGCCAGGTCCGCCGGCCTTTCCAGCCGAATGCAGCCGTGGCTAAAATCCCGCCTGGACTGCGAGAACAATTCATGTTCGGGAGAATCGTGCATGTACACGCTGAAGTCATTCGGAAAGATAAATTTCACGAGTCCCAGCGCGTTCTTGGGACCCGGCGGTTGCCGGACGAAGAGTTTGCCTGCACGGAGCTGCTCGAGCACGTCGCTCGTGACTGTTCCTGATGTGACGACTTCCTCGCGGCTGTTTACAACCTCGAGCCCCTTCTTCGCCAGATAATCGGGATCGCGAGCGAGGTGTGGGAGGAGTTCACCTTTCACGATGGAGTAGGGGACACTCCAATAGGGCCGGAAGATGACGTACTCCATGGTGTCGCTGAAAATCGGGGTGCCGTGGCCATAGGCTTTGCCCACCACGACGTTCATCGACAATGCCACTTTGAAGTTCTCGTCGTAGGCGCGAAGGTGAAACTCGGGGATATTCGCGACCACGGGGGACTTTTGATACTCAAGCGGAAGCCAGCGCCAACGCTCGAGGGTGAGCTGCATCTGCCGCACGCGGCGGCTTAGAGGCACGTTCAGATCGGCCAAGGTTTGCGCTCCGATTCGTCCATCCGGTTCGCGGCCAAGCCGGCGCTGAAAATTCTTGATCGCGTCGACGAGCGCTCCCTGATAAACAGTTCCATCCGCCGGGACATTTGCGTCTGCCGGAAGATCGCCCACCAGCGTAAGCAATCTAATCAGCCGCGGAACTCCGGGATAAGCATCGCCGGGAGCAATCGGTTTTTTTACAGGCGGCAGCTGTTCTCCGTCATCTTTTCCCGCAAGCTCCAGATACGTGTGCAGAGCCTGGATCGTGCGCTTGTAACCCGGATAGGGCGGTTCCACTTGCGCCAGGGCGGCGCCGACATCCGGTGCATCCACAACATTTCCTTTTAGGAATTCGGGCAGATCGTACTTCTTGGCTTCGACGTCGAGACCAAAATCAAAATGCTTGGGGTTCACCTTGCCGATGTGAAGGTCCGAGATATATCTCATCACGCAAACGGTGAGCGCGGCGTCGAATTGCACCGCATCTGCTTCTGACGGCTGCGGCGTTGCGGGCTTGAGTTTCGCCAGCCGGTCGGCCCAACGCGGCCCGTCGTAATCCTCGGCGGACAATCCCTTTTGGTCGGCTTTCAACAGGAGCGCGATTGCCTGCTGTGCCTGCGCGGTTGGCTCCATTCCCTTCACCCACGGCAGGGAATACCCATACGACTCGTAAAATTTCTGCACGTGCTTGTCGTAGTCGCTGAAATCGGGCCAGCGCAGGTCTGCGAGATTTCCCGCCTGAACGATGGTGCGCAACGACGCTTGGCCATCGGGGCCGAGCTGCTGAGGCGGCACGACGGATCCCGCGGAAGGTTCCGATTGCGTGCGTGCGCGCCTCGCCGAAGTGACGGCGCGACCGCAGAGCAGCGCGATCGCCGTGAGTAACAGTATCGATACCAAGCCCCTGGAAACTCGCGATTGCTTCACTGGATGCCCCCCGTTTTGAGATGCTCGGAAACACAAAAGGCGTCACGGCGCCTGCGCCTTTGGCGTAAACCACATGTTGGATGTTCTGGGAGCGTCGGCGGTTGAACTAAAAACGTATTCTCGAAGGCGTGAAGGTCCTGCCTACTGCGACGTCTCTTAGGCCGCCCCCTGATATTGTTGGTCGCTAACCTGTTCCATCCAGTCGACAACCCTGCCGTCGCGTCTTTCCTGAACGGCGATGTGGGTCATGGCCGTGGTTGGAGCGGCCCCATGCCAATGCTTTTCATTGGGCGCAATCCAGACCACATCGCCGGGGCGGATTTCCTCAATAGGTCCGCCTTCGCGTTGTGCCCGACCGCAGCCGGCCGTCACGATGAGCGTCTGACCGAGGGGATGCGTGTGCCATGCCGTCCGCGCGCCCGGCTCGAAGGTTACGCTGGCGCCTTGAACCAGTGCCGGATCGGGCGCCTGAAATAGCGGATCGATCCGCACCGTTCCCGTGAACCAATCCGACGGTCCTTTTGCGGAAGGCTGTGTGCCGGCTCTTTTGATCTCCATATCTTCGATTCCCTCGCTGGTGGTTTGTTGCTTCACGCATTCGTCGCGCGCGGCATCACCTTCACTGTAGCGGAACGGGCGCGCGCGCCAATCATCGGCTTGAGGTACAGGCTGCCTTTGTATTTCGCGCGGTACGCGTCATCAATGAGGTCGTTGAGGTCGCTGAGGTGATTGACCGCTCCGTCGACCGGCTCAAACGAGACTTCCTTTGTTATGCCGGCGGCGACGATGCGCCCCGCCTTCTGCTGCACCGCGGCCTGGTACCAACGAGATTTCTGTCCGTTGTAGCCGCGTACGTAAAGAGCGCCGTCGACCGCGACGGACCAAATCCACGTCGGGGTGCCGTACGTCACCCCATCCTCACGGAGCGGCGCGATGTGCAGGTCGTCCGCCTCAGCAATTTTACGCAGTTCGTCTTTCGGCCATGTGCTTATCACGCGTCCCATGGTTCTCTCATTTGCGCACGGGCCGCTTACAGGCCGGTCATTTTTTCGAAGCGTTCTGGATACCGGGCTCCTTCCACCGTGATTTTCGACGCGGCGACATCGATGTCTCGCAGGTCTTCGGGCGTCAGTTGGACCGACACCGCTCCGATGTTCTCTTCCAGACGGTTCAACTTGGTCGTACCGGGAATTGGAACGATCCACGGCTTCTGCGCAAGCAGCCAAGCGAGCGCGATCTGAGCGGGGGTCGCCCCTTTTTGCTTCGCGATCCTGCCGAGCAGATCGACCACAGTCTGGTTCGTCTTGAGCGCCTCCGGCGTAAAGCGAGGGAGCATGCTGCGGAAATCGGTGCTGTCGAATTTCGCGTTTTCGTCGATCTTTCCGGTGAGGAACCCTTTCCCCAGAGGGCTATACGCAACCAAGCCAATTCCCAGTTCTTCAAGAGTCGGCAGTACGTCCGCTTCCGGCTTCCTCCACCACAGAGAGTATTCGTTCTGCAGTGCCGTGAGCGGCTGGACTGCGTGCGCGCGGCGAATCGTCTTTACCCCTGCTTCGGACATGCCGAAGTGCTTCACCTTACCGGCCTGGATCAACTCCTTCACGGTGCCAGCGACGTCTTCGATGGGCACGTTTGGGTCGACGCGGTGCTGATACAACAGGTCGATGACATCCAC
>CAVVWI010000004.1:0-134267 GCA_963751935.1 uncultured Acidobacteriota bacterium | reverse complement strand
TGTTCGTCAAGATTCCGGTCCTAAACGGGCCGGGACGTGTTGGGTAAGTTTTATGGTTAAGCTACTAAGAGCGTACGGTGGATGCCTTGGCGCCAACAGGCGAAGAAGGACGTGGCAAGCTGCGATAAGCCCCGGATAGCCGCAAGCAGGCTTTGACCCGGGGATTTCCGAATGGGGAAACCCAAGCCGGTAAAACCGGCTTACGGCCCGCTGAATACATAGGCGGGTGCGAGCAAACCCAGGGAAGTGAACCATCTCAGTACCTGGAGGAAAATAAATCAAACGAGATTCCGATAGTAGCGGCGAGCGAAATCGGAACAGCCCAAACCCCGGTATTTATATCGGGGGGTTGTAGGACCGCGTGAGTAGAGTTACCAATCCGGAGGCTAGGTGAACCCGCTGGAAAGCGGGGCCATAGAATGTGATAGCCATGTAACCGAAAGCTTTCCGGACTCGAAGCGGTATCCTGAGTACTACGGGGCACGAGAAACCCCGTGGGAATCTGGGGAGACCACTCTCCAAGGCTAAATACTCGTTGGCGACCGATAGTGAACCAGTACCGTGAGGGAAAGGCGAAAAGCACCCCTGCGAGGGGAGTGAAATAGAACCTGAAACCGTATGCTTACAAGCAGTCAGAGGGCTATGCCGTGTCTTCGGATACGGAATGCCTGATGGCGTGCCTCTTGCTTAATGAGCCGGCTAGTTATTCTCACGCGCAAGGTTAAGCGAAAGCGAGCCGCAGCGAAAGCGAGTCCGAATAGGGCGATTAGTGCGTGGGAATAGACGCGAAGCGGGATGATCTACCCTTGGCCAGGTTGAAGGTCGCTTAACCGCGACTGGAGGACCGAACCGTTGTGAGTTGAAAATCGCTCGGATGAGCTGAGGGTAGGGGTGAAAGGCTAATCAAATTCCGTGATAGCTCGTTCTCCCCGAAATGCCTTTAGGGGCAGCCTGGTGCGATTTGCCACGGTGGTAGAGCACTGAATGGACTAGGGTCCCATCCAGGATACCGAATCCAATCAAACTCCGAATGCCGTGGACAACAGCACGGGAGTGAGACTACGGGGGATAAGCTCCGTGGTCGAGAGGGAAAGAACCCAGATCGCCAATTAAGGTCCCCAACTGCAGACTAAGTGGGAAAGGACGTGTGAGCGCACAGACAGCCAGGAGGTTGGCTTAGAAGCAGCCATCCTTTAAAGAAAGCGTAACAGCTCACTGGTCAAGTGTTCACGCACCGACAATCCAACGGGGCTCAAGTCTGCGACCGAAATTGCGAAATTGGCAGTTCCTCCGGGAATTGTCATTTGGTAGGGGAGCATTCTGTGGTGGCAAAGGTAGACCGAGAGGACTACTGAACGCCACGGAAGAGACTCTGCCGGCATAAGTAGCGATAAACGCGATGAGAACTCGCGTCGCCGAAAGTCTAAGGTTTCCTGAGGAAGGTTAATCCGCTCAGGGTTAGGCGGGTCCTAAGGTGAGGCCGAGAGGCGTAGCTGATGGACAGCAGGTCAACATTCCTGCCCCGCCATGTGAACGTTATACGATGGGGTGACGCAGAAGGATAGGGGAGTCGGGTGATGGACGTCCCGATGGCCCGGTGCAAGCCGGATCCCGCAGGAAAATCCACGGGGTCATTCAACGGTCAGACCGGTTCCGAGGCCACACGGCCACAAAGTCTCTGATTTCACGCTGCCAGGAAAAACCTCTAAGGAGTTCGCATGGTGCCCGTACCTCAAACCGACACAGGTAGACAAGGTGAATATCCACAGGCGCTCGAGAGAACGCTCGCTCAGGAACTAGGCACATTAGCCCCGTAACTTCGGGAGAAGGGGTGCCCCGCTAGGGTTTATAGCCCGAGGGGGCCGCAGTGAAATGCGTTCGGCGACTGTTTAACAAAAACACAGCTCTCTGCTAAGTCGAATACGACGTATAGGGGGTGACGCCTGCCCGGTGCCGGAAGGTTAAAGGGAGGGCTTAGCTGCCGCAAGGCAGCGAAGGCCTGATCTGAAGCCCCGGTGAACGGCGGCCGTAACTATAACGGTCCTAAGGTAGCGAAATTCCTTGTCGGGTAAGTTCCGACCTGCACGAATGGCGTACCGATCGAACGACTGTCTTGGCGAACGGCTCGGCGAATTTGTGGTTCCGGTGAAGACGCCGGATGCCCGCATCTAGACGGAAAGACCCCGTGCACCTTAACTGCACTCTGGTCATGATTAACGGTACTGCCTGCGTAGGATAGGTGGGAGCCTGGGAACCCTCGGTTTCGGCTGAGGGGGAGGCAACGGTGAAATACCACCCTGATAGTTCTGTCGCTCTAACTTGCACCCCTAGACGGGGTGGAGGACACGGCCAGACGGGTAGTTTGACTGGGGCGGTCGCCTCCTAAATGGTAACGGAGGCGCTCAAAGCTCGGCTCAGGCGGATTGGAAACCCGCCGTGGAGTGCAAGAGCATAAGCCGGGTTGACTGCGAGACACACAGGTCGAGCAGGCACGAAAGTGGGATCTAGTGATCCGGTGGTTCTGCGTGGAAGGGCCATCGCTCAACGGATAAAAGGTACGCCGGGGATAACAGGCTGATCTAAGCCAAGAGTTCACATCGACGCTTAGGTTTGGCACCTCGATGTCGGCTCATCGCATCCTGGGGCTGTAGAAGGTCCCAAGGGTTAGGCTGTTCGCCTATTAAAGCGGTACGTGAGCTGGGTTCAGAACGTCGCGAGACAGTTCGGTCCCTATCTGGTGTGGGCGCAGGAAACTTGAGAGGAGCTGTCCCTAGTACGAGAGGACCGGGATGGACCGACCTCTTGTGATCGAGTTGTCACGCCCGTGGCATCGCTCGGTAGCGAAGTCGGGAAGAGATAATCGCTGAAAGCATCTAAGCGAGAAGCTCGCCTCGAGATAAGGTTTCCCAATCCCGCTTCGGCGGGATAAGAAGGCCAGTCGAAGACTACGACTTTGATAGGCGGGAGGTGGAAGCGCAGCAATGCGTGTAGCTGACCCGTACTAATCGGCCGTTCGGCTTAACCATAAAACTTTCCTAACGCGTAGCGTTACCCTGAGAGTCCGGCTTTTTCGGGCTCGATGGTGGCGTGGACGTAAGGAAAGGCTCTTTTCACATCGTGCTACTTGTGGAGATTTGCGGTTCGCCTTACTTCCTTCAGTTGCTCATCGAAACTCGCTGTGCAGTTTCCGAGTTTCGATTTCAAGTTTCTGGTGGTCTTACCGCGAGGGTCACACCCGTTCCCATCCCGAACACGGAAGTTAAGCCTCGCAGGGCCGATGATACTGCACGGGCAACTGTGCGGGAACGTAGGTCACCGCCAGGATTAATTCTTACGAAAAAGGCTCCGAGCAATCGGAGCCTTTTTTATTTCTAGGCGCCTCCGCAGCCAAACCTCCGCTCGCGCGGGCGGATTATCTTTGGGTTTGCGGACGCCTGTACTATCCTTCGCTTCGCGATGACGATTTCGGCGCTCCGACGACATTTTCTCTTCGTGCTCGTGGTCGTTTTTCTTCCTTTCTCGGCCCTTGCGGCTGGCGGCGGTGCGGATCACGCCGATACTAAACCCGCGCTCTATGTGAAAGTTCAGCTCAAGGGTCCGCTGAAAACCAAAGGCTTGAAAACGGGTGACAACGTCGAAGGAACTCTGTTCCAAGCCGTCTACTCCGGAGCGCGGAAAGTGATGCCGGCAGGCTGTCCGGTCCGTTTGACGGTAGATCACTTTGAAAAGCGGCGAAGGATTCGAAACGATCACTGGCCGTGGGTCGTTCAAGCCTTTACGCCGCGGCACGAAAATTATCCTGTTTTTCGTTCCGCCAGCGTCACGCTTCCCGACGGAAAGGAACTTCCTCTTGAAGTCTCTTTCCTCTCGATTGCGAACGAACGTCAGGTTCAGGCGCGGGCGTGCAAGGTGGCGCCGGGTTCGGCGGCCGCTGTATCTGCGAATGCCGGCGCGCCGCCAATGGAGGCTCAATCATCGCCCTCGAACGCGACGACGAACCAGAAAGCTTCCGCGTCATCGCCGAGTCCGCCTCCCATCGCGACTTTTGAAGCCGCAATCTTGAGCGAAGGTTCCTCCGATGGATTGCCCAATACCTCGCCCCTTGCTTTGAGTGACCAGACGCCGGTTGCGCGCGAAGCTGTCACCTTGGAAGCGGGGACGCAGGCGAACGTGATCCTCCTCGAAACAATCAGCGCGTCGAAGAGCCACGCCGGAGATTCGATTGAGGCTCGCCTGATTGAACCCGTGCGTGTCGGTTCGCTGGTGGTGTTGCCGGAGGGAACTCTGTTTCAGGGAAGGATCGTAAGGGCCACGCATCCGAAATGGTTAAGCCGGCCGGGCTCGTTGCTCATGACGTTCGACAATTTGGTTTTGCTCCAGGGAGCCGGCGCTCCCGTCGTGGCGTCCGTGAGTGGAGCGGATTTGGACCAAAGATCTCACACCAAGATTGATTCGGAAGGGAGCATGAGGGGCGGCTGGCCGGGCAAAGCCTGGATGTTGATAAATCTTGCGACGACGGCGGGAATTGCCAAGGAAGCAGACGACACGCTGCAGTTGATCATCGAAGCGATCGTCTCGACTGCCACGGACGCCTCCACCGCGGGCGTGGCTCGAATCTTCGCTACGTGCGTCTCCGTGACGTTCATGATAACCCGGCACGGACGCGACGTCGTGCTGCCGAAGTTCACCGAAATCCGCATCACGCTCAACAGGCCGCTGACGCTGCCCGAATCATCTCCGCCGCAAAGCCCACCAACAACGAATCAGCAATGAATTCCTTTTTTTTGCGGAGTGAAATCTCGGAGTCTTGCCGAGAGATATCGCGGTCCATCTCACTTTGGCTTCAAGAGGCCTCGCGCAGACATCCAATCCAGGAATCGGTCGAGCCAGGTTGCAATTGGGCCGGTGTTCCGGCTGCGCAAACCGAACCCGTGCCCGACTCCGGTGTAGACGTGCAATTCCGCCGAAGCGCCGGCCCGTTTGAGAGCGAGATAATACTCGGCGAGCCCCTGGGAGATGTCGGGACGGTCGTCTTCGCCGCAGAGCAAGAAGGCCTGCGGCGTGTCCTTCGACAGGCTCGATGGACTGATGTTCACATCGCGTGGCGGACCGGGATAGATCAATGCTTGAAACGCAGGCCTCGAGCTTTGACGATCGATGGGGTCCGCCGCTCCGTCGATGCCAGCATCGTACCGAATCGCTGCAAGAGCGGCCAATTGCCCGCCGGCGGAAAAGCCCATCACGCCGATACGGTCGGGATTAATGCCCCATTCGGCTGCGCGGCTTCGCACCAAGCGGATCGCGCGCTGAATGTCTCGCAGCGCATCTCCTTCGATGGTGTACGTCGAACCTTTTTCTCGAGCCAGCCGATATTTCAGAACGAAACTCGCGACGCCGCGATCGCTCAGCCATTTGGCGACGTTGTATCCCTCATGGTCCATCCACAATTCCGCGTGCCCTCCTCCGGGCACCACGATCATCGCGGCGCCCGTCGCGTTCTCCTTGGACGGCAAGTACATGGTGATCGACGGCCGGTTCACGGCGGAGACTACGTGGTCGCCTTCGGGCGTGACTCGCACGGATTCGTCCGCGGTCTTGCCTTCCGAGCCGGGTGCGCCGCTCGGCCAGAGAAGAATCACTTCATGTTCGCCTGCCGCCCGCGACGCGGTCGCGGCCAACAAAATGAAAAACGCGACCCAGATTCCCGTTGGCCTGAGCTTTCGAGCATTCATGCTGAACCCCCAGAAAACACAAAGCGCAGTCGCCAATCTTACTCGCAGATGCCGTGGCAGAGGCAGACGTAGTAGCTTAGAGACGATGGCGCCCGCTACTCACCCATTTCAGGCGAGAATCTACAAGATCTGGATGCTGCGATATGTCGACGTGCCCGAGGATGTCGGGCGCGCGCTCGAAAAGGAGTCGGGCCAGAAGAAGCACATCCCGGTGGTGGCGATTTCGAATGGCCGCAGCGCGCGCACAACCCTGACGCCGGCCGGAGGCGGCCGCTATCGGCTGCAGTTCAATGCGACGCTGAGCAAAGCCGCGCGCGCCGAAGTGGGCGATCTTGTCGGCGTCGAATTGCGGATCGATCGCGAATCCCGCGCGCTGCCCGTGCCGGACGAAATCCTTGAAGCGCTGAAGACTCGCCCGAAAGCGCGCAAAGCCTTTCAGCAAATGGGCCCGGGCACGCTCCGGCAGACGCTCCTTTGGTTCGACAAAGGCAAATCGCCAGCCGTACGTCAGAAGCGGCTCGCGCGATTGCTCGATGTCCTGATGGAACGCGCCCTTCTGCAATCTCCGCGCGGGAAACGCAGCGCCAAGGCTCGCAAGCATCTCGGCGAGATTCCGCGCTGAAAATCTGACAGAATTGCACCGCAGGGCTTCCTGAAAATGGAATCGAGGGCCATCCACAACGTCGAACTTGTCTTTGTGCTGCTGCTGCTCTTCGTCGTCGTGCTGGCGGCGCTGGCTAAGCGGCTCCGCACGCCATACCCGATCATTCTGGTCATCGGCGGTTTGATCCTGGGCTTTGTGCCCCACGCGCCGCGCATCGAGCTGAATCCCAACATCGTCTTCCTGGTGATTATTCCTCCGCTCGTATTCTCCGCGGCGTTCCTCACTTCATGGCGCGACTTCCGCTACAACCTCATCAGCATCTCGATGCTGGCATTCGGACTCGTGGGCTTCACGGTGTTCGGCGTGGCTGCGGCGTGCCGCTGGATTCTTCCGGGATTCGACTGGCGAATGGGACTCGTGCTCGGCGCGGTCGTCTCGACCACCGACACGATTGCAGCCACATCGATCGCGAAGCGAGTGGGCCTGCCGAAGCGCATCGTGGATGTAATTGAAGGCGAGAGCCTGGTCAACGACGCGACGGGGCTCCTCGCGCTTCAGTTTACCGTAGGTCTTCTTGTGACGGGACGTACGCCCGGCCTCGCCGAAGGCGCCGGCCGGTTGCTCTATTTGATTCTTGCAAGCGTCGTGATCGGGCTCGCGATCGGCAAGCTGATGCACTTCTTCGAAACGAAAATTGACGACGCCTCGATCGAGATTACGCTCACATTCCTCGCGCCCTACATGGCGTACCTCGCGGCCGAGGGAGTCCACTCTTCGGGCGTACTTTCCACCGTGGCTTGCGGCCTCTACCTCGGGAACAAAAGCTCCTTTTACTTCTCGCGCGCGGCCCGGTTGCGCGTCGAATCGGTCTGGGACACGGTCACGTTCGTCCTCAACGGCGTCGTGTTCGTGCTCATCGGACTTCAACTGCCGTATGTGATCTCGGAGATTTCCACCGCGCATGTGAAGCACGTGATGTGGCTGGGATTGCTCTTCAGCGCTGTGGTGATCGTGCTGCGCTTTCTGTGGATGTATCCGGGCGCGTGGATCGCAAATCAGATTCGCCATCGAATCCTGGGGCAACCCGAACCGCTTCCGAATCCGCGGGCGGTGTTCGTGGTGGCATGGACCGGAATGCGGGGCGTGATCGCGCTGGCCGCTGCACTGTCACTCCCAACGCTGCTGGGGGACGGAACGCGGTTTCCGAGTCGCAGCATGATGATCTTCCTCACGTTCTCCGTTATCTTCGTGACGCTTGTATTTCAGGGGCTTACTCTCCCACCCCTGATTCGGTGGCTGGGACTTTCTGTTGACGGCGGCAAGAACCCGGAAGAACAAAAGGCGCGCCGCGCAATGGCAGAGGCTTCGCTGGCATACTTGGAGCATGCGCGCGAGGGTGACGCGGCCGAGGCGGGACCGATGTATGAAGACCTGATACGCCTTCAGCGGCGGCGGCTCGATTTGCTGGAAGAGAAACAATCGGACGACGGCGCTTACAGCCGCGAAGAGTTCGAGCGTTTTCGCGATTTGACTGTGCAGGTGCGGTCCGTCCAGCGAGCGGCCCTGCTGAGCCTGCGGAACCATAACGCCATCAACGACGAAGTGATGCGAAAGCTCGAGCGCGAAATCGATCTCGTCGAATCGCGGTCGGCTTCGTCCGAATATCTGTAGCTAATGGGGGACTCGGGCCCAAATTTCCGCGAGGTCACAAAATGCGATTCCAACTAATGTCTCTAATCGTTCGTGTTCTAGCGCTGTGCTTTGCTTCGGTGTCAATTTCGGCGCTTGCGGTTCCCGGCCACGACCAGCAGGCTCTTCCGGCAGGCTCTAGCGTCGTCGCGTGCAGGATTTTGGAAGTTCACGCCAATAAGGAGCCGGGGGTCGTGCTCGTGATCTTCCACCAGCGCGATAAAAAGGATCAGCCTCGATTCGCGGCGCTGCTCAAACAGAGCACGGGAGGGGCGATTCAAATCCGTCCCACGGGAGCGCAGTGGCAAAGCGCTCAAGTGGTGCGGCTGAAGAGCTGCTTCGGGCGTGGCCTGCTGATTCTGCCGGCTGGGACCACGACATTGAAAGAGCGCGCCGATCTTCTTGTTAAGTTTCCGGCGCCAAGTAACGCTCCATGACGTAGCATTCTTCCATGAAAAACATCGCTGCAATCGTGGCTTCGCTTCTCCTCGCGTGCGCCTCTCCGGCGCAGACGAAACCGCCGCAGAAAGCGCCGGCTCCGTCCGCTTCCGATCGAGCAGATCGACTCGGCATGACGTGCGCGCAAATTCTGCAGATCAGCTCCATCGACTGGGTGGCGAAATTCACTGAGAAAAATGGGCCGGACACTGCCGCCCGCGCAATCACGGCTTACGGCAAATGCTACGACGCGAGAACAGACGGTCTGGCGGCCACTCTCGCAAAGAAAGGCGCAGGTCCGCAGAAAAAAGCGCGCGCAGATTTCGTCGAATTCGAGACCGCTGTCAAAGCTTTCACGGCGAAAGCCCTCGCCGATGTGCAGCCTTCTCCTGTCGCGGCGAAGGTCGCATACGCGAGTCTCTACGAGAAACAGTTCCGGTACGATTTCTATCGCGGATACCAGGAAAAGGACCCAAATCCTCAGTTCACGCCGGAGGACAACGACCAATTCGGCAAGGCCAAGAACCGGTTCGGCGAGCTTCTTGGCTTGCTGCCGGAAGACAAATCACACGAGGTTCACGAAGCGTTTGGCGACATCGTAGGACCGCATCCTGTCACCCTGCCGATGAAGCTGGTGCTCTACCGTTACGCGATTTTCATCCTCGAGCCACCCACCGAAAAGCCGTTCGCCCCGCCTCCTTTCTGAACTGAGCTACAATGGCACGCTCTTTTGGGGGATGCATGAAGCTTCGGAATTCGATGGTCACCTCGGCTTTACTCGGTTTGGGCTTGGCGGGGACGCTTCCCGCACAGGTTGACGACGCGAACAAACAACTCTCGCACGACATCTTCAAGCAGCTCGTCGAAATCAATACGACGGATTCGGTCGGCAACACCACCCTTGCGGCGCAAGCCATGGCACAGCGGCTCCTCGACGCGGGATTTCCCGCCGGCGACGTCCAGGTACTCGGCCCCAACCCGCGCAAAGGCAACATGGTCGCGCGGCTGCATGGGACCGGAGCGCACAAGCCGCTGCTGCTGATCTGCCACACCGACGTGGTCGAAGCGCGGCGCGAGGATTGGTCGCTCGATCCGTTCAAGTTCACCGAAAAAGACGGCTACTTCTATGGCCGTGGCACGGAAGACATCAAAGAAGGCGACGCGATTCTCGTCACGACGTTCATTCGCCTGAAACTCGAAGGCTATAAACCGGATCGCGACATCATCCTCGCTTTGACCGCCGACGAAGAAGGCGGCGCGTCCAACGGAGTGGATTGGCTGCTGAAGAATCATCGCGACCTGATCGACGCGGAGTACATTCTCAATCCCGACGCGGGCGATTTCGAGATGGACCAGGGCAAGCGACTGCTGGTCGGCATCCAGGCCAGCGAAAAACTCTACGCCGACTTTACGCTCGAAGTTCACAACAAGGGCGGCCACAGCTCGCTTCCTGTCCCGGACAACGCGATTTACCAGCTTGCCGAAGGGCTGACGCGGCTCGAACATTATCAGTTTCCTTTCGAGCTCAACGAGGTGACGCGCACGTATTTCGCGAAGGAAGCCGACATCGTCGGAGGTCAAGAGGGCGCGGATATGAAGGCAATCGTGAAAACTCCGCCGGACGAAGCCGCCATGGCGCGGCTCGCGAAGACGCCCTTCTACAATTCGCGCATGCGCACGACCTGCGTGGCCACGCGCCTCGATGCCGGTCACGCGAACAATGCGCTGCCCGGTTTTGCGCGCGCCAACGTCAACTGCAGGATTTTGCCCGGGCATCCCCCGGATGAAATTCGCGAGCAACTGGCTAAAATCCTCGCGGAGTCGGAAATCAACGTCACTCAGGTGAAAAGTTCGGGATTGGGGCCACGGGCCAATCCGCCGTCGCCGCTGCGGCCCGACGTGATGGGTAGCCTCCAAAAAGTCGTCGACCAGATGTGGCCCGGTGTGCCCGTGATTCCCGTGATGGACGCGGGTGCAAGTGACGGCGCAATTTCGCGCGCAGCTGGAATTCCGACGTACGGTGTTCCGGGCGTGTTCATCGACATCAACGACGACCGCTCGCACGGCCGTGACGAACGGCTGCCGGTGGCTTCGTTCTACGAAGGCGTCGACTTTTATTATCGGTTCATCAAAACGCTCACCTCCCCGCAATAGCTTGAAGATCCGCAAATGAGCCTGATGCGCAGCGCACTTCTGAAGGCCTCGCGAAGCTCGTGGCTGCGCGAGCGCGCTCCTCGCTACCGGTTCACGCGTCGCACCGTCGAGCGGTTCATGCCGGGAGAAAATGCCGAGGACGCGCTCGCGGCCGCTCAGCGGCTCGAACACAGCGGCCTGGTAACGATTCTGAGTCATCTCGGCGAGAACGTTGCGGGCCGCGCCGAAGCCGAAAGCGTGACGCAGCATTATCTGGATGTGCTGGCGCGGATCCGCGAACTGGGGCTCGCGAGCGAACTCTCGATCAAGCTGACCCAGTTGGGCCTCGATCTCGATTTCGATTTTTGCCTCGCGAACTTCGGCCGCATCGCCGCCCAAGTGCCGCCCGACAGAACTCTCTGGGTGGACATGGAACAGAGTCCCTACGTCGACGTGACGCTCGATTTTTGCCGCCGCGCCCGCAAGACGCATCACAACGTTGGCGTCTGCGTTCAAGCCTATCTGTTTCGCACGGAGCGCGACATCGAGCGGCTGATTTCAGAAAGCTGTGCCGTCCGGCTCGTAAAAGGCGCGTACAACGAGCCGCCCGAAATTGCGTTCGCGGAAAAAGCCGACGCGGATGAGAACTATTTTCGGCTGGCGCAGATGCTGCTAAGTCCGGAAGCTCGACGCGCCGGCGTGCGCGCGGCGATCGGCACTCACGATCGGAAGCTGATCAAGCGCATCACGGAATGGGCGACAGCGCAGGGGATTGCAAAGAATGAGTTCGAGTTTCAGATGTTATACGGCATTCAGACCGCCGAACAGCTGCGACTCGCGCGCGAAGGTTATCGCAGCGCGGTCTTCATCTGCTATGGCACGTATTGGTTTCCCTGGTTTATGCGCAGGCTTGCCGAACGCCCCGCCAACGTGCTTTTTCTCGCTCGCAATTTCTTTTCGCGTTAGGGCTGCTTGGCCGCAGTCTCCTGGCTGAACAGGCAGACCCAGCCTTTTCCTCGCTTCGTCCAGATCGAGGAAATGTAGGCATGGGCGGCAAACTCCTTGCCGTGCGAAACTCCCTTTTCGGAGATCTTGTAAGTTATGAGGCCCGACTTTCCGGAAAGCGGCACGTACCGGATGTCATCCATCGAGTAGTCCGAGAGCGTGAATCCAGCCACGTTCTTTACCACCTGTGCCTTGCTCGCCGGACCCATCGCGTCCACGAAAACCGCATCGTCCGCGGTGAGATTGCCGAATTGGTCCAGGTTGCCGGTCTTGAGAGCTTCCAATCCCTCGCGTTCTTTGGCGACGATTTGGTGCTCCATCGAGCTATCGTTGTCGCTCGATTCACGAAACTCGAGTGACGTGGCCGCCACCGCAGAGTTCTTGGGCCATCCCAGGAAGAGAGCGCTGGAGACGGCGATTGCCGCTACGACGATCAAGGCTGACGCTTTCTTCATGGTGTTCCTCCGGAAGCGCGAAAAGCGACCTGCTTTGCGGGCTCGCGCTGAGTGTCATCGAGCCGGACGTTTACTTCTTCCGCGCGTAAGTCGTTTCCTGAAACGGAGTGTCCTTGCCATCGGGCCCGGCGGTTGAAAGCGTGACGACGAAGTGGTCGTCATCGATCTGCCGGACGCGAGCGTGAAGGCGGGGTTCGTCGGCTGTGCTCGTATATTCGACGGTCTTCCCGCCGTCGGCACTGGTGCCAGTCAGCTTGGTAATCGCCGTAGACATCGTGTACATCCATGCCGCTTCGTATTGCTTCGTCACATTGTTGTAGCCCCAGAGGCGCGTGCCCTCGACGGGTCGGCCCATAACGGTGTCGTGGTTTTCTTCCAAAATGAAGCGCCCGCCCAGAATTACCGAAATCTTCGATGTTCCGGACCACGCCCCATCCTGGCCCACGAACTTGATTACGCGGGTGTAATCGCCCGCCCGTCTCGCCAGCAACGCCTGCTCGGGGCCTGGGCTCGTTGGCGAGGGCGCCGGCTGCATGTTCGCAGCGGCCTGCGGTTTTTCCTCGTGTGCCTGACCGAAAGCAGCGCCGGCCAAACAGAGAATCGCCGCGAGTGTTTGTATGAAGAACCGCTCCTTCTTGCGCATCAGCATCCTCCGAGGGTTTACACAGGTCTCGAAGACTTTGAGTTCGGCCCAGTCTAATCGTGCGAGGTCATTTCAGCGAATATTTCTTCGCGCCCACCAGCGCCTCGTGCAAAATTAGCAAGACTTGAGAAGCTTTGGCGGCGCCGCTGTGCCAGTATTTGCCCTGCAGCGAATCACAGGAGCGTTAAGCATGGTAACCGCGGACTCAAATTTTGGCTTGGCTCAAATCGGGCAAATCGGCGTGACCGTGACGGACCTGGATCGCACGGTCGCGTTTTATCGCGATACGCTGGGAATGAAATTCCTGTTTCGCGTTCCGAATATGGTGTTTTTTGATTGTGCCGGAATCCGATTGATGCTCTCGCTCGCCGAGGCAAACGGCGAAACCTTCCGCCCGGTCCTTTTCTTCCGCGTCGACGACATCCAGAAAGCCGCCGACACGCTGGCGCAGCGCGGAATCGTTTTCGAAGCCAAGCCCGCTATGATCGCCAAGCTCGAGAAGCACGACCTGTGGATCGCGGCATTTCGCGATCCGGACCGGAATGTGATCGAACTGATGAGCGAAGTGCCCCGCACTTGATCGCTTGGGACGTTGGACCTGGCGGGGACGTTCCTAGCGGGTGCGTTCGTCTCGTTCCACTTTGCCGTCCCGAAGACGAATCACGCGGTGCGCATGCGCCGCGATATCCGCTTCGTGAGTCACGAGGATGATGGTATTGCCCTTCTGGTGCAGGCGCGCAAACAGCGCCATGATTTCTTCGCCTGTTTGCGAATCGAGGTTGCCGGTGGGTTCGTCCGCAAGGAGGATGGAAGGATTGTTCACAAGCGCTCGCGCAATCGCCACGCGCTGGCGCTGCCCGCCGGAAAGTTCGTTGGGCTTGTGCATCATGCGCTCCGCCAAGTCCACTTGCGCCAGCGCGCTCTTCGCGCGTCCCAGGCGCTCTTCCGCCGGCGTGCCGTTGTAAATCATGGGAAGTTCCACGTTGTGCAGTGCGGTGGCGCGCGGCAGGAGATTGAACGTCTGAAACACGAACCCGATTTCCTTGTTGCGGATATACGCGAGTTCGTCGTCGTCCAGCTGGCTGACGAGGCGCCCCGCTAGCCAGTAGCTCCCCTTCGTCGGTGTGTCGAGGCAGCCGATTAAATTCATCAGGGTTGATTTTCCCGAACCCGACGGTCCCATGATCGCAACGTACTCGCCCTTGCGAATTTCGATGCTCACGCCGCGAAGCGCGTGCAACTGCTCCGTCCCCATTTCGTACGTCTTCCAGAGGTCCTCGGTCCGAATGGCGATCCCTGAAGTGACGAGATCCTCGCGATAGGTTTGGAGTGCGACTTCTTCCACGGCCATTGGAACTCGACTCCCTAAGTCAACTTCGGCTGACTGACTTTGCTCAACTTCAGGTGCGATCGCACACGCTCGCGGCTCCGCAAGTTTTCGACGAACTCGTCTGGCGAGAACCGCACTTAGCTCGACGATTCCTCGTGCTTTGGAGCTGAATTGTCCACCTTGACGCTCGTGCCAGGGCGGAGAGTTCGTAGCACCTTGTAGCTGCCTGTAACGATCTGATCGCCCTCTTTCAAGCCGCCCGTGATTTCGATGTCGGTGATTCCCGTGATCCCGGTTTGCACGGGTACAAACTCGGCCTTGTTGGCGCGGATCACGAACACTCCCTGAATGTCGGTCTTCTGCGCATTTCCGGCCGGCTTCGACGCCGCCAATGTCACGTTGCCCTTGGAGTGCTTTGCCGCGTCGAGGTCTTCCTGCGAGCGAACGGCAAGCGCCTGAATCGGAATCGTCAATACAGCTTTCTTTTGTGCGGTCTGAATTTTGGCGGTCGAGGAAAGGCCGGGCCGGAGCAGCTCCATCGGCGTATCGAGGGTCACCACAACCTTGAAATCGCGCGCTTCCTGTGTATTGGCCGTTGTCTGAGTTGTAGCGGCTTGGCCGGAAGACCGCAGAATGGCGAGCTCGCCCACTTGGCTAACGTGCCCCTTGAACGTTTTGCCCGGCACTGCGTCGATTGTAACGTCCGCCGGATCTCCCGGACGCACGTTGGTGATGTCGGTTTCGTCTACTTTCACCTCGGACGTCACCACACTCATGTCGGAGATGGTCATCAGGAAGCTGCCCTCGGCGTTCTGAATGCCCGGCACGACGTTTTCCCCCACGCGCACCGCGATGTAGCTCACAATCCCGTCGATCGGCGCCCGGTAAGTGGTCTTGCGAAGAACGTCCTGCTGATGAGTCAGCACGGCTCGCGCTTGTTCCGAAACCAAGCCCGCCTGTTCCCGTGCTGCACGCGTTTCCTCCACTTGAGCGCTTGCGGCGCCGAGAGCCGCCACGGCGCTCTCGTAGGTCGCATGGGCTGAATCATAGTCCGACTTTGCGATTAGCTCTTCTTTATACAAAGACTGCGAACGCGCCCAATCAAGCTTGGCCTTGTCGAGATCAGCCTGCCTTTGTGAGAGCGTCGCCACCGCCGCGTCGTAGTTTGCCGACGCAACCTTCATCCCCGCTTCTGACCCCTGCACGTTATCAGACTGAGCCTCTACGTCCGCTCCCGGCTGAATGCTTTCGAGGCGCAGCAGCACGTCGCCTTTCTTGACGTGGTCGCCTTCCTTCACGACGATGTCCGTAATCTTGCCGATACCCTCGCCCAGCACGTTCGTGTAGTTCTTGGGCCGGATCTCGCCCGACGCCGTCACTACCGACGTCAGGTCTTCCCGCGTCACCTGCCCCGACTGCACTGTCTCAACGCCCTTGTTTGCCTGGTAATAGCTGGCCAACACGACGGTTCCAAGCGCCACCACCGCCCCCACACCGATGCCGACTTTCTGCCACGTCTTCATCTCTTCAACCCTTTTGTTTTGGTTATCAAGATACTGCCGTTACAAAATTCTCCACCCACCTTGTACATACGCCTGGAAAGCCTGGAATGTTTCTCGCTTTAGACGCACAGCTGCGGAGAAAGACAGGTGAATCGTTGCTCTTCCGCGGGGCACACACTCGCTCCCCTTTGCTCGCGGTGGGAGTTCATTCTAAGTCCGTTTGACCCCAAATTCAAAGCTTTCGACCAACTTTCTCGCCCCAGTCCCAAATTGGCTCGACCGTCTCCTATGAGCATCAAGCTTCTAGGCAACCCCTTCGCCGTCAACCTGGTTCCTAGTTGTCAAGGTGTCCCGGGAGGAAAGCTTGTGTTGACCTGTTCTTTCGGACAGGTTAGGATTCCTAACTATCCGGGCAAAGGTGCGAAACATGGGCCGCTCAGCTAAGATGTTCGTATCCATCGTTCTAGCGGAGGCGTTAGCATTCGCCCCCCTGATCGGCGCTCGAGCCCGGCAACAGGACGCGCAAGCTCAACAGGACCAGCAATCCTCGCAAGATGCCAAGAAAGCCGCCAAGGAACGAAAACAGAAGGAAAAAGATCTCTTTAAGGAACTCGATTCACAGTATAAGAAGTGGCTCACTGAGGACGTCGTCTACATCATCACGCCGGAAGAGCGCAGCGCTTTCCTCCACTTTTCCACGAACGAAGAGCGCGAGCAATTCATCGAGGCCTTCTGGGCGCGCCGTAATCCTGATCCCGATTCTCCGGAGAATACCTTTAAGGAAGAGCATTACCGCCGGATAGCCTACGCGAACGAACATTACGCCTCCGGCATACCAGGCTGGAAGACGGACCGTGGCCGCATCTACATCATGTGGGGTCCGCCGGATGAAGTCGACTCGCACCCCAGTGGGGGCACCTACGAACGGCCGCCGGAAGAAGGTGGCGGCGAGACCTCGACCTATCCCTTCGAAGACTGGCGCTACCGCTATCTGGAAGGCTGGGGCGAGAACATTATGATGGAATTCGTCGATCCGACCATGACCGGCGAATATCACCTGACCATGGATCCGAGCGAGAAGGATGCTCTTACCTACGTTCCCGGCGCCGGCTTGACAAACGCTGAAGCGATGGGCGAAGCCAATAAGACTCAGCGGTTCCAGAATACGGACGGCACGCACATGCAGGAGCAAGGAGGCTTCGGCCAAACCCAGGAATACAACGAGTTCACCCGGCTCGAGAATTACGCGCACGCCTTCCAGGCTCCGCCTGTGAAATTCAAGGACCTCGAAGCCGTAGTCACTTCCCGGCTGGTGCGCGATCAAGTGAAATTCGATTATCGCTTCGATTTCCTGCGCATCACGTCCGACACGGTCCTGGTGCCGATCACTGTGCAGATTCCCACGCGCCAATTGATGTTCATCGAAAAGAGCGGCGTCGATACTGCCACGTTGAACCTCTTCGCCCGAATCACCACTCTGACGGGGCGAATCGTTCAGACGTTCGAGGACACCCTGAGCGATGGCATTCCCGCTTCGTTGCTCCAGCAGAGACTTCAGAGTTCGCAGATTTACCAGAAGGCCGTCCCGCTCAGCCCCGGTCTTTATCGCCTCGACATCGTCGTCAAGGACACCAACAGTAACAATGTCGGCGTCGTCAACGCGCGGCTCGCAGTCCCGAAATTCCAGGATGATCAGCTCAGTTCGAGTTCCCTCATTCTCGCCGACGACATCCACCGTGTTTCCTCGAAGGACATCGGCCTTGGCCAATTCGTCCTTGGGGATGTAAAAGTCCGGCCCAAGCTGGACTCGGCCTTCGCCTCGAATGACTCGATGGGCGTCTTCCTTCAGGTCTACAACCTGAAGGTTGACGACAAGACGCACAAAGCCGACGCTTCCGTGGAGTTCCGTGTTCTGAAGGAAAAGGTCACTGATCCTGTGTTAAAGTTCGACATCCCGCCGGAGAAGCTTCCGGAGCACGGCGAAGAAATGACCCTCGAGGACAGAATCACTCTCGGGTCTCTCGCTCCGGGCAAATATAAGCTTGAGGTTGCCGTCACGGACAATCTCTCAAAGCAGACAATCACTCCCGTTGCCGACTTCACGGTCAAGGCCCCCGCAGCTGCAGTGGCTCAGGCCCCGGTAACTCCCCAGGGGAGGTAAGGCAGTTTGAGCTCGAAACTGATTCGCGCCTTTGCCTTTGCATCGCTGGCGTGCTTCTTCGCGCTTCCGGTGAAGGCTGCTCAGAACGCGGGCAAGATCGCCGGTCTCGTGGTCGATTCGGCCGGCACACCGCAGATGGGTGCCACCGTCCTGATTTCACCCGAGCAACTCCTCAGCTCGACCCCGCTGGATCTTCTCACGAATGACCGCGGGCGATTCTCCACTGCAATTCTTCCCTCGGGCGCCTATACGCTGAAGGTGACCCTGGCTGGTTTTCTCCCGGCTATGGAACAGCACATCCAGGTGAGCGACGAGCGAACGACCCTTGTCCAGGTGGTCCTGGGCTCCGTCTTTGCTTCCTTCGAACAATTGCGCCGCAAGCCCGATCAAAAGGTAGCTCCCGATGATTGGACCTGGGTTCTGCGCACTTCGCAGGGCAATCGATCCGTGCTTCGTTGGACCGACGGTCCGCTCATCTCGGATGCTCAGATGAGCGGTGTTGAGGAAGCGGCCCAGAAGCGTGCAGACCATGTGCAAATGGAGCTCACTTCCGGCTCCGACCATCCAGGATCAATCGGAGCGCTGGCCGATTCTCCCGGAACTGCGGTTGTCTACGATATGGGGGTGGGGTCAACGGCGCGTCTTTTGATGGCTGGCCAGTTCAGCTACAGCGACGCTGTCCCCACTGGTGGGTTTGCGGCGGAGTGGCTTCCGTCAGGCGAGGCCGGTGCGGGGCCGACCCTGGTCTTTGAGGCCAGACAGTCACAGCTCGGCCCGGTGGGCCCGATCTTCCGTGGTTTGCGAGTCTCGGATTCCGACCAATTCGCTCTCGGCGATAGGGTGAGCATTCGATATGGAGCCGAGTTCCTTGCTGCTGGGTTCATCGGCACCACACAAGCCCTGCGGCCCCACGGCGAAGTAGCCGTTCACTTGTCGCCTACCTGGCTCGCTTCGGCGATTGTTGCCGCGCGATCGCCTCAAGAGGCTGGATCGCAGAGTGCTCTCCAATCCGCCCTCGATTCGCTCGACGATTTCCCGATTCTAATGATTCGCGACGGACGGCCCGTGCTTGAAAACGGGTGGCACGAGGAATTTTCCGTCGACCATAAGTTGAGTAACGATTCAGACGTGAGCGCGGCCGTCTTTCACGACCGATCGAGCCACACCGCGTTGATCGGAAGAGGCAACACCGGCAGTCCTGATTTTCTTCAGGACTATTTCTCCGACGCGTTCGCATACGACGGCGGAAACTCGGGTTCAACGGGAGTTCGCGTTGCGTACCGGCAGCGGTTTACCGACGACCTGAATGCGACCCTCGTCTATGCCTACGCCGGCGCTTTGGCGCCCTACGAAGATCCGGGTGCAACCGTTCTGCGGAACGAGCTCTCGACCCAATATCGCCAAAGCGTGGCCGGCCGGATTACGGCCCAGATTCCCCACGCTGGCACCCGGTTGAGCGCAGGATACAAGTGGATCGATGGCCCGAGCGCGTCTCGTGTGGACGCCTACGGTGAATCGATCTACCACGTCGATCCCTACCTGAACCTGGAGGTGCGGCAACCCCTCCCGACCCTCTTTCAGTGCCACATGGAGCTCATGGCCAATGTTGGGAACCTCCTCGCGCAAGGTTACATACCTTTGACGACCAACGACGGCAACGTAGTCCTGGTCCCCTCCTATCGGTACTTCAGGGGTGGCTTAAGCCTGCAGTTCTAGTTGTTTCCGGTCCATACTGGAATTGGGAACATGGTTTCCACAAACGGTAGATGCTTCGAGTGGCCTCGCCACTGTCTCCGTAAGTCTCTCAAAATACGGCGGTTCCTATTTTGTATAATCTACTGTTTGCTGGAAACAGACGTGCTAGCATACGGAACTAAGGAACTAAGAAGGGTGCGGGTGTAGCTCGATGAATGACGGTCTGCGGATGCGCCTCGGGGCAGTGATTCTAGCGTTCCTCACGCTAGCTGCGATCGTCTTCGCCGTCCTCAACTACCAGCAGACTTCCCGCGTAACATCCACCGACGACGGCGTCAGTTGGATGGATACACCCCAGGGCGTAGTGGCTTGGCGCATCACCGCCGATTCCCCGGCCGCCAAGGCCGGAATCAAGCAGGGCGATCTCGTCGAGTCGGTTCGCGGCGTAAGGATCACCCGCTCTACCGACGTGACTCGAATCCTCTGGCGCCTCGGACCGTGGGCGGAAGTTCCCTACGGCATCCTTCGTCAGGGCCGGCAAATCCTGGTTCCCCTGATCACGGTTCCGCTGCAGAACCCTTCGTCGATTGCGAATTACCTCCGGTTCACCGCGCTCCTCTATCTCTTCATCGGTCTCTTCATCTTCATGCGCCGCTGGAGCGCGCCGCGTGCGGTTCACTTTTATATTTTTTGTCTGGTCTCGTTCGTTCTCTACAGCTTTCACTATAGCGGCAAGCTGAATTCTTTCGACTGGACGATTTATTGGGGCAACGCGATTGCCCTGCTTTTGCAGCCTGCTTTGCTGGTCCACTTCGCTCTGGTTTTTCCCGAGCGTCGTCGCGCCCTTTGGCCCAGACTCCTTGCGCTCTATAGCGTTCCTGTCGCACTGCTGGCTCTTCATATCCTTGTCTCAAAGGGTTACTTGGGTTTCGTGCCCTCTCTTGGCAGCGAGCATTCTCTGGATCAGATCGAGCTCGTCTACCTGGGTGTGTACTTTCTTCTGGCCGCGGCCATCCTGTTCGCGAGCTATTCGCGCGCGCCTGGTGGACTCCTGCGGCAGCAGTTGAAATGGATTGCCGGCGGGACCTTCGCGGGGATTCTGCCGTTCGTCTTGCTCTACGTCCTTCCCTATGTCTCGGGAGTGCAAACGCATTCCTGGATGAAGGCGTCCACCTGTTCGCTGGCGCTGATTCCTTTGTGTTATGGCTACGCCGTCATCCGTTACCGCTTGATGGACGTTGATATTATCTTCAAACGCGGACTCGCTCATACCTTCGCGATGGCCACCATCGCCGCGGTCTATTTCGCTGTGGTCGCTCTGATCGGCGAACTCTTCCACACGGCGTGGCCCACGGGGCCTGCCGGCGCTGTGATCGCTATCGTTGTGGCTGCGTTCCTGTTCCAGCCACTTCGCGATTGGGTCCAGGCCCATCTGGATCGCGTGTTCTATCGCGACCGCCTCAACTATCGCCGGACCCTGATTGAATTCGGCCGCGCGCTGACGAACGAAGTCCGCCTCGAGCCGCTTCTAAGCTCCGCTCTTGACCGCATTTCGCAGACCCTGCTTGTCGATCGACTCGCCGTGTTTCTCGAGGATCCCGAAGGCTCCGGCCGGTTCCGCCTCTCGCGTTCGATGGGTCTGGACTGTGGAGATAACTTCGATTTGAGTTTCCTCGACCCCCGGCGCCCTGCGCTCGCGCGAGGCTGCCTATTCATCGAGTCCGCCCGCTCCGCCGCGCAGGAAACGGACTCCGTGCGCCGCACGCTCGAACAGCTCGATCTGAACTATTTCATCGCCTGCCGCTTTCGCGATCGAACGGTCGCGGTTCTCGGCCTCGGCAAGACGGTCGATGGTGATTATCTCTCGAGCGAAGACGTCGAACTCCTCTCCACAATTGCGGGTTATGTCGCCATTGCGATCGAGAATGCTCGCCTCTATCAATCTCTCGAGCAAAAAGCCATCCAGATCGAGCGTCTCAAGGACTTCAGCGAGAATATCGTCGAATCTCTGAAAATCGGCGTCGTCACAGTGGATCTCGAGGACCGCGTCGAGTCCTGGAATCCTCAGCTCGAGGACCTTCTTGAAATCCCGCGCCGCGATGCCGTTGGCCGCACTCTCGCTGAGGTTCTTCCCTCGGACCTCGTGGCCGAAATCGCCTCGCACGCCTCGGGCGGCAGCGTTTCCGGGATTTACAAATATCGTTTGAACGCGCAGGCAGGCCGCGCTTTCGTTGTCAATGTTTCGATTGCGCCGCTGGTCGGCAAGAACGGCGCGCGCCTCGGCCGCCTTATCCTGGTCGACGACATAACGCAGCGCATGCGCCTTGAAGAACAAATGGTGCAGACCGAAAAATTGACTTCTCTGGGACTGCTTGCCGCGGGCGTGGCCCACGAAGTGAATACTCCGCTGGCTGTCATCTCGAATTACATTCAGATGCTCGCCAAGCAAATCCCGGCTGACGATCCGCGTCAGAAAACCATCGAGCGCATCGTGAAGCAGACCTTCCGCGCCAGTGAGATTGTCAATAATCTGCTGAACTTCTCGCGCACGGGGACGCCCGAAGTGAGTGAGGTCGACCTGAACTCCGTTCTCGAGGAAACTCTTACTCTCGTTCAGCATCCTTTCCGCACCGCAAAAGTGAACGTCATCAAGAACTACACGGACAGCCTGCCGCTGGTCCTCGGCTCAACCACGCGTTTGCAGCAGGTGTTCCTCAACCTGTTCATGAACGCCCGCGACGCGATGCCGAGCGGCGGCATGCTCGAAGTCCGCACCGCCGCGCACAACGGCTCTGTGGAAGTGGAAGTCACCGACACCGGAACGGGAATCGCCGGCGAGCATTTGAAGCGCATCTTCGACCCATTCTTTACCACCAAGACCTCCGGCCGGGGCACCGGGCTTGGTCTTTCAGTGAGCTACGGAATTATCAAAGAGCACGCCGGCAAAGTGGATGTGCGCTCGACGCCCGGCAAAGGCACTTCCTTCCGCCTCGAATTTCCCGTAGCTAGGAAAGCGGTTCATGCCTAGAGGATCGATCCTAGTTGTAGACGACGAAGCAGAAATCCGCGAAGGTCTTGAATCGCTCCTCACTTCCGAGGATTTTCAAGTTACCCTGGCCGAAACCGGCGAGTCTGGCTTGCAGAAGCTGGAAGAGCGTCCCTTCGACTTGATGCTTCTCGACGTGAGTCTGCCCGACCGCAATGGCATCGAGCTTCTCCGCGAGATTCACCGCCGCGATCCGCTCGTCTCGGTCATCTTGATCACAGCGTACGGCTCGATCGACATGGCCCGGGCCGCCTTCAAGAGCGGCGCTCTGGACTACATCACCAAGCCCTGGTCGAACGATGAATTGATTGCTCAAGTCTCGCTCGCGATCGAGGGCCGCCGCCTGCGCGAAGAAAACGTGCAGCTCAAGCGCGCTCTGAAACAGCGCTACAACTTCCCGAGCATCATCGGCAAGAGCGAGAAAATGCTCGCCGTCTTCGATCTCGTCGCGCAGGTCGCCCCCTCCCGCTCCACCGTTCTGATTAGCGGCGAGAGCGGCACCGGCAAGGAACTCATCGCCAAGGCAATCCACTCCGCATCCCCGCGCGCGGAGAAAGCTTTCATCCCCATCAACACGGGTTCCATCCCGGTCGATTTGCTCGAATCGCAGCTCTTCGGTCATGTGAAGGGCGCCTTCACCAGCGCGGTTGCGTCGAAGAAAGGCCTCTTCGAAGTCGCTGACCAGGGGACGATCTTCTTTGACGAAATCTCCACGATTGGCCCGGAAACACAGGCCAAGCTGCTCCGCGTCATTCAAGAGCGCGAGTTCATGCGCCTCGGCGGCACTGATACAATCAAGGTCGACGTCCGCATCCTCGCTGCCTCCAACGAAGATTTGACGAAGCTGGTTCGCGACGGCCGTTTCCGCGAAGACTTGTATCACCGCCTCAACGTCATTTCGCTGCAGTTGCCTCCGCTCCGCGAGCGCAAGGAAGATATCCCTCAGCTCGTCGAGCGTTTTCTCGACCAATTCTGTCGCGAAAATAACAAGCCGCCGCGAGGCTTCACGCACGCCGCCATGAAACTGCTGATGGACTACGATTGGCCCGGCAATGTGCGCGAGCTCGAGAACGTCGTCGAGCGCTCGGTTGTGCTTTCTACCCAGGAGTCGGTGGACGTGGATTTGCTCCCCGAAAGTGTTCGCACGCGCGAAATCGTCAAGGGTGTCCGTTTGCAACTCGCGGAATTCTTGCCGCCGCTTCCGGGCGAAGTCGGTTCGCGCGCGTCCGCTCCCGCGCCATCGCTCTTCGAAATTCTGGAAGAAGTCGAACGCCGCATCATCGTCGACATGCTTGAGCGCACGAATTGGAATCAGACGGAAGCCGCCGAGCGTTTTCAGATTCCGCTCTCGACCCTCAACCAGAAAATCAAGCGTCTCGGCATCGAGACCCGCCGCCGCGCAAACGGCGCTGTTCGCGGCGCTGCTGTTGGGTACACTGAGGATCCCGCCGAATTCACCGCGGGCAAGTAGTCAATCTCTGTCGTTAAGACGTGGCCTTCCAGACCCTCAAACCTCAGGAAACCAGTGGGCGGCCGGCAATGTTCTCGAGAATTTTATACGGTGCGAACTGCGGTGCAACGAGAGCCGTCGGCGGGACTAGAAATGTCTGCTCGATCGCGAATCGGCCGGACAGCACGGCGTGGGCCACACAGTCCGTGAACACGATCCACGTCGCGAGCGGCGGAAACTCCATTCGAACCTTCGGGCAATCCTTCTGAAATTCTCGATTCTCTTTCAGGTAGTCGTGGAACCGCAGCATGAACATGTCGTACGGCGTCCTGCCGAATCCGCCGAAACCGAGCTTCGCGCCCCAATTCTGCACCGTGCGGCTCACGAAATCGTCGTCCTCTGCAATCTGCCGCAGGCCCGCGTGCTCCGCATGCGCTCGCGCGAGCGACTCGAAATTCTCCGTGGTGTTCCACACCCGGGGCTTCTCGCGATTCAGGTTTGTGAACACGCGCAGGATGCGCCCGCCTCGCGTCGGCCGGCTCGGAAACGCGTCCACGTGCAGCAGATCGTTCCGCTTGTGCAGCGGCAGCCCGCGCCTTTCTTCCTCGATCGGACGAAAGCTCGCAAAGTCCAGCGCCCATCGCCCCGCGTAGGGTGAAAGAAACGCGCTCAAGAATTTAACCACTTGAGCGCTGTAGTTCCGGAAAATCGAATGCACGCGCTCGACGGTTCCGCTGTCGCCGGAAATCCCGCGCAGCACGTCTTCGCTCGGCCGGTACGAGACGTTCTTGTGCAGCCTCAGATCGGTCCACTCTTGAGCCAGCAGGAATTCCTGGTCTGCCGCTGGGAACGCGAACGGCGGCTCTCGAAAGAACAGGATTTGCCCCTTCTCCAGGAGTTCGCAATAAGCGCGGGCCCGCGCCTCGCGCTGTTCGCCGCGCACCCAGCCCGTTCCTTGCTTGTAGTCTTCCACCAAAATCCACGGCAGATTCGTCATGAATTCGTTGCCTGTGCTCCCGGCGAAACGCCGCTTTCGTTTGCGAGCAAACTATTCGCCTCCCGAAAAGCATACCGTAGTAAACGAGGCCTTACAATTTTGCCTCGCAGTGTGTTTCCGCCCGTTGTTCTCGTCGTTCTACGGATTATTCGCTTTTCTTTGGCAAGCTCGGCTTGTAGTCCCGCGGAAGCAGCGTCGTCGAGAGGTCCACTCCGGAAAGGTCGGCGCCATCCAGCTTTGTCTCACGAAGTATGGTCGTTTGCAGGACGGCGCCGCGAAAGTCAGCGCCGCTCACCTGCGCATCCCGCAAATTTGCCGCGCCCAGGTCCGCCCCCCGAAAGATTGTGGACCGCAGGTCCGCGCGGAAAAGCTCGGCGCCGCCAACCAGCGCCTCGGTTAGGTCGGCCCCGCTCAAATTCGCCTCGGTCAGGTCCGCTTTTCTCAGGTCGGCCTTCCGCATGTGCGCCTTGCCCAGGTCCGCGGACGAAAGCCTTGCTTCGCGCAGGTTCGCCCCGTCCAGATTCGCGCCTCGAAAATCGGCGTAGGCCAGATTGGCGCGTCGAAAATCCACATGGGAAAGATCGCCGCCGGAAAAGTCCGCGCGCGTCCCGGTTTCGTCTCCACGCACGAAACGCTCGTGCGCCTCCAGAATTTCCGACACCCGTTTGCCGTTGTGTCGCACGCGGCTCGGAGCGTGCAGTCCCGAACCTTTGAAGACCTCAAGAATTCCCATTTGTGCAAACCACCTCACCCGAAAGACAGACGCATGAATTTTACTAGATTCCGCCCAGGTTTCGGCGCCAAAGGCGCACCGTTCTCGATCGAGCCCGCTGAATCCCCCTTGAATCCCGCGCACTCCGCGCCTCTGGCTGGCTGTGGTAAGGTAGCCTCATGGAGCTGCTCGAAACCCTCCAGCGCCGGGCGCGCGTCTATCCGCAACGAATTGTGTTGGCAGAGGGCGAGGACGACCGCGTCATATTAGCGGCCGCGCGCGCGGTAGCGGAAGCCGTTGCCAAGCCTACGCTGCTCGGCCGAGTCCCCGTCATTCGCGCGGCGGCTGACCGCCTTGGCGTGAAACTCGATACCATCGAGCTTCTCGATCCCGCGTCGAGTCCGCGACTCGCCGCCTACGCACAAATTCTGTTCGACCGCCGCCGCGCGAGCGGCACCACGCTCGAAGAAGCGCACGATCTTGCTCGCAAACCCCTCTATTTCGCGGCGCTGCGCGTCGCCGCTGGCGAGGCCGATGGAGCTGTCGGTGGAGCGGTCAATTCGACGTCCGACACGGTGCGCGCGGCCCTGCATTCGGTCGGTCTCGCGCCCGGCTCCCGAATCCTCTCGAGTTTCTTCCTGATGGTGCTGCCGTCGCGCAACGGAGCCAGCTTCGGTCACAATAACGCGCTCCTCTTCGCGGATTGTGGCGTCGTCCCGGAACCCTCAGCGCAGGACCTTGCCGACATTGCCATCGAAACAGCCGAAAATGCGCGCGAGTTTCTTCAGACCGAGCCTCGCGTCGCCCTGCTTTCGTTCTCGACGAAAGGCTCTGCCGCTCACGCCAGCATCGAAAAAATCCGCGAAGCGCTTCGAATTGCCAAGACGCGCCGTCCTGAGTTGGCGATCGACGGAGAGCTCCAGGCGGACGCCGCTCTCGTCGCACCAATCGGCGCGAGCAAGGCGCCCGGCTCTCCCGTCGCTGGATGCGCCAACGTCCTGATCTTTCCCGACCTCGACTCGGGGAACATCGCCTACAAACTCGTCGAAAGGCTCGGCGGCGCGACCGCGCTCGGGCCCATCCTGCAGGGGCTGGCGTGGCCCGTCAACGATCTATCCCGCGGCTGCTCGTCCGACGACATCACCCGCGTCATCACCATAACCGCAATCCAGGCCATCGCCCGGAAACAGGCCCACGCCGCGCTCAGGAACTGAATATGTCCACGCCGGCACGACGTCCAACTCTGCTCTTTTCGCGCTGCCCCGCGCGCATCGAGCGACTCTGGACGCTCCCACTCTTCGCGTTGGTCGCCCTGGGTTTCCTCTTCATGGCTTCGACCGTTTCCTCTCAACAGAACGAGGAGGTTCCTCGCGAAGAAATCGTCGCGAACCTTGCGGCCGGGCGCGTCGTCATCGCCGTGGTCAAGGATGCGATTCTCGTCGCCACAATCGAGAACCCGATTGAAGTGCAGAGTCGCGTGCCCAGCCCCGTTCAGTTGAGTTCTGAGCGGTTGGCAGTGCCACTCGGCGCGGTGGACTGGTTCTCCCCCTCATCGCAGGAGACTCTGGCGCGAATCGATACCGAACTGCCTCACCTGCACGGCCACTTGATAGCCAAGGGACCACACCTGAATCAGGCACAGGCAGAAGGTGGTGAAGAAGCCTCCGACATTGAATCGATTGGTCAGGGAGTGATGGAACGCCTCAACCAGGTCGCGAACGGACTTCACAGCAAAATTCAACAGCCCGCGGACGACCCTCTCACGCAACTGATTATTGTCGATTATCTCACCGGCTACGGCCCGGAAGTCTGGCAGGTCAGCTATGGAATGGAACAAGAACAGCAACGGGGCGATTTTTGGGACACGCGAGTCCTCCGGCCGAAATACCTGCAATTCTGGCCGCCCGAAAAGGGCCAGCCGCACACCCTTGTTGAGTTCGCTTATCCACCAGAGAACGCTCCCACCTCGTTGATTGACTTGCTGCGGCAGAACGATCCCCGCCTCGCAGGGCTTCTCCATTCCGATCCAAAAATGGGGGCAGTGGCAGCTCAGTTCCTTCAGGGGGATAGTAAGAAGATTCGTTCTGAGGACGCGACCCAGTTTTTGCGTGCGGCGCTTGCGGCCATCGCTTCTCCGAACGAGCGCGAAACCTTTGCCGCAATTGGTGAGGAAACCGGCTTCGCCTGGATTCTCGCGCCGCCGCCCGAGCCGATCAGCCCGGCTCTGGCGAAGCAACCGCCGCGCCCCGCCGACGCGCCCTCACTGATCAAGCATCCCGATTAGGCTTCCGGACCGTTAGCTTCCTACTGCTTCTCGGTGCGCAGCTTCTTTAGTCGTACGTTCTTTTCCGCCACCGACCGAACCATCTCTTCCTTGTGTTCCACCAGCTTGCGCGCAATCTGCGGGTCCGAGATTCCCAATATCTCGGCCGCGAAGATGGCGGCGTTTACAGCCCCGGCCTTGTCGATCGCCATCGTCCCCACGGGTATGCCGCCCGGCATCTGCACGGTCGCCAGCAGCGCGTCCAGCCCGTTCAGCGTGCTGGTTGCCATCGGAACGCCGATGACGGGCACCGTCGTGTTGGCAGCCATCACGCCCGCCAGATGCGCAGCTGCCCCCGCCGCCGCGATCAGCACCTTGAGCCCTCGCGAAGCCGCTGATGTTGCATACTCGTGCGCCCGCGCCGGCGTCCGATGCGCGGACAGCACTTCCATCTCATAAGCGATCCCGAACTTGTCCAGCGTTTTGCCGGTCTCACTCATTACGGCGTAATCCGTATCCGATCCCATTACGATTCCCACCACGGCAACGCTCAACGGATCCCCCTTTTCGTGAGCCCCCGATAATCTCGATAATCCCAATCGGACCTTACCCGGGCGAGAAGCTCACACTGCCTTCGTACCAACCTTCGAAGCTGCTGCGATCGTAACACCGCCGCCAGAGCCTATATCTTTTCGGTAGTAAGCACCCTCAATCGCTATTAAACTAACTGTGTCGTATATAGACCGTCTAACACTTACCGCGTCGGCGCCTAGCGCCGCGATGATGAGCACTCTTCCACCACTCGTGTAGTAGATAGATCCGTCCATTCTGCTTCCAGCGTGGAAGATGACTACTCCAGGAGCCTGATCCTCTTCCACTAACCCGTTTATTTTCCGTCCAGTGAGCGGCCTTTCGGGATATCCCTCCGACGCTATAACTACACACATAGCACATAATGGTGACCACTTCGCCTTTATCTGCTCAACGCGACTCTCGGCCGCCGCCAGACACGCCTCCGCAAAGTCAAACTCGGCCCTAAGGACGATCACCTCGGTTTCAGGATCGCCAAGGCGGCAGTTGAATTCGAGTACCTTTGGTCCTTCCGCAGTGAGCATCAGGCCGAAATAGAGGAACCCGTTGTACGAGATGCCGTCGGACCGCAGGCCAGCCAATGTCGGCTGGACGACACTCTCGATGATTTCTCGTTCCACCTCAGCCGGCAGGATGTCCGGGCTCGAGTACGCGCCCATCCCACCCGTATTCGGCCCCTGGTCATTGTCGAAAGCGCGCTTGTAGTCGCGCGTCGGCGCCATGGGGATGAAGTCTTTGCCGTCGGTCAGGATGATGTACGAGATCTCCTCACCCGCAAGCCCCTCTTCCAGGAGGATCTGTTTGCCGGCCTCGCCAAATTCGCGCCGTTCCATCACTCGATCGATGAAAGCCGTTGCTTCATCGGGCGATGACGTCACCAGGACGCCCTTGCCCGCGCACAGCCCATCGGCCTTAACCACCAGGGGCCAATCTACCGAGCACAGTTCCGCATAAGCGTCGACCGGAGAGTTAAATACCCCGTACAGTGACGCTGAAGGAATCTTGTGTCGTTCGAGGAACCTCTTCGCGAATACTTTGCTGCCTTCGAGCTGCGCGGCCTTCTGCGTGGGCCCCAGAATCTTGAGCCCGCGTCTCGTAAACTCGTCCACGATGCCGAGGACGAGCGGCAGCTCCGGCCCGACCATAGTCAGATCTGCTTGTAGTTTTTCGGCCAGATCCGCGGCCGCCTTAACGTCGCTCACGTCCAGCGGAACACACTCGGCATCGCGCGATATGCCGCCGTTTCCGGGGGCGCACCAAATTTTGTCGACCAGCCGACTCTGCTTCAGCTTCCACACAAGGGCGTGTTCGCGCCCTCCGCTCCCGATCACAAGTAATTTCAAGAAATAACTCCGCGCAGGACTCCGAACGATACGGCGGCTCATGCTCAGGTGTCAACAGGAGTTGCCGAAGCTTCCGAAAAATGATTCTATCTCAGTCCATGCATTGGGACTTCATTGTCATCCTCATCGTTCTGGGCGCCCTGGTTCCGTGGCTCGGCCGCCGGCGCATTCATCAGCTCATGCTGCTGCCCCGCACCACGCAGCTGGACCGTCTGACGCTTTACGCCTCAACGATCGCATTTCAATGGGCCGCCGCCGGCGTCATTTTATGGCGCACATCAGCGCACGGCATCCGGCCGGACCAGCTGGGGCTTTCTGTGCCGCGGCCTGCCCTCTGCGTCAGTTTGTCGGTTCTCCTCAGCGCCCTGTTCTTTGCGAACCAGATATTTAGCGTCAATCGACTCGCCTCCCGAGCGTTCGATCCAAAAGGCCTGTTGGCCCAGCTCGCCTCGAAAGTCTTTCCGCAGGACAACATCGAGCGCCTCGCCTTCGTCGCCCTCGTTTCAACCGTGGCCCTGTGCGAGGAAGTGATCTACCGGGGCTTCATCCAGTTCGTTTTTCAGGATGTCACACGTGGAGCCGTGCTGCTCGGGATCCTCTTTTCGGCTATTTTCTTTGCTTTGGCCCATTCCTACCAGGGCAAGAGCGGTTTGCTCTCGACCTTTGCTGTCGGTCTCCTTTTCGGCGGAATCCGTTCTTGGACCGGAAGCCTCATTCCGCCGATTTCGGCTCACTTTGTGGCCGATTTGACGGTCGGCTTCCTGGCGCCGGTCAGGCTGCGGGACAGATCGCCGGAAAACAGCCTTGTGGCCAGTTCTGTTACGCCAAACGATTCCGCGAATTCCGGCGAAAACCCGTGACGATTACTCGTCGACTGTCCGATGGCCAAATTCAAAACGCCCTTTCCCCCTATGGCGGTTCACCCGACGCTGGTTTGTGTGATGCCATTCGAACCTACATCGATCTTTTACTTCGATGGAACCGCCACATCTCCCTGACAACCGTCACCGACCCGGACGAAATTCTGCGATTTCATATCGGCGAGAGTATTGCCGCTATTTCCGCCGTTCCCATAGAAAAAGGTCGGCTCGCCGACGTTGGTTCAGGCGCGGGCTTTCCCGGCGTACCGCTAGCCCTGTTTCTTCCTCAACTGGACGTCACGCTGATCGAGTCGAACGCCAAAAAGGCCACGTTTCTTTCCGAGGTCCAGCGCCAACTGAATCTCCATCGCGTTAGAGTATTCCGAGGCCGGGCGGAGGAACTCCTGTCTCAGGGCGCAGAGTTCGACTACGTCACTGCCAGGGCTGTCGGCAAATACGACGAGCTGCTCCTCTGGTCCTCGAATGTCCTGAATCCCAGCGGAAGGGTCGTTCTTTGGCTGGGAGACAAGGACGTGAACGAATTTTCAGCCTATCCCGGGTGGACTTGGCAGGCCCCGCAGAAAATCATCGACTCCCAGAAGCGCTTCCTGTTGGTCGGCGCGTTGTCTCCGAGCCCATAAGGCCCCATAGGATGGATGTTCCACGTGGAACATCTAAGTTGCCCTCTCGCGACATCCCAGGCAACAGATCCATCTCTCCCTAACCGGAGATTCTCAACTTCATCCCGTGTTCCACGTGAAACATCTTGCATAGCCTCGAAACCTTCTGCTACATTTTGCCTTCGTTCTGGGGGACAATTTGGCGCGCGTCATCGCCATCGCCAACCAAAAAGGCGGCGTCGGCAAGACAACCACTACCGTAAACCTCGGCGCTTCCCTCGCTGCCTCCGAAAAACATACCCTGATCATCGATTGCGATCCACAAGCCAACACTACGAGCGCTCTTGGCTTCCCAAAAGACCCCGCCCGCAGGACGCTCTACCAGACATTAATCCTCGGCGAACCAATCGAACGCGTGACTCTTGATGCCCAAGTCGGCGGCCTCGACCTGATTCCGTCCGACAAGAACCTCGTGGGCGCGGCCGTCGAACTCGTGGCCATGGATGAGCGCGAATACCGGCTAAAGGCCGCGATTCAGGGTATCCGGGACAAGTACGAGTACATTCTCCTCGATTGTCCGCCAGCTCTCGATCTGCTCACGCTCAATGCCCTTGCTGCCGCCGATTCCGTCCTCGTGCCGATTCAATGCGAATACCTCGCCCTCGAGGGTGTCTCCGAGCTCCTAGACACGCTGATGCGCCTCCGGCGCACAATCAATCCCGCCCTAGCCATCGAAGGTATCCTGCTAACCATGTACGACGATCGTACCAGCCTGTCAAAACAGGTAGCGGCCGACCTTCGCAGCTTCTTCGGGGCACAGGTCTTTGAAACCGTCATCCCGCGGAATGTCCGCCTCGCCGAGGCTCCTAGCCACGGTGTTCCAGTATTGTTCTACGACATACGTAGTAAAGGCGCAGAGAGCTATATCGAACTTGCCAAGGAGGTTATTGCCAATGCCCAGAAACGCGTTGGGCAAGGGTCTGAGCGCGCTGATTCGCGAACCGGAACCGCAGCCTCCGCCGCCACTGCCGGCAGCGGTCACAGCGGGAGCGGCAACAGCGGCAGCACCGGCCCTGGCCCCTCATGACGGTATGTTTCAGGTCGATATCGACCTGATTGATCCGAGTCCCTACCAGCCACGCAGTCGCTTCCGCGAAGAAGCGCTCGATGAACTCGCACGCTCGATACAATCGAGCGGAATCATTCAACCGCTCGTAGTGCGTCGATCGGAGGGGCGCTATCAGCTTATTGCCGGTGAGCGACGTTGGCGTGCCGCGCAACGAGCCGCCCTCGCGCGTGTCCCCGTCGTCGTTCGCGACGTGCCGGAAGAGCTTGCCCTTGAAATGACCCTCGTCGAGAATCTTCAGCGCGAGGATCTCAATCCGATGGAGCAGGCTCGCGCATTCCATCGCCTGATCGAAGAATTCGCCCTCACGCAGGAGCTCGTGGCCGAGCGCACCGGAAAGGACCGTACCACAATCGCCAATGCGGTGCGGCTCCTGAAGCTCGAAGAAAGCATCCAGGAGCTTCTCGAGGAAGGTCGAATTACAGCGGGCCATGCGCGAGCGTTGCTTGCGATCGCTGAGCCTAACGAGCGCATTGCACTAGCTCGAAAAATAGAGCGCTCGGGAATGACGGTCCGGCAAGTCGAACGCCTGGCCGCACGTAGCGCCAAACCGCGTTCGGCGCCCGTGGCCGTACAACTTGATCCAAACACGAGGGCCGCAATTGACGAACTTCAGCGCGAATACGGAACTCGCGTATTCATCGTTCCTGCCCGTGCCAGCCGCCCCGGCCAGATCACGTTTGAATACTACGACAATAGTGATTTGACCCGTCTCTACGAACGACTGATGCAGGCATAGACTACATATATAGGATTAGACCATGCCCTGGCGCGTTTTCGACCGCAAGCAACAGGATTCCGCTGAGTGGAGTGGCTTTCTTGAGAAGGGCGTTCGCCTGGAAGGTAAGCTCGAATCGCCAGGAACGCTTCGCATTGACTCGCACATGAAGGGGACCCTGGCCTCCGAGGGAACGCTCATCCTGGGAGAGCACGCCCGCGTGGACGGCGAGATAACTGGGAACTCGGTGATGATCGCGGGACGATTTGACGGCGTGATTCACGCGAAAGGTCGAGTGGAAATCCAAGCCAAAGCCATCGTGACGGGCGAAATTCACACGCCCTGCCTCATTATCGAGCCGGGTGCCATTTTCGACGGGCGATGCCTCATGCTCACCGCCAAAGAGCCTGCGAACGTAATCACGATCCTGATTCGCTCTGCGGCGGGTCACGCGTAAAAGTTCACGCCTAAAGCGCATACCTGCAGGCGCCGCTTTCGCCCAGGCGCTATAATCGTGCTTCTGCATTCGAGGGGGAGACTCATCTTGGCGGACCAATCTGTTCGGCTTACGCAAGCGGTTAAGGCCGCCGGCTGTGCGGCCAAAATGAGTCCCAGTTTGCTCGATTCCGTGTTGAAGCGCCTTCCGCGGCCCACCGACCCGAATCTCCTAGTCGGCTTCGAAACGAGCGATGACGCGGGTGTATATCGCGTCACGGACGAAATCGCCCTCGTGCAGACGGTGGATTTCTTCACTCCCATCGCGGATGACCCGTTCATTTTCGGTCAGATCGCCGCAGCCAACTCATTGAGCGATGTCTATGCGATGGGCGGGCTTCCAATCACCGCGCTTTCGGTCCTCGCTTTCCCGGCCTCGGGTTCGCCGGACGTCCTTGAGCAAATTCTGCTCGGCGGCCTCGACAAGATGACGCAGGCTGGCTGCACCATCGTCGGCGGCCATTCGATTCGCGATGACGAGATGAAGTTCGGTTACGCAGTCACCGGCCTGATCGATCCCAAAGCAATTTGGCGCAACGTGGGAGCCTGCCCCGGCGACGTCTTGATCCTGACGAAATCCCTCGGTACCGGAGTGATCTCCACCGCACTCAAGCAAGGGCAGGCCCAGGAATCCTGGGTCGCGGCCGCAATCGCCTCGATGACCCAGCTAAATCGCGATTCGGCCGAGGCATTGCACGCGGTAGAACTCGAGTTCGACGATGGCCATCCGATCCACGCAGTCACAGACGTCACCGGCTTCGGCCTCTTGGGTCATGCGCGTGAAATGGCCATCGGCAGCAAAGTCTCAATGCGCATCGATCACGAGCGCTTGCCATATCTCCCGGGCGCAGTTGACGCTGCTCGCGCCGGTTTCCTCTCCGGCGGCCTAAAGAACAATCGCGAATTTCTCGAGGGTTGCGTCGAGTTCTCGCCGAAGGTTCCCGACGAAATCCGCGCTCTGCTTTACGACCCGCAAACTTCGGGCGGCCTGCTGGTTGCTCTCGCTTCCGAAACTGCCGACGCCGCAACGGCCTTGCTCGAACGCCGCGGAATCCCGGCACGGGTTATCGGCGCTGTGATTGAAAAGCAATCGCCTCTCATAGCCGTCGCTTGAATCTCATCGAATCGTGTACACTTTTCGTCTTCGACCTTCTTCATGGACCCGATAACCCACGGAATTACAGGTGCGCTCCTCGGTAAAGCGTATTTTTCGAAGCGTGAGCACCGTGTCGCAATTTTTTCAGCGGTCCTCGGCGCCGTTTTCCCGGATGTCGACGTTTTTTTCGAGGCCCTCTCGCGCGATCCGGTTGCCATCATCAAATATCATCGCAACGTCACGCACTCCTTTGTATGCCTACCGCTCTTCGCCGTGATGCTCGCGGGAATCACGCGCTGGGTCGCGCGCCGCTTCAACCTGGAATGCCCGAAATTCTGGATGCTCACCCTCATCTACGCTGTCGGCATCGCCAGCCACATCATTCTCGACGCCATGACTTCCTTCGGCACGCGCATCTGGGCTCCCATTTCGGAGCAACGCGTCGCGTGGGACCTGCTCTTCATCATCGATTTCACATTCACGTCGATTGTCCTATTGCCGCAAGTTACAGCCTGGATCTACAGCAACCGCGAGAAAAGCTTTCTCCGTGCGGCATCGATGTGGATTGTGTTTACCCTGGCCGCCTTCGGTGCGTGGCGTATTGCCGCGGCGTTTCAGAGCCCGTTTCACTTTTGGATCGTAGTCGCCGCTTCCGCGATCATGGCGCTCTTGTTCTTCCTGCCCGCGATTCGCGCGTGGGGATTTGGCGTGGCTCGGTCCGCGTGGTGTCAGGCTGGCACGTACACGATGGTGGCGTATCTTCTCGCCTGCGCCGTGGCGCATCATGCGGCGATGCGTCGCGTCATCGACTTTGCGGACGCGAATCACATTGCAATCGTCCGCATCGGCGCTTTGCCGATGCCGCCGTCGTTGCTTGGGTGGGGCGACGCAATTCGCACGCCCGACGGCGTCTATCAGGCTCCCCTCGACCTGCGCGATCCGAATCCGCCGGCATTTCGTTTTACTCCGGATTCCCCAGCCGACGCCTTCGCGGCGCGCGCGCTCGAATTGCCCGACGTCGAGCTCTATTGGAATTTCGCTCGCTTCCCCTTGATTCGCGCCTCCACCGAAGGCGGCCTTCACATCGTGGATTTCGGTGAAAATCGCTTCGTCAACCGGCAGGGCCGAAGACCGCCGCCATTCACGTATCGCGTGGTATTCGACGCCAACGGCAATGTGGTCGAGGAGGGCTGGCTCAGGGATGGCATGCTCTTGAAGAACACCAGGAAAACGTCGCCGCAAGCCGCGGGAGCGGCGCGATGAAAGTTTTGATCTTCAGCGACATCCACGGCGACATTCGCGCGCTCGAAAAAGTAGTTGCGCAACCGGCGGACATCTACATTTCTAACGGTGATCTCTCGAACTTCGGCCGCGATTTGGAAACCTGCGGCGAGGTGCTTAAGCCTCTCGGCGACCGCCTCTGGGCGCTTCCCGGAAATCACGAAACTCACGAGCAAATGCGCGCGTTCTGCCAGAAGTTCGGTTTCGTGGATTTTCATCGCCAGGTCCGAGCCCTCGAATCCGCGAATGGCGTCACGCACTGGGCCGGCCTTGGCTACAGCAACATCACTCCCTTCAACACGCCCGGCGAGTATTCGGAAGACGAAATCGCGGGAGCGCTGACCACGTTCGAAAGAAAAGTCCCGCTCTATCTCGTCGTGCATTTTCCGCCGTTCGGCACTAAGCTCGACGAATTTGCGCCGGGAAAGCACGCAGGCAGCCCCGCGTTGCGCCAATGGATCGAGCGCGTCCAACCGGCGTACGCATTTTGCGGCCACATCCATGAAGCCGCCGGGCGTCGCGACGAAATCGGCGCCACGCAATGCATCAACGTCGGCAAGAGGGGTTACACGATCGAGTTGTAGAGGTCAGAGACCAGATGGAAGGGAATGCTCGGCAGGGCACCACTCACTAATCGCTAGTCACCAATCACCAATCACCAATCACAACGCTACTTCTTCGTGACCGGATAAACCACAAGCTGTCGCCGGTCGCCCGAGCCTTCGCTGATCGTGCGCACGCCCGGCGCGCCGTTTAATTCCAAGTGGACGATGCGACGATCTCGCGGCGACATCGGATTGAATTGAAACGGCTGGCCCGTCTCGCGGACGCGCTGAGCGGCCACTCGCGCCGACAGCTTCAATTCTTCCAGCCTCGTCGCGCGATAGTCGCCGCAATCGAATCGCACGCGATCGTGCAGCACCGGCTCCAGGCGCAAACATCGGTGCGCAACGTACTCGAGCGCCAGCAGTAGTTCTCCGCTTCGCGCCAGCAGTAGCTCTTCGTCCGCGCCGCGGAATCGCACCACCACATCCGATTCCTTCTCGCTGGCGTCCACATTCGGCTCGGCCGATATCTCGTATTCCACTTCGAGATTCATCTCGCGCACCGCTAGATCGAGCAGCTTCCTCAGATCGTCGGTGGCGCGCTGCCGGTTGAATGGCGCGGCGCTCCGCGCTCGCTCTCTGCCTTGCGGTCTTCGGCTCGAAAAAGCTCGCCCTTCACTCATTCGTTTTTCTTCTTTTTGAATTTGCCCTTCGGCGGCAGCGGCTGCGCCCGGTTCAAATAATACTGCTGGCCCACTCCGACGATGTTGCTGGTGAACATGTACAGGTTCAACCCGCTCGACATCGTGAAGAAAAACGCCGCAAACATCAATGGCATCAGGGCCATCATTTTCTGCTGCGCCGGATCCACCGTCGTCTGCGGCGTCATTTTCGTCATCAAGTACATCGTGATCGCCATCGCGATCGGCAAAATATAGTACGGATCCTTGGCCGAAAGGTCATGGATCCATCCCAGGAACGGCGCGTGACGCAGTTCAATTGCTCCGTTCAGCACTCGCCACAAAGCCCACCAGATTGGCATCTGGAAAAGCATGGGCAGGCAGCTTCCCATCGGGTTGATGCTTTCCCGTTGGTATACCGCCATCACTTCCTCGTTCATTTTCCGCTTGCGCGGATCGTTCATCGAGTACTTCTTGTAGCGATCTTGAATCGAGCGGATTTCCGGCGCCACCTTTTGCATTTTCTGCATCGAGCGCCAGCTCTTCATCTTCAGCGGAAAAAGCGCGAGGTTGATGACCAACGTCAGCGCGATGATCGTCCAGCCCCAGTTGGGAATAAACCGATGCAGCCATTGCAAAACAATCAGAAGCGGCTTCGCAATCGGGCCGGTATAGCCGAAGTTCACCAGGCCTTCCAGCGACGGCTGCACTTTGCCCAGCAGCGCCAGGTCTTTCGGCCCCACGAACAGTCGCAAGCGCGACGCCTCGCCCTGCTGGCTTCCCGCGGCCATTTCCGCCACAGGCTGATCTTCCGACTTCCCGTCGACAACCACGCTGTGGTTGTGCGTCCAATGCCACAGCGACATGTTGGCCAGCCCATCCGGAATGAACGTCGCGGCAAAAAATTGGTCTTCGATTCCGGCAAACTCCAGCGGCCCGGGTTGCAACGCCGGCTGCGTCTGATTCCCGTTGACGCCCAGCTTCTTGTATTGCAGCAGATTGAGTTTGCCGCTCTGGCTGTAGAAAACCGTGAGCAGCTGCGACGCGTGATACACCTCTTTGTCCCCGAACCCGCCGCGCCACGCCACCCCCACAGGCAGCGGCTTGCCGTCGAGCGAAACCGAAGTCTCTACCGTCAGCTGATAGTCCTCGGTGAAATTAAGTTTCTTTGTGACGTCGATGCGGCCGTCGCTGAAGTGGAAAATCACGCTGACAGGCGCTTCAAACTCGTTCGAGTTCGAAGGCAGGGGAGAGGCATCTCCCGCTTCCCGGGCCACCAAACGCGCGGTGGTCACCTGATAAAGCTCCGAGTTCGCTTGCGACTCGAGCTGCGAATCCTGCAGCATCAGCGAAAACGGCCACCCAAGCAGCGTCGACGAATCGTGGTTCACCAGATCGAGAGGCTTCGGCGGCTTATCATCGTCCAGGTACTTTTTCAGTTTCCAACTCAGCACCACTCCGCCCCGATTCGACAGCTCCACGCGATACAGCGGGCTTTCCACCACCACCACTTTTTCCGTTGCCGCGCGCATCACGGGAACGCTACCGGCTTTCGCGGCTGCAGCCGTCGCCGTCGCCCCATGCGCCGTCCCCGGTATTGATGGTGTCGCGTTCGTTTGTCCCGGCGCTACCGCCTGCGTCGTTTGATTGCCTTTTGGGGGTTGTGGAACAGGAGGCGAGAAGTAATGAAGCCAGATAAAAAGAATCGCGATTGCGATGATGGCAAAAATAACCCCGCGAACCGAATCCGAGAGCTCGTTCACAATTTCCTTCCCGCGGGAGGCTGGAGTTTCAATTTCCCCTGAGCTTCGAACGGTTCGGACATAAGCGCTGGCCGCAACGCCATAGGTTCCCGCTGCCGCGCGTACTCTTCCGTCTCCGGCACGGGATCGAATCCACCCTTCGTGAACGGACGGCAGCGCAGCAGCCGCTGTGCCGCCAGCACGAATCCGCGCCGCGCCCCATGCTTCGCGATCGCTTCGTGCGCGTAGTTCGAGCAGGAGGGATAAAACTTGCAGGCGCCCCCGAAGAACGGCGAGAGAAAAACGATGTACACCCGCACGAACGCGAGCAGCACCCACGCGCCAATTGATCGCGCGCGCCCGTTTATCTGGGTGTCTTTTCCGCGCGCGGCAGCAGCTTCAAAAGCTCGTCCTTCAGCGCCAAGAACTCCGCTGTCGCCGCCGAGCTGCGCGGGTGTATGACAATGTCCCATCCCTGGGCTATCTCCCCTCGATGCAATCTCAGAATTTCACGCAGGCGCCGCCGGATTCGGTTGCGCCGGACCGCGTTTCCCAGCGCCTTTTTGATGCTCCATCCGAACCGGCTCACTTCGAGGCCATTGGGGCGAAGAAAAACGGTAAGCTCACGGCTCGTCCGCCGCCGCCCTTCGCTGTACACCGCATCGTATTCCGTTCGGTGAACCAGCCGGCAGGCGCGCGGGAAACCCAGCCGCGCCGCGTCAGACGCGCGTGAGGCTATGACGCCCTTTCTTGCGGCGTTGCGCAAGGACCTTCCGTCCACCCTGGCTCTTCATGCGTTTGCGAAAGCCGTGTTTCTTGTGACGGCGACGCACATGAGGTTGATACGTCCGCTTCGGCAAAGATGTTTCTCCTCTGTCTTGGGTTCATTTGCGCCCGGAATTCTCGCGAGGCGGATCGGCCGCGCTGCATCAGAAACGCATTACGTACTGAAGCCAAACGATTAGTGTAGACGACCTCCGCACATCGGTCAAGAAACCCCCGAACCCGCGCCTGTGCGTCTTTTGCTTCATCTGTGTTTATCTGTGTTCATCTGTGGTTCCAAGGTTTCACGGCCCTCGCCGTTCCTTCCCGTGCTACCATCCGCCGCCGCGGAACCACCCCATGCCGATGGTCGAAGCCGCGCCTGCTCGCGAAAAGATGTCCGTCGCGCTCCGCGTCGTCCTCCTCCTTCTGGGGCTTTCCATCTTCCTCAACTACATCGACCGCGGCAACCTCTCCATCGCCGCGCCGCTGCTGAAAAACGAACTCGGCCTCAATCCCTGGCAGCTCGGCATTCTGCTCTCCTCGTTTTTCTGGACGTACACCGCGTTTCAAGTTCCCTCCGGCTGGCTTGTCGACCGCTTTGACGTGGGCCTGGTTCTCGCGTCTGGCTTCTTGATTTGGTCTGCCGCCACCGCCGTGACAGGACTCATGCACGCGTTCGCGTCGCTGCTCGTTTTGCGATTGGTTCTGGGCGCCGGCGAGGCCGTCGCCTATCCTTCCTACTCGAAAATTCTGGCGCGCGATTTCGCCGTGCATCACCGCGGCGTCGGCAACGGCGTCATCGCCGCCGGCCAGACTTCCGGCCCCGCCTTCGGGACGTTCTTCGGCGGGATGCTGATGGCGCGATTCGGATGGCGCCCCGTTTTCATCGCACTCGGCCTGCTCAGCCTGCTGTGGCTGATTCCGTGGCTGCGATGGCGTCCCCGGGCCCCCGTTTCCGCCACCGTCGATTCGCGCGCGCCCGTCCGCAGCATCGCCGAGATCGTCAAACAGCGTTCCTGGTGGGGCGCTTGCGTCGGCCATTTTTCGGGGAACTACCTAATCTATTTCCTGCTTACGTGGCTGCCGCTCTACCTGGTTACCGGACGGAATTTCTCGATGAATAAGATGGCTCGCATCGGCGGCGTAGCGTTTCTCCTCTGCGCGCTTTCCTCGCTTATTTCGGGCCCGCTCGTTGACCGCTGGATCGCTTCCGGCGCATCTCCTACGCGCGTCCACAAGACGATGCTCGTCGTCGGCCTCACCGGCGCCGGACTGCTCCTCGTTCTGTGCGTCCTCGCCACTCCCACTCTTTCCGTCGTTTTTCTGCTGGCAGGGAGCGGCTTCTACGGCCTCTCGAATCCCCACATCTTCGCCTGTGCGCAGGCCCTCGCCGGACCGCGCGCCGCCGGAAAATGGATGGGCCTTCAGAATTTCGTCGGCAATTTCGCGGGCATCGTGGCGCCCGCGCTCACCGGCTTCCTCGTCGACCGCACCCACCACTTCTTCTGGCCCTTCGCCGTCACCGGAATCATCGCCGTCATCGGCTCCCTGTCGTGGGTCTACGTGGTCGGCCCCATCGAACCAGTCACCTGGGCCGCCTCGCCCGATAGCATTGCCCCGTAGGTGCACGGCTTGTCGCAGCGCGGTTTGTGCGTCCGCCGCTTTGATGGCGGAATCCGCCGTGGCGGGCCGTGCCCGCTTCTGTTTGTAACTGCGCCTTCCGTCACCCCACCTGCTACGATACCCATCCGGAGGTACCTCTCAAATGCGCACAACAAAAATCATCTGCTTGGTTTTCTTCGCGCTCGCCTTCGCCGCCGCAAAAACCACACCCAGGCCGCTCCGTGCGCAAGGCGCTCCGGTGCCGAACTACACCATCGACGCCATCCGCTACGGCACCGTCGCTCATTTCCCGTTGGGTGCGCTCGTCATGGGCGCGCCGAAAGACCAGTTCACCGACATCGCTATGATCTTCTGGGTGATTCGGGGCGGCGGGCGCACGATTCTTTTCGACAGCGGCTGCCATCGCCAGCACTGGCTCGAGGACTTTCACATGACCGATTTTCTCGCGCCCGATAAAGCCCTCGAGCAGGCCAGCATCGCGCCGTCCTCCGTCACCGACGTCATCATCAGCCACGCGCATTGGGACCACATGGGCGGCATCGACCTCTTCCCCAACGCGGCGATCTGGATTCAGAAGGGCGAGTACGAATACTACACGGGCGCAGCCTGGCAGCCCGGTGGACAGAGCGGCGGCATCGATCCCGAAGACGTTCTCGAACTTCTCCGGCGCAATACGCGCGGCAAGCTGCATCTGGTCGATGGCGATAATGTGGAGATTATTCCCGGCATCCACGCCTTCACCGGCGCGCGTCACACGTTTGCCTCGCAATACATTCTCGTTGGTGGCGAGCCGCCCTACGTTCTCGCGTCCGACAACGTCTACCTCTACGAAAATCTTCGCTCGCACCGCGCCAGCGCCACCTTCGACCCTTCCGACCAGCCCGCCAACCTCGCCGCCCAGCAGCGCATGATGGAACTCGCAGGTTCCGTAGATCGCATCGTCCCCGGCCACGACCCGGCCATATTCACGCACTTCCCGTCGGAAGGCCGCGTCGCCCACATCCGTTGAAAATCTGATCTTCCCGTCTTAGCGTGGCCGTCATCAGTACAGGTGGAAGGTCACTTCGATGATTTGCCTCACTGCCACGGGCCTGCCGTCAGGGCCTTTTGCTGGCTCGAATCTCCACTGCTGGACCGCTTCAATCGCCGCGTTTGCGAGTCCGTAGGGGATACGCTTTACAACCTTGATGTCGGCCGCTCGGCCATCTTCGGTTACCACCGCGTTTAGTGTGACCGTGCCTTGAAACTTGGCCAGTCTGGCTGGTTCTGTAAATTGGGCGGCCGGGCAATATACGCACCTCGGAAACGTAATCCCGCCTTTGCCTCCGACGGGAAAACTCTTGTCAACGCCGGCATCCGCTTCCGGACGCGCGATGTATGTCTGCATCAGCTTCGCGCTCTCGTCGGAGACGGCGATCGTGGCGCCTCTGCTATCGATGACCGTGGCACCCTTCCCGCCTATTTGCACGGCGCGAACCGAAAGCCTCACCTGGTCTCCGTCGCGCGCAATCGTTCCGAGCACCGCGGTGTCGAGCTTGAGGAACTGGGCAAACGCGAGGACGGATTCTGAGTCAAGTGAATCCTCGGGCTCAAAGTCCATTTTTTTCATACTCTGCGCCACGTCCCGGCGATCTTCCACGTGAAGGTGCGCGTCCGATTCCGAAAGCGCGCGAGAGAAATCGTCGGCCAACTCCGCCCCTAGGGCCGTGATTGTCTGGCCGGGCCCAACGAAATCGAAAACAGCCACTTTCTTTTGCCCTGCGGACTGGAGGCTTTCAGCCATTTTCGCCGCGAAATCCTTAATTTCCTGCTGCTGAGCGCGGACGCTCGGAGCAAAGAGGAATCCGATGAGCGAAAGACAGAGAGGAATTCTTCGCGCGCATTGTCGCATCGAGATTGAGCACAGGCTCATGAGAGCCACCAACCGGTCAGCGGGGTGAGCGTCTTCCGCACAGCCTGTATAGCAACACAATGCGGCAACTTTCAACCCTCTTCGGATAGAAAATGCGCTCTCCCCGGATGTAGATATAATGCGCGAAGCATCCATCCGGAGGCGAAATTTGAGGCGTCCACTCGCGATTGCGGTTCTAGTCGGCATCGCCCTAACCAGCGGCGCCTGTTTCGCGCAGGTCATACCGAAACAGCCACCCACTCCGCTCTCGAAGCTGGTGCCGCCATCGGGGTCGGGAGTCTGCGCCGTAGGGAAATCGTGCGCGGAAGTGGCGCCGATAATCATCGAAAGCGCGCTGGGAGCTTCGCCGCTCGAGGAAAATCTTCGCTACCTCACGGATTCGATCGGCGGACGCGTCACAGGTTCCGCGGCGGCCGACCGCGCCGTGGGGTGGGCCGTCGAGGCGTTTCGGCACACCGGCGTCGACGAAGTGCTCACCGAACAATTCACGGTTCCGGTGGGCTGGGCCGAAGGATCAACGCGCGTAGAAGTTTTGTCGCCGGAGCCTTTTCGCGTGAGACTCGTTGCCACCGGCTGGTCACCGCCCACTTCCGAAGGCGGAATTACGGCAGATATCGTTGACGTCGGCGCTGGCGACGAAGCTGGATTCGCAAAGGCCGGCAGCGCGGCGAAGGACGCCATCGTTCTCGTGCACTCCAACCTGCTGGTCACTTGGGACGATCTGTCCAACGAATACAAATTTCAGCCGACGATCATCGCTCGGGCTGTGAATGTGGGTGCCGCGGCAATTTTCTGGATGTCCACGCGGCCCAACCTGCTTCTCTATCGTCATACGAGTAGCGGCGACGGCAAGCTCGAGGACTTGCCACAAGCAATCGTCGCGCGCGAAGACGCGGAGCGCATTGCGCGGTTTCTCGCATCAGGGCAAAAAGTTCGCGTCCACTTCGATATGCCCAATCGAGTCAGTGGACCCGTGGAATCCGAGAATGTCGTAGCGGAAATTCGGGGACGCGAGAAGCCGGACGAGTTCGTGCTCGTCGGGGCGCATCTCGATTCGTGGGAACTGGGAACGGGCGCGCTCGACAACGGTTGCAACGCGGCGATGGTGATTGACGCGGCGCGCGCGATTCGAGCTTCGGGAAGCCTGCCGCGTCGGTCCATCCGCTTCGTGCTGTTCACGGGCGAAGAACAGGGAATGCTCGGCTCGTGGGCGTACGCGCGCGCGCACCGCGCGGAACTCGACCGCATGATCGCGGCGGTGATTTTCGACAACGGCAACGGCCGCGTGACCGGGTACTCGCTCGAAGGCCGCAAGGATGTGCTCGCGGCGGTGCGCGATGCGCTAGCTCCGATTGAGTCCTTCGGCGTGAAAGAGTTCACGCTCGATGCGGACGCGGACACCGACAACTTCGATTTTCTGCTCGAGGGCGTTCCCACGCTCGTCGCGAATCAGGAACCTGCGAATTACATGCTGAGCTACCACGCGGCCTCCGACACGTTCGACAAGGTGGATATTGCGGAGCTGAAAAAGCACGTCGGCATCCTCGGGGTGACGGCGTACGCGCTGGCTGACCGCGAAGAACGCATCGGGCCGCGCCAAACGCGAAAGGAAGTCGAGGACCTGATGAAGCAGACGGGCCTCGATGAAGAACTGAAACTCGAAGGGCTCTGGAAAATGTGGGAAAGCGGCGAGCGGGGACGCGCGGAATGAGCTCGGGGACGGTGCCGAAGGGCTCTTGTGGCAAGCTTCGCCGATTTTGGGGCGATGCGGGCGTCGCGTATAATATCCTAATAGATGTTCATCATGGTACCTGCAAGCGAAGGGCGAATCCCCGAAAACGTGACTTCCGAGACGAAGACGCCTCGGATCCTGGCGATTGATTACGGCCGCAAACGAATCGGGCTCGCGCTTTCCGACGAACTCGGCATCACCGCGCGCCCGCTGGCCACTCTGCACCGCGTGAACCGGCGCGATGACGTTCGGCGGCTGCGGGAGATTTGCCGAAATCACTCGGTCGCGCTTATTATCGTCGGCCATCCGCTGCACATGAGCGGCGAGGCGGGCGAGATGGCGGCAGAGGCAGCCGGGTTTGCCAAGAAACTGGAGAAGGAGATCGCGGTGAAGGTGGAACTTGTGGATGAGCGATTGACGTCCTGGGAGGCTGGGCAGACAATGGCGCAGACCCAATCCGCGTCGCGGCGAAAGCGCGGTTCCTTCGATGACGTCGCCGCTGCGGTTCTGCTTCGCGACTATCTCGGACAAGGGCTCGGACAAGGGCTCGACCGAAAGCGCCCTAACGCGCACTCCAAGCTTACGGAGAACGATTAACCCATGCTGCGTCGGCTAGGCCTGCTTGCTCTGCTCGCGATTGCGGCTCTCGGCGCTGGAGCGGGCTGGCTCGATTCGCAAATTGACAAACCTTTTCGAGGCCGCCGGCCCGAAACGGTTTTTGTGGATATTCCCCACGGAACCTCGCGGTGGGGGATTGCCGGAATTCTTGCCCACGACGGCGTCATCCGCAACCGGCTGGCATTTCTGATGTTCAGCGTATGGCACTTTCGAGCCCCGATGCAGGCAGGCGAGTATCTCGTTGACCGCCCGCTGAATTCGCGCGAGATGTTCTGGAAACTCGCCAAGGGCCAGATTTTCGTCCACACGGTGATCATTCCCGAAGGCTGGACGATGTACGACATCGCGGGCGAGCTCGACCGGCAGAGCATCTGCCAGCGCGACGACTTTCTGACCGCCGCGCACGATACCTCGCTGATTTCCGACCTTGCACCGCAGGCACGGAGCCTGGAGGGCTTTCTCTTCCCGTCGACCTACGAATTCACAAGGCATACGACATGCGAGCAAGTAGCGAAGAGGATGGTGCAGAATTTTCATGCGGTTTGGGAATCCCTAGGGGCGACGAACTCGCAGCAGTTCCCCCAGGGATTGACGTCCCAACAGGTTGTGAGCCTCGCTTCGCTGGTGGAGCGGGAGACGCCGAATCCGAACGAGCGGCCGCTGGTTGCCGGCGTCTTTTACAATCGCTTGCGCCTGGGCGATCCTCTGCAATGCGATCCCACCGTACAGTACGCGCTGGCGTTGAACGGACGTTTTGAACGAAACATTCGGCCTGCCGATCTGCACGTGGATTCGCCGTACAACACCTACGAACATCGCGGATTACCTCCGGGCCCCATCGCCAATCCGGGCGAAGCGTCTTTGAGGGCCGCGCTATTCCCTGCGACTACCGACTACATGTATTTCGTGGCAAACGCGGAGGGTAGGCATTCTTTCAGCCGCACCCTGGCGGAACACAATCGCAACGTCGCGCACCTGAGACACATGCTGGAGGGCAACAACGCTTCCGATCCTCACGGCAGGAAACCCACGGAGTGAAAGCTGTGAGTTCACATCGGCCCAAACAGCACGCGCGCGGCGAGTCTTCCACGAAGAAGGCGCTGATTCTGGAACTCGCGCGCGGGCTCGGCAAGCCGCGCTTTACTCCCGCGGAAATCGAGCAGATTCGGCGGCAATTGATCGCCAAACTGGGAGCGGAAGGAAAAACCTCGGCCGACTATATTGCCACGGTCCTGCAAGAGGCTGCGATGCGCGTGGTGTTGTCGACGCGCTCGGATACGGAAGGGCGCTACGAGGAAGAGTTCGACGACCTGCTGCATTTTTCGAATCTCGACGAGGCTGAGATGTGCCTGGTCCGCCTGGACGAGCTTCTGCGAAAATTCGTCATAGAGGGCGAACGTGCCGCGGCCGAACGAGTACGGGAAGTGGCGCGACTCGGGCGGCGTCGCGCGGAAATGATCGCCCACAACCACAAAGTGGCCGAGGCGAAACGCGCGGAGAAGACCGAAATCGCTCAGTGGTTTGCGCTCTGGCTGGAGACTCCGGATGCGTTTTTCGACTGGCTGGAAGTGCGAAAAAAATCCCCTGGGTTTCAGCAGATGTTTTCCGCCACTGAGAATGAGGATCTCTAGATGTACGTTTTGGACGTAGAGCCGCTCGACCTTGGGCCGGACGTGCGCGCCATCGGGCTTGAACTCGTCGAGGCCGACGAAAACCGTGAGCCGGTTCGTGGCAGTCAAGCGGCGGCGATCTGGAGCCGCGTGTTGCGAGCCACTGCGGGCGACGAGCCGTGGGTGTTCGATTTTTTCAATCACATCGATCGCGTCAGGGAATTTTGCGACATCCATCACATTGCCTATCGCGAAGCCAATCAGCGGTTGATCGTGATTCCTGCGCCGGAGGCCGCCTCTCTCGACACTCTTCTTGACCGCTTTCAGCGGGAGACGTTCGGTGCGCGGGCCGGATCGCAAGTGGTCGGATCGTCAGGGAACGGATCACCGGGGAACGGCGGTGACCCGGCCCTGGAAGGCGAACTGGCGCGGCGCGGTGTGGATGCCTATCACAAGGCGTTCCCGAAGTACTTCTTTTGCGCGGTTTGCGCGTTTGAGGATGGCTCACTGGTCTTATTGAGCGAGAAACTGTGGGCCAGTGAAGTGATTCGTCGCGTGCGGCCGGCCTTGGAGGGTCAGGATGTCGAAGTACAGTTGCCCTCTTGAACACCTCTTCCGAAGGGCCGTTGCATAGTCAGCGACCTTGGTACGTCTGTACCATTCCCCTATCCAAAGGTTCTAGTACACTTAGAACTAGAGAGCCTGCAGATGTCTCCGCTTCCACGCGAGCTGATAGTCTCTGGCGAGTCAACGGCCCCGAACGCCCGAGCATTCGTCCGCAGCCTCAACGTCCTTCTTAAGTACGTACGGCTCTATGGTTTAGAGCATGCCCGCTCCGCTGCGCAGTTCGATTCCACCTGGGAAGAGCTTCAGCAGTGCGTCCGGGCGTCCCGCGAAACCGGGCTGCTGCTTGGGGCCTCGGGCTCCCAGCTCCTTTTGGATGGCGAGCCCCTCGACTCCAGCTTCGCGGAACGAAGCTTTGCGGACCTTCTCAACAATGCTGGTGTCGCCAGCATCTGCTTCACTAAGTCCGTGGAGCGCGAGGAGTTCGCCAATCTGTTGCGTGCGTTCATTGAAACCGGGCCGAAGGCAGCCCCGCTCGCGGACCGGCTCGAGAAGCATTTTGGAGCGAACAACCAATCAGGGATTCGAGTCAACGAGATTCGATTTGTGGCAGAGGACGCCGGGTTCTCCGATGCCCGACTTGCCGCCCAGCTGACCGTAAAGACCCTCGGCGCCGAAGCCGACCGCATTCAGGACTGGTTCCGCAGCCCGGAGAAGATGATCCAGCTTATCGCGGCCGCGGAGGGTTCGCATGGCGGCCCAGGCGACGGCTCGGGGGCTGGCTCAGGGGCAGGTCAGGGACTTGGTCCGGGAATGGGACCAGGTAGCGGTGGCGGCATCGGCGTGGGCGGCGCGGGAACCGGTGGCGGCGGTTTTGGCAGCTCAGGCACAGGCGGGGCCGGCACGGGCCCTGGCGGTGGGTCGGCAGGAGGATTCCCGGGTGGTCCTGGCGGTGGGTCGGTAGGAGGGTTCCCGGGTGGCCCCGGCGGTGGGTCGGCAGGAGGATTCCCAGGCGGCCCGGGCGGTGGTTATCAAAGCGGCGGTTCAGGCGGCCCTGGTGGAGGAGACGGCGAGCTCGAACTCCCGGTGCTCAAAGAGGCAGAACTTCAAAGCCTGCTCCGACTGCTCGCACAGTTTGGCGAAGCCTCGCAATCGAATAATCCCAATCAACTCGACCAGCAGACCTGGCAGCAAAAGCTCGCATCGTTGCCGCAGAATGCCCAGGTGACGCTGCGGCAGGCGTTGGCGGGCGTCGCGGCCAAGACACCATCGGCGAAAGTCGACGAGACGATGCTGCTGCGTTTGGCCGAGGATCTCGCGATTCGCTTTGCGCTCGATCGATTCAAGCGCGGCGAGGTGCGGGTGAACGCCGTGCGGCAACTACTCGATCGAATGGGCCACGAGCTCGACACGCTGCGCAAGCTGCTCAAGTCGCGCGAAGAAAAAATGGCGACGGCCGGGATGAACGTCGAGTCGCACGCGGATGTCCTCGACCGGCAGTTCTGGGCCGCCGTGCCGGAATCAGGCAAGCGTTCCGTGCTGACGTCGACGGAAGCGTGGTGCATCCCGCCGCGAAACGTGCAGCAGTACGTGGAAGAATTGCTGGGCCGCGGCGAGTCCGAAGCCGCGGGCGACGTCCTGCTCCACTACGCGTCGTGCGTTCGAAACAAAGACGCCGAAGCTCGCAAGAAAGCTGCGATCGGGCTGGGGCAACTGGCCGAACTTTACAGTAAAGCTGCGAGCCAGCGCTTGCAGGACGCGCTCACGCAGATTGGCCAGCAAATGGCGATGGAGAAAGAGGCTGAACTACAAACGCTATTGAGCGCAGCGTTCGTGCGCCTGAGCCAGGAATCAGCATCGCGGCGATACTACCGAGCCATGCAGCAGGCACTCGACTCGCTCGCGGACCTTGAAGAATCGAGGCCGAGTTGGGTACAGAGCCTTCGGCCGCGCATTGGCGTGGAGAACAGGCTCCCTGAATTCATCGAAGAAGCGCTCGCCGCGGAGGCTTTGCCCGAAGGCTTCATGGGCGTGCTGATGCGCGTCCCGCAGCTCGCTGCCGAGCATCTTGCCGTTCGCCTGGCACGCTCGGGCCGGCGCACGGAACGTGAGTGCGTTGTTGAAATGGCCAAAGCCGTAGGTACGCCGTGCAGCCGGCATTTGAGGGAGACACTCAAGACCGAAGTGCCTGCGAAGGCCGCAACGGTGGTGGGTTTGCTCAGCCGTCTCGATCCGGTAGCAGTTAACGACGATTTGCCGGCGCGCCTGCGCGATGGCGGGCGCGGGTTTCACGACGCCGTTGTGCGTCAGCTATCAATTGCGGGCGCCCCTGAGCGAGGGCAAATCCTCGCGAATTCGATTGAGGCGTTCGACACCATGGTGCTGCCGCTAGCGCTAGACGAAATCGGAATGTGCGGCGACCCGGACACTGCTCCTAAGTTGCTGCGATTGGCCGAAGGCGAGCTGCTACCTCAGGGTCCGGACTACCTTCGCGTTAAAGCGATTGAAGCCTTGGGCCGCATGCGCGCGCCCGTGGCCGTGGGCCACCTGCGGAAGTTCGTCGAGACGAGAAAGACATTCGGCTGGGCTTACCCCGAGGAAATTCGGACGGCAGCCGCCCAGGCACTTGCGAAACTCGATCCTGAGTGGTTGAAAGCGTTCCTTCCGCAGTCGGGACTAGACCCGAAAATTCTGGCCCTCGCGCCTCTGGACCCGATACCGGACCGAGATGTTGTGCGCCATCGCCGTTATCGCCGGGTTCGCTTGCCCCGCACGGTTCCTGCGGTGATTACTTCGGCACGAGGGAAGTACTCGTCCGGGATCAGCGTATTGAGCCTGGAAGGCGGGCTCCTGAGCGGCGACATTCAGCTGGCCGTCGGCACCGAGGCGACTCTGAAGATACCGGCGGGACTTCGATCCATCAGCATGCAGGCCGTCGTTCGATTCGTGCGCTCGCAGCAAGCAGGCTTCGAGATGGTCGGCATGGGACTTGAAGACCGCTCCAAGCTCCGTCGCTTGCTGGTATCGCTTGGCGGCACGGATGCACCGACGATCGCCGGCGACGCGCACCCACTCGAATCCAACCCTCCAAAGTGAGTTACTTCCGAGCCAGATCACCACGACCCTCGCGGTAACGAGTAGCGGCAGGACATACGCCCGTTCGTTGACCCCGCTGGGCTACACTGCTAAATTGCTAGGCTCTTGTTTATGACTCGACGCACTCTGAGGATACCTGGGCCCTTTTGGATGGCATTCCTGGCGGTGGTGGCAGTTTTCTCCGCCGGTTGCGCCGCGAACGAGAAGACGGCGTCGAGGCCGGCCGGAGCCCCCGTACCCGTGCAAACGGCCACGAAGCAGCAGCTGATTGCGGCCTATAATCAACAAGCGAATGCAATTCACTCGATTAATGCCTCGGTTTCGATGAAGTTGACGGCGGGGACCGCCTACTCGGGCGTGTTCAAGCAGTATCATGAAGTGAATGGTTTTCTTCTTGCTCAAGAGCCTGCGAGCATTCGCGTGATCGGGCAGGCTCCGATTGTCGGGACGAACATCTTCGACATGGTGAGCGACGGCCAGACGTTTCACATCTTCATTCCGTCAAAGAACAAATTTCTGGTGGGCCCGGCAAACCTGCAGCGCGAATCGGCGAAGCCGATCGAGAACTTGAGGCCGCAGCACTTGACCCAAGCGATCTTCTGGACTCCGATTCCCGACGACGCGCCGGTGCTTTTTGAAGCCGATGAGGAACCCGGGGCGCGGTACTATGTCCTTACGCTTCTTCGGGGTGCGGGCGACGGTGCGGCAAGCGGGAATTCAACCGACTGGAAGATTGTGCGAAAAGTCTGGTTTGATCGTGCGGATCTGAGCGTCGCGCGGTTGCAGGTTTACGATGCTGTCGGTGACGTCACTGCGGACGTTCGATATTCGCAATGGGACAACTTCGACAGCACACGTTTCGCGCGCGAGATCGCTTTGACGCGGCCGGGTGAAGACTACGGGTTGGGCATTACCATCAAGAAGCTGACGGTGAACCAGCCGATTGCGGCCGATCGGTTCGTGCTGCAGCAGCCACCGGGAACAGAGTTGGTTGACGTCGGCGCAGAACCCAAGGAGTCCCAGCGTTGATCTGGTACATGATTTCGCAAAACGTGCTGCACCGCCCTGTGCGCACGCTGATCACGATCATCGGCGTCGCCGTCGAGGTCATGCTCGTAATCCTTGTCGTCGGTTTAACTACCGGCTTGCTACAAGATTACGCAAAACGCACCGGAGGGGTCGGCGCAGATGTTATGGTCCGGCCACCATCTTCATCCATGTTCATTTCGTTCAGCAGCGCGCCCATGCCGATCAGCATAGCCGAAAAGTTGGAACAACTCGATTACGTCCAGGCCGTTGCTCCCGTGCTGGTCGCATTTAATTCGGTCACTGCGCTCGAAAACATTTTCGGGATCGCCCCGGAAAGCTTCCGCGCGGTTTCGGGCGGATTTGTCTTTTATGCGGGCCATGACCTTCAGGCGGCGGATGACATTTTGGTCGACGACATTTACGCCAAAGGCAAGCAAGTGAAGGTGGGGCAGACGCTGCATCTCCTCGGTCACGATTTCCATGTAGCTGGAATTGTCGAGCACGGGAAGTCCGCAAGGCTATTTGTCCTGATTTCCACGCTGCAGGAGATGATGGGCGCGCACGACAAGGCGTCAGTCTTCTTCATCAAGTGCGACCGTTCCGACCATGCAGCCGCCGTGCAAGACGAAGTCAAGCATCTCCTGGTCGGGTACGATGTCCAACTGCCGAAGGAACTGATGTCGCAGATGACGTCTTCGAACGTGCCTTTTCTAGGCACCTTCATAAATGTCATGATCAGTATTGCCGTCGTCGTTGGATTTCTGGTGACCTTCTTGTCGATGTACACCACGGTCATCGAGCGCACGCGTGAAGTTGGTGTACTGAAGTCCCTAGGTGCGTCGAAGCGATACATCGTTCAGATTATCCTGAGCGAAACGACGCTGCTGTGCCTGATGGGACTTGTGGCCGGCGTGGGGCTGAGTTTCCTGACGAAAGGCATCCTGCAGAGGGTCTGGCCCTCACTGCCCATCCAGATCACTGTAAGTTGGACTCTTCGGGCAGGACTTATTGCGCTGATGGGCGGCTTGATCGGTGCGGCTTACCCAGCGTGGGTGGCCAGCCGTAAGGACCCGGTCGAGGCTCTCGCCTATGAATAGGCTCGGCGCAGCGCCAGTGGGACGTTACACCTCCGGCCAGGTTTCCTGATGCGCGGTTGCGCGGTTCTTTCCTTGGTTGGCGGCGTTTGCTAGGAAGAAATGGCAAACGCCACTAGAATTCTTCTATCGTCGGAGGTACGCTCGCCCGCACGGGAGCCGGCTTTGGAGCCGATACTCAAGACTGAAAATCTCTGGAAGATCTACCGCATCGGCAAGATGGATGTGCCGGCGCTGCGTGGAATCGACGTGGAAGTGTTTCCCGGCGAGTTCCTTTCCATCATGGGACCTTCCGGCTGCGGAAAATCCACGCTTCTGCACGTGATTGGAGGGCTGGCGCAAGCGACGCGAGGTCGCGTGCTGCTTGATGGCAACGATTTGACGACCATGAGCGATTCAGCGAGAACCTTGCTCCGCCGGCACAAAGTTGGATTTGTGTTTCAGCGGTTCAATCTACTGCCCACGTTGGACGCATACCACAACATCGCGCTCGCGCAGCACATCCACGGAGACGGATTCGATCCGCACCGTTTCGAGGCTGTAGCAAATCTGCTGGGCCTTTCGCAAAGGCTGCATCACAGGCCGTCGGAGCTCTCCGGCGGCGAGCAGCAACGCGTGGCGCTGGCCCGAGCCATCATCAGCGAACCCAAAATTGTTCTTGCCGACGAACCCACCGGGAATTTGGACACGAAGAGCTCCGAAAGCGTCCTTTCGCTGCTACGCCAGCTGAATAAGGATCTGGGGCAGACGATCGTGATGATTACGCACAATCCGGAAGCGGCCACTTACGGAAATCGGGTGCTGCACATGCGCGACGGGATGGTCGTGAACGGCGCGTCAGTTCACTGAAATGCGAAAGCTGTGGCAAGGGTGTGTTCGCACAGTTTTCTGGTCGTACGAGCGCGGAAGCTGGCCTTACGACGCGATGGTCGTGGCGATTCTTGCTTTCGTTCTGCTGACGCCGCGGAGCTGGTTTCACGATCAGCCACAATCGAGCGCCTCCGACAATCCAGGCGTGCAACTCCTCGAGCAAGACCCGAGCGGCCAAACGCGCACTTACCGGCTCGACGCGAAATTGCTCGCTCCTCAAAAACGCGCGGCGAAAACGACTCCGGAACTCGAGCGCGAAACCCACGACATTCTCAGCGGAAACGTAGATGATCTGAAGAGTCGTACCTTCCAGGTGGTGCGGATCAGCCCCGTACTCGCCGACGATGGCTCGGTCCAGTCCTACGACGTCGCAGTTCATCTCTAGCGAATCGACGGATTTCGGATCTGGTGGCACGACCTACGATTGTCGTAACCGGTCGCCGTCCGGTGCATCCCAAATAGTGTGGTAACATCGCGCGCTTGTTCGGGCGCGTTTGTTCCGCGTGCGCTTGTCTCGGCTGCGGTCGCTTTTGGGGCGTGTCACAAGGGGAAATCTTGATGCCAAGTGTTGAGGCCAAACTCTTTGGCCTTTGTAGCTCCATTACGTTGGCGTGCGTGTTCGTGTGGGCTGTTGCAGCGGGGCAGAGCCACGCGTGGACCGTTGGCTCCGTGCTGCATCAAATGGACGCGGTCGCGAAGGACTTTCATAGCTTGTCAGCCGACGTCGAGCGCACGAAGGTGACGGTGGTGGTGAACGATCGTTCGACCTCAACGGGAACGATCCAGGTCCGGGGCGACAAGATGCTGCTGCAGATGAATGCTCCCGACGCCCGGACGATTTTGCGCACTGGCGACAATTTGTATCTTTATAACCCGGGGCTGAAGCGCGTGGAGGAATACAACCTGGGCAAGAACCGCGCGATGTTGGACGAGTTCCTCCTGCTTGGATTCGGCACGCCGGGGAAGAGCCTTGAAAAGTCGTACGACGTCACGCTTGTGGGCGAGCCGGCGATCGACGACAAGAAAACGGTCGAGCTCGAGTTGAAACCCAAATCGGATGCCGTTCGCAAACAGATCTCGAAGGTCGACCTCTGGCTCGATCTTTCATCGTGGCTACCGGTCCAGCAGCAGTTCTACGAAACTGGTTCGGGCGACTATTCGATCGCGAAATATTCGCACGTGGTGAAGAATCCAAACATACCCGATTCGGAGTTCAAGCCGCACTGGCCCAAGGGAACGGAGAAGGTCAAGCCTCAGGGATAGCAGTTCTCGCGTTTTTTGCCGCTTTTCCCGATTGCAGCTTCGCGCGCGCAGCATTCAACGCGGAAACCATAATTCGCAGGTCGTCGGTGTTTGTTCGATAACTTGTGATACAGGCACGTAGAACAGGAATATTGCCTCGAACCCGAGTTGTCGAAATCCACGCATCTCCGGAAGCGACCACTTCATGTGCGATCGCTTCGAGGTAGTCAGCCGAACGGCCGTCGGGTGACCGGCGGTCCTGAAAGCAGCAAATCGGCAGGTCCGTCGAGTTCACCACGTCCCAATCGGCGGCTTCCAGTTCGCGTCGGAGTTGCTGACCCACTTGAGTCATCTGCCGCAGAGTCGCGGCATATCCCTCCCAGCCGGCTACCGCCAGAGACATGAAAATCTTCAGGCCTATAAAGCGTCGCGACCAGTGAAGCGAATGCTCGTAGGCATCGTAACCAGTCCCGTCCGCTTTGGGCGGCACATAGGCCGCCGAAATATGAAACGTGCGTCCTAGAATCTGCGGATGGCGCGTCAAAAGGATTCCCGCGCCCATGGGAACCGAGAGCCATTTGTGCGCGTCGAGCGTGATGGAATCGGCGCGTTCGATCCCCGCGAGCAGCGGATTCAGTTCGGGAACGAGTGCTGCGGCGCCGCCCCATGCGGCGTCGGCATGAAACCAGATGTTCTCCCTGGCGGCGATGTCGGCAATTTGTGGGAGCGGATCAATGGCGCCAGCGTTCGTTGTGCCAGCCGTACCTACCACGAGAAAAGGCTTAAAGCCGTTGCGGCGGTCTCGATGAATCGCGGCCTCCAGTTCTGCAGGTTCCATCTGCAAATCGCGATTGACTGGAATCTCCCGCACCGCTGCGCTGCCGAGACCGCAGAGGCGCGCGGCCTTGTGAAAGGAATGGTGGCTTTCCGCGGAGACGTAGAACACGGGTTGAGCCCACAGACGACGCAAGCCATCGCTTTCAAGTTCCGGGAAAGCATGTGTGAGCGAGATGAGCAGCGCGGTGTGATTCGCTTCCGAACCGCCCGACGCCATCACGCCGTCGGTGGTTGCCGGATCGTAGCCGAACCGCGAACCGAAGGCGCGAATTACGTACCGTTCTACTTCAGTGGCGAAGGGATTGTGCTTCCAAACCGCAAGCTGCGGGTTGAAAGCGGCTACGATTGCGTCCGCTGCGATCCCGATCGCTGTGGGAGTCGGATTAAACAGGCCGAAATAGCGCGGATGGGGCGTATGGACCTGGGTGCGCGACAACGCGTCCGCAGCGAAGCGGACGGCGTCCTCTGGCGGCATTGGATGCGCGAAATCGACGCCGGCGACCAGCGAGCGTACTGCCTCGGGAGACGGCTCGGCAGACACGGGCAGATCGCGAATGCCGGAGACGTAGTTCTCGATCGTCTCGACAAGCGTCCGCCACATCTTCTCGCGTTCTCCTGGATCTAGGAGAAGCGGCGAATCCTGCTCGCGATTGCCCGTCATATTTTCATCGTGGTCCGGCACGACTCGCTCATCGGTTCAATGAGACTTGCGCGAGGCCTGCTCTTTCGCGAGCAAGGCACGCTTGCGATCGAGTCCCCATCGGTAGCCGGCGAGATTACCATCTCCGCGCACTACGCGGTGGCACGGAACCACAACCGAAACGGGATTCGTCGCGCACGCACGAGCGACCGCCCGAATCGCCGTGGGACGGCCAATGGCGCGGGCCACTTCGCTGTAGGTTTTTGTGGTTCCGTAAGGAATGCGGCGAAGTTCTTCCCAGACGCGCCGCTGAAAAGCGGTTGCCTGCACGTCCGTCGGCAAGTCCAGGTGTGGTTCTCCCCCTCGGAGATGGTCGAGAATCTTTCCCACCCATGCTTCCAGGCCGCTGCGGTCGCGTCGAACATTCGCGCGCGGATATTCTTTCCGAAGCGCGGCTTCGAGCCGGGTATCCGATTCCCCCAGGTACAAAGCGCTGACGCCGCGATCGGTGGCTCCCACGAGCAAGCGTCCCAGTGGCGAATTGACGATCGTGTAATGAATATTCATTCCGGCTCCTCCGTGGCGGTACGTGGCGGGCGTCATCCCAAGGTGTGATGGCGCGCGTTCGTAGAGGCGGCTGCTTGAACCGAATCCGGCGTCGTAAAGTGCAGTGGTCACGTTATCTCCTTTCTTCAAACTTGATTTCAGGCGGCGCATCCGCTGCGCGTCGGCGTACTGTCGCGGAGTGATGCCCATCATGCTGCGGAACGCGCGCTCGAGCTGGTGCGAACTCATCCCCGCCGGAGCGCTCAGGGCCGTGAGCGTCAGCCGAGTCTCGCCGTTTGAGTCAATGTCGCTCGAAATTCGCGATTCGATTTCCCGGCAGACGCGCGCTACGGCATCGATCCTGGGATCGCGGATGCCGATCGAACGAGGCTGGCAACGCCGGCACGCGCGGAACCCCTGCTGCTCGGCTGCTTCGGGCAGCGCGAAGAAAACCACTTGTTCGCGGCGTGGCTTCCGCGATGGACATGACGGGCGGCAGTAAATTCCGGTTGAACGCACGGCGTAGACAAAAACTCCGTCAGCTGCGCGGTCTCGCGCTCGTACGGAATCCCAGAGTGATTGGTTGTGATTGGCGCGATCGGCGTTTTCGGCTCGACCCATGGTTTGCATTGTCAACTGGCTCATGACTTGTCCTCGCTCACATGCCAACTTACCGAATCCGAATCTCCGCCGCTATCCGTTTCTTGCGGACAAACTGGGCCAAATTGGGGTCTTCTGGGGGGGCCCGGCCCCGGTTACATATACAACACCTTTTGTTCGCCCCCTGTTGACGCAATACCGTGTTGACCGCATATTTGCAACCCAAGCAGGGGGTCCCATCTCGAGGCCGGTCTGAGGGGAGATTTATGGGGGCTGCTCCCGAACGGAAAGAGCCGCGGCCCGCAATTTCGCCGCTGCGCGAGTTCGAAAGCACCGAAAACGTCGTCGCCTTCTCGGGCAAGCCCGGGCCAAGGCGTTTTGCACGCGTCCCGACGCACGCCATCGGCGTAGCCAGCGAACGTCGCCGCTATCCGCGCGCGAAACTGTCGCTGCCGTTGCACCTGATTCGCGTGGGGGAGGTGCCCGAGGATTTTCCGGTGACGCTGGTCACTCGGAACATCAGTTCGAGCGGGATCTATTTCCTGGCGCCGCGGGAACTGGAAGCAGGCACGTCGATTGAGCTGGAAGTGGGTCTCGTCGACCGGCCGCTCGGCTGCGGCCGCGTTCAGATGTACACCGCGGCTCACATCATTCGTTCCGACGAGACGGACACGCCCGGTTGGCGGGGTTACGCCGCAACGTTCGACGATTTCGCACTGCAGCGGGACGACGTGATTCCCATGCGATATCACGCACACTAAGCTCAATCCGGAAATTTCAATCGTTGTGGCGGGGTTGAAACCCGGCCCTTCCATTTCCTGATACGATCTCCTTCCTGTGACCCGCATTCTTTTCCCCGCGCGAGTGGTGCTGTTCGACTGGGATGGCACGCTTCTTGATTCCTATGCCGCCGATTCCGGTGCTTACTTGGAAATGTTTCGCGAGCTCGGCATCGCCTGGGACGCGCGTGATTTCGAGCGGCATTATTCTCCGAACTGGCTCCGAGTCTATCGCGCCGCCCGGCTTCCGCGCGCGAAGTGGGAACTGGCGGACCGCTTGTGGAAGCGCGCGTACCGGCGGCAAAAGTCGGAGTTGCTTCCGGGCGCCCGATTGGTGCTGCGCACCTTGTATCGAGATTTTCGGCTCGGGATTGTCTCGAGCGGCAGCCGATGGCGGGTTCGGAATCAGCTTCGCGAGTTCGAACTGAAGCAGTATTTGTCCGTGTGCGTCTGCAGCGAGGATGCTCACAGGCGGAAGCCGGACCCCGCGCCGTTGAGGCTCGCTTTGCGGCGTCTGAAAGCTTCGCCGGAAGATACGATCTACGTCGGCGACTCTCCAGAAGACATCGAGATGGCACAGCGTGCGGGCGTGCGCTCGATCGGCGTGCTCGGCCCGTTTCCCACCGAGGCGCGTTTGCGAGCGGCAAGGCCCGATTTGCTCTTGGTTTCCGTGCGCGACGTGCCGAAGCACTGCGCGCGGCAGAATGAATGGCGTTATCTAGATTGAGGAAGCGCGCTTGGGGGGCTGGGGTGAAACAGGCGACGCTCCGGGATTGGTGTTGGCGGCGCCGGAACCGCTTGCTGCGGATTGGGCTTGAAGTCAGTCGACCGAATAATGAGATGCAAATGAAACTGTTCGCCGGTTGACGTATTGATGTAGTCGTCGGAGCTGGTGTACGTCGGCAGCCAGTATTTCTCCTGAAAGTTCTCGCGGTAGGTTTCAAACATCGTGAACGGAAGCTTCGTCCCGCTGTCGCTTTCTACCTCGCTGACGAACTTCCCGTAGCTCTTCACGATCGCAAAATCGTGGTCGTCCACCCAGATCGCGCCTTCGAAGAAGCGACGGGTGCGGCTCAGTTGCTTCGGCTTAACCTGAAAGACGTAGGTGTTCAGCTCGTCGAGTTTGTCCTGGCCGGCGTAGAGGAAATTGTAGTTTCCCACTTCGCCGCTCGTCAGAACGAAGAGCGGAAGGCTGGCAATCGTGCGGATGTCTTCCAGAGTTAGCGTTGTCGTCTTCAAATTCGATTGCGGCGACTGAACGACGCGCCAGTACTGATTGCCGTCAGGCTTCGTATACACTTCGCCGCTCGCGGTGAACTTTCCGGCCGGCCCGCTGAGCTCTTGGACGCTGATCGCCTGGGTGAACGTAAACGTCTTGTAGGCTTTCGCCATCACATCCTCATTTGCGGCAAAGCGCTGGATGATCTCTTGTGCGGGAATTGGCGGCGGCCCAGGATGCGGGACCGACGGAATTCTGTGAACCTCGAATTTCGGCGGCGGCGCAATCGGCCCCTGCTGGTCCTGCGCGCGGACAGGCAACGGCAGGAACAGGCCGCTGAACAGAATCGCGATGAAGTAAGTCCGCACCACTGTATCGATCGCTCCGTCCTATTAGATGCGTGGAGACCTCATCGAGTCAAACCACAGGCACAGGTGATTCAGGGTGCCGGGAGGACGCGGAGGCGCATGGAGTATTTCGCCGCGTCTGCGCCAGGAGTGAGGGGCGGAAATTCGAGCCGGAAGAGCGCGGAAAATAACTTCGGCTCAATCGTCAATCGCGCGCACGTATCCGAACAATCCCAGCTGATTTCGATTCCAGCGCGGCCCGGGCTGTGGATTTCAATCGTCGAGATGCCCTGGGGCGGTTCAATCGGATTGCCGTCTGGACGGAAGTCTTCGCAGTCTTGGCCTTCGCCCTCGCTGGCAGACGGTCCTGAGGCGCCGGGCGACGAGGCTGGCAATGATTTCGTCTGCCAACAGAAACGCGTCGACGTTCCTGAGCCCGCCTCGCCTGCTCCAGTCTCGGCAGGAAACGAATTGACAACCACAAAGGACTGCGAATGGGCGATCGGTGAATCGACGGACTCCGCGGATTTGGCTTTCAGCGCAATTCGATAGTCGACGCGCACCCTGTCTACACTATCGAGCTGTATCGACTTTTCGATCTTGGCCCCGGCGGGGAAAATATCCGCAGCTTCATATTGCAGATTCAGCGTCGGGTGTACCCCATCGTCGTTCCATGCGGCCATATAGGGGCGATTGAACAAACCATACTTCCCGCGCGTGCGGGACTGGCTGATTCCCGGAAAGTTTTCCGTAAAGGAAAAATTGTCGCGAAGCAAACCTACACTCGTCGAAACGCTCGCGGCCCACGATTTGTCAATCAACGCGAGCGCCCGGCCGCCTGATTCCGGTGAAACGATCAGCCGCAGGCGGTCGTTTTCCAGCACCCATTCATCAGCGCCGTCGCGGTCGAAATCGAATCGATAGCGGTCTGGGATGCCTTCGGTGTGGAGCAAGACGGTTATCGGCAAGACGCGACGATCGTGGCCCGAGTGGACTTCGATCGCGGCGCGAAAAAGATGGTCGGGGGGCGGTGGACTGCCGGGCGGCTGCGCTTCGGCCCTCTTGAACTCGAGCGTCTCGCTCGCGGTGCCATGCGCCGGAATCACCAGGTTCTTCGAACCGTGGAGAGGCTTGTCGAACGAAAGCTCGGCATAGCCGTCTGCAGACTGGTTCCTGTTTTCCCCAACCACCAGCACGCTGATCTTTCCGTCTTCATTGGGCGCCAGCAGTGCCGGATACGATCGCAAGAAAGCGTTTCCGCTAGTGGGAAAGCGCACGGCGTTCTGGACGTAGTATTCGAGATCCTCGGGCGGGGCTTTGCCGGGCTGCTTCCGCTTGTCCACCTCGGCGACGCGCCGGGTGTACTGCACGTCGAGTTTGAGCGTACGGCGAAAGGTGGGAGCGGCGCCGCGAGGGATGGTCAATTGCAATTCCTTGCCGCCTGGGGACCAAGTCGAGTCCGGCTTCGCGTCCGCGTCGTCGAGTGAAATGCGCGACGGTTTCACGCCTAGCTGAAGCCGAACATCGCCTCGCGCTGGAACGTAGAAGGCCAACTCCAGCGTTTTTCCCTCGCGCCGTGCGCCGAGAAACTCCGCGCCAGCCACCGGAATTGAGTCGGTGCAGGGAATGTTGTTTCGATTGGCGAAGCAAAGAGGCATCTCCACAGGGAGCAGCACGGATTCGCGCGGCGGCACCACCAGATGGAGCGAAGAATACCCGCCCCGGCCCCCTCTGGCGGATGCCGATGGCGAAAGGATGTCGACGTTGGCATCCACGGTCTCGTGCTCGGCCAGATTCGTTGCGCTCAAAAACCCCCAGCCGCTTTTTCGGTTGCCAAGCGCCTCCGTGCCTTCGTTCGTGACAATCTCGGAGAGGATGAATGCGTCAGCGCCCTGCCGTTTGCCCGAAAATCTGACCGTCGGCAGAATGTCCGCTGCTGCCACGAACTCATTCAGGGTGCCAATAGCCAGCTCCGACGCCTGTCGTGATTTGTTGTCCGCGAGGTTTTCCTCGAGCGACACCCATGAGTAGAAGTCCCGGGACGATTCAATCACCTCGCCGTTTCCGAACTTCCAGCGACTCCGGATCGCTGATTCGGAAGAGACCGTTGAGCCAGAAGCATCCTTCCAAAGCTGGCCGATGATCTGTCCGGCTGGACGCACCGGAAAAACGGCGAGCACGCCCCCTCGCCGGACGTATTCGACGATCGCCGACTGAGCGCGGTCGGAAAGCTGGAATTGAGGCTTCTCGGAATCGAAGGTCGGCAGCAGCAGCAGCGGATCGCGCAGCAACTGGCCAACGGGCTGGTATTCCGGATCGAGAAGTTCACTCGAAAGCGTGGCGAGTGCGCAGAGCCTCTCGATGCGCATCACCGATTCAGACACGTTTTGAATGTCCGCCGCTGTGAGAAGATCTTGAGGAAACGCTCCAAGCGGATAGATGATTCCGAAATCAGCTCGTTTGTGCGACGCCGCTAGCAGCGCGCCCCAGGTTTGCAGCAATTCGGAATTTCGGCGCACCGCTTCAAGCCGCGGTTGCGGCTCGCCGCCTGGACTCAACGCCGCGTCCCAACGATACGACTGGTTTGACCACGGCACCGAATAGCCTGCGGGAGTGAAGGTGTCCTGCAGCGGAAAATAGTTGAACCCGTGGATGCCATTGGCGATGAGCAAGCGAGAACTGAGCAGCGTATTCTCGGGCAAACTGGGCCGGGGCCGGTCGTCGTCGCCAGGTGCATACCAACCGGCTTGATACTCGATCATCGCTGGCGGAAAATTGGGCTGGGTCTTCAATTCCTCCGAGAAAAATTCAATTTCCGCGGCATCCACTGTGGTCAGCAACCGCGCGCCGGTGCCAGGCCCTTCGCGAGGATGCATGTACCACTGGCCCATCGCGCCGATGGGAGGACTTTGCGCCGATCCGGCTGCCGAGACGCGCATATCCGTTGGATTGATGAAGACGGGCGCGTTCAGCCCGCCAGCTTCGAGCATTCCACGCAATTCTTCAACGTATCGCCAAAAATCAGCACCCACATGATTCGTTCGGCCAATCGCAAAATCGTCTCCGAGCTGCACAAACAGAAGAGGGCCGCTTGCGTCGAGCGGCGGAGCGTCGTGACTTTCGGTTTTTACGCGGATGATGTTGTGCGAGCTATACGGAGCGAGTTCCTTGGCCACCGCAGCGAACCAGGATTTTGTCGCTGCCATATGAGTGGAATTTTCGAGCCAGCCCCGCGCGGCCCCTTCCGCGTCGTGGGCATTGAGGTTGTCGAGTGGAGGGTAGCGCCCCTCGACCCAGTCGAGCGGATCCATGTGGTATTCAGGGCGCTCGAGCAACCAGCTTGGATAGCCGCCATGGCGCCATTCGTTCAAAATTTCAGGGCCGGGCCGCGCGATAATCTTGAATCCTTTCTGCGTGGCGAGTGTGAGCAGGCTTCGCAAGTCACGGCGGGGATTTGAGTGGCCATCGAAGTCGAGCTCGCCTTCTTTCGGCTCGTGCCAGTTCCATGGAATATAGAGATCGAGCGTATTGATGCCGAGCGACCGATAGCGATCGAGCATCGGCTCCCAGAGATCGCGTGGGATCCGATAGTAGAAAAATGCCGCTGAATGCAGGAAGAATGGCTCCCCGTCAAACTGCAGCTCCGGGTATCCGCCGTGTTCGACGATTTCGACGCCCCGAGGCTGCTTGGAGTCTTTGGGGGGGCCGTCTTGCCGGGGAGCTGCCGAAACTTTCCCGCGGCCCGCGGGAAGTGCCTTAGAAGCGCCAATCGAGGTCAGGATGAGGATGGAGCCAAGAGCGAGCACAGACAGGATGCTTCCTGGCCATGTCGCACGAGAAAGGCGAAATCCTGCGGAGCCTCGATTTTTTGAATCGCGTCGCGACATGGCCGGGCAATTCTGCCATGACTTCGCGCCCCGAGCCATTCCGCGAATTGCCGCCAAGCCCGGCATATCGTGAACCCCTAAGTCCAATCGCGCGGAAGCGTGCGCGTGGTGTATTCGGGCAAGCTCCCCTCTGTCAGGCGGATCCCCTCGGCTATCCGAATTGTGGTCGCCGTCTGTCATTCGTATTGCGGCTCTGCTCGGTTACAGATAGTACCGATTAGAAAGAGCCTTTTCGTTGGCAGGATTGAGGTTGCGGTGATTTCTAATATTCGAGTGTACCGATTAGAAATCTGCATCCCCGCCGTCTCCTTTGTGCTCTCGTCGTCGAGAGCAAAATTCAAGAACGCTAGCACGGAAGCGTTTGAACGGACAATTCGCAAAAATACGGAGATAGAACTCACAGGACTGAGTCAATCGTTCTGCTAGAATCAGCCGTTTGTGGAGGACCCAGAGCGAGCCGTGCACGAAGAGAAAGTGGCAAAGCGCTACTATGTGAGTGGAATGGTTCAGGGAGTTGGCTACCGTTATTTTGCCGCTCGCACCGCGCGACAACTGGGCATCGCCGGCTTCGCAAAGAATCTGCGCGACGGCCGCGTGGAGGTTTACGCCATAGCGTCACCAGCGGCGTTAAAGTCGTTTCGATCGGAACTCCGGCGCGGTCCACAAGGCGCGATCGTGGAAAACGTGAGCGAAGATGAATCGGAAATCGACTCTCAATTCGCAGACAGATTCTCGATTGAGTATGACGACTAGGAAAGAGGACGCATGGACGACCTGAAAGTGCTAATCCGCGAGGTTCCGGACTACCCGAAGCCGGGAATCCTGTTCTACGACCTGACCACCCTGCTCAAGGATAAGCAAGGGTTTCATCTGCTCGTGAGCCGGCTTTGCGACCACTATCGCGGCAAGCAAATTGATCTGGTTACGGGGATCGAGGCGCGCGGCTTCATCTTCGGGCCAGCGCTCGCATACGCGCTCGGCGCCGGATTCATACCGGCTCGGAAGCCCAATAAGCTGCCCTCGCGAACGGCGTCGGTCACCTACGCGCTTGAATATGGCAGCGATTCGCTGGAGGTTCACGTTGACGCGGTACGCCCCGGGCAGACTGTGCTCGTTTGCGACGATCTTCTCGCGACCGGCGGGACGGCGGCAGCGGCGGTGAAGCTCCTGCGGCAGCTCGGCGCGCAGATAACAGGGGCGGCGTTCGCGGTAGAGTTGACGTTCCTCAACGGCCGCGCGAAGCTCCCCGACGTCGATGTATTCTCGTTGATTCAATACGACAAATGAGAACCAAGCCGCCATTCCATCTATCTGTTCTTATCTGTCAGGGGGCTTCGGCGCTCATTTCGATTTGCTTCGCTGGCGGATTGCTTCGAACAGCATCACTCCGGCTGCGACGGAAACGTTGAGCGAGCGCACCGGGCCCGTGGTGGGCAAAGAGACAAGAAAATCGCAGCGCTTGCGCGTGAGTTCGTGGAGGCCTTCGCCTTCGCGGCCCAGGACGATCCCGATGGAACCGGTGAGATCGACATCCGTGTAGCTTTTCTCGGCGCGTTCATCGAGGCCGACCAGCCAGTAGCCCACCTCCTTCATTTCTTCCATCGCGCGCACGAGATTTTTCACGCGCGCTACAGGCAAATGCGCCAGGGCACCCGCGGATGCTCGCTCGACCGTGTCGGTCAAGCCCGCGGCGCGGCGCTCGGGAACGACTACTCCTTTCGCCCCGGCGGCCAGCGACGTGCGAACAATCGCGCCCAGGTTGTGCGGATCTTCAACGCCATCGAGCAAAACCAGAAGCCCTCGCTCCGTTTTGTCCGCGAGCAAGTCCTCGAGTTCGACTGTTGGCTTCGCGGCGGCGAGCGCGGCGATGCCCTGGTGTTCCCGGGTTCCAGCAAGCCGGTCGATCTGTGCGCGATCCTCGAATCGAACCGGCACGCCACGGGATTTTGCGAGCTGCACTACGGACTCGATGCGATCACCGTGACGGCCCCGCGCGATAACGATGCGGTCGAGCGCCCGCCCCGCGTTCAGCGCCTCTTCCACCGCATGAAATCCCGTCATCCAGTTCATGGTTTTGGGGTGCGACGGCTAATCAAGCGCCGCGCAGAATTCCAGCATCCGTTGCCGGGTGCCTTTCACGTGAACGGCGAAATCGAGTTTCGAAGCAGAATCAATCAACAAGATAACCCGATCGAGTTCGCCTTCTCCTGCGCGGCCCGTGAGGGCCAATCGAATCGGGTGAAACATGGCGCGGCTGCGATAGGGGAGCGCCAATTTCAAATCCTCGACGATTTGCTTGAAGCGATCGGAGTCGACATCGCCGCCTTCCAGGATGCGATTCGCGAGTTCACGAAGCACTTCCCGCGCACCCGTGCGCGCAAGCACTTCCTGACTTTCGCGACGGCGTAGCAGCTCAGCAGCATCGTAGGAGAAAAGCAGCTCCAGGAGGCCACACAGATCCTCGCGTGTGGCCGCGTGAGGTCCAAGCAGCTCCCCAGCGCGGCAAAACCACTCATGCAGGGCGGGAGCGCACTGGTAGCCGTCCTGCGGACTCAGCCAGCCCCGCTCCCGAAGAATTTCCTCGATTTCTGCGGGCGTGCAGGAGTGGGCTCGTTCGGCGGTGGTTTCGATTGGCGCGTCAGGGGGCATCGGAGACAATTCTAGCTCAGTAAGCCGCGGACGCGTGGGTCAGCCTTCGAGAGTCGCGATGGCATGGGCAGCGATGGCCTCGCCGCGACCGATCTCGCCCGTGCCTTCGTTCGTCTTGGCCTTCAGATTGATCTGATCGATGGAGATGCCGAGCGATTTTGCGAGCGCGGCGCGCATGGCGGGAAAATGAGGACCGAGCTTCGGTCGCTCGCAGATCACGATGGCGTCGATGTGCGAGATGCGAAGGCCGCGATCGTCGAGCATCTTGCGTGTGTGCTCGAGAAAGAGAAGGCTCGAAACTCCTTTCCACTTCGAGTCCGTATCCGGAAAATGCGTGCCGATGTCGCCGAGGCTTGCCGCTCCAAGAAGCGCGTCGCAGAGCGCATGACTCAGGACGTCGCCGTCGGAATGCCCGACAGAACCTTTGTCGAACGGGACCTGGATGCCGCCGATCATCAGCTTCCGGCCCTCGGCCAGGCGATGCAGATCGTAACCGATCCCTGAGCGCGTCACTTGGTTCGTCGCTCCTGCTCGAGGTAGAAGCGAGCCAGATCCATGTCAGCGGGACGCGTGATCTTCAAATTACGTTCGGAACCAAGGACGACGAAAACCTCGTGCCCGAAACGCTCGACGATTTGCGCTTCATCCGATCCGGTGGCATCGTCCTGCTGCGCCTTTCGGAAGGCGTCGCGGAGAAGCGGGTAGGAAAATGCCTGAGGCGTCTGCGCCAGGACGATTCGCTCGCGCGGAATCGTCGCCGAAATCAGCGCAACGTCTTCCGGCAGGCTCGCGCGTTTCACTTCTTTTACCGTGTCGATGGCGGGGATTCCGAGGATGGCAGCGCCACGGTTGCGCGCTTCGCCGATCACACGTTCGATCTGCTCCGTCGTGACAAACGGGCGCACCGCGTCGTGCACAAGAACGATCTCCGTAGCTGGATCCACCTGCGCGAGCGCGTTGGCAACGGATTGCTGGCGCGTATCGCCTCCATGAACGACCCTCGCCGGACGCCCGATGCCGGATTTCGCAACTCTGTCTTGCAGGGACAACACGTCCTCCGCGCGCGTCGCGATAAGAAAATCCGTAATCGCAGGGCTGGCGGCGAGTCTTCGCAACGTGAAAATGACGAGAGGTAAACCGTCCAATTCGAGAAACTGCTTCGGCACGTCGGCGCCCATTCGGGTGCCGAGTCCTGCAGCGGGGATGATGGCAGCAATTCGAGCCATTGAAGGGCCACTAGTTTATCGCAAGCAAACTCTGCGGGCGATGGACGCGCTCGCTAAGAACGTCCCGTGTCAGGGTACAGTGGACGCGCGGGCCGTTCCCCTCCTGGTGTTCCCTCGGGGCGGGAGCCCAGGTGTGACTCCGCGGCAGCGACCGCTCCGCGCGCCGGCTGTTCGCCGCGTTCGTCGTAGCGTCCGAAGATCATCTTCCCGGCGGTGGTTTGATGGACGGAGGTGACGCTGATGTCGACCGTCTTATTGATCATCTTGCGCGCGCCGTCGACCACCACCATCGTGCCGTCGTCCAGGTACGCAACTCCCTGATTGTATTCTTTCCCTTCGCGCAGGATGAAGACGCGCATGATCTCGCCCGGCAAAACGACGGGCTTCAGCGCATTCGCGAGCTGATTCACATTCATGATTTCGATTCCCTGAAGCGTCGCAACCTTGTTCAGGTTGAAATCGTTCGTGACAATTTTCGCGTCGTAGCGCTTGGCCAGCTCAATCAGCTTCATGTCCACATCCGCGATCTGGGCAAAATCGTCTTCCGCGATTTGCACGTCCAGGTGCGGCATCTTCTGGATTCGTTGCAGCACCTCGAGTCCGCGGCGCCCGCGCTGCCTCTTCAGCGGATCGGCTGAATCGGCCACAAGCTGCAATTCGCGAAGGACGAACTGTGGAATCACGATCGTGCCGTCCAGGAACTGTGCATCGGCAATGTCGGCCACTCGGCCGTCGATGATGACGCTCGTGTCCAGCACCTTGAACGTGTGCTTCGTGTTGCGTTCGCTGCCGAACAGGCCCCCAAGCGCCTGCAGATTCAGCATGTCGCCTTTGTTAGCGCCAAGCACGAGGCCGATGTATGCCATCACGAGGAAAACGGCCAGGCTGAAAAACGAGCGCGTGCTTTCCGGCATCGTGGTATGCGTAAAAATAAGGGAAGTCAAATAGGCGCCGAGAATACCCATGATCGAACCGATAGCTGCGCCGATCAGACGGCGAAGGCTGGCTCTCCGAAGCCGGACCTCGAACAGGATCACGCCGATCGCAAAGAGGAGTCCCGCCAGCGTCGCCATTTCCTTAGAGAGACTGAACGGGCGAAAGTGGTATCCCGCTCCCGCGCACACAGTCACAAAGATAAGGCGCATGGCGAGCATGTCCCAAAACGTTCCCACTTGATCCTGGGACGAGCGGGAAAGGGAGACAGACTTTGGAGGTGTACTTTCTACAGGCGCGCCAGCCGATGAACGGCTTGGCGCGTTAGAAGGCCTTTGCATGGTTGCACCCGATGAAATGTATGAACGCTGCGAGTTCTACTCTCATGCAGCGATGAACATCTTGCCTCTGCCGGCCTTATCGACGGTATTTGATTCGCCGGTATCAATGGAATGAAAAGAAACGCCTATAATGCGCGCAGTATAACACCGCGAAACGAGAACTGCTTAGAAATAGAAGGAATCAGAGGTAATAGCGGGGCACGCGCTTGCCGAGCGCGCAAAGGAGTTCCGAGGTGACAGTGCTAATCTCGCGGGCCACCTCCGATACGACGATTTGCGATTTCCCGTCTTTGCCGTAGATCGTGACCACATCGCCCAGCGCCACATCCGGAACGCTGGTGACGTCCAGCGCCGTGAGATCCATCGAAATGGTTCCCACCAGGGGCACCCGGCGTCCACGCACGATCGCGCAACCGTGATTCGTTCGCTGGCGCACGATCCCGTCCGCATAGCCGGCATTGATCACTGCGATGCGGGAAGGTCCGCCCGTGACGTATCGCGCGCTGTAGCCCACTCCCTCGCCGGACGGAACCTCTCGCAGACTGATGATTCGCGCCCGCATTGAGAGGCACGGTTCGATCGGCATCTCGCACCGCACTTCGTGCTGCTTTTGCGGCGGCTCGAAGGACTGGTAGTAGCCGTAGAGAATCGCGCCGGGACGCACCATGTCGAACCAAGTGCCGGGACGCGCGCAGATGGCGGCGCTGTTGGCCATGTGAACGATTCCGGGCGAAATGCCGAGCGCGCGCAGCCTGTCGAGGCAATTCCCGAAAACCTTCTCCTGCTCCTCCGTTTGCGCCGACTCGAAATTCTCGGAAGACGCGAGGTGCGTGAACGTGCCCTCGAGTTCGACATGCTTGCTGGCGCCAAGGGCGCTCGCGAACGCCTCAATTTCCGAAGGCGAAATGCCGAGGCGGTTCATTCCCGTGTTGATTTTGAGATGGAAACGGAAGCGTCCGGATTTCCGGCCCCCCCCTTGCTTGCCTGAGTTTCTCGCGGCGGCGCGATCTAGGTGGCGAACGTCTTCGACGCGTGTGACAGTGGGAGTGAGATTGTTTTCGATGAGGCGCTTTTCCTCGCCAGGCCAGAAACCGGTTAGAATCAGGATTCGCTTTCGGATGCCCGACTCGCGCAGCTCGATTCCTTCGTTGGCGCAGGTCACGCCGAACCATTCGACTCCGGCTTTCTGAAGTGCCTTCGAAACCGGCACGGCGCCGAGGCCATAGGCGTTCGACTTGACCACCGCGAGGATTCTCGGCTTCGGACCTATGTGTTCGCGCACGACTCGCAAGTTGTGCAGGATGGCCTTGAGCGAAATCTCCGCCCAGACCGGCCTTCCCTCGGTATGAATGGTCTTTGTCTTCGTGGTGGTCATAAGCGTGGCCCTTTTAGAATGCCAGAGTCGACATGCGCGGCGAGCAACAAATTCGCCCGATCAAAATCGTCCGCGCCGTTTGGGTAAACATGCCAACTGGGACTGTGCAACCAGATTGCCGCAGGGACGCGAGGACTAGCCGAACGCGGGTACCTCTGCATCTCTAATGTTATCTGCTATTTACGGATTCCGTCGCGGATTTCGGGCTGCTCGCACGCGTGCGGTCACCGTGTGTCACCACACATCCAGCGGGTATGGACTGACGCGATTTTACTCGTTGCTGCTGGAGTTCCAAGCGTCTGGCGCGGCTTCCTCGAAGCGAGTGTGACGAGCAAGGAAAACGAAGTTCAAGGTGCCGGTGGGTCCGTTGCGCTGTTTTGCGATGATCAATTCGGCTTTCGCCCTATCTTCTTCAGGAAGATCGGTCTTGTAGAAATTGGGGCGATTGATGAACATCACCACGTCAGCGTCCTGCTCGATTGCGCCCGATTCGCGGAGGTCGGCAAGCTGCGGCTTGCGGTCTTCGCGTTCAGGAGCGCGGGTGAGCTGGCTGAGAACGACGATCGGCAGCTTTAGTTCCTTGGCGAGCCCCTTGAGCGATCGCGAGATGCTCGAGACTTCCTCTTGGCGATTGGTTCCGCGGCCCGTGTGCGTTGGCACGACGAGCTGGAGATAGTCGACGATCATCAGCGAAAGACCGCGGTCGCGCTTCAGCCGCCGCGCTTTTGCGCCCATCTCCAGCACCGTGGAGGACGCGGAATCGTCAATCCATAGCGGCGCCTCGCCGAGGTTCGATAGCGCTCCCGTGATTTTTCCCCAGTCGTCGCGGTTCATGTGGCCCGTGCGGAATTTGTGGGCATCCACGCGCGCTTCGGATGCGAGCATGCGCAGCAACAGAGACTCCTTCGACATTTCCAAGCTGAAGATCGCCACAGGTTCGCGTTTGCGCAGAGCCACATTTTCGGCGATGTTCAGCGCCAGGGCGGTCTTGCCCATCGAAGGCCGCGCGGCAAGAATCACCAGTTCGGAGGGCTGCAGGCCGGCGGTTTGATTGTCGAGATCAGTGTAGCCGGTGCCGAGTCCGGTGATACGGCGGCCTTCGCTGAAGATGCGTTCGAGGCGTTCGTAATTCTCCCGGACCAACTCCTTGACGCCGATAAGCCCGGCCCGGACTCGGTCCTCGGCAATCTGGAAAATCGCGGATTCGGCGCGATCGAGAATCGTATCAGCGTCGTCACCAGCGGCGAGCGCCTGCTCCTGAATGGCCGACGCGGAAAAAATCAGGCTGCGCAGCACGGCTTTTTCTTTGACGATGCGCGCGTAGTGCTCGACGTTCGTCACGCGCGGCAGACCGTCCGCCAGTTGCGAGAGGTACGAAATGCCGCCAGCGGATTCCAGATTGCCGCTGCGGGTGAGGTCCTCCATCAGCGTGACGGTGTCGATTGCCTGCTGCTTTTCGCCGAGCTGTATCATCCGGTCGAAAATCTGGCGGTGCTGCGGCAGGAAGAAATCGTCAGAGCGCAGTTTTTCTATGGCCGCATTGAGCGCGTGATTATCGAGGAGAATCGCGCCGAGAATGCTGCGTTCTGCTTCTAGATTGTGCGGGAGCGGTCGTTCGAGGACGGTGTCAGTCGCCATTATTTCGCTTTAGTTTCGCCTATCGCAAGTATTTGCGCAACATGTTCTTTTGGCGGCCGCAGAAAAGTCGCGAGCGCACAGTGTGCGACTCACTGCTTTCGAGTTTTTCTCTTAGCAGGTATCCCGGCGAGCGAGGAGCATTGTGCCAGTTCAGACGGAGACGTCAATCGGTAGTACGCTGTGGATGTTTTCGGAAAAGTGGAAAACGTGGTCTACCGGAAAAGAACGCGCCAGTGTTTGACCGCTGACAAGGTGCAGGTGCGCAGACGACGAATTACTCCTCTTTCTTCACCGCGAGCTTGACGCTGGCGCTGACTTCGCGATGGAGCTTCACGGGGATTTCGTACTCGCCGACGAGCTTGATCGGATCCGCCAAAGTGATCTTGCGCTTCTCGATGGTGTAGCCCTGCGCGGCAAGCGCGTCTGAGATATCGCCCGACGTGACCGATCCAAAGAGCTGGTCGTTTTCCCCGGCCTTGCGAAGGAGAGTGAGCGAAACACCGGCGAGGAGCTCAGCCAGCTTCTGTGCCGAGTCCTTTTCCGTCGCTTCCTTCTTCGCGAAAACAGCCCGCATCTTCTCGAGTCGCTTCATGTTACCGGGCGTGGCTTCGAGGCCGAGCTTGCGCGGCAAAAGAAAATTGCGCGCGTAGCCTTCCGCTACGTCGACCAACTGGCCGCGAGTTCCGAGTTTTTCAACGTCTTCCTGCAGAATGATTTGCATGTTCCTCGACCTCGAATTTCCGGCGATTCAATGAATCACACGGATTGTAGGGGCGGGTTTGAAACCCGCCCATGCGAATGCGTCCCGAGCAGCTACAGCTCTGCCGCAAACGGCAGCAGCGCGATGTTCTGTGCGCGTTTGATTGCCACGGTGAGCCAGCGCTGGTGCCGCGCGCAGGTTCCCGTCATGCGGCGCGGAAGAATCTTGCCGCGCTCCTGAATGAAAGGCGCTAGGATTTCGGCTCGCTTGTAGTCGATGAAATCCGCTTTGTCCACGCAGAACCGGCAAACCTTCTTCTTGCGAACGAAGCTCCGCTTGCCTCTCTTGGGAGGGCCGCCGGGACGTCCGCCGCCACCAGGCCCGCCTTGCGGACGAGGTCCCGAAGGGCCGGACGATTGTTGCTGAGGTGCATTACCTTCTGCCATCTGGTTTCTCCATTATCCGAATGATCGATCAGGCTGATGCCGGGCTCGGCTCGGCGCTTGCAGGTGGTGCGGCCGGCGGAGCAGGTGCGGCCGGAGCCGGCGCCGCTGTCTTGCGCGGCCGGCGCGCGGCGCGGCGGTCGCGATGACGCTTCAGCTTTTGCTGCCGCTTCAATTCTTCATCGACACGCACGGTAAGATACTTGATCACCGGATCCGAAACTTTCAACCTGCGCTCGAGTTCCTTCACCACTTCGCCCTGCGATGACTTCAAAATCATGTACACGTAGAATCCCTCGCGGAGCTTGTGGACGCGATACGCCATGCGCTTCCGGCCCCACTTCTCGGTCTTCTCGATCTTGGCGCCCTTTTCGGTGGCGGTGTGCTCGAGGGTGGCAATCACTTTGTCGATGTCCGCTTCCGGCGTATCCGGGCGGCAGATGAAAATCAAATCGTACTGTCGTTCTTCCATGTTTCCTCGATTTCTCGCTTTCGTTACAGCAATTACTCCGAGCTTTCTTCCGAAGGCGGAACGCGGCGATTGAATTTCGACATCGCCTTGCTTACGCCATCGCTCAAAATCAATTCCACTGCTTCGGCTGCTTCAGTCGACATCTGGTCCGCAGCCTCTCGTTCCGCGCGGCCCATCGGGCGTAGCACGTAATCTCGCAGTTCGCCCCAGACCTTGTCTGGTCCCACGCCCAGGCGAACGCGGATGAAGTTCGTGCCGACCGCCTGAACAACGGATTTCATTCCGTTGTGTGTCCCGGCGCTGCCGCGCTCCCGAATTCGGAGCATGCCCCAGGGCAAATCCACGTCGTCAACCAGCGCGATCATTTCCGCCGGATCGGCTTCGTACTTTTCGAGCAGCATCCGCACCGCGACGCCGCTCAAGTTCATCATCGTCTGCGGCTTGGCGAGTACAACGGCCTGTCCTGCCAATTCGCCGCGACCGACCAGCGATTTCGCTTCCGGCCTCGTGATTCGAATTCCGCCGCGCGCGGCCAGCACATCCAGCGCCAGAAAACCCAAGTTATGCGGCGTCTGCTCGTACTCCCGGCCGGGATTGCCGAGGCCGACGATCAATCTTGTGGGCCTCATAGGCGCTGCATCTGCCGGCTCCGGCGCATCCTTGCGCCCCAGCATTCGCGACAGGAATCTCGTCTACTTCTCCTTGCCCTTCTTTTCCGACTTCTCGGCCTTCGGAGCAGCTTCCGGAGCGGCTCCTTCTTCGCCCTCTTCTTCCTTCTTGCCCTTCTTGATGACTTCGGGCTCGGCAGGCGCCGTCTCGGCGGCTACGGCTGCTTCTGGAGCTGGTTCTTCTTCCTTCTTCAGCATGACGACGTGCGCAATCACGCGCTGCGGGTCCGTCACGAGCTTGACCTTGTTCGGATCCAGCGGCAAATCACCGGCACGGAGCTGTTTGCCGATAAGCATTTCGCTGACATCCACCTTGATTTCTTCCGGGATGTCGGTCGGCAAGCATTCGACTTCCACCTCGCGCGTGACCGTCTCGAAAACGCCGCCTTGCATCTTGACGCCCTGCGGTTCGCCAAAAGTGTGCACCGGAATCTTGACGCGCATCCGCACGTCCATGGCGATGCGCAGCAGGTCGACGTGCAGGAGCTTTCCGCTTACAGGGTCCACCTGCCAATCCTTCAAAATGGCCCGTTCTTCGTTGGCGCCTCCCACCTGGACCGTGAAAATGGTGTTGTGGCCCGACTCGGACCGAAGAATGCGGCTCAGCTGCTTCGCATTGACGGAGAGAGCCACCGCGTCCTTCTTCCCGCCATAAAGAATTGCCGGAACCTGCCCGGTCAGGCGAGTGCGGCGCGCGGCGTTCTTGCCGCGCTCCTCTCGAATCTTGCCTTCCACTGTAAATGTTTCCATGACCTCTTCCTCTGTTTGCTGCGAATCTAAATGAAGAGCTCGCTGATCGAGGTCTCTTCGTGAATCGACTGAATCCCGCGGGCCAGCAGCGGCGCCACGCTAAGCACCGTAATCTTCGACAGCTTCTGAGCCGCCTGGTTCAGCGGCACGGAATCGGTGACGACGACTTCGTCGATCTTCGACTTCGTGAGCCGGTCCACCGCCGGTCCCGAGAGCACAGCATGTGTGCAAGCTGCAAAAACCTTTGTTGCACCGTGCTCGAGCAGCGCCTCCGCTGTCTTCACCAGCGTCCCTGCCGTGTCGATGATGTCGTCCACCACGAGGGCGGGGCGTCCGCTGACGTCTCCGATCAGGTGCATCACTTCACTCACGTTGATGTCGATTCGCCGCTTGTCGACGATGGCCAGCGGCGCATCGATGCGCTTGGCAAAATAGCGTGCGCGCTCCACTCCTCCGGCATCCGGCGAAACCACCGTCATCGGCCCAAGCTTCTTCTTCTGAAAATACTCCACCAGCACAGGCGCGGCGAACAAGTGATCGACGGGGACATTGAAATATCCCTGGATCTGCGGCGCGTGCAAATCGAGCGAAAGCACCCGGCTCGAACCCGCCGTTTCGAGCAAATCCGCCACGAGTTTCGCGGAAATCGCCACGCGCGGGCGGTCCTTGCGGTCCTGCCTCGCATACGGGTAATACGGAATCACCGGCGTGATGCGCCATGCCGACGCGCGCTTAAAGGCGTCGATCATCAGCAGCAATTGCATCAGGTGGAAATCCACCGGATTGCTGCAAGGCTGCACGACGAAGACGTCCGCGCCGCGAACGTTTTCGAGAATCTGGTACCGCGTTTCGCCGTCCGAGAACTGCCCGTGCTCGGCGCGTCCTCGGGTCACGCCGAGATACTTGCAGATGGCATCCGCAAGAGCGACGTTCGCCGTGCCGCAAAACACCTTGAATTTGTCTTCGGCCAAGATTCTTCCTCAGCCAGAGGCACGCCAACCCAGTGCCCGGCCATACTCTTCCCTAGACAGGGTTTTTGCTACGAAAACTGAATCTTCCGGAAATGCACGAGCGGCTCGGCGCGCCTGCGCTGGGTTTCGGAAGATTCCGAACACCGCCGACCCGCTACCCGCCAGCGCGGCATCTGCTGCTCCTCGCTTGAGCAATCCGTCCCGGATTTCGCCGAGTCGCGGATGGCGACGGAAGACAGGTCCCTCGAAGTCGTTCGAGGCCTTCCCCTGCCGGCTCCAGCACAGAGCGCAGAACCCCCAAATATTAGGGTGTTCGGGGCGATTTGTCAATTCGGCAGAGAGCCACTGGTAAGCGTCTTTCGTGCTTACACCAATGTCATGCGGCGAAACGACGAGAACGGCGCGCTGCGCCACGTCCGGCAGCGGGTAGATTTCGTCGCCGCGATTCACCGCGAGTGCGCGCCCGCCAAACAGAAAAAAGGGGACGTCCGCGCCCAATCCGGCAGCGATTTCCACCACTTGCCTCAGAGGCATCTTGGTCCTAGTTAGCCGCAGCATTCCGATGATTGCCGACGCCGCGTCGCTCGAGCCTCCACCGAGGCCGCGCGCCACCGGAATGCGCTTTTCAAGCTGCGCTTGGACACCGCCGCGAAATCCGATCGCGCTGCTGATGGCGTCGAGAGCCCGATGCACCAGGTTCTCCGGGCCGGCCGGAAGATTTGGGTCGTCGATTTCGAGCGTGATTCCGGGGTGGCGGGACAATGACAATTCAAGGGTGTCGTGCAGGGAGACGGCCTGAAAAATCGTGCGCAATTCGTGGTAACCATCGGGACGGCGCCCGAGAACTTGCAGATGAAGATTGATTTTTGCGAACGCAGGAAGCCGCAGAGGCTTGGTCATTGTCGATTTCAAGATTTGCTAGTGCAAAAGCCAAGAGCTCGGCGAGTTTACTGCGGTTTCGCTGCGTCCGTAGAGGATTTCTGGGCCAGCCGCTTCTTCAGATTTTTCAGTTGCGAGTCGATCTCGTTCACTTTGTCGGCCTCGTAATCGGCGGGAACAGCTTTTTGCCATTCCGAAAGCGACCGCTCCATGAGTTCCGCAGCGCGCTCCGTTTGCCCCATTTTCAAGTAAACGTCCCCGAGGTGGCTAAGGATCGTCGGATCGTGGCCATCGCGATCGACAGCCTTGCGCAAACATTCTTCGGCTTCGGCGAGTTTGTTTTGCTTATAGTAGGCCCATCCCAAACTGTCGAGATAAGCGCCGTTGCTCGGGTCCTGCTTCACGGCCTTTTGAATGAGCGATGTTGCCTCGTCCAACCGGACGCCGCGGTCCGCCAGCATGTAGCCGTAGTAGTTCAGCGCGGACGCGTTATTGGGATTCTGATCGAGCACCTTGCGGAATTGCTGTTCGGCCTGATCAAACTTTTTCTGGCGTTCGTAGATAGCTCCCAGCATGAACCAGGCCATCTCCTTGTCCGACGGCGTGCGGGCCATTTCCCCGGCTTTCTGGGCGGACTGTTCCGCCTCGGGGTACTGCCGCCCGCGCTCCTGAACCTGCGCGATATCAACGTAAATCTCCTGGTCGCCGTCGTTCCCTTGCAACAAGCCCTGGAGGAGTTTCGTGGCCTGGTCCGAGTCTCGTTTTTCGCCGTAAAGCATTGCAAGCGTAACCGTGAGATTCGGATCCTTAGGCGAATCAGCGAGAGCCTTCTTCGTCTCCGCGATTGCCCGATCGATGTCGCGGTTCTCGCGATAGGTGTCGATCAGCAACATCTGGGCGCGCTTCTGCGAATCCCCGCCGAGCTTCGCCATTTCGTGGAACGCGTCGATGGCGGCGGGATAATTCTGAGCCTGGCGATACGCTCGGCCAAGTTGCTCGTACAAAATGCCGAGAGCATTCGAATTGCCGCTGCCGGCTTGCGCCTTCATGGCAGCAATGGCGTCGCTTAGCACTTTTACGGCATCGTCGTATCTGCCTTGATCCTCATAGAGCAGGGCTTCGTTGAACAAAACCTCGAGGCTGCCCGGAGAGAGTTGTTTCGCGCGTAGAAGGCTCGTCTCCGCTTGATCGAACTGGCCCAGTCTTCGGTAGAGTTCGGCCATCCGCAAGTAATTGTCGGCCGTCCCCGGCTCGAGCTCGGATAATTTCTTAAACTGCTCGAGCGCTTCCGCGTACTTGTCCTGCGCGATCAAAGCTTGCCCGAGTCCGTGGCGATGGCTCGCTTCTTCGGGCTCTTCCTCGACGGCCTTGCGGTACGAGTCCTCGGCCTTCGCGTATTCCTTTTGTTGAGAATAGGCGTCGCCGAGAAGATCGTAGAGGTCGGGAGAGGAAGAATCCGCCGCAGCCTGCGAAAGCAAGGTTACTGCTTCCTGCGAACGCCCCTCGTCGATCAGGAGCTGGCTGAGCTGTTCGAGCGCCTGGCCGTTATCCGGGTCGTGCTGCAGGATCCCGCGCAGAACTTTCTCCGATGCATCGTGCTCGTTTTCGAAACGGTAGAGCCGGGCCAACCACAGCGCGGAATAGGAATCGTCCGGCTGCAGCTTTAGAATCGCCTCAAACTGCTCGACCGCTTTGTCGAGGCTTTCTTTCTGGACGTCGCCGGCGCCCATGTCGCCAAGCGTGCGAACGTAGATGCGAGCGAGCAGCCGATGCGCTTCGACGTTCTTCGGGTCGATCTTGAGGGCTTCCTGCGCGTCCGCCACTCCTTCGCGGATGTGCTGGGACTTGGCCTCGATCTCCGCAAGCCGCTCTCGGACGACCGAGGAACCAGGATCCAGCTCGAGCGCCTTCTTGTAAGCGTCGATCGACTGCGTGGCCAATTCGGCCCGGCCGGTCATTTCGTACTGCTGTTCGAGCGTGTGACCCAGCGTGAAGTAGTAGTAGAGGTCAGATTTGTCCTGCCCAGGAGATGGCTTCGCAGCGCTCGTTTGCCCGCTGCCGTCGTGCGGAGTGGAAGCCGGCGATTGCGGCGACGAATTGCCTTGAGCCCAAATCGGCGTTGAAGTGCAAAACGCGGCCAAAACGGTGACGTTTAGAATTGTTTTCATGACAGGTCGCAAAACTCCATTATTATACACGGGTATGAGCCGATCAAAGATTTCGCCTGCGCCGGTTCTCGAAAAGAACGCACATCTATCAGACGCAGCCGGACCCGTTCGGGGTGCCTTCCTGCAAGAATGCCCGAGGTCGGTGGCGCTTTTTCTCGCGCTTCTTCTGGTGCTCCCCGGCGCAGGCGCGCAGCAACTGCCCGGAGGGGCTGCACCGTCCCAGCCCGTGAATCAAGCTGCGTCTTCCGCCCAAGGCGTCCACACGCTGACTGATTTCGCCTGGCTTGAAGGCCGCTGGCAAGGCAATTGGGGGCCGCGCAGCGCCGAGCAGGTGTGGATGTCTCCCAAGGCTGGACTCATGGTAGGCACGTTTCGCCTCGTCGAGGACGATAAAACCCTGGTGATTGAGCTGTTTACGTTGATCCAAAAGCCCGACGGAATCGAATTTCGCTTCCGACATTTCACTCCCGAACTCGTCGCCTGGGAAAAATCGGATCCGACGCTGATGACTCTCGAAAGCGTCGATGCGAAGCAGGCTATCTTTGTGAATCCGGTGGACGGTCAGCCGAAGCGCTCAGTGCTCACTCGGCTGGATCCGGATACCTACGTGGCGCGTTCGGAGATTGTTCCGGAAAGCGGTGAAACGCAAGTGGTGGAAATCACCTACCATCGCCAAAAACCCGGCCCAGCGGGCAATGCGTCATCTGCACACCACAAATCCGGAAACAATCCGCACTAATGCCGGAAGTGCCTAACGCCGGTAAACACCATCGCCATTCCCATTTTGTTCGCGGCGGCAACTACTTCCACGTCGCGCACTGACCCGCCCGGCTGGATCACGGCGGTCGCTCCTGCTCTCCCGGCTTCCTCGACTCCGTCGGGAAAAGGGAAAAAGGCGTCCGACGCCACCACGGTTTCCGCAAGTGAGAGTTCCGCGGTTTCCGCCTTCATCACCGCGATTTTCACGGAGTCGACGCGACTCATTTGCCCTGCCCCAATGCCCATCGTCCGCCCTTCGCGCGCGAAAACGATCGCGTTTGATTTGACGTGTTTGCAAACCGTCCATGCAAAGAGCAGGGCGCGCCGTTCGGCGTCGCTGGGCGCGCGTTCGGTCGCTACCTTCAAATCTACATCGCTGAGCGTATGCCGGTCGGGTTCCTGGACCAGCACGCCGCCGGAGATTCGCTTTAGCTCGAGTTCACCGGGCGCGTCCTCGCGCGAGTCGATGGCAAGGAGCCGCAGGTTTTTCTTCGACGCCAGTTTTTCGAGCGCAGCCGGTTCGTATCCCGGCGCGACGATGCATTCAACGAACAACTTCCCCACTTCCTCTGCTGTCGCCGCATCGAGCGGAGCGTTGAACGCCATCACGCCCCCGAAAGCTGAGACCGGATCGCACGCAAGCGCGTTCACGTACGCCACACGCAGCGAATCGTCTTCGCCAACGCCGCACGGATTGTTGTGCTTGATGATCGCTACTGCGGGCCGGTGAAATTCGCGCACCAATGCCCAAGCCGCGTCCAAGTCGACGAGATTGTTGTAGGAAAGCTCCTTGCCCTGGAGCTGCTTTGCGCCTGCGAGTCCGGAGGCCATTCGACCGGCCGGAATGTAAAGGGCGGCAGCCTGATGGGGATTTTCGCCGTAACGCATGGCTTGGCGCCGCTCGAGCGCGATGTGAATTCGTTCCGGCAACGAATCGAGCTTGCCGATCGTGACGCCTTCGTTCACGGCCAGGCGCTCAAGTTCGGTCGCGATCTCGCCGTCGTAACGCGCCGTGCGCGCGTATGCTTTGCGCGCGAGCAGCAAACGCGTGGCGAGGCTGAGTTCGCCCTTGTCACGCAACTCGGCCGCAATCGCAGGGTAGTCAGCCGCGTCGGTAATCACTCCAACGCCCTGAAAATTCTTGGCTGCGGACCGCACCATCGCCGGACCGCCGATATCGATGTTCTCAATCAACTCTTCCGGAGTAACACCTGGCTTCGCGGCCGTCGCCGAAAACGGATAGAGGTTCACCACCACCAAATCGATGGGCGCGATTCCATACTCGCCCGCTTGTTGGCGATGGTCTGCCTTTCCGCGATGAAATAGGATCCCCCCGTGAACTTTCGGGTGCAGCGTCTTCACGCGCCCGCCGAGCATCTCCGGCCAGCCCGTCAGCTCGGCAACATCCCGCACGGGGATTCCGGCATCGCGCAGCAGCCGCGCCGTCCCGCCCGTCGACACGATCTCGATTTTCATCGACGCAAGCTCGCGGGCGAAGTCGACGACGCCCGTCTTGTCGTACACACTGATCAGCGCCCGCTCAATTGCCACGAAAAGGCCTCCGGACGAAAACGGCCTGTCAGTGTAAACACTCGCGCGGAATTTCGGAAGGGGACTGATGCTTAGGGAATCAATCGCGAAGGCGAACCTTTACCTCGAAGAGCGAACGGCTTTCATCGTGTCTTTCTATCCTGAGACCCGCGCCTTCAATTTCACGCGTCCGCCTTCGACGCTGACGCTGTACTCGACCGCGTTGCCGCCCTTGTCCTGAAGGTCTTTGGTCTTTTGCTTGACGAAGCGCTCGAAGTCCGTGAGCGTAGGCGCCCCGGCCTTTTCGCCCGTTTCCGTGCGCGCCTCGATCAGCTTCCGGTAGAGTTCCTCGATTTTCTTCTGCTCGCGCGCCGGATCGGAGACGGTCATTGCGAAGGCGGCGGCCGCGCGCCTCGATTCGGACTTAGTCTCTTCCGTGGCCTTTGCGGCAGACGCAACCTGGTTAGCCGCTGTTCGGCGGGCGCGTTCCTCTTCAATCGCTTTTGCTGCGGCGCCAAAGTGGTGCTGTTTGACGCCAGTTTCTTTCTGCACAAGCTTCTTGCGCCACATGTCCTGATACTTCGCATAGGTCTGCGTGAGGTTGTTATAACGGAAGCGCTGAGCGTAGTTCATATCAGCCCCGCGCTCGGCATAGCGCTTAATAAGGTTTTCGCAGCGCCACTGCGTATCCGACGGCGGACGCGGCCGCCCACCCCCAAAGTATTGCTCGTACTCGATCTTCAGAGTACGGATGTCCCGTTCAATTTGTCCCAACTCGTCGTCAATGTTGGCCATGAGCGCAGTAGGTTAAGGCGAGATTCCAGCGTAATCGTGGCTCCGCTTGGCGTCAATCGAACCATGGGACAGTTTTGTCGCAAAATGAAACTTCGCGTTGGTTCAGACGGGGCACGCCCTGCCATTGCAGGTATAAACGCGGCTGTGCTCAAATGGCAGCGATGAGCCCTTCTGCCGATCCCACAGCTCGCGTGCAACCGAGTGCTTCGGCGCGGCTGCGCGAGATTCCGTCGGTCGACGAGTTGATTAGCAGGCCGCGTTTGCGTGCACTGGGCGAAACGGCCGGCCGAGGAGTCGTCACTCAGGTGGCGCGGAACATGCTGGCTGACGTTCGCGCGGGCATGTTAAGCGAAGGGTCGGCCGCTCCGTCGCATACCGTGGAATCGCTCGAAACGCGCATCGCAGACGAAGTGAAAGCCTTGCTCGCGCCGTCCCTGCGTCGTGTGATTAACGCAACCGGCGTAATTCTGCACACGAACCTGGGCCGCGCCCCCCTCGCTCAAGGTGCGGTCTCGCATTTGGACGAGACGGCGACGCGGTATTCCAATCTCGAATACGACATCGAAAGCGGACAGCGCGGCAAGCGCGACATTCACACCTCGCGACTGCTCGCCGAGCTAGCTGGGGCCGAAGCGGCGATCGTCGTCAATAACAACGCCGCTGCTGTTTTCCTGATCCTGAATACCCTTGCCAAAGCGGCTGAGGTCATCGTTTCACGCGGCGAGCTGATTGAAATCGGCGACGGCTTTCGCATTCCAGACATCATGGCTGAAAGCGGCGCGTTGCTCCGCGAAGTGGGGACCACGAATCGCACAAGTATCCGCGACTACGAACGCGCCATCAACGAACGCACGAAGCTGCTGCTCCGCGTGCACCCATCGAATTTCCGCATCACCGGATTCACGGAACGGGCATCGCTCGAAGAGCTCGTCTCGCTCGGCCGCCGGACGCAGCTTCCCGTCTACGAGGATCTTGGCTCAGGATGTGTGACTGACCTGACCGCCGCGGGCCTCACAGAGCCTCTCGCACGTCAGAGTTGCGCGGCCGGCGCGGCCGTGGTTTCGTTCAGCGGCGATAAGTTGCTTGGCGGCCCGCAGGCGGGAATTATCGCCGGGGAAAAGGAAATCGTCGGCCGCATCCGGCGCAATCCGCTGTTTCGCGCGCTGCGCGTGGATAAGCTGACAATTGCGGCGCTCGAGGTGACGCTGAAGGCCTATCTCCGCGGAGCTCTCGACGAGATTCCCGCGCTGCGGATGATTCGCGTTCCGACTTCCGAAATCGCTCGACGCGCTGCGCAATTCGTCGAGCGGCTGCGCGGCGCAGCGCCGAAGGATTTCTCGGTAGAGGTGCGAGACGGCTTTTCAGTGATCGGCGGCGGCTCGACGCCCGATCAACAACTGCCGACGCACTTGATCTCGATCTCGAGCGCCCGCCGTTCGGCTGCCGCTATCGAGGAGCGCCTCCGCAAGCCAGAAAACGGAACCCCCGTAATCGCACGCATTGAAGACGATCAACTCGTCATCGACTTGCGAACGGTGTTCCCGGACGAGGAATCCTCTCTCGCAGCGGCTCTCATATCCGCAGTTGGCTAGAAGCCCGGCTACAGGTGGTTGATCACACTCGCGACGCACCCGGCGCCGAACCCGTTGTCGATGTTCACCACGCTTACGTTAGACGCGCAACTGTTCAGCATCGCGAGCAGCGCCGTCATCCCACCGAAGCTCGATCCGTAGCCGGTGCTCGTCGGAACCGCAATCACCGGCGCCGCCACCATTCCCGCCACCACGCTTGGCAGCGCGCCTTCCATCCCGGCCACGCAAATGATTACGCGCGCTTCGGCAAGTTTCTGCCGGTGCTCGAGCAAGCGATGCAGTCCCGCGACGCCGACGTCGTAAATCGCTTCAGCGTGATTGCCCATTGTTCGCGCCGTGACGAGCGCCTCCTCCGCAGCCGGAATATCGCTGGTCCCCGCGGTAACCACCAGAATCAAGCCCTTGCCGCGGATCGTGCGGTCGCGAAGAATCGCGATTGTGCCGGAAAGCTCGTGGAATTCCGGTCGCGCCGAACCGGCACGCTTGCCCGACCGCACCAGCCGCTTCACCGCCGCAAACATTTTCTTATCGGCGCGCGTGATCAGAATATTGTGCGAAGCCTTCGCTCGCAGCATGCGCCGCACGATTTCTGTCACTTGCTTCGGAGTCTTCCCGCGCGCGAAGACCACTTCGGGATAGCCCTGCCGCAGGCTGCGATGATGGTCAATTTTCGCGAAGCCGAGGTCCTCATAAGGAAGGTTGCGCAGGCGTTCGATAGCTTTTTCAGGGCTGATCTTTCCCTGCTTCAGCGCTGCTACGAAATTCCTGATGTCAAGTTCGTCCATAAATTCCTGTCGCCGGAGCCCGATTCTAGCATCTCTTGCGTTCCCCGCTTGCAACCCCGGGATTCGTACTAGCACAACCACCGTATGTGATCGAGGAGTTGGCTGACCTTGACTTTGCCGAAAGGCGCCACCTACACTCGTCGTTTCGGCTCAAGAAAATGGCGAAATCTGTGGGGCGTGTCGTCACGGTGGGCATCACGGGTGCGAGCGGAGCGGTGTACGCGCGCTACGTGTTGCAATTGCTCGATGCGGACGATCGAGTCGAACATGTGTTTCTTGTTGCGAGCGACGCGGGCATGCGCCTGCTTGCCACGGAGCTTGGCGTTGTTGCGTCGGATGGCAAGAAACTGGCCCCGGCTCTGACCGGAACTCCTGCGAAGAAGATCGAATACCTTCCGAACAAGGACATCGGCGCGAGCATCGCCTCCGGAAGCGCCGTCGTCGACGCCATGATTGTGGTTCCGTGCTCGGCTGGGGCTCTGGGGGCCATTGCCGGTGGGATCGCGAACGATTTGCTGACGCGTGCCGCCGACGTTTGCTTGAAGGAGCGCCGGCCGCTGATTCTTTGCCTGCGCGAAACGCCGCTCAATCGCGTGCATCTCGATAACATGCTGCGCGTGCACGACGCCGGCGCCACCATCATGCCTGCCATGCCGGCTTTTTACTACGGGCCAAAAACGATCGACGATATCGTGGGCCAGTTCGCCTATCGCGTGCTCGCGCAGGCCAGCCTGCCTCAAGAGAAGCAGTATCGCTGGAAGGGCGGGAAACCTTAGAATGCATATAATCGTGGCCCAGTATGAGTAAAAGCCGAATTCGCACCGTGCTCGAAATGATCAAGTTCGAGCACTCCGTTTTTGCGCTGCCTTTTGCGCTGGTCGGAGCCCTGCTCGCGGCTCGCGCTGCTGGGGGGCTGCCGACATGGCGGCAAATTCTGTGGATCATCGTCGCGATGGTGGGTGCGCGCTCCGCTGCGATGACCATGAACCGTATCGCCGACATCGAATACGACCGCCGCAATCCTCGCACCGCAAATCGCGCCCTGCCCAAAGGCGAGCTCTCCGTCGGTTTCGCAGCCGCGTTCACGATCGCCTCGTCCGCCTTGCTGGTAGTCGCGGCGTGGCAATTGAACCCGCTTGCACTGAAGCTTTCGCCTGCGGCGGTCGCGATCCTGTTCTTCTACTCCTATACGAAGCGATTCACTCCGTGGTCGCACTTCGTGCTCGGTCTTTGTCTCGGCATTTCCCCGGCTGCGGCCTGGATCGCCATTCGAGGATCGCTCGACTGGCGGATGCTGATTCTCTGCGCGGCTGTGACGCTGTGGGTGGGTGGGTTCGATGTGCTGTACGCGTGCCAGGACGTGGAATTCGACAAGACAGCCGGCCTGTATTCGATCCCGAAGAAGTTTGGCATAGCTCGGGCGCTGCTAATTGCACGCGCGATGCACATTACGATGATAGGGCTGCTGATTTGGCTCGCTTGGAGTTTTCAGTTGACGTGGCCCGCCTGGGCTGGAATCGCAGTAGTTGCGGCCCTGTTGGTCTACGAGCATTCGCTGGTGAAGCCGGACGACTTGAGCAAAATGAATGCTGCGTTTTTCAGGGTGAATGGCTATATTAGTTTGTTATTCCTGTTGTTCTGGGGCGCGGCCTCGGTCATGGCACGCCCGTAGAATTTAAGCGAATATAACAATTATGAGCGCTGGTTTTCAGGCCGCGGGCTTTCAAACCACCGACCAACGGCTAAAGCCGATTGCCGAGAGAGTCTTCGCCGGAGAGCGGCTTTCCACCGAAGACGGGCTGGCGCTTTACGAGTCACACGACCTGCTTGCGATCGGATGGCTTGCGAACCACGTTCGTGAGCAGCGGCACGGTAACGTCTGCTACTTCAACATCAACCGGCACATCAATCCGACGAACGTGTGCGTCGCCCATTGCCGCTTGTGCGCGTTCGGACGCTCGCCGGATGCGCCGGGGGCTTACACGTTCGCTCTCGACGAAATCTGGTCGCGGGCGGCCGGGGGAGCTGCGGAAGGCGCAACGGAATTTCACATCGTCGGCGGCCTGCATCCCGATTTGCCGTTCGAGTACTACCTCGACTTGATCCGCGGACTCAAGCAGCGTTTCCCGGACGTGCACTTGAAAGCGTTCACGATGGTCGAGGTGGGCTACTACGCGCGCATCTCGAAGCTTTCGATTCGCGACACGCTGGTGAAGATGAAAGAAGCGGGAGTGGACTCGCTGCCCGGCGGCGGCGCCGAGATTTTTCATCCGCGCGTGCGGAAGATCATTTGCGACCACAAGGTAAGCGGGCAGATGTGGTTGCAAATCGCGCGCACGGCGCATGAGGTGGGCCTGCGGTCGAACGCGACGATGCTGTACGGCCATATCGAAAACGCCGAGGAACGGGTCGATCATTTGCTCCAGCTCCGCGAGCTGCAGGACAAGACCCACGGGTTCGTCGCGTTTATTCCGCTGGCTTTTCACCCCGCAAATACTGCTCTCTCGCATTTGCCGAACCCGACGGGATTCGACGACCTGAAAACCATCGCGATCTCGCGCCTGCTGCTCGACAATTTCGAGCACATCAAGGCTTACTGGATCATGCTCACGCCGCGGATTGCGCAAGTGGCTCTGCGATTCGGAGCGAATGATCTGGATGGGACTGTGGTGGAAGAGAAGATTTACCACGATGCGGGCGCCACAACGCCCGAGCACCTCTCACGCGCCGACCTCGAACGGCTGATCCGCGCGGCGGGGCGCGTGCCCGTCGAGCGCGACACGCTTTATAACCGTGTTGACCGCGAGAAGATGCCATTCCCCGTCACTGCAGCGCGGTCTGGCAGCGACGGTTTTATCCCCGAAACATCCCTGACGCTGAACGTCTAAAGCGCCGGGACATATTCTCCCCACGAGCGGAAGTTGGAATTCAACAAATTAACTATGGGGTCTGCCGGTCTTTGGAGTCCTCGGGAACGCCGAGAACCTGGACCTGGATGGAGCGCTCGCGCGGGCCGTCGAGTTCGGCGAGAATGATCGATTGCCAGTTGCCCAGCGCGATCTCGCCGTTTCTGACGGGAACGGACAGGGTGTGCCCCAGCAGCATGGCGCGAAGATGCGAATCAGCGTTTTTGCGGCTGCATTCGGAGAGTTTGGGATCGTTGTGCCGCCAGTAATCGAAGCGGCCCACAAGGCGTTCCAGAAACGACTTGATATCGTCGAGCAGCGCCTGCTGGAATTCGTTGATAAAGATCGCGGTGGTGGTGTGCAGCGACTGGACGAGCAGAAAACCCGCTTTCAAGCCGTGCTTGCGCACGACGTCATTCAAGTCTCGCGTGATGTTAATCAGTTCAAGCCGTTCCCGCGTCTTGTAGCACAGCGTTTCGAGATACATTTGCAGCGCCGCTGTGGGACGCACTTCCGGTACGAGTCTGGCTGTTTTCAGCGTGGCCATTTTTCCCTCAGTGCCCCTGATAGTCCGATCTCTGATCGGGCCGTAAATTTGGATGCTCGCGAACCCGTCGAGTTGCTTATGCGCTCATTATAGTTTCCAGCGCGAACTAACGCCATCATTAAGGTCCTCTGCGCCCGCCGCGTGTCTCAAGAAGCATTTCTTCAGACTATGCGTGCGGATGAGATTTGTCGTAGACCGCCATCAGCTGCTCGACGCTCGCCTGCGTGTAGCGCTGAGTGGTCGACAACGAAACATGCCCGAGCAGTTCCTGAATCGCTCGAAGGTCCGCGCCGTCGGCAAGCAGATGAGTGGCGAAGGCATGCCGGAGCGAGTGCGGATGAAGGTCCCAGTTGACATTGCAAACACGCGCGTACTTTTTCACGAGCAGACGTACCGCCTGGTCCGTCAACCGGTACCCCTTGCGATTCAGAAACACCGCGTCAGCAGCCGCGTTTCGCGCGCCGGCGAGAATCTCCTCGCGCACAGGCCAGTAGTTTTCAAGCGCCAATCGCGCCTTGTCGCCAAACGGGACGATGCGCTCCTTTCGGCCTTTGCCAAGCACCCGAACCATTTGTCCCCGCCGGTCGACGTTCGAAACGTTGAGCCCCACGAGTTCGCTCACGCGCAAGCCCGATCCGTACAGCAGCTCGAGAATGAACCGGTCGCGCTTCAACATCAGCTTTTCGTTATCCCGCTGTTTCGGCGTCAGGGCCCGCCCGCCTGCCCGGCGCGGCGGCGTCGAAAGGTTGTCAAGAAATCCGTTCATCTCTTCCGCAGTCAACACTCGGGGTACGCGTTTCGGAAGTTTCGGACTGCTCACTAGCCGGGCGGGATTGTGCTTCACCAGGCCTTCGCGGATACAGAACTTGAAGAACGTGCGCAATGCCGCAAGCTTCCGCGCGATCGAGGATTTCTCCAATCCCTTGTCGTACATCGAGCTTACATATTCCCGGATGACCTTGTGGTCAATCTGATCGAGCGGCAGTGTTTTCTCGTCCGGCGGAGTGAGGAAACTGCGGAACTGATTGACGTCATTCCGATACTCGATGATCGTGCGCGGCGACGCATCCTTTTCGTACTTCAGGCAGGCGATGAAATTATCTATTACTTGCTTCATCCCAACGTCCCAGGCAACGATTATACACGGCGGCCAACACTGCGCCTCCCGTTTGCATCTGTTATTCGGGGTTCGTACAAGTCCTTTTGCTTGACTGCACTTAAGCCCGGGCGGATGGGTCCGCGTGCTTGACAGCAACCGGGGTGACCGCGGAGTTCGTTGCGGTTTGGAAGTTACCGAGAGTGCCGCTAGAATAGTTGGCTCTCGAACAGGGGTTTGTCCTAGGAGTGATCGATGGCGGTTTTTGACACAGAGGGTTCACTGAGTTGGCCAGAGAAGATGGATTGGTCCAGATTCGAAGCTGCCGAAACAGCGCGCGGCGCTGTCGCTCGCCCCGCCTTTCCCCTTTCGTTGCATGGAGGTGTTGATGCAACGAAGTAAGCCGGCCCTTTCCCTGTTGTGTCTGTTGACCCTGGCGATTGTAAGCTTCCCTGGCTGTGGCGGCAGCGGCACCAACGCCTGCAACAACGTCACGGCCATCACGGTTACGGCGGCGGCAAACACGGTCGCCCTCAACACAACGACTAACTTCACAGCCGAAGTGACTCTCGCTAACTCGACGATAACGACGAGCACCGCAGTCACCTGGCAAGTGAACGGTACGACCGGTGGCAACCCGACGATTGGCACGATTCTGCCTTCGACAACCGACGTCAACGTTGGAGTTTATACGGCCCCTGGGGTCGTTCCGTCGACAAACAACGGCCAAGTGATGATCACTGCCATCATCACTCAGGCTGCAACCTGCGGTTCCACGGCTACGGCCACGATCACGTCGAACATAGTCTATCTCACGATTGGAGCCGGGGCGGGTCTCGAGGTAATGCCGACGCAGGCCACAGTTGGTGCGGGCGGCAACAAACAGTTTGAGGCGTTGCTGAACAGCGTGGTCGATTCCAGCGCTACCTGGACCGTCAGCCCGACAACGGGCGGTGGAACCATCAACGCCACCACAGGACTGTACACGGCGCCTTTGGCGCCGCCCCCAGGAGGCACCGTCACGGTTACTGCCACCGACGGCGCTGCAATGGCGACTGCTACGGTGACGGTGGTTTATTCGGACGCTTCGCTGCAAGGACCGTTCGCGTTTTCTTATACCGGCGACGATGCCTCCGGCCTCATCACTGTGGCCGGCAGTTTTGTTGCAGACGGCCTCGGAGGGATCGTGAGCGGCGTTGAAGACATCACTAGCTTCGGCAGCCTCGTGGCGACACGCGTTTCGATCCTTAGCGGAAGCAACGGAGGCGGTGGCAGCAACTACGTGGTTGGTCCGGACGGAAGGACCAGTGCCGTGATAGTGACTTCGCGAGGAACGCAGAAGTGGCAGTTCGTGGTCACTTCCACTCAGCACGCCCTGCTCACGCGCTTCGACACAGGCACCACCGGCAGCGGCACAATCGATCAGCAGAATCTGGACGTCCTTTCGAACTCGAATTCGACCATCTCGGGGACATATGTTTTCAGCGCCGCGGGCGGCGACGCACAGTTCAATCCCGAGGGAATCGCCGGCAGCTTCACGGCCAACGGTGCGGGCGGAATTCCGCAATCGGCGTCGATTGTGGATGTGAACGATAACTTCGTGGCGAAAACTCCGGACACGACTCTCAAGGGTTCCTATTCGTTCGATTCGACTGAGGCCGGCACCGGGCGCGGCACGCTGAACCTTTCGTCGACGAACACCGGACCGCTTCAGTTTGCTTTTTACGCCATTGAGGCGAATGCGCAGGGCATCGCTACCCACATGCACATCGTGGAAATCGACCAGGTGAATTATCTGGCCGGTGATGTCTACCTTGCGCCTAGCGGCAGCTCTTTCGCGAATTCCACCTATGTTTTTACGGCTGGAGGCAATTCGAGCGCGGTTTCTTCTTATGCAGAAGGCGGCGTCTTTACGTCGGACGGAAGCGGCAACATTTCCGGCGGAGTGCTCGATACTAACAACGCAGGAACCGCGACGGCCAACACGACTGTAAATTTGTGCGCCTATTCGGTGGACCCGACGACGGGACGAATCGAGATGACGCTCTTCACCGGAAGCGGCGCGTGCGCGTCCGGCGCCGGCAGCCCGGAGTTTGCGGTGTATCAGACCGCGCAGGGGACGGCACTGATGCTTGAGCTGGACTCTACCGCGGTCGCCAATGGAGTGGCTTACCTGCAGCAACCTTCTCCTGCTGCGCTGTCGGGAAACTTTGGGCTGGCTTTTACGGGCCAGGGAGTGTTCCAGAATGCGCCGGGTTCGTATCAGTCGGATGCCGATGGTCAGTTGGTGCTGGCCGGAACGTTCGTCAGCTCGGGGAATCTCGACATCAACAATTACGATACCCCTCCTTATCTGGGCGATCCGATCGCCAACGATACCAGCGATACGCCCAGCTCGATCGGAGCGCCGGCGGCGAATGGACGCGGAACGGCGATTATCATCGCCACCGATCCGCCTGCGACCTTCAACCTCGTCTATTACCTGATTGACGCAAACACGGCTCTGTTCTTGGGGCAGGACAAGACCCGCGTGCAAACCGGCTTCGTCGCCCGCCAATTCTAAGGGGCGAAAATCCGGCGAACCAGAAACAGTGTTTTTGTCGCGGTTAGAAAATGTCTTCTCCTTTGTTGTCAGGCAGTTCGGGGGATTTTTGAATGTGGGGTTGTTGCGATTAGCTTTTTTTTCGCCTCCTGCTGCCCCGCTCACGCTGCCTCCTTCGCGCCCACCACGCGGACACACGTCCACCGGAGACCCTAAATGTCCGGGCCCACAAATTCATTATTCTAATTTTAATGGATGAGACTATATATCATAGTAAACACGGATTTGCAAGAACCAGTACCGCAGTTTTTTGAGATACGTCAAATTGACGATCCCATTAACGACGTAGTACGTTAACAAAGGCCCGCGCGTAACCCTCAGGCGCGGCCAACAGAGCCGCTTCGGAACGCTATGACCGGTCGGACACACCTCCACCTGTCTCCAGCCGCTCACTGCGGTATGTTAGTGATCTGGGCAGCCGCTCTCTTAGTCGTTTCCTCTAACGCCCAATTTTCGCCCAGCGATTCTACGAGGGCGGACCAGTCGCAGCAGACAACAGCACCCGCAACTACGACGCAAACGCCTCCTGCTACCGGCCAGGTCAAAACCAATACAGAGGATTTAACGGTTATCCCGCTGCGGTCGCGCGCCGACCTGATTCCGATCCGCGTCGTCGTTCGCGATCGCCAAGGAAGCCCCGTTGCCAACCTGCACAAGGAAGACTTCCGAGTGTTCGAGGATCGAAAGCCTCAGGACATCTCCTACTTCTCCGTGGAAACTCCAAAGACGCTTTCGCTAATGCCCGAGACCGCCGATTCCGCTGGAGGAAAGACCATCGACCCCGGTGTTCAAAAGAAGGAGCCTGGCGAACCGACCGCCAGCTCGCATCCGCCCGCGCATTTCGTCGCGCTGCTGTTCGACGACGTGCATATCGCTGTCGAAGATTTGTCGCGAACCAGAGATGCCGCGATTCGGTTCGTTGAAGACTCGCTTAGCCCGACCGATCGGGTTGCTGTCCTAACTATTTCTGGCCAATCGGAGCTGGATTTTACGGCGAATCGAGAGATGCTTCACACGGCGTTGCTCGGATTGCGCCAGCGCACTATGGGTGACGCTACCACGCCAGGAACCCGCGAGTGCCCGAGCATCGACTATTACCAGGCAGACCGGATCGTGAACCAGCACGACCAAGAAGCGACGAACGTGGCTGTCTATGAAGCTCTGGCATGTGCTTTTGGAGATGATCCCGTGGCACTCTCCGAGGCCCGCACCCTCGCAATGTCCGCTGCGCAGCGAGTCAACGATGCGGGTGAAATGCAAACGAGAGAGTCGTTTCGCCGGCTCGAAGAAGTGGTTCAAAGCATTTCGTCCCGGCCGGGGCAGCGTAGCCTCGTCCTACTCTCCCCAGGATTCATTTGTCCCAGTAACCAGTACGAGCTCGCGGATATCATCGACCGAGCCAACCGGATGAACATCTTCATCAACACGCTCGACGCGCGCGGACTTTACACCTCAGATCTCGGCGATGCCGGCTTGGCGAAGGTGGATAGTCAGTGCAGGTTGGTATCGTCGTGCAACGGAGGGTGGATAGCCTCTCGGGCCCGAGTTCGCACAGCAGGTCAATCGGCTCAGTCACAGGTTCTTGACGCGCTAGCCGAGGGCACCGGCGGGTTGGACTCACACAATAATGATCTCGCTGGCGCACTTCTTCGCCTCGCTTCGCTGCCGGAGGTGTCGTACCTGATTGCATTTACGCCGCACAATCTGAAATATGATGGCAAGTTCCACTCGCTGAAGGTCAAGCTGGATACGAACGAGCATGTCACGATCCAGGCCCGCCGCGGATTCTACGATCCCAAACAGAATTGATGGATTTGTGGGCTTCTTTCGGGTGGCCTGACTCTTCCTGCGTCAGGGCTAGAGGCCACCCTCCCCGGACTGAAGAGGTTGCGGAAAAACTCGAGAAGCTGGCTTCAGGGGCTGAAGCCCCGGAGAATGTAAGCCGCTTACGGCGGGGTTGAAACCCCGCCCTCCTGAAAACCAAGCGTTTTTCCGCAAGCTGTGATGTTCGGGGCTGACACAGAACCAGAACAGGGGCTGGTGCATTTCGATCTAGCGGAACTCGACGCTGCCGTCGGGCGCCAACGGCCACGCCGGATTCCAGGCCACTTCCCAGGCAAAGCCGTCGGGATCGGCGAAATAGCCGGAGTAACCTCCCCAGGGCGCTTCTCGCGGCGGTTTTAGAATCGTTGCACCTGCGGCCACAGCGCGTTGAATGAGCGGATCCACTTCACCTTTGGCGCGCACGTTGTAACCCAACGCGAACGCCGCATTTCCGAACTTTGCCGGGTCGCTCTGAAAATCTGCCGCCAGATGGTCGCGCAGAAACAGCGCGAAGACCATTCCACCTGTTTGAAAGAAGGTGATCTCTTCGTTCTCGAATGCCGGCTTCCAGCCCAAGCCGTTGACGTAGAATTTCTTCGCAATCTCAAGGTTTTTCACTCCCAGAGTCACCACGCTGACGCGCTGGTCCATGGTTTGAAATCCTCCCTTCGCAAAAGGAAAAAGCGCCGCCCCCGCAAACCCTGCCAGAAGTCCTCTTCGAGTCAGCATGGTTCCGAAGATAGAGCGCGCCGACGCGTTCTGTCTTGAATGAATCGGACACGCGAGACTTTCCGCTTCAATGGCTGAGGCTCAAGCCGGTGAAATAGGCGATGGTTCCCGGCCCTATCCAAAACGCGATTGAGCCTTTTTCAATGGGCTGCTTTAGGTCGTGGACGATGAGAGTCAGTTGGCCGGCGTCATTGACGTACAGCCGGGCGCTTTCCCCCTCCATCTCGATTTTCACGTTCGTCCAGGCACCCGGAACGAGGTCAACATAAGATTCATATTTGCCGGGACTTTCGTCTCGAAGCTTATGCCACGAGAAACCGGGAACTGATATGTACTGAGCCGAATGGTTTCTCCGCAGTTGGTCTTCCGCACGGCCGTTTTTGGGTCGCAGATAAAAACACTCATAGTGTGCAGGGTCGCCCGCCAGTCGAAATGCGATTCCGACAAAACCACGAGAGACTTCCGGCGCATCGGGGAGAGTATCTCCGCTCAGACTAACCTCAATAGTCCCGTCTTGCAGGGAGGTGTTTTTGACGACGGCGATGCGGCTGACATCATCACCGCGGCCCGGTGCGGCATCGACGATGCGCAGCGCATTTCGCCCGCGATACGGGATAGGGTCTGCCGTCACATAGTGAAGCTCCAGACCGTCAGGCCGAATGTTAACCGGCCTCATTGCCTGCGGCCGATTCGCTTGCGGGGCATCGGAGGGCCCCGTCAGAACTACGGCGAAGCTCAGAGCAAGCACTGCCTCCCGTAAACGAGTCACCATAAGTGAGTCCTTTCGTGGCTTGGTTTCTACCAGGGCTGGGTCGAAAGCTCTTGAACGAATCGGACACGAAAGGTTTTTAGGGACCGCCCGCAGTCTGAACGAGGCCTGATAAGCGAAGAGTGCATCGCGAGGATTGCAGCAAAACGCTGGGCGGGTTGCCCGAAAAGCGCTGAACTTCGCGAGTCATGTGCGCTTGATCAGCGTAATCCGTGTCAGCGGCAAACCGAGCGAGGTTCGCTGGTGCACCGGCCCGAGCGGCGCTATACAGAAGCCGCTGGAAACGCAGCACGGACTGAAACAGTTTCGGACCGTAACCCACTGCGGCCGTGAACCGGCGTTGTATCTGGCGACTGCTGAGGCCGAGCAACCGACTCAGCTCTTCAACGCGGCCGCGCGGATGCCGGGCGACCCACTGGATGGCAGCCGTGGTCGTGTTGTCAACAGGACTCGAATTCGCCAAGCGGTCTCGCACGGCTTTCTGCATAGCCGACATCCGTGCCGGAAGACTGGGCTCATCAGCAATTCGAGCAAACGGAGCGGTTTCCGCGCGGCTCCATACGTCTGAAAGCGGCACGGACATGTTGAGGAGCTCCGAAGCAGGCAAGCCCATCAGGCTAGGTGCAAGTCCGGGATGGCAGCGCGCGCCGATAATGTTCGTGCCGGGAACAAGACGAGCCACGAAAGGCTTGGTCCACGGGCCAACCACCATGGGAAGCTCGTTCATGAGCAAAATATCGACGCAGCAGTCGGGCAGGACCCGCTGCGCGAATTCATCGGGTGAATGGATCGTTTGAGTCCAGAAGCAAAGCACGTGTTCTGCGAGCGCCAAAGGCGGCCGAAATTCGCGGTAATCGGAAACAGGCCTGCCGGCTTGATCATTGCGAATCACAGGTGATCCTGAAGTCAGCTTCGTCATAAGCCGGCTTCGAATATACCCCTACTTCGACCGGTCCGTCTTTCAGCCTACTCCGGGATTGGCCATTCGATGTCGCGACATGTTTGGGCGAATTTCTCGCAGTCGGGGATCGGAGGATCGTTGGCGGTGGCTGGGCGCGGCTCAGAAGTTTGATGCGTTTCGCCATCCTTATCGAGGAAGAAGCTGCGCATGCAGGCATCACCGTAACTCTGGCAGAGAGCGGAGAGTGAATAGCGAGTTGGGTTGGCTGCGGTGGGAGGAATATATTTCAGTTCGTAGGGAGGCAGGTGCAGGACATCCGGATCGCTCGTGACGCTGTCAACTGGACGCCAACTCAAATTTGAGAACGATGCGGGAAGCGCGCCGCCGTTCTTTTGCATGAAACTCCGTATCTCAGAGCGAAGCGAGAGAGTCTGCGATCGGAACAGGTCATCGGGAGTCTCGACGAGCCCGGGTGCAAAGCCCGGCTCGGGATGCGTGTTGGACCATCCAAAGTAGACGAAGATTCTTCCGCGACTGTCGACGGCCATGGGGTCAACGCGCGGAAGACCCTTCTTGAGAGGCATGGCGAGCAAGCGAAAATCGCTATAGGTGTCGCTCGACGCGCCTTGCTGAGGCGTGTAGGTGAATGCATAGCCGGAGGCCGCGCCAGGATTGGCCAGGTTGGGATCGCAAGCGACGCCGTCGGGAAGCTGGAGGTCGTGCGGCAGCGCGTTCAAGGACGCGGGGAAACCGGCCTTCGGATGGGCGGTGTGGTACTCGATAAGGCAGCCGGCGAGGAGCGCGAGGGTGTGATGGGCGTCATAGTTTGTCTTCATGGAGGCGACGGTAAATGCTTCGGCGGCGCGCTGCTGCTTCTGTCCAACGCGATATTCGTTCATGCGCAGTTGTCCCCAGCCTACGAACAGATAGACCACCGTTACACAAGCCGCGATGGTGGAGGCGGTCCACTGATTCTTTCCGTGCTGGATCGCGCACCAGACGATCCAGGCACTGATGGGAATGAGCGCGAGAAACGCCATGAAGGCGTGTGAGACTCCCGGGTCCGCCCTGCCGGTGGTTTGGTTGGCGGAAAGGCCCAGGAGCATAAACATCGAAAGGAAGACGAACGGCGAAAGCAGCAGAAAGGATCCGAAAAAGCCGAAGGCGATGCCGGATCCGGTGGCCATCAGCGCTTGCCTGCGCGTCTGGAGGAGCAGGACGAAGGAGGTCAAAAACGGAAGCAAGAAAAACGAGCACTCGAACGCGATGAGCCATCCGGGAGTTCCGGGCAGGAGCGAATTAGCGCGGTCGTGCAGAGTTGCCGGAGCCGTTTCGAAGGAGAATATAAAAGCGCACGCGGCGAGAAATGCGAGGACAAAGCCGATGCGTATGCCGACGCGCCAGACCGCCGGCGTTGTGGCGGCTGGCGTTGTAGGGACTGGCATCGAAGGGCGTGCCGCGGCGCTAGTGATCCACGGGTTGGTTGTGCGAGGTGCAAAGGTCATTATTTTCGGACGCCCCCGAGTTTCAGGTTAAGCGAGAACAAGCGTCGGCTCAGAGCTGTTTTGCAGCCGTCGCCTTATCTCTAACGACGTCGATTGCGTACAAAAGAGGGTGAACTCTCGACCGATTGAGTTTCATCTAAGATAAGTTGCGGTCAACATTGCCGATCAGGAGGGATCATGAAAAGCGAACGAGAAGGAATAAATCAGAATGCGAAGCCGAGCGGCACGGGTTGCGTCGAGTGCCTGGCGACAGGCGCATGGTGGTTGCACCTGCGCCGGTGCGCCGAATGTGGTCACATCGGCTGCTGCGATAGCTCGCCGAACCAGCATGCGTCGAAGCACAACACGAAAACCGGCCACCCGATCATCAATAGCTTCGAGCCCGGGGAGGATTGGTTCTACGACTATCGAACGCGAGAAACTTTTGATGGTCCCAAGCTGCCTAGCCCTCACGCGCATCCGTCGAGCCAGCCGGTGCCAGGGCCCGCGGGGCGCGTGCCCGCAGACTGGGAAAGCCTCCTCCACGAGTAACCGCACTGGCGTGACAATTTGAAATCCCCAGGGCTAAAGCCCTCTAAATTTTTGTGGGGCTTCTTCCGGGTGGCCTAAAGGCCACCCTCCCCGGACCGAAGGTCCGGGGCTGACACAAGGCGCGGCGCACTTCGGGCAGGGCCCGTTGCAATTCATCGCCGGAAGGTGAGGTCGAGCACTTCGACAGCGGTATCGGGCTGCTCCACGAATGTCAGCCGGGTGTCGAGTTCCGTCATTTCGCCGCGATAACGCCGAAGAATCAGCCAAGCTCCCGCCAAAGCGGGGACGACGACAAGATATCGGAGCGGATCCTGGAGAGCCCATCGCTCCGCCGTTGACGTCCCCGAAGTGAAAATGGCAAACCCCAGAAAGTAGAACACCACCGTAACGAGAGCGCTGCTTTTGAACGTGGGAGCCGCACAGGTAAACGGGATTTTGCGGAATCGCACGAGCAGAATTTCAGTCAAAAAGAGACAAAGAACTGCAACGACCGCCGTATGCGTGACGCCCATGCTCCAGCCCCAGCGCCAGACGCAAACGGGAAGACAAACGATCAGCAGCAAGGGAATCAAGAACGTCAGCATGATCTTTCTGGCGAGCGGGACGCATTCGCCTGTTTCGGGATTTACGGTGAACCTGAAAATCCAATTTGCCCGAAGCGCGGCAGGGATATCGAACGCGAACCGCACACCGAGAAGAAGGAAGAAGCCGAGGATCAGCGGAACGCTCAGCACATCGGCCGATGGCAATGCCGAAGGGCTCGTCGAGCCATGTGGAGCAGCCCTTGCGGCTTCGAACAGCGTCTGGGATGCGAGAACGATTCCGAGACCCGCAAAGCCACCTACGATCAGCGCGTGGCTCTCGCTTCGCGACAGAGTCCGCAAAGAGAATCGGAAACAGGCGCGTTCGAACGGAGTTTTCAAGAAAAGCTTGTCCAACGACCGGAAAACATGCTCTCGGGCGACGCCGCCCGTTGAAGGGAGATTCGCGACGGCTTCGGCGCTCTGAGTAAAGCAGCGGCGATAACTGAGGGCATATGCGCCCAGGGCGAGAATCAAAGCAGTGGCGAAGCCCACGACAGCAAATCGGCCCAGCGAAGCAAACGCCGGGCCGGCAACCCCTCGCAGGAACTGACATAGCCCAAGAAACCACAACGGCGACACCAGCTTAAGGAGGAGCCGCGAGGCTGCGGACGGGTTCTGCACGAATCCGACCATCGCGAAACTCGTGGAGAGGAGGGCCATCAGGAAAATCGCCATTGCACAGCGGACATAGACGGAACACGCGCGGAAGACGCGATACGGAAGCACAGCCATCAGCAAGCCCAGAATTGCAAGGACAACGAAAAAACTGAAGATGCTCGCCAGCACGACGGAAAGCAAATGCGTCCCGAGAAAAACAAAAAGGTATGCGAATGACGATTCCGAACCGCAAACCATCAACGGGAAGAGGACCGATGAAGCGGCGTTTACGTCGAGCGCGAGCACACCAGTGAGCAGAAGCAGGGCCGTAAGATTTGCGAGGAAGATTTTCCGGCTCGAAATCGGCAGAGGCGCCAGGTTCGCATAATCGCGGTGGTCGGGAATCAGGCTGTCCCATTTCCAGATGGCGACGGCTCCCGTCACCGCCATCGCGAGGACAATGAAGAAGTATTCGTCGGGCAGAGACGCGGCGTAGGCGTCGAACTTTCCTTCACCGCGAAGAAAGCGGAAGAAAGAGCCATATTTGTCGAGCAGGAAAATTGTGGCGAACGCACCCGGCATGGTGAGCAGCCCCAGCATGGTGCCAATGCCGAAATCGAGTTCGTCTGAGCTGGAATCGTTGCCGCCGTGAAGAATCCGCTCGACGCAATGCCGAACGAGGCGCGCAAACGGTCTCTCAGCCGCTCGTTGGCTGGTTTGTTCGATCGCCTCGGCGCCGTCTTGGGTCAAGCGATCCTCATCACGTCGATGATGTCGCTGGCGGTTCGAGCGGCGTCGCGTTCTTCCACTAGGTGCACGAAGGCGCCTTCGAGCGAGGATTGGCCTACCGTCTTCTGCAATTCAGAGGTTGCGGCGTACGCCAGTACTTTGCCCTTCCGCAAAATCATTACGTGCGAGCAAACCTTCTCCACCACTTCGAGCACGTGGGAGCAGTAGAAGACGGCCTTGCCTTGCTCGCCGAGCGACTTGACCAGGTTTTTCATGATCAGCGCAGATGTGACATCGAGGCCCGAGAGCGGCTCGTCGAAGATGAAAAGGTCCGGGTCATGCAGAAGAGCGGCGATCAGCAGAATCCTCTGGCGCATTCCCTTCGAGTAGGAACCGATCGAAGCGTGCCGGGCGGGAGTGAGCGAGAAAAGCTCGAGCATCGCGCCGATCTTTTTCTCGAGCGCCGCGTGCGGCAGGCCGCGAAGAGTTCCGACAAGCTCCAGATACTCCCAGCCGGAAAGAAACGGATACAGCTCAGGCTCTTCGGGAACGTAGCCGAGCCGCTCCCGATATTTCACGAGGTCGCGCTGGATGTTTGCGCCGTCGGCGAGTACCTGGCCGCGTGTGGGTTCGATCAAGCCGGTGAGCATGCGCACGGTGGTGCTCTTGCCGGACCCGTTTGGCCCGAGGAAGCCGAGCACTTCGCCGGGATTCAGGCAGAAGGTAACGTCGTTCACGGCCGGAACAGCCGTGTAGCACTTGACCAGGTTTCGGGCCTCGAGTACCGGCATTGCTCGCCGCTTCGGTCGGCTTTTGAGAAGGACACTGCGGGCGGTCTTCCGCCGGATAATTCGACACCACGGCGCGAAGAGAAGTGCCAACTCCCATCCTGGAGTTTGAAAGCGGAAGAGGAATTCTGCCTACGGTTTCGAGGGGGCGCCGGCGCCGACTGGTTCGGGTTGCGCTTGCGGCGCAGCGGGCGGGGGCGTGCCGATGGAATCGAGCGGGGGCAGCGGCGCGCTGATTTCCCAGTCGCAGCCATCCTTAACACACGTGCGGAAGTTGCCGAGCTTGGTGCGCTTTTCGACGATGTAGGGAGCGCCGCACTTCGGGCACGGCTCGTTGATGGGTTCGTGCGGCGAAGTGAAATCGCAATCGGGATAGCGGCTGCAGCCGTAGAAGATGCGCGCGCGACCGCCGCGGCCCTTGGTGGAACCGCGGCGAACGAATTCGCCTTCGTTGCATTTCGGGCATTTGATACCGAGCGTGATCGGGCGCGTGTACTTGCACTTCGGATAATTCTGGCAGCCGATGAAGTCGCCGAAGCGGCCGGCGCGCCTCAAGAGCTCGCCGCCATCAGTGGGGCATTTCTCGCCGATGACAACGTCAGGCTGGCGCGCCTTGCGCGTGCCTTCGACGAGGCGGCGCGTGGTCTTGCAATCGGGATAGCCGGTGCAGGCGAGGAAACTTCCGAAGCGCCCGCGCTTGAGAGCCATTTCGCGGCCACAATTTTCGCAGTATTCGGTTTTGCCTTCCTCGGCGTCGCCCGGCAGATCGGAGGCCATGTCCTGAATGAAATCGCATTCGGGATAGCGCGAACAGCCCAGGAAAAATCCGTGGCGGCTGATGCGCTCGAGCAGTTCGCCCTGGCCGCATTTTTCGCACTTCTTGCCGGTGGGGATGCCGATCTTGTAGGAAACCATGTGTTCGTCGGCGTGCGCGAGATCGACGGTGAACTTCTCCCAGAATTCGCGCACGGCGTCGCGCCACGGCAGCTTGCCTTCCTCGATTTCGTCGAGCTCCTCTTCGAGGCGCGCGGTGAAAGTGACGTCGAAGACGTCGTCGAAGGCTTTGACGAGCAAATCGCTGACGCGCTCGCCGAGCATGGTGGGCGTGAATCGGCCCTGATCTTTCTTTACGTACTCGCGTTCGACGATGGTGGAAATGATCGAGGCGTACGTGGAAGGCCGGCCGATGCCCTTTTCTTCGAGGTCTTTCACGAGAGTGGCTTCCGTGTAGCGCGGAGGCGGCTCGGTGAAGTGCTGGTCGGGACGAATCTGGTCGAGGCGAAGCATTTGGCCTTCGGTGACGCGCGGCAGGGCCGTGCCTACGTTTTCTTCGTCCTTCTCGTCGTCGTCGCGGTCGGCGTTCGCGGCGGGCATTTGATAGACGCGGAGGAAGCCGTCGAACTTCTGGACGGAACCGGTGGCGCGGAACGTGTAGTCGCCGGCGGTGATGTCGATCGAGGTCTGATCGAAAACCGCGGGAAGCATTTGCGAAGCCACGAAACGCTGCCAGATTAACTGGTAGAGCTTGAAGACGTCGTCCTCGAGATACTTGCGGACGTCTTCGGGGGCGCGCGAAACGTCGGTGGGGCGGACGGCTTCGTGCGCTTCCTGCGCGTCTTTTTTCGATTTGTAGAAGTTGGGCTTTTCGGGCAAGTAGTTGCTGCCGAAACGCTCGGGAATCAATTCGCGCACCTGGGCCAGCGCGTCCTGCGAAACGTGGACGGAATCGGTGCGCATATAGGTGATGAGCGCGACCGAGCCTTCGTTGCCAAGTTCGACGCCTTCGTAAAGCCGCTGCGCCAGAGCCATGGTGCGCTTGGCGGTGAAGCGCAGGCGGTTGTAAGCGGCCTGCTGCAATTTTGAGGTGGTGAACGGAGGAGGCGGATTGCGCCGCTTTTCCTTCTGCGTGACGGACGCGACCTGCCACTTCGCGTTGGTCACCGCGGCGACGATTTTGTCGGCCGCTTCCTGGTTCGAGACTTCGATGTCTTCGCCTTTGAATTTACTGAGCTTGGCTTCGAAGATGGGCGGCTCACCCGCGTCGAGCATGGCGTGGATGGTCCAGTATTCCTGCGGGACGAAGGCGCGAATCAGCTGCTCGCGTTCGACGATCAAGCGCAGCGCGACGGTTTGCACGCGCCCGGCGGAAAGGCCTCGGCGCACCTTGTTCCACAGGAGCGGGGAAACTTTATAGCCGACGATGCGGTCGAGCACGCGGCGGGCTTGCTGCGCGTCGACGAGATTCGCGTCTACTTGGCGCGGCTTATCGAAGGCGGCGCGAATGGCCTTGGGAGTAATCTCGTTGAAGGTGACGCGGAAAATCTTCTTGGGATCAATCGGAGGGATGCTGATCTCGTCTTGGTCCTTCTTGCTCTTGCCCTTACCCTTCGCGGGCGTCTTGTCCTTGGCTTCTTCGGCGGCGGCTTTGCCGTTTCCGTTCGAGGATTCTTCCTCGGTGAACTTTGCGGGCTTCGAGAGGACCATCGCCAGGTGGGCGGATATGGCCTCGCCTTCGCGGTCCGGGTCGCCGGCCAGGTACACGGCGTCGGCGGTATTGGCGGATTTCCTTAAATCATTGATCACCTTGCCCTTGCCGGCAATGATCTGCAGAGTGGGCTCAAAAATCCTGGCGTCGTCCAGTGTGATTGGTTTTCTCGGCGGCGCCTTCTCGGCGGCGCCCTTGCCTTTTTTGCCTTTGCCCTTCTTCCTCTTCTTGGGCTCTTCGTCGGGCAGACGAATCCCTATCGTCTTCTTGGGCAGGTCCATCACGTGGCCGATGGACGCTTTGACGGTGAAGTCGCGGCCCAAGTATTTATTGATAGTCTTCGCCTTCGCAGGCGATTCGACGATTACGAGTGACCTTCCCATTCTTTATCTGTGTTCCCTCTGAAACATCTCGACGGAGGCCACTGCCAGAGAGTGGCGACTCACCATCCTAACCTGTCGTCCGTTGGATAATTACAACAGGACTTTCAGGAATTGCTTCCCAGGTAACTGGCGTACCACGCCTCGAAGCTCCAAGTCAAATAAAGCGGCGAGTACCTCTGAGGAAGTTAGCCCCGATTTTTCGACGATTTCGTCCACATGGCGGGCCTCATCGGGGGTCAAAAGCTCATAAATCGGGCGCTCCATGGGGCCCAAGGCTTCCTCCACCAGCAAGGTCCGCTCCTCGGCGCTCGCTGCTTCGACGGGAACCAGCTCCGCGCGGACGGGCGTTGGTAATTCCTCGACCACGTCCTCCCAGCTCGTCACCAGCTTCGCACCCTGCTTAATGAGCTGATTCGGCCCGAAGCTCGATGGTTGCGTGGCATTTCCGGGGACGCCGTAGACCTCGCGGCCAAACTCCATCGCCAGCCGCGCGGTGATTAAGGAGCCGGAATACTGCGCGCCCTCGACGACAACGACTCCCAGGGACATCCCGGAGATGATCCGGTTGCGGATGGGGAAGTTTTGAGGGGCAGGGAAGGTTCCCATGGGAAATTCGGTGATGATGGCTCCCCGCTTTTCAATCTCCTCGAAAATCTTCTTGTTCTCCTTCGGGTATACGACGTCGATTCCGCACCCGAGGACCCCGATGGTGGTCCCCGAGCCGGAGCTGAGGGCGCCGCGATGTGCGCTGGCGTCGATGCCGCGCGCCAAACCGCTGGCTATCACCAAGCCCCGGGCCGCCAAGTCCTTGGCGAGGCGCTCGGCCATTTGATTCCCGTAGGGGGTCGGACGACGCGCCCCGACTATGGCGAGGACATGCCGGTTCAGAAGTTCAACATTACCAAGCACATACAGGACGGGTGGGGGATCATAGATCTCGCGGAGGCGCGAAGGGTATTCGGGTTCATCCCACGTGAGGAGGCGGCAACCTGCGGCTTGAGCCTGAGCGAGTTCCTTGGCGGCATCGCTCAGCGGGCGACCGGTGTGAATCGCCTGGGCGACGGCCGCCGGCAGCCGCTGGCCTTCGAGCGCCGTGAGGGAAGCGTTGAAGATAGCGTCCGGACTGCCGAACTGGCTGAGGAGCTTGCCGGCCATACGCGCGCCAAGGCCGGGCGTCAACGCCAGCGCCAACCATCCCAAGTATTGGTCGGGTTCCATCGACTGCGCCAAAGAGCGGGCTTATAGCACAGGGATTGGTTTCTGTAGACGCGTAGAACTACGCATGCTGAAGGAGAGGGATATACGAAATGTCCGCAAGCCGAAGATTCAGGAGGTGGAAGCGCTCGGGCCGAGCGCCTCAGTTTGAGTGTGTTATATTGAAAATTCACAGGACATGAAAAAGAAACTGCGAATTTCGATTGTCGAATACCTGAATACTGCTCCGCTGGTGTGGGGATTCACGGACGGTCCGCTGGCGGGCAAATACGAGTTGTCGTTCACGATGCCGTCGCAGTGCGCGGAGGCGTTGCGCCGGGGCGACGCGGACATCGCGATCATCCCTTCCATCGAATATCAGCGAATCGAGAACCTGGTGGTGCTGCCGGAAATGGCTATCGGGGCGAAGGGCGAGGTCCGCAGCATCCTGGTGGTGGCCAAGAAACCCATCGAGATGGCGAAACGCATCGCGCTCGATGCGAGCTCACGGAGTTCGGCGGCACTGGTGAAGCTGCTCGCGAGGGAATACTGGAAGATCGAGCCAGAGTATGTGGAAGCTTCGCCCGATCCTTCGGAAATGTTGAAGCGAGCGGACGCGGCGCTGGTGATCGGCGATCCGGCGTTGCGCGTGACGCTCAAAATGGACGCGCTCTCAGGAAAGGTGCCCAGTAACGAGCAATGCTGCCAGGGCGATCCCGACGAGCTGCCCGTGCCCGGCTTCGAGACCATTTTCGTTTACGATATCGCGCATCAGTGGCGCGAGATGACCGGGAAGCCGTGCGTGCTCGCGATCTGGGCGGGGCGGCCCGACGTCGTCACTCCGGGCGTTGTAGCCGATTTTCAGGCTTCGAAGCAGTACGGCCTGAAACGCTTTCGCGAAATCTCCGAGGCGGCTTCGATCAAACTCGAGCTTCCGCCGCGCGCGCTCGAACGCTACTTGACCGAGAACATTCATTTCGATCTCGACCGCGAATACCTGGCGGGTTTGAAACTGTTCTTCGAAAAAGCGGCGGCGGCGGGACTGATTCCGCGGGCGCGACCGCTGGAATTCGTGAAGTCCCCGGCTCGCGCGAAATCGGCAGTGCGCCGGGGAGCATAGCGGCGTGGAGCGAATCGGCACGCTGACGGCGCTTCGGCGCTATCCGGTGAAAAGCATGGCGGGCGAAGATCTGGCCGAGGCGCGCGTTACGTTTGCCGGGATTGCGGGCGATCGCGTGTACGCGTTCATTGATACGCGAAACCGCTCCGACTCTCCTTGGATGACCGCCCGCCAGGCCCACGCGATGATCCTTTTTCGTCCGCGATTTCTCGATGCGCCTGCGGTGAACGACGACATCCCCTGCGCGGACCGGTACGCGACCGAGGTCACCACGCCGGAAGGCGAGAAATTTCGAATGGGCGACGCGGCGTTCACGGAGTATCTCGAGAAGCGATTCGGCCGTTCGCTGCGACTGCGATTTTCCGAGCGCAGCATGACGGACGCGCGCCCGGTGTCGATTCTCGGCCTGAGCACGCTCCAAGCACTATCGGAGGAGACGGGAATCGCGCTCGATCCCAGAAGGTTTCGCGAGAATTTTTACGTTGAGTGGGAGGATGCGAGCCCGTTTTTCGAGGATCAGCTGGTTGGGCGGGAATTGCAAATCGGCGAAACGGTGACTCTGCAAGTGGTGAAGAAAGATGGGCGCTGCGTGATCATCACGCTCGACCCCGACACGGCGGTTTCGTCGCCGCAGGTTCTCGAGCGCGTCGCCCGCGGGCATGATGGATGCACGGGCGTTTATGCGGCGGTGCTGCGCGAAGGAATCGTGCGGGTGAGTGACCCGATTTATGCCATTTAGGTTAGAATCGACGCGATGGGATTGACGCCACAAGAAGCGCTTGATCTATTCAATTCCGACGACCTGATCGGCATCGGAATGGCCGCGAACGAAGTTCGCCGCGCGAAGACCGACCCGCGCGTCGCCACGTACCAGATCGACCGCAACATTAATTACACGAATTTCTGCACGGAATATTGCTCCTTCTGCGCGTTCTACCGGCCGCTTGGCGCGAAGGACGGCTACATCCTGCCGCTCGAAACGATTTACGAAAAAATCGAGGAGATGCTCGAACTGGGCGGCACTGGCGTGCTGATGCAGGGAGGGTTGCATCCTGACTTGCGGATCGAGTTCTACGAAAACATGCTGAGCTCGCTGAAGAAGAAATTTCCGCAGGTGCACCTGCACTGCTTCTCCGCGCCGGAAATCACCTGCATCGCGGAGGTTTCAGGGCTTTCTCTGCGCGACACGATCGCGCGCCTGCGCGACGCAGGCCTGGACTCGATTCCGGGCGGCGGCGCGGAAATTCTGGACGACGAAATTCGCGCCAAAATCTCGCGCTTGAAGTGCAAATCGAGCGAGTGGGAAGACACACATCGCACTGCGCACGCGCTTGGCATGCGAACCACGGCCACGATGATGTTCGGGTGCGGCGAGGAATATCGCCATCGCGTGAACCACTTCGAGACCATTCGGCGGATTCAGCAGGACACCGGCGGGTTCACGGCGTTCATTCCGTGGATTTTCGCGCCGGAAAATACTCCGCTGGGAAAGAAAATTCCGGAAGCCACCGCGTTCGATTACCTGAAGACGCTGGCGATCAGCCGGCTGTATCTCGACAACATCGACCATATCCAATCGAGCTGGCTGACGCCGGGAATCAAGATTTGCCAGGTGGGCTTGCAGTTCGGCGCGGACGACGTGGGCAGCATTTTGATCGAAGAAAATGTCGTCTATGCCGCCGGAGTGCGCAATCGCACGAACGAAGCCGAACTGCGCCGCATCATCTCCGATGCAGGGTACATTCCCGCGCAGCGCGACACCCTCTACCGCTCGTACTCGCTGAAGTAAGTCGGTCAACGCAAAATGGCGCGGAAAGAGGGAACCTCTTCAACTAGCTCCGTGACCGAGGGTTTTCTTGCGCTGTTCTTTCCCTATCCATTCGACGAACAGTTGCTCAGATTCTTGCTTCGTATAAATCCCTTTGTGAATGAGCAGGGTATTCATGGCGTAAACGGTTGCCATGAAGCGCTCGTCCCTGGAAGCCAGCTTAATTGCCTCGTCGAATGACATATCGTTGCCTCCACTTGAGGTCTTGCTCCAGCCGCCAACCGTCGTCACATCCCATCTATCTAGGGTTTGCGGATGGTCAGAACTACTTCGGTTCCTTCGGGTAAGGTGACCTTGTCGGCGGGCACGAAGACGCCGCCCGAGAAACGCGCGCGAACGCTTCGCGAAGAAGCGGCTGAGGACGGAGGCTTGGCCGAGCCTGCGGCGGAAGCGCCGGCGTGGACTTGGGACGGGACACCAGAGGCGCCCGAGCCGTCGAGCGCGAGATTGGCAAGCCCATCGGCTTCGCGATTCATTTCGCGGGGAACGTGCTCGATGACGAAATACTCGAGTTGCCGCGACAGCTTCGAGGCGCGTTCGTGCAGAGGCTTCAGATCGGCGCTTTTCACTTTGTAGCGCCCTTGCATTTGCCGGACGAGGAGCTCGGAATCGCTGCGGATGCGGAGCGCCTTGATGTTGTGGGTCACGGCGTAGTCAAGCGCGGCCAACAGCGCGTAGTATTCAGCCACGTTGTTCGTGTCCCGGCCGAGTTTCTTGCCGAGTTCGAGAACCACTTTTCCATCGGGATCGCGCAGAATCACTGCGTACGAAGCGGGCCCGGGATTGCCGCGCGACGCGCCGTCGACGTTCGCGATATAAACGCCGGCCGGCGCCGAATGCGTTTCGGAGAACAGGCGAGCGCTGCCGGGAGGTGAACCGGAGGACCGAGTGGGCAAGCGAGTCATGGTTCGCTGCGCCTGCCGAAATCTGAATCGCGTGCCGGCCTAGGCGTCATTGGGCGCGGAGTTTGGGTGCCTGGCGGCTGCCGCGGCTGCGGCAGCGGTAGGCTCAACGTAGTAGAGGATTCGGGTGCAGGTCTCGCAGTGGAACATCTCTTCGGTGTTGGTGCGCCGCATCTCCTGAAAGACGTGAGGCCGCACGCGCATGCCGCAGGCGGAGCATTTTTCGTCGCGCACTTCGGCAAGCACGACGTGGTGGTGCTTCTTCGAGATGCGATCGTAGTGATCGAGCAAATTCTCGGAAATCAAGGCCACGACGCGGCTACGCTCGGCGTCCAACTGAGCGATTTCCTGTTCCGCCTGCGCTTTTTCGGCGTCGATTTTTGCGCGCTGCCCGGCGGCGACGATTTCCACTTCCTTCAGTAATTTGTCCGAGGCCTTCACACGGCGGTCGTACTCTTCGGCGGCCACCATTTGTTCGAGGAGCCGGTCCTCGGCCTTGGCGATCTCCGCTTCGGCCATTTCTACCTCATGCTGAAGCGCTTTGTACGCCTCATTCGTCTTTACCTGCGACGTCTGATCGCGGTACTTGCGGACGCGTTCCTTCCACTGCTCGACGTCCAGCTCGTATTTCTTGCGGTCTTTGATCGTTGCGAGTTGCGAGGCCTTGCTTTGCTCGAGATCCGTCTTGGCGGCAGCCACTCGCGCATCCACTTCGGCAACTTTTTTGGGGAAAGCGGCCAGGCGGGTGCGAACGTCGTTCAACCGCAGGTCTACGCTCTGAAGTTCCAGGAGGTCCTGTAGAACCTTCATCACAGTCCATTGATTCTAACACACAGCCTGCGTCTGGCCGGCCTTACGGGGCACTGAAGGCTTGGGCGGGGACACCCCTTTTGGGGGCCTTGGCCCTTGCGTCCTTTTGCGGGCCTCGTCCGTATTATGGATATGATAGGCACCGCAGCGATACCGTGGGAGGGGCGCATGGCCGTTGTCGATAGCGATGTGGCCCGGCTTCGGCGCGGGGACATAGACGCGCTTTCGGAGCTGATTTCGCGGTATCAGAACCGCCTGTATCGCTACCTGCTGAGGTTGGTTCGGCAGCCGGCGGAAGCCGAGGATCTTTTCCAGCAGACGTGGGTACGCGTGGTGGAAAGGATTCGCTCCTTCGATCCGAGCCGGAATTTCGACGCGTGGCTGTTCACCGTGGCGCGCAACCTGGCTTTCGATCATCTGCGCCGGATTCGGCCTGAGAGCCTAGACGAGCCGGGGCCGAATGACTTCTCCGCGGAGACGCAGGCCGAAAGGCTGCCGTCGAATGCTCCGGGCGCGTTCGACCGCGTTCTGGAGCGCGAGCGCGCGAGTCATGTCGCCGCGGCTCTCACGGACTTGCCGGTGATCTACCGGGAAGTGCTGGCGCTGCGGTTCGAGGAAGAAATGAAGATTGAGGAAATCGCTCAAGTGCTGGGCGCGCCGCTTTCCACCGTGAAGTCGCGGCTGCGCAGATCGCTCGAGCAGATGCGGCAGTCGCTCGACACTCGCTATCCCGGAGCCGATTGGCAATGAACGACCACGACGAAATCCGAGAGTTGCTGGCGCTCGCTGCGGCAGGCGCTTTGGAGCCGGACGAGGAAGACCGCGTGGCCGGGCATATTCGGTCGTGCAACGCGTGCGCCGATGAGGCGGCTTCGTGGCAATCGATCGCAGGTCACTTGCGGCGGCTGCCGACGCCGCAGCCAGCTCTCGGGGTCGTCCAGCGAGCGAGAGTTATGGCGGAAGCACGTTTCGCCGAAGAGGCGGAAGCTCGCTGGCAGCGCGGGGTGCTGATCTTTGTTGTGACGTTCGCGTGGGTGCTCACCATCGTGAGCTGGCCGATCTTCCGGCTGATCACCGGACATCTGCTGGATTTGCTTGGTCCAGGCCTGAATCAGACTTGGATCACTTTTGCGGGATTCACCACGCTCGTCTGGCTGACGGGCGGAACCGCCGCTGTGCTGCTCTCGTTGCGCCAGCGGCGCGAAAGGAGACTGGCATGAGCCGTTTCAAACAAGAGTTGCGAGTGGTCCCCCGGACCGCCTGGATTATTGGTGCGCTGATCTATCTTGGGTTCACGACTCCCCTCTTCTTGTACGTGATTCCCAACGACCACGATCTCGGAAGGTGGCCCCGTCCGGGCCAGGCGTTATTCGTATATGGAATGATGGCTGTTGTCATCCCTTTCGTCGGCCTGATCGGCTACGTATACGGCGATGCAAAACGCCGTGGGATGCGCTACGTGATGTGGACTTTGCTCGCCATTTTCGTGCCCGATTTGATCGGCGTGATCGTCTACTTCATCTTGCGCAGCCCTTTGCCGAAGGTTTGTCCGGGATGCGGAGACATGGTGAAATCTGGTTTCGCCTTCTGCCCGAAGTGCGGCACGGCTGTGCAGCCAACGTGTCCCAACTGCGGCCGCGCGGTGGAAATTTCATGGGCCAACTGCGTCCAGTGCGGCCAAAAACTGCCGTCGCAGTCGCCTCGCGCGGCGTAGCTGCCTCTCCTGAGCTAGAATCGAAGCGCTTTGAAGGAGACCGAATGCCATACGTGCAGATCACATGGGTGGCAGGACGCACGCCGGAACAAAAGCGCAAGCTTGCTGAGCGCATCACGCAAGCGCTGATCGAAGACGGCCGCGCGAAGCGCGAAAACATTCAGGTGACGTTCGTCGACCTTCCGCCCACCGACTACGCAGAGGCCGGCGTGACCGTCGCCGATCAGAAGCGCGCGCCCTGAGCGATAGCAATCTACGTTGACGGATGCAGATCGCGGCGCACCATCACCGCATCAATGAAATAGCCAATGCCGATCGAGATCGGGATGATTCCGAAGACCGCGGCTTCGATGGCATCCGCCTCAAATCGCGAAAGTGCCAAGAACGCCAGCGTGTACCCGATGCCCCCCGCCGTAAGCAAAATTGCTGCTTTGCGCGAACGCGCGTGCGGCGGCAGCTCGTCAGCCATCGGCACGGTGACGCCTTTGGCGATCGCGGCAAGCCGCTCTTCGGTTCGGAGCTTACGAACGCGGTACCACGCGTAGATCAGCGCGAGCGGAACTGAAAAACTCATCACTACAGCGGCGAATCCGATTGGTTCCATTTTGTTTCTCCTCTTTTGATTTCCCGCGGTGCGGGAATTGTGGGCCTGTTTTATAGCTGGATTTCAATGGAAGTTACGCAAGCGAGGCGCACGATGTTCCGTAGTTTGCCGAAACAACCCAGGTCAACCGGCCAGGGTTGCGAGCGAGTTACGGAGTGACCTGGACTTCCATGGTCTGGTCGACCGAGTAGTTTTGGCAGCCGGGGCTTGTGGCGGCGGGGCAGTGCGCGACCGCGCGGAATCCGGCAGCGGACGTTTCGACGTCGTAGGTGTAACCGTCGCGAGCCGTTTTTTTCATCGTCAAACCGCCGTTGGAGATCAGGTCATCGAGCGAGGCATACGAGCCGTGCTCCGCTTGATAGGCGCGTTCGGCTTGCGCGATCCCGATCAGATCGTTCTTCACCCCGACGACGTCGATCGTCTGTGCGGGCGTGGCCGCGCCCATGCCGGAGCTTTGCATCCTGGTGAAGTAGAACTTGTAGATCAGACCCGCGATTAGCGCCACCACCAAAAGTCCAATCATGCTTTTCATGGCTGCCTCCCATTCGCACGATTCTCAGTTCGGAATCATTCCTATCGTCTCCAGCCACACCTCCACCAATTGGGGCCAGCCGGTTATCGGAAACTTCGTACGCCGCAGCCCAAACGCATGCCCGCCGTGCGCGTACAAATGCATCTCCACGGGAACTCCGGCGTTCTTCAGCGCAATGTAATAAGCCAGCGAGTCATTCACGTTGTCCACGTGGTCATCCTCAGCCTGCAACAAAAATGTAGGCGGCGTCTGGCTGGTGACAGGAATTTCGGGATTCGATCCAAGATCTTCATCGGCATTGGCCGAATGAGGAACCACAAACTGTCTGGTGCCTTGCTTGGCATCCCATTCCGCCGCGGAAAGCGACAGATGCCCCGGATAGATAGCCACCGCAAAGTCCGGGCGGCAGCTCTCTTTGTCGGCGGCATCGACAGCCGGGTACAAACGCTTCGCGAAATGCGTGCTGATCGCTGCCGACAGGTGCCCGCCCGCCGAGAACCCAAGCACACCAATCTTGTGCGGATCGATGTGCCACTCCGCGGCGTGAAAGCGCACCAGCCCCACCGTCCTCTGTGCATCTTCCAACGCCATCGGTGATTCCGGATACGGCCCGGATTTCGGATACGGCCCCACATCCGTCACGCGATACTTCAGCAGCACACACGTGATCCCTTTGGGCGTCAGCCAATCACAGACCTCCGTGCCTTCCAGATCGATGGCAAGAACCTGATAGCCCCCGCCGGGAAACACGACCACCGCGGCGCCCGTATTCTTTCCCGTCGGCGAATAGACCGTCATCGTAGGCCGCGTCACGTTGCTCACGCCCACGGCCGGCCGCCCGGCAACGAGAAATTCGTTCCCTGAAGTCTCAACCTTTTCGGGCCCTGCCACGGGCTGCGGATCGGGCGCCGCCCCGGGCCATATCGGCACTTGCGTATGTCCCGGCGACGGCTGCCAGACAAGCGTCTGCGCGCTCAGACCGCCGCACGCAAACACAACACAGAGAGCAACGTTCGAAAGCTTCATCAGAATCTCCACTGCTCAATATAATCAGTGACGCGGATCGGAAACTGTCAAAGTGAAAGCTATTGTGACAAGATTTGCTGCGAAACGAAGCGCGCATTGCTTGATGGCGAGCGAAAGCGTCAAGGATGCGAAGTCATTCCCATCCGCAGAGGCAGGTCTGTAATGCGCGTCGCCGCGATCTACGACATTCACGCGAACCTCCCCGCGCTCGAAGCGGTCCTCGAGGATATTCGTCAGGCAGAAGTAGACCAGGTAGTGGTGGGCGGCGACGTGGTTCCGGGCCCAATGCCGTGCGAAACCATCGCGTGTTTGCTGGGCCTCGAGATACCCGTACAGTTCATTCACGGCAACGGTGATCGCGAAGTGCTCGCACGGATGAGAGGCACGGAAACGGAGTGGTCCCGCACCGCGCCGGAACAGTGGCGAGAACCCGTGCGCTGGACAGCGGAGCAGCTTCACTCTGAAGACGAGAAGCTGCTGGCCGCGTGGCCTGAAACACTCCGAGTGCAAATTCGCGGGTTAGGCGAGGTGCTGTTCTGTCATGCGACACCGCGAAACGATACCGAGATATTCACCCGCCTGACGCCGGAAGAACGCCTATTGCCCGTCTTTGCGGGACTCGATGTTTCAGCGGTCGTCTGCGGGCACACGCACATGCAATTTGACCGCACGATTGCGGGGATTCGAGTCTTGAACGCAGGCAGCGTGGGAATGCCTTTTGGCGAGCCGGGCGCGTATTGGCTTTTGCTTGGACCAGGCGTCGAATTTCGGCGCACGAGCTACGATCTCGTGAAAGCCGCTGAGCGCATTCGAGGCACGAAGTATCCGCAGGCCGAGGATTTTGCCGCGCGCAACGTGCTTCAACCGCCGTCCGAGGAAAAAACGCTGGAGGCGTTTGCGCGGGCCGAACTGAAGTAAAGGCAGGCGGCCCCCAAGAAGCGAAAAGCAGATCCCTCACCCCGTCTTTCTTGAACTCAGGGTTTGCAAGTACAAACCCTGAAACCCGCCGCGGGGATTCGGGATGACAAACTGGTAACGGAGCGCGTCCCTTCCTAAGATGATGAGTAATATCCACAGGACCGCGTGGCTTGTAAATTGACGCGCGGGCGGGTGAGGGAAATCTTTTTCCCGGCGGCGTGCGTCTAACAACCGGGCACTACAACGCTATGGCGCGGCGTTGGCCGCTCGCCCCGAATGCCAGCGAATGCCCGTTTGACACTCGCGGGCGGCATCAGGATACTTGAACGTTGAAGCGGGCCTCAGCGCTGCACGCGCGGTACACCCCCTTTTGACGGGAGCAATCGAAATATGAAGAAGCATATGCGGCTGGGTGCGGTTGTCGTTCTGGCGGCGTCGTTCGCAATGGCGACGCCGGCGCAAGAAAACAGCTCGGCGGTTCGCCCGCCAAAATTGGATTTCACCACGCACACGCTGTCGAACGGGCTGAAGGTGATTCTCCTCGAAGAACACTCGGTGCCCGTCATCAACCTGCAGATTTGGTATCACGTCGGCTCGAAGGACGAGCGCCCCGGCAGAACCGGGTTCGCGCACATGTTCGAGCATTTGATGTTCAAGGGCTCCGCGCACGTGGGTCCGGATGAGCATTCGCGCCTCATCGAGGCGGTGGGCGGCTTCGACAACGCCGAGACCAACGACGACTCGACGGATTTTTACGAGACGTTCCCGAGTCAGTACCTCGAGACCGCTCTGTGGCTCGAAGCGGACCGAATGGGCAGCCTCAACGTGGATGAAGCCAATTTCAAGTCGGAGCGCCAGGTGGTGGAGGAAGAGCGGCGCGTCCGCGTGGACAATCAACCGTACGGCACGATTGAGGAAGATCTTCGCGCCGCGGCGTTCACGGTCCACGGGTACCACCACACGGCCATCGGGAGCATCGCGGATTTGGACAATGCGACCGTGGAGGACGTTCGGATTTTCCACGATACCTACTACAAACCGAACAATGCCACGCTCGTCATCGTCGGGGATTTCAATTCGAATCAGGGTCTCGAGTGGGCCAGGAAATACTTCGAAGGCATTCCCGCTTCGGCGAAGCCGATTCCGCGACGCGACACGCCGGAACCGCCGCAGACGGAAGAGCGCGTGGTGAGGAAGTCCTACTCGAATACGCCGCTTCCCGCGGTGGTGATCGGGTACAAGGTTCCCGCGCGGTACGCGCCGGATGCTTATCCGCTCGATCTTGCTTCCAACATCCTGGCGGGAGGCGAGAGCAGCCGGCTGTATCAGGCGCTCGTTTACAAAAGCCAGATTGCCGTTCAAGCGGCCGGCTTCGGCAATTTCACCGAAGATCCGAACCTGTTCTGGGCTTACGCGATCATGAATCAGGGTCATACGGCGGACGAGGGAGAGAAGGCGGTCGTCGGCGTGCTCGATGGGTTGAAATCGCAGCCTGTGGATGCGAAAGAGTTCGAAAAAGCCGAGAATCAGGAAATCGCGGGATTCATTCTGGGGCGCGACACGGACGAAGAAAAGGCCGTCGCTCTGGAAAATGCCGCGGTGATTGGCAAGAATCCCGATCTCGTCAACACCGAACTCGACCGCTACTTGAAAGTGACACCAGCAGACATCCAGCGCGCCGCAAAAGAGTATTTCGTTCAGCAGCACGCCACCGTGCTGTTCATGACGCCGGCAGCGCCCGCAAAATAAGAGCGTCGAAAATCAGGAGCGATTCGAAACCCATGATGAAACGCACAGTCCACCTGGTGAGCTTGCTCCTTCTAGGGGCCGCTTGTATCGCAGGCCCCGTCCGGGCGCAGCAACAGGCAGCCGCGACGACCCAGGCAAGCACCCCGCAAGACGAAAAGAAAAATGGCACCGGAGTGGTTCCTCCGGGCGTGAAGCTTGTCCCCGAAATGCCGCCGCCCGGTCCGCCAAGGCCTTTCGAGTTCCCGAATGCCACCGAGAAAACTCTGCCGAACGGCCTGCGCGTTTTCGTGGTCACCGATCACAGCGAACCGGCCGTGGCGGCGCGGCTCTTGATTATGTCGGCCGGAAGCATCAAGGACCCGGCAGACGAACCCGGCATTGCTGCGATGACGGCAAACCTGCTGACGCAGGGAGCAGGGAAACGGTCCGCGAAAGATATCGCCGAAGCCATCGATTTTGTCGGCGGGTCGATCAACGCCTCGTCGGGCAAGGATGGAACCACGGTCACGCTCGACGTCGTGAAGAAGGACTTGAACCTCGGTTTTGACCTGATGTCCGACGTCGTCCTGCACCCGGCGTTCAACGCGGATGAACTCGAGCGGCAGCGTCAGCAGCTTCTATCGGGTATGACCGTGCAATATTCGGACCCTGAATACCTCGCTTCCGTCGTCTTCTCGCGCGTCGTCTACGGCGGCTCGCCCTATGGCTTGCCGGGCGAAGGCACTCCTGAAACCGTGAAGAAACTGAATCGCGAAGTTCTCGCGAAATTCCACGACGCGAATTACGCGCCCAATCAATCTCTGCTCGCCGTCGCGGGCGACATCACGCCGGAAGAAGCTTTCGGCGTCGCGGAGAAATATTTCGGCGGCTGGCAAAAACTGGATATTCCCGCCACGGTGCCTGCGTCTCCCTCGATGCTCTCGGGCCAGCACATTTGGTTGATCGACAAGCCGGACGCGGTGCAAACCCAGATTCGCGTGGGCAAGCTGGGAATCCGCCGCAACGATCCCGACTACATTCCCGTGGAAGTGATGAACCGAATCTTCGGAGGTGGATACAACAGCTTGCTCAATACCGAGGTCCGCGTGAAAAAGGGGCTCACTTATGGAGCCTATTCGCAGTTCACTCCGCAGCGGTACTCGGGGGCGTTTCTGGTGGGCACGTTCACGCGCACGGCCGCAACTGTGGAAGCCACGAAGCTGGTGGTGGATTTGCTCTCGCGAATGTCTTCCGGCGGTGCCACTCCAGAGCAATTGAAATTTGCGCGCGACTACCTGGCCGGCGTGTACCCGATTCAGTCGGAAACCGCCGAGCAGGTGTCGGGACGCGTGCTTTCGGCCGCCGCCTTTGGTCTTCCGCCGGATTACAACCGCACGTATCCGGACAAGATTCGCGGCGTCTCTCTTGATCAGGTGAATGCGATGGCCAAGCAGTACCTCGCGACAACCGACCTCGATATCGTGCTGACAGGAAACGTCTCGGCGTTTCGCGACGCGCTCAAGAAGGCGTTTCCGGACGCCAAGTACGACGAGATTTCGTTCGACCAGGTGGACGTGCTGGCTCCCGATCTGCGAAAAGCGAAGGCCGTGGTCGCCGAGGCGACGCCGGAATCGCTGGAGCAAGGGAAGCAAATCCTAGCCGCGGCCGCGAGTGCGGCGGGAGGGGACGCGCTGTCCTCGGTGAAAACCGTTGCGATGACGGAAAGCGGAAAGCAAACGGGGAACGGCGACGTGCCGATCATCGTCAAATGGACTGTTGCCTATCCCGATCATTCGCACGGCGACGTTTCCTACGGCGGGCAGGCAATCACGCAAATATGCGACGGCAAGTCGGCCTGGATCGTCATGGGGCCACAAGCGCACGATGTGACGCAAGTGATCGGCGAATTTGAGCGTGGCATCGCGCTGTTTGGCGGCGGTTGGGGGTTCTACCAGCAAGTGTTGGCGGGAAAAATCGCGGGCCAAGCGATCGGCGAAACCGATATCGACGGCAAGAAGACGTTGGGTGTGGCAGTCGGGGCGCCATTTGGCAACGTAAAGCTTTTCTTCGATCCTGCAACGCACCTTCTGGCCGCTGCCCGCTTCCAATCCATGAGCCAGCAGGGACCCGTCGAGAGCGAGCAGCACTGGAGCGATTACCGCGCGGTGGATGGGCGGCAGTTTGCTTTTGCGACGGTCACGTATCGAGACGGAAAGAAATTCATGGAATCGAGCTACCAGGATGTGAAAGTGAACCTTCCGGCGGACCCATCGCTCTTCATGAAGCCGGAGGCCGCGCCGCCCGCGTCAAAATGACCGGAAAACCCAACCATGCGGGAGCCGGCTCTTACTTCACAGCCAGGATCACTTTTCCGATGTTCTTCCGCTCTTGAATGTAGCGATGAGCCGCGGCAGCTTCGGTGAGCGGAAACGTCTTGCCAATCACGGGCTTGATTTTCCCGGCTGTGTACATGTGGAAAATTTCGTCGAGTTCGCCTCGCAGCACGGCGTTGCGCGATTGCAGGCCTCCCAGACTCACTCCGATCACGGAGATATTGCCGCTCATCAGCTTGAGCGGGTGAAAACGCGGCATTTCCAGCAGAGCTTTGCCCGCGCGGAACATGTGTTTCTTGCCGTCGGACCCGGCCGCAGCCGAAAAGCCGAAAACCACCAGGCGGCCCATCGGTCCCAGGCAACGCCGGCTGCGCGCGAAGGATTTCCCGCCGATCGCGTCCATCACCATCTCGATTCCGTCCGGCGCGAACTTGCGCACCACGGCGACAAAATCACTCTTCTGGTAGTCGATCGCATGGTCGACGCCGATTTTTCTCAGGTACTCCTGCTTCGCGGGTCCGGCGGTTCCGAAAATCACGAGCCCGCGTGCGCGCGCCAGTTGCACGGCCGCGATTCCCACTCCTCCCGCGGCGCCGTGAATCAGGATGCGGTCGCCCGGCTGGAGATTTCCCATCGTGAACATCGAGTGGTGCGCGGTGAGGTAATTCACTGGAATGGCGGCGCCGTCCTCGAACGACATGCCTGCCGGCAGAAGGTACGTGCTCCGCACCGGAACGGCCGCCCATTCCGCATACGCGTTGAAGTGAGTGAGCGCGGCAACCGCGTCTCCTCGTTTCAGCGGCTCGCCCTCGCTGGCACGGCTTCCCTCGGGCGCTTCTGCCACCTTTTCCACCACTCCGGCGATCTCGAGCCCGGGAATGAACGGAGGTTTCGGCGTCCCCGGGTATACCCCCATGCGTTGAAGCAGATCCGCAAAGTTGATGCCCACAGCCTTGACGCGGATCAACACCTCGCCCGGCTTGGGCTGCGGATCGCGCACTTCCTTCGCCTCAAAAACTTCCGGTGGCCCATACCGCCTTACGACCATCGCGCGCATCTAATCTCCTTGCTCCAGTGGCAGGCTGGAAGTGCCGCAAACCGGCTGAACCTGTTTGTACTCTCGCCGAAGGCTGACATCAAGTCCCGGCTTTTCGTTTGGGAATCGAGACTTCCTAACTTAAACTATTGGACTCCGCCCAATGATAAAAACTGAACCGAGAACCCGAAGCTTTCTTGCGATACTGATTCTGTTCGTTGCGGTTTGCACTTCGATGGCCGCCGACCGGCCGGCGAATCCGCCCGCAGTTCCCCCCGTCCTCACCGCCATGCAGGAAGAAATCGACCGCTCGATGGCGACTTTCTCGAAGGGCGATCCGTCCTCGTACTTCATCAGCTACACAGTGGCGGACCGCCAGGCTTCGGACGTTTCCGGGTCAAACGGCGCGCTGCTTTCGAGCAGCGACAATCGCGCCCGATGGCTCGAAGTTCAAACGCGGGTGGGGACTCAGCAGCTCGACGACACGCACAAGCTGGGAGATCGCCCGCCCAGTTGGACCAGCCCGGGCACCTCGACGGTGCTGGACGACGACATCCCGGTGCTTCGCCGCGAAATCTGGCGCGAGACCGACCGCCAGTATCGCGCGGCCTCCGAAGCCCTGATCAAGGTGAAAACAAGCCAGCAAGTACAGGTTCAGACGGCCGAAGGCGCCGCGCCTGATTTTTCGCACGAGGCTCCGCAGAACTTCATCGGCGCCCCTGCCGAAATCCACGTCGACCGCAAGCCGTGGGAAGAGCGCGTCCGAAGGTACACCGCGGCGTTCAGCAAATCTCCCGCGGTGCTCAATTCCATCGCGACGTTCAGCGCGCTCAGCATGAATCAGTACCAGGTGAACACGGAAGGCACGAAGATTGCTTTCGGCCAGGTTCATTACCGGCTCGAGCTGTTCGTCCAAAGCAAGGCGCCGGACGGGATGGACATCAATCGCTACGCGAATTTCGACTGGCTCGATCCCAAGAATGAACCCAGCGACAAGGAAATTTTTGACTCGATCGCGCAATTGATCCGCGAGACGGAAGCGCTTGATAAAGCGCCGCTGGTGGATCCGTTCGCCGGCCCCGCCCTGCTCACCGGCCGCGCCGCTGCGGTTTTCTTCCACGAAGTTTTCGGCCATCGCGCGGAAGGATTCCGCCAGAAGGACATCAGCGAGGGCCAAACGTTCACCAGCAAAGTGGGCGAACAGATTCTTCCCGATTTCATCTCGATCAAGGACGATCCCACGGAAGCCACGTTGAACGGCCAGATGCTGCTCGGGAACTACGCATTCGACGACGAAGGCGTCCCCGGCCAAAACACGCTGCTGGTGGACCACGGCGTGCTGAAGACGTTCCTGATGTCCCGGTCGCCGCTGGTGACCATCCAGCACTCGAATGGGCATGGCCGGCGTCAGCTTGGTTATGTTCCGGTGGCGCGCCAAGGCAATCTGATCGTGACGAGCACCAAGACCTTCACCGACGCGGAACTCCGCCAAAAACTGATTGAACTCGCGAAGCAGCAGGGAAAACCTTTTGGCCTGCTGATCGACGATATCGCCGGCGGATTCACGTTCACCGGGCGCGGCCAGCCCCAGGCGTTTCAGGTGACGCCGCTCGTCGTTTACAAAGTTTTTGCGGATGGACGACCGGATCAGCTCGTGCGCGGCGTCGACATTGTGGGAACGCCGCTCGTCTCCTTGACGAACATCGTCGCGACGGGCGACAAGCAGGAAATCTTCAACGGCTACTGCGGGGCTGAGTCCGGCTCGGTGCCGGTGTCGGCCGTTGCGCCCTCGATTCTGATTTCGGAGATGGAGTTCGCGAAGAAAGAAAGCTCAACGGACAAGCCGCCGATCCTTCCGCCGCCGGCACACGATCCGGAAGCGAAAGGTCAACAGCCTTGAGAAAGAAGAGAACGAATTTCGCCACGTTCCTGCTGTTCGCGCTATCCGCCGTTTCGGCCAAGGCCGCAACGACTAGCGCCACGCCGCCAGCCACGCCCGCAAGCATGCAGGCACCCGTTCCGGCCGGCGAAACGGACAAGACGCTTCAGGCGATGCACGACGAACTCGAGCGCGCCCGCACTCGCTTGCAGATTCCGGGCGTCGACAAGCCTTTCTATATCGAGTACCGCCTGCTCGACTTCGACATTCGCAACGTGACGACTTCCTTCGGGTCCCTCGTGTCCAGCACGACGACGCGCAACCGGTTCATGAACGTCGACGTGCGCGTGGGCGACTATCATCTTGATAGCTCGAATTTCGTCAGCGAAGACGGGTTTCAGGGTTTCCTCGGTCCTGCGGGACAGGTAGGGATCGATCGCGATTACACGTCGCTGCGCCAGGATCTATGGCTCGCCACGGACCAGGCGTACAAAGGCGCGGTCACGCAGATGTCGCTCAAACAGGCTTTCCTTCGCAGCCTGACGAAACCGCCCGAGATCGACGATTTCTCCGTCGTCACGCCGATCGTCAAGATCGATCCGCGTATCGAGCCGGATTGGACTTCCCGCAACTGGGAAGAAGAAGCGCGCAAAGCCTCGGAGGTCCTGCGGAATTTCCCGCAGATTTACGGGACGCGCGTGAACTATTACCTCGTTTACGTCACGCAGTATCTGATGACCAGCGAAGGCACCACCATTCGCACCTCCCACAGCCTTGCCGCGATCGAAGCCGGGCTCGATACGCAGGCCGACGACGGCATGCCGCTCCACAATCTCTATGCAATCTACGTACGGCGACCCGGCGATTTGCCTGACCCCGCAACGGTGAGCAAAGGCCTGGCTCAGGCCGGCACGCAATTGATGGAATTGCGCTCGAGTCCTCTGGTTCCGGATTTTACCGGTCCCGTGCTCTTCGACGCGCCTGCAGCAGGTTCGGCCCTCGCGCAGATACTCGCGCCTTCGCTTTCCGGAGCGCGGCCGCCTCTTTCGATGGTCCCGGCATTCGACCAAATCATGGACCGCATGGGAGGCCGCAGCGAATGGTCCGGCCGCGTCGGCACTCGCGTGTTCCCGACGACTGTGTCTCTCTTCGACGATCCGACCACGGCCGAATTTGGGGGCCAGCCGCTGATCGGAAACTACGAAATCGACGACGAAGGCGTAACGGCCCAGCGCGTTTCGCTGGTCGAGAATGGCATTCTCCGAAACCAGTTGATGTCGCGCCGTCCCGGACCCGATTTCCAAACTTCGAACGGCCACGCGCGCTCGGCGCTGCTATCCGAAACGCGTCCACTGGCCAGCAATCTTTTCCTGCAATCGAGCGATCCTCTGAAGTCCGACGATTTGAAGAAGAAGTTCCTCGATGCGTGCAAGCAAGATGGGCACGAGTGGTGCGTCGAAATCAGGCAGATGGATAATCCGGCTGTCTCGGCGCTGAATCAGCAGGATTTTTCGGATTATCTCGAGGAGATTGCCGGAGGCGTCTCGAGCGGCGAGCGATTGCCGCTCCGCATGTATCGCGTATACGTCGCGGACGGCCGGGAAGAGCTGGTCCGCGGCGGATCCATTGAAGGGCTCACGCTGCGCAGCCTGCGCAATATGACGGCGGTCGGAAGCGATGCGTCCGTCTACAGCTACATGCAGAATTCGCAGAACGGTTTTGCCGGAACGGCGCTGGGCGCGTTTGGCGGAGCGCAAGGCGGCATTCCCAGCACCGTCGTCACGCCGTCGCTGCTGCTCGACGAAGTGGAAATTCGCGGCTTCCACGGCGAACCCCGCCGCCTGCCGCCCGTCCCCGCCCCGCCGCTGAAATAACCGCACCCGCGGGATTTTCTTTCCTGCCGCAATCCGGTGCTCTGTCCGCAACCGCGTTGACTCACTGCCACGCGCTGCCTAATATGGTCGCGCTCGAGGAGCTTTTTTCATTGATCGGCCGAACCATCTCGCACTACCGCATCGTCGAGAAGCTAGGCGGCGGCGGGATGGGCGTCGTCTACAAGGCCGAGGACACCGAACTCGGCCGGTTTGTCGCGCTCAAGTTTCTTCCCGATGGCGTCGTTCGCGACACACCCACTCTTGAGCGCTTCCGCCGCGAGGCTCGCGCAGCATCGGCGCTGAACCATCCGAATATTTGCACGATCCACGAGATTGGCCAGGTCCCGCTTCAAGCGGGCGAAACGATCGGCGGGCATCCGTTCATCGTGATGGAATATCTGGACGGTGAGACGCTGAAGCACCGGATCGAGCGCGGCGCACTCCCACTCGACCAGGTGCTCGAGTTCGGGATCGAAATCGCCGACGCGCTCGATGCTGCGCACGCCAAAGGAATCGTCCACCGGGATATCAAGCCCGCGAATCTGTTCATTACCAACAGGAGGAACGCGAAGGTCCTGGATTTTGGCTTGGCGAAGGTCACGGCAGACATGGATGGCGCGGGCAACTCGGTGGCGGCAACGATGGCCGCTGACGCAGCGTTGACGAGCCCGGGCGCTACGGTGGGGACGATGGCGTACATGTCGCCCGAGCAAGCGCGCGGAGAGGATCTGGACGCGCGGACGGATTTATTTTCGTTTGGCGCGGTGTTGTACGAGATGGCCGCGGGGCGAATGGCGTTTCCCGGCGCGACGACTGCGATCGTGCTGGATGGGATTCTGAACCGCACGCCCGCGGCCCTAACTACCGTGAAGCCGGAGTTGCCGCCCGAACTCAGCCGCATCGCTGCAAAGGCGCTCGAGAAGGACCGCGGCCTGCGCTATCAGGCTGCGGCGGAGATTCGCAGCGATTTGCGGCGCCTCAAACGCGACTCGGAATCAGGGAAGTTGCGGGCAAGCGCGGGAGAGACGGTGGCGGCGACGCAAGCCGCGCCAGCCCGCGCGAGAAGCCGATGGAAAGTAATCGTTCCCGCGGCGGCGGTTGTGATCGTGGCCGCTGCCGCCGCCTATTTCTATTTCTATCGCGCGCCCAAACTCACCGACAAGGACACGATCGTCCTGGCCGCCTTCAGCAACACCACCGGCGATCCCGTTTTCGATGGCACCCTGCGGCAGGGCCTCTCGGCGCAGCTGGAGCAGTCCCCGTTTCTCAGCCTCATTTCCGACGAGCGCATCGCGCAAACGCTCACGCTGATGGCCAAGCCAAAGGATACGCGGCTAACGCCCGACATCGCCCGCGAGGTTTGCCAGCGCACCGCAAGCGCCGCCACGATGGAAGGCTCCATTTCCAGCTTGGGCAGCCAGTATGTTTTGGATTTGAAAGCGGTGAATTGCCGCAATGGCGATCTGCTCGCCGAAGAGCAGGTCCCCGCCAACGGAAAGGAACAAGTTCTCGCAGCTCTGGGTGACGCGGCGACGAAGCTGCGGGCGAAGATGGGCGAATCGCTGGCCTCGGTGCAAAAATATGACGCTCTGCCAGAGAACGTCACCACCCCGTCGCTCGAAGCGCTGGAGGCCTATACCCTCGGCAATCAAACAATGGACGTGGCAAATGATTACGCTGCCGGCATTCCCCTCTTCGAAAGGGCGATTTCCCTGGACCCGAATTTCGCCATGGCTTATTTGCGGCTGGCCCAGAGTTACCAGCCTTTAAGCCAACTCGACCGCTGTGCCGAGAACGCGCGCAAGGCTTACGAATTGCGCGAGCGCACGAGCGAGAGTGAAAAGCTCGCCGTTTCGTCGTTCTACGAACTTGTCGTCACGGGAAATCTTGAGGCGGCCCGCAGCTCTTATCAATTGTGGGCTCAAACCTATCCCCGGGATGAGGAACCGCCCGCCTACCTTTGGGTGACTTATACCCTCATGGGAGATTACGAGAAAGCTCATGCCGCCGCACTGCAGGCGTTCAAGCTCAACCCCGTCAGCGGCAATAACTATGTGAATCTCGGCTACACCTACCAGTGGAGCAATCAACTCGATCAGGCAAAGGCCACGGTAAAAGAATCGCGTGCCCACAACATCGACTCGCCCTGGCTCCCTCTGCTTCTTTACAACGTGGATTTCCTCGAACACGACGCCGCCGGAATGCAGCAGCAGATCGCCGACGCGACGGGAAAGCCCGGAATCGACGATCAGATTCTTTTTCTGCAATCAGAGACTGCGGCGTACAAGGGCCAGTTCGCGAAGGCTCAGGAGCTGGCGCACCGCGCCGCCGATTCCGCCGAACGAGTGGATGGAAGGGAAGCAGCGGCGGAATACCTGTCGCATGACGCAATCCGGCAGGCGCTCGTCGGGAATGTGGCAGTGGCCCAGCAAGAGGCTCAGGCTGCGCTCGCGACGGCAAAAAGCAAAATCGCTGAGTCGTTCTCGGCGATTGCGTTCGGCCTGGCCGGCAATCCTACGGAGGCTGAGCGCATTGCCGGCGATTTGAACAAGCGTTTCCCGCAAGATACGGATGTGCAGTTCGATTTTCTGCCCATGATACATGCGGGGATCGCCCTCCGAGGCGGTGACGCCGCGCGAGCGATCTCGGCGCTAGCAGTATCTGCGCCATACGAATTGGCGGAAGGAAATACCGCCTTCACCTTCGCGCTATATCCTGTTTACCTGCGCGGCGAGGCCTATCTCGGGGAAAAGCAGGGAGCGGCGGCTGCCGCCGAATTCCAGAAAATCCTGGACCATCCCGGCGTCGTCGGAAACGAGCCCATCGGCTGGTTAGCGCATCTCGGCCTGGCTCGCGCGTACTCGCAATCGGGCGACACGGCCAAAGCCCGCGCTGCGTATCAGGATTTTCTCGCCCTTTGGAAAGACGCGGACTCCGGCATCTCGATACTGAAGCAGGCCAAGGCGGAGTACGCGAAGCTGCAGTGAGCGGACTTAGGGTGTCCTGGTCGTTTGGTTATAAGCCCTAAGGGTGAAGCGCAAAGAAGCTGATTTCCGGGCGGCATAGAAATCGAACCGGCAGGTTTGACATTCCCAGCCCGCGGTTCACGTACATCTTCGATCCCCTCGACTCGTACCATCCCTCGACGAATCGCCCGCACCCATTCGGAAGCCAGAGCGGCGGCAGAAACGGCAGGCGAACCTGTCCGCCATGCGTATGCCCCGTGAGGCACAGGTTCACGCGGCCGCCGATTCGATCGAAGTATCCCGGGGAATGGAAAATCGCGATCTTGTACGCGTTGGGCGGAACGCCTGCGAGCGCCGCATCGAGCCTCGCGGTTCCCGAATACGGATCGTCGAGACCCACTAGCCACACATCCGGATGAATTGCGGCGCTCGCGTTCACAAGAAGTTTCACGCCGACCTGGTGGTAAAAGAGGCGCTCCCGGTGCAGCGGGTGATCTCGCTCCCAGTTCCCCCGGACGAACCAGACTCCGAGAGGAGCGTGAAGCTGCTCGTAGAGCTGTTTACACCATTCGTAGTTGCCTGCCTGATTGCCGAGGCAGTCGCCGGTAATAACGATGGCGTCCGGTTTTTCGGCGTCCAGGATCGCAAGCAGCTGGCCTTCGTTGCGTCCCATGCCGTGCGTGTGCAGGTCGCTGAGCTGCGCGATTTTCAGCGGCGCTGAGATCGGCGCCTGAATGTCGAAATGGGTCACCTCGATCCGGAATGGCTCGATAAAATAACTGTCGGCGCCGGCGGTCGCGCACAGAACGATAAGAATAGCAACCGTTGGCCAGAACCATCTTCGCCGCGGAAATTTGGCCGGCCCTGGTTGGATCGGTGTATTCGGTGGATCTTGCGTTGCCAACGCCATCGCGGGGAAGTTTCTCTCCTTTTTTTGCCGGAACCACTATACAGGTTCGTGAATGGAGGGCAAAAAATGGGGTTCAGCGCGAAAAAGCCGGGCCTGGGTGGCGGCCGTGAAACCGGAAGCAAACTTGGCGCATTCGCGCCGCAGCGTATAATCACCCCGCATAATTACCCCGTATAATCATTCAATAATGCGCGAACCTGCCGAACAAGCAACGCACGAAAAGCGTCTGGCGGCTCTTGCTTCGGTGGGATCGGCGGTCTTGCTTGTCCTTCTGAAGGTTTTCCTTGCGGTGGTAACGCGCAGCCTGGGCGTGATTTCCGAGGCTCTGCATTCCATCCTCGACCTGGTTGCCGCCGTCATTACCTATCTTTCGGTGCGCGTCTCAGACAAGCCCGCCGACGCGCAGCACCTGTACGGGCACGGCAAAGTAGAAAGCTTTTCAGCGTTCGTCGAGACCGGCCTGCTGTTTCTCACCGCGCTCTACATCATCTGGGAAGCTTTTCAGCGATTGCTCTTCAACACCGTGCACATTTATCCCAGCCTCCAGGCGATTGTCATCCTCGCCATCGGCATGGGAATCGACTTCGTGCGGGCCCGCGCTTTGCGCCGCGTGTCGCAGAAGTATCCGAGCGAGGCTCTCGAAGCCGACGCCCTGCACTTCTCCACCGACGTGTGGAGCACGTTCGTGGTAATTCTGGGAATCACGGCGGCGTGGATCGGCATGAGATATGGGATTGGCTGGCTCGGCCGCCTGGACGCTGTCGCGGCTCTGGCGGTGGCGGGCGTGATCATTTGGATCGGTTCGCGGCTTGGCAAGCGAACGATGGATGCGTTGCTGGACGTCGCGCCCATGGGTCTTCGCGAGCAAATCACCAACGCCGTGGACGACACCGAAGGAGTCTTGCACGCCGAACGGGTGCGCGTCCGGCGCGCGGGGCAGCGCTATTTCGTCGACGTCACGATCAGCGTCCCGCGCACCGCCAGCCTCGAGCAGGCCCACTCCGCAAGCGACGCGGTCGAGAAGCGGATCGAGCAGATCGTCCCGGCCGACGTCGTGGTCCACGTGGAGCCGCGTGCGCCGACCAACGAGGATCTCTTCGAAACCATCCGCGCAATCGCGCAGCACCGGGGGCTCGCCGTCCATGAGTTATCGGCGCACCATCTCGATGGCCGGCTTTTCGTGGAGCTTCACATGGAGGTGGACGAAGGGGCCAGCTTGCGCGAAGCACATCGTCGCGCCACCGAACTCGAGGAGGACATCCGGCGCGCGACGGACGCTGGTGCGTTCGTCAACATCCATATCGAGCCGCTCGGCGGCCGGATTCCCACCGCCGAGGAGATGAAGGGGCTATCTCGTGCCGTCCAGGACTTTCTAAATTCGCTTCAGTCTGAATTTCACGAGCTTGTGAATTGCCACGAGGTTCACGTCCGCACCGTCGACCACAAGATTCTCGTCTCTTGCCACTGCGCCATGGACGGCAGCCTGCCGATTACCGAGGTTCACGATGTCACTGCCGCTCTCGAAGACCGCGTTAAAGAGCGCTTTCCACAGATTTTTCGCGTGACCATTCACCCCGAGCCCGTGGAAGAAAGCTGAATCGCGAACCGAAGTCCTGCGCACCGAGCGCGAGCAGCGCCGGAAAGCATTCGAGCACATACCTCGGCTCCGTCGTCTCCACCGCGTACGCAAAGAACATCGTACGCACAACGATGAACACGATCAGGAAAGCCACGCCCGGCCGGCCACGCGCCAGCCAAGCGCCGGCTAAGCCGAGCCCGATGAACACGATGTTGCCGAGCGCGAATGCCACGGCTCGCATAAAATCTGGCCGGTCATCCTCCCATTCCATCGAAAGCGGCGTTAGATGGCCCGAGATGGGAAGCAGCTCAACGCGCGGCGTAAACCACATCGCAAAGCAGCGCAGGAGGGGAACTTTCGCGTACGTTCGCAGCGGATGCCGCGCCGTGCGCTCGCGTGCGATTTCGCGAAACTTGCCGTCGAGGCCGGGCTCGATCGTCAGTTGTTCGTTGTACTCATCGAGCAGATCGCTCACGCGGTCCCGCTCTTCGGGCGAATCGAACGCGTACGGAGGAAGCGTATCGATCGGAATCTCCTCCTCGTTCAATTTCCAGTGCGTGAGGTAGACATCCCGAAAACGCCAGAGCCACGTGTTCGTCCAATCGATGAATCCGTGCGGCGTATATTCGCCCGGCAATTCGCTGTAACGCGGAGCCAGGAACCGCACTTCGTGAAGCACGCGCCAGTTGCGCGCCGCCCAGGGCGCGAGCGGAAGTATCAAGCCAATTCCCATCAACGCGGCCGCTCGGAAGAGTTTCCCCCAATCGCGCGGCCGCCAGCACTTGCAAGTCAGCACAAGTCCGGCCGAAAGAAGAATCAGAGGCGTTTCAGGCCGCACGAGTGTTCCCAGTCCAACTACAATTCCGCCCAGTAGCCAGGGATTCGCAAAAAAGCTTCGCCCGGCAGAACCGTCACTCGCGGCGCCACCAATTTCCGTGCGCAGCAGCACCAGAATCGCGAGCGCCGTAAGAAAAATCGTCAGCGTTTCGGTAAGAACCACCGCCGTGTAGTTTGCGGTGAACGGGCACAGTGCCGCGAGCCACAGAGCCGCAATTGCCACCCGCTGCCGGTGCTGGCTGGGCGCGAGTCGCGCAGCGATCCAGGCAATGAGGAAACACGTGGCTACATCCACCACGGCCTGGACCAGCATCACGGCCCGCTGTGAATTTCCCGCAAACGAAAAAATCGTGGCCAGAAACGCCGGATAGCCCGGCGTCCGCATATCCACCGGCGTCAGGACGCCATTGATTGGAAAGCCATATACGCGATTCTTCAGCCAGTTCCACGCCAGTTCGATGTAAAATGGCGCATCGCCCGAGTCCGTAACCGGAAACTTCAGAACGAAAAAGACTCGGAGGGCAAGCCCAGCCAAGGCAGCAAGAGCGATGCTTGCGCGCATCTTAGTAGAGACTGCCGCGTAAGCACCCTTGCCAGCGGAACTCTGCTGCAGAGATTGCCGACTACTCATTCCGGTGTGAGAACGCGTTTCGCGGTACGCCTTGCAAAATCCAGAGGTTGTGCATAGTCTTCACGGAGATGAAGCACCTGCATCTTGAACCATAGCTTGAATTGACTCATGCCCGAACGCAAGCCCATTTTCTACGATCAGGACCGGCGTCGCTGGCGCAGGACGCGGCTCGCGCTCGAAATCGCTGGCGGATTCTTCACGCTGGTGCTGATCATCTTCCTGGTCGACGTCGGCCGCAAACCCGATTTGCCCGATATTTTGCGCCCCGACATTCACGGCGGCCTTCATCCCATCCGCGGGCGCGTGAAGCCGAAGCCGGCGCATCCTCGCGGCCGCAAACGCAAGCTGGCGGCGCTCGGTAACGTCCAGGATAATTACCTGCGTGCCGCGTTCTACGTTCCCTACGATCCAAACAGCCTGGCCTCGCTTCAGCTCCACTATCGCGATATCGACGTCCTGATTCCCGAGACGCTGCATTCGCTCAATGCCGACGGAACGCTCGGCGTCGTGACGCCCGACGGAAAGTTCCATGCCGTCCCGGCCGACGGCCGTCTTTCGATCGTGCCCGATCCGAAGCTCGCCGCCTGGTTTGAGTCCAGCGGGACCGAGTTGCCCGTGATGGGGTTGATGAACAATTCCGATGGTACGGTGTTTCAGAGCGACAAGCTCGCCGTGGTGCTGACGACTCCCGCAGCGCGGCAGCGCCTGATTCAAACGGCCGTGCTTTACACCCAGGCGCAGAAACAGGCGGGTATCGTACTCGATTTCGAAAGCATCCCCGACGCGAACCAGAAAGACCTCACGAAGTTCATCGAAGAATTGGGCAAGGCGCTGCACTCCGCCACGCCCACAAGCCTGAAATTGATGGTCGCGCTGCCGGCCGCCGACTGGAACTACGACTACAAGTCGATCTCGCAACATTGCGACGCCATCATCCTGATGAACTACGACCAGCACTGGCAGACTTCGCCTCCCGGTCCAATCGCCGCGCAGGATTGGTTCGTGACGAACATCGCCAACATACTGAAAATCGTGCCGAAGGAAAAATTGGTGATGGGCATCGGGAACTACGGCTACGACTGGCCCGCTAAATCGAAGAAAGTGCCGAATCCAGTGGCGCAGGTCGTCACCTTCCAGCAGGGAATTATCACCGCCGACGAATCCGAGGCGGACGTCGAATTCGATGGTGACGCTCTCAATCCGCATTACTCGTACGAAGACGAGAACAACGAAGTCCACAACGTCTGGTTGCTCGACGGGCTGACTGCCTATAACGAGCTGCGCTCTGCCGAGCGCGCCGGGATTCAAGGCACCGCGCTCTGGCGCCTTGGTGAAGAAGATCCCTCCCTTTGGTCCATCTGGGACGCAACCCATCCCGACGACGCCGCCCGCGCAAAACTCGAAGAGGTACCTCCCGGATACGACATCATTCTCGAAGGTCAGGGCGACATCTGGAAGATCACCGCGACCCCGCAGAACGGCCACCGGAAATTCGATTACGACCCTTCCGTCGATCTTTTCACCGATGAGACCTTCGACAGCTATCCCCTCTCCTGGCGTATCGAACAGATGGGCGAGGCGCAGCACAAAGTGGCGCTCACGTTCGACGACGGCCCCGATTCGCAATGGACTCCGAAAATTCTCGACATCCTCGAGCAGAAGCAGGCACCGGCCACATTTTTCGTCATCGGCGAACAGGCAAACCTCGAGGCAAGGATCGTCAAGCGCGAGTATCAGCAGGGCGACGAAGTGGGCAATCACACCTTCACGCATCCGGACTTCGAAACGGCCACGAAGGAGGGCGTGGAGATTCAGTTGAATCTGACGGAGCTTCTTCTCGAGAGCAGCCTCGGTGTAAAGACTTTGCTCTTCCGCCCGCCCTACGGCATCGACCACCAGCCCGAAACCGCCGCTGAGATTCAAATGCTGCCCATTCCGCAATCGATGGGCTACATCACGGTGGGCGCGCGCATCGATCCTCATGATTGGGGCGAGGTGAACGGCGGAGCTCCGCCGCCCGCCGCGACGATCGTCCAACGCGTTCTCACCGACGCGCAGAACGGCAAGGGATGGAACATCATCCTGATGCACGATGGCGGCGGCGACCGCAGCCAAACCGTGGCGGCCCTGCCGCAAATCATCGACGGGTTGCGCGCGAAAGGTTTCGAGTTTGTTTCCGTAGCGGACCTCCTGGGCCAATCCCGCGCGCAGATCATGCCGCCGCTCAGCACCAAGGAATGGCTGCTCGCGCGGGCCGACGCGTTCATCTTCGACGTCTTCCGCTGGTTCCGCACGGGAATCGCTTTCATCTTTGTCGCGGGAATTCTGCTGGTCAGCGCGCGCGCACTCTTCATCGGCGTTTTGGCGCTTGTGGAAAAGCTTCGCGCCGCGCCCAAAGATAATCCCGATTACGAGCCGCGCGTCACCGTGCTCGTCCCGGCCTACAACGAGGAAACGGTCATCCTCGATACCGTGAAATCGGCGCTCGCCTCAAACTATCCCAACCTTGAGATTCTTGTGATCAACGATGGCTCGACGGATCACACGGCGGAACTCGTCCAGCAAAATTACGGACGCGATCCGCGCGTCCGTCTTCTGCTTCAGTCAAATCACGGCAAGCCTTCGGCCCTGAATCACGGCCTAACTGAGGCCACCGGCGAGATCGTCGTCTCGATCGATGCGGACACCGTCGTTGACCCGGAAGCGATTCCGCGGCTCGTTCGACATTTCGAGAATCCGAAAGTAGGCGCCGTTGCCGGCAACGTGAAAGTGATGAACCGCAATCGCTGGCTTACGCGCTGGCAGGCCCTGGAATACATCACCAGCCAGAACCTGGAAAAACGCGCCTTCGATTTGCTGAATTGCATTCCGGTTGTGCCCGGAGCCGTCGGCGCATGGCGTACGGACCTTCTCCGCAGCATGGGAGGATTCTCCGGCGACACGGTGGCCGAAGATACGGACCTCACCCTGACGATTCGCCGAAACGGCTGGAAGATTCTCTACGACGAAGACGCCATCGGCCGCACCGAGGTCCCCGAAACGATGGAAGCGCTGATTCGCCAGCGATTCCGCTGGACGTTCGGCACGCTTCAGGCCGTCTGGAAGCATCGCGACGTGACGGGAAAACCGCGCTACGGCACTCTCGGCTGGATCGCAATTCCCAATATCTTTTTGTTTCAGATTATTCTGCCGCTCGTTTCGCCGCTGATTGACCTGCTCTTCCTCCTCTCCATCGCTCTATGGGGCCTCGCGCAACTTCAGATCGCCCACCTTCCGCAGCTGTGGACTTTGCAGGACGTCGAGCGCTCGCTGATTTTCTTCGCCATCTTCATGGTGATTGACCTCTTCACCTGCGTGGTGGCTTTTTCGCTTGAGCGCCACGAGGACTGGACTCTGCTCGCGCCGCTTCTGATCCAGCGCTTCTACTACCGCCAGATGATGTACGTCGTGCTCTTCCGCGCGCTGAAGGAAGCGGTCCAGGGCCGCCCCGTCGGCTGGCGCGGCGTCGAGCCGCAATTGCCCGTTCCCTCGTCGCGCTCGAAAGCCGCCGTCTCGCCCGCCCGCGAACCCGAAGTCTCCAATCCCGCCCGCGGCAACGACTAGCGCAGCACAGAGCCATGAAGCACGCAACTCAGTCTGAGCACGAGTCGGCTCTCACCGGCCACAGATTTTTTTTGCTCTTCCTTCTTCTGTTGGGGACACTCATTCTCTTTCCCTATGCCGAAACCAGCCGCTTCGGATACTACGCATTTCGCGTGGTAGGGAGCGCGGCTATTCTAATCAGCGTTTACGCGGCCAAAATCCACCGCGGCCTGCTCATCCTTGCCCTCGTGCTTGCGGTCCCCACCTTGTTGCAACGCATCCTGCTTCCCAAAGCCAATGTGAGCACGTTTTCAATATTCAACATGGTCCTGAGCTTTGTTTTTGACGTTCTCATTGTCGTGGTTATTTTCCGCCACGTGTTCGCCAGGGAACAGGCCAAATCGGAAACGATCTTTGGAGCCCTGTGTATCTATCTGCTGGTGGAATTCAGTTTTGCAAGTGTCTACGGCATGGTGGCCGCCTTCCAGCCAAACGCCTTTTATCTTGATCCGCGCACCAACCTTCACACGGTTCCCGGGCGCTTCGATTTTATTTACTACAGTTTCGGCACCATGACCTCGCTCGGCGCGGCTGGAATCACGCCTGTCTCGCCTCAAGCACGTTCCGTTTCGGTCCTCGAAGCGATCCTCGG
>CAVVWI010000003.1:0-1605129 GCA_963751935.1 uncultured Acidobacteriota bacterium | reverse complement strand
CTTCAACCGCTTGAGCGACCCTTCGACGGCCTGTTTGATGTGCGCGGGCCGGCTATTCACACCTGCCGCTCCCGGCCGATGATCGCTGCCGCTCAGATCGAACCCGAACTTGGTGGCGATCACCACCTTGCCGCGATAGGGAGCCAGCGCCTCGCCCACGACTTCTTCGTTCGTGAACGGGCCGTAAACTTCGGCGGTATCGAAAAATGTGATGCCGCGTTCCACCGCCGCATGAATAAGTTCAATCATCTCCTTCTTGTCTTTGGCCGGCCCATAGGAAAAGCTCATTCCCATGCAGCCAAGCCCCAGAGTTGAGACTTCCAGATTGCTTTTTCCGAGTTTGCGCTTTTGCATTGTTCCTCTTATTGGAGAAGCTAGTCGGCAGCTTTGTCTGGCGTAGAGCGCCGTTGTGCTTGCACCTTAGCGATAAGACATTCGCAGAATGGATTCGGGAAGGCGCTCGCCGTGAATCGGGATCTTGGAAGCTGCTGTATTGATCTCCTTAAGATCCGCTGGTGTCAGCTCGACTGAAACGGAACCGATGTTCTCCTCCAGTCGATGTACCTTCGTCGTTCCTGGAATCGGAACGATCCAAGGCTTCTGCGCGAGCAGCCAGGCCAGTGCGATTTGCGCGGGAGTAGCATTCTTTCGTCGTGCGATCTGCTTCAGAAGATCCACCACCGCCAGGTTTGCGCTGCGCGCCTCCTCGGTGAACCGGGGAAATATCGCTCGGAAGTCCGTGCTTTCGAACTTTGTGGAGGCATCAATTTTTCCCGTCAGGAATCCTTGCCCGAGCGGGCTCCAGGGAACAAAACCGATCCCCAACTCCTGGCAGGTTGGAAGCACCTCTGGTTCGGGGTCTCTCGTCCATATCGAATACTCGCTCTGAACTGCGGTGACGGATTGGACCGCGTGTGCACGACGAATGGTGTTCGCTGCAGCCTCAGAAAGGCCGAAGTGCTTCACCTTGCCGGCCTGGATGAGATCCTTCACTGTGCCCGCCACGTCCTCGATCGGCACGTCCGGATCGACGCGGTGCTGATAGAAGAGATCGATGACATCGGTCTTGAGACGTTTCAGTGACGCTTCAGCAACCTGCCTGATATGCTCTGGCTTGCTGTCGAGCCCGCCTGTCCGCTGCCCATTGGGAGCGATGTCGAAACCAAACTTCGTGGCAATCACCACCCGTTCACGAAAGGGGGCGAGTGCCTCGCCTACGAGCACTTCGTTCGTGAAGGGGCCGTAAGCTTCCGCCGTATCGAAAAAAGTCACGCCGCGTTCGACGGCTGTTCGGATCACGGTTATGGCTTGCTGCTTTTCGATAGCCGGACCGTAGCCATAGCTCAACCCCATGCAGCCGAATCCCAGGGCCGAGACTTCCAGATTGCTTTGTCCAAGTTTGCGCTTCTGCATTGTTTCCCCTTCCGAACCGTTTGTCGCTTCTCCAAACTAGGACTAACGGCCCGGGAAGCGGTGGCAACTGTGGGTTGGAGTTTCCGGTGTCACGTCCGGTAACTCCAGAAGAATGGCGGGGACGACGAGACTCGAACTCGCGACCTCTGCCGTGACAGGGCAGCGTTCTAACCAACTGAACTACGTCCCCGCGGTAATGAACAGCGGATGGTGGGCGGTCAGCGATTTGAACGCTGGACCTTCCGGGTGTAAACCGGATGCTCTAACCGCTGAGCTAACCGCCCTTCTCAGAACTTCCTATTCGCAACCGCTTTAGAGTACAGCGAACCACGGCCGACTGCAACCCAAGTCCAACTTGCGCAAAAAAGGTCCAAACGGACACACGTTCGCCCGTTTTCGCGGTACGCGAGACCATGACCGTTATCCGTCCGAAGGGCCAGTTTCATCCTTCCAGCGCGGCTGTTAGTGTCGCTACTCATTTTCAGCAGACGGCCGATGCCAAAAGTGAAACGTTTTTGCAGGCTTTTTGGAGGTTTGCGGGTGACCGTTCAATCGTATCTTTCGGATAAGAAGCGAAGCGTGCGTCGACTACTGGGGTGGGCAATGATCCTGCCCCTTTGCATCATTGCCGCGAGCTGCGCATTGCTTCCGCCTGGAAGCATCCCTCCGGTACCGGACGTCGTCACCGTCTCGCCCCAGGCCGCTCCTGTGCGCGCCGGCGCGACGCAGCAATTCAGCGCCTCCGTGCCTCATGTGAGCAACCCGATCTTCACCTGGTCGGTAAACGGCACGCGCGGGGGAAACGCTACGACAGGCACGATCGACTCGACGGGCCTGTATACCGCGCCGACGATCCTTCCCGCACCCAATACCGTGACGATCACCGCCGCCCTCACCATCGGCACTCAAACGCCGGGTAACAGCACCGTCACGCTGCTCAACCCCATCCCCGTGCTGAACGGAGTTTTGAATTCGCCGGTTGCGGTCGGCCCATTTTACATCGTCCTCACGGGGAACAACTTCGTGCCAGGCTCGACGGTGAGTTTTGGCGGCACCACCCTGACAACGACGTATTCCTCGAACGGTGAATTGGCCGCCAGCGGAACGGCTACCAGCGCACAGTTAGGATCGGTGCCCGTCACGGTCCAGAATCCAGATCCCGGTTCCGCAACCTCGAGCGCCGTCAACGCCACCGTGGTGGCCGCAAACCCAGTGGTCGCGCCCGAAGTCGCGGACCGTTTTCTCGAGCAGTCATCGTTCGGACCCAACGCCGCGTATATCGCGCAGGTTCAGCAACTCGGCCTTCAAGGATTCCTGAATGCTCAATATTCGCTGCCTGTCACGCCTTTTCCGAATCCGGCAGCCAGCGAAACGGACTTGAGCGAGGTCCAAAAGCGTTTTTACGTCCAGATCGTAGGCGCGCCTGACCAGTTGCGGCAGCGCGTGGCTTACGCGCTCGGGTTGATCTTCACCATCTCCGGCAACACCATCAGCACGCCGCAAGCTTTCACACCGTACCTGCAGCTTCTGCAGAACGACGCCTTCGCCAATTACCGCCAGATCATGGAAGACGTGACGCTCTCGCCCGCCATGGGCAACTACTTGAACATGGTCAACAACAACAAACCCTACTCGAGCAGTGACCATGCCAACGAGAACTACGCGCGAGAACTGATGCAGCTTTTCACGCTGGGGACTTCACTCATCAACCAGGACGGCTCGCTGCAGACCGACGGATCGGGAAATCAAATTGCCACCTACTCGCAGGCTCAGGTGCAGGAATTTGCGCTCGCCTATACGGGATGGACGTACCCGACGCAGCCGGGCATGGCGACGCAAACGAACAACCCGCAGTACTGGATTGGCCCCATGGTGGCGGTCGATTCCAATCACGACGTCACTGCCAAACAATTACTTCAGTATGCCGGGGCTGCGCAGGGAGGCTTCTTGCCGGCCGGGCAGACTGCTCAGGCCGATCTCGATGGCGCGCTCGACAATATTTTCAATCACCCGAACTTGCCACCTTTTGTTTCCAAACAGCTGATCCAGCACCTGGTCAGCAGCAATCCGAGTCCTGCATACGTCCAACGAGTGGCGAGCGTCTTCGCGAACAATGGCAACGGCGTGCGTGGCGATATGGCCGCCGTCGTCACGGCCATACTTCTCGATCCCGAAGCGCGCCGCGGCGATTCACCTGCCACGGCCAACGCGGTCGACGGCCACCTCCGAGAGCCAACGCTCTACATAGCCGGCCTGCTGCGAGCGTTCAACGGCGTAACCGATGGGGCAAACCTCGATTACTACGGCGGCACGATGGGAGAAGCGGCGCTCGAGCCTGGAAGCGTCTTCAGTTTCTACTCGCCGAGTTTTCAGATTCCGGGGACGAGCTTGCTGGGCCCCGAGTTTCAAATTCAGACCACCGCTACCGCGCTCAATCGGTTCAACTGGGTGAACAGCTTCGCGTTCGGTTCGATCGGCAGCACCACCACCGTCGATTTCTCGCCCTACTCCAACCTTGCTTCCAACCCTGCCCAGATGCTGGGTTCCCTCAACACCCTGATGATGCACGGAACGATGTCGGCCAATATGCAAAATAGCATTCTCACTGCGGTCGCCGCCGTGCCGGCCGGAAGCAACCAGGCGATGGATCAGGCGCAGACTGCGATTTATCTGATCGCCACTTCCTCTCAATATCAGGTGGCACACTGACGCGTTACTCGCAAAACGGGAATTCCTTAGGATTCGCGGCAAAAGTAGCCCGAGGAGCGTAACGATGGCCTTTTCGCGCAGGGATTTTATTCGCATGGGATGCTGCTCGGCGGCATCGTTTGGTGTCACTGCCGCCTTTGGTCATTTGAATCTCATCCACGCTTTCGCAGCCAACCCGACAACGGACTATCGCGCCCTGGTTTGCATCTTTCTCTTCGGTGGCAACGACAGCAACAACATGCTTATCCCGAATGACTCCGCGGGCTATCAAAACTATCAAACGCTGCGCTCGAACCTCGCGATCCCGCAAAACACCCTGCTCCCGATCGTAGCTAAGACGGGCAACGTCCCGTACGGCCTGCACCCGGAGCTGACAGGGCTGCAGGGCCTGTTCAATTCAGGCCAAGTCGCATTCCTCGCCAACGTGGGTACTCTGGCGCAGCCAATCACGCGGGCCCAGTACATGGCCGGTGGCCCCACGCTGCCCGTAAATCTCTTTTCTCATTCGGATCAGCAGACGCAGTGGCAAACCGCGCAATTTGACGGCACCGGAAATACGGGATGGGCGGGGCGCACAGCCGATAATTTGCAAACTCTGAATGCCGGGGCACAGTATCCGCCCATCACAACTGTTGCTGGCGGCGCGATTCTCACCACCGGAGCACAAACGCAGCCTTACGCGCTAATTCCTGGCTCCACTCCCGGTCTGAACGGATTTGACTCCTCAGCTCCGGCCAACGCGCGCTTGACCGCTCTTCAGCAGCTTCTTACCTTCGACACCGGCATTTCGCTCATTCAATCGTCCAGCGCGATTGCCAGCCAGGCGTTGCAGGAAAGCGCCGTCCTCGCCGGCGCGTTGAGCGCCCTCTCGCCGCTTGAGACGCAATTTCCCACCACCGGCCTTGGCGCGCAGCTCAAACAAGTGGCGCAGATTATCCAGGCGCGCAGCGCGCTAGGTCTGCAGCGTCAGATCTTCTTCTGCTCGCTGGGGGGATTTGACACTCATGGCAACCAGCTGCCCATCCAAGATTCTTTGCTGACTCAGCTCAACGCCGCGATAACGGCGTTTTACAACGCAACAGTCGAGTTGAGTCTGCCGCAGCAGGTAACCACCTTCACGCTCTCCGATTTCAGCCGCACGTTTCAGCCGGGCTCGAACGGTGGCTCCGATCATGGATGGGGCAGCCATCACATCATCATGGGCGGCGCGGTTGCTGGCGGGGATGTGTACGGCCAGTTCCCGCAGCTGGCTCTAGGCGGTCCGAACGACGCCGGAAGCAACGGGCGGTGGATTCCTACTACGTCTGTAGACCAATACGGCGGAACCCTCGCCCAATGGTTCGGCGTCACGCCCGCCAACTTGCCGTCAATTTTTCCAAATATCGCGAGCTTTTCGACGCCGACCCTGACCTTTTTGGGCTGACGCGCTCCATTACTCCGGCGTTAACGGACACCGATTGACGCTCCCGAAATCCCACTGCACGGCCCCCATTTCAGAGCGAGATTTCCGCCAAAATAGGTGTTTTCTGCAGGTCTGTAATGCTAGCTAACCCTTTATATTTCAGCCACCTGTACGTTGGTACAGGGTCAAAAAATAGCCTGTACCTAGGGTCAGGTTTTGGCGGGGCGTATCGGCTGTTAGCAGATTCACCAAGACTGACCTTTCGTGTCACTCGCCAAGTCCGACCGACATGCTAGGCTGACCTTTCCAGCGGGTTCTAGTACCGCGGGCGTATACGCATGTCTTCACGACTCGGCGAAATCCTGGTTAAGGACAGCCTGATCTCCGCGGATCAGTTGAAGCAGGCGCTCGACTATCAGAAGAAGAACGGCGGCCGGCTGGGTACCTGCCTCGTAAAGCTGGGCTTGGTCAGCGATGACGACATCACGGCGGTGCTCTCCCGCCAGTACGGGGTCCCCTCGATCAACCTGAAGTTCTACGAGGTCGACCCGTCCGTCATCAAGCTGGTCCCGCAAGAGACCGCCATTCGCTATCAGATCGTCCCCCTGTCGCGAGTTGGCTCCACTCTCACGATCGCGATGACGGATCCCACGAACGTCTTCGCGATGGACGACATCAAGTTCATGACCGGCTTCAACGTCGAGCCGGTGGTGGCCTCCGAAACCGCGATCAGCGAGGCGATTCACAAATTCTACGGCGAAGTCGAGAGCGTGGAAGAACTCGACAAGGTGATGAAGGACCTCACCGCCGACGACGCCGCGCTCGAACTCGCCGGCGAAGAAGCGGAAATGATGGACCTCGCGACGCTCGAAAGAGCGGCCGAGGAAGCTCCCATCATCAAGCTCTGCAACCTGATCCTGACGGACGCCGTAAAGCGGGGCGCCAGCGACATCCACGTGGAGCCGTACGAGAAGGAGTACCGCGTCCGGTTCCGCATCGACGGCATTTTGCAAAACGTCATGGCTCCGCCGATGAAATTGAGAGACGCGATGACCAGCCGCATCAAGATTATGTCCAAGCTGGACATCAGCGAAAAGCGGCTGCCGCAAGACGGCCGCATCATGATCAAGTACATCCGCGACGGAAAAAAGAAGGAACTGGACTTCCGCGTTTCCACCGTCCCCACGCTGTTCGGCGAAAAGATCGTCATGCGGTTGCTCGACAAGGAAAACCTGCGCCTGGACATGACGAAGCTCGGTTTCGAGCAGGAGTCGCTGTCGAAGTTCGAGCGGCAGATCCTGAAGCCGTACGGAATGGTCTTGGTCACGGGCCCCACCGGATCGGGCAAAACGAACACCCTGTATTCATCGGTGGCGCGTTTGAACACCGCGGAAACGAACATCATGACCGCCGAGGATCCTGTCGAATTCCAACTGCCAGGAATCAACCAGGTTCAGATGAAGGAGCAGATCGGGTTGAACTTCGCTTCCGCGCTGCGCGCATTCTTGCGGCAGGACCCCAACATCATTCTGGTCGGCGAAATTCGAGACTTCGAGACGGCGGAAATCGCCGTGAAAGCTGCGCTCACGGGCCACCTCGTGCTTTCGACGCTGCACACGAACGACGCGCCCTCCACCATCAGCCGCTTGATGAACATGGGTATCGAACCGTTCCTGGTCGCCACGTCGGTGAACCTGATTTGCGCGCAGCGGCTGGTCCGGCGCATTTGCTCCGGCTGCAAAGAACCGCTGCAAATTCAGCCCCAGGCGCTGATTGATGCGGGCTACAGCGTGGACGAAGCGAACAAGGTCGAGGTGCAGCACGGACGCGGCTGCGCTACGTGCAACAACACCGGCTACAAGGGCCGCGTCGGCCTTTACGAAGTAATGGAGATCAACGACGAGCTACGGGAACTGATTCTGGTCGGCGCGTCCGCGCTCGAACTTAAGAAGAAGGCTCTCGAAGGCGGAATGATTACGTTGCGCAAAAGCGGCTTGACGAAAGTCGCTTTGGGGCAAACCACCATGGAAGAGGTTTTGCGCGAGACCGTGCTCTAGCGAGGAAAGAGGGAACAATGGCCGGCATCACTTTAAGCGAATTGCTGAAGAAAATGATCGAGATGGGCGGCAGCGACTTGCACCTCTCGACGAACAGCGCTCCGCGCATCCGCGTGCACGGCAAGCTGCGCCCACTGGACATGCCTCCTCTGACGGCGGCCGACACGAAAGCGTTGGCGTACAGCGTCCTCACGGACGTGCAGAAGCACCGCCTGGAAGAGAACCTCGAGCTCGACTTTTCGTTCGGCTTGAAGAGTCTGGCGCGTTTCCGGGGAAACATCTTCCACCAGCGCGGCGCCGTGGCAGCGGTTTTCCGCACGATTCCATGGGAGATCAAGAGTTTCGACGCACTGGGGCTGCCGGCCATTGTGAAGAACCTTTGCGACAAGCCGCGCGGACTCGTGCTGGTGACCGGCCCGACCGGTTCGGGCAAATCGACGACGCTCGCCGCGATGCTCGACAAGATCAACAACGAGCGCGAAGAGCACATGATCACTATCGAGGACCCCATCGAGTTCCTCCACAATCACAAGAAGTGCCTCGTGAACCAGCGCGAAGTTCACTCGGACACGCACTCCTTCGCGAACTCGCTCCGCGCCGCGCTTCGCGAAGATCCCGACGTTGTGCTGATCGGCGAAATGCGCGACCTGGAAACCATCGAGTCCGCCCTGCGCATCGCCGAAACCGGTCACTTGACGTTTGCCACTCTGCACACCAACTCGGCGATCTCCACCATCAACCGTATCGTCGACGTCTTTCCGGCGCACCAGCAGCCGCAAGTTCGCGCCCAGCTCTCCATGGTGCTCGAAGGGATTCTTTGCCAGGCGCTGTTGCCTCGGATTGACGGCCGCGGCCGCGCCATGGTGATGGAAATCCTGATTCCCAACGCGGCCATTCGCAACCTGATCCGCGAAGACAAAATTCACCAGATTTATTCGGCCATGCAAACCGGAACCGGGCAATCGGGAATGCAGACGTTCAATCAGAGTCTTTCGAACGCCTATTTCCAGAAATTCATCACTCTGGAAACGGCGCTCGCGCGGTCTTCCAACCAGGATGAATTGCAGGATTTGATCAATCGTGGGGTGACCTCTCCGCCTGCTGGTGGCCGGGCACCTGTTCGGCGGTAGAGAAGAGGAGGTAATACAGCAATGCCGGTTTACACATATAAGGGTACCAACAAGGCGGGTAGCTCCGTCTCCGGGGAACGGACCGCGGCCAGCAAGAACGAACTCGCTTCCTCGCTGCGCCGCGAAAACATCAACGTCAGCAAGCTTTCCGAGAAGGGGAAGGAGTTCAACATCCCCAGCTTCGGAGGCGGCGTCGATTCCAAGGAACTGGCGGTTTTCACCCGCCAATTCTCCGTGATGATCGACGCGGGGTTGCCGCTCGTTCAGTGCCTGGAAATTCTCGCCGGGCAGCAGGAAAACAGGGTATTTCAGAAAATCCTGAACGGCGTGCGGGCTTCGGTCGAGGGAGGCGCCACGCTCTCCGCTTCCATGAAGCAGTACGAGAAGGTTTTCGACCCTCTCTACTACAACATGGTGGAAGCGGGCGAGACGGGAGGTATTCTCGACACGATTTTGCAGCGGCTCTCGATGTACATCGAGAAGAACGTCAAGCTGAAGCGCGCTGTGAAGTCGGCGATGATCTACCCCGTGGCGGTTATGAGCATCGCCGCGGCGGTAATCGTCCTGTTGCTGTGGAAAGTCGTGCCCATTTTCGTGGAATTGTTCAACGGTCTGGGCGTCGACCTTCCGCTTCCCACGCGCGTCGTAATCGTCCTCAGCAATTTCGTTGGCAGCATCTACGGGTTGATCCTCCTCGTGGTGATAGCCGGAACGATCGTCGCACTCAAGTTCTGGTATGGAACTCCAGCGGGCCGCATGGCCATCGACACGGTCCTGCTGAAGATACCGATCCTCGGACTCGTGCTGCGCAAGATTGCCGTGGCGCGCTTCACTCGGACGCTCGGCACCTTGATTTCGAGCGGCGTTCCGATTCTCGAAGGCCTCGACATCACGGCACGCACTTCCGGCAACGCCGTAGTGGAAAAGGCGATTTCGGAGACGCGGAAAGCCGTCGAAGCCGGCCGGTCTCTCGTGGATCCCTTGAAGGAAACGGAAGTCTTCCCGGGCATGGTGACGCAGATGATTGGCGTCGGCGAACAGACCGGCGCGATGGACGCCATGCTTTCGAAGATTGCCGATTTCTACGAGGACGAGGTGGACGCGGCCGTGAAAGACCTGCTGACCGCCCTCGAACCGATCATGATCGTGTTCCTCGGAATCGTCGTCGGCGGCGTCGTTATTTCCATGTACCTGCCGCTGTTCTCGCTGATCGGAAAGCTCTCGGGCGCGAAGTAGCGCTGAAATTCGGATTGCAAAAGCCGGTGGCCGGCCTCGTGGCGGCCATCTGCTGGCGGTGCGCGTTTCGGCGATAGGGCCGGTGCAAACGTCAGGTTGGTTCGGCGGAGACCGAAGGATTGAAAAAGCTGCCACATGGTATCGAAGCCCAGCGTTAGTGAATGGCTCCCGTGGTTGGGACGTGTCCGTTTCCTCATCGTCACGTTTCTTCTCGGCGTTGTCGCGGTCGGGCAACTCACATCCATTCCACTTCCCGTCAGGATGTTGTTGCCGCTGATCGTCCTGTGGTACACGTTGGCCACTTCCTACATCATCCTTCAGCGATGGATTCCAAGAGCAGGCTGGCATGCGCCGGTGCAGATGGCCGGCGACATTCTCATCGTTACGGGCGTCGTGTATGCCACCGGCGCGCAGGACAGCTATTTCGTCTCGCTCTATCTGCTCATCATCCTGATGGGGGGAATCCTGTTTTCGCGCCGGGCGGTGTTCGCAATTGCGGGCGCGAGTTTTGCGCTGCTTGGTTGCGTGGTCGAACTCATGTTCTACAGCCTGATTCCGCGCACCTCGGCTTCGATGCCCAGCGACCGCGCCCTGGAATCCTGGCTGGGAATCAATCTTTTTGCGTTCATGTCGGTGGCCTACCTTGGCAGCCTGTTGTCGCAGAGCCTTCGCAAAAAGGGCGTGGAACTCGAGGAGAAAAGCGAAGAGTTGAAGGACCTCCGCGCGTTCAATCACGACATCATCGAATCGATGCGTGGCGGCCTGCTCACCACGGACCTCAACGGCCGCATGTTGCTGCTCAATCGCGCCGGAGCGGAAATCACGGGTCAGAGCTTCGATTTGCTGCGCGGAGAAAACGTCCAGAAGGCATTTCCGGGATTCTGGCCGATTGAAGCGGACGGGAACGGCAATCCATCGGCATCGCGGAAAGAGGTCGAGTTCCAGACTCCCTCCGGCGCAACGCGCTTTCTGGGACTGTCGATTTCGCCGCTGCGCACTGCGCAAAATCAAACGAGCGGCTACGTCTTCAATTTCCAGGACCTCACCGAGCTGAAACGTCTCGAGAAGGAAGTTTTCACCAAGGAACGCATGGCCGTTCTGGGCCGGCTTTCTGCTGCGATCGCTCACGAAATTCGCCAGCCTCTCACGGCGATGACTGGAGCGCTGAAGGAACTGGCCCGCCTGGCGCCGCTCGAAGACGACGACAAAAAACTCGTCCAGATCGTCGGCCGTGAGTCCCAGCGCCTCAACCAGATCATTTCCGATTTCCTGGATTACTCGCGCGAGAAAGCTTATGTGTTCTCCGACGTGGATGTCGCAGCCCTGATCGAGGACACGCTTGTGCTTCTCGAGCACGACGCGCGCGCGAGAGGCGCGTACAAGATCGAGCGGGATTTCATGGTTCGTGGCGCCAAGGCTCGCGCCGATCGCGACGCGCTGAAGCAGGTCTTCTGGAATCTCTGCAACAACGCCCTGCGCGCGATGCCCAACGGCGGCACTCTCTCGGTGCGGCTCGAAGCGAGCGCTGACTGGGTGCAAATTTCGATTCGCGACACGGGAATCGGCCTCGATCCGCACGAGGTTTCGCGGATTTTCGAGCCGTTTCAATCGGGATTTGTGGGCGGGACGGGCCTCGGCCTCGCCATCGTCTACCAAATACTGCAGGCCCATCGCGGACGAATTCGAGTGGAGACCGAAAAGGGCCATGGAGCAGAGTTCATCGTCGAGCTACCTCGCGCCGTGCGCACTCGCGCTGCGGTTGCGCGCCAGCAAATTTCCGCCGATGCGGAATTGTTGCGCCCCGTAGGGAAAGGCTAGGGCGCTATGGCACACATCCTAGTAGTCGACGACGAGCGCTCCATCACCGAATTGCTCGAAATCAGTTTCCGCAAGGAAGGGCACAAGGTTGACGTTGCCTCCAACGGTGAATCGGCCATGCGCCGCCTTGCCTCGCAAATCTACGACATCGTCGTTTCCGATATCCGCATGCCCGACATGGACGGCGTCGAGCTTCTGCGCTACTGCAAGGAAGTGTCTCCCGCGACAACCTTCATTTTGATCACCGGCGTCCCGACGATCGACACTGCCATCGATGCCGTGAATTTCGGCGCCGACCGTTACGTCATCAAGGGCGACCGCCTGCTCGACGAATTGCGCCCTGCGATTCAGCAAGTGGCTGAGAACCTGGCTCTCAAGAAGGAAGCAGGTTACCTGCGCCGGGAAATTCGGCGTCTTACGGGCCTCGATCACATCATCGGAACCGGCCCGAAGATGAAAGCCATTTTTGAGCTCATCGAGAACGTCGCTCCGCAGACAAGCCGCGTCCTGATCACCGGCGAAAGCGGCACCGGAAAGGAACTGGTGGCGCGCGCGATTCACGAGCACAGCGCGCGCTGCAAGAACCCCTTCATTACCATCAATTGCGGAGCTTTTCCCGAGACCCTCCTCGAGTCCGAACTCTTCGGATACATGAAGGGCGCGTTCACCGGCGCGAACGAAAATCGCCGCGGGCTCTTCCAGGCGGCGCACGGTGGCACGCTGTTCATGGACGAAATCGGAAATATGAGCGTCACCATGCAGGTGAAGCTCTATCGTGTCCTTCAGGAAGGCAAAGTGCGCCCGATCGGCAGCACCGAAGAATCGGATGTGGATGTGCGCGTCATTGCCGCCACAAACAAGAACCTCGAAGAGGAAATTGCGGAAGGCCGGTTCCGGGAGGATTTGTTCTACCGCTTGAGCGTGATTCCCATTCATGTTCCACCGCTTCGCGAGCGCCGCGAAGACATCCCGCTGCTGGCCCGCGAATTTCTCGAGCGCTTCAGCAAGTCGATGAGCAAGAAGGTGGATGGAATCGAGCCTGAAGCGATGCGGCGGCTCGAAGTCTACGATTGGCCAGGAAACGTCCGCGAACTCGAGAACACGATCGAGCGTGCGGTCGCCCTTGAGAGCTGCCAGCGCATCTCGGTTGAATCCGTCCCGGATCGCATCCGGAACTATTATCAGGGGTCAGTGCCTCAAGCCGCCCACAATGGCAATGGAATCGTGCTGCCCGACGGAGGCCTGAACCTCGAAGACCATATCAGCAAGATTGAACGGTCATACCTGCTGGCCGCCCTGGAGCGTTCGGGCGGAGTCCGCACGCGCGCCGCAGACCTGCTCAAGATGACCTATCGGTCCTTCCGCCACTACGCGAAAAAGTACGAAGTCTGATCACCCCAAGGGTTCAGGCGCGCGAAGTCTCGTTTAGGAGCCATAAGTTATTCCCCGCCAACCACATAGCTTCCCCTGGACGGCGAGTGGCGCTCCTAGCCCAAGGTAGTACCAAACCCCTCGTACCAAAAAGCCGTACCACTGCCGTACCCTCGAAATGAGTCTCTTCCGCTACTGCTGCCGGGCGGCTCCCTCGCTAACATTCGGTTGTCGGGAAGCTGATTCATCGAATTCGATTCATCGAGGGAGCGGCACCCAATGGAACTTTTTGAGCGGTCCTACCAGGAGAAGAAGATGACCAAGCGAGACCAGGGCTTTTCCCTAATCGAATTGCTGATTGTCGTGGCGATCATTTTGATTATCGCGGCCATCGCGATTCCCAACCTGCTTCGTTCCCGCATGGCGGCCAACGAAGCCTCCGCAGTCGGCTCGATCCGCACCATCAACACCGCCCAAATAACATACGATTCGACCTACGGTGACGGATACGCGAACGCGTTGCCGCTGCTCGGCGGTGCGGCTGGCGCTGGAGCCACCTGCCAAAACTCCGAAATCATTGACCCTGTGCTGTCCGCGGCCAACCCAGCCATCAAGAGCGGATACAACTTCCAGTTGGGTCCCGGAACGGTTGCGGTTGCGGCAGCTCCAGCAGGTTGCGCCAACCCCGGTTTCATCGACGGCTATACGGCCATCGCATGGCCCGTGAACGTCGGTACCACCGGTCAGCGCAGCTTCTGCTCGGATGCGTCCGGTATTATCGTGTTCGATCCCACCGGAGTTCAGCCGGCGCCAGCTCCTCCGATATGCGCCGCCGGTATGAGCGCGCTGGGCAACTAGCTCTTCGGCAAGGAACGGCGGTATTCGAAGGGAAGGCCTCTTGGGCCTTCCCTTTTTTTTCTGCGTGGTAGTCGAACATCTGTTCCTTACCGGTGCTCCTAGCCGGCTCGGCATCAGCCCGCGCTCTTTTGAGCCAAAAAACAGCCTATCTGCATGTCGCTTAAAACAACTAACATAGCGCTTCGTATCTGCGTCTCAAAGCACCGTCCCTCGTGGCACTGGCGTTGCACTCTCCTTCCTTGATCCACCAGGAGAATAAAATGAAGAAACGACAACAAGGCTTTTCCCTAATCGAATTGTTGATCGTCGTGGCGATCATTTTGATCATCGCGGCTATCGCAATTCCTAACCTGCTTCGTTCCCGTATGGCGGCCAATGAAGCCTCTGCAGTCGGTTCGATTCGTACTGTGAACACTGCGGAAGTCACGTTCAACTCAACGTACAACGATGGTTTCGGGAACACGCTGCCTCTATTGGGCGGTGCGGCGGGCGCTGCGGCGACCTGCAACAACGCGGAAATCATCGACCCAGTGCTGTCTGCAGCCAACCCGACGATCAAGAGCGGTTATAACTTCCAGGTCGGTCCTGGGACGGTTGCGGTTGCGGCAGCTCCAGTAGGTTGCGCCAACCCGGGCTTCGTCGACGGCTATACCATCATCGGCTGGCCTGTCAACGTTGGAACCACCGGACAGCGCAGCTTCTGCTCCGATGCGTCGGGCGTCATCCAGTCGCTCTCGACTGGTGTTAAGCCGGCTCCAGCTCCTCCGCTGTGCCCGGCCGGTATGACCCCGCTCAGCCAGTAAGTCTCGCGGCTGATTCGGTACTCCAAGGGCGGTTGCCTGGCGCCTCCGCCTTCTCCATTCTTGGCCCCGTCTTGTCACGGGCGCAACCTACAGCCGCCTCCCTGGGCGACCCGAGTTGCCGCCTTGCGCACGTTGACGTTTCCCCTGAATAGCCGTCTGACTCCCTGTTGGTCTAAGATTAGAGTGCATTTACGGATTAGACTGCATTTACGCGCGTGGCCCTGGGTGGTCAACCGCACGCGCCGTAAATTGTCACTTTCCGGGAGGTTGCGGCGGTCCCTCGTCAGCACAGCCCCTGGTAGAAAAAGCCATCAGGCCTGTATGCTGCTGAAAAGGCGTGATATAGCGGTCTGCGTGTCGCGTGAGTCAACCCTGCTTTGAGCGTGGCACTCGCTTTGCTTCTAGTGGGGTGTACCCCGCCAGGGAGTACACACAAAAAGAGAGAGATTTTGGAGCGATCCTCCAGGAGACAATAAATGAGCAAGAGAGACAAGGGCTTCTCGCTAATCGAACTGCTGATCGTCGTGGCGATCATTTTGATCATCGCGGCCATCGCAATTCCTAACCTGCTTCGTTCCCGCATGGCGGCCAACGAAGCGTCCGCAGTGGGCTCGATTCGTACCGTGAACACCGCGGAAGTAACGTTCAACTCAACGTACAACGATGGTTTCGCTAACACGCTGCCTTTGCTTGGCGGCGCGGCGGGCGCTGCGGCGACCTGCAACAACGCGGAAATCATCGACCCAGTGCTGTCTGCGGCCAACCCGTCGATTAAGAGCGGTTACAACTTCCAGGTCGGTCCTGGGACGGTTGCGGTTGCGGCAGCCCCTGCAGGTTGCGCGAACCCAGGCTTCGTCGATGGTTATACGATCATCGGCTGGCCTGTGAACGTTGGAACCACCGGACAGCGCAGCTTCTGCTCGGATGGATCGGGCGTCATCCAGTCGCTTTCGACTGGTGTTAAGCCGGCGCCGGCTCCTCCGCTGTGCCCGGCCGGTATGACCCCGTTGAGCCAGTAGTTCTGGTTGTTTTCCGGAGGGGAGGAAGATCTTCTTCCTCCCCTTCACTACTTATAGCGACTGAATAAGAGGAACAAGATTCAAAGGGCCAATCCGATGCGGCACCGACAAACAACCCGAGCAAAGGAGAGAGGCCCAGCGTCCAGCCGGGGCTTTTCTCTGATCGAGTTGCTGATCGTTGTCGCGATTATTCTGATCATCGTAGCGATCGCGATTCCAAACCTGCTTCGCTCGCGCATCGCGGCAAACGAAGCGTCCGCCGTCGAGAACGTGCGCACCATCACGACGGCTTCGGTGGTCTACAACACAACCTACCAGGATGGTTTTCCTCCGAATATTGGAGTTCTGGGCAACCCGGGCTCGGTGGCCGCGGCCAATTGCGACAATTCAACGCTGATTCAGCAGGGCCTCGCATTGCCGCCCAACCAGCAGAGCGGATATACGTTTGCCTACACCGGCGGCGATGGACTGTCACCCCAGGCGAATGGCTGTGCAAACCCCGGCTTTTACGGCTATCTGGTGACTGCGACTCCGATAACGGTTCAGGTGACGGGAACCCGAAGCTTTTGCAGCAATGAGCCGGCTAATATCTTCTTCGATCCGACCGGCAACACGCCTCCCACGGAAGCGGTTTGCATGACGCTCCAGCCTTTGCAGTAATTTCCCCGTTCAGCGAACCGTGCCAGTTTCCTGCTAGACTGAATCGCGATGCTGCGTTTTTCCCTTTGCGCGATTGCCGCGGCCGTCTTCGCCAGCATGACGCCCAGCGCGAACGCGCTTCGTCACGCCTTGGAATCGCGCTATCAGCACGCCACGACGCTGCGGGCAGCGTTCTACCAGCGCTACGACGACGGCAAGGGCGGAGGCCAAGCAGAGTCAGGTACGGTTTATTTCTCGCGTCCCGGGCGCATGCGCTGGGAATACGAATCTCCGGAGCAGAAGCTGTTTCTGGTGGACGGCAAGAATGTCTGGTTCTACGTTCCCGCCGACCATACCGCGAGCCGCGCCAAGATGAAGGAAAGCTCGGACTGGCGCACGCCGATCGCGTTGCTGGCAGGCAAGGCCGATCTCGGCAAGCTGTGCCGCAGTCTTGAAGTGCTCGACGCATCCGCTGCCGGCGCCAAACCGAACGACAAGCCGAACGAGCAGCCGCTGTCGCCTGCGGACTCCGTCTTGCGCTGCACGCCCCGCGATGCCTCCGGCGCGATGGGCCAGGAGATTCGCGACGTGGTGCTCGAGATGGATCCCGAGGCTCATCTGGTTCGCGTCCTGATTCATGAGCCCGGAAATCTCGAAACTGAATTTCGCTTCGGCAACTGGCAGGAAAACATCCCGATCCCCGAGGACAAATTTCGTTTCTCGCCGCCGCAGGGAGTCGCCGTAGTCGACGAAGACAAACTCGCCGACCAGGTCCACTAAAGTGTTCTAAAAGTCCGAATCTGCGCGAGGCCCCGATGAACGCGAGAGTCGGAGCGGAGCACCCGCCGTCATCAGCCGTGCCGATTCGCGAGATAGACCACGAACACGACCACAACCGCGATCCCGTCGATCACGGCCCAGAATGGGTGGTAATAATCGAACCAAATATTTAGGATGACGAACAGCACGATGACCAGCCACAAAAGAGGGGGACGCTCTCCCAGCCAATAAAAGACCTTCTGCATCGTGCGAACAGCTTATCACGGCGTCAATTGCCTCTGAATCGCGGCTCACTCTTCGTCCTCGCCTCGCGCCTTCGCCAGCCGCTCGATCACGGCGATATCCTCGAGCGTTGTGGTATCCCCGGTGACGCCGCCCTTCTGCGCAAGCTCGCGCAGCAGACGCCGCATGATCTTCCCGCTGCGCGTCTTCGGCAGCAGGTCGCAGAAGCGAACGTCCGTGGGCCGCGCAATTGACCCAATCGTCGTCGCCACATGGTCCATCAGCGCCACGCGAAGCTCGCCGCTGTGATTTTGACCCGACCGCAGCGTGACGAAGCAAATGATCGCCTCGCCCTTGATGTCATCCGGCCGCGCCACCACCGCCGCTTCCGCCACCGACGGATGGCTCACCAGTGCGCTCTCAATCTCCATCGAGCTCAATCTGTGCCCGGCCACCTTGATCACATCATCGACGCGCCCGAGGACCCAGATGTAGCCGTCCTTGTCGCATTGCGCGGCGTCGCCCGCAAAATAGACTCCAGGAATGCGATTCCAGTAGTCGCGCACGTACCGTTCGTCGTCTCCGTAGATCGTCCGCAGCATCGACGGCCAAGGCTTCTGAATCGTCAAGTAGCCCGTGACGCCCGGCTCAACGGGTTCGCCCTTCATGTCCACCACTTTGGCCGCAATTCCCGGCAGCGGCAACGTGGCCGACCCCGGCTTCGTCGGCGTCGCGCCGGGCAGCGGCGAAATCAGGATCGACCCCGTTTCCGTCTGCCACCAGGTATCGACAATCGGGCACCGGTTTTTCCCAATCGCCTCGAAATACCATTTCCACGCCGCGGGGTTGATGGGCTCGCCCACCGTCCCCAGCACGCGCAGCGATTTCAGGCTGTGCGGATTGATCCAATCCATGCCCCACGCCATGAACGCCCGGACCGCCGTCGCCGAGCTATAGAAAATCGTCACCTTGTAGCGGTCCACGATTTCCCAGAAGCGGTCTTTGCGCGGAAAGTCCGGCGCGCCTTCGTACATCACGATGCTCGCGCCGTTCGAAAGCGGCCCGTAGACGATGTAGCTGTGGCCCGTCACCCAACCGATATCGGCCGTGCACCAGTAGATATCGTCGTCGCGCAAGTCAAACACAAGCCGCGTGCTCCACATTGTCTGCAGCAGGTATCCGGCCGACGTGTGCAGCACGCCCTTCGGTTTCCCGGTCGTGCCGCTCGTGTACAAAATGTAGAGCGGCTGCTCGGAATCAAACGGCAGGGCAGGGCATTCCGCGGAAGCGGCTTCCTCGAGTTCGTGCCACCACAGGTCGCGGCCTTCCTTCCAGCCCACTTTCTCGCCGGTCCGGCGCACCACAATCGACTTCTCGATCGTCGGGCAATTCCTAAGCGCCGCGTCCGCCGTTTCCTTCAGTGGAACGATCTTGCCGCGCCGGTATCCGCCGTCCGCCGTGATCAGGATCTTCGACTTCGCGTCGGCGATGCGGTCGGCCAGCGCCGTGGCGCTGAATCCGCCAAACACCACCGAATGCATCGCGCCCACTCGCGCGCACGCCAGCATCGCAATCGGCAGCTCCGGGACCATCGGCATGTAGATCGCCACGCAATCCCCCGCCTTCACGCCAAGGCCCGTCAGCGCATTCGCGAACTTGCACACGCGCGCGTGAAGCTCCGCATACGTAAGCTGCAGAGTGGAGCCGTCTTCCGCCTCCCAGAACAGCGCTGGCTTGTTGCCGTTCTTCTCGAGGTGTCGGTCGAGGCAGTTATACGAAACGTTGAGTTTGCCGCCCACAAACCACTTCGCATGCGGCAGCTCCCACTCAAGTATTTTCTTGGGTGGCTCGAACCAGTCGAGCATCTTGGCTTGCTCGCCCCAGAATTCTTCCGGGTTGTTGATCGCGCGCGAGTAAATTTCGCGGTATTCCTCGAGCGACTTGATGTGCGCGTGCTTGCTGAACTCCTGAGGCGGCGGAATCGCCTTCTCGTCGGTCATATGTGGATCAAATTCCAGCATCAAGCCTCCCAAGTTGGCGAACGGGAACTATAACAAGGAAGCAAGGAGGCAGGGAAGCAAGGAGACAAGGTTTGAATGTAGCGCCGCGGTCTTAAGCGCGGCAGCCTTTTGCGGGCGGTGCGCTCTTGGGATCGGATATGGATTTTTGTAGTGGCATCGAGTTGTCTAATCCACGGTGGAAAATACCCCCCCTCCCTACGGTATATTAGAACCACCTCCGACTGAGTGTTTTCTGGTACTTACGGCGATTTCTAATCCCGTTTCCGTTATTAGAATTTCCCCTGTTATGTGCGCCTGTAAGTACAGGCGACCTAAATTTCATAGGTGCCGGGGGCTGTTCCCGAGACCGCGGGAGGTGCAGCGCCGGGGTTATCCATGTATAAAACATCGGCTGCAGGTTACCATATACTTATCACATTTGCAAGACCCAGTACCGCAACAAAAACTCACCGTCGAGACGCCGCGAGCGCAGAGAGAACCCTTCCCGCAGAGCAGTTAGCGCGGGCGAAAGTGGGGTTAACTGGCCCCCAAAAGCCGCAAAAAGCCATGTTTGGTGGGGATTTGGACGGAAGATTCGGCGGCGCGAAGAGCCGTACCGTACAGCGACCTGTGATATGGTGGCCGAAAATTGGGGGCAAAAATGGAACTACGGGACAAAACGCAAGGCAGCACGATTGACTTTTGGAGAGGTGCGATCCGGCAGCAGTTCCATGCCTCGATCGACATGCTTGCCAACGCGATCAACGCCTGCCCGGATTCGGTGTGGCCGGGCGAGGGGCGCGGCGCGTTTTGGTACCTGGCGTTTCACGCGCTTTTCTTTCTCGACATGTATCTCTCGCCGGAAGACGAATCGCAATTCCGTCCGCCAGCGCCGTTCGGTCGCGGCGAACTCGAAGAGGAGGTCATCCTGCCGGAGCGCACCTACCGAAAAGACGAACTGCTCGGCTACCTCGAGCACTGCCGCAAAAAGCTGGACGCCGTGATGGCGGGAATGACGGAAGTCTGGGCGGTGAGTCCGTGTCCCTTCGCGTATCGCGCGATGAGCAACGGCGAACTGCTCCTCTACAACATGCGTCACGTGCAACACCACGCGGCGCAACTGAACATGCTGCTGCGTCAGAGGACGAATACGGCGCCGCCGCGGTGGGTGTCGAAGGGCGGGCAGAAGAGGAGGGCGTGAAGGTAGGAATTGAGAGTTCAGAGTTGGAGGTTCGAGGTCCGTCTGCCCGAGTGGGCGTCAATACTTGACTGTCTCAGCAGAAGGCGATCATATTTCGCGGTATATGAGCGACTTTGAGCCGCGGGTAACACTCAAGGTTTCCATTCAAAGGGCCTTGCTCGGGGAGGTCACGGGGCGACTTGTTGCCGTTACATGTGGTTTGAAAGGGCAACTCGTTCAGGTTCGAGCCTATGTAGCCGGGAAGGTCACGCAGGATGACCTTGAACGAATCAGTTGTATCGGCGGAGAGGTTATCGCAGATTTTCCTGAAGGCTACACAATCGAGGAGTCCTGTATCTCTGTCAATGACCGGGAACCAGAAATGCTCGATTTCTGGGCGTTCGTGAGAGCGAAGGAGCCAAGCTAGTACAAATTAGCCAGAGAGCAGACCGCAAGGACGCGGCACCTCCAAATTAAACGGCAGATGATCGGCCACAGGGGTTACCCACCGGCCATGTCAATCTCGCCTGAGTCCAAAGAGAACCAGGAGGTAGAGCAGGAAGGCGCCCGAGGCGATGCTGAAAGCGACGAGGAAAACGTCGAGAGCCCAGTAGCTCGGTCGGCGCATGACGAGAGCCCAGCAAAGCGCGAGGGCGAAGAAGAGCGCGAAAATGCAGGCGTGGCGGGTGATGCGGTAGCGAGAAACTACGGCCTGCAGGACGCGAGCGGGCCGGACGGGGCAGTCAAGTTCGATTGCGGCGCGGGAGTAGTCGTATTCGGAATCGTAGCGCACGTGGGCAACCTCTTGTCTTGATTGAGGACCGCGCCCACATGCAACTTCGCACGGCTTTCGCGGGCCTGACAATCGCGGCGGAAAACCACGACCGTAAAACGATGCGAATAGTAGGGCCAGGGACTGCCGCTGTCAAGAGGTGACGGTAGTCGCGTCACACCCGCAGCGAGAGGACGTCAGAATCATCGATAAAGGAACGTGGGGTCGCCGGCGACGGCTCTATGTTTCGCGCTTCAGACTTGGAAAAGCTCGATCCCGTGCGGTTTTCCGAGATTGCGCGAGTACTTCTTGTCTGCGCCATTGTTCCAATGTTCGTGAACGCCAAGGCTGCGGCAGCGGATGCCGTCGCGTTCGGGATCATAGAAAGTCTTCGAAGGCGGGTCATTCGCCAAGGCAGATTCGCGCAGGTAGTTATCGGCATTCGCGATATCCGGAAGATCGGGCCATTCCGAAGTAAGAAAATCGAAGCCGACGGAATCGATCGCTACGGCGTCAAACGACATAAAAATGCTGTTCGGCCAAGCATCGTTGAACGGCGCCATCTTCCACTTGCGATGAGGGGGACCATCCACGTTGTCGTTTCCATAGAGCCCGTCGATGATAAACAGGACGGTTTTCTCGCCGAGGTCTTTATGACCCAAATAATCCGTGAAGGCGGAGTAACTCGCCGAACCATCGGTGTTGTGATGAAAACCGTCGTGCGCGTTCTTGTGCCAATCGGGATTGATGCTCGTAGCGCCGAAGAGATTTTTCGCGCAAAGCGTCACGCCTGAACTCACATGCGCTCTTAACACAGCGGCATCAATCAAGTAGGCGGCCTCAACCACTGTGGTATCGAGTCCCTTAGCGTTGTTGCTTTCAACCGAGAAAGGAATCGCGTTGGGTTTGAACTCGGCCTTTACCCGTCCATCGCCTCCGATATGGTCCACAAACGCGACGCCGGGAAATTCGTGGTGAATCTTGTCGTAGAGATTGCCCGGGATGAAGCGGCTGGAATCGAAGACGGTGATCAACGATTCCGGCACTCGTCCCGCGCGGGTCAACTGCCGGACGAGCGAAAGAATCAAATGGGGCGAGGAGTTCAGGCGCTCGATCGTGCCATGGTCCGTGGTGTTGTTCAGGTTCGCCTTGATCGCAATCTTTTCGCCGGCTTTGTATCCGGCTTTGCCGCGCCCATGAGTGCGATTGAAATATTGAAAGATGGAGTTCCATGCCTGGGCGTCGCTTTTCTGATTTGTAAGACCGCGAGTGGACCGGGAAACCATGCGGTCGATTACAGACTGGTCGTTGTGGGCATCGGTCCACCACGAACCTGTGCCATCCCAGGTCACGGCAGCCGGATCGTGCGCCCAGGTGACTCGGCCGGGAACGACGCCGCGCGGAACTCCTAATGGGGAAAGCGGCTCGAACAAGGAAGACCGCAGGCTGGCGGCAGCTGCAAGAGCCAGGGTGAATTGCCGGCGCGTCATGTCCATTTTGACTTGCTCCTCTCGCACAAATCTTACGGTTTCGGAACTACGCGGCGAATTGTACCTGACGACGCAAGTTCCCGGGGCTAAAGCTCCGATTTAACTTTGGCGGCTCCTTTCGCGCGGACTGAAGCTCCGCGCTCCCCCGACTGATTCAAGTTCAGGGTTTGCAAGTACAAACCCTGAAACCCGAGTCGGGGGCTCCCACCCTACGCCCAGGACCGAAGCAAAAAGCTGCCGCGCTGAAGACCGCGGCGCTACGTTCACACCTTAAACCCGGCGCCATTCGGGATCATGAGTTGGGGTGGCGGACTCGTCGCGATATGATTGGCGCGCTCCGCATTTGATTTGGGCCGCGTTGCGGGTCGTGGTGCTAAGGACGGGAGGGAAAATGAGATCTCAGAAAAGTTGGCTGCAGTTTGCCCGGGTTCTTCTAGGGGCCGCTGTGACCCTGTCTGGCGTGGCGAGTGCAGGCACCAAAAGTTCGTCTCCGCCCGATCTGACGCCCGAGCAAGTGGCGAGCATCGACAAATACGTGACGGCCGAAATGGGACGCGAGCGTATTCCCGGAGCTGCCGTGGGTATCTATCGCCGCGGGCAGATATTGCTGGCGAACGGCTACGGCTTGGCAGACGTGGAGCTAAACGTCCAGGTGAAGCCGGAGACCATTTTTCAGTCCGGTTCTGTGGGCAAGCAGTTTGTATCCGCAGCGGTGATGATGCTGGTAGAAGAAGGCAAGGTCGGGCTCGATGACAGCATCGTGAAATATTTTCCAAACGCGCCCGCCACATGGAAACCGATCCTCATCAAGAATCTGCTTTCGCACACGTCGGGGCTGGCGGAATACGAAGCTGACGAACGCACAGGGCCAAAGGGTCCGTTCTACCTGCGTTTGGATTTCACCGAGGACGAGCTACTCGACAAAACCGAGGCGCTGCCGATTGAGTTCCAGCCCGGCGAGAAGTGGGACTACCGCAATACAAACTACATGCTGCTGGGAATCATGATCCACAAAGTTACCGGCAAGTTCTACGCTGATTACCTGGCGGAACGGATTTTCAAGCCGTTGGGGATGGCGTCAACGCGACTCATCAGCGATGCGGACATCATTCCAAACCGCTCGTCCGGCTACGAATTGCACGATGAAAAGCTTCAGAATCAGGACTGGGTATCGCCCACGTTCAACTCGACGGCGGACGGCGCGCTCTACTTCAACGTGCTGGATCTCGGGAAGTGGGACGAAGCTCTGTATGGAACCAGCCTGTTGAAGCAGTCGAGCCTGGACCGAATCTGGACGGTGTTTGTGCTGAACGATGGCAAGCCGAATCCGGCAAACTACGGATTTGGGTGGGAGATGAATACGATGAACGGGCATAAGGTGATCGAACACGGCGGCGCCTGGCAGGGCTTCACCTGCGACATCTCGAGGTATGTAGACGACAACCTGACTGTCGTCGTGCTTACGAATTTGGATGCGGGGCATGCTCGTCCCGAGCGGATCGCTCACACGATCGCCGGTCTAGTGAATCCGGCGCTGATGCCGCCTCCGCCGAAAGAGCATAAGGAGATTGGTGTCGATCCGAAGTTGTTCGACGGCTACGTCGGACGCTATCAACTGAATCCGGACTTCGTTGTGACGGTCACGCGCGAGGGCGATCACCTCTTCGTGCAGGCGACGGGTCAGCCAAAGTTTCAGATATTTCCGGAGGGCGATCGCGATTACTTCCTTAAAGTCGTCGACGCGCAGATCACTTTCATCGCCGACAGCCAAGGCCGGGCGACGGAGCTAATCCTGCATCAAGGCGGCAGGGACCAGCACGCGAAACGCGTTGAATAACAGCGTAACCAGCCAACGCCATTCGGGATCCCGAAGGTTCGGGAGGCGTTCCCAGGGCAGATGGGGTAACTCCTGCAAAATTCGGGAACTTCGGGGCTGGCCCCCCGGAATATGTAACGAGAACCGCGGCGGGCCGTCCTAAATGTACGATGAATAAGGCGATGCGCTCCGAGCGCACTCACGAAATGGAACTGACAGACGACGGTCTGTTGAGGCGGATGATTGCCGGCGACGAGGAGGCTTTTACGCTGCTCTATCGCCGTAAACATCCTGCTATCTATCGTTTCGCGCTCCACATGAGCGGAAACGCGGCCGTCGCGGACGACGTGACCCAAGAGGTTTTCATGACCCTGATTCGCGACACAACGCGATTCGATCCCGCCAAGGGCACGCTGGGCGGCTTCCTCTTCGGGATTGCTCGAAACCACCTGCGCAAGCGGTGGGAGCAGGATCGGCGCCTGGTGGCGCTGCTCGAGGGTAGCGAGGACTTCTCGTATCGCGAGTCAGGCAACGGAAGCTACCACGGCGGCACGTTCGGCCGGGCGAACGGCAACGGCAACGGCGGCTCGAATGGAAATGGCAACGGCGCGTTTCGCCATCCGGGCGACCAGTTTGCAACGCTCGAGATTGTCGGCCGCGTGCGACATGCGATTTCGACGCTACCGGAGAATTACCGCGAGGTAGTTGTGCTCTGCGAACTCGAAGAGATGAGTTACGAAGAAGCGGCCTCGGCGCTGACTTGCCCGGTAGGGACGGTGCGCTCGCGATTGCACCGCGCCCGGGCGCTGCTGCTGGAGAAACTGCGCGAGGCTCAGCAGGTGAGCCGCGCGTCGGCGGTGGCCAAATGAGTGAAAAGACGATGCCTATGACTTGCGCGCAATTCGAGGAAATTTTGCATGATTTGGACCGTCCCGGCACTTCAGGCCTCGCGATGCGGGAGCTTGCGCTGGTTCACGCCGAGGCTTGCAGCGATTGCGCGCTGCTGCTCATCGAGTCCGAATCGCTCGATTTCGGGCTGCATACGCTTTCGCTTCACGATGAACATTCGCACGCGTCGCCTCAGATGGAGGCGGCGCTCCTGAGTGAGTTCCGGTCGCGGCACGCTGCGGCGCCGCCGAGTCTCATAACTTTCGTTACAAGGGGCCGCGCCGCGAAGTGGCAGTTGGCGGTGATCGGAGTGGCGGCGATGGCGCTCGTGGCTCTGGGAATTTCGCGCGCAAAAATTGGCGTTGAAACGAATCAGCCTGTCGTCAAGACGGATGCATCTGCGGACGCGAACGAGCAATACGCGCTCGAAAGCGATCCGCAACTCAACGAGCTGGCCGGCTCGGAAGACGGCACGGCGTTTGTCTCTTTGCCCTATGCCGACGACGCGACTTCGCTCGAGGGTGGCGCTGTGGTTCGCGTAGTGATGCCGCGCTCGGCTCTGACTTCGCTGGGTTTGCCTGTTTCGGGAGCCGTCGGGACGGATGCGATTCCGGCAGAGTTGATCGTGAGCGCGGACGGAACACCGCAGGCGATTCGGCTGGTTTCACCGGCAACGAATGATTGAGTCTCGCGGTAGCGAGCGCTTGAGGTCGAGTGACAACGAGCCTTTGAATTTGAATGGCACGAAGAACTTAGGAGGAATATACAAGATGACGATCGGAAGCAGGTTGATGCGGATTGGCTTGATCGCGACAGTAGCAATCCTGTTTGCGAGTGGTGCGGCGCTGGCGCAAGGCGATGCCGGGGCGCCTCCGCCACAAGGGCCAGGGCCGGGACACATGGGCCCCAGGCCGATGGCCGACGAGTTCGGCTTCGTGGAATTCGAAGCGGGCATCGGCGGAAAGACGGTGACCGGTGCGCCGTTCAGCGCGACGTTCTCGACGCAGTCGACGCAGTCGCTGGCCGACGGTAACCAGATTCAGCGGAACACGACCGGCACGTTTGCGCGCGACACGCAGGGGCGCACGCGCCGCGAGATGACGCTGTCGGGAATCGGTCCCTTGGCGGCTGCCGGGAATACCCCGCATCACGCCGTGTTCATCAGCGATCCGGTGAGCGGAGTGAATTACGTCCTGCATGCTGACGAAAAGACCGCGGACCAGGTTCCGATGCACGCGAGGAAAGGCAACAGGAATGCCGCGGACGAGCCGGGATTCCGGAAGCGTTTCCAGAATGACGCAGTCACCACGGACCTCGGGACACAGGTCATTAACGGCGTCATGGCGCAGGGCACGAGGATTACGCGGACGATTGCAGCGGGTCAGATTGGAAACGTGAAGCCCATCGTGATCGTCACCGAGCGTTGGTATTCATCGGAGTTGCAAACCTACGTGATGACGAAGAAGACCGACCCGGTGATGGGCGACACCGTTACTCAGTTGACGAACATTCAGCGGGCGGAGCCGGACGCGTCTTTGTTCAAGATTCCCGCTGACTACACCGTAAGCCAGGGAGGCGGTCCTCGTGGAGCGGGCCGATTCCGTGGCGGCGCGGCGCCGGCGCCTCCTTCGGTGCAATAGCTGACAGAGTCCCACCCCTGCTGTAATAGCTGTGCTTGCGGGCGGAATCCCCACCACGCTCCGCCCGCAAGTCCCCCTCTCTCTCGAGCGCGAATAATTTTTCAAAATCTAAGGACTGGTGATCGCGGCGCGGTCGAGGAGTTCGACCACGTGGAGAACTTCCTGGCCCGTGCGATGAATTGCGGCTCCGGCGCGAAGCTGCAAGATGCAGCCGGGATTCGCGGTGACGATCGCCTGCGCCTTGGTCTGCTGCGCAAATTCCATCTTCTGCGCGAGCAATTCGAGCGACGTTTTCGTTTGCGTCACGTTGTAGACGCCCGCTGAACCGCAGCACTGGTCGGCAAACGGCATCTCGACCAATTCGACGCCGGGAACCGCGCGAATCAGTTTGCGCGGCGCCTCGCGAATCTTCTGCCCGTGGAGCAGGTGACAGGAATCCTGGTACGTCACGCGAAGCGGCACGGAGCGCAGCGCGGCCGACAAGCCGAGGTCGGCGAGAAATTCCGTCACGTCTCGAACGCGGCTCGAGAAGGCGTGCGCCTGTTCGCGTGCGGGCTCGCTGGAAGGGAAGAGGTCCGCGTATTCCTTGAGAGTTGAGCCGCAACCTGCGGCGTTCGTAACGATGGCGTCGAAATCGCCGGCGCGAAAGGCGTCGAAATTCGCGTGCGCCAAATCGCGCGCAACGTCGCGAATGCCCGCGTGAGCCGCAAGCGCGCCACAGCAAACCTGCTGCGCAGGAACCACCACCTCGCAGCCGTTGGCCTGAAGGACTCGAATCGTCGCGCGATTGAGGTCGCTGAACGTGACCTGCGCGATGCATCCCGCGAAGAACGCAACGCGGGCGCGCCGCGTGCCGTGGGCGGGGAACGTCTTGCCGAGATCGTCGAAGAAGAATTCGGAGTCAATTCGCGGCAGAAGTTTTTCGCGGTCCTGCAATCCCAGAAGGCGCAAGATGCCGGTGGCGCGAGCGACGGCCGCGAGTCCCGAGCGCTGGTAGAGCCTCATTAGTCGGGCCGCCATCGCGATTCGATTCGGGAACGGCAGCAGCCGCCGATAGACGATGTTCCGCACGACTCGCGAGACGAATGGGCGTTTGTATTTCTGCTCGATCTGCGCCCGCGCCAGCTCGACGAGCTTGCCGTACTCGACGCCCGAGGGGCACACCGTTTCGCACGCGCGGCAGTCGAGGCAGCGGTCGATGTGCGTCACGAATGTTTCGCCCACTTCGAGGCGGCCCTGATCGACGAGAACCATCTGCCGGATTCGACCGCGCGGCGAATCAGCCTCCTGCCCCCACAGCCGGTACGTGGGGCAATGATTCAGGCAGAGGCCGCAGTGAACGCAGTGCGCGTAGTCGTCGTATTCGGGTTTGTCTACCGCGCTGAAGCCGCTGAGAGTGAGCGCGAATTCGCGCTGCGCCTCTTCGTGGGACTGCGGGGTACTCGGGGTCATGCGTTCAAAGCCCTCCCACGAATCGGCCCGGGCTCAGAATTCCATTGGGATCAAAAACGGCTTTCAGTTTCCGCATCTGCGGGAGGTCGCTGCGTTCGGATCCCCAAATGTTGAGGGACTGCTTCCACTCGGTCGGGCACCAGGGAATTGTGGCGTGGCCTTCGAGGCGCGAGCATGCGGCCTGAATCCGGTCGGCCGCACGCGCCACCTGCGCGCGAGATGAGTCGGTCTTCGACTCCGGCAGCAGCGCCGCATAGACGACGCCGACGCCGCGCGCGATTGCGGCCCATCGGAGAGAATCGCTTTCGGCCGCAGCCGCAGTTTCAGCCAAAACCTCTTTCAGCCGAGACGGCAGCGCGCTCATTTTCAAGATCGTGGTGGCGGGCGAGGATGCGAGCGCAATCGGGATGAATTCGCGTTTGCGTCCGAACGCGCTGGGAATCTGATCGGCGGCAAGAGCCGTCATTCCGACGGCGCCACACTGTCCCGCGATTGCGCGAAGGTCTGCTTCGCAGCGATCGAGAACCTTCTCCGTGCCGGCGAAGCCTGCGCTGAACGCCCAAGTTCTGTTAGTGATAATGCCGGTCGCGAACGGGCCCGTTTCGATTTGGGCGGCGGCATCGGAGTAAAACAGATCTGCGACACTCGGGCTAAGGACTTCCATCGTGATTGGCGTGAGCGGAGATTGCGCCACGCGGGTGCGCATCTCGAGCGTGCGTTCGGCGGTTTCGAAGTTCGCCACAAACGCCCGGCTCCCCACGGGCAAAGGGAACGTGCGGAAATTCACTTTAGTTATCACGCCGAGCGTGCCCAGCGCTCCGATCATCAGCTTGTGAATGTCGTACCCGGTAACATTCTTCACGACGCGCCCGCCACTCTTCGCGAGCGTCCCCTCGCCGGTGACGAATTGCATTCCGAGAATGTAGTCTCGCGCCGTTCCGTAGAATTGCCGCAGAGGGGAATCGACGCCCGACGCGACGGTGCCCCCGATCGTCGCGCGGCCGAAGAAAGGAACTGCCAGCGGAAGGAATTGCCCGCGCTCCGCCAGGACGCCAGCCAACTTGCGCAGAGAAATGCCGGCTTCGACACTGAGCGTCAGGTCGCCCGGGTCGTACGAAATCACGCGATCGAGGCACGTCAAGTCCAGCGCAAGATCGTAGCTTCGAGGGGGAAGACCGATGGCGAGCTTCGTGCGCGCGCCTGACGGGATGACCGCCAGTTTCTCCGCCGCGGCAAACTTTACGATTTCTGCTACTTCTTCGCTCGATCCGGGACGAACCGCTGCCGACGGCCGAACGCCATCGATTTCATACTCCGCAAGCCGCGCCGGGTCCGCAAAGAAATTGGAGTCACCGACGATTTCGGCGAGTCGCGCCGTAGCGGTTTTCGTGCCGGCGGTCATGCGGACGGCGCACCCGCCACCGGCAGCGGCCGCACGTGGATTTCGCCGCAGCTCTTCGCCGACGGAATCACTTTCCCAGGATTCAGCAGGCCGTCCGGATTGAAGGCGTCGCGGACGCGTCGCATCAAATCGAGTTCTGGCGGGCTGAAAAGCAGCGGCATCAACCGATCCTTCTCCATGCCGATGCCGTGCTCGCCCGTGATCGAGCCGCCCATCTCGATGCAGAATTGAATGATTTCATCGGAGGTGGCTATGGCGCGCTCGAGCTGCTTTTCGTCGCGCGCGTCGAAGAGAATGATGGGGTGCAAGTTGCCGTCGCCCGCGTGAAAAATATTTCCGATTTCGAATCCGTACTTTTTCCCGATTTCGTTAATGCGCCGTAGCGTTACCGGCAACTTCGTGCGCGGGATCACACCATCCTGCACGTAGTAGGTGGGCGAAAGTCGCCCGACCGCACCGAACGCATTCTTTCGGCCCTTCCAGAGCAGGTCGCGTTCCGTCGCGTCGCGCGCGACGCGAACCTCGCGTGCGTGATGCAATCGGCAAACATCCGCCACATTTTCAGCTTGTGACTCGACCGCCTCGCGGAGCCCATCCACGTCGATCAGCAGGACGGCCGCGCTGTCGAGCGGAAATCCAGCGTGGACGTACGCCTCGATGGCCCGCAGCGTCCATCCGTCGAGCATTTCGCACGCCGCCGGGGTGATTCCGCGCGCCGTGATGTCGGCAACGGTCTCAGTGGCATCGTCCACCGAATCGAAAATCGCGAGCAGCGTCTTCACCGCTTCGGGCAAGCGCGTCAACTTCACCGTAATTGTTGTGACGAGTCCGATCGTTCCCTCCGAGCCGACGAACAAGCCGGTCAAGTCGTAGCCCGGAGCATCCACCGCCGCGCTTCCGACGTGGATCAGCTCTCCGGAAGGCAACACGATTTCTAGTGCGAGCACGTGATTCGTGGTCACGCCGTACGCCAGTGTGTGTGGGCCGCCGGAATTCTCCGCGACGTTGCCGCCGATCGTGCATGCCTTCTGGCTGGAAGGATCGGGCGCAAAATGCAGGCCGGCATGAGCCACGGCGACGCTCAAGTCCGAGTTCACGACGCCGGGTTGAACCATCGCGCGCTGATTTTCGATATCAACGGCGAGAATCCGGTTCATCCGCGAGAACACAATCAGAATTCCGCCATGCCGCGCGAGCGCGCCACCGGAAAGCCCGGTCCCGGCTCCGCGACCGACGATGGGCGTCTCATAACGATTCGCGAGCTGCACGATTCCCACCACATCCTCGGTCGTCCGGGGAAACACGACGCAATTCGGCCGGGCGACGTCGATCGAGCCGTCGTACTCATACAGCAGCAAGTCCTCTTTTTCGTGCAGGACGGCCTCGGCGCCGAGGAGTTTCTTCAATTCGCGAAGGAGTCGTGGGTCCATGTCGTGAGTCGATGAGGGCGCGCGAGCGCTTGCTCGCGGGCTGAAAGCCACTATAGTAGCCGCAGCAGGGGGCGTCAACGAAAGCGGTGCCTCGATGGTGGGTCAGTTTCTGGTAGGGCTCAATCTACAGGGTGGAACCAGTGTCACTCCTGGTAACCAAGAGCGCCCTCGCAGCCCCAGCCAGAGCGACCAAGGTAAAGCCCGGGCAAATGGCAATCGTCAAGGCAATGCCGAATGGTGATCCGGCGTGCCAAATGGCTTCTCGGAACGGGAGCTCTGGATACCTGGAGGTGCTGAGCACCGCATCGATTGCAAAGAAAGCCGCGCCCCCGCCGATGGACAGGAGGGCATACAGGAGGATACCCTGCGGCTCCGCGGGCCATTTGTCGCTGTGCCAGGCGAACAGGCCGCAGATCGCAAGAACGGGAAACCCGAGACACCACGCCCAAACCGCATCTTCCTTACCGTAAACGACGGCCACGAGCCATGCCACGAACCCAGCCAGCACAGCCAGGACCAAAAGGCCGATCGCGTCTGCCACGCTGCGATGAATCGACATGGATTGAGTGTGCGGAGTGTACTTCGAGCTTTGAAATCAAGCAACGACGTCAAGAGCGCCAAGTCTTAGTGAAATTGTGTAACCGGAAACTGACCTCTACCGACACTGATTTGCCAAAGATGCAACTCCGACACCATGATTCGGCTTCGCAGGAATGGCGGTCTCGTGCTAACCTCGCCCGCTTGGTTTGCGCCGTACCCGCTTTGACGCGACAGGCGATGAGCGCGAATTACTTCCGGAGGTTCTGATGGTTGATGTACCCACAAATCCACCGGCCGGTTCCGTTGAATTTGGCCCCGAGCGGCGACGGAATCACCGAGTGCAGATCACCATTCCGGTGATCGTCAAGGGACAGGCCAAAGGGAAATTGATCGAAGAGCACACCAAGACAATCGTCGTGAATCTGAATGGATGTCTGGTTCGCATGAAAGCGTCCGTCATACGAAATCAGGAGTTCACGATAACCAACGCAGCCACCGAGGAGTCGGCGCAGGTTCGCGTCAGTTACATCGGACGAAACGACGGAGAAGGCACCGAAATCGGACTTGGATTCCTCCAGTCCACGCCAAGATTTTGGCGAATCAGTTTCCCACCGGAAGTTCAGGATCCCACCGAGCGCAAGCGCTTCGTCCCATCGGCTCCGCCTGCTGACGTGCCAAAGAAATAAGCAGGTTCTAGATTCGCGGCAAACGCAGCGAGCCATTCGCGAGTCTGTCGATCAGCTCCCGGTCAGCCGGCAGGAAATTCAAGTCTGGAAGCGACTCAGGCTCGCGCCAGGCGATCTGCTCGAAATCGAGATTCTTCACCTCGGCTGGATTGAGGCTCACCGCGAAGAACACGAGCTCGATTCCGTCCTTCATCTCCGGATATTTGTGCCGCACGCGATAGACTTCAGGACCGATGCGCGCCACGACGCCAAGTTCTTCGCGCAACTCACGCCCAAGAGCCTGTTCGAGCGCTTCTCCCGGTTCGGTCTTGCCGCCGGGAAACTCCCACATGAGTTCGAACCTCGACCCGCGCCGCCGTTGGCACGCGAGCACCTTGCCGTCGCATTCGATCAGCGCCGCCACCACCATCATCATCGACGTCAGCCCTCAAGGAGAAGCGACTGCGCATCAAGAACGATTTCGCTTCTGCGGCGGTTCGTCCCCGCGCTCGGCAAGAAAGTCGTCTGGGATTTCAATGTTTTTCAGCAACTGAAAGAACTCCACCCAGGATTCCGGCCGTCGCGAGAGAATCACGTCGCCGGTTTGCTCGTCCCGGCGAATGTACACTTCGGAACCCGCAAAGCGGTACTCTGCGGGTAGCCGAACGGCTTGACTGCCACCGTTCCGAAACAATTTTGCGGTTCGAGCCATCGGATCCCCCCTCGGTGCACAGCGACCAATTCATTGTATATATGAAGGCGATACCACGGTTTGATGTGGTCAAAAGCCACACAACGGCTTTTGCCTTGGTTGTGTGTTGCTCTGCGCACTCTGCGTCTCAGCGGTGAATCTGTTCGTTACTGTGTCCGCATGGGGAACGCAGAGCTATGCATGAATCGCCCGGAAGAGTTCGCGCGCGCCTCGCATCAGCGGCGGCCCGGGCGTGTTTAGCAATTCGTCGCGGATAACGATCACGCGGCGATCCTTCACTGCGGGCACGTCGCGAAACGCAGGGTCGGCCAACATGCGCGCCGGACTGGCGCGATCGCCGGTAGCCGTCCACGCGAGAATGACGACGTCCGGTTTCGCGCGCACAACTTCGTCGTCGGCGACTCTCTTTCCTGGCGCGACCACGAATCTCCCGCCTGCGAGCGCGACAATCTCCGCCACCCATGGTGGGGAACTGATGCGCGGATTCGGCCACGCTTCGCAATAGACTCGCGGCTTTCGGTGGCATGGCAGTTTCGAGGCCGCGCGCGCGATTTCATCGAAGGTACGCCGCATGCGCGCGATCAGTTTTTCGCCTGCTGCCGCGCGATTCACAAGCCGAGCGAGCGTGCGAACGTCATTTTCTATGTCGGCCAGCGACCTGGGATTGATCGCCAGAAATGCGACAGGCTGCGCGAGGAGTTTCTCCACCGTCTCGGGCGCGAAGGGAACTGAGCCGGTTAGCAGCGTCGGGCGGAGCCGCATGACCTCGGCCACATCGAGCTTCCAGCAGTCGCCCACCTGGGGCACCTGCGGCAGCCGGCCCAGGGGCGCAACTTCCTTGCACCATTTGCTCACGCCCACAAGCTCGCGCTGCGCGCCGAGCGCAATCAGAATCGAAGTCACATTTGGTGCGAGCGAAACGATTCGTTGGCGTGTATTGTGAATCTTCCGGGCCATCCGGTTCGATTCTACGTCGGTCCGGCTCGGTCTGCCCACCCCTCTGCTAGCCGTAGGCCTGGAAACCAGCCCAGAATTCGGGCCAAGGCTGCCGCGGCGCGCCGCAGACGAAGATGTCGGGATGGTAGATAGATTCTTCGTTTTTGATTCCGTAGGGATTCCCATCGTGGCCGGCGACCCTGCAGGACTCGAAATCGCGTTCCACTTGTTCGCGCGAGCGGCCGATCACGATCAGAGTTTGCGGCGGCGGATTGCCGTAGCCGCGATACCAGGCCGTGTTCGTTCCGCTGATTGCTTGCGGCAGTCCATAGGCCGGACCGAATAGATCGATCGCGCCGGTTTCTCCGTAGTTACCGGTCAAGATGGCCATGTGGGCTCGCTCCTCGGGAGACAAAGAGTCGCGGATTTGCGCGACGGACGCAACCAGATCGGTCCAGCCGATTTCTTCTCTGAGATCGCCGTTGTTTCTGAGCGCGAAATTGCTGGCCGAAATCACCGGGTTGAAGGGAATAATGAACGCGCACGCAAAAACTCCGCCAGAGGCCAACAGAGTGAACGCGACGCCTCGCACCACGCGCATCCACACGGTTGACATCGTCGCGATCCACCGTTCCCAAAGGACGCTCCCGCCGGCGAACAACATCGGGTAGGCGGGCGCCAGGTAGTAGCCGCGGCCCTTGCCGAAGAAATAGAGCGCGAACGCGATTACGTACAGCCAGCTCAGCAATCGGTACCGCTTTCCGTCGGGCGCGGCAAAGAAATAGTAGAGTCCGGCGAGCCATAGCGGCGCGATGAACACATTCGCGCTAATGAGAAACTGGTCGCGCACGAAGCCGTCGGCGCGGCCTTCGCCCACGTCGCGCGTGTGAATGTGCTGCAGGAAATGGAGCGAGACGAAATAGTGGCGGATCTGCCAGATCATGTTGGGGAGAAAAATCGACAGGGAGAGGGCGACTCCGCCCCAGAGCCACGGACTCTTCAAATACCGGCGCGCCGGCGTGAGCAGAACGCCTCCCACAATTCCAGCGACGAAGAAGCCCATCGTGTATTTCGTCATCATGCCTAGGCCAATCATGGCGCCAATCGGGAGCCACCAGCGCGGGTCTTCGGATTTGAGAAGGCGGATCAGGAAGTAGGCGATCAGGACGCACCAGAGATAGTCGAATGAGGAATACTGGAATTCGGTTCCCTCGAAGAGAGGCAGCGGCGAGACTGCCACCGCCAGCGCAGCCACCACCTGCGTCAGCCGCCTGCCGCCGAGTTCGCGCGCCATCGATCCCGTGATGATCAGAGCGGCCGCTTGCGCCAACACTGAAAACATGCGGAGGCCGATCAGCGAGGTACCGAACAGCGCGAGCGCGACACGCTCGATGAACGGCGTCATCGGCGGATAAGCCACGAAGCCCCAATCCATGTGGCGCGCGTCGTCGAGCACCTGCAATTCGTCGCGATGGACGCCATACCTCCCATTCGTGGCCACGTGCAGCAACACGACGCCGAGCGCGATCACACCCAGCGCAAGAAAATCGCCGCGCGCGGAATTTTGCGAATCGTGCGACGACTTCATCTGTGGCTACTCCTTGCCGCAATTTGCGGGGCACAACGCTACCATACGGACGGCGCTATCGTGAAACGCACGACGCCGGCGGAAAGTTCAAAGCGGCGCTTCGCTTGACGTTTCCGCCCACGTCTGCGAATATCCGCGTCATCGGCCCACCTATTTCCGAAGAAAAGGAGGCTCCATGCCACTATTTTTGACCCAAGTTGCCTACAACCAGGAAGCCTGGCAAGCGCTCATCCACAACCCGCAGAACCGGATCGACGCGATCCGGCCTGCCATCGAGAAACTCGGCGGAAAAGTAATCAGCGGATATTTTGCGTTTGGTGATTACGACATTGTCGCGATGCTCGAATTACCCGACAACGTCGCAGCCGCAGCGATTGCGATTGCATTCGCCGCGGGAGGCGCCTGCAAGTCCGTGAAGACCACGCCACTCTTGACCACAGCGGAGGGAATTGACGCGCTCAAGAAGGCCGCGGGGACGGGGTACAAGCCTGTGACCGCAGCGGCCGGCGCCTAGTCTCTGTTTCTCGAATTTTCGCGTTCGCAAAAACAAAAACGCGCCGAGGGGCTTTCGCTCCGCGGCGCGTTTCTTTTTCAAACGGCAGTTTACTGGTCGGCTTCAACCTTCTTGAGCGGCGGTTTCGGGATCGACCAGATCAGGCCGGAGTCGTCCGCACTGTGCGGGAAGAACTGCGCCGACTTCTTGCCCGACGGCAGTAGCACGATATCCGCGCGACGGTTATAGGCATACCAATCCCCCATTTTGTTGCGCATGCGCATCTTGGGAGGAGCTTGCGGGTTGGAATCCTCAAGCTGCTTTACCTGGTCCTTCGGCATCGGACGGTCTTTGCCGTACGCGGCGGTCTGAACCTTATCCGCCGAAATGCCTTGGTCGACCAGATACTGCTTGATGCGCTCGACGCGCCGCTCGCTCAGATCCTGGTTGAACTCCTTACCGCCGCGAATGTCGGCATAGGCTTCCACCGAGAGCTTCGCGTCCGGATCGTATTCGAGATACTTCTTGAATCCGGCTGCGAGGTCCGCCAGCGAAAGCTGCTGGCTCTTCACGAGCCCGACCTGCGGATGCGTCTTGTCCGGATAATCCGTCGGATAGAAGACGCTCTGCAACGTAACAGCCGGAATCGGCTCGACCGTGCCGGTGATGTGAAGCGCAGCGGTTTGCGTTGAACTGCCGCCGCAAACGTTCGTCGCGTTCAGAGTGTAGGTGTTCGTCTCATCGATCGTTCGAGCCGGCTGGCCATCCCCAACCTGCGAGCTGTCCTTGGGTTCAGCCTTAATCGCCTGGCTGCCGCTGGGATCCACTTTGCCGATCGGGTCGATCGAGACGCTATCTGCGTTCGAGGTCTGCCAAGTGAGCGTCGAGGAGTCCTGCGTAAGGACTTTCTCGCCGATCTTGCGGTAGTGAACCTCGGCCGGGTTTACGGAAAGGCTCGCGTCCACTTTCGTGTTGACGTTGACCGTCGCACTGCCCTTGCCGGTTCCGCCAGGACCAGCGGTGGTGTAGTCATAGGTGGTCGTCGCATGCGGGCTCACCGATTGGGTTCCGCTGGTGGCGACAGCCCCGATGCCGCTGATGTTTGAGTCCACGGTCTCAGTGGAACTCCATGTGATCGTCGAGGACTGTCCGCAGTTGATGTCCGATGGCGAGGCTGTGAACGCGCCTACGGTCACCGGGGCCACTGCGATGGTGGCGCTAGCCGTACCGGCCTTGAAGCGTGGCTGGGCCGGCAATTTGGTCCCGCGGTTCCACTCGACAACCTTTTGCGTGTTCTTTGCGAAATCCACGATCACTTTCTTGCCCGCAACGACCGTGACGTCGCCGGACCAAACCGTGGTTCCCTTCAAGGTAACGGTGATGTGGTGCGTTCCAACGGGGAGGAGCAAGTTCTGGTGCCAGATCCAGTCCCAGTCGAATTCATCCACATGACCGACAAAATAGCCCGGGGTCGTGCCATCCGAGAGCACGGCCGCACGCGGCGAACCGTTGAATTGGATGTCACCAAAAGGCCCGTTCACCGTGCCCCCGTACGCTTCGAGGGTCACAGGGAGCTCGGTGGTCTTCCCGGCGTCGATATTCACGTCTTGCGTGAAGATCTTATAACCATAATTCACGATTACGACGGTATGTTTTCCGGCGCTCAACTTGATCGGATAAACCCCTTGCGGCTGGGCCTGTCCATCTACGAAAACGTCGGCTTGCCTGGGGGTCACTTTAATTTTCAGCTTTCCATCCTGAGCGAATACGGTCGTCGCGCTGAGCGCGAGAGTGACCAGGAGGAGGAAGAGGTATCCAAATCGTCGCATCAGTATCTCCTGAGTTTTTTGCTGTAGGCAGGTTAAGGGGTCGACCCTTCCGCGCCCTGACGGAAGAGGCGAGTGGCTAGGCACGATTACAGTATCGTCCTAAGCGTCTTTCTGTCAACAAGATTGAAAGAAAAGGCGAAAGGCCGAAACCGACATGCGCGGGTCCGCTGTAACGATTCTGCCGCGCGGACCATCAAGACTTATACTTGGGCCGATGTACACCGACGCCGTTCTGAGCCACTTTCGCAATCCACATAACGCCGGCGACTTGTTGGATGCCACGGCGACCGCGGAGGTTACAAATCCAGTTTGCGGAGACGTCCTTCGATTGGCGGTGCGGCTCAACGAGGGGCGCATCGACGAGGCTCGCTTTAAGGCCCAGGGCTGCGTGGCGGTGATCGCGTCCGGTTCAGTACTCACAGATCTACTCGCCGGCAAATCGCTCGACGAAGCGCGCGCCTTGACGCCGCAGCAAATTTCCGATGCCCTCGGTGGCCTTCCGCCGGCGACATTTCATGCCGCGCAACTCTGCTGCGACGCCGTCACGGCGCTATTTCGCAAGCTCACTTAAACAGAGGCGAGTCTCGACGACGGCAACACAAACCGGCGGCGTTCAGGCAGTTCCTCCACCCATCGCCTTCTTCAGCGTTTCAGGATCATTCAGGTTGAGCACAACCCCTTCCTCCTCGGTGGGGACCTCGCCAATTTCCTGCTCGTGCGCCCAAACCACCTGGCGCGCGCCAATCTCCGGCGACGCCTCGAGCAATTCGTCGTAGAGCGAGGCGCGGAAAATCACAGGATGACCGCGCCGGCCATGGAACGTGGGAAGCACAATCTGTTTGTCAGTGGAATCGAACTGCTTGATGAGCCGCAAAACAAGATTCGTTGAAATCAGCGGATGATCCACTGGCGCGAGAATCACTCCCTCGGTTCCCGGCGGCAGGCTACGAATCGCCGCGCGAATCGACGAGAGCTGCCCTTTCTCCCAATCCGGGTTTACCACGATTGTGGCGGGATCGACGTGGAGTCTCGCGCGAATTTCTTCGGCGCCCGCGCCCAGAACAATCCGCATGACGCCCACGCGCGGCACGCTCGTCGCATCGACGAGATGCTGCACGAAAGTGACGCCGCGAAGCGGGACCAGCGCCTTGGGCGAGCCCATCCGCCGGGATTCGCCTGCTGCGAGAATCGCGGCGGCGAGCATGGGTCAGTCGCTCAGGAGACGAGCAGCTTCCGAGAGTTTTATGGATTTGTGCGGCAGATTGGGTGCGTTGCGTCGCACGGCGATCAGTTCGGCAACGATACTTACGGCGATTTCTTCGGGAGTGAGCGCGCCGATGTCGAGCCCCACGGGCGCGTGAACGCGGTCAAACTTTTCGGCCGCGAATCCTTCTTTTTCGAGCGCCCTGTAAACCGACAACACTTTGCGCTTGCTGCCGATCATTCCGATGTACCGCGCTTCGGTGCCGACCGCCCACGCGAGCACGCGCATATCGTCTTTGTGGCCTCGCGTGACGATCACCAGGAAGCTGGACGAATTCGGCAGGATTTTGTCATACGCTTCCGCAAACGAAGTATGGACCTCGGACGCCATGGGGAAGCGCTCCGCATTGGCGAACGATTCGCGATCGTCGATGATGCCGATGGCGAAGCCCGCCTGGTGCGCCACGCGCGCGACGGCCGTCGAGACGTGCCCGCCGCCAAAAAGATACAGCATCGGCTGCGGCAAGATCGGCTCGACGAAAATCTCGAGCGTGCCTCCGCAGATCAAGCCGGCGTCGTACGCGGCGTCGTGATTCAGGTTGAAGGTCATCTTGCGCGGCTGTTCCGTCTCGATCACTTCTTTCGCCGCGGCCCAGACTTCCGCTTCGACGCAGCCGCCGCCCACGGTGCCCGCGATCGAGCCGTCGTCGCGCACGAGCATCCGCGAGCTCTCATAGCTCGGGATCGAGCCGTTCGTGTGCACGATGGTCGCGAGCGCGCCACGCCGGCCCGCTCGCCGCATCATCACGATTTCTTCGAAGATGTCCATGGCCGTCGAAGTCTCTGGAAAATAGGTTACGGCGCGTATCTGCCGGTGTCAATCGAAGTACGCCGCGGGTAGTGATCAGTTTCCAATTACGCGTGTGGACTCAACTGGTCGGCGCAACACTTGCACGAAAGCCGAGTCTGACGCTGTCGCGTGAGAGACTTGTGTAGGTAGAATGGGGATCGTGGACAAGCAAGTGACACTGCCGGATTTTGGAAGGTACTTCCGCACGAATAGGCGAAGCCCTGTCGACTTTTCCTGTCGAGAGGGACCTAATCTCCTCCACGATGTGGTTTTTCTTGGGAGCTACCTTCATGATGCGACGTTCGAAACCGGTGACGTTCGCCTAACAGGAAGCGTTCTTCGCATCAGAATCAGCCGCGACCGCTGGGAGTTGTACAATGGTCTGGGAGAGCTCGAAAGTATAGCCACCACGTTGACCATCCGTCCAGTTCTGTCCTTAAAATGGCGATCAAAGCCCAAAGTAGCGAACGAATTCCTCATTCGCGATGTATATCTTGGTGAATCCTTCTGGGACAATTCCGACAGAGCGGAGATCGTTCTGTCTGGCTTCGGCAAGATTCCCCCACAGTTACGAATCGTTGCTCGCGAGCCTTTTTCAATTCGATTGCAGGACGTGCCGAAAAGGAAGTGAACAGGAGTGGAACGGCCGGAGTTATCGAGCCCCCAATTGAAAAACGCCAAATCGGGCGTTCGCGCGTCTATTGGAACTATGAAAATCAAAATTCTCGCCGCAACCCTACTCGTGGCCGCGCTCCTTCTGGCAGGCCAAGCTCGGGTCTTTGCTCAAGCCCCGGCCCAGTTTCCGGATACTCCGGCGGCGCATCAATTTGCAGCGTGGCTTGATGCCTTCAACGGCGGCGACCGTGCCGCGCTCTCGCAGTTCCTCGACAAGAACTACCCCACTCACCAGGGAAGCGTCGACGACCAAATGGGCTTCCGCCAGCGGACCGGCGGCTTCGAGTTCAAGAAGGCGGAGGAATCGACGGCCACGCGATTCACGGGGCTAGTGAAGGAGCGCGACTCCGACCAATACGCCCGCTTTGAAATCGAGGTTGCTGCCGACGAGCCGCACGCAATTACAAAATTGGGGCTGCGCGCGATTCCGCAGCCGTCGGATGTCCCGCTGCCGCGCATGAGCGAGGCCGACGCGCTTGCCGCGCTTCGCAGCCAGTTGGAAAAGGATGTCGCCGCGGACAAGTTCTCCGGCACCGTCCTCGTGGCCAAGGACGGCAAACCCGTTTTCGCCGAAGCCTACGGGCTCGCGGACCGCGACAAGAAAATCCCGAACACGCTCGACACGCGCTTTCGAATCGGGTCGATGAACAAGATGTTCACCGCGGTTTGCGTGCTCCAGTTGGTCCAAGCCGGCAAAATCAATCTCACCGATCCCCTCGGCAAATATCTGCCGGACTATCCGAACAAGGACGTCGCCACGAAGGTGACGATTCATCAGCTGCTCACTCACACGGGCGGCACGGGTGATTTCTTCGGCCCGGAGTTTGACAAACATCGCCTGGAGCTTCGCACCCTCGAGGACTACGTCACTCTGTACGGGAAACGCGCGCCGGAGTTCGAGCCCGGCAGCCGCTGGGAATACAGCAACTACGGATTTCTGCTGCTCGGCGTCGTGGTCGAAAAGGTTTCGGGTCAGAGTTACTACGACTACGTGCGCGACCACGTCTACAAGCCGGCGGGAATGACTTCGACGGGGTCCGACCCGGAAGATCAGGTCGTGCAGTTGCGCTCCGTGGGATATACGAAGGACGACGGTCCCGGCGCCGGCGCCAACGCCAACTCCCGGTGGCACCCCAACACCGACACGCTTCCGTATCGCGGAACCTCCGCAGGCGGCGGCTATTCAACGGTCGGGGATCTGCTTCGATTCGCCAACGCCCTCGAAGGCCACAAGCTCCTCGACGCCCACTACACCGAGCTTCTCACCACCGGCAAAGTGGACACGCCAGCCGGCGACAAGTACGCCTACGGTTTCGGCGAGCAAATGCGCGGCGGTGTTCGCTGTTTTGGCCACGGCGGTGGCGCGCCCGGCATGAACGGCAACCTCGATATCTGCCCGCAATCGGGCTATACCGTAGCGGTACTCGCGAACATGGATCCTCCCGCCGCGCAGCGCGTCTCGCAGTTCATCAGCAATCGGCTGCCCGACAAATAGCCGAGCGTTTGCGCCGCCGCGCGCCCGCTAGTGATTTGTCTGCTCGTCGGGAGGAAGAGCGTAAACTCGCACGCCCTCGTTGGATGAAATAGCTAGCAGTAGCCCATTCGGCGAAAGTGCGATTCTGTTCCAGACGGGGTCGGAAGACCAATGGGGCCACGGCGACTCGCCTTTGACCTTCACACTGAAAATCGCGCTCCTTTGGGGGATGCTGTAAACGATAACGCGGTCGTCCGAGTAGAAGGGATACATGTCAAAACCCGGGTTATTAAGCCCCCTCAATCGGCCGAGAATAACCGCAAACCTTTCTCCTCCCCTCGAAGTGGCCGACGCTGACGACAAGAGGTTAGTCTTGTTAGGAAGAGTTGAGCTGAATAGCTGAGTGCCCCCAACTGTTTCCGCAATCAGTTCATGGCCGAGCCGACTCACGAGAGTGTCATTATTCGCGAATATTCTCGCTGACTGAGGCCCGCGAATTGACGGCAAATATGGCTTCCAACTTCCACCAATTTCCCGGATGTATAGCTGTTGGGGCCTCCCCGGCTGAGAAATCTGGGCGAGGAAGAAGTGGTCAGAGTATTCGATGTGAGCTTTATCCAAGCGCGTGTCAGTCCAGGAATCCAAGACTTCGAAACTGGCCGAGTCCCTCAGTTGTGGAGACCATGCGTCGTGGGAATCGGCGACGTACGAGAGAAACGTGCGTCCACTTGGCGACACGAAGGTGTGTGACCACTGAGTTCTAACGTTCTGCAAATCCCTTAACTTGTCGAACGACGACGAATAAAGAGTCACCGATTCACCGATGGAAAGGAGCCACTCGCCAGATGCGGTGTACGCGAGGTTCACACCTTGCGCGGTGCACAGCCATTCGTGGGATAAGAGCTGCTGACCACTACGAGCATCAACGATTGAAAGATGCAAATGAGAGAGGAGCTTACCTGGGTCGATTACGCGGGTCGGAGTTTCATCCGGCGTTAGCCGTGACAATGCGAGACGCTGGTCATCGAGAAATTGAGCTTTTACTTCGTCGCCACCCACCGTGGCACGGAATTTCCTGAATACCGACGAATCGTGGCCCACCTGCTTGGGCTTGGCGGACCACAGCGGCGCTTGGCGGGTCAGGGGTGGTGGACTGGTCTGTGCACTTGAAACTGGCAGACCAACAAGGGAGATGATGAGTAAGACGGCGCTGCTGGCCTTACGCACAAGCGCAAGGAAAGTGAGGAACAGAGCTGGAATTTCAATGCTCGGCTTCATGTTGTCACTCCTACGAGCGACTGTATTGCAGTTCTCGGGCCACGGCGAACAGCCGTACGGCTCTGGTTATCAGGGGTTTGCGCGCGAGAAAGTGACCTGAGATGCGCAGTGCGTGCCGCCTTTGCCTTGCACATGCACGATACATCTTGCAGGATCGGAAACTCGGAAAATGACAGAGGTAATGGACTCAGTGCCCGATTCGTAAGCCAATTCTGCCTTGGCGTAAGCTTGCCTCAAAGCTTGACTCCCGGACTGCTCGCCTGCTAAGTCTCACTGTCGAATCAACGAGGTGCTAATGAAGGCTGTAGTCTTTTCCGAACACGGCGGGCCGGAAGTGCTGCGCTACACCGAAGTTCCGGAGCCGCAGATTGGCGCGCCCGATGTGAACGATGTCTTGGTTCGCGTACACGCTTGCGCGCTGAACCACCTGGATTTGTTCGTGCGTGCTGGAATGCCCGGGGTCAAGATTCCTCTGCCGCGCATTTTGGGCAGCGACATTTCCGGCGAAGTGGCAAAAGTCGGCGCAAACGTCTCGCACGTCAAAGTCGGAGACCGCGTCCTGCTGTCTCCGGGAATTTCCTGCGGCCATTGCCCGCAGTGTCTGGCGGGCGACGACAGCATGTGCCGCGACTACACGCTCTTCGGCTACATGGTGGACGGCGGCTACGCGGAATACGTCAGGTCGCCCAGCGTCAACGTGATTCCCATGCCGCCGGGACTCTCCTTCGAAGAAGCGGCCGCGATCCCGCTGGTCTTTCTCACGGCCTGGCACATGCTGATTACGCGCGCGAAGCTGAAGCCTTCAGAAGACGCGCTGATTCTCGGCGCCGGGAGCGGCGTTGGCAGCGCCGCGATTCAAATCGCCCGGGTGACGGGCGCTCGCGTGATCGCCACGGCCGGTTCGGAAGAGAAGCTGGCGAAGGCGAAAGAACTCGGCGCGCACGACGTGATTCAGCATTCGAGCCAGGACATCGCCGCCGAAGTGAGACGGCTCACCAACCGCCGCGGAGTGGACGTGGTGTTCGAACACGTGGGGCAAGCCACGTGGGAGCGCAGCATTCGCAGTCTTGCGGTTGGCGGTCGCCTCGTCACATGCGGCGCAACGACCGGCTACGAAGGGAAGATCGACCTCCGCTATCTCTTCACGCGGCAGCTATCGATTCTAGGTTCGTTCATGGGCAGCAAGGCGGAACTGTATTCTGTCCTCGAATTGGTGCGTCGCGGCTTGCTCAGGCCCGTAATCGACACGGTGATGCCGCTCGAGCAAGCGCGCGAAGCGCACGAGCGCCTGGAGCACCGCGAACAATTTGGCAAGATTGTCTTGAGGGTTCCTTAGAGCTGGGCCGGTGTTTCCCGACTCCTGTGCCCGCGTCAGCGGAAGAAGTCGACCCGCGAAACGACTAGGAGTTATCTCATAAATGGCGCCCGGAAGGGCGGGGCTTCAGCCCCGCCGTCAGGCCAGCAATAAGAAAGGGCTTTAGCCCTTGAAGCCAAGGTATTCGATCCAACCGAGCATTTATGAGATAGGCTCTTTGCAAACGAACGAGGATGCGTGCGAAAATAGCTTCAGGAGCTGAACGCCACGATGGCCGTCGAAATCGCGAAGGGCGTCACACTGGAAAAGCCCGGCGAGGAAGAGAACTTCCTCAAAGACGAGGGGATTCTTTTCGCGTCGCTCGACAAAGTGGTCAACTGGGCGCGCCGGAGTTCGATTTGGCCGATGTCGTTCGGGTTGGCCTGCTGCGCCATCGAAATGATGTCCATGGCGGCGTCGCGCTACGACGTGGCGCGCTTTGGAGCGGAAGTGTTTCGAGGCTCGCCGCGCCAGTCGGACTTGATGATCATCGCAGGACGCGTTTCACAGAAGATGGCGCCCGTCATCAAGCAGCTTTACGAGCAGATGCCGGAGCCTAAGTGGGTGATTTCGATGGGCGCGTGCGCCACGTCCGGCGGCGTCTTCAACAACTACGCGGTGGTGCAGGGCGTGAACCAGGTGATTCCCGTCGACGTCTACGTGCCAGGGTGCCCGCCCCGGCCGGAAGCGCTCCTCTACGCGATTATCCAGCTCCAAAAGAAGATCGACGCCGACCGCGGCAGCTTCCGCAGATCCCTCAACTTGTAAAGCCTCTTTGATCTGGCGGGCCAGAAACGGAAAGGCTGCTAACCGCGAACAAGTGGACCGTGCGGCGCGCGGACCAACTACAATGAACCGTGCGGCGCGCGGACCAACTACAATGAACCGTGCGCCTGCGAATCTCCGATAATCTGGAAGCGAATTGCCGCAAGAGCACCGAGCGCACGGCATGGCTCGAGCGTCTCCCCGATGCGCTGAACGAGCTCGAGCGCCGATGGTCGTTGAGCCTCGGGTCTCCCTTCGCAGGCGACGACGTAACCTGTTCGTATGTGACCACGGTCCGTCTGGCCGACGGCACGTCCGCGGTCCTCAAGCTCGGCATGCCGCACATGGAAGGCGAGCATGAGATTCAAGGATTGCGCTTCTGGGACGGGAATCCGACCGTACGTTTACTCGCGGTGGATGAAGGTCTCAACGCGATGGTACTCGAACGTTGCGAGCCGGGAACCACGCTTCGCACGCAGCCGGACGCTGACCAGGACGCGGTGATCGCAGGTTTGCTCCGTCGAATGTGGCGCGCGCCGTCCGCACAACATTCTTTTCGTCCTCTATCGGCGCTCACGGAATATTGGAGTAGAGAGACGCTCGCGCAAATCGCGCAGTGGTCCGATGCCGGACTCGTCCGCGAAGGCTTGCGGCTCTTTGCGGAGTTGCCGCGCAACTCCGCGCAGAACGTCGTGCTCGCGACGGACTTGCACGCCGGTAACGTGCTTCGCGCGCAACGCGAACCCTGGCTCGTCATCGATCCGAAGCCCTTCGTCGGCGATCCCGCCTACGACGCCACGCAGCACCTCTTCAACTGCGGCACGAGAATGCAGCAAAACGCGCGCGGCACAATCCGCCGCTTCGCGGATTTGCTGGGAGTAGATTCCGAACGCGTGAGGCTATGGATGTTTGCGCGCGCCGCAGCAGAGCCACGCGGCAACTGGACAAGTGATACTCTCGCGCGGGATCTCGCCTGACTGCGGGGTTGGGCTCGCTTCGACCACTACGTGAGAACGGTAGCGGCGCCGCCGTCGAATTCGACGATGCTGCCGCCAGCGGCGTATTCACGCCGCAAATATCCCATGCCGATGGCCGTCCCCGCCGCGGGCGAGAACGCCGCGCTGGTGATGTATCCCGCTTCCGCGCCGCCGGCTAGCAGCTTCGTGCCTTCCACCGGCACTTTCGCCCCGGAAAAACTCAGCCGCACGCGCTGCCGGTTGACGTGCCCTCGCGAACGAACTCGCTCCACAATTTCTTGTCCCGTATAACAGCCCTTCGAAAAACTGATATGCGTGCCTTCGAGCGCCGCCTCGTGCGGAATTACGCTGTCGTTGAAGTCGAGAGGGAACCAGGGAATTCCGGCCTCGAGGCGCAGCGAGTTCAGCGCCTCCATCCCAATCGACGCGCCACCTAGAGTCTGAACGCTCCCATGCAGCGCTCGCCAGAGACTTCCAAGATGTTCTCGGTGCGCAAGAATTTCGGCGCCGATGCTTCCGAAGTGGCTGCGGCGAATCAGGCGGCACGAAACCCAGTTGATTTTCACTTCTCGCGACGTGAGGTCGGGAAGGTGTTCCAGTTCGACGCCGGTCGCTTGCGAAATCACACTAGCGGCGCGAGGGCCTTCGACGGCGATGGTTCCCATGCGGTCCGTGGTGTCGTCCATTTCGACGTCGTCCATGATGATGTATTTGTCGAGCGTGGCCTTCGTGCGCTCGCGGACGGATGCATGGGACAGCAGAGTGAGCTTATCTTTCGAGGCGTAGACTTCGAACTCGGCCAGAATGCGCCCCTGCGGATTCAAAAGCAGCGCGAGGATCCCCTGGCCGTCGGTGAGCGCCTGAATATTATTTGTGACGATGGCGTTCAGATAACGGACGCGGTCGGGGCCCGTCAGCGTCGTAATGGCGTGCCAGTTCGTGTCGAATAGGGCCACGCTCTCACGCGCGGCGCGCCATTCCGATTCAAAATCGGAAAAGACTTCCGGCAAAACGCACGTGGCGTATTCGCCGAGCTGCGCTCCGGCAGAGCGATGTTCGTTCAGAAGAGGCGTTTCCATGGAAAGTTTGCGGCGCCGCGCGCGCCTGAATGCATCTTATCAGAGGGGAGTGCGAGGTGGATTGAGAGGCGCTGCCGCCCCGTGATTCATACGCACGTCTCCGATCAGCCGCTCCTTCATCTCCCCGATCTCCGTGTCCTCAAGCCTTTCTCAGTGTCCTCTGTGTTTAACTTTTTCTGAGCGACCCAATCTCCAGTCTAGTGGCAAGCAGCCTTGCTATACTTGACGCAATGTCGGCCGAACTCATCCACGAAATCATTCCCGTCGGCATGCTTCAGTGCAACTGCTCGATCCTGGGCGATTCTGCCACGCGCGAGGCGATTGTGATCGATCCCGGCGACGACGTCGAGCGCATCCTGGCCATTCTGCACAACCATCAACTTAAAGTTCGCGCCATCGTCAGCACGCACACGCATATCGACCACGTCGGCGGTCTCGCCGCGCTCCACCGCGCGACGGGAGCCCCGGTGCTGATTCACGAAAGCGATCTTGAGCTTTACCGTCACCTCGACCTCCAGGCGGAATGGCTCGGCGTTCCCACGCCAGAGACGACTCGCATCCAGGATTTCGTGAAGGAAGGCGACGCGGTGCGCTGGGGCGGATTCGCGGCGCGCGTCCTTCACACGCCCGGCCACACTCCCGGCAGCATCAGTTTGGTTGTGGACGCCGCATCAGACGCCGGCGAGGGAGCGAATCCTCAGCAGGGAACTGCGCATAGGCGTGCGCACTCTCACGTCTCCGCGCCAGGCGGATCACCTGCGACGGCTCGCCTGATTTCGGGTGACACGTTGTTTCAGGGAAGCATCGGCCGAACCGATCTCTGGGGCGGCTCGTATCCTCAAATCATCAATTCCATTCGCGAGAAGTTGATCGTGCTGCCGGAAGAAGTCGTCGTCTATCCGGGGCATGGCGACACAACGACGATAGGCGCCGAGCGCGAATCGAACCCGTTCCTTCGTTAGCGGAACTTCCAGAAAGGTATCTCACGCGATGGATGACCCGATTTCTCAGCCCGTACCCGCCGCGCCTCTTCCGCCCGAACCAAAGCCAACTGCTCTGGAAGAAATCGTCACGAAGGTCTTCGTCGGCCCGAACGGCACTCGCGCGGGCTGGCGGCTGCTGATCTTCCTGGGAATCCTCGGCGCAATTTACTTCGCCACCGAATGGCTCGCGACGTACGGAACCTACGGGACGGAGCCGGAGGCTCAGCTCGACGCGGCCACTGTGGCTATCGGAGAAGGCATATCCTTCGCCGTTGTCTTGGCGCTCAGCTGGATGATGGCGAGAATCGAAGGCAGGCGGATTGCGGACTACGGTCTGCCCGCGAATCAGGCCTTCCGCGGGAAATTCTGGATCGGCGCGGTGATCGGCTTTGCCTCGATTACCGCCTTGTTGGCGGCGATGCGGCTTCTGGGCGGGTTCCACTCCGGCCCTCTCGCTTTGCACGGCGCCGAGGCTGCGAAATATGCCGCTCTCTGGGGAGTCGCATTTCTCGCGGTGGCTTTCCTCGAGGAGTTCTTTTTTCGCGGCTACGCGCTGTTTACGGCTGCGACCGGAATCACGTTTTGGCCCGCCGCAATTTTGTCGTGCATCGCGTTTGGATACGCGCACCGCGGAAATTCCGGCGAAAACTGGCTTGGGGTCTTCAACGTCGGCGCGGTCGGATTTCTCTTTTGCGTGATTCTTCGCCGCACCGGGAGCCTCTGGATGGCGATCGGTTTTCACGCCGCATGGGACTGGGGCGAAACGTATTTTTACGGCGTGCCGGACAGCGGCCTCGTCGCGCCGGGCCATCTTTTCAACCCGACCTTTTCCGGGCCCGCCTGGCTCACCGGCGGAAGCGTGGGCCCCGAGGGAAGCTGGCTGTGTCTTGCGCTGCTCGCGATTCTCTGCGTGATATTCGCGGCGTGTTTCCGCGAAGCGAAGTATCCCAATCCGGCCGCGATACCGGACCCGCGTCAACGCAAGGTCGAACCGCCGCTGAGCATCCTCGCACCCGAGCCGTAGCCTTCATCTCAGGACTCACCGCCTGCACTGCCCTGGGCCATGTTGTCGCGCTCGGCGCGGAGGCCCTCCATCACGCTTTGAATCAACTCTTTCGCCTTCTTGATTTCGCTGTTGATGATGCGGATGTCCATCACCGGCATCTCCGGATTCCAGTTGCTGTGGCAATAGACGCCGTGCTGCCCGACGAGCACGAGCGCGTTGGTCAGCAGGTCGAGCGTGACCGCGAGCTTTCCCCGATACGGGCCCATCATCGTTTCATAGTGTTCAAGTTCTTCGCGGTGATCGTCGAATGCGGTCATGAGATTCCGTCCTCTGGGGGTTGCTTGAGTTGCTCAGGAAACGAACCGGTAACCCACTCCGCGCACCGTGAGCAAATGCCGCGGCTTCGCGGGGTTTTCCTCGAGGTAGCGCCTCAAGCGCACGATGAAATTATCGATCGCCCGCGTATCCGTATCTTCGCGGAGGTCCCACACGTCCTCGAGAATCGATTTGCGCGAAACGTTGCGCCCGGCGTTGTGAATCAGATGGCGCAAGAGCTTCGCCTCCATCAGAGTGAGTTGAATCGTGTTTTTCTTGGTGCGCAATTCGAGGGCGCCGAAGTCAATCGTCTTGCCACCGAACTTGTAAACCTCGGGCTCTTTTGCCGGCGCGTCCGTTTTGTCCGCGCGTGAACCCGCTTGCTTCGCCTCGCCGTTGCGCAACCATTCGCTTCGCCGCAGAAGCCCCTGCAGCCGCGCAAGGAAAATCGGCAACTGGAAAGGTTTCGGAAGGTAGTCGTCGGCGCCTGCGCCGAATCCTTCGAGCACGTCCTCCGGGCGTCCTCGCGCGGTGAGGATCAGCACCGGAACGTAGTTGCGAGCCTTGCGCAGCGCCGAGACCACTTCGAACCCGTTCATGCCGGGAAGCATTACGTCGAGCACCACCGCATCGAATTTGCCTTCGGTTCCGCTCGCGCCGGTGAGCCGCTGCATCGCGGACTCGCCTTCGCCGACCACGTCCACCGAATGCCCTTCGGCTTCCAGGTTGAAGCGCAAGCCGTCCGCGAGGTGCGCTTCGTCCTCGACCACCAGCACGCGGCTCATGCAGCGCTCCTCGGCAATTCGATGGTGATCGTCGTTCCGCGCGATTCGCCGCCGCTTTCGGCAAACACTTTTCCGCCGTGCGCCTTGGCGATTGAGCGGACAATAAAGAGGCCCAGCCCAGTGCCTTTCACCTGCGACTGAGCGCGACCGGGCACGCGATAGAAACGCTTGAAAATGCGCTTGAGTTCGTCCGCCGGAATTCCCACGCCGCGATCGCGAACGCGAAGCTGGACATTCTTTTCGTCGGTGATCCCCACCTCGACGCTCACATTCACTTCGCTCCCCGAATATTTGATCGCGTTGTCGAGCAGATTCGAAAGGGCGGTGCGAAGCGCATCAGGATCACCGAGGACAAGTGGTCGGGTTCCGTTCACGGATTCCTTGTAGCGCAGCGCGTCCGGTGGCAGACGGTGGCGCGTTCGCGCGAGTTCCATGCAGTCCCGAGCGAGGTTGCCGAGGTCGACTTCGGCGCGCACCCGGACTTTCGGTTTGTTCGAGACCTGGCTGGCCTTCAGCACTTGCTCGACGGTTCCCAGCAGGCGGTCGGTATCAGTGAGCATCAGGTTGTAGAAGTGCCGGCGCTGCGCTTCGTCCACGTCGCGGTGCTGCAAGGTTTCGAGATACAGCCGAATCGACGCGATGGGCGTTTTCAGTTCGTGGGTCACGGCGTTGAGAAAGCTGTCGTGCTGTTCGTTTCGCCGCAGCTCGCGAACCAGGAACCCGGTGTTGAGAATCATTCCCAGGATGATGGCGGCGAAGAAGATCACGCCGAGGAACAGCATGATTCCTTGCCGCAGGTTGAGGATGATCCACCCAACGTTGAGCGCAATCGCCAGTGCCACCAGGCAAACGCCCAGCACAATGAAAAACGCCATCGCTTTTCGCCGGCTAGTGATCCGCATGAGGGTTCTCCTGCGATTGTAACGCCGTTTTGGAAGACAGTGGCGAGTGGCGAGTGACGAGTGACGAGAAAGAATCCGTAGCGGGGAATTGGAGACCGATGGGCGAAGGTGCGGCGAAGCGGAAGTGGTGTTTTTGTTCCGGGTAGAAAATGTCATGTGGTTTGGTTTCAGGTAGCTGCGGCGATTTCTGAATGTGGGGTTGTTCCGGGTAGGGTTTTCTTCGCCTCTCGAAAGGAGGCAAGGAGACAGTAGGCACGGAGCCGCCACGGCGGCCAGGGGTGAGGAGAACATCGGCAACTTCATGAATTTGAGACTCCGTTTTCGTGAGGTTCCGAAGTGAGGGCGGGGGATTCCGCGGGAGAGGAAGGGAAGGCGGGGCTCGTTGCGGCGACTGGGATCGGCGCGGTTAGCGAGGTCGCCACGGCGAACGGGCCCGTGAGGATGCGAAGGGTGCGGTCGGGCTCAAACCAGTTGCCGTCGTCGTCGAGGTGGGCGTAGGCGCGAACGGCGCGGGTGACGGGGTCGAAGTCATCGGGCGGACAATCGTCGATGGTTTCGAGGAAACTTTCGATCACTCGGCTTACGTGGCGCTTGCGGGCGGGGAAGAGTCCGGTGGCGTGTGCGTGACGGTAGAGACAGGAGCGGCCTGGGATGTCGTAGTCCTTGGCGATTTTTTCGGGGCTGCGCCAGCGGATGAATTCGGCTTCGATGGCGTCGCGGTCGGGGTGAGAGCAGACCGAGCAATGCCGCGAATGACGGGAGAAATCGGGGGAACGGAAGAGGGGAGGCGGCGCGCATTCAGAAAGCTGCTGGTTGGGTGAGTCACCGGGCGGCTCGGTAGAAGGGCCGCGGCCGGCAGCGCGCTCCGCTTCCAGGGAGGCCCGACGAGCTTGCTTGGCGGCTTCTTCGGCGGCTCGCATGGCCTGGTATTGGTCGTCGAACATCGGTTCCATCCGGCCGGGGGCGACTTCGACGAACCGAAGAGGCCAGCTTCGGTTCCGGCGCGGCCGCTGAGGTGTGGGATTGGCGTTTTGTGAGTCGTTCGAGTTTTGGTTGTCCATTTTTCTTCTTTGTGTTGCTTGATCCTCCTTCTCGATTTGTGGGTGCGTTAGGCGCACCTCGGCGCCGGCGTTGTTTCGCCCGGGAAAACACTCGGGCGCAACAGCGCGATTGCTCCGGCGAGCCGGAGTGCGCACACAAATCAATTATTAAGGATTGTTTAGTTTACCCCTTGTAACATAAAAAAGGTAAAAAGTCAAGGGTTTTTGGCTACATAAGGATGGAGTCACGCGGCGGCGAGTCAGAATCCGAACCCTTGCAGGAACCGCAAGAGTGCGGTGCCGGACGGTTCTCAGTGGATCGTCACACTCGTCTACGGCGCAGACCAAAACACTTTCTGGTCCTTGCCGAAAACCAAACGCGGCCCGTCGCTCTCCACCGCAAGTTTCAGGTTTGTCCAGCCGTTCCTGTCGAACATCTGCAGATTCGGCGCGCCCGACGAGGATACCGCTAGGGTCAGAAGCTGCGCCCCGTCCGGGTTTGCGAGGGTGACGTGCGGGCCATCGCTTCTGACCCCTACGTGTACAACTGCTTTACCGCTAGCGTCAAATAGGCGCATCTCTGGGCCGTCTTTACCGACCTTGAGTTCGAAGCCTGCTCTTTCGCTTGAATTGAAGAGCGCAAGAAATGGCCCTTCAGCATTCACACTCAAGAACGCACGCACCTTACCATCAGCGTCGCAAAGGTCGAGACCAGGTCCTTCTTCAAACATGCACAGGGTTGCTCTTGTTTTTCCATGGACATCTTTCAGCACAAGCTTCTCCGTCTCAACCGTGCGGTCTGGCCGGGTTTGGTCCATCACTAGGTCTCTGAGCCATCGGTTCTGTCTCTCGACCTCCTCCAGCCGTTCAACAATGCTTTGTAATTCAGGAGTCATCCCACACCGCCTTTCGATTCATAGCGCGACGAACCCGACACTGAGCCTCGAAATAATTACTCCAATCGCGACACTCAATCTGGCACGGCCGGAGCCTGCGCCAACCGCCTTTGGAATCAGCAGACGGTCTCGTACTTGTACTTACAGGTTGACCTGAATCGAAGATCACGCGCCATTGAACCGGCAGCGGTGAGCGCACGAAGGCCCTCTCGAATTTCAGTGTTGGAAAACACTCCTTTCAAGTGAAAAGCGACCTCCCTGGTCGTAAACGTTCTTCCGATTATGCCGTGCTCGGTGAGGCCTATGACTTCGTCGGCGAGGGGAGCTCTCAACGCGATTATCTTTCGGTACGCACGCTTCATGCGCTGGCGAGCCGAGCGCCGACGGAGCTTCGCATAACTCGCGTCAGTCGCATTCCGTTCATACACCTTGCAGTGCTGGCACCACTCGGAACGGGGCAGAGCATCAGGAGCGTCCGACTCATCGCCATAGCGGGGAGCGGGAACACAGCACACGTCGCCTCCATGGTGATCCGTTTTCAACTGCTCAAATTGCGCCCGAGCGCTCGCGTCAAGTTCATCTGCCAAACAGTAGTCAACGGCAGCACTGAGGATAGTTTCAATGTGTCTCGCCATCCGGTCGCGCATTATCACGACTCCTTGACCTTGTTTCGTGTAGGCGGATTCTGTTTGGTCTGTTCTTCCGACGAAATAAAGCGGAGGCAGAGCCGATCGCAAAAGGGTCGAGCCTTGGTTTCGAAACGACAATCCGGAATGTGGTGTTCGCGCTCGTGGCCACACCTGCGACATAGTTCCTGATGCGTTTGCTTGATCATACGCTTATCGTAACTGTTTAGAGCCCCGACGAACAACCGTGGAGCCACACGCTGTGAGACGCCGCACACGTAGGTTGGACAGGTGTCGCAGCATTGAAGCCCTTGGCTTTTCGGGTGCTGCGTCCCTTTGCATCTGGAGGGTGCGCGTCTAGTGGTCTTATCCGGCGGGAGGGAGTCAGCGCGTGCGGCGCGCAGAGGATTTCGCTGCGTGGATCAGGGTGCGTAGCGCTGCGTTGACGGAGCGCCCGTCGGGGAAATACTCAGCGACGTCGGGCGATAGCAGGACAAGATTCGTGCCTGCTCGATAGCGCGCAGCGTATTTGCCTCAGGCGGATTTGAAATTTCAAATTTGAATTTTGAAAAAGGGCAAATGCGAAGTGGGGATTAAATGTCACGAAGGTTCGGTGTTTTGGCAGATGTCCGGTAACGCGACTTCACGCGCACTTGCATCAATTCGGGTGAATTCAGATTTCACAAGGCTTGACTTGCCAGTGCCATCTACCTACGATGGCCCAAGTTTCAGCGTCAGGACATCAAAATCATGAAGCGATCATTGTTGATTTGGGGGCTCCTTCTAACCGTCGGGGGGTGGCTGCTATTCCGATTTGGAATCATGACCTTTTATCCAGAGGCCGTAAGTTCCGCCCGAGCGGGAAACTTGGGGCAGTTTTGGGCTGGCTTGACGATCGCGCAAAAATTCTTCATTACCGGAATGGAAATTCCAGTTTTCACCGGCATCGTGCTTGTGGTTGTGGCGTTGGTGCGGCTGGTCACAGGAAAAAAGTCACCCAAATGAAGTGAGGTCGGCCGGCCAAGCGAGAGAGTCACACAATGACTCGGATGCGAGAAGCATATGGAGCGACGAAGTCAAGCTATGCGAGTTTGCGCCGCCGGAAACCGATGCCCAGCAGGCCGGCGCCGAGCAGCATTAGCGTCGTTGGCTCTGGCGTCGATGACGTCTCGGCAGTCCAGTAACCCGTACTTTCCTCGTAATCGCCCGAGGCTAAGGATATCGTCACGTCGGTAGCTCCGTAAAGCCCAACGCAGTCGCCTGCCGGGTCGCACGCCATGCTGCCGCCAGCCCCGTCTTGCACAGCGGGTGGACTGACGGTCGTGTCAAAATTCACAGCCGCACCCGACGATTCACCCAGTCCAACATCGGCGAGATCGAATGTAACCCCGTCTCCGCTGAAGCTGAACGCAAGGATATCCGTATCAGGCACTTGGAAGGTCGACTCGGAGGATGTGAAAACGCTGCTGTCCATAGTGAAAAACCCGCTGAAGCCGCCGCTACCGACCCACGTGAACGTTATCGGTGACGCAGAGGCAGAAAACGCGAAGGTGACCACGAAAACCGCGGCAAGGATCGCTCTTGCTCCTATGCTCTTGAGCATTTCGCCCTCCCAGAGGGAATCTTGGATGAAGAGAACTTGGCGTTTGAATAGCAAGGCGGAAGCCAATCCTGACGCTGATAACAGGGGGGTTAGCGGAGGGAGTGTGCATGCAGTTGCACATATTCTCACCGGAGTTTCCGATTTAGCCCTCTGGCGTACACCCCGGGGGCTGAGACGAAACCGGGTTGCCACGCGCTTAGTTAGGCGGAGACGAGGTCGGTTTGCGGATCCGCGGGGACGGGGATGCGACGGGCGGATTCGCGGGCTGCTTCGGCTGCCGATTCTTCGGCGGAGTCGTGGGACGAGAGTTTGTAGCGGTAGACCTGCCAGACCAGGCCGAGCTTCTGCATGGTCCAGATGGCGTACCAATTGAGGTCGATTTCGTACCACTTCAAGCCGTGGCGCGAGGAGCTGGGCTGGGCGTGATGGTTGTTGTGCCAGCCTTCGCCCCAGGTGACTAGCGCGACCCACAAGCTGTTGGTGGAATCGTCGCGCGTCACGAAGCGGCGCGAACCCCACGAGTGCGTGGCGGAATTGACGAGCCACGTGAAGTGCAGGCCAATCACGGTGCGCATGAAGATTCCCCACAACACAAACGGGATGCCGCCGATGGCGAGCAGGATCACTCCGAGCGTGATGATGGGTACGTAGTGAAACTTCGTGATCCAGACGTGAAACTTGTCTTTCGCGAGGTCGGGGACGTAGCGGGCGAGGGTGGTGGTGTCGTGGTGCATCGACTTGCCCATCAGAATCCAGCCCATGTGCGACCACCACTTGCCGTCGCGCGGAGAATGCGGGTCGCCTTCCTGGTCGGAGAAGCGGTGGTGGATTCGATGCGTCGCGACCCAGAAAATCGGGCCGCCCTCGAGCGAAAGTGTGGCGAAGACGGTGAGCACGTACTCGAGCCACTTGGAGGTCTTGAAGCCGCGATGCGTCAGCAGGCGGTGGTAGCAAATGCCGATGCCGAGGCTGGTGGAAACCCACCAGAGAACGACCGTGAGGAGCACGGCCTTCCAACTGAAGAAAAAGAGAGCCGCCACTGCTCCGATGTGAAACAGGATCATGAAAGTGGCGGTTATCCAGTTCACTTCGTTCTTTGCTTTGGCGTTGCGGTTGAGTGCTTCGAGATCCATGGGGGCCCTTTCGCGTTTTCTTCTTCCGTTCTTTTACTGACACTAGCAGGTCGGCAAGCGGTGTTTTGTAATAGTTCTGTAATACCCAAATCCAGTGGCGTATATGAGTTAGCTGGCCGGATGGACAGTGGCGGGGATGGAAAAGGGAAGAGGGAAAAGAGGAAGGCAAAGGCATAAGCTGACCACAGAGGACACTGAGAAAACCGGGAGGACACAGAGAAAAGCAGAAAAGCAGATCCCTCACCCCGCACAAACCGCGGGGATTCGGGATGACAGGTCGCCACGCTCTCTACCCAAGGGCGAGGAAACGGGGAAGCTAGGGCCTGGTTCTAGGACCGGCTATTGCGTGCTATGAAACCGTCACGTGCGCTTCGCTTTACTCTGCACGGGGCGCACATGATAATCCGACCGTCCGAGGGTAGAGCGCCAGTTCGGTTGGTCCCCGCGTTTCATCCTGGCAGTGTGCTGGCGCGTGCAAGAGTGAGTCCCAATAAGGAGCAAGGCCATTGAAACTCACCTTGGTTGCGCCGAGGCCGCAAACCCTCCATCGCGCCTCAAGATTTTTTCGGAGTGAAACAGCCATGAGACGTTCTGACCTTGTAAGAAATGCGGCAAAGGGAAAGTCAGTGCGCACGTCGCAGATCGTTTTCGGCGAGCGGCAGCACTTGTTGCGCGTGCTTGACTCGGTGGAGCGCAGCGCGCTGCCTGCTCCGCGCCTGGAACAGGAACGGCGCGTGATCGAGCAGTTGATTCACGCGCGCACGCAGGAGCTGAATCAGATCAATGCGGGCTGGGACGAGAAAGTGGGCACGGTACTGAGCGCCGAAGTGAAGCCGGAGCTGCTCGATCAGCTGTCGCGGCAGGCGCCGAAAGAGGATTATTACCTGCTGCGGTTGATCAGCGAGCATCCGAAAGTGACGTCGAAGACTTTGAGCCGGTTGTCGCATCATCCGTATTCGGCGATTCGCGAGAATATCGCGCGCCATCCGAACAGCGATGCACCCACGCTGACGCGGCTCAGCCGAGACCGCACGCAGCCATTGTGGTATCTGGTGGCGTTCAATCCGAACGCGCCGGGTCCGCTGCGGAAGAAGCTGCAGGAACGGATGCGGCGGCTGGGCGAAAAGTCGGCCACGCAGTAAGCGAGAACCGGATTCACCAACGCGGATGGTTTGAAAGCCGCGCCTACGACGCGCGAGGCTGCGCGTTCTTCGATTTGCGCCAGCAGTGACCCCACTTGGTCGTTTGTGAAGTAGAATCGCGGCCATGTCGCAACCGGCGCCGGCCCTCCTCAACATTGCTGACGAATTTGTATCTCGCCGCGCGCGCGAGCATCCGCAGAAACTGGCGATTCTCGGCAGCGAACGCGAGCTGACCTATGCGCAGCTCGAAGGCGAAGTCAACCGGGTGGCGCAAGCGCTGCGCGAATCCGGTTGCGCGATGCGCGACCGCGTCCTGATCGTTCTCCCTGATTCCGCCGAGTTCATCGCTTCGTTTTTCGGCGCCGCGAAGATTGGGGCGGTCGCGGTGCCGGTGAACTCGATGGCGCGCGAGGCCGACTACCAGCACTACCTGCGGGATTCGGGCGCGCGGTTCGCCATCGTTCGCGTGGAGACGTACGCTGCGTTCAGGCTGGCTGCTGAGGGGTCGGTGCTGGAGCGCACGGTGGTCGTCGGGTCGCTGCGCCGCGTCGATCCGCCAGGTCAAGGCGTCGCGGTGCGCTGGGAGGATTGGCTGCCGGAAGCAGCAGGCGACGTGGCGACGCAACCGACTGGGCCCAACGATCCTGCGTTTTTTCTCTACACGTCGGGCACGGGCGGCGCGGCAAAAGCGGCGGTCCATTGCCACAAAGATATGCTCGCGACGTCGCGCGGGTTCGCGCAACGTGTGCTCGGCCTGCGGCCTGACGATCGCGTGTTCTCGGTCTCGAAACTTTTCTTCGCGTATGGGCTCGGCAACGGGATGTATTTTCCGTTTTCGGTGGGAGCGGGAACGCTGCTTTATCCCGATCGCCCGCGGCCTGACGGCATCGCCGAATTCGTCGGGCGGCATCGACCGACCGTTTTCTTTTCCGTGCCGACTTTTTACGCTGCGCTGCTGGGAGAATTCGACGCCGGCTGCGCGATGGATTTCTCGTCGGTGCGGCTGGCGGTCTCGGCGGGGGAAGCGCTTCCGGCCGAAATCTTCGAGAGGTTCCGCGACCGGTTCGGCCTGGAAATCATCGACGCCATCGGTTCGACCGAGATGCTGCACATGTATTTGTCGTGCCGCCCGGGCGAGGCGCGAGCGGGATCGTGCGGCATTCCGGTGCCGGGATGCGAGGCAGCGATTCGGGATGGTGAGGGCAGCGCGGTTCCTGAGGGAGAGATCGGGGATCTGTGGGTATCGGGTGGGGGCATGTTCGCCGAATATTGGAACAGCCGGGAGCGGAGTGACGCCCGCAAGAAAGGGGAGTGGTTCAATACCGGCGATAAGTTCTTCCGTGACGCCGACGGGTTCTATCATTATTGCGGGCGGTCGGACGACATGATGAAGGTGTCGGGCATGTGGGTGTCGCCGAGCGAAGTGGAGAACGCGCTGCTGGGTCATCCGGTGGTGGCCGAATGCGCGGTTGTGGGGCGCGCGGATTCGGTGGGTCTGGTGCGGCCTGTTGCATTCGTGGTGTTGCGGCGGGGCGTGAGGCCGCCAGCGGGCGGGCTCGACAGCGAGTTGCATGGCTGGTTGCACACGCGGCTGGTGGGATTCAAATGCCCGCAGGAATTTCACGTGGTGGCAGAGCTTCCGAAAACTTCCACCGGCAAGATCCAACGTTTTCTGCTCCGCCGGGAGTGAGGGCGCGGCTCAACGTACGCGTACCACTGCCACCGTGGCATCGTCCGTCTGGCGCCCTCGTGAAAAGTCGTCAAGGCACGCGAAGATTGCTTCGACGATTTCGTCGGGTCGCTCTGAATCGCTTTTGGCCGCGGCCGAGAGCAGGCCTCTTGTTCCCCATTCTTCGCCGTCCGGACTCAACGCTTCGACTACGCCATCTGTGTAGGCGACGACCAGATCGCCCGGACTAAGCTCGACGGCGCTTTCCTGATAGACGGAGTCGGCAAAGACTCCGACAGGCGGGCCGCTGGGTTCGAGTTGCGCGACCGACTCGCCCTTGCGAATAACCATCGGAGAATTGTGGCCCGCGTTGACATAGCGCAGCGTCTGTGTGGCTCCGTCGAGTACGCCGTAGAATAATGTGGCGAACCGATCGTCGAGCGAGGACGAATGAACCTGGCGATTCACTGCGTCTACAACGGCGGCTGCATCGTTTGGAGTGAATGAAGCCGCGGTGCGGAGCGAGGATTGCACGTTGGCGATCATCAAGGCCGCAGCAAGACCCTTTCCGGAGGCATCCGCGATGGCTAGTGCGAGACGATTCTGCGGCAGCGGCACAAAGTGGTAGCAATCTCCCCCCAATGCACGCAGCTGACAGCAGCGGCCGCTGTAGCTGAAGGTATCGATCGTTGGGCCGGGGTTTTGCGTGAAACGCTGCTGCACGTCACAGGCAATCGCCCAATCCTGGGTCACGTCCACCACGTATGCATCGCTCGTCATCTGCGCACCTCTGTGAGAAAGTCGGTCCTCGAGGTGCGAAATCGACAAGACGGCGGCCACAATTGTGCGGAAAATTGTTGTCACGGGATGTAGAGAAACCGCGGCGAGCTCCGACTAGCCTATGAACGCAGAGCCTGACTCCAAAAAAACCAAGGAGAGGAATCGTGAAATACATTTTGATGATGAACACCATGAAAGCAGGAACCGCGGGAATTACCGCCTGGACGAAGCAAGAGATCGAGGCGCACATCGCGTACATGCTAGATCTCAATAAGGACCTCAAGAGTTCGGGTGAGTTGGTTTCCGCTGAGGGACTGACCTTTCCGGACCAAGCTAAGCTGGTGCGGGCTGGAAAGGACGGCATGCCGATCACAGACGGCGTTTTCCCGGAGTCGAAAGAGTTTCTGGCCGGCTACTGGGTGATCGACGTCGCCACTCCCGAGCGGGCTTACGCCATCGCTGCGCGAGCGTCGGCGGCGCCGGGACCTGCGGGCGTTCCGCTCAATATGGGAATCGAAGTACGACCGATCATGAGCCTTCCCCCAAAATCTTCGTGAAAGGGATGCAGAGAAACGGCGGCGTGCTCCGACTAGCCTATGAAAGCGCGGAAACGGGCGTGAGAAGGAGGGAGCTAAACATATGAAATACATTTTGCTGATGTCTGGGTTGAAGGCAGGCGTCGATACCTACCGTGCATGGTCCAAGGAGGACATCGATGGGCACATGGCGGTCTTGGTCAGCATCAACAAGGAACTCACTGAATCCGGGGAGTTTGTGTCAACACAAGGGCTGGCGGGACCGGACGAAGCCAAGGTGGTGCGTGGTCTGAAGAATGACCTGCCAGTGACTGACGGCATCTTCCCCGAATCGAAGGAGTTCCTGTTGGGCTACTGGATCATCGACGTGAAAAGCCCCGAGCGGGCTTACGAGATCGCCGGCCGGATTTCAGCGGCGCCGGGACCGGGCGGAAAGCCGACGAATATGGCAATCGAAGTGAGGCAGTTTGCGAGCCACGGCCCGAAATCGTGAGGAAATTTCGAGAGGTGCGCAAAACCGAGGGGCGCGCCGAAGCGTGGAGGAGACAAATGAAGACTCATTTCACGTCAGTTGACGACTACATTGACGCGCAACCCGATCACGTTCGAGGCGTGCTCAACAAGGTGCGGAGCATCATCCGCAAAGCCCTGCCGAAAGCGGAGGAGCTGATTTCCTACCAAATTCCCCTGTACACGCTGGATGGTGAACGCGTGCTCTTCTTCGCCGGGTGGAAGCAGCATTACTCGCTCTACCCGGCCGGCGAACGCCTTGTCGGGGCGTTCAAAGGCGAGCTTGCGCCGTACGAGATCCGCAAGGGGACAATACGGTTCCCGCTCTCCGAGCCTGTCCCAGTGAAGTTGATTGAGCGCATCGCGAAGTTCCGAGCAAAAGAAGCGTCCGCTGAGCGGCCCGGGGGCCGCAAGCACCGCGCGTGAGCGGATAACGGAGCGGCGAAACAATTCGAGAAGGAGCAAGAAAATGAAATACATTCTGATGATGAACGCCAAGAAAGCTGATTTTGATTCGTACACGAAATGGTCGAAAAAGGACCTGGAGGCGAATGTCGCTTTCATGCGGGACTTCAGCAAGCAACTCAAAGAGGAAGGCGTGTTTGTTGCGACGGAGGGCCTGGGGTGGCCGGCGCAAGCGAAGACCGTCCGAGCGGGTGCGGATGGGTCGCCGATTACGGATGGCGTGTTTCCGGAATCGAAAGAATTTCTAGCGGGATACTGGATTGTTGATGTGGAGAGTCCGGAGCAAGCGTACAAGATCGCGGCGCGGGCTTCCGCGGCGCCTGGCCCCGGAGGGAAGCCGGGGAGCATGCCGATCGAGGTGCGGCAAGTGCTCACGAGTCACAGTGACTTGGGAATTTGACCTCGGAGACTGAAGGGCTGGAGTGATGGCAGAGGCGTCGGACGTAACGATCGAGCACCTATTGCGCGAATTGAGGCCGCAGGCGCTCGGAATCGTCGTGCGAAGATTCCGCGACTTCGCGGCTGCGGAGGACGCTGTGCAGGAAGCGTCGATAGCCGCGGCGATGCAGTGGCCGCGTGATGGCGTTCCGGAGAATCCTCGCGCGTGGCTGACGCAAGTTGCGTTCCGAAAAATGGCCGACCAGATTCGGAGCGAATCTGCCCGGCGACGTCGTGAGACAGAAGTAGCTGAGGAAGCTGCCCGCGCGCCGGAAGCACCAGCAGCCGAGATTGCGCCGCAAGATGACGACACGCTCATCCTTCTTTTCATGTGCTGCCATCCGGCGCTGACTCCGGCTTCGGCGATTGCCCTGACGCTGCGGGCGGTGGGTGGCTTGACCACGGCGGAGATTGCCCATGCGTTTCTTGTCCCCGAGGCAACGATGGCGCAGCGAATCAGCCGGGCCAAGCAAAGCATCAAGGACTCCGGCATTCCATTCCAGTTGCCGACTGCGGAGGAGCGAAGGGATCGCCTGCGCGCCGTTCTGCACGTGCTGTACCTGATCTTCAACGAGGGTTACACAAGCAGCGCCGGACCGCATTTGCGGCGAGCAGCCCTGTCGCATGAGGCGATGCGCCTGACGCGGATCGTGCGCAATCTGCAGCCGGACGACACGGAGGTGGCTGGATTGCTCGCGCTGATGCTGTTGACCGATGCCCGGCGCCTGGCGCGGTCGAGCGACGACGGCGAGTTGATCCCGCTGGCGCAGCAAAACCGCACGCTCTGGGATAAACAACAGATTGCGGAGGGAGTTGCGCTCGTGTCAGCGACGTTACCCAAAGGGTCGGTGGGCCCGTATCAACTGCAAGCCGCCATCGCCGCCCTTCACGACGAGGCCGCCCGAGCCGACGACACGGATTGGGCGCAGATTCTGGCACTGTACGATCTGCTGGGGCGCATGTCGGACAACCCCATGGTCCGGTTGAATCAGGCCATTGCGGCGGCGATGGTGCACGGTGCGAGAAGGGGCTTGGCGATGCTGGACGCCCTCGAAGCGGACGCCCGGCTGGCGGAGCATCACCGCTTGGACGCGGTTCGAGCTCATCTCTTGGAACTGGCCGGAGACCGCGAGGGCGCCGTCAGGCACTATCGGGCGGCGGCTGCCAAGACAGGGAACCTGCCGGAGCGCAACTACCTTCTCGCGCAGGCAGCGCGAGTCTCGGGCGAGCTGGGAGCGTTGAACCACCAGGAAAGAAATGAATGTGTGAGAACTAGGGTTGAGCGACAAGAGCCGTAAAACCTTGGAACCACAGATCCCGAGTCCCGAAGTCTCGGGATCGGGACAGATAAACACAGATAAAGCAAAAGGCGCACGACAAGCCTGAACCCGCTGCATCCAAAAGCGAAAAGCAGATCCCTCACCTCGCGCAAATCGCGGGGATTCGGGATGACAAGGTGGTGAGGAACGGCGCGTGGACCGCGGAAGTCAACAGAATCAGAAAGCTTCTAGTGAAGGTGCGAAAAGGAAAAGAACCGGACGTTCGAGGCTGGAATTTTGGGCTTTGTGGGGGTAGAGTCCTTTTGCGTAGGACGCTGGACGAGGCGCGTCAATTAGTATGACGACGAACACGCAATCCGTGGGGAATTTAGCGCAAGCGGACGTGAGCGAGGAGCGCAAAGACGCTCACTCAGGGACGCGCTGGCGCGCGATGAACCGCGGAGAGAAAGCCCGGCTCGCGTTTCGATGGTTGTCAGTGCCTGTGGCCTTGGCAAGCTTTGCGGTCGTATCGCTGGTAGCGGTGCTTTCCGTCGGATGCTACGGTGCGGCCAAGCTTCTCGGGAAAGTTCGTCCTCTGCGAGACGCGTATCAATTTTTTTCCGGGGCTTACGACCGGTTCATCGAGCGGCTGGGGCACAAGGTTCTGCGGGACCCGCGAGACACGCCCGCGTTGCGAATCATGGTTTCGCTCAGCCTTACCGCGCTGCCAATTTTCGTGATCCAACTCGTTTTGGGGAAACCGCGACTCCTGCTTGTGATCGCTTTCTATCTTTCCTTGTACGGTGTGAAATTCGAGCGCTTTGTGAGGATGTTCAGCGCCAAACACCTGGAGGCGCACCGGCGTCAGGGCTACTTCTCGGAGAAGTACGACAAGGTCTTCGGCCGCTACGTGGAATTTTTCCTCGGATATTTGTACGGGAACGTTCCGGAACTGGATCGAACGGTGCATGTCCGCCTGCACCACAGGGAGAACAGCGGGCCCGACGACACTCAGGGCTCGAGCGTATACGATCGAACGAGCCGAGTGGATTTCCTTTGGTATCTTTCGGACAACATTTGGACGGCGCTGGGGATTACTCCGTACTTCTACTTCAGGGCGCGGGGCGATGACGAGAACCGAAAGCGAATGTTATGGGGAATAGCGCGGTACGGCGTTTTCTTCGCGGCTGTCTTTGCTTACAACTGGAGGATTGGGATTGTGTACGTGCTGGGTCCGCTTCTCTGTATGAACTTCATCATGGCGATCACCGCGTGGGTGCAGCACGCGTTCTATGATCCGGAACATCCCGAGGATTATTTTGCGAATACGGTGACGCTGTTCGATGAGTTGAACTTCATGAACGAGGGATACCATCTGTGTCATCACCACCGCTCGGGGCTTCACTGGACGGAGATGCCGGAGCACCTGGAGCAGATTCGGGACAAGATGAGAGAGGCTGGATCTTTGGTCTTCAGGGATCTGGATGTGATGGAGCTTTTCCTCGAGTTGACGCTGCTGCGAAGGATGGATGTGCTGGCCGAGAAACTTGTGCCGTGGGAGCCGATGAATCACGAACAAAGGCTGGCTTTGTTGGCGAAGAGAACCAAGCCTTCGAGAGCTGTTTGGGTCTAAGGCGTCGCGGGCGAAGGCTTCGGCAGGATCTGCGGCGGCTGGTATCTAACGGCAGTGCGTCACGAGTCGCAACATCTGCGCCATGCGGGCGTTGGTTTCCCCTTCTTCAACGAACTTCTTAGCGGTCCATTCAGTTACCACCGGACATTTCATACCGGATTCGGCGCACCAGCCGGCAAGCCACAGTCGGCAGGGAAGAGCGAGGCGATTGGTTGGCTCAGAGAAAAGACAAATTGGCTCTTTACGCGTATAATTGTGGTTGTATATTGGCCCACAGGATCGAGCCAATGCTGCCACTTCATTTACAACCAGAAAGCCACGTTCCGCTCTACGTTCAATTGCGCGACCAGCTGCGCGCGCTCGTCGCGACGGGGGAGTTGCGGTCGGGGGATCGCATTCCCGCGAGCCGCGAGCTGGCGTCGCACCTCGGCGTCCATCGCACCACGGTGGCGAACGCCTACGCGGAACTCGAATCCGAAGGGCTGATTCAGGGACATGTGGGTCGCGGAACATTTATTTGCGCGGCGCCGGTGAAGCAGTTCACGCCACCGCCTCGAACGAATGGGAATGGCAACGGCGCGTTGCGGTGGGAAGCGCTTTTTGCCGACGAGCGCGGCGACGAAGGGCTTAGCCGCTTGATGCCCGTGGTTCCTCCGGGAACGATCAATTTTACGAAGGCGAGCCCCGGCGGCGAAACGTTTCCGGTGGAGGAATTCCGCCGCTGCACGAACGCCGTGCTTCGTAGCGATGGCAGGGGCGTTCTGCAACTCGGTTCCACGGATGGTTACGAGCCGCTGAAACGCGGATTGATGGAGATGTTTCGCGACGAAGGCTTGAGCGTCCGAAGCGAGCAGCTCCTGATTACGGATGGTTGCCAGCAGGCGATCGACCTGCTGTGCAAAGCGTTCCTGCGGCCCGGAGACGCGGTGGCGCTGGAAAATCCTGCGTATCCCGGAGCGATTGCAATTTTCGCGGGCGCGCGCGTGAGGACGCTGGCGGTGGGCGTCGAGGCGGATTCGGCGCGCACGGGACACGCGGGCCTTGACATTGAGGCGCTCGAAACCGTTTTGCTGCAAAACCGCGTGAAATTTATTTTCGTCACGCCGGATTTTCATAATCCGACGGGAACGTGCCTGCCGGTGGCCCAGCGGCGGCGCCTGCTCGAGATCGCGGCGCACTATCAGGTTCCGGTGATCGAGGACGGAATTTACTCACGCCTGCGGCTGCGCGGGAATGCGGTTCCGTCGCTGAAGTCGCTCGACCGCTCGGGCAACGTGATTCACATCGACAGCTTTTCGAAGATTGCGTTTCCCGGTTTGCGCGTGGGCTGGTGCATCGGCCCCGAAAGCGTGATCGAGCGGCTGCGGTTGCTGAAGCAGACCACTGACCTGCACACGGATCAGCTGGCGCAGGCGGCGATGGCCGAGTTCATGCGGCGAGGGTATCTGGCGCGCTATACCGCGAAAATGAAGAAGATTTACCGCAGCCGGCTGGAAACGATGGAAGAGGCGCTCGGGAAGCATATGCCGGAGGGAATGGCGTGGACTCATCCGGAGGGAGGGCTGTCGGTGTGGGTGACGCTTCCGACGGGCGTGGATGCGGCGGAGCTTTTGATTCATCTGCGCGAACGCGGGGTGATTTTTGTGCCGGGGCGGTTTTTCTACTTTCAGCACCCGCAGCCGAATGCGTTGCGGCTTAGTTTCGCGGCGCTGGACGAGAAGCAGATTGTGCGGGGAATTCAGAGTTTGGCGGAGCTGCTGAAGATTGAATTTCGGAAGCGGCAGCGCGGCGCGCGGAATGAGTCGTTGGCGCGCGTGGCGCTGATGTGAGGTTGCTGAAATCTCAGATTTGAAATTTGAAATGTCAGAAAAGGCCAAGGCTCAAAAGCGAACCACAGAGGACGCAGAGGAAAAACCAGAGGTCACAGAGAAAACCGGAACCGGGCGAGAAGAGAAATGAAGCTTGAGCCTAAACCGACGAATGCTTGCTTTGGTTGCGGCGGTGCGAATGATCGCGGCATGCAGCTTACGTTCGAACAAGACGATAGCGCGCAGCGCATTCGCGGCAACTTTCGGCTCGGGCCGGAGTATTCGGGCGGTCTCGGGTTCGTTCACGGCGGAATCATTGCTACACTGCTGGATGAAGCGATGGGCAAAGTGAACCGATTTCGCGGGCTGCGCGCGGTGACCGCCGAATTGACGATCGAATATCTGCGGCCCGTGCCCGTCGAGCAGGAAATTGTGGTGGAGGCACGCGAAGTGGATATGAAGGGACGGAATCTGTATCACGTGGGCGAAATTCGAAACGCGCAGGGCGACGTTTTGGCGCGCGGGCGCGGACGGTTCGTGGACGTCACGACATCGTAGGTGTCGCGCGCGAGAAATTCTGATGGAAGATTTTGTAGCGGCGCCTTTCGGGGCGACTCAAGGGGAAAAAGATGGATTTGACGAACAACAATAATAACAGTCTCTGGCGCGTGAAAGTGGGTCTGGCGGAAATGCTGAAGGGCGGCGTGATTATGGACGTCACCACCGCCGAGCAGGCCAAAATTGCGGAAGACGCGGGCGCGTGCGCCGTGATGGCGCTCGAGCGCGTGCCGTCGGACATTCGCAAGGACGGAGGCGTGGCGCGCATGGCCGCTCCGCGGATCATCCGGCAAATCATGGAGGTCGTCACGATTCCGGTGATGGCCAAGGTGCGCATCGGGCACTTTGCGGAGGCGCAAGTGCTGGAAGCGCTCGAAGTGGACTTCATCGACGAGAGCGAGGTGCTGACTCCCGCCGACGAAGAGCACCACGTGTGGAAGCATGGCTTCAAGATTCCGTTCGTTTGCGGCGCGCGGAATTTGGGCGAAGCGCTGCGGCGTATTGCCGAGGGCGCGGCCATGATTCGCACGAAGGGCGAAGCGGGCTCGGGCAATATCGTCGAAGCGGTGCGCCACATGCGCGCGATCGTGAGCCAGATCAAGCGGCTGACGACGCTGAGCGACGCGGAGCTGGTGCACGAATCGAAGGAACTGGGCGCGCCGCTCGATATGGTCACGTTGGTGGCGAAGCAGGGCAAGTTGCCGGTACCGAATTTTTCGGCGGGCGGCATTGCCACTCCGGCAGACGCGGCGCTGGTGATGCAGCTTGGAGCCGAAGCGGTTTTCGTGGGCTCGGGGATTTTCAAGTCGAGCGATCCGGCGCAGCGCGCTCGAGCCATCGTGAAAGCGACGACGCACTTCCGGGATGCGAAGGTCGTGCTCGAAGCGAGCGAAGAGTTGGGCGAGGCCATGAAGGGCATCGATGTGCGGCAGCTGGAGGAGAAGGATTTGCTGCAGACGCGGGGGTGGTGAGTGGTGCGTTGTGAGTGGTGATTGGTGAGTAGTGAGGGGTGAAGGCCGATTGGCTGCGGGGTTTCCGCTAATCACTCCCGAAGCTTCGGGACCACTAATCACGAATTTCGTCTTCCCATGAAAATCGGAATAGTTGCGATACAGGGTGATTACGAGGCGCATGCCAAGACGCTTGAGCGTCTTGGTGTGGCGCACGCGTTCGTGCGACGGCCCGAGGATCTCGGGGACGTCGACGGGGTGATACTTCCCGGCGGCGAGAGCTCGACGCACCTGAAAGTGATGACGGAAGAAGGGCTGTTCGATGCGCTGAAGCAATTTGCGCGCGATGGCGGCGCGTTCTTCGGTACATGCGCAGGGGCAATTCTCCTGGCGCACGAGGTTCACGGCCCGTCGCAGAAGTCGCTCGACCTGCTCGACATTTCGATTCTTCGCAACGGTTATGGACGGCAGCTCGCGAGTGACATTCACGCGGGCGCGAGCAAGCTCCGCAAAGAGCCGCTCGAGATGGTGTTCATTCGCGCCCCTGTGATCGAGTCGGTGGGCTCAGGCGTCGAGGTGCTCGCCGTGGACGCGGGCCATCCTGTACTCGTCCAGCAAGGGCACATCCTGGCAGCGACGTTCCACCCGGAACTGACGGACGACACGACGGTGCACGCGCATTTCCTGAAACTCGCGGACAACCGGGACCGATTGGCCGCGGAACCCAATGAGCGCTTCCTGGCAAGCGACGCTGAGATTAACGATGTGTACGGCAATCTGGGGAAGTAAAGGTCGCTCGTATCCGTGGGACTAAACAGGTTCATCCGGACAGGCGGGTTCCAACGACTGCTTGAGCGACGATGGTTGCTGGTGCCGTTAGCGGCAGCAATTGGGTTAGTGTCGGGAGTTCTGCTGTGGGCAACTCTTCAACGCGACTACTGGGACTACTGGCTCAATCCGAAATTGAAGGCTGCCGACCCCGGCCTCTATATCTATCCGCAACTGAGATACACGCTTTTTGACATTGTCCTATTGGCGTGGTGTTTGGACGGCCTAATTGCGTGTGGCCTGTCGCTCTGGAGTGTGATTTCTTCTCGCAGCATCGCCGGGCGGACCTACCGATCAATACTTATTTATTTCCTGTTGTTCGCAGTGCTGATTTTGGGCGGAAGTCTCATGCTGTTTGTCAGAAGCCGCGGATTCTGAGGCGGTCTCCGTAACGCGAACTCTGTGTGGTGCTTCCAATTGCTGCGTCGAATGTGCAATTCTCTCGCTATGGCTGGACCGGTGAAGGTGCTGTTCGTTTGCGTCGGGAACTGCGTGCGGAGCCAGATGGCGGAGGCGATTGCGCGGCACCGCGCGTCCGACGTGATTGCGCCGGAAAGCGCGGGAGTGCATCCGCTCGGGTTCATTGATCCGACGGCTCGTTCGGTGCTGATCGACCGCGGGATTTCGATGGATGGGCAATTCTCGAAGGGGCTGCACAACCACACGCTGGCGTCGCCGGACCTGATCATCAATATGTCGGGAATGCCGGGCCAACATCTATTTCGGGGACAGGCGTTCGAGGATTGGGCGGTTCCGGACCCGTTCGGCGAGTGCGTGGAAATGCATCGCAGCATCTGCGATGATATCGAGGCGCGGATTGAGGAGTTGGTCGCGCGGCTGCGGGCACGAAATGGAACGGAAGAAACGAAGGTTTCAGGTGCGGAAACCGGCAAAACATGAACACTGAGGGCACGGAGGAAAAACACGAGGACACCGAGAAAGTCCTTTACCGCAGAGGCCCCGCCGCGGCGGGCAGGCGCAGAGGGCGCTGAGAGAGTCCACGCAGAGATGCATAGGAATCGATGAGGCGAGAAAAAACCAGCGTATCGCAGGAAGACTACCTGAAGGCCATCTGGGAAATTGTCCAGGAGGAGCAGGTTCCCATCAGCGCGCGTCTGGCCGAAGATTTGGGAGTGACGCCTCCGGCGGTGACGGCGGCGTTGAAGCGCATGACGCGCGGCGGCTACCTTCACGTGAAGCGCAACGGCCGCATCGAACTCTCGACGAAAGGAAAGGGAATTGCGCAGCACCTGGTCCTGCGGCATCGCCTGGCGGAAAAATTGCTTACGGAAGTGATCGGCATCGAATGGTCGCACGCGCATGAAGAGGCGGAACGGCTCGAGCACGGCATCTCGACGGAAGTGGCGCATCTTCTGCTGAAACGCTTTGGCCGCGATAGTCGTTGTCCGCACGGCGTGCCGCTCTTCGGCGGACTGTCGCGGCTTCGGCGGAAATTCGGAGCCGTGCGACTGTCGGATGCGGAAGTGGGCCATTCGTACGAAGTGCTGCGCGTCTACGAAAAAGATCCGCAGTTCCTGAAGTTTCTCGAGAACTTGAGGCTGCGTCCTGGGGCGCGCCTGCGCCTGTATCAGCGCGAGTATGACGAGACCACGGCCATTTCCGTTGCGGGGCACCGTCCGGGACGCGTCCACTTGGGCAAACCCGCCACGCAGCATATTTGGGTGCGGAGGCTGGCAGGATAGAAACGGAAAATAGAAAAGGGAAAAGCGTCAGGCGAAAAGCAAGAAGCCAAAGCAAGAAGCCAAAGCAAGAAGCCAAAGCAAGAAGCAGATCCCTCACCCCGCAGAAACCGCGGGATTCGGGATGACAACTTGAGCGAGATGGGCCGAGGTGTGTCGCGCCTAGGGCGCTCTTCCGGGGCTAAAGCCCCTCATTTTTTTTGAGGTGACCTTTCGCACGGCCTAAAGGCCGTGCTCCAAGGACTGAAGGTCCGGGGCTGACACAAGGCGGACTTGGCGCGCCTACCGCGCTACAGAAGAAGTCACGAGCCGCAGAGATTTTTCAGTCCTCACGCGAGCGCCTCGAGAAGCGCCAAAAAGCGAGCTGCCGAGGACGCTCTCAAGCCAGCCCGGTCCGAGCGACTAAGTCAGAAGCATGGTGTTTGAGGGGGGTGTGTGTATAATCCGCGCGTTCTCGGGTGCGTGGGCGGAACGAGTGTCACCAGGAGCCTGAAACGCACGTCCAATAGCAGGCCAACGAACGATGTCGAACATAACTAGAAATCTGCTGAAGGGTCTCGGGCGGGTTTTCCCCGACTGCGTGACGCTTGGACAGGCGATCGCGTTCAACATGTTCCTGGCATTTTTCCCGTTGTTGCTTCTGGCCGTGGGCTTGTTGAGTGGGACGTACATTTTTCAAGATGCGATGAAGGAGATTCCCGCCCGTTTGAGTGTAATTTTGCCGCCCGGCAGCATCGACGTGGTTACCGATTATTTTTTGCGCCGCGGTTTGCACCCCATGCGCTGGATTTACCTTGGCCTTGGAGGAACGCTGATCGCCGGCTCGCAAGTGATGATGGGATTCATCGAAGGGTTCCGAGTGATCGAGGGAGATCCGATTCCGTTGCGGTACTGGCGGCGCCAATTGCGCGCGCTGGGCCTTCTGTGCCTGACGATTGTGCCGATACTGGCTGTGACTGCGCTCACCGTTTTCGGCAAACCGTTTCGGGCGTGGCTGATTGAGTACACTGGCGCGTCGCACGATTTGGTCCACCGGCTCTTTTTCATTGTTTACGTCGCGGCAGTGTTTGCGCTGGCGATGGCGGTGCTGGTGGTGGTGTATCGGATCGGAAGACCGGGGCACAAGGGCATCTGGGAAGTTCTTCCGGGGGCAGCTGTCGCCACGGTGATGTGGTGGGCGGCGGACATTATCTTCGGGTATTACGTGAGGCGCGTGCCCTATAACGTGGTCTATGGCGGGCTTGCGGCGGCGATTGGGCTTCTTTTGTGGATGTACTTGACGGCGATGATCGTCCTGCTGGGCGCCGCATACAACGCCGAGGCCGACGAAGCGCGGCACGCGGAGAAGTCGATTCTGGCGCATCAGATCATCGCGCGTGGGCGATAGGGAACGGCCGAAAGCGCCACTTGTCGCGCGATTCAAAGCTGGGTAGACTTGGGCTGGTACTTGGATTTTTCCTGCGGCGGATCCCTTCACCTCCGCGGAGGCGCGATGAGCGAAATGCGCGTCGAATGCTATGCGGGGTACCGCCCCGACGAACGGCCACTCCGGTTCGTCCTGCGCGGGCGGCAGTTTGAGGTCCACGACTTGGATGGCCGGTGGTACTCCCCCGAAGCAAGTTACTTTCGCGTCCGCGCCGACGATGGCAATTTCTACGTGCTGCGTCATGACGAAACGCAAGACTCTTGGACGCTCGACGGCTTCCGCGCCGCGGGATAGTTCTGGGAAAAACATGCACAAGCCTGATTTGCGGCGTCACCAGCGTATTCTTGTGCCTTCCGGGCACATCATGCGCATCGCTTCCACCGAGCCGCCGAAGCTCGAGGGTGCGGTGACGGTGATTGGGCTGGGCGGCATGTTCGTTCGTACCAATAGGTCGCAGCCTTGCGGGACCGTGCTGAAGCTGAAGCTCGTGGATCCGGTGGCCGCTTTTGAGGCGGAATTCACGGTGCGAAGCGTGGCTGACAACGGAATGGGAGTTGAGATCACCAAGATCTCGCCGGAAAATGAGCAGCGACTGAAGGCCTTGCTGCTGCGATTGAAGGCGTAAAGTCTTTAACCACAGATAAACACAGATAAAACCAAAACCAAGCCAAAACCAAAACTAAGCCAAATCCCAACCCAAAACCGAACCCAAATCCGCGAGAGTTCTCAGCTGATCTCGAACCGCGTGCTACCATCCCGCCGTCGCTGTGGCGTTGTGCCCAGCCTTGTAGCGAAGGAGGGAATCATGCAGTGGTACGCGTATGTCGCTTACTTCTTTGGGGGCGCTTTTCTCGTGAATGCCGTTCCGCACTTCACGAACGGCGTGTCGGGACGCCGGTTCCCGTCGCCGTTTGCGTCACCGCCCGGGAAGGGAGAGTCTTCGCCCGTGGTCAACGTGCTCTGGGGTGCGTTCAATGTGGCCATCGGATATCTGCTCGTTTGTCGCGTGGGTGAGTTCCACCTCCATCAAACATACAGCGTCGTTGCCCTTGGAGCTGGGGGCCTGTTGATGGGGGTCCAGTTGGCCCAATGGTTTGGACGTGCCTACGGCGGCAAATAGGTTGACTCGTACGCGTCCCGTGCAACTTTCCGCCTGCCACGGGGTTAAACTGGACTAGAGCCATGAAGGGCACGATTGTATCCGAGCGCCGCTGCTTTGGGCGAGCGCGCAAGCCGGCACCTGGCCAGGTGACAGGTTCGCGCAAGCGGCTTGATGCGACGGGTGCGGCGTTCCTGGGCATCACCGTCTCGGTGTTGCTCGCAACGCTGTTCGTGGCCGCCGTTTCACGCGCCAGCGCGGACGATGATGCGAAGAAGAATCCCCCCGCCAAGATAGTTCTCGACAAGAAATTCAAAGGCAGCCTGCCGATCACGGAACTGACCCAGGACGAAGCCATTGTGCACGCGTTGAACCGACTGGCATACGGCCCGCGGCCGAGCGACGTCGAGCAGATCCGCCAGATGGGCCTCGCGAAATGGATCGACCGCCAGCTCGAGCCGAAGTCGATTGACGATGCGGCGCTGGACCAGCGCCTGGAACGGTATCCGACGCTGACGATGTCGTCGAAGAAGCTGCTCGATGAATTCCCACCGCCGCAGCAAGCCGCGAAAAAGGAAGGCGTCACCAAGGAAGAGTACCAGCAGAAAATGGAGCAGAAGCGGCAGGACTCGGTCGCACAGATGCTTCCGACGGGCAACGACAATTTCGACAAGGCCAACGTTCAGCTCGCGAAATTGCAGGGGCCGGGCCGCATTACCGCCGAGCTATCAATGGCGAAGCTCGATCGCGCGATCTACAGCGAGCGGCAACTTGACGCCGTGATGGAAGATTTCTGGTTCAACCATTTCAATGTTTTCGAGAACAAAGGCGCGGACCGGTGGCTGCTGACGGCGTACGTGCGCGACACGATCCGGCCGCACACGATGGGCAAGTTTCAGGATTTGCTGATCGCGACGGCGAAAAGCCCCGCGATGCTTTTCTATCTCGACAATTGGTTGAGCGCCGACCCGATCGCGTTTCAGCGCATGCAGCAGGAAATGGCGATGCGGCGCCGGCGCTACTACGGAATGTTCGGCGAGATGCCGCCGGGGCCGCCTCCGGCTTTTCCCGGTGCGACGGCGCAGCAGCCTCCGAAGAAGCAGGATCGCGGCCTGAACGAGAACTATGGACGCGAGGTGATGGAACTGCACACGCTGGGCGTCGACGCCGGCTACACACAGGACGACGTAATCCAGATGGCGCGGTGCCTGACGGGCTGGACGGTGCACGAGCCGCGCAAGGATCCCGAATTCTTTTTTGATGACCGCATCCACGCGCAGGGGAAGAAAGTTGTAATGGGCCGCACGTTCGACTACGGCGGGATGAAGGACGGCGAAGAAGCGTTGAAGATGCTGGCGAATGACCAGCACACCGCGGAGTTTATTTCGAGGGAGCTGGCGCGGCATTTCGTTTCCGATAATCCGCCGCAAGCGCTGGTGGACCGCATGGCCGCCAATTTCCAGTCGAGCGGCGGCGACATTCGCGCGGTGATGAAGACGATGATTTATTCGAGCGAATTCTGGTCGAAGGAAGCGTATCGCGCGAAAGTGAAGACGCCGTTCGAGCTAGTGGCCAGCACGGCGCGCGCGCTGAACGCGGACGTGGAAGTTTCGCTGCCGCTCGTTCAGTGGGTGGGGCGCATGGGCGAGCCGCTGTTCCAGTGCCAGCCGCCGACGGGATACTCCGACAAGTCGGAAACGTGGGTAAACTCGGGCGCACTGCTGAACCGCCTAAATTTTGCGCTGGCGTTCGCGAGCGACCATATGGGCGGTTCGGAAATCAGCCTGAAGACGATGTTTGGCGACGCTGCCGCGACGGATCCGAATGCGGCGCTGGATCGCGCGCTCGACGTGTTTCTCGATAGCCAGATCGCGCCCGAAACTAAGACCACTCTCGAAGGGCGCCTGAACGATCCGCAGATTTTGCAGGCCAGCCTCGACGATCCCGTCAAGCAGGTGAACGAAGGATTGGTGGCAGGCCTGGTTCTGGGCGCGCCCGAATTTCAGCGCCGATAGGTTTTCGTAGCAAAGCGGGCACGGCATGCCGTGCCCCTACGGATTTCGGTGGTGGCGGAGATGGAGAAACGAACATGAATATTTCTCGGCGATATTTCATCAAGAGTGGTGGCATCGCAATGCTGGGCATGGCGTCGCTGCCATCATTCCTCCAGCGCGCTGTGGCGGCCACGGCTTCGCCGAACAAGAAGAAGATGGTGGTGCTGTTCCAGCGCGGCGCGATGGACGGATTGAACGTGGTGGTGCCGTTCGCGGAACCGAATTACTACGCATTGCGGCCGACCATCGCGATTCCGCAGCCGAACCGTGGCGGCGCCGAAGCTGCCATCGACCTTGACGGTTTCTTCGGCTTGCATCCGAGCCTTCAGCCGTTGCTGCCGCTGTTTAAGAACGGCCAACTTGCTATCGTGCAGGCAGTGGGGTCGCCTGACCCATCGCGCTCGCACTTTGACGCGCAGGATTTCATGGAGTCGGGCACACCGGGCGTAAAAGCTACTGACGACGGCTGGTTGAATCGCGCGATACAAACGATGGCGGAAGAAAAGCCTTCGCCGTTCCGCGCGGTCGCGTTCGGCCCGTACCTGCCGCGAACGTTGCAGGGAACTGCCCCCGCTGTGGCGATTCCGGACTTGAAGCAGTTCAAAATGTACGGCCCGCAGCAGACCACCGAAGGCGGATTCGAAGCCATGTACGCGCAGACGGTGGATCAGGCGATGCGCGGCGTGGGCCACGAGACTTTCGAAGCGATCGACCAGCTCAAGCAGATCAATCCCGACACCTATCAGCCCGACAACGGCGCGCAGTATCCGAAGGGGCGCTTCGGCCAGAGCCTGATGGAAATTGCGGAGCTGTTCAAGGCGGACATTGGGCTCGAAGTGGCCTTCCTCGATAGCGGCGGTTGGGACCATCACGTGAACGAAGGCGGCGTGCAGGGCCAGCTGGCGAATTTGCTGCGCGATTTGGGGCAGGGAATCGCGGCGTTTCACCAGGACATGGGCGACCGCATGGGCGACGTCGTGTTCGTCAGCATGTCGGAATTCGGGCGGACTGCGCACGAGAACGGCAATCACGGCACGGATCACGGCCACGCGAACTGCATGTTCGTCATGGGCGGCGATATCAAGGGCGGAAGAGTGTATTCGCGCTGGCCCGGCATGAGCCAGGGGCAGCTCTACGAGGGCCGCGACCTTGCTGTCACGACGGATTATCGCAGCGTCCTGGGCGAAATCATCTCGAAGCACCTCGGCGACCGCGATCTGAAAGCTGTATTCCCTGGCTTCGCCAACGACCCACGGCAATTCCTCGGCATGGTCAAGGCATAGGCTTGAGCATCTGGCCTCGAAATCAAATCTGAGGCGCGCTACCATGAGGAGCGTTTTCTATCCCGCTGCGATCTTATGCGTGGCAATTTCGATGGGATTTTCATTGCCTGCGGAGCCAGCGCAATCGCAGCCAAGTCGTGGAGACGGGATATTCACTCCTGTAATTTCACCCGTTGCACCTATCGATAAAACGGGCCGGCCAATAACGGTTGAGGTCACGCAGCCAGAGCCTAGTTTCGCAACGTCGATGATTGCCGGCAAACCCACAGGCGACAGCTACGTCATACACTTTCCCAGTGGCGATGCAGGCGGGGCGTGTATGTACAGCGGGACAGGCCGATATCTGATTGAGAGTACTGGCGAGCTTACGTTTCAGATACTCGCGGACTGCGGGAAATTAAGGCGCAGCTACAGTTATATGATCTGCATGCTTGATGCGAGCTTGCGTTGCACGGAAGCTCCCTGGTGGTACTTCAAAGACAGGACGTACGCGATCACGAACCAGGGCGTCGTTATCAACGGTTCCACGGTGCGTCCATGGAAAGACGCGGTGGAAGCTCCTCAACAGCTGCAAGCAATGGCCGCCAAAATCAAAGCCATGAGAGATCGATTCGCGAGCCTTACAGATCCTCACGTCGTACATACCAGATTTATTTCCTGCCGAGATTACCATCCTGAAACCAAATCGTATGGGATCCACGAATTCGCAACCACATGCCTGGTGAAAAGTTTGTGCAACGGCATCCCGAACGTGGACTCTTTGCGCGATGGCGAGCGAATTGATTGGAACTCGCCCGTTGGAACCTACGTAAAGCAACAGAGTAAGACATCCGATGTTTCGAACTGGGTCTGCTGGATGAGAACGCAATAGGCGCGCGACTTCTATCGTCGATATACACTTAGATGTATAATAGCCCGACGTTTGTGCTACAGTGCATTCCGTGAGGGGCGAACCCGAAGAGCCGGAGCTTGCGATCGTCGTCTGGGAGGGCGATTCGAGGGATGTCCTCAGGACCTTTCCCGAGGGCGTCAAGGAAAACCTGGGATTTGAACTTTGGACGCTCCAGCAGGGTGAACGGGCAACGCATTACAGGCCGTTGGCATCGGTCGGCCCGGGCGTCTTTGAATTGCGGGATCAGGATGAGAGGGCGTGGTATCGCGTCGTGTACTTGTCCAGGGTTGAGGGCGTGATTTACGTTCTCCATTGCTTCGAAAAGAAGAGCCGCGATATGCCCCGAAAGGATTTTGAACTCGCAAAGCGGCGGCTCAAAGCCGTGAGAGCGCGTTTGGCGGAGGAGAAGAGACGTGAAAGCCGGAACCAATAAACGGTCGCATGTGACGCGGGGGAATGTGCTCGACGATCTAGGATTTCCTCCGGAGCAAGCGACCGCTCTGAAATTTAAGGCCGAGTTGTATCATGCGATTCTGAAGTGCGCCCGGAAGTATTCGCAAAAGGAGTTGCAAGTGATTCTTGGAGAACCCCAGCCCCGCGTCAGCGAGTTGCTCAACGGAAAGATCGCGAATAAGAGCGTCGACAAGTTGCTCTGCTACGCCGGACGCCTGGGCATTGAGGCAACGGCCAGGTTTGCGCAGACTCGCAAACACGTCGTTGAGAAGGAATTGGCTACGGCCGAGTAATGCCGCTGCTCCAAGCGCTGAAAGCCTGAAGAGAGCCTTCTTAGATCAATTTCAATTCCCAGACCTCACCGATTAGATCTTTGCCGAAGCTGTGGTGAGGTTCTCGCTTCACAACCCGAAAGCCAGCTTTCTTGTAGATGCGATGGGCGGCGGCAAGACAGCTCTGCGTCCACAAGACGATTCTCCGGTAGCCCGCGGTTCGCGCGAACGCGATGCACTCCTTGACCAAGGCATCGCCGAGGCCCATGCCCCGAGCGCTAGGCTCGACGAAGAGGAGGCGGAGCTTCGCCGTGCGCGGCTGGCGTGGATGTTTGACGAGAAAGATGTGCCCGACGTTCTGACCATCCACCTCGGCGATCCAGCAGCGCTCCCGGCTTGAATCGAAATTGCTAATGAAGTCGGCGGTGATGCGCGCAACGAGAGCTTCGAACGTTTCGTCCCATCCGTACTGCTGCGCGTAGCCGAGACTTTCTCGATAGATGACCCAGCCCATGTCACCAACACGGTGAGGTCGGAGGACATATGGCGGGCGGTCTCGGTCAGGTTTTGCGAGCACTCCCTCGATCGATTGCATGCAGTCGATAAAGTGCGTGCGAGCCGAGGGCGCGAGGCTTTCAAGAATGGTTCGAGCCTGGCGCTGGGATCGAGAATTCAGCTTACGGAATGCCGATTTGCCCCGCGGCGTGAGCACGATTTCGGCAGAGCGGCCGTCCCGTACGGAAGCCTTTCGCTTCAATAAGCTGGCGCGCTGGAACTTCGCCAGCAGCCGGCTCAAGTATCCGGGGTCCATCCCGAGCTCTTCCGAGATCGCTTTTGCGCTGGGCTCGGCGCGAGTAGCGAGCTCGTAGAGAACGCGGGCTTCCGCCAAACTGTACTTGCTGTGGAGCAGCCCCTCGTTTAGGGTGCCGATGTAGCGGGTGTACATGCGGTTGAAGCGACGGAAGATGGTGATGTCGCTGGTCAAGTCTGCGGAGGATCGCCGACGAGGTGGCATGCGAATAGAGTCAACTATTTACTTGACTCTGTCAAGTAATGACTTATAAGGGGAGGACGGGCCTACTCGGATTGCTTGATGCGCATGCCGTAGAAGGAGCGGTAGACGAAGAAGAACGAGACGAGGAAGAAGACGCCTGCGAGGGAGCGCGTGAGGACCGGGTTCTTGACCGTGAGTTCGACGGCGAGTTCGACGGCGAGCAGTCCGAAGAGCGTGGTGAACTTGATCACGGGATTGAGAGCGACGGAAGAAGTGTCCTTGAACGGGTCGCCGACCGTGTCGCCGATGACGGTGGCATCGTGCAGCGGCGTGCCTTTTTGCTTCATCTCGACTTCGACGATTTTCTTCGCGTTGTCCCACGCCGCGCCCGCGTCTGCCATGAACATCGCCTGGTAGAGGCCGAAGAGGGCAATCGAGATCAGGTAGCCGATGAAGAAGAACGGCTCGATGAACGAGAAGGCGAGCGTGGCGAAAAACACGGCGATGAAAATATTCAGCATTCCTTTTTGGGCGTACTGCGTGCAGATCTCCACCACTTTCTTGCTATCCGCCACGGAAGCCTTGGCAGCGCTGTCGAGTTTGATGTGTGCCTTGATGAATTCGACCGCGCGGTACGCGCCCGTGGTGACGGCCTGCGTGGATGCGCCTGTGAACCAGTAGATCATCGCGCCGCCGGTGACGAGGCCGAGAAAGAATGGCGCGTACAGCAGCGAGAGTTTGTCGAGGTTGTGAGTGACGTGGTCGGTAAGCGCCATAATGATGGAGAAAATCATGGTGGTGGCGCCCACGACGGCCGTGCCGATCAGCACGGGCTTGGCCGTGGCCTTGAAGGTGTTGCCGGCGCCGTCGGCCGCCTCGAGTAAATCCTTGGCAAGGTCGAAGCGCGGCTCGAAGTTGTAGTCCTTCTTGATTTCCTGCTGGACGTTTGGAACCTGCTCGATGAGCGAAAGCTCGTAGACGGATTGCGCGTTGTCTGTGACTGGCCCGTAGGAATCGACGGCGATCGTCACGGGACCCATACCGAGGAAGCCGAACGCCACAAGGCCGAACGCGAAGACCGGCGCGGCAATCATCAGGTTGGAAAGGCCCAGAGTGCTGACGAGGTAGCCGACGGTCATCAGGATGACCATCGCGAGACCGAGATAGTAGGCCGAAAAATTTCCCGCGACGAAACCCGAAAGAATGCCGAGCGATGCGCCACCTTCCTGCGCGGAACTGACGACCTCGCGAACGTGCCGCGATTCCACCGAGGTGAAGACTTTGACGAGTTCGGGAATGATCGCGCCGGCGAGCGTGCCGCAGGAGATGATCGTCGCAAGTTTCCACCACTGCGTGGAGTCGTCGCCCAGCTGCGGAATGATGAAGTAGGAGATCACGTAGGTCATCGCGATGGAAACGAAGGATGTGATCCAGACGAGCGACGTGAGCGGCGCTTCGTAGTTCATTTCGTCGGCGTTGGCGTATTTCGCTTTTGCGATTGCGCCGTTGAGGAAGTACGCGGCGGCCGCGGCGACGAGCATGGCGATGCGCATCACGAAAATCCAGACAAGCAGCTGAACTTGTACCGTGGGGTCCTTCACACCAAGCAGAATGAAGGTGATCAGCGCAACGCCAGTGACGCCGTAAGTTTCGAAACCGTCCGCGCTGGGGCCCACGGAATCGCCCGCGTTGTCGCCCGTGCAGTCGGCGATGACGCCGGGATTACGCGCGTCGTCTTCCTTAATCTTGAAGACGATTTTCATGAGGTCGGAGCCGATGTCGGCGATTTTCGTGAAGATGCCGCCGGCGATGCGCAACGCCGCGGCGCCCAGTGACTCGCCGATGGCGAAGCCGATGAAGCATGGTCCCGCGTAGGAGCCGGGCACGAAGAGCAGAATGAAAAGCATCATGAGCAGCTCGACGCTGATCAGCATCATGCCGATGCTCATGCCGGCTTCGAGCGGAATATGGAAGATCGGATACGGTTTGCCGCGAAGGCTGGCAAACGCGGTGCGCGAATTTGCGAAAGTATTGACGCGAATGCCAAACCAGGCCACGCCGTAGCTGCCCACAATGCCCAGCACGCTGAACGCAAGAATGATGGCCACCGTCGTGGCCGGAAAGTGCCGCAGCACGCCGAAGTACAGCAGAATGATGGCCGCGATGAAGATCCACAACAGGAACAGAAACTTGCCTTGCGTGATGAGATAGGTTTTGCAAGTCTCCCAAATCAATTCGGAAATTTCGCGCATGGCGCGGTGCACGGGCAGGTTTTTCAGGCGCGTGTAGATGATGAGTCCGAAAATAAGGCCGAGGACGCAGAAACCGATTCCGAAAAGAAGCAGCGTGTGGCCGTCGATGCCGAGGAAGCTTACCTGCGAAAGGTCGGGAAGCTTGAGGTTGGCTTCGCCTGCGGGACTGGGGGCTGCGCCGCCAGGCTCTTGAGCGCGGAGCGCGGCCGCCGAAAGCAACGCGAGTGCGGAGGCGCCGGCGAATGTTCGTGCCAATCGGCCGAGCAGCGAGCGGCCTTCCAGGGTCCCGGTGCGCATCAAAATCCTCCGTTTAAGCAGATCCGGCTTGCGCCGCGTCCCCGCACGCGAGCTTCTGAAGGGCGGATTTCTCCTTCGAAAATCGTCATGACGTCGTTGGGGGATCGCCTTGCCGGCTCAAGCGCGAGAAAACTAAAGTACAGAACTAAATTTTGTAGCAGGAATCGGGGTTTGCGTCAAGGAACGTGCTGCTTAGTTCGAGCTGGGCTTAAAGCTGCATGACGCGTCGGCGAGCTTGGTCGGCGCAACGGTGAGTTCCTGCAGGTGGTTTTTGGCCAGCACAGCGTTGAAGTCGGCGATATCCTTCTGCATCGTCTTCCAAGCGGCTACCGTGCGGTTGTAGTTGCTGCAGTCGCTCTCCCAGGTGGCGATTTGGGTGGGAGTGGGCGCCATGTCGAGGCCCACCTGCATCATGCTGACCATGGTGTTGTAGTCGTCGTTCAGCATGAGGAAGGGATGCAGCTCATCGGGCTTGGGAGTGACACGGCGGAAGAAGGACCCTGGCGGCGGCATCACGCCGCCGACCTTCGTCAGGCTGGCATCGAGCGTCTTTGCCTGCGCGGCGACATCGTCGGTCAGATTGCTCTTCATCAGGGACGCAAGCTGCGACTTGACCGCGTCCACTTCCTGTTTGCCGTTATAGCTCTGCTGCATGCCGCGATACGCGAGGAGCGTTAGCTGGTTCTGGGCGCGCAGCTCGGCCATGAGCTTAGGGTTCTCGCCAACACGCGGGTCGTTCATGACTGTTACCTGACGCGTGTAGACCTGGCCCTCTACGGTGAGCTTCAGCGTATAAACGCCCGGAGTCACCTGCGGCCCGTGCGGACCAGGTGTGGTAGCGCCCGCCACCGCGTTCATCTGGTTTTCCAGGTCGTGCTGGAAGGCGGGCGGGTCATCGTAGAGCAGGTTCCAGTTGACGCGGTTCAGGCCGACATCGGTACTGAGAGCGAGCGACTCGGGCGAGGCCAGCCAGTAGCGGGGATAAGCTTCGCCCTCGATGGGCGGCGGCAATGTGCTCGACATGGTGCGCACCAGATTGTCATGCGAGTCGAAGACCTGGAGCTGAATCGGCCCATTGGGCTGATGGCTCAGGTAATAATCCACGATTGCGCCATACGATGGATTCGGCGCATGGGGTACCTCGACGGAGAAGGGCTGATCCCAGTTGCTGTTGATACGGGCGCGGATGGCCTCTTCCGGCTCAAAGAGATATGCGGAGGAAGAGCTGATGGCCTTGGCATCGGCGGCGATCTGGCGCAGCGGAGTGATGTCGTCGAGAATCCAGAGGCCGCGACCGTAAGTGCCGATGACCAGATCGTTCTGGTCGTGATCGGTGTGGATGGTGAGATCGCGGATCGAAGTGGTAGGCAGATTCTGGCGCAGCAATTGCCAGTGATCGCCATTGTCGAAGCTGACGTAGACGGTGGTCTCAGTGCCGGCAAAGAGCAAGCCAGGCTGCTTGGGATCGGCGCGGAGAATGTTCACCCAGCTTCCGGTGCGCTCGTCGCGAGGCAGGCCGCTGACGATGCTGGTCCAAGTCTTGCCGCCGTCGGTGGTACGCCAGATGAGCGGCACGTCCGTGTCTTGATTGGTTGGCTCGGCAGCAGCGGGGCCGCGCTGGCCGCCGATGCGGCCCGTGACGCAGGCGGTGTTGACGTCATTACCGGCTTCGACGGTGTTGACATTGGTGTTCGGCGGCAGGCTGCTGATGTTGCTGACGTTGTCCCAGTGTTTGCCGGCATCGAGGGTCTTGTAGATCTGGCCGTTCGTGCTGACGGTCCAGACCACGCCCCGCTTGACCGTGGAAATGGAGAAGTCGTTTATGGTTGGCGGGGGCGGCGTGAACGTGGGCTGCTGGCCTTGCGCCTGCGGCGGTTGCGGCGGCACCGGCGTGCCGCAGGGTATCGATGGCGCGCCCTTGGCAGTGGTGAGGTCGGGGCTAAAAGCTTTCCAAGAATGGGCGGCGTCGCGCGACACCACAAGACACTGGTAAGCAACGTACAGGGCGCTGGGGTCGAAGGCGCTGTCGAACTTCTTCTGGAAGTCGCGACCGGCGCGGTACTTTGGGGCATCAGCGCCGAAGTTGACCGCGACGTTCTCCCACTGCCCGGTGGACATATTGATTTTGACCAGGCCGTTGCCGCCGCCACCGGGTCCATAGCCGACCGCATAGAGAATGTGGGGATTCTCGGGATCGGGTGTGATGACGCCGAACTCAGAGGAAGGCACCGGGCTCCAGTCAGTGAAGTCGATCTGGCCCCAATTGCTGCGGCTGGCGACCATGACCGCGCCGGTATCCTGCTGCGAAGTCACGATCCAATAAGGATACTGGCTGTCGGTATTGACGTGGTAGACCTGGCCAATCGGCTGGGTATACCAGAGGCTCCAGGTGTTGCCGCCATCGAGGCTGACCGTTGCGCCCTGGTCGGCGCCGATCACCATGCGGTTGCCATTGGTAGGATCGATCCAGAGCTTGTGGTAGTCCTCTCCGCCGGGTGCGCCCTTGAACGCATGGAAGGTAACGCCGCCGTCGGTAGAACGGTACATGGCGGTGCTGACGGTGTAGAGGATGTCCGGGTTCTGCGAGTCCACAAAGACGCCGCAACTATAGGCGCCCTGTCCGTTGCTGATGCGCGTGTCTTTGCCTGCCATATGCTGCCAGGTGCTACCGCCGTCGTCGGAGCGGAACAGTCCTGAGCCGTCTTCGATATTGTTACCAACGATGTACATGCGCTGGCCACCGGTGTGCATCGCAATCGCCACGCCGACTCGGCCCGGAAAAGCCGGAATCTTAATCTCGGTCCACGTCTGGCCCTCGTCGGTCGATTTGAAAACCAGCGGCAGCTTGGTCTTAGGCCGCGACCCAGGGCCGTTGAAGAAACCGCCCCCCGTGCCTTGCGTGTCGGCCAGCATAACGCTGGGGTCATCATACGCGTACTCCACTTCGCGGGTGCCGTCGTAGCCATCGGGCTTGAGGACGTTGGTCCAAGTCTTGCCGCCATCAGTGGAACGGTAGATGCCGCCGCCGTCGTGGGTGGCATCGCCGAGGGCGGAGGCGATCACGAGGTCGGGATCGTTGGGATCGACCAGGATGCTGTCGACCTTAACGGTGTTCTCCAGGCCGATGTGTTCCCAGGTCTTGCCGGCATCGACGGACTTCCAGATACCGTTGCCGAGACTGCCGCCGATGGGGTCTCCTGCACCTGCATAAACGATATCGGGATTGGAGGGAGCGACCTGGATTGCGCCGACGCTGTCCACGCTCGTCTCCTGGTCGAAGATGGGAAACCAGGTGACGCCGGCGCTGGTGGTTTTCCAGATGCCTCCCTGGGGAGTCCCCATGTAGAACACGCCGGCCTGCCCGATAACGCCGGTGACGGAGGAGATGCGGCCGCCGTGGAAAGGCCCGACGTTGCGCCACTTAAGGCCGGCATAGAAATCGGGTTTGACCTGCGCCGCCGCGCTCAAACTTAATGCCAACACGCTGGCGAAAGCCAGCCCCCAATACACAACTCGCGAAATTTGCTTCATGATGTATACATCCTTGTAAGAATCCAGCCGCGCAAACCGCGAAAGTATACTGCAGGAGCCTGGGAAGTTGGCACTCGCTCTGGCCAATATAGGCAGGGTCGGTCACGCCCTCCAAGGCTCACGCTGCGTTGAACTACTGCACGAAACGGATTGTGGCAGTCAATGCGAATCAGATGGTGAAAGCGACTTGTTGTAGTTGAACTGGTCCACTACCGCCGACGCGATGCGAGGGGGTATTTCAAGGTTGCGGGGAAGGGGCGGCGGTGGTGAGCGGAACTTCGAAGAACATCAGGGGAGTTTTGTCTGGCAGGACGACGATGTCGGGGACGTACAAGCTCGATTCGGAGGCGGCCTCGAAGTTGCGGTTCATGTTGAAGAACAAGAAGCCGTGGATTTTGCCGAGCGGCGGGATAAGCCCGGAATCGAGCGCAAATGGACCTAGGTCGGCCGCAACGCTGTCAACTTTTTTGTCCTTGCCAGGCAGCGGAATTCCGATCGGAAAGCGCCGCGCGGACGGAGAGGACGGGTTCCCCCCGGGATGAATGATCAACGTAGCGACTTGCCGCACAGGAAGCCAATCGAGATCCTGCCTGCCGCTCTCGAGCTGCACTTCGAGCGCGACTGTTTCCATGTTGATCCGCAATGGGTGAGGCAATTCGTTGGTGAGAAATACTTCGACGGGCAAAATTCCCACGGTTACGGGATTCGCGGATTTTCCGAATTTGTCCTTGGCGCGCTGCGCGTCGGTGTAAGGATCCACGGAGATCGTCAGACCGTCGTGGTGGTCTTTGGCCAATGCGTGTGTGGCGGTTGGCGTGTTTGACGATGCGGCGGCCGGATTGGAACTCGACTGCGCGAACGTGGTTGCACACGCGAACAGGAGAGCGGCCGCAAGCGGGAATATGCGAGTCACAGCTATTTCTCCGATGCGTCGGTTAGCAAGTAAGTTGCGTGTGCGTTTTAAGCCCGTGCCACTATAATACGACCGTTCGCGCGGCTGGAAGCTGTTTGGGCCCGCGCGCGCTCCCTTCGCATGTATTTTTTCTATCGCATTCTCACAGCTTTGAGCATGCTCGTGCTTGCGCCTTACTACGCGCTGCGCGGGTGGCGGCGCGGCCAGGATTCGCGCGCGTTGCGGGAGCGGTTCGGCGGCTTGCCGCCGGAGATTACGGCTCGAGCGGACGCAGGGGCGAAAACTGGAACAAGGGATGGCGCGGGGGCCGGATCAAAGTCTGGCGCGATCTGGATTCATGCCGTGTCGGTGGGTGAAGTGCTGGCCGCCAAACCCCTGGTGGAGGGACTGAAGCAGCGAGAGCCAGAACGATTGGTGTACGTTTCGACGACGACCGAAACGGGCCAGCAACTGGCGCGCGAACGCTTGCAATGCGCCGACGCCGTGTTTTATTTCCCGCTCGATTGGGTGATTCCGGTGCGGCGCGCGCTGCGCGGGATTCAGCCTGCGATGGTGGTCATCATGGAAACGGAGATTTGGCCTAATTATTTGCGGGAGGCGAAGCGTCTGGGCGTTCCGGTGGTGTTTGCGAACGCGCGAATCTCGGAGCGCTCTTTTGCGCGTTACAAGCGATGGGAATTTCTTGTCGGCGCATTCTACGAGCGCGTGCTGCAGGACGCCGACATTTTTCTGGCGCAGACGCTAATCGACGCCGAACGGTTGCGCGAGATGGGTGCGCCGGAGGAACGAGTCGAAGTGACGGGCAACCTCAAGTATGACGTTGCGGCGCCCGCTGTGAGCCCGTTCGGAGCGTGGCTGGGCGTGCAAACTCGACAGCAGGAGCGCTGGCCCGTGCTCGTCGCGGGCAGCGTGGTGGCGGAAGAGGAAGAGGCTGTACTCGCGGCGTACGACGTCGTGCAGCGGAAGTGGCGGCGCGCGCTGCTGGTGCTGGCGCCGCGCAAGCCGGACCGGTTCGGCGCGGCCGCCGATATCGTGGAAGCGGGTGGGTGGCATGTAGTCCGGAGGAGCAAGATCGACACGAGCGATGCAGGTGCGGCGCTCGATGAGAATGCGGACGTTCTCGTGCTGGATTCGATCGGCGAACTTGCGGGGCTTTATTCGCTGGCGGATGCGGTGTTCGTGGGCGGGTCGCTGGTCGCGGGGGGCGGGCACAACATACTCGAGCCGGCGTGGTTTTCGCGGCCTCCTGTATTTGGCAGATCGATGGAGAATTTCCGCGATATGGCGGACCAATTCCTAGCAGCGCGCGCGGGTGTGCAGGTGGATAGCGGATCGCAGCTTGGGAAAGTGTGGGTTCAGTTGATCGAGGATCCGGCGCTGCGTGATCGCATGGGCAAAGCGGCTCGGGAACTGTCCGAGCGGAATCGCGGCGCTACCGAGCGGTGCCTTGACCGGTTCGCGGCGGTGCTCGCCGCGGAAGAGCGTCCGGCGTGAGGCTAGCTGCGCCGTTCCTGTGGCCGCTTTCGCTGATATATGGCGGCGCCACGCATCTTCGCGCTCGCGCGTACCAAACCGGAATTCTGCGGCAGCGGCGGCTCGACGGAGTGGTGATTAGCGTAGGGAATCTCACGGTAGGCGGCACCGGGAAGACGCCGATGGTGCTTTGGATCGCGCGGCGATTGCTCGCGGAAGGAAAGCGAGTGGGAATTCTCACGCGCGGCTACCGAGGCGAGTCCGCTGCCGTGAAATCGCCCGGCGCAAGCCCGACTTCGGCTGAGGGAGAATCGACGAGCGATGAGGTTCGATTGCTGAAAGCGCGGCTGGGCGAGCGGGTTGCGTTTGGCGTGGGGGCTGACAGGTTTGCGAACGGGCAGCGCCTGGCGAAGCAGGGAGTGAACTGGTTCGTTCTCGACGACGGCTTTCAGCATCTGCAACTGGCGCGCGACCTTGACATCGTTCTAATCGATGCGACGAATCCGTTTGGTGGCGGGAAATTGCTGCCTGCCGGGCGCCTGCGCGAGCCTCGTAGCGCGCTTGCGCGCGCCGATATTGTAGTGATCACGCGCAGCGAGCGGTCGCCAGCGATCGAGGCGGCGGTTCGTCGCGATTCCGACGCGCCGATCTTCTACGCGCGGCCGCGGCTGGAAGCGATGCGCGTCTGGCGCGGCGAATATCCCGGCGAAGAAGACGGGGATGCGCGCTCGGAAAAGCTGTTCGCGTTCTGCGGCATCGGAAACCCCGCTGCGTTTGTGAGCGATTTGCGGCAGTGGGAATTCGAGATCGTTGGCCACCGATTTTTTCCCGATCATCATCGTTTTGCGCCACAAGATGTGGCGGAAATCGAAAGTGAGGCTCGCGGGGCGGGTGCGGACGGTGTGGTTTGCTCCGAGAAGGACATCTTCAATCTCGGTGGCACGAGTTGGAGATCGTTCGAGGTGCGCTACTGCTCGATTTCGATGCAAATCGACAACGAGAACGAATTCTGGCGGACGATTACGCAGATAGCTCGGCGCCTCTGAACCCCTTCGCTGGTCTTTGACGGTTACCTGTACATGACAGCGCAACTTTTGCGGCCTGACGGGTTTATACTGGCGAGGTACGCTTAGGAAGGCTCATTTCGATTTAGGGGGTGCTCATGCGTAAGACCCACGTTATCTACATCTTGTTGGTTGCGGCTCTGCTGTTGGCTCTTCCGGCCACGTCTTCGGCGCAGATTGCGGTGGGCATATCCGTGCATATCGGTCCGCCGATACTGCCGGTTTATGCGCAGCCCATTTGCCCGGGGGCCGGCTATCTGTGGACGCCCGGCTATTGGGCGTATGGTGACGCCGGCTACTACTGGGTGCCTGGCACCTGGGTGATAGCGCCCGTCGGGATGCTCTGGACACCCGGGTATTGGGGCTGGGGCGGCGGCGCGTATTTGTGGCACGGCGGATACTGGGGCCCGCACATTGGGTTCTACGGCGGGATTAACTACGGCTTTGGTTATGGCGGTGTGGGTTTCGTTGGCGGGCGTTGGAACGGCGGCGTCTTCGCGTATAACACGGCCGTGATGCATGTGGACACGACCGTAATTCACACAACCTACGTCGATCGAACAGTGGTGAACACGACGGTCGTGAATAATCACGTCGCCTTCAATGGCGGCCCGAACGGCATCCAGGCTCAGCCGACCGCTGCAGAAACGGCTGCGGCCAACGAACATCACGTTCCGCCAACTGCCGAGCAAACGCAGCACGAACATGCCGCTAGCACGAACACCTCGCTCCGGTATTCCGAGAATCATGGCCAGCCGGCAGTAGCAGCCACTGCGCGCCCCGGGGAGTTCACGGGACACGGCGTGGTAGCTGCGAGGGCGTCGTTCCATCCGCCGGCCAACTCCACCAATGGCGGTCACGGGACGAGCAACACGAGTACGGCCAAGACGAACAACACGAGCACGGTTAAGACGAACGGCACCAACTCGGGTCAAGGGAACAGTGCAAACGGCGGGCATCCGTCATCGAAGCCTCCGGCACATCCAGCCAAAGAGGCCAAGAATCCGCCGCCACCGAAGGAAAAGGAAAAGAAGCCCGAGCATCCACAGAAATAATTGGCGCACTTAGAGTCTGTGGTCTTGGCGACTGGGTCCTCCGCCTACCGGGGCTGACTACGGGTAGGCGCCAGGACCCAGAGCCTTCCTTCCCGAGCAATTAACAAATATGAAATCCCCTGTGCCCGCAACACATTGCCGCGTTCTGCGCGGCTGTGATACCGTGCGGCTGGGGCGTCACTGAGGAACTTCCTGGAATCGCGCCTCTTCTGCTCTTTGAAGCCATCCTCCAAAAAACGGACGGAGCCACGCGCCAAGCGGTCTGCACGCGGCGCGCAGGCCGGCGACGCGAGCGTTGATCTGACGCGCCTGCTCGATATTGTGGGCGCGTTTTCCCGGCAAACGATTTGCGTCGTGGGCGACTTCGTGCTCGACGAATTCGTATCCGGGGAAATTTCACGAGTGTCGCGCGAAGCTCCCGTGCTGATTCTGCGACATCTCCGCAGCGAAGCGTATCCGGGCGGCGCGGCCAACGCGGTGAACAACATTGCCGAACTCGGCGCGCGCGTGCTGCCCGTGGGAGTGGTGGGCGACGACGAAGGCGGCCAGAAGCTGCTCGAGTTCTTTCGCCGCAAGCGTGTGGATGTGGCCGGCATTGTTCGCGCGCGCGAGTGGGTGACGACAACCAAGACGCGCTATCTGGCCGGTTGGACGCACACAACCGAGCAGCAGGTGTTGCGCGTGGATCGCGAGGGCACGGGAAGCCTGCCCGAGAAGATCGCAGACGCCGTCGAGCGCAAGGCCCAGCGCATGGCGCACCGGGCGGACGCGGTGCTCGTTTCGGACTACGGGATGGGCGTGGCGACTCCCTTGCTGGTTCGCAAACTGAGGGCGAAGCGGTCGACGCTCGATTCGCGGTACCGGTTACTCGAGTTTCGTGATGCGGGCGTCAGCGCGGCTACGCCCAATGAACCTGAGCTCGAAGCGGCCTATCATGCGCGCGTGGGGACGGACGCCGGAAAATTTCAGGAACTTGGCGAGCGGGCTTTGCGCGATCTGGGACTGGAAGCATTGATTGTGACGCGGGGAAAGGACGGGCTCGCGCTGTTCGAGGGCGATTCGGATCGCGGCGGCGTCCCGCATCCGCCGAAGCACATTCCGATCTACGGGTCGGACACTCCTGTGGACGTTACGGGCGCAGGCGACACAGTGATTGCCGTGTTCACGCTGGCGCTGGCCGCGGGCGCGACGTATCTTGAAGCAGCGCACCTGGCGAACTACGCAGGCGGAATCGTGGTGATGAAGCGGCGAACGGCGACGGTGACGCGCGCCGAGCTTGAAGCCGCCTTGCGCCGGGAAGCTACAGCGCAACGCTAAATGGACACTCGCGATAAAATTCTGTCTCGGCAGGGATTGCGCAACGTTCTCGAAGAGCATCGTCAGGATGACCAAAAGATTGTGTTCGCGAATGGCGTTTTCGATTTGCTGCACGTCGGGCATGTGCGCTACTTGCAGGCGGCGCGCGCCGAGGGCGATATTCTGGTGGTCGGGATCAATTCCGATTCGAGCACGCGGGCGTACAAGGGCGAAGGGCGACCGATTATGACCGAACGCGGGCGAGCGGCCGTGGTGGCGGCGCTGGCAGCGGTGGATTACGTGGTGATTTTCGACGAGCTGGACGTGAATCCGCTTCTCCGAGAATACCGCCCCGACGTGCACGCCAAGGGCACGGACTACTCGGTGGACTCGGTGCCGGAGCGCGATCTCGCCAACTCGCTCGGGATTCGAATCGCAATCTGCGGCGACCCGAAAGATCATTCGACGCGCGACATCCTCGCGCGCGTTCGCCGCGATACCCATGGGTGAGCCGCGCTTTCTGCTGGTCCGGCTCGGCTCACTCGGAGACATCATCCACGCGCTTCCGGCGGCCGGGGCCTTGCGCGACACTTTTCCAGACGCGCGCATCGACTGGGTGGTGGAAGCGAAGTGGGCTCGATTGCTCAACGGAAATCCTGACCTCACCAATGGAGTCGCCGTGAATCGGGGGAGTCGCGGCGGGCTTGCTCTGGCGGTGAGGCAGCTCCGCTCCGCGGATTACACCTGCGCCATCGATTTTCAAGCTCTCTATAAATCGGCGTTGCTCGCATTCGCGTCGGGCGCGCGCCGCCGCATCGGCTTCAAAAGCAGCTACGCGCGCGAAGGGCTCGCAGCGGCGCTGTATACGGACCGGCTGAATCCGCGCGGCCCGCATAAGGTGGACCACAATCTCACTCTGGCTGAATGCGCCGGAGCGCGCGCGGCAAAGCCCCGATTTCCTCTCACCATCGATCCGGAAGATGAGGATCGCGTGGCACGAGAACTTTCGGCGCAGGGCGTGAAGGATTTCTTCGTGCTGAATCCGGGCGGCGGGTGGATTTCAAAATGCTGGCCCGCTGCGCGGTACGGCGAACTGCACCGCAAAATCGTGGAGCGATTCGGCTGGCGGGGAGTGATCAGCTTTGGGCCGGGGGAAGAGAACTTGGCGCGAGAGGTTATCTCCGCAGCCGGCAATCCGCGGCCGGCCGCGACACCGCTAGGCCTCGGACCGTTGATGGCCCTGCTGCGAGCAGCGAAATTCGTCGTCTCGGCCGACACGGGGCCGCTGCATCTCGCGTCGGCGCTGGGCGCGCCGGTGATTGGCTTGTACGGGCCGACCGACCCTTCGCGCAACGGCCCCTATTCTTCGGACGACGTTGTGGTGCGAAATCCGCACGCTACGGTAACGACCTATCGCCGCGAAGCGTCCTATTCACCGGCGATGCTATCGATCACAGTGGATCAGGTGCTTGCGGCAATCGAGCCGCGGCTGGGGCTGTGTTCGTGAGCGAGCGCAAATTCTGGATGCGCTGGCGAGTGCGCGCGGGATATCCGGTCGCGGTTTTGTACTGGCTGCTGGCGAGGCCGACGCAGCACTCGATCGTGTACGGCGCGATCCTGGCGGCTTTCGGGTTGCTGGTCCGCGGAATTGCGTCGGGGCATCTGCGGAAAGACCGGGAGCTGGCGGTGACCGGACCTTACGCGTGCACGCGGAATCCGCTTTATCTCGGAAGCGCGCTTCTTGCGGCGGGATTCATCGTTGCGGGGCATTCCTGGATCGCGGGGGTACTGGTGGCCGCTTATTTTGGGATTTTCTACTACACGGTGATGCGCAACGAAGAAGAGGACCTGCGCGCGCGTTTTGGCGCGGCTTTCGCCGAGTACGCCGCGCGCGTGCCGCTCTTCTTTCCGCGGGCGCCGAAAGGACCGGTGGCGCCTGCAGATTCCGCTTCGGAGTCGAACGGCAAATTCTCGATGACTCAATATTTGCAGAACCGCGAATACAAGGCTTTGATCGGGACGGCGGTGGGGTTGGGAATTATGTGGCTGAGGATGTGGCTTCGCGCGCGAACGGGGTATTGAAGCAGTTTGAGGCTGAATTCGCGCGGCCTACGGGAAACGCCTACTGCAAGCGATAGATGGCGTGCATCACGCGCTGAAACTGCGGCCTGTAGATCAAATCGAAAGCGCGTTCTTTGCCGGGAAACATCTGGAGCGCAACGCGGCGCGTGGCGGCAATCATTCCCGCGGCTTCTTCGGCGGACAAATCGCCTCCGGCAATCGTGTCGAGCGTGAGGTGGACGAGAATACGCAGGCGGCGAATGCGCCGGCTTTCTTCGTCGATTTGCTCCTGAGTGGGCGCAGGAGCGCCCGCTTGAATGGTTTCCATGATTGTGCCTGTGGATGTTGCCCAATCAGTATGAACGGCCGCGCTGAGGCGTGCAATAGTACTCGAAGCCAGTGACGCGAAGTTTTCACGGGCTTCAGGTACAATCCAGGCATGACGACACACAAGGAAGACGAACGCGTCGTGGTGGCGTATACCGCGCAGAGCCAGGCGGAAGCGATGGTGATTCGGGGGCTGCTCCAGAGCAACGGGATCCTTTCGCCGGACCCGGTCGCAGCCGACCCGTTCCCGATGAACGAACCGCCCGAAGGCACGCTCGGCACGGAGGTTTACGTGCTGGAATCGCGGGCCGACGAAGCGCGCCGCATCATCGAGTCCTATCGCAGGGATGATACGGCCTCCGCTGCACACTCGAGTAAGTAGCTTCAGTTTGGGTGCGACTCGGCGAAGGTGCTCACCGTGAGGTCATGACCGTTCGTCAACGCTGTCACCGCGCCATCGCGGTCCGTGCGAAGGAATCGTACTCCTGCCCGTTCGTAACGCTCGACCACCGGTTCAGCCGGATGTCCGAACGGATTGCTTTCACCCACAGAAGCTACTGCCACTCGCGGCGCGACCGCGGCGAGAAATGCATCGGTGGAAGATGTCTTGCTGCCGTGGTGGGGCACTTTCAGGAAGTCGGCCGCGAGCGGAATGTTTTCGTCGACGATGCCGGATTCGGCGTTTCGCTCGATGTCGCCGGTGAGTAGAAAGTGAACTGTACCGTCTCCCAATCGCATCACCATCGAATCGTCGTTCGACGCTTTCTCGCTTGCCGTGGCGTCCTCTGGCCACAACACCTGGCCCTCGGCGCCTCCCCAGTCGAAATCCATGCCACGCGTTTCGTGCACGATCGCGACCCCATGCGCGCGCGCCTCAGCGAGTAAGTTTTGCGCTGCGCGACGGTTGTCGTCGCGGCCGATCCACAATTGCTTGACGCGAAAGTCGTCCAGCACGTCGTAAAGGCCGTCGATGTGATCGTGATCGCCATGGCTTAGCGCGACGACGTCAAGTCTCTTAATGCCGCGCGACCACAAATACGGCGAAACCACTTCCTCGCCCACATCGGGACCAGAACGATAGCCGCCGACCCATTCCGAGCCTGCTAATCCGCCGCCGTCAATCAGCATCGTGCGCCCGTCGGGGAACGCGGCGAAGAGAGAATCGCCCTGGCCAACGTCGAGAACTGTGAGTTCGAGCTTGCCCGGCGCCAGGTTGGGCGCGAACGGATACGTGGCGACCAACAATGTGAGCGCAGCGAGGGCGGCCGCCGCGATCCATTCGGGGACGCGAACGAGCGGGGCAAGCTGCCGTCTTGCAGCGCGGCCCGATTGTCGCCTCGCCTCCGCGCGCGAAAGTGCCGCGAGGCAAATCAACGCAGCGAAAAATGCGATCAAGAGCCACACGGGCGGTCCGGGAATGCGATACGAAACTCTTGGCCAGTGGCTGAACCATTCGACGGAAGTGAGGAGCATTCCGGCGCAGGCGTTCAGGGCCGCCGCGAGAACCGCCGCGAGCCGCGCCCACACGAATGTCGCCGCGAGCGTGAGGAAACCGAGGGGGACAATGAGTCCCGTCAGAAGCACGGCTGGGATGTTGCTCAACGGCCCCAACAAAGTGACGCGGTGAAAGGCCTGCGCGAGAACCGGCATCATTCCCCACTGCATGAACGTCGACAGCAGCACTACGTCCCAGAGGCGTAGCCCGACACGAAGCGGGAACGTGACTGCGTCGCCTGCGTAGTTCGCGAGCTTTTGCGGCGTCCGCGCCGCGAGCCATTGCGCCGCCGCGCGCGTCTCGATGCGGAATTGGGCGACGCGAGGGGGATGCGACACGTCGCGCGTCACGTCACCCAGGTGCGCAAGACCCTCGCGAAAGGGCGATGTGGTGCGGTCGATCCAGGGAAGCGCCAGGCCGGCGATCACGCCTGCCGCCAGGAACGAAAGCTGAAAGCTCGAATCGACGAGCGAGGACGGCCTCCAGATCAAAAGCGTGAGAGCCGCGAGTGAAACCGTGTTCAACAGGTCGATGCGGCGGAAGAGCGGCCTCGCGAGGAGGTAGAACGCGGCCATCAGCGCGGCGCGAAAGATCGGCGGCCGGTCCTCGACGACGCCGACGTAGGCAGCAAGGACGGCGATGGTGACGAAACTTGCAGCCGCAATCGGCAGACGCAGCCGGCGGCAAAGCCAAAAGACGAAGATGACGAGCGCTCCGGTGTGCAGACCGGCGACCACGAGGACGTGATACGCGGCGGTCTTCTGAAACGCGACGACGACGTTCGAGTCAACGAAGCTGCGATCACCCAGCAGCATGGCGCGAAGCGTCGCCGATCGTTCGGGAGATGACGCAAAAAGGGAGTCGAGGCGCACGAGCAAGTCACCGCGAATGCGCGCGAGGCGCTGCTGGAGCGTCGGGCGTGGGCGGTCGATCAGGCGGAGCAACTCTCCGCTGCGGAGCGAGCCGATGACGTCGATTTTCTGGCGCGCGAGATAACCGCGAACGTCGGCCGCACCCGGATCGAGGAAATTGCGCGGCGGCCGCGCACGGAGGAGCGCTTCGACGCGGTCGCCGGCGCGAAGGCCTTCCGGAGGCGCCGCAGCGCGAGGGCCGGAGTAAAAATTGGCGCGCAGGCCGCCGGTGACCGGAACGCTCGCGCCCGCAATCTCGACATTTTCGAGATCGATTTCGAAGCGCTGGCCCCAGGGGAGCCGGAGCGGATCCTCGCGCAATCGGCCTTGCCAGCGCAGCGGCTCGGCGGTGTCAACTTGACCCGCGGCAAGCAAACGCGTGACGTGATTGGCGGGCACGGCGATGCGTTCGAGAGTCGCGCCGAAGCCGCCGAGCGCGACCCATGCAACGAGCGCCACGCCCCAGGCCGCCGTCATGCGCGCGCGCCAGATCAGCACGCCGCCCAGCGCAATCGCGGCGACGGTGACGCCGAACCAAAGCTTCGGCGACGCGGCGAAGCGGCCGGCGAGCAGGATGCCGGCGCCAAAAGCCGCGGCAATCCAGAGAGCTGGCAGTTTCATCGGCTTCGATCGAGGCGGACGATTGTTTCCATGTGAAAAGTTTGCGGGAAGAGATCGAACAGGTGGACGCTGGAGATTTCGTACCCGGCGTCGCGCAGGACGGCGAGATCGCGAGCCAGCGTTGGTGGCTCGCAGGAGACATACGCGATTCGCCTTGCGGCGATTTTCGCGAGGCGCTGAGCCGCGCCGGGTGCCAATCCGGCACGCGGGGGATCGAGCACGACGAGGTCGGGCGTGCCCTTGAATTTTTGCAGAAACTGCTCGACCTCGGCTGTGCGGACCTCGATCGATCCGCGCGCATTGGTTTCGAGGTCGCGAACCGCCGCGGGGTTTGACTCGACGGCGACGACGCGCTTGAAGCGTTTCGCCAGGGGCACTGCGAAGAGGCCGACGCCGGCGAATAGGTCCAAAGCGAGTTCGCCGCCGGCTTCTACTTCGGTTACTTCGCGCGCGAGTCCCTCGGTGAGGAAGCGGTTCACCTGAAAGAACGAAAAGTGGCCGACGCGATATTTATGTTCGGCTACAGCGCACTCGATGAATCCCGGGCCGAATAATTCCATGCGATCCCGGCCCGGGTCGTGAAATAGCAGACTCTCGAGTTCGGGGACAATCTCGCGAAACTTCGCCGCGTGTTCGGCGGCGCGGGAAGGGAAGCCCGCGAACGTCGCGGTGAGAAGCACTCGCGCGTTGTTTCCGCTCGAATCTTCGGGAGTGAACGCTTCGATTTCGCGAAGTTCTCGCGGGAGCGAGCCTGCCGCAAGGGCGCCCCGGAGTGACAAAAGAGTCTTCAGCAGCACCGGCGAAAGAATCGGGCAATCGTCTACCGCGCAGAGCGATGTCGAATTGGGGCGAAAGTAACCGATTCCGAGAGCGGTGTCGTCGGAGTCGGGAGCGGAAGGATCGCTCGCGTTCGAGCTGAGCGCCCGGACCTTCCACTGGGCGCGATTGCGATAGCCCCAGGGTTCTGCGGCGTGCGTTTTAATGTCGCCCGGCCAGTCGATTTTTCCGAGGCGCCGCAGGGTCTCGCGCAGGATTTCCACTTTGTACGCGAGCTGTGCTTCGTAAGGAATGTGCTGGTAATCGCATCCGCCGCACGTGGCGAAATAGGGGCAAAGCGGCGCGGTGCGCTGAGGAGAAGGTTCGAGGATCTGTTTCAATCGCGCGCGGATGAACTTTTTCTTCTGCTCCACCGGCTCGGCGGTGACGCGTTCTCCCGGCAGCACAAACGGCACGAATACCGTGGAGCCTTCGTGATGGGCCAAGCCTTCTTCGCCATAGACGAGCTTTTCGATGGTGACGTCGATTTTGCCGGAGAGCGCGCGAGGCTGGTCTGCGGGACGCGGCTTGCGTGCGGCGATGAATGGCGAACGGTTCCGCATTTTAGTCAGACAGACAACCTAAGGCCGAATTGCCAGTTTTAGTGCAACGACTACTTTTTTGCGTAGTGGTCGGCGCCGAGAAAATGCAGCGAGACGTACGGCGCGTCGCCCACTACCCAACTATCGTGGCCCGGAGGCCCGGCTGGAATCGAAAAGAGCGTGCCGGCGCGGAGTTCGTGGATTGTGCCGTCCTCCATCGCAGCGGTGGCGGAGCCGGAGAGCACGACGCCCACGTGCTCGACGTTGCAGCGCGACGCGCCCACGCTGGGTCCGACGTGAACCGACCACTTCCATCCGGGCTGGTAGGTGGCGCGGCCGATGGTCATGCCGCCGATGTGGACGAGTTCGAATTTTCCTTTTTCGAAGGTGCGCACTTCGTCGGGATTTTCAAAACGCTTTAGAACTGTTTCAAGCGCCTGCATAGCTTCCTCGCGGTTACGTCAGAGCCCCAAAAACACCAACAACAAAAGCAGATCCCTCACCCCGAAAGACAAAACCGGGGTTCGGGATGACACACTGCTCAGGTGGATTCGCCCTTGGGCCAGCGTGCCACCAGTACCCACAACTACGTCAGATAGAACAGGCTGAGCCGCGGCACGCCGAAAAACTCGAACATGCGTTTTTGCGTGTACTGCCGCTCGAGCTGCGTCAGTTGCTCGGCGGACATTTTACGCCGATATGGCGCGAGCGAGCGATCCATTTCTCGGCGAACGGCGAGAAGCTCCTGCTCGTCGGCATCGGCGGAGAGCGCCGCGGCGAGCTTCTCTTCGAGCACGGTGAGGCGGCGCTCGAGGTCTTCGAGATCAAGCGGCCCGGGAGAATCGAGCAAAGGCGATATTTCACCGAGCCGCTTGGCGGTTTCTTCCAGGCGCGACGCGAGGGAGGCGTGCGCTGTTCGCTGTTTTTCCGCGGCGCGCCGAAGCCGGTCTGAGTTTCCCGCGAAGTATTTGCGCAGCTCGTCGCGAGAAAATGGCTCGGCTGCGGCTTTCGTTGATTTGACCTCGGGTCCAGTACCCGCTGTTGCTTCCTGCGCCTCGCTGGCAGCGTCGAGTACGGCGTCCACGCAGTACGCCAGGCTTTTCAACTGTCGGCCGCCCGCGGCGCGCCGCGAACGGCCCCAACTCTCGAATGCGCGATCGATTCCTTTCAGAACCGCTTCGAGCGGAATCCCGGCTTTCTGCCAGGTTTCGACGATGGCCCAGTCGAGAGGCGAAACGAGCAGGTGCGCGCCGCGTTTGCGCCAGAAGTAGTCCTCGATTTCGGTGAAATAGTTGAAGTAGTTGAAGGATTCCATGAGGCTGGCGCAGCGGGCCGCGTCTGCAGGAACGCACCTTCGAGCAGGCTATCCGGCTCGTCGAGTTGCCGGCGATGCTTTCTTTTGCGTGCTGCTTTTCTCGGCTTGATTGCGCTCCCACACGATGCGAAGGCCGTGCAGCGTTAGGAACTCATCCGTGTGCTCGATGTGCTTCGAGCCGCGCGCGATCAGCCCCGCCTGGCCGCCGGTGGCAATCACTTTGGCTGGAGTGCCCAGTTCCGCCTTGATGCGGAAGAGCATGCCGTCGACCATATCGACCGTGCCGTAAAACAACCCCGCTTGCATGTGCGCGGCCGTGTTCGTTCCGATCACTTTGCCGGGATCCTTTATCTCGACGCGCGGCAGCCTGGCGGCGCGCGCGAAGAGCGCCTCGGAAGAGATGCCCAGGCCGGGCGCAATCGCGCCGCCGAGGTATTCGCCGCGCGCGGAAATCACGTCGAATGTAATGGCCGTGCCGAAATCGACGACGATCACCGGTCCGCCATATTGCTGGAACGCGGCGACGCCGTTGACGATGCGGTCCGCACCCACTTCCAGTGGATTATCGACCAGCACCGCCATCCCCGTCTTCACACCCGGTTCGACGAACAAAGGTTTTTGCTTGAAATAGTTGCGCGACATTTCCGCCAGGGTCCAGTTGAGCGGAGGCACAACGGAGCTGATGATCACGCCGCTGATTCCGCCCGGTTCGAGGTCGGCGAGGGTGAAGAGATTGCGCGTGAGGATGCCGTATTCGTCAACGGTTTGGTCGCGGGCGGTGGTGAGGCGCCAGTGCGCGATCAAATCCGCGTCGCGAAAAACTCCGAGGACGGTGTTGGTGTTGCCGACGTCGAGCGTCAAAAGCATCAGGCGATTTCTCCCACGTCTCCGGAAAGCACAGCTTCAACTCCGCGTCCATCGTCGCGAGCCACTCGAAGAACGCCGCTGGGTTCGAGGCCGGCCGTGGTGCCCGTGAACGTTTCGGCGCTGGTGGTGATTTGCACGCGCTTGCCCTCGAAATAGCTCGATACCTCCGAGAAGCGCCGCAGAATCGGCGCGGCACCTTCGGCGAGGAACTGATTGTAGTAGCGGTCGAGGTAGCGCAGCAACCGAATCAAGAGTTCAAGGCGCGAATGAGTCTTGCCGGTCTCGATGCGTAGGGACGTGGCAATGTCGGCGAGATCGGAGGGCATTTTCGTTTGGTTCACGTTCATGCCGATGCCGATTACGGCGTAGTGGATGCGATCGGGTTCGGCGTGCATCTCGGTCAAGATGCCGCAGAATTTCTTGCCGTCGATGAGGAGGTCGTTTGGCCAGCGAATGTCGGGAATTCCAGTGAGTTCTTCCGCGGCGGCGTCGCGTCCCGCGAGGCCCGCGACCAGCGTCAACAGGGGAGCGTAGGCTGGGGGAATCTGCGGCCGCAGCAGAATCGAGCACGTGATGCCAGCCGATTTCTCCGCGATCCACGAGCGCCCGGCGCGCCCGCGTCCGGCCGTCTGCTCCTCTGCAATGACGAGAGTGCCGTGGGGCTCGCCCTGTTCGCCGAGGTGCATGGCGACCGTGTTCGTCGAATCGGTTTTGAAGAAGTGGAAGATGCGGCGCGCGAACGGCGTGCCGTAGAGACGGTGACTCAAGAGCTGGGGGAGGAGAATATCCGGCGTGCGCTCGATGTGATAGCCGGTGTGCGGGTGGCCTTTCACGCGGACGCCGAGCTCGCGTAGTTTTTGAATCCAGCTCCAGACGACTTGGCGGGACACTCCGATTTCTTTGGCGATTTTCGCGCCGCTGATGACGATCGTCGTATTTTCGGCGAGGAGCGTCAGGAGCGCGTCGATGCGGCGGTCAGTGGTGCCGGGAAGGGTAGTGGTGGGCTTCTTCGCCATCGCAAGAAACGAAGCATACTTGAGCGGTGGCGGGGCTACAAGCGGTGCCACACGAGATCAACTTCATGCCGGAGTGGAGAAAGATTGGCGGCAGTGTTGGGGCTAGGGGGCAGGATTGGCCGGGATGGAGGCCCTTAGAGCCTTCGTTACTTCGCCGGCGATGTCGTCCTGAACCATCAAGACGTCGTCGAAGGGGCGGTCGTAGGTTTCAGACCAGACGACGTAGCCGTTGTCGGCACGAATTAGCCGCGCGTCGACCCGTAGTCTGGCGCCTGATTTGCGTACGCTGCCATCGAGCACATAAGCGACACCGAGCGTTTTGGCGATCTCGGCGATGGTTACTTGCGTAGTCCCATGCGAACGCGGCCAGAGTTTGCCCTTGAAATAGAACGATGCCGTCGGAGGCGGCACGCGCAGGCCGGGGGCTTTGCTGAGCTTGTCGATCAGTTCCTCGGTCATGCCATCAGCGAAGGGCTCCTGGTTCATCTCATCGGTCAGATCGAGAAACGGGAGAACGGCGATGGAATTCTGCGGCTGTGGAACCGCAGTGGCCGACGCTGTGTGATTCTTGTTCGCGACTTTGCCGCGGAACGCGAAAGCAAGGACGAGCACGAGGCAAAGCGGCACGCCGACGGCCCACACGAGGCCGGCTTTGAGGCGCGGGCCTGACTTCGGTGCGTTCGTTTGCGTGGGTGTCGCGACAGACTGATCCGGTGTCTGATTGTGCCAGGGACTTACCTTCGCCATCATCCGATAGCCCAGTCGCGGCACTGTCTCGATGTAAGTGGGCTGCTTCGGATCGTCGCCGAGCAGGCGGCGAAGCGATGCCACCGCCTGGTAGACGGAGTCTGGACTGACGTTGACTCCGGACCAGACCTGGTTTAGCAGGTCATCGATGCTGACGACCTCGCCGGCATGCTCCGCGAGGCAGAGGAGGAGTCGCATCGTCCGGACCTCTGGCCGAGCGATCTCTCCGTCTCGTGAAATCTGGCCGGATGTCGGATCGACGCACCAATCGCCGATGCGAAGCGTTGTCGTGGTTGGGCGTTCCATGTATCGGGCAGCACCCCGTTTCGCAACGGAAAAACGGCGTTCGCCGAGTATACCGCACCGCGTAGAAACACCGACCGCCTTCCGGGCGTGCGGCCCACCTTTGCGTTCAGCGACGCTCGCCCTGCGGTCTGTTGCCGATGGGGCGTCATTTCAGAAGTATTCAGAGTGTTTCAGGCCCGATTTCAAGACTTCCGGCGTCTCACCTCGTTATCGTGCATCCGCATTTCGGATCACAGATAAAGAGATTGGTACCAAATGGAGAAAATATGATCCTCAATAAACTGTTCAATCTTTTCGCAATTGGGGCGCTGCTTTTTGCAATTGGCGCTGTTCCTTCGACCGACGGTGTCGCGCTGAATCGGCCCGCCAAACCCTTCCAGAATAGGCCGGTAACCCAGGCGCTCCCCGCTGCCGGGACGTATAAGATCGACCCGGACCATAGTTTTGCGTACTTCGGCGCGCGGCATCATGTCGTGGGGTTGGTGCGAGGCCGGTTCGACAAGGTCACGGGAACCTTCACCGTATCGCCGGACCTGGCCGCCTGCAGTGTCGACGTGACGATCGACGTTTCCACCATCAGCACGCAAGTGACCGAGCGCGACCAGGACCTTCAGAGCGAGGCCTACTTTGATGTGAAGAAATTCCCGACGATGACGTATCGGGGCCGCGGCGTTCGCCGTGCGTCTGAAAACTCCTGGACGATGGACGGCTCACTGACCATGCACGGCGTGACGAAAGTCGTGCCGCTGACGTTCAATTTCAACGGGGCGTTTTCCGATATTAAGCCCGGCAGGCCATCGCGGATGGCGTTCCATGGAACCGCAGCGGTGAAGCGCGTCGATTTCGGCATGGGCGCGCGGGACAACCTGGGAGAACTCGGCACACTCGCGACGCCAGACGTCGACATCGAAATAGACGTGGAAGCGGACGCAAATACCCCAACTTCATAAGAGAAGCGCCAAGCCGAAAGGGTGTTACGAGCCGAGCTGCGAGAGGCGGTCGCGGAGCTTTTGAAGTTCGGCGGTGCGCTCGGCCAGGGTGGTTTCCATGGCGCGGACGATGTCTGGGGGAGCCTTGCTGCGGAAGGTGTCGTCCGCGAGGCGTTTTTGCTTCGATTCGATGTCTTTATCGAGGCGCTCGATTTCCTTCTTGAGGCGGGCGATCTCGGCGGGCTTGTCGATGGCTTCGCCGTAGGGAATGCGCAGATCGAATTGCGCGGTGGAGCGGATCGCAGCCCCGGCAGCGTCGAGATGCCCGGAGGACACCTGGAGGCTCGATAGATTCGCGAGACGCGTCAGGGAGTCCAGATTGCCTTCGACGAGACTGCGGACACTTGCATCGTCGCTTGAGAGCTGAGCCGAGACCTTGCGTTTTTGATCGAGCTTCAGTTCGGCGCGGACGTTGCGAGAAACGGTGATGATTTCCTGCAGCAGAGCCATTTCCTGTTCGGCGCGCGAATCGGCCCAGTGGTAATTCGGCTTGGGATAAGCTTCGAGGGCGATCGACCGCGCGTGCGGATACTGCGGCAGGCGATGCCAGAGCTCCTCGGTGATGAAGGGCATGACCGGATGCAGCAGCCGCAGAGCGGCGTCGAAGACGGCAAAAATATTGCGCCAAGCGGCGATCGCGACCTCTTGGTTTTGGTCGGATAGCTGCGGCTTGACCCACTCTATGTACCAATCGCAGAAATCGCCCCAGAAGAAGTGATAGATGGTCTGGCAGGCTTCGTGGAAACGAAAATTCTCGAGAGCGTCATCGACTTGCGCCGTGACGGACGACAGGTGCGAGAACATCCAGCGGTCGGCGAGTGAGACCGCTCCCGCCACGCGGTACGGCGCGTGAGCACGGACATTTGGCGCCGCGAGTTCGTCGAGCGTAATGCCCTGAGCTTCGATCTTTTCGAGATTCACGAACAGGAATCGCGCGGCGTTCCAGATTTTATTGGCGAAGGCGCGCGCGCCGAGGATGCGGTCTTCGCTCATGATGATGTCGGTGCCGGGCGCGGCCATGCTGGCCAGCATGTAGCGCAGCGCGTCTGTGCCGTACTGCTCGGTCAGCAGTAGGGGATCAACGCCCGTGCCCTTGGCCTTCGACATCTTGGCGCCTTCGGCCGTGCGCACCAGTGAATGCAGGTAGAGCCGCTTGAAGGGAATCCACTGCCCGACGTCGCCGTACAGCAGGTGCGGGTCGGCCATCAGATGCAGGCCCACCATGATCATGCGAGCGTCCCAGAAAAACAGGATGTCGTAGCCGCTGATGAGCAGGCTGGTGGGATAGAATTCGTCCAGGTCTTGCGTTTCGTCGGGCCAGCCGAGCGTCGAAAACGGCCACAGAGCTGAGCTGAACCACGTGTCGAGAACATCGGGATCCTGGATTAGTTTTGAGCCGCCGCACCTCGGGCAGACCGTGGGAACACTGGCCGGGCGCGCGTGGCCGTCGACAACCTCGACTGCGTCGTCAAGGGCCGGGACCATTTCCTTGCAGTCTGCACAATGCCAGATGGGGATGCGATGGCCCCACCAGAGCTGGCGCGAAATGCACCAGTCGCGAATGTTCTCGAGCCAGTTCAGCAGGATCGTGCGCTGATTATCAGGCACGACTTCGATCAGGCCGTCGCGAACCACTGGTTTCGCGGTCTCAGCTAGCGGCGTCATCTTCATGAACCACTGCGTGGACACGCGCGGCTCGACAATAGCTTTGCAGCGATCGCAGGTGCCGACGGCGTGGGTGTGCTGCTTGACGGACTCGATCAGGCCGAGTTCCGTGAGATCGGCGACGATGCGGCCGCGAGCGGCGAAGCGTTCGAGACCGGCGTATTTTCCGGCGGCTTCGTTCATGTGGCCGTCATCGGTTAGCACATCGATTTCGGGAAGGTTGTGGCGCTTGCCCACTTCGAAGTCGTTCGGGTCATGCGCAGGCGTGATTTTGACGACGCCGGTGCCGAATTCGCGATCGACGTAGGAGTCCGCGATGACCGGGATTTCGCGATTCATCAGCGGCAGCAAGACTTTTTTGCCGACGTAGCGCTGATAGCGCTCGTCGTCGGGATGGACGGCGACCGCGGTGTCGCCCAGCATCGTCTCGGGGCGAGTTGTCGCGACAACCAGGAATTCCTTCGTGCCGACGACGGGATAGCGAATGTTCCAGATCTCGCCGACGCGCTCGTGACGGACCACTTCGAGGTCGCTGATGGCCGTCTGGCACCGCGGGCACCAATTGACCATGTAGCGGCCGCGATAGATCAGGCCTTCGCTATACATGCGCAGAAACGCGTGCAGCACCGCGCGGTAAAGAGCCGGCTCGAGCGTGAAGCGCTCGCGCGTCCAATCGCAGGAAGCGCCGAGGCGGATCATCTGCTGCTTGATCATTCCGCCGCTTTCGTCTTTCCACTTCCAGACGCGGCGCTCGAATTCCTCGCGGCCCAGGTCCTGGCGCTTGATTCCTTCCTTCGCCAGCATGCGCTCGACGACGAACTGCGTGCCGATTCCGGCGTGGTCCATGCCGGGCAGCCAGAGCGTGCGGTCGCCGCGCATGCGGTGCCAGCGCACGATCATGTCGATCTGCGTGTGTTCGAGCATGTGGCCGATGTGGATCGAGCCGGTGACGTTGGGCGGCGGCAGGGCAATGGAGAAGCGGGGGCCATCGGCGGAGTTTTCGGCGCGGAAAAGATTGGTGTCGAACCAGGATTTCGCCCAGCGCTGCTCGATTTCCTGCGGCTCGTAGGCCTTCGGTATTTCCTTGGATATCTCTCTGGGCATTCGGTCCCTTACGCAGCACGGGAATTGGTGCAGAGCTGAACTATTGAATATAAGCGGGCCGCGCGCGGGGCGTCAACGTGAGTAAATCATGCGGCTCGAGGTTGGGGCGAGCTCGCCGACGTGTTCCATACAGCACAGATAACGACGGGCCGGCATGGCTACGATGTTGGCGGTTTCTCGAATTGGGCAATCGCCAAGGACAGGAGAGGTGTGAAGTGACGACGACTTTGAATCCAGCGCTAAATGCAACTCCTGAATCGGGACGTGTCAATGCTCAGGATGCGAGTTCCACAAAATCAACTACCGCCGCTACTGAAAGGGGCACCACCCTGACGTTTGGCGCCACCGCCGGGATGCCGGGCCGATTCAAGGGCAACTTCGATTACCAGTTCGCAAGAACGATGGGGTGCACCACGTATGACGGGGCTGAGATCGGCGAGTGCTGCGAGACTGCATCGCGCATCGAGGACGAAAAGGAAGATAGCTACACGGAGGCATGGCGCGTCACCGCGGAGCGGGTGGAGGCGATCGCCCGGAAGTCGCTTGCGGGCGGGCATCTGGTGAGTGCGCGAGAGGCGTTCCTGCGGTCGTCGTCGTACTGGCGCGAGGCGGGCTTTTACCAGTCCACAACTGATCCAAAGTGTCGCGCGGGTTGGGAGCGTCAACGGGATTGCTTTATGCAAGCAGGAAAACTGATGGACCTGCCTTTCGAGGTGGTACGCATTCCATATGAGGATGGGAAGTCGCTTCCCGGCTATTTCCTAAAGGCTGATGCGAGCGATAAGCCGCGGCCGACGTTGATGAGCGTGGGCGGGGCCGACTCCTTGGGTGAGGAACTCTATTTCTGGGGCGGCGGAGCGGCGGCGCTACGCCGGGGATACAACGCTTTACTCTTCGAGATTCCGGGGCAGCGTGGCGCGATGTATTCGAATCTCGGTCCCGAGCTGTTCTTCCGGCCGGATACCGAAGTTCCGCTGAAATACGTTTGCGATTGGGTGCTCGGTCGCGCCGATGTCGATCCGAAGCGCTTTGCCTTAGTCGGCTGGAGCCTGGGCGGGTACTTTGCGCCGAGGGCGGCCGCTTTTGAGAAACGGATAAAGGCCTGCATTGCGAGCACGACCCTGCCGAACTGGCAGAATACGATTCTGGAAGCGCTCGGGTTACCGGTGGACCAGCCTTATCCCAGAAACATTGAGAGCAAAATCAATTTGTCGAGCGTGGGGGGCAGGTTTATCGCCCAGGGAGACATACGTTACCGCATGGGTGCGGGCGGCGGAACGATTGCGGAGTACGTCGACGGGCTGAGCAAGTACAACTTGTGGGGCTTGGAGGACAAGATCACCTGCCCGTATTTTAATATTGGTGGACAAGGCGAGGGGCAGTTGGCTGTCGACGGTCAGAAGTTCTACGAGAGGCTGACCTGCCCCAAAGCGCAGCAGATCATTACTACGAAAGAGGGCGGCGACGCCCACTGCGGAGTCAACAACGAGAGCCTTTCGCACCAGATCATATTCGACTGGTTGGATGACGTCTTCAAATAGAAGCCAGGACGCGTAGAGTATTTCCAATTACTCCGAGAATCCGCATGGAGCGCAGTTTTTGGAAAGAAAAGGAGAACACTGAAATGAATCCCGTGACTGAAATCAGGACGACCGTCAAGCGCCAGGTGGGAGTCGTCGGGAGTCAACAGAATCCCGACTTCGTCCAGGCGTTCACGGCCGCATTTACGTCCGACAACATCGAAGGCTTCATGAACCTTATTGCGCCCGGCGGCGAGTGGGTGATCATGGCTACGGGTGAAACGTTCCGCGGACGCGATCAGATCAGGCAACTGGCGACACGGTCCGTCGCAGCACGGAATCACACGGACGGGCTCGGCATCAAGCCCACAAACGTCTTCACGAATGCCGATGGCACAAAACTCTGCTGGGAGTACGTGCATACGGGAGTGGTCACCGATAATTGGCCGTCGTCGTCGGCTCACAAACCAACTCCAGGTACAAAGTTCGACTTGCCAATCATGCTGATGTGCGAGATCGGCCAAGGCAAGCTCGTCAAGGTGAGGGAGTACTTCGATTTGCTTACCCTGCTGGAGCCCGAAACCTCGCATAGGCTGTATTCCTAGGCTTGGCGGTCGATGCCGCAGACGGGAAAACCTCGGTGGCGGCGGGATGGGCGTGGTTTATTCAGCGACGCCAGCAAATAACGCCTAGGAAACCGGTCCTCAGTGAACCGGGTTGCCGTCGGCGTCGACTTTGTGAACTTCGCCGATGCTCAGTTCGCGGATGCCGGCTTCCACCTTGCTCATATCGCCCACTACGAGCCAGATGAGGTGGCTGGGCTGAATGTACTTCTTGGCGATGTCGTTCGCGGCGTCTGGCGTGACGGCCAATACTTTTTGTGTGTAGGTGTTGTAGTAGTCGTCCGGCAGGCCGTACTCCAGGATTCTGCTGTAGGCGCCGGAGAGTTGCTGGACGCTCTCGAACGTGCCCGGAAGATCGAGTGTGGCGTTGGACTCCTCGTCCTTGAGTTCCGTTTCTGAAATCGGTTTGGGACCCACGATGTTGTTGTACTCGATCACCAGTTCGGCCATGGACTCTTTCGTTTTGTCCGTCTGCACAGGCGAAGCACTGTAGAACGGGCGTTCGCCTCGGGCCGGAGTCAGGGTGGAGCGCACGCCGTAAGACCAATGCTTGTCCTCGCGCAGGTTCATGTTGATGCGGGAACTGAAGCTTCCGCCGAAGATGGCATTCACCAGGCCCAGCGGAAGGGCGTCGGGATCGCTGGAGGGCGGAGCGAGTTGCGCTGCGTAAATCAAGCTTTGGCCCGAGCCGGGGCGGTCAATGAGATAGACCACGTCCTTTTCTGGTTCGGGAACCTGCGGGATGGTCCTGTCGGCCACATCGCCGGACTTCCATGAACCGAAGAGACTTTCAAGCTTGGGCTTAATCTCGGCCAGGCTGGTATCGCCAACGATGAGCAGGGTAGCGTTGTTGGGCTTAAACCAGGTGTCGTGGAACTTGACGAGGTCTTCGCGGGTCATCTTGCTCACGCTGGACTCGGTGCCAGTCCCGGCGAGCGACCCCGAATACGGATGCCCCTGGCCGTAAAGCAGAGCGGGCAGAACGCGCATGGCCATAGAGTTGGGCGCGACCTTCTCGCGCTGAATCGACGCCAGGCGGTCCTTCTGCAAGCGATCGAATTCCTTTTGCGGAAACGCGGGATGCAGAATGAGGTCGGCGTAGATATCGAGGGACTTGTCCATATTGGCCTTCAGCGCGTTGAGATCGACGGTCGCGTAATCCAGATTCGCGCCGGCGGAGAATTCAGCGCTGAGAGATTCCAGCTCTTCGCCGATTTGAAGCGAATCGCGTTTCGAGGTGCCCTCTTCGAGCATGCGCTGAGCGAAGCTGCAGGTGCCACGAGCGTCCGCGGGGTCGGAGGAGTAGCCGCTGTTCACCAGCAGCGAGAAGTTCACCACTGGCGCGGAGTGGCGCTCCGCCACGACGACCTTCAAACCATTCGAGAGTGTGGCTTTCTGCATGGGAGGAAGGTTGAGCGACATTGCTGAGCCGAGGGCCGGCGGTTTAGATCGGTCGAGCGGCGCGGTGGCTTTCAGGGTGGCGGGATACGGCAGCACTTCCAAAACGTAATCGCCGTCGGTGAGCCAGTCGTTCGCGGCTTTCTTCACCGATGCGGGCGTCGCTGCCTGGACACGTTTGAGGTAGTCCTTGTAACACCCGGGATCCCCGGTGAAAGTCTGGCAGCGGGCAAGGACGTCGCTTTTGCCGCCGAAACCGCCGATGCTCTCCATGCCTCGCACGTACTCGCCGAAGATTTGCGTCCGGGCAAGTTGCAGCTCGGCTTCGGTAGGCCCGTTCTTCAAGAACTTTTGTAATTCCTCATCCGCGGCCATTTCCACAGTTTTCAGGTCAACACCCGGCTTGGCGGTGAGCGTGACATAAAACTGCCCGGCGATCTCGTTGTTTTCGTCGTCTGCCGTGGCGCTGGTAGCGATCTGATCCTTGTAAACGAGGCGCTTGTAGAGTCGCGACGTCTTGCCTTGGCCGAGAATCCGCGCAACCAGATCGAGTTGCGTCTCCTCGGGAGAATATGCCTGAGGCACATTCCATACGCGATAGAGACGGGCCTGGGGGACGCGATCCTGCACGCGGTCACGGTGCGTGCCGGTGCGCTTGGCCACCCATACTTCCGGCTTGACGATGGGCGGGGTGGGCGGGATTTCGCCGTAGTACTTTTCCACTTTTTGACGCGCTACTTCGGGTGTGATGTCGCCGGCGATGACCACCGTGACATTGTTCGGGCCGTAATACGTCTTGAACCACTCCTGGACGTCGCTCATGGAAGCGGCGTCGAGGTCCTTCATCGAGCCGATGACGGTCCAGGAATAAGGATGGCCGACCGGATACGTGTTCTCCGCCAGGAGTTGCCGGGTCACGCCGTAGGGCTGGTTTTCGCCCTGGCGCTTTTCGTTTTGCACCACGCCGCGCTGGAGGTCGAGTTTTTTCTGGTCCAGCACGCCGAGCAAATGACCCATGCGGTCGCTTTCCGCGAACAGGACGTAGTCGAGCATGGAAGTGGGCACGTTTTCGAAGTAGTTGGTGCGGTCGTTGTTCGTGGTGCCGTTCAGGTTTGTGGCGCCGACGCGATCCAACGCGTTGATGTAGGTGTAATTGAAGTTATCGCTGCCGCTGAACATCAGGTGCTCAAAGAGGTGCGCAAAGCCGGTCTTTCCGGGTTTCTCATTCTTCGATCCCACGTGGTACCAGGTGTTCACGGCGACGATAGGGGCTTTGTGGTCTTCGTGAACGATGACGGTGAGGCCGTTGGCGAGCACGAACTTAGTGTAAGCGATGTCGGGGACAGCAATTTTCGTGGTCGACGAAGCGGCCACGGGCGGCTTCGGTTTCGGAGCGGCGCTGGACTGAGCGTATGCCGGAGCGAAAGCGCAAATCGTCAGGGCGAAGAGGACGAGGAAACTCGCGAGGCGGCTCAAAGGTCTATTCTTCAAGATGATTCCTCCGATTGCAGTATCTAAAGTCCGCGCGGCGCCGGTTTGAAATGGGGGAATGCGCTATTTTTGCGGCTTCATAGTCCCGAGCGGGGCGTATTCTACCTTCGCGGCCGGGCGTATGCAAAGCCCCCGTTCCGCTTTCGGCTGACGAAGCTGTAGTCACCCATAATATTTCGGCTATCCCGCTGTGACATTTCCGAAAGTGTCACAGTGCACCCCATTTGGGTGCGTCGCTCCACGTAAGCTGCTCCCATCGAATTACAGGAGGCACCACATGAAGAGACTTGCGGTGATTTGCTTACTGTTGGTCGTTGCGGTACCGGCGGGCGCGGTGGAGAATGGCCAGGTGATGTACACGGGCGGCACAGTGCCGGCGCTTCAGGCCGGAGTTCTGGGTCGCTTGGACATCACATCGGACACCGCGCTCTCGTTCGAGTATTCGGGAAGCAAACTGGCGATTCCGTACGCCAGGATAGATTCATACAAATACTACGAGCAGGTTGCGCGACACCTGGGAGTGCTGCCGGCAATCGCAGTAGGGATGGTGAAAAGGCGCCAGCAAAGGCATTTCTTCCAGATCGGCTACCGCGACGAGAGCAATTTGAGCCAGGTGGCGGTTTTCGAGGTGTCCAAGCAGATGCCCCAGACTCTACTGGCCGTGCTTCTGGCCCGGGCGCCGCAGGGGCGCAAGCCGTCGAATGTATCAAGATGTAGCCAGAAGAATTGAAGCCTGCCTAAAAAGCTCAAGGATAAATCTTCGTCAAATCAGGGCCAAATCGGAGCCGATCAGGGCCAAATCACGGCCGAGTCAGGTCCTCAGAAGGCTTCAAAACGCTATCAGTCAACTGGGCACAGTGGCTGCCATCGGTTCACGCGGAACCCCATTAACGTCGATATAGTTAGGTTGGGAGTTCTTAGCCATGCGACGTGTGTCCCGCGACCGTTCCACACCGAAACATCGAGCCATTTTGGTGCTTGCTGGGCTGGCTGTAGCCCTGGGTCTCGCGACCATGTCGGCCTGCAACGCGGGGTTTGAAGGCTACAAGCCGGTGCTTCCAGCCATAGTCTCACAGCCGGCGAACCAGACCGTGACAGTGGGACAGACCGCAACGTTCAGCGTGACTGCCAGCGGTACAGGCCCGCTGGCTTTCCAGTGGTACGACAACGGGGTTGCGATCAGCGGGGCTACTTCCAGCACTTATACGACGCCACCCACGGCGCTGGGGAACAGCGGTTCGGTGTACACGGTCACCGTCACGAATCTGGCAGGCACGGTGACAAGCACGGGGGCCACGCTCACCGTGATGAGCATTCCTCCCGTGGCCAAGAGCCTTGTTCCCAGCAATGCAACGCCTCCCTACGACACATCAGTGAATTTGTTACCCACGTTTTCGGGCGGAACGGGCGTCATCGGTTCGATGGGGGTGGGGAGCTCCGATATTACGGCGTCGGCAGTTAGCGGCGGGTCGTACCCGACGCCACTGTTGACCTCCACCAAGACGTACACGTTGACGGTGACGGACGCGTACGGGAACGTGGCTTCCACTACATGCATAGTCACTCCAACCACCGTGAGCATCACCCCGATTTCGCCGGCGAATCAGACCGTCGCCCCGGGCCAAATTACCTTTACCGCCACCGCGAGCGGGGGCGCTACGAATGGCCTGACGTGGTCCGCGACCGGTGGGAGCTTCAGCGGCAATGTGTGGACGTCTCCCACGGTTGCAGGCACTTATACGATCACAGCCACAAGCACCGACGAACCTTCCGTGTCGGTATCTACGACGATCACCATTAGCGCTCCGGTGATCGTGACTCAACCCGCCAGCCAGCACGTTTGCACGGGCGGCGTCCTGACGCTGACGGTGGTGGCTTCGTACGCGACGAGCTATCAGTGGAACCTGAACAGCACGCCCATTCCGGGAGCCACCAGCTCCACCTATACCGTCGCCGCAGCGGCTTCGGCGGACGCTGGAAATTACACGGTGACTGTCACCAATGGTGTGGGAAGCCAGACTTCGAGTGTTGCGGTTGTGGCGGTGGGATCATCGATTACGTCGAATCCGATAAGTCTTTCGATCCATCCGACTGAGACCGCATTTTTCTCGGTGGCGGCTCAGGGTCTGGGGCCATTTACGTATCAGTGGTACCAAATTCCGTCCGGCGGCAGCACAGGCGTGGCGATCGCAGGCGCGACATCCAGCAGCTACACCACGCCACCCGTCGACCTGACCTATGACGGCGCTCAGTATTACGCGACGGTTACGGATTCGTGCGGCACCCCGCTCACCAGCACTTCAGCCACGCTAACTGTGACCGCGGGCAACGCCTCGCCGATCATCGTCACTCAGCCGGCCGGCCAGAGCGTTGCGCCAGGAAGTACGCCATCGTTCACCGTGGTCGCGACGGGCACGCCGACACTTGCTTATCAGTGGTACGTGATTCCTGCCGGACAGACGACGGGCACGGCAGTCACGGGGGCCACCTCGGCGACCTATACGTTGCCAAGCACGGCCACGACGGTCGCGAATGACCAAGACTCCTACTACGTCATCGTAACCAACGCCTACGGGCAAGCAGTCTCTCAGCCGGCAACGCTGGCGGTTGGCAGTGGGATCCTGATCACTCAACAGCCGGTGACTCAATATGTAGATGTGGGAGCCACCGCGACGTTCCAGGTGACGGCGACTTCCGCTCTCCCCTTGACCTACCAGTGGTACGAAGCCGCTCCCGGCAGCTCAACGTTTACGGCTATAGCGGGGGCTACCAGCGCGTCATACACGACCGATCCAACAGCTACCACGGACAATGGCTCTGTGTTCTATGTGGTCGTGAGCAATGGGGTCACCGCGTCCGTCACCAGCAGCTCCGCGGGACTTTTCGTCGGCGCTTTATCGGGAATTCCGGCCTGCGATAGCAGTTGGTCCCTCATAGGCACTGCGATGGCCGAGTCTGGGTGCAGCTTCCAAATAACATCCGCGACAAACAACCAGGACGGCGCGATTGTGTGGCCGAACCTGATTTCCACCGATGATATCCAGATCAGCTTCACCATGACGCTCAGCAATCCCAGCGCTCTTCCGGCCGACGGTTTCACGATGACCCTGGGCGATCCATCCCTTGGAGCGACGCTCACCAGCTTGGGCGCCCCGGGTATGGGTTTGGGAGCCAAAGGCATTCCCGGCACTGTGTTCGGCTTTGACGACTATCACAACGCCGGCGAATACCCGGTGCCCTATGCAGGCGTGGGAAGCGGCAAGGCGGCGCAGTTCGAGAATCCCTGGTGGAACGTCGACACGACGATTCCCACGCTTGCGGCAGGCGGCATGTCAATTTCGCATGACTACACCATCTCAATCCTGCAGGGACAGATGACCGTGACCATGGACGGCGTGCAGATAATCACCGGAAGCGTAACGGTGCCGCCGGTGGCTTATCTCTATATCACCTCTTCGACGGGTGGATCGTACGAGCAATCGGTGATCAGCAACATAGTGGCAACGGTTTCGGTGCCGTCGAATTGATGCGAAGGCGCTTGAGGAGATGCGGATGCGATCGATTCTGCTGGCAACCATACTGACGCTTGCGGGAGCCTCGGCAGCCTTGGCCCAGGACTCGGCGGCCACGGACTCCTATAGCGGAGATGCAGCGGTGACGTTCCATTACGTGCGCGTCAACGCCGGGCCCGGGCAGTGCGGCTGCTTCAATCTGTACGGCGCCGGCGTTTCGGGGTCTTGGAACTTTCGCGGCCATTGGTCTGCGGTAATGGAAATCAGCGCCGAGAACTCGAGCGGCGACCCGGCTACAAGCAGCTCTCTAACGCTGACATCCTATTTGGCGGGAGTGCGCTACCAGCTTCCGCAACCCTGGTTCGAGGGCCCTCATAAACCACAGCTCTTCGGCCAACTGCTATTGGGAGGGGCGCATGCGGGCGGCGGCTCGGCCGGCGTAGGCGACGGAACGTACGAGTTTGCGAGCCGCCTGGGCGGAGCCGTAGACATTCCGGTGAATTCCCACTTCTCGGTGCGACTGGTTCAGATCGATTACTATGTGACGCGTTTTGCGAATCAAGTCAACGACCACCAAAACAATCTGCTGGTAGGCGCGGGTCTCGTTTTCCACTGGTCCAAGCCGAAGTAGGTTTTGGGCCAGGCGGACATCTTCCTAATTCCTAAGATGCGGATTTTTTGCTGAGGCCCACCAGTTTCTCCCTTCATTCTGCGCTTGAGGACAGCGTTCCGTGAAAACGTTTACTTTATTCTTGACTTCGAGTGGACCGGAAAATAGATTGCGCGGGCGGTCGTCGCTTTTTGGGAGGTAGCGCATGGCCAAGAGAATTTCGCGCAGGGAACTTATCAAGAACGTGGGCACGGCGGCCGGCGCTGCCGGGTTGCTCACGGTCCCTGCCATCGCCAAGCAAGCGCTGCAGGCCTCTCAACAATCCTCTCAACAAACCCCGCAGCAGGCCGCGCTCGAGCGCGTCCTTTCGCAATCGTCGAAACAATTGCTGGCCGACCATGAGGACTATCAGGTTGAAATAGCGGCGGGCGACATGATTGTCCAGTTTGACAAGCGCTATGGCTCGATTTCGTCGATCACGCGGAAGGGCGATGAGTTCGGCACGAACTATCTCGGGAACGAGACGAACACGCCCGGCGTGGACCCGTCGGATTCGCGATTCACGGGCGACGTGGTGACGACGGTGTGGGGGCTTCTGGGCGAGCTGCAGCCGGCGAAACTTGGGCAGAACGACATCTTCAAAATGTCGGGCCGGTGGAAACACGAACGGACGGGAAAGTCGGCGGACACGCGCCACGTGAGTTTCCGGAACAATGTCTTTACCGTGAAATACGACGGACCGGCGAGCGAGGACGAAGGCATTCGAAGCTATCGGCTGAACATGTCGTATCGCGCGGGGGAGGGAAGCTCGCTGCTTTGGGACATCGAGATCGAAAATGTGACGAGCCAGGTGCTCGAGATCGGCGAACTCGCACTGCCGCTGATGGCGAATGACGATTACTCGGAGCTCTATTACGAACCGGGAGGTCCGGCCGCGCTGAGTGGCGGCGGCGACGTAGACTTCAACCGCACGCCGGTGCGGCAGAAATTGATTCACGAGCAGAAGGTGCTGGCGCATCACTTTATCGCCGGACACAGCTCGTACGTGCTGCTGCAGCGGCCGCTGGGGGACGCGCCGTTCCTGCTGGTCCATCCGACGATGAATACGGCTTTCGAGTGCACGTACAAGGAGCCGGAATCGGCGTTCACGGCGCACATGCAGGGCTGGAGAGGCCCGGATTTGCTGGCGATTCATTCGTGGGCTACGAAGAATCTGCGGCGCTGGGGAAGCAATCCGTGGGTGAACGGGCACACGTCGCTCGTATTGAAGCCGGGAGAGAAGAAGGCCTACCAGGTGCGGTTCGCTTTGATTCCGACCTACGAGGCGATCCGCGAGGAGGTCTACAACGCCGGCAATCTCGGCATTCGCGTGCTGCCATCGATGGTGGTGCAGGAGGGAACGGACGCGCTCGTGGAGCTGCGCTCGAAATCCGACATCGACAAGATCAAGCTGCTTTCGGACAACATCACGATTGCGAAGCAGCAGCGCACGGGCGACAAGACGCTGCTGACCTTGTCGTTCAAAGGGCGCGGGCAGAAGAGCCTGAAGCTGCACTACGGCGACGGACGCTGGACGAATCTGCATTTCTACTGCATCAACGATATTGCACAACTTTTGAAGGCGCGGGGGAAATTCGTCGTCGACCGTGAATTCTACAAGGATCCCGACGACCCCTATCATCGCTTCCACGGGTTCCTGCCATTCGACTACCGCGTCGGAAGCACGTTTCTTGATTCCGATGAAGTGTGGGAAGTGGGCGGCAGCGACGAATCGGGATTTTCGGAACCGCTTTTCCTGGCGGAGAAGAACGTCTACTACCCCGCGAAAGAAGAAGTGGATGCGCTCGAGGCTTACGTCGAGGATTGCCTGTTCAAGTACATTCAGAATCCGCAGACGTACGAAGTACGCGCGTCGCTGTACTGGAAGGATCGGTGCCCTTCGAGCGGCTGGGGGCACTGGACGAAGGAGCGCTCGGAAGCGACGTTTCGCAGCTACAACTACGTTCATCCCGCCAACATTTACCACGCGCTGTATCGAGTCGGGAAAAGGTACGGCCTGTTGACGCGCAAGAAGCCTGAGGAGTACTTGCGCATGTCGTATCACACGTGCATGCGATGGTTCGGCACGGGGCCGTGGAGGCATGTCGGCTTGATGGAGGGATCGAACGCCATTCATATTCTGGCGGATATTGAACGAGAGCGCTGGAAGGACGAGCACGATAAGCTGCTGCAACAGATGAAGGAATGCGCGCAGCAGATGATTGACGACCCTTATCCCTACAGCTCCGAGCTGGTGATTGACCAAACAGCTCACGAACAGGTGTATTTCTTCACGAAGTTTTTCGGCGCGACGGAGAAAAACCGCAAGACCGTCCAGGTGCTCAAGGCGCTGCGCGGCGGCAATCAGCCCGTGTGGTTTCGGTACGGAAACGACAAGCGGGGCGATATTTGCTGCTGGTACAACGCATCGCTGAACGGGCTGGCGCTGCTCGACGCGTTCGAGGGGGCAGGCGACCCCGACGCGCTGATCAAGGGCTACGCCGGCGTCATGAGCGTGATGCACAACGTGACGGCGGACGGGATGGGGTTCAACCATTTCATTTGCACGGCGGGGATCTTTGACAACGAGCCGCCGCGAACGTTCGAGAGCGGCTCAGGGCTCTGGGGTTTTCTGCAATCGGCCAAGAGCTACGTGGTAAAGGATGAGACTTTCGGTCTGGTTGGATTTGGCTGCCGCGTGGAAGGCTCGGGCGATCCAATTGCGGCCACGCTCAAGGATGGCCTCAACAAGCGGATTCGGTTCGTCGAGGACAAAGTCGACATAGAGACGACGCAGGGCGAGATCCAGCGCGTCGTGTGGAGCAAGTCGAAGTGCTCGCTCGAACTTGAGATGGATGACTCGACAGGACTTGCGAAAACGGCCGCGCTGACAATTCAAGGCCTGGAGAAAGGGGATTACAAAGTCAGCTACGGGGGGTCATCGAAGAAGGTTGGTTCGGACGGGGCACTAACGATCGAAGCGCCCATGCGCGATGCGCGGAATATCAAGATTCAGAAGGCGTGACGCCGGATTTTGGTTCGATATTTGGAGCGGGTGGAGATCTAGCGTTCGCTTGCTCGTTCTTTCGTTAAGCCGGAACTCTGGAGTCGTTTGACCTCCAGCGATAGATAGAAAGCGCGCTGCCGAGGATCGAAATCACGATGAGCGCGATCATGATGTGCTCGAAGAACGGCGCTTCAGCCTGCCGGATGATCCAGCGGCCGTAGTGAATGGCGAGCGCGGCCTCGATCGAAAAGCGGACGAATCTTCCCAGGCCGACAAAGCCCAGGAGTTTAGCGCGTGGATACCGAAAAGCCGCCGCAGCCGCCACAAACGGCGTAAAAGGGAAGGGCGGCGGCAAGAGCGACACGATTACAAGCGTCCACGCCGCCCGCTTTTCCACCAGCTTCCGAACGTATTTGAGATTCTTGCCCGCGACGACCTTCTTCAGCCCGCCCTCGCTCTTTCGACCGATCCAATCTGTGACAAAGACCCCGATCAGCGATCCCGCCGTGGCCATCAGGACGTAATAAAGCACGCGGTCGTGATAGCGCGCGCACAGCGCCAGCACAAGCAAGTCGTTGCCGAACGGCACGATGAGGGGCGACGAATCGAACGCGCCGAGCGTGAGCAATCCCAGTCCGCCTGCGTGGAACAAAGCCCTGGCAATGGTGTGGATGAGAGGTTTCACAGGATGTGTCCCGCAGATTAAACGACGGCGCGGGCGTCGGGGTCAAGAAATCCCCGGCAGTCGGCATTTATGCCTTCTGCAGCAGACAGAGGTGAAGTGTGGCGATTCGTGAGGCAAAGCGCCTCAGGAGAGGGCGGCGCTTACTTGCCCTTTTTCTCGAGTTCCTGCTGCAGGAGGTTTTCCACCAGGGGCTTCACGCTTTGCGAGAGCAACTGATGAAGTTGAGGCCCGAGTTTTTCGAGGACTCTGGCGACGACCTCGTCCGTCGAAGCAGAATCCGTCGCGCGATGATTGTCGCCCATTTTCTCGAAGGGCGATGGCGGAGGCGGCATCAGGAACGGAATGTCGGCAAGGGCCTCCCGATTGGGCGGCGGAGCCGTGGGAATACGCTCGGTCGCTTCGTGCAAGGGTGGAAGCACGACTTCGGGCGTCGAAAAAACCGACGAGTCAAACTCATCGTGCATCGCCGGATCCTCTTCGGCTGAATCCTCTTCGGGCAGAGCCTCGCTGATTGACGGATCGCCGGAGTTCGGGGCGAAGAACGAATGCAGCGGGGAAGGCTGCTCGGACGTTCGGCTGAATCGCGACGGCTCGCTCGGCTCTTCGTGATCGTTCACCAGCAACGGCTCGGGCATCGTTCTTGCTGCCGCAGGCTCTTCCAACTCGGGATCTCTCTGCGCGCCGCTGACGTCCGGCGGAGGGGCGATAAAATTGTCGTCGAGAGCCGACGTGGAACTCACGACGGGAAGAAGTCTCGACTCCGACGCCTCGCGCAGAACGGGCGGTGGCGGCGGAGCGAACCAAGCCTCCGGCTGGGGCGCAGTCTCATGCACCGCGGGAAGTGGCTCTTCGACGGCCGCGCTTCCGGCCGCGACGTGCTGCTCCGTTTTCTGCTCGTCGTACGTTTTTGCCGCTGGCTCAATTTCTTGCGCGCTGGCGACGATTGGTTCTGCCGGCGGCTCGGCTACCGGCTCCGCTGGCGCGACGCTCTCTTCCTTATGAGCTGATTTGCTCTCGGAGCGGCTCTTGAAGATGCTGGTGAGCCAGCCGCCCTCGGAATACTCGGAAGGCGACGTCATCATATCCATCCAGCCGCCGCGTTTTTTCTCAGATGCTTTCTCGGAAGTGGCAGACGGAACGGGTTCCGGTTCCGCAACCTTTTCCAGCGCGACTTCTTCCTGCGCAACTTTTCCTTGCGCAACTTCGGGCGCGGTGACTTCCTGCGCCGGCGCGCTCTGGGTTGCGATGACAGGCTCGGGTTCGGGCTGCGCGGGCAGAGCCAGCTGCGAGATCTTGGCGATGGCCTCGACGGTTGTCTCAACGGGGGCCCGAGCTTCGACGGGTTGCGCCTTCTGCGCAGCCTGCTCGGGAGCTTCTTCCTCGTCAGGGACGCGAACGCGTCTCGGCGGGACGTCGCGTTCAGAAGGGAAGGTGACCGGGTTGAAATCCTCATCGGAGGAGAACGCGAGTGCGCCGCCCGGCTCGTCGGGAACTTCGAACTTGTTCGCGCCGCGGCGCCAATCATGCGCGGTCAAAGATGCGGCGTCGTCCTCGTCGTCTTCCACTTCCGGCTGGTGTTTCTTCGAGACAGGCTTCGGCGCTTTGCGTTCTTCCGCCGGAGTCTCTTCATCATCCGTGGCGCGCACACCTTTGCCGAATCCGTAAATCTGCGCGGCTTCTTCCGGAGTAGGCTCGGGGAACTCGGGCAGAGGCTTCGGTTCCATGTGCGCCGGCGCTTCCAGTACGGGAGCGAGCGGTTCGGGGGGCGGCGCGGCAGCGGCCTCTTTCGCTTTCGCCATTTCGGCGGCGACCTTCGGGTTCTTCTCGAGCGCGGACATCACCATAGCGATCAGCGGATCGGGTGGGACGAAAGGTTTCTTCAGGACTCCGTCGGCGCCGACGCGACGCGCTTCTTTTTCATCGAGCGGATCGAAAGCGCCCACCAGCAGAATCACAGGGACGTGAGAAAAGCGTTCGTCCTTTTTGACGAACTCGCAAACTTCGTAGCCGTTTCGCACGGGCATGAAAACATCCGCGAGCACCAGGTCGGGGTTCAGATCGGGAATGCGGCGAACAGCCGCTTCGCCATTTCCTACCGAAACGACGTCGACGCCGCGATCTTCGAATGCGAGCGCGACCATTTTCTGGATGTTGGTGTTGTCGTCGGCGACGAGAATTCTCGGCACTGATTTCCCCTTTTGCGCTCGGAGTTTGTCCCGATGCTTCGGGATACAGACCCTGAGAGGCGGAGCGCCCACACGGCGACGGGCTGACCCCTATTACACCGTCTATTGCAGCATCCCCGGAGGGGGGCGTCAACAAACAGAAAGGACAGGAGTGCCTGAGATGTTAGCAGGGGGTAAACAGGACAATCCCACGTCAGGGTGTCCGGAGGCTTCGGGATGCAAACCTTGGGACCGGCTGCGGCTACCAGGGGATGATCTTCTTAATCCCTTTTTTCTTCTTGCTGGTGGATTCGGTGCTGGAATCGGCCTTATCGCCCTTCGCTGGCTGATCATTGGCCTGGGCGGCTGGCTGACTTGGTGTTTGACCTGGAGCCGGAGTAGCTGCGTGGCCATTCGCGGGAGCTGGTGTCTGATTGCTTGTGCCGCTAACCGCGGTTGTGGAATCGGGGGCTGGCGTTCCAGGCTGAACCGCAGGCGGAGTCGCGACGTCAACCGTGGTGCTGGTAGCTGGCGGATTGGTTGGCGGCTCGGCACTCGCCGGCGGAGTCGTTGGCGCATTCCCTGACGCATTTGCTGACGAAGTCGGGTCGGATGTGCTCGGCGGCGCTTGAGAAGCGGCTGGCGGCGTGCTGCTGGATTCGGGTCCGCTACTGATGATCGTAGCGCCAATTCCGGAACCGGAGTATCCACTCTTTGACGTCGAGACAGCTTCGACAGGCGGGGCCGAGTCGCTGGACGGATTCTGGGCGTCGTCTGAAGGCCTCATCTGAGCATCAAAAGTGGGGCCGGCGGCGCCTTGCAGCAGGACGTCTTTCGCGGAGACGGCGTCATTCGGCGGATTCAAGTTTGGCGTACCGGAGTGTGCAGCCATCTCGACGGGCGGGCTGGATTTGAGCATCGCCAGCGGCAGGCGCACCGCCGTGGCCTGATGGTGTTGCTTCTGAAACATCTGTTCTTGTTGCATGCGCGCGAGGGCATTCGGATCAGGCGGAGGAACGGGCATGCCCATTGTAGTCAGGCGCGACTTCGCGAGCGGCGCGAGATGCGAAAGCGGATAATTCTGGACGATGCGGTCATAGCACTTGGCGGCCAGGTCCGACCAGTGGTTCTTGTCGTCCTCGTTGCGCGAGACCTGCTTGGCGCGCGAATAGACGGCGCCCAGCATCCATAGCGATTCGTCGCTCTGACTGTAGAGCGGATAGCGCTCCGTGATTTCCACCAGGCGCGCGGCAGATGCCGCATAATCCAGCTTGACGAAATAATAGCGGGCGATCCGGTATTCGCCGTCCGCGAGCACTTCCTGCGAGTCGCGCAAATACTGCTCGGCCTTCGGAACGAGCGGGCTCTGCGGGTATTTCAAGAGGAAAGCTTGAAATTCCTGCTCGGCTTCGATGGCTTGCGTGGTATCGCGGTCGGATTTTTCCATCATGTGGTAATGGCCCATGCCGATCTGCATCTGGGCGTAGGCGGCTTCGTCGAGGAACGGGAAGAAGATGATGAAGTTCTTATACTCGTCGATGGCCTGTGTGAGGTTCGAAGTGCCGCCTTCTTTGTAATACGAGTCCGCGACGCCGAGTTTGGCCTTGGCCAGATACTCGCTGTCAGGATACGTGTTAATCAGGGTTTGAAGGGTCAAGCGCCCTTCGGTGTAGCGGCCCCGCTTGATGTCTGCCATCGCGCGCGTGTACAAAACCTTATCGGGCTCGGCGGATTGCGAGGTGTCCAGCGCGTTCGGCTTCTTTTTTTCATCCGCCTTGACGACGTGGGCTTTGATTTGCTTTTGCGGCTGCGCTTTGGCTGGGGCAGGAGGAGGAGCCTGAGCCGGCGGGTTTTGGGCCGGTGGTGTCTGGGGCTGGGGCGTCTGGCTCTGGCTCTGGCCGCTCGAGCCGGTTTGGGCCTGAACCGCCTGGCCCTTTGCCGTCAAACAGAGTGGGCCCGCCAGCAGCGCGCACAGGAGCGCATTCTTGAGAACTCGATTTGCGGAGCATCCGGTCACGAAGTATCCAGTCATAATCACCATGTCCTCAGAGCCTCAGACTCGCTGACTCAGTGCTTCGGTAACGAGCTTGCGCATTTGCCGCGTCGCTGCGGCCGGATCGGGCGTGTGGAAAATCGAAGTCCCCGCAACGAAAGTATTCGCGCCCGCCTGCGCCAGCTCGCCCACGTTCCCGAGATCCACTCCTCCATCCACTTCGATCCGGAAGGCCGCATTATATCGCGCGCGCCATTGGTTAAGCTGGCGAATTTTCTCGAGCGAATTCGGGATGAACTTCTGCCCGCCGAAACCGGGGTTCACCGACATCACGAGCACGGTATCGAGCTTGTCGAGAACATCGGACAGCATGATCACCGGCGTCGCGGGATTGATTACCGCGCCTGCCTGCGCTCCGTTTTCGCGAATCATTTCCAAGGCGCGATCTAAGTGGGCCGTCGCTTCCTGATGGACCAGGACGCGGTCGGCGCCGGCTCGAATAAAGTCCTCGATGTATTCCTCGGGTTGCTCGATCATGAGATGCACGTCGAGGGGCAGGCGGGTTGCCTTGTGCAGTGACGCCACCACGGGAATACCGAGCGAGATGTTCGGGACGAAATGGCCGTCCATGACGTCGACGTGGATCACGTCCGCGCCGCCGTCCTCGACCTTTTTGATTTCGTCGCCGAGGCGCGCGAAATTAGAGGCCAGGATGGAAGGCGCGATTTCGATTCTGGCGTAGGTCATGAAGGCCTCGGCGATTTTAGCACGGGGCAATCCTCATTCGGCCACCTGCAATTCGATTGTCGAGTTTGCGTCGACGCGCTGGCCGCGCAAAGGTGTTTGCGATAGGACGTTTCCGTGGGCCGCGCCAGCCACCGGCGAGAGCGTGAACCGGGTCACTCGGAGTCCCGCCGAATGGAGCTTCGCTTCGGCGTCGCCAAGCTGCATGCCGACAAGGTGGGGCATGACGTACGCCGCAGGACGCTGGCCCAGTGAGACGAGAAAATCAACGTGAGGGCTTAAGCTGTCGGTGGCGCCAGGCTCCGGGTCTTGCTGAATCACCTGGTCGGTGGCCCATCCCGGCAAGTAGGCGGTCGAGATTTCGCCCACCTGCAAGCCGCTGCGCAAAAGCTCGATCCGCGCCGAGCGCAGGCTGGCTTCTTCGAGTTTCGGAATCGTGGCGCGTTGCGGACCCAGGCTGAGAACCACATGCGCGAATTGACCGATCTTCACCTGCATGTTCGGCGGCGGGCTCTGGCGGACGACCGCGTCCACTGGGAGCGCGCTGTAGATGCGGTCCTCAACGCGCATGCCTACGCCGCGTCCCTGCAACATCTGCTGCGCGGAAATCGCTTTCATGCCAACAACATCCGGCATGGCCACTTCGCGGCCCTGAATGGCGAACCGCATCGCCGTGAGGGCGCTCAGGAAGGCGATCGACGCCAGAATGAACGCCATCAGCGCCATGCGGAGAATCCATTCGATGCGCTCGCGGAATGTCATCGGAGTGTTATCGGGCCGCCATCCGGTGTCTCCATTTGAAGTTAGCATGTTGGCGACAGAGCGCAAGACCCTCCTTAGTTAAAGGACTAGTACTCATCGGAACGGCTGTCCTTGGCTCTGTTCAGACGTCTATTGCAAGGGCGGGGTTTGGACGAAGCGCGGCGGACGTTGCCCTGCGAGGCGTAACTTTGATGTCGAGGACTACGTTGTACGCGGTGGTGCCTGTTTGCAAGAACACATCGGGGGAGAATAAGCCTATGAAAGCGAATCACAAACTGATCCTGGCAGTGCTGGCTGGCGTTTCGATCGGCGTTGCCGGCGCAACGGCGATTCACGCGCAGGAGGAGAAGGTGGCGCCGGGCTATGTCGTCGCGGAAGTGGATGTGACGGACCTCGCTACGATGCAGAAGTATGGCGAGAAGGTGCCGGATACGCTGGCGCCCTTCAATCACCACTATGTGGTTCGTGGCGGGAAAGCAGAGTCTCTCGAGGGCGATCCGCTAAAGGGGCACATCGTGATCATCGCTTTCGATAGTGTGGCGAAAGCGCACGAGTGGTACGACTCGCCAGCCTATCAGGCGGTCAAGCCGATCAGGCAAAGCGCAGCGAAAAGCCGCATATTTATCGCCGAAGGCGTCGCGCCGTAGTAGCGGGGCAGGGCAGCGCCGTCGCTGCCTCTCGTGAAATGCTCGGCTAAAGCGGTCGCGAGAACCGATAGGAAATTACTCGTATCTGAGCGCGACCATCGGGTCGACGCGCGTCGCCTTCAGCGCCGGAATGAAGCTCGCCGCGAATCCGATCACTGCCAGCAGAACGGCCGCGGCCACCAGCGTCAGCGGATCGCGCGCCGCGAGCCCATAAAGCAGGGAAGTGGCGGCTTTGCCTCCGGCCAGGGTCAGTCCTGCGCCAACCACAATCCCGATGCCGATCAGGATCGCAACCTCACCCAAGATCAGCCGCACCACGCCCGAGCCCTGCGCTCCGAGGGCCATGCGAATGCCGATCTCGTTGGTTCGCTGCGCCACCGTGTACGAAATCACGCCGTACAGCCCAATAGCCGCAAGCAATACCGCCAGCACGCCGAAAAATGCGCATAGCGCGGCGATCAATTCATCCTGCGTCAGCGAATCGTGAATCTGCGTGCTCAGCACTTTGAACTGAAGGTCAATCTCCGGGCTCTCTCCCGCAATCGTCTCTTTCACAGGATTGAGCACCCCCGCAATTCCCGCCCGCGAGCGGATGAGCAGCGTCGCGCCCGGATATACGAACGGCGGCACGAGTTGCGTCCGCGGGAAATACATCACCGCCGGCACCGGCTCGTGCATGTCGTTGTAAACGGAATCCGTCACCTGGCCCACCACCGTGTAAGAACGCGGCGGCTGCCCCGGCGGCACCCACACGAGAAACTGCTTGCCGAGGAAGTCCTTCGTCCCGTTGAAGAACTGCTTTACGAATGTCTGATTCACGATGGCCACATGCGGCGAAGTGGCCGTGTCGTTTGAATTGAAGTCGCGCCCAGCGAGCATTGGATTTTCGATCGTTTGAAAATACCCTGGGCTGACGTAGTCCTCCCACGAGGAACCGTTGGGATGGTTCCCTTTGTCGTCGATGATCCAATCGTTGCTGGAGTTCCCATTGACCGGAGACCGATTCGAGGCAGCGACCGCGGCCACTCCGGGAATTGCGCGAATCCTTTCCATCAGGTCCTGCGTAAACGGATCCTGGCGCTCCACCGGCAGGTTCATGCGCTTGAAATCGATGTTCGCAAGAAGCACTCCGTTTTGTTGGAAGCCGGGATCGCGCGTCATCAGATTGCGCAGGCTCCGCGCGAACAGCAATGCCCCAGCCAGCAGCACCAGCGACAGCGCCACTTGCGAAGCCACCAGAACGCGCTGGAAGCGAAATCTCTTGCGCCCCCCCGTCATGCCGCGTCCTTCAGCCTTCAGCACCGCCTCCACTGGCACATTTCCTGCCCGCAGCGCCGGCGCAAGCCCGAACAGGAAAGTCGTCAGAACTGCAAGCCCCGCAGCGAACCCGAGCACCCGCCAATCCATCGGCATATCCAGAAAAACAGGATTATCGGGCGTGCTGACGAATGCCACCAGAAGCCGGCTCAGCACCGCAGCGAGAAGCCCTCCGCACGCGGCTCCCGCGATCGCCAATAGCGCACTTTCCGAGAGCAATTGCCGAATCAATCTTCCGCGCGAAGCCCCCAAAGCAAGCCGCACCGCAACTTCGCGTTCTCGCGAGGTCGCTCGCGCCAGCATCAGGTTCGCCAGGTTCGCGCACGCAATCAGCAGCACCAGCCCCGATAGTCCCAGCATCAGCCACAGCGGGTCTGACGTATCCTTGCGCATCTGCGAAAAACCGTTCTGGGCCGGCCACGCCTGGAACGTGTAGTCCAGGTAATGCTTCACGCCCTCCGCGTCGTATTGCGGCGGAAGGGTCTCGTGTAGCGAAGGCGAAGCGATCACCCCAAGTTGTGCCGACGCGCGCTCCAGAGTCCAGCCAGGTTTGAGCCTTCCGAATACTGCAAGCCACCAGGTCACCCGCGCCCTGTCTCCTGTGATTCCGCTAAATTCTTCGTGAAGGATCGGCTCCGCGCAAACCGGAAGCGCGACATCGAATCGGTCTCCCACCGAAACACCATAGAAACTCGGCGGCGTCACGCCCAAAATCGGAAATGGGTGGCCATTCACCGTGAGCTGCTTTCCAATCACCGACGCGTCTCCCCCGTACCGGCGCTGCCAGAACGCGTAGCTGATGTTCACTTCGCCAGCGCACCCTTTCTGATCGTCGGCATCAGAAATCAACCGCCCCAGGATCGGCTGTACGCCTACCGTCTCGAAGAATTCTCCGCTCACCCAAATTGCGCTCGCCATGTCTACTTCGCCGCCTTTGGCGAGATTGAACTGCGTGCCTCCTCCGCCACCCCACGCGGCAATCGACGAAAACACCTGCTGCCGCTGCTGCACCTGCTGCCACAGCGGGAAGCTAAATTCCGAATAGCTGCCGTTGAAATTCCCCTGGCCCCAGTGCTTCTTATCGATATGTACGATGGCCAGACGATTCGGATCCTTCACCGGCAGCGTACGCAGCCGCACCGCGTCAATCAGCTGAAAGATTGCGGCGTTCGCGCCAATGCCCATCGCCAGCGTCAGAATCGCCACGACAGCGAAACCCGGGGTTTTCGCGAGCGTTCGCAACCCGTATCGCAGGTCTTTCAGTAAGTCGCGCATGGAGTCGCCTCTCATGTGTGGAATTCAGCCGCCCGTTTCTTACTTCAGGTTTGAGCAGCTGGGCCTTTGTAGCACGCCTATCCCGGCTTCCCTCGTGACCGCGCCACACCCTCAACCGCTACAGGCTGTCACGCAAGTCGCGTACCGAAATCGAACCCACGTAAATCGCACGTTCTCAGCTAACTACGCACTTCGCGTGAAATAAGTTCCGGGTAGGATTGTCCGTTCTTGGGACACGGCATCCCGAGAACGAACCTCTTCGTACATCCGGCTCATCGACCAGCTGACCGAACGAACGGAATGTCGTAATCGTGGATCGGGGAGTCGTCAACGGCGGGGAAGGCCGATTTCTACTCGAAGGGCGCCATTTTCACGAAGCGGGCGGTGTCCTTGTTCTGCGCCCACCAATCCTTCCACTTCTGAATGTTTTCCAAGGTTGGTGAGGCATCGGGCGGCAGCGGCGGATTTTCCACCATCTGCGATAGTGTGGAAAACAGGGGTTTCGTGTAGGCAACAGAGGCAGCATTCACCTGAAAAGATTTCGTCGAATCGATGAGCGCCTGCACCGCCTTTCTCCCGCCGATGATCTGGAGCTTCACAATTCCGGGCGCGTAGGCGTACGGGCTCGCTTGGCGCGCGACGATATCGAAATTCTTCGCGTCGCCCAATTCGGCCAGCGCCAATTCGACGTAGTCGTGCCGAAGCCAGATGTACGGCGCTTTCGATCCCACCCAGCCGGTGTATGGGTATCCCATTCCTGCGATCTTCTTGACGATCGGCACGACGCGCTGATCGCCTGTCCCGGCGAGATCGAGGATCGCCATCGAGAAGCCCCATTCGACCTTCCGGCCGAGGCACTGCATGTAGGGATCCTGGAAATCGCCGCTGACCGAGAGCGGAACGGGTTTCACTTTGTCGCGCGTGTACCAATCTACCCAATCCTCGATGTCCCCTTTGTACTCGCCGTTGCCTTTGAGCGGAGCGTTCACAACGATGTCGGCCAGAGCAATGATCATTTCGCGCCGCTCATCGTACTCCGGCGCGTCCGAGACAGAGTAAACCATCAATGCCCGGTCGCGATTCGCGGCAAGACAATTCATGAGGATTGCGATTGCTCTTCCATTCCCGGCGAGAAGCAGCTTGTCGACGACACTCGGGAAGTAGCCGTATTTCGGAGGATCGCCACGGCCATTTAGCTCGTCGTCGAGTTCGGCCATTGCGTGTGGGTCGCCCAGCTTTGCCAGGCTCACCTGCGCTGCACCGGCCGGCGTCTCTGCCGATTTTCCGGGCTTGGCAATCTGACGCAGCGCGGGAATCAGCGCCTGCCCGCCGATCGCGGCCGCCCTGAAAACCACGTTGGGGTCCTTCGCCTCGTAGATCTGCTCGGTGAGCGCAGGGATGTCGATTGGCCCGCGCGGACACTGCTGGGCAGCCGCCGTGAGAGCGGCGATCAGGAGCGCAATCGCAAGAGCTGGGGCTTTGTTCATGGCGTCTCGCCTCTCACAGTTTGAACGATTCCGGCGAGAAATCTTGCAGGCGAGAATGGAGTGTTTCCCAGGCGAAATCGGGTAGTTCGCGAACAACTTGGAGCAGCGGGAACCAACGCGTGGGGATCGTGAAGCGCTTTCTGAACCGAGACCAAGCCCCGCACTAAAAGCGAAATGCTCCGCGGGAGAGTTGCAGGCGGCCTAGAGCTTGCAACTCTCCCGCGCTGTTGCTTGGGGTGGATTCGCTAGTCAACGGTGACCCGCTCCGCAGTCACCTCGCCGGAGACGTGTGCCAAGAGATTTCCGTCGGTGTCATATTGATCGATGGTGAAACACCCTGAATAGCTATTCTCCCCTTTGCCGACGACTACTTCCTCCCTGATGTTCCCGGGACCGATGAAAGTCGTCCCGGTTGGGTCCCAACTCAGCCCGTAGTGATTGAGCTTGTAAGTGGACCCGGTCTTTTTCCAAACGCCCATACAGAAGTTGCCGGTCATTGGAGGACGCGCCCCCGAATTGAGGATTTCCGTGCCGTCGCTGTGCCACGTAGCGTACCCGGAATCTATCAACGTGCCGTCGGGAATTCCCGGTGTTCCCTTGGAGACAAACTTGACTTTCCAAAGGCCGACGATCGGAAGAGCGCCTGAGTCCTCTTCCTCGTTCTGGGCCGAAACCAGGACCAGCGAGGCGTGGCCCGCCTGCTTGGATGGCTGCTGGGGGTGTGCCGGAGTAGCGGGTGCCCCCGACGGATAATAGCCGCAGCCAACGCCCGCGTCGGTCGATCCTGCGTGACTACCGGCGGATGGACCTTGGGCGCGGGCGACAGAACACCAGCTCGCGGCAAGTAGAAATGCAAAACCCGTAAAGACTGTCAGACGTCGCATCGATTTCATGTTTTCTCTCCTATGTTGTTGGGTATTCGCGTTCCACCGGCCGGGGGGCGGGCCGAGCAGCCGCGAGACCCGCGCACTCTGCAAGAGGAAGCGAAAGCATGCAATGCACTGCGATTCAATTGCGGCTCAATTATCTTTCAACAGCTAAATCGCTGATCGGCTGTCGGTTAGGATCCCAGCCAACCAAGAGGTTTCGATTGATGCCATATACTGCTTTTGCTAGTCTCTAGCAACGCAAAGGCAGGAAGCCGGGAAATGGAACCCACCGTCCACAAGATTCCGCGCATCACCTTCGACCGTTTTGAGGTGGACCTGCGCTCGGGCGAGCTCCGGAAGAACGGCCGCAGGCTGCGCCTCCAGGCACAGCCTTTCGAGTTGCTGGCTCTGTTGCTCGAGCATCCGGGCGAAGTGGTGACGCGGGAAGAGATTTGCCGCAAGCTCTGGCAGGCCGACACCTTTGTGGACTTCGACCACAGCCTCGGCACCGCGATCAACAAGATCCGCGAAGCTTTGGGCGATTCGGCCGACCATCCGCGTTTCGTGGAAACGTTGCCGCGCCGCGGTTATCGCTTCATTGGCAAAATAGAAGGGTCAAATGGAGCTGTGTCGACAGAAGGAAGGCCGGCGGTCTCTGAAGCAAACGCGGGCGTCGCGATTGAACCCCCTCACGCCGGGATCGACATCAGCGTCGCGGCCGGAAGCGCGCCAGCGGTGCAGGAGCGTCGGCGACCTCGCCACCTGATTTTGGCACTCGTCGTAGCAGCTTGCTTGACCATCTTGCTCGTAGCGCTGTTTTTCGTCCGCCGAGCGAGTGATTCTCGGGCCGCGGCCCGCGCTGCGAGTATCCAATCTATCGCCGTTTTGCCCTTGGAGAACCTCTCAGGAAATCCTGCCAAGGAATACTTTGCCGACGGCATGACGGATGAATTGATTACGGAGCTGGCGCGAACCAAAGGGCTGCGCGTGATTTCCAGAACGTCCGTTATGCAGTACAAAGGCGCGCATCGCCCGCTGAAAGACATCGCTCGCGAACTCGGCGTGGATGGAATTCTCGAAGGGACCGTCCTCGATGACGGCCGCCGCGTGCGAGTAACCGTGCAACTTATTTATGCCCCCTCCGAAACGCACCTCTGGGCGCAAAGCTACGTTCGCGACCTGAGCGACTTGCTTTTTCTGCAGCAGGAAGTTGCGGAGAGCGTCGCAAAAGAGGTGAACCGGGCGGCACTCCCTGCGAAGACTCCCCGTCGGAGGATCGCACCCGCGGCACATGACGCTTATCTGCGGGGGCGATACAACTGGTTCGCAGCGAATGATGAAACCGCCCGCAAGTCCTTCGAGAAGGCCATCGAGCTCCAACCCGACTACGCCGCGGCGTATAGCGGCCTTGCGGACTACTACATGGGCCGCGCTGTGTCCGGGCGCCAGGTTCCGAAGGAAGCCATGCCCAAGGGTGAGGCGGCCGCCCAAAAAGCATTGCAGTTGGACGACTCCATTGCGGAAGCACATAACTCCATGGCAGGCGCGTATCTCTTTTACCGATGGAACTGGAAAGCGGCGGAGGAGGAATCGCAAAAGGCGATCGAACTCAATCCAAACTTCGCAGAGGCTTATCATCTCTACGGTTACGTGCTGCTGGTGTTGAACCGGACGGATGAGGCGTTAGAAGCCCAACGCAAGACCCAAGAGTTGGATCCTTTCGCGCGACCCAGGGCCCTGGGATCGGCGCTCCTCTCCGTTGGCAGATATCAGGACGCAGACACCGAGCTCCGCCAGCGAATGGAAGCTTTCCCCAAGTTTGGCCCCCTGCATGATGAGCTTGCCCAGTCCTACTTGGAGCAGGGAAGAGAGAAGGAGTCGATGGAGGAATACGCGGAACATCTTCGCCTGGACGGCTGTGAAGACCAGGCAGCGGAAGTGCGAGCCGCCTTCGCAAAGAGTGGTAACAAGGGCGTACAGGAGTGCAGGCTCGCTCAATTGAAAAAATCGGCCCGCAAATGCTATGTTTCTCCGTTAGAGTTTGCTTCTGCGTATGCGCGACTCGGACAGGCTGACGAAACGTTTCGATGGCTCGAGAAGGCCTACGACGATCACGTACCCTGGCTCATATTTATTCAACATGATGGGAGCCTGAAGCGTTGGCACGGCGATCCTCGCTATCAATCTCTCGTCAAACGGATAGGTCTGCCGGCGGCGTACTAAATCGAACGGGTATCCTGCAACAGTCGCGGCAAGAGACCGATGGCGTAACGAGATGAACCTTCCCGGGGCTAATGTGATCTCCCAGTCCCTCTACTCCATTCAATGTATGGCGTAAGCCTGGATCTGTAACTACGATTGTGTCGAAGCGAATCGTGGGCAGTTCGGGATTCGGGAAAGGAGTGCACACGCTATGCCTCTGCTCCAGATAGTCGTGGTTCTGATCGTTGTGGGCGTCCTGCTTTGGCTGGTTAACCTCATACCAATGCAGGGAACGATCAAATCGATTTTGAACGCCGTCGTGGTTATCGCGGTAGTGCTGTGGCTTCTGAACGTTTTTGGGCTTCTCAGTTTCCTGTCCCACGTCCGCGTCGGTTCGTAGGCTAAACAACGGCGAAAACCACTAGAACCGGTCGAAATGCTTGATTCGCGGGCTGATCGGACACTAGCCGAACCGCTGGCTGTTTCGTTGCGTTGACACCTTCGCGCGCTCTGTGTTACTCAGGCTACCGCTACATTTTGAGCTTCCCCCGGGGTGGGATTTGCCAAAGCCGAAAGTTCTTGCCACGCGCCCGCTGTTTCCTGCCGCGCGCAAAGTGCTCGACGACGAATTCGATGTCGAATATTGGACGCAGCCCGAAAGCATCTCGCGCGCTGAATTGCTGAAGCGTGTGGCGGATAAAGAAGCGCTGATCTGCCTGCTCACCGAAAAAGTTGACGAGGAACTCCTCAAGGCCGCGCCAAAACTGCGAATTGCGGCCAGCGTTTCCGTTGGCTTCGACCACATCGACGTCGAGGCCTGCACGCGCCATAAAGTAGTTGCCACAAACACGCCCGGCGTCCTGGACGATACGACCGCCGATTTTGCCTGGACCCTGCTGATGGCCATCGCGCGACGTTTGCTCGAAGGCGATGCCTGGATGCGCTCCGGCACGTGGCCCGGCTGGGACCTCGACCAACTGGTCGGCGGCGACATCTGGGGCAAGACGCTGGGCATTTTGGGTTTTGGCCGCATCGGCCGCGGCGTGGCCCGCCGCGCGTACGGATTCAACATGCGCGTGCTCTATAGCGACGCCGTGCGCGCGCCCGTGAATGTGGAAGAGCAGCTTCGCGCCGAATTCGTCGATCGCGACAAATTGTTTCGCGAGTCCGATTTCATCAGCCTCCACGTCCCGCTGCTTCCCGACACGCGCCGCCTGATCTCGAAGGAAAATCTGGAGAAGATGAAACCGACGGCGTACCTCATCAATACGTCGCGCGGCCCGGTGGTGGACGAGGCGGCGCTTGCCGAAGCGCTCGAAGGCAAGAAAATTGCCGGCGCGGCGCTCGACGTCTACGAGCACGAGCCGAAGGTTCATCCCGCGCTTGTCCCGCGAAAAGATGTGATCCTCACGCCGCATATCGCCAGCGCCTCCGTGGACACGCGCACGAAAATGTCAGTCATGGCTGCGAACAACGTTGTCGCGCTGTTCCAGGGAAAGCGCCCGCCGAACGCGCTGAACGCGGACGCACTTGGTTTGAAGCAAGAAAACGTGAAGTGAGGCGCTCGCGCCGATGCCACTCGTCACCCGCAATCATCCGAAGTTGACGCTGGAGGGCGCGCGTGCCGTGCTCGCGGCGGCCCAGCGGCGCGCGACGGAAATTCACTGCCCGATGGACATTGCGATTGTCGATGACGGCGCGCACCTACTCGTTTTCGAACGCATGGATGGCGCGAAGCCGTCGTCGATCGCGATTGCGCTGGTGAAGGCGCAAGCCGCGGCGATGCGTCGCGCGCCCACGGGGCCGCCAATGGCTGGCGAGCAAGTGAACTTGCCTCTCGCGGTGGGGCTCGTCGCGGCGAATCCTTCGCAGCAGACGCCCATTCGCGGCGGCGTGCCGCTCATCGTTGACGGGGAGGTGGTGGGCGCTATCGGCGTCAGCGCCGGAACCGAAGATCAGGATCTCGACGTCGCGCGCGCCGGCGCGGCCGCGCTCGAAAAAGTGTGAAGCAAGCCGCGCAGCGCATCTTCCGCCGAACCCTTGCGGCCATCGACATTCCCGCAGCCCTGGCGCGGAAACTTGCCCGCGACGGTTCTCGCATTCACGTTGGCGACGGTTCTGCCGCAGAAGATTTCATAGATCTTCGCGACTACCGCGAAATCGTCGCCATCGCGTTCGGCAAGGCGTCGTTCGCCATGGCCGAAGGCCTGAGCGCGATTCTCCCGTCCGACTATCGCGCTGACGGCATTCTGGTTGTCCCCGCGGCGCCGCGCCGCAATTTGCCAGGCTGGGTCACCTTTGTCGGCGGGCATCCTGTCCCTAACGCGCAAAGCTTCGACGCTGGCCGCACGATTCTGGACCGACTCTCGCTTTGCGACCAGCGAACGCTGATTTTCTTTCTCATCTCCGGCGGCGGTTCCGCCTTAGTGGAGCAGCCGCTCGATCCGAACGTGACGCTCGAGGATTTTCAGCAGTTGAATGTGGCGCTGGTAACCTGCGGCGCGCCCATCGAAGAAATCAACATCGTGCGCAAGCATCTGTCGGCCACCAAGGGCGGCCGTCTCGCCTCGGCCGCGCCGCGGTCGATGAAGCTCACCTACGCCGTCAGCGATGTCCCGCAGGGGCATGAATCGGCCCTCGCATCGGGGCCCACGCTGCCCGATCCGACCACCGTCGCCGATTGCGAACAGATCGCGAAGAACTACGGCTTGCTCCCGAAGTTTCCCGCATCCATCCGCAGCGCGTTCGAGCACCACCGTCTGCGCGAAACGCCAAAAGAGGGCGACCCGGCCTTCGCGCGCGCCCGTTTCCACATGCTGCTCGGCGAGCACGAGCTTCTGCACGCCGCGCATCATGCTTGCGAAGCCGAAGGCTTTGCCTGCGTGTGCGACACTTCGGCCGACAATTGGCCGATCGAGAAGGCCGCCGACCATCTGCTCGCGCTGGTGGAATCTCAGAAGAAAGCGAATCCAGCAAGAGCGGTGGCTGTCCTCGCTGACGGTGAAGTGCTCAGCCCGGTGCAGGGAACTGGCGTCGGCGGGCGGAATTCGGCGTTCGTGCTTGCATGCGTTCCGAAGATTGCCGGGAAGGGAATCACGGTGTTAAGCGCGGGAACGGACGGAATCGATGGCAATAGTCCCGCCGCAGGCGCCGTCGCCGACGGCGAGTCGATGGCGCTCGCGCGCGCAGCCGGTCTCGACCCGGCGGATTTTATGCGCCGCAGCGACGCCCACAATTTCTTCGCCCGCCTCGGCGATGCGATAGTCACCGGGCCAACAGGCAACAATCTCCGCGATCTGCGAATCCTGCTCGCGGAATGAGCTACAGCAGCCCTTTCACCCAGCCGCCGTCGATAGGAATCGTGGCGCCGTTGATGGAGGCGGCGCGCTCGGAAGCGAGAAAAGCCACCATCGCCGCGAATTCGTCCGGACGCGCCACTCGGCCAATCGGAATTTGCGCGCTCCACGCCGCAAAGATTTCTTCCGGGCGCTTGCCGGTCATCTGAGCTTGGCGCGTGGCTAGCTCGTTGAGGCGGTCGGTGCCAGTGTAGCCCGGGCAAACATTGTTCACGGTGATGCCGCTCGAGCCGAATTCGTTCGCGAGTGTCTTGGCCATCCCCGTAACGGCGGCGCGCAGGGAATTCGAGAGCAGCAGGCCGTCGATCGGCTGCTTCACGGAAACGGAAGTGATCGTCAGCAGGCGCCCCCACTTATTTTTCTGCATGCGCGGCAGCACCTCGCGGGCGAAATAGACGGCGCTCATCAGCGTGAGGTCGACGGCCGCCCGCCATTCTTCCACCGTGATGTCGAGAAATTTCTTCGCGGGAGGGCCGCCGGCGTTGGTGACGCAGATGTCCACGCGCCCAAACTTCTTTTCCACGTCGGCCACGAAGCCGCGCACCGCCTCTTCCTTCGTAACGTCCATCGCGCGCCACAAAACGCTGCGGCCAGAGGCTGCCTCGATTTCTTTGGCGGCGCGCTCCAGCTCGCTGGCCGTGCGCGCGCAAATGGCCACTTCGCATCCTTCCTTGGCAAGCTCGTCCGCCACCGCGCGACCGAGTCCCTTGCTGGCGGCCGCTACGATAGCCACGCGTCCCCTGAGTCCGAGGTCCATGATCAGCTCCTATGTCCGACTCCCGCGCCGCAAATAATCGTCCGTCTTCGTGATCCAATCCTCGCGGCGCGGCGCAAAAAAGTCGATATCCACCGTGTCTTCCAGCGCTTCAGCCGCATGCGGCACGTGCGCCGGTATCACCAGCACCTGGCCCGGCCGCACGATGAGTTCGCCGTCGTCGAAAACAAATTTCAGCGCGCCGGAAAGAATCATCGTGTATTGCTCGCTCCGGTGCGAATGCCGCGGAACGATCCCTCCCCGCGCGATCAGGACGCGCGCCAGAGTGCCGTCCTCGCCGCTCACCATGTTGCGCGAAATCACTTCGCTCAGTTTTTCACTATCGAGCTTCTCCCAAGTTTGTGCCGCCAGCATGCCTCACCTCTCTCGGGTAAATTGCGTCGCCTGAATGCTCCACCGAAACGGACGAATCGTCAATGCCGCCGATGCCTGTCGGTCTCGGGCGCAAGGCAAGCCGGTGAGGAAAGTATTGTCGCCCGCGCGTCCGTTCGACTAAGATGCGCCCGGTGAGTCCTCTCGTGGGTCCTGATCGATCGTTTTGAATGGGCGCGAATTGCCGGAGTTCTCTTGACGTCCGGAACGGGACGCGACTCCGACTTTTTTGTCATCCCGAATCCCCGCGATTTGTGCGGGGTGAGGGATCTGCTTTTCGCTTTTGGAGGCGGCTTGTCCTAGGATCTGAACTGCCGGGGAGGTTCGTATGAAACGGATTCTGATTTCAGCAGCAGTGTGGTTTAGCCTCGCCGCGACGGCTATGGCGCAAATTGGGAAGACAGTGCCCGTTGCCGCCGGCACCGACGAAGACAAGGCGCTCACGGAGATCTACGCGGCACCCGACGGGCCCGAAAAAGTCGCGCTGATCGACAAATTCATGGCGGCCTACGGCAAGGGCGATTTCGAGCTGCTCGCCGACCAGCTCTACGTCCAAACCTATCTCGCGCAGAAGAACTACGCGAAGGTTTTCGAGTACGGAGAGAAAGTCCTCGCACTGGACCCTACCGCGCTCCAGACGGCCACTAGTATGGCTCGCGCCGCGACCGAAATGGGTGACACGGCGCGGCTCTATGCTGTCGGCGAAAAGGTATCCACGATCATAGCCACCTACAAGGCGACGCCAGCGCCGGAAGGGACACCGGCAGACCAGTGGGCCACCGCCAAAGACACCGCCATAACAAACGCGCAGGACGACGTTAGCTATGTGCAGTACTCCATGATCCAGGCCGCGTACAAGACGCAGGACGGCGCGGCGCGAGCCGCCCTCTTCCAGCGCTACGTGGCGGCATTCCCCGATTCACCGTACACCGGGGCGGCGCGCGACCAGATCGCTACCGCCTATCAGCAGGCCCAGAACATCCCGAAAATGATCGAGAGCGCGCAGAACGCGCTCACCGCCAATCCGAACGACGTATCGATGCTCATTCTCCTGGCGGACTATTGGAGCGACAACAATCAGCAGCTCGACAAAGCGGCCGCCTATGCGCAAAAGGCTCTCGATGCTTTGCAGCAAGCGAAGAAGCCCGACAACGTGACCGACGACCAGTGGCAGCAGCAGGTGTCGCTCGAGAAGGGAATTGCCTACTCTTCGATCGGCGAAGTGAACGTCGTGAAGGGGCGCAATCCGGCGGCCATCGACGCGTTCAAGCAGGCCAAGCCCCTGCTCAAGGCGAACAACTACTACTACGGCCGCAACCTTTATCGGTTGGGCTTCACGCTGGCGAAGATGCAGCGTTTGCCGGAAGCGCGGGTAGTCCTCACCGAAGCAGTCACCGTGAATAGTCCGTACAAGGCGCGAGCGCAGGAAACGCTAGACAAGATTGGCGGCGCCACAGGCCGTGCGCGCTGAGCCTCAGAATTGAAATTCAAGCTTTCTCATAAATGGCGCCCGGAAGGGCGGGGCTTCAACCCGGCTTTGTTGTGCGGCCGGGGACATGCCTGACACTTTAGACCGGGCACATCCCTGACACTTTTTCTTCTGCATTGAGGGGATGGGGTGCAGGGGAAGGGGACGCATCCCCTTCCCTTGCCCCGCCCCCGGCTGCTGATCGAAGCGGCACAAAACGTGGCGCGTTTGGATCCCGAACTTCGGCAGGACTATCAGCGGTTGAAGTCCCGCCGGGGACACGCGGTGGCGAAGGTGGCCATCGCGCGGAAGTTGGCCGTGCGTATGTTCTGGATGTTGCGCAGTAAAGCAGACTACACGCGGCTGGTTCGCATGCAAGGCAGCCCGACGGGCTTCCTGGTGAACGCGAGTTCACCGCTGGGTTGATTGGGCGCCTTGCTCCCCCGATCCGTCGGGGCGTCTGAACTACGAATCATGGTCGGAAGTCGGCGACCGAATAGATGATTGGTGGAACCAGTTTCCACCGCTGGATTCACGGTGCGAGCCTTGGTCAAGAACAGAACGTCAAAGGCCCTGATAGAGAAAAAAGCGAGCCACCCGCTCGCAATCTCCACGTGTGCCTTGACAATGCCGACAACCTCATAGAGGAAGCCCGGGCCTTCAGGCCCGGGAGAAAGTTCGCCAGGATAACGCGGGCTTTAGCCCTGGGAATTCGGGCGCCCGTCTGACAACTGAGTTCCGTATCAGCCCGGACTCGGGTTTCAGGGTTTGTACTTGCCTGTCCGCCGTGGCGGGCAAACCCCTGAGCTTGAATTGGTCCAGGCTCGTCGTGCGCCTTTTGCTTTATGTTTGTGTTTATCCGTGTTCATCTGTGGTTCCAAGGTTTCACGGCCCTTGTCGCTCGATCGTGGTCTCACACAAACTCTTCAGCCCACCCTCAGCTCCGTACCTCAAGTTTGCTGAGGGGATGGGATTCGAGCAGGCTGTCGCGACGCGCAATCGAGTTTGCGAGAAGATTCTGAGTTTGCTACAGTGAAACGACCGATGCCATCGATCATCCAGGAAGTCGGCGAAACCTTCGCCACCCTCTACAAGGGCTTCAGCGTCACGCTGAAGACCATGTTCCGCAAGACGACCACCGAGGCGTATCCGGACGCGGCACCCACCGTTCAACCGCGCTACCGCGGAATCCACGTCCTCCAGCGCGACGAAAACGGACTCGAAAAGTGCGTGGGGTGCTTCCTCTGCTCAGCGGCTTGCCCGGCGAACTGCATCTACATCGAAGCTGCGGAAAATACGGAGGCACAACGCATCTCGGCCGGCGAGCGCTATGCCAAGGTCTACAACATCGATTATTCGCGCTGCATCTTCTGCGGATACTGCGTAGAAGCTTGCCCAACCGACGCCATCACCCACGGCCACAACCTAAACCTCGCCCCCTACAACATCAACGCCCTCATCTACCGCAAAGACCAACTCCTCGAGCCCTGGCCACCCCCGCCCACCCCCCGAACCGCCAGCCGAGATGCCATATAAACATAATATGCATTAGAGGTAGAATGTAAATCCAAATTTAGGCCTGGACGACGACCTTGTCAAGGTCATTTCCCAGCCTTGCCGCGGCGACAGTCGAATGTCCGCTTTCTGGGGGGCCAGGAGCCCAATGGAAGCGGATTCGGGAGCTCCTGAAAGTCGTGCAGCGGATCGAAGAGGGTAATTGCCCCTCCGCAGCTTCTCGCGGCTCGCCCGAGTAGTCCGCCAGATGCTCGGCGGCCGCATCGCCCGAAAACCGGCCGCGGGGCTGCGGCAGAGAGGCCGTCGTCGTGTGAACGAGGAGCACATCTGGCGGCGTCGGCGGTCCGCCTTTGGCTTCATAGGGGCGGGACCGACCCTACCTAAGGAATCCCGCTGCGAGACTCCCGATCTTTGAGGCTAGGTCGAGGGCATAGCCCCCGACGCGGATCGCCCAATTGGCGGGCCGCGTCTGACGATGAACCGCTTCTCGAATGTCTGCTGTTGTATCTGCAAGGTTAGCGGTCGTGCGCGCGACGTTGGTTGCGGCGGCCTGCGTCTGCCGCAGAGTGTCAAGTAGTGCCGGATCTTCAGAGAGTCTTGCTAGGTTGGCGCCCGCGTCGGAAGCGTCCCGGAGCACAGGCGCTAGGTTCTCAAACGACCGTTGTGCCGCCATGGAAAGATCGCTAAGCGATCTGCTTTGCTGGTCGATTGCCTGCTCTGCCAGTGGAACCATCCCAACGTTTAGGGAAACATCCGTATGTTCGATGAGATCGTGCAGCGCGGCGAGGTCTTGATTCGTACGATTTGTCGATTCAAGGATCGCCGTAACTTCACTGGCCGAATTGGTCTCAAGAACGGCTGAAGCGTGCCGAAGATTCGCGCAGGTCTGCGAAGCTTCCCGGATGAGTCGATTGACATTGTCGAAGGTGTAGGAGATCTTGAGTTGGTCCGCGCGAAGATCCTGCCGGAACTGCAACGTCACTAGGGCAAGCGCCAGAAGGAAAACGCTGGTCGACACGAGGACTACCACCTGCAAACCGTGAATTAGATATCGCATCGTCGAAGCGAGAAAGAATCCGAGTGGAAATTCAAACCGGGACAGCGACTCCCCAACGTAACAGAGCGGATTGGCTCTAACTGGACTTCGTGCTGAAGGTCTTGATTGCGTCCCATACGGTTTTGGCTTCGGCAATCAATTGTGCGTCGAGTGTGACGCTAATCCCGTTGGCAGAGGCGGCTGCGCCCGCTTGATCGATAGCTGAGCCGACGACTTCCAGCAGATTGATGGCTACCTGCTCGAACTTTTCGGCACCAGGTGCGAAAAGCGCGGTTATGCCCTCGATCGTTGGCTCAGCTTTCTGTATATCCGCGACAACCTTGGGAGCATCAGTGGCGGCCGTGAGGATCCAGTTCTTAAAGACCGTTGCTGCCTTTTTTAGGTCCTGAAAAGCTGTCGAAAAAAAGCTCATATTACTCTCCTTTCATTCCGGTCGTTCCGATTTTGAGAACTACTGTTCCGTCTTGCTAGTGCGCGCTCAGGCTGAGATTCAGCGGCGCCAGAAGCTGCGTCAGCACCTGATACGCTCCGGAGCTCCACGGCGCCGTGCGCGCCACCGTCGTGCGTCCCGGGACGATCGCCGTGTGGTTTGTCTGGTTGTACCCCACCCCGTAGGTCGTATCGCTGCAAAGGTTCGCCACGTACGAGTCCACCGAGCAGAGCGCGCTTTCATTCACTCCGGCGCCCACCGTCGGGCTGCCGCCAGACGGCGGCGAATACGCATACGTCTCGCTCGACGTGTATCCGTCCGCGGCCGCCTGCGCCGCCGTCAGGTAAACGCCGCCGCCCAGGTCCGTGCAGAGATTCGAGTTCCCCGCTCCGCAGCCCGTCACCGGGCTCGAATTGTTCGTGATGAAGTTGTTATTCGCGATCGTGCAGGACTGGTAGCCGATGCTCAGGCAGTAGCTCGCCTGGAAGTTGTACTGCGGATTGTTCGCGGCCAGCGACCCGCCCCACACCGTGTTGTTTGCGATCGTCACCGCTCCGCGATTCGGCGTTCCGGTGCACGCCGCCGTGTAGAGCACGTTGAACCAATTGTTGTCGGTGGTGTCGTAGACCAGATTGTTGAAAATATAAGACGTGGTGCCGGTGAGGTTCGTGATTCCGAAGGTCTGCACGCCGCGCGTGTTCGTCCCGTTCACCGGGTTCGTGTGCCGCACCACATTGTTGAAGGCTCGCGCCCCGAAAGTCCCGCAGTCATATTGCACGCCGTTCGCGTGGGCTCCGGTGTTGGTGTTGCTCGAGGCCCGGATCCACTCGATTAGATTGGTGTCAACGTCATAGAAATCCCCGTCGACTCCCTCGTCAACGTACCGGATCACGTTCCCTCTTACTTCCCACCAGTTGCCGCGAATGGCGTCCGTCTCGGATTCGCAGATCCCCGTGCAGGTGGGATCCGCAAGCGCTTGCTGGCAGTCGGAGCAATCGACCACGTTGTAGAGCGCCGCGTTGAATCCATAATCCGACGCCTGGCTGTTCGCCGAAAACGCGACGCCCGTCTGGCATCCCGTCCCGTTGCAGTTCGGGTTGGCCGTCCCCGTCCCGTGCGCGTAGTTATTCGAGAGAATCCAGTTCGTCGGGTTTCCCCCCGCCTGCATGTAGAAATAGCTGTCGCAGTAGCCGGCCACCGAGCAGGCCACGTTGCTTCCCCACATCCCGCCGGTGAACTCGAAATTGTCGAGCGTGACGTAGTTGATCGAGCCGCCCACAAAAATGTAGGTGTTCACCGCGGCCGTGCCGCCGCCCGAGACGCAGTTCCCCAAATTCGTGCTGTTCGACGTGAGGATCGGCCGCGTCCAGGAAGCGCCCGCGTACCAGGTCTGGTCGACGCCGATGTAAATCGGGTTCGCCGACGTGCCGCCGCTGCCCCATACGCCGCTCGTGATCAGCCAGCACTGCGTCAGGGTCCAACTCTCGCCGCCCTTGAAAATCACGTGGTCGCCCGCGGCCGGAGAATACGAGGCCGCGTTGCCGGTCGCGTTGCTCATTCCCTTCGCGTGCTGCCACGGCCCGGTCGAGCCGCTCGAGTGCGTCTTTTCGGTGCCGTCGTACGCGTCCGACCCGCCCGTGATGTCCACGTAGTAGGTCGTCCCGGTCGCATGCGCCACCCACACGCACACCACCAGCACCAGGAAGGCGAAGATCGCCAGCGCGCGATGGAAGTTGGCGCCGCGGTCTACCATGGCCCCTCGATCTTGATGTGCGCGTCGTAGTTCGGCGAGTTCGCGATCGCCACCGCGAACGTCACCGCGGTCCCCGCTTCCAGCGACACCGGCTGCGTCACGGCCACAAAGGACGCCGAGCCGAGGGTGGTGCACGTCGCGGCGCTTCCCGTAATCGTGTGCGTCGTCCCCGATGAGTCGGTCCAGGCGTAGGTCGGTGTCGCCGTTGCCGTCGAAACGCTTGTGTCGCAGTTCACCACCAGCGTCAGCGTATATCCGCCCTGCACGGGCGCGCTCGCCAGCACGTTCGTGGTGGTGATCGCCGTCGTGCGGCCCGTGTAGTCCGCCGTCACCGGCGGCGACGTCACGAGAGCCAAATAATTCGCGTTGTCGGGGCTCCAAATGTAGGCGTGCGCTCCCGGCACCAGCACCAGGCTCGTCGAGCTCGGACAGACGCCGAGGCACGTGATCGTCGAGGTCGAAGGCGTCAGCGTGATGTTGCCCTGCCCGAGCGTCCCGTTGTTCCAGAGGACGAAGTAGAAATTGTTCGTGAAGGAGCCGCTTCCGGCCTGCGCGATCGTGTACGCCTGCGCGGACGCGTTCCCTCCCTGGACGACGCACCCGAAATCCGTCGCGGGCACGGCATAGGTCGTCCCGCTCTGTGAGTCCTGGCATTGCCCGAACGTTGTGGTGTTGAGTACTCCGCTGCTGGATAGCCCAGTCAACACCGTTCTCGACTGCGCAGCTAGAGGCTGCGGCAGAACAGTGTTGGCATCTGGTACGGTTGTTGTTCGATTGGCCGTAAGAGCGGTCGTGTTGAAGTCATTTGCGGCGTTGGCCGCATCTCCGAGGAACAGGTCGCCAAACGGAAGAGCTCCGCTCCCGAGATTCTCTGCGCCAGCACCCGCTGGCAGCAGGGACGTGTTGATCGCGACGCCAGCCAGGTTTGACAGCGCGGTATTCGCTCCCCCTCCGCCTCCTCCGGAAGCGTTGCCTAGGGTGCTTTGCATCTGGAAGTTCGTCCCGTCGTACATCACCGTCACGAGCTGTCCCGTGGCAATATCACCGGATGCGAGGTTTGCTCCTACGCTTCCGCCTGTGCCTCCGTTCTTCTTTATTGTTGCCGCGCCGATCCCGTCGACGTTCAGCGTTGAAGTGCCGGTATTCGCGTGCGCCGCTTGAAAGTTGAAGACGGCGCCGACGGGAATCGTTGCGATTGAAGGTGACGTCGTAACCACGTAAGCGTTTGCTGCGCCGGTATCCGCGTAGAAATTGAGCCCTCCGGTAACACGCAAGCCAGTCGGCGTGAACCGATGGACCGAAGTCATCGCGTTCCCCATCGGAAACTGCATCGATCCCAAAACCGCTGTAATCGTTGCGCTGGTGGTTGTGGCACCGCTTGCGAACAGCCCTGCGTAGCTTAGCCCGGCGTTGGCGGCCGATGCGCTCGATGCAATCGCCACGCAATAGCCGTTGATGGCCGCAACTCCCTGCAAAGGCCCTGTCCAGGCCACGCTGACTGCATTGTTCGATCCACCCACCGTCACGGGCGCGCCTGCGATGCTCGGGGCTGACAACGTGGCGCAGTTATTGCTCGTGGTCGCTACGAAGGGGTAGTAAGTCCCCGCTGGAAGCGCGCCGCCCGTCGTTGCGCTGCCCGAAACATTCGTTGGCGCGAAGAGGTTCGCGAACTGAACGTCGATGGCGCCCTTTGTCGTTTCAGCGAGCGAGGCGTTGAACCCATTACTCCCGCCGTCGTTGAACAGAAGACCCTGGCCCGCATCGATTCCGTAGGACGCTCGGGAGTCGGGGCTCAAGTAGAAACGGAGGTTAGGCGTCGGATTGGCGCCGGTCGTAACCTCGCTGCGCAAGCGCGAACTCGATGCAATCGTGCTGTCGGCGATAAAGTCAAAGCCGCCTTGTGTCTCAAGGCTGCACGATCCGACGGGGTTGCCGGAACCGTCCACGACAATCGTGCCGACTGTTCCATGCACCTCGCAGTCTTGGAGAGTTCCCCCGGTCATTCGGACCGCAATCAAGGGAGTCGCTGCCGAGCTGCCGTTCGAGTTGTGCACGTGAACACCAGCGAGGGTGGACCCGGACGAAACGAAGTTGATGAGCGCCCCTGAACCGCTGGCTCCGGGCAATGAAGTATTGAGAAAGAAGACTGGACCAAACACTGGAAGCGCAGTTTGACCCAAATGCCCGGAGGTATTGGTGACCGTGAGAAAGTCCGTTGCGCTGCCTACAGGAGTGACGTCATTGAACACGAAGTTGCCCGGGCCCGTGCCAGAAGTATTCACGCGTTGAATGTACTGAAAATTCGCGCCTGACCCGCGTACGTGCTCCATCTGGACAAAGGCCACAAGCGGCGATTCCGAACCCAGCGGCGCCTCTCCCGTGAACACTGCCATTGGCAACGATGAACTGCCGCTGTTGAGGCACCCGTAGGTCATCCGGAACCATGAGACGTTTGTAATCTTCAGCGGAACGTTGTCTGTCAGGCTTGTGGACTGTGCACTTGCGCAGACATTGTTCAGAGCCACGATCGTGGTCGCATAGAAAGAGAGTGCTTGGTTGTACCCGGAGATTTGCAGATTCTCGATCGTTATGCCGCCACTGTTTGTCGGGTACTTAAATCCGAAGACGGGAGTGGCATTCGGACTCGATCCTAGGTTAGCGACAATCAGCTTTGCCTGTGGCGCCTGCTCAGACTGTGCCGTTCCCTGGTCTCCCAGCGCCGTGATGTGAATATGCGCACACGGGATCGAAATCACAGGAGACGTCGAGGGCAGTTGCGGCTGGGTCAAGCTGTAGGTTCCCGGCGGAATGTAGAGAGTCGAGCCTGCATTGCACGCGGCCGCCGCGGCGTTGGTTATCGCGGTTGTGGAGTCAGCCGCGCCAGTCGGATCAGCCCCGTACGCCGTAGCATCCACGCGAGGCCTCGGACCTTTCACTGATTCGCTGAGAGGCACCGTCAGGATGGACGGACTCGTGCTGCTATCCACAGCAAGCCCGGTAACGGCACCGAATTGGCTGTGATTGTTGATCTGAACCTGAGTGTCGGACCCGGCTGGATTCCCTGCCCCTCCAGCGCACCCCGACGCAGTCGAATTCGGTGCACACGGAAGAACGATCGTCGAGCTATAGCCTGTAGTATTCGATCCCGTGATTACCTCGACGTACGTGCCCGCGGCCGCGTAGTACGTGTAATTCCCCAATCCGTCCGACACGAGCGGCTGCGTGATGGCGTAGCCAGTCCCGAGGGATGGGTTCGAATAGATGCTTGCAAGCGTGCATGGCGGCGCCGCCGAGTAATTCGGCGTCGAACCTGCTTGGCAGGCCCATACGTCGGCTCCGGGAATCGGAGTTCCCTGCGGCGAGACCGACACCGACTGCCGCTGCGATCCCTGGCCGAACGCGGGCGCAGTCCAAAGACACACCCACGCTACAATTATTGCGATCCTTCGCATTTTCCCTCGGTCAACTGCTGTGGTATCTCTCGAGTTTAGCGAGAACTTCTTCAACGTAGAGTGGGTTCGCGCCGCCATTCCAAATACTTAGCGCACGCGCGATATCGCCGTCGGCAATTTCAATTTTGGCTGCCAGGACCGTGCAGCCCGTTTCCAGACCTGCCCCGGGTTCGCATAATGCGCTCAGAAACTTTCCGCTAAAGCCGTGCTCGCGAGCGACTTGCCCCATCACCTGCATCAGTCCCCAGGAAATCGACCGCGCAACCTCTTCGGTGGGTGGCAGGCCGAGCGGAGCCACGTAACGGGACCGAAAGGCCGGCTCATAACGAATGGCATACGGGTTCCACGACGATTCCTGGTCGGCGACCGCGCACACAAGCGCTGGATCGAGCTTGTGATTTACCGCTACTGTGCGAGCCAGTGCGATGAAATCGGGCATGTGGCGGAGTGCCAGAAAAACCAAATCACGCTATCGTTGGCGAGAGTTGTTCATCTCCACCCAGCGGATCGGCGGTTGTGAATCGACCTCAATTCCCTGCTTCTCGCACAGTTTCATGAGGAGGTCGTAAATGTGCGGTAGGTGATTCGTGGCCATGTCATGCACAAACCCGCGGTTCATCTCTTCGTTTCGAATTCGCCGGTAGAGCCAGCGCAAAAACAGTACGAGCTGGACGATGCCGCTGAAGATCAAGGAAACCCAATATGGATCGAGTCGTGTGTGCACGGTAGAAGCTTCCGAATCGCGCCGACCACTATTCAAGGGCCGAAAGTTCGTGTGTCCCTAGCCGAAGAGCGACGCGATCCCCGAACCGATCCCGAACAAGCCACCGAGCCCCGCTGTCGATGACCCGCTCGATGCACGCTGCCGCACGCCGAGGAGCTCCGAGGGAACGCCCATCGCTTTTCCGAGAAGGTTCGTGTCGATGCCGTACGTCTGCCCGAGAGCATTGAGACCGGCAAGCTGGTCCTGCTGTTGACGGTTCGCGAAAGAGATTTGATTCTGCTGCGCCTGGCTGGCATCGGTTTGCGCCTGCTGCCGCCCGAGTTGCGCCAGCAGGTCGCCGTAGCCTGCGGTATTGTTCGTCGCAGCCACCTGATTCGCAGCGCGCTGCCGCAACGCGTCGTATGCGGTATTCGCTGCGCCAAGACTCTGTTGGGTGATCGCAGACTGCTGCGCCGGGGTGAATCCCGGACTATTCAGCAGGTTCTGAATCGTCGGCATCATCAGCGAACGGTCCTGACTTCCCTGCTGGTTCGCCTGCGAGATCAGTTGGTTTTGCTGCGCGAGTTGCTGATCGGTCAGCGCTCGCGTTGTGCTTTGTGCTGCACGAGACATAGTGCCTCCCCCCAAAAAACGAACTTCGATCGTCGAAATCCGGCGAGTAACTACTCGTCCCTAACCGCTTCTTCGCAACCGGCGGCAGTACGGCGTCCACGCATCATCGCGAATCCATCCAAGTGCCGCGAGACGCCGCCCGAACCGCTTCGCGATCGGTGGCGGAAGCCAGGCGTGCGCGTCATCCAGGCCGCGCGCCAGCAGGTCCCGTTCGCCCCCACTGTGCAAGGCGAGGAGACGCCCATAGCGCTCGCGAGGGCTACCTGCTTCAGGATCAGCAAGCAGATACATTTCGCAAGTAAGTCGCGCAAGGGATGCCATCACAGCGCGCCCTGACTCATCTTCCACTACGAGTTTCGAAAGGAAAATCGGATCCGAGATGTCGGGAAACGCGTAGTCGAAACCCTGCCGCGCATGCATGCGCAGCAGCGTGTCGAGATCGCCGTCTCTATACTCCCGCACGAGCATTGGAAATGTGATCGCGCCGCTCAAAAAACGCGGTGACGAAGCAACGGGTGTATCCGTGCGACGGTCTCGGCAACGTCAAAGGTAGTCGCGCCCGGCGCAACTCCTAACGCCGCCAGCGCGGCCTGCGAGGAATCCGATATCGCTTTTTGCCCAAGAGGATGCGGCAGAGCCTCGAACCCCGGGTCATCCTCGAGTGCCAGGTGTGCACCCTCGTCGCCTTCCACTAAAACGAGTATCGCCGCATGTGCTTCTGCCCCTGCCGACGCGAAGGCATCCGCCTCAACGTGAAACTCGGGTTCCGATCGAAGCTCGACCCAGTGCGAGTTGGCGAATCGCCCGGCGTGCTGCTGCCAGGCGTCTCGCGTACTGATGTAGTAGCGTTTGCCAGTCATGGCGTGAAGGTCACGAGCTAAACGTATAGTTGTGCGTCAGCACCGAAGCCGCGAAGCGTCCCGCAAAAAAGTGACGCTCGGGCTCGCAGCTTATCGTCACTTTTTGCCCGTCTTCGAACACCGTCTCGATTCGCTTCAGGGTCACACGTCCGAAGCGTCCGATGAGAATATCGGACATGCAAAGCCGCTCGGCCCGCATGGGCGAACCATCCGCCAAAGTGAAAATGTGGTGTGGAGTCACTTCCAACGATTCCGCATTCGAAAAATGCAATCGAATGAACGTGTCAGCGTCCCGCACTTCCAGGCGACAAATGCGCGTCCACGTTTCCCCGCCTGCCTCGCGGGGACATCGCAAGTGCTCGCCGATCTTGCAGCTCTCGAGCGGCACAGTGCCGCGCTCCTTGGTCAGGACCATTGTCCCGGAGCGAAGGCAGCTTCCGCTTCCTCCGCCTGAGCCGCCGCCCGTGCCGCTCGTTGTGGTGGCCGCAACCATGGCGCCTTGCGACAGCGGAATGCGCCCTTGCAGCGCTTGTTGTTGGGCCGACAGGTTCGTCTTCGCTGGTTGTGCGTTTGCGGGCGAGCCCGCGCCGCCACCAACCCACGCGATTACCCCGTTCACATCGTCCCAGTAAGGGTAGAAGTAATACGTTGTGCCGGCGCTCAGACCGCTCACTCCGAGCGATCCGTTGGGTATGGCGTTCGTGGTGCCGTCAGCGCGATAAATCGAAAGCCCGCTCCACGACCAGGTGATGCTAGACGTCGTCGAAGAGTACGTGAACGCGCCCGACCACGTGGGCGGAACCGAACCCTTCATCAGCACGCCTGACTTCGTCGGATCCACTTTTCCCGATGTGAGCGCACCGGAAAGGACGCGCGCGTAGTTCGTTCCGTCTGTAATCTGGTTGTCCAGGCTCCAGCCCTGATTCGGCCCGAGGGAGGCCTCCGCCAAACGCTTCAGCGCCTCATAGAGTTGGGGATTCGTGCGCCGGAGCGCCTCGATCTGGGGAACAGTTAGCATGGTCGAACCAGCCTAATTCGTACCGCGGACGATGGCGAAAGGATCCGGTTTCGCCCACGGAACTAGCTTCGTCAATGAGAACCACGATCCCACAGCGTTTGTGCCGAACTGATAGGCCACGCGTTCCGCCAGCACGTTCGTGAACTGCTCCATGTCATGCGAAATCGGTGACGCAAGCGTCCAGGAGCCGAGCGTTGTCTGCGTCACGTCTCCAGGAGAGAACGCCGAAAGCGCGAGCGAACCTGCGCCCTGGACGTAGCCTGTGAGATACCCGAACAGGTTTCGGCCGCTGAGGCCGGTTACCGCCAGATATGCAGTCGTGTAGAAGGAATTGATCGGTGCGCCGTCGTCGGAATACTGCCCTTCGATGGGCGCGTAGATCTTTCCGCTGGAATTGTTATTCCCGAAGAAAATCTGGGCGATACCGGTCGACCGTTCGATCAACCCGCACGAATTCGCGGCGATCGTCCACAGTGCCCATTTTCGAGAGCGTTCGATCGACGATGGTATCGCGGACAATGGATCCTGAAATCCTTCCGAGTAGTCGAGCACAAGGATCTGGTTCGGTTGTGTACCGCTGCCCACTGGTACTCCCACCAGAATCCGCTTCCTCTGCGTGTCCACTTGAACCCAAAGACTCTGTCCTGCCTGCCAGTTGATCGAGTCCCACGTGGGCTGAATCTCTTGCGACAGCTTGATCGGCTCGCTGCCATCGAACAGATACAATCCCGAGCGACCCGCAATCACCACCCACTCCTCGCCAAATCCAATGCCATGTGCTGAGGGCGTCCCAACCTTGTTGGACACTTCTTCCACGGCCCACAGTGCCGGTTCGTTCACGCCGTCGGTTGCCGTTACATACATGCTTCGCTCTTTTACGAAATACAACCCGTTGCGCAGCGTGAACGCGGCGCGAATCGCCTGACCGTCGTTTAGGTCGATGTTCATGATGCCACTCACGCCGTCGTAGCTCTCTGGCTCCTCGGTGCCCGAAGCCCGGACGAGCGAGGCGTTCTGTGACGCGTTCGTTTCGAATACTTCGATGTTGTCGACCAGGAACCAGGACCCACTGGGGCTGGGCGTGCCGTCCGCGTAGACGCGGAAGGTGAGGTCAGCCGGGAGCGACGTTTGCGGCCCGAACAGGTCGGCCGTGAATTCTTGGTACGAATCGGTTGCCTGAACGGCGGTCACCGCGAGGCCAATGCCGATTTGCCCCTGCGTTGGGCTGAACGCATTGATTCGCAGCGTACCGGCAGTCAGATTTGGGCTGCGCTTCACGCGCGCGCGCACGGAGTAGTCCGTATTGTTAACGCAAAGGGGGTCTCCCACGACGTCCGTAATGGCGCCCTGCGATATCAGCCCGCGAACAGCGGTAGCGCCGTCCGCCGTGACGCGGTAGGCGTCGCCCCAAACGACATCGCTTGGCTCCCGGCTGCCGCCTGCCCCGAATGTCGAATCCAGTTGCCAGCCTAGAGGCCTTCCGTTCCCCGAAGGATCCCACCCTCCATCGAATGTCGGGTTGCGCCAGTTGTCCATGTGTGCGCGCTCGCCCCACCAGAAGAGCCGCTCCGCATAGTCGATGACGCCAAGCTGTTCCGGCAATTCGATCTGCCCGAATAAGTAGTCCATGCTTACGCCGGAGAGCAGAATCGTGTCGGAAAAATCGAGCGTGACCGAAGTCGTCGTGTTGTCGTTCACTACCATTGTGGCCGGCACATGATAAAAACTCGCGCCGCCCGCAGCCGTAAAGGTCAGAAGCCTCTGCACGACATTCGACGGTCCCGTGGGAATGTTCGTCACGTTGACCTTAAAGTTTCCGGCCGCGGTCCACGAGACGGGTGGCGACGGCGCAGTCCAGTACCCCTGGCGCGTCACAAACACTACGGAGCACTCGTGGACTCCCGGTGAAATGCTGCCGGCCACGGTTGAATCCGCAACTTGCGGTCCTTCGGCGGGACCGATTTGGCTCACGCGGTCGAAGTTCGAATCGTCGTACTGGCGCGGCAAATCTTGCCCGAGCAACCCGTCCGAGAACGCCATGTATTCCCGCCCGAAGTGCGTCGTTGACGCAAAGAACATGTTTGACTCTACAACGGACGCCGCCAACGAGAGGACGCCAGGCGACGTTTCCTTATAGAGGTTGCCCAACGAATCGAGAGCCAATAATCGTTGGACGAGATTTGTCGTCACGTACGTCTTCAGACCGTTCACCTGTGGCGCCCCTCCGAGCACGCCATACTGAGCGACGAGACCAGGGCGCGTCCGCACGCCACCGGGAAAGAACTCAACGTCACCCAGGCTGGGCGACATTCCCGGCGGCACATCCGAGGGATCGAGCAACGTGACCCACGTGCCGAACATGTTTAGCGGCAAAGGCGAAAAGGATTCAATCGACATGAGTCGCTCGCAGGAGTTTCTTCTGTGGATGAGTCGCGGCCCAGTTTAGCCGGTATGTCTCATCAATAGTTGCGCTCGATCCAGGACTATTGCAGTTTCTTGAAGATCCCATAGAACGTGATCGTGTCGCCCGTGATTGCTCCCGGGTATGCTCCCGCAGCGAGCTCGGGAAATGCTCCCGCGCTAGCGCCCTGTTGGAAGATCTTCACCTTCCCGCTGTTGAGCGCAGTTCCCGGGTAGAAGACGTAGTCGTACCCTGCAAGCCCGTCCATCCACGCGGTACCTTGGATAGGCGCTTGAGTCGTCGCAACGATCGGGTTTTGTGAGAGATCAAGCGTGTCGCCGCTCGTGGTGTAACTTCCTGAAGCAACCACTGTGCCGCTTACGTGAACCCGCTTGCCATCGTCCCACGTATCCACGAGTGTAAATGTGAGTGCCATGTGTCCTCCCAGACGCGGTGATAACTGGCATAGCCATGCAGCTGCGCGAATTCGCTTTGAAACGGGTTGCTTGCGACTGCTATCATTGCCGATGCGAGTTCTGCGGCGCGCAACCCCAACGCCTTGATGTGAATCCAAAGCGTCGATATGAGGAGACCCGAGTGCGGCGATTGCTGATAGTTTGCGCGACGATGGTGTCGATGTTTTCCGTGCTTGCAATCGCCGAGATATCTTCCACTTCCGAGGCAGCATCGAGCGCAAGACACGATGCGCGAGCTCGCAGTGAAACCCAATCTGCGGCGCTGTCAGGTACTAGCGCCAGCGAGCCTGTTGTCTTGGCGAGCGGTGTCGCTGTTCGCGCAATAGCATTGGACTCGCGAGCGGACGTCTATCTCACGAATGCCAACGCACCCGAGCGGATATTCACTCTCGCCGGTCTCCCGGTCAGTGCTGCCTCGAATCCGCCTCTCCCATCTAGCCTCGCACTCGTGGCTGGAAACGGAAACGCCGGCTCGCTGGGGGATGGCGGGAGCGCGCTCAACTCGCAGTTCGACTTGAAAATGGACTCAATGGTTCTTCGCAGCGGCATCGCGGTTGCACCGGATGGAACGCTGTTCGTCGCCGACACCCTTAATTCCACCGTTCGGCGCATCGCAGGTTCGGACTCTACTGAACCAGGAATCGTCCGGAGCGTCGCTGGCCGCTGGGCTCCTCGGCAAGAAGTCACTCTCTCTGAGCCGCTTGGTCTTGCGCTAGATCGTGCCGGGAACCTTTATATCGCCGATCACGCCGGATCGATCGACGTGCTACCCGCCGCGACGGATTCTTCTTCCGACGCGCGGCTCGTAGTCCTCGCGCACGTTGTTTCGGCTTCGAGCATCGCGCTCACGGCTGACGGCGCGAAAGCCTTTGTCGGGTCGCCAGACACCGGCGCCATTTTCGAAATCGCCACGCAAACACGCGCGATTCGCGCCCTTACGGGATTTCCCACTCAGCCGAGCCCCTCACAGGAATCGCCATGCGCACAACAAGGTTCGGATTCCCTTGCTAACACGGCCGTCTGTCCCGCCGCTCTCGCCGTCGATGGTAAAGGGAATCTTTTTGTTGCGGACGCGAACTCAGGCCGCATTCTTCGGGTCGATGCGAACTCCTCGCAGATCACTGTGGCGGCAAGCGGCCTGAACCTTCCGGGTGACATGCGTTTCGATGTCAGCGGAAATCTCTATGTAGCTGAACAAGGCGCCCAGCGGTTGCTGAAGTTCACGGACATGGGCCAGCCTGCCAGCAACCTGACGCTCACGCCCTCCTCATTCGATTTCGCGAACCAACCCACTGGCGGCGCGACGCCGACACAAGCCTTCACATTAATGAACAATACGAGCGCGGCTGTCAGCGGGCTCACTGTCTCGTTCACTCCGAACACGGATTTTCAAGCGCCGAGCAATAACTGCGGGACCTCTCTGGCGGCTGGCTTGCCTTGTACGATCAACGTGGACTTCGCCCCCTCTGCGACTGGCGCCCGCACCGCGACGCTTTCCGTGACAGACTCCGGTGGCGATTCTGCCACCGCGAACCTGTCAGGCACGGGCGACGATTATCAAATCGCCTTGAACGGCAGCTCCATGGAGCAATCCGTGTTCCAGGGGGGCACGGTCACATTCAACTTCAACGTCACACCCGACAGCGTCTTCGGCGGCACGGTGACAATCGTTTGCCCCGCAAGTTCTCAAATGCCAGCTCTCACTACCTGCACCCCGAACCCGTCGACAGTCACCGTCACGCCCGGAACGCCCGCGCCATTTTCCGTAACGTTCGCAACCACTTTCAACGGTGTTTTGGGTGGCACCACGAGTAGCGCTTTGCCCGCTGCTATTCCCGGCGGCAGGGCTTCCCCTCCCTCCAATCGGGTCTCGGTTGCCGGGATATTCCTAGGCGTATTCGTATTTCTCGCAGGACCTATACTTTGGTGCGGACTCTCGAATCGCTCGGCAACAGGTCGGCCACGAAGTGAGCATCTCGCATGGGCTTCAGCGGTATTGCTGCTTGCGTGCGCCACGGTGTTTCTCGGCGGCTGCCACCATACCAGCATCCCGGAGGGCCTAAATACTCCGGTCGGTGCGACGAACTTGACGATTCGAGGAGCAGCGCAGAACGCCGGCCGTGGTAACACAATCATCCTCGACGTCGTCGCGCATTGATTCCGAACGGCCGTCGCAGGGCGAAATACACTTCCCTTCCGGTCTCACAGGTAAATCACGCGCCGATGGAGGCCGTAGGGGCGCCGCCGGCGGCCCTTCGTCTGCTCCGGTCGAACGTACCGCTCAATAAGATTTTCGGTCGCCATCTGCGCGGTCCCAAGTAAATCCTGTGCGAGCGCTCGCGCACCCCGCGAACGCGCCGCCAGAGCCGCTGTTGCGAACGCAAGCGGGTCCGTGGACGACCGAATCTGAATCGGATCGGTGCCCAGCGTCAGCTCGGGTAGTATCTTTTCGTATCGAACGCGGACGGTGATCGCTTGCGTTGCCCCGATCAGGTTGATCTTGTCCTCGCGCCACTCCCAGAGTCGCAGATACATGGACGGCTGCAGGTTGAGCATGCTGCCGCCGCTCATGAACTTTTCCATGGGCACGAACACATCGGCCGTATTGGGTGTCGCGCGTTCCCACAACATGTGCGGCATCAGGCAATCCGACGGAAGCTGAGGGCTCGAGGAGTCGCTGATCTCCGTGTTGGTGGTTCCTGTCGTGGGGTCGAGCTCGAGGTCGATGTCTTGCTGCTCGATCAGGACGCTGACGCCGTTTTCCGCCAACTCCCGCTGCAGTCCACGGTAAGCCGAGTTCAGCAGAGGCATCAACAATGTGTCCGTGAACACCGTGCCGGCCGTGTCGTTCATCAGCGCGCGAGCCAGATTGAGCGCGTCCTCCGCTTGCGAGTATGCGGTTGTCGGTACGACAGGCATGAGGCCTCCCGTATTGGTTATTGCGGTTTTTCGTGCGCTTAGGGGCGTTGCTTCTCGCCCCCGCACGTAAAGCAACGTGCGCTACCAAGTCACGCGTCGGTCGCGTTTGGCGGAACTTCCTTCTGCAGGAATGGCACTCTCGCCGCCGCCCAGTCCACCATGCTGTCACCGCAAAGTCCGAACATGGCCGCCGTTGCGTGACCAGGCTCGAGCGTCAAATCGACCGGGACACCGAGCGAACCAGCTATATGCGTGGCAATACCGGGATGCGAGATCCAGTACGAGAACGCGGCGGCGTTCACAAAACCCCGTACCATCAGGTTGACGACATTTGTCTTCAGCCAGTCCATCCGCGTCTTCGTGCCGGAAAGGCCGGACTTTGCTGACAGGCTCGATCGTTTCAGCACATGCAGTCCGTGCCCCATCCCGAAGAGAGCCCATAAATGAACGCTTTCAGGAATGTGCATGACGGGGTTCTCTCTGAGTGCAACTGGCGCGTTGTGTCCGGCACGATCTGTCGTTCGAAGTCTCCGAGCGGCCCGAACTCGTCTAATGGAGGATGATTGCAGGCAAGCCATAGCCGCTGAACGTCACGCCGCTCGATGGCAGGGTGATCGTGCTGGGCAAGGCCCCGCTGGAGCTCGACGTTGATGACACCGCGCTAGACAGTGCTAGTGGTGCGGTTCCGCTATATGCAATCTTCGCCACCGTCGCGTTCCCGGTGAATGCGAAGATATACTCGCCCGCCGAGATGGTCACCGTTCCCTGGCTGCAGCTTTTGTCGACGGTCCCGCCTGCTGTCAGGTTCACTGCTGTGAAGGAGCACAACACCGCGCCGCTGGTGTTGTACAAGCCCCAGCTGTAGTAATCGCTCGTGCTGGAGTCCGTCGTCGAAACGTCAGCCGTAATGTGGGAAAACTGCAAGTTGGGCAAATATACCGTGGCCAGGTCAATCGCATTGTTGGTGCTGGGCGCTTGCCCGGCAGAGACGAACCCCATCGCGTAAGAGGTTCCCGAGGATCCTGCGCACGGAGAACCCGCGTCGGCCACAGAGACCGTGCCGCCGGAAACGGAAAACTCAGCGCAGTCATTGTTGGTCGGGGTGGCGCCGGTTTGTACAATCACAGGACCCGATACGTTGGGGAGAGTGTACGTCCGGCTCGCCGTGTTGCTGTGCGTGAGTGTTCCTCCAAAGCCCGTATTAGCTTGCAGCGTGACATTGCCCGCGAAGTTGTAGCTTGCATATCCGTTTACCGTTCCACCGTTCCCGCTGTCAGTCAGCGCTGCCATTCGGAAATCAGGAGAAACCGGACCCTGGCTCATGACCACGTCGTCGAAGTAAACGTAGTTGTTGGAGGAGGCGGTGTTCTCTAGGAGAAACACGCGCATCGAGTGCGCGACCGTGTTCGAGTTGCCGTACGCGTTGGGCAAACGGAATGTGATACCGTAATCTCGCGAAGCGGTCCAGGTGTTGGCGGTCGCCACCTGCCAATCTGCGCCCGTCACATTGCAGTTGCACGTGACTCCATTATTGTAGGTCAACGACGCGTTCGTTGACTCCCAGTTCGATCCCGTGCCGGCCAATGTCGATACTCCCGCATAGTTTGCAGGCGTCAAAACCCGCGCGTTCGTGGCGATGTTCGTAATCTTGTCCGCTTCGGTGCAGTTCGGATCAGAGTAAAACCGGAAGCCAGGCCTGAAGTTGTTTGAGGTCGAAGCCGACGCTACGCGGAACATCAGGGTATATTCAAAAGTCGCGTCCACCTGGATGCAGGCCGAATTTACACCAAGTCCCGCGGTTGCGCCGTCACCTACGCGGACGTTATATGTGCCTTGCGTGTAGGAATCGGCCGCGGGGTTCGCCCCTGCGCTTGTCTCCTGCGTGTAAATCCCGCTGCCCGCCTGATTGATATTCGTGCCGCTCACGCCGCTCCAGTAGTAAAGAGTCGTCGAGTTCTGCCAGCCTTCAAATCCGGCATTGCCTAACAAATTTGGCCCGCCTAGATCGTTGATTCCGAAGTGCATCGAAGGCTGCCAATTGTGACCGTTGTTATCGATTGCGAGCATCGCCGCCGCGGGCTCGTTCGGTTTCACCACTGTGTTCGACGAGAGCGAGATATATGGGTCGAGCAGGTGGAGACCAACGGCAGAACCGTCGGCCGGGAACTGAAAGCAATTGTAGACTTCCTCGCAACGATTGTTCGGGCCGATCACGACGCTCTGCGCGCCAACGATGTTGAAGCAAATCTGGCCGAACGAGGTCGACGAGGACTCGCAGTCGTTGCCGTAGAACTCGTCGTTATTCGGGTAATTGCCGTTCGAGTCTTTGGCGAGGACGAACCCTTGCGTGCCGGTGTTCGAAGCCGGTAGATAGCATGAGTTCTGCTCCATGACGACGGAGTTGAATACGCCTGCAAGATACAAGCAGATATCGTTCTGCGATTCAGGATCGAACTCGTTGTGCTTAATCAGCGAGTTTGTCGAGTCTTGGTTTCCGGTCGACGTGTTGCCATAGATTCCGTATGACGCTCCGCCGGTGCCCATAACGAATCGATTGTTTTCGATGTCAGCGTGCCCCACGCTCGTCAAGTTCAGTACGGTTGAGCTTCCCCCATTCGCCTGCAGATACATTCCCTGAATGTGGATCCAGTCGACGTTGCGCGTCGCGGCGTTCGGGTTGTCGACCGTTGTGCAGCCGGAGATTCCGCACGCGATGTACCCGGCTGTGTCTGGCCGCGGTACGGTTCCCAGCCCTGTTTCCTGGTAGCCGATCACGGACGCCCCGTCGCCCAGCAATTCGATCGCATCTTTAGTCGTGCTGTCGTTGATAGTGAGCTGCGCCTGTCCCCACAAAAGCGTCACGGCACTTGGAATTGATATATGTGACGAACCCGTGAGGGTTCCGGTCAGGCCTCGTGCGTCGCAAAGTCCTGAGGTCGTCGAGGCCGCCGTGAGGCACGCGTTGATCTTGGCCGCCGCATCCGATCCCGGAAACCGTTCGGCTTTCTGGACGCCATTGAGGGAATTCACTGCTGCGCTGCCGTTAACGTCCAGATTGAACTGAGGGCTTGTCGTGTTCACGCCGAGAGACGTGGGAGTGAAACGATGAACCGACTGCATCGCGTTATAGGGGGCCACAAGGCTGCAGCATCCGAAACCCGAACCCGTATCCGTAAAGCTAGTCGTCGTCGCGCCAGAAACGAATGCCGACTGGTACTGCGCTTGCCCGTTATAGTTGAACGACTGAGTTGCGCGGAAAATGCAATAGCCGGCGCTGGTTCCGGCACTAGCCAGGGGCGACGTCCAACTGAGGCTCACCGCATTGTTTGAGCCGCTCAATGCTACACCGTTTGAGATGATCGACGGTGCGGACATGCCAGTCGAGCAGCTGGAGTTGGTATCGCTGCGGACGAAGTAGTAGTAGGTTCCGGCAGCCAGGGTACCGCCAGTCGTCGCCGCACCCGTCACTCCGGTCGGTGGCAGCGTCGAGGCAAAGCCAACGTCAATCGCTCCCTTCGTACTTTGATATAGCTGCGCGTTGTAACCGTAGCTGGCGCCGTCTCCGAACAACACACCCTGGGCCGGATCGAGCCCGAGTGACGCGAACGAACTTCCTGCCGCCGTGGCTCGAAACGCAGCTCCATCGACGGTGCTGCTTGCCGAAACATCCGAGCGCAACCGGTCGGCGTTGGATGTGCTCACTACATAGTCCAGCCCCGAGTTGTTCTGCTGGATGCAGTCGCCCGCAGGATTGCCGCTCGCGTCGAGTACCCGAGTCATGCTTCCGATCACGTCGCAGTTCTGCAACGTGCCAGCTTGCATCTCAACGGCGTAACCCCCATTTCCACCGTTGAAGTTCTTGATATGTAGTCCGGTCAGAAGAGAGCCGCTCGAATTGAAATTTATCAAGGGCTGATTCGCGGCGCCATCCGACACCTCAAAGTTCTGAAAGTCCAGATCATGCATCCCCGGCATTGCCGCAGCCCCGCTGTTGCCGGAGTCGTTCGTGACCCGGAAAATCGCACCCGCCGCATCTTCGATCAGTATGTTCCAAAAGTGAAAATCCCCCGGACCGGAACAGCAGGTGTTCACCCGCTGGCTGTAGTGAACGCCATTACCTATCCAAAAATTCCCGCCCGATCCGTTGAAGAATATCAGCCCTGAGGGCTCAACCTCTGTTCCGCCCGTATCCGCGCCGATAATCAGGACATCGTCAAGACTGCCGTTGGGCGCCTGGATGCAACCCCCCGTCCAACTCAGCTGGAGCGCTTGCGAAATTTTCAGCGGAACGTTGTCTGTCAGTCCGGTAGCACTAGGAATGACGAGGCACACATTGTCGAATACCGTGCCATTCGCGGCTCCACTGACATATACCGCTTGGTTGTAGCCCTCGATTTCTATGTTCTTGAAGTTGACGCCGTTGACGCCGTTTGCGTTGAAAACGGCTGCTGCGTTAGGGCTCGCTCCATGGCTCGCAGCGATGCGGCTCATGGGCGCGCCCCCGAATTGCGCGTCGTAATTTCCGCCGGAACCTTCGATCAGCAGGCCGCTGCATAGCCCTGTGAAAACCGGATTGGTCGATGGGGTTTGCGGCTGCGAGACAAGATAGTTCCCGGGAGGGAAGAAGAGCGTCGACTTGTGATTGATATCTTCGGCGCAGACTGCATTGATGGCTGATTGAATGGCTGCTGTATCGTCAGTCGTGCCGTCGCCTTTGGCGCCGTACGCTGTGACGTCGACTCGAGGACGCGGCCCCGCGACAGTCTCGTTCCCTGCGACGCTTAATGAGCTCGGCGAAAAGGTTCCCGGATTGAAATTGCTGGTGGTCAGCGTGCCGCTAATCGTGGCATTTCCCGCAACGCTGAGATTGCCGCCCAGCGTCAGCCCAAAAGCCGAAATGTTGTTGCCGGAGCCGGACGAAGAGACGTCCGGCGGCAGAATCGCGTCAGGATACGTCAGCGTTCCCGTGATTCCGGGGCCGGAAATCTGCAATAGGTAACGGCCGGCGGGTGCGTAGAAGTAGTAGTTCCCAATGCCATCACTTTGGAACGGGTTCGCCGCGGTTACCGTCAGCGTGGCGTCGGTGTAAATCGTCGCAAGCGGACTGCACGGAGTTCCAGTCGCTCCCGCCTGGCAGACCCTGATCGTCGCGCCAGCCACGGGATGTCCCGACGGGCTCAGAACGATGTCGTCTTTACGCGAGCCTTGCCCGCGCACTTGCCCCGACACGAGCGCTTGTGCTGCCACCAGTGCCAACAGCGCGAGAACCTTCAACCAAGCTCGGTGACGGCTGCGAGTCATCTTCAGTTCCCCTTTCGACTGATTGCCTGGCTTGCCCGACAAGTTGCGACGCAAGATTAGCAAACCGTCGGAATGGAAGTCCCTCCTCCTACTTTTGAACGGTCTCTCCCGATGGGCCGCGTGCATCAGCGCGCGCCGCACCTGCAACGTGTCCTCCCGCCGAGGGGGAAGGTCTCTCAATCCCTGACCCAGAGTTTCGCCCCGCAGTCTGAGCGGCGCCAAGGCCATGCTTGGCGGCCTTGGCCTCATCCAGAATTGCTCCGCAATGTTTGCACACCGCGACTCCCGGCTTCACCTTCTCTCCGCAGGCTGGACAGTCTGTCATTCGAATAGGCACATACGCCCATTCGCGCTCGATGCCCAGGGCAATCGCAGCTCGGCGATGTAAGTCGGAGATTTCGCGAAACGAATGTCCTCGAGCCCACATTGTGTCTCCGTCTGAGACTAACCGTTGATAAAAGGCGTCGCGACGAACCGCCGCGGCTGCCAGCTCCTCTGCCGTCGGTCGCGCGCCCGCGCAGACAAAGATTCCGTGGTCTTGCAAATCTTGCAGCAGATCGTCGGCGATCTCCCGCGCTGAGATGATGAAGGGAAATCGCCGGTTGTCGCCCAAGTCGAGCGCGTCGCCTCGCTGTGTAATCAACAGTAATGCGTATGCCTCGCCCTTCGGACACGAAGGTATGTGATATACGCCATGCGTTCGCGAGACATACCAATCTTGATCGGAAATGGAAGCCACTGAAACTGTCGCTGCGGCGTCGTTCTGTGCTCGCGTTTCCAGCACAATGTCGCGCCTGTTTCCCCGGTCCATCATAGCCATGTTCAAAGGAATTTCCTTTCGAATGCTCTCGCCGACTGCACTTGGAGTCTGTCCGGAATTCTGAGTCGCGGCAAACCGTGTCACGGTTCGCACGACCCCACGTTTGCGCTGTCGGCCTTGGCGGCGCTTGCCACGAACGCGCGACCTTGAAATGCTGCCGATCCATCATCGAGCACGTCAGATATTGTTCGGTCCGAGTCGCGCTCGCGACGAGACTCGCGTTTCACTATAGCTGCGCGGGCGGCGCCTCGGGTTTGTTGTCGGGCCCATGCGATCGCCCGAACCACCCAATCACACGCGCTGGCGGTAAGAGCAACGAACTCGCCCGCCGCCGTTTCGAGCGTGAAACAATGCTCGTACTCTCCGCGAGAGGGATATGGGCCCAGCGCGGGCAATCGAATCCCGTCTTCGACCTCGATCGTTCTCCGATGCCACTCATCACGCCCGCCGTAAACTTCCGGCGGAATCCAGCGCTCGACGTGCCAGCGGTCCACAGGCAAGTACTTCGGGACTTCTCGTAATTCAATTCTTTCCCGGATAATGTTGCCGTGAGCGTCGCGGTCCGTCCATCGTCCGCCGATTAACGTGAGTCGTGCTCCGCCCCAAACCACCCGAAAATTGGGTTCACCCAGGCGATTGAAACCTCCGGCAACAGCCACCCGTTCCTCCACTTCCGGAGGGGTTTCATGCGTTTCTCGTGTGACCCGGATCAAGCAAGACTCAATTTGAGTTTGGAAGAGGGTGGGGCGGCCGGAAAGCCGCCCCGCTTGTTTGGGATGGTGGGTCGCGTGCTGACTAGTAGCCGCTCGGGATTGCCAGGTTGCTGATGTAGGCTCCGGAGCGTGGCGAATCGTTCCACACTTGGAAGCCCGTGATGAAGTAGAAGATGTAAGCCGAAGCAAGACCGCCACTGGCTCCGTAAATCGGAAACACGGTTTGCCCGCCGACGTCGTAAAAGTCGATGTCTTGCATGACGGCTCGGCCCCAATGCGAGAGATCGAGGAAGTCGACGCGAGTTGAGTTTGCGTTGATGCTCGACTTGATCGGAACACCAGCCATTGACTTGTCGCCGGTGAACAATAGATCGAGATCGCTCGCTCGTCCGCCCGCACCTTCCTTTATGATCTGCGAAATTGTGACGCCCAACTGCTCCCACTGGTGCTCCTGCTCGAGCGACGTGTAGGCAATGAGCTTGCTCACTTGATTGGACCCCAACGACTTCCGCACCTTGTTGATCGCCAGTCGCACGGCTCCTGGTGTGAGAGCGGAGTTGTTCCCGTTCACTGTAGGAGTTGCAAGCTCGACGGGGTATGTCGCACGATTCAGGTTAAGCCAAGTACCGGTAGTCGCGTTCGTCTGGTGGTACAGAATTCCGAACAACGAGGTTGGTTGCGCGCCGGTCAAGCCGTCGTGAACAATTAAGTCGTTCACGCTGGTACCGGTCGGAAGGCTGTCGACCTGGAGGAGCGAGTTGAATGGATCCACAAGCAGCACGTTTGCCGAGCCGCGGTTGGTAGTGAGCGTCGGATCGTACACCTGCACCGTTTGGTTGTAATAAAAGAGTTGTGCCCCGGGCGGCTTCGCCATCCCGAACTGCGCGGCGACGCCAGATGGCAACCCGGTGGTTGTGATTGAGCTGATTGTTCCAAGTACGCCGTTCCCGTTCGTCTGCATTACTTTGTCGAGAAACGACCGGAACTGTGCCATCGCGTTCTTCACTTCGCGCTTGGCCGCATTCTCGATCGCCTTTTCCGGCGCATTGCTGGCGTACTCGACGAGTTTCGTGATTTCCACGGCGTGCCGAAAGAAAACAGGTGTCACCTGGGCCACGTCGTACACGGTTCCCGATCCCCGCCCCAGGTCGCCGCCATCCATGTTCGCGAGCCCTGCCTTGCCTCCCGGTCGGATCTGAAGCGGAAGCCGCATGTTTCGCGAGCTCACGCGTTCGACGTCGCCGCGCTGCTGAATCATCGTCAGCAGAATATCGTCGCGCTCGTAGAGAAGCGGGAGTTTGTCCCTGACCTTCTCCAGCTGTAGCGCAACGGATTGCGCGTTCTGCATTTGTGCCATGTTCGTTAATTCTCCCTTGGACTAGAAAATCGATTTGAAAATCGAGTCGAAAATCGACTACAAATCTCTCGATCGCGCTCGACAAGCGCGACACTTTCGGGGTGTCCTCCTCGGACGGTGTGAATGGAAGTCTATGACGCCGGTGTTTGCCGCTAGAGGTTCAGGATGTCAGCATCCGACATCCGCGCGTAGTCGATGTCGCGTGGCGTCGTGGGCCGGGGCCCGTCGCTGCCAGTCCGCCCCGAGCCAGCAATGTCCACGCGGCGCTCAGCCGTTCGTTGTCGGGCCCGGCGGTCCTGATTTGCAGCCACGATCGTTGACGTCCACTCGTTGAGCACGCGCTTGGAAACGCCGGGCAGAGCCTGCCGCGCGCGTCCGGCAACCAAAGATACCAGCGCGCGTTGATGCTCGGCGTCCAGGCTCCCGGAACGAAATGCTTCGCGTACTTGCTGCGCGAGTTGCCTGTTCGAACGCAGCGTAGTATCGAGCTCCCGATAAATTTCTCCGACGACTCGGTTGCGGGCACTCTTTGAGATTTCCTCGGGCAAGAGCCTCTCGACTTGGCTTTCAATTGCTCCGAGCACCTCCTCCACGGCCGCAGCGTTCGCGCTATGAAAAAAATCCGTTTGTGCCGGTGTGAGGGTGCGACCGTCCGATGGCGCGGATAAACTCGCTCTCGAGCCGTTTGGATCCGCGGAAGAGGGTGCTGGCAAACTTGCGGGACCGCCGTCTGTTTGCAATTGCCGCGGCGCGATGGAAGATTCCGTCGCAGGCGGAACCTGGGCGGCGGCAGTGTGCGAACTAGCCGCGCTGGCGCCATTCCCGCCCTCAGTCCGCCCCACCGAAGCCAACTGCGCCATCGCTTGTGCCAATGAGTTGAATGCGGAAGGGTCGAGTGCGGCGACGGCGCGCGCGAGTTCGCTGTGATCCTCGGGGCGTCGAGAGAAGAAGAGCGCGTCCAGTCGATCGAGGTCAACCAATCGCGTCTTCGCGGTGCGCGCTTCCTGGGGCGTCGAAAACGTTTCGTGGTACGCAATCGACTCATCCCAGACACGGCGCAGGTCAGGGTTCGCGTCGAATACTGCGTTCAGTTCACGCTCTCGACTCGAACGAAGTCCTTGCTCTTGGTCGCCCTCTGACTTTGTCGCTTGATCGGCGTTCGGATCCTCCACATCCCAATTGAACTCCAGCTGCTTCCTGCCGGCGGTTTCGGTGTCGGGTGTTTCGCGCAGCCCCAGAATTTCTTCGTCCGTGGCGTTGCGCCTCGCAGCGGCCTGATCAATTGTGCTCGACGATGTTTCGCTCGCGCGCCGGCCAGATGCGGCGATTTTTGGTGACACCGTTTCGCGCGGTGTGACGATTGCTGTTGCCATGCACGTTCCTCCGACGAATTGCTTGGAATGAAGTCTGTTTCGGTGTTCTTCCCGCGCCCAGCGCTAAGTAGTTTTCCTGTATTTCGTTTAGGGCCGGAACTGGCTGCCGCGACGCAAACGTTTCTCAAATTGAAACCAACGTACTATTCCCCGTTTCTTCTCCTGTCTGCGATTCTATCGACAGAGCGGGGAGTCGCCGTCGGCCAGCCCGGGGGTAGCAAGCGCCCGCCCAATCTGAGGTGCTAGATGAGCACGATCACTACCACCGTAGCCTCCGCAGAGGCAAAGATCGGCCAATCCACATCGCGTTTTTCCGGACCCAACGGGGTCGAGCGCAGGCGACGCAAACGCGCCAAGATCTCCGCGCAAGTCCACGTTCGTGCCGCTGGTTCGCCCGAACCCTTCGAAGAAGAGTGCAAGAGCATCGACGTCTCCCGCGACGGACTCCTTTTCGTGGCAGCTCGCGCGGGTTACTGGAAAGGTCAGCGCCTGGACGTCACGTTTCCCTACTCAACCGCGGCGTCCGCGCTAAATAAATCTCAGGGCGCCGAAATCGTGCGTGTGAACGAGCGTGACGGAGGACTTTTCGACATTGCCGTCCAGTTCGTCGCCACCAGGACCGACAACGCCGCCGAGGCTAATTCAGACCCCGCGATGGCCGGCGTCGGAAAGACCTCGCCCGCTCAGGAAAAGCAGGCAGCGGTGGTTCTAGCGGTTGAATCCGACCAGCGCACAGCCGACACGATGCGCGCCCTGCTTCAGCAAGACGGTTACACGGTTATCATCGTACCCACGGCGCAGGCTGCTCTCGAGGTCCTGAAGACTACGGTGCCTGCCGTGTTTCTCGCTGAAGTCGAAGCCGAGGACATGAGCGGCCACGATCTCTGCCTCATCATCAAGCGCAATGACCGTCTCCAGCACGTTCCCGTCATTTTGCTTACGCGCTCGGCACAACCCGCCGATTACTCGGCAAGCCACCAGCTTGGCGCTGTGGTGTGCATGGCGAAGCCGTTCAAGCCGGAGAGGCTTCTGCACGTCGTGAGGCTCGTGGCGCCGCCACCGGCACAGAAAAGCGTGTACGGCAGCCGCGTCTACAACAGCGCCATCGAGCGCACGCTCTAGGGCTGTGCGATTGCCGAGCGATGCCGTTCGGCGAGTTTATGCGGTAGGGCTGGTTGCCTGTTGCTTTCGCAAGTAGTCCCTGTGGAACAAAGCATGCGCGCGCACGTTCGCATATCCTGCAGGCGCTTCGATCTTCGCCACTTGGCCTGCGTCTGACGAAAACCACCGCATGCAAATGTCCAACTCCACAGCGTGGTTGTCTGCGAACTGGTCCGGCACGATACTCGGCAGCATCATTTCCACTCCGCTGGCGTCATCGCGCTTCACAACAGGCGTCTCTCCCACAAGCTGCGCGATCTCCCGATACTGCTTCGTCCGAGACTCCTCATCGGGGATCACCAGCTCCTCGAGCCCGATGAGTCGCTTCACGAGGGCCATGTTCTCGGGGTGCGCGAGCACTGACTGGATCTGCGGATCCGGATTTGCGATCAGCTGCAGCAGCACAGCTCTCTGCTGTGACCACAGCGTCGGGTACTGCTCGTCCGTTTCCGGATAACTGAAAAGATTCCCTTTCAAGTCAGCCAGCCGAATCCACTTCGACTCGAACGCCGAACCAGCCCCCAGCAGTGTCACTTCGACGTCTTGCGGGCGATTCTTGCGGAAACAATCCACCGCCAGCAACATCACATCGGCGTGGAAAAATTTCATTCGCCGCCAGACAAGCCCGATTCGGCCCATCGCCTGGTCGCGCGCCATTGAATAACCTGCGGCCGTGTCGTTGTTCGTCATCGCCCCGCCAAATAGGGCCGGAAAAGCGCCCGTGAGAAATTGCGCCACGGGCCCCATGAGCGCAGCCGCATGTTGTGCCAAGTCAGGCGGAACCTCGGCTGCCTCTGGTTGAAAGAACCCGGCCGCGAGCGACTGCCCCGGTTTTGCTCGCGCCGGATAGTGCGCACCGGGCTCGGCGGTCTGGTTCTGGAGTGAATCGAAGTCGAGAACCTCGCTGTCCGCATAGATCGGCGGAATGCCGTATTCGTAGGTCTCGATCTGGAGGTTGGACAGAGTGTTGAAGCGCTCTTGAACGCTGATCAGCACGTCGCCGAGTCCAGGCCGGCCGCTCGATCCGTCGCCGGGAAGCGCGTGCAGCACGCGCCAGTGATCATCCATGTTTTCGTTGCGAGATTCGCAGTACGCGTCTCCAGCGAACGCGACGTAGGCCCCGTCCGGAAAAAGTTGCAGTAGCTCGTCTCGGAGCGACTTGTCATCGAGCGCAAAGAATGCCCACGGGCGCAACCACGTGCGCTGGAAGGTGATCAGGTTAATGTTGAAGTCGCCGCCTTCGGTTAGCGGGCCGCCCTGCGACTGCGCGAGTCGCGCGAGCCGCTCGTACTCCTGCCCGCCGCTTGCCACCGGAGGCCCGATTTTGTCCGCGGCGTGCGGATAGGCTGCTCGCAGCCGCGCCTGGTGCACCTCCATGTTCCATTGCAGGTACGGATACTCGTGCATCTCGCCGGCCCATGGTGGAGTCTTCAGCTCAAGGCCGCCGACAATGGTCATCACTTCCTGGCCGTTAGGGACACGCAATCGCGTCTGTGCCGACGGTACGGTAACTGCCTCCGCGGCGACGAAGTCTTCCTCCGTCAGCAGCGCGCCGCATTGCGGGCAAGCGTACCCACTGGCCCCATCTTGAGCGCTCGCTGGCGGCTTCCCCGCCCGTTTGCGCACTTCGCTTGCTTCGCTCTCTTGATCGCACTCCGGGCACACATACACATCGTTCCCGACCTTAACTTCCCTTGCGCCGATCTCCGTTTCCGGGTGGAACCCAAAGCGCTGTCCGTCCACGACGTACCGCACATAGGCTCCCACTTTGCCGTCTGTCCAAAGATTGAACGCCTCTTCCACGATCAAATTGCCGATGCGATTGTTTCGTTCGACAAGGGCCCCCACTTCTGTAGCGGCCTTTGCTGCGGCAACGTCTTCCTCCGCCTGTGCCGACGTCGGGAAAAACCGGACGCGCGGGACGTCCTGGGACAGCACGGAAATCAGCGAAAGCCCGAACGCCTGGTAAATATTGGTAACAAACTCATATCTCGGCATATCCTCAAGCGAAGCGTTGTCCATCAGCTTCTGCTCGAACGGCAGGTGCCAGTTCTGATCGCGTTCGTTCCACCACAGGTACTGCAGCCCCCGCCAGAACTGGTGCGCCTGCTTGATGCGCCGGACTTCTTGACGCCGCGTCGACTCCGACTCAAACGAGTATTGATATACGAGTCGCCGCAGGGCCTCTTGCAGCCTTTCCGGCAACCGTTCGTTATTCGGTCCGTACGCGTCCGTGCCTTCGTCCGGTCCAGAAAGGGGAACGGGGCGAGCAGGGGAAATGCGCGAACCGCCCGCGGGCGTGTCTCGTCGACTCCCTGCTCGAGCCCCGGTTTGTGGAAGAACCACATTCGTTGATTGCGCCGGTCCCTCGACCGGAACGATCGCCGGATCAGCAGTCACATAACTCTTTTCAATGGGCATTCGTCTCTCGCTTGGGACGCACGTGCTTTCGCTGCGTCGATTGCCAGATGGGAAAACCGAACGGCGGCGATGAGGAACTTCAGGCCGATTCACCGAATCGGGCTTCGCCTACTCGATTGTGATGGATGATTGTCCGAGAGCAATCGCGTTTGCCAGCCGCGCTCCCCGCTGGTCGGTCGGCAAGCCAAACGTACAGCGCACAAAATGGACGTTCTGCAGGTCGAGTTCTCCGCTCTCATAACGCAAGCGCGTCCCGACAAATGTCACGTTCTTCCAGTGAATTCCATCGAGGGTTTGGGCCGCCCCCTCCAGCGTTAGATTCTGGACCCGCACGTTATCGACGAAGAGCCGGGTTGAAGGCGGCAGTAGAATCTCCAGCGTCTCAGGCATGAGAGTCGCGTCGATCGTGTCGCCGCCCAGAGCGGAAGGATCAAGCACGCTATTGGAGGTGACTCCCCTGGGCGACGCAATCGCGATACCAGCGCCTATCGCGGACGCATTGCGCACAGGGGTTGACGCAACTACTCGGCCGTTGGTGGCCGAGGTTGGAACCGAGCCTCGTGCTGCAGTCGCCGCAGCGCTTGACCCCGGCGCCGCCGTCCCCGCCGAGAGCGCCGAGCGCAGTTGCGCTAGGTCGATCCGCGCCGTCGTGACATGCTCGAAGAGCCGGTCGTTCTCGGGATGCGGCTGCAACACGCGGTCAAGCGATCCGCTCGCGACGTCAAAGAAATCCGACGACGTAGTCCGAGACTCCACGCGCGAGGCTTCGATCATCGATGCTGCGCGGTCTACAGCCACTTCTGCGGCGGTAATATTACCTGCCTGTGCTTCCCTGGCTCCAGATTCCAGTGATGCAAGCGCATCGTTTTGCCACAGAGCCACGCCCGCGGCCAGGGCTGGACTCTTTGCCTCAGCCACCGGCGCGCTTCCGGAATTGCCACCACGCTCGAACACAAACCGCAAGCCGTGCCAAACGAGCGTCGCAGCCAGCGCCACCAGGAGCGCCACGATCGCCAGCCGCGCGTACAGCGGTGCAGGAACGCTTATGTCCTTACGCCGTACCCACCGGCGTGAGCGCCCGCTCGGCGTTTCCCAAATCGTCAAGCTCTTCTCCTCTGGTCCAGCATTCTAGCAAAACCATCGGAGCCGCGAACCCCGGCACATCAAGACCGACGATTGAGTCGGAGAGAGCGCCGGCCCGAATCCGCGCGATCGCACTATTCTCCACAATCTTTGGAGAACTGATTCTGCAGGAAGTCAACGAGGTCGCCGTGATTGGAGAACACGTGCGTTTCGGGCTGCTGTGAGACGGGCACGCTTGCCTGCGATGGCGAACCAAATCCGGAGGTCGCGCCGGAGGACGCGTCTTGCGGGTTTGCATAAGTCGTGCGGTGAACGCGGGCGACAAAACCGCGGTGCGCGCGTCCTGAGTGCGATGGCACAACCTCGGCTGCTTCAATTTCAACGCGGTGGATCGGCCCCTTTTCGCCTCCAACGTTTGAGTCCTTCGTCGAATCGTTCGCGTCCGAGTTGCTTTGCTCCTGCTGGAGGGTCGCAAGAGCTTCCTCGGCTTCGCGTGCAGCTTCGAGCGCTTGGCCTGCAATCGGATTGATGTGATAACGGCCTCGAATGAATGGCATTCTTCCTCCCATTGAAAATCGTAACGCGAGGGCGCGAGATCGGTAGTTAAGTGTGATTTGAAGCCTGCGAACGATCGCCCGCGTCCTGGTCGCGCTTTCGAACCGAATCGAACTCCAGCATGCGATTAACCTGTTGCCACGAACGATGCCTTACGGGCGGTGGCATATTCACCGCGATCCCTCGAGCCGGAGCATTGCCGGAACGAGGTTTGCGTCGCGATGAGACGCCGCCTCCGCCAAGCGTACTCGGCGTATCTGTGCCGTCACAAGTCTGAGGGCGAATCGGCATATTCTCAGCACCTTCGGAGGCCATGACAATCGGTGGAATGCCTGCGATTCCCAGAATTGAATTCAGCAAGGCCCGATTTTCGGCGCGCAATCTTTCCACCTCTGCCTCGAGCAACCGCGTATACCGCGTGGCGACAATGCGATTCCACAGCTGGCGTATCGACATGTTCCGTTCCTTGCGTCGAGAATCGAGAATCGACTGACTAACCGGGTCTCACCAGCGCGGGCGGCGCCGCAGGAAACTCACCGGTTGACCTCGCCTGAACTCGTCCAGATTGGCTTTCTGCGCCTGGATGGCTCGAATGGTGGGGTCGGCGGATGTGACGCGCTCTGCGAGCCGTTGTTCGAGTGGCGGGCCATTCACTCCTCCGCGTCCCGATCCGTAACGTGACTTCAAACCGTAGCGCGCCGCGTCGGCGCTGTCATCGCCGTCCATCTTCTCGATGTCCTCGACGCGAACGGAGTCGCGCACCAGTGTTGGCAACGTCCGAATCAGATCGACGCAATTGTCGGCGATCACCCATTCGCCCGCGTCCAGCATCTGGTACATCACCGTTTCCGGGCCATATGTCAGGGGCGCTCACCTTCGGTAAGTGCCTATCTTTCAACGAAACGGTGACCACGCTGATAGGCCCTGAAAGGTGGGGAGTCACTACAATTCTCACTACAGGTTTCCAGCGGAGGAGGTCGACTACTTTGGCTCCGGACCGAAGTGGTCGTTGAGGAGTTTCTCAGCGACATCGGGAGCAAGCCCATCTTCTTCGATCAGAGACTTCCTGGCCCTGTCTCTGCTGAAGGGTGGCTTTGTTTTTTCGCCGAATTGACCGGACGTCTCGTGTCGAAAATGAGTGGAGCAGATGTTCGCCTCAACGCCCGGCGGCCAGCAATGGGTCGCCGGTCTCGTGCACCGAGGCTCGGATAAAAACCGGCACAGGCTCATCGCCGCACCTCCTGAGAAAGCCGCTTTTCGATGGTACGAACCTGCTGTTGGATGCGCTTATTACGAATCATCGCGTCTGCCGTTTTTATGAAACTGCTCGTCGCCGCAAGTTCTTTTCGGGCCGTTTTCTCTGTGAGAGCTTGATTTTGTCCTGTCGTTTGTCCATTAGAGTCCCCACTTCCGTTTTGACGTGTCCAGTCAGTCCATCATGGCTTCGGCTTCTTCTTCCTCAGCTCGCGGTCGAGGAACTCATCGATCGCTTTGCGAATCAGCGCGCTGATCGGGATCATCGTTCGGCGCGAAAGCGTGCGCAGTTCCTTCCGCTGTCCGACGCCGAGGAAGAGGTTCGTCTTTTCCAGCTTCATCTCGTCGGGAATTCTATCTTGGGACCGCATGTCTGTCATCCTAGCACGTCATGTAAGACCGAGGTAGATATATCTATTGCACATCTGCCATAGCGGAGGTACCATCCCCGGCAGGAAATGAAGCGGGACGCGCCGATGTTATCAGCACCGACGCGCCCCTAACCAAATCGACCTGGTTGGAGGTCAACGTGGCTGGAAAATATCGTATCCCATTTTTGCTTTCGATTTATGTCGTGTTCTTCGCAGTCGCGCTTCGTTTCTTTCTTGCGGGCAGGCACGGGCTCGCCTTCGGCGTTCTCATCGGCGCGGCTCTGCTGATCATTCTCTGTTTCGGGCGGATCCGATGACTCAAGACCTGGCATGCGACTGGGAAAAACTTCTCGACGCCGCGGGCGACGCGATCGATCGGTGTGAAGTGGCGTTGCGCATCGTGGCCCCTTTTTTTGAGGAACGCGTGGGCGTGGCCGAGCAAGACGAACTCGAATTGACGGTCAGATTACTCAAAAGTCTTCGCAGGAAGTTTGCGGCAGGAGGTTCGGCGATAAAACGATAAGGAGGAATCACTGTGAAACAAATTAGGTGGTTAGGTGTTTTGCTTGGAGTGGCGTGCCTCTGTTCACCGGCGAAAGCCGATTCGATTTCCGCGATTGCCAACGAGCTCACGGCAACCTCTGCGTTACCCCTGGTGCCTGGCGTCGCAGAAAGCCTCGCGAGCGATATTCTAGCGGCCCAACAGTCCTCGTGCTATGGATCCGCGCTGTCACTTTCCGAGAGCATCGATTCGGTTCTAAAAGCGATTCAACTCGAAGCAAACGCCGGCATAGCCGAAATCGAGTTCGGGGCAACGGGCTTCGGCGATCTCGCTTTCTTGCAAGCAGGCATCGCCATCAATCCGGATGTGTCGATCGGCTTCTCTGTCGATGGCGCCCCTCTTGAGCCCGGGTCGACGCTCAATTTCGGATCCGCCGAGACCGGCGATAGCACTGCCCAGTTCACGGTCGAGTCGCCGGCGGTTCCGGAGCCCACCACGTTAATTTTTCTCGCAATGGGTCTGCTGCTTACGTTGCTCTCGGCGGGTCGCCGTTACTTACACGGGTTCCGAAAGGAGAAAATCGCCATGCCTCGAATCGTGACTCGAATCGAGAAACTGCTTCGCCGGGCCTCGCAGTATCGAAAGCTGTACGAGCAAGCGTCGGCCGCGTTGCTCGCCGAACTGAAACCAACTGACCAAGAGCTAAGAATCGCAAAGGACCGCACCGAGGGTGGAGCGACCAGCGAATCGCGGCTGGCGTTCCGTGGGCAGCTCCAGCAGAAAGAAGCTCTGGCCCACGCGATTCTAGAAATTCGAGAGCAGCGGGAGAACGACGCGACGGTCGCCTTTTGGGAGAAAACGATTGGCCGAAAGGTCGGTGACGGGGTCGAAGTCGTGTACTACTTCAACCCGGCGTCGGATTCCGCTAGCGGTCGACCGGGGCCTCAATATACAACCGCAAAGCATCGGGATCGCGCTCGAAGCGCGGGAGCGTAGGAAAGCCGCCTCGGTTTACGCGGCAAGTTTTCGCCGCGTAAGTAGTTTCGGCTTCCTGCCTCGCTTGCGTAACGGCCGATTCCATCCGGTGCTTTTACATGCCGATGCCGCGCACTGGCGCGGCAGGCCGTGCTTTCGCCGGGGCAGCCACTCGTGGTGGCAGATGTCGCAAATGCAAATTCTCGCTCGTCGCGTTGCCATTCGCTTCCCCCCTTCGGTGACAATCAGCGGGCTTCACGCCGGCGTGGGAAACTTCCATTCTCTGACCGCGGCCTCGATGCACGGGCGCAGAGCGTCGGGGTCGGGCTCGAATTCGCGCCAGCCAGGGAGCTCATCAATTGCCTCGTTGGCATACCGCAAAATCGTGTCGCCATCGACCGCAATCCCGATAGATTCAAACTGCGCGCACAAGCGAAGAGCCAGGCGATAGATTTTAGAGTGGAAGTCCGCCCGAAAAAGTTCCTTCTGATCTGCGGTCATGACGCCTCGCGCTGTGTGACTCGCTCAAGGTCCTGCTTTACCGCGAGAACGATGCCCTCGATGATTTCCGCGGATCGTGGCGAAGCTCGGAGGGATTTTATAAATTCGTCTGACAGGTAAATGTAAACGGCGCCCTTGCGAAATTCCACCGCAACGTCAGGATTTTTCGGGACGCTCGCATTTTCGGTGGAAACTCTTTCCGCAATCATCAGATCAGTTCCTTGGCTTTTTGCATTCAGTCGATTGAGGCCGGGAGCAACGGCTCGAAGCCGAGAGCGGGCTCGCGGTGGTTCTTCAACGCGAGGTGCACGTCATCGATCGAGCGCAGCGCGTGCACGTAGAGGGAGAGCCTGGCTCGATCCTGCGGATCCAAAAAAAACACGGTGCCATTCCTCACGGCGACGAACTCGGCGCCGGCACTCTCAACCAGCCGTTTGTAATCGGACTCCATGTCGCTCCGTCACTGCGGCGATAGATGTGCCTTCACGGAGTAGCCAGGGGCGTTGATGTAATTGGGCACACCGTTTCCCGTGGCAACCCCGAGCGTGAGCGTTTCGCCAGCTTTCAAATGAACTTCGGTGCGCCAGGTGTAGTTCTTGCCAGGGCCGCTGAGGTCCATCGTAGTGGCACTCGGGTACTCTGCGCGCGACGCCCCCCATTTGAGGAAAGCTCGGCCGATGGCTCCCAGGCGCTTATCTGCGTTAGCAGCAATTTCAACCACGACTTCGTACGAGCCATCCTTGTCCGCAGTCGTGAGCTTCTGGTATGGCAAATCTCCATCGATCGATCCGCTGTCGAAGGTGATGTCGCGTCCACTGCGCGTAATTGTGACGGCGGGGATGAACTCTTTCGCGGCGCTCGCATCGATCACAACGGGCGATCCGCCCTTGATCACTCCCAAATCGATGTGCGGGGAATTAGACGGATCGCTGAGAGTTGGCTTCCACGATTGTTGCGAACCCAAGTCAAGAGATCCACCAACTGGGGGCAACGGCAGGGCGATGTTCACGGAAAAAGTCTGCGCACCAAATCCGAGTGGCCACGGAATGCCGGGGCAACTGACCGTGAACTTAAAAGTCCCGCTACCCGCGCTGACTGGAAGTACCATTTTGAAAAATCCGTTTTGATCGGCCGTTGCAGTGTAGCTACCACCGAGATTGTTGTCAGTCGCTGAGATGGTGGCGAAAGAGTACGGCCAACCGTTCGGATCTTGAATCGTGGCAAAAACTCCATCTTGTTGCTGCTGCCCCTTGGCGGTGTGAGCCAAGGCCAGCAACACCGGCACCGCGATCAATGCGATCGAAGATCGTTTCATCCGCGTCTCCTCATGTAATCCATTGCTGCGCGGCCGAATAGAGCCGCGTGATCGTCCAACATTTCTTTCACGCCGCGCGAATCGACAGCGTGAATCGTTGCGTGAAAGTGAAATTGATCTCCACCAGCGCCTCCGCCTTTGTCTGCGACGGAAGTCAACATGGTCGTTAGATTCTTCGGGAGAACACTTTCCCCTCCGTGAACAAGAGCCATCTGCGTCCGCGGGACGATGCCGCCGTCTTCAAACGCCATGACGGCCGCGAATGCAGCCGCGGCTGCGGGTGGCGCCATGATCCAGCCCACGTAAGGAATCGCGGAGACGCTTGCGTAGGTGTGCGACGCTGCCGCCTCAGCGTCCGCAATTTTCGTGCTCGCGAGAATTGATTTTTGCAACGCAGCGTTCACAATCATTTGTTCGGCCGTCTTGAGCATGCTTTCGATGAAGGCACTCGCCAGGCTGTTCCAGGTTTTCTCCATGGCCCGACCGAAAGTCTCGGCTCCATTGATCCACTGCATGAAATTGCGATTGAGCTGTGAAGTCATCGACTGATAAACGCGTTCAAAATTGTTCGCGCTTTGCTGATCGAGCGCGGCCAATTTTTCGAGATATTGCTCGTGAAGGGCAGTGAGTTGATCGTCCACCTTGCGACGCGCATCAACTTCGAGTGGGCCGATGGTGTTGATCCGCTGATCGAGCGCCGCCTTCTCCGCTAGATATTCCTGTTCGAGCGCCTGTTTTTTGTCCGCAACCATCTGGGCATTCGTAATGACGTGCGCGTGATACTCGGCATCAAGCTCCTGATTCCGAATCGCCAGAGCCTTTTCGGCTTCGCGAATCGTCGCCTCTGTGTTTTGCTCGGATGCTTTCTGCGTCTCCTCGTACGCAGCTTTTGCGTCGCTCTCAAACTTGGCCCAAGTCTGCGCGGCCGTTGTTTGTAGAGTTTGAAGCGCCGCCTCGTCGCTGGACTGAAATTGGTCGACGGCGGCAAGCGCATTCCCGGCACCAGACAGATCAGGCGGCTGATTGAACTGTTTGTTGAGTGCGGCTTTCGCAGCTGCCGCCTGGCTTTTGCTCATTTCCAAAATTTGCTCTGCGAGCCGCTGAGTGGTGACCGAAATATCGCCGCCGAGCTTTTGCTGTTCCAGCGTCAACAACTCGAGAACTTGCTGATACGCTTGGGTTTTAGCCCGGAGTGTTTCCACGTCCTCTGTTGTCGTTTTGGCCTCGGCACCAGCCACCTTCATTGCCCATTCCATGAGGGGCGAAGCGGCCGGCCCAGCCTGAGCACTAGCGGCGTTGAGTCGGTTTATTTCTGCAGTGACCGCCTGGATCTGCTTGGCGATGTCTTTTGCAGGAAATGTTTCGTATTGCGTGAACGCTTCCTTAAAAACCTCGGGGTGAGCTTTGAAAGCCTCCGATGTGGTGTCGAACTCATTCCGCAGGTCCACAATCTGGCTGCCAAGAGCACCGATCTCCGCCTTGGCTCCGACGATGCCGCCCTCTTTCAAATTGAGCAGCTCCGCATTCTGTCGGGTGATCTCGTTCGACAAAGTGATCTCGACGTGGCTCAGCTTCTCAGCTTCTTTGTCGAGCTCCTCAAAAGCGTCCTTCAAATTCACGGTGTTCTGGTAGAAGTCGACCATCTTCTTGCCGACGTCCACCAGCACCATGCCAACGCCTACGATCGCGACCGGTGTGAACGCAAGTGCAAGGGCGGGTCCGATCATTTGGGTGTGGGCGAGAAAAGTCGAGACGAATCGCGGAAGATGAATCCCTACCTCTTCGCCGAAGCCCATGGCCGCGTGGCGCGCTTCCATGAAGGAATAATTCATTTTCTCCGCCGAAGCTTCGGATGCAAGGCCGACGCGATCAAACCCGGCCGCGATTCGACCCGTCGTGTCCTCAGCGATGCCGGCAGTCTCATGCATCGCAGTCGTGAACTGCGATGCATCAACTACGATTTGCGATCGGAGTACGTTATCCGCCATCGTTGCTCCTCACCGGGACTACGTGTCTTGAGTCGGACCGCTGATGCAGCCAGGTTTCTGTTTTGTTCCATTCGTGTACGAGACGTAATCAACGAAGTCCAATGCTGCTTTCTTGGCAGCGCGTTTGGCAGCGTCGTACGCTGCAAAGGCCGCAGCTTCCGTGGCGGCCGTCGAAGTGACAGCCCCCTGAAGAATTTGGATCTGCGCGAGCTGTCCCGCTGTCGGTGGTGTCATGTTTGTGCCTCCACTAACTCGGTCGACGCGCATTCAGATTGATCGTGTCGCCGTTCCTCATGCGATTTCCTTTTCGCGCTCGCGTTCCACGAGCCGGAGAAATTCACGTTCGACTGCGTCACGGTACGCCAACATTTCCTCGAATTGCCGGACGCTCGATACCCCCATATTTTTTCTGAGGTAGGCTTCCTGGCCCGCGCTGCAGCGAATGTCCTCGAGCAGCCGCTCAACCGTTTCACCCTCGCGTCGGTGCAGGAGCCCGAACAAAACAGCGGCCTCCCGCCCAGGGTTTTCGGAGGTGTAGGGGTCATACTTTTCTCGGTCGTCGTTGTACCGTGCCCATTTGCTGTTTGCCATCGTGTTCTCCACATCGCAGCGGGGCGGCGCGGAGATGAGGCCGCGCCTTTTTGTGCCCCGCCGATTGCCGCTCCTGCAGGAAGGAGGGCAAACTTACACTTCAAAAACTTATTCGCAGCGGGGTAGGGCGCGGCGGCGATTCCGCGCCCGTTGTCGCCGAGGGATGAGCCCGGTTCCCCGCCTTTGCCTCTAACGGGCGAGTGGAGGCAAAATCGTCAGTTGTCGGTCGGCGCGCTCGCCAGATGTTGCATTTCGACCGGCAGCTTCGACGTATCAACCACCGGCGTCGCCTGGCCAGGTCGCGGAACGAGCGTTGGCGGCGCGGACGGCGCGAATGCCTTGACGAGCGTCGGCTCTACTGCCTTGTCGAGCTCCTTGCAACAGTCCGTGTGAAATGCTGCTGCATCGGCGCATCGTGACGCAGCCGCTTTGTGTTCGTCCGCGAGCTCGGAATGGCCGTCGGCCGCATCGCCGCGCGAGGCCTTCGCGATCGCTGCGTGGCACTTCGCCATTTTGGTGTGCATCGCCGCCGTCGCGGTCTGCTGCTCGGCCGCATGCGTATGAAACTTTTGCAAATGGTCGCGTACTGTCATCGAATCGATCCTCCCCTTCTGAATTTGACTCTCGTTTAGCTTGCAATCTGGTAACACGCGACGGTGCGACCGTCCGAATCGTATTGTGTAATGCGAGTGATCGGTCCATCGACATCGCGAATCTCGGACACCGCCCGCGGATCGCGCTTCTCGAGTGGGGCCGACGAGCCGAGCCAGGATGATGCCGGCAGATGGCGCTTCTCGAATGTTGGCGTCGACGGCGGCGCCGGCGAATCGGTGCGCGTCACAGAAGACGAAATCAATTCCGCATCCCACTCGTCGTCCGAAGATTTGACCAAGCTGCTATCGGGACGCGGGCCGGTCGACGTAGTGAACACAGCGAACAGCGGGTCCTGGAAAACTTTTGCAACCGCTTCTTCCGGGACGTCGTCGAGCCGAACGTCGCTCGTCGTTTCGTACCGCTGCAAGATCTCTGGGAAAATCTCAATCATGGCCGAATCCTCCGACTAGTGCGCCATCGGAAACAATTTCGCTACTTTTCGTAACCGATGGAAGGGCAATCACAACTCCGCGTTCGCTTTGAGCACCGCATGCCACTGCCTGAGCAGCTCGTCGTGGGCGGACAAACGCTGACGGATTTCATTTTCATCGGCCATCTTCGCCTTCCCCTCGCGAAGTGACTCGTTGCTCGCCTCGAGCGCCTTTTCGAGCCGATCGATTTCCTTCTTCAATTTGGCGCGGCGATCTACTACGTCCGCGGTCGGCTCGTTCGGTGGAACAACCTCTACTTCGCCTTCACTTTTCGTCATCGACGCTTCCTCCCTTGATGATTAGAACCTCCGAATTTGAGTTGGGTATCGGCCGCTCAAAACGTCGCGACGACTCACGCCAATAGTCGGCTGGTTCTTCGGCTGCGACTGCCGGCCGCAGTTTGCGCATCGCGTCAAGCCGCCCGGAATGATTTGCGGAGCCGGATGCACGCAGCAATCTTCTTCCGCCGGCACCGCGAATTGGATTTCGCCCGCCTGCGAAAACTGCGAGCCGCACTGGTTGCAGCGAAAACCGCTCGCAATACGATTGACGCAAGTCGCCTTGCATGCGGGGCACTTCGGCAAAGTTTCCGGCGGCGGAACGTGGGTCGCGATCCCGCGCAATTTCTTTTCAAGCTCAAACGCGCGCTGTTTACCGACGAGCTCGGTGCGCGGATTGTCGGCAGCGGCGTTCGGCGGCGGGAACGCGATAATTCCAGCTGCGATTTTCTTGATCCAAGAAACCACGCCGTGATCGAGGTTGTGTCCTCGCACGAGAACCAACACGCCGCACGCACTGTTTGCAACGTCGTCAAAACCGGCAGGCGGATGGTCGATTGAATCTTTTCCGGAACGCGCCGTCCTTCGTTCGAGGGCAACGAGCTGATTCACGAGCCGGCGATTGTCCAGCAAGCGACACGTCCCAGAAGTCAGCGCCGGCAAGATCTCCAAATAAATTTCGGAGCGGTTTAATTCGGAGGACTTGTAGACAACGCCACATTTCCTGAACTGCTCACCGACCCACTCGGCGCCATACTTGTCGCCAACTATCGTCGAGACCCGGTAGCGTTTGAGAATGTCGCAAAAGTCTCGAACGATCACTTCCGGACTGAAAGGCGGAACCGCTTCGGCAACAAGGTCGAGCACGGCCGCATCTTTTTCGACGTGCCCCACGGCCATCGTCATCGAATCACTGCGCCCGCCGCTCGGATCGCAGAACGCGCGGTAACTGTGCTCGGATCTCGGCGGCAGTTCGTAACAGCCTTGCGCGACACACGCTTCAACCACTTCGATTGAAACGAAAGACTCCAAATCCGACCTGAACTCGCCGCCGTATTCGCTCGCGGCTACGCTCGCGTCGCGCAGGTAAGCCGCCTTGATCGTCAAACTCGAAAGACTCGGATTCATCACCTGGCTCGCAGCTTTCCAAATCAGCGTCTCCGAATCGTTCTTGCCGAAATGCGCTTTGAACTCCCGGTACAGAACACCGCGCTTCGCATACGGGCTCGACAAACCGATCAACATCGCATCGGGAACGGAAGCCATGCCCGGTCGCAACGCCTCGACGAGCTCCGAATCAGGATTTGCCGAACCTTCGTCGCTACTGAAAAACGCCAGCTCATCGAGAAGCGCACACAGAATCGTGAAGCCGCGCACGCTTCTGAAATTGCCCGTCATCACTCGAATCTGAACGCCTGTTTTCAGTTCCAACCCTTCGCTCAGATCCGCGCGCACCATGTGTCGGAGAATCTCGCTCGACGCGAAGAACGCACGTACGTAATTGAGAATGATCTTTGCTTGATTCTTGTCGGCACCGATACACATGACGATTCCCACTTCGCCGGGCGATAGATATTTGGAGTGATCTACCAGCGCAGCAACGAACACAGCAATCGCGGCCGTCACGAAAGATTTGCCCGCTCTGCGACCGACACAAATAAAACTCTCGCGAAACGGCTGGCTCGGTGGATCGATTCGGCCAGTGCATTCACGAAACGTTTGAAGGGCGGCGTCATCCTCGAACGGAAGCGCAAAGAGCGCGCACAAGAACGCGCGCCACGCTCGCCACGTATCGCGTTTGAAGAGTTTCTTCTTGAAGGATCGCCCGAGAAGTTTTGGGTCGTCGATTGCCTCAAGGATGTTCACGGTTCCGACTCCTTTTGGTCTGCGGTTTCTTCGGTCGAATCATCTGGCGCAGCATTCGCTTGCTTGTCGCGATCAAACTTCGCGATGTACTCAGCAACGCTCTCAATTGGCTTTTCCGCCCGACTCAGCCCGAGCTGGCCGAGGACGCGGACCAGCGAGTCATGCAGTTGCATCCTCGTCGCGAGGATCGGTAGCGCGGATCGGCTCCGCTTGTTCACGACGCCGTCCTGCCTCATCAGCCATCCGTCGATGCTGTCCAAAAGCAGTCGATTGCGACACGCGAGCTCCACAAGCGTCTTCTGTTGCGCTGAGAGCCGTTCTGGACCGCCCAGGTCGCGCTCAAGCTCGGTTCGCCACGCCACGAGCGCACGATAGCCAGCGGAGCGCCTGTCGAGCGCGCCAAGACCTTTGACCGAGACTTTGGCTATCAGGCCGCTCAGACCGTGTTTCGTGCGCGGTTTCGTCGGTGTCGTCATGGCGTAGAGATTCGGCTTTTACCCCGGCGTCCGGTCGGTAACCAAACGCTCGACTCTGATTTCACGACACTTAGCACTCTCGTCTTGCACACCTGTAGCGACGCTTGTAGGGACTGCCTGACGAAAATGTGATTCGACAGCGACGCGCGCGATCGAGGGGTTTTTAGGCGAGTGCCCCCAGAGTGCCCCCATGGCACCTCTCATAGGCTGTGTGTGTAAGGGAACGAACATCTTTCTCTTGGGGGCATTTGATGGGGGCAAATGGGGGCAAACTAAGAATAAGTCTAATAGTTCTATATACTTGACCCTACACACATACATATACGCGCGCGAGATGGGGGCGGTGGGGGCACTTTTAGGAGGGGTGTTGAAGGGCATTTTGCCCCCACTTGCCCCCACGTTTTGCCCCCAAGCGTTCATCGTGGGCCGATCCTGCGTATTCGCATTGGTTTTTGGCGGTCAAGAATGAGCTCCCCGGCTTTTTCGAGCGCGGCGACGGCGCGTTCAAAAACGGATGGTCCGAAACGCTCGGCGTGGATCTTCTTGGCGATTTTGCGTTTGAGCTGCCAGGTGTCGCCGTCCTGGTCGAGGGCGCCCAGGATCGCGAAAGCGCAGCGCGCATCTGGATTTTCACCTGGGTTTGGCTTCAGCATTTTGCGAACGCTCGCCTGATAAACGGCGAAGGCGCGCGCTGGTCCGAGATGTTTTGCGAGTAAGACGGTGCGGCCGGAAAACGCGGCACCGATCACGGCCGCGCGGACCGCGTGTTCAGCGCAGCGATGACCGAGGCCGGGAATCGTTCGAATCCATTCGTCGCGCGCTTCCCAAACGTCCGGAGCGACGGTCACGCTGCAGGGCTCGGTGATTTCGGGGGCGCCTTCGAGCGGACGATACAGGTAATTGAACGGACGCGGACAGAGGCCGAAGACGAAACGGTCATGAAGGCCGCCCGTGGTCGCCGACCCAAAACACAGTTCGAAATTCTCTTCGACAATTCCGCCGAGGACGCTGAGCGCAACGTTGACGTGTATTTGTTTTCCGCGAGCGACCGTGAGGTCGAACTCATTCTGATAAAACGCAGAGTTCAAAACGTAGGGGAATGACGCGCAGTCGATCCGCGCCTTCGTCAGCAAGTGGCCGAGTTCATCCGGAGAAAGAAGGCGCGCTGCACCATTTGCGTCGGAGATTTTCTCGAGCAATCCCTCAGCGGATCCGGCCAGCGTGGTTTCGAGTTGCGGTTTGCCGAGCCCCAGGACGTCGGTCGCGCGCTTGCCTGCGACGGACTTGCCCGTCCCGACCCCACCGACCAGGCACGCGTACAAATTGGTTCGGACGTGCGGTGTCGGGGGAACCAGAACACCGGCCGAACACAAGAGCGCGGGCCATGAATACGCGCGCGGCAGTCCGACGAGCCGGCGGTCGCAGATTTCGCCGAGGGCTCCGTCCAAAACGTCGTCGGGCATGTCGCTGAGCAGGATTTCTTGTTGGCGAGTGTCTTGCTCAGGCGCCAGAATTCGCGACAGGTCTTCGACGCAGGGAGTGATGTCCGATAATTTTGCGCCAGGATCGAGCGCGCGTTCCTGAATCACGGCCGCGGAGGAAATCGCGCTGCGGAGCTTAGCTTTCTCCTTGATGATTTGGGCATAGTGCGAAACATCCGTAACTCGTGGCAGGCCGTCACCGAGTTGGCCCACGAACGCCGCGCCGCCAGCCGCTTCGAGCCCCCCTGACTTTTCGAGCTGGTCGATTAACGTAATCATTCCGATGGGGGCTTGCTCGTCGTTGAGCTCAACCATGCGGTCGAAAATGAGGCGGTGCCGCGGAAAAAAGAAATCGGCCGAGGTCACTTTTTGCGAAGCGGTAGCGAGCGCGCCATTCGGAACACGGCCGTCGAGAACAATCGCACCAAGAACAGCAAGTTCAGCTTCAGGATTATGCGGCAGCGGGTCGTCGACGCCGCCGGCAGGCGATTGTCGAACTGGCAGCGGGCGCGGTCCTTGCGCGGGAGATTCGCGGCGCCTCGAACTAGTAGTTCGGTGCAAAAGGCTTGCTCATTTCTCCGGTGCCGGCCGCGAGCGGATCGCCGGGATTCTCACGTCGTTGTCGACGACATGACTTTTTGCCTCAGTTTCGCGGCTACTCTATTCCCACCTTGCTCATCGCCGTTTCTCCTTGGGGTTTGCTGTGTCGCCAATAATTTCAAAACGTATTCAGTTCCATCACCGCATCGCTTCCGCCACTGTCCGTTTTTCGCCGCGGTGGATGTAGCCGCCTTCTTCGCGAATTGTGAGAACGGCCCGCACGAAATCTCCGGCGTTGTTGGAATCGCGGAACCAGGTTTTTTCATGGAGATGTTCGAGCCAGTCATTCAGTCCCCGTGCATCGCTCACGTCTTTGAGCAGCACATAATACGGATCCTGTTTGGAATAGAATTTCCCGTCGGCGAAATCTAACGAAGGCGGATCCTCTGCGTTGAGCCTCCAACACCCCCAGCTCTCGCCGTGCTGTGGCGTAACGTCCGGGAAATTTTTGAAGGCAGCGGCGGAAAGGATTCCGTTGTCCGCGTACTTGGCCGTGAACTCGCGTTCAAGCTGATCGATGCGAGTTTGATACTCGCCCGTCCGTAGATCATCCGTTTTTTGGGATTGACCGTTTGCACGAACGGTGTTATTAGGTTGGTTGAGCATTTCGTTCGTGTTTCTCCCTTGGCCCGGTTGCCCGCCGGGCCTTTAGTTTTTGGAGTCGCTCCTTCAGGTTTCAGAGCCCTCGGCCGCGGGCTTGTCGGGTTTCGGTTTACGGACTGTTTGTCGCTTCTGCTTCTTTTTCTTGCTCATCGAATTACTCCTTTGAGACTTCGTTGGCTCGATCATCTTCTTTGAAACATCTATCATCCTGACTCGTTCTCCACCTTTGCTACCTCTTGACTCAGTTCACGCCTCGTGGATTAGGCCTTGGAGGTCGCGCAACAAAACCAGGGTTCTCGCGCCACATTTGAAACGCCTCAACCGCTTCTTCGTTAACAAACGTCGGACAGAAATTTCCGAAATGCGCGCGAAGTCGGCGGCCTCCCGGACGCTCAAATACACGTCCCGCTCCGGTGGCGCCGTCGGTGCCGGCGGGAGGACCTGAACCGAAATCGTTTCCGCGGCGTTTGTTTTGCGCTGCTTATTTGCTGTTTGCACGTCGAACCCCCCCAAACGAAAGTCGTTCAGCCGGGAGACAGCCTGATATGGAAGGGGCACATTTGGAAGAGGAGGCCAAAAGAAAAAGTTTCCAAACGTTTGGAAACGTACTCAGGAAGGTATATGCGCCTTCTTATATTTAATGACTGCCGCGTCAATCTGCGCGCGGTGCTTCGAGATGAATGTCCGCAAGCGGCCTCTTGCAACTTTAACCGACAATTTCGTCCAATAGACGTTCGCCAGCGGCCAGGTGGGGCGACCTTCGGCACGCAGCTTCGCTATTTCCTCAATGATTGTGGGTGTTTTTGCATCGACGGGGCGGCCGACAGGTGGCGGTGGTGTCCAACTTCCCCCGGACACGCCGCGTGCGTCATCGTGATAGAAGGCGAGCGTACCCATGCGGCCGGAGACGACGAACGTCTCCATCAGGTCGCCACGATTGTCTCGTTCGAAGTCGCTGGTCGAGATCGTGGATATCAGCCCGCGGGCTTCCTTTGGGGGGCCAAAGGTTGAGGCGCGGTTTGCAGACTTCGGCCGTTTGCGACTATACTTTTTTCTAGCCAATCGTAATTCCTTGAGCCCTGGTTCCCGCCAGGGCTCTTTTCTTGTACCACGGTTTCAGCTTGACAATCAAGTGGCCCTATATGATTATCTCGGCATGGCGGCATACTCGACAGTCCAAGTTGCGAAGAAACTCGGCATCGGCACCGACACCCTGCATCGCTGGATCAATGAGGGGCTGAAACCGCCGAAGCTGCAGCGCGTGGGAGGTGTCAAGGTGCGCCTGTGGGATGAGCAAGACTTCGAGCGAGCCAAAGCCTACGCCAAGAGGCGATACCGGAAAAAGAACTTCTAGAGGAGGCACACGATGAGTTTGTGGAAACCACCGGGATCGAAATACTGGAAGGGCGGCTTTCGCTACAAGGGGAAGTCATACCAACTTTTCACGGGCACCGAGAACAAACGCACGGCGCAGACGAAGTTGGATGACCGCAAGAAAGAAGTGCGCGACGAGTGGGCAGCCAAATCAAAAAAAGCCGAGAAAATCGGTTGCGCGATCGGCGACCTGGTCTACTGCGCAGAATGCGAGAAACTGTTCGACAAACGCGCGGCATCCCTTTCGAGCGACGGCACGCTCACGTTCTGCGGTGACGGTTGCCGCGATCGTTACTCCAAACAGCGATCGCCTGTTCCTACACTGGCGCAATTCGCTCCGCGCTTCACAGCTGCGATGGAGTCGGCACATCGAGCCAAGCCCAAAACCGTGGCTCACTATCGCGTTGGCCTCAAACGTGTCCTGGAATTTCCTGGCCTTGCAAACGCCCGCCTGGACGCGATCGACTCCGAACTGATTTCGCAGTTTGCCGAATGGCGACGTGGCCGAAAAACCAAGAAGGGCAGCTTGCCCGAAGTGTCAACCGTCAACAGACAGCTGGAAACCTTGAGAAGGCTTCTCCACATTGCCGCGGAGTGGAAAGTCATCGTCGGGAGTCCAAAGATTCATCGCCTCAAGGGAGAAAAACAGCGCGACCGAATCGTAACGCACGACGAGGAGCGCGCGTATCTGGCGAAGGCCGAACTGTTCATGCGTGAGATCGCTACCATTCTCATCGACACGGGCCTCCGACCGGAGGAATGTTATCGCCTGAAATGGGAGCATGTGCACTTAGAGCCGGCCGGCGCCGCTCGGTTTGGGCGCGTGCACGTTCCAGACGGCAAGACGAAAAACGCGCGCAGAGATGTTCCGCTGACGGCGCGTGCCAAGTCGTTGCTCGAGATGCGACGTGACGGCAAAAAGGAAGGTTGGGTGTTCCCTGTTGGCGCAACCGCCAGCGGCCATGTGGAAACTTCAACTCTGCGACGAGCACACGCCGCTGCGCTAACAAAATCAGGCGTCAAGCCATTCGTGTTGTACAGCCTTCGTCACACCGCGCTCACCCGCCTGGGCGAAGCGGGCGCAGATCCATTTTCGATTATGAAAATTGCGGGCCATCACTCGATCGTGATTTCGCAACGGTATGTCCATCCGACGGGTGAACGCATCGAGTCGGCTTTCACTCTGCTCGAAAATTACAACGCGCAGATGGAGAAGCAAACCTCCAGCCGAATCAACTAGGGCGCTGGGACTACCTACAATCCTCACTACAGCAGGAAGAAAATAGACAAAAAGCCCAATAAATTGGGGCATGGCGTCTGGTACATCAACATCCACCCACCCACGCGATCGTTATCCGCGGGCACAGGCCGCGGAAGCCCAGCCTCCACAAAAACGTCACCCATCTGCTCTGCGATTGAGGCTTCGTCCGTCCGCCGGGCAAAGGCGTCCGGCGAAAGGTAAATCGCATCAATTTTTTCGCGTTCGTTGGTCGGCCCGCCGTTGCAAAGGCTGCGCTCGATGATTTCCCGAGCCAGCTCCCGTGGAGACATGTGATTAGTCACGAATTCGCGGTAGGTCACCACCTTCTTGCCGGACGCCCCGCCCGTGGTTGTCGGCGTCATTCCATCTTCGGTTTGACGCTTCGAGGGCGGTGTCGTCTGTGGCACCGCGGCGTGCCAATATGCAGCCGCGGGATGTTCGAACCCCCAATCGAGGGAAATCCAGCGCTGCCACCACGGTTGCCACTCAAACGTTTCAGCCCGCGCCACGTTCGACGACGGGTCAAACCGGTCGAAGTACTGCCCTGCGAAGACGTCCCAGTCGCCGTCGAGGAATGCTCGCCGCAGATTCGACGGCAACGCGCGGAGCGTCTTCAAGTAATTTTCATCTGAGGCATAAATCGGATTGTCCGTCACGCACGCGCGAATGAAATCGTAGTCGGCTGGATCGTATTGCTCCGCGTCCTCCATCCCAGCGGCACGGTTCTTGTCAATCCACAGCGATTTCACCCACGCGTGGCCGATGTTTCCGGGATTCGTCGCGCCCGCCATGCACGGAAACGTGCCTGGTATCGGGCACCTGTTGCGGCTGCTGAGGAACTGCCACTGCCGCAGCGTGAAAAGCGTCAGCTCGTCGATCCCTATGAAGAGAAATTCGGCGCCCTGGTATTGGTAAACGTCGTTCTCATTCTGACAGTACCCAAAGCGGGTGGTCGAACCATTCAACCACGTCACAAGATGCTTCGAGTCCTGGTATGACTTATATGCCCATCGCGGCACATCCCGGCGGAAGTAGAGCAACAGCGACTGTTCGAGTTCGGGAAAGGTTCGCCGCAAAAGCAGCGTGTTCGACCCTGGATGATCAAGGGCCTGGGCGATCGCCTCCATAAGAAGCGCTTTCGATTTTCCGGGGCCCGCAGCACCTCCAAACAGTCGGTACTTCGCGGGGGAGCCGTGAAACTCATTCTGTTTTGGGAACGGACGGTAGCCCAGATCACGTTCCCCGCTCGCGTTCCGAGTGCCTTCTGTGATTTCAGGATCTCGATCCGCTCTTGTCCCCACCTTGTCCTGGACCCCGCTGCGGACGCAACATGTTGTGAAGCACCACGACCGGAACCGTGGCAGTGCCCGACTCGGGTTTCACTGATGCGTCTTCCTCTTCGAGGATCTTGCCGCACTGCTTGAGGACGTCGACGAGGAGCTTACCCTCGTTGTTGTCCCTAGGCTTGCTCTGCAACTCCTGCACGACGTCGGCATACCCTGCGGCCACTGCGTGCTCGTCAATCCCCCGCTTCCGGAGGGCCTCGCCAAGCCGGACTCGTTTACGTCGGGACTTCCGGAAGGGTTCGGTCGCGCCACTCGGAGTCGGTTCCTGTGGTTCCCTTCCGGGTGAGATAACGATTGCAGACGTCGAATTGTCACATTCGGGCGTCGAGCTTTCGGACGTCGACCCAGCCGAAGCTAGCTGACCGTCCCGAGGAACTATTGATTGCGAGCCGGTCTCGGCACTCGAAGAGGAAGTTGTTGCTGACTCTTGCGCGGCCTCTTGGTTCTCTGAATTCGAGCCTGCGTTTTCGTTGGCTGGCATCTCGCGCTCTCCTTCCGCAAAAGAAGTCAAGCATCGCGCCATCAATTCTGCGTAGGACAACTGCTCAGGCGTGGTTCGCAGAATGTGGAGACGGGAGTGGCGCGTTAGCCCAAGAGCTGAACCGTGATTCCGCTTCCACCTGTGATCGAGCTGACCTTCGCGCGAACAAAATTTGCGCGCACGCCCGTCACGCTACGCGCTTCGCCGGCGGTGGCAGTGGAAGTATCGATCGTAGTGTATTGCGCGTCAGAATCGCTCATCGCGCTTTGCAGCACCACGCTGATCGCGGAAGGCGCCGATCCGAAGACGGTCTGCCATCGAATCGTTCTCCCGTTCTCGGGGAAACCTGCGTAGCTCGGCAAGGCGAATTGCTGGCTGGCTTGGCCGGCGCCGGGTGCTTCGCTGTTGAACGCCAGGGCGACATCACCCGGAAAGACGGAATAAGGCGGGACTTGCGCGTTGTAATTCGGCATGTTGCCTCCGAAAGGAAATTCGCGCCCTGCCGATTACGGACGGGCGACGGTCAAGCTAGGAAAGCATTGAAAGGGAGTAACTGCGGGTGGTCTGTATTGCCTCGGGCTGGCTGGCAGCCCAGAACGTGCGTCTAATTCGAGCCCTTGATTCGTCTGGGCACAATTCCAGGATAACGAAACCGATTATACCCTAAGTCAGAAACAAATGCAAGTACTTTTTTTCGTATGGAAATCAATCCAAGGTAACTCCCGCCGGATCAGCCACTTTTTTGTTTCTCGATTTCTACCCTGCCGGGATCCTGCTGCGGTTGAGGTTGGTTGGCCGGATCGGGCTGCTCACCGACCTTCTCAAACGGTTTCCCACGCTCCGTCCGATCGAGCGTAAACTTCAATCCTACCCGCGCGTTGGCATCAATGGTCCGCTGCAAGTCCAAAGTTGCCACAGCGACATTGCCTTGCTTTCCGTCGACGGTCACGTAGTCCAGAATGTCGCCGTCTACCCAATAGTCCGTGACCTCAAACGCCGAGCCGTCCTGCATGTAGAGCAGCATTGAGACTGTGGACTGCGTCGAGCTGTGCCAGAACGGCGGGCTCCAGTTCCAGTACCCAAAATAGAATAGAGGCAATCCGAACCCGAACCCAAAGTCGAATCCGCAAGCGTAGCAGCCATATCCCGGAGGATAGTAGGGATAACCCCAGCGCGGATGTGGGTGTGGCGGAATCGGACGCGGCGGCGCGCTGACCGCGGGGATTGCTGATGAACGACCCTCGCCAAAGCCCAAGGGCATCACGGTGAGATGGACGCGCCCAAGAACGGCAGGCACGCCGCTTGGAGCTTCTCCCTTGGTCAAGAATGAGGCCGAAGAGCTTATTCCACTTGCCAGTCGCGCCAGCTCGCTCACAGGCGCTTTCGACGTCGACGACAGCCCCAGGAAGTGGCGGACGGCCGCACTGAATCCCGACCGGTGAGCAGCGCTATTCCCTTTTCCCGTTGATGTCGATGCACTTGAGCCCCTGCTGCCACCTCCGGAATGACTCGCGCCGCCAGAACCACCACCTCCCGCGCTCGCGGCGTGGCCACCGCCTCCACCGCCAAACGAACCGCCACCACCAGAATGTCCGCCCCCGGACGAGGCGCTTGAGGCGCCCCCGCCTCGTTGCGCATACGACGGCGACGCGACTGCCAATGCACCCAGGATGAACGACAACAGGATGGGTTTTCCCAACCTCGATGTAGGGAATCTCGCGGAACGGCTAGAAATGCCAAGGGGACTTACCCCTTCAACGACCTGCAGCGGATTACTTGAAAGCGTCTGCCTCATAATCCCTCCATCTGCGGCGATCGAGGGTTCAGCCATCTACATCCCCTTTGACGTTCTATAAACCGCGAAGTTACATCAATCTCTGGCTAACTCCGTCCGCGAAGATCTACCATGGCCGCTCGACGCTATTCGGCTGCGCGGCCGAAGCGCGTCCGGCTCAATCTTACTCGGGCTGCGGCCTCAGCGTGAAATTGACGCCGCTCTTCGCGTTAACGTCCACCGTCTGTTGCAGGTCCAGATCGTCCATCTCGATTGTGTTTTCACCACCGTAGGAAGGCCTATAGTGTAGCTTGCCCTCCGCAATCCAGTAGTCCTTCACCGCATAGACCGTGCCGGTCTTCATGTAGAGCACAACCAAAGCTTTTTCGTTCTCAATTTTCTCCGGTGAAGTCTCTGGGGCGGGAACGTATATGGACGGAGGTTCCTCGGACGACTGTTCGGTAGCTTGCGGAGTGTCAGTCTGGTCGACACCTGCGTCATTGCTGGAATTGTAGTCCGAGTTGTACCCGTTCCAGTATCCGAGCGTGTCGCAGCCCAACGCCCATGGGTCCGCAGAGGACGGATCGCACTCCGCCCCAAGCCCGAAGCCCAGGGACGGATATCCAAATCCAAACCCGAAAAATCCCAATGTCGCGTATGTCGATCGGGGTGGATTCTTTCGCCGAGGCCAAATGTGGGGCGGGCCGGTGACGCTTGGCCGGTCGATGGAAAGCGAAACCGTTCCTCGAGTCCGCTCTCGGCTCGTTTGCTCTGTCCCAGAAGCAGGTTGCGCGTCGTCCCTCGGAACCGAGCGTGCCTGCGCCACTGTCGGCGCACGTCGAACCTCTTCCTCCCAGAAGTGATTTCCTTCTCCAGTGAACGTTTTCCGCGTGCCGGATGCAGACGATGAGATTCGGGGCTCGTCCGGTGATCGCGGCGGGAAACCAATGGTAACGTTTCGGGGTTTACTTTCGACGGGCTGATGGTCGCCGCCGGCAGTCCTGGCCGCGTTCGAGCCGAACTCCGCAGAATCTGGGGCTGCTATCCCCGAATTACTCACCATCGCACTTCCGGCATGCTCTGTGGACCCATTCGGCGAAGCGCCTCGTCCACCGGCCGGCGTGGGTCTCGATGCCACGGCGCCTTCGGCGTGAGATACGCCACTACTGGAGCGTCCTCCGCCTCCTCCGCTGACATGGCCTCCGCCACCGCCTCCCCGCTGGCCAAACGCGATTTCAGGTGAAACGGCTAGGGAGCAGGCGGCAAGAATGCTGAGCGCGAATGCCCATGCGAATGCGGGTCGAGCTGTTGGCGGCAGCACCGTCGCAAGCGAACTGCGCGCCAAACTTCGGTTGGTTCGTACCGCGAGCTGACGCTGACACAACCAGGCTGGGGTTCTCATTAATGCCCTCCAACCGGGGACGATCGAGGGTACAACAATTCTGCATTTCTTGTTCTATCTCATTTGGACGTGAGCCAGCTCAGGCCAGTTTCAGCCAAAACGCGGGCGACTCGCAATGACAACTCGGAGGCATCAGAGGCAAGTGACAGGCCGAGTCGACCGTAGCCCTTTCGGTTGCAATCGCTAATTCCGATATACTGGCGACGTATGGTTCCATTCCTTCACCTTGGGCGGCTAACGATTCCCACTTTTGGATTGATGGTCGCTACGGCGATGCTTGTTTCGTTCTATGTTCTTCGCGCGGATCTTCATCGGCGTGGTATCGCCCAAAACAACTCTGGTTTGGCGGAGGCATTTGTCGCTATCCCCTCTCTTGCTGGAATCATTGGCGCCAAGTTGTACCACGTTCTTGAGACACCCAGCGACCTCCTGGCGGATCCCTTCGGTCAGATTTTCAGTCAGTACGGATTCGCATGGTTCGGGGGACTGCTCGCCGGATTTGCCGCATTCCTATGGCTCGCCAAGCGAAACAAAATCCCATTGCTGGCGATGCTTGACGCGGGATCGTCTGCGGCAGCGCTCGGCTACGGAATTGGCCGCATCGGGTGCTTCTTGTCCGGGGATGGCGACTATGGAATTCCTACGTCACTGCCGTGGGGCGTCAGTTTTCCCGACGGGCTCGTCCCCACCACTGCGAGGGTTCACCCCACACCCATCTATGAGCTCTTGGCCTCCTGCCTGATTGCCTGGTTTCTGTGGCGACTCGGCAAGAAGCAATTGGCGACTGCCCCGCATGGACTGCAACTTCCTGAAGCGAAGGATCCGGCAACAGGAGATGCAGCCCCGCCAGGATATGTTTTTGCGGCGTATCTCATTCTGACGGGCGCTGCGCGGTTTCTCGTTGAGTTCATCCGAATCAACCCACGTTCCTTCCTGGGATTGACCAATGCTCAGCTAGCCAGTCTAGTCTCCATCCTGGCTGGTGCGGTCCTGTATTGGCGCGTCCGAAAGGCTTAAATCGCAGCCCAATGCCTGCAAGGCGTGCGCGAGGCAAAAAAAAGGATCCCCGATCGTCCAGAATTGGGAACCGGGGACCCCGTGTACTGAGGATTTAGATACAGGCCCGAATAGAGCTTCCCTTCCAGCTCCGCAGCTAGCCTAGTGGCCCCGTATTGCAGTTTCAATTCGCAAAACTACGGTTTTATCGCGCTCGATCTACTGCGTCTAATACTGACATACAATATAGTTCTTCTACGTACTCCCTTAGACCTGTCCCCGGCTTGGTTTGAGTGCCCCCAATCACCTGCGGGGTCCCCTTATCGCGCGTATGGCGGCAGAGTACTTGACAGTCCAGTTATGCGGGAGTAGAGTGCACCGCATTCCTGGGTCGTGGCCATGTACTCATCCGTTTGGTGGCCACCCTGAAAATGGGGTTGTGGTGGTAAGCGTCATCGCGTGATTCGCGGTTAACACGACGGTCATGACTCAGCGAAACGGGAAACGAAACCGGAAACCTGCGCTCGCAAGGCGAAAGCCGCTGGAACCGCATTCCGCTCGTTCCACAAGCGGCAGTCTTGCTCCAGGGCTCTATGGACGTTTGCCGCACAACAGTTCGGCTGCCCGCGCCTTCGAGACTCTCGTCATCGCAAGCGAGGTTTTCGGTTTGGTCGTCGATTCCGCTGGAATCATCCGGACGGTGCGAATCCCCGATTCACAGCGGCTGAAGCCGACTTGCAGCATGCTCATCGGACAGTCACTTCACGACATCCTTGGCAAGAAAACCTATCAGATCTTCGCCGAGTCGTTCGACCGGAGCGCTCGTGATAGTCATGCCGAAGAACTGGGTTGTCTCATTGACCTACTTAGCGGTCGGCGATGGTTCTCGGTGGTCATCCGGTGTCTTTCGACACGTCGGAGCCACCCGAAACTCTTTTCTATTTTCGCCCGTGATGTCACCGGTTGGCGCCAAGGCCAACAGAGGCTCAAAAAGGCCAAAACTCTTTTGACTCACGCGGAGAGAACCGCGCGGATGGGCACTTGGGAGACGGACCTTCGTACCGGCGAACTCACGTTCTCTCGCCAACTCTTCGACGTCCTCGGCGTCACGAAGCGCCAGTCATCGTCCGTTATCGATCTGCTCTGGAAAATAGTCCATTCCTGCTGTTCCGGACAGCCCGGTGGGAGCGGGGCCCCTATCTCTCAGGCTGCTGACCAAGAAGTTCCCTACCTGCACCCTGACGGCACTGACCGGATTCTACAAACACGTGTCATTCCAGTTCCTTGTGACGGAGAACCACCGCTCCGGTTCGTCGGAATGATACGCGACGTGACGGAGCAGAAAAACGCGGAACGAGAGTTACGAGAAAGCGAAATGTTGCACCGCCTCTCGCAAGAGCTGATGCGAGCACGCGATGAAGAACGCCGCCAAATGGCTCGCGAGTTGCATGAATCCGCCGGGCAGAGTTTGGCCGCTCTCAAAATGACGCTGGGAAATCTGCGGGAAGCCTTGCCAAAGAGAAATTCCGCTGCGCTTTCCCATCTTCGGAGCTGCGTTGATCTTACCAACGAAGCCGTGCGAGAGGTCAGGACGATTTCCTACCTGATGCATCCGCCTATGCTAGATGAGGCTGGTTTGGCTTCAGCGCTGCGATGGTATGCGAAAGGCTTTGCCGAACGCAGCAGAATTCTCGTCGACGTTGAAGTATCGGATGACTTCGGCCGTCAGCCGCAGGAGATTGAAATGACGCTGTTCCGGATCATTCAGGAGGCGCTGACAAACATCCACCGCTATTCGGGGAGTAAAGTAGCCCGAATCCGCCTCGCGCGAGACTCCGCAGCGGTTCGAGTGGAAGTACAGGACGAAGGTTGCGGCCTTACACGGCCCATGGAGTCATCTGGCTCGAACAACCTTCCCGGCGTCGGAATTCCCGGCATGCGAGAACGCGTTCATCAGCTGAATGGCATCTTCGAGATCGATAGTGTCCGCGGCTCTGGCACCACCGTCCGCGTAATCCTGCCTCTTTCAGGCGTTCGGTCGACGGCTGCCGAAGCCAAACCCGAGAACACCGATGGCGACCGCAGAGACACAAGTCTGCGTTTTGTGAGCCTCAACCTATCCCAATGCCCGTAAAAAGGATTCCAACAATGAATACGGCTGCAACCAGGCCCTATCGAATACTCGTCGCGGACGATCACGCGCTAACGCGCAGGGGGCTTCGCGCCTTTATTGCTTCGCAACCGGGCATCGAAGTGTGCTGCGAAGCTTCCACCGGCCTTGAAGCGATGAGGCAAGTTCGGAAGGAAAAGCCTGATCTCGTCGTGTTGGACCTGACGATGCCAGAAATGAACGGGCTTGAGGTAACCCGGGCCATTCGAGAGGAGTTTCCCGAAACCCATGTTCTAATCCTGACGATCCACTTTTCCGAGGAACTTGCCCGTCAAGTTTTCCGGGCCGGCGCCCTCGGCTACGTCCTGAAATCCGACGCAGAGAGCGACCTAATGGCCGCGATCGATCATGTCCGCAACCGGCAGCCATTTTTTACAAGCCAGCTTGCTGCCTCTATGATGCAGAGCTTCGTGCAGAACGACAAAGAAGGGGTCGCCGTTAGTGATGAACGCCTGCCGCTAACGCCCCGGGAAATCGAGGTTGTTCAACTGCTCGCGGAGGGCAACAGCAACAAAGCGGTTGCTGACGCGCTCAGCGTTTCCACTCGCACCGTCGAAAGCCATCGCAACCATATCATGCACAAGATGAACTTCGCGAGCTTCAGCGAACTTGTGAAGTTCGCCGTGCGTCACAATCTCGTTGAACTGTAAAGGCTGGGCGATCAATGACGGTCGTGCAACTTCATCCGGCGCATCCTTACTTCTTCGCAGCCTTTCGGCGAGCGCGGCGGCGCACGGGGCGTTCGGTAGGAACCTCACCAATCACTTCCGCGGTCCAGATGGAGGTGACAAATTTCTTCATGCCGTGATTGTCGAACTCGATCGTAGTCCGCTCCGTATTGGATTCGGTCACGGTTCCGATCCCATATTGCTCGTGACGGACGGTCTGCCCCTCTTCCAAGACCTGCACTATTCTCTCTCCTCTGGACCCGTAGCAGAGCGAAACGCGGGCATCGTACACTCGCCCGAATCGATGCGACACCAATTAGCCGGACTCCAAAGGGGCGACGGATTCGCCCCTCGGGGTTGGGCACCGCTGATACTAAGTAAAGACGGGGTTAGAGGCCTGTTACACGCTCGGCTTGCAGGCCTTTCGGTCCTTGCTTCACCTCGAATTCCACCGCCTGCCCTTCGTTCAGGCTCTTGTATCCGTCAGACTGGATCGCCGAGAAGTGCACGAAGACGTCCTCGCCCGACTGGCGCTGGATGAACCCATAGCCCTTGGCCGCGTTGAACCACTTGACTGTACCTTGCTCTCTGCTCACTTCGGATGCTCCTAATTGATTCACTAGGCGAACCTTACCAACTAGCTGGGGATCCGCCAGGAAAGCTATTTGTGCCTTGGTTCGCCTCGCCCCGTCACAAAAAAAAGGCCGACGGGCGGTTGCCCGACAGCCTCATTGCACACGTCAAAAGGAACCCCAAAAGCAACAAACGCAAACAAATCCTAGCATACTTCTAGCCGAAGAGAAAAGGGCGCCGCCCATCTTCATACATGGCTCAAGGCGTAGAGCAACCCTGGCTCTCCGAACTTTCATCGAAGCTAACCGTAACTCGTGGGTCGGCGGGTTGATTGAGGTGCGTCCCGCGCTTGGCTGACAAATCTTGCAAAATCAGGGGTTTCTATGCCTATGATTGGCTTGGGTGTGGCAGCATCAAACGATCTCTCAGCCGCGGAACGATCTATAAAATATGCTTGCAACCGAGGGAGCGACTCTAAAATCATGCGCATGAAATTGGCTCTGCTTCTTGCTGTATTCGCGATGGTTTCTACGCCTGCACTCGCGCAAAACGGTCATTCGGAGTTCTCAGCCGACTTCTTTGCCAACTACCAATCGACTGTAAGCGGCCAGAACGTCACCGACCTCTCCAGCTATTCCGGGGGACTTCTCGCCAATTACCGCTATCACTTCAGTAGCTGGGGCGCTGTGGAAGTGAACTACTCGCGCACCCGCTACACTCAGTTCTATTCGGGCGGGAACGGGATCGTCACGTCGTGGACTCAGGCTAAGGCGCAGGAACTGACACTGGCCTTCGTCTACTCCTTCGGCAGCCATTTCAACGGGCATCTGCGACCCTTCGTTGAAGGGGGAACAGGGGGACTCTTCTGGTCACCCATAACTGCAGGTTCGGTCGGAGGTCCCTATTCTCAGGACCGCGCAGCCCTACTTTATGGCGGCGGAGTTGATTGGAAACTGTTCAGCCACGTTTCAGCGCGAGCGGGATACCGCGGCCTTCTCTTCATCGCGCCAGATTTCAACCAGGCCGGTCAGTTTACAAACGCTCGAACCCAGATGAAGGAGCCGTACGCCGGTGTCGTGATTCGCTTCTAGCCCTGAAGCCTCGTCGGAGCTCGCGGAATCGGAGTTGCTGCGGCGACCACCGCTCAGGAGCTCTAAGAAACAGCGGTCCGCCGGGCGTCTCAGTAGTTCTTGAGACCTCCTAGTACCGTCGTACCAGCTCACAATGCCGCCTTCGTACCTCTTAAATGTAACTTCCCTTCTACTGCAAGGATCGTTCCTTCTTGTTAACTTCACTTTCGGGCAAGAAACTCAGTCGAGGGTGGCTCAGAATGAGCGATTCGATCTTTCCGATATTCGGCGGCAATCCTGGAGACAATCTCCCCGCAGACATGACTGCTGGTGCCGAATCATCTTCTTCTTCTTTCGAATTTGCGGAACCCACAGAAACGCAGCCCGCACCCGCTGCTCACGAGGACAGACGTCGCCGCCGCCGCGCTCTGATTTCCGCGCCTGTTCGTGTTCGCGGCGTTGACGTGACGGACGGCGGACCGGACGAGATCTCGGCGACGATCGACGTTTCGCGCGTCGGCATTCTGTTTCCCACTTCCCAGCCGGCGTACGTCAAGGGTATGGATGTGATGGTCACATTTCCCTACAGCAAGGCGCCGACCGCCATTCATGCAGAGCAATGCGGCCGCGTCACACGCGTATTTGATCTGCCCGACGGTCGCCGTGCCGTGGCAATTGCACTGGGCGCGTTGGGCGTCGGCGAAGACTTGGTCGATGCCGGCGGTCGAAAACTCAACCAAGCCGCGGTCGACACGCAGGCGGTCAAGCAGCCAGGCCCGAAAAAGCCTCTGGTTATAGCGATGGACGCCGATCCCGCGATCCGGGAGTCATTGAAGGATTATTTGGTGAACGAAGGCTACGAAGTTATTGCCGTCAATAATCAGGCGGATGCATTGGATGTCTTGAACCTGTTCACCCCGGCCCTTGTAATAGCCGAAATCGAGGGCGATGGCATGCCCGGCTATGCCGTCTGCTCGCATGTGAAAGGCACTCCGCGTTTGCAGAGGGTTCCAGTCGTGCTTACTACCAGCTCAGCATATCCAAGCGACTACTCCAGTGCGCATTCTCTTGGCGCGGTCGTTTGTATGGCCAAGCCCTATAAGCAGGAGCGACTGGGACACATCGTGCGCCTGCTCGCGCCGTTGCCTCAGGCCAAGCTGCAAACAGCTCCTCCTCGTCCGGCGGATCCTAGCCGTAGGCCGGGTGCGACCTCTCGGCGAAACGGAGCCCGTGGAGGATCGAGCAGCCCGAACGGCTCCATCCTGTGGCGCTTCCGATCTTCTTGGTAAGCCGCTCGGCTGAGACTCGCACATTCCTCGCCAGTTTTCGCCTGTACGAAGAGCCAGTGTTAACGACCTCGGTGCACTTGCGCCCTTCCATGACGACCGACCGCCGCGCTACGAGTAGAATGAATCATGAAGTGCCCGAAGTGCAGCAGCGAAGTCCGCGACATCGCGCGGTTCTGTCGGCGGTGCCACGCTACCCTCAGATATGAATGCCCGTCATGCCGGCACGAGCAGCGTCATGGCGGAACTTGCGATAGGTGCGGCGTCAACTTTCTGAAATACGTGACAGCTGTAGTCTCCGCGAAGCAAGCCGAAGCCGATGTGATTCACGAGCGCATCGAACGCCGTTCCTCACTCCTCGCGAACGTCCTTGTCCTGCCATTTACCGTAGGCATTCCGTTGATGCGCAAGTTCCTTGCCGCGAAGAGTAAGAAAGGTGGGTCTTGACCGCTCTCGTCGCCGCCCGACTTGAGTGCGATGCTCATCCGTCGCGTCTATTGCCCGAAATAGCGCGTCGGCGGAAACAGCCCCGTGCGTGAATACTCCGCGCCCACCGCCCGCTTCACTTCCTGAAACCAGTAGTCGAAAGTCCCTTCAGCAACTCCGACCAAGCCAATTGCCTGGCGATATTCGACGTTCCGAATGAAATACGTCTCAAACAGCCTCAATCGCCCTTTCCACTCCTGTCGCCGAAGGGTCTGCCGACCGATCCGTTCGAAATCCGCGATATACTCACATGCCCTCGACCGATCTGGCCGCCAACGGTAGCCTTCCGAGGGCTTTTCCAGATCGAGCGCACGCACCTGTCCGGTCGCATCCCCGAGCCAGTCGCGCAGTCCGCGGTACCGGTTGTGACACACTTCAAACACTTCAGACGATTTCATTTTAGCGTTTCCCTCTCCCGCCTTGAATGCCAGTTAGTTCTCGCGCTGCGTCGTCGCGGAACCGGTCAAGGCCGCGCCCATCTTCCAAAGCTCATCCGCGTCAGTAATCTCTTCTTCCACAGCCTGCAGGCAAGCCTCGAAGCACTCATGCCACCCGGCCATGTAGCCCTTCGAATACTCCTCGGCAAGTCGCTCGCGATCTCGGTTGGCGCGCTGTGACTCCAAGACTTTTTCTTGCTCGAGCGTGGGCGCCGTCACAGCAACGTTCACCCGATAGCGGAACTCGCGAAGCATGCGCCCGACCCAGCTCAGGGGCATCGCTGTATACACTCCAACTTGGTGCTGAGGCTCGTACCGCGCCATGCGCCGCCATCCGGACGAAACGATTCCCCCTTGTGGCACTTCCCTCCAAAGGTTTCTAAGAAAGTTCATAAGCCTTACCCTCCTAACGCACTCGGAACTGACCAGCTTGACTATCCTTCAACAACCACAGGACGAACCCGGTCCTCATGGCACCTCTGTCGCTTCTATCCATCTTTTGTTGAGTCCCCGCGCAACGGCTAATTGCTGGCGCCTTCTCAACGCCAGACCTCGTTGCCTGCCCCTATTCTTCCGGCCCCCGTACTAATACGTGGGTACTATGGCAGCACGTCAATCATGTGTTACGGTCCGCCACTCTCATTCATTCGAGGGACCACAAACAAAACGGGGGACCAAACTCGTGGGCGACACCCAGCCGCCGCTTGAGTATCTAGTTGCGTCTTCACAGAGTTCGCTTGAGTCATACTTGTTATCTCGCGTAACCAAACTGGCCGAACTTCGCCAGGAGATCCGTAAGCTCGTGAACGAATGGGTTCAGACCCAAGGAGACGAGCGCACCGCTCGTTGGATCTTGAAATATCGCAGCACGGACATTTCGCGTTCAGCGACATCGCCCTCGCGCGCACTTTCAACTCTTGATTTCCATGCCTCTCTTTTCTTGCCTCCTGCTGAGGAAGACGGCGAGTGCTCTCACCGCGAGGAGTACCTCTCGCAGCAAAGCTTGCGCCGCCACTCTGGAATCTCTGCCACTCATGACCGAAGGCCGAAATTTCCGGCTGAGGGCGTAGGATCGCCCCAGGATTCGCGATTGAAGGGGCTCCGCCGAAATTTTCTGGCGAGACCTGTCGGCACCATTGAAACGCCGTCTCCCGCGCACAAAAGGAATTCTGTCGACGCTCGTCCAACCAAATCGTCATCCGACTTGCCCCTTGCCTTTCCGCCTGAGTTACTCGCCCGCGACGCATCTGGAACACCTGGTAACGTTGCGACTCCGTCGCAACCGAACATCTGCCCTGAGATACGCCGCTGCAATTCAAATATCTGCGCAATCGCTGCAGCTCATGTTCGTCGTGCGCCCTTGTCGCAGTTCTTGTTCGTGTCCCTCGGAGAACTTCGCCTTGCCAGCCAGCAGAACGGCCAGAGCCGGTCACACTGAACAGCCGATAGTGGGGCTGGAAGGGAAAGTCGAATCACTCTGTGCCGCCAAACGAGAATGAATTTGTACTCTTGGCCCTTTTCCATCTTTGACCGGCTGCACCCCTCAATCGCCCAGCCCCATGCTGTCAGCACAACATAAATATGCATTAGTTGGGTAAAGCGCGTCGCTCGGCGTGTGAACTGTGAACTTTGTTTTCGGTCGGTCGACGTGCTCGGAGAGGAGGAGATATTTCAGGCGATTGAAGCTCGAGCCGAGCGGCTTGCTTGACGCGGCTGCGCAGCAAACCGGCGCTACCCGAGAGACTACGCTCTAGGCGTTGCAAGCTTCTCGATGATTACAGCAAGTGTGCGGTGGGCGTTGCTGGGACGATGGGTGCGGAGGTCGGGCTGTTCGCGGCCGTATCGGGGGTTGACCTCGAGCTCTGGCTCGGAACACCAAGCCAGCGGCCCGGAGTTGTAACTGTCGTCGCAGGAGCTAGGTCAGGGTGATTAAGGCAAAAAAGGGCTCATTTCGGGTTGAGTTCAAAGTCGAGGTACCCTTCGATCGTGGCAGGTCGCTACCCACGAGCGAGTGACGGCGTCGCGGGGGCTAAGTCACGGCGATTACGGCTGAAGACGCCGTCATTTCGGGTGAGTTCGAGCGACGTAGTGCTCGACCATCGGTAGGTGCCCAGCAGCGAGCGGTCGCTGAGGAAAGTCGTGGGGAGCCGCTGACATTCAAGATGATTTCCGTCGCCGAGGGCGCCACGTTGGAAAAGGCCGTCATTTCGGGTGAGTTCCAGCGACGTAGTGCTCCACCGTGGGTAGGTCGCCAGCCACCAGCCGAGCGGCTGTTGATGAGAATCGCGGGAGTGCTAGTGACGTTCAAGGCGGAGCCGTCGCGGGAGCTAGCTCTGAAGCTTTACGCCGTCAGAAGCCTTACGCCCGCAAAGGGCCGTCATTTCGGGTTGAGCTCGAAATCGACGTACTGTTCGATCGTAGGCAGGTCACCACCCACCAGCAAGCGGCCGTTGATGAAAATCGTGGGGGTGCTACTGACGTTCAAGGCGATTCCGTCGTTGCGGTTGGCTTCCACAGCCTGCTTGGCTTCGGGCGACGACAGGCAAGCCTTGAAAGCGTCCGTGTCGAGGCCAGCCTGGCCAGCGAAGGCAGTGACCTGATCCCACACGTTCGCCGTCGAAATGACGTCCTGGTTGTCGAAGATGAGGTCGTGAACCTTCCAGAAGGCCTCTGGCGACTGCTGAAAAGCGCACCGGCCTCCGATTGCCGCCGTTTCCGCCCAAGGATGAAGCTGGGTCAGCGGAAAATCCTTGAACACCACACGGATTTGCGGGTAATGGGCCTCAACGGACTGCAAGACTTTGTGAACCTCGCGACAGTGGGGGCACTCGAAATCGCTGAACTCGACGAGCGTGACGCGAGCCGAGGCGGGGCCTTTCGAGGGATTGCCGTCAATGTGAAGCTTGGCGCGGTTCGCGGCGAAGGGGTCGGCAGCCATGTCAAACATTTCGCCGCGAATGAACGCCTTCCCATCCTTGCTGACAAAGAAGGTGCCCTTATCGCTTTGGTCTTTGATCGTTACTTCGATCGGAAGCTGAAAGAAATCCGGCGAGGGAGACGGGCCCAGCGGACCCAGCTTGAGTTTGTACTCCGGTCCCCAGGTAAAGAGATTGCGGACGAAGAGCTCAGAAGAATGGATGAGTTGCGCCTGATCGGGGGCTGACGCAGGAACTGCAGGCGCTTGAGCAAACGCCGCACCGGACGCGAGAACAATTGCAAACGCGACTGCGATTAATAGCGACAAACGGCGCATGGATGAAACCTCCTCAATTCGTCGAGCCTGCCGGAAAGGTGATATGAAACCACAGATGGGCGAATAGAGAAAGACGGCGCGGATCAAAGTTGCGTGATGAGTGCCTCTCGAGGGCTCAAAACTTCTGGGCCAAGGGGAATCGGCGGCCCACGCTGAAGGCTTTCGAAGTCACCTTCAGGCCCGGGGGCGCCTGCTTGCGCTTGTACTCGTTCCGATCGACCCGGCTGGCCACGGAGCGGACGAGGTCGAGCGGGTAGCCCGAGAGGTCGGCGATCTCCTCGGGGCTGCGCAGGTCTTCGACGTACGCCTTGAGGATGCGGTCGAGCACGTCGTACGGCGGCAGCGTGTCTTGGTCCGTCTGATTCGGGCGAAGTTCGGCCGATGGCGGCTTGGTGATGGTCTCGCGGGGGATCAGTTCCCTATCGCGGTTCGCGAACGCTGCAAGCTCATAAACCATTGTCTTGGGCACGTCGGAAATCACGGCCAGCCCGCCGGCCATGTCGCCATACAGAGTGCAGTAGCCCACCGCCATCTCGGATTTGTTGCCGGTGCTAAGAACGAGCGAACCGAACTTGTTGGACAGCGCCATCAGAAGATTGCCGCGAATCCGGGCCTGGATGTTTTCCTCGGTGGCATCCTCGGGCAGCCCCGCGAACGGCGCCGAGAGCGTCCGCCGATAGCTTTCGAACGTCTCCGTAATCGGCAAGGCCAGGTACTCGATGCCGAGATTCTCCGCCAGGCGCCGCGCGTCCCTGCGGCTCCCTTCCGACGAATACGGCCCGGGCATGCTGACGCCCAGAACGTTTTCGCGCCCGAGGGCCACCGTCGCGATTGTGGCCACGAGCGCGGAATCGATACCGCCGCTCAGGCCGACGACAGCTTTGCGGAACCCGCACTTGCGCACGTAATCGCGCGTGCCAAGCGCGAGAGCCCGGTAGGCGGCTTCGAGTTCATTCTTCGGCTGGCAGCGAATATCGCCGACACCCGAAGCGCTGTCGAAAAACACCAAATCCTCTTCGAAGGACTTCGCCAGCGCGGCGATGCGCCCGTCCGGCATGAAAGCGATGCTCGAGCCGTCAAATATGAGGCTGTCGTTGCCGCCCACCTGATTCACATAGGCAACGGGAACTTTTTGCTCCACGGCGATGGCACGCAACATGTCGCGCCGCAGCTCGCGCTTGTCCAGCGTGTAGGGCGAAGAGGAAAGATTCAGAATGATGTCGCTTCCCTTCGCCACCAGTTCCGCCACGGGATCCCGGTCGTACAGCCGTTGCCGCCAGAAATTCTTGTCGTTCCAGGCGTCTTCGCAGATGGTTACGCCGAGTTTTACCAGATTCAGGGGGAAAACGTGCTGGGTGTGAGCGGGTTGGAAGTAGCGCGACTCATCGAACACGTCGTAAGTGGGAAGCAGCATTTTTCGCTGTTCGAAAAGTACGCGGCCATCCGCGATCAGCGCCGCGCAGTTCGCTACGGGTTTGCCGGTGTTGTCCTGGGCCCTTCCCACGTAGCCGACGAGCGACGCCAGCGGAATCGATTTCGCAAGACTTGCGAGCGCTTCCAGGTTGCGTTCGACGAAAGACGGGCGCTCCACCAGATCCTGCGGCGGATAGCCGCAGAGGCAAAGCTCCGAGAACAGCGCGAGTTCCGCGCCGCCGGCCTTTGCTTCGCGGGCCAACTCCACGATCCGCGCCGCATTGCCTTCGAAGTCGCCGATTGTCGGGTTGAACTGCGCGAGGGCAATCTTCATTGAACCATCTAGGATACGGGGGGCGCGCCGCGTTTTCAATGCCTGGTAGCGGAGGTTAGCGATTGCGGCGGCCAGACCTTCGTGGAATGATCCTCGGTCAGTATTCAGGATTGAAAGGCCTATCACCGTGATAACCCGAAAAAAGGTTCTTCGGCTCTTGGCTGTTCTCTTCGCGGCCTCCAGCCTTCCCGCTGCGGCTGTCGCGCAAACGATGCCCAACGGCGCCGCCATCGATGCCGAAGTGAGAAAGATCATGTCCCGCACCTACGCCAACGGCATGGCCGTTGCCGTGATCGATCACGGCAAGGTCGGCTATGTCCACGCCTTCGGCATCCGTAATGCCAAGGGAGATTCCCTAACCTCCGACACTGTCATGTACGGAGCGTCGCTCACCAAGACGGTGTTTGCCTACACGGTTATGCAACTGGTCGATCAGGGCAAGCTCAACCTCGACACACCCGTCAAGGACGATCTCGATAAGCCGCTGCCGAGCTATGGCCCCGACCCGGTTTTCCCGGACAAGTACGGGCCGTACAAGGATCTGGCCGACGATCCGCGCTGGGAAAAGATCACGCCGCGTATGTGTCTGACGCATTCCACCGGCTTCGCCAACTTCTGGTTCATCGAACCTGACCAGAAACTGCACATCCATTTCGAACCCGGCACGCGCTACAGCTATTCGGGCGAGGGTTTCATCCTGCTGCAATTTGTCGTCGAACACGGCCGCAAGGCGCAAGGGCTGGGGCTCGACGTCGGCGATCTGACCAAGGCCAATTTCGACCGGCTGGGCATGACCCGCACGAGCCTTGTGTGGCGCGATGATTTCGCCGCCAATCTTGCTGATGGCTGGAACGATCAAGGCCAGCTGCAGGAACATGACCATCGTAGCAAGGTGCGCGTGGCCGGCTCGATGGACACTACCATTTCCGACTTCCCGAAATTCGTCGCTGCCCTGGTGCGCGGCGATGGCCTGAGTGCGGCGTCACGTGCGGAGATGACGAAGCCGGGGCTCCATATCACCACGGCCCATCAGTTCCCTCCTTTCCTCCCTGACTTGCCGGTGAGTGAGCAGAGCAAGGATTTGTACGCCGGTCTGGGCGTTGTCGTCTTCGACGGTCCGCAGGGCCACGGCTTCTACAAGGGAGGCCACGATGGCGGGACCGCCAACACCATGGTCTGCGTCGAGGCCAGTCAGCGGTGCGTCGTGATCCTGTCGAACGATGTTCGCTCCGAGGCGGGCTTCGCCGATTTGGTCAAGTTCATACTCGGCGACACTGGCGTCCCCTACGATTGGGAATACGGCGACCACGCTGGAAAATCCTGAATTCGCAGTTGTTGATCAGACGCGCTTGCTGCAATTGACCATCCACGGGATGCCGAACTGGTCGACGAGCATGCCGAATCGCTGCGCCCAAAACGTCTCCTGAATCGCCATTTGTATCGTGGCGTTCTCCGCCAGCGCCTCGAAGACGCGGTCGGCCTCCGCGGGAGCCTTTATTTCGAGCACCACGGAGAATCCTTTGCGGCGCGTGATGGTGCTCCTCCCATGAATCGGCGCCGCTCAACGTCTGCTCCCCCAGTGCGAAGCTCGTGTGGACGATTTTCCTTTGCCAGTCGGGAGGTGCCTCTTGAGCCATAGGCGAGTCGCCGTACGTCATTAGGAAGGTAATCTTGCCGCCGAGGCACTTTTCGTAAAACCGGAACGCCGCCTCGCATTGGCCGTTGAATTGGAGATGAGTGCTCAGTTGCATCGTTCCCTCCTGCATTGAAAAGAGCGCGGTGAGGATACATCAAAATCTTCGTGAGACGAAAACAGGTCCGCCACGTCTAAGCTGCGCTAGAAGGCGGGGATGTGTCTGATCGAGGGCTCCAACGCTGTGAAAACCGAAAGCCAAGCGGCGCGCGCGTGAAGCTGGGTTGGTCTGGCGCTTCGAGGTACTGTTGTATACTCTGCCGGGGCGAAAGGGTGGGTTTTCGGGTCGGTTTTCGTGTCATGGGCTCGTGACCGCAACGGCTAACGCATTGTCGAGAGCGTGATGGCTTCGCAGCAGGAATAGCCGCCCGCGGGTCCGCAGCCGTTCAACACAAACTGAACGTTTTGGAGGATGACGGATGAGAGTCTTTCGGCGTGTCTTGTGTGTGCTCATTGCGGCGCTTGCGATTGCCACGGTGGCTCGCGAGCAGGAAACCATGCAGGAAGGGCGCTTGCTGCGCTTCCCCGACGTCTACAAAGACAAGATCGTTTTCAGCTATGCCGGGGACCTCTGGCTCGTGCCCACCAGCGGCGGCGTCGCTAGGCGCATTACCACGAATCCGGGCCTCGAGGTTTTCCCGAAATTCTCCCCGGATGGTGCACGCATCGCATTCACGGGCCAGTATGATGGAAACCCGAACGTCTACGTGATTCCGGCCGAGGGCGGCGATCCGAAACAGCTCACATTTCAGCCTCCTCCCATTGGGCTGCCGGAACGCATGGGCATGGAGAACGAAATCATCAACTGGATGCCCGACGGCAAGAGCATCCTGTTTCTCTCGCGCCGCGACACCTTCAACGATTGGTTCGGCCGTTTGTTTACGGTCTCAATCGATGGCGGCCTTCCCGCCCGCTTGCCTGTCGATAAAGGCGGCCTCACGTCGTTCTCGCCCGACGGCAATCAGATCGCCTTCAACCGCATCTTCCGGAACTTCCGCACTTGGAAGCGGTACACCGGCGGGATGGCGCAGAAAATCTCGATCTTCGATTTGAAAACGACTCATTACGAGCAAATCGACAGCGCGTATCAGGGCACAGACACGTTTCCGATGTGGCATGGCGATACGATCTACTTCGATTCGGACCAGGGCCCGGATCACCGCATGAACCTGTTTGCGTACAGCACGGCAACGAAGCAAATCCGGCAGCTCACGCACTTCACGGAATTCGACGTCAACTGGCCAAGCCTCGGCCCGGATTCCATCGTGTTCGAAAACGGTGGGTTTCTGTATCTCTTCGATCTCGCCAGCGAGCAGGCGAAGAAGGTCACCGTGTATTTGCCGGGTGACCTTGATTCGGCAAGAAAGCATTGGGTGAATACGAGCAAGCTGATTACGTCGGTCGACATTTCGCCGGACGGCAAGCGCGCCGTATTCAGCGCGCGCGGCGACGTCTACACCGTGCCCGCCAAAGACGGAGCCACTCGCAACCTGACGCAGACGCCCGGCATTCGCGAGGACCAGGTGGCGTGGTCGCCGGACGGAAAATGGGTGGCCTACGTTTCCGACCGCACCGGCGAGGAAGAGATTTACCTCGCGCCCCAGGACGGCATGGGCAAGGAAGTTCGGGTCACGTCGGATGGTTCAATGCACCGCCTGCAGCCGGTCTGGTCGCCCGACGGCAAAAAACTCCTGTATGCCGACAAATCCCTGCGGCTGTTTTACATCGACATCGAAGAGAAAAAGCCCGTCCAAATCGATCAGGGCAAGTACGCGGATCTGACGGATTACAACTGGTCGCCTGACAGCAAATGGGCGGTCTATGCGAAGCAGGCAGAGAACGGCAATCCCGTGATTTACCTCTATTCCCTGGCCGACCAGAAGATCACGCCCGTAACCACCGATTTCAACGGCAGCTTCAATCCTGTCTTCGATCCCGACGGCAAATATCTCTACTTCCTGTCCGCCCGCGACTACAACGAAGTGCTGGGCGTGTTTGACCTCGAATTTGCCAACCCCAAGGCGATTCGCGTCTACGCGGTCACCCTGCGCGCGGATGCTACTTCCCCGTTTGCCCCGCAGAGCGATGAAGTGGAAGTCAAGAAGGCCAACCCGGACGAGATGGTAGAGGTCAAGCCCAGCCCGGGGGAGGAAAAGACAAAGAAGCCCGAAAAAGCCGAATCCAAGAAGGCCGCCCCAAAGCCTGAGGAGAAGAAGCCGGAGGAAAAGAAGCCCGAAGAGAAAAAGCCCGAGGAGAAGAAGGAGGTATTTCGAATCGATCTTGACGACATCCAGAACCGCGTTTTCAGTTTGCCCACGCCGGCGGAAAGCATGGCGGGCCTGGGTGCCTCGAAAGGGTACGTCTTCTACGTCACCACCCCCATCTTCGGCCTTTCCGGTCCGCTCGCGGGTGAAGGCTTCGCCGTGCACATCTTCGACCTGAAGGAGCGCAAAGACGCCGTGCTGATCGCCGGCGCCACAGGGTACGCGCTCTCGTTCGACGGAAAGAAGCTGCTTTACTCCTCTCCCGGCGGCGGTGGTGGCGACGACGGCCCCGCGAACACCTACGGCATTATTGACGCAACGCCGCCGTCCGCAGGCCCGCACAAGCCCGGAGACGGCGCGCTGGCACTCGGAGGCATGAAAACCGAAATCGACCCGCGTGCGGAGTGGAAACAGATGTTTTACGAAGTCTACCGCCAGGAGCGCGATTATTTCTTCGAGCCTTCGATGAACGGCGTCGACTGGGCGAAGGAACGCGACAAGTACGCACAACTTTTGCCGTATGTTGCGGATCGTTACGATCTGAACTACGTATTTGGCGAACTTGTCGGCGAGCTTTCGAACTCACATACGTACGTAGGAGGCGGCGACTATCCGAATCTGCATCCGGTAAATGACGGACAGCTGGGTGCGGACTTTGACGTAGACGCCTCTAGCGGATTCTACCGATTCAAGAAGATTTATCCGGGGGAAAATTGGGATGCCGCGCTTCGGTCTCCACTTACGGAGCCCGGCGTAGATGTACATACGGGAGACTACTTACTCGAAGTCAACGGGCGGCCGCTAAAAGCTCCGCAAAGCCCGTATGAGCTGTTTGTGAATACTGCGGATCAAAATGTCACGCTCACCGTGAACTCAAAGCCCTCGGAAGACGGCGCCCGACACGTGGTGGTGAAACCGATCGGCAGCGAATACAAGCTCCGCGAACTCGATATGATCCAAACGAACCGGCAAAAGGTGGATCAGGCCACCGGCGGCCGTGTGGGCTACGTCTACTTGCCTGATATGGGCGGGGAGGGGTTGAACCAGTTCGTGAAGCAATATTTTCCGCAGATCCGCAAGCAAGGAATTATCTTTGACGTGCGCTACAACGGCGGCGGCTTCGTCGACCAGCTCGTTTTTGAGCGGTTGCGTCGCGTGCTCTCTGGCATGGATGCGGCGCGCAACTTCGAGAACGGCGGCACCACTCCGCCCAACGTCTTCTACGGGCCGATGGCGTGCGTCACCAATGAATACGCGGCTTCGGACGGCGACATCTTCAGCTACTACTTCAAGTACTACAAGCTTGGCCCGCTCATTGGCATGCGCACCTGGGGTGGCGTTCGCGGCATTCGGGGAGAAATTCCTCTAATGGACGGCGGCTACGTCACTCGCCCGGAGTTCGCGATGTACGGGCTCAACAGCCAGTGGCTCGTCGAAAATCACGGCGTCGAACCGGACATCGTCGTCGACAACACGCCGGACAAAGTGATGGCCGGACACGATCCGCAACTCGAGAAGGCCATCGAACTCGTCCTGAAGGAAGTGGAAGCGCACCCGAAGAAGCTGCCACCGCGTCCCCCGGACCTGCCCGCCTATCCGCCAGGCCCCGGAAACTAGCTGCCTCTCAAATCGTTCAGCGCCACCGCATCTCGATGGAGGTGTTGGGGAGGGTCTAAGACCCTCCCTTCGCCAATACTCCACCGCGTAGCCCACACGCCTCGCGGCCGAAGGCCGCTTTGGGAGTGCGGCAGCTCACGCCCACTCTCTAGCGTCCGCGCTCTAAGCGTTGTCATCCCGAGCGAAGTCCCGCGCGCTTTTGCATTTCCCACGCGAAGCGTGGGCGCGGGACGCAGAGAGGGACCTCTCTTCGCTTTACTTCGGATGGTGGCCGCCAGCGGCTTTCCTACCGTGTCGCGAACCACTGATACATCACCCACACCACAGGCGCCGCCAAAATCAAACTGTCAATCCGGTCCAGCGCCCCCCCATGCCCCGGAACGATCGTCCCGGAATCCTTCACCGCCGCCCCGCGCTTGTACGCTGACTCGATGAGGTCGCCCATCTGCCCGGCAATATTGGCGCCCGCCGCGATGAGCATTAGCGCCGTCAAATCCATATCCATCCAGCGTGAAGCCGCCAGCGCCACCGCGAGCGATGCCACCACGTTCGCAATCGCGCCTTCCCAAGTCTTCTTCGGGCTCAGCGCGCGCGCCATCGGAACGCGCCCCACGAACCGCCCGACGAAATACGCGAGCGTGTCTCCTGCCCAAATCAGCGCCAGCGTGAACAGAATCAGCTCGCGGCCCCGCCCCTCGATTTCGTTGATGCGCACCAGATAGCTGAACGGCAGCGCCACGAACAACAGCCCGGCGGAACTGATGGAGATTGCGGGAAGCACATCCTGAATCGGCCGTCGCGTGGCAAGTCCAATCCCCACGCAGCCGAAAAGAAAAATCAAAAACACTGCTTCGATCGAAGGCGCCCCGCCCGCGAGGTTGCGAACCAGCGAAACGCTGCCGAACGTTCGCGTCTCAACCATTCCCGCAGCGTACTGCGCGTAGAATATCCCCACCGCGCAGGCGACCGTCCACTTCTTGAACGCGCGCAGCCCGACGCGTTCCCCCAGCGCGAAGAATTCGATGAGCGCGAGGACCGCGATAAGCGCCGCAGCCGCCGCCAGCAGCCACGCCGGTCCCCACCACACCAGCGCAACCACGGCCGCGATCAGCACCACTCCCGTGACGATGCGAAGGGCCATCCCGCGCTAGCCCTCGGACCCTGCGGCCGAACTCTTCCCTCCCGACCCTCCGCGTCCGCGCCCGGAGCTCAATCCGCCATAACGACGCTCGCGTTTCTGGTAATCCACCAGCGCTTCGAGCAAGCGCTCGCGCGAAAAATCGGGCCACAGCGTCTCGGTCACATAAATCTCCGCGTACGCGATCTGCCAGAGCAGAAAATTACTCACGCGCATTTCCCCGCTCGTGCGAATCAAGAGATCCGGATCGGGCAGGCCCGCCGTATAAAGATGTTCGGAGATGGTTTGCTCGTCGGCCTTGAACGCCGAAAGCCCGTTCGAGCGTACGTGATCCAGCATCGCGTTGAACGCGTCCACCAGCTCCGCGCGCCCACCGTAGTTCAGCGCCACCACAAGTGTCGTTCCCGTGTTCCGCGCCGTGAGTCGCATCGCGTCGTGAATATCTTTGCGCACGCCTTCGGGAAGCTGCTCGGGCCGACCGATCACCAGCAGACGAATATTGTTCTTGTGAATCGTGGGCAACTCGCGCTTCAAATACTCGCGGAGCAGCCGCATCAGGAAATCCACTTCGGCTTGCGGGCGGCGCCAGTTTTCGAGCGAGAATGCATAGAGCGTCAGGTATTCCACTTTGAGCCTGCTGCATGTCTCGATCGCTTCGCGCGCGGTTTTTACGCCGGCGCGATGCCCCGCCACGCGCGGCAGATGGCGCCGCTCGGCCCAGCGCCCGTTGCCGTCCATGATCACCGCGACGTGCTTCGGCAAACGCTTCAAGTCAAGCTTGTCGAGCAACGCCGCTTCGTCGCGGCTCACATCCTTCAATATCTCGGTGGCCTTCACAGGAAATTGTCCCGACAATCGTGCAGGATTGCGCTCAAGGTATGCCCGGCAGGGCAAAGTAGCACAGCACTGGAAGCTTTGGAAGCGCGGGGTTTTAATCCTGCCCATCATCCCGTGTATCCTATTCAGCTATTCGAATTCAACCCCAAGGAGCAACACGTGACCCGCGAACAGAAATACAAAGCCTTTCGAGCGCTCCACCAGCGCCCCGGAATTTTCGTGATCCCGAATCCCTGGAACGCCGGTTCAGCGAAAATTCTCACATCGCTGGGTTTCGAAGCCCTTGCCACCACCAGCGCCGGCTATTCCTTCTCGGTCGGGCGCCGTGATGCTTCCTCCGCCGTGACGCGCGACGAAATCCTCGCGAACGCGAAGTCCATCGCCGACGCAACGCATTTGCCCGTCTCCGCCGATCTCGAAGACGGCTTCGGCCGCACGCCGGAAGACTGCGCGGAAACGATTCGCCTCGCGTCGGCCGCCGGATTGGTGGGCGGCTCGATCGAAGACGCCTTCAGCGACGCAAGCGATCCTATCTACGAATTCAAACTTGCTGTCGAGCGCGTCGCCGCAGCCGCAAAAGCCGCGCACCACTCGCAATTCATTCTTACCGCGCGCGCCGAGAACTTCCTTCACGACCGCCCCGATCTCGACGACACCATTCGCCGCCTGCAATCTTTCGCCGAAGCCGGCGCCGACGTCGTCTACGCGCCCGGCCTTCCCAGCCTCGACGCCATCCGCCACGTTTGCGCGTCCGTCTCGAAGCCCGTCAACGTCCTCATGGGCTTGAAAGGCGCCACCTATTCCGTGGAAGAACTCGCCGCCGTAGGAGTAAAGCGCATCAGCGTCGGCGGCTCTTTCGCCCGCGCCGCCCTGGGAGCCTTCGTGCGAGCCGCGCGCGAAGTGAAAGACAAAGGCACGTTCACTTTCGCGGCAGACGCCATCTCCCACGCCGACGTCACGTCCTACATGGTGAACGCCAAGCGCAGTTGATCCCGCGAAATTACGCCGTTTCGCAACGAAATCGCGTCACTCGGCGGTGCTCTGCGCAGAGCCGCGACTAGATGGACTGTTTCGCTTGCCTGCGGCGTTTGTGCCGCGGTGACTTATGTCGGGCTGCGAATATCACGCGCATTCCGAGGGCAAACAGGCTGGACAGGCAGACGATACACACCAAAAATCCAAACAGAATCACAACCCAGTCGCCAGCGTCAGATAGCCGAACCCACGGGATAAAAGCGCGCGGTGCAATCATCGAGGCCGGTATCACGGCAGGCTCCTGGCGCCGACGGGTTCGTGAAGCTGGTTCCATACACGCAGACAAAACGCAAATGCCTTGTGACCCGGGAGCCCCCAACGATCGTTTCTCATACGGTGTCTCCATCCGGCTCGGGCAACCGGTCACCCTCTCGCGCCGCCCAAACATATAAGGTGGGCAGGATGAAGATGCTCATGGCCAAATTCACCATCAGTCCTCCGACGATGACAATCGCGAAGGGCCGCTGTGAATCGGAGCCAATGGCATGCGAAACTGCAGCGGGGAGTAAACCCAGTGTCGCCACCAGCATCGTCATCATGATCGGACGAAGCCTTAGGACGGCTCCTTCAATCGCGGAATCCTCGATCGAGTACCCCCTGGCACGCAGTTGATTGATGTATTCGAGCATGATCACGCCGGTTTGCACTGACACGCCGAACAACGCTAGGAAGCCGACGCCCGAAGAAACGCTGAAGTGAGTTCCAGTAAGGAATAGGGCCAGCATCCCGCCGACGCTGGCCATCGCGACAGTGCCCAGAATCAGAGCGGCCCATTTCGGCGAGCGAAACATCGTATAGAGAATGAGAAAAATCACCAGGATCGTCAGCGGCACGATCACCAGCAGACGCCCCTGGGCCCGCTTTTCACTTTCGTATTCGCCTTCCCAGTCGAGGTGGTAGCCGCGCGGCAATTGAACTTGCGCGTTCACTTTTTGAATCGCTTCCTCAACGGCGCCGCCAAGATCGCGGCCGCGTACGCTGTACTTGATTGCGACGTAGCGCTGGTTTCCTTCGCGATAGATTTCGGAACCGCCGTCTCGCTCCTCCACCTTGCACAGCTGAGAGAGAGAAACCCGTTCGCCGGAAGGCGACAATAAACGAATATCCTCGATGGCTTCCTTCGTTGTGCGGTACTGCGGCAGGTAGCGCAGCACCAGGTCGTATCGCGCCTCGCCCTGCAGCACTTGCGTCAGAGCGTTGCCTCCGACCGCGGTTTGGATGGCATCCTGAACGTCCGCGACGTTGATCTGATAACGCGCGGCTTGATCGCGGTCTACTTCGAAGTTGATGTTCGGCTGGCCCAGAGCGCGAAAGACGCCGAGATCCTCGATCCCCTTGACGTGGCGCATCACGTCGACGATTTGATCGGCTTTCCCCTCAAGGAGCTTTAGGTCGTCGCCATACACCTTCGTGGCCAGTTCGCCCTTCACACCACTCACCGCTTCCTCCATGTTGTCTTCAATGGGCTGCGAGAAACCCCAGACCACACCAGGGACTTTGTCTAGCTCTCGATTCATGGCGGCGATGAGTTCATCTTTGTTCCGGTGAAAAACGGGACGCCACTGTTCCTTCGGCTTCAAATCCACGAAGTATTCGGTATTGAAAAAGCCCGTGGTGTCCGTTCCGTCGTCGGGACGGCCCACTTGGCTGGTGCACTGAGGAACTTCAGGAAATGAGCAGAGCAGGACGCGCGCCTGGTTCGCTAGCCGGATGCCCTCGCTGGGTCCCGTGCTGGCAGCCAGAGTGCCCCGCACCCAAAGCGCACCCTCGTCCAGGTGCGGAAGAAACTCGGAACCAATCACTCCCCCGAACATGAGGTACAAAGCGAGGCACGGGCCAAGCGCTGCGGCCCCCAAAGTTATGCGGCGGTGCTGGATCGCCCACCGTACTGCCTTGCGATATCGATCCGTGAGGAAGATCAATACTGGATTGCGCCACTCGCGCATCGATCCTGAAAGCAGAAAGCTTGCGAGCACGGGTGCAATCACAATGGAAAATAACAGCGCGCCTAGCAGGGCGAATGCCACCGTCCAAGCCATTGGCTTAAACAGGCGTCCTTCCACGCGCTGCAGCGTGAAGATTGGCAGGTACGCCGTGATAATGATGGCGATCGCGTAAAACACAGGGCGCTGGACTTCATGCGCGGCCTCCCCGATGACCTCAAGCGTAGTCTTGGAGCCATTCCCGTTTTGGCGCTGGCTCAGGTGGCGGACAATGTTCTCGACCATCACCACGGCCCCGTCCACAACCATTCCAAAATCCAACGCCCCGAGAGACAGCAGGTTGGCTGGAATGCCTTTCAAATTGAGGCACGTCGCGGCGAATAGCAGCGAGAACGGCACCGTCAGCGCAACGATGATTGCCCCGCGGACATTCCCGAGAAACAGAAAGAGGACGATGACGACGAGGAAGATGCCCGCCGTAAGGTTGTGCAGCACCGTGTGCGTCGTGTATTGCACCAGGTCGCTGCGGTCGATGAACGGGATCACCTTTACGCCGGCAGGCAGAATTTGGTCATTCAGCTCTTTCACCTTGGCGTGGATTCCCGCGAGGGCTTCGTCTGCATTCGCGCCTTTGCGCAAGAGGACGATGCCCGACACCACATCGTCGTTATCGATGATTTTTCCGTCTTCGCGATGAATCGCCCGTGCAAACTGGCCAAGCCGGATCTTCGGACCCTGCGAAACGACGGCAATATCTCTCATGTGCAAGGGAGTGCCGTTCTTGGTGATAAGCACGGTGTCTTCGATGTCGCGCACGTTTTTGACCAGGCCGACTTCCTGAAGATTCACCTGCTGCAGTCCGGATTCGATGAAACTGCCGCCCGCATTCGCGTTGTTGTTTGTGAGCTGCTGCTCCACCTGGGCCAAGCTGAGTCCGTAGGAGATCAGCTTGTTGGGATCGACGCGGACCTGATATTCGCGAGTGGGACCGCCGAAGCTGGCCACATCCACGACGTCGGGCACAGCCTTGAAATTCTTCTCGATCACCCAGTCTTCGATCGATTTCAATTCCATCACGTCGTATTGGGGATTGGAGCTGTGCAGCGTGAAGAAGTAGATTTGCCCCACGGGACTCCAGTCGGTGCCCATTTGCGGCACAACACCAGGGGGCAAGGTAACTTGCGCAAGTCGCTCGAGAACGCGCTCCCTGTCCCAGGCGTTCTCCTCTTCGTCGTCGAAAATCAGTTTCAGGTCGGAGAGTCCGAAGAGTGAGAAGGACCGCAGATGCGTGATGTGAGGAATGCCGTTCATCACGATTTCCAGCGGAATCGTCACCTGCTGTTCCACTTGTTCCGCGGAGATTCCAGGCCACTGCGTGATGATCTCAACGTAGTTGTCCGCTACGTCGGGATACGCTTCGACGGGAAGTTGATGAAATGAAATTGCGCCCCATCCAAACAGCAGGACGGTGGCCGCAAGAACGAGGAAGCGGTTTTCCAGCGCGAAATCTATCAGCTTGCGGATCATTTGCTGTTCCTCGCCGAGAGCGGCGCTCTTCGGATTTCACTCATTGTCGACGGCGTTCTGCAGGGCTAGCGCGCTCGTTACCACCTTCTGACCCGGTTGCAGCCCGGATACGATTTCCTGCATTTGATTCGGGAGCGTTGCTCCGCCTGCCACCTCCAACCGGCGAAACTTGTTGTCGTCCGTCGGGACGTAGACCCAGTCGCGGTCGTGCAGATGGAGAATCGCGGATGCCGGAACGGCTGTGTGCGCTTCCTTCTTCAAGCCGACGAATGTCGCCGTGGCAAACATGCCCGGGCGCATGAATCCCGGATTGCGAACTTCAATACGGACCTTTGCCGTGCGAATGTTTGCGTCCAGATTCGCGCCGATGTTACTGATCGCGCCCTTCAGGACCTGCTCTGGATAGGCGTTCAGTCGGATGTCGGCTATCTCACCGAGGCGGACACTCGGAAGATCGTTCTCGTAAACATCACAGACTACCCACACATAGGACAGATCGGAGATCGTGAACGGATTCGGAGAGGAAAGCCCCTGTACGCCGCCGGCAGTGGCAATTTGCTGGTCCGTGATTACGCCCGAGACGGGCGCCACAACATCGACGATTCCGCTCGGATGATTGGGATCATTGCCAAGCAGGTGAAGATGTTCTGCGGCGGTCTCGACGGTGACCTTCGCGTCGTCTTCTCCGTCCTGAGCGCTTTCGAGACTTGCCTCCGGGATAGCGCCGTGATCGTAAAGGTCTTTCGCCCGATCGAGCTGTTTGCGCGCGAGAAGCTCGTCGGCCACGGCCTTGCGATAATCGGAATAGCCTGCGGAAACATCGTCACTTCGAACGCGCAGCAGGAGCTGGCCCTTCTGCACCGTGTCTCCCAGGCGCGCACGAACATCCACGACTCGGCCCGAGGCCAGCGAAATTACCGGAACCGTTCGCGCAATGTCGGGAGTCACGGCGCCGGTGACCACCAATTGCGAAGCGGCATCGTGTTCCACCGCCAGGGCCAGCGGAAACTGCTCGGGATGATCCACCTGGATTACGCTGAGATCCTGCTCGTGTTCCACCTGTGCGGGTGGCGGCGCTTCGAGCGCTGTATTTTCCTTCCCGGCGCCGCACCCTCCGAGGAAGAATGTCGCGACAAATGCGATGGCAAGTACTTGGTGCTCCGTGCGTGTCATTGGACGACCTCACGTCTGACTGCAAGATTCGGTTCGAATTGCCGCATCAGCTCTCGGGAAAGCGCAGTGCGCTCTCCAAGGAAGCGAAGTTTGAAGTGATGTACGAGCTGGTCAGCAAGCCCACAGACGGAAAGTTACGGCATGGGCCTGCCGATCAATGACCGATCAATGAGCTGAGTGATTACAGGTGAGGAACGTCGGAAGGCGGCGCGCGGCCTGGCGCGGAGCTTAGGAAAGCACTGACGGGGAAACCAGCGCTAGATGGTGGAATCGATCCCGCTGGTGATCGGAGGTGCAGCGAATCTTTTTCTTCGGGACAAATGCCGGCGCCCGACTCTGGTGCAATGCCAATAGCCTCTGCCAGCAGGCGCGAGTCGGAAAGCCAATTTGTTGCCGGCGCGCTGAAAGCTTCGGGGAATGCAGACGGTTCGGCCCTCGAAAAGCTGCCGTGGCCATCATTAAGAAATATCGCTACGGGTTGCCGGAACCACGCTGTGGTGAGGACCAGGTCAATGGCGTGGTCCCCATTGACGTCGCGCGCCTCGATCGAGAGACCGCCTGCGGGCGCAAGCAGTTGAATCGATTGCAGCCCGGCCGCGGAGAGTCTCAGTTGAATCCAATAGTCGGTACTACCGGAGACGTTTGCGCCGGATTGTATGCTCGCCAAATCCGGACGAAGGTCTCCGTCGAAGTCGGCGATTGCAAAAGGCAGGCCCGGTCGAAGCGAGGTAGCCGGTTTACTCTGGCCTGCGGCCTCAGCGGAACTGCAGCCGGCGAAGCCAAACAGAAACAACGAAATCCACAGAAACGCGCCGCGCAACGCTCGACGGTTATCCCTCAGTTCAGTTCGCCTTACCAATTTGCGCATGATCTCGGACAGCAGCCTTAAATACTACAACCAATACCAAATATACCATTCGAAGCGTTCACCAGAGAAGTCGGGATCCCTTAACATGAAGCTATCTCACAAATGGTGCCCGGAAGGGCGGGGCTTTTTACCCTGACGAAGGAAGGGCAGCCCCGCCGTCTGTTTCCTGTTGATGGACCGCGACGCTCAAGGATTGCCCCGCAACATCGCCTTCTAATACCCGAACCATTGGTTGACCTCCTCTACCTTTTCTGGCGTGTAGGGCGGGAAAAGGTGCTCGATGGCTACGTCGGGAGGCGAAACCAGGATCGACTTCGCATGAGTGAGAGCGTCAAAGCCGTACTTCCCGTAATAGTTCCCGATGCCCGAGGTTCCCACTCCTCCGTAAGGCATGGACTCGATGAACAAAAAGACATTGGTCTGATTTACGGCGCCCCCGCCGAAAGAAAGGGATTGCAAGACGCGATCGATCGCCTGCTGATTTCGGCTGAACACGTAGCCGGCTAGCGGTTTGGGGAGCGACTTGATCTTTGCGAGCAGCGCGCCAAGGTCGGAGTAAGTGAGGATGGGCAGAAGCGGCCCGAAGATTTCGTCTTCCATGATTTTGTCGGACCAGGAAATCGGGTAGAGGATGGTCGGATCGAGATAACGGGTCGGAGCGTCAGACTTTCCGCCGTAAACGACCTTTTTGGGATCAATCAGCGACGCAAGCCTTGCCACCGCGGCGGGACTGATGACGCGCGAGTAGTCCGAGTTGCTCTTGGGGTCCGCGCCGTAAAGCGCGACGACAGCCTCTTTACATTCGGCCACGAACTGTTCCGCGATGGACTCATGAACGACAGCGTAGCCGGGTGAAGTGCACCACTGTCCTCCCCAGGCCATTGCGCCCCAGACAATTTTCTTGGCGGCATCCGGAATGTTCGCTGTCTCATCGACGATCGCAGGGTTCTGTCCCCCCAACTCAAGCAGCACGGGAGTGAGATTTTCGGCAGCCGCTCGCATCACTACTTTTCCCACACCCACGCTTCCGGTGAGAAATATGAAATCAAAGGGAAGGGACAGGAGTTTATTAACCACGTCCTTTCCACCAACGACAGCACTAAAAGCCTCCGGATCGAAATACTTTGGAATTAATTCCAAGAGCAACTCATCCGTCGCCGGCAGTGCTTCGGAGAGTTTCAACATGCAAGGGTTGCCCGCCGAAAGTGCACCCACCGCCGGACGCAACGAAAGCAGGAGCGGCCCATTGAATGGACAGATGATCAATGTGACGCCGTAGGGCTCCCGGTACACGACTCCCTTGTGCCCCGATGCGGCGAGAAACTTTGGAAGCGGGGCTTCGACTGGCTTCATCCATTCCCTGAGCTGTGATTTCACGAATTCGGCGGTTGCAATGGGCGCCGACACTTCGAAGACGTTCTCTTGTGCGGCAGTCTTAAAGTCATTGCATGAGGCGTCGCTAAAGGGTTTGTAGTTGTCCTGGAGCATACGAATGAGGCGATCGAGTTGGTCGATTCTCCACTCGTAGGTCTTCGTCGCATCAGAAGCGAAGTATGTCCTCTGTTTATTGAACAAATCTTCGGCCCGGGTCTCTTCGCTCGTAGGCTGGGCCATCGCTGCCTGAAATATCGCTGTCTTTGGTCCGGACGACATGGTCATCTCCTTCGCGGTTTCCGCGCTTCGGTTATTCCCACAGGTTCATTCGTTTCACGCGAGCAACTTTCTGCGCAAACGGAATGCTTCACTTCGGCCCGCTCGTCTGGTTATTGCCGTTTTTTGTGATCAGCACCATGCGAAAGCGCGCCTTCCCGGCCATCATCTTCGCGTAGGCAGCGGCGGCTTGATCGAGTGGGACGGTTTCGATCATCGCCGATACGCCACTCAACGCGCTGAAACGAAGCGTTGCGTCACCAGTTGCCGGGTTCCCGGTTAGCGAGCCAGCCACCTTACGCTCTCCGAAGATGAGATCCATGCCGGTGATCTCGATCGGCTCCGGTCCGACGCCGACATCGATGGTGACACCCCCGGGACGCAAGCCCTTGAAGGTGGTGGCGACAGTGGTGCCCCCGGAAGCCGTTATCAGAATGACCTTGGCGCCGCCGAGCGCCTGGAGAGCCGCAGCGGGATCGTCAGCTGCACTGTCGATGTAGTGGTGAGCTCCGAGCTTCTTTGCCAGCTCCGCCGATTCGATTCCGCGGCCAATCGCCGCGACCTCGAAACCCATGTGTCTCGCGTATTGCACGCCCAGATGACCGAGGCCGCCGATGCCGAGAACGGCGACAAGTTCACCAGCTTTTGCCGGCGCGTTTCTCAGGGCGTTGAAGGTGGTGAGACCCGCACACAAAAGCGGCGCCGCGTCAGCCGACGAAACGCCGTCAGGAATCGACATGAGTCCGCTCGCTTTTGCGACCATCACTTCGGCATATCCGCCGTCGTGATGAATGCCGGTATATTCCTGGTTCCGGCAGTTCACGAGATCGCCGTTTCGACAAAACTCGCAATATCCGCAAGAGCCGCCAAGAAACCCCACTCCCACGCGTTGGCCGACGGTCCAGCCCTGGACACCGGAGCCAAGGGCATCGATCCGCCCAACCGCTTCATGCCCGGGTACGCGCGGCCAATCGATGGGAAACAATCCTTCCACAGTGCCGGCATCGGAATGGCAAACTCCGCACGCCTCGACGCGAATGCGCACCTGACCAGCTCCGGGCTCGGAAATCGCCCGCTCGACAACACGGAAAACGTTCGGCGCTGACACTTCTACTGCCATATACGTGCTTCCCATTGGCCTTCTCCCAGAGAGCCTGTCCCTTTACTTCGGGAACGCGTCTCCAAACATCGGGTTTCCGCTCTTGGAATGCTCCTTCGTTGCTTCGTCCTGAATCACGTCCCAGTGTTCCACCAGAATTCCGTCTTTCAACCGGACCACGTCCGCGACAATCCAGTTCGTGGGAAGGCCAATCCCCGAGAATCGGCCATGGAGAATTACGTAGTCTCCGTCGGCAACGACGACTCCCGGCTCGTACTTAAGTGTTGGCGGCAGGTTTCTGATCATCCCGAGAAGCCCGTCCCGGCCCGCTGGGATGTGGGCACTGTGCTGAATGTAGTTTGGCGACCAAAAACGCTCCGCAGCCTTGTAATCGCGCTTGTTGAATAGAGTCTGAAAGGCCTCAAGCACGATTGCTTTATTCCGTTCTGACGTCGTATTGCTCATTGCTCCTCCCTCATTTGAGAGGTGACCGTCCACATCTACTCGCGTTAGAGTACGGTCATACTCCTATGGGTGCACTTTTTTTGGTGTTTTTTTGTGACGAGTAACCATTGAACAAAGGACGTACCTGCAGCATAATTCGTACACCATCCAACGCAAGAAGTATGACCATACTCCTTTAACCCGCGCGACACGGAGACGAGGATGTGGGCCGCGTGGCCTTTTGGGTCGTACAATAAGTGATATGCCAAGGAAAACAAAAACTCACACTCACGCCAGGATTCTGAAAGTGGCGGCAAAGAGGTTTCGCGAACTCGGCCTCGACGGTATTGGTGTGGCCGATGTGATGAAACAGGCGGGCGTGACCGCTGGAGCTTTTTACAAGCACTTCAAATCGCGCGACGAGCTTGTGGTCGAGGCGCTGGCTACGGCATTCAAGGATATCGACGCTTGGGAGGAGCATGCCGAAACGCTGGCTCAGGTGTTGGAGATCTACCTCACCGAATATCACCGTGATAACCCTGGAGCGGGTTGTGCCATGGGAGCATTGCTAGGAGACATGAGCCGCGCAAGCAAATCGGCAAAAACGGTTTACACCGCCCGCGTCAAGCGCAACTTGGCGATTACCGCCGGCCTGCTGCCGTCCAAAGAGAATGCCGACAAACGCGGCCGCGCCCTGCTCATCCTCAGCAGTCTGCTCGGGGCGATCAATCTCTCTCGGGCCGTATCGGACCCAAGCCTATCGCGCGAAATTCTCGACCAAGTTCGCCAGCAGCTCCTCGAGCTGACCGCGGGAAGTGCGTCACCGAAACGCGGTGCCAGGTTGAAGCAACAGGAGCGGAAGCGATCCACCTCGTTGGGATAGAAGTCGCCGCACCCGGCATTTCGATTCGAACCGCCTGCCCCCGTTGTATAGCAAGCGAAACGGTCCCGTCATCATCCCTTAACAATTTTGTGTTATGAACTACGATGGCGGGCTTTCCGCCAGAGAGGAGCGACGTGAGGATACTGGCCCAGGGCTCGAGACGCTCGGGCTTCGCCCCATTTTCTCCCCCTCCGCAGAATTCTAATAACGGCGCCGGGATTAGAAATCGACGCAAATGACTGAAAACACTCGCCAGCGACCCAGTCTAATCTACCGTAGGGTAGGGTGGGTATTTCCGCCAAGGAGAAGACAGAGCGAACAGATTCCACCCCGCCTGCTACAAAAAGTGGAAGTGGAGCAGGAAACCAGAAACCCCGCCGGAATCAGGCTCCGCGATCGAGGTGTACACCAGAACCAGGGTCAGGACGATCATGATGATGCTCATGGACCAGGCCACCAGGTTGAACCCGAACGTATTCGTATGCTCGCCCATCAAGTCCTTGCGGTTCACCAGGAGCAGAATGAAAATCAGCACGATCGGCAGCCATATGCCGTTCCCTACCTGCGAATAAATCAGGATCTTCCACAATGGCGCTTTCGGCATGAGCACGATTCCCGCTCCCACGACGATCAGCATTGTGTAGAGCGAATAGAACGTCGGCGCTTCCTTGAACTTGTTGTCGAGGCCAGCTTCGAACCCAAGGCCCTCGCAGATGACGTGGGCGGTCGAGAGCGGCAGAATCGACGCGGCGAAGAGCGACGCGTTCAGCAGCCCGAATGCGAAAAGCCAGCCGGCCCACTTCCCTGCCAGCGGAATGAGCGCCTGTGCAGCTTCTTTCGCGCTCGAAATATTGGTCAGGCCGTGGACGTTGAGCGTCGCGGCGCAACAAACGATGATGAAGAACACGATCACCATGCAGGAAACGCTTCCCACCAGGACGTCCCATTTGGCCTGCTTGTACTGGCGTGGCCCGATGCGTTTCTCCACAAAGCCTGCTTGCAAGTAAAAGAACTGCCACGGGGCGATCGTGGTTCCCACCAGCCCGATCAGCATCACCAGGTAGGCCGAGTTCAGATGGATCGAAGGGATCACGGTCTCATGCGCTGCCAAGAGCCAGTCGGGCTTCGCGAGAATCGCAGACGCCACATAGGAGAGATAAAAGCCGCAGGCGACCAGGAATATTTTCTCGACGATTCGGTACGAACCGTAAACCACCAGCAGCCACACGGCAATCGCTGCCAGCGGCACGGAAATGTATTTGCTCACTCCCATCACTTGGGACGCCTCCGCGACACCGGAGAATTCGGCCACCGTGTTGAACAGATCGACCAAGAGGGCCGCGACCATCACGAAGAAAGTCGAGCGGAAACCGAATTCCTCGCGGATCAGGTCCGAAAGGCCTTTGCCAGTGATGACGCCCATGCGCCCGCACATTTCCTCGCTGACGTAGAGCGCGATCGTCATGGGAATCAGCGACCACAGCAGCGTGTACCCGAAGTGGGCGCCCGCCTGGGAATACGTGCTGATTCCGCCCGCGTCGTTGTCGACATTGGAGGTGATCAGCCCCGGCCCAACGACGGCGAGAAACACGGCGAGGCGGCGGCGCAACGTGCGGCTGCGGCGCGTAAAGTCCTTGCTGCGCGTCTTCAGCGTCGAGAGCTTGTCCGTAACTGTGTCGCGGCTCGTCATCCGAATCACATCTCTGAAATTTCAAATTTCAAATCTGCGGTCGCTACAGCTTGGCCCTCATATGGCTCACAACGTCATCCACGGTGATGGCTCCGATCGGGCGGCCGCTCTTGTCCACCACCGTCAGGCTGCGCAAATTATATTTGTCGAACAACTCGAAAACTTCCTTCTCCTTCGTGTCCGGCGTCACCGAGAGTTTCGGCGCGGAAGCCAGTTCCGTCATCCGCTGGTCGCTGCTCGAGAGCAGCAATCGCGCCACCGGCACGTTGCCCGAGAGCGTGGCATCGCGGTCGATCAATACGACGTTGTCGAGCTGATCGGGCGCAATCTCGTGGAACCGAATGTAGTCCACCACTTCGCCGCGCGTCGCGTCTTCGCCCACCACCACGATTTCCGTGGTCATCATGCCGCCCGCGGTGTTCTCGCCGAACTGCAGGAGCCCTTCCACTTCTTCGGCCTCGCGGTGATCCATCTCGTCGAGCACTTCCTGCCCGGTCTCCGGCGGAAGACTCGCAATCAAGTCGGCGGCGGCGTCCGGACTCATTTCCTCGATGATGTCCGCGGCCTTCTCGGGATCGAGCTTTTCCACCACTTGGGTTTGCAAGCGCTTGTCCAGCTCGGCCAGCGTCTCCGCAGCCACCTCTTCGTCGAGCGAGTCGATAATCGACTGGCGCTCGCCGGGCGACAATTCCTCCATCAAGTCCGCAAGGTCGGCCGGATGCAGCGCCGCCAGCTTCTGGCTCGAAATCCGCAGCTTCACGCGCCTCAGCGGGTCCGGTTCAATCAGATTCACGAATTCCCAGCGGATTTTCCGGGCCGGGAGTCCTCGTTGAAGCCGCCGGATAGCGTTCGGCGGCACCATGCCCTTGAGCAGCCGCCGCACCGCTCCCGGAATGCCGACGTCCACATCGGCCACGCGAAGCTCTGTATTTCCGTTCGTCCGCTGCTCGGACAGATCGACGTCGTTAATCCGCACCACCTTTCGGCCGTGCGTATCGATGATCTGCTGGTCGAGCAGGTCCTTCTGCATCGCGAGCCACGCCTCGTTCGGCTGGTACAGCTCCAGGGCAGATTCTTCCGTGGTCAGCTGGACGCGGCCCGGCGCGACTGTGCCAATCTGGTCGTAGCGCGCCACCAGCGGGCGGTACCGGCCTCGCCCGAGCAGCAGCCGGGCGACCCGATTGGGCTGCTCAGCGGGAACGATGAACATCTCTTTCACACGGCCAACGAAATTGCCGAGCGAATCGTACGTCTCGGCGCCGAGAACCTCGGTTGCGTGAAGCATGGCGACTCCTCAAAACCACCCAAAATCGAACCGAACTGGCTTATGCCAAGGCCCCATTTCAGCCAATCGGCAAAAAAAAAGCCCGGGACCGGCATCGTCTCCGGCCTCGGGCAGACACCAAATGCCCTTGGTTACGTCAGGCCGGGCCTCGCCTCCCTGTCAAGTTCACCCTGGCAAGCGAGCGGCGCCCGTGCCACACCCTCGCGGCTCGTGCCGGGAACTGTGGCCGACGAAACCCCTCGGGCGCTTCGCACACCGGAACGGCTACGGGTTGGGCGCCAACTACCAGGCTCCGAATTGGACGAAAGCTCCATTTGCCTCGGAAACAGAAGACCAGCTTCTACTTAAAAGCAGACGGAAAGATTGTCAAGCGAAGAGTGCGCGTTTCGGCGGATTTTTTCTTGCGAAGAGCATATTTCCCGGCTTGCGGCCTGTGCGGCGGCAAGCGGCGGCGTTGAGATCCCAATATGTACCCCGAATATAGTCGCGCGGCGCAAATCCGAGCAGGCGGGCAACGCGATCGATGGCAGCAGGTTGGCCCTCAAGCTCGAGGAACACGCCCACGGGGGTCTCGTCGAGATCGAGATGTAGCCCCGTCAAGCGCCCTCGGAGACGGAAGCTGGTGCGATATTTCTCGTAGCGAAAGCCCGGACGCAGGCCGAGGGACCTCAGAAGCCGATCGGCCCGAATCGGGTCGCGGACCAAGACCTCGCGTTCGAGTCGTTCCTTGTAGCGCGACCGTGCCGCTCCGAGACGGCCTAGAAGCGCCGGGGCCTTCGAAGTCATCAGCGCTCGACGCGTTCCCCTCGGGGATATTTCCACTCGCAGGCGGACGAGACGCCCGCGGAGGCGGAAGTCTGAAGCCCGCGTGTCGTACAGCGTGTTTTGCTCGAGTACGCGCCCGTGATTCCTTGCGCCGATCCGGCGCAGGTGGCGCACCAGCTCCCGTACGTCGTCGACCGGCAGCTTTACCTCGATCTCCCGGTTCGTTTTCCTTCGTGCTTGCCCTGGTCTTGTCACCGAACCAGTATAGCGGACCGACAGTCCACCATCCTTGCCGCCCCGGCGTTTCACTAATTGTTGCGATAGCCTGGCGGAGCCAGCATAATCGCTTCCCTGCCGGAACACGGCCCGCACACATGACCGAGCCGACGACTTCATCGACAACGTCGACAACCCCGCTCATGCGGCAGTATCATGCCGCCAAGAAGCAGCACCCGGCGGCGCTGCTGCTTTTCCGTCTAGGCGACTTCTACGAGCTTTTCTACGACGACGCCGTCCTCGCGTCGCGCATCCTGCAAATCACCCTTACCTCGCGGAACAAAGAGAAGGACCAGGCCGTGCCGATGTGCGGCGTTCCCTATCACGCCGCCGAGAACTACATCGCGCGGCTCATTCGCGCCGGGCACAAAGTGGCCATCTGCGAGCAGATGGAAGAACCGGGTCCGGGGAAAAAGATCGTCCGCCGCGAAGTGATTCGCGTGCTCACACCGGGGACGGCTACGGGAGCTTCGCTGGTCGAACCGAAGGAGAACAATTTTCTTGCGGCCGTGGCGCGAGGGACCGGTCGCGAAGCGGGCCACAAAGGCCACGCGAGGATTTCGCGGGCAGCAAGGGCAACGGCGGCCGGAACTCTGGACCACGACGACGCGGCCGGCGACACTTCTCAGGCAGCAGTCGCTACCGCGCGCACGGCATCCGAGGCGGTGATTGGTCTCGCGTATGTGGACCTCTCGACCGGAGATTTTCGCGCCACCGAGTTTGCTGGCGAAAAGGCCGAGGCGCGGTTGCGCGATGAACTGGGGATTTTGCGGCCACGCGAGATTCTGGTGCCTCAGCCGACGTCACTGTTTCCAGTAGCAGTGGCTCCCGGGTTCAATGGGCTCGGAGGAGTGGAGACGCGCGTCGATGACTGGATTTTCGAGCCGCAGTACGCCGCGCGGCTCCTTGAAGAACAGTTTCGAGTCGTCGCGCTCGGCGGATTTGGATTGGACGGTCACTCGCAGGCCGCCGCAGCGGCGGGCGCGATTGTGCATTACCTGCGCGAGACTTCCGCGATTAGCCCGCGCAAACCCGAGGATACCGTCGCGGTCCCGTCACTTCGCCCGGCGGGGGCTGGCCTCGAGCATCTCGACCGCATCGCGTATTACGAGCAACAGGACGCGATGATTCTCGACGCCGTGACGGCGCGAAACCTCGAGCTGGTGGAACCTGCGGCGGGCGACGACGCGTCGGCAACCCTGCTGCGAGCCATCGACGAGACCGCGACCGGCATGGGCGCTCGGCTACTGCGCGCCTGGATCCTGCGGCCGGAGATTTCGCTTCCTGAGATCGAAGCGCGTCTAGACGCCGTGGCGGAACTTAAGTCGCGGACCATCGCGCGCGAAGAAATTCGAAAGCAACTGGAAGGCATCCTCGATCTCGAACGGTTGACGAGCCGCGTGACTCTGGGGATTGCGACGCCGCGGGATCTACTCGCGCTGCGAGGCTCGCTCGAGAGAATCCCCGTGGTGAAGTCACTGTTGACAGCGGAACCGATCGCAGCCGGCCAAGAAAGCGCCCCCGTGGAACCGAAGAGCGCCGCGCGATTGGCCGAGCTGCGCGAGCGCGCCGACGAGATGGCGGACGTGCGCGATTTGATTGCGCGCGGAATCGCAGACGATCCGCCGGCCATGGCAAACGACGCCGGCGCCATCCGGCGCGATTTCAACGCCGAACTCGACGAGCTGCGCGACATCATGAAGCAGGGGCGGCAAATCATCGCGTCGATGGAGGACCGCGAGCGCAAGCGGACCGGCATCGCGTCGCTCAAGATTCGCTACAACCAGATATTCGGCTACTACATTGAGGTCTCGAAGCCGAACCTTGCTCTGGTTCCCGCGGATTACGAGCGAAAGCAGACGCTGGTGAACGCGGAACGCTTCACGTCGGGCGAACTGAAGGAGTACGAGCGCAAGGTACTGTCCGCCGAAGAACGCGTGCTCGAGATCGAGCGGCGCTTGTATTCAGAGATTCGCGAATCGATTGCGCGCGAGGCCGGGCGTTTGCGGCGCGCGGCAGCGGCAATCGCGCAAATCGATGTGCTGGTGAATTTCGCGCGACTCGCAGCGGCCAGGAACTACACGCGGCCGGAGTTCGCGGGAGAGATCGAGCGCGCCACTGCTGGTCCCAGTCGACGCACGACGCTGATGATTGTCGGCGGGCGGCATCCTGTGATCGAAAAACTGGTGGAAGAGCGCGGTGAACGGTTCGTGCCCAACGATTTGTACCTCGACGACGAATCGCAGTTCCTCTTGATCATTACGGGCCCGAACATGGGCGGCAAGTCGACGTATCTGAGGCAGGCGGCGCTGATTTCGATCCTCGCGCAGATGGGATCGTTTGTTCCGGCGACGCAGGCGAAACTTCCGGTGCTCGACCGGATTTTCACGCGCATCGGCGCCTCGGACAATCTGGCACGGGGCCGGTCGACGTTTCTCGTCGAGATGAGCGAGGTAGCCGCGATCCTGAATACGGCCACTCCTGCAAGCCTCGTGCTTCTGGACGAGGTGGGCCGCGGCACATCGACATTCGACGGGCTCTCGATTGCCTGGGCCGTGGTGGAATCCTTGCACAGCGGAGCGCGGCCGAGAACGCTTTTCGCCACTCACTATCACGAGCTGACCGAGCTCGAACAATTGTTGCCGGGAGTGAAGAATGTGCACGTTTCGGTGCGCGAGGCGGGCAACGAGATCGTTTTTCTGCGGCGCGTCGAGCCCGGGAGCGCCGACAAGAGTTATGGCATCGAGGTCGCGCGGCTTGCGGGATTGCCGAACGACGTAATCGTTCGTGCGCGCGAAATTCTACGGCGGCACGAGGAGAGCGAGGAGAAGCTGACAGAGCAGCTTTCGCCGGGTGCGGTGCCTCCGACGCCGCAGCAGGCGAGTTTCACAGCAATCGACGAATCGGTGCTCGAAGCGCTGCGCGGTGCGGACGTGAATCGGCTGACGCCCATCGAGGCCTTGAACCTGCTGTCCGCGCTCCAGCGCCAGTTGAAATGAGCCGCGCATGATGCGAGTGATTGGGATGATGTCGGGAACGTCGGCCGATGGAATCGACGTTGCGCTCGTGCGTATCTCGGGCGCTCCGCCGGCCATTTCCGCCAAGTTCGAGACGCATCATCATGCGGCGTTTCCCGCGCGCGTGCGTGCGGCGATACTCCGGATCGCGAATGGCGCGCAAACTACCGCCGCGGAGATCAGCCAGTTGAATTTCCTGTTGGGCGAGGAGTTTGCGCGAGCAGCAATCGGAGCCTGCAAACGGTGGCGCGTGCCGCTCTCACATATCGATCTCATGGGCTCGCACGGGCAGACGATTTATCATCAGGGAACCGCATCCAAGTTTCTTGGCGTTCGGCCCATCGCTTCCACGCTCCAAATCGGGGAGCCGAGCGTGATTGCCGAGCGAACGGGAGTGCCGACGATCGCCGATTTCCGTCCGATGGACATGGCGGCCGGCGGACAGGGCGCGCCGCTGGTTCCGTTTGTCGATTACCTTCTCTATCGCAACGCCAAGCTGGGCCGCGTGGCTCTGAACATCGGCGGGATCGCGAACGTCACCGTGATTCCGGCAGGCGCGCGGGCCGAGGACGTCTTCGCATTCGATACCGGGCCAGGCAACATGATCGTCGACGCGCTGGCGGAGGCCGCGACGCGAGGCGGCGCGAGATTCGACCGCGATGCTCGCATCGCTTTTCGCGGCCACACGATTCCGGGTTTGTTCGCGCGCTTGATGCGCGAGCCGTATCTGCGAAAGAAGCCGCCCAAAACCGCGGGGCGCGAGCAGTTCGGCAGCGCCTTCGCGGATGCGCTGATCGCCTGGGGGAAAGAGCGCCGCGCGAAACCTGCCGACATGGTGCGCACTGCAACTGTGTTCACTTCCCTTTCCATCGCGGACGCGTTTCAGCGATTCATTTTTCCGCCCGCCAGAATTGATGAACTGATCGTTGCGGGAGGCGGCGCAAAGAATCCGCTCATGATGGCTCAGCTTGCAGCGGCGCTGCCGGGAGTTGAGATCGTTCCGGCCAGCGCATTCGGGATACCGCCTGAGGCAAAGGAGGCGTTTGCGTTCGCAGTCTTGGCATACGAGGCGTACCACGGACGAGCGAACAATCTGCCATCCGCGACCGGAGCGAAGCACGCCGCGGTCATGGGGAAGCTCGTGCGCGGCAGACGCGCAACGGCCGTAGTTCCCGCTTCAAATCCGGCGCGCTCGGGCGGAAGCGGGCACGAGCGGTGGTAACTCAAGCTCGGCTTCTCAAGTTGCCCCTCGCGCTGTCTCTGCTGTTGTTATGCGCGGCCAGCTTCTACGGTTGTGCGCGCGGCACAAATCCCGGCGAGCTTGGCACCGTGAATTTCCTGATTGAGGCGGCGCCGACCAATCTCGACCCGCGCATCGGCGTCGACGCGTTTTCGGAGCACCTTGACGGGCTGATCTTCGATAGTCTCGTCGCTCACGACCAGACTCTGAACGTCGTCCCCGACTTGGCGCAGAAATGGGAGACGCCAAATCCCACGACGTACGTGTTTCACCTCAAGCCGAATGTGAAATTCCACGATGGGCGAGAGCTCACGTCGGCAGACGTGAGGTTCACGTTCGATTCCATCATGTCCGGCGCAGTGAAAACCGCCAAGGCCGGCTCGTTCCGCATTGTGCAGTCGATCGAAACGCCTGACGATCTCACCGTGGTCTTCCACCTGCGCGAGCCATACGCCTCATTCCTTTGGGACTTAACCAAGCCCGGAATCGGAATCGTCCCGCAAGGCTCAGGCGCAGAACTGGCGCGGCATCCGATTGGCACCGGACCGTTTCAGTTCGTGAGCGCCACGACCGACGAGGAAATCGTTCTCGAACGCAATCCGAATTACTTCGACGGCTCCCCTGAACTTCCGCGCGTGCGCTTCCGCATCGTGCCCGACGCGATTGTGCGCGCCCTGGAACTGCGGAAAGGCAGCGGCGACGTAACGATCAACTCGCTGACGCCCGACATGGTCATGAGCTTTCGACAGGATCCGAACACGGCGATTGACGACCAGCCCGGAACCACCCTCGCCTACATTGCCTTCAATTTCGACGATCCGATTCTCGCTCACAGCGAAGTGCGCCAGGCGCTCGCCTACGCGACGAATCGCGCCACCCTGATTCAGAATTTGCTGCGCGGCATGGCAGTTCCGGCGGGCAGCCTGTTGCCGGCCAATCACTGGGCCTACGAACCCGCGGTGAAGCGGTACGACTACAACCCGGCGCAGGCAGAGACGCTGCTCGACGCTGCCGGATTTAGGCGCGGTGCAGACGGCGTCCGGTTTCACATCACGCTGAAGACTTCCACGGACCAGTCCACGCGCCTGCTCGCGGAGGCGATTGCCGACGAATGGAAGCGGGTGGGCGTGGCGCTCGAATTACGATCCCTCGAGTTCGCAACCTTCTATTCGGACATTACGCACGGGAGCTTTCAGATGTACACGTTGCGTTTGATCGGCGGAAACAACGACCCCGACATTTTCGAGTACGTGTTCGGTTCGAAGAAGATGCCGCCGAATGGCGCGAATCGCGGTCATTACCGGAATCCGGCGCTGGATGCGCTGCTCGACGAGGCGCGAGTCGAGATGGATCGCGATAAGCGCAAAGCGATCTTGTCGCAAATTCAGAAAATCGTGGCCGAGGATGAGCCGTACATCGATTTGTGGTACGTCGATAACGTTTGCGTGCACCAGAAGCGGCTAACGAATGTGGTCCTTCCACCGGCGGGCGATTTCGATTTCCTTGATATCGCGCGATTGCAGTAGAGGTAGCGTTAGTCTCGCTACGAGATGTATTTTCCGATGATTGGGGCGAGCCGGCGCTTGGTGGCCGCAGGAATCAGACTCCGATCCGTAATGATCGCGTGGGCGAGCGCTCTACCGCACTTGCAATTGCGCTCATCGCCGATCGCTCGAACCGCCTCGCGGATGGCGCGCTGCACGTTTTCGGCGTTCTTGCCGAGGTTGCCGATGATCTCCTCAAGCGTGACTGCGTCGTGTTGCGGATGCCAGCAATCGTAGTCGGTGATCATGGCGAACGCGGCGTAACACAGCTCGGCTTCGCGCGCGAGCTTAGCTTCCGTCAGATTCGTCATGCCGATCACGTCGAACCGAAGCTGACGGTACGTGTGCGATTCGGCCAGCGTGGAGAATTGTGGCCCTTCCATGCAAACGTAGGTGCCCCCGCGATGCACCGTTACGCCCGCGCGGTCGCACGCGTCCGCGAGGTGCGCCGAGAGGTGCGTACAGGTGGGCTTGTCGAAGCCGACGTGAGCCACGATGCCGTCGCCGAAAAACGTTGAGACGCGCAGGCGTGTGCGGTCGAAGAATTGGTCGGGGATAAGGAAATCGAGGGGCGGAAGATCGTCGCGAAGCGAGCCGACCGCACTGACCGAGATCACGCGCTCGGCGCCGAGCATCTTCAGCGCGCAGATATTGGCGCGGTAGTTGATTTCGCTCGGCGATAGCCGGTGGCCGCGCCCATGGCGCGCAAGGAAAGCGACGCGGCGGCCTTCGAGAGTTCCGATGACGATGGCGTCCGACGGCGCGCCGAACGGAGTCTTGACCTTCATTTCGCGCGTGTCCGTCAGGCCAGACATTGTATAGAGGCCGCTGCCGCCGATGATGCCAGTCTTGACGGCGTCTTTGCTCGAACTCGATTTTGCGCTTTTCCGCTTCGCCATTGCGTCTCCGTCTCGTAAGCCCGTGCCAGGTCAATCGATGGTGACAGGCTCGACTTCCCATTTGCCGTCGCGTTCCCGAAGATAGCCGGCTGGAACGTTGGGATCGTGACTGAATAAAGCGATCCAGCCTTCGTGAAAGACTTCGGGAATCCACCTCTTCTTGTTCTCGAGCGTCGTCATGGGATAGAGATCGTAACCCATGATCCACGGCAGCGGGAGATGCGCGGCGGTTGGCACCAGATCTGCAAACGCGAAGGCGCTCTTGCCACCGCCGGAGAGTTTCACGCACTGCATGTTCGCGGTGTGGCCGGGGACGCGAATGAGTTCCACTCCGGGAGCGATCGCGCGGTCGGCCTCGAGAAGCGAAAGCTTCCCCGCCTGCTGCAGAGGGACATAGTTATCGTTGAAGTAGCTTGCCCGGTCGCGCTCGGTCGGGTTGAGTGCGTGCTCGAACTCGCCGCGCTGCACGATGTAGCGAGCGTGCGGAAACGTTGCCACTACTTTGTCCTTCTCAATGCGCGTGTTCCCGCCGCAATGGTCGAAGTGCAAGTGCGTGTTGATGACCACATCGATGTCCTGCGGGTGGAGGCCGTAGTGGAGCAACTGGTCGAGCAGGCGCGGACCATCGAGATTGTAAATGTCGCGGAACTTGGGGTTCCATTTGTCGCCCGCGCCCGTTTCAATCAGGATCCGCTTGTGTCCGGCGAAAACGAGGAGGCAATTCATGGCCAGCTTGATGCGGTTGCGCGCATCCGCCGGCGCTTGTTTCTCCCAGAGCGGTTTCGGAATCACGCCAAACATCGCGCCGCCATCGAGGTAAACGTGGCCGTCGGACAGGATGTGGAATTCGAGGTCGCCGAGTTTCATTTGGGCAGCGCACGATTATACGGGGAATGGCATCGCGGATGAACAGAGATTGGAGGTTTCTCGTCTCAGGGCAGACCCGCGTGAGCAAGGATTTCGGTGATGGCGGCATAGGGATCTTTCTTTCGTGAGGCAACTTCTGCGGCCAGCGTCTCGAATTGCGTCTCGGTGAAATGAGCACCCACGGCGCGCTCCATCAGGTGTGCCTGAAGCAAGCGCAGGAGCCACTCCTTCCAGTAAGCCAGCTCGCGGGAGCTGCGCCCGGGCGCCTTCGCGAAATGCTCGCGGAAACGCGCAATCTCGCGCGCGAGTTCGTTGACGCCTTTGTTTTCGGTTGCGACCGTGCGCACCACGGGCGGCTTCCAACCATCTCGTTCCGGGACAATTTGCAGGATCGCGCGAAGCTGCTGGTCGAATCGGTCAGCGCCGTCGCGGTCTGACTTGTTCAAGACGAAGATGTCGCCAATCTCCATAAGCCCGGCCTTGAGGCTCTGGACGTCGTCGCCCATGCCCGGCACCAGCACGACGATCGTGCAGTCCGCGAGTCGCACAATTTCGATCTCGCCCTGGCCGACGCCCACCGTCTCGACCAGGATCATTTCTTTTCCCGCCGCGTCGAGAAGCAGCGCAACGTCGCCCGTCGCTTGGGCAAGGCCGCCGAGATAGCCGCGCGTCGCCATCGAGCGAATGAAGATGCCGGAGTCGGTGGCGTGGCCTTGCATACGAATGCGGTCGCCCAGAATCGCGCCGCCCGTGAACGGGCTCGAAGGATCGACGGCGATGATGCCGACTGTTTTGTGCTCGCCGCGATAGTGGCTCGCTAGGCGGTCGACCAGCGTGCTCTTCCCAGTTCCGGGCGCGCCGGTGATGCCAACGCGGTAAGCGCGGCCGGTGTGCGGAAAAAGTTCGCGCAGAATCTGCTCGGCTTCAGGCGCGCGATTCTCGATAGCGGAAACGGCGCGCGAGATCGCGCGAATGTCGCCCGCGCGAATCTGCGCGGCCCAGTTGTCAATAGAGGCGGTCATCCGAGTGGCAAATTAAACCACAGATTTTGATGTTTCGCTTTTTTGTCACTTGCACCCCGCAGATTGTACCGATTAGAACCTCACGTTTTGTTGAGGCGCTTGGACTTAGAGGCATTTCTAATAATATTTGTACCGATTAGAATCTTGGTTTCACCGGATTGAGGAGATCATTTCCCGAGGAGTTGGCGGGCGATTACTAGGCGCTGAATTTCGCTGGTGCCTTCACCGATCGTGCAGAGCTTGACGTCGCGATAATATTTTTCGGCGGGATAGTCTTTGATGAAGCCGTAGCCGCCGTGAATTTGCACGGCCTCGTTGGCGACGCGAACGGCCACTTCCCCGGCGTAGAGCTTGGCCATGCTCGATTCGCGCGTGAAGCGTGGGGTGCCGTCGCCCGAAGCAATCGCGCGATCCGCCAGCCACGCCGCCTGATAGGTGAGAAGGCGCGCCGCTTCGATTTCTGTGGCCATGTCGGCCAGTTTGAATTGGATGGCTTGAAACTCAGCGATGGGCTTGCCGAACTGCTTGCGCTGCTTCGCGTAGCGCAGCGAGCATTCGTAGGCGCCCTGCGCCATCCCCAGGCCGAGCGACGCAATCGAGATGCGGCCTCCATCGAGAATCTGCAGGCTGTTGATGAATCCCTCGCCTTCCTTCCCGAGCAGGTTCTCGGCCGGCACGCGGCAATCGCTGAACACCACCTCGCTCGTGTCGCTCGCACGCAGCCCGAGTTTGTTTTCTTTCTTGCCGGGGCGGTAGCCGGGAGTTCCCTTCTCGATGATGAACGCGGAAATTCCGTGGCTCTTTTTGCTGGCATCAGTCACGGCCATGCCTACGCAGACATCCGCGTAGTGGCCATTCGTGGTGAACGTTTTCGAACCGTTGATGAGCCAGCCGCCGTCTTTCTTGGCGGCGACGGTGCGCGTGCCACCGGCGTCGGAGCCCGCCTCCGGTTCGGTGAGCGACCAGCAGCCGAGTTTCTTGCCCTGCGCCAGCGGAACCACGTACTTCTGCTTCTGCTCTTCCGTGCCGAACTTGTAGATGTGGTTCGTGCAAAGCGAATTGTGGGCGGCGACGATGATGCCGATCGAGCCGTCCACGCGCGAGAGCTCCTCAATAATAATCGCGTATTCGACGTAGCCCATCCCCGCGCCGCCGTATTTTTCGGGGAAAATGACGCCGAGGAAACCCATGTCGGCAAGTTTGGGGATGATTTCGGATGGGAAGTGCGAGACTTCGTCCCACTCCATCACATGCGGCGCGATTTCGCCCTCGGCGAACTCGCGTACAGTGCGCCGAAGTTGCTGCTGCTCGTCAGTGAGAGAAAATTCCAAGTGGACCCCGCCTATAAAAATGAGTAAGAACCTATCTCATAAATGCTCGTTTAGAAATCAACAGCTTGGCTTCAGGGGCTAAAGCCCTTTCTTATTGCGGGCCTGATGGCGGGGCTGAAGCCCCGCCCTTCCAGGCGCCACTTATGAGATAGCTTCAAGGCAAACTCGAAATTCCACTTATACCACAGGGGTCGGTCTACAGGCTGGGATGGTTCTCTCCGCGAACTCTGCGTCTCCGCGGTGAACACTGGTTCAGTCGGTGCTGTGGGCGACGGCAGGTCGGTGCGCGTTCGCACCAAGCACATCCGATGTCACGGCAAGCGCGCGGTCGATTCCGGCGCGGTCGACATCGTAGTGCGTGACCATGCGGACGTCGTACTTCTCCGCTCCCGTTTGGCAGAGAACGCCGCGTCTTTCGAGCGCCGCGCAAACCTGCTCGGCGGTGAGGCCGAGCGCTTTCACATCGAAGATCACGATGTTGGTCATGACGTTCCTGGGATCAAGGGAAACGCCCTTAATCTGGGCAATGCCTTCCGCGAGGCGACGCGCGTTTTCGTGATCGACGTGCAAGATCTTGGGTGTTTCCTGGAGGGCCACGAGGCCTGCGGCGGCAAGGACGCCCGCCTGGCGCATGCCACCGCCGAGTAGTTTGCGGCCGATGCGCGCTTCGGCAATGAAGTCGCGCGAGCCAACAAGCATCGACCCGACGGGCGCGCCCAGACCCTTCGAGAGACAGAACATGACGGAATCGAATTTGCGGGTCATGTCGGCAACCCTGCGCCCGGCCGCTACGCTCGCGTTGAAAATCCGCGCACCGTCCAGATGCACTTTCAATCCTGCCGCGTGGGCTTTGTCGCAAACGTCGTCCGCGATTTCCTGCGGATATACGACGCCGCCGTGCATGTTGTGGGTGTTCTCGAGGGAGATGAGGGCCGTCTGCGAATCGTAGTAGATCTTTTCCCGGATGAGCGGCTCGATCGTTTCCCAGGTGAGAATTCCGCGCGGGGCGCGGGCGGTTCGGGGGAAACATCCCGCGATGGTGCACATGGAGCCCATCTCATACAGATTCACATGCGAAAGCGCCTCGCAAATCACTTCGTTCGTGGGGCGGGCGTGAGTTCGGATGGCGAGGAGGTTGCCCATCGACCCGCTGGGGACGAACAGCGCCGCCTCGCGCTGGAAGATTTCGGCAGCGTGTTCCTGAAGCCGATTGATCGTGGGGTCTTCGCCGTAGACGTCGTCGCCCACTTCGGCCTCGGCCATCGCGCGACGCATCTGAGGCGTGGGCTTGGTGAAAGTGTCGCTGCGAAGATCGACTACGGGTTCGGTGGGCATGATTTGCTCGTCTCCTGAAGCACGCCATGATAACAAACCCGTGGGCCGGTGGGCCGATTCTATTCGAGCAGGGGTGCTGTTCTAATTTGAATTCGGAGGCCGAAAATGAGTACCGGAACGGTTAACCGACGGATTTTCTAAGAAATTGACGAACCTCAAGGCGCATATCGCACTTCATTTCGCCCATTACAATTTTTGCCGGGTACATTCCACTCTGCGCGTCACTCCCGCGATGGCCGCGGGAATTACAGATCATGTGTGGACACTGGAGGAACTTCTCTCCGCGCTTGCACGACACTAAACGGTGTGGAATCGTCTTTGATGCGTTGAATGAGTTTATTGCTGTTGCGATAGTCTCTGACAGCTAACCAGCCCATATAAAGAGCAAAGAAACCCGTTATTATGGTCGTACAAAGATACGTACAATAAGCCGTAATCGAGAGGGGCGCGTTGACTCCCGCAATCCAATTAATTACGACTGTCGAGAATGCACCTAACGCCACCCCAAAAAGAGTGAGATGCGCAGAGCTATATCCAGCATTTAGCTGATCTAACTCGTTCTGCATCACCTGATAACATACAAACTTCCTACTCATATGCTCGACCTGAGACAAATCCTTTGTTGTAAATTTGGCGCTCATTTGTCGCCCTGTAGCAACACATTGAGATTCAAGAGATGCGTGTTGCCACACCTAGTGCAAGCGAGAGCCACGAACGCCAAAGCGGTTTGGCTCCAACTCTGGGTACTTCCCGCTTCGACTTTGAGGGGTAGGTACGTAGTCCCTAACTGAATAGTCCACTCAGTGTTCTGACATATCGGACAAATCGCATCAGGAGCTACTTTCTGTATAGCTTCGGTAACCCGCTTTTGTAAGTCTTGGCTGTTTGGCATGGCCGTAAGAATATGACTATTTGAGTAGGAACAGCAACTACGTTGCCAAATCTACTTTTTATACGTGAGCCGTTCACGCAAATTAGGACACTACCCGAGCAGAGCGACGAAGACTTCATTGGAGACGGTGAGGCGATTGGGCGCGAGGCGGAGGCGCGCGCCGTCGAGTTCGACGAGGCCTTGTTCGCGCAGCGCAGCAATCCGGTCTCGCAGAGTCGCGACGCGTGCGGGCAGGCCGTTCGCCCCGTACGTCGACTCGATGCGCGCGAGATCAATGCCGTCGAGTTGGCGCAGGCCGAGGAAGAATTCTTCGTCGAAGGCTTGCTCGGGCGTGACGAGTTCGATCTGCTCGCGCGGGCTGGTTCCCTGCTCGACGCAGGCGACGTAGCGCTCGGAATCGTGCACGTTCGCCCAACGCGTGACGCCGTCGAAGGAATGCGCGCCAGCGCCGAGCCCGAGATATGGCTCGCGCCGCCAATACTTCAGGTTGTGTCGCGAACGGAAGCCCGGGAGCGCCCAGTTAGAAATTTCGTAGTGCTCGTAGCCCGCGACGGCGAGTCGCGCGCCCGCCGATTCGTAGAATTCGGCCATTGCGTCGTCGGTGGGGACAGCTCCCGCACTGTAGCGGCTGCCGCCCGCGAGCGATTCCTTGCCCAGGCGGCTGCCCTCGTCGATTTCGAGCATGTAGATCGAAACGTGTTCGGGGCGAACGCGCAGAAGTTCAGCGACGGAATCTTCCCATGTCGGGCGCGTTTGGTGCGGGAGGCCGGCGATCAAGTCCATGCTGATGTTGGCGAAGCCCGCGGCGCGGAGGAATTCGCTGGCCCGGTAGACGTCGGCGCGGCGGTGCATGCGGCCAGCGGCCTGAAGTTCGCGATCGTCGAACGACTGGACGCCCAAGCTGATGCGATTGAAGCCGGCGTCGAGCCACGCGGCGGCCTTTTCCGCCGTGATCGTTTCGGGGTCAGCCTCGAGCGTGATTTCGCGCTCATCGGCGAGGTCGAAGCGAGCGCGCAGCGCGTCGATAATCCTGGCAAGCGCAGCGGGAGCGAGAAGGCTCGGCGTGCCACCGCCGAAATAGACGGTGTCGACGCGGCGTCTGCCCTTCTCCGGCTCAGTCGTGCCGAGAATCTCGTGGCAAACGCCTGCCGCGTAGGGCTCGTACCGATCGCGCGAAACGACGCCCGTATGGAAATTGCAATACGTGCACTTCGTCTGGCAGAACGGGACCTGAATGTAGATGCCAAGGGTCATGGCGGTCGTCAGTAGATGCTGTTACAGGTTAGCACCGATGAATGCGAATCGCGTGCGCTAGAACTGCAACGCTGCCGGTATTTGTGGCAAGCAGCGCGCTAGAACCTATCTCATAAATGCTCGGCTGGATCGAATTGCTTGGCTTCAGGGGCTAAAGCCCTTTCTTATCGGAGGCCTGACGGCGGGGCTGAAGCCCCGCCCTTCCGGGCGGCATTTGTGAGATTACTTCTAGGGATTTGGGTACTCGCAGACGCCGCCGGTTTCCTTTCCCGGCGGAGGGCAACTGCTGTGCGTTGCGTAGTTCGTGATCGCGCCGATCACCGTGGCCGCGATGTGGACATACGATACGCCTCGCTCGATTCTGTGATGGCCGTAGCGATGAAACAGATAGGAGACGCCAATCGACGCGGCGACGGCGCCGGCCTCGATGGCGGCAAATTCCGCATGGTTGTCAACGATTCCGTCCGTCAGAAATCCTTCGTTCAGTCCGCGGCGGCGCTTGTTGAGTGTGGACGCAAAATCCAGTGCGCGCGCGGCCGCGACGCCTGCGAACAGCCAATCGTTCTGCTTGTCCCAGAACGAGTGCGCCGGGGATGGGCTCGTTTCCTCTTGCTGATGTGTCGGCGCGAAGGCTTCCCTGCCGAATCGATAGGAGATTGTGGTCGAGTATTGAAATGAGCTCGTGGTGTTGTGCCGAATCGTATCCGTCGGCGCAGGTGAACCCGAAACCGGAGATCCCGCCGGTACGGTGCGTTGAGGATACCAATCCACTGTGAGGCCGCCATCCGCTGAGATCATCCAGTGATGTGACAAGTAGAATTCGATGCTTCCGCCGAGGTTCAATGCCGGAATCACAATTCGTGTGGACAAGGGCACGAACTGAGGAGCTGTCCCTGCGAAGCCTCCGGACGCGCTCGAATAGTCGAGGAACCCAGGCCGAGCCTTGAAGAACATGCCCATGCGGTCCCAGCGAGTGCCGTATTTTGCGCCGAAGAGACCCTGGGTCAGATGCCCGCCGCTGTAGTTGCCGCCGTTCAAGGTGACAAACGGAGAATGCGTCACTTCCGCCTCGAAGCCGAGATGCCGGCCGACGTTCCAGTCGAACCGCCCGCCCAGCTGAAAAATGTCCACTTCCTCGACGTCGGGCTGGTGCGTGAATTCAAAAACGGGACCGATCTCGAAACGCGGCGGGCCTTCTTGCGCGTTGGCGGCTGGCGTCCGCAGAAGAAAGGCGCACAGGAGAATGGGAATACAAACGAGCGGGAGATGATTTGAGCCGATCTCATAAATGCTCGGCTGGATCGAATAGCTTGGCTTCAGGGGCTAAAGCCCTTTCTTATTGCAGGCCTGACCCTTCGGCTGCGCTCAGGGCAGGCGGCGGGGCTGAAGCCCCGCCCTTCCGGGCACCATTTATGAGATAGCTTCTTCTAATTTGCAATCCGGGTCCTATCGCGAACATCGGGGCAGGCTCAGGACGGGATTGGCCGATTGCTCAGAGCTGGAAGGCTTTCTGTATTTCGGATTCGGGGAGCGCGCCTTCGCGGGCAATCGTCCATGTGTCGCCGTCGATGCGAACGATGGTGGAAGCGAGCACGCCGCCCGTGTCGCCCGAATCGAGCACAAGCGGCAACCGTTCGCCGAGTTGCTTGACGATCTGCTGCGCGTTCGTGCAGGAAGGAAAGCCCGAAAGATTTGCACTGGTGCCCGTCACGGGGCCGCCCGCGGCTTCAATTAGAGCGGTGGAGATGCGCGAGTTCGGCCAGCGAACCGCCACCCGGCCGCTGTTCCCGGTAATCTTGAGCGGCAGGCGATGCGTTGCTTCCACGACGAGCGTCAGCGCGCCCGGCCAAAACTTGTGTGCCAGCAGCAGAAACGCGTCGGGAACATCGCGCACCAGCGTGACCGCCTGCTCGATCGAGTTGACCAGAATCGGCAGCGCCTTCGTTTCGGCGCGCCCTTTGATCCGGAAGACGCGCTCGATGGCCGCCAGGTTGAATGGGTCGGTGGAAAGCGCGTAAAACGTGTCGGTGGGAATTCCGACGACACGCCCGCGCTTGACGAAGTCCGCGGCGTAGCTGATCACGTGGCGCTCAGGCGCGTCGGATGAAATCTTCAGGACTTCAACAGGCAAATGTTCGCTCGCGGCGGGCTGCGCCGAGGTCATGGGGCAAAATACCACAGGGAACGGCGGTGGCGCAACATGAGCGGCCTCCAAAACCGAAAAGCAGATCCCTCACCCGTCTTTCTTGAGCTCAGGGTTTACAAGTGCAAACCCTGAAACCCGCCGCGGGGATTCGGGATGACAAAGTGGTGAGGAATAGCGCCTTGGGCGGGGCGTTCTCACACAGACCTTGAGCCTCGATGCGGATGACCTACGGGCGTTTTGTGATGACGAAGTGCGTCACGTTGGGAGTGGAAACGCGGTCGGTGCATTGATAACCGAGCTTCGTAGCGTCAATGCCTTCCAGGAGAGACTCCCCTGAACCGAGGAGGACTGGAGACATGGCCAAGTGCATCTCGTCGATCAGCCCGGCGCGAAGGTATTGCCGGATCGTGGCGACCCCGCCGCCTAGCCGGACGTCCTGGCCGTTCGCGGCGGCGACGGCTCGCTCAAGTGCGGCGTCAATGCCGTTGGTGACGAAGTGGAAGGTTGTGCCTCCAGCCATGTCGATCGATTCGCGTGGATGGTGGGTGAGTACGAAAACTGGGGTATGGAACGGCGGATTGTCGCCCCACCATCCCTTCCAGGCGTCGTCTAGCCAGGGTCCTCGGATGGGCCCGAACATGTTTCGGCCCATGATCCACGCGCCGATGTCGTGGAAGCCGCGTGCGGCAAAGTCGTCATCAATGCCGGTGGCGCCGCCATCCTGGCCGTGCATCTTTCGAAAGGTGCGCGTGCCAAAGAACCATTCGTGCAAGGCCTTGCCGCCGATGCCGAGTGGATTGTCGAGATCCTGATTGGGGCCGGCACCGTAGCCATCGAGGGAAATCGAAAAGGTCGGGACGCGAAGCTTGGACATAAATTTGACCCCTGAAGCCGGTTGGTGAGTTCTCGCGCGAGCTATTCGCGAAGGGCTCTGCGTGTGGATCCAGCGCCGGATTCTACCTCAATCGAGGCGGACCCGAAGGCGGAGTTTACGCTGCATCGCAGCAGATGTTAGGCTTGCGACATGGAGAAGCAGACTCCCGCCGCGCCACCAGGCAAGGCACAAGAACCCAACGGTGCGAGAGCGGGCAGAACGGGTGCGTGGCAGCAGGCGAGTTCCCACGACCCCATAACCAGCCGCGACAACAAGTGGCTTAAGGCGTTTCGCGCGGCGCTGCGCGGAAGCGGGCCAGATACGGGCGAGCCGATTGGCGTCGAGGGGCCGAAGCTGGTGGAGGAGGCGGTGCGCGCGGGGCTTGAGGCAGAGGCGCTGCTCGTCAGCGAGTCGGGCGAGCGCGAACTCGAGCGGATTCTGCTCGCGGCGAGTGAAAGCGATCCAGGAATTCCCCGCTCGCGGATTCTCCGCACCAGCGACAAGTTGTTCGCGAGCGTTGCGGGGACCGAAGCGCCGCAGGGAGTGGCAGCGCTCTTTCGTCAGCCCGACTGGACATTCGAGGATGTGCTGCGCGGTGCGCCGTCGCGGGACGGTGCGTTGAGCGGCGATGTCCCGTTGGTCGTGGTGCTCGCGGGGGTGCAGGATCCTGGAAACGTCGGAACGATTTTGAGGTCGGCTGAAGCTTTTGGCGCCACCGGAGCCATTGCGTCGCGCGGCACGGCCGATCCGTGGTCGCCGAAATCGGTGCGGGCGTCGGCGGGTTCGGCGCTTCGGCTGCCGGTGCTGAGAGGCATCGCTTTGCCGATTCTCTTGGCGCAGTTGCGTGTGGCGCGGGTGCGGGTGTATTCGGCAAGCTCGAAGACTCAGAAGCCTCGCGGCGTTGCGGATCTTCGCGAGGCTTCGGCAATTTTCATCGGGAGCGAAGGCCACGGCTTACCCGCCGAAGTAGAGCATGCTTCCGACGCGCAGATCAGCGTTCCCATGAGCGAAGCCGTCGAGTCCTTGAATGCCGCCGTCGCGGCTTCGATTGTGTTATACGAAGCGGCGCGGCAACGAAAATCTTCTTAAGGCTAAGACTTGGGACTATTTCGAGCGATCGAACCGGAAGAAGAACCGAAGGCGGGGCGACCGCTCGCCGACCGGATGCGTCCGCAGACTCTGGATGAATTCATCGGGCAGGAAGATCTGCTCGGCCCGGGCAAGCCGCTGCGCACGCAGATCGAACGCGACGAGCTGAGTTCGATGCTCTTCTGGGGCCCGCCCGGATGCGGCAAGACAACCCTCGCGCGAATCATCGCGAAGTGCACGCGCTCCGAATTCATTCCCTTCAGCGCGGTGATGGCCGGGATCAAAGAAATCAAAGAGGTGATGGCGAAGGCGCAGGGGGCGCGGCGCTACGGGATGCGCACGATTGTGTTCGTCGACGAAGTGCACCGCTTCAATCGCGCGCAGCAGGACGCGTTTCTGCCGCACGTCGAGGCCGGAAACATCCTCCTGATTGGAGCGACCACCGAGAATCCGTCGTTCGAAGTGATCGCACCGCTGCTCTCGCGGATGAAGGTGTACGTGCTGCACGCGCTCACCTCGGACCAAATCGTCGGGCTGCTTCAGCGCGCGCTGGAGGACACGGAGCGCGGCCTGGGCAAGGAACACGTTGAGGCCGGCGAGGATATTCTCGACCGCATCGCGGTGCTGGCGAATGGGGATGCGCGAGCGGCATACAACACGCTCGAAGCGCTCGTCCTCGGCACCGAGCCCGACGCGAACGGGCGCCGAGTGCTTTCGCAATCGTTGCTCGAGGATGTGCTGCAGAGGAAACTCCTCCCCTACGACAAGTCCGGCGAGGAGCACTTCAATCTGATTTCGGCGCTCCACAAGTCCGTGCGAAATTCCGACGCGGACGCGGCTCTTTACTGGCTGGCGCGCATGCTGGAGTCCGGCGAGGACCCGCTTTATATTGCGCGGCGGATGGTTCGAATGGCGAGCGAGGATATCGGCTTGGCAGAACCGAACGCTCTCGCCGTTACGCTCGCCGCGAAAGAGGCATTCGACTTCATCGGGCCGCCTGAGGGATATCTCGCACTGGCGCAAGCGGCGGTATACCTCGCACTCGCGCCGAAATCGAATGCCCTTTACACGGCGTACGGCGGCGTCCACGAAGATTTGCAGTCGACCATCGCGGAGCCCGTTCCACTGCATCTAAGGAACGCGGTCACCGGATTGATGAAGCATATCGGCTACGGCAAGGGCTATCAGTACGCGCACGACACGGAAGACAAGTTGACCGACATGGCGTGTCTACCGGAGAGCTTGCTCGGGCGCGAGTATTACCACCCGACAGATCAGGGTTTCGAGGCGCGAATCCGGCAAAGGCTTGCGGAAATTCGCCAAATACAGAGTAAGACACAGAGGAAGACGTGATTCGAGTTCCATTCGGCCCGCCGATTGTCGTTGTGAAGGACTTTCAAATTTGAAATTTAGAATTTCAAATCGCAAATCGGTATTCGCAGCTCTGCTCGCGCTCGGGATGATTGCCGCAGTCGCGCTCCCGCTGGTTGTGGTGGCCCAAGATAGGCCAAGCGCGACCATCATCGAGGATTGCAACGCGTTTGCTGTCTCGCCGAACGACCGCATCGCCTACTCGGTTCCCCACATGAAGCGCGTCAAGCACATGATCATCGAGCGCGATGACGTGTCGGTGGCGGATTTGAGCGGCAAGGGCAAGATAATCGTCGAGCGCGACAAATTCATGCCCGTTCCGCCGCCGGTGACCTACATCGTTAACGGCCTCTCGTGGGCGCCGGACGGCCGCCGCATCGCGATGACCATGACCATGATTTCGGCCGAAGGCAGCGATAAGGAAATCGATGACGATGACACCGGCAACCCCCAACAAGATTCGCAGCGGATCGCGATGCCTTCGAACGGCAAGAAAGTGCTGGCTCTTCTCGACGATGAAGGGCACGAAATAAAAGTCCCCGGCTCGAAGACCCGGTTTATCGAGAATGCCTCGAACGGCGCGTGGCTCGCCGACGGGCAAACGGCGGTCTACCTGCTCGGGATCAATCCGTACAAAATCGCGCGCGTGAACGTGTCCGACGGCCAGTCTGCAACACTGTTTGAAGGACACACGTTCGATTCGGTCGTGTGGGACACAGCGCGGAATCAGGCGTTTGCCGTCTCACAGAATCTGAGCATTTCCGGAAGGACCGCGCTCATGCAGCTCGACCTGCTTCACGAGGGAGTACACGAGATTACGCGGTTGCCGGAGTTTCAGGGTCAGTTGACCGTGTCGGCCTCGGGGAAAAAAGTGGGCTACTTCGTCGACGGGGACACGATCGAGGTGCGAGACCTGGCCAGCCCGCTAAAGTTCGTGCGCGTGAGGACCGGCCCCGGCAAATTCGAATTTGGCCACGACGATCGGCGCATCCTGCTGAAACGCGGCCCACTCGACAAGTCGGGGAGTCTCGTCTGGGTGGGACTCACCGACAACAGCTTCGTGCCGATTCTTCACGGCCTCGAATTTCACGATTTCGAGATCACGCCCGACGGAAACACCGTGATCGTTATGGATCCCGGAAAAGGCATCCTCAAGATTTATCCCCTGCGCTGAAGGGTTTTTCTCTGCGGTCTCTGCCCTCTGCGGTACGCGTCAAAGGCAAAACAGAAACACAGAGGTCACTGAGAAATACGGAGGTCACAGAGAACCGAGATCAATCAGCCGGCAACCGAAATCGTTTGATGTGCTCCTTCAAGATGCACGAGTCCATGATCACGAACAGTCCCGCCCGCCGGGCTCGCTCCGCGGCTTCAGAATGGATTACGCCTTCCTGCATCCACACGCCGCGCGCGCCGATGCGGATCGCGGACTCGACAATCTCAGGGACAAATTCCGAGCGCCGAAAGACGTTTACGAGATCCACGCGCTCAGGAATATCCTCCAGGCGCGCGTAGCTCTTTTCGCCTAGTACTTCGATTTCGCCCGGATTCACCGGAATGATCCGGTACCCGGCGCTCTTCATATATTCGGAAACTCCGTAACTCGGACGGAACCTGCGGCTGGAAAGTCCCACCACCGCGATGGTGCGGCTGGTTCGGAGGATTTGCGTGATGGAATCGCCGGCAGGGGAAGTTGAAGCGTGACGGCCGGAACCGGAACCTTCTATTGAACTTTCCATGTGCGTTGCAGCCTTGTCCTTTCGTCAGCGTTTTGCCGTTTGCGTTTCGGTTTTGCGCCCTATGAATGAAGCGTGCGCATCCGCGAGCGCAGTGAGGAATTTATCGTTTTCAGCGCGCGTGCCCACCGAGACGCGGATGGCTTGCGGAAATCCCAACGCGCGCATCGGCCGGACAATGACGCCTCGCTTGGTCAATTCCTCGCTCAGCGGGTCGGTATCATACCCGAATTCCGCCAGAATGAAATTAGCAACGGAGGGGATGCAGCGAATGCCGAGTTCTTTCAGCCCGCCGGCGATTTGAGCCAAGCCCGCATTGTTCGCGTCGATCGAGCGGCGAACGTGCTCGCGATCGTCCAGCGCCGCGAGTGCGGCTGCTTGCGCCACGCCGGACGTATTGAACGGCGCGCGAATCTTGTTCAACTCATCCAGCAGCGCCGCGGGGCCCAGCCCGTAACCGATGCGCAGTCCTGCGAGACCGTACACTTTCGAGAACGTGCGGAGAACCACGAGATTGCCGCGGCGTTTCACGATATCGATGGACCGCGAATAATCTGGGCGCTCGACGTAGTCGCAATAGGCTTCGTCGACGACGATGAGGACGTGATCGGGAACGCGCGCGAGAAACGCGTCGAATTCGCCGGCCGTGAACATCGTGCCTGTGGGATTGTTGGGATTTGCGAGGAACACGAGCTTCGTTTCCGCGGAAAGAGTTTGTGCGATGGCGTCGAGGTCAAAGCGATAGTCGCGCAGCGGGGTCTCGATCAGGCGCGCGCCGGTCGAGCGAATCGCAATGTAGTAGAGCGGGAACGAGCGGTGCGAGGTGACGCCCGCGTCACCGGGCCGCAGGAGCAGTTGCGCGGCGAGGTAAATCAACTCTGTCGCGCCCGCTCCCAGAATGATCTGGTCGATCGAGAGATCGTGGCGCCGCGCTAACTCCCGACGAAGCTGCGGGCCGTTGTCCTCCGCATAGCGGTTCGAGGGCGCCAGGGCCTGGCGCGCTGCTTCCACCGCGAGTGGCGATGGGCCCAATGGATTTTCGTTGGCTCCTAGCTGCGTGAGTTCCGGAGCGATTGTGCCGTCGAGGCCGGCGCCTGTCGGAGGCAGAGCCAGCCGGATTTCGCGGATGTAGGCGGGCACGGAATCGGAGATGGGCTTGCTCATCTGCGCGGACCCTTGGTGCGGCTCCTGTCTCTGCTTTGGCTGGTGTGGCTGCTTTTGCTGCGTTGACTGCTGTGGCCGCTCTTGCCGCGCCTACCATCATTACCGCTGCCGGCGCTTTTGCGTTCAGGGCGGAAATCGCCTCGACGTTCGGGCCGCTGTTTCGCCGTGGGCCGGTATTTTGGAGCGGGCTGGTGCTTTGGAAGAGGCGATTTGGCGGGTGCGCTTCCCTGCCGCTTGATGGCCAGGCGCAAGCCGGAGAGTTCCCCGCCCGAAAGTTCGCGGTGCTGTCCCGGCGGGAGTGAACCGAGTTCGAGATTTGCGAGGGCGATGCGTTTCATTTTTTCGACGGGATGGCCGGACCTGAAAAGGCGGTCGCGCAAGGCATCGCGTCGCGCTTCCGCGAGGGTGACTTCGTACCACGGGGCGCTCTGGCCGCCGCGGCGGGAGATGCGGGCGCCGGTCGAGCGCGATAGCTCTTCGATTTCTGCGAACGTGAGCAGCGACTTCAGTTTGATCTGGTAGGTTTGCGGAAGATGATGCGATTGGAGGATCGAATTTGCCAGGTCGCCGTCGTTCGTGAGGAAGACCAGGCCGTAGGCGTGATATTCGAGGCGGCCTACCGGGAAAACGCGCTCGGTGACGCCTTGCAGCAAATCGCGCAGGGAGCGCCGGCCTTCCGGATCACTCATTGTGGAAACGACTTCCGGCGGCTTATTCAGAACTAAGTAGACGCGAGCTTTCTCGGGGCGAATCAGCTTGCCGCCGACTTTGATGTGGTCGCGCTCGGGATCAGCCTTCGAGCCAAGCTCCGTGATGGTGTGGCCGTTCACGGTGACGAGGCCGGAGGCGATCATTTCTTCGGCGTGGCGGCGCGACGCGATGCCGGCGCGGGCGATGATTTTTTGCAGGCGTTCTTCCATGGTCTCTTTTCTATGGGCGGAACGGAGCAGTTCGTACCGCACCAGCTTATCGGAAAACGCACTCGGACGCGAACGGAGCTCGGGGCACGGCTGCCCCCTCCGCGGATTGGCCCGAAACCTTGGCACCGCAGAGACGCAGAGCGCGCTGAGAAGACCGCCGACTCGAAAAGCTAAACACAGAGAACACTGAGAAAGGCTTGAGGGCACAGAGGAAGCCAACACCCTGTTCTTCGGGTGTTCTCAGGAACGCTTAGCGCGGGTGGCCGGAGAGGCCGGCCTGTTTCCAGAGTTTGTTCCAATTCCAGATGCCGGGGGTTGTGTGGAGGAGGCGATAGCCGAGCTGGTGCGCGAGCATCAGGACTTGTCCGCGATGATGCGCTTCGTGCGCGAACATGAACGAGAACATGGTCGCGTCGGCGGGCCAGATGGGCGCCCAGCTTCCGCGCGAGTATTTCGTGACGCGGCGCTTGGGACTGGCGGAGAGCGCGTCGGTGAGCATTTTCAGGCATTGTGCGCCGCTCTTCTTGTGCGCGACGGCGGCTTGCTTCATGGTGCAGCGGTCGGGATCGAGCGGCTTCGGACATTTCAGATGCGGCGCGGAGTTCCGGAGCCACACGAGGCGGCTGTTGTGCAGATGCGCGAAGATGGCGGCGATGGTGCGGCCGCTTCCCTTCTTGCCGGGCGGCTCGGCGCGCCACGCGCGCGGATCGAGTTCCGAAAGGATGAGCTGGTTCATCGCGTCGTTGATCGCGTAGGTTTTCAGCAGCGAGTCACGAATTTCGGTTGGCGGTGCGTTGGATTCAGGGCGCATAACTCCTGCATGTTACCGAACTCGCGTATTGCGCGAAAGCAAAAGACAAAAGCGAAACACGGAGGGCCCGCCCAACAGGATGGCGGGCAAGCACAGAGAAAGACCAGAGGACACGGAGACGGCTTGCTGGCCCAAAAGCCGTGCAAGGGTTGCGATTTTCGCATATCATCGCGGGCCATGAGGAAATGGATTACTGCGACGCTGCTGATTGCCGCTGCCGCAGCCGCGGTCGCGCAGCAGACCCACAATCAGTATGAGCCGCCGAACGCGCCGGGCGCCGGTCAGAAGCTGCTCGCGGAATTTGTGGGCGACTGGGACGTGGTCAAGACGTTCTTCCCGACGAGCGGGCAGCCGAGGGTGCAGAAAGGCACGTGCAAGCAGTACATGATCCGGGACGGGAAGTTTCTGCAGTCGGATTTTACGTTCTTCAATGCTGACGGAACGAAGACGACCGGCACCGGAATCGTCGGCTTCGACTCCAAAACGAATCGCTTCACCACCGTGTGGTTCGACTCGCGGCAGACGACCATGTCGATTCGCCAGAGCGACGGCACCTTCGACGGCAAGAACATCGTCCTGTGGTCCACTGCCCTCAATCCCGATGATCCAGGGCGCAAAACCGTCGCGCGCGCGCACCTTGAGGACGACGGCCGCGTTCTCCTCCATCGCCATTTCCTGATTGATGACAAGGGTGAGGAGCGGATGATGCTCGAGTTTCGGTTGACGCGGAAGTAGCTGCCCTGGTCTGTCGAGTTTTTTGTTAAGCAGGTAAAGACGTATCGCTCACCAGAAGAACTCCGTAGACGTTGAACTCTGCGATGTGGGGCGCGGTTTTGAATCAACGCTGCGCGAATTCGCAACCGCGAGTGCCTCGAGAGATTGAAACCCCCAAGGTTCCAGCATGCGTGCGCCTGCCCCCCTGGTTTACGTTAAACGCAACGGCAGTGCGGGCAGCCATGAATCCGACATCCGGTCTGATATTCTTGCGGACAATGACGTCAGCTCCTCAGAATGCAACTTGGCGCTTGGTACTCCAAGGCGTGCAAGCTTCCGCGGAATATGTCCTCCTCGTGGTGTGGGTCCCGGCCGCACTATTGGGAGCACTGGCAGCGCTAGGTCGGCACGGACACGAGCGGCTCTACCTCACACTGGTTTGGGCCATGCTGGAAACGCCCACGTATTTTTTGTGTGGCGCGTTGCTGTACTTGGCCGCCTTGGCATTGCAACGCAATGGCTCGCCTTTGTTCCTGCTCCGCATTCTCGGCGGAATCGCCTCGCCCGTGCTCGCGGTTCTTGCCGGACTCCATGATTTTTACCACTTGTTTTACCTGCAGCCGTACCCCCTTTTCATTCCGCTATTCTTCCTGGCGATAGTCATCCTCGACGCGGTTGTCTACGGGATTCTGTTTCTGCCGCGACAATTCGAAGCAGGCGCGACGCCGCGATTGCACATTCATTGGGCAGTTGTCGCTTTGTTGGTGCCTTTCGTGCCGTCCTTGATCCTCCACGCCGTGAACCCTGCAATCCCCATTTTCAGAACGGGCAAGCCCGCTGTTCGTCTTTCCGGCGAGGTCATCTTCGCCCGCTGGACTCCCAGCACCGCTCCGCTGACGGTTGAATCCTTCGCCGCGCCTCTTCTACCACGACGCGGCGGACTCATTTTTGGGCCCGACGCTCCGAGTGCACCGCCTTCGGATCTGACTGAGCAGGAGGTCCAGCGTCTCCAGTCGGCTGGCATCACCGGCCATATCAAAGTGTTAGGCATGTCGGCATTAACGAATTCCGGAAGAATAGTCCTCATCATGTCCGGCCAACTGGATGCACCTTTTCAGTTCTTCGTTCCCGTCGAAGGTGCCGATGTCACCTATATTCAGACAAGTGCTGGGTGGCAAAAGCTCCCGCCCGAAGCCGCGGAGTCCAAATCTGTTGTGCGTTTGTATATTCCAGAGGGGATGCCCAACGTTACCGGCTTCGAGTTCGATAGCGGAAACGGTCCTCCGTGGCATGACGAACTGCGTTTCCTCTGGTAGTTGTATACGGAGGGCGGGGGAGCGGATGGTGATCGAGTTCCGGTTGACGCGGAAGTAGCTGCGCTGCGAGCCGTTTTCCCGCGAAAAAGTGAAACACAGAGGACACGGAGAAAAGCCAGAGGACACAGAGACGGTTCAGGTTGACGTGCCCCTGGTGTGCGGGTTCTTTGGATCACCCATGGCCGCTGTGTTCCTTAGCCTGTGCCGCACGCTCGCTCTCACCGGCAGCCCGCATGTAACGGAAGCAGAACGTCGCAAGGTATCCCGGGCACACCACTAATGCACACCACCAATGCCAACCGTTTGCCGCACATCCGATCAAAACAAGGATCGTGGCGACAGTGGAGAGAAGGCCCACGCCCACAAGAGGTTTGGCAAGGGACTTCGGAGGCTGTTGGCTGGGCCTGGAATTGCGAAACCAGATGAATATGACGGTGCTGCCAACCACGATCACACTTGCGCCGAGCGTTTCGGCGCGTAGCTTGAAAATCTCACCAGCGAGGATAATTGCAACCGCACCGACGGCCATTGTGAGGAATTCAGGAAACCGAGTTTGAGTCGTCGTCATCTGCGACATCGCCTTCAGGCGATTGCCTCAGGCGGAGGTGCCTTTGGCTCGCGCGGAATCGGCTTCGGCATCGTCGTCGGAGGTTTCGGCGGCCCCTCGACTTCGCTCGGGACGGGCTTCGCCCGATTGCTCGGCGGAGATGTCGGCGGTGGCCGATTCGACTTGCTCGCCCGCGTCGGCAGCACCCGAAGATGCCGGGCTCAAGCCCGGCGCTACGTTTACTTCTTCCCCGGCGACATCAGCCGAAGATGATGGCTCGCCCTCGGACGCAACTTCCGGTTCCGTGGGGGCGATGCCGGCGTCGGAGCCTAGGGCGGCTTGCGCTAGCTGCTCGAATTCCTTGAGGCTGGGGAGCTCGTCGAGGTCGGAGAGGCCAAAGCGCATCAGGAACTGCTTCGAGGTTCGATAGAGGATTGGGCGGCCGATCACTTCCTTGCGGCCGCAGGTGGTGATGAGGCGCTTTTCGAGGAGCGTTTTGATGACGCCGCCGACGTTGACGCCGCGGATTTCGTTGATTTCAGGCACGGTGGCGGGCTGCTTGTAGGCGATGACGGCGAGCGTCTCGAGCGCGGGCATGGTGAGTCGAATCGGCGGCTGAAGGCTCTTGATGAAGCGGCGCACGACGTCGTGGTGCTGCGGCTTGGTGTAGAACTTCCAGCCGCCCGCGACTTTGCGGATTTCGATGCCGCGGTCGTCGGTCTGGTAGGAGGCGACGAGGAGGTCGAGCGCGGCGCGCGCTTCGGTTTTTTCGGCGCCGAGGGCTTTGGCGAGCTGGTCGAGTGTGGCGGGCTCGTCGGCGGCGTAGATGATCGATTCGAGTGCGGATTGCATTTCCTGTGATGTCATTCGGTTCACCCTAAGGGCCGAAAATCGAAAAGCATTTCAAATTTGAAATTTGGGATTTGAAAAAAGGCAAAAGCAGATCCCTCTCTGCGCCGCGCGCCTTTCGCTTCGCGAAAGGAACTGCCAAAGCGCACGCGGCTCCGCCCGGGATGACAGCTCTCCGGAGCGGCGGTCACAAATACTGCTCCTCGATTTTGGACATGGCTTCGGGGCCGGCGAAGACGGCGTCGAACATTTTGTGCTTGCGGAGGCGAATATCCGCGAACAGGTCTGACTGCACCAGCATCACGGCCTGCATGCGGACCATCTCCAGCACGGCTAGCAGCGCGACGATCATCGCATTGCGGGTCTCGCACGCCTCGAAGAATTCGGTGAGCGAGATCGGATCCTCGGTGGAAACGAGGCGGAGGCGCAAACGGTCCATCATCTGCGCGATGGTGACGCTATCGTGGCGCACTGAAAACTTGGTGACTTCCTTGCGGCGCTCGAGGACTTGCGAAAACACCTTGACGAGATCGACCAGCGAAACCACCAGCTCGCCTTCCACTTCTTCGCCGGCGTACAGAGTTTTGTCCGGATGCGACCAGACGTGGTCCTCGATCTGCTGCTTCTGATAGAGAAGCTGCGCGGCGTTCTTGAATTTTTCGTGCTCGAGGAGGCGATGGACCAGCTCGTCGCGCGGATCTTCGATTTGGTCGGGGCCGGCGAGCGGGTCGGGCGGCAGCAACATCTTCGATTTGATGTGAATCAGCGTCGCGGCCATGTAGATGAAGTCGGCGGAGACGTCGATGTCGAGCTTTTCGAGCTTGTGGAGGTAATCGAGATACTGCTCGGTGACTTTGGCGATGGGAATGTTGTGGATGTCCATCTCCTGCTTGCGAATGAGGTCGAGCAGGAGGTCGAGCGGTCCTTCGTAAACCGGCAAATTGATGCGATAGGGTGACGCCATCGTTACGCTGTGCTAGCAGCCTCCATGGTTAGAAAAGCGAAGAGAGATCCCTCGCTACGCTCGGGATGACAGCGCCTAGCTTTTGCGGACGGCGTCCCATTTGAAGATGGCGTTGCGGACGCGCTTCATGGTGCGCTTCGCCGCTTTGCGCGCCTGGTCCGAACCGGCGTCGAGGATATCCCAAACTTGCTGCGGATGCGCCTCAAATTCTTTGCGGCGTGTCTGAATCGGCTCGATCCAGGTGACGAGGTTTTCTGCCATCAGCTTCTTGCAATCGACGCAGCCTATGGCCGCGGTGCGGCAATCGCCGTCCACTTTCGCGATCGTTTCCGGCAACGAGAAAAGTTTGTGATACGCGAAGACCGGGCAAACCTCGGGCCGGCCAGGATCGGTGCGGCGCTGGCGCTGCGGGTCCGTCATCATGCCGCGGACCTTGGCGCGGATTTCGTCGGGCGGATCGGAGAGCCAGATGGCGTTGTTGTAGGATTTGGCCATGCGGCGGCCGTCGAGGCCCGGGAGGCGCGGGGTTGCGGTGGCGACGTAATCCGGCTCGCTGAGCACGGGCGTTTGCTTGACGAACGGTTTCGCCTTTGGATTTTGGTCGAAGAAATTATCCACGCCGATGCCGGCGGCATAGCGCCGAAGCTCCGGGATTGCTTTTCTTATTTCGTCGGGGGTGGGCGTGCTGATCCAGATGAAGCCGAATTTCACGGAGAGCGGTAGGAGCAGCGCTTCAACCGCATCGATGTTCTTAGGGTCGAGCATTTTCGCCGAGTCGATCGTAAGACCGAAGTGAGCATTGAAGCGGCGGACGACTTCGCGAGTTAGTTCGACGTGCGGGGCCTGGTCTTCGCCGACCGGCACGAGCAAATCCTGGCGCGGTTCGCCGTACATGACGATGTCGGCGGACTGCAGCAGCGGGTAGCCGAGGAAGCCGTAGGTGCCGAGGTCGCGGTCCTTGAGGTTTTCGATTTGTTCTTTGTAGGTGGGGACGCGCTCGAGCCACGAAAGCGGCGTGATCATCGAGAGGAGCACGTGCAGCTCGGCATGTTCGAGGATGCTGGACTGGATGAAAAGCGTCGATTTCGCGGGATCGAGGCCGACGGCGAGCCAGTCCGTGGCGACCTGCAGCGTGCTCTCGGCGATGGACGAGGTGTCCTCGTAATGCGTGGTCAGCGCGTGCCAGTCCGCGACGAAGAAGAAGCAGTCGTATTCCTCTTGAAGCTTGAGCCAGTTCGAGAGGGCGCCGAAATAGTGGCCCAGATGGAGGCGGCCCGTCGGCCGCATTCCGCTGAGGACACGTTTGCGTTTTGGCACGGAGGAATCATCGCAAAGAAAATGGAAAAGAGAAAAGGGAAAATGGGGAGGCGTGTTTGATAGACGGCAAGCAAAAGGCAAAAGCAGATCCCTCGTCGGTCCAAAATCGGGTCCTCTGTCGGGATGACAAGCGCTCGAGTGGGTCGGGGGTGCAACAGAAGAGACGCGGACGGCGTGCCGGGCCGAGGAGCGGCCCTCTGTCTCTTCGACTGCGCTCCCCTCGTCTGCGCTCGGGGCAGGCTCGTGACAAGCGCTCAAGCGCGTTCAAGCGAGCGCGGAGAGGGATTTCGCGGAGGCGGGTTTCTGGCCGCCCCTGCGGACGGCCTATTGGCCTTGCGCCTTTTGCATTGGTTTAGCGAAAGCGTCGCGGCCGACGGCGGCCTGGACTTCGGCGTAATACTCGGGGTGCCTCACGAGAATCGACTTAATCTCCTGGGCAAGCGGACTTTCCGCGAGCCATACTCTTTGCTGGTCGGGGTAGAGGGGAAGCATGAGTGGCGTCGCCTCTTGCAGCAACTGAACTAGCCGGATGTGGTCCGCGTTTTCATTTTCAGTCATTTTCGATCCTCCGTGTGTCAGCGGCAAATTGAAATCAAGATTTTAGCCCGCAAGCGAGATAGTGTTCCTGCCCCAAAAGTAAGATGCGAGAGGACGAAAGAAAGTTCCATGGGTGGGCGTCGGTTTTTGCGCCCATTCTCGCCCGCACAGTGACCTAGGCAGAATCGCAGGTATAATCCGCCGATCTCGGAGGTCATCTCGTGAACCGCTTCCTCATCGTGGTCCCGCTGTCGCTCTTCCCTGCCGCTGTGTTTGCTCAGACCAATCCGGCGGCGATTGCGGCGCATCAATGGCGCGAGCAGCATGAGCGCGCGATTGTGGACGAATTTGTGGCGCTGCTTTCGATTCCGGACATTGCCAGCGATCGCGCCAACATCCAGCGAAACGCGGAGACAATTGCGGAGATGATGAGAAAGCGCGGGCTCTCGCCGCGGCTGGTTTCGGTTCCAGGCGCGAACCCGGTGGTGTTTGGCGAGATTCGCACGCCCGGCGCCACGCGGACGATCGTCTTCTACGCGCACTACGACGGCCAGCCGCTTGATCCGAAGCAGTGGGCGACGCCTCCGTTCACGCCGACGCTGCGCGATGGGCAAGTGGAAAATGGCGGCAAGGTGATTCCGCTGCCAGCCGACGGAACGCCGTTCAATCCGGAATGGAGGCTGTACGCGCGCGCGGCGGGAGATGATAAGGCTCCGATCGTGGCAATGATGGCCGCGCTCGATGTAATTCGCGCGGCAGGGCTCAAGACGAAGTCCAACATCAAATTTGTTTTTGAGGGCGAAGAAGAGGCCGGCTCGGTGAACCTCGGCAAGATTTTGGCCGCGAACAAGGAGCTTTTTTCGGGCGACGTCTGGCTGATATGCGACGGACCAGTGAGCCAGACACGGCGGCAGTCGATCGCGTTTGGCGCGCGCGGCGTGACCGAGGTGGATATTACGGTCTACGGGCCGCACGTCGAGTTGCACAGCGGCCACTACGGGAACTGGGCTCCGAACCCGGCGATGATGCTGGCTCGGCTGCTGACGTCGATGAAGGACGAGAACGGCCATGTGCTGGTGGACCATTTCTACGACGGAATCGAGCCGCTGAGCGACACCGAGAAGCGCGCGATTGCCGAATCGCCGAACGTCGATGCGCAGCTCATGAATGAGTTCTGGCTGGGTTCAACGGAAGGCGCGCCAAAATCTCTGGCGGAACTGATTACGTTTCCCTCGCTGAATATTCGCGGCATGGCGAGCGCGCGCGTGGGCGCGCAAGCGTCGAACGTAGTTCCCTCCTCTGCTACCGCGAGTATCGACATGCGGCTGGTGAAGGGCATGGATGCTACGCAAACGGCGGAGCGGCTGGTGGAGCACATTCGGAAACAGGGATTCTTCGTAGTCGATCAAGAGCCAAGCGCCGAAGTGCGCCGGAGCCATCCGAAAGTTGCGTGGGTGGTGGTGCAGCCGGGCGGTTACAACTCCGTGCGGACTTCGATGGACCTGGTGATATCGCAGGAAGTGATTCGAACGGTAGAGAGTGCCCGCGGCCCTGCCGTGAAGATCCCCAACATGGGAGGGAGCGTGCCGCTCGATACGATCGAGCGAACGCTGGGCACGCACACCATTACGATCCCGATCGCCAATCACGACGACAATCAGCACAGCTTCGACGAGAACCTGCGGATTCAGAACCTATGGGACGGAATCGACCTGATGGCGGCGCTGATGACGATGTAGGTAGCGTCCGCGGGAACCACAGCGATCCGACAACTCGGTCAGCCGGCTAGCCGCGCCCGGCGCGGAGGAGATCGCGGGCGATGACGGTGCGCTGCATTTCGCTGGTGCCTTCGTAGATGGTGAGGACGCGCGCGTCGCGGTAATAGCGCTCGACGTCGGTTTCGCGCGAATAGCCGACGCTGCCGTGAATTTGCACGGCGCGGTAGCAGACGCGGTTGGCCATTTCGCTCGAGTAGAGTTTGGCGCGGGCGGCTTGGGGGCCGACGCGGCTACGAAAGGCACTGGCTTCAGGGGCTAAAGCCCCGGCTTTATTAGCCGCCTGAGACGGCGGGGTTAAAACCCCGCCCTTCCGAGTTTCGTCCGCGTCACGGGCGATCTCCACGTCACGGAGGAACGCGGCGTAATGCGTGAGCGCGCGAGCCGCTTCGATTTCCGTGGCCATGTCGGCGAGCATCCACTGAATGGCCTGATAGTCGGCAATGGGGTGACCGAAAGCGCGGCGCTGTTTTGCGTAGCGCGCGGCCGCTTCCATCGCGCCTTGGGCCAAGCCCACCGACTGCGCCGCAATTCCCACGCGCCCGCCGTCGAGCGCGCCGAACGCGACCTTCAGGCCCTGCCCTTCCGCGCCGAGAATGTTTTGCGCGGACACGCGGCAATCGTCGAAAACAATTTCGGCGGAGCGCGAGAGGCGAAGGCCCATCTTGTCTTCGTAGCGGCTGATGCGAAAGCCCGGGGCCGACGGCTCGACGAGAAACGCGGTGACGCCGCGCGCGCCAGCGGCAGGGTCGGTCTTTGCGAAAACAACGTAGACGCCGGAGAAGCCGCCGTTCGTGACCCAACTCTTCGTGCCGTTCAGAACGTAGGAGTCTCCATCGCGGACGGCGCGCGCCTGGATTCCGGCGGCGTCGGAGCCGGCTTGCGGTTCGGTGAGACAGAAGGCGCCGAGAATTTCGCCGCGCGCGAGGCGGGGCAGATACTTCCTCTTTTGCGCGTCGCTGCCGTGCTCCAGGATAGGCGCGGCGGCAACGGAATTTGTCACGCTGAGCGTGACGGCTGTGGAGGCGTCGACGCGCGCGACTTCTTCGAGCATCAGCGCGTAGGTGACCGTGTCCGTCGCCGTGCCGCCGAATTCTTCAGGGATGAGCATGCCGCAGCAGCCGAGTTCGCCGAGGCGGCGGAGTTGGTCGACCGGGAATTTCTCTGCGCGATCGTACTCGCGCAGAATCGGACGCATCTCCGTTTCCATGAACTGGCGGACGGTATCGCGGATGAGGAGCTGATCGCTGGTGAGCGAGAAATCCATGAACGTTTAGGAGTCGGGCGTGATGAACTTGAGGTGGGCGCTAATTTTGTTGGTTTTGCCCGCCTTGATCTTGGTCTTATCGGTGGCGGGCAAAAAACCCTTCGCGCTGAAGTTGATTTGGTACTCGCCGGGGGCAAGGCTGTCGATGCGGAAGATTCCGCCGGCATCTGTCGTGCTCGACGCGGTTTGTTTGCCGTCGGAGCTGGTCGCAGTGACGCCGCTGCCGGCCAGCGGAGTTCCGTGCTTGTCCCGAACCTCACCCGTGAGGGTGCCGGTAGTCGGCAGGACCTTTGGCGACTTGCTCGACTTGGTCTGCGCGGACGCGAGGGTGACGCTCAAGATTGCGGCCAAACAGACCAACAGTCCGACCATCGGTAAACGGCGCATGAGTTCCCCTCTCTCGCGTTCAGCGTGGCCATGAGACGCACTCTGAACGGCAGCCGCGATGCTAGCACAGCCCGCTCAGAATCGCTGTCTAGTGAATGGAGGAGACTTCGGTTAGTATTCGGACACCGTGGCTGACAGACTAACGCGCCGGATTCTGCTAATTACCCTTCTGGTCCTTGCAGTCTCGCCGCTTGCGAGAAGCCAATCCACCGGCGGCTCGGCCCCGAAGCAGCCCGAAGCAAGCCCGGCTGCGTCTGATCTCCCGTCGCCTGCGGCAGAAGAGCTTTTTAAGCAGGGAGAAGATGAAGCTAAACGGCAAAACTGGGTAAACGCAATACAGAGGTTTGAAGCGGCAGTGAGGCTCGCGCCCAGGTATGCAGATGCTTGGCGCGAACTCGGCAGAGCAGACATGAACTCCCGGAATTACCCGGCCGCTGAGACTGCGTTTCAAAAGTATCTCGAGGTCGCGCCCGACGACGCCCGGGCCTACGCAAATATGTCCGCGGTTCTGTACACCGAAAGGAAATATGCCGCCGACGAGAAGCTCCTCGAGAAGCGGATTATCAACGCTCCGGATGATGGCGACGCGCACGCCCGCCTGGGAGCAGTCTGCCTCGTCTTGCACCAGCCGGAACGCGCCGTCCCGGAGCTCGAAAAAGCAACCTCTCTTCTGCCGAAGTACGAATTCGCGCAATTCGCCCTTGCCCGCGCGTACCTCGCGGCGGGGCAAAACGATAAAGCCGGCCCGGCATTCACGCGAGCGCTCGAGTTGAACGATAGCGACGCTGTGCTGAACAGCGCGGCCTACCAGCTTGCCCAGCACAACACCTCTCTCGATCTCGCCGATCGATGGGCGGAGCGGGCGGTAACGACAGTGGAACTCGAAATAAACGGCATGACCTTCCAAGCAGCACAGTCGGGGATATCCGGCCAAGTCAGCAAGCTAGCGGCGTACTGGGACACGCTCGGCTGGGTGAAATTCCAGGAAAGGGACTTGTCCTCAGCCGAGAAGTACATCCTAGCGGCCTGGCAACTGCGAGGAGATACGACGATCGGTTTGCACCTCGGGCGCGTGTACGAAGCGCAAGGACGAACGGACGACGCCGTCGACATGTTTTCCCGAAGTGTGGAGGCCGTCCCATCCCATCAAGGGGGCATCAGCGACGACGAGAAAGAAGCGCACGAGCACATGACGGCGCTTCTCTGGAACGCAGCCAATGCGCCGAAACCGACAGTGCAGCCGGAAACAAGAACTAAACCTGCTCTCGCGATCCGGATCGCGAACCCGGACCGCAAGCAAGGCATCGCACAGTATGCCGTCATGATTGGCCCGGGTTCGAGCGTCGCCGACATCCAGGCACTCGATTCCGACAACCCACTAGCGACGATGGCTGACGCCGTCAGACCAGAAACACTGCCCCAATCGTTTCCCGACGAAGCAATCAAGAAAATCCCGCGCGTCGGGATGCTGACGTGTCCAGCGCCGGACCAACCCTGCACATTCACACTGCTGTCTGTTGCGGGGTTTCCTCGAATTGTTGAGTAATACCCCGCCGGGCGTTTCTTCTCGCTTACAGCTTGAGGAGTTCGCGGAGGCGCTTGGTCTGCGCGCGGGAAACGGGGATTTCCGATTGGCGCTTGTCGTTCATCTTGAGCATGTAACTCGACTTGAACCACGGAACCACTTCCTTGATGTGATTGATGTTGACGAGGTAGGAGCGGTGGGCGCGCCAGAAGTTGTCGGCGTCGAGCGAGGCCGCGAGTTCTTCGATCGTGCGGTAATTCGAGATGCCTTCCGCGTCGCGCGCGAAGATGGTGATCGCGCCGTCCTGAATCGAGGCATAGATGATGTCCTCGGCGCTCACCAGAAGCATTCTCGCCTGGGACTTCACGAGGACTTTGGTCGGCTGCGGCGTTTTGGCCGCGGGCAGCGCCAGTTGACCCATCAGGGATTCGAGGCGTTCAACCGCGGGTGTACTTGATTCGAGCAGTTTCTTCGCGCGCTGGATTGCTTTCGCGATGCGGGCCTTGTCGAACGGCTTCAGCACGTAGTCGACCGCGTTCACGTCGAACGCCTGGATGGCGTAGTTGTCGAAGGCCGTGGCGAAAACGATTTGCGGAATGCGAAGCTTGCGCTCGACGAGTTTCTTGATCACGCCGAAGCCGTCGAGGCCGGGCATCTGAACGTCGAGGAAGACGAGGTCGGGATTGTGTTCCTTGATCAAGGAGATGGCTTCGAGGCCGTTCTTGCCCTGGGCGACGACGTTGATTTCCGGAAAAGCTTTCAGCAAATAGGTGAGTTCGTCGCGGGCGGGGCGTTCGTCGTCAACGATCACTGTATTAATGGGCATCAAAGAGAGCCTTGAAAGTATAACTCCGGATCGACGCACTGAAGATATCACCGCAGAGGCGCAGAGGGCGCAGAGAACTGCACGTGGTGTTAAGTTACAATCGGCTGGCGGTGATGGAGGGAAAATTGGGGCCGGCGAAGAAGCAGGTGCAAGTTTTGAGCAGCGATGTGGTTTTTCAGGGGCGCGTGTTCGGAGTGCGGCGCGATCGCGTGATCGAGCCGAGCGGCGTCGAGGCGACGCGCGAGTACGTGACCCATTCGGGATCGGTGGTGGTGCTCCCGGTGTTTTCGGACGGACGCATCCTGCTGATTCGGCAGTATCGCTATGCGGCAAGGCAATATCTCTGGGAGTTGGTAGCGGGGCGGAAGGATGAGGGCGAGAACTTCGCTCAGGGCGCCAAACGTGAACTGGAGGAGGAAACGGGATACTCGGCGCGGAGGCTGACGAAGATTCTCGACATCTTTCCCAGCCCCGGATTCGTCAGCGAAAACATGGTGATCTTCGTGGCCGAGGGCTTGACGAAAGGCGTCGCGCGGCCCGAGGCGGACGAGAAAATCACGCAAAGAATCGTCACGTTGCGCGACGCGGAAGCCTGGATTCGCTCGCGGAAGATCCGCGATGCGAAATCGGTGGCGGGCATTTTGTATTACTCGAGATTTCTCGCGAAGAGGAGGAACAAAAGCAAAAGCGGAACATGAACACAGAGGACACAGAGAGAAGCAAGATGAGGACACAGAGGAAAGCGCGACGAACCGGGGCTACCAGACGTCAGCGGAGCTGGAGATGGCGTCAGTTGTCCAGGGATAAGGTGCCGAAGATGGGCTTGCCGCTCAGCGACGTGTAGAAGCTGAAGATTGTGGCGGCGATGAGCACGGCGAAAACGATGATGGTCGGCTCCGCGTACCAAGCCGACAGGTGCGCGGTGAGAGGAAACGCCTCCAGGATATTGTCCAAAGCCATCCCAACGACGAGTGGCAGAATCCCCAGGCGAATCAGGGCCAGGAAGCCCAAGCCGAAAGCTATTACCTGCGCGGTCGTATGCAGCACGGGATGCGGGCCGAAAGCCGACGGCAGCGCGAAGAAAAGAGTCACGCCGGCCGCCGCCAGCCACTCTCTCCGAAGGATCAATCGAAGAAGGAAAAACATAAAAAAGATCGCGAACGCGATGAACACGAACAGCGTAAAGTTCAAAATCAAATCCGCGAAGATGAACCTGGTTCCGCTGAACTGGATCAAATCAATCGCTCGATTCGGCGCCGAGGGGGTTCGCCCCATCCACTGGGGAGCGAGGTGCGAGACCTCGTTCAACACATCGAGAAAGACCGCCAAAACGATTCCAACCAGCACATCACGCCCTACGAGCGGGTCGCGGAACTGGCCTGCGAGCAAGCGGCTCCAGGAAATCAAGGCGTGCGGCCAGCGCCGGCGAACGTGCGGCTCGATCGCGATGTAAACCAGCCACACCAAAGCCGCGAAAATCAGCCCCCAGCCAACGACGATGAAAAAAATCTTGAGCTCGTGAAGATTGGGCACGTTATGGGCGAAAAGCAGAGTCGTCAGCGACACGGCGGCGAATACGCCGAGAGCCAGGCGAAACGCGCCCGTCCGGTCGCCGCGGTTCGCGCGCAGATTGCGCGTCGCCAGCACGATTCCGAAAACCAGAACCGCCAAGAAGAGCGTGATCAGGATGGCGTTCCCGAGCGTGTCCCTCGTTTCCGGCTTCTCCTCTTGCATCCGACTTGGCTTGTCCCACGGCGACAACGTGTCGAAATAAACGGGCACACCGCGAAACGCGCCGGCCTCGATGCGCAGGGGAATGTCGGGATGTTCCGGCCAGTTCCCTTCCCAAGCGGCGCGCGTATCGGCTTCCACGAGTTCCGTCCACCGCGGCGTGACCTGCCGGAAGGCCTTACTATCCATGCCCGCTGCGGCAAAGAGTGTCTCCCAGTTTGGCGGCGGAGCCGGATCGGTGGAAGCGACGAACTGCGGAGGCACGCACTCAAGCCCGATCAAACGCCCGAGAGTGTCGAGATAAATCTGGCAGCCTCCCGACCATCTGTTAGGCGGCTCATCCGGAGCGGCCATCGGCGCGAACTCGAAAGTGTTCACTTCCATGTATCGGGGACTTTCCCGGTACCAGAACGCCATCACCGGCGGGCTGCCCGTCGACAAGTTCTTCCAGCGGCTGACCGATTGATCGTGCTTCTCAACATAACCCACATAGTCGGACCAGTTGCCAAGTCCGTAGCTTGTGTCCAGCGGGGCCTGCGCGTACCCAATCTGCCGGGCGATGTCGCGCGACTTTGCGGCCAAAACGTCCGTCGAACTTGGCAGCGGAATGATGCCAATCACGGTGGCCTTGTCCGCCAGGAGTGCCGCGGCCACGATGCCTAGAAAAACGATCAGAAGGCAGGCCCATGCGATTGCGGGGCGCAGGCCTTCCTTCTCGCCCGCCGCGGCCACCATTTCGGGTGACGGCGTCTCGCCCGCTGCGAGAGCCGCTGCGAGCGGATCTCCTCCCGGCAGCGCAGCGGCCACCAGCAAAGCCGTGGCCGGGCGCTTCGCGGGATCCTTCTCGAGGCAGCGGATAATCACGCGCTCGACGAGCGGGTCGATATCGCGCACGATGGCGGAAATGCTGGTCGGAGTGCTGTGCTCGCGCAGACGCATCAACTCCGGCAATGTGGCGGCCTCGAAGGCTTTCTTGCCGGTGAAAATTTCATATAGGACCAGGCCAAGGGAATAGATGTCGCTGCGGGCCGTGACTTCGGTGCCGGCAAGCTGCTCGGGCGCCATGTAGGCGGGAGTGCCGGCGCGAAGTTCTTCGCCGGCCAGGTTTTCGCCAAGCGCGGCGAGGCCGAAATCCGTGATGCGCACGCGCCCGCGGCCATCGAGCATGATGTTTCCCGGCTTCAGGTCGCGGTGCAGAACTCCGTGTTCGTGTGCGGCGGCGAGACCCGCGCACATCTGGCGCGCGATGTCGAGCCCTTTGCTCTGCGGCAACTGCCCGATGCGGCGAAGCAGCGACGAGAGATCTTCACCGTCCACATATTCCATGGAGAGGAAGAGGCGGCCATCCACTTCGCCGATGTCGAAGACGCGGCAGATATTGGGATGCGAGATTTCACGCGCCAGGCGGACTTCCTGATGGAATCGCGCGCGCGCGCCCTCGTCGCGCGTCATCGCGTCCGGCAGGAATTTCAGCGCCACCGTTTGCGTGAGGCGGAGGTCCTCGGCGCGATAGACCTCGCCCATTCCGCCTTTGCCGAGCAGCGCGACGATGCGGTAGCGGTCAGCGAGGGTGGTTCCGGCGACGTAGTGACCTTCATAACCAACGCGAGACAGGGCCGATTGGCTGATCGAAGTTGGATTTCGCTTGCTGCTGGAGTCGGTGGCGGGACGCGGCCTGTCGCGCGGCGTGGTCTCGGTGACGGTCGCATCGTCGACGCGCATGAACTCAGTGCCACAGGCGGGGCAGCGCGTCGCTCCGGGCGGCAAGGTGGCATTGCAGAGCGAACAGTTCATCGTGGCGCGCTAGTCTATCATCGACCGGCGCGTTCCTGGCGAAGGCGAAATCTTCAGAAAAAGCTGACCACAGAGGACACTGAGAAAGGCTGGAGGACACAGAGAAAACCCAGCTCGGGGACTAAAGTCCCTGATTGTTTTGGGATTGCGCTTTTTCGCACGGACTGAAGGTCCGGGGCTGACACAAAAGCGAATTGCCCCCGCAGTTCTAATGGCCCCACAGCTCAGATCGAAACCTGCCGCGCCGTTTTCCTACGAGACATCTACGATTATACGTCGCGGACGTGGGTGGCGATGTACCAGGCGTTTCCGAAGGGGTCGGTGACGGCTGCGTTGCGGTCACCGTAGGGCTGGTCCTTGGGTTCCTGCAGCATTTTCGCTCCCGCTGCGAGGGCTCGCTGGTAGACCGCGTCCGTATCGGTCACGTAGAGATAGAACATCGACTGCATCGGCTGATACGGCCCGTTTGCATCGCCCATTTCGACAACCGAATCGCCGACGCGAACCTGGGCGTGATGCACCACACCGTCGGGCGACGCATACTTCGCGACTTCCTCCCCGCCGAAAGCCTGCTTGAGGAAACGGATCATGGCTTCCGAGCGCAGCGGGTGCAGGTACGCGGTCACGTTGTGCATGCCCTTCGGAATATAGCTTTCACCCTTGTGGGTGGCGATGTACCAGAAGTTGCCGGCTGCGTCCTTCACGCCGGCGCCGCGTTCGCCGTATTCGTGATCCTGCGGAGCGCCGAGCGATGTCGCGCCGGCCGCGAGAGCTTTCGCGTAAACGGCGTCGGTGTCCTCCACATACACGTGCAGAGCATTCTGCTTCAGCTTGCCCTCGAACGTGCGGCCCGGAATTCCGCCACCGATCATGAACATCGTGTCACCGATGCGCACTTCGCCGTGGACGCCACCAACCTCGCCAATGTAACGGCCCGTTTCTTCGCTGCTGAACACCTGCTTCACGAAATCAAGCAGGGCGATGCCGTTCTCGGCGACGAGATAGGGCTGGAGCGTGCGGAAGCCGCGCGGGATTGGATTCACGGCGGGCGCGGCAGCACTCGGCTGTTGCCCGTGTTGTCGTTCCATTGCATCCATCCTGCGCTGCATCTCTTCGGGGGAAACCTCTTCCTTGCGCGTGGAAATCGACCAGGTGTAGCCGAAGGGGTCAAGCACCTGTCCGGAGCGGTGGCCGTAGAATTGGTCAGCGACCGGCCGGACGATCGTCGCGCCAGCCTCGACGGCCTGCGCCATGACGGCATCAACGTCGGGGACAAAAAGCTGAAGCCTGACGGGCGAGCCACCGATAGTTTTGGGGCTCAGCACGCCGAAATCAGGAAACTCGCTGGCGAGCATGACGACGGCGTTGCCGATGCGGAATTGCGCGTGGCCGATCTTCGGGCCGGGACCGCGCAGGCGCATCGTCTCCACGGCGCCGAACGCCTTCTTGTAGAACTCGAGCGCGGCCGGTGCGTCGTCCACGCACAAATACGGCGTGACTGCGACTGTTGTTTCCTCTAATGCTGCTGCTGGTTTGCTCGCCATGGATGCTCTCCTTATCAAATCGGCTTTCAGTCGTTCCTTGAAACTTTCACGGGGCAGGCCGCGCAGGTCGGCAGCGATGCGCGCGAGAGAAGCCAGCTCGGCGCCGCCGTCAGGCAAGGTTGCGCGCGGACCTGCGATTACCGCGTCCACGAAACGATCGAGTTGTTCGGCGTGGTTCTGCTCAGCCATTTGCCTCACCCGACTTCTTCCCCGCTGACGTATCGAGTTGCGCCCGCAAACTCTGAATTCCGCGGAACTGAAGCTGCTTCACCGCGCCCTCGGTGCGCTTGAGCTCGCCGGCAATTTCGCGAATGCTTTTCTCCTCGGCAAAGCGCATTTCGATCACGCGGCGCTGGTCGGACGGAAGGGTTCCCACCAGGCGGAAAAGCAGCGCACGACGCTCCACTTCCTCGATGTTGACGGGGTCCACCGGATACGGTTCGGGATCGCTTTCGCTGGGCTGCTGCTCGCGCGAAGAGCGGCGCCAGCGGTCGGCAATCGCGTTGGATGCGATGCGCAGGAGCCACGCCACGAAAGGGGTGCCGCGCCATTCAAACCGCCCGAGGTTCGCGAGCGCCTGTTGAAACACTTCGGACGTGACGTCCTGCGCTTCGTCGCGGTTGCCGATGCGACGGCAGACGTAGGCGTACACCCGCTCGAAGTTACACTCGTATAGCTCGGCGAAGCGCGTGGGATCCTTCTGCGCCGCTTCGATGAGAAGCCGCTCGTCAGCTTCTTGTTTGGGAGCCGTCAACAGGTTCTCCGGAGCACGCGGTCTCAATAGGGTAAACCGGGACGGCATGGAAAGGTTACGGAGAGATTTCAAAAGAGGTGCGCCGGGTGAAGCGACACTGTGAAAATCCACTTTTCCGCTTGACACGGAATTGCGCCGAGAGTAGAAGTCGGCCACCTAGTCCGGTGCGAATGCGTTCCCGCAGTCGCGGCTATGAGTTACAGTACTAACAGCTGGTGTAAACAGGGTCCTTTCCCCGAAGCAAATTTGATTGGCTCTTATCCGCGATGAAACGGCGGGAGCTAGCGAGATAGGCGATAGAATTCCCTTTCGCTCGACACGATTGAGCCTCGAAGCGGCGGAAAAGCGTCAACCCGCGCTATAAGGCTCGGAAGAAACGAATCGGGCAGATCAATCACTATTGTTTGCAGAGTGGGGACGCACGAGTTTGTTGGGGGCGCCAACAGCCTAGCGCTGAGCTTTGAGCAGCTTTAAAGGAGATCCAAGATGCGCGGAATCAGACTCTCGAACTTGTTGCTATACGGCATCGGCTTGTTGCTGTTGGTTGCGGCGTCGGCGTTGCCGAGCCGCGCTCAAACTGAAACTTGCTACACCACCGCTAGCCCGACCAACGTGTATTTTGCTCCTCAGCCAGTGGGCACCACAAGCGCGGTGCAGACGGTAACCTTTTCAACCACCTGCGCTGGGGTGACGCTGCTGAACTTCGCCGTCGGTGGTGCGGATTCCGGCGACTTCAGTGCGACCGGCCCGCCGTGCACTATCCCGCCCTGCGCGGTCAGCGTAACATTCACTCCGGCGATTCAGGGTCCGAGGAGTGCCACTTTAAGCTTCACCTATAACCAGGGCGGCGCCAACTTCACTGTAACGGTAAACCTTGGCGGCGCTGACGAGATTGTTTTTGTCTCGACGCAATCTGGCAGCCAAATCCTACAGGTTCACGGAACCACGGGTCAGTTCACGGTGATTTATGACGCATTCGACTCCGACACTCCTTTTTCCCCTGAGGGCATGACCGTCGGACCCGACGGTAACCTCTACATCACCGATCCAAGCTACGGGAACGTTTGGCAACTGAACCCGATTAGCGGCGGGCTCGTACTTGTAGCGAGCTTCGGTACGGACGGCGACCCAGTGCCCCAAGGTCCAAGTTTCAGCGGGAGCCCGACAGGCGACCTGTACTTCAACACGAGGAACGGAGGCGTGTATGAAATTCCCAGCGCCGCCACCACGTCTGGGGGAGGGTTTCAAGCGCCGGTAGAAATTGTTCCCAATGCCTCTTGCGACTGCTCATTGCCGGGCGGATCAGGAACTGCTTTCGACGGGAATGGCAATTTGCTGTTTGATGAAATATTTGGCCCGGGTGATAACGCCGAACTCTTTAGTATGCCAGCACCATACACGGGGAGTCCTTCTGTGACAGAGGATGGCTTGACGGGCCCAATCGGGATCGCCATAGACAAGGCGACGACCAATATGTATGTCGCCAACACCGGGTTGGCCCAGATCGTACAAAGCAACGGAAACGTCTATTACACGTTTCCGACTTCAGCGCCATGCGGCGACTTCAGTAACGCAGATGAGCCGATGTTCTTACAATCCGACGCCTTCGGTAGCTTCTACGTAGTTACGACACGGGATGGCGTAGCCGATTGCGGAAAGTTGTGGCGAATTGACCCACCGGCCGCCGCAGGCGTACCGCCTACTGCAGTGCTTCTGCTTGACCTCAACAACGCCCCGGCCGGCAGCCCTACACTTCACACTAACCAAGCGGTCGGAGTTGCAGTGCCGCCGACGCAGGGGCAAACGCAAGGTCCCTACGATTTGTCGGCAACTGGAGGTACATTTACGGCGGGAGTGCCGACAAATTGCGGTCCCCTGACAGTACCGTGCAGTTCGACTTACGGGGTCCAGTATCCGGCGGGCATGTTCACGCACGGCGAGACAGTGTCGGTCATTTTCAACGAAACGACGGAAGAGAAGTATTCAGCATTGGTCGCGGCGTCAAACTACAGCCTGACGAAGTGTGCTCCGGTCACGGGATATGGTGGAGATTGCCTCATTCCTACCGCGGTCGTAAACTGCCCCTCAGGCCAAACGTGCACCACGACAAAGGGTTTGAGTTATCAGGTTTCCACGACGTGGCTGACCGACCAGACGAATTATTGTTCGCTGATTCCGCACCTGCTGAGGGCCGATGCCGCGGATGGGCCGGTCACCGGCGTTCCGTACACCAGCGTGATAGATACGATCAATCCTGCTAGTTGCACGGAGACCGGCGACCCAGCCGCTGGAACCAAGGGTCAGTCGAGCTGCACCAGCTCTACGAGTTCATCGGGCTGCTTGTCGGATTGGCCAAACTCGACCGGGAAGACAACTCAGAATGCGACTATAGCTGCGACGGCGACCATCACGTCGCCGCCAACACCCCCGGCGACGTTCCTGCTCAATCAGCCGGAAACCGCAACGTTCGCGTGCGCTCCGAGTTCGATTGTGGTGTCTTGCCCGGGCGTCGTGACGCAGCCTGACGGTACAATCGTATCTGTAGCGACTGGCGGGACTCTACCCACTTCGGAGGCCGGCACATATACTCTTTCCGTGACCGCTGAAGTGGATGGCGGGTTGCCAGCCAGTGCGATGGCGCAATACACGGTTGTTCCGTGTCAAAACGTAGGTTTCGCATTCAACCCGGACACGGTGGTGGTGGGCAAGTCCACCACGGTAACGGCAACCTTTCAATCGTGTAACAGCAAGACGGAGCTCGCAACTCTTCAATTCACCTTGACGGGTCCGCTCGGGAAGAGCTGCGGAACGGAAACAACGCCAGTACTCTCCCTGGTAGCTATACTGGCCTCCAAACCGTTATCGTTCAACTTCCCACTGAAGATTCCAAGCGGAGCCTGCGCCGGAACGTATACGGTAACAGCGAACACGGTTGTCAAGGGGACGGTAGTTGACACGAGTTCCAGTTCGCTGGCTGTTATACAGTAGACTGAACTGAAGCAGCCCACGGAGTTGAGGGAAGCTGACAACTCCGTGGGGGCTTAGTTTGGGTTCTGCTGCGACCAGCGGGTTGATTCGGAGTAAAGCTGTTTGAAGTCGGAACGCTGCAGGAATGCGTCGCTGCCTGCGTCCTTGCGGATTTCATCGACGTAACGAAGAGCCCGCTGGTAATGCGTCGCGGCGTCGGCGGGATGACCGCTTAATCGCAGCGCGGTCGCCAGAGAGTAGTGAGCTTCGGCGAGAATCGGGCGCAATTCGAGCTTTTCGGCGCCGGCTATGGCACGCTCCAGTTCCTGCTGCGCGCGGCTGTAGTTCTTCGATTGCAGCAGAGCGTCACCCAACGAGACTGAAGCAGAATATTCAACGTATTTCGCACCGAGCGTGTGTGCGTCGGCAGCAATCTTCTTGAACGATGCGGCAGCTTCCGCCGAGCGGCCGTCCTTCAGCGCGATTTCAGCCAGGTGAAAACGGGTCAGCAGAACTTTATCCTGCTCCTTTGACCGCGAGGCGAACTGGAGCGCCTGACTATAAAGATCCGCAGCGCCCTTCAGATCGCCGCGGTAGAACAGTGATTCACCTTGAAAATCGAGAGCCTGTGCGATGGATCCGTCGATCTTGAGCTCGCGAGCGAGCGCGAGTGCGTCGGCAAGAGGCTTTTGCGCTTCATCAAACCGGCCGGCGTCGGCGAGCGATTTTCCGTAACCGCTCATCACTTCTGTCATCCAGTAAGTCTTGTCCTGCAGATCCGTGAAGGTCTTAAACGCTTGCTGTTTTGAATTGATCGCGGCGCCAAACCGCCCCTGGTACCCAAAGAGAATGCCGATCGCATAGGACTGCATCGCTGCACCTTGCTTGTCGCCGGTATTGCGGTACAGATCAAGAGCATGCTCAAAATTCGTGACAGCCTGGTCGTACTGACCCAAATCCTCATAGGTCAAGGCGATGTTGTGCAGGGTAAGCGCGATGTCGCCCGAGTCCTGCGACTTCTGTCGAACCGTGAGCGCTTGCTGAAAATACGTGAGCGCGTTGTCGTAGTCGGCCTTCGATAAGTACGTGAGCCCAATATTGTTCAGACAAAGTCCCTGACCGCCGTCATCACCCAGGTCGCGCTCCACCTGAAGAGCTTGCTTGAACAGCCCGAGCGCCTGATCGTAGTGGCCCAGGTCGAGATGGAAGCCACCCAAATCGACTAGTGTTCCCGCCATCCCGACCTTGTCACCGATTTCCTGTCGAACCTTCAGGGCGGCCTCATAATCCTTTTGCGCTTGCTGCGACTTACCACTGTTCTCTTCTATCTGCGCCATCACATTCAGAGTCGCGCCAACGCCGCGCTTGTCCCCAAGCCGCTGGCGGACTTCGAGGGCCTGCTTGAAATAAATGAGCGCCTCGTCCTGCTTGTCGAGTTGTCGATAGGAAACGCCGATGCCCTGGAGTATCGTGCCCTTGGCCTCGTCGTTTCCGAACTGAACCGACAGAGGCAAAGCCCGGTTGAAGTAATCGAGGGCGCCTTGCGGATTGCTGTGCCGCACTTCGAGACGGCCCAACGCGAGCAAGGCACTCACGTTGTTCGGATCACCGGCCAAAACTTTGGAGTAGCGGTCACGGGCCTTGTCGAGAGCACCGGAGTCTTCATACAACCGGCCGAGTTCAAATTGAATTTCGGGATCATCGGGGGAGCTGGCAACTAGATTCTCGTAATATTGGATCGCTTTCGGGTAATCGCGTTGAATGCGCGCGTCATTGGCGGCAATCAGATATTTTTCTCTCGCGGGAAGATTTTCGGAGAGTTCGACGGCCTTTCGCGAGGCCTGTTCGGCTTCAGAGTCGTGGCCGAGGTTCGCAAAAGTCTGTCCGAGTTTGGCGAAGGCCAGGGCGAAACCGGGATCCGCTTGTGTAGCGCCCTGAAACTCTTTCAGTGCTTCCAGGTTCTTACCCTGCCGCGCCAGGTCTGTGCCTTCACTGTACAGGCGAATCGCATCGACCGAGTTAGACGAAGGCTTGAAGGACTGCGCCTTCAGCTCGTCGGCGATATTGGGCTGCAGGGAAAGATTGTCGCGAATCGTTTGGGCTAGACCGTCGACCTTTTGCAGCAGGTCCTGCTGGTTGGCGGCCTCGACTTTAAACGATACGTTGCGATCATGCTTGATGTCGCGCAGTGTCGCGTCAACGCGAAACTGCTCGCCGAATTTTGCATAGCGCCCCGACACAATCGTGTCGGCATTGCTCATCTGGGCCAGACGGCCAACAGTGGCGGCGTCGGAAAAGGCGTCAGGCGAAATTTGCAGATCGTGCATGATTTGGTGGATACGGTCGGGAGATACGGCGCGCAAATGTGAGGATTGCCCGACGTCAGTGCTGAGCATGTCCGCGAGGCTGGGACCGAGCCAGTCGAGAGACTGGTCCCCTGAACCATTGGCGAAAGGCAGGATGGCGAGAGAAATGGATGGGCCTGAAGCGACCGGCCGGTCCGCCCGCCCGAATCCGAATTTCTCGCGATATATGATGGCAGATATCGCGAGTAGCAGGACCAATGCCCCGCCAGCTATCCAATTCCGGTAGGGTGCGAGTCCCCTGATCGAGAACGGCAGCCGAGTGGGAAGCACCGTCGTACCGGCTCGAGGTGCTTCCCAGGTTGCCAAGTCCTGCAAGATTTCCGTCGCGCTGGCATAGCGCTTTTCTTTATCGATCTGCAAGCAGCGAACCACAATGTCGCTCAGAGCGCGGGGGATGCCTTGATCGAGTTCGACTGGCGGACGCGCGGCTTCTTTCGTGCGTTTATAGAGAGTGGCCATCGCCGTCTCGGCTTTGTAAGGGGAATCCCCGGTCAACAATTCGTAGAAGATGATTCCAAGCGCGAATAAGTCCGTCCGCGAATCCAGTTTTTCGCCTTTGGCCTGTTCCGGCGACATGTACTCGGGTGTGCCCACCAGCGCGCCCGTCTGGGTCATCCCACCGCCCACTTCCATGCTCCGCGCGATGCCAAAGTCCATCACTGAAATTTTGCCCTGCTTGCCCACCATGATGTTCTGGGGCTTGAGATCTCGGTGAATCACCCCTTCCAAATGCGCGACTTCAAGAGCCCGACAAACCTGTTCGATGATTTCTGCGGCTTTCTTAGGCTCGAGTTTTCCTGTCTCGCGAAGGAGGGCCTTTAGGTCTTGTCCCTCAACGTATTCCATTGTGATGAACTTGATCCCGGCCGCCTCGCCCAAATCGAAAATGCGAATGACATTGCGATGGGTCACTTGGCGGGCAAGGATTAGTTCCTGCTTGAAACGATGGAGGGCATCAGCGTTCTGCGCGAGTTCAGCCCGGATTACTTTCAAGGCCACCAACCGGTCTAGTTCGCGGTCCCGAGCCTCGTAGACCGAGCCCATTCCACCCTCGCCAAGCAGTTGCACGATTTCGTAGCGGTTTGCGAGGACGTACCCGGGCTGGAGCACGCTCGAAGGGGTTGCCCCGCTGCTCGCTGTGCCGCCCGGAGCTGACCAGCCGCTGACGCTATCCATCGTCCGGTCCGACTCGAAGGCCGGATCAGACATAGGGTCAGGCGTTTTGCTGAAAGTGGGATCGTTAAAGGGAAGCGGGGTTCTGCATGCTGTGCACGCGGCGATTCCGGAAGGATTCGTCAATCCGCACTGCGGGCATTGCATAACACGACTGCCTCTTGATGTGGGACGATACACGAGCCATGCCCGGTTTTCAATTCAACATCCGATAGAGCGTTCTATTTTCGGGGCAGAGTCACGCAGCGCGAGGAGTGACGTTCTCGTGTTCAGGAGTGGTGCGTTCGTGAACGCCGCTGTGCGCCCGCAGAGGCAGCGGCCCACGCCAGCAGCGCTCCGGCTGCGGCGCTTACGGGTATGACGGCGGTGTGCCAGAGCATTACGTGGGGGGCTTCGAAGTTCGGGCAGTGAAGCTCCAGCATGGTCACGCCTGCCAGACCCGCGAGCGTGCCCGCCACGAGTCCGGCGGCGACGGGATTCACGGCAAAACCGCGCCGAAGGAGCAACCAGCTCAAGATCCCGGCCGGAATCGCGAAAAGGACGCCTGCCGTGAGGCAAGCGACGCCCTGGTGCACGAAGTTCTCGGTGCGGTAGTCGCGGAAAAGGACCGCAAAAATAGCGAGCAGCACAATGCAGGTGGCTCCCAACAGAACGCTGGGCGCCACGCGGTGGCTGCTTCCGGGGATCATTTCGCTGACGCACACGGTTGCCGCCAGCCACATCAAAATGCCGAGCGCGGGAAAGATCAGTGCGCGCTCGACGACGTTCATCGTTTCAATGCCAGAAAGCCCTAATCGGCCCGCGCCCGCGACGGCGACGATGAGGCAGGTGAGAAACAGGCCGCACGTCAAGACCCATCCCGGCGGCAGAGGACGAACCGGACGCAGAGACGACTCGATGGATTTGCCGACGCGGTCGAGCAGCGCCGGGTCGACGTCGCTGGGAGCCTCAGCGCCCCGCTTCAGAATCTCATCGATGGCTTTGTCTTTGTTGTCTCTGTCATCCACGAGACACCTCCGCGCGCTCCTTACCCAGCCGCATTTCCTCCAGGCGTTCCCTCAATTTCGCGTAGGCCCGGTGAGCCTTCTGCTTCACCGATCCCACGCTCGACGAAGTGGCGCGCGCTACCTCCTCGAGCGACATTCCCGCGATCTTCAACATCTCGATCACCTCGCGCTGGCTCACTGGCAGGGGCGCCAGAAGCGCGTCCAGATCAGGGGTCTTGCCGGCGGTCGCTTGGGGCGATGCTGCTACTTCCGGCAGCTCGTCCAACTGCTCCTCGCGCGCTGCTGTGCGGCGTGACTTCCGGTAGTGGTCCACGCGAATGTGCCGGGCGATCGCGTAAAGCCACGGCAGCACGGGCTCACCGGCGCGGTAGGTGTGCCGCACTTTATGAATACGGAGCCAGGTCTCCTGCAGCAGATCGTCGGCGTGGCCACGGCTCGAGAATTCGACGATGAAAAACCGGTGCAGCTGCGGGCTCAGGCAATGAATCAGCGCGGTGGCCGCCCCGAAGTCACCCTGCTGATAGCGGACCATCAGCATTTCCAGGTCGGTGTTCGAGTGCATGGGTGCCAAGTTGCTCACCCAATTATAGTTACGGCCACCGAGCGCGGGTGCCCTTTCTACCGGTGCGATTGGCAGTGGTTTCAAGATAGCCCTAGTTAGACGTATTCGACGGAGCGCGCCGAAAAGTTACGCAGCACCTGCAAATATTCTGAACGCTTTCACCCCCGCATAGTCTTGTTGCACAGCACCGTAACTTTCCTCCGTCCTGCAACGAACTGGGTTTCGACGACCGACGCGCCGATTCCTGGGAGATCACTCCGGCGGGTCCGTTGAACCATATTTCAAGGAGAACATGATGAAGAAATTCTGTTTGTTCGCGTTGCTAGCCTCGTTCATTGCCACAGCTCCTGCCATCCACGCCGCTGACCCACATGACCCGCTGATCGTTACGTCTTCCAACGGCGTCAAGAACCAACTCCTGGTTTACGACTCTGGTGAAAATCTGATCCAGACGCTTTCGACGCACGGCCAGGGTGGCGTCAGCGGCAACGCCGGCGGCATCGAGACCAAGGGCAAACTGCTGGCGGTGGTGAACTTCGGATCCAATAACGTGGCCATGTTCGAGCGCGACGACAATGGATTCTACTTTAAGCAATTGGTGTGGACGGCGTCCAGCCCGGTCAGCCTGGCTTTTGGCGACGATCATTTGTACATTCTCGGGACGACCACGGTGGAGTCCCACTGCATCTGGGGAAACGATGTTAGCCCCAGCCCCGATGGAGTGGCGACGCTGCTCAAGGCGGACGGATCCGCGGCCCAAGTTGGCGTGCTACCCGGTCAGCTCATCATCACGGAAAAAAGCAACGTGATTGAAACGGTGAACCTGCTTGCCGGCGGAGCCGTTACGGGCATTTCCACGGCGGTAATGAACATACCGTCGAACGTGAATGCGCCATTCGGATTGATCACGCGCGGCAACGATGCGTACGTCACCATCGCGCATGCTAATGAGATCAGTCTGGCCCGTAATGGGGACGTTCTCACGGTCACCAGCTCGGGAACGCAGATGGCGCCTTGCTGGCTGACGCTGGACGGGCCGTTCCTGTTTTCCTCCAATTCCCCGAGCATGACCGTCTCCAGGTACGCGGTATACGGCCAGAAAATCGTTCAGGATGCCGCCGTCGTAGCTACGTTCGGGGGCGATCCCACGGACATTGACCACGCAGCGGGGTTGATCGCGGTAATCGACGGCTTTGGGACGATTTCCCATCTCTCGATCTTCCATGTTGACGAGGACGGCAATCTCACGCTCAAGGCAGTCACCACAATCAGCGGCGCGGCCAACGGCGTTAAAGTAGTTCGGCAAGACGACTGAAGAAGCACTTCTTCTCCTTGAGCGAATGGAGCAGGGGACGTGACGTAGGCACCCTGACGTTACGTCCCTTCTGTAGATCGATCTATCGCGGGCTATTTGGACGGCGGTGCGACCGGCTCAGGCGATTCAGGCGCGGCGGGAGCTGGACCCTTTAGCTCCGCGACGAGGATGCCCGTGAGAATCAGGGCCGCACCGAACAGGACGCGAGCGGTGAACCGTTCGCGGGCCAGCAGCCAGGACGTCAGGACCGCGAAAACGGGCTCGAGGCTGATGAAAATAGCGGTGTGGCTGGGCGACGTATATTGCTGAGCCCAAACCTGGAATGAAAAGCCGATAACAGTGGAGCCGATTGCAGTAACGAGAAGAGCGAAGATGAGGCTGCCGGTCCATGCCCACCGCGGCTGCTCGATGTGAGCCCCGGCGAGCACTGGAATAAAAACGGTGGCGAGCACGGCAGTGGTGGCTACCTGGACGAAACTGAGCGTGCCCACCGAGTGGTGCGCCACGTAGCGCGACACAAAAATGACGTGGAGCGCGAACATGACGGCGCCAAGGAAAACGATCGGGTCGCCGCGATTCAATCCCGCAATACCCTCGGGGGGAATCGTGAGGAAATAAAGTCCCGCGAACGCAGAGAGCGCGCCTGCCCAAATCCACGCGGTAATCCGCCGCTTGCCGAAGGCAGCCAGAATAATTGGAACGATTACGACGCTGGAACCCGTGATGAATGCCGCTTTTGATGGCGTGGTGAAATTCAGCCCCGTCGTCTGAAAGACGTAGCCGCCAAACAGAAAAAGTCCGATTTGCGCGCCCGCCCAAATGGCGCGCAGATTCAGCTCGCGCAACGAGCGCCAGAAAACGATCGCCATCACCACTGCCGACAGCGCGAATCGCACCGCGATGTAGACGAACACGGAGGAGTCCGCGAGAGCGTCCTTCACGACGACAAAGGTGGCTCCCCAGATCATGGCGCAGAACAGGAGCGCGAGGTCCGCACGCACGCGTTTGTTCGTCATGAGCGTTCGTCCGCCGATTGAGCCAACATGGACCGACGAGTGTAAGCGGCGTACCGCTGGCGTCGCAAGCGGCGTCGATTGACGCGGTTGGCACCGCTATAGTAAGTTGACCGCAAAGTACATGGCCCGACCATCGAACGTAGTGGGAATTGCACTGCTCTTGTTTCTCGCGCTGCCCTCTTCCGGCGCGAAACACGAGAACTGGGTGGAGGTCCGCAGCCCCAATTTCATCGTGGTCTCGGACGCAGGCGAAAAACAAGCGCGCAAGGCGGCGCTTCAGTTCGAGCAGATCCGCGAAGTCTTCCGCACCTCTCTCGCCGTCGCAAGCAGCCACCCGAGTCCCGTCATCACGATTCTGGCGGTGAAGGACGAGCAATCCATGCGGGAGCTGTTGCCGGAGTATTGGGTCAAGGGGCACAGTCATCCCGGCGGCCTGTTCATGTATCGCATGAACATTTATTTCGCAGCGGTGCAACTTGACGAGCAGTCAGAGAACGCATACGAGACGTTCTACCACGAATACTATCACTCGGTGACGATGCCCTACTTTCCCAACCTTCCCGTTTGGCTCGCGGAAGGGCTTGCGGAATTCTATGGACACACCCAAATCGACGAGCGATCCGTCGGAATGGGCCGGCCTGACGGCATCTTGCTGGCGGAACTCAAGAGCCAATCGCTGATTCCGCTGAACGTGCTGTTCAAGGTCGACCAGTCCTCCCCTTACTACAATGAGGCTAACAAAACGTCGATTTTCTATGCGGAGTCGTGGGCGCTGACGCACTACCTGATGATCGGCGATCGCATGGCTCACAGACCTAAACTCCTGGCATATCTGAAGGCGATGGACGAGGGGAAACCGTCGGACCAGGCTGCGGTTGAGGCCTTCGGCGATCTCAAGAAGTTGCAGTCTGATCTGACGAATTACATAAGCCTCGCGGCGTTTTACTACATGCGGATTCCCGCGGTGCCGAAGGTTAGCGACGCGGATCTGAAAGCACGCGCGCTCTCGGAAGCCGAGGCCGATGCGTACCGTGGCGGTTTTGCCGCGATTCGCGGACGCTCGCAGGAGGCGAAGGATACTCTTGCAGAAGCGCTCAAGATCGACCCGAACTGCGCGCTCGCGGACGAATACCTTGGGATCGCGGAGTTTTTTGACGGGCAGCGTGAAAAGGCGATTGAATCCTTGTCGAAAGCGATCTCGATCGACCCGAAGAATTCGTTCACGCGATATTTGCGCGCGGAACTCTCGACGATAGGTAGCGGGATGATGGCGGCGGGGCCACAGTCCGAAGACGATCTGCGGCAGGCCATCGCCATCAGTCCTGAGTTTGCGGCGCCGTACGGCTTGCTGGCCGTTTACATGGCGTCCCACGACGAGAATCTGCCGGAGGCTTTGAACCTGGCCCAGAAGGCGGTGTCGTTCGAGCCGGCCAATTCCAACTATCAACTTGCGCTCGCGCAGGTGCTGGCGCGAATGGAAAAATACGACGAAGCAAAACTCGCTGCGTCCAAAGCGCAGGCATGGGCCCGGCAGCCGCAAGAACAAGCCAACGCACTAAGCTTCCTTAGCTACTTGCAGCACGTGAGGGATTTCCACGCGACAGCGGGTGCCCCCAGCGCGGGCGGAGGTCTTCCGTCGGCGCGAGTCGATTCCAACGAGGAACTCGAGCAGGACCAAGGAACGGTGGTCGCCGCAAGCTGCGAAGGCGGACTCAAGTTTGACCTTCAGGTAGCCGATGTTGTCGTTCACTTGCGCTCGGTCTCCGAGCACCCGTTCTCAATTTCCACCGTGGGAGCCATACCGACTGACGGATTGCGATTTAGCCCGTGCACGTCTCTCAAGGGACGCGTCGTCTCGGTTCAATATCATCCGGACCAGCAGGATCGAAACAGTGGAGAAATCCGGTCGCTCCGCATCCTCGCCTCGAGTGAGACGTCGAAACTTCCCCCCGGCACAGCTACGGCAGAAGGAAAAGCTGTCGATGTTACATGCGATGCGAAAGATATGAACCTGACTCTGGCCCTGGCCGACGGCCATTCACTCGTTCTTCACGCGGGCGACTACACGCAAATCCGCTTTCTCGCGGGCGCGCATTCGTCGCTGGGCGACATGGACCCATGCTCCGAAATGAAGGGAAGGAGCTTGAAAATCACCTACGCGGAGACTCAAAAGCAAAAGTTTGCCGGAGAAATGCAGACCATCGTCGTCGGTAAGTGAGGAGTTGGGCCCGGCGGCCTGAAATCCTCTAAGGCTGAAGGCCGGCGAGCGCCAGCGACGTGAGGTAGAGCCTCTTCAGGCCGAGTGCGCGGTCGGTGGGATCGTACCACTCAGTTAGCGTGTGCGAACCGCTGCCCTTCCCGCCGCCTCCGAGCGACACCGCCGGAATACCCAGAGAGAGCGGAATATTCGCGTCCGTCGAACTGCGCTCGATGCGAGAACGATTGCCGAGATAGCGATCGACGTTGCGGATCGACTCAAGAAGCGGAGCGTTGTCGGGAAGTTTTCCTGCAGGGCGCGCGCCAAGAGAACGGATATTCAATTCGAGCGGATCGCCGGCGCCGGTTGACGCGGCGGTTTCCTGGCGCACGCCGGACTGCATGGCGTCGCGCAATGCCGCCTCAAGACGCGCAAGCTCGGATTCTTCCTCTGACCGCAGGTCCACTTTGACCACCGCGCGCCCCGGAATCGAGTTCACCGACGTGCCGCCTTCGATGACTCCGAAGTTGAAGGAGCTGCGCGGGTCGTCCGGCACTCGAATCGCCGAAAATTGCACGATGCCGCGCGCGAGCGCCGTGATGGGGTTCGGCGCGCCGAAGTCCGACCAACTGTGTCCGCCGGGGCCGGTGATGGTGACCTCGAAGCGGCGTGAAGCGATGCCTTGCGTGGTGATGTGCTCGATCGACGGTCCGTCGATGGCAATCACGGCCGCAAGCCGCGAACCATAATTCTCGACGAGCGCGCGAATTCCGCGCAGGTTCCCTTCGCCTTCTTCCCCCACGTCGCCGGCGAGCGCGATGGACTTCGCCGTGCGCACGTGTGACTCGGAAAGCGCGCGCGCCAAGCCGACAATGGCGCCCAGGCCTGCCCCGTTATCCGAGATTCCGGGCGCTTCGATGCGATCGCCTTTGCGCTTGGCGCGAACGTCGGTGCCGGCGGGAAAAACAGTGTCCAGATGGGCCGCGAAGAGAATGACGCTTTGGGTGTCGGCGCCCGGGCGCTCGCCGATGACGTTGCCGAGCTTGTCCGTGCTGACCTTCAGCCCGGACGCTTCGAACAGTTTTTTCAGGTATTCGCCGCGAGGCGCTTCTCCGAATTCTGGCGCGGGGATTTCGGTCAGGCGAACCTGCTCATCGGTGACCCAGGAGGTATTTCGATCGATCCACTCGAGGCCGCGAGCGCATCGGGGATCCTGCGCGATTTTCTCCACCGGGTTATCGGTGGCTCGCGCTGAAAGAGTGGCCATCACAAGCAAGATACCGCAGACGCGCGCCACTTTCACGAAGTTCGTGCCGCGAATCGGCCAAGACACACGAATGAGTCACCCACCGGAATAGCGTACAAGCAATCCGACGCGCCCAGCCAGAGTTAGAAACCCACCACGGAATCAACCAGAGCCATGATCTCCGGCTCTTTCAAAACGTGGTCCGATTCCTTTGCGGCGGAGAAAATGCGCTCGACGAGCTCGTCCGTCACCGGAAGGCCGCGCTTTTCGAGCCAGTAGATGACATTCGACTTGCCGCTCAGCGGACCGATCTCAATCACTTGTTCCATGCCGAAAAGATGCGATGGCACGCCGCTGTAAATCGAATTCGCCAGCTCCGAATCGTTCTTCTTGTAAGCTTTCACAATCGCAGCCGCGTGGACTCCCGTGGCGGTGCGGAACGCGTCGCGGCCCACCACCGGATAGTTTGGCGGAATGGGAGTGTGAGTGGCGGCCGCAACCGCCTCCGAATATTTCTTCAGGTTCGAAAGGTCGCGGTCGATCAGACCGAGCAGCCGCAGGTTCACCAGCATCAACTCCATCGGCGTGTTGCCCACTCGTTCGCCCAGCGAAATTGCCGCCGCGTGAATCTGGTCCGCGCCGGCGGCCACTGCCGAAAGCGAGTTCGCCACCGCGAGGCCGCGGTCATTGTGCCCGTGCCAGTCAATGAGGATATTCTCGCCGGAGGGCTTGACGATTTCTTCGATCGCGAATTTCACCAGGTTGAAGGCGCCGCGCGGCGTCGCGTGGCCCACCGTATCGCACAGAACGATTTCGCGCGCGCCGGAGCGAATCGCCGTCGAATAGAGCGCCTTGACGGTCGACGGGTCGGTGCGAATCGTGTCTTCCGTGACGTACATCACCGGCAGGCCTGCGTCCACGGCAAAGCGGACGGCCTCCTCCGTGGTCCGCACCAAGTGCTCCACCGTCCAGTCTTCCACTAGCCGCCGAATCGGACTCGATCCGATGAATGTGGCCGCTGCAATCGGCATCCCCACGCGCTCGGAGATTTCGATGATGGGCCTGATGTCGCTTTTGTGCGTGCGCGCGGCACAGTTCGGGCGAATCTTCATGCGCGCGCTGACGATTTCGCGCGCGAGCGCCTCCGTATAGGCGTATGCGCGATGCCCGGCGCCAGGCAGACCGATATTCACGGTGTCGATGCCCAGCGATTCCATCAAATGCAGAATTTCGATCTTTTCCTCGATGGAAGGATCGTGGACGGAGGGATTTTGCAGGCCGTCGCGAAGAGTTTCGTCGTTCAGCATCACGCGGCGGCCGGCGGGAATCTCAGGCCCTTCGCGGGAATTCCAGTCGTAGATGAGGTCGCTGTTCATGGGCGCGAGGGAAGAACGCACGACGGGGAAATCCACTCGTCGTGGCTACGTCCAATATCTAGTAGCGCACCGTGTAGCTGTGCGGCGGCTTCGAGAAATCGGGCCGGTAAAGCGTCTTGCAGAACTCGCAACGGTAGATTTCCGCCTTCGGGCCGACAAGCTCCACGATTTCCTTCGGGTAGTCGTACCACCGCTTCAAATGGCCGCAGCAAAGCTTGCCTTTTGCGTCTTTCTCGTCGCAGGCGCGCTGGGTGGCTTTCTTGGGCTTTATCTTAGGCGTTTCCGGTGCCGCGGGTTCGGCCACGGGCGCTGCGGTCGCTACGGGCGCTGGGCTGGCGGCTTGCGGCGGAGTCTCTGGTGCGGTTGCGTCTGCCATTTTGTGGCTCCTCGAAAAGTCTAACCGAAATACCACCGCAGAGACGCTGAGAGAATCAAAATTAGATCAAATTCGGTCGCGGCGGAATACTACGCCGCGCGCGCTCTGCTTGCCAACCAACGCCGACAATCGCCGCTGCCAGCGCGGGGCGAACATCCATTCGACGAAGCGGCTCACGGACGCAGCCAGTTCTCCCGTGTATCCGTACCACCACGATTTCGCGACGCGCGGCAGCCGGTCCACGTCCACGTATTTTACTTGAACCATTTCGAGCAGTCCAAACCGCGAATGCGACCTGCCCCAACCACTCGCCCCACGCCCGCCATGCGGCGCTTCGCAGATGCCGTAGTAGCTGCCCACGTCGTTGACCATCACGGAACCGGCGCGCAGCCGTGAGGCAATTTGCCGGCCGCGCCGCGAGTCGCGCGTCCACACGCTCGCGCTGAGCGCAAAGAACGAGTCATTCGCCAGCGCCACCGCCTCGTCGGCTGACGCGACACGCTGGATCGCGATCACAGGACCAAACGTCTCGTCGCGCATCAATTGCATCGAGTGATCGACGTTCGTCACCACGGCGGGCTCGATGAAGTTCGGACCCAAATCCGGGCGTCGATTTCCGCCAACGAGGATTTTCGCGCCGCGCGCGACGGCGTCGCGCAACTGCTCCTCCACTCTTTCAAGCTGGCGCGGCCGAATCATCGGGCCGATCTCCGCATCGGGATCAGACGCAGGCCCAAGGCGAAGCTTTTTCGTTTTTTCGACGCACAATCCGATGAATCGCTCGGCCACGGCCTGCTCGACGTAAATGCGCTCCACCGAAAGGCACGCCTGACCGCAATTCGTGAAGCCGCCCCAAACGGCCGCGCTCGACGCGATATCCAGATCGGCGTCGGCGAGAACGATCATCGCGTCTTTGCCGCCAAGTTCGAGCACCGACGGAATCAGTTTACGGGCGCAGGCTTCGGCGATACGCCGGCCGGTGGCGACGCTGCCAGTGAAGAAGACTTTGTCGAGCGCGGCGTCAATCAGGGCGGCACCAACTTCGCCGCCTCCCTGAATCACTTGGACAAGATTGGCCGGAAAGTTCGCGCGTTCGAACAACTGGCCGACGAAGGCACCGGTCGTGGGTGTGAGTTCGGACGGCTTCAGCAATACGGCGTTCCCGGCGACCACCGCTGCGATCGCCTGCAACATCGGGATCGAGAAGGGGTAGTTCCAAGGGGAAATAATCGCTACCACCCCGTGCGGCTCGAACTCCAGCCAGCCCGATTTGGCCTTCAGCGCCAGATTGTGGTGTGGCACTCGCTCGGGGCGCAGCCAGCGGGGCACGCGGCGTGAGAGAAAATCGGCGGTGTCGAGCGCCAGCGAAAGTTCCGCAAAGATCGCTTCGACGCGAGGCTTTCCTGATTCGCGCGTCACGACTTCGATGATTTCTTCGCGCGCATCGAAGATCACGTCGCGCAGCTTTCGAAGCATCTGGCTACGCTCGCGAAGGGAGCGACTGGCCCATGTCCGTTGCGCGGCCCGGGCGCGCCCGAACATATCCGGCAGCGCGCTGATGGGCGTCGCTTCAATTCGCGCAGTCACTTCACCTGTCGCGGGATTGATCGAGTGGACGAACGCGTGCGCAGATGGTGCTGCGGTGAAGGTCTGCGAGCCAACTGCCATGATCGAAATGTTACACGATTTTGCAGAACGCGTGGCGGCCAAACGCGGACGCTAGGCCCTTTCGGAATGGCGCCGCGAAGCAGACGACGCCAGAGAATCCGTGGGATCGGGGTATTCCAGCGAGACGAGGTAGAGGCCTTCCGGCGGAACCGTGGGGCCGGAGCGCGAGCGGTCGCGCGACTCGAAGATCAACGGAATGTCGCGGGGCGCGAGCCTTCCCTTCCCCACTTCAATCAGCGTCCCCAGAATCTTGCGGACCATGTAGCGCAAAAAAGATTTCCCGCGAACGATGTACACGATTTCGTCGCTGCCCGGTTCGCGAACGATCGCGGACGAATGCAGCACGCGCGTCATCTGCCGGTCGCGGTCGTCCTCTTCGGAGCCCGACGACGCGGCAAACGAAGTGAAATCGCGCTCGCCCTCAAACTCGCGCGCGGCGGCGGCCATCGCGTCTTCGTCGAGCGGCCACGGAAAATGCAGCGCGCGGCGGTACTCGAAGGGAGGCAGCACGCGGCCGCGATGGATGCGGTAACGATACGTTTTCGCCTGCGCCTGCCATCGCGCGTGAAATTCGGGCCCCACTTCTTCGGCCTCGACCACGCGGATGGCAGGCGGAATCAGCGCGTTCAGCGCCCGCTGAAATTCATCGGCCGTCAGCGTGGATTGCGTCCGGAAATGCGCCACCTGGCCTAGGGCGTGAACGCCGGTGTCGGTGCGGCTGGCACCCTGAACGATGATTCTCTCCTGCGTGATCTTGCGCGCAGCGGCGTCGAGTGCGCCCTGAATGGTCGGCACGCCCGGCTGGAATTGCCAGCCGTGGAAGCCGGAGCCGTCATAGGCGATAGTTAGCTTGATATTGCGCATGCGATGTGAGGAGATTATCGCACGCGAGAGTCCGTGCGGGAACGTGCCAGGTTGGAGGGCTGATTCGGCTTGCGGATGGCTCCGCTACGTTGACTTGTCTCCCTGCCCAACCTAATATCTGCGCCGATGCCCGAAGCCCAGTCCTTGATTGGCCAAACCATCTCTCACTATCGCGTTATCGAAAAGCTCGGTGGCGGCGGGATGGGCGTGGTCTACAAAGCCGAGGACACCAATCTCGGCCGTTTCGTCGCCCTGAAATTTCTGCCTGATCACGTCGCACAGGATCCGCAAACGCTGGAGCGCTTCCGTCGCGAGGCGCGAGCAGCGTCCGCCTTGAACCATCCCAACATTTGCACGATTTACGAGATTGGAAAGCACGACAATCAGTCGTTTATCGCCATGGAGTATCTCGATGGCGTGACGCTGAAGCATCGGATCGCCGGAAAACCGCTGGACCTCGAGGCCGTGCTCTCGCTGGGAATCGAGATTGCCGACGGATTGGGCGCGGCTCATGCGAAGGGCGTGGTTCACCGCGATATCAAGCCTGCAAACATTTTCGTTACTGACCGAGGCCACGCGAAAATTCTCGATTTCGGCCTGGCCAAGGTCATCTCATCGCCGCACAGCCCGGATACGCTTGCGACACTCGGAGTGGACCCGGATCATCTGACGAGCCCAGGCAGCACTTTGGGCACGGTCGCGTATATGTCTCCGGAGCAGATCCGCGGCAAGGAACTGGATGCGCGGTCCGATTTGTTTTCCTTCGGGGCCGTGCTTTACGAAATGGCGACGGGGACGCTGCCGTTCCGCGGTGACACCTCGGGCGTCATCTCCGACGCGATCCTCAATCGGCCGTTCGTGGATCCGCTGCGGCTGAACCCGGACCTTCCCGCAAAGCTCGATGACGTCATCAATAAGGCGTTGGAAAAGGACCGTGACCTGCGTTACCAATCGGCGTCAGATATTCACACCGATCTGAAACGGCTGAAGCGAGACAACGACTCAGGCCGAGTATCTTCCACGTCAGCTGTTATACCGGCGGCGAGGCCCGCGGAAAGCAGCGCGGTCGTTTCGGGCTCCAGTCCGAGCGTCGCGGCTGCCCCGGCCTTGGCAACCGGAAGCACGGCTGCGATGCCGGCGGTCCGCCGGCGATGGCCGATCATCCCGATCGGCATCGGCATCACCATCGTCGCCGTCGCTGCGTTCGCCTTTTGGTGGACGCGTCCGGACGCTCCACCCAGGCTCGTCGGCTTCACCCAGATCACCAATGACGGCCGGCAGAAACCCTCCAGTTATTCTCCCGATGGCGTCCCCCCTCCGATAGTCACGGATGGCTCAAGACTCTATTTCTGGGAAGCGGGCACTGGACTTATGGAAGTTTCCGCTTCAGGCGGAGAAACCGTCCCTGTTTCCGCTCCGATTCAATCCCCAGTCATTAACGGCATTTCGCCGAAAGGATCGGAATTACTGGTTGGGGCTACCAACGCTACCGGCTATACGAATCCCTTGTGGATTCTTCCTCTGCCGGGCGGCTCGGCGCGTCGGGCGGGCGACATCATCGCTCAGGACGGGACTTGGTTGCCCGACGGCTCAGGAATCCTTTACTTCAACGAGTCGGACCTCTATTCGGCGAAAACCGACGGCAGCGAAAAGCGCAAGCTCCTCACCGTGCCCGGCCGCGGATGGTGGCCTCGCATTTCGCCTCACGGCGACCGAGTGCGCTTCTCGGTCTACGACGCCCACACCACGTTGAGGTCCTTGTGGGAAGCTTCGATGGACGGCACCAATCTCCACCCTCTTCTCCCAGGCTGGAACCAGCCCTCATACGATTGCTGTGCAGATTGGACCGCCGACGGCGATTACTTCGTTTTCCAGGCAACCAGCGGCGAGCGTACTGACATTTGGGCGATTCACGAAAAAGGGCTCTTCGGAAAATCGGTCCTCAAGCCCGTTCGCTTGACGACAGGTCCCCTCAATTACTGGGCTCCCTTGCCCAGCAAGGACGGCAAGAAGATATTCGCGGTGGGTGAGCAGCCTCGCGGTGAGCTTACTCGCTACGACGCGAAACTTCACCAGAGCGTTCCCTACTTGGGAGGCTTATCCGCCGAACAGGTGAGATTTTCCCGCGATGGTCAGTGGGCCGCCTATGTGACGTACCCGGATGCCATTCTGTGGCGCTGCAAGATTGATGGCACTAACCGCCTTCAGCTTACTTTCCCTCCCATGCTGCCCGGCCTTCCGCGATGGTCTCCGGACGGCAAACAGATTGCCTTCGTGGGCGCTATGCCCGGGGAACGTTTCAAGGCTTATGTGATTTCCGCGGAGGGAGGCGCTCCCGAACCCATCCCCTCTCAGGAACCGGTGCAGGCTGACCCGACGTGGTCGCCGGACGGCAATTCAATCGTTTTTGGAGATGAGCCGCTTGGCCAGTTGGGAGCGATGCGCACCAATGGGTTTCACATTGTTGATTTGAAAACGCAACAGACCTCCGTTATTCCCGGCTCCGAGAACCTGTGGTCGCCTCGCGTGTCGCCTGACGGCCGGTACATTCTGGGACTCTACGCCGATAACCAGCGCGTGATGCTTTTCGATTGGAAGACTCATACGTCATCAGAATTGGTCAAGAGCGAGAGCGTTGGCTGGCCGGAATGGTCTCACGATTCTCAGTACGTCTATTTTCGCCTGCAGCGTTCCGACGAACCCGAATCAGTTTTTAGGATTCGCATTGCGGATCGAAAACTGGAAGAAGTTCAAAACCGCAGAGATATCCGGCTGGCAGGTGGCAATTTCGGCCCATGGTACGGCCTGTCTCCCGACGACTCCCCGCTCTTCCTCCGCGACATCGCCACGCAGGAAATCTACGCGCTCGATGTAGAGCTCCCCTAGACTGGCGTCGTTTGCGTGCGCCCCGGTTCGTGAAACGCGTATCGCTTTTTTGTACTGCTGTTTAGGCCCTTTTTATAAGGCGCGTAATCCACACCAGGATCACCGCACCGATGAAAGCTACGATGAGTGATCCGATGATTCCACCGCCCGGCCAAATCCCCAGCAATCCAAAAATCCACCCGCCCAGGACGCCTCCCAGTATCCCAAGGAGGATATCGACAAGGACGCCGTATCCTCCACCTTTCATCACCTGTCCCGCGAGCCAACCAGCAACCAGTCCGACTATAATCCACTCAAGAAAGTTCATGACCGATCCCTCCTTCCGACTGACGCAGGATGGACCCTGCAGCGGCTGTCTTTAATTAGAACGATTTTTTGACCAATGTCAACGCGGCAGACCGTCAGGGGCTCCCTTGGCAGGCAGCTTTACGGCTTGGGGTGTTGTGAGAAGAACGACCAGATCAGATCGGTGGCTGGGACCGAGTTGCCGCTGATGTGCAAGCCGGGCCACATGTGATGGCCGCCCTGAATGGCGTAAAGCTGGACGGCCGTGCCGTCTTTGCAGCCCGCGTACATGTCGGTGTGCACTTCGGGTGTTTCGCCATGCTTCGGCGCCGTCGCACAGCCATCTCGTTTCACCCAGAACGCCACGGTATCTTCCACCGGCGTGTCCGAGCGCTTCGAGCCGATTTGAAATGGCGTCGAGCCTCCGTCGAATGGCACAAGGTGGTCCGCGGTTCCGTGAAACACGATCACGGATACCAGATTCGACGGGCGGCAGGTGAGGTCCTGCGCGCCTTCCACCGGCGCGATCGCTGCAATCTCATCCGACATCTCGCACGCCAGGCGGTACGACATCATGGCGCCGTTCGAAATACCCGTAGCGAAAATGCGCTTCGGATCCACCGTATAATCCTGTTCGAGTTCGTCGATCAGATCGCGGAAGAACCCAACGTCGTCCACGCGGTTCTGCATGGCGTAGCCGCAGCACGCGCCGGCGTTCCACGTCGGGACATGCCCGATGCCGCTGGGATAGACAGCCAGGAAATTTTCTTTGTCCGATTTCTCGCTCATTCCGGACATTCGCTCCGCGCTTTCGGCGCTCTGAGTGGCACCGTGCAGGACAAAAACGACTGCCATCGGCGTCTTGCCGTCGTAGCCGGGCGGAACGTGAACGAAATACGCGCGCGTGAGGCCGCCGGACTCAATCGTGGCGGACTTGGTGCCGGGAGTAGGTGGGGCAACCGCGAATTTGCGAAACGCCGCCGCTCCCATCAGGCTCACCAGAAAGAGCCCGCATGCGAGGGCGATCGGCAAAGAGAAGCTTCGAGGCTTGCCCATAGTGGTCTCCGTCGAGCGAAACAACGCTGTTCCGCTCACCCTATAAAACACGGGAACTTAAGAACAGTTTCGCAGATTTCAGGGGCGCGCCGGCGGGGATGGAACCTGAGAGTTAACTGTGGGCGCGGGAAAATCGCGAACCGGGCCGTGTGGCGGCGCTGCCAGTGCGGCATAGCGGGCACTCGTCGGGCTCGAAGCTGGGGACGTCCATTTCGAGCAGGGCGCGCGAGGGGACGTTCAATTCGAGGCGCCCGCCGCTGCGGTCGATGAGCGCGCCGGCGGCCACGGCCAGGCCGCCCTCCTGCTCGACCACTCCGATGGTTTCGCGGGTCGAGCCGCCCGTGGTCCAAACGTCCTCGACAACCAGGACGCGTTCGCCGGGATTCAGTTCAAAACCGCGGCGAAGAGCCATGTGACCGGAACGGTCGCGTTCGACGAATAGCGCGCGAACGCCCAGCCCGCGAGCCACTTCGTGACCAATGATGATGCCACCGAGCGCGGGCGAGACCACGCAAGCCACGGAAAGATCGCGGAAGCGGTCGGCAAGCGCGCGGCCCAGTTGTTCCGCGTGCGCGGGATGCGCCAGGACGAGCGCGCACTGAATGTACGTTCCGCTGTGGCGGCCGCTCGAAAGTTCGAAGTGGCCCTGGCGGATCGCGCCGACGCTTTCCAGGAGCTTGAGGATGTCTTCGCGTTTCATCTATCGCCCCAGCGCGCAGGTGAACCGTCGCGCGTTGGCGTAGGGTAAAGGCGGAGCCTATAAGTGTCAATGCATCTTTAGGGATTTGGATCCGTTGTCATTCCCCGGCTGCGACGCTCACCCCTTATGCCAAGTGTGCGATCTTTGCCTGATAACCCCGCTACAACTCGTTCGTCAAAATGGCTAGAATTGCGGAACATTGCCACACTCGGGAGCGTTCCTTCGTAGGGGTTTGGACAGACTTCAGCGGAGGATGGGAAAGAGGAGACGAGATGCTTCGAGAGTTGCGGTTCGGAGTTCGGATTCTACTGAAACAACCAGGCTTTAGCATCATCGCGATCCTCACCCTGGCGCTGGGAATTGGAGCCACCTCGGCGGTTTTGAGCTTGATTCAGGGCGTGCTTCTGACACCGCCGCCATACCGGCAGCCGCAGCAACTCGCGCTTGTCTCGACCGGCCGAACAGACGGCCAAAAAATGGACAGCCCCCGAGGTTGGCCGGCGCAGCAGTGGCAGGACTGGCAGAGGGAGGCTCAATCCTTTCAAGGAATTGCCGCTTACGACTGGACGTTCAATTTTCTAGTCCGCAACGATGGCAGCCAATCGATGCAGGGCATGTGGATCACGAAAGACTATTTGCCCTTGATGGGACTGAAGACAATTACGGGACGAGGCTTCGAGCCGTCGGATTTCGAGCTAGGGCCGGTGAAGGTAATCATCCTCGGTTACGAGTTTTGGCAGCGCACCTTCAACGGCGATCCACAAATTATCGGAAAGACAGTGCGGATTAGCCGGTGGGATGTCCCGCCTACAGTGATCGGCGTAATACAGCCGGGAGTGCGGTTTCTACCTTCGCCAGGGGCGGCGAAGGAGCCGAATTACGACGTCAACGCGACGGTGGATTTTTGGGTACCTGCAACCCCTGACCCGAAGGACCAGAAGGACCCTTTTTGGAATCTCGTGGCGCGACTGCGGGACAGAACGACGCAACAGCAGGGTCGACAGGAACTAGCGGTGCTCGCCGCGCGAGAGGCGCAGACGGATAAGGAATTTGAAGGGTTCACGCCGCAGCTCGAGTCGCTGAGTGACGAAATGAATCAAGATGGACGACGAATTTTGTTGCCTTTGCTCGGAGCAGCGGCGTTAGTCTTGCTGATCGCCTGCGGGAACACGGCCGGTCTTCTGCTGGTCCGCGGACTTCAGCGCCAGCAGGAATACGCGGTGCGCATTGCGTTGGGAATGGGACGCATTGCGCTTTTGCGACAGGTCTTGATCGAGAGTCTGTTGTTGGCTTTGATCGGCGGAGCATTTGGAACGGGCCTCGCCTTCGGTGTCGTGAGGTTGTTCAAGTTGATTGCCGGACACGCCATTCCACGCCTGGATAGCGTGACGGCTGGATGGGCAGTGCTGGCATGGGGACTGGGCGCTGCTGCACTGGCTTCCGTTTTCGCAGGTACCTTTCCGGCATTGCGGGTCTTCCGGTTGCATCCGATGGAGGTGCTGAAGAGCGCTGGACCCAAAGGGACAGCCGGAATCGGCGAGCGGCGGCTGTTGCGCGCAGTCACGATGGCGCAGACAGCACTGACGCTGGCGCTTCTTGTAGGCGCGGGACTCTTGATTCGCACGATGGTGAATATTGCGAAAGCCCCCTCCGGCTACAACACCGGACGCATTTTGACCATGAGCGTCACGGATGTGCAGGCCCATTCAACCTGGGCCAGCTTTCATCGGCAGGCCTTGGAGCGAGTTGCGGCCCTCCCGGGTGTGCAGTACGCGGCTTTTGCGTGGGGAGTTCCGTTGACAGGCAACAATTGGCCCGCAACCATGGAAATTGAAGGGCAGCCTCCGGCGTTGAAGGAAAGCGATAAGGCCGCTCTGCCTCTGCGTGCTGTTACGCCCGACTATTTCAAATTGATGGGCATCGAGTTGATTGACGGGCGGGAATTTCGACTGACGGATGACGACAAGGCCCCCAGCGTGGCCATCGTGAACCAGACATTCGCGAACCGTTACTTTCCGCATGAAACTACGATCGGGCGAAAATTCTGGCTGAACGGCCGCGATAAGCCCGGGACGGAGATTATCGGCGAAATCTCCGACGCCCGCACCGATGACCTCACACAGAAGGCGTCGCCGGAGGTTTATCTGCCTCTTTGGCAGGCGTCAGCGTTCTCGAAGCATTTAGTGGTGCGAACGACGGCGGACCCACGCGGTGTAGTGGTGGCCGTGGAACGCGAACTTCACGCCATCGATCCAACGGCTGCTGTCGAGAACGTGAAGACTCTGGAGCAGATTCGGGATGATTCCCTGGCGTCGCGAACTTTCGCGATGCGCTTGCTTATCGCGTTTTCCTTCGTGGGAAGCGCCCTCACGCTGGTGGGAATTTACGGTTTGCTTTCACTGTCGGTGGCTTCGCGGAGAAAGGAGCTGGCCATTCGCAGCGCGCTGGGCGCCAGGCAGAATGATATTCGCAAGTTAATCTTCGGCGAGGGATTTCGCTTGATTGCCGGCGGTGTGCTCGCGGGAATTGGGTTGGCGATTGTCTTATCCCGCGCGCTTAGGCTGTTCTTGTTCGAAGTGCAGCCCGCCGATCCTGCCACGCTGATCATTGTGGGAGCGCTGTTCGTGGCTGTTGCGCTGCTGGCGTGCTGGGTGCCGGTTCACCGCGCTGCCAGGGTTGATCCGCTGGAGGCTCTGAGGTACGAATAGTCTTCAGAAAACAGTTTCCTTGTTCGTCGCGACATCGAGGAGGGCAACTCGCGCTACTTAGCTAGATCGCGGTCAGCTCCGTGAATTTGTTCAAATCGATGTTGCCGCCGCTGACCACCGCGACCACTTTTCCGCTGCCGCATTTTCCGCTGAGCGCAGCGGCCACCGCGCAGGCGCCCGCGCCTTCGGCAATCACGTGATTGCGTTCGGCGACGAGCTTCATCGCGCGGCGAATCTCATCGAGCGTGACCACGATCGAGCCTTCCAGCAGATGATTCGCCAGCGCCCACATTCGCGGGAAGACGCTCTTGCCCCCGCAGCCATCCACCCAGGTTCGCTGCCAGTTCGGAAAATTCTGCGCCGAACCCTTCTCGAACGAATAGGCCAGTGGCGAGGCGCTCTGCGGCTCGGCTGCAAAAACTTTCACGCCCGGCTTGGCCGCGCGAACCGCCGTCGCGATCCCACACGTAATTCCGCCGCCGCCGAACGCCGCCGCCACAGCGTCCACCTCCGGCAAATCTTCCAGAATTTCCAGGCCGCACGTGGCATTGCCTGCGATGAACTCGTCGTCCTCGAACGGATGCACCATCATGCCGTTCATGCGCGGATGACGCCGTTCCGAGAGCGCCTTCCAGCATTCATCGAATGACGCTTTGACAAAGCTCGCGCCCAGGCGCGTGATGGCCGACAGCTTGGTTTCCGGAGCCGTGTCCATCACGAGCACACTGCACGGGACGCCGGCTTTGCGCGCCGCGAGCGCCACTCCTTGGGCCGCATTTCCCGCGCTGACGGTCCAGACTCCCGCCGCGCGCTCGCCGTCGGGAAGCAGGCGGACCGCGTTGTATGCGCCGCGAATCTTGAACGAGCCGATGGGTTGCAGATTTTCGAGCTTGAGATAAATCTCCGCGGGCGCGGATTCATAGTTCAAGCGCACGAGCGGCGTGCGTACGCACGCTTCGTAGACATGCTTGCGCGCGTCTTCAATGAGTGCCGGCGGAATCGTCCGGCGCTCCGTTGAACTGTCGCTGACTGTAGTGGCTGGTCCTGACATGTGGCACCTGGAAGCAACCACGAAAGTCTGCCACTAACTGTAATCCATTCGCGTACGAACGGCCACATCATCCCGCCGTAGCGAGATGCGCGTGTCGCGAACGTCCGCGTTGTCTGTTTTCCGTTACCTGGTTTCCCTTACCTGGGATGGGCGGCTATTCTTCCGAGAGCACGATTTCGCCTACTCCGCCTTCCACCGTGAGGTTGATCGACGTGGGCGTCTTCCCGTAGACGGCGTTCACGTAGTCGTCGCCGTCGCGCGTGAGGCCGTCGGTGCTGACTGTGCCGATCCCGCCGGACGCGTGCACGCGAACGCCCACGTCCTTCGGCAGGCGAATCGTTGCCGAGCCGACACCGCCCTTTATTTCGGCTTCGAGATTCGATTTCCGCGGCCCGCCGAGATCAAGCGTCATCTGACCTGCTCCGACCTGGACTTGGAGATGAGTCAAATTCAAATCGCGGAACTGCAGATCGCTTTGCCCGGCTCCCATGCTCAGGGTCAAATCCAGCGGCTCCGCGCCGCCGAAACGCAACCTCCATGTGTTATGTGTTCCGCCGAAGTGAATGCGTTCCTTCTCCTGCGTGATGTTGAGCTGGCCGTGATCGCCGGACACGTTGTAGTCGACGGACGGCTTCCCTTCTTCTTCGTTGTAATCGAAGTCACTGTCCAGCAACCGCGTGTTGCCGCCGGTCAGCGTTAGCTGGCCCGCCGGCATTTGGATGTCGGCGCTCACCGTCTTCGCGCCGAGCAATTCGACGGTATGCTGGTCGTGCATTCTGTCGTTGCGCTCGTGCCCGCGCCAGAGCGCAAAGCCGAAAATCGCAATCAACGCTATGAACGCGATCGATGCTCCGGAAACCTCGCCGGACCTTGAGGCGCCGCGGTCGCGCAGGATAAAGCTGTCGAATATTTTGCCGATGCCGATGAAAATAAGGATCAGCGGCCAGTAACGGAAAATAATGCGCCACGGATCAAGGCCGGGACGCACATTCGCCATAAGAAAGACCACTCCGAGCGCAATCAAAATCAGCGCGCCCGTGATCGAACTGGAACGCCGTGGCCTAGGGCTATCGTCCATCGCGTGCCTCTCTGACTATCACTACGACGGGAAGGCGCCGAATGTTTCGGTTCCGCGCCCCGGCGGGGAGTCTAACACCGCACCCCGCGTCTCGCACGCCACGGACGGCGGGCAAGCCAAGTATGGACAAAATTGACACGGACGCGCACCGTCAGATACTCTTGATAATTCTCAATTACACAAAGAGGAGCACTAGATGGCTCAGGGCACGCCTGTAAAGCACAAGAAGAAGACGAAGTCGGTACTCAAGAATATTCGCCAGGCCGAGCGGCGCACCGCGATCAATCGCATGAACCGCACGCGCGTGCGCACGGCAATGCGCCGCATGCGCACCGCGCTTTCCGCGGCAGATGTTGCCGGTGCCGAGAAACTAGCGTCCGCCACGTTCTCGGAGCTGGACAAGGCGATTCGGAGAGGCACTCTGCACGAGAATACGGCCAACCGCTACAAGTCGCGGCTGCGCCTCGCGTTGAATGCGGTGAAGGCGAACAAGAAGGCGTAGGTCAAGCAGTAAGAAACAGGGTCGACTTCGAGGCACCCGGCAACGCTGGGTGCCTTATTTTTTTCCGGCGCAGAAGCGCACAGGTGCGAGGCATCAGGTCCTACAGAGCCGTTGCGACCATGGGCGACGTGAGGCGGGCGATTAGAAACTCGATGAATGCGCGAGGGTTTGGATTCGACGATTTCAACTGGCTATCGGCTTCCGCGAGGGCCACCAGTCCCGCGAGCAACTCCCTTTTCGGAATGCGGCGCGCCGTTCGCAAGATGGCGTCCGCGGCCTGCGGCGGAACGCGAAGGATTCCCGCGGCCTGATACATGTTCATGGTTGGCGGCAATTCCCGGGCTTCGATCAACTGCCGGTACATCCGCGACATCACGCCCACGAGGCCAATGGGCTGCTCGCCTTCGCGGAGAAGATTATCGAGGAACGCAAGCGCCACATCGCGTTTGCGGCTCGCGATCATGTCCGCAAACTGCCACACGGTGTTCTTGCGGGCGGCGACCACCAGTTTTTCCACGTCCGCCGCAGTTATACGCCCGCGTTCCAGCACGAACGCTGACAACTTTTCGATTTCCACACGGATCCGCGCGGGCTCGTTATTGAGGATTTCCGCGAGAAGTCCCGCGGCATCGGCATCGATCGCCACGCCGAGATCCTTAGCCATTTGCGATGCGAGTGAGGCCGCCGATTCGCCGCCGATATCCATTTCGGCGACGATGGCCTTCTCTTGCAGCAGCTTCGTAAATTTCTGCCGCCCGTCCAGATGCTCCGCTTCCAGGACGAGCACCGTGAAAGGCGCGGGAGAAGCGAAATAGCTTTCGAGGGCCTCGACGATTCCCTCGCGAGCCTTGTCGCCCAATTTCTCGATCGATTCGACGCCCTCGACAAAAATCACCTGGCGCGACGCCAGCATCGGCATCGTCTGCGCGCGCTGCACCACGTCGTCCCAGCCCGACTCGCGAACCGCGATCCTGGCCACCGCCCAATCGCGTGCGCCTTCGGGCACGTAGGCCTCGATAATCTTCTTACGGCATAGGTCCAGCAGGTAGGCGTCGCTGCCCTGCAGAACGATCGCCGGAACTGTTTTCCCGCGGGCGAGGCGTTCGATGAGCTTGTCGATGCTTGCCATATTTGTCTGTCAGAAATTCTCGACCACGTTCGACACAAGTTTGGCGGCGAAAGCGCGCGACATCCGCTCGAGCGCCGGGTCTTGTTCCTCGAAAAAGCTCTGCACGTCCGTCGAGATTTGATACTCCTGGCGAAATACCATGTCGTCCATGTGATAGACGGCCTTCAGCGTTTTGTTGTCCACGAGTTGCACCTTCGTGTGCACCGTCACGAGCATCGTCGTCACCTCGCCCGTCGTTGCGTTGAAAAGCACCGGCGTCGTCTCGATCGTGAGCACTTCCCCGTGCAGCACAGCATCCGCCGAACCCGGATCCTGCACGATATGGTATTTCGTGCGTTGCAGGAACTCGCGAATCACGGCCTCGGTCATGCGCTGCTCGATGCGGTAACGAGTCGTATCGTTCTTGAAGGCAGGGACCGCGATTGTTTGCCAATCGGGCGGCAGGGCTGACGTTCGGCCCGCCACATGATACCCGCAGCCTGTGGAAGGAATCAGGGCACAGAGCGCCAGGATGAAGACGGTCGCCTTGGCCGCAGAGCTTCTCCGGTGGCCGCGATACTCAGCCCGTGGGCTTGGCAATCAACTCCTCCGCAATTCGGACGGCATTCGTGGCTGCCAGGCGCAGATTGTCGGCAACTCCCCAGAGCCACACTCCCGCCGGAAGGCTGGGGTCCGGTTCGATGCGCGCCAACTGAATCTCGCTCTCGCCGGCGACGCTGATGTTCGTGGGCGCATCTCCGGGTCCCGCAACCTTCACTCCCAGATTCGCAAACGCAGCTTCCAGTTGCTCAGGCGCATGAAGCGCCGCGAACTCGGCGAACGCCGCGAAAGCATACCCATAAAACACCGGCGCTTGCACCAACTGAATCGCGGGAACCGGCGCGCGCCCGGCCAGATAGTGCGACACGTCGCGGATAATCGCGCTTCGCACGTCCTCAAGGCGCGGCTTGCTCTCCTCGCCGTACGCCGACAGAAGATTGAAGGCCACCTGCGTATCAAACACGGGATGCGCGATGGGGCGAAAGGAGAGCAGATTGGTCGTCTGGCTTTCGAGTTCCTCGATGCCCGCTTCTTCGCGTTCGGAGACGGGCGGAAAAAGCATCAATACCGTCCGTTGCGGCCCAAATTGCCTTAGACTCGCGGCGAGAGTCGACGCGATAATCACCGGCGACGGCGGCGAATAGTATGGCTCGGCGAGGGAGGCGTTTTCGTGCGCACCGGGGCGCGGCGGAATCGACGATGCGAGCGACGGGATCCATGTTGTTGCTTGACCCGACGTGGCGACGGCTCCCGTCATATCGATCACGATGGCGCCGGCGCGCTGGGCCGCGGGCCAATTCTGTTCGGCATCGACGGCGCTGCCCGCGAAAAAGGCAAACCGCACGCCTTCGAAACTGTCGGCCTCTAGCGCCCGGATAAACGTCGGCTCACCCACGGCTTCGGTGAGCGTTCCGGCCATGATGCTCTCGTCGAACAGCACGACATCCGTCGCCGGAAGATTGCGCTCTTCGAGAACCTGTTTGAGTTCTTTGCCGCGAAGGGAGGATGCGCCGACGATGGCGACGCGCGAGAGACTCCGGGACCCCGGCATGACCTAAGCCGGCCGAGAAGCGGTACGGTGACGCATGTAGCGCACCAGTTGAAGCACGACGCCGTGGATGACGTAGATGCTGGCAATGAGCATCAACACGATCTGCGAAAAGAGCACCACAGATCCAATCAGTAAAACGATCAAGACCACCGCGAGCGACGGCTGGCGGCGCGCCCACTGGATGTCTTTGAAGCTGTAGTACCGGATTGTGCTCGACATCAGCACGCCCAGCGCGAGAACCAGCAACAGCCAAAGAATCGAAACTTTCACGTCTGAAATCGGGTTGCGGAACGCATGCACCGTGGCGGCGATCATTCCCGCCGCGGCGGGCGTGGGCATGCCAACAAAGTACCGGCCGCCGCCCGGCGCCATACCGTGAATATTGAAGCGCGCAAGCCGCCATGCGCAGCAACCGAGGAAAAAGAAGCCGATGAGCCACCCCAGTTGAATCAGGTGGAGTTCGGGCGGAGAACCCGCGGCCGCCATCGCATGAACGCCCCACGCATACGCCAGCAAGGCCGGGGCCATGCCGAAGCTGACTACGTCGGCCAGCGAGTCAAATTCCTTCCCGAATTCGCTGTTCGTGCCCATCGCGCGAGCCACACGGCCGTCGAGTGAATCGAACAGTATAGCGATGCCAATGGCGGCGGCCGCATTGTCGAGATCGGTGGTCGAACCCTCGAGCGTCGCCAGAATCGCGTAGTACCCACAAAGAAGATTCGCCACCGTGAAAATGCTCGGAAGGATGTATATGCCGCGGCGCAGGCGGTGGTTGCCGAACGGCCGTTTCGGGCGAGATTCTTCGCGTCCGACCGGATCTATGTCGTTGAATTCCATTTTGCCAGGATACTCTCGCCGCCCTTGACTTGCTGGCCGCGCCGAACCAGCACCTGCACTTCCGGCTGAAGCCAGATGTCTACACGAGAACCGAAGCGTATCATACCCACCCGCTCGCCGAGAGTCACTTCCTCACCTTCACGTTTCCAGCATAGCACGCGGCGCGCGATGGCTCCGGCGATTTGCTTGAACACCAGCGTGCCGCCCGGAGCGTTCATATAGATAACGTTCATTTCGTTCTCTGTGGAGGCGGACTTGCGAAACGCCGCATAGAACCGTCCCGGACGATAGACGACGCTCGCGATGCGTCCCGCCACCGGCGCTCGCTGAATGTGGACGTCCCATATCGACAGGAAAATGCTGACGCGTTTCCCCGGGTTCCCGTCCAGCGGTTCGTCGACGATTTCCACCACGCGGCCGTCAGCCGGCGAGACCACCGCGCCCGGCTCCGTCGGAATTTGGCGCTCGGGGTCGCGAAAGAAATAGAAGACGAACAGGCCCAGAAAAACCAGGACCCCGGCAGCCCATTTCCAGCCTGGGATGAATAGCAAGAGGCCCGCGACGATCGGCGGCAGCCCAAATTTGTACGCTTCTTTGACCATTCAATCGTGTTGATTCGCTGAATTCAGCGCGCGGAGGTGGAGCCAGGCAAACCAGTCTCGCTGCGCGGCCGGGGCGACCCGCTTTGACACGCGCCTCGACAGGTACACTCCTATTCTACGACAGAAGCAGGCGTGCGCTCGGACCTTACGAGCGCGCTATTTGGGGCTGATGCACCGTCTCGTGCTGATGGCGCGCCACGATAAACTCCATTTCGTCCTTCAGCCGCAATTTCATTTTCTTGAGGGTCGTTTCACGAATCAGGTCCTCCGAGTTCAGGTAGGACTGTTTGACGATTTGCTCTAGCTGGCTTTCACAGCGGGAGTGCTCTTCTGCGAGGCGTCGAAATTCTGGATCGTGGGCCAATAGGGTCTGCCGTATAGCGTCCGTCGAAAGCGGCATTCGTTCCCTCCTGGTTGGAGCAAGCGTTTACATGACTGTAACAATTATCACAACGCGCGGCCGGTGGCAAATAGTACGTGGGGCACAAACTTGCCCGTTTGGAAAATGTGTGGATATATCTGGGGGTACAAAACACCGATCAGTGGTGGCGCTTGGGTTCCTTCGGCGCCTTGTGTGCGTGATGCGTTCCGGCCCGCTTGCGCTCTGAGGGGTCCCAGTCTTCCGGGGGAAATGCGATGCGCCAGAAAAGCGGCGACGGCTCGCTGAACTCCAGCCCGATCTCGGTCTTCCCGGCGTCCGTTTGGCCCACGAACGTGACCGTGCACGGAAGCTCTTCCACCGTCTTCGGGTTCACGATGGAAACGTGGTTGCCCCGCGCGATTCGCGCTTCCAGCCGCACCATGCACCCGTTCGCGTTTACCGACACCGTCTGGGTCTTCTCTTCGAACGCATGATTTCCGCTTTTCCCGCGGACGATCACAGGCATCGTGATTTGAATCCGGTGCGTGCGCCGGCGCTCAGCGGTGCTGTCCCCCGCCGGGCCGGTCGTCGAAGACTTCACGTCTGCCATCAGCTCTCCAGTCGTTCACCGCTACCCACGACCCACCAACTGACACCGCGCGAGCCGAGCCTCCTGCGACACGCTGCGCCGCCTTAACAGACTCGGACGAATGATCGAGTATGCCTAATCAGAACGAACGCTTCGGGGGTGCCCCGGTTCCCGCGAAGCAAAGCAGCTGGGAAAGCCAGTTTACCACTCCGGCGCAAGAATCAAGCGTGTCACGTAAGAAGTACCAGATACTCTTTCTCTACACGCTCCTCCCGATTCGCGGTGGTTCGGTGGGTTTTCGTCTATCGTTGAATAGAGCGAAGTATGCCTGAACCCACAAATCCGAATCCGACGCCACCGCCTCGCGGGGAGACCGGCACGCGGCGCGAGCATCAGGAGACGCTTCTTCTGAGCGAAGTCCCCGATGCCGTGGCGCTGGTCAACGAAACTCCGCCTTTGACCGCCACGAGTCTCAATTTGAGCTCCATGAGTCTCGCCGCGCTCAACCAGCGCTACGACGTTCTCGCGGAGGCAGGCCACGGCAGCATGGGCAACGTGTACAAGGCGCGTGACCGGGAGACGGGCGAAACGGTCGCGCTGAAGCTTTTGAAGCCGGAGATCGCCTCGGATCAGGCCATGATGGAGCGGTTCAAGAACGAGCTGCTCTTCGCGCGAAAAATCACTCACAAGAACGTTTGCCGCGTCCACGACTTCAACCGCATCGGCGGCCTTGCCTACACTTCGATGGAGTTCGTCGAAGGCGAAAGTCTGCGCTCCGTCATGAACCGCTTCGGCGGGCTGCCGGTGCGCAAAGCGATTGGCGTGGCGTTGCAGATTTGCTCCGGACTGAAAGAAGCGCACGCGCAAGGCATTGTTCACCGCGATTTGAAACCCGAAAACGTCATGATCGATTCGAATGGCAACGTCAAGATCATGGATTTCGGGATCGCGCGGTCGATGGAAGCCGGCACGCGGCTGACCGGCTCGATGGTGGGAACGCCCGCCTACATGGCGCCCGAGCAGGTCGGCGGCAAAGCCATCGACTACCGCACCGACATCTACTCGCTCGGACTAATGCTCTACGAAATGTTCACTGGGACGCCGGCGTTTACAGCGGACACGCCCGTCGCCGTGGCGCTGAAACAGTTGCGCGAGACGCCGCCTCCGCCGCACGAAGTGGAGCCGACGATTCCTGTGGCGATCGAACGCGCGATTCTGAAGTGCCTCGAGAAGGAGCCCTCGAAAAGGTTCCAATCCGTCGCGGAGCTTGAAAAAGTGCTCGGTGGGCCCGGCTTGACGGGAACGTCCTCGGGCTTGGCGCCGTTTGCGACACCGCCTTTAGGCACGCCCACGCTGGTTCATTTGCCGTCGCCGCCCCCGCCGCGAGAGAAATCGTCGCGCGTTTCGCCGGTCATCTGGGTCCTGTTCGGTGCCGTGCTCGTTTTAACCCTGCTCAGCGGAGCGCAATGGGCGAAGAACGCGAAAGCCGCCGAACAAATCCCTGCGCCGCCTTCCCTGCCGACTCCCAAGCCGCCGGACTTTGCGCTCGCGACTCCGGCGCCAGAAGCGCCGGCTCCTGTCGAAACGAAGGCAGCCAAACCCGCGGAGAAGAAACCGGCCGAAAAGAAAGCGGAAGCGGTTGTTCCGCAAGCGCCGCCTCCCACTACCGAAGCGGCCGAACCCGCGAAACCAGTGAGCACCGGCGGCTTCCCCGCGATCGAGCTTCCGGGGAAGAAGAAATCGGCTCGGCAACAGGAACTCGAAGGGACCACGCCTACGGCCGCTGTTCAGCAGCGCGCCGACAAAGCCTTCGGCGAATCGAATTCTACTGACTCCCAGGAAACCACGTATCTGTGGGTTGGCCGGTATCAACAGGAAGAAAAAGCGGATCAAGTGGTGAAGAAGATCAAGGGCTTTGGCCTGCCGGTCGCGGCGATCCAGCGGACGGGCTTGACGGGTCCGTTCTGGATCGTGGTCACCGGCCCGTTTACGCCAAAGCGAGTATCCGACGTGACGCAGTGGCTCGAAGCGCAGGGATATTTGAACGTGCACGAATTCAAGTTGCCCGGCGCGAAGCTGGTCCCTAACGCGCAGCCGCAATAGGCACGGCTCTTATAGGCGGGAGACGAAACCGGAAATGGACTTTGGAGCGCGCAGCGACACGGGACGTATCCGCGAGAACAACGAAGACAGCTTTCGGCTCGCGCCGGAGCTGAATCTCTTCGTCCTCTCGGATGGAATGGGAGGCCAGGCTTCGGGCGAAGTGGCCAGCCGCGTGGCCACCGAAAGCATCGTCGCGCATTGCCGCGAGGCGGAGTCGGATGCCTCGATGCCGTTCGTGGGAGTGCGGATCGCCGGCGTCTCCGGCGCGGCGAATCGCCTCGCCAGCGCGATTCGGCACGCGAACGACGAAGTTCGCAAAGCTGCGCGAGAGAATCCCGCATGGGACGGAATGGGAGCGACGGTGGTCGCGGTGCGGTTCCTGGGTGAACGCATGAGCCTCGCGCATGTGGGAGATAGTCGCGCGTACCGGCTGCGCGCCGGCGAACTCGAGCTGCTCACCCAGGATCATTCCTTCGTTGCCGAGCAGGTTCGCCGCGGCATCATGACCCAGAAGGAAGCAGAATGCAGCAAGCTCCAGAACGTCCTGCTGCGCGCCTTGGGCGCCGAGCCGATCGTGGACGTTGACGTCCAGGAGGAGCTCATCCTCGAGGGCGACACCATTCTTCTCTGCTCCGACGGCCTCACGCGCGATCTTTCGAACGAGCAGATTGCGGCCGGTCTGATCGAATCCGAAGACGAGCAAGCGCAGGGAGCCGCCGAGCGTCTTGTCGACCTCGCCAACCAGGCCGGCGGCGGCGACAACATCACGGCCATTGTGGTGCGGCGCACGGCGAAGCCAGTGGGCGCATTCGCGCGCATCGGGCGGTGGTTCAAAGGATCCGAAGAAGAATCCTGACGGAGGAGTTGCGATGTCAAAACTCGTACTGAAGTTTGAGAATTCGATTCTGCAGGAACTGGCCATGGGCGAAAAGGAAGTCAGCATCGGCCGCTCGCCCGACAACGGCATCGTGATCGACAATCCCGCCGTGTCGCACTATCACGCGCGCGTGTTCAACGAAGAAGGCCGCCTGATGCTCGAGGATTTCGGCAGCTTGAACGGTACGTTCGTCAACGGGCAGCGCGTGAAGATGGTGACGCTGAAGCCGGGCGACTCGGTGATGATCGGCAAACATACGATCGTCATCACGGAGTCCGTCGAAGTGCGCGCGTACTCGCTTGACCACAATGCGGCCAGGCCCGCTGCGCCGAAGATCAACGAAACCGTGATGCTCGACACGAAAGAGCGCCGCGAATTCCTGCAGAAGGTAGCGTCCGGCGGCGAAAGCGCTCAGGTGGCGCCGGCGCGCCTGAAGGTGCCGACGCTCGTCGTGAAGCGTGGCAAAACGGACCAGAAGGAGTACACCCTCACCGACAAACTGACGGTGATCGGCAAATCAGCCATGGCGACCGTGAGGCTGAAGGGTTGGTTCGCACCGAAAGTCGCCGCGCAGATCAACCGCCGCGAAGACAACAGCTACTACATCGGTGCCGCCGACAAAGTTCCCAGCGTCAATGGCCAGGAGATCGGCCATCCCACGAAGCTTTCGTCCGGCGACTTGATCGAAGTAGCCGGAACCGAACTCGAGTTCGTCTTCCGCGATTAGCGGAGGTTTTGTGGCGCCGGCTCGTCCTGAGCGAAGCCGAAGGGCGTCCCGCCGGCTCTCTTCGCAGTTTCGTTCGGGTGCCGACAGGCGACGCCGGAGATGCTATGTCTAGGGTCTTAAGAGCCAGCCTGCTTCTGTTTCTCATTCCTCCCGTAGCCTGCGCCGGGACTCCTGCTGGTCAAATAGACTCCGTGAGCGTCTCCCCGGATGGCAAGACCCTTGCGGTAGCTTACGAAAAGGGCCACACCATTTTTATTTACAAGGTTGCCGTGGATTCGGGCATCGCAACTCGCCTGACAAACGCAACCACCGGAGAGGAAACCAGTCCGGCCTTTTCCCCGGACGGAAAGCGAATCGGATATACCTATTGGCCCGGCAAGGGGGCGCGCTCCAGGATCGTAATCGTGAATGTGGACGGCTCAAACCCGCGAGAGTGGCCCCTCTCAAGCGCAGCTGATTTTTCGCCCGTTTTATCACCCGATAACCGAAGCATTGTCTTCTCCCGGTCAGAGTCCTACGGCAGTTCCTCATCGATCGCACCTGCATGGGGATTTTATGCGAGTGACCTGGATGGGACAAACATCCGTGAGATCACGACCGAGAGCTTCTATAGGGTGTCGCCCGCTTCGATCTCCCCAGATGGCAAGAGCATGGTGGCAGTAACAGAAGGCCTGGAAACCAATCAACATATTGCGTTCTACTCGCTAATTGACCCAGGGCCGCCGACGCGAACTCTTCAGCCTCACGTTCCACACGAAGCCGACCGCAAGAATCCGATTCTCGCGTTCCCAAACTACCTGCCAGACGGAAGCATTCTCTTCATGGCCGCGAGCGCCGGGAAGCATGGCTTTGACTATGATGTTTATCGACTAGACCTCCAGACGAGTGCGCTGGAGAGGCTCACCGACGCGAACGGCTATGCAACCGAGCTTAGGGTCTCTGCTGACGGAAAGACTGCTGCGTTCCTGAAATGGCATAAGAACTGGCTTGGGGAGCCAACCAGCAGCCAAATCTGTTTGCTCGACCTGCTAAGTCGCAAGGTCACTCCCCTCACGGTCAGCGCACTAGATTGATCCGAGGGCCAAATTCAGCAGCAACGCATCTTCAACCGGCGCCGCGTAATATCGCGGTCGCTTCCCCGCCACGATGAACCCGTGCCGTTCGTAAAATCGAATCGCCGCCACGTTCGACGCCCGCACTTCCAGAATCACCCTCTCGGCTCCAACCGACTTGCTCCACTCGAGCGCCTTCTCAAGCAACGCCGTCCCCGTTCCCTGCCGCCGAGAATCCGCTCGCACGGCGAAGTTCAGGATTTCGGTCTCGCCGACAAGCTGGCGGCCCACCAGGAAGCCCGCAATTCCGCGCTCATCCTCCGCCACCCAACTCGCCGTCTCGCCACGCGCCACGCTCTCGTAATCCCAAACGCTCCATTGCGCGATTTCAGGGCAAGCAGCCTGAATCGCGAGGACCGGTTCAACGTCGTGAACTGCCATCGGACGAACGCGCATGAGGTTTGTGTAGCGCCGGGCTTCACGCCCGGCATCTTCTGCTTCGCCACCAGCTCAGGGCCCCTTCCAATGCAGCTCTGCATCCGAACGGCGAACATAGTTTGCATCGAGCGCGAGCGCGTCCACCGTTTCGCCTCGCCGCGCGCGCTCCAGCGCGAGTGCGCCAATCACCGGCGCGAGAACACTCGAAACGCGCTCCACGGCAATGTCGCCAATCTCAGAATGCGACGCCAATTTTCCGGCGACATCGGGATCGGGAGTTACGATCACCATCTCCGCCGACGGTGGAAGTTCCGGCAGCGTCGACAAGAACTCTTCGGGCGTCGCCACTCGATCGTCCCCTTCCCGAATAAGTCGGTCTGGCGAACGACGATAGAAGCCGAAATACACCTGCCCGCGCCGAGCATCGAGTACTGGAACCACCAGCGAACCGCCGTGCGATTGCGCAGCAACGGCTTCCAGTCCGCTGATTGGCGCGGCGGGCTTGGCGTAGACCTCCGCCCAGCCCTTCGCCGCCGTTAGTCCCACGCGCAGCCCGGTGAACGATCCAGGCCCTGGATTCACAGCAAACAAATCGAAGTTGCCGTGCAGCAACTTCAACTCCGCGAGCAAAAACTCGAGCTGCCGAAACATGCGCGAAGAGTACGTTTCATCGCCTGTGGTCGACACCACTCCGATGACTTTGTCATCGCGAAGAACGGCAATGCTGCCGGAAGGCGAAGAAGTATCTAAGGCGAGGATGAGCACGAGCCCGATTATAGGGCAATTGGCGGGCCAAACCCGTGAGAAACAATCGTTTCTCCCAAACTTCCACCACCCGCCAAACGCCCGGATTTGCTTGACGTAGGCGTTGCATGTGCCTAAAATTTCAACATGCTCTTCGGGGAGGGGCCTTTCACCAATGGACTTTAAGCTAGGCGAAAAAGTGGTGTATCCGAACCATGGTGTAGGAGTGATTGAGCAGATAAGTTACGGGTACCTGAACGGTCGGTCCGAACGGTATTACATGTTGCGTATTGTCTCCAGCGGACTGAAAGTGATGGTTCCACAATCCAACGCAGAAAACGTCGGCTTGCGAGCCGTCATCCGATCCACTCAAGCTGGTGAGGTTCTTTCCTATCTCGAAAAGGGCCGCTCCGCTTCTCACCATGATTGGAAGCATCGCTTCAAGGAAAATTCAGACCGGATGCGCACCGGGTCGTTGATGGAAGTCGCAGCCGTCCTGAAGGGCCTTGTAGCGCTCAGCCGGACGAAGCCGCTCTCGTTCCGCGAAAAGAAAATGCTGGAGCGCGCGAAGTTTCTTCTGGTTAGCGAACTGGCGACCGTGCGAAACACCTCCGAACAGGCTGTCGAGGTGAACATCGTCCGCGCGCTCGCAAAAGCAAAACTCCAAATGCCGGAAATGACGGCGCTACCCGAATAGATTTCCCTTCTGCTCTCTCTTTACACCGGGCACAATCTGCGAAGGTTGTGCCCGGTGGTGTTTTCGGGCCCAAGTTTTGCTCGCGCGTGCCATGCCGAACTAACATGAAACTGCCCCGTAAATGGTGTCCGGAAGGGCGGGGCTTCAGCCCCGCCGTCAGGCCCGCAATAAGAAAGGGCTTTAGCCCCTGAAGCCAAGCTGTTCGATCCAACCGAGCATTTATGGGATAGCCTGCCTCATGCGAAAAATTCTACCTGTGAACTTGCTCCTCATTTTCCTTTCCTTTGCCGCGACGGCGAAAGCCCAGTGGTGGTCGATGCAAACGAGCGGCATCGACACCAACCTGCGCGGCGTCAGCGCCGCCTATTCGCCGGATGCGAACGGCGTCCCAACGCCCGTTGTCTGGGCCTCCGGTTCGAACGGGGTCATTCTTCGCTCGGTCGATTTGGGGAAAACGTGGAAACGCGAGCATGTACAAGGCGGAGACGGTCTCGATTTTCGCGGAATTGCCGCTATCGACGCCGAAACTGCTTACGTGATTTCGAGCGGCGACGGCGACAAATCGCGCGTTTATAAGACGGCGGACGGGGGCGCAACGTGGCAGCTTCAATATCACGACGCCCGGAAGGACTTTTTTCTCGACGCCGTCTCCTGCGAGTCTGAGAAATATTGTGTCGCTCTTGGCGATCCTATCGACGGGAAATTTCTAATCCTGGCCACCCAGGACGGCGAACACTGGAAGGAACTCCCTCGCGAAAATCTGCCCGCTGCCCTGCCCAAGGAAGGCGCATTTGCCGCCAGCGGCAGTTGCCTCCTCGTCGATGACGACGACATTTTCTTCGGAACGGGCGGACCGGCTGCCCGCGTTTTTCATTCGCCAGATTCCGGACGCACCTGGACCGTCACGGACACTCCGATAGTCAGTGGCAACGCTTCTTCAGGAATATTTTCGCTCACGAAGTGGGACGATAACCTCGTTGCCGTCGGCGGCGACTACGCGCAGCCCACTCGCCCGTATCACGCGGCCGCGTATTCGATTGACGCCGGCAAGACCTGGCAACTCTCGGCGCAGCCACCGGGAGGATTTCGCTCCGCCGTCGCTGTTGTCCGCGATGCCATAACGGTGGTTGCCGTCGGCCCGAACGGCGAGGACATTAGTTTCGACCAGGGTGTCCATTGGAAGCACACCGATTCGCTCAATCTCAATGCTGTTGCCATTCTTGATTTGGATGAAGGCTGGGCCGTCGGTCCCAACGGCACCATCGCGCGCTTCGTGAATCACAGGCAATACATCATTCGGTACCGCCGCGGCGCATCCAGCCGCCGAGGCCTGGAAGAAGGCTTCTGAATTCGCTCCGCATGCCGGAAATGACGGCGGTACCCGATAGTGGTTACATCAGACTCCCCTCAACTGGCTATTGTGGAAAACCACCCCCGGCGTCAAAACTGTGCCGGCAAGAACGAACGGGAAGCCGTCATCGATGAACGAAAACGACCTGGGACGTCACGTCTTCGGATTCGCTGCGATCCTTTTTGGTCTCATCGCGTTGGTCTGGCACGACTTCAACGGTTGGCAGCAAATCCAGCCTTTGGGGAACGTTCCGCACCCCGAGATCCTGGCCTGCATCGTGGCCGCAATCGAAATCCTGGGCGGCTTAGCGATTCAATGGCCTAAAACGACGCGCGGGGGCGCGATTGCGTTGGGCGGCGTCTTTCTTATTTTTGCGTTGCTGTGGGTGCCGCGCATCGTCGCGCAACCACTCGTGTACGACGGTTGGGGGAATTTCTTCGAGCAGTTTTCTCAGGTTGCCGGAGCGTTGATCGTCTACGCGACGTTTACCCGAAGCGATTCCGAGCGATCAGCAAAACTATCTAGGCTCGGATACGTATCGTTCGGGATCTGCGTCGTTTCGTTCACGCTCGAACAACTCTTTAATCTTTCCGCAACCGCGAGTTTCGTTCCCAAATGGATTCCGCCCGGACAGATGTTCTGGGCGGTAACGACCACCATTGCGCTTGGGCTCGCCGCTATCGCGTTGCTTTCGGGTCGCTTTGCTCTACTCGCGTCTCGCCTGCTTGCCGCGATGGTGATTGGCTTCGGATTGTTCGTCTGGCTCCCCGTGGCCCTTGCCGAGCCGCATAAGCTGTTCAGCTGGGCCGGCAACGCCGAAAATCTGTCGATAGCAGGCGCCGCGTGGATCGTCGCTGATTATCTCGGCCGCAATCATTCCGGCTCGGCGAGTACAGGCGTCGCTTCATAGATCCGTTGGCTCCGGGCATGATCTTCACCGATGGTCCTGGGCTTTCTTTGGTCTGCCCCCTCTGATCTCCTACGGATGACACTTGATTTCGACGCGAATGAGAGGAACTTCCTGGCGAGGAGCAGAGCCAGCCCCCGGGTCCGACACCACCTCAATGGCGTGCATTGGTTCGGGTCTCATCCACTCCACTTCCCACCTGCCGGGATGAGCTGGACTCTCGACGCTAGGTTGGTCCCTCACGCTGCCATCCGGCCGATGGTAGCGCACATGGGGCGATCTGCCTCCCGTATCCCAATTCAAAAAGAAACTGGGCCAGCGGTGATGGTGCATGGGTTCCGTCGTGCCCGGCGGAGGGACCGTGACTTCCAGCACGCGCACGAGTGCATTCTCGAAAATCACTTTGTGACTACCGGGCGCGGCCTGCACGGCGTCGTAGCCGTCTGGGAAGCCCGATTTGTCTTGTCCGTACGCATAAAAATGCCACGCCAACAACGCCAGACAGCCAGCGGCCAGAATGACAGCAAGCCGTCGTTGTGGAGCACGAGGTGACTTTTCTGATCGGCTCATGGTTTATTCCTTACCCCAGCCGCGGGCCGCCAGCCTCTACGGCCGCGCATTCTGTTGCCCCTGAGCCACGATGGCGTTTAGGTCGAGCCGAAAACTCGCCAACACCTTAAGCGCCTTTTGCCACTCGCTGGGGGTCATCTCGCCCTTCAGGTTCAGCACGTTCTGCAGCGATTCCTTATCGCCCTTCGCCGCCAGGCGCGCATACTGCACGCACGCCCCAACACGATCCACTTTCCCGCCCTCGCCCCGCGCTTCCATTGCGGCCAGTGCCCTGATCGCCACCGTTAGTTGGCCTTCAGCGGCCCGCACGTACCACGTTCGCGCCTTCGCTTCATCCTGCGAGACTCCCAACCCGTTCTGATACATGTGTCCTTTGCAATACGCGCCGAATATTGGGTTCCTTTTCAGCACCTCATTACACCAACGCTGCCCCTCATTCAGGTCCTGTGGCACTTCCTTGCCATCAAGCAGCGCGAGCGCCAGCGCAAACTGAGCGTCATCGTCTCCCCTTTCGGCTGCCTTGGACAGCCAGCGCACTTCTTGTGCTGGATTCTGGGGCAGGCACTCCGCTTTGTGATACATGCCTGCAATCTGCGAGTAAGCTTTCGTAATCTTGAGAGGCGATATCTCCGTTTCCGCTCTTCGTACAGCCTCCGGAGCTCTCTCGCATCCTGCTTCGTTGGCGAGCAGGAACCATGCGTATGACAGACTGTCGCTCACATATACGCCATCGCCGTTGTACAGCGCGACGCCCAGATTGCACATCGCGTCCGCATTTCCCTGCCGAGCCGCCTTGCAATACCATCGAACCGCTTCGGCCTTGTTCTGCTGAACGCCTTCGCCTCCTCTGTACAATTCCCCCACTCGGTTCTGCGCGAAGGCATCACCCTGATCGGCCGCTTTGCGATACCAACTAAACGCCTCCCGGCCGTCCTGCGGCACCCCATCACCTTTCTCATACGCTCGAGCCAACTGCTCTTGGGCCTTCGCGTCGCCAGCCGCAGTCTGCGCCTGTAGACTCGCAATGTCCATCGCGCTCGCCTGAGTTTGATTTTGTTGCGGCCGAGCAATCACCGCCATCGGACACGCTGCGGCGAGAATTGCGAGGGGAAGGATAACGATGGAGATACTGTGGCGGGCGGTCATCCCGCCGCAGAATAACCCGCACCGTCTTGGCTTCGCAAGATGCCTCTGGGGGAGCCTCCTCGCGACCAGCCGTCGATGCCTGCGAGCCGGCTCCTGAATTTGGCCTACGCTAGGCTTTACCCCAGCCGCCACCACCGGGAGACTCGATGCGGATGATGTCGCCTGCCTTGGCATAGAAGCCGCACTTCGATGCGAGGCGCTTCCGCCGTCCGCGCGAAATCAGTTCGTTCTTCCCTTTCGCGCCGGGGCCGCCGCCCGCAAGACCGTACGGAGCAATCATGCGCCGGTCGCTGAGCAGCCCCACCTGCGCGTCCACCAGCAGCTCCACTTCGCGGACGATCCCGTCGCCGCCGCGATACTTCCCTTTTCCCCCTGAGCCGCGACGCAATCCGTACCGCCGCACGCGCACCGGATACGTGATCTCGAAAACCTCGGTGGGCGTGTTGAGGGAATTCGTCATATGCGTGTGGACTCCGCTGATCCCGTCCCGGCCAGGACGCGCGCCCATCCCGCCGGCGATGGTTTCGTAGTAGGCGAAGGGCGCGCCGCCGCGGCCACGACGCGTGTCGGCGCCGCCAAACGTGAAATTGTTCATCGTGCCAGAACTTGCCGCCGGGATTCGGCCTGGCACGGCGCGGGCCAGAGCGCGCAGCAGCGTATCCACAATCCGCTGGGCGGACTCGACGTTCCCGCCTGCCACCGCTCGCGGCGGACGCGCATTCACGATCGTGCCCTCCGGCGCTATCACCCGAATTGGACGCATCAAGCCCGACGTTGCCGGAACCTGCTCGTCGAGCAGGCACCGAAAAATGTAGAACACCGCCGATTCCGCGATCGCCGCTACCGCGTTAACGCTGCCGTGGCATTCAGGGTCCGAGCCAGAAAAATCCACTTCCGCGCGCTCGCCGCGAACGCGAATCGTCACCGCAATGCGAATCGGTTTCGCGGTGATGCCGTCGTCGTCGAGATAATCCACGCCGCGATAGGTGCCGTCCGGAATGCCCCGCAGCGCCGAGCGCATCATCGCGTCCGAATAATCGAGCAGGAAGCGGCTGTACCGCGCCACTTCCGCGCGGCCGTATCGCTCGACGATTTCCCCGAGGCGCCGTTCGCCGATGCGGCACGAGGCGATCTGCGCGGTCAGGTCGCCTTCGCGTTCGCGCGGCGTGCGCACGTTCCAAAGCAACATTTTCAGCACGTCGCCCGCAGGCTGGCCCGCGACGAAAATCTTCACCGGCGGAATACGCAGACCTTCCTGGAAAATTTCGCGCGAAAGCCCCATCGAGCCGGCCTGCGCTCCGCCGATATCCGCATGATGCGCGCGATTCGCCACGTAAAACGCGGGTCGACGGCTGCCCGCCAGAAACACGGGCATCACCATCGTGATGTCGGGCAGATGAGTGCCGCCCGCATACGGATCGTTCAAGACGGCAATATCGCCCGGGCCGAGGTCGATCGCGCGCACAGCCGCTTCCACCGACCGCGGCATCGACCCGAGATGCACGGGCATGTGGTCGCCCATCGCCAGCACTTCGCCCGCGGCGTCGAAGACGGCGCACGAGTAGTCGCGGCGCTCCTTGATATTCGGCGAGAACGCCGAACGCCTCAGCGCGCCGCCCATCTCCTCCGCCACCGAATGGAACAGATTCTTGAAAACTTCAAGCCGCGTTGGATCAAATCGAGCTGGCATTATTCGCTTCAGCCTCTCAGCGTTCTCTACGTCTCTGCGGTAAAGCCTTGGTCACGCTCAGTACGAGATTCTCAAAACCATCCACGCGAGCACCCCAACCAGGCGGCACCACCGTAGTGGCGCTGTACTCCGAAACAATCGCAGGACCGGTCAGCCGGTTCCCCGCCCGGAGCTTTTCCCGCGCATATATCGGCGCTTCATAGTGCTTGCCCCCGAAATAAACGCGCCGCCGTGCAGCGATCGCGGCCCGAGAAGCCGCGTTCCCTAGCCTGTGCCGCGGCCAATCGATGGGCGGAGTCATCCCAACCACTCGTACGCGGACATTCACCACTTCCACCGGCCGCGCGGCGTCGGAATACCCATACCGCAGCTCGTGCTCGCGGTGAAACGCGCGAACGAAATCGCCACCCTCGGGAACCATCAACTCGTACGCCTGACCCACGTAGCGCATGTCGAGAAAGCGTTCCATGCGCACGCGCCCCGCCGCAAAACCTTCGCCGCGCATTTCGCGAGCACCCTCGCGCTCAAGCCGCGCAAACGTCGGACGAAGCGCTCGCCTCGCAGCCTGCGCCGGCTCGACCGGCAACAGGACCGTCTGCGATAAATCCTTCACCACATCGGCCCGCAGAATTCCCAGCGCGGAAAGCGCCCCCGGAAACTTGGGAATCAGAACGCGCGGAATCGAAAGGCTCGCCGCAAGAGTGCACGCGTGAAGCCCGCCCGCTCCTCCGAACGCGACCAAGGTGTAGTCGCGCGGGTCGCGGCCACGCTCAATCGAGATGACGCGAATCGCCTTCTCCATCGTCGCCTCGACCACGTCGAGTACGCCCTGCGCAAACTGCTCCACGGACCGGATTCCGCGCTCTCCGCGCACCGCTCGCTGCATGTAATCCCGCGTTCGACGCTCATCCAGCCGAAAATCGCCGCCCAGCAGGCCCTCGCTCCCCATCCTGCCGAGTAAGAGATGGGCGTCGGTGACCGTCGGTAATTCGCCGCGCCCATAGCAGATCGGGCCAGGATCAGCCCCCGCGCTTTCGGGCCCCACGCGCAGCGCGCCCGCTCGATCGAACCGCGCGATCGATCCGCCGCCCGCGCCCACCGTATGAATCTCGAGCATGGGCACAGCAACGGGCAAGCCCGCCACTGTCGATTCGTTGCTCGTGTGCAGACTGCCTTCGATCAGTGAAACATCGGTGGAAGTCCCGCCCATGTCGAAACTGATCACGCGATCGTAGCCCGCATCGCGCGCCACCTGCCCCGCGCCAAGCACTCCTCCCGCAGGCCCCGAGAGAACCGTTCGCACCGGCTCGCGAGCGGCCATGCGCGCCGAAAGGATTCCGCCACTCGATTGCATCACGCGCACGCGTGAGAGACCCGGTCGCCCGCCAGTTTGATTCTTCACTGCCACCGCACGCCGAGCGTCGCGCTCGATCTCCTCCAGATACCGGCTCATCACTGGCGCGAGGTACGCGTTGACCACAGTCGTGGAAGTGCGCTCGAACTCCCGAAACTCAGGAAGGATTTCGTGCGAAACGGAAGCAGCATACCCAGCGCGTCGCAGACTGCGGGCCAGCAATCGTTCGTGCTCGGGGCGAAGGAACGAGAACAGCAAGCACACCGCGACCGAATCAGCCCGCGAGGCGCGCACCCGCCGCGCGACACGCGCAACCTCTGCGGGCGAAAGCCGCGTGACCACTCTTCCATCCGCTCCCACGCGCTCGCGCACGCCGAATCGCCTCTCGCGCGGCACAAGAGGCTCCGGTCGCTCGACGAAGAAATCGTAAAGGCTGGGCCGCGCCTGCCGCCCAATCTCGAGCACGTCCTCGAACCCCGCCGTGGTCACCAGCGCAACGCGCCCGCCTCGCCGCTCGAGCAGCGCGTTCGTTCCCACGGTGGTGCCGCAAAGCAGGTCGAGTTCACTGCAATCCGCAGGCGATGCTCCTGCCAGTATCTCTTCGAGTGCGTTTGCGATGGCCTTCGCAGGATTACCCGGCGTCGAAGGAAGCTTCAGAATTTCGATGCGACCGTCTCGGAGAAAGAGACAGTCGGTGAATGTGCCCCCCGTGTCGATCGCAACGCGCATGGACCGCACATTCTACACGGAGGCAAGGGCGGAAGCCCGGTCATTACAGTCTGGGTTATTTCCCGATCACCGACACAGGAACGACTTGGCCATCGCTCCGAGCAGGGTGCCGTGGTATCTTGGCCGGGAAAAGATGATGAGCATTTCAGAACCCGAGTCTGATAGCCCGAATACTCCGCGGAAGGGGCACGACCAACCCGCGGCCACTTCGGTGCATGGCTGGCGGTATCACCACATCGGCATCCCGACTGACGTTCCACAACCCGGCGAATATTATCTGAAACAATTCAAGATGTACGTCTCCGCGTTTGAGACGAGTCCCTGTGGCATTCAATGGATGCGCTTCGAGCCCGATAGCCCGGTTCACGCCTTGATTAAGTCAGTCCCTCACGTAGCGTTTGAAGTAGACGACCTTCAGGCCGCGATTGAGGGAAAGGAAATTCTCACTGCCCCTAATTCGCCTTCGGAAGGCGTTACGGTGGCGATGATTCTCGATAGCGGCGCGCCGGTTGAGCTCCTCGAATTTCGGCGTGATCTGCGCAACGGCGTTCGTAACCACAGTGGTGCCCCATAACAAATCGAGTTCGCGGCAATCCGCGGGCGATGCGCCTGTCAGTATCTTCTCGAGGGCGTTTGCGATGGCCTGCGCGGGATTGCCGGGCGTCGAGGGAAGCTTCAGGATTTCGATACCACCGCCGCGGAGAAAGAGACAGTCGGTGAATGTGCCGCCCGTGTCGATCGCAACGCGCATGGACCGCACATTCTACACGGAGCCCTGCCTGGAAGCCCCGTCATTACAATCTGGGGGGCATTTTTCGATTACCGCTGCGGGTACTTGCCGATCAGCTGGTGATAACGCCTGTCATCGCCAACTATCATCTGCGGAGACCACTAAATCGAACCGCTAATGGCTTTCCCATCAGCTACGAGGATGACCTTGTAGTATTTGGCGTCCTTGACCTCAGAATCCGCCAAGAGTGTTTCAGGCAATTTCCCACCGGGGAGGTATGGGCCGAGTGTCTGCGACGGGTAACCTTCCTCGGGCTTGCGAACCGGAAAACGAGCAAGGGAGTCGACGTGGAAAGCTGAGCATGGCGGCGGCTGTACAGGACGATAGAGTTCCACGTCAATGCCCCAATTTCCCTTTGCGTCTGGTTGGACCACGTATAAAGCTGTCACAACCCCGGCATCTATCGTGCCTACCTTCGCCTCGGCGATCCCCTTGACGTGGTCGTGCCAATGGCTCCAGAGGAAAGTGCGGAGGTCCGTCCGACCCTTTGTCAGCTTGAAATGGTCCAGGTTATATGGGCCTCCAATGTCATAACCCACCAGACCACTTCGCGATTTCATGTAATGGCAAGAATCGTCCGCCTCAGCCCACGAAACGACTGCGAGCAACAGTAAGGATGCGGCGAACAATTTGAAGACTTTCATTTGGCAACTAGCTTTTACCACCCTTTAGACACCGAAGATCGGGTAATTGTTGATAAATCGGCCCTCGGTGTACTGCGGTGCACAAACTCTAGGCTTTCTTCGGCGCCAGGATGCGCTCGATCTGCTGAATGTGGTTCAGGTCGTGACCTGCGATCATCCGCACGATCAACTCGATCGATTCCTCGCCTCGCTCGGAGTGCATTCCGTGGTGCTTCCACTGCTCGGGCGCGAGCGACTTCAAGAGAGCGAGATTCGCCTCGCGTACCACGCGATACTGCTCGATTGCTTTCCGCGTGTCGCGCTTCTCGTAGTGCCCGCTCGTTACCCACGAATCCTGATCGAAAGCCTGAATCGGCGTCCCCGGAGCGCCCAGAATCACGCGCATGCGATAGCCAACCACGATTTCCACGTCGGCAAGGTGCGCCGCAATCTCCGCCACCGACCATTTCCCGGGCGCGGGCCGCTTGCGCAGCTTCGACGCCGGCACGCCCTTTAATAGCCGCGCGATTTTCTTGTGAGCCGCCGCCTGTAATTTCACGGGATTCTGCGTTCCAACGTGGTCGATGATGCGCTTTCGGTATTCCTGTACTGTCTCTGCCATGGGTTTTCCTCTCGATTCGCGGGTGACTTCCGGTCGCTATTCTACTAAGACAAGCCTCACCGCGACACCACCTCTAGTCGCTTGCGAAACGAAGCTGCGCCTCCAAATTGGCCCTTACGGAGAGTTGAATAAATAATGTCACCCTCCCCTTCACTGATGTAAATTCTCACGCATGCTAAATATCATTTCGCCGTTGCTTCTGCTGTTCGCGGCCATTTCGGGCCGCGCCCTCGCCCAACAAGTCCCTGCGGCAATCACCACCGATCCCGCACCGGACAAGGATTTCCCCGCCGCCACCGAGGCTCCGGACATCGTCAGCCACGGGACCCGCCTGAACGCGGTCTTTTTCATCGCATCCGGACGTGGCCCGCATCCCGTCGTGCTCCTTCTGCACGGCTTCCCCGGCAACGAAAAGAATCTCGATATCGCCTACACGCTTCGCCGCACCGGCTGGAATGTCCTGTTCCCGCACTATCGCGGCGCGTGGGGCAGCGCGGGCAGCTTCTCGTTCTCGAACTCCATCGAAGACACGCAAGCAGCCATTGCGTTTCTGCGCGACCCCGGCAACGTGGAGAAATTTCGCACGGATCCTCACCGCATTGTGCTCATCGGGCACAGCATGGGCGGCTTCATGGCCGTGAACGCAGCTGCGCACGACCCCGATATAGCGGCCCTCTGCATGATCTCCGCTTGGAACATTGGCGCGGAAATGAGGGAGCCAATGAATCAGCGCCGCAAGGACCTGTTCGACGGCGCTTCCAAGAGGCTCGCCGGCACCACTCCCCAGGGTCTACTAGAGGAAGCGAAAGCGAATATGGCTCATTGGGACTATGTTGATTGGGCTCCGCTCCTGAAGTCTCGCCCAGTCCTTGTGATCGAGTCGCACGACGGCACTGTGGCTGACAACAAAGTGTTCGCCCAAGCCTTGCGCAAGGCCGGCTCAACACAATCAACCGAGACGTACTTCGAAACCGACCACGCTTACGCGGACCACCGCATCGCCCTGCAAACTGCCATTCTCAACTGGCTCCAGTCTCTCCCACCTCCAAAATAAGAGCCTCCCAAAAGACTCGGTACTGGTAGGCGGCCTCGGCGCTCCGAAGCGCTTCGCGCGAAGGCGGCTCCTTGCCTCCTGCCTCCTTGCTTCCTTGCCTCCTGCTTCGCTGTTTCCGCTTCTGGAAACACCACGCTCGAAAGCATCAGCACGGATGCGATGAGCCTTTACAATTTTCATAAGGCTAGGCGTGTGACTCTCAAACCGACGGAAATGCTGACGATTAAGCCGGTTAAGCCCGAGGAGCAGGAACTCGCCCTCAAGCGCGAGGAGCAGCTCGCCATCGAAACCGAACTCGCCGATTGCGAATTGCGTGCCGCGAACCTCCGCGCCGAGCTCGGCGCCTTCGAGCGCCGCTACCTGCATTTCGTCGGCTTGCGCTATACCGAGTTCGACGAATTGAACGCGCAAATCGCCGAAGAGATCGCCAAGTCCCAACCGAGCAGCGAACGCGCCCAGCAGGCCGCTCGCGAAGCGCGCTCTCGCGCCAGCAACACAAAATCTTCGGCCGGCGAAAAGGCGGACCAGGAGCCCAAGCCCTTCCAGGCGTCACCCGAACTGAAGCGCCTCTATCGCGACGTCGCGCGGCGCGTTCACCCGGACCTCACTTCCGATCGAGATGACCGCACGAAGCGCCAGGGCCTGATGGCGGAGGCGAATGAAGCCTACGAACGCGGCGACGAAGCGCAGCTCACGAGGATTCTAACCGAATATGAGTGCAGCCCCGAAGCCGTCACCGGCGAAGGGCCGGGCCCCGAACTGATTCGTGTGATTCGTCGTATCAGCCAGGCGCGCAGCCGCCTTTCCGAAATCGAAGCGGAGCTTCAAGAGCTGCTGCGCAGCGACCTTCATCAGCTCAGGACGCGTGTGGGAGAGGCGGAAAAGCATGGCCGCGACGTGGTGAAAGAAATCGTCGCCAAAGTTGACGAACAGATTCTGCAAGCGAAGCGCCGGCTCGAAAATCTTCAGCAGCGCGTCCAGGCATAGACATGGCGATGGAAGTCACCGAGAAACCGACAACGAAGCACATCGTTCCCGCGCAGCCGCAGGGTCTTGCGGTCCGTTCGGCCACGCTCGTCGCTCGCGGCCTGCGCGACCTGGTGCGCAATTCGAATTGGCTCACCACAAAAGTATTCACCGGGCACGCGCCCCAGGCGTCGATTTCGTCAAATGGCCAAGTCTGCGCGGTGGCGCCACACGCCAAGGGCGAACCTCACCGCATCGTCCTCTATGATATCGAGCGCGGCGCGCCTGCCCTGGCGCTAGCGGTTCCGAACGAGGCCATGTCGTTCGGTTCGCGTCTCGCGGCAAGCGCGGCGTTTGCGTGGTCGCCCAGCGCGCAATTCCTGGTAGCTGCTTGGGGCCTGTGGGAGCCTTCCCTGCACTTCTTCGATCTGCACAGCAAAATGTTTCTCGGCGCGTTCTCTGAATTTTCTGCGTTTCCTCGCTGCATCAATTGGTCGGGCATGGGCAGGTACTTCGCCCTTGCCGGCTCCGGCAAGAAGGGCTCGCTCGAACTTTGGACCGCGGGAACGAACGCGATGGTTTTGTCCGGCCCGGCTTTGCGAAAGATCGGTCCGCCGGAATGGGTAGCCCAGCAAGGAATCCCGCAGCAAGCTGGTGACGAACCCTGCGACGAAGCCGCTTTCGCTGGTTACGGCCGCCTCGCTTTCAGCCCCGACGAGCGCACGCTCGCCAGCGCCGTTGAAATCGAGGGCGAGTGGGCGGACGATTCCATTGCCTTCGTCAGCCTGCCGGGGTTTCAGCAGCAGCAAGTGTTCCCCGCTCAAGGACACATCACGGATTTGACGTGGACTCCCGATAGCCGCCGCGTGATCTATTGCGCCGCTGGCCAGGCTTATCGCGTGAATCCCGAGACGCTCGATTCCGAACAGCTTCCGTTTGGCGCCGAGCTGTGTCTCTGCCATCCGTACAAACCGCTGTGTGTCTGCTTTAGTTCGTGGCTGAAGAATTCGGCGAAAGGCCGCTTGTTCCTGGTGGATTTGGACGCGCTGGATGTCTACGACGAGCATCCGGCCGAGAATGTGGTCGATCTTCGCTGGAGCATCGACGGCTCGAAGGCCTACGCCGTCACCCGCGACGGCCTCGCCTACTCCTACGAACCCCCGATGTGACGATAACGCTCACCGGATGATTTCTTTGTAGGGGCACGGCATGCCGTGCCCGCTTCGCCAATTTGGACTACGCAAGAGGAAGGCTTGCTTCCGCATTGAGCTTCGCATCTTCGTTTTCGCCGGACCGAAATCGCGCATAACCCGCCGCAGCAATCATTGCTGCGTTATCCGTCGAAAGCGCGCGGCTGGGAAAGTAAACCTCGATGCCGCGACGCGCAGCCTCGGATTCGAATGAACGCCGAAGCTCCGAATTCGCCGCGACGCCGCCCGATACAAGCACAGTCCGCGCGGCATGCTGCTCGGCAGCGGAGAGCGTGCGCGTGACAAGGTCGTCCACCACAGAGCGCTGAAAGCTGGCGATCAGATCCAATGTCGTCGGCGTTGAGAGTGCCCGCAACGCATCCGCGCTGCGTTCTCCGCGCGTCAGCGCCTGCTGGCGCGCGTCGATTTCGGGTTGAAGCTGCGGATTGCGCCGCAAGTAGTACAGCACCGCCGTCTTGATGCCGCTGAAGCTGAAGTCGTACGCATTCCCTTTCATCTTCGGTTCGCCGAACCGAACCGCGCGCGCGTTGCCGTGCTCCGCCAGGCGATCGATCACCGGCCCGCCGGGATAACCGAGCGCCAGCATCTTCGCCACTTTGTCGTAGGCTTCGCCGGCAGCGTCGTCGCGCGTTCCGCCAATGCGGCTGTACGAGAATCGCACCGCACCGTTCGCGGAGCTGGATTCCGCGCGGTACAGAATCGTATGGCCTCCGGAAACAATCAGGCAAACGGCGGGAAGCTGCGGCGAACGACCGGCCGCGTGCGCTTCGAGAAGAACCGCGTGGACGTGGCCCTCGAGGTGATTCACGGCAATCAGAGGCTTGCCCAGCGAGAGCGCCAGCACCTTCCCGTACGTGACGCCCACCAGCAGCGAGCCAATCAGCCCGGGGCCGCGCGTCACCGCAATCGCATCCACATCGCGCAGCGCGACGCCCGCCTGTTCCACGGCTTCGCGCACCACCGGCACGATCTGGCGCAGGTGCTCGCGCGAGGCAAGCTCCGGAACCACGCCGCCGTATTTGCGGTGGACATCCACCTGCGAAGCGACCACGCTCGACAGGATTCGGCGCCCCCCTGCGACGACCGCCGCGGCCGTTTCGTCGCAGGATGACTCGATTCCCAGAATCAGATCGCCCGTTTCGCTCAATGTTGTTCGCTCACGAAACTTCTTCGCTCAAGAAATGGGGCCTGCTTGCGCGACAATCACTCGAAAATTCGTATGGTAGCATAGGATGGCAGGTCGCCTTGCGAGCCGTGACGCCTCGCAACGCTGGCGGGCTCATTCCGGCCCGTGGTTCTTCCAATCCATTTCGAGGCTAACCACACATCCATGACGCCGAAAACGAGGAAAGTGCGCAAAGCCGTGCTGCCCGTGGCGGGACTTGGCACCAGATTCCTGCCTGCAACGAAGGCCATGCCCAAGGAAATGCTGCCCGTCGTCGACAAGCCGCTGATCCAGTACGCCGTCGAAGAATGTATCGCCTCAGGAATCGAAAGCGTCATTTTCGTCACCGGCCGGCGCAAGAACGCCATCGAGGACCACTTCGACTCTCAGCCCGAACTCGAGCAGTTTCTCGAACAGCACGGCAGGCCCGCGCAGGCGCAGATGGTCCGCGAAATCAGCGGCGGCCTCCATTTCAGCTATACGCGCCAGAGCGAAGCGCTCGGCCTGGGTCATGCTGTCTTGACGGCGCGCGAACTTGTGGGTGACGAGCCGTTCGCCGTACTGCTCGGAGACGTCATCATGGACGGCCCCGTGCCCGCTACTCGCTCGCTGGTGGAGATTTACGAAAGAACGGGCATCGGCGCGATTGCCGTCGAGGAAGTCCCTCGCGAACAGGTGCACCTCTACGGCATCATCAGCGCGGAGCCGGCTAAGGACGGCCCAGAGGCCGATCGCCTGCTGCGCGTGAAAGACCTGGTGGAAAAGCCGAAGGCCGCCGACGCGCCGTCGAATCTGGGCGTCACCGGCCGCTACGTGCTTCCGCCCGAGATTTTCGATTATCTCGAAAACACGAAGCCGGGTGCCGGCGGCGAAATTCAGCTAACGGACGGATTGCGGATGCTGGCGCAAAAAGAGGGCCTGTACGCACACGTCTATCACGGCAAGACGTATGACGCCGGCGACAAATTGGGGTTTCTCAAGGCCACCGTCGAAATTGCGCTGCGCAACCCGCACTTCGGGGAAGCCTTCAGGAAATACTTGCGTGACCTGAAGCCCTAGCCAGCCCGTTACTTTTTCTTCTTGGACGTTCCCTTGTCACCCTTATCGCTCTTGTCGGCGGCCGGCTTCGATTCACCGGCCTTTTCGGCGGACTTTTCCCCAGCCTTCTCCGCAGGCTTCGCCGCGCCATCGCCCGAGCCGTCACCCGCCGTCGGCGCCGTGCCCTTGCCGCCGTAATCGTTTACATACCACCCTGAGCCCTTGAACTGCAGCGCGGAAGGCGAGACCTGGCGCTCAGCCTTCTTACCGCACTTCGGGCACTTCTTCACCTCGGGAGCGGAGAAATTCTCAATTTTCTCGAATCGATGACCGCATTTCACACACTTGTATTCGTATAGCGGCAAAGAAAGACCCCTCCCGAACCGTCGCCAACTCCAAATTTTAACATGACGCTGCGCCCGGCGGGCGCTTCTATGCGCGAACCCGCGCGAGCCGCTGTGCTAGACTTCTTTCGGCTGCCATGACCATCGCCAAAGCCTCCTCGAAAGCTGTCGCCAAAACCGCCGCCAAAACGCCGGTCAAAACAGACGACGTGGCCGGATGCCTCTACGTGGTAGCGACGCCCATTGGCAACCTCGAAGACATCTCCATGCGGGCGCTGCGAATCCTGAAGGAAGCCGACGTGATCGCGTGCGAGGATACGCGTCAAACGCTGAAGCTGCTGTCTCATTTCGACATCCAGAAAAGGCTGGTCAGCTATCACGAGCACAACGAAATCACCCGCGCCGCGGAGCTTGTTATCGAGCTCGAGCAGGGCGCGAAGGTCGCGCTCGTCAGCGACGCTGGAACTCCCGCAATTTCCGATCCGGGTCATCGGCTCGTCAGCCTGAGCCTCCGCCACGGAATCAAAGTCGTGCCCATACCCGGAGCGTCCGCATTCGTCACGGCGCTGGCGGCATCGGGCATGCCCATCGAGCAATTCCTGTTCATCGGCTTTTTGCCGTCGAAGCAATCCGACCGCCGCAAAACCCTTCGCACGCTCGCGGAAGAACCGCGAACCCTGGTGATGTACGAAGCGCCGCACCGCTTGCTCGATTCGCTCGAAGACGCGCTCGAAATACTCGGCAACCGGCCCGCCGTGATCGCCCGGGAAGTGACGAAGATCTACGAGGAGTTCGTGCGCGACCACCTGGAAGGTCTCGTCGAGAGCGTGCGCAGCAAGCCCCCGCGCGGTGAAATCACCATCCTGATCGGAACGCCCGACGGTCAGCCGCAGCACAACGGCAATGCGGCGAACGCCAGCGCGCCGCCGCTCGCGCGCCGCGTGGATGAAATCATGCACGAGAAGCAAGTGGACAAGAAAGCAGCTCTAAAGCAGGCAGCCCGCGAACGCGGACTCACCAAGCGCGAAGCCTACAAACAACTCCTAGTAACCCGTGACGAGTAGCCCGCACAGTTTTTTGAAGCAGGCTGCAGTTAACCAGGAACGCGATCCCCTACCACGTTGTCATCCCGTTTACCCTGATGCTCGCGAAGCGCGCAGAAGGGAATCCCCGCGGTTTCTGCGGGGTGAGGGATCTGCTTTTCGGCTTTGGAGGCTTCAATCCGCAGGAGTAGCCGTTGCACTCGCAAAGAACGCATCCACGCGCTCGAGAATTTCCGCAGCCTTCTGCGACCGGTGAACCGCCTGCCTCAATTCCCCGCCGTTCCGCACGCCGTGCGTGAACAGGCTGGCAAACTGCTTCATTTTCCCGATGGCGTCCGGCATGTCCGCTTCGATCAAGCTGCGGAAATATCCCGCTAGCAGCGCGTAGCGATCCATCTCGGTAGGCTCGTCGTAGCGGCCAGTGGCGATGTAGTCTGCAATTTGCCGGAAAATCCACGGGTTCGACGCCGCCGCCCGGCCAATCATCACCGCGTCGCAGGCGGTTTCTTTCACCATGCGCACCGCATCCTGCGGCGTCAGAACGTCGCCATTCCCGATCACCGGGATCCGCACCGCGTCCTTCACGGCGCGAATCACGCTCCAATCGGCTTTGCCGGCATATCCTTGCATGCGGGTGCGCGGGTGCACCGCGATGGCCTCGATGCCCACCCGCTCCGCCATGCGTGCCACATCGACGGCAACAATATTGTTCTCGTCCCAGCCGGAACGAATCTTGATCGTGAGCGGAATCTTCACGGCGGCGCGCACCGCGCTTAGAAGCTTCTCGAGATGCGGCAAATCGCGCAGCAGCCCGGACCCGCCGCATTTCACCACTTTCTTCACCGGGCAGCCCAGGTTGATGTCCACCTGATCGAAACCGAGATCCTCGATCAAAGCTGCCGCCGACGCCATCACGCCGGGATCGGCGCCGAAAATCTGCCCGGCGATGGGATGTTCGTCTTCGTCGAAGTAGAGATAGCGCAGCGTGCGCGCCGAATTCCGCGTCAGCCCCTCGGCGCTCGTGAACTCGGTCATGATCAATCCGCACGCGCCCAGCGACCGAATCACGCGCCGAAAAACGGTGTCCGTGACGCCCGCCATGGGAGCCAGGATCGTCGCCGGACGAACCTCGATGTCGCGAATTTTGAATTCAGCCGGAAACATAGAAATTGAGGGTCCTACAGTAGTGTATCGTCAATCCGCTCGGCCGGCTCGGAATCGTCCGAGGGTGTGCCGGTCTGCGAAGTGACGTGAGAAGAAGCCGTCGAAGAAGCCGACATGGGTCCAGCGCCGGCCGCTGCCGCCGCGAAAGCGCGGGGAGGCGGAGCAGGCGAAGCCGCCACTCCATTGAGGTGTCCGAGCAAGCGTTCCTTCGAGCCGCCAAAAAAATTCTCGATAACCTGCACCAGAGCCTGCGAACGAGCGTCCTCGGCGCTCAGGTTCGGGCGATAGAGATAAGCCCGGCCCACTTTGCGCCGCTCCACAATGCCCTTCCGCGCGAGCCGGTCCATGATCGTCATGATGGTGGTGTACGCGCGCGGCCGTCGCTCGGCCAGACGGTCGCGAATGTCGCGAACCGTGCCCTCGCCCACCGGCCACAGAATATTCATGCAATCCAGCTCCAGCGGAGCCAGGTCCAGAACAGCGCGCCGGGGCGCGGAACTCTTCTTCGCAAACTCTTTCAATGAATCGCCCCCGGTTTTACTCATGAAGTTCACTCATGGATTTCAGTCACAAGCTTCAGTGGTGTAGCTAGAGACATATACCAGTTCGGTCGCCTCTCGCCACTCAAATCTTCCGCGCCACTTCCGCGGCGTCCTGCCGCGCCTTCGCGCCGCCGGCGGCTTCTGCCTTGCGCGCCGCCTGCTGGCCGGAGGCGCCATGGCCTTCGAGGTACCTCTCCGCAAGCAGCAACGCGCGCCGCAACGAAGGATTGCGCCCACTCCAACCGTCAGCCCCGCATTGAGATTCCAGGGTCGCGCGCATCGCGGCCATTTTCGAATCGAGATCGTCCAGAAAATGCAGCGCCACCGCTTCGCGCGTCTGCGGCAGCGTGGGGGAGCCAAACTCGAGCGAGCCATGATGGCTCAGAATCAGGTGTTCCACAACCACGGCAAGCGCCGGAGGGAACCCGGGGATGGCTTTGATCCTGTCGCGCACCATTCCCACGCCCAGCATGATGTGTCCGAGCAACCGTCCTTCGGTGGTGTAATCGATTTCCCGCGCGTAACGAAGCTCGTCGATTTTGCCGATATCGTGCAACACCACTCCCGCCAAAAGCACGTCTGGATCGAGTTCAGGATAATGCGCGCTGATCGCCGCCGAGAGCCCGATCAGGCTCACCATGTGCTCGAGCAGGCCCCCGATGAACGCATGATGCATGGTCATCGCGGCGGGGGCCCGTTTCAGGCGCGGCGCAATTCCGGGGTCTTCCACCACGTTCCCCAGGAGCTGCCTCAGCCACGGATTCTTCATCGCCGCCACGGCGGAGAGCAGTCCGGCATACATCGTTTCCACGTCGTGCTTCGTGTGCGGCAGAAAATCAATCAGGTCGTAGGCGTTTTCGGCCACCGGGACGATCTGTTCTAGCGTCACTTCCAGCCGGTTGTTGTAGAGCTTCGCGCGCCCGCGTACTTGAATCACGTCCCCGGCTTCAAACGTCTCCGCGAGCGGCAAAAAGTTCTCCCACATCTTCGCGGAAATCGACCCGGTGCGGTCTTGAAGCTCCAGTTGAAGCCACGAAGCGCCCGAGCGCGCGGAGGTCCGCACCTCCTTTTCGCAGACGAGGAAAAGCGAAGCGACGGCTTGCCCGTCGGCGAGATCGGCTACGAAATGAGACTTCATTAACTGTTGACTTTCGGCACCGGCAGTTTCTTCTTGGCTTTTTTCTTCGCCGCCTCGTCCGGTGTGGGCGAAACTTCCTGAATCATAGTCGCGCCCGGAATCGCGGCCGAGTCGGTATAGCCCGGCTTCACCATCACATAACTTTCCTCGCGCAATTCCGCGAGGTAGTCCCGCATGGCCGGCTCCATCTTTTCCATGTAGAGCTTGTTCTGTATCTGCTCTTGAACTTTCGTAAGCGGCTGCAAGCCCGCCTGGAAGTGATCCACCACCTTGAAAATCTCGAAGCCCGTTTTGGTCTCGATGACGTCCGTCACCTGGCCCTTATTCAGCGCGAAGACCGCATCCTCGAGCGCTTTGTCGAGCTGCCCGCGCTGGAACGTGCCGATATTTCCGCCGTCCTTCGCGGTGCTGCCTTCCGAGTAGCGCGTCGCGAGCTGCGTGAAATCCTGGCCCTTTTCCAGGCGACTGTGCAAGTCGTCGGCTTTCGTCCGGACCGCGGCCACTTCTTCCCCACTCCTCCCCGCTGTGCTCAGGAAGATTTCGGCCAGCACCACCTGCTCGGGCAAGTCGAATTCGGTTTTGTGGGCCTCGTAGAACTCCCGCACTTGCTCCGGGCCGATGTCCATGCGTCCGGACACCTCGCGGCGAACCACTTCCTGCGTAAGCAGCTTGTTCCGCTGCTGGGTTTTGTAGTCCTCCCATCCCATTCCGGAAGACTCCACCGCCTTTTCCAGGTCTTCCATTGTCGGAAGGTTATTCTGCTTGCGGATCTCGTCCAGCGTCTTGATCAGTTCCGTGTCGACAGTGATGTCCATGTCTTTCGCCCGCTCGACGAGCAGGGCCTGGTCGATCAGGCCGCGCAGCAGGTCCTTCTGCTGCTCCTTGTACTCCGTTTGAACCTTATCCGGCGTGCAGCCTTGACACGACTGCGCCACTTCCTCTTGCAGCGCTTGGTCGGCTTTCTGGTAGTCGGACAAAGTTATGATTTCATTGTTCACGCGGGCCACGATTTCTTCCACCACCGTGCCCTTTGCCTGCGCCCACGATGGGTTGGCAACCAAAAGACACACGGCGCCCGCAAACGCAAAATGGAACCATTTAAGATTTCTAATGGGTCGGTTGACTTCCCCGCTCAACCTGTCGTTCCTCACCATCTTGTCATCCCGAATCCCCGCGGTTTGTGCGGGGTGAGGGATCTGCTTTTCGCTTTTGGAGGCCGCTGGACCTACGACTTCGACAAAGCAATTTCTAATTTTCATTTTGCACTCGCTCGCGATTCTATCCCTACGATTGTAGTTGGAGCAATACGTTTCTGACCGCCGCTATTACGCCACCTTGATACCCCTTCCAGTTCAACCAAAGCACTCCCGTCGGATCCAGGCGCATATCGCGGTGCTTTCGGATCAGCTTTACCAGCCGCTCCGGCCCCAGTGGCGTGTCGTCATAGAATTTCAGCGCCACCTGGTCCCCGCGCCGGTCCGCCGAAGCGACAAGCAGCTTTTCGGCCATGGCCTTGAGCACGGCGTAATCGAGAAGCGCCTCCACCGGAACCGGCGGCGCCCCGAAGCGATCCTCGAGTTCCCGACGTACCTCGACGCGTTCCGCATCTGACGTGACCCCCGCGATCCGCTTGTAAATCCGCAGCCGCAGGTTCTCGCTCTCGATGTACTCAGGTGGGATGCGGATTTCGAGCCCAAGGTTGAGTGTGGCCCGCCGCTCCGGCGTAACCGCCTCCCCCTTGCGCTCAGCCACCGCGCGCTCCATCATCTGGCAATACATGTCAAAGCCGACGGCCTCGATGTGGCCATGCTGCTCGCGCCCCAGCAAATTGCCCGCGCCGCGCAATTCCAGGTCCAGCGCTGCGATCCGGAAGCCGGCACCCAAATCGCTGAACTCCTTCAGCGCCGCCAGTCGCTGCCGAGCGATCGAACTCAGCGAGCCTCCGGGCGGAATCAGCAGATAAGCGTACGCCCGCTGATTCGACCGGCCCACCCGTCCCCGCAACTGGTAAAGCTCCGAAAGCCCCATGCGGTCCGCGCGGTTGATGATGATCGTGTTGGCGCGCGGAATGTCGAGGCCATTCTCGATGATCGTCGTCGACACCAGCACGTCCGCTTCGTCGCGAACGAACTTCAGCATCACCTTTTCGAGTTCGGCCTCGCGCATCTGGCCGTGCCCCACCACCACACGCGCCTTGGGGACCAGCTTCTTCACCATCGCCGCCAGCGAGTCGATCGATTCCACCCGGTTGTGCACCAGGAACACCTGGCCGTCCCGGGCCATCTCTTCCTCAATCACCCGCTGCACCAGCGTCTCGCTAAACGGAGCCACGGTGGTTTGAATCGCCAGCCGGTCTTTCGGTGGCGTTTCGATCAAGCTCATATCGCGCAAACCCACCAGAGACATATGCAGCGTCCTCGGAATGGGCGTCGCCGACATCGTCAGCACGTCCACGTTCTTCCGAATCTCCTTCAACCGCTCCTTGTGTGCCACGCCGAACCGCTGCTCTTCGTCCACCACGAGCAATCCCAAATCGTGAAACTTCACATCCTTCGAAAGGATCCGGTGCGTCCCGATCACCACGTCCACTTTCCCCGCCTCGAGTTCCTCCAGGGTTTTCTTCTGCTCCTTCTCGCTGCGAAACCGGCTGAGCATCTCAATTCGCATCGGGAACGCGCCGAACCGCCGCCGGAACGTCTCGTAATGCTGGAACGCCAGCACCGTCGTCGGCGCCAACACCGCCACCTGCTTCGAATCGGCCAGCGCCTTGAACGCGGCGCGCATCGCCACTTCGGTCTTCCCGTAGCCGACGTCGCCGCACAGCAACCGGTCCATCGGCAGCGACGATTCCATATCCCGCTTCACGTCCTCGATCGCGCGCTGCTGATCCGGTGTCTCCTCGAATTCGAACGCGTCCTCGAACTCGCGCTGCCAGTTCGAATCCGGCGGGAACGTGTGCCCCGTCGTCATCTTCCGCTCGGCATAGAGCGCTAGCAGCTGATCCGCCATGTCGTCCACCGACTTGCGGACGCGCGTCTTCCTCGCCTCCCAAACGCCCGCGCCCAGCCGGTCGAGCGTGGGCTTCGCGTCACCCAGCGACTGATACTTCTGCACCAAATCGAGCCGCGCAAGCGGAACGTAGAGCTTTGCGTCCTCCGCGTAACGCAGCAGCATGAATTCGCCGTTTGCGCCTTCCACCGATACCTGGCGCAGGCCGTCAAACTGGCCGATTCCGTGGTCCACGTGCACCACGTAGTCGCCGGGTTTGAGGTCGGAAAAATCGCTGAAGAAACTCGCTGTCTTCGGCCGCGATCTCGGCCGCTGCGGAGGCGGCAGCGTCTCGAAAAGATCGGCGTTGCCGTAGATGACTAGGTTCGCGTCGCTGAAAACAACGCCTTCGCCGAGGGGCGCCTTCACCAACAGCACCGACGGCGCGCTGCTACCGCTCTCTTCCTCAGCCAGCCGCGCCACTGTAACGTTTTCTTCCAGCTCGCCCAGCCTGTACGGAACTTCATACTCGTGGCTGATATCCGCAAAGCGTTCCAGCTCGCCCGTGCTTGCGGCGGAGATCATCACGTTCTCGCCCGCCGTCACGCGCCCGCGCACTTCGGCCATGAACGCCGCCACGTTCCCGTGGTACCGCGTCGTCGGCTGTGTATGCAGCGCGCGCTCTTGGGCTCCCGCCGCACCGCCTCCCGATTGCGAGATACCAAGGTGCTCAAGGCCCAGCCGCGGAACCATCTGCCGCGCAAGCGACCATTCCTCTTCATCAAAAATGTATCGCAGAGGCGGCTCCGCCCGCGGGTCCTCTACCTCTTCGAACGCCTCGGCCAGTTCGGCTCGGAATTTCTCGACAGCCAACTCGAGCAGCGCGGGCTCGTCTTCGATCACCAGCGGATCGGTGGCCAGATCAAACAAACTCGATTTCCGCTCCTCGCTCAGAATCTCCCGAAACTCCCAGCCCGGATAGAATCCGACGGGCGGCGAATCGTCCTCCCGCGCCGATTCCGAAGCCACGCGCATGCGCTCGAGAACTTCCGCCCGTTGCGGAAACTCCGTCAGCGGCATCAACGTCGCCCGCTGCACGGGATTGGTCGATCGCTGCGTATTGGGATCGAAAGCGCGAATCGATTCAATCGTGTCGCCAAGCAGGTCCACGCGGACCGGCTGCGGCGCTTCCGGCGAAAAAATGTCGATGATTCCGCCGCGCACCGCATATTGCCCCGGCATTTCGCAGGTGATCTGCCGGTCGTAGCCGGCGCTGGCAAGAAAGTTCAGAAGCTCCTCGAGCGGAATCTCCTGGTCGCGTTCGATGGTCCGCGCGAGCTGCCGATAAAAATCCCGGTCACGCATCCGCGAAAGCGCCGTTTCCGCCGGCGCAATCAGCACGTCCGCCTCGCCCGACGCGAAGCGCCACAACGCAACCGCTCTATCCTCCGAAATTTCCGCGTGGGGCGACCGGCTTTCGTACGGCAGCACGTCGTGCGCCGGAAGCACCAGCACGCGATGCCCGGGCTTGCCCGTTATCGCGCGGTAGAACCATCGCAACGGCTCCGCAATCGCTTCCGCATGCTGATTCGAATCGACCAGCAGAATCGTCGGCCGTCCCAGCTCCGCAAACGCCAGCGGCGCCACCAGAGCCTTCGCCGAATCCGTCAGCCCGGCAACGCGCACCTCGCCGCCCGTCCGTCGCAAAGTGTCGAACGCCTCCTCCAGGACGGCTTTGCGGCCCACGCGTACCAGAAGCTCGGATACCGACGAAAGAATCATGCGCCCATGTTGCCCGAACGAAGTTGGGAGATGCGTTCGATCAGGCGCGAAGCGGAATGCCCCGGCTCGAGTGGAATGCGGACTACTTCGATTCCTGCTGCTTTAGCGGCGATTACAAGCGGAGAACCTGCAAACGATGCGTCGGCGCCCCCCACAATCACATCGGGAGCAAACCGCCGGAGCAAATCCGCGAACGAATCGCCCTCGATTTCAAACACGTAGTCTACAGCCGCAAGAGCCGCCAGAACCTCAGCGCGCTCAGCCGCGGGCGTAATGGGGCGCTTCACACCTGGAAAAGAGCGATCCCGGTCTGTTTCCACAGCCTTGTCGCTCAGCACGCCCACGACGATGATGTCGCCGCGCGAATGCGCCTCTTCCAGCAAACGAATGTGCCCCGGATGAAGCAGGTCGAAGCAGCCCGCCACAAACACGACGCGTTTGCCCTCGCCTTTCCATTCCCGGCGTTGGAGTATGATCTCTTCCTGCGAGACGACCTTGCCCAATTCTCTGCCCCCTCAGTCCGCAATCGCGGATGAAAGCAATCACATGATTCTACCACGCGTGATTAACTCGACATCGAGAGCACGACGAAGCGTCGGGAAACCATCTGCGCGATTCCTGGGTGTTTCCAGCGGGCGCCTGGGTACCGATGCGTCACGCCGCCGCACCGGCTGCCCGACGGTGGCGGCGCTTTTCAATGCTATACTCGGCGTTTGGTTCATAGCAGCGGTGTTCCCGCTCACTTGACCTCGAAATGAAAGAAATCGCCATCGTCGGAGGAGGACCAGCCGGTGCGCTCTGCGGCGAACGTCTCGCCAGCGCCGGTTTTCAGGTCACGATTTACGACGAACGCCTTGCGTGGGAGAAACCTTGCGGCGGCGGCCTCACCCACAAGGCCATTGAAGCCTATCCCTTCCTTCTGGACGCGCCGCATCCAAAGAAACTCGTTCGCACGGCCGAACTGATCTCCAGTCACGGCCATCGCGCGCGATTCGAGATGAACCATCCGATCGTGATTTACGCCCGCAAGGTCCTCAACGGCCTTTTGTTGGATCGCGCTGTAGCCGCAGGATGCACGGCCGTGTGTTCTCGCGTCACTTCCGTCGACACCAATGGCGAACGCGTTCGCTTGACCACTTCCGCCTCGCCCGAAGAACGAATCTCCGATTTCGTCGTCCTCGCCGCAGGCGCTCGCAATCAACTCCTGCCCGAAACCACGGCTCTCGGCGCTCCCGATCTCGAAATGACCCTGGGCTATTTCGTTCCCACCGAGGAAGACATCATCAAGATCAAGTTCCTCAAGCAATTCGAGGGCTACCTTTGGTCCTTTCCCCGCGCCGACCATCTCTCCGTCGGCATCTGCGGCCGCATGGGACAAACTTCCAGCCAGGAACTCCGCCGCCACCTTTCTGACTTCGTCGAGGAAGAGAAAATCCCGATGGACGGAGCGCGTTTCTACAGCCACGTGCTGCCGTCGCCGCAAGCGCAAACGATCCGCGGCCGCCGCATCGTGGGAAGAAATTGGGGAATGGCGGGAGACGCCGCGGCCTGCGTCGATCCGATTACCGGCGAGGGGCTTTACTACGCGCTGCGGTCGGGCGACCTGCTGGCGCAGGCGCTGATCGAAGATCAGCCGCAGACATATCCCGAACGCCTCCGCGCGGCCTTTTCGTGCGACCTGGAATTCGCCGCAAACATCGCGCGCAAAGTATTCCGCGGAACTTTTCTCGGCAGCGCCATCACCACACGCATGGTCCAGCTGCTCAATTATTCGCCCGCGTTCCGCGACCTGATTCGCGACGTCTTCAGCGGCTCGCAGGATTACCAAAGCCTGAAGCGCCGCCTCTGGAGCCAGCTCGGCATCACCATTTCGGAGATCTCGCGCCACCTGCTCGACCCGCGCGCCATCGCCGCAGCCTCGCGCCGCCAGAGCAGCCGCGAACCCTCCCGATGAGTTGGTTCTGTGGCGCCGGCCTGCCGCCGGCGATTTTGGGTTGTCAAAATCGCGAACTGGGTTTCGGGGTCGAAGCCCTCTGCTATCCAGCGCCGTAGGCGCGGCATAAGTTAGCCCAGCGCGTGAGCGCTGGGTAACCTGGCACATAAATATCCCGAGCGCCGTAGGCGCGACACATGCTTTCATCCGTAGGGGCGGGTTTCAAACCCGCCCGACTTAACTCCATGAAGAAAAAATCCAAACCGAAAACAACCGCCCACGCCAAGCTAAACCTGCCGCGTATCGGCCTCGAAGCCACCGTCGAACTCGCCGTTCCCTTCGAATGGACCATCCAGAATTACGACCCGCGCTTACCGGCAGTCCTCTCCACGCCCGCCATGATCGGAATGATGGAAATGGCCTCCGCGCAAGCTGTCCGCGACGAACTACCTCCCGGCGCCATCACCGTCGGCACCCGAATCGAAGTCGACCACCTGAAAGCCGCCACCGTCGGCGCCAACGTGCGCGCTCACGCGCGCCTCGCGGGATACAAAGGCCGCTTCCTCATTTTCGAGACCGTGGCCCGCTCCGGCGAAGACATCATCGGCCGCGGCCGCGTCTTCCGCGCCATCGTCGAGGCCGCCAAATTCCAAGCAAAAGCCCAAACCCACACTTGATGCCCTGGTTTTGTAGCGCCGGCGTCCCGTCGGCTCTCTGGGTGGGGTGGAAGGGCGGGGTTTTAACCCCGCCGTAGATCGCCCGAATTCTTCAGGGGTTTCAACCCCTGAAGCCCCGCAACACAGAGATCCGCGAACGCTCTCGACGAACTAATCTTCTTGTGTTGTGTACCGGCGTCGACGTCGCCTCCGTAGGGGCGGGTTTGAAGTTTTTTCGTGATAAGCTACCCACCGCAGCTGGTGTGGCGGAACTGGCAGACGCGCCGGACTCAAAATCCGGTGGCCGCAAGGCCGTGTGGGTTCGATTCCCTCCACCAGCACCAGCCTTCCCAACGCATTCCCGAGCACTCCACGGAACGCGTGTCATCCCGCCTGCCCTGAGCGCAGTCGAAGGGACAGAGGACCTGATTTTGGCCCGACGAGGGATCTGCTGTTTCTTTTTTCCGCCGGGAAATGCTCCGCCGAGATTCCAAAAGCAAAAACTCCGAGCCACAAGAAAATCGGGGCTCAGCAATCTTTGCTGAACCCCGATTCCGCGATCGAGAGTTTCCGCTCGAAACTTGAGGCGGCCTAGAAGTCAACGCTGAGAATGTCAACCACGTGCCAGCCTCCGTCCACTAGCACCACATGCCCGCCAATCACGTAGTAGCGGTAGTGCGGCGGCGGAGGCGGCAACCCGGCTAGCAAATCTGCCGGCACCGGATGCGTCCGTCTCCGCCAATCATTGTCGAGCACGAACCCAACCCGCAGCTGCGACTCCCACGCCGCGGGCAGTCGGTCTTCTGCGCGAAACCCAACCACATTCCGATCGCGATGAGTTCCCCACCAATCGCGGACGACGCCGCGTTCGTGATCGTCGAACTGCGGGTGGTCCTTGTCCCAGTGATGCTCGTGCTGTTCCTGTGCCGCTAGCCCAACTTTTGCATGGGCCGTCGAGCAACTAAACGCCGCAATAGCCGCCGCGGCGCAAATTGCTGCCCACCATCGTACTTTCATAAGAATCCTCCAATAAGATTTACGCGCTGCCATGGCTGGATAAAGCCATGGCAGGCAAAATCCTACCGAAAGTCCCGTGACGGGAGCCGTACGGCGAACACCGTATCTTCACACGTGGCGTACCGTAGTACCGGCTGCGCTCATTCCGGGCTCGAGGAAACTCTGCTTAGTACTTCGGCCTTAGAAGCGCACGCTCAGCACGTCAGCCACGCGCCAGCCTGGGTCCACCAGCACGACGCGACCGTCAATTACGTAGTAGTGGTAGTGTCGCGGCGGCGGTGGCAATTCCACCAGCAGGTCAGCCGGCACCGGATAGCACCGCCTCCGCCAATCGCGGTCGAACACAAACCCAACCTGCAAGCGAGGCTCCCAATCGGCTGGAAGCCGGTCCTCTTCGCGGAATCCGACGATGCGGCCGTCCCGATGAGTTCCGTACCAGTCGTGCACCACCATCCGTTCGTGATCGTCGAACTGCGGATGGTGCTCGTCCCAGTGATGCTCGTGATGTTCCTCTACGTGCTGGTCCTGCGCATACACCCTGGAAATATTGAATCTGGAAATGTTGAACGTTGCCACCAGAGCTGCCGCGCAAATTGCCACGCACCATCGTACTTTCATAGAACCTCCAGTTAGGTTCGGCGCCGCTGCGGCGGCAGAAGCGATTTCGCTCTCTGCTTCCATGCGGGTTTGTGAGTTTCTACTTGTGGACTGTGAGACAAAACCGAAGGGGCCAACCGCGCCAGCTTTCCCACCCAGCCGGGACGCGACAAATCCTATCAAATCCCACGTGACCCGCACTCCAGGGCACGCCCCGTGTGCTCAACTGTGCACCCATTTTATCCGTGGCCGCATGCCACGCCGTCACGCGTCTGCGTCATTTTGCGCCGTGCTGCCTGAGCATCCCAGCCACGTCGTCATACTTCTTCTGCGCCGCATAATCCAAGGCGGTATGTCCGTGCTTGCCCTGAGCGTTGACGTCAGCGCCATGGGCGATCAGCAACTCCGCAACATTCCATTCTTATGACCAGCGGCGGCGGCTTCCAGAAGAGGAGTAAAACCGTTTACCCATTGCCTGGCGTTGACGTCCGCGCCGTGGGCGACCAGCAATTCAGCGACATCCATTTGCCCATAACGCGCGGCCAATTGAAGAGCGCTATTGCCCCACGCGTCCTGCTTGTTGATGTCGGCGCCCTTCGCTATCAGCACTTCAGCAACGTCCTTGCGTCCAGGCTCCGCTCTGGCGTCACTTAGAGGAGTGCCGTACGGATGTTTGGCATTCGCACTGGCGTTAGCACCTCGGGCAATCCGCATTTCCGCAACATCCCTGTATCCCTGATATGCAGTGGCATGAAGAGGAGTGCCAAACCCGTGGCAGATCATATTGACGTCAGCCCCCTTGGCAATCAGCAACTCAACAACGTCCTTGTGTCCGTAATAGGAGGCGAAAAAAATAGGCGTTTCGGTATCCCGTGGGTGGGCGTTGACGTCAGCGCCATGGTCGATCAGCACTTCCGCGACTTCTGTATATCCATGAGTGGCGGCCAGATGAAGAGGCGTATTCCCGTATCCGTCGGCGACGTTGACGTTGGCACCTTTGGCCAATAGACCCTCCACTTCCTGGGGTGTGCTGCCCGCAGCAACAGCCTGGAATAGGTTCTTGTTGACGCCTCTTGGTCCGATTGCGCAGCCGCCAAGAGTCAGAGCCAGCGCAAGACAAGACATCAGACCTAAGATCAGCTTTCGCATGTATCCTCGCTCGGACCGTCTTCCCATCGATTTCGGCATTTCGCAGGACCGGACGCCATCCTAGCGACATCCACCTCGCAGCAATCATCTGCCTGTGACACCTTCCCGAGTGTCACAAGCAGATGCGCCTCGTGTTCCGATTCCTCTTCGCGTCCGGCTGTGAGCGGACATAAGCCGCTCCCCTAACTTGCCTTTGAGAAACCTGCGACCTATCGTATAAGGTCTTCACGATCGCGAACGAAAGGGGCAACGACAACCGCTTGAGCATCCGCAGATTTTTTGCCTACACAGTGCTGGCCTGCTGGATTGGCTTGACGCCCGTGGCCATCGTTACCGCAATTCAATGGTCCAGGGAACAAGACGCAGAACAGATCCTCCTCCAGCGGTCCAGGGACATCAGCGGTGACCTTCTCAGGGATGGCCTTCCCACAAATCCAGACCAGGCCGAACAATTGGAGGCCCAGCTAAGGCGCGGCGCGAAATCCAAAGAACAGATTGACGCCGAAGCTGTCGACGCATTGCGCGCCGCTGAAATCAATCGAAACGAACTTCGTTGGCAGTTTATCGCATGGGCCGCCCTCACCCTGCTCGGCAGCGCATTGCTCGCCGAGCATAGAGAGAAAATCCATCCCGAATAGCCAGGCGCGCAGCCTTTGCCTCCGGGTACTCCAAAGCGCTCAGATGCGACACATCCTCCTCCGCAACGGCCTAGCCGAATCAACTCCGGCGTCAACTACCGCAGTGATATCATCCCGCTTTGCTGTGCCTCAACCCCTTATGACGCAGGCTCAATCCAGAGTGGTGTACCTGATCGGCTTCCCCTTGCTGGTGCTGCTGGGCGGATTGCTTGGGTCATTCAAGAATCCCTATGGAAACGATTCCTTTCGGATCATTCTTCCCGGCTTGTTCCTGCTAAACGCGCTCGAATGGTTCGTTCTGTCCCTGAGGATGCTATGGAAGGTACTGGGAGCCATCTGCAGCTTGCTCACCGGTCTTCTGTTTGTGTTCCTCTGCAGGTATCTCACGGCGGCCAATTTCGCGAACGTTAGCACGTTTTTTTTGCTTGGAATGTTCGCGCACGGGCTCCTGCTGTGGTTTCTTGCTGCCGACCGCGTAGAAAAGAGCATCGTCTTGGCCCAAGACCTAACAACCGCGTTTGTCGTCCTTCTCGGCCTCGATCTAAACCTGAAAGGCCTCGCCGCCAGCCTCAGCGCGGCTCCAACCGCGACCGCTGGATTCCTTTTCTGGTCGCCATTAGCTGCGACTTACCTTTGGACCACCGGTGTCGTGTTGAAGCCGAACAAGCAAGCACAGATGATGTTAGTGCTCGCGATCGTGCAAATCGGGATAGGATTGTTCGACCTCGAATTAATTTGGCATATCGCCTGGGGACGTCCGTCTGCATTTGTCGCTTGGTTCGCCGCGTTAGGTGTCGCCGGATACTTGGCGAAGAGCTGGCAGGCTCACCCGCTGGACTGATTGAATCCGTGTATTCGCCTGGGCGGGTCGCCCGAGCCTTCGCCTGGGGTACTCCGGAGCGCCGTAGGCGCGAAATAAGTTAGGCCCGCGCGTAAGCGTGGGGTGCGCGACTGCGGTGACGACCTCTGCCTCACCCTCGCCCCCACTTGACACGCGCTCTACTACGCCGTACGATATAGTACGTGAGACGTAATACTCATGTCTGATCCCACGCTTCTCGTCCTCTCCAGTCTCGCCGGCGGCGACAAACACGGCTACGCCATGATGGTGGACATCGAACGCTTCGCCGGCGTTCGCCTCGGCCCTGGAACCCTATACGGCGCCATCACGCGCCTCGAAGAATGCGGCTGGATTCGCCCGGTCGCCGCCTCTGCAAAGGACCGCCGCCAGCCCTACACCATCACCGCTACCGGACGCGAGCACCTTCGCGATCATCTCGCGAGTCTCGACCGCGTCGTCCGTGCCGGCCAGCGCAGGCTGAAACACGCATGAAGCGCATCCTCCAATTCCTCGCGCGGCTCTATCCGTCAATCTGGCGCAAGCGTTACGGCGCCGAGTTCGACGCCCTGCTCGAAGACGCGACGCCATCCGCGCGCGACGCCTTCGATCTATTGTGGGGAGCTTTCAAAATGCAAATCACAACGTGGAGTTTTGGAAGAATCACGCTTGCTGGTTCGCTAGCCGGAGTGCTCGTAGCCGCCGCAATCTCCTTCGCGGTACCTCTGCACTATCTGTCGCAATCCTTCGTCGAGGTGACTCCCGCCGAGGGAACGGCCCCGCAGTCCACAGTCCACTTGATGGGCACCGTTGCGCAAGACGTCTTCAGCCGCGATTCCCTGGGCTCGATCATTCAAGAGCACAACCTCTACCCACACGCGCGCGCCCGCATGCCTCTCGACGCAGTGATAGACATCATGCGGCGCGACATCAGCTTGTACTCCCTCACGGTTGCCTCGCCCCAGAATCCGAATGCTTTCAAGTTCACCGTTCAATTCGACTACTCAGACCCGCACATCGCGCAAGAGGTGAACGCCGAGCTGACGTCTCGCGTCATCGAGGGCAACCTTGGGATCGCTCGGCAACTCAATTCCCACGACACTTTTTATGTGCTCGACCCCCCGAGTCTCCCGTTAAAGCCATCCGCTCCGAATCGAGCAGAATTCGCCGCCGTCGGCCTCTTCGCCGGACTCCTCGCTGGCCTCACCCTCGCGCTCGCCCTCAGGCAGCGCCGCACCACCCCGTTTTGACCCACCTGGGCGCAGTAGTTCCAGAAGTTATAGGACTACTATAGTAACTTTGTTACTACCCATCCGACGAATTCTGTGCTAGCGTGGCCCGTTTTTATGAACTGCCAAATTGACAACACGAGCCGAAGCGAGCGGCCAGAATCGAATCTATGAAATGTCGCCTGTACTTGCAGGCGCGCATGAGAAAAGAGAAATTCTAATAACCGGAACGCGATTAGAAATCGCCGTAACCCTATGAAAACACTCATTCGGAGGTCGTTCTAATAACCGTAGGGTGGGGGGGTATTTTGCGTGTGCGATTAGGAGGACAGGCGGCACTACAAAAAACTGGAGGCGGTGTCTTGAGTCACTGATCACGAGTCACGAGTCACGGATTATGCTACCTTCCAGACTCGAACCCCACCTCGCCTGGGGCGCCTGATGACCGAACGTTTCGTCTTTTCCAATCTCCGCGACCTTTTCGCCAAAGCCAACGAGCAGAAGTCCGGCGACCAGCTCGCCGGAATCGCCGCCCGCTCGGAGCAGGAGCGCGTCGCCGCCAAGCGCCAACTCGCGGATCTGCCCCTCGACGAAATCGTCCGCCAGCCTGTGATCGATCCCGAAGGCGACGACGTCAGCCGCCTGATTCTCGACACCTTCGACCAGCAGCGCTTCCAGCAGATCAAGAGCCTGACGGTCGGCGAATTCCGCGAATTCATCCTAGACGACGCCACCACTGAGCCCGCACTCAAACAGCTTCAATGGGCCATCATTCCCGAAGTTGCCGCCGCAGCCGCCAAAATCATGAGCAACAAGGACCTCGTCCTTGCTGCGGCCAAAATCCGCAACGTCACGCGCTGCCGCAACACCATGGGGGAACGCGGCGTCCTCGGCATTCGCATCCAGCCCAACCATCCCACCGACGACGTTGGGGGCATTCTGCTCTCGGCATTCGAGGGCTTGCTCTACGGTTGCGGCGACGCCGTCATCGGCGTGAATCCTGCCTCTGACTCCGTCGAGACGGTCGTGTCCATCCTCAACTCGCTCGCCCGTCTCGTCGAGACGTACCACGCCCCAACGCAAACTTGCTGCCTCTCGCACATCACCACGCAACTCGCTGCGCTAAAGCGCGGCGCGCCGGTGGATCTTCTGTTCCAGTCGGTCGCCGGCACCGAAGCCGCGAATCGCAGTTTCGGCATCACACTCGAAATGCTGCGCGAAGGCCGCGAGCAGGTTCTCGAACATCACCGCTGGCGCGATGTCCCCTGGAAAGGGACGAACGCAATGTATTTCGAGACGGGACAAGGCAGCGCCCTTTCCGCCGAAGCCCACCACGGCGTCGATCAGCTCACGCTCGAAGCCCGCGCCTACGGCGTCGCCCGCGTCTTCGAGCCGTTTCTCGTCAACAGCGTCGTCGGTTTCATCGGCCCCGAATACCTCTACGACGAACGTCAAATCATTCGCGCCGGTCTGGAGGACCATTTCATGGGCAAACTGCTCGGCCTGCCCATGGGCTGCGATGTCTGCTACACGAACCACGCGGAAGCCGACCAGAATTCCGTCGACAATCTCCTCCTGCTTCTTGCCGCCGCCGGATGCAACTACTTCATGGGAGTTCCCTGCTCCGACGACGTGATGCTCAACTACCAATCCACCAGCTATCACGATGCGCTCGCCGTCCGGCGGCTCTTCAAGCTGCTGCCCGCGCCCGAATTTCTGTCGTGGCTTGCGGAGATGGGTATCTACCGCGACGGCGAGCCTGCCATGCTCGAGGCTCCGGCGCGGCGTCAACTGATGCAGGGCCTCGAATCATCGCTGGAAGGGATTGCCTGAAATGGCCGACGATCCCAAATCGCCTCTCGCCGCCGCCGACCTGCCCGAAATCGTGCGGAAGATTCGCGAGCGCACTCCGGCGCGCATCCTGGTTGGGCGCGCAGGCGCGGCCTACCGCACAGCCACCCAGATGGACTTGCGCGCGGCCCACGCTGCCGCGCGAGACGCCGTTCGCACCGAACTCCATCTCCACAGCGCCCTCGGCCCGGTTTTCGCAAAGGAATGGGGACTCTTCGAAGTCGAAACGCAAGCAACTTCGAAAGATGAGTTCCTGATGCGGCCGGACCTCGGCCGGCGGTTCAGCGAAGCGGCGCGGGAGGAGATCACGAAGCGCTGTCCGCGCGGTTGCGACCTTCAGATCGCGATCGGCGACGGCCTGTCCGTGCCTGCCCTTGCGTCGCAGGTTCCCGCGTTGCTGCCTCTCCTCGCTGGAGGCGCCGCAGCTCGCGGCTGGAAGGTTGGCCAGCCATTCGTGATTCGTCATTGCCGCGTGGGAATTTTGAACGAGATCGGCGAGCTTCTTGGCCCTCAGGTGGTTGTGCTGCTCATCGGCGAACGCCCCGGTCTCGCCACCGCGGAGAGCCTCTCGGCTTACATGGCCTATCGTCCGAACACAACCCACACCGACGCGAACCGAAATCTGATTTCGAACATTCACGCCCGGGGCGTCCGCCCGCAGGCGGCTGCAAAGCGAATCCTCGATCTGGCCGGCCGAATGATGGAAGCAAGCAACAGCGGCGTCGAAGTGAGAGAGCAAGCGCCGTCTCTCGAAGGAGGGATTTCGGATTGACTCCATTTGCCCTGCTTCCAACACCAAGCAAACACGAGATTTTCCGCGACGAAGACCTGAGACGTGCGTCAATAAACTTCGCCGCCACTTCTGGCGGCGGTGTGTTCAATTCGAGAGCGCAGGTCAGGTTGAGCGAAGACTACACAAGCAAACCTCTGGACGCCGGCGCTCGCTACGCGGAAAGGCGGTCTGTGCCTCGTTACCCCTTCGTCGCAAATGTCGAAATTTATGAGCCTCTGGGCCGCATCCGGCTCGATGGGCAAACGTCCGAAATCAGCGCAAACGGTTGCTACGTCGATCTCTTGAATCCTCTCGAGAAAAACACAGTCCTTCAGCTTCGTATCCTGCGTGACGGCCAGTCGTTTCAAACCTGGGCGCGTGTCGCGTACGTCCAGCCGAACCTGGGAATGGGTGTGGCGTTTTTCGACACGCTGGAAGAGCACCGAAGGATCATCGCGGACTGGCTGGTTGATCTGTCGCTCCAGCCCAAAACCTCATAGGAAAACTAGTGTGCTGCGCTCGCGCTTCGCAACGCCGAAGAGTAGGCCAGGCTGGCGTTCAGGCGCTGGTCCAGGACGGCTCCGGCGTAGCGTGAGCAAGTCACCAATTCCGCCTTCGACCATTGGGCCAAGGCTGGAAGCCTGTCGGAAGACAGGTTCTGCATCGCTCGCACAAGCCTGTAATAAACCCGCACTTCCTTCAGCCAGACGTTCCTCTCTCGCGGAGACGGGCACAGTTGCTCGGAAGTCCGGGCGAGCAGCTCGAAATCGTCCGCGCCGATCGCGTCAACGGCAATTCCCGTGGCTGTTTGCAGGCTGGCGGAAAGAGGCTGTTCGGCAATGCTGATCCAGATGGACCGCCATTGCGCTATCCCAAATTGGAGAAGCGCCGCCACCGACAGCACGAGAATGAGGGCTGCGATCACAGGTCCTGTCCCTAGTACAAGTTTGGTCACTAGACGCGGCGCAAGCAATGGGACGGTAGTACCATCAATCCAGGGTCTAGCTTCCTATCCGGTGAGTCGATTTGAAACATACGGAAAGTGATTCCAATGCAGACGCGTAGAGGCTGCTTTTGTGAATAAGCCGGAAGCCAGCCCGAAGAGTGACTTGCCGGCCCGCATTGAAGAATATCAAGTCAAACTTGCCAGGCTTCAGCACCGCGAATGGTGGACGTGGGGCACGTCCGTCGTGATCATACTGTGCCTCACCGCCGGCGTGGCTTCCCTATCGATTCCCGCTTTTAGTCAAGACAAGAACGTCCTCGAGTCCGTGTTCGGGCTTGTCTTTCTTATCGTTTTGTTCGGCGTCTATTTGACGTACGAGAAAATCTTGATCAATCGGCTCCGGCTCGAACTGGCGCAGAACCAATCCAGCTCCGCGCTCTGGCGCGACCTTGCCCTGATCGACCCGCTCACGGGGCTCTTCAACCGGCGCTACGCCGAGAAGCGTCTGAAAGAGGAGATTTCACGTTCCCAGCGCAAAGGCTATCCGCTGACTCTCGTCATGTTTGATCTGAACGACTTCAAGCGCATCAACGATCAGTTTGGTCACTCTGCCGGCGATACGGTTCTGAAAGCGTTTTCGGACTGCCTGAGCAGAGCGGTCCGGGAGGCCGATCTCGCGGCGCGCCTCGGCGGAGACGAGTTCGTGATGCTCCTCACCGAGTGTGATGCCGTGCAGGCGGAAGCCATCGTCAACCGGCTCAATCCGACCGAAGTGAGCCTCGACGGACAACGGGTGCCAATTCGTTTTGCCGCTGGATGGAAACAGTACGAGCAGGGCGTCCAGGCGCAAGACATGCTGAACGAAGCGGACAAGGCCTTGTATCAGGACAAGCAAAGAAGCAAGAGTGAAACGGTTTCGACAGCGAAGTAGTCCAACAAACAGACGGAGCCCGAGGGCAGAGTGCCCCAAACCGCGGAACGGCGAAGTGAAAGGGTGCTGCTGGACGTGCCGCTCGTGGTCCGCGGTGAATTCGGAGGCAAGCGCGGATTCCGCGAAGAGACCTTCACGGTCACGCTCAGCGCTCATGGCGCGCTCGTCATGATGGAAACACCCGTCGCGTTGGGGCAGAAAATTGTCGTGATGAATCCCAAGAACTGGGACGAACGCGAAGCCAGAGTCGCCTATTTTGGGCAGCCGCATGCGGGACTTGCTCAAGTGGCATTCGAGTTCAACCGGCCGGCGCCTGAGTTTTGGGCGCTCGATTCGCCTCCTGCGAATTGGAAACTTCGGGTTTAACTCTGCGGTTTCGCTCGACCTTTGCCTCTTTGCGGGACTGAACCTTCCCCCTGTGGTTCCGGCGAAACTCCGAATCCTGGACAGCCAGTCAAACCATCTTGCGTGGCGCCATCCGCTGAGCTATACATGCTTCTGGGCAGAATTCAACTCACTGAGGAGAGTGCGCCAATGTCACTTCGTTCTTTTCTTGCTGTAGCGGCTCTGGTGTGCGCGAGCACTGCGTCCGGGCAGATGACCTCGCAGAAGGCTCACGCCGATATCGTCAACGCGCAAGGTGAAAAAATCGGAACGGCTCGTTTCTCGCAAACGGATGCCGGAGTTGCGATCAAGGTCGACGTTTCAAAGCTGTCCCCGGGGACGCACGGTATTCACATCCACGCGGTGGGCAAATGCGAAGGGCCCGATTTCAAGTCCGCGGGCGGTCACCTGAATCCCGATATGAAGAAGCATGGAACGGAGAATCCGGAAGGACCCCACGCCGGAGACATGCCGAATCTCGAAGTCGGCAGCGACGGGCAAGCCCACACGACGATCCTGGCTAAGGGCGTCACGCTGGGTTCTGGTGGGAATTCCCTGTTTCACGACGGTGGCACGTCTATCGTCATCCACGAGAAGGCGGATGACTACAAGACGGACCCCAGCGGAAATTCCGGCAACCGGATCGCGTGCGGCGTCGTTCGAAAGTAAAGCGCAACATCAAGAATGGTTTTCGCCGGGAAGCCACTGCGATGTCGCTGCAGTCTCCTTGTGTTTCCGAGCGCTAGTAGGTCGGCGTAAAACTGCGGACTGCCTCCTGCTCATCGGCATAATCGGGAAACACCGTATGGAGATTCGTGAGGTGCAACACTTCCTGCGCCCGCGGGCTCAGGTCGACGGCTTTCAGTTCGGCGCTGTTCTTTCGCGCGGTGTAGAGCCCGCGAACCAACTGCCCCAGTCCTGAACTATCGAGATAAGAAACGTCGCGAAAGTTCAGGAGCACTCTCCGCCTGCCGTCGCGAAACAGATCGACCAGCAGCTCGTGTACCGCTTCGCCTTCAATCAAAGTGAACCGCCCTCGTACATCCACGATCGTGACCTCACCGAGTTGCCGTGTGCTCGCGCTAAAACCCAATATTCCCTCCCAGAGAACACTATTATTCTAACCCAGCCGCCGCAAAGTCTGTATTTGGGTTCGAGGACGAAACACGCGTGCCCGGAACGAAGAAAGGACTTCTCGGAGGGGATTGCGGGGGAACCAGAATTGCTAGGACGCGAGCTCGGATAGCCAGGTGTCGAGAATTTTCAACTGGTCGGCCGACGGATCGACGAAAGCTATGCCCATTCCCATTCCTTCCTGGACGTAGATAACCTTCGCCGGTGTTGCGAAGGCTCCCAGGTCGCGCGTGATGCTGATTCTGATCTTCGTTCCCGAGGGCAGCGTGTTGAGGACGTCTACATAGCATCCTTTGCGACTGATCTCGGAGACTCGTCCCACCAGGCGCATATCGCTTACCGGCTCGACCAACTCCACCGTTGCGATAAACTCATAGCGCGGCACCGTCCGCTGCTCGCGGTACGGCGGGCCAACGTTCGTTGTCGAATCAAACGGACTGCTCACGAATTAGCTCCCACTTTAGTGTCAGCTTCCCACAGCTGAAACGTTCAATGCCAGGCCGTCCGAAACGAATGACGCGAAAAGGAAAACCCTCGGATCCAGACTCGATCCGCCGAAAGTATATTACAAGGTAAACGTACAACTTGATTTCCTTAAACGCTCGCTTTGCAGAGAACAACAGGGCCGCGCCGGTTCCTGTTGAGCCCCGCGAAGCACGCCCCGCAACCTTTGGAAGTCGCCGCAAAACCCGAGTCTGCCTCTTCGAAAATTGGCCCCCGGCGGGTCACGCACAAGTCCGAAAATAGGGCGATGGTTTCGGATAAAACGGCGTCTTTGCTTCTAATTGCAAGCAGCCCTAACAAGATCGTCGTGGGCTTACCGGAGTTCAACGCACAGAATGCGGAGATGGGTACAGGACTACGCAGTACCGGAACCATGTATATCGTCGAACAGAAGTTGATTCATTATCCAAAAAGCACTAATCTGGCACTTGGGAGCCGTTGGTTCAAAGAGGAACACTCAAAGCATAATGGCACTACCCCTAAAGCCAGGTGAGCAGCTCCGGGAACTTCGAAACCGCCTTGGCGTCACGACCCGGGAGGTGGAAGAATTCAGTCGCACCATCGCGCAGGATTGCAGCAACGAAGAGTTCTATATTTCAAATGCCTGGCTCACACAGCTCGAAAACAAAACCTCGGTTCCCAGCATCTACAAGCTATTCAGTTTGAGCGTAATCTACCGGACAAAGTTCAATGACCTCCTGGAAGTTTTCGGGGTTGACCTGAACGCCAGCGCGCGCTATCAACTCGCGCTCCCCCTGCAGCATACGCACTTGGCGTCCCTTGAGTCTCTTGACCCGGAAAAGGCGATCAGTTTCCCAGTACGCTTCGACAAGGGCTTCAGTCTAGACAAGACCAGCCTCATCTCGCGGATGGTCGAGGTTTGGGGCGAAGTGCCCGTAGCACTGATTCAAAAGCTCGACGTTCGTCACTGCCAGTATGGCTACATCGGGTTGGAAGACTACACGATGTACCCGCTCCTGCGCCCCGGGTCGTTCGTGCAGATCGACAATCGCGCCGCCCGGAGCCCGGCCTCCGACTGGCGCACAGAGTTCGACCGCCCGATCTATTTCCTGGAACTGCGGGATGGGTATGCTTGTTCCTGGTGCGAAATGCGGGGAGCCCAGATCACGCTGATTCCTCATCCGCTTTCAGCATGCAGCATCCGCCAGTTTGCCTATCCGGACGAGGCCGAAATCGTAGGGCAGGTGACGGCCGTGGCTATGCGCCTTGTATCGACCGAGGAAACTTCTGCAGACGCTCCTCCACGATTGCCAAAGCGACCTTGAAGTTCGAAAACAGGAACTCCGCCGAAAACGGATCCGCTTCGACTGGAACCGCCACTCGGTAGGGCTCCAGCCCTTTCCAGACCGCGACGAAGTCCTGTGGGCGACTTTGCGAACTGGTCATGTACCCTTGCATTTGGTCCACGAGGTCCTCGACTGGCGCCGCGATAAGCTGGTGAAACGTCTCCCGGTGGCAGTTCGCTAGCGCCTCGCAAACCACATCCGTCGAAAACTGCGACGCGAGCCCGTCGTGATAATAGAGACCTGTGTTGTAGTCTCTCGTCGACGCCAAATAGATGAACCGATCCAAAGGCCGCAGGATTCCGCCCAGAGTCCGCCGGCGCAAATCCTCCGAAGCCCTTTGAACGTCCATCCGTTTGAGAGTGGCAGCCACTCAGTCTCCTTCTATGCCGCGACGTGCGGGCCAGGCGAGTCGGGACGCAACACCTCGGCCGGGGGCCGCGGGAGAAACGCAAGCGAGCGCTCGAAGACCGTGCATACCTTCGCCGCGGCCGTTATCGCAAATCCAACCATTCGCGGTGCAGCGTACGGTCCGCGAACATAGAAAGTGGCTTGAAGTACACGGCAAAGAATCAGCAGAGACGCAAAACTCAAAGCAAGCGCAACTTCAGTGCGCACATCGAGCCGGGCGTACAATCGAGACTGTCCCGAATGAAACTCCTTCAGGCTCAGCACCTGTCTCCGCACCTGGGCCACCCAGGAAAGCGCGAGTCGCTTTCGCTCGCGGAGGAAGAGTTCTTGAACCTCGACTCCAGCCGTAGACGCGACAAAACGCAGGTCATCCTTCGCGAACACGCGTTCCACCAACTCCGCCGGCAGAAGACCAGTTTGCAAGGAACTCAACGCGTGGCGGGCTTGCACCAGAGCCTGCGCGCCGCCCTCCGCCCTGGGTTCCGGACTCCGCACAAAGAGATAGATCAGAACGAGGAGTCCCGCTCCAAGTGCGACGAACAGAACTAACAGAATCACTGACGAGCCGCCTTTCCTAACTGCTCGCGTACTGATTCCACGGCTTCCCTCGTGGTCATCGCAAGCACATCGTAATCGGTCCCAGAATCACCGAGTCCTTTTGGGACTGGATTCGGCTGATAAGACCACAGCGCGAAGGTCCAAATCAGCAGGGAGAAGAGGTAAGACCAGGATCGAATGGCTGAGAAGTAATCCTGAAACCAAGGCCCCAGATAGGAGCGCATCGAGTGGGTGATTACAATCGTCGCGACACACAAACCGTACCCAACAACGATGCCCTTGAGGCTCCTTGTGACGGCAACACGGTAGTACACGACAGCACCCATAATTGCGGCGAGGAGCAAAGCCTCAGCCGTTCGAAGCTCCCTCTCGACTTCCACCGAGCTTATCAACACGCTCGAGTGCCGCAACAGCATCGAGTGAATTGCCACATACGCGACGATTACGGCGAAACCCCAAAGCGCCACACTTCTGACCATCTTCCTTGCGCCGTCATGCGAAGCCAGTCCTCTTTCGACTACTTCCAACACTACGTTGTAGCCGGCAATCACGCAAACGAATTCCCACGTCCAGTACCAATATTGGTACAGGCTCGGACGCATCTGATACACCATGTAGCCAGACGCGGAACTCAGTAGGACACATCCGAGGTAGATACAGAAAAAAGGGAACTCCCTGAACGCTCCGGTCTTGAACGCCCGGAGGAGAATCGCCAACTCAAGAACAATCGTCGCCCACCAGATGGTGAGAGTCAGCATTCAGGCCCTCGTTACGATTTGGCGCCCGAATCCTAACACAAGATACCGGGGGAGAAGTGGATTTTCTCCCCCGCTTGCTTTACCAAGCTAGCAAGAAGCCTTGAGGTGACCCATTGGGATCGGAGGAGGGGTCGGGCCGCCCCCGTCCGCTACATATGTGGGCAGCGATTTTTCCGAAGCCTTCATGGGGATCGGTGGTGGCGTTGGGCCGCCGCCATCCGCTACGTAGGTGGGGGTAGAGGTTAGAGACTTCATTGGAATCGGAGGAGGCGTCGGGCCGCCCCCGTCCGCTACATATGTGGGCAGCAATTTTTCCGAAGCCTTCATGGGGATCGGTGGTGGCGTTGGGCCGCCGCCATCCGCTACGTAGGTGGGGGTAGAGGTTAGAGACTTCATTGGAATCGGGGGAGGCGTCGGGCCGCCCCCGTCCGCAAAGTGGGCGGGAACGGTCTTTGTTACGTTGATCGTGTGCGTTCCGCCTGCCGACACTCCCAGTGCGACCAAAACAACGACTAGTAGACACACCGCTCTTTTGCTCATTCGTTTCTCCTCTGATTTTCTGACTGGGCCCAGAAGGCCGTGCTGCACTGTAGTGAAATCGGCTGCAGGGCCTACGGGGCACTGCCGTTTGCTCGGTATGCCGAGCAATAGCGCGTAGCTTTGCGGCTATTACGAAGCAATGGAGATTGGACCCAGCTGCCCTTCTTTGACACACGATCTTGCCGCTTGCGAACACGCCGAACCAGCTCATGCGGATCTGTTCCATCAAGAAACGTGGGATAACCAACTTGAAACTCCCGAGGAATTTACGGCTGGAGTTTGCCCGCGATTCCCGGTATCTAAAGAAGAGGCAATCCGCAGACTTTCTATGACAGACACCGGGATCGGTGCGTCTGACTCTGAGGCGTTCCGCGAACATTTCCGAAAATTGGACCAGCGCCAATGGTGGCTCTGGTCATCTACCGTGCTAGTTCTGATCTTGCTGACTGTTGCCGTCGCTTCGTTCGCCTTTCCAGCCATCCTGAGCAGAGAACAGCAGACCTATTCGTTCTATTTGAATCAAGCGGTGCGGGCTCTGGTGGGGATCGTGCTGCTCTTCAGCGTGTATCTGGTCTACCAGCAGTACCAGATCATCCGGATGCGAAACCAAATCGCCGATCAGATTCAGTCCCTGGCGAAGGTGGAAACCTTAACCGCGGAAGTGTTCAAACTGGCGGCACTGGACCAATTGACCGGTCTCTATAATCGCCGCTCCGGGGAGCAGCGCCTTGCCGAAGAGATGAGCCGCGCCGTGCGGCACGACCGTCCGCTTACTTTATTGCTGATCGACCTCGACAATCTCAAATACATCAACGACCGGTTCGGCCACGCCGCTGGCGATCTCCTGTTGAAGATGTTTGCGGAAAGATTGCAGCGCGCGATTCGCGGCTCGGACCTCGCGGTACGGATCGGTGGAGACGAATTCATGGTCCTGCTCCCGGAATGCCGCGCCGACGAAGTGAAGCACGTACTCGCCCGCCTCGAAGGACTTCGCATCGAATACGAGCGAGAGAAGATCGACTGCCGCTTCTCGCGGGGCTGGACCGATTTTCGCCCGGGCGAAACCGCGCCGGAACTCCTGAAGCGAGCTGACGAAGCGCTTTACGATGATAAGCGTGCCGGAAAGAGCCGAGCGGGCGTACTCCACACGAACGCCGTGCCGCAGTCGGTCGCCTGAATAATCCCGCGCCCTTGGCGCAGCGCTCGGCGGAAACGTTCTCCACAGGAACATTTTCCCGAAATTCTCCTTGCGCCCGCCCGGAGCGATTCGTAATATACCCGCGTGTTGTAAGAAAAGGTACCCATGCCCAAAGAGAAACCCAAGGTCAATATTGGCGAGGTCATCCGCTCCTACCGGAGCGATCGAGGCCTCTCGCAGGGAGATATCGAACGTCGCACGGGCCTCCTCCGTTGCTATTTGTCGCGCGTCGAGAACGGCCACACGGTCCCGTCTCTCGAAACGCTCGCCAAGATTGCCGAAGCAATGGAAATCAGCCTCGCCGACTTCTTCCCTGGCAGCGACACGCCCCAGGACCGCGAGACTCGCAAGGTACTCGGCGAGCTTTCCGAGGAGGAAATCCGGTTTCTCGCCGAAATCAAGAAATACTCCACCACGCTTTCCGACGACGACAAGAAACTCGTCCTGGCCATGATCCGGAAAATGGCCACGATTATTCCGCCTCCACGCAGCGGCAAGCCGGCTGCAGCCGTGCGGCGCCCCGAGTTTTGATCTCTCCCATTTTCGTTGCGCGCGCATCTGAGCAGCACATCTCGTTGGCTACCACTTCGCCGCCCCGATTCGATACAATAGTTACAATATGACTCATTCGCGGCACAAGACTGTTGGCGTGAAGGTCGGCAAGATCCAGGTGGGCGGAGGTGCGCCTGTCGTCGTGCAGTCGATGACGAACACCGATACCGCCGACATTACCTCGACCACGCAGCAGTGCTTCGAGCTTGCTCAGGCGGGTTCGGAGCTGGTGCGCATCACGGTAAACGTCCCTGAAGCGGCGGCGGCAGTGGCGGAGATCAAGAAGCGCCTTCTCGACTCCGGCTGCGACGTCCCCATCATCGGCGACTTTCACTACAACGGCCACGTGCTGCTGACGAAGTATCCGGACTGCGCCGTCGCACTCGACAAATACCGCATCAATCCCGGAAACGTCGGGGCCGGCCAGCGGCGCGACGAGCAGTTCTCCACGATTTGCAAAGTTGCTCGCGATCACGATAAGCCCGTCCGCATCGGCGTCAACGGCGGTTCGCTGAACCAGGAACTCGTGATGCGCAAGATGCAGGAAAATACGGATCGCGACCTCGGCAAGACGTCCGAGGAAATCATCAACGAGTGCATGGTTCTTTCGGCCCTCGAATCCACAGAACTCGCCCTCGAGTCCGGCCTGCGCAAAGACCAAATCATCATCTCGTGCAAGGTTTCTCGGCCCAGCGACTTGCTCGAGATTTATCGCGATCTCGCGCACAAGACCGATCAGCCGCTGCACCTCGGCCTCACCGAAGCAGGCATGGGCGCGAAGGGTCTCGTCTGGTCCGCCGCGTCGATGGGTATTTTGCTGGGGGAAGGCATCGGCGACACGATCCGAATCTCTCTCACGCCGCGGCCCGGCGGCGACCGGCGCGAGGAAGTCTACGCTGCCTGCGAGCTGCTGCAATCGCTCGGCCTGCGGACGTTCGCGCCCAGCGTTACGGCGTGCCCCGGCTGCGGCCGCACCACCAGCACAACCTTCCAGGAGCTTGCCGAGAGTATTCAGGACTACATCCGGAACCAAATGCCTGAATGGAAGCGCCATTACGAAGGTGTTGAGGAACTGAAGCTCGCGGTGATGGGCTGCATCGTGAATGGTCCGGGCGAGTCGAAAGCCGCGAACATCGGCATCAGCCTGCCCGGAACGGGCGAGGCGCCGCGCTGCCCCGTCTACATCGACGGCCAGAAGTTCGTCACGCTGGAAGGCACCTACGACGAACTCTCCGCCGCATTTCAGGCACTCCTCGACGACTACGTTTCCACGAAATACCGTAAGCGCGAATCTCCGCTGCCTGCCACTACCGCGCCCCATTCGAACGGCGCCAAGAAATCCTCTTTGCGCGTCATCGCGTAGTTCGTCGTAACAGGCAACGCATCATAAGCAACACCCTGCGCCCCCGCAGGCTGCAAACCGCGGATTCTGCGATAGACTCAGCGAATCTTGGTCGAGAACTTCAGCCGACGAATCATGATCTCTTCCCTCCCCTCGCAGCCGGGGTTTTGCCATGGCCACTGACGCATCAGTGTCAGCTGCGCCGCCCGTGTCCGCTCCACATTCTCCCCGGCCCATCGAACTGCGGAACTGGCGCCTCGGTTTCTGGAGCCTTATCGCGACACAATTTCAGACCGCGTTCAACGACAACGCCCTGAAGTTTCTCGTCATTTACATCATCGTCGCGATGGACCTCTCGCCTGCTTCGCGCGACCGCCTCGTTCCTCTCGTCGGCGCGCTTTTCGCTCTTCCGTTCATTTTCTTTTCCATGGCCGGCGGTTTTCTGGCCGACCGTTACAGCAAGCGCACGGCTACGATCGGCACTAAGCTCCTCGAGTTCGTCGTGATGGGTTTTGCGGTCGTCGCTCTCTATCTCCACAACCTACCCATGGAGTGCGCCAGCGTCTTCCTGATCAGCTCGGAGGCTGCCCTCTTCGGACCCTCGAAGTACGGTTTGCTGCCGGAGCTTCTGCCGGAAAAACGGCTCTCCTGGGGCAACGGCATCATCGAACTCGGCACGTTCGTGGCCTCGATTGCAGGGACGATGGGCGCCGGGTATTTGGCTGTGCGGTACCACGGGCGCGAAGTGATTGCAGGCTTTCTGCTCCTCGCGTTCACGTGCTTCGGATTTGCCACCAGCTTCGGAATTTCGCGAGTCCCTGCCGCCGACCCAACCAAGAAATTTCGCGGGAATCCATTGGGCGATTTTGGCGCGCAGTTCAAGATCATTCGCGCCGACCGAGTCCTCGGCTGGGCCGTCCTGGGCAATTCCTACCTTTTTTTCCTTGCCGCTCTTCTGCAACTTACGATCATCCTCTACGGACACGACGTCCTGCGCGTGGACGACACTCACATCAGCTATTTGCAAGCCGCCGTCGGCATAGGAATCGGCCTCGGCAGCTTTGCGGCGGGCTACCTCTCGGGCGGAAAGATCGAATATGGACTGATTCCACTCGGCGCCATTGGCCTGACCGTCTTTTCCGCCCTGCTTTATCATCCCGGGCAGACAGTCCTCAGCTCCCTGATTCATCTTTCGCTGCTGGGGTTCTTCGGCGGATTTTTCGTCGTTCCCGTGGGAGCCCTGATCCAGCATCGGCCCGCGCCGGAACACAAAGGCGGCGTGATTGCAGCCGCGAACCTGCTCTCGTTCGTGGGTATTTTCCTGGCGGCAGGTGCGTACTGGCTTTTCTCGAGCGGCGTTCATCAGACGCCTGCCGGGATTTTCCTCGACGGCGCGATCCTGACGCTGGTCGCCACGGCATACTCGATCTATCTGCTTCCCGATTCGTTGTTGCGCCTCGTTCTCTGGATGCTGACGCATTCGCTGTATCGCATTCGCGTCGAAGGCCGCGACAACATCCCTGAGACCGGCGGCGCGCTCTTCGTCTCGAACCACATGTCGCTTATAGACGCCGTACTGCTGATCGCGTCCACCGACCGCCCCATCCGCTTCCTCATCTTCAAAGGCATCTACGATCTGCCGTACATCAAGCCGTTCGCGAAAATGATTCGCGCGATCCCGATCTCCTCGGAGCTCCGCCCGCGCGAGATGCTGCAATCGCTCCGCGAAGCCACCAACGCAATCCGTTCCGGCGAAGTCGTTTGCATCTTCGCCGAAGGACAAATCACGCGCATCGGCCAGTTGCTTCCCTTCCGCCGCGGCATGGAGCGCATCATGAAGGGCGTCGATGCTCCCATCGTGCCGGTGAATCTCGACGGCGTGTGGGGCAGCATCTTCAGCTTCGAACGCGGCCGCTTCCTGTGGAAACTCCCACGCTCGATTCCCTACCCCGTCACAGTCAGCTTTGGCAAGCCGATGCCGCCTACCTCCACGCCGGTGGAAGTACGCCACGCCGTGCAAAACCTTCACACCGAGGCGTATCGCCACCACAAGAAACGTTTGCGAACTCTGCATCGCGGCTTGATCAATACGGCGCACGGCCATCCCTTCCGCTTCGCGATGGGCGACAAGCGCCGCCCGCGCATGAAATGGGGAGGCGCGCTCCTTGCGTCGATTCTTCTCGCGCGACGATTGCGCACCACGTGGGCGGGACAGGAAATGGTCGGCATCTTGCTGCCGGCGTCCGTCCCTGGCGCGCTCGTGAATTTTGCCGCCACGCTCGCGGGAAAAGTCCCAGTCAATCTGAACTACACGTCGTCAAACGAGACGCTCGCGTCCTGCGCTGCGCAGTGCAAGCTCGAAACCGTAATCACGACCAAGCTCCTGCTCGAAAAGATTCCGCTGCAGGTTCCGGGTAAGACAATCTTCCTCGAGGAAGCAGCCGCTTCGCCGCGTCTCGGCGAAAAGATTCTGGCGCTCCTTCTATGGTTTCTGCCGGGCGGGTTGCTTGAGCGCGTCCTGAGCGGCGGCAAAACTCGCACTCTCGACGATCTCGCCACGGTGATTTTCTCCAGCGGCAGCACGGGCGAACCGAAGGGCATCATGCTGGCGCACTACAACATCGCGTCCAACATCGAGCAGGTTGGGCAGACATTCATGCTCGACCGCAAAGACACCCTCCTCGGGGTCCTCCCGTTCTTCCACTCATTCGGCTTCACGGTGACGCTGTGGCTGCCCGCGGTGCTCGGCGTCGGCGTCGCGTACCACCCCAGCCCCCTCGATCTCGCCGCCGTCAGCGAACTCGTTCGCGACTATCGCGTCACGTTCCTGCTCGCTACGCCCACATTCTTGCAGGCGTACATGCGGCGCTGCTCGCCGGAAGACTTCGGCAGCCTGCAATTCGTGGTCGTCGGCGCCGAAAAACTTCCCGAGCGGATCGCCGTCGCCTTCGAGGATCGCTTCGGCATCCGCCCGCTCGAAGGCTACGGCGCGACGGAGTGTTCGCCGGTGGTCGCTGTGAACACGCGTGATTTTCGTGCTCCCGGGTTTCGCCAAGTAGGCGCCAAGCGCGGCCACATCGGCCACCCACTCCCGGGCATCAGTGTTCGCATCGTCGATCCCGATACGGGTGAACCGACGCCCATCGGCACTCCTGGACTGCTGCTTGTGCGGGGTCCAAACGTGATGAAAGGTTACCTGGGCAGGCCCGAGAAGACCGCTGAAGTCCTGAAGGACGGCTGGTACGTCACCGGCGACATTGCCACGGAAGATGAAGACGGCTTCCTCACGATCACCGACCGCCTGAGCCGCTTCAGCAAAATCGGCGGCGAGATGGTGCCCCACATCAAGGTCGAGGAGAAGCTCCACGAACTCGCCGGCGCCACCGAACAGAAATTTGTCGTCACAGGCGTGCCCGACGGAAAGAAAGGCGAGCGGCTCGTCGTGCTGCACACGCTCACGCCCGACGAACTCAAAGCCACCACCGACAGACTGGGCGAGTCCGGCCTGCCGAACCTTTGGACGCCGCGCCCCAACCAATTCTTCCACGTAGACGAGCTTCCCCATCTGGGCACCGGCAAGCTCGACCTACGCCGCATCCGCGAGGTCGCAACCCAGTTCTCGCAGTCCGAATAGCTCGCGCCGCCAAAATCGCATCCCAGCCCCGCCGCACAACCGTTCAACATAACTTTTCGGCCACTCGCACGTTTCCACTTGCATGAATCACTTGCCCTGCATAAACTGCTGGACGCTGGAGAACATTCGGCATGACCCATAGTTACACACACAACTCGTTGCGAAGGCTGGCGGCAGTCAAGCTGCGCCGGGATTGTGGCCGAACGGGCTTCGGTCCCGCGCAGTAAGTATCTCGCTGCTGTTCAGTTCTTTGCCAGACAACTTGCCATAAACGCACATCCAGGCCCCCGCGCTTGTTTGCGGTTTGCTGGTTTTCTCTGACAATACCGCACACTTGCTCGCTCAGCTCGATGTGGTGGTGTGCGCAGCCGAAGCGCCGATAAGGCACCGCTTAGAAAGGAGGGCACCATGAGCGCCACCGTAAAGAACGGCACGCCGCTGCACGGTCCGTCTTTGTGTGAAACCTGCACGCGCGCCCAGATGACCAAGGGTTATCGCGAGAGCGAAGAAGTCGTGATTTGCCAGGCCACATATCCCGAGCTCCGCGTCACCTTCCCGGTGCGTGAGTGCTCGAGATACGTGAGCAAGGGCCGCCAGCTGCTTCGCGATATGGAGGAAATTGCCTGGGTGTTGACCGCCCGAGGTCCGAAACGCAAGGCCGGTTTCGTGCCTCCGGTTGAACGCAAACAAGAAGAACGCCAGATCGAGTTGATTCTTGACCAGGAAAAGTGAGCATTTCGGTCCAAATCGGCCGACCTTGCTCGGCAACGATCTTGTCGAGGCGCACTTGGGTGTGCAGGTTCTCGCTGCGCAACGCAGTCGGTGCTGGCCAGTCGCGCAGCGGAACCTGCCTCGGCAAGGCTTTCGTTGGCTGGCTCTTGGCTTTTTCCCTTTTCTCTTTTCCCTCCCTTTCCTTCTCTGTGGCCCTGGCCGCCGCGGCGGTTCTGTGGCTAATATGTCTTAGAAGATTCCCAACTTGATCTGCAAAAACTTCTTCGGGTTCTGCCGGAAGTCACTGATCAGTAGGCGCATGTCGCCCGTCAGCCCGGTCATGTTGTCGTACAACGCGGGATCGGTGAACATTTTCCCCAGCGTTCCCTGGTTCGCATTGAGCTTCGCGGTAGCGTCGCGGACATTTGCCGACGCATCGCGCAGATTGTTGTACGCCGCATCATCCGTCGCCAGCTTCCCGAGCGAGCCTTTGCCGGCGCGAACGTCCGCGAGCAGCGCGTTGCCTTTTTCCGCGATTCCTTTCACGTCGTCGGCCACAGCAGGATCGTACACCAGTTTGCCCAACGTGCCCTTCTGGTCGCGCACCGCGCCGAGGACGTCGTCGATTTTGCCCACCGCGCTATTCGCCTTGTTATAGAGTTCGTCGGACGCAATCAACCTTCCCGCGCTTCCATTCCCTTCCTGAATCGATGTAATCATCGCTTCCAGTTTCGCCGCACTGCCGTTTAAGTGGTTGTACAACGAAGGGTCGTTTACCACCTTCCCGATCGAGCCCTCACCCTTGCTCACCTTCGCGACGATGTCGCCGATCTGATTGGAAAGTACGCTCAGGTTTTGGACCACGTCGTATCCGCGCTCAACCACGTCCTTGATCTCGGGAACTTCGCCTCCTTGCACGACGCCGCCCGACGGTATCTCCTGCCCGGTCGAACCTCGCGTGATATCTACGTAGCGATTCCCCAGCAAGCCTTCCGTCACGAGGCTTGCGGTCGAGTCGGAGCGAATTTGGTCGTGATATGTGCGATTGATTCGCATGACAACCGTGATGTTATGTCTCTTGTCGGGCGGCTGCGGCGTCAGGTGAATGGACTCGACGTTCCCTACTTGCAGGCCGTCGAGAGAGACTGGCGCGCCGGTTTGCAGGCTCTCGACTTCCGGCAGGTAGGTGATCAACCGATACTTTGTCACCCAGAATCCCTGCCCGCCGGTGACGTAAAAGATCCCCACGGCCACAATGATCAGGCCTACAAGAACGAACAGCCCGACTCGCAGTTCCGACCACGTCAGTTTGCGTTGCGCCATCGCCTTGCCTCCTCAGGCGCGCTTCCCGCGCGCCCTCAATCGTTCCGAATCTATTCCGCGGAAACCAGGAACTTCTTCAGATACTCGTCGGATGAATGCAGCACGGAATCGGCCGTGCCGTCGAAATACACCTGGCCGTCCCGCAGAACGAGGATGTTCGTCAGCGGTGACTCGCCGCGATTCCCGTTCTTGCCTATCGGGACCACCTGGCTGCTCGCTTTGTCGAACAGGAAATTCGCGAGCCCGAATGCGTCTTGAACCCGCTGCGTGGCCAGCAAGGACGTAACACCCTGCAAGTCCCGCCCGCGCATGATCAACGTGATGATCGTTTGTGACGTCACGGGATCGAGGCCGCCTGTCGGCGAATCGTAGAAAACCACTTTCGGATTGTCCACCAAGGCGCGCGCGATCGAAACGCGGCGCCGCATCCCGCCCGAAAGCTCGGCGGGATATTGATCGACCGTGGCCTCAAGTTCCACGAATCGCAGCGCCTGGCGCACGCGCGATTCGATTTCGCCTTCCGCCACCTTTTCCTCGCGAAGACGAAACGCCACGTTGTCCGCCACCGTCATCGAGTCAAAGAGCGCACTTTCTTGAAACACGAATCCCAGGTGCCGCCGGAAGTCGAGCAGCTCCCGCTCCTGCATTTGTCCGATGTCGTGGCCCATTACCCAGATGCGTCCCTGATCGGGGCGCAGGAGTCCCGCCGCCAGTTTCATGATCACGGTTTTGCCGGAGCCGCTTTCGCCGAAAAGAACTTTGGTTTCGCCAGGCAGGACGTCGAAAGAAATGCCGCGTAGTATCTCACCCTCGTCAAAGCCGATGTGCACATCTTTGAATGAAATCAGCGGTTCGGCAGAAACGATTTCATTCATCGTCAGCACCGGCACGCGGACGCACGGGGCGCTTCATGGTGAGATTATAGATGCAAATCCAGCGCTTGAGGCAGCTAACGTCTGAACTCGCTCGCACCGCTCTCTGCGTCCTCCGCGTCTCTGCGGTTCGCCTTGCGGTGTCGATTTGCAGACTTAGAGATTGAACAGAAACAGAAACACGCGCGTCAAGAAGAAATCCACCACAAGCACGACCACCGAGGAGATCACCACGGCGCTCGTAGTCGCGCGCCCCACTCCCTGCGTTCCTCCCCGCACGCGCAAACCCTGATAACAGCCGACGGTTGCGATGATCACCGCGAAAAACACCGGCTTCCCCATTCCCATCACGAGATCGCCGAACTGGAGAGCATCCACGGCGCGCGTCCAGAACTCCACCGCTCCAACGCGCAGCGTGAAGTACGACACGATGAATCCCCCGACGAGACCAAGAAAATCGGCCACCGCGACCAGCAAAGGCAGCACGAAAACCATCGCAGCAACGCGCGGCGCCATCAGCTTTCGGATCGGGTCGGTTCCGAGCGCCCGCATGGCGTCCACCTGCTCCGTCACCACCATGGACCCAAGTTCCGAAGCAATCCCCGACGCGTTGCGCCCCGCAACGAGCAGCGCCGTAATCGCCGGACCCAGCTCTCGTACGAGTGCGAGCGACACAATGTCGCCCGTTAGCGCCGTCATGCCGAACCGTTCGAACTGCGACGCGGTGTTCAGCACCATCACGCCGCCGATAAAAACCGCCGCGATCGCCACAATCGGAAGCGAACCCACACCCATTAGGTCCATCTGTTCGATGGTGTCCGCCCAATAGCGCGGCGACGTGAAGATGTCTACAATCGATTCAACCGAAAGCTGCAGGTAATCCTGGAAGACGAAGAGCTGGCGTTTGAGAGCTTCCCCCAGCACGGACGGCACCGATGGAGTCTCAGTAGCCTCGAACATGGGCGTTGCCCGCACCCCCGCGCGGGCGAGTCATCGCAAGCGTAACGTCCGCTTGCGGTCGCGTCAAGCAAACGAATCACCGGCCTAGATCTATTCGGACCGGCGGCCTTACTTGTACCAAGAAACCCACTGCACCAGACAGAAGAGGAGCAAAATAACAGCTACTATGAGCAGGCCATTCGCTATCCTTCCCGGCCTACGCATCCGTAGGAATACGAAAGCGGCCACCGTCGCGCCTGCGGATATTGAAAGCCATTTCCACGTGCCAGGAAAATCCACTATTCCGCTCCCGTGGTTGGTGTGATTGTGCCATATTGAGCGAAGTGCGCAAATGTCGCGCGAAAGCAATACCTCCCCAAACCGCCGCGCTTTACGCGTCGCGGTACGTTCGGTACAATCGTGCGTTTGTTCCGCGTTATTGAACTCGACTGAACATGCTGCGTTTCGTCACAGCCGGAGAATCTCACGGCCAGGCGCTGGTGGCCTGGATTTCGGGCCTGCCGGCAGGCGTCCCGATCGACCTTGAGTTCGTTGGGCGCGATTTGCACCGGCGGCAGCTTGGCTATGGCCGCGGCGGGCGCCAGCGCATCGAGAAAGACCACGCGGAGATCCTTGCCGGGGTGCGGCACGGGAAGACAATCGGCGCGCCCATCGCCATCCGCATCGAGAACCGCGATTGGGCTAATTGGGAGAAGGCGCTTCCCGTCGAGGATACGGAAGGCGCGGACGACCAGCAGCGCGTTCTGACCGCGCCGCGGCCCGGCCACGCGGATCTGGCCGGCTCGCAGAAATTCAATTTTCACGACGCGCGCTACGTCCTAGAGCGCGCCTCCGCTCGCGAGACGGCCGCGCGCGTTGCCGCAGGCGCGTTCGCGAAATTGCTGCTGCACCAGTTTGGCATTACGGTACTCAGCCATACGATCGCGGTCGGCCACGCGCGCCTCGATCGCGAAGCCACTTGGGCCGAGATTGAAACGGTCTGCGCCAATCTTGAATCCCCGTTGCGTTGCGTCGACGCGGCCACCGAAGCGAAAATGAAGGCCGAAGTCGACCACGTGCTCCGCGCCGGCGATTCGGTTGGCGGGATCTTCGAAGTCGTTGCGCACGGCGTTCCGCCGGGCCTCGGCAGCCACGCGCAATGGGACGAAAAGCTCGACGCCAAGATCGCTCGCGCGGTCATGTCGATTCAGGCCGTGAAAGCCGTCGAGATTGGTACGGGCGCGACGAACGCGGGAAGCTACGGCTCCGAAGTGCAGGACGAAATTCGCTATGATTCGACGCGCAAAAGATTCGAGCGTTTGTCGAATCGCGCGGGAGGCCTCGAAGGCGGAATCACGAATGGCGAGAACGTCGTCGTTCGCGGTTATCTGAAGCCGATTTCCACCCTTCGGCGCCCCTTGCTGACGGCCGACCTGAAAACCAAGGAGGCCGTGAAGGCGGCATACGAACGCTCGGACGTATGCGTGGTCCCGGCGGGCGGCGTCGCGGGCGAGGCGATGGTCGCGTTTGAGCTGGCCAGCGCGTTCCTGGAAAAGTTCGGTGGCGACTCGCTCGAAGAGACGCGCCGAAATTTCGACGGCTACCAGAAGCAACTGGACGCGTACTAACGTCCCGCATTCATGGAGGCAAAAACCGCATTGTGCGTCATTCCGAGTTCTGATTCATCGGGACGAGAAATCTTTCTTTCGCGCCAACCAATACTATGATCCATCCCATTGTAAAGTTCGGCGATCCAGTACTCGAGACTCCCGCCAAGCCCGTCGAGAAATTCGATGACGAGCTTAAGACTCTCGTCGCGGACATGTTCGAATCGATGTACGCGGCCTCGGGAGTGGGCCTGGCCGCTCCGCAGATTGGAATCAGCTTGCGTCTGGCAGTGATCGACGTGAGCAACGGCAAGAATCCCGAGGCGAAGATCGTCTGCGCGAATCCCGAAATCATCCACTCGGAAGGCGAGCAGCGCGAAGAGGAAGGCTGCCTCTCCGTCCCCGGTTTCCGGGGCTATGTAGGACGCCCCACGTACGTCACCGTCCGCGCGCAAGACGCCACCGGAACTGAATTCGAAATGCGCGGCGAAGGGCTGCTTGCCCGCGCCTTCTGCCATGAGATCGACCATCTCGACGGGACCCTCTTCATCACTCATCTCAGTCTTCTGAAACGCGATTTGATCAAGCGCAAGATCCGCAAGCTGAAAAAAGCCGGCGACTGGTAGGCGAGCCGTGCCCCTGCGCATCGTCTTCTGCGGCACGCCTGCTTTTGCGCTCCCCACTCTGAATCATCTGATGGCCCAGCCCGATTTTCAGATCGAAGCCGTCGTCACGCAACCGGACCGTCCGCGCGGCCGCGGGCACGAAGTCTCGAGCTCGCCTGTAAAGGATGCCGCGCTCGACGCCGGCATCGCCGTCTACCAGCCCGAGAAAATCAAGTCCGAGTCCGGCCAAAACTTCTTCGAGCGCGTAGCACCCGACGCGGTGGTCATCATCGCCTACGGGCAGATCATCTCGCAGACTCTGCTCGAAATTCCCCGCCTCGGCTGGATCAATCTGCACGGCTCGTTGCTGCCGAAATATCGCGGGGCAGCCCCCATCAACTGGGCGATCGTCAATGGCGAAAGTCGCACCGGTATCACCAGCATGCAGGTAAACGCAGGCCTCGATACCGGGCCGATTCTGCTGAAATACGAAACCGAGATTGGCCCCGATGAAACCGCTCCGCAACTGGCCGCCCGCCTGGCCGAAGCGGGCGCGCCCCTGATCGCGGAAACGCTACGGAAACTCGACCGCGGCGAAGTGACGCCCGAATCGCAGGACGACTCGCGGGCCACTCTCGCGCCGCTCCTGAAAAAAGAAGACGGCCGCATCGATTGGTCGCAGCCCGCGCGAAGAATCTACAATCGCATCCGTGGCTTGCAACCCTGGCCCGGAGCCTTCACTACATTCCGCGGAAAGAATTGCCACATCTGGGGCAAGCCCGCTGCCGATCCGATCCAGACGCAACCTCCCGCGCACCCAGGCGCTATCATCGTCACCGCCGGAGAACTAGCAGTCGCGTGCGGTGAAAACACAGCCCTCCACATCGAATTTGCGCAACTCGAAGGCCGCAAGCGTGTTACTGCCCGCGAATTTCAAAGTGGCGCCCGCGTCGCCCCCACCGACCGCTTCGGCGATTAGCAGATTTCCATGGCCTGACTCTTCGTTGCATTGAATGAGTGCAACGGTAATGTCGCGCCTGCACACGCGTCCGTTTCCACCTTGACTTTCGCATTGGTTGCCTCACAATCGAACGTACTTCCTGATAACTGGCGCTCGTCTTGGGAGGCTCCATGTCATTTTCTGCGCGGTTGTCCCAGCTTGCCGTCGCGACGCTCCTTTTCGGAACTTTTTTTGCGGCACAGCAGAACTCTCCGGCGCAAGCGCCTGCCCCCGCAGCTCCGTCCGGCCCCAACTCCGACCTGACTTACCAACAGCTCCGAAATATCACGCTCGGCAGCGAGTCCATCTCCGTGGAAGCCGTCGACCTCAAGCGCGACGCAGCGACCCTCCACTTGAAAAGGGGCACAGTCTGCTTTGTCCCCCCAGTCCAGGGCAAAGTCACCGGAGCCGTTTTCGTCGGCGAAGGCACTATGACGCTCGATCCGCCAACCGCTGACGAGCGCCGCAGCCTCAAACTACTCACCAAATCCGATGAATTCGTCGAGAGCTTTGCCCACCTCGTTCTCCGCTTTACCGACTCAACCTATGAAGAATTGAAACAATCGGGAGGCCGGGGGCAAGGCGCCTGCGACGACGGATTGCTCCGCGACAGCCAGAATGTGATGCGCCACAGACTCCACCACAATCTCGACGGCCGCATTCTTGAAGATGTCCTGCGCCCCGAACCCGGCGGCCTGTTCGTGGCGTTCGTCCACGGCAACCACTACGACGACAAAATGTTCTACGTCGTTGATCCCAATGGCGCCCCCGAAATCGCTGACGAGCAAGTCGGCCTGATGACCTACGACGAGAACAAAGAAGGCATCTGGAGCACCTCCCGGCTTTCCAGCGATTCCAGATCCAAACTGGGAAAAGCCGCGGCTTCGAGTTCGCGGATTCATATCGAGGATCAGAATTTGGATACGACGATCGAAGGCAACGCGCACCTTTCGGCAAAGGCCAAGACCACATTTGTTCCCTTCTCCGCCGACTCGCGTGCTTTGCCCTTCGATCTCTTCCACACTTTGCGAGTGCAGAATGTCATCGGCCTGGACGGGCAGCCGACTTCCTTCATCCAGGAGGATAAGAACGACGACCCTGATTTCTTTATCGTCTTTCCGAAGGCGCTCACGGCCGGCGAAAAGTACACCATTACGACGAACTACGACGGCAAAGACGCCGTGATAAACACGGGGAACGGGAACTACTTCCCGGTTGCTCGCGAAAATTGGTATCCGGCCAATTCCGGCGCGAGCCTTGGGGACTATTCCACCTTTGAAATGATCGTCCGCATTCCCAAGGGAATGAAGATGGCTGCCTCCGGCAGCTTGCTCAACGAGAGAGAAGAGGATGGCAAAAGTGTGTCTGTTTGGAAGAGCGATGTCGCCCAGCCGCTCGCCGGATTCCAATTTGGCCGAATGAAGGAAGAGGAAGCCAAACTGACATCTCCCGACTTTCTCGTCGCGACTTACGCCAACGAGGCCGTCCCCGACGAGTATAGGCGGTTCGAGGGTGGTCCGATGGGCAACCTAAGTACGGTCAGCATGATGAAGCAGCCTCTCTCCGAGGCACAATTCGCCATCAAGCTCTACACCAGCTACTTCGGTCCGTTGCCATTCAAGCGCCTCTCGATCACCCAGCAAACCGCCTGCGGTTTTGGTCAATCCTGGCCGGACTTGGTCTGGCTTCCCATTTGCTCCTTCTACGACGAAACCGCGCGTCACTTCATGGGCATCGGAGAGTCGGCAGGTGGCTATTGGGATGTAGTTACGCCCCACGAGGTATCACATCAATGGTGGGGACAACTTGTCGGCTTCGGTTCCTATCGCGATCAATGGATGAGCGAGGGCTTCGCCGATTTCTCGGCCTCGCTGTTTCTGCAAAGTGCCTACGGAAAGGACAGCCGCAAGATGTACGAGAAATTCTGGAACGACGAGCACAGGTTGATTGTCGAGAAGAACCAGTTCGGTTTCCGGGCGATTGACGTCGGCCCTCTCACCATGGGCTACCGGCTCGACAACAGCAAAGCCGGCTTCAGTATCTATCGTCACTTGATCTACCCCAAGGGCGCCTACATTCTCCAGATGCTTCGCATGATGATGTGGAACGGCCAAACTGGTGACCAGGATTTCAAAGCGACCATGCAGGACTTCGTGAAAACCTACGCCGGACGCGCCGCCACCACCGAGGATTTCAAATCCACCCTGGAAAAGCACATGACCCGGGACATGAATGCGGGTGGCAACGGCAAAATGGACTGGTTCTTCAACGAATACGTCTATGGAACAACTCTTCCCACCTATGACTTCGTCGGAACCTTCGACAAGAATCCAGCCGGGGAAGTCGTCTTCAATTACAGCCTCAAGCAGTCAGGGGTCGACGACAACTTCGTCATGCCCGTGCCCGTTTACTTCGAGCTCGCCGACGGCCGCACGATTACGCTGGGCCGAATTCAAGTCAAAGGTAATTACACCGCCCAAGGCAAGGTTGCGCTCAAGGGTATGAAGGACGCTCCCAAGCGCGCCCTGATCAACTACAACCACGACGTCCTCGCCTCGAACTAGATTCAAGTCGAGGGGCCGCGACTATTTGTGATTCAAGGCTGGTCTTCCACGGCAGCCTATGCGCCGGCCGCCTTAGGCTTCGCTTTGTCGATCATCGCGAGCAACTGGGCTGCCGCCTCCTCGATGTCCGCATGCTTGTATTGTCCCGCGCGGCTTTCCGCGGCCAGCACTCCGCAGCGGTGTACTTTCTCGAAGTCGCCATAGGGAAACTCATACCTCTTTTTCGTCTCCTCTGGTTCCTCGTCGTTGATTCCCAAATGCCAGTCACTGTACTCGCCGAAGCCATGCGCCGCGATGAATTCGTTCTCCTGCGACGTGGAAGGTTGATCCGCGCTCCACGCGTTACGGTTGTCATGTACCACTTTTCCCTCTTCGACCAGCTTTTTTGCGTACGTGAATGCCCGCTCGTTGAGTTTCAGTGCCATAAGCTTACCTCCTGGGGTAGTTCCTTTAGCTTAACGTCGCGACTTCACGCCAGCCGGAAACTCGGACCTTGACGCCATCTCCACTGGAATTAGACGCCCTCGGCGAGGCTCCCGTGGCATCCGCGCCCCCTATTTTGCGACTTTTTGCGTATCGTACAAAGACGAATTTCCTTTCGGCCTAAAGCAGAAGTGCTATCCCTCTCCACCGCGACTGTGATTTCATTTGAGCGTGAGCATTTCGCCCGCAAGAACGATCGCCTTTGACGCGCTGCGTCGCGTCGAAGCCGAGGGCGCCTACGCCAGCGACGTACTCCACGCCGAACTCGGCGCAGGCGTGAAGCCCGAAGATGCCGCGCTCGCAACCGAGCTCACGCTCGGCGTGCTCCGCTGGCGCCGCTTGCTCGATTTGCTGCTTGAACGGTTGCTGAAGAAATCTGTCGCAAAGCTCGATCTTCCGGTTGCGCTCGCGCTGCGCCTCGGCCTCTATCAGCTTCGCTTCCTCCAGCGCATTCCCCCGCGCGCCGCGGTGAACGAGTCCGTCGAGCTTGTTAAACGCGCGCGAAAAGCGTCCGCTGCCACTCTCGTGAACGCTGTGCTTCGCCGCGCTGCCACCGAGGCAAAAGACCTCGCCGAAAAGTTTGTGCCGCCGAACGTCTCGCCCAACGAACGAATCGCCATCCTGCATTCGCATCCCACGTGGCTGGTCGAACGATGGCTCGCGCAGTTCGGCGAGTTGCGCACGATGGCTCTGCTCGAAGCCAACAATCGCGCGCCGCGCCTTACTTGCTCCGTGCATGACGCAACTCGCCGCGACGAGATTCTCGCCGAACTCGCAAAGTCCGACTTGCGCGTCGAACCAGGGCAACTTCTGAGAACAGCCTTCGCAGTCAGCGGCGGCAGCCCGATTCGCACGGACGCTTTTCGCCGTGGCGCAATCTCAATTCAGGACGAAGCTTCCCAAGCGGTGCCGCTGCTCCTCGCAGTGCAGCCGGGCCAACGCGTCCTCGATCTCTGCGCCGCGCCCGGCGGAAAAACGCCGCCACTCGTGCGCGCCGCGGGCGAAAACGGCTTCGTCATCGCCGCGGACCGCCACGCGCACCGCCTCCGCGCCATGCGCTCTCAATTCGAGCGCCTGCATCTGACCGGAATCAGACTTGTTGAGCTCGACGCGCAGAAGCCGCTTCCCTTCCTCGCCCAATTCGATCGCATCCTGGTCGACGCGCCCTGCTCCGGCACCGGCACGCTCGCCCGCCACCCGGAAATTCGATGGCGCCTTAGGCCGGAGCAGCTTGCAGAGCTTCATAGCCTCCAAGTCGCAATCCTCACCTCTGCGCTCGCAGCACTCGCCCCCGGCGGACGCCTCGTGTACTCCACCTGCTCACTTGAGCCCGAGGACAACGAAGACGTAATCGCCGAAGCCCAGCAGACCGGCGGACACGATTTCCGCTTCGTGCCTGCCACCGCGTCAGCACAAGCGCTGGCCGCCTCCCTCAATCCCAGCATCGCGCCTGCGTCTCTGTTCGACTCCGCAGGCCATTTCCGCACGATTCCCGGCCAGCAACCGTCAGACGGCTTCTTCGCCGCCATCCTTGAATCGGCAAAGGTCTGAGCGTCGCCTGACGGGGCCTCCACCAAATGTCACCGGCGGGCGTAAAATTTCCAGCCTTTGGTGTGCGCGAGTTGACGTTGAGGTGTATTCTAGAGTGTCGCGTTCATTAGAGATGCGCGTTGCGGGCATCGCGAGACACGCGTGCCGTGCGCATCTTGGAACACACAGATCGCCCAGATTAGAGCTATGAGCGCTCCCCTCAGATACACGGGAACGGCAAACAACGAGGCTATGGACAAGAAAACCCTTACGTCATTACAAGGCTTGGAAGACGTCGAAATTCAAGAGTGGCTTGAGTCGCTCGACTCGGTCCTCGAATCAAGCGGGCCCGACGTCGCGATGGAAATTCTCGAACGCCTGCGCGCCCACGCGGAAGTGGTCGGGATCGACCTTCCCTTCTCCGCGAACACGCCGTACGCCAACACCATTCCGCTCAGCCTTCAGCCGGCCTTTCCCGGCGACCAGGAACTCGAACGCAAAATCAAGAGCCTCGTGCGCTGGAACGCGCTGGCCATGGTCGTTCGCGCGAACAAAGTCGAACACAACATCGGCGGCCACATTTCCACGTATGCCTCGGCCGCCACGCTGTACGAAGTTGGCTTCAACCATTTCTTTCGCGCGCGCACCGAAGAGTTCGAAGGCGACACCATTTATTTCCAAGGCCACGCTTCTCCCGGCATGTACGCGCGCGCGTTTCTCGAAGGCCGCCTTTCGAGCCAGCAACTCGAGAACTTTCGCCGCGAGCTGAAATCCGGCGGCGGCCTCTCCTCCTACCCGCATCCCTGGCTGATGCCGAACTTCTGGGAGTTCCCAACTGTCTCGATGGGCCTCGGACCCCTGATGTCGATCTATCAGGCGCGATTCAATCGTTACCTCGAGAACCGCAGCCTCAAGCCGGTCACCGACGCGAAGGTCTGGACGTTCTTGGGCGACGGCGAAACCGACGAGCCCGAATCGCTCGGCGCGATCACCCTGGCGGCGCGCGAGAAACTCGACAACCTGATTTTCGTCATCAACTGCAACCTGCAGCGCCTCGACGGCCCCGTGCGCGGCAACGGCCAGATCATCCAGGAGCTCGAGTCTGCGTTCCGTGGCGCGGGTTGGAACGTTATCAAGGTTCTGTGGGGCAGCGAGTGGGACCCGATTCTCGAGCGCGACACCGAAGGCCTCCTCGTCAAGCGCATGGGCGAGACGGTAGACGGCGAATATCAGAAACTCGTCGTTTCCTCCGGCGCCTACGTCCGCGAGCACTTCTTCGGCTCCGACCCCAGGCTATTGGAACTCGTCAAGCCTCTCTCTGACGAACAGCTCCGCCGCCTACGCCTCGGCGGCCACGACCCGCGCAAAGTTTACGCCGCGTATAAAGCCGCCGTCGAACATCGGGGCACGCCCACCGTCATTCTCGCTCGCACGATCAAGGGCTACGGCCTTGGCGAAGCAGGTGAAGGCAAGAACGTCACCCACCAGCAGAAGAAACTGAACGAAGACGAGCTGCGCGAATTCCGCACGCGGTTCGACATTCCGCTAAGCGACGATCAGATTACGGACGTCCCTTTCTACAAGCCCTCCGACGACAGCGAAGAGATTCAGTATCTGCATGCTCGCCGCGCTGAACTCGGTGGCTACGTGCCGAAGCGCAGCGTTCGCGCCAAGCCTTTGACGGGCGATTACGAAGAGCTTTTCAAGGAATTTCTTACTGGCAGCGAGGGCCGCGAAGTTTCTACCACCATGGCCTACGTCGCCATGCTGCGAAAGATGCTCAAGGACCCAGAGATCGGTCAGCTGGTCGTGCCCATCGTCCCGGACGAAGCCCGCACATTCGGCATGGAGTCGCTCTTCCGCACCGCGGGAATCTATTCGAGCGTGGGACAGCGCTACGAGCCGGTCGACGTCAATACCCTGCTCTACTACAAGGAAGCTCAGAACGGCCAGATTCTCGAGGAAGGCATCACCGAGGCGGGTTCGATGGCTTCCTTCATCGCCGCCGGCACCGCGTATGCCACTCACGGCATCAACACGATTCCATTCTTCATTTACTACTCGATGTTCGGATTCCAGCGCATTGCCGATTTCATTTGGGCCGCCGCAGACATGCGCGTGCGCGGCTTCCTGCTCGGTGGCACTGCCGGCCGCACCACGCTGAATGGCGAAGGCCTCCAGCACCAGGACGGCAACAGTCACATCCTCGCGTTGCCCGTGCCGAATCTTCGCGCCTACGATCCGGCTTTTGCCTATGAAATTGCGGTCATCATTGAGGACGGCATCCGCCGCATGTACAAAGACGGCGAAAGCATCTTCTACTACATCACCGTCATGAACGAGCCCTATGCCATGCCGCCGATGCCTGCCGGCGCGAAGGAAGGGATCCTCAAGGGCATGTACCGCTACCGCCCGGCGTCCAATCCGGATTCGCCGTTGCGCGCGCAGCTTTTTGGCAGCGGCGCGATTTTGAACGAAGTCTTGCGCGCCCAGGAAATTCTCGCGAAGGATTACGGAGTTGCCGCGGACGTCTGGAGCGTCACCAGCTACAAGGCGCTCTACTCCGACGGCATCGAAACCGAACGGTGGAACCGGCTGCATCCCGGCGAAAAGCCGCGCGTTCCGTACGTCGCCGAATCGCTCGCCAGCGCGCCGGGCGTGCTCGTCGCCGCCACCGACTACCTGAAGACACTGCCGAACATCGTCAGCAAGTGGATGCCGCGCCGCCTGGCCTCGCTGGGCACCGACGGTTTCGGCCGTAGCGATTCCCGCGAAGCGCTTCGCGATTTCTTCGAAGTCGATTCCCGCTTCGTCGTCCTCGCGACCCTACACGAGCTTTTCACCGACGGCAAAATCGACCGCACGGTGGTCGACAAAGCCATCGCCGCCCTCAACATCAACACCGATAAACCGAACCCGGTGACCTCGTAACACTCGATGACACCGTCTCATGACGAGGAGAGGCAACGCCTCGTTCAGCGCTATCGGGAGATGACTGACGTCGAGCTCCGCGAACTCGCGGACGACGGTGCTTCGCTAACCGATTTCGCCCGCGAAGCCCTCCGCGCCGAAGTTCTCCGCCGAGGCCTTGAAACAGTGATCCGGGAGTCAGCTCAGTCTGCCGGCGACACCTGCGCCCCAGCACCGGTAACAATTCGCCAGTATTTGAATGTCCCTGAAGCGCTTCTGGCCAAAAGCATCCTGGATTCTGCAGGTATTCCGTGCTTCTTGGGCGATCAAAACATAATTCGGCTGGATTGGTTCCTGTCAAACGCTCTGGGTGGAGTCAAGCTCTTGGTGAAAGAAGAAGATGTTGTCGCAGCCGACGAACTACTGAACCAACACGCGCCCGAATCCTCTCTCACAGAAGATGCCGAAGAGTAGCCGCGCCGCGCGTCGGGACATCAACCGGTATTCCAACCTCACTCGTATCTCAACGCCTCGAGCGGATCCACGCGCGTCGCGCGTCGTGCCGGAATCCAGCACGCCGCAAGTGCGCAGATCAAAGTCAGCGCAACCACGCCCAGGATCGTTCGCCAATCGTAAGGGCTCACCGCGAACAGCAAACTCGAAAGCACTCGTCCCAGCGATAGCGCCCCCGCTACTCCCACGACAAGTCCGAAAGCCACCGGCACAAGCCCCCGCCGGATCACCATCGACAGAATATTCCCCGGCTGCGCGCCAAGGGCCATGCGAATCCCGATCTCGTTCGTCCGCCGCGCGACGCTGAACGCGAGCACTCCGTAAGTCCCCAGCGCCGCCAGCAGCAGCGCCGATCCAGCGAATACCGCGAGCAGCGCGATCTGGAAACGCCGCTGCGAGAGTGACCGGCTCTCGATCTGCTCCATCGTCTCGATATCCGAAACAGGCAATTGCGAGTCTACCGACCACACCGCCGCGCGTATGGCTCCAGCGGCAGCGACAGGATCACCCGCCGTTCGCACGGCAATTGCCGCCGACCACGGCGCGCGATCCCAGTAAGGAACGTAAACCATCAGCCCTGGAGCGTCCTGCAAGCTCGTCGCGCGGACGTCCGCCACTACTCCCACGATTTCGTACGGCGGGTCCTTGGGGTCGCCGCGCTTGAATTGTTTCCCGATCGCATCCTGCCCGGGCCACACAGTCTCCGCCGTGTGTTGCGAAACGATCACAACTTTGCGCGGCTGATCGCTTTCTGCAATCGCCCGCCCCGCCATCAGCCGAATCCCCATCGTCCGAAAGTAGTCCGGAGTCACCGGCCGAAAAGCGGCAATAGGCCGCTCCATGACGGGCCGCGTGTCGCCAGGCACGGAAATCAGGTCCGCCCAGAATTGCCCGTTCAGTGGGAGAACCGAAATCACTCCGGCCGACGTCACGCCCGGCTCCGTCTGAAGCTTCGCGATGACATCGTGATAGAGGCGCTGCCGTTTGGCGTCATCGTCATACCGCGGGCGCGACGGCGCGATCTCAGCTGTCAGAATGTGTTGCACCTCGAATCCACGGTTGACACCCATCAACCGCACGAAACTCGTCAGCAGAAGTCCCGCGACAATTAAGAGCAAGCAGCTCAGCCCCACTTCCACGCTCACCAAAAGCTCGCGCACCCGCATTCGGCCGCCCGATTCGGTCGAACCGCGCGAACCCGACCTCATCGCATCCTGCGGGTCCACCCGTGTAAGCCGCCATGCCGGGAACACGCCGAAGAATAATCCCGAAATCGCGGCAGCCCCCAGCGCAAACAGCAGCACGCGCCAGTCAACGTGGACTTCCGAGAGGCGCGGCAGATCAACAGGCGCCATAGACACCAACAGGCGCACAAGAGTCACGACCAGCGCAACGCCCAGCAAACCTCCCACGAACGCCAACACGAGACATTCAACAAGAACTCCGCGCACCACTCTGGCCCGCGACGCTCCGAGCGCGATTCGCACAGCCGTTTCGCGCGTCCGGCCGAGCGCGCGTGAAAGCATCAAGTTGCCCAGGTTCACGCAAACGATCAGCATCACGGCGCCCACGGAGCCCAGCAGGAGCCATAGCCCGCTGCGCTCTTGTGACGTAATTCTCTCCTGCAATGGCGAAAGCTTCGCGAGCAAGTCGAAACGGTCTTCCCCTTTGAACGTCGATGCGATCTGCGCTTCAATCACATTCAGCTCCGCACCGGCCTGGCTGGCGCTGGCGCCCGGCCTCAGACGCACCACCGCCCCAAAATCGAAATCTCCCATCGCGTCCCAGTCGCTCTCCTTGATTACCCACGGCCGGAATATATCCACTCTCTCCTTCATCGGTATCCCGAGCGACTGCCACGCAGGCGCGCGAAACCACGCAGGAAGCACTCCTATCACGGTGTACGGCGTGTCGTTCAATATGATCGACCTTCCGATCACCGAGGGATCAGCTCCGAACTTGCGCCGCCAGAGCGAATCGCCGAGCATCACGACGTTGTCACGTCCTGCCTGGCCGTTTTCGGGTTCGAACGTTCGGCCAATCTGCGCACCAATTCCCAACACGGAGAAATAATTCGCAGTTACCTTCTCGTCGAAAATGCGCTCTGGCTCGCCCGTGCCCGCCAGGTTCAGGCCCGCGTCATCCGTATTGATCAGCGTAATCGACTCACACGAGACGCAGTGCCGTGTCCATTCGAAGTAATGCCTCCCGTTCACAGGCAGCACGGGATAGACATTGCTCAACTGCGGAACCACTTCCTGGACGGCATAGAGTCGCCCTGGATCGCGATAAGCCAGCGGCCGCAGCAGGATTCCGTTGACCAGTGAAAAGACGGCCGCCTGGGCCCCGATTCCCAGCGCCAGAATCACGATGGCTGTCAGCGCAAAACTGCGTTCCTTCCGCAGTGCGCGAAACGCATGCCTGACGTCTTGCCGCAAATGTTCGAGTGGTCTCATAGCGCGATATACGCTGACGAACTCAAATTGGTTCCGAAATTTGAATCCTTCGGAAGAAAAAACAAGCCGCAGAGGAATAAGTCAATGGCAGATGATCCGTCGGCGACTATTCTCCGGGCGGGGCGACTGGCGGCGCCTCTTTGATGCGCCCTTTTCCCGCTATGGCGGCGATGATTTCCCTGCCGTGGAATCGGCCATTCTCGATGAAGATTTCCGACGTGTTTTTGCCCCCAACCACCACCCCCGCGATGTAAATTCCGGGCACGTTGGTTTCAAGGGTCTCGGGATTGGCCTCCGGCCTGAGCGTCTCCGGGTCCAGCCGGATTCCCTGCCGCTCGAGAAATCCGAAATCCGGGTGGTAACCGGTCATGGCAAAGACCTGTTCGGCTGGCAAGACTTTCTCGTCGCCTGAGTTTTTCACGAAGACTTTTCCGGGTTCGAACCGAGTGACGTGAGTGTTGAACAGCGCGCGCACTTCTCCGGCGCGGATACGATTTTCGATGTCGGGTTTGACCCAGTATTTCAGGCTCTTGCCCATTTCGCTGCCGCGATGGACCAGCGTCACGTGAGCGCCCGCGCGGAACAAATCCAGGGCTGCTTCCGCCGCGGAGTTCTTGCCGCCGATGACGACCACCTCCTGGTGCCAATACGGATGCGCATCCGTGAAATAGTGGGAAACGTGAGGCAAATCCTCCCCAGGGACATTGAGTTTGATGGGCAGATCGTAATAGCCCGTGGCAATGATGATCTTGCGTCCATGATATTGATTTTGTCGGCCCGATTCCTCGCGCGTGTGAACCACAAACGCCTCGTCACGGCCTTCCACACGCTCCACCCGCTCGTAAAGGCGCGTCTCCACTCCGTAGTGTTCCACTGCCCGGCGATAGTATTTCAGAGCTTCGACGCGCGTGGGCTTGCCGCCCGCGATCGTCATGGGAAGGTCGCCAATTTCCATGCGCTCCGGGGTGGTGAAAAACAGCATGTTGGTGGGGTAGTGATACAACGAGTTGCACAGGCAGCCCTTGTCGATCACCAGCGAACGCATCCCTTCGCGCTTGGCCTCAATCGCGCACGCCAAGCCCGTAGGGCCGGCGCCGATGCCGATCACGTCAAACGAATCGTTGTTTGCCGGGGTCATCACTGGATGTTCGCATTCGCTCCGATTTCACTCTAAGCCGAATGCCGCGTTAGATGCAAACGGCCGCTTGGTCGACGCCGGATTCTGAGTCAGGCTAAATTCCGCACGGCGGCTCTTGCGCGCGCGGGTGTAGAATTTCAGGCAAGGGATTGGGCGGGACGGACATCATGAGACCGATTGGGCTATTGCTCGTCATCCCGGCCTTGGCCTGGAGCCTGGACTTCCCTCATGTAGCAGCCGGGCAATCCTCGGCTTCAACTCGGCCAAGCGCTTCTTCGGGAGCCGATCTTGCTGCCGGCACCACGATTTGCGCCACGCTCACCAAGCCGATTGACTCGAGGAAAGCCAAGCCGGGTGAAGCAATCGCCGCCAGGGTCACCCTCCCTGTCTTGTCTCACGGCAAGGTGCTCATTCCCAACGACGCAAAAATCATCGGCCATGTGACCCTGGCTCAGCCTCGCTACCGCGACAATTCCGAATCAGAACTCGCAATCGTATTTGACCACGCTCTGCTCAAGGATGGCAGCGAACTGCCTCTAGCACTCACCGTACAGGCCATCGGCAGGCCTACTTCGTCCGCGGTGGTTCAGGACACTGATGATCCCGACGTGGCAATCCGCCGCGGGAGTCCCGACGGATCGGCCTCGAACCCTCGACAGCCGGGCTTTCCACACCCTCATCCAGGGGAACCGCCGCAAGCAGCTAGTCCGGATACTGACGCACAGCCCATGCGGCATCCCGTTTTGGACGCCAGCAACCACGGCGCGATTGGACTCCCGGATCTGACCCTGACGGAATCAGCCGATGCTGCCACCGGCTCGATGGTTAAGTCGCTGAAGAATGACGTCAAGCTCGACACTGGCACCGAACTCGTCTTGCGAGTGCTAGATTCACCGGGCAATTCGGGCAGCACGGCCAATCAGTGATCGCCGCGTCGCGTCGTCCGCCGCGACCAATTCAAATGGTCGGCAGCAGGGCGTCGGCCAGCTCGCCCGAGAATCTCTCGAGCTCGGCTACTCTTTCCGGCGTGGCTTCCACGCGCTCCTTCTTCCACACGAACCACTCGCCGTCGTTATGCTTCACTCGCACCCCGAAATTGTCGCGAACAAGCCACGTGGGCGCGCCATAGATCGCAAAGGCTTCCGGCATCACCCGCGCAAGAAGCGCCGCGCAGTTCCCTTTTCGCACGCCGAGGTAGTTTGGGTACAAATCGAAAGCCACGATTTGGAAGCCTAGAGCCTGCAGTCGCTCGAGAGTCCTCGCCTGTAGCTGCGTCAGTTCCATGTCGCCGTCAGGATAGCAGTTCGCACACGATGAGCTTCCCAGCGGCTCCGTCATTCGGTGAATTTCTTGCTTGGCGTAGCCTGTTTTTCGCGTTGCAGCTCGATGATGTCAGCCTGAGTTTCGGCCGACCCCAGCAGCCAATGCGCGAAAAAGTCGCCGCGGCGCGCAATCACGTACGAGGCAATCGGCATGTAGCTGTGCCGTACGCCCGGAAAAACCAACATCTCGAAACGTTTGTTGGCCTTGATCAGCGCGTCGGCGACGTGCATCGTGTTCACCATGCTGACATTCTCGTCCATGTCGCCCGTGGTGAGCATCAGGTGGCCCTTCAGATTTTTCACGAGGTCTGAATTCTTGTCGATTTCGTAGATGAATTTCTCGGTGCCGTCCTTTTCAGTTTCTTCACGCACGCCGTGATACTTCTCGCTCCAGTGAGAGTTGTAGACGTTGTTGTCGTGGTTCCCGGATTCGGACCACGCCGCCTTGAAGAAATCGGGGTACTGCAAGATTGCAGCCGTCGACATGAAGCCGCCTCCGGAATGACCCCAAATGCCCACACGGCTGATATCGATGTAAGAATGCAGCGCCGCCAGTTGCTCGGCCGCCGCCTTCTTGTCGGCCAGACCGTAGTCGCGCAGATTCCCATACCCATAGCTGTCATACCACTTATCCCGCTGCGGGCTTCCCCCTCGATTCCCCACTTCGATCACGATGAACCCGAGCTGCGCGAGCGGAATGTTGGGACTTTTCGGCGTGAACGTCTTGTTCACGGATTCCGTTTGCGGACCCGGATAGACATACTCGATCAGCGGATACTTGCGCGCCGGGTCAAAGTCGAACGGCTTGTACATCTCTCCGTAGAGGTCGGTGATGCCGTCGTCGGCTTTCACGCGAAACGTCTCGGGATATTTGTAGCCGGCTTCGAGGGCCCGCTTCACATCGGTGGTTTCGAGCTCGGCCAGTTGAGCGCCTTGCGTATCGAGCAGAACAGATTTTGGCGCCGTATCGACGCGCGAGTACGTATCGACAAAGAATTTGCCGGAGTCCGGAGCGCTCGCCGTGTGCGAGAAGTTTCCGGGCGTAAGGAGCTTCAGCCCCGTCCCATCGAGTCCCACGCGATACAGATGCGTGTAGTATGGGTCTTCCCCGGACTCATGGCCATTAGCGGTGAAATACAGCACCCGCGCCTTTTCGTCCACCGAGATCACCTGATCCGCCATGTATTCGCCCGACGTGACTTGATTCTTCAGCTTCCCGTCGTCCCCGTAGAGATAGTAGTGCGCCCAGCCGTCGCGTTCGGACCACCAGATAAGGTCGTCTCCAGCCAGCCGCAGCGGGCGTACATCGAGCCAAACATTGGAACGCTCTTGAATCAGCGTTTTTGGCGTGCCGGTAGAGGTGTCGGCCACCGAGACATCGACGCGTCGAAAGTCGCGGCTCATCGTGGTGAAGTACAGCTTGTCCGAAGTGTCCGAAAGCCACCGATGCATCGGCTCAAAAAACATTCCGGGGCCTTCTTCGCCCTCCATCTGTAGACGCATTTCCTCGCGATCGCGTTCGAGCTGCTGCGCATCGGAAATCGCCACATTCTGGCCGGGAAAGTCCTTCGTCTGCACGATGACGTGCTGCTTCGTCGCAACGTCGAAAATCTGCACCTCCGGGATGCTCACATTGTCGTCGCCGGGCATGTCGTACTTGTAGGTTTCCAGCGCCGGGCGCGGGCTCGCGAGTGAATGAATCACCCAGAGGTCGGCGACCTTCCGATCATCGGACCGTACGAGGGCGAACTTCTTCGAATCCTTCGACCAGTGAATCGTCACCGGCGGAACGCGAATGCCGGTTTCGTTCGTGTCACCTTTGTCTTCTTTCTTCACCGCCTCTTCTTGTTCGGGAAGCAAAGTACGCGCGTAGCTGAATTTGTCTACACCGTCGGTAGTCAGCGGCGTTTCGACGACGGTAGCATCGCCGGGCTTCTTTGCGGCCTTCGTGTAGTTATCCGCGTCCATCATGTAGAGGTTGTAGCCGCGCGCGAAGACAATCGTTTTCCCGTCGGGAGAGATCACGGCCCACTTCGGCCGCTTTGGCGGCGCGTCGAAGCTGTCGAGCCGCTTCACTGTGCTTGTCGCCAAATCGTACTCGAAGTATAGAGTGCGCGTATCGGGCGGTTTCTCACCTTTGCCTTCGCCAGATTTCTGCTCGTCTTTCTTCCCTTCTTCCTTCTTGTTGTCCTCTTTTTCCTTTTGCTGGCCCTGCTCTCCCCGCTGGGTCTGCTGTCCGGTTTGTTGCGTTTGATTCTGATTCTCTTCCTGGGTGTCTTCCTGGCTCTTTTCCGGCTTGGGCTCGTTCGGGACGACTGCGTTCTTGCGAATCTCGATCTCAAACCGCATTTTCGTGTCTTTATCGACGAGCCTCAGATGTTTCACCGCCAGATGCTGCGCGTCGTAGGGGAAATTCGTCAGCGTCGAGAGCGCCGCCGCCACTCTGGCGTTGTCCCAGAGCGGCACTTTCGATTTCTTCAGCGGGTCGACGATCCAGTAACGCGTGCCATCCGTCGTTTGATAGCTGTACCAGAACCTGTCGGACGTCTCGAACCAGTGCGGCGTGACGGAAATGTCGAATATGAGCTTCCCGACCTTGTCGGGCATGAACCGCGCCGCAAGCTCGTAGTTGGGCTCGACCGGCGACGCGTCCTCAGCCAGAGGTGCAGTGGCCGCACTCGCCGGCGAGGCTCCGCTCTGTGCTTGCCCCTGCATGCTCGCGACCAGACACAGCGAACCCGTCAAAGCCAGCAGCAACCACGGCTCAAGTCTCGTTCGCCTCAGACGACGACCAAGTCCGAAACTCCGCCGTTTCTCGAGCTTCATCGACGCGTTCTCCTCGTTGCTTCGGTTTCGCCGTTTCCTTGGTCCCAGAGTGGTGGCCCGAAGACCGCACATAATAAACCAAAAGGAACCGACAGCGTAGCTTCCGAGGAAGCAAATCGGGCGGTGAATGCTTGGGAAAAACGCTGACCCAGCGGACTAGTTTCCGTACTTCTCGTAGAACTTGTTCGTGAAAAGGCCGGTGGGATCGTATTTGCGCTTTATCGCGAAGAAATCACCGATCTCCGGATACGCTTTGCGCAGCTGCTCCGGCGAGTAGAAAAGCTGATACGGCAGGTAATAAGTTCCGCCGGCCCTTTGCGCCACATCAATCAAATCGACGGTCGTCTTCCGGAGTATCTCGTTGTCTTTTTCGTTGAACTTCACGTTGAAGTAGAGCACGAACCCGAACATGTTCTCTTTCGCATACGGAAGAGCCGTCACATCATCCTTGTGGACGGTGCGGATCGTCACATTGATCAGATTCGCTCCATTGTTGCGCACCACGTCCCGCAAGCCGTCTACGAATTCCGGCATACGATCGTATGGAACGAAGTACTCTTGTAGGATATCCGTATCGCGCAACCGGTTTTCGAGATACGCCATGTTGTCGTACATCTCTTCGTTGCGCGAGACCAGACATTCTCCCTTGCCGCTCATTGCCTCGTTGCGCGTCACGCAGGCGTGAAGGTGCGGCTCGGCGTATTTTTCAAGCGTCCATCGGAACCATCTCCCCAGGGCGCCCGTTTTCGAGAAATTGATTACGAATCGATTGAACGTATCGTGCTTCTCCGGAGTCAGCGGCGGAAGCGATGCGTCGAATTGCGTCTTGGTATAAAGGTGAACCGCCGTTTCCTTTAAGAACGACTGCGGAGCAACCGACAACCGCCCAAAGACGAGGCCAGTCTGCCCGTTGGCTTCGACGTTCGCCTTGTAGTATTTCGGATACTCTGTGTAATCGACGTAGAGCGTTTCTCGCCGGTACATTTCGTTGTCGACGATGTCGAGTTCCGCGTCCAGAATCACGCCGAACAGTCCGTAGCCGCCCAATACATGGCGAAAAAGCTCCGCGTTCTCGCTGGGGCTCGCTTTCACCACGCTTCCGTCGCTGAGCATCACGCGCAGTGAACGCACAGTGGGGGCTACTGGTCCAGGCTCGGGATCGATCCCGTGCGCATTCACGCTGAGCGTGCCGCCCACGCTGAAGATGTTGATCGACTGCATGGCCTTCACCGCAAGGCCTTCCTTGTCCAGAAACTGCTGAAGCTGCCACCACCGAACGCCGCTCTGGACGTTCACAGTCTTATGTTGTTTATCCAGCGAGATGACATTGAAATTTCTCAGGTCAAGCACGACCCCGCCATGCGTGAACGTCTGCCCGCCCATGGTGTGCTGCTGGCCGGCGCAGGTGACTTTCAGATTCTTCTGCCGGGCAAACGCCAGCGCGTTGCGAATATCGTCTTCACTCGAAATCTTGACGACGCCGTAGATTGCCGTCTTGTTCAGGTGGCTGGCGTCATCGATGAAACCGCCGCGCTGCTCGAACGTGACCCCAGACGGTGCGGCATCGACCACTTGAACGGTCGGCTTCTCCTGGTCGGGGTTCGCCGGGAAGGTGAAGTCACTTTCTTTCGGTTTGTCCGGAGGCGCCGAGTAATCGAATATCTTCTTCGCGCCCAGGAAGGCTGCGACCAGCAGAACCATCGAGGACAGCCACTGTCTCTTGCGGCGCAAGCGCCCTCCTCCGCAGCCTTCATCGTGAAAAGCCAAAGATATGGCTTGTACGCGTAGCCCGGTTGTTGCACATTACCCGCGACCAGCGACCATGCCAAGACATTTCAGCTCGATTCAGAAGTGCGCCGACTGCTGAGATGGACGTTCCGCGTTGCAGCCACGTTTGTCGCGCTTGTGTGCCTGGTCCTCGCGCTTTTTAGCTGGCTGAATCATCGTCGCGAAACGAAGACCGCCGCCGAAGCCGCGCCAGCAGCCGGGCATTTCGTCACCGCGAACGACACAGAAATCTATTTTCAGGAGGCTGGCCCAGCCTCGGGCCGTGCGATCGTTCTGATTCACGGAACTGGAGCCTGGAGCGAAATATGGCGCGAGACCATAACGGCTCTCGCTGATTCCGGCTTCCATGCAATCGCAATCGACGTCCCGCCCTTCGGCTACTCCGGAAAACCCAGCGGCGTTTCCGAATACAGCCCACACAAGCAGGCCGGCCGAATCGTTGCCTTGCTTGACGCGCTGCATCTAGAGCGCGCTACGATTGTTGGCCACTCCGTCGGCGCTCGTCCAGCCGTGGAACTGTGCCTCCAGGTGCCATCCAGGGTAGACACCCTCGTGCTCGTTGATCCCGCCCTGGGTTTTGGGCCAGATTCTGCTTCGGCTCCCCACTTCGCACCAAATCATCCTTCGTGGCCGGTTCGAGGATTCTTCGGCGCGAAACCGCTGCGCAATAGCGTCGTGGCTATGTTCGGCACCAACCCTCTGTTCATCGGGACGATATTCCGTTCTTTTGTATCGCGAAAGGAGTCGGTCACGGCGGAAAGAGTCGCATGCTCGAGCGGCCTCTGGTTGTCGAAGGTGCGACCCGCAGCTATGGCGATTGGTTGGAATATCTTGTCGCCGCCAAGGACGTTTCTCTTGTGAGCGATCTTTCAAATCTGCGAAAACTCTCCGCGCCAACACTCGTGCTGTGGGGAAGCGCTGACACGGTTACGCCGTTGTGGCAAGGCCAAAAGCTTGTAACGATCATTCCGAATTCGGTCCTCATGGTCATGGACAATGTTGGGCACATTCCGTACATCGAGAACCCGGAGGAGTTCAATCGCATTTTGCTTGGATTTCTGACTAGAACTCCCGCTCACCTTTGATCGTTGAAAAATAATTGCTTGCAGAAAAGCAGCGATTGGCGAATATTAGCGACGCCTGCTCCTTATGTCGAAGAGATACAGCACAATTCAAAAGTGTGCGTTCGGCTTTGCCGCCCTTTTTCTCGGGGTGTATCTGCTCGACTACGTTCCGGGAGTCATGGACAGTAACGGCCTCATGTTCGGATTATTTCACATGAGCAAGCTGATTGACCTGGGTCACCTGGGCGCAGGCACGCTGATGCTGATCGGCGCGCTTGTTTCCGCAAAGGTCGCACGCATCTGCTTTTGGCTTCTGGGAATATGGTACACGATCGATGTTTTCACCTACTTCTTCGGGCATTTGAGCAGCTTGAGCCTCACCACAAATTTCCTCGTCAACCTGCCTCACATCCTAATCTTCATCGCCGCCTATTGGATCGCCCTGCGTGTGGATAGACCGAAGGCTCACACTCCTTGAAGCGCGGCTGGCTGCGTCGTTGCGTCAAGCGTCTCCTGGCATTGTTTGTTCTGCTCCTGCTTGCAATCGCCGTGGAAGCGGTGAGCGGCTGGCGCTGCGATCTCCAAGGGCAGATACATCCTCCTGTCGCGCAGCCCGCCGAACGAAAGGCCGCGACCTCCGACATTAAGGATTATTCGCGCCCGGAGGACGACACCTATCTCAGTTACCCCGAGTGGTACATCGTCTGGAGCTACCAGGAAAAGGCCGACTTCCAGCAATCGCACCTGCCAAGTGGATTCCCCTATTTCGGCGCCGTGCGGCAGTACTGGAGCAGCTACTCGTGCATCTCCCGCCTGACGCACGGGAAGTATCCGTTCAACCTCGGCGAACAAGTAATGCTAGTCGTCATCGGCGCCAGCTTTTCGGCGGAGTACATCCTGAAGGGCATCTATGAGAACACCATCGGAAGATTGAGTGAATGGACGAGCCACCACGAGTCGGTCGAGGAAGACCAATACGCGTATCAGGTCGCCCGCGAATACGCCGATTTCGTTCACATTCGGCCGTTTTACGAGTTCCAGTTCGCCCACCACGTGAAGGGCCTCTGGAACGAGACTTCCCTGTGGGGACCTCATCCACTACGTAAATGGGAACGCAAGGCCTTCCTTACTGTCGATTACACCCTCGAGGCCTTCTATTGCTGGCTGATTGAGAAGGCCACGCATCTCAGCTACGGATACGAGCCCGCCGACACATACGCCTGGATCGACAACGCGGACGAGTCCATCTTTCAGCAGTTACCGCGTGTGAAGAAGGTAAAGCAGGTCGGCCCGAGGGCCTTCGTAGTGGATATTCCGCGCTACCAGGAGTTCACCAGCATCGCTTCCCAGCTTGCGCGGCGCAACGTGACCTTCGTCGAAATCGCCGGAAATTCGCAGATCACTCTCTCCGTTCTCGCGCCGCCGGCGTGGCACTATAACGGTTCCGACGCCCATGTCCTCTTCGCGACTCCCATCCTGACGCACCTCGAACAGTCGCGCTTCGTCGTCGGATGTGACGTCCCATCTCTAAGTAGTGTGCTAAACGCGCTGGCCCGCGACCCCATCACGATCGAGCATTTGTACGATTATTGAGGCGCCGCCGCGCCCCTGAAAAGCAAAACGGGGAGCCTGGCAGCTCCCCGTTTTGCACTTACCGTAGGCCGCAGCACGTAAAACGTGCCAGCGGTACCGCACCGCAAGAGCGGTGTGTAAACGGCTTTCAAGAATCTAGGCCCGGTGGATTCATGCTCCCTCCGGTGGTCTAGTTTGTTTCTGACTTCCTTTTACGTCCGCGCGCGGCCCAATGCAAGCGGAAAATTATTAAGAAAAGCTAAGCCCTTGGAGCGACGTGGGATCGCTACTTGAGGAAAAGCGCTTCGCGGACCAGGTCGCGGCCCACGAACGTCTTCGAAGTGCGAAACTCCCCGAAGATGTCGAGGATTTCGCGATTCTGAAAAACGCGAGCGTGCACGGCGATCGTCGGCGCCGGCAAAAGCTCGATGGTCTGCTTGTCCACCAGGCGGTAGCGGTGGAACCTCTCCGGAGCGCGGCTGTGGAACTGAGCCAGCACCGAACCTCCCGGACATAGCATTTTGTAGAGGCGCTGCATCACGCGCGGCAAGAGCTCCCCATCGAGATAGTCGAACAGGTCCCACGCCAGAACGCCGTGGTAGCTGTCCTCCGGATACTGCAGCGCGGTCTCGAGGAACTTATCCGCGAGCGCAGTCTGCGAAATCCTTTCGCCGCTTTCGCCCACCGGCGCGCTGCGGAGTCGCTCCTCTTCCGTGGTGAGAAAATCCTTCCAGGACCGCAGCAGATCCTCGGTGGAGATTCGGTAGCCGCGCTCGATAAAGAAATTGATGGTTGATTGCCACACGGGGCCGAGATCGAGAACGCGGGCTCGCTCGACGTCGCTGATCAGCCAGAGGAATTCCTTCAAACCGTTCGACGTGCGGACGTTGGCATTCGAAGCGGCCGATGCAACGGGTCCGGGCTTTGCTCGGGCGGCGGCCACAGCCGAATTCGTTGCGGCACGCGCTTTTGCAGTCCAGTTCATTGGCGCGAACTATTCCTCTCGGGCGCTGGCTACTGCCACTCGAACCGCAGCCGGAGCTTTCGCCGGCTCGGGCGCAACAGAGGGAGTTTCACCGGGCCGGGTCATTTCCACGTTGCCGCGAAGCCGCGCGCCATCGTCAATCCCGATGCGCGGCGTCAGCACGCTGCCCTCCACATGGCTGTTCGGTCCCAGCCGAACGCTCTCGCTCGCCTTCAAATTGCCCTGCACGGTTCCGTTGACCACAATGTCGCGGGCGTCGATGTCGGCGGTCACGCGACCGTTCGGTCCAACCGTCACGCAGCCGTTCGTCAGTCGTATCTTGCCCTGCGTGTCGCCATCGATTATCAGATCGGACGTGCCCGTGATTTCGCCTCGAATCTTCAGGCCGGCGCTGATCGTTGATGGGCCTCCATTCGCGGAAGCGGAGGCTTGCATCGCCGGTGCCGCCACAGTCGCGGAGAACGTCGAAGGAGGAACCACTGCAACTACAGGTGTCGCATTCACGGATGACGGCTGCACAGCCACTTCCCGCGGCGTCTCCTGCAATTTCACCGGAGCCGGGGCGGGCGTATGCGAGGCCGGTGAAGACGGCTTGGCCTCATTAGGTTTACGCCACATAACAGTTGCCTCCCAGGAAGAAGTTCAGGAGGATCCTGCGCCGGGCTGGCAGGCGTCCTGATTGTCGTGAACTATAGTACAGGACGGGCAGGGTGTAAACCGGGACGTGTTCGCCAAGTGTTTGTCGATGGGACACCTAGGCTGCGGAGGCGCGCCCAGCAGCGCGGGGCGAAGGCGCGCCACTCCGCATTAGAGGACCTCACCGATCGCCGGCACCGTCAGCGGACGTGGTTTGCACGGAGTTGTGCCGCATCTCCCAGGAGGCCACTGCCAGGCCTACCACCTCATGGAGGAATATCTTTATTCCTTTGCGGCTGTGCCACCAGTTGTCGGGACTGTACTCCGAATCGGCCGCGGCCAGGACGTGCAATTCGATTCCCGGCGGAAGAAGGCGGGAGCAGATGTAGTCCGCACGCCGGGTGTGATAGTTCGACGTTACCAGCAGGACGCGCTTCCACCCACGCGCCCCGGCCAGCTGTCCTATCGCCGCGCACTCCTCGCGGGTGTCCGTCGCGCGATGTGCATAGGGGATGATCGCGGTGGCTGGAACCCCGCGGTCTATCAAGTCGCGCCTTTCGAGCTCCGCGATGCTGGCGTACGGACGCAAATACCTGCCGCTCGCGACGACGTGAGGCGCCCAGCCCGCCTTCAGAAGCTCCGCGGCGCGAGAGGCGCGGTCTCCTTCATAGTTGTCATCGCCCATGAGCACGATAGCATCGGAAGCGCGGGGAGAATCGTCCACTACCAGCAATCCGCCCGCGAATCGCAGCAGCGGCTGGCGCGCAAGATACAGAACGAAAAGGAAACCCAGGAAAACGATAAGGAGAAGGAAACGGAAAATGATCCCGCCGCGCTCCGGATTCGCCCGTTTCGAATGGCTCGCGGAGACCAGTGTCATTTCCCCGGATCGAGCTGGCGCAGGCGTTCGGCGGCTTCTTCGGGCAGTGTGCCGTTGAAATAAATTTCCTTGATGCTGTAGGACTTGCTGCGCTGCTCGACGATGGGAAGGATTTCGATATGCCAGTGGTAGTCGCCTGCGATCGTGCGCCAGTATTCGCTCAACTCGCCTTTGGTTTGCAGGTTGTTCGGGGCGGTGTGCACCACCATGTGGTAGTTGCCCGTTAGCTGGGTCAGACGCCGCAAAGTGCGGCCCAGGACCGTCGCCAAGTGGCGGCGATTCTCGCCTGGAAGCGGCGCCTCAAATTGATGGTTGTGGGTGCGCGGAATCAGCCACACCTCGTACGGCACTCGCGAGGCATATGGACAAAAGGAATAGTAATCGCCGACGTTGTCGACGATGCGCTTCGCCTGCCTGATTTCCTGGCGCAGGATGTCGCAGAAGACGCACCGCTCGCGTTCGCGATACCACTCGCGCGCCGAGCGGAGCTCATAGAGGATGCGCCGCGGCACAAAAGTTGTCGCGGTGATCTGCGCATGCGAGTGTGGCCATTCTTCGCCGGATTGATCTCCCTGATTCTTGAACACCGTAACGTACTTGAACCGCGCGTCGCGTTTCAAATCCGCAATCCGCAGCGCGTAGGCTTCCAGCACCCGCTCGATCTCCTCGTCGGTCATCTGTGCCAGCGCGAGCGAGTGGTGGCGCGTCTCGACTACAATTTCATGCGCGCCGATCGACTCCATCCGATCGTAAATCCCTTCCGCGATGCGTCCGGGGTCTCCTTCGATGCGATACAGCGGGCGAAGATGTGGGTACACGCGAACCTGCCATGGGCCCTGCTGCGGCAGCGACAGCAGTTCGTGCGTTTCCACTCGATTCTCCGGGCACAGGGGACACGGGTCGGGCCGGACTTTTTCGCGCTCCGGATGGCCGGCGACTACCCAGCTACGAGTAATGGGGTCTTTGCGAAGTTGCATTCTCTCCCTTGTGAAAGCGAATGTAAGAAAACGAGTGTGTCATCTTACCCGAAGTTGCACGAACCGGTGAAGGCGGAACGAATGAATGTTGCGCGAGTGAGAATTGCGAGCGCAAGACTAACGGGTGTAGTGCGTCGGCGTGGGGCCCACTTCCAGGCGGTGACGATCCCAAATCGCACCCTCGCGGCTGTAGCTTGCCATTTCGAAATCCTGCGTCAGCTCCAGGCAATCGGTCGGGCAGGCGTCCTCGCAAAGACCGCAGAACATGCACCGCGAGGTGTCGTAGGTAAACGTCGTGAGCACTTTGCGGCGCGTGGCGTCATCGCGCAGCCACCCGACCACAATCAAATTTTCCGGGCACGCCAGCGCGCACAGATTGCAGGAAATGCACAGCGACTCGCCCGTCTCCGGGTTCATGTTCAGCCGAGGCGCGCCCCGGTAGCGCTCCGCCACCATCGGCCGCTCTTGCGGATACTGCTCTGTGTAAATGTTTTTGGGAGCCTGATACCGGAAGGTGAGCCACATCCCCTTCAGCAGGTCCACCATGAAGACGCGGCGCAGGGTCTGGTTCATCAGCGGCTAGTGTGACTTTCCTGCCCAGCAAAGTCAAGATAACCGGGCTGGCGCTATTCCGGAAGAAGGTGCACTACCTTGAACTCCCACGGGTTTCGTCGCAAGTCGAGTCGCGCCACCGTTATCGGCAGGCTGAATCGCCGCGGTCCGGCGCTGCCAGGATTGAGGTACAGCACGCCGCCGCGCGTCGCGTTTGCAGGTTCGTGCGAGTGCCCACTCACCACAATCTGAAACCCGGCCGCAGCGGGGTCCAAGTCCAGTTCCGCAAGATTGTGGAGCACGTAAATCGTCGCCAAGCCGGCCTCGGCCACCGCCGTCACCGGTAATTCCTTGGCCCACGGCTCCGTATCGACGTTCCCTCTCACCACGACGACCGGCGCCAGCGCCCTCAGGTCGTCCATGATTTCCGGCCGCCCGACGTCTCCCGCATGAATAATCAGCTCGGAGCCTTCCAGCGCACGCAGCGCCGGGTCGCGCAGCAAGCCATGCGTATCCGAGATAAGTCCAACTTGGGTGATCGATCTAGGCATCGCAGCCACACAGTTTACCCGGACACAGGGCGTGCTATCCTGAGCCGCGGCAAGGATTTTTCAAAATGTCAGCAAATAACACTGACGATCGCCACTTCATGCAAGCGGCCCTCGACGAGGCGCGCGCTGCCGCCGAGCGCGGCGAAGTCCCCGTCGGCGCCGTCGTGGTGGTCGACGGCCGAATCATCGCCCGCGCCGGAAACCGCACGATTGCCGACTGCGATCCTACCGCCCATGCCGAAATCGTCGCCCTCCGCGAGGGAGCCGCGGCGGTCGCCAACTACCGTCTGCTCGACGCAACCCTGTACGTCACGATCGAACCCTGCGCGATGTGCGCCGGAGGAATGATTCAGGCGCGCATCGCGCGGCTCGTCTACGGCGCGGACGACCCGAAGAGCGGCGCCGTTTCATCTTGTTTTTCGGTTCTCGACCATCCGCAGTTGAATCATCGTGTCGAAGTCACTTCGGGAGTCCTGCGTGATGAAGCAGCCGCCCTGCTGAGGGAATTCTTCGCGGCTCGCCGTTGAGCGCGCTTCCGATCAGCTTGATGGGAACTTCACCGATGCGATTCCGGTCCGGCTTTAGGGTGTGGCCGGCGGCGGATGTTTGGTGACACTGGGTGTGAATTTTCGAATTACAAATTCTTGAAAAAGATTGGCAGCGGCCGCTTCGCCGATCCCGATTGCGGCGTTTTCAAACGTTAGCCCCGCTCCGTTGCGGTTTGACGCCGGATAGTACAGGTTTGAGATACCACCAGCCGCAAAGCTCCCGAGCACGCCGGAGTAATTCGGCTGCCAGTGTCCATTGTCGCCTTTGCAGATAACGGCCTGCGCGATCGCATACAGAGCCCGCGACCGCACGCTGCCGGTTCCCTTGTAGAAATACCGAGGATCTTGCTTCAAGAGCGACGGCAATATCGCGCTTCCGATAAACACGCTGATAACCGCGTCCGCGTAGGAGGCGCCGAAGCGCTTTCCGTAGCCCTGAGCGCCTTGCCCATACCCGCTGAAATGATTTTGCGCCTGCTGAATTCCCGCAATGGCTCCGGTCATTGCGAACGTGACGGGATCTATCGACGTCTTCCAGGCCAGCTCGAATTTTTGCTTCGGCGCAAGCGGAACTGGGTTGGGGATGTAGCTCACATAGAAATTCGGGATCACGCCGAGCACCCGCTGCTTCTCTTGCTGCTTCACCTGCTCTTCCGCGATTTGAGGTCCCACCCGCACCTGAGTGGTTTCGGTAGCAAGAGCCAGCGCGATCTGCGGGACAGCGCAGTTCTCTCCCGCGCTCAGAGTTCCGGAGTACGCTTGTGTTTTGAAGCCCGTCGCCGCAATCGTCAATTGGAAGGGCCCGGGCGCGATGTTGACAAAGGAAAATTGCCCACTATCGCTTGATGTCATCTGGTGGCTTCCCGATTCGCCTTGAAGTGTCAGCGTCACCAGGGCCCCAGCGATAGCAGCCCCGCTGGGATCAACCACTGTTCCGCTGATGCTCCCCGAAGATACCTCACCCGATTGCTGCCCCGTTTGTTGCCCCGACTGTGGATTGACCTGAGGCTGACTTTGCGGCGCAGAGGTTGGACTCCGCGTTTGCGCACCCGTACTCGGCGCCAAGAGCAGGACTAAAAGAACGCTTGCTGAAGCCGCCCCCAAGCCCAATCTGAACAAAGAACCTCCCCACCGTGACCGAGCCTGCCGCCTCTTATGCCTATTCACCAAAGTATGATGCAAAGTTCCGAGGATTTGTTTTGCGGCATTCACGCATTCCGCGATTAAGTTACTCGGGATGCCTTTCCACCCCGAAATAGGCGCAGCCGGCCTCGAATCCTCCTTTGTTCCCGCAGGTGACACCCACTACACTCGAATCCCGAAGGCCCCGAATTTCGTCCAACTATGTGAATATCCTTTTCCGGCGATCTGAGGAGGATGACGATGCAACGGCCCGTTCAGACCAAGTTCCGAGGCACCGCCCTGGGCAGCGCATTCTGCGCCGTCCTCCTTGTGTGCCTCCTGTGTCCTCGCAGCACCCCGGCCCAGACGACGCCCGAGTCGAAGCGCGCGACCCTGCTATCCCAATTCAGCGATTCTCTGGACGAGCTGACCTCCCGCGTCTCGCCCGCCGTGGTTCAGGTTCAGGTGGCCGGATTCGGCAACCTCGCAAGCGAGAAGTCGAACGGCGAAGCGGCGGTGATCGGCCGGCAGCGCGCTCTGGGTTCAGGCGTGATCGTCGACCCTGACGGCTACATCATCACCAACGCGCACGTCGTGAAGGGCGCGCAACGAATCCGAGTCCTGCTGACGCCGCCTGCTACCGGTGAATCGCAGGTTCGCGCAACCCTCGGTCTTTCGGAGCGGATTCCCCCGCTGGATGCCAAGATCGTGGGAGTTGCCGAGACAGCCGACATCGCGCTTCTCAAAGTGGATGCGAAAAACCTGCCTGCGCTCGCCTTTGCCGATTACGCGAAGCTGAAGAAAGGCGAGATCGTCCTCGCATTCGGAAACCCCGAGGGCCTCGAGAACTCCGTCACCATGGGGGTTGTGAGCGCGGTGGCGCGGCAGGCGAATCCCAGCGTTCCGGCCATCTACATTCAGACCGACGCGCCGATCAATCCGGGAAACAGCGGCGGCCCGCTCGTGAACACGGACGGCGAGATCGTCGGAATCAACACCTTCATATTGACCGAGTCCGGCGGGAGCCAGGGTCTCGGATTCGCGATTCCCAGCAACGTCGTGCGTTTCGTCTACGGCCAGCTTCGGCAGTTTGGACACACGCATCGCAGCTTGATCGGCGCGGATATGCAGGACATCACTCCCGACCTCGCCGTAGGCCTCAATCTCGCTCGGGAGGAGGGCGTGATCGTCTCAGATGTCGAGCCGAGCGGCCCCGCGGACAAAGCGGGGCTGCAGGTCGGGGACATCGTGCTAAGCCTCGACGCCCGCTCGATTGGAAGCGTTCCGCTGGCGGCCATGATTATTTCCACGCGTCCCGCCGATGCCATCATAGACGCGGAAGTCCTGCGCGGAACGCAGCGCGTCAGTCTTCACATTCCGGTCGCGCAGCAACGCAATGAGGTGGATGAATCGCTCGACCTCTCCGATCCGACGAAGTCCCTCGTGCCGCGGCTCGGCATTTTCGGCGTTGAGATTACCGACAAACTCGCCGCGAAGCTTCCCGACTTGCGATTCCCGTCGGGCGTGATTGTCGCCGCGATGGCTGCGAACCTTCTCGAGGTGCAAACGGATTTGCAGCCCGGAGACGTGATTCACGCGCTGAACGGGAAGAAAATTGAGGCGCTCGCCGCCCTCCGAGACGCGTTGCAGGCCCTTCCGTCAGGTTCCCCGGGCGTCTTGCAAATCGAGCGCGACGGAAAACTGATGTACGTCACCTTCGAAATGGACTGAGAAAATCGAAACGTTATGGCGGAGAGGGTGAGATTCGACCCCTTGAATGCGGGCCCTGATGGGGGAAATCAGGCATCAGGAGACGTAGCCTGAACTGGCGCGGATGACGGAAATCAACCTTTCTGGCTGGATTGGTTTGGCGAGAATGTCGAAGCGATGGCCCTCCTGTCGGGCTTTCTCGAGCAAGTCGACCGTCGCTGCCTGCCCCGAGAAAAGGATAATCTTGCAACGCGGAACGATTTCACGAATCCTGATTCCGGTCTCGATTCCATTCAGGCCCGGCATGATCACATCGCTGAGAACGACGTCTGGACGCAAGGTCCTGGCCAATTCGATGGCAGCAGCTCCGTTGGAGACAGCCGCCGCCTCGAACCCTTCCCCGTTCAGGATTTCTACAACCGTTTCAGCAATCACCGCCTCGTCATCGACAACTATGATTTTCAGCTTCTTCGTTTGATCGGCGCTCTCACGACCATCCGGGCCCGGGCCGGCATTTCTGGTAATCCATTTCGGGTCCCCAAACGAGGGAAGTACGGGAATGCTTGCGGCTTGCCTCGCGATCATGAGTTCTCCATAACTCGGCATCAATCAACCAAAGCCAAATTTTATTGCTTCAAAGGGTCTTCCGGCAAAAATACGGAAAAAGCCGTCCACGTTTTGCCCGGCTGAAAGCAGCTTCGAAGCCTGAGCGAGCCGTGGTGCTTGTTCACCAATCCCAGAGTGAGCCACAATCCCAAACCGGTGCCGACATCTTTTTTCGTGGTATAGAAAGGCTCAAAAATTCGCTTTCGATCCTCGGGGGCAATACCGCTGCCGTTATCCAAGAACGTGATGCGCACGCCCCGCCGCCGAGAGTTATCCGCCGCCCAGGTTCTCGACGCGCGAATGGTAAGACGTCCTTCGACAGAAAGCGCCTCAATAGCGTTGGCGATCAGGTTGGCGAAGATCTGGCGCACCTCGCCTGGGTATCCCACGATCTTGATTCCGTTTCCATAGTCGGGTCGGAGAACAATTTTCTTGAAGTTGAGCTTTCTCGTATATAGACCCAGAACCTCTTCTAGAACCTTGGAAATGTCCACTTCCGACGGTGACGCGGTGTCACGATAGAAGCCCAGCGTATTCCTGGTGATTTGCGCAATCCGGTCAAGCTCCTGTTCCGCCAGACCAAGGTATTTTTGCGTGTTGGAAGGCTGCTTTCGCGCCAAGTATACGAGGTTCGTGACCGCTTCCAAGGGATTATTGATTTCGTGGGCGATGCTTGCGGCCAGCCGGCCCGTGGCAGCGAGCTTCTCGGTTTGCCGCAGAGCTTCTTCGGCGCGACGCTGTTCGGTAATGTCGGTATTGGTGCCGAACCATCGTACGATTTTGCCTTGGACATCGCGAACCGGCATGGCAAGCGTCAAGAACTCGCGGAACGTCCCGTCAGCGCCGCGCAGCGGAAAGGTCATTTCGAACGGCTCGCCCGTAGCCAGTGATGCTCGCCACTTGGCAAGGACCTCCGGAAGCCTGGCAGGATCATGCAACGACTGCCATCCCCAACCAGCCATTTCTTCCGGCGAGGTCCCCGAATATTCATACCAACGATGGTTATACCAGAACAGGCTGCCGTTGGCTTCCGCCATCCAGGCCAATTGCGGAATGGAATCAGCGAGGGTGCGAAATTGTTGTTCGTTTTCCTGCAAGGCTGAATCGCGTTTCTGAATCTCCAGCAGCATTTCATTGAATGCACCGACGAGCAGGGCAACCTCGTCGCGATCCCCGCTAGCTTGAGCGCGAATCGAATAATCCTTATCTCGGGAAACGGTCCGGGCCGTGTCCGCAAGATTTAGGATGGGCTGCGAGATGACCCGTTGTGCCACCCGCGAGAGCACCAGAGCTGCGAAGAGGGATACGGTCAAAATTGCGAGCAATATGATGGCATAGGTTCTGAAACGATCGTAGATGGCACCAAGGTCCGTCCGCAGGTAGACAATCCCCACCGGTTTACCTTGAAAGACGATCGTTTGCACTCGCTCGAACTCGCCGTTCTCGAACCAGAAACGCTGGTTCTGCTCCATCTTGAAGGGTGGCAGTGGAAGAGGCGACTCAGGAGCGTCGCGCCAGTATCCCGCGAAAAATTCTCCTTGCACCGTATACACACCGGCGTAAACGATGTGCCGGGCCGCCCGCAAAGCCGACAAGGTACTCTCGGCGGACGCCGTGTCATTGAAGATCAATGGAGACGCAACGTTCGATCCGATGATCTGCGCCTGGGTGGATGTGTTGTTTATGAGGTTTGTGCGGAACGTGATGACGTCATAGGCAAAGAAGGAGGCGGACGCAAACAGCAGCGCCACGCCGCTCACCACCATATTCATCGCGGTGAGCTTCTTCGAAAGTGAATCTCGGACCTTGATCATGGGGATCATGGGTTCACGTCTTCGTTCTGTGGTTCCTTCTTGACTTCGATCGCCACTTTCAACAGTTGAGAGCTAAAGGTCAGTCCCGCCCTTTGTGCGGCAGTGAGGTTCACTGCAAACCGGACCTTGTTCTCCTTGAGTACAAACTGGATCATCCCGCCGTTGCCTATGAAGTCGGGCATATCGCTCACGGTCAGCACGCCGGACTTCTCCATCGAGGTGAGAATCTCCTTGATACGGCTGTCTTCCGAAGAGCTAATGAAGAGAATCCGACAGCCAGTCGCGTCCCGTTCAGTTGCGATTCGCCTCGCTATGAGCTTGCGGTCATCGATCTTCTCGCCGGCGAGCGTAGCGTCGAGCGCCGCGCCAAACGGATCACGACCCAGTACGCAGATTGGGAACGAGTCATCCTTGGTCGCGGCCTTGGGCCATTCGACGAACTTTCCAAAGTTGAATAGATAGACGGCTTTTACCTGGTATTCCGCGGGTTTAGACTGTTGAGCACGCGCAGCGGGACAGAATCCGGCAGACCCAGAGAAGATGGCGAGGAACAGCGCCAGGCGCTGTAGCGTTCGAGTCCGCCATGCGAGATTAGCAGGAACAGATGCTCTGACAGGCGTCACGGTCGTCAGTTTTGCTTGCTCCTCCAGACGATCTCTCCGTAGAAGCTCCTCTTGATGGCAACATTCGGCCCAGGATCGCTGGCGAACTCAACGTGATTGGGCTGAAATAGGTTCTGCCCGACGGCTGACACTTCCCAGTTATGCCCGAAGCTCCAGGCGATCCGTGCATCGCCCGTGGAATATGACGGTATCGAAATTCCCGGCAAAGCGCTGACATACCGATAATCGAAATCGAAAGTAAGGCGCTTGGGCAAGTCCAGCGAAGATTGTAGGAGAACCTGATGCTGGGGGCTCGTACCGTCCGTAATCGGCGCCGTCCCCACGTCCATTGAGGTTGGACTCTTCCTCAGGGACATATGCAGAAACGAATAGGACCCTCGCAGGCGCCAGAAACTCACGGGCCTCCATTCAGGACCGATCTCTACTCCTGTGGTTGTGCCCAAAAGTCCGTTGCGGAACTGCGCGGGCAACAGCAAGTGCGGCGTCCCGGGACTGTTCTCCACATACGGGGCGCCGGTTATCTCCTCACTGAACACGTCGTAGTATTGATTAAAGAACGTTGCCACGTCGAAATAGAGATTCGGTGCCGCCAAGCCGCGGTATCCGAGTTCGTAGCTGTCGAGTACCTCGGACTTGAAGGTCGGATTGGCATTAAAGCGCGCGAAGAACGGCAAGCCGCCTGACGTACCGATGTATCCCGACAAGAAGAAATCTCGCTCTCCATCGGACGGCGTCCGCACGGCCCGCGTGCCTGCCGCCCAGATCGTCTGCGTGTCGGTAGGTGTCCACAATAGACGGACGCTTGGTTCCGGCTCCACGCCGATGTAATTGGTGTGGAGGAGTTTTGTGCCGGCTTCGAGTGTCAACTGGTTCGGCAAAAGAGAAATATCGTCTTCAAAAAAAGCGGTATAGAGCTGGTCAGTTCGCGAGCTCGGAACGAAGTAGAGGCCGGATGTGGGCGCGAGTTCGGTGCCATGGCTGGCCCGCGCGCCCAAGCCCCACGATACGTGGTGGCGCGATCCCAGGTGCAATCGCTCGAGAAAATCAATGTCGAACGTGTTGCGAATATCGCCGAAGTTGGGTTCGTAACGATTGGTCCGATCGTAGTACGCCTGTAGTTGAATGTCGTCGCCGCTTCCGAGTGTTCTGGTCCAGCGGCCAACAACGTTTCCGCCGGAGAGAACTTCGTCTCCGACGAGAATTTGAGAGAACGGCGGCGTGTAATTGACTGCGGTTACGCTCTCGCCGGCCCGTTCATCGTAGATATCGCCTTGAAGAGTGAAGGAATCTTGCGCGTTCTTGGCCCAATCCATGCGGAAGCCGCCCTGCGCGGCCTTCCAATGGTCGTAGTTATCCCCGTCACTGTGGTATTCAGCCGCCCGGTTGAAACCCTTGGCGTATACGCGATAGGAAAGGCCGGTCGAATTGCTCCCCCCGTACTGGACGCTCAGAAAGCCCTGTTCCTCATTTCCCCCGCCAGTGGCAACTAACGCTCCCTGCGTATCCTTGCTGCTCTTGGTGATGATGTTGATCACGCCATCTACCGCGTTAGGTCCCCACACCGTGCCGCCCGGCCCGCGTATCACCTCAATGCGATCGATGTCCTCCATCACCGTGTCTTGGACTTCCCAGTAAACTCCGGCCAACAGAGTGGTGTAGACGCTTCTTCCGTCGATCAGCACAAGCACGGCGCGTGACAATCGGCTTCCAAAACCGCGAATTCCGATGGACCACTTGTTGGCATCGATGCGGGCCACCTCGACCCCTGGCGCGAGCCGCAGCGCTTCGGGAATGCTCGTGGCTCCAGAGCGCCGGATGTCCTCTTGGGTGATCACGTAGACCGCGGCAGCGGTCTTCCAAACCTGTTCCGGTGCCTTGGCCTTCGTGGTGACTTCGAGATTCCCGAGTTGTTCCAGACTGAGTTGCTTCAGGTTTTCTTGGGAGGTTTGGCTCTGCTGCGGACGTGCAGTGGTAGCGAGAGCGCCGAGCAGGAAGAAAAGAAGAACGATCTTGCGCGAACATATCCCTGCGGGGCTAGGTCGCATGCCGGGCTCTCCATTGAAAATCCAGATAGCCGGGACGAGCGCCAAGCCAGTGAACGGATACGCGTCCCGCTTACGTATGATTGAAACAGTCTTCTAAGCCAACTGAATCAGACCGGTCGACGATCCAGCAAAGCGTTGACGCAATTCAGGAGTTGCTCCGGCCGCGTGCTGCCCTTGACGATCCACTGATCCACAAGCCCTGCCGCTTCTCCCGGCAGATCCGACATTCCCGAAAGGACGATGATTGGAACGGCCGGGTCAATCCGTCTTAGCTCGGACGCAACGGCGGTTCCCTTCATCCCCGACATCCAATAATCCAAGATGACGACGGCCACCCTTTCGGACCGGAACAGACGGATGCCATCCTCTCCAGAATTCGCCTCAATCACACGGAATCCGGCAGACTCCAACAAGAGCCTGCGCGCTAACAATCCCTCTGTTTCATCATCGATGCAGAGGATCATGGCTGCGTCCTGACGGGGCATCTCGGTGTGAGCCTGAACGATGCGTCCATCGTCGTCCGGGAGGCCGGTGGCTTTTTCTTTGGGCGCGGGGATCGGCAGAACGGCGGTAATGCTCGTGCCGTCTTCTCCAGAACGAATCTGGAACCGGCCACCAAACTGGCGGATTCTTTCGCGCATTCCGCGCAATCCGACTCCAGAGCTCGCTCCCGAAGAAATCGTCGACTGCAGCGCGGGGGGAATTCCCCTGCCCTCATCCCTGACTTCCAGAGTTATTTCATCGGGTGAACGCTCGATTCTTACGAGAGCCGTGGGGCTTCCCGAGTGACGATGAATGTTCGTCAAACATTCCTGGACGATGCGGAACAGAGATAGGGCAAGATCGCGCGGCAATCCCTGGCTGAAACCCTGTGGCAATTGCAGGCGCACGGTGATTTTGCTGCGTTCGGAAAATCCGTCGACGTACCAGAGAAGCGCTGACTCGAGACCCACTTCGTCCAGCAACGGCGGGTGCAACAGGTGAGACATTGTGCGAATCTCTCGCGAGGCCTGCTCGATCAAGCCGGCATTCTCGTCCAGGATTTCTCGAGCGTCCCGGCTAAGCTTGCTCTTTTCCTCACCCAACGTCGTAAGATTCATGTTCATGGCAGCCAGCAATTGGCCCACACCATCGTGCAATTCGCGGGCGAGGCGTCTTCGTTCTTCATCCTGTGCCTGGAGCAGCCTTCCGGAGAGCTCTCTGAGTTTGTCGGTGGCATTCTGCAATTCACACGTGCGCTCCGCGATTCGATCCTCCAGCGTTTGCACGGAAGCCTGCAGTTGCCGCTCCACCTCCCTGGTCTGAGTAACGTCAGTGTTTATTTCCATGATTGATTCTGAATTCGTTTCCGGATCGCGTATCAACGCCCATCTTGATAGAACAGTGATGCTCTGGCCGTCCTTGCTGGTGTGATTAAGCTCGCCCTGCCATCGGTCTTCCCGGCGCAGGCAGGCAGTAATCGCATCCAGCGACTCCGGGAACTCCGTCATAAGGAGCGTGTGAATTATCTGCCCCAAGGCCTCCTCACGCGTCCAGCCGTAGAGCTCCTCGGCTCCCTTATTCCAATATGTAATTCGGTCTTCGAAACCGAGCACGATGACGGCGTTGAAGCTGAAGTCAAGCAGACGAGACTGTTTTGCCAGCTCGGCATCTCTTTGCTTTCGATCTATGAAATCGGCAGTCTGTCGCGCCAGCACTTCATCGGCTTCCCGGCGCTTCGTGTCATCGCGAAAACTGACGACAATGCCCGCGATTTTGCCGCCCTGCGTCAAAGGAGATGCGCTGAAAACCACCGGGAAGAAGCTGCCGTCTTTGCGAATAAATACGTCTTCGCGCTCGCGAAGCTCGATTCCGCTCTGCCGGACTTGCAAACCAGGGCAGTCGGCTGATGGAAAGGGCGTGCCGTCCGGATGTTTGTAGTGCGTAACGTCGTGCATCTTCTTCCCGAGCAACTCGGCCGCGGTCCATCCGAACATCGCTTCCGCCGATGGATTGACGTGAGTGACCAGCCCGTGGGAGTCCAGCGTGTACACCCCTTCGACCATGTTGTTCACGGCCGAGCGGAAGCGCTCCTCACTTTCCCGCAGCGCTCTCTCAAAGCGCTCATGGTCATCGACCACCGGAATCCGCATCGCCCTGATTCTCCGTCTAAAGCCGTACTGAATTGCAAACTGGCGTAGGCACTCGCACGGAAACGCAGGAATCTGCGCATCCTCTTGAATACAAACACCCCATGACACGTGATGATATGTGGGTCGCCGAAGCGGTCCATACAGTGTTCGCTGTATCTGACCAAGGACGTGCGCTGCCGTATCGCGCCCGACGAGCGCAATCGCTTTCGAATCTCAGAATAATCCGTGCACTTCGCTCACCAGAAAAGCGAGCGACGCCGCAAGCATAACCGCCGTTGCGCCCCACCCGATTATGTGGACGTAAAGCGGGAGTGGAAACTTCCCCACGATGGCTTTGTTCGCCGACATGACCATCAACATGACCATGACCGGAACGGCCACGACTCCGTTGATGACGGCGGACCAGAATAGGGCGCGGATGGGGTCCATGCCCAAGAAGTTCAGCAGGATGCCGATTAGAGTGGCTGCCGCGAGGACGAGGTAAAACTTAGGCGCCTTACGCGGCCTGCTTTCAAGGCTGGCGCGCCATCGAAATGATTCCGCTATCGCATACGCGGCAGAGCCAGCCAGGACTGGCACAGCCAATAACCCCGTCCCGATGATCCCAAGCGCAAAGAGCAGAAAAGCGAGTTTTCCAGCCAGCGGCTGCAAGGCTTTTGCCGCGTCGGCGGAGGTTTGGATGCCTTTCCCGGCGCCGGAAGCGTGTAAAGTCACCGCAGTGGTGAGAATGATGAAGAATGCAATCAAGTTTGAGAAACCCATTCCAACTCGCGTGTCGATGGCAATCCGGCGGAATTGCGCGAAAGCCTGGGAAGGCTTCTTTTTGAGAGGCCGCTCGGCTTTGTTGAGACGCACGTCTTCCGCTTCCTCGGAGGTCTGCCAAAAGAACAGATAAGGACTGATCGTGGTTCCGAGAACCCCGACTAACGCCATCCAGTAACGGGGCGTCCATGAGACGGAAGGTATGAGCGTGGCGCGAACCACCGCCGGCCATTGAACATGAACGACGAAGGCCGTGACCACGTAAGCAAACAGCACGAGCGTAAGCCACTTCAAATAGCGAACATATTTTCTGTACGGCACATAGACCTGAAGAAGCAAGGATAAGAGTCCGAAAATCAGGACGTAGGCATTGAGCGATCCTCCAAAGACGAGCTTCGCTGCCGCGCCCATGGCCGTAACATCGGCTCCGAGATTAAAGATATTCGCCAGGCAAAGCAGAGAGACGAGTCCGTAGAGAACCGGTTTGGGGTAGTTTCTGCGGAGGTTTTCCGCAATGCCCACACCCGTAATGCGGCCAAGACGGGCGCAGATCTCCTGTATCGCGGCCATGAGCGGAAAGGAGAACAACATGGTCCACAGCATGCCCAAGCCAAACTGGGCGCCGACTTGCGAATACGTGGCAATACCGCTCGGGTCGTCATCGGCGGCGCCAGTAATCAATCCTGGGCCGAGGGTGTAAAACAAATTCGCGCGGTTCTTCGGAGGTGCCGATCGCTTTTCTGTGACTTCGGTTCTCACTGACGGACTACCACGCAATTTTCCGTCCACGCAGACCCGCCGAGGCAAGCCCGAGTTCTCGCACACACTGAAACCGGAATTTTGGCAGCCGGTTCGATCACTCGATCTTACCCGTGTGCCCCATCGCTCTTGCGGCGCAATTGTTCAACGAGCCGAGCGTGAATGCCAGCGCGTTCGCGGTATACGGCACAGAGGAGCAGCCATTCTTCTTTCTCACCGGGCGCGAGTCGAGGCGCGAGCTTTTCGCAGGCGACCGCGGCGTGTTCCCACCAGCTCGAATTTTGCTGGAGGATTTCGAGAATAGCGCGATTTGACGTGTCCATTCGTTTCTCCCAGGAGTCCTGTCGTGAATTCATCGTTCCGGGGCTTAGTTGCTGTGCCAGTATTGTCGCGATCTCTTCCGTCGAAATCTGCTCGAAATGTGTTCCCGTTTTTGGCATCGCAGTACTCTCCTTCCATGCACATCACGCTACCAATCTTCGAACCGTACGGGGAAAATCTTTAGTCCATCTTCGCCTGCGAGAACGGATGACTTAGCGAGATTGAGACGGCGGGTAGCGCGGCCGGAGGCGATGTTGTCGCTGCGGTCCACCGCTTCCCTCGCGACACGTCAGTTTAATAATTCCCTGTTGACACGCAACGCGGCGCTTGGATATTGTAACGAGACGTTAGTTTTACGTTAGCCGCTACAGGAGGAGGGTACGGGCCTGACTCAACCAGAAGTCCATTTTAAGACCATGGCGCAACTGGAGGTTCCGCAGTCGCGCAACGGCAAACACAAGAAGATCGTTTCCATGATTCTCCGCGATCTCGACCAGTTGAAGGAAGGCGTTGCGATCAAAGTGCCCTTGGTGGACTTGAAGGACTCAAAAGAGAACGTCCGTTCTGCGCTAAACCGCGCTACTCGAAAGAGCAAACGGAACGTTGCGACGGCTACAGACGAACATTTCCTCTACGTGTGGAATGTGAACAAAGCCTGACCGTTCGAATCCCGAACGCTTGGGGTGAGATTCCTGTATCCGGCCCTCGGGTATTTTACTGTGCCATTGCCGCAGATAACTAGCCCGGAGGGCCTTTTAGGATCGTGTTTCGAGCAGGGACTTGAGGGCGTTCAACAGGTATTCCGGACCTTCCTCTTTGAGAATCCAACGATCGGCGACGCCGATGGTTTCGTCGGGCAATGGCGAGAGGGCTGAGTAGATAACTATGGGAACCGCGGAATTCAGGCGCTTAAACTCGCGCGCCACAGCGATACCGTTCATGTTTGGCATCCAGTAGTCCAGGATTACGGCGTCGAAAACCTGAGATCGAAAGAGCCGAAGACCTTCCTCACCGGATCGAGCAGTCGCCACTTGATAGCCTGCCGACTCGAGCACCCGCTTGCGAATCGCAAGAGCGGTGGTCTCGTCGTCTACGCAGAGAACCATAGGCATTGTCGCCGCCATCGGCGCTTCGCAACCCGCATCCGGGCACGACGCAAGTGGCTTATGCAACAGGAGCGCTCATTCCGTCTGTGGGAATAAATACCGCGAACGACGTTGTCGCCTTGCCTTGTTGCATCGTGCTTCGGAACCTGATCGTCCCTTCAAGTTTCTGCACGATGCCGCGGCTGACCCACAAGCCAAGCCCCGTCCCTTTTTCGGCCTTCATGGTAAAGAACGGCTCGAAGATTTTGTGACGAAACGCAGCGGGAATACCAACGCCGGTGTCCGTAACATTGATGCGGACGCCCGAGCGTCCGGAACGATGCATCTCCTCCGAGCAGTGACGTAGCGTGATGCGAAGCGTGCCGCCCTCCGGCATGGCCTGAACCGCATTACCAATCAAGTTTATGAGAACCTGACGGATCTCCACCGGGAAGGCGAGGATGGAACCGTCTGTAGCGATGTTTTTCTCGACGGTAATGCGGTGCAACAGAATCTTCCGGCTATATGCGGCCAGGACCTCTTCCACCGCGTGGCGAAGGGAAACGGGAACCGGATTATCGGAGTTCCGATAAAAAGCCAGGGTCTGCTTGGCAATATGGCGCATCCTGACCATTTCTTCGTCGGCGACGCGCATAAGTTTCCGCGCATCCTCATCCAGGGACGGGTGGGTGCGCAAAAGGTAAAAAGTGTTCATCACGGTCTCGAGCGGATTATTAATTTCGTGCGCGATGATAGCGGCAATCCGTCCCATGGCAGCCTGTTTCTCGGCGTCGCGAAGCGACTGCTCGAGACGCTTCTGCTGAGTCACGTCCCGAACGAAGCACCGCGTGTGAACAAACCGTCCGTCTTCCCAGAGCCCATTTGAGTGAATCAAAACCTGCTTGACGGATCCGTCCTTGCATCGAAGCTCCGCAGGATAGTCGTAGATTTCCTCCCGCCGCATCAGCTTCGCCCAGAAAGTTTCGAAGACGGCCCGGTGGACATGGAACTCGCCGAGTTGATGCCCCACATATTCGTCCACCGAGTATCCAAGAAGATTCAGCAGGGCTTTGTTCGTCCACAGGATCCTCTGATCGGGCCCCACCTGTTGAACGCCTTCGACAGCGTTCTCAAGAATATCAGCCAGTTCCGACTCGCGGCGCTGAAGAGACTTTTGGACTTCCTCGTGCTGCGCCTTTTCTGTTTCGAGCGCCAGCGCTCTCTGCTGCAAATGGGAGATGTTGCGAAGGCGCTCCTGTTCGTTGATCAGGTCCGTGTAACTCTCACTCGGAATCACACCGGAGTGCTCCGCGCAAATTTTCAGGAACGGCTCGGTGTCTTGCTCGCGCCCGAAGCTGCCGATTGGATAGGCACAATGCAGAGAAAAAGTGTGCATCTTGGCCAACTCGTTCCACAGTTGCTCCAGCCGGATGGCAGCCTCTTCCCTTCCCTGCGACCAAAGTAAAGCGACCATTTCCCCGAATGCGACAACGCGCGCATCGGGGCCTTCCGACGCCTCTTTCGCCTGCGTGAGTAGAGGCCCAATCACTTTGTTAAATAGGGCCGCGTCCGGCCAGCCGTCGACTGTGAACTTCGACAACGTTTGGGCTGCGTCAAATTGGAGGTATCTCCCTTGCCTTGAAGCCGCCAGCACATCTAAACCGCGAGCCTTCAGTCTTTGGGCCAGTGCTTCCCGATGAAGACTGGTTGCGATGACGATGGCAGAATCACCGGCGCCGAGGACAGTTCCGATTAGCCGGCTCAGGCCGTCTATCAGCGTTCGATCCTCGGTGTAGAACTGAACGGTGTGCCCGCGGTGTTCGTGGTCGTGCCAGTTGGCCGTGGGTGCGAGAGCTGTGGAATCAGACACCGGGAATATCGTTGTACTCATTTATGGCGCCCTCGCAAAGATACTCCCACAGTGTTTCAACCACACGGGGCCAAGGGAATACCGCGAACGATGTATGTCTGTACCCGCCGGGCGGGACATCAGCCAGTAGGCGATGTCCGCCCGGGTGGGTTCAGCGAGCGCCTACTGAGGCTTGCCCGGTTTCGGGGGGGCCGGGTGCGGCGGCTGCTGGCGCTGCTGCAACTGCTGTTGCTGCTGGGTGTGTTTTTGCTGTAGTTGCTCCGTTTGTTGCTGATGCTTCTGCTCGAGCTGCTGCGTTTTGGCGTCGTCAGCCTTCTGTTTCGCCAGTTGTTGGTGTTCCTGGTCCTGTTTCGCCTGGAGTTTCTGACGTTCCTGCTCTTGCTGCGCACTCAGCTTGTCCTGCTGCTGCTGGTATTTCTTGTCCAGCTTCGGGTCCCCGGTGTTCGGCGGTGCAGGCTTCGTAGCCGCCGGAAGATCCCGAGGATGGATAGCGGTGGTGGTCGTAGTGGCAGGATGAGCGGCGTTTTCCCCCGCGTGGGCGGCAGGCGGATTGTAGCGCCCACCCTCTTTGGCCGCCACGACTCCCTGGCCTTGAAGTTCTCCAGGCTTGGAAGTGGCAGCGATAGGTGGCTTGCCGTGATTCGACGACGCCCGTAGCTCGGGGTTCGCGCGGGCAGCCGACACATGTTGAGTTTGAGCGGCTACAGGCGGGATATGCCGCTCATGTTCGGCGGCCTCTTCCTGAGCGTTGGGACGCGCATCGATCCCTCCGTTGCCGCCGTTATAGCTGACGCGCGCAACCGTGGTGTTCTCGACGACCCTCGTGTTGTAAACGTTGTGGATCACCGTAACATTCACGTTGTTTACGGTAGTGTTGTAGAAGAAGTGCCCGTTGTCCCAGCGACCCCCTTCGTACCCGTGGCCAACGTAACCGAAGCCGTAGTCGATCCCGCCATAAAAGCCAATGGTCGGACCCCAATAACCTTCGTGAAAGATGAACGCGCTACCGCCCCAACCCCAATAGGCGGGCGTCCAAAAGAATCCGACTTCGGGGGCCTCTACCCACGTTCCCGGCACCCAGTAGTAATCGCCGATATCGTAGTCATAAGCCCAGTAGCCTGGAGTCCAGATATAACCGTCGCCAGGGCAGAGAGGCTGCTCGTAGACGGGCAGCTCTGGCGGGGCGATCGTAATCGATACCGCGACTTGTGCGAATGCCGTGGCGGGTATTGCGAGCATGAACAACGAGAGCAGGATTAAACGAATAACGGCGATGATGCGCATTCCATCTTCCTCCGCCAGTCATCCCTTCGTTTACCCGGTGTGGCTTTGGTGCTCCGGGCTGCGTGGGTGAGAGGCATGATTTTCCGGGGCCGAGACACGTTCCGTGCAGTCTTCAACCTATTACTTCGCTAGAGTTCTCTCTATCAGGTCCAGCGTGTAGTAACAGAAAGGGAATGTAGTATGCGGCGATGGCCGCTGGTGGATGGACGCGGGGTGTTCTGCTAGTCCAAACTGGGTCGTCGGCGGATCACGACTTCGCCTGTCGATGCGTCCCGGACAAAGTATTGTGCCGGTTTGTCACGAAAGAAGGCGTCGAGCTTTTCGGTGGCTTCCTTCAATGTACCGGCTTGCGCCAGCCAATACGGAGTGCCATCATCGAGTTTCCTAAAGATGTCGTATCCGAGTCCCATGATCTCTCATTCCCCGGACGATCGTGCCACGTGCTCTTTTTTGGCGTCTCGCCGAATCAGTGGAGTTTAGAAACTGGCCTGGACTCTTTCACGATAAAACCTGCTGGACTCGTTTGTCTGTTCAAGGTTAGACAGCGAGCGGCCTCTTAACGGATGTATAAGACCCTGCTGATGTCATGGAGGAGCTGGGATGAAAGTTACTAAGCGCGTAGACAAAGCAAAGGTTCTCTTCCCCACTGGGCTGCCACCATCGCAAGAGGTGGAATATCAAGCGGGTGACACGATTTTTTCGCAGGGCGAGGAATGCACGCAAGTGCACTACCTCCGGCAGGGAGTAGTCAAGCTTACCTTAGTGTCGAAGCGAGGGAGGGCCGCCATACTTGGTTTCCTCGGACGCGGCGACTTCTTTGGCGAGGGCTGCATCAATAGTCAAGCCTTCTACGCGGCCTCCGCCGTGGCGCTCGTGCCGAGCTCGGTGATGGTTATCAACCGAGACAAGATGCTAGAGACGATTCAGGACGAGCCCGCTGCCTGCACCCAGTTCATCAACTACCTTCTGGCGCGCAACCATCGGATCGAGCAGGACTTGATCGACCATCTTTTCAACTCGAGTGAAAAACGCCTCGCTCGAACGCTCTTATTGCTAGCCGAGTACGACAAGGGCCATAAGGACGTGTCGCTCGCAGCCAAGATCAATCAGGACACTTTGGCGGAGATGGTTGGGACCACGCGCCCTCGCGTGAATTTCTTCATGAACAAGTTCCGCAAGCTGGGCCTAATCCACTACAAACGCGACGGAGTCCTGCAGGTTTACAAGTCGCTGGCGAAGATCCTGCAGGACTAGGTCCAGGCGCAAGATTTCCCCTTTTGATGATCTATGAAGCGGTGTTCTTCGCCTCGTGGTAAGCGCGTTCGCCGGCGCCCGCAGCTTGCCGTAAATGGTCCTTTGCTTCGTCGATGCCATCCTGCGCCCGGCGAGCCCAGTCCCGCGTTGCCGACATTGCCCTGTCGAAACCTTGGTTTGCCGTGTCAACCAGCTCATTGGCGCTTTCCTTCAGAACGTCGCGCGTGTCCTGGCCAGACCGCGGAGCAAACAGAATTCCGAGAGCGGCGCCTACACCGATGCCCACAGCAAATACGGAAATCGATTCCGACCATTTATTTCCTTTGCTCATTGCGTCCTCCGGTTTCTTTCGAGTTCTGATGCACTCAATTCGTCATCGCCAAGCTTTGCTTCCTGCCGATGGGAGAAAGTCGAGGAGGATGCTCAGATCGAGCTTCCTCCTCGGAACGAAACTACATCCTCCCGCCGGAAGATGTGCGGCGGACCTGCTGATCAGCTGTCGCATAGTCAGCCGAGGACTCGCCGGTGGATGAAATATCCTCCGCGCCCGTGCCCCTCATGAGGTCCTTGGCTCGCTTGACTTCGTCGGAAGTATCGCAATGGACTGAGAGCAGGATCGCGCCCTTCTGCATCCGACCCTCGTACCGCTTCGCCTCGTATTCCGGAATGCCGAGGCCGATGAGCGCGCCAGTGAACCCACCGACGGCGCCACCGACGCCCACTCCCGCCAAAGCGGCCATGATCGGTCCAGCCGCGATGAGCGGACCAACGCCCGGAATGGCAAGCGCGCCAATCCCGGCCAACAAACCGAGTGCCCCTCCCAGGACGGCGCCGGAACTTGCCCCTGCGGCCGCGCCTTCTGGCGCCTTTGTAGCTTTCTCGGTTCCAATTTGCCGCGAGCCGAGATTTTCGGGAAGAAGTGCGGAAATATCGGCAGCGGGAAAGCCAGATCGAATGAACGTATCGGTCGCGTTGTCCGCGCTCGACAAGCTCGGATAAATTCCAAATACGGCGGTCTTTTTTCCTGACATATATTTTTCTCCTTTTACGACTTCAAGTGTGAATTAAGACATCAACCTGCAATTTGCGGCCAACAAAGCAAGGCCGGGCGAGACGCCTCGCTCATTGTAAGAATTAAAAAAACGCGGCGTCTCTTAAGAATCCGAAATGGCTCGCACCTACCCGCGGGCCGCTCTCCGAGCCGCTCGGCGTTCCGCGGCGTCCTCTTCGGCGGCTTGCTCGTTCAAGGATCTGACGAACTCGTCCGCCTGCTTTTCAGCGACGTCCTTGGCCGTGCCGTATCGCTCTTGAAGCTTGCCGACAAGCTGCTGTCGCCGCCCATCGATCACGTCGAGATCGTCGTCGGTCAACTTGCCCCACTTCTCCTTCACCCGCCCTTTGTACTGCTTCCACTTACCTTCCACTTGATCCCAATTCATCGTTTCCTCCCTTGAAAGCTAAAGCTCCGATACGATGCTGCGAGATTCATAACACCGCACTAACCGTTGCTTCGGAATAGGGATTAGCCCTGAGGCTAGCCGGGAGGGATCAGGTATCAGGCGGCAAAACGTCGCTTTTCGATCTCAAAGCAGGTCAACGCCGTGAGGCAAGAAGGCGTGACGTAAGAAATTGGCCTAGGGCAAAACTGCTTCCGTCCTACCGATGTGACTGTATGTTCATGCTTGTTCAGGCGACCTACACTTTGCTCCGTAAAGGCCGGCCATATCGAGAAAAGCGCCGGCTATGTCTGAAAGCAGTCCAGAGGAGGCTGCATGTTGCAATGGGCTATCGCGTTTTTTGTGATCGCGCTTATTGCTGCGGTTTTTGGGTTCTTGGGAATCGCTGCGGCAGCGGTAGGGATCGCCAAGATTTTGTTTTTCGTTTTCCTCGTTCTGTTTCTGGTGACGCTTGTCGGCGGACTCGTGCGACGGGCTTGATGAAACACGGCTCGGCGGATCTTGGCGGGCATCGAAACAACGGAGTTGGCGGAACGGCGTTGCTAGCGGCGGGCACAAAAGAAGCTTAACCGAGTTCTCACCCCCCCGGGCCCTGGCTCGAGAGCAGGAAGCTTTTGAGTCAGGGCTCCCCCCTTTTATAATTGCCGGACTCACCATTCGCATTTCTCCGGCAAAATGGGAGGCTCAACAACCTAGCCAAGTACGATTCGGATGTTGTGAGTGGCCCCATCGTCGGCGAGCGGAACGCTGGCTGAACCTGCGAGGATTTTCCCGTCTAACTCCGTAAGCGCCACGCCGCGCGCAACGCCCGAGGGATTCTCCACGTTGATTTTGTAAATCGCGGAGTGATATCGAAATTCGATCGAATAGGACGGCCAGCTTCGAGGTATGCAAGGATCGATGCTTAGGAACATTCCTCGCACGCGAAAACCGAGAATCCACTCCAAGCCCGCTCGGTACAGCCAGGCTGCTGAACCCGTATACCAGGTCCATCCTCCGCGACCCACATGGGGCGGTTCCGCGTAGACGTCGCCCGCAACTACATACGGCTCTACTTTATATCGCTGCACGTTCGCGCGAGAGTTCGTGCGATTGATGGGGTTTACCATCCGGAAAAGTTCGACGGCCTTGTCGCCATCGCCTAGCGCGGCAAACGCGATCAGCGTCCAGACGGATGCGTGGGTGTACTGTCCACCGTTCTCTCGGATCCCGGGCAAGTAACCCTTGATGTAGCCGGGGTCGTGCGGATCGTGATCGAATGGCGGAGTCAGCAGCAATACGAGTCCGTCGGGCCGCCGCACCAGTTGGTTGTCGACAGCTTCCATCGCTCGCACTGCGCGGCCTCGCTCCGCGGCTCCGCTGATGATTCCCCACGATTGCGCTATGGAGTCGATACGGCATTCGGCATTTTGCGCCGAACCCAGCGGCGTTCCGTCGTCGTAATAAGCACGCCGATACCATTCACCATCCCAGCCTTCGCGCTCAAGAGCGGCCTTGAGCGCGCTCACGTGCAAGCGCCACGTTTCCGCGCGCTTGTGCTCGCCGCGTGCGTCCGCCACCTTGGCGAACTCCCAAAGCACGGTATGCAGGAACCAGCCGAGCCAGACGCTCTCTCCCTTCCCCTGCTGACCCACACGGTTCATGCCGTCGTTCCAGTCTCCCGTACCCATCAGGGGCAAGCCGTGGCTGCCGATGGAGAGACTGTGGTCCAGCGCGCGCGCACAGTGCTCGAATAGCGTCGCTCGCGTCTCTGAAACGCGCGGCTGAAAATAGGATTCCTTTTGCCCGTCGAGCAGCGTGGGGCCATCAAGAAACGGAACGAGTTCCTCCAGAACCGCTGTATCGCCCGTCGCCTCAATAAAGTTGATGACGGCGTAAGGCAGCCACACGAGGTCGTCGGATATTCTGGTGCGTATTCCCCTGCCGGAAGGCGGATGCCACCAGTGCTGGACGTCGCCTTCGACGAACTGGCGGGAGGCGGCGCGAAGCAAATGCTCGCGCTCCGCTCCTCGGTTCGCCACTCCCAAAGCGAGTACGTCCTGAAGTTGATCGCGAAAACCGTACGCACCGCTCAACTGATAGAACGCCGCGCGAGCCCACATCCGGCAAGACAGGGTCTGATAAAGCAGCCAACGATTGAGGAGCAAATCCATGCTCGGGTCTGGAGTTTTCACCTGCACGGTGCCCAGCATGTCGTCCCACCGGCGAGTGGTGTCGCGCAGCGCATCGTCAAGATTGGCCGAACGAAAGCGATTCAACAGCTTGCGCGCTTCATCGCGATTCTCGGCCTGCCCTAGGAAGAAGACAATTTCGGCGCGCGCGCCGGGACGGAGCTCGAGTGTGGTTTGCAGCGCCGCACAGGGATCCAAGCCAGCTCCTACCTGCTTTGAAAGGGGTCCGCCACGCGCCAGAGCGGCGGGACGTTCCGGACCGCCATTGCGGCCCAAAAATTCGGTGCGGTCTCCGGTGTAGGAATTTTGCCGTCCGCCCAGATCCGCAAATGCAATTCGTCCGCCGAACTCGCCGCTCCACAGGCTTCGAGCAAACAATGCACCGGATGCCGTATCAACCTCGGTAGCAATATAAGGCGCCGTCGCGCTACGCGAACTGCCCAGCACCCACTCCGCATAAGCGGTCACAGACAGTCGGCGAGTGCGGCCCGAACTATTCTGTAAGACCAGCCGGGATATCTTGATCGGATCTTCCGAAGGTACAAACTGCACGAGATCACAAACGATACCGCGAGAGCCGTGCTGGAAGCGGCTGTACCCTTGTCCGTGCCGTGCTACATAGGCGGCAGTTTCGTCGCGAATCGGGAGCGCCGTGGGACTCCAGAGTTCTCCCGTGGTCTCATCACGAATATAAATCGCTTCTCCTGGAACGTCGGTGACATGGTCGTTCGACCAGGGCGTGAGCTGATTCTCGTGACTATTCACCGACCAGGTGAATCCGGAACCCGACTCGGATACCAGAAACCCGAACGAAGGGTTTGCAACAACATTGACCCAAGGCTCCGGTGTACGTAGACCCTCTCCCAACACGACCACATACTCGCGACCGCCTTCGGCAAAACCTCCAAAGCCGTTGAAGAACTGAAGGTGCTGCTGTGGTGGCTGCACTTCCTGATTTCCTGGATTCCGGGCCTGGTTTGGCGGAGACACCGTGGGTTCTCTGTGTTGCACGCGGCCGATCTGCTCGGCCAAGGTTCCCCGCCGGCTAAGAAGGACAACTCGGGCAACGCTTTGCAGCTGAGCGCGGACCTGAGCCGGCACCAAATCACTTCGCAACAGGAAGATCCTGCCACTTGTGGCGCTTGTATCCGGAGAAAGGCGCAATTGGCTCCCGTGTACGACCGCCTCGAGAGAGCCTTGCAGCTCCTGAACATATGAGGGCCCTTTTTCATTGATGATGACCACGTCGGCAGCGAGTTGCTTCATGCGCCAGTACTCATGTGCCCGAAGCAACTGCCGTATCAGGTCCAGATTCTCCGGGTCATCGATCCGCGCGACAACGATCGGCAGGTCTCCGGAAATTCCCAACCCCCACAGCGCGGAAACATCCAGAGTGCTTTGACTCAGTACGTCCGCGCCGGGCCGAAGCGATGCGTCCGTATACAGGACGGCATTGGCGAGGCGCTGGAACAGGTGCGCTTCGTCCACGCTGATTCCCAGGTGATGAAGCTGGACCTGGGCCTGGGTCCACGCCAGAGTGTGAATGCGCTCAAATATGCGCGCGTCGTGATATTTGTCGGCCAGTTCCAACACCTCGTCGCGTGTAGAAGCAACGATTGTGGAATACATCAAGCGGACGGTCTCGCCAGCTGGGACGCGTACCGTGCGGCGCAGGGATATACAAGGATCGAGCACCGGACCAACGGTGTTGGAGAGCGGGCGCCCGTCAATGACCGACACGGGATTGCGAAGATTGCGGTCGCGTCCAAGGAACCTTGCCCGGTCTGTTTCGAATTGCAGATCGCCGATTGTCTCAGCTTCCACCGCAAGTACGTGTGCGGCCCAGACGGGAGTTTCGTCATCCGAGCGCCGGCGGCGAGTGGCAAGCAGGGCGCCGACACCAGGAACGTATTCCGTCTCCACAAACAGGTTCGAGAAAGCCGGTTGCGAAACGTCCGTTGCCTGGGTCGCCAGCGACAGTTCCGCGAAGGAAGTCACCTGAATATCGCGCGCCCGAGCTCCCATGTTGGAAATGGAGACGCGCCGCACCTCGGCGTCGTCCTCCGATGAAACCACCACCTCAAGAGTCGTGGTAAGTGAGCGGTCGCGTCGAAGAATTTCCGCGCGGTCTTCGTAAAAAACCGCCTCGTAGGCATCGGGTTCAGCACAGGTCGGCTGGTAGCCGGCCGACCAAACGTTTCCGTTCTGCTCGTCGCGGAGAAAGATATACGTACCCCAGCAATCCCGGGTCAGGTCTTCTCGCCAGCGCGTAACGGCAATATCGCGCCATCGGCTGTAACCCGAGCCTGCGGCCGTTAGCATTACGGCGTAGCGTCCGTTCGAGAGCAGTTCCGTTCGCGGCGTTGCGTCGTTCGGCGTCTTGAAGCGGCGCACGACCGGTGGGATCAATTCTCGAACTTGCGCAGACGCGGATACTTCCTCAGCGCGAGGGTGCGCCACCAGCACGCCGCGTGGCATGCGTTCTTGTAACAGCAATTCCGTGGCCTGCACGATCGGCTCCGCGTGAAAGCGGCTCTGCATCACGCCGTCGTGTAACGCGTTGTCAAATGCAACCAGGGACATCCCCTGGTGATGCGCCATATAGGCACGCACGACGGCGACATCCTCGCCTTCCGGGAGTCGAGAGCTCGTATAGTCGAGCGCCTCGTAAAAGCCGTAGGACCCGAGGCCGCCGGCCTGGGCAAGCTTGGCGAAGTTCCGCACTGCTTCGGACGGGGCGATCATTCCGGCCAGAGCAGTGGCGTAAGGTGCAATCACGAGGTCCTGGCTGAGCCCTCGCTTCAATCCCAACCCTGGAACTCCGAAGCTGGCATATTGATAGGTGAAGTCGAGATCGCGAGCGTTGTAAGCCGACTCAGAGATTCCCCATGGGACACGCCGCTCATTGCCATAACTGATCTGGCGAAGAACAACCTGCGCATACGTCTGGCGCAGGAGGCTTTCGGCGGGCGATCGCATGACAAGGTCTGGCATCAGGTACTCAAACATGGAGCCTGACCACGAGATGAGAGCCGAGCCTCGTCCAACGGGGGTTAGAGCGCGGCCCAAGCGGAACCAATGGGCGGACGGAACGTCCCCCTTTGCGATCGCGATGAAGCTGGCGAGCCGCGCTTCCGACGCTAGCAGGTCGTAACAGTTTGGATCCAGGGTTCCATCGCTGCCGCGGTAGCCAATCGAAAAGAGCTTGCGCGTTTTGTCGAAGAGGAAGCTGAAGTCCATGGCCCCGAAGAACTCTTCGGATTTCGCAACAATGCCCAGCAGCCGGCGTTGCAGCGCCGTCGCCTCTTCGGCTGAACTGCGCAGGGCTTTCACCAGCGCGTCGATCCGCGCGAGTGAGTCTTGGTCGGCGCGAGCATCACGGACCAGGTTTCCGCGCACGACGGTAAGTTCGCGAACCGCGGCCTCAAATCGCTCCGGAGCCTCTCCGAGAGCGGGAACGGTTCGAAAGAAAGGCTCGATCGCAAGCCACTCGGGCGCCTGCTCCGCAGGCCGCTGCGCCATAACCATGATTTCAGCGGAGGACAACCGCAGCCACGGGATCAGAATTGCGGCGTCGCGCCAGTGGCTTTCGACGCACGCCCTGGCAGCCTCGGCCCACGCGCGCGATTCAGAGGCAGCGGCATCGCCTAACTCCTGCGCCAGAGTTTGCGCGATGTCGGCAGCTGTCTGGGCGTGCTCTCTCAACTCGACAAATCGGATCGCCCAATCCGCGGCGTTAGCCGGTGCGTTGCCCATCACGTTGACCAAATTCCGCGACGCGTTCCTGAGTTGCTTCACCGTAACTGTGTGCGTGCGCTTGCTATCCGCAACTTTGCTTAGTGCGTTTTGCAGGAGGCGTACCGAGTCGCCGACGCCCGCGAGAGCGCTCGATTCAATCGATGATTTCTGAATCATCTCTCGGCAACCGTTGCCAAGGGCCAACAGATGCCCGGCGATATTTCCGCTGTCCACGGACGAGACATACTTCGGATCGAGCGGTCGAAGATTGACCGTGTCATACCAGTTGTAAAAGTGCCCTCGAAACCGCTCCAACTTGCTCATCGTTTGGAACGTAGGTTCCAGCCGTTCCACCACGTCTTGCGTGCCCAGCCATCCCATGTCCCTGGCCGCGACCGTAGACAGCAAGTACAGACCAATATTTGTGGGCGACGTGCGATGCGCGACGACGGGCTTCGGGTCCTCCTGAAAATTGTCTGGCGGAAGCCAGCAATCAGTTTTCGACACGAAATTTTCGAAGAAGCGCCAAGTCTGGCGTGAGATCGAGCGAAGTGATGTTATGTCGGCTTGCGGTAGCGGCTCCTCGTCGGCTGATTTTGGCGGACGGCTGATCCATTGCGCCACCGCCGGAGCCGCGCACCACAAGACGACGAAGGGCACGGCGACGTACAAGGCTTGGCGGCGTTCTAGTAAGACAGCCACAAACGCTGTCACAGCGAGCACCACAGTTCCCGCCATGCGCCGGTAAATCCCCAAAAAGTCCAGGTCAACCCTGCGTTTTGCCTGCGCCGCCGTTACCCATTCCAGGAGGTTCCTGTGGGTTATGAATAGGCGAACCAACGTACGCAGTATTGCGTCGGACATCAGCCATGCCTGGTACGCGAGAAAGGTAACCGTCAGTCCGATTTGGGAGGCTCCGAGCGAAAGGTCGGAGAGCGCTCCGCGAATTTGACTTCTCTTGGAGACTCCGCCAAGGCGAGCATTCAGCCCAGCCAGAAAAGGCAAGAGCGCGGGAAGCGAAATGGCCGCCAGAATGAATCGGGTCCACATCCACGGAGACAATCCAGGCGTCAGCCACGCGGCAATCAACGCCAAAAACATAGACGGCGCCGAAAGGGTGCGCCGAAGGTTATCCAGCATCTTCCAGCGGCTAAGCGAGGGGATCTTGATCTTGCGCCGTTCCTCCCGCGAAAGGCCGCCGCGCCCGAAAATCCACGGGAGCAATTGCCAGTCTCCACGCGCCCACCGATGTTGCCTGGCGGCCGCAGCTTCGTAGTGCGACGGGAAGTCGTCGAAAAGCTCGATATCCGTGGCCAGGGCGGACCGCGCGAAGATGCCCTCGAAAAGATCGTGGCTCAGCAGGGTGTTATCTCTTACCTTGCCCGCCAGGGCTTCTTCGAACGCGTCAACGTCATAGATTCCTTTGCCGGTGTACGAGCCCTCGCGGAACAAATCCTGGTAGACATCGGAGGCGGCAGATGCATACGGGTCAATGCCGCTCGGTCCGGAAAACACTTTTTGGAAAAGCGAACCTTCGCGCTCCGCCGGCAAAGAGGGAGTAATGCGCGGCTGGACAATTCCGTACCCGTCCACGATGCGTTGTTCAGCCGCGCTGAATTTCGGGAGATTCAAAGGATGTGCCATTGTCCCGATCAAACGGGATGCCGCTCCGCGAGGTAACCGAGTGTCGGCGTCGAGCGTGATCACATAGCGGATACCGGCGATTTCCTTCAGGGTGCGTCCGTCGATCGATACGAACGTTGTGCTCGTGGATCCACGGAGAAGCTGATTCAGCTCGTGCAGCTTTCCGCGCTTCCGCTCCCATCCCATCCATTTTTGCTCGCTCTCGTTCCAAACTCGTTTGCGATGGAATAGGAAGAAGCGATCGCCGCCCTCCGCCACCGGACCATGGCGTTCGTTCAGGCTTGCGATCCCTTCCGCGGCTGCGGCGAGAAGCTCATCATCGCCTTCGACGACTTGGGTGGATGCGTCGGTCCAGTCAGACAGCAGCGCGAAGCGAAGATCGCCGTCGGAATTCGCCAGATAATGAACTTCCAGCTGCTCTACCTGCTCCTTTATCGCGTGCTGCGACGTAAGTAGAGTCGGCACCACGATGATTGCGCTCTGTTCTTTCGGCACGCCATCGCGAAAATCAAGCCGCGGCAGCGTTCGCGGTCCTAGCAAGTCCGTTACCACGCGATTGATGAGCGCGATCGCAAGGTCGGAAGCAGGGATCACCGCCAGGAGACCGAACACAACAAGGTACCGCGGGAGGACACCCAATTCTCGAGCGTGCGTTAGAGGGAACGCGAGAATAATTGCGGTGAGGACGGCGATGGTACCGAGATAACCAGGGACTGCGGCCCGGACGTAAAGCCGCAAGAGCCAGCTCCGCAAGGTTACGCGGAAGCCCAGTTCCCTTTCGAAGTCCTGACGTCCGTGCGAGACAAGATAGAAACCGGGATCGGTGAGCCGCTGGTCAACCGATTGCCCGTTCTCCGCTGGTCTTCCGCGGGCTTTCTTTGCGCGCTGTACGGCGCGTTCGGCGATTTCGATCTCTGAATGGTCGGAACCGCGGGAAAGAGTCTCGATGGCGTGGCGATATTGGTCTCGCGTTGCGAAATCCATTCCGCCGAAGTTGCTTCCGTTGCGAAGCACTTCGTCAACGAGACTTACGCTCTCAAAAAACTCCTGCCAATCGAATGCGGACATCAGCCGCATACTCGTGATGATGTTGCGGACGGTGACGCTCATTGCCGCCTGGTCCTGATGTTCGGTACGCACGATTTCGTCAGCTGTTGACCCTTGCGCAGCAAGACGCTCGTCAAGCCAGAGAAGGATGGGGCCCACCTTCGGATCCAGGTCGCGCAATCGCTGGACGAGCTGGACTGCGAACGCGCGATCCAGAGGCTTTTTTTCGAATTTCCGCAACACCACGGCAGTCGAAAGCACCGATCGCCCGCCGGTTCCCAGTAGACTATCTGCAAGGGTATCGGCCTCTCGGCGGGCATCGCGGCTCTGAACGATACGCTCAGCAAGACGGCGAAGGTTCTCGACCAAAACCACGCGAAGCGTAATGGCCACCGCCCACAGTTCACCGATCGTGAGAGGTTGAACACGCTGGTAGGCAGCTACGAAGCGACGCAAGGCTTCGGGGTCAAAGCGGCTGTCGGTGTGAGCCACAAATGCCCAGGCAACGCCAAAAACGCGCGGAAAGCCCTTCAAGTGGCCGGAGGCAAGTTTCGGAAGTTTTCGATAGAAGCCCGCCGGGAGGTCATCCCGAATCTCGCGAAGTTGTTCTTCGACGATGTAGAAATTGTCCACCAGCCATTCCGCTGCCGGCGTGATGGCTTGCTCTTGCGAGATTGCCTGGGCCGTGGAGCGGTAATACTCGACGAGGACGCGGCCATTCTCGACGACTCGTGGAAGAAGCGGAAGCCCCTCGTCGGATCTGTCGGTAACCGTCTGGGCCGCTGCAAGCGACTCAGCATGTTCCTCGAGGCGCTCGAGGCTAAAGAGCTCGGCGCGAATTGGCTCTTCGATCTCCGGGGAAGCAATGAGCGGTTGAGCCGTGGCCATGGTTTGCCTGCGCTTCTTACATTACTCGATTCCCACCGACAGGAGTGAAATTGAATTCACACTTCGGTCCAGCGCACGCTAAGCCAAGCTCTTCCCAAACGAGCTAATACCTGCAAGGGTACTGAAAAATCGCTTGGACGAAGATCGGGTGTTGTAATAAAGAAGCTAAACTCGGTCTGACCCAGAACACGGTTCCCGCGGACTAACCCGCCTTGCGCATCTCGCTTTGATTCCACGAACGATTCGAGGAATCGCTGGAGTCCGCTCGCCTGGACGATTGCTTTCGCTTGGAAAGGCTGTGCGTCCGAACTGCGGCTCCAAGCACTCGTTCGAGGTGCGCGGCGCTGTATGGAAAGGAGATGAAGTCGAAAGCGCGGATATTCAGCGCTGCAAGGTAATCCTGGTATTCATCGGGGCACCCGGGAGCGCACGCGATGATCGCAGGAATTTCTATGGGCCGAGACTTCAGGAGCCTGATGACGTCGCGGTAGGTGCCGTCTAGAAGCCAGAAACCACAAAAGCATGCGGAGACGTTCTCTTTTGCCAGGGCGGACCGAACTCCCTCCACCGAATTTGCCCACACGGTCTTCGCCGGATTGGCTCCGAGAAGCGCACTCAAGCTGCTGCGAATATCAGGATCGACGCTGGCAACCAAGACGGTGGATAGCTCAGCGTCCAGAGAACTTTCCGCTGATGACCGTTCCCTTTCGAGACTTCGGATCCTCGGATCTGACGTGGGTGCCCAATTCATGTGTCATCCTTTCAGTTTTCGCATTCGTGTTTGCGAGTCACAATTGCAGTTGGAAGGAAGAAAGCCTGACTAGAGCCAGTTAACATCAACGTTGACCCGTCGATGCTTTTCCCGGCTCCGTTTTCCCATCCCACTCTGCGACCGCCCGCACAGGAATAGTGCTAAAACAGAGCCAATTCGACAATACAGGCAATGAGTCAGACGGATTGCGGAACTTACTGTAGGGCGTCTACTTTCCTGGGGAACGAGCGGCGTTACGGCTCGACGATCTGGTTGCGAACGGCGTAGCGGACCAACTCACTCACAGTGTGCAGCTGAAGCTTGCGCATGATGTTCGCACGGTGTGTCTCGGCTGTCTTCACGCTGATACAGAGAGAAGAAGCCACTTCCTTGCTGCTTTTTCCTTCTGCGAGCAGTTGGACAATTTCACGCTCGCGCGTGGTGAGCCGGTTGCCCACTGTAGTCGGCGTCTCCGTACTGCGCATTCTGCCTTCTTTGAAGTTGGTCAGCATCACTTCCGTGGCGCGAGGCGTCAGGAACGGCTTGTGATTCGCCAAAGTTTCGATCGCTATAATCAGATCGCGGTCGGAGTCCGATTTCACGATGTACCCTCGCACTCCCGCCTCCAGAATATCCCGGATGAGCTGGTCGGAGTAGTGCACCGAAAGAATCAGGATTTCGGTGTCCGGCGACTCCTTATGAATTCTCTTAGCCGCGTCCACTCCATTCAAATCGGGCATGCTGACATCCAAGATCGCAATGTCGGGCCTCAGCTCCTGGGCCTTCGCGACGGCCTCGCGGCCAGTGTGTGCTTCGCCGCATATTTCCCACCCGGGATGTGACTGCAGGAGCGCCTTCACGCCTCGTCGCATGAGGTCGTGATCGTCCGCAATCAGAATACGGAGTGTCTTCATTCTCGTCTCCAAGGAACTGGGAATCGGGCTTGCAGACTTGGCATGCATAACAGGAGATCGGCCTCGCTCAGGTGTGAGATGCGCACGAAGCTCCCCGCGTTTCAAAACGGAATCTTGACTGCCGATTCGATTGTTTATCATTGGCTCCCTCAGGTGCATGCACGTTCCGCCAAACATTGACGAAGTTGCTGCCGGGCGCGCAGGAATCGCGTCTTCACAGCCGACTGGGATAGGTCGAGCATTCTTGCTGCTTCCTTGGCTTTCCTCTCCTGTAGTCCCAAGGCGCAAACCACCACGCGCAGCCGCTTGCTCAGACCTTCGATTGCCTGCCACAGAGTCTCTCTTCTTTCCGCTTTGGAATACAAGACCTCCGGGTGAGAAGTCTCCTCCGCGGGAAGGGTTTCAAGGAAACTCGGCCTCTGGTCAGAGTCCGGATCGAGGCAAAGATACTTGGCCTCAGACTGCCGTCGCCGAACCCGCATCAGCGCTTCGTTCATCACGATGCGGAGCAGCCAGGTGGAAAAGCGCGACCTCCCGCGAAATTGATGAATGTGCAGGAATGCGTTGAGCATGGCCTGCTGCGCGACATCTTCGGCGTCTTCACGATTGCGCGTGATTTTGAAGGCGGTGCAAAACGCCTTCCGCATATGTGGTTGCACAAGGCGGCCGAAGGATTCCTCATCTCCGCATTGAGCCCGCGTCACAAGATGGAGCTCATTCGTCGAATCCGATTGGGAGCCTGCCGGATCGGCGAGCGCCGATTCGGGGTTCCATTGAACTTGCTGCTGCTCCACGAGTTCTCCCTCCAGAAGCATGCCCCGTAGCTGGAACGCCCGCTCTCCAAATGAAAACCTGGGAGCGCCAATAAACGGCTGGGACAAAAACTTGCCGCCTGGCGCCAAGCAGTTTCGACAGTAAACAAACCCGGAACTCTCATCCATCGGAACCATACTGTAGCTTTGTAGGGTTTTTCCTGTATTCCTGGACTGAGGACGCCGCCAAACCTCTTTTTTCATGGGTCCCGGGTATCGAGTGATCCCGTATGTGAAAAACACCTAGCTTGAAGTAGAAGTGGTAGCCGGTCCAGGCGGGACGCAGACCAGGACATCGTTCGAGGGTCCCAATTACCCTCGTTTTGCGCAACTCAATCGCTCTTGCTCCGCCTTCCCGGTTCTAAATTCAACGATTGCGGCAAGTCGCTGTGGCTCGCATCGGGAAGAGGTAAACCCACAAGGATCGTGGTTCCACCCATGCCAGACTTCACCTGTAGCCGTCCCCCTAGTTGGTGGACGCGCTCGCGCATCCCCCGGATACCAACGCCAAGTTGTCCTCCCGCACGATTCAGCGCGCCCAGTGCGCTCGCAGGAATACCCTTTCCCTTGTCCGACACTTGTAACTCGACCGTTTCGGAATCCAAAACGATCCGAACCGTGGCCGATTCACTGCCCGAGTGCCGGAATATGTTCGTGAGGCTCTCCTGAACAACCCGGAAGAGCGTTCTTTCCACAATATCGGGCAGCCGCTCCGGACCAAGAGACAAATCTAAATCGACCTTAATGTTGCTGCGCTGCGTGAACCCGTCGACGTACCACTCCAATGCTGAGCGCAGGCCAGAATGGTCCAGCGTAGGAGGATAGAGCAGATACGAGAGCGTCCGAGTTTCGTCCGAGGCTTTCTGAGCCAAGCCAATGGCGTCCAGCAGCAACTCACCATGAGACGGATCGATGGCGGAGATCCTGGCGCTCACCGCGGAAAGATGAAGCACCAGGGCGGCCAGACTTTGCCCCGTACTATCATGGAGTTCTCGGGCGATTCGCCGGCGCTCCTCATCTTGCAACTGCAGCAGCCGCGCCGAGAGATTGCGGAGAGACTCTTCCGCTTCCTTTCGAGCTGTAACGTCGCGGTTGATTTCAAGAATCCCGGTTGCCCGGCCTTGCGGATCCCTCTGCATAACTTGACGGCTCGCAACCGTAATCCTCCGCCCGTCGCGAGTCGAATGCACCAGTTCACCTTCCCAGTAGCCGGATGTGGAAAGCTTGTCCTGGTACTGATCGAACGGTTCGGGAAAGACAGTCTGCAGGAATTGATGCGTTACGTTGCCACACGCTTCCCCTGCCGTCCAGCCGTACATTTCCTCCGCGCCTCGGTTCCAGAAAAGAATGGCGCTGTTCAGGTCGCGGACAATGATGCCGTCGTGCGCGAGGTGCAGGAGTTCGGTCTGTCTTTGTGCGTCCTCGATGGCCCGTTTTTGCTCGGTCATGTCCTCCAACGCGAGCAGAATAACTTGCTCCGAGTCCTGCGCACGATCAATTCGACGCGCGTTCAGAAGCATCACTTTTTGCCCGATAGTGGGGAACACCTGGCTGACTACGAAGTTTCTCAGTTCCGTGTGCCTGGGAAGAATTTCACTTAGGAGATGGAGCAGAGCGGGAATCTTCCATTGACCGTTACCCAGCTCTTCTAGCGGCCGCTTTTCAACCTCCTCGCGAGAGACTTTGAACGTCCGGAGGAATGAACCGTTCACCTCGATCACGCGTAAGGTTGAGTCGAGGACCAGGATGGATTCTCGAACCGTTTCAGCCATTGCTTCCGCATACGTGTGCGATGCTACCGCTTGTTTTCTTAAAACCTCGATGACCTTCCGAAGCTCTTCATTATTGGCTTGTTGACCTTCACCGGCTTGTATCTCTGGCCGATGGCTTCCTGCGTCAAGGTGCGCTTCAACGTCATAGCGACGCCGCTCGGTGGCGTAGAGATTCGATTCATCGCCTGATGCGGCCATCCAATGCCTCCCGAAGAGAAAGCATCCTATTCGAACCTAGAGCTTTGGGGGCAAGTTCTTGCCCGGAAAGAACGGCTTGTGCTGGCTCAGGGTTTCGACGGCTGCGATCAGCCAATTTGCCTGAGACTTCAGCAGGCATCCACTCGCGCCTGCTTTCTCCGCTTCACGCAAGACTTGGGGAGAATCATGTTGCGTGAAAATGAGCACCTCGGCCGTCGGAAGAACCTTCTTAATTTCCGGGGTTGCTTCCAGTCCGTTCATTTGCGGCATCGTGACGTCCATGATCACGACGTCTGGTTGCAACTCCTTCGCTTTGCCCACGGCTTCGTTGCCGTCCGTAGCTTCCCCCACAACAGTCCATCCCGCATGCGTCCCGAGGAGCTTCTGCACTGCGGTGCGCACAGCCTTTTCATCATCCACGATCAAAATCTTGAGTCCCATCAGCTCCTCGGTTAGCTGTATTGTACGGCTGCGTATCCGCAAATCAACGCCCAACTCTGCCTCCCCAAGGTAGCAAGCGCCAAGTCCCTATTGTGAAATATTACGTAACAGCTCGAGTTTTTACACATCGTCCAAGGTCATTTTCTTATGCCCGTCGTGCCGGCAGTTTGTAACTCGTTTTTTTGCTTTAATTTACGAATCCTTTCTTTGCCTCCCGCTGGCCGCCGAATTGCAACTCCCAAGCCGCACGCCAACAAAAGGACGCTGAAAACAGTGGCTCGGAGGAGAGCTATGAAAGCGACCTACGATATCTTCAGAAGAATCCCGGAGAGCGGGCCCGTGTGGATCGAGTCGGTGCAAGGCTTCGAAAATATCAAGGCTCGTCTGCTTCACCTTATCAACTTTCGCCCAGGAGACTATTTCGTCTTCGATTCGACCACCGCCAGAATAACTCCCGCTAGTAGCCTTCTACATGCTTCCGGGCCGGCCACAACCGTCCCATTCGAAACAGCATGAGAAGAGCAAGCAGCATAAGACCGATTCCCCAGTCTTTGCTGTGTGGCCAGGCCCCAAGACTGCCGACGAACACTACCAAGAGCACGATCATCAAAAGCAGCAGCAACATGTGTTTCCTCTATCGACTTTGACACTGACACTGTAGTTTCGCTGGACCAGTGTAGGTCTTCGTACTTAACGCGGACCATCAAGGGAATCCTGTAGCCTTCATCCACAGTTGCCTTACCTTGCTGCGTCAGAGATAGCTATGCTGGGTCGCGTCGCGCCGGAACCCAGGGGTGGTGGCCTGCCGGACCTGGGACCGGCAGGCCGGGGGAGTTGTTGCGGGGCAAAAAGCAGACTTACTTAGGAGGAAAGTCCTTCAGCATTTTTTCGACAGCCTTGTTGAGCTTGTCAGCGTTCTTGTCGGGCTTGTCCGAGAGCGTCTCCGTCGCAATTCCGCGCCAGATCACTTGTTTGGTCTTCGTGTCGAACATATCGACCACGAGCGTTCCCACCGTATAAGTGTCCACCGTAGTCGTCACTTCACCGCCGCCGGCCCAGCGCCAACGCCAGCCGGGAAAGCCTGTGTACCACGAGTCCAGCGTGTGCTCTTCCTGCGTCGCGCCGTTCGCCGTGATTCCCACGTCCGCGTTGTCTTGAACCATCGTCCAGCCCCTTGCGGCGAGCTGCGCGTTTACGGCGTCCGTTACGCGTTGCGCCATGAGTGGATCCGCCATATGTGGTGGGCGAATCCACGTGTACGTCTTATAGTCCCTGAAATTGGCGTTGTGATCGTAGTCTCGGCTAATCTTCTGCGCCGACACGGCTGTTGCCAACGCGAAAAGAACGAATGAAGCCATACCGGCTTGCAATGTCTTGTGCCAGATTCTCATCTTTGGTTGCCCTCCATGATTTCGCTAGTTCCCGCGTGTTCGTACTTGGCCCGTCAACTGGACGCTATGGTAGAAAAACCAGTCCCAGGGGGGAATCGGAGCCATCCCGTAAACATTCGGGGGACGATTCTGTAGGATGCTACGGCTGTGTGAAGGAGCTTCGCCCGGCCTGGCGCTGAGAGAGATCGGAAAAATATGATCCATCGTCGGTCCGGCGGGTAATCGCTGCAGCAGGTACGGTTATTAGGGTATTGCCCTCCGAAGTCGGCGAACCTAACGTTATCCTCTGCTGCCTATGCCCCGAGCGCGCCGAACCCGCGTTGCATTGTCCCTTGTTCTTATTTCCATTCTGCTTTTGGCCGCGCCGATTCCTTGCAGCGCTTACTCGGTGCTTTCTCATGAGGCCGTCATTGACGCGGTTTGGGCCACGAACATAGCACCGCTTCTTCGGAAACGTTTTCCAAACGCCACCCCTGACGAGATGCGCGATGCCCATGCCTATGCTTACGGCGGCGCCATCATCCAGGACCTCGGTTACTATCCATATGGCAACAAGTTTTTCAGCGATCTGGCGCATTACGTCCGCAGCGGTGATTTCATTGAAGCATTGCTGCGGGATGCGCGGGACATCAACGAGTACGCTTTCGCGCTCGGAGCGATGTCGCATTATGCCGCCGATAACGAAGGGCACCGGCTGGCGGTCAACCTCGCTGTTCCTCTGCTCTATCCCCAACTGAAGAAGAAATACGGCGACGTGGTAACCTACGAGGACAATCCTCTCACCCACGTGAAGGCCGAGTTTGGCTTCGATGTGCTCGAAGTAGCGAAAGAACGCTACGCGCCTGATGCTTATCACGACTTTATCGGCTTCCAGGTTGCGCAGCCTCTTCTCGACAGAGCCTTCCGGGAAACGTACGGACTAGAACTGAGCAGCGTCCTGGAGCATGAAGCAAGGGCTATCGACGAATATCGTCACGACGTCAGCCAACTCATCCCCGAAGCAACGAAGGTAGCCTGGCAAATCAAACAGGAGGACATTAAGAGAGATTTGCCCGGAATCGCCCGCGACCGGTTTCTCTATAATCTGTCGCGCGCGAGCTACGAGAAGAGCTGGGGCAAGGATTGTCGCAAGCCGAACTTCGGTGAGAAATTCCTGGCCTTTCTCTTCCGCCTGATCCCGAAAGTGGGACCCTTAAGAGTCCTCGGGTTCCGTCCGCCGACCCCGGAAGCCGAGAAAATGTTCGAAGCGAGCTTCAACACCTCACTCGACAGCTACCGAAAGCTCCTCGCCGAGGTTGGCTCAGGTCGTGTGTCACTTCCGAATGACAATTTCGATGTGGGCTCGGAGACTCCTGCTGGCAGGTACCACCTGAACGACGCTACGCACGCTGAACTTCTTCATCGTTTGGCACAAAACACTTTTTCCGGCGTTACCCCTGAGCTGCGCGAAGAAATCCTCCACTTCTACGCCGATCCCGATGCCCCGAACGCAACGAAGCGAGATCCCCGCCGTTGGTCCCGTGTCCAGCGCGAACTCGACCAACTGAAACACACTGCGTCCCTACCCCGCGACGCGACCAACACCAGCCCTTCCCGAACGCCTCACGGCCGGACGACGAATATCCGCTTCCAGTGATCTATCCACACACTCTTGGCGCCCGGAACGCGCAGCCGGTCCCGCAAGCCGATCGCACACCAATACAAAATCCAGCCCACGGCAAGACACAACATCAGGAAGACGAAAAGCGCCACGAACCCCGCCGCGAAAATCAGGAAGGCCGCCAGCGTTTGGACTGCCACAAACAGAATGGAAGGGGAATTCATCGTCGGCCCTAGGCGCTGGCGCTTCGGCCGGTGAGGAAATGTACGACGAGCAGTACGACCGCTATCACCAACAGCAGATGGATCGCGCCAAACGTCACATGGAAAGCCAGGAATCCGAGTAACCACAGCACGAGCAATACCGCCGCTATAGTGGCCAACATGAGTGCCTCCTTTTGGATTCGGCCTTCGACCGCAATTACAGCCCGGAAGCCTGTCAGAGACTAGACCGCTGGAAGCGAAACGAACATCGGTGCAAACCATTATTAGCGAACAGGGGTTGCTGTAACCGGCGGAGACAAAGCAACGCGAGCATCCTGTAGCATGCGTGGAGATAGTGCTTTGGTATGGAGTACTAACAATATGGCGGAGAGGGTGGGATTTGAACCCACGATACCGTTTCCGGTATGCTCGCTTTCGAGGCGAGTACTTTCAACCGCTCAGTCACCTCTCCGCGGTCGTTGCTGTTCGTTTAGCTTAACAAACGCTCACCCCACCCACAACTCCCTGCCTCGGCACTCGATAACGCCTCAAACTCATTTGCGAAGCTGGACGAACTGATACTAAGATTCTCCGCCTTTGGGGAACACAGGAATAGGTGACACAATGCTGAGCGCGAAGAGTCTAGGCCCTGCCGTTTTCGCAGCCTGTCTGCTGGCATCGCTGGCATCGATGGCGACGCCGCGCGCCCTCCGCGCCGCGCCTCCAGCAGGTTCCGACGGCCGATTCGATCCCGTAGCCGACCCGCGCGCTATCGTCACCGTCGGCCATGCACGATTCACGATTCTCACGCCTCAGCTCATTCGCATGGAGTGGGCCGCCGACAGCAAGTTCGAAGACCACGCCTCGCTCGTCTTTCTGAATCGAAACCTGCCGGTCCCGCAATTTACGCAAGAGAGCGCGTCCATGGGCGGAGCCAGCATCCTCACCATTCAAACCAGCGCGCTCACCCTGAAATACCGGGACTACGGCACCGGCAGCAAGTTCGCGCCCGAAAATCTGACCATCACATTCCAACTAAATGGCAAAGACGTCGTCTGGAATCCCGGCGTCGAGGACACTGGCAACCTGCTCGGCACCGCGCGCACGCTCGACGGTGTCCGCGGCTCGAACACCAAGCTCGAGCCCGGCCTCGTCTCGCGCGACGGTTGGACCCTCGTTGACGACTCAACGCGCCCCCTCTTTGATTCCGACGATTTTTCGTTCGCGCAGGGAGAAAAGAGCCCGTGGCCTTGGGTAATCGAGCGTCCGCCCGGCGACCGCCAGGACTGGTATTTCTTCGGCTACGGCCACGACTATCGCGCTGCGCTCTCCGATTTCACACGCGTCGCCGGAAAGATTCCTCTGCCGCCGCGCTTCGCCTTCGGCGCGTGGTGGTCGCGCTACTGGTCCTACACCGACCAGGAGTTCGAACAGCTCGTCCAGCAATTTCAGTCTCATCAGGTTCCGCTCGACGTCCTCGTCATCGACATGGACTGGCACCCCACCTTCGGCACGCGCTGGTGGGACAGAAAGACCGACGCTTCAGGCCACAGCCTTGGCTGGACGGGCTACTCCTGGAACAAACTTTTGTTCCCCAATCCCCCGGCGTTTCTCGACTACGTTCATCAGCAAGGCCTGAAAGCCACGGTCAATATGCACCCCGCATCCGGAGTGCAACCCTGGGAAACTCGCTACCCGGAAATGGCTAAAGCCATGGGCATCGACCCCGCCACCAAGCAATACGTTCCCTTCGACATCACCAACAAGAAATTCGCCACCAACTACATGAACATCCTGCACCACCCCCTCGAACACCAGGGCATCGATTTCTTCTGGCTCGATTGGCAGCAGGAGCAACACACAAAACTCGAAAACGTGAATCCAACGTGGTGGCTCAACTACGTGCATTTCACCGATCAGGAGCGCGAAGGCAAGCGGCCGCTGCTCTTCCATCGCTGGGGCGGCTTGGGAAATCATCGTTATCAGATCGGATTTTCGGGCGACACAATCTCCGTCTGGGATTCGCTCGCATTTCAGCCGTATTTCACCTCCACTGCCGCGAACGTCGGCTACGCGTATTGGAGCCACGACATCGGCGGCCATATGCCCGGCACCATCGAGCCCGAACTTTATCTCCGCTGGATTCAGTTCGGAATCTTCAGCCCCATCCTCCGCACCCACACGACGAAGAATCCCGATTCCGAGCGCCGCATTTGGGCCTATCCCCAGCCTTACTCAGATCTCATGCGCGACGCCTTCGTGCTCCGCTACGCCCTGCAGCCCTATATCTACACGGAGGCGCGCCGCACCTACGACACCGGCGTCGCATTCTTGCATCCCCTGTACTACGACTCGCCCGAGGCTCCTGAAGCGTACGACGCCAAGGACGAATACATGTTCGGCGACAACGTTCTCGTCGCGCCCATCTCTCAGCCCACGGGAAAAGATTCGCAGCTCGTGAAACGCTCGGTATGGCTGCCTGAGGGAGACTGGATCGAGTGGGATACGGGCGCGCGCCTGACAGGTCCAGCGTCGACGGAACGCACCTTTTCGATTCGGCAAATTCCCGTCTACGTCAAAGCCGGCAGCATCATCCCCATGCAACCCCAGATGCGTTACACCGGCGAGAAACCGGTGGACCCGCTCATCCTCACCGTGTTTCCACCTGAGGATGGCCAGGCGTCCACCTACCGCCTCTACGAAGATGCGGGCAACACCACCGGCTACAAACGCGGCGAGGCTGCCTGGACAAACATTCGCGCGTCGGCCGCGGCAAACGGAACGGCTCTAACGTTGACGATTTCTCCAGTCGAAGGACGCTACAACGGGATGCGCGCCTCGCGTGCCTACGAGATCCGCCTGCACGGAACGTGGCCGCCGGCGTCCGTCACCGTGAACGGCGCTATCGCCTCACACACCGAAACCGCGCCCGGCTGGAGCTATGACGCCACCACGCTCACAACAATCGTTCGCACTCGCAGTGTCAGCGTCGCGAGCCCCGTCACAATCTCCGTGAAGATCAAGCCTGCGCTCGCGCCGCAACGCGCCCTGCTCGAAGGCTTCGCGGGCAAAATGACGCGCCTCCGCGAAGCCTACGACATCTTGAATGCCACCTGGCCCAACGGCTGGTCTCCCGACGAGCTGATCGACGCTATGCAAACTGCGGACCGCATCGGCTACCACCCGCAAGACGCGTTCGCCGAATTGAGCAGCCTGCAGGAGAAACTAGCCGCGTTGCCGCAGCAGATCGAAGCAATGCACGCCACCGAAGACTCACCGGAGTTTAAGGCCGCCATCGCCGCCAACCTTTTCGGCCAGCCACAGAAGCCGGAAGAAGACATCATCACCCACTACCACAATTTGGTAGACCTCGGCCTCGCCCATCTGGCCGACGTTCTCCCGCCTCAGTGACCAGTCGCAGCCGTTAGGAACGCTTTGATATACTGGCTGCGATCCCGCCTTCCGGAGGCAGAAGATAACTTCCGCAACCCATCGGCCCAGAGTCTTCGTCGCAACTTTGATCCTTCTAGTGGTTACTGCAACCAACTGCAGCGGCTACGCCGTGCTTTCCCACGAAGCAATCATCGACTCCGCTTGGGACGTAGCCATCAAACCGGCCCTCCTGCAACGATTCCCCAACGCCACGCCCGACGAACTCAAGACGGCTCACGCCTACGCTTACGGCGGCTGCGTGATTCAGGATATGGGCTACTATCCTTTCGGCAACAAACTCTTCAGCGACCTTCTCCATTACGTGCGCACTGGCGATTTCATCGAAGCGCTCCTCCGCGATTCACAGGACATAAACGATTACGCCTTCGCTCTCGGCGCGATGGCGCATTACGCCGCGGATAACAACGGCCATCGCATGGCCGTGAACTTGTCCGTCCCCATGCTCTACCCCAAACTGAAGAAAAAATACGGCGACGTCGTCACGTACGACGAAAACCCCGCGGCGCATTTGAAGACGGAATTCGGCTTCGATGTAATTCAAATCGCGCGTGGCCGCTACGCTCCGGACGACTACCGCGACCACATCGGATTCGAGGTTGCCAAACCGGTGCTCGAGAAAGCGTTCGAGGAGACCTACGGTCTCAAGCTCGATTCACTGTTCACAAGTTACGATCTCGCCGTCGGCACGTACCGCCGAGCCGTTGGCACCGTCATCCCTAGCATGACCAAGGTTGCGTGGCAGACCAACAAGGATGAAATTCAGAAGGAGATTCCCGGCATCACGCGCAAACAATTCCTCTACCATCTCTCGCGCTCGAGTTACAAAAAGAACTGGAACGAACCCTACAGGCGGCCGAGCTTCCGCACCCGCTTTCTGGCATTCCTGATTCGCTTCGTTCCGAAGATCGGCCCTTTCCGGGCGCTGTCGTTCAAGACGCCTACTCCGGAAACCGAAAAGCTCTTCATGGCCAGTTTCAACGCGACCGTCGAAGACTACGAGAAGCTCGTTCAGCAGCAGAAGGATTCCGGCCGCGTCGCCCTCGAAAACGACAATTTCGATGTTGGGAGCATCACCGGACCGGGTCAATACCCGTTGGCCGACCAGACCTACGCCGACCTGCTCGATCGCCTCGCGCAAGATCATTTTGCAGGTGTGACCCCCGAACTTCAGAGCCTGATCCTGAGTTACTACAGCGATCCGAACGCGCCGCAAGCTACGAAGAAAAACAAAAAAGAATGGGCGAAGGTAACCAAGGAAGTGAACGATCTGAAGGCTGCGACTCCCACAGTAGCGCCTGCCGCGGCAACGCCAGGAAACTAGAAACGAACCCGCTCCGCAACTTGTCCCTTTTCGCTTTTTGCCTTTTCTCTTTTCTTGCTCTGCTCCCTCACACCAAAGTGCGGCCGCCGTCCACCGCCAGAATCTGCCCCGTCACAAACTCCGACGTTGCGAAATACGCCACCGCCTCTGCAATATCATCGCCCGTCCCCACGCGATGCAACGGCACTCGCTGGATGTAATCCTCATCGGGCTTTTCGCCCGGAAACTGAATCGTCCCCGGCGCGACGCTATTCACCAGAATTTCCGGCCCCAGCGCGCGCGCCAGGCATCGCGTCAACATAATCACTCCCGCCTTTGACACGCAGTAATGCGTGTACGCCGGCCACGCCAGAAGCCCGCCCAGCGACGATATATTGATGATGTGTCCGCGCCCCTGTCGCTTCATCATTGGCGCAGCCGCCTGCGCGCACAGGAACTGCGATTTCAGGTTCGTATTCAGGATGTGGTCCCACTGCTCTTCGGTCAACTCCTCGAACTTCGCCGCAAAAAACATTCCCGCGTTGTTCACCAGGATATCCAGCCGCCGGAACTTCACTTCGATCGTCGCGAAAATATTCTCCACGTCCTTCCGCTGCGCCACGTCTCCTTCCACGGCCAGCGCACTCCGCCCCATGCCCTCGATCTCCCGCGCCAGTTCCTCCGCCTCCGTCTGCGAGCTCATATAGTTGATCACCACGTCCGCCCCGTCCGCGGCAAGCCTCAGCGCAATGCTCCGCCCGATGCGCTTCGCAGCGCCCGTCACCAGCGCAACCTGCCCCAGCAGCGGCTTATCCGCCATGACCACCTCCGCGTTCGACCACACCTTAACACCATCGCCCGCGCTTTGTTCCCTTCTCCGTGTCCTCCGGATTTTCTCAGTGTCCTCTGTGTTCTGCTTTTGACATTTCAAATCTCAAATCCGCCCCACACCCCAAGCGCCGTAGGTGCGGCACGATATGTGGCGCGGGACACGCCCGCACCCCGCATTTGCCTATTTTCAAATTTCAAATCTGAAATCACGTCCACGATCACACTGTCGCAGCCTCTTTAGCCCTGTCTGGACGTCAGCTCGCGCGCAAATCCCTGAAATGTACGCTAAAATGCGCGCGCATCCCGTCGCACATTTCGACTCACAAATCGGAGGCCTTCGCACGTGAAACCCGTCAACTGGCTGCTTGCATTCCTCGCCCTGGCTTGTGTCAGCGGCGTCGCCCTCGCGCAAACCCCCGACTGGAACGCCCTCGGCAAGCGCTGGTGGTCTCACATCCAGTACCTCGCCGACGACTCCCTCGAAGGCCGCGACACCGGCAGCCCCGGTTTCGAAAAAGCCGCCAACTACATGGCTGACCAGTTCCGCGCCGCAGGCCTGCAGCCCGCTGGCGTGGACGGTTATCGCCAACCCATGGATTTCGACGTCGTGCGCATTGACGAAACTCGCTGCTCCCTCGATTTGCTTCGCGACGGCAACGTGCAAATGGTGAATCTCGGCGAAGACTCCACCCTCGGCGTCAACTCGCACGCTGCGGAAAGCGTCGAAGCGGAAGCCGTGTTCGTCGGCTACGGCCTCACAGTCCCCGAACTGAACTACGACGATCTGGCAGGTCAGGACGTGAAGGGCAAAATCGTAGTCTATGTCACCGGCGGCCCCGCTGACATGCCAGGCCCGATCAAAGCTCACTTCCAGTCAGGCGAACAGCGGCGAAAAGCGCTTCTGAAAGCCGGCGTGATCGGCACCATCTCCATACCGAATCCCAAGAGCCTCGAGGTTCCCTGGTCGCGCGTTGCCGCATCGCGTTTTCAGCCAAGGATGGAGTTGCGCGACCCCGGCTCCGACGTCCCGCCGCCGCTCCAAGTCAGCATCACATTCAATCCGAAGCACGCCGAGATGCTCTTCGCCGGCAGCGGCCACACCTTTGATGAAGTCCTCGCGACGCTCAACGCCGATAAGCCTCTGCCTCACTTCCCTCTCGCCGTGAAAGTTCGCTCGCGCCTCGGCATGACCCGCTCGGCAGTGAAATCCGAAAACGTCGCGGGGGTTCTCCCGGGCAGCGATCCCGCACTTAAGAACGAATACGTAGTCGTCAGCGCCCACCTCGACCATCTCGGAATCGGCGAGCCCGTCAACGGCGACAAAATCTACAATGGCGCGATGGACGACGCCTCAGGCGACGCGTCGCTGATCGAAATCGCCCGTGCGCTGAAAGATTCCGGAGCAAAGCCCAAGCGCTCAATTCTTTTCCTCTCCGTCACGGGCGAGGAAAAGGGCGAGCTCGGCTCTCAATATTTCGCCGCGCATCCCACCGTGCCCGGCCCCATCGTCGCCAACATCAACATGGACATGTACCTTCCGCTCTTCCCCCTGAAATACCTCGAGGTCCAGGGTCTCGGCGAATCCACGCTAGGCGACGACATTCGTGCGGTCTGCGAAAAAGCAGGTGTAATAGTCCAGGCCGATAAGGAACCGGAGCACAATCGCTTCATCCGCAGCGATCAGTACAGTTTCATAAAGAAGGGAGTTCCGTCTCTTGCCTTCAAGTTCGGCTACATTCCCGGCACTCCCGAAGAAAAAATCTTCAAGGCCTGGTACGCCGACCGCTACCACGCCCCCTCGGACGACCTGAGCCAGCCCGTCGATATGGCTGCCGCCGCGCAGTTCAACGCCATCCTCGAAAAACTGGCGCTGCGCGTCGCCGACGCCGATCACCGCCCCGAATGGAAGCCCGACAGCTTCTTCCGCCGCTTCGCTCACTAACATGACAATGCCGATGAATCGTCGCGAGTTCCAGCTCTCGAGCCTGAAATTCCTCGGCGCCGCACTACTCGCCCCGCATCTCCTCACGCGCGCCCACGACGACATCCCCGCCGACATCGCCCAGCTCTACAAAAACGCCATCGTAATCGACACCCTCTGCGCCGTCTTCAACGACCCGAAGCCAAGCCCCGAAACCATCTCCGCCGTTCGCGCTTCCGGAATCACCGCGGTGAACTGGACCATTTCGGAGCGGACGTTCGAAGACACCGTCGAGCGGCTGGGTTCACTGCAAGCTCTCGTCGACGCACACCCCGATTTCCTCGTCATCGTGCGCCACCACTCCCAAATCGCCCAAGCCAAACGCGACGCCAAAATCGGCATCCTTCCCGGCTTTCAGGAAGCCAGCTTCCTCGAGGAAAATCCCGATCGCATCGACATTTTCCGCAATTTCGGCGTCCGCATCATGCAGCTCACTTACAATAAACGCGGCCTGTTTGGCGACGGCTGCCTCGAACCCGGCAACGCCGGCCTGTCTTCCGCCGGCCTCGCAGCCGTAAAGAAAATGAACGACCTCGGCGTCGCCGTTGACCTCAGCCACAGCGGATACCGCACCACCTCCGAAGGAATCGCCGCTTCCGCCAAGCCCGTTCTCATCACGCACTCAGGCTGCGCCGCCGTTTACGCTCACCCGCGCAACAAGCCCAATGAAATTCTGAAGTCTCTCGCCGACCGCGGCGGATATTTCGGCGTCTACCTCATGCCTTACCTGGTTGCTTCCCCCACTGTTCCAACGCGCGAGCACGTGCTCGCTCACCTAGTGCATGCCATCAACATCTGCGGTGCCGACCACGTTGGCATCGGCTCGGATGGCTCGATCGAAAAGGTCATCCTCACGCAGAAGCAGAAAGACGATTTCGACAAAGACATCGCCCATCGCAAAGCCCTCGGGATCGGCGCCCCGGGAGAAGACCGCTACCCCTACGTGCCCGACCTCAACGGCCCCGACCACATGGAAGTCATCGCCGCCGAACTCGCCAAGCGCGGCCAGCCTTCCTCAGTCATCGAAAAGGTTCTCGGCGCCAATTTCCAGCGCATCCTAGGCGACATCTGGGGCACATCGTAGCCCCGGATCCCCGCTATTTGGGCGCCGCTCCCGTTCACCCTGCACTTTGCCCCACTTTGAAATTTCAAATTCAGGAGCGCCTGAAGCGCCGTAGGCGCGTCATAAGTTAGCCCAGCCCGTAAGGGCTGGGAAAAATCCAGAAAGGAAATCTCAAGCGCCGTAGGCGCGACACACCCTCACCGCCGCCCTTCACCCATTTTGAAATTTCAAATCTGAGATCGGCTCCCACAGCCACATTGTCGTAGGGGCGCAGCTCGCCACCCCCGGTTGTCATCCCGAATCCCCGCGCTTCTTGCGGGGTGAGGGATCTGCTTTCGCTTTTGGATGCCGCTCACCTCACCCTACCCGTACTACGTAACCCCTTGAAACCGACGCCCCTCTTGTGCCAGTTTTGAATCCTCATGAAACTCGATCTACTCGCGATCGCTCCGCATCCCGACGACGTCGAACTCACTTGCGGTGGCACCCTTCTGAAGATGGCCGACGCCGGCTATCGCACCGGCATCCTCGACCTGACGGAGGGCGAAACCGGCACGCGCGGCACGCCGGAAATTCGCGCCCGCGAGGCAGCCCGCGCCGCCAAAATCCTCGGCACAAAGGTTCGCCTCAATGCCGGAATGCCCGACGCTCACCTCGGCGTCCGCGACGACTATAAAGTCGCTATCGCCGAATATATTCGCGAGCTGCAACCCCGCACCGTCATCCTCCCGTACTGGGAGGGCCGCCATCCCGACCATTACACGGCCTCGAAGCTCGGCTACGAGGCCTGTTTCATCGCTGGCCTGAAAAATTATCCGCTGGCGGGCGAAGCGTTTCGCCCCTTCAAAATCATCTATGCCGCGGCCTACTCCACCGTCACTCCCACCTTCGCCGTCGACATCACCAAGCAGTACGACCGCCGCCGCCGCGCCATCCTTGCCTACGAATCGCAGTTTCGCCCGCCCAAAGGGACCCAAACCTCAAAAGTCTTTCTCCCTCTCGACGAGCTCGAAGACCGCATGAATTTCACCGCGCGCTACTACGGTCGCATGATCGGCGTAAAGTACGCCGAAGGATTCATGGTCAAGGAAATCCTGCAGGTCGACGACGTCGTGAAAATGCCGATTCGATCGATCTAACCCACGATTCTGGGGAACTCGGATGAGGATCACAAAGCTAAGAAGAGAAATCACCGCAGCCACCACGCTCGCGTGCGCAATCGCCTTCGCAGGCGCAGCCCTCGCCAACTCCGAGCCACTAAGCCCGCGCCAATCGGCGCAAAAATCCTACGAGCTAGACGTCCCGGCCACAAAACAATGGTCGGACACGAACATCAACCTGCGCGCAGGCGAAAAGCTCAGCATCACAGCCACAGGCGAGGTCACCTATCCGCCGGCCGACCCCAAGAAATCGCAAACGCCGCAAACCTTCGGCCCCGACGGCCTCTCGCGCGGCTGGAAGGATCTCCTCCACGAATACGCCGTCCCCAACGGCGGCCGCGGCGCCCTGGTCGGACGCCTCGGCTCCGACGATGCCGCGCAGCCCTTCCTCATCGGCGCGACCAACGACTACACCGCACCGGTCGCCGGCCGCCTCTTCCTCGGAATCAACGAGAGCCTCAAAGACGCCAGCGCCGCCACCGGAAGTTTCCACGTGAAGATCGAAGTCCTCAATCCCGGCTCCGCCGACGCAGCCGCCGCACTCGTTGGCGGTCCTGCCGACGCGCCGATCCCCGTCATCACCGCGGACCTGCTCGCCAAAATCCCCCGCCGCGTCAACGACCCCCAGGGCAATCCCGGCGACATGGTCAACATCCTCATCGTCGGAACGCAAGAAGAAGTAGTCAACGTATTCACCAGCGCCGGCTGGGTGAAGGTCGACAAATCGGTGCAAGACACAGTGCTCGAAGGCGCTCTCGCCACCCTCTCGAAAAAAGACTACCTCACGATGCCGATGAGCACCCTCTTCCTCTTCGGCCGCGCGCAAGACTACGGCTTCGCCCACGCCGAGCCCGTGCGCGTCGCGATGTCGCGCAATCACCTGCGCGTCTGGAAATCGCCCTACGAAGTCGACGGCCGCCCCGTTTGGTGCATCGCCGCCACGCACGACATCGGCTTCGAGCGCGACCAACGCAACAACGGCGTCACCCACAAAATCGATCCCGCCATTGACGGCGAGCGCGAATACGTAAACTCCACGCTCTCGGAAACCGGCTTCGTCGCGCGCCGCAGCCACGTCACGCGGCCCAACGCGCTCACCACCGCCAAAACCGCCACCGGAGGCGAATTCCACTCCGACGGCCGCATCGTCGTCCTAGTCCTAAAGCCCGGCACGACCGCCACCGACTGACCGCAACCGCGACGTATGCTGTAGGGGCACGGCATGCCGTGCCCGGCTTTTCGCAACACCCCTCCGTAAGGTTGTCATCCCGAGCAAAGTCCCGCGCGCCTTTGCCTTCCCACGCGAAGCGTGGGCGCGGGACGCAGTTCGAGGGATCTGCTTTTTCTTCGGCGCTGCAGCCGCCTCAGCTAAAATTCGTCGGAATGTTGCGTATAGGAAAAACCTGGGAGGGAAACCACCGGCCCTGAATGCGAAACCTTCACTCGCACGGCAGGCTCGCTTTCAGCGCCAGCCTTGCGCAAGACGGCAAAAGTCGCAAGGGCCTCGGTGTAAACCTTCGTAACCAGAAAGTTCTCGCCGCTACCATCCTTCTTCCACACCTGGCCGACTTGGACCTTTTTCGCGGGCACTCTACGACTCTAGACACAATCCCGAGAAGCGTCAATAACCGCCCGCGCCTCTGCTTCGCCTCAGCTACGCCCCTTCCCCCGCGCCCCGCCCATCCAGATCCCGCGTTTGCTCTTTGTGGTTTTCTCTGCGCCCTCTGTGGTTTAGCTTTAGTGCCCTCTTCAGGCGCGCCGGGACGAGGCGGCCTAGATCTTGATCCAGCACCATTCTTTCGAGTATGGCACGCGGCTCATTCGATAGCCGGATTTCACGCCCGTCGCCACACAATCGCTCCAATTGAAACCGCAACCAGCCTTCGGATCGTACAATCCGGGCTCCTCGGAAAATGTCATGCCGCGTTTTAGCACGGTGCTGTCGCCGAGCGCCAGGTACGGTGGCTGGTGCCCTTCGGAGCCTTCCCCGTGCGCGGGACGGTGGTAGATGTAGTCTTGGACGCCCTGCTCCACCTGATATTTGTGGATCGCATACGCGATGCTGGAGCACGTCACGCCTTCTTTTTGCATCTGCACTTGCATGTCGCAACACCGTTCGCTCACTTCCCACAGCTTCTGCATGTGCGAATCGAAATTCCCAACGTTATCCGCGATAATAAACGCCCGATAGTTCTCGCCGCCTTGACCGCCGATGAGCGCGCCTCCCTCCACTTGCAGCGCCATGTTTCGCCCGATGCGATTGAAGAGCGGCTGGTTCGGATGCGGATACGCGGTCAGCGGCCCCACACGGCACTCGACGTCCACCGACGACGCGACTCCATGATGCAACGCGCCATTCGCCAGATCGAGATCCGCGTACAGCTGATTGTTGATCCAGAACGTCGTCGCCACGCCCACTTCGTAATCCGTAATATCCGTCCCAAACGTGAGGATGTAATCTCGTGCGTACGCATGCGCGCGATCGAAATACGTATACGCACGCCGCATCAAAGCCAATTCCTCCGGCGTCTTCACTTCCCGCATATCGAGCAGCGTCTGGCTCACGTCCACCCATTCCACTCCCGGCAGGATTCTCTTTGCCGTCGCCGCTTGTTCGGGCCCAAGCAAGCCGTCGAGCCCAATCTTGTTTCCCTGCAATCCTTTCTTCTTGATTCCTTCCAGCGTCATCCCAAACAAATCCACCGCCGGCCCCTGCACCACTTTTCCCAGATTCGGAAAACCGCCCTCGGCGTGCTTGTAGTCGAAGTACATCCACCCGCCCCCAAACCACCACGTCGTCACGGAATCCCGATCCAAAGCCGGATAGAGGAACCACGGCGCTGCGTCGTCCTGATTCATGAACGCGATCTGCGGCCGCTCCGTTCCTGTATGCCAGTAGCCCGTCACGTAGATGATGTTCAATTGGTCGCGCAGCATGAACGCATGAATGTCTTTTTGTGCGAGCCGGTCCTTCAGCCGCGTCGCCGTCCGCTTATTCCAATCGAGCGACAACCGGTCGTCCTTCGACGGCTCCGGTGGACCCTCTTCGCCCGCCTGTGGCCCCAGCAACATTTTCTCGCTCCGGCCTGACCCTCTGCTCTTCACGATTTCCGCGAGCGGCGCACTATGCGCCTGCGTCGCCGTCTGCATACCGTCAATCTTGTCCACTCGCGACAAAAACCCGCTCCCCAACACCGCAAGACTCCCGTTCTTCAGCACATCTCGGCGATTCGGCTTCATTCGTTCCTCCGTCCGGCAAAAAACCGACAGGAAACTACCACATCCGTGCTCACCCGCGCGAGTCGAAATGCCTCGGCGAACCACTGCCGTTTTTCTGTCGCCTCGCCCTCTCGCCCGAAGCGCCGTAGGCGCGTCACAATTTAGCCCAGCCCGTAAGGGCTGGGTGTGCGATACCCGAAAACGCCAGAGCGCCGTAGGTGCGACACCCGTAGGGGCGGCTCTCAGCTTGTCCCCCGAGGCGGGGCTTTCTCTTCGCAGAAGATTGCTTCAGCGCGCCCGCTCCTCGCTGCCTTGGTTTCGTCGAGGAACGAAGCGACGAGGAATCTCTCTTCCTCCCCTCATCAAGGCGTCCCTGAGGGAACAGAACCGTCGGTCCAAGCGTTTCTTACGGATGAGTTCTAGTCGCCGTGCCAATCCCTGAGGTGACCCATGGAAGACCGCTTCCGCATTTTGACGCTGTGCTGCATCGCCATGATCGCGGCCTTGCTCGTCGTCGGAGCCGTATCGCATGGCATCGTTCGCCACATCGTCCAGACCTGCCCACTTTGGATCGCCATCGTGCTCGGCATTCGCCGCTCCCCCTGGACCAAATGGGCGGCGCTGCCCTGCTTCGTCCTCTGGCTGCTCCTCATGACCGCGATTTGGCTCTTCCTGCTCGGCTGGGCGCGCATCATCTCCGGAACTTTCTCGCCCACCGAAATCGCAATGACCATGATCGTCGGCCTGGCCTCGATCGCAGGAATTGTCACGGCCGTTCGCACCAGAAGCTCCGTCCGCGCATTGCCAGCCATGGCCGTCGTGTTCCTCGTCGCTGTGTTGCAAGTGGCAGCGGTCCGCATCAGCTTCCTGCCCCAAATCGCTCACCGCTAACCGCCGCCGGTGTCAGCGTGTCCGCCGTGGTGGGACCCACTCGCCGTTTTCTGTCGCCTTGCCTTCTCGTCCAAAGCGCCGTAGGCTGCCGCATTTTGCCCACTTTGAAATTTCAAATCTCAAATTTCAAATCCCGAATGCAGGACCGGATGCCCCAAAGCGCCGTAGGCGCGACAGAAGTTAGCCCAGCCCGTAAGGGCTGGGTCTCCGATACCTGAAAACGGAAGAGCGCCGTAGGTGCGACACCTTTGTTGCCTGTTTTTCTCCGTGTCCCGAAGCTTCGGGATCTGTAGCTAGCTCTTCGCATTTGGTTTCTCCAGCCGCACCAGCAACTTCCGCCCCCGCGCCTTCATCGCCGCCGTACCGGTCCGCGTAGCTTCTCGCAAAACCTCGATCACGCTCGCCCGCACGCTCGCGTCGCCTTCCGCCAACTCCGCCATTCCCTGCAACGCAAACGTCCGAACAATCGAACTTCGATCCGAGAGATAGCCGTTCAACAAAGACATCGCAAGTTCCCGCTCCGGACCGTTCAGCGCCAGCCGCGGAACCATCGCCGCCAGATGCCACCGCACTTCTTGCTGCGTGGCCTCACCCATCAAACCGAGCAGCTCGCTCTTAAATGGCCGCAGCAGCTCGCGATTCTCCCGCGTCACTTTCTCCGCAGCGTCCGCGGCCCGCATCCGCACCAGCGGGTTTTCCGACCACAAGCCTTCCATCAATCGAGGAAATAATCGCGGATTCCTAGCGACAAGCGCGGCCACTTCATCAGCCTGCCCAATCGACCGCCGATTCCCGCCTTCGAGAAGCGCAAGTATGTTTTTTGTCGGCATCGAGAGGGATCATACCCCGGCGACGCCCACGGCCAAGCCGACGACGAAGTGAACCTGCCGCGCGAAGGGCGAAGGGTGAAGCCAGCGTGTGAATTTATTCCGGCAGCATAATCTGGCCGTTGACTTCGAAGTTGCCGCTCACTGACGCGGCGCCGCTCCCGGGCTGGCCGCCGCCCACCGACACGGTGTACTTGCCTTGGGCGACGACGATGTCTCCGGCCTCAGTAACCATGCTTAGGTCGCGGCTCTTAAGTTGAAACTGAACCACCTGGCAGGCGCCCGGCTCAAGATGAATGCGCTGGAATCCGCGAAGGGCACGAATCGGCGCGCCCGGAACACCAGGGAACTTCAGATAGAGCTGTACAACTTCGTCGCCCGCGATCTTCCCCGTATTCGTCACCGTCACGGAGGCATTGAGCGGATCGGCGCCATTGATTGGCGCGTTCGGCAGCGTGAGATCGCCGTACTTAAAAGTTGTGTAGCTCAGGCCGTATCCGAACGACCAGAGCGGCTCGCCTTCGAAATAGCGATACGTCCGGCCTTTCATCGCGTAGTCCTCGAAGTTCGGCAGTTGGTGAACATCCTTATAGAACGTAACGGGCAGACGTCCGGCGGGATTGTTCTTGCCGCTCAGCGTCTCCGCAATAGCGGCTCCGCCTTCCTCGCCCGAGTACCACGCTTCGACGATGGCGTTGGCGTGCTCTTTCTCCCAGTTCGCGGCCAGAGCGCTGCCGTTCATGAGCACCACAACCAGTGGTTTGCCGGTCGCGGCCACCGCTTGCACCAGGGTCTCTTCCGGCTCGGGCATCTGCAGGTTGGTGCGGTCTCCGCCGAGGAAGCCGGCTTGGTCGACCGGCATTTCTTCCCCTTCCAGACGGCTGGTGATGCCAACGACGGCAACGACGACATCGGCGTTTTTCGCGGCAGCAACGGCGGCCGGATCAGGCGCATTGTTTATAGGAGCCCATAGGAGCTGCGCTGCGGGTTTCCCGCCCGTTCTGTAGCTCACATCGAGCTTAGCCGGCTGTCCTTTTTCGAGATGAACTCGGCCGAACCGGGCCTCGCTGCGATTCGAACCGCCGCCATAAATCAGCACGACCTCTCGATCGCCCACTGAAACACGAGCGAAGCCAGCAGCCCTGATGCCGACGAGGTAATCTCCTGTTTCGGGTGCAGTGAGAAAGCCCGTCCACTCGACGGATAGCCCGTGACTTTCTTTCGTCTGCGCGGGGATATTGCTCTCGTTGATATCCACCGTGGGTTCCACTCGCGAAGTGATGGGTTTGGGTTCTTCACCTAGGCCTGCAGCTGAACCGTAGTTGGCTTCGATGCCGGCCTTGCCGTCCGGCGTGGTCAGCGCGGAGGCAGGTACAGGATTCCCGTGGTCGGAAAGGAACTGGGTGCCGGGAACGTAGGTTATCTCTACATTGGGAAATTCGGCCTTCATCCCCTCCAGCACGCTCACGGTATGGGTTGGAATGCCGTTGTAATTTCCCAGCAGAACCTCGGTTTGATCCGCAAGCGGGCCAATAATCGCGATGCGCTTCACCGAATTCTTGAGCGGCAGCACGCCGTCATTCTTCAGCAGCACCATGGATTCATCCGCCAGGCGGCGGGCGAGTTCGCGATGTGCGGCGCTGTCGAGCTCGCTCTCGCTAATTTTCGAGTACGGCACCATCGACGGCGGATTGAACATGCCCAGTCGGATGCGCGCGGTGAAGAGGCGAACGAGCGCGGTGTCGATGGCGCCCTCCGAGAGATAGCCCTGCTGCACGGCCTCGATATACGGCTTGTAATCGTGGTCGTCGGTCACTTTGCTGGTGAAGTCGATGCACTCGTTGTCCATGCCGCGTCCCAGTGAAATGGCCGATGCCTGCGGCTGCGTATGCCGGTAACGGTGACCATCGAAGATATCGCGGACCGCGCCGCAATCAGACACCACGTAGCCCTGGAACTGCCACGCGCCACGCAACGTGTGCTGCAGCAGGAACTGGTTGGCGCACCCAGGCTCACCGTTGATCGCGTTGTACGAGCACATCACGGATCCCGCATGGCCTTCGACGACGGCAGCGCGGAATGCGGGCAGATAGGTGTCTTCCTCGTCGTGCTTGCTCACGTCAACGTCGGCGAAGTGGCGGGTAGGTTCGGGTCCGCTATGCACCGCGAAGTGCTTGGGCGTCGAGATGACGCGGTAGTAGTTCGGATCGCTTCCCTGCATCCCTGTGACAAAAGCCACCGCCATGCGCGCGGTCAGGTAGGGGTCCTCCCCGTAGGTTTCTTGGCCGCGGCCCCACCGCGGATCGCGGAAAATGTTGACGTTGGGGGCCCAGAAGTCGAGTCCGTGAAAGATAGTCGACCCGCCGGCGCGCACGGCCCGGACATTCACAACGCGCGCTTCGATACCGATCGCGGTGGCCATCTCGTGAATGTTTGGCGCATCGAACGTTGCAGCAAGCCCGATGGGCTCGGGATACTCCGTGGTGCCGTCTACAGCGACGCCGTGTAGCGACTCGCTCCACCAATCGTAGGCTGGCACATTCAAGCGCGGAATTGCGCGTGCCTGGTTCACTAGCTGCGTGGCCTTTTCCTCCAGCGTCATTCGGTGCACCAAGTCTGCGGCGCGCTGCTCAGGCGACAGGCTGGTATTCATGTAAGGCAGCTTGGCAACGTCCTGCGCAGTGACGGCGCAGGCCAGGAGTGCGATGCAGGTAATGAGGCCCGCCAGGATGCGCTTTCTGGAATAGTTCATCTCTTCTCCTCGTTGTCTTAGCGGTTTGTCTCCGTGCGCTTCAAGTCTGGGACGATACAGGACAAGACGATAACAAAAACCAAAGGAGCCCAAATCGTGCAGATCTATCCAAGGACGAAACGATAGTTCTAATGGCGTTCCAGAGAAAGCACTGGCCGAATGCCGCCGAGAGTCTACCACTCCAAGCGCTCCACATGCCCGATAAGTCGCCCGATGAGTCGGGTGACCAAACACTCGCCCTACCGGGATGCAGATGTCCGGTTACCGCGCTTACCCACACACCTCGACGTTCAAGACGCAATAACGGGGTAGCCGGCCTCGTTGCCCTCGGGCAAGCACGGGGGTTGCGTTCGAGCAACGACCGAACCACGCTCAGGCGTCACCTTGGCAGCGCAGCTGTGGGGATACCTTGCGCTACTTCGCCTCTTAGTTAAACGAGCACCTCCCCAAGGCATGTGCGAGCCGTCGGAAGCGATGCTGCTGCCTTCGTTAGTTGCAACTTGTGAGATGAAACAAATGAGAGCGCCTTCCCGTCGAGAGTCCCAGCCAAGAAAACTGAGAATGATCTTCTCGTGCCTCCTCGTGCTCTTGCTGACGCCGGCCGCAAGCTTCGCGAAAAAGTGCTATTTGACGATCACGAGCTCTCCGCCCGCTGCGGCTGTTGAAATTAACGGCATCTCGGTGGGGAGAACGCCATTCCAACTGGAGATACCCGGCACTTACCTAAAGGGTTCCCCCCGGGTCGCTAGCAAATTTCTACGCGAACAGATGCATCTCCGCCTGACGATGGAGGGCTTCCTGCCGAAGGAAATAGACCTTGCGAATGGTCCAATCCGCCTGACCAATCCCCATGGCGTTTACTTCGGAGATTATTGGGTGTTGAAGACTGACGCCTTCAACTTCGCTCTCGAAAAGGCCGCGACTACGTTCGCTGGTGGCCCGCCCGTTCTCTCACGCGTGACGCAGACCCCTGCGCCAGTAACGCACCTTGAGCTAGCAACCGAGGACATTGTGAGTCTGGCGAATCCTGCCGTCCTGTACCTGCAAAGCTCAGAAGAATCCGGCTCAGGATTCTTGATTACAGACAGCGGAGTTGCAGTTACCAACGCGCACGTAGCTAGAGGGCAGAGCGAACTCGTCGCGACCGCCGCAAATGGCCAGAACTTCCAGGCCAAGGTAGTTTACATCGACGCATCGCTTGATATTGCGTTATTGAAATTGGATGGTGCGGGATTTTGGTATCTGCCGCTGGCAGAAACCTCCACAGTGCGGCCTGGGAGCACGGTCGTCACCATCGGGACCCCTAGCAAGGGATTTCAGAACTCCGTGACGAAAGGTGTTGTTGGGGGGATCGGAACGATGCCTGGAGAGCCGGGGACTTGGGTTGAAACGGATGCCGCCATCAATCCCGGCAACAGCGGAGGGCCTTTGCTGAACGGCTCAGGAGAAGTGATCGGGATTACCACGCTAAGGCGATTTGTGTCTGATGATGGCCGTCCGTTGCAAGGGATAGGATTCGCCCTAAGTTCGGATGACCTTGTCACAGTTCTGCGGCGGTTCCACCCGGCTGGTTCCAGCAGCGCACCAGGGAAGGTAGAGCGCGCTAGCACCGGAAAGGTGTCGACTGACGCCGATGCAAATGCGGCGGACATTTACGTCGACGATAAGTTTGTCGGGAAGACCCCAGGAGTCTTCACGCCGCCGTCGGGTTCCCACACGATAGAGATAGAAGAGAAGGGACAGGACGGAAAAGAATGGCAGCGCGATCTAGATGTCCTCAACGATCGTGACGTTCGAATCGCAGCGGTGTCACAAACGGCTGCCTCTCCGACGCCTGCTTCGCCTGCGAAACCCGGCCTTCTAACTGCGGATACGCGTTCTGCGGACGGCCTCTGTTCGGTCTCGCTCGTCTCAGACCCGGGCGGAGCCGAGGTTTACGTTGATGACGCCTTCGTGGGAAAGACGCCTTTCACATTGAGGCTAAAACCGGGGCGGCATTACGTTCGGATGTTTGTGAAGGATTACAAGAACTGGTCCCAACAAATCACCGTCGAGGCTGGTTCAGAAGCGCATTTCACAGCCACACTAGCGAAATCAAACTAGGATTCAACGCCGTCGGCCAAGCCAACGAACTGTGAAAACTGACAGGACGATGCTCACAAATGCACGGCCACAATTATTCTTGGTGCTTGATCTGCCGAGAACGTATTTGTTTTTGGCTGTGATGCTACGTCGCCCTTGAAGGAATGTTGAATACAATCAAACCCACTTCGTTATTCCTGCTCATATTTCTGGCGCTCGCCCCCGGGGTTACCTTCCAAAACAACGAGCCTGTGATTAAGGCAGAAACACTCAGTGCCTTTGTTTGGGGGCAGGACTCGCCTTCCGGGGCGGTGTCCTCGACGATTGAAGATCCACTGACGGGTAACGCGATACACAAACTAAGCTACGGAGAAATCGAAGTAAGTTCGAAAATGGGATTTGAAAACGTTCCAACCGGCGAAGTAGGGACGTTCCTCATTTTTAGGACAACGATCGTTAACAACACTCATGCGCGGGTTTCCGTGCGATATGGTGGGATTAGCGTTGACGGGCATGAGGCAGATCCTCTTTTGTTTGTTCTTCCTAATGAAAAACTCACTGAGAAGGAGCACAAGGGCAAGCCAGGCACCGTGGAGCTGGGGAAACTGCACTGCTTCGCCAACCGTTTCTTAGCAAGCGACGATGTTCTTTCCATGGACCGATCCTCGCAGCCTCAGGGTGTCGCGCCTCAAGGCGCGCTGACGCTTTCATCGGTCGTCCGTGATCCTCGCAATTACAGCCCGCTGAGATGCTCAGTCGATGGCTGCTATCCTACCGGAACGATGCGCTACTACCTTCACGTCGACGCGCACGACTACGTTTTTATCTGGCTTGGTCGGTCCGCAGTTTACTGCGGTAATTAGCGTGGCAGGAGCCGGACTCGCGGTACAAGTCTGCGGTTGGCCCTTGGGCAAAGACTAATCAGCCGCTCTGGATAGGATGAGCGGTACCCCGTTTTCTGCATTTTTCTGCGCCGTCTTTGTCCAGTCAATCTCATCCACTGGCAGCGCTCCGGTTGTCCCGTCGGCGCGGGCGTAATTCACTTTGCCGCCGCCTAAACGGAGGTCTCTTCCCGCGCAGCTCGAGCCGTCGCGCAGCACCAATATATTTGCCCTGGTGTTGGCGGGTGTCAGAACCCGAGCGTTAGCGTTGACGAACGCGGTCGTTTCCAAAGCAACGCTCGGGCTGCTTGAGGTGACGACAGGATCGCCACCGTTTCTGGCGGATGACTGTTGCGGAACAGCAGTCTTTCCGGCGGCCATCGCGACGCCGCCATGCGATTGCGGAGTTTGGGCTTGGGTGATTCCGGGGAGAATATACCCATTCCGAAAACTATTAGGCTGACTGAATGAAGAGGGAGCCGGCTTCGTGAAATAGTGCCAACCGAACATCGGAACTGCAACATCATCCATAACACGGAGCACTAGCTGTTGCTCCCCTTTCAAAGTGGGACGCGGACCGCGCGCAGGCAACATAACTAGCTTCTCTGGCCAGAGCGGAGGGATCATCCACTCAACAGTGTCCCTGACCGCATGCCCATTTCCTATGATCTTCCCCTGTCGATCGACGCGGTATCCTTTTGCGGCGATCAATTTTGCAGGAACTGGTATCTGACCTTCGGGGAAGCCGAGCTTATCGAACTGGATCTGCAGATATCCTTTGCCGACGAAATGTCCCGGCTCTTTTTCAGATTCGAGATGGCCACTCAAGTAGGCGCCGCGCGGGAAGACTGGGCGATTGAAAAGAACCAGCTGGCTTAGATGACAGACTACGGGATCTCCAACGTCAGCGGTTTTCGTGGAGAAGTTCGGTTCGTCAAGCGTGCAACGAATCAAGGTTCCGGCGGGTAGAATCTCTTCGGGCACGCTATCATCCGCGTTCACCCGGGTGCCGATGTACAAAATGGCTAGCGTAAGGACAACTGTAAGCGTAAGAAATCTTCGATTCCACATAACGAGTCTCCTCAGCCTGCCCATCGCGGGCGAGTTCGCCCGCGCACCGGTCAGAACTTACAGGTGTGCAGAGTGAATACTACTAGCTGGAACACGCGCGCACCTGTCAGAATTTACAGGGGGATGGCACATCCTTCGGGAGATGAGGGCTACTTGCGGTTGATAGTGCCCCGGCACTTTGGCGAATGGCAACGGCAGACTCTGCGCGGGGCTTGCCGCCGATAGTAGTAGTCGTAGGTGAGTTCCTCGCCGACAGAAATGGCGCGGCGGCTGAACAACAGGATGTGACCGCGGATGATACGCGGCTTAAGGTTCGGGTCGCAAGAGTGGTTGATACGTTCGGCGCCGCAGCCACGAATGCCTCCATCCACATACCAGTAGCGATTCAGGCGAAACACGCAGCGCGGCATGCGGCCGTGGCGCTTGAAGATTTGCCTGACCCGTTTTTCCAGTCGCGGGCGACTGAAAAGCGCTCCGGTGTATTCCATCACCTTGCGTTGAGGTGGAATCTTCTCCCCCGCGAAGACGCCCAATCCTTGGATGGGAGATCGGCCAATGAGAAGGCGAAATGTTGAGGCGCGAGGCGCAATTCGCTGGCGGTGATTTCGGGCCATTTGGCTATCGACTAAAGACCGGTTGGGGGGGCTGCGAGTACCCGATTCTGTCGGTTTGTGCAGCCCCCTGCCAGTCGAAACCCAGGCGACTGAGCGGCCGGAAGCCACACGCCCTTTCGCCTGGGAATGGTTAAAACTTTGGGGTGGCCTTGTCCGCGAGGCTCAGGTTGATAGTCGGCTGTACTTTCTTGGCCTTCTTCAGTTTCTTGGTCGCTTTCTTCGATGCCATGGTTTTTCTCCTTCCTTTGGATTGCCCGCGAGGGCGGTCACGTCGTTATAAGCAATAAGCAAATCCGGGGCCAAATGTCCAGTCGAACGGGCCAGAACTGATCTCGCGTGTAATGTGGAGGATGCAATCACCGGATTCCATCGACGCAAGCGGGTCAGCCGGAAATAGCGCTGAATAAGTCAACGTCTGTTGAGAAATTCAACGCGGGCAACAGAGTCGCTCGGCCCCTCCCGACGGAGCGATCGGGGGCCAGGTGGACGTAGTCGCGTAATCGGAAACTTGCTCCCCCGGGCGGAAGGCAAGTTTCCGGTTACCGCGTTTACCGTCCAATTGGACAGGGAATCGTCGTAAGCTGTGGAGCATGCTTCAGGATTTTCGATATGGTCTGCGCAGTTTTCGAAAGGACTGGCGCCTCGCGACAGTCGCAATCTTCGCACTCGCACTCGGTATCGGCGCTTCTACGGTCGTTTTTAGCGTTTTCTACAACCTTCTGTTTAACGCTTTTGCCGCTAAGAATTCGAGCCGCCTGGTTGTTCTGATGCGCTCTGATTTGGAACCCTTGTCGTGTTCCGCCGCCGACATCGAGGCTATTCGTGAGCAAAACCAAGTTTTCGAGGACATCGTCGCTTACGGACGCGGAATCTCGTTGGTGAGCGATGGGCGCGAAACCTATCAGCTCTATAGCTCTCAGGTAGACGCGAACGCATTCGATTTCTATGGCGTACATGCTTTGCTTGGCCGCGGGATCATTCCGGAGGACGGTAGACTGGTCGCTGCGCCCGTCTTCGTCCTCAGTTACGATGCGTGGAGGAGTGACTTCAATTCAAACGTTGGCGTCCTCGGCAGACATTTCACCGTAAATGGCCAGGAAAGAACTCTAGTCGGGATTATGCCGCCGCGCTTCCATGCCTTCGGGGCGCTGCAGCAAATGTGGATCCCGTCTAATGCGGTTGGCGGCTACATGCTGGCGCGGCTGAAGCTCGGCGTGAATGTTGCAGCTGCCTCGGCCGATCTCGACGCTATCGTGCAGCGTCTCGCCAAAGATCATCCCGATGATTTCCCCAAGAACCTCAGAGTGCGAGTGGAGTCCGCGACCGACTTCCTTTTGGGACCGTATGGAATTGGAGGCGCAGAAGGGTCGGAATACGGCTTGAAGAGACTGCTCTACAACCTTCTGGTGGCGGCGGCCATTCTTCTGTTGATTGCATGCAGCAACGTCGCAAACCTGCTACTTGCAAAAGCCACGACGAGAGAGAGGGAGATCGCGGTTCGCTTAGCGCTAGGAGCGACGCGCAGGCAGCTAGTGCGGCAACTTCTCGTAGAGAGCTCCGTGCTGGCGACGGCTGCCTGCCTTGTGGGATGCGCATTCGCCTATTTAGGCATGATCGGCGCGGCGGCCGTGATTCCGCACAAGGGCCTCGGCATTGGGGGAGAAGTGGTGATCGGGCTAAGTCCAGGGGTCTTGTTATTTGCCTTGGGCGCGACTGCTCTGACGATTGTTGGTTGCGGCTTGGTACCTGCGCTTTATGCAGTGCCCCGCGACGTGAATTCTGGCATGGCCAGAAAGGGCACGAACGAGAGTCCGACGGCGGGGAGTTTTCGATCTGCCCTAGTGATTGGCGAGGTCGCGCTTTCTCTTGTCCTGTTAGTTGGTACGGGCCTGTTGATTCGGAGCTTCTACGTCTTGAAGAACGTGGACTTGGGGTTCGATCCCAATCATCTGCTGATCGCTGTGTTTGGAGATCGTGACGACAAGAGAACGCCGGAACAGAATAAGGTGCTTCTCGATCGTATTCTCCAGAAACTGAAAGCCATGCCTGGTGTCTCCGACGCAGCCCTGAATTACACATTGCCGGGCTACAACGGCGGGGGTGGCAGTGAGCTTTCAGTTTCGGGATCAAATTGGTCAGAGGAAGGTGGAATTGAAAGCTGCGGCGCGAGTCTTTTCCACACACTCGGCCTGCGGCTATTGCAGGGGAAATGGTTTTCGGACGACAACGGCGAGTCAGCGCAGCGAGTCGCGGTGATCAACAAGACTTTGGCACGGAAATTCTTTGGCGAACGTGATCCGATTGGCAGTCAGCTGGAAGTAAAGCCGATTCACAGTGGCAGCGGCGAAAAAACGGAGTCGTACGAAATTGTCGGGGTCGTCTCAGACGTTAAAAATTACGACGGCCCCAAGCGCCCAGTTAGGCCGATGGCATACATTCCCTACAGATCCGTCGAAGGATTCGTCATCCTGGTCCGGACAAACGTTAAGCCGCGCTCGATGATGCGTGCAATCCAGCAAGAAATCTGGTCATTCGATTCGAGCATGATTTTTGAGCAATTCGAGCCTATGGAGGACACGTTCGACAGACTCACGTATTCAGCCCCCAAGTTTGGTGTCGCTGCACTAGCGCCGCTGGCATGCATCGGACTGCTGTTGGTCGTGATCGGAATCTTCAGCGTGATGGCGTATACAGTGTCACTGCGGACGCACGAGATAGGGGTACGCATGGCTCTGGGAGCGCAGCGGGCGAACATCATGAGGTTGTTTCTCGGGAAAGGGGCCTGGCTTATCGCCAGGGGAATTGGTATCGGCTTGGCCGCGAGCTATTTGCTAACACGATTTCTGGAGAGTCAGATCTGGGGCATTTCCGCTGCCGATCCGTGGACGCTCGGCGCAGTGCTTGGTCTGATTGTTCTTGTGGGCTTCACGGCGTGTCTCCTACCGGCATACCACGCTACGGCGGTCGATCCTTGTGAAGCGTTGAGGTACGAATAGGCGACCGCAACGCACGACCAAGTGGACGTATAGTCGGGTAACCATCCATTTGCTCAACTGAGAGGGCAACTTTCCGGTTTCGGCGTTATTCAAGACTTCGCAGGTAGGCATGGCGACATCGACCTGTGTTCGTGTTAACGCTTACCGAAGAGACTGCCCGGGGCATTCCGTTCATGCAGCCGCTCGAAGAGGACGAAGTCGCTGCTGGGGTACTTGCCGCGCGAGGCAAAATGAGCGAGTCCGATGATCCCGAAAATTAAAGCGCTGATATGTCGATCTAAAACGGGCGGCAACGGGAGGATGAATTGTCGGACGAAAATCAGACAAACCATGAGGCTCGCAGCGATTCCAAAGCCCGTCGCCCAGGGCTTTCGTCTCCAGATTGTCCACCAAGCCACTCCTTCAACCATGGCGACCTCAAGCGGGAATATCGGATACATCAGCAGTCTGTGCAAAAACGGCGCGGCAAATTGCTGATCAACCGCGCTCAGAATGCCGGGGGCTGAAATGACTAACCTCACCATGCGTACCACGCAGTCGACCGCGAAGCACCAACCCATAAATTGCCTAAAATCCCACGGGAAGCGCCGCCAATCAATTTGTCGGGGGACGTTCACGCGCGAGATTGTGACACAGCGGTATGCACTTTTGTATCAATTCCACCGAGTAGACGATAAGTCGCGTAATCGGAAACTTGGGGGCGATTTCCGGTAACCGGTCGAGTCGAGGAATACCGGATTAACGACAGCCATATCGAGCCATCCGCCCGATTATTCTCACTCCGCTTTGGCCCAAGCGATTGCTTGTCACTTTTGACAGTTCCATCCGGCGACCGCTGGGGACAGTATCAGCAAGAAGGAATAAGGATACGTTGCCCTGTGCCTGGACTTAAGCCCTTGAGGGAGGAGTTATGAAAAAGGTGTGGCCGAGTGTTGGATTGGCTTTGGCACTGGCGCTGACCGCTTCGGCACAGAACAAAGAAGCTGATCGCGTCGACAACGCAGGCAAGGTGATGAACGAAATTCTCAACGCTCCCGACTCTATTCCGCAAAGTGTTCTGGATAAAGCTGATTGCGTTGTGATTTTGCCGTCCGTCGTGAAGTTTGCCATCGGCATCGGAGGCAGTTACGGGCGCGGCGTGATGTCGTGTCGCACCGGCACCACCTTCCACGGCTCATGGAGCGCCCCGGCCATGATGGCTCTCGAAGGTGGCAGCGCTGGATTGCAACTCGGCGGGAATGCCACGGACTTCGTTCTGCTGCTCATGAGCCCACGTTCCGCCACCAGTATTCTCAGCAGCAAGGTCAAGCTTGGTGGTGACGCCACCGCTGCCGCTGGCCCGGTTGGGCGCACTGCCTCTGCGGAGACCGATGTCGCCTTTCGTGCTGAAGTCCTTTCCTACTCACGTGCGCGGGGACTCTTCGCCGGCGTCTCCCTAACAGGTTCCACTCTTCGCCCCGACAATGGCGCCAGCAAGAATCTGTACGGCAAGGACGTTAGCGCAAAATCCATCGTCTTCGAGAAGGCGGTGCCAGTCCCAGATTGTGCCAAGAAATTGCTTGCGACACTGCGGAAAGCCTCCCCAGTAAACAAGAGCAACTAATCCGCTACTCCTCCCACTCAGGCTAACTCCCAGTAAGTCGTGCCAGCTCGACCGGTCGATACACCCTCTATTCAGTTGATCGGACAATACTTCCTGTAGGGAATCGACCTATGGGTCCCTGAGTTCTGGAAGTTATAGAACTACTACCGTAACTTTGTGACTACCCATCAAACGAATTCCATGCTACCATGGCCCGTTTTTATGAGCTGCGAAATTAACAGGTCACCTGTACTTACAGGCGCGAATATAAGGAGCCAGAATTCGAACTATGAAAATTAGGAGAAGAATTCTAATAACGAAAACGGGATTAGAAATCGACGCAAATGATTGAAAACATTCACCCGCGACCCATTCTAATCTACCGTAGGGTAGGGCGTTTTGCCGATCCGGGGTCTCAGGGTTTGTACTTGCAAACCCTGCGTTCAAGATGTCGATCGGCATCCCGCCTGTCCCGAGCGGAGTCGAGGGGAGCGAGCAGAGCGAGCCGAGGGGCAGGCGCGATTAGAAGAACCGGCAGCCCTACAAAGAATTGGAGACGAAGACGAGCATGAGTGACGTCCTCGGTCGAGCCTCCTCCTCGCTCCCTGAGCGATTCCGGCCCTTCCCTGCTTCGTTGCCTCCTTGCTTCTTTGCCTCGGTTCCCAATCCTAATCGAGACAACCCCACATTCAAAATTCGCCGCAACCCTCTCACAACAAAAGAGAAGCCATTTTCTAATCGATACAAAAACACACTTTCCGATTCGCCTCACCTTCGCCCTGCCGATCCGTCGAGGATCGGCATCCCGCCTGTCCCGAGCGGAGTCGAGGGGAGCGAGCTTCGCGAGCCGAGGGGGCGCCCCTGGCGCGCAGCAGGCTTCGCTCCGGCAGTTCACGGGTCGCGGGTCACAGGTCGCGGATCGCGGACCACGAGTCACGAGCCTCCGGGAAACTCTTTCCCGCACAATGCCATCCAACAAAACAACACGGGGCTTTGTCCTCGGGTGTATACTCCGTGCCAGGTCCTCGGGAGGTCTTCATGAGGAAATCGCCGTTCGCGACGCAGTGGTTAGCAACGCTGGTAGCCTTCTCGCTTCTTACGATGCCCGGATTGGCTGTCGGTCAAACCCAACAGACAACGACCACAGGAAGTGGGCAAACTCAAACCCCGGCACAGTCTCCTCAGCAAACGGGGACGCAGCCAGCCACTCAGCCGCAGACTGCCCCGGCGCAGACTGGGGCGCAGCCGCCTCTCCCGCAGCAGGACCAGCCCAGCGTCAAGGCGGGCAGCCAGAACGACGTCAACGCCATCGGCAATCGCGACGTCGGCAAGGGCCTCGACTTCTATTCCCTGGAGCACGAGATTGCGCTCGGCAAGCAACTGGCGCAGCAAGTGGACCGCTCGGCAAAATTTATCGATGATCCGGTGGTGGTGGAATACGTGAATCGCGTCGGCCAGAACCTGGTGCGCAATTCGGACGCGCGCGTGCCCTTCACGATCAAAGTGATCGACTCGGATGTTGTGAACGCCTTCGCGCTGCCCGGTGGCTTCTTCTACGTCAACAGCGGCCTGATCCTCCACGCCGACGAAGAGGCGGAGTTGGCCGGCGTCATGGCGCATGAGATTGCGCACGTTTGCGCGCGCCACGGCACGAAGCAAGCCACCAAAGGCGAGATCGCGCAGCTCGCGATGATTCCCGCGATGATTTTCATCCCCTATACCTGGGCCGGTTACGCCATCTACCAGGGCATGAACTTCATGATCCCGCTCACCTTCCTCAAGTTCACGCGCGACGAAGAGCGCCAGGCCGATTTCCTCGGGCTGCAATATATGTACAAGGCCGGCTATGACCCCAACGCGTTCGTGAGCTTCTTCGAAAAAGTGGAAGCCATCGAGAAGAAGCAGCCGGGAACGATTCCGAAAATTTTCTCCGACCATCCGCCCACGCCAGACCGCGTCGAGTCGATTCAGAAGGAGATCGCCACGATTCTCCCGGCGCGCGACGAGTACATTGTTTCAACGTCGGAATTCGACAGCGTCAAGGCCCGCCTGCAGATGATCGAATCGGGTCAGAAGCTCAACAAGAATCCGAACAAGCCAAGCCTCCGCAAGCGCACCGATCAGAACAAGGGCGGCGACACGGCGAGCGATCCGACGAACACAAGCAGCGATCCCGACAGCGATCGCCCGACGCTGAAAAAACGGCCCGATCCGAACCAACCCGATCAGCAGCCGCAACAGCAGCCACCGCCGCCACCGCAACAACTCTAGATCATGGCGCGGCGACGGTTCCTTTCGCAGCTGGCGGCCCTGCCATTGCTGCTGGCTGGCGGTGCGTCTGGCCAGACCACACACAAAACTCTGAAAATCATGATGAAAAGCGCCTGGGGATCCGACGATCCCACGAAGGCGGCGTTCCCTTTTCTTCATGGTCTGGCTCTATCGGAGGCTGGACACGAGGTTCAGATTTTTCTCTTGGGCGAAGCGGTTTCGCTGATGAGGAAATCGGTGGCTACGGCGGTCGTCCCGGTGGGGTGGCCGGCGCTCGGCGAAACGATGGACAAAGTTGTCGCCAGGCACGTTCAGATTTACGCGTGCGGCGCCTGCTCTCGAGCCCGGAGCGTCGCCCAGTCCGATCTGGATCAATGGGGAGCGAAGTTCGGCAATCCGACGATTTTTGTGTCCCTGGTGGAGTGGGCCGACAGAGTTATTACCGAGTAGATTTCGGCCAAGCGAAAAAATTGGCTATTGGTGAGCGTGGACTTCGACAACGCCGAGGCGTTTCAATCCTTCGGAGTAATATTTGCGGTAGAGGATGTCCCACTCCTCGCTGCCTTCCAGAATTTCTTTTTTCTGCGACCCGATCTTCGCGCGCACTTCCGTGTCCACTTGCTCTTCCACCTTCAACAGCGCCGTGATGATGGTGACGATTTCCTGGCGAATGGTGTCGCGGTCTTCGACGAAATCCACCTGCGGATTCGATACGAGGAAATCGATGATTCGATGAGAGAGTCGCACCGTTTTTTCGCGGCTCAGGCGCATATCAGCGGAGGATCAATTTCCTTTCCCTCGCGAGCTGACCCTTCACTTTCTTGAACATCTCCTGGTAAGAAACTCCTGTCCGCTTCATCTCGTCCGAGTACTTGGCAAGGATCTCGCGAACCTCCTCATTCAGCCGGTCCTCGATGGTGATTTCTTCCGCCATCACCTGGCGGACCTGCGTCGTCAGGTTCTCCGCGCTCTTGGTGTCGATCATCTTCGCGGCCGCGAGCCGTTTGACGATTTCCTTGGCCATGTAGCCGACGTAATCGCGCGACAGAAGCATTCCGTTTCGCTCTCCACTTCAAGTCTAACTATTTCAGTCTAATGGTTGCGAGAGATGAGGTCAAGGAGCCGCGGCCAGACGCTCGACGCCCCGGCGTCCGTTCGTGGCCACATTTCGCTACGCAGGCGTGTTCTGGTACTCTGAAAAGCTGCACGGCCGAAGAGCTTCAGCCTGCAGCACAAACCCTTTGCGAGGAATCGCGGCGTGAATTCGACGGCGTCTGCAAAACAAGCTAATCGCGTCTTCAACTTCAATGCAGGTCCGGGCGGGCTGCCGCTGGGCGTTCTCGAGCGCGTCCGGGAGGAGCTGCTCGACTATCGCGGCACCGGCATGTCCGTGATGGAGATGAGTCACCGGTCGCCGGAGTTCGAAGAGATTCTCGAGCGAGCCGAACGCGACCTGCGGCGGTTGATGGCCATTCCGGATGAGTACGCCGTGCTCTTCCTTCAAGGCGGAGGCAGCCTGCAATTCTCGATGGTCCCCATGAATCTGTGCCTGCCGGGGAAGCCCGTCGACGTGTTGCACACGGGAATGTGGACCGCGAAAGCCATCGCCGAGTTGAAGAAAGGCACGCCGTTCCGGCTGGCTGGGTCGAGCGAGCCCCAGAAATTCACCCGCGTTCCTCGCGCGGACGAAATCAAGTTTTCGCCGGAAGCCTCTTACGTCTATCTGTGCACAAACAATACGATCGAGGGCACGCAGTGGCACTCGATTCCCGACACGGGCGACGTGCCCATCGCGGCGGACATGTCGTCCGATATTGCCTCGCGTGTGATCGACGTGCGCCGATTTGGGTTGATCTTCGCGGGCGCTCAGAAGAATCTCGGCCCGGCCGGCGTGACAATCGTTATCGTGCGGCGCGACCTGGCTGAGCGCGCGGACAAGAACCTGCCGTCGCTGCTGCAATACCGCTCTGAAATCAAGGAGAAGTCGCTATTCCACACGCCGCCTACCTTCGCTGTGTACGTGTGCGGGCTGGTGCTCGAGTGGATCGACCAGGAAGGCGGCATCGCGGCAGTTGAGAAGCGCAATGACGCCAAGGCGAAGGTCCTGTACGACGCGATCGATGCGACCGATTTCTACGCCTGCCCCGTCGAAAAGGCCTCGCGATCGAAAATGAACGTAGTATTCCGCGTGGCCAAGGGCGATGAGGCCGTCGAGAAGCGTTTTCTCGAAGAGGCGGCCGCCGCTGGGATCGTCGGCATCGCCGGGCATCGATCGGTGGGCGGAATGCGTGTCTCGCTCTACAATGCCGTAACCATCAAGGCAGTGGAGGCTCTGGTCCGCTTTATGCGCGATTTCGAGATCTCCCATCCTTGAGCTCGCCCCCTGCAGCGGCGGTGGGCAGTCCAGAACCGTGTGCTCAAGATTGCCACAGTAGTGTGGCGAACACGCCACACTTAGCTTGACTTGCCCGTTTCGCCCAGCTATCGTGGCCTTTCAATGAGTTCCCCGCAAACTCTTGTCGCTAGCTTCCCTATTGTTTCGAGCCGCGCTGTCCCCCATCATCTCCGCGACTCCCAACCCCCGCTGGATGAGTACTATAACTCGCTCTTTACCGCGCTCGGGCCGCAGCATTGGTGGCCAGGTAAGTCACCGTTCGAGATCATTGTGGGCGCCCTTCTGGTGCAGAACACTTCCTGGAAGAATGCGGAAATCGCGATTTCAAACCTTCGCGACGCCCGGTTGCTCTCTCCTTCGGCCATTCGCCAGGTGAATTTGCGGAGACTCCAGCGCCTCATTCGGTCATCCGGCTATTTCCGCCAGAACGCTCGCAAGCTGAAAGCGTTCTGCGCATTTTTGCAAACCGAATATGGCGGCTCGCTGAGAAGGATGTTCGCGACGCCCACCATCGCGCTGCGCGAGAAGCTGCTCGGCGTTTGGGGAATCGGGCCTGAGACGGCGGATTCGGTCCTCCTCTACGCCGGCGGGCATGAAGTGTTCGTCGTCGACGCGTACACGAAGCGCCTGCTCCAAAGGCACGCGTGGATCGACGATAAAGCCAAATATGACGACGTGCGCTGGATCTTCGAGCGCCGCTTTCCCGGCAACGTCGAACGGTTCAACGAATTCCACGCGCTGATCGTGAACGTCGGCAAAACGTGGTGCCGCCCGCAGCAGCCGAAGTGCGACGAATGCCCGCTCGGCCGATACCTCGAGGAGGGCCGGTGAGCGCGCGGCAACAGCAGTCCCAGTGGAAGCGCCAGCTGTGGCTCACCGTGGGCGGACTCGTTGTGGCCATGCTGGCTGCCGCGGTGTTCACTCTGGGCTCGCTGAAGATCCCTCTACATCCCGAGCAGGACAATGCGTTTCTGATTTTCTTTGCACTCTCGACGTTCATCGCGGCGGCGCTGCTCGTCTTCACGCTCATCCTTGCGCGAAATCTCCTGCGGCTTTGGGCCGAGCGGCGCAGCCACCAGATGGGTTCGCGCTTCAAGGCGAAAATGGTTGCGGGGGCGATGGGCGTTTCGCTGTTGCCGGTCGTATTCCTGTTTTTCTTCAGCTATTCGCTCGTGAACCGGACTCTCGCGCTGTGGTTCCCTCGGCCGCTCGAAATCGCCAACGAGCAAAGCCAGATCCTGGTTACGAATTTTCGGAAAGCCGAGCTTAACCGCTTGAATGGTTTTGCGGCCGAAGCTGCTTCGCACCCCGCGCATGAGGACAACCTTCTGGCGCTGAGTCGTGCTGTCGACGCTACGTGGGTTGTCGACGCCCAGGGCAAAGTCACAGGTGGAGTGGATTTTACCAACACTCATACTGCGAACCCGGCAGCACCACATCAGGCCCCCGGTGCCACTCCCGCGCCAGTCGTTCCAACCTCAATCGCGCCAACCTCAATCACGCCGAAGATGATACGAACGATTCAAAGCGGCGCCGAAGTTTGGCAGGCGGGCGACCAACTCTACGTTGCCGGCCACGCTCCGTTCTCGGGCGGCACACTCTACGCGGCGCGTCATCTTCCCGCGGATTTCCTCGATAGCTACGAGCAAATCGAGGCGCAGATGGAGATCTACGCGCAGCAGAAGAAGCACATGCACGCCTACAAGCGCGAAATCATTCTCGCGCTTCTCTTAATCACCCTGCTCCTGCTGTTCACCACAACCTGGGTAGCGTTGTTCCTCTCGAAGCAGGTCACCGTTCCGATTCAGGCGCTGGCGGAAGCCACGCGTGAGATCTCCCTCGGGAACTTCGACCACCGCATCGATGTTCAGGCCCAGGACGAACTCGGCACTTTAGTGCGTTCCTTCAACCGGATGACCGAGCAGCTCGGCGAGGGGCGCCGCCAAATCAACGAGTTCACTCAGAGCCTCGAACAAGCGGTGGAAGAGCGAGAGCGCCGGCGCAAGTTGATGGAAGCCATTCTCGAAAACATTCCCACGGGCGTCATCTCGCTCGATTCTTCCGGGAACATCGCTCGAGTGAATTCCGCGCTCGCGGCAATCTTGGGCGACCATGCTCGAAACTCACGGACTCTCCCTGAGCTGCTCGGAGACGAAGCGGCACGCGCCGTGCTGCACCTGATGCGGAGGTCGTTGCGCATGGGCGCCGCGTCGCGCGAGATCGAAGTCGCCACCGGCGGCCGCCTGGTTCGCGCAGCGGTTACCGTGACCTCGCTGGGGCCGCGGCGGTCGAATCCGGGGTTCATTATCGTGATTGATGATTTGACGGACTTGCTGCGCGCGCAGAAAGCGGCTGCATGGCAGGAAGTGGCCCAACGAATCGCGCACGAGATCAAGAATCCGCTGACCCCGATTCAGCTTTCGGCCGAACGCCTGCTGCGGCATCTCGACCGCGCTTCCGCTGCGAACCCCGCCGCCACCCGGACCGACTTCGAAAAGCTCGCGGCGGAATGCGCTGCGTTGATCGGGCGAGAGGTGCAGACTCTGGAATCCCTCGTCGACGCGTTCTCGCAGTTCGCGCGATTCCCTTCCGCGCGCTTGGCCGCTACCGATTTGAATGCGATCGTATCGAGCGCGCTCGATCTTTTTAGGGGACGCCTCGAAGGAATCTCCGTCCGGGCGAATCTCGCGTCTTCCCTGCCCTGCGTCAAAGCCGACCCCGAGCTGCTCCGCCGCGTCGTCGCGAACTTGATCGATAATGCCGCCGAAGCGATGGAAGGCTCGGCGATTCGAGAGTTGACGGTTGCCACGCGAGCCGAAAGTGACGACGACGCTGTCGTAATCGAAATTTCCGACAGCGGTCACGGCATTTCGCCCCAGGATAAAGAGCGGCTGTTTCTGCCGCACTTTTCGACGAAGGACCGCGGAACAGGACTCGGCCTCGCAATTGCCAGCCGGATCGTCGCCGAACATAACGGGAGTATTCGCGTCGAGGACAATGTGCCTACGGGTTCGAAATTCCTGATTCGTTTCCCGGCCGTCGAAGTGGCCGCTACGCAGCAGGCCGGGACTCCAGCGGCATAGCACGCGCCCTCGGAAATACATGAAGCTATCTCATAAATGGTGTCCGGAAGGGCGGGGCTTCAGCCCCGCCGTAGCGTTCGCAATAAGAAGGGCTTTAGCCCCTGAAGCCAAGCTGTTCGATCCAACGGAGCATTTATAAGACGGGCTCGCCGGAGAAATGTCAGCCTCCATACTCATCGTCGACGACGAAGCGGGGATTCGCGAGTCCCTTAGCGCCCTCTTGCGCGACGAAGGTTACGACGCGCAAGTGGCGGCGTCCGGCGAGGAATGTCTCGCCCTCACCGAACTGCGCCGCTTCGACCTGATTTTGATGGACGTCTGGCTGCCGAAGCTTGACGGGCTCGAAGTGCTCGAGCGCCTTCAGTCGCAAGACGAAGCTCCCATGGTCGTGATGATCTCGGGACACGGAAACATCGAAACCGCTGTGCGCGCCACGAAGCTGGGGGCGTTCGACTTCATCGAGAAGCCGCTTTCGATTGAAAAGGTCACGCTTGTCCTTCGCAACGCACTGGAATACTTGCGCCTGGAAGTGGAAAACCAGCATCTGCGCGCGCAACTCGAGGAACGCCACCAAATCCTTGGCTCCAGCATCCCGATGAAGGCCCTGCGGCAACAGATCGCGCTCACCGCGCCGACGAACGGGCGCGTCCTGATTTACGGCGAAAGCGGCACCGGGAAGGAGCTTGTTGCGCGGGCGCTGCATGGAAGCAGTTCGCGAAACACGATGCCGTTCGTCGAGGTGAACTGCGCGGCGATCCCCGAAGAGCTGATCGAGTCTGAGATGTTTGGGCATCGCAAAGGCAGCTTCACTGGCGCCAGTGAAGACAAAGAAGGCAAATTTCAAAAAGCCGACGGCGGCACGCTGTTTCTGGACGAAGTGGGCGACATGAGCCTGAAAACGCAGTCCAAGGTGCTTCGCGTCCTGGAAGAACAGCGCGTCGAGCCGCTCGGATCGAATCAGCCCGTCACCGTCGACGTCCGCGTGATCGCGGCGACCAACAAGAAACTCGACGAAGAAATCGGGCGCAACATGTTCCGGGAGGACTTGTTTTATCGCTTAAACGTAATTCCCTTCTACGTCCCGGCGCTGCGCCAGCGCACGGAAGACATCCCGATCCTGGCGGCGCATTTTCTCGGCGAGTTCTGCGAAGCTTATGGAAAGAAACCGAAGGAATTCAGCGCTACCGCGATCGATGTGCTGCTTGGTTATCCCTGGCCGGGAAACGTTCGCGAGCTGAAGAATCTGGTCGAGCGGCTGGTAATCATGTGCCCGTCGCCGCGCATCGAACCGCATCATCTACCGCCCGAAATCTTTCGCGGCGCCTCGAAGAGCCCGCAAAAACCGTACGAAAGCCTCCACGAAGCGCGTTCGGCTTACGAGCGCGAATTTGTGCTGCGAAAGCTCGAGGAAAATCGCTGGAACATGACGAAGGCCGCGCACGCGCTTGGCCTCGAGCGCAGCCACCTCTACCGGAAAATGCGTTCTCTCGGGATCGCACCGTCGAAGACATAGCGGCACGCGCAACGCCTAAAGGTCGCTCGTCTCCGCTTCCTGCCGCTCGCTCAGCTTTTCGAGCTGGTAGCGCCAATCGAACTGACGGACCAGGGAAGGATTCTCGCGCCAGCGTGGCTGCACCTGGACAAGGGTCTCCAGAAATATCTTCACGCCGAGAATGTCTTCGAGTTCCTTCCGCGCCTGCGTGCCGATGTTTTTTATCGTCGCGCCCTGTTTCCCCACCAGAATTCCCTTCTGCCCTTCCTTCTCGACGTAAATCGTGGCGCGAATGCGTATGAGCTTGTCCGTTTCGTCGAAGGTGTCGACCAACACCGCGACCGCGTGCGGCACCTCTTCGCGAGTGGCCAGAATCGCCTTTTCGCGGATGATTTCGGCGGCGAGAAAGCGCTCGGGCTGATCCGTGAATTGGTCGGTTGGAAAGTACGGAGGCGCTTCGGGGAGGCGTTCAAGCCACGCCTTGGTGAGATCGAAGCAACCTTCACCTGTGATGGCGGAGATAGGGAAAATCTCGGCGAACTCGAAGGCGTTCCGGTAGCGGTCGATCAGCGGCAGCAGCGCCGGCTTCTTCACTCGATCCACTTTGTTCAACAACAGAAACACCGGTCCATGGAATCGCTTCACCCACTCGAGGGAAAACCGGTCGCCGGCGCCAAATTCCACCGACGCGTCGACAATCAGCGAGAGAATGTCCACGCCCTCAAGCGCGTGCTGAAGCTCGTCCATCATCGCGCGATTGAGCGCGGAGTTGGGCTTGTGAATGCCGGGCGTATCCACCAGAACGATTTGCGCGTCCTCGCGATTCACGATGCCCTGAATACGGTTGCGCGTGGTCTGCGGTTTCGGCGAAACGATCGAAACCTTGCGGCCAACCAGCGTGTTTACCAGCGTCGACTTGCCCGCGTTCGGCCGCCCCACAATCGCGACAAATCCAGACTTAAAAGGCATGACGCAAGAATTGTACGCCAAGCTACACGCAGAGGTACGACCGAGTTGAAATCGGAGGAATCCTTCGCGGGGCCTAGTTCTGCGGCTGGTCGGACGTGGCAGGAATCAGCTTGAGCTGAAGCGTCTTCTGCCCGTTCTCCCCCACTTCCACCGGCTCACCCGTCTTCTCAAAGGCTTTCAAGAACTCTGGATCTTCGTATGCCCCTTCCTCGATCTTCTCCCACGCGAAAGCGGTATAGTTGCCGGGGGGAATGCCGCGCATCGTGAATGCACCGTACTGGTCGGTTGTCGCCGTCTGATATCGCTCGGAATCCTTCCTGAAAGTCGCATCCGGTACGAGAACTACGAGCGCACCAGCGGCGGGCAGGCCGTCCTCTCTCGTCACATCTCCGTTGATGCTTCCGGTGTTGTTGCTGTAGACAATTTCGAGCGACGGCGGAGCCGCGCCAGAAGAAATTCGCAGGCCCTGTTCAAGGACGTCGACTCCTCCCGCTGCTGCCGACTTGAGATAGCACGTGGTGCAGGACGAGCCGACGCGGACCGAATAGTCTCCATCGCTCACACTGGAGAGGAGGAACGAACCGTCGGGTTTTACTCGCGCCTCCCGGAATCCGAGAAACATTTGATCACGTCCAGCAAGTGCAACCGTCAAGTACCCGTCGGTCTCGGCTCTGCCTTCGAAAGCGACATGGCCAGGAATATCGATTCCCGGCCTGAAGACGATCGACACATCGTCGACATTGGAATCCTGAACGTCGACGTCCTGAGACGCCGTGCGAAACTTACCTTCGTCTTGCCAGAAGGCCACGAGAGTGTAGCTCCCCGGCGGAACTCCGGTGATCTCAAATTCCCCCGTTTTTGGATCTGCGCCACTCGGCCGGAAATCACCAGCCGAAGGGGTGGATTCATCTCGCGGCAGAAGGTTAACGCCTAAATTGCCGTACGACGCGCCCATGATGGCGTTGGCAATATGGCCGTGAACTCGATAAGTCCGATAGAGAGACAGAGACAAATCGATTTCTGGGATTTCCTCGCCCCCCTTCAATTCGAGCGCTATCGCTCGGTTTAGATCAGGTGTGCCGGGATAGAATGTTGGGGCGTAACTCGTCGCAGCTTGCTGTCGCGAGGTCTCGGAAATCAATTCATTCTCATCCGCAGAAAAGAACGCGGAGCCGAATTGCATCGTCGCGCGGACGTAGTAGCGTCCCGGCGCGAGACCAAAAACACGATACTCGCCGAGATCATTTGTCGTGGCGTTTCCTACCGCCCCCACTTCGATCCTGCCGCTCGAATACGTTCGGCGAAGCACTTCCACATTCACGTTCTGCGCGGCTTCGCCGTCCTCGTCGCGAACGTGGCCGGCAATCACGCCCGCGCTTTGCAAACGGAACAGCAGGTCCGTCATCTTCGTGCCCGGCTCCAGCGTGAGCGTAGCGCCGGGCTTGTCGGGCCTGTCCTGGCCGTAGCTTTGCGAGACATAGGCCACGCGCTCAACCTCCATGTTGTAACGGCCAGGAGGGACCTTCTCAATCGAAAAGTGGCCGCTCGCGTCGGTAATTGCGACGAACGGATGAGGATGCTTCTCAACCTGATTCACCAGGGTAACTCGCGCTCTTTTTAGAGGCTCACCCGATGCGGCGCGAAGGACAGTTCCCGCCACGGTGCAAAGTTGATCTTTCGCGCTGACGGTCGGACTTTGGGCCGCTGGGTTCGTCGGTGATTCCTGGGGCCAACACACGGATGCCACAAAAAGGAGTGGCACAGCTTGCAACAATTGCAGCAGAAGCTTTCGCATGGCGCGACTGGTCGCTCCGCGAACCTTACTTTACCCCATAAGAATCCTGCGGACACGTGGAGGTTGTCTTGGGGCTCGATTGCTTAGCTACTCTTCGGATCGCGTGAAGTACGCAGCGAACGCGACGAAGATCAAGAGGATGCCGACGCTGAGCACTATCGTCAAGCTGGATTTCTGAAGTGAGCCGGCTTTCTCGGCCCAGCTTGCGATCGAACTTTGCATCGCACGAAGATCCAAATGCCAGCCAGCCGCAGCCGAACGAGCGCCATGGAAACCAGATTTAATCGGCGCGAACCACGCGCGAATCGCGTCCCATTGCCATAAGCACACGCCGATAAAACAGAGAATGCCGCACACGTAAGCGAATCGCTCGACGAAGCTGATTGGTTGGGTCGCGCGCTCGGCGGCGGTCCGTTTCGCCACTAACTGCGTCTTCCACCACATCAGACCGGCATCCGGAATCCGAACTTCCGCCTGATCGACGGCTCTCATCTCGTTCAGGACACGCGCAGCGAGCGCGGCGTCGGAACACGACTCGCAGTGCGTTGCGTGCGCTCGCAAATCCGCGTCCCACGAGCCGGACCGGACAGCCTCGATGACCAACGATTCCTTTTCGCACTCAAACGGTTTCATGGATTCACTCTCACGCCGGGCCCGCGCCCAGGCCGCGACGCCGCATCAAAGTCGCGAGCTTATTGCGCGCTCGAAACAGCAACGACCGAATGCTCTGCTCCTTGAGTCCGATCGTTTCGGCTATCTCCCTGTGGCTGGAGCCTTCCACATACGCGAGCCACAGCAATTCTCTTTCGCGCGGCTTCAAACGCTGCATCACGTTCATCACGTCCGAGCGCAGTTGAAACGTCTGCTCACCGTGCTCGGTGGCCGCGGCTCGTGGCTGCTCAATCTCCTCCGGCGCCGTCAAGGCGCTCGGCTCGACCTTGCTGTGCCGCCAGTGATCGCGCATGAGGTTCGTCGCAATCCGGAACAAGTAGTTCTTCATGTAGTCCTGATTCATTTCCGGAAAGCGCACTCTGAGAATGCGGAAGTAACTCTCCTGCATCAGGTCGTCGGCGAGCGACGCGTTGCCCGAGGTGCGGTACAAGTACGACCAGAGCGGACGCGCGGTGCGGTCGTAGAAGGTTCGGAAGCTCTGCTCATCCATCTGGAAGGCCGCATCGACCGCGCCGATAGCGCGCCCGAACTGCTGTGCTTCCGATAGTGTGAATTCTTTCAGCATGAGCTTTGTTCCGCGAGCGTCCTTGCGTCGCAATCATGGCTCCAGGCGTCACGCATTGTGCCCAGACCGTGTGAGTGCGCTCTCCGGCCGCTCGAGCAGACCGAAGTATTTTGCCAGGGCATACGATACTCCGCCCGACACAAGGAAGCCAATGCCCAGGGTGAAGATGAGCGTGCCGAATATCGTGAGACCCATGTCGGCGTCGGGGACAACTCTTCCACGCAGGAACAACATCCCGGCGCCCAGGAAGGCTGCGACGATGCCGATTTGCACGGACCAGAGAATCCGTCCGAATGGTAGCGCGGACACTTGTTGCCGCTGCCCCTCGAAGATCGGCGACTCCAGGAACTTCTTGCCTGCGTCCGAATCCATATACGCGAGCATCTCCTGGCTCGACCCAAAGCGATCGAGCAGCTTCGCGTGGGTTTCGGTCTGCACCTTCACCATTTTGTACCAGCGGCGATTGTCGAGAATCGTGCGAAGTATCCACAGCAGCGCGCCGGTGACGCCAAAAAATACAAAGAACGGACCCACTTGATCCATGACACGGTCGAAGTTGCTGGATCTGCCGTAGCGCATGCGATTGAGCGCCTCGTTCTCAAACTGCCGGCGAACGTCGTCCATCTCCCTTTGCAATCCCACATCGGGAGGGGTTTGGTCATCGCTGCCGGCTTCGTCCTGCACGACTTGAGCTTGAGGCTTCGCCGCCGCGGGTTGCCTCTGTGGCTTTTGAGGAGCTTCGGCTGCTTGGGCGGGTTCGGGGCTATCGTTCCTCGAGTGCTTGGCGGCGGGTCGCGCCCCCGCGAACTGCACCGCAAACAGCGCAAGAATCGTAAGAAACAGTATCCGAAGCATCCTCTTCACGCGGCTGTCCATGCCTTTCTCCTTAGTTCCGCTTATCTCGTTCACCCATATAACGACTGGCGTCGGCCAAATGTTGACAGACATTTTGGAGCTAGACGCCTGAAGAATCTCACCGGCAACGCTAAGTGTTTAACTGTATTGGTCTTACTCGAGGCTGAGGCCATCATTTCGCAGATGCATCCAACTGGCCGAGGCCGCTACGTCAACGATTCGGCGGCGAGTTCCGCGTCCCAGACAAGTCATTCGATACGTCATCCTGTTCTGATGCTTGCAATTCTCGTGTTTTTCGCCGCCTTCCCCGCCAGAGCCCAATCATCAAGCGCGGGCGATTCGCAACCGGCGACGCCGCCGGAGCCAGCGTCGGCGATCGGACCTCAGTTCGAAAACGCCCCCTACGAGCCAATCACCGATCATCAGCGGTTCGACTGGTTCCTCGACGAGACCCTCGGGCCAGCTCACCTGCTGGCAGGGGCGTTCACGGCCGGACTCGGCACGGCGCGAGACACGCCGCCAGAGTACGGGGGAACATGGGAAGGTTTCGGCAAGCGCTTCGCAGTTCGAGAGGCGGGAGTGTCTCTTAGCAACGCGACGGAGGCAGGGCTCGGCAGTCTGTGGGGAGAAGACCCTCGCTACTTCAGAGTGCCTAACGAAACGTTCGGTCACCGCGTTCGCAGCGTCGTGACCCAAACATTTCTCGCCAAGCGAGGCGACGGAACTTTTCAGTTTGCCTACGCACGGTACGCCGGAATTTCCGGCAGCAATTTCCTTTCGAATGCCTGGCGGCCAAAGAGCGAAGCGGACACGGAACATGCTCTCTTCAGGACGGGATGGGGCTTTGCGGGCCGGATGGCGAGCAATGCTTACGACGAGTTTTGGCCCGACGTGAAACAGCGCGTCTTCCACCGCGAATAGCAGCCTGAGCAACTTACAGGACGTCGCAGCCTCAACTCACTGGCTCGCAGCACCAGGTGAATCGTTCGGCGAATCGCTCGTCGGCGTGACCGATTCGCTCGCGCCTTTCGACGATGTGGAAGCCGCAGCTTCTTCCCTGATGCGTTGCCACGCGCGCTGGATGTGGCGCAGTTCGGTTTGCGTTTGGCCAATCGACATCCGAAGCGTCAGCCGGCCGTCCAGACGCGTGTGCGTGAGGTAAAGATCGCCGCTCTGGTTGAGCCGGTCCATGATCGCCTGATTCACGGCGTCGCCGCCGCGATGCCGAAAGCAAACCAGATTCAGCGGCGCGGGCGCAGCCAGCTCGAAATTCCCGTCCGCTTTCACCCACGAAGCAAACTGCTGAGCCAGCTCGACGTGCCGCCTCACGTGGTGCCGCAATCCGTTCACGCCATAATGGCGAATCACGAACCACAATTTCAGCGCGCGAAAACGCCGGCCCAGCGGAATGTGCCAGTCGCGATAGTCGAATACCGCTCCTGACTCGGTGGCTTTGTTGCGCAGATACTCAGGCAGGACGCTCAGCGTTTTGATCAGCGCCGCGCGGTCGGCCACGTAGAAGCAGTCGCAATCGAAATTCGTGAACATCCATTTGTGCGGATTGAAGCAGTAGCTGTCGGCCAGCTCGACGCCGTCATGAATCCACCGGAACTCGGGACAGAGCGCGGCCGTGCCGGACATCGCGGCATCAACATGCAGCCAGATACCCTGCGCGCGGCAAATTTCTCCGATCGCACGCACCGGATCGATGGCGTTCGACGAAGTGGTGCCCACGGAGGCGCACACGAAAAACGGAACGAGGCCCGCTTTGCGGTCGCGGTCAATCTGGGCCGCGAGCGCGTCGGGGCGCATCGCGAATCGTTCGTCGACCTCGACGTGGCGCACATTCGCGCGGCCGACGCCTGCGATGGTCGCAGCTTTCTGGATCCAGGAATGCACCTGCGAAGAGGCGTAGACCACGAGGCGGCCGTCGCATCCGCGTTCGTTCGAAACATAGTTCGTGGCCCGTTCGCGCGCTGCCAGCATCGCGCACAGCGACGAGCTCGACGCCGTGTCCTGAATCACGCCTCCACCGGCGCCCCGCGACGAGACCCCGGTCCCTCGCGATGAAAATTGTTCAGGCAGCCCGAGCATTTCGATCAGCCAATCCAGGACGTGCGTTTCCAGCTCCGTGCACGCGGGACTGGTGGCCCACAGCATCCCCTGCACGCCGAGTCCCGACGAAAGAAGGTCGCCGAGAATCGACGGGAAGGAATTGTTCGACGGGAAGTAAGCGAAGAAATTGGGCGACTGCCAGTGCGTGATGCCCGGCATGATCAGCTTCTCCACATCCTGCAGCATCGCGTCGAACGGCTCGCCGTCCTCCGGAGCGCTCTCCGGCAGCGAAGCGCGAATTTCGCCCGGTTTGGCCCGCGACAGCACCGGCAGCGATTCCACGCGCTCGAAGTAGTCGGCAATCCAGTCGACCACTTCCTTCCCGCGCCGCCGGAACTCGTCGGGAGTCATGTGGAACCCGGTTTTGGACGGAGTCTCTTTCACCCTCACCCCCCTCTCCCCGTACCGTATATTAGAACCCATCGTCGGTCCATCTTTTCAGTAGCTTAGAGCGCTTTCTAATCCCGGTTCGAATCTGTGGGCGAAAGTGCGGCGAACCGGAAAGGGTGTTTTTGTCTCGATTAGAAAAAGTGATGTCGTTTGAGTTCATAGGGTTGCGGCGATTTTTGAATGTGGGGTTGTCGCGATTAGATTTTTCTTCGCCTTTTTGAAGAATGGCCGGAGGATTGGCCACAGAGTCACCGAAGGCACGGAGCCAAGCGCGTCTTTGCATGACCGTGAAAGTGTAGCGATTGAATTTTTCTTCATCCCTTGTTTTCATCGACTTAGCGGGATTTCTATTTGCAACGCGTAGCGATTGAAAGTGCCAGCCTCCTTCGCGCCCGTTCTCGCCTTTATGTACGCCTGCAAGTACAGGCGGCTCTGGCCCCCCTCCTCGCTTCGTGGTCTCAATTTGGCAGCTCATAAAAACGGGAGATGGTAGCATGGAATTCGTCGGATGGATAGTAACAAAGTTACTATAGTAGTTCTATAACTTCTAGAACTAGGAGGTTACAGTCGGGAGGTAATTCAAAGGCGCCGACCCTTCGAAAACCGCGAAGAGTCGGGCACCCCGAAATTCAAAGGCAAACCTCGATTCGGAAGGGTGGCGCACCCGGCTGCTGATGTGAGACGGCTACTGGCTCGCCAAATACCCGAAGATTGAACAGCCGATCCCGCCCACATCCGGGTAATTGCCTCCGGTGCTGGTATCGTTGAGCACAACGCTGCAACCCGGTGCATTGGCCCCAGGACCTGCCCACGCGCGGCCCGAGAATGTTCCTACATAGTTGACGAATCCGTTTACGACGAAGACGGTGGATTCTGAGCCTTGCTGGACCATGGGAATGTAGAAACTCACAGTGTGGCTGGGTTGGTTGACGTAAGGAGGACTGGCGGGCGGAAAATATAGCTCCCCGAACTGGGGAACAGAAGGACCCGCCGCTTGATTGGATATGATGGAAGCCGACTCGATAAACAAAGTGTATCCAGTTGGTATCGACGCGAAACTGCACGATGCAGCGCCAATTACGTAGGTTCCGCTGCAAGTGGATTCATATAGCAAGCTAGCACCCGGCGCCTGCATAACGGGCACGGCTGTATCCGGAGCATTGGTCACCATCGCGTTGACGCTGCCGTTGAGTTGCACAGTGGGCGTGCCACTCACAGCGACGGTTCCTGTGACCGGCACCGTGTTGGTGACGTTCACGTTGGGCGTGTTGACCACATTGACGTTGCGCGTGTCCACAGCGATCGTCGGCACGGGCTGCGACGTCGTGTTCGATACGGTGACGAGCGTCGAGACGACGGCGTGAACCGCTTTGGGTGCGAGCAGCACGCTGAAAAGTCCTACTAATGCGACAGCTCCTGCTACCATCAGCAATCTCTTTGCAAATTTCATCTTGGTTCTCCTTTTTCCGTCTGAACTGCTCCTTATGTCCGCCCCGACCGGGGCGCACACGTATCCGTTGCGTTCTTCCCCCTACGTCTGGCGATTGAGAACGAATCTCGTGCGTTCAACGTTTGGCAATCGTCACAGTCGAAGAGAAGCTAGCGCGCGATAATATCCTGCCTCACTACACCATGGAGCTATTCAGTACAACCACCCACGTCGGTTCGTCCAAATGGATTAGTGCTTATGGGCGGTAGGGGCGGACTTGCAAGGTAAACGGCGGGGGGCCGACCCATTGGTCGGAGAAAATCGAAGACGCACCCTTTGCATCCCGAATCCCGAAGTGTCGGGACAGGTCCCGAAGACTCGGGATCGGGACCGCAATGGATTCGACTTCGCTCACCACGAGAGGACGCGGCACCCCGAACTTCAACTGCTTTCGATCGAAGGCAAATGCCACTTCGATCCCGAGGGAAAGGGTCGCCCGCCAGCTCATAAAAACGGGTCATGGTAGCATGGAATTCGTCGGATGGGTAGTTACAAAGATACGGTAGTAGTTCTATAACTCCTGGGTCCAGGAGGTTCAGGATCGAGAGGTAATTCAAAAACGCCCACGGTTCGGAAAAACCGCGAACCGTGGGGCACCCCGCGTGTGGAGTTGTAGGTTTCGGTTCATTGGGTGAGCTGGAGCTTGCGATCAGAGTGTTCGCCAACCACAAGTTCAGGAAGGAACGCCTGGGGCACCCGGCTTTTCCGAAGACATCCACAGTTTACGTATGGTTGACAACTAACCAGTAAAGTTCCAGAATGTCAGCCTGCTAAAACTCGATGAGGGAAGGATAATAAGCCCAAGGCTTCCACTACCCCTCGCAGTCTGAGATTTCCTTCCAGCGTCCAGTTTAACGGCAGAGACAATTTAGGCCGACAATCGCTGAAAGGTTGTCAGCGATTCAAGGCAGCCTTACAGGGCTAACAAAATTGAGAGTCCTCCATGCCCGTATTTTCCGTTGACGAAGCGTTTAGGGAACTCCTGAGACGCATCGAACTGAATCCGTCTCGAGTGGCGTTGGCGTCCCAACGCTACAGCGCAGTGAAGGCAACCATCGAGAGCGCCCTTCCCGGCAAAACCCTGCGCCAGATCGGGTCATTCCAACGCAAGACAAAAATAAGGCCTGCCGACCTTAGCGACCGTTTGGACATCGACGTTGTAGTCAGCTTTGGGAGATTCTTCCAGTATGCCGTGCCGGGAACGGTCGGAACCACGCCAGCCATGGCGCTTGAGACCGTTCGACAGGCAATTCAGTCGAACCAAGTTTACCGGGTCATGCCACAGCAGCAAGACCATCCGATAATCCGCATCGAATACGCCGACCAAATGGCAATCGAATTCGTCCCGGCCTTCGAGGATCTGACAGGACAGCATTTTCACGCGCCTGACGGACCAAACTGCTACATCGTGGGCAGTTCGCCGTACACGTGGATTCCAGCCGACTACGATTACGAGGCACAGATTATCTCCGGATTGAATTCGATGTCAGAAGAGAAGTTGGTGCCCACCATCAAAATGGTGAAGGCGTACTTTCGGAACGCCAGCGTGCCGTTGAAGTCTTTTCATACGGAGCTCTTGGTCGCAAATACCGTGCCCAACTTAGTCGGAGAATGGCGTGGGAAAGGATACCGTTATGGATATCATCATCTTCTTGCAGGCTTTCTCAGTCAGGTTTCAAAGACAATTACAAGCCCCGCAGTTTTGTATGGCAGCTTTTCGCCACCGGTCGATTCCGGCCTTAGCGTCGTAACACTCTCGACACTCGGAACATTCTTGGCCGCCCGCGCGGACGCAGCGTGGCGGCTCTGTGCAACAAATGAGACATATGGCTGGCGCGAATTTTTCGGCGAGCCCTTCCCAAGCTGAGGAGGAAACAATGAGTACTGGCGCGAGCGACCTAAGCAATCTCCTTCAGGAATGCGAAACAGTGGCCGAAAATTCCCTGTACAACGCGCAAGCCCATTTTGCCCTCGCGGATTCTAAGGAGAAACAAGCCCTGTGGCTACTGGTATTACCCTCTTTCGTTGCCGGAATTTGCGGAATACTGACGGCCGTGGGCCTTCCGCACTGGTTAGGTGCATTCTCGGCAGCAGGCGGACTTGTGGCCACGGTTGCTGGCGTCTTGGGCATCGACAGGCAACCCACCGCGCACCGGAATGCGGCATCGCAATGGACAGCGTTACGCCATGAAGCAAGGTCACTGCACCAAACGATGTTCAAGGAACTACCACCTGACCAATTTCTTGCGGAAGTTCGACGAATCGACGACAGGTATATTGCACTTTGCCTAGCATTACCCCCTACGAACCAGAAGTCGTTTGAGACTGCACGTGACCAAATAAACGCAGGTACCCACGAGCAAGACCTCAAAGAGAAGGTGCGCTAATGGCCGACGAAATAGTCGCGGGCGGGCCAGAACCAGAGGCTCCGGCCAAACCGAGCGTTGATACAGCCGCGCTCGAAGAGTACTTTCAATCCATCAAAGAACCCTTTCGCGAGACCCGTGAAGGATTAAACAAGGAACGCAAGGGCGTGAATGGCGGTTTTATTCTATTCTTCATATTCTCATTGATTCCCCTGATTCCTTTCGTAGCCTCGAAACTTGTCTGGCACTATTTCAACTCGACGGTCATCTCTGTTCGGACCATCCGCTTTCATATCGGATCATTCTGGTTCTGGTGGGTTGTATTGTTCATTGTCGCGCTGACGACGTTACTCATTGCGGCGAAACTCGCTGGAGCGAGCGCAGAGGAAAAGAAAAAGTGGCTTTCGCCGGCGCAAATGCGTTTCGCGTACTGCTACGCCGTTGTGGACGAGATTGGAAAATATAGAACCAACCAACTCCCACGGCACATCGAAGCAGCGCTCGATTGTCTCGACAAGATCGCGGCATCTCTATTTCCTGCGGCGGCCTTACCTATAGACCCCTACCCGGACCAATACTGGCGATCGGAAATCAAGATATCTCAGCTACAAGTCGCGGGAATCGGACATATCCTGACCCGTCCCCCAAAATGGTATAGATTGCGTCCTGAGACTGAACAAATTCTCAAGGGTCTTGGAGAATTTTCGCCCAAACTTAGAGATCGGCTCAAAGACCGCAAAGACCTCCCCGAAATCAGCACGGTACTCACATACTTGGCGTCTTACCAATACTTGGAAATTCCTGAGCTTTCGGACAGCAGGTCCGAACCGCGGTTTGAGGAGGGATTGCAATCACTATTGATCTTTGCACAGCGAGTGACAACACTGCCCCCCTATCGTTCCGAAGAATTGAAACCAACACCAAGACAAAAACTGTCCCTTAAGATCTCGGCGTTCATGGCGACCGTGACAGCTCCCTTCTGGCACGATAATTTGCTCGTCGCATTCATCGTTTGGTGGTTCTTCCTGTCCTTGCTTTTCATCGGCGGCTTCTTCGGACTGCTGCGAGTCTTCCCAGTAAAAATAGACAGCGCCATCATCACAACACTCGTGGCTGGTCCGATCTTGGGAGCGGTAACAGCAGTGACGATCCCACGAGTTGGAAGAAAAAAGAACGGAAACTGAAATGCGTTGGTTCGGCCTCAACTGGCTAGACATTTTCATCAACGTCCTCGCGCTAGCTATCGTACCGGGACTTCTAGCGGCGTACGGAGGCCACTTGGCCGCTGAAGCGATAGAGGACGCAAGGCGGCAGCGAAACGTCAAGATGTGCTTCTGGTTCCTATTCTCTTTCGGAGCCCTTGTAACTTTCTGGCAGCAACTTAGGATATCGCAATCCGATTTCGCCAGAGAAACGAAGGAGTCATGGGAGGATGCTCTCGCAACAAGAGTTCTTTTCCCACCGCCTTCAGCCCCCTCTGCGTCGGTAGCATCGCCCGTTCCAAGGCCTGACATAGGTATGGAATTTGTGAACCCCAGTGATGTTGCCTTTCGAATGGTTAACCTTTCAAGGGAGGCGATTTTGCGCGACCCAAAGTATGCCTTCGCCCTACTTGACATAGACGGACCTCGAACGACCCTCAAGGACGGCACGACAGCTCCAGACGTTTTGCCAATCCCGGCGTTTGCAGATACGGGAGACTTCTTGAGGCCAGGACAAAAATTCTTACCCAGACCGATAGTCTCGACGTTCCCCCAAGTCCAGCTCATCGTTAAGCCGAATGACAGGATTGTTGGCTCTGCGGTTGTGAGCTGTCCCACCTGCGTGAGGGACAGGCAATATCTGGTTTACTTTGTGAACGGCCAGGGCGGTTGGTACTACGAGATCTCCAACAACCCCAACCTCAGGGTAAAGACGAGCGAGCTGTTTCTCGATCCCGAAAAAGCATTGGAAAAGATTGTCCCGCCGGAGAAGCGCATCCCAATAGGCGCTGCGAACTAGGCGAGTGAACCAGGCGGGTGGAGCACCCTTCGAGTGCCAGGGCCGGGTGCCGGGTGCCCCATGTTTCTTTTTTGTTTCGGCGGGTGGCTAACCCATTGGTCGGAGAAAATCGAAGACGCATCCTTTGCATCCCGTCCCGAAGTGTCGGGACAGGTCCCGAGGTGCCGGGATCGGGACCGCAATGGATTCGACTTCGCTCACCACGAGGGGACGCGGCACCGAAGAAGTACGGCGTGGAATTTGACCCGAATTCGTCTTGGTTAGGGTGTCGCACCTACGGCGCTTCCGATTCACCCTGCTAAGCCTTCCCAGCCCTCACGGGCTGGGCTAAGGTCTGTCGCGCCTACGGCGCTTAATCAAAGCGGGAAGGCCAGGCGCCCGAGCACCCACGGCGCTTTCGATTTTCTTCCTAGTTTTCCCAGCCCTCACGGGCTGGGCTAAGTTCCACCGCGCCCACGGCGCTTAATCAAAGCGGGAAGGCCAGGCGCCCGAGCACCTACGGCGCTTCCGATTTCTTCCTGGTTTTCCCAGCCCTCACGGGCTGGCTAACGTCTACCGCGCCTACGGCGCTTAATCAAAGCGGGAAGGCCAGGCGCCCGAGCACCGTAGGTGCGATATAAGTTAGCCCAGCCCGTGAGGGCTGGGTTCCATGATATATAAAGCCCCGAGCGCCGTAGGCGCGACACATGCCTCACACGTATTCCCAAAACGTAATTCACGTTGTGTTCAGCACCAAAGACCGTAGCAAAACGATTTCAAAGGAAGTTCAGCCCCGAATCTGGGCCTACGTCGCCGGCATCTGCAAGAACGGACGAATTTTCGCTCACGCAGTCGGCGGCATGGACGATCACATCCATCTCCTCATCCAGGTCCCGGCGTCCTTGTCGCTCGCCAAAGCTGTCAACACCATCAAATCAAATTCCTCGCGATGGGCAACCGAAGAAGGCCACAAATTCACATGGCAACAAGGCTATGCGGCGTTCAGCGTAAGCGCTTCCCTTGTTCCTAGGGTTGTTCGATACATACAAACGCAAGAAGCGCATCACAAGAAAATGAGCTTCGAAGAGGAACTGCTTGCCTTGTTGAAGAAGCACGGCGTGGAATTTGACCCGAATTTCGTCTTCGGTTAGGGTGTCGCACCTACGGCGCTCCCGATTTTCTTCCTTAGTTGTCCCAGCCCTCACGGGCTGGGCTAAGGTCTACCGCGCCTACGGCTCTTAAGGATCGGCGGGTCGCCGACCCATTGCTTGTCCCCAGGTTTCCTGTCCCCAGGTTTCTTGAGAACGCTGGGCCACCAGCCAATTTCTCTCGTTCCTCAATCTTGTCTCTTGCGGAGGCGCCGTGAATGCTATATTTCTCGACGCTCGGCCAGAGCATTCCAGGAGCGCCCATCATGAACCGGCCGTCCGCGATTCAGGTAAAGACCTACACTTGTATCTGTATCCTAGCGGCAGCGTCTGTGGCGCTTCGCGCGCAGGACAGCACCAAGGCCACCACAACCCAGACGCAGGTTACGAACGTCCGCGTGGGAGCGGTGTCGATGGCAATTCCATCGCCGACGAACGACCTGGCTGAACCTGGGCCCGATTATCGAGTGATTTTCGAAACCTTTGCACCCGCGAGTAACCGGCTTGTTGCCGCGTTCGTGCCGCAAGACAAGATGGACGCCATTCGTAAGGGGAATGCGCCGCCCATGGACGAATACGCCCTCGTCGAGATTAACCGCCGGTCGGAATTCACCGACATCGATTCTGCCGCCTTCCAAAGGATTGCAGAGGAACTCGCGAAGCAGTTCGGCGGAGATCTCAGCCAGTTTTCGAGCAAGGCGCAGGAGGAAGTCAACCATAACCTCGAGGCCCTCGCCAAGTCCGTAAGCGTAACGATCGATAAGCCGGTGCCGTTGGGGGTCTTTTTTTCGATGACGAACGCAATCGGTGTTGGGTCGATCACGCCTTACAACGTAAACGGAGTGACTACGCGCAGAGTGGGTTGCCTGGCTTTTGTGCGCGTGCGGGGCCGCGTTCTGTCGGTGTTTACGTATGCAGCCTACAAGGATGAAGGAACCGCCGTGTCAGTAAAAACAACTTCAGAGGAGTGGGCCCGCGCGATTCTCAAAGCGAACGAGGGACTGACCAGCTCGAGCCATTAGCATCAAAGGGTCGCCGGCTCAGCGTTCGTGGTTTTCGAAAGGTGGGTCTTTTCACGCCATTTTATTCACCCAAGATGCGGTCGATCTGCCGAAGATGGTTCAAGTCGTGTGCCGCTTCCAAGCGGACGAACTCCTCCACCGTTTGCCGTCCGCGTACCTCGTGGACCCCATAGCACTCCACCCACCGTGCGCGCGGGACCGACTCCAACAGTCGCAGGTTGCTCTCGCGCAGCGCCCGAAAGACCCCTGCCGAAACGCTCGCATCTTGCTGCGCGTAACCCAGGCGCTCCGCCCATACGTCCTGATCCCACCACGTTAAGGCCACACCCGGATTCGCCAGCATGTTTCGCAATCGCCATCCCATCGCGAGCTCCGCGTCCGCCAAGTGCGCTACGATCTCGGCGATTGACCACTTTTCAGGTGCAGGACGCCGGATCAACTCCTCCGGCGCGACATCGCGCAGACGCCGATCGAGTTCCGATGGGGTGGCTTGTTCTACACCGATGGGCTCCTCATCGCCAAGATAGCTTAGGACTCGAGTTCGGTATGCTTCGAACGTCTCTGCCATTGGTCCTCCCGGTAGACTGGCGGGCGGCACAGCCTTCGGCCCTTGATTTTCAGGGTGGAGGGTGGGCCACCCGGCGGTGGCGACGACCACGGCGGAATTCTACGATGACCACGGCGCAATTCTACGCTTATATCTGGTAAGCTATCCCCAGAGTTGGCCCATGAAGATTTCCCTGAGTCCGGATCTCGAGCGCCTGATCGCGGAGAAAGTCAGCAGCGGACGGTACAGCTCCGCTGATGAAGTTGTCCGCGAAGGTTTGGAACTCCTCCAGGAACGCGAGAACGAAGCGCATCGGCCTCCTTCAAACGGCTCGGCCAATCTCGCCGAAGCTTTTGGGAATATTGCGAGCGATGTCCCTGGCGAGGATTGGGAGAGCATACCCGCTGATCTTTCGAAGAACCTCGATCACCATCTCTACGGGGGCCAGAAGACATCCTGATGGAGCGCGTGTTTGCTGACACGGGCTACTGGATTGCCCTTCTAAATCCCCGCGACGATCTTCACGAAAAGGCTGCCGCCACCTCGCGCGAATACGGTCCAAGCCGAATCGTAACAAGCGAAATGGTTCTCACTGAGTTCCTGAACAGCTTTAGCGACTATGGGCCGCGTCTGCGTCAGGCAGCGGCAAGAGCTGTGGCATCGCTTCGAAACACGCCCCAGATCGTTATCGTCCCCCAAACGAGCCCGCCTTTCGAAAAAGCGCTGAAGCGATATCAGGACATGGCCGACAAAAGCTGGAGCCTGACCGACTGCGCTAGTTTTCTAATCATGGAAGAAGAACGACTCACGGCTGCGCTCACTCACGACCGGCATTTCTCGCAAGCCGGATTCCAGACCCTTCTGAGGTAATGAGGCTTCAAGTCCGCCTTTTCCGGTCTCTGCTTCGCTCTGCCGAACGTCATTTAGCTCGCCCATGTGCTAAACGGGACAGTGTTCCTTGGCGCTAACCTCTAGCATCAGGGTGAAACAGGCCAGCTTAATAACCCCAATGACCTTGATAGCGTCGACTGGAATCACTCGACCAAGCGGAGCGAAATGACATTTCATAAGCCAAGAGTTCTATTCCTCTCGACTGGCAACGCTACGCGCAGCCTGATCGCCGAGGGCTTTTTGCGCAATCTGACGGGTGACCGGTTTGATGTGGCGAGTGCGGGTACCGAGCCCAGCGCCTTGAGTCCCCTGGCCGGCGACGTCATGAAGGAAGCAGGCATCGACATCTCCGGCCAGAAGCCGAAGAGCGTCGCGCAATCAGTGAAAGAAAGCTTCGGCTACGTAATCGCGATCTGCGATACGGCCAAGGAACGAAGCCCGATATTTCCCTTTACGCTCCACCTTCTCCACTGGAGTATCGCCGACCCAAACACCGCCGCTGGATTGCCCGAGCAGAAAACGGAAGTTTTCCGCCGCGTGCGAGACGAGATTCACGACAAGGTTACGGAATTCATAGCCGGCACGGCTCAAATAAAGGCAACTGAACTTTCAATCGCCTAGGGCCATCGCATGAGGCCATCGGATGAAGCCATGGAAGGACAAAAGCCAACAGGGGAGGCGACAGAGCCCTCCCCCGTCGAGAAGCCAAAAAAAACTACTGACTAAGCGAATTCATACCGGCTGGGCATGACGGAGGCGCCGGCGCCGGCTTGATTCCGCTCGGAAGCGACTGGATAACGCCCGAGGCGTCTGAGCAGAAGCTGCGCTGTCCGGTGGTGCCGACGTTCACAGGCCACGCGATGATCGTGTAGCCGTCCACAAAGCCCGCGCTCGCGCAACCTGCGGGGGCTGCCGGAACCGCAACCGTCCCAGGACCTAGCTGCAAGTTGTAGCCGGCCTTGATGGCGGGGTTACCTGCGGACACAACGGGATCCACGATCTCGGCGTTGTTGCAGGTGGCCGCAGCGCCGTTCGCGCCGCCCAGCATGGGCAGCGTGTTGGCAAAACCATTGTTGTAGGTCGAGTTGTACGTCACTTGCGCAGTGTTCACGGTACGAATCGAGCCCACTGCGGACGCCTCGTTGGCCGCCATTCGCGAACGAAGAAGGTTCGGGATGGCGATGGCCGCGATGATCAAAATAATGGCCACGACGATCAACAATTCGATTAGCGAAAAGCCCTTGTTTCTCTTGTTCATTGTTCTCTCCTGGAGGGTCAATTTCCCAAGGCCAACCCTCATTGGCCACTCCAAGGTACACGTGCCCAGCCGAGACTGGGGCACGTCATTCACCAAACTCGCCCTGCTGAGACGAAACGACATGCCGACACGAGTCGCTGCACATACTGCAAATAAATGCAGACTTTGAGCGAAACGTTGCCCGTCACAGCCCGTATCCAGCTCACTAGCGGGGGACAGCGGCGGACTGCGCCTGGGTCTTTTCGAGCGCACGCTCAACCTGCTGCCGAGTCTTACGGACTTGGTCGCTCGTCGGGCCGTCGGGGACGAGCTTAAGGTAAGCGTCGATATCCTGCAAGACCGAGGGGTAGTTGCGGAGCGCGAGGTGAATATTGGTGAGCGTGAGGTAAACCAGTGGGTAGTCAGGCTTCAGGTCGCGAGCCTTGGCGGCGCTTTCTTGCGCGTCGGCAGGACGCTTCAAACCGAATTGAGCCCGCGCCAGTTCGAAATAGCCGCGCCAGGAAGAATCGTCCACCGCAATCGCCTGGCGGGCGACGGGTTCGGCCTCGGCAAAGCGCCCGGTATTGTTGAACACTTCGGCGAGATCGAGTATCGCGTAGGAATATTTCCCGGAGCTGAGGTCAATCGATTTTCGGAGCGCCGCTTCGGCCGCCGGGACATCACCACGATAGTAATCCGTGATGCCCATCTCCGCGTACGCTTCGTAGTAGGAAGGGTACTCATGAATCGCGGATTCAAACTGGCTAACGGCCGCGGCATAGTCCTTCTTTGAGTTCATCAGCGTCAGCCCATTTTCAAACGACTCGCGAGCGTTGCTTGGCACGCTCAGCTGGTGCGCGGAGATAGGCTCGCTCGGTCCCGTGGCAGGCGGTCCTTCCGCAGGTTGCCGCACGAGTTCCATCTGAACGTCCGTCTCTTGTTCGGGGCCGACCGACACTCTTAATTTCCCCGGCATGTAGCCGAATTTTTCGGCCATAAGGTTGAAATCGCCTTTGCGGCAGCCAATTCGGAATTGCCCGTCCGGGCTGGAGGTTGTGGGCGTCGAGGCGAGCTTGTCTTCACCGACTACCAGCCGAATACGCACGCCGGCCAAAGGTTCATGTGAGGCTCCGTCGCGGACCGTGCCGACAATCATGTGATCGCGGTCGTCCAATTGGGCGGCGCAAGGAAGGACCATCAAGAAAAAGAGGACCCCGAGGTTCATGCCATGACGGCTGTGCATGGAACTTCCCCGTAGGAATATCGATTATCCGCGCTTACTGCCCCTACCCTTGCACAAATTCGGACGGGATTCAAGCACGTGGCTACGAGCGGCCCTAGCCTTTCAGGACACGCTAGACGATGCAGCACTGGCCGCGACGCGGCGCGCGCGGACGCGGAGGACTTTGCGCTGATTCGCCTCGAGAACCTCGAATCGCAGGCCGTCGTACTCGAGCACCTCGCCAGTGCGCGGCACGTGCCCGGCCACGCCGTTGAGCAGGCCGGCGATCGTAGTTGCGTTGGCGTGCTGCGAAGCGGATTCGATCGCAACGCCGAAGAGCTCGCTCACCTTGTCGATCGGCACACTGCCGCGCATGACCATCGAGCCGCCAGCCTCGCGCAAGACGTCGGGAGCCGGCCGCCGATCCTCTTCCCCGATCTCGCCGACGATCTCTTCCACCAGATCCTCAATCGTGACGATGCCTGCCATCGTGCCGTACTCGTCGATAACAATGGCCATCTGCTGGCTCTTGTGCTGCATTTCCTTGAGCAGGTCGGAACCGAATTTCGTTTCGGGCACGAATAAGGCCGGGCGCATCAGCTCGCGAACCGAGCGGTGAGCGGCTTCGCGTTCGGACACCTCGAGCATGTCACGCACGATCACGATTCCGAGAACATCGTCGAGCGACTTGCCATACACCGGCAGCCGGGAGAACTTCGTTTCAACCACGAGATCGCGGAACTCCTCGAGCGTCGCGTCGGCTTGAATTGCAACGACGTCCGGGCGCGGCGTCATCACGTCGCGAACGTGTTTTTCGCCGAATTCCACCACCTGCTCGATCAGGCGCGCTTCGTCCTGCTCGATGATTCCCTCTTCCTGGGCCGCATCCACAAAGGCCTCGATCGACTGCTCCTCCGTCGGCGCCTGCGGCTCTTCCTCGGACAAATGCAACACCGAAGTGAGCGCGTCGAGCACGGACGAGATCGGGTGGACAATCCACAGAAGTGCGCGCAGGGCCGGTACGATTGGGGAAATCCAATTTCCGCGCACGCCGGCAAGGAGCAGCGCCGGAACGAACTGCATCAGGATGATGACTTCCGCGCCGAGAAAAACCACCATCTCCGCGGCGGCCTGCCACGTGTTCGGGGCGAAGAAGATCACGCCGCGGGCGGTAAACGCCGCGACAAGAACGAGCCACAGACGCGCGATCAAGTTGAACGACTCAGCGAGTCGCCGCCGATCCATTTTGAAGCGCGGCTCGATTTGCGCTTCGAACATTTGAAGATGCACATGAATGCGGCCTATGGCGACGCCGTTCAGTTCGCGATAGACGCGATCGAGGTAAGCAAAAATCGGTAGGCCCGCCGTCAGGACGAGTACACCCATCGAGTAGAGGAACATTTTCAGATTCATGGGCTAGGCGAGCCCTAACTCGGCGCGAAGGCGCTGCTCGCGGCGATCCATTTGTCCGCTATCAGCTTCGTGGTCGTAGCCCATCAGGTGGAGAATCCCGTGGAGAATGAGAATTCGCATCTCGTCATCGAAGGTGCGCGCAAAGCGGCGAGCGTTCGCGCGCGCGATCGAGGGAGCGATAGCGATGTCGCCGAGATAGGAGGTAAAGGAAGTAGAGGAGATAAAGGACGCAGAGGAAGGCTCGCCCTTGGCTCCCGACCTGCGTTTCGGGAGCCTGCGCGTTTTGCCGCTTTTCCAATTGCGAACATCAGTTGGGAATGACAATACATCCGTTGGGCGGCTTTTGCCACGATAGGCGCGATTCCATCGGGCGATCGCCGCCGGGGTGACGAGACAGACCGTCAGCGCGTCCGCGGGAATTCGAAGTTTGCTGCTGGCACGCGCGAGAAAGCGTTCGAGCTCGGCAATCGGAACACGAACGCTGCGCTGACGATTCAAGATCATGCGGAAAGTTAGCTTACTTCTTGCCGATTGAGGAGCGATTCGGGCCAGAGTGCGGGCCGGGACGCTCGTCGTACGCCTTGATGATTCGCTGGACAAGGCTGTGACGCACGACGTCGCGCTCGTCGAAATAGATGAACGCGATCCCCTCGATGTTTCCCACCACGTCGATCGCTTCCACCAGCCCAGAACGCCGGTCGTTTGGAAGATCGATCTGCGTGATGTCGCCGGTGATGACGGCTTTCGAGTTGAACCCGAGGCGCGTAAGAAACATCTTCATCTGCTCGCTCGTGGTGTTTTGCGCTTCATCGAGGATGACGAAGGAATCATTCAGTGTGCGGCCGCGCATGAAGGCGAGCGGAGCCACTTCGATGATGTCTTTCTCGAGCAAGCTTTCCAGTTTGTCCGCTTCGAGCAGGTCGTGCAGTGCGTCGTACAGCGGGCGCATGTACGGGTCAACTTTTTCCTGCAGCGTGCCCGGAAGGAATCCCAGCCGCTCGCCAGCCTCGACGGCCGGACGCGCAAGAATGATGCGGTTCACCTGTTTCGAGAGCAGCGCCGAGACGGCCATGGCGACCGCGAGATACGTCTTTCCCGTGCCGCCCGGCCCAATGGCGAAAACCATGTCATACGTCTCGAGCGCTTCGACGTAGCGGTGCTGGTTCGCGCTCTTGGGGACGACACTCTTCTTGCCCAGCGGGTGCGCGCGCGTGGGCGAGAATGCGCCTCGCAGTTTCGAGGGATGTTCTTCGGTGGCGATGCGAAGGAGGGCTTTCACTTCCTGGCTGTCGGGCACGCGGCCCTCGCGAATGCGCTGGTTGTACTCGCCGACGATTTTCGCGGCGCGCTCCACCTGCGCGGGCTCGCCCTCAATTTCGAGGTCGTCGCGGTCCCTTAGGTGCGTGGTGACGTGCAGGGCCGATTCGAAGAGCTTCAGGTTTTCGTCGAGGGTGCCAAAAAACTCACTCACTCCTCCGGCGATGCGGATCGTCTGTTTCATTCAGTATGGCGGCCGAACTCGCGGCCCGCGAGAAAAAACTCCTAGAGTTAGCGTAGCGCGCGACGCGAGGCGGGTCAAGCAGGGCCCGTGAGGATTCACCGAACTGTAACAAAGGCAGGGACGAGGAGCGAGGGTGAGGGGCGAGGGTGAGCGGCGAGGGCAAGAACCGACTGTCAATGGTTGAACGGGCGGCCTTACGGTTTCGCGGGTGTGATATGTATACTCCTCGGTTAGGAATTTGCGGCTTCGTAACACTTTAGGCCCGAAGCCGTTCTCTACTAAGGGGCCTCTGCTATGGATTCGGCGATTCGTACCACCGATCTGCGCAAGATTTATAGCTCGGCGCCACCGGCTGCCGCAGGACGAGGTGCCGCTGCGCCTGCCGGTGGCAAGCGCAGCAAGGAACCGAAGCCGCAGATCGTAGCGCTCGACGGGATTAACCTCGAAGTTGCGCCCGGACAAATTTTCGGCCTCCTCGGTCCCAATGGGGCAGGAAAGTCCACTACCGTAGGCATTCTGACCACGCGCGTTCGACCAACCAGCGGCACTGCGTGGGTTGGCGGACATGATGTCTGGCGCGATCAAACGGCTGCCAAGCGGCAGATTGGAGTCGTGGCACAGCGCCCTAACCTGGATTTCTCTCTCACCGCGCGCGAAATTCTGCTGTTCCACGGAGCGTACTTCGGCCTGAGTTCGCACGAGCGCACCGAGCGCGCCAACGCCTTGCTCGATCGCTTCAAGCTGACGGATCGTGCCGACCAGCTCGTCCGCGGATTTTCCGGCGGAATGATGCAGCGCATTTCGATCGCGCGCGCCATGATGCATGACCCGCAGGTGCTGTTTCTCGACGAACCGAGCGCGGGCCTGGACCCGCAAACCCGGCTGCTGCTGTGGGAGATCATCCGCGAGTACAACGAGAAAGGCCGCACCATCTTGCTCACCACTCACAACATGGAGGAGGCCGATACTTTGTGCCGCCAACTCGCGATCATCGATCATGGGCGCATCATCGCGTCGGGCACGCCGAACGAGCTGAAAGCTTCGGTCCCTGGCGGATTTCTGCTGCGGCTGCGCTTTGCGCGTCACTCCGCGCCGCTGCTCGAGCGGCTCGCCACTCTGACTGGCGTAACCGAAGTGCGCGCTTCCGCAGATAGTGGCGCCGACCTGTATGCCGGCCGAGGTGGCTCCCTGATTGCGGAGATCGTGAACACCGCGGCGACGTTCGGCGTCGAGGTCTCGGACGTACACATTTCCGAGCCCAGCCTGGAAAATCTGTTCCTGCATCACACCGGAAGGAGCTTGCGCGAATGAATTGGAAAGCGTTTTTCGCGCTACTGGCTCGCGACGCTCATGTGGCCAGGCGAAATCTGGTTCCGCTGCTCTTCCAGACATTCTTGCAGCCGCTGCTGTTCGTTTTTATTTTCGGCCGCGTCATGGTGGGCAGCGGCTATCTTCCTGCGGTCTACAAGAGCCTACTGCTTCCCGGAATCATGGCCATTAGCATGGTGTTCACCGGGATTTGGGCCGTGGCTATGCCCCTGATCGGGGAATTCCAGTTCACTCGCGAAATCGAAGACCGGTTGCTGGCCCCGATCGATATCTCGTGGGTTGCGGTGGAAAAGGTGGTGGCGGGTCTCATGCAAGCGATCGTGGCTGGCTTGGTGGTGATTCCCCTGGGGTGGCTCATCCTTCGTCCTGGACTGGAATTGCACCTGGCGAATCCGCTTGCCTTCGTCTGCGTTACGCTTTTGGTTGCAGGCTTCTCAGCCTGCGGCGGACTTGCGCTCGGTTGCAGTGTGGACCAGCAGCACATCGGCTTGATGTTCAGCATGGTGCTGACTCCCATGATTTTTTTCGGGTGCACGTATTACCCCTGGAGCGCGCTGAGCAAATTCCCCATCCTCCAGAAGGTGGTTCTGATTAACCCGTTGGCCTACGCGAGCGAAGGGCTGCGGGCCACACTTGTGCCCCAGTTCCCGCACCTGTCACTTCCGTTTATTTTGGTGGCCCTGACGTGCTTCGATGTCTTGCTGCTTATAGTCGGTCTTCGGCAGTTCCACAAGAAAGCCGTCAGCTAGCCTCCGTTTTTTGACACGGCGGAGCCTGCGCTCGTCAGTGGCTCGGCGCCGGGGCCGGGTTCGCGGCTGGGAACGTGACTTTCGGGACCGCTCGCGATGCCTCGGACGCCTCAAAGTAGGCGTCGTTGCGCTTGAAGCCGGCCCAGCCTGCGAAGATGCTGTTCGGGAATTGCGCGATGTAGGTGTTATAGGCTTGCAGCGAATCGTTGTAACGCTTGCGCGAAACGGCGATGCGATTCTCGGTGCCGGCAAGCTCGTCCTGCAACTTTAGAAAACCCTCGTTCGCTTGCAGCTTCGGGTAGTTCTCGACGATCGCCAGCAAGCGACCAAGAGCGCCGTCGAGCTGGCCGTTTGCGGCGATCTTGTCCTGAGGCGTCTTCGCGCCAAGCAAAGCCGCGCGCGCGTTTGCGATGTCGCCGAACACGGTCTCTTCGTGCGCGGCGTAGCCTTGCACCGTCGCGACGAGGTTCGGGATGAGGTCGGACCGGCGCTGCAAGTTCACATCGACCTCAGACCAGTTTGATTTCACGGTCTCGTTCAGCGCCACCATCTGATTCTTGCTGCTGACGTATGACCCGCCAACCACCACCAGCAGCACCAACGCGATCACAACCACGGCCGCAACGACTGCACCAAGAATCTTCATCGGGAACCTCCCTCTCGATCTTTTTGCCTCATAGCGCGTCCAGCCGGCGATCTACTTCGTTCGTCACCACCTCGACGAGTTCGAGGTACGCGTGCAGCGTCTCTTCGACGTCGATCTGGCGCGGCTTGCGCTTCCCTTCCCGCAACTCGAGAATCGCGTGAAATGCCGAAGGATTGCCGCCGGTGAGCGATGCGATTCCGTCCACGGCTTCACGTTTGGTGGCCGGCATCGGGTTTCCCAACGCCCACAGCGCGTGCCGAAACAGAGCGCAGAAGGTCGAGACCGACGACATCATGATCGCAAGATGCGCCTTTCTTTTTTGGGGCGCGGCCAGAATCGCTTCGCGCAGCCTCAGCCAGTTCGTGCGCAGCTCCCGCTCAAGCTGCAGCGCGTGCAGGCGCAACGGAACTTCGAACTGGTCGAAGAAATCATCGCCGTGCAGCATGCGGTGGCGCAGCTTCATGTCGACAAGCTCGATGGCAAAAACGTCCGCCGAGCGCTGCAGCTCGTCAAACGTGAAGATCAGCGGCGCCGGATTGCCGCGTCGCATCCACCACTCGGCGGCGGGATGAAGCCGCTCGAGCTCTTGCGATCCGGTACGGTCAACGATGCACAGGACGTTCAGGTCGGAATGCTTGGCGGAAAATTCGTTCGTCACGCCCGAGCCGTACAGCACCACGGCCTTGAGGTTATTGCCCGCCGCGCTCTTGAGCCGCCGGACTAGTTCGCTGAGTTGTTCTTCCATCGCCAGCCTTCCCCGCTGTTCGCGCCCCGTGCGAGTCTACGCCAGAAAGCTCGACGCGATTACCAGCTTCCGCCCGCGCCACCGCCACCGAATGAGCCGCCGCCAAACCCTCCGCCCCCGCCAAATCCTCCCCCGCCTCCGCCGCCCCCTCCACCGCCCCAGCCGCTGCCGCCGAACCCACCTCTGCCCCAACCGCTAGCTATCATTGGACCCACCCACCAGCCACTTCCGCCGGAGCGTCCCGAACGCGACCCCCCGCCGAAGCCGCTGCTCCTCGCAACCGCGAAAACGACCAGAAGGACTACACCGAGCAATACGAGCGCCCCTACCCCTGGATCGAAGCCGCTACTTGGGCTGGTCTCCGCAGGGGGCGCTGGAGACGAACCCGAAAGAATGACGCCTCGATCGGCGGCAATCACGTCGGCGATGCGCCGCGTCACCAACGTCACCGCACCGTCGTAGTTGTTCGCTCTCAGCAGCGGCACGGCTTCGCGGCCAAAGCTACCCACCTTCCCATCGGGAAGGATGCCCTCAAGTCCGTAACCGACTTCTGTCCAATACTTGTGGTCGTCGATCGCAAACAGGATCAGGACACCCCGATCCTTCTGCTTTGGGCCAACTCCCCAATGTGTCGCCAAGCTGAATGCGTAATCCGAAGCCTCCTGGCCGTTGAGCGATTTCACGGTCACGACCGCGATCTGCGCCGCGGCCTTCTGGTCGACTTCAATGCAAAGCGCTGTGAGCTGATCGCGGGCCGACTGGCTCAGCACGTTCGCGAAGTCGTTGATATAGCCTTGCGCCGTCAGTTGTTCCGGATTTTGCGCGCTCCGTGCAGCACCCAGCAGGCCGGAGGCGATGAAAAACGCGAGAGTGAACAAGGCGGCAACGCCAAATGCGCTGGATTCAGGCGGAAACAATCGTGGCTGATGCCGTTGGTTGGAAGAGGAGTTGAATCGCATGCAGGACCCAAGCTTACTCCGATCATAGTAGAGCGGCGGAATGACAAGTGTCAATCAACGGAGGCTCTTCTGACCACTTTTCATTGCGGCTGACCTGCTTGGAAGGTTCTTGGACTGCTATCGAAACGAGATGGTAAAATTTGCGGCTGTTACCCCGACATTCACGGGGCTCGACTCGGCAAGAAAAACCCTGCTGCGTGCTGATGACGCCTTACAGTCGATTTCGCGAAGTACGCTTCTTCGGATCACTCGATGGCCTGAGAGCCCTAAGTATCATTGGGGTGATCTGGTTCCACTCGTGGTGGAGCACCCCGTATTATTCGAAACTGACGATGATTCCCGTGCTCCGACAAGGAGAGTGGGGAGTAAGCGTCTTCTTTGCCATCAGCGGGTTCTTGATCACAACGCTCCTGCTCCGGGAACGCCAGCGGTCCGGCACGATCTCTATTCGAGACTTCTATGTTCGCCGCTCGCTTCGGATCTGGCCGCTCTATTACGCGGTTGTCGCCATCTACGTGGTGATCATGTTGTTCTTCGAGAAAGACCCCGTGCGCTCTCGCACGTTTTTCCACTATCTGCCGGGCTTCCTTACCTACACCTATACCTGGTGCATGACGCCGAATTGGCCAACGGGCCCCTTCAACCTAGCCTGGACCCTGGCAACCGAAGAGCAGTTCTACGCGTTCTGGCCCCTCGTGCTCCGTTTCTTTCGAGGAATCTGGTCCTCGGTAGTCATCATCGCGGTAATCGCTGCGCGGCTCGCTGTTGGATACGGCTGGACGAATCACATCCTGCCGCACGGCTCGTTGGCTGCCAGGATTATTCTCAGCATCGCGATTCCCATCTGCCTCGGCGTGCTCTTGGCTCAGGCCCTCAACTCCGAACGCGGCTTTCGCTGGCTGTTTGTCATCCTGGGCCACAAATGGTCGGCTCCGGCCGCGCTCGCCGCCTTGGCGTTGTGCCTCTATCCCGTCCATCCTCTCGTGTTGACGGCTTCGGTGGCGACGGTTGCGTTAGTGGGAGCCTGCGTGGTTCGAGAGGACAATGGTCTTGCGCCGATCCTTACGTTACGCCCAATCCGCTATATCGGCGTTCTCAGCTACGGGATGTACCTACTCAATTCGTTGTCCATTCATGCGGTCTTGGCGGCGCTTGGTCGGTTCGGATTGAAACACCCACTTTTTGTTTTCCCGTTGAGTCTCGCCTTGGCAGCGGCGGCTGCGTCTCTTAGCTATCGATATTTCGAAACGCCATTTCTCGAACTCAAGAAGCGCTTTTCCCCCGCGGGATCTGCTTCCACCCGACAATCCCGGGTCGGGTTGGCCGGGACCGATCTGGCGGTCCATCCGTGAGCAATGGACCGGCATTCGGCGATTCACCGTTCCAGTCGACCGTGTCGCCCGTAGCTGATTGTTGCCATCTAGATTGTCGCCGGTCGAGCGCGGGTGCTACACTTCGTTCCCGCCTGTTCGGATACGCACGGCACTGCCCGATATCGAACAGTAAAGGTTTCCAAATTCGACCTTAACCGTCTACTTTCAATCAAATACGCATGGCCGCTGCGTTGCACCGCAGTTGGCTTACTGAAACAAATTGATGCTCCCGCGCGTTTGTACTAACTAAGGGTTTGCATAGCGAGTCTTACGAGGAGTTCGCACACAAGTTTGTGATGAGATTCTTTCTGGGGAGAGGAAAAACACGATGAGTCGAAGTTTAAGACATGCGGCGATGGTTCTGTGGACGGTGGCCTCGCTGGTGGTCTCGCCGGTATTCGCACAGGCGCAGCAGTCGCAGGCGCAATCGCAAGGTCAAACTCAAAGCCAGCCGCAGGATCAGCAGTCCGCGCCGCCCCCTGCACCGGTAACCGCGAAGAGACTGAACCTGGGCCCTGACTATTCGAAGGGCAAGCCGTTTTTCCCGAACATCTTCGCTCCCTACACGCCGATCAAGGTAAAGGAACCGGAGTTGACCAACACGCCGCGGCTCAACCAATTGATCCAAGACGGCAAATTGATGCTGAGCCTCGATGATGCGATCGCGCTCGCGCTCGAGAACAATCTCGACATACGCGTGCAGCGCTACCTGCCGTGGTTCGGTGAGGTCAGCCTCCTAAGAACGGAAGCTGGCGGCGTGCTGGAGGGAGTGTCGAATGCGCCGCTTCTGCTGGGCTCCGGTCCGGCATCGGGATTTGACCCGATTGTGCAAACGCAGCTTGGATGGGAGAGCGCGGCGAATCCCGTCGTGAATCCGTTTACTTCGGGAACTGGCACCACGAGTCTGTCGCGGTTAGTCGACAACACGGATTTCTACGATGTGTCCTACAGTCAGGGCTTTCACGAAGGCACCGCGCTTTCCGTCAGTTTTTCAAACAACCGAATCTCATCCGAATCGCCGGGCAACATCTTCAACCCGTTTGTGCAGTCCACTCTGACTGTTACCGTCTCGCAGCCGCTGCTCAAAGGCTTCGGATTCCTTCCAAACACGCGGTATATCATCGAGGCAAAAAACACGCTGAAGGCCGACGAGCAGCAGTTCAAGCTCGCGGTAATCAACGACATTTCGCAAGTGGAAGATGATTACTGGCTGCTGGTCTATGACCGCGATTACGTAAAGGTGGAGCAACAGGCCGTCGGAGTCTCTCGCAAGCTGTACGAGGATAATAAGAAGCAACTGGAAATCGGGACCATGGCGCCGCTCGACGTGCTGACGGCACAATCCGAATTGGCATCCGATGAACAGGCGCTTGTTCAGGCCGAAACGACGAAGCTCCAGCAGGAAACGAAGCTCCTGAACGACATCACCAAGAATCCGCTCGATCCCTCGCTGAACGGCGTGGAAATCGTTCCCACTCAGCCTCTTTCGACTCCGGACGTCGTGGAGAATATTGCGATTCAGGATGCGGTGAAGGAAGCGTTGCAGAAACGGCCCGACGTCAAGCAATTCGAGTACACGCTGAAAAACGACGACATCGAAGTGCGGGCCACCAAGAACTCTCTGTTGCCCTCGCTTACCGTCTTCGGCCAATACAGCTCGACTGGCGTCGGCGGCAATGCCACCGTGAACACATCCACCACTCCGATAGGCTACATCTCAGATCCGACCGCTCCTCTCGTCGATGCGAGCGGCAATCTCCTTACCGTGGGTAATCCGAGTCCCCCAGGAGTGCTGGCTTACGTGGGCAGCCCTCTTTATCCCACTGCCATCAAAGCGGGCGGCCTGGGCAACGCGCTCAGTTCCGTGTTCGCAAATGACTTCCCCACTTATGAAGGTGGATTCACCCTGACTCTGCCGGTGCGAAACCGCTCGGCGCAGGCAGATAGCGGGCAGGCAATCCTGGCGGCGCGACAGGCAAAGATTCAGTACCAGGAGCTAGAAAACCAGGTGTTTGTAAATGTCCGGAACGCCTTGATCGCTCTGACGCAATACCGCGCGCAGGTGGTTGCGACGGAGAAAGCGCAAGACCTGGCCCAACGAACCCTCGACTCCGAACAGAAGAGATATCAGCTGGGTTCATCGACGAGCTACCTAGTCGTTCAAAGGTCGCGCGACCTGACGTTGGCGCAAGCCAACTATCTCCTCGCCAGAATCAATCTGTTGGTAGCCGAGGTGGCATTTAACCAATCCATGGGCCGCACACTTGAGGTCAACCGCATCGAGATGGCCGACGCGATGCGCGGCAAGGTGTCCGGCGTGCCGAATATCCCCGGCGCGCTCGACGCCGATGAACCGCCTGCGCGCTCGAACCCGTGGGCGCCGGGCAAGAAGTAGAACGGCCGGGTCGAAAATAGTCCGAGGGCGGCTCTTAGGCCGCCCCCGCACACCCCTTTTCTTGCTGGCTCGCTCCCCCTTGCCATAGAATGAAGGCGCAGGTCGCACGAGGCTGCGCGATCGGTGGAGGAGTCCTCCCGATGACTCAAAAGACCACCAAGGAATCGAACACCCACACCGCGTCCTCCTCTCCCGTGGAAAGAAAACCTTCCGCTGCCGAGCGCGAGTGGGAGGAAAAGACCCTGCGGCCGACTCTCGAGAAATCTCCCGAGCGCGCGAAAGAGTTCACCACCGTTTCAAGCTATCCCATTCGACGGCTCTACACCGAGGCCGACCTCGCGGGTTGGAATCCCGATAGCGACCTCGGGTATCCGGGCCAGCCTCCCTACACGCGCGGCATTCATTCGACGATGTATCGCGGTCGCTTGTGGACGATGCGGCAATTTGCCGGTTTCGGCGCCGCCGAGGATACGAATCGCCGCTTCCGCTACCTGCTTTCGCAAGGCCAGAACGGACTCTCGGTCGCCTTCGATCTCCCCACTTTGATGGGATACGACTCCGATCATCCCCTTTCGGAAGGTGAAGTGGGCAAATGCGGCGTGGCGATCAGTTCGCTTGCCGACATGGAAGTGCTGTTCGATAAGATTCCGCTCGCCGACGTCACCACGTCGATGACGATCAATTCGCCAGCCGCGCCGATCTGGGCCATGTATCTGGCTGTCGCCGAGAAGCAGGGCGCCGACTGGAAGAAAATCTCTGGTACGCTTCAAAATGACATCCTGAAGGAATACATCGCGCAGAAGGAATACATCTATCCGCCCGAGCCGTCGATGCGGCTCGTGATCGACACATTCGAATTTGGCGTGAAGCATGCGCCGAAGTTCAATCCTATTTCGATCAGCGGCTATCACATCCGCGAAGCGGGCTCGACTGCAATTCAGGAACTCGCCTTCACGCTGCGCGACGGAATCGAATACGTGGATTGGGGCATTCGACGCGGGCTTGACGTGGACGAATTCGTGCCGCGGCTGTCGTTCTTCTTCAACGCGCACAGCGATTTCTTCGAGGAGATCGCGAAATACCGTGCCGCGCGGCGCATCTGGTACAAGACGATGCGCGACCGCTTCGGCGCGAAGAATGCGCGGTCTTGGGCGTTGCGGTTCCACACGCAGACCGCGGGCTGCTCGCTGACGGCTCAGCAACCCTACAACAACGTGGTGCGCACGGCGTTACAGGCGCTCGCGGCCGTCCTTGGCGGCACGCAATCGCTGCACACCAATTCCCTCGATGAAGCGTGGGCGCTGCCGACAGAATTCGCCGCGACGATAGCGCTTCGCACACAGCAAATCATCGCGCATGAGAGCGGCGTCACGAACACAGCGGATCCTCTGGGCGGCTCTTATTTTGTCGAAGCGCTTACCGATGAAGTGGAGCGCGGCGCCTGGGATTACATCGAAAAGATCGACGCGCTTGGCGGCATGGTGGCGGCCATCGAGCGCTCTTATCCGCAGCGCGAAATTGCCGAAGCGTCGTATCGGTATCAGATGGCCGTCGACCGCAAAGAAAAGATCATCGTCGGCGTGAACGACTACGTCACTCCGGAAAAGCCCATCGATATTTTGCAGATCGACGAGACCGTCGGGCGCCGCCAAGCGGAGCGCCTGCGCAAACTGCGCTCTGAGCGCTCGAACGATGAAGTCGAGCGTCGCTTGAGCGCCTTGCGCAAGGCCGCGGCAGGCAGCGAGAACCTCATGCCCTACCTGTACGACGCTGTGAAAGCCTACGCGACCCTGGGCGAGATTTGCGAAGCCATGCGCACCGTCTTCGGCATCTACGAAGAAGTCGCCATCACCTAGCACCCTGTACTTGCTCGTTCCAGCTTTCTCTGTGCCCTCCGGTTTTTCTCAGCGTCCTCTGTTGTAATTTCCGTGGGTTAACCATGGCTGATAACTCGCTTACGTCGCTCATCATCGGAGCCGCAATCGAGGTTCATAAGACTCTCGGCCCGGGACCACTGGAATCTGCCTACGAAGAATGCCTTGCTCGAGAATTCGTCTTGCGAACGATCCCGTTCGAGAGGCAAAAACCTCTTCCCGTCGTCTACAAGGACGTCAAACTCGAATGCGGTTACAGATTGGACTTTCTCGTGGGCAGTAGGGTGATCGTAGAGCTCAAGGCCATCGAATCCATTGCCCGGGTACACGAGGCGGTCGTCCTAACGTACCTCCGGCTCTCTGGCTGCAAGCTTGGTCTGCTTATAAACTTCAACGTCGCAATCCTGAAGGATGGAATTCGGCGATATGTGCTTTAGAGGTTTGTGCTTAAATGCTGAAACACAGAGGACACAGAGAAAAACCGGAGTACACAGAGACAGCCACTAAGCTAGCTAGGGAGTCATCCCGATGAGGAAGCCAACCAAGTTGACTCACCGCCAGCGATTGACTCTCACGATATTTGCGGCGGTGTGCGCCGTTGCGCCAACGGTAGGAGCGAGCATGAGCGAGAGCGGGTTCGTCACGGTGAGCGACGGAGTGAAGATTCACTACATCGACTCCGGAAGGGCGACTGCCGCTGGCGGCGTTCGAGCGCCGTCGATCCTGTTTATTCCGGGCTGGACCATGCCCGCGTGGATCTGGCAGCAACAGATCGATCATTTCGCCGCCAAGTACCGCGTCGTTGCGATCGACCCGCGTTGCCAAGGCGAATCCTCGCAGCCCCCCGACGGGCTCTATCCCGCGCAGATGGCCCGAGACATTAAAGCTGTCGTCGACCAATTGCATCTCGCGCCGGTGGTGCTCGTCGGCTGGTCGATGGCCGTAGTCGAAGCGCTGTCGTACGTGGATCAATTTGGCACGCGTGACGTTGCCGGCCTGGTTTTCGTCGACGAGCTTGCCGGCGGCTTCGCGCCCGGTGAAGCCGAACAGGATTTCTCTCTGCTGAAAGGCCTTCTCGAAGATCGCAAAAAGACCGCCGACCTCTTCGTGCGAAAGATCCAGTTTCATAAGCCGCAGCCGGAAGAATACATTCAGCGAGTGATTCAGGCGTCGCTCAGCGTTCCGACGGCATCGGCGGTGGCGCTCCTCGTCGGCCGTTACGCCGCCGATTACCGCGCGGTGCTGCCTAAGATCGACAAGCCCACGGTCGTCTGCGCCGCGAAAAGCTTCTACTTCGATCGCATCGTCGATATGCAGAAGCAGATTCCAGGTTCGAAGCTCGAAGTGTTCGAAGGCGCCGGCCACGCGCTTTTCGTCGATAATCCCGACCAGTTCAACGTGGCTCTGGACAGTTTTCTTGCCAGCCTTAAGTAGCCGTTCGGTACTCCAGGTTTTCTCTGTGCTCTCTGGTAGTTCTCTGTGCGCTCTGTGGTAAATTCGCTGTCGCAACATGCCGGGCGGAAGCTCGTCATAGACAGGCGTCGAATTCGATGTCAGAAAAGAAAATCCGCGTCCTGATTGCCAAGCCGGGCCTCGACGGCCACGACCGCGGCGCAAAGATTATCGCTCGTGCTTTGCGCGACGCCGGCATGGAAGTGATTTACACGGGCCTTCGCCAGACTCCCGAGATGATCGCATCAGCGGCGACGCAAGAAGACGTGGACGTCATCGGACTTTCGATTCTTTCCGGCGCGCACAATACGATATGCCCGCGCCTGATGGATCTGCTTCGCGAAAAGAACATGACCGACGTCACAGTTCTGATCGGCGGAATCATTCCCGAGGCAGACATTCCTGCCCTCAAGAAGTCCGGCATCGCCGAGGTTTTCCTGCCTGGCACACCAACCCAAGCCATTGTCGATTTCATCCGCCAGCGAGTTCCCGCCACGTCGCACGGAGCCTGAACCAGCAGTGAGCACCCGCCTGCTCGCTGCGCCGCATGCTGGCATTCTCTTTCTTACCCTCGAAAGTGACGACGGGCTTCCTCGTATCAAACGCAGCTTGCTTGCTGAGCTTGGTTCGCAAATCGAACGCCTCGCGGCAACGCCGGAATTCGTGGGATGCGTGATCACTGGAAGTGACGAGGCATTTGCGGTTGGCGCTGACGTGAATGAACTGGCGCACCTATCGCCGTCCGAAGCTTTCGAGTTCTCGCGCGGAGGCCAGCGAGTCTTCCGCGCCATCGAACGATTGTCAAAACCGATCGTCGCTGCCATTCGCGGCTACTGTATGGGTGGCGGACTGGACCTGGCACTCGCATGTCACGCACGGATCGCGTCGCCCGACGCCGTATTCGCGCATCCCGGCGGCGCGCTCGGCATAATCACCGGCTGGGGCGGGACGCAGCGCCTGCCGCGCCTCATCGGTCGCGCCCGCGCCCTGGAAATGCTCACAACCGGACGCAAGGTCAGCGCGCAAGAAGCGCTGGAATGGGGAATAGTCCTTAGGACATCCGATGGAACCGACCTGCTTCCGATGGCGGCGCGATTGTCAGGTGGGATTGTCGTTTGAATCGGGGTGTTCTGCCGGACCCGGCTCCATCAGCGGAATCGCCCGGTCCTCACCGTCAATATCAACCTCGAGAGTTTGAAACGTCCAGTGATTTGCGCGCTTCTTCGCCTCTACTACGATCGTCCCTTTGCCCTCGGGCCCCGCGATTGGAATACTGAACGCTGCGTCTGCTTCCGGCCCTCTGTAGTTGATCGACCCGGTCATGAGCCAACCGACGGTCAGCGGCTTCCCGATCCGATCTGCCACTTCCGCAGACGCGTTCGCCCGTTCAAGCGCGACCTTGTAGGGATACGAACTCCGAAACATCGACCCCACAAGAGAAAGCATGCCAAACACGAATCCAGCGACGCATACCAGTAGAGCGCCAGCAAGAGTGGGAACAAACCACTTCCAATTCCTGTCGAACCAGCTTTCCCGGCGTGCAGGCGGCCCGAAGCCGCCTGCGGCAAGAGAATTCACAGAGTTCATAAGTATTCTTGATACGGATATCTACTACAGGGACTGACACCGACGCAATACCTCGCTTCGTTACTGCCGCACGAGCTTCGTGCGCGTGTAGGCGACGCGGAAGCCGAAGCGTTCGTGGTTGCGGTGCGACGTGCTGCCCGGCAGCGTGATTCCCTTCGCCAGTTCGCAACCGTTTTGCGCGCCCCAGCGAAGTCGCGCGGCCAGCAATGCCCCTTGGACGCCGCGTCCGCGAAACTCCGGCAGAGTGCTCGCGCCGAACATGCCGACAACGCCGTCGAAGGCGAACGCGGACGCTCCCCCGGCAACCGCGCCATCGACGTAGGCTAGGAAGGGATGATTGCCTTCACTGTGGAAGAAGCCGTCCATGACGTTGAGGAGCGCCGGCGTAATTGGGCTAAGCTCGGCGAATCCTCGCGCCACGGTCTGCGTGCAGAGTTTTTCGTCCTCAGGCAGCGCGGGGCGGACGGTGACGCCGGGCGCGGGTGGCGGAAACTCGTCGGCAGGAGTCAGGTCGCGGAATAGAACGTTGGAAACTTCTACAAGGCGGTATTCGCGCTTTGCGAGGGCCTCGTATAGAGGAATACCCGCGAACGGGCAGAGCTCGATGGCGGTGGCTGCTCCCCGCGACCGAAAGAAGTTTTCGAGGCGGTCCAGTTCGGCGTCATCAACGGGGCCGTCAAGACCCACGCCGAGGGCCTGCGTTACCGGCGAATCGACGCCCGCGTATACGGCAATGCCGCCGGCAATATCTTCCGCGACGGCCCCGAGATCGGGATGGAGTCTTTGCGCGCCTTCGGCACAGGCCCTCCCAGATTTGGCTGAGGCCATTTCGAGGCGTCGTACGAGTTTCAAATCGATGAATTTCATTTCAATCTTCTCCGTGAGTTCAGCGCCCATACGGGCGGATGCGAAGATGCATCAAAGCCGCGACAATTCGATGCCGCAGCAGCTAGTAGAGACAAAGGCGAATGGAAGAACGAGGCGCCGAAGCGACTACAACAGAAGCGTGGAGGCGGACCCGTCCTTCACTTGCGAAATGCAGCGCATAGGCGCCTCCGAAGAAGAATTAGCCCTGCAGCGGCAGCGGGACCAGCCGCATTCTAACGCAGCCCGCGCGCAAGTCAAAACCAATCGCCGATGACCGAGCGCCCGATGCTAGAGCCACTGCTAGAGCAGGTGGTACAATTCGCGTTTGCGCGGATGGCGCGGTGCCAGTCGTGGCAGCGGGTGCCAGTCGCGGTAAGGAGCCGGGTGAGCGGAACAGTCATTGAAACGCAGGCGGATCCGAAGTCGCCCGCCTTCGAGAAAAATAGCCGGCGGATGATCGACCGGCTCACCGAAATCAAGAACCAAGAAGAGCAAATCCGCCAGGGCGGCGGCGCAAAAGCAATCGAGTCGCAGCACAAGAAGGGCCGCCTGACGGCTCGCGAGCGCATCGCCAACCTGATCGACCCGAAAACGGAATTCTTCGAACTGGGCCTCTACGCCGCTCACGAAATGTACCAGGAATGGGGCGGCGCTCCCGCGGCGGGAACGATCACGGGCCTGGCGCAAGTTTCCCACCGGCGCGTGATGATCATCGCGAACGACGCCACCGTAAAAGCGGGCGCGTTCTTCCCGATGACCGCGAAGAAGGTGATTCGCGCGCAAAATATCGCCATCGAAAATCGCATCCCGACAATTTACTTGGTCGATTCCGCCGGCGTTTTTCTCCCGCTGCAGGAAGACGTGTTTCCCGACACCGATGATTTTGGCCGCGTCTTTCGCAACAACGCGGTGATGAGCGCGATGGGCATTCCGCAGATCACCGCGATCATGGGGATGTGCGTCGCCGGCGGAGCCTATTTGCCGGTGATGTGTGACCACATTCTGATGACCGAGGGCAGCGGCCTTTTCCTCGCCGGTCCTGCGCTGGTGCAAGCCGCAATCGGTCAGAAGACGTCGGCAGAGGATTTGGGTGGCGCGAAGATGCACGCCCAGATCAGCGGAACGATCGATTTTCGCGAACCCGACGATCCGGCATGCATCAACCGAATTCGCGCGCTCGTCGATAAAATCGGACATCGGGCCGCCGCCCCGTTCGACCACAAACCTGCGCGCGCGCCAGCCTATCCCGCCGAGGAAATATACGGAATCTTCTCTTCCGAGCCATCGAAGCAGTACGACATGCGCGAAATAATCGCGCGCATTGTGGATGCCAGCCACTTCGAAGAGTACCGCGCCGAGTACGGGCAAACGCTCCTGTGCGGTTACGCTCGCATTGGTGGCTGGGCTGTGGGCATCGTCGCGAATCAGAAAAAGAGCGTCACCGTCGCGGCGCCCGGAACCGGCGACAAGCGCATCGAATTTGGCGGCGTCATCTATACCGAGTCGGCGGATAAGGCGGCGCGGTTCATTCTCGACTGCAACCAGAATCTCGTTCCCCTGATTTTCCTGCACGACGTGAACGGCTTTATGGTCGGCAAAGAAGCGGAATGGAGCGGCATTATCCGCGCGGGCGCGAAGATGGTGAATGCGGTCGCGAACAGCGTTGTGCCGAAGATCGCCGTGATTTGTGGCGGCAGCTTCGGCGCTGGACACTATGCCATGTGCGGCAAGGCCTACGATCCGCGCTTCATTTTTGCGTGGCCCACGGCGCGCTATGCCGTCATGAGCGGCGATTCCGCGGCCGGCACCCTCGTCGAAATCAAGATCAAGCAGCTCGAGCGTGAAGGCAAGAAGTTGAGCGATGCCGAGAAGAAGGAATTATACGAGTCGATTCGCGCCACCTACGAACATCAGACAGACCCGCGTTATGCAGCCGCACGGCTGTGGGTGGACGCCATCATCGATCCCGCGCACACACGCGAAGCGCTGATCGAGGCGCTCGAAGCCGCCGCGTTGAATCCCGTTCTTGCCGAGTTCAAGACGGGAGTGCTGCAGACATAAGTTGAGAGTTGAGAGTTCAGAGTTGAGAGTAGAACAGCATGCAACGCTTCACTGAGTTGCGCCTCTGGCAACGAAGTCATGCCCTCGTGCTCGAACTCTATCGCGCGACAGCGCGATTCCCGAGCGAAGAGCGTTACGGCCTCACCTCGCAGCTTCGCCGCGCAGCGTTGTCTGTGCCTACAAACATCGCGGAGGGATCGAAACGCGTTAGTCGGCAGGAGTATGCGCGGTTCTTGAACATGGCCGAAGGATCTCTCGCGGAGACGGAGTATCTCTTGATGGTGTCTAGGGATCTCGGCTATTTACCGGCGAAAGAAACGGACGCCCATTTGAAAGAGCTAACCGAGGTGGCTCGGATGCTCAACAGCCTCCGAACGAAAGTCGCGTCTCAGAGCAAGAGCGGGTCTACTCTCAACTCTCAACTCTGAACTCTCAACTGTGGAAAGGGTCTGCTTGAGCGACGTAACCATCGTGGAGTGCCCACGCGACGCGTGGCAGGGCTTGCGGCAGATCATTCCCACGAACGAGAAGGTGCAGTACCTGTCTCGTCTTGTCGCGCTCGGTTTCCGGCATGTTGACGCGGTCAGTTTTGTTTCGCCGAAGCATGTGCCGCAAATGGCTGACAGCGAAGCGGTGATGAAGGAATTGAGCAAAGCAAGATTGCCGTCTGGCCAGGCGCCAGAAATCATCGGCATCGTCGTGAACGCTCAGGGCCTCGACCGCGCGCTCACGACTCCGGGCGTGACGACCATCGGCTACCCCTACTCCATATCCGCTTACTTTCGGCGGGCGAATGCGAATATGTCGCGTGGAGAATCGCGCGAGCTGGTGGAAAAGTTGCAGTGCGACACGAAAGCTGCCGGACGCAAACTGGTAATTTACATCTCGATGGCGTTCGGGAATCCGTACGATGAGCCGTGGGGCACCGAAATCGTCGAAGAAACGCTCGTTTGGCTGAAGGATGTCGGCGTGCGAACAGTTTCGCTGGCCGATACCGTCGGTACCGCGTCGCCCGAAGACGTCGCCTATTTGTACGGCACGGTAAAGAACTGCGTGGCGGGCGTCGAGATCGGCGTTCATTTGCACAGCCGGCCGGAAGGCGCCGCCGAAAAGGTTCTGGCCGCGTACGAGGCGGGTTGCCGCCGCTTCGATGGCGCTCTCACCGGCCTTGGCGGATGCCCGTTTGCGGGCGACTCGCTTGTGGGTAATATTCCCACGGAAGCGGTGCTGACCACTTTGGCGGCGCGCGGTGTTTCGACTGGCATCGACACGAAATCGCTCGCGGTCGCCTGCGCGATGACTCACGAACTCCGCGAGCAGTACGCGCAAGACGCGGAAGCCGCGAAACCCAATTGAGATTGGTAAAAGCATTTACCGCGGAGACGCAGAGGACGCTGAGAAGCAAGCACCAATGAACTACGAAACGGTCAAATACGAGATTGCTGACGAAATCGCCGCGATCACGCTGAATCGCCCGGACAAGCGCAACGCGATTTCGGCGCAGATGATCGACGATCTCGTCGCGGCACTTGGCGACGCAGACGCGGGCTCCGCTCGCGTGGTCATCATCACGGGCGCCGGCAAAGCGTTCTGCGCGGGGATGGATCTGGAGGGCCTGCGCGCGATTGCAGGACAGTCGCCACAACAGCACCTCGAAGACTCGCGGCGCATGGCGAACATGTTCTATCGCATCTACAGTTTCCCGAAGCCTGTGATATCGGTCGTGAACGGTGCGGCCATCGCGGGCGGGTGCGGAATTGCCACGCTCGCGGATTTCACACTGGCCGTTCCCGAAGCGAAGTTCGGTTACACTGAAGTGAAGATCGGCTTTATCCCCGCGCTGGTTTCGGTGTTTTTGCGGCGGCAGGTGGGCGAGAGAACCGCGCGCGACCTCCTTCTCAGTGGCAGAATCATCGACGCGGCCGAGGCGCATCGCCTGGGACTGGTTACCGAAATCGTTCCACCAGAAAAGCTCCGCGAGCGTGCCCGCGAACTCGCGGCTTCCCTTCTCGCATCGAGCCCCACGAGCATTCTCCGAACAAAGCGCTTGCTGCTAAGGAAAGATGAAGACGCACTGCGGATGGAAATCGAGCACGCGGTTCACGAAAACGCCGATATTCGCTCGACACACGATTTCCGCGAAGGGCTTTCGGCGTTTCTAGAAAAACGCGCGCCCAAATGGACAGGACACTAGGCCGCTCCCGATGACGCCTTACGCCGAGACAACCGTCCGCGTGCGATACGCGGAAACCGACCAGATGGGATTGGTCTACTATGGGAATTACTTCACGTGGTTCGAAGTGGGCCGCGTCGAGCTTTGCCGCCAGCTCGGTTTCGAGTACAAGCAGATGGAAATCGAGGACGACAGCTTCATCGTCGTGGCCGAGGCCTCGTGCCGCTACAAGCGCCCGGCGCGATTCGACGATCAGCTCACGATCCGCACGCGCGTGACCGAGTCGCAGCGCCGGACCGTGAGATTCGGCTATGAAATCCTGAACGCGGCGTCCGGAGAGCTGATCGCAACCGGCGAGACGCTGCACGTTATCTGCGACCGCACGGGAAAACCGAAATCGCTGCCGGATAAATACAGGAAGTACTTTCCTTCCGGCGATGACCTTTCCGACGCAGCTGCGTCCGAGGCAGCGCACATACCATGAGAACCTGCGAATGAAATTTCAAATTGACGGCGAAGACCTGACGCTCCAGCAACTTTATGCCGCGGTATTCGAGCGCGCCGAAGTGGAGCTTTCCGCGAGCGCGCGTGAGCGAATGAACGCTTCCCGAATGGTGATCGAACGGCTGATCGATTCGAATACGGCTGTGTACGGCGTGAACACCGGCTTCGGCAAAATGGCGTCCGTTCGAATCTCGCGCGAGCAGATTCGTCAGCTTCAGGTGAACTTGGTTCGGAGTCACGCCTGCGGCGTGGGTCCCGCGCTCAGCGAGGCCGAAACGCGCGCCATGCTTGTGTTGCGCGCGAACGCAATCGCGAAAGGCTTTTCGGGCGTGCGCCCGGTAGTAGCTGAAACGCTTTGCGCGATGCTCAATCGCGGCGTACATCCCCTCATTCCCTCGCAGGGCTCCATAGGCGCCTCCGGCGACTTGGCTCCCCTCGCGCATCTCGCGCAGGTGGCGATCGGCGAAGGCCGTGCCATCTATGGCGGCCGCAAGATTCCCGGCGACGAAGCGATGCGCAGCGCCAACATCGCGCCGCTCGCGCTCGAGGCCAAGGAAGGCCTTGCGCTGTTGAACGGAACGCAGGCGATGCTTGCCTTACTGGCCCTCGCGCTTCGCGAGGCGGAGACAGCCGTCAATACAGCCGACGTTGCCACCGCGCTTTCGCTCGACGCGCTGCGTGGGAGTCCCGCGGCATTCGATGCGCGAATCGCGAACGTTCGGCCGCATCCTGGTCACGCGATAACGGCGCGGAATCTCGAGCGGCTGAATCGCGGAAGCCAAATCCGCGAATCTCATCGCTCAGCCGAGAAGGATCCGCGCGTGCAGGACCCTTACAGCCTCCGCTGCGCGCCACAGGTGCACGGCGCCGCCAGAGATGCGCTCGCGCAGGTTCGTACAACCGTCGTCATTGAGATGAACAGCGCCACGGATAATCCCCTGGTGTTCGCCGAGGGCGGAGATTCGGGAGAGGTGCTGAGCGGCGGAAATTTTCATGGTCAGCCGCTCGCAATGGCGGCGGACCAACTGGCCGTCGCGCTGGCGACGCTCGGCGGAATTTCCGAACGCCGCATCGAGCAGATGACCAATCCGCAAACCAGCCAGTTGCCTGCGTTTCTGGTGCGCGAGGCCGGACTTAATTCCGGATTTATGATCTTGCAAGTAGCGGCGGCCGCGCTCGCGAGCGAAATGAAGGCACTCGCGGTTCCCCACTCGGTGGACTCCATTCCGACATCGGCCAATCAGGAAGACTACGTTTCGATGGGCATGGGCGCGGCGCGCCGCCTGCAACCCATGCTCGCGAACCTGCGAAATATCCTGGCGATCGAACTGTTGGCCGCGTGCCAGGGAATCGATTTGCTCGCTCCGCTGCGAACCGGGATCGAAGCGCGGAAGGCCTACGATATTGTGCGCGCGCTATCGAAGACCGTCGACTCCGACCGCTCCCTCTCGCCAGACATCGAAGCCGTGGTTCACGCGATCGCAGACGAAAGCTTCGGCAAGTTGCTCTAAGGAGTGGCTTTCGATCTTCTCGGCGTCCTCTGCGCTGAATCTGTTGGGTTTTCTCTGTGTCCTCGGGGTTTTCTCAGTGCCCTCTGTGGTAATGCTTTTGAACTTTGCCTTCGTTTCTAAGCTAAAGACTGAAACAAAAACATCCCAAGCCGGAGCCCCACCACGTACTTGAATGGCGCGGCGCCCAGCGAGTAGTGTCCGCACGGAAGCGAAAGCGTTTCGATCTGCAACCCGTCGCGATGCACTTCCCGCAGAAACGCGCTCGTGAATTCCGGCCAGAACGTTGGATCGTAGCGTCCACTGATCGCCAGGATTTTCTTGCCTGTACCTTCGAGTTTCGGGATATATGGAAACGGGCTAATCGGCGACCAGTAGCGCCTGATGTCCTCGTGGGACACTTTCGTCTGCAGAGATTCCCACACGTTCAGCGTCGTGATACCGTTGGCTACTACGTCTCCGCAGTACGTGGCCACATGTAGGAACGCGCCCGCGCGCAACGCCGGCTCATGGCAGATCGTAACGAACGCGATCGAAGACCCAATGCTCGTGCCGACGATGCCGAGTCGGTCATAGCCCTGGAGTTCAAGCCAGCGCAAGGTGCGCCGGACGTCGAGAACGGCTTGCCGATTCGCCTGAAGCGTCAGCCCGATGTTCGGACTCACAAGATAATCGCCGCGCGGATGGCCCGGAATCGCGCGCCGGTCGTGATACGGCAAACTCATCTTCACCGCCGTGATGCCGAGACGATTCAGCCAGCGGCAAACGTCCTGCTGCTCCTCCCATCGCGCGTTCCACTGCGCGAGGACAACCACCGCCGGCCCGGTTTGACGCGCGCGAAAGACTTGGCCGTAAACGCGATTGTTCTCGGGCCACGGCGACGCAATTTGGCTCGTGAACGTGAGAACGTTGCCGTCCAGCGAATAGTCATTCGCCGGCGTTGAGGCATACCATTCATCGCTGTGGGCGATTGTTTCGTCGACGAAGCGATCGAGAAACCCGCGTGGCTCGGCCTCGGAAGCGCTGCCACCGATGTACTCGAGTCCCCAGGCAAATGGCATAACGCGGCGGTTGGGCTCCTGCGCCCAGCGCATGTGCTCGTAGCGGCGAATTTTCTGTTCGAGCCAGCGCATGGCGAGTTTGCGGCCGAGAGTTTAGCGTCTGCCGCAATGGGGAACAACCCTGATACTGGGCGAGCTATTTCGGCAAAGTCTTGCTGCCAGTGACCGTCAAGTGAGCCTCCACCACCGGCAAGCCGGACCCGGGCTGGCCACCGCCGACCGAAATCGTGTACTCGCCCGGCACGATGACGTGCTCGCCCGCTTCGTTCACTTCACTCAGGTCGCGCGGCATCAGTGAAAAGTGGAGATGGCGAGTTCCCCCGGCGGCCACGTGTACCCGCGAAAAACCGCGAAGCGCGTGAATCGGCGCCGAATCGGATTTCGGAAACGTGATGTAAACCTCCGCCACTTCGTCGCCATCGCGCTGGCCGGTATTTTGCACATTCGCGTCGAGGTCGAGCCTCGACCCAGCATTCAACTGGGCGGACGACAACTCCAGGCCGCTGTACGCGAACTGCGAATAGCTGAGCCCGAAGCCAAACGGAAATAGCGGTTGCCCGGTGAAGTATCGATAGGTGCGGTTGTGCATCGAGTAGTCGTCGAACGGCGGCAGATCGGCCACGGACTTGTAAAACGTCACCGGCAAACGTCCCGCCGGATTGTTGTCGCCCGCGAGTGTCTCTGCGATGGCCGTGCCGCCCTCTTCGCCGGGATACCACGCAGCAAGAATCGCGCTCGCTTGGCTGGGATCGACTGCGACCGCGCTGCCGCTCAGCAGCACGACGATCACCGGCTTCCCTGTTGCGTTAAGTGCTCGCAGCAAGTCCCGTTGCGGCTGCGGCAGAGCAACGTCCGTGCGATCTCCCCCATAGAATCCCGGAATGCTCATTCCCAAACGCATCCATTCGTGTTCTTCGCGCTCGAGGTTAGGCGAGATGCCGACGCAGGCGACGACGACATCCGCCTTTTCCGCAGCGGCGACGGCTTCGTTGCGCTGAGCGTCCGCAGGCGCATCCCACAAGAGCGTGATTCCGGCCACATCGCCACCGAACGAGAGATTGCGGTTCGTGTCGCCGCGGCTGTGCGCGTATTCCAGGCGAATGTCGTGGGCGCGCGTCTCCGCAAAACGAATCGAAATCATCAATTGCGGCGTGGTGGGCCGCTCAACGAGGAGCTTGCCGTCGAGGTACAAGCGAAAGTCGTCGGAATCTTGGCACGGATAGCAGCCGGGAATATCGATGCCGAGTCTGTAGTCACCCGGCGCCGGCGGAGTGAACGTGCCCGTCCATCGCACCGAGAACTTGCCGTTCTTAAGCCCTGGAATCGGATCGAGACCGGACCAGTCGAAACGGATCGCCTCGTCCGTTCGCGTCAAGGCGGGCGCGCCCTCGAAATTTGCGTTGCTAAAATATTCTCCGGTCAGACCGCCGGGCAATGACGCATCCGCGCCAGCGCGCGCAGGCCGCAAAGCTGTCGCCGGGACCGGCACTGGCATCTCGTCGACAAGCTTCGATCCCTGCGCGTACACGATCGTGGCTAGCTTTCCGAATCGACGCTCGATTCCAAGCAGCGGCGTGACGGGATCGGTCGGCGTGCCGTTGTAATTCCCTTCCAGCGATTCGACGAGGTCGGCCTCCGGCCCAATCACCGCGATCGTTTTAACACTCGAGCTCAAAGGCAGAATTCCCTTGTCATTTTTCAACAGCACAATCGATTCGCGGGCCGACTGAAGCGCGAGCGCCCGATTCTTCGGCGAATCGATCACAGTGAGCGGCGTCTTGGCGTAGGGAACGCGGTCGGGCGGGTCAAACATTCCCAACCGAAATCGCGCAGTGAACAGCCGCTTCACGGCACGGTCTACGTCCGCTTTGCTCAGCAGTCCCTGCTGCACAGCCTGGGGCACGTCCTTATATTCGTCGCCGCACGAAAGGTCGGTGCCCGTTTTGATCGCGAGAGCGATGGCGTGAACATTGTCCGGCGCGTAGTGATGATTGTCCCAAATATCGGCGACTGCGCCGCAATCCGACACGACGTAACCCTGAAACTGCCACGCGTCTCGCAAGTGATCCTGAAGCAGCAGGTCAGACGCGCACGCAGGCTTCCCGTCGACGGCGCTGTAGGCGCACATCACCGAATCGGCCTTCCCTTCCACCACGGTCTCGCGGAACGCCGGCAGGTACGTGTCCTCCAAATCGTGCGGCGAAACGTCCACGTTCGTCACGTGACGCAGCATTTCCGCGCCGCTGTGCACCGCAAAATGTTTCGGAGTCGAAACCGCCCTCAGGTACTTCGGATCGTTGCCTTGCAGACCCTTGACGAACGCTGTTCCCAGGCGTCCGGTGAGGAACGGGTCCTCGCCATATGTTTCCTGACCGCGTCCCCATCGTGGATCGCGAAAGATATTGATGTTCGGTGACCAGATCGTGAGCCCGCGATTTGCGCCGACGTAATTCGTGGCCACAGCCTCTTCATATTTCGCGCGACCCTCGGTGGAAATCACTTCGGCGGTGCGCTCGATCAAGCCCTCGTCCCACGTGGCGGCTGCGCCGATCGCTTGCGGAAAAACGGTTGCCTGCCCGGCCCTGCCGAAACCGTGAAGGCCCTCGCTCCACCAGTTGTAGTAAGGAACGCCGAGGCGCGGGATCGGCTTGGATGTGTATCCCATCTGCGACGCTTCTTCTTCGATGGTCATGCGCGAAACCAGATCGTCCACGCGCTTCTCGATCGGCAGATCGGGATTCTTGTATGCGGGAGCGGCATCGCCGCCTTTCGCAGACGGCGCCTCCTGCGCAACGGCTTGCACGCCAAGAAGCGACAAAAGAAGAACGGCGCAACAAATCAGGCGCGCCAGTGGAATAGCAATCGTTCTCATGAAGGCTCCTGGAACACAGTGGGCAAGTCGGGCGGATTATAGTCCCGGCGAAGGCGAAAAAACAAAATCTGAGGAATGACCCCGGCGCGCGAGACCCTCAGCGCGGCTTCGGCTTGCCACCGAGAAGCATCCACGCGACCTGCGCTGCGTTCTTCTGGTCCTGAGTCCATGGAGGTCCAAGTTCGCGGCCGAGACTCGCGAGCTTTGATTTGAGCCTGGCCGGCGGAATGTGCAATTCCCGAGCCGCGATCTCGAAAAGCTCCCGCTCGCGAATCTTGGATACGGGCACGCCTATTTCGGCACAAGCCCGCGCGAAAGCGTTGCGAAAGAACTCGCCCTCAGCCGCGTGAATTAGCGCGTGAGAGGCGAGCGTCGCGGCCAGCGACGGCAGCGGACGCCCCGACGCCTGCAAAATGCCGCAGCCAACTACGTCGAGTTGCGAATCGCGAAGCGTCTCGACGAGACTCCGCAATCCCGCAGTGGCAAGGCGAATAGCTGTCTCCTCGCAGCGGTCGAGATGGCTCTGGGCCTCACCAAGGGGAAGATTCTCGGCGAAGTGATACGGCTGTTTGGCGCGCGGCCCGTCAGAATCCACAACGACGATTCGCTGGCGGTCGATAACCCGCACTTCGCCCGAATCGCCGGCGACGGCGACGACCGCCGCCCACCCCGAATGTGCCCGGATGCCAATGGCGGCGCGCTTCTTCAAATTGGTCGTCTTGCTCATAGGGCGATTGACGCGCTGCATTTTACCCCACCCCTGCACGCGAGTGCGTTAGAAGTCGGGCACGATGAGCATGAGCTGGCTTGAGAGGGCGCGGCGAATGTGGCAAATTCAAATGGTGGCCTCCGCAACACTTATCGGCATTTTCGTTTTCCTCTTCGGTCTGATCATCGGCAGTTTCCTGAACGTGTGTATCGTGCGGATTCCGGAGCGCAAATCGATCGTCATGCCGGCATCTGCGTGTCCGAAGTGCGGAGCCGCGATTCGCCCGTACGACAACATCCCGGTGATCAGCTATTTGCTGCTGCGCGGGAAATGCCGTAAGTGCAAAACGAAAATCTCGCCGATGTACCCGATCGTGGAACTGCTGACGGGGATTCTCTTCTTCGCGTGCTACCACGCATTTGGACTCACACCGGAAGCAGCAAAGTGGGCCGCGTTCTCGGCGCTGATGATCGTTCTCGTGTTTACCGATTTGCGCGAACGCGTTCTGCCGGACGTGGTCAACTACACGGGATTTGGCATCGGGCTCGGGATCAGTTTTTTCACGCAGCCCACCGACGGGACCGCGCTCTGGCTCGCCAACCACATTTTCGCGTTCCCCCCTCCTGCACCCGTGCTGTCGTTTGCCGACGCGCTCCTCGGCGCGGCGGTGGGCAGCAGCTTGCTTTGGCTCGTGTCCGAGGCGTACTTTCGATTGCGCGGGCGCGAAGGGATGGGCCTGGGCGACGTGAAAATGATGCTGATGGCCGGCGCGTTTCTCGGGACGAAGCGAACCCTGCTGACGATTCTGGCAGGCTCGCTTCTCGGCAGCCTGTTGGGACTGGCGTTTATTCTGGCGCGGCGCAAGGAATCGAACTACGAGTTGCCGTTCGGAAGCTTTCTGGGGATGGCGGCGTTGCTGGTGGTTTTTTTCGGCACGCCCGTGGTCAACTGGTACCAATCGCTCCTAACCGTGCTGCTGCTTGCGGTGCCCGTGCTCGCGGTACGATGATGCCGACCGAGGTTCTGCAATGACGTCGCCGTTCACTTCGACTGCACCCGCGCTCTCGCCGGCAAACCTGTTTTACGTCGTCGCATTTCTCGTCATCCTTCTAGTCGCCGTAATTGGCTTCGCGATCGTGGTTCGGAAGTTTCTTCGAGGGCAGCCCGCGTCGTCGCGCGCCGAGTGGTCAACTCCCGGACCCGACATGGAGAATCCATCCGCTTTCATGGCGGCGTCGATGCAGGGCGTGATCGAGAAACTGCGCGCGCAGGAAAAGGAATTGGCTCGGCTGCACTTGCTGGCCCAGGAGCGCGCGCAGGAATCCGAGCGGCTCACGGAAGAAGTCACGCGTAACATGCCCACCGGCCTGCTGCTCGTCAATGCAACCGGCGCGATCAGCTCCACGAATCCCGCGGCGGAAGCCGCTCTCGGGACCAGCCCCGTGCGCTACCGCTCGTACAAGGAAATCCTCGGCGCAGATTCCGACCTGGCGCGCATGCTCACGGCATGCCTGCGCGAAGGCCAGACGTTCCAACGCGGCGAGGTGGAGCACACGACTCCCTTCGGCGAGGTGCGGCATATCGGCGTCACCATCTCCCCGATTTACCGCGCGGTTAGAAACTTCACGCGCACGAGCGGCGAAACCCTCTCGACCGCGCTCGACATGAAAGTGAGCGGCGCGCTCTGCCTGATGAGCGACCTCACCGAGCTGACCGCGCTCCAGAGGCAAATCCGCTGGAAGGAAAATCTCGCCGCGCTGGGCGAAATGTCCGCCGGCATCGCGCACGAATTCAAGAATTCCCTCGCGACGATTTCCGGCTACGCCCAGATGATTCGAAGCGAAGCTAAGCCGGGCGAAATCCGCGAGTCGGCGGAAAAGATTCTCGATCAGACCCGTGCCCTGGCCCACGTCGTCACGGAGTTCCTGCGTTTCGCCAGGCCGCTCGAAATCTCCTACGAGACGATTCCGATGCAGGCCCTGGTCGAACGCGTCGCCGAGGAACTGCACGAGGCGATTCCGCTGTGCGAAGTGAAGTGCGAGGGTTCATTCCAGGAGCTGCCGGGCGACGAAGCCCTGATTCGCCAGGCGCTGCTGAATCTGACGCGAAATGGCGCGGAGGCGGCTCGTGATGCGGGCGCCGAGCCCCGCGTGACGATTGCGGGCACAATCGAGGATCTTGGCGGCCGAAAGTGGCAACGCATCTGCGTCTCGGACAATGGGCCCGGCGTCCCCCAGCAGGATCTGCCGAAGATTTTCCTTCCCTTCTACACCACAAAATCCGATGGCACCGGTCTCGGCTTGGCTGTGGTGCAAAAGGTCGCCTTGCAACACGGCGGCAGCATCGAAGCCCGCAATCGCGCTGGCGGCGGGGCCGAGTTTCTCCTGTGGTTACCGTTGCGGCAGGAGCCTTCACCTTCCGTCTTCCCCTCGCAAGCCGTCCGCATCTAAACTAAGAGGCTACCCAGGTCCTCCAAGGAGGCCACTTATGCGTCGAATGCTTTGGGTTTCCGCGGCAGCATTGCTTGTGCTTCCGACGGCTGCGTGGTCGCAGCAGGATCAGCAGCAGAGTGGATCACAGCAAAGCCAGAGCCAGCAGGCGCAATCGAAGTCTGCGGCATCACAGAATCAAAATCCGCCGCAATCCGCGGCTGCCCCGCAGGATTCTCTCGCGGAAGCCGCCCGGAAAGCGCGCGAGCAAAAGAAAGAAACGCCAAAGCCGGCCAAGGTGTTTACGAACGACAATATTCCCACCGGAGGCGGCATTTCAACGATCGGCGAGGACAAAGAATCCGGAACGGCACAGGCCGGAGGCGCGCAAGCCGCCGCCCCGTCCGGTCCCAACGACGAGAAATTCTGGCGCGACAAATTCGCCAAGCTCCGCCACAAGCTCGATCAGGACCAGGCCGAACTCGACGTGATGCAGCGCGAGATTGGCGTCGCGCAAGTGCAGTATTACGGCGGCGACCCGAATAAGGCCGTGACCGACGCCATGGGCCAACAGCCGTTCGGCAGCGCCTATACGAAAAAGCTCGAGGACATCGACGCCAAAAAGAAACAAGTTGAAGCAGACAAGCAAGCGATCGCTGACGCCGAGGACGATCTTCACAAGGCGGGCGGTGATCCCGGCTGGGCGCGTTAGAAATCATCGTCATGGAGCCTGTTCTTCTCGTCGAGGATAAAGCCGAACTGCGGGCCATGCTGCGTAAGGCCCTCGAGCGAGCAGGCTACACGGTGGAAGAAGCGCCCGACGGGAATTCCGCGATCGACAAAATTCGCAGCCGCCGCTACCTTCTCATCCTCTCCGACCTGAAACTCCCCGGCAGCTCCGGCATCGACGTTCTGCGCGAAGCGCGCCGCGTGGAGGCCACTCTTCCGGTGATTCTCATGACTGCGTACGGCTCGGTGGAGGAAGCGGTCACGGCGATGAAGGATGGCGCCTTCGATTTCATTCAAAAGCCTGTGGACCTCGATCACCTGAAGCTGCTGCTCGAGCGAGCAGCCAACCAGCAAGAGTTGTTGCGCGAGAACCTGCTGCTCCGCGAAGAATACGCCGCGCGTTATGGCTTTCCGCGCATCGTCGGCGAACATCCCGCGATGAAGGACGCGAGCCAGATGACGCAGCGCGTCGCCGCCACAGATTCCACTGTATTGCTGCTCGGCGAAAGCGGCACTGGCAAGGAGCTTTTCGCTCGCGCGGTTCATCATCTAAGCCCGCGCGCCGCGGCGCCGTTCGTGGCGCTGAATTGCGCCGCGATTCCCGAGGGCCTCGTCGAAAACGAGCTTTTCGGACACGAACGCGGCGCTTACACGGGAGCGGGCGCGCGAAAAATGGGCAAGCTCGAACTGGCGCACCGCGGAACGCTGTTCCTGGATGAAATTGGCGAGCTGCCGCTCGCGATCCAGAGCAAGCTACTTCGCGTTCTCGAAGAGAAGCGCTTCGAGCGCGTCGGCGGCACGCAGCAAATCGACGTGAACGTGCGCATCCTCACGGCCACCAACAAGGATTTGCGCGCGGCCGTCGCCGAGAAATCCTTCCGCGAAGATCTCTATTTTCGGATTTCCGCGGTTCCCATCACGATTCCACCACTCCGTGACCGTGGCGATGATGTTCTGCTTCTCGCCGAGCACTTCCTCGAAAGATTCAAACGCGAGTTTCGCAAGCCCGCACTCGAACTCACCGAAGATGCTCGCGCCCGTCTTCGTACGTACTCCTGGCCCGGCAACGTTCGCGAACTGCAAAACTCGATCGAGCGCGCCGCCATTCTCGTCAACGGCCCAAGAATCGACGCGGCAACTTTGCAGCTCCCCGCACCGAAACCCTCCGCCGCGGAATTGCCCGGTGGAATGCTCGAGGAAGAATTCGTTTGGGAGGGAGCGCTCGACGAGGTGTCAAGTCGCGCCGTCACGCACGTCGAGCGATTCAAGATCCAGAACGCCCTTCGCGAATCAAAGTGGAACAAAACTCGCGCAGCCGAAAAACTCGGCGTCTCCTACAAAACTCTCCTGCACAAAATCCGCAACCTAGGCCTGGAAAACTAGCGACGAAACGAGACTACGCGTCTTCGTGACGATATGTGTGAAACGTCCCGTAAATTATTGCCTTCGGATTCCCTTCGGCACGCTGAACCATGTCTTCAAGCTCTTCCGTAAGTGTCCCTTCGGCCTCCAACGATGAAACGAGCCGGACATTTTCGACTTCCATCACATACAAATCCATTTTGGCCGCAATCGTTTCACTGTTCTTGCGAAACTCATCAGCGTCAGCGGCCCACGTGACTATGTTTGTGTACGCGCCGGCTCTTCCCTCCAATCCGCCGGGCTGAAGAGGCTTCAGCCAAACAAGGCCGGCCCACAGACTAGGCCTTCGCGGCGTGAGCTTTGATTTCTTGGACGTCACCGCAACCTGCCCGCGTGCAGCACAACGCTCCCGAAATTCCACGACTCGAACCGCGTATCTCCAAATCCGCACGTCACCATCAACTGTGCTAGGTCGGGAGGAGACGGAAATTTCGCAACCGACGCGGGCAGGTACGCATACGCCTCGCCGCTGCCCGAAATGGCGCCGCCGATTCGCGGAAGAATCTGCCGGAAATAGAATCGAAAGACTCCCGCCAAAGCCCCGCTGCCCGGCTCCGAAAACTCCAGGATGCCAACTTCCCCGCCCGGTTTCAGCACGCGCGCAATTTCCCGCAACCCGTGCTCGTAGTTCGCAAGATTGCGAAACCCAAACGCCGATGTGACCAAATCGAAGCTCGCATCCGGAAACGGCAGATTCAGAGCATCCGCGGCAACAAAAAGGGCGCTTCGACCCGCGCTCGCCGCTTTGGCACGGGCCCGCACGAGCATTCCCTCGACAAAGTCAGCGCCGACGATTGGCGCCGCCGTCGCGCCCCGCTCGCGGCCGAGCGCGAGGGCCAAGTCACCGGTACCGCAGCACAGATCGAGAGCGCGCGCCTCGGGCCGCTCGAGGATGTGCTTGAAACGTTCAGCCGTGCGGCGCCGCCAAACGCGATCGAGTGAAAATGACAGCAGATGATTCAGGAAGTCGTAACGCGGAGCGATCCGCGTGAACATTTTCTGAACGCGCTCGGCGGCCTCGCGCTCGTCCCGAACGCCTTCCGGCCGCGTGCCGGAGGCTTTCTCAATATCTTTTTCAATATTTTTATCGGGGGCCATTCGCTCGGCGGGTCAATTCTATGCTTGTGCTGCGATTCGCGGCAATTCCGCCAACACCCGTGCAACAACGGGCCACGGAACTTCCGCGTCCCACTTTGTGCTGCCGATCGCATCCACCAATACCCAAAGAACCCGTCCGCCGCGGGCCTTCTTGTCTCCGGCCACGATGCGGCGCAATTGAGAAGCGCGTATGCCGGCGAGCGGGGGCAACGGTCCCACGCTCGAAATCAACCGGAAAATTCGCGTCGCGTCGGACTCTCGCGTACGGTTCGTCGCGACGCCGAGAAGAGTCGCCGCCATCATCCCCCACGCAATCGCTTCACCGTGCAAAAACCGCCGGTAATGCGTCGCCGCCTCCAGCGCGTGCCCCAGCGTGTGGCCGAAATTCAATATCTTGCGCAAGCCACGTTCGCGTTCGTCACTGTTCACAACTCTGGCCTTGATGGCAATGCAGCGCGGAATAATCCAGTCGAGCGTCGCCGGATCGCGTCGCAGCACGCGATTCATGTGCGCCTCGAGAAAGTGGAAGAGCTTGGCATCGGCGATGATGCCGTACTTGACGACTTCGTAGAGCCCGGACCGATATTCCCGGTGCGGCAGCGTCCGAAGCATTTCCGGGTCAACGATCACCAGTTTCGGCGGATGGAACGCGCCCACCAGATTCTTGCCTTCGGGCAAATCCACGCCAGTCTTGCCGCCGATTGAGCTGTCCACCTGCGCGACCAGCGTAGTTGGCACGTGCACGATTCGCACGCCGCGAAGGTACGTCGCCGCCGCGAATCCCGCCACATCGCCCACTACGCCACCTCCCACCGCCACGAGAACGCAATGGCGGTCCGCACCAGCGTGGGACAGCGTGCGTGCGATAGCTTCCACGGTCGCGAGGCGCTTCGCTTCCTCACTGTCGTCGAAGAGAATCGCGCGCCGCGGAGAAAAGCCGAGCGCTCGCGCAACGTCTCGTGCCCAGAGTCGCCAGACTCGCGGAGAGGAAAGCATGAATGTGCCTGTCGAATCGCCCACGCGGTCAATTAGCGAACGCGCCTTACCGAGCGTGCCCCGTGCACAGTGAACGTCGTACGGCCCAGCCGAGCTGCGTATCCGAATCGTTGCCATGATTAGAACCAGAATGTAACACACTGCTCGTGCGGCGGTGTCAGGCTGCCTGGGGGCGCTTTGCGCTGCTTATGTGCGGCAGGTCTAATGAAATTTCTGCTGCAGCTCCGAAACGCTAACGAGAATCACGTGGCCCACAATCGCAAGGCTCTTCGGGCTCAATTTGTCCATCGTGTCTTCGATTGTGTGCCAGTAAGGATAGTTCGTCAGCCAGTCTGCCTCGATGATATCGACGGAAGGAACGCCTCGCTTCAAAAACGGCCCATGATCGTCGGTAACTCCGCTCACTTCGTTCGGGACGAATACGTCCTTCTCACCCAAGCGGTCCGCGGTCTTCCAGATTAGGTCCGCCAGCCATTTCGTTGAATTCGATTCGGGCTGAACGCGCAACTTTTTCTGGCCCACCATATCCGCAAGAATCACCGCCCGGACGTGTTTTAGTTCGCCCGTTACTGCCATCTTCGCGGCAAGTTCGCGGCTTCCGTAGGTTGTGTCCGGGTCATTCCAAGTGGTTTGCGCCTGCTTCGCGGAGGCAAAATTCATCTGATCTTCTTCGCCATCGAGAAACGCAATCCACACCGCGTTAGGCTGTTTCGTCGTCCCGCCGCAAAGCTGTCGCGCCATTTCCAACATCAATCCGCTCGACGAGCCTCCATCGTCCGCGCCCACAAAATTATCCAGCCGCACCGTGTCATAGTGTGTGAGCAGCAAAATGATTCCCTGCCCCGAGCCGGGCACCTTCGCGATGATGTTCTTCATTGCGAGATCACCCACCGGCGTCGGCGAATGAAAATCGTCCGCATCAACGTCGCAGCCAAAGCCTTTCAGCGTGCTGATGATGTAGTCCTGCGTGCGGTGAATTGCATCCGACGCGGGCGGACGTGGACCGAAACTCACGAGTTTCGCGGTGAAGTCGTAAGCCTTTTGCCCGTCGAAGCCCCCTGTCTGTGAGGCTGGCGGAGCCTGATCTTCCGGCGCGATCGTTGGCTGCGTGGAAACGGCTTGCAACGAATTCGCCGAGGGCGCGGCAGAGGCCGTAGCGCTCGCAGCCGCGCTTGAACTCCCGTTTCCTTGCCCGCACGCGACGACAACCAGCGCGGTGAAAACCGCAGCTCCCGCCCACAATAAATTTCGCGGCATCTTCACGTCAGTGTGCCTCCCCGGCGGCCAGAGCCTTGGCGCGCTTGTTCCGCAGCACCATATAGGAAACGAACACACCCACAAAGTAAAGCGCCACCATCGGCGCCATGAAAATCAGCATGGTCGTAGCGTCCGGCGTGGGCGTGACGATCGCCGCGACAATCGTAATGATCAGCATCGCGTACCGGAAATTCCTCAGCAGAAACTTCGGCGTCACAATCCCGAACAGCGACAATATGAAAATCAACACCGGCAATTCGAAGATCACGCCCAGTCCCACAAGAACCACCAGGATGAAATCAAAATACTCGTTGATGGCGATCAGCGGTTTCAGCGGCAGATCCGTCCCGAACCCGATCAGGAAGTTCAGCACTTGCGGCAGCATCACGTAGTAACCGAAGGCGATCCCGCACAAGAAAAGCAACATGGACGAGACAACGAAGCCCATCACCGCTCGCCGCTCATGCTTGTAGAGCCCCGGCGCCACGAAAAGCCAAATCTGGTACAGCACCACCGGCATCGCAATCACGATTCCGATGTAAAGGCTCAGGCTAATGTAGAGGCTGATGGGTGTTGCGGGACTCGGATAGTAGAGCCGGTCCTCCAGGTGGTGCGCGCGCAGGGCCGTGAGGATCGGCTGGACGATAAAGTTGATGGCATGGTTCGCGACCAGGAAGCCGATCACCATCCCAGCGCCGATTGCGGCGACCGAGGTAATCAGGCGCTTGCGAAGCTCCACCAAATGCTCGAAAAACGACATCCGCCCGCCGGCGTCACCCTCATCCGCGGGCGGAAGCGCGGGGTCAGGCTGGGAACTTGCCGCCATCGCTCACTGTCTCGGAATTGGAGTCTGTATCGTGCGCCTTGCCGATTGGATCGGAAGCGCTCGAATCAAGATTTAATGGCTGAGAACCGCCTGAATGAAGATCCGCGGAATCTAGAGCTGGCTCGGTTCGCTCCGTCGAGTTAGGCGCGTTGGTCGGGACGGTGCCCGTCGGTCGCTCGGTGCTGGGTGTGGTCGTGACCGCACTCGTCGTGGGAGGTGCAGCCTTCGGACCGCCGCCGATGCGCCGCTGGTCAGCCTCGCGCTCTAGGTCCCTCATATGATCTTCAAAAGTCGACCGCAGATCGCCCGTCGCGCGCCTGAACTCGCCCATCACTTTTCCTAGGGTGCGAGCCAGTTCAGGAAGCTTTTCCGGGCCGAACACGACCAGCGCCACCACGAAAATTATGATCAGATGAGGAATGCTGAGCATGTGGCGGCCGTTACGCGGTATCCCGAAGTGCCATTTTTGCATCATAGAAGAGGGCCGCAGGCGTGTCAAACCGCCGAAAGTTTGTATGCTATACTGGCTCTTCGGGGCAAAAACCGGGCTTCCCAAGGTTCATACTTGCGAGACCGGAGTCCAAAAACTGGGTTTCAGGGTTTGTACTTGCAAACCCTGAGTTAAAGGGGTCGCATGGAACGATCCGAAACATCTGGACGTGGGGTAGTGCTGCTGGTGGTAGTACTAGTAGCTTCCGCCATTCTCGGCGGATTTTTTGGCCCCACCGTAAAGGCCACGGCGGCCGGCACTGGCGATCTCCAGGACTCGGTGAAGAACTTCTCGAACGTCCTTTCCGTCGTTGAGCGCAACTACGCCGATCCTATCGACGTGGACAAAGCGATTTACGATGGGGCCATCCCAGGCATGCTTCGCGTGCTGGATCCTCACTCGAACTTTTTCGATCCGCGGCAATACGCCACCTTCCGCGAGGAGCAACAAGGCAAGTATTACGGCGTCGGAATGACTGTGGCGCAGCGCGAAAACCAGACGGTCGTGGTGGCGCCGTTCGTCGGCACACCTGCGTTCAAGGCCGGGATTCGGCCGGGCGACATCATCCTGAAGGTCGACGACAAGAAATGCGACGGCCTCACCACGAATGAAGTTGCAGACATGCTCAGGGGCGCGCGCGGCACCACGGTTCACATCTCACTGGGCCGCGAAGGCTGGGCCCAGCCAATCGAAGTCACCGTCGTTCGCGATGAGATCCCCCGCCCCGGCGTGGAATACTCCACGATGATCAAGCCGGGCATCGGCTACGTGCGGGTGAACACCTTCAACGAAACCACCGACAGCGATCTCGAGGAGGCTCTGAGCCAACTGGACTATCCCAAGCTCGACGGACTGATTATCGACCTCCGCAACAACGGCGGAGGCCTGCTGAGCCAGGCGGTCGGCATGAGCGATATTTTCCTCGACAAGGGTGAACTCGTGGTGTCGCACCACGGTCGGCAGTCTCAGCCACATTCCTATTACGCGGTTCACGGCAACCAGGGCATCGACGTCCCGGTGATCGTTCTCGTCAACTCGCAAACCGCGTCCGCGTCGGAGATTGTTTCGGGAGCGATTCAAGATCACGACCGCGGCTTGATCGTGGGTGAGACGAGCTTCGGCAAAGGGCTCGTCCAGACGCAAATCCCGCTGAGCGAAGATACGGCGATGCTGCTCACCACCGCGCGCTACTACACGCCGAGCGGCCGCTTGATCCAGCGCGACTACAGCAATGTCTCGCTGTACGATTACCACTACAATCCGCAGCCGCCCAAGAATCCCGTAGTGAAGCTGACCGACACGGGCCGTCAGGTGTTCGGTGGAGGCGGCATTACTCCCGATGTTATCGTCGCCGCTCCAAAGTTGGACGACTTCGAGCAGCTACTGATGGCGCGAGGCGTCTTCTATCCCTTCCCGCAAAGCGTAGGCGATTTCGACCGCTACTATCTGGCCACGAAGCCCGAGGTGACTAAGGATTTCGTTGTGGACGACGCGGTGATCGCCCAGCTTCGCAAGTACCTCGACGAGCAGCACATCAAATACACCAGCGCCGACATTCAGAACGATCTTCCCTGGATTAAATGGGAGATCAAGCGCGAGGTGTTCACGTCAGTCTTCGGCTTGAACGAAGGTTTCAAGGTCGAGCTGCAAAATGACGTCCAGCTCGATAAAGCCGAACAGATGATACCTCAGGCCCGCGCCCTCTATCAGAACGCGCGCAAAATCGTGGCCGAACGCGAAGCCAGCCAGGGCAACACCCGCCAGTAATGGCTTACAACCGCAGTCTCGGAGCTGAAGCCTCCACCTGAAACCGCTCGCGGCAAGCCGAGGGCTCAGCCTCCAGCTGTCCGTTTCGCTGCGCTAGACGCTGGCGTTATCGCTGGCGGTTCGTGTTGCTCACCAAAGCACGCAAATTGTAATCACTCTCCCGCCTGGCGAAGACTAATCGTACCCTAGGCATTGCACCGTTGTCCGTCAGCGCCATGGAACGGTCCAACACCCTACTCGCTTTGCGCCTAAGCGCCTTGCGACGGCTCCCCGCTACTTCGTGGGCCCTCGCGTTCGGCTGGATTCTCCTGTTCGGCACGTATGCCATAGCATCTCTTACAGTTAAGCATGGGCCGCGACTGACGGTGTTTGGCGATATCGGCATGTGCCTCGTCTCGCTGTTCGCGTCTGTGGCCCTGCTACTCAACGTGACTTCACAGAACCGGCGCATACGCGCCTTCTGGCTATTGCTCGCGGCGGGCTGCGCTGCCTGGTTCCTCGGTCAACTGATCTGGACCTATTTCGAGGTCGTACTGCGCCAGGAAGTCCCCAATCCGTTTGTAGGCGACGTCATCATTTTTCTTCATCCCGTGCCGATGATCGCAGCCCTCGCGCTGAAGCCGCACGACCAGCGCGACGATCTTGGCGCCCACATCGGATACCTCGACTTCTCGCTACTACTCGTGTGGTGGGTGTTCCTCTACACCTATGCCGTCATTCCGTGGCAGTACGTCGCTCCCAACCTCGTCACCTACGGCGCGAGTTATGACAATCTTGCCGCCGCCGAAAACCTTCTGCTCGTATTGGGATTCGCCACCCTGCTGGCAAAATCGCGCGGAGCTTGGCGCGAGATCTATGCGCACCTGTTCAGCGCAGCCCTGCTCTACGCGGCTGGCTCCTACATCACGAACCGGGCCATCGATGTTCAGCACTACTACACCGGCGGCCCTACTGATCTCCCGCTGATCGCTTCTTTTGTGTGGTTCGGGACAGCTGGGATCGTTGGTTTCCGGCTGAAGCCCAAGCAGGAAGAAATACCGGTGCGAACCGAAAAGGAGTCACGCTGGCCGTCCCGGTTTGTAATGGTCGCGGTTTTCTCCGTGCCGTTGATGGCGCTCTGGAGTCTGTGGCTCAGCAGGAATTCGGACAGCGTTCGAACGTTTCGGATAGGGCTGACGCAACTAACGCTCGTGCTCATCGCCGCCCTGCTCTTCATTCGCCAGCGGCTCATTGACCACGACCGCCTCCGGCTTCTCGCCGCGTCCCGCCAAGCTTTCCGTGATCTGCAGCATTTCCAGTCGCAGATGATTCAAAACGAGAAACTGATGTCGATCGGCCAGCTTGCCGCAGGCGCGGCCCACGAGATCAATAACCCGCTCACCGGCATTCTGGGCTATTCCGACCTGCTGGTGGACGACCCGGCCCTGGGCGATCGCCAGCGCGTCGTTGCCGATAAGATTCGCACCCTCGCGCGACGCATCAAGACCCTTGTGACGAGCCTTCTCAGTTTTGCTCGGCGCGTGCCGTCCGAGAAGGAGTTGCTCAATCTGAATCAGGTCATCGAAACCGCTCTCCATCTGAGTAACATGGATTTGCGGGGCAAGAGGATCGAGATCGAGATTCTCGCCGATTCCGGCCTACCTGCTGTCCGCGGCGACGCAAACCAGTTATTGCAAGTGTGCTTCAACCTGATCAGCAACGCCGTGGACGCGATCGAGGAAGTTGGCGGAGGGAAAATCACAATTCGCACCAGCCACGATCTCAAGAAGGTGCTCATCGAGTTTTCCGACTCCGGCCCGGGAATCAGGTCTCCCCAGCAAGTGTTCGATCCCTTCTTCACAACGAAGCCTGTCGGGAAAGGCACCGGCCTCGGCCTCAGCATCTGCTATGGAATCGTCCAGGAGCACGCGGGTCGCATTTCCTGCTGGAATCGCCCCGAAGGCGGCGCCACGTTCCTCGTCGAATTGCCGGTGATGGCGGAAGAGGTTGCTGCTTCCGAGCACGAACCCCCAGTTTCCGTGGGATCAAGAGCTTCGTAGCAATTATGGAAGGACAAACAATGGACGCGCCCAACACCCAGTTGCTCGATTCAGTCGACGAGGGCCTCGCCGTTCCCTCCAGCCTTATCGCCGTTCCCACGTCGAGCATCATCGCCGCGATGCTTCGCGCCTCCAAAGGCACCAGCGACCTCATTTTCTCCCCCGGGCGGGCGCCTCAAGTGGAATCGAACGGTCAGCTCGTGCAGCTCCGCATCACCAACGTGAACGTCCTCACCGCCGAAGACACCGCGCGCATGGCTGCCGACCTGATCGGCCACAATGCGCAGGCCCTGGCCAAGCTGAAGGAAGAAGGCTCGTGCGACATTTCCTACAGCCTGCCCAAGGTTTCGCGCTTTCGCGTGAACATTTTCACGCAGCGCGGCAGCTGCGCAATCGTCATGCGCGTGATTCCCAGCGCCGTCCCCGATTTTCAGAAACTCAATCTTCCGCCGCAGCTTGCGGAAGCCACGGAGCTTAAGCAGGGAATCGTGCTCGTCACGGGACCGACGGGGAGCGGAAAATCTTCCACCCTGGCCGCGTTCATCAACAAGATCAACGAGGAAAAGGCCTGCCACATCATTACCATCGAGGATCCGATCGAGTTCATCCACGGACACAAAAAAGCCACGATCCATCAGCGGGAACTGTATTCCGACACACCAAGTTTTCCGCTTGCCCTGCGCGCGGCTTTGCGCCAGTCCCCCAAGGTGATCTTGGTCGGCGAAATGCGCGACAAGCAGACCATCGAGACCGCCCTCGAAGCCGCCGAAACCGGCCATCTCGTGTTCTCCACTCTGCATACCATCGATGCTGCCAAAACCGTCGAACGCCTCGTCGGTGTTTTCCCCATGAGCGACCAGCACCTCATGCGCGCGCGATTTGCCAAGTCGTTCGGCTATATCATTTCCCAGCGTCTGATGCCGCGGCGCGATGGAGCTGGAAGAGTCGCCGCCTTTGAGATTCTAAAGTCCACGCTCCGCACCAGGGAGTACGTCCATCACGGCGAGTCCGAGGGAAAATCCCTGGTGGACGCGATGCGCGACGGATCCACCGAAGGAATGCAGTGTTTCGACGACGAGATCGAGAAACTCCTTCGCGCCGACATCATCGATTCGGAAACTGCACTCTCCTACGCCACGAACCCCGGCAATCTGCGCCTCCAGATCGCCGATTTGGTCGAGGAACAATCCACCGTTCCGTCCGCGAACGTCAAAATCCAGCCGAAGCCCAGCGCAGCCAAGGAACCAGCCATCCCCACCGATCCCGAACTTGAGATCACTCGCTGACGAACCGCTCCGACGCCCGAACATCGCGGCGCGCTTCCTTCACGGGCTGAGCGCACAGCTTTACCCGCGCACGTGAGGTAAATTCTTCCAGGCAGGATTGGTGGACGGCAGGGGATTCGAACCCCCGACCCCCGCGTTGCGAACGCGATGCTCTCCCAACTGAGCTAGCCGCCCACTCTTGTGGAAACCGACGCGATACTCATCGCGTTACCCGCTTTGTTCCCAAATTGCAGACGAGACACAGCGAGCCCATTGATTCTAGCAGAGGGTCCAAGCGCGGCCAATTCCCTTCCGGAAAATCTCGTCACGCAGACGACATTACTGGCTTAGGCCAACTGGGAAACGGCGCCTGCCAAACGGTCGCCCAGCGACGTTCCGAATTCGGCCTGGTTTTGCGGATCGCCGAGGAAAGGATCGACGAACGGGGCGCCACCATCGAGAACAAGTCGATCCCCCCACTTCGCCTCCTGGAGAGGCTGGATCAGTTCCTGCGTGGGCTGAGAGATGAGCGCGATGTACTTTGGCTTGTACGAAGTTTGAAGCCGCAGCACGACAGTGGGCGCCTGGCGGCGGACCTCGGCGGTCAACCGATTGAACGAGTCGTCGTGGTTGTTCGCTGGGCAGTCAAACGCATAGGCTAGAAAAATTCCGCGGCGCTGAAACTCCGCCAGCGTTGCTTCATCCGGCGTTTCGGATCCCGGCTCGGCTCCGGCCAATTTCGCGAGTTCACTGAAGTACATCCGCGAAGCAACGGAGCGCGCTCCGCCGTGCCCGGAAGTGCGATAGAAGAAATCCTCGGGGCGAGCCGGAGGCGCAGCGTCGATCAGCAGCAGATGAATGTGAATGGGCCGAAAGCGCGTGGCAAGTTCGAGGCGCTCGATCCGCTGGCGGATGTGCGCGTCGTCAACCGTAGCGCCGCAACCATCGCAAAGCGGCATGATCCCCCTCCCAAAGCCGCAAAGGATTGCACGGAGCAGACCAGTTGGCAAGCGCCGAGAGGCTGCTTCTCAACATTCGCTGCTCCTCTACTTCCCCCTCCTCACGGCAGCCCCGCTAACAGCTTCTTGATCCGCTCTCCGTATCCCGTCCCGAAGGTGGCTTGCTTCGTTGGGTCGCCCATATACGGGTCAACGAACGGACCGCCGCTATTCAGGATAAGTCGATCTCCCCATCCGATCAGACCGAACAGTCGAATCAAGTCCGCCGTCGAAGAAGAGAGCGGAACCACATAAGACGGCGCATAGTCGCTTTGGGCGCGTTTCATCGCGTTGGGCGCGAACCGGCGAAGCGCGCCCTGTGGATCGGCCTGTTCTTCAAACGGACACTCGATGGCGTAGGCAAGGAAGAAGTGCCGCCTCTGAAACTCCGCGAGCGCCGATCCCTCGTCCGGGTTCGGCGGAAGACCCGTGCCCATGCACTTCACCAGCTCGTCGAAATACATCCGAGCGGACAGCGAACGAACCGACCTATCGGCCGTGGCTGCATAGAAATAATCTTCAGGACGAGCTGGCGGCGCCCCGTCGAGAAACAGCACTCGAACCGACGCCGGACGATATTTCGCAGCCAACTCGAGCCGCCGGGCGCGCCGTTGGACGTGAGCATCGTCCGTGCGCGTCCCGCAACCTTCACAAACAGGCATACCCTTCCCTCAGCACCGCAAGAACGGCGAAAAGCATGGCACGGCTCGGGAAGGGATGGCAAGACTTGGAATCACTCCTTCACATAATCCGCGTGACGTGCCGCAGCGCGCCGTGCCCGTTCGCGCTCCAACTTCTTCAGCCAGCGCAGCTCCAGTTTGAACTGCTCGATTGTGAAGGTCACCATCCATACGGCCTCATGATAGGGATGGCCCACTTCCTGGAGAATCGAACGAAGTACTTCCTTTTCTCGAGCGAGTTCCTGCTCGAGGAATTTCCTCCGCAGGCGAATCTGCTTTTGGAGAACGCCGGACCGCGCCAGCCAGGAGAGCGCCATCCAGGTTAGAAAGCGAGGCCGCTCGCGCTGGGTTGTCCATTCTTCGCGCTCTAACGCATCAGCCAGGGCTGCCCTTCCCCTCGCCGTTGTCTCGAAGGTACTTCGTTCCGGACCCGCGGCGGGCTCGCTTGATTCCAGGCTGCAAATCAGCCCCGCACCAGCAAGTTTATCCAGCGAATAGTAGACCTGCGGACGCGAAATGCCTGCCCAGTCTCGGATCTCGCGCCTTTCCAGCTCCAGATTCGCTTGATATCCGTGCATCGGGCGTTCCGCGAGCAAGCTCAGAAGCACCAGATCGGGCGTGGTCAGAGACGCCTTCCGCCTCGTGCTCATCAGCCCTCTGGGTTTTTCGTCGCGTCTCCGCGAGTTCGGAGCCTCCGCCCGGGCTTCTCGCTTCACCTTTGCGCGATTTTTCACTTCGCTATCTCTGTGTCTTTCTTGCTCTCTTCCTTCCTCTTCCTGCTCCAATACCACCACGCACACTGTTCCGCGGGCAACCGCGGATTCCGTGCCTGCGCCACCGCCGCCCGGAACACATCCAGCACGCAGATGTCCTGGTGCTGCGCGGCCACTCGCCCCAGCTTCTCGTACATCCGTTGCGGATCCTGCTTCGCGAGCTGTGCCACACTGCGAATTCCCAGGAGCTCGAAATCGCGCAACATGGCCGGTCCCACTGAGACCAATTCGTTCAACTGTGGTTCCCGCTTTGGCATTCCTTTTCTCCTTGACAGGAAAGAAATCCTGCCTATACTGCCACTAGTCTAAATGAGACTACTGTGCCTTGCAAGGAGAAAGAAGGAGACACTTGAACATGCCAGCGCTCAAATCTGTCGCCCTGCCCCTGTTCCTGCTTTTCAGCTTGTCGGTCCTGCAAGCCAATCATTCCGAGGAGAAGAAACCGATGAACGTCACAAGAATCACTCCCGTGTTGCTGGTGAATGAAGTCGAGCCTGAACTTCCCTTCTGGGTGGATCATCTCGGATTCACGAAAACGATGGCGGTCCCTGACGGAGGCAAGCTCGCCTTCGTGGCTTTCCAAAAAGGCAGCACCGAAGTTATGTATCAAACGTATGCCAGCGTCGAGAAGGACGCGCCACCGTCAATGGCCGCCTTGGCCAGAAAGGGCCCTACCTATCTGTACGTGGAGGTTGACAATCTCGATGCGGTCCTCGCCGCGATGAAAGACCTGAAACAGGTGATGCCGGAGCGGACCGCCCCTTATGGCATGCGCGAATTCGCCGTCCAGGACCCTGGCGGCCACTTCATCACCTTTGCCCAGGCTGTCGCCGCCCCACAACACTGACGCGCAAAGAAGCCTTGCACCCTACGAGATGGTTCGTGGGCACACTGATTCGGGACGCGGTCTCGGCAGCCGCAAGGAAGCTACTGTCCGAGCTTGCTTCGAAGGCACCCAACGAGTTCCGGCGCCATCTCCACAATATTCATGCCCTCGGAAACAAGGAATTTGCAGCTCAGGATTGGACGGGCTTGGTCATCATCGGCGAGCTGGCACGTCACCTTGCAGTACTGGCATTCCTGATTCCAGCAAAAACGCCCATACGGAATGGTTTCCGGACTGATGAACTGGAACGCGCGTAGAAGCGAATTCTTCTCCGGTACCAGAAACGTCTTGCCCAGGATGGTGATCTCGACGAGCTTCTCGTACGGCCTAAAAATTTCCCCCAACAACTGTTCCTCGGCCTCTGCCATTCGGCTTGCCCCCATGTATCGAAGCTAAAGCAGCGCACGCAGCCCGGCAACGGAAGAAACGCCCCGCGTGTTCAATGACTAATGGCGCAACAAGGGCGAACGGGAGTGGGTAAGCGAAGGAGGACGCCACGTTTTCTCCGCGCCCTCTGCGTCTCGGCGGTAAGTCTTTCGGATTTACGGCGCTGCCGCAGGTCGGGGACCCAAGACCCACAGCGTATACACGCCGAGAATCACTCCGAGCGGTAACTCTGGCAGGCAAACAAACGCCGCGATAACCGCGAGCCTGCGCGCCAAGGCCTGCCCGGAAACCAGGGCCCCCGCAGCAAAGAAACTCAGAATCGCGCAGACAATGCAATACACAATAAGAATCAAGTAGAAGACGTGAAACTCCGACATCATCGCGAAAGGGTTGGGCACACGCGTCATCAAGGCGCCAGCCATCAGCGTTGCGGTGGAGCTGTACACAACCAGAAACACCGCCGCCACCACGCGCAACACGCCATACAGCAGCCAAAGCATCCCAAGGTTGCCCGGAATCACACTGCGGGAATCAACGGTCGTCATGAGAGCGCCTCCCCACGCGCCTTGATTATCGCACGGCACCGTCGCGCGGCGCGCCACCCATTGGATTATCCTAGCCCTGCTGAAGTTTCCGGATGGACAACTTACCCCTCCATATAGAGTATGCTCAACATGCTTCAGAATGGGATCGAGGCCAAAAGGCGATGAGAGAAGGATTTGTGTACGCGGCTCTGTTCCTCGTGATTTGTGGAGCAGTTTACCTGGTGACGCAGGGAATGAACCTGCTCAATCAGCCGAGCGATTTGAAAGTAGCGGGTGGCGTGGGGCTGATCGTCCTGGTGCTGGTGCTTTTTCCGGCGGCGATGAGATGGATCTGGCACCACAAAACGACGCCACACAACCAACTGAATCGATAGGAGAGAAAAGATGATGCGCAGGTATGGATTGCTGGCAATTCCCCTGTTCCTCGTGCTGTTTTTTGTAGGTTGCGCGACACGGATCGGCCCGGGCCGCGTGGGGATCAAGGTGGACCTCGCAGGGTCGCAACGTGGTGTTGAAGATCTGCCGATCCGCACAGGCTGGGTTTTCTACAATTTCCTTTCATCCACAATCGTGGAATATCCCACCTCGGTGCAAACCGCAAAATGGACCAAGGATCCGAACGAGGGATCGGTGAACAACGAAGAAATGTCGTTTAACACGAAAGACGGCCTCACCGTGTACGGCGATCTTTCGGTTTCCTACCATCTGGATGCAAGCAAGGTTCCCGCGTTCTATGTGAAATTTCGAAACGATGACATCGCCCAGTTCACGCATGGATTTCTGCGAAACGTGGCGCGCGACGCCATCAACCGGACCGGGTCGCAATATACGGTGCAGGAAATTATGGGAGAAAAGAAATCCGAGCTGGAACAGAATTCGCGGCTGGACTTGCAGAAACAGGTGGCTGACATCGGCGTCGTGATCGATCAATTTGGCTTCATCGGTTCGCCGCGGCCCCCTCAGTCCGTGATTGACGCCATCAATGCCAAGGTGCAGGCGCAGCAAATCGCCGTGCAGAAACAAAATGAACTGGTGCAGTCACAAGCGGACGCTGCGAAGCTGGTGGCGGCTGCAGAGGGTCAGGCGAAAGCCCAGGTTGCGGTGGCCAATGGCGAAGCGGAATCGAATCGGCTGCGCGCTGCCTCCATCAGCCCGAATATTATTGAATGGCAAAAACTGGCGGTGACGGATCGCTGGATCGCCAAGTGGAACGGGCAGGTGCCACAGGTGCAGACGGGTTCGAATGGGCCCGGGATGCTCCTGGATATCAAGCCGGAGAGGAATCAATAGCAAGGCGTCCGTAGAACTTCATTCGCGTGTCCCGCTGAATCGCGCGAACGAAAGAGACTGTAGACCCAAGGCGACCAGCCGGAGCATCAGCGCACCGCGGGGCTCGACGTCAAAGCACCGCGCGCGCTGGCGAGTTGATCGTACTCTTGCCCGGACCTCGCCGGGAGCAGGACCCACAGAGTGTAAATTCCCAGCCCGGTCCCAAAGGGAAAGCGCAGCAGTGCGAGGAATCCGAGCACCAGCGCCGACACACGCCCCCACTGCCGCCGCTCGAACAGGCCCCACGCGGCGACCACTTCGAGGATCGCGAACATTCCCACCCAGAAACCGGCAAAGGTGAGCCCTCCGGAAATCAGCCGGTCAAGCGGAAAACTCGACGGGAATCCGTCGATCCTAGCGGTAATGTCTCGAATGAGCGGCGGAAGGAACGCGCGCCCGATCACGAAAATCCACACCATTTCCATGAACCGCAAGATCCCGTAGACCATCCACAGGGAAGCTACCGTCTTCAGGTGGCGATTAACCCGCCCGTCGCCGACCCCAGCCATTCGTCGCTCCATCGGCACCGCAGCCAGCCGCTTGCCGCACGCGTTACAGAATTGAGCGTTCTCATTCAGTTGGCTACCGCAGTTGTCGCAGAACATGATTCCCTCCCGCGGTCCTTCACCGCTATTCCCTACTTGAGGATACGCATCAAGCTGCCGGTAAGTTTCCTCGAACTGCAGGACACGGCTTGCACCGGAGAAAGCTCCGCCGATTCAGAAAGCCTCTCCGTGCCCTCCAGGTTTTCTCTGTGTACTCTGTGTTTCGGCTTTGGCAGTTCGTCGGTAGCGAACGCTCCCGGTTTAAGCGAAGAACTGCCCCATCCGTCGGAATTTGTCGTACCGCTGATCGAGCAACTGCTGAGGCGCGAGCTGCGAAAGTTCGTCCAGCGCCCGCGCGAGGAACGGTTCGAGCAGCTTGGCCGCACCCTGGTGATCGTAATGTGCCCCGCCTTCCGGCTCGGGAACGATTTCGTCCACCAGCTTGAGCTGCAAAAGGTCGGTCGCCGTGATCTTGAGCGCTTCGGCGGCAATTTCGGCTTTGCTCGCATCGCGCCACATGATCGACGCGCAACCCTCCGGCGATATCACGGAATAGATCGAATTTTCCAGCATCAGGATCCGGTCCCCCACGGCTACCGCCAGCGCGCCGCCGGAGCCGCCTTCGCCCGTGATCGTGACAATGATGGGCACTGGCAGACGCGACATCTCGCGCAAATTGTGCGCGATCGCCTCGGCTTGGCCGCGTTCCTCCGCGTCGACGCCTGGATACGCTCCCGGCGTATCGACAAACACCAGTATCGGTCGCCGAAACTTCGCCGCCAGATGCATGGCGCGAAGTGCTTTGCGATAGCCCTCGGGCTTGGCCTGGGCGAAATTGCGCGCGAGCCGCTGCTTGGTGTCGCGCCCCTTCTGGCTCCCGACGATCATCACCGGCTTGCCGTGAAACCACGCCATTCCCGTGATCAGAGCAGGATCGTCCGAATAGCCGCGATCGCCGTGAATCTCGCTGAAATTCTCGAAGAGCATCCGGATGTAATCTTCCGTGTACGGTCGCTGGGGATGGCGCGCAAGCAGCAACCGCTGCCACGCGCCAAGATGCGCGTAGAACTCGCGGCGCAATTCGTCCACTTCGCGCCTGATGCGCTCGATGTCTTCGGCCGTATCGTCTGTTGGATTGGTAAGGCGGCTCAGCTCGAAAACGTCGCGCTCCAACGCATCAATTTGACGTTGGCGCTTTCGTTCGAGATCGCGAGGGTTAGCGTCGGAGGTCACGGCCTGTATTCGGTGTTGTACCTCACCTGCGGACTCTCTCTGATCGGGCTTTCGTTTCTCGGCCGGCGCGCTCGCAGCCTCCGTCGCGGCGGCAACAACCGCCCCTCCGCCGTTCGTCTTGCGTTTCGGTAACGCTGGCGCGGACTCTTTCTCCGCGCGTTCCTTCGCCTTCTCCCGCATCCTGCGAAGGCGCTCACGCGCCGCTTTTCGGCGCTTACCGTTCATTGCACCACCGCAACGGAATCGGCTCCGCAGATTTCGCGCACTCGCTCAACCAGGTCGCCGTCCGCCCGAACCGCGCTCGAGAAATCGATCGTAGCCTCGCTTCCGTCTTCATGGATCAGTTCGAACGCAACGCGGCAGCGGCCGGGCCGGCTCGAGAAGAGCTCGCCCAGGCGATCGAGCACTCCCGCGTCAATGGCCCCGCGATTCACCCGAACTCGCAGCAGGCTCGGGGGACGATCCGCCACCTGATCCAACACGCGCGCGTCGGAAACGATCAGCCGCGTGCCCACGTCCTCAACGGCCACTCGCGCCTTCACCAGCAGCGGCGTCGCCGCCTTCAGAATCGGCTCAATTTTCTGAAAAGCCTCGGGAAAAACCAGTGCCTCGATCACTCCCGTGCGGTCTTGAAGCGTCAGAATCGCCCATCGCGCGCCCCTTCGCGATCGCATCGGACGCGACTGCACAATGATCCCAGCCACAGTCAACTCTTCCCCGTTGCGGCGGCCTTCAATCGTCGCAAGTTCCACCGCCTTGAAATCCTGTAATCGCCCCGCGTGCTTATCCAGGGGATGGCCTGAGACGTAAAATCCAAGCACCGAATACTCCGCCGCGAGAAGCTCGTGCTCAGGCCATTCCGGCACTTCCGGAAGGGCTTCCGGCTCGAGCGCCGGAGCGGTGGCTGCAGCCGCCATTCCTCCAAACAAGCCATGCTGGCCGATCTCTCGCGCGCGCTGCAATCTTTGCGAGCGGTCCATCGCGCCGTCGATGGCCGCGATCATCTGCGCGCGATTCGCTCGCAGTCCATCCAGCGCGCCCGCGCGCACCAGGCTTTCCAGCACGCGCTTATTCAGAAGGCGCGGATCGACGGATTCGCAAAACTGAAAGAAGCTCGTGAATCCGCCGAGCGCCTCACGCGCTTGCAAAATTCCCTTCACCGTGTTCTCGCCCACATTTTTGATCGCGCGCAGGCCGAACCGAATCTGGTCCCCCACGGGAGTGAAGTCCACGTCGCTCGAATTCACATCCGGCGGCAGAACCGTGATGCCCATGCCCCGCGCTTCGTTGATGTACTTCACCACCTTATCCGTGTTGCCCGTCTCAGCGCTCATCATTGCCGCCATGAATTCGACGGGATAGTGCGTCTTGAGCCACGCCGTCTGATACGCCAGCAACGCATACGCGCACGAGTGCGACTTATTGAAGCCGTAGCCGGCGAACTCCTCCATCAGATCAAAGATGCGCTCGGCCTTTTCCTTCGGAATCTTGCGCGCCGTGCATCCGGCCAGGAACTTCTCGCGCTGTGCGGCCATTTCCTCCGGCTTCTTCTTCCCCATCGCGCGCCGCAGAATATCGGCGTCACCCAGGGAGAAACCCGCAAGCCGGTTCGCGATCTGCATCACCTGTTCTTGATAGAGAATCACGCCCCAGGTTTCGGAGAGTATTTCGGAAAGCTCGGGCAAATCGTAGCGGACTTTCTTCTTGCCGTGCTTCCGCGCGATGAAATCGGGAATCATCCCGCCCTGAATCGGCCCCGGCCGGTAAAGCGCGTTCAGCGCCGTCAGATCCTCGAGCCGCGTCGGCTGGTACTGCTTCAAAATATCGCGCATGCCGTGCGACTCAAATTGGAAGATCCCGGTCGTATCGCCCCGCGCGAACAGCGCATACGTCGCTGCATCGTCGAGCGCCAGAGTGGAGAGGTCCAGGTCGACGCCGCGATTCTGCTTGATCATGCGCTCGGCATCGGTCAGCACCGTCAGCGTCGTCAGCCCGAGGAAATCCATCTTCAGCAGGCCGATGCGCTCGAGCGCGTTCATGTCGTACTGCGTGGTGATTTCATCCTTGTTGGACTTGTATAACGGAACGATTTCGGTGAGCGGCCGAGGCGATATCACCACGCCCGCGGCGTGCGTCGACGCATGCCGCGCGAGGCCCTCCAGGCGCAGCGCCACTTCCACTAGATCTTTCACGCCTTGGTCTGACTGTCGCAGCGCCTCGAGTTGCGGCGACTGCTTAAGGGCGGACTCAAGATCGATATTGAGCTGGTTCGGAACGAGTTTCGCGATCTTGTCTACTTCCCCGTACGGCATATCCATCGCGCGGCCCGCATCCTTCAGCACGGCCTTTGCCGCCATCGTGCCAAACGTGATGATCTGCGCGACGTTCTTCTCGCCGTACTTCTGCCGGACGTAGTCGATCACTTCGCCGCGCCGTCGCATGCAGAAGTCGATATCGATATCGGGCATCGAAATGCGCTCGGGATTCAGGAAACGCTCAAAAAGAAGATCATATTGCAGCGGATCGACGTCCGTGATTCGCAGCGAATAGCTCACCAGGCTCCCCGCCGCCGAACCTCGCCCTGGACCCACCGGAACGCCCTGGGCGCGCGCATAGTGGATGAAATCCCAAACGATCAGGAAATATCCCGCGAACCGCATCTGCTTGATCATCTCGATTTCGAAGGAGAGCCGGCTCTCATATTCCGAAAGCGGATGACGCAGACGATTTTCCTTTGCTAGGCGCTCGAGCTGCATAAGGCGCGACGCGAATCCTTCGCGCACGACCCTCTCGAAGTACGAATCGGTCGTGTAGCCCTCGGGAACCTTGAACTCTGGAAATGGATCGCTGACCCGCTGGATTTTCAGGTTGCAACGCTCGGCAATGGCCACCGTTCGCGACAGCGCATCCGGCAATTCCCCGAACACCTGCGCCATCTCTTCGGCTGTCTTGAAGTAAAACTGGTCGGTGGCGAACTTCATGCGCTGCCCGTCCGACATCGTCTTGCCGGTTTGAATGCACAGCAGCACTTCCTGGGCGTGCGAATCGGCTCGCGTCAGATAGTGCGTGTCGTTCGTGGCCACAAGCGGGATTCCCGTTTCGCGCGAAAGCTTGACGAGATCCCGGTTGATGCGCGTCTCGATTTCCAGTCCCTGATCCTGCACCTCGAGAAAGAAATTTCCTTTGCCGAAAATGTCGCGCAGACGGTAGGCGTTCGTGCGGGCCTGGTCGTATTTCCCCGCCATCAACGCGTCCGACACCTCGCCGCGCAAGCATGCCGAAAGCGCGATTAGTCCCTTGCTGTGTTTTGCCAGAAGCTCGTGGTCGATGCGCGGCTTGTAGTAAAAGCCCTCAAGGAACCCGGTGGACACCAGCTGAATCAGGTTGCGGTAGCCCTCTTCGTTCTCGCAGAGCAAGACCAGGTGATTCGAACGTTCCGCGTCACTGCCGCGGTTCTTGTGGTTGTCGGGTGCCACGTAGACTTCGCACCCGATAATCGGTTTCACACCGTGCTTGATCGCCTCGTGATAGAAGTTCGCGGCGGCAAAGAGATTGCCGTGATCGGTGACGGCGACGGCAGGCATCCCTCGGCGCGCTGCTTCGGTGGTCAGTTCGCCAATTTCGCAAGCGCCGTCGAGAAGAGAGTAATCCGTGTGGAGGTGCAGATGTACGAAGTTCGAATCCGCCATGCGCGACCATTCTACCAGAAACGTCGAGCGTCGTGGTTCCAAGCCCGACTCAACGAGAACCACCATTGTTACGTTTCGTTACTCCACCTTTCCCACGAAGAAACTGCAGGAAATTCCATTTAACCGTTTCGACCTCTGACGCATCTTACTTCTGGGGTTCTGTCTCATCAGTTGCACGGTGGGACGGGCGTGAAACCACTTCTTGAGGAGAAACCTATGGCCTTGCGCAGAATCCTTTTCCTTGTCGTCATATTCTCGACCCTGGGCGTTTCCACTGCTCGGGCCCAACACGAATTCGAAATCACTCCGTTCGGCGGTTCCCGCTTTGGTGGGGTGATCGATCTAGCCAACTCGACCGCATTCAGCGGCGGCGACGTCGATTACCTCACAATCAAAAGCAGCGTGAGCTACGGAGTTATGGGTGACTACACGATCTGGCCTGGTTTCCAGGCAGAGTTCATGTACAACCACCAACCGACCGAAATCGGGCAGCACATCGTCGCCACAGACACAAAAGCCGATCTGACGAGTGCGGACATCGACATGTACCAATGGGGCTTCAACTATACTTTTCGGGACCCCGAGAAGAAGATAAGGCCCTACGTGGTAGGCGGACTGGGCTTCACGCATTTCAACGCGGGCGGCGATCTGCCCTTCAGCAACCGTTTCTCTTACAACCTCGGCGTAGGGGCAAAGTATTTCTTCAGCCGGCACGTCGGCCTTCGGCTCGAGGGACGATGGTCACCCACACGTACGACAACGTCGATCGAGGAATACCTCACACCATTCGGACCCGAGGAGGTCGGCGTGAGCAACCATGCGCAGCAGGGTCAAGCCAACCTCGGCCTGATCTTCCGCTTCAAGTAGTCTTACTCTCGACGTCATCCCGAACATCGGCCGCCCAAGCCGCTGGTGTTCGGGATCTCTTTTTCTAGTGGCGCTCCCAAAGCAACAAAGGAACGCATCTCACCGGTGCGACTTCTTCGCCTGGCGCGGCTTGGATTTGGCCGCGGCGACCGCTGCGGCGTGTTTCTTAGCCGCATTGCGAGTGATCCTGTCGTGCGTGCTGCCGCCTTTGGGCGGAGTTGCCGGCGCGGCCGGAGCCGCAGTTTTCGCTTGAGCGGGACCGCTCGGCTGGCCCGCCGCGGCGGCCTTCCCTTTTTCCTGTGGTTTTCCTTCAGCGGGCTTCGCCGATGGCTTTCCCGCAACTTCCTTCTCCCCCTTCGGCTTCTTCTTCTCCTTCTCGACCTTCTTCGGCTCGTCCTTGATGCCAGCTAGCTGCCGAAGGATCTTCGTGCGCTGCTCGGGATCGCGTCCCCGACCGCGAAGCTGCATCTCGAAGAGGTCCTCGATGATCTTGTCGAACTTCGCTCCCCGCGGAACGCCTAGCGCGTCGAGTTCTCCCACAGGCAACGCCTGCCGCATGGGGCGCCACTTCTGCAAGTAGGCCCGAATCTTCGAAAGCGCCTTCGCGTTTGGCAGCTCCACTTCAATAAACGCCAACATCTCCGCTGGAAGCGACGCCAGGTAAAAATACGCGTCTTTGGGCGCATTCGTCTTGCGGCCCTTCAGAATCTTCACCACTTTCTGAGCTTCCGGCACCAGCTCCGCAATCGCGTCCACTTCGGCGGGCCGAAATTCCATATTGCGCATCGCCGCGGCTGCCTCGCGCGACTTCAGCCGCCCGAGGATGTAGTACGTTACAGACACCTGAAGCCGCGGACGCAGCCCTGCGCCGTAGAGGTTTGCCCTGACCTTGGCGAGTTTGTTCAGGCTCTCATAGTCCGGCTTGCGCCGCTGAAGCTGAGGATGCACCGCGCCGAGCAGTCCGTGCGATTCCCATTGTTTGAGTGCGGCCACGGGAGTGTCCTCCCGCGCGAGGCTCCGTACCTCGTTACCCACGGCCGCGCCTTCCAGATTCTCTTGCAGGCCGCGCTCCATCGCGAGTTCAAACCATTCCTGCGTGCGAGGTTCCATCTTGAAGCCCATGCGTGCCGTGTAACGCAGAATGCGCATCAGCCGGATCGGCTGGTTTGTAAAGGCGTGAATCGAAAGCGCGCGCACTTCCTGTTTTTCCAGGTCGGCCAGCCCGTTCGTTGGATCGAGCAGCAGCCCGCGTGACTGCGTATTCAGCGAAATCGCGATGGCATTGATCGAGAAATCGCGGCGGCGCAGGTCTTCCATGATGCTCGAGAAGCGGTACTCGGGCTTCGTTCCCGGCCGCTCGTAAAAATCGTCGCGCGCAGCGGAAATCGAGCCGTCAACGTCGCCCGCAAAAATCATCTCGTAATGGCGCAGCCGCTCGCTGTCGAACGTGACCCGCGCGCCGCCTTTTTCGAGCTCCGCGACCATTCGCGCGGGATTGCCTTCGATCGTGAAATCGAGGTCGCGAATCGGCTGGCCCGAAATCAGATCGCGGACGGCGCCACCGGTCAAATAGATATTCACATCCTGCGTGCGCGACAATTCCTGCGCGCGCTCCAACACGGCCCGCTGCTCCGGAGAGAGCCGGCTTTCCAGCAAAAACATGTAATCGGGCATGAGGTTTCAATCCTCCTCGAGATGCCCCGCGAATCCTTCAGGCGCGCGGGTGATGCGCCTTGTAGACCTGTTTCAAGCGTTCCTCGACGACGTGCGTATAAATCTGCGTCGTTGTTATGTCCGAATGGCCGAGCATGATCTGCACCGAACGAAGATCGGCGCCGCCGTCGAGCAAATGCGTCGCAAAACTGTGGCGCAGCATGTGCGGGCTCAAGGGCTCCCGTAGGCCAGCCTTCTCCCCATAATTTCTCAGCAATTGCCACACCTGGATTCGGCCGATCTTGCCGCCGTATTTGTTCAGGAACAAATACGGCGACGCGCCCTGGCGCAGCATTTTCGGGCGTGACTCATTCAGGTATTGTTGAACGATTCCGAGCGCCTTGCGCCCAACCGGCACCACGCGCTCCTTGTTTCCCTTTCCGATGCAGCGCAGGCTCCCCGAATTCATCTGAATGTCGGCAACGCGCAGCCCGCACAGTTCCGAAACGCGCAATCCCGTCGAGTACATCACTTCGATCATGGCCTTGTCGCGCAACCCGATGGGAGTGGATCCGTCCGGCTGGGCCAGCAGACGCTCCACATCCGCCACGCTCAAGAAATGGGGCAAGCCGGGGCGTATCTTGGGCGAGTCAATCGTCGCCACGGGATCTTCCTTGATCACGCCTTCGGTAACGCAGAACCGGTAGAAGTTTCGAATCGTCGCCTGGTAACGCGCCACGGAGCGCCCGTTCAGTCCCCCTTGGTAAAGAGTGCACAGGAAATCCACGATGTCGCTCCGCGTAGCGTCCTTCAGAGCCACCTGCTGCTCATTCATGAACCCGGCGAACCGCTGCATGTCCTGCTTGTAAGCCAGCATCGTGTTGTTCGATAAACCCTTCTCGACGCGAAGATAGTGAGTGAAAGTGCTCACCAGCGGGTCCACGGTCTTGCTTGCCGGAGCCTTACTGGTGGGCGCCTCAGTCGCGGTGCCTGACGAAGAAGCCACCTTGCTCCGTCTTGATTCCTTGCGGTTCCCTTTCGGTTCCGTGCCCGGCCTGGGCCGTCGCAGTAATTCGTTGGGAACTCGCGGCTCCAGAGTCCGCGTGAGTCCCTCGATTTTCCCATCATCTCGCCAGTGCTCGGGCGTCCCGCTCTTCATGATCTAAATCTCACCTTCAAGGCTCGATCGCCTCCGGCGCAACCACCGCCGGCTCCGCGCGCCGCAGCAGGAGCAAAAACTCCGGCAACTCCTCGCAACGAAGCACCCAGGCCAGCGCGAAATACGCGGCCACCGAAACCGCAATCATCGCCGCCAGCATCCCGGCCTGCGTCAACACGTGTTGAATCGCACCGAAATTCGAATAGCGCAGCGCCGCGAAGCACACCGCCGCCATGGCCGCCGCGCACGCCACCATCTTGCCGACCGACGTCGCGATTTGTGTCGCGCCTAACGAGCCATACCGCTTGCGGAATATGACGAACAGCAGAATGAAATTGAAATACGCCGCCAACGAGCTCGCCAGCGCCGGAGTCCCGTTCGAGAGATACCGAAACAGGAAAAACAGGAACGCCGCATTCAGAACCACGTTTATCCCCAGGGCATAGAAACCCACTCGCGCGGGAGTCATCGTGTCGTGCGTCGAATAGTACATCGGCGTGATCAGCTTGATCGCAGCATACGCGGGCAATCCCAGCGAGTAGAACAACAGCGCGTGCGCCGTAAGCGAGGTAGACTCGGCAACAAACTGCCCGTGCTGGAACAGCACCTGAACGATCGGCCGCCGCAGAAGAATCAGGCCAACCGCAGCGGGAATCGTAATGAACGACACGATTCGCAGCGAAAACCCGAACGTGCGCTTCATTTCGTCGAATTTCCCCGCCGCAGCCTGCTGCGACATCATGGGCAGCAGCGCCGTCGACATTGCAATCGCGTAACTCCCCAGCACCAGTTCCATCACCCGGTCCGCCACGTACAGCGACGTGATGCTTCCCGCGGGCATCCGTGACGACGTCGCGAAAATCGTGTCGACGAAGAAGTTGATTTGGTAAACGCCCATCCCGAAAAACGCCGGGCCCAGCAGCCGTCCCACCTTGCGCACACCCGGATCGCTCCACGATACCGCGGGTACGAACCGCATTCCCTGCCGCGCGAGCGCCGGAATCTGAATCACCACCTGCATCGCCGTGCCGATCAACACTCCCACCGCAAGAGCCACCGCCGGTGTGCGAAAGTTCGCGGGCACCCAACGCAGGATGGGCCGGTACAGGATGCCAAACGAAAATGCGATCACCACTAGGTTGAAGAAAATAGAAGTCGCCGCTGGAAGACCGAATACCCCGAAGCTGTTCAGCACCGCCATTGCCAGCGCCGAAAGCCCAATGAAAAACACGCACGGGAAGATAATCCGGTTGAGGAAAACGGCCAACTCCCAGTGCAACTGTCCGCCGCCGAACAGCGTGAAGACGTAAACCACCTGCTTCGAGAAAATGCACCCCAGCGCCGCCACCACCGCCGTCACCACGGCGATGTCCCAGAACATCTTCTGAGCAAAAGCCATCGCGTCCTGCCGCGGCTTTTCCCGTAAGTACCCTGTAAACACGGGGATAAATGACGCCGAAAGTGCTCCTCCGCCCGTCATCCGGCGAATGAGGTTGGGAATCCGGAAGGCTAGAATGAATGCGTCGGCGGCGGGTGACGTCCCGAGGAGAAGGGTGATCCGTTGATCTCGTAAGTATCCGCAAATCCGGCTGATAGCGGTGAAAAAGGCTATGAGGGAGGCCGACTTTAGGATCTGTCCCTTGACGGTCAATCCGCGTCAGCTCCGATCCTAAATCCTTATGCACCAACAAGTTAACGAAACTCTCGGCACAGAGAATAACATAACTCTGCTTGCCTTAGCAATATCTCAGCAGCTAAGGCCTCGATTTTTTGTCGAGAACTCCGAAATCGGGGGGCTTAGGCGATCTAACGCGGACTGAAACGGGTGCGCAGCGCGCGGAGGCCGTCGGAAATCAGCTTGGAAAGCATTCGCAGGGCCGGATAGGGTCCGGTGCCGACCTGCGAAGAAGTCCAGGTTGAACTCCTGGGAGGATCCGGCTTGACATTTGTGTTCACCATGTCGAAATTAGGCTCCCCTACCGTTTGAAAGTCAACACCCTACAACCATTTGAAGGGCGATTCACGGTTTCAATTCGAGCACATCCACCGTCTGCTTATCCACGGCGGTCCGCGAGTAGCTCAGGGGAAAATATCCGCCCGCGAGCCACAGCGGCAGCAAGTCGTCGTAGTGCGGACTCACCGGCTGGCCGCTCTGGCCCGGCACGTTAACGCCGACCGAATTGTCCCAGTCGCTCAGGTCGAAAATCTCCCGATAACTCGCGCCCGATTCCTGCTCAAAGGACGAGTCCGAGTACGTGGCATTCACCGTGTAGCCATCCCCGGGACGCGCCAGCGGCCCGCTGTCAAAAAGCCCCGCCTCCTGGCTCACTTCGTCTAGCGGATGCCGGAAGCGCACGGTGTGCGACTTCCCCCACGACGCTTTCCTCATGTCGGTCCCCTGCGCCGTCTCCAGCTTCGCCTGAGCAACGCGCAGCGCACTGAGCAGCACTTTGTCCCGGCTCGCTTCTGCATCCCCGCTAAACGCCGGAGTGGCGGGATGGGCCAGCACTTGCACAACTGCGGGCAGCTCCATCGACCCGACAACTTGTCGCGCGGCCTCAGGCACCACCCGCCGTGATACCTCTGACACCAGTTCCCTCGCCCAAAACTCATACAGCGCGGCCGCTGACGAGTCCGCGGTCACCACGCAATTCCAATCCAGCAGCATCTTCGCCGCGCCCGACGGCTTGTCCCCGGCTGCGTGCCGCAGAAGCCCTTGCAGATCGCGCGCCGGAAGCGAAAGAACGTCGCTCTGCAACGCTTCCATGTCCGCGACGCTTAACTTATGCCCGCTCTTCTGCGCCTGCTGAATGAAATCCCTGATTCGCAGATAGCGCTCGGGAGTCGCCCATTCGTAACCCACCGCGTACGGGTAGCCATCCGGAATCATCTTGTGGTTCGCGGTGGCCACAAAGCCGGCTTCGGGGTTGAAGAAATGGGGCAAATCCGAGTTCGGCACAAAGCCGTCCCATTCGTACCCGCCTGTGCCCGGGACGGGAAGCAGCCCGGTCCAGTTCTTGCGTATCGGCGCAAGACCCGTCGAGTGCTCGCCAATATTGCCGCCGCGGTCGGCGTAAACGATGTTCTCCGACGGCACTTTCCAGCGCGCCATCGCGCTTTCAAATTCCTTCCAGTTTTGTGCGCGGTCGAGCGCCAGCGAACCAAGATATCCCGCGGTTCCCGGCTCGGCGCCAACCCACCGCAATGCCAGCGCGCGTTTTCCGTCCGACCAGAGGACGGGCCCGTGGCGCGTCCATTTCAACTCGACGACGGCCGAGCCGCCGCCGCGAACTTCAATCGTTTCCCTGCGCGACTCAAAAGGCTCCCAGCCCTTGTCGGTACGATACTCGTCCGGATTCCGCGGGTTGATCTCCTCGATGTAGAGGTCTTGCTGATCGAGTCCAAAGATTGTGAAGCCCCAGGCGATATTCTCGTTGTGACCGTCGGCCACTCCGGGAAGGCCCGGCTCACCCGCGCCGATCACGTTCCAGCCGGGCGCCACCAAATGCACGATGTAGCGCAGCGAAGGTTCCGCGATCACGCGGTGCGGGTCGTTCGCCAGGAGCGGCTTCCCAGTGGCCGTCGACGCGCCGGAAATCGTCCAGTCATTGCTTCCTTCGCGTGGCGTTCCGGCAAAATCGATCCGGGTATCGCTTCCGACGAGATTGCGCAATAAATCTTTGGTCAGGCCCGAAAAATCCAACCCCGCAACGGGATCGAGTTCCACTTGCGGATCGAGATCGAAAAGTTCAGTGGCCCTTTTTGCGCCGAGCAAGCTCACTGCTTCCGCGTGCTCCAGCTCGCTTCTCGCGTTGCCGGTCACGGAAAATGCCGCCATGCGGTTCACGCAGTCTTCTGGATTCCAGGGTTCGGGGTGAAAGCCCGCGACCTGGAATTCGACCGGCAGTCCGCTCCAGTCTGACTTCTGAATTTCAGCGATATAGGCGTTGATGCCGCTGGTGAACGCCTCCAGAATCTCCTTCGCGTCCGAAGAGTAGCTCGCGTATTCCGCGTCCCAATCGCCGCGATACTGCAGGAGTCTGGCGTTGATGTCGCGCTGGACGGCCGAGGGTCCGAGGATTTCCGCCAGGCGCCCTTGTCCGGAGCGCTTCCAGAGCTCCATCTGAAACAATCGGTCTTGCGCCACGACGAAGCCTTGCGCGAAAAACAGGTCGTGCTGGTTCTCCGCGTAAATGTGCGCCACGCCCCAGTGGTCGCGTTGAACCCGCACCGGCTTTTCCAAGCCGGGCACTTGCAACGTCCCGCGGATCGTTGCCAGCGCGGCCTGGGCTCGCACCTGCAAGTCCTGCGCGCGCGCCGCCGGGTCTTGCGCGCTCGATTGCGCCATTGCAGCCGTCGCCGTAATTACGGCGAACATCAATACCATCGCCAGTTGAGCGATTTTCTTTCGCATGGGTAGCCCCGTGTTCTTGACCTGCGCGGCAGACGCCGCAAAGTCTAATCGCCTTCGTCAACATCCTCCAGCATAATTTCCCGTAAAAACTTCAGCACATCGCCTTTCCTCAACTTCCGGCACAGGTGGCTCAACGTATCCTGTTCGCGCCCGTTGAGCACCCGCATTCGGGCCATCACCACCTTCCTCTGCTTCGGCAAAACGTCCGCGGATACTTTTCTTCCTTCCGGCGTCAGGCTCACTACCACAATCCGCCTCCCCTTCTCTCGCCCTCCCACGACCGGCGGCAGCGACGACTCCTCGCGGCGTACCCAGCCCTGCCGTTCGAGCCGTTTCACCATGAGCGACATGTTTGTTGTGCTACATCCGAGCTTCTGGGCGATCACCCGCAGGTACGTCGGTCCCTGATTTGCCAGCATCTCCAGCGTGCGGAACTCCCGGATCGTTAAATGAAACGTCTCCAGCTCCCGGCTCATCTGCCCGCCCAGCCAACCCGCCGTCTCCAGCAGGTCGCCGCAGGCACGATACGCCCGTTCCTTCATGTCCCTCAGTCGGTCCCTTGTCGAGCCACCCATGACGCGTCCTTTTTTGGCTTTTTTGGCTGTTAATGGCCCGTTAATCCTCACTATTGCGTGCTGCACTTCACCCCATATTGCATGAATTCCGGCCTCTTGTTACCGCGCGAAATCTCCGGCCGGCAGTCGCAAGCGAACCACCTTCTACTTTCCTTCTCCACGAAGAAGCCGCGCCAGAAGGGTTTTCGTAGCGCCGACGTCTCGCCGGCTCTTTTCTCTGTGCCCTCTCGCCGTTCTCCGTGTCCTCTGTGGTAATGCTTTTTTGCCCGGGTTTCCTCGGCATCCTCAGCGCCACCCTGCTCTGAGCTCGCGGACGCGAGCAAGGGTGCGATGAGTGGTTTGGGGTTCAGGCTTCTCTCAAGACGTGACGCATCGTCGCAGCGGCCGAACGAATTCGTTCACCTACGCGAACTGGCGCGGTAACATCTTTCAGGTCCCTGAAATCGCTCATGTCCCAGCCTGTGAAAAGCCGAGCTTCAAGCACGTCGCAGAAGAAAGTGGTGGTGCTGCTGCTCGACCAGACGGCGATCAAGGGGTACGTCAATCCGAATGCGCTGGGCCACGAGGAGAGCATCGATCTGCTGACACCGGACGGCGAGCACCGATCGATTCCGGCGGATGACGTGAAGGCGGTCTACTTCGTTCGCGAATTCGACGCGGATTTCGAGCTTGAGCGCAAGACGTTCCTCAGCCGGCCGAAGCTCGACGGCCTTTGGGTGCGCCTGCGCTTCCGCGATGACGACGTGATGGAAGGCATCGTCTCGAACGATTTGCTCGATCTGCTCAATTCGGGCGTGCAGCTCACGCCGCCCGACCTGCACGGCAACACGCTGCGCATGTTCGTGCCTAGTTCCGCGCTCACGGAGATGAAGGTGCTAGGCGTGGTCGGCATCGCGCGTCGCGCGCCGCGCCAGCCAGCCGACGCGCGGACCCGCGGCGAAGTTCCTGCGCAATCAAAACTCTTCGGCGAGTAAACTGCAGCCGTGCGTTGTCAGTTCTCCGTGCCCTCAGGCCTTTCTCTGTGCCCTCTGTGTTTCGTCTTTTGCGTTCCGACCCAGACCTTCCGTCCCGAAGCGTCGGGACTGCGAATGTTGTAAAGTGACCGAGAACAGAAACGCGAGGAGAGCCATTATGAAGCTGGGAGAAATCGCGAGGAAGCTGGGCTGCGAGGTGCAGGGCGACGCGGCGCTGGAGATTGCGGGCGTGGCGGGAATCGAGGAGGCGCGGGCGGGTGAGCTGACGTTTCTCGTCAACCGCAAGTATCGCCCCGCGCTCGCGACCACGCACGCGTCGGCAATTCTCGTGTCGCGCGACGAGCCGCCCGTCCCGATGGCGGCGCTGCGATCCGCGAACCCGTATCTCGATTTCGCGCGTGCCATCGAGCTGTTTCATCCCGCGCAACCGTATGCGGCTGGCGTTCACGCGACGGCGGTGGTGGCCAGCACGGCGAAACTTGGCGCTGGCGCGCACGTGGGGCCTTACTGCTTCGTCGATGAAGATGTCGAGATTGGCCGCAACGCGGTGCTGCACAGCTTTGTGACGATTTATCGCAGCGCGCGCGTCGGCGACGATTTTTTCGCGCATTCGCACGCCTGCGTGCGCGAGGGCTGCCGCATCGGGAATCGCGTCCTGCTGCAGAACGGAGTGGTGGTCGGCAGCGACGGCTTCGGCTTCGCGCGCGAGGTGAACGGCCGCTGGTACAAGATGCGGCAGGCTGGAATCACGATTATTGAGGACGACGTCGAGATTCAGGCGCACTCCGCGATCGATCGCGCCACCATCGGCGAAACGCATATCGGACGCGGCACGAAAATCGATAACCTGGTGCAGGTGGGGCACGCGTGCAAAGTGGGCGAAGACGCGCTGTTGTGCGGGCAAGTGGGGCTGGCGGGGACCACGCGCGTCGGGAACAAGTGCATGCTGGCCGGGCAGGTGGGCGCGGCGGGACATTTGACGATCGGCGACGGCGCGATTCTGACCGCGCAAAGCGGCGTCCCGACGGATGTGCCCCCCGGCGCGATCTATTCCGGTTATCCCGCGATGGACAATCTGGCGTGGCGCAAATCGGTGGCCGTCTTCAATCGCCTTCCGGAGCTGCAACGCGAATTACGGGAGCTGCGCGCCGAAGTGGAGACTTTGCGCGGGAAAAAGCCGGAGGGTGGCGGGCCAGACACTTCGCGGACTATTTAGGAGGCGAAAATGGCGCTACGTCAGTCGGCCTCCAACAGCGAGAAGCAGATCCCTCACCCCGCACAAACCGCGGGGATTCCCTTCGACTTCGCTCAGGGCAGGCGGGATGACAAGGTGGTCAGGAATGGCGCGGTTTGAGCTAGGGCCGGAGCTATTTTATGGAACCCGAAGAAAGAGGAACTACAAAAAAGCATTCCCTCTCTTGCTTCAGGGCGCGACGGAAGGCTCGATCCATTCCCAGCACCTTCTTGCTTATGCGCTGGCGAACGGGTTAGGAACAAAGCGTAATTTCGATCGAGCACGCTATTGGTACACACGAGTGGCTCGAAATGGTCCTCCGGACGCCGTCGCAGAAGCAGCCTTTGACTTGGCCATCACGTACACACAGCGCGGAAGCAAAGCTGATCTTCGGGCCGCCCGGCACTGGTATAGGAGAGCAATCCAAAATGGCCATCCCGAAGCTCCATTCAACCTGGCGCGGATGTATGACACGGGGGAAGGGACAAAGCCAAACCCCGGAAAATCATTCCTGCTATACAAGAAGGGTGCTCAGAGAGGCGATCCCTGGGCCCAATGCAATTTGGCGGGATGCTACAGAAAAGGTTTGGGCACGGCGAAAAACATTCGTGAAAGTATCCGGTGGTTGCGAAGGGCTGCGAATCAAGGTGACGCCAAATCTCAATACAACTTAGGACTGGCATATTTAGACGGCGAGGGCGTCCGCACGAGCGAGAAGCACGCTCGGCGCTGGTTCTTGAAAGCCGCGCGACAAGGTCATAAGCGGGCGAAAAGGCTGCTTCAAGAAACCTAAAGCTAGACCAAACGAAGCACGGATAAGTACAACATGCCCGCGTGTTCACTTTGATTTTGATCGGGTCTGCTCGTCGAGTAGTTTGCAGAGATACCCGACGACATATTCTCTCGGCGCCATTTCTCGAAGGTCGCCGTTTTTGACGAGGTCCCGTATTCCCTTCTCGACTGTTCGCCACAAAGGCGAGGACGTGTACGCTTCGTAAGAGTGCTGGGGTTTACGTTGCCGGTACTTTCGTGTGCTGGGAACCTGACCAGATTTGCTTGCCATCGTCACCTCCCTGATCTTCATGCGTTTTCTCGTCGATCACAGCCCCGATTCCAAGCTACTTCAGGTGGAATTGTCTTTCTGCGGCGCGAGTGGCTGCTGGTCGGCGGGGAGGCCGGCGGCGACTGCATACTGGACGCGGGCTAGCAGATCGGCGCGGCGGTCGAGGGGGTATTCGGCGGCGTTGACTGGCGGGCCGAAGCGGACGGTGACGTCGCCGCTGCGGATCGCGCGCGCGCCCTTCGGCATCACCTTCTGCGCGCCCGCGATCGACACGGGCACGACCGGCACGCTGGCCTGAATCGCCATCCGGAACGTTCCCTGCTTGAAGGGGCGTAAGCGGCCGTCGCGGCTGCGCGTGCCTTCGGGATAGACGGCGAACGACAGGCCTTGCTTCAGGCGCTCGACGGCGAGATCGACGCTGGCGGCCGCGGATTCCCTATCTTCGCGATCGACGGCGACGAAATTTGCGAGACGCATCGCCGTCCCGAGGAACGGGATGCGAAACAGTTCTTTCTTGACGAGGATGGCGACGCGGCGCGGGATTGCAGGTATGAACGCCATCGGGTCGATTGTGGAGATGTGGTTCGCCGCGAAGATGCAGACGCCCGGCGGAATGTTCTCGATTCCCTCCACGTGAACGCGGACGCCCACGAGCCGCATTGCCAGCCGCACGACCTTCATGGCCACGTTGTACATGGCGTCGGGCCTGCCGGTGATGAGGCTCCACAGAATCAGCCAGGGGAGAACGAGGACGAGGGCGAGGCCGATGTAGACGAAGAGGAGAAGGGCGCGAATCATGAGAGGGGCGAGTTGAGGGTTGAGAGTTCAGAGTTGAGCAACAAGGGCCGTGAAACCTTGGAACCACAGATGAACACAGATAAACACAGATGAAGGAAAAGGCGTGCGACAAGCCTGGAGTCTTGGTGACAATTATGAAATGCGTCCCTCAACGGCTGAAGCCGCTCTGACTTTGGGCCGGGTACGGCACGGCTAAAGCCGTGCCCTGACGACAAACCGAGTTGCCACCGAGACTCTGAAGCCCGACGGAAGAACCGAGCGTTGTGGCGGGGCTGCCCTTCCTCCGTTAGGGTCAAAGGCCCGGCGCTTCCAAACTTTTTCGTAAGCATCAGTTTGTGGTGCCGCGGAGGAGGCCTTCGCGGATGCGGCGCTGCTTGTCGGTGGGGTGGGGCATTTCGACGATGGAATAGTGAGCCTGGTCGCGCACGCCGAGGACGAACGAGATGTCCATTCCCTGGCCATCACGGTTCACGCGAAGATTGACGGTGTCGCCGGGATGGAGGTCGCGCAGAAATCCGCGGCGGCCTCGCGGGGGCTCCTGTCCGTTGAGCTGAACGATAACGTCTCCGGTGCGCAGGCCGGCGGAATCGGCGGCGCTGCCTTCGTCGACTTCCAGCACGGGCGTGCCTCCGCCGGCGGCGCGGCCCGGCGCGAATCCGAGATCGGCGGCTTTCGCGGTGTCGCCCTTGAGTTCGAGGCCCGCGGCGGCGAGGAAGGTGCTGTAGGGAATTTCGTCCACTCCGGCGACGTAACGGCGAAAAAAGTCTTCGAAGCTCTTGCCGGACACTTCCTCGACCACGGCGCGAACGCCTTCGCTATCGTTATAGAACTTGCCCTGCTTGGCGTATTCGTCGTTCATGCGGCGCATCACGTCGTCGAGCGATTTGTGATTGTCGGTAGCGTCGCGAATCGCAAGATCAAGCATGACTCCGACAATCTGTCCTTTGTTGTAATACGAAATGCTGCGGTCTGGAAGGTTGTAGACGTCGTATTTCTCGAGCCAGGCATCGAGGCTGGATTCTTCCACGCTCTGCCATTTGTGCGCGGGACGGGACTCGAGTTCGGCGATCTGCTGCTCGAGATCGTCGAAGAACGCGGCTTTCGACCTTACACCCGAGCGTTCGAGAGCGTACGTGGTGTACGTGCTGGTGACGCCTTCGGCAAACCAGAGCGCGCGCGTGTACTGTTCCTTCGTGTAGTCGACGGGCTCGAGCGTTTGCGGGCGAATGCGCTTCACGTTCCAGGCGTGAAAGAACTCGTGCGCGGCAACGTCGACGGCTGCGTCCACTGAGCCGGCCGAGATGGCGGTGGAGTTCGCGTGCTCCATGCCGCCGCCTCCGACTTGAGAGGACGGGCCGATGTGGAAGAAAAACGTGTACTCCTTGAACGGCGGTCCGCCCATGAGCTGAAGCTCGTAGCCCGTGATGCGGCGAAGATCGGTTTCGAGGCGAACCTGATTCCAGTCCTTCGCATCGACTACAACGCGAAAATGCGCTCCGGCATTGTCGAAGTCGAATTCGTCGAAGGTGCCTGCTTCGACGGGCGCATCGACCAATGCGTCGTAACTCGGAGCGACGAAGGAGTTCGCGTCCGGACCGGCAGGAAGTTCCGAAATGATCTTCCAGTTGGCGGGAACATTTTCGAATTGAACTTCCACGTCTTCGGAGCGGCGGTCGGGGACGTACATCAGGATTTCCGCCAGGTTCATGAAGGCGTGATGGTCGTTGAGCTGTGAACTGAACGGGCCGGGGTCGTCCCATTGGATCGCGTAGTCGATGACGGCATTGCGCGGCGTGGCCTGCGAGCCGGTGGTGGAGAATGAAACGCGCCAAGTGTCTTTGTCGAGGGCAGCGATTTTCAGCTGGATCGGCTCTTTCGCCGAGTCGCTCGCGCGAAGATCCACGATGCGGTAGGCGAAGTCGCGGACCTGGTAGAGAGCGTTCCATGCCGGAAGCGCGATGGTGACGTCGGCTTGGTTCGGTGCGGGGGCTACGGCCATCGTTACGTGGAAGCGATGTTGCCCGGAAGACGCGAAGGAAATTGTGTAGGAAATTTTGGCGGAGGCCGGCGCAGCGGCAAAAAGAAAAATTGCGATGAGCACGAACGGGCCGAAGCGGATGGCTTTGGGGACTGACGAGCGAACTCCGAAAGCGCTCATCTCGGGACTCCGAGAGCTTTCAGCTTTTCGAGGAGCTTGGGGCAGAGGCCGTCGAAGCTGCCGTTGGACATCACCAGCACCAGGTCGCCCGGGCGCGCGTGCGTGGCGAGATAGTGCGGAATTTCGGCGAACGAATCGAATGCTTGCGCGGTGCGACCGCGTTTGCGGAGCGCTTCGACGACCGCCTGCGGCGAGAAGCGATCGTCGTCGGAAAGCAATTGCGGACGATTCACCGGGCCGATCACGACGCCGTCGGCGCCCGAAAGCGCGTCCGGCAGGACATCCTGAAAGAATTTCCGGCGCATGGTGTTCGAGCGGGGCTCGATGGCGGCCCAGATTCGGCGGCCGGGCCAACGCGTCCGCGCGGCCTCGAGCGTGAGGCGAATCGCGGTGGGATGGTGCGCGAAATCTTCGACAACGAGGACCCCGTTCGCTTCGCCCTTGATTTCCATGCGACGGCGAACGCTTTGAAACGTGGCCAGCGCGCGTTCGATGGCTTCGCATTCCACTCCGCGGCCGTAAGCGAGCGCCGCGGCCGAGAGCGCGTCGAGGACGTTGTGCTTCCCCACCAGCGGCATGCGGATGCGCGTCACTTCCCTGCCGCGATAGGCGACACGAAATTCGGTGGCCGAGTCGTGCCAGAGAATGTCGCCCGCGCACCAATCGCATTCCGCCGTGAGTCCGAAGCTTTCGACGGCGCAGAATGCTTTCGACGCGACTTCCTTCAACTCGGGCGATTCGCCCCAGATGAGGACGCGGCCGCGGCGCGGCACCAGATTCACGAGGCGGCGGAATTGCAGCGCGATTGATTCCAAGTCCGAGTAGATATCGGCGTGGTCGAATTCGAGGGACGTCAGAATGAGTTCGTCGGGATGGTAATGGAGGAATTTCGGCGCTTTGTCGAAGAACGCGGTGTCGTACTCGTCGCCTTCGATGATGAATTCTTCGCCGCCGCCGAGGCCGTAGCTGCGATCGTTGAAATTGGGAATCACGCCGCCAACCAAAAAATCGGGCCGGCGTCCCGCGACTTGAAATATCCAGGCGAGCATCGCCGTGGTGGTCGTCTTGCCGTGCGTGCCGGCGACGACGATCGACGTGTGGCCGGGAATGAAATATCGCTCGAGGATTTGCGGCATCGAGCAGTACGCGATTTTTTGGTCGAGGATATATTCCAGCTCAGGATTGCCGCGCGAGATCGCATTGCCGATTACGGCGAGGTCGGGCGCGGGCTTGAGGTTTTCTTCGCGGTAGCACTCATTCCAGGGAATGGCGAGCGAATCTAGCAGCGTCGAGGCGGGCGGGTAGACGCCGGTGTCGGAGCCGGTGACGTGGAAGCCGCGCTCCTTGAGCATGCCTGCCACCGGAGCCATGGCTGCTCCGGCGATGCCGAGGAGATGGATGTGGCCGGCTGATGGCTGATTAAGGGTTGAGGTCATTTGTGGTTTTGAAGCACAGCAGGCTCGAGAATTTCCAGACGCGTGTCACTCAGTCGCGCACGGACGCCGAGCGGCAGCGTTAGCATCGGGCGATCCGTGTGGCCGATGGGCGAGCCAAATACCACCGGAATCCGCAGCTGCCCGAGAATACGACGCGATACATCTTTCGCCGTTTCGCCGCCAGCCGGCGCGTCGCAACCGGGAAAATCTCCCAGGATGATGCCGCGGACTTCGCGAAGTTTGCCGGCGTGTTTCAGATGCATCAGGGCACGGTCGAGTTGGTACGGCTTGATGTTGCAATCCTCGAGAACCAGAATTGTGTTCCGCGTTTCGAGTTCCCACGGCGTGCCGAGCGCCGTTTCTACGAGAGTGAGACAACCGCCTAAGAGAATTCCCTCGCCGCTACTTCCGGGCAGCAGCGGTTCGGCTTGCAAGTCGATCGACCAACCCGTCTTGTTTTCTGCGAGCGCGTGCAGCAATGAGTTGCGGTCGTAGCCTTTCGGCGCGTTTGCGCCGTGGTCGAAGCCAGATCCGACCATGGGGCCGTAGAAAGTCACCCAGCCAAACTTTTGCCACAAGAAAATCTGAAGGGAGGTCACATCGCTGTAGCCGAGCAGAATTTTGGGTGAGTTGGGCGCTGAGCTAAGCGCTTCAAGCAAGTAGTTTGAGCCGTAGCCGCCGCGCGCGCAGAAGATAGCGCGCGTTTCCGGTTCAGCAAGGGCTTTCGCTAGCGCCTTGCCTCGGTCGGCGGCGCTGCCGGCGAAAAAGCTGTCGCGTGCGAGGACTTGTTCGCGATCGACCTTGGGCTTGTAGCCCAGGCGAACCAGTTCCTTGCAGCCTGCCTCGACGCGCGTTTCCTCGACAGGACTCGCCAGCGAAAGAATGCGGACGGCGTCACCAGGACGCAAGGCGGGAGGCTTGAGAGGGGCGAGCATCGGGCAATTTGAGAATAAGAACTCTTCGCCGCGAACACAAGTTTACAGTCGAGAGTTGAGAGTTGAGAGTAAACGTCGGTGGCGATCAGGGCTTCGTCGAGGGCATTAGCATGAGGAAGACGTCGCCGAGACCGCTCGTGGGAGCCGCCAGATTCGTGGCATCAGAACTGAAAGCAATCACTCGGCCGTCTGAGCTGATGGGAAAGCTATCTCCCATCTTGGCTGATGGAATCCGCGACTGATCGCCGCTGGCGATCGCAAACGGATACAGACCTGCGACGCACGGGTTGTTAGCGCCGACACAGTTATCGTGAATCATCAAATTGCCGATGGGCCAGGAACCGTTCGGCGCCTCCGATAAAAAGACGACGAAGCGGCCCGTTTTATCAACAAGCGGATCGAAGGTCTTGCTCGTCGAGCCCCGACTCTGGAGCATCGTGGTTGCGGGCACGCAGCCAGCCGGAGCTGTCGCCCCCATACAGGTGTCTCGGACAAATGATTCCGAGGGTCCCGTGAGAGTTTCCGACAGAGCATCCCAAAGGTCCGAGATCGCGCTCGAAGAGAAGGCTACAAATCGACCATCGACGCTGACTGACGGTGTCGCGTTCCATCTGGCGATGGGCGAACCATCTGACACGACAGAAATTATCCTCGATGCGGGATCGCAGACAGCAGGAGCAGTCGAACCGAGGCACGTGTCCAACAGGAGAATCTCCGAAGACTGAGGAACTCCACCGGCCGAGTGGTGAATGGCCTCGAACGCCACGTACCGGCCATTCGCCGATATCATTGGCCAATTTGCACTGACGTCCAGACGTGCTGGCTCAGCCGCGAACCCGAAGGTCTGCGGCGCACACCCAACTGACGCAGAGACTCCGACGCAGGTATCTCGGACGAAAATGCGCGTGAGCGATGGGGAAAGTCCGGGGGCAAGATCGTCGTCGGCAGAAACGAAGGCGACAAATCGACCGTCAGCACTAATCGACGGAAGTCTGGCATCGGCGGTCGAGGGGTTTCCGCTCATGGTTTGCGACGCAAGTTTGGTTTGGGGCGCACACCCAGCGGGAACGCTTGTGCCAGCACATAGATCGCGAACGAAGACGTTCAGACCGAGGCCGTCGTCACTCGCCGGCGCGTAAGAATTCTCGTCGATTCCATCGATTAGGTTCCGAGCATAAGACGCAAATGCTACGTAGCGACCGTCCGCACTCATTGCCAGTTGCGGAAGGCTTGGCTTGTTGGGGGCGGAGCCGTCGGGGGCGAGGTCGACGGCTGATGTGCGGGGCGTGCAGTTCGTTGCGCCGACGCAGGTGTCGCGGACGAAAATGTTGCCGGAGGCGCCGGAGGCGACGAGATTCTTTGCCTCGGAGTAGAACGCGACGTAGCGGCCGTCGCCGCTCATGGCGGGCGACGAGCTTGCGCCATTCGCCGCGCCACCGGCAGCGTTCACAGAAATAACTTGCGGGAAATTGGCAGCGTTCGGCGGGTCGGTCACGGTGAACTGCGCGTTCGCCACACCGCCGCCGGGCGCAGGAGTGGATACGGTGACATTGATCGTCGTCGCAGCGGCCACGTCAGAGGCGAGCATTTGCACTTCGAGTTCCGTGGCGCTGACGAAGGTGGTGTTGCGGGCGCTGCCGTTAAAGGCCGCCACCGAACTTGCGACAAACGCAGGCGAAATCGAGGGCGGCGCCGCAGGCGGACCGTTGATGGTCAAGATTCCACCCGCCGGAAGAGTGCCCGCGGGCGTGCTGGCCGGCGAAAGAGACATGATCTGCGGCACGGGATTCGGCGGCTGCGTGATCTGGAAGGTGGCCCCGTTGATGGTGAGGCCGCCACCCGGCGGCGGATTCGAGACGGTGACATACGCGACACCCGGCGCGGAGATGTCGCAAGCCTTCAGCGTGACGGCAAGTTGCGCCGTGTCCTGGTTGAAAACGGTGGGGCGACTCGAGGCGTTCCAGTAAGCCACGGAGTTGGTAAGGAAATTCGTGCCCTGCAAATTTATGACGAACGTGGGGAGGCTACTGCAATTCGTCCCGGAGGCCGGGAGAGTATCCGGATAGACCGCCGAAATGGCCGGGGTGGGATTCAGCGTGGTGCTACCGCAGCCCGAAAACGCCAGGAGCGCAGCACACAAAGCTGTGGGCGCGGCCCACCGCAAACGCATCAATCCCTTCCTCCTGTAGCCAGCAATTGGATCCCGAAGCCGCTCGCCACCCCAGCAGCCGGGAAAGCGGAACGAAGGAGCAGTCCTTATGAGAGCCCCTCGAAACGAAAAGAAATTGATAGCATCCCGGCGCGCGGCACGTCAACTCGGATTCGGGGGTGCGGGAAATGGTTGCCGAAGGCCCGCGGAATCATTGGACTTAATCCCTGATTGTCCGGACTTCGCAGTGTGTGTGCGCGGCGGCGAGTTTCGCCAAAAGCTCGCGCTCCTGAGGGGTGGTGACTTCGGCGTTGAAGTCAACCATGAGGCCCGTGTCCGTCTTACGCGTCTGCCAGTGGCGGGGCTCGACGCCGGCGTCTTGAACCAACTTCTGGACGCCCTCGACGGTGCCACCCGGCGCCAAACCTGCGCGAAAACTGACGAGGCGCATGTGCCAGCCGAGGCGGTCCTCAAGGATGCCGAGAAAGGTGAGGGCAACGAGCAGGAGCAGCGTCGCGAATATGGAAGTGAAAATCATGTTGGCGCCGACGGCCATACCGATGCTGGCCATTACGAAAATCGTGGCGGCGCTGGTGATGCCCACGACTGAGCCGCGGTCGCGGATCACGACACCGGCCCCGATGAAGCCGATTCCGGGAATGATTTGCGCGGCGATGCGCGTGTGGTCGCCACCCACGTTGCCCGCCATTTCGTACGAGATAATCGTGAAGAGCGCCGACCCGAAGCAAATCAGCATATTCGTGCGCAGGCCGGCGGGCTTGTGGCGCAACTCGCGCTCCAGGCCCACAGCCCCGCCCAGCACAAATGCCAGGAGCAGGCGGCCAACGATGTATGCGTTTATGTCGTGCGGCATGGCGCCTCCCTACCTTGCGCACGCGGATTCTACTACGAGGACCGCGAAAGCGTGGCGAGAACGAATGGGCGGACGCCAACTATCGCCATTGACCGTTGTGAGGTAGTTCCGGCTCACGCCGCGGCGGATTTGCCGTAGTAGAGAGGCACGAATTCCTCTTTGACGAAGGTTTCGTAGGATGTGGGCGTGGTGTTTCGTGCGCCGCGGGCTTCCAGGGCGGCCATGTGGCCGGAGTTCAGGGCGCCGGCCATTTCCAGAATCAGGTCCGCCATGTTCGAAGACATGCCCATGCCAATCATGGCGGCGCGTATCTGGTCGTTCGGCGCCTGAACGTACGGCAAATCAGGTTTTGCGAGCTGGTCTCCGATAATCGCGGCCGCTTCCGCCATCGTCAGGTCGCGCTGGCCAAGCAGTTCCCGCGTTTGATGGCCGTGAAAATCAAGCTTCAGCAAATCTTCGGCGGCAGCGGCGCCGATGTCGTGCGTGGCGATCATCGGAAGCTTCAGATCAGCACGCACCGGCCCGGCGGCAATCCCCATCTGCTTGATGATGCCAATCTGCGCGAGCGTGTTTTCCATGAAGTATCCGGCGCGGAGATACAGAGAGTTGAGGCTCGGAATCTTGTTGAGCCGCTGCTCGAGATAATGAAGGCCTACGACCGGCCCGGTCTTGTCAGGCTTGTCCGCGCCGAAACTGCTCAAGCAGACGGCGTGCTTTACGCCCGATTTCTCGATCGCGGCCGCAATCGAATCAGTGTTTCGATCCTGCTCGGCGCGATAGTCGGCAGAGGTCATATTCGGAGGGATCATGGCGTAGACGGCGCGCGCGCCGGTGAAGGCCTTCGTCAAAGCGTCGTGGTCGGTAAGGTCACAAACGAAAGGCTCTGCGCCGCGCGTCGCGAGGTCCTTCAGGCGGTCGGCGCTGCGTCCGATGGCGCGGACGGATTGGCCCTTCGCGAGAAGTGTCTTTGCGACGACGCTGCCGGTGTTTCCAGTTGCACCCGTTATGACGTACATGGCGGTCTCCTTTTGCGGCGGTTTGCTGGGGGGCTTTCTGCCCGCAAAGATTCTACCGCCGTGGCGAGGGCCAGTTGATGTAAATTTTGTAGCGGGGCCATGAACAACATTCTTCGCTACGTCGATGCCGTCGCTTTCGCCACCTTCATCGCGTTCCTGATTTCGCGGCACGACTATGGCGCCCGGTTCTTCATTGGGATGGCGATCGCGACGGTGGGAATTGCGTTATGGGTGCTGGCGCGGATTCAACTTGGGTCCTCGTTTGCGGTGACGGCGCAGGCGAAGAAACTTGTCACCACGGGGCTGTATTCAAAGATACGGAATCCCATCTACTTATTCGGGGGAATTGGTTACGTGGGACTGTTCGTCGCGTTGGGAAATTGGACTTGGCTTGGGGTGTTCCTGCTGCTTTACACGTATCAGATTCCGCGCATAAAGAAGGAAGAGCGCGTCCTGGAAGAGGCGTTCGGAGACGAGTACCGGCAGTACAAGGCGAGCACGTGGTTTTGAGGTTGGCTTGGCCGCTCCGCGCGCGTTACGTTGCGGTTAGAACGCCTGAATATCCCCTCTAGAGTTTGAACGAGGTGAGCTTCGAGAAGAGGCGGGCGCGAGCGGTGATTTCGCTGCGCTTCAGGCGCGCGAGGCGCTCGACGCCGAAACGCTCGACGGTGAAGCTGCCGAGGACTGAGCCGTAAACCATGGCCCTGCGCAACGTTCGTTCGTCCACGCGGCCGACGCTGGCGAGATAGCCCATGAAGCCGCCTGCGAAACTGTCACCCGCGCCCGTCGGGTCGTGAACCTCTTCGAGCGGGAACGCGGGCACCGAGAACATAAACTTGTTGTGAATTATGAGCGCGCCGTGTTCGCCGCGTTTGATGACGAGCGTGCGCGGGCCCATCTTGAACACTTGCTTGGCAGCGCGGAAGAGGTTGTGATCGCCGGTGAGCTGGCGCACCTCGTCGTCGTTGATCATCAGGATGTGCGTGTGCTTGAGGGTGTCGCGCAACTCGGCCGGAGTGCGCTCGATCCAGTAGTTCATCGTGTCGAGGCCGACCACTTGCGGCTTGCAGCGCACCTGCGTGAGGACGGAGCGCTGCAGCGTGGGATCGATATTGCCGAGAAAAATGAACGACGAGTCGCAGTAGGAATCCGGCAGCGTGGGGCGAAAGTTCGCGAAGACGTTCAGCTCGGTGGCGAGCGTGGTGCGCTCGTTCATGTTCTTGCTGTAGCGGCCGGCCCAGAAGAAGGATTTGCCGGCAACCTGTTCGAGGCCCGCCAGGTCGATCTTGCGGCCGCGGAAGGTGGCGCGGTCTTTGTCGGTGAAATCCTCTCCAACGATGGCCACAACGCGCACCGGCGCGAAGTGGCTGGCCGCCAGCGCGAAGTAGCTGGCCGCGCCGCCCAGCGTGCGATCCACCTTGCCGAATGGAGTTTCGATTGCGTCGAACGCGACAGAACCAACCACGAGAAGGGACATGCAGTCTCCGATTTGGGGCCGAAAGAGTGTACAGAAGCGGCGGGCATCGAAGCAACAGAGCTACGTCAGAGGCTTTACCACAGAGAGCACAGAGAAAAACCTTGAGGACACGGAGAAAGGTTAGGCTGGATCGGGGACGATTTTGACGTGGAGTTCGCGGGAACGCGGGCCGTCGAATTCGGCGAAGAAGATCTGTTGCCAGCGGCCGAGGGCGAGGTGGCCGTTTTCGATCCACAGGGTCTGGGACGAGCCGACGAGCGCGGTCTTGATGTGCGAATCGGAATTGCCTTCGGCGTGATTGAAGAGCGGGCTGTCGGGCACGAGGCGGTCGAAGGCGCCTTCCATGTCGCGGGCAACGTCGGGGTCGTAGCCCTCATTGATGAGAACGCCGGCGGTGGTGTGCGGGACGTACAGATGGCACACGCCGCTCTTGCAACCGGAATCGCGCACCAGTTTTTCCACTTCGCTGGTGACATTTTTCAGTTCCGTGCGGCGCGAGGTGCGCAGTTTGATTGTATGGTTTGCCAAAACCTCACCGCAGAGACGCAGAGAGCGCTGAGAAAATCTAAGAGCCGGCGCTACATCAGTCGGCGACGAGGGCGGCGGGCGACTTCGCGCCGTAGAAGGCGAACCAGGGCTTGGCGGCCTTCAGGCGCGCGTTTACGTTCTCGATATTTTTCACGCCGGTGTCGCTGAGCCAGTCTTCGAGAGCCTTCACTCCCTGCTTGGCGTAGACGGGGATGCCTTCTTTCCACGTGGCGCGCCCGCACAGGACGCCGGAGAAATTCACGCCCGATTCGCCCGCCAGCTCGAGAGTCTCGAGGAACACGTCATTGTCCACGCCCGCCGAAAGGTAGATGAATGGCTTCTTCGCCATGGCGGCGGCGCGGCGGAAATGTTCTTTCGCCTCGTCGCGCGTGTAGGCGGACTCACCCTTGAAGCTTTTCGTGCCGGCGACGAACGCCATGTTTACCGGAACTTCCACTTTCAGGACGTCCACGCCGTACTGCGGCTTCGAGAATTCCTGCATGCTCTGGGCAACGACATCGGGCTTCTTGCGAGCGTAGGCAATTCCCTTCTCGTCGCCGTTTTCCTCGTAACCTACGAATTCGAGGAAAAACGGAACGTCGGAGGCGGTACATTCTCCGCCGATGCGCTCCACCCAGGCATGCTTGACTTCGTTGATCTCGCGCGAGTCGAACGGCGTGTAGTACAACAGAATCTTGATGCAATCCGCTCCGGCGGCAACGAGCCGGCGGACGGACCAGATGTCGAGAAGATCGGGCAAGCGGCCGGGTTTCGTGTTGTCGTAACCGCTATTCTCGTAGGCGAGGAGCAGGCCCGCATTCTTGGCCCGCACACTTGCGGCGGGAAGACCGTATTCGGGATCCAGCAGAATGGCGCTCGCGTGCGGCGTGAGGACCTTCGTGACGGCCGTCTTGAATTCCTCGAGCATCTTCGTGGTGACGTCCTTCTTGTCGATGCCCTTGTCCTTGGCGATGGCGCTCTTGAGCGAGCCGCGCTGGTCCATCGCGGCCGCGGCGATCACGCCGCGTGAATCGGACACAGCTTCCATTCCCTTCTGCTTTCCGGGTGTGATTTTCATGACGTGGCCTCCATAGGCTGAAAATAATTGCGTTGAAAACAAATCATTCTAACACGCTTGCGTAGGTTCGACATTGAGGCAACGGCGAAAAGCGAAACACAGAGGACACGGAGAACCGCCGGAGGACACTGAGGGACCACCGCTCAGAGAAAAAGGATTTGGTGTTGGTGGGTACACGAACCGGCCTCGCCGGCCGACGGAATCGCCGATAGGCGCGCCAGCTTATCGAAGAGTTCGAGGCCGTAGGCGGCAATGAACGGCAGGCCGCACAGGCTGCGCTCCTGCAGCTCGCGGTTCGGGTAGAGCGAATCGAAAAGGATGCGCTGGTGCTCGTCGAGCACGCCGGTGCGGAAATTCTCCGCGCGACCTACCTTCTCCTTCAGCTTCAGAAACACGTAGAGGATTTTCTCTTCGATCGCATCGAGGGTACCCAGCAAGCTTTTGTCGAGCTTCTCGATGGGCTCCGCGTACGATCTCAACATCGCGCGCAACTGTTTCTCGTCGGCGTCAAAGCGGCTCGCGAGGGCGTCCGGGAGCGCCTTCTGCTCCATCTTTCCGCGAACGTGCTGAGGCCCGAGCAGGATGTCGTGAAAGTCGAGCGAGTACTTCGAAAGCAGCCGCGCGATCGACGGCTCGACGAGCGTGAAGCTCGCCCGGGGCAGAATCGCAGGCATGCGGCCCAGAATCTTCTCGTAGACCACCTGCGCCTGCGCCATGTACGCGACCTCCGAGGGGCCGCCGATATACGCCGCCGTGGGAAGCAGCGTGTCCTGCACGATGGGACGCAGCAACACGCTGGGGCTGAATGCAATGGCATCCGATTCGGTGGCAGCGCGAAGCTGGTCGAGGGTGAATTCCGCATCGCCCGCGAAGAATTTGCCGTTGCGGCTGCGGAGGGGTTGCCGCTGGCCGTTCACGTTGTAGAAGAGGAGCGTCGAGCCCGGCGCCACTTTCACCTGGGCGTGAAAGCCGCTGCGCTCGAGTTCCTTGGAGCGAGCATCGAGCGCATCCCGCAGCGAATCGGCTTCATCCAGAGCGCGCCGGTACACAGGTGCGGCGACGCGATGCAACCGCGCATCGAGCGGATCGATGAAGATAATTCCCCGCCCTGCCAGCAGACGCGCCATCAGTTTCCCGTAACCTGACCCATACGTCTCCGACGGCGCATACGATTCCCGCAGGAAACGAGCCACTTCGGCGGCGTAGGAACCTTCGAGAGTCTCCGTCGCCTGGTTGAGAATCGGCTCGATAGCTTCGCCGAACGCAATCTCGCCCACACGGCGATTCAGCGTTTCTTCCCTCGGAGGCAGTTCGTAGCGCGCGAGGCCCGCACGCGTGTTCCAGAACGTGTGGTTCACTTCGGCGAGATCGTGGTCCTCAGTGGCCAGCCAGAAAACCGGAACTGCATCGATTCCCCGGCTGGTGATTTCTTCCGCGAAGCGAACGGCGCACAGAGCTTTGAAGAAGCTGTAGATTGGGCCGGAGAACAGGCCCACTTGCTGGCCAGTTACGATCGCGACGGCGCCCGCCGCCAGGCGATCGAGGTTGCGTCCGGCGCCCAGGAGGCGGTTCTGCTCACGAAGCACCGCCACGACTTCTTGGCGCGTTTCTGGATCGAATTTAACCTCGCTTGCGGCCGCGAGGATGCCCTGATCGGTGGGCGGATGCGCGTAGTAGCGGGAAACGCGGCTGAAATCCTCAAGAAACGTGGAAAAAAGCTTCGTCGTGTGGGGAATTTCGCGGAACGGGAGACAGTGCGACTCCATCGAAGAAATCATGATACACGCGGCCCGGAGTGGCAGCAACAAGCCAGAGACGCTGAGCGCAGCGCTGACAGCGAAACAATCTCAAAATTCAGGGTCACTGGATGCACGGGAATGCTCCCTCGCCTCTACCGTTTAGATGAGGATGCCGCCCTGGGGATTCACGGTCAGACATCGGCCTCGCTGGAGACCAGTGCAAAAGGCAAAAGCGGAACACAGAGGACACAGAGAAAGACCATGAGGACACGGAGAAACCCAGTCCAAGCGGCGCAGGAATTGACGCGACGCCGCGCTATGGGCGGGCGACGGCTTCGGGAACTATCGTGGCTAGCATGGCGTCGATTTCGCGCTGCCCTTTCTCGCTGACGGGGAGAAGTGGCGGGCGCGGCAGGCCGCCGAAGTAGCCAAGGCGGTCCATCGCGTATTTGATTCCGGCGATGCCATATTGCGGACCCAGCAACTTCGAAGCCGCCAACACCTTTTCCTGCAGCGCGTGTGCGCGCGCGGAATCGCCCGACCGATGCGCTTCGTAAATCTCGACGCAGATCTCCGGGAACGCGTCCGCTATCGCGATCACGGCGCCCACAGCGCCGCGTTGCAGCGAATCGTAGAGCGTCGCGGCAGACCCGACGAGCGCCTGAAAACTCTTCGGCGCGGCGGCGATGATTTTCGCAATCCCCTCCACACTGCCGGAACTGTCTTTGATTCCTACGATGTTCGGGTGCGCACCCACACGCGCAATCAGCGATGCTTCGACGGTGATGTGTGTGAATACGGGAACCGAATAGATCAGCACCGGAATGCGCGCGGCGTCCGCGACGCGAACGTAATGTTCGGCCAGCAGGTCGTCGTTGATGGCCGGCTTGTAGAAACTTGGCGTGCGAACCAGGGCCGCGTCGAAGCCGAGCGCGGAGGCGCGGCTCGTGTGCGCGATCGTTTCCGCCGTGGATTCCGCGCCGGTTCCGGCGATCAGAATCTTGCCGGGTGCGGCGGCTTCCTTGGCCGCCTCCCAAACTCGATAGACTTCGTCCCAAAGCAGCAGGACGGATTCGCTGGTCGAGCCGTTCATCACGTAGCCGGCGAGGCGCGTGCGGTTGTAGCGCGCGATGTTTTCGCGCAGCCGCGTGAGCGCAAGGCTGCCGTCGGGCGCGAACGGCGTCGTGAGAGGAGCGAAAATCCCGTGGAGTCGCATCTGGCGATTCTACAACAGAACCATCAAAGGCAAAACGCGCACCGCAGAGGCGCAGAGGACGCGGAGAAAACCCGTTCGAGCGGTTGGCGGGCGCTGGGGCTGCCGCGGCGGGTTTGCGGGCCTCCCGATAATCAAATGATGGCAGGCCATTTTGTACCTACCACTTCGCAACAAGCAGTGGACAATATTGGAAGCGATGGAGATTCGCATACGCAAAGCCGGCTTCGAAGACCTGAAGCACATTCTGCATCACCGACGAGCTATGTTTGATGAAATCGGATTCCGAGACACTGCGGTGCTCGACCGTATGGAGGAATTGTCTCGCGGATACTTCAGCGAAGCTTTGCGGATTGGCAAGTATCGCGGTTGGCTGGCTGAGGGATCGAACGAGCAGATCGTGGGCGGCGGCGGGATTGTGGTTGCGGATTGGCCGGGCTATCCCGGCGAAATTCATGCAGCACGAGCCTGGATTCTTAACATGTATACCGAGCCTGGAGCACGGCGCTGCGGAGTGGCGAAACGATTGTTGGAAGCGATGATTGAATGGTGCCGGACGGAGGGATTCAGCGCTGTTTCACTCCATGCAAGCTCTGCGGGACGCGCTCTGTACGAAAAGGTGGGTTTCCAGCCAACAAACGAGATGACGCTCAACCTGTGATGGCGCAAGCATGGAATCGCGTGCGAGAAACACCGAAAGGGATCAGGAGCCGTCGGCGGGGGCTGGGGCAGCTGCGGCGGACTTACGGCGGTGGAGATCTTGCAATGCGGCCACTTCTACCGCGTGGCCTTGCATCGCGCGAATGCCTCGCGCCGCGGCGTTTGCGGCGGAGAGCGTGGTGATGCACGGAACGTTGTAGCGAATCGCGGCCCGGCGGATGGATTTTTCGTCGTAGAAGGATTCGCGGCCAAGAGGTGTGTTGATCACGAGGTCCACTTTCTGCGTTTTGATCAAGTCGACGATGTTGGGCCGGCCCTCGTTCACCTTGTAGACGGATTCCACTTCGATTCCCGCTTCCTGCAGCGCGGTGGCTGTTCCGCGTGTGGCGATGATTTTCAATCCGGCTGACATCAGCTCGCGAACGAGCGGCGCCGCGTGGCGCTTGTCGCGGTCATTCACGCTTATAAACACCGTGCCTTCCAGCGGCAGCCGCTGGCCCGCTGCAAGCTGCGCCTTCGCGAAGGCGACGCCGAATGTGGACGAAATCCCCATCACTTCGCCCGTCGAGCGCATCTCCGGGCCGAGAATCGTGTCGACGCCGCGGAATTTGTTGAACGGAAACACAGGCGATTTCACGGCATAGAAGTCGCGAACCGAAAGTTCCTTCACGCCGTTCGTTTGCACCACGGGAAGATTCAGCTCGCGCAGCTTGCGGCCGGTCATCAGGCGCGCGGCAACTTTCGCGAGCGGCACGCCCGTGGCCTTGCTGACGTACGGAACCGTGCGCGAGGCCCGCGGATTCACTTCGAGAACGTAGACGGTGTCGCGCTGAATCGCGTATTGCACATTCATCAGCCCCACCACGTGCAGCGCGCGAGCGAGACGCGAAGTGTAGTCGCGAATGCGTTCGAGCACCGCCGGCTTCAGCGTGACGGACGGAAGCACGCACGACGAATCGCCCGAGTGGATGCCGGCTTCCTCGATGTGCTCCATGATGCCGGCGATGACCACGTCTTCGCCGTCGGCCAAGGCGTCGACGTCGACTTCGGTGGCGTCTTCGAGGAATTTGTCGATCAGGATTGGCCGCTTGGGGTCGGAGACGCTGCCCATCTGCGCGGCTTGCGCCACATACTCATTCACGGTTTTCAGGTCGTATGCGATTACCATGGCGCGCCCGCCGAGAACGTAGCTGGGGCGAACGAGCACCGGCAGCCCGATTTCCGCTGCCGCTCGCACGGCATCGTCAGGCGCAAGGGCGGTGGCATTGCGCGGCTGCGGAATTTTCAGATGCTCGAGCAATTCGCCGAAGCGGCGGCGATCTTCGGCAAGATCAATCGATTCCGGCGCCGTGCCGATAATTTGCGCGCCGTTGCGCTTGAGTTCGAGCGCAAGGTTGAGCGGCGTTTGGCCGCCGAACTGAACGATCACGCCCTGCGGCTTCTCGCGGTCCAGAATCGCGAGCACATCCTCGAGTGTGAGCGGCTCGAAATACAAGCGGTCCGAGGTGTCGTAATCCGTCGAAACCGTTTCCGGATTGCAGTTGATCATCACCGTTTCGTAGCCGTCTTCCTTCAGCGCCAGCGCGGCGTGGCAGCAGCAATAGTCGAACTCGATTCCCTGCCCGATGCGGCTGGGTCCGCTGCCGAGAATCACCACTTTCGGCCGGTCGACGGCGTCGGATTCGTCTTCGTCCTCGTACGTCGAATAAAGATATGGCGTGAACGATTCGAATTCGGCGGCGCAGGTGTCCACGCGCTTGAAGACGGGGCGCACGCCGAGTTCGTGCCGGCGCTTGCGAACTTCGGCCGCGGTCACGTTCCACAGCTTCGCAAGCTCTTCATCGCTCGCGCCCGAACGCTTTCCTTCGAGAAGCAGCTCGCGCGAAGCCTCGCTCAGAGGAGTTTTTGCGATGCGGCGATCGAGCGCGACCATGTCTCCGAGCTGGCGAATGAACCACGGATCGATTTTCGTCAGCTCGCAGACTTCTTCCTGGCTCATGCCGCGCTCGAGAGCCTCGAAGAGCCAGTGAATGCGGTCCGGGCCGGGCACGTGGAGCTTCTCGCGCAGCAGCGCCGTGGTAACTTCGGCCGGCGGACGCCACGCCGTGTGCGGCTCCAGGGAACGGATTCCCTTGCAGAGCGCTTCCTGGAACGTGCGGCCGATGGCCATCACTTCGCCGACGGATTTCATTTGCGTGGTCAGCGTGGTGTCGCTGCCCGGGAACTTCTCGAACTGCCACTTCGGAATCTTTGCCACAACGTAGTCGATGGTCGGCTCGAAGCTCGACGGGGTCTTGCGCGTGATGTCGTTCGGAATTTCGTCGAGCGTCATTCCCAGCGCGAGCTTCGCGGCGATTTTGGCGATCGGGAAGCCGGTGGCTTTGCTCGCCAGCGCGGAACTGCGCGACACGCGCGGATTCATCTCGATCACCACCATGCGGCCGGTTTCGGGGTCGATGGCGAATTGAATGTTCGAGCCGCCCGTTTCGACGCCCACCTCGCGAATAATCGCGGCGGCAGCGTCGCGCATGCGCTGGTATTCCTTGTCGGTGAGGGTTTGCGCGGGCGCGACGGTGATCGAATCGCCCGTGTGGATGCCCATCGGGTCGAAATTCTCGATCGAGCAGATGACCACGAAATTGTCGCGAAAATCGCGCATCACTTCGAGCTCGTATTCCTTCCAGCCGAGCACGGATTCTTCGATCAGGGCCTGATGGACCGGGCTGGCGTCGAGAGCGCGCGCGATGGCGTCGACGAATTCCTCGTGGTTGTAAGCGATCGAGCCGCCCGTGCCGCCGAGTGTGAACGACGGGCGAATCACGATCGGGTAGCCCATCTCGTCGGCGAGCGCGACGGCTTCGGGAACGTCGTTGACGACTTCGGACGCGGGAACTTCGAGGCCGATTTTGCGGCACGCGTCCTTGAAGAGCAGCCGGTCTTCGGCAATTTTGATGGCGCGCAGCGACGCGCCGATTAATTTCACGTTGTATTTATCGAGGATGCCCGCCTCGGCCAGCTCAACCGCGAGATTCAGGCCGGTCTGGCCGCCGACGGTGGGAAGCAGCGCGTCGGGCCTTTCCACGGCGATGATCGCCTCGAGATACTCCTTCGAGAGCGGCTCCACATACGTGCGGTCGGCGATTTCCGGGTCGGTCATGATCGTCGCGGGATTCGAGTTGACCAGCGTCACCTCGTAGCCCTCGGCGCGCAGCGCTTTGCACGCTTGCGTGCCCGAGTAGTCGAACTCGCACGCCTGCCCTATGACGATCGGCCCGGAGCCGATGATCAGAATTTTCTTGATGTCAGTGCGTTTCGGCATTACTCGATTTCCAATCCCTCGCTATGCACGACGGCCGCAATGCGCGGTTCGTCGTCGATGATCGTCTTGTAAATCCAGGTGTAATGCCCTTTGTCGGCGATCACAGCCGCGGTTCGCTCGGGCCCAATCAACTTCCGGTCCGCCTGCATTTCGAGGTAGCAGTCCACCAGGTGCCCGTACGTGCTGTAGACCGTGTCCGCTCCCTCCGGATCGCCGACGGGAACTCTCGGGTAATACATTCGCAGGGTTTGAATGGCGCGCTTTTGCTGAACGTCGTGGTCGCGCAGATACCAATGCAACTGCTCGTGAATGTAAGATGAGAGCAATTCGTCGTCGGAATCCAAGAATCGAGTGTTCAATGTGATTTCCGGAAAGCTGTGCGCGTACGCTCCGTCCTCGATGATGACCTTGTTCGTGAACGTGTACTTCTTCAAGTCGTAGGTGCTCAGGATGCGCTCGAGTTCCGCCTTCGTTCGCTGCTCGCGCTCGCTGTTGTGCTTCAGCTGAATAGTGACGGGCTTTGCGGCAAATACCGTCGCCACGATCGCCAGCGACGCGATGCCGATAATCAGAATTTTCTTGATGTCAGTGTGCTTCGGCATTTGGGTTTTTCGTTTGCGAATGTCGAACGGATTCACTTATGCCAGCTTCGGAAGGGCGGGGTTTTAACCCCGCCGAAACTGTCGCAGCCTCCGATGGGGCTTTAGCCCCCGAAGCCAGCGGCCAGGGATCGAGCGCGAATTTCCCCGTTGCTGTTCCGTGCGGATATTCTGCCGGCGTTGCCGCGAGGCCTGCCTTCACGGGATTGTCGTCAACGTATCGCACGTGCAAATCAAAATCGCTCCGGTCGCGAATCTGATGCTCCGTAAAGCCCACGCGCCACACCGGAAAGCGACTCCCGATTTCGTGTGAAGAACCACCTTTGACTAGTTGGACCGCCTTCTCAAGGCTCGTCGACTGGGCCGGCGTCAGGATCAAGTGAATATGGTCCGGCATCACCACGTAGCGGTGCAGATGGTAATGGCCCGCGTCTCGGTAGCGAAAGATCGCGGCCTCAACGATGGACGCAGTGTTCGGATTTTGAAAGAGGGCTCTTCTCTGCCACGTGTTCGTGGTGATGAAGTACGTGGCGCCGGGTTGAGTCCGATGCTTCGGTCGAGTCACTTGGCTTCAGGGGCTAAAGCCCCGCCTTTCTGGTGTCGATTACGGCGGGGTTGAAACCCCGCCCTTCCGTTTCATAATTCGCGCTTACTTTCATGTCAGCGACATCGGCGCTAGGCGCAGTTTGTCGAGCGCGCACGCGTTGGCTTCGCATTTAACTTCCGGCGGCAACCAGGTCTTCACGGGCGTCCCCATTTTGCAAATGCCGGCCGGCAGAACTCCGAAATCGTATTTGCCTTCGCCATCCGTGATTCGCTCATACGTTGCACTGCCACACTTCACGACGAGCTTCAAATTGGCGACGGCGGCGCCTACAGGATCGAGCAACTGGCCGGAAAGCTTCGCCGGATGCTCCAGCGTAAATTGCGAGTACTGCTTGGGACCGCACTCGAAGAGAACCCAGGATGCCAAAATCATAGTTGCCATGAGTTTCATTGAGCCCTACCGCCATTCATCATCGCGATGAAATCGTCGAAGAGGTAGCGCGCGTCGTGAGGGCCGGGCGACGCTTCCGGGTGATATTGCACGCTGAAGAGCGGCAGCGTGCGGTGGCGCATGCCTTCGTTCGTGTGGTCGTTCAGGTTCACGTGCGTGATTTCGACGTCGCTCGACGGCAGCGAATCCGGATCGACGCAGAAGCCGTGATTCTGCGCCGTGATTTCCACCTTCTGCGTGAGCAGATTCTTCACCGGGTGGTTCGAGCCGTGATGGCCGAACTTCAGCTTGAACGTGCGACCGCCGAGGGCCAGGCCGCAAAGCTGGTGGCCCAGGCAGATGCCAAAGATCGGGACGCGGCCGAGCAATTTCCGAATGTTCGCGATCGCGTAGCCGACCGGCTCGGGATCGCCCGGACCGTTCGAGAGGAACACACCGTGTGGTTTCAGGGCGAGAACATCTTCGGCGCTGGTTTGCGCGGGGACGACGGTGACCTCGCAGCCGTGATCGACCAGCAACCGCAGGATATTTTGCTTGATGCCGAAATCGTAGGCGACGACGCGGTGGCGCGGCTTTGCGTCAGCCTCTGCGGCCGCGCGCTTTTTGGGCGCCTCTCGGTCGGAGGTAGAGCTTCGACCTCCTGAAGAACCCCTCTTGCCGCCATTGGCCCCGGCCACAGCAGCCGCGGCGATAGGCGTTGCAAGATCAATCGAACCCTGCGACCACGCGTAGACCTTTGGCGACGTGACGCGGCTGGCCAGCTCCTGGCCGGCCATTGTCGGCAGCGCGCGAGCCTCGGCCACGAGCTGCTCCGCAGGCGTGCCGTCAGTCGCCACGATTCCGCGCAGCGCGCCCACCTGCCGTAAGTGGCGAACCAGCGCGCGCGTATCGATGTCCCAAATGACGGGAACGCCCCAGCGTTCCAGATACTGCTGCGCCGATTCGGTGGACCGCCAGTTCGACGAAATCGGCGAGAAATCGCGCACCACGAGTGCTTCGATGTACGGTTTTGCGGATTCCTGATCGTCGAGATTGGCGCCGACGTTGCCGATGTGGGGATACGTCAAGCAGACGATCTGGCCGGCATAACTCGGATCGGTGAAAACTTCCTGGTAACCGGTGAGGCTCGTATTGAAAACAACTTCGCCGCCACGGCGGGTGCGAGCGCCCGCCGCGCGTCCGTTAAAGACTCGTCCGTCCTCGAGCGCGAGAACCGCGCGACCTTCGGGGAACTCCGTCAGTGTGTCCTCCAAAATCCGTCATTTGGACGCCGCGTTGACCGTTGACGTCGACGTCAGCGATCCGAAATGGTCCACCGGCCAGTATGCGAAAACCGCCTTCCCGTAGATGAACGGGCGAGGCACGGGTCCGAACACGCGAGAATCGTTGGAGCTGTCGCGGTGATCGCCCATCACGAAGTATTCGTCCGGCGGAATGATCATCGCCGGATATTTCGACGCATCCAGATAGCTCGCGGGCACGTACGGCTCGGCCAGTTCGACTCCGTTGACGTAAAGACGGCCGGTGCGAATCTCCACCGTCTCGCCCGGAAGTCCCACCACGCGCTTGATGAACGATTTCGACCGGTCCAGCGGATACCAGAAAACCACGACGTCGCCGCGTTCGATCGGTTCGAAGCGGTAGACAAACTTGTTGATGAAGATGCGCTCCTGATCCGAAAGGAGCGGCGCCATGCTGGTTCCCTCCACTTTCACGGGTTGGTACAGGAAGATAATGATGACGAGCGCAAGGCCGAGTGCAACGGCAAGATCGCGGGTCCAACTGCGAAGTTCACGACGCAATTGAGGAAGAGGAGTGTTGTCTGACTGGTTTGTCAGGCCAGGTTGAGGGGTTTCCAACATTCCTTCGCTCCTCATATTTATATCATGGGACTCGAATCGGCGCAAAGACTACCGCGAGTCTGTTCTTTAGTCTGGTTGACTATGATGCGCCGGACCCTCTTCGCGGTCGCTCAGCGCGAATCGCAAAATTGCCAGCGTGGCAATGACCGCGGTTTCGGTGCGGAGTATGTTTTCGCCGAGCGAAGCCTCGACGAAGCCGGAACCTTTCGCAGCGGCGATTTCGGCGTCCGTCCAACCGCCTTCCGGGCCGATGGCAAGAACCGCCGTATGAGTCTTGCCGGGCCCTGACGCCAGCACGTCCCGTAGCGATTGGGCTTCGCGACGCTCGGAGAGGAGAAGTTTCAGCTCGGCGCCGGATTGGGCGAAAGCGTCAGCTGGAGGAACGGCATTCCCGATCGCCGGTACGCGCAGGCGGCGCGCTTGCTGCGCGGATTCGAGCAGAATCTTCTCCCATCGCGCGTGGCGCTTGGCGGCAGCGGCGAGAAGCGGCTTGTCGGTTCGCGCGGCAGCGAGCGGCGTAACTTGCGCGACGCCGAGCTCGGTGGCTTTTTCGAGGCACCACTCGAACCGGTCGAACTTTACGATCGAGAGGAGCAAGTGGAGATTGGGACTGGGCTCGCGGCTGGGGATGTTTTCCACCAGCGCGAAATCAATTTGCGATTTGCCGCTTCTCGACCGCACCACCCGGTCGATGCGCGCCAGCCAGACCGTGTTGCCGTCGCTCAGCTCGTAAAGCTGGCCGGGCTCGGCGCGCAGGACGCGGCCAAGATGCTCGGCGGTGTCGCCGCGGAGCACGGCGGCGCCGGACTCGAAGCTATCAACGAAGAAGCGGCGGCGCATGGGGAGATTGTAAGCGAGGTCGGAGGATCGAGGGGCGTTCTACCCGAAAATGTCTTTCACCTTGTCGAAGAAGCTGGAGCTGCGTTCGGCAGGCTTGTTCTCCACTTTCAAGGTTTCGCCAAGCTGCTCGAGGGTGCGGCGCTGTTCGCGCGTAAGTTTCGACGGAACCACGACGCGAATATTCACATAGAGATCGCCGCGGCCGCCGTGCGGGTCGGGCAAGCCCTTCCCTTTCTTGCGGAAAATCTGGCCCGACTGCGTGCCTTCGGGAATGTCGAGATCGTCCTCGCCGTGAAGAGTGGGAATTTTCAATTTCGCGCCGAGGCTCGCCTGCGGAAAACTCACCGGAATCGAGCAGTACAAATCCGCGCCACGCCGCTCGAAGAACGGATGTTCCTTCACGTCGAGGAAAATATACAGATCGCCCGCAGGACCGCCGTTGGTTCCCGGCTCGCCGTGGCCCGCCATGCGCAGCCGCGTCCCCGTTTCGACGCCTGCCGGCACGGGAACTTCGATGGTGCGGTCGCGCTCGATGCGGCCCTGGCCGCGGCACGTCTCGCACGCGTCGCGAATCACCTGGCCGGCGCCCTGGCAAGCCGGACACGTTCGCGTGATCGAGAAGAATCCCTGCTGGTACGCCAGCTGGCCGCGCCCGCGGCACGTCTCGCACGTGGACATTCCGGTGCCCGGCTTCGCGCCGGTTCCCTTGCAACTCTCGCAAACCTCGTGGCGCGAGATGCGGATTCTCGATTTCACGCCCGCGGCCGCGTCCTCGAACGTCAGCGACAAATCGTAGCGAAGGTCCGCGCCGCGCTGGCCGCGCGCACCGCGCCCGCGCCGCCTTCCACCGCCGCCGCCGAACACATCGTCCATGCCGAAAAGATCGCCGAGAATATCCTGAAAGTCCGCGAAGATCGACTCGTTGAAATTGGTCTCGAAGCCGCGATTGCCGAGGCCGGCATGCCCGTAACGGTCGTACACCTGGCGTTTCTGCGGATCGGAGAGGACGCTATACGCCTCTGTCGCGTGGCGAAACTTCTCCTCGGCTTCGTGCTTATTTTCGGGATTGCGGTCCGGGTGATGCTTCAGCGCGAGTTTGCGATAGGCGGACTTGATCTGATCGCCCGAAGCGTCGCGCTCGACGCCGAGAATTTCGTAGTAGTCCAACTGTGTTGATGACATTCGTCCAGGTCCCCTGCTTCGCTAATTCTCGCGCGCCGACTTCGAAACCGGCTCGGCCGCCACGCGAACCATCGCCGGCCGCAGCACGCGATCGTGAAACGTGTAGCCGGGCTGCAGTTCGCCGACGATCGTGCCGTCGGCCTGCGCCGTCGTCTCCACTCGATCGATGGCGTGATGCAAATGCGGATCGAACTCCTTGCCCAGCGAATCAATGCGCTTCACACCCTGTTTCGAAAGCACGTCCCAGATCTGCCGGCGAACGATCTCGAAGCCCTTGCGGTATTCCGCGTTCGCCGCGCTTCCCTCGCCGGCCAGCGCGTTGTCGAAAGCGTCAAGCACGGGAAGCAACTGCTCCACTATCAATTCGACGCCGCGATTACTAGCCGCCTGGCGTTCCCTTTCGACGCGCTTCCGGTAATTTTCGAAGTCCGCTTGACGCCGCACCAACGTGTCCATCAGCTCCTGCTTCTCCGCCAGAAGCTTCTGGACGTCCTGCGCGCCGGAGCCCGCTTCCAACTCTCCAGCCGCTCGTGCCGCGGTGGCCGCCGCTTCGGAGTCGCTTGCTCCGGTTTGCGCGGACGCGGGTCGTTCCTCCGGGTCATTTCCCTTCTTGCGGTGCTCGTGATTGTGCGGCGACACGGAATTAACTCCCTTGGTCGTTCTCGGAAAAGAATTGGGCCATGAAAGCCACGGCTGTAATCACTCGCTCGTAGTGCATGCGCATCGGCGCAAGGATGCCGAGCGTCCCCTGCACCTGATCCTTGGATGTGTAGGAGGACGAAACCAGCGCAAGATGTTTTCCCGCGCTCGACATCTGGTCAATGCCAATCTCGACATGAACCGGCTCCGGCGCTTCAATGCAACCGCTGAGCAGAGCAATCAGCCGATCCTTCTCTTCGATGGCCTGCAGCAGCTCGCGAACTTGCTCCTGGTTGGTGAACTCCGGAAACGACGCGATTCGCGCGGTGCCCTCGACGTAGATTTTCCGGTCGTCGCCATCGCCGAGAACCGAGGGATCGCACAGGACAAGTGCGTCACCCGCAAGCGCTCCATATTGCTCGCGGTCACGCTCCACCTGGGCTCGGAGATCGGCTCGCATCGCCTCCAGAGTCCAGCCGACATAGTGCTGATTCAAATGCTCCGCGATGCGATCCAGGTCCTCCTGGCGAAATGCTCTTTCGGGACGGATCACTTTGTCGCGCGTCAGCCCGCCTGCGATGATTAGAACCACCACAACGCGATTATCGGGCAGCAAAAGAAATCGCATGTGCTCGACGACGCTGCGAGCGAGCGGCGGCGAAATGAAAATCCCCAGACCGCGCGAGACCGCGGATAGAACGCGGCTTGCGCGCTCCATCACCGCCTCCGGCGTCTGCGCCGACTCCAGCTCGCGCCGAATCCACTGGCGGTCTTCCGGGCTGGCGGTGGCCTGCCCGGCCACTTGCTCGACGAAAAATCGGTACGCGGCGGCGGTGGGAACGCGGCCCGCCGAAGTGTGCGGCTGATACAGAAGCCCCTCGTCCTCGAGATCCGCCATCACATTGCGAACCGTCGCCGGACTCAGCGGCTCCACTTGGCGGCGCGCAATGCTGCGCGAAGACACCGGCTCGCCGGTCTCGATGTACTCGCGCACCACGTCCGTCAGGATCTGCTGGTGCCGCTTCTGCTGCAGAACTGTAGGGCCCATGTGAGTGGTAGTAAAAGTTTAGTCGGTGTGGAGCAAAGCGTCAACTTCGGCGGTCCTTGCGCGGAACTATCCCCTCTCGACGGCATCCTCTGGCTCAGGAGCCACTTTAGGTGCGTTCCGAAGAAATTTGACCAGCCCTTTTCCCGATGCTCCAGCCGCTCGCTTCTTGAAAAAGTCGGCCGCCGTCTCGATCACGCCAATTTTTTCCGCCACAGTCACGGCAATCCACTGGTTCGAGGATACTCCGTCCTCCTTCGCGAGCCGTTGCGCGGCTTTCTTGGTGGACGTCGGGAGTTTCAACGAATAGCTCGACTTGCTCATCGCTTCACCCTTTTTCAGCCCTCAACCCCTCAATCCTATACGTCACCCGCGATATTTCCAAGGCGCGCAGCGCGCAGAGCCGAGCTGAGCGAGTCTCACGCGCTCGCTCGTCGAAGCCAATATTCTCAAGCTGATACACTGGATTGAGACTGCTCGCCTCGACCTGACACGTTTGCGAGTTGGTCCCGACGCCGATCGGGGCGCCACCTGGTAGGTGCCGCCGCCTCAATGGCTTAGCGCGGCCCTACCCTAAGTACCTTCTCGGCCCCGTCACCTCAGCAGAGCCTTCGATTGGCTAAAGGCTTGCCACTCCAAGTGGCACTGGGGAGCGGACCAGCTTTCGTCTGTTCAACGCCAACACCTCTCGCTCGCTTTAAAGGCTGCTGATGACGCGATGTCGCGATAACTGGGGTCCCAAGCTCCTGGGTGGCTTTCTGCTCGTTCTCTGCCTCTGCGTCCCGCTGGGCGCGCAGGAGGGCCGCAAGCTCCTGAAGCAAGTGGAGCCCGAATACCCGCGCGTGCTGAAGAAAATGGAGATTGGCGGGACGGTCCGCTTGAAAGTGGTCATCAAGGCGGACGGAACCGTGCAATCGACAGACGTGCTCGGCGGAAACCCGATTCTGGCTACCGAGGCCCAGAAGGCCGTGGCGCAGTGGAAGTTCGCGTCCGGGCCATCCGCGACCACCGTGGAAGTAAAAATCCTCTTCGATCCCCACAAGTAGAAAGCGAAAATCTTCGCTTATCGCTGTGATTTCCGACCCGACGCGACATCCATGTTGAAGTCCTGCGACTTGTTGCGCGGCACGGTCAGCGAAGTCCAGCCTCCCGCCGCGTTTGCCGCTGAATGCTTCGCCAGGAAAACGATCTGGCCCACGTGATAGGAATAATGAGCGATCTGCCGGTTGATCGCCTGCATCACCGAATGCGGCTCCGTGCGAATCGTGACGGTGCGGGTCAGGTCCGCATCCGTCAAAGCCTCCAGCGCGCCGAACAGTGATTTCCAGCCGCGCTCCCACATCGCGATCAACTCAGCCCGGCTATTCGGCGGCTCTTCAAATTCTGTGTCGCGGTTCCGGTCCGGCTTCTCGCCGTCCGTCGTCAGGAAGTCCGTCCACCGCGAGCGCATATTCCCGGCCATGTGTTTCACGATGATGGCAATTGAATTTGACTCGGCGTCGAGCGCCGAGAATAACCCTTCCTCGGGGCATTGCTCGATCGCGCGTTCGGCGAGCCGCTTGTAGTACCGGAATAGATCCACGGCGTCTTTCGTGTACGAGGTAGTCAGATGGTGTGCCATGGCCGGATTTTCTCGCCGCGTTGCAGCGAAAGCAAGTAAGCGAACTCGGTCCCCAAGGGGACGTCGCCGCTCGGCGACTCCTGTTGACATTCGCAGGCCTGCTCACCTAATCTCCTACAGAACGTCTATACAGACATTCGATAGGAGACGGACGTGGCTCCAGACCAAACGAATCTTTTGCAGGGAACCCTGGACATGATGATCCTGAAATCGCTCTCGACGGGCGAGATGCACGGCCTCGGCGTCTCCCGTCGCATCGAGCAAATCACGCGCGGTACCTTCCAGGTGAAGCCGGGATCGCTCTTCCCCGCTCTGCATCGCATGGAAGAGGAAGGCTGGCTCGCGTCATCGTGGGGCGAATCCGAGAACAATCGCCGCGCGAAGTACTACCGCCTGACGAAGACGGGGCGGCGGCAGCTCGATACCGAGACCGAGCGCTGGGGCAAAATTTCGCTCGCCATCGCGCGCGCTCTCGAAGCAGAAGGCTAAGGAGCAAAGCATGGCAATTCTGGCGCGCTTAAGGAGCCTGATTCACAACTTCGTCGGGCAACGCCGCAGCGATGAAGATATCGACGCCGAAGTACGCGGCTACGCCGAGATTCTCGCAGAGGAAAAGATGCGCGAAGGAATGAAACCAGATGAGGCGCGGCGGGCAGCGCGCATCGAACTCGGCGGCGTCGAACAGGTGAAAGAACAAGTCCGCGAAGCGCGCACAGGCGCGTGGCTCGATTCGCTGTTGCAAGACCTGCGCTACGGCGCGCGCATGCTGCGCAAAAATCCCGGTTTCACACTGATTGCGGTACTAACGCTCGCCCTCGGCATCGGCGCCAACGCCGCCATTTTCACCCTCACCTACGCCGTGATTCTGAAGAGCCTGCCCGTGCCAAATCCTCAACAGCTCGTGCGCTACACATTCGTCAGCGGCGAACAGGATCTTGGCCTTTCGGGACCGGTTTACGACGCAATCCGCAAATACGAAACCGTGAACCAAGATGTGCTCGCCTGGAGCGCCAATGATTTGCCGGTCGAAGAAAACGGTACCGTCACCACCGTCCACGGCGCACTCATGTCGGGTAATGGGTTCCGCGTCCTTGAATTGCAGCCGATTTTCGGCCACACGTTCAGCGACGCCGACGACGTTTCTGGCGGCGGCCCGAATGGCTACCAGGCTTTGCTTGGCTACGCCTACTGGAAGGAACACTTTCGCGCGAGCCAAGATGCCCTTGGCCGTTCACTCGTCATTCATGGCAAGCCTGTAACCGTCATTGGTGTGTTGCCCGAAGGTTTCGACGGCCTGCTTGTGGGAACTTTGGGCGGCGGCGCCGACGTCGTCCTCCCGCTGGCGTTTGAAGAGGTGCTGAATGCCCCTACCCCTCTGCGGCGTGAACCCGGCAGCTTCTGGCTAACGGTGATGGGGCGCCTCAAGCCCGGCGAATCGCTTCGCTCCGCCACCGCGAATTTGCAGGCCACCGACAAGGCGATTCACACCGACGCCGATCCCAAGGGCATCTACCTGAGCGGATTCTTCTCGAAGTTTCGTCTCGGTGTCGAAAGTGGACGCGGCGGACGCTCGTTTCTCCGCCTCGGGTATAGCCGTCCGTTGATTGCGCTCGAAGTCCTCGTTGCCTTACTGCTCTTGCTCTGCTGCGCCAATGCGGCGCTGCTGGTGCTCGCGCGAGTCAGCAGCCGGTTCCGCGAATTTGCCGTTCGGAGCGCGTTGGGTGCGCCGCGGCGCAGGCTCTTTAGCCAAGTTCTGAGCGAAGTGACCCTTCTCGCACTGTGTGGTCTCGCTGCTGGTCTCGCGTTAGGCTGGGCCGCGGCGAGATCACTCGTCGCGATGCTTGCTTCGATCGGTCAGCCGCCACCGCTCGACGTAACGCCGCAGTGGGTGGTCCTCGGGTTCACCGCCGCTATAAGCGTGCTCTCGGCTCTTGCCGGGGGAACCTGGCCCGCACTTCGCGCGAGCCGCGTTTCCCCGATGCTAGGAATGAAGCAGGGCGCAGCATCGTCCTTCTCAAAGGGCGTGGGAGGCTGGATCGTACCCGCGCAAGTGGCCGTCAGCGTGACGCTCCTTGCAGCGGCATCGCTCCTCGGCGGATCGTTCGTGCACCTGCTTTTTTCGGACGCGGGATTCCGACCTGACGGCGTCGTTCTTGGCGACTTCGATCTCAGCGCAACCAAGCCAACCACCGCTGTTTCGACGGACGAAGCGCGAAAAATAGTCGACGCTGTTGGACAGGTTCCGGGCATGGAAGCGGCCGCAGCGATGTCATCGCCTCCGATTTACGGCTGGTGGAGCGCCGGTCACTATTTCTCGCTCGGGCAAAACGGCGCGGTCCACACCGACATGACGCTTTGGCCCGAAGTGGTCACACCCGGATATTTCAGCGCAATCGGCACGCCGATTCTGCAAGGTCGCGCATTCTCGAAGGCCGACGTCGCCGGCGAAAAAACCTGCATTCTCAGCTCCGCGGCCGCGCGATACTTCTTCCCGAACGAGGAGCCCGTCGGACGCTTCGTTTATTCGGGTAGCGGCGATCAAGCGACCGACGGCAAAAAGAAAATCGAGGCTGGCGACTCGTATCGCGTGATTGGCGTCGCCGCTGACGCACGCTTCCGCTCGCTGCGCGAAGAAGCTCCGCGCATGATCTACGAGCTCGCTCGCAAAGACGGAATCAGCAGCGAGTTCTTCATCGTCGCGCGCGGTCCCAGTTCGACCGTCACCGCTGGAGCCATTCGCGAAGCCGCTCGGCGGGTCGTGCCCACCGCAGCGCCACCGAATGTCTTCACGTTCGACGAGCTCATGAAGGTCCACTTGCGGCGCGAGCGAATGCTGATGGGACTCTCCGGGTGCTTTGCGGGCATCGCGTTGCTGCTCACCGTCATGGGTCTGTACGGCTTGCTGACGCGCAGCGTCGTCGTGCGCACGAAAGAAATCGGTCTGCGCCTTGCGCTCGGTGCGCGCCCACGTGACGCGCTCGCGCTCGTCTTGCGGCAAGGACTCCGCCTCGTCGTTGTCGGCAGCGTCATTGGCCTGGCCGCGGCGTTTGTGGTGACGCGCTTGCTCGGCAGCTTGCTCTTCGGCGTCAGCGCCACCAACCCGCTGATCCTGGCCGGAGTCGTGGCCGTGCTCTTTGGCGTCGCGCTCGCGGCCAGTTGCATCCCCGCATGGCGCGCCAGCCGCATCGACCCGATGGAAGCTCTTCGCTATGAATGAGCGTGCTAGTGCCCGATGGAAGGGCGGGGTTTCAACCCCGCCGTAAGGCGCTCGTCGCTTCAGGGGTTTCAACCCCTGAAGCCAAGTTGTGGCGCTAATCGGTTCACGCGTTCTCGAATGGCCGTTGATGGGATGGACGACGATGTTGGCCAAACTGAAAAGTCTAATTCGGAATTTCGCGCGGAAGCGCCGGCGCGATGAAGAACTCGATGCTGAGGTGCGTGGCTACGCCGAAATGCTCGCGGAGGAGAAGATGCGCGAAGGAATGAAACCCGATGAGGCGCGGCGAGCGGCGCGAATCGAACTCGGCGGCGTCGAGCAAGTGAAGGAGCAAGTCCGCGAAGCGCGTGCCGGCGCATGGCTCGATTCCCTGCTGCAAGACGTGCGCTACGCCGCACGCATGCTGCGCAAAACGCCGGGGTTCACGATTGTCGCTGTGCTTACGCTAGCGCTCGGTATCGGCGCAACCACCGCCCTATTTTCTGTCATCAACGGCGTTCTGCTGAAGCCTTTGCCGTACCCACATCCTGACCGCCTCGTCGCCCTCGCTGAAAGCTTTCCCCCATTCCGAGAAGGATCGATCTCGTATCCGAACTTTGTCGATTGGGCAAAGATGAACCACACGTTCGACGCCCTTGCGGCCTCCCGCCACGGCGATTTTAATCTCACCGGCATCGGCGACGCGCAGCGCCTGAAGGTAACCGAGGTCTCCGCAGGTTTCTTTCCGCTGCTGGGCATACAACCGGAGATCGGACGAAATTTCACGCCGGAAGACGACAAGAGCAGCGCAACACCGACGGTGATACTCAGCTATCAGCTCTGGCGCGACAAGTTCGCCGGCTCACAGGAAATCATTGGTAAGACTCTAACGCTGAATGGAATGGCATACAGCGTAATCGGCGTACTCCCGAATTTCGATTTCTGCTGCGAATCGATGAACTTTCACTTTGGCGAGGCGTACACACCCATTGGCAACCAAAACGCCGGTTGGGTTACCTCGCGCGCCGATCATCCGGGCATTTCCGCGATCGGCCGCCTGAAGTCCGGGGTCTCGCTCGAGCGCGCTCGTGCGGACATGAATGCGGTGGCGGTGAATCTTGCTACGACGTATCCCAACTCGAACAAGAATTCGCGCGTCGTCGTGATGCCGCTCATAGACCGCGTGACCGAGTCGGTGAAAGGCTCGCTTCTCATTCTCTTTGCTTCGGTGGGCTTCGTGCTACTCATCGCATGCACGAATGTGGCAAACCTGCTGCTCGCACGTGCAACCGGTCGGGCTCGGGAGATTGCCGTCCGGGCAGCGCTCGGCGCGACGCGGCGCCGCATCGTGCGTCAACTCCTCACGGAGAGCTTGCTTCTTTCCACCATTGGCGCAGTCTTGGGCGTTTTGTTGGCCCGGTGGGGTACTCAAGCTGGTCTAAAGGCTCTGCCCCAAACTTTGCCCCGCGCAAACGACATTGGCATGGATCCGCGCGTTCTGGCTTTCACACTGGCTATCTCGGTCCTTGGCGGGGTGTTCTTCGGCCTTGCGCCCGCGCTCAAGAGCTCACGTCTTGGCGTCCACGACACCCTGAAGGAAGGAGGTCGCGGCTCGAGCGGCTCGCGTAACCACAGAACGCAGTCCATTTTCGTCGTGGCTGAACTCGCACTGGCGGTCGTGCTTCTGATCGGGGCGGGACTCACCATTCGCAGTCTCGCGCACATTTGGGGAGTCGATCCGGGCTTCGACCCACACAATGTACTCACGTTCGACATGTCACTTCCGCCTCCCGTCGCAAAACAGACTCCCGGCCAAATTCGGGCATACCTTCGGCGCTTGCCCGAGGAAGTCGCCAGAATTCCAGGCGTGCAGTCGGTCACGCTTTCCGACGGCGCAGAGCCTCTCGACTACGACAACGAAACCTCGTTCTGGGTGGTAGGCCGCCCGAAGCCGCAAACCGACAGCGAAATGCCGTCGATGCTTTCGTATCTCGTGAGTCCCGACTATCTGAAGGTGATGAAAATTCCGCTTCTTCGCGGGCGATTCCTCTCGAGCGGCGACACGGCGCAATCGCAATTCGTCGGGGTGATTGACGACATTTTCGCGCGAACGTACTTCCCCAACGAAGATCCCGTCGGTCGCTACATACGGCTGTCGTACAAGGACATCGCCATCCAAATTGTCGGGGTCGTCGGCCACGTCAAACAGTGGGGTCTTGATGAAACAGACAACGAACCGGTGAACGCGCAGCTTTACACCCTTGCGACGCAGATGCCAGACCCATGGACGCAGTGGCTGGGAAGCACCGCTACCTTCGGAGTGCGGACCGAGTTACCCAACTACCCCACTCCCGATGCAATCCGGTCGGCGCTTGCGAAAATAAACAGCGAACAGGTTGCCTACGACTTCCGGACGATGGATGAAGTGATTTCGCAATCGGTCGCCGCCCGGCGATTCACCGTGATTCTTCTCGGTTGCTTTGCTGCGGCCGCACTGTTGCTCGCGAGCATCGGCGTATACGGTGTGATGTCCTGCCTCGTGGTGCAGCGAACGCATGAGTTCGGCGTTCGGATGGCGCTAGGAGCGAGCATGAGCCATGTGTCGAAGATGGTTCTCGGGCGAGGGGCGAAGTTGGCGTGCGCGGGCGTGGCGCTCGGAGTCGTGGCAGCGCTTGGACTCACCCAACTGATTGCGAGTTTGCTCTTCGGCGTGACGGCGCATGACCCGCTGACGTTCGTGGCTGTCGCGATACTGCTGACGTTGATCGCACTGGCAGCGTGCTATGTGCCAGCGCGGAGGGCAATGCGAGTCGATCCAATGGTGGCGCTGCGGCACGAGTGAGGGTTCGCGAAGAGTGTGATGCTGACCCGATTCAGGAGCCTGTTTCACAATTTCGCGCGGAAGCGCCAACGCGACGAAGACCTCGACGCCGAGGTGCACAGCTATGCCGAAATGCTCGCGGAGGAAAAGATGCGCGACGGGATGAAACCCGATGAAGCGCGGCGCGCTGCGCGACTCGAACTCGGCGGCGTCGAGCAGGTGAAGGAGCAAGTCCGCGAAGTGCGCGCCGGCGCGTGGCTCGATGGGCTGCTGCAGGATCTGCGTTACGGCGCGCGCATGCTGCGCCGCAATCCCGGATTCACGCTGGTCGCGATCGTCACACTCGCCCTCGGCATCGGGGTCAACACCGCCATGTTCACAATCGTGAACGGGTTTCTGCTTCGCCCACTGCCCGTGCACGACGCCGCGCAAATCACCGCGATCCCGGTCGAGGAAAAGGGATTTCCCATCGGCGCCCGCGGCTTTTCCTACCCCGAATTCGCCGATGTCCGGCAGCAAGCGAGTCCAGTCGTCGACGTTTTCGCGAACGTGCTGGGTCAAGTCGAGTTGAGCGTAGACGACAAGGCCGACTCCACCACCATCAGCTACGTTTCCTCGAATTGCTTCACCGCGCTCGGGCTCAAGCCCGCTGCCGGCCGCCTTATTCTCCCGGACGAAGCGGAGCGTTCGGGGACGCAACCCGTGGTCGTTCTTGGCTACGCGTACTGGCAAAATCGGTTTGGCGGCGCGCCCGTCATCGGAAAGCAAGTGCTCATCAACGGACACTCCGCCACCATCGTCGGCGTGGCTCCGAAAGACTTTCACGGCATGTTCGCCGCCTTCCAGATGGATGCTTTCCTGCCGATGAGCGCGCTCGAACTCGAACAATCGAATCGCTTCTGGACGAATCGCGATCTGCGGCGCCTCCTCGTTTTCGGCAGGCTTCGCGACGGCGTCAGCATCCCGCAAGCGCAGAGCGCCATCGACGTTATCGCCACTCGCCTGGCGCATCAGTATCCCGCGACGGACGGAACGATCGCATTTCGCGTGATTCCCGAAAGATTCGCGCGGCCGATACCCTACGCGAACAACTTCTTCGTCACCGCGGGCGCCATCTTTCTTGGTCTCGCCGCGTTTGTCTTTCTGCTTGCGTGCATCAACGTCGAGAATCTTCTCCTCACGCGCAGCATGTCGCGCCAGCGCGAGATGGGAGTTCGCTCCGCCCTGGGAGCGGGCCGCGGCCGCCTGATTCGGCAGATGGTCACCGAGAGCAGCGTGCTCGCGCTTCTCGGCGGCCTGGCCGGCGCGGCGGTCGGGTTGTTGGCCAACCGGCTCATTGGCTCGATCCATCTCCACAATTTTCCGCTGCAAATCGATACGACGTTTGATTGGCGCATCTTTGCCTATGCGCTCGCGTCCGCACTGCTCGCAGGTGTCGCGGTGAGCCTGTTTCCGGCATTTCGCGTGTCCCGCACGGATGTGAACGCTGTGCTCGCACACCGGCAATCGGACGCAGACCCGTTCTCCAACGTGCTGCGAGGGCGCAATCTGCTCGTCGTTGCGCAGATTGCCGGATCAATGACCCTTCTGATCGTTGCCGCGCTTCTGGTCCGAAGCCTTCGCGAGGCGCACAACACCAGCCTCGGATTCGACGCCGGCCATGTCCTCAACGCGACTCTCGATCCCAGTCACTCGGCCTACGACCGCACGCGGACCGTCGATTTCTATCGGCAGCTCCAGGCGCGCGTCGCCGCGCTTCCCGGCGTGCAATCCGCCACTCTGACCTCGAACCCGCCGATGGCTGGCTTCCCCTGCAAGTCCGACGTCTACGTCCAAGGTCACCCAGTCCCTCCGGGACAAAGCCCGCCAAATGTCATGTGCAATAGCGTCGATCCATCCTATTTCGAAACGCTGCGGATTCCCCTTTTGCTCGGGCGCGACTTCAGGCATTCTGACGACGAACGCGCAACCCCAGTCGCCATCATCAACCAAACGATGGCGCGCCAGTTCTGGCCGCACGAAGACCCCATCGGGAAGCAATTCACCACGTCGCAGTCCGGGCCATTGATCCAGGTGGTGGGCGTCGCGGCGAACGCGAAATATCTGACGATCGTCGAAGATCCGCAGCCCTGCCTATACCTTCCGTTGACGCAGGATTTCTCGGCGAGGCGAACCCTGCTCGTGCGGACGTACGCCGCTCCGGAATCTCTCGCCGGCGCGATCAAACAGGAAATCGGCGCACTCGCGCCGGGCTTGCCCATTCTCGATCTCGAGACGATGCAGCAGGCGCTCGACGGCGCCTTCGGATTCTTCACGTTCCGCCTCGCGGCGGCGTTGGCGGCCGTCATGGGAGGAGTGGGATTCGTTCTCGCGGTAATCGGAGTCTACGGCGTCGTTTCATTCTCGCTGGCTCAGCGCACCCGCGAGTTCGGCGTGCGTATGGCGCTCGGTGCGGAACCAACGGACATCCTGCGCCTGGTCTTGCGCCAGGGAATCACGCTCGCGGCGGGCGGCGCGCTACTCGGCTTCGCGGCCACTCGCGCTTTGTCCGGCGCGGTCGCGCATCTGCTGCTCGGCGTAAGCGCCACCGATCCAGTCACGTATGCGGCTGCCGGATTGCTTCTGAGCGCCATCGTTCTGCTGGCCTGCTACGTCCCCGCCCGCCGCGCCATGCGAGCCGACCCCATGATCGCCCTGCGCCATGAGTGAACGTGCGGTCCAGCAGCGCTCTCAGTGAGTGTCTGTTGACTTATCCAGTTTGCACTCCTAATATCTGCCGGAAGCGAGCAGCTTAGCCATTCGCTGCATCGCTCCCAGGAATAGCTGCCGGAGACTGGTTCATGCCCAAGTGGCTCTGTGCTTTCTTGGTGTCCTTTACCCTGCCCGTTGGCCTTGTTGCCGTTCCGGCCAGTAGTGGCCAGCAATTGTCTTCTGTTACCGCGGCGCTCAGCAGGGGCGACGCCTTCTCGAAACAGCAAGACTACGAGCACGCGCTGGAAGCTTACCGGCAAGCCGACACTTTGGCCGCCCACGCCTGTCCGGATTGCTACATGGGCATCGCCAACGCGGAACTCATGCTGGGCGACCTTCCCGGCGCGGTGCAGGACTTCGGACGCGTTGCCGAAACAGCCGGTGACGATCGCGTTCTTGCAGCCGAGGCACACATGATTCGCGGGCAGGTTCTATCCGCGATGGCGAGCGATCCGGCGGACACAAAACTCAAGCAAGCCGAAAAGGAATTTCGCACGGCCCTGTTGCTGAGCCCCAAGAAGTCTCAAGCTCGCTTCTATCTTGGCATTCTGCTGCTTGGTGAGAACCTCGATTCGGAAGGAGTTGCTGAGCTTAAGGCGTACATCTCCGGCCCGTTTGTGAACCCGAGATACGAAGATCGAGCGAAGCGTCTGATCGCGGATCCAAGCCGCGCGCGACGCCCACAATCAGAAGATTTCTCATTCACTACATTAGAAGGCGACAAGATCTCGCGCGACGGTCTTCGTGGTGACGTCGTGCTCCTGGACTTTTGGGGCTCCTGGTGCCCTCCGTGCCGGCTGTCCGTCCCGATGCTCTCGAACCTTCATCAGAAATTTGCCGGCAAGTCTTTCCAGATGGTCGGAATCAGCTCGGATGACAACGAACGGACCTGGCGAGAGTTCGTCGCCGCCCATCAAATGAACTGGCCCGAATACATCGACCTCGACGGCCGGCTTCTGTCAATCTTCGAGATAACCGCGTTCCCGACGTTCGTGGTGCTCGATCGTGACGGTGGAATTCAATTCCGTCAGTCGGGCCTCGGTGCGGGCACGGAAACCGAACTCGAAACCGCCATCAATGGCGCCCTTCGGAGACCCTTCACGGGCAAAGCTCAGCCTAAAGACGAAAACACATCCGCGTATTCCGCGGCGGCCTCAACGGCGCCAGCCGCGTCAGAAGCCACATCCTCGAACGACATGGCTGTCGACGTGGCACATTGGCAAGCTTCGCTGTTGCCCCTGGCCGCAGCTCTCGCCGTAACCAGGCCCTCAGATGGCAATACTGCGTTAGCGGGCAGCACCAGATTTGCGGACCCGCCGGATGATGTTGACAACGGCGACGCCGACGCCGGTGTCTATCGCAACGACTTTCTCGGACTGTTTTATCGGCTGCCACGATCATGGATCGCGGACAACCCGGAGCAACTGGAACAGGAAAACTCGCAAATCCTGCAGTGGATCACCGGCCGCGCGTCGGCCACGCAGGGCCCAATCCCATTTCCAAAGGTAGTCCTTGAGGCCAAACCAGATCCGCGCGCGAAGCTGCCCTTCGTGCGTATTACGGTGCAACCGGCGGAGTCTCTAACACTCGATTCAGTTCAGAACGATGCCAACGAACTAAAACAGAGATACGGCTTAACCATCCAGGCAGCACCTCAACAGACTGTCACCGGAAAACACATATTCTTTCGAACCACTTTTCAATCTGCGCCGCAACAGGAATCAATCTGGATTGCGTCAATCCAGACGGTATCGAATCACTGCCGAGTGACTCTCGAGTTTTACGCAGACTCGAAGCCCGAGCTCGATTCTCTCCTCGAGACTGCCCAAACTCTCGCCATCTCGAGACCCTAACCAATGACACACCACGGCCGCGCGTGCCTGACTCATTTTTTCAGCTAACCGAGCCCGAAGCGCCACGTCGAAGAAGTACGAAGATTTTCGTTGACAATACGAAAGGCTTCGTAGTATGGTGCCGCCCATGACGAATCCAGCGAATTCAGCTCTTCAAAAGCCGACGGCCTCGGAGCTCGAAATCCTGCGCGTTCTTTGGACGCGCGGGCCCTCCACCGTCCGCGACGTCTACGAAACTTTGAGCGAGAAAAAGACGGTCGGCTACACCAGCGTCCTGAAATTCCTGCAAATCATGACCGAAAAGGGCCTCGTCCGCCGCAATGAAGAACAGCGCGCGCACGTTTACGAGGCCTGCGAGCCTGCCGAGAAAACCAAGCGGCAGATTGCCGGCGACGTGCTCCAGCGCGTTTTCGAAGGTTCCGCGCGCGACCTGATGGTCCACGCGCTCGCCGGCCGGCACACGTCGAAACGGGAAATCGAAGAACTGCGGGAAATGCTGGATGAGCACGAAAGGAAACAGCGATGACACACTTCGCAAGCTGGGTTTCGCCTGACGTGATGCGCACGCTCGGTTGGGCGCTCGTGCACTTCCTCTGGCAGGGATTGGCTCTCGCTGCCCTACTCTCCGCAGCGATGGCGATATGCCGCAGCGCGGCGGCGCGCTATACCCTGGCAGTCGGCGCCCTCGTCTTGATGCTCGCGGCGCCCGTGGTCACTTTCGGCATCCTCTGGTACGGCCGCGCCGACGCAAACAGTTCCCTGGCGCAGCCGATATCGCTCTCGGCCTTGCCGCACGTTTTCGCGCAACGCTCCCCAGGTTCCCCACTCGCTGGCACACTCGCCTCGCCCAATTCACCGGCGCGCGCCGATGCTCTGCTCTGGTTCGTCGAACTGTGGTTCGCGGGCGTGATGATTTTGAGTCTGCGCACGGCCGGCGGCGTACTGCTAATCGAGCGGATGCGCCGCAAGGACGCAAAGCCGGTCAGCGCGAAATTGCACAATCTTTGCCTTTCGGTGCAGCAGCGTTTGGGCCTCGCTCGCGCCATTCGATACTGCGAGTCGAGCCTGCTCGACGCGCCGGCGGTGATTGGCTGGTTCCGTCCCGCAGTGTTGCTGCCGCTCACCGCGCTCACGGGGCTTTCCGACGAGCAACTGCAAGCGGTGATCGCGCACGAACTCGCGCACATCCGGCGGCTCGATAATTTCGTCAACCTGTTCCAAATCGTCGTCGAGACGCTGCTCTTCTACCATCCAGCAGTTTGGTGGGTGAGCAAGCGAATCCGCGCCGAGCGCGAGAACTGCTGCGACGACGCCGCGATTTCCGTCTGCAGCGACGCGGTGGAATACGCCCGCGCCCTGGCGCTCATGGCGGAATGGCGTTCGGCCCCGGCGCTCGCAATGGCCGTGAATCGCGGACCTCTCGCGGCGCGTGTCGCGCGCCTGGTGGGCGTGGGACGCAACCGCACCGGAGTTCGCAGCGCTGGAATTGCCGCCAGCTTCGTTTGCCTGGCTGGCGCGGTGCTCGCCGCGAACGCCTTTGTCGGCGTCGCGCATACTGCCTTCGCTTCCGCGCTTCCCGCGCACGCTTACAATTTCAACCAGCCTGTCAACTCGAGTTCGCAACAGGATGCAACGTCCGTGGCCACAGCGGCCCGCGGCGCGGTAGCAACTGCGCGGGACGCGGCTCACGCGAACGCGGAGACGGCGGCATTGTCCGCGCGTGAGATGGTTCACGCAAGCGCGCAGACGGTGGTCCACTCGCTCGTTACGGCCGTCGCCTCGGTAATGTCGCCCGAGCAGGATCAAACGCCCGCTACTCAAACGCAGACTCCGAAAACCTCTTACATCGAGGCGATGAAAGCTGTCGGCTTCGACAACCTCACCGCGGATCAGTTGATCGGCCTGAAGGTTCAGGGCGTCATGCCGGAATACGTGAAAGCGCTGCACGACCTCGGCCTCAAGCCCGACGTCGACGAACTGATCGGGCTGCGCGTCCAAGGCGTCACGCCGGAATACATTCGCGGCATGCACGACGCAGGAGTAAGCATCGATGCCGACAAGCTCATCGGCATGAAGGTGCAAGGCATCACGCCGGACTACGTGCGGGAGATGCATCAGTTCGGTGTCGATCCGAACGCCGACGATCTCATCGGCATGAAAGTACAGGGCGTGACTACGGACTACATCAAGGCGATGCGAGCCGCGGGCGTCACCGTCACCCCCGACACAGTGATCGGCATGAAGGTCCAGGGAATCACGCCGGAGTACGTCGAGCAGATGCACCAACTCGGAATCGACTCGAAGGCCGACGAATTGATCGGAATGAGGGTGCAGGGCGTGACCCCGGAATACATCAAGGAAATGCGCGCCGCAAGGGATTGCAGGCTGCGGGATTCAAGAATCTGACGGTCGACGACGTAATCGGCGCGAAGGTCCAGGGAATCACGCCGGAATTCATCGAACAGACGCGCAAGCACGGCTTCCAGAATCTCGACCTCGAGAAACTGATCGAACTCAAGCACGCCGGAGTCTTCTAGGGTGTGCCGATCCGGTATTGCGTCAGCCGCGGACTCCAGGCTGCGGAAAGAGTCGCTTTTTAGGGGGTCGGAGCTTCAGCTCCGACATTGAGGCTAGCTTTTTCATCAGGGGCTTTAGCCCCTGATGCTGCTCGACCGGGTGAGGAGGAAGTCCATGAAATTGCGCGAAACATTCGGAATCATTCTCGTGATCACCTGCGCCATCGTCGCCGCGCGCTCCGGGCGCGCCGCTGACCCCCAGACCGGCAACTGGACGATCGCACGCAGCGACGAGCCGGGCAAAGTTGAGTTCGGACTGATAATTTCCCGCGAGGGCTATCACTCCCAGCACGAGTCCGACTGGCCGCTCACCGCGTTTCAGGGCCTCGACGTTTCCAAGCCGGGCAAGCAGGACGTCCACTTCACGATTACGCGCGACGCCGGAAAATTCGATTGCGAAGGCTTCCTCGAAAACGGCGAGGGCGCGGGCCTGTTCCACTTTTCCGCCGACCCGAACTACCGCCGCGAAATGGATTCGCTCGGCTTCGGCGACATCGACTCCGAAAAGCAATTCACCATGGCGACGATGGACGTGAGCCTCGATTTCGCCAAGCAGATGAAGAACGAGCATCTCGAGGGCCTCGACACGGATAAGCTGATCGCCTTCAAGATTCACGGCGTCACGCCCGAATTCATTCACGGAATACATGCCGCGGGAGTGAAGGAAAACGAGGCAGACAAGCTCATCGCCTTCCGCATCCACGGAGTCTCGCCGGAATTCGTCGCCGGCATGCGTGCCGCAGGACTGGGCGAAACTGACAGCGACAAGCTAGTCGCGTTTCGCATCCATGGCGTCTCGCCCGAGATGGTGGCCGAACTGCGAAAGTCCGGCTACAACCCCGACGCGGATTCCCTGATCGCCATGCGCATCCACGGCGCGTCCCCCGAATGGATCAGCCAATTGCGCGGCGTCGGCTACGATCACGTCGAGATCGAACAGCTCATCGCCTTCCGCATTCACGGCGTCTCGCCCGATTTCATTCAGCAGCTTCAGGGGCTCGGCTACAAGCATCCCGAACCCGACCAACTGATCGCCATGCGGATTCATGGCGTCACCCCGGAATGGATTTCCGGACTGAAATCCCACGGCATGCAGAATCTCAGTATCGACCAGCTCGTCAGCCTCCGCATCCACGGCATCGACTAGAGCGGCCTCTCCCGGCCTCGCTGCCGGCGTCACCGTTTTCCGACTCGTGGTACGATTCGGCGCCATGACAACCATTCTGCTTCTTGTCTGCTCGAACATTTTCATGACGATCGCCTGGTACGGCCACTTGAAATATCGCCAGGCTCCGCTTTTTCTGGCGATCGTCGTGAGCTGGCTGATCGCGTTCGCCGAGTATTGCTTTCAAGTCCCCGCAAACCGCATCGGCTACGGCACGTTCACCGCGTTTCAATTGAAAGTGATCCAGGAAGTGATCACGCTCTGCGTGTTTGTCGTTTTCGCATGGGCGTATCTCGGCGAGAGCATCAAGTGGAACCACGCTGTTTCGTTCCTGTTTCTGGTCGGCGCGGTGACGTTTGCCTTCTGGGGAAAGCTGTAAGCGGCGGAGTCAATTGGTGACGCAACGAATCCTTCCTGCGATTGCGTGCCTGTTGTCCCTCGCAGCGGCACAGTCCACTGGACCTGCGGAACGCGCACGGGCGTTGCGCGACCCTAAGGATTCGCTTTGGATGCAGCCCGCGCCGGAAGTCTACCGCGTGCTCATCAAAACGACGAAGGGCAATATCACGCTCGAAGTGACGCGCGCGCTGGCGCCGCGTGGCGCGGACCGCTTCTACCATCTCGTCGAAGTCGGCTTCTACGACGACTCCCGCTTCTACCGCGTGATCACCAACCGTTTCGTGCAATTCGGCATCGCGGGCGATCCTGAAACTGCGAAGATCTGGCAGAACGAGCGCTTCCCGGATGATCCCGTGAAATCGAGCAACATCCGCGGGGCGTTCTCTTACGCAATGACCGGCCCCGACGCGCGCACCACGCAGATCTACATCAACACGGGCGATCAATCGCGGCTGGACGCGATGGGCTTTGCTCCGTTCGGCAAAGTCGTCGAGGGCATGGATGTAGTGGACAATCTCTACGCAGGCTACGCCGAGCAGTCAGGCGGCGGCATGCGGGCAGGCCATCAAGGCAAGCTATTCGAAGAAGGCAACGCCTATCTCGACCGCAACTTCCCTCTCCTCGACAAGCTTTTGCGGGCCGAAATCGTCCCGCAGCATTAAGGTTGTGCAGCCATGCCGCCAACGAAATCACGGCTCGCCAAAATTCTCGACGCGCTCGAGAAGCGCTACGGCAAGCCGAAGCCTCCGCATCCCACCGACCCGTACGAAATGCTCGTCTACGCGCAGTGCGGCTATCCTGCCAGCGACGCCGCCTGCCTAAAGGGATTTCAGCCGCTGAAAAAGGAGGTGGGAATAAAGCCGGATGAGCTGCTTGCCGCGCCGGAAGCTAAACTCGCGGAAATCATGCGCCTCGGCGGAATCGTTCCAGAGCTACGCGCGCAACGCCTGAAGGAAGTCGCGGGCCTCGTCAAACACGTTTTCGACGGCAATCTTCGCGCCGCAATGAAGAAGCCGCTGCCCGAGATCCGCAAAGTCCTAAAGCAGTTCCCCACCATCGGCGATCCCGGCGCGGACAAGATCATTCTGTTCTCCGGCACCGCGCCGCTTGCCGCCGTGCCATCAAATTGCGTGCACGTTCCCACGCGCCTCGGCTTCGGCGAGGAAAAGAAAAATTACGCCGCGACATACAAGTCCGCGCAAGAAGCCATTCGCGTCGAGTTGCCGCCGGAGCGCGATTCCCTTCTCCGCGTCTATTTGCTCCTCAAGCAGCACGGCCAGGAAACCTGCAAAACGAACCGCCCGCGCTGCGAAGAGTGCGTCGTCTCCGCAGATTGCCCCTACTACGCCAAGACTCGAGGGAAATCCACGCAGTGAACCGTTCTCGGACCAAATGTTTGAGCTGTCTTTAAGTGCGGCACTACTCGCAGGTATCGCTGGATTCCGCGCGGGCAGTTTTCACTGAGAAACCCGACTCGACGTCATGCGTGATCTTCACGGGAACCACCACGACCGCCCTCATCAGTTCCGACGGATTGTTCGGAACGTACCAGGAGGGCTTCGCGAGAGTGGCGATCGTTTGCGTATGAGTGAGCGGCGAGGTTACCTCGACGGTCTGCCCGCCCTTCGTTGTAGTGAACTTGACCAGCATTCCGTCCTTGAAATTCGTTCCTTGCAGCGTGATGGTCTGGACCGGTTCCTTCGAGTCATCGCCTCTTGTGTGCTTGATGAACCCGTCCTCGGAGGTAATGCCCACTTCCCCGGCGTTGAACTGCCTTATGGAGTAAACCTCATCGCGGTCCACACCCGGCTGAATTGTCGCAATCGGCTGATCGGATTCTTGCTTGTCATCGCCAGCTGGCTTCGCGGCAGGCTTTGGCTCCGGCGGAGGGACGGCATTCTCACCGTTCAGCACCCAGTTGTCGTCCGGCGTTTCCGATCCGTCCGGTCGAACCAGGCTCAGAGAGAAAATCTCGGATGAGGAGTTCATATGCAGCCCCGTCGGGATGGTCACAGTCTGAACTCCCGCGTGCAGATCGCCGATGGGAATGGCGCTTTTCTGCTCGTCATCTTCGATGTAGATGATCTCGCCGCCTTTGAGATCTTCGGCCTGGCCTTGAGCCTCGATCGTCATGCGGATGGGCTCCGTGGTGATTCCAGAGTCATCCGTCTGTACCACTGACGGGACCATTTTTCGAATGACGATACAGGCCTTCGGGTTCTCGGCTTTGGCTTGCGGTCGGGCGCAGTCGGCGACACCCGGCGCAAGGCCCATCGTGAACAAAGCCACAGCGCAACCCGTGGCGCATCTGCTCGCTTTTGGCAACGTGACCATGACCAATTTTCTCAGTGATTGTGGGCTTCCTCCAGCACTCGACCTCACGAACATGGCCGATGCGTCAACCCCTGGCGCCCACCCCGCGTTACCAACTCACATGAATACCTCATCCCTTCGTCCGGAGTAGACTATGATCCTCACCACGTGAGTATCGCCGGGCCTATGAGCGTCAAACTGCGATGAGGTGTCGAGTAGTGCGCGAGGTTTCACGTTGCCCGAGGTCCCAATGATTGAGGCGCGGGCTGAGTACACGGAGCGCCTCGAACATCATCTGAAAGTTGCCGCCGCCAAAGAGCGTCTGCACCTCCGCTGCGGCAATCTCAAGCTGCTTACGATCGTTCTCGCAATCGTGGTGGGCGTGCTCGCGCTCTATAAGGCCATCTCGCCCTACTGGATTCTCGCGCCTGTCACTCTGTTCGCCGTTCTGATGGTCATTCACGAGCGCATTTTGCAAGCGCGAGATCATGCGCAAACCGTGGTCGCGCTGTATCGCCGTGGAATCGCTCGCATCGACGATAACTGGGCTGGAACCGGCTCGACCGGTGAGCGTTTCCGCGATCCGAAACACGTCTATGCCGACGACCTCGACCTCTTCGGCCGCGGCTGCCTCTTCGAACTGCTCTCCACGGCGCGGCTCCCGATGGGCGAAGAGCGGCTCGCGGGCTGGCTTTGCGCCGCCTCTCCCACTGACGAAATTATCGAGCGCCAGAAACTCGTCGCCGAATTGCGCGACCGCCTCGACCTCCGCGAAGACATCGCCGTCACCGGCGAAGATTTGCGCGCCAGGCTGGACGCCGCGTCGCTGATCGCCTGGGCGGAAGGCAAACCGCTCCCGGCTACCACCGGACTCCGCGTCATATTCGCCATCCTCGCACTCGCCGCCCTCACTGCCTTGGTGTATTGGTTCGCCGGCGGAAGGATCTGGCCGGTGATCCTCGTGCTGGCGCTCGAACTCGGTTTCTACGCGAAGTGGCGGCGTCCCACCGAAGGGGTCATGGACACGCTCCATTGCAACGCCGAAGGCCTCACGCTGTTTTCTCAGATTCTCGAGCGCATCGAGCGGGAGCAGTTCGCCTCGCCGCGCTTGCAGAAGGAAACGGCGGCCCTCACGGCGGGCGATCATCCAGCGTCGCGCGCGATTCGCGATTTTGCGCGCATCGTCTTCTGGATGGACGCTCGCGAGGGAATGATCGTGCGCATCATCGAGCTGCCCGTGCTGTACTCGTTGCAGGTGGCGTTCGCGGCAGACGCGTGGCGCATGCGCTGGGGCTCGAAAGTCCGCGCCTGGCTCGACACCGTGGGCGAAATCGAGGCCCTGCTCTCGCTCGCCACCTATTCGTTCGAGCATCCCGCCGACCCTTTTCCGGAGTTCGTTGCGCACGAGCCTGTGACTGGAAGCGATGCGCCCGCGATTCCGATTTTCGAGGGCCGGGAGCTCGGCCATCCTCTGATTGCAGCATCGAAGTGCGTGCGCAACAGCGTCTCTCTCGATGGTCACACGCGAGTGATGCTCATCAGTGGTTCCAACATGTCCGGAAAAAGCACGTTGCTCCGGACCGTCGGAATCAATACGGTCCTGGCGAACGCGGGAGCGCCCGTGCGCGCGCAATCCTTGCGCCTCTCGCCGGTCGCTTTGGGGACCCGCATTCGCAGCACGGATTCGCTGCAGGAAGGCCGCTCGAATTTCTACACCGAGATTCTCCACATCCGCCAGGTATTCGAGCTGATGGGCGACGGCAAGCCGCTGCTCTTCCTCTTCGACGAATTGCTCGAAGGCACGAATTCGAAGGATCGCCGAATCGGCGCCGAGGGATTGCTTCGCGCGCTGATCGACCACGGCTCGATCGGTATCGTCACCACGCACGATCTGGCGCTGACGGCAGTCACAGCGGTGGTGGGCAACGTCATCCGCAATTTCCATTTTCAGGATTACGTCGAAGACGGCCAGATGCGCTTCGATTACACTCTGCGCGAAGGCGTCGTCGCCAAAAGCAACGCCATCGAACTCATGCGCCTCATCGGCCTAAAGGTGTAAACTCGGCCGCGCAACCTCAACGGCGCGGCGTGAGAAAATACACCAATAGCCAAGTAGCCCGTTTAGCAGCCTTGGCCGTTTTTCTGCCCTTGTTGTGTTTTGCCGGACGGCAAAACGCACGAGACGCCCGGCCCGCACTCCAGCATCGCGACGATAATCGTATCGTACTGAGTCGACAGCGGCTCGATCCTCCGTTACGCAGTGGCAATCGCCGCGTGCGGTTCAGTCCCGATGGCAAATATATTTTGCTTCAGGATGATTCCGGAATCCGCATCTTCAGTCGCGAGCCGCTCGAGGAACAATCATATGTATCTGCCACACGAGTACTCCCTGCTGCATTCACGGCTGATTCTCAAAACTTTGTTATCTCGGGCGCGAACCTGGAGGTTGCAATCGTCAGCGTGAACCAAAACGGCAACGCCGACGCAAAGCCGCTGAGTTCTTCCTTGAAGTCTTGTCGCGCTGCGGTTCTGTCGCCGATAGGAAATGCGATGGGCTGCTTTGACGACACTTTCAAACTTCACCTGCTGCGTCTTCCTGACGGGCATGAACTGGTTTCCTCCCAGCTTTTCAACGTTCCCAGGGGGTTGTTCTCACTACAACGGCTTCCCAGCGAGTCGGCATTTTCGGAACCCTTCGGCTATGTTGTCACGAACTCGCCCGCGTTTGTCGTTAACAGAAACCCTTCCACGGGCGCGCTCGTATTCTCGCCGGACGGCCGCTACTTGATCGCTCCCGGGCTCGGCGGAGAATTAGTCGCTTTCGACGCGACGAATGGCCAGAAATTCAATCTGCCGGGTTCGTTGCGGCATCGACACTCTACGACCTTGCATTTTTCGGGAGCCGACCAGGTGGCAATCCTCGATCCGCAGAAGCCCGATGACTCCGTACTATTGAGCTTCCCCGATGGCAAAATGCTCAAGAGGATCGGGCTCTCCGGCCAGGCCCGCGACACGAGTGCCTCTGGGTATCTGGTCTACAGCACCGAGGACGCCTCAGACTCGGGGATATTCGATCTTCAGGCGGGAAAGTCGGTAGTCAAACTGTCTGACCCCGCCGCCGACGTGTACGGTGGCGACGTCGCCACGTTTACGTCCGCCGGAAACCTCGTATTATCACACTTGGACAATTCACCGCCTCAGACGGTTGCCGCAACGGCGGGCCTGCTTCCTATGCTGCAGGTCGCCGCGGTTTCACCCGATATCGCTTCGTTGGTGCTCAGCACTGGTGGCGAAGGAGCCGTTTACCGGGCCGCGGATGGAAAGCGGATCAGCACGTTCGAAAATATCGAAGGAGGCTGGTGTGACGACTCCTCGTGTTACCAGTGGGTTGACAATCGGGCCTCGCGCGATTTCGAGCTGCAGACCTTCAGCCTTTCGTCTCGCCAAGCCGGCAAAACGTGGTCACGGCCGCGACCCGACGATAAACAGGGCCTTCACACGTCGCACGCTGAGTATTTTCCGTCCGCAGCAGTGTTATTCCAGCAGTCGATGAGCACGGACCCAGAGTCATTCCTGCCGGCGTTTCTCGCAAGTCAAGCATCTTCGCTCGCATCTGCTCACATGTCCGGATTTTCGTTGCGTGCCTTGGACACGCGCTCAGGCAACGAGCTGTGGAAGCGAGGTTTCGAATCTGACCCCGCTGTCCCTTTCTCCGATCCACAGGGAGACCGGTTTGTTCTCGGGTGGAAAGCTGCTTCTCCCGGCGGCCGCCGGGCCATGAAGGACAATCGAGTTGCAGTGGAGGCTTTCAAGCACGACAAGCAGGCGAACAGAGATTCCTATTTCGAGGTGCTGGATCCGCGAACGGGAAAATCCCTGGGCGGCGTTCTCGCACAGATAGACTCGGCTCCGGAGGAGTTCGATTCCGCGTTTTCCGAAAACGATTGGCTCGTCCTTGCAAAGGACGGTCAACGAGTATTCGTGTTTTCCCTCTCTTCGGAACAGGAAGTTCTGAAGCTCTTCGGTTGGCGGCCCACGCTCAACGCAGCCACTTCCACGTTGTGCCTAAGCACGCGGATGGATCGGCTGACGACGTATGACTTGAAAACCGCGGAGAAATTGCACGACTACAACTTCGCCGGCGCCATCGTCTATGCGCACTTCTCAGCCGACGGTCAGAAGCTCCTCGCGTTGACCCAGGACCAGATGCTGTACGTTCTGGACGTGCGCCGCCCGGGGGGCCATCCGAACTCGAATTGAGCGCGTGGCAAAAGCAACGCAATCGAACTCATGCCCCTCATCGGCGTGAAGGTACGAGATAGCTCACAACAGTCACCCGCTGGAAGGCATTCTTGCTAGAGTTGAAAGGTGCTAATCAAATGGACCCGCTAGTTCCAGAGTCAGTGCCTACTACGATTCCCTGTCTGACGCCGCTGTCCGCGACGATGCGGCGTGGGGCCAATTGGGAGAATCGGCACTCGCTTAGACTGAAGTCGACAGGGATCCGCCGCCGTTGGGCCACGCAGAAAGCTGAAGCCGGGCTTTCGACCGTCCGCTAACAAAATTCCTCGCGCGGTGTCTATACCGCTGGAGGGGTGTGAATGAACAAAGTCAAGCGCATTGCCCAGAAATGTATGCGCGCGTCTCGGTGCGCATTTTCTGCTTCCCTACTCATTGCCCTCATCGTGTTCTTGCCGATCGCGACGCGCGCACAGGTTACGACTTCGCAGTACGACAACGCGCGAACGGGCGCGGACGTGCGCGAAACCATTCTTACGCCGCGTAACGTCAACGCAAACCAATTCGGGAAACTGTTCGCGCTTCGCGTGGACGGCGACGTCTACGCCCAGCCGCTGTATCTTCCGCACGTTGCGATACCAGGCAAAGGGACACGCAACGTCCTGTTCGTAGCCACTGAGTACGACAGCGTGTATGCGTTCGATGCCGACGCACCATCCCAGGAGCCGCTCTGGCACGCGCGTTTCTACGATCCTGCCAAAGCGATCGAACCGCTCACGCCGGAGGAAGTCGCCTGCCCGTTCATCGTGCCCACAATCGGAATCACGTCGACGCCCGTCATCGATGCGGCCGCGGGAACAATCTACGTTCTCGCCCGAACCAGCGAGCACGGCGCGTACTTTCAAAAGCTGCATGCCCTCGACATCGCCACGGGAGCCGAACGGCCGGGCAGCCCCATAACCATCAAGGCGTCTATGCCGCACAAGACGCTCGGACTCGTGTCGAATCCTGTCGATTTCGACCCAGTCCGTGAAAATCCCCGCGCAGCCCTGCTGCTTTCGCATGGCACGGTCTACCTTTCATGGGCTTCCTCGTGCGATGTCGGGCCGTATCATGGCTGGATGATCGCGTATGACGCGCGCACGCTCAAGCAAGTGGGTGTCTTCAACACCTCCCCCGATAGTTCGGAAGGCGGAATCTGGGCCGGGGACGCGGGTCCGGCCGCCGACTCCAGCGGCAATGTTTTCGCCGCCACCGGAAACGGCACTTTCGACGCGGCATCGAAAGGCGGCCGCGATTACGGTGATAGTGTGGTGAAACTGGCGCTGACGTCGTCCGGTTTGACCGTGGCCGATTATTTCACTCCGTTCGATCAGGACAAGCTGAACTCGGCGGACAACGATCTTGGCTCCGGCGGTCCCGTCCTGCTGCCGGATCAACCGGGGCCGCATCCGCATGTTCTGGTCGTCGGAGGCAAGGGCGCGATGATTTACGTCATCGACCGCGACCACATGGGAGGATTCCATTCAGGAGACAATGGTCACGCCATACAAACGATCCCAACAAAAGACATGATCTTCGGAGCCGCCGCATACTGGAATGGTCACATCTACTATCTTGTGAGTCACGACGTCTTACGCGACTTCAGCCTGCAAGACGGAAAGCTTTCGCTCGCCGCTCAGGGCACCGTCCCGTTCGCCGATCCGGGCGCGACCCCAACTGTCTCCGCGAACGGCACGAAAGACGGCATCGTCTGGGTCATCGAAACGAAGGGCTTTGAGGCTCCCGATCGGCGAGCCATTCTCCACGCGTTCGAGGCAGGAAACGTCGCCCACGAACTCTACAACAATGCCCAAAACAACGATCGCGATTGGGCCGGGCGGACGCTCCGCTTCACGATTCCCACGGTTGCGAACGGCCGCGTATACGTTGGCACCAAAAACGAAGTGGACGTGTACGGCCTGCTGCCCACAGCAAAGAAGCAAAAATAAGTCGCCGCCTACTCGAAGCGCAACACGACAATTTCTGGATCCGGCCCGACGCGCATCGGCGGTCCCCACGTTCCCGCGCCGCACGACGTGTAAACCATCATGTTGCCGAAGCGGTGCAGCCCGTAGGCGAACGGCCCGAAAATTCGGTCCACAATCCACGTGAACGGAATCATCTGCCCATGATGCGTGTGACCTGAAAGCTGCAGCGAAATCCCAGCGCTCTCCGGGATTTCCAGGCGATGTGGAGCGTGGCTGAGCAGAATGCTGGCGCGGTTCCGGTCGATGTCGGCTTTCGCCAGCGCGGACGAGAAGACCTCCGAGTTCACCGTCGCGTGATACGGCACGCCGACGATTTGCATCCCGTCCACAATCGCCTTCTCGTTGTTCAGCACGCGCACACCGGCGCTGGCCACGGCATCGAGATACTTCGCGCGATTCGAAAATTCCTCGTGATTTCCTGCCACAAAGAAAACGCCCAGGGGCACAGATAACTCCGACCACGGCTTGGCCAGCCCGACCAGGTCCACTTCAACGCCGTCGTACAAATCGCCCGCGATAAAAACCACGTCGGGCCGCAACCGCGCGACCATCGCCACGATCTTGCGCGAGAATCCAAAGCTCCGCACCTGCCCCAGGTGCGTGTCGCTCACCAGCACCGCCGAGCGCCCGCGCCACGCCTCGGGCAAGTTCCCGAGCTTCACAGAAACGCGCTTCACGCGAGTCCGCGCCGCGTTCACAATGCCGTAGAAGCCGGTAAGAATCGCAGCACTGAAAAGTGCCGCGACAATCGCACGCCCTTCGCCCCGCCACCCAACCAGCCACGCCGCGCCATAAACGATCCAGCACAGGCCACTCGCGAAAAACAAGAACCCCATGAAACCGAGCCACCCTGCCGCCACACGATAGAACGCGCGCACCGCCACATTCGAGTAGCGAAAGCTAACCAGCGACGCGGCAACAAAGCTCACCGACAGGATTCCTAAAACGATCCGCAGCCACAGCGCCGCCCGAGGCTCAGGCGCGCCCCACAGCTCAATCCATGTCTCGTAAATTGCGAAATGGCCAAAAAGAAGAATCGACTGCACGATGGCGACAAAGATCGCGATTTGGGTTCGCACTCGGATGGATCCTCGACAGAACGATGCAGAGAACAGGAAGCGGGCTCACCGCACAGCTGCAGAATAGCACGGCGCGAATTCCTTCCCACGCTATAGGACGCCGGCCCCTTTCGTCCGGCTCGGCCCATCAAAAATAAGGCGCAACTAACTCTAGGCCCCCGTGTTTAACAGAGTGTGGAGTCGTGTGCGCACGCAGGGTCGAGCTAAAGCCCCGTCTTTGCGGTGGGGCTTTAACCGCTGAGGCCATGGTCGCCGGTTTTGTGCAACCAACCGTGTGCATAGCGAGTCAAATGTATTAGGATGAGGCACCGAAGGTTTTGCGCCACAGCGAGCCCCGGTGGCTATTGTCGGCGGAGGGTATAGATATGAGCCGATCCACCTGCCTGAAGACCTTTTTTTCAATCTTTGCTGCAGCTGCACTCGCGTGTGCGCCTGCTCCCACGTTTGCACAACGTGGTGGCGGAGGTCACGGTGGCGGTGGCGGCGGTTTCCACGGAGGCGGTGGTGGTGGCAGCCACATGGGCGGAGGCGGCTTCAGCGGCGGTCACGCGCCATCCGCGGCAGCGCGGCCCAGCGGAGGCGGTTACCGTGGCGGATATGCGGCTCGCCCCTCGACTCGCGCCTATGCGAGGCCTGGATTCGGCGGCAGTGCGTATGGCCGGCAGGGGTACAACGCTTCGCGTTCCGGCGGCTTCGGTAATCGACCTGGAGCAGCGCCACCGACGAACGTTCACTTTGGCAGGTCGGCGATCGCCGATGGGCAATGGCACGGCTTTGGCGGCGCGGCGGGCGGTACAGCAGGAGCGCGAGGCAGCATAGCCGCATCAGGAACAGGCTCGGCTGGATACCGCGGCTTCGGCGGAACAGCCGCTGCGCGCGGAAGTGCATCCGCTTCGGGGCGCGCTTCGTCTATGGCACCTTCGAGCGGCCTTTCGGCTTCGCGCAGCGCAGGGATGAGTTCGGCCCATGCGATGAACTCGGCCATATCGCCCTCCCGAGCGGCGTCGAACTTCGCCGGTCGCAGCTCCGTCTTCGGCAATTCGGCCCTCAGTAGTTCTCGCTTTGGCAGCACTTCCCTCGGCAACACAGCAGCCTCCAGTTCGCGCTTCAGCCATTTGAGTCTCGGCAATTCGAACACGTTCGGAGGAACCACCAGTCGCGTTGGCGTGAACTCGGCGTTCCGGCCTGGGCTGGGCTACGGCGGATACGGCTACCACGGCTACGGCGGATATGGCTACTACGGCCATGGGTACGGTTGCTGGGGCTGCGGCTGGGGATTCGGTTTTGGCTGGGGCTTTGGTTGGGGTCTCGGATTCGGATGGGGCGGGTGGTACAGCCCGTGGTACAACCCCTACTGGTATGGCGCGTGGGGCTGGCCCGGATACTACAACGCTTACCCGCTCTACCCGCCGTCAAGTCCGGACACCTATCCGCCGCCATACGGCCCTGGCGATGACAATTCAGGCGCAAATCCGGACCAGTCTCAGAGCTACGCCGCCCCGCAATCCGACATCGCTCCGCAAATGTATTCAAATCCGGGTGTGGACACTGGTTCCAACATCGGTTCAGACGTTACCCCGGACCTCGGCCCAGACACGGGCAACGTCGCGGAGTCCGCTCCCACCGTTCTGCTCTACCTGAAGGACGGCACCACGTTCCCGGCGACCGATTACTGGGTGGCGAGCGGCAAGCTCCACTACCGCATCAGCTACGGCGGCGAGGGCGCAATCGAAATGAACCAGCTCGATTTGCAACGCACCGTGGACGAAAACGCAAAGCGCGGCGTCCGCTTCACGCTAAAGCCGCAGCCGGTGCCGTCAACGCCCGCGCCAGCCCAGACCGGCGCCACGACAACCTCAACGACAATCTAGCGCCGACCCGCGCACCCTGTTGGCTCCGGCCCGGCTGACAAAGGAGTTTGTCGTCGCTGCAGCTTCTCTGTGCCCTCCGGATTTTCTCCGTGTCCTCTGTGTTTCGCTTTTGGTTTTGCTTTTCTCCTAGACTCCCAGTCTCCAGGCCCTAAATCTCGCGTCAGACACGCGTTCCCGATTCGGCATGCCAAACCTGCTCGCTCCGCATCGGTTTCTCGAATGAAACCGATTGGAACTTTGACGCCCGCCTGGGGTGCGTCCCATGCCAAGCTGAACACATCTAATACAAGGACCCGTTACCGGTGCACTTACACACTGATTTTCACCTGTCATTAAGGCAGCGGAATCTAAAGCAGAGGGAACGAAGACGCATGACTGAAAAGCCCTTAAAGCACTACCTGTTCGCGAGCGATTTCGACCAGACGCTCACGTTCAACGACTCCGGCTACGTCCTGAGCGAGATCATCGGCATCCCCACGGAGGAGTTCAAGCGCCGCGCGACGGGCATGGCCAAGATCAACCTGGTCCAGCAGGGGGCGGAGCTCGCCTACCTGCTATTGCACGATCCCGAGTTTCGCAGCCGCGTCCGCCGCGAGCATCTCTACGAAACCGGCAAGAAGATTCGCCTGAAGGAGAATATCGGCCTGCTCTACGACATTCTCGACCACGGCATCGAAGGCCATCACTTCGATTTTTCGATTGTGTCGGCCGCGCCCGTCGAAGTGATCCAATCGGCGCTCGAAGGTATCGTCCCCCCGGAACGCATCTACGGAACGCAGTTCCAATACAAAAGCTCCGGCGAGATCGAAACCATCATCCGCGCCACAGCAGGCTACGGAAAGGTCGCTGTGATCGACGAGTTGCAGGCCAGCTTGCAGATCGGCCCCGACCACATCGTCTACGCCGGCGACGGCAGCTCCGACATCAACGTGATGCTCCACGTCAACGCACGCGACGGCTTCACCATCGCCGTCTCCGAGACCAAGCAGGTGGCGCACGTCGCCAGCCGCACAGTGCTCGGCAACAGCGCCATCGTCGTCCTCGCGCCCATTCTCGAGAACATCGCCGGATGGTCGCGCCCGCGCATCCGCGAATTCCTGGAATCCTACGGCTTCCTCATCCAGGAATGGGACACGGTGCGCACCGACTGGCTCACGCTTCGCGCCGTCGACGAATCCAGCGCCGACTCAAAATCGGACGCCCGCTCGGACGCCAACGCCGAACCCGCCTCCGCCCGCCTCGACTAGGTCCGAACCCCTGGATTTCGGAGTCTGTGCCGCAATTCAGAGTTGCGCGTCCTCGACTCCAAGGCACGCGACGTTGGGTCCAGGAATTGCATCGCGATGAACCGCTGGCCTGCGTGTTCCCCAATTTCCTAGATTGTCCAGATATTCGGATGATCGAGCGCGGAGGCCGCTTGCGCTTCGCGTTCGAAGCGCTCCAGGGCCGCCCGGTCGCGTTCCATCTGCTCCGGCAGAAACTTCAGCGCCACGAAGCGCCGGAGCTTGGTGTCCTCGGCCTTGTACACCACGCCCATTCCGCCACCACCCAGCTTCTCAACCACTCGGTAGCGGGAAACGGTTTCGCCAATCATGACGGGAGTTTAGAAGGCTCGCGCCAAATCTTAGGCCACGCCAGCGCGCTAAGTCAACGCACTCCGGCGCGTGTGGTGAGCCAGTTTCCGGTAACGGCTGCGGGTTCAACCGGCCGGCCCGACTCCGTTGGCTAGATTTCCTCGCGCATCAATTCACGTTCAACGTTAAGGCCTGCGAATAGCTGACACCGTTCGAGATGCCGGTGACCGTCAAGGTATAGTTCCCAGCGGGCGTGCCGCCTGACGGCGGAGGAGGAGGACCTGTCGAGCCGCCACCACCACCCCCGCAGCTGCTCAGCATAATGGCGAGCAGCAGAAAGGCGAGCGGGATGGCAAAAAAGTAAGCACCTCGCCGCCACGCCGCGGCGCCTCGGGAGCGAGAAGCGAAAGCCAGTAGCGCTGACGCAAGAGCCAACATCGGAATCATCGGCAAAATACGAAAACCATCGAATGGGTGCCACCGTTCGCCGACGCCTGGAGGAACAATAGAAGGCGCCATCGTGGTCACTTTAACCGAAAATAGCACGGCGCTATTTCCATTCGGGGCAACCGAAACTTGTGAAGGCATGCAAGTCGAATCGGCAGGCGCGCCCGCGCAAGTCAGGGCGACAGTTCCATTGAACCCGCTGATCGCTCTTGCCTGCAGGTTGTAGGTGGCCGGACTTCCTGGCGTCACAGAGGCCGTAGCCGAACCACCAGGCGCAAGACCGATAGAGAAAGTCGTCCCCGTACCCGTGAGCGCCACAGATTGAGGAGTTCCTGCCGCATTATCGACGAATTCCAACGACGCAGTTTCCGCAGCGGTTGTGCTGGGCGTGAACGTCACGCTTACCAGGCACGTGCTATTAACCGCCACGGTAGTTTCGCAACTAGCGCCACCGATTGCGAAATCGTTTTCGTTCGCGCCGCTGACCGACACAGCGCTGATCGTCAGGCCGAGGTTGCCATTGTTCGTCACTGTCACGCCCCTCGGTGAGCTCATTACGGCTTCCTGCTGATTACCGAACGAAATTGTCGTCACGGAGGGCGAGAACTCTGGCGTGCCGGTCACCCCAGCGCCGGTCAAGTCGACGGTCTGCGTCCCCGCAGTGTCGGTGATTGTAAGCAGCCCGCTTTCCGTACTCGCTGCGGAAGGTTTGAACTTGACGTTGATCGTGCACGTGCCGCCACCCGCCGATAAGGAAGTGCCGGCGCAATTGTCCGTCTCTGAGAAGTCGGAGGCATTCGACCCGGAGAAGGCCAAGGTCGAGACGCTGGTTGCTACAGAACCTCGATTGCTGAGCATTATCGCAAGCGGGTTGGACGCGATATTCACAGGTTGGGTGGGGAATACCAAAGGATTTGGAGAAGGAACGGCGGCGGCTGCAGCCCCTTGCGCCAAGCCCGCTACCCTACGGATCCGGATGTCGTCCCAGACGACAACGTTTCCGGAAGCGTCTGCTGCGGCGGTCCCTGGGCTATCAAAAATGGCTTTCAACACAGGACCGCCGTCCCCCGAGTATCCGCAATAGTAATCGCCGCCGCTGTTGCCCGCCCCTGCCACTGTGGAGATGATTCCTGTGGACCCGGAGACCATCCGAATCACACAATTGTCGGGATCGGGGATGAAGAGATTCCCCGCTGGGTCGACGAACATTCCGAAGATGACGCCAAGGTTCGCTGCCCCAGGGGGACCACCATCGCCTGAAATGCCGACACCCGGATACCCGTCGCCTGCGACCGTATAGATGTTGCCATTAGCTGCAACTACCTCGCGTATGACGGAGTTGTAGCTGTCTGCGATGAAGATGTTATCGGACGCATCCACTGCCACGCCGTAGGGAGCGTCCATCACGGCGCTTGTCGCAGGGCCACCATCGCCGGAGAAGCCGACGTAACTGAGTCCCCCGGTGCCCGCGACAGTCGTGATAATTCCTGTGGAGGCGGAAACTTCGCGGATCACTCCGTTTCCGGTGTCTGCGATGAAAATGTTGCCGGCGGGATCCACGGCCACGCCTCCTGCCGGTATCAACAGATCGATGGGATAGAGCTGGGCGCTAGTGGCCGGTCCGCCATCGCCTGAATATCCGCAGTAGTAATTGCCGGCGCTGTCTGGAGGCGTCCCCGCCACGGTGGAGATGACACCGGTGGAGGCCGTAATCTTACGAACCGTGCAATTGCCAGTATCCATGATGAAGATGTTTCCGGAGCCGTCCACGGCCACGTCCCTCGGATAGAAGAGTTCGGCGCTTGTGGCTGGGCCCCCATCGCCGGTGTAGCCGATGAGGCCGTCTCCGGCCACAGTCGTGATCATTCCCGTGGATGCGGAGACTTCGCGAACGGCGTTGTTGACGGTATCCGCAATGAACACGTTTCCAGAACGGTCGGTAGCCACACCTGCGGCATATGGAGTGTCGTTCAGAAAGCCGATGTCCCCATCCGTGGCAAGGTAGCCATCGCCGCTGTATCCGGGCAAGCCGATCATTTGGCCCATGTGGTACCGATCAGGTACGGCCACGCCGGCGGACGTGGAGATGTTGCCCGTGGAGGCAGAAACTTCGCGGATCACAGAGTTCTTGTAATCCGCGATCAAGACGTCCCCTGAGTTGTCTACGGCCACGCCATAGGGCTGGTTGAGCTGGGCGCTGGTGGCCGAAGTTCCATCACCGGAGTATCCACATCCGAGGCTGAAATCCCCCGCCACAGTGGAAACCTGGCCGTTCGACGATGAGACCTCGCGGATCACGCAGTTTGTAGTGTCTGCTATGAAGATATTGCCGGACCTATCCACGGCTACACCGTCGGGCTGGTTGAGCTGGGAGCTGGCGGCCGGGCCCCCATCTCCAGAATACCCACAATTGCCGCCCTCGCCCGCCACGGAGGAAATGATTCCCGTGGATGACGAAATCTCGCGAACCAGGCAAAAGGAAGGATCTGCGATGAAGAGATTCCCCGAGCCATCCAAGGCCAAGCCGTTGGCGAATCCAACCTTGGCGTTAATGGCCAAGCCGCCATCCCCAGAGGTCCCGCAGTGCAAGGCCCCAGTTATATCTGGAGGGATTCCAGCCAGCGTTGACATGATGCCGGTGGCGGCGGAAACCCCGCGAATCAGGCAATTGTTGGAATCGGCGATGTAGATGTTCCCAGAAGTGTCTAAAGCCACGGCGGAGGGATTATTCAGCGTCGCGCCCGTGGCGGGCCCGCCATCGCCCGAGTATGCACAATTGCCAATACTGCCGGCCACGGTGGAGATGTTCCCCGTCTGTACAGACACCTCGCGAATCGTGCAAAGGGTTTTATCCGCGACGAAGATGTTCCCGGCACTATCTACCGCGACGCCGCTGGGATACTCAAAGCCGGCCTTGGTGGCTGGCCCGCCATCGCCGGCATTACCTCCGCCGGCAATGCCGCCACGCGCCCCATCGCCTGCCACGACGGTCACGTTCCCCGTGATAGCCACCCTCAACACCCGCTCGGAGTAGAGATCGCTGAGGTAGATGTTACCCGCGCTATCCAAAGCGATACTGGCGGGAGTACCGAGGCTCGACTTAAGGGCAGGCAGATTGTTGGGGCCGCCGCCAGCAATGGTTTCCACCGTGTTTTGGGCCCAAACCGCCGGGGCAATCAGCCCAATCACGAAAATCGCAACTGCTGCGAGTCGAATCGTGTGTTTCTGCATGGCTTTGCTTCCCTCAACTCCGGCGCCTAAACGGACTGCCCACAAACGAACCTGCAGGCGACATCGCGACAGCGACCTATTTAAAGTTTAAGGTGCGTCTCACGGCAGAGCTAAACTGACTAATCATAGCTAAAATCAATATCAATTGGCAGGTCATATAAATCGGCTGCTATGTGCTCAATTAACTTGATCACCGGAAACTGACCCGCTGCCCCGCGCGCCAGTTCTATACGTACTACGTAGTTTTGCGAATTTCGCGAAATCTTTTTCTGTGCTAGCGTGAATTATTTTCGCGCTCGCGGAAAACGAGCGCAGAGAGGAGGTCGTCGCTGTTGCGTGCTATCGACGACCGGCGCCCGAGGCGCGTCGAGCCACTCAAATTTCTCTGCGAACTCCGCGCCTCTGCGGTAGATTCTTCCCTATCTCAAAGCACCTGCTTTCTGCCGGACAGGAGGAAATCCGCAATGCGCCACCAATTTTCTAATCGCGACAACCCCATATTCAAAAATCGCCGCAAGCCGTTGCCAACAAACGACATCACATTTTCTAACCGCGACAAAACTGCCTCTTCCGCTTCTCTTTGCCTTCGCCCCTTGTTCCTCGTGATGGCGCTGCTCCTGGCCACGCCACGAGCCCACGCCCAACCGGCTCCCCTGCGTGTCGCCGTCGCCGGACTAGCCCACGGCCACATCTTCGGATTCTTGCAGACCTACCAGCACGATCCGCGAATTCAAATTGTCGGTATCGCCGAACCCGACCAAGCCTTTGCCTCCCGCGTGGCCGATCAATACAAACTCGACAAAACCTTGCTCTACGCCGACCTCGACGACATGCTCGCCAAAACTCATCCGCAGGTGGTTCTCGCCTACACCACTACCTTCGACCATCGCCGCGTCGTCGAAATCTGCGCTCGCCACAAAATCGACGTAATGATGGAAAAGCCGCTTGCCGTCACCGTGGCCGACGCTCGCGCCATTGAAAAGGCCGCCCGCGAAGCTCCCATCAAAGTCATGGTCAACTACGAAACGACGTGGTACGCGAGCAATCGCGCCGCCTACGACCTGCTGCACCAGCACGCCATCGGCGATATGCGCAAGTTCGTCGCGCGCGACGGCCACCAGGGACCCAAGGAGATCGGCGTCGGCCCCGAGTTTCTCTCCTGGCTCATCGATCCCAAGCTCGACGGTGGCGGCGCTCTCTTCGATTTTGGCTGTTACGGCGCGGACCTCATGACTTGGCTGATGGACAATCAGCGCCCACTCACCGTCACGGCCGTGACCCAACAAATCAAACCCGACTTGTATCCCCACGTCGATGACGAAGCGACAATCATCCTCACTTACCCGAAATCGCAAGCCATCATCCAGGCATCGTGGGACTGGCCATTCGGCGTGAAGGATATTCAAGTCTACGGTCAGACCGGATACGTCAAAACCGTCGAGCGCGACAACGTTCTCGTACGCCGCCAGGGAGACCATCAGGAGCAGCAAGTGGCAGTCACTCCCCTCCCGGCGCCGGACAATGATCCCGTTTCTTATCTCCGAGCTGTCATCCTCGATGGGAAAAAGATCGAAGGTCTGACGTCACTCGAAACAAACGTGATCGTAACGGAGATTCTCGACGCCGCGCGCGAATCCGCCGCCACCGGCAAAACAATTCAATTGCCCCGCGAAAGATGACCAGGGCGGCCCGACGAAATGCCGAACGAGCAAACCGCGAAAAACGATTTGAAGGCCCAGATGGAGCGCGTCGCTCTTGAGCTGGTGGAAGGCAGGGGCGCACACGTGGACCCCGTCGGCTGCATCGAGGATCTGCGCGCGGAGGTAGCGTGCTCCAAGCCTGCAGGCTTCGAGCACTCCATCTGCGAGATTGTGGCTCACCTCAATTACTGGATGGAATACGACATGAAGCGCATGCGCGGAACTCCCGACCCTTATCCCGGGCACGCTGCCGAGAGCTGGCCGTCATCGGAACGCGTTCGGGAGGCCGAGTGGAAGGAAATAGTCGATGGGTTTCGGAAGCTATTGCGCGACCTTGAATCGGTTTGCCGATCGGATGCGTTGGCCTGGATGAAGCAAGCTCCCGCCACACACGCGAGCCATGAGAAAAACGCATCAACCGTCGGCGCGATGATTTTTCAGCTCATCGCGCACAACAGCTATCACATCGGACAGATCGTCGACTTGCGCCGTGCTCTCGGCGCGTGGCCGCCGACAAAAGGCGGCGACACATGGTAAGCACTCGGGCTCGCCTGGCCCGGGGGATCAGTAGGGGCGGGTTTCAAACCCGCCCGTGGGCCACAAACACAAAGAGCGGGCCGCTGGCGCGGTCCCGCCCTTGTGCAATCGAGAGATTGCGATGGAGAGATTGTCCCGGCCAACCGAGCGATTTCAGTTCGAGACGCCGGCCAACACCGGCTCCGCGCTGGCGTCGGAAATCGACGACTGCTTTGTGCGCTCGATCTCGATGCGGCCCTTGAAGTAGGCGCCATCCTCGACGCTGATTCGCGCCGTGGTGATATCGCCTGTCACCGAGCCGTCCTTCTTGATCTCGACGCGATCGCTGGCGTGAATGTTTCCCATCAATGTGCCGTAGACGATCAATTCGCGGGCCCACACTTCCGAGTTCAACTTGCCGGTGCGTCCCACCGTGAGCCGCTGCCCGTTCAGGGCAACCGAGCCTTCAACTTTCCCGTCGATTTGCAAATCTTCGTCGCCGGAAATCTTGCCCTTGATTTCGAGGCTCGCGCCCAGGCACGAAAGGCTGCGCGCGGCCGGGTTGCTCACGCTCGGACTGGTGCGGATGCCGGCAGAAGTCGCGGCGGGCGCCGGTTGCGGCGGCTGCCACTGAGAGGTCGGTGGCGCGGGTGCATCGGACTGCTTATTCCACATGGTTCCTCCTCATTCCGTCAAACGGGTCTTTGCTGCAGATGACATTCACTCTAGGCGCGCGAGTTCCACGCGGCAACGGCGATGTGGGGAAGGCTTGCTCACTTCGGAACCTGACCCAACGGACAGGTGCCCCGGCAGTGGCCCGTGATCGGGGAGATCACGATGTGCTGCGGCTAGTCTTAGGCGTTGTCGATCTGCGCGCGCTGCAGACGGTCGGAATAATCGATGTAAAGCGTCTTCCATTCGGAATAGAAGTCGAGCGCGGCGTCGCCGGATTCGCGATGACCGTTGCCCGTATTCTTGATTCCGCCGAACGGAAGATGCGTTTCCGCTCCGATTGTCGGCGCGTTGACGTAAACGATCCCGGTTTCGAGATCCCTCTCCGCGCGAAAAGCATCATTTACGTTCCGCGTGTAAATCGAAGCGGACAGGCCGTAGTTCACGCCGTTCGCCACCGCAAGCCCTTCTTCAAACGTCTCGAACGGAATCACCGAGACGACGGGACCGAAGATTTCTTCCTGGCAGATCCGCATCTTCGGATCGCAATCGACGAACACCGTCGGCTGGTGGAACCACCCGCCCGCATATCCCCCCTCTGTCAGCCGATGGCCGCCCGTCGCGAGTTTCGCACCTTCATCCTTGCCGATTTCCACGTATTTCATCACGGCACCAAGCTGCTGCTCGTTGATGCACGGACCCATATCCGTGGCAGGGTCGAGGCCGTCACCCACTTTCAGCGCCTCCGCCCGCGCGACGAATTTCTCGACGAACTGGGAGTAAATCTTCTTGTGTACGGCAACGCGGCTCGCGGCCGTGCAGCGCTGGCCGGTGGTGCCGAACCCGCCCCAGATCGCGCCGTCGACGGCGAGATCGAGATTCGCGTCGTCCATAACCACGATGATGTTCTTGCCGCCCATCTCGAGATGGCACTTCTTGAATGTCGGCGCGCAAGCTTCGCTCACGATCCGGCCAACTTCCGTCGATCCCGTGAAACTCACCAACTTTACGTCCGAGCTCTCCAGAATCGCCTTGCCGACGACTGTTCCCTTCCCGAACACGACGTTCACCACGCCGCGAGGCAGGCCTGCCTCTTCCAGAACCTCGATGAGATTGTGGGTCGAAAGGGGAGTGTCTTCGGCAGGCTTGATGACAACGGTGTTTCCGCAGACGAGCGCGGGCATGATCTTCCACGACGGAATCGCCATCGGGAAATTCCACGGCGTAATCAGGCCGGAAACCCCAATCGGCGATCGCACCGACATCGCAAATTTGTTCGGAAGCTCGGAGGGTGTGGTGTGGCCGTACAGGCGGCGCCCCTCACCGGCCATGAAGAAGGTCATATCGATGGCTTCTTGAACGTCGCCGCGCGTCTCGTCGAGCACCTTGCCCATTTCGCGGGTCATGTCGCGAGCGTAGTCCTCTTTACGCTCGATCAAAATCTTGGCGGCGCGAAACAGTATCTCGGCGCGCTTCGGCGCGGGAGTGAGCCGCCAGCCCTTGTAGGCCTCGCGAGCGGCCTCGACAGCAGCGTTCACATCCTCTTCGGACGACGAGGGGAAAATCCCGATCAGCTCGCTTGTATTCGCAGGATTACGGTCTTCGATCGTTCCCGACGCACGAGATTCCACCCATTCGCCATTGATGTAGTTCTTGTAAGTCTTCAGCGCGTAGGACGTGGCCATGCGTAATCCTCCCCGGCGATTCGTGCAATTGTCGCTGTTCGTTAGGCTAGTTAGATGATGCGGCAGAACGCCAAGGTTCAGAGTAACAAGTGCGCGCCGCGCGCGTCAACGACGTGGCCCCCTGCGGCTCCCGCTACCGTGTTCGTGGGACTGTCCCCTTTTGAACAGTTCGCTCCGGATGCACTTGCTAGCCTACTGGGCCGGCAGACGAGCGCCGGGCTTTGGACCCAAGTGCGGAATTTTGCTGCTCGGGAATAGACGATGAAACTGGAATGGCGTCTCGCTCATCCAATAGGTCGGAGAGGGAAGCAATGAAGGCGCAGGGGAGGTTCAAGAACATGAACATTTTCGAACGAACCGCAGGGTTCGCAATGCCTCGGTTAGGCAAGCAGATTTTGGTTTCGGTAGTGTCGTTGGCTCTGTTGTTCGCCACTTGCCCTCTGGGCCTGTCGGCTGATCAAGACGCGCAAGCCACCGCGCCGCCGGCCCAAGACCAACCACCGGCCGCACAGGCGCCCCCATACACGCAACAGACTCCCGAGCAGTTGCATCAATTAGTGGCTCCGATTGCGCTGTATCCGGATTCGCTGGTGGCGCAGATCCTGGCAGCGGCTACGTTCCCCGACCAAGTGGTCGAAGCGGACAGATGGGTGCAAGCGCATCCTGACTTGAAGGGCGACGCTTTGGCTCAAGCTGTCGACCAGCAAACGTGGGACCCGAGTGTGAAGGCGCTCGCCGCATTTCCGTCCGTCCTCGGAAACATGGACAAGAACCTCTCTTGGACGTCATCGCTCGGCGATGCCTACTACAACCAGCAACAGGATGTGATGGATGCGGTACAGTTCATGCGCCAGAAAGCGCAGCAAGCCGGAAACCTCAAGAGCACGCCACAGCAGACAGTGCAAAACGACGGTTCGACGGTGGAAATACAGCCTGCCAACCCTGATGTCGTTTACGTTCCTGCCTATGATCCCTGGTTGGTCTACGGATATCCCGTCGTGGCCTGGCCGGGATGGTATCCGTATCCCGGAATCTGGTTTGGTGGCCCATATCTTTCGTTCGGAGTCGGTTTCGGAATCGGGTTCTTCGGAGGTTTTGGATGGGGCTGGGGTCACTGGGGATTTGATTGGCACAACCATTACGCGATTTACAATCACAACCGGTACTACTCCCGGAGCAACACGTTTTACAACCGGGGCAATTACTACCGCGGCGGGGGCGAGCGGGGCGTTGCAAGGAACGTGCAGCGCGGCGCGAACGGCTACCGCGGCGGTGGAGTCTACAACCGACCCGGGGGGACGACGAGACCGTTCGAAGGAAACACCAGGGCTGCTCGAGGATTTGCTCCTCCTCGGGGTCAAAGCGGCGTCCGGTCGGGCGCTTTCAGCAATTACGACCATGGCGGGGAGACGCGGAGCTACTCGGCGCGCGGAAGTGCCAGCTTCGGTGGCGGAGCGCGCGGTGGCGGGGGATCTCGGGGCGGCGGTGGCAGGCCCCGTTAGGCGAAATTTCTTCATCCGGCCCGGTGGATCGTGAAATCTAGAAATGGAGAGAAGCCATATGCGGCGAACAAAGCTGAACTTCGACACGTTGTGTTGGGACAATCTTGCTGAACTTATCGCGGTCGGCATCCTTTTGACAGGGTTCTTTCCTGCGCGTTCGCTCGCTCAGCAACACGGACAGAAAACATTTTCGTCGCCGGAAGACGCCAGCAAAGCACTCGTCACAGCAGCGCAGAATAACGACGAAAAAGCGATGCTCGATATCCTGGGACCAGACGGAAGGCAAGTCGTCTACTCGGGTGACGACGCCGAGGACGCTCAGAGCCGCGCTAATTTCGTACAGAGGTATGAGCAGATGCACCGTTTGGTGAAAGAGCCGGACGGAACCATGACCTTGTATATCGGTGCGGAGAACTGGCCCACGCCCATACCGCTCGTGAACAATGGCAACTCGTGGTATTTCGACACGGAGGCGGGCAAGAGAGAGATTCTGTACAGACGAGTTGGCCGGAACGAAATGTCCGCTATTCGCGTTTGCCAGGAACTCGTGGCGGCGCAAAAGGAATACTATTCCGCACAGAAGAACGAGTATGCCCAGAAAATCTTCAGTGACGAGGGGCAGCACAACGGCCTCTATTGGAAGGCTTCCGATGCCGAGCCCCAGAGTCCCGTCGGACCGCTGGTGGCGTGGGCCGCTGCCGAGGCTCCTCCCAACAGCCGAAACGGCGCTCCGGCTCCGTATCGCGGCTACTATTACCGCGTGCTAACGCGCCAGGGCGAAAGTGCGGCCGGTGGCGCGAAGAGTTACATCGTAAACGGCAAAATGACGGACGGTTTCGCTTTCGTCGCTTATCCTGCCGAATACAGGTCGTCCGGGGTGATGACGTTCATCGTGGGCGCCGATGGAGTCGTGTATCAGAAGGATCTCGGCAAGAAAACCGACGTCCTCGCCACATCCATGAAGGACTACAACCCCAATTCCGGTTGGGAAAAAGTGGAAGACCTGCAGCAAGAAACTGCAAGCGAGCAGAAAACGCAATAGGGCGGTCGCTGAACTCGCTCTGACAGGCCCGTGCCCTCTTCCGCGAGACGCGAGCGAGGAACGCGCAAAACCTATTGGACTTTGGCTTGTTGGGGTTTAGCGGGCGCCGGATTCGTCTGACTCGGAGTTGCAGATGAGGACCCCGGCGTGACCGGACGGGGCGCGGAAACCCCTGCGATATCTGAGCCGAGGCCGAGCTTCTGCAGGCTCAGCGCATCAAGCTTGCCGTTGGCGTCGAGGCCGTGGTCGGACTGAAACTTCTGCATTGCGCCGATCGTATTCGAATCCCACTTCCCGTTCGGCTCACCCTGGTAGTACCCATTGCGCGCCAGCGCAGACTGAATTTCCGAAATACGCTCAGGCGTCGGAGTCTTTTGCTTCGGTTCGCGCCGCGCATAGTGGCGCTTCTTCTTGGCGGAAGGCTTCGCACTTGTGCTAGGCGATGTTGCCGGCGGCGTAGCAACAGAGGAGCTGCCCTGTGTCTCGCGCGCAGAAGCTCGTCCGACCGATGCAGAAAAGCACCCGAGTGCGACCGCCGCGATGATGGCCAACCACTTCATTATCTTTCCTTAATTGAAGCGCACGCCCCGGAAGATTCGATGCCAGGCCGATTTATTGATTATGAGCCTTCCCCGGGCACACTCAAGCATTCAGGAAGCAACCGGTGCGAATGGGATACGGGTCGCAGCACAGAACCGTGACTATAAAAGCCAGTTAGGCGGAGCTGCCTCGTCCTGAAGCCACATTTGCAGCGCCCGTCCGAGCGCGGACTACTGTGCGGTTACGGCCGGCACCGCGCCCGCCAGAAACGTCGTCAAGATGCGGTCGCTGTCCGATCGTCGCGCAACCTTAAAGAGCACGTCCTGCCCGGGATGCAGCTTGGCCACTTCACGGCGGTAGTCGCCCATGGCAGTGACAGAAACATGATTCACTTCGGTGATCACGTCCCCGCGTGTGAAGCCGAGATCCTCCGCGAAGCTTGCCGGATCAACTTCCGTCACCACGACTCCGGTCAGCTTCGCCATACCGAGCTTGCGAGCGAGATCGGGCGTGAGGTCTTCGACGTGCAGACCGAATTGGCCGGGCTCTTCGCTCTCTCCGGGCTGCTCGTCGGAATTCTCCGCAGTCTGGGGGAAAATCTTCGAGCGATCAGCGACGGTGAGAGTGGCATCCTTAGCTTGCTTGTCGCGGACGTACTGGACCTTCACCGACTGGCCGATCGGGGTGTCCGCAATCGGATTCACGAGGTCGGCACCGTTGTGGACGGCCTGCCCATTTATGTGAGTGATGACGTCACCCGGCTTGATTCCCACTTTGTCGGCCGGGCTCCCGGGCGCAACGTCCTCTACGACAATTCCGTAAGGCGCGCCGAGTTCCTTCATTAACACGGGATTATTGCTGTTCGCTTCCTGAAAGGTGACGCCGATCGAGCCGCGAATCACTTTTCCGCCGGTTACAAGCTGATTGTAAACAGTGATGGCTGTATTTGACGGGAGCGCGAACCCCACACCTTCGAAACCACGGCTGCCCGTATAAATCGCGGTGTTAATCCCGATCACTTCCCCAGCCAGGTTCACGAGAGGACCGCCTGAGTTCCCTGGATTGATGGCGGCGTCTGTTTGGATGAATCGCTGGAATTGCTTGCCCACAGTCGAACGATCCTTCGCGCTCACGATGCCGGCCGTAACAGTCGAGTTCAGGCCGAACGGGCTGCCGAATGCCAGAACCCAGTCGCCTACCTGCACGCCGTCCGAATTTCCGAGCTTCGCCACAGGCAGCTCGTGATCGGTTTCGATCTTGATCACCGCGAGATCCGTATCCTTATCCGTACCGATAAGCTTCGCACTGTAGTGCGTCGGGTCGCCATCCAGCTCGACCTGGATCTTCGTGGCCTGGTCGATCACGTGGTCGTTCGTCAGGATAAACCCCTTCTTGTCGACCACCACGCCGGAACCCAGACTGCGTTCGGCATCAGGGCCATTGTCGGGCGAATCAAAAAAGCGGTCGAAGAAATCCTGAAACGGGTCGTTGTAACGCTTGTTAGTCTTGCCGCCGGTCTTCGGCTTTTCGATTACCTGCGTCGTGGAGATATTCACCACGGCTGGCCCGAGCCTTTTCGAGATGCCGGAAAAGCCGTTCGACAACGTCACGGGGTCCGGAATCGCCAGGAGAGCCGCGCCGCTGGGCGCCGTCTGTTCATGAGTTGCCAGCGCACGGCCGGAAATGACGGTGCCAATGATGATGCCGATTCCCAGTGTTAGCGTTACGAGGAGAGACGCAAAGACCTTACGGCGCCTTGCCCAGCTCAGTACTTCTTGAAACTGTATGCCCATCCTCGTGCTCCTTTAGGCCGGCCCGGCGATGTGAATTCCTAAGTATAGCATTCCTTCCAAAGCCGCCAAGCTCCGACACCAGCGCCTTGCCCAGGTAAGCAAGTCTGGTGCTTAGATGGTCCGAAACACCCGAACGTTTCCTCGAAGACTTCCTGAGAACGGAGCCAACTGCCGATGAGTCAAGCGACCGCGACAAGGGCGAGGACGCAAACAGGGCCAGATGGCCTCTAGGGGTTGCGGTCCATCACCGTTTCCAGTAGGTTGCCCAGTTGGTCGGCAGTGAACTCGTTGCCTTCGAGGTTGGCTACCAGAAGCCCGTTCCGGTCGATGACGGCCGTGTGCATGGCATGAGCGATCATCCCCATGTCGGGCCAGAAGTTCATGCCGAACATCAAGCACACGCGCTTCACATCCTCGGGCGGTCCCGTCAGAAAGTACCACCCCTTTGCGCTCGCCTTCCACGTCTGGGCGTACTTTGCGAGAACTTCAGGACTGTCATTCCCCGGATCGAATGTAATCGTGAGCAGCACCAAGTCTTTGTCGAGCCGGTCGGAGAATCGCTTTCCGACGAGGCCCAGATTGTTGGACATGCGCAGACAGAACTCCGGAAAAGAGCATCGCGTGTACATGAAAGAGATGGCGACAACCTTTCCCGAGAAGCCGGAAAACGTCACGGGACGCTTGTGCTGGTCAATCAGCGTAAAGTCCGGCACCTTTTGACCCACCGACAACATGGCCGCATTGGGTTTCGCGTCGGACGCCCCGGCCATTATTTGTAGGGTTTGCACTTCCAACTGCCTCTGGTCGGCACTGTGAAAGTGATGGATCCTGATATTCTCGGCGTAGGACGAGCTATCGCCGACGACCAGCGTGAAGTCAATCATCGCGCCGGGCTGAATGTCTTTGAGCTGCTTGGAATCCGGAACATCCAGATGCATCACCATCGCGTCCATGAAGCCGGGTATCTCGCTGCAGGACACAACCAGGTTGTGCCCGTCTTCGATTTTGAGCACGAGTCCTACGGCGGCGTGGCGCTGCGCGGCACCGGCCAAAGCTGCGCTCGAAAGCAGAAACGCACACGCCGCGGCGGCAATCCAAGTTCTCAGTGCTCCTCGCGGGTTCATCACCTCGAGCCTCCAACTGCACTCGCAGGAGTGGCTTTCGTCGCGGACGTGCTCGAAGGCTGTGGAGCTCCGATCCGGTACGTCTTGCGTTTCAGCTTCGTGTACTCGTGGGAAAATTCCTTGATTTGGATGTACTGGTTCATGCCCACATGCTTGAATTCCTGGCGGGTATTGCTCGTCGGCCACCAGATTTCGAGCTTGATGATTTCAGAAGCCGGGCCTAAACCGACGTGTTGCTCGAACGGAGCCGCGCCCCATGAGCCGCTGCTGTTCACGGTGCGGTAGAAGGAATGCGTGCTGCCGTCGCGGTCTTTGGTGGTGACCGTGATGCGAGCGCCAACGGCTGGCCGGTTGGTCTTCACGCCCACGAGCTTGACCGCAATCCAGCGATTGTCGTGCCCGGGATTCCGAAACACGCGAAGCGCGTGCGCGTCGGATGGCGCGGATCCTCCCACCAAAGCGACGATGTCCTCATTCCCATTATTTTCAAGGTCTGCGAAGACGATGGCGTGCGTCTTGTGAAGCTCCCCGGTGCCTGAGGACACGGTGATATCCGCGAAGCTCTTCCCGTTCTTGTTGCGCATCAAGACGTTGGGAACCAGAGCTCCATACTCGGGATTCCCGGTGCCGAGGTAGAAGTCCAGAAAGCCGTCGTTGTCGACGTCGCCATAATTCGCGCCCATCGGCATGAGAACCTTGTCCAGTCCCACTTCGGCGGTCACATCGGCGAAGGTTCCATTCCGCATATTCTTGTAGAGCTTCAGGGTGCCGACCTTGTGGCTAAGCCCCAGGTAGGTGCGCAGGGTCTCGTCGACCGATGGTTCATCGGTGGCCTCAAAGATGTCAGGCCAGCCGTCGTTATCATAATCGAAGAACCACACGCCGAAGCTGAGCCAAGCCTGCTGAACTCCCGCCTTTGCGGCCACGTCGGTGAAAGTACCGTCGTGATTGTTGTGGTAGAGGAAGTCATCGCCGCGAAGATTGGAAACGAAGAAATCGGGGTAGCCGTCGTTATCATAATCTTCGGCGACGACGCCCTTGGTGAAGCTCGTGCGGTCAATGCCCGCCTTCGCCGAGACATTCTCGAAGGTTCCGTCGCCCCTGTTCCGAAAGAGCTGGCTGGGTCCCTGCTCGTCTCCAATGAAGACATCGAGCCAGCCGTCGTTGTCGATGTCGGCCCATGCCGCGGTCTGAGTGGCGAACAGGTGGTCGCCCAGGCCCGATTGCTGGGTTACGTCGGTGAATGTGCCATCGCAGTTGTTGCGAAGAAGCGTAAGGGGCATGGGCACCTGCCAACCTCCTCGCAACGCGAGGATGTCGATGCAGCCATCGTTGTCGTAATCGGTCTGAATCAGGTTGGCGGCGGCCGGAATGTTTGCCAAGCCAGAGGCAACGCTGCGATCGGAAAACGTGCCGTCGCCGTTGTTGTGAAAATAGCGGAGGCGGTCGCAGACGTCGTAGCCCGACGTAACCACGTCGAATAGGCCGTTGTTCTCAAAGTCTTCCACGATCACCCCGCCGGAATCCTGGAAAACATCGAGGCCCGCTTCAGGGGCCACATCCACGAAGCGGCCGATGCTTTCGCCCGGCGCCTCTTTAGCGGGTTCCGCAATCAGGTACTTGGCCGGAACTCCCTGCGGGTATTCCCCGAGCGCCATGTATGCCAGGTTCAACATCCATTTCACCTGGAGATCGTCGGGCTTCCGTTCGAGGCATTTCACGAAAAACTGCATGGCCTTCTCGACGTCCTGCGTCTTCTCGTATTTCGGATAAACGCTGCCTGGGCGCGGCGGGAAAATGCACCTCTCGCCCGGTTTGCGGTAGACCCCATTTTCCATTTCAGCCTTATGGAAGTAAGCGTCTCCGAGAACTTCCTCCATCAACGGTACACTCTCAGGAACGTCCGACAATGCGATCTGATACGCCGCCTCCCAATGGCTGATGGCCTCGGTCATGTGGCCCTGATAGGACTCCATCAGCGCTAGGGCGTAGTGAACCCCCAACAAGTCGTTTGGGGTGTAGTTCGCGGCGTTCTCGGGCTTAAGCATCGGAGTAATGCGCTCTTGCGTCAGCGGAATTGCCGACCGATGGAGTTGGCAAATCGTATTCAGGTTGTGATCCCAGCCTGGCGGCTTTTCCAAGGCAAAAAATGCGGGGTCGACAAACGGCACGCCCGACGTAATCGGGGTCTGGCGGCCCACGGCGCGACTGGAAGCGAAGCTCATCGTCCTGTCGGCACCAGAGGAGGCGCCAGTGGCGGAGGGGGTCGGACGGTCGTCCGTCTCGACCACTTTCAGAATCAAATATCCAACGGGGATTTTGATGATGCCCGTTACTTGACCCGGTTGCAGGCCGGTCAAAGCGTCTCGCAACTCGGCTCGCAAACTGCTGAAGGCGACTTTACCCATGGAGCCGCCAGAATCTGCGGTTGGATCAATCGATTTTTCCCTGGCGAGTTTGCCAAAATCCTCGCCGTTCTTCAGACGGCCGAGGATTTCTTGCGCCTCGCCCTGCGAATTCACAAGGATCAGTTGCAGGGAAATCTGCGTGGAGGACGAGCTTTGCGTAGTCTGTGAACTTTGCGGGCTAGCGAACGAGCAGAATGCGATCAGAGTGAAGAGAATAAAGCCTACGGCTCCGATAACGCCAACTCGGAGGCCCCAATTTCGATCTCCAGATTCAATGAACGTCATACGGACGAATTCGCATGTTAGCACAGGGGCGGAGGCGGAGCGCGGACCATAGCGGCGATGTGTAAGAAGTTCTCGCCAACTCACGAGGACGGAAGCTACCTCAGCTCGGACAAGTGGATCGAGACGATAAGCCAGCCAGGGTGGGCGTCGCGGAGGAGCAAAACCATTCGGGGAGCGCTCGCATTTTGCTGTTTCGCTTCACCTTTTGGCTTCCAGACGACAGTTACGACCGCAACTTCGCCGGTGACCGGTTTGACGTCTTTGATATCCGGCGCGCCGCCCGTTGGCTCCGCTGACGCGAAATAGGCGGCAAGTCCTTTCTCCACCTGAGGCGGAGTCATCCACAGCTCGCCGCGAACGTCCCAGAATTGGCCACGCGCATCGAAGAAGCTCGCCAGCTTTCCAGCGTCGCGCGCCTCCCAGGCTTCGAGGATCATGTCCACCGCGGCGCCAATCGGAACGCGCGCCGGCGTGTGGATTCTCTCCGAATAGCCCTGAACCTTCGGATCCGCGATCTTCTGGCGCACGTCGGTCAGCGCGACGCCGTGACCTGTCAAGATGCGCGCCGCCCTGCAATTCTCTTCGCGAAGGATTCCTAACAGCAAATGTTCCGTCCCAACATGACGGTTGCCAAGCCTCTGCGATTCCTCCGCCGCGTAATTCAGGATGCGCTTGCATTCTTGCGTGAGCGGTACCTCAACCGACGTGGATATTCGCTCGCCTATGTCGATGCTGGCTTCGATTTCCATTCGAATCATCGCGATCGAGGGGAGCGACTTCATCAGAACGTGCGCGAGGGTCTTGTCCTCTCTTAGCAGGCCAAGCAGCAAGTGCTCGGTCTCGATGTAGGGGCTGCCGTACTGGCTGGCCTCGTAGCGAGCGAAGAAAATCACCCGGCGGGACCTCTCTGTGTAGCGTTCGAACATGGGTCCTGAAAGCTAGCTTCCTTCGGGGCGCATCATCTTCGCAGCCATCTTTGCGACGAAGCGGCGGGGCGCCAGGCGCTCAGATTCCATCATCAGGCGGTTCATAGCGCCGGAAATGACGTAGCTCTTCCCTTTCGCCAGGCCTTCGAGGCCCACCCGCGCGACCTTCTCCGCGGTTTCGGCCACCTTAAAGGTGCGGTCGGGCTGCTGAGCCACCTGCTGGAACTCGGTGGTCGTCGGTCCCGGACAGAGCGCGCAGACATTCACCCCCAGCGGGCGAAGCTCTTCCGAAATGCCTTCAGCGAAAAGCAGGTCGAAGGCTTTCGTCGCGGCATACACCGAATTGAACGGCACGGCCTGGAAAGCGGCCGTCGACGCAACGATTAGAACGTCGCCATGCCGCCGCTCGACCATCGCCGGAACATAGAGGCGCGTCAGGTGAACCACCGCCGAACAGTTCACCTGGACCATTTCCAGCAGGCGATCCTCGGGTATTTCATGGTTGTACCCGAACGCGCCAAAACCGGCGTTGTTAACGAGCAGCTCGATCTCGAGGTTCTTTCGGCTGGTGAAGGCGTAGATTTCGGCAGGAGCATCCGGGCGCGTCAGGTCGGCAGTGAAGACTTCGACGCTAACACCATGCCTCGTCGAAAGGTCCGCCGCCAGCTTCTGGAGCCGATCAGTGCGTCGCGCGGTGAGAACCAGATGAGTACCAGCGGCGGCTAGCTGTTCGGCGAGCTCCCAACCGATGCCGGCGCTCGCGCCGGTGATCAGGGCCCACTTCCCGGACCATCGACTTCCAGAGTGATTTTTGGTCTTGTCAGGCACGGATGCCTCCGTCTCGAGGGCGTAAGAACAGGGCTGCTTAAACCGCCACCGAGCTTTTTTGGGGTATTGTGAGGTCGCCGTACCAAAGGGCACGGTGCTCGAAGGCATGAAACCACAGTTGGAAAGCGTTCGGAAGCGAGAAAATCCAGAATAGCGGAGGGCGAAGCTAGACTCGGTCAGCCGGCTGGCGAACGAACACGGCGTCGCGAAGGCGTATACCCTGCTCCTTGAGCCGGTCAAGCAACGTTCGCGCCCAAACGAACTCGGCGGCAAGGATTCCGAGGCCGAGGATGATCGTAAGCCAACCAGGCCCAGGAGTGACGATCATAACCACGCCCAGGACGAGCAGGGTGAAGCCAAACAGTATTTTTATCCACCGTTTCGCCTGCTGCATGGTCCGTATAAACATTAAAGCGATCCGATCATCGATATTTCGTCGGGCACCAATTTAGATGCAACAGCCCCACGACAGGATTTAGTAGAGCACGTGAATTTCCAAATACTGCCGGCACTTCCACCGCTCAGAATCGCTGCCGATAACGGCATTTTGACAAAAAACGGCCATCTGCCAAGATTCGTGAATTCCATTTGTGGGAACTTTTTACCGAATGAGGGATAAACATGGAACTCTTGGGACGTCCGGCTGGAGATCCCCAGAAGACGCGAGCCTCATCTTAGGCCATTAAGACTGCCAAAGACCTGTACGAAGTCCCAGTAAACACTGTACGCGGCGCGAAACTCAGTGTGACATTCCGCGAGGCTTCCGAGCCGTGCTTGATTCGCGTGGAATCGAACGTCATGCGCTACTTCATCCGCGCTTCTCGGCGGACGGGGAAACGACGAAGACGAGTGAGACCAAGTAAACCAGGATGCCCAAGCCGATCAACGTTGCGGCTACGAAAGCGAACAAGACGAACGAGAGGGGATGAAACCACAGGAGACTCACAATCTCCAGGAGCAGTCCTACGATCACCAGGGAGCTGGAGATTTGCAGAAGGCGCCGAATTCCGATCGCGCTCAGTTTCATTGGACAGGCTTCCAGAATTTCTCGTGGCTCAGATTCGCCACGTCGTGTGCGGTATCGTGGCATCCGCTGGTCAGGCAGGACGTCTGACCCGATTTGAGTGAATCCATCAGTGCCCCATGTATCGCATTCTCTTCGAAATCGCGGGCGCCAAGATGACAGTGCAGGCACTGAGCGTTCTTGAATCCGCCAGCTATCCGGATCGCCGCCGGGTCCGGCGGAGTACTCACATATTGCAAGTAAATCCGCTTCAGGCCCTGTAGCTTGTCGTTCAGCGGGCCGTAGATCGTGTAGTCCGCGTGGCACGAATAGCAAGCCATGTCCACTGGCACGCGGTGGTTCTGGAAGTGTTGAGCGGGAATGTGCGCGGGGTCATCCACGTAGAGACTTTGGCCATAAGGAATCATCACGTGGCACGAAATGCAGAATCGCGTCTGTTCGGAGCGTTGCACGTGTGTGTTCATCCCGCCCACGATGCAAAGGGCTGGAAGCACACACAACCCGATGAAGGCTACGATCTTCCAGGCCGCACCTGTCGTAACGGAGGGACGAATCAAGAAGATGGAGGCCAGCCCAATGCTGAGCACAATTTGACAAATGAGGATCGCAATCACAGGGCCTCTTTCTGCTTCCTCCCGAGTGGAGGAGGCAGAGACTCCGCGCTGGGACAGGTTCGTGCTACTTCTTTTTGGCCAGACCGCGAATGTAGCCTACGAGCTGCGTGATTTGAGCGTCCGTGAGCTTGCCTTTGTAGGCCGGCATTTTCTTCCCCACGCCATCCGTTATGCTGGCGTTCAACTGCGCGTCCGTTTGCTTCTGCACGTCGTCAGACTGCAGGTCCTTCACGCCTAATTGTTTGCCCATGGGGACGTTTCCGCTGCCGTCCGGGCCGTGGCACGCTGCGCACTTCGATTTGAACAAGGCTCCGGCATCGCCTTGCGCGCGCGCAGTTGCGGCAAGAAGAAAAAGGGCTACAGCAACGAACAACAGCGAACTGCCAACTCGTACAAAAAGATTCGTCATAGGTCTCCTCCAAAGAAAACCACTCGAAGTTTATCGCATCCCACTCGACTGCCGCTCCACCGCTTTTCAGAACGCATAACGGAACGAAAATGTCGCGTTGCTCCCGTTAAAATCCTGTAACCCAATCGCCGCGAGCCCAAACGGGTTCGTGGTTCCCGTTTCGTTGAAGCCGTAATAATTCCAAGACATCTTGTAGCCGAAGCCCCGATAGACATCGATCATAAGGGACGCGTACGGCCGCTGGTAATTGAAGTCGAGAGTGCCGGAAGGCGTGAGTTGATTCAGGAAAATCGTGCTGCCGCGGACAAAGCTGCCGCCATAACCCACCATCGCCGTCACCCGCTTCATGGGTTTCCACATCACCGCGGCGTGCGCGAAATGATCCCCGCTGCTATATGTCGAAAGCGCCCCAAGCCCTGTTCCAGGGGGAGTTCCGGTCGGCGGATTGCCGACAGCCTGGCCCGGAATCGTACAGGCGGTCGTATTCACTCCTGGGGGAGAGTTGAATGCAATCCCAGTGAGAGTAGCTGGAGGAGGGGGTGCGGGATTCGGGTAGGTGTAAGTTGCGGAATAGTTAAAGCAGATGTCGGACTGCGTATAGACATCCCAGTAGTTGTACCCGAAATCGACGGACAGACGCGGATTTACCGTCAATATCGTGGCGAAGCTGTACGAGCGGTCGTGCTCCAGGTTGTTCACATACAGGACGTTGTCGCGGTTCTCATGAATTTCAACCGCGCCATCTACCGTCGCCCAAGGCCGCGGTCTGTAATTCGCATGGACCTTGTAGGACTGCACCTGCCGGGGATCGATCCGCGTATAGGACGCGTCGTTGTAACCGAACTCCAGATCGCCGGTGATGCGCAGGGCATCGATGGGACGTGCGACGACCCCCAGCAGCAACGCATTCTCGTTGATGGTTGTGAGGTTGCGGACTGGGCTCGGCCCCGCAGGACCGATAAAAGTCACCGATCCATCCGCATTGAGCGTGCAGCCCGCGAAAGTTGGGTTTGTGACTGGGCTGCAGCTACCGCGTGCCGCGAGGAAGTTGTTCCCCGGGTTCGCCTGGGTAGCCAGCGGCCCAGCGGTTCCACCAGGATAGTAGGTCAGCGAGCAGTTTACGTTGCCCAGGCAAGCTGCCCCCGTCGTGTCCGTATCGCCGTTCGTATCCGCGTCCACTTGAGCGATGGTCCGGTTTGTGTAGAGGTAGCCGATGTCGGCGCTGTATCGCCTATCGAAGTCGTATTGGAATTCAATAGTGTTTGATTTCAGGTTCTCGCCCAAAAAAGTCGTAGCGAGGCCGTTGATCACGTCCGCGGTCGAGGTTGAGGAGTGCTGCGGGCAAGTCACCGCGTTGGAGTTCAGAGGGCAATTGGTCGTGTTGAAGATTGCCTGATTCTGTTGCAAACCAGACAGACCCGCAAAGCCTGTGGGGTAAATATTAGTCTCCTCGAGATCCCATAACCCTGGGCTGCGCCAGTTGTCATAGCGGAAGAAATCGAGGATCCGGGCCTTATCGTTTATGGAGTACACACCCGACCAATCCGCATTCACCGAAACACGTTTGGTTTCTATCGGCCCCCCCGCCGTGCTTCCACGCGTCGCCGTCCGGGCAGTCCAATCATTCACGAACTCGGAGAGGTCGGAGAATTTATAGTCGGCGGTGCTGTAACCCGCCGAGCCCGACATTTCGAAATTCTTGAAATAGTCCGATTGGAACCGGACCCGCTCCGTGGGCATGAAGTTCCGCGGACTCCCTACCTGGCTATAGGACAAGAATCCGTTGCAAGTGGGGAAGGCAGTATTGGCCGTGCCGGTGACGATTGGCCCCGGCGGGGTCGCGCAGGGCAGAGGCTCAGCGTGTGTTTGCGTGCTCCAAATGCTTCCCAGGTCCACCGGCGTGCCTGCCGGAGTGCCATTCGCCGTGCCATTTGCGAGGATGAAGCCGAAATTTCCCGGATTGACGGCCGGGTTATCGGTGACAGCGTTGTCCTGCTTGTAGTAGCTCAGGAACTGGTCATAGGAGATTGTCGTCCGCGGAAGGATTTTGAAGTCGACTCCGGCGCGATACGCATTCGTCGTGTAGCTATAGGCCTCATTAAAGTCCGATATCGTCCCCCCGTCCGTGGTAAAGAGACCGGGCCCCTCGTCGCGGTTCCGTGAATAGCCCAACCGGAACCGCACTTTCGAATTCGGAAGCAGGGTGAGATCGTAGTCCTGCATGCGGCGCACAAGATCCATTGAATGAAGTGAATTGTTTTCCGCCACCGCGGGCGAAGAGCAGTACACCGGGAGACCGGGGACGCCTGGGGGCGTCGCTCCGAGCACCGAAGGCGGACTGACGATGCAGCCGGTCGTCGGGGAGCCAGCCGGAGTAAGTGCCGCGGGGTTCAACGGGTTTGCCCAAAGGTTATAGTCCCAGAAATTCTTGTCGCGGCGGAAGAGCATTCGAAAGTCGTACCACTTATTCTTTTCGATGCGCAGGCGCGTCACGTCGTTTGGGTCGCCGCCATATCCGAAGTTCGTGAAAGTCAGGGTGTCGAAAAAGGTGCCATTGTGGTCGAGCGAACGCATCTCGAGGGTGTAATCGAAGAGACGGAGGCCGGAACCCAGGTTCACGAACGTATTGTAGGTGTTTATGTTGCCGTTGATTTCGCTCGCCCGATAGCCGAAATCGATCGACGAGTGGATATTATAATTACCCGAATCAATTCCCTTCAATTCTCCGGAGCCGTCTTGAGCGCGGGCGGCAGGCGAAAGAGAGAGTGCCACGACAAAGATGACGGCAGGAATCAAGCGAATCCCCAGGCGACCCTTCATGACTTTCCTCTCTTTCTGCTCGGAGGCCTCATTCCGGGCTTGCCCGCGTTCTCCGTACCTCGAATAGGGTTCATAGCGGCCCTTATTTGAAGAGGGTCGCATCGAAGTTGGAGCCGTGAATTTGCGAGTGACACAACACGCACGACTGGAAAAAGCTGGCTTGGTTATGGAACGAAGGGGCTCCCGGCGCGGAGCTGAACGACGAAGTCGTGTGGCACTGCAGGCAAAGCAGGTTGACGTTGCTAAGTTTCAGCATGTGGGGATTCGGACCACCGTGCGTCACATGGCACGACTCGCATCCGTCGGTCTTTACGGGCGCATGCTCGTAGACAAATGGGCCCTCCTTGTCCGTGTGGCACTTGAAGCAGGTCGCATTCTGCGTGGAGGAAGTCCGCACCTGTTTGGGCTTGACCGTGCCGTGCGGATTGTGGCAATCCGTGCACTGAACCAGCCCCTCGTTCACTCGGTGGTGGAAGGGCATGTCGAATTGAGCTTTCTGCTGCAGATGGCAACCGTAGCAAAGCTCCGGCTGCGCCTTCACCAACAGGAAATCCGTGTCTTTCCCGTGATGCGGCGAGTGGCAGGAGACGCAACTGACGTCATTTCTCGCGTGTTCGGAGTTGATCGTATTCATATGCTCCGAACCGCCGGCGTGGCATGTCAAACAGCGGCTATCGATTTCCTTTGCGGATGCCTTCTCGAATAAGAAGAGCTTCGATGTATCGGTAGGATCCGCGACGTGCGAGGCGGCAGCACCGTGGCAATCCTCGCAGCCGTGCTTCGCGATGCCGCCTTCCTTGTACGTCTGCTTCCAGTGCGGGCTCTTCTCCCAGCCAGTGTAAATATCCGCGTGACAAGTCTTGCACGCTTCCGCGCCGGCATAATCGGACGCCGTTGCTGGCTTGGCCGCCGCTGCTGGGTTGGCCGCCGCCGGCTTGGCGGCCGGCGTTTTCTCTTGCGCCGCTGAAGAGGCTTGCGGGCCAAGGGTTGGGGGTATCCCATGCCGTGAGTCAGCCAGGCCGTACGCCGAAACGAGAATCAACCCCAGGAACAGTCCCGTTAACTTTGAGACTGTCGAATGTGGCATCGAGTTCCCCCCTCCCGCTCCCAGAGGATTCGCTCAGCGATTCTTACTGAAACACCGCGTCGCCAACGCGGCACTGTACACGCTTCGCGATTCCGCACCTGTTCAATACTGCACACTTTCAGGCGAATACCTGACACCGACAATGAGAGCTGCCCTTTCTCCCGCTGCCCAAATGCTCGCTGAAATCGCGCGCATCCTACATCAACCACGGGGCCCAAATGACGTGATCGGCATCACCAAATAAAGTGACGAACATCACATGGAGATTGGAAAGGTTCTTTCTGGAAGGGGGTTACTCGCAGGGACTCAATCGTTGGCTAGACGCTCGAGCGCGAGCTTGTTTCGCACTATAAGAGTGGAGCCTTTCATTTGCAAGAGTTGTTTTTTCTTGAAGTCACTAAAGAGTCGTGTGACGGTTTCACGCGAGGCCCCGATCATTTGCGCGATTTCTTCGTGGGTCAGCGTCAATTTCGCGCGAATCTCGCCTTTCCCGTCCCCATGGCTCGAGCACCAATCGAGAAGAAACTTGGCCAGCTTTTCCGCCGCCGAATGAGACAGACCGATAGATCTCATTTCGGCGACGGCCGCATGGTACGTCTCGCCCAACTGCTGGGCGACACGCAGCGAAACTTCGCCGTGCTCGCGCAGAAAATTCAGAAAATCGGCGCGCGAGATGAAATTCGCCTGCGCGGGTTCCAGCACGTCGGCCGTCAGCTCATACGACTTCCCAGTGACCGTTGCAGGCAATCCCAGCACTTCTCCTGGTTCTGCAATCCGCACGATCAGCGTTTTCCCGTCGACGGAGGATGTAGAGAGTTTCACCCGCCCGTTACACAGCACAAAGACACCGCGGCCCGCCTGCCCTTCCACAAAAAGAGTGGCCCCCTTGGGGTAGGAAGAAGCGGAGGTGATCCTCGAAAGATGCTGCAAGGCCGCCTGCGGGAGATTGCAAAAAAGCCGGTCCTCGTGGTGCGGACAAGTGATGCAGTTCTCAATTATTTCGAGACCGTAGGGAGCGCGCATAAATGAACCCGGCGCCATTGTACTCCCTTTTCCACTGGGAAGAATTCTGAAGCCGCTCGTCATATCTCCTGCCCTCGAGTCGCTTCGTTTGACGCGTAAGTCTCCCTCGAATCATCCCCGGAGCCAGTGACACGAGTCACGTTTTCGCGTGATGGCCGTCACAGCAGTTCCATACGGGGTCGCAGATAGTGACACCTGAAGGAGCCAGCCATGCAAAAAGATGAGCGTGATCTCTTGGACGTCCTGAAGTTCGAGCTGGAATTCTTGGAGAAGGGTGGCTATGGGCGTTCACCACGCGAGCCGTGGAGGCCCCAGTTCATTTTCGAGGATTCGCCCACCTGCATGAACTACGATTGCAAAGAGAATCCTGGGCCGTGCAGCGATTGCGTGCTGATGCACTGGATTCCGGACGAACGCCGCGAGGAGAAGGCTGCCTGCCGCCATATTCCACTGGGCCCCTCGGGCGAGAACCTCGATTCTCTCTACCGCTACGGCGACCAGCAGGAAATTGAAGGAGCGGTGAGCACGTGGTTGCGCGCCACCATCTCCCAGTTGGAAGCACAGCGGAAATCAGGTCGACAAAACGGGAGCGAACACTGCCTCCCGAGCGGCACCCTAGTGAAAGGCACTCCGCTATATCAGCAACTCAATCCCAAGTGCGCGAACCCCGCGTGTCCTGTCCCGTTTCATTGCCTGGGAGGCGGCAAGTTCTTCCGCTTTCGACCGAATCAGGCCGCTGAAGACTCCTCGGCGAATACCCATGGGGTAAAGCATTTCTGGCTGTGCGAGCGCTGCTCACACGTGCTTACCCTCGTGTACGAAGAAGAGAACGGAGTAGTGCTCAGGCTGCTGTCGGCGGAGCTGCCCGCGGTCAAGGAACTCAAGAGGACGACTGCATAAGCGTGTAGTGGCAGTCAGCCGCGCGGGACGAGCGACCTGATTTTCTGAATCACCAGATCGATGCCGACTTCGTTGTGCCCGCCCTCGGGGATGATCACGTCGGCGAAGCGCTTTGACGGCTCGACGAAATCCCGGTGCATAGGCCGCACCGTCGTCAGATATTGGTCGACGACCATCTCCATCGTGCGCCCGCGCTCGCCGATGTCGCGCAACAGCCGACGGATGAACCGCAAGTCCGCATCCGTGTCGACGAAAATCTTGATGTCCATCAAGTTCCGCAACGCCTTGCTTTCAAAGATCAAAATCCCTTCGATGATGATCGCGGCGCGCGGCTCGATGTGCACGGTTTCTTTGTGCCGCTGGAAGTTGGCGAAGTCGTAGGAGGGGGACTCGATCGCTTCGCCGTCGCGCAAGCGCCGCACGTGCTCGGCGAGCAGCGGCGTGTCCATCGAATCCGGATGATCGAAGTTTACCCGGACCCGTTCCTCGTAGGAGAGTTGCGGATAGTCTTTGTAGTAGTTGTCCTGCTCGAGGATAGTGACGCTATTAGGTGAAAGCGCTTCGATAATGCGGCGGGTAATCGTTGTCTTGCCCGACCCCGTTCCGCCGCAGATTCCGATGATGAGTGGCCGTCTATCCGACGCTTGAATCGCGGCCTCCCCTTGCACTCTTGCCGATGAGAAACGGAAAACGACGCATCCGACGGCTCGGCATCGTCCCAAAGGCGAGCCGTGCCGCCGCGTTCGGTCCTTCCTATGGTCCGTTATTTCCTTTGTTTCTTTCGCTTCTTCTCTTCGATCACGGCCTGCGCCGCAGCCAACCGCGCGATCGGCACTCGGAAGGGCGACGCGCTCACGTAATCCATCCCGACCTCATGGCAGAACTTGACACTGTCAGCATCGCCGCCATGCTCGCCGCAAATCCCGATTTTCAGCTTCGGCCGCGTTTTGCGCCCGTGCTCGATAGCCCACTTCACGAGCATTCCCACGCCTTCAACGTCGAGCGTCTGGAACGGGTCAGTTTTGAAGATGGCGGCCTTGCGTTCGTCCACATACTCGGGCAAAAAGCGCCCGGCATCGTCGCGAGAAAGCCCCATTGTCGTCTGCGTCAGGTCGTTGGTGCCGAAGGAAAAGAATTCCGCGAGCTCCGCAATCTCTCCCGCGAGTATCGCGGCGCGCGGCAGCTCGATCATGGTTCCAACAAGATATTCAAGTTTTACTTTAGCATCTGAAATGATCTTGTCGGCCACGCGCCGCGTTGCCTCTTCCAGAATCTGATATTCTTTTTTGTCCAAGACGAGCGGGTGCATGATCTCAGGTAATACTTTAACTCCGCGCTTCTGGCAGTCGATCGCCGCCTCGATGATGGCCCGTACTTGCATCTCGAGAATTTCCGGATACGTGATCGAGAGCCGGCATCCGCGATGTCCGAGCATGGGGTTCGCTTCATGTAATTGCTCCACGCGACGCGCCACCGCCTCCGCCGTGATTCCTATCTTCTTCGCGAGTTCCGCCTGCTTCGCGGGATCGTGCGGGACAAACTCGTGCAGCGGCGGATCGACCAGCCGAATCGTTACCGGCAGGCCGTTCATGGCCTCGAAGATCCCGATGAAGTCCCGCCGCTGAAAAGGAAGCAGTTTCGCGAGGGCCTTGCGCCGCGACTCCGAATCGTCGGCCAGAATCATCTCCTGAATCGCCTGCTGGCGCTCCGCGCTCTTTTCGGGACGCTCAAAATCCTTGAAGAACATGTGCTCGGTGCGGCAAAGGCCGATTCCCTGCGCGCCCATGGCACGGGCCGCGCGGGCGTCGTGCGGCGTGTCCGCGTTGGTGCGCACGCGCAGCCTGCGAACGTCGTCGGCCCACTTCACCAATGTTTCATAGGCTTTCGGCGGCTCGGGCCGCGCGAGCTCGATCTCGCCGGAATAAACCGATCCGTCGCCGCCATCGAGCGTGATCCAATCGCCCTCGCGAACGACGTGTCCATTCGAGCTCATCTTCTTGGCTTCCGCATCGATGTCAACTTTCTCGGCGCCAACGATGCAGCACTTCCCCCAGCCGCGCGCCACCACGGCAGCGTGGCTCGTTTTGCCGCCGGTCGCCGTGAGGATTCCTTGCGCAACGTACATGCCTCCCACATCTTCGGGGCTGGTTTCGCGCCGCACGAGAATCACTTTCTCGCCGCGCTCGGCCCAGTGCTCCGCTTCTTCCGCGGTGAATACGGCCTTGCCAACAGCCGCGCCTGGAACCGCATTGATTCCCTCGGCAAGTTTTCGGCTGGCCAATTCGGCGCGCGGGAGCTTCGGGTCGATCACTGGATAGAACAGCCGCTCGATATCTTCCGACTTGAGGCGTTCGAGCGCTTCTTCCCGGGAGATTAACTTCTCATTCGCCATGTCCACGGCCATCTGGAATGCGGCTCCCGGCGAGCGCTTTCCGGTGCGCGTTTGCAGCATGTAGAGCTTGCCGTTCTCGACGGTGAACTCCATGTCCTGCATGTCGCGATAGTGCTTTTCCAGCGTCTGCCGGACTTTCTCGAGCTGCTTGTAAACTTTCGGCATGCGCGTTTTCAATTCGCTCAGTTGCATCGGGGTGCGGATGCCCGCAACCACATCTTCGCCTTGTGCATTCAGCAGAAAATCGCCGAAGAAAGTCTTCTCGCCGGTGCTGGGGTCGCGCGTGAAGCAAACTCCCGTACCCGAATTATCGCCCGTGTTGCCGAACACCATCTGCACCACGTTGACGGCCGTGCCGAGCAACCCTGTGATTTTTTCAACGCGCCGGTACGTGACGGCCTTTTCACCCATCCACGACTCGAACACGGCGCCAATCGCGCCCCACAGTTGCTCCACCGGATCTTCGGGGAAATCTTTGGCCGTCTTTTGTTTGAAGTAGGCTTTGTATTCGCTCACAAGCTGGCGCCACCCGTCGGCAGTGACTTGCGTGTCATCCTTCACGCCCAGCCGGCTCTTCATCGCGCGGAGCCGGGCTTCGAGATCCTCTTTCGGCAGGCCGATCACGACGCTTGAGTACATTTGCACGAAACGGCGGTACGCATCGTACGCAAACCGGTCATTGTTGGTTGCTTTCGCGATTCCCTGCACCGATTTGTCATTGAGGCCCAAGTTTAGAATCGTCTCCATCATTCCGGGCATCGACCGCGCGGAACCGGAACGCACGCTGACGAGCAGCGGGTCCTTCGCGTCGCCGAGTTTCTTGCCGGTGAGCTTTTCCAGGTGCGCAAGGTGCTTGGCAACCTCGCCTCGAAGCTCCTTCGGGTATTTCTTCCCGTGTTTGAAATAGTGATCGCACGCCTCGGTGGTGATGGTGAAACCTGCCGGAACCGGCAGCCCGATCCGTGTCATCTCGGCAAGACCCGCTCCTTTTCCCCCAAGCAGTTCCTTCATCTCGCCTGTGCCGTCCGCTTTCCCTGCGCCAAAGAAATAAACGTATTTCATCTGTCTCCTCTGAGAGTTCGTTCATGTATTACTTCAAGATCGTTTGTCGGCGCTCCGACAACGAAAGCGCCACTTGATGTGCCTCAGTCGTGCGAAAAACAAATTCTAAAGTACCACTTCAATCAAATGCGCCGATCCGATTACGCCTGAGCCGCGCGCGTTCCGCCGCTCGAATCCTCCGCGCCCAGTTCCGAAAAATCCGCGATGGTGGAAAATTCTTTCAGCAGACCGCCAAGCAATGCGATGCGGTTGCGGCGAATGTTCTCGTCCTCATGCATCACTAGAACTTTGTCAAAGAAGACGTCCACTGCGGGGCGCAGCTCTGAAATCTTCTCCAGCGCCTGCCGGTACTTCTTCTCTTTTTTCCGCCGCGTCGCCTCTTCCCCGATTCGCTGAGCGGCAGTCTGGAGTTGCAACTCGGCGGCATCCTTCAGCAGCTCTTGCTTCACGCCCATCTGCATCCTGTCTTTCGTTCCGGCCGACTTCTCCAGAATGTTACGGATGCGCTTGAACGCCGCCGCCAGCGGCGGAAAATTCTTGGTGTTGCGAATGGCCTTCAGCGCCGACACTCGCTCGACCGCATCCACCAAATCGTCCGCCCCTGCCGCGAAGGCTGCGTTGATCTCGTCGTACGCGAAGCCGCGGCGCTCGCGCAGGATATATCGCGCGCGTTCCAGCAAGAAATCGAGAACCTGCTTCTGCACCGCATCCGAGGCTTCGATCTTTGGTTCGTGATCCTTCAGCGCTCGGGCCGCCGCGGAAATCGCCGCTGAAATTGATATGGGAATCTGCCGCTCCAGGATGATCTTCACGATACCCAGAGCAGCCCGCCGCAAGGCGAAAGGATCGCTCGAGCCCGTGGGTACGGCGCCCACAGCAAAACACGCTACCAGCGAATCCAGCTTGTCCGCAAGCGCCACCGCGCAGCCGGTCAGATTTCGCGGAATAGGATCGTCGAGTCCCAGCGGCTTGTATTGATCGTAGACCGCCCACGCAATCTCGTCCGGCTCGCCCTGCGCTCGCGCGTAGAGACCGCCCACGACTCCCTGCAGTTCGGTGAACTCGCGTACCATCTCCGTGACAAGATCGCATTTGGCAAGTTCTGCAGCGCGATCCGAGCCCGCCACGTCCGCTTCCGTGACGCCCGCGCTGAACCATTGCTCCGCCAGCCAGCGCGCGAGCGCCCGCATCCGCTCCACCTTATCCTTGTAGCTGCCGAGGCGCGATTCGTACGTGACCGCCGCGAGCTTGGGCAGATAGTCGCCGAGCTTCGTTTTCTGGTCCGCTTCCCAGAAGAATCGTGCATCCGCAAAACGCGCTCGCAGAACGCGTTCGTGTCCCTGCCGCACCAGGCCCTTAGGATCGTGCGCCAGGTTGATCACCGCCAGAAAGTGCGGGGCAAGCTCGCCGTTCCGCGACTCGACAGCGAAGTACTTCTGGTGGCCGCGCATCACTGTGATAAGGATTTCGTCCGGGAGTTCGAGGAACGCAGGATCGAAGTCTCCGGCGACCACCGTCGGGTACTCGTTTAAATATGTGACCAGCTCCAGCAATCCCGCATCCTCGTGTGCATGAAAGCCGCGGCGCGTACTGAGCGCGCGGATCTCCGCGTCGATTTTCTTTCGCCGCTCTTCCGGGTGCGGCAATATAAAGTTCTTCTTCAACTTTGGATCGTAATCGTCCGGCCCCGTGAGCGGCACGTTCTGCTTGCCCAGAAAACGATGCCCCTGCGTTCTGTTCCCCGACTGCACGCCGGCAAACGAAAACGGAATCACCTTGCCATCCAGCAGCGCCACGATCCACCGAATCGGCCGGATAAATCGCGGGCCGTGTGCCCCAGTCCAATACATCGAGCGCGGCCAGGAAATTTCCGAAATCGCCTGCGGCAGAGCTTCGGAAAGAATCTGCGCCGAGGGACGCCCCAGAATCACCTGCACCGCAGCGACGTATTCTCCCTTCGGCGTGTTCACGATCGTGAGCTTCGAGAGAGGTATTCCCTGCTTCGAAGCAAAGCTTTCCGCTGCTCGTGTCGGCTCACCCAGATTATCGAAGGCAATTGATTTGGGCGGCCCTGTGATTTCTCGCGTCACATCTTCTTGCTTTAGCCGAACGCTGCGAATGATGGCGGTGAGTCGCCGCGGCGCGCCGAATGTTTCGATCGATGCGGCGCCCGATTTCTCCGCGAGCAATCCGTTCGTCAAGAAATGTCTTTCGAGTATTACTTTAAGTTCGCTCGCTGCCTTCGCGATCATTCCAGCCGGAATTTCTTCGCAGCCAATCTCAAAGAGGAAGTCGCCGAAGGCCTTTGCCGCGCTCGAACCAGTGCGCGTACCGGCGGTCCTTCCGTTTTGTCGGGGCTTCGCGGCTCTCAATTTCATGCCACGACCCCAGCCGACTCTGCCGTCGCCGCAGTGCGCTGTTCGAGCCACGCGCGAGCCACCTGCGTCGCGAGTTTTCGCACGCGCCCGATCATCGCGGCGCGCTCCGTGACGGAAATAGCGCCGCGCGCATCAAGCAGATTGAAGAGGTGCGAGCATTTGAGGCACAGATCGTAGGCCTGAAGAATCGGAAAGCGCTCTTTCGCCTCGCCCTTGAGCCTCGCGTAGGCTGCAAGCAGCCGAGCCGCTTCCGCTTCGTTAAGGTCGAATTGCTTTCGCGTGGACGCGGCGTCAGCGTGATCGAAGCTGTATGCGGAAAACTGCTGCTCCTCGGCCAGCCGCACCTGCCGATATGTCACCGTGTTCGACCAGCGCACGTCGAAGACGTTGTCGACGCCCTGAAGGTAAGCGGCGATGCGGTCGAGCCCGTACGTAATTTCCACGGAAATCGGATCGAGGTCGATTCCTCCGCATTGCTGGAAATAGGTGAACTGCGTGATCTCCAGCCCGTCGAGGAGCACTTGCCAACCAATGCCCCACGCGCCGAGCGTGGGCGATTCCCAGTTGTCCTCCTCGAAACGAACGTCGTGCTCCTTCAAGTTGACACCGACGGCGGTGAGACTGTTTAAATAAAGACTTTGAATGTCGGCAGGCGACGGCTTAAGTATCACTTGAAGTTGAGTGTGTTTGTAGAGACGGTTGGGATTCTCACCGTAGCGCCCATCCGCTGGTCGTCGGCTCGGTTGCGCATACACCACGCGATACGGTTCGGGCCCGAGCACGCGCAGGAAAGTTTCCGGGTGCATCGTCCCCGCGCCAACTTCAACATCGTACGGCTGCTGAAGAATGCAATCGCGGTCCGTCCAGTAATGTTCGAGCGTCAGCAGAAGATCCTGGAAGGTCAGCCCTCGCGGCTTGGGCGAAGTTGAAGTTTTGCTTTCACTTCGAGCCGTTCGAGTTTGCCTGCGCGCAGCTTTCACGCTGACTCCAGGAGTTCTCGCGAAATGAGCTTCCGATCGATCTGGTGTTCAATCACGTCGAGCATAACCTCAGTGACTTCCCTAGCAACTCGCTCGGGCACGGACTCCTCGTTTAGCCGGTCGAGCCTTTCGGCGAGCATGCGCTGCGCCGCAGCCATCGCCGCCGGAGAAATCACGCGCATTCCCGGCCGCCGGCAGCTAGCGCACACGATCGCCGAGCTGCTAGGCGAGAAGTAAGCAGGCTGCGGTACCTCGCCGCGTGCCAGCAACGAGCGTCCACACCGCGAGCACTTATCGAGTGGCGGAAGCCAGCCGCCAAGCTTCACGGTCCAAAGCGCAAAGTAAGCTAGCGCCGGCTCAGCCTTGCTCGTGCGTTTCACCGTCTGCGCGCACAGCAACAACAGGCGAAAATTCGCGTCGGAGGCTTCCTTGTCCGGCAGCACAGACTGCGTAATCTCGCTGAAAAGCGAAAGCGCGATGCTCGAAGCGTAATCGCGAAACGCATCGAGGAACGATTCGATCACTTCGCACTGGCTGATTCGCACCAATTCGCGCGTTTCACGCTCGAAGAACCAGATGCGAATGTGCGAGAGCCGCTCGAGCGTCGAGCCGAACCGGCTCTTCGTCCTTCGCGCGCCCGACGCTACGCCGCGCATGCGTCCCATCGTGCGCGAGAGAAAACTCACCAGCCGGTCCGCCTCGCCGAGCGGATAACTCTGCAGGACAATGGCCTCGGATTCGTGAAGCGGCATCGGCGTGTCGGCGCGCCGACGAGCGAAGGAACCATGTTGGGCCAGAAACTAACCGAACGCAACACAGCCCGTACAAGACGCACGCGGCTAAACAAATTTTTGTACCACAGCAAATGACGCCGCGCAATTGATTTGCACGCGCGGAGAAAAATTTTGGGAGCGCGTCGGCTCCTTTCTCCTCCACACGCGGGTTGCGCAAACCATTTGTCCCGGCTACATTCTCTAGGCCTTGCGCACCAAACCAAATTCAAGCCTTCGCGTCCTCGGCGTCGGCATCAACGCAACGGACACCGTCATTCGCCTGCCGCGATTCCCCACTCTCGACAGCAAAGTCGAGGTCTCTTCGGCGGAAGTAAAGGCGGGCGGCCAAGTGGCGAGCGCGATGGTCGCCTGCCAGCGCTGGGGACTCCAAGCGCGCTACGTGGGGAAGATCGGCGACGATTCCGCCGGGCGCTTTCAAGTTGAGGAAATGCGCCGCGAGGGCGTCGAGGCCCACTGGATCACAGCGCCGCATTGCATGAGCCAGACCGCGTTCATTCTCGTTCATGAACCTTCGGGCGAGCGCACCGTCCTATGGAAACGCGAGCCGGACGTAGCCCTGCAACCGCACGACCTGAAGCGCGAATGGCTCTCGGGCGCGCAGGCCCTGCTCGTCGATGGACACGATACTGCGGCCGCCGCGCAAGCGGCGCGATGGGCACGAGCAGAAGGCATTCCTGTAGTGGCAGACTTCGACAACCGCTATCCCGGAGTTGAAGTATTACTTCAATCCGTGGACTTCCCTATCACTTCCCACGATTTCCCCGAACGAATCACCGGCGAAAAGGATTTGTTCAAGTCGCTGCCAAAAATTTTTTCGGACTTCAAGTGCCGGCTTGCAGGCGCCACACTCGGCCGCCTCGGCGTCCTGGTGTGGGATGGATCGCGGTTCATCCTCTGCCCCGGCTTCCGTGTGAATGCAGTCGACACCACCGGCGCCGGCGACATCTTCCACGGAGCATTCCTGTACGGGCTGGTTCAATCGTGGCCGGTTGAGGATATCCTCGAATTCTGTTGCGCTGCGGCGGCGCTTAATTGCGAAGCGCTCGGAGCACGCGGAGGAATTCGGTCTGTCGCGGAGATTCAAGAATTGCGCCGAGTTGGAGACAGGTCGGACCCTGCGTACGAAGTCGAAGAACTCCTCCAAGCCGCGCGCACGGCCAGCACTGGCCTGGCGAAATGATCCCGCTGAAGGATCTCACGCCGCGGCGCTCGTTTCCCGTGATCACGCTGCTGCTCATCGTGGCGAACTTCCTGGTCTTCTTCTACCAGCTTTCGTTGCCCCCGAAGGCCGGTGACGCGCTCGTGATGACGTATGGCCTCGTGCCGGTGCGGATTCAGTACGCGCTCACAGGGGCGCATCACGTGACCCTGGCGCAGGCATTCGTTCCGTTGTTTACCTGCATGTTCCTGCACGGTGGCTGGATGCACATCCTCGGCAACATGCTGTTCTTGTGGATTTTTGGCGGCAACGTCGAAGACCGTTTCGGCGCGTTCCCCTACTTGCTCTTCTACGTTGTTTGTGGACTGGGCTCCGGGATTTTGCAAGCGCTGTTCTCTTGGGGATCGAAGATTCCATCCATCGGCGCCAGCGGGGCGATCGCGGGAGTGCTGGGCGCGTACATTGTGTTTTTCCCCGGCTCGCGGATACTCACGCTTGTGCCGCTCTTCGTCATCTTTTTCCTGGCGCGCATCCCGGCCGTGATATTTATCGGACTCTGGTTCGTCGTCCAGTTTTTCAGCGGCCTTGGGTCGCTCAACTCAGTGAACACTGGCGGCGTGGCGTGGTGGGCGCACGTGGGAGGCTTCGGGATCGGAGCAGCCGTCGCGTTGATAGCAAGGGCGGAGACGCGGGCGACTGCGTACGGCTAGGTCGACGTGCCGACTCCTCAAGGTACGCTTGACACTCGAATGCCAGAATTGAAGTTTTGCTTGAACCTGACTCGCTCCAATATTTCCCATGCTAAAGTACGGCTTTCAACACTCTCAGCAGAAGTGTGGCGGGGAGAAGGTCGAAATCTGTCGTTAAAGTAATCCTTTAATCCGTTGCTTGCGCGAACCATCGCCCACGCAGGCGAGTTAAACTAGCGCTTTACCGACCTCCGCGAACTCCGCCCTCTCTCTGAGTCCCGAAGCCTCGGGATCTGTGTTTCGCTCTTGGGCGCTAGACGCCAACCCGGCCGACGGTCTCGGCGATGAAGTCCCCGATCTCACGTGTCCCGAGCGTGCCGCCCAACTCGACCGGCGTCTTCCCTTCGCGCAACGCGACGCGGACCGCGTTCTCGATCGCTTTCGACTCCGCCGCCCAACCGAGATATTCGAGCATCATCCCCGCCGCCAGGATCGCGCCCATCGGGTTCGCGATGTTCTTCCCGGCGATGTTCGGAGCGGAGCCGTGCACCGGCTCGAAGAGCGAAACTTTCCCGGGATGAATGTTCCCCGACGGCGCAAGGCCGAGCCCGCCCGCAACCCCAGCTCCGACATCGCTCGCGATATCGCCGAAAAGATTGCACGTGACGATTACCTGAAACTGCGACGGATCGCGCACCATTTGCAACAGCAGGTTGTCGATGTATTGGTGGCTAGAATCGATTTCGGGATACTCGACGCGCACCCGCTTGAAGACCCGCTGCCACAAATCGTGACCGAACGTGAGCGCATTCGATTTGTCGCTCATGCAAACGCGAGTCAGCTTGCGCTGCTGCGCGTGTTCGAATGCGTAACGGATGATGCGCTCGACGCCCCGCCGTGTGTTTACGTCTTCCTGGATGGCAATCTCCTCGGCTGTTCCCTTCCGGAAGAATCCGCCCATGCCGACGTAAAGCCCTTCCGTGTTCTCGCGGAAGACGATGAAGTTCACGTCTTTCTCGCTGCGGTCCTTGAGCGGGGTGTAGCGCTTGTCGAAGAGGACGCACGGCCGCGCGTTCACGTACAAATCCAGCTTGAAGCGCAGACCAAGAAGAATGTCGGCGGCATGCTGGTTGGTCGGGACGCGCGGATCACCCATCGCGCCCAGCAGGATTGCGTCGAAATTCTTCTGAAACATCTCGACGGCGTCGGCCGGCAGCGTGGTGCCGTCGCGAAGATAGCGGTCAGCGCCCCAGTCGAACTCGGTGAGCGCAACTTCACGCCCGCCCGCAGCCGCCGCAGCCTTCAGCACCTTTACGGCTTCGGGGATCACTTCTTTCCCTATCCCGTCGCCGGGAATAATCGCGATGCGTTTTCGCCCAGCACTTGTAGATGCGCTCATCTCTGCGACGCGCAACGTAGCACGCAGCGGAAGGACCTTGCAACTGTGCACTGCCCTGATGGTATTGTTTGTAGGGGTTCAGCGATGACAGCGAGCGAATTTCGGCGAATGGCTCTTGCGTTGCCGGAGGCGGAGGAGCGCGAGCACATGGGGCACCCCGATTTTCGGGTGGGCGGCAAGATATTTGCCACGCTGGGCTACCCGGAACAGAACACAGGGATGGTGAAGTTGAATCCGGCAGACCAGGCCCGGCTCTACGAATCTGAGCCGGACGTGTTTGTGCCGTTCAACGGCGCGTGGGGACGTCACGGCGCCACGAAGGTCACTCTGAGAAAGGCAAAGAAAACGACTGTGCGCCAGGCACTGGCCGCGGCGTGGAGGAATGTGGCGCCCAAAGCGCTTGTGAAACGCATCGAGACTCACTAGATGTTTTCGGTAATTTTTTGGGCACAAAAACCGAAACTATCAATTATTAGAAGGCTTTAAGAATAGCATCCCGCGCTTTCGAGGTGTAGGCTGAAAGGAGTCTAAATGGAATAGAGGCCCGACACCACGATGGCGACCGCTAACGCAGACCGAACCCGACGCTGCCCGTACTGTAATAGCGCCGAGCTGCGCCGGTCGCGCACGCGAAACTTCGAGCGCCTGCTGCGCCTCGCCCGCATTCGTCCTTACCGGTGCGATGACTGCGATGCGCGGTTTTACGCGCGAGATATTGCGCCGCCTCCGCTCGGAAGAGAAACCGCGAGCAAAGCGGCCTGAACCTTCGTTAAGACTCCTGAGTTTCACCTGTACCCCCCAGTAGATCCATACCGATCGCACCTTCGCCGCACCGAAGCCGCTTACGCACAACTTTGAGCTGGAGCCTAAACTCTGGCAAATCCCGGCCGAAATACATCAACGCAACTAATCCATCTGCGGGGGGTTGGGTATGGTATTCCGGCTATGACAGGCGTAGTTTATAGGGGTCCTGGAGTTGGGGGCAGGCACGTTAATGGCACCTCCTGAGACAGACCGAAGGCGACGCTGCCCGTATTGCCAGAGCGCCCAAGTCCGCCGGTCGCGCCGGCGGGGCTTTGAACGGCTCTTGAGCATTGCTCATCTTCGCCCGTACAGGTGCGATGCCTGCGACAGACGGTTCTATGCGAGGACCCTTGGGTCCGTCGACGCCAACGGGAAGTCGGCCAGGCAGGCAGCCTGACCTCGCCTGGTTCCCTATCGCGGGCCGCGTCATCTAAAGAATCACTTGAAGGCGCGCGACCTCCGGCCTGCGTCTGCGTGCCGACAGTGGAAGTAAGAGGTTCAATATGATCTGCGGCCTCTCGATTCCTCCGATGATGTTGAAGGGATACTTGAGCTTCATCGACACTTCGCGAACCGGAGGGGCGCGACTGTTCAAAACGGTACAGTTTCGGGAAATGGGATCGTCGCAAGATAATTAGGGGTAAGCGCGATGGAAAACACAGCGCCGAATCGCTCGCACCAAAGTTCTGCCGACATCATGCGGTCTGCAGATAGCGTGGCCGAGTTCATACGGTCCACGTGGAAATCGTTGCGATCAACGCCGCTGATGATGTGGATGCGGCATCCGATGCGACTTGGGCGCGTGACCAAACGGGTCGCGTCAATGCCCAAGTCCGCGACATCGTTGCCGTCGCGGTCAATTTCGGTGGGGCCGATACTCACGAGCTTGAGCAAAGCTCCCAGGGCCGCCGCCGAACCTATGAAGCCAATGCCGCAACCTCGAGCGCCAATTCGCCCGGTACCAGAGACGCGTACTACTGGCCGGCTGCCGCTAGACCGAGTGCGGCCGCTTTTCCCCACTGCGGAATGGATACCAAAACCTCTGCAAGGCCGCTCTGCAACCGAGCTAGTGGACTTGGCTCGCCGGCACGAGTGCCCACAGTGTCATGGCATCAAGTTTCGCAGGTCCCGTCCGCGAAGCGTTGAATGGGTGCTCTGCCTCGCGCGCGTATTTCCCTACCGCTGCTATTCATGCAATCGGCGATTCTTCGGCCTGTCCCTCGATCGTAACCCTGCTGGACAACGACGAGAGACTAATCATTCGCTCTGGTATCACCACTAAAGCGGCTACCAGCGAGCTATCGATACCGGCGAAAGTGAATAGTTCTCGGCCTCCGCACGCACGACCTCGCCCGAGGCGTGCCAATCTTCGATTCATTTTCGACTGTGAAAATTTGAAGAGTACTATTGCCTGGGGAGCCGGACGGGATTAGGTTTTCTAAGATAATAGCTGACGCCCAGGGGGAAGTTCATGGTCGAGAAACGTCGCTGCAAGCGGTTGCCGCTCTCCATTCCAGTACGAGTCTACGGTCGCACGCCGGAAGATCATCCGTTCCGCGAAATGACAGTCACGAAGGCAGTCAACGTCCATGGCGGCCTATTGCCACTCGCGCCCCGCGTAAAACGGGGCCAAAAACTTCTGCTTGTCCATGGCTTCACCGACGAAGCGCGGGAAGCCCGCGTCGTGTACGTCAAGAACGGCGGCCGCGGGAAGAAGCGCGTCGGGATCGAGTTCATCAGCACTAACGGCGACTTCTGGCACGTGTTCACGCCCGTCGTCGAATTGAAGCGGCCACCCGTAGGCGCAACGTAGATCCAAGTTCGCAAAGAAACCCTGCCGCGGGTACCCCTCCCATCGAATATCTTCTCCTCCTCCGGATGGACGCTCTTCCCAAAATCAACCGCAGAAGTCTGTGATCCCAGTGAATATGAGACCGGCCGAAAAGCTTGAACTCCTCTTGCGGTAGATCATCTATGGGACTAGGATTCCGCCATGCCGAAACGAGGCGCACCACCACTCGAAGGCGAGATGCTTCAGGGCACCCTCGACATGCTGATTTTGCAAACGCTGGTTCTCGGCCCGGCTCACGGGCACACGATCGCGTACGCGATTGAAAGACGCTCTGAAGACGTATTGCAGGTGGAGCACGGCTCACTCTACCCCGCCCTGCACCGCCTGGAGGCCCGTGGCTGGATTTCCTCGTTCTGGGGCACGTCGGAGAGCAACCGCAAGGCGCGCTACTACCGGCTGACCAAACTGGGCCGGAACCAATTGACCGCGCAGACGAGCCGATGGGAACAGTTGGTGCGCGCCATCGACCGCGTGTTGCGCCCAGCGACGGAGTAGAGGATGCGATGGAGACGATACTTGCGGCGCGGCGACAGCGACGACGAACTGTCGCGCGAAATCGAAGCTCACATCGCCATTGAGACGGCTGAGAACATCGCGCGCGGAATGTCCCCCGAGGAAGCTCGGTACGCAGCGCGGCGCAAGCTCGGTAGCCCGCGTCGCATTCGCGAGGAGGTCTATAGCATGAACAGCATCGGCTTTCTCGAAACGCTCGCGCAGGACCTGAAATACGCGTTGCGAATGCTGCGGAAGAGTCTGGGGTTCGCAGCGATCACCGTCCTGACGCTGGCACTCGGAATCGGAGCAAATACCGCCATATTTTCTATTGTGAACGCGGTCTTCCTGCGGCCCCTCCCCTTCCCGCATTCCGACAGAATCTTCGTGGTCGACCGCGTTGGCAACCGGCTTGGCGGCCATATGATTTCCATGCCGATCTTTCTCGCCTGGCAGCGCGACAGCCAAATGTTCGAGCATTTCGCGCTCCTGAGCTGGCGCGGGCCCGCCACCCTTTCGGGAGTCTCGGGCGAAGCAGAACGCGTACGCAGCGCCGGCGTCTCCACCGACTTTTTCGCGATGCTCGGAGTTCAACCCGCAATCGGACGCGATTTTCGGCCGGAAGAGGGCCGCGTGGGTGGAGCGCATGTTGCCATTCTGAGTGACAGTCTGTGGCGCACTCGATTTGGCGGAGACCCGAACCTGCTAGGGCACGCGGTTCGAATGGACGACGACTCGTACACAATCGTTGGAGTAATGCCGCGGGGCCTGGAAGTGCCTCTCCCCGGAATTCGCAATGCACAGGTATTTCTGCCGGCCAATATTCCTGCGGAAAGCCAGGACCCGGGCAACGGAGGGCTGCTCGCCCTCGGCTTGCTGAAGGTCGGCATCAAGCCTGAACAAGCCGCGGCGGAGCTGACGCCGGCACTTGCGGTGCTGCGAACCAGGTTCCCGAACATGTTCGCCCCTGAGGAGAAGGCGCACCTCGTGCCGCTGCGCACGTTCATCGGCGATTGGGCGGGACCTGCGCCGCTGTTGCTGTTTGGCGCCGTGGGGCTGGTGCTGCTGATTGCCTGCGTGAACGTGGCAAACCTGACGCTCGCGCGCGCAACGAACCGCCAACGAGAGATTGCCATTCGCGCGGCCATCGGTGCTGGACGCCGCCGAATCGTGCGGCAACTTCTCACCGAAAGCGTGCTACTGGCCCTGCTCGGCGGCGTGGCTGGCGTCGCAGCCTGCTATGTGAGCTTCACCGCTATCCTCTCACTCGTGCCGGCGGACATGCCTCATGTCGGCGGATACCAAATCGATCTGCAGGTCCTGGCGTTTGCGTTCCTGCTGAGCCTCGCGACAGGCCTCGTCTTCGGACTTGCTCCCGCGCTCAGCGCCTCGCGCGTCCCGTTGAATGCCTCCTTGCAGGAGACGAGCTTGCGTTCGGGAGGAGGACGCGGGCGTTTGCGGCAGGCCCTGGCGGCAAGCGAAGTGGCCATCTCGCTCGTGCTGTTGATCGGCTCCGCGCTCGCCCTCGAGAGCTTTATGTCGCTGATGCGCGTTTCGCCTGGATTCGACACGAACAATCTCAGCAGCGTTCAGTTTTCTCTCTCTCCCAAACAATACGACACGCCGGAAAAGCGCGCCGCTTTCATCAACGAAGCGTCTGAACGCATGGCGGCCCTACCCGGCGTCGAAAGCGTCGCAATGGCGAATGCCCTGCCCCTGCGCGGAGGGCCCGACATCCTGTTTAGCATCGATGGGCGTCCCGATCCTGCGAATTTGAACGAGACGCCGGGCGCTGAGCACCGCGTGATCAGCCCTGCGTACTTTCATGACCTGCGAATCCAGCTGCAGCGCGGGCGGACCTTTTCGGACGCCGACAACGCGAATTCAGAGGCCGTGGTGATCATCAACCAGACGATGTCACGGATGTACTGGCCGAATGGCGATGCGATGGGTCAGCACATCTGGGTCGGCAAGCCGATGGGACCGCAATACACCGAACGGAGCGCTCGCGAAATCGTCGGCATCGTCGCGGATATTCGCGAGATGACCCTCGCCGAGCCGCCCGAGCCCACCCTGTACATTCCGTGCGCGCAGGCGCCCGGAACCGACGGCGGCTTCTTCGTCGTACGCAGCGTTCGCGCGGGCGCTGTCTCGGCAGCCTCAATTCGGTCGGTGCTGTCGCAGTTCGATCCCGAACATCCCGCCGGGCAAGTGGAAACGATGGACGAGACTAAGACCGCGTCGCTCACCGACTGGCGCTTCCGGGCCATTCTGCTGAGCGCGTTCGGGGCTCTCGCGTTGTTCATCGCAACGATCGGCGTCTACGGCGTAATTTCGTATTGGGTGGTGCAGAGAACTCACGAAATCGGCATCCGCATGACGCTCGGCGCGGAGCGCCGCGACGTCCTACGGCTGGTTCTGGGGCAAGGCACGCGGCTGGCTCTGGTGGGTGTGCTCGTTGGCGTGGCAGTTGCCTTGGGGCTGACGCGGTTCATGGCGGACATGCTGTACGGAGTGAAAGCCAGCGATCCACTCACGTTTGGCGCGACATCAGCACTATTATTGCTGGTTGCGCTCGCCGCATGCTACATCCCCGCGCGACGTGCCATGCGCGTTGATCCCATGGTCGCCCTGCGCTACGAGTGACGCCCAGGTGCGTCCGGTGCCGAGGACAAGATTCTAATCGGTACAGAAAATATTAGAAATGCTCGTAACCTCAATGTATTCAACGAAAGTCGCATCTCTAATCGGTACAATCTGCAGCGGGTAAGCAAACCTAAGGCGAAAGGTCAAATTGACGCGCTGAAAGCGATGATTACTGCACGGTGATGGTGAACGTCGCGGTGGTGCGCCCGAACTCGTTCGTCGCGTAGAGAGTATACGTGGTGGTCTGCGCCGGCGTCACCGCAACGGACGAACCGCGCACCGCGCCAATCTGCGGCGAAATGACGAAGTACGATGCGCCGGTCGCGTTCCAACTCAGCGTTACTTGCGTTCCCGCGCTTACAGTCGACTGACTCGCGGTGAAGCTGCTGATCACTGGCGCCGAGCCCTGCGGGAGATTGGTCTGCGTGTATACCGGATTCATGTCCACCACTTCGAAGTCCGACGCCGTCAGGGTGGTCAGATTGTGCAGGTCGTCGTTGTCCCAGCGATCGTCGGGCGCCCCGCTGATGTACATGTTCGAACCGTTGTCGGCCATGATCATGCCGTATTGCTGCAGCGCCTTCAGAATCACCTGATTCGCCGGCGAGAATCCCGAAATATCGAAGCTGGATTTCAGGCGCATCCGCATGCCCATCGGGGCAGCAAGCGAATTCGACGTCGTCGAGGCCCAATGCGACGCCGGAGGCGTGAACGCCGTCTGACTATTCTGCAATGTGAAACGAATCGCGTGATTGATCGCGCCCGCGGCAACTTCGTCGTAGCGCACCAAACCCGGGAAGATCGGCAGACCCGCGGCGTCCGCGGAAGTCCAAGTGAGCGGGCGCTGTTCGTCCGCGGTCAAATCCCAAACGGCGGCGGAGCCTGCGTCCCAGCTGCCGTCGTTCTGCGGATAGGAGCTGTAGAGCTCGTACAGCCAGCAATTATTGTTGTCTAGCACGAGGACATGCCGATCGCCGCTACCGGGAGCAGGATAACCTTCAATCGGCGCGGTTGCGGGCACAGGCATCGGCCCGGGATCACTCTCGCTGCCGTACGCAGTAAAAGTGATGTTGACGAAGGCTTGTCCAGTGCCAACCACCACGTACGGGATCCCGATGCTCGAGCCGTTGTACAGCCCTGATCCGAAATCCGGGTGCAGTGGATCGCTCGCGCCGATGTAATTGATAATGGCGGAGGAATTCGGATCAACCGCCGCACCGGCAATGTTCTTGTTCCACAAATTATCCGACGGGAATGGCACAAAGCCGTCCATGCTGCCTCCCTGCCCTAGCGCGATGCCTCCACAGGTCCCCGCCTGTCCCCCGCCCGACGAGGTGACGGTAACGTTCACCGCGCCCGAGCTCGCGCTGCCCGGATTGGGATTGGTCACGGTCACAGGAATCGTGCCGGCCACTTGGGCTGCGCCAGATGCGGTGAGCTGAGTGGCCGATACAAACGTCGTCGTAATCGCATTCCCGCCGAACGAAACTTGCGCCCCACTCACGAAGTTGCTTCCGGTTAACGTCAGATTGAACGAGCCCGTCGCAAAGGTGGCGGGTGCGACGCTGCTGAGAACCGGCGCCGGGTTCTCGAGTGTCACCACGATCGATGACGTCGCGCTGGAATCAGCCGCGCTGACTGCCTTCACCGTCACCGTATTCGGGTTGGGCATTGCACTGGGCGCCAGATAGAGCCCCGCACCGCTAATCGTGCCGGTGGATGTGTTGCCATTGGCCACGCCGTTGACAAGCCAGTTCACCGACGTGTTCGAAGTGCCCGTGACGGTCGGCGTGAATTGCTGCGAGGCATCGAGACGAACGTTCGCCGAGAGCGGCGCAATCGACACTGCGATCCCCGGAGGCGGGTTTGTGCCGCCGTTACCAGGAGACGTTCCGCCGCAGCGAATCTGTACGCAGGCAACGATCAGCACGATAACCAAAGAGATGCGTTTTCGCATGCGATCCGTCGAGAGAAACGACTTGAAATTCCGGGCTGGTACAAACCAAGTATGCGGGCCCGAGAAGGCCCAAACAACTGGACGAAGGTACAAGAAAGGGACAACGGACAAATACTTGTGCTGTCTATATGTTACGAGACCTTGCGGAGGATGGGGCAGCCACAACCGTGTGCGCTACGCGGCGCCTCGCTCGGCTAGCCACACACCTACCAGCACAAGCGCCGTGCCGCCAAGCAGGTGCGGCGTTGGATGCTCCCCCAGGAATGCGGTCGCGAGCAGAACCACGAGGATGGGCTGGAGATAATTGATCGCTGCGACGCGCGACGGGTCCATGTAGCGCAGCACCCAGTAGAAAATCAAATAAGCCAGCACCGAACTGAATATCGCCATGTAGAACATGCCCGCCCATCCCTGCCATCCCACGCTTTTCCAGTCGAGGTGAATCCCCTGCCGGATCGCCACTGGCAAAAAAAGAATCGCCGCTCCCACGGAGTTGAATGTATTGAGTGCGATGGGGTCATATTCCTGCGTTAAGCGTTTCGCCAGGACCGCATAAATGGAAAAGCCGATTGCACCGCCCAGTGAAATCAGGTCGCCCATCAGCAAAGGAGAATGCGAGCCGTGCTCGATTTCGAGAATGAGTATTCCGGCGCAAGCGAGCGCCATGCCGGTGACCTTTCCCGCTGTGAACCGCTCGATGCCCATCGCCCGCGCGAGCACCAGAATCAGAATCGGATCGATTGCGACGATGATCGCGGAGTGCGACGACGTGGTGTAATTCAGCCCGATCGTGAACAGGCCCTGGTTTACCACCACGCCCAGAAAGGCGAGATACGCGAACGTCCAAAGGTCGCGCGCACGCAATGGCATGCGCCGCCTCTGCGCGAGATAAACCGCCAGCATAATCACGCCCGCCGCTTCAAAGCGAAACGCCACCAGCGTGATCGGATCGAGGTGCAGCAGCGCAGTCTTTCCCGCGACGTAGTTGACCGACCACATCACGAGCATCGCCACCAGCGCCGCCATCAACAGCGTTGAACTCGGGCGTGCCTTATTGTCAGTTGGAGTTGTTCCGGAGGTTGCGCTCAAGCTACTCGAGGACCTCGCGGCGCTTCGTGAGGGATTCGATGCGGTCAAGACGAGGCACGTATCCAATTCCGGCGCCCGCGGGCACGCGAATCGTGCCCTGCTGCGACACTTCCACTTCCGGCTCGATGATGTCCTGCTCCCAGTATCGCCGACTCGCGGAAACGTCGCCCGGCAGCGAAAAATTCGGAAGCGACGACATCGCGATGTTGTGCGCGCGCCCGATGCCGGATTCGAGCATTCCTCCGCACCACACGGGCACCGACTTCGACTCGCAAAGATCGTGCATCTGCCTCGCGGATGTATGCCCACCAACGCGGCCAAGCTTGATATTGATGATTTTGCACGCGCCGAGTTCGATTGCCGCGCGCGCATGCTCCAGGTCGTGGATGCACTCGTCGAGGCAAATGGGCGTCTCAAGCTGGCGCTGCAGCGCGACGTGCGCGTAGATGTCGTCCCAGCCGAGCGGCTGCTCGATCATGATCAGGTAAAAGGCGTCGAGCTGCTTCAGAAGCGCAGTATCGGCGATCGTGTACGCCGAATTCGCGTCGACCATCAGGCGAATGCGTGGAAACCGTTCGCGCAGCGCGCGTGCGGGTTCGACGTCCCAGCCCGGCTGGATCTTGATTTTGATGCGCTGGTAGCCCGCCGCAAGCTCGCGCTCGACTTTCGCGAGCAGCGCATCAATCGACGGCTGAATCCCGATCGATACGCCGGCCGGGATTTCACGGCGCGTGCCGCCGAGCAGGTTCGCCAGCGGCACATTCTTCTGCTTCGCTTCCGCGTCCCAGATGGCTGTCTCCACTCCGCCCTTGGCCATATTGTGGCCGCGAATTCGCTCCAGCAGGCCCCATACTTCCGCAGCAGATTTCAGGTCCTTGCCGCGAAGTACCGGCCAAATGAAATCGCGGATAATGTCCCAGGCGGTCTCCACCGTTTCGTAGGAATAAAATGGATCTTCGCCCGCCGTTGATTCTCCCCAACCTGCCACGCCATCCACGTCGGCTTCGATCAACAGAATCCGGCGATGCTTCGCCGTATCGAAGCTCGTCTGAAAAGGCTCGATGAGATCGAGATGAATCTCACGCAGAGTGAGTTTTTTCACACGCATAGATGTTTTTCGTAGATCTCAGTGCTTGTGCGCTTCGGGCAACTTCAGGCCGGCAATCTTTTCGCCCGGTTCGAGAATATAATCGGTCGACGCGTCGCGCCTTTCGACGCCCGTCGCGACGTAGCCCTCCGCGAAGTATCTCTCAAACTGCTCGCGTGCGGCGCTCTGCACGCGAGCGCCTGCGTCGCGGTCACTCGCCTTGAGATCCGCAAGATTCGAGGGCAACGAGATTCGTGCCGCCGTATCTTTCGACGGAACTACGTTGTCCGCAAGGATATTCTTTACCCGGTCAGAATCGAGCCACCACTCCGCCACGAGACGGTCCGTCGGCAAGCCGGCGTGGAGCGGGCTCTCCGTTACGCCGTAGCAATTCGGGATCAGCCGCCGCGCAATCGCGCCCAGCCGGACAAGGTTGAAATGCGCGTTCTTCAGCTCCAGGGGATCGAACGTCCATTCCACCAGCCGAATGCCTCGTTTCAGCGCGTCCTGACGCTGGAAAAGCTTGAGGCGGCGGCCCACCCCTTGATCGCGATAATCCGGAAGAACCGCCGTCATGTGCGAGTGAAGGAATATCTCGCCGCCCCGCACACCCGCGAGCGCAAGCGTGAAACCGATCATCTTCCCGTCGCTGAATCCGCCGATGATTTGTCCGCCCGTATGCTGCGCAACGACAAAAATCGCTGATGGCACCGTAATGTCGATACCCCAAGTGAGCAGTTCAAGGCGCACGCACTCCTTGTACTCAGGAAGCGTCGAGCAACTTCGAATTTCGATATCAGCGGGCATTGACCGGCGCCTGGCTCATGCCTTCACCTTCGCATCGTTCCATAATTCTTCCATGCGCGCTCGCGGCAAGTCGGCGAAACGCCTACCCTCGCGCGCCGCCTCAGACTCCATCCAGCGAAAACGCTTCTCGAACTTCCGATTGGCCTTCTTCAGCGCGATCTCGGGATCAACTCCCAGAAACCGCGCAATATTGACGCCGGCAAAAATGAGGTCCCCGATTTCTTCCTCGAGACGCGTTGCGGGCGCGGCGGGAGGTTCCGCGCGCGAGTTCTTGCGTCCAGCGGGCGATTCCGCCAGTAGCGATTGCAGCTCAAGCTTCTCCTCATCGAGCTTCTCGAGAATTCCCGCGAGGCTGTCCCAATCGAAACCAACATGCGAAGCGCGCCGCGTAAGCTGGTAAGCTTCGAGCAAGCCTGGGAGTGAGCGCGGAACCCCGTCGAGCACTGAGCCAGCCAGCGGCGATGCTTCGGACTTTTCGTCTCCGGCCCGTTCGGCCGCCTTCAGTTGCTCCCAGTTCTTCAGAACGTCGGCGGAAGTCTTGACCTTCACCGTTCCGAAAACGTGCGGGTGGCGGCGCACCATCTTGGTGTGAACCGACTCGACGACATCCGACATCGTGAAGCGGCCGGTTTCTTCTGCAAGGATCGAATGGAATACCACCTGGAGCAGTAAATCGCCCAGCTCGGACGAAAACTTGCGCGGGTCGCCCGAGTCCATCGCATCCAGCACTTCGTAGGTTTCCTCGATCAGGAATTTCCGAAGCGATTCGTGAGTTTGCTCGCGGTCCCAAGGGCAGCCGCCCGCGCCTCGCAGGCGAGCTTGCAGTGCCACCAGCTTCGCGAACCATGCGCCGGCAAGTTTGTCGCGAGCGGTGATCGGAATCTGAGCATCGGCAGCCGCCCGCGGTCCAACCGGACTCTTCTTACGCGGCACCTTGCGCTGCTTGGCCGCTTTTTTGTGGCGCGGAGACACGAAGGGTTCGCTCGCTCCTGGAGTGACGGGACAATTTACGGTAGCTCGCGAGAATTGACAAGGCGAGATCAGGCTTCACAGGGGCTACGCGTACAGGAGCGGACGGTGTCCGCTGCTTCTCCAGAAGTACGCCAGGATGATTACACTCGCCACCGCGGCGTACGCACACCACACCGAAGTGAACGCGTACCGCTTGAACGCCATCACCACCAGCAGAATCACCAAGTTTGCCGCGCCGAACATTACCATAGCCCTGACCTTGGAAAAGAACAGCGACCCGCAGGTTGCAATCACATACAGCACCGCTACCGCCGTATTGTTTGTGGCTTGATTGATGTATACGATGCTGTTTCCCTCGACGTATACCTGCAACGGATACGCCGTCAACGCCCACAATATATAAAGCGTGGTTCCTGTGCCGAGCGCAAGGAACGGCAGCATGCGCCTGCGGCTCTTCCCGTTAGGCTCAAACAGCAGCACGCTGAGCGGCAACAGGAAGGGGAGCAGCCCCTGCGCGTACAGCATGAACGCCGCGCCCATGTCGTGCGTTACCGTGGGCGAGAGAATCCCGTCCAATCCCAGCCAGACGAATCCCTCGATGAACTGATGAATGGCGAATAGCACGGGCAGCGCCGCGAAAAGCAATTCGCGCCTGTGCTTCACCTTCGTCAATGTGACGACGCCGACGGCGCCCAGGACTCCGCTGCCAACAAAGTTCGCTGTCGCTGAAAAGCACATGGCTCGCATTCTCCTCGGCGAGGATTACACCTATCGTCGCGCTACGCAAAATATTTCTCATGCTGCAGCGATAGCTTGTGGCTACCGGAACGCCGATGCTAAACTCGTATCTCGCGGTCGATGCGCTAGTGCGGTAATTTGCAAGAGCCGGACTAGTGCGCACGTAGTCGCCCGAATTTAGATCCGAGGTTACAGTGGCTGAGCACAAGCAGGAAGAGACATTCAAGGTCGTAGACCGGAGATTGTTCACCGAATCCGGTGAACTGCGCAAGGAGGTCGTCGAGCAGCACAACCGCGAGGAGGAGGCCGCGAAAAAGGCAGTGCCGCCCCCCGCTCCGCCGCAGGCGGCCCGGAACACTCCTGGCCAGTCCGTCGTAGCTCCATCGCCCACAAATCCCGATCAGCCTGGAGCGAACGCCATTGAACCATCGCGAAACTTCCAGATGCTCGTGGATTTCCTCACGCGGAATGCCGCCGCGATGCTCGGGGGAATGGCCGATCCCCGTACGGGACAGGCGTTCCTCGATCTCGAGGGTGCGCGCGAAATAATCGATATGCTCGACGCACTGCGCGAAAAGACGCGCGGCAATCTCGCCACCGCCGACGAGGATTTGCTGATCGAGGTGCTCGGCAGCCTGAAACTGACGTTCATGGAAGTCTCCAAGGCAGCCACCGAAGCAATGAACAAGAAGGCAAAGGCCAAGGGATGAGCGCGGGCAATCCGATGGGCACGAAACAGATGGACGCGAGAGAAGGACCGTCGGGGGATCAGCCCGTTCCTGCGTATTGAAGAATTCGGGATTTCCGCGAACCCTTCCTGAAATCCTATGCCCACTCTGCAACTGACAGTTTTGGGATCCGGCACCTCGATGGGCGTGCCCACGCTTGCGTGCCATTGCGCCGTTTGCGAGTCCGCGGACCCGATGGACAAGCGGATGCGCCCCTCTGTGCTGCTCGAATATGGCGGACGTTGCGTGGTGATCGATACGACGCCCGATTTTCGCTCGCAAGCCATGCGTGCGAAACTCGATCGGCTGGACGCCCTGCTTTACACGCACGGACACGCCGACCACATTCTGGGACTCGACGATGTGCGGCCTTACAACGCAAAGCAGCGAAGCACGGTCCCAATTTATGCTTCGTCCGAGACGCTCGCCACGCTGCGCCGCCAGTTCGCCTACATCTTCGAGGGCTCGCCGACCTTCAGTTCCCTGCCCCAAATCGAACTCCGCGAAGTAGACGGCCCGTTCGATCTCTTCGGCACACGCGTGACTCCGATTCCCGCGTTTCACGGACCGTGTCCTGTGCTCGGCTACCGCCTCGGCGACGTGGCCTATCTGACGGATTTCAGCCTCGTCCCCGAACCCTCAAAGAATTTGCTGCGCGGGCTGGATCATTTCATTCTCGACGCGCTGCGCTACGCACCGCATCCGATGCACTCAAACGTCGCGCAATCCCTCGCGCTCGTGGAAGAGCTGAAACCGAAGCATGCCTGGTTCACGCACATCTGCCACGACCTGGGCCATGCGGAGACGAACGCCAAATTGCCCCCGCACGTGCGGCTTTCTTACGATGGCTTAAAACTCGAGGTGGCAATCTGATGGCGCTCGCGCGAGTGGATTCTCCTCAGGAATGGATCGCACGATTCGGCGAGCAGCGCCCGCCCACCGCGATGACGATCGGCAATTTCGACGGCGTCCATCTCGGCCATCAACAGATTCTGCGCCGCGTGGTTGAGCGCGCGGAAAAGTCGAATTGGATGCCCGCAGTTCTCACCTTCTTCCCTCATCCTGCAAGGGTGCTCCGTCCCGAACAAGCGCCCCCATTGCTGGCGACTCTCGATCAGCGGCTCGCAGCTTTCGGGGCAGCGAAGATCGACGCCGCACTCGTCCTGAACTTCGATCGCGGACTCGCGCAGGTCACGGCGGAAGATTTCGTGCAACGCTACCTTGTCGAAACGATGCGCGCAAAAGCCGTGCTTGTGGGAGAAAGTTTTCGCTTTGGTCACCGCCAGACCGGAGATGTGAACCTGTTGCGCGAACTTGGCAAGCGATGGGGCTTCGAAGTCGACGTGGTGCCGCCCGTGACGATTGACGGCGTCGCTGTATCGAGCACGGCAGTCCGCGAAGCCGTGCGCGATGGCCGAACGGAAGATGCTCGAAAGCTGCTCGGGCGTCCTTACGCACTTGCGGGCCAGATTCGGCCCGGCACGGGTCAGGGACGAAAACTCATCGTGCCGACGCTCAATCTGGCCACTGAACAGGAACTGCTGCCAAAAATGGGCGTCTATGCCACCGAAGTCGCGCTCGACGGCAAAGTTTATCGTGCGGCCACCAATGTGGGAGTTCGACCGACCTTCGACGGCGTACGAACGACCGTCGAATCGCATCTTCTAGATTTCAGCGAGAACCGAACCAGCGGACCTATGGAAGTGCGATTTCTTACGCGACTGCGCGATGAAAAGAAGTTTTCGGGTCCCGAAGCCCTTCGCGAACAGGTGCTCAAAGACATCGAACGCGCGCGCGAATATTTCCACGCAATTCAAGCCAGCAAATCCTGATCGTGTCGGCGCTCTAGTTCGGAGTCGCGACGGCCTGCGGCACCACTTTGTCGCCGCGAATCTCGGCGGCAACATCCAGAATGTTCCGCTTCGAGAAGTGCTTGAAGATTCCCCATTGACCGTATTTTTCGGTTAGCTGCGGCATCACCGCGTCCACCAGCGCGTCGCCGGACTTCCCTTCCTTCAAAGGGCCCGCGACCATCGCGCGCAAATCGCTCAGATAACCGCGGAAGGCTTCCACGTCAGCGACGTTGCCCACATCGCCGTGCCCGGGCACGAACACCGTGCTCTGCCGCGGCAAAGGATTCGTGAACGAGTCCAGAGTTTCAATCCAGAGCCGCGTATTCGCATCAATCAAGTTTGGCAGTGATTGCCGCCAGAACAGGTCGCCGCAGAAAACTACGTCGTTGCCCTGCTCGTCGGAAACCGACACAACCGAATCGCCGCCCGTGTGCCCGGGATACGACTTCACGTTGATCGCGCGCGAACCCAGATACAACGTGACACCCGAGTCGTACACCACATCGGGTGCGTAAAGGCCCTCAACCATGGCCTTCCGCTCTGGCTTCGCATCCTTGCCGCCGAAGAATTTCAGGTTGTCCGTGTGAATCCAGGCGCGAACGTTCCGCTGCGCCATCACGATCGCTCCAGCTTCGGCGAAAACGCGGTTTCCGGCGACATGGTCGATGTGATAGTGCGTGTCGATTACGAACTTGATCGGCAGGCTCGTTTTCTTGCGGATCTCGGCAAGCAGGGCGCTCGCAGCCTCGGGATACTCGAGTGTGTCGATCACCGCGACGCCGTCATCGCCAATCACGAAGCTGGCGTTTGACCCGGCGTGACCGTTGAGGTCGATCGCCGCCCAAATGTTCCGTCCGACAGGTTTCAGCGTGAAAGCCGGCGGTGCAGCGGTAGCTGGCGTCTGATCCTGCGCCCTCGCAGCAACCACCAGGAGTAGGAACGCGATACACATCATGGAAGCTCGTCGCATCCGGCAATGGTACTACGAGCCTCGGGGTCTTGCGATCAATCGCTGCTCCAGGCCCAAATAAAAAAGGGCGCCGCAACCTGGAAGCCGCGGCGCCCTCGACTAGCTTGATTATTCAGCCTACTGCCGCATCTCCACCACTCGAATCGCTTCTACCACGTGATGGTGCGCCTTATCGATATGTTCGATCGCGCGCTGCTGCAATCCCTGAGCAGCCGGGTCATCTTCTTCCTTCGAGACGTCCTGATGCGCCTTGTCCAGCAGATCGAGCGCCTTGTGCAAGCGTCCGCTCCAGGGCAAATGCGCATCAATCACCGGATGGTCGTTCAGATCCTTGCCGTCGTCGATGGAGGCTCTCTTGATTTCGCCGATGGCCTTGTCGATCTCGTTGATCGCGTCCTTTTCCTGGTCGCGGAGTTCACCGCCATCAGGGCGTTGCAGGTGGGCACGCGCGTATCGCAAATCCGAAAGCGCGTGCAGGTAGGCCGGATGTTGTACGTGTGCCGGTTTGGCGCTGACTCCGATCACCAAAACAAGCGATACCGCGAACGCAGTCACCAATACCCTGCTCATTGGCTTCATCTCTGAATGCTCCTTGGGAGTATGGTTTCGTCCGCTCAGCAATGCGCCGGTCACTGACGCCCCCACTGTGCGGCACTGTACGAACTTAACACCGCGCCGGAGCGAAAGTTTTCCGCGTTGCCATCCCAGCAACAGAACCAGGGTCGAAGGGGTCCGGAGGCTTCTCCAATCCTTCGCCATCTGTGTTTATCTGTCCGGAAGCTTCGGGATCTGTGGTTAAAGCCCCGATCTGTGGTTAAAATCGACACTGCATGAAGCGCATCGCCATCCTCGGCTCGACAGGCTCCATCGGGCGCCAATGTCTCAGCGTAGTGGACTCTCTCCCAGGCCACTTCGAGGTAGTCGCGCTCGCTGCTGGCTCGAATATTGCCCTGGCCGCCGAACAGGCGGCGCGCCATCGACCCAGGCTCATTTCTGTCAGCTCCGAAAACGGAGCACGCGAGCTGCGCGCCGCATTGAATCTTCAGCACGGCACTCGCAAAACGGGCGCCCAACCGCAGATTGTCTTCGGCCCCGAAGGCATCGAGCTCGTCGCCACGCATCCAGACGCGGACACCGTCCTTTCGGCTGCCGTTGGAGTCGTGGGTCTGCCCGCAACCTACAAGGCCATCGAGCAAGGCAAGAACATCGCGCTGGCTAACAAGGAAGTCCTTGTCGCGGCAGGCGAAGTAGTGATGGCCGCGGTCAAGCGCCACAACGTCGCGCTTCTGCCCGTGGATAGCGAGCACAACGCCATCCACCAGTGCCTTCGTGCCGGCGAGCAGCGCGAAGTGAAGCGACTCGTCCTCACTGCCTCCGGCGGTCCGTTTCGCAAGACACCCGCGTCGCGCCTCGCGAAAGTGACCCCAAAACAGGCTCTCGCGCATCCAAACTGGAAGATGGGCCAGCGAATCACGATCGATTCTGCCACTCTGATGAATAAGGGTTTCGAGGTCATCGAAGCTCGCTGGCTGTTCGGCATGGACCTTGACCGGATCGAAGTGGTGATTCACCCTCAGTCGACGATCCACTCGATGGTCGAGTTCGTGGACGGTTCCATCCTGGCACAATTGGGACCCACCGATATGCGAATGCCGATCCAATACGCGCTAACCTATCCCGAGCGCCTTCCGTCGAATGGATGCGCCCTCGATTGGTCCACGTTACGCAAGCTTGATTTCGAGGAAGTCCCCTTGCGCAAGTTTCCGTGCCTCAGCCTGGCCAAGGCGGCCCTGCGCGAGGGCGGCCCGCTGCCTTGCGCCCTGAACGCAGCCGATGAAATTGCCGTCGCGGCGTTCCTTGAACGCCGGCTGCCGTTTCCCGGCATTGCTGCCGTGATCGAGCGGGTGCTGGAACGGATGCCGCGTACGCCGATGAACAAGATAGACGACGTCTTTACGGCCGACGCCGAAGCCCGGGACCTGGCCCGTGAAGAGACCCAGCGGTTCAGCCGGCGTTCCTGACGCCGCTTGGACGCAGGAAACTTCGATAAATTTCCCGCCCTGCTGCGAGTAGAGGCGGAGCACAATTCAAGGTAGAATAATCGTAGAGGGCCAATGTCGAGTTTCTTCTTCGATCTGATTGCCGGGGCTTTCGTGCTCGGCGTCATGGTTTTGCTTCATGAGTGGGGACATTTTGTCGCCGCTAAGGCTTGCGGCGTGCGCGTGGACGTTTTCTCGATCGGTTTTGGCCCGCGAATCTGGGGAGTCAAGCGCGGCGACACAGACTATCGCCTCAGCGCGCTGCCGCTTGGCGGCTACGTTCGCATGGCCGGCGACAATCCCGCGGAAGAGCGTACCGGCGCACCGTACGAGTTCCTCTCCCGGCCGCGCTGGCAGCGCTTCATCATTGCGGTAGCTGGGCCCGCCGCGAACATCGTTCTTACGTTCGCGATCTTCTGGGGCATCATCGTATTCAAAGGTGCTCAAACTCCCACCTATTTTCGTCAATCCGCTATCGTCGCGGCCGTCCCGCAGGCGGCCGATCCTTCCGGTGTCAAACCCGGCGACCAGATTGTGGAAGTGAATGGCGTAGTGACGCCCGACTGGAAGAAGGTTTACGATCAGGTCGAGAAAGTAAGACCTGGCGGCGTGTCCCTCACCGTCTTGCGCAACGGCCAATCCGTGCAGCTCACGGTGCCCGCTCCCAATGGCACAGGGGCTGCCGCCACCGAGTCTTTGGTTGGTTATCCCGCGTGGCCTCCGGTGACCGACGACGTTGAGCCCGGTTACCCGGCCGAAAAAGCAGGTCTGAAGCCCGGAGACCTCGTCGTCGCTATGAACGGCAAGCCCATCGTGACGTGGCCGCAGCTTCCTGAAGGGATTCGCAATTCGGATGGCCATACGATCCACTTCGTAGTCCGCCGCGACGGCAAGGAAATCCCTATCGACATCACTCCCCAGAAACGCACCGTAAGCACCGATGGTGAGATGGCTTGGGTGATCGGCGCGGGAGGTAAAGCGGAGACAACGTTTGAGCGCGAGGACTTCAGCACCTCGGTGAAAGACGCGGGCGCCCAGACCCTTTTCTTCGCTCGCTCCATCGGGGAAATTGTCGCGAGCCTGTTCCGCGGCAGACTTTCGGTGCGCGACTTGGCCGGCCCGGTTGGCATCGTCCAGCTTTCGGGACAGGCCGCGAAGCGCGGGACCCTGACGCTTCTTCAGTGGATGGCCTACATCAGCCTCGACCTGGGACTTCTCAATCTACTGCCAATCCCGATTCTCGATGGCGGCCACGTATTGATGCTGGCGATCGAGGGGATTCTGCGCCGCGACCTGAGCGTCGCCGCGAAGGAACGCTTCGTTCAGGTGGGCTTGGTTTTCCTCTTGTGCGTATTCGCCTTCGTGATGTATAGCGACATCTTGCGTCTGTTCCAAAGCCACTAGTGCGCCTACGCGTCGCCTCGTATCTGAAATCTCGAATTTCAAATTTGAGATTTCGATGCGCCTCCTGCTTTGCAGCGTCTTCGCCGCCAACCGATTCGCTCCTTCTGCTATAATCCCGTTTTGGAACCCATGACCGCCGCCCCTGTCCATCGCGTCTCCTCCGGCGAACGCATCAACGTTCACGAACCCCCCGGTCGCCTGCAGAGTGAGCTCGGCGCTCGCGGGATTCGCCTCACGCGCCAGCGGCGGGTTCTGCTTCAAGTTATGGAAACCGCCCGCCGTCATCTTGACGCCGGTGAGATTCTCGATCGCGCCCAGAAAATCGATCCGGATATCACCCGCGTGACGGTCTATCGCACAATTGACCTGCTGAAGCGCCACGGCCTAATCGACGAGCTCGATCTGCTCCACCTGCGCGGCGACCGCCACTTCTACGAAAGCCACGGCCCGCGCGACCATATCCACGTTGCCTGCATGCGCTGTGGCAAGGTCCGCGAGGTGGAAAGCGAACTGTACGAGGAGCTGAAAAAGCAAATCTCGCGCGACACGGGCATCGAAATCACTGTGAGCCGCACGGAAGTGGGCGGAATCTGCGCCGACTGCCGCCGCAAATCCGACCCCGCCTCCTAACGTCTCGAATTCCGTTGTGGGGTGCTCTTCTCTGTGTCCTCACGCTCTTCTCTGTGTTCTCTGTGTCATGTTTGGGTTCCCAATCCAGCCCTTCGCCTACATGCTGCCTTCGTCCGCAGACGGTCCGTAAATCGACGGCACCGGAACGTTGTTCAGCCGCAGATACACGCCAAGCTGCGCGCGGTGGTGAATCAGGTGGTTCATGACCCATGTCCGCAGGCACGCGATGCGCGGCATGGCAACGATCGTTGCCCCATTGTTCAAGAGCGACCACGTCTTCAGAAGATGTGCGTCCGACGCGCCTGCAATCGCTTTGCGGCCCTCGGCCACGTTCTTGTCGAAGACTTCGAGCAGTTCTTTGCGTGACTTGGGTTCCGGCGGCGGCTGCATCTGCACACCGTTCGGCGCCATGTCCAGAGCGTCCTGGTTGATCGTGATCACCGTCCAGCCGGGAATGTTGGCGACATGCGCTGCCAGCCAGCCCATGGTGCCGGACTTCGGATGCGGCTTCCAGCCGAGCTTGTCGTCGGGCACGCGTTCGAGCGTCTTCCGCGCGCCCGCCATTTCCTGATCGTATTCCGGCAAAAGTGCTTCACTGAGGGACATTGGATTTCCTCCGAAAGAGATTTTGGCGCTAAGCCGAGGGCAGAACTATAGGCGAAGAAAAGGCGAATATCAAGACAAAACGAGGGCACAAAAAAAGGCCTCCGGGATACTACCGGAGGCCTGAAAAACGAGTCCGCAGGGAGCCAGCGGGACACTGGCTCTGCCCTGCTCTACACGCTGAACGAGCTGCCGCAACCGCAAGTGCTCTTGACGTTGGGGTTGTTGAACTTGAAGCCCGAACCCTCGATCGTCTCGATGTAGTCGATCGACACGCCGTCAAGATACATCTCGCTCATCTGGTCGATCAGCACTTTCAGCCCGTCGAATTCGTACACATTGTCGCTCATCTCATTCACCGCGTTCTCGAACGCCATGTGATAGCTGAACCCTGAGCAGCCGCCGCCCACGACGGCGACGCGCAGCCCCGCCGGCACAGGAGTCTGCTGCGAAAGAATCTCTTTCACTTTTGTTACCGCAACCGGGCTAAGTTGAACCATTCTCGATCCTCCACTTAGTATCAGAAGTCGGCACGCTGAACCCAGGCAGCCAACGCCGCGCGCCTCTTCATGTCCTAGACATTATATCAGATTCACGCAAGCCTCGCCGGTCGCATGAAAAACGCCGTGTTCTGCGGTCCGGAACAGCAGCGTCGTGGGCCTCGGGACGAAGTGTTTGATTTCTCGGGTCAGCAAGCCTCTCACGCGCCTGGCTACTGCACAACCTTCCTCGAAATCCCCATCGTAAAGTAGAAGCGGAAGCTCCGTCGCGGAGCACACAGTTCGTGCCCTCCGAGGAACTTTCCCGCATATTTCCGCGTATTGTCGATGGTGGAAAACACATCGCGACCAACGGGAGTTCCGGAGTGGCTGATCCTCATCGGGGCCTCGGCCTTCATCGTCGTGCTGGCCGTGTCCGCCCACTGGGACTCCTCGATCCGTTGGCTTCACTTCTTTCAGGCCTGGATGTACGTCGCGACAATCGTCCTCAGTTTGCGCGGCAGCCGATGGGGCTATTTCGTCGGAATCTCGGCGGCGGCCTTCTGGAACTACACGAGCCTCTTTGTGAACACGTTCTTTTACAATGGCCTGCAGCAGCTTGCGATTTGGATCCACACAGGATACGTGGAGCGACCGGACATCCTCATCGCGGTGCCCGCGTGGTCCTCGAATTTGGCTTTGATTTGCGGTTGTCTCTGGGCGTATACGCGCCTTTCCGAAAAGCGCTTGAGCGACGCCGGCCGATTCCTGCTCGCCTTCGCTCTCACCACCGGCTTTTTCGCTCTCGACATCGCGCTCGTCCAGCCTCGCTATCTTGGCCTCTTCCCCCATCTCCTGCACCCCCACCTCCCCTGGTAGCCAATAGCCAACCAGCGCCCTCAATAGGCACAACGGAGTGAAGCCTGGCGCAAAGGAGCTCGAGCCTTATGGGGTGGCCGGCGGGAAACCCCTCGAAACATAACCGGCGGCGTCCTTTCCATGAGCGTAGACTCAAATCACCATGGAAAACCTCCAGGCATTCCAAGACGCCGCCCGCAAGAGTGGCTTCACTGACGTTGAGCCAACGGAAGACGGAACCGTTTTGTGGTTGAAGAAGCAGACGGCGGATGCCGAAGACCGCATTTGTATCGACCGCGCTGCAAACAATGCCACGGTTTTCTGGGCGACGATGCCGTGGAAGATCAATTCCAAGACATTTCGCACCGTGGCCGCCCTCCAAGACTGGCTTGCGGCGGCGCACAAATAGGGTCAACCACGACGAACCGCGAGGCCCGATCGCGGCTCTCCACCGACAAGAACGACCTCCTGCTTCCCTAGCATATACGCTGCCCCGCGATAGAAACTGCTCCTCATCCAACAGGCGCTGCTGATGGTATTCTCTGCCGCTATGGAACTGCGCGGCAAAGTCGCGATCGTCACCGGCTCGGGCGGCGAAGGCTCGGGCCGTGCCGAAGCGGTGCGACTCGCCGCCGAAGGCTGCCAAGTCGTCGTGTCCGACATCAATGAAGCCGGCGGCCGGCAAACTGTTGGCATGATCACTGAAGCGGGAGGCAAAGCTGCGTTCTGCCGCTGCGACGTTTCGCGCACAGATGAAGTGAAAGCCCTCATCGCATTTGCCGAGAAGACGTTCGGCGGGCTCGACATCCTCATCAACAACGCCTCGGGCCCCTATCACCCAGGAGCGCCGCCTGAAGACTGGCTCTCCACAATCCATATAGATCTGCTGGGCCCCATCTACGGCTTGCAGTATGCCCTGCCCGCGATGCGCAAGCGCAGGGGCGGAGCGATCCTCAATGTCGGGTCCACGTCTGCGCTCACTCACGGCGCGGGCCATTCCAATATGACGCCGTACGACATTGCCAAGATCGGCGTCCTGCGAATGACCACCACCCTCTCTGCGTTGCGCGATACGGACAACATCCGCGTGAATTGCCTCGTGCCGCATTGGGTGGCCGTTCCTGAAGTGAAAGCCTACTGGGACGCGATCACGCCCGAAGAGCGCAGGAAGCGAAAGATTCCGTCGAAGCTGATTGAACTCGATGAGCTTGTGCAAGCGGCGGTCGAACTTATCACGGACGAGAATCTCGCCGGCCGCGTCCTGATTCTGTGGGACGGCCCGCGCGCCGAACTGATTTCGGCCGCCGATCGCGGCTACGTCGAAGTGGAACCCTATCGTCTTTGAGGAACAATCATGCGACACAAAAAAATCATTTTGAGCCTCCTCAGCATTCTTGGCATTTGCGCCACGGCACGACCAACTTCTTCCCAGACGCCGGCGCCGGGCAAACGCATCGTGATTGCCGCGAGCACTGTGCTTGATGGCAAGGGCGGCGTGCTGCACTACACGCGCATCGTGGTGGAAGGCTCGAAGATCGTCGCGGTTGATTCCAAGGCGGCGCCCGTGGACTACGACCTCCGCGGCCTCACCGTTTTGCCCGGCTGGATTGATGCGCACGACCACATCACCTGGATCTTCGGCAAAGATGGAAAGAACGCGGGCACCGAAGGGACAACGCAAGAGGACGCGTATCAAGCGGCGTCGAACGCGTGGCTGACGTTGATGGCGGGCTTTACGACGATACAAAGCGTCGGCGCGCCGAATGATGTTCCGCTGCGCGACGCCATCGCGAAGGGCTTGATCCCTGGTCCGCGCATCCTGACGGCCATCCAGCCGCTCGTCGGGCAGGGCGACAAGACCGGCACGCCCGACGAAATCCGCGCGTTCGTGCGGAAGCAAAAGGAAGCGGGCGCGGACCTGATCAAGATTTTCGCGTCGCAGTCCATCCGCCTGGGCGGAGGAATGACGCTTTCGCAGGAACAATTGAACGCGGCCTGCGACGAAGCGAAGAAGCAGGGCCTGCGCACGCTTGTGCACGCTTACAAAGATGCTGTCCGCGCAGCCACTCTTGCCGGATGCACGGAAATCGAGCACGGCGTTCTGGCAACGGACGACGACTTGAAGTTGATGGCCGCGAAGGGCACGTATCTTGATCCGCAGGCGGGGCTTGTGATCGAGAACTACCTGCTGCACAGGGATCAGTACATCGGCACGCCGGGCTATACCGCGGAAGGTTTTGCGGCGATGGAGAAGATCCTGCCAATGGAGCACGAGTTCATGCAACACGCGGTGAGAACGCCGGGGCTGAAAATCGTTTTCGGCACGGACGCCGTGGCAGGCGCGCACGGGCGCAACGCGGAAGAGTTCATTGACCGCGTCCGCGATGGCGGAGTGGAGCCGATGGCGGCGATGGTCTCCGCCAACTCGCTGGGCGCGGAAGCCATGGGCCTGGGGGACCAGATCGGCTCGATCGCGCCGGGATTGCAGGCCGATATCATAGCGCTCGAGGGCGATCCGCTGAAAGACATCACGGCCGTGCGGCGCGTCGCGTTCGTGATGAAGGGCGGCGTGGTTTACAAGAACACCGCGCGCGGGGCGATCCCTGTCTATGCGGGCGTCAGTCCCTGAGCCAGTGTTTCTGTTCGGCGTAGAAGCAGAAAGCGATTTGCCACAGAGTCACAGAGACAAGGAAGGGAGGGGCGGGCCGGTGCCAGAGGGTGAAGGGTGCGGCCCGACAGACGCCAACCGGGAGATTGGCGCTCCCGGGCTGGCGTGAACAGAACGTAGAAGGCGAAGACGGCACGGGCCGCCGCGGCCGATTCTGGGACATGCTACGCCCCTACCTGCCAATCATAGAGTCGGCGGGACCCCGGCGAATCTGCAGGTGTGCAGGTTATCCCGCAGGATCCTTCTGGCGCGTTGCCTTCACACCTGTGACAATTCCGAGTCCTAGGAGAACGACGGCCCCCGCCGCAATCCAGTGCACGGGCATGTGAACCAGATACGCCGCATAAATCAAGCCGGCGATCACGATAGCGAACCCAGCCGCGTAAATTCCGAAAGACATAGCATCTCCTCTTTGGATTCGACTCCCGGCCACGATTGGGGTCCCGGAGCCTTTCAAAGAGTAGACCGCGCCAGAGGAAGGGACCATCCGCGTAAACCATGATTTCGCGCTAAAGGGTTTGCTGTAGTGGGGCGGTTCACCGCTTCCTGACTGACCCCTTCGACTGCGCTCAGGGCGGGCAGGGCAAGTGGGATGGCAGACGCGGTGCGCTGGCGAGTTAACTTCGACCGTTGCCGCCGACACGGGCAAAACCCAGACGCCTGAGCCACACGGTCTTGGCGCCCGGAAAGCGCAATCGCTCCCGCAAGCCGATAACGCACCAGTACAAAATCCAGCCCACGGCAAGGCACACCATCAGGATGGCGAAGAGCGCCGCGAATCCCGCGACGAAAATTACGAACGCAGCGAGCACTTGGGCTGCTGCGAAGAACATCGAGGTCATGGTCGGCTCCTACTGGCGGCTCCCTGGCCGGTCCGCTTCATCGGAACGTCCCTGCCGCCGGCGTGCAAGTTACCCCGCAGGATCCTTCTGACGCGTCGCCTTTACACCTGTCAGAATGCCCAGTCCTAAGAGAACGACGGCGCCCACCGCAATCCAGTGTGCGGGCATGTGAACCAAATACGCCGCGTAAATCAGGCCGGCGATCACGATAGCGAACCCAGCCGCGTAAATTCCGAAAGACATAGCATCTCCTCTCGAGTCAACCGCGGCAATTTTCGCCCGTAACTCGACTTGCTCACTTCGCGGAAGAGCGGCCCGGAATGCGGCCGTCCTTCCAGAATCGACCGTCCGGTCGATCGCCCTCTGGCACCCTCCTGGCACGAATCAAATTCGCAGCTCTACTGCGAGGAACTGGCCTTCTGATCTTTGACCTGCAGATCGTTCACCACTTGCTGAACGTTGGGCACTGCCGTCGCCACGGCCTCGGCTCGCGTGCGCTTGTTTTGCGAGTTCACTTCTCCGGTGAGCGTGACTACGCCGCTTTTCACTGCGTATTTCACGTTGTCATGCATATGGTTCTGGATCAGCGCGGCGTCGAGGTTCTTTTCGATCCCGTCGTCCAGGTCCGAGTTCATGGCCTTGGCGTCTTTCTCTGCGCCTACCGGAATCACGGCAATCTGATCCGCCACAACCTGTGCGCCCGCCAAGGACTTGGCAAGGTTTTCAGCCGTTGACTTGTCGCCATCACTGGTGACTTTTCCCCCGAGGGTGACGACGCCCTTGTCGCGATCCTGACTTACGGAGACGTCTTTAAGGCCGGCCTGATCGAGCGATCGGCGAATGCTGTCGGAAACATCGGGTGACGCGGCCGTCCCGGAGCATGAGATCAGTGTCCCAGTCGCGAACAGCGCAAGTACGGCTACTGACAATCTGAGCTTCTTCATGTTTCTCCCTCTTTCAATTCCAGAATGAATTCTTGATGGCCTTCTACCTTGATGAAGGAGCGCCGGTCAGCTCGTTTTGCCTTTGCATCCGGCGTGTTCGCACAGACAATCGATGTCCGGCGTCTTCTCCATGGCTTCGCACTGCGTGCTGCAGTACTTGCCCGACGTGGTCATGCAGGAACAAATGGGGTGCGCACACTTCTCGGCTTTTTGAGGGGTCATTTTTCTCTCCTAACGTGGGATCGAGAACGGCCGATCCGAGCTGAATGTTAGTCCTCACGGAGGAGTATTTCTGTGCTGAAAGGAACACCTTGCCTGGCTATTGGAAGTGACGGCCAGGCTTGGGGGTGGAGTCGCCGGCCGGGTGCTACGGCGTTTGCCTTCCACGTTTTGCTCTTGAACTTCAGGGTGGTTGATCCTTCGCGGTTTTCGAGAGGTCGGTGGCTTTCAATTTCCTTCCCCAGTTCGCCGCTCTGACGTGCAGGGTGCCCCACGGGCCTTACCAATCATCCGTCCAGGCGGTCTGCACCGGGGGGCGCAATTCATCGACCGCGGTTTAGCGCGCTCAAAGCAAGGAATGGTAATTCTCAGTTCCTACTTCCTCGAGAACCGGGCTCAACGGGAGTTGGACGCGCTGGCCACTCGCGATGCGAACGGGAACAGCGTGATACTTCCCGTTTGGCACGGGGTGGGATTTGGTGAAGTGCGGGAGCATTCCCTGACTCTGGCTGACCGGACTGCCGTTAGCACCACGAAAGGATTAGAGTACGCGGTGCAACGATCCTGGAAGCGGCAAAGTAAATTCAACCGCGGGACATACCACGAAGCCGGCCAGACGCGCGACAACTGACTCGGAGCGCTGCCGAAGAAAAAGCAGATCCCTCGTCGGCTGAAAAACGCCTCGCTCGGGATGACAGCGAGAGGGCGAGTGCCGGGCGCGGCTGAAGCCGTGCCCTGACACGATCCCAGCGCTAAAGCGAAAAGGGCCGAGCAAGCTCGGCCCAAAGAGAAAGCGGTAGCAAGCTACCGCACTCCCAAAGTGGTCTTCGGCCGCACGAAGCGGTCGGCGGGACGCCCTTCAACTGCGCTTTGGGCAAGCTGGCGCCACGGGAAGAGGGGTCCCTCGCCGGCTGAAAGGCGCCTCGCTCCCTTCGACTGAGCTCGGGGCAGGCGGGATGACAGCGTGTACAAAGGCCGGGCACGGCATGCCGTGCCCCTACGGCTTTACCCCGGGTGGGGCGCTTGGCAAAGGGCCGCCCTTCGGCTCTGCTGGCTTGTTGCTCGCAGCCGCGGCGCCGCCGTTTCCCGCCAGATAATGCATCGCGGTGGCCGCGAGGCCATCGAACGCCCCGCCTCCATTCGCTCCGCTGGTGACCAGTATATCCGGCACAAACTTCGACGTGCCTTCCGACAGCGCGGTGACGACGTTCACTAGCGCCGTAGCATTCGATCCGAGCGCGCGCACCTGCGCCTCATAACCGCGCGCGCGTGCCAGCCCCACGGCTTCCACTTCCGCACCCCGCGCCGTGCCCGTCTGCCGGATGTATTCCGCCTCGCCGCGCGCTTCCTCGGTGCGTGCGTTTGCGTTATTGGTCTTGATGTCGACGCCCACCTTCGACTTCGCCAGGTCCGCCTGCATCTCCGCCGTCCCTTTGGAGTTTTCCATGGCGATGCGCTCTTCCTGCGCCGAGCGCTGCATGCGGTAGGTTTCGATTTCCTGGTTCGCGATTTCGCGTTCCGTGAGGACCTTTACGAGGTCCTCGGGCAAGATCACGTCCTGGATGTACACCCCGCGAGTCTCGACGCGATACTGGTCGAGCTGTTCCTTGATGTGCTTGAACGCTTCTTCCTGCACTTGCTGGCGCGTTTCGATAAACCGGATCGCGGGCATGCTTTGCAGCTTGTCGCGGAAATGATTCCCCACGGCGGCCTGCAGGACCTCGTTCACCAGGTTCATCATCGTCCCAACCATCGAGATCACGCGCGGCGCGTTCGTATCCGGGACGTGAATCTGCACCTGCAAGTCAATTCGGAAGACGAATCCTTCGTTGCTCTTTGCGACGATCTGCGAGAGTTGCGCGTCGAGATTGTGCGCTTGCGAGACCGCGTCGGCCCAGTTCAACGTCAAAATCGAAGTCGGAACAATCTCAGCCTGATAACACCGCGGATTCAACGGATACTTCCCCGTCCGCAGCGGCTCTTGCCAGATCCCCCGGTGGCCAGGCCGCACGAGCGATCCGAATTTGAAATCGGAGCCGGAAGTGTCCTGCGTCGGCAGGCCCACGTATGCCTTGATCACCGCAACCTGTCCCTGCTGCACCACCAGCATCCAAACCAGCTCCACCGACACCAGAAACGGATTCAGCGCGTACGCCCCATAGAGCAGCGGGTCGTGCTGCAATCCGATGCGCCCGCCGTTGTCGAGGAAGGCCTGGAAATCCTGATAGTTATTGTGCTGGTTGTTTTTGTTTCCCAGAAGCATCTCGATAATCTCGCCGTCCACGGCATTCGCCTTTTCCATTTTGTCCACGTCGGCGAATCCGCCCAGGCGGCTGGCAATGTCACCGGAAGGCAGCGGATCACCTTCGAAGGTGGTCACAATGCCGACCATGTCTTGCATGGAGCCGTCCTGCCCGCAGGGCTTCGGTTCGATGCGGAGAAGCTCGAGTTGCTGGGGGCGAAGGCCGAAGGCCTCGGGCGTCAGCCGCCCGGTTTTTCCTGCGCGGTCGCGCAGTTGCGGCGAAAGCGGAAGGCCATACGCCTGGCTTTTCGTGACCACTATAAATCCCACGGGGTGGATCGGAGCGAGCGTGCCCGGAGGAAATACCGGCCGCTGAACGCCTTTCTGCCCGCCGCCCGTTACGAACGAACGCAGGTTCGAAAAATTCCCGAAAGCCTTCTTGTAAACCGCCGATTTTGCGCCGATGGGCAATGGCCCGCCCACCTGCGAAATCACCACGCCGATTTCGCCCGCCGGCACCTGCACCCAAGGGAACTTTTCCACTTCGTAGAGGAGCCAGGGCTTCCAACGCAGTCCCGGCATCAGCAGGTCAGCCTGATAACCCGCCTCGCCGTTGAAAGCGATGGCGTTGTCCTCCGACAATTTCTTCAGGCCGACGCGCTTGAGCACCAACCCCACTTCCGAAGGCCCGACGCGCCGGATGGACATCAAAATGTACAAAGCGACCAGCAGGACTCCGGCAACAACCCACACTAGAATCGAGATATTGGGCAACACGGTAGGTACTCCAATCTGCAATCAATACTCAGCGCAATCGTGCGCTTGGGTCTCCTTCGTTGTCAAGCCGTGGCGCGCCGCGACGGAGGCTTCAGTGTTCTTCGTGTTCAGATCTGCAAAACATAACCCACTGAGGACGCTCGGGAAAAAAGGGAGGGCACAGAGAAGAGCGAGAAAAAGCAGATCCCTCGTCGGCTGAAAAACGCCTCGCTCGGGATGACAACGGTCAGCATAGAAGGCTCCGGGAGGGCGGAGGCCCTCCCCGAAGCGAGTGCGCTTGGCTACTTGTGTTGGTAGGCTGTGACTTTCGCGAAGGTGTCGCGGTGCGCCTCGGCGACTGTGAGGTTCGACATTACCTCTCCGACCGCGGGATTGTCTTTTCCATTGGCCGCCAAGCGGGCGAAGAACTTATCCATTGCATCACCACTCGAGTAGAGGATCGCGAGGAAGTATGTCCCCGGTGCGTCGGAGTGAATGTCCTCGGTGTCGAGGTTGTACATCAGGATGCTGCCGTCGGCCACTCCAGCGTCGACCATGGGGAGAATGTATTTCTTCATGTGGTCGACAAACGCATCACCCTGGCCCGGCCTAGCCTGATACATCGCGACGCGGAGGTATCCGGTCGCACCGGTGGAGGTCTTGCCGCCGTGGGCGAGTGTGTGCAGGAAAATGTCCCTGTGCTTGGTGACGGAAGTGTATGCGCCGCCAGTGGCGGAGGGCCGCAGGCTTTCGAGTGCTTTTAAGATGCCCGCCCTGCTGGCGGACGTGAAGAAGTCCTCATGCGAGTAGCCGTCTTCGGTGTGCACGTAGGCGACATCGCTGCCCCACGCGATGATGGTGCCGTCCGCGACAAGGCGCTGCAGAGTCGCGTTGGTCTGATCGCGCTCCTTCTCGAATGCCGCCCACTGGCCGCGCGGCACGTTCCATTCTGAAACGTAGGTGTAATAGGTTTGGTCCTGCGCCTGTGCCGGAGTCGCCTGCAGGGCGATTCCCAACGCAAGTGCGCACACGAACGACAACACGATGCAAATCCTCTTGAACATACTTTTCCTCGCTTTCAATTTACTTTTGGGCCGAAAAGTTCAGGAACCGATTACGGTGAGACCAACCCAGAACGGCCGGAAGAATCTGTACGGGAAATTGCGTTTTGAGCTTCCCTGCGGCTGAGAGACTAGCTCTCCTGCACTGTAGTGTCAATCGCTATCGGGGTGCGGCTTTGCCAACCGCGCGGGACTGCCCTACAATGGCACGCGTCGAGAGCCTAGAATGCGCCTCTGGAAGAGACTTCTCATCATAAATATAGGGGCACTTGCTGGCTGCTTTGCGGCTCTGTATTTGGTCCCGCCACAAACACCGCTGCGGATGTTCGTCCTGACATGCGTAGGTTTCATAGTCGTGTTGAACCTAGCTATCTTTCTGAATCTTCGAATCCGAAAAGGAGCACGAGCCCCTAGAACCCCCACGTCGGCAAGCTCCTTTCGTAGTGCAGTGCTCTGGATAATGCTGGCTCTTATCATTCTCACCGAAATCCTGTTACGCCTTGGATACCTCAAGTTCTAAGTGGGCCTCGCGTCCTCTACCTCCTTTACCTCTCGTGTGTCATTTCTCTCGTCACTCGCAACTCGCCGCTCGCCACTGCTACAATGCTTTCTCGACGATGCCTCACACTATCACGCTCATTCCTGGCGACGGAATCGGTCCTGAAGTTTCTCACGCGGTAAAACAAATCCTTGATGCGGCCGGAGTGGCAATCACCTGGGACGAAATTCCCGCGCGCGCAGAGATCGAGCGGCGCGGCATCGACTTCATGAAATCGGGCGTGGTGGAATCGATTTGCAAAAATCATGTGGCGCTGAAAGGGCCCATGATGACCGAGGTGGGCGGCGGACGGCCGAGCATTAACGTCGCGCTGCGGCAGACGCTGGACCTGTACGCGAATCTGCGTCCCGTGAAAAACCTCGAAGGCGTGCAGGCGCGCTACGAGGACGTGGACATCGTTTTGATTCGCGAAAACACGGAGGATTTGTACGCCGGCCTCGAGCATACGGTGGTGCCGGGCGTGGTGGAGAGCCTGAAAATCATCACGGAGCGGGCGTCCACGCGGATTGCGCGGTTTGCGTTCGAATACGCGCGCAAGCACGGCCGCAAGAAAATCCACGCGATTCATAAAGCCAACATCATGAAGCTGTCCGACGGCCTGTTCCTCACGTCCACGCGCAAAGTTGCGGCGGAATATCCTGACATCGAGTATAAAGAGCTGATCATCGACAACGCGTGCATGCAGATCGTGATCGATCCGCATCAGTTCGACATGTTGCTGCTGACGAATTTGTACGGCGATATCATGAGCGACCTCGCGGCGGGGCTGGTCGGAGGGCTGGGCGTGGTGCCGAGCGGGAATATCGGTGAGGGCGTCGCGATCTTCGAGGCGGTGCATGGCACGGCACCGGACATCGCGGGCAAAGGCATCGCCAACCCGACGGCGTTGCTGATGAGCTCGATCATGATGCTCGATTACTTGAATGAGACGGCGGCAGCGCGGCGCATCGAAAACGCGCTGCACAAGGTCTATCGCGAGGGCAAAACGTTGACGCGGGATGTGGGCGGCAGGGCTTCGACGGCGGAGTTTACGACTGCGGTGATTGGTGCGTTCGCGTGAAGGGCAAAAACCCGGAAAAACCTCGGGAACCACAGATGAACACAGATAAAACCCAAGTGTGATTGGCGCGTTCGCTTGAGCGTCAAGCAATTTGAAATGTGAAAATCGGAAAGTGAAACGGCAAAACACAGAGGACACTGAGAAAAACCAGAGGGCACGGAGAAAACCTTAAACGATGGTGACGATTAGCTCGAACGAACCAGGCACAGTAGGAACCGCAACCTCCACCAACACGGCCGCGATGGCCATGGTGACCACGCTCTTCTTCATGTGGGGCTTCCTCACCGTGCTCAACGACATTCTGATTCCGCTGCTAAAGCAGACCTTCTCTCTGAATTACGCAGAGGTGATGCTCACGCAGTTTGTTTTCTTTTCGGCGTATTTCGTCTTTGCGCTCCCGTCGGGGAAATTAATCGAACTGAAGGGTTACAAAAAGGCGATGGTGGTGGGGCTGTTCGTGATGGGCCTGGGCTGTCTGGTGATGGTGCCGGCAGCAAACGTGCCGGCGTTCGCTCTTTTCCTGGCCGGGCTCATCGTTCTTGCCGCTGGCATGACGGTCCTCCAGGTATCCGCGAATCCATATGTCGCGGTGCTGGGCCCGGAGAAGACGGCCTCGAGCCGCCTGAATCTCGCGCAGGCATTCAACTCGCTCGGAACAATGATCGGCCCCTATCTTGGCGGGCGCGTGATCTTGACGGCAGCGCCTCTCGCCGCCGCCGTCATTGCGCAAATGGCTGCGCCGGAATTCCACGCGTACCAATTGGCGCAGCTCGAGCCGATTAAACTTCCCTACCTCGTGTTCGGAATTATCTTGATCGCATTCGCGGTCGCGATGGCCCTATTCAAGCTGCCTGACATGGCCGCGGAGCACAAAGCCGACGCATCCGGGAAGCACGGCTCGGTGTGGCGTCACCGTCACCTTGTGCTTGGCGCGCTTGGAATTTTCGTGTACGTCGGCGCGGAAGTTTCGATTGGAAGTTTCCTGGTCAACTACCTCGGGCAACCGTACATCGGCAATTTGGCAATGAAAGTGGCGGCGGGCTACGTCTCCTTTTATTGGGGCGGAGCGATGATCGGACGCTTCGTCGGTTCTGCGCTGCTGCAGAAGATTCGCACAGGCACGCTACTCGGCATCTTTGCCGTCGTCGCATCTCTCCTTGTTTGCACCTCAATGCTGACCACCGGCCACGTGGCGATGTGGAGCATCATCGCGGTGGGCCTGTTCAATTCGATCATGTTTCCGAGCATCTTCACGCTGTCGATTGAAGGATTGGGACCGCTCACCGGCGAAGGCTCGGGCATTCTCGTGGCCGCTATCGTTGGCGGAGCGATCATTCCGGAGTTGCAGGGTGTGATTGCCGACCGGATCGGGATTCATCATGCGTTCTTTCTGCCGGCGCTTTGCTACATCTATATTGCGTACTTCGCGTTTCGAGGCTCGCATCACGCGGAGTGAAACCACAGATGAACTCAGATAGGCGTGAAGCAAAAAGCAGATCCCTCACCCCGCAAAAGGCTCGGGGATTCGGGATGACACCGACGATGAACTGCTGTGGTTCACAAGGTTTGACTTTGGCGGCGCGCGCAGACAAAATACGGTTACTGGATAAGTAGGAGGGCTCTTTGGCTGAAGGCACGCTGGACATCGCAAGCTTTGTGAACGGCGAAGTGGTGAAGTCCTATCCGATTTCAGGGGGCGACACCAAGCGTCGCAAGCGCAAACCGCACATCGTTGCGGTGATCAACGAGATGTGCACGGGCTGCTCCGGTTCGCCTGCGTGCGTCGACTATTGCCCCGTCGCCGACTGCATGTTCTGGGTGGCGGACGCCGATCACCCGCCGTTTGGCCGCATCGTGGTGGATCCCATCCTCTGCATCGGCTGCAAACTGTGCACCAGCAAGGGCCCCGATGGCGCGTTCCTCGAGGGCTGCCCCTGGGACGCGATCGACATGGTCCCGCTGGCGGAGTTTGAAACTAAGTACGGCGCGATGCCGTATTAGTGATTGGTGACTAGTGATTGGTGATTAGTGGTTGTGACCTGGCGCCGCCTGCCCCACTAGCTCGACCCGAGGGAGATCCATGACACGAAGATACTGGCTTAGCCTTAGCCCCAGCTTGCTGGTTGCGGTCGGAATCATCGTATCCTCACTCATCGCGAAGCGGTTCGACCACTCCTTGCCGCTCGTATTGGCCAGCCAACTACTCCTGGCGCTCCTGATTGTCAGCGCGGACGTATTGGGTTCCCGGTTGAGAGGAGAGGCGGCAGGCCCGTCTCCGGCCGCCCTGATATTGGGTGTCTCGTTCGTCTTGGCGGGGTTCATCGTTGCTCTTCGTGACCCGAGTCTCGTCAAGACGTTCATTCCGCTCTCTGGCGCGGGCGCTTGGGTGGTCATCGTGGGGCGCGCCGAGGCCTCGCGCAGGGCCTGCGCGGACATCTAACGCCAGTTTTGCTCCCCGGCAGGTTCGCATCGCATTCGCTGTACGTTCGCCCGATGGACGATTAGGCACCGCTCGATGGGCAGTACCGTGCCCTGATTCCCCCTGGTTGCTAAGCTGGATGCTGGAGCATCCATGCCCAATTCTGCCGGATTCAAGCTTGCGTACCGAATCTTGAGCTGGTCCAGCCTTGCCGCCCTGATATTGACGCTCGTGCTGGTATTGCGGAAATCGGCTCCGCCGGACGTGCCCTACGATGCCAAGGCATCCGCGCGCGCCGAGCAGAAATTTGCCGCGGCAGACCAGGCAAAGGCCGCCGGGCAGCCCAGCCAGGTGGAACTCGACCGCACCGAACTCAATTCGTACTTGAAGGACAATCTCGCGACCCAGCCGCCGCCGGCAGAACCGACAGCGACTCCGTCGAACACCTCGGCGAGCGCGGGAGCGCAGAGCCCGAACGCAGGGAATCCCAGCGATCCCATGGCGGCGCTCGCGAACGGAGATCAGGCCACGACGCTCGAGCAGGTGCAATCGACGGTGAAGGACGTGAAGGTCGATATGGACGGCGACCTGGTGAAGGCGTACGTGATTTTCGATTTTCACGGCAAGGATTTGTCGCTCGAACTCGACGGCCACCTGAGCACGCAGGATGGCTACGTTCATTTCGAGCCGGTGGCGGGAAAACTCGGATCGCTGCCGCTTCCGCAATCGACGCTGAATGCCGCCGTCGAGAAAATGATGTCGTCGCCCGAGAATCGGGAGAAGCTGAAGCTCCCCGGCGACATCAGTGACATACAAATTGTGAATGGGCAGGCGGTGGTGAAGTACAAAGATCAGTAGCGAACGACCGACGGTCAGAACTGATTGAACCGATGATTCCCAAGCGACGGGAGACAGGGCACTCGAAGAATGCGGAGGGGAGAAAAGAGACTCTCGTTTGCATACCTCTGCCATGAGAAATCGCAAAGGTATCTCAATTCTCGTCCTTGCCTTAGCTGCTCTGATGCTAGTGCTTGCCGATTTCTACAAAGCCAAATTGGTGGACACCGGAAGTACCCGAATTTGGGGTGGGTTTTGGGCGGCGACCGTGCTCATTGGCGTTTGGCTTGTCTTCTCGATCCTGGTGGTCCTCAGAAAGCGACCATAAAACTGATACACCTAACCCGCCAAGTGCAGTCTTCGAAGTTGTGACGTATTTTCCAACGCGTTTCAATGAGCTTTTGTAAATGAGCGGAACTCCCCTGCAGAAATCGACAGCATGGAAAGGACTGATTCGATATTTTCAGGGCGGAGATTCTTGCTAATCGGCAATCGCTGAAGACGTTACGAAGCGGAGCGCGAGCGGATAGCTTCTGCGGTTGCGCGGGCTTGCTGCGCGATTTGCGGTGATATGCCATCGGCGCCGCGCATGAAGCGGTCGACATCGGGCAAATCGTCAGCCCGGCCCACCAAGTACAGCGCGCGAAGCGCTTCCCACACCATGCTCTCGCTGGGCGCCAGGGCGACAATCGGCTGAGACGCGGACACCGCCAAACCATTCGGCGCTAGCCACCGCTCGAGGGTTCCCGGAACGTTGGCGCGCACTTCCCTGACTTGGCCGCCCGACTCGATGTGCGCGATCAGCGTGCCAGGATTCACCACGTCGCCGGGTTTCAGCCGCGTCTCAAGCTTCCCAGCAAATGGCGCGGGCACGGCGTACGGCCGCAGCATCGCCAGGATTTGCGCGTGGCCGGAATCGTCGCCGAAGCGAACCAGCGAAAGCGCCGCGTTGCGCTCGACCATCGGATTCCGGTCGGCAAGAAGCTGCGCGAGCGCGGCGTGAAATTCGGGCGACTTGTTGTCCTGGCCCATCACCCATGCGTCCGTAACGCGGATTTCATCGATCGGGTCCGCCGCTAGCTGGACCAACTGCGGATACCAATTGCGAGCGGCCGGGTCGCCCACCTCGATGCGCGATTCAATCTGCGTCAGCGCGTGCTGAATCTCGCGCGGATGCGACCGGTCGGCCAGCGCCTTCGCAAGCTGCGCGTCGGTGAGCGGCCGGCCGAACCAGGTGGCGTTCCAGAACAGGAACGGCATCAGCACGAACAGAAACGCGATGATTAGAATCGCGAACGTCCAGCGAGCCGCCATGGGGGCGCGGGGTTTCGCGTCAGTTTGAGCTACAGATGCCATACGGAAGGAGATTACAGGGGCCGGCCGTGAGTGACAAGCGGGTTGGCGATGTTGACCGGTTCGCGCCGGGCACGGACCCGCGGAACTTTTTCGCCTCTCCGGTGTAATATAGAGTGCATCTTGGGAAGACGGAGAGGGTTTTATGAAATCCTGGCGTTCCAAGCTATTCGCGTTGATTTTGGCGTTGGTCGCGTTTTCGGCTATTGCCGGCCCGGCAAGCGCTGCCGGGCGTCATCGGCGCCATCATCATCGGCACGGGCACCATCACCCGCACAGCTAGTCGGGAGGTAGGAAGCACATCTCATCCTCACCGCTCGGCGACTACCTACGCCAGCGGCTTCGCACGGACTCTTAGACCGGCGCGCCGATGGGTGTGTAGGCGATGTACAGCAGCCAGTAGACGATCACTCCGGTAATCGAGACGTAGAGCCAAATCGGAAGCGTCCAGCGCGCGATGCGCCGGTGCTTTGCGAAGCGACTGCTCAACGCGAAGGAAAGCGTCACCAGGACCAGCGGCAAGCTCACGACCGCCAGAATCGTGTGTGAAATCAGGATGGCGAAGTACACCGGACGAATCCAGCCCTGCCCTCCGAAGCGAATCAGTCCCGCATGGAAATGGAAGTACAGGTAGAACCCGAGAAAAACCGTGGAGCACACGAACGCGCACAGCATGCAGGTTTTGTGCGCCAGGATTTTCCCGCGAAGAATGCAGGTAAGACCGGCGATCAGGAAAACAGCCGAAGACCCGTTGAGGATGGCGTTGAGCGCGGGTATGGACGAAAGGGGCAAGGGGATTTCGCGGCGCTACTTGGTTTGCGGCGTGGGCTGCGACGCCGGAGCAGCGGGCTTCGCCGGAGGAGCCGCGGCGGCAGGCTTGGCGGCCGGCGCGGCCTTGGCCTTACCGAATGCCGGCACGATGGCCGCCTTTTGCAGTTCCAGCAGCAACATCAGCGCGAAAATACCGGCCGTCATGAGGCAGACGGCAATCAGCAAGATTCCGTCGAGGCCGCTCCCCAGAAGGCCGCTCGTGAAGTCCCAGACGATTCCCAAGATGGAAAGCACGATCAAGACCGCGGAAATTACCACAATCTCGATCCGGAGCGGCCTCGTCATCGTCGTAACCTGCCTCCTCAGCGCGCGAGCTTATCGGCAATCATGAAGCCGAGCAGCAGCGGAATGTGCGCCACCGTCGCGTGCATCAGCCATTTCGCGCGAACGTTCGTGCGCGTGCGGTTGGCCCACAGGCCCGCCTGCAGCAAAATCATTCCCAGCACGAGCGCGCCAAAAAAGTAGCGAATCCCTGCGATGCCGATCAATGACGGCAGCAGGCTCACGGGAACGAGCACGGCGGACGTCCAGATGACCTGCGCGAACGTCGCGTCGCCCTTCGGATCCACCACCGGGAGCATCTTGATTCCCGCGCGCGCGTAGTCTTCGCGGTACATCCAGGCAATGGCCATGAAGTGCGGAAACTGCCAGAAAAACAGAATCGCGAAGAGGACCCAGCCGCCCAGAGAAACCGATCCGGTGGCAGCGGCCCATCCGATGAGCGGCGGAAGCGCGCCGGGAAACGCGCCAACAGCGGTGGCGAGCGACGTGCGCTTCTTCAGCGGCGTATAGGCGCCGAGATAGAGCAGGCACGTCGCTAGAGCGATCAGCGCGGCCAGCGAATTCACCATCGCCAGCAGCCACACGAAACCAATCACGATCGCGCCGAACCCGAAGACCAGCACTTCGCGCGGCTGCAACTGCCCCGTCGGCAGCGGACGCAGCGCCGTGCGGCGCATCATCGCGTCCATGTCGCGCTCGACGTATTGGTTCAGCGCGGCAGTGCCACCGGCGACGAGCATGGTCCCGCAAAGCGTGTGCAGGAGAAGCAGCCAGTCGAGCGGCCCTCGCGAGCCCAGATAGAAGCCCGCTACGGTGGTAATCACGACTAGAAAGGTGACGTCAGGCTTCGTCAGCACGACGTACGACCACCACTTGCTGGCCGATTTACTGATGGGCGGGACGACGGCAGTGCGCGAGGCGCTCATCGCGTCCCCGTTTCTGCGTGGGCTTCCGAGTGAGCGTGTGAAACCACAGTCGATTCAGCGGGCCGAATCAGGCGGCGGCAAACAAGGGTGAGCAAGACGCTCGCCACCAGCGTGAGTGCGCCGACGAGGACGTGCGCGACCGACAGAATGACGTACACGAGCCCAGGCTGCACCGCATCGCGCGACGCGGCGATGGCCCAGTAGGCCGCTCCGCCGAGAAGAATCTGCGTGCCAACGGTGGCATGAAGCCGGATCACCGAGCGCCGAATTGGCGGCACGTTCGCGAAGCGCTTGCGAGCGGCCCGGCCGGTTAAAATCGCCATCACCAGCACGACGCCTGCGCCGACCAGGTGCGGCCAAATCCCAAACGCTCCGTGGCGAAACGCGGCGCCGAGCACGAGCTGCCCCAGAATCGCCGCAGTGGTCCAGGCGGCGAGCGACCGCAAGGACGGCGAGGCCGAATCGTCGAGCGAAGGAACGTCCGCCTGCCACCACTCACTCGTGAAGAGCGAGATGCCAACGAGGGTAATCAGGAATAGCTGAGCCAGAATCGCGTGAGACGTGGCGGTGATCGCCGGATGTCCTTTGAGGACGCGCAGCGCGCCCAGAAGGGCCTGCGCAATCACGAGGCCGAGGGCCGTCCAGCCGAGACGCCGCACCCATTGGCGCGTCTCGACGCGCGAGAGCCAGACCGCGAGGATGAGCGTGAGAATCCCAACAACACCTGCAGCAACTCGATGCGCGAATTCGTAGCGGATGCCGCCAATCAGCGGAGGAATGATCTTGCCGTAGGCGAGCGGCCAATCGGGGACGGAATCGGCCGCGTCGTTGCTGGTGACGAGCGCGCCCGCCATCAGCAACAGCACAGTGCACGCCGATGTCGCGATGGCGAATCGGTGTACGCCGCGGAGGTTGTAAGTGTCCGACATGAGACAGCGATTCCCTTTACCCTTCAAAACCAAAAGCAGATCCCTCACCCCGCACAAATCGCGGGGATTCGGGATGACAACCTGGGGGATTGCGCTCAGGCACAGGCCCCCGCACTTCCGGATCGCTACCTCTGAGATGCCTGTTAGTCGCCTGTGGCACCAGCGGCCTTGAACGTGAACGTGACGGCCTTTGATTCTTTCGGGCCGATGGTCACGGTCTGGTCCGACGTGCCGTACTTTTCCTGCCAGGCCTCCACCGTGTATGTGCCGGGCGGCAGACCATCCAGCGTGAACTTCCCGTCTTTTTTCGTGACGGCGAAGTACGGATTCTTGAACACGAAGATGTAGCTCTTCATCCACGGGTGGACGTTGCACTTCACCGGGATGGCAAGTTCGGCGCGCGCGAAGCTGTCGTCGATCGGAGTGGCGCCGGGCGGCTGCGATTTGTTCCACTCGCGGTTATCTTTCGGCATGGGGTGGATATTGTGCGTGGTCTGGTCGTCGTTCTTCACTTCGAGGTTCTGTCCGGCCATCAACGCAACCACGTGCGGATCGTACATGCAGCCCGACTGATCGAGCGCGACGGACGTGCTCGGCGTCGGGTAGGTGTACTTGCTCATGTCGTCCTTCACGTACACGACGACGTTGGCCAGCGTCCCGCCATCGCCTGTGACCACTTCCGGTGGAATTACGGGCGACGAGTGAGCCTTCTGGCAATAAGGCTCGGCGCTCATGTTGATAGCTTTCAGGACGGGCGCCTTGCCGTCGAGCGTAATAGTGCCGGTGATCGAGCCCGCCGTGGAAGCGTCAACGGTGGCGCCGCCTGAAGTCGTGGCGGCCGGTTGTTCGGATGATTCGTTGCTCTTGTTGCCGCCGCAGCCTGTTATGGCCAGGGCCACCAGGGCTGCAAGCGCGAGATGCAAAATCTTATCTTTCATGTGGAACGATTCCTCCCTTTCAAGAAACTGGATATATTAACAGGACTCAAAGGCTTCGACGCATTCTTCGTTGTTGTTTCTACTTGCCGCCTGGCTTTGGCGTGCTGGCGCCGGCGGGAGTGCGGCCCACGAGCGCGCTCTGCTCCTGCGGTGTCAAACTGAACATGTAGCGCACCAGCAGGTCCGCCTGATCGCCGTGGTATTGCTGCAACGACGCCGGCTCCGGCCCGGCGAACACCCAGTGGCCGTCCTGCATCTTGAACAGGCCTGACGGCATGGCGGTGCCGGGAATAATCTTTGCCGGATCGGTGATCCATCGGCCCACCCACGCAGGCTGCAAACGTTCGTGCGCCAGCAGGAAATTCGGCGCGGTGGCATTCTTGTCGTGCTCGGGGCTGCCGGTCATGTGGCATTTCAGGCAAGGCGCCGCGGGACTGGTGAACAGGCTGCGAGCCATGGCGCGCTCGGCATCGCTGAGCGGCTGCACCTTCGGCGGAATGAACTGCTCGGGCTGCGATGACAACGCCTCGAAGAACAGCACGAGCTTGCGAATCTCGTCATCCGAAAGCGAGAACGTGGGCATGCGCACTTGCAGGTACTGCCGCACGCCATTGCGATTCGTGTCTGTGGTGCTCTGCGCGGGATTCGCCAGGAACTGGCGCAGCCACTCCGGATTCACGCGTGCTCCTTCCGTTGTGAGGACGGGAGGCAGGTTCGCCTTGTTCTCACCTTGATAGAACGGCAGCGTCATCAGGATGGATTTTTGCCCAACATCAATCTGGTGGCAGCCGATGCAGTTGTACTTCGTGACGATCCACCAGCCGTCCTGAATGAAGCGGCGGCGGTCGGCCGGCTTGTACATGTAATCGGGCGGCAGAGTGGCGTCCGTGCTGCCGAGTAGCATGGTCACCAGCGCATCCATGTCGCCCGGACCATACAGGTTAGGCTTCGGCATGCGCAGCGCGTCCATCGGATTCGCGTGGTATTTGGAATCGTCGAAGATCGCCGGATTCGTCAGCTTCTGCTCGAAGAAGCCCTTCGCGTCGTACCATTCTCCGCGCGGCGACTTCTTGCCATCGGGCAGGATGCCGCGCTTCGCGTCTTCTGTGTAGCGCGCGAAATCGAGGCGCTCGATCGGCTTCGAGCCTTCGTTCGTCAGCTCCGTGCCGACGCGGCCTTCGTCTTCGAGCCCGCTGATCTCGTGGCACCCCGCGCAACCGTAGTGCCGGACCAGATCCTTGCCCACTTCGGCGCGCTTCGGATCGTCCATGAAGCTCACGTCCGCCGAGAGGTAGCTCGCATCCGCGTGTTTCTGAGTGAGCAGGTACGACGCGACGTCGCGCGCGTCCTCCGGCGTGAGCCGCAGGTTTGGCATCACGGTCGGCTGCATCACGACGAGTTCGTGGCCGTCGTTCGGGCAGCGGGAATGTTCGAGGTCGAAGACGTAGGGCAAATTGTGCTTCGCGTAGTCTTCGGGTCCGAGATCCTTTTTCTCGTACGGGCAATAGGGGCGCGTGCGCTCGCGCGGGTTGTGCACCCAGCGCACGATGTAGTCGTAATTGTCCTTTTCGCCGATGCGGCTTAGATTCGCTGAGAACGTGCCGCCCACCAGCGCGTCGCCCTCACCAATCGAATGGCATGCCAGGCACCCGCGCGATTCGAGCAGCACTTTGCCGTGCGCGGCGTTGCCGGGCTGCTGGTGCTCGAGCGCCGGGCTGGTGAGCGCCTGCTGCCAGATGAAGGCGGAGATATTCTGGACTTCTTCTGTCGTCAGGCGGAACTGCGGCATCTTCGTGGTCGGACGGAACGTGTGCGTGTTCGCGAGCCAGTACGGAATCCATTCCTTGTGAATCTTTTGGCGAACTTCCTTCAGGTCCGGACCGACTTTCTTGATTTCCTGGAGGAGGTTGTGGCTGCGGCCTTCGAGGGTTTCTGCTTCGGCGTCGAGGCGGCTGACTTCGACCGTGAGATTCGTGGCCTGCGCGTAGAGCTTGTTGGCCGCGTCGTTATCGGGCGCCTGGTCGCCCAATTTCTGTAGGCGCGGGATTTCCAGCTCGTCGTCGGATTTCTCGTTCGCGAGCTGCAAAATCTGCTGGCGCGTGCTGACGAGCAGTTCGTCCTGATTGTCGAAGCCCTGGAACCGGTGGCAACCGATGCAACCGCGCTGGCGGTAGAGCTGCTTGCCTTCGTTCAGCGTGTCGGCGTGCTCGGTGACCATGTCGGCGGCGTGGCATTGCTGGCAGCCCGCGTCGAAATTCGCGCGATAGTAGAGCGGCCAAAGCCAGTGTTCGTAGCGCCCGTGGCCGCGCGTGACGGAATCGAGGGCGCGTCCATTGCCGCCGTGACACGGCGAGCAGCCGAATTTCTCGAGCGTGTGAATCTGCAAGAGGTCGGGGTCCGGGTGACTCGTGAAAGGCGCGTCGTGGCTCTTCGCCATGCCCAGATCGGCTTTGGTCACCGTCAAGCCCATCGGAACCAGCGCCTGGTCCATGCCGATGTGGCACGATTGGCAGCGATCGACCAGACCCGCGCCGCCCAAATAATTGATGGACGCGCCGGGCGGGTTCACGTTGATTTGCAGCAGCGTTTCGTGCCAGTCGCGAGCGGTTTGGTGAAGCCCCTTGAGCGTCGCCGAATTCAGCCCGGGAAGTTTTTCGGATAGGTAGGTCGCCAGCGCCGCGCGAGCTTCTTTCGCGGGCCTATCGATTTCGCCGCGTTCCGAGACCAGCCCTGCGCGCCGGTTGAGAATGTCGGTGAAGATAGTGTTCAGGTCGTCGTAGTAGAGCGTGCGGCGCTCCGTTTGATTTTCGGAGACGGGCCAGTCCACTTTGTAAGGCTTTGTCTTGCCTTTCTTGACCGCGTCCATACGCTTCTCGCGCTTGGCTTTGTCACTGGCGGGAACTTCCTCGTATTCGTAGATCAGCGAGCCAACGTAACCGCGCGCGTCCTGGTAGGAGTCGAGAATCGCGGCGCGCTGGCGATCGAGAAGCGTGATCTGCTTTTCGATTTCCTCATCCTTCGGAGCCGCCTCTTTCTCCAGGCGGTCTGCCGCGTCGCGAAGATTCTTGTATTCGGCGGAAGAATAGACGCCGTCTTCGGCCTTCTCTTGCGTGGTTACCTGTTTCTGCAGAAATCCCGCATACGCGCTGGCAAATCGGGACTGGTACGAGCGCCACGGTCGCAGGCCGTAAACCTCGTCGTAGAAAGACCACGCCACCGTAAAGACGAGCAGGAGCGAAGCAATCAGCAGCGGAAACGTGAACGAACTAGTGGTGATCGGGTCCTCTGGCTTCGGCCCCGCCTGCGCAGGAGGAATTTCAGGCACCCGCAACCTCCCTAAAGGTCATGCACGCGCCCGGCGTCATATGCTGAACCATGGCGTCACCCAGACGTATTTAATGTTGAAAAGCAGCCGCATCAGAATCTTGATCGGCAGGGCCAGCATCAGCACGAGAAACACGTACATGGTGACGAGCTGCACCAGGCTCATGCGCTTGTAAATCTTCCGGCTAAACTCCGTGCGCATGCAGATCCAGTGGACCAGCACCGCCGCCAGGATGAAGTAGGCCACCAGCGGGAAAATCCCGAAGATGATCCGCGCGAGAATCGGCGCGTACGACGCGGTTACGCCCGGCAGGTGCGCCACAAGTGAACCGTTGATGTGCAGCAGCGAGAATGGAAACACTTGGTCCAGGTTGCGGTTCACCGTGTACTGCACCGCCTGCGCATCCCATGTGTCTCCCAGCGAGAACCACATCCATCCAGGGCCGCGGATGAACGTGCCGATGAAGATCATCGCCACCCACAATCCCAGGAAGCCCACCAGGAACGTCCAGATCGAAAACCGGCGCTGCTTGTAGGTGTAATAGCCGTTCCCAAGCGGGTTGGCATCGATGTAGGGAACCACCATCAGTCCGATGATGATCAGTGTGGGCATCACGACGCCGGCAATCCACGGATCGAAATAGACCAGCATTTCCTGCAAGCCGAGGAAATACCACGGCGCCTTCGCGGGGTTCATCGTGACGTTCGGATTCGACGGCTCTTCCAGGGGCGCATTGAGCGTGAGCGACCACACCATCAGCAGCACGGTGACGATGATCGCCACCAGCAGTTCCATGCGCATCAGGTACGGCCACGTGTGGACCTCGCGGTCCCACGACGGATCCCATTCCTGAGTCTTGCGGTATTTGGTTTTCGCGGCTTGCGCGTCGCCTTCCAGAATCGCGATCAGACGATCGTTTGCGACCGCTTGCCTAAGGCCGTACCACAGGAAAAAAGGGACAAAAAAGAGCATTGCAACGATCGGAACGTTGTCCGGGGCGGAGGCGATTTCCCAGATTTGGTGCCAATCCATTAGCTAGTGGCCCTCAGGGGGCGCGTGCCGAAGCCGCGCCATAACTTCATCCACAAACCAAAGAACGGGCACAGCATGCTGTGCCCATACAAGGCATAAGTCTGTTACAGCTCGTGCTAGCCCATTCCCGACGGCTTCAGAATCACGGGGCGCGGACTGCGCTCTTCCTTCACTTCCGATTCGAGCATCACCGGGGCTGGGCCGGAGATGCCCCCGTCTTTCCTCACCCGCCAGAAATGGACGCCCATGAAAATCGCCGCGATCAGCGGGATCGCGATGCAATGCCAGATGTAGGCGCGCAAAAGCGCGTTGGCATCGACGATCGAGCCGCCCAGCAGCGCGAACCGCACATCGTTGTACGGCGTCATGCCCAATTGCGAACCGAACGGGCCTTCATTGCCCAGCAACGGCGTCGCGCGCGCCATGTTCGTTCCCACGGTGACGGCCCAGAATCCCAGTTGATCGTCCGGCAGCAAGTAGCCCGTGAACGAAAGGAGCAGAGTTAGCACCATCAGCAGCACGCCCACGCACCAATTGAACTCGCGCGGCCGCTTATACGATCCGGTCATGAACACGCGGAACATGTGCAGCCACACTGCGATGATCATCAAGTGGGCAGCCCAGCGGTGCATGTTGCGCAGCAGCTTGCCGAAGGGAACGTCGTTTTCGAGATACAGGATGTCGCGGAAGGCCTGCACCTTCGACGGGTGGTAATAAAACATCAGCAGCACGCCCGTGAACGTCAATACGATAAACAGGTAGAACGTGATGCCGCCCATGCCCCACGTGAAGTTGTACTTCGTGGCGTCGCGGTTCACTTTCGCGGGATGGAGGTGGAAGAAAACGTTCGAGAGGACGCTGAGCGCGCGGTTCCGCGGCTCTTCGTCGTGCTTCACGCGGAACATCGACCGGTAGAGCTGAGTCTTCTCGGGCTCCTTCAGCTCTTCGAGCTGCTGCTTGCTCTTCTCTTCCAGAGTTTTGCGAAGAGCGGCAGCAGACTCCTGCACCTTGTCGACTATTCCCGGCTTCTTTTCGTTGTTCGGGTTCTCTTCCGCCACCGAATGACCCTTCAGCCTTCGCGTAAGCGGGCACGGCATGCCGTGCCCCTACAAGAAATTCGTCCCGCCGCTACACGTTCAAGAACGCACCCGGATCGCCAAAATGATTCACGCCGGCGCGCGGGTCGTCGACGAACAACCGGCTCGTGTCGACGACGATCTTGCCCGTGGGATCCAGCGACACGAACGCGCGATCCATCGGCCGGGGCGCCGGGCCTTCGAAATTCACTCCCTCGTTGTCGTACCCGCTGCCGTGGCAGGGACATTTGAACTTATTTTCCGCGGCTTTCCACTCCGGCGTGCAGCCCAGGTGCGTGCAGCGCGCGAAAATCACGAACATCCGGTCCGGTTCGCGCACCACCCACACGCGATTGGTCATCAGGAAGCGCTGATCGATACCCAGGGCGAAATCCGCCGGATAACCGATATTGAAAATGGTATTGGGTTCGTAGAGAGCGCGCGGGAAGAAAAAACGGAGGAACATCAGGAAGTTGACGCCCAGATAGCCCCAGATACACGCCCAGACTATCCGGCGACGACTTGTATTTATTTCCTTGGTTACCGCTTTGGCGTCTGGGGCAGGTGCGGACTGAGCTTCCGCAGCCTTCCCTTCAGGTTGTTCGGCCATAGACCCCGTTTACTTGGTGCGATACTGCGTCGAGTCGTATAAAAATAAAAACAAATTAGACCGAAACAAATTATGAGTTACAACCAGCGAATTTATATGACGCGGGAGTGCCGGTGTCAAGAAGGAAGTGACGTCCGTCACCAGCGTGTTGTGATGCACGACACAGCCCAGAACGTTGTTAGCTCCAGTCACCACTCACCAACTATGCCAGCGACGCCACGCCGGAACGCACGCCCACCGCGCGCAGTACCAAGTCCGCCAGCGCGCGGATCAGCAGAGGCGAATCGTTGAGCGCGGGCATCACGTAAAAATCGGCGATTCCCGCCTTTTCCGCGTGCTCGCGAGCCTCGATATTGATCTCGTGCAGCGTCTCGATATGTTCGGTCACGAAAGAAATCGGAATCACCAGCAGGCGTTTCGCGCCGTGCGTGCCAAGCCGACCGATCGTTTCCGTCAGCGACGGCTGCAGCCACTTCTGCGGGCCCACGCGGCTCTGGTAGCACAGGACGTACGGATTCGTCCATGCGCCGAGCTGCCGCACCAGCTCCACGGTCGTCTCGATCTGATTCGGGTACGGATCGCCCTTCTCAACCAACGAAAGCGGCAGGCTGTGCGCGCTGAAGACGAGATGAACCTGATCGGGGTTCGGGACCTCGAGCAGGACGCTGTTGATTCGCTCGACGATGCCCGCGATGTAGTCCGGATGATCGAAAAAGTGATCCACCAGGTGCGCGGGAGCCTTCGATTTGTACAGGCGCTTCCATTCCTTCAGGCTGCTGCCGGTGGTGGCAAACGAATAATGCGGATAAAGAGGCAGCAGCACCAGTTCGTCGAAAGGCTCGCTCTCAAGCGCGTTGATCGCTTCCTGCGTGCTGGGATGCCAGTAGCGCATCGCGACGATGGCCCGCGCGGATAGGTGCGGCTGGAGCGCCGCTTCGAGCGCGCTTCCCTGCTCCTCGGTGAGCCGGCGAATCGGCGAGCCCCCGCCAATTTCCGCATAGTGCGCGCGAACCACCTTCGCGCGGCTGCGCGAAATCAGGCGCGCCAGCGTCTTGCGCGCCAGAAACGCTCCGGGGAAATTGATGATGTCGGGATCGCAGAAGAGATTGTAGAGGAACGGCTCGACGGCCGCCTGCGTATCCGGACCGCCAAGCTGAAAAAGGACCACGGCGATTTGTTTCGAACGAGCCATCGCGGCACCTGTGGACCCCATAAGGTTAACGCGCCGCCCGGAAGAATCCAAATTCAAAAAAAGGTGACGAGGGCAGGCTTCCTGACGACGAAGGATTCGATGGGCAGCAAGAGCCTATACGGAATCGGTGTAGCGAAGGTTGCAGGGAGCGGCGATGCGGGCGTCAGGCATCCGGCGTGGAAGATTCCATAAAACTGGAAATCTCCTTAATCCGCGCCTGCATTGCTATCAGCCTCTTTTCCCACGAGCAAGCTGATCTCTCGCAGTTGCTGATAGATCTCCCGATAGGACTGCACCAGGGAAGTCTCGTAGTACGGAACGCCGTGGGATTTGCAGTAGGACCTGACTACTTCTTGGACCTTTCGAAGCTTGTTGGTGGGCATGGTGGGAAACAGGTGGTGTTCGATCTGGCACGACAGCCCGCCCGTGCAGAAATCGATTCCCGGAATCCACTTGATGTTTCGGCTGGTGAGCACCTGCTCGCGCAGGAAGTTCACCGCCGTGTTGCCTTCGAACAGAGGCATGCCCTGATGATTGGGAGCAAATATCAACGTCAAATACAGTCCTAGAAACGCCTGATGCGCGATGGCGAAGAAAATGAAGTGCGGCCAACCCAGGAGGAGATAAAGCAAGCCAAAATACCAGCACGCGTGGAGAACTAGGAAACTCACCTCAAGCACAGGATGCGCAACTTTGTGGCGCCTCAAGAATTGAATGCTGTCATATTTCAGGACGAATGCTTCGAGCAAGGACAAAGGAAAAAAGGAAAAGTGCTGGTATTTAACCGAAAGCCGCGCGAGCCCGCGTTTTCCTGCGGCCTGGTCCTTCGTAAATGCGAAGGGAAGCAAATCCACGTCGGGGTCGGCGGTAACGTGGTTCGGAGAGCAATGATGGTGATTGTGCTTCCAGAGCCACCAACTGTAGCTGAATCCCAGCAGGAGATTCGAATGAAGCAGGCCTAGGACCTCGTTTCCAAGTGGCCCGTTGAAAATTTCCTGATGACCTGCGTCGTGAACGATGAACCCCAGTTGAGTGAACACAAACGCCAGGAAGGCGGCATTGCAAAGTTCAATCCACGGATTTTGAAACCATTTGATCAGCAGGAAGGCGCCAACGAACAGGACTACGTTGAGAAGCATCTTTCGGACGTAATACGCGGGCTGTTTCGCCAGTAATCCGGTCTGCCGTACGAGGACGAGCAAGTCGCGGAATTCGTCGCCAGCGGTCGATCCCATCGTTCCTCTCTAACTTTCCACCAACAACCGTTCACAGGACCAGCGATGCGCGGCCCGTGAACATTCGAACGAGATCGGCCACAGCGTCGGCAAAGTTCACATGCAACCTCCGAGTTGCTCGGCGATGTCTCGGTGAAGGGCATATCATAGCGGAAAAGTTCTCGGTTTTCCCAGGTTAGTTAACTCTGTGGTTCGAGGCTCGTGTCATGCGTCGCAAGCTCTCGCAAGATCCAAAGGACTGGGACCCAGGTTTCAATTCTGTTACCGGAATCGTTCTTCTTGCCAAACTGCGTATTCTCGCGGCAATTTGCGACAGTTTAAGTGCGCGGAGATAGGAATCACCTTCCTAATTATGCCGCAGGTTTCACTTTCGCTGGATTTTCGCCTCCGACTCTAGCGGACGCCGCTTACTTCTCGACGCATGGCATTGCGCGGCACCGCGTCGCGCCATCGCTTTGCTTCGACCGCGGCCCGAACCCTAGCCGTTGCGGAGCTGCTGCTTCAGTTGCTCCAGCTCTTTCCGCAGGCGCGCCGTACGCCGCGCGATGGACACTTCGTAAACAAAGAAAATTGCCCACACGAACATCCACGCGACAAACAAATTGTCGAAATTTTTCATAGTTGACTCTTTGCAGAAACGGTTTGCGATTCCCGGCCGCGCAAATCCCCCTTGCCTGAATCAAAGTCGCGCGATTCCACTTCCTGCCGCAGCTCATCCAATTCCCACCGCAGACATTCCAGCCGATACCGGTCGACCAGCACCAGAATCATCAGACAAAAAACCGCCACCATGCATAGGCCGAGGACTTTGCTCATGGTCGGATCCAAGCCCGATCCCTCGCCACCAAAAATCACGGGCGCGGGGTGCTGCGTCCGCCAGAGGCGATTCGACATGTAGACGAGCGGCACATCCAGAAACGCGAAGATTCCAAACACGGCCGAAAGAGTGGCGCGGCGACCGGGCTCGTCGATCAAGCCTCGCAGCAAGAGATACGAAATGTAGAGCAGCCACAAAATAAAGGTCGTGGTCAGGCGCGCGTCCCACGTCCACCACACGCCCCACACCGGCTTGGCCCAAAGTGGGCCCGTGATCAACCCGAGCGTGCAGGCCACAACGCCCACTTCCGCCGCGGAAACGCCGAGCGAATCCCATTGCTGGCGCCGCGTGGCCAGATAGGCGATGTTCGCAACGAACGCGATGAAGAACGCGCTGAACGACGCGCTCCAGCTTGGAACGTGGAAATAAAAGATGCGCTGGATCTCGTGCATCGTGCGTTCGTCGGGCGCGATGAACAGCGCGGCGTACCCGGCGAACAACAGCAGCGCGAAGACGACGACGGTCGCGGCAAGGCGCAATTTCATGCAGGGTCCATCACAAGGGTCATCACCAGGGTCATCACAACGGTCATCACGAACTCCATCACTCCTCTACCAGAAAGTCGCACAGAAGCCAAGACGCGGTCATGAAAACCACATCGAACGCGGCGAGAAAAGTCACCCACGCGCGGTCTAGCACGGGAGGGTCGGCGAACAGCGACGCCGTCGCCTCCACGGACGCGATCAGCAGCGGTGCCAGAATCGGCAGCAACAGAAGCGGCAGCATCAGCTCGCGCATCCGCGAATGCGCCACGATCGCCGCAAAAACCGTTCCGGTGACGACGATCCCAATCGTCCCCAGGACAAGCACCAGAATCAGCCTGCCCACGATGCCCGCCAGCGAAACGTTGTAGAGCACGCTGAAAACGGGAACGAGAATGATCTCCGCCACCGAGAGAAAAATGAAATTCGCCAGCATCTTCCCCAGCAGAATCGCGAAACTCGAAATCGGCGCCAGGCGCAGCGCGTCAAGCGTGTCGTTCGATTGCTCGCGGGCAAACGAGGGATGCAGCATCAGCGAGCCCGCAAACAGAAACGCGATCCACAAGAGGCCGGGGCCATACCGCCGCGACTCGGCCACCGTCGGATCAAAAGCAAAGCTGAATAGCACCACGACAACGATCCCGAAGACCACGGTAGCGTTCAGAAGCTCCCGCGTGCGCAGCTCGAGCCGAAGCTCCTTCGCAAGAATGAGTCCGGCAGCGCGCGCGGTAGTCATTCAGGCCTCCGAGCGTAGTTGCGAGAGCAACGGCTGCGGATCGCCGCCAACGCCGCTGTCATGCTCGATGCGGCCATTCGCCAGCGAAACGGCGCGAGTAGCGAGGTCGAGCGACTCGTTGCGCGCATGCGTGCTCATGATCACGGTGCATCCTTCATCGCGCAGCCGCGCGAGCGTCTCGCCGAGCCACGCGAGCCCCTGGCGGTCGAGTCCGGCCGCCGGCTCATCGAGCAGCAGCAGCCGCGGCTCATGCAGCAGCGCGCGCGCAATCGCCAGCCGCTGGCGCATGCCGCGCGAAAACGTCTTCACCACGCTGTCCGCGCGCAACGCGAGACCACAAGACTCGAGAGCGAGAGCGACGCGCGCAGGCGCTTCGCCCAAATCGTAAAGTTGCGCGAAAAAGGTGAGGTTCTCAGCCGCCGTCAAGTCGTCATAGAGCAAAGTGCTATGCCCCACGAGACCAATCAGCCGCTTCGCGGATTCCGGGGGGGTGCTGTCGCCCGAGGCCTGGGCGCCCGCCGACCGGGCCGCAGCCTCCGAAAATCGCATGCGGCCTCGCGAAGGATTCATCAGCAGCGCCGCAATCCGCAGCAGCGTCGACTTCCCCGCCCCGTTCGGCCCCAGCAGCGCGACGAATTCGCCCGGCGCGACGTCGAGCGTGATTCCACGCAAGGCCCACAGCGACCCGAATCGCTTTTCCACGCGGTCGAAGGACACACCGAGCGCGCAAATCCCAACGGGAGATGTTGCAAGGCCGCCCATAGCGGAAGTGGAAGCGCCGCTCGTCGCGGGCACCAGCGTCTCGCTCAGCCGCGCACCAAGTCGCGGAGGAGTTGCTCGATGTGCTGGCGTTCGCGCGTGTATTCGCCTTCGCTGATCGTGCCGGCCTGCCGGCGCAACTCGAGCCGGAACAGCTTTTCCTTCATCTCGTCGAGGCTGCCCGTCACCTGGCGATTCACCTCTTCCACGGTCACCGGCCGGGACGCAGGAGACGGCGCAGCCACCGCAGCGGCAGCCGGCTGAGCGGCGTGCGAAGGCGCCTCGATTGCCGCCACCGCGGACGCCGAAACAACTTGCGGCCGCCGCCACAGATAAACGAATCCAAGCGCGAAGATCGCGGCGAAGCCACCGACGAGCACCCACTTGAGGCTATCGAGGCGCGCGGGAAGCGTGGTCGCGGAAGCTGTGGGAGCGTCCGTGCCGTTTGGATCGATGCGCGAATTCACCGACGGGTTCTGCGAATCGTCGCCGCCCGTCGCGCCGCCTTGACCCTGCGCCGGTGCCGGAGCCGTTCCCGATACCGACACACTCAACGGCGTGTTCGCGGCAACGGCGTCGCGGACGTACACAGCGAAACCCTCGTCCGGCGCAGCGGGTGAAAAACCGTCGGCGGAAACTTGCACGCCCGGCGGCGCAAAAAAAGCCACGCGCTCGGCCGGGTAGGGCGAGACGAAGCGGAGCTTCGCGGCGTTGCTCGCATACGGCAGCTTGTACGAGATTCGGACGCCGCTCGTGCCCGGACGAAACGCGAACGCGATCGCTTCTTCGTTCTTGCCCTTATCGATTGTGCCCTGCGTCACCGGCATGCCGGAGGAGCCCATCGCGGAAACGTCGCCGAGTTGCGCGCCGTAGGGCAGCGAAAAAACAAACGAGCCGTCCTGCCGGAAATACGCCATCGGCGGCTGCGTTTTGTTCTCGATGTTGTACACCTCGCCCACACTCAGATCGGAGCCGCTCGGCTGAAGAATAATCGCGTGAGCGGTCACCGCAAACGAGCCGGCCTTGTCGGTGGGCTCAAACACTTGAATGTCCGCCGTGGTTTTCCCGGGCGGAACTGGCTCGTGGTAGTTCACGCCGCGGTAGACGGCGCGAATCAGCATGGGCGCCTGGCCGAGACCTGGATTATCGAAATGATAGCGGCCCTGGGAGTCGGTCTTGCCGTTGGCCACCGGCTGCATCCCGCCTTGCAGTTGGATCAGGATGACGTCGATGCCCGCAGCCACTTTGCCGGTGGTGCCGTTGCGGACCGTGCCGGAAACGGTGCCAGCCAACGTGACGGAAGCAAGGAGGCAAGGAAGCAAGGAGGCAAGGAACCAGCGCGATTTCATGCGTGGCGTCCCTTCTCTGCGGCTTGGCGTGTGGCTGGAGTGGGCGTGCCACCCGTCAGCCGGTCCATGTCCGCCAGCACGCGCGCCGCTTCGATTTCGAGCGATTGCTTGATTTCCTCGTAATCCTTCTCCGAGTATTTCCCCGCGCGAAACTCGAAGCGCAGATCGCGCAGATTTTCGTAGATCGCGTCGCGGCGTTCCAGGAGCTGATCGAGCTTCGTGCGATGGGGAGCCGAATCGGAAGCGTCCGTCTGGACGCCGAAGATGAACACAATCGCAGCCGCGGCAAGCAGCGCGCACGCGACGGCGATGTCGATCGAGCTCACGCGTTGTCCTTTTCAGCGTCAGCCCGGACCCGCTCGAGCAGATCATTCGGCACTGCCGGCGCACCTAGCCCCGCTGTGGGCGTCAGCGCCGCGCGATGCCGCCACCGGCGCACCACTTCCCACACCGCAAAGAACGCGACGAGCGGCACCGCAATCGGCATGATCCACGCGGCCAGGTTGAATCCGCTTTTCGGAGGCTCGATCAAAACCAACGGCCCGTATTCCTGAACGAACGCGTTGAGGGTCACGCTGTCGGAATCGTTGTTCGCCACGTGCGCGTCCACTTTTTTCAGCATATCGAGCGCCATGGGGCACGGCCCGGAAAACGTGCCTCCGGAGTGGTAGCACGAGCCGGCCGCGTCGTTGCATCCGCCGCACATGCACTTGACCTGGTTTCCAAGTTTTTTCGCGCGAGCGCTTTGCGGGGCCGTTTGCTGCGCCGGCGCTGAAAACGCCAGAAACAGCGCCGCGACCAGGACGGCGAAAATCGTCAACGAAACGCGCCTAATCATGCGCATCCGCCCGCCGCGCAACTGCGGCAACACCCGGCATCGGCGCTGCCGCGCCAGCAACAACCGTCCCGTCCCACGATTTTTCCGGCACGCTCGCAGGCACCGGAACCGTCCGCCGATTCGGCAGCATCGCAAGTCCCGTTCCCAGGACGACCACAATCCCGCCAAACCAAATCCACTTCACCAGGGGATTCAGGAACGCATGAATCACGGGATTTCCGCTTTCCGGGCTGCGTCCCGCATACACCACATACAAATCCTGCAGAGGCGTACTCCGCAGCGCCACCATCGTTTCGGTCTCGCCGCTCGCGGGAAAGAAGCGGCGCTCCGGATACAGCATCATTTGCGATTTGCCGCCGCGAAAAATCTCCAGCGTCGCGCGCGCCGACTGGTAATTGTCGTTCGCCGTCGCGTCGAAATTCTGGCACAGGATGGTGTACGGCCCGATGGTCATGCTCTGTCCGACGCTTAGTTCCGCCTGCACATCCTTGTTGAAGGCGCTGCCCGCGATGCCGATGAAAATCATCACGATGCCCAGGTGGATCACATAGCCGCCGTAACGCCGCGTATTGCGCATCGTCAGCGCGCCGACCGCCGACAGGAGGTTCGTGCCCTCTCGCGCGGCCACCACGCGAGCGCCACGGTAAAACTCCGAACAAATCGTCAGCACAACGAACACGGAAAGAATCAGGCAGACCAGCGGATAGAACTCTCGGTAGCCGAAAACGAACGCGACGATTCCCGCAAGCAGCCCGCCCGCCGAGGGCCACGCGAAATTGCGCTTCAGCGCGTCGGCCGATGTCTTGCGCCACGCCAGCAGAGGCCCCACTCCGGTGAGGAACAGCAAAAACATCGCGATGGGAATATTCACCTTGTTAAAAAATGGCGCGCCGACGCTGATCTTGCTCCCTACCACCCACTCCGAAAGTATCGGGAAGAGCGTGCCCCACAAGACCGCGAAGCACGCCGCGAGAAGAATCAAATTGTTGAACAGGAAGCTCGACTCACGCGAGACGAGCGAATCGAGCTGATTGTCGCTGCGCAAGTAGTCGTGGTTCCGCCAATAAGCCAGCAAGCAAACCAGCAGAATGACCGCCAGGAACCCGACGAACCAGCTTCCGATCGACGACTGCGCGAACGCATGCACCGAATTCACCGCGCCCGAGCGCGTCAGCATCGTCCCCAGAATGCACAGCATGAACGTGGTGAAAACCAGCCACACATTCCACACTTTCATCATGCCGCGCTTTTCCTGCATCATCACGGAGTGCAGAAATGCCGTGCCCGTAATCCACGGCAGCAAGGACGCGTTCTCTACAGGGTCCCACTCCCAGTAGCCGCCCCACCCGAGCATCGCGTACGCCCAATGCATGCCGAGCAGAATGCCTACCGTCTGAAAGCACCACGCCACCATGGTCCAGCGCCGCGTGATGTGAATCCACTTCTCGCCGGGATAGCGTCCCAGCAGCGCGGCCAGCGCAAACGCAAACGGAATCGTGAATCCCGTATAGCCGAGATACAGCATCGGCGGGTGAATCACCATTTCGGGATATTGAAGCAGCGGCGTCAGCCCGTGCCCGTCCCCCAGAGACGCCACGCGCATCACGCCGTTCGCGTCCGCCGCGCCGAGAACGTTGAACGCATTGGCCACGAAATTATTCAGCGTGAGAAAGAAAATCTGCACGCCTGCGATCACCACGCCGACGTACGGCATCAGTTCGGGATGTTTTTTGCGGTTGGCGAAAAGCGCGAGGAACGCATAGAGCGAGAGCAGCCACGACCACCACAGTAGCGATCCTTGCTGCCCGGCCCATAGCGCGGCAAATTTATAAAACCCAGGTAGCGCGCGATTGCTGTGCTCAGCAACGTAGGCCAGCGAGAAATTGTCTGTGAAGAAAAAATATTCCAGGGTCGCGACGGCAAAGGTGACCAGGAAAAACACGGCCATGCCCGCGTGCTGAGCGCTCTTCGTCAGCAGCGTGCGGCGCGTCAGGATTCCCGCAATGCCGGCAACGAAAGCGTAAACGGCTACGATAAACGCGAGGAGTAACGCAAACGAGCCTGCAATGTCCAATGTGCTTGCCTCAGCTCCCGCTTCCGGAAGCAGCGCCAGAATCAGGGGAATTCCGCGTGGAGGTCGGCCCGGGCTGGGGTGGCTTCACGCTGGGAGCGGCGTTCGGATTCGCCTCGTACTTCGAGGCGCACTTTGCCTGCACCTGATCAGCGACGAACTGCCCGTCGGGCATCAGCCTACCTTCCACCAGAGCCAGCGCGCCGTCCTTGAACGTGTCCGGCAAAGGAGCGCTGCCCTCGTAACGCACCGGCATCGCCTTCCCCTCTTCTTCGAGGATGAAATCGAGATGACCAGGATAGTGCTGGATCGTGCCGTTCCGAACGTTCCCGGAAACGCGCATCCGCTGGTGAAGCGCGGGGCCCTGGAGCGTCGAGACTTCCGCGATCGTGTGGTAGTAGGTCTTGCTCTGGGTGAATCCGACGTAGGCCAGCGAAACCAGGGTAAGAACGATAATCGCCGAGCCGACCAGGAATTTCGTGCGGGCCTTCATAGGTTACTCCCGTTGGTGCACGGCTGGAGTACCCGCGATTCTAACACATTACTTTCGTGCCACGGCGGTTTCCGGAGTCTACTCAGCGGGACTCTCAGGCTCGGCAGTTCCCGCCAGCCTCTGATCCTTTGAAGAGAGCCAGTAGCTTGCCAGCACGGGAATCAGGTACAAAATCGCAAACGGCGCCGTTATCATTCCTCCCACCACTACGCGCGCGAGCGGTTGCTGTGCCTGCACCCCGACGCCAGACGACACCGCCGCGGGCAGCAATCCCAAGCCGGCCGCGGCGCAAGCCATGATCACAGGACGCATTTCTGCCAAACCGCCTCGTTCAATCGCGCCCAGCATCGATTGCGAAACTAGCTCCTTGCGCCGGATGCCGGAGACAAAAACCACCCCGCCCAGCGTGCATACTCCCACCACCGATGCGAATCCCACCGCCGCCGAAATGCTGAAGGGCGTGTGCGTCACGAGCAGCGAGAGGACGCCGCCGATCGCCGCGAACGGCAAGATGGTCAATACCAGCAGCGCGTGCCGGAACGAATTGAACGCCATGAACAGAAGTCCCAGAATCACCAGCAGGCTGATCGGGAGAATCACGGCGAGCCGGCGCTGTTCCTTGCGCAAACTGTCATATTCGCCGGCCCATTCAAGGTGATAGCCCTCGGGCAAATGCACCTTCTGGTCCAGGCGCGATTGTACTTCCTGAATCGTCCCCGCAAGATCGCGCCCGCGCACGCTGAATTTCACCGGAATGTATCTCCGGCCGTTTTCGCGGTAGATCATGAATGCGCCTTCGTGCAGCGAAACGTCGGCCACCTGCCCGATGGGAACATGATTGCCGTCCGGCGTCGGCAGCAGGATATTTCGAATCGCCTCCGGCGTCTTCCGGAACTCCGGCTGGTAACGAATCACGAAATCGAAACGGCGGTCCCCTTCCAGAATCTGCGTGGTCGCCATTCCGCCGATCGCGGCTTCCACCGCTGCGTTCACGTCGGCAGCCATCAGCCCGTAGCGCGCGCTGGCCACGCGATCGATCGAAATCAGCAGTTCGGGCTGCCCCGTCTCCTGAAACACGGCGAGATCCTCCACTCCGCGCACCCCGGCCATCACGTCGCGAATCTCTCCCGCCTTTTCGACCAGGACGTCGATATCGTCGCCGAACAGCTTCAGGGAATTTTCGCCCTTCACGCCGGACATTGCTTCCTCGACGTTGTCCTGAATATTCTGCGAAAAATTGAAATCGACGCCGGGATATTTCTCGAGCTGCGCGTCCATGCGCCGGATGAGTTCCTCTTTCGTCAAGCCGTGCGGCCACTGGTCCGGCGTTTTCAGCGACACCATGAACTCCACGTTGTTGAACGTAGTCACGTCGGTTCCGTCGTCGGGCCGCCCCGTTTGCGACACCACCTGCGTGACCTCGGGAAAGCTCAGCAGAATTTCGCGGATTTCCCCGGCCATTTTGACGCCCGTCTCGTACGACGCGTCTTGCGGAAGCGTCGCCCGCACCCACAGGTTCCCTTCCTCGAGCTTCGGCATGAATTCGCCGCCGACGAGCGTGCCCAGGGCCAGGGTTATCGCTAGCGAACCGAGCCCGATCGCGAGTACGGTCTTGCGATGCGACATCGCCCACATCAGCGTTCTCGCGTACCACTTGTGCAGCCAATCCACCAGGCGCGTGTGATGCGCGCGCACTTTCTCGGGACGTATCCATGAAGTCAGCACCGGCGCGAAGAAAATTGCGAAGAACACCGCTCCGGTGAGCGCGAAGCCGTACGTCTCGGACATGGGCGCGAAAATTTTTCCCGGCACGCCTTTCATGGTGAACAGCGGAATCAGCGCCACCATGATCACCAGCACGGAAAACAGCACCGGCCGCACGGCTTCCGCGGTGGCGTCCGCGATCAGATCGAATTTCGGCGCATCGGCCGAAGCCGCCTGCAGCCGCCGGAAGATGTTTTCCAGAACGATCACCGCGGCGTCCACCAGAATTCCGAAATCGATGGCGCCGATGGAGATCAGGTTCGCCGAGCGCCCGGTGAACACCATCAGCGAAAAAGCGAACAGCAGCGAGCAAGGGATCGTCAAGGCCGCGATCAACGAAATCGGGACGTCGCCCAGAAAAATGATCAGAATCGCGGTCACCAGCACGAGTCCCATCAACACCACGTGCCGCACCGTCGTCGTCGTCAAATGAATCAGGTCCGTGCGGTTATAGAGGGTGACGATTTTCATCCCGTGCGGCAGCAGCCCGCCGTTCAATTCCTTCAGCTTTTGCCCAAGCTGCCGCAGCGCCGGTAGGGATTGCTCGCCGCGTTGCAGCAAGACGATGCCTTCCACGGCGTCGTCATCATGGTTCACGCCCACCTGCCCGAGCCGCGGCTGAGAGCCCTCGTGCACGTCCGCCACATCGCGCAGGAAGACGGGCACGCCGCTTCGTTCGGTGATGACCACCGCCTTCATTTCGTCCACCGACCGCAACAGGCCTAGGCCGCGGACGTTGACGCTCTGGCCGCCCATCGTCAGGTAGTTTCCGCCGACGTTTGCGTTGCTCGACGACACCGCCGTCAACACCTGCGGCAGCGTGACGTTGTACTGCAGCAGTTTTCGCGGATCGATTTCGGCCACGTATTGCCGCGTACTTCCCCCGAACGAAGCCACGTCGATGATTCCCGTCACTTGCTTGATCTCCCGCGTCACGAACCAATCCTGCGTCGCCTTCAGCTCGTTCAGCGAATACTCGGGGCCGTAGAGCCTGTAACGATAGATCTCGCCAATCGGCGACTCGGGCGAGAGCTGCGGGCTCAAGCTTGACGGCAACGAAATCAACTGCAGCCGGTTCAGCACTTCCTGCCGGTCCCAGTAATAGTCGCTGTCGTAGCTGAAATAGAGCTTCACGTCGCTCAGCCCGAATATCGAGATCGAGCGCACGTATTCAAGCCGAGGAATTCCGAATAGCACCGTTTCGATGGGAACCGTGACCTGCCGTTCCATTTCTTCGGCCGACCACGAAGGATTCTGCGTAATCACTTCCACCAACGGCGGCGAAGGGTCCGGGTATGCTTCGATGTCCAGGCGGAGAAACATGTACAGCCCGCCGGCGAGCCACCCCAGCAGTGCCACAACCACCACCGGCCGGTAGCGCAATAGCGATAGGACTACATTCCGCATCGCTCAGCTCTGCCCTGCTGTGCGCAAGAGCAACGCGCCTTCACTCACGATCGTGTCCCCCGGGCTCAAGCCCGAGACAATTTCCAACGATCCATCCACGCTCCGGCCCAGCTTCACGCTTCGCCGCTCGAAATGATGGTTGCTCTTCTCGACGAAAATGTACGCGTCGCTGCCCTCGCGAATAACGGCGCCGGTCGGTGCCAGTATTCCGGGCGCCGACGATCGCAAGATGCGAATCTTTCCGAACATCTGCGGCTTAATCTGCGAATGCGGATTCTGCAGCACTACGCGCGCGTGCAGCGTGCGCGTGGTGGGATCCACGGCGTCCGAAACCACGCTCACGCGTCCCGGCCAGTGCTGGTCCGGATAGGCGTTCAAGCTCACGTCGGCCGGTTGGCCCGATTTCGCGGCCGCGAGATCTTTTTCGTAGATATCGCCGACGGCCCACACCGTATCTATGTCCGCGATCGTGCATAGCGGCGCCGGTGCATCCAGCGACTTCGAAAATTCTCCCGACGCCGCGCCCACATCCAGAAGCACGCCGGACCGCGGCGCAGTTATGCGCAGGTCCTTTTCGGCATGATCCGGGTCCATCCCGAACACTTGCACCTGTTCGCGCGTGGCCTGGAGTTCGGCCTGCGCCATGTCCGCATCGCCCTGCGTCTGCTGCAAATCCTTTTCCGAGATCGCGTTGTGCGCGAACAAATCCGTCGCTCGAGTGAGCGCCTTTTGTTTCACCTGGCTGTCCACCAGCGCCTTGTGGTATTCCGCGACGGCCCGCGCCAAATCGCTGCTCTCCAGAATCGCAAGGGTCTGGCCTTTCTCGACGCGGTCCCACGGGCGCACTTTCATCTCGATGATCCGGCCGCCCGCCGGCGCGAACACGTGCACCACGCGCGTCGGGTCCGCCTCGATGTGCGCGGGCAAGTCCAGATACTCTGGAATCGGCGCCGACTTCACCGTCATCGTTTGCACGCCCTTCGCATCGGGCGGAATGTACTCGGTACCCGGCGTATCGGCCGAATTTGCGTCGGGATGCGCCTGCCCCGCACCGTTTCCAGACGAACCACACCCTCCCGCTAGAAACAGAACCGAGAGTGCCAGGAGCAGAACCGCTGACTTCATAGACAACTCCAAATCGGCGATGACGAAATCCTGCGGCGCTTCACACAGTCCGCAATTCAGGGCTCAGATAGCGCCGGAGGAATGAACGATGACTAAGGGAATGACCAATTTACAGCCAGACCAAAGGAGGCCCACGGACTGCGGCGGAGCTGCGATCGCCTTCGCCCGCGAATGCAACCGCGGCGGGCGCGATTCGCCCGGCAATTTGTACCGGCTCGGGAAATCGGGCGGCCGGCTGTGCAGCTGCCGCGAACGGTGCGCGCGGTGCGCTCGCATCGTCATGCGGCGCGTGGCCGCAACTCCAAACCATCGAATGATGCCGGCCGCTGGCGTAGTCATCCGCGAGAATCGTCGCGGCCTGCAAATCGTCGCTAAGCGACACCGCGAAGAACACGAACACCAGCGCACAGGCAAACGCGGTCCATTCCTGCAGCGGCTTGCGCGGAGAGCGCCGCAGCTGGCGACTCCAGACAATTCGCCAGACGCCGAGCGCCCCGAGGGCAATCATGACCCACAAAATATTCAGGAAAAGTTCCATCAATGCCCTTAGTTTCACCCTGAAACACAAAGGTTAACTCAAGGCCCCCGATTGCGACCAGCCTATTATAAGAAGTGGTTGCCAGCCCAATAGGTTGCGCGAGGCCCACAGGGCAACCCATCCTCCTCTGTGTTCTCCGTTCTTGCTCTGTGCCCGCTGTGGTCATGTTTTGCGGTTGAATTTCTCTTTTCCTTTTCGCTTTTGGCCTTCGCAAGCTGATGGGTTCTATCCGTTCTTTGGATGGATTCCTTACGATTCCCTTACGAGTTGCTAACACCTTCCTTACCAGTGCCCGCCTAGAGTCCTTGCAGCAGATTTCTTCCCACGGCCACGGAGGTCCTATGAAGCGGTTTGATGGTTTGCTCGTGCTGAACGCTGTATTCGGCCTGCTTATCCTGGCGGGATTGGGGGTCGGCGGCGCTCATGCCCAGTCTACGTTTGGCACCATTCGCGGCGCGACGCTGGACCAAACCAACTCCTTCATTCCCGATGCGCAAGTCACCTTACACAATGCCGACGAAAGTACCGATTTCACGATCAGCAGCGACGATCACGGAAACTTCGTATTTGAGAACCTCAAGCCGGGTCACTACAGCCTCGCCGCAACCAAGGAGGGCTTCGCCAAGGCAATTGTCGACAAAGTGGAATTGGCGGCGCGCCAGGACCTGCGCGTGGATCTGAAGCTCGCTTTGGCGTCTCAGAATCAGGTGGTGGAAGTAAGCGAGGCTGCTGAACTTGTGAACACCGAAAACGCCACGCTTACCGATTCCAAGCTGACGAGCGACATTAGCCAGTTGCCTTTGAATTCGCGGGCCGTATCAAGCAGTCCCTTGGCGGCCCTGGCCGTTTCTCCGGACGTGGTGAAGGACACCCAGGGCAACATCGCCGTCGCCGGCGCCACCTCGGCCCAGACCGGTTTCTCCGTGGATGGAATCTCAACCGCCAATGTCCTCAAGAACGGCGCCCTGCAAGACGCATATCCCTCCTCCGAGGGAATCCGCGAGATGACCGTCACCGCATTCAACAACAATGCTGAGTTCGCGCAAATCGGCGACGTCACGTTCACAACGAAGAGTGGCACCAACCAGTTTCGCGGCAGCTTGTTTGAATACCTGCAAAACGACGCGTTCGACGCCAAGATTCTGAACTTCACGGAGAAGGCGCCGAAACAGTTCAATACCTTTGGCGGCAGCCTCGGCGGCCCCGTTACCATCCCGAAAGTCTACGACGGCAAAGACAAAACATTTTTCTTCTTCGACTATGAGGGAAACCGCAGACATACATCCGCTCCCGAGGAACTCCTCGTTCCAACGCAAGCGGAACGAAGCGGCAATCTGAGCGCCCTGGTGGCCCAACAGCAGGGCGGCTCCCTGATGGATCCCTTCACGGGTCAGCCCTACGCGAACAACACCATTCCGAGCGGTGTCGCGTGCGGCAATTCTCAGGACTGCGTGAATCCAGTCGCTCAGGCTCTGCTGAACTACTATCCGGAGCCAAACGCGAACATCGGCGTGGCCAATCCCTCTTACAACTATCAGACTCTGGTGCCCATCCCTTCGAGCACGAATGGCTGGGACCTCAGGGTGGATCGAACCATCACCTCGAAGCAGCAAATCTACGCTCGTTACAGCTGGAAAAATGCGCTTTACAATGAGGGCGCGATGGGCGCGCCGGCGGGTCAGTTTCTGCCCAATGTGGTGGCCCAGGATCAGAACCGCAGCTTCCTGGTTTCCTACAACTATGACATCCGGCCGAATTTGATTAACGAATTTCGCTTCGGATTTACGAACTTTCATGAAAATGACGGCTTCCCGATTCAGGGCAGTTCCGCGATCAGCCAACTAGGTCTCGAAGGCATCAATATCTCCCAGCATCCCACGGCCGACGCCTTCCCTACTTTCGCCTTCCCGGACGGCACATTCTCGTCCATCGGCCAGGATCGCGCTGGAACCACGATCTCCAAGAGCATGCAGTTCACCGATAACCTCACCCGTACCGTTGGCAATCACACCCTCCGGTTTGGCTTCGACGCTCGCAAAGTCAGCTACAGCGGCGTCATGTTCTTCGTGCCTTCCGACGACTACGGCAACTTCACGTTCAGTCCGGGACTGTTCACGAACTACTCTTTCGGCGACTTCCTGCTGGGTCTGCCGCAGCAATCTTTTTTCGCCGTGACATGTCCTCAGATCAATGCGGGAGCGACGCAGTACGGCGTCTACGCTCAGGACGCGTGGCAGGTGAATAGCCATCTGACGGTGAATTTCGGCTTGCGCTGGGAACTGCTTCCGCCCTTTGACGAAACCATCGGCGATTTGGCCAGCTTTGACCCTGCGACTAACAGCGTCCTCGTCCCCGATAAGTTTTTGCAGACCATCGCCAATAACCCCGACCTTCAGAATCAATACACCGGGTTTCTGGAGTCCTTCAATGCCTGCTCGCTTCCCGGGAGGAATACGTCGCTGCAATGCAGCAATGTGGAAACGGCCAGCCAGGCGGGCGTCACGCAAGGGTTGAGGCAGCTCTATCTGCGCAATCTTGACCCGCGAATCAGCGTGGCGTATCGGCCCTTCAAGGACAGCTCGACCGTGATTCGCGCTGGTTTCGGCATCTTCACCATGACCACTCTCGGTCCTATGTCTTGGAACAACGCCGGCAACCCGACGTCGGATTTGATCACCAACGTGAATTCCATCTCCAATGGCGCGCCGCAATTTCAGTTCCCGCAGACGGCTCCGGCCGCGGCATCGATCACGTATGGCGGAGGCAGCCTGGAAGAGGCCAACGATCCGAACTGGCGAGATCCGCAATCGGCGCAATGGAATCTGACGGTTGAGCGGCAAATTACCCCCAGCACCGTAGCCAGGGTTAGCTACCTCGGCATGGCCTCGTACCGCCTGCCGTTCACAATTGACTTGAATCAAATTCCCGCCAGCACGACGCCCTACACGGTGCCTGCGGGGGCATTTGTCGATCCCCGAGCGCCCTATCAAAACTGGCTTCTCTTGATGTCCTCAGTGAGCGAAGGCGATGCAAGTTACCAAGCGATGAAAGTGGAAGTGGAGCACAGATTCTCTCGCGGCCTTTCCTTTCAAGCGGGATACACCTGGGCGAAGGATATCAGCGACGCGCAAGGCAGTGACGCCCCCGTCGCTTTCGGAGGCGAGGAGCCCTACGCAATCGAGATTGCCAATCGCTTCGACCTCCGCGCGGATCGCGGGAACGTGGTGGCAACGCCGCGCCAGCGGCTCCTGGTGACTGGCATTTATCAACTCCCGTTCAAGAAAACCGAGTCGCGCTTTCTCAATGCTGCCTTGGAAGGCTGGAACCTAAGTACGATCGCTACGATTCAGACGGGACAGTGGCTCACGCCGACGATCAGCCCGATCTACGATCAGTCGAACACCGACATGATCGTTCGATCCGGGGGAGGCGCGATCGCGCGCCCGGATTGCGCGGGAGATCCGATCCCTTCCAACCAAACGCCCCAGGATTTCTTCAACATCAATGCCTTCAGCCCGACGCCTGCCGGTGCGGGCAGGTTTGGCAATTGCGGCTTGGGCATCCTCGAGGGTCCGGGGATGATTGATGTGGATGCGGGCCTCGCGAAGCACTTCCAAATCACGGAGCGGCTTGGTTTGCGCTTTGAAGCTTCCTTCACCAACGTGCTGAACCACACGAATTACGCGCCGCCCGCGACGAACATAAGCAACGCAAGCAATTTCGGGATCCTGGAATCGGCGCTGCCCCAGGGCGCCGGCGGCAATCGAACGGGCCAGTTTGCGCTGCGCCTCGACTTTTGAGAGCCACAATAGCCTTGATTTGAACCACGTGCGGCAGTCCGTATCTCGTATAGACGGCGGCTTTCATGTGCGAATCGTAGCAGCGCTGGACTGCGCCTTCCATCGTTCAACGTTCACGCCCTTCACGAGGAACCACAGGCAAAGGGATAGTTCCGCGACGAAGCCGAGGACCTTGAGGTAGGGGATCAGGTGGCTTGCGAGCGGTGACAGAAAGATCAGCCAGCCCACACCGGCCAACATCATCAGCACGCCCAGAATTCGAGGCAGGAAGGTCGACCTGAAAATGAGGTAGCCGATCAGGACGCAAAAGGGCCCAAAAAATACCAGGCTATTGATTTTGTAGGGATTCACATGAAAGAGGCGAAGAAGCTCATTGGCGCACCCCGCGAGGCTGAAGAATGCCGCGAGCAGCGAAAGGCCCCTGTTCACCGGCTTGAACATGTAATAGAAAAGCAGCGTCACAGCGATGTAGAACGCGTACGCGACGAGGTTGACGCCGTCATACGCAACATGCCGGCGCGGGCCAACGACGGTCTCGGCGAATATTGCCGTCAGGAAGTAAAGTAAATAAACGGCGCCGGTAATTCTGGCCCTGGGACCCGGCGAAGCTTCTGCATTCCCTTCCGTCATTTAGCGGCCTCTTGCTCGTCGCTGGGAGGGCCGAAGCCGAAGCGTTCGCGCATGCGTTGCCGGAATTTTTCCCGCTCTTCGGGCGTCATGTTCGCGCAACGATCCTTCATACGACCCCGGAAGCGGGAACGGCTGGACCCGTGCCATCCAAATCCAACGAACAGGATTCGGCACAGCGTCAGAAGTCCCAGCGCTTGCCAGAAGGTGACCTGCCGCCAGCCGACGACCGTCGGCACCAGCCAATTCCACAGGTGCATCACCAATTCGCCGCCGATGAATGCAAACAACGCCATCCCCAAAATCGCCGCAGGAACGATGAAAATCCATTTCTTTCTCATGTTCAGCTCCTATCCGTTCGTAAATTCGTCGTAAATGCTCTGCAATCGCTCGCGCAGATGCAGCACCGCATAGTGTTTGCGTGAGAGCAGCGTATTCACGCTCACGCCCGTCTCGGCGGCCATTTCCTTGAAGCTGCGCCCTTCCAGCTCGTGCGCAACGAACACGTCCCGCTGCTCTTTCGGCAGCTCGTCGAGCGCCAGTTCCAGCTCATCGAAAAGCACGCTGCGGAAGTAGAGCGCTTCCGGCCCCGCATCGGGCGATGGCAGAAGATCTTCGATCCGCAGCAGCTCGCCGCCTTCGCCCTCCACCGCTGCGTCGCTGAAGGTTTCCGGTTTCTTCTTGCGAAAGAGATCGATGATGCGATTCCGCGCGACTCTAAAAAGCCAGCCCGTCACGTGCTCGATCGGAATCAGCAGCCGGTTCGCTTCCACCAGCTCGTAGAACACCTCCTGCACGATGTCCTCGGCGTCGGAGGGATCGGGCACACGCCGGCGAATGAAATTCCGCAGCCGGGATCGCTCTACCGCGACGATCTCGGAGATTTGACGCTCTCGATCGGTCATCGCGGCGACCCTCGACGCCTCATGTATCCACTCCTGTAGACGAACGGTGGGCCCAAATATTGTAGGGATTCGAATCGGCGAAACGGGGTGGGTACACCCGGAAAGGAACAACCGCTTTCACTTGGCTCAGAGCGTTTTTTTGGCGCGAGCCAGGAATGCTTCGGCGTCCGACGCGCTGGCGAGGCTTCCCTGCGCGAAATCCCGCGCGCCGCCGCCTTTGCCTGCAAATTCTTTCAGCGTCTCGCGGAGCAACTTTCCCACGTCGGCCGCGCCGCCCTTCGTTTGCGCCAACACCACGTGCCCGCTCGACCGGCTCGCAAGCAGCGCCACCGCATTCGACTCCGCGGTAATCTTCGCCGCCAGTAACGCAAGGTATGCCGGCGTAGCCTCATCAATCGCCGCCGCAACCACGCGCGCAGCGCCCGGCCCGCCCGCCGTGGCGGGGGGATTCGTCGCACTCTGCGCCACGAGCGATCGCGCCTCGTGTTCCGCCAGACGCTCCTCGAGCCTTTTTGCAGTGCCATGAACGGACCGCCGATCCTCGATCATCTTCGCGATCACGCTCGGCGCTTCCGGCAACCCGCAGCTCAGCAGCGCGGCAGCATGCGTTAACGTGGCAAAATCGGCCCGCGCCGTCGCCAGCGCGCGAAACCCGCACACGAATTCCACTCTCCAGAACTCGCGCCGCCTCTCGAGCTTGCGCAGCAGAAGCATTCCCGCCTGCCCCGTTCGCTCGAGATGCGTCCCGCCGCACGGCTGCCGGTCGAAGCCCTCCACCTCGATCGCGCGCAACACTCCTTCGCGATCCACTTTCTTGCGAATGCCGGCTTCCGCCAATTCTTCCGCGGTGCCGAAGCGAATCACGACCACTCGATCGTCGAAAATAATTTCGTTCGTCCGCCGCTCCGCTTCCTCCAGGTGCCGGGGCACGATCGACGGCGCGTCCAAATCGATCGTCGATACGTCGCGCCCCAGATGAAACGACACCGTGGGAAAATGGAACAGCTCGACGAACGCCGCCGACAGCAAATGCTGCCCCGTGTGCTGCTGCATGTGATCGATTCGCCGCGCCCAATCGATTTCGCCGTGCACATGGCCCGGCCGCACCGGCGAGGATGTGTAGTGCACCACTTCCTCCCCGTCACCCGCATCGACTACTTCCACCACGTTCGCGTCGCCAAGCCTCCCCGTATCGTGCGGCTGGCCTCCGGAAGTGGGATAGAAGGCCGTCCGGTCGAGAATCACCCGCCAGCGCGCGTTTTCGCCGTCGCCCTCCGGCTCGCAGGAAACCACCTGCGCATCAAACTCGCGCACAAACGAACCTTGGTAGTACAACCGCTCCGTCACGCCGCATCCTCCCGAAAGATTTTGCGAGCATAGCACACGACCACTTTTGTCAACTGCCGTCCGGATACCCACCCCGGTGCAGCACCATGGGATAGTGCGGCAGCGTCTCGGGTTTGCGAACCGTCGCCCGCCGCCCGCCGGGATGCGGCTCCAGGCCGCGGAACAACGGCGACCCCTGCGGCGTCGCGTCTCCCACTAGCCGCTCGAGCGACTCCCGAAGCTTGCGGACGCCGTCCTTTCCAAACTTTGCTTCCCAGCGCTCTTCGATCGCGCCGACCAGCCGCTGGTACGCGTCCTGCGCCACTCGACCCTTTGCGGTGAGCCGAACGACCTTCCCCCGTCCGGCCAGATCCGGCTCGACTACAGCAATGCCCGCCTTCCGCAGGATTCCCATCGCCATCGAGATCGCTTCCTTCGACACGCCACTCAGCAGCGGAATATCCCGCAGCCGCACTCCCTTCTCGTCGAGCACGCGCACGACGTTCGCGCCGATCGCGAGCGACAACCGCGAGTCACTCTCGTACTCGATGGCAAACTCGAGCAGAACCTTCGAGAGCAGCGCCGAAAGTGTCTGACGCGAGCCGCTGCCGTCTTCGCGTGCGGCCGGCGTTCGCGTTTCGTAATCCCGCCCGACGCTCAGCAGTCCATACCGCAAGATCGGAAGACAGTCGGGCAGATCGACATCAATCTTTCGAACGATCGCCGCCAGCGACTCCCGCAGTTCGCCGATCTCGTCCTTGCCGAAGCGCTCCTCCCACCGCTTCTCGATGTCGCCAAACAGCGGCCGCCATGTCTCCTGAGCCTGCCGGCCCTTGGCAGTGGCGCGAATCACCCAATCGGAATGCGGCGGCTTCGGCCGGCGGTCTGCCGGATCGGGCTCGACAGTGATGTACCGCCACCTCTCCACGCCGCTCAAATTCGTCCGCGTGCGCGCGAGCTTCTCAATCTCGCCCACACGCACGCCATCCTCACCGACGAACTGCATGCAGTTCGAAAACATCACCAGTGACGTCAGCCAGACACCCTGCCGCGCGCCAGCCTGGTTCGTCGTCCAATGCTGTATCCGTCGCTCGCCCTCATTGTCAAACTCGATCGTGAACGCCACCAGCACCTGCGACAGCAGCGCCGACAAAGGCAGCCGCGCACCCGCAGCGCCAACGCTGACACTCGCGCCATGTTTCTCGCTCTTAGCTCGTGATCGCATCGAAATGTGGAACAGGATAAATGTGAATTTCCATTCCTTCAATATTCGAGTTTTCGTTTTCGTAAGGCTGCCCGCCCACGGCGCGCCCTCGCAGCGTTTTTGGCGTTCGTTTTCGACCAACTCCGTTCCCACACGCGCACACGCAGGTCTCAACTTGACCGAATAAGTTCTTCCGGTTCAGCGGCGCCATTTGGCGTCACAGGTGCCTCGGTGATTCCCAGCGCCGTAGGCGCGCCACACACCTCTTCCAAGGGGGAGCCTCGTGATCTCATTCATCCAAGACCTGCGCTACGCCCTCCGAGCGCTGCGCAAGAGCCCTGGCTTCACGACTGTCGCGGTGGTCACTCTCGCCTTGGGGATTGGCGCGAACGTCGCCACTTTCAGCCTCGTCTACGGCGTCCTGCTGCGCCCGTTGCCCTTCCCGCATCCCGAACAACTCGTGCGCGTTTTCGACGATCTTCGCGGCCCGAACAACCAAGATGTGGGCATGTCCGCGCCGGAGCTTTGGGATTTGCAGGATCGCTCCGGAGTCTTTCAGGATATCTCCGCGGTGGCGCCGAGCAACTCCGCAGTCGGCGGCGGAGATCGCACCGTCCGCGCCGAAAGCCTCATCACCAGCCCCGATTACTTCACCTTGCTGGGAGCAAAGCCGCAACTCGGCCGCGTCTACACGGCGCAGGACGCCGCGCCTGGATTTGCGGAGCCTGTCGTTATTAGCGACGGCTTTTGGCGCCGCTACTACGGTTCGGACCCGAAAATCATTGGGCGGAAAATGCGCCTCGACAGTGACCTCTACACGATCGTGGGCGTGATGCCCCCGCGCTTTCGTCACCCGGGCCGAACGCTGGATACGGACGTGGAAGTCTGGAGTGCTACTGGCTTCTACGGTCAGCCGTTTCCCGTTCCGGCGGTAAGGTCGATGAGATTTATTCCGGGCGCCATCGCGCGCTTGAAGCCCGGCTTGACCGTCGCGCAGGCGCAAGCGCAGCTCGACGCCTATATAGCCCAACTCAGCCGCCAGTATCCCGCCGACTACCCCGCTGCCTCCACGTGGACAGTGCGCCTCGTTTCGGTGAAAGAAGATCTCGTCGGCTCGCAACGGACGGAATTGTTCATCCTTTTCGGAGCCGTCGGTTTCGTGCTGCTCATCGCCTGCGTGAACATTGCCAACCTTCTTCTGGCGCGCTGTTCTGGACGTCGCCGCGAGATCGCGATTCGCCTCGCATTGGGCGCGAGCCGCGCGCGCCTGGTAGGCCAGCTCCTGACCGAAAGCACGCTCTTGTCTCTGATTTCCGGCGTCGTTGCCGTGTTTACAGTTTTGCTCCTGAAAAATGCGATCGTACGCCTCGCCCCCACGGACATTCCTCGCCTCAACGAAGTCGACATCAGCGCTAGGGTGTTCTTTTTTGCGTTCCTGATCTCGATAGTCACAGGCGTCCTCTTCGGCCTCGCGCCCGCGCTCCAAGCCACGAATCCCAACCAGGTTGAAAATCTCAGGGAAGGCAGCCGCGGGTCGGGCGCCGGCAGACGCCATACTCGGCTTTCGCGCGTTCTTGTGGTGGCGGAGATAGCGTTCTCGATTGTTTTGCTGGCGGGCGCGGGGCTGCTGCTTCGAAGTTTCTGGCGCGTGCTCGAAGTGCGTCCCGGATTCAATCCCAGCCATCTGACCACGGTGCAACTCTGGATGCCGATATCCAACAATCCGGCCAATGACCCTTACGCTCAAGAGGACAAGCGTGCCGCATTTCTTCAGGAAGTCTATCGCCGCGTCTCCGTCCTGCCCGGCGTAGAACAGTCATCGATTGCGGGTAACGACACCCTGCCCATGAACTCCGGGCGAAACTACTCTCTCTTCACGATTCAGGGTCACCCAACAGATTCGGAGCGCACTCCGACCGCGGACATCGCCGTCGTCGACACGCAATATTTCGCCACCATGGGAGTCCCTCTAATCTCTGGGCGAAATTTCACCGTCGCCGACACGGGGACAACGCAGACGGTTGCCGTGATTGACCAAACCCTGGCCCGTCGTTATTGGCCCGATGAGAATCCGGTCGGTCAACAAATCAAGTTTGGATTTGGAGCGGGTGTAAAGGGCGTCGCGATTGTCGGCGTGGTGGGCGACATCAAGTCCGACGGCTTCGAAGCTCCCAGCGTGCCCCACGTCTACGTTCCCATGGGGCAGTTCGCGCCCGTCAACGCGGTGGTTTTTCTCCGCAGCCGCGCCGACGTGCAAAACCTCGGCGAAGCCGCCCGGCACGAAGTGGAAAAAGTCGATCCCAATGTTCCGGTCCACAGCATCAGCTCCATGGACCAAATCATCTCTCGATCCATGGCTGACCGGCGCTTTGCTCTCGAGCTTCTAGGTGTTTTTGCTGCGGTAGCGCTGCTGCTCGCCGCCATCGGCATTTACGGCGTGATGGCCTACTCCTTCAGCCAGCGCACGCACGAAGTGGGAATCCGCATGGCTCTCGGCGCCCAGCAACTGGATATCCTTCGCATGGCGTTGGGAGAAGGCATGCAGATCGTCGTCATCGGATTGGCTTCAGGCCTCGCTGGAGCTGCGATCATGACGCAATTCTTCCGGTCCATGCTTTTCGGCGTTGCGCCTGCCGATCCGATTACCTTTGTTTCCGTTTCCGCCATTCTTGCCGGCGTCGCGCTCTTCGCCTGCTACATTCCGGCGCAGCGCGCCACCCGCGTCGATCCCCTCGTCGCCCTGCGCGAAGAATGAAACGTTCCCGAGCGCCTCAGGCCATCTACTGGGCGCGCAACTTCACAACGGTCAACGACTGCAACATCCTCACCCACCGCGCCGGCCGTTTGTCATGCGGCACCACCAACCGCAGCGGCCCTAGGTTCGCGCCCATCGCCACCGCGCCATTGATCGAGTCCGCGACGAGGATCTCCGAATCGTGCACATCCGGATCGACCTCGCCGATCGAGAAAATCACGCGGTACCCGTCCGACGCTTCCGCGACAACATAGGTCGCCAGCGCCGCGCCGCGCAGGTCCTTCCCCGACGGCACTCCCGCCTGCTTCAGCAAATCGGACAGCAACACTCCCTCGTAGGTGTCTTCCGTCCCTTCGTGCGGGTTCGTCACCTTTAACGTCTTGCGCGGCATCGCCCGCAAGTCCTGCACCGAAAGACTCAGCGGCTTTGCGACGTCGCCTTTGATTTCCAGTACTACACGGGTCTCAGGTGTTGTCGTCGCTGCTGCAGAAGAAGTCGCCCCAGCCGCAGGCGGCGAAGATTGCGCGCGCGAAACGGGAACCACCCAAGCGAGGAGTGCAACTACAAAAAGGACCAAATACCGGCGGGCCGTAAATCTCATGCGGGAACGCAAAGCTAAGCCTTCTCCAGCATCACTTCGGTCGACTTGATGACGGCAGCCACCGTGTCGCCCACTTTCAGGTGCATGTCCTCGGCGCTCTGCCGCGTGATGACGCTGTCAATCTCGTTTTCACCCACCCGCATGACGATGTGCGCCATCACGTCGCCCATCTTGATTTCCGTAATTTGGCCAACCAACCGATTTCTCGCTGAAAGTCTCATGGCGGCATCATATCCTCGCTCGCCGTCCGCTGTCGAGCATGCACCCGTCAATTCGTAGAAGGCGTCAGATAACCTTGAATCGTTAAATTCCGAAGGACCGGAGAACCATTCATGCCCACGACCGGCATCGTCGAAAACGCAATGCCCGTCGTCAGATGGTCGCGAAACGAGATAACGCCGGCGCTGTCGCTTGTAACCACATCGTAGAAGCGGCCAAAGTCATTCACGGTGACAGCGAGCGTCTCCAGCGTTCCGGGAGTGTCGGTGCCTGAGCATTCGATGTCGGTGATGACCAGGTAGTATTCCGACGGAACGGAATAGTTAGGCTGTATAGTTCCACCCGCAGTGGTCAACGACCATTGGGTACAGATTCCGGAGCTAAACGAGCTCACGTTGACGCAGGTGAGAGAAACCAAGACGCTGGACGGAGAACCAAGGCTACTGGTTACCACCGGGTTCGCGTTGCCATTCGCCACAGTAACCAGCGCGCTCACCGTCGCGCGCGCCTGCCGCGAAGTCACCAAACCAAGAATCACACTCAACACAATCACGCTGACCGTCACGACCAGAATTTTCTTCGTGTGCCTCATGATCGTCTCCCTGAAATTGGAATTTGAGGTTTTACCTCTCGCCCGCGCATGGTAATGCTTCTCTCTTTGCGGACACAACAAATTTGGCGCCCAGGACAAAGCATTTTTGTGGATTTGGCGCGCCTGATTCGCTATCGTGCGGCCGCGAACTGAAAGAACAGCGCCATCGCAGGAGCTCCCATGAAAGACTTGATCCCGAAGAGTCGCACGCGCAAATTCCGGGCGCACTTTGTCCCGCTGAGCGGAACCGGATTTCTCGCCGCGATTGCGGCGCTCGCGCTGTGTTGTCCTGCGATGAGCGCGAATGCGCAAACCGCGGCAGCCAAAGCAGCTGCCCCGCCAGCGAAGACAGCCGCCAAGCCGTCAGCAAAAAACGCCAACAGCGGCGCCGCCGCGGAACTGCCCGAAGTGAAGCCCGAATCCGTGGGCTTCTCCTCCCAACGCCTCACGCGCCTCGAGTCCGCGATGCAAACGGCGATCGACCAGAAGCAACTTGCGGGCGGTGTGACGTTGCTCGCGCGTCACGGAAAAATCGCCGAATTCAAAGCCTATGGCCAACGCGACATGGCCAGCGGAAAGCCCACGGAAAAAGACACCATCTTCCGCATCTTTTCGATGACCAAGCCCGTCACCAGCACCGCGATGATGATCCTTTACGAGGAAGGCAAATGGAGTCCCGAGGACCCCATCTCGAAATACATTCCCGAATTCGCGCACCTGAAAGTCTTCAAGGAAATTGACGCGAACGGCAACATGGTGACGGAAGATCCCGTTCATGCGCCCACCATGCGCGAATTGATGACGCACACCGCGGGATTTTCCTACGGCGGCGGCACAACGCCGGCTGACAAAATGTACGGCGAAAAGGGCGTGCTGCATTCCGCGTCGCTGCAAGAAATGATCGAGAAGCTCGCCGCGATTCCGCTGGTTTATCAGCCGGGGACGCGCTGGGTTTACTCCGTGTCGGTGGATATTCAGGGCTACATCGTCGAAAAGCTTTCGGGCAAATCGCTCCCCGACTTCATGCGCGAGAAAATTTTCCAGCCGCTCGGGATGCGCGACACGGGATTCTACGTTCCTTCGGAGAAAATGGACCGCTTCGCTGCGCTCTATCGGTGGGACCAGCAACAGGGCGCGCTGGTGGCGGGAAGTGGGTCGGCCCTCGGCGTCGACTACTCGAAGCAGCCGACGATGGCTTCGGGCGGCGGCGGACTCGTCTCCACCGCGCGCGATTATTCCCGCTTCGCCCAAATGCTTTTGAACGGCGGCCAGTTGGGCACTAGCGCCGCCGGCGTCCGCATCCTCGGGCCCGAAACCGTAAAGCTGATGAGCGCGAATCATCTGCCGCCGCAACTCATGGGCACGGACGTCGGGATGCGATTCTGGGGCAATGTGCGCAACGGCTTCGGCTACGGCTACGACTTCGGCGTGTTCGTCGATCCGGGTTTAGCGGACAGTCCCGTGGGCAAAGGTACCTTCATGTGGGACGGCGCCGCCGGCACATGGTTCTGGATCGATCCCGTGAACGACATTGTGTTCGTCGGCATGGTCCAGCGCATGGGCAACGGCCCGTTCGTCGGCGTCATGCAGGAGATCGCCCGCGCCACCGTCTACCAGGCTCTGCTCGACCAGAAGAAGTGAATGGTGAGTAGTAAGTGGTGAGTGCTGGGGCAGGTGGGCACACGGCCCAATCTGAAATTTCCAATTTCAAATCTGAAATCCGCGCCTGCCGTAATCTTCGACTGGCGGGTGGTACCTACGACGCCCAAATGCACTTCTCAGTGCCCGGCAAAGCGGCGTGATCAATCGGAACCCATGTAAGAGGCTTGTCCTTGGTGAGTGTCGCCACGTACTGCGCTTTCGGCCGGAGTCGCTCGACCGCTTCTTCCAGCGCCTGGGACTGGCGCGCCAATCTTCTTACTTCTTCTTCAAGCTGCACGATGCGCGAGTTTGCTTCGTCGGTGTCCACGTTCCCTCCCGCTGAATTGACCTCATGCTACCACTTGCCACGACGGTGCAAAAAGTGTCCAAAAGTGTACAGACGCCCTTTCTCTGTTGCGCTATGAAACATGTCTCCCTGCATCCCAGCGGCTCAGGAGGATTTGGACATGAAAGTCTTTGGAACAGTTTTAGTAGTCCTGGCAGTCGGTATGTTCGGCGCCATGCTAGCCCCCCTCGCATCCGCCGACACCCTTAACACTGCAGATGGTTTTGCGGTCCTGGCGGGTTCGGCCGTAACAAACGCCGGCGCCGGAGTTCTCGGCGCGACGGTCATCACCGGAGATCTGGGTGTCGATCCAGGCAGCACCTGCTCTGGCTTCAAGACGTGTCCGACCACAGGTCCTGGCACGATCACAGGATCGCTCGATTTAGGTAACGGGGTCGCGCTGACGGCTCAGAATGATCTCACGAATGCTTACACTACTTTAGGTGGCCTGGCCGGCAAGTCAGAGCCTAGCAACCTTGGTGGAATGACCCTCGGGCCGGGCGTCTATACCATCGCCGCGGAGACGTTGACCGGAACTCTCACTCTCAGCGACGGAGGCGTCGCCGGTTCGCAATTCGTTTTCGTGATAGGCGCTTTGACCACCGCAACCGGCGCGAAAATTGATGTGAGCGGTCTCTCCCCAAGCGACAGCGTGTTTTGGGTGATTGGCAGTTCCGCGACTCTCGGTAACAACACCGTGTTCGACGGGAATATTCTCGCGCTCACATCCATCACCTTTGATCCCGGTGCGACCGACCTCTGCGGTAGAGCCTTGGCGGAAAACGGTGCGGTTACGTTTGCCGGACAGGACCCGACTTCATTGACTGAGAACCAGGTCTCCATCGGCTGCTCTGCAAATCTGACTGGCAGCAACGGTTTGGCCGGAGGTACGACCACAGGCACAAGCCCCGGCGGAGGCAACTCCGTTCCGGAATCTGGCACATTAGGATTTGCGCTTGTCGGCCTCTCTGGACTCTGTCTCTTCAGCTGGCGCAGACATAGATCGAGCGCCAGATCAGTGGCTTTCAGTTAGAGATTGCCGTCTCAACGCTCACGGCGAGTTCGCCGGTTGGCTGGCATTTTCGTCCCAAAGCCACGCCCTAGCGCGCACGGCTTTTTGATCTATCGCAAGAGTGCGCTCCACAGCTACTTTCTGAGGCCCGCGAGCCATGCGTCCAATACTGACACGCTGCTAGGTTCAACGGAAGTGAAGGCAATGCCCATCCCCGAGTTTGGCCGCGAATAGGCTACTTTGCCGTGCGCGACCAGGTTCACGCCGCCACGCGTGATTCTCAGTCTTACCTTTGTGTTTTCCGGGAACGGTGTTGCTGTTTCCACAAAGCATCCGAAAACGCTCAAATCCTTGGTGTGGGCCGCAAAATGCTTCTCGGTCTGTACGTCAGTGACCTCGATGCTAGCCACGAACGAATGTCGCTGCGCGCGATGGTGTTCGGTGGGAATCGGTCGGACCCCTCAGCCGGACTAGATTCTATTCCGCGGCTATTTTCAAAGCAAATTCCATTACAGACCGAGCGGCGAACGTCTTGAGAGCTTGATCCATTGATCTGAATATTTCAAACCTGAAATCACTTTGACGACGTGGAGGCGAATGCGAGGGGAGAAGTGTATTGAGCAGAATGAGGGTTTGGCCAGTTAACTTCCAGCACTTCTTCCTTCCGAATGAGAAGTTTCGAACGGCGGTTGACGTGAATGTCGAGGGTGTTCGAACCGTCGGAGACAATCTCTGCGATACCTTCTTTTTGCATGTGCAAGCTCTCGTCGGCGCGGTACAGGGCGACGCGTAGGGGATGCACGCCCGGGGAAAGGGGGCAATCAAAATGGAGCGGTTCGCCCAGATGGGCTGAGTCGAGCCGCGTAGAGATTAGAACGTCCTCGCCAGCATAGACGGCGAGGGTTTCCTCCGCGACGGCGGAGACAATCTCGACGCGAAGAGAACCGAGTTCCTTGGGATTAGGGAGCTGAGCGGTGGCGGGAGGCTGTCCAAGGGACGCGTCGCGCGTTGGCCCAGTGGGCAAGGTAGAAGCTTGCTGCTGAGTCGCCGGAGATTTTGCCCGTCGGGAAGTTTTCGAGATCGACGGCGTGGACACGGGTGGAAGCGGCGATTCGGGTTTCGTCGAGGAAGATGAAGAGTCTGTTACCGGCGAATCCACAACTGCGGAGGAAGTGATACTCGTTATTGAAGGCGAGACTGATTCAGGCGGCGCGCTGCGGGTCGGGGTGACGGTAGAGGGATCGACCATAGCCGCAGAGCCGGTCACAGCGGGCACTAAGTGTTTGCGGAGGGCGGGGACAATCGACACGACGGAAATGAGGACGAGCAGACCGGAGGCGACTGTCCACATGTCTTTGTGCCGAAGAGGTCGATTCCACCAAGCGATCTTGGCGCGCTGACTTGCGGCAGACTTGGACCGCGACGGTGCAGTCTTGCTGTTTCGGGCGAAGGGGTAGACAGCGACGGCCAAGGCTTCGGCGGTGGGATACCGATCCGCGGGGTTCTTAGACAGGCAGCGCATCACGATATGGTCAAAGGCAGGAGGCAGCGAAGGATTGTGATGAGAAGGTGGCGGCGGCGTGTTGGAAATGATTTGCGCGCAGACGGCGACGGCGGAACCTCCATCGAAAGGCCGAATGCCGGTTGACATCTGGTAAAGAACGATACCCAGAGAGAAAAGGTCCGAACGGCTGTCTTGCAAATTACCCAGAATCTGTTCAGGCGACAAATAGGCGGGAGTTCCCATCAGATTTCCGCTGCCGGAGTCTTGCGTCCCAAAGCGCGCGATGCCGAAGTCGCCGAGCTTTACTTGATGTTCGAGAGTCACCAGAATATTGGCGGGTTTCACGTCGCCATGAATGATCTTTGCGCCATGGGCTCGGCCGAGTGCGGTGGCGAGATCGCCCGCCCACGCCGCGACGCGAGGAAGAGGCAGAGGGCCTGCGTTGAAAACAGATTCCAGCGTCTTTCCTTCAACATATTCCATGACCAGATAAGGCGCGCCGTCTTTGTTCGTGCCGACATCGTAGAGGGCAACGATGTTGGGATGTGAGAGGCCGCCGATGATTTGGGCTTCGCGGAGAAATTGTTGCTGAAGATCGCGGGAACCAAAACCTTGAAGAAAGGTTTTCAGCGCGACGGTGCGTCCAATAAGCGTGTCGCGGGCTTTATCGACACGGCTGGTGGCGCCGACGCCGAGCGTTTCGATCACTTCGTATCGATCTTGTGGGGTGTTCATAAGCCGCTCGTAACAAGCCACGTGCCCCAACCTTGCTTTGGTAAGGATGGCGGAGATCGAAGCATTCGGGAATCCCCCAAAAGTCCCGATTCTTAGAAAAACTCTAGTACCGCGCCGGAATGGGTGCTGCTCCTGATGCGCGATTATTTCTAGTTTCAAGGGCTGGGAGTGTTCGCCTTGGCTTCGCTTTTCCGAAAATATACCCCCCCTCCCTTTTGATTATTAGAATAGATCGCTGGTGAATGTTTTCAATCATTTGCGTCGATTTCTAATCGCGGATCCGTTATTAGAATTTTGGGCCGGGGGAGAAGGAGAGGCGAACTGTCCCGAGGCTTCGGGATGGCCACAGAGGCACAGAGGGCACAGAGACTGAGTTTGTGTTGGGTTTCGGGAGGGGCCGGTGGCTGGCGGCTCTTGCTGTGCGTATTTGTGCTTAGGCGGCGTCGGCATTTCTACTGATGCTGATGGCCTCCGTATTTCTGCGGATACACGAGCTGGGGGAGTGTCGCGGTCGTTTGTTTGGAGCGATGCCAGGCTCCGGCGGTGGGCGGCTGAGTTAGGTCCGTTGTCGTCGAGTGGGGACTTGCGGGAGGTCCTGAATGGGTGCGTGGGCGACATTTTGCTTCCTTTTTTTGGTTTGTGGTCGCTACTTCTTCTCCTTGTTGCCTCTGGTACGAATCATAAAAACAACTGACGGTAGCATACTTCTAACATTAAGTCAATGGTAACTATTACATGGTTCTGGGAGTACTGAACGGGAGGACGAACGCGGTTGGAGAATGGTAGTGGCAGCAAGCGCGCCGAGAAAAACAAAGACGCACCCTTTGCACACACCGCAAAGGATGCGGCACCCCGAACTTCAACTGCTGAAGAGCGACCCCGACCTCAAGCCCGAGGCAAAGGGCCGGCCACCCGCCAGGCCTCCCGAGGCGTCGGGACAAGCCCTGAAACCCTCCCTTTCAGATCAACCCTGCTTCATGTGTAGATTGTCCCTATGAGCGTCAAGGCACCGGTGGCAGCATCGATGCTGTATATGGAGACGTTGTTCGAGGCGGAGTTCGTTACATAGGCGAACTTTCCGGATGGATGGACAGCTATCGAGGTGGGAGATGGCCCGGCAGCAATCGTTCCTGTGGGCGTCAGGGCCCCGGTGGTGACGTCGATGGTGTACATGGAGACCTCGTTCGAGCTGAGATTCACCACATAAGCGAACTTGCCAGATGGATCCACTGCCACGGAGACAGGATCTGCTCCCGCCGCGATCGTTCCTGTGGACGTCAAGGCCCCCGTCGTAGCGTTGACGGTGTACATCGAGACGTTGTTCGAGTTGGAATTCGCCACATAAGCGAACTTGCCAGATGGATCCACTACCACGGAGACAGGACCTGCTCCCGCAGCGATCGTTCCGTTGGAGGCTAAGGCCCCCGTCGTGGCGTCGATCGTGTACATGGACACGCTGCCAGCCGATCCAGAAGTTTCACTCACAGTCGTCACATAAACGAAATTGCCCGATGGGTCCACGGCCACCGAGTTGGCAAAGCCTTCTACGGCGACCGTTCCTATGGACGTTAAGGCCCCCGTCGTGGCGTTGATGGTGTACATCGCGACGTTGTTTGGAACAACACCGTCCCCATTCGCCACATAAGCGAACTTGCCGGATGGATCCACGACCACCGACGAGGGAGAGCACAATCCGGGACAATTTCCGTTTATCGTTCCTGCGGAGGTTAAGGCCCCGGTCGTGGCGTTGATGGTGTACATCGCGACGTTGCCATCAGCCTCATCATCGTAATCCCACACATCCCCCGAATTTGTCACGTAGGCGAACTTGCCAGAAGGATCTACGGTCACGGACTCGGCGTAGAGACTGTAGCCGTATGTTGTCACCGGTGGTCCTATGGACGCCAGGGCCCCGGTAGTGGGGTTGATCGTGTACATGGACACGTAGCTACCAACGCCGCCATCGCAGCCGCTATTCATTACATAGGCGAACTTTCCGGTAGGGTCCACAGCGATTGACTGCGGATCAATTGCTCCTGCCGTTATGGTGAAGGCCAACGAGTTCGAGCTACCACCGTCGGGTCCAGGATTGAAGACTGTGACCGCGGCTGTCCCGGCTGTGGCAATGTCACTCGCTGAAATCTGGGCAATCAGTCCGTTAATGCTCCCATTGCTCGTGGTCGGCCGGTCGCTGCCGTTCCAGCGCACGACTGAACTGGCCACAAAATTTTGCCCAACTACCGTCAACAGATTATCTACTGAATCAACGAACTGTTCTCCTGCGGGAGCGCAGCTTGGAGAGAGAACTTGGATCGTCGGGACGGAGTTAGAGCCGCCGGAGACGGTGAAGTCCGTCGCATTCGAGACGCCACCGCCGGGGGCGGGATTGCTCACTGTCACGGGCAATGCACCGGTTGAAACGATGCTGGAAGCAGGGATGGCCGCAGTCAACTGCGTGGAGTTGACGAACGTGGTGGTGGGCACTGCCCCGCCGAAGTTGACCATCGAAGACGCGACGAAATTCGTCCCATTGATCGTAAGCGTGAAAGCCGCCCCACCAGCCGCAGCACTGTTCGGCGAGATCGTTGTGATCGTTGGAGTGGGTGGCGGGGGCTGATTGTCGAGTGACTGACTCGTGCCGCCTCCGCATCCCCAATCGCCGATCAGCGCGACAATAAGCAGTGCAATAGCTCTCCAACGAAACCTCACGTTCGTGAATGATCTAGATCGCCGAAGTGTGCGCGAATTTTCCATGTTTAAACCTCAACGCTAGGTTCTTTCAATGGCGTCCGTCTGATTTCTCCCTGTTTTGCTTCTGGATCGCGTAATCGCAGCCTTAGTCCTTATCCTCCTCCAGCCTTGTCCCCTCTTCGATGACAATCGTGCCCGTCGCCTCGCTGAGCACGAAGTACCTCTTGCCTCCGTCAAGGACAATGACGTTGTTGCTGTGTGTGCCGTCCGCATCGAAGAACGACCCCGTACAATCCGGATCGACCGTGTAGGTTCCGTTCGGTGCGGGGTAATCGGTCCAGGGTCGGATTACACCGTTGGTGCTTCTGGTGTTGCGAATGAGGCCGCGCGTTCCATCTCCGCCATAGAAGGCGATGCCAATCTCGGCGATGGGGCCACCCACCACATTGTTCACGCCCGTTCTGTGCCAGGCATAGGTGCCTTTGAGGCTGGCAACGCTACAGACGCGATCGTTGGCATGAACCTTGGTCACGGCCCCTGGGATGCGGGCAAAAGTCGCAAGGAGCGCGAAACCTGTCACGAGAAGAAAATACTTTCCGAACTTGCTCATTTTTGATTCTCCTTTCGTGTCTGGGGCATTGGGAGCGCCCGCACGAGTGCGGCGACATTGGCCTGAAGCGGTTTGAGGCGCAATAGCGGGCGTATGTTCTGCAAATGGTTTGATTCTGATGGTGCAGGTCTCTGAATTCAGGGGGCTTACAGGGGATGCAGTCGATCCGGCACATACTCTTTTGGCCCCAAAACAATTGGTGATAAACTCCCGTCACTTTCGAGACCCTGCGATGGAAGTGACTGCCCGAACCCGCAAAATGCGCTTCGGCGCCTTCGAGGTGGACTTGCGTTCGGGCGAGGTGCATAAGCACGGCATTCGCCTGAAGGTTCAGGACCAACCGTTCCAAGTGCTTGCGATCCTGCTGGAGCATGCCGGCGATGTGGTTACGCGCGAGGAATTCCGCGAGAAATTGTGGCCTGCAGACACTTTTGTTGATTTCGATACGGGTCTGAATAGCGCCATCAAGAAGTTGCGCGACGTGTTGAGCGATTCAGCCGAGGAACCCCGCTACATCGAGACCCTGCCCCGCCGCGGCTACCGCTTCATCGCTCAGGTGGAAAACGGCGCACCGTCCACATCGGGCACGGTCGAACTGGAGCTCGGCCCTGTTCTCCCGCCGCGGGCGGCGCGCGCATTTTGGAACAAGCGCCGCGTTGTCGTGGCGGCGGGCGTCGCGGCTTTGGTGATTGTCGCCGCCGTCGCGGCGTGGCGCGCCTTTTTCGCCCGGCCCGTGCTGACTGGGACCGACGTCATCCTACTGGCGAGCTTCGTCAACAAGACCGGCGATCCCATATTCGACAACCTGGACAAACCCCTGGAAATGAAGCTCACGGAATCCCCCTTCTTGAGCCTGCTGCCAGAAGGAGCGGTCCACGAAACGCTGCGGACGATGCGCCATGATCCCAACGAGCCGGTGACGCGAGAAACGGGCATCGAAATCTGCAAACGGCAGGGGCTCAAAGCCGTGGTGGTGCCCGAGATTGCCGCCTTCGGAAACAGATACCTGATCACGCTCGAAGCGATCGATGCCCAGAGCGAAAAACTGGTCGCTCGACGGCAAGAGGAGGCGGAATCCAAGGATCAGGTGGTCGCGGCGCTGGGCAAGGCGGCTTCGGGGCTGCGGAGACAACTGGGCGAAAGCCTGAGTTCTCTCGAGAAATACAACACGCCGCTTGATCTGGCGACCACAAGCTCACTCGAGGCATTGCAAGCCTACCGGACGGGGCTGATATCGTATCGTTCCGGAAAGATTCCTGAGGGCATCGCCCTTTTTGAGAGAGCGGTGGAGCTGGACCCCAAGTTCTGTTCCGCTTACGTCATGCTCGGCGGCGCTTATCACGGCCTCGGCGACGAGGAAGCTTCGAGGAAGAATTTCGCCCGGGCCTTCGAGTTGAAGGATGGCCGTCTCACGCAAGAAGAGAATTTTCTAGTTACGGCTACTTATTATTGGAACATAACGGGCAACCTGGACAAGGAATACGCAGTACTTGTTTTGTACCAGCAAGCGTACCCGCGCAGCGTCAACGCCGCCAACTTGTTGGGGATCAATTACGAGCAGCGCGGCAAGATGGAAGATGCGCTGCGGGAATTCGACTGGGCGATTGAACATTCGCCGGCGCCCGCAGTCTATTACTATGCGAACAAAAGCCAAGTACTCTTGAGCATGGGCCGCTTCGATGATGCCAAAAAAGTGATCGAGGAATGGCAACAGAAGGGATCTCTGTTCTCGTATCAATTGGATATGCTCTACCGGATCGCCTTTATCGAAAACGACACTGCAGCGATGGAACGCCTTGCGAAGGAATTTCCGGCCGATGATACCGGCTGGCTCCAATTGCAAATGCAGTTCGCGTTCCTTCGCGGCGACTTTGGCAAGTTCCGCTCCCTCAGCGAGACGCTTGTGAACCTTCAGACCCGCGCGGGCCGGATGGAGAATGTTGGGGACGAACTTTCTGCGAGGGGCCAGCTCGAGTCCTTTGTCGGGAACTATGCAGTGGCACGGAACCTCTGCCGCCATGCTGGAGAATGGAATCACGACAGCGCAACCGCGCTGTGGCGTTGCGCCGAGGCATTCGCCGATGGCGGCGACATAACGCGAGCGGAAGCGCTTGCAGCGAAACTGGATCGGATGGCTCCTGAGGATGCAATTCAACAGAACGTGTACCTGCCGCTGATTCGGTCGGTCATCGAGCGGCAGCGAGGAAATGCGGCTAAGGCGGCCGACTTGCTGGCGAAGTCCCACGATTACAGCCTGGACGTCGACTACCAACTCGCGCAAGCCTATTTGGCTGCGGGAGATCCCGCGAAGGCCGCTGCCGGGCTTGAGAAGCTTCTGAGTCAGCGCGCAGCGGGTTGGTGGCAAGTCTATGCTCCACTGGCGCAACTTGGTCTCGGCCGGGCCTACGCCATGCAAGGGGACCGCGAGAAAAGCCGCAAAGCCTACGATGATTTTTTCACTACCTGGAAAGACGCGGACCCGAATATCCCGATACTCCGCCAAGCCAAAGTGGAATACAAGAAACTCAACGCAATCTCTTCTGCCGCCGCTTCAGCATCGGGGAAACCAGAATAGCCCTGTTTCCCTAAAGTACTCGCCCTTGCTGGATTGTCTGAACTCTGAAGCGATTTGCTCACCCTCAAACTGCAAGACAAAGGCTGTCGCGCTAAAGACCGCCCTTCGGCTGCGGTTCCTTCGACCAAGCTCAGGGCAAGCAGGACTTCAGCGGCGCTACGTCTAAACCTTCCCTGTACAATAGTTCCGTGGCCATCAAACTTATCGCCATGGACCTCGACGGGACGCTGCTCGACTCCGAGTCGAAGGTGCCCGAGGAAAATCTGCGGGCGATCGCGGAGGCGACGGCGCGCGGGGTCGAGATCGTTATCGTGACGGGGCGGCGCTACCATTCGGCGCGGCTCGTTACCGACGCGCTGCCATGCCCGCTGCACCTGATCGTCAACAACGGCTCGCTGATCAAGAACAAGGCCGGCGAGACGCACCAGCGTTCCCTGCTCCCAGCCGCCACGGCGCGCCGCGTCCTCGAGGCGACGCCGGAATTTCGGCGATGGGCTTCGGTGGTGTTCGACCGGCCGCGCGAAAACCAGGTGATCATGGAAGAGGTCGATTGGGACGACCCGTTTCGCGGCGGATATTTTCGCCGCAGCCGCGAGTTCATCGCGCAGGTGGCGCCGCTCACCGATTGCCTGAATGGCAAAGCGCCGCACGGCGCGGCGGTGGAGGATCCGATTCAGGTGATGTTCGTCGGGCTGTGCGCGCCGATTCGCGAGGCGCTCACGAAGCTGGAGCAGCTTCCGTTTGCCGACGAATTCACGCTTTCTTTCACCGAATACTTGACGCGCGATCTTTCGGTGCTCGACGTTCTCGGGCGAGGCGTGTCGAAAGGCGCGGCGCTGGCGGACTGGGCACGGCATCGCGGCATCCGTCGGGAAGAGGTAATGGCAATAGGCGATAATTGGAATGACCGCGATATGCTCGAATTCGCTGGCCGGCCCGTAGTGATGGGCAATGGCGTAGAGGGATTGAAATCTCAGGGCTGGGCGGTTACTCTATCCAACGACGAAAACGGGCTGGCGGAGGCCATCCGCAGGTATGCCCTGAATCCAGCTCCCCTCAGGGGTCAAAACCCCTGAGAGTTTTATGCGGGTTTTCGGCACGATTAAAGTCGTGCCCTGACACAAACAATTGATGAGACGCGAAGCGATTCTCGGAGTGGGATTGTTAGCCCTAGGGGCAGCCGCTGCTGCGGCCGCGCCTGCTGCGCGCGCGGACTACGCCGTGCTGCGCTCGGGCGTCCGGCTGCATATCACCGGTTACCAACTCGCGGGCGACCGCATGCGGCTGACGATCACCGGCGGAACGGTGGACGTGGCTGCGACCGACATCGCGGCGATCGAGCCCGAAGAGAATTTCACGCCGAATCCTCCTCCGGCGCCTCGCACAGAGCCAATCACTTATGGCCCGTACGGCAAGCTGATTCACGACGCCGCCGCGAAGCACGGCGTGGACGAAGACCTGATCAAAGGCGTGATCGCGGCCGAATCGAACTTCAACCCGCGCGCCATTTCCCGCAAGCAGGCGCTGGGGCTGATGCAACTGCTGCCCGAAACCGCCGCGCGCTACTCCGTGGCGAACATTTTCGATCCGGCGCAAAACATCGAGGCCGGCACGCATTACCTGAAAGATTTGCTCGCACAATACCGCGGGAACCTGCCGCTGGCTCTGGCCGCGTACAATGCCGGACCGGAAATGGTGGACCGCTACGGCGGCATTCCGCCGTTCCGCGAGACGCAAAGCTATGTCCGAAGAATCACCACGACTCTCGCGAAAAACCAGAAAGCCTCGAACGCTGCTGCGGGAACCAAAACTTCGAGCGCGGGCGTGCATGTTCCTGGCGGTGCGGGAACGGCGCAGGGAAACAACTCTCGCGCGGTGACTACGGTTGGAACTACTGCGGCGGCAGCTGGGGCTGTGTCGGGGACTGCGAGCCCGGCGACGTCTGGGTCTGCCCTGGACTAGTCGAAGTGGAACCGGGGCCGCCCAGCTGCCCGGGCTGCAAACCAAGTCCGCCTGGCTGACCAAGCAGGCCAGCCTGGTTCATGCCTTGCTGAATTGCGCGTGCCTGGTCTTCCAGCGGGTTCCAGATGAACTCCCAGTCCTTGTATTTCTTGGCATGCTTGTAAACTTTCACTGACTTCGTGTCTTCCTTGGTCCCGCCTCCGACGCCCACGATGAAGCCTCCGATAACGGGGCTATCCACGGGACCCGTCGGCTTCATCTGCGCGAGCATCTGGAGCTGCGCCGCTTGCAGGTTGCCTCCGAGTTGCGCACCACCCATCTGACCTTGCCCTTGACCTTGCAGGCCTCCGAGCAGTCCGCCGCCCTGCTGAGGGTTCGACGTCTGACCCTGATTCGGCGGGCAAACCGCCTGGGAACTTGACGACTGGGACTGGTCAGCGTTCAAGCTGTTCGTTGCGCCGATACCCGAAGAACCCGGCCCGGAACCCAGCCCAGGATTCCCTGTGCCGGGGTTGCCGATGCCAGGATTCCCTGTCCCCGAGGTCCCCGTCGAAGGGGGGCAATTGCCATTCGAACTCGAGGTGCCCTGATCCGGCTGTGGGACGGGCGTGACGTTGCTGTCTTGCGAGGAGTCGCTTGCGGGCGCCCCCGGAATGATCCCGCCATTCAGGTCGAGGAACGCCATCTGCTGCATCGTGGCGTAGCGGACGCTGCCGATGATCTGGCCCGTCGCGTTCGTGTAAATGAAGCGCCACTTTCCGTCCTCGTTCTTGTTCATCGGGTCTTTGTACGCCTGGCGGAGGAAGTGGATGTTGGCGACGCCCTTCTCCAGGTCGTCGAGGTTCTGGGGGTAGTGACCCACCTTGCGATAGTAAAGCTTGATGGCGCGGACGTACTGGTTGCCACGCCACATCATTTCTTCCTCTCGCTGCCTTTGACCCTCGGTAGCCGCATTCGTGAGAACCACGATGGAACCAACGATCACCATGAGAACCATGAACAGCGCCATCAAGTAGGCGTAGCCGGATTCGTCCGAGTGGTTGCGCAATCGGCTTCGCGAGAGGCGCACGGGTTTTGGGCTGCATGGGCGACGACTGGCGCCGATAGCGCTCACGGGTTCACCGCCATGTCAGGAGCCTTTTCAAGCTGCACCGTGAAATGCCGTCCGGAAGACATTTCCTCGACGTCGGCGGACTCGTTGCCGATGTGCACCAAGCGGTAGTTGCCGAGGAACGGGTCGCCCTCCGCCACGACGACTACGTCCTCACCCTGCAAGAAGAAAGCGACTCGCCTGGTGTTGCCGGGCCTTGCGGCGTAGCCGAAAAACTGCGCGGGCAATACGGGGGGAGGCAAAGGTGGTTCCGGCGGAGGCTTTATTGGATACGGGTCACCAACGGGCTTGCGGGCGACGAGCTTTGGCTGCTGACCCGGCTGCGGCTTCGTCGATGGCGGGGGCGCGCTACCGTTGAAAATATCGCGGTTTGAACCGGTGTAAACGGCTTCTTGGATTTTCTTCAGCAAATCGATCCGAAGGTCCGGCGCCTGAACATCGAGGGGAGTGAATTTCGACGTGTCCGCCTGAGAAACTCCCTGAAAGCCGGGCACTTCGTTTCGATTCCACAAGTACACGACGACGAGAAGCACCAAGAGGGAGATGAGCACGGCGATTTGTGTGCGGCGCGACATCGTCAAGTCCTGAAGTAGGTGCGAAGATTGAGCTGCAGCTTGATCATGCCTGCATTGGCGGACGTCAGGTGCAACTCATTCAGCAAATAGAAATTTTTCGACTGTTCGAGGCCGTTGATGAACTTGATGACCGACGAATAGTTGCCCTCGACGCTCGTGGAAATGGCAATCTCCGTCACACCGCGGTCTTTGACTTCCGTTTCCTTGAAATTCGTGTCGGACGCGTGCAGGCCCGCTTTGTCCGCGATGGCGCTCAAATCCGCTTCCACGGAAGAGTAGCCCACGGCCTTTTCGAGAAACGTGTCCTGATAGAACTTGGAGCAATCCCTTCCCACCTGCGGCAGGGACGCGCGAATGGCGTTGCCGCGGTCGACTTCTGCCTTACGGAGCTTCGCTTGCAGCGTCAGGCGGTCACGCTCGGCGCGCAACTCCTCCGGCTGTTGCCGCGAGCCCATCCAGAGGAATACTCCAAGGGCGATGTCCGCCACCAGAAGGCACCCGAGGGCGATGGTGGCCGCGAGTTTCGTAGTGTGCCAGGAAGAGCTCTTGGCGCTCATGAGGTTGCGTAGACCGCCTTCAGGTCGACAACGATCCGATCCTGCATGGCCGAGCCGGCCTGCGGTTGGTCCGTGCGGCGGTCAGAGGTCACGTGAATATCGGAGAATTTCTTCGACTTCTCGATCGCTTCGAGGAAGCGGATTTTTTGTTCCTCGTTCGCCGCGCCAATCGTGAGCATCACTTCCGCCTGGCCGTTCACCAACTTGGGATAAATATTCACGACGCGAACCCCGGCCGGCAGGGTCTCTTCGAGATCCGCAAAAACCTTGGTCCACGGAAAGCTTCGTTCGCTGATCAGAGAATTCAGGAAGTTCGCGCGTTCCAGAATTTTCTGGGCCGGATCGGTGTGGAAATACTGGTCCAGGTCCGACTGTTGCTCCGTGCTCGCCCGAATCTGGTCTTCCAGCCTGCTAATGTCAGCGCGGATTTCGCGGTTCGCTCGCCATTGGCGGAACGAAGCCTGCGCCAGAATCGCGAATGCGATTATGCCGAGAGTACCAATCACGCCAGCGGCGGCGAGAAAGGGCCGCCGGTTTTCCTGCGGCGACGTCGATAGATTGAGTCTGAGTTTCATAGGTTATGGGTTATCGCCCGGCGCGGCGAAATCTCACGAGCCTCCGTTGAGCATCCACCCAACGAGCGCGTCCAGGTCCTGCCGCACCAAGTCCTTCACGTTCGACGCAAGCGGCGTGGCTTCCGCGCTGTCCGCCAGCGCGCCGGCCGGCACAGACAATTCCTCCGCGAGCGCCTTTCGGAACAATTCGTCGCGCGCGCCGAGTCCGGACAGCCGAGCGCGATCCACAGTTCCTCCCCAGGTGTCCTGGTAATAGGCGATCGCAGGAAAAATCTCGTCGAGCATAGCATGAGGATCGAGCGTTGCGGCCTCCGCCGGCAACTCCGAGGAACGATACACGCAGACATTCCCGCCGCGCACGATGACGGTCGTAAGGGTCTTTCCGGACAAGCGCACGAACAGCGTCGCCCCGCGGTCCTCGAGAAGCGGCAGCGACGCGAGCGTGGAACTCAGAACGACACCGACGCTGCCCCCCAGCGTCTCGACGATTTGCTCGTACTCGCGAACGATGCGGTGACGCGCCACCGCGGTCAAAATCTCCAGCTTTTGCTCGCGGCCTTCCTGGCGCATCCACGAAACGACGGTTTCGTCGACGTCGAATGGGACGCTCTTTTTCAATCGCCAGCGGAGCAACGGAAGCGCATCGTCGGCGCGCCTGGGAAGCGTCTCGAACGGCAGGATGAAGACGCGAACCACGGGATCGGGGATCAGTAGCGCCACCGAACCGCCAGTGTTTTGCGTGCGGCTGAAAACGCGGCGCAGAGCCGAGGTTACGGTTTCCGGTTGCTGAATATTTGGTTCCACAGGGGACGCGATCACCGAACCCGCAGGCAGCGGTTCGACGGCAAACGACTCGAGAGTGCCCTTGGCCTTGCCCCAGCGTGCAGCCGAGACACGATTCGGCGCGATCTCGACGACCATCGGCGGATGCGGCATGGCGTTGAGCCAACGCTCCATACGGCGGACCGGTTCGAGATTGTAAAACTGAGTCGCGAGGCTAGCCGAACTGGACAACGATACCTCCCATAAGCTCACTCATCTTGGTTACTGTGTAGGCGCGTTTCAAAGCCGCCCTCGACAACCTTCGATCCCATTCTAATCAACTTCTAGTCAAGGAACGTCACCTTGTTGATTTCGCGGAGCGTCGTCACGCCAGCGCGAATCTTGCGAAGACCCGACTCGCGCAGGAAGGTCATGCCTTCGGCTTTGGCGGCGCGCTTGATTTCCGAAGTGGGTCTGCGGTCAATGATCATCTCCCGAATGCGGTCCGAGAGGTCGAGCAACTCGGTGATGGCACTGCGGCCGCGATAGCCGCTGCCCGAGCACTCCAGGCACCCGGGCCCTTCATAAAACGCCACCTTTTGCCACTCGGCCGGGTCGAGACCCGATTCTTTCAACACTTCGTCGGTGTAGTGGACCTGTTTCTTGCAACTTTCGCAGATCACGCGAACCAGGCGCTGCGCCATGATGCAATTCAGCGCGGAAACGAAATTGTACGGCTCGACGCCCATGTTGATGAAGCGGCCGATAACGTCGGTGCAATTGTTCGCGTGCACCGTGGTGAACACGAGGTGGCCGGTAAGCGCGGAATTGATGGCGATCTGCGCGGTTTCCTGGTCGCGGATTTCGCCCACCATGATCTTGTCCGGATCGTGCCGCAGGATCGACCGAAGACCGCGAGCGAAGGTCAGGCCCTTCTTCTCGTTCACTGGAATCTGCGTGATGCCGCGGACCTGATATTCCACGGGATCTTCGATGGTGATGATCTTGTCTTCGTCGTTCTTGATTTCGTTGATGGCGGCGTACAGAGTCGTCGTTTTGCCCGAGCCCGTTGGTCCCGTCACGAGCACCATGCCGTATGGTTCGTGGATGTACCGGCGGAACCGCGCCACTTCGTCCGCGTCGAAGCCCACCACATCCAGCGTCAGGTTGCGGAATTTCTCGCTGAGCGTCTCCTTATCGAGGACGCGAAGCACGGCGTCTTCGCCGTGGCTCGAGGGCATGATCGAAACGCGAAAATCGACAAAGCGGCCTTTGTAGCGAACGCGAAAGCGGCCGTCCTGCGGGACCCTCCGCTCGGCGATATCGAGCTCGCTCATCACCTTGATGCGCGAAAGGATTGTGGCGTGCCAGTCTTTGGCAAGGGGCTGCATCGCGTATTGCAGAACGCCGTCGATGCGGTACTTCACCACCACTTCGGTGTTGCGGGTTTCGATGTGGATGTCGCTCGCGCGGCGCTCGAGGGCCGTGAAAATCACGGTATCCACGAGCCTGACGACGGGACTCACGCCCGTGTCGCGCTGCGTGAGCTTTTCCATCGTGATGTTTTCTTCGCTGTCTTCTTCGTCGCTCACCACCTGAAGCGTGAAGCCTTCGGTGGCCTGGTCGAGAACGCGCTGCGATTGCTCGGTGCGTTTCAGCAAGTCGCCGATCTGCGAGGTAGTGGCGACTTTGATTTGCAGGCGCTTTCCCAGCAGCAGAGCCAATTCATCGGTGAGGTGCAACTGGCTGGGGTCTGCCATCGCCACCACGAGCGTGGTGTCGTGCGATTCGAGCGGCACGAAGTTGTACCGGAACATCATCTCGGCGGGAATGCTGCGGAAAAGATCGGGGTCGATGCGCTGCTCGCGCAAGTCGACGAAAGGACAACGGTACCGCTCGGCCAGCTTCCGCGCCTGGTCGCGTTCGACGGCATCCACCGGCGCGCCAACCGTTATTGGCGAAGGATTCGGGTTGTTATTTCCCACTGTTGCCATTGAACCTACGCACCCCCGGCGGACCCGATCTGAAGGGAAAACATTGGAAGATAAAGAGCTATAAGAATCAAGCCTATCACAAGCGCCAGAACCACCAAAATTGCGGGCGAAACCCACACGAGCGTGCGCTGCAAGCGCGTGCTAACTTCCTCTTCATAGAATTCGGCCACACTGGTGAGCATCGCCGCAAGAGCGCCCGATGCCTCGCCCACCTCGATCATTTCGAGCGCGAGTGGCGGAATCAGGCGGGTTTCCGCCAGGCTCGCGTGCAGCGATTCGCCTTCCTTCACGCGCTCGCTTGCCTGCGCGACGGACGTGGCGATGAGCCTGCTGCCAATCGCCGCTGCGGACGTCTGAAGGCCCGAGACAAGCGGCGTTCCGCCGGCCAGAAGGGTCGAAAGAGTGCGCACGAACTGGGCGATCTGCGACTTCAGCCAAATATCGCCCAGGATCGGAACCCGCGGTTTCAACCGGTCAATCACGAGTGCGCCACGGTCCGTTCGAGTCCACAGGAAAATTGCCGCGGCTCCAACAGCAATCAGCACCACAAAAACCAGGAAATAGTTGCGGAGGGGTAGCGCGATATCGAGAACGATCTGAGTGATCCTCGGCAGCGGAACACCGAGATCCCTGTAGAGATCGGCAAAGCGCGGCATCGCGAAGGTAACCAGGTAGGAAAGAACGATAATCACCGCGACCACGAGGATCGCCGGGTAAATCAGGGCGGTGATCAGCTCGCGGCGGAAACCCGTGCTTACGCGCAGGTAGTTGATGTATTGATCGAGGACTCCCGTCAAATTTCCGCTGCGCTCGCCGGCCGTGATCGCGGTGACGTAGACTGGCGGGAACGAACCCTGTCCCACCAGCGCCTCGGACAGCAGCGCGCCATCCCGGACGCGCTGGCGAACATCGCGCAAAATGGGACGAAGCCGCGGAGCCGCCGCGCGCTCGGCCAGGAGATCGAGCGCCTTGAGAATCGGCAGCCCGGCCTTGACCAGCGTATTGAATTGCTGATTGAAAATCAGGAAATCTTGCGGGCGGATCGCGCGATCAGAGCGCGACCGGCCGAGCTGCGAAAGCAAATCGAAGTTATCCCGGATGGAAAAGACGTAGAAGCCGCGCTCGGAAAGCCTCTGGCGCGCCTCGTCCTCGGACTGTGCCGTCTCGACCTGCTGAAAAATACGGCCGGAAGCGTCGCCGATTTTGCATACGAATTCAGCCATGAGTGGTTACGGTCGCCCGATGAGGGGTGCGGGAGCCGATTCAAAGTGTAGCATATACCTCTTGGGCCTTTCTTACGGCCAAAAAACAGGACATTAGTAGGATGTGACAACGGCCAAAAGGCTGTATGCGCTGCGCGGGCTGTGTGGGCCGCACGAAGCCTTCCGCTGCCGTTCGAAGAATTGGACGCACGGGAACGGAAGTGGTTTAGTCCGAAGTTTCCAGAGTGCCAGTAAGGAACGTGGGCGCAGCGGTTAGGTTTCCAGCTTGAATCTGGATGACGCGAGACTGTACAGGCGCCGCCATAACAGCCGGTTGATCGTCACCACCATCGCAGCCATCAGAACTGTAGCCGCAAGGAGCAAGCGGAAATTCCCCGCATCGGTGGCTGCGCTGATTACGGCGCCGAGACCCACGGTCGAAAACGTCTGGCCCTTGAAGTGAAAATATTCGGCGATGATGCTGGCGTTCCACGCGCCACCGGAAGCCGTCACGAACCCCGTAATCAGGAAGGGGAAAATTCCGGGCAGGAGCAGTTCCCGCCACTTTTCGAGATTCCGGAAGTGAAATACGTCGCAGACTTCCTTCAAATCTGTCGGCAGCGCCATCGCACCGGCAATCACGTTGAAGAGGATGTACCACTGCGTCCCCAGCAGAAGCAGCAAGATCGAGCCAATGCCCAGTCCGCCGCCAAACCGAATCAGGGCCAGCAAGATAATGGGGAAAAGCGCCGTGGCGGGCACCGATGCGGCGATCTGCGCGATGGGTTGAGCGACGGCCGCAAGCCTGGGTCGCAAGCCGATATACATGCCCACCGGAATCGTCCAAAGCCCCGCAAGGACGAGCGTGAGTTCCACGCGCAGGAACGTGGCTCCCGCTCCCGTGAAGATGCTGCGCAGATCAGATGGCGTGAGTCCGAAAAGCATCATGCACATCCTTACGAACGCGTATGCGATTCCGCCAACGGCTGCGGCGAGGATTATCCAGGTGAGCCACTTTCGCGTGGCGCTTCGCGGGCCTTCGGGCGCGCCGCCGGTGCGCTTTTGCGCGAAATGCAAGCTCATGCGCTCGCCGAGCGGGCGAACGGAATACCTCGCGACGAAGGGAAGAACTTTCGATCGTTTCAACAACTCGAGAATCGGCGAACGCGGCGCCTCGACGGCTTCCACCTGCTCGAATTTGAACTTTTCCGCCCAGGCAATCACCGGCCGCCAGACGAGCTGATCGATCAAGACGATCACGCCGATCATCACGGTGAGTCCCCAGATAATCGCGTGAGTGTCTCCTGCGTTGGCCGCGCTCTGGAGATAGGAGCCGAGGCCGGGAAGGCGCAGGTCGTGGTCGTTGAGAACGAACATCTCGCACGCCATCAGGAAGAACCACGCCCCCGCGACGGACATCATCGAATTCCACACGAGGCCAATCGCGGCGAACGGTAATTCCATTTCCGTGAACCTTTGCCACCAGCTCCAGCGATAGACTTCCGCCACTTCGCGCATTTCCCGAGGAATGCTTTTCATCGAGGAGTAAAAGCTGAACGCCATGTTCCACACCTGGCCCGTGAAGATCAGCAGGATCGAACCAAGCTCGACGCCGATCTGGCGCGTGGGGAAAAGCGCCACCATCGACAGCATGACGCCGGGCAGGAAGCTCAGCACGGGAATCGACTGCAACGTATCGAGGACGGGAATCATGAAGCGTTCCACGCGTGCGTTGTAGGCGGCCGCGTAACCACAAAGGATCGCGACGATCAGGCTCAATCCGTAGGCGATGCCGATGCGGAGGAGCGAGTACATCGCATATTGCGGAAGAACACTCGGAGCGAGACTGATTTCGGAGTGCGCGTTCACCGGCGCCAGCCAGTAATGCGTCATCGACAGCAGCGCGTAGAACAGCGCCAGTGCGGCAAGCACGATCGGTGCGTCACGAAGGAAGGAAGGCACCGCCGAAGGCACAACGTACCAGACCGGCGCGGCGGAAGGCTTATCGGATCGAAGGGCCATCAGCGGGAAGAGGCGCTCTTCTGGGTGTTTTTCTTGTTCTTCTTCTTGGTGCTCGGCGTGGTGGCCTCCGCGGTGCCCTCCGTAGTGTCATGAGCGACCGCGGAAGTGTGGAGGCGCAACGTATCGGTTTCGGGATCGTAGGTAAAAATCTCGGCGTAGCGGCCCCAGTTCAGCACGGTGTCGAGTTGCATTTGGACGTCGTGCTCGGCGAAATGGTCGTCCAGGATGTCGCGGAAAAATTCAAGCGGCATCGAGTGGTCGGATTTTTGATGCAGCGCCGAATCGATGGTCTGCAGGAAGGTAGCGTGCGAGAGCACCGCCTGACGAAACAGCCCCTTGCGGCCCTGAATGTCGGCTTCGGCGAATGCCCTTCCCTGGGGCGTGATCTTGATGTCGCCTTCGTGGGTCTCGGCGAAGCCAAGGAGCCTCGAGGCATCGATAATCGGCAGCAGGTCGTCCACTTCGAGGCGCAGATTTTCCGCGACGTGATACATGTCCTCCTCGCCGCCGCGGTCGATCAGCAATTCGAGCAAGCCCGCCACACCACCGGGACGCGCATGCGGCAAAGGCTGCAGGGCGGGCGTCGCGCGCTTCGCCGTGGGAGGCGAGAGTTCGAGCTCCGGCTGCGTCATCACTTTGTAGATGTAGTCGACGTAAAGCAGGAACGAGGCGGATTTGCGGTCGCGCGGCTGCTGCAGCGGTACGCGAAAGTCAGCGCGGATTCTGGCGGGATTCCGGCCCAGCACAATGATGCGGTCGGCCAGCAAAACCGCCTCTTCGATGTTGTGCGTGACGAGGAAGATGCTGCGCGTGGGAATCTTCTTCGCCATCCACAGCTCCAACAGTTCACCGCGAAGGTTTTCGGCCGTGAGCACATCGAGGGCAGAGAAAGGCTCGTCCATGAACAGAATTTCGGGTTCGACGGCCAATGCGCGCGCGAATCCCACGCGCTGCTTCATGCCGCCGGAAAGCTCTTTCGGGTAGGCGCTCTCGAAGCCCTTGAGCCCCACGGAATCGAGCGAGCGAAGAGCGCGGCGATGGCGCTCGAAATGAGGCACGGCGCGAGCCAACAGCGGCGCCTCGACGTTGTCCAGCACCGTCAGCCACGGGAAGAGCGCGAAACTCTGAAACACAATGGCGACGTTCGGCGCGCAGCCGGTCACGGGGGCGCCGTGCCACAAAACTTGGCCGCCCGTCGGCGCTGCGAGCCCTGAAAGAATTCGCAGCAGCGTGGATTTTCCCGACCCCGACGGGCCCAGCAACGCCGTGATGCAATCGGGCTCGATGGAGAGGTCGAGCGGCGCAATCACCTGAATCTGCCGGCCGTCCGGCTGTTGAAAACTCTTCTCGATTTGCCGCGCCTGAATGATGGGCTCGACCGCCGGCGGCGCGGGAGCTGCCGGGACCTCCTCCACCGGCGTCTCGCCGCGCGCTTCAAGATGCGTTCCCGTCTCGAGCTCGCGCATCAGGTGAGCCCATGCCTCTTCGGGAAGCTCGTCGAAGAAGTGGTCGCGCTGGCCTTGCGTCATGCCATCGACAATGGCGCGCATTTCATCCACAGGCCGGGAATGGAGCAGGACGTACGCGTGGAAGTAAGGGAAACTCCCGATCAGGGCAGACGACGGCTCGACGGGGAGTTTTCGAAAGAGAGCTTGCTGCTGGTCGAACGGGAGCGACATCACCAAATCAGCTGCGGCGTGGCTGCTGAGGCTCCTGAGCTGGTCGGCAATCGCCTGCCAGCGCCCCTTAGCCATGTCGTCGCGCAGCCGTTCAGTGGCCGTCGAGCTCATTTCGCGTGCGAAAGCCTACTATGTTTTGCGAACGCGGCGTAGGCCTATCCGCGCGGGCTCAGAGCGCAACTTCACAGCTGGAATTTCGCGGGCTGTCGCGCCCGATCAGTGTTTCACGCTCTCGAGCTCCTGTGCCGCCGAGTTGATTAGATCGGTTTCGTTGTTGAGGACCGCTGACACGCGAACGATTTCGGCATTGGCTTCGTCCCAATGCTTCTGCTCGATCGCTTCGCGGACTCCGGCCACCGTCTTGGCTCCGTATCCGGAATAGACACCGGGGACGTAAATCATGTGTTTGTACCAACCGCGGCGCAGGATGCCTTCCTCGGTCGTCAGCCGGCGCTCGCTCTGCATCAATTTCTGATTGAGGCTGGCGAGAGTTGCCGGGGGTATGCCCGCGGGCCAGGCTTTTCGTAACGCGTCTTGATAGCGCTGTGCGGCCAGCGTGAGGGCGTCTGCCGCGTTGTCGAACGGGGCGAAATTGAGATGCGGAGGCACCTCTTCCCGCGGAGGCGCCACCGTCGGGTTGCGTGGATCATTCACGGCATTGAATAAGCCCTCGTCGAGATTCTTGTCTCGCTCAATGGCTTCTTCCCTTGCGCTATCCGCATCCTTCTTGATCTGCTTCAGGTAGAGGTGAATCGTGTCCGCGAAATCGGTGAATTCGAAGGGGAGCAAGTCGGCGTCCGCAAGCCGCATGACCGCCGTGCCCACGGTCTGCGAAAGCGCGCGGCCGTAGACGAAATCGGTGTCAGAGAAATGTGTGTACCAATAGAAGTCATCGTAAATCGAATGATAGATGCCGCCGCGGTCCTCGCCGCCGTAACCCATGTTGATCGACGCGACGCCCAGGTGGTCGAGGAATGCGGTGTAATCACTCCCCGAGCCGAGCGCCCCGATGCGGATGTCTGCGCGGCTCCGGATCTCCTTCCGATCTTCGTCGCTGTGTGCGGCCGAGACTTCGCGGAAGAACGCGCGCTGACGCACGGAGATATTCTTCTCCGGATCGTCGATGTCGCGAGCGACGCCATTGATGAAGTGCTCCAGCGTGTGCGAACCCTCCGCGCCGAAGTAACCTCGCCCGTTCCCGTCAGTGTTGAGATATGCCACGGCATGCTGCTTCAGCTCGGCGTCGTGCTGCTCGGCCCATTCGGTGGACCCCAGTAGGCCCGGCTCCTCGCCGTCCCAGGCGCAATAAATAATGGTGCGCTTCGGCTTCCAACCTTGTTTCAGGAGTTCGGCGAGCGCGCGGCCTTCCTCCATCTCGGCCACTTGGCCCGAGATTGGATCTTCGGCACCGTTCACCCAGCCGTCGTGGTGGTTTCCGCGAATCACCCATTGGTCGGGCAGTTCCGAGCCGGGAATCTTCGCGATCACGTCATACAGCGGTTTAATGTCCCAATTGAACGCGACCTTCAGATGAACTTTCGCCGCGCCCGGGCCGACGTGATAGGGAATCGCAAGCGAGCCACGCCACGCGACGGGTGCGAGCGGCCCGGTGAGCGCTGCGAGCAGGGGTTGCGCGTCGCCGTAGGAAATCGGAAGCACGGGAATCTTGGTCAACGCGGGATTGTCCTTGATCGGGAGGCGCTTCGCATCGTGCGTGGCGCCGATTCCCGGCGTGAGCGGATCTCCGGATTGAGTGGACGCAAAATCCATCACGCTGCCGCGCTGGACGCCGTCCGGCGGACGCATGGGCCCCTTCGGGAACACATCGCCGTCGAAATAGCCGTCGTCATGCGGGTCAGAGTAAATCAGGCAGCCGATGGCGCCGTGTTCGGCCGCAACCTTCGGCTTGATGCCGCGCCACGAACCGCCGTAGCGCGTAATCACGATCGCGCCTTTCACCGAAACGCCCAGCCGATCGAGCTCTTCGTAATCCGCCGGGAGACCGTAGTTCGCGAAGACGAGCGGAGCGGTGACGTCGCCATCGATCGAATACGCGTTGTACGTCGGCAACTGCTCGCTCTTCTGACCTGACGTCGGATCTTCGGGCAGCGTCGGCTCCTCCAGCTTTGCGACGAACTTCGTGGGCGCGGTCATTTCGAGGACGCGCTCCTTCGGCGTGGGGAACAGCACCTCAAAATTCTCGATGTGCGCGTCCCATCCCCACTGCTTGTATTGCGCGAGAATCCATTCGGCATTCTCTTTGTCGTAGGCTGTGCCGACGTTGTGCGGACGCGCGGCCAGCCGCTGCATGTAGTCGCGCTGGTTCTGCGGACTCGGTATCGCCTTGAATTTTGTTTCCCACTGGCGTTCCGTGGCTGCAGTGTCGCGCGTGAAGCCTTGCAAAGGCTCATCGTCGGCGGCGGCTGGAATCAGAACACAGCACACGGACAGAAGCGCAAGAACGGCAAGACGTCGCATATCGCCCCCTTAGGTTTTGCGGCTGCTCGGAAATTCGAGGAATAGACTCGTTCGAGCGCAGGAAGGTTACAGCAAACAAGGCGCGAAACCAAGAATTGAGGACAGGATCGAGGTTCGGCGATTCAGCGCGCCCTTCGATTGTTTCCTTTCGCGCGTTTCGTTAGAATGCGGCCTATGTCAACCGAACTCTTCTACGTGAAGGGACGCCCCGGTTCCAAAGAGGGCGTGCAAATCCTGGCGCCGAAGGGCGCCATCTCGTTTGCGAGCGGTCCCGCATTTCGCGAAGCCCTCGATGCCGCGACGGCGCCATTTCTGATCCTCGACTTGACGGAAGTTCCTTCGATTGATTCGGTGGCCGTGGGCGTGCTCGTCCGCACATTTGTTTCGTGCCACAAGTCGGGCCGGCGCCTCGCACTGGTAGGACTTGCTCACCGCGTCAGAAATGTTCTCCAACTTACCGGCATCGACCCGCTGTTTGAGGTCTACCCTACCGTGGCCGACGCCGAAAACGCTCTCGCCTCGCCTCGATAGCCCGATAGGTTGACCAAAGCTGGAATCCGAAACCACTCCTTCTGCCTGTTTTTCTCTGTTGGAGGGTTGCCGGCATGCAACGTCCCAGGAACGTCACATGCCGGCGGCCCGCCCTGCGGCCTAGAGCGACCGCAGGAAGTTGAGAAGGTCCTGCTTTTGCTGCGTTGTCAGCGAATTGAAGATTGAGATGACGTGGTTTGCCTCGGACCCGCTGCTCGAGTGAGCTTGAATTGCGTTCAAAAGCCCGCCGTTGGTCGGGTTCGCGCGGCCATCGTGCAGGAAGAAGATCCGCTGTCCGAGTCCCCACAGCGGCGCCGTCCGGAACTCATCGGGCCCTGCGGCTCCCTGCGAAATGTTGTCGGCCAATCCCGATCCCATGTGGTGGACAAGCAGGTCGGAGTAGAGGGCCGCGGTCTGGTTGTTCAGTCCGGCAGAGAAAGAGGAAGTGGACGTTTGGAGCGACGGCGTGTGACATGCGTCGCAGTGAACCTGACTGAACAGGGCCTGGCCATTCTGAATTGACTGGAGCGGAGGGTTGCCGGGAATGCCTTTCGTCGATGGAGTGGGCGGCGCGAGGAACCTCATGAAGTCCGAAAATGCCACAAGGTCGCTCGGAATCTGATCGCCTGTTTGAGTGAAGTTGGTCTCATCTTCGGGTGTCGCATTGAACATGCAGGAAACCGGCGCGCTTCCGCGCTCATCCGGAAACAGCTCGTTTGTAACGCCGATTTCCACGTTGTAGGCTTCGCCGGCAAACATCTCCAGTGATTTGTTCTGAGCCTTCCATCCAAACCGCGTGATGGTCCCGTCGTTACCACTCACGTTGGGATGGCCTGTGATTTGGAGGTTCTGCTTGAGCTGGGAGCTGGAGTTCATGTTAGCGAGGATCGTGGCCTCGGAAATATTCTCGATCAGGCCGGCTCCAAATACCGGCGTCGGGATTCGATAGATGATGTCGCCCAGGTTTTGGGCTAGCTGGAAATTGGGTTGAGCAATCGAGCAGGTCTGAGGTTTGCCCGTAACGCCCACCACATTGGTCGCGTCCGTGCGGCCCGTGATGGTGAACAGGTCATGCACGCCGCCATCCGGTGTCTCAGTCAGCGCGTTGCTGGAGTTGATGACCAACGGGAAGCGCGCCTCGCGCACCGGCCCGTCCGGCGTGATAAAAAACGGAATGGTGTTTGTGGCGTTCTGGTCGTTTGCCGCGGCAATCTGCGGGTTCGGGCCAATATTAGGATATTGGCTCGCGCTCGGACTCGAACCCCCGGCGGCGGGTTGCGAATGGCAGCTTCCGCAACTGTTTGAGTTGAAGGTCGGCCCGAGTCCAGTTCCAGGTTCGCCCGACGCGGTTCCAACCACCGAATCTACCTGGAGGAATCGCGACAAACCATCCTGGAAATACTGGAGTTCGGCAGCACTCAGTGATGAAAGAGGCTGGCCGGAATTTACGCTTCCCGCCCGCACTCCCGGATCGTGAGCTGTCCCGGAGTTCGACGCGGTCACCTGCCCCAGGAGTGCCGTGGCGAACGATAGTCCGGCGAACGCCGCAGCAAGAATAAGTTGCTTCAGGCTTTTCATCTGATCTCCTTCTCTGTTACGCGAGAGCGAACACACCCCCGGCTCGTGTCTTTCGGGGTTAATCGCTCCTGGGACGGTTAACCTGGGGAACATCGTTGCGCCACCATTGCGGTGCGGCGCCAAGGTCAAGCCACTAGCCTCAATCTAGATCCAGAGCTGAATGTCGAGTAGCTCCTTTCGCACGGGCGAAGCAAGCACACCCGTACTGCGATTTGTCTGGGCAACTGACTGGCTGGGCTAACTAACCTTCTGCGGAACAACAACAAACTGCCGAACAGATTTGCTCTCGCTGAAATTCGGAATCTCAGCGGCTGGGTTTCGCGAAACCTTATGCCGGTGTCGGCGCGGAGTCAATGGCGAAACCAAGACTTTTCCACGTAAGCTTTTGGGCACAATCTCGAGCGCTAGGGTCAGGGTGGTCCAGGTCCTTGGGACAGCAAAGAACAGGCGGAGCTTCGCCTGGAGCGAAAAATCTTCGCGCTGATTTTTCCGGCACACGTTGCCGGCCATCAAACGCCAGAAATCGGGACCTCAAGGTGAACCTTTCGGTGGCCATTTTTCATCAAACGGTTGAATGCGCGGCAGCGTTAGTGTGTCTGGAGGGATCTCTCGTCACGGCATGCGGAATCGTTCTATCATCTGAACGGAGCAACTTCATAGGAGGAACTCGATGTCGATTTCGACCGGAACCATGATCGAGCATGAACCGGAAATTTCCCGCGACCGTCTTGCGGAGCTTCTGAACGAGGATCTTTCCCGCGAATACCAGGCCATCATCGGCTACGTCGTGTATTCCCAGGTTCTAAAGGGCGCGGCGTACATGAACATCGCCGATCAATTGCAGCTTCACGCCAAGCAAGAGCTCGATCACGCCCTGATTATCTCGCGGCAGATCGACTACCTCGGCAAAATGCCCAACGTAACGCCGAAGCCTGTAAAAACTTCCGAAGATGCGAAGGAGATGCTTCGTTTCGACTTGGAAAACGAGAACGAAACCATCCGAAACTACCGCGAACGAGTTCGCCAATGCGAGCGCCTCGGCGAATACGCCATGGCGGAGCAGATTCGCGAAATCCTGATCAACGAACAAGACCATCAAATCGATCTCGCCACGGCGCTCGGAGAAGACGCGCCGGACCTCACAGGCCCGGTGGGCAAGCGCAAGAAAAAATGACCGGCGCGCCCGCGTCACTTTTTCCGGAGCCGTGAGCAAGATCAGGTTCTTGGGGCGGTCCTCGCCGCCCCATACTGACGCCCCGGTGTTTGTCAGCACGAATTCCCAAAAGCCCGCACACAATCAGCCCGGCCCTCCGGCCTATGAGGACGTGGTTTTCCCCTTTTTCCGTTGACACGCAAGTTCCGGCCTTGTATATGTAGAACCTCTATGCATCGCTTCCCTAGGTGTGACGCATGAACGAAGATCGTTCGGAATTCCTCAAAGGCACGCTGGACATGCTGATCCTGAAGATCGTGGCGCTCGGGCCGATTCACGGCTACGCGATCTCGCAGCGCATCAAGCAAATCTCGAAAGACTTCTTCCAGGTGCAGCAGGGCTCGCTCTACCCGGCCCTTCATCGGCTCGAAGATCGCGGCTGGCTGAAAGCCGATTGGAAGGAAACAGACACGGGGCGCGAGGCGAAATTCTATTCGCTCACGGCCAAAGGCCGGAAGCAACTCGAGTCCGAAATGCGCACCTGGGAGAAGCTCTCAGACGCAGTCGCTTTGATTTTGCACACCGCGGAATAGTTCCTCGCCAAAGGGTGGGCCTATGAAATGGCATCGTCGGCTGTTTCACAAATCGCAAGCTGATAAGCAGCTCGATTCAGAGCTTCGCTTTCACCTCGACGAACAAGTGTCCGAATACATCGCGGCGGGAATGCCGCGGGACGAGGCGCGACGCCGCGCGCGCCTCGAATTTGGCGGCGTCGACCAAGTGAAAGAGGAGTGCCACGACGTCGGCCGCGGCCGCGTGGTGGAAGCGTTCGTTCAGGATGTGCGCTACGGCCTGCGCATGCTGGGCAAGAATCGGGGCTTTACCACGATCGCGGTGCTCACGCTGGCGCTCGGAATCGGCGCCAACACTGCCATCTTCAGCCTCGTGAACGGAGTCCTCCTTCGGTCTCTCTCCTTCTCACAGCCCGAGCGCCTCATCTCGGTGAACGGCACTTATCCGAAAGGCGCATTCGTGGCGATGCGGGAACAAATGCGTACGATGGATGTCGGCGCCTATTACCAGGGTTACGAACTGAATCTAACGGGCGTCGGCGACCCCGTGCGGCTCAACGGAACCGTCGTCTCGGCGGAGCTTTTTTCCGTGCTGGGCGAGCCGGCACAGATTGGCCGCACCCTTCGTCCCGGCGAAGATCTCGCCGGCAAGAATAGCTTCGTTATCCTGAGCCACGCGCTGTGGCAGGAAAAGTTCGGCGGCGACCCAAGCATCGTGGGGCACTGGATCGACCTCGAGGGCGTGCAACGCGAAGTCATCGGCGTGATGCCGGCGGATTTTCGCTTCCCTTCTCCGCAAACGGACGTCTGGATTCCTCTCGATATCGACTCGCGCAACGAGGTCCACTATTGGGCGGACGATTTCATGCCCGTCATCGGCAAGCTGCGCCCCGGTGCGACAATCGAGGAAGCCAGCGCCGAACTTCGCCTTTTTCAGTCGCACGTTTCGAAAATGTTTCCGTGGCCGATGCCTGCCACTTGGAACCCTTCGGTTGCGGCGGTTCCGCTTCAAGGCGCCATCGTCGGCGACTTTCAATCGCGCCTCCTGATTCTGCTGGGCGCGGTCGCTCTGGTCCTGCTGATTGCCTGCGCCAACGTGGCGAACCTGACGCTCTCTCGCGCGGCGGCGCGCGAAAAGGAGATCGCGCTTCGAGCTGCGCTCGGCGCGAGCCGTTCGCGGATCGTGCGCCAACTCATCACAGAGAGCACCGTGCTCGCCTCGGTGGGCGGAACGCTGGGATTGATCCTGGCCTGGAGCGGCTTGTCGTTCATCAAGTCGAGCCTTCCGGCCGACACGCCTCGACTGGCCGAGGTTGGCATCGATTGGCGCGTGCTGATCTTCACGGCGGCGCTCGCAATTCTCACGGGACTTGCCTCCGGTCTGGCGCCGGCGCTGCAGAGTTCGCGGACCGCTCCCAGCGAGTCGCTCAAGACCGGCGGCCGCGGCTCATCGGCTTCCGCGAGCCGGATGCGGAAAATTCTCGTTCTTGGCGAGCTCGGCTTGGCTGTTCTGCTCGTCAGCGCCGAGGGTTTGCTGATTCGGAGCCTGTGGGCGCTGTCGCACATGAACCCTGGCTTTCACTCCGAGCACGTCGTAACCGCTCGCATCACGCCCAACGAATCCTTTTGCAGCGACACCGGAAGATGCGACTCGTTCTATCGAAGCCTCGTCGATAAAGTGCGCGCGCTGCCGGGCGTGAGCAACGCTGCCGTGGTGAATACTCTGCCGCTGGGCGGACGCGTGAGCAAGCGAGCGGTCGATTTCGAAGGCTATGTCCCGTCTGCCGGACAGCCCGACCCGCTGGTTTGGGAAAATTTCATTTCCCCCGACTATTTTCAATTGATGGGAATCCCGCTTCTTCGCGGCAGAGGATTTTCGAACGCCGATAGCGCGGGAACTCCACTTGTGGCCATCGTGAGCGCCCGCACCGCAAGCCGTTTCTTCCCGAACGCAGACGCGATCGGCAAGCACATGCAGGCTGACGGAGACAAGAATTCGTACACGATCATCGGCGTCGTCCCCGACGTGCGAGCCTACGATCTTCAGCACGAAGCACCCACGTGGATCAATGGGACGGTTTACGTGCCCTATGGCCCGAAAGCCACCATTTCGGACGGCACCATGCCTGCTGAAATGACGCTGGCGGTCCGCACGTCGAACGACGAATCGCAGATCGGAAAAGCCATCCACGATATCGCCTTCGCTTTGAATCCCGAAGCGCCCGTGAGCGAACTCAAGACCATGCCGGGCCTCGTATCGGAAGCAATGTCTGCGCCGCGGTCCGCCACATATTTGTTCGCAGCCTTCGCGGGGCTGGCCTTCGTGCTCGGCGTGGTGGGTATCTACGGAGTCATCTCGTTTTTCGTCGGCCAGCGAACCAGGGAAATCGGCATTCGCATGGCGCTGGGGGCGCAGCGCCGCGACGTCCTGAAGATGGTAGTGAAAGAGGGCCTGTCGCTGACTCTCACCGGCGTCGTTATCGGACTCGTAGCCGCCCTGGCACTAACGCGCCTGCTTGGGAGCCTGCTGTATGGCGTGAGTCCCACGGACCCACTGGCCCTCGGAAGCGTTGCAGTTCTATTCGCTCTGGTGGCGCTCGCCGCATGCTACATACCGGCGCGTCGAGCGGTGCGCGTGGATCCGGCGGTGGCGCTTCGCGAAGAATAAAGGTCGCGGAGACTTGCAAGGTCCAAGAGTCGGGAAAACGCTTTCTGCGAAATATTACGGCTCATGTAATGCACGGAACGGCTCCCGCCCGGTGTCCCACATAGGCACATTCCCCCGACTTTGGCATGTGACTTCACTTCCTTCCTGTAATCTATAAGAACAGAAGCACTTCCGTGGGGCGCGGAGGCGTATGAAGAAGCTCAACTTTCTGGTTTCGCTCATTACTGCCGACAACGACTACCAAGTCGAGCAGGCCAAGGCCGCGGAAGCCATGGCGCAGCGCCTCGGCGGCACCGTGCAGATCATCTACGCCGGAAACGACGCGATCAACCAAAGCCAGCAACTCCTGGGCGTGATTCAGGCGACCGGTTCGCATCCAGACGCCATCATCGTTGAACCCGTCGGTGGCACCAGTTTCCCTCACGTTGCGCGCGCAGCAGTTTCTGCAGGTGTCGGATGGGTGGTGCTGAACCGCGAAGCCGAGTACATCCCCGAATTGCGCCGCACCAGTCGCGCGCCAGTATTCTGCGTGAGCTCGAACCATCTGGAGGCTGGGCGAATCCAGGCTCAGCATCTCGCGGCGTTTGCGCCGAAAGACGGCACCGCGCTCTACATCCAGGGCCCTTCCACCACAGCCGCCGCGCGGCAGCGAACCCTTGGTATGGAACAAGGCAAACTCGCGGGCGTCAAGCTCGTCTATCTCAAAGGAAATTGGACTGAGGACAGCGGCTACAAATCCGTCTGTTCCTGGATGAAACTGTCAACATCCAAGAAGATGCCCATCGACATGGTTGTCGCGCAAAACGACGACATGGCCATGGGCGCGCGCAAAGCATTTCAGCAACACGCCGACGCGGAAGTGCGCGACAAGTGGCTCAGCGCACCTTTCTCCGGCTGCGACGGGCTCCCGAAGACGGGCCAGGCTTTCGTGCGCAGCGGCTTGCTCGCCGCGACGATCGTCATTGCGCCCAACACCAGCGTGGCGATGGAAATTTTCGCGCAGTCCGTGCAAAGCGGCAAACAACCTTCCGAATTGGTTCTGACCACTCCCGTTTCGTTCCCCGCAATCGAAGAACTCACTTCAGCGGCAAGCGCCAGAAACACACCTGCGTCTGTGACGTAGTCACCCGCAGCCTTCCCCCTTCCAGCCCGTTCCATTGCATGAGACGAAACTTCGCAAGCGCGTGTAACCGCGCATCGTTTTCTATTGCTTTCCCATAGGACGGTGTGCAATCCTCCGGCGTCGCACTATGGGGAACCAATAGGAGACCGAATGCGCATGAAGGGTAGGTGAGAAGATGGGCGAGAAAAAAGATGTTTGGCAGGGGACTTTGGCGCTGATGGTCCTGAAGACGCTCGAGGCCATGGGGCCCTTGCACGGTTACGGCATCGCGCGGCGGATCGAGCAAACCAGCGGCGATTTGCTCGCCGTCAATTACGGCACGCTCTACCCCGCCCTGCTCAAGCTCGAACAGGAAGGCTACGTCTCCTCCGAGTGGGGCGTTTCCGACAACAATCGTAAAGCGAAGTATTACAAGCTCACGCGCGCCGGCCGGAAGCAGCTCGAGAAGGAAGCTCGCGACTGGGAGCAAACGACCGAGATTCTCTCGCGCTTCCTCTCACCCGAGGAACAGGGATGAATCGTCGTCTAGTTCGCCTCTTCCGAGGCGTGACAGTCTAGCTAAAGAGGGACAAACATGAAAACGCTGCGCGCACTGTTGATCCGATTCGTCAGCCTCTTCGCAAGATCGCAGCGCGATCGCGAGCTCGACGCCGAGCTCGAAAGCCACTTGCAGATGCATGTCGCAGACAATCTGCGCTTGGGCATGACGCCCGAGGAAGCGCGCCGCCAGGCGCTGATCAAACTCGGTGGAGTCGAACCGACGAAAGAAAAATACCGCGAACTCCGTGGCCTTCCCTTCGTGGAAACCACGCTCCAAGATGTCCGGTTCGGCCTGCGCGTGCTGCTCGCGAACCCTGGCGTAACCGTCGTCGCCATCGTCACGCTCGCGCTCGCGATTGGCGTGAACACCACCATTTTCAGCGCTGCCAACGGATTCCTGCTGCGCAAGCCGCCCGTCCCCGACCCGGATCGCCTGATGATCCTCAGCAGCATCAATCCGGCCAAGGAGGCGTATGCACCGGATCGCACGCCCGTTTCGGCGCTCGATTTCCTCGACTGGAGCGCGCAGGCGACCTCGTTCGCCGAATTGGCCGCCTCCACCTCCGACGACTTCACGATCAGCGGTGACGCTTCGCCGCAACGGGCCCTGGGGGCCCGCATCTCCGCAAACTACTTTCACGTTCTTGGCGTCGCTCCCGCTCTGGGCCGAACCATCGGTCCTGATGAAAATCAGCCCGGACGCGACAGCGTCGTAATCCTGAGCGACGAACTCTGGCAAGAGCGATTCGGCGGCGACCCGAACGTCCTGGGCCGCACGATCAAGGTCAACGGCAATCGTTCCGCCATTATCGGCGTCATGCCGCGCACGTTTCGGCTCTGGGGCCAATTTCAGGCAGAGCTCTGGGTGCCCCTTGTCTTCTCACCCAACGATTTGCGCCCTACCGCGCGAAGTCAAAGGTCGCTGCTAGTCATTGCACGGCTGAAGTCGGGCGTCGATGAACGCCACGCCCGCGCGGAGATGCAAACCATCGCGCAGCGGCTCGCGCAGGGTCACAAAGAGACCAACGACGGATGGGGCGCCAGCGTAGCGTCCATGCAGCATTTCAACGTTGCCGATTCGAATGTCGAAACGGCCATCGTATTTCTAATGGGCGCTGTTGGATTCGTCCTATTGATTGCCTGCACAAATCTCGCAAATCTCCTGCTCGCGCGCAACGCGGCGCGCCAGCGCGAATTCTCCATTCGCTCTGTTTTGGGCGCTGGACGCCTCCGCCTGGCGCGTCAACTCCTCACCGAATGTTTGCTCCTTTCGCTTGCCGGCGGCACCCTTGGAATCCTGTTTGCCTTCGGCGCAGTTCGCGCGGTCCAGTCGCAGTTGAATTGGAATGAATATGCGGCCGCGATGGCGAAGGAAGTCACCGTGGATATTCGTGTGCTGATCTTCACCATCGGTGTCTCGGTGGCGGCGGCCATTTTATTCGGTCTCGCCCCTGCCATTCAGATTGCCCGGCGCGACCCAAGCGATGGCCTCAAAGAAGGCGGTCGCGGTTCCACTCCAGGTCGCGGACGAAATCGCCTGCAGCGTCTCCTCGTAATCGGCCAGCTCGCCCTTTCCGTGTTTTTGCTCGTCGGCACGGGCCTCTTCGTTCAGAGCTTCCTCTCGGAAATGCGCGCGAGCACGGAATTCAACTCGCACAATCTCTTGACCGCGTCCGTCTCCCTCCGCGGACTCGAATATTTCGAGCCGCCGCGCCAGAAGCAATTCTTCGAGAGCGTCTTGCAGCGCCTCGCAAATCTTCCCGAGGCGCAATCCGCCGCACTGACGAGCGACCTGCCCTTTAGCTTTCCCGCGCACGTGTGGCTTACGCTCGAAGGCCATCCGGTATCGAAACCGGAAGACCGCCCTACTTGCGGCTACTTCGCCGTCAGCCCCGGATACTTTGTAACCACACAAATTCCGCTATTGCAGGGGCGCACGTTCACTGCATCTGACACAGCCGATTCGGCTCCGGTCGTAATCATCGACGACGCTTTCGCGAAACGCTACTTCGCCGATGAAAATCCGATCGGCCGCCGCATTCGCTTCGAACACGAAGACCATCGCCAAAGCCAATGGAGCGAAATCGTCGGCATTGCCGCTAACGTCAACGAATACGCGGGCCAGCAAAATGTGCGCCCGCATATCTTCGTTCCGTTCGCCGCAAACTCGGATGCCACGATGTATCTGATCGTCCGCACGCATGCGGATCCGGCGATGGCCTCGAATTCCCTTCGTCGCGCGGTATGGGCCGCGGACGCCGACCAGGCAGTCACCGCCGTGCGAACGATGGACCGCGTCATTGCGGACTCGCTCCAAGGCGACGATCTCATGTCGGAGATGATGGGCACGTTTGCTCTCCTCGCTCTGCTTATGGCGGCTTGCGGGATTTTTGGCGTCGTTTCGTACCTTATCAGCCAACGTACGCACGAGATGGGCATCCGGCTGGCTCTCGGCTCTGAGCCGCGCCAAATCCTGCTTCTGCTGCTTCGCAACGGTATGACTCTCGTTGGAATCGGCACGGCAATCGGCTTTTTAGTTTCTCTGGCGCTGCCTAGGCTTGTCGCGTCCAGTTTTCAAGGTTTCCCCGGCCACGGCGTGCCGGTCCTTGTGCTGGCGCCCCTCGTCTTGATTTTGGTTGGATTCCTGGCGTGCTACGTGCCGGCGCGGCGTGCGATGCGCGTCGATCCCATGGTCGCGCTGCGCCACGAATAACCTCATACACCTCTCTCAGCTAGCTCGCCATTCAGTTCGTCGTCCAGTCTCGTGTACTCAAAAATAGGCGTGCAAGATTTCGTACCTCGGGCGTTCTAAGTTAGGCCGCACAAACTGTCGCGCCTGAATATTGATCCTCTCGGGTGCTGGCAGCAGCGGCAGCGTCATCGCTTGAGGAGGCACTATGCGAACCGCACGACGATTTGGTTTGGGACTAGTTTGCACAGTTGCGTTAGGCGCGGGACTCGTTCACTCTGCCGCCCGCACGGCCGCTTTGAATACGCGCTCCGACGAGCCGGACAATTCTCCGGCGCTGACGATTTACAACCAGAAGTTTGCGGTCATCCGGGAAACGCTGCCGCTCGATTTGAAAGGAGGCGCGAACCACGTTGAGGTCAGCGAGATTACAGGCCACCTCGAGCCGGACTCCGTGATTTTGCGCCCGCTCGATGGAAGCCGTCGCCTCCAGGTTCTCGAGCAGAATTACCGAAACGATCCTATCACTCAGGAACTTCTGCTTTCGCTTTACGAAGGCAAGACCATCGACTTTCAGGTCGGGCAAGGCGCCACGATTCAAGGCAAGATCATCCGCAGCGGATTCGTCCCGCATTCCGCCCAGGCATATCAGTTTTACGGCCAGGACTACCGTTTCGCGCAGCAGTCCTACGTGCAAAGCGGCGGCAGCCAGCCCATCATCGAAGTCAACGGCAAACTCCAGTTCTCGCTTCCGGGTCAGCCCGTGTTCCCCGCCCTAGCCGACGACACCGTCCTCAAGCCGACTCTGTCCTGGCGCCTGGAGACCGACAGGCCCGGCGCGTTTCCGGCCGAGTTCAGCTACGTCACCGAAGGAATGTCCTGGGACGCCAGCTACAACGTGGTCGCACCGCCGAAGGGCAACGTACTTCAGATCGTCGGCTGGGTCACACTCGACAATGAAAGCGGCCAAACCTTCAAAGACGCGCGCATCAAAGTGATGGCGGGCGACGTCAACAAGGCTCAACCGCAGAACGCTCTGCCTTTCTCATCTGCCGGGGCAATGGTGGATAAGGAGGCAGTCGCCCCTCGTCCGCCGGTCACCGAGCGCTCCTTCGACGAATATCATCTCTATACCCTCGAGCACCCCACCACGTTGCACGATCGCGAGATCAAGCAAGTGGAGTTCGTCCGCGCCGAAGGCATTCAGTCGAACACGGTGTACGTCTACGACGGCTTCAAGATGGACCCGAGCTACATGAATTGGCAGATGGAATCGCTTCGCCAGCAGGAGAGCTTCGGTACGCTGTCAAATTCGAAAGTGTGGGTGATGCAGGAGTTCAGAAACAGCAGGGACAATCATCTTGGCATACCGCTCCCGAAGGGTCGCGTTCGCTTCTACCGGCGCGACGAAGACGGACAGCTCGAATTCACCGGCGAGAACGATATCGACCACACTCCGCAAGGCGAGACGGTTCGCCTCTACACGGGCAACGCCTTCGATCTCACCGGCGAGCGCCGCCGCACACAATTCCACTTGGACAACTCAGGTCGCTCGGTGGACGAAACCTTCGAGATCAAGGTTCGCAACCGCAAGTCCACAACTGCGGAAATTCGCGTGGTCGAGCACCTCTACCGCTGGTCGAACTGGGACATCGTCTCCCATTCCGACGCGTTCGAGAAGGACGACGACCAGACCATTCACTTCAACATCAAGATTGCGCCCGACGGCGAGAAGGTCGTGAGATACCAGGTCCACTACTCCTGGTAGTGCTGAGGCTTGATGCCGAATCCGTCATCGGGGATATCGGCGAACTACTTACAGTGCCCACGGTATGGAACGGGTTCAGCCGGCGGGTAATATTGGCTCATGGTTGAGCGTCCCCTCTCCCCGGTCCACTGGCTGTTCCTCAACCTGCTACCGACGACGCCCCTCTCGGCGGCCTGCATCCTTTTCATGTTCTGCGCCTTGCCCTGCGTCGGCATGCTTCGTTATTCGGACGCCTCGCTCTCAGCCCGAGACGCCCAGGAATCCGCGCAGCAGTTCGTCCGCGAAGTGGTCCAGAACGAAGTCAACGCGCAGAACAACGATCACAGCCACTGGAAATATCGCGAGTTTCGCGATCAGGACGCCAAACGCGAACTGCTCGAAGTTGTCCAGACGCAATGGGGACAGGTGTATCGCGTCCTCGAAGTGAATGGCGTGCCGCTGGCCGGCCGGCAGCTGGAAGAAGAGGATCGCCGTATCCAAAGGTCCCTGGACCATCCGCAAGAGATTCGAAACGCCCAGAGGAAGCGGGCGGAGGATGGGGACCAGGGGCAGAAGCTTCTGAAAATGTTCCCCAACGCATTTCAGTTCCGCTACGACGGGTTCGCCGGCGCCATCACCAGGCTTGCGTTTACGCCCAATCCGGCTTTTCGTCCCACGAACCATGCGTCGGAGGTCTTCCATCACATGGAAGGAACGATGCTCGTTGATTCACGCGCGAAACGGCTGATTCAAATCGACGCCCACCTCACCAGCAAAGTGAAATTCGGCGGCGGAATGCTCGGTCACCTCGATAAGGGAGGCACATTCTGCGTGAAGCAGAGCGACGTCGGGTCCGGACACTGGGACGTGACTCTTCTCGACATCCACATGGACGGCAAAGCGCTTTTCTTCAAAACGATCGCCGTTCGACAAAAGGAAGCCTATTCCGACTACCAGCCGGTTCCCGCCAACGTAACGCCGCAACAAGTGGCGCAACTCCTGAAGAACACCTCACCAAAAAGCTCTCCCGTTCCAGGGAACTGATCGCCGCCCCTAAAGCCAAGTTGGTCTATACTCCCGCTCGTCTGCGTCGAAGAATGATTGGGCTCTAGATGGAGCGTTTGCGAATGAACCGATTGCGTACTCTGCTGCTCGTTGCGTTCATGGCGTTCGGCGTCAAGAGCGCTGCCGGACAAATTCAGCCACAAACTCAGCCCCAAACGCGGCGGCCCCCGGTCGAGGAGCCGCGAAAGATTCTCCTCTGGGAAAACGGCGCTCCCGGCGCGCAAGGTTCAGAAGAAGCGGACAAACCCTCCATCACATATTTTCCGCCTTGGGGCGAGAACCCTTCCGGTACCGCCGTGATTGTCGCTCCCGGAGGTTCGTACGTATTTCTGGCCTCGAATCACGAAGGGCGTCAAGTCGCAAACTGGTTCAACGCGCTGGGCGTAGCAGCCTTCGTTCTCACCTACCGGCTCGGCCCGCGCTATCATCATCCAATCGAACTGGGCGACGCGCAGCGCGCCATTCGCCTGGTTCGTTCGCGCGCGGCCGAATTCCACGTATCGCCCGACCGCATCGGCATCATGGGCTTCTCAGCGGGCGGCCATCTCGCTTCCACAGCGGCCACGCACTTCGATTCCGGCGATCCTCGAGCGGCCGATCCAATCGACCGAGTCAGCAGCCGCCCGGATTTCGCGATCCTCGCCTACGCCGTCATTTCCATGATGCCGCCGTATGCGCACGAAGGATCCGTGAAGGCGCTGCTCGGCGACAATCCCGACCCGCAGCTTCGCCAGCTTCTATCGAATGAATTACAGGTCACCGCGCAGACTCCGCCCACGTTTCTATTCGCTACCAGCAACGATGACGTCGTGCCCGTCCAGAACAGCGTCAATTTCTACCTCGCGCTTCGCAAGGCGGGCGTTCCCGCAGAGCTTCACGTTTTCGAGAAGGGGCCGCACGGCGTGGGCCTCGATCTCTCAGACCCCGCCGTCGGCGAGTGGCCCAAACTGCTCGAAGAATGGCTGCGCGGCCGCGGACTGTTGAGTCCTCCGAGGCCCTGAACCTATTTTGGCCTTGGTCAGCTTTATTGAATCTTTCCCCTTGCTTATTGACAGGAGCAGGCGTATTTTTTCCCTGTCACTTACTAAGGGGACTCGCTGAATGACCAAACCCGTAGATCTCGTGCAAGGCACGCTCGACATGCTCATCTTGAAGATCGTCGCGCTGGAACCCGCGCACGGCTGGGCGATTGCGCAACGCATCCGCCAGGTTTCGAAAAACGTTCTGCAGGTGAATCAGGGCGCTCTATACCCCGCTTTGCACCGTCTCGAGCAGCAGGCGTGGATCAAATCGGAATGGGGCGAATCGGAAAATAACCGCCGCGCGAAATATTATTCACTTACGAAGGCCGGACAGAAGTATCTCGAGGCCGAGCAGGCAAATTGGGAGCGTTTGTCCGCCGCCATCGGCCTGGTAATGAACGTCGCTTGAGGCCGTAGCTGTCCAGGAGAATCAGGGCTCGTGCGCATGCTAAACAAATTGACGCTCCGCCTCCGGTCTCTTTTCCGGCGCGACGCCGTCGACCACGAACTCGACGACGAATTGCGCCTCCACATCGACCGCCAAATCGAGCAGAACATCGCCGCAGGAATGCCGCCCGATGACGCGCGCTACGCCGCACTCCGCGAATTCGGCGGCGTGGACCAAATCCGAGAGGAGTGCAGCGACATGCGCAACGTGAATTGGCTCCAGGATTTCGCGCAAGACGTTCGCTACGGCGTTCGCGTGCTCGCCAAGAGTCCGGGCTTCGCGATTATCGCCGTCCTCACGCTCGCGCTCGGCATCGGCGCCAACACCGCAATCTTCAGCCTGATTGATAGTGCGCTGCTGCGCATGCTTCCCGTCAGCAATCCGCAAAATCTTCTGCTGCTCCGATGGACCGCGCGCGCAAACCCCAACCATCTCGACGAAAGCTCTTACGGCGATTGCCCGGAACGCCAAGACAAGACGGGTGCCGGCAATTGCGTCTTTTCCGAGCCGCTCTTCCACGAAATCCAAGCGACAAACCTCTTTTCGCAGTTAACCGCGTTTTCAGGCGGTGGCGGGCTCGACCTCACCGGCAACGGGGCCGCGACCACGGTAGACAACGCCGCGTACGTCTCCGGCAGCTACTTCCAAACGCTCGGCGTACGGCCCGAAAGCGGTCGGCTCATCAGTTCCGCCGACGACTCGCTGGCTGCCTCGCCCGTCGCCGTCCTGAGTTACGCCTACTGGAGAAACCAGTTTTCCGGCTCCCCCTCCGCCATCGGCAAAACGATTTACCTTAACCGCGTACCTTTCACGATTGTCGGCGTGGCCGAGCCGCGTTTTGACGCGCTCTCGCCCGGACGCTTCATTCAGATGTGGCTGCCACTTTCGGCCCAGCGGCAAACCGAGATCCCCTGGGACAATCGCGACGCGAGTCCCAATAACTTCTGGCTGGTGATCGTCGGGCGGTTGAATCCAGGCGTCCGGCGCGCGCAGGCGCAAGGCGCGGTAAACGCGATGTTCGTCAACCACGTGCTGCACGGCGCCAAACAGATGCTGAAGCCCGAGGACAATCCCGCCGTCTCGCTGGTTCCCGCGCAGGCGGGCCTCACCGGCGCCACAGTCGAAATGGCCACTCCAATCTACGTGCTGATGCTCGCCGTGGGAGTGGTGCTGCTGATTGCCTGCGCCAACGTCGCGGGCCTGCTGCTTTCGCGCGCCGCGGCCCGGCAGAAGGAAATGGCCGTGCGGTTCGCGCTGGGCGCGCGGCGAGGAAGAATCGTGCGCCAGCTTTTGACGGAAAGCCTGTTGCTTTCGGTCGCGGGAGGCGCGCTGGGACTCGTCTTTGCGCAGTGGGTCATCACCGTGATTAGCGCGTTTGTCGCGGCGAACCAGGACGGGCCCTCTCCTTTGAAACCGGGGATTGATACGCGCGTCCTGCTCTTCACCGCCGCTGTTTCGATTCTGACGGGAATCCTTTTCGGCCTTGCGCCTGCGCTGCGCGGCATGGGCGTGAATCTGACGCCTGCGTTGAAGGATGCGGCGGGCAATGTGCCGTCCGGACGCCCCATCGCGCGCTGGTTCAGCGTTGGAAATTCGCTGGTCGTGGCGCAGGTGGCGCTCACGGTTGTCGTCCTCGCGGGAGCGGGACTTCTGGTGCGCACCCTGCAAAGCCTGAGGAGCGTCGATCCGGGCTTCGATACGCGAAATATTCTCACGTTCCGCATCGACCCGACATCCGCAGGCTACAAGCGCCCTCAGGTGGACCAGTTCGATCGCGATTTGCAACAGCGCCTGGCGGCACTCCCCGGCGTCACCTCCGTGAGTTACTCCGTGATGCCGTTGCTGGGCGGAGGTCTCTGGACCACGGGTTTCCATCTGCAGGGGAAGCCCAAGGACGAAACCTCAGAGGCGGACATGCTCACCGTCGGTCTCGACTTCTTCCACACGATGGGAATTCCACTGCGGCTGGGACGTCAATTCAACTCTCAGGATTTTCTGGAGGCCACACGGATCGCGGAAGCGCGCGACGCGCAGGATGAGCGCATCGCCGCCAGCGTCAAGACCGGGGAAAAAGGATTGGCGGAACAGAATAACAGCGGCCTTTCCGCTCTGCCGCCGCTGCCGGTAATCGTCAACGAATCCCTGGTTCAAAAATATTTCCCGAAGATGAATCCGATCGGGATCGTCTTCGGACAACACACCGCGGATGCGGGGGAACCCGACGCAAACCCAGGATGGGTGATCGTCGGCGTGGCCGCTGACGCCAGATACGACTCCTTGCGCCGCGCAGTGGCGCCCACGATCTACGCGCCCATCTCCGGGCGGACTGCCACCTTCTCGATGCGTACGGCGGCGAATCCATCCAGTTTCGTTCCGCAGATTCGCAGCATTGTGGGTCAGATGGAGAGCAATCTGCCGGTCAATCACATTCGCACCGAATCGCAGCAGATCGAGAGCCAGCTTTTCGCGGAGCGGCTGATCGCGCGCCTTTCGAGTTTCTTCGGCCTTCTGGCGCTGCTGCTTTCTTGCATCGGGTTGTACGGCCTCCTGGCCTACGAAGTGTCGCGGCGGACGCGCGAGATCGGCATCCGCATGGCCCTCGGCGCGCGCTCGGGCGACGTGCTTCGTCTGGTGATCGGCCAAGGCCTCGCGTTGACCGCCGCAGGCGCTGCCGTCGGTATCGGCGCGGCTCTCGGCGTGACGCGATTTCTCGGCTCGCTGCTCTATGGCGTGAAGCCGGCCGACCCGTTGACGTTTGCCGCCGTCGCATTGTTCCTAGTGGCCGTGGCGTTGCTCGCGTGTTACATCCCGGCGCGCCGCGCCACTCGCGTCGACCCGCTCGTCGCTCTGCGTTACGAGTAGCTCGGCGGTTTGTAGCGCCGGCTCGTCCTCAAGCCGAAGGGCGTCTCGCTTGCACTGAGCGAAGCGAATGTGCCGGCTCTTTGGGTGTTGCTGATGCGTGCGCTAGACAAATTGACGCTGCGATTCCGGTCGCTCCTCCGTCGCGAGGGCGTCGATCACGAACTCGACGCCGAACTCCGCTTCCATCTCGAGCGCCAAATCGCAGCAAATATCGCCGCAGGAATGCCGCCCGACGAAGCTCGCTACGCCGCCCTCCGCCAATTTGGCGGCGTCGATCAAATCCGAGAGGAGTGCAGCGACATGCGCAACGTGAATTGGCCCCAGGATTTCGTGCAGGACGTTCGCCACGGCCTTCGAATCCTCCGCAAGTCTCCCGGCTTCACTATCGTCGCCGTCCTTACTCTCGCCCTCGGCATCGGCGCCAATACCGCCATCTTCAGTGTCGTCTACGCCGTCCTGCTAAAGCCGTTGCCCTTCCCCGATTCCAGCCAACTCGTATTTCTTTTTGAGGCGAAACCGCAGGCAGGAATACCGTCGGCGGGAATCTCCTACGACAATCTCACTGAGATTCGCGCTCAAAATCACGCCTTCACCCAACTTGCCGGTCTCACCACCCATGAGCTCACCCTCACGGGACGCGGCGAACCGGCTTCGATCGACATCGCCGGCGTAACGCCTGAACTGTTCGGCGTTTTGGGCGCTACGCCTCTGATTGGCCGGACATTTCTCCCCGAGGATGGCAAGCAAGGGGCTGCTCCTGTCGCCATTCTCAGCGAAAACCAGTGGCGCGGCAGATTCGCCTCGGATCCCAACGTCATCGGCTCTTCGATAGTTCTCGATCATCGCTCGTTCACCATTGTGGGTGTGATGCCTTCCGAGCCCGGAATCCTCTTCACACCTCGTTCGATCCAAGTGTGGATTCCGTTAGCGCAGGACCCTCTGTTTGGCGCGTGGATCCCGAAGCAGGGCCTGCGCTTCTTGGGCGTCGTTGGGCGCGTGAAACCCGGCACTCCGGTTGCTGTTGCACAAGCCGAAATGGACACCGTCGCCATGCGCCTGGCGAAGAAATTCCCTGCCGAGAATTCTGGCTGGGTTATCCGGCTCAGGCCGCTCCAGCAAGCAATTGTGGGTAACGTCAGGACTGCGCTCTTGGTTCTTGTCGGAGCCGTCGCGTTGGTTTTGCTGATTGCCTGCGCGAACATTTCCAATTTGCTTCTAGCGCGCGCAACCTCGCGGGCCAGAGAAATCTCTTTGCGCATTGCCTTAGGCGCTGGCCGTGCGCGCGTCGTTCGCCAACTGCTGACGGAAAGCGCGATACTCGGGTTGCTCGGCGGAACAGCCGGCGTCTTGGTCGCCTACTGGGGCACTCACGCGCTCGTCTCGTTTCTGCCGGCGAACATTCCGCAGGTTCACGCGATTCACGTGGACGCTTCCGTGTTGGGCTTCGCGCTGCTGCTCTCCATTATGGCGAGCTTCGTCTTTGGGCTCGCGCCAGCGCTTTTTGCCGCCAGTTCGAATTTACATACAAGCCTCAAAGAAGATGCGGGCCGATCCGGCGAAGGCGGCACGCCACGCCTTGCTCGAGGTTTCCTCGCGGTCGCTGAGGTCGCGCTGGCGATGGTTCTTCTGGTCGCCGCGGGTCTGCTGGTTCGCAGCTTTGCAACCTTAACGGCAGTGAATCCCGGCTTCGATGCAACCCACGTCGTGACCGCGGAAATTCAGCTGCCACGATTCCAGTACTCGGCGCCCGAGCAGTGGTCCGCGTTCGGGGATGAATTGCTCCGCCGCCTGCAATCCCAACCCGGCATGCGCGACACGGCCATCGGCATTCCTCTGCCGCTCAATCCGCAAGGCTCCGCCCCTGTTCCCTTCGAGATCGTTGGCCATGCGGCTTTGCAGAAAGGAACTCCCGAAATCGCCGACTACGTCGCGGTGAGCCCGGACTATTTCCGCGTGATGGAAATTCCGCTGTTGCGCGGGCGCTTGTTTACGCAGCAGGACAATTCGTCGATGCCGCGCCTGACCATTATTAACGAAGCGTTAGCGCATCAGTTTTTTCCCAACGAGGATCCCATCGGAAAACAACTCAACTTCAGTTTTCGGCCGAATCCCGGCGTCCCGCGCGAAATCGTCGGCGTCGTGGGCGACGTTCGGGATGTTTCGCTGAGCCAGGATCCGGGTCCGATGATGTATGTCCCGTTCGATCAGGCGCCGCTGTGGGGTGGCGAGGTGGTGGTGCGCAGCAATCTCAGCCCGGGCGCCGTTTCCGCCACGATTCGGCACGAAGTGGATCAGATCGACAAGGATTTGCCCGTCACCGGCATTGTCTCGATGAGCGATCTTATCGGCGCTTCGGTGGCCCAGCCGCGGTTTCGCACCTGGCTTCTGGGCCTGTTTGGAGTCATGGCGCTCGTGCTCGCAGCGGCTGGAATTTTCGGCGTTATCTCCTACTCCGTTTCGCGCCGCGTCCATGAAATCGGAATCCGAGTTACCCTCGGCGCCACGCCTTCGGATGTCTTGCGTCTCATCATGGGCGAATCCGCCAAACTGATTCTCGTGGGCCTCGTCGTCGGCATTGCTGCATCGCTCGCCCTCGCGCGCTTCCTCTCGACGCTTCTCTTCACCGTCCGCGCCACTGACCCGCTCACCTTCGCCGTCGTTGCCGTGTTGCTGGCGCTCGTCGGCCTGGCTGCCTCCTACATTCCGACGCGACGCGCCATGCGCGTCGATCCTCTGGTAGCGCTACGACATGAGTGAGGAGAAATAGCTATGCGGTGGGTAAAGACACTTTCCCTGCGATTCCGTTCGCTCTTCCAGCGCACCGCCGTCGACCACGACCTCGACGACGAACTCCGCTTCCACCTCGACCGCCAAATCGCAGCAAACCTCGCGGCGGGAATGCCGCCAGCCGAGGCTCGCAACGCCGCGCTCCGCGAATTCGGCGGCGTCGACCAAGTCCGAGTGGAGTGCCGCGACGTGCGCAAAGTGGACTGGCTCCAGGACCTCGTGCAGGACGTCCGCTACGGCGTGCGCATCCTGCGCAAATCGCCCAGCTTCACCATCGTCGCCGTCCTCACGCTAGCCCTCGGCATCGGCGCCAACACCGCCATCTTCAGCATTCTCGAATCACAACTCTGGCGCCCGCTGCCCTTCCCCGATTCCGAACGCCTCGTCGACGCCCACACCGTCCTTCGCCGCAATCCGAAGCAGTGGGACGTCCTCTCCGTCAAAGGCTTTCGCGCGTGGCGCGAGCGATCGCAATCGTTCTCCAGCCTCGCTGGTTACGGCTATCCAAACGAGCGCAACTTCACCGCGAACGGCACTTCCGAGCGCCTCAATGTCATGCCCGTCGCCTCGAATTTCTTCGACACGCTCGAAGTTCCGCTCGCCGTCGGCCGAAGTTTCCTGCCCGGCGAAGAAACGCCCGGCCGCGATCGCGTCGCCATCCTAAGCCACACGCTCTGGCAGGATCGCTTCCAATCCGATCCCGCGTTGCTCGGTAAACCGATCACCCTCGACGGCGAGGCCTACACCGTCGTCGGTGTCTCCGCGCCGGGTTTTCACCTCGAATACATCGATGAACCTGCGATCTTCGTTCCCATCACGCTCGACGAATCCGGCCCCACGATGCGCAATCTGTACGTCATCGGCAGGCTCGCTTCCGGCGTCACCGCGCAACGCGCGAGCGAAGAACTCAGCGCGATTCTCGACCGAGAGCAAAAAACCGAAGGCGTGAAGCCGGAAGACGCAGCCTCGGTCACGAATCTTCGCGAGACGTGGACCCACGGCTACGAGCATCCGCTCTACTTCTTTGCAGTCGCCGTCTCGCTCGTCCTGCTCATCGCCTGCGTGAACACTGCCGGTCTTCTGCTCGCTCGGGGCCTCGCGCGCCAGAGGGAATTTGCGGTTCGCGCCGCGTTGGGCGCGGGGCGCCTTCGGCTCATCCGCCAGTTGCTCGTCGAAAGCTTGATCCTCGCGCTCGCCGGTGGCGCTGCCGGAGCTCTCGCGGGCGTTTGGGCGGGGAGCTGGTACGTCACGTTTATGCCCGAGGACGCCTTGCCGCGCCACGCGTCGATCAACCTCGACGTGCGCGTCCTCCTCTTCGCGATTGGCGTCTCGATTGTTTCGGCGCTTCTCGCCGGCCTTGTCCCGGCATTCCTTTCTTCTCGCAGCGATCTCAATGACGCGCTGCGCCAGAACGCTCCCGGCCGCTCGGCCAGCCGCAGCCAACGCTGGGCTCGCGGCTCGCTCGTCGCAATCGAGCTTGCCCTGGGATTCGTCCTGCTCTTCGGTGCGGGGCTTTTTCTCTCGAGCTTCATGCGCCTCGGAGACGCCCCCCGCGGTTTCGACGCTCCCGGCGCGCTAACCTTCCATCTCCGCCTGCGCGGCAATCGCTACGATGATCCACAACAAGTGAAAATCTACTTCGACCGCCTCACCGAACAGCTTCGATCACAGCCCGGCGTTCGCGGAGTCACCATGGGCAGCGGCCTTCCGCTCACCGGCTCCGAAAACGATTTCGCCAACGTAAAGATTTCCGGCCAGCCTCCCGTCGGCCCGTACGGATCGTTCGTAATCCTTCACGCGGTCGACCCAAACTATCCCCAGATGCTCCATATGAGATTGCTCGCGGGCCGCAACTTCAATCTGCAGGACACCGAAACGTCGCCGCACGTCACCATCATCAATCGCAACGCCGCCAAAGACCTCTTCGGCGCCGAGAATCCGGTCGGGAAAGTGCTCGAATTTATCCCCGATCCCCGCCGCGGCGTGGCCGCCGATCTCCCGGTGCAGGTCATCGGCGTGATGGAAAATACGCACGAGTACAACGCCGACGAAGTTCCGTTCGACACACTGTACGTCCCGTTCCTCCAACATCCCGTCGCGTCCGAGTACGTCGTGGTTGACTCGGCGGCGCCACGCGGCGCCCTCGCCGGTGCGATTCACGATGCCGCCTACGCTCTCGACAAGGATCAGCCCATCTTCGACATGAAGACGATGGACGATCGCGTCGCAGACTCGCTGCAAGGCGCGCGCTTCAATCTTTCTCTCGTCGGCGCCCTCGCCAGCGTTGCCCTTCTTCTCGTCGCGGTGGGAATCTTCGGCGCCGTCGCCTATTTCGTTCAGCAACGCACCCAGGAATTCGGCATTCGCCTAGCCCTCGGCGCCACTCCCGGCGGAATCCTGCGCCACGCGATCAATCAGTCGCTCGTGATCGGGCTGGCGGGTCTCGCGATCGGCATTGTCGTAGCGCTCATCGTGGGACGCCTGCTCGGCTCCGCGCTCTACCTCGTCCCGCACGAGCACACAGGCATGCTCTACGGCGTGAAAATCTACGACCCGCTCACCCTGGTGTCGGCGTTCGCCTTCCTGACTGTCGTGCTGCTGCTCGCCAGCTACGTTCCCGCGCGCCGTGCTGCAAAGGTCGATCCCGTGATCGCGCTCCGGCACGAATAGCCGTCCGCAATTGGTTTTGGTAGCGCCGGCCTGTCCTGAGCCCAGCCGAAGGGCGTCTCGCCGGCGTTTTTTCTTTCGAACGCATTCGCATGCCATTGGCGCAAGCCCCCAGCCTTGTTACAATGGTTGATGGCGCAGGCATCGTTTCCGCGCCGGGACAAATCTGGGGTACACTCCCCCCGCTAAATCGAGCGCATGACTCCGCGAACACTCTACGAAAAAATTTGGGACGCCCACTTGGTCCACGAGCAAGCGGGCCAGCCCTCGCTGATCTACATCGACAGACATCTGATCCACGAAGGCACCTCCCCGCAAGCGTTTGCGGGCATCAAGGCTGCCGGCCGCACCGTGCGCCGGCCTGAGCTGACTTTCGCGGCGATGGACCACTCCGTCTCCACCAAGAATCGCGCTTTGCCCGTGCTCGATCCAGACGCCGCCGGCCAGTTCGAGGCGCTCTCGCGCAACTGCAAAGAGTTCGGTGTGAATTTGTTCGACATGCACAGCCGCAACCAGGGCATCGTGCACGTCATCGGCCCGGAACTCGGCATCACGCAGCCGGGATTCACCATCGTTTGCGGCGACAGCCACACGTCCACGCACGGCGCGTTCGGAGCGCTCGCCTTCGGCATCGGCACCAGCGAAATCGAGCACGTGCTCGCCACGCAGTGCCTTTCGCAATTCAAATCCAAGACCATGAAGATCGACGTCCGCGGTAAGCGCCAGAACGGCGTCACCGCCAAAGACATCATCCTCGCCATCATCGGAAAAATCGGAATCGCAGGCGGCAATGGACACGTGGCCGAATTCACGGGCGAAGCCGTGCGCGGCCTCTCGATGGAAGGCCGCATGACCATGTGCAACATGACGATCGAAGGCGGCGCGCGCGCAGGTATGGTCGCGCCGGATGAAACCACCTTCGCCTACATGGAAGGCCGCCCGTTCGTCCCGCGCGGCAAGGATTTTCAGATCGCTGTCGACTACTGGAAGTCGCTCGCGACGGACCCCGGCGCGCAATACGACGAAACGATCACGCTGCACGCCGAAGAGCTTGCGCCGATGGTCACGTGGGGCACGAATCCAGGCATGGTGACGCAGGTAACAAGCCGCGTGCCCGATCCGCATTCCTTCAAGGATCCCGTTGACCAGAAAGCCGCCGAGCGCGCGCTCGAATACATGGCGCTCGAGCCGGGCACGCCGATGGAAGACATCTTCGTCGATCGCGTCTTCATTGGCTCCTGCACGAATTCGCGGCTCGAAGATTTGCGCGCCGCCGCGAAGGTCGTCGCCGGCAAGCATGTCGCGAAATCGCTGAAGCAGGCGCTCGTCGTGCCGGGCTCGCGCCGCGTAAAGGTCGAGGCGGAAAACGAAGGACTCGACAAAATTTTCCTCGACGCCGGATTCGAGTGGCGCGATGCCGGTTGCAGCATGTGCATTGGCATGAATGACGACGTTCTACCCGCGGGCGAGCGCTCGGCCAGCACCTCGAATCGCAACTTCGAAGGCCGTCAGGGCAAAGGCAGCCGCACGCATCTGGTGAGCCCGTTGATGGCCGCAGCAGCCGCAATCGAGGGCCACTTCGTCGACATCCGCACCTGGGACGTAGGCGGAGCTGAATAGCTCGGAGAAACGATGGAACCTTTCGTCAAGCACACAGGCCTCGTCGCGGCGCTGGATCGCGTGAACGTCGACACCGACCAGATGGTCCCGAAGCAATTTCTGAAGTTGCAGACCCGTCAGGGATATGGCCGCGTGCTTTTCTACGATTGGCGCTACCTGCCGGGCGAAAAACCGAATCCCGAGTTTGTGCTGAACTTTCCGCGCTACAAAGGCGCGAGCATCATTCTCGCGCGCGCGAATTTCGGCTGCGGCTCCAGCCGCGAGCACGCGCCCTGGGCCATCCTCGATTACGGTTTCCGCGCCATCCTCGCGCCCAGCTACGCGGACATCTTCTACAACAACTGCTTCAAGAACGGCATCCTGCCCGTCACGCTGACGAACGACCAGATGGATGAGCTTTTCCGCCGCACGGAAAAAACGGAAGGCTACCGGCTCACCGTCGACCTCGAACAGCAAATCGTGACCGACGATCAAGGCCTTCGCTACTCGTTCACCGTCGATCCCTTCCGCCGCGATTGCCTGCTGAAGGGCCTCGACGACATCGGCTTGACGCTGGTGCACGCAAACGAAATCGCCGCCTTCGAGAAAACGGGCGTCCGCTCACCCGTGATGTACCAGCCCGTCGACGTGAAGTTCCACCGCGAAGCGTGACCGCCGACGAGTTGACGCAACAGGCGTTCGGACCAAAATGACAAATTTGGCGGATTGCGATGAATGCCGGACCATTCTTGATGAGTTCAGGAACAGCCTTGGTGAGGTCGAACAATTTAGGAATGAACTGGGCGACAAACCCGACGCTATCGGGCGATGGCTCGCGGGAGAAAGCGGAGCCGATCTGGCTCCCCAAGAGTTTGCGCTTCGCAACCTGCCGTTTGCATCCTACTCTGCTAATCCGCGCTGCCCTGGTTTTGCGCGCGCGATGCAGAGAATGCTCGCACACTACCAGCGTACCGGCCACTACATCTCGCCTCGTGCCTTCTTAACCTAATCGGTGGCTAGGACCGGACAGGTTCGAAGCTGTCTTTGCGCGTGCGGACGCGGTTGATGGCGAGCCCGGCTTGAACGGCAATCACGGCAAACGCGTTCAGGTCGTCCACCGTAAACATTCCTCGTCGCGACAAATTGTCAACATAAAGCAGCCCGCGCAATTTCTTGCCAATTCCCAGCGGCGCGCACATCGCCGACTGGATTCCCGCAATCGCGATGCTCTTGCTGGCGGAAACGCGCGGATCGGATTTCGCGTCGGAAATGAGCAGCGGCAGTCCGTCTTGCATCACCTGGCGGATGATACTCTGCGACATCGTGAACTGCGGGACTCGCTCAGAGCCGCCGGGTTTCGAACCGCTGCGGTAGCGGATCGTGGCGGGCTCGAAGCTGTAGTTGCCTCGGCTGAAATCGCCGTGCGCCATCGAAGCATCGTCAACCAGCATCGCGTAGGCGCGCTCGGCGCCCTCAATGTCAAGCACGAGATCGAGGCTCCGCTGCGTCACCGCTTCCAGCGTATCGAGGCCGGCCAGCGCCTTGCTCACGCGCCCCAGGATCTTCAGCAGATGGCTTTCCGCGTCATTCCCGCCCACGCGCCCGGATGCTCCCCCGCGAAGCGCACCCTCGGGCAACGAGCCGGCCGCCACAGCCTCCACCGGCATCGCCGAACCGGCGTAGGCCGATTCTTTCAGCACTTGAACAACTTTGGGCGGAAGCTCCGTGGTTCCGTAGCTAACCAGCTTCCGCGACTTGGAATCTTCGAATCGAATGTGAAATTCGCCCACCATGATTTCATCGTCGGAGCGCAGCGTGGCTTCCTTCACCTTCGTTCCGTTCACCTTTACGCCGTTCGAGCTGTCGCGATCCACAACCTGCCAGTGGCCGTCGAGATTCGGGCTCACGATCGCGTGCAACCGCGAAATGCTCGCATCGTCGAGCACAATCGTGCTCGATTTGGCGCGGCCGATCGAGACCGGCCGGTCGCCGAGCAGCTCGAAGACACGCGAGTATTCCCCACCGTGTTGGATCAGAAGGCGCGGCATTCGAAGGTCCTATTCACATGTTCGAGCGCTATCCCCGGTAAATCAAGGAAGGGCTGGGAGGCACTTGTTCCATTGCTAACGTCAGGCTCAGACGCAGGGGGTGTGGTAGTAGTTTCGGTCAGAAGAGGCGCATTTGTTGGCGCGAAAGGAGTTACGCAGTTTCCTGTCAACACGTTGTTCCGGTCGGAATTTACAGCCGGCAAGGCAACCCTGAGGTTCTGAATGGCTCATTTAGGTTGCGCGGCTCTGCGATCAAAAGGTGGGCTACCCGGTACCTCAATGTTGACGTTCCCTTCTAAGAATGGACCTCCTGTGGTATACCGCTACTCGCATGCCCTGCGCGGCTCATTTCACCTTACTTACTCTCCTTTGGGTCGCATTCGTTTGCCCTACCGTGCGTGCACAGCAGACCTGCCCAAACCCGCCGGCGCTGACGCCAACAACGGCCAGAAACATCTTCACGCCGCAACAAGAAGTCGACCTCGGCGACGTAGAAGCGGAAATGTTCGAACGAAACGTTCATGTGATTCATGATGATGAGCTATCTGCTTACGCGAATCGTGTTGCGTCAGACATTCTTGCGCATCTTCCACCCAACGATTTGAAAATCCGTGTGATCCTAATTGATTTGCCGACAGTAAATGCATTCAGCATTGCTGGCGGCCGAATCTATGTTGCGCGCAAAGCGATCGCCTTCGTTCATAACGAGGATGAGCTCGCCGGCCTGCTCGGGCACGAAATGGGCCACGTCCTCACGCATCAAGCGGCGATTGAAATGACGAGGATGTTTCATGATGTCCTCGGGGTGACGTCGGTAGGCGACAGGAAGGACATTTTCGATAAATTCAACCAATTTCTGGATAATGCCGCACGCAATCCGAAGGCACTCGCACAAACCGGACGAGAAGAGGAACCGCATCAGTACGAAGCAGATCAGGTGGCCCTCTACGCGGTGGCGCAGGCGAGCTATTCCCCGGAATCGTTCGTTTCATTCTTCGACAGGCTCGCGCGCACTCAGGGCAAGACAGGAAACTGGCTGACCGATTTCCTGGGAGAGACCAAGCCGAACGAAAAGAGGTTGCGCGAGCTTCATCAGACGCTCGACGCCCTACCGCCTCCGTGCAGAAATACGGCTGCGCCACCCTCGGACGCTTTTCTGGCGTGGCAGGCCAATGTAATTGCCTTCACCGACCTGGGCCGTGACGAACGTCTGACGGGGCTGCTCCGGAAAGAAAGGTTGGATCCGCCACTCCGAACTGACATCACGCAACTGAAATTCAGTCCTAACGGCCGTTACGTTCTCGCACAAGATGAGTCGAGCATCCTGATTTTCACGACTGATCCGCTCGATCTGCTTATGCGGATCGATGCGCACGACGCGCGCCCAGCGCAGTTTACACAAGATTCAGAAGACGTCGTCTTCGACACTCGTGGAATGCGAGTTGAAAAGTGGAACATCGCCGATGCCAGGCGCGTCGACGTTCATGAAATGGCAATTCCTGGGGGGTGCATCCAGACGCAGCTCTCCCACAACGGCAAAACCCTGGCGTGTCTGGACGCGAATTTGAGTATTTCTCTTCTGGACGTCGCGTCAGCAAATGCGATTTTCTCGAAGAAGGAAAGTTTCAAGCCAGATCAATTCGGTCCGCTCGACGATTACATGGAACGATTGCTTGTAGCTTTGGACGAGCTGAGTGGTGGCGCGATCGCACACATGGCTTTTTCTCCAGATGACCGATACTTTGTCGGAGGCTTGCTTCGCAAAACCCTCGCGGTCGACGTGGCGAGCCACTCCGTCGTACCGATGCACGGAGACCTGCCAAACGTAGTTGGGTGGGGGTCCGTGTTCCTTGCAAATGACCGGCTCATGGGTTTGAACCGGCAGTCGCCAAACGATTCCGGTATTTTCGAATTCCCTTCGGGACATCTGGTCCAGCGGTTCCCTGTGGGGCCGGAACATTTTGAATCTCCCACACGCAGCAGCAACATCGTGATTGTGAAGCCCTTTAAGGACAGTAAGGCGGCGCTGGTGGATCTGCAGACGCGCAAGGTCTTGCTCACGTTCGAGTTTTCTGCCGCTGTCGACGTCTATGACCAGGACTTCGTGATCGAAAGGAAGACGGGAGACGTCGCCCTGTACGATTTGACGACTCACAAGCTGAAGTCAGAGGCCGCTCTGCCACGCAGTCCCCTAGGTAATCTGCAGGCATGGGCCGTTTCGCCGGACTTTAGATGGCTCGCAGTCTCGGGGCAGACGCGAGGCGCTGTCTGGGATTTACTAAATTCAAGGCGGGTCTACTTCGTTCGTGGTTTTCGCGGCGCGTACTTCGACGACAAGAATCTCTACGCTGATTTCCCGAAGTTGGACAAACAGGAAAGAGGAGTCGCCCAACTTGCGCTCCAGAAATCCAGCGTCGTTGCTGGCTCTCCGATCATGGAAAAAACGATCGCGCATCAGTACGGCCCGTATCTCCTGGTGTCGATACCGGGAGACAAAAATGGCTCGATGTATCACAACGTTCAGATTGAGGTCCGGGACGTGCGCGACAGTCACGTCTTGTGGACAAGAACTTTTCCAAAGGCCGTTCCGGGAATCGTGTTCAGTCGAGAAGGTAGTACCGCAACGCTTGAATGGAACGCCGAGGCGGATGAAGCGCAGGATGAAATCAAGGGCGACGCTGCTCTAAAAACTCGATTCGACTCGATTCGAGACCGCACTAGCGCCTTCTTGCTGGAGGTGCTTGATTCCTCAACTGGCAAAACGACGGGCCGTGTGCTCATCGACACAGGCAAGCGATCGTTCCGTATCACGTCGGCCACAACCGTGCAGGACTGGGTGCTGGTGGCCGACGCCGAAAATCGTATTCACGTCTACTCGCTTTCCGCGGGTCTGGAAAAGGGCGTCGTCTTCGGGAGTTCTGCAGCAGTGTCCGCCTCGGCGGGAATCCTCGCAGTCGAGAACGAACCCGGGCAAGTCGACATCTATCATCTGCCTGGACTCGAAAAGGACGCGCCCCTAGTGTTTCCTTTCCCGGTATCGGCAGCGGCGTTCAGCACGGATGGCAAGCAATTGTTCGTTCTCACTGCGAACCAGACCGCATATGTTCTGGAAACGAGCGGCTTCGCCCAGCCTGCTCCTGCCAAGTAATTCAATCGGCAGGTCAGCGGGAGATCCCTCTCGCCACAAATTCGAGCCCTCGTCCGAGCGACAATCCCATGGCTGCCTCGCTTTCTGCTTCCCCGCTTCCCTGCCTCCTTGCGTCGTGCGACGGCCTAGCATTGACGGTCGGTCTGGCTCGCGTTAAGTTGGAGCCGCTCCCGGGCCAAGGGTGCCTTCACTGCTCCGCTCCGGCAACGATACGAGGAACCATGGAAAACAAGGAAGTAGCCAAGATCCTGCGCGAGACCGCGCAACTGCTCGAAATCGACGGCGCGATCATCGGCCGCTACCGCAGCTACGAAAAAGTGGCCGAGCTACTCTACAGCCTGCCGGACCGCATCGAAGACATCGCCAAAGACGACAAGAAGCTGCGCGAATTGCCCGGCATTGGCGAGGGCATGGCCGAACACATCCGCGAGATTCTGAAGACCGGCGACTACGCGCTGCGCCAAAAGCTGCTGAAGAAATATCCGCCCACGCTGCTGGAAGTGATGCAACTGCAAGGCCTCGGCCCCAAGAAGACCGCCATTCTCTGGAAGAAATTCAAAGCCGCCACCGTGGCGGACGTCGAGAAACTGGCCCGCGAGGAAAAGCTACGCGACCTGGCCGGCTTCGGCGAGAAGAGCGAGCAAAAAATTCTGAAGGCCACGCAATTTTTCAAGAAGTCCACCGGGCGCTTCCGGCTCGACCAGGCCTCCGATGAAGCCGACCGCATGTCCGCGTACATCCGCGAAGCAGGCGACGCTGTCGAATCGATCACGCCGGCCGGTTCCTTCCGCCGCGGACGCGAAACCATCGGCGACCTCGATTTGGTGGTGACCATGCGTCCCGGCAAGGACAAGCAAGCGGACGTCGACGCCGTGGCCGAGCATATTCTGAAATACGCTCGCATCGAGGAAACCCTCGCGCACGGTGAAAACAAAGTGAGCATGCTCCTGGAAAACGGGATGCAGGTGGATGTCCGGCTGCTCCAGAAGAACAGCTTCGGAGCAGCGCTGCTCTATTTCACGGGATCGAAGGAACACAACGTCGTCCTGCGCGGCCGCGCGAACGAGATGGGCTGGACGTTGAACGAATATGCGCTGACGACGATCAAGGGCGGCAAAGTGGTCGCCGGCAGGACCGAGGAGGAAATCTACTCGAAGCTGAAGCTCGCCTACATCGAACCCGAGCTGCGGGAAAACACCGGCGAAATCGAAGCAGCCGAGAGCGGCACGCTTCCGAACCTGCTGCAACTTGCGGACATGCGCGGCGACCTACAGATGCACACCACGGCCTCCGACGGCAGGAACTCGATCGAAGAAATGGGCGAAGCCGCGCAAAAACTGGGTTACGAATACATCGCGCTCACCGACCACTCGAAAGCCGTGACCGTCGCCAACGGGATGGACGAGACGCGCGCCCTCATCCAGATCAAGAAGATTCGCGCCGCGCAGGAGCGCGTCCCCGGAATTCGTTTGCTCGCTGGAATCGAGGTCGACATCCTCAAGAATGGCAAGCTCGATCTCGACGATGAAGTGCTCGCGCAGCTCGACGTGGTCGTCGCCTCCGTGCATTCCTACATGAATCTGCCGCGCGAAGAGATGACCGAGCGCATCCTCGCCGCCATCGAGAATCCATACACGCAAATCATCGCGCATCCCACTGGCCGCCTCGTGATGCGCCGCGAACCGTTCGATTACGACATGGAGTTGATCCTCGACGCAGCCGCGAGGAACGGTGTCGCGATGGAATCCAATGCCTATCCCGACCGCCTGGACCTTAAGGACGTACATCTGCGGATGGCGAAGCAGCGCGGCGTGAAGATCGTGATCTCCACGGACTCGCACGCGACGAAGCACCTCAACTTCATGAAGTACGGTGTCATCACCGCGCGCCGCGGATGGATCGAGAAGAAGGACGTGCTCAACGCGCGGCCGTTGGACGAGCTTATGGCGGCGCTCAGGCCCAAGCCACAAGCCTCTCGCGCCAAAGCGGCAAAGAAGAAGACCGCCTAGGTCACGCCCATGGAACATTTTCCCGCAAGCCCTCGTACATTTAGGTGTGGTCGCGAAGACACGCGAGGTCGACACATCGGAGGAGACGAGATGAAGCGAGGAATTTTAATTGCGGCGGTAACGCTGTGGGCGGCATGCGCGTCCGCGCCGGCGGCGCACGCCGACGACTGGTCGAAGACGTACACGATCAGCGGCCGCGCGGACTTGCACGTGCAAACGGACGACGGCGACGTGACCGTCACTTCGGCCGACCAAAAGGACATCTACGCGCACGTGACCACCTCGCGCTACAAAATCGGCTCCGACGACGTGCGCATCGAGGAAAGCCAGAGCGGCGACACCGTGAACATCACCGTAAAGCTCCCGCATTTTAGCTGGGGATTCTGGGGCAGCCATGGCGGATCGGTGAAAGTGGAACTTCGCGTCCCGCGCGAGCTGAATTTGGACGTCCACACCGGCGACGGAAACGTCAACGCCGACCCCGTTTCGGGCCACATCCGACTCGAGACCGGTGACGGCAATATCAACGCGAACGGCCTCAAGGGCGACCTCTTCATGCACTCAGGCGACGGCCACATCGTCGCGTCCAAACTGGACGGCACGCTCAAAGTGGATACCGGCGACGGAAACGTGACGGTTGGCGGGCGGTTCGATTCGCTTGACCTGCATACCGGCGACGGGAATATCGACGCATCCGCCATGAGCGGATCGAAAGTGGCGGCTGGTTGGATGCTGCATTCTGGAGACGGGCGCATCGACATTCGCGTGCCAAGCGACTTGAGCGCCGACCTGGACGCGCACACCGGCGACGGCAGCATCACGCTCGACATTCCCATCTCAGTGGCAGGCTCGCTCACCCACTCGACCGTTCGAGGGAAACTGAATGGCGGCGGCGGACCATTGAAAATCAGCTCCGGCGACGGCTCGATTCACCTCGAAAAGCTTTAGGGCGAAAACAAATCGAAGCTTTCACCCACACGGCAACATCCAATGTTTTGTGCCCAGCGTTCTAGCTCCGCTGCCGAGGAGCCTGACGGAAAATGTCAGCGGTGAAAAAGGGTTCCGGCAAGGCTTGCCCGCGAGGGCAATAATTTTCATGTTTTGGAAGCGGGGCGCGGGAGCACCGGGCTAGGGTCCTTACCCGTGAACAAAATACAGTACCCAGCCGATTGGACCGCCTCGTGCATGTTGCTAGTGTCGGAGATGGAGAACAAAATGGTTACGTTCCTCATGGTTGGCATCGTCGCACTGCTCGCGTTCCTCTGCGTCTCGAGCGCGATTCCCGGACTCAAGCGCCAGAAGTAGCCCTCCCAAAAAACACCCAGAGATTGTCCTAGTTTGTGCGAGCGGCTTAGAATACTTGCGCTCGCCCGATGACAAGAGAGGTGCTTGATGATGATCTTCAAACTTGGAGTACTCACTTGTGCCTTCTATGTTGGCCTGACAGTCGTGATTGAAGCCGTACTGTGGGCTGTCGCATATTTCTGGGGGTTGGGCGTCTACATTAGTGGAAAGCATTGGGGCTTGAGGTTGGGCGTCAGGTTGGGGTTATTCTTTGGAGTCGTTTGGCTCATTTCGTTTGTCGCGGCATGGTGGATCGTATATCTGGATCTCAGGACAAAATTGGCCTCGCTGCCCAATTAGGACAATCACCAACCGTCCCGCCACAGTTGCAAAACTGCAGCGCATGCCGCATGATAATTTGTTTTGGTTCCATCCAGCGCGTCGCTTGAGTGGCGTCGCGTTTCTTTGAAGATCATCAGGGGGAAAACTGAATGCGCAGGCCTGTGAGTATTGCTCCGTCCAAGGGGAAACTCGGCATTCTGACGCCGGGCATGGGCGCGGTGAGCACGACGGTGATGGCGGGGACGGAACTGGTGCGGCGCGGCGAGGCCGTGCCCGTGGGTTCGCTCACGCAAATGGGCGCGATACGTCTCGGCAAGCGCACCGAATCGCGTTCGCCCAAAATTAAGGAATTCGTTCCGCTCGCGAATCTCGACGATCTCGTTTTTGGCGGCTGGGACATTTATCCCGACAACGCCTACGAGGCCGCCCGAAAGGCGGGAGTTCTCGAGTCCAAAGACCTCGAAAAAGTGCAGAAATTCCTGAAAGGCATCCAGCCGATGAAGGCCGCGTTCGACCAGAACTACGTCAAGAACCTGCAGGGTCCGAACGTCAAGAAGGGCAAGACGAAATTCGATCTGGCCGAACAGATTCGCGAGGACATTCGCGATTTCAAGAAGAAGAACAAGTGCGACCGTCTCGTGATGGTCTGGTGCGCGTCGACGGAAGTATTCATGAAGCCCGAGGACGTCCACAAAGACCTCGCGTCATTCGAGAAGGCCATGAAGGCAAACCATCCGGCGATCGCGCCGTCGATGCTCTACGCCTATGCCGCGATCAGCGAAGGAGTTCCCTTCGCCAATGGCGCGCCGAATCTGACGGTAGACATTCCGGCGCTCGAGGATTTCGCAAAAACCAAGCAGGTGCCCATCGGCGGGAAGGACTTCAAGACCGGCCAAACGCTGATGAAAACGATTTTGTCGCCGGGCTTCAAGGCGCGCATGCTCGGCGTGACGGGATGGTTTTCCACGAATATTCTGGGCAATCGCGACGGCGAAGTCCTCGATGATCCCGGCTCGTTCAAGACGAAAGAGGAATCGAAGCTCGGCGCGCTCGAATATATTTTCCAGCCGAAGCTCTATCCCGAGCTGTACGGAAAGCTCTACCACAAGGTGCGCATCAACTATTACCCGCCGCGCGGTGACAACAAGGAAGGCTGGGACAATATCGACATCTTCGGCTGGCTCGGCTATCCGATGCAGATCAAAGTGGATTTTCTGTGCCGCGATTCAATCCTGGCTGCGCCCATCGTTCTGGACCTCGCCCTGTTCTTCGACCTCGCCAAGCGCGCCGGGATGCGCGGCATTCAGGAATGGCTCAGCTTCTACTTCAAATCACCGATGTGCGCGCCGGAGCTTTATCCCGAGCACGACCTGTTCATTCAGTTGATGAAACTGAAGAACACGCTTCGGTGGATGATGGGCGAGGAATTGATCACCCACCTCGGCGCGGAATACTACGACTAGAGTTTCGCAGGCTCTGCGTTATTGCGAAGGTGGCTTTGACGCCATCGGCTTCATGGCTGCGGTTGAGCGCGTCACTTTGCCGCTCATCCCCTCTTGTATCGAGGACTCGCTGTCGCCCCCTCCCATCGTCCAGTCGTAACCGTTCTTCGAGACGCCCTTCATCGTGAATTTGGTGTACATCACTTGCCCGCCCATGAAGCCTTTGCCGCTCCAGCTCCAAGTGTCGCCGTCCACTGTGCCGGTGGACTCGCCAACGTCGCCACCGCTGTCCACGTCGTGATAGTGGTACATCTTGTCGCCTGGATCGTAGTACAACAGGGCTGTGCTGGTACTCTTCATCCCGCCAATTTCCGACGTGCCACTGCAAATGACGCCGAATCCGCCGGCTGTCCACCTGCAGTCCTGACTTCCAGACATTTTTGTTGCCGGCGAGTTTGGCCCCATGGCGCCGGGTTTTGCCTCGCCGTTATTGGTGAAGTGTCCGACGAAGACACCCATCTTTGTTACTTCAGGGCCGGGTTTGGGCGCAGCGGGCATGTTTTGGGCTTGCGCGGCAACGGCGGAAAGCAGAGATGCGAGGACGGGCAACAGCAAAGTCTTGCGACAGCGCATGGGATTCTCCTCCGGGTGAGATCTGTAGCTGAACTGGAAGCATGCTAGCACACGTCTATTCGTGAGTCTTCTGCGAGCCGATTTCCTGCAGCAGTTCGTGAACGGCGGCATCGAGCTCAGAGTCACGCCCCGCAAGGCCTTCTCCGATGGGCCGCGTCACCGGGATATCCACGGGCCGCGGATGCATTTCCATCGGCTCGCCCGCGGCGGTGGTGATGCGCGCGTGCGGCAACCGCAGAACCGATCCGTCGATTAGCTCCGTGCCCCATGTGTAGATGATCCAGCCGGCGGTTGGCTCGCCGACAATCTTTCCCAGATGCAGCGCCCGGTAACCTTCGCTGAAATCTTCCGCGTCAGAGAGCGAATGGCGGTTCGTCACAAGAATCGTCGGACGCTCGATGTCTCGCTGCCCAAGTTGCGGACGCGCGGGAGCCTGCGGCAAACCACGAGGCGTCATATTCAGGTAGTTGCGGCGCGAGAGAACGTCGATCGCGTACACATTGACGAAGCCACCTGTATTGTTTCGCACGTCCACCACCACTCCTTCGCGTCCCTGGTTCTGCACGTCGAGGTCGATGTAGAGCTGCTGCAGGGCTGCCTCGGACATGTTCACCATGTGAACGTAGCCCAATTTCCCGCCGCTGATCTTTTCCACGTAGGCGCGCTGCTGCTCCACCCACTGGCGATACAGGAGTTGGCGTTCGGCGCCCGAAGCTATGGGCCGGATTATCACTTCGCTGTCTTTGTCACGCGCGAGCTTCAAAACCACTCGTCGATCGATCTTGTGATCCAGCAATTCGTCGAGGTTCACTCGCGGCCCAACCAAAACACCGTCGACCGCCAGAATCTCGTCGCCCACCTTCAGGCCGCTGACGGCAGCGGGGCCAAGAGGGACCACGTCTGCGATGCGCAGCCGCCCTGAATTCTCGTACAGCGCCGCGTCCCAGCGAACTCCGAGCCGGCCCGTGTTGTGTTCGGCGGGACGCGAGTTTGGCGTGAAACCGAGGTGCGAAGCGTTCAATTCGCCCACCATCAGATTCATCAGGCTGCCCATTTCCTCGGGCGTCTTCGCACCCTCCACCAGCGGCTCGTATTCCGCGCGAACGTGCTCCCAATTGACGCCGTTGAAATTCGGATCGAAGAAATTGTCGCGCAGGATCGTCCAGGCTTGCGCGAACACTTCGAGCTTTTCCTTCGGGAAGTCCACGTCCATTTCCGCGGACACCGCGAGGGGCTTCGTTTGGCGTGATTCGAGCGAAACGGAATGGATCCGGCCGTCCTCGAGGTAGAAAACTTCTTTGTTGTCTGGCGTGAATTGCGCGGCGGCTTTGGAGCCGGATGTCGAGGTGACCTGGCGCACGACGGCCGGCTCCTTGCTCAACTCGTCGAGTGAGTACGAATACAGATTCACCTGGCCCGCGGTTCTGCCCGTGAAAACGAGCGTCTTGCCGTCCGGGCTCACCGTTTGATCGGCCACATCGAGGCCGAGGCGCAGAAAACTCATGCGGTTTCGGATGCCGTCGAAATCGATGACCACGGGCTTGGGAGCGGGCCTTTTCTCGGGCGAAGCCTTCTCGTCAGGTTTCGCGTTCTGCTCATCGGGCTTCGGCTTCTCGTCAGGAGCCACGGGCGGAGTTGCAGGCGGCTTCGTCTTCGGAGTTTCCTCCTTGAAGAGATCGCGAAATTCGTCCTCGCGGAACTTCGGCGAATGCGGAACCAGGTCAACGCGCGCCACTTGCCCTTGTTCGGTGCGCTGGCCCGTGATGAATAGTAGATCGGTTCCGTCGGGACTCCAGGAGATCGCCCCGCTTCCCCCGTTCGCGAGAAAACTCACCGGTTTCGACTCTCCCCCAGCGGCGGAAACCACGCTCGCGTTCCGGTACAGGCGATCCCCGTAGCTCATGTAGGCAACCCATTTGCTGTCGGGCGACCACACCACGGAACGATCGTCGAGGATCGGAGGGGGATCGAAATAGCCCTTGGCGAGCAAACGCTCGTTCTTGCCGTCGGCGTCGATGGCGCGCAATTCGCGCCCGTCTCGCAGGAAGGCAATCGTCTTCCCATCGGGCGAGACGACCGGCAACGCGTCGGTGCCGGCGTGCGTCAACTGCGTTTCCTTGCTGGCGCCGAAATCGTACAGGAAGAGATGCGTAGCGCCATCGCGATCGGAGAGGTACACGATCTTCCGGCTGTCGGGCATCCACGCGACGCCCGATTCGTTCGCCGTGGTGCGAGTCACGCGAAACGCATCGCCGCCATCTTTCGCTGATACCGCAAACACTTCGCCGTGAACCACGAACGCCACTTTCTTGCCATCGGGTGACAGCTCGAATTCGGTGATCTTGTCGGAAAAAGTCATGTGCTCGGTGGCGGGACCGTTTGGCGCGCCTCGCAGCGCGATCGAAACGGGAGCGGCTTTGCCTGACTTCGTGTCGAGCTTCCAGATTCCAAAGTCGTGCTCGAAAACGATGAATGCACCGTCATAGGAAATCGTCGGCCAGAGCACGCGCCCGTCTTTGAACGAAGTAACCTGCGTGGCCTTCCCGCCCAGCGGCCGCATCCAGATGTTCTGCGCCCCACCGCGGTCGGAAACGTAATAAACCGCGTGGCCATCAGCGCTCCACATGGGCCAAATTTCCTTCGCGTCGCCACCCTCGCTCAGTTGCTCGTACCGCGCGGGCGAACCCTCATGCATGAGCCATATTTCGGACTCATCGATGTGGCTATGACCCTTGCGCCACCATTGTTCGGAATCAATGCCGCGGGCCGTGAACGCGAGTGTCTTGCCGTCCGGCGACGGCGCGGAAAAATATTCGTTCACATACGTTTCGGCAGTCACGGGCATCGGAGTGCCGCCTTCGAGGCTCACGCGGTAGACGTCGTTCATGTAGGAAATATTGTGTCCGCTCGTCGAGAAGTAAATCCATTTGCCGTCGCGGGACCACGCGTCCAGCCGATCGTTGGCGTCGTCGAAGGTAATGCGTTTCAGGTCACCTGTCTCGAACGTGAGGACGTAGATGTCGCCGTTGCCGGTGCGCGTCGAAACGAACGCCAAGCGTTTTCCGTCGGGAGAATAAATTGGGCGCGATTCATTCGCGGCGCGCGAAACCAGCAGATGCGCTTCGCCTCCTGACGCCGGCACCGCCCAGATGTCGCCGCCCGAAACAAAAGCAATCTCGGAATTATCCGGCGACATGGACGGCTGCGTAAGATACGGCGCCGGCGGCTTCGTCGATTGCGTGCCGGCTGGAACGGCGAACACCAGCGCGGCCATCGCCGCGCGCAAAATCCCCTTGGACATTCTGGCTCCCGGGAGGCTTCCCCGCCCCGGGGGAGTCAACCTCGCGCCGCAAATTAGATGATGCTTTGAAAGCGGAGTCAAGGCACAGAAAACAATTGAATTGGCTTTGTTGACTTCCCCAATCCACCTGCCGTTCCTCGCCACATTGTCATCCCGAATCCCCGCGGTTTGTGCGGGGTGAGGGATCTGCTTTTCGCTTTTGGAGGCCGCTCGACCTAGAATCTGTCGGACTTTTTTTCAATCAGCGTTGGATGGCTCAACAAGCTTGTCGGCGCGGCGAAGCTCCGGGAACCACCAAGCCCACAGCAGGGTCGCCGCAATCGCGCCCACGCCACCGAAAATCACAGCAGGGACGGCGCCGAGCCACTGCGCCGTCGCGCCCGACTCGAATTCGCCTAACTGATTCGATGCCCCGATAAAAATCATGTCCACGGCATTGACGCGTCCACGCATTTCATCCGGCGTCTTCACCTGCACCAGCGTCCCGCGAATCACCACGCTGACCATGTCTGTGGCCCCCACCAGAATCAACGACACCACCGACAGCAAGAAGCTTCGAGAAATCCCGAAAATCACAGTAGCGAAGCCAAAGCCCGCGACGCACCAGAGCATCGAGGCCCCCGCCCGCCGCCGCAACGGCCTGTAGGCCAGCAGGATCGCCATGGCGCCCGCGCCGACGCCGGGCGCGCTTCGCAGAATGCCGAGACCCCACGGGCCCGTGTGAAGAATTTCGCGAGCGTAGACCGGAAGCAGCGCGACCGCGCCCCCAAGCAACACAGCCACAAGATCGAGCGAGATCGACCCGAGAATTATTTTCTCGCGCCGAATGTACCGCAGGCCCGCAAGCACCGTCGTCCAACTGACCGGCTCCCGCGGGGGCGCCGTCTGACCCGTCTTGATCCCCAGTGTCACGAGCCCCGCAGCAATTGCGCCGGCCATCGCTGCTGCATACACAGCCGAAGGTCCTCGAAACACCGCGTAAATCAGACCGCCCAGCGCCGGACCCAGAATGGTGGCCGCCTGAAACACGCTGGAATGCCAGGCAACAGCGCTGGGAAAAACCTCCATCGGCACCAGTCGAGGCAGAATTGCCCGACTCACGGGCCCATTGAACGAGCGCACCACCCCGACAAGCACGAGAACGATATAAATGGGATACACGCGCGGCAGTCCGTGCAACGTGATCGCCAGCAGAAGCGCGGAGCAAATCGCGAACCCCGCGTAGCACGCCGTGAGCAGGCGGCGCCGATCGATACGATCCGCGGCATGCCCGGACACCAGAAATAGCAGAACGCCCGGAACGAATTGAGCCAGGCCCGTGATACCCAGCGCGAGCGGTTGCTTGGTTATCTCGTAGACTTGCCACCCAACCGCCACCGATTGCATCTCGAGCGAAAGGACGCTCAACAGGCGAGCCAGTTCGTAATTTCGGAAAGCCGGATATGAGAAAACCACGCGACCGCTGACGGCAGCGTTCGTTGAATCGGGCATGAACCGTTACTCTCGCACAAGAAAGCTGGAAGGCAAAAAAAAGAAAACGCCCCGGCGCGAAGGCCGGGGCGTTCGAAGAAAGCTAACTCCAAGCCGGAGTCTAGAACAGGTTCCAGAGGAACTGGTTGTACACCTCGTGGTGGTACTGCACTTCGGGCGCTTTGACGAACGTCCCCAGCAACCGCGAGCACCGGTCCGCCGACGCCTGCTTCAGATCCCCGAAGCGGCCCTTCACATCTTCCCCCAGAATCTTCGTCATCCACGGAGCCTTGCGGAAATTCTCGAGCGCCGTGTAAATGTTGTCCGGCAAATACCGCTCAGCCTGACGCAGATTCTTGATCTTCGCGGTTTCGCCGTCGAGCCCCGTCTTGAAGATGCAATACATCACCAGATAAGGATTCGCGTCCGGCGCCACCGAGCGGAATTCCACGCGCATGCTGCGCTCGTTGCCGATGGGAATGCGGATCATCGAACCGCGATCCACCGCCGAAGCCTTCAGCTGGTTCGGCGCCTCGAAGTGCGGGTCGAGCCGGCGATACGCGTTCACGCTCGAGTTCATCACCAGGCAAAGGTCGTTGCCGTGCGTCAGGATCCGGTCGACGAACGCCCACCCGAGCTTGCTGAGTTTTTCCTCGCCCTTGGGATCCCAGAAAAGGTTCTTGCCGCCCTTGCTGATCGACACGTTGGTGTGCATCCCGCTGCCGTTCACGCCCACCACCGGCTTCGGCAAAAACGACGCGGTCAAGCCCATGTTCGTCGCCACCTGCCGGCAGATCAGCTTGTAGAGTTGAATCTGATCGGCCGCGCCCACCACTTCGCCGTAGCCGTAATTGATTTCGAACTGCGAAGGCGCCACTTCCGGGTGGTCCTTCTCGTTCTGGAATCCCATGGCGCGCTGCACTTCGGCCGTCGTGTCGATGAACGTGCGCAGCAGGTCGCCGGGCAGCGAGTGATAATAGCCGCCGGTGTTGACGTACTCGAATTTGCCGGTTTCGTAGTAATGGCGTTCGGCGTCGGCCCCCTTGAAGAGGAACCCCTCGATTTCGTTCGCGGCGTTGAGTGTGTAATCTTCGTCCTTGTAGAGCTTGGCTGCGTAACCCTTCAGGACGCCGCGAATATCCGCGCCGTACGGCGTGCCGTCCTTGTCGATCACTTCACCGAACACGAGAATTTTCCCCGGCCCAAACACGTCGGAAGGCCCCCAGTAGAACGAGCTCCAGTCCATCGTCAGGCGAAGGTCGCTCTCGCGCTGCGCCGTGAAGCCGCGAATGGACGAGCCGTCGAACGTCAGGTTGTCGTAGCTCTTCACCAGGAATTTCTTGTCGTAATCCAGCATGTGCAGCCGGCCTTCGAGGTCGCTGAACAGCACGGTGACGGCCTTGATGCGCTTCTCGTCCGTCAGATACTTCAGCCGATGCTCCTGGATTTTGTGCGGCGCCACGCGGTCTTTGCGCTGCTGCTTCGACTGCAGATTCAGTTCTTCAAGCTCATCGTATGGAAGCGAAAGAAAATTACGAAGTTCGGTAGACATGCATCTCCTCGAGTTGGGGCGCACCACAACTCAAAAACAGGTTTTCGAGTCCCGCCATGCGGGATTCGAGGCGTAAGGGTATCGTGCGCGAAATCGAATCGTCAAATCGAAAACGGGATCGCCCCGATAGACAAAATCTATCGAACCCATAAACAAAACCTAGGCGAACTCCACCCTCGACCCTGGGAATGGCCGCATTTTCCGGCATCGATTGCGGCGCTGGCGTTGGCGCTTTTCGGAACCTGTACCGACGTGACGGCGCTACTCCGGCAAAAACGTGTCCGAGGGCGTTGCTGCTCGCGGCTCCACGGTCCAGAAGACTCTGCCATCATCCGTAATCGTAAAGCTTCGGGGAAAATCGCAATCACGACGAGCCGGAGTGGCTTGGATGAGGTAGCTGACAATCTTTCGATCTGCCGACCGGCTCGGAACATATTCAAAACGGTAATATTTTTGCGCGGCAGGATGCGACAGTTTCACAGTTGGCAGCGCGTCAGGATATCCTTGCTGGTCGCGCTGGTCATGGTGTGCGTGAAGACTTGACTGCATCTGACGTAATGCTTCAACGGCCCCTGATTCAGCACTAGCGTTCATCTCAGGGGTCCCATTCAAGCCAAAATGTAGAATTATTGCAGGTATCGTGACAACCAAAAGTAAAATCCTCCATTTTGTTCGAACGGCAAGAAATAGAACGAGCCATCCGAAGGAATAGAGGAAGACCACAAGGTCCCGCAACCCTTGTCTGAAGAGCCAGCACCCGTGCCGGTTCGCGAGTGCGAACAGAGCCGAAGTGACTAGCACGCTCCAAGCGACCGCCTTTGTCCAACTCACGTCTGAGCGAAACCAACTCTCTGGCTTGGGGGCTGCGGGAGTCTCCATGTCCCGCATATTAACTTGAAACTCTGATTCAGTTGGCGTCCGGAACCCTACAACCCGGCGCCTCCAGTATCCACGCGCCAAGATTACATATCTTTGCTGAGGGTTTTCAAGGACCTGCTGTGTGAAGGTTTTGTTGCGCGCGGACAAAGGATGGCGGTGCCGCAAGGTGGCTGAAAACCGGGGGGCCGAAAACCTGAATCGGCAGATGACCACAGATGCGGCTACGACCTGTACGCACACCGTGGTCAAAGGCACCGCATCCGGCAAATCATTGTATCGAGGACAGGAGAGGCGTACGATTTCACAAGCTGGCGCCAGCCCGCAAATTCCGGCTTTGCATCCTAACTTCGGAGATAAAACTCTATGAGTAAGACCAGCAGAATATCTTCTCTCACCATCCTGGCAGCCGGATTCGTCGCGCTGACGTTGGGAGCGGGAGGATGCAACAACCAACCGGCGCAGACCGATCAGTCGCAGGGCACTGCCCAACCGGCGGCGACGGATCAATCGCAAGATCCAGCCGCTGCGGCCAATCTGGCGCCAACGGATCAAGACGCGAACAATTCCGGCAACGACAACGATTACGATGCCGACTCCGAGGACACGAGCTACGGCCAGCCGGAACTCGACGCAGAGCAAGCCCCGCCGCCGCTGCCGGAATACTCACAGCCTGAATGCCCCGGCGATGGCTATCTGTGGACGCCCGGATATTGGAGCTACGCTCCTGCGGGCTACTACTGGGTGCCCGGAGCCTGGGCGCGACCACCTCAGGTGGGCTTCCTGTGGACGCCCGGATATTGGGGATTTTCCAGCGGTCGCTATCGCTACCACTACGGTTTTTGGGGCCAGCATATCGGCTACTACGGCGGCATCAACTATGGATTCGGCTATGTCGGCGTTGGCTATCAGGGCGGATACTGGAGCGGAGGTCGTTTCAACTACAACCGTTCCGTGAACAATGTGAACATCACGAACGTTCGCGTGTATAACCGCACCGTGACGAATACGGTGATCATCAACAACACCACCATCAACGTCAACACGGTCAACCGCGTCAGCTACAACGGGCCGGGGGGCGTTACTCGGCGGCCTCTGCCGACCGAAATCGCCGCTACGCGCGAACAGCGCATTCCTCCGATGAGCACGCAGTTGCAGCAGCAGCGGTCGGCAGCACAGAACCACCAGCAGTTCGCCTCGGTCAATCACGGGCGTCCGGCGGTTTCTGCAGAGGCTAAGCCCATCCCAGAGGGCAAGCCAATCGCTCCGGTGATTCCCGCTCGGCCTGCTGCGGCACACGCGAACGCTCCCGCGCCGACAAAGCCTGCCGAACCCGTGAGGAAAACAGCTGAGGCGACACGGCCCGCGGCTAAGTCTGCTCCGCCGCCACCGCCGCCGACGAAACCCACGCCAACTCCCGAGCGGCGCGCCGCCCAACCGTCAGAACCGGCCGCGCATAACGAGCCCGCGCCTAGACCGGCCACAAAGGCGCCGGCCAAGCCAGCTACTCCGCCGCCCGCCGAAAAGAAGGCGCAACCTGCGCCGCCTGCTAAGCCCAAGGCTCCGCCACCTCAACCGGCCAAGAAGGAACCGCCAAAGGAAAAGCCGGAGCCGAAGCCGAAACCAGAGACGAAGCCGAAGCCGGAACCGCAGCCGCAATGACTATTACGGGCTGACTCGCACGGAAACGATCTCAACCCTGCAGCAGCGGCGCCCACACTTCCATGAAGCTGGGGTCGCGATTCGCCCAGGCGTAGTAAGGAATCAGCGTGAGCGGAACGGCACGCGATTTCCGCGTCGCCGCCGTGTATGGAGCGTACAGCGCCCCCTGCGAGGTGGATCCTTCGTAAGCCGCGCCGGGATAATGCAGCACCACCACTCCGCCGAGCAAATCGCTCTTAAACTCGCTGTGAAATTCCGCAACTGTTTGCCGCCTCAGGTCGAGAGCCGCATCGCTCAGCGTTACGCCGTCAGGCTGGTCGAGTTGTTCCATGCAATAAATCAGCGGACCGCGCAGAACGGCCACTCGCCCCGAATCCTCGGTCACGTGGGGATTGGCCGCGAGAGCTTGCGGCGTCATGTCCAGTTGCAAACGGACCGTATCGCCCGGTGCCCACCGGCGGCGAATCGGCAGATACGCGCCGGGCGTGACGCCGGCCACCGCTTTGCCATTCACCGAAACTTGCGCGCGATTCGACCATCCCGGAACGCGCACGTAGAACGTGAAATCCGCAGCCTCCGCCGGTGCGACGGTGATGGTCACGTCGCCGTCCCATGGGTAATTCGTCTTTTGCGTCACCTTCAACGGCGTCCCGTCCTCGAGGTGCCAATTCAGTTCCGAGTTGTCGTACAGGTGCACGTAAAGCCCATCCTTGCTTGTGCTGTAGAAATATCCAGGCAGAGCGGCGAACGTGCGCTCCAGATTCGGCGGGCAGCACGTCGTGTCGTACCAGGGATTGCGAATCTTGTCGCCCGTCGAAGGATCGAACGCCAGCGGATTGCGATAGCAGTAGAGCACCCCATCGAGCGACATCCCCGAATTAATCCCGTTGTAGAGCGCCCGCTCGATCACGTCGGTGAACTTCGCGTCGCCCGTCACCGCGAGCATGCGCCAGCTCCACATCATGTTCCCAATCGCCGCGCAACTCTCGCCGTACGCGCGGAAATTCGGCAGCTCGTAAGCGTCGCCAAACGCTTCTCCGGCCGCGCGCGAACCTACTCCGCCGGTGACGTACATTTTCGTCGTCGTCATGTCGTTCCAAAGCGTGTTGAGCGTGTTTAGATATGCCGGATCGCCGGTCTCGAGGTAGTAGTCGGTGGCCCCGCAGCACGCGTACATCGCGCGCACCGCATGGCCCTCGAGCTTCGTCCGCGCCGTGAACGGCGTGCCACAAAACATATAAATGGTCCGCTGTACCGGGAATGGCGCCCGCTCGTCGCCGTGCAGAATGTATCCCGCCAGGTCGAGTTGCCTCTTGTCGCCGGTGATGCGATAGAGCTCGATGAGCGCCATTTCAATTTCCGGGTGGCCCGAAACGATGGGCTTCTTCGGCGCGGGGCCATAATCCGGCAGCAAGAAGTTGTCGACGAATCGGATTCCCGCGTCGAGCATCGTGCGGTCTCCGGTGGCTCGGTAATAGGCGATGGCACCCTGCAAGAAGTGCCCCATGCAGTAAAGCTCGTGCCCGGTCGACTGCGTCTGCGGTGTCATACTCAGCGACGCGCGGTCTTCCACGTAGTATGTGTTCAAGTAGCCGTTCGGCTTCTGCGCCGCCACCACATCGGCGATGACCTTCTGGGTCATTTCGCGCAACTCCGGCCGGTCTCCCGACTCCAGCGCGAATCCCACCGCTTCAGTCCATTTGTAAACGTCTGAGTCCGAGTACACCGGGCCCGTTTGCTTCGCGTCGCTCTTGCCCGTGAGCCGCCGGAAGTTGTTCATCCGTCCATTCGCTTCCAGCAGATCGTGCATGCTGGGAATACTCTTCGTCACGTTAATCTCGCGCCGAGTGGCCCAGAACCCGCTTTCGATCGTGACCGCGCGAACCGGCACGTTTCGCAGCTTGGCGTACGGAGACTTCGCGACGTTGATCACGCCCTGGTCTTTCCATGGCGGCGTATCCGTGAGAGGCACTTGCGATTGCTGTTGCGCGGCCGCCACCGCACCCGCTCCGCTACCCGAAGCTAGAAATCCGCGGCCAAAGGGCACCGACGAAAAAGCGGCCGTCGAAATCGCCGAGGCCACAAACTCCCGCCGTGACATTCTTTTCACTTTGCTCATCCGAGTCCCGTCCCTCCTCGATCGCAAGAACACACGCCACCCGACGCCGGTTCCCGCGCGAGCCGATATCATAACGCAAAAGATGTAAACGTTTACCCAGGTTGTGCGGTCTTCAAGGAACAACCGGGGCCCGCCGCTTAACAAGCTAGCGGGCTCCGGCCCTTCGGCGGAAGAAGGCCCTATCCTCGGTTGACCCTGTCGTTCTCCGGCAGTGTGGCAAGCGCCAGAAGATGCCGCTTCCAACCGCTCGTGAAGGGCTTCTTGGGAACCTGGCTGTACAGACTTGCATTAAGGACGTCGCTGAGGTAACCAACGGCCTCATCAACTGTAGCTTCCACTTCTTCCGGCGTCGGAAAACTGCAAGCGGTTCGCCGCATCAGTTCGGCATGAAATTCCACGGGCCCGCGCCGGCCGGCCAGTACCAGGCAACTGAACGCCCACCAATATTGCGCTTCCAAATGATCTCTCTCTTCCATCTTGGCTCTCCCATGTTCACTCGTATGTGACTGAAAGTGTCGCGGGCCTTCTCACAGCGGAGGCCGGCGTGGATGGGGGAAACGGGTCGGATTCGCGATGCAGGCTTACGCCCCGCGAAACTCATTCCGCGAAGCAGAAAAAACGCCCATGCAGGCGAATTTCTTTTGGATGGAGGGCGAGGGCTACGTTCGTCTTAACGAGTGGAGGGCTAGCAGGTCGCGCGAACCGGGCCGCGTAGCGGGCTGGGCGGCCGGCGGAGCTGCGAATTCAATCTGCTGAACGGCTGCCGGTTGCTCGCGCACCTGCTCGACCTTCTTCGCGCGAGCAATCACTTCCACCGAATCCGGACCGTGCCTCAAAATCGTGAAATCGTTCGAAACGTCATCGGTGAGCGTCGACATCTCGGGAATTTCCAGGCAGGCGAGGCAAAGAAAGAGCAGTCCGGCGAGCAGATAGACGCACGGTCCCTTCTGCTTTCCCGCCACGGAACGGCCGGCTGCAGCAAAAGTCATGGGACGCAAGGGATACAGCAGGTCGCCCCCCGCAGTCAACAGGGAATGCTCCAATCGCATAAAGTTGATCCGGTCCGTCGAGCCTCGTCGCCTGGGCGACCTACTTTTTCGTGAAGACGAGTTTCTGTTGCGCTTCCCCCATCGGCCCTGAAATGCTCCGCATCGCCGTGAGCGTGTTCCCGTCGGCGCTGAGATTGTATTTGCTGACGAGCGTGGCTGCGTTTCCCTGAATGCTGAGTTGCGTGTTGACCACCAGAGAATTGCCCTCCCAGTGCGCGGTGCTCTTCGCCTCGTTTCCGAAAATGGTCGAGGTCGCCACTTGCTTCCCGTCGGTTACGAGATCCAGTGCAAAAGTCGTGGCACCCATCGGTCCGCCCGTCTGATTCACAGTGATCTTGATGGAAGGCTCCTGGTCATCGATGGTGTCGGTGCGGCTGTCGGGAGCAGGTATCTGACCAAAATCGCTCTTCGAGGTATCAAGCACCCACGTGCCGCTGAGATTCGGCTTGGCCGATGCCGAAGCTGAAGAAGCACTCATCGAACCTGACGTCGCCCCCGAACTCATCGAGCCTGAAGCCGCCGAAGAAGACGAAGCGCTCCCCATACTCGACGCGGACGAAGCCGTCGAGCCCGCCATCGCGGCACTGGCCGACGCATCCTGCTTCTCGAAAACGAATGTCCGCTGCGCCTCACCCATTGCGCTCTGATAGTCCGAACTGATGGTCAGCACTTTGCCGTCGGCCGACAGAGTGTAATGGCTCACGCCGGTCACAGGATCGCTTCCATAGGTCAACTTCTGGCTCACATCGAGCGTCGAGCCGTTCCACGCGGCGGAAATGCTTTGCAGCGTCACCTCCGGGCTCGGATGAGCGCCGGGCGCGTCGAGCGCTATCGTCACTTCGCGGCCGTCTGTCGTGAGTGTCTGCGTGTATTGCAGTTTGCCCATTTCCGTCTCGGCGTTGACGGCAATCTTGAGCGTCTGGCCGTTCTGCTCGATCACGTCCGTCTGAGCGCTCGGTCCAGGCACAGGCCCGAAATCACTCTTGCCTACGTTCAGCTTCCACGTCCCGCTAAAATCCGTCTTCCTCTGGGCAAGCCCAGTCGACGCGACACCCGCCACCACCAACGCCCCGATCAGCACCTTCCGCAGCATGTTGCCTCCTTAAACGCCCCACTCCCTCGAGATTCCAGTCCACTCCACACACAAGCTCAATACGCCCGGGGCCGCAATTTTATATCAACTCGTCCGCGACCACGCTGCCCAATCTTGGCCGGAGGCGAGCGCAGGCAGGGCGACTAACTCGCGCCGCACCAGCTTAAGGCAGCTGGTCGCAAGAATCCGTGTTGAAATTTGCTGTGCCTTCAGAACACAGCTTCAGCCGGCCCTAACCGCGACCTCACCGCCAACGTTGTCATCCCGAATCCCCGCGTCGTTTGCGGGGTGAGGGATCTGCTTTTTGCTTTTTGCTTTTCACCTTTCGCCTTTCGCTTCTCGCTTTTCGAGGCCAGTGTTCTAATATTTCAACGGAGTCACTGCCTAATGCTCTTCATGGTCATCGAAACCTTCAAGGGCGGCAAGTCGAAAGCCGTCGGCGAACGCTTCACCCGCGACGGCCGCATGTTGCCCGACGGCGTCACCTACCACGCAAGCTGGGTCGACCCGATCGGCAATCGCTGCTTCCAAATCATGGAAGCGTCGAACCGGGAATCGTTGGACGCCTGGATCGCCCGCTGGAACGACCTGGTCGACTTCGAAGTCATCCCAGTCCTAACTTCCGCCGACTTCTGGGCGAAAACGCGTCTCGAAGAAGCCGGCGCGACATCAACTTCTCGCACGTGACGAATTGAAGGGGACGAAAGTCTCGCATCGGGAACTTATGCGTCCATCCCGGAGTCTAACGACAGCCATGTTTTCGCTACTCCACCTGGCAGTTCTCATTGCGGCGTCCGCATTCGCGCAAACACAAGTTCCGGCATCGCCGCCGCCTTCCTATCGCTTCTCATCCGGTGACGCGACCCTGAACATTCCCGTCGAGGTCATCGCCAACGGCCTCGTCTTCGTGCAAGCGAGGGTGAACGACCACTCCGGCTGGTTCATCCTCGACAACGCCACGCAAGGATTCGCGGTCGACCGCGAGTACGCCCGCCAGATCTCGCTTCAAACCAGCGGCACCGCCGCATCCCGCAATGACAAGTCAGACTTCATCCAGGTGGGGATTATTCGAGACGTCCAGATCGGCTTGCCCGGAATGAATCTCACGCATCGCAATCTCATTGTGATCGACTTGAAATCTCTCGAGCCAGCCGTCGGCCACCCGGTGGACGGCATCATCGGCTCGCGCCTCTTCGACGACTTCGTCGTGGCTGTCGACTACGAGCGCCGCTTGCTCTCCGTCTATTTGCCCGATCACTACCAACCGTCCGCGAACGCGACCTCGCTCCCCGTTCGCCTCGATGAACACGGCTTCCAATTCATCGACGCCACCATCGCCCTGCCCGGCGTCGACCCCATCACCGCTAACTTTCTCATCGACGGCGGCGCGAATACCTACGCCGACTTCTACAAACCTTTCAGTGACGCGCACAACTTTCCGCCGCCCGGAATGAAGCTCTTGGACGAGCCCGCATCCAGCGCCGGCGGACCTGTTCAATCGAGAGACGCCCGAGCCGACCGGCTCACCATCGGCCCTTATTCCATCCAGAACCCGCCGATCACTTTCGACCAGGAGACAGAAGGATTGATGGCGGCCAAGGATCATGCGGGACTGATTGGCGCGGAGTTTCTGGAGCGCTTCACCGTGGCGTTCGACAATCGCAACAAACGCGTCTGGCTCGCGCCAAATCGTAGCTACGCAGACCCCGCAAGGTCGGATGAAAGCGGCCTCCGCATCCGCGCCGAAGGCCCCGGCTTCCACAAATTCGTCGTCAGGCGCATCGTGCCCCAGTCGGCCGCCGCCGAAGCCGGAATCGAGCCCGGCGACGTCATCGAATCCATCGACAACCATCCAGCAGACGCAATTACCCTCACCGAACTCCGCAACATTCTCTGCCAGCCGAACGAAAGCCTTTCGGTCAACATCACGCGCGGGAACAAGAATCTTCGCGTCACCCTGCGACTCCGCCCCCTCATCTAGAGAGAAGCTTATCTCCCCGTACTTGATGTCTCACCTGTTATAGTACGCGCACATACATATGATTCCGTTTCGGGTCAACTTCCGGCCGGGACTGCCGCTATACGAGCAAGTAGTCTATGCGGCGACGAAGGCCATGATCTCCGGCCAGATGCGTTCGGGCGACAAATTTCCGTCAGTCCGCTCGCTCAGCAAAGAACTTAAAATCAACCCCAACACGGCGCACAAAGTGGTCACGCAACTCATGGCCGCGGGCCTGCTTGAGTCGCGTGCGGGTGTGGGAACGGTAGTCGCTTCCCTGCCGGCTGGAGCGATAGCCGAGAAAACGCGATTGTTGGGAGGCGAGATTGAGGAGCTTGCTGTCGAAGCAAAAAGACTCGGAATCGAACTCGATGAGCTGTTCGCGTCGCTTTCGGAGCATTGGAAGCGGCTGAGCAGGCGTGGAGCGAAATGAGGATCGAAAGCCATGAGCGAAGCCAAACCAGCCACGATCCGCACTGACAATCTATGCAAACGGTACCGCCGCGTCCAGGCGCTCGATCACTTGAACCTGGAAGTTCCCACAGGCGCGATTTACGCGCTGGTAGGTCCAAACGGCGCCGGCAAAACAACTGCAATAAAGATTTTCATGAACATCTTTCGCGCGACCAGCGGCACAGCCGAAGTATTGGGAACGGATTCGAAGCGAATCGCCGGGCGCGCGTTCGAGCGAATCGGGTATGTATCGGAAAACCAGGAACTGCCCTTGTGGATGACGGTGGCGACGTTCCTCGATTATCTGCGGCCGTTTTATCCCACCTGGGACCGCGACTTGGAAAAGGATTTGGTGCGTAACTTCGAGCTGCCGCTCGACCGGAAACTGAAGGCGCTCTCGCGAGGCATGCGCATGAAGGCGGCGCTGGCCGGCTCGCTCGCGTATCGGCCTCCGCTGATCGTGATGGATGAGCCGTTCAGCGGGCTCGATCCCCTGGTACGCGACCAGTTGATCGAAGCAATGCTGGACCTGGCGGCGGAGTCGACGATGTTCGTCTCGTCGCACGACTTGGCGGAAATCGAAGGGCTCGCCAGCCACGTGGGCTACCTCGATAATGGACGGCTCCGATTTTCCGAGGAAATGAGTTCGCTGACGGATCGATTTCGGGATGTGGAAATTACGCTGCAATCGCCAATGGCGCTGCCGGCAAAAGTGCCGGAATCGTGGATGCAGGTGAACGCTTCGGCAAACGTCGTGCGCTTCGTCGCCAGCCGGTTCGATGCGGAAAGAACGCCAACAGAGATTCGGGAAATCTTCGGCGATGTGCGCGATGCAGCGTTCACGCCAATGTCGCTGCGGCAGATCTTTTTGGCCATGGCCAAGACGCGGTCCGGCCCCGCGCAGGAGGCACAATGAGCCAGATCCTCCACATCTTCCGCAAGGACGTACGCCATCACTGGCCCGAGATTCTGCTCTCTTTCGCACTGCTCGGAGTGTATGCGTGGCTAGAGCCTAGAAAGTGGGTCCCAGAAGGAGCGGGTGCAGCAGGTGAGTTCCCTCTTCTGATTTTGATCGGGAAAGCGCTGCCGTGGCTGATACCGATCGCTTGGTGCCTCTTGATCGTCCGTGTCGTACAAGGAGAAAGTCTCGTTGGCGACCGCCAGTTTTGGGTTACGCGCCCTTATCAATGGCCAAAGCTCCTTGCGTCCAAAATCCTTTTCTTCATCACGTTTGTAAACATTCCTCTGTTCATCGTCGATGTGATTCTGCTGCATAGAGGAGGATTTGCGGCGTGGCCGCGCTTCCCCGGACTCCTTTTTATGCAGCTCCTATTGATTATCTTTCTGATTCTCCCTGCGAGTGCTGCGGCTGCGATTACGTCGAGTGTTGGTCAGGTCTTCCTACTAGCACTCGGGATTTCTCTATATTTGATAGGCGTCGCTTATCTGAGCTCAATCATCCCCAACTCAGGCCTTCCCGACGGTTGGAATTCGGACGTAGTCAGCGAGATTGTGTTTGTGGGCCTCTGTGTTTCCTTGATCTTACTGCAGTATGCGCGCCGTAAGACGATGCAGTCGCGCATCCTGTTATGTTGTTCAGGGGCCATAATCGCCATTCTCGCGGTGATCCCGTCCAACGGATCCGTTCAAGCATATCCCCTCCCCGCCACCGAGCAGCAGTACCTCGCGCAGTTTGCGTTCGATACGAAAACAGCGCCCGACGCAACCGGAGTTCCTTTGTCTGACAACCCCAAGTACGTCGTCCTTCTTTTGCCGCTTGAGGTTTCTGGCATAGCTGAAGGTTACGTAATTCAGGAGAAGGGTGTGCACGTGAACATTGAGAGCCCCGACGGGTTGCGCTGGAGCTCGCGGTGGACGGGAGCATACTCGCTGCTCTGGCCGAACCAAGACAAATCGACGATAGACTTGTCAGTGGATAAGAACTTTGTTGAACGGGTGAAGTCGAGTCCGGTGAACCTCCACATCTCGATCGCGCTTGCGCAGTACCGTCAAACGAATGAGCGGACTGTCGTGGCGACTTGGGGTCAATTTCCCGTGCCAGACTTTGGTTCATGTTCTATTGGTTTGGGGTTCGGCGAATCCCTCAATTGTCGGTCCGCCCTCAAAACGCCCGCATACCTCGCTCGAATTGAGCGCGCGCACTCAACCTGCCCACCCGAGGAAAGGAAAAACAACTTCGACTTCCTTAACGTTGCGGTGGCCAGCGGTGGCGATTGGAACGAGTCCAGTCCAGCAGAGCTGGGGATCGATCCGGTGGTCACTTCAAGTTTGTACTTTTCGGCTATGGACCCTCGTGAACGACAATACCAGCCGCCGCGAGTTTGTTCAGGGACTCCCGTCACTTTCCATACCCCGGAATTCTCGCAGCAATCACGCGCGGAGTTCGACATCAAAGGTATTCGGCTCGACGAGTACGGACCAAAGCCCTTAGTCTTCACGCAATAAACTCGCTAAATATGAATCAAATTGAAGACAATCAGCGCCAGCGTGCTTGCGCCGACGATCGACCAGAGAACTAAACCTTGCAGTAACGGGCGTACACCCACCTGCTTGAGCGTTGCTTTGTTCAGGCCGGTGCCGATCAGGAAAAGTGTCACCGTAAGCCCGTTCTTGCCGAGGTGATTCAGGATACCGAAAGCCGGCTGGAAGGCGGGCAGCAACGTATTGGCCAATGCCGCCAGACAGAAGAAAAGGATGAACCACGGCCACTGAATTCGCGCTTTACTCTTCAGCGCAACCGCGGTCCCGACCGACAACGGAACAATCCAGAGGGCACGAGCAAGTTTGATGGTGGTGCCTACCGCGAGCGCCTGCGGACCGTATCGCGCGGTGGCGCCAACCACCGAGCTCGTGTCGTGAATGGCCAGCGCCGACCACAGGCCGAACTGCGTCTGGGACATGTGAAGCGCCAAGCCGACGACAGGAAACAGAAACAGCGCCACAGAGTTGAGGATGAAAATAGTCCCCAGCGAGACGGCCATCTCTTCCTCGCTGGCGTTAGCGATAGGGCCAACAGCAGCGATAGCGCTGCCGCCGCAAATAGCAGTGCCGACGCTGATGAGGAACGATAATTTCCCCGCGACATGAATCAGGTACCCGAGCCCGAGGCCTAGCAGCATCGTCGCGCTGATGCTTAGAGCGGTATAGACGAAACCGGAGCGCCCGGCCTGAACAACGTCGTGAAGATTCATGCCAAACCCGAGCGCCACGACGGAAGCCTTCAGTAGAAACGTCGCCAGCTTTTTGCTTTCCACATGATACGGGTGCGCCAAGGCAAGGCCGTAAACCAGCCCTCCCAAAAGCGCGATGGGAGGCGAAACCAAGCCGCTCGCCGCCAGAATCAGCGCCACGAAAAAAATATTCTTGTTCATCGATGGGGTTGCCGCGAACGGAAGACGCCCGCCCGGGCAACATCCTAACTGGCGATGCAGCGGAGGGCAAACGCCACGTGCGGCTCGCTTCTACTTTATGTTATCGTGAACGGTTTGGAAGCGCGCTTCGGCGCGCAGCGTAATCGAATACTCGCAGTCGCATCTGCAAACGGAGCGGTAGCCATGAAAAGTTCGTACAACGGCGTGGCGGTGCCTTCGAACGGCGCGCCCATCGACTATTCCGCCGGCGCCTTCCGCGTCCCGGACCGGCCGATCATTCCCTTCATCGAAGGTGACGGCACCGGCCGCGACATCTGGAAAGCGTCGCGCCTCGTGTTCGACGCCGCCGTCGAGAAAGCCTATGGCGGAAAACGCAAAATTGCCTGGCTCGAAGTCTTCGCCGGCGAAAAAGCCTTCAACCAGTTCAAGGAATGGCTGCCACAAGATACTGTTGACTGCATTCGCGATTTTCGCGTCGCCATCAAGGGCCCGCTCACGACGCCCGTCGGCGGCGGCATCCGCTCCCTCAACGTAACCTTGCGCCAGGTGCTCGACCTGTACGCGTGCGTCCGCCCCGTACGATATTTCCAGGGCGTGCCTTCGCCCGTCCGCAATCCCGAACGCATGAACGTCGTCATATTCCGCGAGAACACCGAAGACGTCTACGCCGGAATCGAGTGGAAATCCGGCACGCCGGAAGTGAAAAAGCTCATCGACTTCCTGAATAACGAGATGCTCAAGGACACGAAGAAACGGATTCGCGAAGATTCCGGCGTCGGCATCAAGCCGATGTCGCCCACGGGCACCAAACGCCTCGTTCGCCGCGCCATCCAGCACGCCATCGACAACGCGCGCGGCGTCGTCACCCTGGTTCACAAAGGCAACATCCAGAAATTCACTGAAGGCGCTTTCCGCGATTGGGGCTACGAACTCGCCACGCAGGAATTCCGCCCGCACGTCGTCACCGAGCGCGAAAGCTGGATCATCGACAACAAAGACAAAAACTCAAATCTCACCGTCGAACAGAACGCCGCAATGATCGAGCCCGGCCTCGAACAGGCCACCCAAGAGTTCAAAAACACGCTATACGCCGAAGTGAAGCGCACGCTCGATACGATTTACTCGACGCACGGAAACGGCCAATGGAAAAAGAAAATCCTCATCAACGACCGCATCGCCGATTCCGTGTTTCAGCAGATCCTGTTGCGCGCCGACGAATATCAAGTCTTCGCCACCCCAAATTTGAATGGCGATTATTTGTCCGACGCCTGCGCGGCCCAGGTGGGCGGCCTCGGCATGGCTCCCGGCGCCAATATCGGCGACGGCTTCGGCGTTTTCGAAGCCACGCACGGCACCGCCCCAAAATATGCCGACAAAGACGTGATTAACCCAAGTTCGGTGATGCTCTCCGGCGCCATGATGTTCGATTTTCTCGGCTGGAAGGAAGTTTCGAAGCTGATCGAAGACGGCATCGCGCGCACCATTCAGCAGAAGCGCGTCACCTACGACCTCGAGCGCATGATGCCCGGCGCGAAAAAGCTCAAGACCTCGGAGTTTGCGGCGGCCATCATCGAAAACATGCAATCCGCCGTCGCCGCCGACTGAAACCGCTTGCGGTGGGTGTTTCAAATTTGAAATGAAGCTATCTCATAAATGGCGCCCGGAAGGGCGGGGCTTCAGCCCCGCCGTCAGGCCCGCAATAAGAAAGGGGCTTTAGCCCCTGAAGCCAAGCGCTTCGATCCAACCGAGCATTTATGAGATAGGCTCATCTTAAATTTCAAATCCGAAATGAAGTTCAAGAATGGTTTGTGTCAGGGCGCGACTTCACAGTTCGTGGGGCAACTCGCCTTTGTGTCAGCCCCGGACTCGGGTCTCAGGGTTTGTATTTGCAAACCCTGAGCTTAAATTAGTCCGGGGAGCACGGCCTTCGGGCCGTGCGAAAGCGATCCGCTCGGATATCTGGGGCTTTAGCCCCTGAGGTCCACACAGCAAAAAGCACCAAGGAGACCCGAATGCGCAAGAAAGTAACCGTAGTTGGCGGCGGCTTCGTCGGTTCCACCACCGCGCAGCGGATTCACGACGCAGGCCTCGCGGATGTAGTCCTCACCGACATCCTCGACGGCGTCCCCGCAGGGAAAGCTCTCGACATGGCCGAATCCGCCCCGATTCTGCGAACCGACGCTCACGCCATCGGCATTTCCACCGCCTCGGGCGACTATCGCGAGACCGCGAACAGCGACATCATCGTCATCACCGCCGGATTTCCCCGCAAACCAGGCATGAGTCGCGACGACTTGCTGAAAGCAAATTATGACGTCGTCAAAGGCGTCGTCGAAGCCGTCGTCAAAATCTCTCCGGCGGCAATTCTGATCATCGTCACAAATCCGCTCGACGCGATGGCGCAAGCCGCCTTCAAAATCAGCGGCTTCTCCAAGAATCGCGTAATCGGCATGGCAGGCGTCCTCGATTCAGCACGCATGAGCACCTTCGTTGCCGCGGAACTCGGCGTCTCCGTCGAAAACGTCCATTCTTTCGTCCTCGGCGGCCATGGCGACGACATGGTTCCTCTCGCGCGCTACTCCACCGTCGCGGGAATTCCCCTCCCCGAACTCCTCTCGAAGGAAAAACTCGAAGCCATCGTCACGCGCACGCGAAAAGGCGGCGCCGAAATCGTCAACCTGCTGAAGACCGGCTCGGCCTACTACGCGCCGTCAGCCGCAGTCTTCGAAATGGTCGAGGCCATCCTCAAGGACAAAAAGAAAATTCTTCCCTGCGCGGCATACCTCGAAGGCGAATACGGAATCGGCGGCCTCTTCGTAGGCGTCCCGGTAAAACTGGGCGCGCGCGGCATCGAGCAAATCATCGAAATCAAGCTCACGCCCGACGAAAAAGCCGCCCTCGACAAATCCGCCGCCTCCGTCCGCGAGCTAGTCAACGTCCTCGGCCTCTAATCTTTGCCGCACAAATACTTGCCGCCGCGCCTTTGCGCCCTCTGCGCTTGCCCGCCATCTTGCTGGGCGGGGCCTGTGCGGTAGATTTTTTTTCTGACTGATACCAATAGGCCGCACGATGCGCCCATCATCGAAGTGGGCACTCACGAATTTGATAAGCTATTCCCCAGAGTCATCCAAAGGCCATGAAACTCTTCCGCGGCAAATCCGACGAGGATCGGCGCGCCCCATCCGATGGAACGCCAGGTTCCCGCGGGCGCACGGACAACGTTGCGCAGCCCCAACCACCATCTCACCGCCTCACCGTGGACCTAGCCCGCGCGGAAAGCCTCGCCACCATGCTCGCGCACAGCCGCGCCGCACAATTCGTCGAAGTGGCGGACCTCCTCGCCGGAATGTACATCTACCAATGGGACCGCCTCTCGAGATTCTGGGACGATCGCGACGAAATCGAAAGCCTTCTGCAGAGGATTTGCAGCATCAGCCCCCAGCGCTGGAACCACTGGATCGAGCACTACGACCAACAGCGCCAAAAAGATGAAAAGGAAAGGCTCTCCCCGGGCCGCAGCCTCAAGGATGCTCAACCTCAGAGCGAAACCCTGCCGCGGTCACGCGAGCTGCAGAAAATTCTCACGCAAGCCGCGGACATTGCCCCGTTCCGCGACGACGTCGACGGCAGAAAGATTCCTGTCTTGACCAGCGAGTGCGTCCTGCTCTGCATCGCGCGAAACCCCGAATCCGAGCTAAGCAGCAAGCTCCGCGACACCGCTCTCGATCTCGCCGCCCTCGAACGCTCCGCCCGCGATCCCCGCCGCGCCCCCCAGCGTTAACGAGGTTTCAGGTTTCTCCGCGTTCTCTGCGCCTGCCCGCCATCTTGTTGGGCGGGCCTCTGCCGTAAAGGTCTGCTTTTCTCTTTTCTCTGTGTCCTCAAGCCTTTCTCCGTGACCTCTGTGGTAAGCCTTCCTCCGCGTTCTCTGCGTCTCTGCGGTAAAAGTTTTTGTCTTTAGATAATCATCTTGAAATTCACCCACAGCTCCGCCAGCGGCGCGCTCGGTTTCCGGCAAACATAAATCGGCACCTTCTGCTCCATCGGCACCCCGTTCGGATTCGACACCGTCGCAACCAGCGTCGTCTCCCCAAACAAATTCTTGTACCGATCCGATCGCTCGCCCACCAGGATCACGCACGCGCCCGAATAGTTCCGCGGCCCCCAATAGAAATAGCTGTTGTGTCCGCCAATCGCCTTCGGCAAACCCAGCGCCGGCCCGTAGTAATCGATCGCGCCCGCCTCGCCGTAATTTCCCGCCAGAATCGCGCAATCCGCCTGCTCAGGCGCGGGCAGCGCGTGATAAACGCTCGCAACCGTGGTCGCAAGATTCTGCCAGCCAAACATGTCCGCGTAGAGTTGCGGCAGCTCCTCGGTGACGTCGCGTTCCGTCTGCACGTTGAAACCCGGCAACGCATGCATGTAGCGCAAAAACATGCTCACGGGCAGCACCGGCACGCCAAACGGAATCGTCACGATGCCGCCGATCACCATCAGAGCAATCGCAGCCATTCGCACTCGGCGCCACGGAACCGAAGCCATCCCTTCCCACGCCACGCCGCCCGCCGCCACCACCATTGGGTACACTGGCAGCACGTAGTACGTCTTGCCGCTCAGCACCATGAAAATCGCCAGCACGATCAAGTAGGTCCACGCGACGAACCGGAATCGCTTCGCCGATGGCGCAACAAAACACCAAACGATTCCCGCCAGCCAAATCGGCAGCGCCAGCGGATCGAGAAACAGGATCTGCTCCACGATGAACCGTACCGGCCCCACATGAACGTTTTTGTACTCCTGCGCGTTCCGGACCACCTGAATCTGCGGCCACCCGTGCCGCGCCTCCCAAATCAGATTCGGCAGGAATAGCGCCAGCGCCAAAAGGCCGCCGAGCCAAAGCCATTTCGACCGCAGAATCGATTGATTCCCCGTCAGCAGCAGGCCCGCGATTAACGCGAAACCGAAAACGGCCATCGTGTGCTTGTTTTCGAGCCCAATTCCCGCCACCGCTCCAAACGCCAGCCACAGTTTCGGCGACGCGCCCTTCACGATCCGCACCGCAATCAGCGCGCACACCAGCCAGAACAGCGGCTCGAACGCGTTCATCGAAAAAAAGCTGTCGAACGCAAGGTAAGCCGGCGCAAGCAGAATCGTCGCCGCCGCAAGCACCTGCGCCAAGCGTCCACCCCCAAGCTCGCGCGCGAAAACTCCCGTCAGAAACACCACGGCCGCGCCCGCCAGCACAGGCAGCAATCGAATCGAAATGATGGAATTGCCGAAAACGTGCCGCGCAAACCACGCCGCAAAAGCAATCAGCGGCGGCTGGTCAACATATCCCCAAGCCAAATGCTCTCCGCAAGCCATGTAGTAAAGCTCATCGCGAAAAAATCCATACCGCGTGATCCCCGCAAACTGAATGACGAGTTTCGCCAAAGCTATTCCACTCAGCATGGCGAACGCCACAGGAGAGGATTGATGTGAAGGATAGGGCGACCGAAAGGATGGGGAGTCAGTGCCTGTCATGAAGCGATGGCTTCTCAGCGCCGTAGGCGCGGAACAAGTTAGCCCAGTAAGCGCTGGGTCCGTGGCGTACAAAAGCCTCAAGCGCCGTAGGCGCGACATAAGTTAGCCCAGCCCGTAAGGGCTGGGAAAAACGCAGAAAGAGAATCTCCAGCGCCGTAGGCGCGACACATTCTCTCGTGAAAAGGGACGCGAGAACGCGTCCCCGCCGACTCGAATAAAGACGTCGCGCCTACGACGCCGCCGGCACCACCACCGCCGACTTGATGACATCCAAATTCGGAAAGTTCTTATCGAGGTACGCCTTCCCTTGCGTCGTGATGGCGCCCTGATCGGGCTTCTCGCCATAGCCGCTGTGCAGCTTCTGCACCACGTCCATGCCCGACGTAACCTGGCCGAACGGCGAGAACCCCTGCCCGTCAAGGAATGTGTTGTTGCCGAAATTGATGAAAAGCTGAGTGGTGCGCGTGTGCGGACCCGCCGTCGCGAACGTGAGCGTTCCCGGCTTGTTGCTCTGCGTCACCGGATCGTCCTTGATGCGCGCGCCGCGCCACACGGAGTTCACCGCAGGATCGGCGCTCAACCCGAACTGCACGATGAAGTTCGGCACAACGCGGAAGAACGCCGCATCCGTGAAGTATCCGTGCGTAACAAGATTGTAGAAGCGATCAGACCCGATCGGCGCCCACGCCCGCGTCACCCGCACGGTGAAATCGCCCTTGCCCGTCGTGAACTTCACATCGTAAATCTCCGGCGATTTCTCGTTAAGGTTCGCCGGTTGCAGCAAAGCTGGATCGCTAGCCATTCTTTCTCCTCACACTCAATTTGAGACCGTATGACGAGCCGAGACTTCTCCGCGTCCTCCGCGTCTCGGCGGTAAAAACTTTTTGCCTTCGATTCTCGCTTTTGACTCCCATTTCAAATCTGAAATTTCAAATCGCTCTTGCATTCATCTCTGTTTATCTGTGTTCATCTGTGGTTCCCAAGGTTTTGCCGTTCATTTCAAATCGGCTACTGCTGCGGCGCAGCCGCAGGCTTCTTAGCCGGAGTCGTCGCAGCCGGCTTCTTCACCGGCGCCGCCGGCAGAGGCGAAGTCACCGTCGCCGTCTTGATCACATCCAGTTTGGGATAGGTCTTCAGCAAATACGCCTTGCCTCCGCTCGCGATGTTCCCCTGATCGTTGGTGGTGTTGTCGGCATACCCGCTGTAGAAAGTCCCGATAACATCCATCCCCGAAGTCACCTTCCCAAACGCCGCAAATCCCTGCCCATCGAGCGCCCCATTATTTCCGAGGTTGATAAACACCTGCGTGGTCCGCGTGTTCGGCCCGGCCGTCGCGAACGTGATCGTCCCCGGCGCGTTGCTCTGCGTGACTGGATCGTCCTTGATCTTCGCGTTTTCCCACGCTTTGTTCACCGCCGGACTTGGCCCCAGGCCGAATTGCACGACGAACCCCGGAACCACGCGGAAGAGCGCCATGTCGTTGTAAAAATGATGCCGCACCAAATTGTAGAAACGGTCCGCGCCTTGCGGAGCCCACGCGCGCGTCACCTGGACTACGAAGTTTCCTTTCGTCGTCACGAAAGTCACTTCATACTCTTCCGGCGCCTTTGCCTTCAGCGACGCGGGATTCAGCAAAGCCGGATCAGTCGCCGCGTGCGTCGCGGTTGAATGAGTCGTTGTTGCCGGCTTCGGTGCCGTCGCTTGCGCGGGTGCCTGTGACTGCGCTTGCACGTGCGGTGCAGCAGGCGCAAGCATCGCGACAACTAAAAAGCATAGCCACGGAAATTTTCTCACGGCCTTTCTCCTTGTAGTCTCTTCGACATGGCTTCCACTGCCTCCATTACTCGCAGCGTGTTGCCACCCAGAATTTTCTGAATATCGCTATCCGAATAGCCCTTCGCCAACAGCGCGTCGGTGATTTGCGGCAGATGCGTCGCATCTTCCATACCGAACGGCATATTCGCGCCGTCGAAATCCGAGCCCAGCCCGACGTGGTCCGCGCCCACCAGCTTCACCGCGTGATCGATGTGCTCGACGATTTCTGTCCACTCCACGCGCGGCAGTTTGCCCTGCGCCACAAACTCGCGCAGCACTTTGTCGCCTTCCACCAGTTCGCAGGACTCGTCCGTGCCGCACCGCTTCTTGGTCTCCGCCTCGATTTCCTTCTCGATTTCTGGATGCGCGGCTTCCGTGTCGCGGAATTTCTGATCGAGGAATCCGATGTGATAATTGATCTGGATCACGCCGCCTTTAGCCGCCAGCGCCTTGATCATGTCGTCGGTCATATTGCGCGCCGCGTTGCACAACGCCCGGCACGACGAATGCGACGCGATCAGCGGCGCCTGGCTCACTTCCAGCGCGTCGTAAAACGTCTTGTCCGCGACATGTGAAATGTCCACCATCATGCCCTGCCGGTTCATCTCACGAACCACATCTTTGCCGAAATCGGTCAGGCCGTTGTGCGCCGGCTTGTCCGTCGACGAGTCGGCCCAGTCCGTATTCAGCATGTGCGTCAGCGTCATGTAGCGCACGCCCAGCGCGGCATAACACCGCAACACGCCCAGGTCGTTTGCGATCATGTGCCCGCCCTCGACCCCCATCAACGCCGCAATCTTCCCCTCGCGATGCGCTCTCCGAACATCCTCGGCAGTCACCGCAAGCGCCAAATCGTTCGGATGCCTCGCCACTGTTTGCCGCACCGCGTCGATCTGATCGAGCGCCCGTTTCACCGCTTCGGGCCCGGTAATCGAGCCGGGAATGTAGATCGAAAAGAAAATCCCGCCCAACCCGCCTTCGCGCATTCGCGGAATATCGATGCTTCCATCCGCGTGCCGCACGCCAAGATCGAACTTCGGATCGAGCAGCCGCTGCGTCGTATCGTCATGCGTATCGATCACGATCGACCGGAAATGCAGATCGTGCGCCTTTTGTGAAATATCGGTCGGCGCAGACGACGTCAGCGCCATCAGCGGCAGCAGAGCAGCAAACGCGCAGCAAATCACCGGCAGCAGGCTACGACTCATTACTTTCCCTCAGACGAACGAAGATTCTCCTACACTTCCACCCGGATTCCAAAGGTGGATTCAGAGTTTCCGACTCCGCAACTTCCCGACGCACCGCCGAGACCGGCAAAACGAAGTGTCTTTCTCTGTGTCCTCAATTGCCGTTCTCTGTGTCCTCTGTGGTGAGCTTTTTGCAGCTTCTTCTAGCAGTTCTCTAGCGGCAGTTCTCTCTGCGTACTCTGCGTCTCAGCGGTGAGGGTTTGGTTCGAATCTGAAATTCGAAATTTCAAATTTGAAATTGCCTTTTCTTGTCTCGCTCGCTAGTGCCCGCGGAACCACGACTTCACCGCATGCACCAGCACCTGCCCATTCACCGCAGCCAACGACTCCGTAAGAGGAATCCCCTTCGGGCAAACCTTCACGCAGTTCTGCGCGTTATCGCAATCCTCGATCCCGCCCACCCCCATCAACGCCTCCAACCGCGGCCCCGCGTGCATCGCTCCCGTCGGATGCAAATTGAACAGCCGCACCTGGCTGATGATCGCCGCCCCGACGAATTGCGTGTGCTCGTTCACCTTCGGACAAATTTCCAGACAGTTTCCGCACGTGATGCACCGCGAAAGCGGATAACCCACTTCCTGCATCTCCGGAGCCATCCGCGGACCCGGCCCCAGATCGTACGTTCCGTCGATCGGGATCCAGCACTTCGTTCGCTTCAAATCCTCAAACATTTTCGACCGGTCCACCTGCAGGTCGCGCACCAGCGGAAACTTCGTCAGCGGCTCCAGCCGAATCGGCTTCTCCAGTTGATCCACCAGCGCCGAGCACGCCTGCCGCGGCTTCCCGTTGATCAGCATCGCGCACGCCCCGCACACTTCTTCGAGGCAATTCGCGTCGTAGCTCACCGGCGTCGATTCCGTGCCCTCGCGCGTGAACGGTTTTTCCGCGATGTCGCGCAGGCACTGAATCACATTCAAGTGCGGCCGGTACCGCAGCTCATACTCCTCCCACCGGACAGACTCGTCCGGCCGCTGCTGTCGCTTGATCTTCACAATAAATGTCTGCTTCTGCTCAGCCATGTCGATTCACTACCCCGCTAACGACACGCTCTCCGTGCCCTCAATCTTTTCTCTGTGGCCTCTGTGTTTCAGCTTTTCTCTGGTTCGGTCTTCTCAGCGTCCTTTGCGTCTCTGCGGTGAATGTCCCTTGCGTTTGACTCTCGTTTCAAATTTCAAATCTGAAATTTCAAATCGCCTTCGCATTCATCTGTGTTCATCTATGGTTCCCAAGGTCTTCGGCTCTTGTCGTCCCCTCACGCCTTGGCCGTGTACTTCCGCTCCCGCGGCGCCAGCAACGAAATATCCACCGCCTCGTACTCCAGCTTGATCTCCCCGCCTCGATAACTCGCCTTCGTCGTCTTCAACCAATTCTTGTCGTCCCGATTCGGAAATTCCGGCTTCCAGTGCGCCCCGCGGCTTTCATTCCTCGCCAGCGCGCCCAAGGTGATCACCTTCGCCAGCACAAGCATATTCCCCAGCTCGCGCACGAAATTCAAAGTCTGGTTCGCCCATTGCGTCCGATCGGACAGGTCAATCCGCTTGTACCGCTCGCCCAACTCGTCGAGCTGCCCCAGCGTCTTCTCCAGGATCCCGTTATACCGCGTCACCGTCACATTCGCCGTCATCAACTGCCCCATCTCGCGCCAAATCGTCATCGGATTCTCGTTGCCCAGGTGCCGATTCAGCAGCGCATCGTTCAAGTCCTGCTGCCGGACGCGCTCGCGCTCGAAAACGCTCGGCGAGGTGTTCTCGCACCCGCTTTCCAGCCCGCGCGAATACTTCACCGACGCCGGCCCAGCCAGCATCCCCGCGTAGATGCACGACACCAGCGAATTCGCGCCCAACCGGTTCGCCCCATGATATTGATAGTCGCATTCGCCGGCCGCGTAAATCCCGGGAACATTCGTCGCCTGATCCGTGTTGTTCACCCACAGCCCGCCCATCGTGTAATGCATCGCCGGAAAGACTTTCATCGGCTCTTTCCGCGGATCGACGCCTACAAACTTCTCGTAAATTTCCAGAATCCCCTCAAGCTTGCGGTCAAGCACCTCCGCCGGAAGGTGCGACACATCCAGGTAAACCGCCGGCTCGCCCGGCAATCCCATCTTCAGCTCGTACACCACTTTGTGAATCGCCCGCGTCGCCACGTCGCGCGGAACCAAATTTCCATACTTCGGATACCACTCCTCGAGAAAATAAAATCTTTCGTTCTCGGGAACATCCTTTCCCCGGCGCGTGTCGCCCGCTTTTTTCGGCACCCAAACGCGCCCGCCCTCCCCGCGCGCCGATTCGCTCATCAACCGGCACTTGTCTTCGCCGGGTATCGCCGTCGGATGCACCTGAATGAACTCGCCGTTCGCATAATAAACGCCCTGCTGAAACAGCGCCGACTGCGCCGAGCCCGTGCACACCACCGAATTCGTCGAATAATAAAAGATGGCTCCGTTTCCGCCCGTGCAGTAAATCACCGCGTCGGCGGGAAACGTTTTGATCTCCATCGTCTTCAGGTTCATCGCGCAAATGCCGCGCGAAACGCCGCCCTCGTCGATCACCGCGGAGAGAAACGTCCAGCCCTCGAACTTTGTGACCTTGTCTTCCGCCTCAAATCGCCGCACCTGCTCGTCCAGCGCGTACAACAGCTGCTGCCCCGTCGTCGCGCCCGCAAACGCCGTGCGATGAAACATCGTCCCGCCAAACCGCCGAAAATCCAGCAAGCCTTCCGGCGTGCGATTGAACATGACGCCCATGCGATCCAGCAGATCGACGATTGCCGGCGCCGCCTCGCACATTCCCTTCACCAGCGGCTGATTCGCCAGAAAATCTCCGCCGTAAATCGTGTCGTCGAAGTGCTGCCACGTCGAATCGCCTTCGCCCTTCGTATTTTTCGCCGCGTTGATCCCGCCCTGCGCGCACACCGAGTGCGACCTCTTCACCGGCACAATTGAAAACAGGTCCACTGGCACGCCCGATTCGGCCACGCGAATCGTCGCCATAAGGCCCGCCAACCCGCCCCCCACCACAATAATCTTCGGATGTCTCACGATGTCACTATCGCTCTAATTCCTCAGTCGCCGTCACGTAGGAGTTGTCATCCCGAATCCCCGCGCCTTTTGCGGGGTGAGGGATCTGCTTTTCTGCTTTTCTGGTTTTCTGCCTTGCTGCTTTTCTTGTCTCTGTGCCCTCAAGCCTTTCTCAGTGTCCTCCGTGTTTCAGCTTTCTCTGGGTTTCAGCTTTTCTCAGCGTTCTCTGCGCCTCTGCGGTAAATCCGGTTTTCCGATTTCAGATTCTGCACTTTCTTCCATCTGTGTTTATCTGTGTTCATCTGTGGTTCCCAAGGTTTTGCAGTTGCCTTCCCTCGCCCTCGCCCCTAGCTCACTTCACATACCCACTCAACGGAAACCACCCATAATGAAACCCCACCGCAATCATGATCCCCACAAACGTCATCACCACCGTCACCGCCGCCCCCAACCACCCCGCGGCCCGCTGCGCCTTCACGCTCACCGCAATTCCCCACTTACACGCAAAATTCCACAGCCCGTTCCCCAGATGGAACGACGCCGCCGTCACCCCCACGATATAAAACGCCAGATACCACGGATGCGACATCGCCTCCGCCAAATCGTGATAATTCGTCCGCCCGCCTCCCATGAACCGCTCCGTATACACATGCCACCCGATGAAAACGAACGCGACGATTCCCGTCCACCTCTGCAGCACGTACAACCAGTTGGCCATCCACGGATGCCCGATCGCATTCGATTTCCCGCGCCACCAGATCCAAATCCCATAGAACCCGTGAAACAGGATCGGCAGCCACAGCACTGCGCTCTCGACGAATATCCTCCACGGGATGCTCTGCAGCTCCACCGACACGTCGTCGTACTTCTGCGTGCTCACCAGCGCGTAGCTATTCGACCAGAAATGCTCGAGAAGAAATGCTCCAATGGGAATTACGCCGCTGAGGGACTGCAGTTTGTCGAGAAAGTAGCTCGTTTTGGATTCGGCCGCCTTGGACCCGGCCGCTACGGACTCCATGCCCACTCCGAAAACTACCACCCTTACTTGCGCGCTTGTCATCCCGAATCCCCGCGTCTTCTGCGGGGTGAGGGATCTGCTTTATCAGCGGCCATCGCGCCCACGCGCCGGCCACTTGCGCTAGTCTCCCGCTTTACGTCACGTCGCGCTGTGACGTGCATCACACAACGCGAAATATTTTGCACCCGAGCGCCTCAGTATAGCAGTGGAAGAAAACTTTGCAAGCCGCGGTAGCCGTCGGTCATGGGTCAGTGTTTCGGTTTACGGCGTTAATGAGGAGTTGGCAACTGCGCCTTGCAAATTCGCCCCTACCACCCATAAGCACTAACCTCTTTGGACGAACCAACATGGGTACTTGCGGGGAAGAGTTCTAAGGCGCAATGTCTCGTCAAACATCCAGAGGATGCAGGACGGGATCATTCGGCCTAAGACCAAACGCAGCACTTGCTGAGGTGCACCGTTAGTCGCCAACATCGGCACGGCGAGGAGGAGTTTTTAAGATGCGAAAAACCTTGTGGATCACGCTTACGATGCTGCTCGTAGCTATCGGAGCGCCGAACGCCAGCGCGCGCACAGCAGAGGAAATAAGCTTCACGGGTGTAGTTACTTGTAGTGATACGACGCCCTGCGGCGGCAGCAGCACATTCACAGTGACGGGCACGTACTTCTACGACCCCACTACGGAGACGCTCGGTGCCTTCTCCTTTGTCACTCCGATTGGCACAATTGCATCTTCGTTGAACAGCTGCACATTTGTTGGGCCTTTCGAGGGCACCTTTGATCTCGCCTTCTACGGTGACGAGCCGGGATGTGAAGGATCTCCGTCCGATTCGACCTACATAGGTTTGGGGTTTTCTAGCAGTAACACCAGCGGCGTCGGTTCCATTGTCGTGCCTGCCGGTAACCAGGTTGCTTCTACCGTATGCCAGTTGGTTTCGAATGGAGCCTGTCCTACCCTGACCCCTGCCAACTACTTTCCATTCACGTCCGGCACTGCCACATTGGTACCAACGCCCGAGCCGGGCACAGCCGTACTCTGGTTCACAGGGATCGCGTTGATGATCGTGATGCGAAAGCGAGTTGCCCAGCTACTTCGACTGGACACGGGAACGCACCTCTCACTACCAACCAACTGAGGAACCACCACTTGCGGGATCACGTTGTCCGGCTTCTGGAGTACAGCGCGGAGTCGTTGCGAACGGGCGCTTGCTTCATCGACGATAACTGACGCACTCCGCACCCGTTGACTTGGCCTGTCTCGCTGGCCTAGTATCCCCACCGCACCCCACATACAGCGAGGCATCGGTGAACACCGATTGGGAGTACATCCACGCAGATTCCGCTGAGCAGTTAACGCGGCTGCATCACTTTTCGATGGTGAAGGCGCACGCGGGCGGCAGCGTCACGTTCGCGATCACCGTGAAGGAGTTCGCCGTGCCCCCTCCGGGCCAGCGCATGCGCTTTTACGCCGAAGCGGACAAGACCGTGAACCAGAAAACGGCTCCCTTTCTGCCGTGCGGCTGGGGAACTTCGCTGTTTACGGCTCTTGGCGATTGCGTGCGCATGATCCGCGAGTTTCCGTATGAGGGCGAAGGGAGCGCCGCCAAGTGATTCTGCATTTCACAAAACGAACTTTGCATCCCGGCACAGCCAGCCTCGAAATCAAAGGCAGCATCCACCACGGTCCGGAATGCGCGCGCCTGGTCCAGGAAGTGGAAGGGATGATCGCCGCCAAAGAGACTCGTATTATTTTCGATATGGCCGGCGTCACCTATGCCGACAGCGCCGCTATTGGCGCCATCGTCAAGTGCCTCACCAAGCTCAAAACCGCCGGCGGCGCCCTCCGCATCGCCGGCGCTCAAACCGTAATCGCCCACAGCCTCAAATTGACTCGCGTCGACACCCTAATCGAGATGTTCCCCACCGTCGACCAAGCCGCCGTCAACTTCATCGCCCCCGACGCGACGTGATGGACTTGAAAAAGAAATCAGGCCTCATCCTCGCTCTCTCAGTCGGCCAAGCCTTATTGTTCGCTGCTTCAGCCAAGCTGGCGCTCAGCTGGAGGAACCCAGCCTATGCGGGCGGCGAGTTCAAAAACATTCTCGTTCTCGCCCTAAACGGGAAAGCAGCGAATCGCGCCGAGTTCGAGGACGAGATGGTCGCTGCCATTTCGCGTCCCGGCGTCCAAGCCTCCCCAAGCTACGAGTTTCTCCCCCGGCCCGACGCTACGCCCATTAAGACGGATGACCTCAGGTGGGTTGTGCGGAAACAGAAATTTGACGGAATCGTGGTTTCGCGCCTCACCAAGAACGACACTAAAACCACCTACGTTCCTGGCGAGACGACCTACATTCCAGTTCCCTATTACGACACCTTTTACGGCTACTACGACGCCCTCTACCCGGTCGTCTATTCCCCTGGGTATTTGGAGACCGCAAAAATCGCGCAGGTGGAAGTGAACGTCTATGCCACAGGGAAACCGGACGGCGAACTCGTCTGGACAGGAACCACCAACACGTTCGACAGCAGCTCGGTGATGAAGAGGATCAAGGAACTCACGAAACTTGTGACGACGGAACTAGAAAAGCAAAAGATCATACCGCCGCAATCGCAGTGAGTCAGCGGGTGGGCCACCCCTCCGGTCCGTCAGGTTTTGACTTCGAATTTGACGGGTGGCGGTCGGCCTTCTCGCCCGTCAGATTTTGAGTTTGAATTTGAGGGTACCGCATCCCTTTGCGCACTCTGCAAAGGGTGCGGATTTTTCTCTCTCTGTGTCCTCAAGCCGTTCTCAGTGCCCTCTGTGTTTCAGCTTTTCTCTGCGTTTCAGCTTTTCTCTGCGTTTCAGCTTTTCTCGGCGCCCTCTGCGCCTCTGCAGTAGGAGCCTTTCGCCTTTGACTCAATTTCAAATCTAAAATCTGAGATTTCAAATCGCTTTCGCATTTATCTGTGTTTATCTGTGTTCATCTGTGGTTCCCAAGGTTTGCTTCCTTGCCTCCTTGCCCAGTTGTCGTGATACCCTACCCATCCAAAGAGCCGAGTTTTGCACTCGAATTGCGTCTCGGAGACATGCCATGAAAGCTCGCTTCGCCCTTACCCTACTCTCGATGATTCTCTTGGCCGGATTCCTGGAATCTTGCCAGAAACCCTACCATCAGGAAACCGAGCACTACGTTTTCGTCGCATTCAACACCAGCCTGCCCTACTGGCAGGAAGCGGAAGCCGGCCTCACCGACGCTGCCACACAAATGGGCATCAAGGCCGAACTCACCGGCCCTTCCAATTTTTCCCCGAATGACGAGTTGACCGCATTCCAGCAAGCGGTCGCCCAGAAACCTTCCGGAATTCTCCTCTCGGCCTCCAACCCGGAAATTTTCAAGGCGCCCATCGATGATGCCATTCAGCAAGGCATTCCCGTCATCTGCGTCGATGCCGACGCACCCGACTCCCATCGCATCATGTTCGTCGGCACCGACAATTTCCGCGCTGGCCAGGAAAGCGGCAAGCGCATGGGAGAACTCCTGAAAGGAAAGGGCAACATCGTCGTCATCACCATTCCCGCCCAGTTCAATCTCGCCGAACGCTCCAGAGGCGTTGACGAAGCATTGAAGAAGTTTCCCGGAATCAAGGTCACCAAGACGATCGACGACAAGGGCGATCCGCGCGCCGCCTATGACGAAATTTCCGCTCTTGTTAAAACTAAGGACAAGCCCGACGGCATAATCGGCCTCGAAGCTTCCGGCGGCGCAGGAGCAGCCGACGCGCTCTACCGCGTCGACCTCACCGGCAAAATCCCCATCGTGGCTTTCGACAAAGATCCGGAGACGCTCGACTGGATCCAGCGCGGAGCCATCACTGCCACGGTCGTCCAGAAACCTTACGTCATGGGCTATTACGGCCTCAAATTCCTCGACGATCTGCACCATAACGCCGTCCACGAGTTCAAAGACTGGCGTACCGCCCCGGAATCTCCCATGCCCGCCTGGGTCGACACCGGCACCGCCGTCGTGGACAAAACCAATCTCGCCGCCTTCCGCGAGGCCCTGGCCGCGCATCCAAAGCCGCTGTAATCGGGTGGGACGGCTTTCCCGGTTTTGAGCCGTTGAAGGTTTCACCTTTTCTCTGTGTTTCAGCTTTTCTCGGCGCCCCCTGCGTCTCTGCGGTAGAAGCCTTTTGCGTTTGACTCAAATTTCAACGGGCACCTTATCCAACACGCCCTCGTCATTTCGGATCACGAATCAGGAAATCTGTTCAAGTTCAGCAAGCTAGGGTGCCGCAAAGTAACCTGTGAGGATGGCCTCGTTCGGTGTATTAGACAAATACACGACTGGGACGTCGTTGAACCGTAATCCACTGGTGTAGTGAACTTCCGAAACCGCGGCGCCGTCAGGGGTCGCGACCATGGCAGAAAAGAGAACATCATGTGGAGGGGCAGTAAGTTGGTGGTGGAGCGTGGCAAATGCGACCTGACCAGGCGTCACCGATTCCGACTTCCATACGAAGTCCGTCACAACAAGGACAAGGCCAGGTGGTGGGGCTGTGTATGGTGTCAATGTGCCGTCGACGGCCACCTGTTCGAGGTCCGTGCAAAAACTGCCGGTAAATCCTGCGCAAACGAGGGTCACTAATTGGTTGTTCAAAGTGACAGGTAGGGGAGTGTTCACCACATTCACATTTGCAGCCACCGTGCCGCTCGCTGTTTTCATGGGCGCGAGTGAAACTACGAATCCAAGAGCCGCGAGACCCAGCATTACACCTAACGTCCTTCCAATTCGCTTCATGCTTTTTCTCCTTTGTCGAAAGTTGGGCCTGTCGAACAACGGGAACCAGAGGGGAGCGCGCCCACCAGGCCTCCCTGCACCAGAAAAAGCTTCAATGCCTCGTAGCGTGTACGCACTCTGCCGTTTTTCGCACGGCAGCTTGCTGTTATTCAGTTCCCAGCGAATCGATCCACAGCGCTCAGGGCGTAATCCAACGTGCGTCAGCACAAGGGTGCACTGTGCGTGCCGCCAAGCTGGCGCGGGATAATACCCTGCTCCCTACACCATGGAGCTATTCACTACAACTACCCACGTTGGTTCGTCCAAATGGATTAGTGCCTATGGGCGGTCGGGTCGAATACTGCGAGGCGCAGTTGCCGACGCCTGGTAAACACGGCGGTCTCAATGGGTCAGCCCAACGCTGGCTCGAAGTCTACTCGCAGGAGTCTGGAAGCCTGAGGTTCTTCTCGGCCGTTGATTTAAGCGCAGCGCTTCGCGGGAAGCTTACGAATTCGCCGGGCGGGTGGGCCATCCTCCCAGTTCGTCAGGTTTTGACTTTGAATTTGAGGGTGCCGCATCCCTTTGCGGGTCCCGAAGCCTTGGGAGGCAAAGGGTGCGGGTTTTTCCTTGCCTCCTTGCTTCCTTGCCCCCTACTGAGGAGTTAGCACGTCAAAGTCTCGTCTTCTGCTGGCCGCAGCGTCTATTTCCAGTCGTACACCACGTATTGGTCCCCGCCGGGGCCGAAGCCAGTCAGTGGAATCAGCTTCCGCGTCGCCAGATCTCCGACCACAAGGCCTGAGCCATAGAAGTCCTTGAAGATTACCTCTTTTGAGTCCGGCGAAAATATTGCGCCCAACGAAGGGGCGTTTTTCGAAAGCTGGAATTGGTCTTTCCCGTCGGCGGAGCTGATGAAAACAGCGCCATCGTCGGGAGGGTAGTCCCCCACTTCCGTGCCCGTGCCGATGGCGAGGAACTTTCCATCGGGCGACCAGTCAAAATCCCAAGCGCCGGGCATGATCTTTTCCGCCTTTTTCGAGTCCAAGTGCAGAATCCACAAGTCGGTGACGGCGCCGCCAGAATCGCGCTCCGCCAGATTGTCCTTCGGATCGGTCATCAGGAACGCGATGCTCGATCCGTCCGGCGCATACTTAGCTACCCAGATTGTTGTAGCCCCCCTGTAGATCGTTTCGCGTTTGCCGGTTTCCACGTTGACCGTTTCCAGGATATCCGGCGGGCCGGGTGAAGCCGTCGGATCAAATGCCGGATGAACGATGAATTTCCCGTTCGGTGAAAAACTGATGGATTCATACCAAGGGCCGAGATTGCGTGGCGCGTCCCCGGCGGGAGGGTACGAGGCCAGAAGCAAAGCCCAGTTCTTCGGACTAATTGCCATGTAGAAAGCCAGGTGTGTCTGGTCGGGCGACCACGCCATAGTATCCACTTGCCCTTCGATAACCTTCGCTAGACTGACGGACTGGCCGTCGAGCAGCGACAACACGTACACGCCCTTTTTGTCGGCATAGGCGACTAAATTCCCATCGGGTGAGAGGGCGGCGGCCGAGGCGTTTTCGGCGATCTTGCGGCGGTTCGCGCCGTCCGGATCCGTCACGAGCAATGTTTCGGCCTCTTCGATGAGGACCCGCTTGCCGCGCGTCCCGGCGTCGCCAGCGCCCGGGCTTGTGGAAACGCTAATGCTGACAGCTCTCGCGTCCGGGGCGTTGGGGCCAGGAGCGCGGTTCGCCAGTGTGTTTCCGGGAAATTGCGTCACTACTGGGGTTCCCGTCGGCCCACCGCGAACGATTGTCACCGGAGGAGGTTGCGCCGTGACGGACCGGGCCGTAGGAGGAGGAGGTGTCGATGACTTGCCGCTACCCGAACATCCGGCGACCAGGAGCAGCCCTAGCGCGCACAGCGGCTTGGACGACCTCAAGAGAACTAGCATCCCAAACCTCGCAAACTGACTTCGCTCACCCGAGGCCAGATTGGGTGGATCGCTTCTCTTATGATAGCCGCAACCCGTTTACGACGATTGCTATGCAGAACAAGTGTTTCCTGCCGCGCATCAACGACTTGTTTTCTTAAGTCCCGATTAACGCGGCAAGGGGACATTTGGGGTCCTGGTACGCGGCAAATGTCCGATTATCCGACTGCACGTCCACTTGGGGTGCTTCGGCGTCGACCGTCTGAGCCGGCACGACTAATCGGGCACATGGAACCTCGGGGCCATTGTGTCGGCTTCACAATAGAGCGTAAATGTAGTTACGTTCATGTTCTGGCGGATTTTATTTGTAGGCTGTTGCTGTTGTCTCGCACGAGCGCCGGTCGCCAGTGGCAAGTCCTTGCCAGAGGTGCCGATTCGTGTGACGGTTTGTCAATTGGAGAATCATCCGGACATTTACGACCGCAAGCTAGTCGAAGTCAACGGGCGTATCTACTTTGGGAAGTTTGATTTCGTCATCGACGCCACTTGTGAACCGCACAGTCAGGCCCGAGTGTGGTTGGACATAGGCGGTGATGTTGTGTCGCCCGCGCAATATTGGGACATCGGCAATTTTCTTCCAAAGAGGCGTGGAGTGGATGTTCAGGTAAGGGGCATCGTCATCCCTCTCACGCACGATGCCCTCCTCAACCAGTTCGTAAACGATGTCGGTGCTACTCGCTTCCGAAAGCCGAACGGTGACGGTTGCGGCTCAGAATGCCTGTTTTACGAAGTCAAGGCGACGCTGAGAGGAATGTTCTTCTCTGGAGTAAAGGGCGGATTTGGAATGGAACAATGCTGTCACCTGCTTGTCGTAGAGAAAGTCTCAAGTCTCTCGTCGAAGCGCACGAGCGTACCCGCAGGGGGAACCTATCAGTGCGCTTCGGACCGTTGGCAGCCGACACCAGAAGAATTGAAGGCACTTTCGGAGATCCCGGGATGTTCATTGCTGGCAAATTTCAATAAGTGTTTTGCGGTGGTCGCGAAACACTGGGGCGAGACAATAAAGGCGAGTGATGGTCTAGGTGACAGAGATTGGATTTCGCCCGATATGACCGTCTACTATGGATTCGCCGGTGGTTTTGTTTCGAAGGCTGGGCCGCCTGGTGAGCGTAAAGGTCAAGGCGCGCCCGTATGGACAAGTGAGATAGCGCCATCAAGCTCATTCACTCGCGAAGTATGCCGACCAACTTCCAATCCTCACCCGGCTTCCGGCCACATGTATTGTGGTTTTTACAGGTCATACCAACCGGAGGATAGGAACGCTGCGATGGCGTTGCAAGCGAGAGTTGAGGCAGGTCAAGACGTTTGGAGATCGTCCGATATGGCACAAGTTGCGTGGTCGGCCTATGAACAGGCAAGAAAACAATGGAATCTCGACGCTGCTGTTGAAGCCAAACTCTCAAAGTGTGAACCGTGGCCTGCTGGAAAGGACGGAGAGGGAAACCAGCAACAGTGGGGCTACTGTATATGGTTCACGCCTGATGATATGCAAGAAATCACCGTTCAGTTGCAGAAACCGGGTTATCTAGCGAAATCCGCTCGTCAATTTCAGAGCGTCCCGTGGGTGCCAACTGCCGTGGAGATTAATCTTTGCAGGGCAAATCCACCGCATTGACCCTGACGCAAATGCCTGAGTAACGCTGTAACCGGAAAATTGGGGTCCTAGTACGGGAAATGTCCGGTAATCCGACTAATCAGGCACTGACGCAACATAGGCCGGTATACTGGAGACACCCTAGGAGATCTCGGAACGCGAGCGTCCCAATGCCTTTTGCCATTGTTTCAACAAACTGATGGGCCTCGTCTCAATCTCGCCTGCAAAGCGTTTTCTGGATACCACCAATCCCGAGGATATTCACGCGGCTGCCAAACTCCTTCTCTCAGGATTTCTTCAGGTCATGCGGGCCAAAACGATTTACTTTCGATACGGAATGCATCCCATGATGCGCATGATAGCGCGAAGCTCGCACCACGCCCGCACGCAACGCTTCGGATCTGGAAGTCTTCTCTTATCCGCAGACGATGACGATGAATCAACAAAGGGTGAACCCAGGGTCGTCGCCGAATCCGTCCCTGGGGCCGTGGAAACCTGTGCAACGCGCTTGGCGAAACTGCGCGAGATGTCTCTTGTTTCGCGCGGCATTTCTTTTGGTATCGACGTTGAGCCTTCTGGTCCGCACACATCTTGGATGCTAGTTCTTCACCGCGGCCCACTCCCGCTGCTCGAAATCAAATTATCAAGCATGCGCGGCTTTAATCCTCCCAAAGGATGGCGAGACGCCCTCCTCAACACTCGCTGCGCCCATTTGGTCGGGTTCGCAATGGGAAGCGGCGACAATGTCTTCGTGTTGCTGAAACGCAATGCACTTTTCCGTTACTCGAAAGGCAACTCGGGTTCCCAGGCCGTCAGCGCCGGTCAGCAAATCCGAAAACTCTGCCGCGAGGCGTGGCAAAAACAAACCGGAAGCGCCGACACTCTCTACGAACTGTCCTCTTTGACCTGGCGCCGCAGGCGTTTCGTCAGTAAATTCGATCGAATCCTCCTTGATCTCGCGGGCTCCGAAAACTTAGACGCGATTCTCAAACGAATGGACACGCGCCTCGAATCCTGGCTTGTCGCCGGTTCGTAGGTCCCGATTTTTCGGCAACCTGGAAACCATCGCGAACAACGGCTGCAAGGGGGCAAGGTCCCGATTAACGCCCTAACCGGAGAAGTGGGTCCCAGTACCCAGATGTCCGGTTATCCGTGCCAGTTCAGACGGTCGATGCAACACCCTTTAATCAGTGCTCCCGATGGTACTTTTCAGGAAAGACTGACCTTCTGGGCGACGCTCAATTAGACCTAATCAGGACGGGGTTTTCTCTGAATCGATACCCGCGAATGGATTTGGCCTCTTAAACTCAGCCAAATGAGCTTCGAACTAGTGTTGCATCGACCCATTGAATTCACCCGACTAATCAGGATTTGACCGATGCGATTCCCTCGCAATCTGTCGATCACGACCCCTGGATTCTTTGACGAATTTACGCACTTCTCGTAAAGCTTTTTCCGGCAGGGTCGAAAACGAGATCGCCATACCGTATAGAAGAGCCTCCACCGCCTCATGCGCAGTTGTTTTCAAGAGAACTATGTGGCCTGAATTGACGAACAGGAAGCCGTCAATTTCCCTGACTTGAAGATTCCATCCCAACTCGTTCAGGAGTCTGATACCAGCGTCGAGCGACTGTTCGGGCAGCTCCTCCAGCCACTTAAGTTCCTGCATGCGGAATACCCCTTTAAGACTGCTGTTGCCCCCAAGAGTGTAACCAAGATTGATCGGTTTTCGTCAGCCCGATTGATGTCATAACGACGCCGGCCTCGCGACGGCCCGAGTAGACTGTTCGGTGTTCACCCCAACAGTGCTCGGACCGAAGGAGGCCGAGATGCGAATTATAGGATGTGATTTGCACGCTCGCCAGCAAACAGTGGCGATGCTGGACACCCTGTCGGGGGAAGTGGTGAATCGGACTCTCACGCACGAAGGCAACAGTGTGCGAGAGTTTTATTCCACGCTTCCAGGTCCGGTGCGTGTAGGCATCGAAGCGACAGGGTCGATGAAGTGGTTTGTGAACCTGATGGATGAACTCGGAATCGACTGTCAGATCGGCCATCCGGCGACGATTCGAGCGGCCGAACCCCGAAGACAGAAACATGACCAGCGAGATGCCGAATTACTTCTAAAGCTTTTGGTAGAAAACCGTTTTCCGTCGATCTGGCGGCCTTCGAAGGAACTGCTGGATCTCCGAGGGTTGCTCTTACACCGTCATCAGTGGGTACGCATGCGGACGCGGATACAGAACGCGTTGCAGGCGATCGCGCTGGCGAATGGTTTAAGGCGAGGGAGTTCGCTTTGGAGCCAAAGCGGACAAGAGGCGATCGCGTCGTTACCACTGGCAACACATACCGCTCATCGGCGCAGTGAGTTGCAAGCGATGTACGCCAGGTTCGAAGGGGAGATCGAACAACTGAATCAGCAAGTCCTCGAGCAAGCAGGCCAACGACCCACCGCAGGGCTGTTGATGACTCATCCTGGGGTGGGACCGATCACGGCACTGGCGACCGATGTCTTTCTGGGCGATCCGAAACGATTCACCGACGGCAAGGCGCTGGCGAGTTACATCGGGATCATTCCCATAGAGCACTCCAGCGGCGGTCGACAGCGGCTCGGAGGCCTGAGCAAGCAAGGTAATCCGCTTTTGCGCTTTCTCTGGTGTGAGGCGGCGACACACGCGGTGCGCCGAGACCCGGAATTGCGTCGATTCTATCGGCGCAAATTAGTTCAGAAGGGCCTGGGGAAAGCGCGAGTCGCGGCCGCACGAAAACTCGGGATTCGGTTGTGGATCATGTTGCGGGATCAGATTGATTATCAAGAGTTCTGTCGTCGTGGACAGATGCAACAGAGAAGCGGTGATGCCTGTGCGGGAATGCCTGGACCGCGTTATGGTGCGAAGAGTCACCGTCTGATTGATTAGGCGACCCGCCTCCCTACGGGGAGTTCGCATAACTCATCATGGTCGATCGTGACCGAAGAGATGTTTGGTGGGCAACACCGGATCGATGAAGCGGAAGCGGCCCGAGCTGGTTGGCGTGACACAAGTGAAAAAAGGCAACCATGAAGACGCGATTCGCGTGCTAGGGGAAACGTGTGTTCGTGGACAGAAAAAATAAGAATAAGATCTCTTGAAACCGCCGGCGTCGTTAGAGATAACGCGGTAACTGGAAAAGTAAAGCGATACTTCAAATGGATGGTTATTCGACTTACCAGAATTTAACGGGGTGTCGCAAAATCCCGGACCGTGGCCGTGGTTGTTGAGAAACAGATTTCACAGTCTCCATCTGGAAGCGGGCCAACCTGTCTTAATCTTTAGACGAATCGGGGTCGACCTACCGAAAGGTTGTTCGCTCGTGGATGCCACTACAAAACCGGCCTTATTCAGAGCCTGGTACGATGAACTCAAAAGCTTCAATACGAGACCAATGCCACGGGGACCTCTCCCTCACCTTGGAATCGGCGCGGGACTGGTCACGATTTTCGTGAGTTCATTTTTCGCCGCCCATCTGGCGGACGCATTTGCGATCATTGTTGCTTACGGCCCGCATGCGTATTTCCGTGAAGGGTTGTACATCAGCGATTGGAAGCACGACGTGCTGTCAAGCGGTGCGTATCTTACTTTCACGGCGAAGCTAGTGGAGATTCCCACTACACTTATGCTGTGGGCCGCGACGATTTATGCGACGGATTTCTGCTCGATGCTTATTCAGCGGACCATTCACAGGAACGGTCGCTGGACGGGTATGGCGTTTCGCTTGGTTGGGGGCTCCACGCTCCTGATCTTCGCGGCACACCTGCACCGCCAAGAAGGTTGGGGACTGCACCCGGTGCCACTCAGTGCGTCGATTGGCGGAGCGGTTTTGGTTTGGAAAGCATTCGCGTCTGTTTCCGCGAAATCAATCGAACCCGAGACCTAGCGGGTAGCTAAGTCCTGATTAACGCCGAAACCGGAAAGTTGCCCTCTCAGCAGAGCAAATGTACGGTTAGCCGTGCCGGCTCAGAGGGTCGACGCAACACCATCCAATGCGGTGATTCGTCAGTGCTTCCCTGGGAGAAGCGATCTGTTTGGCTGTACTCGGTCGAAACCCAGCCAGGGTAGTGTTCCGGCTGATCTAACCCTAGCCAGCGATTTAGCCTTTGTTTTCAATGCAAGTCGGGTGCGACCTGAGTGTTGCGTCGACCCATTGAGACCACCGCGGTAACCGGACATTTCCCGCAAATATCCGATTATCCGACCAATCAGGAGTTTGCTAACCAAGAGGTCAGTCGGAGCGCACGGTTGGCCCGCGCGGGTCGCCGGCCGCTACGGGAACGAACCCGCATCCTTTGAGGCCAGCCCAGTCCAGTATTAGGATCCGTAATTTCCAACTTCCAGGATGAATCGGCCGGCCGTGCTACCCTTGAGCGACTTAACCTGCTTCATAGCCTTGGCCGTCCTGAGTTTCTTTGATGCTTTTGACTTCTTCGCCATGGTGTTTCCCCTTTCGAGTCGGTCACTGTGCAATTCGGACACCAAAAACTGCCCACAAAGTCGCCATTGGAAGAAAGGGACTTACGCGGAGGTTTGACTGGAGCCCCTCCGTCAACTGTTGAGATTTTCAATGGCCTGTTGATTTTATCAACCGCGCCAATCGATTGCGAACGAAGCGTTCTGCCGACTGAGTCACGTGTTCCCGTATCTCGGTAAGAAGTCACGTGTGTTATTTCTTACACTCCGTCCGCGATTTGCAACGGGCCGTGGTGTTGTTTCGTCTACGACAAGAGGTCCAGAATCAGCAAATTCCAGGATGGCACGCCTCTTGCCAGTGGGCCGGTAGGCTTCTTCGTGTGAAAGGGGGGAGACGTGAGATTTGCCATTTTGCTCGCGGCAGCGCTTCTGTCAGAGAGTGTTTCTCCGATTCCGGAAATCCAGTTCGGGTTGACCGCCCGGCGCATGATGGGTGAGGTGACAAAGGCTGAGAGGGTGAAGCGAAACACGTACGAGAGTGAGAGATGGGGGATCTCGTTCCAATATCCCGATACCTACACAGTCGATGAGTCGAATGCGGCGGTGAGACCGCAGACTGAGTGGCGTCCAGGTTTGCTTAACGACGGACACCCGGGAGAAGTTCAGTTGGTAACCATCCAAATCCCCAATGAGCTTTTTCCGAAGACAGATCTGACACAGGCAATTTTCGGTTTGAGCGCGAATCAGCACCTGACTCGGGATGAATGCGCGGCAAGCGTATCCGGAGAATATAGGACCGTCAGCACACTCATTATAGATCACGTGGAGTTTCATTGGAGTGGGGGCGCTGACGCGCCCTCTGCGACAGGCTTCAAAGACTATGCCGGTTTTGCGAATGGGACTTGCTACGAGATCGAGATCGCTGTAGTGACCACGCGATTCGGCCCGCCAGAAGGCACCTCGCAGGTAGATCAAGCTGAGCTAGACCGCCGTATGAACGAGATACTGCATAGCATCAAAACTCGTTCACCAACAAACGTACCGTCAAACACTCCATCGATCCGTGCTTTCACTTTGGAGGCGCTCTCTCCGCCTTCTCCCCCGTCGTCCTACCGGCTTAGTTGGGACGTTGCCGGCGCAGCGGATGGACAAGTGACGATCGATATGAATTGCTTCACGGATGTGAGCTTGGTCGAAGTCAGTGACTTGCAAAGCCACGACGTATTCCGCTGTGGGGAGCTAAGAGAGGTTTCGGCGTCGAAGGGCTCTCTCGACCTTTCGTTCGCCAATCATACCGAAGTCCTACTGCAACCGCAGATGAGGCTCCTTGCGGCCGGGCGGGAACCTGTGTCGAAGACGCTCGAAATCTCGCTGCCGACGATGGCAGTAATTCGAGGACTAACTCTTCGAGGGCGTGATCTAAACAACGGCCCATACGTTCAGCTCTATCCAGGACAGAACTACGTCTTACATGGCGCCGCGTTTATGCCGAACGAAAAAGTATGGATAGGTGAAACCAGCGTTCCAGCCACAGCAATAGATGAACGTCATGTGGAGTTCTCAGCTCCGTCCGATCTGACCGGCGAAAGAGTTCGCTTCTATGTGGAGGACGCCCGAGGGAAGAGCAACATACTGACGGCCCGCGTAGTCAGGGTTCAACCGCGTATTAGTTTCTACGTCTCGGCAGATGCGTCCCCGATGCAGAGCCGTGAAATGAGGAACGGCCCGGTGGTGCCTGGCCAGCGTATACGGGTAGTTGGAGCAGGGTTCACTTCACACAACACTGTGTGGATCGGCTCAACGAATGCAGAGAGTGAGCCGGACGACCGCCTTCCGCAATTTGAATTCTATTTCACGATTCCCAACTCGCTCAGCGCTGGCACTTATCCGTTCTGGGTCACGAACGACCTCGGCAAGAGCAACGAGATAACGCTGACTCTTTCAACTTCTGATTAACGGCGGAAATCGGAACCTTGCATTCGTCCCATACCGAATGTCCGATTATCCGACTACACAGCAGTTGGCGTCCCGAGGCCTCGGGATGCAAAGGGTGCGGGTTTTTCCTTGCCTCCTTGCCTCGCTATCCTAGTAATTCCAGTACCACGTAATATTTACTCTTTACTAATCTGCCATTCCATGCTAACATGTCTCGTTTTTCGCGCTCGCAAAGGAGGGCGCCATGACGACGCGACCGGTACCCGCCACCAGAGCACCTGATTCCCGGCCACGATGCATCCTTGCCTCCTCCCGTCGGCCAAGAGGCGAAGAAAAGGCTAAGCGAAACAACCTCACATTCAAGAATCGCCGCAACTCATTCACAACACAGAAGAAGACATTTTCTAACCGAAACAAAAACACCACTTCCGGTTCGCCGCACTTTCGCCCCCGGCCCGGAATTCTAATAACGAAAACGCGATTAGAAATCGACGCAAATGATTGAAAACATTCACCGGCGACCCATTCTAATAAGCAAAAGGGAGGGGGGTATATTTTCGCCAAAGCGAAACCAGGGCGAACACCAAAAGCTTCTCCTAGGCTCGCCTCTTCAATCGGTACACTTCGCAAACGGAAATCCCGCTAAACGATTGAAAACAAGCCGCCGAAAAAGTTTCAATCGGTACACTTTCCATGCCTTTCAAGCCTCGGTTTCGGCCTCTTGCCTCCCGACTTATGCCTTTCTCGCCACTCGTCATTCGCCACTCGCCACTGCCTTCTCCTCGCTGTGCTACACTCCGCCACTGGGGGATCCGTCTCGACAGATGCCAAGCGAATACGTCGGTGAACTCAGAAAGCTCGGCCAGGAGATCACCCGCAAAGGCGCGCCCTGCCAGTCGGATGACGTCGTGCGCGCGGCCGACCTGATCGGCAAAAATTTCGCGGTCCAGCCCCACGAGGTCGCGATCCTCGGCCTCGCCACCGACGAGCGCTTCCTCCGCTTCATCGTTCCCGAAAACCTGCGCACCGTGGGCCAAATTCCGCTTTCGAGCACCAATTCCCTGGCCGCGCGCACCGTGCGCGAAAAACGCCCCGAAATCATCAACCACTTTTCCGTCGTGCCGCACGCCTCCGTTTTCGAGGCGGTGCCCATCCCGCCGGAGTTGGTCCGCGGCGAACCCATCCAGAAAATCATGAGCATGCCCGTGATGATCGAGAAAAAAGTGGTCGGCGTGATTCAGGTTTCGCGCAAAGGTGGCACCGCCGCCGAGGCCGGCCCCGATTTCACTCATCCCCAATTGCGCGAACTCAAAACCATCGCCGACGCCCTCGCTCCCTGCATCCCTCTCTGCCCGCAAGAATTCCCGCAGCCGGAATCTCCCGAGGCTTAATCTCCAACAATGAAGACCAGCTCACGGCGCCGGATTATTTCGTGGCTTGCTGCGCTTGCAATTATCTTCGCGATCAGCGTGCGACTTGCAATCCGCGCTCACGCGGCTGCGCCCAACCGCGTCACGATCACGCTGCTCAGCACCACAGACATTCACGGCCACATCGAGCCGTGGGACTACTACACCAACAAGCCTGCCGACCTCGGACTCGCCAAGATCGCAACGCTCATAAAACAGGCTCGCGCGGAAGCACCTCACGCCCTGCTCCTCGACTGCGGCGACACAATTCAAGGAACGCCGCTCGCGTACTACTTCGCCGAAAAAGACACTTCGAAACCAAATCCCACAATCGCCGCGTTCAACGCGCTGCATTACGACGCGATGGCTGTCGGCAACCACGAATTCAATTTCGGCGAAATGGTGATGTGGAAAGCAAAGAGCGAATCGCAATTCCCCTGGCTCGCAGCCAACGTCGAGCAGACTTACACAAATGGCATCGAGCACATCGGCTCCTACATCATCAAGAACGTCGACGGTGTGCGCATCGGAATCGTCGGCTTTGTCACGCCGGGAATTCCGCGCTGGGAAATTCCCGAACACTACAAAGGCTACGAATTCGAGCCGATTGTCGCCGCTGCGCAACGGGTGATTCCGGAGGTCCGGAAGCAAGCGGATCTTTTGGTGGTCATCATGCACTCAGGACTCGATCGCGATCCCCAAAACGGCGCCGCTGCTCCCGATCAGATCGACAACGAAAACGCCGCGTGGGAAGTCGCCGATCAAGTCCCGGGCATCGACGTCATTTTCTACGGCCACACGCATCGTGAAATGCCGGAACTCATGGTCCACGGCGTATTGATGTCGCAAGCCAGAAATTGGGGCCAATCGCTCGCCCGCGCCGACGTCGAAATGTCGCGCGATGATAGCGGCCACTGGCTGATCGCATCGAAGCACTCGAAAACGATTCCGGTCACGCCGGAAATCGTCGCCGACCCCGAAATCATGAAGCTCGCCGAGCCATATCAAGAGGCCACTCAGAAATATCTCGACACGCCGATTGCGAATTCGGCGAAAGAACTCACAGGACAGCATTCACGCTATGAGGACGACCCTCTCGTCGACGTGATTCACAAGGTGCAGCTTGACGCCGGACATGCCGACGTATCCATGGCCACGATGTTTTTCCCGGGCGTGAAGATTCCCGCCGGGCCGGTGACGGTGCGGCAAGCCGCCGCCCTCTACGTTTACGAGAACACTCTCTACGTCGTCCAGATGACCGGCGCGCAACTCAAGGACGCGCTCGAACATGCCGCGAGTTTCTTCTCGGCGTGGCCTGTCCCCGAAGGCGAGTCGATTCGCCTGCCGGGATACAACGCCGATTCCGCCGAAGGCGTCTCGTACGTAATCGACTTAACGCAACCCGTCGGACAGCGGATTCGCGGTTTGACGTTTCGCGGAAAACCACTCGAGCCAGCGCAGCAATTGCGCGTCGCAATTAACAATTACCGCTACACCGGTGGCGGCAGATATTCCGTATATCAGGGATTGCTCGTTGTCTACCGCTCGCCAGTCGAGATTCGCGAACTCATGATCGACTATCTCTCGCGCACAAAGGAAATTCCGGCCACGGCCGATGGAAATTGGAAAATTGTGCCGCCCGAAGCGCTCGCCGCCATCGAAAAAGCCGCCGATGCGGACGCAAACGAACACAGCCGATGAGAATCGGCGCGCCCGATGCCAAGATGCGCACAGACAATGTTAAAACACTGTGACTGCACGCGAATTGGTGTTGACATCGCTGCGCGTGCTTGCTAGTTTTCGGCAGCGAAACTTTTTCACTCCATTCACGGAGGCACCGCAGCTCGGCACAATCCATGGCGTTCGTCGCGAAGAAAATTTTCCTCACAAAGGGAGTCGGAAAACACCGCGAGCGCCTTTCAAGCTTCGAGCTGGCGTTGCGCAACGCGGGAATTGCCGCTTGCAATATCGTTCGCGTTTCGTCGATCTTCCCTCCCTACTGCAAACTGATCTCCCGCAGCGAAGGCCTGAAACATCTGAAACCGGGCCAGGTCGCGTTCACCGTAATCAGCGAAAATCAGACGCGTGAGCCGCACCGCTTGATTGCTGCCGGCGTAGGGCTTGCGCTTCCCGGCGACAAATCGATGTACGGCTATCTTTCCGAGCATCACTCCTTCGGAGAGAGCGAAGAAATTGCGGGTGAGTACACCGAAGAGCTCGCGGCGGAGATGCTTGCCACGACGTTGAACGTCGAGTTCGATCCGGATCTATCCTGGGACGAGAAAAAAGAGGTCTACCGCATCTCGAACAAGATCGTCCGCACCATGAACATCACTCAATCCGCGGTCGGGGATAAGCGCGGGTTGTGGACCACGGTTCTCGCAGCCGCAATTCTGCTCAGCGACGACGACTGAAAGATCACGACTGAACCTTCCGGCAGGTGAAACCCAGCAGTTATTTCGGCGCCGGCTTGCCCGTCTTGTAATACCCGATGCGTTGAAGCACGGCTGCGACTACAAGCGGGAGCGCCACAGTGGCATCGTCGAGAACTTCGGCGAAGCGCCCACCCTCTTCAAGCGGTACGAACTTCCCCCACGAAACAGCTTCGGTGTACGTGCTGCCGGAGAGGCCGCCCCAGTTGACCGGCTCGGGGCAAATCCTCACTCCGTAGTTGTAGCGCTTGAGCGGCAGCTTCTCGTATCCGCGACGCGCCAACAACTCCGCATAAACGCCAAATTGCTGCGCCCAATTCCGCGGAACGCCGCCGCCGATTGTGAGCAGCCCCATCCGCTTCGTAGCAAGCATCGTCTTCGCGTAGTATTCGAAATCTTCATAGGGATCGAAACGTAGAGGAGGCTGTCCCGCTTTTTTTCGCAGGCGCTGGTGCAAAGCGAAATCGATGCCGAGTTCAGAATCGGTGAATGCCGGGACAAAGACGGGAACATTGCGCTCCGCGGCGGACTTCAGAATTCCTCGCCCTTTCGCGTGCCGCGCCAGGTACTCGCCGATACGCTGGTTGATCTTGTAGCTGCAGACAACTTCGTCCGCGTCCCAACTCTTCAGAATCTGCTGCATCACGGCTTCGACGGCGTCGAGATTCACTTCAGGCTCGAGCGAATCGTACACGCGGTTGTAGCCCGCCTCGAAGAGTTCGCGATCGTCCATTTTCGGGTTGTAGCGGAAGTGCGAATGGCCCGTGGCCTCCACAAGGCCGTGCGCCATCAGCGCTCCCGTCGAAACAATCGCCCGGACCACGCCGGATTCAACGAGGTCGCAAAAAACGAGGCCCATTTTCCCCACCGTCATCGCGCCAGACAGCGTCATCACGACGAAGCAGTCCTTGTCCCGAGCCATGGCCTCGAGAACGTCGGCAGCGTCGCCGATCTGGCGCCCCGTGAAAGCTGTTCGGCCCATGGCGCGAACAAGATCATCGATCGTTTGAATTTGCGATAGATCGATCGGAAAGATGGGGATCAGGCGATCTTCGATCGGGTCGTGCAGAATCCGGCCCGTCGCCCCCTTTTTCTTTGCCATTCAGCTTCCTCGCAGGTAAATTATGTCGGCCCGGCTTTTCCTTGCATGCGAACACGCGTGCGTGCGCCTCATTGATATTACAATTCGGGCGAAACGCGAAACAAAATTTCGAAAATCTGAGACATCATGGACGGACAATGACTCGATACACGCCTATGCCGCCGCATAATTTCGGCGGACTTCCCGACGAACATTCAACATACGAAACGTCGCGCGCGGTGATTTTCCCCGTCCCGCTCGAGCGCACGACTACGTACGAGCACGGAACCCGCAATGGTCCGGACGCCATCATTGAAGCGAGCCGCAACATGGAGCTCTACGATGACGAACTCGAAGTCGAGCCCTACAAGGAAATCGGCATTCACACATTGCCTCCGATCGACACGATGGACGGTACGCTCGACGAAGTGATCACCGAACTTTTCACGGCGGAACTCGCGCTGCTCGACGACGAGAAGTTCCCCGTCGCGCTGGGTGGCGAGCACTCGCTTACGCCCCCGCTTGTCTCCGCGGTCGCGAAGAAGTACAAGGACCTGAGCGTCCTGCAAATCGACGCTCACGCAGACTTGCGCGATGAATATCAGGGCAATTCGGCCAGCCACGCGTGCGCGATGCGGCGCGTTGTCGAGGTTTGCCCTGCGGTGCAGGTGGGCATCCGGTCGTTGTCGGCCGAAGAAGCGCAGGCGATTCCTCGCCTGCGCACCAAAGTCTATTGGGCGAAGGACATCGTCCGCGCGCCGATGAAAAGCTGGATTGCGAAAGTGCTCGCGGATTTGAGTCCGCGCGTGTATCTCACGATCGATCTGGACGGGTTCGACCCTTCGCTCGTTCCCGCCACCGGAACTCCTGAACCCGGCGGCCTCGATTGGCAGCAAGTCACTTCGCTGATTCGTGCCGTGGCGGACCATAAGAAGATTGTGGGGATGGACGTCGTGGAGCTGCTGCCGCAGCCTGGCGATCATGCGTCGGCTTTTCTCGCGGCCAAGCTCGTTTACAAATGCCTCGGGTACATTTTTTGCCAAGCGTAAGATGCCAGGAATTGGCGATTGATTTGGTCGGTTGAGGAGGAGAGGAATTTATGATGGAAATGATCGCAAGCATGGCACCCGGAGGCGACACCGTAATCGTTGGTGTTCGGATGGAAGGCTGGGTCGCGTGGATCATCGTTGGTTTGCTGGCAGGATGGCTTGCGGGGCACCTGACGCGAGGACGAGGCTTCGGCTGCATCGTGGACATAGTTCTGGGATTAATCGGGGCCGTGGTCGGCGGATGGATTTTTACTCGGCTCGGCATTGGCGGCATCGGATTTTGGTGGAGCCTCGCCGCAGCGACCGTGGGCGCGGTTTTGCTGGTTGCGATTGCGCGGCTGTTTGCGGGCGGCGACAACTAATCCTCAAAGTAAGCCCAAACCAGAAGATCTAGATTCGTCGACAATCTCCCGGTTCGCGCGCGCACGGAGTGCTATGATACGATGACATCGAGGAACTTTCGAGACGACGAGCGCTAGCCAGCCTTCAGCCGGCTTTCAACGCGGGAATCCCCGCTGCGCCGAGCTGACCGAGAAAGCCGGAAGAAAAACTTGAGCCAATCTTCGTTGTGGGCAATTCCGCTGGGCGGACTGGGCGAGTTCGGTATGAACATGCTCGCGCTTCGCTCCGGCGACGACATTATCGTGATCGACGCGGGCCTGATGTTCCCCGAGCAGGAATTGCTCGGAGTCGACATCGTGATCCCCGACACCACGTACCTCAAGCAAAACAAGCGCATGGTGCGCGCCATTGTGCTGACGCACGCGCATGAAGATCACATCGGCGCGATCCCTTACATTCTCCGCGACCTGAACGTGCCGATATACGGGACGCAGTTCACCCTCGCGCTCGTTCGCAAGCGACTGGAAGAGCACGGACTCCTCGACGATGCGACGCTGCGCGAGGTGGCGCCGGGACAAATCGTCCGCATCGAGCCCTTCCAAATCGAATTTCTTCACGTCACCCACAGCACCATCGACTGCGTGGCGCTCGCGATTCGCACGCCGGTGGGCGTGATTATCCATACCGGAGACTTCAAGATCGATCCCACGCCCGTCGACGGCAAGCCGTTCGATCTGCACGCATTCGCGCGCTACGGACAGGAAGGCGTGCTCGCGCTGTTCAGCGACAGCACCAACGTCGAGAGGCCAGGATTCACGCCGTCGGAGCGGGCGGTCGTAGTGCGGCTGGAAGAACTTTTTCGCGCCGCGCCTGAAAAAGTGGTGGTGTCGTGTTTCTCGAGCTCGATTCACCGCATTCAACAAGTGATTGATATCGCGCGCGTCGTCGGGCGGAAAATCGGCATCGTCGGGCGCAGCATGGTCAATAACATCGAGATCGCCCACGGCCTCGGCAAGCTCCGGATTCCCGACGGCAGCGTCGTGCGGCCCCAGGACATTCGCACATTCGATCCAAAGAAGCTCGTGGTGCTCGCCAGTGGGACGCAGGCCGAACCCATGTCCGCGCTGTCGCGAATCGCGGTGGATAATCACCGGCTGCTCAGCATCGCCCAGAACGATACCGTCATTCTGTCGGCGCGCCTGATCCCCGGAAACGAGAAGGCCATTTTCCGCATGATCGATCACCTCTTCCGGCGGCGCGTGCTCGTGTACTACGAGGGCGGCCGCGCGGCCCCGATTCACGTTTCGGGTCACGCGAGCCAAGAGGAAATGAAGATTCTGCTGCAACTCGTGCGGCCGAAGTATTTCGTGCCTGTGCACGGCGAATACAGGCAGCTCTTCCGTCATGCGGCGCTTGCCGAGCAGGTTGGCGCGGTCTCGGGGCAGATATTCCTGATGGAAAGCGGCCAGCCGATTGAATTCACCGCGGACGGCGGAGCGTTTCGCCGCGAGCCGGTCACAGCCGGGCGAGTGATGGTCGATTCCGGGTCGCTCGAAGAGATCGAGGACGTCGTGATTCGCGACCGGCGGAACCTCGCCGAAGACGGCGTGGTGGTGCCGATCATCGCGATCGACAAGCATACGGGCCGCATCGAAACGCCGCCGGAAATCGTGACGCGCGGCTTCTTGCCGAACGAAGATGGACAAGAAATTCTGACGCGTGCGCGCGAAGTGATTCTCCGAACGATCGATCAGTCCACAGCGGAAGAAAAGACTGACTGGAGCGTGATCAAAGAAAAGATTCGCATCGACTTGAAGCGTTTCCTGAACAAGCAGACGGCCAAGCGGCCCTTGATTCTGCCCGTGATTCTCGAAGTGTAAGACCAGAAGCTCTGCGTTTCCAGATTACGCTCGAATGCCAGCCGCCGTGAAAATCGCACTCAGGACTTACTCCGCAGTTGACTTCGAGACCCTCTACAAGATTGATCAAGCCTGCTATCCGCCGGACACGGCATATTCACGGTCGGATATGCGCGCGTACCTCGGACTCGCCGGGGCCGAATGCGTTGTTGCGGAAGTCGACACGCCGAAGAAAATCGCCGGTTTTTGCATCAGCGCCCACCGCGACAAAGACGGCTACATTGTCACTATGGACGTTCTCGAAGAATACAGGCGCCTGGGAATTGCCAGCGCCTTGCTCGCGGAGATCGAAAAACGGCTCGCGGCAAATGGAGTCATGCGCGTGGGCCTGGAAACCGCAACCGACAATCAAGCGGGCGTTGCGTTTTGGCAAAAGCATGGATATCGTACTCGCGGCGTTCGCAAGGGCTACTATCCGGGCCGCCGTGATGCCCACGCAATGACGAAGAACATTCGGCCAGCGAAGTAGCTCAGCTCCAGCGGAATTGCACCCTACAGCAAGAAAGGCACGTCGCCGATGCCCCTTTGGCAGGTAATTGTTCTAGCCGTCGTGCAGGGCTTGACGGAGTTCTTGCCGATCAGCAGTTCGGCGCACTTGATTCTGATTCCGCAATTCTTCCACTGGAACGATCCCGGCCTCGCCTTTGACGTGGCCCTCCACGCGGGGACCTTGCTCGCCGTCGTGCTCTATTTCCTGCTCGATTGGATTCAGCTCGTGCTCTGTGGCTTCGGTTTTCATTACCCGCGTCGCGCGAGCGAGCAAATGGTGACCCACAATCGGCGGATGTTCTGGTACTTGGTGGCCGGCACGATACCCGGCGGCGTCGTTGGCTTTCTGTTCGAGCATCGCATTGAGGAAAACCTGCGGAGTCCGGTGCCCATCGCCTGCGCGATGATTCTGATCGCACTCTTAATGTGGTACGCGGAGTCCGTGGCGAGGCTCCAGCGACCCATCGAACAGGTATCTCTCGGTGACTCTCTCGCGATCGGCTCGGCCCAAGCGCTGGCGCTTTTCCCGGGCGTTTCCCGCTCGGGCATCACAATCACGGCCGGCTTGTTCCGCGGAATGACCCGCGAGGCAGCCGCCCGATTTTCCTTTCTGCTGTCGACGCCATTGATAGCTGGAGCGGCCGCGAAAGAGCTGCCCAAACTCCTGAAAATGCAGAAAAGCGGCGCGCTCGACATGCCGCTCTCACACGTTGCCATCAGCATCGCCGTATCCGCCATCGTCGGTTATGCCGTGATTGCCTTTCTGTTGCACTACTTACAAACACGCACACTCAAGATCTTTATTTACTACCGAATCTTGTTTGGTATAGTCATTCTCGTTCTCGCGTTCCTCCCGTTGGGCTCCGCGCGATAGCGCCCGCGCGTCCCACGCAAAGGGTCTCCCTACAGCTTCGTGTACGTATGGCGGCTTTGGCCGCTCCGCTGTAATGACCGCGCGATTGAGCCTTCCCCCGTTTCACCCGGCCTTCGAGTTCCGCTTGACGAAGACTGGGAGTAGACTGTTTCCAAGAATTCAGGGGAAACCCGCCTCCTGGAAGCCCGTCGCGTGGGCTTTCGGAGTGGAGGAAATTCAGTGCGTATTCTGACGCCGACCGAAAATAAACGCCTCAACGAGCTCATCGGGTTTGTAGGTTTGAGCCTGGCGATTCTGCTCACCCTAAGCCTGCTTTCCTACTCGCCGCGCGATGCTTCCTTCAATGTTTCCGCGCCGCTGCCCGCCTCGGGTCCAGCGCGAAACTGGATCGGCCCGTTCGGCGCGCACATGGCTGACCTTTTCTTCCAATTCTGCGGATTTGCGGCTTTCCTTTTCCCAGTCGGGATGTTCGTTGTGGCCATGCGATGGTTTCGGAGTCAGGTTTTGGAGGCTCCGGTCGCAAAGACGATCGGGTTCAGCATGTTGCTCACATCCGTCTCGGCCGAGCTCGCGCTGATGCGCCTTTCGGCGCCGTGGCTCGTGCCAGATGTGCGCGGAGCTCTGCCTCCGGGCGGTTTCCTTGGCGCGCTGCTGGCCGACTCGATGCGCGCCGTCTTTAATCCCATCGGCGCGAACCTGGTTACGGTCGCGATGATGCTGACGGCATTGTTCCTGACCACGAGCTTTTCATTCCGCGCGGCGCTCGCTTGGATGAGGAAGCCGATGGCTGGCGAAGGAATGATCGGCCAAATGATCGTGCGCGCGAAGGCGTGGCGTGAAGCGCGCGAATCCGACCGCCTCCGAAAGCGTGTGGAGGAAATCAAGATTGCAGGACGTCCGGCTGTGCAACAGCAGCGTGTTTCAACGAAGGAAATCGAGGAAGAAGACGAAGGGGAATTGGAAGCTGAGAACCTCAGCCGTTCCGACAGAGCCCCAGCCGTAATCAAGTTCCACGAACCCGAAGTTTCGCCTCCCAAGAAGACTGCCGGCGATCCGAAAATCTCGCGCGGAAAGACCAGCTTCCGCTTGCCGTCTCCATCGTTGCTGCAGACCGCCGAGCGCGGCCAGAAGATGGATGAAGGCGAACTCAAGGAATACGCTCGGGCGATCGAACAGAAATGTGCGGAATTCGACGTCAGCGGACACATCACGCAGATCAATCCGGGTCCGGTGGTCACAACGTTTGAGTTCAAGCCCGAGGCCGGGATCAAGTACAGCCGCATAACCGGGCTTGGCGAGGATCTGTGTCTCGCTCTTCGCGCCGAGTCGATTCTTATCGAGCGCATCCCCGGCAAATCCACGGTCGGCATCGAAGTGCCGAATCCGCACCGCGAAACGATTGCCCTGCGCGATGTAGTCGAGTCACCGGAATTCAATCATTCGCCATCGAAGCTCACGTTACCCTTCGGCAAGGACCTGATCGGCCGAATCCGCACCGCCGATCTGACGCAGATGCCCCACTTGCTGATCGCCGGCTCGACCGGAACCGGCAAGAGCGTCTTTATCAATTCCCTGCTGATGGGAATGCTGTACAAGGCGACGCCGGACGAGATGAAGCTGGTGCTCGTCGATCCGAAGCAGCTTGAGCTCGGCCTTTACTCCGATATACCGCACTTGTTCACACCCGTCGTGACGGATCCCAAGATTGCGGCAAACGTCCTGCGGAACGCGACGCGCGAAATGGAGCGCCGGTTGAAGTTGCTTGCCGGCCGCTCCGTGCGAAACATCGACCAATACAATCGCACCTTCGAAAAAGGGCAGTCTTTGTCGCTGTTCGATGCCGCGGAGGACGAGGAAAATCGGCCGCTGCCTTACATCGTCATCGTCATTGACGAACTGGCTGACCTGATGATGGTAGACACGAACGGCGTAGAAGAATCCATCACGCGCCTGGCGCAAATGGCGCGCGCCGTGGGAATTCACCTGATTCTTGCCACGCAACGCCCTTCGGTGGACGTCATCACCGGTCTCATCAAAGCGAACTTTCCGGCGCGCATTTCGTTCCGCGTGGCCAGCAAGGTGGACTCGCGAACGATTCTCGATTCGAATGGCTCGGAATCGCTGCTCGGCAAAGGCGACATGTTGTACCTGCCGGCTGGATCCTCGCGGCTCCACCGCATCCACGGGCCCTACGTGCACGAGTCTGAAGTCGTTGCGGTCTGCGATTTCTGGCGCGAACAGGCCAAGGCCCTCTACAACATGGAGCTGCTGAAACCTCCGCGGGACGAGAACGCCATGTCGGCCGGCGCTGGTGGCGACGGCGAAGTTGCGGACGAGGTTGACGACGAGCTCTATCAGGATGCCGTCCGCGTGGTGTGCGAAATGGGACGCGCTTCCACGTCCACCTTGCAGCGGCGGCTGCGCGTCGGCTACGGCCGCGCGGCTCGGCTCATTGACTTGATGGAGAAAGATGGAATCGTCGGCCCCCCAGATGGCTCCAAACCGCGCGAAGTGCTAAAGAAGAAAGACTGGATGCGCGAGTTCGACCAGAGCATGCAATAGCCTCCGGCAACCGGCCTGGATCTTACGCTCGCTGGTGGGCATTCCACTCATCGCGCGGCAGTCAACGTGCGAATTCCCCTTTGCTCGGCCGCAAGATTTCCGTAAAATTGTCGATTGTCCCGTGCCGAGGTAGCTCACCGGTAGAGCGCGGCCCTGAAAAGGCCGGCGTAGGCAGTTCGATTCTGCCCCTCGGCACCATCTCCCTCACGCTTGTACTAACCGGCGCTGGACAAGTTTGCCGTCGTCAGCCACTGCGGGTTCTTGACGGTGCCGTCGAAGTTGGTGGTGTTCTTGTAGCCTTCGTACTGCCCGTTTTGCGCCGCTTCCGCCGTCTTCGCAAGCAACGCGGTTACTTCCGTTTCGTTCATCGGCTTGAAAGTGCGAGCCGCATCGAGCGCCTGCTGCAAATTCTCAACGGTCAGGCAGCCGGTGATTACGACGCTCGTCGGCAAATTCATCGCAAAATGGAGACATTCGGTGGCTGTCACTGTATTGCTCTTCAGAATGTTGCCCGCGGCGAGCGGCTTCATGCCGAGCACGCCGATTCCCTTCTTCACCAGAACCGGCAGCACTTTGTTCCCGAAGCTCTCGTAATGCGCGTCCATCACGTTCAACGGCATCTGCACGCTATCGAAGTGAAACGCATGCGCATCCGCGGTCGCGAGCATCTTCAAATGGATGTCGGGGCTTTTGTGTCCCGTGAATCCGATGTAGCGAACCTTCCCAGCCTTCTTCGCTTCGAGCACCGCTTCCATTCCCGCGGCAGACGCGAAAATCTGCTCGGGATCGTCCATGCGAATGACTTCGTGAAACTGCAGCAGGTCGATGTGGTCGGTTTGCAGCCGCTGGAGCGAGTCTTCGATTTGCTGCGTAGCGGCCGCCTTCGTATGCGCATCAAGCTTGGTCATTAGGAATGCTTTCTGCCGGTAGCCGCCTGCGAGACCCTTCCCCATGCGGATTTCGCTGCGGCCGTCGTTGTAGTCCCAGCAGTTGTCCATGAAATTGATTCCGTTGTCGATGGCCATACGCACAAGGCGGATCGCGTCGTCGTCGCTCAGCCCAGCATGACCGATATGGCCGCCGCCGAGTCCAACGGCCGACACTCTCTCACCGGTGCGGCCGAGCGTGCGATACGGCATATCGCCTTTCATTTCGGTTGCGCCGACAAACGGCGAAAGACCCGCGATCATCGCGGTTGCCGCGGAAACACCGAGGAACGTTCTGCGAGTGAGGGCTGAATCGAAGGGAGCGCCTGCTTCGGATGCTTTATTCAGGTTGCCTTTCGTGTCTTCCATCGCGAGGACCTCCTCAGCGGGATTCACCTTGGCTCAGATGGCTTCGGGCGGTGGGATTGTACACCCGACTAGCCATCCGCTACCTTCATCCTTCCGTACGACGTCAGCTCCTGAGGAGTCTCGCTGGGCCGCTGACGAAGGGGTTGCCGCGCTCGAAGAAGCGGAGTTTTCGGTGCGTTTCGCGAGAGAGGCCGATGCGCGTGGTCACACCGATGGTTCCCACCCGTTGTGCCGCGGCGCCGAGCCAGAGTGGGCTTTTCGGAGAGCACATGTCGACGCCATCGAGGCTCTTGTCGATGCGCAGCGCGGCGGCCAGCCGGCCCGGGCCGCGAGTGAGGTCGCGCAGGGTGGATACGCCGCGATTTTTCTCCATCTGCGCGATGCCTTCCAGCGGATCAAGGGCTCGCACCAGAACGCCAGCGCCAATTCCCCGCCGCTCGCTCGAAATGTTCAGCATCCAGGCCGAACCGTAGGCGAAATAAACGTAGGCGTGTCCGCGTTCGAGGAACAGCGAATTCCTGGCCTGCGTGTGGCCGCGATAAGCGTGGCCGGCGGCGTCGCCGATGGGATAGGCTTCGGTTTCGACGATGCGGCCGCTCAGGCGCCCTTGCGGGAGATCGTGGACCACCGTTTTGCCCACCAGGTAGCGAGCCAAGGCAACTGTATCGATTGGAAGTTCGGCGCGGCGGAGCCGGCGGATTCGTAGCTTTTCGTTCGGCGATTTCACGGACATCGAATATATGCCGAATTGGGAATGGCGTATACTGCGCGCGGCATGGCTCAAGCGAAATTCTCGGCAACCTTGATTGCCGCTTTGCTCTGCGTGGTGGCGTCGTTTTTCGCGGTTCGCTCTCACGGGCAGCAGACGACGGGGATCGAGCTGTTTTCGCTGCCGGCTGCGGCGCCTGGGAACCCGCAGGCTCCCTCGTTTGGCGTCGCGCTGCTCGGTGGCGGCGGAGACGTCGACGACGCCGCGAAGTTTCTTTGCGAGCATTCCCATGGAGGCGAGATCGTGGTGCTGCGCGCGAGCGGGCGCGATGCCTACAATCCGTACTTCCACGACCTGTGCCCCAATAATTCCGTCACGACCCTGCTGATCACGTCGCCGGAGGGAGCGAAGTCGTCAGAAGCGGTTGCTCACGTGCGCAACGCGCACGCACTTTTCATCGCGGGCGGCGATCAATCGAACTACGTGAAGATGTGGCCCGGGCCTCTGCTGAAAGAAATCAACGACGCGATCGCTCGCGGCGTTCCCATTGGCGGAACGAGCGCCGGACTGGCCGTGCTAGGCGAGTTCGCGTTTTCCGCGCGCAACGACACCGTGACGAGCGCGGAGGCGCTCGCGAATCCATTCGACGCCAAGGTGTCCCTCGATCGCGATTTCCTGTCGATACCGGTGATGCAGGGAATTATTACCGACAGTCATTTTTCGCCGCGGCAACGTCTGGGACGCACCGTTGCGTTTCTGGCGCGCATCGAACACGATGGCTGGGCGAAACGCGCGCGGGCAATCGGGATCGATGAGGCGACGGCCGTGCTGATCAAGCCGGACGCCAAAGCGATTGTGGCGGGCAAAGGATCGGCGTATTTTCTAGAACTGTCGCACCAGCCGGAAGAGTGCGCGCCGGGAAAGCCGCTGACGGTGAGAGGCATCAGCGCCTACAAACTCGGTGCCGGAGCCGAGTCGAAATTCGATTTGAAATCGTGGAGCGGCGCGGGCGGTTCGAGCTTCACAATCGATGTGGTGGACGGTAAGTTGACTCGAAGCGACCAATAAGGGCGGCGGCATCGCGTAAAAGGGAGAAATTTCGTGGCGACGTGCCCGCACGTGAAGGAAATCCGAAAGGTGACGCCGAGCGCCCAGGGCTGTGAGGAGTGTTTGAAGATGGGCGACACGTGGGTACATTTGCGAGAATGCCTGATCTGCGGGCACGTGGGATGCTGTGACAGCTCGCAGAACACGCATGCCACCAAACACTTTCACGCGACCAAGCATCCAGTCATGCGGTCGTTTGAGCCCGGCGAAAACTGGCGCTGGTGCTATGTGGATGAAATGGAAGTTTGAGCCGACGGAGTAGCGACGAAATGGCTGCGGGACAAGCACCGACGCGAGAGCAAGCGTGGCCGGCTTTGCCGCTGGCCGAGTGGAACGAAACACGCGACACGCTCCACATGTGGACGCAAATCGTGGGAAAGGTGCGGCTGGGGTCGAGCCCGCACGTCAACCACTGGTGGGAAGTGCCGTTGTATGTGAACGCGCGGGGACTGACGACGTCCGCGATACCGAGCGCGCGCGGAAACTTCGAAATGAACTTCGACTTTATCGAGCACAAGCTCGATATCGTCACCGGCTGGAGCCGGCCGATGAACATCCAGATGTACACGCGAAGCGTTGCCGGATTTTATCGCGAGGTGATGCAGGCGCTGGATTCGCTCGGCATTCAGGTGAAGATCTGGACGATGCCGCAGGAGGTGCCGAATCCCATTCGGTTCGAGCGCGACGTCACGCACGCGCGGTACGATCCCAACTATGCGAACCGGTTCTGGCGAATCCTGGCGAGCGTCGACCGCGTGCTGAAAGAGTTTCGTCCTCGATTCATCGGCAAAGTGAGCCCCGTACATTTCTTCTGGGGGAGTTTCGATCTGGCGTTCACGTGCTTCTCGGGACGGCGCGCGCCAGAGCGTCCGGGCGCGGACCGCGTCACTCGAGACGCGTACTCGCATGAGCTAACCAGCGTCGGTTGGTGGCCGGGAGGCGGAGACGTTAAAGAGGCGATGTTCTACGCGTATGCTTCACCTGAACCGGCGGGATTCCGCGAAACGCGGGTAAAGCCCGACAAAGCCTACTACGACACGAAGCTGGGGGAGTTCTTGCTGAGCTACGAGGAAGTCCGCACCGCGCCTGACCCAAAGGCTGCGCTAATGGATTTTGCCTGGACCACCCACGAAGCGGGAGCCACGCTGGGAAACTGGGACCGGGCCGCGCTTGAACACTCCGAATAATCGAAGTTTTCATTTCAACTTTCGAATTTCAAATTTGAAATTTCAAATCGAAAAACCTGATTCCGGCAAGTTACCGAAGTGCGCTTGGAGACGCGGACGGAAGAAGGAATGGAGCAGGACGGTCGGGCCGGATTGGAAGCGTGTGACGCCGCGCGATGAAATGCCGCTGCGCGCGGCGTCCCCAGGATTTCACGAACCAATAATTCAAGGCGGCTGCCGTACCGGCGCTCAAAATCGGGATCAGGCGCGCCGCCCACTTTTCGGCAACCTCCGCCCCGGCTTTGATCGCCACTTGATCGATGATTTTGGGAACCAGGCGCTCCATCGCCTGCTTCTCGACGAATTCCCTTCCCAAGTCGAGCCCAGCCGCGCTCGCGGCAGCGAGCCATAAAGAACCGATCTCGTTGCTGCTGGAATAGTCGAAGCCGTATATCAGGCTGAGCCTCTGAAGCATGCGAATCGTGATAGCGGCGAGAATGCCGAAGTCAGGTAAAACTGTTACCAGGCCGCCCAACCCCAGGCCCGCGCCTTCGAGCGCGGCGGCCTTCGCGGAAGACTTGATGATGTGGTCAGCATGGGGCTTCAGGTCTTCATCACTCAGAACGCGCAGGTCTTCCCAGGAATAAACGGGAATACGAAGCTTTTGCCGAACCTGGCCAAAGTACTTTTCAGGATCGAGCCCCACCTGTTTGTACGCGCGTCGAAAGCCCACGCGGGCCGAGGCGCGGAACAAGTCAGAAATCCAGCTGGAAGAAGAAGGTCGCATCGTCATCTGTCTCTCCATTCTGCCTGAATCGCGGAGCGAGAGAAAGACCCCTTTCACGACAGCGTGCCTTAAGTCCGAGCCGGGATTCGCTGGCATTGGAAGTCCCCGAATATCCGTTAGTTACGTACCCACTGGTACCCTCGGCCTATAGTCCCGCAACAGATGCTTCTACTATATTCGCGGTGTCGAGGGGTAATTCGGAGGACTTGGATGAGCAGTTCGATGATGGAGACGGCAATCGCCGCGTTCTTGCCGGAGGGTGCGGAACCGAGGGATGCACGCCGCAGGAGGCGGTTAAAGCTGGCGCTGCCGCTGCATGTTCGCCCATTTGACGCGCGATTCATCGATATCGAAGATGTCGGTGAAGTGATTGATTTTACACAAGATGGGCTGTTTTTTGTGACCTGTATGCCGCATTACATCGTCGGAATGAGGCTTGTTGTAACGTTCCCATTCGGCGACAAAGCCTCAGCCCACCGCAAGTTTCTCGGCGTGGTCGTCCGGCTGGAAGAGCGAAGCAATAGCCACTGTGGTGTCGCGGTACGCTTTCTCCTTTGACCCTCGCGAGACGCCTTAGGGTTCGCTTTTGAGCAATGCGCACGGGATTCAGCTTGTATACGTTTGGAAGGGGCGGAGACTAGAAGAGGTTGGGAACGGCCTCAGAGACGATCTCAAAGCTGTAACAAAGAACGGGAACAGGGTTTCAGGGTTGTCCCGAAGCTTCGGGATGCCTGCCCGCCGCGGCGGACAAACCTGAGTCCGAAAAAGGGTTTCAGGGTTTGTCCCGAAGGTTCGGGATGCAAACCCTGAGCCAAAAAGGACCGAGCCAGCATGGCTGACAACTGGAAAAAGGAATCGTACCGAGGGGCAAGTGAGGCGACAACGACACTGAACGAAGCCGAGCGCCGCACCGCAGGCCGCCATATGTTCACGGCATCGGCCGACGTGGTCGAGCTGGGATCAGGGGCGCGTTTCTCGACGCGCACCACTGATCTGGGCCCGGGCGGATGTTTCGTCGATACCACAAACCCATTCGCCGTAGGATCGCGTGTTCGCATCGCCCTTCACAAAGGCAAGAACGTATTTGAGACGCCGGGAGTGGTGGTCTACTCGCAGCACGGGCTGGGAATGGGAATCGCGTTCGACGAAATTGACCCAGCGCAAAGGGCCGCCCTCGATTTGTGGATCGCAGAGCTGACCGGGCTGAGGGCGCCCGCGCACGAGGTTTTGCGGCCGGGACGAAAATTCGAGGCGAACCTTGCGTGGCTTCGGAGTAATGCGGATCACGCCTCGCTGGTACGGCTCATTCAATTGATGATTACAAAGGGAATTTTGACGGAGGCAGAAGGCTCTTCGGTCCTGCTCGACCCGGTCCTCTGAGCCGCACCGCCTTCGCCAACAGTCTGTTAAGACTTTTCGATAGACCTAATTCGACGGAGCGAGTCTGGCAGCAATGAAGAAGAAACGACTTGGGGAAGTTCTGCGGGAGCGGGGTCATATCTCTCACGCCGAACTTACAAAGGTGATCGAGGATCAGCAAGGAAAGCTGATCCACCTCGGCGAGCTCATGCTCCAGCGAGGACTCGTTGCCAAAACGGAGCTCGCAGCCGCCCTTACCGAAGTGACGCACGTCCCCTACGTGGATTGCGAGCTCCTCGAGATCGACGCTGAAATCCTGAAGCTCCTCCCCTATCCGATCGCGCGCCGCTGTTGCGTGCTGCCTATTCACGCGCAGGGCACGAAGCTCGTCGTGGCGATGGCCGAGCCCCAAAACCTTCAAATCATCGACGAGCTGAGATTTTCCACCGGGATGGACATCATCCCGAGGCTCGCTTTCCGCACCGAAATCGAAGCTGCGGTCGAAAAGTGGTACGGCCAGGTGGAGGAGGCAGAAGCCGCCGTAGCCGATGCGATTGCTCCGGATAGCGAAGATCCCGGAATGGAGTTCATTTCTTCCAGTTCCCTCCAGCGAAATATCGAAGCCATGCAAGAGATGCAAGCGGAACTCTTGCAGAAGAGCACACCGGCAGTCCGCATGGTGGCGTCGACGATAACGGCGGCGGCCACGAAGCAGGCGAGCGATATTCACATCGAGCCCCAGGCCACTGACACCGTGATCCGCCTGCGTGTGGATGGAATGCTGCGCGATTTTCAGCGGATTCCGCGGTCGCTGCAGAATTCGGTGGTGTCACGCATCAAAATCCTGGCGGACATGGACATCGCCGAGCGACGCGCCCCGCAGGATGGCCGCTTCATGGTGAAAATCACGGGCCGCAAGGTGGACCTGCGCGTTTCCACTTTGCCGACGCAGTATGGCGAGAAAGTCGTGATGCGGCTGCTCGAGGCCAACGCGCCGCTGCAGAGCTTCACCACCCTGGGCCTCCCGCCGGAAATCGCTGGCGCGTTGACGCAAATCCTCGCCCAGCCGCAGGGGATGCTTCTCGTTACCGGCCCCACGGGCTCCGGCAAGAGCACAACGCTCTATTCTTCGTTGAACCTGGCGCGCAAGCCCACCGTGAACATCATCACCGTGGAGGACCCTGTTGAATACGCAGTCCCGGGATTGAATCAGGTTCAGGTGAACACAAAAGCGGGGCTCACGTTCGCCAGTTGTCTCCGGTCGATCTTGCGGCAGGATCCCAACGTCATCATGGTGGGTGAGATTCGCGACAAAGAAACGGCGGAGATCGCCATCAAAGCCGCACAGACCGGCCACTTGGTCCTTTCCACTCTCCACACGAACGACAGCATTTCGGCTGTCACTCGCTTGCTCGACCTCGGCATCCCGGGATTTCAGATCGCGACTTCGGTAACCGGCGTCATCGCGCAAAGGCTCGTGCGGCGCCTGTGCTCGTGCCACGACGAGATTCCCGCAACGCCTGAATACGTGTCCCGTCTCCTGCAAGTAGGGGTGCAAAACCCGCCTCCGATGCAGCACGTCCCTACGGGCTGTGACATCTGCGACTTGACCGGATACAAGGGCCGCGTCGGAATCTACGAGATGCTTGTGATCGACGAGGCGATTCGCTCCGCCGTCCGTTCCGGCGGCCGGAACGAGGAAATTCGCACGCTCGCGCGCCACAACGGCATGAAGCTGATGCAGGAATACGCGCTGGAGCGTGTGCTGCAGGGACAAACGACACTCGACGAAGTTTTGCGCGTGGTTCCTTTCGAGAAGATCCACACTACACAATGTGCGGCGTGCCAGCACGAACTCTCGCCGGCCTTCGTTTTCTGCCCCTACTGCGGCGAGAAGAGGACCGATGGCGAGTTTCGAAAAAATGGCAGCCACGCTCTGGTCGGCCAAGGAGCCAGACTCGAATGAGCATTCCGAAGGATGAGAAGAACTGGAGTGCGGCGCGGCTCGCACCGCGCATTTCGAGTATGCGCGACTTGTCGGTGACGTACGAAGGTCACAGCGAGGATGTTGCCCTGAGACCGCCCGACATCAGCACGCGCGGAATGTTCATCAACACGAATCGAAATTTCCCCGAAGGCGCGGTCCTCAACGTCCAGTTTTGCCTCGGACACTCGGGCGTTGTGATCAGCACGCGCGCGGAAGTTCGGTACTGTTTGTCGGGCGTAGGGGTGGGAGTCGAGTTCGTCGACATCTCGGCTGACGCCGTGCAAGCGATCGAAAAAGAGATCGAAAGAGGCGGAGATCACAGCACCCGGAACCAGACTGTTTCTCGCTAGTTATAGAACGTTGTAGTACCAGAACTAGGCAGGTATTTCCTATCGACGGAACTTTTTGCCCACATTGGCCCCTCTAAGCCGCGCCCCAGCAAGCCTAAACCTCTTGTTATCAGTCTAGCAGCCACTTGGAAGCATTATTGCATCCAGTTTGACGGGGGGCGCTATGGGAGAACGCCGAAAAGCTAGGAGATACGAAGTATACCTGCCTTTGCAAGTGTGCATGTCGCGGCAGAGGCCCGCGGAATTCTATACCGCCCAGCTTCGCGATATTTCCCGATCGGGCATCTACTTCCACTCAAGCGTTGGCTTGGAACCCGGCACTGGCGTTGAACTCACCTTTGCTCTCCCGGCTGAAAGAGACAATGGAGCATCTGTCCTCGTGCGAGCAAGCGCCAAGGCCCTGCGAGTGTCAGCTCTCGGCGGAGAAGTGACGCCTCTTTACGGCGTCGCTGCCACAATCGACCGCATCGACTTCGTGCGGCCGGTGGTCAGCAACGCAGCGTAGTCCTTCCTGATCTCTCACAGATTACTCAACCTCTAGTGGTATTCGTGCGCGCGTACACGCTGTTGTACCCTGCTCTCCAACCGTTAGAATGGCACGCGCAGAGTGATTAGCCGCAGATGCGCAAACCCATTTCCAATCGGCCTACCGATCAACAACTGGTCTCGATCGAGCGCCACCTCTTGCGCGCTCTCTGCCAGAGCAGCACTCCGGCAGAACTGTCATCGCAGGTGCGTTCCGACCTTGAGAACTACTCATGGCACGGTTTGGACCATCAAACTATTTTCGAGGCGCTGCTCCGCATCGGCAGCGTCCGGGGTCGTTCGCTCCACGAGCAACTTGCAGCTCAGGCAACTCGGATGGGATTCCCCGATATCGACTGGAATGAGTACTTCGAGCAGACGTGTGCGGCCGACAGTGAGTCGAAGCGATCCGTGATGGAGCTGGCCCGCGAGTTGAAGGCAGCGGCGCGAGAGCGATGAAATCGCGGCTCCAGCGATGGTTCTCGCTCGCCGACGTCACTCTGCTCCCCGCATTCATCCTTTGGTTCATCTGGCGGCTGCAATTCACGGCGCGATGGACATGGATGGTCTTCGTGGTCTGGTTGATCGCTAGCTTCCTGATTCATCGCGACACCCCGAAGACTCTGGGCTGGCGTGCCGATAATCTCTGGCCCGCGACGAAGCAGGCCTTGATTTGCTTTGGCGCGATGGCCGTAGGCCTTGCCGTCACTGGACTCGCGCTCGGCGTTTCACGCCACCTTCCGCCCAACCTGGCTTCATGGCATCGTCTGTGGACCTACTTCGCTTTTTGCCTGCTCCAACAAGTAGTGCTCAATTCGGTGGTTCAAAATCGCATGCTGTCGCTGGTGAAAAGAGAATGGACCGCCGCAGCACTCACCGGCGCGATTTTTGCAGCGTGCCATTGGCCGAATCCCGTGCTGGTCCCTCTCACGTTCGTCGCCGGCACAGCTATGGCGTGGATGTTCGGCCGCGTCCGCAACATCATTCCGCTCGCGATCGGACAAGCTGTGCTCGGCTCGCTCGTCTGGTGGGCATTCCCGGTCGCATGGCATCACCACCTGCGCGTCGGACCGGGCTACTATGACGCTCCGCGTTAGGGCTTCTTCATCGTGGCGGGAATTTCAACCTGGCTTGTCGCGGCGGCCACCAGCTCGCGCGCCGCGCGAAGGCTTTCGACGGGGTCACCCGTAGGCAGGAATTCCATGGCCGCATACCCCTTGAATTTGAGGGCGGCGAGCTTCTTGAAAATGTTCGTGTAGTTGATTTCCCCGGTGCCCGGTTCGTGGCGGCCCGGCACGTCTGCGATGTGCACGACTCCGACCTTGTCGATATTCTTCTCCAGCTTTTCAATCAGATTCCCTTCGGAAATTTGTTCGTGGTAGAAATCATACAGAAACTTCACTCGCGGATGGTTCACTTCCCCGATAATTTCGAAGCCCTCGGCAACCGACGTAAGGAAGTAACGCGGATTTTCTTCCGGGTCGATGTTTTCGAGCAGCACCGTGACATTTGCTTTTTCAGCAAGCTCGGCAACGCGCTTTAGGCCGTCGACGCAACTCTGGTGCTGCGCATCGTGCGATAACTCCGGGATGCGGTTTCCCGAGAGCGCGATGATTGCCGGACATTCGAGCTTCTCGGCCGTCACCAGTAGGGATTCGACATCGCGAAGGAAAGCTTCGCGTTCGCCCGGATTGGCGACTCCATGGCTCAGCCCGCTGGTTGCGTCGAACGTGATTCCCATCTCGCGTTTCTTTCGATTGGCCTTCGCAAAATCCTCCGGCGTCCAGTCTCGGAACTCGCCCACTAGTTCCACGTGGTGGTAACCTGCCTCTGCGATTTTTTCCAGGCGTTGCTCGAAAGGAAGATCGCGAACAACGGTCCACAACATTACGGACAGCGGAAATGGCGGATCGAGAGCGGGCGCCGATTGCTTCTGCCTTGCGAGCGCAAGAGTGGGCAGCGCAGCCGACACACCCAGCGTCGTGCCGAGGATCGTTCGAGAAAAGTCACGCCGGTTCATTTGAGATTGTCCCTCCCCTTGCGAGACTTCTTGCGACAAAAGCAGATCGAACCCTTACGCCGACTTCCCGAGCATCCGATGCAACGGAAGGTTCGTTATCCGCGCTATTCTCGAGAAGTCCTTATCGAGCGTGAAAACCGTGGCACGGTGTTCGAGGGCAATCGCAGCGATCAGAGTATCGATCGTCGTCAGGCTAACACCATTCGCCCGCGCCAGGCGGAAAATCGCCGCGGCCTCGCGGTAGGTGGAAAATCCGTTCGGTTCGAGCATGTCCCAAAGTGAGAGGTAGAGTTCGATCCGTTCGACATCGCGTGTAAGACCCTGAAGAATTTCGGTGAGCACAATGCCGGTGAGCGTCACCGGCTCAGCGCCGTCGATCATCCGGCGCAATTCCTTCCCGGCGGCCCCCGGCGACGAACTGAAGAAATCAATCCAGACGGAGCTGTCCACCAGAATCAAGCGCGATTCCTTCGCATCGCCTTGAGTTCACCCTTCCAGATGCCGCTTCCGTAATACCGGAGGAGCTCTTTCCGGGTTTCCGAGCGGACCAGAAGATCCAGGGCCTTGTCGACAATTTCCCTCTTCGTCTTAAGCCGCGTCAGCTTGCGGGCCTTGCGGATCAACGTATCGTCGATTTCGATGTTTGTTCTGCTCATGCAAAGAGTATACACCACGATTGGCGAATGTGGTGTATGGCCAGAAAGACGCGTCCGTCCATACGGCCTTCTGCTATGACCGACTTACATCCGACAGTTACCTATTCGGCGGCGACGCGCTTCCCTGTCACTTTCTTCAGCGCGAAACCGATGGGAACCGTCGCCAAGCAAGCCAGGGCCAGATAGCGAAAGTCATCCACGTACGACCACAGCGCGGCCTGCTGGTCGAGCGCGCCTTCGAGCAACTTCAACGCACGGTGCGTAGCATCCACGGCGTCGGTACGAAGGGCCATCAGGTTCTGCAGCCTCGCAAGCCCACCCTGGAAAAGTGAATTCTGCAGAGAGAGCGAATGCGCCAGCTCGTTTCGATGCAATTGGGAGTGGCGCGCGATGATCGTGTTGACGATCGAGATGCCGATGCTTCCGCCCAAGTTCCGGAATAAATTATAGATGCCGCTCGCGTTTCCGATTTGCCGGTCCGCAAGCGTCCCCATCGCCACGGTGGCCAGCGGCACGAAAACGAAGCCGAGGAAAAACCCGCTCACCAGGACGGGCAGGAACATGGATCGGGGAGAAATGTCGAGCGTGACGCGGCCCAGCCATAAGTTGCAGAACCCCACCCCGGAGAACCCCACCATGATCAGATAACGGCTGTCGATTTTCGTCATCAGGAGTCCGACCAGCGGCATCGCGAAGACGGCGCCGATTCCCCGCGGCGCCACCGCGAGCCCAGCCGAAAGCGCCGTGTAGCCAAGCAGAGTCTGGAAAAACAGCGGAAGGATCGTAATCATCCCGTACACGACCGCGCCGAAAAGCGCGATCTGAATGCAGCCCACCCCGAAATTGCGGTTACGGAATACGCTCAGGTCGACGAGCGGTCTTCTGCTTTTGTACTCGCGCCACAAGAATGCGATCAGCCCGGTGATCACGATGAAGGTGGCCCACCGGATCCAAGTTGCGCCGAACCAATCGTCTTCCTGACCTTTGTCCAAAACGATTTGCAGCGCGCCGATCCATACGGCGAGAAGCCCGAAGCCAATCCCGTCAAGTTTCGGAGGATGTGCGTCGCGAATATACGGCGGGTCGGTGATCAGCCGCGAAATCAAGATCACGGCAAGGATGCCGATGGGAATGTTGATGAAGAACGCCCAGCGCCAGGTATAAGTTTCCGTTATCCATCCGCCCAGGGTTGGACCGAGGACCGGCGCAACAACGACTCCAAATCCGAACGCCGCCATTGCCATGCCGCGTTTCTCGGGCGGAAAGCTTTCGAGAAGGATCGCCTGCGAGACCGGCTGAAGCGCGCCGCCGCCCGCTCCCTGCAACGCTCGCGCGATGAGAATCATCGTCAGGCTGGTGGACGCGCCCACCATGAACGAAGCAAGCGTGAAAATCCCGATGCACACGGTCAGGAACCGCTTGCGGCCGAATCGCAACGAAAACCAGCCGCTTGCCGGAAGGACGATGGCGTTCGCGACGAGATAACTCGTGAGGACCCACGTGGCTTGCTCGTTCGACGCCGAAAGGCTGCCGCCGATGTACGGGACCGCCACGGCGGCGATGGAAGTGTCGAGCACTTCCATAAACGTCGCCAGCATCACCGCGACGGCAATGAACCACGGATTGATTTGGACTTGCCCGAGGGATGGAGACTGAGCTTCGCTGGCCATCAGGACGAGTGCGCTTGAACTTGAATTGGTCGCGAACTCGGGTCCCGTTCGCGGCGTACCAAGCCTTTCTCGGGTGACAGTCTATTGCAATGCGCTCGTTAGATGCTCGCGAAACTGCGGAAGACTCTAATGCGGAGCCTCACGCTCCGCAGAACTGCGTCGTTTGGCCCGCTCATTGAGGCGGCGCGCCAAGGAAAATGATTCCGCTCTCGTTGCTGAACACGGAAAAAAGCCCGTCGCCGTCTCGCTGATCGTGCAGCGCCACCGACCAGGACTTCCCGTCGCACGAAACGAGAAGATCCAGGTGCCAGCCCGGCATAATCTCTGGCCCGGCAGAGATCGGTAGGTCCTTCGCCCCGGTCCACCGGCTCTGGACGGCTTTCACCGCGCCGCTCGTGTTGAGTTCATCCCAGGAACCGAAATTGCCGTGCGCTGCCACAGAACCATCCTTCGTTCCGCTGGCGTACGTTGTTTCCGCCGTATTGATCAGCCGCACCAAACTGACGGCTTTCGCGCGTTCCTCCTGGCTGGGAGATTTCTGAATCTGGGCTCGCGACGCTGCTGACAACGCAACGAGCAAAAGCACGACAGCAGCAATGATCTGAAACCGTGATGTGCGCATCGATTTTCCTCCTCAGGAATGCCCGATAGGTGTGTTCGGGCTTCTCCTAAGTCTACATAGGTAGACGTAGTCCGCCATCCTCCATTAGCAGGAAGTTTCCAGAAGTGAACTGAGAGTTTGACTCTCGCTCTAGCGGGATCGCTCCCTAAAGATTGAGGTCGCTGTAGCGTTCGGCTGCGAGTGACTCAGCCCTGAGAACCGTTCGGGGTTGCATTTTGCCGTGCGGATTCGACCAACGGCCAGGAATTGCCACGTTGCAATTCGGGCAGCGGCCGTTCTCGAGGCGATTTTGTTGCACGTCGTGCCACGAACGGCGAATCAAGAGCGTTTTGCACGCGGGGCACGATGTGTGCGCGCCCTCGCCGTAGATATTGCCTTCGTAGACGTAATGCAGCCCCGTTTCCAGGGCGATGGCGCGCGCGGCGTGCAGAGTTTCGGGCGGCGTGCGCGGCTTGTCCTGCAGTTTGAAATCGGGATGGAACGCCGTGAAATGCAGCGGCACGTCGGGTCCGAGATTCTCGAGAATCCATTCGGAAAGCTGCCGTGTTTCGGCTTCGGCGTCATTGAGCGTTGGAATAATCAGGTTGGTAATTTCGAACCACACATTCGTTTCGTTCTTCAGCCACTTAAGCATATCGAGAACCGGCTTCAAGTGTGTGAGCGTGATTTTGCCGTAGAAATTCTCGGTGAACGCTTTCAAATCAATGTTCGCGGCGTCGACGTGATCGTAGATGTCGTGGAACGCTTCGTAGGTGATGTACCCGTTCGACACCATCACCGTGTTCAGGCCGTCTTCCTTCGCGGCGTGACAAATGTCGATCACATACTCGCCCCAGATGGTCGGCTCGTTGTAGGTGAACGCGATCGACGGACAGCCGTTCCGAATCGCGAGCAGCACGACGTCTTCGGGCGGCATATAGGTTGAGTGAACCTGGTCGGAACGCGATTTCGAAATGTCCCAGTTCTGGCAGAAGAAGCAGCCCATGTTGCAGCCGGCCGTGCCCATCGAAAAGATGCGTGTGCCGGGAAGAAAATGATTGAGCGGCTTTTTCTCGATGGGATCGACTTGCAGCGCGGCAGGGTGCGCGTATCCCAGGCTATAGAGCTTGCCGCCCTCGTTGACGCGAATGAAACAGAAGCCAGCCTGCCCCGCCCCGATATGGCAGTGGCGCGGGCAGAGATAACAGTGCGCCTTATCGCCCGGCTCGGATTCCCACCAGCGAGCCTCGTAAAGCTCCGGAGTCTTTTTCAGAATTTTCAGGTCTTGCACAGCACACCTGCTCTGTGAATTATACGCGTGGTTGGCGGAAAGCGTGAACACGGCGCAAGAAGGTGGCACAATGTCGGCAGTGCCTGGACCAGCATCTGCGATTCAGTTGCAGGGATACATTCCTCTTGGTTGCCGGCGCACTATTCGCGCCGCTATTGTTGCTTCCGAGCCGTGTTTTCGCGCAAACAGGGATCGTTCGCGTCTGCGTGAGTGAAGTGAACGGCAATAACGAAGATCCGGACGACCCGCAAATTCAGGCCAAGCGGTTGGCCAAGGTGTTGTCGGGACGCGAAATCGAGGGCAGCGAGACCTTGCAGCCCGTGGTGATGAGCGAGACTCACTCAAAAGCTGTCCGTGCCAGGATCGAAAAGGAAGGTTGCGCGTACCTTGTCAGGATTTGGCAGCGTTCTCAGATCAACGATGACGGTGGCGATTCCCCGGCCATGCACGCACCCATCAGAGTACAGAACCAGGACGCGCTCGTCTTTGAGTTACGCGACTCGAATACCAACAAGGTGATTTGTTCCGGCCAGGCACCTCCGTACACCATCTATGCCAAGCAGGGCCGACGCGTGTATGACCCGTTCCCCACGATAGCAGACAAGATCGTATCCAAATTGTCTCAGAAGCAGTAACGGTACGCGACGGAAGCGACCCGGGGCTGAGGCCCGTTTCTTTTCGAGGGCCACGTCCGGCTTTGGCAAACGGGCCAATGTCAGATTAGCGCGCCGGCGCGGCACCCTGCTTTCCGATAGCCCTTTCCCGCGTCTACTGATTCATGAACGTGCCCGATTCACTTTCCCGGATTGAAAATCTTCGTTTCGAAGCGTAAGACAGAATAGCGATTTCTGCAGGCGTCTGAGGGAGGGTTTATGATGGGGAGCTTCATGCAGGATTTGCGCTACGGCCTTCGGGTCCTCGCCAAGTCGCCCGGCTTCACGGCCGTAGCCGTGCTCTCGCTAACTCTCGGCATCGGCGCGAACACCACGATCTTCACGCTGACAAAGGCCATCTTCCTGCAGTCGGTGCCGGTGAAGGATCCATCGCGCCTGGTCATCCTCTACTCCACCGCGCAGAGCCGCGGCGGCCCACTCAGGAGTTCCTGCCAACTCCCTACCTGAATGCTGTCGATTACCGCGAAAAGAACGACGTTTTCTCGGGCTGCGCGATTGCCATCTTCACGGGACTCAACCTCACGATTAGCGGCAAGGAACAGCAATTGTTCGGCGAGGTGGTGAACGCAAACTTCTTTGACGTTCTGGGCGTGCAGCCCGCGCTCGGCCGCGGCTTTTCGGCGGAGGAAGACGTTTCGCCACGCCCTGTGGTGGTGTTGAGCTACGCGTTGTGGAGCCGTCAATTTGGGAACGCCCCCCAAATCCTCGGGAGCGCGATTCAGCTCGGCCAGCAGGAATATACAGTCATCGGTGTGATGCCCAGCACCTTTCACGACGTCGGAAACCTCGGCAGTCCCAACTTTTGGATTCCGATGACGATGCACGATCAGGCGCTGGACGGCCAGACGAAGGAGTTCTTCAACCAGCGCGCCTTCCGGTTGACGAACATGGTCGCGCGCCTGAAACCCGGCGTTACGCTCGCGCAAGCGCGAGCCTCCATCCACACGCTCGGCCTTCAGATCGAGAAGGAATACCCGAAGGACAACGGCGGCCGCAACGAGATGATGGTGCCGATCGACCAGACCAATATTCCTCCGCAGTTGCGCAGCATTTTCGTGCGCGCCGGCTCACTGATGATGGTGATCGTCGGACTGGTGCTGCTGATCGCTTGCGCCAATGTGGCGAATTTGCTTCTGGCGCGCGCGACGCAACGGCAACGCGAAATCGGCGTGCGCCTCGCCTTGGGCGCTTCCAGGATGCGGCTGATTCGGCAACTGCTCACCGAAAGTTTGCTAATGGGGCTCCTGGCTGGTGCGCTCGGAATCGTGCTGGCTTATTGGGGACGGAAGGTGCTGGTCTCGCTCTTGCCCCCGGGTCTCGCGGGGCGTCTGGACCTGTCGCTCGATGGCCGCGTTCTGTTTTACACGCTGACGCTGTCGCTGGTGGCCACGATGTTATTCGGCCTTGTTCCGGCGCTGGAAGCTTCCAAATCAGACCACGTTGCCGCCCTGAAGGATCGCACGGGCGCGCCCACCGGTAGCGTGCGCTGGTACGGGCTACGCGGCGTGCTGGTAATGATCCAAGTGGCGCTGTCGCTGATCGCGCTCGTGGGCGCAGGGCTCTTCATTCACAGTCTGAGCAACGCGCAGCAGATCAACCCCGGCTTTGAGGTGCAGCACGCGATGGTGATGTTCTTGAATCCGGGAGCCGAACACTACGCTCAGCCGCAGACGGAACAACTCTACAAAGACGTGGTCGAGCGCGTCCGTCAGCTTCCCATGGTCGACGGCGCCAGCGTCTCCGACACTCCACCGTTTTCAGGCGGACTCGCGCGCACCACCTTCACCGACGGAGTCGATGCCACCGATCCTCGCAATGGGAAGCTCACTCCCATCATAGCGGTGGGGCCGGGATACTTTTCGACGGCCGGAATCGCGATGTTGCGCGGGCGCGACTTTGGCGAACATGACGACGCGCAGGGCGCGATGGTGGGAATCGTGAACACGGCGACGACCAAGCAGATGTGGCCGGGCGAGGACCCCATCGGCAAGCACATGCACTTTCTCGGCGAGCCGTGGGACGTTACGGTGATCGCCGAGGTCAACACCGTCAAGTATCAGACGCTGGGAGAGCCGCCTCAGGCCATTGTCTATTTCCCGCTCAAGCAGCACTACTCTCCTGCCGTGACGCTCTACGTGCGCACGAAGGGAGAACCGACAAAGGCCCTCCCCAGCGTGCGCGGCACGGTGCAGTCGCTCGCGCCGTCGGTTCCGCTACTCGATGTCCAGACCGTCTCTCAGGTTTTGGTTGAGTCGCTGTCCGCGCCGCGCATGGGAGCGGAACTGCTCGGAGGTTTCGGCGTGCTGGCACTGGTGCTCGCCGCCATTGGGACGTATGGCGTCATGTCCTACTCGGTGAATCAGCGGTCCCAGGAGATCGGCATCCGCATGGCGCTGGGCGCTCAGCCCGGCGATGTGGTGCGCCTGATTCTGGCCAACGGATTGGCGATGGTCTGCGCGGGCGTGGTGGTGGGATTGGGCCTGTCGTCGCTGCTCGCGCGGAGCATGGGTTCGCTGCTCTACGGCATCGGCGCGTTCGACGCTCCCAGCTTCCTCATCACGGCGGCGCTGCTCATCGGTGTGGCCATGGCGGCTTGCTACATTCCCGCTCGGCGAGCCATGCGCGTCGATCCCATCGTTGCGCTGCGTTACGAGTAAGCGCGGAACTCTTACTTCAGATACGTCCGGACGATTTCATATATGGCCTGCTCCGGGTCGCCTGACGGATGCGGATTGCTCGCAACCTGATTCAGGATGTGGTCCTCCAACAAGTCGGCCATCAGCCTGTTGGCCCAACTGCGGGCTGCCGACAAGCGGTGTAAAACTTCGGTGGGCTCCGCATTTTCCTCAAGTGCGCGTTGAACCAATTCGAACTGGCCCACGATCTTCTTGGTGCGGTTGATCAATTGCGTTTTCTTTCGCGCGAGATTAGGCATTAATTACCTTCTGACGAATAGTACTACACATTTAACTATGAGGGTATATCGCCGACGAGCTTGGATTTGGCGGGACTTCGTTTGAGGTCAGAGCCTCCTGGCAGAGAGCGCTCGACCCAGGGAATGCCTCTGCTATACCCTTTGGCGTGTGGACATCGAGTGGGTCCGGCAATACTGCCTTTCCCTGCCGCACACGACGGAACAGGTTCAATGGGAAGACGACCTTGTTTTCAAGGTCGGCGGGAAAATGTTCGCGGTCGTCCCTCTGGAGCCGGCTTTGCGCTGGCTCGCGTTCAAATGCACGGAAGAAGAATTCGCCGATCTCGTCGAGCGGTCCGGAATCATTCCTGCGCCGTATCTTGCCCGCGCGCATTGGGTGTCCCTCGAGTCGGAAGATGCCCTCAGACGCGACGAGGTGCAGCGTCTACTTCGCCAAGCCCATGAAATCGTGTTTGCAAAGCTCCCGAAGAAACTTCAGGCGCAATTGAGGCGGGAGAAGCCGCGCAAGGCTCGCCGTAAAACCCGGAAGCGCTGAAGGGTGGATTTCACGTCCGCCTTGCGGAATACCAATCGGCGCCAGCCGGTTTGAATGCCCGATAGTGCAGCCGCAGAGTGTCTTAGCGCGCCGCCTTCAAATAATCGTTGTATGAGTGCCGCGCCCACCCGAGGTAATGCGGGTTCGCGCCATGCGCGTCGTCGAGCGATTTGAGCATCGCCGGAAGCAACTCCTCGTAATCGGGCGTGCGCAGCCCGATGACCATCCTTCCCAGATTCGCCTCGTGCAAGCCGTCATAGGCCATGTCGAGGAATTTCTGGCTCGCGCTGCGAAGCTTTTCGGCTTTTTGTGCGGCCGTTTCTCCGTCGTTCGGGCTGCTCAGTTCGTAGAGCATCAGCGTGAAGCGCGGCAACGACGTCAACAGCATCCTTCGCTCGCGCAGATCCCCCTTCAGCAGCTTGTTCTGGATGTCCGCGTTGACCATCAGATGCGCTGGTTCCGCGGCGGCGCGGACCGCTTTGTACGCATCCACAAGACCCGGCAAAAAACGTAGGTTGCCAGCGCCTTTGTTTTCGGGGCGCTGCTGCGGTTCGATATCGAGGTGGATGCCGTCGAATCGCTCCCGCGCGTGCTCGTTGAATTGAATGATGGCGCGAACTTTGTCGAGCAGTTTATCCCTATACTTTCCCGGCTCGTCCGCTTCCGTGCTCGATATCAGCGCTTCCACGCGGATGTGCGATCGATGGAGCAGACCGATCAGGCGAGGCACCTCGCGCTCTTGGGACGCTTCGCCCTTCCCGGAGAAGGAAACATACACTTCGTTGATGCCCTGGGACTGGCAGAAACCGCGCAACGCCTCCGCGGCCCCAGGCGCCGCCAACACCGTCGGCGTCTTCCACACCCAAAGCCCGTGCACGGGTCCCGCCGCATCCGCTGCGAAAGCCCTGACGTGGAGTGCTTCCAACAGCAACGGGATCAAGACAAGACTGCTGAGAACGCGCACCGGACTCAGCAGACGGAGGCAGGTTCGATTGCGAGGCGTGTAGGACATTCTCGATGGAAACTCGTTTGCTAGATCGGACGCGGTTCTACCCGAAGCGCTTGTGAAGCGTCTGGCTTTCTGCCGCCGCGAGCGCCGCTAGTCGCCTTGGGCCCGGCGCCGCGCGGCCACCCATTCGAGGAAGCGCTCCATCCGCACGCGCTCGCGCCACATCAGCGCGAAGAATTTTCGCGCGTCGAGATGGGCGGCATCTTTGCCGAAGAAAGTTTCCAGCCGCCACTGGATGTAGGGCGATTTCCACGGACAGAATCGGTAGCCTTTCGCGATGATCCAGTAGTAGCGCAGGGCGTTCAGCATGTCTGACGCCGCAAGCGTACCACGCCAGGGAAACTTTTGAAGTGCCGCGATGATATCATCGCGATCATGAACACGGGCGCACGACTGAATATTGGGCCCGCCGAAAGGTTCCGTGGGCGGTGGATGGCCAGGTGCCTTTTGTCGCTACGCCGGTTACTGGCTGCGACGGGCCTGTCTTGTCTTGTCACATCTGCTGCTTTCGCACAAGCGTCGCGTTCGCCTTCCGACTCCGGCCAAGCGGGCGCTACCGCGCCAAAAGTGATGGTCGAAACGAACCTGGTTGTCGTCCCCGTATTCGTTTACGACCCGGCACGAATGGCTCAAGCTCCCAAAGACGAGTTGCCATGCGCTCGCGCGGACGTAGCCGCTTTCTTTAAGATCCCCGCTACGCAACCCTACTTGCCGACGGACTGCGATGTGACGGAGGTACACGGTCTGACAGTCAAGGACTTCCGTTTGTTTCAGGACGGCACCCAGCAGGAGATCCTGAGAATGGACCCCGGAGCCTGGTGGACCCTGGTACGAGACAATCTAGGATGGCACATGCAATCCTCGGACACGCCCCGCGGAATTTGGGGCTTGAGCGAACTGAGCGTGGCCAAGAAGGTGCCGGTCATCAACCGGGAATTTCAAATGCTTGCGTACGTGCCGAAGAGTTCGACGGAGGGGTGCCATCGAATCAAGGTCGAGGTCGATCGCGCGAATTTGCTCGTGTTTGCGCGCAACCAATATTGCAGCGGGCAAACGCCAACTGACCCGTTAATCGAAACCGATCTAGGGAAAGAACTGGAACACAAATTGGCTTCGGAGAAGCGCGGGAAAATACCGTTGTCGCTTCAGGCAGGGACTTTCTATACGACCGGAAACCAATCCCGTGTCGACGTGAGCGTGCAGTTCCCATGGAAGGATCTTTATCGCAAATGGGACACGTCGAACTGGACGCTCTACGCCAGGATTGCGGTGATGGGCATCATCCGGAGGACGGACGGAAGTATTGCGGCGCGTTTCAGCGACCTTCTGTATCCCTCTTACTGGCCCACGTTTGATCAGGGTGGAACGAAATTCATTGCCTGGGAGAAAGGCTCTTCAGAACTATCGGGCGGAATTCCACATCAGGTCAACGGCGGTGCATCCAGCATGAATTTGGGTTCGAGCGACAGCAGCTACGGAAATGACACGCTGGCCCTCACATTTCGCAATGCGGCAGGTGTGGTTAAGCCGGATGTCGCGTCCATACAAATGGCTTTGGACACCTCCGACCCGTTCTGGATCCCGACGCGCTACCAGACGCAGATGGACCTTCCGTCAGGCGAATACAAGCTCCAAGTGGCCCTCAGCGATGGGTGGGATCTCGGCCTGGCAGAAATGCCGCTGACAATTGCCCCCTACGATCGGAAAGAACTGGCGCTGAGTTCCGTGGTCCTGTGTAAGCGATTGCGGGATGCCGCGGTTGCGGCCAAGGAAGCGGCGGCGGCAAATTTCGCGCCACAGTACCATCCACTGGTGAGCAAAGGCATCGAGTTCAGCCCTGCCGGCGATGCGAGCTTTGCTAAGGACTCCCAGTTTTTTGCCTACTTCGAGGTGTATGAGCCATTGTTGGCGCAAGAACCGGCCACAAGCGTAAAGGTGCAAATGAGAATTCTCGACTCCGGCGCGGGCACGGTCAAAGCAGAATTCGCTCCTCTTGACGCAGCCCCTTACAAGGATCCCGAAAGTGGAGTGTTTCGCGTTGCGCGCACGATTCCAATCCGTGAACTAGCCAAGGGCGCATATCGGCTGGAGGTACGTGCCCAGGATTCGGCTGGGGGAACCACAGACTGGCGCGAAGCCGATTTCACGGTCGAGTAGCTTCTGCGGCCCGGCGACGAAACCGTCTGCGAATCTACCTTCTTATGAGAGGCTTTGTCGCTTCGAGTTTCTTTGCTTTCTTCAATTTCTTTGCCATCGCTGTTCTCCTCTTTGGAAGTTCCCCGCCACTACTTTCTCAACGGCTTGGTCGGTGTGAGTTTCTTGGCTTTCTTCAAGCGCTTTGCCATCGTTGTTCTCCTCTCTGGAAGTTGCCTCGCTACCTCTTCTTCAAGGGCAGGGTCTTTTCGAGTTTCTTGGCCTTCTTCAAGCTCTTCGCCATGGCTGCTCTCCTCTTTACCGTTTGCCCGCTCAACAGTTTATACGAGGATCAGTTTCGGGAGTCTACCTGCAAATGGCTGGCCAATGTAAGGGACAAGATAAACGGAACGCATCCGCCGTGGAATCTTGCAGATGACGATGTCGGGCTCGCAAATACTCCCCACGATCGACTCGCCAGAGTGTTGACTTAGTCACCGCCCGTTGACTTATTCAACGCCCGAAATGCAAAAAAGAGCCGAGGAATGCTCCCCGGCCCCCTTCTGCGGGAGCTGCGTGCAGGAAAACCCGCGGCAAGGAGATCGCTCGCCCGGCTGTCAAATCGAGAAGCCCGACTCCTACAGAGCCGCGCAGACGGCTTTCGTTTCCGTGTAGGCTTCCAGTACCTCGTGGCCCATCTCGCGGCCCCAGCCCGACTGTTTGTAGCCGCCGAACGGCAGAGCCGCGTCGAAGATGTTGTAGCAGTTGATCCACACGGTGCCGGCCTTCAGCTTCGCGGCCATTGTGTGCGCTTTCTTGATGTCGCGCGACCACACTCCCGCCGCCAGACCATAAACCGAGTCGTTCGCCGTGGGCACGATATCTTCGGCATCGCGGAACGGAATCGCTGTCACCACAGGCCCGAAGATTTCTTCCCGCACCACTTTCATTTTGTCGTTCGTGTTCACCAAAACCGTCGGCTTCACGAAGTAGCCTTTGTCGCCCAGCCGCGTCCCTCCGGTGACCGCTTTCGCGCCTTCGGAAAGGCCCGATTCGAGGAAGCCGCAGACGCGATTGAGCTGCTCTTCGGAAACGAGCGGCCCCATGTCACTTGAGCTCTCAAGACCCGCTCCCACGCGGATTTTCTCGGCGCGCTTCGCAACTCCCTCCACCACTTGGTCGAACACCTTCTGCTCGATGTAGAGCCGCGAGCCTGCGCAGCAGCACTGGCCGTGGTTGAAGAAGATGGCGCTGGCCGCGCCGGGAATCGCGGCGTCCAAATCGGCATCGTCGAAAACCACGTTGGGCGACTTGCCACCGAGTTCGAGCGAGACTTTCTTCAGGTTGCCGGCCGCGGCGTGCAGGATCAACTTGCCCACTTCGGTCGAGCCCGTGAACGCAATCTTGTCGACGTCCGGATGAGCCGCAAGAGCCGCGCCGGCAGTTTCGCCGTAGCCGGGGACGATGTTCACGACGCCATCGGGAATGCCAGCCTCTTGAATCAATTCGCCGAGCCGCAGCGCCGTGAGTGGAGTCTGCTCGGCCGGCTTGAGAACGATCGTGCAGCCCGTCGCCAGCGCGGGACCGAGTTTCCACGCGGCCATCAGCAGCGGGAAATTCCAAGGGATGATTTGGCCGACGACGCCGATTGGCTCACGCAGCGTATAGGCCAGGTATTTCGCGCCCGGCGTGTAAGGAACCGACAGCGGAATCGTGTTGCCTTCGATTTTCGTCGCCCAGCCCGCCATGTAGCGGAAGAGGTCCACCGCCAGCGGCACGTCCGCGGCGCGCGCGACCTTCAGCGGCTTGCCGTTGTCGAGGCTCTCGATCTGCGCAAAATCTTCCAGGTGCTTCTCGAGAAGATCCGCGAGGCGCCATACCGCGCGGCCGCGTTCGGACGCGGTCATCTGCGACCACGGGCCGGTTTCAAATGCGGCGCGCGCAGCTTTCACGGCGCGGTTGATGTCTTCGCGGTCGCCTTCCGCCACCTGGGCAAGAACTTCGCCCGTCGCCGGATTGTAGGTCGGGAACATCTTCCCGGAAGCCGAATCCACCCACTTGCCGTTGATCAGCATCTTGTGGTTTCGTGAAACGAAACTGGAAACTGCCGGTTCAAGTGTCGCCGTTGCCGCTGTTGCCATGTGTCCTCCTTGCGGTAAAAAGGGCTATCCTGGTCGTAATCGACGTTACTCCCGCGAGATGAAGAATTCAAGGTGCTTCGTGACTCGTGACTCGTGATTCGTGGCTCATGATTCGTGGCGAAGGCCTGGCGAACCGGAAGAGGTGTTTTTGTCTCGATTAGAAAATGTCTACTCGTTTGTTGTGAGAGAGTTGCCGCGATTTTTGAATGTGGGGTTGTCTCGATTAGGTTTAAAAACCGAGGCAAGGAAGCCGGGAAGCAAGGACACAGAGGCAAGCGCGGCTTTGCATCACCGTGAAAGTGTAGCGATTGAATTTTTTTTCATCCCTTGTTTTCATCGACTTAGCGGGATTTCTATTTGCAAAGTGTAGCGATTGAAAGACAGTGTCGAGTGGCGAGTGACTAGGAACTGCGGCCACGCCCGGCTTCTCCAGTTTTTTGCAGTGGTGCCGATTTTCAGTCGCATCTCGAAAATATACCCCCCCTACCCCTACGGTTATTAGAACCACCTCCGAGTGAGTGCTTTGTGGTACTTACGGCGATTTCTAATCGCGTTCCGGTTATTAGAATTTGGGTTTCTAAATTTCATAGATTCGATCCTGACCTCTTATATGCGCGCCTGCAAGTACAGGCGACCTTCTTCGGCCCGCGGTGTCAATTTCGCAGCTCATAAAAACGGGGCATGGTAGCATGGAATTCGTCGGATGGGTAGTAACAAAGTTACTGTAGTAGTTCTATAACTGCTGGACCCAGGAGGTTCACAGTCGAGAGGTAATTCAAAAGCACCGACCCTTCGATCCCGAAGCTTCGGGACCGCGCGGATTCGACTACGCTCACCGTGAAAAGGACCGGGATCCCGAAATTCAGGGGCACAACCCAGACTCGGAAGGGTGCTGCACCCGGCAGAAGATAGAAACCGAAGAAGCGCGGGAAGATCGAGCATGCGTCGGGAGAGGCGAGAAGCTTTATCCTGGGGTCGGGGTTGCCTGGTTTGTCGGAATGGAGTCGCGTGGACCTGGCCCATGGCCGCTACCGCAACGGACCTTCGCGTTCGATTTGAGCCTGTACGGATGAGTGGTTAGAGGTGGAAATCGTTCTCCACAAGTGGGCAATCTCTTGCTCTCCCACCATTGCACTGTCTATGTAAGATGCTTAATTTCAATTAGATGCGGTAATGCACCTTGGGCCTTGAATTGCGTAACACCCTGTATCGCTCCCCCGGTATCCCACTAAGGAAGGTTACAAATATGAGAAAGCTGTTTCTATTCTGCGGGATTGCAGTGCTGGCGCTCTCGACCAGTTCCATAGCCTCGGCAGATAACTGTACGGGCGTCTGTGGAACTGACACCGCGAACGGCGTTGTTACGAATCCTCCTGGACTCAGCTCCTATTCCTACGTAACAACGGCTGGTGCACCAAGCGGCGGTGGTACGCTACCGGCCGCGATTGGGTCAGCGGGGGTCATTTCCACGAATGGATCCACCTACACGACTTCGGCCTTTTCGGCGACCGCAGGAGAGTTGATAAACTTCGAGTTTAACTACGTTACGTCCGATGGCTCGTCAAATTACCCCGACTACTCTTGGGCGGCGCTGATGAGCACTGACGGCGGCTCGAATTACCTCGTCTTTTCCGCGCAAACACAGCCGACTGGGAATACCGTTCCCGGACAGACATTGCCCTCGCTGGCGCCTGGTACCTCACTTGTGCCATCGACGTCGGCGATCATACCCGGGGGACCGGCTTGGAATGAGCTGGGTGGATACTCTGGGCTATGCTATGCCGCGGGTTGCGGATACACAGGCTGGATTGAATCCGAATTCACCGGTGAAGCGGCCGACAACTATGTGCTCGAGTTCGGAGTTTCGAACGCCTCTGATATCTATTTCGACTCAGGGCTTGCTTTTGCAGGCGTTGACGTCGGTGGTGCGCCGATCACGCCGCCGGCAATGCCCGAGCCCAGCTCACTCGTTCTGCTCGGCTCCGGCTTGATCGGCCTTGCCGGTGCGTTCCGCCGCAAGGTACTCAAGTAGTTTTCGTGTAGCGTTTTCGGCCTCCCGGTCTTAGCCAGCGAGCACTAATGCTCGCTGGCAAGACCAATGGCTTCCCCTTCATTTCGCAACTCTCCGATTCCCCAGGCTTTGAGTTCTATGCTTCGAGACGCCGGCGCTATTTGGACGCAGGGTTTGGATCCCGAAGCATCGGGACAAACCCTGAAACCCGATGCGACCGGGTTCCCTTCGGTGAACTCAGGGCAGGCGGGATGACAGAGGGGGCGCACGGCAAGGGGCGGGCGGGCTTTAAACCCGCCCCCACCCTATGGGCGAACTTCTCCCTTGCCGACGCCGATTAGGCGCGCGCCCTTAGTTGCCGGCTTCTTCAAACCCTCGCCGAGCAGGCGGCCCTGAACCGAAATCCCGCGGCTAAAGCCGACGATCATAGCTGCGTCTCGTTTCCGCAGCGCTGAAGCGCTGCTCCCCCCGACTGAAGTCGGGGGCTCCCACGGAGATGCTGCACGCAGAGTCGTAGGCCGCCAGAAGGATACGAGAGCTCCCACGGCCTCCTTGCTTCCTTGCCTCCTTACCCCCGTGCCCCCTCGCCCCTCGTCCCTCACCGCTGCCGCCCTCCTTGCTTCGCTACCTCCATGTCTCGTAGACTTCTCGCGATGTTCGGCGCTCGCGCTGCACGTTCATTTCGGCACCTCGGCGCCTCGGCCGCCGCAAAGGAATTTTCGATGACCACATCCCCTAAGCTCACTGAGACTCGAAGCGAGGAAATTGTTCGCAAGCACAAGCAATTCATCTGGCCGGCGGTGACGAACTACTACGAGAAGCCGCTCGTCGCCGACCACGCTTCGATGCAATACCTGTGGGACATCGAAGGCAACAAGTACCTCGACTTCTTCGGCGGGATCGTGACGATCGGCGTGGGGCACTGCAATCCGAAGGTCACATCGAAAATCAAGGCGCAGGTGGATCGGCTGCAGCACACGTCGACGCTCTTTCCCAACGAGCACATGGTGGCGCTGGCGGAGAAACTGGCGCAAATCACGCCGGGCAAATTGCAGAAGAGTTATTTCACCAGTTCTGGCACGGAAGCGAACGAGGCCGCGATTCTGCTGGCGCGGATGGTGGGTCCGAGTTACGACGTGGTCTCGTTGCGGCACGCGTACGCGGGCAGCTCGGCGCTGGCGAAAAGCGTGACGGCGCAGGCTCCGTGGCGCAAAAGCGGCGTGATCAGCGTGGGGATGTCCCACGCGGTGAACCCCTACTGCTACCGCTGCCCGCTGCATCTGAAATATCCCGAGTGCGGCGTGGCGTGCGCCAACGATGTGGAAAGCACGATTCAGACCACGACGAGCGGCTCGATCGCGGCGTTCATCGCCGAACCGATTCAAGGCGTCGGCGGATTTATCACGCCGCCGCCGGAGTATTTCAAGATTGTCTACCGCATTGTGAAAAATTATGGCGGCCTCTTCATCTCCGACGAAGTGCAGACCGGATGGGGCCGCACCGGCAAAAAATGGTTCGGCATCGAGCAATGGGAGGTTACGCCGGACGTCATCACGTCGGCGAAAAGCATGGGGAATGGCGTGCCGATCGGGTTGACGATCACGACCGCTGAGCTGGCCGACAAATTCGAGGGGCTCACGATTTCCACTTTTGGTGGCAATCCGGTTACGTCGGTGGCGGCGCGCGCCGTGATCGAAGTGATCGAGGAAGAGAACCTGCGCGAGAATGCCTACGTCGTGGGGGGATACTTTCGCAAGCGGCTCGAAGAGCTGCAGGAGAAGTATCCGCTGATCGGCGAAGTTCGCGGCATGGGCATGATGCAGGCGCTCGAACTCGTGAAGGATCGCACGACCAAGGAGCCCGCGCCCGCCGAGACCACGCAGGTACTCGAAGGCGCACGCCGCAATGGGCTGCTCATCGGCAAAGGCGGCCTGCTGGGCAATGTCATCCGCATGGCCCCGCCGATGAATATCAGCAAAGCCGACGTAGACGAAGGCATCCGCCTGCTCGACAAAACTTTCAGCGAGGTGCGTGGGTAGTCGCATGAATGACGCTGCGGTCGAGTCCGCTAACGATGCTCAAGCCTACAAATTCGGAAGAGTTTGCGGCTAGGTGATCTTTGCGGTGGGATCAACAATCTTCGTCGCAGGGATCGCGTACGCAGTCAAGACAGGAGTCGGCTCTGAGCTCGCGACATTTTACGCCGCAATGGCAGTGCCCGGCGCCGGGTTAATCTTGCTTCTGACGGGGCTTGGGCTCGTGCGCCGCCATCGCATGGGCTTGTGGCTCCTGTACATCGTCACGGCAGTTTGGCTGTATGGTTTCTGCTCAACGACGATTCATCGCCTTATTTCAGGCACCCGCGACGACATCTACGGCATAATCGAGGCCGCGATATGGATGATCACCTGGCTCTATGTAGCAGGATACTTTTACAGAAGGCGTCATCAGTTCACGGGCTCTCGGCGCAGTCACATCCCTAACCCTTCGGAAGACGGAGAAACGAAAGAATGACAACGGCCACGGAGACCGCGACCACCTGCAAAAATTACGTTAACGGACAGTGGGTGGATTCGAAGTCGACGAAGGTTGTCGAGCGACGGAATCCGGCGAATACCGACGATGTCGTTGCGCGCATTCCGCTTTCGACGCGGCAGGAAACCAAGGAAGCGATCGTCGCGGCGAAGGCGGCCTTCCCTGCCTGGCGCGATACGCCGGCGCCCGCGCGGGGCAACATTCTGTTTAAGGCTGTGCGGACCATGCAGGAGCAGAAAGAGGAACTCGCGCGGCTGCTGACGCGCGAGGAAGGCAAGGCGCTGAAGGATTCGCTCGGCGAAGTGCAGCGCGCGATCAATATCACCGAGTTCATGGCGGGCGAGGCGCGCCGGCTTACTGGTGAAACGCTTCCTAGCGAGTTGCCGAAGAATTTTTCGTACACGATTCGGCGGCCGCTCGGGGTTGTTGGCATCATCACGCCGTGGAATTTTCCCGTGGCGATTCCGGTGTGGAAGATCGCGCCGGCGCTCGTTTGCGGGAACACCGTGGTGTTCAAGCCCGCGACGCTGACGCCGCTCACGGCGATGCGCGTGGTGGAGATTTTCGAGCAAGCGGGATTGCCGCCCGGAGTGCTGAACCTGGTGATGGGTTCGGGCAAAGACACCGGCGACGAACTGGTGCAAAACCCGCACGTGCATGGCCTCTCGTTCACCGGCTCGAACGAAGTGGGCAGCCAGCTTTACGCGACCGGCGCGCTCGGGATGAAGAAGTGCCAGTGCGAAATGGGCGGTAAGAACCCCATCGTGGTTCTCGCCGACGCGGATTTGCAACTGGCGATGGAGTCGGCGCTGTTCGGGGCGTTCGCGTCCACCGGCCAGCGCTGCACGGCCACGAGCCGCGTGATCATCGAAGAAAAGGTTGCGGACCAGTGGGTGGCGATGCTGGTGGAGCGCGCGAAGAAATTCACGGTTGGCGACGGCCTCGAGCCGGGCGTGGAAATGGGCCCATCAGTGGACGAAAGCCAGATGAACACGGTGCTGCGCTACATCGAAATTGGCAAGAGAGAAGCCGAGCTGAAGTGCGGCGGCGAGAGATTGCGCGGACCGAAGTATGACAAGGGTTGGTTCGTCGCACCGACCGTGTTCGATCACGTCCGCGACGACAGCGCGATCGCCCAGGACGAAATTTTCGGGCCCGTGCTAAGCGTGATTCGCGTGAAGAATTTCGATGAAGCGCTCGAAGCGGCGAATTCCGTGCGCTTCGGGCTGACCAGCGCCATTTACACCACGGATTCGAACAAGATTTTCGAGTTCATCGACAAAATCGAAACGGGCATGACGCACGTCAACTCGCCCACGGTCGGCGGCGAAGCGCACGTACCGTTTGGCGGAACGAAGGGCACCAGCGTCGGCCCGAAGGAAGTGGGCCGCAGCGCACTCGATTTCTACACGGAACTCAAGATCGTCTACATCGACTACACCGGCCGGAAGCGCGAATCGTCAATCTATTAAACGAAGCAGATGGAACCGAGGAGACGTGGAGCGGAAAGATGGCGCGAAACTCTCTACTTTCGATAGGCGCAGCTGTCTTGGTGGCACGCCTGTTTTTTCCGTCTCTGCTGAGCGCGACCGCACAAGGCGGCGAGACCGAGAAGATTCGCTGGAAATCGGTGCCCGTGGCGCAGCTAAAGCTCGACGGCAAGACGCCGCTTGCATTCAACGTCTACCAGTCGGACAAAAAGAAGGAATCGAACCTGGTCCTCATACTCTTGGGGCATCGTTACCTGCTGCTCGATATTAAGGCGAAGCTCGTCTATTCCGTTTTACTCACCGATTTGCACGCGGCAGGAGAGGATTGGGAAAGTGCCGACTTGGCGCAGCCTACGCGCGTGATTCCCAGCACCGAGTGGGTGGTGCGCGACGTCGGCCCGGCGGAATCCATCAAGCTCACGCTTGGCGACTACGGCCGCGCCATCGAAATACAGTTGCCGCATATGCCGGACTTGCGGCGCGGCATCTACTAGGCATTGAGATCGCACGCGCGCTGAAGGGCCACGCAGGCTTTCGACCCTCGATCTAGTCAGGCAGGATTTCGCTGAACCAAGGCAGGCCAAACAATCCGGGGTGAACCTCGACGCTGACTGTTTCCCCGGTCTCGACGCTGAAGAACGTCCTTCCCTTCACCTCCAGCCTTTCGTCGTCTCGTCCGGAGCGCCACGAGGGACTGACGGTGAGGCTGTAAGATGTTCCCCCGCGACCGCGTGAAGCGCACTTTTGAATGACGGTGGCGTGGACTTGCGTCCCGGGAGACCGGTCAAGAGCGCCGTTAGCGAATAGAGCTCCGGCGAACACCGCAAGAACTACGGCTGCCCATTTGTACACTCCTCTCAGCAGACCGAAGTTCGATACCAGGCTCTTCCGGATTGCAAGAACGATGTGCGTCAAAAGCGGCGCAAAAAAGATGAACAGACCGATTAGCATGAGGGCGTTCTGATCAAGTAGCGGATACAGGTAGGTTGCGACCAGTACACCGACCAGCCCGCCGATGAGGGGCCATGAGTTTTTCTTCAGCGTGCCATTGATTTCTTGCACTGAGACAGATGGACCGCCGCAGACCGGGCATTGCTGGCCTTCGAACGATCGTGCGCATTGGGCGCAAAGCGGCATCCGCAGTCACCTGTGATCAGTGCGACTTATTCCAGCTTACGTGTGGGGCAATCCGAGGCAATAGTACGCAGGGCTAATGTTCCCGAAGAGAAAACCGACCCGAACAACAAGCGGCGCAACAATACACCATTCAAAACGGGATGGGGGCTACGGTGCGGGAGAAGCTTGCGTCTTCACGTCGTTGAGCCCGCGCCACAACAGCCACAGCATCACGCCAATCATCCCGAGCCAGCCGATGAACCGCACGGTGTCCGCGATCTGAATGTCGTGCTCGAGCACTCCCAGCCTCGAGAAAAGATAGTTCCAGTCGTGGATTACGTATTCGGCGTCGCCCACCGTCAGCAGAGGCAAATCCTGCGCGCGGGCGTCGGCCATGTAGGTCGCGATCGGCAGAAACTGCTCGAAGAAGAAAAACATGCAGAACGCGACGCCCTGCGTCTGGCGTTGAAAGAAGAAATAGGTGGCAAGAGCGACCGGCACGAAGAGTTGCAGGAACGTCCCGCCCGCAACCATCACGAATTGGCCGAAGAAGCGAAAAAGGAGATGGCCGCCCTCGTGAATGGGAACGAATACGCCGTCCATCAGCAACAGCAGGCCTGAGCCGCGTGCGAGCTGGTAAAGGAACAAGCTGAAAAAGAGCAGCCACGCCACCAGCGCGATTCTGGGAACGGGCGCCCACGGCTCTTCTAGGGCTTCGAGAAACGGCAGCCGGTCAGTCCACGAATCGGGCAATCGCAAGTCGGATCAGTCCCCCAGCGCGCTGCATGAAAATATCAGCGTAGCGACACGCCCGCAACCCACGGGATTCCCACCAGGCCGTCCTCGACCTTCACGTTCACGACGTCGCCCGAGCTGAAGCGCTCGTAATCGCTGCGATCCACCGGGACGCGTTCGAAAAGGTGCCCGTCGCGCCAGGAGGTGACGACGAGCCGGCGCGTGGGAACGGGACCAGTCATCGCAAATTTGCTGACGATGCGCGCTTCTTCCACGTGCGGCTTCGAACCATCCAGCGCGCCGTTCGCAAGCAATAGAATCGCCAGCAGCCACGGAATCGGAATCAGGCCGTAGTAGACGCGTTTCACCGCTTCCACTTCCGCGTGGCGCAGGGCCAGCCGCTCAGCCCAGATCGCGACGCCCAGGGTAAGAAAAAACATCACGCCAATGAAAATTAGAATCCCGTCGAGCTCGAGGGCCGGATAGCGTTCGGCCGCAGCAACAAACCCGATCGCCCCAAGCAGGAAGAAGGCGGTCCGGTTCAGCAGCTTGCGCCGCAACTCAAATTCCGCGGCCGTGGAATTCAGGCCGCAGGCCTCGCAGACGTCTCGTTCGCGGTCGGCGCCGCAATTCAGGCAACGTGTCATTCGTGCATCCACTCCGAACCAAAAGATGCTATGCAGCGCGAAGCGAAGTGTCAATTCAGGTCAATTCGTCGCGTCAATTCGCGTCGACTGCCGCAGCCGCATTCGCACGCGCAAGCTTGTCCTCTTGGTTAGACACCGCTCAGCGGGAAAATGGCTGACGCTATTTCACTTCGCGGACGCTTGTTGGCTGAGTGCCGCCGCAAACTATATTTTCGTCGCGGCCGTTCGCCAGCATCCCGCAATCGATGTCGTGCGCGCTGTGGATGGCCTCTTCCGGGGTGGCGCCCCGGGCCGTCGCGCAGTGCGTGCCGCCGTTGAACGTGAGGCACACTTCGTACTCGTGCCGCATCTGCTGGTACGTGATGTAGATCATCACTCCAAAGAAGAATATCCCCCCAAGAATAATGATGAGGCGCGTTTGAGCGGGTTTCGTCGGCATGGCTTACGTGAGCCTATCTCATAAATGCTCGGTTGGATCGAACAGCTTGGCTTCAGGGGCTAAAGCCCTTTCTTATTGCGAGCCTGACGGCGGGGCTAAAGCCCCGCCCTTCCGGGCCGCGGGCGCGGCGCTTCTACTGCTCCTCTTCTCGTCCCACACGGCGCGCCAGCTCGCGCTGAATGTATTTTCGCGAGTGCGGCGCGAGCCCTTCGAGCTTCGCAACATCCTGCAAATCGCGCAGCGTGAGATTCGGCAAAAACGCGAGCACGCAAGGAACAGGCGCCAGCGGATTCCGCAGCAGCGCCACGCGCACATTGTACTGCGACGACCATTTCGCGTGCTGCGCGATCGCCGCCACCACTCGGGCGGGCACGTCCGGTTTTGCGAGCACTTTCAGAATCTGGCTCTCGGTCAAAAATGCGTTGCCCAGCGCCAGCTTGATTGCCTGCGCGTGGCCTTCCGCCAGCAGCGCACCCACAACGCGCGACGGGCCGCGCCTCGCCAGCGTGAGTTTCTCGCCGACCGGGAGATGCGGCACGCGCGTCAGAATCACTTCCTCCGCCACACGACGAATGTCCGCAGGAGCGGAAGGAAGCAAGCTGAGGCGAACCAGATCGAAAACGTAGAGCTGACGCACCATCGCGAGCGCGAAACGCTTCGGCGTGCGCGGATGCCTCGCAAGCCGCAGCCTGACGCCTTCGCTGGCGGTCCATTTCCCCCGCTCAGCGATGGCTGCGAGAACATTCGCGGACAGATCGAGCCGTTCGAGGAGTTGCGTTACGTGAGGCTCGTCGAGGTTCGGATTCTCCAACAGCGCGAGCAGCGTGGGTTCGTCGGCGTCGTGCAAGAGGGACTTCAGTTCATCGGGCGAGGCGGAACGCGCGCGTTCAAGACTTCCGCCGGCGCCCTCATGGGAGAGTTCGCCGGGCCCTTCGTCAGTCATCATCGCATCGACGCGGCATTTCCGTTCGCGCGAGAGACGCGAACCGCAATTCCCACCGCCGCTTCTGCAGGACTCATCGACAGCTCGACAAGCTCGAATCGCGGCAAGACTCTCGCTAGTTCGTCATTCACGGCAGCGTCGAAGTATTTGGAGCGGCCGTGCACGCCGCCGAGCTTGGCAATCCGGAGCTCGCGGTCGCGCCCTCCAAGTTGGTCGGCGACGCACAGCGCCAGCCGGCCCAGCGACGCTGCGGCGACAAATAGAATCTCGCGCGAAACCGCATCACCATGATCGGCCAACTCCGCAACAAGCGGAAAAACTTTGGGGAAGACGTTGTCGGGATCTTTCGCCACTTGATCGAGCACCGAATCCCAGCCGCGTGCCTGCAAGGACGGGAAAAGGCGCTCGCTCAAAGCCGTCGAAGGTCCGCGATTTTCTTCCGCAAGCAGCACGGCGCGAACCGCATTGCGCCCGATGTCGAAGGCGCTGCCTTCGTCGCTGATCCACGGTCCGCGGCCGCCCGCGCGAGCGGTTCGTCCGACGGCGTCACGTCCGAAGGCGGCGGACCCGGTTCCCGCGATCAGGACCATCCCCTCCCCGGAGCCAAACGCTGCTTCCAGGGCGATTTCGAGATCGGTGGTCACATCCACTTCCGCGTTGGGAAAACCGCGTTGGAAAAACGTTTGCACCCGTTGAACCACACCCGGGCGTCCGGCGCCGCCCAGGCCAGCGCAAATACCGCGGATGTGACTCGAGGTGATTTTTTCGTGGCTCAGTACCAAGTCGGCGGCATCGCTTAGCGAAAACCACGCTCGAGTGTATCCGCCGCGCAGTGGATTGGAAGGCCCTGCGGTGGCTCGCGCCAATATACGGCCGTCCGCGCCAGCTAGAATGCAGTCGGTCTTTGTCCCGCCACCGTCAAAACCGAGAAAGTAACCAGCTTCCGGGCCGACACCGTTTTCTGGCATTTGCCTCACCCTGCTTGACAGTTTTCAGACCGTGCGGTTAGCATCGCGCCGCCTGCGCAGCCAGCACCATGCAAATCAGCCGAATCGACTTCGTCATTCTCGTCCTGTATCTCGCGGGCATCACGCTCTTCGGCGCACGCTTCCGCCGCGGACAGAAGGACCTGCGCGATTACTTCCTCGGGGGACGCAGCGCCCCCTGGTGGGCAATCGCCTGCTCGATTGTCGCTACTGAGACTTCGACCCTCACCATCATCGGTACGCCCGGCATTGCGTACGCTGGAAATCTTGGGTTCTTGCAACTGGTACTGGGTTACCTGGTTGCCCGCGTCATCCTTTGCGTGGTCCTGATCCCGCAGTATTTCCAGGGCGAATTCTACACGGCTTACCAGCTGTTGGAAAGGCGATTTGGCGCGCGCATGAAGTCGGCCGCGGCGACGGTTTTTCTGGGCACGCGAGCACTGGCGGAGGGCGTTCGCATTTCGGCAATCGGAAAAGTGGTCAGCGTCGCGTTTGGAACCGGAGAGCGCATTTCGATTTTCATTGTCGCCGCGCTAACGATCTTCTACACGTTTGAGGGCGGAATGCGCGCCGTGATCTGGACCGACGTGATCCAGTTCGTGCTCTACCTCACGGGTTCGATCGTGGCGTTCTTCCTGCTTCTGCACAAAATTCCTGGCGGATGGCCCGGCGTGACGCAAGCGGCTGCCGCGGCGGGCAACAAACTCTCGATCTTCGATTTTTCGCTGAACCTGACTCAGCAATACACGTTCTGGGCCGGCCTGATCGGGGGCACCTTCCTGACGATGGCGAGCCACGGCACCGATCAAACGATGGTTCAGCGGCTGCTTTCCGCACGCAACGAACGCGACAGCAAAAAGGCCTTGCTCGCGAGCGGCGTGATCGTTTTCTTCCAATTCGCGCTGTTTCTGGTGATTGGCGTGATGCTGTTCGTTTACATCCGAAACATGGCGTCTCCGCTTCCTACGAGCGACCCTGACAAAATCTTTCCCGAATTCATCGTGCGCGAAATGCCTCCGGGCCTCTCGGGAATCGTTCTCGCCTCAATCTTTGCGATTGCGATGTCGAACGCGAGCGGCTCATTGAACTCGCTCGCATCGTCGAGCATGATGGACCTCGGCGGCGCTCGCAGAGGCGACTCGGGTGGCCTCCAGGCGCTCGGGCGCTCGCGGAAACTTACGCTGGTCTGGGGAATCGTGCTCGGCGCGCTGGGACTGATTCATTGGGGACCCGTGCTGGTGGCAGGACTCACAATCGCGTCGATCACTTACGGCGCGACGCTCGGCGTTTTCCTTCTCGGGACGTGGAACCGGCGCGCGAACGAAAATGGAGCGCTCATCGGATTTGTGGCGGGCCTCTGCGTGATGATCGGCGTTAGGGTATTTCGCGTTCCGCTCGCGTGGACTTGGTATGTCGTTTTCGGTACGTTGGTGACGTTCGCCGTGGGCTCGCTTGCCAGCTTGTTTGCGCGAGATCGCGTAACAGCACCGTAGAGCAGAGGGGGTCGCCATCGCGTTGTCGGCAAAACCAAGGGAAGTGATTGGCCTGGTCCGCGGCCTGGGCGGCTGGGCTGCCGGGGCAATCGTCGTCGGGACGATGATCGGCACGGGGATTTTCCTGAAGCCGAGCGAGATGGCAGCGGAAGGCCGGTCCATCGCAATAGTTTTCGCGGCGTGGATCGCCGGCGCGTTCCTCTCGATGTTCGGTGCGCTGAGCTATGCGGAGCTCGGCGCCGCGATTCCCGAAGCAGGCGGCGAGTACGCTTACTTGCGTCGCGCCTTCGGTCCCGTTTGGGGATTTCTCTTTGGCTGGATGCACTCCATCGTGGGACGCCCGGCTTCGATGGCCTCGATTGCAGCAGGCTTGCTGCGGTTCTGGGGCTTTTTCATGCCGGCTGTCGCCGCGCCGCTCTACACATTCCACTTTCATCTGCCATTTCTTTCAGGACACGAAGGGCAATTCGTGTTCACGTGGGCGCAGCCGCTCGCCGTCGCCGCACTCGTGGTTATGACCTTCGTAAACTATCTCGGCGTGCGCCTGGGCGGGCAGGTTCAGGTGGCGCTCACGTTCCTGAAGATTGCGGCGGTAGTGGCGATTATTATCGTGGGTTTTTCGAAGGCGCACGGCAGCGCCGCGAATTTTCATCCACTCTGGCCGAGTTCGTTCGGGTGGGGCGCCTTCACCGGATTTTTTGCGGCGCTGGCTGCGGCGCTGTGGGCCTACGACGGATGGGAGGACCTGAATCTTGTCGGCTCCGAGGTGCAACGGCCGGAGCGCAATATCCCGCGCGCGCTGGTGGGCGGAGTGGCATTCGTTGCGGTGATTTTCATGCTGTTCAGCGCCGTTTGCTTCTACGCGCTCCCGTTTGCCGCCGTCGCGACATCGCAGCACGTCGCGTCCGATGTGTTTGCGAGCTTCGCAGGACACCGCGCGGCGCTGTGGATCACGCTCGCGATGGTGATTTCGGCGCTGGGCACGCTCAACTCGTCAACTTTGAGCGGTGCCCGCGTGGACTACGCGATGGCGCGCGACGGAATTTTCTTTCGCTTCGCCGCGGCCATTCATCCGAAGTTTCGCACGCCCGGCAACGCGCTGATCTTTCAATGCTGCCTGGCGAGCGTGATGGCGCTGAGCGGCACGTTCGAAGACCTGACTTCCCTCTTCGTTTTCGCCACGTGGATTTTTTACGGCTTGGCGGTGGTGGCCATGATGCGCATGCGGACGACAGAGCCAAATCTGCCGCGTCCGTATCGCACGTGGGGATATCCGATCGTGCCGGGAATCTTCGTCGCGGGCGCGATCGCGCTGACAATTACACTGTGGTACGCGCGACCCATCCGCTCCACGATCGGCTTCGTGCTGATTCTGCTCGGTCTCATTTTCTATCGCTACTGGCGCAACCGTGTGACAACTGAATCCGCCTCGGCTGCCGACTAAGCCACACCGATAGTTTCGGGCGCAGCTCGCCTTCGATCTGACAAGAACGGCAGCGCGCCTAACAGCATCGCCCCGGCCGGCACCAGGATCACTGTTGTGATCGCTTTGCTGAACATCGTTACGCTAACGGGACCTAGTTCCGGAGACCCAAGACCCGTCGCGCGTAAAGTTAGGTTTATGCTGATGACGATCAGCACAGCGGCCAGCAGTATCCCCGACGGAAACAATCCGGCTGCGAGTCGCGCAGGTCGCGTGCCACCGGCGCGACGCGAGAAGTAGGCTCCTACGGCGCCACAAACCGGTTGTGCGACCAACCACAAGGCGTACATGAGCTGCGTTACGTGCGCGCGCAGGATCATGTGCGGCCGATAACTCAACTGCGCCAGCACCACCTCAACGGCGATTGCGGCCGACAGACTCGCAAGCCCCGGCAACCACAGATGCCTTGTGCGGTCGTTCATGGTCCCCTCCTCGTGCTTCGTGCGACGAATTCTCCGTGCGAGTTCATTCCAGTCGACAACTTCGCTCAGCGCTCGCCCGACGGCTTCCGATTCGGGCACACCCTGCGCACGTTGTTCCTCGAAGGCTTCCTCTAAATGGCTCGCCAGCTCTGCGGCGATCTCCTGCCTCTGCAGCGGCGGCAGGTCCGTTCCGTTCAGCTTTTCGGCGACTAACTTGCGCCAATCAGGCACGCGACACCTCCGCGAGACGGTCGAGCGCTTGAAAAAAAGAACGCCACTCGCGGCGCAGGGGCGCGAGCTGCTTGCGTCCTGCTGCCGTGAGGCAATAGTAGCGGCGGTCGCGGCCGGCGCGGTTCGGCTCCCATTTCCCCTTGATCCAGGCGCGTTTTTCGAGCTCGTACAGCATGGGGTACAACGACGCGAGGTTGAACCGCAGCGCGCCGCCCGATTCTTCTTCGATACGCTTCGAGATTTCGAAGCCGTAGAGCGGCTGCTTGGAAAGCAGGGACAGAATCGCCAGCTCGGCGCTGCCCCGCGAAATCTTTGACCTGACCTGCTTCCTCTTCATGAATATAGGATTCCTATATTCATCGGACATGGTCAATAGTACTTTTTCCTGAACGTTCGGCAGGGTAACGGGGAGAAAAACCGGGGCCTATAGACTCGGCCGTTACAGCTTTGCGAAGGCGTGCGCAGGAATTCGCAGGGCCGGACCGCCCGTGTGCAGAATCTCGGCGAGAATCGCGACACCGTCCGCGAGGCGAGGGCCAGGGCGTGAGAAATAGCTGTTCGCGTCCACCGCGAAAACTCGCCTGTCGCGCACCGCGGGCAAATCTCCCCAGCTTTCGGGCAGGCGCTCGATGCTGGATTCGGCGACCACGCGTTGCAGATTGTAGCCGCACGGCATCACGACGATCACGTCCGCGCGCGATTCCGCGATCTGCTCCCGCGTCACGCGAAACGACGGCTCGCCCGCGCGGCCCAGCACATCTTCGCCGCCGGCCTTCGCGACCATCTCCGGCACCCAGTGCCCGCCCACATAGAACGGGTCAAGCCATTCGAGGCACAGCACGCGCGGCCGCGTGCCCACCTGCGCGGCTTTCATTTCCATCGCGGCCACGCGCTGCTCGAGCGTGATCGCAAGCGCCTGCGCCTCGCGACGCCGCCCGGTGGCTTCGCCCACGCGACGAATATCGTCCCAAACATCGGCAAGCGCATGGGGCGTGAGCGACAACACGCGCGGCTGCTTGGAAAAGCGCGTGAGGGCGGTGGCGAGATCGTCGGGCGAGGCGGCGCAGACGTGGCACAGATCCTGCGTCACGATCAGGTCCGGCGAAATCGAGCTGAGCAGTTCGGCGTCGACCGCATAGATGCTTTCGCCGCGCGCGACGATTTCCATCACTTGGCGATCGAGTTCGGCGGGCATGGCGTGGGGATCGACGCGCGGACGAATCAGCGGAGGCTTCTTCGCCGCTTCCGGCGGGAAGTCGCACTCGTGCGTGACCCCCGCGACGGAATCGCCGAGGCCGAGCGCGAACAGAATTTCTGTTGCCGATGGCAATAGAGAGCAGATTCGCACGGGAGTCGCTCCGCGCTATTCTAAGCTCTTCGGGCCGCGACGGCCCGCGACAAAAGATCGGCGAAAACGAAGCCATCGCGCTCGACGACTTCGCCCACTTCGACCGGGATTTCGCGCTCGAACATCGGCCCGGCATTCGCGAACGTGTGGAACTCGCCATTCTCACCGCAGGGATCGACGCTGGGCGGAAGCTCGCGAAGCAGATGCGCATCGAATCGCCGGCCAGCAAATATGCGATCGAGTTTGCGCGGATCGACGCAAGTCAGAAACGCGGAAAGGCCGCCCGTGAGCATCTCTTCGGCAAGGCGCCGCGTGTTTATCCCCCAGACCGGAAACACCGGCGTCATGCCGCACGCCGCGAGATGCTTTTCGCGATAGGCGCGAATATCTTCAAGGAACAGATCGCCGAAAGCGATGTGCCACACGCCTTCGGCGCGAGCGCGAGCCATTGCTTCGCTCATCGCCTGTTCGTAGATTTCATTCGAGCACGGCGAGGGAATCAGAACTTTCACTAGCGGCAGGCCCGCCGCCGCGGCTTGCATCTCCACGAGCGATTCGCGGACTGCGTGCATCGCCACGCGCTGGTGCGTGCGATTGATCGTCGTCAGCAGCGCGACAACCTCGAATTCTCCCTGCTGCCGAATGGTGTGCAGCGCCCACGCGCTGTCTTTGCCGCTACTCCACGCCAGCCACGCTTTCGGACGCGCAACGCCCGCCATACAACCTCCGCAATCGAAGCGCTCAATTCACCGACTAATGGTAGATGAGGTACTTCTGCCGCGTCGCGCGAAACTTATCGAGGTCCGCCGACCAGTTCGCCACGATGCGACGCGGATCGTCGCCGCGCTCGAGCCGCTCGATCGTCGATTGCGATCCCAGCAATTCGATTGTCTTCGCGATATCGAAATTCTGCGGATAGAGTTTGTGGACCGCCGCGATGATTTCGAGCCCCATCAGCATTGACCGAAACGATCCGCGATCGGTCACCGTCAACGAAACGCCTTCGCACCGTTCACCTTTGTAGACGGCGGCGTTCGGAGTGAACTCCGTCGGAGCAACGCTCAAGCCGGGGATTCGCCGACGATTTAGTTCAGCCGCCAATTCGTCTGCGTGAATCCAGGGCGCGCCAAAAAGCTCGAAAGGCGTGTCGGTGCCTCGTCCGACGGACACTCCCCCACCTTGTAGTATTTCAATCCCCGGGTACAAAAACGCAGCGCGCAGAGTCCGCAAATTCGGCGACGGCGCAATCCACGCGAGGCCCGTCTGATCGTACGTCTCACTTCTCCGCCAATTCCGCATGGCCACGATGTGCAGGTCCGCGCCGATTTTGTTTTCGGCGTTGAACATCTGCGCCAGCTCGCCCAGCGTCATCCCAAATCGCACGGGCATCGGGAAATATGCGACGAACGAAGTCTTGTCGGCGTCGAGCATCGGCCCTTCGATCACTTCCCCGCCAAGAATGTCTGGCCGGTCGAGCACGAAGAACGCGATATGCTGTTTCGCTGCCTGCTCCATGCAATAGCCCATCGTCGTAACGTAGGTATAGAAACGCACGCCCGCATCCTGAATGTCGTAGACGAGTGCGTCGAGATTCGCGAATATTTCTGCCGTCGGGCGCCGCGTCTCGCCATACAAGCTGTAAATCGGGAGGCCGGTGGCCTCGTCCGACGAATTCTTCACGGTGTCGTCCATTCGCCCGGCGATTCCGTGCTCGGGGCTGAACAATGCGACCAGCTTCACGCCCGCGGCGTGCGCGAGAACGTCGATGGTGCGCCGGCCCGCGGAATCGACGCCGGTGTGATTCGTGATCAATCCCACGCGCTTTCCCTGCAACGCCGCAAACTTCTGCGCTTCGAGAACATCGATTCCCGTCATCGTACGATGCGGAGTATCGACAGGCGGCGCCCGCAGGGAAGCGTTCGTTGCAATCAGCATGCACGCGAAAAGGGAGAGCGGGACAAAGACAAGGAGGAAGCAGAAAGGAAACATGCGCGATGACGTTCGATTGTACGGCATCAAGGCGTGTGCTATATACAGCCGTGGGATGCTGGCGTCAATACTGAAGCGCGAAAGCCTGTTCGATGCGTAATTTTGGGCGATTCGCGGTGACGCTCATTCTTCTTATAGCGGTTCACACAACTTTGACCTCCCGCGCCCAGAAAACTTCCCCAACTAAGTCCCGGCCGGCCGCCGCCAGTTCGCCCTGGGTCGAGCAGACTCTGAGGAAAATGACCCTGCGCGAAAAGCTCGGCCAAATGATGATGGTGTACTACTTCGGCGTGTTCCATTCCACCGAAAGCGCCGATTACAAGGAAATGCTGCATCAGGTGGACGACAACCACGTGGGCGGCGTGATTCTTGGCACCATTCGGGGGCCCCTGGGAATCGAGCGCGCCCAGGTGTACCCGACGGCCGTGATTACGAACGAGTTTCAGCGCCACGCGAAAGTGCCGCTCCTGATCGGCGCCGACTTCGAGTCGGGCGCCGGGCAGCGCATCGACGAAGCCACGAATCTCCCCGCTGCGATGGCCATTGGAGCCACGGGCGATCCGCGTCTCGCTTACGCCGCCGGTAAACTCACGGCGCGCGAGGCTCGCGCTGCCGGCGTCCACTGGATCTTCGCGCCGGTGGCCGACGTCAACAATAACCCCGACAACCCGATCATCAATATTCGGTCGTTCGGCGAAGATCCGAAGACCGTGGCCGAATACGTTTCGAACTTCGTCCGCGGCGTGGAAGAAAACGGCGCGCTCGCCACGGCCAAACACTTTCCCGGCCATGGAGACGTCAGCGTCGATTCGCATCTCTCGCTCGCGTCCGTTCCCGGCGATCGCGCCGAACTGGAAAGCGTGGAACTCGTTCCCTTCCGCGCGGCGATCGCGGCGGGCGTTAGCTCGATCATGCCGGGACACCTCGCGGTTCCCGCATTCGAACCTGACGCGAATATGCCCGCCACGCTGTCGAAAAACATTCTCACGGGCTTGCTTCGCGACGAAATGAAATTCCGCGGACTCATCATCACCGACGCAATGGACATGGGCGGCGTCACGTCGCTCTATCCGCCGGGCGAAGCGGCTGTGCGTTCGGTGGAGGCGGGCGCGGACGTGCTGCTGATGCCTCCCGTGCCCGATGCGGCGATGAAGGGGCTCGAAGATGCCGTCGCCTCCGGCCGCATTTCCGAGGCGCGAATTGACGAATCGGTTCGCCGCATCCTCGCAGCGAAAGCGCGCCTGGGGCTCGACAAAAACCGCTTCGTCGATGTTCCGCGCATCAACGAAAAACTGGCGCTACCGAGCTACGATTCCGAGGCGCAATCGATCGCCGACCGCGGCGTTACGCTGCTGCGGAATTCGCAAAATGTGGTTCCGTTCGATTCCGCGCGGCCGTTGCGCGTGCTCCTGGTTTCCCTGTCGGCCGATCCTGATCCGTACCCCGGCGAAACTCTCGAGCCTGAAATTCGATGGAGAGTGGATTCGCTGAGGGCGCTGCGAGCGGACACGCAGTATTTCGGCGTCAGCCAGTTGAAGCTGCCTCCGCCGGACTGGTATGACGTGGCAATCGCGGCGCTTTTTGTGCGCGTCGCGGACCGCAAGGGAAACGTGGGCCTGCCGGACGAGGAGCGCGATCTAGTGAATCAGCTGCTCGCAACCGGAAAACCCACGGTCGTCGTGGCCTTCGGCAGCCCGTATCTGATCGAACGGTTCCCGAACGTCACCACGTGGATCAGCGAGTTCAGCACGAACGACGTCGCGCAGAAAGCGGCAGCGCGGGCGCTGTTCGGCCAGGTTGCCTTTGCCGGAAAAATCCCGGTGACGGTACCCGGAACGGTCAAACGCGGCGACGGCCTGAGTCTGGCCGCAGATCCGATGACACTGCAGTCTGCGCCGCCGTCGATGACCGGCCGGCTAAAGCCCGTCTACGACCTGCTTGACCGCGCGGTGGCGGATGACGCGTTTCCCGGCGGCGTAGTCGCCGTCGGATGGAACGATCAGCTTGCGGTGCATCCCTTCGGCAAGCTCACGCGCGACGCGAAGTCTCCTGCCGTATCGCCGAACACGATCTATGACATGGCTTCGGTCACGAAGGTCGTCGTCACGACGACGTCGTTGATGATGCTGGTGCAGCAGAAGCGCCTCGATTTGGACGCGCCTGCCTCGCGCTATCTGCCCGAGTTTGCAGCAGCCGCGAAATCCGACCCGAATCCCGCGTGGCGGGCGCAGATCACCGTCCGAAATTTGATGCTGCACGACTCCGGCCTGCCGGGAATCCGCCAGTTTTTCAAGGACACCAAAGGCTACGACGCCATCATCGCGCGCGTGCTGGCTGAACCGCTCGTCCACGAGCCGGGAACGCAGGTGGAATATTCCGATCTCGGTTTCATCATGCTCGGTGAAATCGTGCAGCGCCTGACGGGCAAATCCCTCGACGACTTCGCCAAAGAGAACATTTTCGACCCGCTGGGAATGAAGGATTCGATGTTCAATCCCCCGAAGAGCCTGCGCGCGCGCATCGCGCCAACGGAGTTCGACGCAGACTTTCGCAAGAGGCTGATCGTCGGCGAAGTGCATGACGAAAACTCCTGGGCCATGGGCGGCGTCGCCGGACATGCCGGTCTTTTCTCGACGGCGGGCGATATCGCCACATTTGCACAGATGATGCTCAACGGCGGAATTTACGGTTATCACCGCCTGCTGAATCGCGCGACGATTCAGGAGTTCACCACGCGGGAAAGCATCGGCAATTCGGCGCGCGCGCTCGGATGGGACGTGGTGACGCAGCCATCTTCCGCGGGGCACGATTTCGCACCGGGAAGCTTCGGCCACACCGGATTTACCGGTACGTCGATCTGGATCGACCCGGAACGCCACCTCTTCGTGGTGTTGCTCACGAACCGCGTGAATCCCACGCGCGCAAACGAGAAAATCCGCCAGGTACGTCCCGCTCTGCACGACGCAGTCTTTCAGGCGCTAGGTTTAGCCCCCGCCCAGACGAATTGACTCTTTCTGGTTTTTATCTGTGTTTATCTGTGTTCATCTGTGGTTCCCAAGGTTTTTCCCCGATCGCCACCCGATAACTTCCTCAGCACAACCATTGCCGGAAACGGCGCTCTCGCGAAATCCTCGCCACCCAACCCGCTATAATTAGTGATTATGCTGCGGTCTTCGGCTATGGCTTGGGTTCCTCCTGGTATGCGAACCATAATCCGGCTTGCGATTCCATTTCTCCTGGTGGCGGGAGCAGCGGCCCAGTCGCGCGAGGGAATCGCCATGCGCTGCATAGCTCCTGCTTCACCTCCGCAAGACAGGGAGGAGCTTATCGAGCCTATGAGCGCCGAAGAGGCTGCGCAACTTCATCGTGCGCCTCACGGCGCTAAGCGGGTCGGTACCCACCGATTGGAAGTCGCCTGGTTCGGCGGCAAACGCATCTTTGACGACACTCCCCCCTATGACGAGCCGCTTGACGGCGTTAGTTGGGTCTACTGTGGATTCGAATCAAGAGTGCAAATGCACCTGTTGCTGAAGACCGATAGGTGGCTCTTTACCGGCGCATTGCTTGACGATCGGACTGGGTCGCTGCTGCCTGCGGGTCGAGTGGTCGTGTTTTCGCCGGACCAGAAGTACTACCTTGCATACGAACAACCAGATGGCCAGGACGGGGAAACCATCAAATTATTTCGCACTCGCGCTGGGCTTCTCTGGAAAGGCTATAACGGCATTCTTTCGGCCGATGGAAAATCAGTGGTCGCAGAGTTCGAAACCGTACGTTGGAACGACCATGACAGGTTAGAAGCGGACCTGAAGACTCCGAGCGGCACTGACACAGTGATTTTGACACCAGGCAACGGAAAATGGGAGTGGCTTTCGAAGGTGCACAACTAGACGTGTCGGTCTGGTGAGCAGGCCTCTCCGATGCGTTGCAACGAGACCTGTCACGGAGCGCCAGTGTTGAAGCACTCGAAAACCGAGCAGCGGAATGGGCATTCGCGGGGGCTCGACCAGAAATCGACGCTTGATATCTTGCGAATCCTGAACCGGGAGGACGCGCACGTGGCCTCCGCCGTGCGCCGCGAGCTGCCGAAAATCGCGCGCGCAGTTGACGCCATCGTTCAAGCGTTTCGCAAAGGCGGCAGACTTTTTTACCTCGGCGCGGGAACCAGCGGCCGGCTCGCCGTTCTCGACGCCGCCGAAATTCCGCCGACGTTTGGAACGCCGCCGAAGATGGTGCAAGCCATCATCGCCGGCGGCAAACGAGCGATGCTTCACGCGGTGGAAGGCGCCGAAGATTCGGCGGCGAATGGCGCGCGCGATCTCGCGAAGGCAAGGCTCACGCGTCGCGATGTGGTGGTTGGGATCGCCGCGAGCGGAACCACACCTTACGTGCTGGGCGGACTCAGATTCGCGCGCCGGAGTGGCTCCGCGACGATCGGGTTGACGTCGAATCCCGATTCGCCGCTCGCGCGCCAGGTGCAGATCGCGATCGTCCCGAAGACGGGCCCGGAAGCGATTGCGGGTTCGACGCGCCTGAAGGCGGGCACCGCGCAAAAAATGGTGCTCAACATGCTCTCTACCGCGTCGATGGTGCGACTCGGAAGGGTTTACGGGAATCAAATGATTTGCGTAATCGCAACAAACGAAAAGCTGCGCCGCCGCAGCGCGTGGATTCTCGAGGAAACCGCAGAAGTAAGCGCGTCTACAGCGGCACACGCTCTGCGGCAAACAGGACACGATTTGCCGCTCGCGCTGGTCATGTTGAAGACGGGATCGAGTGCGGTTGAGGCGCGTCAACTGCTTCGGAAATCAGGCGGCAACGTGCGCCAAGCACTCGAAGCGGCGCGTCCGCGAGGCGCTGATTCCCGGCGCCACAAAAAGTAACTCGGAGAGAGCTAGATGGACCGATTCAAAATCCAAGGCGGCCGGCCACTCGAAGGCGCGGTACAAATCAGCGGCGCGAAAAACGCTGCGCTGCCCGCGATGGCCGCAGCGCTTCTCACTGCCGACGTCGTGCACCTGCACAATATTCCCAAGGTGCGCGACATCATCACGATGGCCAAGCTCCTGGCGCACATGCGCTGCCACGTGGAAAGCCCGGACCTTCCGCCTAGCCAGTTTACGATTCAAGCCGAAACGGTAACGCCTTCCCATGCGGAGGCGCCTTACGAACTCGTGAAGACGATGCGGGCGTCCGTCCTGACGCTGGGCCCGCTCGTCGCGCGATTCGGCTACGCGCGCGTTTCACTGCCGGGAGGCTGCGCGATAGGCACGCGTCCCATCGACTTGCATATCCAGGCTCTCGAAAAACTCGGCGCGCAGGTTTCGGTCGATCACGGGTATGTGGAAGCGCGCGCGAAACGCCTTCGCGGCACGACGTTTCGATTTCCGAAAATTACGGTCACGGGAACGGAAAACATTCTCACCGCGGCGGTGCTGGCGGAAGGCGAAACGATTCTCGAAAACTCGGCGCTGGAACCGGAGATAACCGATCTCGCGGAATTGCTTATCAAGATGGGCGCGCAAATCGAAGGCGCGGGCACTTCAACGATTCGCGTTCAAGGCGTCGACAAGCTTCACGGCGCCACGCACGCGGTGATTCCCGACCGCATCGAGGCCGGCACTTTTCTCGTTGCTGGGGCCATCACGGGCGGCGACTTGGTTCTCACTTGCTGCGAGCCGAATCATCTCGGCGCGATCATCGCGAAACTCAGGGAATGCGGCGTCGAGATTCGCAACGAAGGGCCGCGGGCGCTGCGCGTTCGCGCCGCAAAGAAATTGACGGCCGCCGACGTGACCACCGAGGAATATCCCGCCTTTCCCACGGACATGCAGGCGCAGTTCATGGCGCTGGCCACGCAGGCGCACGGCGTCTCGCGCGTTCGCGAGACCATTTTCGAGAATCGCTACCTGCATGCCGTCGAGATGCTGCGCATGGGGGCGAACATCGCGATCGACGGCAACCTCGCCGTCGTCACCGGACCGACGCCGCTCAGCGGCGCGCCGGTCACCGCTTCCGATTTGCGCGCCAGCGCGGGCCTGGTGCTCGCGGCACTCGTTGCCGACAACACCACCTGGATCGACCGCGTCTACCACATCGACCGCGGCTACGAGCGCATCGAGGAAAAACTCGTCAAAGTGGGCGCCCGCATCGAACGCCACACCGGCCGCGAAGAATAAGAGAGATGGACATCTGCTGCGCGTAAGAGCGATCAATCTCATGAAGCTAACGTGGGAGCCTATAAAGCGAACTCTTAAGCTTTTGGCGATCTTGGCCGCCGTTAACATCGCCGTGTTTCTGGTGCTATGCACCTGGTTCACTATGAGTCTGTGTCGCAATTCGGTCGAGCAGAGCGTTCCATCGCCGTCAGGAAAGCAAATAGTTTGGCTCGAGGTTGGTGACTGTGGAGCTCTATCGGGCTGGGATACGGATGTAATGGTCAGCCCAACGCCGACGGTCCCTCATTTCGGATACTTCATACCGATAGCGAATGTCTTCCACCTAAACGGCGCGCCCGAGAGTATTCGGCTTCATTGGGATAGCGAGACCGACCTCGTCGTTGACTGCATCGAGTGTGAAGCCTCGAGCGCGACCGTTCTCGCCGCGCGCTGGAGAAACATCACGATCCACTACAATTTCGTTCCGAAAGTGGGTGCCCGCGTCGAACGCCATACCGGCCGCGAAGAATAAAAAAGGGAGGCGAATTATCGCCTCCCTTCAGCTTTGTCCGTCCGGAACTTCTCTGTGTACTCTGCGCCTCTGCGGTTAAGGCTTTCGCTGGTTACCCCGCGGCCTCGTGTTTCTGTTGCGGCGGCTGGGGTGGCTGTTGCGGCGGTTGCTTGTCGCGCTGGTCGCGCAGCACGGCTTTGCGGCTCAGGCGAATCTTGTTGCCCTCGATCGCCAGAACCTTCACGAGTATCTGATCGCCTTCCTTCAGCTCATCACGCACCGCGCGAATGCGCTGTTCGGCGATTTCGCTGATGTGAAGCAAGCCGTCCGTCCCCGGGAAAATCTCGACGAATGCGCCAAACTCGGCGATGCGCACCACTTTGCCGAGGTAGGTTTTGCCGATCTCGGCGGTGGCGGTGACGTCGCGAATCATCTTCAACGCATCCTCCGCCGCAGTGCCGTTGTTCGCAAAGACGTGAACCTTGCCGTCGTCCATCACGTCGATCTTCACGCCGGTGGCTTCGATGATCGACCGGATCTTCTTGCCGCCCGGCCCGATCAGGTCGCGAATCTTGTCGGTGGGGATGCTGAGCATGTAAAGGTGAGGCGCGTAGGTGGAAATCTCGGTTCGTCCGGTTCCGAGCGTGCGGTCCATGATGTCGAGAATCTCGATGCGGGCTTTGCGTGCCTGCGCGAGAGCCTCGCGCATCATTTTCACGCTGACGCCCTCCACCTTGATGTCCATTTGCAACGCCGTGATTCCCTGCCGCGTGCCGGCCACTTTGAAATCCATGTCGCCGTAATGATCCTCGGCACCGGCGATGTCGGTGAGGATCGCGTACTTATCGCCTTCCACTACCAAGCCCATCGCGATTCCGCCGCACGGAGCCTTGAGCGGCACGCCCGCGTCCATCAATGCAAGCGATCCGCCGCACACGCTGGCCATCGACGAGGAGCCATTCGATTCCAGAATGTCCGAAACCACGCGCATGGCGTACGGGAACTCCGCTTCGGGCGGAAGCAGACTCGCGAGCGATCTTTCTGCGAGCGCCCCGTGTCCGATTTCGCGCCTGCCGGGACCGCGCAGGAATTTCACCTCGCCCACCGAGAACGGCGGGAAGTTATAGTGCAGCATGAAGCGCTTGAACGCCTCTTCCTCGAACAGCAAATCGAGGCGCTGCATGTCTTCCTTTGTGCCAAGCGTGGCCGTGGCCAGCGCTTGCGTTTCGCCCCGCGTGAAGAGCGCCGAACCGTGCACTCGCGGCAGCACGCCCACTTCGCACGTAATCTGGCGAATTTCGTCGAACGCGCGCCCATCCGGACGCCGGTGCCGCAGCAGCATGTCGTCGCGGAAAATCCGTTCGCGCAACCGCTCGAACGCGCGATGCGCCAGCTTCCGCTTGTCTTCGTCTTCTTCGGGAACTGCGGCGAGAATTTCCTTCAGGATAGCGTCCACCAATCCGTAGCTCTCCGACTTCGGATGCTTCTTCGTATCGAGAGCGTCGCGCAGGCGGTCTCCGTAGGTCTTCGCCATGTTGTTGTACACGGCCTCATCGAAAGCCGGCGGCTGCACGGCAACCTTTTCCGGATGCACGCGACCGTACAAATCGCGAATCACCGCCACGATCTTCCGGATTTCCGCGTGGCCGAATTCCAGCGCATCCACGACGGTCTCTTCCGAAACCTCGAGCGCGCCCGATTCCACCATCACGATGGCTTCGTCCGAGCCCGCGACCACGATATTCAGCAGGCTCGTCTTTTGCTCGGCCACCGTCGGATTCACGGTCAGCTTGCCGTCGATCAGCCCCACGCGAACGCACGCGATCGGCCGCGTAAACGGAATCTTCGAGATATACAGTGCCGTAGCCGCCGCCGTCACACCGATCACGTCGGGGTCATTCTCGCTGTCCGCTGAAAGCACCATGGCGACGATTTGCGTTTCCGTCGACCAGCCTTCGGGGAACAGCGGGCGCAGCGGCCGGTCGATCAGCCGCGAAGTCAAAATCTCGCGCTCCGAAGGACGCCCTTCGCGCTTGAAAAACCCGCCCGGAATCTTTCCCGCGGAATATGTGTATTCGCGGTAGTCCACCGTCAACGGAAGAAAATCCTTCTCCGTGGCCTTGTTGTCCATGCAGGCCGTGGCCAGCACCACCGTGTCGCCGTAGCGAACCACCACCGAACCATGCGCCTGGCGCGCCATTTTGCCTGTTTCCAGCGTCAACTCGCGGCCACCTAAATTGATACTCACTTTTTCAAACATCATTGTTTCCTTTGTCCCGGTTCACCGGGTACACCTTGTCAGATACGAGAGAAAACTCTCGAGAAAATCAGCAGAGAGAGAAAAAAGGAGAAAAAATCGAAGGGGAGAAAAGCCTGAGACGCTGCAAAACGAAATCTCACGCAGCCGGGCTCTGCCGGTCCGCATATCGCCTGAACATCTGTCGTTTGTGCGGAAGGAAAACTGCGGCCTGCAACGCCGCTCAGGATACCCGCGCTACTTGCGCAAGCTGAGTCGTTCCACAATCTCGCGATACCGATCCGGGTCCCGGCGATTCAGATAGTCCAGCAGCCGGCGGCGCTTATTGACCATCATGATCAATCCGCGTCGCGAAGCATGATCCTTTGCGTGGGCTTTCAGGTGAGTGGTGAGGTAGCTGATTCGTTCGCTTAACAGCGCAATCTGCACTTCCGGTGATCCTGTGTCTTTCGGATGTACCCGGAACTGCTCGATTACTTCCATTTTCGCTTCCATCAACTTGCCCCCTCCCCCGTGAAACGCCGTTCCCTATTCCACTCTCTTTTTTTCTCTCTAGCCGTTGAAAATGCTAGCACAGTGAGGCGAAGCCGCAAAGGGAATTCCTGTAGGCCACCTGGGGAAATCCCTCAGGCTTGGGGCTTCGGAGCCCGCAAGCGCGACTGATTCGCGCCGCAAAAGAGCGAATTACGTCTTTCCGCCCCGAATCAGCGAGAGAAACTCATCCCGGGTCTGCTTATTCTCGCGGAACGCGCCGAGCATTGCGCTCGTCGTGGCGATGGAATTCTGCTTCTCCACGCCGCGCATGACCATGCAGAGATGTCTCGCCTCGATGATGACGCCCACGCCCTGCGGAGCCAGCTTTTCCTGAATGGCCCTCGCGATCTGGCTCGTCAACCGTTCCTGAATCTGCAGCCGCCGCGCATACATGTTCACGAGGCGCGCGATCTTGCTCAGCCCCACCACCTTCTTGTCTGGAATGTACGCCACATGGCACTTGCCGAAGAACGGCAGCAAGTGATGCTCGCACATGCTGTAGACCTCGATGTCCTTCACCAGGACCATCTGGTCGTAGCACACGCTGAACATGGCCCCGTTCAAAATCTTGTCATGGTCCTGCAGGTACCCTTTGGTCAGGAACCGCAGCGCCTTCTCGAATCGCTCCGGCGTGCGCCGCAAGCCTTCGCGGTTCGGGTCTTCGCCAAGCTGCACCAGTATCTTGCGAACCAGGTCCGCGATGCTCTCTGAGCCGGTTTTTTCAGTGATGGTGATCTCTGCCGCTTCACTCACAATTTTTTCCATTCTCTCCCCCGACAACTTCTCCGTGCCCTCTAGATTTTCTCTGTGTCCTCTGTGTTTCGCTTTTGCTTTTCTATTTTGCCTCTGTCTCGTCGCCAGAAAACTCGAAACTGTTCTTGCTAGTCTCCTCAATCCGCACGCGCTCGAGCTTCGCCGGCGGAAAAGGCTTCAGCCGCCGGAAAATCTCGCGTGCCACGTTCTCGGTGGTCGGTACGCGCGTCTGAAATTCCGCCACCTCTTCATTTAAGTATTTATGATCGAACACGTCCACCACTTCCCGCTCGACAAACGGATCCAGCTCGCCAAGATTCGCGATCATCCCCGTCGCTGCATCCACCGGCCCCGTCAACGTCACCTCGACCACGTAGTTGTGCCCGTGCCCATACGGACTGTTGCACTTGCCGTAGAGCCGCCGATTTTCATCAGCCGTGAACTTCGCATTGTGCAGCCGGTGCGACGCCGCAAACCGGTACCGCCGCGAAAGCGAAATCTTCACGCGCGGCCTCCTGTTGCACCCTGGCCATTCGAAGACGCGCCATCCGCCACGCACTCCGCAAACAAATCCGGCGACTCATACAAGCGCACGCGATCGAGCTTCCCCTGCTTGATCCTGGGCTCGAGAAGCTGCCAAATCACCGCCGCGATGTTCTCGCACGTGGGAATCTTGCCCGCCAGCTCCGGCACTTCGTAATTCAGGTGGCGATGGTCCATCCTATCCACTATCTCACGTTGCAGAATGTCCTTCAGCTCTTTCAAGTCCAGCACCATGCCGGTTTCCGGATCGGGCTCGCCCGCTACCGTCACTTCCAGCACGTAATTGTGCCCGTGCCCATGCGGGTTGTTGCACTTCCCGAAGACGCGCCGGTTCTCTTCCGCCGAGAAACTCGGGTTGTGGTAAAAGTGCGCCGCTGAAAATTCCACTTTGCGTGTGATTCGAATCATGACATTCCTGCCGGGTATGCCCTTCCCTTCCACATCACTTCGCCGCGCGTGTTCTTCCACCACGACGAGATCAGCGCGGCACTATAAAGGCACACCCCTGGTACATAATATTGGATCAGCGAAATCGGCAAAAGATTCCGTCGCAGAAACAGCACGTATTCACCGAAACGAGTCACAAGGGCCGCCGCGCAGGCGCCCACAATCATCCAGCCGATGGGGTTCACGGTTTTCTGTGATAAGACGAAAATCAATCCGGCCGTCGCGGCCCAGCCGCTGAGTTCTCCCACCAGCGCAAACACGGAGCTCCCAATCAAAGGGTAGAGGTTCTTCGTCCATCCCTCCCACATCGCGCCAAACGAACGATACATGCGCGCGCGGACGATTCCGCGGCCGCTCGCAAAATAGAGACCGAGCCCCGCTTGCTTGACGTTGCGCGCCAGCGCGACGTCTTCCAACACTTGGTTCGCAACGGCCGCGTGTCCGCCGATTGCGGTGTGAGCATCGCGCTGAATCAGCAGAAACTGACCATTCGCGGCGGCATCGGGCATCGCGGGATTGTTCACATTCGAGAACGAGTAGCGCCGTGACAGCATCCAGTACACACGCGGAATCAGCGCGCGTTCCCAGAAAGTCTCCATGTCCTGCTCGGGCGAATAAGAAACCAGCGCGGCGTTGTGTTCGGCCGCGTCCGCAAGCGCGCGGCGCGTTGAGCCAGGTAAGTGATACGTGTCCGCGTCAGTGAACAGCAGCCAATCGCCGGTCGCGGCTGCAGCGCCAATCGACGCCGCGTAGTTCTTCCCCGTCCAGCCGGCTGGCAACGCATCGGTCGCAAGAACGCGCAGCTTCGGCGTCCGCGCCGCCAGCTCAGCCAGAATTTCACCCGTGCGGTCGGTCGATTGGTCGTTCACGACAATCACTTCGCCGATTTCTGGCTGCGCTGCAACCGATTCAACGGCGTGGGCAATCGACGCCTCTTCATTGCGTGCAGGAATGATGGCGGAGACCAAATTCAACGATTCCAGTCGCGGGCTGCAAACTACTCGCTTTCGATTTGCGTATGCCTTTATTATAGGTGCTTGGACACAGGATTAAAACGGAAACTCAAGACTGGCCTCGCGCTCGTCTTCGTCGCGGGCCTAATGGCGGTATTCGCTCATCCCGACTATCGCCAGGGCGAACCGAGCCTGCACGGCAAAGCCGCGGAGGATTTCGCCTTCACGCTCGAGGGCAAACCCGCGCATCTTTCTGACCTGCGCGGCCGCGTCGTGGTGCTGAATTTCTGGGCCACCTGGTGCCCGCCGTGCGTCGACGAAACGCCCTCGCTAAATCAATTGCAGCAGCAGATCGCACCCCTCGGGGGCACCGTTCTCGGCATCAGCGTCGATGACGACCAATCCGCGTATGACAATTTCCTGAAGACTTACAACGTGAGTTTCCCCACTTCGCGCGATGCCTCTCGCAAAGTGCCCGCCGACTACGGCACCACGATGTTCCCCGACACCTACATCATCGACCGCTCCGGCCACATTGACCGCAAAATCGTCGGCGGCCAGGATTGGACCAGCCCGGAAATGTCGCAGTACTTCGATTCCCTCTTGAAGCAAAAATAGTCGTTTCGCTGTCGCTCATGCCCGATCCTTGAGGAGTTGTGCTACGTCGCGGCGTCCGTGAATAATCGAAGCGATTTGCAGCGGCTTCGTTTCGGGTCGATAGACAATCAAATAAGAGTAGACGGGAAAAAACTTCACGTTCTCGCGCGTCAAATCCTTGCGGTGGTGTCCAGCGCCAGGGGTTCCCGCTAAAAACACTAACCTCTCCCGGACGGTCGATTCAACGCGGTCCGCCATCGTGACGCTGGTCTGTTCCTTGATGTAGTGCCAGATTTCGAAGAGGTCGAGCGCAGCCTGCGGCGCGAGAACGTAGCGCGGACTCATTTAGGCTTGGTTTTTCAGTTTCGCCAGGTAAGCATCCAATTGCTCTTCCGGGATTCCTTCGCCGCGCTCGAGTTGACCGATGCCGCGTTTGATCTTCGAGTCGATCGCTTCCCGATTCTCCAAGAGCCAACGGTCCTGTTCTTCCTGGGTCTCCAGCAAACGGACCAATACCTCTTCGACGCTGCCGGAGCCGGTCACCTGAAGCTGCTTTCGGAGTCTGGCCTCAAGGGCCGCATCATGGATTTCGATATTCACCGCTTCACCTCCAGGATCAGACTCTCATTTTATCGTAGCCCAGGAAGAATAACGTCGAGAAAACGCGTACTGGGCTTTGAGACGGCCCGTGAGGAGTTGCGTTTGACGACTCGGGGCCCGGTGTCTCGGACCAAGGGAAGCTCAAAACGGAAATTCTGATGTCATTACCCGCAAAGATTTGCACGTTCCGGACCCTTCCGAATCGATTGCATTGCAGGCGCCGTTAAGCAGCACTCCAATCAGCAAGAAAACATTAGGCTTAGGACTAGCTTCCTCCCCCCTTCAACTCTGCTGGCAGGGCGGCATCCGTCGTGCACCGTGGACGGCTGGCGAAAGGGGTGAATCGCACATGAATATGCTCAAGCAAATCAGTGGAGCGGCCTTCAAGACCCGTCATCTGCTTGGATGTGCCTTGGTGGTTTGCATGGCGTTGTTCTGTGGTGGGGCCACCTTCGCTGACACCGTGATTGGGAACTTCGACATCGCTCCGGGCGGTGGCATCGTCCCAAGCCAGGGCGAAATCGTGTTCTCTCTCAACGCTGACGGAACCATTGCCTCGAGCCTGACAGTGACGAACGGTAATTGGATTCAGATTGCCAGTTGGAGCTGGGGTGCCAGCAACCCTGCTACGCCGCCGGTATCTGGCACACATGAGGGCAAAGCCGATCTCTCCGACATCAGCATAAGCGACGCCTTCGGTACCCAGAATGCAGCTCTGATTTGCACCCTATGCGAGACGGACCTGTCATGGACCATCGGCAATCCCGGCGAGTTCACCTCCGTCCTGCAGGCGTTCAACTGCACGATTTGTGAGACGGTGGGTGCCGCTGCCGCCTTCGAGCCAGCGGATGCGAGCACTTCCAGTGTCGACTTTGTCTTGGAAGACAGCGCCGGAAACTTCTGGGGCGCAGATGCCGAAACCGCCCCGACTCCTGAGCCTGGGAGCATGGCGCTGCTCGGCATCGGTCTTCTGGGCTTGCGAATGATCTCGCGCCGGCGTCAATTCCGGTTGAACACTCCGCCTAAGACCTTCGTCTACTGAGTCCCTTTCCACCGAAAATCGGAATAATCGTTTTGTGTACGCCCGTATTTCGAGCGCCCCGGACGTGTGCCCGTATACACCTTCGCGTAGAATGTATTGGCATGAAGCGCCTGGCAGCTCCGCGGAATCTAATTTCTGATTTCAATCTTTCCCCGAGGAATTGATGGTACGAGACCCAGTCTGCGGAATGACGGTGGATCCGTCGAGCGCGCGAGCCAGCGTTGAACACGCTGGCAAGGCCTATTACTTCTGCTCGCCAGGCTGTGCGGCAAAATTCCGCGCGGATCCGGAGAAGTATCTCGCCGCCGAACTTGCGGTGGCTGCGCACACGAACGGCTCCGCAGCCAAAATCGCCGGCGCAGCGCATCCGCGCCCCGTCGCACCGGTCGAGTACACCTGCCCGATGCACCCGCAAATCATCCGAATAGGACCTGGGGCGTGCCCCATCTGCGGAATGGCGCTCGAACCGCGCACGGCCGTCGGCGACGAGGAAAATCCCGAGCTGGCGTCGATGACGTACCGCTTCTGGATCAGTCTCGCGCTGACAATCCCCGTCCTGGTTCTCGGCATGTCGGACCTGATCCCCGGCCAGCCCCTCCAGCATTGGCTTTCCGCGCGCGTGATTGGCTGGATCGAGCTTCTGCTGGCGACGCCGGTGGTTCTGTGGGGCGGCTGGCCGTTCTTCGAGCGCGGCTCGGCCTCGATCAAAAATCGCAGCCCGAACATGTTCACGCTGATCGCGCTCGGCACCGGAACCGCCTACATCTACAGCGTCATCGCCGTGGTGTTCCCCGGAATCTTTCCGGCGTCGTTCCGCGGCATGGACGGCGAGGTGCCGGTCTACTTCGAAACCGCAGCCGCGATCACCACTCTCGTCTTGCTCGGCCAGATGCTCGAGCTTCGCGCCCGAGGCCGCACCTCGAATGCGATCCGTTCCCTGCTCAAGCTCTCGCCGCGCACCGCGCGCCTCGTTCGCGCCGACGGCACGGAGATCGACGTTCCGCTCGAGCACATCGACGTCGGCGACACGCTTCGCGTGCGGCCGGGCGAGAAAATTCCGGTCGATGGCGTCGTAGCCGAAGGCACGAGTTCCGTGGACGAGTCTCTGGTGACGGGCGAACCGATTCCCGTCGAAAAATCCACGGGCAGCCGGGTCGTTGGGGGCACCGTCAACGGCATCGGCACTTTCGTGATGCGGGCGGAGCGCGTCGGCCGCGACACGCTGCTGGCGCAAATCGTCCGCATGGTCAGCGAAGCCCAGCGCAGCCGCGCGCCCGTTCAGAAGCTGGCAGACCGCGTGTCCGCCTTCTTCGTGCCCGCGGTGGTGCTCGCCGCGATTCTCACCTTTGTTGTGTGGGGGCTGTTTGGTCCGGAGCCGAGAATGGCGCACGCGCTGCTGAACGCGGTCGCGGTGCTCATCATCGCGTGCCCATGCGCTCTGGGGCTCGCGACGCCGATGGCAATCATGGTCGGCACGGGACGCGGGGCGCAGGCCGGCGTGCTCTTCAAGAATGCGGAGGCCCTGGAAGTCCTCGAGAAGGTGGATACGCTCGTTCTCGACAAAACGGGCACACTCACGGAAGGCCGTCCCCGAGTCACCTCCATAGTCACGTCGCCCGATTTTGACGAAACCACGGTGCTGCGCGTCGCGGCGGCGCTCGAACGGTCGAGCGAGCATCCGCTCGCGTCCGCAATTCTCGCGGCCGCTGCGGAGCGAAATCTCACGGCCGGCGACGTCGCCAACTTTCACTACCTCACAGGCAAAGGCATCACGGGCGAGGTCGAAGGCCACAGCGCGACGCTCGGCAATCGCGCCCTGTTCGCCGATCTCGGAATCCCGCTGGGTGAATTCGACTCTCGCGCACGGTCCCTCGAATCGGAGGGCCAGACTGTGATATTCGTCGCCGTGGACCGCAAGGCCGCGGGCCTGATCGGCGTGGCCGATCCCGTGAAATCAACCACGCCCGAAGCAATCGAGCGCCTTCATCGCCAGGGGCTCGAAATCGTCATGCTGACGGGAGACAGCCGCGCCACCGCCGAAGCCGTGGCGCATAAGCTCGGCATCGAACGCTTCGAGGCCGAAGTGCTGCCGGAGAAAAAGAGCGAAAGCGTCAAGCTTCTGCAAACCGAATGGCATATCGTCGCAATGGCGGGTGACGGCGTGAATGACGCGCCGGCGCTGGCGCAAGCCAACGTCGGCATCGCGATGGGAACAGGCACGGACGTTGCGATCGAAAGCGCGGGAATCACGTTGCTGCACGGCGATTTGCGTGGAGTAGCCCGAGCCCGCACCCTGAGCCACGCGACCATGCGCAACATCCGGCAAAATCTATTTTTCGCTTTCGTCTACAATGCGCTGGGAGTGCCGATCGCGGCTGGCATCTTGTACCCTTTCTTCGGTCTGCTGCTCAGCCCCATCATCGCGGCCGCGGCGATGACGTTCAGCTCCGTCTCCGTAATCACCAACGCTCTTCGCCTTCGCCACGCCAACCTGGATCGGGGGTAGCCAAAATGGCGTGCCAGAACCTCGGCGCGTCACGGGATCCCGGCCGTCGCCGATTCAATTCTGCTGCTATACTTTTGCCATGACATACATGACCGCCACATACGAGATACAGCACGCTCTCAAGCCCGACCAATTCCGAGAGCTCGGCCGACTTGTGAACACCTACGGGCTCCAGACTTTCCGCTTCGACGAAAAGACGAATCGACTCCACCTCGACTACGACGCCTCGCGCCTCAACAATTCCGTTGTGGAGCACGTTTTACGCGAAGCGCGAATACCGGTGGTCCGCCGCATCGCCCCTGAGCAGCCACAAAGCGAAAACAAACCTGCCGGCGTTCAAGCCTAGGCACAAAATCGAGGACGCGAAAATGAACTCACTGAATGAACGGACGTACTTTCCTCCGCCGTCCGGCCTGGGACCTCTGCCCTTCAGCAGCGGAGTTCTCGTGGGCAACACCTTCTATCTTTGCGGACATATCGGTATCGATCCCGCGACGAAACGCGTTCCTGAGACCGCAGAGCGCGAAGCTGAACTCATGATGGAAGCCCTGCAAGCCACGCTCGCAAAGGCGGAACTCACGTTCCAACATCTCGTGTTCGTGCAAGTCTTCTGCTCGGATATCTCGCTCTTCGAAAGGTTCAACGTGGTCTACCGCAAATACTTCAAGGAAAACGAGCCATTGCCCGCGCGAGCCTTTATCGGCTCCGGTCCGCTGCTGCTCGGCGCGCGATTCGAGATTCAAGGCATAGCGGTAAAGTCGTAACGCGGACGTTCGCGATGAAGTACTGTTGAAGTGTTTCCAGGAGTGAGCGGGAAAAAGAAGGGGGCTCTTGCTTGGGATCAAGAGCCCCCAAAGGTCGCGTTTCGTGGCCCGGCCTAGGCGTGACCGGACCTGGGGTCATCCATCCTAGCTTCCCTCTCAGAGGCAGGTGGGAACGACCCGAATCCTCTCGTGAAAGGGCCCCTTCCTCCCCCGTCACATGAAGATTAGGATCGTGATGAAACGCGACCCACGCCGTCCATAAAGCAAGCGACGGCCCATTTGCCGCACTCGAGGTCATCTCCAGTTCCGTCGTCATTTCAATCACTTACACGTTCGCACTCAGGTACTCCAGGCCTTGGGCGAGTTCAAATCGGGAACCATCGTCCCGGCTTGGCACCCGCTCGACTGTTCTCAAAGTGTGACACTCCACGTCTCCGATTTGACCCATTGCCACCTCCTCACCTATTCGCACTGCGCGGATTGTGCGGAACGTGAGTCTGCTTCATAATGAGTCTTCATCAAGGACTCGCCGAACAAGAATGGCCAAGTACTTCATCGCGATTTTGCTGGCGGCTGGAATCGGACTCACAGGCATCGTAATCGGCATCGCCGCCACCCGCTCGCACCACGTCGTTTCTGCCTCCGCTTCCCTGCCCGGCAACTCTGCGATATCGCCCAGCGCTGCGAAATCAGACAAAGCGGCTCAAGATCGCGTCATTCTCTTTGCGAGCAACCCGATTCCGGCACCGCCATTTCTGGTCTCCGATATCGACGGCCTTCCGATTTCCACCGCCGACTGGCACGGCAAAGTGGTGCTCCTGAATTTCTGGGCCACGTGGTGCCCGCCGTGCCGCGAGGAAATCCCCGAGATGATCGCGCTGGCGAATCGCTACAAGGATCGACTGCAAATCATCGGCATATCGATGGACGACGGACCGCCCGAAGAAGTGCGGGCGTTCGCGAAGCAGATGGGCATCAACTATCCGGTGGTGATGTGGAGCCGCGAGATGGTTCGCGAATACGGGGGCGTCCCGGCGCTGCCCACGTCGTTCGTCATCAATCCCGAGGGCCGCGTGGTGCAAAAGCACGTGGGCTTGTATTCGGAAGATGTCTATGAGGCCGAAGTGCGCGCGCTCCTGGGCCTTCCGGTGAACGCCACGGTGCAGACCTTCCAGGACACGGGCCAGATTTTCTTGAAGAACGCTTCGCTGGCGACGGAACTCCCCGGCGTCGATTTCAAAGGCCTGAACGAAGATCAGAAGAAGAGCGCGTTGAAGCGGTTGAATTCCGAGGGTTGCGATTGCGGCTGCACCCTCACGCTAGCCGAATGCCGCATGAACGATACTTCCTGCCCCGTGAGCAAGAAGCTGGCGGCGAAAGTCGTGAAGGAAGTCCTGGCCGGCACTCCCCGGCCGCCAGCCCCCGCAGCAAATCGGTAGCCCGAACGCTCAACAACGAAAGCAGCGTCCCGCGGAATACCAGGACGCTGCCCCGATTTCAGTACCCGATTTCAGTAAACGGTTTGGTCGCTCCTACTTGTCGTACTGCAAACAAATCTGAAGCTGACGAATCGATTCGTCGATTGATTTGATCGCTTCCACTCGATGACCGCCGAAATCGTGCGCCGCCATATTGAGGTGCTCCCGCGCGTGCCGCAACGACTCGATCGCCGCGTGAATTTCCGGATGCGGCTCGGGAGTCGGAACCGCATTCGCGTGAGGCGCCGGCGCCGCAGCAGGCTGTGCGTTGTGCGCGGGCGGAGCCGCCGGAGCGGCCGCCGGGAACGTCAATGCGAGAACGAGTATCGCCATTGCAACCAAGCTCAAAAACCAATGTCTCATGAACTTTCCTCCTGGTCCGAGAGTCGGCTCGGACGCCGTGTGTGTTTAAGGTTCAACCCCGAGATGCCCAAAATTCACTGGCGCACAAAGCGTGGGTCGCCGCACGCCAATTAGCTTCAAATGGTATATCTCCGGGGCTGCGCGCAATCGCCCACATTGGCGCGCTGTTGCCAAACAATCACGCATCTGGAATTCCTGTTTCGTGCGGTTGGCCAGGGTACGAAGCCAAGCGTGATGGCTTCGGCCGCGCGGACAGGTTGGGACAGGTGCCACTTTGGGCAAGCCGGCCTTTGCTTTTGCCGCGCAATCGGACGAATATAGTGCCTCGGCTTTTTCCGCGGCAGTCCTGAGCCACGGAGAGCGCCGCTCGCGAGAGTCACACCCAGCCCAGGCAAGAGAGTCCGGTAAGAGAGCGCGGCGAATGCGCCTTCGCGGCCTGTCCTGCGGCAGGGGGAAACGATGACCACGCAAACCCACAGCTTTCTCCAAGGCGAAGTTGTCGACGGGAAATATCATCTTCGCCAGTACTTGGGCGGCTCCGATCGCGGAGCTGTTTTCCTTACCGAGTACGGCAACCTGCGCCCGCAAAACGCGGCGATCAAGCTGGTTCGAGTGCGCCCTGGAAGCGCCGAACTTCAGCTTTCCCGCTGGCGGCTAGCCGCGAACCTCGCGCATCCTCATCTGGTCCGCATCTTCGATATGGGGCGCTGCGAACTGGAAAACGCCGCGATGCTTTACGTCGTGATGGAGCTTGCCGACGAGAATCTCGCGCAGATCATTCCGGAGCGCCCGCTCACACCCGACGAAGCGCGCGACATGCTCGCGCCCGTTCTCGACGCGCTGTCCTACATGCACAGCCGCGGGTTCGTTCACGGCCACATCAAGCCTTCGAACATCCTGGCGGTGGGCGAAGAGCTGAAACTTTCGAGTGACGGCATTTGCCGGCTCGCCGATTCCATCGATTCTCAAAGTGCGCCCGGCGCTTACGATCCGCCGGAAGGCGCGCGCAACGGTGCGGCCCCCGCAGGAGATGTGTGGTCGCTGGGCGTGACGCTCGTCGAAGTGCTCACGCAGCAGCCACTCGCGTGGAATCCGGCCGAGCGCAAGGAACCGTCTTTGCCCGAGGCGCTGCCGGAAGCTTTTGAGGACATCGCGCGTCACTGCCTCCGCCGAGAGCCGAAAAACCGCTGGACCGCTCCCGATATCGCCGATCATCTTCCGCGGACCCCGATCGCGACTCCAGTTCGCACGGCTCCGATCACGACTCCTGCTATTCAGGCGGCTGCGGTGCAAAGTGCGCCCGTGCAGGCCGCTCCGGTTGAAGCCGTCGCCACCAAAGACAAAATCGAAGAACAAATTGAAGAAAAAACTCCCGTGGCTCATCGCTACGTCATCGGCGCCATCGCCTTTGGAGTCACGCTGTTCGCGATCATTGCCGCACCAAGATTCTTCCGCCAGCAGCCAGCGACGCCGCAAACTTCCGTCGCGGAAGCTAAACAACTGCGCGCGGAGCCGCCGCACATCGTCGTGACGCAACCCGTTACGCAACCCCAACCCGTTGAACAACCAGCTTCGCAGCCGAAGCCGATTGCCGAAACGAAGGCTGCGCCGCCGAAGAAGGCTGCACCTGCGCCAGCGAGCGAAGCCGTCGCGAAGGAAACCCCAGCGCCAACGCCAAGTCCTGCGAGCGCTCCGCCGCCCTCGCTTCCCGCCGAGCCAATTGCGCTGCCGCCCGCAGGCGATTTGGTTCGAGGCGCGGTGCTTCAGCAGGTCCTGCCCGACGTGCCGCAGAAAGCGAGCGACACGATCAGCGGAACGGTCAGGGTCAACGTGAAGGTGAATGTGGATCCCTCGGGCAACGTGACCGCCGCCGAACTCGACGCTCCGGGGCCAAGCAAATATTTCGCCAGTCTTTCCCTGCACGCGGCGCGCGACTGGAAATTCACCCCGCCGAAAATGAACGGCGAGAACGTAGCCAGCGCGTGGCTCCTGCACTTCGGCTACACCAGCGCCGGACCGAAGGTCGCCCCGTCGCAAACATCCCCGTAACGCCAATCGCCCTAAGAGGGCTCACGGCTTGATCTCGGTGCGGGTGCCGATGGGGACCATCGCGAAGATTTCGTCGATCTCCTCGTTGGTGACTGCGATGCAGCCGTCGGTCCAATCGATTTTCCGGTGCGCGCTGCCGATCCAGCCGTACTTGTCGCCAAGGCCGTGAATTTCGATGTCTCCGCCCGGACTGACGCCGGGCTTGCGGGCATGCGCGCGGTCCGATGCGTTGGGATAGGAGACGTGGAGCGCGCGATGAAACTGGCTTTTGTCTTTCTTCGAGTCGACTACGTATTCGCCTTCCGGCGTCTTGTGATCGCCGACGCGCTCCTTCGCACCAATCGGTTGCGTCCCGAGCGCGACTTTGTACGTTTTCAGGATTTTCTCGCCGCTCATCAGCGTCATCGTGCGTGTGGATTTCACGATGATGATCCGGTCGGCGGTAGTTTGCGCGGCTGCGTGGCCTGCCGCGCAGACTGCGAGCATCACCGCCAGAAACAACGACGGTTTCACCATATCCCAAATCGCGCGGTGTTCACTGTTGTAGGAACTCTAGCACTCCGAACGTGGCGCACCCGGCATTTGAAAATGCCCCGGCCCCTTGAAACGTAGCACTTTCAATCAACCGTCAATGTCAGCGTCGTAGAGTGCGACAAGTTACCAGAGGTTCCGGTTATTGTAAGCGTGTAGGTGCCAAGTGGTGTACCGGGATTAGATGTCAGGTTTGAGCTACCACCACCTCCGCACGAGGCCAGCATTGCGGTACTCGCGAGAATCACCATAATTGCCACGAGGCTCACCACCCCATGTCGGCGGCGTAAGGCCTCCACAATTGCCAGGGATAACCCCAGCAAACCGAACAACAGACAAGTGTTCGGCCAATAGAGCTTTACGCGCGGTCTATGATCGCCCTCGTCTCGCCAATCATTGAACAGCATTGCTGACGCGGCCGTGGTCGTCACTGTCACCGTTGCTGTTGACGCGGAGCTTCCATTGAGCAAGAGTGAGCTGGGACTGACCGAGCATGTTGCCTCTGACGGCGCGCCAGCGCAGGAGAGCGTCACCGTCTGATTGAATCCTCCCACCGGCGAAACGCTCACCGAGTAGCTTGCCGCCCCGCCTGGCGTCACCGTCGAACTCGATGGCGTTCCGGGGGGCACGCCTATGCCAAAATCCTCGCTCGTTCCCGTGCCGCTCAAGCTAACCGTTTGCGGACTGTTCGCGGCATTATCGGCAACCGAAAGAGTTCCATTGACCGGACCCGCCGTAGCTGGCGCGAACGCCACGTTGATCGTGCAGCTTGCACCCGCCACCAGGCTCGATCCACAGTCATTTGTCCCGGTGAAACTCGCGCTCACGGTAATGCTGGTAATGCTCAACGGACCGGCCCCTGTGTTCGTCAACGAAATGGGCTGAGCCGTACTCGTGGTACCCACATCTTGTGTGGAAAACGTGAGGCTGCTAGGCGATAGCGTCACTCCGGGTACAGTGACGCCAGCACCCGAAAGGACAACAGTCTGCGGACCGCTTACGGCGTTGTCCGCTAGGTTGAGACCAGCAGTTTCGGCCTCAACAATCGACGGAGTAAATGTAACCGTGATTAAGCACGTCGCCCCCGGCGCGACGGCTGCCCCATTGCACGTGTTCGCGCTAACAGTGAAGTCTGCCGTGTTTCCCCCTGAAATCGTCACGGCGCCTGAGCCGAAGATCAAATTAGAGCTTCCGCTGTTCGTGACCGTGACGGCCTGTGGGGCACTCGACGTATTGAGCGGTTGGTTGCCGAAAGTGAGGCTAAAGGTTGAAAGAATCGCGTCAGCCCCGGTTCCAGTGGGATTGATTTCGAATACAGTGCCCCCCGAGGCTGTGGTGGCACCGCCGACGTCGGTTGTGCCGTACAGATTATCCGCGCTGTCAATGACCAGCGCTGAGGCGGGATCTTCCCCATCACCGGCCGCACCGAATCTATGCAAAATCTTCTCGGTGTATGTGCCGGAGGAGTTCACCAGCTCGAAAACGATACCACACCCCTGAGGCACGCAGTTCGCGCCCCCCAACCTGGCGGTCCCGTACAGATCGCCTGACGCGTCCATAACGAGCCCCGGCTCGGGAGTTTGGCCATCGTCACTGCTAGGACCCCTGAAGCTATACAAAACCTTCTCGGTGAACGTGCCCAGAGAATTCACCAGCTCGAAAACCGTACCATCGCCGTATTGACCGCCCGCCTGCGTGGTGCCGTAAAGATTCCCCAATGAATCGAAAATCAACGCTCCACTGGGCGTCTGGCCATCGGTTCCAGTGAAGCTGTAGAGGACCGTTTCGGTATAGCTACCGCCCGAGTTGACCAGCTCGAACACGATTCCGCATCCGAAGCCTCCGCAAGCCGCCAGATCGCCGGCAGACTCCGCGGTACCGTACAAATTGCCAGAGGAGTCCATGATCAAGCCTGCGTACGGAGACCAGCCGTCGGTGGAACTGCAACCAAAGCTGTGCAGGACCCTTTCCGTGTAACTTCCGGAGGAGTTGGCGAGTTCGAACACCGTTCCGAGGGAGCAAGCACCTCCCTCGTAAGTTGTCCCATAAAGATTGCCAGACGAGTCCATCGTCAGTCCTGCGTAGGGGTAAGCACCGTCCGAGCCCGCCGTGAAGGTGTAAAGCACGTTCTCGGTGTAACCGGTGGGAGAATTAGCCAGCTCGAATACGGTGCCGCAGCCGTCTGTGCCGATGTAAATGATACAGTTGGAGGAGCCACCGTACGTCGTGGTTCCGTAGAGGTTGCCAGCAGCATCCATAATCAAACCCGCGAACGGGGTTGCACCGTCATGGGTAGGTGAGCTGCTCCCGAAACTATACAGCACTTTTTCGGTGTAGCCGTTTGGCGACTTTACCAATTCGTAGACGATGCCGCAGCCAAAGACCTCACCAAGGTCGCAAAGAGTATCTGAACCTAAAGCTGTGGTGCCGAAAAGGTTGCCCGAACTGTCCTCGATCAGGCCACCGGCAGGTCCGTAGCCGTCGGTGGACGAGCTAGGGAAGCTGTAGAGCACGGTTTCAGTCTGAGACCGGGCGGGGACGGCACCTAGCAGGATCAGCCCGAGCAACCAGGGCAGGCGCCTGACATTCACGATGCTTCGAAACCTAAGACGGAACCACGCACAGCGATCACCCATTCCAACTTCTCCACTAGCCACCTCTGAACTGGCTAGCGCACCGGAACCGGCCTTGTTACGGCAATGTAACATCATAGTCGCTTAACATCCACTCGCGCGACAGGGTCTCACGGCTTGGTCCCGAGGCTTCGGGACGAGCCCGATCTCGAGGCGTCAGGATTCGGGACACGAATCACCAACTACCAATCACGAATCACGAGTCACGGCTCAGGGATGCGTCATGTTTTCGGGGCGGACGATTTCGTCGAACTCTTTGGCGGTTAGGTAGCCGAGCTTGAGGGCGGCTTCGCGGAGGCTCAGGTGCTCGTGGTGGGCCAGGTGGGCGATTTCGGCGGCTTTGTCGTAGCCGATTTTGGGACTCAGCGCGGTGACGAGCATGAGCGAATTTTTCACGTTCTGCTCGATGCGCTGGAAGTTGAGTTCCATGCCGTTCACGCAGTGGTCGGTGAACGAGCGGCACGCGTCGGCGAGCAGGCGCACCGAATTCAGGAAATTGAAAATGATGACGGGCTTGAAAACGTTGAGCTCGAGCTGGCCCTGCGAACCCGCAAAGCCGACGGCGGCGTCGTTGCCCATCACCTGCACGGCGACCATGGTCATCGCCTCGGACTGCGTGGGATTCACTTTGCCGGGCATGATCGACGAGCCCGGCTCGTTTTCCGGCAGAATCAGCTCGCCAAAGCCGGCGCGCGGACCGGAGGCGAGCAAGCGAATATCGTTCGCGATTTTCATCAGCGACGCCGCGAGGGTTTTCAGCGCGCCGCTGGCGAACACGATTTCGTCATGCGCGGAAAGCGCGGCAAATTTGTTTGGATGCGACGTGAACGGCAAGCCCGTAAGCTCCGAGATTTTTTGCGCGGCGCGTTCGCCGAAATCCGCCGGCGCGTTCAGGCCGGTGCCGACCGCGGTGCCGCCGATGGCGAGATCGTACAGGCCGGGGAGCGCCGCTTTCAGGCGGTCGATGTCGCGGTCGAGCATGCTCGACCAGCCGGACATTTCCTGGCCGACGGTGAGAGGAGTGGCGTCCATCAAATGGGTGCGGCCGATTTTCACGACGCTCGAGAATTCGCGCGCCTTGACGTTGATCGCGTCGCGCAAACGTTCGACGGCGGGAATCAGCACTTCCGCCACGCGCGTCGCGGCGGCGATGGACATGGCCGTGGGAAACGTGTCGTTCGACGACTGCGACATGTTCACGTCGTCGTTCGGGTGAATCGGCTTTTTGCTGCCCATCACGCCGCCCGCGATTTCGATGGCGCGATTCGAAATCACTTCGTTGGCGTTCATGTTGGTTTGCGTGCCGCTGCCGGTCTGCCAGATGTGGAGCGGAAAATGTTCGTCGAGTTTGCCGCTGATCACTTCGTCGGCGGCTTGCAAGATCAGCTTCGCTTTTTCCGGCGGGAGCTTGCCGAGATCTTTGTTGACCAGCGCGGCCGCTTTTTTCAGGATGCCGAACGCGCGAATCAGCTCCGGCGGCATCGTGTCGCGGCCGATATTGAAATGAACCAGCGAACGCGCGGTCTGCGCCCCGTAGTAGCGGTCGGCGGGGACTTCGATCTTTCCCATGCTGTCGGATTCGACGCGCGTGGGCACGGTCCCTGCAACGGGCGCCGGAGATGTGCGAGTGTCAGCAGTCATGCGGGCAACTCTCCCATAAACGGTAACAATCCTTCATACCCTACAGGTCACATCGAAGGCAAGCGGACAGCGTCGCTGCGTGACGACTGGGTGAGCGAAGCCGGTGGTGTGCCTACCGCAACTCGTGAACTGTCGTGCTTGATTCGCCTTGGCCCAGTCTGATATACCGACCGGGAAATACTTCCTTCGGCAAATCCTTTCAGAGGGAGGATCCAATGCGAAGAGCTATTCTGGTTACCATCGCAGGAACAATCGCCATCTCCGTGACATGCGCGGGCCAGCAGCAGCCACCAATGGACAAGGTCGACCGCGGGCGCGCCGAGATCATCCTGGATGACGTACACGGGGCGTTGGAGAAGCACTACTACGACCAGAAGTTTCACGGCGTGGATCTACCCCAACGATACGAACAGTACAAGAAAAGAATGGGAGAGGCAGCCACGTGGCCAGACGCGCTGCGCGTGGTGGCCGCGTTTCTGGCAGGCTTGAAAGACTCGCACACGTTTTTCGTGCCGCCGCGCCTGACGGGGCGGGAGGATTACGGTTACATTGTGCAAATCATCGGAGACCGGTGCTACGTCACGCACGTGCGGCCGGGGACCGACGCGGCGACGAAACTCCATCCGGGCGACGAAGTGCTGGGACTGAATGGCTACACGGTGAATCGAGATGACTGGTGGCAGTTGTCGTACGCCCTGAATCAATTGCAGCCGGTGGCCGTGACAGTGATCAAGCGGCGGACTCCCGACGGACCGACGGATCAGCTGCAGGTGAATGCGACCCTGACCACGGGGAAAAAGTTGCACGACTTAACTTTCAGTTCGAGCGACACCGATTTCTGGAACATCCTGCTCGAGGAAGAGCGCCGGATTCACCAGATGCGCCAATCCTACGTGGAGAAGGGCGACTTGATGATCTGGAAAATGCCTGAGTTCTTCATGCCGCAGGATACTGTGGCCCACATGATCGGGTTGGCGCGGAAGCACAAGGCGCTGATTCTTGATCTGCGAGGGAATCCGGGCGGAAACGTGCAGCTTCTCGAGGAGATGGTGGGAAGCCTGATCGATCACGAGACTCAGATCGCGCAGCGCGTGGGGCGCAAACCCATGAAGCCGGCGGCGTCGAAAAAGACGGGCGAGGTGTTCAGCGGCGACCTGATCGTGCTGGTGGACAGCGGGTCAGCGTCGGCAGCGGAACTGCTCGCGCGGACGATGCAACTGAATCATCGCGGGACTGTGATTGGCGATCGCACGTCAGGCAAGGTGATGGAGGCGCGTTTCTACTCGATGCGGGAGGGATCGGACCGCGTTCTCTTCTATGGCGCGTCTATTACAGATGCGGACCTGATTATGGCCGATGGGCAGAGCCTGGAGAATCGTGGTGTGACGCCGGACGAGACGGTGTTGCCCACGGGCGCGGATCTGGCCGCAGGCCGCGATCCGGTGATGGTGTACGCTGCGGCGAAGCTCGGCGTGAAATTAGATCCAAAGGCCGCGGGGGCGCTTTTTCCGTTCGAATGGACGCCGCTCGGAGACTAGTAGATTCGCAATCTAGTTTGGCTTTGGAGCTGCTTCCGAGGCCGGGGTCGCGTCCGGCTGCTTGACGAACTCGAAGGTGCACGCGCGGCCCAGGATGCCGGCACCTTCATCGCGAGTGCCCGTGCCCTTTGCGTCCTCGAATTGGGCCTTGATGTTGTAGCTGTAATTGTTGCCCTTCATGGCGAACACTCCGTGCGCGTGGTTCTGCGTGACGGTGCCTTTGGCGGCGAGCTTGGCGCTGCCGTCGTCCGCGATCTTGCCTTCGATCACCAGGTAGCCCGGTCCGCCCTCTTCGCCGTGCTGCCCGTGAAAGTTGCCGTCCTTGATTACATTCGGAAACTCCCATTTGTAGGCCGGAGTTTCTCCATGCGCTTCGCAGGCGAGGTGCGTGGTCCAATTGCCGTCGTACCGCCCGCCGGCAATCGAAGCCCCGGGCAGAAGCATCAGGGCGCCAACCACCGCGAGCCGGACCGCTTTCCGTATTTCCATGACACTCCCTCTTGCGTACGAGCGTTACTTCTAGAGGACGCGCTGAACGGCCCGCATATTATCGCATTCGGTTTCGAAGTCGAATGCGCAAAGCCGCGGGTTGACTTTGGGCGATGTTCGGAGTTTAGTGCCATTTGCGGCGCGGGTGCGCATGGGAGGAATGATGAATCGGAGAATGCTTTTGGCCATGCTGGTGGTTTGTTTCGCTGGGGGGAACGCTATGGCGCAGAGTACGCCGTCGAATTCGCTGCTGGCGCTGGCGAAGCGCGACAGTACGCTTGCGATCGTCGATCCGGCGACGCTGAAGGTGGTGGCGAAGGTGCCTTGCGGACCCGATCCGCACGAGGTGATCGCGTCGCCTGACGGGAAACTCGCGTACGTTTCGAACTACGGCGGTGGCGCGTACAACACGATTTCGGTGATCGATCTGGTGGCGCAGAAGGCGCTGGCGCCGATCGACCTCGGCGTGCTGCACGGGCCGCACGGACTGACGTTTGCCGGCGGGAAACTTTATTTCACGGCTGAGGCGAACAAGGTGATCGGGACGTACGATCCGGCGACGGGGAAAGTCGATTGGATTCTGGGTACGGGGCAGAACCGGACGCACATGGTGGAAGTCTCGAAAGACCTCGCGCGGATTTTCACTTCGAATGTCGCCTCGGCGACGGTGAGCATTATCGAGAAGACGATGCGGCCGGCCGGAGGACCGCCTCCCGGCGGACCGGGCGGAGGCGGGCCACCGCCGAATGCGCCGCGGGGCCCGGCGACTGATTGGAACGAAACGGTGGTGGCAGTGGGCCGAGGCTCCGAAGGATTCGACGTCACGCCCGACGGGAAGGAACTGTGGGTGGCGAACGCCGGCGACGGCACGATTTCGATCGTCGACATCGCCGGCAAAAAGGTAACGCAAACGCTCGACGCGAATGTGAAGGGCGCGAACCGGCTGAAGTTCACGCTCGACGGCAAGGTGGCGTTCGTTTCGTCACTGGGCGGCGCGGACTTGGCGGTGTTCGACGTGAGCACGCGGAAGGAAGTAAAGCGAATCAAGCTGGGTCGCGGCGCGGCCGGGATTTTGATTCAGCCAGACGGCGCTCGCGTCTACGTGGCGTGCAGCCCGGACAATTACATCGCCGTAATCGACTTGAAGACGATGGAAGTGGTGGGGCGCGTCGAACCCGGGACGGAACCGGACGGGCTCGCGTGGGCCGCTCGGCAATAACTCAGTTTTGCGGCAGGAGGTTCGGCGATGACTCTAACCGCAGACGAAGAAGCAGAGATTCGCAAAACGGTAGAGGCGATCGACGACGAAGAGCCGGTCGGGGTTCTTAAGGGAGACGTCGAGGGACAGGCCCGTTTTTGGGCTTCGGACCTGACGGTGAACGCGCCGAACAACCAGGTGGTACGGCTCGCCGAGGTGCTTGAGCAAATGAAGCAGCAGACTGGCCTGCAGTATTCGTCATTCGAGCGGCATCGCGAAGCGACAGTGGTTCGCCGGAACTGCGGCGTAACCATGGGCCATGAGATCGTCGTGCCAAAGGGGAATGTGCCGAATTCAGGGAAAACCATCAATCGGCGGTACACGAACATTTATTACTTTGAGGACGGCGGCTGGCGCGCCATCGCGCGTCAAGCAACCAACATCTCCGTGGAGTAGCTCAGGCTAGCCGCGACCTACTGCGACTTTTGCGCCTCCTGAATCAGCTCAGCCACTTTCGAATTTGTGCCCACTGGCTCGACGAATAAAATTTGATTCGGAGTCAGATACATTCGATCCGGCGCATGCAGCTCTTTGCCGCGCTTTACGAGAATGTTGTTCGTCTGCTTCGTCTCTGGATTCGGCTGACTCACGATGTAATAAACGTCGGTGAGGATCGGATGCGGAGTCCCGTAATCCTGCAAATGGCCAAAGTAAACGGACCCGTTGACGAGCAGGATAGCCTGGTATGGCGTCGTGAAGACGACTCTCGTTTCCCGATAGTGGGTCACCACGTAGAACACGGCAGCCGCCGCCACCAGCAGGCCTGCCAAAATCCAGACAATCTGCACAACCCCAATTCCGCGTTGGTTTTCGCGCATGAGCTGCCTTTCGATTCGAAGGTCGTGGCTGGCCTGGAATGCCAGGCCGTTGATGGCTGCGGAGCATACCACTTGACCATCAAACCAGCAACTTCCGAGCGCGTGGGCGGTAACCCACGGAAGAAAGGTACAGCTTCGGATATTCAGTGCAAAAGTTTGCAGGTTCTCAGGCCGTCGTTTCATCGCGCCATTCAATAGAAAGGACTTAACAAGGAGCCAAACTGGGAATTGGAATTGCCTACTACACGCGCCATATGCGGTACTGGTCCGCCGAAGTACGGATCAGATTGAACGGGTGTGGATTGCCAAGAGTTCTCGACGGGGCTTGCCCGGGGGTGTACATGAACAGGATTCTGCGAAGCATTGTGATGGGCGTTTGCTTGTTGGTTTTTGCGGCGGCTGCACACGCCCAGACGGTAAGCGTCGGCACCAGCGCCTCTGAAACTGCCGCTTACGGGAGTGCTGGCCAGAGCTTCGGCCCGTGGCCTTGGAGCGCGTTGGGCGTCACGGCATCTTCAAGCGTATCGCCCGGCACGCTGGACGTGCAGACGAACGGCTCGACGGTTTTCAATCTGCCCACTGGCACCGTAACTTCCGGCGAAAGCTTCGTCCCAGGCAGCACCGTCTTGGACCTTGGATATAACCCTGGCTTTACGAAATCCTCTATTAGCGCGGCCCCGACGGCCTCGAGTAATTTGAACGCCAATCTCGTCTATAACCTGGGGCCGTTCGGCAGCGGCACCGACAATCTTTTGAACGTGACGACACCGGTCCTGGGCCTGGGCACTGCAAATATAAACGGCGGTCTCAACAACGGCATCGGGATCTCGTCGCTTTCTCAGACGACCACCGGCGCATCCGGCGGCTTGACATTGTCCGCGCAAGCGCAAGCGTGCTTCATCGTTTGCGTCACCGTAGCGAGCGTTTCCGCGAGTTTCGACGTTTCCGCACAGACCTCGCAGACTGTTATAGCAACTCCCACCGTGACTTACGGCGATCTCGTTTGGGAAAGCACGTCGCAAACGTACTCGGCTTCCGACAGCCCAGTTTTCGTCCCTGGGATTGCCGGCAACATTTTGAACACGTTTACCGCTCCCTCCGCGAGCCTCGGCCTGACGAACGGTGAAACGTTCTATTACAACTTCCTGCCGGTGGTGGAAGTGAATATGCCGGTCGACAACACCGCGGAAGTGGCCGTTCCGGCAAGCATCACGGCCAGCTATGACGTCCTCGGCGTCTCGGGATCAGAGACATGGCCATTGGGAAACCTGTATTCGTACACTACTGGCGGGAGCTTCGATTTCGATCCTAATTTCTATGCGGGCAATTTCTATAGCGTCCCGCTAGTGTATGGTGCGCCTTCTTGCCCGGCCTTCGGCATTGCGTGCTTTCCCGCAACCTACACCGTTCCGGGCGGCGGTGGCAATCCCGTCAGCAACCCGAGCGGCGGTGTTCCGAACGACATGGGACCGGACGGGTGCGGCATCACATACATTGGGTGCAACATTAACGTCCCCAACGGTCCGGGAACCACGGGTAACCCTCCGCCGTCTACGGATCCGGGACCGTCGTTCACCAACCCGACCGATCCTTGCGAGCCTGCCGGAGTTGCGTTGCCCGCCGACTACACTTGCAACACCACGTTCAATCAGACGCCGATACCACCGACACCGGAACCCAGCGGCGTCGCGCTGCTAGCCGTCGGACTTGTCGGGTTGGCAATCATCTCGCGCCGAAGGCTTTGCTCGTAGTCGGCGGATTCTTTGCGTAACGTGCGCGGGCCGGTGGTTCGGCTTTCGAGCCACCGCACCCGAGCCCTTGGCTAAAACCCTCGCTCTCCCAGCTGCAAATCTCCCCGAACACAGTCCGAATCCGAGTGTCGTTATATCGACGGAACGATTTCGGATATCCTGTGCAAATGCTTTCTATTCTTGGCGGAGCCATCCAGAGAGACCCATAGAAAAAAAAGGAGTTATCTTACGGCAAACTTGGACTGTGAATTGCTTACTACGATCGCAGTAGAAGAACGTTGGGGTCCCCGTCGTTGTATCTGCGGCTGCGCTTGTGGCGATTCGGGGCGCTGGCAGCTGGGAGTCCAAAAATGCAGGCATCCGTACGCTTTGGAATCGCAGGGCTCTGTTTCCTGGCAGTCGCAATAGCTCTCGGCACTCTCACATCCGCACTAAGCGCCGCCAACGATATCGAGGATTCGCCTGAAAATCCGTGGATTGCGGCGGAGGTCGCCAACAACCAGATATCCTATGTCTTGCCGTCAGGCATGGCACTCGGCGCGGCGGCCGACAGCGACGCGGAACTGATGGTCCCTACGGAACTCACAGTTGATTGGACCGCTCCCCGATCCAGCGGCAAAGCAGATATAGCGAAGCTTGGCAGTGTCGGAGCGCCTTTGATGTCGGATCAAGGCTTCGATTTGAATGCCGGCGGCGAGATGAACAGCTCCGGCGACGTGGGTGCGGACTATGCAGCCGGTGTTTGCCCGCCCTTCAGTGAGTGCTTCGGGGGAATAAGCGGTGGCGCTGTCTACACCGGAACTAGCCGGACGGAGTCAACTCAAGGACCCGTTTCCGACTGGGTGGGCGATCACAGGATTTGGAATCACGGTCGATTTCAGTGGATCGACCCCGCCCAAGTCTGCTCACCATCGAAGGGACCGTGCCCGAGCACCGTTGGAGTCGCGAATACGCCAGAGCCGAGCGGAGTGGCTCTGCTGGGGATAGGCTTACTCGCACTCGCTATCCGCTCACGCAAAAGACTCCTTGCCTAGGCCGCGGCCGGCATTCATCGATCGTCGGCGGAAAAAGAGCGGTGCTAACGCACCGTAAGGTTCGGCGCGGCACGGTCATTCCCCGAGTCATCCGCCGGCAGAGGCTGATTGCGCGCGCGCTTCGGGCTTCACAAAAGCCTTGCTCGCCAGTTCGACCACCTGCTTCAAATTCCACCACTCGCGCTCGGTCATCAAGCGGCCGTCCGCGCTCGAGAAATAAATCGACGCGTAACCGTCCTCTGAAACTGGCACACGAATGAGTAATACGCTCTTTTGCTCGAACATTTGGTTGTCAGACATAAGGGATCCTCGCAGAGAATACTGGTTCGACTCCTTCACACGCCCCGGGGACAAATCTTGCAAGAAACCAGGCGCACGGATCTCCCACCGTTTTCGGCATCACGGTATCACGCTCGTCTGTGATTGTCATCTCGGTCCTAAATGTTGGCGAGCGCCAGAAACAGTTCGAGGAATCGACCGGGGTGTTTCGCGCTCAGAGGAGCGACGACTACGAGACAGGCCGAAGCGGCAGGCGGACGAACCAGCGAAAGCCGCGACTTGCGACTGGCCTCGAAAACCGAAGAGTTCAGCTAGAACTTGTAGACGACGCCGACCGAGACTTTAGGGCTGAACTGATAGGTGTTGAAGTATCGCGTACCGATCGCGTCGCCACTGATGCGATACGAAAAGCGCGAATTCCGCGAATTGATGTCAACTCCTCCACCCAGCTCATAAGCGAAGGCACCTTCGTTTCCATATGGGGTCTGAGGCACGTAGTGCGTGGCGCCTGCGAGGGCGTGCCCCCAGAACTCCAAGCCGCGCGGCAGCGCCCATCGAACCCGAGCGCCACCGAATCCGAGAAGGAAACGAGCTTTTTCGTCGTACTGGGAGCCGAAGGTGGCCACGAACTCGCCGTCGGCAGCTAACTTTCCGTTGAAACGGTCAGGATAGTAGACGATCGAGTAATTGAAGCCGTTCAGATTGACTTCGGTGCCTGGCACCTGGAAAAAGCGGAAAAACGTGTAGCCCAAGTACACCTGAAAATCATAGTTTGGCTTGACGCCATACACCACTTGCGGAGGCTCGGCCGGCACCGGCGCAGCCAAGGGGCTGGCGGGGCTGGGTTCGAAGTCGGGAATAGCGTTGAGCGAAGAAGTGAACGCGAGCGATGGAGTGGCCGGAGAGCTTGGCGCCGGTTGAGACTCGGCTTCGCCGAACGGTGACACAAAGAGCGGAGAGTTGTGCGAATTCTCTTGAGCAATCGCGTTGAAACCGCATAACAAGACTACCGCCAGCAAAAAAGCGAAACGTTTCATCGCCTAGGTCCCCCTCAGAGCCGCACCGTACCCACCCTAATTTGACCGAGGACGGCTCCCGCTGTCCACTGATTTCCTCAGGGAGAGTACTAGGAAATTACCACCCGACTCGGATAGCCCTCCTGGGGCGAAAGGGCCTAGGCGACGGGGCGGCGCGCCGGGTTTTGCGTCCATCGGCGCGCGCGAGGGGCTTATTCGATAAGCTCGCATTTCTCTTCTTGACTTCGGGTGCGGCTTTGCTAAGCTTTTGGTGCTGCTGGAAACGGCAGCGCTTATCCAGAGTGGCTGAGGGTACAGGCCCTGAGACGCCACAGCAACCTGGTGCAACTGCCAAGGTGCTAATTCCTGCCCAGTGGGGAGAGATAAGATCCTCAACTGACCGGGACCCCGGTCATTGAAGATTCAACTCCCAAACTGAAACAAAGACGGCGCGCAACGGCTGGTTGCGCATTGTGCGTTCGTCTATTGCGGCGCGTTGAGCGCCCGCGTGGGCTGATTTTCACTCGCAGCTTCCGCTGGCTGACGCGGCGCCGAAGCACATTTGCACACTTTGGGAGGAGTCAGATGTCGGAAGTTGTTTCGGAAATTCCCCTCACGAGCGGGAGCGTTGCAGTCATCAAGATCGGCGGCTCGATCCTGACGAGCGCCCGCGCCTATCGCCGGGCAGCCGCGTTTGTTTGTAGTCGCCACCGAACATCCCCAGAAGAGCGTTTGGTTGTCGTGGTATCGGCTCAGGAAGGGACAACCGACGCGCTGGAAGAACTCGCCGCGAAGATCGTCCCCTCGCCCAAGTCTGCCGCACTCGATTTGCTGTGGTCCACCGGAGAACTACGGTCGGTGGCACTCCTCACTCTTCACCTGCACGCTCTCGGCGTCCACGCCACGGGGTTGAACATCCACGAAGCGGGACTGGTGGTGCCGGGAAACGGTTCAAACACTTCTGCCGGCAGCGTGCGCCTCGATTCCGCGCGCCTGAGCGCCATTCTGGAAAACCACAATGTCGCGGTAGTGCCTGGATTCTTCGCGACGAACGGACTGCACTCGGTTGTGTCGCTAGGACGCGGCGGGTCGGATCTGACGGCTGTCCTTCTTGCCGCGGGTCTTGGCGCCACGCGGTGCGAACTGATTAAGGACGTTCCCGGCTACTTCACGAGCGATCCTCACCGCGATTCGAACGCTTTGCCGATTCCCTTCCTCACATTCGAACATGCGCTGGAACTGGCCGAGGAGGGATGCGATCTCGTCCAGAGACAGGCGATCGAAGCCGCGGCACGCTACGATCTGCCGCTCGTGGTGAGAAGTCTGGACGAGAAAAAGCACGTGAGCCGGATTGCCGGCACGGTTCCCGGGACAACGTGGGCGGACTCGGTTTCGAGTCTTGCCGTTGCGCCTTAGGATCCGTAGTGATTTGAAGTTCGAATCAAGGATTTCGGACTGCTAGTAGCACAGGGTCGGATTGAAGACGAGATGAGCAAGCGCACGAAAGGAGCACGAAAATGAAGTTCGCCACCAAGACGATTCATGCGGGACAGCCGTCGGAACCGGAGACCGGGTCACTGGTCGCTCCGATTTTTCAAACCTCGACGTACGAGCAGGACTCGCCGGGGCACGACAAGGGCTTTTCCTACTCGCGCACCAATAATCCGACGCGGCAGCGCCTCGAAGGGGTGCTGGCTGAGCTCGAAGGCGTGAATAACGCCGCGCTGTTCTCGTCCGGCCTGGCGGCGGAGAACGCGGTGCTGCAGGCGTATCTGCGCCCGGGCGATGAAATCGTGATCCCGCTCGACGTCTACGGCGGCACGTATCGCATTCTGAATAAGGTTTACCAGCCGATCGGCGTCGTGGTGCGCCAGATCGACACGACTAACCAGGCGGCTCTGGAAGCGGCGATCACTTCGCGGACGCGCCTCGTGTGGATCGAGAGCCCCACGAACCCGCGCTTGCTGATCAGCGACATTGCGGCGATTTCTCAGTTGGCTCACGATCGCGGGGCGCTCGTGGTGGTGGACAACACGTTTGCGACACCCTACTTCCAGCAGCCGTTCGAGCTTGGCGCGGATATCGTCGTGCACAGCGTAACCAAGTATCTCGCGGGCCACTCGGACACGATTCAAGGCGCGGCGCTGGCGAAGGATCCGGTGGTTTTCGAGCCGATCAAGTTTCTGCAGAACGCCACGGGCGCGGTGCCGTCGCCCTTCGATTGTTGGCTCACGTTGCGCGGACTGAAGACGCTCGAATTGCGGATGGAAAGGCACGCGGAAAATGCGGCCGCGATCGCCGATGCGCTGAAGGGCCATTCGATTGTGCGGCGCGTTTATTTCCCAGGGCTGCCGGATCATCCGGGCCACCACATCGCGCGGAAGCAAATGACCGGCTTCGGCGGGATGGTTTCGTTCGAGATGGATGGAACGATTGATGAAGTGGTTTCGTTCGCGTCTTCGCGCCAGTACTTCACGCTAGGCGAGAGCCTGGGGGGAGTCAAGGCGCTCATTTGTCATCCCGCGACGATGACGCACGCGTCGATTCCTGCGGAAGCGCGGGCCGAACTAGGACTGTCTGACACACTGCTTCGGCTTTCGCCCGGCTGCGAGAACTCCGAAGACCTTGTGCAGGACCTGATCGAGGGCCTGGAGCAAATCGAGAGCGCGCGATCGGTGCACAAGACAGTTACGGCGGCAGCGCGCTAAACGTGGGCGGGTCTAAGACCCGCCCCTACGGTCGAACTTCAATTGAGCGCGATGCCCTACCCTAGCCATTGCGAATTCATGTAGGTGCCGTCGAAGTTGTGGATGGTTTTGTACCCTTCACTTCCTTCTCTAAACTCTGGTGGTTTCATCTGTCCCGGCCTAAAGTAGTACGTGACCTGACCCTGGCTCCCAGAAATCGGCAAGCAGTGAGCGTACCGCAGGCTTCCTGCGGAAGGGACCGGAAGATCGTCAAACTTCTCGCCATACCCGTCCGAGTTCCTGCCATATTGGAACCAAAAATGGAGTAGCCGAATCTAACTGGGCAAGGAAGGACAATTGATGGAGAGAGCATTACGGTCCACCGGAGAAGTCTCATCGCTGAGCGCACCGGCGGAGGGCGAGTCGGGTTTGTTTTCCATCGAGTCTGTGCTCAAGCTGCAAGAGCTGATTTTTGCTGGCTCTCCTCTCTCCGAAGTTCTAGCGAACATTGCTCAGTTGGTTGAATCGCAAGCCGAAGGCATGTCTTGCACGATTTGGCTCCCCGACGAAGACGGAAAAGAACTCTATTGTGCTGCTGCGCCCGGCCTTCCTGGATTTAGTTCAGACGTTGGGCGCATGGTGATTGGTCCGAAGGGAGGATCCTGCGGCACAGCGGTTTATCGGAGAGGACCGGTGTACGTAACCGACGTCCTGACGGACCCCATCTGGGACAACTATCGCGACCGCATGTTGCCTTACGGAATTCGCTCCGTTTGGTCGCGCCCCTTGTTTACGAGCGAAGGCAAAGCCCTCGGCACTTTTTCCATCAACTATCGAGAATCACGCAGCCCCAGCGCCAACGACCTGCAGTTGATTGAGAATGCCAGCCACATCACCGGAATCGCCATTGAGCGCCACATGAAGGAACAGGCGTTGCAGCGCGAACGCGATCGGCTGCGATTGCTTCTGGAAATCACAAGCAGCGTCACATCGAGGTTGGATCTGCGGCAAGTGGTTGAGGGGCTTTCGACGAATCTATTCAGGGTAATGCAATGTGACGTGTCCGCCTTGCTGCTACCCGACTCCGAGAGCGGCGCGTTACGCGTCACTATCTTGCAGAATCCTGACGCGAGAGGGCCCTTCCGCGAGGGGTCATTGGTTCCCATGAATGGTTCGATCTCAGGTCAGGTGTTGCGGAAGGCCAAGAGCGTCCGGATCGACAGCTTCGAACGGGCCCGCGAAGACCCTGAAACTTATGGGAATCCTGACGGCCAGCTTCTTTATGAGCGCGTGATCGAGGAAGGCCTCAGGACGGGGTGTTATCTTCCGCTCGTAGGCCGAGATCGGGTGGTTGGCGTACTGATGCTCTGCAGGCGTTCGGACAATGCTTTTCAGAAAGACGACGTCATCTTGCTCGAGCAGGTGGCGGGTCAGGTAGCGATTGCAGTTGAGAACACACTGGAGTACGAAAAGGCGACGAAGGACCGAGATAAAGAAACGAAACAGAGACTCTACTTCGAGGAGGAAATTCGCGCTGAGTTTGGAGAAATCGTCGGAGAGAGCCCGGCGTTGAAGACCGCGTTGAGCCTTGTCTCTGTAGTGGCCCCGACGGATTCTAGCGTGCTGATCCTGGGAGAAACGGGAACCGGCAAAGAACTCGTTGCGAGAGCGATACATAAGCTGGGGAGTCGCAGCGAGAAGGGATTCGTGAAACTGAATTGCGCCGCAATCCCCCTTGGACTCCTCGAGAGTGAGCTGTTCGGCCACGAAAAAGGTGCGTTTACCGGCGCCATCGCCCAAAAAACGGGGCGGTTCGAACTCGCCGACAAAGGCACGCTGTTTCTTGACGAGGTTGGCGATATACCTCTGGAACTTCAGGCGAAGCTGCTGCGCGTCCTGCAGGAACAGGAATTCGAGAGGCTCGGCAGCAACCGTACGCACAAGGTTGACGTGCGCCTGATCGCGGCCACCCATCGGGATTTGCCCGCGATGGTGAAACAAGGGACCTTTCGCGACGACCTTTATTACCGCCTGAAAGTATTTCCGATCCAGGTCCCGGCGCTGCGACAACGCACAGACGATATTCCAAGATTGGTGCGGCATTTCACGGCACTCTACGCACAACGCATGAACAAACGAATTGACGTGATCCCATCCGATGCGATGGATGCGTTGACGCGATACCCATGGCCCGGAAACATCCGCGAATTGCAGAACTTTATCGAACGAGCCGTGATTCTCTCGCCGCAATCCATCTTGCGTGCGCCAACTTCCGAACTGGAGCCGTTCCAACCTCAGAAAGTGTCCAATGCCCCTATGAATGGTCTCGCGGAGGTCGAGCGGGATCATATCCTTCGTGCGCTGGAAGCGAGCAACTGGGTGATCAGTGGCGCAGCCGCGCGCTTGGGGATGAAGCGAACGTCGCTGGCCTACAGGATGAAGAAGCTTCGTATTCGCCGGCCTGACGCGATCCCACAGAAACGCAGCTTCAGGGCCGCTGCTGGCGACGACTGAGTTTCCAACCCGTTGTAGCGAATCACCGTCCAGTGCCAGTTGATCCGACGGAGACCCGTCACCGGCAAACGTCCGTCAGAGATTGTCACGTACGGTTCAAGATTTCACCGAGCTTCCCTCTCTGCAAACTTCAAACGCCAGAGTGATTTGCACAGAATTTTTCTTCTTCGCGTGAGCTCTGCTTATTTGGCATTCCATCTGCCTTCAGAGACCGGAGCGCCTGCGGGTGCTCAAGAGATGGCAAGCAGCAAAGGAGAAAGCGCGATGCTTCCGAAGATCAAACTTGCACTGGCGTTAGTTTTGCTGACACTCGCTTTCGGGGCGCAACCCTCGGTGAGAGCACAGGAAAGCGCGAAGCACGATAACGAAGCCAAGACCCTCGCGACCGGCACCTTCCACGGCAAAGTCCACCAGACTTCGGGCCGCGCCACCATTTATCAGGAGGCGGACGGAAAACTGGTCCTTCGTCTGACGAATTTCAAGACCTCCAACGGGCCCAATCTCCATGTGATTTTGGTCGCCTTAAAGGACGCGGACGACGATGCCAACTTCCTAAAGAGCGGCGCCCCGCGAGTGGAGCTGGGAAAACTCAAAGGGAATGAAGGTGACCAGAACTATGAGATCCCGGCAGGTACGGACTTCGCTAAATTCCAAACGGTTTCGATCTATTGCGAACGCTTTAACGCGAATTTCGGCGCCGCGCCCCTGGAGAAGTTCTAGCTCGGGGAAATCGATCGCACGTGGAATCGGGCAGCTTGAAACTGCCCGATTCGAATAAGGCAGAGGAGCGAGCCGTGAGCGACAACGTAAATTCCTGGCTTAGACGTAAGAAGTGGATACTCGTCGCCGTTGGAGTGCCCGTCCTCGTGGCCGTCTGGTGGGCTTTTCGTCCAGAAAAACTGTGGGTCAATGTGAAGGTCAATGAGCCCGCGCCGGCTGGCACAAGCGCCGATCTTCAACCTCTCTACACAGGGTTAATGTCCGCTAGAGCGCATCCGACGAGCGGGCGCGCTTCGATCTATCAAACCCCTGACGGCAAGCGCGATCTACGCTTGACGGATTTCATGACCTCGAATGGCCCGGACGTTCATGTAATTCTTGTTCCAAGCACCGACGAAAACCTCAAGCAGGACTTTGTTAAAGGCGAGTTGGCCAGTGTTGAACTGGGCCAGTTGAAAGCGAACCAGGGGGATCAAAATTACGATCTCCCTGATTCGGCAGACCTGAGCAAATACGATGCAGTGGTTATCTATTGCGAGCGATTTCACGTTGTATTCGGCGTAGCGAAGCTCGAGAAGTTTTGAGGGTCGTACCTGCGCTAGAAATCAGAGAAGTGAGGAGAGGACTTTATGAGTGATGCGACGTCACGAACAGCCACGAAACGCGCAACGCCGAGCCAGGACGATGCCCAATTCAGCGTACCTTCTACATCCATCCATCGGGTCGAAGCCGACGGCGTTCAAGTGTTTTATCGCGCGGCCGGCGAAGCAAATGCGCCGGTAGTTCTTTTGCTGCACGGATTCCCAACGTCGTCGTTCATGTTCCGCGAACTCATCCCGCGCCTGGCCAGCGACTACCGAGTGATCGCGCCAGACCTTCCGGGTTTCGGATTCACAGAAGTGCCGCCTGAACGAAAATATCCATACTCCTTCGATCGATTGGCTCTCACGATCGACGCTTTCACGCAAGCACTCAAGATCGACCGCTACGCAATCTACGTCTTCGATTATGGCGCGCCAACCGGCTTCCGGTTGGCGATGGCCCACCCCGACCGGGTCACAGCGATTGTTTCGCAGAACGGGAACGCATACGAAGAAGGCCTTGGTGATGCGTGGGGCCCCATCCGAAAGTACTGGGCATCACCCACGGCAGACAATAGGGACATACTCCGCCAGAGCATTCTGACAGCGGGCGGAACGCGCTGGCAGTACACCCACGGCGTAGCAAATCCGGAGAGTATTCCGCCTGAGTCGTACACGCTGGATACGGCTCTGCTCGAACGGCCCGGAAACAAAGAAATCCAGCTCGATTTATTTCTGGATTATGCGTCGAACGTAAAGCTCTATCCGAAATTCCAGGAATATTTTCGCAAATCGAAACCGCCTTTGCTCGCGATCTGGGGCAAGAACGATCCCTTTTTCATCCCCTCAGGAGCGGAGGCCTTCCGGAAAGACATACCTGGCGCGAAAGTTCAGTTCCTTGATACCGGACATTTTGCGACGGAGACGCACGTCGTCGAAATTGCGGCGGCGATGAGGGCCTTCCTCGGAAACGCGCGCTGAGATAGCGAAGTCAGATTTCCGTCGATGAAGAGGATGAGAACGAGGAGGAAGAAATGGAACGTCGTAGCTTTCTCGGTGCGCTCACAGCTGCATCGCTAGGTGTTGCGCTCGATGGCTCTTTCGCTGAACTTGCGCGAGCGCAAAACACCGCACAAGTTGTCGCGAGTTTGCCGGGACGACCTCCCAAGATCGGCGAATTCCCCCAGAATTCAACAATAATTTTGGTTCATGCGGCGTGGGCCGACGGCTATTGTTGGAGCAACATTGTTCTCCCTCTGGAGCGGCGCGGTCTCAGAGTGATCTGCGCGCCGATCCCGCTCACGTCCTTAACCAACGACGCCACCGCCTTAAGTTGGGCATTGGAACGCACTACCGGCCCAGTGGTCCTGGTGGGACATGCCTATTCGGGCGCCGTAATCGCTGCAGTGAAGGAAGAGCGGGTCAAGTCGCTGGTTTACGTCGCGGCGCTGGCGCCGGATGAGGGCGAGACGGTCGCGAAGGTCTTCTATCACGATGACGCGAGTCCGGAGCAGCCAAAGATGGTTCCCGATGTCCACGGCCTTGTATGGATGCCCGACGACGCGTTTCCCCGGGCGCTCGCACAAAAAGCCTCGCCCGACCAGGCAAAGATCGCAGCCGCCGTGCAACGGCCGATTTCGGTTCAGTGCATTCAAGAGCCGGCGCCGGCACCGCTGTGGAAATCAAAACCGTCGTGGTACTTGGTTGCTGAAGAAGACCGCATGATCAACCCGAAGACGCAGCATTTCATGGCCGATCGGATGGGCGCAACCGTCAGGCCACATCCTGTGGACCACACACCCATGTATTCGGCGCCGGCGGTGGTGGTCGACGTGATTCTGGAAGCTGCCCGAAAGACTCTTCAGTAGCTTGTTCGCCGGGGGAGCCCTGGGAAAACCCGACAAGGCGCAACACACTTCGCGAGCCTAGCCCCGGCTGAATATTTGGAAGAGGTGGTCTTATGGAAATTAAGTTGGAACGTCGTACTTTTCTTGATGCTCTCGGAGCCGCATCTCTAGGCATTCTGCTGGAGGGCTCTCTCACCGAATTTGCACAAGCGCAAAGCACGGCACAGGGTGGCACAAGTTTGGCCGGTCAAGCTCCCTTTGAGGCTTCTGAAATCGAGGTTTCAGGAAACACGATTTTTGTGCGCCGCTACGGAAAGGGACCGCCCATTCTCATGGTGCATGGCTTTCCGCGCACAAGCCTGATGTGGCGATTCCTCGCGCCAAAGCTTGCCGAAAATCACACGGTGATCTGCGCGGACCTGCGCGCGTACGGCCGCAGCGGAATACCCGCTTCTACGGACGACCACTTTCCATATTCAAAGCGCGCAATGGCGAAGGAATTAGTCGAAGTGATGGACAAACTCGGCTTTCCAACCTTCACACTGATCGGCCACGATCGAGGAGGGCGCGTCTCCTACCGGATGGCTTTGGACCATCCGAAGAACGTCGAGCGACTCGCGGTCTTCGACGTGATTCCGATTCTCGAAGCCTGGAACCGGTCCGATGCACGCTTCGCGCAGACCTACTGGCCCTGGATTCTGCTGTCGCAAAAAGCCTCGCTTCCGGAGAGCTATCTGCTCGGCGCTCCCAAAGCCGTCTTCGATAATCCCTTCGGACACGGTTCCTTCAGCGGCGAGATTCTTGAGGAATACGTCTCCACCTATCGCGATCCGGCCCGCGTTCATGGAATCTGTGAGGAATATCGCGCCGCGGCGACAATCGATGTCGAGCACGACCGCGCCGACAAGGAAGCGTCTAAACGAATCGAATGCCCGATGCTGCATCTATGGGCCGAGGGTGGTCCGCTCGACACTTTCTATGCAAAAGATGGCGGCCCGCTCGGCATTTGGCGGCAATGGGCTCCGCACGCGCAAGGACGAGCAATGAAGGACGGCCACTTTTTCCCGGAAGAAAATCCTGACGACACCGCTGTTCTCGTCAAGCAGTTCCTTTCCGTGTAGCCATCTATCGCAGAGAGTCGAGAAAAACAGAAGCATTTGGCGGTGTCCATCTCGAGAGCGCGTGGCCCCAGATACTTGAACTCGAGGAGATACGGAAATGAAAAAGTGGATAAAAATCGCAATTCCTGGCGGGGAGCACACGCAGACACGATGGATTTGTCGGCTATGGCGGAATCGCGCTTTAGGGTTTCTACAGCAACTGCATGGCGGGCCCCCCGAGGCTGCGAATCATCGACGCCGTGGATGCCAGAGCGGATGGATTAAAGGCGGCAGGGTCAACGATCTTCCGCTCGACCTCGACAAGCGCTGCGCAGAGAACCTGGGCGGCTCTAAGATCCGCCCCTACGGTCGAACTTCTATTGAGCGCGATGCGCTAGCCAAGCCATTGCGGGTTCATGTAGGTGCCGTCGAAGTTGTGAGTGGTTTTGTACCCTTCGAATTGGCCGTCCTGCGCGGCTTGCGCGCTTTTTTGGAGCAGCGCGGCGACTTCCGTTTGACTCAGCGGCTTGAAGTTCTTCACGACGTCGATCGCCTGCTCCAAAATCGGAAGTGAATCGCAGCCGGTGATGACGACGCTGGTCGGCAAGTTTAGCGCGTAGCGCAGGCAGTCCACCGGCGCGACGGTCTTGCTCCTGAAGATCATCCCGTCACCGATCGGCTTCATTCCCAGAACGCCGATTTCCTCCTTAACCAAGATGGGCAACACTTTCTGTTGAAAACTGTTGAAGTGCGCGTCCATCACGTTCAGAGGCATCTGGACCGTGTCGAAGCGAAAATGGTGGGCCGCGGCGGTCTCGAGCATCTTCAGATGAATGTCGGGACTCTTGTGGCCGGTAAAACCGATGAACCGCACCTTGCCCGCCTTCTGCGCCTCGACAACGGCTTCCATTCCCCCGCCGGGCGCGAAAATTCGCTCGGGATCGTTCATGCGAATCACTTCGTGGAACTGCAGAACGTCTAGATGGTCGGTTTGCAACCGTTGGAGCGATTCGTCGAGCTGCTGCGCGGCAGTCTTTTTGTCGCGGCCGTCGATCTTGGTCATCAGGAATGCTTTTTGGCGATAGCCGTCCTGAAGGGCCTTGCCCATGCGAATTTCGCTCACACCGTTGTTGTAGTCCCAGCAGTTGTCGAGGAAATTGATTCCGCTGTCGAGCGCGGTACGAACGATTCGGATGCTCTCCTGTTCATCGGATTGCCTGCCGAGGTGGTAGCCGCCAATTCCGATCGCCGAGACTTTTTCGCCGGTCCGGCCCAGCGCCCGATAAGGAATTCCGCTCCTTGTCTCTGCCGTGACGAAAGGAGAGAAGCCCGCAAGCAAGCTGGTCGCAGCGGCGACTTCGAGAAATTCCCTTCGAGTTACGTCCGCGCGATCCATAAAAACCTCCCTCGGGCCAAGTTCCGGAAGTTCGTTCTTCACATACGTGCCTCAGCACGCAGTCTGCGAGCGCAAAGACTCAAAGTCATACATTCGATTCACGCCGGCGTCAAACGGTTTCCAGGTTTAAGGACGGATGCCCTTCACTGGGAGCACCTTTGTTTTCCACTCTACCACAGCTTAAACGTACGAACGTTTGCCGGACCCTGACGAGGTTCTCTCTTGTGCTCGCAAGGGCTAGTCTCTTTGGACGAACCAAGATGGGCGATTGTAATGAGTAGCCCAGTGTGTTCACCTCAAAAAAACCATAGGCCGTGACCTGGGGTGGAATATCATCTCAGGCTCTGGCACGTGGGAGACGAACATGAGATATAAACTGCGACTTGGGCTGCCTCGGAGTTTTCTTTTTCCCTTGGCCGTGGCTGGCATGGTGTTCTCCCCGGTGGTCCCGGCGCACGCGCAGACCGGCGTCCCCGATCCAACAGCGGTTGAGGTGGTCGGCGGGTCCGACATTCTGTTCGGCACGGGCCTGCTCGGCTTCGCCGGAAAGTCGAGACGGCGCCTTTCGTATTCCGGGTAAGCCGCGCCACATGCGATGATGGACCTTTGGCAACTGCGACGTGCGCAAGAAAACCGGGAAAGTGTTCTAAGCGCAGGGGTGGGCGATCCTGAGGACGCTGAAGCGGCGAACAGCTCTTCGTCGACTGCCCGTGAGTCTTCCCAGAAGACGTTTGGGTCCTAACGGCCGTCAGGATCATCGCCAAGTCACCGAAGGGAGATTTCTCTCTCATGTTGCAGGATCTAACTTGCGAGAATTTCGGACATTGTCTGAATCAGGTCTTCCGACTTAGTTACGACAGTGGCACACTCGAAGTCAAACTGATTGAATGCCGAAAGCTGGACTCACATGGGCGGAGCCAAGCCCGGCGTGAACCGTTCTCCTTGATGTTCCTCGGACCCAAACAACCCATTTTGCCCCAGCGGATGTACAGCTTCGACTTCGGCCAGTTGGGGACACTCGAAATCTTCATAGTTCCAATCGGGGCTGACGAATTGGGAGTCAGATACCAAGCAGTGTTCACGTAGATCTTCGCTCCTCGGTATTCCCCTGCACATGCGCCCAGACCCCTGGCGAAGGCGGCAAGGCAGTAACCCGAACGGCTTAGTTCAATTGGACTACGCCGTATAGTCGAACCCATGTGGAGACTTGTCAATAATCCTCCTTGGTCTCAAGATGCGCATCGACCGAGTTCTCTTAGATGTTTGGGCATTAGACATCGGGCGGAGTCAGGGCCCGTCCTGATCACACTTCTTTGCAGTGTTGTGAGACCGAACCGTTGGGGATTCTGAGACCGGAATTCGCTGAGGGGGGAAAGATGGCAGACAAAGGGCGCTTGAGCCGCCGATCCCTGCTGGAAATGAGCTGGCGGAGCCTCGTCGTTGCGGGAGTGGCGCAAGCGGGGCGAGTGTTCGCATTCGCGAAACCGGCAAAGCGTGGACTGGAGAACGCGACAACAGAATCGTTTTCTCCCCACGTTGGAGAGACGTTGGCGTTTCTCAAGCCGGCGTCTGACCGCGGCATGATTCGATCGACGGTGGAATTGAAACTGACAGAGGTGACGCGGCACGAGAATATCGCGCGGATCGAAGCGCGGAACCCAGCGATCCGTGGAAAGCGGCAGCGAGAGCCGTTCTCGCTGCTCTTCGAGCTGCAAGGCCGTGAGCCGCTGGGGCCGGGTCTGCACGAATTCGCGCGGGGAGAGTTCCAAGACTGTCCCGTGTTCCTGTCGCCGGTGCTCGACGCCAAGAAGGGGCCGATGCGTTACGAAGCTGTGTTCGGATAGCCGCGCTCGGGAGAGCCGGAAATATCGGGAGGTATCGATCGATGTCACAGCCATATGTCGGCGAGATCCGGATGTTTGCTGGAAACTTCGCGCCCGCAGGATGGATGCTTTGCCAGGGGCAGATTCTTTCCATCGCGGAGAACTCCACGCTGTTTCAGCTAATCGGCACGACTTATGGGGGCAACGGGCAGACAACTTTTGCGCTGCCGGATTTGCGGGGGCGATTCCCGTTGCACCAGGGATCTAACGGTGTTAGCACATCTGTCTTAGGTGAGACGGACGGAACGGAGACGGTAACGCTGACGCTTAACCAAATTCCCATCCACAACCATCCCGCAGTCTGCTCGGCGGGTGGAGGCAACTCGGGAACCCCAGTAGGGAATTATTGGTGCACGGACCCGGCCGGAAACACGGCGGCGTACAGCGACAGCGACGGCGCGGCGATGAAAGGCGCAGCCATCGGGCCCACCGGAAGTGATCAACCGCACGACAACATGTCTCCTTATCTAGTCGTGAATTTTATCATCTCGCTGTTCGGAGTGTTCCCGTCCCAGAATTGAACGGACGGAAGGTCAAGTGAACCTGACCCGGGCTGAGAAGAGCGGAGGACCTGAAGATGTCTAACCCTTTCGTAGCAGAGATCCGGATCTTTCCTTTTAATTTCGCGCCTATGGGCTGGGCGTTTTGCAACGGCCAACTCATGCCGATCAGTCAGAACGCAGCTCTGTTCTCGCTGCTTGGGACGAACTTCGGCGGCAACGGCACTTCAGACTTTGGGTTGCCGAACCTGCAAGGGAGTGCTCCGCTTGCAGCGGGTCAGGGTCCTGGGCTTAGTCTGCGCGACCTCGGTGAGATCGGCGGTGAGCAAGCGGTGACGTTGCTTACGACGGAAATCCCGGCGCATAGCCACACCGCGAGCTGTAATGCCGGTATGGGCGACCAGTACGGGCCGGTGCAGGATTATTGGGCAACCGATGCCGGTGGCAACGACGAGTATGCGTCGACTGCCAATGCTTTAATGGCGGGGGGAGCGGTGGGACCGGCGGGCGGCAACCAGCCGCATAACAACCTCCAGCCGTATTTGGTGTTCAATTTTTGCATCGCCTTGCAGGGAGTTTTCCCCCGCGGAGTTGAGCCAGCACGGCTTGACGGTGAACTCGAAAGCGATTGCTGGATCGGATGCGCGATAGAGCGGAAGGAGATGAATCCAGATGGCTACGCCATATCTTTCTGAGATCAGGATCTTCAGCTTCGGCTTCGCGCCGAAAGGTTGGGCTCTTTGCAACGGCCAAACACTGGCTATCAGCCAGAACCAGGCGCTGTTCTCTCTTCTGGGCACGACCTACGGCGGCACCGGGATACAGACGTTTGCGCTGCCGAATCTGCAGTCGCGCATCCCCATGCACATGGGCAACGGTTTTGCACTCGGAGGATCCGGCGGAGAAGAGAACCACACTCTACTCACTACGGAACTGCCCGCGCACAGTCACCCTGCCAATTGCAACTCGAACCCCGGCACGCAGGCGAGTCCCAGCGGGAACTTCTGGGCGCAAGATAATAACGGGAATGCACCTTACAGCAGTTCGGGCGGGTCCACGCTGAACGCCAACGCGATTGCTCCGGCGGGCAGTGGCAGTCCCCACCCCAACATTGCGCCATACCTTACATTGAACTTCTGCATCGCGCTGGCTGGAATCTTTCCCTCGCGGAGTTGAGGGATCGCTGCGCGCGAGTCCGTACGGTTGCCGGTCTACGTTGAGGCCACCCGGAACTGCCGAACTCACCTGACTCTATGGACCAAACCATTAAGCTGCGCCCCGAGCTGCCGGAGGACGCCGCCTTCCTGCAGCGCCTTTACGCCAGCACACGCACCGAGGAAATGAAGCTTGTCCCTTGGAACGACTTCCAGAAGAAAGCGTTCTTGCAGATGCAGTTCGACGCGCAATCCACGCACTATCATCGCTATTACCCCCGCGCTTCGTACGACGTCATTCTGCTCGACGGACACGCGATCGGGCGGCTGTACGTGCATCGCGACGAGGATGGGATTAATTTGATTGATATCGCTCTCTTGCCGGAACATCGCGGCGCGGGGATTGGGGGGCGGCTCCTCAACGACTTGCTCTCGCAGGCGGCTGCCGAACGCAAGCCCGTTCGGATCCACGTCGAACGAGAGAATCCAGCGATGCGGCTTTACACGCGGCTTGGATTCCGGAAGATTGAGGACCAAGGGGTCTACTACTTCATGGAGTGGACGCCGTACAGGGAGCTGCGGGCCACAGGATCCCTCGAATAGATCGTACTGCCTTTAGACGCCCTTTAGACTCACCGCCTTCCCTCCGGCCTCAAGCCACTTATTCAAGGTGAGCTTGATTCCGACCAAGAGAAATCCAGTGAGAAAGAGCATCCAAGAGGAAAGTTCGGGCGTCGGAGACATTGGCGACATTGCTTCCATGTTGAGGGATGAGAAATCGAGCCCCGCTCCGTTGTCATTCGTGGTTCCAAGTTTCCCCAGCCCAGGCCCCTGCAGCGTGAGTGCGAACGTTGCCGTTCCGCTGGCCAAAGCGGCGAAATCCGATCCGGGGATGGTGATCGTCAACACGTCGTATTCGCTATTAGGAGCACCGGTGCCTCCGTCAAGCCCCTCCGATGCCGCATTGAGCTGAGTCGTGAGAGGGTCGGTTCCGTTGAGCGTGAAGGATGCCACTTGGTCGCCCGGTGCAGCGGAGTCGATATCATAGATCCCCAGGGTTAAGGTCGCAGAGATGAGAGTATCGCCGGCCGGAACGGTGTAACCACTAAACGTCCAAGTCGCTGCGCAATTGCTTGAAATATCCGAGCCACAGAAGGCGCCAAACGGCGCAGGCTGGCCACTGACGGCGGTGATGTACGCGAGGGTTGTTATCGGGGTTCCGTTCGCGAAATGCTCTGTGCCGATGCTTACATTTATGGGCGTCTGAGCCTTCGTCGGCTGCACCGCACTCGCGAACAATGCCAGTACGACACTGACAGAAAGCAGATATTTTATCATTATGGTAGCTCCGTGAACCGTTTGCGCGACCTCGCTGCTTCCCAGGTATCTCGATTACTGCCCGAGACTCCGCAGCGCGTCCTACGTTCTTGCCCGAGCTAGCTTCAGAATCGAGTCTACATCCCTAGTCACCGGTTGAAACGGCAGAAACCGCGCCGGTTGCGAGTAACCCCAGCCAGAACAGCAAGAACCGCTACGTGAGTCCTCGCCTACCCCACTGTTGATGATTCAGCGGTGGGATTATTGGTCTTGAAGAAGCGATTTGCAATTGGCCAGATTGGTTCGTCTGTCTGCTCTAGTTGTAATGAACTAAGCAATTCGAATTAGTTCAAATGGCTCACTCCATCCTGCATACTCCCCATAAGTATTAGCCTGTTTGGACGAACCAACGTGGGTAGTTGCGCCGAAAAACTATCAGGTGTAGTAGAGTACACACCATCATGTGCCAGCTCCTGTTCGAGAGTGAAGGCTGCTCCCGATCAAGTGAGGGAGGCCGAGGGTGCTGTTTCTGTGGGTCTAGCAATCGAGACATCGACTTGCTGCATACCGAAGGCTTCTCGAGTGTCCCGTCAATCGTAACGCGTCATCCATCCTAGGCTCGGTTTTCCAGGTTCGGGCGTGAACGGATATCTCCGAAAGGTTCCCTTTCGCTTTCGGACGGGAGTTACCTCCGTTCTTCGGACCTTCGGCCCCGTGCAGAATTCAAATCAAGAAATCGAGAAGGAGACTGTATGACCTTTCGCAAAGTTCGCGCTTTTGTCTTGGGGCCGTTGCTTTTCCCCATGGCCCTCCTTGGCATGGTGCTCTGCTTGGCCGTGGTCCCAGCGCACGCTCAAACGATTCAGGATATCACTCTCACGATTGACGACCCCACGCAGATCGTCCAGCCGACTAGCACCACGACCTACACGGGGACTATCACCAACAATACCGGAGCTGCCTTGGATATCTATGGCGATTTCGTGGTCCTCAATTTCAGCGGCTACGGGAGTCTGACGGATCCTACCAGCCTTGTCGGAATTATTGGCATGCCGCCGGGGCCCGAGTTCGTGATACCGGTCGGTGGCACCTCGCCAGACTTCGATATCTTCACGGATGCCTTGGGTCCGGACGCACCGCTGGGAAGTTACCCGGTCCAGCTCCAGTTGTCGGACATCGGGCCTGACGTGTCGAACATAGTCACCGTCACAGAGATCGTCACTCCAGAGCCGACAACTTGGTCGTTTGGTTTGATTGGACTTGCGTTGTTTTTCCTGTGGCGTTTCCGCGGACTCCTTTCCCAAAAATTCCGCGGGGCGGCTAGGGCTGCTGTGGTGCTTTCCCTATTCGCACTGTTGTTCTGGGCTTCGCCGGGTTACGGCCAGGCGCCAGCCTTCGTTGCCGGTTCGCCCGGTGCTTCGCTGTTTGCACCGAACCTGAATGTCGCCGTTCCTCTGGTCAACGATGGCACTGCCGACGCTGCGAGCGTTCAAGTGACTTCGATTACCAGTCCGGGCGCCACTCTTACCTCGCCCGCAGCGTTTCCCGTTCTTTTGGGCACGATCTCCGCGGACGGCGGAGCCGCCCCGGTACTTGCCTCGTTCACCAGCGCCGCCTTTGCTCCCAACGGCACTTACCTTATCACTATAAGAGGAACGTATCTCGTTTCGGGAACAACGGCTCCAGTTTTGAATTTTGCGGTAAATAAATTCGTGACGATTCCGGCTGCCTCTCCCGGTTCCGCTCAACTAATGACGGTGACGATCGCCCCCAACTTCAATGACGGCTACCCCTACCCGGCGTTTTTGCCTAACTTCACGGAAGAGGTGAACACTCCGCGTTGGTTTGTCCCCACGGGGCCGTTCAATCAGGGCCCACCCCCGATGGGGGGTACGGGACTTCAGGCAGCCCCTCAGGGAGCCCCGGGGAACAATTTTTGCGTAGACTGTATTGCCGAAGTTCCCGGCGACGCTCCCGTGAGCTTCATCTTGAACAACAGTCTGGGGCTCCCGTCTGGAGGCTACGACGGCGTTACCAGCACTGTCGCGGAGCCTAGCGGAGACACAAACGGCGGCACAACCGCGGGTGGAAACGTCGTCTTCGCCACCGCCAACTGGGATGCGGCCTATGCGACTGACGGTGGATTCTCGTTCTCGGGGCTCGACCCAACCACAATTTTCCCAAATGACGTAGTCGGCTTCTGCTGCGACCAAGTCGTGCAATACGTACCCAGCATCGACCGCTTCATTTGGGTGCTCCAAGGCAACGGCTATCGCCTAGCCTCTGCCAGCCCCGCCCAAGTGGCAGCAACCCACGGAACGGCCTGGACCTACTGGAATCTGCCGCCATCCGTCTTCGGCAACAACGGCGGGTTCGATTACCCCCAAGTCTCGGTGGGAGACACCTACCTCTACATTAGCTGGGATGCCGGACTAGGATGCACCAATTGCGACTGGGGCCATCAAGTCGTGCGAATCCCGTTGAAGGAGATTGCAGCGAATGCAAGCATCGGACTCGGCTTCACCGATCCGATGTACGGCCGCGATGCCTGGGGCACCGGGCTCAGCCAAGACACTGGAGGCGTGATTTACTGGGCCGGCCAAGACGACACCAGCCACCTGCGGGTCTTCTCCATGCCAGAAGCTGGGAATACCTACTCTTGGAACGAAGTCAACGTCCACAGTTGGTCGAATAACATTGTGTCTTCGACTACTCCGGATGGAGTGGACTGGCTCACCAAGCTCATGAACTTCCCCGGAAGTGCCGCCATCGGCTCAACTGTCACCAACAATGGTAATGGCAATCAAGTCTGGTTTGCTTGGACCGCCGGCACGGACAACAACTTCTCGCAAAATCACATCGAGATGGTGGAGATAAACACAAGTAATTTCAGCTTGGTCCAGCAAGTGCAGATTTGGAATCCCGGTTTCGCTTTCGCTTACGCGTCGCTGGCCACAAACGGCTGCAGCGGGGAAGTCGGCCTCTCGTTGGAGACAGGTGGAGGCGGCAACTACGAGAATCACGCCGTGGGCTTCTGGGGCGATTTCGTCGTCTACCGAACGACGAACAGCAGCCTCGGTGTCTCGCGCTTCGGTGACTACAATACCATCCGACAGGATCCGGCTCTCTTCGGGGAGTTCGCTCCGTCGTACTTTGATGCTCTCGGATACGGCGTCTCGGCTGGCCCAACGAATGACGTCCACTATACCGTCTTCGGTCGCTCGAATTATTGCGTATTAGAATAGGGCGCTTGGCTTCCGAGGACGAACGAGTTGCGCAAGAAGAGCGGAGTGATTTGACCGCAAGGACGGCGGGAATGAACTCCGCTCTTCATAAGCGCAAGACCATCGGCGGGCGACCAGCACGCAGCAGTTCTCCCTATAACCGCCAATGGTGGCGTCGTCATCACTCGCCAATTCAGGTAGGCTACGAAAAATTACCGCTGGGCTGCGCTCGAGGAACTCATTCCGGCTGTTCTCGCAATCAACGTGCTAGGACCGTGCCGCTTTTCGCCGGACTCGAGGACGAACCCGCCACCCAACTCCAGCGAGCCCGGTGATCCACAGTACGAGGCTGGCGGGCTCTGGCGTCGGCGACAACGTCGAGCCGGGAGTTTCATCCAGAATGTCCACGGCGAAATTTCCGGTATCCGTATTGCAGTCGGTGTAGCTCGCGCAGGTCTGGAACACACCACCGGAAAGGTCGGTGTAGGCGCCATTATTGGTGGAGCTGCCGTAGTTAGCCGATGAGGTGTCTGTCAGATCGACGGGCGAGGCGATACCTGGATTAACTGGGATTGGCACGAAGTTGGCATCGGTGAGCAGAAGGGTGTACGTTCCGGCCGCCAGGTTTGCCACGAGGTTGTCGTCGCCACAGACATCGGGTACAGTCCCGACAGTAACAGTCCCGGCGGGCGGACAAGCGGCGAAGATGAGAGCGTAAGGGTTCGAAAGATTGTCGGCGGTGGCGATAGGATCACCGAAGCCGTCAGTCAGGATCGTCGCCGCAGTGGCTGAACCGGAGAAAAGCGCCACGAGGGGATCAAATCCTCCCGCCGGAATCGCTTGGCCGGCAAAGTTCGTTCCCCCGCCGAAGCCGTAAGTCTGGATTTCAACTGTCGACGCGGAAGAGAGAGTGAACGACTGCGCGAATATGTTTTCCGGGCTCGCCAGCGTGCCTACGTACGACAAGCCGGTCTGCGCGTGAGCCACTCCGGCACCGAAAATAGGAATCGCCAATACGATTAACCAACGCCATATCTTCATGGGCTTTCTCCCTTTTAGCCGAGATGATTGCAGTCGAAGATGACAGTTCTGCTGGCAGCACACCAAAATCGGTCAGAGCAGTCCTCTTTTTGACGGTTTCCAATAGGCGGGATTATTGGTCTAGACAAAGCCGTTTGCAATTGGCCAGATTGGTACGTCTGTCTGCCCTAGCCGCAATGAACTAAGCCATTCGCATTAAGGTGTATCCTCAGCTCTGCTAACCCCGAAGACGGGTGCGCCGATCTATTTTCCGAGCGCCGACGGACGGCTGATGACCGAACGCGAATGGTGGAATCTGAAGCAGGTGGTCAAACTGGCGGGTAGACTTTCATAAAGCCGGAAGCCAAGGCGCAGGCAGCATCCGCCGGCGCGTATCGGAAGGCTCCGTTCACGCAACGGAGAATTGCGATGAGTCGCTGGCTTTCGGGAGCCAGCGACTCAATCCAGTGCCTGACGAAGATTACGAGCAGAGTTTTCGGCGCGTGAGCATGACTAGCCCGAGAAGGCCGATCCCCCACAGCACGAAAGTACCGGGCTCAGGCGTCGGCCCCATCGTAGTCACGCCGCCTTGGCACGTGTAGCCGGTAGGCAGTGCCACCCCGGCGGGCTCGCAAGGATCGCCCGTGTTCGGGAAGAGGTCACCCAGATTCCCGTTCACATAGCCGTAGCCACCGGGAGTTGCTCCTGGCTCGCCGGGAACGTTCAAGATGCATCCGGTGAGTGTCGCGCCGCAAGGTCCCGTGCCAGAGGGGACGGTACCGCCGCCAGTTGTCATCCCTACGGGACTCCCGCTAGACGGAGTTTCAAAGGTCGGCGGGAAGCACGCAACGGCCGCACAGGTTTCCGTATATATCAGCGGAATGTCGTAAAACTCGCTGCCGTAGAAATTGGCATCGAAATCGAATTCCGTGGCGCCGGTGCTTAGGTCGTACAGATCGCCCAGCGGGAAGGTCTCCGACCCTCCGGCTCCAAGGATCTCATAGCTGGCCGTGATGCTGGCGGGAACGCTCAGTTCCGCACTGTTACTGACTGGCATGGTAAGATACACGACCGGCAGGAAGTTAAAATAGACCGTCTGGCCGCTTGTCGGGTGGAGCCCGCCTGTAAGACCTTCAAACGTGTTGGCAATGTTCCCGGAACTGCCCGTGACCATAGTGAAGCTGTCCGAAGGCGAGTACGATGGCGAGCCGAGGGTCTCCCAAACGAGGTCACCGTACTTCACCGTGGGTGACGCGGAAACAGTCTGCGAGGTTTGAGCCGAAACGCTCAAACTTAGTGACGCGCTTGCAACCGTCGCGCAAACGAAGAAGCAGACTTGCGCTTTTGCCGTGACTCCAAAGCCGACTGGCAAGGTACTCGTCGTCTGCGAAATTGTCTCCGTCGCAGGCGAACCGTTGTTCAGGCTTGACGTCAGGTGTCCCGTGCCCAAGCCCAGAACGGGTACACTCGCACTCAAAATGTTGTCAGTGCCGCTACCCAAGGGGCCGAGGTTATAGTAGAAACCGCTGCTCAAATTGCCCGTCGCGGCCGGAGCCGCGCTAAACGATCCTGCCCAGTTGGGAGTATATCCAAGATTCAGCGTAGTGACGCCGGGCGTGAAGAACTCGGAGGAAGTGACGCTGCCAGGGGGCAGTTTGAACGTCGTTGTGCCGCCCGTCGTTACGTTCAGGATGCCTTGTCCTACGTTCGCCGAAGCCTCTATTCCGAAGTCGCTAAAAGGGAAGGGGCCGAAGCTCTGGCTCACACTCCCGTAGATGGCGGTCGCACCGGCCGTGGTGTTGACGGTTACCACCTGGGCGCTCGCCGCCATTGCAAACACCAACACGCAAAATGCTGTCGTAATGCTTCTCAGAATCCTGCTCATGCGCACCCCCGGTGCAGCTCCGATCTGTGTCAAGGTAGATACTAGAAATGTCGAAGCGTTTTCAAGTACCTACATGGGTTCGCGCATACAGACTAGCCCTAATGAACTATGCCATTTGGGTTAGCCAACCCCTCGGACGGCTCCTCCCACGTAGCTGGGCCTTCATCATGGAGCAGGACCTAGGCGAAGACATTCTCAGATCTACCTCCCGTTGAGTTACAATCCACTCAGGACTGAAGACCGACGGAATGGGACACCTCGCGCGGCGTAGCGACCTGTTTGTCTCGCTGGGTTTCAATCCACCGTTTATCGAAAGGTGGCAGGGATGTGGCCTGTGGCCTCCAACCGGAATGACCCTCTGCGACCCGTACAACAGGAGCAAAGTCCGTGAGCAAAATTTGGGACTCATTAAGAGATCTGGAAGTATGCCAAAAAGGCTACAGCGGTCGCCGGAGTGTAGGCATCAAGCGTCAGCCAGTGCCCAACCGTCGGTGCTCGGCACGGGTCTGGGTTTGCTCGCCACTGTTGGTTTATGGCCACACGACTGAAAATGAACCTTTCCACGAGGGGACCGAAGCGCTGCACGTAAATGCCCGCGGTGGGCTAATTACGCTACGTACTACCGTAAACCCCGGCCAGACGCTTTTGCTGATAAACAAAGTGAACCTGAAAGAGCAAAGGTGCATCGTAGTTCGCGAAACGTCCGCCTATCTGAACAGGACTGCTATCGTCGTTGAGTTTCCGCAACCCGTCCCCGATTTTTGGGATACGCTCGCTACTGACGTCGCGTCGACGATGCGCGCTGCATTCCTCGCGCCTCTTATCTCATTGGCACAGTCTAAATAATGTGGGAACATCTCCATACCGCCTAGGCTAGCCAGTTGCAGACGCGGCCTGCATGCCGGATAATTCAATCCGGCTCGAAGCGCCCTCGCGATCGTACTGGCACACATGGTAATTTGCCCACACTGTAAGACAGCAAATCCTGATTTCGAAACAAATTGCTCTCGCTGCAGCGCACCTATGCCCGTCGGCGACTCGGAAACAATACAAATGGCGGACCCTACCGCGATTAGTCCGGGAAGCGATTTCGGTCCGCGTTACCACATCGAAGCTCTCCTAGGCCAGGGCGGCATGGGCCGAGTGTATAAGGCGCACGACAAGGAACTGAACCGCACTATTGCAATTAAGGTCGTCCGCCAGGGTGTAATGGGAGAGGCGGACGCCCTCGGCCGCTTCAAGCAGGAATTAGTCCTCGCCAGCAAGATCTCGCACAAAAACATACTTCGCATTCACGACCTGGGCGAGGTCAACGGCATGAAGTTCATTACCATGGCTTATGTCGAAGGCCAAGATCTTCACCAGATCATAAAGGCCAACCCAAAGCTCCCCCTTGAACGTGTGCTGAAATTCGCTACGCAGCTTGCGGGAGCGCTCGCGGCCGCGCATGCTGAGGATGTAGTCCATCGGGATTTGAAACCGCAAAACATCTTGGTGGACAAAAACGATCAAGTCTACATATCCGATTTCGGCCTCGCGAAGTCCTTCGCAGAAGGCGCTGTGGGCATGACGCAAACCGGAGCCTTTCTGGGCACTCCTCGCTACATGTCTCCGGAACAGGTGGAAGGTAAAGTGACCGATGGGCGCGCCGATTTGTACGCCTACGGTCTGATTCTTTACGAAATGGCGACCGGCGACGTCCCCTTTACCGGCGACACCACACTAGGCGTGATGTATCAGCGCCTTAAGGAAAAACCGAAGAGCCCTAAGCTGGTCAACCCGTTGCTCCCGAACTGGTTGGTCCAGATCATCATGCGGTGCCTAGAGAAGGACCCGGCGGATCGTTACCAAAACGCATACGAAATTCTTGGGGACCTGCAAGCTTCCCAATCCGGAAGCGGCATTTCCCGCACCGTTTCCCATAGCGGTTCGAGCATACAAATCCCGCTCCCGGAGTTCGCAAGCCGCCGCTGGATCGCGGTCGCCGGCGGCATTGCTGTCCTGCTAGTCTCGGCGCTGATGATTCCAGCGGTGCGTCATTTGATCCCGGGGCTTGGAGGTAGAAAGGAAACTTCGCAGGTTTCTGGCGTTCCATCACTGGAAGAAGGTAAGTTCGTGGCCGTACTTCCATTCCGGATTTTGGGTGATGAACAATCGCTTGGTTATGTTGCTGAAGGTTTGAATGAAGCTCTTTCCGCGAAGCTTTTTCAGTTGAAGGACCTACGCCTGGCTTCGGACACCGCGGTGGCGAAGGTTGGCTATAAGCAGCCTTTAGACAAAACCGCTCGCGACCTGGGCGTAAATCTCATTGTCCAGGGCATGATACAAGGCGGTGCGGATAAAATGTCCATCATTGTTCATCTCGAAGACGTCGCCGATGGAAAGAGATTATGGACCAGCACTTTCGATGGCGCTGCGAAAGATTTGCTTGCTCTTGAGGACCGGATCTATACGGAACTGGTAGCGGCGCTCTCTGTAAAACCCACCAATGATGAACTCGCCCGCGGTGCGGCTCGTCCAACCGGAAATATTGATGCGTATGACCTATATCTAAAAGGCCGCAACTCTATGCGTGGGCAGCAGGATCCAAAAAACATCCAGGTAGCCATTGATTTTTTCAACCAGGCGGCGAAGGAAGATCCCACGTTTGCGCTCGCGTACACCGGGATGGCGGATGCCAGCCTCCTGATGTACCGAGAGAAAAAGGATGGCTTCTGGTCGCAAAAGGCGCTTGGGGCGGCTCACCAGGCCGAATCCTTGAACGATAAGCTTCCGGAGGTCCATTTTGCGTTAGGGAATGCTTATAACGCCACCGGCGAATCTACTCTGGCGATCGCAGAATTAAAACGCGCCATTGCTCTCGCTCCGAATTCGGACGAGGGATATCGTCGTTTAGGTAATGTGTATGAATCAAACGGACAAAAAGAGGAGGCCGTTAAAGCCTACCAGAAAGCCATCACCATCAATCCCTATTACTGGGTAAACCTAAATGCTCTCGGCGCCGCATATACTTATTTTGGCGATTATGAAAATGCCCTCAAACTTTTCGACCAGGTCATTCAACTTGAGCCCGATAACTCGGCCGGTTATGACAATAAGGGTGCCGTGTTGTTCCGACAGGGAAAGTTCAATGAATGCATACCTGCGTTTCAGAAAGCTTTGCAACTTCAGCCGTATGCATCAACTTATTCAAATCTGGGCACTGCTTATTTTTATCTGAGGCGCTACACGGACGCTGTACAACAATTTGAGAAGGCAGTGGAAATGAACCCCGCTCAACAAGTCTTAGTGGGGAACTTGGCGGATGCGTATCGCTGGTCAAACCAGAAGGAAAAAGCCAATGCTACTTACGAAAAAGCGATCGCTCTCGCCTATAAGGAACTTCAGGTGAATCCCCAAAGCGCGGCGACCCTCGCGCATATTGCCCTCTATTATGGAAAAAAAGGCGATACAGTACAGGCCATGCAGTTCGTCAAGCGTGCCCGTGCCATTGATAAGGCCAATGTTGATTTTATCTATGACGAGGCCGTAATCGAAACTCTTTCAAACCGTCCAGAGGCTGCAGTTGGAAGCTTGAGAATAGCTCTGCAGAAAGGATTTTCGGTGGACAATGTCAAGACGGACCCCGAATTTGCATCGCTCGAATCGCGGCCTGATTTTCGAGATCTCTTAAACGAGTTTGGGACTAAACACCATTAGCGTGCGATCGAATTGCTGCGGCGTTTCAAGAAGCCTACCATCGCCCCGAAACCGCTCAAGAAAAGCAAAGCCGATGCCGGTTCGGGCGTTGGACCGAAAGCCGCACCAGTGAAATCGAAAGAACCCGACGGCAAACCCGTGACCTCGATATTATAATTCGCCCCCGGAGGTATTCCATCGGGGGCATCCAATCCATAGAACTCGACTTCGTCGCCAGTTACCGTGCAGGTTGTGAAGAAAGGATCCTGCGAATTGTCGCAGGAGTATGTCATTCCACTAGGAAAAAACAAGTCCAGCGCAACGAATGGATACATGGTCCCATTCGTAAAGTTCTCATTGTCCGAGGCCGAAGTAAGCGTTCCCGCGAAAGAGGAGATGACGGTAGTGGCATCCACCTGGGTGCCACGCAATAGTGTGTCTGGGTCGCCAACAGCGGTAACACTCGCGTGAACTGCCAGCGCGGGTATTCCCAGCAGAACGACTAAGCTTAAACACTTGTATAGTTTCATTCGAGCACCCACGTGGAACTGTGCAAACTTGGAACATCTGTTCGTTGGACTGTCATAGACGAAGTCACTTTCGGCCTCCGCGTTGTCCACTTCCCGGTTCGCCTTTACAAACTTGCCGCGAGACTCGGATTGCTTTCTATTCTCGAGCATGCGTTCACTGACCCCTATTGCTTTCTCTACGACGGGTTGCTGCTCCTTCTCTTTCTTCGAGCGCCGGCGCGGAACATACCCCCCATAAGCAGCGAACCCGTTCCAAATAGCAGCATGCTAGCGGGCTCGGGGGTGGGAGCAAAAGTTGCCATTGTTGGCTGCGTGTAAGATCCTATGCCTTTAAGACCGAAGGAATATGCATCCAGCGAGACATACCAACTTCCTGCTGAAGTGACAAATAGAACTGGAGCTGACGCCGCAACTGTCACGAAACTATCACCCCCTGGGGTAATCGTCCAGGTGGCTGACTGGGAGAGAATTTCAGTGACACCGTCCAGATCAAGATCATAGGACAAGCCAACAGGCTCGCTTCCAGAGAAAGAGCCCGAATCCCCCACGACAAACTTGGCTGTATTGATCCCTACGGTGGTTGAAATCACGGTGTCCAAGGTAATACTGCCGGAGGGTACACCTATCAGCGAAAAAGTATCGCTTGCAAACCTGTCAGTAAGTCCACCAGTCGAATAAGTCACTGCCGTCGGGCTCGCTTGGGCCTGAGAAACGAACCCAAGTACGAAGAGGAGGCAGCAAGCTCCACGTCCGATCAATCTTGCTTTAGACATCGTAACCTCTCGACCGCAATTGAGCGGCTCCCAAGTCGGCCTTGTTAACGCCGACTGCTCCGACAGTTCTCACCTGCTCTGCTTTGATGATTTTCAACAGCGCATTATTCATCCGAGAAAGCTGTTTTACAATTGGCCAGATTGGTTCGTCTGTTTGTTCTAGCCGTAACGAACTAAGCATTTCGAATTAGCCCAAATGTCATAGCCCTAGTAAGAGCGTCTTGGCGCATGTGACGCCGCTGAAGAGCCCGGGCCATTCCAACCTCCGGCACCGATGACACAGTGTCTGGCGTGGTAAGGTCCGGCGCATAGGCACTCTCGCGTTGGGCAGACATGGCTGTTGACGTTAAGGTAGCGAAGGCATCAGTTCAATTGCGCTAGTTCCCGCTGAGCTTGTTGCGCTGCATCCTTGTTAAGATTCATCCGCAACGCTGCCTCGAGTTGGTCTTTTCCCTTAGCCTTTTGGCCGGTTGCCAGCAGGGTCATGCCGAGATGGTAGTGAAAATCTGCGGAACTCGGAGTTTTCTGAATGCATTCCTGAAGCAGGGGTATCGCACCGGTGTAGTCCCCTCTCTTGTACATTACCCAGGCTAACGTATCGGAAATTGTGGGAACCTGAGGCATTAGGGACTTGGCCTTTTGGGCCATTCCCAGGGCGACGTCGAGATCCTTGTTCTCCTCAGCGTCAACCCAGGCCACGTTTGCATTCGCCACGGCGAAATTGGGATCGGCAGCGAGAGCCTGAGCATAGTATTTTCGAGCCGTCTCAAGATCGCCCTTGTTTAGATAGCTGTTCCCAACCAGTGTGGCCAGCGGGGCGGATTTTGGTTGCAAATCGAGCGCCTTTTGATAACGGGCTATCGCAAGATCTGTGTGCCCCTCCTTCTCGTACACTTCGCCGAGCTGCAGGTAAGCCGTGAAGTTCTTAGGATCGATTTGGATAGCACGCTCGAGCTCCGCTTGAGCAGAACTGTCGTCCTTCAATTGAATATTCAGCGTACCCAGCAGAACGTGGCCATTCGCGTCGTTGGGATTGAGGTTGACGTATTGCTGGAGATGAGAAAGTGCTTGGGCGGGTTGATTTCGAGCCACCAAGAAGTCTGCCCATTGTCCGAGTATGACTGTGTTATGCGGATCTAGCTGGGAGGCTAACTCGAATTCTCTCTGAGCTTCAGGCCATTTCTTTTCCCCAGCATAGATTTGCGCTAAGTTGAGAAGAACAGTTGGATCGTTCGGCACGAGCTGTTTTGCGATGAGTATCTGTTCCTCTGCCGGACGGAGTTGTTCTTGTCGAGCCAATGCTTCGGCGAGAAGTTGGTGACTCATTGGATCGGCGGGGAGCTTCTGAACCAACTCCTGGGCGTAGTTCTGCGCATCTGAACGATTCCCCTGTACCAGGCTCAGCCGCACCAGCGCCTGTAGGGCGATGGGCAAGCCACGAGAAACTCTAAGAGCGTCTTGTAAAGCGTTGCGGGCTTGTCCTAGTTCGCCGTTTTGCCAATATGCCATCCCCAAGAAATAGTGGGCCTGAGCCGAGTCAGCCGCGTCTGCAACTACTTTCTGAAGGCCGAGGGTCGCATCCGCAGATTTTCCTTGCAGCATGAGCAGACGCCCATGATCAATGCGAACCATGGTGTCTTTCGGAGCACTCTTCATCAACTCTCGATCCAAGTCGGCGGCCAGTTGCGTCTGGCCAGTTGACAGGTAAAGTTCCTGGATTCGCTTCTGTATATCGAGTTTCTTCGGTGATGCCGAAAGACCTCGGCGGTACTCACTCAGCGCCTGTTCAGTCTCCTTCCTCTTGAAATAGAAGTCGCCCACGGCGGTGGCGGCATCAGCAGAGTTCGGAAGTTGTTTGCGTAGCTTGTCGAGAAAAGCCTCGGCTTCATCTTTTTTGCCTTGACTGGCCAGCATTGACGCAGCATCGATATAGAGAGCGGCTTTATCGGGATTGTTTGCAATGCCGTCTTCTAGGATCTGCTCGGCTTCCGGGACACGGTTCTGAAGGCGATAAACGCCGGCTAGGTCGGCATAGGCTGTTAGTCCTTTCGGATCGACCGCTATAGCCTTCCTCAGGTCTCGCTCAGCATCCGGGAACCGGCGAAGGGTAATTTCGACCAATGCCATGTTCACGTAGGCGCCAAGATCGTTCGGCACCAGTTCCGTGGCCTTTGAAAATGCAGCGAGTGCTTCCTCAGGCTTTCGCTCCCCCATCAATGCCGCGCCGAGAAGTTGATAGGCGTCGATGTTTTTCGGATCCTGCTTGAGGACGAAGTTGGCGTCATCTGCAGCTTTGTCGGACTCTCGTGCGGCAAGATAGATGCGACCTCGTTCTAACCGCGCGTCCAAGCGGCTGGGATCGAGTTCAATAGCTTTCTGAAGAGATGCGTATGCCGCTTTCCAATCATGCTGAGCCAAGCCGGCGCGCGCCAGTTGGTAGTACGCCTCGACGAACCGCGGATCGAGCCTTATGGCATTTTTATATTCGATCGCTGCGTCTCCATACTGCCCTTTCGCCATATACTTCTCGCCCTTAGCGACGTACTTTAGCTTGGCTTTCTGTGGATCTCTCGCACACGAGCTGAGCGCCATAACGGCTAAGAGTAGAACAATCTCGACCGCGACTCGTTTTCTCGGGCTACTCATCGTTGATCCTCCAAATCTGCGGCAGTTTCGGGGAGAATCCCTGTGGTTGATTGGCGGGGCATGCGTTCGCAAGTGCGGAAGCCTGCTAGATTGCTGCTCCGAAGCGACAGCTTCCGCTTAAAAAATAGCATTTGCAATTACCTAGATAGGTTCGCCGATGCGATGTAGTCGAAATGAACTAACCCATTAGGATTAGCCCAAGGGGCGCGCCGCCCCGCCAACCCTCAAACACCGAAGGTGGGGTGTCTTATTGGCGAAATCCCCACATGACGCTAAATCCTTCACGCTCCTCCACCGTGTAACCTGCTGCGCTTAATCGCTGCCGGCACCATTCGGCTCCACTTTCGCCGGGATGCTGGTCGGTAGGATGCCATTCCATCACCAGCGTTCTTACCGGCAGGGCCGAGAATCGTTCATCAGAGAGTAATTCGTATTCCGTGCCCTCGATGTCAATCTTTAGCAAGTCAATCGGCGCGGAGCCGATCGCAGAGAAGAAGTCGACAATCGTAACGCTGTAGCAGCTCGGTTCGCCCCGCCCAGCTATCCGCGAACTCAGTCCTTGATCGGTAAGGAAGGCTTTCGTGGAGCGAGTGCCTGCGGCCGCAGCATGGAGTGTCACCTTGTCGGCCAAGCCATTCCGGGCCAGGTTCGAGCGCAACAGCTCCAAATGGATCGGATGCGGCTCAAACGCCGTCACCCGGCTCTCGGGAAACTGCCGCAACCAATACAGACAAGAACATCCGATGTTTGAGCCGAGATCCACGATGTTTAGAGGCGGCCGCAATGGAGCCCTCGGATACTTGTAGACCTCATCGAGGAACACCTCCATGGCCGAGCCATAATCCTCGGCCGGCAGAGGCCGCATAAGGATCCGCCCCCCTTTTCGTAACTCGATTTCCAACCGGCTTTGCAGGCGAAAGGCTCGCCAAGTCGCGTAAGTCAGCAGACTGCGTGTTGTAAGTAAGTTTCGAAAGTGCTTCATTTCCGGGTCCGCTCCCGGGTCTCCACGAAACTCCGGCAGGAGTCAATCAAAGGCAGATCCTAGTCGGCACATGAGATGCATCTCGGTACTTTTGGCAGCGGCAATCGATTGAGTACATCAGCGCCAACCGCCCAGTGGTATGCTCCCGCGACGCGGTGGTGTCAAGGCAACATTGAAGGGAGGCTTACGGTGACAGCCTTACTACGGAAGGACAAATGTGTCCGGCACCGCGGCCGGAGTTCGAATAGCCGATGAATCGGACGGGTCAACCTGTAACTGAGCCGCTCACCCTGACCTCACCAGGCCTGAAAACAAACAACTATGCGAGGAGGGCTCTGCTCCTCATCATTTCCGCAGGATCTGTACTCCGCATTGCTTCGTTCTGTCTCTCCGAAAACGCAGGCGGCGACGCCTTAGCGAGGGCCGCATTGACCGCTCAGTGGCTCCAGCATCCGAGTTTGAAATTTCATTTTGATGTTTGGTTACCGTTGCACTTCTGGATGATGGGGGCCGCGTCTCTGATCGTTGGTGGCGTAGAGCTGGCTGGCCGATTGTTGAGCTTGATACTTGGAATCGCCTCGATAGTCGCTTTCTGGGACCTCGCTGAGGAGCTTGACGGGACTGAGACCGCCATCTTCTCCTCTATCCTTTTTGCGTTCTACAGTCTAGATATCGCCTATAGCGCCACTTCCTCCTCCGACAGCCCATATCTCTTTTTTGTTTTGACGGGGCTAGCTTTGTTCTTTCGTTGGAGAAGGCTGGGTGGATATTCCCTTCTTTGTCTTGCGGCGCTTTCGCTTACGTTGGGCTCAGGGATACGCTACGAAGCATGGATTGTAATTTTCGCGCTGGATTTGATCTTAGCCTATCGAAGACAGTGGCGGGCGCTCGGACTGTTCGCGGCAGTGTCGGGTCTCTGGCCAGGGTTCTGGATGGCATATGAATGGTTGACGCGCGGCAATCCCCTCTACGCTCCAGTGATGAACCATTCTTGGGTGGCACAGCAATTGAGTTTCCACGAAACCTCCATGAAATACCGGTTGCTGCTGCCTCCAGGAGCCATCCTGCTTTCCCTTTCGCCGTTGGTCGTGATTGGCATTCTGTTTTCTGTTCGATACATAGTGAAGCAGAAGGGGCCGCTCGTCGATTTCGCGTTCGTAGTTTGCTTTTTTGCTCTAGTGCAGTTCTATCAGATCTTTTCTGGCGGCGTAATGGCCTTTGCGCGCTACACATTGACTTTAGGTACCATGGCAGCAGTCTTGTCCGGGATCGGGCTTCGTCAGGTCCTGCCGTATAAGAAACTGGTTGTTGGGGTAATGATTCTGAATCTAGCGGCTTTGCTGGTCTTGAGTTCCGTCGATAACCCATTCATGAACAAGATTCGGTCGCTTTCACCCATCCTGAGGTTTGTTCCCTACCTGGATGACACCGGGAAATTCCTCAAGGGACACCTCGGAAAAAACGAAGCGGTCGTGATCGATGATTACAACGACGAGTCAAACCAGTTAGCAGTTTTGGCCGGGATGCCGCTGTTAGAAGAAGATCGAGCGTTCAAGATCCCGGGCGCGTCTGACCACCTGAAGCAATCGCAGAAGCTCTCGCAACTCCTGCCTTATCTTCGTAATCGGCGTCCCGAGTACCTCGTTTACGCTAATCGTGGGGAGTTGCGGGCGTACTTCCCGCTTCCCTCTGATTGCTCCTCCGTGTGGATCGAACAGATGTATTTTCGCTGCGTGTTTCAAAACGCCCAGTACCAGATTTACGAAATTCAGTATTAATACGTGTCTTGACTTTGGCAGATCACGAGCCCACGCTAGCTGAAAAGAAGCCGAGGGATTCGCACTGAAAATAGCAACGACGGTACTGATGACCTTTCTCTTCGCCGCTTCGGGAAACGCCTTTGCGCAGGCTCCAACTCAGCCGACATTGCCCCAGGAGACCGTGAGCCTGGCGATGCCGACACAGGGGACGGCGGCTTGCCCGACGCTGACGACGGGCTCGAACTGCATCCGGAACGTCCCTGCCGGGGACGCCTTGAGTTTTAAGAACGCCGTCAGTGCGGCCACTTGCGGAGACACGATCGTGCTGGTGGCGGGCTCGACGTACAGCGGAAATTTTACGATTCCAGCAACTTCGTGCTCGGGCTGGATCGTGATCGAGACCAGTGCGCTGAGCGGCCTGCCGGCCAGCGGCAATCGAGTGGGGCCGTCGAACATCGCGAACATGGCGACGATTTCGACGCCGAACATCTCCCCTGCGATTCAGTTCGCCGCCAACTCGAATCACTGGCGCCTGATCGGGCTTGAAATCACCACGTCGTACGTGAGTACAAGGAACATTGTGTACTACATCGTGGAATCCGGAGAAACGGTCAGGGTCCAATCCCAGTTGCCCGCCTTCCTCACGTTTGATCGCATTTACCTTCACGGGCTCGCCACCACCAACACGCAACACGGCATGGGCATGTCGATGGCGGCGGCCGCCGTTGTCGACAGCTATTGCGATGAAATTCACTCCAACTTCGGCGACTCCCAGTGTTTTTGGAGCTGGCAGGGGACAGGCCCATTCCTGTTCCAAAACAATTTCATTCAGGCGGGCGCGGAAGACATCATGATCGGCGACCCGCCGCCCGCCATCACCGGCGTGGTTCCTTCGGACATAACCGTGATCGGCAACGTGTTTCAGAAGAACCTCGCCTGGAGAAACGAGGCCGCCCCCTACAATTGGGTGATTAAGAACTTATTCGAGCTGAAGAACGCCCAGCGCGTCTTCGCTGACGGGAACGTTTTTCAGTACGTGTGGCAGGCAGGGCAGCAGTTTGCGCTGATCTTCCGCTGCGCCGAGATCAACTGTGCGGCGTGCACAGTTGCGGACGTCACTTTCACCCACAACGTAGTCCGGCACGTGATGTCCGGCGTGGAAGTAGCTGAACCCGATCCTGGTATTCCGGGCAATCTGGGCACGCACCGGATTTTGATCCAGAACAACGTGATCACCGACGTGAACTCTGCCACCTGGGGCGGAGGGGCGTGGGCATTCGAGCTTTCCATCAACAGCTCGAACCCTCCGCTTACGGACGTGGTGATCGACCACAACGATTCTTTCTCCACGACGACGTTCCTATACCTGGGAGACAGCGGCGTAGTTGACAGAATGCAGCTCACGAACAACATCGGTGACCTGGGGACGTACGGGATTTTCGGAGGCGGTAAAGGCAGCGGCACCGTCCCGCTGAATTTCTACGCGCCGGGCTACTTGTACAACGATAACGTGTTCCTCGAGACGTCGGGCGCGGTTCATGGCTATCCCAAAGGAACCTTCTTCAACACCTTGGCGGGGGTGGGGTTCACCAGCGTGACCGGAACCAGCCCGAACTTGTCGGGAAGCTTTCAGCTCACGAGCAGCAGCCCGTACCACAATGCCGGAACGGACGGCAAAGACATCGGCGTGTGGGATTGGACTTGCCTGAACCACGAAACAGCGGCCGCCCTCGCTGGAAACTTCGTTCCCGTACCCGGATGCGCCGTGGGCGGAAATCTGCCGCCGCCACCAGAAGCGCCTACCGACTTGAGCGCGATAGTCGACTAAGCAGCGGAACGCAGGAATACGCATCACTGGACCGAGAGTTGGAGATAACAGCAACAGGCTCCCAAGCCTAAGCCAACCCGGGAGATGCGGAAGCCCGCCCGAACGGCGGGCGGGCCGGAACCACGAGCGGCATTCCCCAGTGTAGCCCACTGGAATCCCGCAAACCTCGCGGGATTCCCAGAGCCAAGCCCCGAGCGCTATATCAAGACTGGGCTGCTTGCCGACGGCGTAACACTATGCCAAATGCAAGAAGGCCAGTCCCAAAAAGAAGAACCGATCTCGGCTCAGGTCCTGGATCAAGCGACGCAGGCGACGTTGCATTAACATTATTGTCTAGAGCGAAGAAATTGCCAGCGGTCGGACTTCCCGTTGACTGTGCGTAGAACGTGACCTTTTGACCCGCAGCGAGCCCGGCGAGACTTACGTCTAGACTGTCGTCGAATGAGAAACCAGTCACGTCGTGAGGGTTCGTGCTAAAACCAGCACCGGTAATCTGGCCGTAGTCGAGTGTCGATTGGAAGGAATCGTCAAAGTCGTTAGACGCGGTAAACAATTCCTCCAAAGTACTGCCGTGCTTACCAATTGGACTTGTATTCAACACTGTGAATACATATGTATAGACACCGCCGGACAAGAACACCGACTCAGTGAGAGTCGCTGTCCAGTCGAGACTACTGAACGCCCCCGGGCCCAGTGTCGACCCAACTTGAGCGCCGAAACCGGTGTCGGTTGCGACATTAACCTCGCTCGCCAAAGCCGCATGACTCCCAAGAGTCAACGCAAGCAATGCAACGATAACCGCACCAACCAGCTGTCGCCTGCACATGATGTCTCCTCCCGCATGAACCGCGGATCCTAGGTTCAAACCCCGATTGCCTGATTCACGCCCCAATGAATTGGCGCAATATCGCTGATTATTCGTTAGCCGCAACGTTACAAACTCGCTTGGTGGGGCATAATGAGATTATGGAAGATCAATAACAAGTCCCCAGATGGGTTCGGCAGTGTGAGGTAGCATGATTGGACTAAGCCATTTGGGTTACTGCTACTGCCGACCGCCTACGAGTGTGTGATGAGTCGCCAGCGATGGACCGCTGCGCGGCGCATCCCGAGGGACCACTACCCCCATCTTCAACAATTCACTCGACATACGAATCGGCACGGGAAGGCGTCTCGCTTCCTCTCTACGACGAGTCCGCATCAATTCGCCAGCGCCAGTGCCTGGTTGGCGTCCTGAGCTTCCGCTCTATCGAGCTTCATTTGCAGCGCGGCCTCAAGCTGTTCCTTTCCTTTCGCCTTTTGCCCGATCGCCATCAAAGTCATGCCGAGATGAAACCGAAATTCCGCGCTATCAGGGGATTTCTTCACGCAGTCTTCGAATAATGGCATTGCACCCGCGTAATTTCCCTTCTTGTACATCACCCATGCAAGCGTGTCAGTGATCGCGGGCACGTCGGGCATTTCATATTTTGCTTTTTGCGCCATGCCGAGAGCGACGTCCAGGTCTTTCCCCTCCAGGGCATCCACCCAAGCCAAGTTCGATGCGGCGACGGCGAAATCGGGATCAGCTTCAAGGGCCTTCTGGAAGTACTGCCGGGCAGTCTCTAAGTTCCCCTGATGGACGTACAGATCTCCGATCATCGCGTCAATTGGAGCTACGTTGGAATTCAGCTCAAGCGCTTTCCTATATTCCCCAAGGGCTTGCTCCGTTTGATTCTCGGATTGATATACTTTCCCCAGCTGCAAGTAAGCCTGCACGTTCTTCGAGTCCAGTTGAATTGCATGTTCGAACTCGGCCTGAGCCGCGACGTTGTTCTTCGATTCGACCTGCAATTCGCCCAAAATCACATGTCCCTCAGCATTGGACGGATTCGCATCCACAAATTGACGAACACGCGCCATCGCCTTCGGCCCTTCTCGACGAGCCAGTAAAAAACCGGCATATTGGCTCAGAACACTCGCATCCGACGGGTCGAGCTGAACCGCCGTCTCCAACTCCTTCTCGCCTTCATTCCATTTCTTTTCCGCAGAATATAAGTGCGCCAGGTCGACGTGCACGGCGGCATCATTGGGAGCGAGTCCCCTGGCAATTGAGAATTGTTCTTCCGCCGCGCGACCTTGGCCCTCACTCATGTAAATTTCACCCAGCATCAATCTGTCGTTCGCGTCGGTTGGATATTTCTCCACCAATTCCTGCCCATAATTCTGCGCTGCGGAAGGGTTCTTCTGCCTGAGACGTAACCGCGCAAGACTTTGCAGAACGATCGCTGATCCAGGGGATGCTCGAAGCGCATCCTGCAACTCGCTATTTGCCTGCCCGAGGCTTCCGGCCTGCCAGTATGCCGTCCCAAGATAGTAATGAGCCTGCCAGGAATCCCCCGCATCCTTCACGGTCTTCAGGAGCTCATTTTGGGCGTCTTGCACTTTTCCCTGGGCCAGAAGAAGCCTACCGTGATTGACGCGGATAATCACATCCTTCGGAGCTGATTTCACGAGTTGCGCGTCAATTTGGGCTGCCAGTTCCTCCTGAGTTGAAGTCAAATAGTAATCTTCCATCCGCTTTTCAATCTCGAGGTTGTTCGGAGACGCCGAAAGACCCCGGCGATACTCGGCAACCGCGCTGTCAGTTTTATGGCGCTGGGAGTAATAGTCGCCAATGGCGATCGCTGCGTCGGCCGAAGTTGGCATTTGTTTTCGAAGCTTATCTAGTATCGCCTCCGCTTCTGCCGCCTTACCTTCGCTTGAGAGCATGTCTGCCCAGTCTATATAAAGCTCGGGAGCATCAGGGTTGTTCTGAATTCCTGTCTCTAGAACCTTTTCGCCTTCAGGAAGTCTCTTTTGTAAGTGATAGAGATTGGCTAGGTTGAGGACGGCCTGGATCGCCTTTGGATTGAGTTGTACCCCTTGCTTCAGATGCTGTTCTGCAACCTCCCAATGATGTAACCCAATTTCAACCAAAGCCATGTTCACATAATTGCTCCCATCGTTCGGCCGCAACTCTGCAACTTTCGCAAACGCTTTCAGCGCTTGCTCTGGTTTTTGCTCGTCGATCGACGCGGCGCCGAGAAGTTCGTAGGCGCCAACGTCCTTCGCATCCAACTTAAGAATTCCATTTGCCTCTTCTTCCGCTTTATCAAATTCGCGTGCCCCGAGGTAGAGGCGCCCCCGATCTAACCGGGCATCCACACGATTTGGATCAAGCCGGATCGTTTTCTCAAGCGACGAATATGCCGCATTCCAATCTCGGCGGGCCAAGGACGTTTGGGCCAACTGGTAATAAGCATCGACAAAATTTGGATCGAGCCTCAGAGCGTTTCGAAATTCGATGGCCGCATCGCCGTACTGCCCTTTTTTCATGTAATTCTGACCGGCAGCGAAATACTTAGCCTTAGCTCTTTGGGGATCGCGCGCGCACGAAGTGAGCATCAGAGCTGCGCACAATAGGCCGGTAATCGCCGTAATGGCCGCTGTCAATTTATTCATGGGGAGCCCCTTCCAAGGATTTCGACTCTTAGTTTGGAATCAGTTCATCAAGATGAGGAAAGAGAAGCTGGGTGAAACTCACCAACCGCGACCGCGCTTCCGTTTCGCCATCATTCATGGACGTGCTCAAACGGATCAAGGCACTGTCGGTACGATTGCGGGAGATAGCATCCGCCACCATCCAAAATTTACCCCAGTATTCGCTCGCGATAACTCGGCCTCGGCCCTGATACCAGTAAAAGACCAGCTGTTTATTCCGATCCTGCTGAACCACGTATTCGTTGACGACGATCCGGCGCCCCTCGGACACGGGAATCGTGGCGTATCCGGCGTGAATTGGCTCCCAACCCGCTCCTGGCAGACAATTCTTCGGCGAATGAATCGCGTCACCGGTTCTCTGACTGGAGTAATAGCCGACATATAGCTGAATGGGCGCACCGCCGTAGCTTCCGTAAAGCCGATTCGCGTAATCGGTTACAGCCACCACTCGGAGCGTTTCCGGTTGTAACGGGTGCTCTTCTCCGTGCCAAGTACCGAGTGTGTAGGGCAGCTCGTGAAGCGGCTCTCGAGTGACTATGGCTTCGCCATGACTAACCGTGTTCAACAGAACCGAGGCGCCAAGCAGAATGCCCGCGCTAATCCATAGGCGAGTCTTCCCGGTAAAATTAAACATGGGCTGCTCTCTGCTGGCGTCTCCCGATGAGACGCAGAATCCTGTGGCAACCAAACATCAGAGCGAGGGCAACGATAAAAATCACCCAGCCGGAGAACTCGTGCAAGAATCCTTCCGCCGCCTCTGGACCAAAGCGATGGGCCATCACGCCGGCTCCCATAATTCGAATAGCATTGCTCACGATAGCGCTCGGAACCATCAAAGCGACAAGTGCGTAACGCACCCAGCGCCGCGGCTCCACCAAATACCCGTACACGATTGCCAGTGAAATCAGAGTCATCAGAGACCTGATGCCGCTGCACGCCTCGACAACCTCCAACGAATAGTTCGACAGCGTTAGAACGTTGCCGTCGCGCAACACCGGCACTTGCACCACCTCCAGCCAATACGTCGCGAAACGCGAAGCCAGCAGCTGCAGAGGAAACGTAATCTGGTTGTAGATGATCTCCGGAATCGGAATCATCAATATGAGAAAAGCCAGGGGAAAGGAAACCGCGCGAAGCACTCGCGGGCCCGCCAAGAAAAGTATCATTCCCGCCAGCAAGAGCAGCAGCGAAACTCGGCTCGTAAACAGCTCCGCTCCAAGCGAGCCGAGGAGGAGAAGCCCCACACCTCCGAGCATCACCAGAAGCCCCCAATTGGTCGGCTTGATTGGGCAGTTCATCCAACGTCCACGCTCGCGCCACAGAACGTAGCCTGAAAACAGCGGAATGAAAAAACCGTGCCCGTAGTCCGGATCGGTCCACCACTGCTCCACCAGGTGTTTCAGCACGGGCGCGTACAGCAAAATCACAAGCCCAGAAAGAATCGCGGACCACGCGATCCATCCCCGAAGTTTCCAGGAATTTTCAAACGTTTGTGCGGTTGTAGACATGGCGGGTTGACCCATCCTTGGGTACTCCTGCTTACAATAAGTGGGCGATTCCCAATCTTGCGGCCACTTCATCGATCGAATAATTCATATCGATTTCAGACCTAAGGTCTCGCATCGGATTCAGATGATTTGGAAGCGCGCGATAACCGTTATTGCCGATCTCACTGCAATGACCTTCTTTAACCAGCTTGATGTCGATGGGTACTACATGGCCGTTGTATTCGTTCTTCCAGTAAAGTATGCCCACGCCGGAGTCGTAGTCATACCTGCTGCGCCGCGCGCGTTCCTCTTCAAGCACGCACTTTGGATGGAGCTCGAAGTGCCGCCACCATCCCGTGCCGTTGTAGAACTGGTTCTCGCTCGCGCTCTTCGTGGTGCAGCCGCACAGTTCCCAAAAACGATGCATCCTAACTTTCAACCGCCTCCTCAGGCCGCCGTTGTCGAAAACAGCGCTCATTTCTCCGTCCTGCAGCGACGCAAATTGCTCGGCGAGTTGCCTCATCACCGGCAATCGGCATAGCAAATCCGCATGCCAGAACGCCAGGCGCTCCGCGAACAGGAACGCGAATTCCAAAGGAATGTGAGGCCATAGCACGGGAAGCTGCAACTTCTCGTTGAAATCAATCAGCACAGAACCATCCACGATGGGGGGCGGCCCCACTCGCGGATCAAAACCTACGATCGGCGTCCATCCGGCGCCCAGAACCAGCTTCTGTTGCAGCATCGACCATCGCGGACTCACATTCCAGCAAAGCCAGGGTTTCTCGATACCCGCCAGGATGCTCTTCCATCCCGCCGCAATTTCAAAAACTCGTTCGAGAGGGACGCTGAAATGCTTCCAGTCGCCCGTGCCCGCCCTCCACTCTTCCATCCGCTCCATCTCCGGACGGACGCCGGCCGCCTCTCTTCCGCACTCTTGATTGTCGATTAAAGTAGTGGACTTCACGGTCAGACGGCGCCTTGCTGCATCGTCGCGGTGGATCATCCCAGAGCTACATCAAAACTGTTACCTGATCGTCATCCCGAAGCGCGTCAAGCGTGGCGCGATTTGCAATCCAAGGATGACCAGCTTGAGTTTGGCCGCGCGGAAGAACGTATTGGCCTTCATCAACGAGCGTTTGGCCCGCATGTAGTCGCCGGCTGCAAGCTGAGCCTTTCCAGACTCCAGGTCGAAATGGGCGCGGATGCTCGCGAGCCGCTTCTTAATCAGTGCCCGTGTTTCTTCGGAAAGCTCCATCGTTCGCTCGGCCTTTTCATACACCAAGGCGGCGGTCGCCAGCATCTTCGTCGTGTCTCGCGTCAGGCTGCCCGGATGAGACCGGTATCGCCCGAGCACTTTCCTCTGATACGCAATTTGGCCGCCTCGATAGACGATGCGCAGCCAGAGGTCAAAGTCTTCGCAACCTCGCAAATCCACTCTCTCGTCGAAGACTCCTGCGTCCACCACCGCTTGCCTCAGCGCCACGGTGCACGAAGTAATCACCTGGCAATCCCCCGCGATCAGGGTTTCCAGGGTTACCGGGCCATTTGAGGGACACGTTTGCATGTACGTTTTGCCAGCGAGCGCAGGATCTCCAAAATACTCGGCGTCGCAATAGACCACGCCCAACGACGGTGTTTCCTCGAAGAGCTTCATCTGAGAACCCAGATAGTCTGGCAGCCAGCAATCGTCGCTATCCAGAAACGCGACGTATTTTCCCCGCGCATGCCGAATCCCTGTGTTACGCGCTCCGGCGGGGCCGCGATTATCCTGCTTCAGGTACAAAATGCGCTCCCGAAAGGGAGCGATCGCCTTTTCCAGTTCCTCGCCGTCCGGCGAGCCGTCATTGATAACGATCGCTTCGAAGTCCGTGAATGTCTGCGCGAAAACAGACTCCAGCGTCTCGCCAATAAATTCCGCGGCCTTGTACGCCGGGATGATCACGCTCACCCGAGGCAATCGCGTCGCCGGGGCATCGCTGTACGAAAAGCTGGTGGAAGGCTTCACGGTCTCCTACCCGCGTGTCTGAAGGGATCTCATCGACTGCTCGGCGCCCGTTTCGCGCTCCGGAATTCGTTCAAGATCGCGCACGCCACCAGGTCGCAGCATTTCAGTGAGCACCTTGAGCATCCGCGTCGCTTGCGCACCCCGGGTGTGGTCTGCAAGCCAAGCTATTCGCTCGGGTGTCTCATAACGCGCCCGGGGCTCCTCCAACAAGCGGAACAACGCCGCCTCCAGAGAAGCAGAATCATGGGCTGGCACCACAAGGCCTGCACCGAGGCGTCGCACAAGGTTCGCAGCGACTCCGGTGTCGCCGAAGACGAGAATCGGCGTTCCCGCCGCCAAGTACTCGTACAACTTCCCGGGTATCGATGTGTCGTAGAACGAATCGAGCAGAAGCAGCAATGTGCCGGCTCGACGCATCTCCGCGACCGCGGCAGATTTGCCAACCCCGTCGACGAGCTCGATCGAATTCTGGAACTGATTCTGGAAACTCGCGAATGCACCTCGAAATTCGTCGTGCTTTGGGCCGGTAAACCGGAGCAGCAGACGCTCCCGAAGCAATGGACAGCGTGCCATCACCTCTTGAAATTGCGCCAAGAATGCGCTTGGGTTAGCCGCCCATCCAGTAGTTCCGACAAAGGAAATCACAAATTTGTCATGACTTTCCGCTGAATTGCCTGGCGATGCCGCCGGCTCCTCGGCGAAGTCATCAGCGTCAAATCCGTTCCCAACGACGAAACATTTGCTCGCCTCAAGGCCGTTGGCCGACGCGACATAGACATCGCGGGTGGCCTCCGTCACAAAAACCACGGCGGAAGCGGATCGCAGCAACTTTCTCTCCCATTTCTTGTCGAAGGCAGTGGCGCTAACGAAATGCGGCGTGTGGATCGTCCACTCGTCGCGATATTCCAGAACAAGCGGCACTCGAAACCGCCTGGCGACGAAATACGCGCTGACGAACGTGAGAAAGGGAGGGCCCGATGCCACGACAACTGTCGGCGGATTGTCCTGACAGGCTGCCACAGCCGCTTGTGACACGGGAACGATATTTGGGAAGCCGCCATCCACTTTCGGAAGCAACCGGTAGCTTGTCGGCGGCGCCGGCAACGCGCGGAATACACCAACCGCGGCGGGAAGTGAATTCAACAGTTCGATGCCTGCTGCGCTCTCCTGGCCTTTCAGTGGACCTGATACGACGGTCACCCGCCACCCCGCCTTAACGGCATACTTGGCCAGTGACACAGGACGATAGACACCGCCATTAACTTCGGGTGGAAAAGACCAAGCGAATAAGAGCAAGTGCGGCGGGAAACTATCGGGATTTCCGGGTACAGTCCCTCCGCCTGCGCGCAGATTCATCCACGACGTGAGAGCGCGGCCGGAGTTCGCTGCTTTTGTGATGATATCAAGCATTCGAGGATTAGGGACGGTTAGCTCTCAACTGCTGAGTGATTTGAATAGCCTCTTTGCAGCTTGCTTATAGTGCTCCACAATAAACAGAGAGTCCGGGAAGAAGGCCGTCATTATAATGCGGGACATCTCCTTAAAGTCAGCCTCATCGTAACGTTTGACCTCGAATCTATAGCTGTCCAATTCGGAGTCCTTTGATCGATAAGTTTTCACGTAGAACATGGTCAGAAATTCAGTGTGCAAGGACTCCCGATACGCAACCGCGAAATCTTGATGGCAGAGGTAGAGCTTATTCGTTCCGCATGCAAACGGTACGATCTTCGTCTTCGTCCGCTCCAACCAAGGCGCAAGTGCGAATGTCACCTCCGGCCAATCTGCGCGGAACACATCGTCCAACGCGATGACTCCGCCCTGGACTAGGCTGCCCTCGGCGAGCGCCAAATCATTCTGGACAATGGATTTCCAATGCCCTCCGTCAATGCTAAAGAAGCGGACGTGGCCAACTTCATTGAGAATGCGGTCCACGGTAACGTTTTCAGAGGATTCACCTAACACGCGAACCCGCGAGAGATCGATTCCGAACCTCTCAAGATTCTCAAAGAATACTTCACGGTCTCCACATCCAGATCGTTCGAAATTCCCGGACTGATCCTCAAATATGTCGATGCAGAGAGCCAGTTCGTGGCCCTTTAATGAGAGGCAAAGGGGAATAAATGACTTTCCATGGTGAACCCCAATTTCGCAGCATCCACCGACTATGTCGTGTGCCTTCTGGAACGCCAACAATGTGGAGCATATTTCCGCGTCAATACGCTGGAACCAGCCTTGAACACCTCTCTTGCCACGTCGCGAGTACTTATGAATAGCTGTATGGTCACTCACTAACATCAACCAGACCCTTGAGCGCTTAGCGCCATCGGCACGCAGTCGCCGTTCTTTCGATTGATCATGAAACAGTCAAATTCAACGAAATGAGGAAAATGTTCCGGGTTATTAGGAAACATCCCGCTCAGCTCAAACCCTAGAGACCGGCATGTGTGAATTGTCGTAACAAAATCGGGCATCCCCTTGTAGATGGGAACGACGCTGGCCTCAGTCTGAAGGGCCTTAAACCGCGATATGCTTGTTACCGCACCCCTCAACACTTCTAGATCGAAACCTTGGGTATCCAGCTTAAGGTAGATATTTTTCACTCCCAGCCGCTTTGCCAACGTCGGAACGATCTCATCCAGTGTTTTGACCTCAACTGAGACGCGCTTCGACAGCACGTTGCAACCTTCGAACCGCGAAGTAACTGAATGGTCAGGCTCCAGGAAGGAGCTAAAAGTCGATCTAGCCATGATGTTGAAGTCGGCATGCCCACTTGTGTTACCGAGCGCGTGCCCTTCTATGATCCACTGGTCCTCGTTCTTTGAGCGGCTTCGTAACACCTCAACATTCTTGGCAATCGGCTCAAATGAGACGATCTTCCCGGAGTAACCAACTTGGCTGCGCAGGAAATCGTGGTACTCGCCCAAATGCGCTCCCACATCAAGCACGCAATCGATCTCAAGATTGCGGAACAATTTGCTCAGATAAGTTGACATGGCATAGTGGTCCAATCGCCAGTCACCAATCACGGTGTATCCCCATCTCTTTAACAATTGTTTCAGGGCTTTGTTAACTGTCAGATGCACTAGTGACTCACACTTACAAAGGAGCAGCGGTTTCAGAGTTCCGGCTCACCCGCAATTAGGCTTCAGGGTTGCTCAGTACCGTTATCACTTGGCTCGCGATGGTCTTCCATTCGAGCGAGGGAATCCGATCCTGCTTGCGGTTCGGCGCGGGAAACTTTTCGGTAACGGCTTCGATCCCAGCCACCAATTCATCCACTCCGGTGCCCTTTAGAAGTGTGTGCCTGGGATATTCCTCGAGATACTCCTCCATGCCCCCCGTCGGCGTAGCTAGGATGTGTTTTCCGAAAGTCATTCCCAGTAATAAGGCACCGCTGCCGTAGCTCTCCAGATACGGCAGCACCAACACATCCGCGGCCTCGAAAACCTCGGAAGTGGGCTCAATGTCAAGCGGGCCGGGAATGAATCGCACCTTATTTGCGACGCCGAGTTCCGCCGCGATTCTTTCTGTTCGCGCCAGCGGTTTGCCTGGGGCCAGGTCCGGATATCCCATCTCGCGGCCGGCCACGATTAAGACAGCTCGCGAAGACCGTAATCGCAGAAAGGCTTGGAGGAGAGCATCCGTGTTCTTGTACGGACGCACACCACCAAAAACCAGAAAGGCAACCTGATCAGGAGCAATATTGTGAGCCGTTCGTACCCGCCGTCTCGCCTCCCGCATCCTGGGATAAGTGGTATACATACCGTGCCGTGCCAAAATTGTTTTCTTGGCGAATTGCGGGAAGGTTTCGGCCAGTTTTCGAGCTGCATATCTGGAATGCACCACGAGGGCGTTGGAGTGTTTGTAAACGGCCTCGCAGATCGCGCGGTCCTGTTGCGTCTCCTCGTGCGGCAGGACGTTGTGCACAGTGTGTACGACGCGTAGCCCGAGGTACCTGCACACGGCCCAGAAGCGAATCCCGTATTCTCCACCATGCGGCCACTGGGTCCACACAGCATCGTAGTTTTTCCGCTTCAGGTAATAGCCCAGTTCGATAGGCAGCACGAAAGTTCGCAGCCAGCCCTTGAGTCGGCGAACGCTTGATGGTCTCCCTGCAGGATCGCCCGGTACCGAGACTGAAGATTGCGAATCGCGAGTGGGCTGTGGTCGCACCGCCGCACTCCGCAGCAATTGCTTTTGTTTATAGAGCACGCCTCCCAGCACAGGGTAGACGCGGTAATGCCTCGCGATAGAAACTTTGGACATGTTTCCACAGCCACTCGAGTAGATATCTACGGATACTCCATTGGCAGCAAGGCCCTCCGCCAATTCATGAATGTAGCCTCCGATCCCAAAATCATCCAAATAATCGATGATGGCCACGGATTTTACGGGCGAGCTTCCGAGAGGCGGCATTGAGGTGAGTGGCGCCGGCCGAAGCTTGTTCTTGTCGCCAAAGGCCAAGGTCATCGGATGGTCCGTTGAGTCCCGCTCAACTATGCGATCTGGCCGGCACGTCGAGATAGACGCACCCATGAAGACGCCACCATTTGAGACAAGTCCAAGAGAGCCGGCAAACGCTGGAGAAACGTGGTCACGCCATAGACGACCGCGCCGATCGCCGTAAATAGAAAAAGGTCAACCACGGGCAGCATGTGGACGTAATCGGTAACCGCTCTCCGGCAAGCGATCACCACAACCGCCATCAGCACCGTGCTGCCGGCAATACCTTTAAGCGCGTGCCACAGGTCGATTAAACGCAAATCAATTAATCGGAATGGAATATACAGGGTTGGTACGAGCAGCAGCGCGTTGCAAATCGCATATGCGGACGCTACCCCGCGGATGCCCCAAGGCAAACCGATAAAGAAACTGATCACATAGAGAACGCATGCGGTACCGCCCACCTTAAACAGCAAGTCAGTTCGGCCCTTCGCTGTATAGATTAGGCCCAAAGTTGTAAGAATCGACTGAACCAACCCTACCGGCGCGAGAATGGTCAGAATGGGAATTACGGCCGTCCATCGTGGCCCATAAACTGTCCTGATCAGCGGTTCGGCCAAGATGGCCGCTCCGGCCATCAATGGAAACGTGATCAGCGCGATCGACGAGCAAACTCTCAGGTAAATGCGGCGAAACCGTTCGTTGTCGTGCTGGATCTCGGAAAACGCCGGAAACATCACCTGCGACAGCACTTGTGCGATACCTTGCACCGGAAACATCATGATGTTGTAAGCGAGTTGGTAAAAGCCAAGCGCTGCGCTGCCAAGATAACGCCCCACAATCGCGTTGTCGGAATTGCGTGCAAAGTAGTTGAATATATTGAAGGCGGAAAGGTTCAGCCCAAAGTTCATCACGGACCGGACTTCCGTCCAGGAGAAAACCAAGCTCGGTTGCCACTCGGACGTAACACAGAACAAGATCGAGCTGATCGCGGCTGTGGTTAGCGTTCCGGCGACAAGGCTCCAAACGCCTGCACGCAGGCAAGCCAATGTCACAATCACACACAGACCCGTAAGAGTACTCGAAATGCCGATCAGCGAAATCTTCTTGAATGTCATCGATCGGCTCAAGAGCGCGGCGTGAACATTTGCAAGACCGCTCAATAGAAATGAGACGGATAGTACTCTGACGACGGGGATGACGGCCGGTTCACGAAAAATTCTAGCCGCGAGCGGAGCGCTGAGGAAACACAGGGCGGTACCCGCGAACCCGATCCCCACATTGAGCCAGAAAAGGCTCGAGAGCAGCTCCTGGTTAATGTCCCTCTTCTGAATCACCGCCGCTGCGGTGCCAAGGTCGCGAAAAAGCGAAATCAGCCCGATGGTGAGAGTTGCCATGCCAACGATCCCGTACGCGTTGGGAGGAACACGGCGGGCGACGACGGTCGATGCGGCAAGAGTAGAAACTTGGATGGTAACGCGGGAAATCGCGGACCAGCTGGCTCCAAACAAAACTCGCCGGCCGAGTATGTTCGCTGCTGGAGTTGCGATGCTCATATCTCCTTTCCCTTCAACAAGCCTTCCCACAGAATGGTCTTGACATTTTGATTACTTTATGGTAATCTACGGCCGGAGGCTCACACATGAACAACAAAGCCGGCTGCCGGCCGCCGCGCCGGGCAAACCCAGAGCCTAAGCAGGCTAATCGGAACAATAATTTATTAGAAAACCTTCTAAGATATTCACAACAAAGGAGAAAACATTTTCTAATCGGTACAAAAAACACTAATTGGCTTTCGCGCATTCTCTGGCAGCCGGGACGAACCCGTTCAGAACCGCCGGATCTTGATCGAGGAACACTCGGTTCCACAGCTCGAAATTGAGCAGGCGCCACACCTGATCCGTCGCGTCCACGCGGCCGGTTCGGTGCGACTCCAGGAGGTCGCGCACGTATCTCCCGTTCAGGATTCCTCGCTCGGCCAATCGGCCGTCTGTCAGGATCTTGGCGACTCGATCGAACAGTTGGTGGCGCAGCCAGGGCTTGACGGGTGTCGGGAACCCCATCTTGGTGCGGTTCAGCACCTCGGCCGGCAGAAGATCTTTCATCGCCTGCCGCAGGACGTACTTCCCCGACATATTGCGCACCTTCAACCGCGAAGGTATCCGCATCACGAATTCAACGAGTTCGTGATCGAGGAAAGGAACTCGGCTTTCAATCGAGCTTGCCATGCTCATCTGATCCTGTTTCATGAGCAGCTCTACGAGATATGTCTTTATGTCGAGGTAGAGCAGCCGCGTCAACAGATCGCCGGATTGATCGTTGCCCCGAAAATGACTCATCGACGTGGCATAAGCGCTGATGTCCCTCAATTCGTCCGCGAACTTGGGAGCGAACAAACTGGACTGCACTCCTTTTGGAAAAACCGAGCAAAAATTGTCCAAATAGATGTTTTCGAAGTCGCTTGCGTGTTGCAGAAACGAGTGTCCAATCTTGCGTCGGAGTGCCTTTGGTAGCGCGGGCTGCTCCAGCAACCCGCGGACAGTGCTACGAAGTCCTTGTGGTATCCATTTTTCGTAGGCGGGACCGTAGCGCAGGTTAAACAAAGTCGCGCGGTATCGCGTGTACCCGGCAAAGATTTCATCACTCCCCTCGCCCGTCAGAACGACTTTGACCTTCTGACGCGCAAGTCGAGAAACGAAATGGAGCGCTACGCTCGAAGGCCACACGATTGGCTCGTCTTCGTGCCAAATCAATTGCGGCAAGCTGTTGAGGAGGTCATCTGGACCCAGCAAGACCTCGTTGTGCTCCGCACCAATGTGTTGGGCCATGCGGCGAGCGTAGGGCAATTCGCTAAAACTGTCTTCCGCATACCCAACCGAAAATGTCTTGATCGGGTCTTTCGATAGACTGGCCATCACGGCTGCAATCGAGCTGGAATCAAGACCACCGCTCAAGAACACCCCTAGCGGAACGTCGCTCATCAGCCGCATCCGCACGGATTCGGTAAAAAGCTCCCGGAACTGTGCTATGTACTCGGCTTCCGTGCATTCTGTCTCCTCGCAAGTGATGTCCAAATCCCAGTACTGTTCGGTGTGTGGCCACGGATCGGGTTGAGTCAGATCGATACTCAGGCGATGGCCCGGGAGGAGCTTGGAAATGCCCTGGAAAAGCGTGCCGCCGGCTGAGAGATAACCGAGGGCGAAGAACTCGGGCAACGCGCTGTGGTTCATTTGCGGATGCAGGCCTGGCACCTCGAACAACGCCTTCATCTCGGAAGCAAAAGCAAATCTTCCTTTTGTCACCGCGTAATAGAAGGGTTTGATGCCTAGCCGGTCCCGAGCGCAAAACAAGCGTCTCTTCAACGAATCCCAGATGGCAAAAGCAAACATCCCGCGAAGATGATGGACGCAGTCGTCACCGTATTCTTCATAGAGGTGGAGAACCGTTTCTGTATCGCTGCGCGTTGTGTAGCGGTGACCGCGACGTTCCAGGTCAAGGCGGATCGATGTGTGATTGTAGATTTCGCCGTTGAAGACGATCCAAAGGGTCCCGTCCTCGTTCGACATCGGCTGGTGGCCACCGCTCAAATCCACAATGCTTAAACGCCTGAACCCAAAAGCGACGGAAGGATTCAAGTAATAGCCGGCGTCATCGGGTCCGCGGTGAGAGAGCATCTGGGCCATGGCCTCGACGTGCTCGCGCAATACCTGACGCCCGCCTTCCATCTCCAGTACTCCGCAGATGCCGCACATCTCCCTAATTGCCTTCCCTGACCGCTATCGTGTCTTCGGTGCGTTCGAACTCAACCTGCCTGCCGTTCAACCGAACAGATTCCACCCCCCGAAGCGCCAGTGTGAACGGCCGCACCGGCCGCATGCAGATTTCAAGCGAGTCGCCCCGGCGAACCAAGTCGAATGCCTCGACCCTTCCTCGGCTGCGGAACTCTGTCGTTCCGTGCAGGTTCAGCCATGAGCCTTTCAGCAAAGTCAGACGCTCCACCTTCCTATCCTGGACTCGTCGAAGAAAGGCAAAGTCGGCGTCGGTCGCGGCCTGATGATCCGGTTGCCTTCCTACGGATTCGGAGAAGATGAAGTAGTCGACGTGCGCCTTCGTCTCCAAGATCCACGCCGATCCATGACCAGGAATTTGACGAAGCCGGGCTTCATCGGGTGCTCCCGGCCAAAGGATCCAGGGGAATCGAGCCGGTACGGAGCAGCGAGTCTTGCCTGCCAGTACTGGAGCAGGTTCACGGTGGCCGTAATCCCGGGAATACCACCCTTGCAGCTGGCCCTCTTCGCCGCGAGTCGTATCCAGAGACACGCGCGGATCCGACATCATCAGAAACCGATTGCCGTCCTTTGTGGCCCAACACAAGTGTTCATCGACGTGCAGCTGGACATCCGGGGGAAAGTGAAAAAAGAACTCCAGCGAATGAGTGCCCGCGCCGCTCAAATCGTCCAGCAGAAACCAACGATCCGGCTTCACAAAAACCACCCGGCGCCGGTGTACTACTGGTTGCACAAGCCGCTTATATCCTTCGTGCGTCCCGCTTGCGTAATCCAAATTAGGCAATTTGGCCCAGTCCTCAAGCCGTGCTGGACACAGGTTAAGCCATTTGAAAGTGTCTCCTGGCTGCGCCTGTTGTTGCCCGTCAACTACAACGGTGTTGTGAGCGTGGGTCGAGCGAAAATAATCGCGCCATTCATGCGAGGCCGTATACACGAATGTTCCGGGATCGACCAGCCAGTGGGTGCCCTGTGCAGAACAAACCACACTCAACGCGTCAGCGTGGCCGTGGCCGCAACTTCCCATTCCTTGCGGGCCCGCATCGAATGCCACCATGTTCGAATCACCCTGCCAGTCGTTTCGCATCACAACGAAACCGGATTGGGGAAACGCCCTCGACGTTTCCGCAGGAGGTTTCGGAGTCAGTCCCTGAAATCTACTAACCGCGTCGGGCCCTAACAGCCATAGACTCTCCTCGCTAAGCTGCCCGGCTCGCTCTCGAAAATCTTCACGCTCGAAGTAGACTGCTGCAGTCGAGAGGGTGCCCCGATAATCGTTCGGATCGCGGGCGGCGAACGGCAACAACCTGCCACCATCGGCGTCTCCGATCATCGGATGACTTCCATTCGGCCACGCGGTGTGCATCATGAACTCAACCATGTTCTCGAGGGCCGCACGATAGGAACTAGGGAAGGCGCACCGATTTCGGTCAGCAAGGATGGCGGCACAAAGGAAGAAATCTGTAGCGTATCGATGATAGCTGGCGGACTGCTCAGCGTGAGACCCATCTTCCCGAACCTGTCTGGTGATTTCCTCCAATAGGATTTCTCTTCCCTTCTCTCGATGAGTCTCAGAGTGGCGCAATTCCGGGAAAAGCAAACCGATCACAAAGAGCGCAAACCCCTCGCCTAGTAGGTGCGTATTCGGCGAATAATAAGTAGAGAGATTCGCAGCTACAAAATCCGCATGGAAACCGAGAGCCCGTATCACTTCGCCAAGGCGTTTGCCGGTCATCGCGCGGCTGCCCAGAAGCAGATGAATCATCCACATCCACGACCATGCGCGAAACGCCACCTCAAGGCTGCTCGCCCAGTTGATGCCGCGCAGATAGGGGTTCTCTCTCTGCCAGTCTTCGCATTGAGCGAAACATTCTTCTGCATAGCGCTCGTTGCCTGTGAGGCGATACGCGAGGGCTAGCGTCACAAGGTGTTGGTGCCGATTGGGCTCCCAGACGATCTTGCTATCGCCCACCTTTGAAAAATCGAGGTGTGGGATCCTGCTCCAGTGATCGAGCCCAGATTCGACTCCGTGGACAAGGTCCTTCCGCCAGTGGATTCGACCTCCACATTCCATCTCAGGGTAGGAATATACTTTCAGGCGATGCTCACGGAGCCGTTCCGCCTCTTCGACGATCTGCGCTAGCCGCCCGGGAAAAATCCGGCCGTACGTTCGCGCGAGTTCGTCTGATTTATCCGGCGAAAAATAGAAGCGGGGCTTTTCGCGGCCGAAAAAATACTCAGGCAACAGCGCTTCCGCCGAGGCGGTGTTCTCCGCTGCCAACATGCTGCGAAGCGCGGGATCCGAGACGCTTGCCACACTCCAAAACTGATCCCAGTGGCGAATCTGGGCCTCTGAAACATTCTGAGGCAGAGCCACGAGCTCGCGCCCGATCCGCAGTTTTTGCGCGACCCGGAACTTTATTTCTGGGAGGCTCATCCGGCTCAGTCGAAGGAGGCTCTCTGGATTCAGCCTGTCTTTCATGATCCTGTTGACACTGCTGGCGCCGATCCGCCCTCGTGCAGCATCCGCGAATAAAGATCCTGAAGGCGTTTGCTGACCTGTCCAGCCAAGAATTCGCGCTTAACTCGAAGACGCCCCGCTCGTCCCATGGCCTGACGGCGTGCGGGGTCGCGGAGCAGCTCAATGATCCGCTCAGCGAGCGTTCCTGACTCTCCGGGAGGAACCAGAAAGCCGTTCTCGCCTTCTCGGACAAGTTCGGCTACCCCACCCACGAGGGTAGCCACCGCGGGACACCCTACTGACATGGCCTCAAGAATAGCGTTGGGGAAACTCTCAGTCCTTGACGTTAGAACAAAAAGGTCCAGCGCCCCGAGCAAGTCCGATACATCGCCGCGGTCCCCCAAGAAGAGGACGGCCCCAGACAAGCCGAGTTCGTCCGCGAGCCTTTGTAGCCTTTCGCGTTCGGGACCGTCGCCGACTATTACGAATCGCGATTCCGGAAAAGTCAGTTGCACCTGCCTGGCCGCCTGAAGGAACATCTCCACGTTTTTCTCTGCTCGGAGGTTACACAGCGTGCCTATCAGCGGGGAGTCTGCCCCGAAGCCGAGTATTGACCGAACCTCGTTCCTTGGCATCGAGGGTCGAAAATGCTGTAAATCGATGCAGTTCGGAATGACGTGAACCCGCTCTTCCCCGGAAGGGTCGGTATTAAGAAGATCGGCGCCCGCCGCCCGCGAGTTTACGACCACGCCCGTGGCCAACCGGCACGCGAACCGGACCGCGCGCCTCTGCCAGAGGCTGCGCAGGTCCAACAACTCCCGGCGACTAGCCAGTACCACGGGCACGCCAGCGATCCGCGCCGCAGGAACCGCGAACACGTCTGCATAGAAATCAAAAGCGTGAAGGACATGGATTCGTTCGCGACGCAAGAAACGAACCAGCCGAATGAAAAGCTTCGCTGTTCGCAAGTTGTACAGAGAATTGATGGGAAATTCTGTGATCGGCATCCCGAGAGTTTCTATTTCGGTTAGCAATGGCCCGCGGCGTTGTAAGCACGCGATCCGGATGTCGTAACGACTCCGATCGAGATTTCTTACGAGCCGGACGAACTGTCGTTCGGTTCCACCACGAATGAAGCTGTCTGTGAACAGGAGTACCCTGGGTCGGCAGTCCCCACCGGGTATTCCCCCCTGCACACGGCGTCCGCTCTCCTCAATAGACACTGCTGTCATCTGTGGAAAAGGAATTCGTTCAAGCCGAGGCTGTTCACGGTGCGCAAGTTGACGAGAGTAAACCCGCACTCGCGACTGCAGAAGCGGAAGATCTCATCTGCAAGCGAGAACTCATATGGGTAACCGCCAAGCCAGTCCCGCAGGGACTCATGCCGCGCCTGTTTGAATAGCTGTGCCAATAGGAAAAGATTTCTGAAGCGTACCAGTTCAGGGAGGACCTGATAACGCATACTATAAGCCAGCTCCATCACCGTTTCGCGGCTATGGCGGCGCAAGCCGGCATTGCGTAACCTGGGTGTCTAGCGCTGGGCGATTGCAGCCTGTCGCGAAAAGTCTGAGCTAGCTGCCGCGCGTTGGCACACAAATTGAAACGCTCGCACACGCGCCTGCGCCCGTCCTCACCAAGCCTGCGCCGAAGCTCCGAATCATCCAGCAGGCGCGCGATTGCTCTCGTCAAGGCCTCGAGATCGGATGCGGGCACCAGCAGCCCGTCCATCTCGTTACGAATCAGTTCAGGTATGCCAGCAATCCAGGTGGCGACGCAAGGAATCTGCATGGCCATCGCTTCCATCAAGACAACGGGGATGCCTTCAGCAAAACTGGCCAGCACAAAGATGTCGGCTTCGCGATAGAGGTCGAGAATGCGATCCTGATTCACCGCGCCTTCGAAATGAACGGCGTCGCGCAAGCCTTGCTGCTCGACGTACCGTTCGAGCCGCGACCGGTCTGGTCCGTCACCGACGAGCCGCAAGCGAACAGGGCGGCCCTGTTTCAGCAAACCCGCCACCGCCGCAAGCAGCATGTGCTGCGCCTTTGCGGGCAGTAGGCTTCCGACACAAATCAAGTCAAATGTCGAAGGTTGCAAGGCAAAGGGCGGCGGTGCGAACACCCCAGGATCCGCCCCGAGATAGATGACTTCCACCTTGCTCCACTCCTCGAAATCACAATTCTTCAGAATCTGGCTTCGCCCATATTGACTGATGGCGCAAACAAACTGAGAGGCGGCCACCTTTTGACGCAAGTGAAATCCTTCCGGATCGAGGAACTCGTCTGGCCCGTGCAGCGTCATAGAAAATGTGATGGGATAGAGGTGGGCCGAAATCATGGCCACCAACGATGCGAAATGGGTATGCGCGTGCGCCAATTGTTCGCGCCGCATCCATTCCCCGAAGACGACCGCCTCCGCAAAAAAGAACGCGTAACGAATTAGTTTTCGCAGATCAGGCCCCGCGAGTGCCAGTGTGTAACCCAGAGTCCGAAAATAAGCGATGGGCTGCCGCAACATCGAAGTCAGATGAGCTCGCAGAATGCTGGCAACACCCGCCGGCTTGACGTAGAAGGTACGCGCCGCTTCCTCGCGCTCGATCTCCGTGAGGCGATCCGGAGAGCGATCACACGCGCGTATCGAAGCCACACGTACATCGAGTCCGCACTCTCGCAATTGACGGATTTCGCGAAGAAGGTATGTATGATTCACCGCTGGATACTGGCTCAGTAGGTAGGCAATTTTCATCCTAATCGGAATTCCCGATTTCGAATCCGTTTCTGGGTTATTGCGTGGCTGCCCGCAAGCAGGTAAGCCATCCAGATCAACGAACGTGTGCCTGCGTGACATCAATCGGGCCAGAGTCTGCAGCTGGCTTTTCGCACGTGGTCGTGAACCGGACCGCGCGCCTCTGGACACTGCCGTCATCTGTGGAAAAGGAATTCGTTCAAGCCGAGGTTGTTCACGGTGCGCAAGTTGACCAGAGTAAACCCGCACTCACGACTGCAGAAGCGAAGGATCTCATCTGCAGGCGAGAACTCATATGGGTAACCGCCAAGCCAGTCCCGCACATCGATCCAGGGACTCATGCCGCGCCTCTTTGAGTAGCTGTGCCAATAGGAGAAGGGATTTCTGAAGCGTACGAGCTCAGGGAGGATCTGATAACGCACGATATAAGCGAGCTCCATCAACCGTTTCGTCGGAGTCGAGGCCCGATTGTAGAGTTTTTTCACCTTCAGCCAGAACGCCGAGCTGCCGCGTCCTTCAACCTTGTTGTAGATTGCCAGGTAAAAGAACCCGTCGGATGCGACCAACTCGCTGGCATTGCGGATAGCATCCCACATTGCGCCGGTGTGATGCAGCGATCCCCAAGCATAAACAATGTCGGCCGGCTCTAGTCTTTCTGTGCAGTTCTTGTCCAGAATGGAGCCCTGCACGACTTGCCAGATCTCAGGAGATCCGACGGTCTCCCGTAGGCGATTCGTGCATTCGACGGAGAACGGATCCACGTCGACGCTCACGATGCGCCTCGCTCCCAACCGATAAGCGGCGAGAGAAAAGAGGCCACTTCCACAGCCTAGGTCCATGAAATAAAGATCCTTCAAATCTGTCCGTTCGAGGAACTCGACCAAAGACGCGGCGGCAACCCTCTCCCGTTCGGGAGTCAAGTGACTCTCCACGTAGTCCTTCCAGTTTCGTCCGAAGCTGAACGTGATCTTCTCGGAACGATCTGGCCGCGTAGCGTTGGTCGGCGTTTCCTGAGTTTCTTCCTGAACTGTTTTCGTTAATGGCTCATTGTGCATGGTGGCTGATTATCGAGATATTGCTGGTGTTTCCAGGACCATGTTCTGAGAGGAGTCTCGCGAAGCAACCGTGGAATTGTCGAGCCAATGCTCGCACCAGAGCTCGAAGAATGCCACCGTCCAGATCTGGGTTGACAAGTCCCGCCGTCCCTTATTGTGGACATTCATCAATCTTTCCAACTCTTCCGATCGAAAGATGCCCCGTTCCTTGGCGGGTTTTGATAGGAGAACATCGCGCACGAAGTCAGCTGCTCTTCCGCGGAGCCAGTACTTCATTGGCACGCCGAATCCCATCTTTCCCCGGTCAATAGTCTCCTCCGGCAATCGCCCTCGCATGGCCTGCTTCAAGAGGTATTTTTTCACGCCGTTGCGGTAGCGGAGGCTCTCCGGGACCGTGGCCATGAATTCCGCAAGCCGGTAATCGAGAAACGGGGCCCTGGTCTCCAGCGCAAAAGCCATGCTGGCTCGGTCCACTTTCACCAAAATATCGTCGGGCAGGTAGAGCATCAGATCCATCCCTTGCATTTGGGAGAGGTGGCCTTCGCCGCCTGCTTCGTCCGCTAAGAAGCGACCTCGGCGGAATACTGCCTCATTTGGTTCGGTACTCCATCTTGGCGCCAACAACGCTTGCTTCTGTTGCGGCTGGAAGGTGCAAAGGTCTGCAACGTAGGCATCGAGCGCGGGAAGCGAACGCTTATTCAGTAAGCCCCAGCCCCGGGCCTCGACGGGATAGATGTCAGCTAAAAGACGATAGACGCCACACGCCAAGGTGCCACGCAAGGTCTTCAGTTGTTGCCAGCGACGCATGCCGTCATCATAACGAGTGTAACCGGCGAAGATTTCGTCTCCACCATCGCCAGACAGGATGACGGTGGTCCACTGGCGGGCGAGTTGGGCAACGCAATAGGTCGGAATTGCAGAAGAGTCAGCAAACGGCTCATCATAGTGGTACACGAGCTTTGGAAGAATATCGAGGACGTTCGGCGTGCAGCGGATCACGTGATGATTCGCACCGAAGCGCTTGGCTACAATCTCCGCGTACTTCAACTCGTCGAAAGAACTCTCCTCGAAGCCGACGGAAAATGTCTCGACCGGTTCCTTGCTGGTCTGGGCCATCGTCGCCACCACGGTGGACGAGTCCAGGCCACCGCTGAGGAATGCTCCAAGCGGCACGTCGGAGAATAAGCGAACGCGGACCGCATCACAGATCAGGTCCTGGATGCGGCCGACGCACTCCCGTTCAGTTAGCTGCGGATCCGGGCGGTACCGCAGGGTCCAGTAGCGGTGTGGGCCATTGATCGTTAGTCCGTGCCCAGTTTGATCGACCTCTACCGTCATCCAGGACGCTGGCGGAAGCTTATAGATCCCCTTGAAAATAGTGCCTGGACATGGGACATATCCCAAGCTAAGGTACGCCGAAAGCGCCTCCGGATCGATTCTTCGCGGGACTGACGGATCGGCCAAAATCGCCTTGAGTTCTGACCCAAACAGCAGTCGGCGTCCGTCGTTGTAATAATAGAGAGGTTTCTTGCCGAATCGATCATGCGCCAGAAGCAGCCTTCCGCGCCGATCATCCCACAGGGTGAGCGCAAACATCCCATTGAGTTCGGCAAGGAAGCTGTCACCCTTTTCCTCGTAAAGGTGGACCAGGACCTCGGTATCAGTCCGACTGCGAAACCGATGACCGCGGCGGAGGAGATCAGCGCGGAGGTCTAAGTAGTTGTAGATCTCGCCGTTGAACGAAACCCAGACCGTCCGGTCCTCGTTTGTCATGGGCTGGCGCCCTAGCGGCGACAAATCGATGATTTTCAAACGCCGATGGCCTAGGACACAGTAAGGCGAGACATAAAAACCCTCGTCCTCCGGACCCCGGTGTGCGATCGTAGATGCCATCCTGCGGACGAGCGGCTCATGGAACCCACCACGGGCTTCCGCATCGAAAATGCCACAGATTCCGCACATTGTTCTTAGGTCCTCGAGCTAGGCAGACGCCAGGCAGAGTTAGGCACTACAGACTCCGTCATCGTAAATCGGCCGCTGGCGGCTGGCATCCTGTCTGGGCGCACGAGCGTTTCTAAGGCTGATTCGAAGTGTCGTGCGACTGAATCCCAGCCATGTTGCTGCGCGACCAATTGGCGTGCCGCTCGACCGAGTTCGCTCCGTCGGACGCGATCTCGCAAAAGCCCAACTACTGCGCCAGCAAATTCTTCAGAGTTATCGGCGATCAAGACATCTCGACCTGGTCGGACAGGTAATCCCTCAGCACCAATAGAAGTGGAAACGACGGCCTTCCCCATCGCCATTGCCTCAAAGATTTTTAGGCGTGTTCCGCTTCCTACCCGCAAAGGCACAATGTAAACAGATCCATGCTGCAGATAAGGACGAATGTCGTCGACTTTCCCTGTGACCTCTACGCCTTTGGTTGTCCTGCCCAACTCTACCAACCGAGATGAGGGATTCCGCCCAACGACGAGAAGGGAGGCATCTGGAATCTCCTTCCGAATTCGAGGCAGGATATCTTGCACAAAATAGAAGATCCCATCTTCGTTCGGCATCCAATCCATCGAACCGGTGAATACTACAGTGTCGGGTTGCTCTTCCCCTGCCATGGGCCGGAAGAATTCCAAGTCGACACCCGTGGGAATCACTGAGATTTTAGTGGGGCCATTGAGCCGCAGAAAATGCTCCCGGTCTGTGTCGGAAACAGTCAAGACGTGATCAGCTAGACTCAAATAGCGCCGCTCTGCCTGGGCCGTCGTCCAATACTCGCGCCAGCAGATCCCCTTCCAAACTGGATTACGGGCCAACTCGAAATGGCGCTTCCAGATAAGCGCCTCAACATTGTGCGCGAAAAATACTTTCGGGCATGGGAAATTCCAAGGTATAACTCCTGCCGCAACCAGGAAATCGCACACGATGACATCGAATCGTTGCTGCTGGAGTAATGCGCCAAGTGACTCGGCTACTTGCGGCTTACAGTACTTAAGTATCTGGTAGGGCTGTCGGGAAAAAATGCGGCTGGAATAATGTGCGACTTCACCGAAGCTGTGCGCGCGGGGAATATGCAACGGATGGCGGATAACCCTCGCAAACATTCGCTTCAAGTCGACATGTTGGTCGTTGGGGTGCTCCGCATAAAACGTAAACAACGTGACGTCGTGACGGCAAGATAACTCGCGAAGAATATTATAACTCCGTATCTTACCGCCGCTGTCGAGTGGAACGAGCCCTCCAGCCTTGACCCAGAGAATCTTCAATGCGCAATCCCTTTACCAGCAGATTCCGTCATAACGCGCGCTCTCATTCGTCCGTTCCGACGGGTTTAGGTTGATCAGGTCAATTACCGCCTGTTCTCGGCGGAGCAATCCGCGCAATGTCTGAGCATCCACCGCCCTCGTGCCGATCAGGACGGCCTCACTATTCCGAACAACTTCCTCGAGAGTTGAACACAGGAGTGAACCGATGTGAGGAATCACGTCTTCGATGTATTGCCGGTTGGAGCCTACCAGCCTTCCGAGCGATACATCGCGATCCCATATCTGGATCTTGATACCTTCGCCGATCAGCAGTTTGATGAGATGTACGAGCGGGCTTTCCCGTAAATCATCCGTGCCAGCTTTGAAACTTAGCCCTAGAACGCCCACCGTACGGGCATTAGTGCTCAGCACAGCCTCCGCCGCTCGCTTGATGTGTTCGGTATTGCTCGGGAGAATTCCCTCAAGCAAAGGCAAATGAAGGTCAAGCTCCCTTGCTCGACAGGTTAGGGCGCGCAGATCCTTGGGTAAACAAGAGCCACCGAATGCGTACCCGGGAGACAGGTAGGCGGCTGAAATATTGAGCCGCGTGTCGGACTTGAAAATCTCCGCCACTGAATGTGTATCGACACCGAGACTCTTGCACAGTGTTCCGATTTCATTGGCAAAGCTGACCTTCACAGCATGAAATGCGTTGCAGGCATACTTGACCATCTCAGCTGCAGCCACCGTTGTTTCGAATACAGGACCTGGCAAGCCATCATAGAGATCACGCAAAGCTTGCAAGCATTCATGGTTAGCGGTGCCAAGTACGGTAAAGGAAGGTTCGAAGAAATCCGATACTGCAGTGCCTTCCCGAATGAACTCCGGGTTAAAGCATACCGCAAACTCGGTACCCGTTCGCTTTCCAGAACCTTTTTCCAAGAGGGGAATGATAACGGACTCAGTTGTCCCCGGGAGAACGGTGCTTCGCAGGACGACCCAGTGAAAACCGTGCTTTTGCCTCAGCGCCTCTCCAATTTCGAGGCAGACGCGTTCGATATAACTCAGATCGGTCCTACCGCTGCGTGTGCTGGGTGTACCTACACAGATCAGCGAAATCTCGGATTGAAGAACGGCAGAAACGGCATCCGTGGTAGCGTGGAGGTGACAGCCGCTGCGGCCAGCAGCGACCAATTCCTCCAGCCCCGCCTCAATGATTGGACTACGCCCTGTTTCCAGCATCTCGACTTTTGCGGGGTTTACATCCACGCCTACCACCCTGTGGCCTTCGTGGGCTAAACAGGCAGCCGTCACCGACCCCACATAGCCGAGTCCGAATACACTTACTTTTCTCTTCATCGAATTCGAGCGTGCGGGGAAGTAAAGTCCTCGCATCTGTCCCAGATCTGAGTGCTTGGGCAGATAATCTGATATAAGCCGATTCCAAGAGACAGCGGCCGAGAGACTACTGTAGGGCAGCGCTTGAAATCACGGCCCAACGGGATTTGAGCGTGGGTGCCAAAACACTTCGGCTTCTCATGTGGCTAGAACGGGTTCCTTCTCCTGCAACAGATGGCTGGCTTGTTCCCGCACTCTAACTTGCGCGGCAGATTTCTTAGCGATCCACAGAAGCCCAGTCGTATACGCCACTAAGAAGTAAGGGAAGAACTGATAAGCAGTGCTGGCAAAAATGGCGCCCACCACATACCCAGCCAAACTAGCGCGAAGGGCTCGAGCGAATAGCGTTAAATCTCGTCGCCCTCTTGCCGCTCTTGTGGTTGCGCCCGCATTCTTGAAGCCACACCACAGAATCAACAAATAGAAGACCAGGGCCGGCACACCCCCTTCCGAGCTCATTTGGGTGAAGGAATTATGTGAGACGCGCCAGAATCCAGACATCACCTCGAAATTGCCAGCGCCAACGCCAAATAAAGGGTTTTCCGCCGTCACTTCAATGCTTCGCCAAAGCAACTGTTTGCGCGCTTGGGCTGAAGCGTACGAAGACGCAACGTCCTCCTTCGAGCTAAACGTTCCCTTTAGACGACTACCCAACATTCCGCTCGAGAACTGCCAAAGTATCAAACCCGCGAGGGCTGCGAGAATGAGGAGATAAGGCCGATGGCTTCGCGCGGCGTAATCCCAGAGGCAAAACGCCGCTGTAACGATGAGTGCAAGGAACCCCCCTCTCGATCCTGTAAGGAAGACGGCATAGGTCATTACTAGCATTGCTAAAGCCCAGGCGGCCTTCCACGCGTTATTCCTCGCAAGGAACAGCAACGCCAGACACAGGGGCAGCGAGATGACGATTGCGAGGGCAAGGTCATTGGGATTCCCGTAGTTTCCATTGAGTATTCCTTCCAATCGACCGCTGAGTAGGCGCCCCTTCCACACAGTGACTCCGGCGATCACCGCCACTGATGCAGCCTGGATGAAGATCAATCGACGCAATCTCTTCGACGTGCTGACCACGACACTCATTACCATCACAATGATTAGAATTTTCGCGAAATCGAGGGTCGTCCGCACTGCCCCGCCTCGCCATACTGAAGACATTGCTGCCGCGAGAAACAATTGTCCAATGAGCAGGGCCAGGAAGAGCACCTCCCGAGGTGGCCGCCGCCGGATATGGCCGAGGGAAAAAATCAAAGCGAGCAAAGCGATGATCCCGGCTATTTTTGCCAATGGCACACTCGACAAACCTCGAATCCAGTCCTCCGGCCGAGCGCAATAGATGATCATGAACAGTAGTAAAGAAACGTACGCTCCCAATAGTGGCTTCGAGCGCGAAATATGCGCCTTAACTGAGCCGGGATCCGTGACCGTTCCGTTTGTCACGCTACTCGCGTGGCTCTGACTCGGATTGCTTACCGTCCCCATGCTGCCTTTCTGCCTGTGATGAAGTAGATAAACGCAATTACAGCAGCGGTATTCAAGACAATGAACGCAAGCGAGATGTTTGACAACCGTGAAACAATTCCAATCGGAGTGCGAAATGCGCTCAATACAGCAAGCGCATAGAAGACAAGTTGAAACCCGAGAGCGACTTCATAGAGGCCCTTTCGAAACCAAATCGTCGAGACGAGTAGGCCCACCAGAGCAAATGGCACAAAGAGGCGAAGCAGTTTGTGGCAAACGAATTGGAGACGCACGGGATTGGAATGCGTCACAATCCAAGGAGCGATTTGCAACAATTGATAGTTTCCGACCAAGGTTCTGACCTTGCGGCGGAATTCCTGCTTTGGAGAAGGCACGAAATCGTCCCACGCAAGCGCAAGCGGCTCGAACACGACCCGCTTGCCTTGTCGGACAACCTGGAGAGGGATGTAGACATCGTCAAGAATCGTTTCTTGCGGAAGAGGTGACAGCAGATGCTTTCGCACTGCATAGAAAGCTCCGCTCGCACCAACAGTTGATCCAGCGAGTCCCTCCAAGTAACGAATCTTCTTTTCCAGTCGCCAGTACATTCCCACGCCATGGCTGGACGCAGCATTCGGATTCTCGCTGATCACGAGTTCACCGCTCACGCAGCCTACGGAAGGATCAGCAAAATCCGCGAGCAGATTTCTCAAGGCATCCGGAGCGATCATCTGCCGAGCGTCAGTAAAAACGATGATTTCTCGCCGAGCTTCCGCCACGGCATAGTTCAAGGCCGTTGGCTTGCCACGGTGTTCCGGTAAGAAGAGTGTTCGCCGGTTAGAGCTCTCCCAGGCCGCTAGAATTTTGTTGGTGGCATCTGTGGAACCGTCGGAAACGGCAATCACTTCAAGACGCTCGGCCGGGTAATCGAGTGCGGCCAGGTTAGCCAGTTTGGCGGACAGATGTTTCTCTTCGTTGCGGACCGCAAGGATAACCGAAACTTCGGGGAGAATCCTTGCTCGCCGAATTGAGTGCGGCCACAACCGCGCCCGAAAGTACAGCGCGACTGGATAACCCGCATACGCGACGAAAATCAACGACAAGGATGACCAGAACAACAGCCTCATTGTGCGCCGCGTCCGAGAAGTATGATCTTGATCGTTTCGAAAAGGACGAGGAAATCAAGCCCCGGGGAGATGTTCTTCACGTAGAAGAGGTCGTAGCGAAGTTTTTCCTTGGCATCCTCAACCGAGCTACCGTACCTGAAGCGAATCTGAGCCCAGCCAGTAATGCCCGGCCGGACGATATGTCGCAACTGATAGTGGGAAATCTCGCGGCTGAGCCATTCGACAAATTCAGGCCGCTCGGGGCGGGGTCCTACAAGGCTCATATCCCCTTTCAGCACGTTCCAGAGCTGGGGAATTTCGTCAAGTCGGCTGATTCGGAGAAATCGTCCTACGGGTGTAATTCTCGGATCATCATCACCCGCCCAGGTAGGTCCAGAATCAGCTTCAGCATCCACATACATCGTTCTGAACTTGTAGCATTCAAAAACTTTTCCGCTGCGACCGACACGCTTCTGTCGATAAAAGATCTGTCCCTGCGAGCTCAATTTGATCGCCAGTGCAATCCAAGGGAGCAGAGGAAGGCTGAGTAGCAAACCTAAAAGCGCAATCAGGACCGATGCCAGCCTTTTATAAACAAGGAGGAAACGGGAAACGCAAAAGCCCGGCGAAAAAAGCAGCCAGCCCAAGCGGAGTGATTCGATAGGAACTTTGCCCGTGATGGCTTCGTAGACATCTGTCCCATCCTGAATGCGTACACCACGGCTCTTCAACGTGAGCAAAGGCTCGACTGGTAACTTCCCGCGCCGATCGCCAAACGCCAAAAGAATCCGGTTCACCCGGTGAGTTCTGACGGCGCGGAAAAGATCTTCAACCGCGGACGAAAGAGGGGCGCCTTCCGGTTGGGATTCCGAGTTGGCCTGGGCCTGAGTGATTCCATTGTTTGGCACCACAAAGTGGCTCACGATACGTAGCCCCAGCTCCGGACGAGATTCGACTTCACGCATCAGTGGAACGGCCAAAGGCCCGTCGCCAAATAAAAGGGCGCGTTCGGCAAACTCCGACTGGCTGTTGATGGCGAGGAATAGCCTTCGCCAAAGCAAGAGAACGATTCCAACGAGCGCCACACCAATCGCAAAAATTCCTCGCCCCAGTTCCAGGGGAGGGTAGACGTAATAAAGAATTGCCAACAGGACGCAAACTGTTCCCACAACCTGGATCAACCGCGTAAGCAGCTCGCGTCGGTTTCTCAAAGTTGAGGAATCGTAGAGATCGAAGTAGTACATGCAAGTGACAAACACCACAGAAATTACGGCAATCTTCAGAAAACCCTGTTCATAACTGAGCATCATGGCCGCATCACTCGCACCCAGACGCGCCACGGCTGCGCTCACGAATGCCACGATCACGAGAAGCGCTTCCGAAAGTCCGAGGAAGACCGTGCGCGAGGGGAAATACGCGTTCAGGAACCGGATCAAGGATTCGTCTCCGCCTTATTGCTTCGCTTTTCCGTTGCCGTTGCGTCGGATCTCGTAATATGGATCTGCGTATCCTGCATGTTCGGATTCCGAAGCCTCGTTTAACACCGTTCCGATCAGCTTGAGATTGTCCAGACTCTCCAGGCCCCTTTGGAGCGCCTTCACCGAAGCCATACCCTCGCGAACAACAAGGAGAGTGCCGTCTACCAGACGTGACCATAGATTCGCGTCTGCAACCGGCAGCATGGGCGTGGAATCGACCACGATCCAGTCAAACCAGCCGGCCAATCGATTGAATGCGTCGACAAATCGGGTCGATTGCAGAATTTGCGAGGGTTGCTCGTGGATCTTTCCCGCACTCAGAAGCCACAAAGGTATGTCGTCCAATCGGCATAGGAAATGGGAAATGTCGTGCTCTGGTTCCGACCACCAATGACTGAGCCCTCTCAGGTCACCGAGACCCAATAGGCCGGCGAGACTCGGCCGATGCAAATCGCCTTCGAGCAGCAGCACCTTCGAGCGAGAATGTTTTGCGAACGTGACCGCCAAATTCGCCGCTACCAGTGTCTTACCTTCGTTGAACGCACCACTCGTGATTTGCAACGATTTCATTTCCTTTTGACGACGCAGGTTCTCAAGGCGCGTAACGAGAGCCCGGAACTTCTCGGCTCCCAGACCTCGGGGCTCCGAGAGTGCTACCAAGCGCGTTGACGGCGTCACCTCCAGTTTCACTGGCGTAACACGGTCGAGGTCCATTGGCCCCACAGCTGCGTTAACCGGCGCCTCTGAGGGTTGTGGAAACGGAGGCGCTCCCGGACGACCTTGTTCCTTTTCCATCCTCCGGAGAGCTTCGAAGACTCGGCTCATTGTCTCTCCACTCCTGGCTCGAGTTCGATCGATCGGTCCGAATTGGTGCCCGCCGTCGGTACCAATGGAACTCCTGCTCCCGCGGTGCCAATTTGGTTTTCTGTAGAAGTAAACGCAACTTGGTTCAGTCTGAGATCGGAAGCGACTTCCCGCACAATCTCGACTGTGATCTCTTTCATCTGGTTTCCATAACCGCAGACAAGGGAGTTTTCGCAAAGATTGTTTATGACGCGGGGAATCCCGCGGGAATAACCATAGATCACTTCGATCGTCTCATCAGGGAATATCGTCGTTGCGTGCGAATTCGCTCCGGCAAGTTCGAGCCGTTGATGGATGTAACTTCGCAACTGTTCGAACGCTAGCGGCTTCAACTGGCATCGCAAACTGACTCGCTGCTTGAGCTGGCGCAGCTCAGGGGAGTCGAGCTTTTGATCTAGCTCGGGCTGGCCCACAAGAACCATCTGCACCAGTTTATGCTGAGATGTCTCGAGATTGGTTAGCAGGCGGATTTCTTCCAAGAGCTCCCAGTTCAGCAAATGTGCTTCATCCACGATAATCGCAGTGATTGCTCCGCGGCGAGCCCGCACGAGCAAATAGTCGTTTAGTTGGCAGAGCATTTCACCCTTCGTGCGTCCCGTCAAGGGCAGCCTTAGGTCGGTTAGCACATGGTAGAGAAAGTCCAGCACGGAAAGCCGGGGATTGTAAGCGAAAGCGACGTCAATATCGCCATTGCTGCGACCGAAGAAGTCCAATAGGTACCGAAGGAGTAGCGTTTTGCCGGTCCCCACTTCCCCAGTAACGACGATGAACCCTTTCCGCCGCAGTATTCCGTAACCCAGGATCGCCAGCGCTTCGTTGTGGCTTGACGTGGGGAAAAAAAAGTGAGGGTCGGGGCTCAATTCAAATGGGCTACGCGTCAATCCGTAGAATGTTTCGTACATCAAGCTTAGCCTTTATAGAAGGAGTAGAGATTGCCGACCATAATCACGATGATCATCCCCACCGCTGCTCCAACTTCCAGCCATCGGAATACTGCGCGATGGTGATCCTCACTTTGAGTACTCAAATGTGGGATCCCAACCAGCACGCGGCCTGGGACGATCCCTTCCAGGTCTTTTTCATGCCGGACTCGAACGTTCGTGAGCTCGAGAAGAGCGGCTAACCCCAATCCGATACCGACACCCGCGGCCAAGCCGATGAGACTCACTAGAGGGTGATTGGGGGACGACGGTTTGTCAGGCAAGCTTGCCGGATCTATGATGCGGAACTGTTCCCCTTGTTGATTCTGCTCGAGGTTGGTTGCGAGTTGCGACTGGCTCTGCTTCTGCAGAAGTGAGTTGTAATTGGCCTTCGATTCTTCATACCCGCGCGAGATATCCGCCAGTTCCTGTTCTGTCTTGGGGGTCATATTCAGCCGGGTACGATACATGGCAATCTGCGATTCGATATCCTCGGCGTGGCGTTGATAGTTGTGGATTTCGAGTTCATTGACTTTGAGCTGGCTTCGAATCTGTATCATCGGAGCCGATGAGTCAAATCGAGCTTCGTCGGTCGAGGCCGTATCAGTAGTACTTGGGTCCTTAGCGGCCTTTTGATTGGTGGCGATGTTGTCTTCCATCTCTTTCTTTAATTTCTGTGTCTCGTCAATCTTCTGTTTCAATAAGACGATGTCCGGGTAATCTTCGGTGTAGCGGGAACGCGCGTCCGCAAGCCGAGCGCGGAGAGCCAGTAGTTCCCTGTTCAGGACTTCTGGAGACATCGCTGATGTATCTCCGCTACCGAGCCCCTCTTCTACCGTTTGATATTGTTGTAGCAGCGACTCGAGATACAGCTTTTGCTGATTTGCGCCATCGATGGCACGCTGGATGTTATCGAGTTGGGTTTGTAACCCCGTCAGGATTTGAAGGTTACTCTCAAGTTGACTGGGCAGATCACCAAAATGTGCTGCTTTGAATGCTCGAACCTTCGCTTCTTGTTCTTCCAATTGAGACCGTGCATTCTTTAACTCATTCTCAAGAAAAGCAGTCGTACTCTGGGACTCTTGCTCCTGAGTCTTCTCGTTTTCACTCAGGAACATGTTTGTGAGTACGCCATTCACTTGCTGTGCGAGCTCAGGAGTTTGCGCCGAGTAGTCAATCCTGAATGCCGTTAGTTCGCCAGGCTTTCCGGACGCACTGACGACGTCAATTTTGATGTCCTTTTTCATCTGTTCGACCGCGTCATCTGAATCGAACAGAGCACTCAGGGCGTGACCCCGGGGATAAAGGCCAAACTGATTGATTGTTGCCTGAAGCCGTGTCCTGCTGAGAATCTGCTCTCTCATGCTTTCCAAACGGTTCTGGACACTAACAGTCACGTTCGGAAGAACGTATTGTTCGGGAACCTTTTGTTGCTCCACCAGGATCAAAGCTTCAGAGCGATACGTGGTCGGCAAAAACCAGCTCGCGGCCCACACGAGCGACCAACAGACAAACAACGGTAGAAAAATCCACCAGCGCCGTCGGCGCACGATGGCTCCATACTCTTCCAGGCTTCGTGAGGGTCCTTCTTCTAGATCATCATGCATTGTGATTCCACCTGTCGGGAGATCAAACCGAAGTCTCGCGAAACATCCCGAAGTTTCAGTTCGGGCCGGTTCGCCTCGCCTGATTTCGTGTCCCTTCGGTCACCGCCGCCATCCCGATCGTGCCCCGCTCCTTATTCAAGTCGTGTCGCCCGAACTCGCGCTGCTCGCCCATCGAAAGCTCACGGCTCCGTGGTAAACGCTCGTCCAACGATCGCAGAACGAGTTGAGACCCCCATCTTGACCATGATCAAGCGTAAGAAGGCCTTCACAGTGTTGGGACTGATTTGCATTCGCAAACCGATTTCTTTGCTTGTGAGCCCCTGTAAAAGGAATTGGGCAACTTCTTGCTCGCGCATCGTCAGATGGAACCTTTCGGCGAGCGGAGCAAGCGAAGCCGACTTAGCCGCCGCTCGCTCGAGCACCACGGCGAGGGCTGCCTGAGAATTCCCATTGGTCATCCCGTTCACACGAAAGCTACGACACAGATAGGTTCTTCTCCCAGATTGGAATTTAGGAACGAGCGCCGAGCCGTTCGACGGCTCCTCCAAGAAAAGCGTCAAGCGTATTTTGCTTGCGAGATAACTGTCGAGATCTCTCTCTGTTTCGGGCTTCCTGGGATAAGCGAGGATTTGCGTCGCAGCAGGATTGACGAAAATCGGATTCATAGAGGAATCCAAAAGGAGAAATCCGTCGGACGATATGCTCATTGCCATCGCATTTTTTTGCATGACCGTTTGCCTCATCAGGTTCGAGAATTTTTCGGCGGGGTCCCATTGAAACGTGGCGATCTCATCAGTGAAAAACCAGAGCGATTACTGTGCCGAGCTTGGGAACACTTGAGAATCTAAAGGCCTTAGGAGTACTCGGCATACCTCCGTCGCCTGAATTTTGGACAGGCTTCCGCCCCGTGACTCACATATCCCTATATTCAGATCACGCAGGACAGGCTGAAGAGTCCAACCGGCCTGTCTCGATCCCAAAACTCGCCCGAGCGCTGTTACCCGGATGGCGATTCCGGCCTTTCGAGCCTCATTCTTCCAGTAGAAATCGCAAATCCGCCAAGTCGGCCTGTCAAATCCGTCATTTCGATTCTATTTACCTTTCCTTTGGCTCGAACAGTCACGGCCGAGCCCAGCCTTGATGTCTCCAGATCCACTTCAAAATGAACGGCTGTTCCAACCGGCGGGGGATCATCTGTCATAACAAACAGCCCCTCTGCCGAAAAATCCCGCGTAACACCCGTTCCTTGACGACGAGTTCTATCTGATAATTCCCAATGGAACTTAACGGGAACACTTAAGTCATGCCGTTCATGCCTCCGCCGATCCATCGGCTCATAACGCGATTCCAACGCGCATCCTCCTGCGACGGCAAGCACGTTTCGGCTTCAACCATATTGTGGTCTTATTACATTGGCGGGGAAGCTAGCCGATGTCAGCGGCCTGCACAAGAAGCAACACCTCTCTTGAATTTGGGAAGTCGTCCGTCGGAGTTACGCAAGCAATACTACCCCTTAGAACTAATACCTATGGATAGCCCTCGTAGGTAGTTTCCTCCCTAGATTTTCCTCCCACGGATTTTCCGAGCTAATGAGGAGCTTCCTCATTTACTGGAAGCGAGTTCAAGGACGCGACTCTCCAGAACATGTGGCCAGGCGAGTTTTACATCAATATCTGAGAGGATTGTCGCGTTTGGGGAGGCACCCCCAAATAATGAGGTACGGAGTCAGGATGTTCGCGTAAGTGAGTACAGCACCAATTCAACGCGGCTCGAAATTCCGAGTTTTTCATAAATGCGGAACAGATAGTTGCTAACCGTGTGTTCGGTCAGGCCCAATTTTTGGGCAACATCGCGATTCGTGTGTCCAAGCACGACGAGCTTCACGACATCCGTCTCCCGCTTTGTAAGCAAGGCTCGGCCTTGCGAGTTGACCAGACGAAGAGGGGCCGCACTCGCAAAAGCATCGAGAACCAAACGCAACTGTTTGCTGTTGGCCCAGATCTGACCTTCGTGTACTGCATTGATGCACTTGCAGAGGGTATGCAGAGGTTCCGCCCGGCAAAAGACTCCTCTCGCTCCCGCTCGAAATGCGTCCATAACGAGGTCGTCACTGGCTGACTTCAGTAATACGATGACACTGGTCTTTGGGAACGAATGATGCAGTTCGCTGAGCACCCCGAACCCGGTGAGCGGCCCATCCTGCAGGCTCTCGCTGATCAACGCGATGTCTGGAGGATGGGACTTCATCGAACGAATGATGTCGCCCTGTGAAACAGCGCATGCGACAACCCTGAATGGCAAACGGGAGCGACCAAGGGCACTCTTCAAGAGCTGACAATCCATGAGACTGTCATCGGCGATGAGCACGTCGAATGCTCGTCTATCGGTCTCAATAGGTTCCGAACCGACAAAGGATGCCATAGAACAAATGCCCTGAGTTGGACTAGCCCAAACGATGGGCACAGAATGTACTAGGAAAAATTGATTCGGTCCAGTTGATTATCACTAAAAAGTCATGTTCATCTGTGTATTTCCTGTGAATTTCCTGTGCGTTTTAGCCAGCCCATTACTGCTAGGACGCACCCAGAGAGCCTATGAATTACCAGTTTTTTTGATTGACGTAAGATTCCTATCGACGATAATCGCGAAAGCTTCGCAGATGATAAATTCCACCTCAAAAATCAGCGGCGCGACACAGACTGAGTGGCACGCTGTCTACACTCGTCACCAGCACGAGAAATCGGTCGCGGAAAGCCTCGCGGGAAACGGATTTGAGGTTTTTTTACCCACCTACAACACGATCCGACAGTGGATAGACCGGAAAAAGCAACTGTCGTTGCCCCTTTTCCCCTGCTACGTTTTCCTGCGGAGCAACTTCGAGCGACGTTTGCAGGTTCTCAGCACGCCCGGGGTGCATTTTGTGGTGATGTTTGCCGGCCGACCGGCTCCGATTCCTGAATTGGAAATGGATGCAATTCGGAAAGCAGTGGAGAGCAAGCTTCGAGTCGAGCCGCATCCGTTCCTACAATGCGGCGACTGGGTTCGAGTCACTTCCGGCCCTCTGGCCGATGTCGAGGGTATTCTGGTTCGTAAGAAGGGTTCTTATCGATTGATTTTGTCCGCAGAATTACTTGGGAAATCGATCGCAGTAGAGATAGATGCTTTTAGCGTCAAGCCTCTTCCGCGTCGCTCGACAGCACCTCTGTTGTCATCACCTCAACCTGAGCCGTTCGCCAAACGCCGCGTTGCTGGATAATCAGCTGCCTGCTGCATGTCGGTTCGTCGAAATGGACTGAACCACGAATTGAGACACTCCGGATGGGGCACACTTTGCAGCGGCCAGTGTGCGGTGCGTTAGGGCTGGGAGTGGACTAGGTCTGAAATTCAAGACGGTTCGCAGCGAGGATCAGATACGTTTCGCGACAATGATCAAGAGGCTCATCCGGAGCCAGGAATAACGCCAAACTCGACGAAAGCCCAACATTTCTCGGACAAGCGAAGTGTTACTTGAATCGTCTGGCTACGCGAATAACTTCTCTTCTCGTAGACCCAATGCCCTGCGGCTTTTCCATCCCCGTCGCCACTTACATACCGGGAATCACCCGGACCGATATACGGTCCCGCCGGTGAGAGTCAAATCGCCGGAACCAGATACCCACCAATCGTGCACGTGAGATTCCCTGGGATGCCGATAGCGGCGCCGGTTCCGTTCAAATTGACTGTGATCGCCGGCGCGGTGGTGGCGTAGATCCGGCCCTGGAGGGCCCCGACGTAATTGTCTATCCCCACACCAGAGGCCTCTGCCTGCAAGGCAATGTACGTCAAAGAGGCAGTACTGGTTAAGAGGACAGCGTCTTGGGGATCGGCGCCGGCTGGGTTTTCACTCCAGACGGAAGCGGACTCGACGATAAGCGTCTTTCCGGTCGGAAGGGCCGGGAAAGAGCAGGTCGCGCTGGAAGTGAAAGCATAAGACGCCGAAACGGTGTATTGATACAGGTCACCAGCTGCCGGCCTGCACGCCTGGTATCGCGCTCGTGGGCGTGTTCACCACCTGCACGAGCGCCGCAACAGTCGCATGAACCGCCTTCGGTGCCGCCACACTCAGAAACATTGCCGCCAGTGCCACCGCGCCGACGCCCATCAACATCCTCTTCGCAAATCGCATCTTGATTCTCCTTTTTTTGGCCAAAACTCATCCCGCCGCGCCGCCACAAGGAGTGCGGCCACCGCTCGCAATTTCGTTATACTGCGCCCGAACCGTCCAAACGGCCCTGTGAGAACGGACCTAGCTGCTCCTCAGCACCACAACTTCCTTCGCGCCACGCCCAATGCGCCGAGAAGTCCGGTGCCGAACAGGAGCATGCTGGCCGGTTCCGGAGTTACGGACGGGGGCAGAGTCTCCATCGTCGTGTACGCAAAGGTGACGTCCGCGACAGGAAGTGCCCCGCCGGCACCGACGATTTGCACGCTGGAGATGAGGTCCCGATCGAATTCATCCGTCTGCAGGAGAGTCGACACGCCGCCGATCGTCTGAAATTCACCGATAAATATTGCGGGGAGCAAGGTTCCGTCCGCGCGTAGTTCGTCCAGCTGAGCTGTTAAGGTTCCGTCAGTCGTTTCAAAGGAAACGGTCATAGTCGTTGTGTCGATGGACAGCTCCGAAATTTCGGTACCCGTCCCATTGTTGATCGTGGAGAAGGTGTAGGTGGTCACACTGGCGGTGGCAAACTCTGGCACGAGCATCCTTAGGCCGAGTAGAACTACTACACAGAACGTACTCCTGATCGCGCGAGTTTTCATGGCCGCTTTCATGGTTCCTCCTATCGTGTCGGACCCCCGGCACAACCGTGCGGGTGCGTGCCGCCAAGCTATGCGGGGTAATATGATGTTCCCTACACCACGGAACTATTCCCCGCAACTACCCACTTTGGTTCGCCCAAGTGCACTAATACCTGTGGGTGTAGGGGTGGATAGACCAAATCACGGGTAAGCCCGACTACCCCGATGCCCCATGAGTAACCTCAGCACTGTTTGTGCATACCACGGCGACCATGTGCTGCTCATTACGGCTAGGAGCTATTCGCCACAACTACTCATCTTGGTTCGTCCAAAGAGATTAGTCCTTATGGGCGGTAGGGCAGATACAGATTGTAGATCGGTAATCGGCTTCACCTGACTCATGAATCCTCCACCAAATCGATCCTTGTTGAGACCTCGATTTCGGTGGCGCTTACTATTCGATTGCTTAATCGTCGAATCTAAATACAATCACTCGACCGTCGGCTGCGCTCGGGGACATCTAGGCGGCCGCGTGGTTTGCAAACGATGATTCACTTTTTCAAGAATCGCATCCGCGACAACGGCGCTGCTGCCTCGCCCGATTTGGGTAGTCTCGAAATCCGCGTGATGGAAATTCTGTGGGCGCGCGGAGAAAGTAGCGTGCGCGCCGTCCTCGAGAAAATCGAGCGTCCCCTCGCCTACACCACCGTGATGACCACGCTCGAACGTCTCTTCAAGAAGGGGCTGCTACTACGCGAAAAATCGGGCCGCGCGTTCTTGTACTCACCCGCTTTCAGTCGCGACGAATGGGAACGCCGGAGAGCACGAGACCTGGTGGCAGCAATTCTAGGCGGGCCGCAACCGTCGCGCGAGTTACTGGCCTCGAGCTTGCTCGACGCAGTCGGCCAGCACGACGAAGCCCTTCTCAGTGAACTTGAAAAGAAAATCCGCCAGCGTCGCAAAGAAATCGCACGCCGAGGCGAATCATGATCCTCTCTTACTCGCTCCGGCTGGTTTGTCTCTGCCCCGCATTCTTTTTCTTGTCGAGCCCTGGGGAACGAGAGCGGGTGCGCCACCAGCCCTCCCCGCCCCAGAAAAGCCTCAACCTCCGGGCAGTTTGCAACCCGCATTCTGCGGTTTCCGAACGGCAGCTAGCTGCTATTGAGTCCGCGGGGATCGATTCGCAGCGTTCGGGACGTAATTCGCGTGCGTCACGAGCCGACGGCAGACCCTGGGCAATGCCATTCCTCAATGAGGGTCCCGCGGTCTAGAAAACCGTCGGCACTGCAGCTACAACGTAATGCCCGTTTACTTGCATGGTGCACATGTAGTTCGGCGTTGAGCCAGTGTAGTTGAAATCGGGGCCGAGGGCCGCTCCAGGATCGGCGTTAATGCGCGCCTCCTGGAAAACTCGTACCACCCGCCAGTTGGCGTCGGATTCAGCGGGAAGCTATTGTACGTAGATACCAGGCCGTTCGCGTTTCCGCTAGTGGAAGTAAACAACTGGGCAGCGAGCCCGCCCGAGGCTTGGCATATTCCCGACACAAATTCGATCGCGAGTCGCGTGACCTGCTGGCCGTCGGCGGTTCTCGATGGAAACACAAGATTAGGTGGAAACCCTGCATTTACCGGGCGTCTCGGGTCCTGGTACACCAAATGTCCGATTATCCGTGCCGGCTCAACCGGTCGATGCAACACCATCTATTCAGTTGATCCGACAATACTTCCTCTGGGGAATCGATCTGTAAGGCTGTGCGAAAGCCGCTTCGCAACATGTGGAAGCCGTCTGCTCCGTTCTGCCCGGTGAGGCCCAGCATCTGGTTCTGATTGAAATACTTTGTATAAATGCGGTAGTCCGTTGTCTTGCCTGCTTTTTCCCCGTATTGCACGGTTCCACCCTGATCGATGTTTCCGCCTACGGCTTCAACCGTACCCCCCTGAGTTTCAGCAGCCTTCTTAGTGAAGATGCTTATTACGCCATTCACCGCGTTCGCTCCCCAGACTGCTCCTCCCGGACCCCGAATCACTTCGATCCTCTCGATGTCTTCGAGGGGGAGATCCAGCGTGTCCCAACAGACGCCGGCAAAATTCGGCGTGTACACGATCCGGCTGTCAATCATCACCAGCAGTTTGTCGGCGAATTGAGCGTTGAATCCTCGCGAGCTGATCGCCCATGTGCTTCCATTGATCTGCCCTACATCCATTCCCGGAACCATCCGCAACAGATCGGGAATATTCGTGGCGCCGGAGCGTCGAATGTCCTCCTGCGTAACCACGAAAATCGCTGCGGCTATCCGTGAAAGCTTCTCCTCCTTCTTCGAGACGGAAATCACTTTGATGTTCATCAGATCTTCAATATTAATATTAGTTACGTCCTTTGGTGTCTCTTGCGACCAAGCAGGAATCGCCATCAGAACAGCAACCGCTAAACTAAGATGGCCGCGCATTAGAACCTCGCGGACTCCAGACTTGAGCGATGCGGGGGCGGGGCGACCTGCGCAATGGATCGATCTCAATCGAACTCCCATTCTTATTACCTCCAAGACTGCGCAAGTCCATTTCAAGAGCCGTTTTGGGACTTTTTTGCCGCTAGGCAGACTCTGTTTTCTCGTCGTGGATACGGAAAACACGACTGCCCGCGCCGTCACGAGAAAAACCACTTTATGGTTCTTGGCAATGCTTCCGTCGGAAGGGGGATTACTCCGAGATGATCACAGCGTCACAACTAGAATGCCCAAGGCGGTGAATCGAAAGAGGGCCGCAACTTACCCTGCAAAAGCGCCAAACTCGATTCTGCGGCATCTCGTCAGACGAGGACGCAGGGAAGACCCGCTGGGTGCCTTATGAGTTACATAAGGAATGGAGCGTTACTTTCTTCTACAATAGTCGAGAAAATTCCGCTCGGCATTCAGATGCCTGATAAATGCTGCCAGCTCAACCGGTCGATGCAACACCATCTATTCAGTCGATCCGACAATACTTCCTCTAGGGAACCGATCTGGAAGGCTGTACTCAATCAGAACCTAAACAGGGCAGTGTTTTGTCTGCACCAACGCCCTTGACCGAATTAAGCTTCGTAGAGCCCTGCAACTGGACTTTGAGCGAGTGTTGCGTCGACCCATTGAGACCGCCCGGCTATACGTCCAATTGGTGTTGCGTCGACCGTCTGAGCCGGCACGACTTATCAGATGGGATGAGAAGGCCGGTCTCCAGCGGGATGCGATACGCTCCCAATGAACGACGCGCTCGAGGCGCAACGTGAAAGGAGACCGGCTGTGAAGAAGATTAGCACCGTGGCGATGGAGGGGATGCAGATTTTGAAAGAGAACCAGCTCACGATTGGTTTGGATCTGGGAGACCGCAGCAGTCATTTTTGCATTTTGAATGAAGCGGGCGAAGTGATTTTAGAAGGCAAGCTATCGACGACACCGAAAGGAATCGAGGAAGTGTTCAGCAAGATTCCACGGAGTCGGGTGGCGCTAGAAACCGGAACGCACTCACCTTGGGTCAGCCGGCAATTGACGCAGTTGGGGCACGGAGTGATTGTGGCCCACGCGCGCAACGTGCGACTGATCGGGGAGAGTAGCCGGAAAGATGATCAACTCGACGCCCGGACGCTGGCACGACTGGCCCGAATCGATCCTGGGTTGTTGGGTCCGGTGCGACATCGCAGTGCCAAAGCCCAGATCCATCTGATGGTGATCCGGGCCCGAGCAGCGTTGGTTAGCAGCCGCACGGCACTGGTGAACGCCGCGCGAGGGTTAACAAAATCGTATGGCGCGCGACTACCGCAATGCGGGACCGGGCAAATGAATCGGGAGATCGCCAAGGGATTGAACCAGGAGTTGCGGGACGCTTTGGATCCGCTGCTGGCAGAAATCGAATCGCTGAACGAGCGGATCGCTGAATACGACGGGCGGATCGAGCAAATCGCCAAGGAAGTCTATCCTCAGGTGGCTGTGCTCAAGCAGGTGAAAGGGGTAGGGCCACTGATTGCATTGACCTTCGTTCTGACTCTGGACGATCCGCACCGCTTTCGTCATAGCCGGGACGTAGGGTGTTTTGTCGGATTGCGTCCTGGTCGCAGGAACTCTGGTAATAGTGAACCACAGCTACACATCAGCAAGGAAGGAGACCGTTACCTCAGAACACTGCTGGTGCAGGGGGCGCACTACATACTTGGGCCCTTTGGACAGGATAGTGATCTCCGGCGCTGGGGACTAAAGCTAGCCGAGCGCGGAGGAAAGAATGCTAAGAAACGAGCGGTCGTTGCGGTGGCGCGGAAGTTGGCCGTACTGCTTCACAAGTTGTGGGTCAGTGGAGAGGTTTACGAGCCACTGCGGAACAGCCACAAAGTGGTGGCCGCAGTAGCATAGGAGAGTGCGGACTTAACAGCCGAGCTCATCCGCCGAGATCAGGTGACTGCGCCTAAGTCCTGGCCCAACTCCCATCGACGAGATCGGAGCCGAGGTCGATTATCAGGTAGCAGCACCTACTGAATTGAGGACGCCCACCTTCCAGCGAGCGACAAATCGCTCATAACAGACTGCGGATGGAAGGATGGCGACAGAGGCGGCTCGGCTCGAAGGCAAAGGATCCACAGAGTAAAAACAAAACTGTCTTGACTCTAACCGGCCTTCTCATGGAAGGAGTTGGTGACCGCGCCTGACATATCTACCCCTACCGACCATAAGCACTAGTCCCTTCGGACGAACCAAAGTGGGTAATTGCGGGGAATAGCTCCATCGTGTACCACTGCAGCTTGGCAAACTGCCTAAACCGTTACGGGAATCCGACGCTTAGGCCCGGCGTATGGAGGAAAAAATGAAACGCCTTGTGGTAGCAAGCTGCTTCTTGATTCTAGGGTACCTGGGCCTAAGTGTACCAGCACAGGCCGATGTTACCGGCGTCTATACTCTTGATTACTCAGTCGGTGGCCTAGGCACTTCGTCGGTGGTAGGCTCATTCACCTTGGATTTAACTACGGATACAGTGACAAGCGTCAACGTTCTCGCCAGCGGGCTCGACTCTACTGGATTAGCGTTTAGCGAAGATTCCGTCGATTTCACCAGCACAGCAGGTTCATTTGTCGGTTGCTGCGAATATAGTCAAAGCGAAGTAGGGATATACGAGACCGTGAGTGGAAAGGTGTTCGAGTTGGAAATATGGTTTCCTGGGGAAACGATCACCCCCTCCTCGCCACTCTGCATAGATGGTAGCTGCACTGCCAACTCCAACTTTCAAGATCAGTATGCCGAAATTGGCGTGTATCTCGGGCCGCCAGTGTCGCCCACGCCGGAGCCAAGGAGCGGGTTGCTGATGGGTACGGGACTACCTGTTTTTGTGTTGTTCGCCGCCAAGAAGGCGCTCGCTTAACGCGCGAAAATTCTCCATAACGCTCAACCCACGCAGTCGCTCAAAGGATGAAGGTGGCTCGCGATTTCTTCCCGCTGCTCCGCGTTGCGCCCGCACCAGGACGAGCGTTGGCGCACAAGCAGTTGAGGAGTTGGCAACTGGGCCCCCAATATCCTCAGTCTTCTGGGGGATTGGTAGACTCCTCCGGAACAGTCTCACTCACTGCTACGCCACGGAGAAAATGAATGTCGATCACTCGAATCGTCCTTACAGTTCTAGCGGCTGCCATCGTCGTCGGCCCTGCTCGTGTCTATGCCTCCGACACGGTTATTAACTTCAGTTCCCTTTCTCAGCCCGGCAGCACTTATGTCGAGGTGGGAAACAGTGTCACGCAGCAAGGATTCACATTGGGGGGCGGAGACCTTTACGTATGGCAAGCCTCCAGCCCCAATTTGCCCGGTCTGTCCACCGCCGACACATCTCTTTTCGAGTTTTTCGCCGGAGACCCTATTTCAATCACGGCTGCGGGGGATGCACCGTTTACGCTCAACTCCATTGATTTGGCCCCACTGATCGCAGGCGGCGATTCAGTCTTCAAGGTGACTTTCACGGGGACGTTTGCCGACAGCTCCACCCTCTCCCAGACGTTTACGGTCAGCGACTCCGATACGCTGCAGACTTTCGACCTCTCAGGTTTTACAAACGTCGTCGATGTTTCGTTCATGCAGGGAGCGAACAACGGATTCTTCGGTTCGCAGGGTACCGCGTACCAGTTCGACAATGTGGATGTCTCGCTCACCCCCGAGCCGGGCACGGCCGTCCTGTGGCTCACGGGGATTGGGTTGATGATCATCATGCGAAAACGTATTGCCCAGCTACTCCGGTTTGACACCGGAACGCACGGCTCACTGTCGCGCCGGGTGTGAACGCGGCGAAGCCGGTAACTGCATGTATGGCTTGTCGCCTAATGGGGCGGACTACCATTCGTGGTTAGGTAATTCGCGGTTAGGTGGACAACAAGGAGAAACGCAATTGAATCTCGCTCGAAAAGCCCTTTCGGCCCTCGGCGGCATTTTTCTCGCAGCTTTGTTGATTGCAGCCCTCGCGCCCAAAGTCACGCGCGGTGTCGCCGCCGCATTGGTCCAGGTCACGAACACTTCCGCGAATCCGGTGCCGAATCGAGACGTGGATGATCGAGACCGAGCAGCCATCGGATACGCCGCCTGTAACGTCCACAGCGCGTCGGGATTGGGTATTTGGTCGAACGGCTCGTGCTTTACTGTTCCGGCGGGTCAGCGTTTCGTGATCGACCAGGTCGACGGACTCTGCACCACATCGCCTGGAAATGCGGTAGGTTTCGCAACCTTGTCCTTCACTACGGGAGGGCTGGCCACCTCCGCTTACCTCGTTCTGACGCCCCAGGCTCCGCTATTTGGAGCTGTGGAGTACACCTTGAATCAGCCGGTTCACTATGTCGCAGACCCGGAGTCAACTTTAGGAATCACCGGGGAGACAAGCGACCTAAGCGGAGACACGTTTTGCACGTTCAATTTTAGCGGCCACCTGGTCAGCTATCCGTGAGGAGATCCGGCAGCATCCGGCGAGTGGCACATCCTTGAAGCACCGCGTTTAGTCACATTCGAAAAAGGAGAAGCCAATGAACGTCATCCGAAAAGCAGTTTCGGCCCTGGGCGGCATTTTCCTGGCAGCCTTGTTGATTGCAGTCCTCGCACCCAAAGCCACGCGCGGCGTTGTCGCCACATTGGTCCAGGTGACGAACACCCCCGCGAATCCGGTGCCGACGCTCGACGCCGACAATCCGGCATATCAACCGGCCAGTCTTGAATTTACACTGGACGATGCTGCTTCCACGTCAATCACCGCTCCCAGCTCGCTGCCATCCGGCGGAGCCTACCGCGAGCTCGTGATCAACTGGGTCACCGGCGTATGCTTTGGTAATTCGTCGCTACCCGCGCCTTCCACCATCAGTGTGAAGACCGACGGCTCGCAACTTTCGTTTTTCGGCGCCACGTCGGCGTCGGGACCCGCCACCTACTTCGGTACGAAAACCAGTTTGTACGCGAGTCCCGGCAGCACCATTAGCCTGGTTGCGCTCAATGGATCGGGCATCCAGATTGACTTCCCGCTGGAAGCGGTTGGCACAAACGGAGCGGCGGCGAGTTGCCTCGTCAACGCCGACGGCTACTACGTCACCCAATAAGCGACGTCATTGCGAGGGTGGCGCAGCCCTTTCGGGTTCTGTGCGCGAATGGCTCGAAGGGGGACCGGAGCGACGCGGGTGGAATTCATGCCGCCGTGCGTGCCCACCGATTTGGAGGGTAGTGTGAGCCTACCCACCTCACTCCCAAAAAGGACTAGCCAAAATGGGTAATTGTGGTGAGTAGCTCCATGGTGTATGGGAGCAGGATATTATCCTGCGTTAGCCTCTCTTCGAGGATAACGGTTGCCTGTGGAGTCTGTTCGTTTCAGCGTTCGGGGCACTCGGTCAGGGAATAACGCGCTGTACAGGTGCCTCCGCGCGCCGAGTTCAAACGTGGAACGCACGGGGTTCGTTCTCGATCGCCAGACGTAGGGGAAGAACGCTGCGGATACGCGGGCGCCGCGGTTGGGGCGGACGCAAGCAGCAAACTCAGACAAAAAAGGAGAATCACGATGCGGTTTGCGAAACGGCTGTCGATGGGCATTGCTACGGTCGCGCTGGTGGGATTACTAGGAGTAGCGATTGCCCCGAAAGCCGCGCACGCGGTGGCGTCACTGCTCGTGCAAGTTACGAACACCACCGCCAGTCCCGTAATCACGACCACGCAAACGCACCTCGGGGTTAAGGCGGGCCAAATTGTGACTCTCGCCTGTCCTCAGCCCTCTCAGGCAGTCCTCTGTACGGCGTCGGATTGGGTGCAGGTTCCAACAAACGGTGGACCACTCGTCAGCTTTACGATTCCCAGTGGCCAAGAACTTGTCATAACCGACTTCGAATGGACTCTGTCCTGTTGCCCAGGGGAGTCGCCTTACTCAGCGTCCCTTCTAGACTATGTCCAAGGTACCTCTGTCGACGTCCTGAATTCCGCAGCCCAAACAACGGGAAGCCTGAGCATCGGGGCAGAACATCTGACCGCCGGACTGGTCGTGCAGAGTGTGCCAGCGGCGGTTGTGAACTTCCAGAACGGACTTATTGGCAGTTCTACGGCGTCCTTCGTGATTTACGGCTACCTCGTTCCAAGCAACTGAGCCTCGGGCCGGGGCGTACGCGATTCGTACAAAACTCGTTCGAACGTATTGCCCAATGCGCCGCAGGATTTCCTACCGTAGCGCATTTGCATTTTTGTCCCACAAGTTTCAATTGGACGTATAGTTGGATATCCTATCGACGTGTTCTGAAGGCTAATTCACGCCGAGGATGTAGCACAGCACTGAGACATGTAGCACACGGCTGCAGCTCCGTTACATCCCAATTCTCTTACTCAGTTCAGTTGTCATGCCGCCCAATTTCTCGAACCGCTCAGCGATTCGCTTCATGATCTTTTGGTCTGCTGCGGTCTCGCCGGAAGGCAGGAAGCGATACCAACGCGCGAGTTGCTCCTTGTTGGCCCTCTCGACTTCCCTGATTGTCGGAAATCCCTTCACCGGGGCACCTTTGTTTTCGACTGTATCACACCTCAAATTGTACAAGTGCCTGCGAGGCTCGGACGCGGTGTCGTCTTGAAAAATGAATGACCGCTCGAGAAATGCCTGAGTCGCTTCAAGAGTCGAAGGATCGCGGCGTAAAAAAGTGATGGCGGCTGCCGAATTCTATTGCAGGCGAAGATATCGGGCTGATCGCGTATCTCCATGTGTGTGGTTCGGCGGGAACTGCTGCGGCTACTGCGGCTGCGGCGGCGGGGGCTGCGTCCCCGGCGGCGGGGTCTGCCCTGGGCTGGCCAACGCGGGACCGTTGGGATTGAACACCGACCCAGGTGCGCTGCCGACCCCGCTTTGCTGATTGGCAAGCATGAGTGCGGCCTGGTTCATTCCCTGCGCGACTCCCAGCGCTTGTTCTTCCAGCGGATTCCAGATGAACTCCCAATCCTTATATGTCGTGCCGTGCTTGTAAACTTTTACCGATTTGGCGTCCACCGTACTCCCGACGCCCACGATAAAGCCTCCGATAACGGGGCTATCCACGGGACCCGTCGGCTTCATCTGTGCGAGAATTTGTAGCTGCTGCGCTTGCATTCCGGCACCGAGCTGCCCGCCACCGATCTGAGCTTGACCTTGCATGCCTCCAGATAGCCCACTTCCCTGCTGAGGGTTTGCACTCTGACCCTGATTCGGCGGACAAACCACCTGGGGACTTGGCGAGCTAGACTGGTTGGCGTTCAGGCTGTTCGTTGTGCCGATCCCGGAGCCCGGCGCCGGATTTGCGGCTCCGCTCTCGCCGAGTGTCGGCGGGCAATTGCCATTCGACGTGCCTTGATCCGGCTGTGGGACGGGCGTGACGTTGCTGTCTTGCGAGGAGTCACTCCCGGGCGCTCCAGGAATGATTCCGCCATTCAGGTCGAGGATAGCCATCTGCTGCATCGAGGCGTACCTGACGCTGCCAATGATCTGGCCGGTCGCATTCGTATAAATGAAGCGCCACTTTCCGTCCTCGTTCTTGTTCATCGGATCTTTGTACGGCCGACGGAGGAAGTGGATGTTGGCGACGCCCTTCTCGAGGTCGTCCAGGCTCTGGGGGTAGTGACCCACCTTCCGATAGTAAAGCTTGATGGCGCGGACGTACTGTTTGCCGCGCCACATCATTTCGTCCTCGCGCTGCCGGCGGACCTCGGTGGCTGCATCCGTAAGAACCACGAGGGAGCCTACGATCACCATCAGAACCAAGAACAACGCCATCAAGTAGGCGTAGCCGGATTCGTCCGAGCGGCCGCGCAATCGGGTTCGCGAGGCGCGAACCGTTCGTGTACTGCATTCGTGGTGATTGACGTTGATTGCGTTCACCGGTTCACCGCAAACTCAGTCCGCCGCACTTCCGAGGTACGAGTTGGAGCGAAAATCTACCCAGGTAGGTTTCGCAGGCCGAGTTTACGTCATAATGAAGCCGACATAAATTTTCCGTGAACCGGAACCCACGTTGAGAATTTCCCTAGACGGCCTCTTTTGTTTCAACCAGCCTGGGCCTCACCGCAGTTAATGTTGCAGCGAACATTCCCGATCCCTTCGTGACACGCTGGCGGTTGTAAAACTCGATGGACTCTGCGATCACCCGCCGCTAACTCCCCGGAAATGGAGTGCGCGAGCAGATTGACGCGTGCCTTTAGTGTTTCGCGATCCGTATCGCTCTGGGATTCTCCGGGGTTCCTTATAGCGTTGCCTAGATATATAATGTCGGTGGGGCAGGGGCGACCTAAACGTAGTGCAGGGATGGCGGCTTCGAAGGCGATCCATGCAATGCGCAGACTTGAAATGCCAGAAGCGCCATAGTGTCCGTTCTTGGTGCGAATTGAAGTGACGTTCGCCAATCCAACGGCATGGTGACAAATTCAACGATCCACCGAGTCGGGAGCATTCCCGAGCTGGTTAGTTTCCGCGGCGTGCTCTTGCAAAGCAAAGAGATAGAGTTGGGCAGGTCTGTCCGGTAGGATTGGCACGCAGAGTGCAGCTATCCCGACGACTGGCCCATTGGGGGCGCTCAGGCCACTTCGATGCCGACTTTGACGGCCGACATTCAGCCTGTTGCTAAACAGATCTCAAATCTGCGGGATAATTATCCGCATTCGATTGCCCTGAGCTGTGCGGATCGACAGCTGAATTACGAAGAACTTGATAACAGGGCAGATAGGTTTGCTGGATATCTAGCGCAGTGTGGCGTGGTAACTGGCGGCACTGTAGCCATCTGCATGGAACGGTCGTTCGACTGGATCGTCGCCGCTCTCGGCACTATGTGCGCCGGTGCTGCATACGTGCCCTTGGATTCCGCTTGGCCCGATTCTCGTTTGCGCTATGCCGTAAAAGACTCGGGCGCAAGTGTTCTCGTAGCCCGAGCAGACCTTCTCGATCGCCTCCAAGTCAGAGCGCGCGGAATCGACCCCTACCGTGACGCAGCCGCGATTGCTGCCGCTCATGGTGCGGCACGCAGGACCGTCGAGCCGGAGAGCCTTGCCTATGTGATCTACACCTCGGGGTCCACTGGAGTCCCCAAAGGGGTGGAGATCACGCATGCAAATCTGTGCCACTTGGTTCAATGGCACATAGATGCTTTTGGGGTCACGCAGCGAGATCGCGCGAGTCATCTTGCAGGTCTTGGGTTTGACGCGGCTGTCTGGGAAATTTGGCCACATCTTGCCGCGGGGGCGACCGTGTGCCTCGCGGATGATGCAGTGCGCTCATCGCCGGAGTTGTTGCGCCAGTGGATGATTCGCGAGCGTGTGACGATCGCCTTCGTCCCGACCGTCTACGCCACGCCCATGATCGCGATGGAATGGCCGGCTACGACAGCACTGCGCCTTCTGCTCACTGGTGGAGACGTGCTGCACCGCGCTCCAGCCGTCCAGCTGCCGTTCGACGTCGTCAACAACTATGGACCGACGGAATGCACCGTCGTTGCCACATCCTGCGTACTCAAACCTGGGTCACAGGGGGCACCACCGATCGGTCGACCGATAGCCGGCACAAACGTCTATCTGCTGAACGAGCACGGTGAACCGGTTCCCGATGGCAGCTCTGGCGAGATTTACATCGGCGGAGGCGGCGTCGGGCGCGGGTATCGCAACCTCGCTGATTGTACCGAAAGAGGCTTCCTGCCCGATCCTTTTGCAGGAACACCAAATGCCCGCATGTACCGCACGGGCGATCGGGGTGTTCGACGCCCGGACGGGCAGATCGAATTCCGCGGACGATTCGACCGGCAGACCAAGATCCGCGGACAACGAGTGGAACTGGATGAGATCGGTAGCGTGCTCACGCACCATCCGAGCATCGATTTTGCCACAGCGATCACCAGCACCTCGCAGGGGGGAGAGAACCAAATCGTCGCGCACGTTCTCCCAAAAAGGAATGTTCCTGTTCCCACTGCGCACGAACTGCGTAAGCATCTGCTGCGCAGCTTGCCGGACTACATGATGCCTGCTGCCTTTGTGCGATTACATACGCTCCCCGTTTCGTCCAATGGGAAACTTGATCTGAAGATGCTTGCGCAGCCAACGGACGCGAACCTGCTTGAAGGAAGGGCTGCAAAGACTCCCGCTAGATCGGTGGAAGAAAAACTGCTGACCATGGTACAGGAGCTTCTCAAAACCGATGTAGTGGCGGCAGAAGACAACTTTTTCCTGGCAGGAGGACACTCCTTATTGGGGATGCAGCTCGTGATGTGCGTGCGCAGGACTTTCGGTGTGGATCTGTCATTGCGTCAGCTCTTTGAAGCTCCCACAGTCAAAGGCCTGGCTCTATTGGTCGAGACTATGCTGGAGGAAGGCCTCGCCAGGAGTCACGCCGTTCACCAGCCTGCGGAACTCGCGCCGAGAAAGACGAAAGGTAAATCCGTTCTGCCGGATGGAGTTCTTCCACTGCAACCTTGTGGACCTCGCCATGATCTCTTCTGGGTCCACCACAATCTAAGCGTAGGCTTGGCCAAGCTCATCGGGGACCACCTACCGTTTCTTTCTGTCCTGCTTACCCCAGAAGACTTCTCATTTCTGGGCGAAAGACCCACTCTGCAAGACTTTGCCGGATGCCTGCTCCGCAAGATCCAGGCGGTGCAATCCGAGGGCCCGTACACCATCGGCGGTTTTTGTCTCGGTGGGCTGCTCGCCTACGAAATCGCGTCCCAACTGCGGACGGCTGGCCACGAGGTATCGCTGGTGGCAATCGTGGACGCGCCGAACCCTTCATGCATCGAGTCGTGCGACTCGCTGACAAGCAAGGTGAAGTACGTACGCTACCTCCTGAAGAGAGCAACTCGGCTTGGCCTGCGGACAAGCTTCGTCTACCTCCGTGAGCGTTTCGCCGGTGCGGAAAGAATAGAGTCCGCCGAAAATCCTGTGCTTCAAGCTGCGGCCCTGGCGTATAAGCCAGAGAAGTATAAAGGAAAGGTGCTCCTGATTCTGGCCTCTGAGCGCCCTCCTCATGTGAACTTCCTTTCCGGATGGCAGAAAGTGGTTCCCGATAACCTGTATACACACTATGTGGGCGCGCATCACCGTGATTTTCAAAAAGAAAAAGTCTTGCGGAGCGTTGCGGAAGTCATTGTCCCCCATCTCCCGTCCGTCACCCACGACAGGCCTTTGTCTTTCTGCGTCGACATTCCTGAGTTAACGGTTCCGGTGCGAACGGGGACCCTGAGCAGAGCATGTGCCTGACGAGGATGAAGGCGGCCCAACATTGACCGGCCGGGAAGACGCAATGCAGGTTCCCTCGCTACTTACTAACTCGGTCCTGGTCAAAGACGGCCTTGCACTCGCGGCGTAACCGCTGGCCGGTTGGCGTGTCAGGGCAGCGGCGCCCCAAGGCTTTCGCAAGGACTTGCTCGAATCTGAGATTGGGATTTTGGAACGCGGCGTCAATGAACTGGCTAACGATCGCCAGTTCCTCGACGGTAAGAGGCGATCTGGTGGAGGGACGTTTCTGCATTGCGTGCTTCTCCGGCGTTAGAGGGTCTAGAACTCGGCGCTGTCGTCATCCATTCACGGAACAATGACACCGCGGAAGGGTGAAGGTAGGGACTTCAGATTTACCTCTGTTTACGGTTCGATGAAAACGGTGTGAACGCTTACCGCCGAGGCAAAGCACGGCGTTCGCACCGAGAACTGTCAGGCCCTGATAGATTTTGGCCCTAGCATAGTGATATGCTCCGCGCTCCCCCAACGAATTCTCGCCGTGAGGTTCAAATGATTGCAGAACTCGTCAAAAGCTATTGTGGAGTGTCTTGCATTTGGTGCAACGAACCCATTCCCGTTTCCGCCAGGGTTGCGAACTTACGGGACGAACTCCAATACGAAGAGCCGTATACCTCCTCAACATTCATAGCTCGCTGCAAGCAGTGCGAGTGTGAACACATATACTCGGTCACCGACATTCAGACCTATGGCGGAGAGCCACGGAAGAGAACCTCGAAGGCCAGGGCAGCTGGCGCCTAGTTTCTTGACAAGTGGCCGTAATTTCCGATGATCCGACTACTCTCTCCGGGCACCTCAAAAACCCCATCGCCTATCGAACCTACTTGGAAGCCTCAACGGCGCCAATTTTGTTGACACCGCTGCTGGTGAAATAGACCTGGCTGTCGGGAGTAGCCGTCACATCGTGAACAGTCCCAGTGGCGAACGGAATCGGCGCGCGCGCAAAGGTGGAGAGTCTGGGATCGAAGCGAATGATGTTGTTGGGCTGGGTACCCGTTTCGGTGTACCACACCATACCGTCGGGCGTAATCGTAAGACCATAAGGATTGGAGTCAGGTCCGCTGGGGGAGGAAAACAGAACCAACGCACCGATGGAAACATCGAGCTTGCCGAGATTCCCGCTGACGAAGTCCGTGAAATAGAGTGTGTTCTCGTCCGCTGCGATCACGAGGCGGCGGGCACGTGAGCCCGGGGGAAGAGGAAACTCCCGGATGGCAAAGGTATCCGGGGAAACAAAGCCGATCTTGCTGGTGCCAGCTTCGCTGAAAACAGGGAGGCCTCGTTTGAGGACCAGAATGCCATTGGGCCGGGCGTTTTCCGTAGGAACTGCTTTCAGGCCGATCTCACCTGAAGCTGGGTCAAGCTTGCCAACCATGTTAGAGGTTGGCAGCGTAAACCACAGAGTGCCTTTCGAATCGATGGCCAAGCTGTCTGGGTCTTTAGTCTTGGGATCAGGCATTTTGAAGACTATGACTTTGCCTGTCTTCGGTTCCAGCTTGCCGATGAATCCGCCAGAACTGGCTGTGTACCACATATTGCCGTCGTGGTCGGCAGCGATGCCATGGGGGCTGGCGCTTTTATCCTCGGTGAGAGGGTATTCTTTGAATGCGCCGGTTTTTGGATTCAGGCAGCCAATTTTATTGGCCATTTCTTCGGTGAACCAGATCGAGCCATCGGGCGTGGCCAGTGTTGCGTACGGCTTAGCATCATTTGTGGGCACGTTCCACTCATGGATGGTGGCTTTGAGTTCCGCGACCTCGGCCGTTTTGGCGCCAAGCAGAGGCCAAACGACAGCTGTGGCCAAGAGAGCTCCGGCAATTATCTTAACCAGTAGTGACAAGGCATCCTCTATCGATGAGAAGGCTAAAGCCGTAGATTAATCGATGGGGACGGATGCAATTGTTACCGTGATTTGACGGTTGCGTGAAAGATCGAGAACGACTCAATCTCTAGATACCTGTGTTCTGCAACTGCAAGAATCCTATGCCAGGCGCGGTTGCGTCGGACCCGAGCAGCAGACAGGAGTTGACGTCTACGACGTAACAGAGTGAGTGCAAGGTGGTGATTTGCGGCGCCGGCTGCCCGGTTGCAGGGGTGATTGTAAGAGTCACTGGAACCCGTCCACCGCTTGACGCCCCGTACGATCCGGCCAAAGTTGCACCTAAAGATGCCGTGCCAACCGGCGGTGCGGCGGTGGTGTCAAACGAATTCACGTCCCCTGTCCCCGAGAGTGTGGACACGCCATCCGAAACAATCTGCGCCGCGAATGCCTCGGAACCGAGAGCAGTGCTGGCCGTAAAATTCGATCCATATGCACCGGCCGCGAAGGCTGGGCCCAAGGTCTGCAGCAACGCCACACCGGCGCCGGAAGGACCGGAAGTTCCAGCATTGCCGCCATCGAGTTCAATTAAATAGAGCCCTTGGTCAGAAGTCGGGTATGCCGCAAATTGGCTTATACCAGCAGTGGTTGCTCCGGAGATTCCGATCAAGCCTCGCCCGTTCGATGGGGCCGAGCAGGTCGCGTTGATTGCCTGATCGTTGAGTCCCGAGCCGGCGAGCGGAACAACATCCAGTGCCCCTGTCGAACCGCAGGTGAAGATTCCTCCCGCCACTTGCGGCTGCGCCGCGGTGGTCGCACCCGCTTCGGTAAATGCATACGTGCCGGAGATGGAGGGCGAAGAGGGCTGAATCGTCATATAGCCAGAGACAATCACCGGGGGACTGCCAGCGTAAGAATCCACCACGTCTGTCAGGACAAAATGGGTGGCATCGATAAACCAAGCATTGAGATTGAATTTTGTTGGCAAGCCCAGATTCAGAGAATTGAAAGATATGTAATATCCGGCCCCCGGGAAATTCAAGTTTGGCGAGACGGTGGCGAAGGGTGCGCTTGTAATTCGTCCATTATCAGACTGGTCTGCAGTATACGAGTACGAACTTGCCGAGAAATCAAGCGAGAGCGCGCTCGCCACGAAAAAGTCCGGATGGGGAGGCGCTGTCTCGACGCCGGATAGCTTCAGTGCATAGATTCCATTCGTCCACGCACCTTGTTGGAACGCGGTGAAATCGGCGGCGTTTTGCAGGTCAAGCGTCCCTGTTGCGGTTCCGAAGCTATCCGTCTCACTGAGTAGAGCATGCGTAGGACTCACAAAAACAACACTCAGATCGATCTCTCCCGAGCCACCCACGCCGAAACCGTTATTGAGAAGTGCAGGATTGATCAGCAACTGAATCTGACCGCGCCCGTCGGGCCCGATCGAATATGTACTTGGAAACAGCGGGTTGTACGCCGAGGCGTTTCCCCTCCCATCCACCAAGTCCACGTGGCCGTCCGTGATGTTTCCGGCCCCATCGCCGGTAAGGATTCCCCCTAGCGTATAGGGGCCGTTTTGCGAATTCGCGGCACTCAACAACAGCACGGACTGCCCCAGCAACAAAGATAAGGGGGGCTTCCCGTTGGAGACGGTCACCGTCTGCGTGGCAGTTTGGTTCGGTTGCGCGGTGGAAGCCGCAGTAATGATGACGGTGCCACCGGTTGGCGGGGACGCCGGGGAAGTATATATGGTTGTAGCTCCGCTGGCAGTATGTGCTGGGGAGAAAGAGCCGCAGGCACCAGGGTTGGAGCAAGTGACGGTCCAGTCCACGCCAAAATTGGCAGGATCGTTGCTGACGGTGGCTACAAGGGATGCCGTGCTATTTATCGCGATGGCGCCGCCCGGCACCCCAGTGCTGAGGGTGACCGAAATCGGCGCGACGATCGTAACATTAGCCGTCGCGTAGACATTAGTTCCCGCCGCCGTGGCATACGCTGTGATCGTAACAATCGGGTTGGGGGTTGGAGCTGTGGAGGGAGCGGTGAAGGTTGCCGAGGCTCCGCTGGCTGTTTGAGCAGGAGAAACAGTACCGCAGGTGAAGTTCGAACAACTCACCACCCAAGTCACACCGGAGTTCGTATTGTCGTTGGCAACTACCGCTATAACCGTCGCAGTGGCGCTTGGCGACAACGAGGCCGGAGGCGCCTGGGTAATCGCTACAGAAATGGCGGCGGTCACCATAAAAGTCGTCACGGCACTAAAGCTGTGGTCAGCTGTCGCATAAGCCGTTAGAGTTACCGTCGAGCCGACGATCGTGGGAATCATCGCTGGACTGGGCACAACAAAGGTCGTGGCCGCACCCGAGGCTGAATGGAATCCAGGTGGAGTACAGTTGATTCCGCCACAGTTTGCTGTCCAATCGACGCCCAAGTTGGCAGGGTCGCCGGCGACGGTGGCTGCCACCGTGACCACACCAGAAGCGGGAGCGCTAGCAGGCGGCGCCTGCGTGATTGTTATACCCGTGACCATGGACAGAACCGTGACATTGGCGAACGCGTATTTGCTGTGATCGGTGGAAGACAAGGCGTTGATGGTCACAGTGCCCTTGGGAGGAACGGCGAAAGGAGCCGTGAATGTCGTTGTGCCTCCACTCGGCGTGTGCGGCGGCGAAAAGGATCCGCAATTGAGACCACCGTTGCATGTTGCGACCCAATCCACACCGGCGTTAGCCAGATCGTTACCCACTGTGGCTGAGACAATGGTGCTGCCACCTACGAGCAACGAGGCAGGTGGCAATTGGGTCATGACCAGAGAGATGAGGGGCGTCTGCGACTCGCTGTTGGCCGATTTGGCCGAACCGGGCGAACAAGCCGTCATTCCCCAGAAGGCAGCGAGGAGAAGCCCAAGTTGCAGTAGCGTGCGGAAGATGGTGGGGAGGTTTTGCTTGGCGACCCGTGAGTGAACCGAGACAGATCCTCCCAGGAGATCCGTTTGCGCAAATGGGCCCAACGCGCCGCCACTCCGATGCAAATGATTCATGATTGCCTCAGACCCTTTCAAAAAACTGCCTCCCCGGCTGGGTGCGGACAGACTTTCTCCCTGCCTCACGCCGGGTGCAATTCCCAAAGGTGGGATCGCTGGTTAGCCGCGGTCGTTTGCGTGGCTCCCCGGCCTGATTCTAGGGCCCCTCTATTAATGAGCGAACAATTCCAGGTAACGGGGCCTTTACAATTGTGCGGGATTTCAACAGGCAAGGATTAAAAGGAGGCGCATTTCCAGCAAACGCCAAGTCCCTCAGCTTCCTTACACACCGATTTTTAACATTCCATTCTCAGTCCATCCATCTCTTCGACCCATATTTAATCGAAGAGTTGTATATGCAGCATGCACGATCGAGCCGCCAGCGAATTGATGATGAACAGTGAACCCAGCGAACGTTCCAGTCTGAAGAGTTTTGTAAAGAGCATCCCCGTTCTTGGGCCGACGGCAGGCAAACTCGCGCAGCTCCCCGTCTTTGCTCGTGTACGTGGTCTGCGCTTTCCGGGATCCGCATCGTTCTGGGAGAGCGTGTACCGCCAAGACGGCACCTCAGGACCCGGCTCCTACGGTCGCTTGGCGCAATTCAAAGCCGAGATCTTAAACGAATTTGTTCGCACAAAAGCCATTCGCACGGTCATCGACTTCGGCTGCGGGGATGGCGCGCAATTGCAGCTGGCCCGATATCCGGAATACGTTGGCGTGGACGTGGCTCGTGGCTCGATCGAGCGTTGTACCGCTTTGTTTGCGAACGACTCCACGAAGCGCTTTTATCTTGCCGATAAACTTCCGCAGAACATCGGGAAGTTCGATTTGGCGCTTTCTTTAGACGTCGTATACCACCTCGTGGAAAACACCGTATTCGACGCGTACATGCGGAGGCTGTTCGATGCCTCGCAACGTCACGTCATCGTCTACTCGAGCAACTATGATGCGTTGACCAACGCTCCCCACGTCCGGCACCGCAATTTCACAAGCTGGATTGATAAGAACGCGCCGGGTTGGCGCGCGGACGGATTTGTTCCGAATCGATTCCCGTTTGACCCAAATCAACCAGACGACGAAACTTCTCACGCCGACGTCTATTTCTTCACTCGGAAAGACCGGTAGCCGCCAGGACCGATATGCGGCGTGCGCACCTGCGCGCCAGCTTGGGCTTACTGGCCGCTCATCGCCGTGGCCTCGGGCTTCTGGGAGCTCAGCTGCTGCTTGATCCAACCAGATAAGCCGCTGGTTTTCCACGCTTTAAAGAGAGCCTCGTCGTTTTGGTATTTTACGACTTGGTCTCGACTTGGGACCGCAGCGGCAAGGCGCTCCTTGGCCTTTGGCGGAGTAGTCGCATCGCTAATGGTTTGTTGCAATCGCAGGTTCGGTGTTTTCAGCGTTGGAAGGTAAGCAAGGGGGTCGAACGTTGCAATGGATTTCAAGAATTGCTGGCTCGTGTATTGCGCACGCTCGCTATCGAGCACAACTGGACTCGACTCGAGCCAGTCCGGCCAGTCTCCCCACGGGTCAAGAACATCGAGGGTTTTGATTCTTGGATCAGCATGGGCCGCCAAAATCGCGATCGTAGCTCCGGAGCCCATTCCGAACATGCCGACGCGGTTCATGTCCATGTCTCCCCGCCCCGCCAGATAGTCCAAGATGAGCTGCACGTCATGCACGCTGCTCCCGACGGCCTCAGGCAACTCGCTGATGAACCACTGTTTCATGGGGCGCATCGTGAACCGTTCGTTCGCGAAAGCCGACACAAATCCCACAGCCGCAAATCCGTCCTCTGTCGCGCGCTTCGCCCACCGGTCGTCGCGAAATCGATCGCTTTCGCTGATGTAGCTGTACAGGTAAAGGACTACCGGCACCTTCCCTGCGGTCTTCGGTCGCATGATCCAAAGATCGATGGGATCTCCCAACCGCCACTCCACGCGAACCATTTCGCGCACAAAATCCGGCGTTTCCGCGTGCTGTACAACGTCTGCCGTCATGGGATGCAAGCCCGCTTTGAGGTCGTTAAATGCAGCCCAATTTTCCTTCGGCGCGGTAGGAGCTGCCTTGCTGCCGGATTGGACTTGGACTTTCTTGTCGCTGCTCGTATCTTTCGCAGTCTGTTGTTGTGCGGATGATCCGGTGCATGCCGCAAGAGTCGCCAAAATCAGTAACGAGATGCGAGCGTACATAGAGTCTCCTAGGATTGTGCTATTCAATGGTCCTTCATTTCTGTTACGGCAATGTTGCAGCAAGAAAAACGAACAAGGGCTGGCGGGTAGACCCGACCAGCCCCTGTTCCGATTAAACCGTTGCAGGTGCTCCGGTTTTGGTTGTTAGTTCGCCTTGTTGATCAGACCGGTGATGTTGGCGAAGTCTGAGCAGAAATCGTAGTTGGCCTGCGTATAGGTGTTCGCGCCGCCTGCATCACCGCCGTATTCGGCAAGAGCGCCGGGAGCCGTGCAGATGGCGGTTCCGGCGCCGACAGTAGGCACGTTGAGGAGAACGGCACCGTTCGAACCAACGGTCGAGCCAATGGCCTGCAGGTAGAAGTGCGAGTGCCAGACCGTCAGGTTGCTTGGAGCGACGTAGTCGTGCTGGGTAGGATTGATGGTGCCCAACCCGGTTAAAACGTTGCTGAGGCCCGACGGAGGCGTCGTGGAGGTCACCAAGCGGAGCGCGGACCAGACTGGGTAATCACCGGCTTGGAGTCCCGCGAAGGTTACGGAGCCGAGGTTCGTCGAGCCCACGGGAAGGACGCCCGGAGAGACAGGGTTGCTGCTGTAGCTACTCAGCAGTGGATCCACGCCGTTGACGGTCAGATACTTGCCGTTCGTCGAGGTGAACGCTTTTGCGTTACCAGCACTCCAGAAAAAGTAGCCGAGGCGGGCATCGGTAGACGAGGCAGCCTGAAGCTCCTTTGTCATGTCGCCTGTGCCGATCGTGCGGCGGCGATAAGCGTAGCCGTTTCCGCCATTGCTGCCATAGCCCGAGCGAATCAGTGTGCCATTGGCCGAGGCCAAGTTCATGGGATTGGAATAGACGTTGCTGCCGCTGCAATTGTTGTCGTCCTGGGAACCATGGAATTCCGAGCTGTTGGGAACGCTATATTCGAAAGTGTTGTAGGTTCCCGAGAGCGGCTCGCGGACGAGCGTGGTCACTGGCTGCACGTTTGCGCCACTCGGGCCGCCCGGAATGTCTTGGGTGCGGCCAAGTACGCCCTGATAGAAAAGTGTCAAAGTGAAGGTATTGATGTCGGTCACGCTCGCCCAAGTGGCGGCCGGGCTGACAACGACAACGATCGGCTGCGCGCCAACGGTTGTCACTTGGAAGGCAGGGACGGCCTGTCCTGTGTTGATAGGATCATTTCCTGTGATATTGAAGTCGAGCACGGTGAAAAGAGCGCCGCCAGGAAGCGCCTCTTGAATGGTTGTGCCAATGCCGGCGTTCGATGTCTGATACCCGAGACCGTAGGTTATGCGCAGGCCCTGGTCAAATGGTTGGCGATACACATATTGTCCGCACGGCGTCAAAATACGGTAGGAGGCGAACTTGGCGTCTTCCGGACGAACGTCTGTGCCCGCAACGGTCCAGTGTTTGCCGTTGAGAGCACCTGAGACCGCCGATGGAAGAGCAACGCTATCGCAATATTGTCCAGGGCAGGATCCGGAGGCGAGATAGTTCGTATTCTGAAGTGCCGCTTCCCCTGACGTTGGGGTCATAGTTTGGATGCACCCGTTATGGTTGTCCGAGGTGTCGACTTCAAAGAAGCAACGGTCGCCGAGCACCGAGTCCAGAGACATGTACGAGTAGATGTTGTAGGGAGCAGTCGGGGACGCGCAACTTCCGCCACCGGTGCCCCAAACAACCCAGATTTTCCCAAGTTGGATGTCCGCGGGCAGCGAGTAGACGCTAGGCCGGTTATCAACGGCGGAGATGTCGGAACCAGACGTCACTGAGTTCGACGACCAAATGCAGGCCCCCGCACCCTCGTAGGCAGCTGCGGCTTGACCGACTTCGACGAACAAAGCCGAAGAGCCACCGCCTTCGAATACAACCGTCTGGGCCTTCGAAACGGTGCTGATCGCAAAAAGCGCGACCAACAGCGCTAATCCACACTTAAATTTCATATCTTCTCCTTGTAGTTGCTATTTGAGTGACCAGACCGCAGAAGAGCCAGGCTGAGGAAGCCCTTCCGTGAACAGAACTCAACGACAGCGCCTTGAGGACAGAGCAACGAGTTCGGCTACTTCGTTCGCTGCGCTCGCGCCAAGTCTGCATTGCGCCGAGTGCAGTCCGTTGTATTCGAACCTGGTTTAAGCCGTATCAACGTCAAATTAATTGTCCGATAACACTCTTGCCGCGACAGGCTGAACACATAATTTCTTTTCATGTATATAGCGGCCGAAGCGCGTTTTTCAGGGAAGGAACTGTTAAAGTTCAGAGACAATCGGCGAACGCAGACAGTGCTTTCTTAGCGCTCCAGAAACTCCAGCAGAATCTTTCTGGCCGTCAGGGCCCATGCGATACGCCGGCCATTGAACGCTATCGCGGGGACGGGTGGCCTGAGGACAACTGTTCTTACCAGCCTGCAAAACTCCAGATGAGACTCCAAATTCTCAACTTCATAACACAAGTGATGCAGACCACCGCCCTTCTCCAAGAATTGTGAGACCGGTGACTTCGGGCCGTGAGGCTCGACAAGTTCGATTAGGGCATCGTTGGTGTCAAGGCCTTGCAGGAACGACACTCGCACATTCTGCAAGGGATCGAGGATTATGTTCCCATTCCAGGTCACTCCCAGCGACGTCGCTACAGACGCAGCGCCTTCCTGGATCGAAGCCAGCACGAAGCCAATATGATGAAGTTTGACCTGCCCGGGCGGACGCAGTCCCCCGTGAGACTCGCTTCCCATTGTTACCTCCCAACTTGGCGCGCCTGTTCGCGGCCCGGCGCAAAAGCCGTGCCGCAGTGGAAGCCCTCTGACTGAAACTGTCAATACTATGCGCTACGCGGGGCAGTTCGAACTTCTAGATATCGCAGCACTGCGTCGAAAGAGATTAACTCCGGTAAATCGCCGAGATCGATCTCCACGCCGAATTCTTCCTGGAGAACTGCTACCAATGTCACCGAGGCAAGAGAATCCCACTCGTCTATGGTCTCGATGCTGACCGTGCGAATCTCGCCCGCAGCCAGATTTGGAAACACTAAAGAGAAAGAACGAACCAAGCGATGCTCGGTCTCACCCATTGACAATTTGCTCGACACGTTGAAATAGCTCCCGATTTTTGTTTAAGAAATTGGACAGCAACAGCGAACATCCCGGCTGCGGGGACGTTCCCAGCACATCGGCAAAAAACTCCTGCAGAGGCACATTTCGGGTTGTCGGCTGGTAATCAAAGCGAATTTCGTCAGCCTCGAACTTTTCAAAGATCTGGCGTAAGGTCTGGTGTTCGACGCGCCTCGAAAAAGCCCGGCAACTCATCACCCAAAAATCGATCTGAACCGTCTTTCCAACAGATCTACCCAGAAGCGCAGCGATCTTGCCAAGTGGGCCAAACTTGTCTTCGTACGTGACGGTCATAAGGAATGCATCTGGGTGTTCGAAATACGCCGACCATGCCGCTTCCGTCAGACGTTTACCATTCAAATTGAATTGATTCGTTTTGTTGACCAATTCGAATGCACGGTGATCGCGACTCTTCCCGCTAAACTCGACTCGAATGGAAGCTGAGGCGCTTTGCAAGAAATCGCTCAAGGAACGGGAACTTGTTGCCGCGCTGCGCAGCGGCTCAGCATCACGAATGCTCTTCGCTCGGATGAGATCTTCGTAGTTAACAGTATTTTTCCCAAAATCCTGCCGCAATTGTTTCATCAGAGTCCAGAAAGCTTCGTAATCGCCCTTTGGAAAAACACGGCACTCCATTTCGGGGAACGCCTGGTTAACTTCCGCGACTTCCATCGGGCTGTCGTCAAGAAAGACGACAGCGTCTGCACTGATATTCCAAACCTGCAGAATTCGCCGTACCGACTCTGATTTGCGGGACCAATGGACTTCGAAAGGAAAAACGTTGTCCCTGGAGATTCTCAGATCGGTTCGTTCGAAAGCCCGGTTCACCAGTTGCATTTCATTCTTACTGGCAACGGCCACCAAGACTCCCACACTGGCGAGTGACTCAAGAAATTGCTGGTAGATTCCGTGAAGGTGTGTGTGGTTCTCGGGCCCCCACGAAATGCCTTCGGGCCCGACTTCACCTAGAATTCCTGCCCACAGTGTGTCGTCCAGATCCGTGATTAACCCCTTTCGTGGCGCGGATTGCTGGATCAGCGCGGCGAACACCTCTGCCAATGACGAGGCATGGCGGAGTTTATAGGGGAAGCCAGTTTGCACCTCGGAACGGACATCAAAACGGTCACGCAGCTGCGAGTGCTCATCGAGCAATTGCTGACTGATCACACGTATTCCCGGCTCTTCAGCAATCGACGAAGCAAAGGAAGCAATTAATTGGCGAAGTTGCAGTTCGAAATTGCTCGCTTGCTGCGGTGAAACGGTGAAAAGAGGTGGCAGAGGTAACGTTGGCGTAGATATGTAAACCGGCCGAAAGCTCGATGCGCGAGCTAATAAGCCTTTCAACGCAACGATCGTTTCGGATGCCGATTCTACGATGTCAACCAGGTCTGTCGTGCGCCATCCGCCAAGAGTGCGAATGCCAAGACGGGAATCGACATCCTGCCACTCGATCGCGACAAACAGCGCGTCCGAGGGGAGCTTTTCCAGCCGCTCAATATTACCTTTGAGATCACCATACAGACCAATATCGAGGTCCACTTGTTTTCCTGGGAGCCGCTTCCTCAGATGCGCGCGCAGGAACGTTTGAAGGTGAACTGGGGTGAAACTGCACGCCAGAGCCCCACGGAAGTGAGGGGCATCTTCCGGCAGGGGCTGTTTCAAGATTTCTAACGCATCGATCAGGTTCACAGATTCACGCACCAGAAGCTGTTCCAGGCGTACCCGTACACCGTAACCTCATTCCTCGAGAGAAGGATTCAGAGACGATTCCAAAACACGAAAATACTAATAGCTTATGCTTCCTGGACTGTTAAGGTTTCATGAAAAGCTGGTTCTTTCTTTAACATAGCCGGACAAAACCTTTCAAATCTATGGCTTATTCTTGGTGGCCGCTTATTGGTGGCGATACCAGCGATTCATGCGGCATTAATCTGGCTCTGGTTCACTAGGGTCTTTTCACCGCGAGTTGGAAGCCGAATCCAATTTCTCCTGCTTTTGGCTGTGACTAACGCTTCCCTGGGAGCCTTTCGCAGTTCCGGGGGGTGGGGATGAGTGTTAGAGCGGGCGAATCAATGTCTGAGGCAAGTGAGGCGGCGCAGTTATGGTTATCGTGGGTATACTCTTGTTGCTTTGTTTGTCAGGTTGCCTGGCGACTTTCGTTCTCTTGCTTGCGCGCAAAGATCTATCTCCCAGAATTGCGCTGGAGAAAATCCAAAACCGCCTCGGGAAGCAGCCACCGGCCATGCTTCCCAACTTTGGGGATGCCCCCTATCGCAGATTGACGGACCAGGGTCCGAAGCACCACCCTACGCTCGTCAATCTGCAGACTTCAGAGGGGAGCGGCCAAGCGTGTCATCCAGATGTGGCATACATACCCGATGGATTTGGATCTGGCCGATGGCCGTACTGGATGATATGCACGCCATACGCCTACGCAAATTTCGTTCAAGAGAATCCAGAGATTTTTGCCAGTTATGATGGAGTCCACTGGACGGTGCCTGATGGAGCTAAGAATCCTGTGATACCTAGCCCTCCAGGAAGCTGGGATCACAATTCAGATCCGGACATGCTGTTTCTTGACGGAAAACTCTGGCTGTACTACCGGGAAACGCGACGGTCCAGGAGCCCTGCGGAGAATCGGATATATCTGACCACAAGTGTTAACGGTTTGGAGTGGAGTTCGCCGGTCGAGGTGCTTGCAGCGCGAGGAGACACCGCGCTCCTTATGTCACCCGCGGTTGTTCACGATGATGACGGGTTCCACATGTGGACCGTGGGAAGAGCAGGAAGCAGATTCCAAGTTGTCCGACGGGACAGCGCGGATGGATTTAAGTGGAACTCGCCGCTTCCCTGCAGCTTGATCGGTTTGACCGCACGAGAACCGTGGCATCTCGATGTGATCCGCGAAGCGGGAACGTTCAGTGCCCTGCTAGTGAGCTTGAAGGGACAGACCGATTGGAGATTGCATTACGCTTACAGCCTAGACGGAGGAAATACCTGGGATGTGGAAGGTTTTCTCCTTGAGCTTGCGTACGAATTCGAGGAGGCGTTTCATTATCGCGCTACTCTGCTTAAAACGAGCAGCACTCCACGCCATACATATCAAATCTGGTACTCCGCCGCTAACCGCCGAGAAATGTTCTCGATCGCATATCAGACCATGTTCCGGGAAGGTCGCATCCTGAAACCCGTGCCCGGCATTGCCCAACTGGATTTAGCAGTGACTGCGTCCCAATAGAGGGTTCGACGAGGTGCGAATGATCATAACGGCGGTAACTGATGAGATGGTGCCCAAAGTCAGGGAGTTTCTGTCGACCCGAAAAGAGTTTGGTTTTCGCCTCGATTGGGATGCCATTTTTGATTACAGGTGGAAACGAAGTGATTTCCCGTACGGATACGCCATCATTCACAATGGATACGTTATCGGTTTCTTGGGGACGATGTTTTGCGAGCGATTCATTGGTGCCAATAAACTCGTCTACTGCAATCTGTCCGCATGGGTTGTAGATGATGACCACAAAGGGGCCAGGAGCCTTGCCGCGGCCCTTCTGGCCCCTGCATTGAAGACGCAAAACGTATTGATCACCAGCTTTACGCCCAACGAAAAGGCCAAGACGAGCTACGAGAAGATCGGGTTCAAACGAATCGATCACCAGCAAATCGCCGTGCCAACCCTCGCCAGTTATTTTGAATGGAGGCCAAACAACTCTCGCGAGGTGATCTTCGGCCCGGACGCGATCGAGAGTTACCTGAGTAAGAGGGATCGAAGAATCCTCCACGATCACAAGAACCTCGCCTGCACGCATGTGCTCGTCCGGGACAAGACCAGTAACCAATATTCGTACCTCATAGGAACGACTAGCCCGTTCAGGCTTCGCAGGCTGATTTGGCCGTTGAGTGATGTGCTAAGGCGTCTTTTCTCTCTCTTCAACTGCTTCAATATTTGCTACGTCAGCGATTCTGCATTTTTGGCGAAGAACATTCAGATCATTAACAGACGGCTGTGGAGGAACCACAATTCGCTCGCAGTCCGCTACGATGCGCGGCTGATTCCTGAGCGTCTATCCGTTTTGGAGTACAGAATGCCAACCGAGCGGCTCTGTTTCAGCTCGGCGAGTTTCAAGGCGTCAGATATCGACGACCTTTATTCAGAGCTAGTCACGCAGAACACATATTGATTATGACTTTTATGGCGGGTAGTTCTGGCCTTCGTGGCAGAGAAAAGGAGCGGCGCAGTATATGAACGTTACCGAAACTTCCGTCGGCAGCAGCGTGAGGCGGGTCGTTAAACTTATGGCGCAACGACTAGGAAAGCAGGTGCCGGCCTCCCTGTACATTAAGCATCCGCTGCGCCGGTGGCCACGTGTACTGGGCGTGATCCATGAGATCGCGGTGCCTCGCGGAGTTAAGCCGCTGCAGCAGCGCGGTTCGGGAGTGGCCAACATCAATATAATTCTCGAACTCATGGATAGGACTGCGCACCTGCCTGGGGACGTAGCTGAGTGTGGGGTATTCCGGGGAGCGACGCTCCTGCCGATGGCCGTGTACGTGCATCAGCGCGGGCTTGGTAAGCAGATCGTGGGATTCGACTCCTTCGCCGGATTCAGTGAGGCGATAAAGATAGACATCGATCTCGGTGGGGCAGACACTGACGCCTGCCGCAAGATGGGCGGATTTGGCGATACTTCGGCGGAAGTGGTCCTGTCAAAGGTGGAGCTCTTGAATTTACGAAATGTGGAGCTTGCTCCCGGCTTTTTCTCCGAGACTCTCCCAAGGTATGGCCGTCGCGTGTTCTCCTTCGTTCACCTGGACTGTGACATGTACACGTCGTATAAAGAATGTCTAGAGTTCTTCTACCCTCGCGTTTCCTCAGGAGGGATCATCCTATTCGACGAGTACAATGACCCCCCCTGGCCAGGTTGCAACAAGGCCGTGGATGAGTTCCTTATAAGTAGAGCGGAGAAGCCCGTCCCCATCAGGTCGGACAATTATGAAAAATACTATATTGCGAAAAAGTAACAAAGAATGAATCAGCGTATTTTCTCAAACTGATGAAAAGGCTGCACGGCCTTATTGCGTCTTCTGGAAGAGGTAAATCCCGAGAGGCTGTCCAGGACTAGATCCGAACTGGTCAGGAAGTTGGGCCGGCGGATTGGACGAGGCACTCGCCACGAGGAAAATCACATACTGCCCCTGAACCTGGCCAACGACGGCCGCAGCAGGAAACGAAACTGCGCAGACGAAGCCCGTCCCTGCACAGATCCAAGGATTCGATGTGCTGAAGGGCGGGAAGTTCGAGCCGATAAACAGAGTAGCATTTGGAAACACACCGCTCGCTGTGGAACTCTGCTCGCCTAGATCAATGACTACATCACAGTTCTCTGAGCCAGAAGTCGGATCGTTGACAGTCCCGCTGCTTGTGGCCGTAAGAAACTCTCCGCCGTAGATGCTGTTCGCAGAAGGAAGCACCGGGACCGTTCCTGCGCCCTGCCCGTTGTTGGCTACCAAAGAGGCCTGCAAGGCGGAGCATACCGGCGATGTTGCCGTATTGTCGCCATACGCAGAAGCGAGCACGGTGATGTCGTAATTTTCGGGAACGCTATTCGATGGAGCGTACAGAAAACCGTTGTACTTGGCTTGGACCACCGCGCTAACGTCCACATTTCCGGCAGGTTGGGCAACGCCGATTACCCCCGTCCCACCCCCGAACGCCCCGGGCGAATTACCCGAACCGGCGTTGAAACTGCTGACCAACATACCGGAGCTAGCAAACGAAATCAGTTCGATGTTGGAACTTGAACCGAAGGAGTTCAGAGGATAGGCCGTCAGCGAACCCAAGTTAGTAATAGAGCATCCTCCGGTGACGTTGAAACCCGTTGGGGCCGGTGCTCCAATCAAATAGGGCTGCGTCCTGAAGGTGATTGCGGAACCTTGTGAAGTGACGGTTGTGCCGCCGTAATCTGCCGTGTCAACGGTCGTCGTGTTGGCGTTAGGTACTGTGACATACAAGAACGCAGCGGGCGCAGGGAAATTTGGGCAGACGGCGTTTTCTGCCATGGCTGCAGGGGCCGCACGGACCGAGACCGTTGAACCGCTGGTATTGACGTTAAGAAAGTTGGCTAAGGCCCCCGCCCCGGCGATCTCCACAGCCCAAGCACCCGTCAGTGGAGGATTCTGGGGGCTGATTACCCCGGTTTCGCTGGGAGCAAAGTTTTCGGTGATGCTTAGGAAACCAGTGCTGGCGGGGGTAAATTCTCCGCTAATCACCTGCGTCGGAACCAGAGCAGTTTCTGTGTTGACGAACCCCGACACCCCAACCTGATTCGCGGCGTGATCGAATTTCGTGACACTTCGGGACAAGTCGCTTCCAGAGACGTTGAAAGGGCCGCCAAAGTAGGAATCGACCTCACCAGTTGCCGGTGAGATAACGGGCTTTGCGGTTTGACCGCAGCTACCCGAGAAGACCACCGCGCACGCCAGCAATATGGCCAAAAGAAATTGCCCGCGCGACGAGAAGGTCGACATGCCCAGTCTATTTGCAGTCGATTGCCACATTTTCAAAACCTGCCATGCGATTACCATGCCTGCTCCTTTTATCGTCGAGGGGATTGCGTGCTGGCTCTGCGACAAACGCTGATGCACGCGATCGCTCAGTGCCCGCCATGCTAGAAGTTGAGTTTCAATCCGAACTGTAGAATCCGCGGATCATGGGCGTCGACGGGATGCAGGAATGAATCGCCGGTCAAGCAGTCCACGCCGCCTCCGCCCGCAGCCGAATAGTCGGCACTGGCGCCGCCATAGCAGCCAAGTACGTTGTTTCCCGTGTTGCCAGGATGCGACGGATCGTAGATTCGGAACTGCGTATGATTGAAGATGTTGAAGGCCTCGGCGCGGAATTCCAGGTCCCGCTCACCGAAAACTTTCCAATGCTTCAGGAGAGACGCATTGAAATTGGTACGGGTGGGATTATTGAGCGAATTGCGGCCGCAATCGCCAAAGGTAAGGCCGCGCGGAGCGACATAGGCCGAAGGGTTGTAAAGCAAAGGCCCGAAGGTACCCGCGATGACTTTGCCGTTCTCGACGTGACCATAGGGAGTACCCACGCAATCGGCGTACGAACCGGTCCCAAAGTAGTTTGCAACACCAGCGTTATCGGGAACCCCGACGCCGCCCGAGCTTCCGCCATTGATGATGCTGAAGGGCGTGCCGTTTTGATGAACGATGATGCCGGAGAACTGCCAACCGTCGAGCCAAACTTTGGACGCGGAAGAATCGAAGCTGGGTGCCAAGCTATGTGAAGCGACTTCGTTCGTGGGGTCGTCATCGAAAACATGGAGCACATGATACGCACCGGTCAAGAAATTGCGAATCGGCAGATCATAGATAAAGTTAATGCTTAGGTTGTTGCGCTGATCAAAATTAGAGCTCGCGCGATTGCTTGCCAGATCGTACGAGTTCACAAAATCCGCATCGGAACGGTCCGACGAATTATCGATCGAGTGGCTGTAGGTATAGGACAATCCAACAACGAACGGAGTGACCGTCTTGCGGAGACTGAATTGGAAAGCGTTGTAGTTGGAGCTTGCATTGTTGGCGACGACGAGAATGCTGCCTATGGTCGGATAGGGTCGAAACACACTGGGATTGAACGGCTTCCCAAACCCAGGGACACCATAACAAGCGACGTTCATGTTCACCCAACCCGGCTGCCCCGGGGCGATGATCACGCCGCCGTTTGGATTGGCGGAACCCGATCCACCGAGTTCGAAACTTCCTCCGGAACTGCCCGCACAATCCTCGGTAGAGATGATTGGTCGCCCGGCTGGGTAGGGATTGAACGAAGAATCTATGGGATGGACTTGATTCAGATCGCTTACCGAAGTGAGATGTGTGCCTTCGCTTCCCACATAAGCGGCGGTGGCCGTCAATCCCTTCTGAACCTGTTGCTCCACGCTCAGACTCCACTGCTGCACATACGGGTAGGTCGCTTTTGTCGGGATTGATGTGACGTTGATTGGATATGCGATCGGACCTGTAATCACCGGGCTCGTCACGTCTTGCCCAAAGTATTGAGAACACGGCGTACCTAAGCGCCCATACCCTCCAACGCACTGATAGCTTGGCGGGTTGAGGCCGGTCTGGCTTAACGTAAGCGGCGCACTGCCAATGAGAGAGCCAGAGTTCGCTTCGTAGCTGGTGCCGTGCTCGAAAAAGATCCCGTAGCCGGCACGAAGTGCCGTTTTGCCACTCCCGAAGACGTCCCATGCCAATCCGACGCGAGGCATCGGATTGAAGATGTGGCTGCTCATGCAGCTGTTCGGCACGCCGTTGGCGCCGCACTGGACGAGGCCATTGATGATAGCCGGATCCGGGTTGTTCAAATTCAAAGACACGGCTTGGAGGGTGTTGCCCGAAGTTGTTGACTGCGGGCGCACCAAAAATCCAAACAGTGGATCAAGAAAGACCCCGGCGGCAGTCGACTGGTTGTAGGCTGAGGATTCCCAGTTATATGCGGTGCCGTTCTTGTTGTACCAGGAACCGAACAACCCAGCACGGAAGCCGAGGTTAATCGTAAGCCGCGACGTCACGCGCCAGTCGTCTTGGATATACGGCTCGACTACCAAATACCGGTTGTAGTATTTGTTTTGACTGCTGTCCTGTTGATATGTGGCGATTTGTCCGCCTAAGAAATTAGCGAAAGCGTTCGAAGTATCGATCTGCGCCGAGCAAAATGGACCAGCGAGGCAGATTCCGTTGACTCTGGTGGGGCTGGGACCGGCGCCTTGGTCATTGAAGGACAGAATCCCCTGCACATCTCCACTATTTAACCCGTTTGCGGCCCCCAGCTCGTTCTGCTGCGCGAAAACCCATTCCGCACCAAACTGCAGGGTGTGTCGGCCGAGTGTTTTCGTGGCATTGTCTCGAACCGTATAGTTGGGGATGGTGTCGAGCCAAGGCGTGTAACCCGTGTCGATGTTGAACCCGTGCTCGCCATAGGCCGCGTTGGTCCCTTTAAATAACAGTGCCGGGATCTTGTTGCCAAAACCGTTGTTGAAAAACGCACCTAGAGGACCGATAGGCGAGGTCGCGGGTGTGACACCAGTACCGGTTTGGTAGCAATCCAGGGTCCCCGAACTACTGGTGGGGCAGGGAGCATCGAGACCGGCTGGCCGGGTTAGGCTCGCACCTGGCCCTGCCACCTGCGTGAGGTTAATCTTTGCTTCCACGTATCCGAAGGAGAGCCGGTTCGCAAAGTCTTTCGGCAGAGCACTGGTCAAGCTGGCGATCACGCTCAAGCCCGGCCCGTCTATGTTGTTCTCGACCGTGGGAAAACTGTTCTCGACTAAGCCCCACTGGGGCGTCAACACATCTGTATTCCACGAATCGTGAATGAAACGGACCGATAGGACTTGGGTATTGGAAAAGTTCTGGTCGATTCGAAACAGCGATTCGCTCCAGGTGGTCCTCGGCGAAACTGACGCCACGTAGCAGGCAGGGTTTGAGGGCGAAGACACGGGGGAGTTGCAACCTGTGGCGGAATTGGGTGCTGGGAGAAGACCCGTGGACAACAAGGCTTGCGACGTTGGATCAATGGGAAGTTGGTCTGTGGCACCGGGCACGGTCCCGTTGTAGGCTGACCTGACATACGATGCATTGGCTTGGGAATACGCTACAACCGGACAGTCGGGATATAGGGACTTGTTCGAGGCCGTAATCTGAAATGTCTTGTCTGCCGGGCAAACGTCACTGAAATCGCCCGCGCGCTCCGCCATTGACGGCACGGCCTGGTTGTAGGGCACGGGCGTTTTCTCGTACCGAAACTCCTGCGAGAAAAAGAAGAAAGTCTTCTGCTTGTTGGTATTGTATTTCCCGGGGATAAAGACCGGCCCGCCGAAAATGAAGCCAAAGTCATTCCGCCGGTAAAGCGGCGTTCTCCCCGGCTGGTCGAAAAAGTTCCGCGCATTGAACATTTCATTGCGAATGAATTCGTAACCATCGCCATGAAAATCTGTAGTGCCCGATTTGGTCGTGATCTGGACGATGCCCGAGGCCGTCTTCCCATACATCGCCCCATAGTTTGAGGTGAGTACTTTCATTTCTCCGATGGCATCCACACTGGGATTGACGATGAATGTGTTCGCTCCTCGCGCCGCATTGATTCCATTATTCAAAACGTCTGTTCCATCCACCTCAAAGATGTTGTATTCGACGCGGCCTCCGTTCACGCTGTATTTAGCGCTCCCTGCCACGCCAGTTTTGCCTTCATCCTGTCCCGTCTGATTGCTCACACCGGGTACCAAGGCAATCAACTGGTACGCAACTCGACCATTGAGGCCGAGCGTCTTCACTTCCGTCTCGCTAATCGTCCCTGAAACTTCAGCGTTCGAAGTCTCTATGTGTGTTGCGCCCCCGCCTTCCACCGTGACGGATGCTTTCTCCTGAACGACCTCGAGCTTCACGTCGAATGAAAGGGCCTGCCCTGGCGCCAGCTTAATATCATCGCTGGAAAATGGCCTGAAACCATCAGCCGAGGCATTCAGCCGATAGCGGCCACCTGGAAGGCCGGCGAAAGCGTAGTGACCCGTCTCGTCCGCCTCGGCGTTTTGCTTCGCCGAAGTGTCCTGGTTAACGAGCTCCAGCTTAACGCCAGCGACAGCTAGACCCTGTGGATCCGTAACCTGTACGGAAATCCGTCCCTTTTCCGACTGAGAATGGGCCGCGGAGACGCTAAGAAGTAATAGAACTGGCGCAGTTAGATACCTGAAAAACGTTCGGGACATAAACTCCTTGCTCCCGTATTCGTAGGCTGCATTTCGAGTTCATGGTCCCCACAGGCGGATGCGCGCTGCCTACATCTCCAAGGCTGAACTTCATTCGCGCATCGCCAAAAGGTCAATGTAGGTCGGCTTTTGCGTGGGTGAATCTACGCCAAACCTGAAAATCCAATGACAACCGGAAACGATTAGTTTCGAGCTACGACAGCAATCCTTCGGTTAGGTTTTCGGCGTACGCGGGTATCGATCACCTCGCGTAAACAGACCTAACCGGAAGTGCGAGATGCCTGAGTGCACATGCCGCTCGCAGACCCTGGAGCTTTGAACGCAGTTCCAAAAAATCTTCCGGATCCGATGAAGCCAGTGGACGTATACAAACTGTTTGTTGCCTTCGCGTGACGTATTTATGACAAGTGTGTAAAAGCTGGAGGTTTCCGCATGAAAAGTTAAAGTTCTATTCACATTCCATTGTCGAGCCGTCAATGAGAATCCTTCATAACATCCGGGCACACAGGTACAGCATTTTGATTTCACCGAGTTCCCAAGGCAATCCGTGATTCTTTTTGTGTTGGTGAACAGAGCGCCGCCGCGTGTATCAGAACTGGGTTGAGCAAAGATGACCTTGCAGAACTGCAAGTGTCCAACAAAGGAAGTCGGGCGATCGGCGAGGCCGTGGCCGGAGGAAGTGAAATGAAAGAACGCGCAGGCCGAGTATTCGTTTTGTTGGCTACTGTGTTTTTGCTGCATTGCTCGCTGCTAGCGGCCGGTCAGCAGGAGCCGCCTGATGATTCGGCGAAACCGGCGAGCCAGGTAGCCCCCTCGTCCAACGGCGAAGTAGCGCACCCGGCGCCGGCCGAGCGGAATCCGCGTTACAGAATCTGCCGCGATGACGTTTTACTTCTTTCTTTCCCGCTTTCGCCGGAATGGAATCAAAAACTGACTGTGCAGCCCGACGGGTTTGTCTCGCTGCAAGGCGCCGGCGATGTTTACGCCCAAGGGCTCACAGTTCGTGAGCTGGTCGAGGCTGTGAAAAAAGTCTACTCCGATATCCTGCATGACCCTATCGTCGACGTAGATCTGGCTGATTTTCAGAAGCCCTGCTTTACCGTCCTAGGCCAAGTGGAAAAGCCGGGGCAATACGACCTGCGCAACGACATTACCGTCACTCAGGCCATTGCGGTTGCCGGTGGGTTCGCTCCTACGGCAAAGACCCAGGTTTTTCTTTATCGGGCGGTGTCGGCGAATTGGGCCGAGGTTCATGAGCTGAAGCTCAAGGATATTCTGCATGGAAAGAACATCGGTGAGGATGCCCATCTCCGGCCTGGGGACATGATTTTTGTGCCGGAAAAGTTCATCGCGAACTTCAAAAAGTATGTTCCTTACTCCTTCAACATTTCACCGCCATACCCTTTGACATACTGAACGTGAGAGGGCATGCAAAAGACAGAAGAACACAGCTGGAACAGATGAGCAGATGTTATGGAAAAAACAAACAATAAACGGCCAGTTGTTTACGACGTTCCCCGACTGACCTTGAGGGACATGTTGGGGCCGCTGTTTCGCCACCCCTGGGCCATCGCGCTGACATTTTCCTCGGTCTTTTTGGTTTCCACCTTAGTGGCCTGGGCCTGGGCGAACCACTATTATGTGGCGACGATGCAGGTGCTTGTGGGCCGGGAACGGATTGATCTTGCCGTGACCCCGCAGCCGACTGCAGCCGTTCAGGAAACGAGTGACCTGGTCACGACAGACGATGTCGATTCGGAGGTTTCCCTTTTGCAAGGGCGGGATATGTTGCGGGAAGTGGCACAGACTTGCAAGCTGGCCGAGGTCGGCTCTTCCTTTTGGAGCAAATTTGATTCCCGCGATCCGGATGCTAAGAAAGCCGCGGCACTCGAGGGCGCAACGAAAGCGATTGCGGCTTCCCTCAAAGTGGACTCTCACAAGAGTTCTCGCGTGATCAACTTGCTCTACGGAAGTACCGGTTCCCCGGAGTCCACGGCGTGCGTGCTGCAGACACTCGGAAAGCTCTACCTCGAAAAGCACCTACGGCTACAGCGCCCAGCGGGTGCTCTGGATTTTTTCGCGCAAGAAACGGATAGATACCAGCGGGCGCTAAGCGAATCGGAGAGCAAGTTGGTAAGGTTTAGCAAAACCGAAAGAGTAGCGGCGCCCGAGATTCTGCGTACCGATTTGGCGCAAGAATTGATTGCATCGCAAGCAAGTCTGTATCAGACACGCCAAGCCATTGCTGCTGACAAGCAGCGCATCGAAAACATTAAAGCGCAGATGGCCGTAACTCCCTCTCGATCTTTCACGGTCGAGGCCTCCATCTCTGCGAACATCCTTTTGGACCAGCTGCAGTCCACGCTGCTGGCCGCGCAACTCAAGCGAACCCAACTCTTGCTCAAGTATGAGCCGTCTTACCCGCTTGTTAAGGAGGTGGATTCGGAAATCGCCGAAACTAAAGAGACCATAGCCGCCGCGGAGCAAACAAAATATATCAACACCTCCACAGATCGCGACCAGACCTTTGAATACCTGCGCCAGGATCAGGCCAAGACCGAAGCTGACCTGGCCTCTGAAGAAGCGAAAGCCTATGCATTGCAAACCTCGGTCCACGACATTCAATCGCAAATGGTGGATTCGGATGCAAAAGCAGTCCAACAGGCCGCTCTTCTCCGCGAAGCAAAAGCCAATGAAGGGAATTACCTCCTGTACCTCACCAAACGTGAACAGGAACGCACTTCCGACGCCTTGGACGACAAACGAATCGCAAACGTGTCCATCGCTGTTCCTGCTGAGGTGCCCGTGCTTCCCGCGCACAGCCCGACCTCAGTTATGTTCGCGGGATTCTGGATCGCGCTCTTAGCCGCTATTGGCGCTGGGTACTTGGCGGAACTCGCCGACCCTTCGTTCCGGTCGCCTTCCGAAGTCGAGGAAATGCTGAATGTCCCGGTCCTCGCGTCCATGCCTAAGCGGGTGGCATAAGTCCATGCTCTTGGAACATTTCAACTTGGGAGTTCAACCCTTCGGCGTCACGCCGGACCCAAGATTCCTCTTTCTCAGCAAGACCCATCGCGAGGCACTCGCATCCCTACATCACGGAATGCGTTCCGAACGAGGATTTACAGCGCTGATCGCAGCCCCTGGCATGGGTAAAACCACACTACTCGTCCACCTTCTGGGTCGCATGGCAGATGCAAAAACGGCATTCTTATTCCAGCGGCTCTGTGGGCCGGAGGGGTTTCTTGGCTCGCTTCTCGCCGATCTCGGCATCAAAGACCGCGGCGGCAACGTCGCGCGCATGCACGCGAAGTTAAATTCCTATTTGCTCAAGGAATCCAGGCGTGGTCGGCAGGTCATTGTGGTCCTTGATGAGGCCCAGAATCTCGACGATGGAGTGCTCGAGTTTGTCCGGATGCTTTCGAATTTTGAAATCCCTGGTAAAAAGCTGATGCAGATAGTTCTCTCGGGTCAACCCCAACTGGCCGAAAGACTTGGCTCCGAAGGGCTCACTCAGCTTCGTCAAAGGATATCGATTGTGGCTAGACTGACTCCATTCAATGCGGACGAGACCCGGGAATACATTGAGCATCGTCTGCGCGTGGCCGGCGCTGCATCCGACAAACCTATTTTCTCGAAACAGGCCTACGCGATGATTGCAAAGCAGTCGGGCGGCATACCGCGTGATATCAACAACCTTTGTTTCAATGCCATGTCTCTGGCTTGCGCTTCAAAACGGACTGAGGTTGTTGCCTCGATGGTTCAAGAAACGATCAACGATTTGGACCTGACAATACTGGCTCCCCCAAGGAATCATACCGTTCAACGGCGTCCGTGGTTTCCGGTTTTCGAAAAGGCGGCGGCTTTACTCATCTCTTGGCGATACCGTGTAGCGCTTACGCTCGCGTTTCTGATCGTCGTTGGGTTGCTCGTCTACCTTTGGCCACCTGCGAACGATCCGACGCTTGGGGAACACACAAGGAGCTTGTCTCAATCAGCAACGAGCGGCGGCGATTCAGACGCAGTTCCACTATCCAAGGTGTCCGAGGAGGAAGACAGAAATCCCATCCTGCGAGCCGATACCCACACTTGGAACGCAACGCGAGCGTTGCGGGGCTCAGTGATGACGTCGCTTGCGCATCACTCGCGACACAAGTCTCGAGCGAATCAAATTCAGCCGTCCACCGATCGCACGCTCTCGGAAACTGGCGACACGCTCGAGCTTGGCCCATTGCCGCTAGATTCGGAGCGCATGCAGAATACTTGGATAGCTGACTTGTCCCTCCGCTCGCAAGTTCGGGAGAAAACACAGGCTGCCCCTGAACAGAAGCCCGTCCCCTTTGAAACCGCTCCGCAAAGGGAGAAACCGTGAGCAAGAATTACGATCTGCTGCAACAGGCAGAGTTTGGCCTCGGCGCTGCCCCGACGTTTGCGACAGGAGAGAATGCCGTTGCGGTGGAGAACGTTGCTCCGGCGACCCCGCAAGATTTGTCATCTTTGGAACCTGTACTCCGCGAAGAAGCTTTGAAGCTCGTGCAGCGCGTGTTTCTCACCGGTGACAAAGCCGCTCCGAAATCCGTTCTGTTTGCACCGATTGACGCGCACGTCGGCTGCAATTGGCTGTGCGCCATTACAGCGAAGTTGTTGGCAAAAAGCGTACCCGGATCAGTGTGTCTGGTCGAAGGCAATTTTCGTAAGCCCAGTTTGCCCGACACGCTGGGCTTGAGCCCTGATCTCGGCTTGGTCGATTCGCTGGTGCGGCGTGGACCGATCAAGGATTTTGCGAAGCAGATGGGACCCGACAATCTTTGGTTCCTTGCTTCGGCTTCGCCTATGCAGGACTCGACGATCCTGCTCAATTCGGATCGCATGAAAGAAAGGCTTAACGAAATTCGCAAGGAATTCGATTATGTGGTGATGAATGCACCGTCGCTCACCGCTTTCGCTGACGGTATGGTGCTCGGTCGCTTGGTGGATGGACTCGTTCTGGTTCTGGAGGCAAATACGACTCGGCGAGAAGCGGCAGTTCGCGTCACCGAGAGCCTGAGGACGCAGAACATTCCTATTTTGGGGGCGGTGCTTAACAATCGGACGTTCCACATCCCGGCTGCCGTATATAAACGGCTCTAAAAAGGCTTTATCAAGTCGGTGTCTTACAACTTCTAATGACCAATGTGAGTGAGGAGGGCGAAGCTGTGTCTCTAAGTACTGCGAATGAACTTTGTGAGCGACCACTTTCCAGCGGTGTGGGAATGCCCGAGTCCATGCCTTTTTGGTTTGCCGTTCAGACAAAACCACGCCACGAAAAGAAAGTGAATTCAGAACTGCTTGAGAAAGGCATTCACAGTTTCCTTCCGCTTCACCGGGAAAGGCGACGCTGGAGCGACCGCTACCGCTGGGTTGAATTGCCCCTGTTTTCACAATATCTCTTCGCACGCGTACCTATCTCTGCCGAAAGTCGGGCAAAGGTTCTCCAGACAACCGGGGTCGTTCAGTTTGTTGGCGCACCCGGGCGCGGAACGCCGGTCCCCGACGAGCAAATTGGTACTCTTCAGGCAATCGCGGCCAGGCGCATTCCGATGACACCGCATGAGTTTCTCCGCGTCGGCGAGCGGGTTCGAATTCGCGGCGGTGCTTTGGACGGGATCGAAGGGATTCTTTCAGCGATCCACAACGACAGGAGTCTGGTCGTTTCCGTAGATCTGATTCAGAAATCAGTCGCGATTCGCATTAACGAATTTGAAGTAGAACCAGCCTAGAACACAGTCCCGCATCGAGTTCAATCCAAATGGGCATAAGAGTTCAGGAAATCGTGCGCGCGATTCTGCTCCGAGCACTGATGGTCATTGATCTTGGCCTGCTCATGCTGTCGTTCGGATTTGCGGCCATATTGACCACCAACGCGGACTCACGGGCGAGCTTCCCAGACTTCTTTGCTGCCAGGGTCAGCCTCTTGAGCTGTGTCATTTTTGCGTTCGCCCTTTTCCTCGGCCATGGTGTGCTCGTCATGTGCAATTTGTATCAGTCGAAGCGGTTGTCTACCAAGGGGGCGGAGTCGCTGGACGTTTTGCGCGCGATGACTCTTCTGATGGCGTGTCTCTGGTGCCAGGGGAAAGTACTCCGCGTTTCGGACATGACGGTCTTCTTCCTCTTGGTTTTCTGGGTGGTCGCCACGATTCTCATCATCGTTACGCGGTTGCTGCTTCGATCTGTTCTTGGGGTTATTCGCAAGCGCGGCCGGAACTTGCATCATCTACTGATTCTTGGGACGAATCCGCGGGCCGTTGGCTTTGGACGCAGCGTTGAAACCATGCCGGAACGCGGCTGCCGGCTCTTGGGATTCGTGGATGACGAATGGGGCGGAATGGCGGAATTCAAGGAGTCCGGATTCCGTCTCGCTAGCGACTACGATGGCTTGGCGGAGTTTCTCCGGAACAATGTCGTCGATGAAATTGCAATCTATCTTCCACTGCGATCCTTCTACGAACGGGCCGCGGAGATCGCACAGCTGGCCAGGCACCACGGCATTATCGTTCGGTTAGACACCGATATTCTTGATCTGAAGTTCGAGCACCAGCGGGCCGACGCTGCCCATGGCGTTCCCCATATCGTGGCCACCAGCAATGGCATTTATGGTTGGCAATTGCTGACGAAACGCATTTTTGATTTCGCCGGCTCGCTGGTCCTGCTCTTTGTTTTGTCGCCTTTATTTCTGATCGTGGCAGCTTTGATCAAACTAACTTCTCCCGGAACCGTGTTTTTCGCCCAGAAAAGGGTCGGCTTCAACAAACGACAGTTCACCATGTACAAGTTCCGGACCATGGTGCCAGCAGCGGAGAGCATTCAGGAAAACCTTGCCCACCTCAATGAGATGAAGGGTCCGGTATTCAAGATCAAGAACGATCCCCGGATCACTCCCCTAGGTCAGATTCTGCGGAAGACAAGCATCGATGAGCTGCCGCAACTCTTTAACGTGCTTAAGGGAGACATGAGTCTTGTCGGTCCGCGGGCAATGTCCGTGCGTGATTATCAGTTTTTCAGCGAGGATTGGCAACGCAGGCGTTTTAGCGTGCCACCGGGAATCACTTGTCTTTGGCAGATTCAGGGACGCAACACTATCCCATTTGAACAGTGGATGGTTTTGGATATGCAGTACATCGATCATTGGTCACTCTGGCTTGACGTAAAAATTCTGGCGCTGACGATTCCCGCAGTTTTCAGAGGTGCAGGTGCAGGCTAAGAATTCGACCGTTCTTTGGAGCCGGGCGCATGCTTTCTAGTTTCCAGGTTCTTGGTGTTCGCGTGGACGCGGTGCAAATGTCTGACGCGGTGGCGCTCTTGCGTTCCTGGATCGACCACCCTCAGACGATCACGCGCGTCGTGGCCGTAACCGGGATGCACGGCATCGCTGAATCCCGACAAAAAGGCCAGTTCCGTCAGGTCTTGAATGCTGCCGACCTCGTCGTGCCCGATGGCATGCCCTTGGTCTGGCTCGCACGGATTAAGGGTTATCCCTTGCGCCACCGCGTCTGCGGAGCCGAATTGATGGATGGCTTTTGTCGAGTAAGTGGAAATGCCTATCGACACTTCTTCTATGGGGGAGCGCCAGGAGTGGCCGAGAAACTCGCACAGACCCTCCACGAAAAACATGGAATCGTTATTGCTGGCACTTACACTCCTCCCTTTCGTTCTCTCACCGCTTCCGAAGAGGAAGAGCTTATTTCGTGTGTGGAACGGGCATCACCCGATGTGCTTTGGATTGGGCTAAGCACTCCAAAACAAGAGCAGTGGATGGACGAACACCGCTGCAAGTTAAGGATACCCGCGATGCTGGGAGTGGGCGCCGCCTTTGACATGAACTGCGGTAACTTGCGACGAGCACCAGAGTGGATGCGCAACAACGGTCTGGAATGGTTCTTTCGACTCGTCTCCGAGCCAGGCCGTCTTTGGAAACGCTATTTGATCACCATCCCGAAAGCGGCGTGGTTTGTTTGCTTAGAACTTCTTCAGTTTTCGATGTCACGGTCCACTGCTGGCCATAGCGCAGGAACCACTAAGGCTAATTCAGCAGGAGAGTCATCGATATCATGAGAGAGCGGAGACGGATACTGGTTACTGGCGCCGGCGGCTTCATCGGCCATCATCTGGTCGCCCGATTGAAGAGCGAAGGGCACTGGGTACGCGGAGCGGATATCAAGCTGCCCGAATACGAAGCCAGTGAGGCCGACGAGTTTGCGCAAGCGGACCTGCGTAAGTACGACAACTGTCTGTTGGCAACGCGGGGCGGAATAGACCAGGTTTACAATCTGGCCGCCGACATGGGTGGTATCGGCTACATCACGGCATCTCACGCGGACATTGCGCGCAACAGCGTCCTAATCAACGCACACATGTTGGAAGCAAGCCACTTGAACGGCGTGAGCCGCTTCCTGTTTTCCTCGTCCGCTTGCGTCTATGCAGGACCCAAACAAACCAGTGCCGAGGTCACCCCTTTGCGGGAAGAAGACGCATATCCAGCCGACCCTGAACCAGGCTATGGATGGGAGAAGCTCTTCACTGAAGAACTTTGCCGCTACTATCGCCGTGACTACAAATTCGAAACCCGCGTTGTGCGCTTTCACAACGTTTATGGCCCGCTGGGAACGTACGAGGGCGGCAAGGAGAAGGCACCCGCAGCGATCTCCCGAAAGATAGCCTTAGCCAAGGACTGCGGGGAATTAGAAATTTGGGGTGACGGGGAACAGACACGGTCGTTCATGTACGTTGATGACTGTGTAGAGGGCCTCTTGCGTCTCATGGCGTCGGATTATCACGAACCGCTAAATCTCGGTACGGACCGGCTCATCTCGATCAACGGACTCGTAGACCTAATCTCCACAATTGCCGGAAAGCAGTTAGTCAAGCGACACGATCTAGGTAAGCCTCAAGGTGTGCGCGGACGTAACAGCGACAACACTCGGCTAAAGCAGGTCTTGGCGTGGGAGCCTTCCATTTCTCTCGAAGCGGGTCTGGACGTCACCTATAAGTGGATCGAAGGCGAATTAGCAAAGACCGGCCGCCTAAGACGTTCACATGCAGGTCGATTCCAGTGTTCTCAAAGCTAATGCAGGTTCCTTTCCTACCTAAGAGTCTGTTGGCGCGCAACACATGTTGGATGATGCTCGGGCAGGGGCTCAAGCTAGTCATTCAGGCCTTGTATTTCACGGTAATCGCCCGCTCACTGGGAGTGCAGAATTACGGCGCGTTTGTCGGTGTCATTGGACTCGTAGGCATTCTTTCCCCGTTCGGTAGCCTGGGTAGCGGGTACATACTGATCAAGAATGTGGCGCGCGAAAGGCGGAGTTTCAACGAGAGTTTTGGCGTGTCGCTGCTGACGACGTTTTGCTCCAGCTCTGTCCTCTTCGTCTTGGTTGTTCTCGTTTCACATTTTCTACTGCCGAATTCCATCCCCACCCGTCTGGTGATATTCGTGGCGGCCGCCGATCTTTTTGGCGCAAATATCACGGCAATATGCGGACAGGCATTCCTCGCTTTCGAATGCTTGCACTGGACCGCATCGATCAACGTATTGTTGAGCTCACTCCGGTTGGTAGCAGCAATCATTTTGGTTGCACGCAACCTCCATCCGTCGGCATTGCAGTGGGGGAGCTTCTACTTCGGAAGTACAAGTGTCACCGCAATCGCGGCGGTGGCGGTGGTGCTCGTGAAGCTGGGAATTCCCAAGTTCAGCATTTCGCGGACCGTCGCCGAAATCAGGGAAGGTGTGTATTTTTCTGTGTGCAAGAGTGCTGAGACCATTTACAACGACATTGACAAGGCGATGCTTGTTCGCCTCGGAACACTAGAAGCCACCGGAATCTATGGCGCAGCCTACCGCTTAATCGACGTCAGCTTTGCTCCCATCTGGTCGCTATTGGCGGCGACCTATCCTCGGCTTTTTAGGGTCGGCGCGGAGGGCATCTCGGCGGCGGTTCGGTATGCGAAGCCCCTGATCTTTCGTGCTCTCGGCTATGCGACGAGTGTCAGCGTTCTCATGCTGGCAGGAGCTGGATTCGTACCTTATGTCTTGGGTAGCGAATACCGTCTAACCGTGGAAGCGCTACGGTGGCTCGCAGTGTTGCCCATCTTGAAGGTGGTTCATTTCTTTCTCTCTGATGTGCTGGCGGGCGCGGGTCATATTAAGACGAGGACCTTTATTCAGATAGGAGTAGCCGTATTCAATGTGCTCATCAATCTATGGCTAATCCCGGCTTATTCGTGGCGGGGAGCGGCTTGGTCGAGCATTGCGTCGGATGGGCTTCTGGCGTGCGGAGTTGGCGCTGCGGTGCTGTACCTATCTCGCCGTCCTCAGAGTCAAGCATCTGAAGTGTCCACGCTTGAAGTGAGCGCAGAGACATGAGTGGGCGTCCGAAACCCTTTGAATGGATTGTGCTGGGAGGCTGCGCTTTCGTCTTGACCCAGGCGATTCTGTCCTTGATTTTAGGCCCTGGTGAGACGCCAACAGAGGGGAATGCCGCATGGGAGCTCATCCTCGCTGTTGGCTATTTGAGCGTTGTTGCGATTTTGGTTCCCTTCTATCGGGAAACGTTCTACGTGCTGCGCCGCAACTGGGCACTGGTGGCGCTCGTTCTCCTGGCTCTGGTTTCTTGCTTTTGGGCGGCGATGCCGGCGTTTGTGTTGCGGCGTAGCGTGGCGGTGCTCGGAACGACTCTTCTTGGCGTTGCGTTCGCGATCCGCCTCTCGTTGGAAGATCAACTCCGGTTGATGAGCTGGCTATTTCGCATTATCGCGGTGTTGAGTCTGGCTTGCATTGTTTTTCTGCCCAGCTATGGGATTTCCGACGTCGTTGACAGCCAGGGCGCGTGGCAAGGAATATTCAGCCACAAGAACGGACTTGGAAGTTTTATGGCGCTGTTCTTCCTGGTGGAATGGCACCTCCCAGCTGGTACTCGCCTCGCCAAAGTTGTTCGAGTGTTTGCTCTGCTCCTATCCACAGTCTTGCTTCTCTTTTCACGTTCCTTGACTCCCGTGCTTGCGCTCGCCGGGACATTGCTCTTTACTCAGATCTACAAGTTCGCCACGCAGAAGCTCCGAATTCCACTCTACGCACTTGCTTTGGCGGTTTTTGTTACGGCTGCGTCCGGTGTTACGGCGCTGGTTACCCGCAGCGAGACAATTGCAAGCGTTCTGGGACGCTCTTCGGATTTAACGGGAAGGACTTCCATTTGGAGTTTGGTTATCCCTTTCATTTTTGAGCGCCCCGTTCAAGGCTACGGCTACTCGGGATTTTGGGCTGGTGCGTCTCCGGAATCAGCTGCCATCGAACGCGTAATGGGAACGATGATTCAGTATTCACACAACGGATACTTGGAGATTCTTTTGGAGCTTGGTGCCGTCGGTTTCTTTGTGACTCTGGTCTTCCTCGGCACAGGCGTTCGGCGCGCCATTTACCGGTCCAAGCTTGGGCACTCGTCCGTTGATCTTTGGCCCTTCTCGTTTATGGTGTATTTCCTGCTCCACAACTTCGGAGAGTGCACCATTCTGTATCAGGATCTGGAATGGGCCATCTGCGTTGCTACCGTTATCGGCACGGACCCCGCGCTCTTTGCGCCTGACTTGGAACAAGAGGACGCATTGCCCTTAACGTTGGCTGAAGAATTTAAATGACCGAGCCCATTAAACCGAAGGTAATTATTTTTTCCGATCATTTGCTATACCCGTCGGAAACATTTATACGCGCGCAGGCAAACGCTCTCTCCGATTATGAGCCGACTTTTGCCGGAACCCGCAGGGTCGCGGGATTGGATTTACGCGAGCAGCGTGTTCACGTCATCAATCGGGGTAATGTGGGTGGAAAGCTTCAAGAACTCGGCTTTAAGCTTTTCGGACTCGCACCCAGCCTTGTCAGGGAGCTGAACGCCCTTAAACCGGTCCTGCTGCATGCCCATTACGGTCCCAACGGTCTCCGCGTGCTCCCGCTGGCAAGCAACCTGCATGTCCCCATCATCGTGACGTTCCATGGCTCAGACGCCACGATCACTGACTTGCGCTATCAGAAAACTCGTTTGGGCTTCCACTTTTATCTGGCCAAGAAGGACAAATTGCGTACGAGCGGGGCTTTCTTTCTCGCAGTGTCCAGGTTCATCCGCAAGAAACTTCTGGAACAAGGGTTTCCCGAAGAGCGGGTCATCGTCCAGTACACGGGAGTCGATACGAATAGGTTTCAACCGGAATCGACGGAACGCTCCCCAATGATTCTGTTCGTCGGCCGCTTCGAACAATCGAAAGGCGCCGAATTTGCCATTCGCGCTGCCGCTGAAGTTCAAAATCAACTGCCACTCGCGGAATTGGTCCTCATCGGTGACGGCTCTTTGCGCCCTGAACTCGAACAACTCGCCCGGCAGTCGCTTCGCCTCCACCGGTTCTTAGGTTTTCTGCCCCCCGACGAAGTTCGCGAGTGGCTGAACCGGGCTTCCGTCGTTTGTGTCCCATCGGTCCGGCGGCGTTCAGGAGAGGAAGAAGCATTCGGAATGATTTGCGCCGAGGCGCAGGCAGTGGCCAAGCCTGTTGTCGCATTTCAATCTGGAGGAATTCCAGAGGTCGTCTGTCATTCGAACACCGGTTACTTGGTGCCGGAGGGCGATTGGCGCGCGATGGCCAGATATCTCGTTCTGCTCCTTCAAAACGACGAATTGAGACAACGGCTTGGACAAGCGGGGCGCGAGCTGGTGCTCCGTCAATTTGATTTGGAACATTGTACCCGACAACTGGAACGCACCTACGCAACGGTCATTGGTGCAAACAGGAACTAAGGAAGACAAGTTAAGGCCATGGCACATCTACGGAATCGATTGCTCTTAATAGTCCTGAGCTTAGGCTTCGCGTCCAATCCCATTCTTGCTGTTGAATTGCAGCCACCAACATCAACGATTCCAGACACCTATTTCGGACTGCACATTCACCATCTGGACCGCCCGACCCCGACGCCTTGGCCGAACATGCCAGTTCCGGCATGGAGACTTTGGGACGCGGAGGTCACATGGTCTGATCTCGAGCCGAACAAAGGGCAATGGCAATTCGGAAGGCTTGACCGCTATGTGTCCCTGGCGCAACAGAACCATACCGTTCTCCTTCTTGCCCTGGGAGGTTGCCCGCCTTGGGCCTCTTCACACCGCCAGCTTCCTTCCGATTATTCACCAGGATTTACTGCGCCACCGGCAAATATCGAGGACTGGCGTAACTACGTTCGCACTATTGCAACGCGCTACAAAGGCCGCATTGAGGCCTATGAAATATGGAACGAGCCTAACCTGACCGGCTTTTGGAGTGGCAGCACGGATCAGATGGTGACGCTGACGAAGGAGGCATCTCAGATCGTCCATGCTGTCGATCCAAGCGCAAAACTCGTTTCTCCCTCCGCGACCGCTGCCTACGGTGTTCCGTGGCTTGGGGAATTCCTGCAAAGAGGCGGTGGCCAGTATGTGGATGTGATTGGATTTCACTTTTATGTGGATCCCCACACTCTCGCACCGGAGGACATGATTCCTGTCATTCAGCGCGTTCGGCAGGTCATGGCCGACAACGGCGTGGCAAACAAACCTCTGTGGAACACCGAAACCGGCTGGCTTCAGCCGGCGAAATTTGACTCGGACGACATTGCCGCCGGATTTCTAGCCAGAGCTTACATCCTTTCCTGGGCGGCTGGTGTCCAGCGGTTTTACTGGTATGCGTGGGATAACCGATCTTTAGCCATCGTCACCTACAAAGAAGCGGAACGTAAAACCACACCAGCAGGGTCCGCGTACAAAATCATGGAACAGTGGCTTGTTGGAGCAAGAATGGATACTTGCGTGGAAAGCGCGGACCACACTTGGACGTGCCAGTTGACCCGGTCGGGAAAGAAGGAATGGATTGTCTGGAATTCGCAGGGAAGCCACAAGTTCGATGTCCCTGAAGCTTGGCATGTCAAGACCGTTACGCCCCTTCTCGAAAATCAGAGTTCCTTGAAGGGGTCGAGCATCGACATTGGTCCCGTTCCGAGCCGCTTGACGGGACGTTCGTAGATTCAAGCTAACCTTTGGACGCCGAAAAAGGATTGCCGGGAAACGTTCGCATGAGCATAGAGAGCCGGAAGGTTAAACTCGCGCTGCTGACGAACATGATTGCGCCGTATCGCATTCCCATTTATTCCATTTTGGCGGATGAGTTCGACCTGCTGGTGTTGCATGGGGGCGAAGAGGCAAATCGTGGCTCGTGGAGTGGGCTGGAGAATCCCTTGCCCAACGCGAAGGTGGTGCGCGCGTGGGGCTGGCAGATTCGGTATACGAAGAAAGTCAATGGCAGAGTCTTCGACGACAAGTTCATCCACATCACTCCGGGGTTTCTCTGGCATCTTCTCCGTTTTCGACCCGATGCCATCATCAGCAGTGAAATGGGGTTTCGTTCCATGATCGCTTTGACTTATGGGAGTGTTTTCCGCAAGCCGGTTTGGATCTGGTGGGGAGGCACGCTGCACAGCGAGCGCAGCATCGGCGGCTTCAGAAAGGCGCTCCGAAAAGCTTTCGCTTGGTGGGCCGATCACTGGATTACCTATGGCCAGACCTCCACGGAGTATTTGCTTTCTTTGGGCGTGAAGCGCGAACGGATTCTGCAATCGCAAAACGCCATTGACGAAGAGCGCTTCAAAGCAACCGCGAAACCTGCCTGGATGATTGAGCCCCGGCCGGTGGTGCTCCACGTCGGCCAGTTCATCGAACGAAAAGGCATAGGCTCGTTTCTGAATGCGGCCGCAAGCTTGCAGCAACAAGGCTTTGAGTTCTCCCTGCTGCTTGTGGGCGGCGGACGGGATAAACAAGCCCTCGAACGCCGCGCGCAAGCTATCGGTTTAAGAAACGTTCATTTTCAGCCCGCGCAGCCCCCAGACAAAATGCCGTCCGTCTACCGCAGCGCCGACCTTGTCGTTTTCCCCACGCTGGAAGATGTTTGGGGCCTCGTTGCCAACGAAGCCATCTTTTCTGGCATTCCCGTGCTTTGCTCGAAATATGCCGGATGCGCACCCGAACTGTTCGCGCCAGAAAACATTTTTGCCCCCGAGGATTTGAACGAGTTTTCCCAGAAGTTAGGAGCGGCCATTTCTGGCGGGATTTCAACACCGGATCTTGGCCGGCTCAGGGCCGCCCGGCAACTCGGTTCCGAACTCGTCCAGGAGTTGAACAGATTTGTACCAGGCGCCGCAACAAATGGGAGAGCCCAAGCGGACTCGATTACGGACTGATTCGGTTCCCACAAGCAAGTCCGCGCATTCCGCCACAGGGATGTTCACCAAACGGCGGAAAACGTCGAATGAAAATCATAATGGTTCACAACACCTACCGGGAGGCAGGCGGCGAAGACGTCGTTTTTGAAAGCGAGAAGCGCTTGCTCGAACGGGCCGGTCATCGAGTGATTCCATACGTACGCAGCAATATGGAACTGGATAGCGCTAACCTCCTGGATCGGATCGCCATTGCTCCCCGAATGATTTGGTCCTCGAAGTCACGCAGTGACTTTGCCGCGATCCTGGACACGGAGAACCCCGACCTCGTTCACGCCCACAACACATTTATGGTGATCTCGCCTTCCATTTATTCGGCTTGTTCGGAACGAGGCATTCCCGTTGTGCAGACGCTCCACAACTTCCGGCTGCTCTGTCCGGCGGGAAACTTTTTTCGCGACGGTATGATCTGCAAAGAATGCGTGGACCATAGCTTGCTTCGCAGCGTACGCCACGGTTGTTACCGGAATTCACGCGCAGCCACCGCGGGCGTCGCGTCAATGCTGGCCTTTCATCGCGCATTGGATACTTGGCAGAAGTCGATTACCCGCTTCATTACCTTGACGGACTTTGCGAAAAAGGAATTTGTTGCCGCTGGATTTCCCTTGGACAAATTCGTAGTCAAACCTAACTTTGCGGATCCCGATCCACGCGAACGAATCGCTACCGGCCAATACGCTGTGTTCATCGGACGGTTCATGGAAAACAAAGGTCTGCCGACCTTGCTGAATGCCTGGAAAAAGATCCCCACGCAATATCCTCTGCAAATCGTAGGCGATGGCCCGGAACGCCCCGCCTTCGAAACTGAAGCTCGTGATTCGCACCTTTCTGGAATCACATTTCGGGGACGACTATCCCGTGACGCGGTGATCGAAACGATCAAAGGAGCGCGCTACATCATCGTTCCCAGCACGTTGTACGAAGGCTTTCCGATGTGCATTGTAGAGTCCTTCGCCTGCGGGACTCCGGTTCTGTGCTCGAGGTTGGGAAGTTTGCCGGAAATTGTCGAGGATCGAGTAACAGGGTTCCACTTCAATCCCGGTGATGCGGAAGATCTGGCCAGCAAGGTGGAATGGGCCTGGAATCATCCCTTGGAACTTACCAAAATGGGTCGCGCGGCCCGCGTCAAATATGAAATGGATTACACGGCAGAGAAGAATTATTCGCTGCTGATGGGAATCTACGAGCAAGCTTTAGCTGCATATGCTTCGCCAGGCATGACCGCGGCGAAGCGGCCGGCCGATGTCCAATTCGAATCGAATTAACAGCTTTATGTTCGCGGAGCGCCACACCGTGTCGAACTCCGCTCGCTTCATGATGCGCGGCGCAAACTGAAACCCAGGGGAGAAGCGCATGTGTGGAATTTGCGGCAAACTTGAGTTTGACCCCGAGGCAACGGTCGCGCCGCGTCTGCTGAAACATATGGCAGATGCGATCGTTCACCGAGGTCCGGACGACGAAGGCTATTACGTGAAAGGCCAGATTGGTCTGGGTTTCCGGCGCCTTTCTATCATCGACTTGAGCGGTGGACACCAGCCCCTCGCGAATGAAGACGATTCGATCTGGATCGTTTTCAATGGCGAAATCTATAACTACCAGGAGCTTCGCGCTTTACTTCTCAACAAAGGGCACGTCTTTAAGACCCAGTCAGACACTGAGGTGATCGTTCATCTGTACGAGGAATATGGCCGCGACTGCGTTCAGAAGTTGAGGGGCATGTTCGCTTTCGCGATCTGGGATTCTGTCAAGAGGACACTGTTCCTGGCGAGGGATCGGGTCGGGATTAAACCGCTCTACTACTATCTCGACGAGAACTTCCTCTCCTTTGGCTCAGAAATGAAAGCGCTTTTGGTCGATCCCGCAGTGCGCCGCGATATCGATCCCGCCATGATCGACCGCTTTCTCACTTATTACTATGTGCCTGGCTCTGCAACTCTACTTCGCAATTTCAACAAACTGGAACCGGGCCACTGGCTCGTCGTTCGCGACGGTAAGGTTCAGATCAAGGGTTATTGGGATATCGATTTTCAGCCAGCCGACGATCATAAGTCCGCCGAGGACCTGGAACAGCAGGTCCTTACCTTATTGGACGACACAGTCCAGCTCCATATGATCAGCGACGTTCCTGTCGGCTTCCTTTTGAGCGGCGGCGTGGACTCCACCGCGATGCTGAGCTTGGCTTCCAAAAAAACAGACAAGCCCATCAGCTCGTATACCATCGGATTTTCACACCCGGGCGTAGTGGATGAACGTCCCTTTGCCCGGCTGGCGGCCGAAAGGTTCGGTTCCAAGCACTATGAACTCTCCATATCGGCGAGGGAATTCGCATCTTTCCTTCCTGAATATGTATGGCACATGGAAGAACCTGTCTGCGAACCCGCCAGCGTAGCGCTGTACTATGTATCGAAACTGGCCAGACAATACGTGAAGGTTCTTATCTCCGGCGAAGGAGGAGATGAAGCGTTTGGCGGATACCACAACTACCGCAACATGATTTGGCTCGAGAAAATAAAGACGGCGCTGGGACCACTGCGAAGCATCGTCGGCCAAGGCATGCAGCTGTTTGGCGACATCTCGGATTCGCGCGCGCTCAAGAAATACGCGCCCTTAATGAATGCCAGTCTCGATCAGCACTACCTCAGTCGAAACTCTTCCCCGTTTCAATATTTCAACACAACTCCTTCTGCTATTTACACGGCGGAAATGTCCCGGCGCGTCGATAAATTCCAATCGTCTGAGGTAACGCGTAGTCTGCTCTCCATGACATGGGGTTACGGGCCGCTGGAAAAAATGCTTTACGTAGATACCAAGACCTGGTTGCCGGACGACTTGTTGATTAAGGCCGACCGCATGACCATGGCCAATTCCATCGAGTTACGAGTACCTTTCCTTGACCATAAAGTCTTGGAATTTGCCGCTCGCTTGCCCGGAAATCAAAAAGTGCGTGGTTGGCAGATGAAATATCTACTGAAAAAGGCGCTAGCCAAGCATGTCCCGAAGGAAATCCTGCACCGGCGCAAGGTCGGGTTCGCCAATCCGTCCGTCAGTTGGCTCGCGCACGACCTTAAGGATGTGGTCGGCGATATTTTGTTGGATTCGAAATCGATTTCTCGCGGTTACTTCCGAAGAGAAGCGGTCGAGGCGCTCATTGAGCGAAACTCCAGGTCGACTCGCCACACTGCCGAGATATTCTCGCTGGTAGTCCTCGAGCTTTGGCATCGCGCTTTCATCGATCGACAGGACACTCCCTCCAAGTTGGCGTCGCTCGGAAGTCAAAGCCCGGTGTTTGTTCCAGCCGGTTGACAACGGAGCGGAGCGCTCACCCGGATCGCTTCGGCAAGGCTGGAATTCCTATTGATGAGGAGGCTTTCATGGTAAGTGAGCACGAACGAGCTCTTAGCGGCTTCTTTCGCTGCCCAGATTTGAAAGAGCTCTACTCTCGAGAATATGACGACAAAATGAACCGCTGGAGGGCCGTCTGTGCCATCGATAAGGCGGACAACATAGCGTCCATGCTCGATGGTCTAAGATCTTCCGTTAAGGATGTCCTCGAAGTGGGCTGCGGCACGGGAGTGGTTCTGGAACAGGTTGCCGCAAAGAAAATTGGCAGTCGTTTTACCGGCATAGAGATAGGAACAGAGCGTTCCCGGAAGCAAACACGTCACGGTCTTTATATTCACAGCTATGACGGGCACACAATTCCCTACGCCGACGGAGCGTTTGATCTGGTGTATGCGACCCACGTACTGGAACACGTCACCGATGAACGCGGATTTCTGTCCGAGATGCGACGCGTCTCACGCCGCTTCGTTTATGTCGAGGTTCCTTGCGAGTTGCATCTGAGAACCACTCGCCGCGCACTCCAGAAAACGCTGGAAATCGGACACATCAATGCCTATACGCCCGAGTCGTTCGCTTTGCAGCTGGAAACCTCGGGGTTGATTATCAAAAACCTGAAATTATTCGATCAGCATTATGCGGTTCATCGGTTCCATTCGTCGCCGTTGCGCGCCGTCGTGAAATCCACAATGCGGCGAGGACTGCTGGGGATTAGCCAGTCGATAGCCTCGCGAGTCTTCACCTACCATTGCGGTGCTCTCTGCGAGCATGCGCCGCTCCTCGGCATCTAGTTTGAAATGAAATTCAAGATATGGCGGAGAGGGTGGGATTCGAACCCACGGTTGAGTTTCCCCAACACACGCTTTCCAAGCGTGCTCCTTAAACCGCTCGGACACCTCTCCGCATGTGGAAGCGCTTAGAAGCCTAGCAAATTGGGCGCGCAGCGGCAAACCGGCGCGCCATGCATAGCGAACGCTGATCCCACGATCGAGCCCCCTCCTCTGCTGGATTGATGGCATCTTGAAGGCGTCTGCCACCAAGCCAAAAATCCCATTGATTGTTTTGCTTCAGTGAGATAATTCCTGCCCCATGACGACGAGACTCCTGGGAATTGATGTGGGCACGGGGGGAACCCGCGCCGTTCTGCTGGACGAAGCGGGCCGCGTGATCGGCTCCGCGACGAGCGAGCACGCGCCCATCTCCGCGCCGCAAATCGGCTGGGCGGAGCAGCATCCCGACGACTGGTGGCGCGCCGCGGCCTCGGCTGTAAAAGACTGCCTCGAAAGCACTGCCACGCGCGCCGACGAAATTGTCGGCATCGGACTTAGCGGCCAGATGCACGGGATGGTGCTGCTCGATGATGCAGGCGCAGTGCTGCGTCCTGCCATCATCTGGTGCGATCAGCGCAGCGAAGAGCAGGGCCGCGCGATTACCGCCAAAGTCGGCGCGCAACGCCTGATCGAACTCACCGCAAATCCGGCATTGACGAATTTCACGCTCACGAAAATCTGGTGGGTGCAGCAGCACGAACCGCAAATATGGTCTCGCGTGCGGACCGTGCTGCTGCCGAAAGACTACGTCCGCTTCCGGATGACTGGCGCTCGCGCAATCGACGTGGCGGATGCGTCTGGCACGCTTCTCTTCGATGTCGTCCATCGGCGGTGGTCGGTGGAGATGATGGAGGCGTCTAACGTGCGGCCGGAGATATTGCCGGAGGTGCTCGAATCGCCCGAAGTCAGCGGACGCGTGTCGCAAGAAGGAACCCGCGCGACGGGTTTGCGCGAAGGAACTCCCGTCGTTGCCGGAGCCGGAGATCAGGCGGCGGGTGCGGTGGGCATCGGCATCGTCCGCACGGGAGCGGTGAGCGCGACAATCGGAACTTCGGGCGTCGTGTTCGCGGCTACGAGCACTCCGACGCTCGACCCCAAGGGCCGCATACATACTTTCTGCCACGCTGTGCCGGGGCGCTGGCACGTAATGGGAGTCACACAGGCGGCCGGATATTCGCTGCGCTGGTTCCGCGATGAGATTCTTGCGACGGGCGACGGCGTGCAGCGCCCGTCGTATGATCAGTTGACCGCCGAGGCGGCGAAAACGAATGCCGGCGCGGACGGCCTTCTTTGGCTGCCGTACCTGATGGGCGAACGCACGCCGCATCTCGATCCGGACGCGCGCGGCGCGCTGGTGGGCTTGACCGCCCAGCACACGCGCGGGCACGTGGTTCGCGCTATTCTGGAAGGCGTTACGTTCAGCCTTCGCGACACGCTGACAATTTTTGACGAGCTACGATTGCCCGTGGAGTCGATGCGCGTCGGCGGCGGCGGAGCGCGGTCGCCGCTGTGGCGCCAGATTCAGGCCGATATCTACGGCATGCCCGTCGAAGTGCTCGCGGCGGAAGAGGGCGCGGCCTATGGGGCGGCGTTGCTCGCGGGTGTGGGAGTGGGCGTGTGGCCCTCGGTCGACAGCGCGTGCGAAGCGACTGTTCGCGTTGCGGCACGAATCGCGCCGGAGCCGAGCCGCGTGGCTACAATGAACCGCCAGTACGCCGAATATCGAAATGTGTATCCGGCGCTGAAAGATTCGTTCCATCACATGAAGGCCTAACATAACCGACTCGAAGGAGGTTCACAGCATGAGCCAAAAGAACCCTGCACGCCGAGATTTTCTGAAGAGTGGAGCTGCCGCCGCTCTGGGCGTAGCTACATGTCCCCTTGCAGTTCCCTCGTTGGCTTGGGGCGAACCAAAGAGCGCCTTTCAGTCTTCGGCGTCCCCCGCGGCGACGGCGCGTATCAAGCTCGACTTCGACCGCCAGATTGGCACGATCGATCGCAACATCTACGGCAATTTCATCGAACACCTCGGCCGCTGCATCTACGGCGGCATCTACGACGAAGGCTCGCCGCTCTCCGATAGCGACGGTTTCCGCAAGGACGTCCTGGAGGCGGCGCGCGGATTGCACATTTCCCTGCTCCGCTGGCCGGGAGGAAACTTTTCGTCCGGCTACAACTGGAAGGACGGCATCGGCCCGAAGGATTCGCGTCCGCGCCGCTGGGACACGGCGTGGCAGGCTGAGGAATCGAACCGCTTCGGCACCGACGAGTTCCTCGCATACGCGCGCAAGGTGGGCGCGCAACCGTATATCTGCGTGAACATGGGAACCGGCACGATGCAGGATGCCGCGGATTGGGTGGAATACTGCAACGGCACGATGAATACGTACTGGGCGAACCTGCGGAGGAAGAACGGCCATCCCGAGCCGTACAACGTGAAGTACTGGGGTCTCGGCAACGAAATCTACGGACCCTGGCAGGCCGGGCACAAGACCGCCGCGGAATATGGTGCGCTGGCGCTCGAATTCGCGAAGATGATGCGGTGGGTGGATCCCGACATCAAGCTGATCGCCTGCGGAGGGCCCACCGCGGATTGGAATCGCCAGGTGCTCGAGCCCGTTGTGGAGGTGGTGGATTATATTTCGCTGCACCACTACGGCGGCAGCGTCGACACGGCAAAGGAGATGGACGATGCGTCGCACCTCGAGCAGCAGGTGCGTATTCTGGAAGCCGTGATTACCGCGATGCCGCTGCGCGGCGAGAAAAAGCAGCCGGTGAAAATTGCTGCGGATGAGTGGAACATCTGGTTTCGCTCGTGGTTCAAACGCGGCGACGATCACAAACTCGAAGAGATTTATAACCTGCGCGACGCGTTGTGGACAGCCACGGCGTTGAACATCTTCCACAGGCATTGCAATACCGTGAAGATTGCCAACCTGGCGCAGCTTGTGAACGTGATTGCGCCGATCATGGCAAATTCCAAGGGAATCGTGCTGCAGACTACCTACTTTCCGCTCAAACTGTACGCCGAGTACTGCCAAAGTGTCGCGCTGGACGCGCTGGTTCGGTCCGCGACGTTCCCGGACATGCCCGAAGCTCCTTACCTCGACGTTTCGGCAACCACGGATGAAAAAGGCGAGAAGCTCACGCTGGCGGTGGTGAATCGCCATCCCACCGACGACATCACTGCCGAAATTGTGATGGAAGGCCTGAAGGTGGGGACCACGGGCGATCTCTACGAAGTGAACGGCACGAGCCTGGATGCGACGAACACGTTCGATTCGCCCAACAATGTTGGCGTAAAGAAGCGTACCTTCTCCGGCGTCGGCGCGAATTTTCGCCAGACGTACCCGGCGCACTCGGTGAGCGTGCTAACGGTCTCGGCTTAGTTCCGCGGCGGCCGGCGATTCGAGTAGCCTGAGGCCCATCGACAATTTACCATTTCGTAGAGGAGGAGTTGCGAGCGCAATCGCCGCGCAATTCTCTACTACCCAATCTGCTCCACTCTCGCGAAGTTCCAGGTCGTCGGCGATGGTGCAAATCCCGATTACCTTTGCTCCGGCGCTCTTGCCGGCGCGAACGCCCGCGGGCGCGTCCTCAACAACGATGCAATCGCCGGGGGCAAAGCCGAGCACTTGAGCAGCCTTGATATAGGGCTCCGCCGCCGGCTTGCCGTTTTTGACGTCACTCGAAGTGATCAACGCAATTGGCCGCGGCAGACCCGCCGCGCCCAAGCGCACCTCCGCAAGCGGCCGGGTACAAGACGTGACGATCGCCCAGCGCTCGCGCGGAAGAGCACTAAGCAGCTCCATCGCTCCAGGAAGCGCGACGATGCCCGCGAGGTCTTCAATCTCGCGGCGCTCCACTTCGCGATTCTCCGCCAGATGATCGGCGTTTGGGAGATATTCTCGAATCGTGGTGATGCTTGGTCTTCCGTGCGCCGCTCGAACCACTTCCACGGGCTCGAACCCGTGATGGATGGCCCATTGCCGCCACACTCGCTCGACCGCCGGCGTCGAGTCGACCAGCACCCCATCCATATCGAACAGCAGCGCACTGCATTCCACTTGAGCAAGAGAACCATTTGGCATGGACATATTGTAATAGATGCTCGGCGGGAACGAAGGACGCCAGGAACGAAGGGTTGCGGGGTTTACGCTCCGCGCTAGCAGGCTTCGTGATCGTGCCAGTACATGTCCCAGCCGAGATAGCGCACCGCGGCTTCGTGCACGGCAGGGGCAACCGTCGAGAAGTTCGCGGCCACGTGATGCTCGAAACCGTTTTCGCAGATGTAGTGCAGCAGCTTCTGCATCCGCGGAATCTCCACCACTCCCGCGCCGCCAAACGTTTCCAGTGCGTCATCGGTGAAATTGCCGCTGCCCACGTATCCGCGCATGTGCCCGGCCGTATCGTCGGTGGAAAACCGCACGTACGTCATCGCGCCGGCTTTCACCTGCCCCACGCATGTGCCAAACGTGTTTTCCTTGCCGACGGTTCCGGCGATGATCTCCTGAAAATCCATTTTCACGTTCTTGAAAAAATGCTTCGGCAGGTTGCTGCAGTGAAAGCAGACGGCCTTGTTGGGATTGTCGCCGTAGTTGTTGTTCCAATCGAGCAGCGCGCTCGGCGTTTCCGACGCCAGCCGCAGCGCATGCATGCCGAGAACGCCGCAAATATCCACTTCGCACGCGCTCGACATCAGATCGTCGCTCATCATGCTCATCACCGTGCACGGCACGACGCCGAAGTTTTCTTCCAGCGACGTCCAGCACTGGATGGCGCTGATCGAGACCTCGGTCTGCTTCATCCATTGATCGATTACGGCGCCCAGCTTGGCCATCTTCAGCAGCGCCGGTGCGGGAACGTCGGCGGTCGTCACGTATTTGTGAATGGCCTGGAGCTTTGCCTGCGCGGCGGGATCGTCGTCCTTCATGCGGCTGATGCGGCCCAGCACCTCCGAAAGGTCCAGCGTCTCGACGGAAATTCCCTGCGATTCCAATATCTTTTCGCTGTAGCGGACGGTGTTGAAAGCCGTCGGACGCGCGCCGAGAGCGCCGATGCGAAGATTCTTGAGGCCCTTCACCACGCGGCACGTAGCCGCAAACGACAAAAGGTCTTGCCTGAATTCCTCCGTGGCCGGTCCAACGGTATGCAACGTAGTTAGAGAATACGGAATGCCGTACTGACTCAGGTTGTTGCAGGCCGACATCTTGCCGCAAAAGCTGTCGCGGCGGTGGCTGATCGTCATCTTCGAAGGAGTGTCGGGCGTCGCCTGAACCAGCACGGGAACGCGAAGATTCGCCAGACGGATCGTGTCGGCGATGGCTCGCTCGTCGCCGAAATTCGGAAGCGTTACGATGATTCCGTCGATCTTATCGCCACTCGCGCGAAACAAATCGGCGCAGCGCCTCGCCTCTTCGTGAGTTTCCACCGCCCCATATTTGCTTTGATGGGGTTCGAGCGCGACTACGTCCATGCCGCACTGGTGCAGCGTCTGTATGATTTCTTTGCGGCCAACCTCCGCCAAATGCCCCGGAAAAAAACCGCGGTTCCCCACCACCAGGCCCATCGTCATCTTCTTTTTGTCGTTAGCCATTCATCGCCCCAGTGACAAAGCCGAAGCGGCTCGTTGCTACGCCCGCGTCTCTTCGCTCAATCGCGGGGGCATTCTACCAGAAAACGTTTACCCCGGAATCGGAACGAAGGCACCCACTCGCATGCTCCGTTTTGCGCCAGCGTCTCACTAATGTTACCCTTCCATTCGTTGCTTCGCCGAAAACACTCTAGGAATCGATGAACCCTCCTACCCAAGCGGATTCGCCGCAGCCGTCGCCAGCTTCTCAATCTCCTTCGTTCGCTCGAGGCCTTGGTCTCTTTGACTCCGTCATGGTTGTCGTGGGCGTGATGATCGGGTCGGGGATTTTCATTGTGTCGGCGGAAATGGCCCGGGAAATCGGCAGCGCGGGATGGCTGCTGGTGGCGTGGGCGTTTGCGGGCGCGCTGACCATCGCGGGAGCCCTCTCCTACGGAGAACTCGCGGCCATGATGCCTCGCGCCGGCGGCATGTACATTTACTTGCGCGAGGCCTTTTCACCGCTGTGGGGATTTCTCTACGGCTGGACTCTCTGCACCGTGATTCAGACGGGGACCATCGCGGCCGTTGCAATCGCGTTTGCGCGATTTTCCGGCGTCCTCTTTCCCTGGATCTCTGAAAGTCACTATCTGATTGCGCCCGTTCACATTTCCAGCGGCTATGCGTTTTCGCTCTCTACCGCTCAGCTCGTGGCGATCGCGCTTATCGCGATTTTGACGTGGACAAACAGCCGCGGTTTGGAATACGGGAAAATTGTTCAGAACGTCTTCACGGTGGCGAAGACCGCGGCTCTGCTTGCCTTGATCGTTCTTGGGCTGACGCTCGGCTGGAACGCGGCCGCAGTTCGCGACAATTTCAGCCATGCCTGGACTGCGCGCGGCGTGAGTCCTTTGGCCGCGGGACTTGACGCCACCACCGCCTTCGGCCTGTTCGTCGCGATTTGCGTGGCTCAGACGGGTTCGCTGTTTTCTGCGGATTCCTGGCACGACATTACGTTCACAGCGGGCGAGGTGAAGGATCCCCGGCGCACGCTCCCGTTGTCCCTCGCGATCGGCACAACCACCGTGATCGTGCTGTACATGCTGGCCAACGTCGCGTACCTGGTCACGCTGCCGCTGTCGGCCATTCAGCACGCGCCGTCCGACCGCGTCGCCACGGCGGTGCTGCAGACCATCTTCCCCACGCTCGGCGCCGGGATGATGGCCGCGGCCATCATGGTCTCCACGATAGGGTGCGTGAACGCGCTCACTCTGGCGGGCGCGCGGACTTACTATGCGATGTCGCGCGACGGATTATTCTTTCGCGCGGTGGGCCAACTGAACAAAGCCCGCGTTCCGGCGGTATCGCTCTTGATTCAGGGCTTGTGGGCCGCGTTTCTTGTTTTGCCGCGCACCTACGATCCCACGACAAAGACGTACGGCAATCTTTACAGCAACCTGCTCGAGTACATCATTTCCGCGGCGCTGATCTTCTACATTCTCACCATCGCTGGAATCTTCCGCCTGCGCATCAAGAGGCCCGACGCCGAGCGCCCCTATCGGGCGTTCGGTTACCCCGTGGTACCCGCCCTTTACATCGTCGGCGCTACCGCGATTCTGGTGATGCTGTTCACTTACCGCCCCGCGACCACTTGGCCCGGCCTCGCCATTGTCATCCTCGGCCTTCCCATCTATCTTTTGGTGGCTCGCTCGAAAGGCCGCGGCCAAGCCCTGCCGGAGGACGCTTCTGGGGAGGGACCGCCATAATCGAGACCTGCTGGCTTCGCCTCGCCGCGAGCTCTGCTTTCTTGGACAAGGAGATCCTTTGCAATTCGCCCGCATGATTTCGGCTGTTGACGCCCACGCCTGCGGCGAGCCTGGCCGCGTGATCATCGGCGGCGTGCTCGACGTGCCGGGCAAGACCATGTTCGAGAAGAAGGTGTATCTCGAAACTCACGCCGACGATTTGCGGAAATTGATGTTGCGCGAGCCCCGCGGCTATCCCGCTTCGAACTGCAATCTCATTCTCCCTCCCACTCATCCCGAAGCAGACGCGGGTTTCGTGATCATGGAGCAAACGGAATACCCCCCGATGTCGGGGACCAACACAATCTGCGTGGTGACGGTGCTCCTCGAGACCGGCATGATTCCCATTCGCGACCGAATCATGAAGCTGAAACTCGATACGCCGGCCGGACTCGTGGAGGTCGAAGCCGAAATCGACAGCGGAAAGGTGATTCGTGTCACGTTCCAGAATGTGGCGTCGTTTGCGGTACACCTCGACGCGCCCATCGAGGTGCGGCAGCTGGGTACCGTGAAACTGGACGTCGCGTACGGCGGAATGTTCTACGTGATTGCGGACGCCGAGCCTCTTGGATTGCGGTTGATGCCCGACGAAGCGCGCGACATTGTGCGGGTGGGCGAGATGATCAAAGCCGCCGCGCAGGAACAGCTTCCCGTCTCTCATCCCGAAAATCCGGCGATATCAGGAGTCACGATCGCGCAACTTTCGGCGCCGTCGAGCCATCGAGGAGTGGACCGCCGAAACACGGTGATTGTATCGACAGGTAAACTCGACTGGAACCGGCCATCCTCGTGGACCGGAGCGCTCGACCGCTCGCCCTGCGGCACCGGCACTTCCGCCAAGATGGCGGCGCTCCACGCCAAGGGCCGCCTTCCGCTGCATCAAGATTTCGTGCACGAGGGAATCCTCGGAACCACCTTCACGGGACGCCTTATCGCAGAGACGCGCGTGGGCGCGCAGCCGGCCGTGGTCCCGACGATCACCGGGCGCGCTTGGATCACGGGATTTGGCCAGTACGTGCTGGACGCCGACGACCCCTTTCAAACCGGTTTCACGGTGGGTGACATCTGGGGAAGGTCCGAGTGAGGACAACGTTTACTCCTGTTCTATTTTCAAAACTTGATGATGAAAGTTATCAGATGTGTTATTTTCCCCCCGGACTTAGAATGAGGGCTGGCCCCGCATCCGTGCCCTCGTCCGACAATCGTGACTTCCGAACACAAATCACGCGTTGGCCGTGCGTCCGGCAACGAGGGGATTCCGCGGACCTCTCTCACTTCGGCCGTTGCGGACCGGCTCCGCGAGATGATCATCCGCGGCGAGATTCAGGAAGGCGAGCAATTGCGCCAGGACGCGATTGCTACGGATTTGGAGGTGAGCAGGATCCCGGTTCGCGAGGCTCTCCGCCAGTTGCAAGCCGAAGGACTCATCAAGATCGTTGCGCATCGCGGCGCAGTGGTTTCTTCCCTCTCCTCCGAAGAGATCGAAGAGCTGTTCGAAATGCGAGCTGTGCTCGAATGCCACGTGCTGGCGCTTTCGATTCCTCATCTCACGGAATCGGATTTCAAGGAAGCTGAAGCGATCCTGGAGACGTACGAGAAGGCTCTCTGGAAGGAAGAGGACGTCGGTTCGTGGGGACGCCTGAATTCCCAATTTCACGCGACGCTCTATTCGCGCGCGAATCGCCCCCACTTCATGTCGATCATCCGCCAGATCAACAATAACGGCGACCGCTACACCAGCCTTCAGCTCTACCTGACGCGGAGCTTCGAGCGCGCGAAAAAAGAACACCGAATGCTTGTGGAGCTTTGCCGCAAGCGAGACGTCAAAGCCGCCTGCGAATTGCTCGAGCAGCACATTCAGACTGCGGGCCGCGCCCTCAAAGAAGTACTCGAGCAGCGCCGCGCGGAATCGCAGCCAAAAAACCCACGCCGGCAGAAATAGCGCCCGCCTTCGCCGCCGCCCCGCCGCACTTCCCATTTCTCGTTGTCTTCAGCGCCTCGACGATGGGTCTCTCTATTGCGAACCAGCGGCCGGGGATTGCGTCGCGACCGCCGGCGTGATCCCGTGTTCCGAGAGCGAGCGATTGAACGCCGGAAGTTCCTTATCAAACACGTTGCCGTAATCAGACTTGGCGCTTGCGAGGTCCTTCTCAATCATGTCGAGCACCGTCATAGCCGAATCCGTGGGAGCAAAATCGGCGCCACCGGCAACGTCGCCTCCGCCGGTCCCCACCTCGGCGTTCAGCCAGATCAGATTGAGGTACACCTTGTACGCCTCGACGTAATACTTGTCGTCGCTGTTGACCTCCGACGGCGACACCAGCTTGAACTCGACGTCCTGAAGCTTCTTGCCCATATCCTGAACGGATTTCAGAAGGTCCGCGTTGGCTTTCTTCTTCTCGTCGCTTTGAGACTTGAGCATCTGTTCGACGTCGGTCAGCTGCTTCCGCGTCCATTCGATCTGATTCACCATGTCGGACGCGGCGTTAATGTCGTCGCGGATGCGGATTTGAGCTTTCACGGTCGCCTCAATATCGGCGTCCGAACCAGACGTGCGCGGGTCCTTCAGCAGCGTGAGCGGCTGCGTAAAGGTCTGGCCATCCGCGGTAAGCCGAACCGTATATTTTCCGGGCGCGGCCATCGGACCCACTTCCGCCTCCTCAATGCCCCAGTGAGTGATGGGCCGCGACTCGGCCCCGCGGAACCGCCGCTCCTCCCAAATGTGCGGATTGTCCGCCGACGCGGTGCGAAGAGCGATCAATCGCGGCGGATCGTAATGCATATCCCATTCGGCGCGGTTCCAACCTTCCTTCGCGGGCCCATTCATCTTACGGATGACCGCTCCCTGCTGATCGAGGATTTCGATCTGGATTTTCTTGTCCTTGGGCGCCGTTTTCAGCGAATAGGTAATCGGCGCGCCGCCGAAGCGCGTGAATCGGTAGCTCGCGCGAGGCTCGAACAATCGGACGGCGGCATCGGAGCTGCTCGTGGCCATCTGCTCCAGCGGCGAGATGTCGTCGAGAATGTAGATTCCGCGGCCATACGTGGAAACAACTAGGTCGTGGAATTGCTTTTGTACCACCGCCCACGAAACCGGCGCATGGGGCAAGCCTGCCTCAAACGGAGTCCAGTGGCCGCCGTCGTCGAGCGAATAGTAGAGACCATTCCCGGTGCCTGCGAAGAGCAGACCTTTGCAGTTCGGGTCTTCCGCGATGATGCGAACGTACGCGAGCGGATGCTTGGGCAGCCCGCCGCCGATTTGCTTCCACGTCGCCCCAGAATCGGTCGTCTTGTAGATGTACGGATCGCGGTTGTCCATCAGGTGGAAATCCATGCTGACATACGCCGTGCCTGCGTCGAAGTGCGAAGGCTCGATGCTGGTCACCGTGCCCCACGCGGGCATTCCCGACATATTTTTCGTTACGTTCGTCCAATGATCGCCGCCGTCTTTCGTGTTCCACACTTGCCCGTCGTTCGTGCCCGCCCAGATCAGGCCCTTCTGTATCTGCGACGGCGCAATCGCGAAAACAACTTCGCCATAAAACTGGCCCAGGTTGTCGCCCACTAATCCGCCTGAGGAAATAATGCGGCTTGGATCGTTCGTCGAAAGATCGGGACTGATCACGCTCCAGCTCTGTCCTTCGTTCGACGTTTTGAAGATTACCTGGCAGCCGTAGTACACGGTGTTGTGGTCGAACGGATCGATGGCCATCGGCGGTGTCCAATGGCAGCGATACTTCGTCTTGTCCGGCGGCGAATCGATGGTGTGAAACCACGGGCTCACGGAGCGCGCGTGCTTGGTCTTCGCGTCCCAGCGCGTCACTTCGTCGCCGTAACATGTGGCCCAAACGATGTCCGGATTTGTCACGTCGGGCAGCGTGAAACCTGACTCGCAGCCGCCCATCGCGTGGTCCCAGCCAACTTCCGCGAACCGCCCGAACCCGAATCCGCCGAACGAAGTGCTCGGGCCGCGCATGTTTCCGTCATCCTGCATATTCGAGTAAAAGTAATAGGGCACCTGATTGTCCACCGCGACGTGATACATCTGCCCGACGGGTAGTTGCACGCGATTGAATCCGCGCCCGTGCACGGTGCTAATGTTCAGTCCGGCATCATCAGTCACGACAATGCGATCTGGGTTGAGCGGGTCCACCCAAATATCGTGATTGTCTCCGCCCCACGGAACCGAACGGAACGTCTCGCCTGCATCCAGCGATTCATGGAAGTCGCTGTTCGAGATGTAGACTTCGTTGTCATTCCCGGTGGAGACGGCGATGCGAATGTAATAGCCGGCGCGGCCGATCAGCGCACGCGCGTAGTTCACGGCCGTCCAATTTTCGCCGCCATCGTCGGAGCGCCACAGCGAGCCTTGATCCTTCGTTTGAATCAGCGCGAACACGCGATTCGGATTCGTCGGCGCGATCGCGACATCGATCTTCCCCACCGGCGGCTTCGGCATGCCGTGGCCCTCGATGCGCGTCCATTTCGTGCCGCCGTCGTGTGTCACGTAGACGCCGCTGCCAGGACCGCCGCTCAACTCGGCATAGGTGTGCATTTCCGCCTGCCACATTCCGGCAAACAACGTGCGCGGATTGTGCGCGTCCATCGTAAGGCCCGAGCATCCCGTATTCTCGTCCACGAAAAGAACGCGGTCCCAGTGCTGCCCGCCGTCGGTGGTGCGATAAACTCCGCGCTCCTGTTGCGGGCCGGTCAAGCGGCCGAGCGCGCACACAAAGACGGTGTCAGGATCTGTTGGGTTCACGATGATTCGCCCGATGCGGCCCGTTTCGTCGAGGCCAGAGTGCGTCCAAGTTTTGCCCGAGTCCGTGGACTTGTAAACGCCGTTTCCCATCACGTCGACATCGCGAATCGCCCACGCCTCTCCCGTGCCGGCCCAAACTACGCTCGGATCGGATGGAGCCACAGCCAGCGCTCCGATCGCCTGCACCGGTTGCTTGTCGAAAATAGGGGACCAGCGATTTCCCCCGTCGGTGGTTTTCCAGACGCCGCCGGAAGCGGCGCCGGCGTAATACGTCGACGGGTCTCCGGGAATGCCGGCGACGGACGCGACCCTGTTTCCTATGCTGGGACCCACAAAACGGAAGTGAAATGTGTCCTCATCCTGCTGCTGAACGCGGCGCTGCGGGAGCCCGGGCGCCGCGCACACCGAAACCACCAATAGTGAAGTGAAGAAATTCGCGAATTGCCGAAACGTGACACGCATGCTCGCCCCCTCAGATTTGAAAAATGCGAAACTTGGAAGACCGCGATGAAGCGACATCCAACGTATACATTATGCAAGCCGGAAGGTAACACACTTCTTGGCTCCCTGTGCTACCTGCAAACTACTTCCCCGGTGTGAACAGCTCCAGCCTCACGTGCCAGGTGGTGGATTCTCCCGGCTTCAGCGACACCATTCCCGTGTCGGTGTTTCCCCAGATTTCCTTGTTGTAGGGATCGGCGAGATTGTATTGCGGTTCGACGGCAACGAAATTCTTGTCGGGCGGCGCGTAAACTTGAACCGCCTTGATGTGCGGCGAAAGCGGCGTGATTCGGACGCCATAATTCGCGGCCGGGTCCGTGACTTCGATCAGCAACGCGTCGCCATTGGCGCCACGCCTCAATTGCAGGAAGCAATCGTCCATGAATAGATCGCCCAGCGCGGCGCCGCCCTTCGCCGTGAAATCGTAGGGCGTGCCCTTCACCGGGACGATCTTGCCGGTGGGAAACACGTCGTCATAGTTCGTCACCAGCGTTCGCATGTCGGCCGGCACGTGCAGCCGCGCCTGCTTCCGGTCGCCGCTGGGAAAATCGAAATACGGATGGTAAGTGATCGCCATCGGATCGTCTTCTTTACCCACGTTCTTCGCGGTGACGTACAGGTCGACGGAATCGTTCTTCAGCACGATGCGAATGTTCACGTCCGTTTCGGACATCCAGTAGCCGCCGAAATTTCCGCCGTGCAAGACGCCGGAAATTGTGGACTCCTGGGCGCCGTTCTGCGTTTTTACGTCTTCGAACTTCGCGGTCAGGATCAGCCCGTGCATCGCGTGAACTTCCGCGCCGGGATTCTTCCCCTTCCAGTTTGCGGGAAGCTTCCAGTCTTTGCCGGCAATCGTGGTTTCGATCGTCTTCCCATCGGCGGAAAGCTTGCCGCGAATTCGGTTCGGGTACGGCAGTAGGAATACAGCGCCGATCTTGAAAGCGTTGTTTCCCCAGGCGTCGTTGTCGGTCTCGAGGAACTTCTTCGCTTCGGGCAGGGGCATGGTGGTGATCACCTGGATGTCGCCCTTCCCCGGCAAGAAGGCTTTCAGTTGCAGCAGGTTCATCCCGATCCCGGGCAGGACCACAGCCTCGAGGAACTGCGGCTTGCTTTGGTCCGCGGCACGCGGTCTTACCAGGGTCACCACAGGCTTCCCTCCAACGTTGATCGCTTGGGAAGTTCCGGCTTGTTCATCGGCGCGGCGCCCCATCGACGTCCCCACAGCTATCACGCCCAGCGCAAGAATACAGGATAGCGATATCGCAACTTTCTTCATAGTGCTCCTGTTCTTAGCTCAGAAAACGTTTTCTAGCAAGTCGCAAGCACGGCACGGCCGACGCGCGGCCACGCGTCTTTCAAACTGAACTTATACTGAGGTGCACGACTCTGAAGCAAGGATTTTCGCCCGCAGAAAGGCTGCTTTCGCTCGGCAAGGTCCCGCTGCATATTGCGGCGTCGCTCGAAATCCCCGGTAGATAAGGACACGCTCGCAGTGAGGAACGCCATAACTGCCGCCACGTGGAGCTTTTTCATCGAATTTCCCCTCCGACGGCCAGATTGCTCAAGCCGCAATAGACGCGGCATCGTAAGCGTTTCGTTTTGCGGGAGTCAAGTTTTTGCGAGTCATGCTAGGAATGCGTGGCGTCTCGAAGAGTAATCAACTAAAATTTTAGGGCCTCAGTGGATCTACTCCGGGGTAGTGCAATTGGTAGCACGCCAGCCTTTGGAGCTGGTTATCCTGGTTCGAGTCCAGGCCCCGGAGCCATTCTGAACGATTCTGCGAACCAAGCCGAAACTCTTCTAGCTCGAACATTTCCAAGTCCAGCTTCTACTATGTGATCATAGTTCCGTAGTGAGGCAATGAATATGAATCTCTTGCTAGTCCTTCTCCTTCTGCAGCTCACGACGCCATTGGCTCTCGGCCAAGCCGCAGGCAACAACAAGCCTCCTGGTCTGCCTAGCCAACCCGAGGCACCGGTCCAAAGCCTTTACAATATTAGTCCGAACAGTCCACTGCCGGCGTTGATTGGAGATGGTGAGTGCGTGACTGCCGCTGCGCATTTTTCAGGTGTGCCCCCCAGAACCCGTAAATGGCAGGAGGGAAAGCCGGTCGTGGTTAACGGAGAGGTTGACCCAAGCATTCCGATAGGCACGGCGGTTGCGACTTTCGATAGCAATGGCCAATATTTTCCGCATAGCGAGAATAAAAACTGTGGAATCTATCTTGGCCCTGATGCAAAGGGCAGCTTTCGGATTCTGGACCAGTGGCCGACAGAGAGGGACGCACATGGGAACGTGATCCGACAAGCTGTGCCCCCTCACGTACGGTCAATATCGCCCAACGGCGCGTACCCATCGGACTACTCTGGTGCCTACCATGTCATCATAGTTCCAGTTCCGTAGTCAGGTGATGAATATGAATCTCTTGCGACTCCTTCTTCTTCTGCAGCTCACGACACCATTCGCTCTTGGCCAAGCTGCAGGCAATGGTAAGCCTCCTAGTCTGCCTAACGAACCCAAGGCACTGGTCCGGAGCCTCTACAACGAGGTGGTTGCTCGTCACCCGCTGGGTATCGGGGATACAAAGATTTTCGCACCCTATCTTAGCAAGGCACTGCTTCACAGAATCGATGTTAATTCCGACTGCCAAGGCGATTGGGATCGTCAGAATCCGGACCCCAACGCGAAGCCGCCGTTTCTCGAATTTGGGCTCTTCACGGGTGATGACGAACGAGCAGCGCCAACGGCCTTCGACATCGAGAGAGTGCAACCCGAGAGGGATGCCTCCATTCGTGTGTACGTAAAACTTACTCGCGATGACCCGGGTGAGAGCCCAGAAATTTGGAACGTTGCAGCCATTCTGGTGCGGGAAAGTGGTCACTTTGTTGTGGATGACGTGATCTGGCTCAAGGGGGATAATCCGCATGATGTTGACCTACCACTGTCGGAGTATCTATCCCAAGACTGCGACGGCCCTCATTGGGTCGGATCCAAAAAGCCGCAAGGTGACCAGAAGCCGCAAAGGTAAAAGGAGCACAATCACAACTCTGACCTCGACCAGATTCTGCACGGTGGCGCCATTCCTCGCCAGCCCAATCGCCACTCGCACAAACTCAGTTCGGCGGTGTCCCAAAACGACTCAGGAGCACAGGCTTGATGATGGACGTCCATATCGCGTAGCCTCGCGCGTTCATATGCAGGCCGCCCCAGCGGAATAGGTCCGGACGCGGTTTGCCGTTCGAGTCGAGCATCGCAGCCGAAACGTCGATGAACTGGACGCGATCTTGCGTCCGGCAGAAGTCCGAGATCATTCGGTTCGTTTCCTGCATTTTCGGCCAGTCGGCCGCTCGCAGCAGCGTTGGCTTGATCGAAACGTAGTAGATCCAGGTGTCCGGCAGAGGGGAGTGAATGATTTCGACGAAGCGTTTGAAGTCGCCGAACACCGTCTCCGGCGATTTCGACCACGGCCAGGAAAGGTCGTTGTCTCCCGCGTAGAGCACCACGGCGCGCGGACGATACGGCAGGATGATTTGCGAAGCGTAGTGATTCACCTGCGCGATTGTGGAGCCACCGAAGCCCCGATCGACCACGTCGAGAGGCTGCATGTCATACGCAAGCGTGTGCCAGAAGCGGATGCTGGAGCTGCCGGTGAAAACGATCACGCCCTGCTTCGGCGGATTCGCGCGATCGGCCCGCTCGTAGCCGGAAATCTGGAATGCCCAGAACCACGGCTTCCTCACCGACCACAACGCCATCGCGACGACGAACAACGTGATTGCGAGCGGGGGCACAAGTCTTCTTACCACGCGCACTACGGGCTACTCCGCGGAAAATTCGGCTGGAATTTCGACAATACTGCCACTGGGCCGGGCAAGGTTCTGCAGGCGTCACGCCGCTGAAAACGGCAGCCGTGTCGGCTTGATTTTCTTGACCACTTGAGGTCCACGCAGCTTCTGATACTCGAAAGTTCGGCGAAGCAGCGTCTCAAACTCGCTTTCCGAATCCGCTCGCTTCACCACGGAAAGCTTCGGTTTGGCGGACATTACCCCTCCCAATCCCTCACCCCAGAACGGGCACCTGCAACGTGCCCCCTACAAAGCGCATTGACGCGGAGACTAGTCCCACCTAAACACCATGTCAAGTTAATTTCCCGTTATAGGACCGAGTCTTCTCCCCGAAGCAGCCCAGAAACGCGAAGAATTTTCCGTTTGCTCCCATCGCTCCATCGGAACTAGTCTAAGCGGCGCATGGACTCGCAAGTCCTGGTTCTCGGCATCATCTGGTACATCGTTTTTCTGTTCTCGACCACGTGCCACGAAGGAGCGCACGCGCTCGTCGCGAAACTCGGCGGCGATCCCACGGCATTCCACGGCGGACAAGTGAGCCTCAATCCGATTCCGCACATTCGCCGCGCGCCGTTTGGCATGGTAGTGGTTCCGATAATTTCGTACCTCCTCGGGGGCTGGATGATCGGGTGGGCCAACGCTCCGTACGACCCCGATTGGCAGCGGCGATTTCCCCGGCGGGCCGCCTGGATGGCCCTGGCCGGACCTGGCGCGAATTTTTCCCTGGCACTCATTGCCGCGATAGCCATCCGCGTCGGAATCGCCCTCCATTATTTCCAGAAGCCCGAGTCGGCAAACTTCACCCGTGTCACGGAAGCGGCCGTCCCGGGATTCGCGGCCTTTGCCGCGACGTTCCTTAGCGTTCTGTTCGTCCTCAATCTTGTTCTGGGAACGTTTAACCTTCTGCCGGTGCCTCCGCTCGACGGCAACACGGGAGTCACTCTTTTGATGAGCGAAGGGACGGCTCTCCGTTTTCTGGATTGGACCCACAACCAGGGCTTTGGGATGATCGGCCTGGTCCTGGCCTGGGTGGTATACGGCAGGATATTCGGTTACATCTTCCGGATTTCCCTGGCCGTCCTCTATCCCGGTTCAAATTAGGGCTGATTGGAGCTGTGATTTTCGATAGTTTGCGGCGCCGCGAAATTGGTTCAAAGCCGCACAATGGTCATAGCAAGGAACAACCGCCCGCGTTTGCCGCCTCACTGGCGGGACCCAAGTCCTTCTGTTTGAGCCGCTGACAGGTATCCTTTTTGGCATGCCTTCTGCATTCCTCTATAGCGCGGGGGGCAAGCTGAATGGAATTCACGGCCGATCATTCAAATAGCTATCGCGTCGAGGTATCTGGCTGGGACGCTTCCGAAAGCTTTTTCGTCGAGAAAACCATGTTGGATTGGGGACGAGACGAAAAGAAGGAAATCCGTCTCCACTCTGTTCTTCGCGAAGGTTCGGTCGTGTTTGTACGGCTGCTTCAGACCCTTACGAGTGGCAACAACTTCCCGGTTGCTTACCAGGCGCAGCGCATTGGTCCGCGCGACCCGGAAGGTCACTCGCCGGTTCATTTGGCCCAGCTGCGCCCTCGCCCGCTTTACAAACAAAGCCCCGAGAGATTGGCGGACTCCGCCAGAGTGGCGTGAGCGCCGAGCGACACCGTCGCACGGGAATCAGCGTTGCATCGCTTGAACACCGAAGATGTGCGGCAGTGGCGTCTTCCGGTGCCAGTTCGAAACCGGAGTGCCGTCTTGGAACGAAAACCACGGCCGCATCGAAGTATTTCCGAACGCCCCCCTTGAAACTGCTCTTTCCACATTTGCTTCACAACAGCGCCGACAAGGAACTGATGAAGAATTCAGAGCACTTACCGCGCGTTGTTCAAAACGCGTCGCCGCCCATTGCATTCTGATACGGCACGAGCCTTCTGGCATCTGCCTTGCCTAAGAATGTACCTGTATGGCTACCATGACTGAAAAAGCGGTTGTCAGTGCGACACGGAGGAACCTGTCCATATGCGTCCTTGACGATGACGCCGACCACGTCGAACTTACAGTCGCGCGATTGGAGAAGGGCGGCTTCCCTGCCGTGGGAACCACGAATCCGCAAGAGGCTCTGCAAAAGATTCGGTTAGGCGGTTGCCGCGTGGTTCTGGCCGATTTCAAGATGCCCGGGATGGACGGGCTTGCCTTTCTCGAGAAAACCCTTCAGTTCGATCCCGGAATGTATGTGATTCTGATGACCGGCTACTACTCTGTGGATTCCGCGATCGACGCAATCAAGCGCGGCGCCTACGACTACATCTGCAAGCCCATCGATTTCCCCAGGCTCGAGCGCACCCTCGACGAGCTCGCCGAACTTTTCTCGCAGCGCAGCGAAATTCGCGGCCTCGAAGAAAAATTGTTTCAGAACCTGCAATTTCACGGGATCGTTGGCAAGAGCCCCGCGATGCTCGAGGTATTCGAGCTGGCGAAGAAAGTCGCGCGCCACTATACGAACGTCCTGATCACCGGCCCCACCGGCTCGGGCAAGGAACTCATCGCGCGCGCCCTGCACCAGTTAAGCCCGGTCGTGCAGGAGCGCTTCGCAGTCTGCAATTGCTCGGCCCTGGTCGATACTCTTCTCGAAAGCCAGCTATTCGGCCACGTCCGCGGCTCGTTTACCGGCGCCACCGATACGCGTCCCGGCCTTTTCGAGTACGCCAACAATGGCACCGTCTTTCTCGACGAAATCGGGGATACATCGCTGCAGATGCAGGCCAAGCTCCTGCGCGTGATTCAAAACCGCGAAATCCAGCGCGTCGGCTCCCCCGAGGTGAAGAAGATCGAAGTCCGGTTGATCGCTGCCACCAATCGCGACCTGCGCGCGGAAGTTCTCGCCGGCAGGTTCCGCGAGGATCTCTTCTACCGCCTCAGCAGCATCGAAATCCGCGTTCCCGGCCTCACCGAGCGCCCTGAGGATATTCCGGTTCTTATCCAGCATTTCCTGAAAAAATACGGCCAGACGTACGGAAAATCCTTTCAGGGTCTGTCGCGCCGCGCTCAGATCGTCCTCCAGCAACACGACTGGCCGGGCAACGTTCGCGAGCTCGAGAACGTGATTTCGAGCGCCGCCATCACAGCCAATGCCGACTTTATCGACGTCAGCGACCTGCCCACCCATCTCCAGAAGCCCCATCGCCGCATCACTAACCTCGAGGAAAACTGGCGCCCGCTGCCCCTCGACGAGATACGCCGCATCCACATTCAGCGCGTCCTCGAAATGTCCAACGGCAACCGCGTCCGCGCCGCGCAGGTCCTCGGCATCGGCCGCACCAGCCTTTACCGCTTCCTCAAGCGCACCAACAAGCCAGTGGCCGCGGCCGCGAAGGGCGCCGGCTGACGCACCCGTTTCTCGCCCCCGTTTCGCTCGCGCACATAGTTTCATCGTGCAACAGTCCCTGCCGCAAATTTCGCCCGCAAGCCTCTTGTTTCGAGTCGCAGTCGTATCCACAACTGGCCCTGCGGATGCTCCTACCGCCTGATGTTGACACCGGGATCGCAGAACGACAGAACTCCACCGACTCGGCCCCCAGCCATCGTAGACAACCGCTCGGAGCCTCGCTATCCCTTTGAGTTTTCGATCGAGGTTTCAGGCTTCGATCACGCCGGAAGGTTCTTTACCGAGGGGACATTCACGGTCGATGCCAGCTTCTGCGGCTGCAGATTTCATCTGCGCAATCCGGTGGAGAAAGGTACCGTCGTCGCGATTCGTCTGTTGAAGCCCCGAAACGAATCCGAGACCAAACGCCCCACGCTCCTTTTTCGGGTCGCGCACGTGGCGCAGGAAAAGCGAGGCTGGGTTGTCGGCGTTTGGAAACTCCAATCGAGCGAAGCCTGGTTGGCCGAGTTTGCCGACGTTATAAAGTCGCCAAACGCGAAGTCGTGATTTCTCCCGCATCACCCCGACGGCGCTCGGCTGGGCCGAGCGCGCCGCGCGCTGTTTCCCTCTGCTCGATCCAAACCCTGAATCAGTGCCCGCCAGAGGTGTACGCGGCGTCGTGCACCAGCGATCCGGGCAGCGAAACCGTCGAGTCAAGCCGCACGACTATTCCTGTCTGCGCGGGAAGCTCCACGTCCTTGCCTTTTCTCGCTACCACGTAAGCGCCGCCGCCAACGAGCCCGATCACGCTGCCGCGAATCACGTGGCTGAAGATGAGCCCCACGAGGGAACCGCCGCTCCCGCCGATCGCTACGTCCGTGACATCGCTCTTGATGTCGTGCTTTTCCTCTACCACAACCCCTTCCACCGTCTTCACGTCTTTCCGGCGTTTCCCCGCTTCAGTGGATCCGTTGTAAATCCCCAAAATGCTCATCCGCGCGGGAAAAATCCGGCTTTCCACTTCGACGGAATTAAAATTCAAGTTCATTGACGCCCCGCCGCGGATCATGGCGAACCATTTCGGACGGTCTACGGTGCGAATGGTGCCGTGAATCTTGGCGCCCGCTGGCAGTACGAGCTGATTCCCGGCGAAAACAGGCTCGGCCACGACCGCCGTGAACGGATCGCCGTCATGCGCCACGCTGGTGCTGAGCCCATTGAGAAGTGTGAGTCGGATTTGCGTCCCCGGAATCGCGTCCGTGGTTTGCGCGTGAACCGCTGATGTGAGCAGAAATACCGCTGATGCCAGGCACCTGATCGCGAACAAACGCTTCATGAATTCTCTCCTTGTCCTGAGGCCGCCGCAGGCGACCGAAGGGCCTGCCCCGAGCCCGCCACCGGCGAGAGAAGGGCTTGTCCTGAGTCTGCATCTGCAGCCCAGGGTTTTGTCTAGTTTTGTTTTGATTTAGATGCCGGATGGAAGCGTCAGGACGAACCCGCGCGCGACCTCCGGGCGTCCCCGTTTCGTGGGGCTTCCCGCTGGCGCGCGGTAAGGTGCGGAGAATGCACCCGCACCTAAGATACTATTTCCTTGGGTCTCGTTACCGGTAATTTCCACTTATCTTTCCTAACCAGAACCCCGCCCCGGGCAGCAGACTTAGAGGACCCATAACAGGGGCAGAACCCTTCCCCTTGAGCCGCAGGTCGGCGTGTATCCAAAGGGTCATTAGCGATCACGCGTTCGGCCCCAGTTCCCCGGCGCCGCTGCGTTCCGCTGGGTGCTACGTTGGCAGCATGCAGATTAAGCGCAATCTCTTGCAGGCCGCTGGCCTCACGCTTTTGCCGGTTGCGCTGATTTTCCCTGTCCTGGCCTTGGCTCGATTCGGTCCCACGGGACCCGCGACGGTTTGGCCTGTGGCGATCTACGCGCCCATCGCAATGTGGATCGAAACGCGCGCCCTCAGGATCCTGCTGAATACCTGGAGCGACGGCCGCGAGCGCTTGCTGGTGGCGATCCTGCCGCTCGGCCTCATTGCCGTGTTCGTGTACCTCGTCCACGGCGCCGTCTTCATCCTCGGCCTTCCCGGCCTGATGAAGCATCTCCTCTAGTACCGGGAAATCCCCGTAAAATAACTGCAATTGTTTTCCTCTCGGGAGGACTCTCGTTCGCCGACAATCAACTCGGACCCATTTTCACAAACGGTTTTGTGTCAGCCCCGGACTCGGGTTTCAGGGTTTGTCCCGACGTTTCGGGATGCAAACCCTCAGCCCAAAACGATGGGAGTGAGGATCTGCTTTTCTTTTCTCTGTGTCCTCAAGCCGTTCTCCGTGTCCTCCGTGTTTCAGATTTTCTCAGCGTTCTCCGCGTCTCGGCGGTAACAGCGTTTGCCTTTGACTCAATTTCAAATCCGAAATTTCCAATTTCAAATCGGTCAAGCGTTCATCTGTGTTCATCTGTGGTTCCAGGGTTTCACGGCCCTTGTCGCTCAACCCTGGTTCTCACGCGGACTCTTTAGCCCCTGAAGCCGGGGCTTTCGATCGATGTGGGAGATTCAATACATCGCGGGATGAAGAACATCTACTGAACCGCTTTCCCAACTTGGCCGGGCGCACCCGCGGCCAGCCTTTGGCCTATCGCGTCGCAAGCAAGCTTCACGGTGGCATCCTCCGAATGCAATGCCTGCGAGACAAGTGTTTCCCCGCTCCGGGTGACCACCGTGACCTTGTTCACCTTCACTAAACCTCCGAAGCCCGTGAAACCTTTCTTGCCGGTTCCTTTGTCGAACAGGACTGCGAACTCCGCCTTCGATTTTTCCTGAGTCACCGCCACCACGGCGCAATCGGACGTGAAATCCTGGTAGATACTCACCATGTCCGGGTTGTAGCCTGGGACGTACCCGCTCCCCCCAACCGACGGGTTCGGATTGCCGAAGCCTCCGATCTCCGCCCACGTTTCCGTGTCGGTTATATAGACGCGCGGCTTGGAGCCCTTCTCATCCGGCGCGGGACCCGGCTCGGCGGGCGGCCTGGGCCGTTGGCTTTGCATTGGATTCGCGTTCGCATTCGTGCCGGCTGAAGCAGACTGCGCCGGGCTGGCTTCCCTCATGGAAGTGTCGACGACGATCTCGTAGCGCGTGACGTATCCGATCTTTCCGCTCGCGGCTTGAACCTTCACCGTATAGCCCTGAGTATCGGAGAGTGCGATCACACTCTCATTGCACGCCGCCGTCGCCACCAATCGCAGCGGCAAAGCCTGCTCCGCGTCGGACGTTATGGTGACGTACGGCTCGTTCTGACACTTGATTCTCGCGGGCGTCCCGCCGGAATCAGCCACGGGCTGCGGCCTCTGCTGCGCCCATGCGGGGCCACAAGCACACGTCGCGCCAAGGACCAACCAACAAACTAGCCTGCCCGCCATATTTGCCTCCACAGGGTTGCGCCTTCTATTTCAAGTCTAGCTCCTGGCCAACGAGGACGGGGAAGCAGACCAAGCACTGTGCTGAAGCTGCCAACCGCACGCACATCTCGAATGAAGCCGCTCACGAGTCACGAATCACGGGTCGCGGATCGCGCGCCACCAATCACTAATCACCAGTCACCACCTGTGCTAGACTCGCGAAGCGGTCGCGCACGAAGAACTTTTTCGAGCTGCTGCCATCGGTGGAACTTCGGGCTCTGTGCAACGATTCCCCGTGAACCCCGCCAGGCCCGGAAGGGAGCAACGGTAACGGGTCAGCTTCGTGTGCCGCGGAGTACCCGAAGTTCCATACCTACGCGTAAGGCTGAAGTGAAGAATGGGCGCGAGCGCTGAGACTTCGAAAGCAACGGCAAGCCCAAGTTTTCTTTCGGCTGCCCCGACGTTTCTCGTGAACGACGTCGGCAGCACCGCGGAGTGGTATGAAAAGCATCTCGGGTTCGCGGTCAGTCCGTTTCCCAAGAACAAGCCCTATGTTTACGCCAGCCTCCAACGCGACGGCGTCGAGATCATGTTGTTGCGAACGGAGGGTTACCAGAAGCCGGAAGTTTCCAGGCCGGGCGGCGCTTGGGACGCCTATATCCGGATGCGAAGCGTCCGGCAGTTTTACGAAGCGGTTCGCCAAGCCGTGCCGATTCACCTGGAGCTCGTCAAGCAATCCTATGGCAATTGGGAGTTCGAAGTACGCGACCCCAACGGATATATTCTTGTGTTCGGCGAAATCGCCGATGATGAGTAAGGAGCACTGCGTGCTCACCATTCACGAGTCACGAATCACGAATCACGAATCACGAGTCACGAGTCACGTCCTTGACCTATAAAGTCATCGCCCGCAAATATCGCCCGCAAACCTTCAAAGAAATCGTCGGGCAGGAGCACGTCACCCGAACGCTGGCGAACGCCATCCAATCGAATCGTGTCGCGCACGCGTACATCTTCTCGGGCGTTCGCGGCGTCGGCAAGACCACCACCGCGCGCATTCTCGCCAAAGCCTTGAACTGCGTGAAGGGACCGACCGCCGAGCCCGACAACACCTGCGATTCCTGCCGCGAAATTTCCGCCGGAACTTCGCTCGACGTTCTCGAAATCGACGCAGCCTCCAACCGCGGCATCGACCAGATTCGCGAGCTTCGCGAGATGGTGCGCTATGCGCCCGCCGCCAGCCGCTACAAAGTCGTCATCCTCGACGAAGCGCATCAATTGACCGACGAAGCTTCGAACGCGCTGCTCAAAACTCTCGAGGAGCCGCCCGAACGCGTGATTTTCATTCTCGCCACGACGCGCTCCGAAGATCTCGTCGAAACAATCAAGTCGCGCGCGCAACTCTTTCAATTTCGCTCGCTCACCTTCAAGGAAATCGCCAGCGAAATCGAGCGCATCACAAAAGCGGAAAACCTCAAGATCGATTCCGGAGCCGTGGCTGTCCTCGCGCGCGCCGCGGAAGGCAGCTTGCGCGACGGTCTCTCGCTCCTCGAACAAGCCATCGCTTATTCCGGCGACGACATCACCGACGCGCAAGTCCGCGAACTCCTCGGCGTCGTGGCGGAAAGCGTGCTCGACGAGTTCGTCGAAGCGATCGAAACCCAATCCGCCGAGCGCGCCCTGGGACTGGTCCATCGCCTGATCGGCGACGGCCAGAACCTCCGGCATTTCTGCCGCGAGGCGATTCGCCACTTTCGCAATTTGCTGGTCGCTCGCGTCTGCGGCGCGGATTCCGATTTGGTAGCGGCGCCGCCCGACGAACGGCCTCGGCTCGCCGAGCAGGCATCAAAATTCGGCGAAGAGGATCTCACGCGGTTTTTCAATATTCTGCTCGCCGCGGAAGACGAGCTGCGCCGCAATCCCGATCCGCGTCTGCATCTTGAATTGGCGCTGCTGAAACTCGTCAACGCGCAACGCCTGGCCCCGCTCGAAGCGGTTCTCTCGGACTTGCATGGTGGCGGTCGGGCTTCCGCTTCACGGCCTGCTTCCGATCCTCCCGGAACTCCGCCGCGCATCATGTCTGCAGCCGCTGCTTCCGGCGCTGCCGCGCCAGCACGCTCAAATCCGGCAGCTGCTCAAACGTCCGCGCCGCCTTCGCGAACCGGAACGCCCGAATCGAATCTCGCGCCTGCGCGAACGGCAACTCCAACGCCGATTCCCGCATCTCCTCCTCGAATCGTCGCGCGCGCCGCGGAAGATTCAGCCAATGGGCTCGCTTCCGCGCAAGTCGACGCGATCAAGAATGCGCTGCAAGGGCAGAAATTTTTGTGGTCCATGGTCGAGCACGCCACGCGCTGGGAAATTGAAGGCGGCGAACTTCGCCTGTTTTTCCCCACAGAAAGCCGCGCGCTCGCCGAAATGTTGCAAGCGCGCGATCCGATGGAGCGATTGCGCACAGTCTTGAACCAAGTGGTAGGCCAGCCGTTGCGCGTCTGTGTTAAACTGGAAGCAGGTCGAGCGCCCGCGAATCTGGGTTCTGAATTGCGCGCTCGGTTCGAGGAAGATCCGATCGTTAGGGCGATGCTGGAAAGATTCGGCGGCCAGATTTCAAAGGTCAAACGCCCGGGCGAGGAATAGCTTATGGAAGTAAAAGCGCTCCAGTCAATGCTGTCGCAGTTCCGGTCGGTGCAGGAAAAGCTCGAAAAGCAGATCGACGGAATTGTGGTCGAGGCGAGTGCCGGCGGCGGCATGGTGTCCGTGAAGATGAACGGCCAGAAGCAGCTCCTCGAAGTGCGCGTCGAGCCGGACATCTTCAAGGGCAAGGACCAGGAAATGCTGCAGGAACTCATTCTGGCCGCGGTGAACGAAGCCGCGCGCCGCGTCGACGAAGAGCTTTCCAAACAAGTGAAGGATCTCACCGGCGGTTTGCCCGGCGTTATGGGCATGAAGATTCCCGGTCTCTTCTGAGCCGCATGGTTTTCGGTATCACCCAAATTCATCTTACGAATCTGTCATCCCGAATCCCCACGCATTTTGTGGGGTGAGGGATCTGCTTTTCGTCGCAGTAGCCCAGCGCCGTAGGCGCGACACAAGTCAGCCCAGCGCGTAAGCGCTGGGAACGCTCTTTATAAAAGGTGCCAAGCGCCGTAGGCGTGACACATGCTCCTTTTCGTTTTCATCCAAAATACCGCCTCACGAACAACGAGACCCCATGCCTGATTTCGCGCCATCCATAACGCGTCTGATCGACGAGCTAAAACATTTGCCCGGCATCGGGCAAAAAACCGCGCAGCGTCTCGCCTTCTATCTTCTTCGCGCGGACCGCGACCAGGCTTTCGCTCTCTCCGACGCAATTCGTGACGCCAAGGAAAAAATCCGCGAATGCTCGATCTGCAATAACATCACCGACGAGGATCCGTGCCTCTTCTGCCGAAGCTCCACGCGGGACAAGCGCCTGATCTGCGTCGTCGAAGACGCAACCAACATCCAGGCCGTCGAGAAAACGCGCCAGTTCAACGGCCTCTACCACGTACTCGGCGGCGCGCTGTCACCGCTGCAAGGCGTTGGTCCGGATCAGTTGAAAATCAAGAGCCTCATCGAACGGCTGAAGGCGGGAACTACGGAAGAACTCATCGTCGCCACCAGTCCCACTGCCGAAGGCGAGGCCACCGCCGTGTATCTCTCGAAGCTGATCAAGCCGCTCGGCGTTCGCGTATCGCGCATCGCCATGGGCATTCCCGTAGGCTCCGACCTCGAGTACGCCGACGAAGTCACCATGTTAAAAGCGATGGAAGGCCGCCGCGACCTGTAGCTGCCTCGCAGTTGATTGCCGGGCAGTCGTCATTCCTGATTCGACTTATCGTGCAAATCGAGGCCGAAAGCGGGCTTATCCTTCGTACCCGTAATCTTGATCGGCAGTTCGGTGCCGCCGTTCTTGCCCCTGAAAAACGGATCCACAGCTTTCAGGAAAAATGACTTCATACCAGTCGTCGTCTGCGACAACTTCGCCTGCAGGCGCAGCTTGCCCTGGAAATCCAGTTCCTGGCTATCGAGGTTGTACGAGCCTTTCAGCACGATCGATGCGCCGGTAACGCCGAAGCTCAACTGCGTAAACGTGACGACTCCCTTTCGGACCCCGAATCTTCCTTTCAACTCCGACACCGGATCGCCGTCCGGCTGCTCCTCTGGTTTGCCCTGAGCCCTCATGCTCAGCGTCTCGATTCTCTGTGTCGTTTCAGGACTCGTGAAACGCGTATCGCTCATTTCAAACATTCCGCCCAGCGTCATCCGCTCGATTAAGTCCTCGTCGCCCTCCCCGATCTCGATATGCGTTCGAAGTTTGGCGTCCCCGGTCATCAGCGGTTCTTTGGAGTCCACCGCCAGCTTCAGCAAGTCCTCCACTCGCGCGTGGCTCGTCACGGCGTCGAGCAAGATTGTCCGGCCCCTCATGGGCGTTTTGTCTACCACTTCGCCCTTCACGTCCAGAGTCGACCGCAGGAATCGCGCCGCAACGTGATTCAGGATGGTGTTGCCGTTCGTGCCGTCGACGATCGCGGAAAAATCTGTGTGCAGTAGCAACGGATGATGACTGGTGCGGAGACTGAAGTCCGGCGTGTTCGTCGCTCCTTCGACGGTCAGGTAATCCAGCGGCCCCTTGAATGTTCCCGTCGAAGAAAGAATCCCGCTCAATCCCTTGATGGTTCCCAGATCCGCATTCTCGAACGTGTAAGTGCCGTCCACCGCGGTCTCTCTCGGATCGTCCGCATCCCAGGGACCGAACGTGCCGCTCGAATCGATTTGTCCCTTCGGAACGGGGTTCGTCAGGATCGCCCGGAACTTCGCGGGGCGATCCAGTCCCACCTCGTGCAGTTCCAGGTGATGCAACAGGAATTGGCGAGGCGTCTTGTTCGGATCGCGCGGCAGGATCTCCAGCACCGCGTCATCCGCCCACACGTTCTGGATCGTAACCGGATACTTGTCCGCTAAATCCTCGTCCGTGCCATGCAGGACTGGTTTTTGGCCCGGTTCGTGCGGCGGGATCTCAATCCGCAATCCGTCCAGTTGAACGCTGCTCACGATCGGTTTTCGCCGAAGTACGCTGAAAAAACCCGCGTCGAATGTCACGCGCTTGACCTCGATCAGTGGGGGTACATCGGTTCGTGCTTTGTGGCGCAAAACAACGTCGTTCACCGTAACGCGCACTCGAGGAAATAGGGATACCTGGAAATCGCCTAGTTGCACGGCGCTTGCGAAGTGAGTCCTGAAATAGCTTTCGGTGCGTCGCCGGGCTTCGGCACGCAATCCGGGACCGACGCCGTACACAAAAATCAAGAGCAAACTCACGCCAATGAGGGCGCCGACTGCGAACCAGACCAACACCTTGTTTACGATCGTCCTGCGCATGGCGCACTCCGTTTTCGGCCCACAATCCCGGCTAAAGCAAATTCCGCTCGCATCTTACAGCAAGGGCCGGGCGCACACCATCAGGTGAAGTCGGTAGTTAGTCCCGGGGAATCCGCCGCGCCGGACCCGCACTGGCCGAGTCACTGCGTCTCTGATAGTCTCCTCGACGAACATCGGCGTCTCCCGGAGGTCCGCATGCGCAGAAGAGAATTCCTGGGCGCTGCAATAGGCGCAACAATCCTTCCCACGAAAGCTTTCGGCAGTCGATTGTCGGCGGAAAAGCCGGGCCTGGCGAATTCGCCCTCGTCCGCGGGCGCAGCGTCACCGCGTTCGGCCGACGCGCTGAGCGGCCTGAAGCCGATGGCCGTGGGCCTGATGATTCAGCCGGCCAGCGGCGCGGAAGCCGCAATCTCACGCGTAAAAGATTTGGGACTCTCGAACTGTTTCCTCTCCCTCGACGGCTACATCGGGCACTTCACTCCCCTGCTCGCCCAGGAATTGAACGGCCTGCTCCAGAAGTACAGCGTCGTCGCCACCAGCGCCGAAGTCGTCGGTCCCGGACGCCTCGTGTGGGACTTCCTCGACGGGCCCTCGACGATCGGCCTCGTGCCTCGCGAGACTCGCGCCGCCCGCATCGACGCGCTGAAGCAAACCTCCGACTTCGCGAAAATGCTCGGCATCCCTCGCGTGCAAACGCATTGCGGCTTCATCCCCGAAAATCCGCGTGATCCCCTTTACGATGAAGCGGTCCTCGCGATTCGCGAAGTCGCACAATACTGCGCCACCAACGGCCAGGACTTCCTGATGGAAACCGGCCAGGAAACTCCCACCACGCTCGCGCGCGCACTCAAAGACGTCAACCAGCCGAATCTCGGCATCGGCTTCGACACCGCGAATCTGATTTTGTACGGAAAAGCGAATCCGGTCGATGCCGCGGACATCATCGGCCCACACGTGAAAAGTGTTCACGCAAAGGATGGAAAGTTCCCGACGGATCCGATGCAACTCGGCGAGGAAGTGCTGATCGGCACCGGCCGCGTCGACTTCATGCAAGTCTTCGCGAAGCTCCACAATTTCGGCTACACCGGCGCAATCACCATCGAACGCGAAACCTCAGGCCCGCAACAAATCGAAGACGTGAAGAACGAGAAAATTTATCTCGAGCGGATCATCGCGCAGATTCAGGCGAAGCCGAGCTACTGATTTGCGAAGGAAGCCGTGGGCCGACGTTCGCCCCGGCGTACACCCAATCCGCCCACCCCGATGTTTCTCGCCGCCGGACTACGAGTGAATCTCCATCCACCGGCCCAGGACCGCCGCGGCATGCTCGCACAGCTCGCGATCCTCCGAGGCCGCAAAGGCCGCCAGGAAGTGACTATCGATGTCGAGTTCGCCCACTACTTCCCCGCGCACGAACACCGGCACCACGATTTCCGATTTCGTTTCCACCGAGCACGCGAGATAACGCGAATCGGTGCTCACATCGTCCACCACTACGGTTTTGCCGGTGGATGCCGCCGCGCCGCAAATCCCCTGGTGCAACGGTATGCGCGTGTGCGGCGTCATCGAGCCCTTGAACGGCCCAAGAATCAGCACCGTTTCCTTCGGTTCCTTCTTCATCATGTAGAAACCCACCCAGTTGTACTTCAGCAGGCTCTTATGCAGCAGCGACACCATCTCGTTCATCAGCCCTTCGGTCGACGTGGCCGTGGCGGCTAACGCGTCGAGTTGGGGGATCAGGTCCCTCGGTTTGGCGTTCGATTTGAACATCACCGCATTAAATCATGCCAATTCCGATTCGCCGACAGGCGATTCCCTCGCCCGGTTCCATCCTCGCAACTCACACCACGATACGATGAAATGCCCTGCAAGCGAAGTTTCGAGGAGAATAACCAGAAGCTATCTCATAAATGGTGCCCGGAAGGGCGGGGCTTCAGCCCCACCGTCAGGCCTGCAATAAGAAAGGGCTTTAGCCCCTGAGGCCAAGCTAGAAGTTTCGAGGAGAATAACCAGAAGCTATCTCATAAATGGTGCCCGGAAGGGCGGGGCTTCAGCCCCGCCGTCAGGCCTGCGATAAGAAAGGGCTTTAGCCCCTGAGGCCAAGCTATTCGATCCAGCCGAGCATTTGTCATCCCGCTTGTCCTGCCCGCCCTGAGCGGAGCCGAAGGGAGCTTGCCGAAGGGCGCCTTTTTCGGGGTGCGCGTTTTCTGCGTCCCGCGCGATTCTGCGGGAAGGGATCGATCTGCTTTTCGGTCTAGCGAGAGGCAGCGGAGGATGCTGCCTTATCCTTGGCGTCCGCGTCCTTTGCCGCTTTGGCGCGCAGCACCAACACGGGGCAATCCGCTTCTTCGACCACTTTCTTGGCCACCGAGCCGAACCTGATCTCGCGCCATCCGGTCATGCCATGCGTGGCTATAATCACCAGATCGACGTGGTCCTGCTCGGCGATTCGTACCAGCTCCATTCCGACGTCATTCGCTATCCCCACTTCTGTCCGCACTTTTATCTTTTTGGGCGCCAGCGTGGCAGCCAACTCCGCTAGTTGCTTCGCGCCCGCGTCGTCCACGCTCTTGTCATATTCCCCCTCTTTGAACATTGACACGCTGTCGGGCAGGTCTGGTATGGCCGGTACCACATAGACCAGCAGCAATTCCGCGCCGAGGCGCGAGGCCATCTCCGACGCCACATCCAGCGCGCCGTGCGAATGTTCGCTGAAGTCGATCGGGACCATAACCAGTTTAGGAGGCAGCATGGTGGTTTCCTTTGTGCCAGCGTTCCGCGTAGTCGAAAAAGTAGCTGCGCCATCCTAGCAAACCAAATTGCTGCTACGTTACGCCCGTGTTGCACCCACGTTAATTTAATCCCCGCCCGCCCACCAATCGATTCGCGCCCCGAATCGCCGCGGCGGGCCGTTCCTTGCCTCCTTGCCTCCTGCCTCCTTGCTTCCTCTCCTCGGACGGCGTATATAAAGCCCATCCAGGAGGCACAATGCCCTCATTCGAAAAATACATGTCCCAATACGACCACGAGCACACCAATCCCTGGAACAAGGTAATGCACGGCATCGGAATCCCGCTCATCCTCGCCGGAATCGTTCTCGCGATTTTCACCTGGTGGCGCATCGGCCTGGCGCTGTTCGTGGCCGGATGGATTCTCCTCTTCGCCGGCCATCGCATCGAGGGCAACAAGCCCGCCTTCTTCCAGGGCGTGATCTATTTCCTCGTAGGCCCCATCTGGATCGCCAAAGAAATCAAAGACGCCCTCTTCGGCGCCTCGCGCCGTTCAACAGTGCCGCACTGACCCCACCCACTACGATGGATGGCGGATGCGCGAAAAATGAAGGGGTGGGGTTTTTGGCGATTAGAATCAGACGGCACCTTTGTTTTCAGAGAGTTGTGAGGGATCTAATACCGGAATTTGGCGATTAGGGGAAGCGGTTCTTCGCGTGGCAATTCTTTGGGTGTGGGGGACGTGATTTCTGGGCGGCTCGACCCATTCGCCGTCGAGGATGGCGGAGAACTTGACGGCTTGCAGGATGGAATGGGCGTTTACGTTCACGACGGAGTTGCCCTGTTGGATGATGCTGTCGAGAGCGAGATGGATACTATCGCGGCGGCGCTTGAAGAGCCCGGTGGCATGGACGTGGCGATAAACCGTGGAATGATCGGCGAGGCCGTATTGCGCGGCGATGCGGTCTGGACTGAGCCAGCGGAGGAAATCGTGTTCGATGTCCTCTCGCCGGGGATGACTGCAAATTTGGCACTTACGCGAGTGGCGGTCGCGCGATGGGCGCTCTCGATTTGCACGGCGGGGACGCCCTGCCGTGAGTTTTCGCTCGATGGGTCGCTGCCATGCGCTGTGTTGGTGTTGGGCGGCCATGTCGAGTGTTCCTCCTCTGGCTCTCTAAAAGAAAACGATCCACGATAGCACATTTCTTACAGTTAGTCAATGGTAACTATTACATGGTTCTGGGAGTACTGAACCAGAGGACGAACAGGGCTGGAGAATGATGGTGGTGGCAACAAGCGCGCCGAGAAAAAGAAAGACGCACCCTTTGCACAAACCGCAAAGGATGCGGCACCCCGCTACGATCGATCGGAGTAGCACTCAAGATCGCTTTTTCCCCCGGGCTTTGGGGGCGGGTGGGGCAGTCGGGTGCGACACCCTCTGACACCCAGGTTTTCGCTTTTGAATTTCCATGACGCGTGACACTTCCGCAAGCAAGAATGTTCGACCCGCCCCCCGAAACCTGAAACCCGACTTTGCGCTGGTCTTTGGTGCTGAACACAACATGAACCACGTTTTGGGAATACGTGTGAGGCATGTGTCGCGCCTACGGCGCTCGGGAGGCTCAATATATCACGGACTTCTTCATGCTCAGGGCTTGCAAGTACAAACCCTGAGACCCGACGCTTACGCGCTGGGCTAACTTATGCCGCGCCTACGGCGCTGGAGCGCGCTTCCGTTCAGACGCGTCGAAGCAAGCTTCGACAAAGAGAAAGCGGGAGCCCTTCGACTTCGCTCCCCTCGGCTGCGCTCCCTTCGGCTGCGCTCAGGACAGGCGGGACAGGCAAGCTCCCGCGCTCCTAAAAGGGCCCGGGGCTGACACAAGACCAAGATGCCGCGCTGAAGCACGGCTCTACGTTTAAACCTCAAGGCGCGGACCTCCCCACGCTCGCGTTATTACACGGACTCTGAAGCCCCGCCCTTCCGGGTAGCGCGTCATTTGCCCAATCGCCCCCGTGCCCAAGCAGAGGCTGGTTCTAGTACTCACAAAGTTTATTTTGTACTTGCCTTCACGCGGCGTTCGTTGATACTGCCCCTCACTTCTGCCAAAGTTGCGAAGTGCAAATCTTGGTTAGGGGAATGGCGACAATGCGAAAACTATTGTGGATTGTTCTCACCGTGCTAGTGCTGGCCGTTGGTGCGCCCATCGCGCACGCCGACTCCTTCGAGCCGTTTTTTACGACCATGGGGTGCGTCGGCGTATGTCCCCTCGCCACTGCGACCGACGTGGAATTCCCCGCACCCACGACCATGGACGTCACATTCGACAGCCTCTCCGCTGTGGTGTCCATCCCCTCCGGGGACAACAGCACCGATAATTACGTCTGGTATGCGTCCGTCGTCAGCTCATCACTTACCTTCTTCGTTGTTGATACCGTCGGACCCGGCTACCCTGATGGGTGTCAGGGGTATACTGGTTGTGGCACCTTGGGATTCGCCCCCGTGTCGACGCCCGCCATGCCCGAGCCGAGTTCAAGCGTCCTCATGCTGCTCGGGGTCGGTTTACTATTGGTGGCGCGGAAACAGATTGGGCAAGGTTTTTCGGGAGTCAGTTGAACCCGTCGCTTACTGTTACATCACGCGCCCCACTCTCCACCCAAGGTTTCCAGCGTCGAAAGTAGCCTCCAATGCGCTGCCGGATAACCCTCCGGTGGCGCATCTTGCTCTTGGAGCCGGAGCACCAGGCGCGTGGCCCGGACTTAAACCCCTGATGAAAAGGCGAGCCTTCTTAATGTCGGAGCTGAAGCTCCGACCCCCTAAAAACCGACTTTTTCCGCAAACTGTAAAGGCCGTGCTCCCTGGACTTATTTAAGCTCAGGGTTTGCAAGTACAAACCCTGAAACCCGAGTCCGGGGCTGACACAAAACGCGGATTGGACTTGGTAAAATCTCCGCGAGCAGCGCTTCATGCACGGGCACCTTGTTTGTGCTGCACGTCGGTCCGCCGTGGCAGCTCCCGTACTTTTCGGCCAGCACCAGCGTTCCGTACAACCAGCCAGACCACCAGGATTCCCCTCTCTCCGCGCGTTACCTTTTCGCACAAGAACTCCCGTTCTATCGACGCGCCCCGAACGCAATGCTAGGCTTAGAGTTTGCCACCGGAGGAGTGTGTGACCGAGCCTCTCGCATCCAGCGATCTCGGCAATCAGAAGCGCCGCAGTACGCGCATCGTGCAAGCCGTGCCCATCGTGGTTACGGGTGTGGACGCGCTCGGCCAGCCCTTCAAGGAACGCACCACCACCGTGATGGTCAACTGTCACGGCTGCAAGTACCAATCGAAACACTACGTTCCGAAGAATTCGATCGTGAACCTCGAAATCCCGCAGCTCGAGCCCGGCGCTCCGCCGAAAACCACTCCCGGCCGAGTCGTGTGGGTACAGCGTCCGCGCACCGTTCGGGAACTGTTTCAAATCGGACTCGAATTCGAGATCGCCGGCAACGTCTGGGGCATTGCTTTTCCTCCCGACGATTGGTTCCCGCTTCCGAGCGAAGAGCCCATCGTCACCACCGCTCCACCACAAGCCGCCAGACCGGCTCCTCCTCCCGTGAACTATTCCACCGAACCTGTAATCCCGCAGAAGCCGGTTGAGACAACTGCCACGGTGAAGCCGCCAATCGCGGCGCAGCCTCCAGCCGCAAAAGCGCCAGCCGCGCCGACACGACCTCCCGCAGCAGCAGCGCCAGCGCAGCCGCCGGCGAAGCAAGCAGCGCCGCCTGCTCCGGCCGCGCCCGCGCCTCCAACCCAACCAAGCCAAAGCAAAATTCACGTCGTGCCCAGCCCTGCTCCCAGCGAAGAATCGCAAGCAGTCTTGGCGCGCCACATGGCCCGGATGGTTGCGGACGCGAAGGAAGTTCTCGATAAGTCGCTGCGGAACGAAGCGCAGACGGCGATCAACGATGAGATGACCGTCGTTCGGCAGCAGCTCGACGTCCAGCTCCACGATGCGGTCGAAAAAGCCATCAAAGTCTCGATGGACCGGGTCTCCGAAGCCACCGTCAGAAAAGTCGTCCAGCAGGCCGCCGATCGCACCGCCTCTATCGTCGACGAAGCGCGCAAGGCCACCCAGTCCGGCGCGGAGCAACTCGACGCCAAAGTTCGCCAAGCCGTGCAGGAAGCCGTCAGCGGCGCGGCTGAGCAGGCCGCGCAACAAGCGGCGCAGCAAACCGCGGCGCTCAGCCTGAAAGACGCCGTCCAGGAAGCGGTGGAAAAAGCCATTTCGGAGCGCGAAGCGGCTACACCTTCACTTCAAATTCTTAACTCGCCGGAAGCGGCCCAGAAACATCTCGACCAGTGGAAAAAGGACCTCGAAGCCACCGCGCAGGACGTGCGCAATCAGACGGTGGAACAAACGCAGGCCGACGCAGCAGCGGCGAATCGCCAGTGGCACGAACAATTCGAGTCCGCGCTGAAAGGCGCCTCGCAAAAAATCAGCGAACAACTCACCGAGGTCTCGCAAGCCGCACTGAGTCAAGTCGAGCAGGACATCGCTGCGCGAAGTACCAGTTTGCGCGCGTCGCTCGATGAGGCCATCGTGGGCGCGGAGTCCACAATTTCCACGCTCGGCGCCAGCCTGGCCGAAGAACGCGTCCGCACGGAAGTGACTAAAGCGGAGCTTCAGGATGCCGCCCGCTCCGCGCTCGAGCAAACGCGGCAGAAGCTTGACGAAGTTCTGGCCCAGCAATATCAGGAAATCGGGCGGAAGGCCGACCAGGTTATCGCCGATCGCGCTCTGCAAATCGAACCCATTCTTGATCAGTCGGCCCGGAAAGTGGTCGAGCGCGTCTCAAGCGACCTCGAGCAGAAAATCTCCTCGAAGCTCGACGAAGCGCGCACCGTCGCTTCGGATCTTGCGGGCGTCCGCCAGCAAACAGCGGATTTGCAAGCCTCGGTGCAGGCTCAGGTGAAAGAAGCGGCCGACCAGGTCGCTCGCCTCCAGGACTCGATTCAGGACCAGGTTCGACAGGCCGCCGAGCAGGCCAGCCAACTTCAAGGCGCCGTCCAGCAGCAGGTTCAACAGGCCTCCGAAACCGCGATTCAGGAATCGCTCGCGCGCCTGAAAGAGGAAACCGCAAAATATCCGGCCGAGTTCGAGCAGACCTGCCGCGAGTCTCTCTCGAAGGTCGCGGAAGACCTCGAAACCAAGAGCACCGAAATGCAGCACGCCACCTACGAGGCTCTGCTGAAAGCCTCCGAGTGGTACCAGAAAAAAGCACACACGACGATGCAGGGCTCGCTCGAAAAAGCCGTCGAGCAATCAACGGCCAGCCTGCGCGACCGCGCCGCGGAAATTTCCAGCCTCGTGGCTTCCGAACTCGATCACTACCGCCGCACCTACCTCGAGCACAGCCAGGTGCAAATCGAAGAGACTGCGAAGGAAGTCCTCGAGCGCGAACGCAACAAGCTCGACGAGAGCGCCGAAATCGCGAACGCCACCTTCACCGACCGCGTTCGCCGGACCACCGACGAATCGCTTCGCCGCTTCGACCAGGCATCGCGCCAGGCCCTCGAAAAGGCGCGCTCCGACATGGAATTCAACCGCGATGGTTCACTGGCTGAATTTCAAACCAAGATCGACGACAAAATTCAACAGGGCGTCGAGCAAGCCAAAACGTATTTGCAGTCGCAACTAATCCCGCTGGTTGAAACCTGGGAATCGAACCGGCTCGCGCAGCAGCGCGAGTGGATGGAACAGCTCCAGAAATCCACCGACGAATCGATCGAACAATACAAAACGCGCCTCGAGAACGCGTCGAATTCGTGGCTCCTCGCCTCCGCCACCACTCTGGGCCAGCATTCGCAGGCAGTCCTCGACACGATCGCGAAAGCTGCCGAGAAGCGGCTCCGCGAAACGTGCAAAGACGTCCTCGCCGGCATGGGCGACACGCTGAAGGAGCGCCTCGTCGGCCTTTCCAGCGATTTCGAGTCCGACGAAGAAGACGACGAACCTCCCGCGAAGTAATTCCCAACGAACATGGCAATTCGCGACTTTCTCCTCGGCGACCGGCCGCCGGTAGCGGCGCTCGCCGATTTCCAGCTCTTCGCGCCAACCGTTATAATGCTGGCCATGTCGAACCAGGCCTATCTGAGCATTTGGTGCAAACAATTTGACGAGGAAAATCTGCTCCCGCAGTTTGCCGCCTTCCTCGGAACCGTTCCGTTTTCCGCTGCCAAGCCCGGATTCAGCTATTTGGTGATTCGCGCCATCGACGCCTCCGAGTCGCCGATTCTCGAGCAGGATTTGCGCTCGGTTCCTCTCGACCCCGCGGGCATCATTGAAATCGCGCGCGACCACTTGAACAGCGATTGCGCCTACGAGGTCGAAGCGCAATGGGACCTCGGGACGTTCGATGCGAGCTCTGCCAAGTGGATTGTCGAACCTCAGCCGCTTGAAATCTATTGCCACGGAGAAGACTACGACGACGCGTTCTGGCGCGAAAACGGTCACATCGAAGTGAAGCTGGGTTTCGAGCATTTCTTCACCGGGCATGCCGGGCTGCTGGGTATTCGTCCGGGCGAGAAGGCCGTGGCGGAAAGTCCCGAGGAAGCACGCTTCCTCGAAGCGATGGCCTGGCCGGAGAATTTGCAGAGGTATCACGAAAAAACTCGCGAAAACGTTCGCAGGCTGCTCGATTGGGTGCGCCGTATTGAAAAAGCGGTCGCCGTCGAGCACCTCCGGCTGTGGTCGGAAGGCGAGGAAAACTTCGAGGCGCGTCTCGATGAAATCCTGGCGGTCCGTTAGCTGTGGCGTGTCAATTTGCGTAACGAAATTGGGATCCGAGAGTTCTTTCTTGTGACGCGGTTTGACGATAAAATTCCGGCTGAAATTCGAATCACACGGATGTCATTAAGCATCCCATACAGCTCATGAGAAAATTTGCCGAAGTTCTCGCCTTGGCATTGCTAACGGTCCAGCTTGCGTCGTGTAGTAGCTCAACGTCATCTTCGGAGAAGACGCAAACCGCCGCAGCCCCCGCCGCACCTCAGATTCCCCCCGACATTCAAGCAGCCGCCGAGAGCGATCTTGGTTCCGGCGTCGAGGTTCTGGTCTTCGGAGACTTGGCCAAGAACGGCCGCACCCAGGCGCTGCTGGTGAATCGCCTGAACGTGACTCCGCAAGGGATGGTTCCCGGAATTCTCGTCTCTCGAGCCGCGATCATTGAGAACGACGGCGGGCAATGGAAGGAAATCCTGCGCTGCGATGAGCATCTGAAGAATACGAATGGTTACCTAGGCGGAACTCCGCTGGCGGGCGTCGGGTCGTGGCGCCTGCAATTCGAGCAACATGAGGACAAGGGTTTGCAGCTCTATTTCACGCCGCTTGAAAAACCTACCGGCGGAAACTTGCAGACACTCGGAATACGGTGGAACCCGCAAGTAAAGCGCTACCAGTCGCTCGATCGGAATTACGAGCATTTCCTCAGCGAGCTGCCTGCGCTAGAAACTCCTCAATCACAGGTGCACATGTGAGCGCTGTCGCTCAACCAGCCATCGCGCCCGCGGTACAGGCAAAGCGAAAACCGAGTGGATGGGAGAGCCTCAAGCCGCTCGTCCCTTACGTAATGCGATACAAAGCCATGACAGCGCTGGGCCTGTTGGCCCTGGTGCTGATGGGACTTGTCGGCGCATTGCCGCAGTTGATCATTGGCGCGATCACGGACTTGCTCCGAGGCGCGCACGAGCCGCTCTCCACTCTGACGGGAACTCCGCGCACCCTGCTTCATCCTCTGTTCGGGTTCTATGCGCCTTTCAGCCGCCACGCGTTGGGAGTCTACTGCGTGATTTTGGTTGTGGCGATGCTCATCAAGGGATTTTTCTCGTTTTGGACACGCTGGATATTGATTGGCGTTTCGCGGGAGATTGAATACGACCTGCGCAATGACCTGCTCTCGCGGCTCTTGCGCCTCGATCCTGAATTCTATGTGCGAAATCGCACGGGCGACCTGATGTCGCGCGCCACGAACGACTTGAACGCCGTTCGCATGGTCCTCGGGCCCGGCATCATGTACAGCGCCACGACGATCGCCACGACAGTGCTCGCAATATTTTTCATGATCAGGCTTTCTCCAAGGCTTACGTTACTCTCCCTGATACCGGCACCTTTCGTCATAATCGCCGTTCGCTATTTCGGCGAAACCATTCACCGGTTATCGGAGCAGATCCAGGGGGTTCTCGGCGTGCTTTCCACTCGCGCGCAGGAGAATCTCACCGGGATTCGCGTGATTCGGGCTTACACTCAGGAAAAGCCCGAAATTGAAAAGTTTGACCACGCGAATCGCGACTACGTCGACCGAAACATCCAGCTGATTTCCACGTGGAGTTTGTTTTTCCCGGCATTATCGGCTCTGATCGGGATGAGCGTTGTGATCCTGCTCGGAGTCGGCGGGATGCAAATTGTTGACCACCGCATATCCCTCGGGACATTCACGGCGTTCTACACGTTCCTGATTCAGTTGACTTTTCCGATGATCGCTATCGGTTGGGTGACCAACATTTTCCAGCGCGGCGCCGCTTCTATGGGGCGGCTCAGCTATATCCTGAACGCTGAACCGGGAATCAGCGATTCTCATGCAGCCAGACAGTCGCCTTCCGACGACGACGCTGCCGACGACGAATCTGTCCAGGTGCGGACCGCTGGCGTTCCTGCCGGGATTCGCGGCGACATCGAGTTTCGCGACCTCACGTTCACTTACCCCACCGCGGGAAACGGGGCTCAAGGCAAGCCGGTTCTGCACGACATCAACTTACACGTCCCGGCGGGCGCGACGCTGGCCGTCGTCGGCCCCACCGGAAGCGGCAAGTCCACCCTCGCAGCGCTGATCGCGCGCCTGTGGGAGGCGCCGCCCGATACCCTCTTTATCGACGGCCATTCGATTCGTGAGTATCCGCTGGCTGAACTCCGCAGCTCGATTGGCTATGTGCCGCAGGACACCTTCCTGTTCAGCGAAACCCTTCGCGAGAATATTTCGTTCGGCGTGAGCGACGCGCAGGAGGAACACATCTACGAAGCGGCCGAAATCGCCAGCATCTCGGGCGAAATCGAAGCCTTCCCGCAGCGCTTCGACACGATGGTGGGTGAGCGCGGGATCACGCTTTCCGGCGGACAGAAGCAGCGCACCTCCATCGCGCGAGCAGTACTCCGACAGCCGAAAATCCTGATTCTCGATGACGCGCTCGCAAGCGTGGACACGGACACCGAGGAGCGGATTCTGAACAAGCTTCGCGAGGTAATGCGTCAGCGCACTACCGTGTTGGTGGCGCATCGGGTATCCACGGTGAAGAGCGCGGATCAAATCGTCGTCCTGCGCGACGGCCGCATGATCGAGCGTGGCAATCACGACGAACTGCTGGCACTCAACGGCTACTACGCCGACCTATATAGGAAGCAGTTGCTCGAAGAAGAGCTGGAACGCGAATGAGCGACTTCCGCGAAGAAGAGAAATTAGGCAAGCTCTACGACTCGCAGCTCACGCGGCGTTTGATGCAGTATTTGCGCCCGTACCGTTGGCACGTCATAGCCGCGCTTTCGATCACTATTGGCGTCACGGCCATGGAGCTGGTGGGACCACGCCTGTTCGGCTATGGCATCGACAAGTATATCGTTCCGGGATTTGAGAACTCCATCGCCCGTTCGGTGGCGTTGAGAGGAATACTCTGGGTGGTGGCGGCGTTCACCGCCTCGCTACTCGCCAGTTTCGGATTGCAATACGCTCAGGTGCGCATCATGCAATGGGTCGGGCAGCAAACCATGTACGACCTGCGCAAGGAAATCTTCGAACATCTGCAGCGGTTGCCCCTGGGCTTTTTCGATCGCAGCCCGGTGGGGAGGCTCGTCACTCGCGTCACCACCGACGTGGACGCCCTAAACGATCTCTTCGCCTCCGGTGTCGTGGCGATGTTGAACGATTTCGTCCTCTTGATCGCAATGGCGGTGATGCTCTTCAAGTGGCATCGCTCCCTGGCGCTGGTCACGTTTTCGCCGCTGCCTTTCATGATTATTCTCACTTACTTTTTCAGAAATAAAGTGCGCAACGCCAACCGCGGCGTTCGCACGGCGATCGCGCGGATCAACGCCTTCCTTCAGGAACACATCAGCGGCATGGCCATCGTGCAACTGTTCAATCGCGAAAAGAAATCCCGCAAGCAGTTCGCGGAACTGAACCGCGTGCACATGGAAGCCTACAAAGACGCGATTGACGCTTTCTCCTTTTTTTATCCGGCGGTCGAATTCCTCAGTTGGGGAGGCATCGCCGTTCTCTACTGGGTGGGCGGCCTGCGGGTGATTGGCGGAGGAATTGAGATCGGCGTTTTGATCGCGTTCATGATGTACGCGCAACGGTTTTTCCGCCCGATTCAAGACCTAAGCGAAAAATTCAACATCCTGCAAAGCGCCATGGCCGCGTCCGAGCGCATCTTCAAGCTCCTGGACGAACCCCAGACGACGGGAACGCTAACCGCCCACGTCAAGTCTCTCCCCGCTCCGCAGGGGAACATCGAGTTTCGGAACGTCTGGTTCGCGTATCTCGGCGGCGCGAACCCGCGCGACGAAGATTGGGTGTTGCGCGATGTTTCCTTCCGGGTCGAGCCGGGGCAAACGCTGGCGATCGTGGGCCACACGGGCGCAGGCAAGACCACCATCATCCAGCTTCTGCTGCGCTTCTACGAGATTCAACGGGGCCAGATATTGCTTGACGGCGTTGACATCCGCGAAATGGGCCTTCAGGAATTGCGTAGACTGTTCGGCATCGTGCTGCAGGATCCCTTCCTCTTCACAGGCACGCTCGAATCGAACGTCAAGCTGGGCACCGAGAAAATCAGCCGGGCGGACGCCGAGCAAGCGTTGCGCGAAGTGGGGCTGGGTCCGTTCCTCGAAGATTTGCCCCAGGGAATTGAGACGCCCGTCACGGAGCGCGGCTCCACGCTTTCGGTCGGCCAGCGCCAACTCGTCAGCTTTGCTCGCGCCCTGGCGCACAACCCGCAGTTCTTGATTCTCGATGAAGCCACGTCCAGCGTGGATACGAAGACCGAGCTTTTGATTCGCGCGGCGCTCGACCGTTTGCTCGAGGGACGCACTGCCGTCGTCATCGCGCATCGGCTCAGCACAATTCAGCACGCGCACCGCATCCTCGTGTTCCACAAGGGCCGGCTGCGCGAGCAAGGCTCGCATCAGGAACTTCTCGCGCTTCGCGGAATCTACTATCGTCTTTACCAGCTCCAGTACAAAGAACAGGAATTCGCGCTCCCGATTCCGGGCGGCACCTCCGGATTCTCGCGTCCCTTGTCTGCCGATGACTGATGCGGCCGTGATCGCGCGTCCGCGGATTTTCAACCTCAGTCTGAGTCCCCCATCCACCGGCTCCACTCATCTCGACGAGGCGCTGAGATGAGTCCGCCCACGATTCTGCTCTCCGCCGGCGAAGCCTCGAGCGACATGTACGCGGCGTGCCTTGCGACCGCCTTGAAACGCCGAACAGGCGCGCAGATTTTCGGTATGGGCGGCAGGCGAATGGCCGAGGCGGGCGTCGAGCTAATAGCCGACTATCACGACGTCGCGGTCGTCGGAATCGCCGAGGTGCTTCACAAGATTCCCACGGTCATCGGCGTGCAGCGCCGCCTCGCGTCCGAGGCGAAGTGCCGGCAAGCCGCGCTCGCAATCCTCGTCGATTCGCCCGGCACGCATTTGGGGGTCGCGCGACGCCTCAAGCAGAGCGGCATTCCTGTGGGCTATTTCATTGGCCCTCAGATTTGGGCTTGGCGGCCGGGACGGGTACGCGTAGTAAAGCGCTTGGTGAAGGGTATGGTGGTGATCTTTCCTTTCGAGGAAAAAATCTACCGCGACGCGGGAGTGCCCGTCGATTTTGTGGGCCACCCCCTGGTCGACCTCGTGCACCCGACCCAGAACCGCCTGGAATTCGCCGCGCAGAACGGGCTAGACCCCAACCGCCCGATCGTGACGCTGCTGCCTGGCAGCCGACGGAACGAAATAGCGCAGAACTTCCCCACGATTCTCGCAGCCTGCGAAAACCTGGCGCAGCAAACGAATGCCCCGGGCGGAGTGCAAGGAGTCCAGTTTGTCCTGGCTGCGGCGCCGGGTCTCGACGCCAAATTCTGGTCGACATACGCGCGGCCCAACCTGCCCCTCGAGCGCATCGACGCCTCCACCTATGACGCGCTGGCCGCCGCCGATTGCGCGGTGGTGGCCAGTGGAACCGCCACAATCGAGGCGGCGCTGCTGGGAACTCCGATGGTAGTGGTCTACCGTGTGGCGCCGACCACCGCCTTCGTGCTTCGCCGCATGCTGCGGACTCCTTTCATCGGAATGGTGAATTTGATTGCGGGACGAGAAGTGGCGCCAGAGCTGGTTCAGGACAATTTCACCCCAGAATCGGTGGAGCGCGAAGTCAGGCGGCTTCTCGAGTCCAGTTCGGCCCGCGAGGAGGCGAAATCGGGCCTCGCCGAAGTCCGCGCCAAACTCGGTCCCGGGGGCGCCATAGAACGCGCGGCGGACATTTTCGCAGGCATGTTGTAAGCTGTTTCTTCGGGCAACTGCGCGGGCCGATTCGGTATCATAATTAGCCTAGGGATCGCGTCCGCGCAAAGAGGCTGTAGCTTGTCCAGCACACGTCGATTGAGTAGATTGATCGGGCCACTCGTTCTCTTCCTTGTGGGAGCAGCTTCGGCAGCCGCCCAGGCGCCTCGGGCCTTCCCTTTCCGCGCGACGAATTACGACGTCCAGGTGCAGCTCCAGCCTGAAAGCCAAACGCTTACAGCCCTGGTGAAAGTGGATTTCACGGCCAAGGAAGTGGGCCGAACGCTGCTCGTCGAATTGCATCCGGACCTGCACATCACTTCCGTCAAGAGCGCGAGCGGCCAGGTTCTGAGCTTTCAGCGCGACAACAACGATCCGGTGTATCTGACCGTCGGACTTCCCGAAACTGCCACACCCGGCAAGCAGGTTTCCGTCACATTTGAGTACAACGGCCCGATCTCGAACGAAGAAGACAGTCCGACCAGAGGCGTGCGGTTCGGGTCGATCGACAAAACATCGGCATACCTTCTGCTTCCGGCGCGCTGGTTTCCGCTCACAGACTTCCCTTCCAACCGCTACACCGGCACTTTCAGAATCATCGTGCCTGAGTCTTTCGTCGTAGTGGGGACGGGGACCGCGGAGAGTCCCAAAAGCATGCCGGGACTCGGCAAGGGGCCCGGTCAATCTGAATATCTCTTCAAATCCGACAGGCCCGCGCCGGTGGGAACATTCGTCGCCGGCCCTTTGCAACTTTCGCCCGTTCAAACCGAGGGCTATCAGTTTTCGGTTTACACGCAGCCGGCCCAGGCCTCTACCGCCACCGCCTATGCGGACTCTGTCGCTCATATCTTGAGCTACTTCACCGACGGCTTCGGCGCTCTCGAAAGCCAGCCGAATTTGACGATCGCGCAGATGCCCGACGGCTCGCTTGACGGATTCTCGGCTCCAGGATTGCTCCTGGTCAGTGAACACATGTGGCCCGCCAAGCCGAATGAGGAATTGCTTTCGCAACTCGTCGCGGGCCAGTGGTGGGGCGACCGCGTGTTGCCTGCGACGCCTTCCGATGTCTGGCTCACCGACGGACTCTCGCACTACGCCGCCGCCATGTATTCAGAACAAGCAGACGGCGTCGCGGGACTGCATCGCGCCCTCGAGGACTTCGCCGTCGGCGCGCTCATGTACGAGGCCGAAACTCCGATCGCCCAGGCGCGACGCATACCCGCTTACTCCGAGCAGTATCAGTCTGTGGTGGACGACAAGGGCGCGATGGTGTTTCACATGCTTCGCGCGGAGATTGGCGACGACAATTTCACCGCCCTGCTGAAAGAGTTTTATAAGGACCGCGAGGGAAAAACCGCCACGATCGACGAGTTCGAAAAGCTCGCCGCAAGGAAGGTGCCTCCCACGAAGCCGGGCGATCCTCCGTTGAATCTGGTCGCCTTCTTCTCGCAGTGGCTGAACTCGACGGGCGTCCCCGAATTCAAAATGGAGTACATCACCTACCGGACGGCAAAGGGCTTCAAGGTCGTCGGCAAGATTCACCAGGAACTCGACACGTTCCGCATGCCGGTGGACGTGAAGATCGACACCGAGGGCAATCCCGAGTTCAAGAAGATTCTGGTGAATGGCACCACGTCCTCGTTCGTGATGGAAACCTTCGGCCGCCCCAAGCCCAACGGAATCACGATCGACCCGAACAATGTCCTTTTGAAGTCCAGCCCAAGGCTGCGCGTCCGCGCCGCCGTTGCGCGTGGCGAAGGATTCGCTGGTCAGGGTAAGTACTACGAAGCGATTCAGGAATATCAGCGCGCGCTGGATCTCGCTCCGAACAACTCACTCGCGGATTTCCGCATGGGCGAGGCGATGTTCTACCAGAAGAATTATCAGGCCGGCGCCAACTCGTTCCGCGCGGCCTTGGGCGGAGACCTCGATCCCCGCTGGATCGGCGTTTGGAGTCACATTTACATCGGCAAGATTTACGATTTGCTGGGCCAGCGCGAGCGCGCCGTCAACGAATACAGTCTCGCCCAACACACAAACGATGACACCGCCGGTGCGCAGTCCGAAGCCGGCCGCTATTTGCAAAAGGCCTACAATGGCGAAAACTCTGTGGCATCCCCCACGCAGAATGCCGACGCAGCAACGAAACCGCCCACGCAGCCTGACGATGCCAAATCAGACAGGCCGGTCCTGAAGAAGCGCAATCCCGACCAGTAGTTTTCGGTTTTCTCGCGACCTTCAAAGCTGCTCAAAACCCGCCAATCGCGGCGACTCGATTCCTTTGTGCTGCGCGAACACCTGAAACGTCTCTCCCATACCTTCCGGATGAATCAGCGTCTTAAAGAGAAGGCGCAGGCGCGCCTGTTCCGTATCGCTCAGGCCTGCCGGCTCCAGATCGGCGCAGTTCGAATGGCGCGCCAGGGAAAGCAGGAAATTGGTCTGCGACGTGAATCCCGTCCATTTCAATCCGCTTCGTTTGCCCCACAGTTCCAGCGCGGTGAAGTTTACCAGCGCCGTCAGGTCCTGCTCGCCGGGAGCGTGAAAGTAATCTTCGTTCGCGCGGTGCCTCTGGTAGGCGAGCAGCGTTCCGCGCATGTGGCGTTCATCGTAGAGTTCGGCCGCGGGATGGCCATAGTCGATGGTCAGAACAAATCCGCGCTCCAACCGCTTCCCCGCGTCCTCGATCCACTCGCAAGCCTTCAGGTTGACCTCCGCTTGCTGTTCCTCGTGCAACGCGATTCCCTGCTTCGCGAAGTACTCGGCGATTCGCGGCGAAGAGAGCGGACCGAGTTTTTCGTGCAGACCGCGCTCGTCATCGAATGCAACGCAGATTTCTCTTAGCTCGCCGTTCTGCCGCAAGACGCGGTGGACGGGGAACGCGTCCAGAAGCTCGTTCGAGAAAATACAGCCCGCTGCAGTCTCGTTCGGCAGATCGGCCCTAGACTCGAAGCGGCCCTGCGCGAAATGAGATTCGACCAAACGAGCGTGCGCTGACCTTCGCGCTCCCGATCGTTCCACTGCGACGTATGTTAGAGCCGAATAGAATTCCGGGAACCATTCAGCCGCGAAATCGAGAATGTTCTTCGCCAGGCCCCCCGTCCCGGCGCCTGCCTCCACCAGCCAGAAGCGGACCGGCTTGCCCATCTCGCTCCACATTTCGTGAAACTGTCGCGCCAGTAATCGGCCGAAAAGAGGGCTCACGTCCACACTTGTGACGTAGTCTCGCCGCGGCTGCTGCTCCGATTTCGAGTAGTACCCGTACTGAGGATGATAAAGGCAGGCTTCCATGTAATCCGCGAACGTTATGAGGCCGCGCTTGCGAATTTCTTCCGCGAGCAGAGTGGCAAGCGGAGTAAGCTCGGCGCGCGTTCGCATCAATCCTGCCGCTGCGGATTGCACGTGAACATTTCGATCACGTAGTCGTGCAGGCAGTCGTACAGCTGCTTCTGAAAGGACCACGGAAATTGCGACTGCTCGATTTCACGCGGGCGCAGCTGCAGCATGTACACGTGGACTTCCGGCTCAGCAGGCTTGAATCGAATCTGCACTTCCACATTCTCGCCGGCCGGGCGCGCCTCAAACTCAAAGAGCGGATGCTCGTACCGAGCCAACTCGTGGCGCACTTTGCTGGTGAGCTTTTCGGCGGCTTCGTTCGCCATGGTCGCTTTCAGGCTTTCTTCTTCATTCGCCGCCAAACCTTCGCGAATGTTTTCTGCGCGGCGTCGTCAAAAAGCACGAAGTACACTTTGTCGAGCTTGCTGCCGCGTTTCAAGTGATCCGCCACTTCCCGTAGCATGATTTCGGCGCATTCCTCCATCGGAAAACCCGCGATGCCCGTGCCCACGGCGGGAAATGCGATTGTCTTCACATCTCTTTCCGCCGCGATCCGCAGTGAATGCGCCGTCGAACTTCGCAGCGCGTGCGCTGTCGTTTGCCCGCCCAGTTGCATGCTCGCCGCGTGAATTACGTAACGCGCCTTCAATTGGCCGCCCGAAGTGATCGCGGCGCCTCCCACCGGAATGCTGCCAATCTCGTTGCTCTCCTGTTGGATGATGTCGCCGCCCTTCCGGCGAATCGCTCCCGCCACGCCGCCGCCATGCTGCAGATCGTTGTTGGCTGCATTGACGATCGCGTCCGTGTCCATTTCCGTTAGGTCGCCTTGCACGATGATCACTCGCGAAGCGACGGGGGAACCACGCGGCGCCTTCTTAACCATTCGCCGATGCTTTCTTATCGCTGGCCGCGTCGTATTCATATACTCCGCGCCCGGATTTACGCCCCAATCGGCCGGCCTTCACGTATTGCACGAGCAACGGGCACGGCCGGTATTTTTCGCCGAGCGTCTTATGAAGATACTCGAGGACGCTCAGCCTCACGTCCAGGCCGACGAGGTCCGCGAGCTCGAATGGTCCCATGGGATGATTCAGCCCGAGCTTCAAGGCCTTGTCGATGTCCGCTGCGCTCGCAACGCCTTCCTGCAACATGTAAAACGCTTCGTTCCCGATCATCGCGTTGATGCGGCTGGTAACGAATCCCGGCGATTCGCGCACGACCACAACTTCCTTCCCCATCCGGCGCCCCACTTCAACGCAAGCTTCGACAATTTCTTCCGACGTTTCGAGAGCCCGTACGATTTCGAGCAGCTTCATCTTCGGAACGGGATTGAAGAAGTGCATGCCGATGCAATGTTCGGCGCGAAATGTGATGGCGGCCATCTCTGTGACCGATAGCGACGATGTATTGCTGGCGAGGATTGCGTTGGGCTTCGCGAACTTGTCGAAGATCGTGAAAATCTCGACCTTCAATTCCATTTCTTCCGGAACCGCCTCAATCAGCAAGTCCGCTTCACGGCACACGGCTTCGACGGAACCAGCAGTTGAGAGATTTGCGATGGCTTTATCGCGCTGCTCGGCGGTCAGTTTTCCTCTGGCAACGCCTTCTTCGAGCGTTTGCTTGATGTAGGCAGTGCCCTGTTCGAGCATCTCCGGCGAAACGTCCTCGAGCACCGTGCGATAGCCGCCAAACAAGGCGGCATACGCGATTCCGCGGCCCATCGTGCCCGCGCCCACCACCCCAATCGTTCGAATCTCCATGAAACTCCTCGAGGCTATGCTGTAACCGGGAAAAGCCGCGCTGCATTGTCGTACAGAATCTGCTGCTGGGCCGCGGGCGAAATCGGCAGGGCACGGAATTTTTCGATGTTGCCGCGCACGCCAGGAACGCCCGGTCCCGGCCAGTCCGTGCCCCACAAAACTTTGCCGGCGATTTCTTCGATCCGCGGGAAATGTTGCATCAGCTTTTGCGGGGGAATGCCCGAAATATCCATGTACATGTTCTTGTGACGCCGCACGAGAAAAAACGCCTCCTCCATCCAGAGCGGGCGCCCGCCGTGCGCCAGAATCACCACAAGGTCGGGAAAATCCACGCCTACGTCGTCTGCCAGCATCGGTTGTGCGTACAGATTGCGTGCTCCGGGAAAGATCGACGTCCCCGTGTGGATCATCACAGGAAGACCCAGCGCCTGGGCCCGCTCGTACATCGCGCGCAGCGGCCCAAAGCCAGTACGATATTCGTTCGGCGCAAAAAGTTGGTGCGAAGGATGCACTTTCAGCCCGCGTATGCCTATTTTCTTCAGGCGCTCCACCTCGGCGCCTGCGTCAGGAACATACTTCGGGTGAACGGAACCGAACGCCAGCAGCCTGCGCGGCTCCGCCGAACAATACCGCGCGATCCAGTCGTTCACATCCGGCATAAAACCGATCACGTCGGGACTCACGTAGTTGATCAGGCCGGCGCGTTCGATATCGGCAGCGTCCAGAAACTTTAGAAATTCCTTCGGACTCTCGGAATATTTCACCACCTCGTCGTAGTCGCGGCGCCCGCGCTTGACCAATTCAAGGGCGTGCGGGTCGAACTTCTCGAGCGGCTGGATATGAATGTGAATATCGATGATGGGCATCGGCTCAGGAACCTCGCGGAATCAAGATCCGACTCTGGCTCGTCACTGCGCTGAGCCGTTGTGCGCGAACCAAGTTTCTTCCAGCGCGCGGCGCGTGAAGAGTTTCACCATGTCTCGGCGGTAAACGGGCGTCGACGCGGACGTCGTGAGCGGCTTGCCGGTTTGAATCGCCGCATGCGCCACGCGCTCCATCAATTCCGCGCTCGGCTTTTGCCCGGCGAGCCATTCGTTTGCTTGGCGAACCAGCATGGGCGCTGGGTTGACGGCGGTGAGAGCCACTCGCGCGTCGCGGCATATTCCGCTCGCGTCCACATCCATCGTCACCGCCACTCCCGCGAGCGGATAATCAATCGAGCCTCGGACGCGCAGTTTGTGATACGCGCCCTGTCGGCCCGCCATCCGCGGCGGAACGCGAACCGCCGTCAAAATCTCACCCTGGCGAAGAGCGATGCGATCCATACCGTCGTTCTTGTAGAACTCGCCCAGCGGGATGCGTCGCGTGCCGGACGCTCCCGCGATTTCGATCTCGGCGTCGAGCGTCAGCAGCGCCGGCGCCGAATCGCCCGACCAAGCCGCCCAACAGAATTGTCCGCCGGGTGCGACGTGGCAGATCGGCCCATCTTTCTTCAGACATCCGCCGAGCGCCGTTCGCCACAGATGCGATTGGTTATACCAGCGGCATCGCGTCTCCAGGCAAAGATTGCCGCCGAGCGTCCCCATATTGCGCTGCAGCGGCCCGGCAATTGTTCCCACAGCACTGGCCAGCACTGGAAATTTCTCCCGCACGACGGGAGCCGCGAGCAGTTGCGTCAGGGTGGTCAGCGCTCCAATCCGTAAGCCTTCGCGCTCTGAAAACTCGACGCCGGAAAGCATTCGCAACGGCTTCAGATCCACAAGCACTCGCGGCGCGAAAAGACGCATCTGCAAGTTTGGAACCACGTCGGTTCCACCCGCGATGACCATCGCCTCTGGACCATGATCCGCCAGAAGCCGCACCGCTTCCCCGATCGTCTCAGGCCGCGCGACTCGAGCCGATTCGCCGATCATGCCGCTCCGCCCGACGAGCCATTGCCGCCCGCAAACTTCCCGTTAACAGGTCGCCCATTGGTTCCCGTTAGTTTCTGCTTCTTCTTGATCGCATCCAAAACCACTTCCGGCGAAAACGGCACCGTGGCGATGCGCACGCCGACGGCGTCGAAGATCGCGTTCGCAATCGCCGGAATCGTCGCAGCAAGCGAACCTTCCCCGGCTTCTTTTGCGCCAAACGGCCCCTCCGGGTCGTGGCTTTCGACGATGATGCACTCGATCTCGGGATTCTCCAGCGTGGTCGGAATGCGGTATTCGAGCAGCGACGGATTCATCAGCCGCCCGCCGTGCCAAATCATTTCCTCCTGCATCGCCTGACCAAATCCCATGTACACCGAACCGATCACCTGCCCTTCGACGGCCATCGGATTCAGCGCCTTCCCGCAATCGTGCGCGGCCACAATCTTGTCCACGCAAACGTGTCCCGTCTCCGGATCAACGGTGACTTCCGCCACTTGCGCACTATAGCTGTACGACGGCGACGGTCCCACGCCCGCGCCTTTGAATTTTCCACCTCGTGCTTCTTCCGGCGGCGAATATGTCCCCTGCGACGAAAGTGCGCCGTGAGGATCGATCGCCAGCGCCACGCCTTCTTCGAAGCTGATTCCCTGCCCCGCGGCGTTCTTCTTTCGAATTACTTCATCCACGCATTCGAGTTCGTCTGCCTTGCAGCCAAACTTCTCGGCGACACTCGCGAAAATCTGTTCGCGCATCTTCTTTGCCGCGTCAATGCACGCGTTGCCGGCCATGAACGTCACGCGGCTGGAATAGCTGCCCAGATCAATCGGCGTCAGTTCCGTATCCGCCGAAATCAACTTCACGCGCGCGGGCCGCACGCCGAGAACTTCGGCGATGATCTGTACCTGCATCGTGTCCGAGCCTTGCCCGATGTCCGACGCTCCCGAGTACACCTTAACAACCGCGTCGCGGTCGATCTTGATATTCACTGTCGTGTGAGGCATGTTCGACCGGATGATCGGGTTCGCGGCACCGCTCACGTAGTGGCTACACGCGATTCCAATTCCCTTGCCGTACGGCAGCTTGCCACGCTTCGCGTTCCAGCCCGATCTTGCCACCACTTTCTCGATGCACTCTGGCAAGCCATAGCTCGTCACGCGCAAGCCATTCACGGTGATGCACGGCGCCTTCAAAAGATTCTTGCGGCGCACGTCCGCCGGATCGAGCCCAGCCTCAAAAGCCAACTGGTCCAGCATCGACTCGAACGCAAACCGCACGTTCACCGTGCCATGCCCGCGCATCGCGCCGCATGCGGGCTTGTTTGTGAGCACGCGATATCCGTCGTAGCGAACGGCCGGAACATCGTAAATCGCCCCCAGCAGCGCGCCGGAATAAAGCACCGTCACCGGACCGAACCCGCAGTAAGCGCCACCGTCCTGCACGACGCGCGCTTCCACCGCTGCGATCTTTCCTTCGCGCGTGATGCCCATCTTCAAATCCACAATCGTTCGCGGCCGGCCGCGATGCGCGTAAAACACCTCTTCGCGCGCGTACGTAATCTTCACCGGCTTCTTCGTCTTCTTCGCGAGAACCGAAGCGGCGATCTCGAGCGGAATCACTTCGCTTTTGCCGCCGAATCCGCTGCCGATCAAAGGCTTGATCACGCGAATCTGGCTCATCGGCATCTCGCACACTTCGGAAATCGTGCGATGCAGGTAATACGGCACCTGCGTCGACGAGTACACCGTCATGTGGTCGTTCGGTTCCCAGATCGCCAGCGTCGCGTGCGGCTCCATCGCCGCGTGATTCACTTCGCCTGCAAAGTAGCGCTGCTCCGAGACGAAATCCGCCTGGCGAAAACCTGCCTCGGGATCGCCGAAAATGTGGTGATACTCCTTCTCGATGTTGTTGGCCCGCGATTCGTGAATCCAGTTGGATTCCGCTTTCATGGATTCTTCCGGATCGAAAAACGCCGGCAATAGTTCGTACTCGACTCGAATCAGATCGAGCGCCCGCTCGGCAATTTCAGCCGACGTAGCGGCCACGGCCGCGACGTTGTCTCCGATATAACGCGCCTTATCCACCGCGAACACGCACTCGTCATGCCCGATGGGCAGAATGCCGTAGGGAACAGGCGCATCCTTTCCCGTCGCAACCGCTTCCACGCCCGGCAATGCCAGCGCCCGCGACGCGTCGATCGAAAGAATCCGCGCATGCGCGTGCGGCGAATGCAGAATCCGCGCGATCAGCATTCCCGGCACGGTCAGGTCATCGGCATACTTCCCGAGGCCCACAATTTTCGTGTGCGCATCGGTCATCACCATGCGCTTGCCCACTGTGCTCAATTGTGCGTTTGTGCCGCTCATGAATCGCCGCTCACGAAATCAGCGTCTCGCGCCGGCGGGGATGCCGGCCGCATGTTCGGATTCCCGCTGATGCTTCTCGATGGCAAATCTCACCGACTCATAGATCTGCATGTAGCCCGTACAGCGGCAGAGGTTGCTCGAAAGCGCTTCCCGAATCTCGTCGAGCGACGGGTTGGGATTCCGTTTCAGCAATGCCACCGTCGTAATCATGAAGCCCGGCGTGCAAAACCCGCACTGCGCGCCCGCGCACTCGACGAAGCCTTCCTGCACTGGATCGAGCGCGCTGGCCGCGCCCAAACCTTCAATCGTCGTGATTTCGCAGCCTTCATAGCTCGCGGCCAGCGCGGCGCAGGAAAGCATGGGCACGCCGTCGATCAGCACGGCGCAGCAACCGCAGCTCGAATCATCGCAGCCGCGTTTCGTTCCGGTCAGACCCAGATCTTCGCGCAAGGCGTCCAGCAAAAGCCGCGCCGGCGCGACGCCAACCTCGACATCGTCTCCGTTAACACGCAGGCGAATGGCTTGTTTTTTCATGAGCGCGGCGCTTACAGCCTGGCAATTCCGTTTTCGTCGAACCCCACGACGACGCGGCCGCCTCCGACAATCACGGGACGCCGAATCAAGTTCGGTTCCTTCGCCATCATTCGAATCGCCGCGGAGCGCGACGGCGGATCGTCCTTCATATGCTTCCGCCGGTACAACTCGTTTCGCGGGTTCAGGAATCGCGTGTAGTCGCGCGGTCCGATGAGCTTCTCGAGTTCAGCGGCGCTCAGCTTGTCCTTCGCGAGATCGCGAAAATAGAGCTGAAATCCGTGCCGCTCCATGAAGCTTCGCGCCTTGCGGCAAGTCGTGCAATTCGGCTTATGCAGGAACCGGACCTTCGCGCCTGCGCGTTTCGTCCGTGTACTGGTCGCTCTTTTTCGTGGCGCCTTGCGTTTCGTCGTCGGCATCGGTCCGCCTCCTCAGTATCGCGGTACGCGCGGATCCACGTCAGTGGTCCACCGGTCGATTCCACCAGCCATCGACCGCGCGCCTTCCACTCCCTGCGAGCGAAGCCACGCGGCAGCGTCCATGCTGCGCATTCCATGGTGGCAAAATAGAATCACTTCTTCCGCTTGCTCAATGCGAGCCAGATTTGCGGGAATGTCGCCGAGCGGAATCAGCGTCGATCCTTCGATGCGCGCAGTTTCGTGCTCCCAAGGTTCACGCACGTCCACAAACAGAAACTCCGCGCCCCGATCCGCCATCGCTTTCACTTCGCGCGGCGCGATTTCCATATTCGCGTAGAGATCTTCGGCCATCAGTACCCGAAATCCGCCGCAGCCGTAAGCGCATGTTCTTTAATTCCGAGCGCTTCGGCCCGGCTCGCGCCGAGATGGTTCACGTACTCCTGCCGCCCCGCAGGCCGCGTCACCCAGTGCGTCAGCCAATTTTCAAAACCTTCCAGGCTCCGGGTCTCCTCGTGATATTCCGAAAAGAACTTGTGGTCTCGCCCATAGCAGCCTTGTACGGGCGACGGATGCGCGCCCCATGGTTCATGCACCACCGCCGCAACCAGGAATCCGGGAACGAGGGTGCGATTCGGGTCGGAAGAAATCACGCTCGCATCGACGATCTCTTCCGCGATAACGATCACCTTCCTCGCCGCTCGCAAGCCATCGACGCCCACGCCGAGGCTTCCCCAAATGTGCGCGTTTCCCTGGGCGTCGGCGCGCTGCACGTGCACGATCGCCACATCGGGACGCAGCGCGCGCACGGCCACAAGCTTCTCTTCGCTCACCGGCGACGAAAACTCGCGCAAATTGCCGTTCTTCTTCAGCAGGTCGCTCCCGAGCGTGGAATACGTCGGCATGAACGGCACGCCCATCGCGCCTGCGTGCAGCGCCAGCGCGAGCGTGAGGTTCGAATAGTCCACCACTTCGATTCGCCGTGGGATGTTGTGCTCCACGGCGCGGCGGAAACAATAGCCCACACCCTCCGATACGTTTCCCACCCACGCCGCCATCACTCGAGAGACGCAACCAGCGCCGATCATTTGATCGAATAAAATGTCCGAGATCGGACCCACCAGCGTCAGATCGCGCCGCCCCTGACGAATCATTTCGTGGCCCGCCGCGAAAGGAATCATTTGCTCGAGCTGCGCGCCGAGCAGCACCATCGAACCCGAAGGCACGTGACGCGCGATTGCGTCGCGCATGGTCATCAGCTTGGATTCACTCTTCATCTCATCGGGTCCAGAAATGATTGGGGTCGAGTTCGCGCATCACTGCTAGCTCTTCCTCGCTCGGCGGAATCGTCTCAAGCAGATCGTCGGCTACCCGCAGCGTCCATCCGGTGTTCGCGAGGACTTCTTCCACGCTGATTCCGGGATGCACGGAAGCGAGATACGCTTCGCCATCCGGTCCAAACCGGAGAACGCCCAGCGTGGTGATGATCGCCGAAGGCCCCGAATCCGCCGGCAGCCCTTGCACGCGGCGCCAGCCATTGCCTGAGCCGTAGCCCGGCGAAGTAACATGGCTCACGCGCTCGCACAGGCGGCTTCGCTCATGCGCCAGAAGAACCACCGTGCGCCGCGCGAGGCACGCAATGTCGCACGCCCCTCCCGAGCCTGGCAATCGCTGCGCTTCTCGATCGCGGTGTCCCCAGGTCGTGTTCAGGTTGCCGAAGCGGTCGATTTCCGCCGCGCCGAGGAATCCCACCTGCACGCGTCCCTGCTGCAGGAATCCCATCACATCGATCATCTGCCCGCACTGCGTGGCTCCGCGAAGATTGGGCGGATCGCCCATCGTGTACAAAAGTTTTGCCGAAGGCGTCTCTCGCACGACTCCATTCTCGAAAAGCCCAACGGCGCCCGGAGCGTGCGTGCGTCGCGCAACCAGAAATGCGAGCATCGGAAGCCGCATCCCGACAAAGACAAGCTCTCCGTCGCCGATCTCGCGCGAAGCCGCGGCAATCATCAACTCGCTCGGCGTATAGCCGTGGCCGGCCAGTTCGGTTTCGGAGCGGTTTTGAGGGCGGACGGTCACGTCACTCCATGTTCCCTTTTGGCGCCACCCATTTCGGTTCCATGTCCTGGATTTCGCTCACCAGCTTGATGTCCTCGGGTTGCGGCAGCATTTGCTCGCTATGCTCCGCAAACGCTTCGGGCGACATCAATTCCCCCGTCACGCTATAAGGCTGGTCCGCAAACTCGCCGATGTGCCGGTTGAATTTCAGCGATGGCACATACAGCTTCGTCTGTCCCGCCGGCACGTGCCTGTTGATTTGCTCGATCAGCTTCTCGCATTCCAGGTAGTAGAGATGGCGGTTGTGCTCGTTCATGTGGCCGAGGTCTGCTGCCTCCTGCGTCTGAGCTTCATCGTAACGGCCCTTCAGCCCCCACACGTAGAACCAGTGTGCCGAGCTGGATGAATCGACGCCGAACAGGTCGTAGCTCACGGGAATCCACTTGTTCACGTATTTCTGCACCACGTTCATTGGCACCACGCCCGCCTTCACGATTCGCTTCAGGCCGTCGTGCCCCGTTCCCAGATGGAACGACTCCTCGCGCAACATCGGATTCATCGACTGCGCCAGCGGCTCAAAACCCGAGTAGCTCAGCATCGTGAGCTGGAACTTGCCGTCACGGTCCACAAAATCAGTGTAGGTAAAGAAGTCCAGCCAGTTGTCGACGATCTGATTGAAAGCGCCGAGCAGTCGCTTCGATTCGAACGCGCGGCGTTCGAGCATCTTTTGCGCTTCCACCTTGCCGCCATATCCGAAGTGGTTGATCAAAAGATGGCACATCTGCCAGCCGTGCCGCATTTCTTCCGTCACCACCCTGCACAGCGATTGCCGGTCGTGCTCGCTGGGCGAATGCTCGAAAAGCCGGCGCTGCTGTTCCACCGAAGCGAATTCCGTGTCGCCCTGGTACACGATCAAGTTGAGCAGGCCGTCGCGAATTCGCTGGTCGGGAATGTCGAGCACGCGGCGCCATTTCGGGCGCCCCTTGAACGCTCCAAATTCGATCTCGTTCGATCTCGTGGGGCCAAACTTCGCTTCGAAATGGTAATTCTCGATCTCAGCATAGTTCACGCCGATATCATTTCGCCACACTCGAAACAGGTCCACCCAGTCGTCAAAAGTGCTGATTCGCGCTGCAGCCATCCGATTGCTCCTTCTCCCAAAACGCTCAATTTCCTGAAGCTTCTATGAATGCCACTGTCCCGCTAAACGCCGCGGAAATTCGGCTTCCGCTTCTCGAAAAACGCGTTCAGTCCCTCCAGGCAATCTTCCGACTCGAAACAATGAATCTGGAGGCGAATCTCCTGGTTCAACTTGTCTTCCAGAGTCTTCCTGTCGTCGGCGAGAATTGTTCTCTTCGCGTCGCGCAGGGCAATCGGCGGGCCGGCCGCCAGGCTTTCCGCCAGCTTGCGAACTTCCCCCTCGAATTGATCCGCCGGGAAGACGCGGTTGACGATTCCCAGCCGCAGCGCGTCCTCGGCCGTCAGCGTTTCCGCCGTATAGAACAATTCCGCCGCCAGCGCCAATCCTACGATTCGAGGCAGAAAGTACGTGCCGCCAAAATCGGGGTACAGGCCGATGTTCGCGAACGATTCCGCAAACTTTGCCTGGTCAGACGCAACCCGCATATCGCACGCCAGGGCGATGTTCATTCCCCCGCCCGCCGCGGGTCCGTTCACCGCCGCAATCACCGGCTTGGTCATCGTGGCGATCGCCAGACAAAGCTCCTTGCCCGCAACCAGAAGACCCTCGAGTTCGCGCGATGCTTTTCGCTTGCGGACGTCGCGCAGAAGCTCGAGGTCGCCGCCGGCGCAAAACGCCCTTCCCGCCCCGGTTACCACCACCGCGCGGACCTCTTTGTCTTCGGAGGCGCGCAGCATGGCGTGAACAAGCGCTTGCCCCATTTCCGGATTCAGCGCGTTGAGCCTCTGTGGCCGATTCAGTCGAAGCGTCATGACCGCGCCCGAACGCTCTTCCAGTACCACCGGACCCGTTGCCTGCTGCTGAGTGACTCCCATGTTGGCTCCGTCCTAGTCCTTCAAGCTTTTCAGAAGCGCCGCCAGCTTCTTGAAATACCGCATTTTCACGCCGCGACTCGTTCCCGCGTTCTGTCCGCTCGTCGACGGCAGAACAAACACATACGCGCCATACAACGTTTCCTTCTGCAAACCGAATTTGCATGGCCGCCCGGAGAATTTCTCGTAGACCATTTTCCCGTTGAAGGCCACCACGCGCGGGCGGAACTCTTCCAGCTTCCGCGCCAGCAGGACGCGCCCTTCCGCGAACTCCTGCCGCTCGATTTCCTCGATACCACGGGTCGGCCGCTTCACAAGATCGGTCATCCCGATTCCAAACTCCAGGATTCGCCGGTCATCCTCATAGCCGAGTGGCTCTGGAATCACTCCAGAGTCATACATCGCTGGCCAGAATTGGTTCGCCCGCCCCGCATAGTAATGGCCCACTCGGGCCGAGCGGTCACCCGGATTTGCACCCACCAAAATCATTCTCATTCCCTTGCGGAGGTAGTCGGGTAATGTGCGCATTGAGTCCTTTAGATTTGAGCTTTCGAGTGCCTCATCAAATCCGCTACTTCCCCTTGAATTCCGGCTGCCGCTTTTCCACGTATGCCTTCAATCCTTCTTTCGCGTCCTCGCTGGTGAAAAGCATTTGCTGCAACTCGCGTTCGAGGCCCAGCGCTTCGCCGAACCCGACCTCGGAACCCGTCACCACCGCGCGCTTGATGCGCCCCACCGCGCGCGACGCCTTGTTCGGCGGACAGAACTGCCGCACGTACGCCGTCACTTCGTCCCAAAAACTCTCCCGCTCGTAAATGTAGTGGATCAGGCCTATCTCGAGTGCTTCTTCGAAACTGAATGTCCGGCCCGTGGCCATCAGTTCAATCGCGCGCGCGCGGCCCACCACCCGCGAAAGCCGCTGCGTCCCGCCCGTTCCAGGGAGAACGCCCAGATTCACCTCGGGCAAGCCGATTTTCCCGCCTTCCTTCCTGGCGATGCGAATGTCGCAGGCGAGCGCGATTTCAAGGCCGCCTCCCACCGTGTGGCCGTTGAGCGCCGCGATCACCAGTTTCGGAGTCTGTTCCAGCCGGCACAGCGTCTCATTGGCGTGCAGGCAAAAGTAATATTTGAATTGCGGATCCACTTTCGCAAGCATCGGAATGCTCGCGCCGGCCGAGAAGAATTTCTCCCCGGCGCCGCGCAGCAGGATGACGTGCACATTGTCGTCCATCCGCGCCTGAAGGATTGCCGCGTCGAGTTGCTGCATCATCTCGTAGGTGTAAGTATTCGCCGGCGGGTCCGCCATTTCGATTGTCCCCACGCCCGCGTCCACCGTGTAGTTGATCAACTGCTTCTGCTCCACCGCCTGCATTGTTGCCATCATTTCCTCCCCGTCAAGAAATCGCAAACACCAGAAAAACTCAAATCAGACCGCAGCGCGCGCCGTGGCCGAAACGCCGCCGCTTCGAGCCATTCGCGCCGACGTGGGCCGCAACGCCTTCTGGCCGTTCATCACCCCGTGCAAAAACATTCCGGCAATCGCTTCCGCCATGGCGTCGGCGCCTGGATCGAGCCGCGGCCGGTGCCACGTATAGATCCAATTCATCATCCCGAACAACGTCAGCACCGCTACGCGCGAATTCAGGCGCCGTGCCAATCCCGCCCGGCGCAGTTCCTCGAAAATGCCGAGCGCAATGTCATAGTAGCGCCGTTTCAGCTCCAGCACTTCCTTGCGATACTCGCCTTCAAGGGCGTCGTCTTCGTGCGACAGAACCTTCATCTCCACCGGATGGCGCAGGAAGTAATCCAGGTGATTGCGAATCAGAATCCGCAGCCGTTCGAGCGGATCGGCCGTTCCCTCGAGCCGCTTCTCGAGCCGTTCCAGCACCGTCTTGAACGTGCACAACTGAATCAGGTAGAGCAGCTTCTGCTTGCTTTCCACGTAGTAGTACATGCCTGCCAGAGACACGCCGCTCGAGCGGCTGATGTCGCGAATCGACGCGCCCTCGTACCCCTTCTCGGAGAACGCCTGTGCGGCATGACGAAGAATCACTTGCAGCTTTTGGCGGGATACGCGCGGCGATGAGGTGGTTTTTTTCACGCGGACGCTGATTCTCTGAGTCGAACGTTCGTTCGACAAAAACAGCATACTGTCGCACTTCCCGTGATGTCAAGGCCATCGTCGCACTCGGCCGTTACTATCGCACTCCGTCGCCATACCTGCTTCCAGCCCTCCAAAAGGGGTTTGCGCCCACAGCCAGGGAGTCGCATTAAACCGCGTCCGGATAACGTGCGGAGCCTCGACTTGTGCTACCCTTTGTGTGGACAAAACTGATAATGAGTTCTCCCAAGGTCGATCCCATACGCCAGCACACGCTCCCCTCCCAGGTGGTCAAGGAGGACGAGCCCGCTTTGGTGGCCGCCGCGAAGGCCGGCGACATTTCCGCCTTCGAAACGCTTGTCGGCCGCTACGAGCGCAAAATCTTCCGCCTCACCCAAAACATCACCCAAAACCGCGAAGATGCGGAAGACGCCATGCAGGAGGCGTTCCTCAAAGCCTTCGAGCACCTCGGTGAATTTCAGGGCAATTCGCGCTTCTACACCTGGCTGGTCCGCATCGCCGTCAACCAGGCCCTGATGAAGCTTCGCAAGCGCCGTCCGAATCAAGTCTCCCTCGACGAAGACATCGACACCGGCGAAGAAACCATCCCCCGCGACGTGGAAGACTGGGGCCCTTCCCCGGAGGACCGCTACGAGCAGCGGGAACTCCGCGGCATTCTCGAAGGTGTCATTTCCGAACTCGACCCATCATTCCGAATCGTTTTTCAGTTACGCGACATCGAAGAATTGTCGACGGAAGAAACGGCGGAGGCGCTCGGGTTGTCGGTGCCGGCCGTGAAATCGCGGCTGCTGCGCGCTAGGCTGAAATTGCGCCAGAAACTTAACCGATACTTTCGACGGGGTGAAAACCAGTGAACTGCAAGACGCTCGTCATCGAGCTCGAACACTATTTGGACAAGGAGCTCGACGCCACGCTCCGCTTATCGATCGAAGAGCACCTGCTTAAGTGCAAGAAGTGCCGCGTCATCGTCAACACCACAAAAAAGACGATCGAATTCTACTGCAACTCCGAACCCGCTCCCCTTCCCGAAGACACGCGAACGCGACTCCACGAAGCTCTCGCAAAGCGCCTCCGCCGCGCCCACAGCTAGACGTTCCTTCCCTTCGCCAAACGCCCGTCTCCTTGCCACATCGGTACTTCCGTCCCAATCGCGCGCGTCCGCGCCAGTTCGTAGACGCGGCCCGCCACCGCAATATCCTCGATCGCGATCCCATTCGACTTGAACAGGGTTATCTCGTCGGCCTTCGTGCGCCCTGCAACTTTTCCCGCGACGATTCCCGCCAGCTCGCGCACGCTCGCCCATCGCGCAGCGGCGTCCCCGAACGCCCGAATCAAATCGCCGGATTCCCGCTTCGATTGCTCGAGCGAATCCACCACGATAACGCCCGCACGCCGCACGGCCTCGTCGTCGAGTTCGCGCTTCTCTGGGAAGTTCGCGCCAATCGCGTTGACGTGCGCGCCCGGCTTCAGCCACGCCCCGAACACCACCGGCTCGCTGGCGGTCGTCGACGTCACCACAATATCGGCGCCGCGCACCGCTTCTTCGGCCGACGCCACCGCGCGCACCGTAATATTCAACCGCGCCGCCATCTCCTCCGCGAACTGTTCGCGCCTCTGCGCATCCCGGCCAAACGCGCGCACGCGCTCGATCTTGCGCACCGCCGCAATCGCCTCCAGTTGCGTCCGCGCCTGCGAACCCGTGCCAATCATCGCCACCGTCCGCGCGTCCGCATTCGCCAGAAACTTCGTCGCCACGCCGCTCGCCGCTCCCGTGCGCATCTGCCCCAAATAATCCGCTTCGACCAGCGCCAGCAAATCGCCCGACCGCGTGTCAAACAACGGCACCAGGAATCGCAGCCCTTGCCGCGAACTGGTGTAAATCTTCAGCCCCATGTAACCGCCGGCGGAATCGCCGGCCGCCATGTAATGCAAGTAACTCTGCCCCGGAATGTGCAGGCGCTCGCGCGGATGCATCTCGGCCGAATGGTCGGCCAGATGCCGAAACGCTTCTTCCACGGCCTCGATCGCCAGCGGCATCGTGAGAATCATTCTCACGTCCGCTTCTCTCAGCAGCAATGTCATTTGAATTTTCCGTTCGCGAAAACTGCGTAGAGGACAATAGCAGAAATTCTACAAATTGACGCGATACCGCAGCACCCGCGCTTTCGACTCATCGAGGACGAAAAGTTCGTGTCGCGGACTCAACGCGATCGGCGGCGCCGCGTGGTATCCCGGCCCAAGCTGCGGCCCCAGGTCCACATCCAGCTTCGGCTTCCCATCGACGCTCCAAACGTGCAGCGTCGTGCCATTCGAATCCATCATGAAAATATAATCGTGCGACACTGCAAACTCGTTACTGATCTTTGTTGTTGCGCTCGCCTGCCCGCTCGTGCCCGCATTAGCGTTCGCATCGGCGTTTGGCGCAACCTCCGCCAGCAACTGCCCCTCGGCGGAAAATCGCAGCAGATGATTCGTCGACAAATCCGCGAAGTAGAGGTTCCGGTCCGCCCCAAGTTCGAGCGCATCCCAATGTCTCCCCGCGCCCGACGAACCCGCCGGCGCCCACGACCTCTCCAGGCGCAGCCGCGGCGAGTACACAAAAACTTTGCCCGCCTTCGCGTCCAGCACATAGATCACGCCGTCGTCGTCCACCACGATGCTGAGCGAATTTTCCGCGCTCGCCCGCGTCTTCAACCGCAATTCGTGATGACGTTCTTTCTCGTCATCCGGCAGAAAAATGAAGACGCTCGCGCGCGCCGGATCGGTCACGTAGATCACGCCCTCCCAATCGACCGCAATCGCTTGCGGATGCTTCAGCGGGTCTTCCTGGAACGAAAGCAGCGGCGTGCCCTTCGGATCGAATTTGTGGATGTACTCGCTTCCCGCGTCCGTCACGTAGACGTTCCCCAGTGTGTCGGTGGCAATCCCCACAGGATCGTCGAGCTGCCCGGGAGCATCGCCCTTCGCGCCCCACTGGCCCACGAACTCGACGGACGGCCCCGCACTCGACGCCCGCACCGGCGAATTAATCCTCGAGCATCCCGAAGTGACCAGGAGAATCGAAGCAAGTGCGAGGAGCGTCGAGCGGATTGCGTTACGGGACATCTTGTTATCGTAGCGGTCGGCGACGCGCCAAGCAATCAAAGGACACGAGGCGTGGAAGCAAAGAGGTACGGAGGCCCCCCTCGGCTCGCGCCGCGCGCTCGGGCTGCCGATCCTCGACGGATCGGCAAAGTATTCGCTGTTCTTTCGCTTGGGCGAAATCACCCACCCTACCCTTCGGTAGATTAGACTGGGTCCCGGGTGAATGTTTTCAGTCATTTGCGGCCATTTCTAATCCCGGTGCCGGGATTAGATTCTCGGCAGGGGGGAGAAAGTGAGGCGAACCCGCCTTCGTGTGAAGCTTCGTCGAGCCGGGGACGGGAGGCAAGGAAGAGCCGGAGTCGCGCAGGCCGCGAGGAGAAAGCCCAACCGAGGAAGTGACTCCTGTTTCCTGCAGGAGCTCTCTGTCCAAATCTCATAAGGCCTTGTTCCTCCTTTGACTCCGGTCTCCTTTTATGGGCGCCTGTAAGTACAGGCGACGCTTTTGTCTGACATATCGGCTGCAGGTTACCATAAAGTCATATAGTTTGTAAAGAACTAGAAGTACTAGGCGGCGGGAGCTGCGGGTGCGGGGAATGTCGAGTAGGAGTCAGAAGCAACGGCCTGTGTAGTCGGGTTCATCAGGCGCATGCGCCGATCCTTGAGATTTTGGCCTGTTACTATTGACAGTATCCTCGGTGTCACCTTCGGCTTTCAAATGCGCACTCCCGGAGGCCACGCGTGAAGACCTCGACAACTTCTGCCAGAAGGCCAAGGGCGGCGTGGTCTTGCTCTCAGCGGTTTGGCTCTGAAGCGTTAATGGCAGGGTTGCGAAGAAATTGGCATGGACCGAACAGCTATGTTTCTCCGACCAGTCTCCTTACCGTGGACACAGAAACTTCGACGGGGAGCATTCGCCGATGAGCTACATAACGTGGAACATCCTCGTTGCTTGCTCTGACCTGGAGCTTCGGCGGAGCATTGCAACTATACTGGTTAGCCTCGGGCTTGACCCAATCTGTGCTTCGCGTGTTAGTCAATGTCGAAAGTTAATCCAAAGCGAAAGCATTGGTCTCATCTTTTGCGACCAATACTTCGAGGATGGTGACTATCGCGATATCGCGACAGCTTGCCGCTCAACCCAAGGCTGTTGTTGCCTCGTAGTGACCGTGCCCGAACAAGGTAACGGCGACGCGCAGGTCCTGAGGCAAGAGGTATTCGGGATCGTCACGATTCCTCCCCGTCGGACGGAAATTGAATGGATGGTCATCCGAGCAAAACGGAGTCAGCTTCAACGGGCCAGCGAAGTGGCCGAAGCATCACTTGAGCGGACCGTTTCCGCGACGCCAGAAAAGCTGCTTCGCGCCCCTGATCGAGGACCTTATGGTTAGGCCAAGATTAGCGGAATGGCAAGAAGCTTACCAAGAAGCTTTGCACGAAACCGATCAGGAAAAATTGTTGACGAAGATATCTGCCGCAGAAAACGTCCTTTTTTCACGCCTGCAACAAATGCACTACCAGCCCACCTATAGGGATGAGGCAATCGCGATTTACGATGCGGTTCATTCTTTGCGGCTTTTGCGCTGCGATTTGCGACCTCCGCGCCCCTAAGGGCGACCCCGGTTGTCCGGTTACCGCTTGGACTGTCAAAACTGACAGTACCGTCGGCGTTTCGTGCCGTGTGAGAATCCGGCACTCTCGACTCGTAGCGGCTTACGCTCGCAAGAGTTGAGTCCGTGAAACAAGGAAAAAAATAGAAAGGTGCGAGGGAGCGCGGCGTCTGGGCCAGTAGTTTTGAGAAACTGCCCTCCACGATGAGGATCGCGACATGAATCCTAGCAATTGGCTCGTCCGCATGGTCTGGTTCATTTTCTTCCTTGTCGTCTTTGCGGCTACCGCAAGCGCGCAGTACAACGCCGGCATTCAGGGAACCGTCACCGACGCGTCAGGCGCGTCGATCGCCGGTGTGAAAGTGACGGTGACCAATCAAGATACTGGCATAAGCCGCGATACCGTGGCTACCGCGGGAGGACTTTATCGTGTGGAGGCGCTGCCACCCGGAAACTACACGGTGAGAGTCGAGGCGGCAGGTTTCAAGACGAGCGAAACTCGCGATGTCAGTGTCCTCGCGGAGCAAGTGCGAGGTCTCGATGTGAAACTTGAAATCGGACAGGTGTCCGAGACGTTGACCGTGAATGGAGCGAACCTACCCAATCTTCAGACCGAAGATGCGAATATTTCAGGTACCATCACAGCCCAACAGCTAGCGAACATCCCGTCTTTCGGACGCGATCCGTACGAACTGCTTCGTCTCACTCCAGGCGTGTTCGGCGACGATGCCCGCGCGTCTAACGGGAATGCTCAAAACCTTCCGTTGCAGCAAGGTCCTGGCGGATCCAACAGTACGATCTTTCAGATCGAAAACCAGGTCCAGATTGTTTCCGACGGCCAGCGCGTTTCTGCAAACAACTACCAGATTGACGGCGTAAGCGCCAACAGCTTGGGCTGGGGTGGGGCAGCGGTAGTCACCCCTAACGAAGAATCTGTCAAGGAGATCGAGGTGTTGTCGAGCACCTATTCCGCGCAGGATGGCCGCAACTCCGGCGCGCAGGTTAAAGTTATCTCCAAGAACGGCACGAATGATTTTCACGGGAGCGCGCTGGTAAAGTTCGACAACGCAGGCCTGAACGCGTTTAACGACTATGTCGGCCCGTTCGGCAGCCCGGATCCAGCCACTGGATTTGGTCGAGTGGACAACAAATACAGACAGTTCGGAGGCAGCATCGGCGGCCCGATCAAGCACAACTCACTCTTCTTCTTTTTTTCCTACGAAGGCGTTCGCCAGAACAACCCGGCATTTGACACGAACAAAATCGTCGAGACTCCCGAGTTCCGGCAGTACGTCATAACCAACAATCCAAACAGTCTGGCGGCGAAGGTCTTCAGCACCCCCGGAATCGCCCCCCGCATCGTCTCAGTCCTTCCCAACACGACGTCCGATTGCTGCTCGTTCGATCCGGCCATTCCTCTCGGCGGCTATTACGACAATTCTGCCTGTGTCGTAGGTGGGGTTGCGCAACCCGCAGGCACAGGGTGTGGACCGGCGGGCATCCCGGAGTTTGAGAGCGCCGACCTACTGAATCCGTTTACGAGTTCCGCGAATCAGTACAACGGTCGCGTGGACTATACGCGCGGAAGCAATCAGTTCTTCTACAGCACGTATTTCTCGGACCGGGACGATTTCGAGGGTGGCGACCGCCCTATTGACGATCTAACTCTGACGCCCTTGAACTGGGTCATGACTGTCGGCTGGGACCGCACCATTAGCTCGACGATGATGAATGACCTCCGCTTTAATGTTACGCGCTGGTCGTACAATCAGGTCACGTCTTCTGCAAGTACGAATTTCGGCATCCCCTACTACAATGTTTTCGACTTCAATAGTACGGTCGGCGCCCCCAATGGTGTCCCTGGTTGCTGCATTAATGCGGGAGCGACACAAGGAGGGACCACGCCGGGAATTTTTGCACAGAACACTTACGACCTGCGGGAAACTTTCTTGAAAACCTTCGGATTGCATTCCCTGAAGTTCGGCGGAGATATTGGGAAAAACCAGAATAACAACAATGAGGAAGGTGGCGCGCGTCCTCTCTACCAGTTTTCTTCGTTTCTAGACTGGGCAAATGACGCCCCTCAATTTGAATCAATCACCGTTGATCCTCGTACAGGTAGCCTGCCACAAGGCGCTCGCCACTTCCGCACGAGCGATTATGCCCTTTTTATTCAAGACGACTGGAAACTGCGACCGAATCTCACTCTGAATCTGGGGTTGCGGTGGGAATATTTCAGCCCTTTGACCGAGACGAACAATCTCATCAGCAACTACGTACCGGGTGCCGACGGCATCACCGACGGGAAGGTTGTGGCTGGCCAAAAATTGTATAACGGCGATTTCCACAACTTCGGCCCGAGGCTCGGATTTGCCTGGAGTCCCAATCGCTTCAACAGCAAGGTTGTGGTGCGCGGCGGATTCGGCATCAATTACAACCGGATCTACGACAACATCCTCGATCCCGTCCGGTTCAACACACCCTTCGCCGCCCAACTGAGCGCCTGCTGCGCCGGGCCGGGCACAACTCCCGCCTCGGTTGGAATCGACTACGTGCTCGGCACCAGCAACTCGCCTTTCAGCTACCCAGCGAATCCACTGCTCGCCTACGGAGTGGATCCGGTCACCGGTGGCCTTTGTAACGGCGCGGCCTGCGCAAGCGATCTTCCGATTACCATCTGGGGCTCGTCGCCGAGTCTCCCCAATGCCTATGTGTACACCTATTCACTCGGCGCTCAATGGGAGTTCGTGCGCGATACGACTCTCCAGCTCGGGTATGCCGGCAGTAGCAGCCACAAACTGATTCGCTCAGTTGATTTGAATCGTTTGAACCCTGGCGACACTTTCGACGATGTTCTCGACTTCGTGCAAAACGTTGGCAGCAACGGACAGCCGTGCGGACCCGCCAATCCCACCTGTGCAGCGCCACATCTGACCGGCGACGCGGCCTTGGGCGTGGGCGGGCGTATCTTTTTCCCACTGGCCGACGTGAATGCAAACTACAACGCCTTACTCCTGCGCGTGAACCACCACTTCGCGCACGGGTTTCTCGTAAGCGGAAGCTACACGTGGAGCAAATCGCTTGATACTTCCTCTTTCGAAATCGGTCCGCAACAAGACTATCCCTCCAACCAGGCTTTCGACTACGGTCCATCTGATTACAACGCGACGAATTATTTTGTCATTGACGGTGTGTGGGACCTTCCCATTTTCCGTGGTCGTCACGACATATTCGGCATGACCCTTGGCGGCTGGAGCGTTAGTGGCGTTTTCACTTACCACACGGGATTCCCGTGGACACCTGTTTCCTACGGTCCAACCAACAACAATCCGGTTGGGGACGGCTATCGTCCTGATCGTCCCACCTCCTACGCCGGGACGTGTATTTCCGATCCAGGGAATTCGGCCTTCATCAATGGTGTTTGCCCGACGACGAACGCCCGCGCTGGCACCGCGCCCAACGACCCGAATTTCCCAACCCTTTTGACCGACTGCGCCGCAGGAATAGACGAATGCTTTACAACTGCGTTTCCGCGCGGCGAGCGTCCCATTGGCCGCAATTCCTTCCCGGGTCCTAGTTTCAAGCAGGTCGACCTAAGCGCGGCAAAAGACTTCGGCTTTCCCTTCTTGCATGAAGGCGCCTTGCAATTCCGAACAAACTTTTTCAATGCTTTTAACACTCTTAACCTCGTGCCCATTCCGAATTTCGCGTCCAACGACGACCTGTCAAATACCTTTTCGTTCGGCCGGACACCGGGTGGCCTCGCCGGCCGCGTCATCGAATTCCAGTTGCGCCTAATGTTCTAGCTATGGATCCCCGAGGGAAGTAAAAACCCGAGAGTCTTGCCGAAGTGAGCTAGAATCCTCCCAATTCCTCCGCAGTGCCGGAGTCAAACATGATAATCGGTGATCGCTTGCGTGCTTTCCGAGAAGAAAAGAAGTTATCGCAAGGAGACATCGAGAAACGCACCGGTCTGTTCCGCTGCTATATATCTCGTGTCGAGAACGGCCATACCGTCCCGGCCATCGAGACCATCGAGAAGTTCGCCCGGGCACTCGAAGTCCCGCTCTACCAACTCTTCTACGATGGCGAGGAGCCTCCGAAAGCCCCTGCTCTCCCAAAGCGCAGGGCCAAGAACGACACAGGTTGGGGGCATTCAGGCAGGGATGCCCGTGTTCTCAGTCGGTTTCGCAGGCTTCTGGGTCGAATGGATGGTCGGGACGCGCAGCTCCTTTTCTCGATGGCTCAACAAATGGCCTCCAAACGGAGGAAAGCCGCGTAGGCGCCTCGCAACCGCTCCAGGCTCAAAATGGAAATTCCGGTTAGGATTGCGGGAGAAGTGGACCGCAATCGTTTGGTTGAGCTACCCTTTCGGAATCCCGGGCACGGGGGGGGACTGCCATGAAACCTTTTCTTCGGGCCTCTCTGATTTGCGGCACCGCCCTGCTATCTGGCTCTTCGGGATTCGCCCAAGTGGCGACTCCAGCGGCACAGGGACCAAATTCGCCCCCCGCGAGCGGGCGTGCGAGGTGCACGGAGACGAACTGACCAGACGCCTCACCAACATCGACCGCGCAGAACCCGGCATTCCCTCTTGATGCTTTTTCCTTTCGCCTCTTCATTAGTGGGGCGTAGGTATCTCATCGGTATGCCGCGGATCACAACACGGCGCCGGTGTTGGCGCCGGAACCGCGAGCGGCAAGTGCTTCGGCGCTCCAACCGGTCTCTGCCGCGTGCCAGCACAAGAACCCGTAAGCGATATATTTCCAGCCCGACCGTTCTCCGTGTTTGTCGAGCTTGAGTCTTCTGGAAAAGTAGAAGCCCACGGCGTCGGCACCGCCTTTGATGCCATACAACTTGAGGCGCGACGGACTTGTTCCCCACATTGGATTTGGCTGGGTGCATCCGGCGGTAGTCTCGCAGTGAACGGTGAGTTCCGTGGATGCTATCGAGAGACCCACCGCAGCCACCCAGGGAAACCAGAACGATTTACCCAGATGCGGCGGGACGGCTTCGATTTCGGAATTGTGCGATACCTGGGGATCACGCCACTCTGACGTGCGAGGGGGCGTGCTCGGAGCGACTGCTTGATTCGCTTGCCCACGAAGATTATTGACGGGGCGCTCGACAAAAGAACCAAACGCCGTCACGGGAAGCTTGTATCCCACCTGCGCTCTCTCCTGGGCCTTTGCGCTCAAGAACGGAAGCAACGGGAACACAACGAGGAGCAGCAAAGCTTTTCGCAGAAGATTCATGGTATCCACCCTTTCCATCGGCCTTGGCCTCGCCGCCTGACAACGGCGCGAGTCCGGTGCGAGAGTGCTGGGCGAACGTGAACGTCGCGTCCCCGAAGGCCTGCCCTGGGCGCCAGTCGGGATGGTGAGGATACTCGAACAGCAACTACACAGACAGGATACTTACTAATCTTATGGCTCTGTCATTAGATGTCTCTAATGTTTCCTGACCTGGGTAATGACTTCTTAGACACTCAACGGGAGGGGTCGCACAGCCTTTCGCTTCCCAGCGTCACCGATTTCAAATTTGAACTTGGAAATTTCAGAGCGGGGCATGTGTCGCACCTACGGCGCTCGGGGCTTTATGAATTCCCGTTCCCAGCCCTTACGGACTGGGCTAACTTGTGCCGCGCCTACGGCGCTATGGCGGAAGGCATGAGAGACTAGGCGGCTATGATTCGATCGCTGACGATGCGTCTTTCGTTTTTTGCTGTTCCGCTGCTGGCGGCTGCTTTTGCGCCGTGGCTGGCCGCGCCGCAAACCGCCGGCTACTATCCGCCTCCCGGAGATTGGCAAAAGAAATCGCCGGCTGACCTCGGCATGGACGCGGGCAAGCTTGGGCAAGCCGTCGAATACGCGCAGGCCCACGGAAGCACGTGGGATTTCGAGAAGGATCAGGTGCGGACGTTCGGCACGCCGCTCGGGCCGGTGCCGAAGCAACGCGCCGCCACCAACGGCATCATTCTTCGCCACGGTTATATTGTGGCGGAGTTTGGCGACACGAAAGCCAACGATCCGGTCTACAGCGTGGCCAAGAGTTTTCTGTCCACCGTTTGCAGTCTGGCGGTGGCGCAGGGTTTGATCGCAGACGTGAACGATCCGGTGGTGAAGTATATTCACGATGGCGGCTACGATTCCGCTCACAACTCCAAGATCACATGGAAGAACCACTTGCAGCAGACGAGCGAATGGGAAGGCTCGATGTGGGGCAAGAACGCCAATTTTATCGGGCCCGAGGAGTTTGGCGCGGGTGAGATGAAACCGCGCGCCATCGAGGAACCGGGCTCGTACTGGGAATACAACGACGTCCGTATCAACCGGTTTTCTCTGTCGCTGCTGCGTCTATTCGGCAAGCCGCTTCCCGAAGTGCTGAAAGAGAACATCATGGACCCGATCGGCGCTTCGCAAAACTGGCGATGGACGGGTTATTACAACTCGAAGGCAGCTATCAACGGCCGCGAGATCGAATCCGTCACGGGAGGCACGCGCTGGGGCGGCGGCTTGTGGATTAATTCCGAGGATCTCGCGCGCTTTGGACTTCTGATCCTCAACCACGGCAAATGGAAGAATCGCCAGATCGTTTCCGAGCAATGGCTGAAGGACGCGGTTACGCCCGGCGAGCACGGTCCGGATTATGGCTATCTCTGGTGGCTGAACACGAAGCAGAAACAGTGGCCCAGCGGTCCGGCGTCCAGTTTTGCCGCCATCGGCAACGGCGCGAATACCATCTGGATCGACCCGGACCACGATACCGTCGTGGTCTGGCGCTGGTGCCAGAGTTCGGCGATGGACGGCATGGTGCAGCGAATCGTGGGTGCGGTGACGGGCCAATAGCCGGTGCGGTGGCGCGCGGGAGGCGAAGCGGTGTATGATGCGGCGGTTTCGGACCCACCCCGGGAACCCAAATCCATTACAGGAGATTTTATGAAGAAGAGGACGATTTTGTTGACTGTGGCGACGCTGCTTGCTGGCGCGGCAGTGTGCTTCGCCGCCGACAGCCCGTTTATCGGCACGTGGAAGCTGAACGAGGCTAAATCCAAGATCGGCGCAGGAGCCGGGAAGAATAGTAACGTCGTGTACGAAGCTGCGGGCGACAGCATCAAGGCTACCGTGGACGGCGTCGACGGCAAGGGCAACGCCACGCATAGCGAGTGGACGGGCAAGTTCGACGGCAAAGATTACCCCGTGAGCGGTGAAGCGAATGCGGACACGCGGTCGTACAAGATGATCAACGCGCACACGCTGGAACTGACCCAAAAGAAGGGCGGCAAGGTCACCGAGTCGGGACGCATCGTCGTCTCGGCCGACGGCAAGACCCGCACCGTCACCATCAACGGGACGGATTCGATGGGCATGAAGACGAGCGTCGTGGCGGTGTACGACAAGCAGTAGCCGGCCGATTCCGAAGTTTCGAGGGCCGCGGATTTTCGCGGCCTTTTCTTTAGACGGTTTGTGTCGCACCTACGGCGCTCGGGATGAAAACAAGCAAAAGGCGACCGTGTGTCGGAGTGAACAGATATCGATCCTCGTCTCTCGTATGATGCTGGTTGCGGAGGGTACATCTGTGCGCCGACAACCTTATGCCTGATCCGGTGACGAATAAGGGCGCGGTTGCCGAGGAAAGCGAGGCGCGCGTGGTGGAAATGGCGCCGCCGACCGCGACCTCATCATCCGATAAGCTGCTTCGCACCATCGCGACTCTGCTCTTCGTATTGGTGGCGGGCGTGCTGACGGTGTTCGCCTACTACGCGAGCTCGATTTGCATCACGGTGATCCTGGCTGGATTTCTGGCCATCCTGTTTGACCCCGTCGTAGTGAAACTGGAGAAGCTGCATCTGCCGCGCAGCGTGGCTGCGGCGGCCATTGTGCTCGCAGGCATGGGTCTGATCGGGCTGGCGGGTTACAAGCTCTACGGAAAAGCGATCCTCTTTTCGGAAGACATTCCCGTTTACACCTCGAAGATTCAGCAGGCCATGGAGCCCATCAGCCGGAAGATCCAGGAAGTTCAGCAAAGCGCTGGAAGCCTGACGAACAACGAGCGCCCCACGAAGAAAGTCCCCGAGGTTCGTGTGGAGGAATCGCCCACATGGCCTGCTTATCTGGTGCGCGGCGCGGGATCCGTGTGGGGAGTGCTGATTATCGCGGGCGTGGTTCCATTTCTGACGTTTTTCATGCTCTGCACCAAGGAGCAAATGACCATCCGCATGAATGCCCTCTTCGACTCGAGTGCAGACGCGGCTCGATTCATCAAGAACCTGAACCAGGCGATTCGCGGGTTCGTAACCGGAAACCTGGTGGTCGGCTCCGTGATGGCCGTAGCGACGACGCTGATGTTGTACGGCATTGGCATAAAAGGCGCTATACCTCTCGGAATCGTCAGCGGACTATTGAACCTGCTGCCGTTCCTCGGACTGGTCCTCTCGCTCGCGCTTCCGATTGCGGCGGCCATGCTGCAGTTCAGCACGCCGGGGCCATACATCATCATTGTTCTTACGATCCTCTGCCTGCACATCGTGTCGGCGAATCTGCTGATTCCGAAATTTATCGCCAACCGCGTGAGCATCGGGCCGGTGGCGGCGACGGTGGGGATTCTTTTCTGGGGATGGTTGTGGGGCGTGATGGGCTTGCTGCTGGCGGTGCCGTTGACGGCGCTGGTCAAGTTGGTGGCGGATCTGCATCCGTCGTTGGGTCACGTATCCAACATGCTGGCGCTGACGCCCCGTCCGATTCCGCGCTGGGCGCGATACGGGGAAACGGCTTTGGAGCGAGCGATTCCCTACTTGCGCGGGCGTCCGGGAATGAAACCTGGAGGAAGCGTCTGAGCGATTTCAAATTTGAAATGCCTCTGTTGAGATCCTAGGTGGGGCGGCCTCCAAAAACGAAAAGCAGATCCCTCACCCCGTCTTTCTTGAGCTCAGGGTTTACAAGTGCAAACCCTGAAACCCGCCGCGGGGATTCGGGATGACAAGGTGGTGAGGAACCGCGCGCGGGAGGGGAAACGGGTGTATGATGCAGCGGTTTCGGACCCACCCCCGGGAACCCAATCCTTACAGGAGATACTATGAAGAAGAGGACGATTTTGTTGACTGTGGCGATGCTGTTCGCTGCCATCGCAGTGTGCTTCGCCGCCGACAACATGTTTATGGGCACGTGGAAGTTCAACGAGGGCAAATCCAAGCTCGGCGCAGGAGCCGCGAAAAATAACAGCGTCACGTACGAGGCCATGGGCGACAGCATCAAGGTCACTGTGGACGGCGTCGACGCCAAGGGCAAAACGGTACATGACGATTGGACCGGCAAGTTCGACGGCAAGGATTATCCCGTGACCGGCGATATGACGTCGGACATGAGATCGTACAAGATGGTCAACGCGCACACGCTGGAGCTGACCGCCAAGAAGGACGGCAAGGTTATCGAAACCGGAACCATCGTCGTCTCGGCGGACGGCAAGACCCGCACCGTCACGATCAAGGGAATGGATTCGATGGGTATGAAGGTGAGCAGCATGGCGGCGTACGACAAGCAGTAGCCGGGCTGATTCCGAAGTTTCGAGGGCCGCGGATTTTCGCGGCCCTTTTTTTTATCGAGGGCGGCCGAGTCTGAGACCGGCCCCTACATCGCGAATTAGAGGCGGGCACGGCATGCCGTGCCCCCACGGAGAAAGTGCTAGCCAGCGCGATGGGGTCAGGCGATGGTGCGGCCGACGGCGGTGGCGATCACGCGGCTTTCGGCCATGAGTTGCGCGAATTGGTCGGGATAGAGGGACTGAGCGCCGTCGGAAAGGGCGCGCTCCGGGTCGGGATGAACTTCGATCAGGAGGCCATCGGCGCCAGCAGCGACGCAGGCGCGAGCCATGGGTGCGACTTTGTCGCGCCGGCCGGTGCCGTGCGACGGGTCGGCCACAATCGGCAGGTGTGAGAGCTGCTTGATGACGGGAATGGCGGCGATGTCGAGTGTGTTGCGCGTGTAGGTTTCGAACGTGCGGATGCCGCGCTCGCAGAGAATCACTTTGTAGTTGCCGCCGGACATGATGTATTCGGCGCTGAGGAGCAGCTCCTCGATCGTGGCGGACATGCCGCGCTTGAGCAGGACGGGCCTGTCGATTTCGCCGAGGGCACGCAGAAGATGATAGTTCTGCATGTTGCGCGCGCCCACCTGCATGACGTCGACGTAGGGCAGCATCACTTCCACCTGCGATGGATCCATCACTTCGCTGATGACGAGTAGGCCGCTTGCGTCGGCGGCCGCGCGCATGAGCTTCAAGCCTTCCTCGCCGAGCCCCTGAAAGCTGTACGGCGATGACCGTGGCTTGAACGCGCCGCCGCGCAACAATTTGGCGCCGGCGTCTGCGACGCGCTTCGCAACGCCGGTGATTTGTTCGCGCGACTCGACCGCGCAGGGTCCGGCCGCGACAATCACTTCCGTGCCGCCAATGGCGACGCCGTTGCCGAGCGCGATCACCGAGCCTTCCGGGCGGCAGCTTCGCGCGGCCAGCTTGAAAGGATGCGAAATCTTGACGATTTCTTCCACGCCGGGCGCGGCCTGCAGGGCTTCGAGTTCGCTGCGGTGCTTGTTGCTGTCGCCGACGACGCCGATCACGATGCGCTCCTCGCCGCGAATTAGGTGTGCGTGGAAGCCGCACTCTTTAATGCGCGCCACCACGTGGTTCACTTGCTCTTCGGTTGCGTTGCCAAACATGTTGACGATCATTTTCCCGGCCCTCGCTATTACTGTGATTTTTTCGCGTCTGAAACTCGCGCGGATTTGTACGAACCAAGAATGCGTAGCCCGACTACCAGAGCTTCCAGCTCGGCCAGCGCCGACTGCGTGGTCGCATCGTGCGTGGAGGCTTGCAGGTCCAAGTAGAAGCGGTATTGCCACGGCGAGCCGTGCACGGGGCGGCTCTCGATCTTCATCAGGTTGACGCCGCGGTTCGCGAATGGCGCGAGCGCGTGGTAAAGCGCGCCCGGGCGATGATCGAGTTCGAAGACGAGAGAAAGTTTATCGGCATCGGCCGGAGCGCCGCTGGAAGGCGAGAGCAGGAGGAAGCGCGTGTAGTTCTCATCGTTGTCTTCCAGGTGCTCGCGCAATGTGGCGCCGCCGTAAATTTCCGCCGCGCGCTTGCCGGCGATGGCGGCACGCGTGGGATCGCCTGAACGAATCACTTCGCGCACGCTTCCGGCGGTGTCTTCCGCGACGGCTCGTTTGAGGCGCGGATGGGCGACGAAAAACTTTTCGCATTGCGCGAGCGCGACGGGATGGGATTCAACGACGGCGATCTCATCGAACGATGCGCCGGGGCATGCGATTAAATTGTGCGTGATGGGAATAATCACTTCCGCGACGATCGTCAGCCGGCTCTCAACGAGCAGATCGAACGAGCGATGCACGGAGCCGGCGAGGCTGTTCTCGATCGGCGCGAGCGCGTAGTCGGCGACGCCGTCGCGAATGGCTGCGAACATGGCCTCGAAAGTGGGGCGCGGGACAAGCCGGACCTGTTCGCCGAGAAGCTCGACGATGGCTTGTTCGCTGAACGCTCCGCGTTCACCCTGAAAAGCGACGCGCGCGTTGGGCTCGACGTTCATACGGCGGCCAGCTTCCGGCGTTTGGAGGCGCGTCGGCCACTGCCCTTGGTGCGCTTGGCGACTCCGTAACCGTTCAGCACTTGCGTGCGGATGGACTCGTCCAAAATCACCTGATAGATCTTCCCGACGGCTTTGCCGTCGAGCGGGCCAGGATTCAGACCCTTCATGCGGTTGAGGATTTCGCGCTCGCGCTCCGGCACGCGAAGGACGAGTCCCGCCTCGCCCTTGAGGCGGCCCACTTCGAGGGCCAGCTCCGTGCGGAGGTTGAGCAGGTGAAGCATCGCGGTGTCAATTGCGTCAATTTTCCTGCGCCAATCGTCGATCTTCATCGGTGCCTCCGCGTCGTTGACCCTGTCGCCAATCGTGTTGCCGAAAGCAAAAAAAAGGCCGCGTTCCTCGCTGGAGGTTCGCGGCCGGTTCTTCGAAACTTTGTGCGGCTTTTAGCTCTTCGGTTTCACCGCGCGCGTTTCGCCCGCCCGCTGCTCCGTAAAGGAGTAGCGGTAAGTAAAGGCGAAATTGTAATGGTGCGGATGCATGGCGCGGCCCGTCTTTCTGTCTCGATTCGCGAAAATGCCGAAGTCGAGACGACACTATACGGAAGGGGCTGAAACGGGTCAAGGCGAAAATCGCATAAGCGGGATTTATGACTTTTGCAACAAATAGAAATTTGACTTATTCTCGTGAGTCCTGCTTACTAGGTAGGGATTTTGCTGCCTGACCAGCAGCAGGGTGCTGGATCGACAGACGAGGAATGATGGTTCGACGAACAAACAGCAATCGAACTAATACTCGGCCGCAGTAGAAAGTTGGCTTCAGGGGCTAAAGCCCTTTATCCTTTCGAAGTTTGACGGCGGGGCTGAAGCCCCGCCCTTCCAAGCAGCATTTCGATAGACAGATAGATTGTTCTAGTTCGGGACAGGGGCTGACTGAGATGCAGAGCGACGCAATCAAAAAAGGGATTTCACGAGCGCCGGCGCGGGCCATGCTCAAGGCCACGGGTCTGACTGACGCTGACTTGGCGCGTCCGCTTGTCGCGGTGGCCAACACCTGGACGGAAGTGACTCCCTGTAATTTTCACCTTCGAACGCTCGCGGAAAGAGTAAAAGAAGGCATTCGCGCGGCGGGCGGGACGCCGATCGAATTCGACACGATCACGATCTCGGATGGAATCACGATGGGTACCGAAGGCATGAAAGCTTCGCTGGTGTCGCGCGAAGTGATCGCAGACTCGATCGAGTTGTTCGTGCGCGCGCATGCTTTCGACGCCGTGGTGGCCATCTGCGGGTGCGACAAGACCATTCCGGGCGTGGTGATGGCGCTGGCGCGGCTGAACATTCCGGGTCTGGCGCTGTATGGCGGCTCGATACTGGCGGGGAATTTTCGCGGGAAAGAAGTGACGATTCAGGACGTTTTCGAGGCCGTGGGCGCGTGCGCGGCCGGCACGATGAGTGTGAAGGACCTGGGCGAACTCGAAGACAGGGCGTGCCCGGGCGCGGGCGCATGCGGCGGGCAGTTCACAGCAAACACGATGGCGGGGGCCATCACTTTTCTGGGGATTTCGCCCATGGGCGCCAATGAAATCCCGGCTACCGATCCGCGCAAGGGCAAGGCAGCGTTTGATTGCGGCAAGACGGTGATGAAGCTGCTGAAGGAGGATATTCGCCCGAGGCAAATCATCACTCCCGCGTCGCTGCAAAATGCGATCGTATCGGTGGCGGCGACGGGAGGGTCAACAAACGCCGTGCTGCATCTGCTGGCGATTGCGCGCGATGCCGAGGTGCCGCTGACGCTGGATGAGTTCGACACCATCTCAGCGAAGACTCCGCTGCTGGCCGATCTGAAACCCGGAGGGCGCTTCACTGCGCCCGACATGTTTCGGGCGGGCGGCATGCGCCTGCTTGGGAAACGCCTCCAGGAAGCGGAACTGCTTCAGGATGGCATTACGGCTTCGGGGAAAACCCTATTCGAAGAAATTCAAGGGGCCAGCGAGACGCCGGGCCAGGAAGTGCTGCGCACCCTTTTGAATCCGATCAAGAAGGAAGGCGGCCTTGCAATCCTGCATGGGACCCTTGCTCCGGAAGGGTGCGTGGTGAAACTGGCGGGGCACGAGCGGCTGAAGCACATTGGTCCCGCGCGCGTTTTCGACTCGGAGGAAGAAGCGTTCGACGCTGTGCAGAAGCGCGAGATCCAGCCGGGAGATGTGGTGGTGATTCGGTACGAAGGGCCCAAGGGCGGCCCCGGCATGCGGGAAATGCTCGGCGTAACCGGAGCGCTGGTGGGTCAGGGTTTGGGTGAATCGATCGCGCTGATTACCGACGGACGATTCAGCGGCGCGACGCACGGCCTCATGGTGGGACATGTGTCGCCGGAAGCGGCGCGCGGAGGTCCCATCGCGTTTTTGCGCGACGGAGATATTATCAGGCTCGATGTTCGTACCCGGCGGCTTGACGTCGAGACCGATCTGGAACCGCGCCGCAAAGAGTGGAAACCGCCGAAGCCACGTTACACGACCGGGGTGATGGCGAAATACGCGAGGCTGGTTTCCTCGGCTTCGGAAGGCGCAATCACAAGCGCAACGGCTTAGATTCCGCGATTTGAGTTTCGAAAGGGAGATAACAAAATGGCAAAAATGTACTGGGAAGATGATGCAAACCCGCGAGCGCTGGAAGGCAAGCGCATTGCGGTGCTCGGATACGGCAGCCAGGGCCGCGCACACGCGCTGAACCTTCGCGACAGCCATCTGAATGTTGTGGTCGGCTTGCGTCGCGGCGGACCTTCGTGGAAGCAGGCGGAGCAGGACGGTTGGACGCCGGTGTCGCCCTCGGATGCCGCTAAGGGCGCGGATGTGATCGTGATGCTCGCGCCCGATATGGCGCAGCCGCCTCTGTATCGGAATGATGTTGCGCCGAATTTGAAGGATGGCGCGATGATTCTCTTTTCGCACGGTTTCAATATTCACTATGGCCAGATCACGCCGCCGAAGAATGTCGACGTGACCATGGTGGCGCCGAAGGGACCGGGCAATTTGGTTCGGCGTCAATACGAAGCCGGCCGTGGCGTGCCGTGTTTGGTGGCCGTACATCAGGACGCGTCCGGGCACGCATTTGACCGCACGCTGGCCTACGCGGGCGCGATCGGCGGCACGCGCGCGGGCGTGATTCAAACCACGTTCGCGGAAGAAACCGAGACTGATTTGTTCGGCGAGCAAGCGGTGCTGTGCGGCGGCGCACGCGAACTGATTCAGGCCGGATGGGAAACCCTGGTGAAGGCCGGTTATCAGCCCGAGGCGGCTTACTTCGAGTGCCTGCACGAACTGAAGCTGATTGTGGACCTGATCTACGAAGGCGGCATCGCGAAGATGCACCAGTTCATCAGCGAGACCGCGAAATATGGCGACATCACGCGGGGCCCACGCGTGATCGACCAGCACGTGCGCGATAGCATGCAAAAGATTCTGGAAGAAATCCAATCCGGGAAGTTCGCGAAGGAATGGATACTCGAAAATCAGGCCGGGCGGCCGGAGTATTCGAGGCTGCTCGAACGCGACAAGAATCATCCCATCGAGAAAGTGGGCGAGGAGCTGCGGGCGCAGATGTCGTGGCTGAAGCCCGAAACGTCGAACGCGGCGCGAGGAAGCAAGTGAAGGCTGCGCGGTTCTTCGTGAATGCTTTTGCGGGCATCGGCGCTCTCTGAGCCATGTCGAACGAAATCCCGTTTCGTAGAGTGGCAATCATCGGGACGGGGTTGATTGGCGGATCGTTTGGCCTTGCGCTGCGGAAACAGTTCCCCGCAATTTCCGTCGTAGGCTTCGACCATACCGAGGTTGCGGCACGCGCTGTTGCGCGCGGCGCCGTGCAAGAAATCGCGGCGACAATCAAAGATGCGGTTCGCGGGGCCGATCTTATCTACGTGGCGCTGCCGGTTGGCGCGACGATCGAAGCCTTGCCCGCAATCTCCGCTGCCGCCAGCAGCCAATCTCTTACCACCGACGCGTGCAGCACGAAGACCATGGTCTGCCGCGTTGCCAAGATGCATTTCCAGAGCGGTGCGCGGTTCCTCGGCGGCCATCCGATGGCTGGGAAGGAAAAGTCGGGAATCGAGAACGCGCGCTCTGAGATATTCGCCGGCGCGCCGTATGCCCTGATCGGTTCGGAATCCGGCTCGGAGACAGAGGCGGACCCGCGGGCGCGCAGTTTTGCCGAGCTTGTCCGCGGAATTGGTGCAAGGCCGGTTTGGTGCGACGCCGAGACGCATGACTGGGCGGTGAGCATCGTTTCGCACATGCCCCAAGTGGTGGCGCTCGCGCTGGCGCGGGTCGTGCAGGATGAAACCGACGAGACGGGACTGCCGCTGAGTTTGGCGGGCAAGGGCTTGCAGGACATGCTGCGGCTGGCGGGAAGTCCCTACGAAGTATGGCGCGACATTTTCTTGACGAATCGCGAGAACATCACGCACGCGCTCGAACGGCTCGCGCAAGTCATCGACCACCTGCGAACGAACCTTTCAAGCAAAGAGCTTGAGGAAGAGTTTCGAGCCGCGAACAGCCTTTTCGAGACGCTCCACAAGGAGCAGCAGAAAGCCGAGAGTTAGCGCCTCGAGCACGTCGGAAGTGCGCTGGGGACTCGAGAGCACTAAGACCACCGCCGGAACAGCCAGAAGAGGCAGCCCGCCAGCAACGCCGCAGACGGAAGAGTGAGCACCCAGGCAAGCGCGATGTTGCGAACCGTCGACCATTGCAAGCCGCTGTGGTTTGCGGCCATCGTGCCGCCTATGCCCGATGAGAGCACGTGCGTGGTACTGACGGGTAAGCCGTACCTGTCCGCCGCCAGAATTGTGGCGGCCGTGACGAGTTCCGCCGCGGCACCCTGACCGTACGTGAGGTGCGCCTTTCCGATTTTCTCGCCGACAGTAACCACGATTCGCTTCCATCCCACCATCGTCCCGAGGCCTAGCGCGAGCGCCACGGCCACCTTCACCCAGGACGGAATGAACTTCGTCGCCAGGTCGAGGTGCGTCTTGTAATTCTTCAGCGCGGCGGCGTCGGCGGGCGCAATCACGGGCTTGCCGGACTTTTGCATCAGGCGCAACGCTTCGCTGATGACGTACATGTCGTTGCGGACGTTGGCCTGCTGGTCGGGGGGAACACTGGCCAAGGCCTTGTAGAGAACGGTTTCGTGCTCGATATCGCCGATGAGCTGACGCATCGCAAGCATCGTATTCGGCGTGAACTGCTTGGTGCGGATGTAATCCGTCACTTCGTCGCGCGTATCGCCTACGATCGCCTGCGGGTCCACGTAGTGATTTACTGCGGTGATTGCCTGCTCGGACACGGCCGCAAAATCCTGTACCTGGTTAATTCCGACGGCGTGGTTCAGGGCGTAAGCGGTGGGGACCGTGCCGATCAGAATGAGCATGATCAATCCCATGCCCTTTTGTCCGTCGTTTGAGCCGTGGCCGAAGCTGACGCCCGTGCAGGTGAGAATCAGCAAGCAACGAATCCAGAATGGCGGCGGGTCCGTGCCTTCCGGCGCGCGATAGAGGCGCGGGTCGCGGATAACCACCTTCATCAACATCAATAGGAGTCCAGCGCACACAAAGCCCACCACGGGAGATATAAGGAGGGAGCGAAATACGTTCCCGGCCTGCCCCCAATCGACGCCGCTGGTGTTGGTCTTCAACGACATGAGCTGATTGGCCAGGCCGACTCCGATGATCGAACCGATCAGGGTGTGCGAGCTCGAGGCCGGAAGCCCGAGCGACCACGTGGCGAGGTTCCAGATGATCGCAGACACAAGCAACGCAAAGACCATCGCGAAACCGGCGCCCTTGCTCACCTGGAGAATCAGCTCGACAGGCAGCAGCGAAACGATCGTGAATGCGACCGCGCCGGACGAAAGGAGCACGCCAACAAGGTTGCAAAAACCCGACCACACCACCGCGACATGCGGCTCGAGCGAGTGGGTGTAGATGACGGTGGCCACGGCGTTAGCCGTGTCGTGAAATCCGTTTACAAATTCAAAGCCGAGAGCGGTGAGCAAGGCCAAAACCAAGAGGACGTACGGCCACGCTGAAGGCAGGTGCACGCCGGAAATATCGGAGAGGAGCCGCGTGGCAATGTAGACGAGCCCGCCGACGAGAATCAAGCCGAACGCCAGTTTGCCGAGCTTCCCCGGCGACTTCTTCATTTTTTCTTGTATCAGAGTCGGTGGGGGTGCGAGTGTCCCAACTGGAGATGCGGTGGTTTCGGCCATAGGTATCCCCTCGGAAAGCGACGTGCCGAGGCACACTATCGGCGAATTGTGAACAAACGATGAACGACGCGTGAATACTGAATGGCAAGCGCACTACTGGCGGCGGGACTTACTTCTTGTGGGTCGCGGGGCCGTCGGGAAGGCTGTCCAGGCCCTGCCGAATCATGGCTACGAACGCCGAGGCGGAACGAGGCAGCGTGCGGTCGCGGCGATAGACCAGCCCCAATTCGCGCCACACATCCATGTCGGACACGGGAATCAACTTCGCTTTGCCGGCGCGAATTTCATCGCGCACGAAGCTTTCGCTGATCAAAGAAACGCCGAGGCCGGCCACGACAAAGCGCTTGATCATTCCGACGCTGGGCAACTCCATGGAGATATGCAAGCGCGAGCGGTAGGGCCGGAACTGCTTGTCGAGGACCTGGCGCATGAAGCCGGTCTTTGGGTAAATCTGGGGCTGCTCAGCAATCTCGGCGGTGGTCACGGTTTTGTGCTTCGCGAGAGGATTCGTGAGACTGGTCATCAGCATGATTCGATCGCGAAAAATCGAGTGCACGCGAAGGCTGGGCGATTTGACGGGCAGGGTGACGATGCCCACGTCGACCGTTCCATCTTCAATCTTCTCGATCACTTTGTGGCTGAAATTCCTGTAGATGCTGATCTGGACGTGCGGGTAGTGCTGGTTGTACCGCGCGAAGATGTCGGGGAGAACGTAGAGGCACGTGGCCTCGTTGGCGCCCACAGCGAGGGTGCCGCGCGGCGTGCTGGCCTGGTCGGCGACGGCGCGCAGAGATTCGTTGCGAAGGGTGAGAAGTTTCCCGGCATATTCAAGGAGCACGTCGCCCGCCGCGGTCAACTGAACGGATTTTCCTACGCGGTCGAAAAGTTTCTGGCCGTATTCCTGTTCGAGTTGGCGAATTTGGGCGCTGACGGCAGGTTGCGAGCGGAATAATTTCTGCCCGGCGCGAGAGAAGCTGCCTTGCTTGGCAATTTCGACGAAAGTGATTAGGTGGTCGAAGTCCATTTCACACTCAGAGTCACAGTTACAAACCCTGAAACTCTGTCCTTGTCAGGGTTTGTAAGTACAAACCCTTAAACCCGGTCCTTGGCGAGAGGATTATAGCAAAAGGAACGAGGATTCGGGCGAACGCACTCACGTGAGCAAAATCAGATCGCCGGGGAACATTCAACAAGCAGGCTTGGCGATGGAATGCGAATCGTGAGCTTGAGCTCGAACCGGAGTACCGACGGTATCCAGCAGCGGCTCAACAGCGGAAGCAGAAGACGAACTGGGCCGGCGCGCGTCGCTGATTTCCTGCTGCTCAAGGCGGGAGAGAATCGGCGCCCACGTTAGGGCGATCGTACACGGCAAATGCACCGGCTCGAGGCGGACCAGCGGCAACTGCGCGTCCGATTTGAGCACGCGTTGAGCGCGAGGGCTGCCGGTGAGCCGAACGTGCTCGGAGAGGACGCGGCGCAACCAAACTTCCTCCTGCTCGTCCACAAGCCAGTCCTGGGTTTTGTCGTCGCCCTTGTTGTCAACCGCTTCGCAGCGGACGAATTCTCGATTGTAGTTTCCGCCAGAGAGCGAGCTGCGCAGCGCATAAACGAGGCCGCCGGTCATGCCGGAGCCAAGATTTTGTCCCGCAGGCCCGAGAATGATGACGACGCCGGAGGTCATGTACTCGCAACCGTGCTGGCCGACGCCCTCGACCACTGCCAGGGCGCCGCTATTGCGAACCGCGAAGCGCTCGCCGGCGCGTCCGGCAATGTAGAGCTCGCCGCTGGTGGCGCCGTAGAGCACGGTGTTCCCCGCGAGCACATCGCCTCGCCGGGATGCCTCTGCTCCAGCGCCTATCGCAATCGTTCCGCCGCTCAGGCTTTTGCCGACGTAGTCGTTGGCTTCGCCGCGAAGACGGAAGCGCAGACCCGAAATCAAGAACGCGCCGAAACTCTGTCCCGCGACGCCGCGGAACTCGCAATCGATCACTTCATCGCGCAACCCCTCGAAGCTGGTGCGGCGCAGAATCTGGCCGCTCAAGTGAGCGCCGACCGTGCGATCTGAATTCGCAATCGAGAGCACTGCGGGATGCGCGGGGGAAGATCGCAATTGCCCCACGCTGCGAATTAACTCTCCGTGGACGCCCACGGCGTCTCGCGAAGCCTCGGAAGTGTTCGTCTGAGGCTCAGGCACGGCTTCGAGCAAAGAGCTGAACGCGCGGCCTGCGGCTGCGTTCTTGGGGCGAAGTTTGCCGACCGAACCCACGATTTCATCCAACGAGCGCGCGCCGAGCGCCGCGAGCCGTCCGCGGACCTCGCCTGCAACGCCCCGGAAATAAGCCATCACCATTTCCGGCCGGCCGACAAATCGCGTGCGCATGGTTTCATCCTGCGTGGCGATTCCCGCGGGACAGGTGTTCAAATGACATTGACGCGCCATCACGCAGCCCACCGCAAGCAGCGCCGCCGTGCCGAAGCCGAATTCGTCGGCCCCAAGCAAAGCCGCAATAATCACGTCGCGTCCGGACTTGAATCCGCCGTCGACACGCAGACGCACGCGGCGCCGGAAGCCGGTGAGCATGAGGGCGTTGTGCGCCTCGCGAAGCCCCACTTCCCACGGCAGACCCGTGTTCTTGATCGAGGTGAGCGGCGAAGCTCCCGTGCCGCCATCGAAGCCTGCAATCGTGATGACGTCGGCGCCGGCCTTGGCCACGCCCGCGGCGATGATGCCCACCCCCGCGCCGGAGACGAGTTTCACGCCGATTCGCGCCGATGGATTCACGGCGCGCAAGTCATAGATCAACTGAGCGAGGTCTTCAATGCTGTAAATGTCGTGGTGCGGCGGCGGCGAAATCAAGGACATGCCGGCAACCGCGTGGCGAAGCCGCGCGATATACGAGTTCACTTTGGCTGCGGGAAGCTGGCCGCCTTCGCCGGGCTTTGAGCCCTGCGCCATCTTGATTTCGAGCTCATCGGCCCGAACGAGATACTCGGCAGTGACGCCGAACCGCGCGGATGCAACCTGTTTCACGCGGTTGTTGGCCTCGGGCTCGAGACGATAAATATCCGGGTCCTCGCCACCTTCGCCCGTATTGCTGCGCGCGCCCAAACGGTTCATCGCAATCGCGATCGTGCGGTGCGCCTCGGGACTCAACGCACCCAATGACATCGCCTGCGCCGAAAAATGCGTGAGGATTTCCGTGTCAGGCTGAACTTGGTCCAGCGGGACTGCGGTTTCCGAAACGGTGTCGAGCAAGTCGCGTATGGCCACAGGCTCGCGCGTGTCCACAAGCTCCGCAAAAGCGCGGTAGCCTTCGAGCGTTGGCGCCTTGATGTAGCGATGCATTCGCCGAACGAGTTCGGGCGAATTCGAATGGCGCTCGCCGGTCTGCCGGAAGCGGTATAGACCGGCGTCCTGCAGCTCTGGAGCGCCGGGCGCATACGCGCTCGCGTGATAGGAGAGCGCGTCCGCCATGATCCCGGTGAGGGTCTTCCCTTCCAGGACAGCGGAAGCGTCTTCGAAGAATTGCGAATGGAACTCCGGGTCAAGGCCGATCGTCTCGAAGAGGTGGCTATTGCGATAGCTCGCAACCGTCGAAATTCCCATCCGGGCGAGAACTTTGCGGAATCCGGTTTCGACGGCGAGCCGATATCGTTCGGCTCCGCCGGATTTCAGGCCTTCCGACAGCTCCATCGCCAGATAAGGAAAAACGGCGCTGGCGCCAACGGCGATTAGCAGCGCGATGTGATGCGTCTCGATCACCTGTCCGCTTTCCACCAAGAGGGGCACGTCGCAAGCGCCTGCGCGAACAAGTTCCTTCCAAACGGCCGCGCAAGCGAGCAAAGCCGGCAAGGCGGCGCGGTTCGGGCCGACTCCGCGATCGGTCAACAGCAAAACGGCAGGCTTCCCTGCCCCGGCTTCAGCAGCTTCGGCGCGCACACGATCGAGCGCCCGAATCGCAGCGCTTACGCCACCCGCGGCCTCGAACGTGAAACCGATGCGACAAGCGTCTTTGAGCTTTGTTCCTAGTTGCTGCATCCTCGCGGCGTCCAGAACGGGCGAATCCAGCGTCGCGTTTCCGCCGAGATACACGTTAAGGGACATTACGTGCGATTCGCGGAGCGGGTCGATCGGCGGATTCGTGACCTGCGCGAAACGCTGCTTGCAGTAATCCCAGAGGGGTCTGCGTCCGGACGAGATGAACGCCGGTGGAGCATCGTCGCCCATGCTCCAAATGGCTTCTTTGCCCTCGATGCCGAGCGGTTGGAACAACAATCGAAATTGATCTTCGCTCCAGCCCAGAGCGGCTGCAACGCGCCTGGGGTCCGGCGTGGGATTCGCGACCGCAGAATTTCGTTTCGACGGTTTCGTGCGGGGTACGTCCGGCGCAGCGACGGCGCCAAAATGGGACTTCAGCAGAGCACTGATTTCGTTCCCACGGTAAATGGCTGCCGTGGACGCGTCCGCCAGGAGCATTTCGCCAGGGCCGAGCCGCTGTCTTTCGGCGATTTGCTCGCCCGCAAAGTCAGCCAGCCCAACTTCTGATCCCAGAACAAGCAGGCCGTTCTTCGTCAGCGTGTAACGCAAGGGCCGCAAACCGTTGCGGTCGAGCTTCGCGCCGACGAAATTGCCGTCGCTGAACACCAGCGCGGCGGGGCCGTCCCAGGGTTCCTGCTCGGACGCACTGATTTGCAGGAATCTTCGCAATGCCGGGTCGAGGTGCTTCTCCGATTCCCAAGCAGGCGGAACAAGCCGCAGCATGGCGGCGGCAACGCTGTAGCCGCGCTGCAAGAGAACCTCAAGGACATTATCAAAGCTTGCCGAGTCGCTGACGCCCTCTTCCAGCGCGTGGAACCAATTCTCCACCGCAAACTCATCTCGAATGCGCTGCTCGCGGGCGCGCATCCACCGGCGATTGGCTCCAATCGTATTGATCTCGCCATTGTGCGCGACGAATCGAAAAGGCTGCGCCAGCATCCAGGTGGGCCGCGTGTTGGTGGAATAACGCTGGTGAAAAACCGCGAAAGACGCCCGGAAGTCGGGGCGATCGATGTCGGGATAAAACTCGCGAAGCTGGAGAGGCGCGAGCAGACCCTTGTAAACCACCGTCCGCGACGAAAGCGAACAAAAATAGATGTCGCGCGAATTCTCGGCTTCGATGCGCTTGCGCAGGACGAAGAGAGCGCGCTCGAAATCAGAAGCTGGATGGGAGGGAGCGAAAAAACATTGGCGAATCAGAGGGAGGGTGGATGCAGCGCGGGGCCCAAGAATCGAAGGCTGCGTGGGAACGCTGCGCCAGCCCAAACACTGAAGCCCGGCCTCGCGCGCGCCCTTTTCGACGGCCGCGCGCGCTTCGGTCTCGCGACCGTTCGCAATGAAGGCCATGCCGAGCCCGAAATCCGCCGGCAGATTGATCCCGCATTGCCGGGCGTAACCTGCGAAAAACTGTTTGGGAATGGGGAGCAGCAGGCCGGCGCCGTCGCCGCTCAACCCGTCCGCGTCCACGCCGCCGCGATGCGCAAGACGAGCTAACGCCGTGAGGGACCGGTCGATAACTTCACGCGAAGGGGGCGCTCCGAGGCGAGCGACAAATCCAACTCCGCAAGCGTCATGGTCAACGACGGCGCACCGGGCAGATTGGCGCATCTTAGATAAGTAACCCAGGCCGCGCGGGTATGTACAATCACCAATTTCGATGCATCCAATAGGAATTGCGAGGCAGGCAGAAGGCCCGCTGGCACCCGCGGTCAGCGGTGAAAAACGCGAAGATATTCACGGCATGGGACTTGCGAAAGCCGCGCTTATCGAAAGATAAGGGGGACTAGGGCTTGGCCGGAGCAGAGACCTGATCTTTCGCCGGACCCACTGGCCGCGCGGGATGGTCCGGGAAACAGGTAAGGTCGCGCCATTCGTGGCCGTCGCGCCGCAGAAGCTCATCCGCTTGGGCCGGCCCCCAACTGCCAGCGGGATAGTTCGGAAAATCGCGCGGTGGCAGAGCCTTCCACACATCGAGAATCGGCTGCACCACCGTCCAAGCGGCTTCCACCATGTCGGCGCGCTGGAAGAGAGTGGGATCGCCCATCATGCAATCGTAAAGCAGTGTTTCGTAGCCGGTGGAAGGCTTTGTGCCGAAATAGTCCGAATATTGAAAATCCATGTTCACGGCGCCAAGGCGGACTACCGGCCCGGGAACTTTCGCCTCGAAACTCAAGCAAATGCCTTCGTTCGGCTGAATATTGAGAACGAACTCGTTGGGAGCGAGTTTGTCGACAGAAGTTTTCCGGAACAGGACGAAGGGCGGGCGCCGATAGCGAATCACGACCTGCGTCACGCGCTTTTGCATCCGCTTTCCCGTTCGAAGATAAAACGGCACTCCCGCCCAGCGCCAGTTGTCGATATGCAATGCCAGGGCCACAAAAGTGGGCGTATTCGACTCCGGCGAGACGTTTGGCTCCGCACGATAAGCAGGAACGTGTCTTCCGTTCATTATTCCCGCGTCGTATTGGCCTCGCACAGCCTGGTCGAGCACGCGTTCGGGAGTGAGAATCTGAATGGCGCGCAGGACCTTCGTCTGCTCGTCGTGCACGGAGTCCGCGTCGAACGAGATGGGCGGCTCCATCGCCGTGAGCGTGATCAACTGGAAGATGTGGTTGGGCACCATGTCGCGCAAGGCGCCCGCCGTCTCATAGTATGAGCCCCGCATCTCGACGCCGAGCTCTTCCGCGACGGTCACCTGAACGTGGTCCACGTAGCGCCGGTTCCAGACAGGTTCAATGATTCCGTTGGCGAAGCGAAAGGCCAGAATATTTTGGACGGTCTCTTTGCCGAGATAGTGATCGATCCTGTAGATTTGCTTTTCTTCCAGGACCTGTAGAAGCTGGTGATTCAGGTCGACGGCCGAGGCGAGATCGTGGCCGAATGGCTTTTCGATCACGACGCGGCGCCAACGCCCGTTTTCCTGCTTCGCCAGACCCGCGGCGCCGAGGTGGTTCACGACGATCGGGAAAAAAGACGGCGCGGTGGCGAGATAAAAGAGCACATTGCCCGCGGTGCCTGCCTCTTTTTCCACGCGGACAAGCGTCTCACCGAGTTGTTTGAACAGCTCGGGATCGTTGAAGTCGCCGCGGAGGTAGTAGAGATGCTTGACGAACGCTTCCCACAACGATAGATCGACGCTTTCCTCGGAGTACTGGGCAATATCCTTTGTCATGTACTGGCGAAACTCGTCGTCGGAGTAGGACTCAATCGAAATCCCAATGATCGCGAACTCGTCGGGCAGAAGCTTGCCCTGATAGAGATTGTAAAGAGCCGGCATCAACTTGCGCTTCGTGAGGTCCCCGCCGGCGCCGAATATGACCATCGCGAATGGATCGCCGGGGAGCCCGAGCTTTTCTTGCGTCACGCGTTCGGAATCGTTGGAACTCATTCCTACTCCTCTGGCATGTGCGGATAGAAGCCGCCACTGAATGGTGCGGCACTGACGCGAATTGGGAAGTCTAAGATAGCGCCTGACGAACTGCCTGCTCGAGTTTCGCGAGCCCCGCGGCGACATCCTTGCCGAGATGAATCCTCAAAGCGCGCCGGCCGCGGTCCGCGAGAACCTGGAAATCGCCGCGCGCCTGCGCCGCTTTCACCACGCCAAACGTGTACTTCTGCCCGGGAACCGGCAGGTCGGCGGCATCATCGCAGGTGATCTGCAGAAAAACACCGGTGTTCGGACCGCCCTTGTAAGCCTGGCCGGTGGAATGCTGGAACCGAGGCCCGAAGCCGAGGCATGTGGCGACGCGCTTTTTGTCGCGCACCGCGAGCCGAATCGACTGAAGCCGATTCTCGTGCGGCTCGTTCATCTGGATGTAAGCGAGCATTGCGAAGTAGTCTCCCGCACCCAGACGATTGAGATGCGCTCGGATGTAGCCTGCGAGCGTGGCGTCGCCGCCAGCCGCTTTTTTCAGGTCGGCCGCGTTGCGCTCGTCTGAGAACAATTTCACGTCCTTGTCCTCAAAAAACGGCGCTTGAGACGGCAGCGAACCTGCTTTCTCGTACTGGTCGGTCAGCTTGCGCGTTTCGATCTTGGCGGCTTCCACGTCGGGCTGGTTGAACGCATTGATGCCGATCACGGAGCCTGCCACGGCTGTCGCGAACTCCCAGCAGAAAAATTCCTGGCCGAGTTCGTAGACGTCGGGCACGGCAATTCGCACGACCGGATGGCCTGCTTGTTCGAGCGCGGCCACGGCTGCATCCTGCTTCGGATCGGGTGCAGTTTCGAGCCGCAAGTAGGCGAAGACGCGATCTTTGCCGTAGACGTCGGGCGAACCAATTGTTTCGCGATCGACTGGGATCAACCCCTTCCCTTGCTTGCCCGTCGATTCCGCGAGGAGCTGCTCGAGCCATGCGCCGAGGTCGCTGATTCCCGGCGACGCAAAAATCGTCACCTTATCGCGCCCCAATTTTTGTCCTGTGCCAAGAATCGCGCCAAGAATCGCGCCGGGATTCGCATCGGCTGGCACCACGGACGCGCATGCGTGAACCATTTCTTTCGTGCGATCGAGCAATTTCGGAATGTCCACTCCCTGGATCGCGCCGGGAACCATCCCGAAATCGGAGAGAGCCGAATAACGTCCTCCGATGCTGGGAAGACCCAAGAAAACGTGCCGAAAATGATCGGCCTCGGCCACTTTCTGCATTTGCGATCCCGGATCCGTGATGGCGATGAACTGTTTTCCGGCGTTGGACGCGCCTACCGCCTGCGTCACGCGCTCGAAGAAATATTGCTTGAAGATGTTGGGCTCGAGCGTGGTGCCGGACTTGCTCGAGACGATGAAAAGAGTTTTCGCGATGTCGAGCTGGCTATCGATGGCGCGAATCTGCGCTGGGTCCGTCGAGTCGAGCACCAAAACCTTGGGGAAGCCCTGAATGCCGCCGAAAGTCTTTTCCAGAACCTCGACGCAGAGGCTTGAGCCGCCCATGCCCAGCAGAACCATGTGCGTGAAGCCGGCGCGAATCTCTTCGGCTATTTTTGCGAACTGGTCGCGATGCGCGATTTGATCTTCGGTGATCGATAGCCAGCCGAGCCACTTGCCCTCATCCGTGTTTGTCCACAGCGAAGCGTCGCCCGCCCACAGGCGCTGCACTTTGTTGTTCTGCTTCCAATCCTCGATTGTGGATTGCACCGCTTTCGCCAAATCATCCGGCAGCTTGTAGGTCAGGTTCGCGGTTGGCGGCGCGACATTTTTTGCCGATCGCTTGCCCACTGCTGCGAGCAGCTGGTCAAAAGAGTCCGCGAACGACTTGACGCCCTCCGCGGTGAGCTGATCGGTGATGGCTTTCATTGAAATTCCGACTCGCGCCAAACCCTCCATCGTAGCTTTGGCGTCAGCGACTTTGTCTTGGAGGCTTTGCCGCACGTGGCCGTGATTGCGAAACGCGTCGTACGTCGCCGGCGGAATCGTGTCAACCGTATCGGGTCCGATGAGTTCCTCGACGTAGTACACGTCGGAATACGCGGGATTCTTGGTGCTCGTGCTGGCCCAAAGCACGCGCTGCGTCTGCGCGCCGCGACTCGCCAGGGCTTGCCAGCGCGACCCGCTGAAGATTTCCTCGTATTTCTGATAGGTCAGCTTGCCGTTGGCGATGGCGACTTTGCCTAGCAGGCCTTTTAGCGTCGCCTGCTCTTCTGGAGTTTTGGCGGTCTTGATGCGAGCCGCGATTTGCGAATCCGCCAGCGTGTCAATGCGGCTGATGAAGAAGCTCGCCACGCTGCCGATGCGGCTGACGTCGCCGCCGCGCTTTGCCAGCTCTTCAAGGCCGGCGATATAGGCTTCGGCGACCTGCTCGTACACTTCCTGTGCGAAGAGCAAAGTCACGTTGATGTTGATTCCCTCGCTGATGAGCTGCCGGAACGCCGGAATTCCCGCAGGCGTCCCAGGTACTTTCACCATCAAGTTCTCGCGGCCGACTAACTTCCACAGCCGGCGCGCTTCGTCGAGCGTTTCCTGCGTTTTGTTCGCGAGATAAGGCGACACTTCCAGGCTGACGTATCCGTCGCGGCGCTTCGTGGCGTCATAGACCGGCCGGAAGGCGTCCGCCGCGTCCTCAATATCCTTCACGGCGAGGCGTTCGTAAATAGCAGCGGCGGTCAGGTTTTGCTTTCTGAGGTCTTCGAGCGCGACTGCGTAGTCGGTGCTGCCGGAGATGGCCTTCTCAAAGATCGTGGGATTCGACGTGAGGCCGCGCAGGCCGTCTTCGCGAATCAAGCGGGCAAGCTCCCCCGTCGTAATCAAACTTCGGCGGATGTAGTCGAGCCAAACGGACTGCCCGCAGGTCTGCAATTGTTTCAACGGATTCGGGGACGAAGCGTCTTCCCGCGGGGCATCAGTGGTTTTCGCGGACAGGCTCATGGCTTACCTCCGGTTGTTAAGGTTAATCTGCAACTATCAGGTTTGGATGCTAGCCCTATGGGATGGGTGCAGCCAGTTAAGTTTCGTTGAGATGGTTCGAGCCGCCAAAATGCGGCGCGTCCAAGGCTAGATTCTACCGCAGGAGTCGCGCGCCGCGGGCACACTTTTGCGCGGCCCGGCCAACCGCTTTACAATTCGCGCCGAAAATGACAGAGTCGCTCTTCTATCCAGCAAAATGGCCAAGAACGAAAAACTGTTCACGCCACGCGAGGCCGCGCAAGTTCTGGGCGTTAGCTATCCTGCCCTGAAGCAGTGGATTTACAAACGAAAGATCCGCACGATTCAAACCGCCGGAGGGCATCATCGCGTTCCGGAGAAGGAAATCGACAAATTTCTGTACCGCGCGTCCGAGGGCAAGCAGCCTGCTGAGCGCCGCACGAACTTCCGCCGCGTGAGCGGGCGAAATCAGCTGGTAGGGCGCGTGACGGAGATCAAAGTCAGCGGCCTGATGGCGCAAGTGACCGTGTCAATTGGCGGGCAGCGCATCACTTCGATCATTACGGCCGATGCGGTTCGCGAAATGCGGCTTCAAAAAGGCCAAACAGTGGCTGCCCTGATCAAATCCACGGAAGTGATGATCCTCCGCTTGTAAGCGCGTCTCAGACTCGCGTCTCCTGCAATCGTATATAGCCGGTTTGACATATCGATTTAAGTCACCTATATTCGCTGTCCGCCCTCTCAGGAGGAACAGGTGACCATTCGCCGTCTTGCTTCGATCTTTTTGTTCTTGCCCTTGTTCTTGCTTGCATGCGCCGCGCCCAGCGCTTGGGCCGAAACGGGAGCGAGCCTTTCCGGCGTGGTGAGGGACCAAACCGGCGCAGGCCTTCGCGATGTCGTGGTGACAATCAAAAACGTCGAAACAGGCGCAACGCGCACGATCGTAACGGACCGCGCGGGGCACTATCAGGTGTCCGGCCTGCCTCCGGGGCCCTTCGAAATTCGAGCGGCAAAACAAGGGTTCGTCGATGAAACGCGCACGGGTATGAGCGTGGCGGTTGATCAGGACGCCACGGCCAACGTTAAGATGCAGCAGAAGGCCCCCGACCCCTGCACGAGCGGTCACGAGTTCGCCACCACCGATTGCGCGCTGACGTGGCACGGCGTCACGCTGTACGGCGCGTATGACGTCGGCGTCGGCTGGGTCAGCCACGGCTTACCGGTAAACGGCTATAACTATGAGGGCGAGTCTCTGGTGAACCGAAACGGCTACCAATCTCGATTCCTGATCGCACCGAACAACCTCCAACAGACGGGTCTAGGCATCAGGGGCAAGGAAGAGTTTGCGCCTGGCTGGTCCATTGTGTTCAGCGCTTCCACTGGCATCAATCCGCAGTCCGGGCTGCTCGCCAACGCGCCAGCCACCAACACCGTCAACAACGGCCTTCCCAGGGCCAGCTATTCGATGGCCATCGACGGCGCGCGCGCGGGCCAACCCTTCAATGACGAATTCTACGGCGGTATATCGTCCGAGCATTTCGGCACGCTGACCTTCGGTCGTCAGCGCTCTCTGGGCACCGATACGATGCTCCTTTACGATCCTGCCGGCGGCGGCTATGCGTTTTCCTACATCGGGTATAACGGCACGATGGCCGGCGGCGGCGACACCGATGACAGCCGTTGGGACGACGCCCTGAAGTATCGCATCGCCTATGGCCCGGTCCATTTCGGCGCGATGTATAAATTCGCCAATGGTTCTGCCGGCTGCTACTCGAACCTTGCAGGCTGGACTGCCCTCACCTGTACGCCGGAAGAGGCGCATAACAACGCCTTTGGATTCAACCTCGGCGGAAGCTTGGGCAAGTTCTCCTCCGACTTCGTCTTCCAACATTACAACGACGCGATCAGCGTGTTGAACCCCTTGCTGGGGCCTCAGAGTCTGAGTTCGGCGGGTCAATATCAGTCGACCACCGACAGCATTAATACCAATCCCATCAACGGAGGGCCCGGCATGGGGCCCAATCTGATCGACCCGAACGACACCGTTTATGGCATCGTGACCGATAACAACGCAATCATGCTCACTGCCAAGTATTCGTGGGACCCTGTCAAGTTTTATGCCGGCTACGAATACATCTGGCAGAATAACCCGTCGAACCCGTTGGGCGTTGGCGCCTCGGACCAGGGCGGTTACATCATGAGCGGGGTGGAAAACAACAATCTTGATTCTGAAAAGTTGGTGAACATCTGGTGGACGGGCGTGAAGTACACCTATCGCACCAAAACCGACATCACTTGGGCCTGGTATCAACAGCGGCAGAACGACTTTCGTGTTCCGTCAACCTGCTCGGCCACAGCCGGTTTCCGCAGTTCCTGCGCGGGCACCCTTAATGAGACGTCGCTCTATCTGGATCAGCACTTTACCAAGCGTCTCGACGGTTTTGTGGGAGTTGCGTATTCCGTCGTGAGCGGCGGTCTGGCCATCGCCATTCCTCATGGCCCCGGCGTCCCCTATAACTACCCGACCAACGTTGCTCCGACAATCGGTGTTCGTTTCGCCTTCTAATCGCTTCCGCGGCGGGATAGGCGGCTAATGGATCTTTCGTGCAGAGGAATCAACCGTTGAATCGCACATTCAGACACATCGCTTTCTATCTTTTGCTTCTGACTTTGGCGCTTTGCGGCGCGATCGGGCAAGCGGTCCCGCGACTCTGGGCGGCGGGAGATGAAGTCACCGTTTCGGCGGCGATCAGCCTAAAGGACGTCCTCGACGAAATCAGCGGGCTCTATCGCACTGACAATCCGGGAGTCGCGATTCATTTCAACCTAGGCGCATCGGGAACGCTGCAAAGGCAGATCGAAGAAGGCGCACCCGTGGATCTGTTCATTTCCGCGTCCTCCAATCAGATGGATTCGCTCGCGTCGCACACGCTGATTCTTGCTGACACGAGGAAGGACCTCGTAAAAGGCAGCATCGTGCTGATCGCGCCGGAGGGACGAGCGATCATTACCGGGTTTCAAGACCTGGTTCGTCCGGAAGTAAAGGTGATCGCGATCGGGGATCCGCAAACGGTTCCCGCCGGAAAATATGCGCAGGAAGTGCTCACTCATTTCGACCTCTACGACAAACTCAAGCCGAAATTCGTTCTGGCGAAAGACGTCCGCCAAGTGCTCACTTACGTCGAAACGGGCAACGCCGACGCAGGAATCGTGTACCTCACCGACGCCCGCACCTCATCGCGCGTGTCGGTGATAACCACGGCGCCGGAAGATTCGCATTCGCCGGTTGTTTATCCGGTGGCAGTTATCGCGGGCTCGAAGAATGTAGCCGCTGCCAAAGCGTTTGAGGAGTTTCTGCTCGGCTCGAAAGCCTCCGCGATTTTCAAGAAGTATGGTTTTGTTCCCGCAGCTCGTTGAATCAGAGGCTGGCTTCTAGCCCGCAGTGAATCCGCAAGAACTTCGAGGTCAGCGTCGAGCCAGAGAGGGCCGTGTGAAGAGCCGCAGCGGAGCGAGGACAAGTTCCACTAGTGGGGCTGTCCGGGCCAGTAACCGGCCGAGGAGCAGGCGGTTGGCTGACTCGAGGTCGATGTGCCTGCGGCGGCGATGAATTCGGATGACCTTACCTACAAACTGATCCTCAGAGACTTCAGGTACGTCCGCCTCTGAAAAACTGCCCTGGGTGACGACGAAAGGATTCTCGCCGGCCGCCGCGCGATTCGCAATGGCTGTAATCACCGTCGTCAAGCGCAGCCGCCCTTCGTGCTCCACCAGAATGACGTTGCCTTGAGACAAGTTCCGGAAGTCGAACCGCCGCACGAAAGCGAGGTCGCCGCGACGAATCCACGGGAACATATTCGAATCGAAAACGTGAAAGCAGGCGGAGCCGCAGGTTTTGACTTTTTCCGAGATTGTCTGCGCAGGTCTCGTTAGGCCAACCGGAGAGTGGGTGCTTATCGGAGAAATATTGCTTATAGCGCTCATAAGATCCGGCGTGCCCCTAAAGGATTCGCAACCTACACAAACCCAATGCTAGCGAGGCAGATGGCGCCTTTCCACGCGCGATTCGGGCGCTGTGCCGTGAACGCCATTAGTTCATTCTCCGAATGAGGTGATGCGGGAACTTAAGGAGTGACTAAGCCTGCCGCTCGGCCTAGCCGTACTTACGCAGGAGCCGCAAGGGGCGCAGCACGATATAGAGCGGCGTCAAGGCGCGTGGCAAGCGCAGCGTCAACCAGTCCTCTTCCGCCGGAGCCAAGGCCAACCGCAAGGAATAGCGCCAACCCGCGGCAAGTCCGGGCACCATACGACGCCGAAAATTGAATCGGGCGCCCGCGCCGAATGGCCGCGAGTTCCGCCCGAGCAGATTCTGCTTCACGCGAGCAACAAGGGGCGCCACGGCTGGGTCGGCCTCCATGCGCGCCACAACTTCCAGAGGCAGATTGGTGTCAAGCAAGTCCGTGGCGAGGGCGAGGCCGAAATACAGCATGCGCTGGGCGCGCAACTCGACGGCTTGCTGCTCCACTTGATTCCAGTCGAGCTCGGGATATGACCGAACGAGCTCGGCAATATCGGCGACCCAAATCAGCTTCTGCCAAAAATCCTTCGCTCCGTGAACGCACAGGACCACCAGCGCATCCTCGGGCGAAAATGTGCGAACCAGATGCCCGCCCACATCGACCTTCACGGTGCGCCGGAGAAAATCATCGAGGTCGGGCGTCGAGGGAAAATGCCTCAGGGTGAGCTCGGTGTGAAGCTCGAGCATCGTTCGCCGTTCGGCGCTGGAATAGTTGTACTCCCCGGGGATCAGGCTCGCCTGCACGCTGCGCGTGTGAATCCACGGGAATCTCGCCTCGTAGCCCAGAGCATGGATCGCGTCATGCGCGCCTTCCAGATCGCGCTGGCGCAGAACGATATCCAAGTCCTCGAATTCGCGCAGGGTTATATCGGCGTAAGCCTGAGCGGCGATTACAGAACCTTTGTATGGAATCGCGGGAATGCCGCGGGAATCGAGCGCGTCCACGATGCGAATCAATTCAGCGGAAAACGCCAGGCACCGGACGGCGTTCGCCCGGGTTTCACTTTTGAGGCGTTCCGCAGACGCCGCCGGAACCAAATCGGGCGCCACGTTCCGCAACTGGCGGTGAAGAAGCGGGAAAATCGAATGTTCGTGAGCCTCGGCGAGAACGAAATCCCAGTCGAGCGGTTCCGCAAGGAGATGGCGGATCTTCTGCACCACGTGAGGAGCCACGCTGGTGCGCGCGCAGCAGACGAGCAACTGCTTTTCCGGAGACACGCCGCCGTTGGAGGAAGGGGGCATTCGACGAGCAACGTTCGCGTCCAGATGAATTCTACGTCATCGAACGAGCTTACCGGCTAGTTCTTTGAGGGGGGTGAACTCGAAAAGTGCCCTCCGGGCACGAGACATGCGAGCGATCCGCGCAGCGGAAAAATCGGAGGTCGCACCTGCCGCGACACAGATTGCCCGGGACTATGCCGCAAGCGGACGCGCCAACGGTCCTTGCATCTCGACGCGGTGCCCGATCTTCAATAGCTTCGAACGCAAATAACTCGGATCAAGTCCGGCGCAAGCGCAAACACTGTTGAAATCGTCATCGGTTTCGAACAAGAAATGCTGCGCGGCGCGGCGTGCTCGCAAGGTGCCCGCCTTCCACTCCTCGATAGCATTTACGATCACAGCCGTCCAAAGGCGGCGCTCCCCGATGAATTCCTCCGTCACTGACTCGCGGCTTACCACATGGATTTCCCTCGTGCTTTGCATCTGTCCCCCCAGTCTATTGCTTCGGTTTCCTGGCGCCATGCCTGCCCTCCGAGGCTTACATGTGCATCCGACTGGCCAAGCGGTGACGCGTCTGATGTCGTTTGCTGGAACGTCGTAACTGCCTAGGGCACAGTAACTTATGCTCGAGTTAGAATCCTAATGTCGCGGGCACGTGAAGCAAACGTCGAGGAGAAGGTGTTCGCTATGCGCAGCCGTTCGCGGATGGCACAGCGGAAACCGAGAGGACCAGAAGGGCCTACTGCCCGACTTCAACTGCGAGAATCTCGCGCAGTTTTTCGGCGAGCGTCGCGAGGGTGAACGGCTTTTGCAGGAGTACCGCGTCATTCTCGAGAATCCCGTGATGCACCACGGCCTGGTCGGTGTAACCCGACATGTAGAGCACTTTGATTCCCGGGCGCAGTTTTTCAATGCGCTCGGCCAGTTCGCGGCCACTGACGCCTGGCATGACGACGTCGGTCATCAGCAAGTGGATCGGACCCGCATTCTTCTCGGCCATTTCGAGCGCCTTGCGGCCGTTCGCGGCTTCCATCACCGTATAGCCGCTCGCTTCCAGATATTCGCGCGCAAGTTGGCGGACTCCATCTTCGTCTTCCACCAGCAGGACGGTCTCGGAACCTCGCAGTATTGCTCTCGATTCCGGCCGGCGTTCCTTGACGGCCTGATAGGATTCTTCCTCGATCCGCGGCAAGTAGATTTTGAAACTGGTACCGCGGCCGGGTTCGCTGTAAACCCACACGTACCCGCCGCTCTGCTTCACAATTCCGTACACGGTGGCAAGGCCAAGCCCGGTGCCCTTCCCTTTTTCCTTCGTCGTGAAGAACGGCTCGAAAATGTGCGCCTGGGTTTTCGCGTCCATGCCGCAACCGTTGTCTGTAACGGCGAGCATCACGTACATGCCCGGCGCGAGGACGACGGAGTGGTGGGTGAACGAGGAATCGAGTTCCACGTTGGCGGTCTCGATGGTGAGCCTTCCGCCCTGGGGCATGGCGTCGCGCGCGTTCACAGCGAGGTTCATGATTACTTGTTCGATCTGGCTGCGATCGGCTTTCACGAGCCACAGGTCCGCAGGGGACGAAGTTTCGAGTTGAATGTCTTCGCCGATCAAGCGCCGCAAAATCGTCTCCATCTCGGAGACCACGCTGTGAACGTTCAAAATCTTCGGCGCCAGCATTTGCTTTCGGCTGAAGGCGAGCAGTTGGCGGGTCAGAGCCGTGGCGCGCTGGCCGGCCATTTGAATCTGTTCGGCGTTTCGCCGCAACCCGTCGCCTTGGGGCAAACGATCCAAAAGCAGGTCCGCATAACCCTGAATCACCATCAGCAGGTTATTGAAGTCATGCGCGATTCCGCCCGCCAGCCGCCCCACCGCTTCCATTTTCTGCGCTTGGCGTAGCTGCTCTTCGAGCTGCTTTCGGTCCGTAACGTCGAGCGACATGCAAATCGCGCCGTGCACGTGGCCCTCGGCGCCCCGCAGGGGCTCCGCGTGGCACGCGTAGGAGCCGCCCTTCCACTCGATGTGGAATGTGACGGGTTCTCCCGTCACGGCGCGGCGGTGAGCTGCAACGGGGAGGAACGTTTGGTCCGCCGTCTCGAAGTATTCGAAGAGCGACATGCCGTTGACTTCGTTCGGCTTCAGACCGAGCCGGGTCAGTCCCGCGCCCACGCATGAAGTAAATCGGAGGTCCTTGTCCACAGTCCAGAGCACCGCCGGCAATTGTTCGACGAGGACGCGCAAGCGCGCCTCGCTCTCACGCACGCGCGCGTCCGCGCGCTTGCGGTCGATGGCAAGCGCGATCTGGCCGCCCACCGAGGTCAAAAACTCAAGGTCGCGTTCGGTAAAGGCATTCGCGTCCTCGTAGTGCTGAACGACGAGAACGCCTATCGTCGCCGCGGGAGTCCTCAGCGGAACGCCGAGCCACGAGGGCGAAGGAGTACCGACGAGTTCAACGTCACCGTCCTCGACTAACTTGTCGAACACAGTCTGCGGAATCAGCATCGCGCGGCCGGTGTGATAGACGTATGCCGTGCAGCTCCGGCCCACTTTCTGAGGCGCGGGAGCAACGTCATACCGGTCCACAAAAAACGGAAAGTGAAACATCGACGTGGAAGGCTCATACAGCGCAACGAAGCAATTCTCGGCGTACAAGACGTTCCTCAGCGCGCTGTGAATCATCTTCAGCAAATCGTCGAGGTTGTCCGTAACGTTGACGCTGTGGATGATCTCGGTGGTAACCTGTCTCTCGAGTTCGGATCGCTTGCGCTCCGAAATGTCTTCCACCGTTCCCTCGTAGCTGACGATCTTGCCCCGGACGTCACGAACGGCGTGCGCGTTCTCTGAAATCCAGATCTTCGCGCCATCCTTTCGCCGAATCTGGTACTCGAAGCCTTCGATGACGCCGCGTTCCTCGATCAATCGCTTGAATTCATCCCGGCACTGCGGATCGGCGTAGACTGTCCGTCCGACGTCTCGCACCTTGGCCATCATCTCCTCGGGTGACGAGTAACCGCACATTCTCGAAAGGGCCGGATTCACGCTCAGATAGCGGCCGTCGACGGTGGTCTGAAATATTCCCTCCACCGCGTTTTCGAAAAGACTTCGAAACTTCTCTTCCGCCTGACGCCGGGCTTGCTCCGCGCGGCGGCGTTCGCTGATATCCTCGTACATCGCAAAGCTGCCAAATCGCTTTCCGCTTACGGCCAGGGGCACCCCGATAATGTGGACGTCCAATAGAAGACCGTCCCGCCGGCGGCGCTGCGTGGTGGCACGAGTTACTTCTGCAGCCGTGCGGGCTGTGAATTCCTCAGCCTCCGTCGCTCGATCGGCCGGAGCCAGCACGGAATCGAGCTTTACACCCGCAATTTCCGACATTTGATACCCGAAAAGACGTTCAAAGGCGGGATTGCACATCTGGACCGTGCCGTTTACGTCGAGAACCACGATGCCGAGCGGATTGTTCTCCGAAAGCGCCTGCAGATAGGCGGCGTGGGCGGCGATACTGCCTGGGCCAGACGCGTCAGAACGAGCGGAATCATCTGCCTGGGGGTGTCTTGCGCCCCCGGAAGAGCGACCTGCGGCCTTGCGCTTGGGACGAAGCGTAGAAGTTCGACTCGACATTTTTCGGACTTTTGCCCCAGGTTTTGGGCAGACGACGAACGGCCAAGGATCGCCCGCGCTCAACTTTATGGTAGGGTCCGGGCCAGCGTGTCACAATGGTACGTTCGTACTAAAGGGCAGATTTTAAGAGACTTACGTAACCTTCTGGGAACACTTGGGCTCGAAAGTCACAAATATCCGTAGTGTCGAGGTTACCGGACAGAGGATTACGCGAAGACAGCGGGGCTGGAGTGCGTCTACTTCAACGGCGGGGGCTCGGGAACGGCGGCACCGTCTTTTCGGGGGTCGGAGGCTCCGTAGTTGACACCTTTCGCGAAATCGCGCCGGACCGCCTGGCCGCCCCCCATATTTGTGGAGTAGTTTCCGCGAACTTCAATCTTGTGGCCGCGTTGCGTGAGCGCGTCGCGCACCGGGGCCGGAATGCGGTCTTCCATCTGGACGTCGCATCCCGCGAAAGTGGGCTTCGTGAAGCGGGCGGATTCGAGCGAGTCCTGAATATTCATCCCAAAATCGACGATATTGGACACGAATTGCGCGTGCGCCTGGGCTTGATTGAAGCCGCCCATGATTCCGAAAGCGATTCGCTCGTCACCTCGGGTCATGAACGCGGGAATGATGGTGTGGAGGGGCCGCTTGTGTCCCGCGAGCGCGTTCGGCGACGATGGATCAAGGCTGAAAAGGCCGCCGCGATTCTGCAGGGCGAAGCCGGTCCCGTCGGCAACCAGCCTGGAGCCAAAGCCGGAGTAGTTGCTCTGAATTAGCGAGACCATGTTGCCGTCGCGATCGACGACCGTGAGATACGTGGTGTCGCCGGCCGTCGGGAACGCCGGCTCGCCCGGCGAAACGGTGCAATTCGCTTTCGCCATATCGATCAGCTTTGCGCGCCCGGCCGCATAGTCCTTCGCGAGCATGCCTTCCACCGGCACGCGACTGAATTTCGGATCGGCGACGTAGCGGTGCATGTCGGCATACGCGAGTTTCTTGGCTTCGATCATGGCGTGCAGCGCGTCGGCGGAATTGTGTCCGAACTGCGCCAGTGGGAACGATTCCATGATGTTGAGCATCATCAACGCGGCAATTCCCTGCCCGTTTGGCGGAATCTCGTACACAGTCCAGCCGTGATACGTGGTCGAAATCGGCTCAACCCATTCGCTGGAATAAGCGGCCAAATCCTCCGCGGTCATTGTACCGCCAACCCTTGAGGAGAACGCGACGATCCGGGCGGCTGGCTCGCCCTTGTAGAACGCGTCGCGTCCGCCGGAAGCGATGAGCTCGAGCGAATGAGCCAAGTCGGGATTGCGGAAGACGTCCCCCACACGCGGCGCGCGGCCATCAATCAAGAATGTCGCCGCTAGATTCTTGTCTTGTTTCAGGAACGCCTCTTCGGTAGCCCAATAGGCGGCGTCCCATTCGGGAACTGGGAACCCCTCGCGAGCATAGTGAACGGCCGGCGCGAGGACCTCGGAAAATTGTTTCCTACCGAAGCGTGAAAGCAGTTTCGACCAGCCATCCACGGCTCCAGGAACCGTGACCGAATGAATTCCCACTTGCGGCATCTCGCCGATGCCCTTGCTCTTGAGGAATTCGATCGAAAGCTTCGCGGGCGCCCAGCCGCTAGCGTTCAATCCGTAGAGTTTTCCGGTTTTCGCGTCGTAGACGATGGCGAAGAGGTCGCCGCCGATGCCGTTCATCATCGGCTCGACCACGCCCATGACGGCGTTCGTGGCCACGGCCGCGTCAATCGCGTTGCCGCCATGAGCGAGGATTGTCGCGCCAGCCTGCGCGGCCAGAGGGCTTTCTGCGGCGACAATCCCGCCCTGGCTGACTACCATCGACCGCCCTTGCGAGCGGTCTTGTGCTCCCGCCCCCGCGACGATGAACGTCATCGCAGCGGAGCCCGACAGGAACATGGCAGCGAGTTTGGTGAGTCGTGGCACTTAGTTTGGTTGGTCAGTTTCGACACACTTATTTCTTCGGACGCGACTCCGGTGGAACCACGCCGTTATTGCGGTAGTAGGCGACAAGCTGACCGTAGTGCTCACCCATGTGCTCGTCATACCCGACCCAGTAGTAGAGGTTCTTTAGCACGCCTGCGTCGCCTTCCTTCTGGATTTCGGCAGCGCCGTCGGCAACCGATTTTTTCAGGAACGCGACGGTTTGCTCTTTCGTTTTGTAATCGGCCACAGCGGGATCGTTGCGCGAGTCACCTGCCTTGGTCCCGGTGGCGTGATTCAGCATGTCGTAGTTCGAGCCTGCGATATGCAGCAGAACCTGCTGGAAGGTTCTGACGTCGGCGTTCGGCCGGTACGTGTATTTGTCTTCGGGCCAGTCTTGCGCCATCACGATCAGCCGGTTGCCAATGTCATTCCAATTGGCAAGCACGGCTTCACTTGGAGTGCGCTGCTTTTGCGGCGCGCCCTCCTGGGCCTTCACGGAAGATGCGAGCATGGCGCTCGCAAGCAGCACAAACAAGAACAACGAGCCTCGGGCAGTCTTCATAAACAATCTCCTTCGTGAATTATCCCGCCCCCAGGACCGCGATAGCCTATGCGCGTTCCGCGCCATTTGCAACGATTTGAGTTCGAGGCGAGCACGAGGCCTCAGTGGCGTCTAGCGCGAGATGGCGGCGAGGCTTTCGCGGGCAGCGGTGATGGCGTGGTCGATGTCGGCGTCCGTGTGAGCGGCAGACACGAACAGGGCTTCGAATTGCGAGGGTGGAAGAAAAATTCCACGTTCGAGCATCTCGCGGAAGAACGCTGCGAACCGCGCCGTATCCGACTTTTTCGCGTCCGCATAATCGCGCACCGGATCGGCGGTAAAGAACAGGGTGAGCAAGGAACCGGCGACGTTCACGCGGCCGGGAATCTTGGCCTCGCTTAGCGCCGAGCGCAGTCCGTCAGCCAGCCGCTGTGATTTTTCGTTGAGCGAATCGTAGAAGCCAGGAGCTGCAAGTTTCGGCAATGTGGCGAGGCCCGCGCGCATCGCGAGCGGATTCCCCGAAAGCGTTCCCGCCTGATACACAGGTCCCAACGGCGCAACCATCTCCATGATGTCCCGCCGGCCGCCGTAAGCTGCAACGGGCAGTCCGCCGCCGATAATCTTCCCCAGGGTGGTCAGGTCGGGCTCAATCTCGTATAGATTCTGCGCGCCGCCGTAAGCCATGCGGAACCCTGTGATTACTTCGTCGAAAATCAGCAGCGCGCCCTCGCGGCGGGTGATCTCGCGAAGCTCTTGCAGGAAACCAGCGAGAGGCGGGACGACGCCCATGTTCGCCGCCACCGGCTCGACAATCACTGCCGCGATTTTCCCGGCGTGCTTGCGGAAAATGGTCTCGACGGTGGCAAGGTCGTTGTACGGCGCGTTCAAAGTGAGTTTTGCGAACGCGTCGGGAACGCCCGCCGACGAGGAGATGCCGAGCGTCGCGAGCCCTGAACCGGCCTCAACGAGAAAACTGTCGGAGTGGCCGTGATAGCCACCCTCAAATTTCAAAATAAGGTCGCGCTTCGTGAACCCGCGCGCGGCGCGAATGGCGGACATCGTCGCTTCCGTTCCGGAACTGACAAAGCGGATGCGTTCGACGGAAGGCAGAGCGCGAGCGATTGTTTCCGCGAGATCAATTTCGAGCGGCGAGGTCATGCCGTAGCTCGTGCCGCGCGACGCTTGATCGGCCACTGCGGAAACCACGTCCGGATGCGCATGCCCCAAAATCAGTGCGCCCCAGGAGCAGACGTAGTCGAGGTATTCGTGGCCGTCGACGTCCCAAAGACGCGCGCCTTGGCCGCGATCGATGATGAGCGGCGTACCACCCACGGCGCGAAAGGCGCGAACGGGACTGTCCACCCCACCTACGAGGATTTTCTTAGCGCGCTCGAAGATTTCGGCCGAGCGAGAACCCGCGTGCGGCGCTTTCGCGTCACCCTGGCTTCGTGTTGTGCCCGATGCCATTTTGTCTCTAGACGAAAACAATCCCCGGATCGCCAATTAACAAGCCTTAAGCCAGCGGGCGACGTCCTTGGCGTGATACGTGAGAATCATGTCCGCGCCGGCGCGCTGAATGCCCGTGAGAATCTCGAGGACGACGCGCTTCTCGTCGATCCAGCCATTCTTGGCCGCGGCCTTCACCATCGAAAACTCCCCGCTCACATTGTATGCGGCGATCGGGACGTCGAAGCGTTCGCGCACCCGCTGAATCACGTCGAGATACGGCAGCGCTGGCTTCACCATAATCATGTCCGCGCCTTCCTCGAGGTCGAGCGCGACTTCTCGCAACGCTTCGCGCGCGTTCGCAGGATCCATCTGGTAGCTGCGGCGGTCGCCGAACTGCGGCGCCGATTGAGCGGCTTCGCGAAACGGGCTGTAAAAGCCCGAACAATATTTCGCGGCGTAGGAAAGGATCGCGACGTCCTGAAACCCATGCTCATCGAGTTTGCCGCGAATCGCCGCCACGCGACCATCCATCATGTCGGACGGCGCGACGATGTCGGCACCGGCCTGAGCATGAGACAGCGCGGCACTGGCCAGAAGTTCGAGCGTGGGGTCGTTGGCCACTTCACCATCTTTGATTACGCCGCAATGTCCGTGACTGGTGTACTCGCACAGGCAAACATCGGTGATGACGATGAGGTTCAGTTTCGCCTTCCGAATCGCTTCGATCGAACGCTGCACGGCGCCGTCCGCTGAAGCTGCTTCCGAACCGGTTTCGTCCTTGTGGCTGGGCAAACCAAAAAGAATCACGCCCGGAATGCCGAGGTCCGTCACCTCGCGGCACTCCTCGACGATCTGATCCGCGGACTGCTGAAATACCCCCGGCATGGAACTCACTTCGTTGCGAACCTTGGTTCCCGGGCACGCGAACATCGGATAGACGAGGCCGTTTGTGGTGAGCCGAGTCTCGCGCACAAGTCCTCGCAACGCCTCGGTGCGGCGCAAGCGACGCGGGCGATGAACGGGAAACGTCATCGGCGAACCGCCTCGGAAGGTCTTGCGGCGAAGTATTCGACGATGGCTTGAACGATTTCAGATGAACTGGGCTTCGCTGCTTCAATCTTTACCTGCACGTCTGCACCCCGGATTGCCTCTGCGGTGGTCGGCCCGATTGCCGCGAAGGCGGAACGATCGGCAAAGCGCTTGAGTTCCTCAGGTCCCACCGTTTTAGCGAAATTCCGAAACGCCGAAGGACTTGCAAACACGAAAACGTCCGCGCCGTCGCGCTTGCCCTGCTCCAGTTCGAGGCCGTGAAGGGATTCTGGCATACACGTCTGGTACGCTACAACTCCGGTGACGGCCGCTCCTGATTCCTTCAACGCGTCTCGGATGTGTCCGTCGGCAAGGTCGCTTTGCGGCAGCAGGATTTTCTTGCCATGGATCGCCGACTCGGAAAAGCGCTGAGCGAACTCGCGTCCACTGCGAACGTCGGTGTGCGCAAACCCAACCGAGAGACCTTCTTTCGTTGCGGCGCTGGCCGTCGCTGCGCCAATTGCAGCGACCAGCGGCAATGGCGCCGGAAGCTCGCTCGGTTCGCGCCCCAATTCACGGAGGCGCTGGCAAAAGAAACGCACGCCGTTTGGGCTGGTGAAAACCACCCAGTCGAACTGGCTTAGCCGAGCCAGCGCCAAATCCAGCGCTCCGGTGTCGCTCGGAAGGCGAAACTCGACGAAGGGCAAAAGAATTACGGTTGCACCGCTTCCCTCCAACTCACGCAGGAGAACGCCGGATTGCTCGGGAGAACGGGTGATCACAATTCGTTTCCCGGCCAACGGGCGCTCGGCAACGTTCATGCGGGCCTGCCCACGAGACGCAGGATTCTGTCTGCGCCCGCGCCGATGAGAATTTGACCCAAACGCTTCCCGAGTGCTGCGGCGTCATCCGATGAACCGCGGAGTTCGCGGCGAACGAAGTCTTTTCCATCGGGCGAAAACACGCAGGCTTCGAGGAACAGCCCTCCAGGGTCCCGGCGTGCCAGCGCGCCGAGCGGCACCTGGCAGCCGCCTTCGAGCTCGCGCATAAGGCCTCGCTCCGCGGTGACGCACGCGCGGGTTTCGGCATCATCGAGCGAGGCTACGAGATTCGCCGTTTCGCTGTCGTCTGACCGCGCTTCGATTCCGAGTGCGCCCTGGCCCACCGCAGGCAGCATCATTTCCGTCGGGAGTATTTCCGTCACTTTGTCACTAGCGCCGAGCCGTTTTACTCCGGCCAGCGCAAGGACGATTGCGTCGAACTCGCCTGCAGCAACTTTTCGCAAGCGCGTGTCGACGTTGCCGCGCAAATCCAGCAACTGCAAGTCGGGACGATAGTGGCGGAGCTGCGACTGGCGGCGAAGGCTGCTCGTTCCAACGCGCGCTCCAGCCGGAAGATCGCTTAATCGCAAGCCAGAATGCGAGACCAGACAATCGCGCGGATCTTCGCGTTTTGTGATTGCCGGAAACGCCAGGCCGCTGGGGACTTCGGTGGGAACGTCCTTCATGCTGTGAACCGCGAGATCAATCGTTCCGGCAAGGAGCGCGTCCTCCAACTCTTTGATGAACACTCCCTTGGTTCCAACCAACGCGACGGAGCCCGTCTGAAAATGGTCGCCCGAGGTGCGGATGCGAACCAACTCCGACTGAATGCCGTGTAATTCGGCCAGCCGCGCGGCGACATGATTCGCCTGCCAAAGAGCGAGCGCGCTGCCGCGCGTTCCGATCCGCAGAGGCTTCACTTCCTTTCGTCCTCTTCGCGGGCCGCCTCTTCCTTGGCTTCAAGGCCGCTCTTTTCGTCGTCGAGGCCGAACAGATGGCGGAGAGCTTCGATGGCGCCGAGACGGCCACGCATAGCGCCGCCATGGCTCAAGCGTTTCGCAGGCTGGTCGAGAACGCGTTCGATCAATTCCTCGGTGATGTGAGCGATTCGTGCCCGCTCTTCCGGCGAAACCTCGGGCATTTCCGCCAGCTTTTCGCGCAGAAGCATTTCGCGATGCTGGTGAAGGCGCCCGCGCAAGTCGTCGACAATCGAGCCAGCCTCCAGCGCCGCGCGCCACGTTTCGAATTTCGCGATGTGCTCGCTCACGATGGTTTCCGCGCGCGGAATTTCCGCCTCGCGCGCCTTCTTATTCTGCTCGACGATTTCGCCGAGATCGTCGATGTTGTAAAGATACAGGTTGTAAAGACCCGCGGCCTCCGGCGCGACATTCCGCGGAACGCCGAGGTCGACCACAAACACAGGCTTTCCGCCGCGCGCCGCGAGCGCAGCATCCAGCGATTCGCGATTCAGGACCGGGCCAGAACCGCTCACAGACGTGACCAAAATGTCGGGCGTACTCAGCACGCGGTCGAGCGAATCCCAGGGGACGGCTTCTCCACTCACGCGCTGCGCCAAATCTTGAGCGCGCTCGTAAGAGCGATTCACCACGCGCACGCTGCCGATTCCGCGGTTCCGCAGATGCTCCACCACTTGCTCCGCCACTGTGCCCGCACCGAGGACCAGCGCCGTGCGCCCTTTCAGATTCCCGAAGACGCGCTCTGCGAGTTTCACGCCCGCAAACGCAACCGACATGGGTCGCGCCGCAACTTCGGTTTCGGAGCGCACGCGCTTCCCTACTTCGAGGGCGCTTTGAAACACCTTGTTTAGGACCGGCCCTGTGGCGCCGTGGTCGAGAGCCTGCCCGTAGGCGGTTTTTAGCTGGCCGAGAATTTCCGCTTCGCCGAGCAGCATGGAATCGAGTCCCGCGGCGACGCGGAAGAGATGGCGAACCGCCTCGGGACCCATACAACGGTAAAGCCGACCGTTGAGTTCGCCGCGCGGGATTCGATGGAACGAGGTCAAGAAGACTTCCATCGCGTCGGTTATGTCGCCCGACTCAACTTCCGAAGTGACTCCGTACAATTCGCTGCGGTTGCAGGTGGAGAGGACGACCGCTTCTTCGAGGATTCCCTGGCGGCGCAGCTCGTCGGCAGCGTGCAAAGCCTGCTCCGGCGTGAACGCCACGCGTTCGCGGAACTCGACAGGCGCCGTCCTGTGGTTGCAGCCGATCAGCGCGACCTGAATTCGCGGTGAGTGCGCGCGCGGTGTGTAAGAAGTCGCCATCCGATTTATAGGTAGCGGTGAAACCTCGTCAGATAGAGATTCACGAACGTATAGCTGAACAGCACGATCAGGAAATTCGCGGCGCAGAGTACAGACGCGCGAGCGCCCCGCCAATTCGTGCTGCGCGATAACCTGAGATAAGCAGCGTACACAGCCAGAATCGCCAGTGTGACAACTACCTTCGGGTCGGCCCAGGAATAGGACCCGCTCAGGCGATGCTCCCAGATCAGTCCCATCACCACGCCCATGCTCAAGGCCGCGAGACCGACGTAAACGCTGCTGCGGGCCATGCGGTCGAGCACGTCGAGCGCCGGGAAGCGCCAGAAGGCGACGCTCATCTTGCGCGAGCGAAGCACCCAATCCTGGACGAGGTAGATCACGCTGATAACAAACGATAGCGCAAAAGCCGCATAGGCCCACGTGTTCAGCGTTACATGGAGAGCGAATAGCAGCCCCCGAGCGGGAGGAGTGGCCGACGGCGCTTGGGGCACAATCAAGGTGATCAGAACCGTCCACGCGACGAGAACCAGCGTAACGAAGGCGCCGACTGACGGCTGGCGGTGGAAAAGTTCCAGCCCCAGGTAGGTAACGCCCAGGAGCCATGCGAACAACGACATGGAGCCGTAAAGGTCATCGTACGGAACCGTGTGAGTCCAGTGCGAGCGCTCCAGCAAAGCAAAGTACTGGGCCACAATTCCACCAGCCAGCAGGAGTGTGGCGAACCGGCCAAGCCAGAGCTGAGGAGCATAGAGAATCCGCGCGTAGCACAGAAAGCTGGCTGCGTAGAGTGCGAGGCTCAGGTAGGCAAGTTCATGGCCCATAGGGCTTTCTCCCCGTTAATGTCGAATTATACAGCCTAAACACAAAGGGGCCGCAGCATTCCTCGGCCGCAATGGGAAATGTGCGGCTCCCCCTTCGCTCTGCTATGATTGCTTGGAACTTGGCTTTCTATGCCCGTGGGCCACGAAAACCTCAAAGAGCTGTTCCTTCGCGCGTGTCGCTGCGAGCCAGTCGACCGGGTTCCCGTTTGGATCATGCGTCAGGCCGGGCGATATCTGCCCGAATATCAGGCCGTTCGAGCGAAACATTCTTTTCTCGAAATCTGCAAGACGCCTGACTTGGCCGCCGAAGTGTCGCTTCAGCCCTTCCGCGTGCTCGGCGTGGACGCGATTATCGTCTTCTCCGACATCCTCGTGGTCGCTGAGGCGATGGGCTTGCCGCTCGACGTGCCGGATTCGGGGCCAATCCTGTCGAACCCGATCAGGAACCTGGCAGCCGTTCAAAAACTGCGAGAATTTGACCCTGAGCGCGAAACGCGATTCGTTGGCGATGCCATTCGGGCGATTTGCCGCGCCGTCGGGCCGGAGGTGCCGGTTATCGGATTCGCCGCCGCGCCCTGGACGCTTGCCTGCTATATGATCGAGGGGCAAACGCGCGGTGACATTTCAATCGCGAAGCGAATGCTTTCCGAGGAGCCGCAGCTCGTGCGGGCGATGCTCGATCGGATCGCGAAAGCGACGGGCGCGTATCTGAAGTCGCAAATTGCCGCCGGCGCCTCCGTGGTGCAACTTTTCGACACGTGGGTCGGCGAATTGAGCTCGCGCGAGTACGAGGAATTCGAAAAGCCTGCGACGCAAATGATCTTCGAATCATTGGCGCCGAGCGGCGTACCCAGGATTCTCTTCGCGAAAGGTTCGGCAAAGCATCTTGAGGCTATGGCTACCACTGGAGCGGATGTGCTCAGCGTGGATTGGAACACGGACTTGGCGCAGGCTCGGCGCGAATTGGGTGACGGCGTGGCGCTGCAAGGGAACGTCGACCCTTCGATTTTGCTGGGTTCGGCTGAAGAGGTCAGGCGCGCGGCCCGCGAAGCCGTGGAAAAGACAGGCGGCGTGGGGCATATCCTGAATCTCGGACACGGGATCTTGCCGGGCACGCCGGTGGAAAACGCGAAGGCGTTTGTCGAAGCCGGGCAAACCGCGCTGTTGCCGACCCGCGCGGCAGTGGAAAAGACGAACTAGCGATGAAAAGCGGCAGCACAAATTCGTTTGAGAAGATCGATATCGGCCAGATCAATATTGGGCAGATCTCGGACGCGTTCCTCGAAAAGTACAATCGGCCCGGCCCGCGCTACACCAGTTACCCAACAGCGCCCGTTTGGAAGGATGATTTCGGTCCGGACGACCTCGAGCAATCTTTCGCGGCCGCCGACGAGCGCGGCACGCCCGTCTCGCTCTACATGCACATTCCTTTCTGCGAAAGCTTGTGCCTGTTCTGCGCGTGCAACGTCTCGATTCAGAAGGACAAGAACGTCGCGATTCCGTACCTCGATGCGTTGAAGCGCGAAATCGATCACGTGAGCCGAAGGGTTTCGAAGCGGCGTTCCGTGATTCAGTTCCACTGGGGCGGCGGCACGCCCACGTACCTGACTCCCGCGCAGATGGACGATCTCTTCGGCTATGCGCGCGAGCGTTTTTCGTTTGCTCCCGATGCTGAGATCGGAATCGAAATCGATCCTCGCGTGACCAGCCGCGAGCATCTGGAAACGCTTCGGCGCCTCGGGTTCAACCGCCTCAGCATGGGCATTCAGGATTTCGAGCCGCGCGTGCAAGAAACCATTCATCGCGTTCAGCCGTACGAAATGACGCGCGACTTGATTCTCGCGGCCCGCGAGTTGGGCTTCGAAAGCCTCAATGTCGACCTGATCTACGGGCTGCCGCATCAGACCGCGGAAAGTTTTCGCGCGACCATTGCACAGACGCTGACGCTATCTCCCGACCGCGTGGCGATGTTCAGCTACGCGCACGTGCCGTGGCTGAAGAAGCAGCAAGGGTCGTTTGCGGTTCATTTGCCGGAAGGCATGGAGAAATTTCGAATTTTCCGCGCCGGGCTCGAGGGGTTCCTGGATGCGGGATATCTCTATATCGGAATGGACCACTTCGCGCGACCGGGCGACGAACTTGGCGTCGCGCAGCAGAATCGCACCTTGCACCGCAATTTTCAGGGCTACACGACCAAGGCTGGCGCAGACCTGTACGGAATGGGCGTGAGCGCGATCAGCTCGATCGGCGACGCGTATGCCCAGAACCGGCGCGAGGTTCCGGCCTACGAAAGTAGCGTCGCAGAACGCGGAATCGCGACGATGCGAGGTTACAGGCTTTCGCCCGACGATCATCTTCGCCGCGCCGTCATTGGCCGGCTGCTTTGCCACACCGTGATTCCGAAACGCGAAATCGAGCAGGAATTCGGAATCGCCTTCGATAAGTATTTCGCGCCGGAACTCGAGCGCCTCGAGGAGCCGCGTGCCGATGGCCTCGTGCTCCTTTCGCCGGGCGAGATTCGCGTGACGCAACTTGGGCGCATCTTCATCCGCAATATCGCGATGCCCTTTGACCGCTATCTCCACGACCAGCAAATGGACAAAAAGCCTCTCTTTTCGAAGACTCTGTGACAAATTCCGAATGCCGCAATCCAATCACGCGATTGTAATCGGCGAGGGAATTTCCGGGCTGGCGTGCGCCTACCGCCTGAAACAACTCGGAATCAGAGTCACCCTCCTCGAAGCTCAGGAACGCGCTGGCGGCCTCATAGGCACCGTCAAAAAGGACGGATTCCTTTTCGAATCCGGCCCGCAAAGCTTCCAGGGCACCGATGCGCTGCTGAATTTGATTCGCGAGCTGGGAATCGAAGGCGAGCTTCAGCAGGCGGACCCGCGTGCGCTTCGCTACATTCTGCGCGGTGGCCGCTTGCAGAAAATTCCGATGTCGCCGCAGGGACTGTTGGCGTCGTCTCTGCTGAATCCGAAATCGCGGTGGAAGATCGCTTCCGAGCCGTTTCGTCGCACGGCACCCCCGAGCAAAGAAGAGTCGGTGGCTGATTTCGTGCGCCGAAAGTTTGGCCATGAGATTCTGGAATATCTCGTCGCTCCCTTTGTTTCGGGGGTCTACGCAGGCGATCCGGAAAAGTTGAGCCTGCGCGCGGCGTTTCCCACGCTCGAAGAATGGGAGCGGCAGTACGGAAGCGTGGTCCGTGGCGCCATGAAATCTCGCCCAGCTAAAGGCGAGCGGAAGGGGCCGCCTCCGCTGTGCTCGTTCCGAAACGGCCTCGCTACTTTGATGCAGGCGCTGCATCGCGATTTGGGCGAGGCGGTCCGTCAAGGAGCTGCGGTGGATGGCATCGGCCGGGCGGCAACAAGCGGCAACGAGTATCAGGTGAGGTTCACTCGCGGCGGTGGCGCCGAAACGATTCCAGTATCCGCCGTCGTAATTGCGACGCCCGCCTACACGGCATCGCATCTTGTGAAGGCGATGTCTTCGTCGATGTCGCAGGCTTTGTCCGGGATCGCGTACGCGCCGGTGGCGGTGGTAGCGGCGGGCTACCACGTTCAACAAATCGGGCTGCCGCTGGATGGCTTTGGTTTTCTGGTACCGCGCAGCGAGAAAATCCGCACGCTCGGCACGGTCTGGAATTCGTCGTTGTTTCCTGGGCGCGCGCCTGAGGGTTTTGTAACGATCACGAGCTTTGTCGGCGGCGCAACGGATTTAGAAATCATCGAGAAGTCCGAAACCGAGATCGCCACAATCGTCGGCGGCGATAACGCCCACATTCTGGGAATCGAAGGACCGCCGGTTGCGCAGGCCGTTTGGAAATACCCGAAAGCGCTGCCGCAATACAATCTCGGTCACGGGTACATTATCGAGGCCGCCCGTGACGCGGAACGAGCGCTTCCCGGCCTCTTCCTCGCAGGCAACTACCTCGATGGGCCCGCCATCGGCAAGTGCGTCGAGCAGGGCTTTCGCACAGCCGAATCCGCGAACGTCTACCTGAAAACGCCAAGCTAGGAATCGGCCAGCCTATTTGTTCCCTGCTGCGCTCGGCACGTGGTAAGCGGGCTTGGCTTCCGCGCCGGGCCCGGGCTCAGGCGCGGGCTTCGGCATCTTGTCTGCGCTGAACCGCGGAACCATCTGATCGGCCATCGCCACAGCGTAGACGGCCGACGCAATTTCCACGGCGCCCTCGCGCACGTCCTCTTCGTAAATTCGCTCGTACGTATCGAGATTCGTGTGGTGCGTGAACGAACCGTAATCGAACGGGTCCTGCGCCAGGCCGATGCCGGGCAGCCCGGCATTGTTGAACGACGTGCTGTCGGTGCCGCCGGTCCTGCGGCTGTCGCTGGCGATGGCGCCTGTGAATCCCCAATCTTGGAACGGCATGAGGGCGTCGCGAATCATGTCAGCCGCAGCCGGAGGACCAAAGACGCCGGCGCCGCGCGGTTTGCCCGTGCCGGAATCAATGTTGAAATACGCGTCCAGCTTCGCATACTCGGGTTTCGGATTTTCGAAGCTGCCGAAATGCTGCTGCACATAGGCAAGCGACCCCAGCAAACCCTCTTCCTCGCCGGTCCACAAAGCTACTCGAATTGTTCTTCGCGGCTTCACGTGCAGAGCCGCGAGAATGCGGATCGCCTCGAGCATCATCGACGAACCGATCCCGTTGTCGGTGGCGCCGGTGGCGTCGTGCCAGGAATCGTAGTGGCCGCCCAGCATCACCACCTCATCTTTCTTTTCGCTACCGGGAATTTCGCCCACCGCGTTGTAGGCCGTGGTGCCCTCGGGATATTCCTTGTTCTGGATGTTCAGTCGAAGCGTCACGGGAGTGCCGTCTGCAATGAATCGAGAGATGCGGCCGTAGTCTTCATTGCGCATCACGAGCGTGGGCACTGCTCGCGACCAGTCATACGTGGCATTTTGCTGCGCAACGATCACGCCGTGATCGCGGCCGGCGTCGTTGATTCGGACAAGGGCTCCGTTGTCCACCAGGAACTGGTCCACCTCGCGGTTGACGTCCTGCCGGGAAAGCTGCCCTTCCGGCAAAGCCGGCGGCTGCGGGAAATTAAATCCGCTGCGCGGATTCTTGGGATCGAATCGCGTTTTCCATTCGTCATCAGGACGGCGAAGCGGCGCCGGATTGAAATTCTCCGGCACTTGCACATGCTTGCCTACGAGCACGATGGCTCCGCGTACTTTGTCCCTTACCGAATTAAGGTAGGCGTCCAACTCTGCCTGCGTGGGCTGTTTGGCTGGAGATGCCGTCGCTGGCGCCGGCATCGGTGGCGGAGTGGCATTCGGTGCGGCCGCCGGGGCTGCAGCAGGCGCGCCGAACATGCCAAAACCTCCTGCGGGCGGCGTCATTCCGGGCGGCTCGATCATCACCACCTGAGCCGAGACCACGCCTTTTGTACTTGGCGTCCAAGCGAGAGGCTCAACGCTCAGTTGCCCGCGAAAGGGCGTGACCGCTACTGCCGATAGCTCCATGTTCTCCCAGCCGGGCACCGGCATGGCGGCGCTTGGCGGCTGAAAAGTCCACGGCTCCAGATGAGCATTCACCAAGCCCCACGAAGTCATCGTCTTCACCGCCCAATCGTCGGCGGCCTTCAGGTTCGGCGTGCCAGTCACGCGCGGACCGTACACATCGGCAATCTCGTGGATGATCCACATGATTTTCGAGTTGTTGGTTTCTTCCGCGCGGATCTGAGCGTAGACGTCGGACAGCCAAGGGGCTTGCGCGGGCAACGGCAAGGCTGCCAGCAAGAAGAACGACAATGCACCGGCATAAAGCTTGGTCATGATCCCTCCACGAAGTGAATGTCGGTCTACTCTAAAGATTTCTCCCACGATAATTCAAAACAAACACGCGGCGCGATCACTCTTCCGTGAGCGGCCGTTTGTGTCGCATCGCCAGCCGAACGCGGCGACGCTCGCCAGCCTCGCGATATCGCCGACGATCGTCGTCCGTCTCCAAAATCAACGGCGGCGCGTTATGCGGTTCGCCCTTCAAATCGATCGCAACGTAGGTGACGAACGCGCTGCTGGTATGTTTTCGCTCGCCGGTAAGAATATTCTCCGAAAAAACCTTCACTCCCACTTCCATCGAAGTGTGGAACACCCGGTTCACGCTCGACTTGAGGACGATGAACTCGCCGACGCGAATCGGAAACCGGAAATCGAGGTAGTCCACCGACGCCGTCACGACGTGACTATTCGAATGACGGTGCGCCGCGAGCGCGCCAGCGATGTCGATCAGGTGCATCACGCGCCCGCCGAGCATGTTGCCGAGCGGATTGGCGTCGTTCGGCAGCACCGCTTCAACCATCTCCGAGCGCGACGCGCTCACGGGTTTCCCCGCGGGACTGGGCCCGCTCGCCGGTCGGGCGTCGGATGTTGGTTCACTGGTGTGAGGCTTCGAGGTCTTCGGCATGCGCGCTCGAGTGCTCCGTTCTCCGGTGACGTAGGCGCGCTCTTGGCGCGCGTACCCAGGCCCGCTATAATACGTGTTTCCGAGCCATGGCCCAAACCCAGAACTCACGCCGCGAAATGCTCGAGCAATTCGTCGCCGGAAAGCCCGGTGATCCTTTCGCGCGGTACGGGCTGGCGCTCGAATGCGCCAAAGAAGGCGACAATCCAGCTGCCACCAGTCATTTCCGCGCGCTGCTCGAAGCCCACCCCGGATATGTGGCAGGCTACTTCCAATTTGCGCAGCTTCTCACGCGGCTCGGCCAGGTGGACGAGGCGCGGAAACTGTTGTCGGACGGAATCATCGTCGCGCAGAAGGCGGGAGACATGCATGCCCGCGACGAAATGCAATCGGCACTCAACTCACTGCGCTGAACCAGCCGCAGTGAGTGGCCTACGATCATGAAACCCGCTCGCATTCCGCTCTTCCCGCTCGACGTGGTTTTGTTCCCGAGCATGCCTCTGCCGCTTCACATTTTCGAGCCGCGCTACAAGGCAATGGTCGGCCGCTGCCTCGACCAAGGGATCGAATTCGGCATGGTGTTTGCCCAGAATCGCTCGGTAGCGACGATCGGCTGCACCGCTGAAATCACGCGCACGATCAAGAAATACGATGACGGGCGCCTGGACATTCTCACCGAAGGTCGCGCCGCTTTTCGGATCGTCGAGATGCTACACGAAAAGGAATATTACGAGGCTGTAGTCGACTATCTGCCGGAAGACGTAACGCCGCAGGACTCGAGGGAAGAAGCAGAGCTGACCGAAACGTTCCAGGACTGCCATCTACTGCTGTTTGGGCATCCCTTTCACGGATGCGAGAAGCGCGATCCCACCCCGCTCGCGTACCGGCTCGGAGCGCGCCTTCCGCTCGATTTGCAACAGCGACAGGGGTTGCTAGAAATGCGCAACGAAACCGACCGCCGCGCCTTTCTGCTTCAATACACCAAGGCGCTCCTCCCCAAGCTCGCCCAGCGGCAGATTTCCAGGCAGCGGTCGGGCGGCAACGGGCATGGCATCCACTAATTCTTCCCCGGCGTGATTTCTCCGCAGCCTTTCCACACTCCGTGGCCAACGACTTTCGATTTAGCTGCATCTTCTCATTTGTCTTTCAAATTAGCTTCATGTGCGAGCTTCCACTATAATGAGCGCGTTGGAACATTCCAAAAACACGCGGTCGCATGATTTTTCATAAAGAAACGGTGATCCTATGAGTGCATTGCCAAGGAATCTGGGAGAGCTTCGGCGAAGCCAGTGGCCGGAGGAGCGAATCGCGCAACGGACCGTGCGCCAGGAACTGCGCGAAAACCTGCTCTGCAAGATGGAAAAGGGCGAGCAGATTTTCACGGGCGTACACGGCTACGACGACACGGTGATCCCGCAGATCGTCAACGCGATTCTCTCGCGGCACCACTTCATTTTGCTCGGCCTGCGGGGACAGGCAAAATCGCGCATCCTTCGCGGTCTCGTCGGATTCATGGACCCGCAGATTCCCGTCATTGCGGGATGCGAGATCCACGATAATCCTTACCAGCCGCTCTGCCGCCCCTGCCGCGAGCGCCTCGCCGCGGAAGGCGACGATACGCCGATCGGCTGGATCGCCCGCGAACATCGCTACGTGGAAAAGCTCGCGACGCCGGACGTAACCATCGCGGACATGATTGGCGACGTCGACCCCATCAAGGCCGCGCGCGCCGGCAGAAATCTTTCTGATGAATTGACGATTCACTACGGCCTGCTCCCGCGCGCAAATCGCGGCATCTTCGCCATCAACGAATTGCCCGACCTGGCCGGAAAGATTCAGGTGGGCCTTTTCAACATCATGCAGGAAGGCGACATCCAGATTAAGGGCTACCCGGTTCGGATGGCGCTGGACGTTCTTCTGGTGTTCACCGCGAATCCGGAAGACTACACGGCGCGCGGAAAAATCGTCACGCCGCTCAAGGATCGCATCGGTTCCGAGATTCGTACGCATTACCCCGCCACCATTGCCGAGGGAATGTCGATCACGGCGCAGGAATCGTGGACCAGCCGCGACAACCGGCGGCGCGTCGTGGTGCCGGACTACATTCGCGAGGTCGTGGAGGAAGTGGCGTTCCAGGCGCGCGACGATAAGAGAATTGATCGGCGCTCGGGAGTAAGCCAGCGGCTGCCGATCAGCACGATCGAGAACGTTCTGAGCAGCGCGGAACAGCGCGCGGTGCGGAGCCGCGATTCCGCGGTGGTGGCTCGCGTGTCCGACGTCTACTCCGCGATTCCGGCGATGACCGGAAAATTCGAGCTCGAATACGAAGGCGAAGTGCGCGGCGCCGAAAACATCGCTCGCGAGTTGATTCGCGCGGCCGTGGGCAAGACCTTCAGCCGGTATTTCGTGAACGCGAATTTTCAGCCTATCGTGCAATGGTTCGAAATGGGCGGCGAATTGAAGGTTCCGGCGAATGCGTCGAGCAGCGAACTTCTCGGCCAACTGAAGAAGATCCAGGGATTGTTCGACCATCTGGAAGCTCTCGGCGTAAGCTCGAAAGACGATTCCGCGGTGCAAACGAGCGCGGCCGAGTTTGTTCTCGAGGGGTTGTGGGCTCACAAGAGAATCAGCCGGAGCGAAGAGCGCGGCTACTACGCCGAGGCTCGCAAGTCTTCGGAGCCGCGCGATCCGCGCGAGCCATCGGGCAGGCTGCCGAAACGGCAATTCAACTAGAACGCGATGAGATATAGATGAAATATATTCGCTATTCCAAATACGCTCCCGAAGCCGCCGACGACGTCGACATGCAGGATTTGATGAGCAAGCTGTCCGACTTCTTTCTGCAGAGCGGATTCGAATCGCAGTATGGAGTGTACGAGCTCGATATGGAACGCTCGCGCGAGCAGTATATGGAGGCTCTGCGCGAGGCGATTCTTCGCGCCCTTCAGGAAGGCGACTTGATCCCGCCCGAGATGATGCAGCAGCTGATGCAGAATCCGGATATTTCGCAAAATCAGGAGCTGCGCGACTTGATCGAGCAGCTCATCCAGCGGATGGAAGAGGAAGGCTACATCACGCAGCAGCAGTCGGCGCGCGTTAGTCCTCCGCCGTCGGAGACGCCCGGGGGCCAGGTTGGGCGCGACCAGCCCAAAATGGAGGCGCGATTCGAGATCACCGACAAAGCGCTGGACTTTCTCGGCTTCAAGACGCTGAAAGACCTGCTCGCGTCGCTGGGAAAGAGCAGCTTCGGCCGGCACGACACGCGCGATCTCGCCACCGGCGTCGAGTCAGGCGGCGTTTCGAAGCAGTACGAATTCGGCGACACGCTGAACATGGACATCAGCGGGACGCTGTTCAACGCGGTTCAGCGCAACGGCGCGGGAATTCCCATCGAGCTTGACTATCCAGACTTGATGGTCCACCAGTGCGAGTATCAAAGCTCGTGCGCGACGGTGCTGATGCTCGATTGCAGCCACAGCATGATTCTGTATGGCGAGGACCGGTTCACGCCCGCAAAGCGCGTTGCGCTGGCTCTCTCGCACCTGATCCGCACGCAGTATCCGGGCGATTCGCTGCACTGCGTGCTGTTTCACGACAGCGCAGAAGAGATTCCGCTCGGCAAGCTAGCGCGCGTGCAAGTGGGGCCGTACTACACGAACACGCGCGAAGGGCTGCGCCTCGCGCAGCGAATTCTTTCGCGGCAGAAAAAAGACATGCGTCAGATCGTGATGATCACAGACGGCAAGCCTTCCGCCCTTACCCTGGAAGACGGCCGGATTTACAAGAACGCCTACGGACTTGATCCGTTGGTGGTCACGCAGACGCTGGAGGAAGTGGCGAAGTGCAAGCGAGCGGGAATTTTGATCAATACGTTCATGCTCTCCAGTGATTACAGCCTGGTCCATTTCGTGCAGAAGATCACCGAGCTTTGCCGCGGCAAAGCCTACTTCACGACCCCTTACACGCTGGGGCAGTACTTGCTGATGGACTACGTCAGGAAGAAGACGCGCAACATCCACTGATTCAGCCCAGTGCCGGCCGCCAAACTGCTTTTCGTGACCTTTTGCGGCATTGGTGTTGAGTCTTGCGCCGCTCGAATCCGCGTCCGCACGAGGACATCTAATTTTGTAGGGTAGACTGGGTAAGATGAGCCTGAAGCGGTCTGTGCAACAACTCTTCGGAGGGAAACGGATGGCTGCATTGACGCCCGGAACGCCGGCGCCGGCGATTTCTTTGAAGGATTCCACCGGCAAAAGCACCACGCTGGCTGAGCAGTTGAAGAAGGGCCCGGTGCTCGCTGCGTTCTTCAAAGTGAGCTGCCCCACGTGCCAGTTCACGGCCCCGTTTCTCGAGCGGTTGCACGAGATGTACGGAGGCGAGGGGTTTACGTTGCTGGGCATCTCGCAAGATCAAGAGCGGGATACGCGCGAGTTCATGAACGAATTCGGACTCAAGTTTCCCGTGCTGATCGACGAGCACGGCTACCCGGCTTCGAACCAGTACGGTCTGACCAATGTGCCGACCGTGTTTCTGATCGCGCCGGATGGCAAGATTCAAGTGAGCGCGGTGGGCTTTTCAAAACCTGACCTGGAAGATGTCGCTGCTGCGGCAGCGCGCGCGACCGGCAAGGCCGCGACGCCGCTGTTCAAACCTGGGGAAGTGATTCCGGACTACAAGCCTGGCTGAGGCTCAAAGAATTAGGGCCCCGTGTGGGCCTCTTATCGGGTGGACGATGTCCCACTCGATCGCGAACTAGACCTCGTCTTCCAGCAACTGCTTCTTATGCTTGGGCGGCCTGCTGCGCTTGTCTGTGATAATTCGCTCGGCAGGAGGCGGCCCAATTCCCAGTCGCGCGCGCCGGCGCACTTCCCTTTCGATCCGAAAACGAGGTTTCTTCTTCCGAGGCATGTTCCCGCTCCCATTGGAGCCCGCTTAGAAGGTAAAACCTACCTGCAAATAGAACAAGCGACTTGCGCCGTTTGACGAGAAGGGCCCCGCCGCCAAGCCATTAGGCAGCCCAAAATGGGGAGGGGGAGTATTGACACATCCGCCGGGCAGCGTTTCGCACTCGCTTACATCCGGAACATTGAGAACCCCACTCGGTTGTGTTGCGTTCGTGTAGTTCGTAATGTTTCGGGCGTTGACGCTGAACGTCAAATTGTAGCGGTGATTTGTTCCGCCGCCCCCCATTCCCATTCCTCCTCCGCCACCGCCGAACGGTCCGCCTGGTCCACGGCCCCCGCCCGGCCCTCCTTGCCCGTGCGACCCGCCACCGCCGCCACTACCGGCAGCTCCCTCGGGAACCTTGCCGAATCCAAATGCCTTACTCAGCCGCAAATTCAGGCTGAAGTGATCTGGTCCCGTGAAAGCATTGACCGGAATAATCGATTCGCCTTGCCCCAAATCCGTGACGTTCGTGTCGAAGAGCCCAAGCGAAGTCTTCACGACGTAGTTGGTATCCACCGGATTCGTGGCGAGGGCCGGGCGCTGGTTAAACTGGCTGGAACCGATAAAATCCTCGCTCAGCACGACATTATACGGCGCACCCGAGCTTGCGATCATGAACGGGCTCAGCCGGAAACCATACGGAAGACCAACCGTTCCGCCCACAAACAGGCGGTTGCGGGTATCAAAGGACGCGCGGCCGTAGTCTTCGAGAACGTTATACGGATTCGACGGAAACGAGTTCGCTCCGCCGGTATCGCTGTTCGCATAGTTGAGCGTGTAATAGCCGAACAAGGTGAGTTTCGCGCCAGCCCGAACATTCATATTCACGATCAACTGGTTCTGTTTGAAAACCCCCTCGGACTCGTATTGATAAATGTTTTCGGCGACACCGTTGGGATAAACAGGACTCGCGGGGTACGTGCCGGGTTCCGGCGTATTGATGTTGTTGGTGAACAACTGGTGGACGCCGCGCGAATTCATGTACGTGACCGAAAGATTCGTCACCTTGTTGATCTGGCGCTCGACGCTGATGGCGGTCTGCATCGTCTGCGGCGCGTGCAGATTCGGCGCGATTTGATAGATGGTAGGAATGGAGGCAGCGCCGGAAAGCTGAGCGGCAGTCGGCACCGTGGGCGGCAAAAATGGAATGTTCGCCGTAGGCGTCTGATTCAAGACGTATGAATTCAGGACGAGCCCATCCAACCGCTCGGCCTGCAGGATCAGATTGTCGCTGAACCGGTCGTAGAACATGCCCCAGCCGGCGCGAATAACGGTTTTCGCCGGATTCTTCCCGCGAGCGAGGCCCCATGCGACAGCCACACGCGGCGCCCAATCATCGTGATCGTGGATGTTGTTTTGCGTCTCGAAACGCAGGCCGCCGCTCAGAGTGATGTTCGGGCGTACGCGCCAGTCATCTTGAACGTAAAGTCCGGCATCAAAGAGCGAAACGTAGTTCACGGGAACCGCGGTACCGGTAACGGGAAGCGTGATTGCGAACTGCGTTGCCCCTCCGCTGGCCGCGACGGCTTCCGCCTCTGTATCACCGGCACCCAGGGCTTGCTCTGCGATCTGGTATGCGGTGATTGTGTTGAATGTGTAGCTCCCGTTGAACTGAGACGCGGAGCCGTAGTTGTCGGTCAGCTCACGCAGTCGCCCGCCAAACTTCAACATATGCTTTCCGTGAACGATGGAAGTGTAGTTCTGGAATTCGTAATGGTTCTGCGTGTCGGTCGAAATTCCGGAGCTGTTTCCGCCGCCGTTGAAGTAGCCCTGCACGTTGACGGTTGGAAGCACGCTTTGCGGCGTGTCGCTGCTGATATCGCGCACGTACTGGAAGTGCGTCTCGTTAACGATGTTTGCGCCCAATATCTGCGTGTCGCTGACCTGCAGAGTGTGTTCCGTCTCCAGTGAATTGAAGGATTGCGAAGGGAGCGTGAAACCTCCCACTCCCTGGTCCTGCTCGTTGTCGCGCCAATACTGGTAGCGAACCGTCAGCGTATTGTTCTTGCTGACCTGGTAGTCAAGGCGCGGGCCGAGATTCGTGCGTGTTCGATTGTTCGGAACGGCTTGCGTGAACGGTACGACATCGAAATTCGAATCGAGAGTCGTAGCGTCAACGGCCGATACATCGTTGATGTCGCGGCGCTGGCCGCCGAAGAAAAACGAGGCCTTCTTGCTCAGCGGGCCTCCGACATTGCCAAAAACCATGGTGGAGTAATAGCCGGGCTCGGGCGCGCTTCCGAGGAAAGGGTTCCCAGTGTTGAGCGCGGAATCATTTCCCTGCAGTTCGGCGTCGCCGTGCCACTGGTCTGTTCCCGGTTTCGTGAAGATTTCGATGCGGCCGTAGCCGAGCTTGTCGTACTCCGAGGAAAACGGGTTCTGATTGATTCGGATTTCGCGAATCGAAGACTTGGGCGGAAGCTGCCCGGCGGTGAAGCCGTCGATGTACATCTGGCCGCCATTGGGCCCGGCGGAGGGTCCGGCCAGCGCTGTCAAGTCGTTCTGCAGTTCGTCGGGGTCGTCCGAAAGAGCGTCGAGTTCCTTTCCTGAGATCACCACAGCGCCGGCGTTATTTTCGGGCGTGACGTCTATCGTAGCCGCCTGGTCGGTGACGACAACTTTTTGTTGCTGAACTTCGATGGCCAGCGAAATATCCAGAGTTTGCACCTGGCCTTCCGCGATCGTGACGTCGTCCTTCTCATACGGCGCAAAACCCTTCGCGATGGCCTGGACCTTGTATTTGCCCGCGGCCAATCCCTTCACGATGTAGAGGCCGTCGTGGCTCGGCGTGGCAGTCAACGTTTCGCCGCTCGGAGTCGTCACCAGAATCGTGACGTCGGCCACGGAGGCTCCGGACGGATCCTTCACCTGCCCTCGAAGTATTGCCGTGCCGGTCTGCGCGAGCGAACCGGATGCAAACGCGAACAAGCAAAGGAACATGCACAAGAGGATAAGTGCGGCACGACTGAGTTTCGGTAGAGCTGGGGATGTCAAATTCGATTCTCCTAGGAATGAAATAGCATAACGAAATGAAATGGTATAACGACTCGATGAACGATCACTGCGGCGCGCCGCCACTCGTGTCGTCGCCGCCACCGCCGCCACCCAAGCTCCACGGCGAGAGGGTCATCATCTGGCCAGCGGGAGACGCTTGTAGGATGGGTTCTACTCCAGCGACAAACTGGATCGCCGTAACCACACCGGAGTCGCTGCCTTCGGTGGACACAATCATCACCGCGTCGCCTTTCTGCAAGTCCGAAAGGCCTGCGGGGGGCATGCGGCTCAGGATCTGCTGAAAATCGGGTGATCCGCCGTAGCGATTCCCTCCCATGCCGCCAGGACGCGATTGGCTCCCGGGCGAACCGCCATTCGCTGAAGCCGGCTGCGGTGTGACCGCGCCGCCGTTCGGAGCACCGCCGTTCGCGCCGCCTTTCAAGCGCATCGCAATCATTTGAGCCATCTGCTGAGGAAGCTTGCGCACCTGCGAGTCGGACGTGATTCTCACGACGATACTCTTCTTCGACAGGAGGTCTTTCACGGTAACCGTGTTCGCCGCCGCATCCAGTGACTCGATCGTGCCCGCAATATTGCGGAACAAACCGGAGACAACCTCCTCAGCGGCAAACTCCGTTCCGTCCGCGTTCTTATTGCCGCGGGCCCGAAGCTGGTCGCCGGGCTTCACTTGGTCGAGCGCGCTCGCCTTCGCATCGTCGAATTTCACCGAATCAGGCGCATAACGCCGGAAGACGGTCGCGGCAGTGGTGTGAATCACAACCGATTTCTTCGTGCTTCCCGCGCCGGTGGTGATCGTGATGGTGGCGCTCGACGGATCAACCGCGCTCACCAGCCCTCCGATGCCGCGCTTCTGCCAATCCTGGCGCTCTTGTTCCTGCTTGGCCGCAAGATCGGACTGCTTCATCGCAATCACGGCTGTGGCCGCAATCGTCTTGGCGTCGTCTGACGGCTTGCCGCGTACGAGTATCCGGTCGCCCACCTGCAGATCCTGGACGTGGATTACGGTTGCGCCTTTCAGGTCGGTTTGACCCGGGGCCGTGCGAACCATGCGCGTCCCGTCGTCAACCTGGATGGTTATGCTCGCGCCCGCGTCCGTGGTCAGCGTTATGGTGCTGCCCGATATGGCCTTGATGGTGCCGAGCTGTTTCGCGCTGGCAGCTTGCGCCGGTGCGGCTTGAGCCTGACCTGCTGCATGAGACTGACCCGCGGTGATAGTCAACCATCCAGCGGTCAGAAAGAGGACCACTGCCCCTCTCAGGACAAGCCGCCGCCCAGGCCTCGCCCGGCGATTCCCGCAGCTACATGCACACACTAGAGTCTTCAAATTCATCAATTCTTAGACGTAGGGAGGTACGAAAGGCGTTTCTTCGAATTTTCCGAACGCAGCGGTGCGCATTAACTTGAGTGGCTCGCAGTCCCCTAGGGGCACGGGACGCTCTTCCTTACAGCTATCACCTGATTGTCGATCACTGACCTCCGCCTTACTTTCGCGAAAGGGAGCGAAAGCCATGATTAGCACCAAAGTGTTGGGTTGCATAGCTGGAGTGGTCGGATTGGTATTGGGCGCCGGCACCACCGTCGCGTTGCTCGGATCATTCCAGACCGAAGCTCAAGAACCAGCCGCGATTAATGCAAATTCCCAAGCTGCACCGATTTCCGACACGCGCTTTGCAAGGCACGCCGCCGAAGGCGGCATGGCCGAAGTAAAGATGGGTGAACTGGCAAACGCGAGAGGCCAGAGCATAACCGTAAAGGAGTTCGGAAAACGCATGGTGAATGACCACAATGCGGCGGGGAATGAGCTGAGCAGTATCGCAGCCCGTGAAAAGGTCTCGCTTCCCGGCGATCTGGCAAAGCGCGACCAGGCCGCGTATGACCAACTTTCAAAACTCAGTGGGCCAGCATTTGATCGCGCCTACGCCCGGTTGATGGTTCGAGACCACGAAAAGGACATCTCCGAATTCGAGACGGAAGCATCCAGCGGTCGAGATGACAATATCAAAGGCTTTGCGCAGAAAGCCCTTCCCGCCCTCGAAGAGCACTTGAAACTGGCGCGCGAGATGTTGCATGCGGTGTCCGGCACTTCAGGAATGAGTGGGCAGGCCGGGTCTTCTCGGTAGTTTCCTCTTGTTTTCCTCCGAGGAAGGAGCTGCCGGCCGGGCTTATGGTTGCCCGGCTGGCGGTTCTTTCGTTTCTTCGGCCACTGGTTGTACAATCTGGGCCATAGCGTCTTGGGACTAACAATGGATCCCCCTCTCGAGTTCCGGCCGATCCAGAAGTGGCTCCTCCAAAAGCTGGGCGACCGCGTTGCGCCGGCGCGTATCCGCCTGCAGCTTGCAACGGATGGTGAGGCCGGCTATACGGGCGACGCGCCTGTCGCCACCGTCTTGATCCGCGACGCCAGCACGCTCGCGCGGTTGATCCTCAATCTGGAAATCGAGTTCGGCGAAGCCTACGCAGAGGGCCGAATCGAAGTGGAAGGCGATCTGCCGGCGCTCGTTGAAGCCGCCTTCCGAGCGATCCCGCGGAAGCGCTTGGACACGCGCTATTCGAGATTGGCGTCGCGGTGGCTCCAATGGACGCAGGAAAACACCCTCCACGGTTCGCGCCAGAATATTCACCGGCACTACGATCTGAACGTCGACTTCTACAAGCTCTGGCTCGACTCTCGCCTGGTCTACACCTGCGCGTATTTTGCCAATGACGCGATGACGCTGGATGAAGCTCAGCTCGCGAAAATGGACTACGTCTGCCGCAAACTTCAGCTGCGACCCGGCGAGACGGTGGTCGAAGCGGGCTGCGGCTGGGGCGCGCTTGCTTTGTACATGGCACAGCACTACGGCGTCAGCGTGAAGGCGTTCAATATTTCGTCGGAACAGATCGCCTTTGCGCGCCAGCAAACCAAGCTGGCCGGTCTGAGTGACCGCGTGGAATTCGTTCAGGACGATTACCGGAACATTTCGGGACAATACGACGCGTTCGTATCCGTGGGAATGCTCGAACACGTTGGAAAAGCGCACCACGACGAGATGACGCGGGTCATCGGGCGCTCGATGAAAAAATCGTCGCGCGGACTTCTGCATTTCATCGGCAGAAATCAACCGCAGCAGCTCAACGCCTGGATTCGGAAGCGCATTTTCCCAGGCGGCTATCCGCCGACTCTTCGCGAGGCGGTGGGCCTGATGGAACCGCTCAATCTTTCCGTCCTCGACGTCGAAAACCTCCGCATGCACTACGCGTGGACGCTCGAACATTGGCTCGCCCGATTCGAACAATCCGCCGATCGCGTGGAGGAAATGTTCGGCCGGGAATTCGTCCGGCAATGGCGGCTGTATCTCGCGGGGTCGATAGCGGGGTTCCGGGCCGGTTCGATGCAGCTCTTTCAAATGGTATTTGCCGGCTCCGAATGCCGGTCGATTCCCTCCACCAGAAACCATCTCTACGACAACCAGCACTCCCGCGCAAAGGGGTTGAAATGGATGCATGCGACGCCCTGATCGTGGGCGGCGGCCCCGCCGGCTCCGCATGCGCGTGGGCACTTTCTCGCGCGGGCCTCGACGCCGCGATTCTCGATAAGAGCACCTTTCCGCGCGACAAAGTCTGCGGCGGCTGGATCACTCCCCAAGTCATCGACGCGCTCGACCTCGATATCCTGGGTTATTCTCGCGCTCGAACCCTTCAGCCGATCACCGGCTTCAAAACAAGTTGCATGGGCAACCACGAAACCGAAACGGACTACGCTTACCCGGTTAGCTATGGGATTCGGCGCGTCGAGTTTGACGATTACTTGCTTCGGCGTTCAGGTGCGCGGTTATTCGAAGGTGAATCCATTCGTACGATCGAAAGGAATGGCGCCTCGTGGCTCATCAACGGGCACATTCGAGCCGGCGTTCTCGTCGGGGCGGGTGGGCATTTCTGTCCCGTCGCGCGCCACGTGAATCCGGGAATGAAGGATGCAGTGGTGGTGGCCGCGCAGGAAATCGAATTCGAAATGACGCCGTCGCAACAAGAGAACTGCTCGATTCGCGGGGAGATTCCCGAACTTTATTTTTGCCGCGACCTCCGCGGCTACGGCTGGTGCTTCCGTAAAGGAAATTATCTTAATGTCGGGCTGGGGCGTCTCGATCCCCATCGGCTCGGCGCTCACGTTGCTGCCTTCGTCGAGTTCCTGCGACGAACGCGAAAGGTTGCGTTCGATCTGCCGTCGAAGCTTCTGGGGCACGCTTATCTGCTTTACGGCAGAGCAGCACGCAAAGTCACTGGCGACGGCGTCCTGCTGATCGGCGACGCGGCTGGGATGGCCTATGCCCAGAGCGGCGAGGGAATTCGCCCGGCGATCGAGTCGGGATTGCTCGCCGCCCAGGTCCTTGTCGAAGCAGATGGAAAGTACACGGCCGACCGAGTCTCCGTCTACCATGATCGTTTGGCGGATCGATTCGGGAATCAGCAGGAGTGGTCGAGTCAAATCGGCAGCAAACTTCCGCCGCGGCTCATGAGTTCGCTTGGCCGCCTTCTCCTCGCGACGCCGTGGTTCTCGCGCCGCGTCGTCGTCGAGAACTGGTTCCTGCACTCGAACGATCCGGCTCTCATCGTTGAGCCAGAAGCGGTCACCGCGTCGTAGCCTCCCGCAAAGCCGCCTCTTCGCAATCATTCTTGCGTTGCCCCTCTCTAACGGTATGATTCCGCCGGAGCTTCTTCTTGGCAACTTTGCGCGAAAAGTACGACGCGATTGTGATCGGGTCCGGCCCGAACGGTCTGTCCGCCGCGATCACGATGGCTCAGGCTGGCCGCTCGGTGCTGCTCGTCGAGGGTCAGCAAACCATCGGTGGCGCCACTCGTTCTGAAGAGCTCACGCTGCCCGGCTTCGTCCATGATGTCTGCTCCGCCGTTCATCCGATGGGAGTCGTATCTCCCTTTTTTCGCACGCTGCCGCTGGAGCAGCACGGCCTCGAATGGGTTCAGCCCAGCGCCCCGCTCGCGCATCCGCTAGATGATGGCTCCGCCGTCGTCGTCGAGCGTTCCGTGGAGGAAACGGCGCGGAATCTCGGCGAGGATGCCGGTGCCTACACGCGAGTCTTTGGCGGATTCGTTTCCGACTGGCCGAAGCTCGAGCCATTCCTTCTTGGGCCATTGGGATTCCCTCGCCACCCCCTGATCGCAGCGCTATTCGGACTGCGAGGAATGCGTTCCGCATCGAGCGTGGCGCGGAGCCTCTTCCGCGGCGAAAGGGCGCAAGCGCTCTTCGCAGGCCATGCCGCACACTCGATGTTGCCACTCGAACGCGTGCCCAGCGCCGCTTTCGGGTTCGTGCTTGGAATTACGTCTCACGTAGCTGGCTGGCCTTTCGCGCGCGGCGGTTCGCAAAGCATTGCGAACGCGCTGGGATCGTATTTTCAATCGCTCTGCGGCGAAATCGTAACAGGACAATCCGTCCAATCGATCGACGGACTCCCGGCGGCGCGAACCCTTCTGTGCGATGTCACACCGAAACAGCTTCTCGAGATCGCGAACAAGCGCCTGTCGCACGGCTTCCAGCGAGAGCTGCAGCGCTACCGGTATGGTCCCGGCGTGTGCAAGATGGATTGGGCCCTGGATGCCCCGATTCCGTGGACGGCGAAAGAGTGCGGCCGCGCGGGCACCGTCCACATTGGCGGCACGCTTGAGGAAATCGCCGAGTCCGAGCGCGCTCCGTGGCACGGCGAGCACGCACAGCGGCCGTTCGTTTTGCTCGCGCAGCCCACGCTTTTCGATCCGACGCGCGCGCCTGCCGGCAAGCACATCGCCTGGGCTTACTGCCACGTTCCCAACGGCTCGACGTTCGACATGCGCGAGCGAATCGAATCGCAAGTGGAAAGGTTTGCGCCGGGCTTTCGGAAACTGATTCGGAAGCGGAGCGTGATGCTTTGCGCCAACCTCGAATCGCACAATCCCAATCTGGTGGGCGGGGACATCAATGGCGGCGCGGCGCTGCTGAGTCAATTCTTCCTGCGCCCTACATGGCGCCTCTATCGCACTCCGTCGAAAGGCCTCTATATTTGTTCTGCGTCGACCCCTCCGGGAGGCGGCGTTCACGGGCTGTGCGGCCATTTAGCAGCGCAAGCAGCTCTGCGCGACGGGCTGTAGCCTCAGTTCAAGCCAAAGGAGCTGCGTCACACTCGCGGGAATGAAATCGAAACTTCAATTCGCCCTAACCTCGCTGACCCTAATCGTCATCGTTGCGCTGGCCGTGCGCCTGGCATTCTTCTGGAGCTATAAGCACAACAATCCCAGGCAAGCGCTCGCCACCATCCCTTTTCTCTTCGAGTCGGGGAACATCGCGCACTCGATTGCGACGGGCCATGGATTCGGTTCGCCGTTTCACGTGGACACGGGCCCGACGGCCTGGATGACTCCGGTCTACCCGTACCTTCTAGCTGGAATCTTTCGAGTTTTCGGCGAGTACACCTTTCCGGCGTTTGCCGCAGCCTCGCTTTTAAACATCCTTGCAACGGCGTACGCGTGCGTCCCGATCTTCTACGCGGGGAAACGAGTGGCAGGCGCTGGAGTGGGCGCAACGGCCGCCTGGCTGTGGGCCGTCTTCCCCAACGCGTTTCAGATTCCCACCGAGAGCATGTGGGATGCGTCGATTGCAGCGCTGCTTGTTGCCACCATCGTCTGGGCGACGCTCGAGCTCCGCGAATCTCAACGCGTCATTGCGTGGATTGGCTACGGGCTTCTGTGGGGCCTCACCCTGATGACCAGCGCGACGCTCGCTTCCCTGCTGCCGCTGTTGCTCGGCTGGCTCGCCTATCGGAGGCACAAGCAAGGCGTTGCCTGGCTGGCGAAGCCGTTGCTCGCGGGCGTCGTGGCGGCGCTGTGCTGCGTTCCCTGGACCGTGCGCAACTACGAAGTGTTCCACACTTTCGTGCCACTGCGTTCGATTCTGGGGCTACAGCTATGGGTGGGCAACAACCCCGACGCTCAGGACCGCTGGCTGGGCACGCACCACCCGATTCACGACGCCGACGAGCGCGCCAAATACATCGAGATGGGCGAAATCGCCTACATGCAGGAGAAAAAAGACGACGCAATTGACTACATGCTGAGTCACCCGGCACGCGAAACGCACCTCATCGGGCATCGGTTTCTCGCGGTGTGGTCCGGTGGAACCCCCAATCCCACCAGGGATTTCGTTCGCACGCGCTCGTGGTGGTTCCGCTTCGTGCTTCTGTTCAACTTTCTCGTCGCGATTGGGACACTCTGGGGTTTGGTCGCGCTGATTCGGCGTCGCAGCGAATACTGGTTTCTGCTGGGCGTTTTTCCAGTTGTGTTTCCGTGGGCCTACTATCTGACGATCGTCCAGCCCCGATATCGGTTGCCGATCGACCCGGTGCTGATGTTGCTGACGGCGATCGCCATCGGCGAGATCGCGCGAATCGCGAAACGGCACAGCGCGCGGCGCGGAGCTGCAACGATAATTCGGCCCATTTAACAAACCCGGCCCCGTTTTTCGTGGCGCCGGCGTCTCGCCGGCGATTTTGTCTTTTGCACAATCTACTGCGCTGTTTCGGTGAATGTTGTCACGGGATGTCCGAGGCCGTACGGCCCTTCGGCTGCCACATGCGCGGTGCCGCTGCTTGCGGGAAGAGTCAGCGTAACAGTCGCGACTCCCGAGCCGTTCGTAACCGCGATTTGCTGCGAAGCTCCACTGAGGTTGCCTGCGTCGGTGGTGAAGAGAATGCTGGCGCCGGAATTCGTGCCTCCCGACGAACCGGGATTGAGCGTCACGCTGAGTGTTAGCGTGGTGCTGACGGCCCCCGTCTGATTGTCTCCGGTCTTTGCGAGCGTCGCCGCCGGATTGCCGACGATCAGCCACCCGCCCTGTTTCTGCGTCACGCCGGAGCCGTCTTGCGCCGTAACCGTGAAATGGTAGAAGCCCGGCGTGGTCCCGGCCGTGATCGTGATTGCTCCGGGAACGGTCGTCGTGACCAGGGACGTGCCGATCGCGATCGCGCCGCCAGCCCCATAGCCGGCGTCGAATTGCGCAGACTGCAACGTCACAGTGCCTGCTCCAGAGATAATCTTCGGCGCGAGCGTCACCCTGGCGTTTTGCGCTGCTTGAATTGCGTCAGGGTTCAAATCCCATTCCGCCGCGGGAGCCTTCGGCAGCGTCCCACTGATTACCAGAAGCGTCGCCGTGTACGCCGCAAATGTCTGCGAGGCATTCCAGGCCTGGCTCGCTCCGGCGACGATCGAAGTCGGCGCAGCCTGCGAGAGCGTGTAAGCCTTGAAGGCGCTCGGCGTGAAATTGCTCAAGGTGAACCCAACCTGCGCCGGGTTCGCCGGGTCCTTGTTCACCACGAGTAGCGTCATCGTGGTTCCCGCCGGCGAAAGCGCCGCATACACGCTAAAGAGGTTTGGATCGGCGTTGTGCGTCGCGGAAATCGAAGTGCTGCCGAACGTGCTGTGCTGCCCGTCATAATTGCGGTAGAGCTTCAGCGTTTGATACGCGGGATTCGTCGAATCAGTAGCCGTCCATCGCGTCGCGTATGTGACGCGCTCGCGCCCTAGGATGCCCCACGCATCGGCATCGGCAAGCGCCGTAGAAAAATCAGACTCGCCGGCGAAGGCCGCGTTCCATTCCGTCATGCTCAGCGGCGTACCCGGATAAATCATGTTCAGCATGGCACGGATGCGGGGTATGCGAAACGGAATCGTCTTCAGCGGCTGGATTTGCGTCGTCCACGGCTGATTGATCGTGCTCGACTCGCTTACGTAGGTGGGATCCCAATAATCGCGGAAGATTCGCAACGCTGCGGCCTGTTTTTGCGCCAGGGTCATGCTCGAAACATTGTCGGGCGCATCCGGGTACGCGTGAATATCGAGCACGTCCACCGACCGGGTGCCCGCTATCTCATCCGACCAGTAAACTTCATTCACCCACCACGGCAGAAGGTCCACGCCGCCGTGCGCGTTTTTGTCGTTCCCATTGGCGCCGTTCCAATAGAACCACCAGCAGCAACTCACGGGACCGAAGCGAATCGCCTGCGGGTCCCACGTCTTCACGCCGCGCGCCTCGGTGATGAAAGTATCGCGCATCTCGTTGTACGCGGTGGGATTCGGATGGACGTCGCGATGCGTGACGCCCCAAATGTCGATTTCATTGTCCATGTCGTAGAAGTGCGGAGTGGTGTTGCCGAAAGCCGCCGCGAGCGCAGTTACCCACTGATCGCGGTAAACGCTGCCGGCCGGATCGCCTCCCGTCGGAGGCCCGTCGAGCAGCGGAATATCCGCATCGTTTGGATCGTTCCCAGTAACGTCTGTCGAGCAGTCCGTCTTCACTCCGTTTCCGGCGTCGGAATTGTACGGGTCTGTCGCGCATTGCGCTCCGTACTTGGCCACCGAAAAGCTGTAGCTCGTCGCGTCCTTTGCCGCCCACGGCAGCATGCCGATCGTCATCAGCGAGCTGCCGCCCGCAGCCGCCACGGTCGGTATGAACTGCGTCGAGTCACTATAGAGAGGAGCGCTCCCCATCGGCCGGTTGATGTAGTAATAGTCGTTTGCCGCGTTCGTGTCGAAATTCTTCCAGTTGTAGCGAGTGCTCGCGTCGCCGCCCCATCGGACCAGCGTCGTCCCACTGTCGGTGATATAGCCGGCATCCGAGGGAAAGTTCACTCCGTACACATAAGGACTGATCGCATGGCGGTCGCTGAGCGCATCCACCATCACTTGAATCGCCGCCTGAACTCCGCTCGAAGGAGTGGCATTCTCTTCGTTCGAATTCGCGCTTTCGCCCGCGCTGTTGAGCGCGGACACAACATAGTAATAGGTGGTTCCGTTGGTCAGCCCGGTGTCGGTGTAATTCGCAGCGCTGGGCGCACCGACCTGCGTATACGGGCCGCCGGTCGTCGTCGAACGCCTCACGTGATAGCTCGTGGCTCCAGTGCTCGCGTTCCACGTGAGGCTGACCTGCGCGTTCCCGGCTGTCGCTGCTAAACCAGTCGGCGTCGCCGGAATGGTCACTGGCGCCGTCGGCGTTGCGTTCACTTCGCTCGAATTCGCACTTTCCCCCGCTGAGTTGTAGGCCGAGACCACGTAGTAGTATTTCGTCCCGTTCGTCAGGCCGGTGTCGACGTAGCTGTTTGTCGTCGGTGCTGCCACCTGCGTGTACGGCCCGCCGCTGACCGTGGCGCGTTTTACATAGTAGCTAGTTGCGCCAGTGCTCGCGGTCCACGCCAAGCTCACTTGCGCGTTACCCGCTGTGGCGCCGAGTCCTTGCGGCACCGCTGGAACCGAATTTCCGGCGCCGCCGTTGCCTCCGCCACCACCAGAGCTGTACGTGCCCCCAGCGCAGCTTGCAATGCAAATCAGCGCGGCGAACGCCACGATCGTCAGGATGCTCCTGCGGCTGGTGGAGATCGGGGTCATGTTCCGGATTGGCTCAGGTTACCGCGCTCCGACCCCGTTCGAAACTGTCCCAACGAACAGAAAAAGCCCACTGTCGTCACGGGCCGTTCGCCGCATTGTTAAGGCCCCTTGCCGGCCTGCTGCCGGGGCAAGTTTGTTGTATCCCTTTTGTTGTCCTAGGAGAAGGAAAGGCGTAGGATGCCCGTGCCGGAGGGTCCAAATCGGGAATTCCGGCTCCAAGGAGGAAGACGTCATGAGCGCTACATCTGTGGGCACAATCGTGAAAAAGTCCGTGGGGTGGTCAATTGGGCTCAGCGTCCTGTTGATTGTGGCTGGCTTGGTGGCGATCGCGGCACCTCAGTTGGCCGGAATCGCCATAAGCGTATTCGTGGGTTGGGTGCTTGTTTTCAGTGGGGCGATCCATCTGGTGTTTGCCTGGCATTTGCGCTCGACCGGCGGAGTTTTGTGGGAGCTGCTGGTAGGCATCGTCTACATTTGCATCGGCGTCTACCTGCTGCGTCAACCCGTGGCCGGCTTGGCGACGCTCACGCTGGCAATCGCGATTTACTTGTTTGCTGAAGGAGTCTTGGAGCTGATCCTGGCGTTCGGGATGCGCCCGAGGCCGGGCTGGGGCTGGCTGTTGTTCGACGCAATTGTCACCCTGATCCTTGCCGTGCTGATTTGGAGAACATGGCCTTCGAGCACCGAGTGGGTGATCGGCACGCTGGTTGGAATCAGCATGCTATTCAGCGGAATCTCTAGGCTGATGCTCTCGCTGGCCGCGCGCAGCCTGGTCGCTAAGGTAGCGTAATCACTCGCCCGGCGGCTCGTGCCGTGGTCAGAGTAGTGCGGACTGGATGGAATCCCCCGCTTCAAGGGAGCGCGCGAGTGTTTCGCGTGTTCGCCTTGGTTTCGCTTTTGCGAAAATATGCCCCCCTCCCTACTGCTTATTAGAATGAGTGGGTGGTGAATGTTTTCAAGCATTTGCGTCGATTTCTAATCGCGGTTCCGTTATTAGAATTTCGGCAGGGGGGAGAAAAAGAGGCGAATCTGAGGGTTAGAAGCCCCACTGCGGCGGCGCTGAATCGCCTAGGGTTAGTGTGGCCCGCTCTGTCGGTCATGTCCAAGTTTCCGACTGCACTATATCATATAGTTACTACGTTGTCAAGACCCAGTACTTCTAAATGTAGGATTGAGCGCACCGAATTCGAGCCGGAATCAAGGACTAAGACGCGCACCCTTCAAACGCAGAAGGATGCGGCACCCGGCATTCCCACCAGGCATACCCCATCATACTCAAGTCTCTAGTCCTGCAAGAAGCAGAGGGTGCGCTGGTCTTGACTTAGGTCGCGCTACAGATTCGAAGACGAAGAGTGGGTCGTGCTCAGCAGGTGCTATGCGCGGTGTCAGGAATTGGAGCGGGATTGCATAGCCATCGCTACGAGGGCGCTGATGAGGATCGCTGGAAAAAGCTGACCGACGACGGCCTCCGCGGTCGTGAGGGAACGCGCGAACGGAGACACCGGGATGATGTCGCTGCCCATTGTCGTCAGTGTGGCAAAACTAAAAATAGGTAAGTTTCGAGGTGAGTTGGTCCAAATCCGCGGGCGCGGAAACGAACTGCAAGGAGCCGGGATGAAACCATTCGAGGAATTCGAACGCAGAGGCCCAGGCCATCCCCAGAAGAAGATAGGTGCAAACTCCGCCCTGAATGCGGCTCCAAGTAACCGGCCCCGCTCGAAATATCACCAGCAAGACGATTCGGACGTAAAGAAGCAGAGTGATTGTGGCAAACCCGCTGCCGAACTGATGAAGAACCGGCATCGGATGCAAGCGGCCGACCGCCGATATCACCACCGTGGCAGAGACGGTGACGATCACGCAAACTTTGAAGATGCGGCTCGAGTTCGCGGCGATCGCTCCGTAAATCATGAGCGCTACGACGATTAGCTCGAAGAATACTCTTCCGGAAAAGCCGGCTTCGCGCAGAGGGCTTATCACGAAGACGAGAATAGCCACGGACAGGGTTACGAGAGTGAGGCCGAGGTCGCCGGACCAGAACTCGCTCATGCTTAGGCGGGAGGCCGAGCTTTGGGGAGGCCGAGCTTTGGGGTTGCCGCGAATTCGTAGTCATGGTGAACGCCTCGGCGAGATGGGACCCGCCAACAATTCGGGAGGCACGGATTCCGACGTAATTGGCATTATTGCCAGTATCCGCTGAAGCCCCTCCGTTCTAGCATCGAGTGTGACTCAAGCCCACTCCGCTAGCGGGCAGACCATCTCCCGCTACCGTGTCCTGGAGGAACTGGGGACCGGCGGCATGGGCGCAGTCTACAAAGCCCTGGACAATGACCTTGGCAGGTTTGTCGCTTTGAAGTTCCTGCCTGAAAACGCGGACCCGGACCCCAATGTCCTGGAACGTTTTCGCCGCGAAGCACGAGGTGCATCTGCGCTGAATCACCCAAATATTTGCACGATCTATGAAGTCGGGGCCCACGAGGGGCATGCGTTTATCGCCATGGAGTATCTGGATGGGGTTACCCTGAAATACCTGATAGCGGCAGGCACCCTGGATACGGAGCGTATTGTCGCGTTTGGCATCGAGATCGCCGATGCGCTCGATGCTGCTCACGTCGGAGGCATCATTCATCGTGACATCAAACCCGCCAACATTTTCGTCACGAAACGGGGCCACACCAAGATTCTCGACTTCGGACTGGCAAAAAGTATCCTTCCGGGAAGACTCGCAAGCCAGATCGCGGCGCAGGCGACGCAATCTTTGTCCTATGTTGCCGAAAAACATCTCACCGACCCGGGGACGGCTCTGGGAACCGTGGCCTACATGTCTCCCGAGCAAGTACGGGCTGAGGAGTTGGACGGTCGCACTGATCTGTTCTCTTTCGGTATCGTTCTCTACGAGATGGCGACTGGGAGGTTGCCCTTTCAAGGGGCCAGTTCGGGCCTCATCACGGATGCCATCCTCAACCGCAATCCCGTGGCTCCCATACGAGTAAATCCCAACATCCCCCCGCCGCTCGAAGAAGTGATCCGCAGAGCCTTGGAGAAGGACACCAACCTGCGTTATCAGCACGCGGCTGACATGCGGGTTGAGCTGCAACGGATAAAGCGAGACAACGAGTCGGGCTGGAAGGCCGCGGAAGAAGAAACAGCATCGATCCTGAAACCAGCCACAAGTCATTCATCTTCGACCGGCAAGCCGAGGGCACGGACTTCCTCTGTGCAAGCGACTGGCTTGCGCCCACAACGAGTCTCCAAGATTATTGACTCGCTTGCAGTCTTGCCCTTCGAAAATGCTAGTGGCGACCCTGAGCGCGGATACCTCAGTGACGGCATCACGGGGACCCTCATTAATACCCTGGCGACAATACCGAAACTGCGAGTTATGGCGCAGAGCACGGTATTTCGGTATAAGGGCCGGGAAATTGACCCTCAGACCATCGGTCGTGAGCTTAATGTGCGCGCCGTGCTCACAGGAAGAATAATGCAAGGCGGCGGTTCTTTGCGGTGTTGGTCCGAATTGGTCGATGTAGCCACAGGCTCTCAACTATGGGGCGCGCAATACAATTGCAAGGTTGACGACATCTTTGTGGTCCAAGACGAAATTTCCACCGAGATATCAGGAAAATTGCGGTTGCAGTTGACCCGGGCAGAAAAGAAGCGACTAACAAAACACCATACGGAGAATGCCGAGGCGTACCGGCTTTACCTAAAAGGTCGTCATCACTGGAACAGGTGGACCGAAGAGGGGTTCTACAAAGCGATCGAGTACTTTCAGCAGGCAGTCGAGAAAGACGCCACCTACGCCCTCGCCTACACGGGTTTGGCCGATTCCTACGTGCTCCTCGGCTGGAACAGCTATCTTCCGCCAAAGGAAACCTTTCCTAAAGGCAGAGCGGCGGCGATGACCGCCCTGCAGCTCGACCCGCACCTCGCCGAAGCCCATACGCCTCTGGCGGCATTGTTGTGGCTTCAGGATTGGCGGTGGGAAGAGGCTCAGACCGAATTCAAGCGCAGCCTCGAACTCGGTCCCACCTACCCAACTGCCAACCACTGGTACGCCGAGTACTTGATGACCATGGGCAGGCACGAAGAAGCTATGGCCAGGATGAAGAACGGGCAGCAGCTCGATCCGTTGTCGCTAATTATCAACGTCGCGGTCGGATGGGCCTTCTACTTTGCCCGCCGATACGACGAAGCCATCGAACAACTCCGGCGAACTATCGAATTGGATCCAAACTACCCCGTCACGTACTGGATTCTCGGCCTTGTGCTGAGGAAGACGGGTTGCTACGAACCGGCCATCACCGAGGGTGAAAAGGCAGTGAATCTGTCAGGCGGCAGTCCTCTGATGCGCGCGGCGCTGGCGCACACTTTCGGCACGGCGGGTAGGACAAAGGAAGCATTTCAGATGCTCGATGATCTGACAGAACTAGCAAAGCAAAAGTATGTCGCACCCTATTTCTTCGCCGGAATCCACATCGGCTTGGGAGAAAACGACCGCGCGATTGAATACTTGGAGAAATCCTACGAAGAGCACTCCCACTGGCTCATCTATCTTCATTTAGATCCGAACATGGACGCCTTGCGGGACGACCCACGTTTCCAAGACCTGTTGCAGCGTGTCGGCCTGCGGTCCTCCACCGGAAGCATTGTGGCAATTTAACACCCTCTCGAACATCGCCACGGGCGGCCCATCTGGATCTCATCACGGTCCCCATCGCCCAATACAAGAATTAGAAGATGACCCGACACACTGAAAACAAACAACGCCAACCCGCCGAAATCGCCCAAATTTCAGACATGTCAATTTTCAATTCTGAAAATGCGACGAAGGGCGGCCCATTATTTTGGCGGAAGCGTGTGGGAGTCGAACCCACCACCCGACTCGCGAAGAGCCGGATCAATGGCTTTGAAGGCCACGAGGATCACCGGACCCCTTTCGCCTCCGATTTCGCAGAAACGCCGACGCAGGATTATAGCAGCAGAGGGTACGACTTCATTTCAGGGCCGGAGAGCACGGTCAGGGCTTCGTCAGCTTTTGGGCTTGGGCGAGGCGCACTTCTTGCGCGCGAGTTCGAGCAGCTTCGCGTCGGTGCAAACTTCGTAATAGGGGCGGTTGCCTTGCGCGCCGATTTTTCCGCCGGGAAGGAGCTGGCGGACGAATCCTTTGCGAATCACGATGGGCTCGATCGATTCGCCGAGCGGAACTTCGCCGAAAAAGAGCTGTACGCGCTCCTTGCCCCACGGCATGGGAAAATTTCCCCCCATCAGAGCGAGCGAAATCTCGGCGCTCAATTTCTGAAATCCTTCCTCGTTCAGCTCGATGCCGTTCAAGTTGTAGCGAATCAGAAGTTCTTCGCCTTCGTCCGCAGCGGCATCCTCCATCAGCGTCTGCAAATGGAACACGTTGAAAGGCGCCGGATTTTCCTGGAACAGCCGCTTCGCCATCTTCGAGCAGCTCGACAGGCGGTCGGAAAGGTTCAGCGCCCGCGAAATCATGATCTTCGATTCGCCGTCCATCCAGAGCGACGGCGCCGAATCCTGAAACGCAACGCCCACACCGAGTTCGAGCGCCGGAAGGTCGCCCGTTTTTGCGCGGGTGTTGTAGGCCTGCGTCACCGCGAGAATTTCGCGCGCCAGCACGCATGCGCGGGCCACGGCTCGGCGCGTGGCGCGAGTGGATTCGTTCTCGTAGATCGCCAGGATGATCGCGTCGCCTTCGATGAAGACTGTGGCGGCGCCGTAACGTTCGAGCATGCGCTTCACCGGCTCGTGCAGCGTCATGCTGAAATGCGAAGCCGGATTCATGCCCCGCGCCAGCAAATCCTTGGTGATTCCCGTCGAGCCGCGCACGTCCGCCTTGATCACGGTGTGATTGATGATCGGGTCTTCGGCCGGGCGTCCTTCGTCGGGATGCAGAAATTCATACAGGCTCTTGTTCGCGCGCGACAATTCCCGCGAGCGTTCCGACCGCACCAGGTTGATTCGCTCGATCCACGCAGCCACGTGCTGGTAGTTTCGCCGGTCGCGCCGAAAACGCATAAAGTCTTCCGCAAATTGCAGGCACGTGACGAGACTCTCTTCGTGGGAGCGCCGCCGAATCGCCCGGGACGACTCGTCGAGCCTCTTGATCGAAATCTTGCGCGCGGGAAACTGCTCCAGAATCTGCTCCACGCGCTTCGTTTCGTCGCGATTTACCAGCGCCTTCTTGAGTTGTTGCAAGTGAACCGGCGGGCAGTAGTCGGCCTGGATTTTCTTCAGCTCGTAGCCGGCAAGCACGTGAAACAGCAGGTCGCACTCCTCAAGGCGGTGCATCCATTCCTCGAGGAGTTGCGCGCGAGTTTCGGGCCTGGCTTCGCCCTCTCCGGACGGCGCCTGCGCGTCGAAAAGACGCCGCGCGTTCTGCGGCTGGTTGAGGTAGTCGCCCAGCCGGCTCTGATATTCCGAGGCAAGGAAGTCCATGCGCTGCTTGGCGGCGTCGACCTGCGGCGCGAGTTGTTCGAGATTCACTTCGAGCGACGAAAACTTGCGCTGCAGCTCGCCCAGCTCGCTGGGCGGCTCCGCCTGCCCGCCGGTCTTGCGTCGGAAGAGCCAGGGGAAAGCGTCCTGGTTGGGGCCAACGCGGCCGGCCACCTCTTCCATTTCCTGCTCGAGCCGCGCGAGTTCGGAACGCAACGAGCGCGCCTGCTCGAGCAAACGCTCGTGCGCCTTGCGTGCTTTGCTCAAATCCTCCGCGTTGTCGTCGGCCAGCACGAACTCGCGCACAAAATCGAGCAGCAGCGCGTCGAACACGTCGAAGCGGTCCGGGTCGTTCATGAAGTTCCCAAGCAGGACGTAGTGCTCGAGGAACATGTGGTCGTCGTTCCCTGCGTCTACAAAAAGGAACCGGTTCTGCAGCAGGTCGTACGTCTCGCGAAATTCATCTCCGAAAAGCGCGCGCCGCGATTTCGCGATGGTGCCGTCTTCCACCTCGCGCCAGATGCGGCAGATCGTGTCGCCCACCTGGCGAATCACGTTCTTTCGGCCGGCCTGGGCTTCCGAAATTTTCGAGCGCACCACGTGGGCTTGCTCGCTGTGTTCGAACAGCTCGCCACGCCCGCGAATCCAATCCTTGCACTCCACCAGAATGCTCGCGAACTCGTTGCTCACTTCCTGGCTGATGTACTTGAGCAGCGCGAGTTGGTGCAGGATGTCGGTTTCGATCGACTGCTGAAATTTCGCGCGGGTGAGCGATTCCTGCAGAACTTCGGTGAGCACGCGGCGGAAAGCGGCGTGCTCGGGCGAGCCGGTGGGCTGCTTGCGATCCTTGCCGTACGCAAGCGGGAGGTTGATCGTTTGCCGAACGAGTTCCAGAAGATATTTGCGGCTGAGTTCGAGGAATTTGGGGCTCAGGTAGACGTCGTAGTGGATGTTGTCGACGCCGAGCGTCAGTTTCTCCATCCTGATTTCGGCGGAGTAAGGCTCAAGCTTCATCCGAGCCGGATGGGCAGACGACGGCGCAATGCGGATTTCCGACATTCCCCAGGCCTGCGAACGACGAACTTTCACTGTACTGACGCCCAACGAGAGGCGCAATGGACCGGCGCGAAAGGGTTAATGCTCCCCGGGGGATTGCCGCAATCCGCCGCACCGAGGGCGGTTTTCTGGTGTCGCCGCTACAAAGTTGGGCCAAATTTCCGGTAGAATGACGGGCCATGCCCAAACTTATGGAAGGCAAGACGGCAATTGTCTTGGGAGTGTGGAACCAGTGGAGCATCGCCTACGCGATCGCGCAGGCGTTCGTTCGCGAAGGCGCGACGCTTCTCTTGACATATCAAAACGAGCGCGCCAAACCGACGGTGGAGGAACTGGGGCAGCCACTCGGCTGCGCGGGGCTGTTTCCTTGCGACGTGCAGCAGCAGTCTGACATCGACAAGCTCGCCGAATCGCTTAAGTCTTCGGGACGGAAACTGGACGTCGTGGTGCATTGCATCGCGTTTGCGAATCGCGAGGATTTGGGCCAGCCGTTCGTCAACACGTCGCGCGACGGATTCAAGCTTGCCCTGGATGTGAGCGCGTATTCGCTGGTGGCGGTGACGAAGGCGCTGGCGCCGCTGATGACCGACGGCGGGTCGATTATGACGCTGACCTACCTGGGATCGACGCGCGTGGTGACGAATTACAACGTGATGGGCGTGGCCAAGGCAGCGCTCGAAGCGGAAGTGAAATATCTCGCGAGCGAACTCGGCGCCAGCAGAATTCGCGTGAACGCGATTTCGGCCGGGCCCATCAAGACAATTTCCGCGCGCGGCATCAAGGACTTTTCCAAGGTGCTGGATTTCGTCGCGCAGCACGCGCCGCTGCGCCGCAACACGGACATTGCGGAAGTGGCGGACGTCGCGGTTTTTCTCGGCAGCGATCTCGGCCGCGGTGTGACCGGCAACATCATCTTCGTCGATTCGGGATTCCACATCATGGCTCTCGGGCAGGCGGCGACGTAGCCGCGTCTTCGATCGAGATTTTGCGCTCGTCTTCGGCGACGTGCTCGAGCCTGACGCGAAGGACCGGCCAATCGGTGCGGAATGCGAGGCGGTCGGGCCATTCCACGATCACGACCGCATTCTCGGAAAACACATCTTCGAGGCCGAGAGTTTCCAGATCGTGAAAATCTCCGACGCGATATAGATCCACGTGATAGACGCGGGCGCGCCCCTCGTATTTGTGGACCAGCGTGAACGTGGGGCTGGTGACTTCGTCTTCGCGCGCCGCGCCGAGGCCGCTGACGATCCCTTTTGTCAGCGTGGTCTTCCCCGCCCCGAGTTCGCCCGAAAGCAGAATCAAAACCGGCGGCTTCACCTCGGCGCCGATTTCGCGGCCTCGCTCGATTGTTTCTTCCGTTGAATGAGTCACCAGTTCGAGGCTAGCCACGGCCAGACTCAGAATAGAAGTGGTGATAGGCGCGCGGAATCGCACGGATCAGGTCGGAAGCCATCAGCGGCGCTTCGTAGTGGTCGGCGTAGGCGATGTCGCCCGCGAGGCCGTGAAGGTAGACGCCGAAGGCCAGCAGGCGCGCCCAATCGTTCACGCCAAATTGCGCAGTCAAGCCCGCGAGCATCCCGGTGAGGACGTCACCCGTTCCGCCTGTGCCCATGCCTGGGTTCCCAGTGGAATTGACGTAAGCCTCGCCGCTCGGGGAGGCGACGACCGTTTGATGGCCTTTGAGAATCACGATGGCATTCCAATCGGCTGCTGATTTCAGCGCGAGTTCCACCCTTCGCGCCTGAACTTCCTTTATCGCGCCGCCGACAAGTCGCGCCATTTCGCCGGGGTGCGGCGTCAGCGCCAGCGCCCCTTCCGGCTTCTTCAACTCTGTGGCTCGGCCCGCGAACGTGTTGAGGCCATCGGCATCCAGAACAATGGGCAGCGCTCGTTTACCGACGACCGCGCGAATGAATTCCTGCGTTTCATTGTTGGTGGATAATCCTGGGCCGATCCCCAGCGCGCGTTTCCCTTTTGCGACCGCGTCGAAGCGGCCATTTTCGAGGCTGCGCAGTGAAATTGTTCCCGCGTCTGTTGCGGCCAGCGGTTCCGTCATCACTTCGGGCGTGTGGCTCGCGACCACCGCTAGTGCGGGTTCGGGTATCGCGACGGTGACCAGCCCCGCGCCAACGCGCAGCGCAGCCCACGACGCGAGCACTGCCGCACCCGTCTTGCCCACCGCGCCCGCGACAATCAGCGCGTGGCCATAGTCACCTTTGTTGCCTTCGGCTTGGCGGGGCGATGCAAACTGCAAAAACTCCCGCGGCTCCGACCACTGCAAGCGACCTTTGCCGACTTGCTCGACAAGCTCAGGCGGCGATCCAATGTCGCGAACGGCAATCTGGCCCACTTGCCGCGGCCCTTCGCGCAGAACCATTCCCACCTTGGGCGCGGTGAACGTAACCGTCTGATCGGCTTCGACGCAGACTGGCGCGAACTCGCCGGTGTCCGCCGATAAGCCTGAAGGGATATCTACTGCGATGACGGTCTGAATGGGATTGTGCCCGTTCACATCCTGGATGACTTCCGCGAGGAGGCCCTCGACCTTGCCGCGCACGCCGGTTCCCAGCAACGCATCGACGATGACGTCAGCGGAGCGAAGGGCCGGCTTCGAGCGCTGCCATTCTTCGGTGCTGCGGACTACATGCAATTCGCCTGCGACCTGTCCCCACCGATCGAGATTTGTCGCTGCGTCGCCTTTTACCTCGCCAGGATCGGCGAATAAATATGCGGAAACCGTCGCGCCCTTTTCGCGCAAGTGCCGCGCGGCGACGAAGCCATCGCCGCCGTTGTTTCCTTTGCCGCACAGGACGACGATATGCCGGCGCTTGAGATGGGGAAACCGCCGCCCAATAAACTCCGCCACGCTACGGCCGGCGTTCTCCATCAGCATGAGGCTGGGAATGCCGTAGCGCTCGGTGGTGAGGCGGTCAACCTCCCTCATTTCGGCAGCAGTCAGGATTTTCATAGGACGAGCACAGCCTTCGTGCCTGGCAACAAGTGAGCTCCAAAAATCACAGTCTCACTAACCGTCAGACTCACATTGGCATAAATCGAGGACTAATTTCAAAGGGTACTGATGTCGCTGATTCTGATGACGCTAAAGAAGTTAGACGAAGGGCAACTGGAAGATCGAGCGCGCGGAAAAAAAGTGCTTGACATATGCCTATATAGGAATGTATTGTCGGCGCATGGCACGAGCAGCTACAACGTCGGACGCTTTCAACGCGGTGGCCGAGCCTCGCCGGCGCGAGATTCTAAACTACCTTGCGATCGGCGAACGACCCGTGGGCGACATCGTGCTCACCCTGCGACTCGAGCAACCGTCGGTATCCAAGCATCTGCGGGTGTTGCGGGACGTGGGGCTCGTCCGAGTGCGGCGAGAAGGACGGCATATGCTCTATCGAACCAACGCAGAGGCAATCCGACCGGTCTACGACTGGACGAAAACCTTCGAACGCTTCTGGTCGCACCAATTGAATCGCGTCAAGGAGCGAGCGGAAGGTGCAACCAAGCAGGACAATCCCGATCGAAACAAATAAGGAGGAATCATGGCTTCCACAGCGATGAGTCTTGAAAATATGAGCGTAAACATAAACCAGGAGATTCACGTGCGGGCGTCGCTGGATGCGACATTCGCGGCGTTGCTCGAGCAGCTCGGGCCTTACAACGAGACGCCGGAGGGCAATTCGCTGGCGATGAAGATCGAACCGTGGCCGGGCGGACGGTGGTACCGCGACCTCGGCAAGGACAACGGGCATTTGTGGGGACACGTGCAGGCGATCAAGCGGCCGACCCTGCTCGAAATCGTGGGACCGCTGTTTATGTCGTTCGCGGTGAGCTCGAACCTGCAGTACCGGTTGAGCGAGGAGGACGGCGGAACGGTAATCAAGTTCCATCACAAGGCGTTCGGGCTGATTCCCGATGAGCAGAAGCTAGGCATGGGAACAGGCTGGACGTACATTAATGGCCGCATTATCGCGCGGGCGGAAAAGAAGTAGGTCTCAAGTGACAGGTTTCAGGTGCCGGTTGCGACGGTAATTGGCAGTCGGTTCGAGGAACGGATAAGGGAGAAGAGAAAATGTGCCCTGCGTGCATGGCTGGTGCGGCTTGGATCATTGGTAGCGTGGTGACAACCGGCGGAATCGGCGCGCTTGGCGCGAAAATGTTTCGTTCCGAGAGGAATTCGAAGGTGCACGGTACCGAGAATCCAAAGCAAAGGAGAAAAGGTGATGGCTACAGCGACAAGCAAGAGGGAAATCTCGAAAGTGGTGCCGCGAGCTGAGTGGCTGGCAGCGCGGAAGGAACTGCTGAAGAGGGAAAAGGAATTCACGCGCCTTCGCGATGAATTGAGCCAGCAGCGGCGCGAGATGCCGTGGGAAAAGGTGGAGAAGCAATACGTTTTTGACGGACCCAACGGCAAGGAAACGCTTGCGGACCTGTTCGGCGGACGCAGCCAATTGGTTGTGTATCACTTTATGCTGGGCCCGGGGTGGAAAGAGGGCTGCAAGAGCTGTTCGTACCTGGCGGATCACTTCGATGGCGCGACGATACACCTGGCGCATCGCGGCACCACACTCATGGCGATTTCGCGCGCGACGCTGCCCGAGATTGAAGCGTTCAAGAAGCGAATGGGATGGAAGTTCAAGTGGGTGTCATCCAACGGGAATGATTTCAATTTCGACTATCACGTTTCGTTTACGAAGGAAGAACAAGCGAACGGCAAGGTCTATTATAACTACGACATGACCGAGTTTCCTTCGGAAGAAGGTCCCGGCCTGAGCGTTTTCTACAAGAATGACGCGGGCGAAATTTTCCACACCTATTCCAGCTACGCGCGCGGGCTCGACATGCTGGTGGGCACGTACAATTTTCTCGACCACACGCCGAAGGGCCGCGATGAAGAGGGGCTGGCGTTCACGATGGCGTGGGTGCGCCACCACGACAAGTACGAGGATGGATACAGCGTCGACGCAAAGCAGGGCTACGTGCCGCCCGCGAAGGTGGATGCTTCGTGCTGTTCGGAACACGAGAAGAAGTGAGTGGTGAGTGGTGATCGCTGACTGAGTGGGACGGGCGAAAACCTTTGGAACCACAGATGAACACAGATAACACAGATGAATGCAGATAAGCCCGTTTCCCTGAGAGGAAACTGCGCGACGAAGCCTCAGGCCGAGGCAACGCTCCTGACGGAAAGGAGAAGGGCCATGATTCAAATGCTGGAACCGATGATGAGTGAATTTCGCGAGGAGGCGGCCACCACCCGGCGCGTGCTCGAAAGAGTGCCCGGCGACAAATTATCCTGGCGGCCACACCGAAAATCGATGGCGCTGGGGCAGTTGGCCATTCACATCGCGAATGTCCCTGCGTCCGTGGCAAGAATTGCTCAGCTCGACGAGTTTGACGTCGCTACAGCGAACTTCGAACCGCCAATGCCGGCCAGCCGCGAGGAGATTCTCTCCACTTTCGAGCAAAGCGTTCGTACTGCCGAAGATTTCCTGAATGGCTTGACGGAAAAAACCGCAAAGGGTGACTGGCGCCTCGTGGCAAAGGGGCAACAGATCGTCACCAAGCCGCGCATGAGCATCCTGAGGTCGATCATGCTGAACCACTGGTACCACCACCGGGGCCAGCTTTCGGTGTACTTGCGTCTGCTCGACGTTCCCGTTCCAGTCATCTACGGACGCAGCGCCGACGAAAGTCCGTTTGGATGACGCGAGTTATTTTACTTGTGACAGCGGAATGATCAGGCTTCCCACCTGGGCGGTGCTGGGATCTTCGACGAGGATCCGCAACGTGGTGGCGCCGGCAAGGGACTGTGCGTGCTGATGAAAGACGAGACCTGATTTCAGGCACGTGGTGTACTGCTGTTCGGTGAGCTGCAAAGTGATGCTGTTCCCGGATTGGCCGAGTACTTTTCCAGCTTGATCCTGTTCGACGATCGCGAGCTTGACGGCGCCTTTTCGAAGGTCGCCGACTTGCTCGAGTCGGAGATTGTGAATGTCAATCGCGCCGACGACGTTGAAGGATCTTGGCTGGTCAACTCGCTCGAGGTGGGCCTCGAACAGAATTGCGGACGATTCGACCGGGCTGCGCACAGCCGCCACCAAATTGGTCTGGTCTTGATCCTTAGTTGCGGTTGAATCGTCGAACGCGTAGTAACCTCGGGCGTACCGCACCGTGAGATTCTTGCGCTTCACAGTAAGTTTCAGCTCGTGAAACTTCCCGTCAATCGAATCGCGGTCGATATAAAAGCCGAGCGAATATGTGACGGCTGAATCTTCGACGGCTTTGCGGATTGCGCCCGTGATGTCATTCGTGTTGACGAAGGCCTCGCCGCCGGTATCCTCGGCGAGTTTCTGCATGTCGGCAATGCCGATGGGCTGAGACGACTGCGCCGGTGCTACGAAGCCGCGCGCGCCGGAGACGTCATCTTCATCCTCGCTGCCCCAAAACGACTGCAAGGCCGCAAGCCTTGCGAGCAAGCCGCGCGCGTCGATGGGATACACGGCGATGTTCGCGGGGCTGAGGACACGGGCCATGGCGGCGCCGGAAAAGGGCAAATTCGCCGTGAGCCAGACGAGATTCTTGCGACCGGGAATCTCGGAAACGTGAGCCGCAATCGAAGCCAGGGCGGCCATCGTCATTTGAGCGCGGTCTCCATTGGCCATGGCAGCCTGCGCGACGCTGCTCTGGTTTATGTCGTCGTTGAACTGCTGAGCCGTCATGGGAACGGTGACTTTGCCGGGCTCGACCACTTCGCGGCTCGTCTTCGACGCGGTGTCGTACTTCTTCAAGATGGCGAGCAGCTGGTCGCGGTCGCTCGTGAAGTCGCACAGCACATGGAGAGAATCGCTTAGCCCGTAGATGGCAACGCGATCCCGCGGACTCAATTGCTTTATAAACTCAAAGAGGTGTTCCCTGGCCCTCTCCAAAGCGAGATCTTCCACCCAGTAGGCCGTGCTTTCGTATGGTTTCGGCGTGCCGCCGTAGAGCGTGTTGAGGTTATCGAGAAGGACGACGGTGATGCTCCTCGGTGTTTCCGCGCCGTATCGCGGAAGGTCCGAGAAAGTGTTTTGAGGGAGCGGCTCCGAGGCTGTAGCAGGCTGTATCGCCGACGCGAAAGAAGCAACCGAGAAAATGCTAATTTCGCGGGGTCTTCCGCGATCGAGAAGGACGAAATCGTTCTTGGTCAGATCTGAAACGGGCCTATCCTTGTCGCGAACGATGACGTCAACCTGAACGAGGCGAGTGGGAACGGTGATCTTCGGATGCTGTGGCGCGTCCTGGGCCGCACGGGCAGCAATGGCCAGCAATACGAGCGAAACTAACGCAAGGACTGTGGAAATGCGAGCCATGACGACGCCCTCGTTTGGCAATCTTATGACGTTATCGTAGTCGTTCTGGGTTCAGAGCGGAAGCTGAAAGGACTTGGCTGGACGGCCCGGAATCGCTCTTTTGTCGGATGACCTCGCAGCATCTAGCCGCCGCTGACGTTGAGGACCTGGCCGGTGATGTAGTCGGTGGATTCAGACGCGAGCAACGGGCATGAAACCGCTGGCGCCAGCGTGTCGAAACGTGGCAGTCGTCACGGGGCGAGCGGCAGGATGAGGTGAGACGCGGGATAGATGCGCTGGGTGGCCTTGGAAAAATCGCCGGGAGACGCGGTCATGATATTGGGCAGAAATTTCTGCGGATTGCGGTCGTAGAGCGGGAACCACGTGCTTTGAACCTGAACCTTGATGCGATGGCCCTTGAGAAACGTGTGATCGGCAGCGTGAAGGCTGAAGCGATATTCAAGGGGTTCATTGGCAGGGATGGCTTCGGGATGTTCGAAGCTCTTGCGGTAGCGGCCGCGAAAGATCTCTGCGTTGATGATGAGCTGATAACCGGCCATGTCCGGCTGGGCCGTTGTTGACAAGGGGGCTGACGCGCGCGGTCCCGGCGCGCTCGTGGCGGAAGCAGCAGCGTCGGGATATTCGTCGATGAGCTTCACCACCCAGTCGGAATCCGTGCCAGACGTGGAGGCGAACAGGTCTGCGATCACGTCGCCGGCCACGGTGACATCGCTGTCTAGGGGCGGAGTGGTCCAAGTGGCGACGTCGAGGCGGCTCGACACGAAGCGCTGGTCTTCCACCATCCAGGTGTACCACTTCGATCCTTCCGCGTACGTAGCCTGAATCGGGCGATGACGGTACGGCACCGGATTCGCAGGATCGGAGATGTACTCGCGATAGTTCGCGGCTCCGGGTTTTCCCTGCGACGACTTTTTCGGTTCCGATGAAGAAAGAACGAGCGAACCATCCGGGGACAGGTAGGCATTCTGCGAGTTGCTTTCCGGCGGCGGCCAGTGAGTGTATTCGCGCCAGCGGTCGCTGCCACTTTCGAAGGCAGCGGTGTCCTTCAGACTGAATCCCGCTTCATCTTTGAGGTAGTAAGCGAAGAACGGCGCCTCGTAGCGCTCACGAAACTCGTCGGTCGTCGGTTCGCCAAATTGGATGTCGCCGAGATGGCGCGTGGTGCCGCCCCACTGCCCGTGGTTCCAAGGCCCGATAACCAGGAAGTTTTCATGGTGGGCGTCGTGAGGCTCAAGCTTTGCGTAAGATTCCTGCGGGCCGAACATGTCTTCCTGGTCCCAGAAGCCGCCGACGAAAAGAGTCGGGACGGTGACCTGGTCGAGGTGCCATTCGACGCCGCGGGCGCGCCAGAACTCGTCGTAGGCAGGATGCTGGAGAAAGGCCACGCATGTAGGGAGCTTGTCCACGCCATCGCGTTTGGCGGCGCCTTCGAAGGAACCGGAGTGCAGAAAGAAATCGTACGCGTCCTGATCGAGCTTGGAGAAGGCGTTCTCCTTGGAACTTTCCATTCCCAGTACGTAGTCGTACCCGTAGGTTTCGCGAAATGCGCCATTGTGGAAGAAGTCGTCGCCCATCCACACGTCGATCATGGGGGCCTGGGGTGAGATGGCTTTTACGGCGGGATGCGGGTCGATGCCGGCGGCCATGGCGAGAAATCCCGGATAGGAGACACCAAAAACGCCGACGCGGCCGTTGTTGTTGGGAACGTTTTTGACGAGCCACGCGACGGTGTCGTACGTGTCAGTGCTCTCGTCGACGAGCGAGGAATCGCGATGATCGGCCATGGGGCGGCTCATGACGAAGCTGCCTTCGGATTTGTAGCGACCACGAATGTCTTCGAAAACGAAGATGTAGCGGCTGGCGGCAAGCTCGGGTTGCTGGGAATTGATGGAGTCCGGCGTGTTGCCATCGACGCCGTAGGGCGTACGCTCCATGAGGATCGGAAGCGGCGTGGTGTAATCCTTGGGACGCAAAATGATGGCGTGGAGTTTGATGCCGTCGCGCACGGGTATCACAGCTATCTGGCGCGAGTACTCCACCTTGTGGAACTCGAGAGGCTGGTCGCTGATTTTGTGGGCATGGCCAGTGCCGTCCGGAGAGGTACGGTCGAAGCCGACGATATTCCCGTCTGCGGACCGGATGAACTTAAAGGTTACGGGGAGGTTGGGAGGGGCAAAGGTGTCTGCGGACTGCGGGATGAGCTCGATGCGAGGGGCGCGGCGCGATTCCGTGAACAGGTGGGAGCCATCGAGAGACAGGGAGCGAACGATGTCGGGATCATCGTCGTATTGATACTGGCCGACGAAAGCCGCCAACTTGTCCGCAGAGATCTGGAATGGTTGCGGCTGCGGTTTCTCTTGAGCGATGGCGAACGTGGAGATGGCCAGCAGAAAAAGTGCACGGAGAAGGTAACGCGGGAGCGGCGTCATGAAGTGATCCTTTCGAGCAGAGCGTATCGTATTTGACCTAAAGCATCCAACCGCCGCTGACGTTGAGGACCTGGCCGGTGATGTAGTCAGCGGATTCGGACGCGAAGAATTTGACAGCGGCGGAAACGTCTTCGGCAGAGGGTGGGCGGCCGATGGGAAAGCGCGAATCGCGCATGCGGCGCGCTTCGTCGATGGTGAGATCTTTTTCGTCGATGTTCGATGGGTTGATGACGTTGACGGTGATGCCGTGCTTCGCTTCTTCGACGGCGAGTGAGCGCGAAAACGCGACGACCGCCGCTTTCGAAGCTGCATAGGCTGAAATCGTGGCCTGGCCGAACGCGCGTTCCGCGCCGACCGCGCCGAGGTTGATGATGCGTCCCCAGCGCTGGCGCCGCATCGCGGGCAACACGGCCTTGCTCGCATAGAAGACGCTCATCAGGTTCGACCGCAGAATCGCTTCCCACTCGCTGATCGAAGTCTCGATCACCGGCTTCCAATTGAACTCGCCGACGTTGTTCACGAGGACGTCGAGCCGGCCGAAGCGATCGATTACATGACTGACGAGCGAATCGACAATCTCGGGGTTCGTTGCGTCGGCTTCGACGCAAAGGCAGTCCGCTCCCAGCGATTGCAATTGCCGCAAAGTGTTCTGCGCCGCAGTTTTGTTCGCGCGGTAAGAAATAGCGATGCGCGCGCCTTCGCGCGCCAGGCCGAAGGCGATTCCCTTCCCGATGCCTCGGCTCCCTCCCGTGATTAGGACTGCCCGTTCGCGAAGCGACACAGCCGCACCTGCCTCAAAACGACACGCCAGTATAATGAAATCGTCGCCGATGCCCTAGCGCGGCGACTACGGGGGTTCGGTGGACGGCCGGAGGTTCGGGAGACTGAAAACTGAGTTGAAGAGCTCTCTAGCGGGGCATAAAGTATGAGTCGATGTGAAGAATAGGAGAGAGGAGGAATGACGATGAGAAAGAGAAAGGCGCGAGTGGCGGGAATCGTTGCAGGGGCGATACTGACGTGCGTTACGTTGGCAGTTGGGCAGGGACGAAAGCCCGATGACCCACCCGGGGCGGTTGAAACCGTTCGCGACAGCCGGCTCGTCGGCGCGAACGTGGTGCGACTGATTAACACTGCGGAAGTAGACTACAACAAGGCGCATGGCAGTTTTGCGGACTGGAATGAGTTGTACCAGTCAGGTGCGGTTGTCGCCGCGCAGAGACGCTCGCCGGAAGCGAGAAACCCCGCGTTGGTGGCAGGACCGGAAGTGGTGCCTGGCTGGTCTCTAGCGATCGCGGTGTCCCACGACGGGAAAAGCTATCAATTGTCACTGCGCAACGTCGACGACAAGCAGTGCCGGTTTTCGTTTTTTAGCGATGCAAGCGGGCTTGTCTATCAGGGAAACGTGATTGCTTGTGAGCCAAAGGCGTAGCTGCTAACTGTCTGGAGGCCGCGACAAGCGGCCCGGTGCGACGGCATAGTTGAGCTGAACCAAAATGATGAACCCGATACTCAAGTAGGTGCTGAAGACGCAGAGCAGAGCGCCGAACGCATACAGCGTTTGGGCGATGAGGATGCGGCGGCAAATCGCTGCGGAGGCTTCGGCCGGCGTGTCAGCCTTTAGCAGCTTTGCCCGCGTCGCATATCCCCAGCTTCCGTAGAGAATAGCTCCCAAGAAAACGATGTTGCCCCAATAGGTGACGAGAGCCGTGCGGTAGGAAATGAACTCGGCCAGCAGTTTCGTGGAAAACGGCATGAGCATCACGGTAAACAGGAAGGCGATGTTAATCCAGGTGAGATGACGGTCGGAACGTTCGAGAAAGTTGAGCTGGGTTTGCTGGCCGACCCAAAAGATGCCGAGCGTCATGAAACTCATCAAGCACATCAGAAGCTGCGGAGAAATTGCCACCAGGCCTCGCCACAGGTCGTGCTCGCTGTGGACGGCCTCCGTCACGGGCAGACGCAGATCGAGAACAAGTAGCGTCATGGCAACGCCGAATATTCCATCGCTCAGCGCGGCGAGGCGCTCCACACTTTGGCCCGCAATGCGATCGTAGGGAGTGTTCACGGGGCGCCAGTGTATCAGCGCGAAGGCAAAATCGGATGGGCTCAGCCCATCTTAGCGACGACAACCGTGATGTCGTCGGCTTGTTCGGGCGTTCCCGCCCACTGCTCGGTGGCCGCAATCAGATTTTCGGCCAGGCGCTGCGGAGCCGCGTTGCGCTGGCGCATGACCTCTTCCTTCAGCCGCTGCATTCCAAATTCTTCGCCATACACGTTTTCGGCTTCGGTCAGGCCGTCACTGAAGGCCACCAGGACGCTTCCCGGCGCGACTTTCAGACTGCCCTGCGTGTAAGGCGGATCCTCGAACAGACCGACGACGGTGCCGCCTTCGTCGAGCTGCTGCACGCCCGCGTCGTCGACGAAGAACGGAGCCAGGTGCCCTGCGTTCGTGTACGTGAGCATCCTCGATTCCGTGTCGTAGACGGCGTAGAAAAATGTGGCGTAGCGGTCGTCGGAGGTGTTCTTGAACAGGTGGCTGTTGAGGCGCTCGACGAGGGTCGCGGTACCTCCGTGCCCATTCAGGGACGCCATACTGCGAAGCGCGGCCTGAAGGCTGGCCATCAGCAGAGCCGCGAAGATTCCCTTTCCGCTGATGTCGGCGATGGCGATGCCCATTCGCGTCGGACCCAGACTGATGAAATCGTAGTAGTCGCCGCTGACGGTTCGCGCCGGCCGGCAAGTGGCGCCGACCTGCAAACCCGGCATTGACGGCAGCGAGTGCGGAAAGAGCTGCTCCTGCACTTCGCGGGCAATCGTGATTTCGTTCTCAAGCTTCTGGCGCTGGCGCTGCTCGGCGATCAGCTCGGAAACCGAACTTGTCATTTCATTGAACGAGTCGCCGAGCGCGCCAATCTGATCGCGCTTGTGAACGCGGACGCGATAACTGAAATCGCCGCGCCGGACGTGGAGGGTGGCTTCATAGAGATCGTCGATGGCGTTCGTGATGGTCCGCGTCAAGACGACGCCCGTCGCCAGCGCGGCAATTTCAAAAATGAGGAAAATGATGGCCGCGAGGACGAGAAGGTTGACGAGCAGCGGCCCTACGGCGCCCATGGACCTGAAGAGTTGGCGGTTCACCGTCATCGGGCGCAACGAAAACGAGGCGAGGACGGGAGCCGGCGAAGAGTCCCCAGCGGGCTCAGCACGCTCGGCTTCGAGCGTGGAAGCGCCGTTCACGCGGATATCGAACCAATGCGCCGGGGGTTCCAGCTTGCGATTGCTGATGACCTGTTCACCGGGAACGTACAGCCGGCCGTTTTCGAGCTCGATGGCCAGCCCCGACGTGGGTCTTTGCGCGGACGGCTCAAGGAGAATCAACTGAATCGGGCCGAGCCCTTCGCCCAGGTTGTCGAGAAGCTCTGGCGTGAGCGGCTCGCCTGCGAAGATGACGACCGTGCCGTTGCCGGCGGGCCTGCTCTCCGCCGTTGCGAGCCAGAGCTTGCCTTCGAATTCCACGAGTCCCGAAAAGTGATGGCGTCCGTTCCGTACCAAATGCCGGCCACGGTTCACGAGGACACGCAAATCCAGTCCGGAGGCGCGAGCCGCGGAAATCAGATTTGCTATTCCCGGGCGCGCGAGCATCGAATCATCCGCAGCGTCACCTTTGGAAGCCGCGAGTTCAATCGCATCGGATATGGCGTCGGTGTCCGTCGCAATGGTGCTGATGCGGTCGCCCAGATGATCGCTCAGAAGGTGGGCGCCGAACTGGAGGTGGAGCAAGTAAGCCGCTACGCCGGCCATCGCCAGAAGAAGCACTACAGGAACGACAGCGATGAAAACGTAGGCAACTACAAGACGGCTGCGCAGGCGCCACAGGAGCTTCGTGCGTATCCATGGCAGCATGCGGACGGCGAAGTAAAGCACCGCAACGAAAGCCAGGAAACCCAGGAAGGACGTAAACGGAAGCGCGCGTCCGAAGGCGCGGACCACGCGAAGAACCACGTAGAGAACGACGATTGCGAGCGCGACGAAATCCAGCGGCGAAAGGCGCCGCAGGGCCACTCCAAAACGTCGAGAGGTAACTCGGTTCATGGACAATGCACGGCTGCATCCCAAGAATACACACGCAGCTTGGACTCTCCGCCATCCTACGACAATCCGGCGGGACCCTAGATTATTTCACGGAAACAGGCTGTTTGGATGCGTTCCTGACTTTGCTATGCGACCGTCCATAGAAGACGTACACAAGGAGTCCGATGGCCAGCCAAATCAGCAGCCGGTACCAGGTCTTGGCAGGGAGGCTCGCCATCGCCGCCAGCGCGGTGAGAATTCCCAGAATCGGGACCAAGGGAACCAACGGCGTCTTGAACGGCCGCGGCAGGTCTGGCCTCTTGCGGCGCAGAATCCACACTCCAGCGCAGACGATTACGAATGCGAGCAACGTGCCGATGTTGACGAGCACGGCGAGATCGCCGATTGGAATCGTCGAGGCAAAAATGGCGACGCAGACTCCCACCACGATCGACGTAATCCAGGGTGTGCGAAAGCGGGGATGAATGGCCCCAGCCCACTTCGGCAAAAGCCCGTCGCGGGACATCGAATAGAACACTCGCGATTGGCCCAGGAGCATGACGAGCATTACGCTAGCAAGGCCCGCAATCGCACCCAACTTCACCAGGAAGCTGCCCCACCGAACTCCGGTCGCGTCGATTCCGATGGCCACTGGAGCGGCAACGTTGAGATCCGTGTACGGGACCACGGCCGTCAGGAGTCCGGAAACCAGAATGTAGAGGAAGGTGCAGATCACTAAGGAACCGATGATCCCGATGGGCATGTCTTTCTGCGGATTCTTGGCTTCCTGCGCGGCCGTCGAAACAGCGTCGAACCCGATGTAGGCAAAGAAGATTACCGCAGCTCCCCGCGCCACTCCCGACCATCCGAAGAATCCGAATTTGCCGGTATTGGGAGGAATGAAGGGGTGCCAGTTCGCGCTCGCCAGACTCGGGTGCCGAATCACGAAGAGCCCGGCAATTCCGATGAACACCAAAACGATGGCTACCTTGACGATTACGATGGCCGAGTTGAAGTTCGCTGATTCCTTGATGCCAAAGACGAGGACGCAAGTGACGAAGGCAATCGCCAGGAACGCCACCACATTGAACACTCCGGTTGCGTGCGGCAACGATGCCGGGTCCACGCTCGCAGTCCCCAGAGCCATCCTGAGCGTGTCAAGGGCCGCCCAGTGGCCTTTGTAGAAGACCATTTCGGTTCCCGGGGTCGTGATCCACTTGGGGTTGATGAAGATGCCGCGGTCTTCCAGGAAGCTGACGAAATAGCCGCTCCAACCTGAGGCGACGGTCGCGGCACCAAAGGCGTATTCGAGGATCAAGTCCCAGCCGATGATCCAGGCGATGAGCTCTCCCAGGGTGGCGTAACCGTAGGTGTAAGCTGAGCCCGCGATCGGAATCAGCGAAGCAAACTCGGCGTAACACAAACCGGCGAACGTGCAGATGATGCCGGACAAAATGAACGAGACGACGATCGCGGGCCCGGCGCTCTGCGCGGCAGCCTGGCCCGTCAGAACGAAAATTCCGGCTCCGATGATCGCGCCAATGCCGAGCGTGATCAGGTTGACGGGCCCAAGAGCGCGCCGCAGGGAGTGCTCCCCCGTCTCCTTGGCTTCCTCCATGATTACGTTCAACGGCTTGGTGGCAAAAAGCGGGTTCGCCATTGATGCCCTCCCGTTTCGATTTTGGCCGGTAGAAACCCGGCGTGTTCCACGTTCGTTTCAGCCAGCCGGATGCGCTTTCGCGCGAACTTTCCAGATCGCATACACCGGAATCCCAAGCAAGACGATGATGAGGCCCGGCCAAGTGTACTGCGGCTTGTACCGAAGCAATTGAAATTCGATGAACACCGCCATGACGATGTAGAGCGCCGGCAAAACCGGATAACCGAACGCGCGGTAGGGCCGCGGAATGTCGGGGCGTTTCCAGCGAAGCAAAAACAGCCCGCCGAGCGTGAGGATATAAAAGATCACCACGGCAAAGATGAGAAAGTCCAGCAACTGGCTGTACGTTCCCGAAAGACACAGCACGGACGCCCAAACGCACTGCACAATCAGCGCCGCGCTCGGAGCGTGATACCGGTTCACATTTCCGGCCGATTGGAAGAAAAGCTTGTCCTTGGCCATCGCGTAGTAAATTCGCGCACCGGAAAGAATCAGCCCGTTATTGCAGCCGAAACCCGAAATCATAATCGCGATCGCCATCACGATGGCGCCAGCGGGTCCAATCACGGCTTGCGCGGCGGCTGTGGCCACACGCCCGTCGGCGGCGAACTCGATTCCGCGCGCCAGAGTGGTCGTCCCGTTAGGGTCGCCCGCCATCGGGAGAATTCGCAGGTAGCCGATGTTCACCATGATGTAGAGCAGAATGACGAGGCCCGTTCCGAGGGCCAGCGCCAGCGGCAGATTGCGGCTCGGATTTTTCACCTCGGCAGCCGTGAAGGTGACGTTGTTCCACGCGTCCGCGGCGAAGAGAGAGCCCACCATGGCCACGCCCACCAGCGTAATCGTGCCGATGACCCATGTGGGCTGATCGGGCGGATAGGGATGCATGGTGCCGAGCGAGGCGTTGCGCCAGAAATTCGTGAAGTTCGCGGAGCGAGCGACGGCCGTGGAAAAGAACACGCCCAGCAGGACCAGCCCCGCCAGGGCGCCGGTTTTCGCGACCGTGAAAACATTCTGCACAATCTTGCCCACGCGAAGGCCGCGCGTGTTCAGCCACGTGAGCAGCACAATCGAAGCGATCGCCAGAAAGTTCTGGCGATTCAGGCCCACGCTGTACGGGCCGAGCGACCCAAACCAGAGCTGCCACGGCCCGAAGGTCCCAATCTTCCAAATCCAGTCCGAAGCGGAGAAAAACGGAACGAGTACGGCCGTGAACTTCGCGAATGCGATGGCCACGGCTGCGATCGTGGCGGTCTGGATGACGAGCAGCATCGTCCAGCCGTAAAGGAAGCCCCAAATGGGCCCGAGGGAATCGCGCAGGAAAACGTATTGCCCGCCCGCATGCGGCATCATCGCCGCCAGTTCGCCATAACTGAGCGCGCAGATAATCGTCATGACGCCCGCGACGATCCAGACCACCAGCAGCAAACCCGGGCTCTGCACCTGGTGGGATATATCGCCCGAAACGATGAAAATTGCCGAGCCGATCATCGACCCCATGACGATCATGATCGCGTCGAAAAGGCCGAGGCCTTTGACGAGATCGGCTCCTTCGCCGGTGACGCCCGCCAATGTTTGCGCCTGCTGCGCCATTGTTTGGTTTTAAGCTCGCCCCGAACGCGACTGCTCTGCTATCGCCAGATACTCGCCTGCGCGCCGGCTAGGACTCGGCGCTTCGAGAAGATCTCGAATCACAGCAACGGAATCCGCCCCTGCGCGAAACACTTCCGCGGCAGACTCTATAGTGATTCCGCCAATCGCCACAAGAGGTTTTCGCGTCTCCTGGCGCGCCAAACGCAAGAAGTCGAGGCCAACAACGGGATCAGGATTTTCTTTTGTAGCGGTCGGGAAGATGGGCCCCACTGCTATATAGTCTGCCGAAGTTTGATTCGCTTCGCGCAATTGCGCGAGATTGTGTGTCGAAACGCCCACCCAGCAGCCGTTCCCGCAGATTGCCCGCGCTGCTTCCACCGGCAAGTCTTCCTGGCCCACGTGGACGCCGCCGGCCCCAATCATCGCCGCGATATCCGGCCGGTCGTTGAGAATCAAACGAACGCCCGATCCGGCGAATTGCTCCACCAGCCCTCGCGATTCCGCATAAATCTTTCGCGCTGAGGCCCGCTTATCGCGCAGCTGCATCAGTTCGACGCCCGCTGCCGACAATTGCGCAGCAAATTCAGCCAACGGGTCTTTAATCAAGGTGGGATCGAGGATGGCGTACAGCGCAGGAAACAATTCCCTGCCTCCGATTACCTGGCTTCTACAGCGGCGCGGTGCTCGAGGAAATGGGTGTCAAACTTGCCGGCGATGAAATCCGGGTCCGCCAGGATGCGCTTATGAAGGGGAATCGTCGTCTTGATCCCTTCGACGACGAAGCCATCGAGGCCTCGATTCATGCGCACAATCGCTTCGGCGCGGTCGTGCCCGTAAGCGATCAGCTTCGCAATCAGGGAATCGTAATAGGGCGGGATGACGGCGTCCGCATACACCGCGGTATCCACGCGAATTCCGGGCCCGCCGGGAACGCGAAAGGCCGTGATGCGTCCCGCCGAAGGAGTGAACGTATCCGGGTCCTCGGCGTTGATGCGGCACTCGATGGCATGCCCGCGGAACTCCACCTGGCCGACAACGTCCTTCAGCTTCTCGCCCGCCGCGAGCCGAATTTGCGATTTCACCAGATCGATATCAGTGACCATTTCAGTCACCGGATGCTCCACCTGAATTCGGGCGTTCATCTCGATGAAATAGAGATTTCCTGACTCGTCGCGCAGGAATTCGACGGTACCAGCGCTCGAGTATCCGATCTTGCGCAGAGCATCCACCACTTGCTTGCCGATTCGCTGGCGCGTGGGCTGGTCGATAACCGTCGAAGGCGACTCCTCGAGCACCTTCTGGTGCCGCCGCTGGAGCGAGCACTCCCGCTCACCAAGGTGCATGACGTTGCCGTGCAAATCGCCCAGCACCTGGAACTCGATGTGGCGAGGGCGCTCGATCAGCTTCTCCATGTAAACGTTCGCGGAGCCAAAAGCCTGTTCGGCTTCGGTGCGAGCGGTCTGGAACAAGGGAATCAGCTCACTTTTTTTGCGAACGATCCGCATTCCCCGCCCGCCGCCGCCTTCCGCGGCCTTGATCATCACCGGCAACCCGATTTCCGCCGCCACTTGCTTGGCTGCTTCTTCATCCGGCACCACGCCGGCGCTTCCAGGAATGATGGGCAATCCAGCTGCGGCCATTTCCCGGCGGGCCTGGTCCTTCTCGCCCATCAGACGGATGGCGTGCGGCTTGGGGCCAATGAACGTTATGTGCGAGGCTTCGCAGACCTCGGCAAAGTTCGCATTCTCAGAGAGGAAGCCGTAGCCCGGATGAATCGCGTCGACATTCGCAATCTCGGCCGCGCTGATCACCTGCGGGATATTGAGGTAGCTCTCGGAAGACCGGGGCGGCCCAATGCAAATGGCTTCGTCGGCAAAACGGACGTGAAGCGCGTGGCGGTCGGCTTCCGAGTAGACCGCGACCGTTTGCACACCCAGTTCCCTGCAAGCGCTGAGGATCCGAAGCGCGATTTCGCCGCGATTGGCGATCAGGATTTTTCGGAACATTGGAAGGTCACTTGAAAAGGTTCGCCTGAAAAACGATCACTGGGAACGCCTACTTCTTGCGGTGCGGGTGAATGCCAAATAGCGGCTCGCCGTACTCCACCGGCTGCCCGTTCTCGACGAAGACCCGCACCACCTCGCCCGCCACATCGGATTCGATTTCGTTCATCAGCTTCATGGCTTCAATGATGCACAACACCTGTCCCGTTTCCACACGCGCGCCCGGAGTCACAAACGGCGCCGCTCCAGGGCTTGCCGAGGCGTAGAAAGTCCCCACGATCGGCGATTTCACCACGTGCAAGTCCTCGGAGTGCCCGGATTCGGGAGGAGCCTCTTTAGCGCCAGCCGTACCGGCCCCGGTCCCTGACGACGCGGCCGGCGCCGCAGCAATCACGATCTCGGAGCTGGGTACGGCGCGGAAGGAACCTTGCGCCACCATCGACGGCTTCTTCAGCCGGATTCGCAGGCCGCTGCGCTCGTATTCGAACTCCTCGAGGCCGTGCTTCTGCATGAATTCGAGCACGCGTTCCACTTCGTGCAGGTCTACCCCGGAGGTTCGTGTCTCAGAATCGGGCTGGGTTTTAGAGCTCTTGGGCATCTATAGTTCGAGAAGTTCCCTGGGAGCAGAGGTCAAATCCTGCCCACCCGTTGATGTTACAACGACATCGTCCTCGATTCGAATACCGCCGAAGCCTTCCAGGTAAACACCCGGCTCAACCGTAACGACCATGCCCTCTTCCAGCGTGGTTCGCTCGCCTTTGCCGAGCCGCGGAGTCTCGTGCACTTCGAGACCAAGGCCGTGACCGGTGCTATGCGTGAAAAAACGATTCAAGCCGTACTTCTTCAGGACGTGTCGAGCCGCCGTGTCCGGCGCTTCTGCCGCTACACCCGATCGAATGGCGTTCTTCGCGGCTCCCTGAGCTTCCAGCACGGCGCGATACATTCGCCGCACCTTCTCGGAGGACCGCCCCAGGAAGACGGTTCGAGTCATGTCGCTGCAATAAGCGCGGAGTATAGCACCCTGGTCTAGGACGACCAACTCGTTTTTCCTGAGTGGCTTGGCGGTGGGCCTCGCGTGTGCCCAGGCCGACCGCGCGCCCGAGGCAACGATGGTCTCGAACGAGGCACCCGTAGCTCCGAGGCGCTTCATGCGGTACTCGATCTCGGCAGCAAGCTCAAGCTCGGTAACCCCGGGCCGGATCATGGGGACAACGTCGCAGAACGTCTTGCTGATGGCGTCAGCGGCCTGCCGCATCCGGCTGAGTTCGTCCGCGTCCTTGATGGCGCGGAGCTTCTCCACCAGCCCGCCGGCGGGCACCCAACGTACCCTGCCGCCAGTGGCGGCGTCGAGCGCTTGCTTCTGCGCGATGGTGAGTTGCGAGGGCGAGTAGGCCACGGAAATGCGGCCCCTGCGCGAAATCTTCGAAATTGCGTCTCCCGCGCCGCGAAGCAGCCCATGTTTCACGGTTTCGACGCGCACGCCGGACACTTCCTTCCGCGCCTGAAACGTGTAGCGGCTGTCGATTAGAAGAAGGCCCTCTTGCGGCTCGACAAGCAGCAAGCCGGCGCTGCCACTGAACCCCGTGAGATAGAAGATATTGGGCAGGTGTGTGACGAGGACTACGTCCGCGCGCAATTCTGAAAAACAAAGCCGGAGCCGATCCACTCGGCTCCGGCCTAAAACTTCGCGCCTCGATTTCGCCGCTCTGCTAACTGACGACTTCTCCCTGTGACAGCGTCAAGTTAGCCCGGCAGGATACGCGGCGTCAAGAAGAAGAGCAGTTCTTGAGCCGTCGAGCTGACGGTTGTGTGTTTGAACAGGTTGCCGATAATGGGCACGCTGCCCAGCACCGGAACCTCCTGGATGTCCGTTCGTTGTGTCGAGACGATGATGCCGCCGACGACCACCGTTGCTCCATCGGCCACAGTGACGCGGGTCTGAGCCGATTGGGTGTCGATAGCCGGGATGCCCTCAACTCGCGGAATCGACTGGTCGATTTGGTCGTTCTGCACGGTGACGTCCATGTAGATCGTGCCTTCGGCCGTGATCTGGGGTATGACCTCGAGCTGCAGCACGGCGTCAACGAACTGCACCGAAACCGTGTTGTTGACGATCGTCTGCACCGGAATCTTCGTGCCTTGCTTCACGATCGCCTTCTGATTGTTCTGAGTGATGATCTTCGGCTTGGAGAGCAGCTTGCCGACACCCTTCTCTTCCAGGGCGTTGATCACGTAGTCGAGCGCAAAGTTCGTCGACTGGAACAGGTAGGCAAGGCCGCTCGTCGGAACGCTGGCTCCGAGGTTCGTCAACAACGGCGCCGTCGCACCACTGGTTGAGCTGCTCCCGCCGCTCCCAGTGTGATAGGGAGGAGCGGGCGTGAACGTGGTTTCGCTTTGCCCTACAGTGGCGGTTCCACCAAAGAGGCTGTGACCCGAGCCTCCAGAGAAAGCAAGGATCGTGCCGATTTCCCGGTCGAACGACCGATTGGCGGCCACCACGCGAGCTTCGATTTCCACTTGGCGCGATTTGCGGTCGAGCTGGCGCAGCAGGTTATCGATCACCGGGAAGACGCTAGGCACGTCCCGGATGATCAGCGTGTTCGAGCGCTCGTCGGCCAGAATGTCGCCGCGCGACGACAGGAATTTCTTCAGAGTGGTGGCCATGTCCGCGGCTTTTGCATAGCTCAGCACGCGGGTTGACGTAACCACGTCCGCCGCTTCCGCCTGCGCCTTGGCGAGGTCGCGGGTCTCTTCGGCTTCCTTCTTCAGAGTTTCCTTGGTGGCGATGCGCAGAACGTTGCCGTCGAGCTGTTTATCGAGATCGTTGTTGTGAAGCACGATGTCGAGCGCCTGATCCCACGGCACATCGTCGAGAACGATTGTCAGCGTTCCCTTCACGGCCGGGTCCACGACGACGTTCAACCCGCTAATCTCGTGAATCAGGCGGAAGAAGTCGCGCAAATCCACATCCTTCAAATTGACTGAAATCGGTTCTCCCGAGTATCGGGAAGCTGCCGCGGCAGCTGCTTGAGACTCGACCGGCCTTGGAGCAGGCATGGTCATGGGCTGAGCCGCTGGAGCTGTCGGCGGAGCGCTGGCCGCCTGAGTATCTTGCTGCGTTGGCGCGGGCGGATTGTTCACAGTCGCCACAGTCTGAGTAGCTAGCTGGGTGGCCGCCGTAGCGCTCTGCTCCTGAGGCTTGGAGGAAACGGGATCGGCAAGCGCGGACGCAGATTGCGTGATAGCCGCCGGAAAAACGACTGCGGGGGCAGGTATCGGAGCTTGCGCGGCTACGCTAACCGCAGCGACAGGCGTCGCGGCTTCGTTCTTGGTTGTAACCAGGTTCGCGGGCGTCTCGATAGGCGCCGACTTCACGGCTCCTGCCTCAGGTGCGAACGCCACGTTTACGTCGTTTCCCTTTGCGCTGATGTTGTAGCGTGCCGGGCCGCGCAGATCAATCACCATCCGCGAAACTTCCGGCGTGAATTGCGCCAGGCGAATCTCGCGAACGGGATCGAGGTTGCTGGCGATGTGCCGCGTCGAGGTCTTCAAATGCGACGCCTGAAAGTCCAGAACCAGGCGGTCCGGATTCTGCAACCGGCTCGTGTGGTAGCTGAGCGGTCCGGAACCGAGAACGTTCACTTCCGTCTTGTCTCCGTCCTGCGACAGAGTCACCTGCTGAATGGCTTGAACGCTGGGGCTCGGGACAGGCACGTCTGAAGTCCTGGCGGCGATCGGCTTCAGACTTGGCGAGGATGAACCACTATCGCCACCTCCCGTGCGCGAAACAAGAAGAGTCAGTTCTTTAGAGTCTGACCGCTCCAGCCGGGGCTCGAGACCCTGGGCGAGGAGAATTTCCAGCCGGACGATGGACTTATCGCCAGCCGAGTAGGAGGTCTCGCGGTAGCCCTTGATCAATTCCGAGGCCACCACTCGGTCTCCCGCGGAATCAGCCGCGGAGACGCCGCTCAGATCGAGCACGTAGAGGCTCGCGCTGGGGCGAAACGTGGTGTATTCGAACGGACCGTTGGCTTGAGCTTCCAAGCGAACGGCTCCGTCCTTCACCACTGCCTTCACATGCACCACCGGCGCATCGCTCGCCGACAGCGTTCCATTCGTCCACATCAGGCCTGCCGCCACGAGAGCGGCCAGCCCCCACGCCCGCCACATGATCCTCATTGCTGCTCTCCTGCACTCGGGTAGATTCGCTTGGTCACCAACCGCTCCACCGATTTCCCGAACGCATCTTTTGAATTTTCCCTGAAAGTCACGCCGTCAAGACCGATCTTTTCCACGTCGCCGTCGTACAGATGGTCACCTTCGCGAACGAAGTACACTCGTTGCTCCGGATTCGAAACCACCGCAAGCATTCCGTTCGCAGCCTTCACGGTTCCGTCCACTCGAACTGACGCAATCACCAGACCCGCCTTGCCGGGAGGCAGATGCTCCCCGCTGGCCGCCTGCTGCTGCAGAGCTACCAGAGGCAGGAAAGGGTCGCGCTTATTGGCGATCGCGTCCGGTTTGTCAGAAGAAGGAGCACCGTCCGGCGCAGCCATGGGAGCGGCGTCGCTGGCCGCCGGAGCCTTCGGCGCGCCCATGGGGCTGCCCTTGCGAGTCTTGCCCATCTTCCTCGGTGCTGGTTGCTGCTGCATCGGCTGCCCCTGGGCGCCGATGCTCGGCGCGAAGGAGAGCGCGAATGCCACCACAGCCAGGTTCGCGAATTTCTTTGCGAGTCTCATGGTCTCCACCTAATGCTTTGCCGGACCGCTCGTCGGCGTCGTCGACGCCGTGTCGGCGGCCTTTGTGAAGAAAGTCGTGATCGTCATGGTCCCGGTTACGGATGTGCCGGGCGCCATATGAAATCTGCTGTTGGCGTTGCTGCTGACGACGGATGTGAGCTTCAAGTCGCCCACATTGATGATCCGCGAGAGCCGGCCCAACTGCGCGAAAAAGTCCAGCACCGCGTAATACGGGCCATCTGACTCGACCTCAAAAGGCATCTCGAAGTAGTACTGCTTGGCCGTGATCGGTTTCGCGGTGAGCCGCCGAATCGACACGCCCGAGGCCATCGCAGCGCGCTGTATCATCAGGATGAACTGGTCGGCTTGCTTATCCTCAGGGACGATCGTCTGAAGAGTGGCAAGCTGCTTCTGCAGCGCGTCCATATCGGACTGCAATTCCGCGCGGCGCTGCCGGTAAAGCCGCAGTCTGGCAACATCTTGTTCGAGCGGCTTCAGGTCCGCCTGCGCGCTCTCCAGGTCCGTCCGAACGTTTCGCACGGGAGAACCGGGAACGTAGAAACCCGCAACCACGATGATAAAAGCCAATGCCACATAGAAGACTGCTTGCAGGGGCCAGGGCCAATCTCGGAAGCTAGTTCCCATGATTTAGCTCCTCCCCTTGTCTGTGGCCGCCGGCGAGGCCTGCGCGCCCGTGGGTTGAGCCTTCGCGGGGGGCGGGTTCATGGCCGGCGCGGCAGACGCGTTAATGGCCGCCGTCATCTTGAAATTGAATGTCTGCGTGGTCTTCACGAGGTCGTCTTCTTTCGCCTCGGTAATTTCCACTTTGTCGAAGTATCCCGAGCGCTTGAGTTGCGTGATGAAATTGGCCACCGCGTTGATCGAGCCCGCCTCGCCTTCCATGTTGAGCGTGTCCTGCTTGCGCTCGAGACTGGTCAGCCAGAGGCTTTCCACTCGCACTACGGTGTTCGCGACCATCTGAAGGAGTTCCTGGCCGCCCGTGCGATTCCTCTGCAGCTGCTCGATTACATCGATTCGCTGCTGCAGAATGGCCTTCTCGCGCTCGAACTGCTCCACTTCGCTCTTGATTTGCTCCAGGCTGGCCTTTTCGGTGCGCAGAGCGGAGATGCGCGCGTTCGTGTCGTCGAGCTGGCGCTTTTGCTGGTAGTACGTGATCCCGAGCACCACCGCAGCCAGGCCGATAGCGGCTACCAGGAAAATAATCTGAACGGTCGCCTCGAGAGGCACCGATTTCTTTGCGGCCTTGGGACGAACCTGACCGAGTAAGTTAATCCGAATCATGGCGTGTCAAAACTCCTCAGTGCCAGGCCCACAGCGATGGCCAGGCGCGGCGCCAACTCGCGAAGCTGATTCTCGTCGTGACGCCCAGGGTTGATCGAAATCTTCCGGAAGGGGTACAGCTCCTCCACCGGCATGGCGAATTCTTCCTTCAGCAGGTCGATGAGTCCCGGCACTCGAGCAGTCCCCCCGCTACGTAGATTCGCCGGATGTTTTCGCCGCTCGCCGTTGCGCGGAAGAAATCGAACGTCTTCTGGATCTCGAGGATCAGAATGTCCGACACAGATCGCAGAATCGCCGTACGCTGCTCCTCGCTGACGCCCGCCAGGGTCCCGCCCATCTTTAGTTTTTCGGCGTCCTCGAAGCTCAGGTCCAGTTCCTTCTGCAATGCGTCCGTGTACTGATTTCCCCCCACCGAAACGTCCCGCGTAAACAGCGGAGTCCAGCCGCGAACGATATTGATGTTCATCACGCTGGCGCCCACGTTCAGCAGCGCGACCACTTGGGACGGGTCCAGCTCGTAGTTCGTCTCGAAAGCGTTCTGCAGCGCGAAGGCGTCGATATCCACCACCACCGGCGTCTTTCCCGCCTGCGCCAGCACGTTCGTGTGGTTCAGAATCTTGTCTTTCTTCACGGCTACCAGCAGCACATCCATCTGGTTTTCGGTGGCTTCCAGCAACTGGTGGCTCAGGTTGACGTCCGCGATATCAAACGGGATGTGCTGGCTCGCTTCCGCCTGCACCCGGTCGAACAGCTCTTCCTCGCTCATCAGCGGCATGCTCACCCGCTTGACGATCACCGAGTGTCCCGAAACCGATGTCGCTACATCCTTGGCCTTGATCTTTTGCCCGTCGAATATCGAGATGATCTTTTCGGCCACCGATGGCGCATCCATGATGGCTCCATCCACAACCGTGTCCTGCGCCAGGGGCTCCAGGCCGAAACTCACCAGCTCGTATCCCGTTTTTGTTTTCTTGAGTTCCACTGCCTTGACAGAGCTCGAACCGATATCGAGGCCGATCAAGGATCTCGTTTTCCCCAGATTTAACATCGCGGCCCCTCACTCCTCACCCGCCCGTTTCGCAGGACGGTTTCACACCGCAAGACTCACCCGGCTGAATCCCCAAGATGCCCGTTTGAAACTTTGCTTCCGCTTGCCCCGAACCCCGTCGCGCGAACCGCCTCAGCGCAGTTAGTACTGCTACTGCCGGTACGCTCGCTTTCACCGTTTATTACATCTGCAACACAGGCTGTCAAGCTACGTTGTCTGCGTGTGTGCTGTTGGTAAAAACCCAGTACTTAAGGACAGGAGGCCGAAAAGTACAGGTAAAAGTACAGGTAGCAAAGGCTTTCGCCGCTTTCGGCGGATTGGGAAATTTCCCGGCTCCGAGACGACTTTGCTTCGCGTCACCTGCGCCTCGCGATGAAAAAGTGAATGAATTAGGGCCTGGGAGCGCCTTCGCGTTAACCGGGTGTACAACGAAAATGAGGGGAAGAAGCCGGAAATCGGCTGCCAAAGCTGAACCGACGCGAGGGAGTTACAAAAATTGTCACTGTCAGAAAAGGGGTCTTCGGCGGGAATCAGCAATTCGCGAGAAACATGGAACTCGCACTCTTTCGCGCAGCCAAGATCGTTGTGCTACCTGAATCTGTTGTCCCGAGCTTACGCCAAATCACTTCTAGAGGCGATCGAAATACCGTCATTGAGCTTTGACGAACACATAAAAATCGACAAGATTTCCGTCTGGATCACGGAAGTATATGGAACGAGTTCCCCATGGCTGAGTGGTGGGTGGCTTGACCCAAGTCTTCACAACGCTCTGAAGTCTCCGATACTCCTGATCGACATCGGCCACCTTGAATTCCAGGATCACGCTCTTGTTCTTTGCCGCTTCGGTCGAGCCGGGGATGTACTTTTGCTGAGCCTCCTGCGAGAAAATCGCCAGCACTCCCCCGTCTGTCGGAAACTCCGCGTAGTCTTCACCCGACCTCTTTGCCTTAAGTCCCAGGACGGGTTCATAGAATTCCACAAGTCGTTTCACATTGTTTGTAATCAAACAGGTGTTCACCAGCCTTGGGACGCGGCCAACGTCCGGCGGCTTGCTATCGGTCGTTTGAGGGCTCACTGACCATCCGGCGGCACCCAATATCAGCATAAATGCCAGAGGCCACGTACGAAGCGTCGTCATTCTGATGTCCTCCTAGCGAGATCCAACCAGGACAAAGGAGCGCAACTCAAGCTTCCCTTTTCGGGAAACAGTTTCCGACGCCACTTTTCTTCTCGTCTCTAGTGGAGTCCCACCGAACCGCGCACGGCGTCTATCAGTTTGGCCGAATCGTAGCCGATTCCATCCTTGAAAACGATCTCCACCTTTTCTATGTCATTGATGTTCTGCGAGGGATCGCCGTGAATTACGACGACGTCGGCTACTTTTCCTGGTGCGATGGTCCCAAGTCGATCCGCTTGGCCGAGAAACTCCGCGCCGTTATAACTGTAAATTCGCAAAGCTTCCATCGGCGTGAATCCCGCCTCGACAAGCAGTTCCGCTTCACGTTGGTCCGCGAATCCAGCCAGAATCCCGCCGCCGCCGGTCGGATCTTCGCCCGCCAGCAACGTCCCTCCGGCCTTCACGAACATGCGCTCGAAATCCATTTCCTTTTTGAAGTCAGTAGCCCCCATCGAAATGAGTGCGGGATTGGCGTTGCTCCGGATTCGATTCTTCAAGTAATCCACCTGCGCCTCGGGCAGCATCGCGTCCAGAACGCGCTGGTCGAGCGGCGGGCGGTTGGGCACCATCGGCTCGAAAACCGAGAGCGTGGAAGTGATCGCAACGTGATGATCGACAAGGTCGTGAATCATCGCTTGCACTGGCGCGCTCTGAAGATCCAGCCCCGCCATCACCTGCCTGGATTCAACCTGCGAAGGGCAAACATCGGGGGCTTTCCCAGGAACGAATTCCGTGTCTACAAACAGTCCGTGTTCCAGATTGTCGATCCCGATGGCAGCCGCCTCGCGAAAGCCAATCGAGCAAAGATGCCCGGTCACCTTCAGACCGCGCTTGTGCGCCGCGTCCACCACCGCCGCCAACTCGTCGCGCGTGATGTGCATGTACGCCTTGAACGACGTAGCGCCTTCGTCGGCCCAGTAGTTCACGGTTCGTCGCGCATCCTCCGCATCTTTCAGGACGTGCATTTGCGGGGTGTATGCGCCGACCCCTTCCAGATATGGTCCGGTGATGTGCATTTCGGGACCTGCCATCTGCCCCGCGTCGATGAGGTGCTTCAACTCAATGTCCGTGTAAGGCTCGAGGCTGCCGCCGGTCCGAACCGTGGTCACGCCTGCTGCCAGGTAGAGCTTCGGGAAGCTGTAAGCCATCTCGTTATAGATGGGAACGCGCGTCGAGGGATAGAACATGTGCTCGTGCATCCCCACAAGTCCGGGAATCACGGTGTAGCCGGTCAAATCGAGCACTTGAGCGCCTGCCGGAACGGTAGCAGCGCTCGCATCGCCCACCGACTGAATCTTGTCGCCGGAAATGATCACCGTCTGATTCTCTTTTGGCGCCGAGCCAGTGCCGTCCACCACGCGCACATGCGTCAGCGCGACCACCGGAGCGGACACGCGCACGTACCGTTGCACCTCGGGCGAGAGCGCCGGGCGTGACTGCGCCTGCCCATTGCCGGCAGTCCAAAGCAGGACACAGAAACCCACAGCTATCAGCACGGCCGGTTTTGTCATTGCGCCTCCTGGAATACGAACGGAGCGTGCCCGGAAGGAGCACGCGCTACTCTGCTTTCGAAGTCTCGATCTTCAGATGCTGCCACAGCGCATCAACGCGTTTCTTCGTTGCTTCGTCCATTTTGATTTCATCCGGCCAGCGCCCCGCGTAGCCCTCTTCCTTCCACTTGCGCGTGGCGTCGATGCCCATCTTCGAGCCGAAATCCTGCAGCCGCGCCGCGTGGTCTAGCGTGTCCACCGGCCCGAGAACGAATTGAATGTCGCGTTCCGGGTCGATCGCGCACAACGCCTTCCACACCACTTCGCTCGGGTTCTGCACGTCCACGTCGTGATCCACAACGATCACCACCTTGGTGAACATGGCCTGCCCCAGAGACCATATCGCGTTCATGATTTTCCGCGCCTGCCCCGGATAGCTCTTCTTAATCGCCACAATCATCAGGTTCTGGAAAATGCCTTCGGCGGGCATGGCTACATCGACGATTTCTGCGTACTGCATCTTCATCACCGGCAGAAAAACTCGCTCGATGGCGTGCCCGATGAAGTAGTCCTCCTGGGGCGGAGGACCAACGATCGTCGTGAGATACAGCGGCTCCTTGCGGTGCGTGATACACTGAATGTGGAAGACGGGATACTGCCCCTCGAGAGAGTAGAAACCAGTGTGATCGCCGAACGGCCCTTCGGTGCGAAGCTCCCCGAGCTCGACGTAACCTTCCAGCACGATTTCCGCATTCGCCGGAACTTCCAGATCCACCGTCTTGCACGTCACCAGCTCCACCGGCTCGCGCCGCAGGAATCCCGAGAAGAGAAACTCGTCTAGATCTGGCGGCACGGGAAGAATACCCGCCAGACATGTAGCCGGATCAGCCCCAATCGCGACGGCCACCTCCAGCGTGCCTTTGGGATTCTTCGCTCGCGCGCTGCGAAAATGTTCCGCGCCGTGCTTCTGCGTTTGCCAGTGCATGCCCGTGGTGCGTTCGTCGAACACTTGCATGCGATAGCAGCCCACGTTGCGCTTGCCCGTTTCCGGATTCTTGGTAATTACCATCGGCCACGTGATGTAGCGCCCGCCATCCTGCGGCCAGCATTGCAATATCGGAAAATCGAAGAGCGAGAATCCCTCCGTCTTCACCACTTCCTGGCAATCGCCGCCGCGCACACTCTTCGGGAAAAACGAGCTAAGCTCCGCCAGCTTCGGCAGCATCTTCACCTTTTCGAGCAGTCCCTGCGGCGACTGCATATCGAGGAACGAACTCACCCGACCCGCCACTTCCTCGAGCGATTCCACTTCGAGCGCCAGATTCATGCGACGCTCGCTACCAACCAGATTCGTAATCGCCGGAATGCGCGACCCCTTTGGCCGCTCGAAAAGCAGCGCGGGGCCTCCGGCTTTCACGGCGCGGTCCGTGATCTCGGTGATTTCGAGGACCGGATCCACTTCGGCGGAGATTCGCTTCAGCTCGCCGCTCTTTTCCAGCTTGCGCACGAAGTCCCGCAAATCGCGATACGCCACTTCGCCTCCCAATGCGTGAATAGGTGCCGAAATTCCGCTCGAGCCGCTGCTAAGTCGTTTCGAGCCAGCCAACTCTAACATGAGACCCGAATCTGGCGCGTCGCTCGATCTTCGCAATAATCGGACTCGAGATCGGCTGGATGTACCGCACAGAAACGCCCATTCTTCCAGAATGGCACATCTCGTCGCCTCGCTTCTGGGGTCGCCGAGTGAGGCGCAACCTTACGATCTCTTATTAAGCTGCTCTAATTGTGTTAGTTCCGGGTTTGCGGTCCGCGCTCGCTTCTCAAGGGAGAGTTCGGACACCGGAGTGCATTACTCACCGCGAGATCGCCTGACGACTGGTTAGCAAGGCACAGCCCCCTGGCGATTTCGTGCTCGGCAAACCAAATGGCGCCGCTGGTACGGCGCGGAATTGGACCGAATGATCGCGAGCTTAGTATTCCTATTCAGTCTGGGAGCGTTGGGGCAATTCGCAATCGCGTACTGCCGGACGCTGCTCCTTGCCTACAACAAAGTGGAGTTGTCGCAGCACGTGCGCGAATTCACGGGCATTGGCGATACCCTCGCCCCGTCCGACTTCCACCGCCTGCTGCAACTCGTGCGCCTCGCGCCACCGTTGGCCGATGACGCCACCGAGATCCGCGCCGTTTCGATTTACTTCCGTCTCGCGCGCGTAGCCGGTGCGTTGCTGTCGCCGCTCTCGCGCCAAGCCTCGCGCTGGTTCGAGCAGGAGCTGCAGCGCTGCTCGTACTTCGCAGCCGTCACCCTTGACCGCCGCCTCGTCCCTGTCTCGGAATGAACCGAAATTCTTCGTTGACGTCCCTGGCTGCGATGCGGCCCCGTGCCGCTTGTCATCCCGAATCCCCGCGATTTGTGCGGGGTGAGGGATCTGCTTTTCGCTTTTGAAATTCAGTAGCCCTCAATCGAATCCGTGTCATGCAAACACATTCTTGCGCGCGGCCTGAGCCCGGTGATATTCTTCGCTGGAGTCAACGCGAAGCGGGCGTCGTACAATGGCAGTATAGAAGCTTCCCAAGCTTCGGACGTGGGTTCGATTCCCATCGCCCGCTCCACCACCAACTTTCCGGCAACCCTTCCGAAACCAACATCTACCAACACCTACGTGTTACGTTGGTTGACGCCTTCCCATAAATATGGGAGCATGGCTTCATGAAGACCACGTTGGAAATTCCCGATACCATTTTTCGGCGGGCAAAGTCGGCGGCGGCGGCACGCGGGGTTCCATTCCGTGAATTTGTCACCGAAGCCGTCAAGGATAAACTGGCACCGAAGGCCAAGGCCGGCGAAAAGCCATGGATCAAGCTTATGGGCAAGCTGAAACATCTGCGTAAAGAGACTGTCCGAATCAACCGTCTGATCGAAGAGGATTCCGAGAAAATCGATCCGGAGATGTGGCGTTGATTTTGGACACCAACGCGCTGTCCGCTGTCGCCGACGGCGAAGCCTCGGCAATGAAGATCGTCGAGCGCGCCGAACGCCTCGCCATCCCGGTGATTGTTTTGGGCGAGTACCGGCTTGGAATCGCCCAGTCCCGCCACCGGGCGATTTACGAGAACTGGCTCCGCGAATGGATCTCCGCCGTGGCTGTGCTGAATATCGACGAGGAAACTACTCACTCCTACGCGGCCATCGGCCTGGAATTGAAAAAGAAAGGCAAGCCCATTCCCGCCAACGATCTGTGGATCGCCGCGGCCTGCCGCCAGCATTCCCTGCCTCTCCTAAGCCGAGACAGACACTTCGATCTCGTCTCCGGACTCCGTCGCCTCGATTGGTGATGGCTCCCAGGGAAGCAGAGACGTAGGTAGTGGCATTCGGCGGTCCAGTCAGAAAACACGCGCAAGTACACCGATTTATGCTGTCGCCCCACCGTGAATATTCACGCGATGGCTTGCGGGATGGCCTTTTTCCATTTGCCTTGCGATTTGAGGATTAACTCCACCACTTCGCGGATGGCGCCTTCGCCGCCCTTCGCGACGGTGACGTAGTGCGCGGCGCGCTTCACTTCGTAGACGGCGTTGGCCACGGCCACTGCGAGTCCGGCGCGTTCGAGCAACGGAAGATCGGGCAAATCGTCTCCCACGTAGGCTACTTCCTCGTCGGTGACGCCCGCGCGAATCAGAATCGCCTTGTACGATTCGAGCTTTTTCGGCTGGCCCTGAATCACGAATTCCATCGAGGCTTCGCGCGCGCGGCGCGTCGTGGCCGGCGAATCGCGCCCCGTGATCAACCCAGTGCGAATTCCCATGATGCTCGCGAGCTTGATTCCCGCGCCGTCGTGCGCGTTAAAGACTTTCATCTCGACGACGCTGCCGTCGGGAAATCCCTGCAGGCAGACGACCCCGGACGTCATGGTGCCGTCAACGTCCATCAACAGCACGCGGACATTGCGCGCGCGCCGCATCACCGGAGCCGGAAATTTCAATTCACGTATCGGCATCTTCTGCGGTCCTCGTGATCAAAAAAGTTGCAGCGTCCACAGATCATGTATGTGGACGACGCCTTCGAGTCGGCCTTTCTCGTCGACGACCAGCACCGACGTAATTTTCTTCTCCTCCATCAGGCGCAGCGCGCTTGCCGCCAGCTCCGTCCGCGGGAGCGTCACCGGATTGCGCGTCATGCAATCCGCCGCCAAAAGATCGAGCACGTTCTGCTTTCGGGTCTGCATCATGCGGCGAAGATCGCCGTCTGTGATGATGCCCAGCAGGCAGCCATCCGGCTCCGTCACGGCGGCCAAGCCCAGACCTTTCCGGCTCATTTCGTAGATCACGTCGGGCATTTTCGCCGTGGCCAGCACGCGCGGCGCATCGTCGCCCGAGTGCATCATCCCCTCGACGCGGCGCAGTTTTTTGCCCAGGCGTCCGCCGGGATGCAGCGCGGCAAAATCCTCTTCCTTGAATCCACGGCGATCCAGCAGCGAAATTGCCAGCGCGTCGCCCATGGCCAGGGCCGCAGCGGTGGAAGCGGTGGGCGCGAGATTCAGCGAGCACGCTTCCTCCTTCACCGCGATGTCGAGCACCACATCGCTGGCGGACGCGATCGTCGAGCGCGCCTGCGCCGTCAGCGTGATCAGGTGAATTCCCAGCCGCTTCACGGATTCGAGGAGCTCCACCAGCTCTTCGGTTTCGCCGCTCTGCGAAATCGCCAGCAGCACATCGGCGCTCGTCAGCATGCCCAGATCGCCGTGCAACGCGTCCGCGGCGTGCAGGAACAGCGACGGCGTGCCGGTGCTCGAAAACGTCGCCGCAATCTTGCGTCCGATCAACCCGGACTTGCCGAGGCCCGTCACCACCACGCGTCCTTTGCACGCAAATACAAGGTCCACAGCTTTTTCAAAGCGCTCGTCGAGGCGTCCGATCAGACCCGCGATCGCATCCGCTTCGATTTGCAGGACGCGCTTCGCCGTGGCAAGCGGCGACGACTTGGCCGAGTCCCGCGTTTTCCGTTGGTTCGTCGCACTCATGGCGTCGCCCACTCGCGCGTAAGCGCCGAAAGCCGCTGAAGTTTGCGGATCAGCGGCCGAAATTGATCGAGCGGCAGCGCGTTGGTCCCGTCCGAGAGCGCCTTCGCCGGATTCTCGTGCACCTCGAGAAAAACTCCATCGATGCCCACAGCGGTACCAGCACGAGCGAGCGGCTCGATAAATTCCGGCTGCCCGCCGCTCGACTTCCCCTCCCCGCCGGGCAATTGAACCGAATGCGTCACGTCGAAGACCACCGGATAGCCGAATTTGCGCATGATGGGAAACGACCGCATGTCGACCACAAGATTCTGATAGCCAAACGAGCTGCCGCGCTCCGTGAGAATAATCTTTTCGTTGCCTGTGCTGGCCACTTTTTCCGCCGCGTTGCCGATTTCCTGCGGCGATAGAAATTGTCCCTTCTTGATGTTGACCACGCGGCCCGAACGCCCCGCCGCAATCAGCAGATCCGTTTGCCGCGAAAGGAACGCGGGGATTTGCAGCACGTCGCAAACTTCCGCCGAGGGCGCGATGTGCGCCACCTCATGCACGTCGGTGAGAATCGGGAGGCCCGTTTGCTGCTTGATCTTCGCGAGGACGCGAAGCCCGGCTTCAAGGCCTGGTCCGCGATAAGACGATGCGGACGAGCGATTTGCCTTGTCGTACGAAGCTTTGAAAATCAGCGGGACGCCCAGTTCCTCCGCAGCGGCGCGAAGCTGCTCGGCAATGCCCATGGCGTGGCTTTCGCTCTCGATCACGCATGGCCCCGCGATGACAAAGAGCGGCGCCTCGCCGCCAACGCGGATTTTGCCCACCGAAAAGCTTCGCCGAGATGCCATCGTTCTGATGCCGCGCAGTATAGCATCGCTCGCGCAAGGGCGGCGCAGGGGCGGGCGCAAGGACAAAGACAGCCGCAAGCGCCAGGATATGCAAGAGTGTCTGCGCCGCGAGCCTGCTCCCTCACCCAAGTCCTACAGCATCTTACTTGGCGAAATACGGGACACCGCGATAGCGCGCATCGCCCGGCGGGGAGATACTCCACACGACCGGCGCACCGCCGCTTTTTTCGCAAGCTGCGCCTGGCAGGGATGGCTTTATGAAGCTCTCGACACTCTTGATTGGCGTGGCTGGTGCGAGTCTGCTGGCGGCGGGGATTGCATTCGGTTTTCACCAGCGTCGACTCCAAAACGCAGCCGCGAATGATGTACCCGCGCGACCGCAGAGCCAAGCTCCGAACACACCCTCGGCCGCAACAAGCAGCAACGGCGCCCCAGAATCTTCCGCCGGCGTGACCACGCCCGACAGCACCGGCGGAACCGCCGTGAAAGTTGCGATGAAAAATGTCGATTTTCATCTCACTGACAAGATCGTGGTGCACATAGACTCGCTCGAAGGGAAGCTAGCGCCAAAGCCGGGTCAAATTCCGGTCTTCGACGACAAGCAGTCTTTCGCTCTCGACGCCGACGAGGCCAAGGTAAGCGTCACCACGCAGGCTTTAGCGAACGATCTGAATGACTTCGTGTTCGCCAAACACGATTCTCCCTTGAAGAACCTCTCGGTAAGCACAAAGGGCAACCAGCTCGTCATCAAAGGTCTGCTGGCGAGCAAAGGCGATCTTCCCTTCGAGACCGACGGCACGGTATCCGTGACGCCGGAAGGCATGATTCGCGTTCACACGGCCAAAGTGAAGGCGCTTCACCTGCCAGTGAAGGGCCTAATGGATATGCTGGGCGTCGAGACCTCGAACCTGCTCAACACAAAGAAAGTGCAGGGTGTTACCGTTGATAAGGACGACTTGATCCTCGACCCCGAGCAGGTCTTTCCACCGCCACAGATTCGGGGTCATTTGATTAGCATCGCGGTGCGCAACGGCGAAATGGCCCTCGAGTTCCGATCTCCCAACGCGGCTCCTATGGCAGAGACGACTCAGGCCGCGAACACATGCAGCGCCCAGAACTTCCTGGCTTTCAAAGGCGGTTCCGTGCGTTTTGGCAGGCTTACGATGAACGATTCGGACCTCGAATTGATCGATTCCACCCCGGCCGATCCCTTTGACTTCTCGATTGACCATTATCAGCAGCAACTTACGGCGGGCTACTCCAAGATGACCCTGCAGGGTGGCTTGTGCGTGCACGTCCTGGATCTGGACAAGATTCAGGCCAGCGCTAATACGAAGCCGCAGCAGCCAGCGGCTGGAAACTGACCCAGTGCACAATTGCATGCGATTGGGCAAAAAAAAGTACCATGACTCGCTGGAAGTGTGCTAGAATTAGCCGTTTCAATAACTTACAAATATGCGGCTGGCAATGGGCCGCGATCCGGGAATCCTTTCGCCTGGTTCTTGCATCGAATTGAACATGGACAGCCAACGTAAACGTAAGGGAACAGGACGGTTAGTGCCGACGCGGGCCACCGGCGTCGAATACCGCGTGAACTATGGGCTCCAGCTCGTTCCGGAGACCAAACAGCACGGTCGCGGCATTCGTCCGACCAAGTGGGCGAAGTGTTCCGTGAAGTCCGCGCATGCGCACCGGATTCCGCAGGGTGAGTACTTCCTCCACGCGGATGAAGGCGGCGTGTTTCAGGTGAAGCTTACCGGCAGCGCGTGGCAGTACCTCGCAGCGGCGTAAGCGGACCAGTCCGCCCCTCGACATCGCAATTTGACGACAAGCCAAGATAATTCTTCGGCCCGCCTCGTAGTCCGCCTCAAATCCATAAGTGCCCAATTCTCTGGGAGTTCTGACCCTATGTTCATAAGCATGTTGGCGTTGCGCGATTATTTGGCGGACGCTGCGCCGGATTCCGTGGGAGCCCGCTGCTTTAGCAGGAGGGAGCTGGACTTCAGTCCAGCGGAAAAGCCGCTCAATCTTAAATGGGCTTTAGCCCCGGGAATCTGACGCGACTAATCCGCGGATGCCGCGCGCGATTCAGATGCCGCTTCGGCGGGCAGGCCCAGGCGCTGGCGACGGTTCGCCAGGCTGGCGCGGATAAACGCGGCAAACAGCGGATGCGGCGCGAGCGGCTTCGATTTGAACTCCGGATGGAACTGGCAGCCGAGGAACCACGGGTGGTCGGGAATTTCCACGATCTCCACGTAGACCCCGTCAGGCGTCCGCCCCGTAATACGAAAACCCGCGCGCGTAAGAGTCTCGTCAAACTCGCAATTGAATTCGTAGCGATGGCGGTGGCGTTCGGAGATTTCCGTAGTGCCATAAGCCTTGGCCGCGAATGAGCCCGGCTCGAGCCTGCATGGCCACGCGCCGAGGCGCATCGTGCCGCCCATTTCGTCCACGCCGAGCAATTCCCGCAGCTTATAAATCACGCGATTGGGAGTCGAGGGGTCGAACTCGGTCGAGTCGGCGCGCTCGATTTTCGACACCTGGCGCGCGTATTCGATCGTCGCGCACTGCATTCCCAAACATATCCCAAAGAAGGGGATCTTCTTCTCGCGCGCATACGTAATCGCGTGGACCATTCCCGCAATGCCCCGCTTGCCAAATCCGCCGGGAACCAAAATTCCATCCACGTGGCGCAGGCGCCGCTCCGCCGTCGCCGGCGAATCTATTTCTTCCGCTTCAATCCACTCGATCACCGTGCGCTGCCGGTTCGCGAGGCCGCCGTGCATCAGCGCCTCGCGCAAACTCTTGTAGGCATCTTCGAGTTGCACATATTTCCCCACCACGCCGATGTGCACTTCGCCCTGCGGATGCTCCAGCGTTTCGAGCATCGCCAGCCAGCGGCTCAGGTCGCGCGGCGGAGCCTGCAGGTGAAGCAGCCGCAGAATCTGCTCGTCGAGCCCTTCTTCAGCCAGCGACATCGGAACTTCATAAATATTGCGAACGTCGGGGGCCGAAATGACGCACGATTCCGCCATGTTGCAGAACAGCGCGATTTTGGCCTTCAGGTCGTGGCCCAGCGGACGATCGCTGCGGCAAATCAAGATGTCCGGCTGAATCCCGATGCTGAGCAGCTCTTTCACGCTGTGCTGCGTGGGCTTGGTTTTTAGCTCGCCGGCCGTCGGGATAAACGGCACGAGCGTCAGATGAACGAAGATCACATTGTCCGCGCCGAGTTCCAGGCGCATCTGCCGGATGGCTTCCAGGAACGGCAGCGATTCGATGTCTCCCACCGTGCCGCCAATTTCCACCAGCACCACGTCCGCATCGTCCGCCACTTTGCGGAACGCAGCCTTGATTTCATCGGTGACGTGCGGAATCACCTGAACGGTCTGGCCGAGGTAATCGCCGCGGCGCTCCTTGGCGATGATGGATTCGTAGATGCGGCCGGTGGTCCAGTTATGGTCGCGCGTCAACCGCGCGGACGTGAATCGTTCGTAGTGGCCGAGATCGAGATCGGTTTCTGCGCCATCGTCCGTGACAAACACTTCTCCATGCTGGTACGGAGACATCGTTCCGGGATCAACGTTCAGGTAGGGATCGCACTTCTGGAGGGTAACTTTGAGGCCGCGGCTTTCCAGCAGGCAACCGATCGAAGCCGCCGCAACGCCCTTTCCGAGAGAGGAAACTACCCCGCCCGTTACAAAGATGTACTTCGGGCCGGTCCGCAAGGCGCCTGAATTTCCTCCGGTGGAATCGGCGTACTCCGCATTATGGCCAGAATGCCCCCAAGTGTCAAATCCAAGATTCAAATCGCGATGTTTTGTGGCTCGCGGCGCGCCTGCCTGGAGGCAAGGAGCGGAAGCGAGGGGCCGAGGCCTTGAAGAGGGAGGGCGAAGGTATGGCAAAGCGAAAGTGGTGTTTTTGTTGCGGTTAGAAAATGCCTTCTGCTTTGTTGCCAGGTGGTTGCGGCGATTTTTAAATGAGGGGTTGTTGCGATTAGATTTCTCTTCGCCTCTCGATTGGTGAAAGTGTTCGCCGGGCTTTGGCTTTTGCGAAAATACACCCCCCTCCCTTTTGACTATTAGAACTGGTCGCTGGTGAATGTTTTCAATCATTTGCTTCGATTTCTAATCGCGGATTCGTTATTAGAATTTTGGGCCGGGGGAGAAAGTGCGGCGAAGGGTTCGAGGCTTCGGGATGCCACAGAGTCACAGAGTTCGCAGAGATCCTTTTTAGACTCAGGGTTTGCAAGTACAAACCCTGAAACCCGTTTAGACTCAGGGTTTGCAAGTACAAACCCTGAAACCCGTTTAGACTCAGGGTTTGCAAGTACAAACCCTGAAACCCGTCTAGGCTCAAGGTTTGCATCCCGAAGTGTCGGGACAAACCCTGAAACCCGGAAAGTGTAGCGATTGAAATTTTTTCCGTGGCTTGTTTTCATCGACTTAGTGGGATTTCTATTTGCAAAGTGTAGCGATTGATCCCGAAGTATCGGGACGGCGAGACGCCAAGGGTGGGGGCGAGGGATGAGGGGCGGGGGTAAGATACTGAAGCGTCTCGAGCGGCCTGCTTTGCCGGTCATTTCCCAAGCCTCCGGCTGCAGGATATCATAAATTACTAAATTGTCAAGACCCAGTACTGTAAAAATCAGTTGGAAGTTGAGAGTTGACGGTTCGGCTCCGCTCACCATAGGAAGTTGAAAGGTCGAAAGCGAAGACCCGCACCCTCGCGAACGGCGCGAGGACGCGGCACCCTGAAGTTCAACTGCTTCAGCCTAAGGCAACCGCAACTTCAAGCCCGAGGCAAAAGCACCGGCCACCCGCCGGTGGGCTAATCAATATTCCACAATTGTCTTTGCAAGACCCACACGGCGGAGCAAGGTTTGGAAACGCGGGTCGGTACGAATGGGATCGAAGGCCGGTTCGATGGCGAGTTCGGTCATGGACAGAGAACGCTGTTCATAGGCCTTTTCGAGGGAATCCAAAGCCTTGGACTTCTCTCCGAGCTGGGCATAGAGAATCGCGATGCCAAAAGGCGAGTTGTAGGCTTCGGGTGGATTGACGGGGAGTTTCGTAAAATCGAGGACTTGCTTCCAGTAACCTTGCGAGCCGCTGGTGGCCAAGGCGTGGCGGAGCGAGGCTTCTTTTTGCAGGGCAGAGTGTTCCTCTTCGCCGGCTAGCAATCGTGCTCTTGTGTCTTCGTCGATGGCGTCCTCAAATTTCCCCAGGAAGGCAAGAAGTTGGGCCAAGCGTTCGTGATCGATGGCGAACCCGGGGAACATCTCGGCGCATTTGCGGAATTGCGCCTGGGCCTTGTCGTATTGGCGCGCCCAGATGTATGTGCGGCCGAGGAAGGATTGCACCGGAGCGGAGAAGGGATCGATGGCGACGGCTTTCTGCATCTCGTCGATGGCTTCCGCGTGGCGGCCGAGCGGAGAGAGGTAGCTGTTGGAATAGAATAGGTGGGCGTAGGCGTCGTTCGGATTCAAGTCGAGAGCGCGTAGATATTCGGCTTCAGCAGCGGGCCAGTCAAAATCGTAGTGAGCTAAGACAAAACCGAGAGTGGAATGCCCGGCAGCGAGAGAGGGGTCCAGACTGATGGCACGTTGAGCAGCCTCGCGTGCTTTGGGCATGGATTCCATGGGGGTCATGGCACCGACGACGGGGGCCAGACTGTAGGCGCGGGCGAGCGCGGCGTGTGCGGGAGCGTAGTCGGGATCGAGAGCGATGGCGTGCAGGAACTCCGCGATGCCGCGTTCGACGGAGGGTTTGGTGCGGAGATCCCAGTCGTGAAGACCTTGAAGGTAGGCTTCGTAGGCGGCGGCGTTGAGGGAAGGGACTTCCGCGAGACGCGCGCGGGTGGAAGGAGAAAGGCTCAATTCGATTTTGTTGGAGATGGCGAGGGCCAGTTCGCTTTGGAGTTTCAAGACCTCGCTGAGGTCGCGATCGAAATCGGCGGCCCAGAGATGGGTTTGATCGCTGGCCTGAATGAGTTGGGCGGTGACGCGGACGCGTTGGCCGGAGCGCCGCACGCTGCCTTCGAGCAAATAATCCACACCAAGTTCACGAGCGATCTGAGCGGCGCCTTTTTTGGCGCCTTTGTACTGCATGGAAGAGGTGCGAGCAATCACGCCGAGGTGTTGCGGATCAAGGCTCCCGAGTTGGGTGATCATCTCTTCGGTCATACCGTCGGCGAAGTAGTCCTCGCTTTGATCAGCGCTGAAGTTCAGAAAAGGCAGAACGACGAGCATGGCTTTTTTCGGGATGGCTTTGGGAGGCTTGGTCAGCCGGGAACGAAGAATGAGTCCGGTGGTTACCAATGCGACAAAAACGAAGGCGGCCACGACCGGCCACTTCGGCAGGCGCTTTCGTGAGGGCTGGCCGATCTGAAGATCGGCCACCACCGGGGAAGAAGGGGCTGACGAGTTGACTGGGGCAGTGAAGCGATAGCCTTTTCCGGGAATGGTGCGGAGGAAGCGAGGATTTTCGGGATCGTCTTTGAGGGCTTGGCGGGCTTTGCGGACAGCGGTGTTGATGCTGTTGTCGGCGTCAACGAAGACATCTTTACCCCAGATGGCCTGGAGGATTTCCTCGCGCGTGACGAGGCGGTCGTGGTTCTCGACGAGCAGGAAGAGCAACTGGAGGGGAATTCGTTCGAGTTTGACGAGATGGCCGGCGCGGCGCAACTCGAAGGAGCCAAGGTCGAGCTCGAAGTCTTCAAATCGTAAGGTTTCGTGAGGCATGTGGGCCACACGCGCTGGCACGCAACCTCATTCTACGTGTTCACCGGGTGGAGACAAAGGGATGATTACGGGGTTCTCCTCTGTGCAGGTGAAGAGGAGCAGCGGGGGAATCGATGTAACTCGAAGAAAGGGAAACGTTTCGGGCTTCAGGGAAAGTACAGGAAAGCTTCAGGAGGGCTCCATTGTGGAGGAACCGCGTTGTGTTGAAGATGGCGGCTACCCCCGGCACGACCGGCGGCAAATCAAAATGGAGGCTGGCTATGAAAGGTTTTGTATGGAAGGCGATGCTTGCAGGACTGATTCTGGCGGGATTCTTGAGTGCAGGGGCGAGAGCCCAGAGTGGTGACAATGATGTATGCAGCGATGCGACGCTGAAGGGTGACTATGCGTTTACGGTGTCCGGGACAATCTGGGCAACAGATGGCCAGGGCGTCCTTGAGGCGGTGCAACGCGATGGAATCGCCATGACCCATTTTGATGGAACAGGCGGTTTGTCTCAGGTGGATTATGTGTTGTCGGGTTACAACAATCTGCCGAAGCCCCCGGCTGGTTCTCCGGTTCCTCCTTCCGATCCGGTGACAGGATTTAATACGGACGAGAAAGGGACGTACAAGGTGTATTCCGATTGCACGGGGACGTTTACGATTACCAGCCCCAGCACCATCATCACGGTGAATTTCGTATTGAGCGATCATGGGCGGGCGATTCATACAATCGTGACGTCGCTCATGATGATTAGGTCGAGCGGGCCAGTGGCGGTCGAGGCGCTGATTCACTCGGAAGGTCATAAGTTGGGGAGAATTCGGGAGGAGTTGGATTAGGGACTGAGAGCAGAACGGTTGAATGTCGAGGAGAGGTATGGGGCGCAAGGACACGTAACAGCGAGCGTGATTGCGCTCCATTCTTTCGTGACATCAGGCGTACCGATGTCGATACACGACGTTGGCAATAGTGCCCGTTTTCATCTGGGCGCGAAGATCGAACCCTTCGCATGCGCAGGGCCGCTAGATGACAAAGATGTGGTGGAGTTAGCGATCAGAGGTTCAAACCTGAGTGTCCCAGCGCGAAAGCGGAAATATAGCGATATACTCTCCGCCGTGGAACAACCGAGCCGCTCGAAGCGACGCTGCGCCGCCATGCCCTAAGCGAAACCGAAGGGTCGTCCGCGAAGAACTCACCCACATCGATAAAAGCTGAAAATCCCCAAAAAGTGGCGCAACTCCCGGCGGCGCCCTCAAGTTGAGTAAAACCACCGCAACTTTGCCGAAGTGCGCTAGAATTCTGCCTAATTCTTACTCAGGAGTCAGAGATGATAATCGGTGATCGCTTGCGTGACCTGCGAGAAGCAAAAAAGCTGTCGCAGGGAGACATTGAGAAACGGACTGGTTTGCTGCGTTGCTATATCTCCCGCGTTGAAAACGGCCACACCATTCCGGCAATCGAAACTCTAGAAAAAATGGCGCGAGCCATGGAAGTTCCTCTGTACCAACTCTTCTACGACGGCGAGGAACCTCCCAAGCTCGCTGCTCTCCCAAAGCGCAAGGGGGACGATACAGCTTGGGGACATTCCGGCAAGGACGCACGTGTTCTGAATCGATTCCGCAGCCTTCTGGGTCGAATGGATGTGCAGGATACGAAGCTCCTTCTCCTGGCAGCTCAACAGATGGCGTCCAAACGCAAGACGGGCAAGTAGAGTCAGTTAACGTTGAAGACTCAGTGAGGCGCTTGCGATGAACACAAACCAATCCCAAGAACCTTTGAAGCATATCGATCAGTGGGACGACTTTGTGGCGACGAGGTATCGCGAGGGAAAAGATGCGTCGGAGTTCCGCAATTATGATGAGGAGGCCAACCCCGGTGTTGTGGAGTTCTACCGGTTGAATCACGCGAACCAGACGTTGGCTTTCACCCTCGGGAAGGAAAGGGAGTTTGGTGACCTCAAGAGGGGCAAGAAAAGCATCTGGGCTGCCGCCGATTACCTTAACACGCTGGTGGACGACAGCGACCCGGACACCGATCTGACGCAGATCGAACATCTCCTGCAGACCTCTGAGGCAATTAGGAAGGACGGACAGCCTCGCTGGTTCATTCTCGCCGGTTTTATCCATGATCTCGGCAAAGTTCTATGCCTTTATGGAGAACCGCAATGGGCTGTAGTAGGAGACACATTCCCCGTGGGATGCGCTTACTCGAGCGAGATCGTTTTCCGGGAATACTTTGCGCAGAATCCCGACATCGGCGTGCCCGAATACCAGACCTTATATGGAATTTATGAGCCCCACTGCGGGCTCGAGAACGTGCACCTTTCCTGGGGGCACGACGAATACATTTACCGCGTGTCCAAAACTTATCTGCCCGAACCTGCGCTATATATGTTGCGCTACCACTCGTTTTATCCCGCCCACCGCCACGGCGCATACGGGCATCTTATGTCGCCGCACGATGAGAAAATGTTCGAGTGGGTGCGCAAATTCAATTCCTATGACCTTTATTCCAAGGGCGCAGTTAAACCAAACATAAAAGAGCTGAAACCCTTCTACGAAGATCTGATTGCAGAATTCTTCCCCAGTGAAATCGACTGGTGACGCTCCGACAGCTTAGAAATGAACGATATAGCTGCACGGACGATCGTTCGCAACGGGCCAACTGCATCTACGTGAGGAACGGCTTCCAGCGATCCAACATTGCCTTTAACTCGCTCACTTCTTCCGGGCGAAGGTTTGGAAGTGGCGGGCGCACGGGACCTGCCGCCATTCCAAGCAAGTTCATCGCCTCCTTCATGACGGAAACCTCATACCCTTTGCGACGAGCCCGCAGCTCGTAGAGAGGGATCACGTAGGTGTTCATGAGCTGCATCAGAGTAGAGGAATCTCCCGCCGAAGCGACCTCGTGGAGTTTCAGGGAAAGTTTTGGCGCAAACGTCGCAATGCTTGACGTGTACGTCCGGATGCCGATGCTGTAATAGCCGGGGACAGAGTCATCGCCAGCCCCGCCAATCCAATAGAGCCTGTCTCCGACGCGGTTCATAATCCGCTCGTACCGGCGCAAGTCGCCTTGGCCATCCTTCCAACAGACGAGCGTGGGGATTTTCTCCGCGAGCTGTTCCACCCATGCTGGTTCAGGGTTTACCCAGTCGCGGCTGTACACCAGCATTCCCAGCGGCGTCGCCGCACCGATTGCTTTGTAATATTCCGCAAGTCCCTGTTCATCGGCGTTTGGATAATAGGGTGGCAACGCGAGGATTGCATCTGCGCCCGCCCGCGCCGATTGCTGGGCGAACTCGATCGATAGCTTCCAGTTGAATCCGGTGCCTGCGATTACCGGAATCCGGCCGTGCACTTCCTCTACGGTGGCCTTCACAACCTCTAAATGCTCCGCAGGAGTGAGGGAATACATTTCGCCCGTCCCGCCTGCAGCGACGATTGCAGCAGGCGGAGTCTCAAGGAGGCGTTCAAGATTCTTGCGAAGTCCGGGGACATCCAAGGACAAATCGGGCTTCAACGGTGTGACTGGAAATGCGATCACGCCGCGAAGTCTGGCGCGAAGTTCTTCGGGCTTCATTGGCTCACCCATGCGAACGGAACCGAAGCGTAAAGCCGACGGCGCAAGAATCGATGAACTTGCCAGGATGCCCGCTCCATCTAGGAACTCCCGTCGCGATAAATGTAAGGGCATCTTCGCTTCCCTCGCTAACTTATTTGGCCCACGTTGTGCGTAAATCCTTTTCGCCGCGGCCCGGCTCCCTGAACGATACCTCAATAACCCAGCTTCTTGTCCACCACGTTGCCGAACAATCGTCTGGATCGGCGCACGCCCACTCTCGAGCCGGCAGGTTTCAGCATGGCGGGCACGCGCTTGGCTAACCAAGCCTTCGATCAAGACTGCAGATTATGGACGGACGGGCGCGGAGGTGGCAGCCTCTTCGATGAGCTTGGCTGTTTCCTTCGGATGAGAGATGTAGGCCGCGTGGCTCGAATTCACTTCGATGGTCGTGGCATGGGCGCGCTTCGCCATCATGCGCTCCTGGTCCGGATTGATTGAATGGTCCGAGGTAGCCACCAAGTACCAAGTGGGTTTCGACTTCCAGGCCGGAGTCTTAACGGGGGTCGTGAACGAGTCGGCCGAGAACAAAACCTGCGACTGAGCCATGAACGCGGCCTTAGCCTCCGGAACGTCCGCAATGAAGTCGGAATGAAAGGATGGTGGGTCAATGTAGAAGTAGCCATCGGCGGTTTCCTTGACCCCCTTGCCGGCCGGCGGCAAGGCTTGCTCGATGGTGGCGGAGCTTTCCCCAGTGTCCAGCGCGAAAGCTGAAATATAGACAAGCGCCGCAACCTTTGGATCGTTGCCGGCTTCGGTGATGATGGCCCCGCCGTAGCTGTGGCCCACCAGAACCACCGGCCCGGACTGCCGGTCGATCATGGCCTTCGCGAACTTGACGTCCTCGGCAAAGGATGTCTCTGGCTCCTGCACCACCGACACCGCGTACCCGTCCTTCGTGAGGATGTTAAAGACGGCTTCCCAGCCGGAGCCGTCGGCGAATGCACCGTGCACTAGAACCACGTTCTTGATGCCAGCCGGCGCCGCCGCAGCAACTCTAACAGTCCTCTGCGGCAGCAGAGTCGCGCACATCAGCACAGCAGCGAGCGTTGCAACCACGTAAATCTTCTTCATGATCGTTCTCCTCTCCTTGTTTCTTGATTTGAGCTGCCGGCTGGTCGCCGTGCCGTTCTTGAGCAATGTTTCTGGCCGGACCTTGGATGCTATGAGCGAGCGAAAAGGTGAAAAAATATATAAGGGAGGACTCTGGATTTCGCTAAGTCCCGGCAAGTGCAATTCCCGAACATTCGCGGGAAATGTCCGGTTACCGCGCGGTTTTCATGCAAGCGCGATCGACCTAGCTCAGGGCGCTTTATTCGAGCTACCTCGCTAGTAGTGCAGCAATTTCTCGGTGATTCTGCGAGAGCGCAATGGACAGGGCTGTTTCTCCGTGGTCGTTCTTGATAGAGCGATCGGCATCGTATTTCAAGAGCATCTTGAGGGCATCCGCATTGTTATAATTTGCGGCCGCCATCAGTGCCGTGTCACCGTTATTCGCTTTTGCATTCACGTTCGCGCCCGCCTGCAGCAGCGCTTCCAATACAGAAATCGGCTGCCCAAATGTCGCCAGCAGCAACGGTGTCCTTCCGAAACTATTGCCGATATTTGGATTGGCCCCCCTACGCAGCAGCAGGTTGACGATGTCGCTTGCATCTCCCCGGTAGTAGAGGGAACCAGTCAGTGGGGTGTCACCTGTGTCCGTGCTTCTAACGTTCACGTCGGCTCCAGCATCTAACAGGACTCTAGCGTTGGCAATTCTGTCGTTATTGATTGCGGCGAAAATGGCTGTCCTGCCATTCTGGTCCTTCGAATTCACTCTTGCACCCACCTTGAGTATGTCTTGCACGGTGCGGGGATCCGCCCCGGCGGCCGCCCAGACCAGAGCCTTATCAAGGTCGCTCGATTTTAGGTTTCCTTCAGCCAACAGGTTCTTGACGGCGAAGCGATCGCCCATCGCCACCGCATCAACCAGCGGTGTCCAGGATGTGTCGAAGTCCCAATACAACGGTGGAAGGATTGGCAGCCATTCGTCGTCCAGAAGCTCAACTTTAATCGCCGCAGGCATGAACCAAAGGTGTGGAGGATGCTGGCGGGGTGGATCCTCGACCCACGAACCATGGCTTCCGCGGGCTAATGCCACGCGCTCCAATTCTTTTTCGAGCCCGCTTGCTTGGAAATATTGAATGCGGTCAGAGTCCAGAATTTGTAATTCCGAGCCCTCGTAATTGGTGAAGTACATCACCCGCGCGATCTCCATGGACCTAGGACCGTAGAACCACTTAAGTCGGATCTCAAACTCCGCGCGTTTGACTCCAGCCTGCTTCATCTGATCCATCCACTGGTAATGAACTCCGTCGCCACGAACTCCTTCCTCAAGTTGTTTGCGCAAAAAACCGTCGGAGGGAAGAGTTTGAGCTACTTGGCGGAGATGTTCCGTCACCTGGGGCGAAATGGCGGGGGCGTAGTGCGCCGCCTGAAGGCTCAATGCCAGCACCACAATTGCCCTCAAAGTAATCGAATACACTTTAATTTCCTCGAGGATAAGAGACTACCCCAACACGCCCCAAAACTGGGCGGCAATTGGACGTGCAGTCGGATTACCGGACAATTGCCGTGGCGGGACCTCGAACCGGTTCTGGATCGTCACGCGATGGGCCTTCGGTATACTCTCCGCGGTGGAAAATCCGCCTATTCTTCTCGGGACCTCGTCGTTCACAGCCGCAGGCTGGGAGGGCTCCTTCTACCCGAAGAAATTGCGATCCGCTGATTACCTGGCCTTTTACGCGGAACATTTCCATACGGTCGAGGTGGATTCGACCTTCTATGCCTGCCCTTCCGCTCGGACCGTTAGCAATTGGGCCGCGCGAACTCCCGAGGGATTCATATTTTCCGTCAAAGTTCCGCAGGCGATCACGCACGAAAAGACGCTCGTGGACTGCGGCGCTGATCTGAAACAGTTTCTCGATACGATGGATATTCTCGGAGAAAAGCTAGGTCCGATCGTTTTTCAGTTTCCCTTCTTCCACCGGAGTATTTTTCGAGACCGCCATGAGTTTCTCGACAGGCTCGTGCCATTTCTGAAGAAACTGCCGAGTGCCCGCAAATTCGCAATCGAGATGCGCAACCGAGACTGGCTCGATGCTGAACTTGCGAACCTTCTGCGCGATAACAAGATCGCTCTCGTGCTCCAGGATCGGTCATGGATGCCAAGTCCGGCGGAACTGAACTTCGATCCGATTACGGCGGAGTGGACTTACATCCGATGGCTGGGGGATCGCAAGGGCATCGAAGAGCAGACGACGACCTGGGACCAGACCATCGTTGATCGCGCCAGTGAACTCAGTAGTTGGGTGGATTATTGCTATCAGATCAAGCAGCGCGGCGTGATGATCTACGCCTACGCGAACAATCACTATGCGGGACATGCACCGGCCACCATCGAGCAGTTTAGAAACGTGTGGCACTCCAAGGGACTACAGCAATTGGGCACGCCGCAGAGGATGGCGCAGGAACGTTCGCTCTTCGACGACCAGTAATCGAATCAAAAATAATCTTGCATCAGGAGCGGGACCCATTCGGGCGCGGACGGGGTTCGCCATCCGACCAATCACGGTTTGGACGAATAGGGAGGCAAGCTCTCGCAAGCAGGGCGCTTGAAATATATTTCCATCCCACGCACTGCGGGCGGCCTTTCGCAGAGTCCGTAGTAGGGATTGAGCGTTACGTTTTCATACTCTGTCGCTAGAGCCGCCTGATAGCACGAACCCCAAATTCGCTTACCCGGGCCTAACTCCTGCCCCCGCATCTCCGGCGGCACCACCTCGTCGACGACGGGAGTCAACTCTTCAATCGGTACCATCGGATCGTTTGGCGAGCTGCGGTCGAACTCATGCCGCCGTTCAAGGCGCATCCTGCAGGCTTCGTGATCGGTACCGTACTCGACCATGAGCGTAAGGTCCGGCCTGACGACGAATCGCTCCGCGTCCGATTCGCCGTAACTAGCATGAAAGTCTTTAGATGTCCGTTGCATAGCCGGCGCGGTCGGTAAAGAAGCACGCAATGTCTGTATGCTCGTTGGCTCGGTACAGGCGTTGTAGCCGACAGTTATTCCGAAGTCACCGAATGAATAGGCCTCAGTCGCCCCGCAGCCGTCTTGGACTCCAACACCCGGCGAAGAAAAGCCCTTGCCGCGCGTTGCTGGCAGAACTTCATGAAGAACGTCTAGTGCCGTTTCGTCTGTCATTGTTGGCTCGGGCACAAAGAATCCTTGAACGAACGCTCGGCGCGGCTCAATCTCCAGCACGCGAGCGTTCCCGTCCGAGCCATACTCTACCGTCACCGTTACCTCGTCTCGCACCGCAAATCTCTCAACGTCTGGCTGGCCATAGTGCGAGCGCAAATCAAAAGAATCCTGTCTCGCGGCCGGCAGGAGCCCCAAAAACAACAAGCATGCCGATAGAACCGGGACCCTCTCCATCGCTGAATCTTCCTCGAGTGGTGTCTCTGCTGGGCGTCAGGTTGGACGCATTGAAGCGTCATGCGTGAGCCGCACCCGGATTCAGAAGTAATCCCGCATGAGGAGCGGCACCCATTCGGGCGCGGTCGGGTCTTCGATGCGGTCGAAGGCGGCGAAATAGGTCTTGAGGTCGAGAATCGGCGAGCCGTCGATCGCATCGAGGCCTTGGACGATCAGGATGTTGCCGCGCCGCTCGAGCAAGCGGACGGCGGTGATGCCGATGGGGTTCGGCCGGTGCTTCGCGCGTTGCGCGAAGATTCCGAGCTCGGGCATGTCGTGCCGGCCGCGCGGACGCCGGACGAGATCCGCCGCAGCGTCGAACGACGATTGATGCATCCAGAACACGACGAGCAGGTGCGAGAATCGCTCGAGCCCTTGCAGGCCGGCGGCGAACCGTTCTTCGATCCGCAGCTCCGAGGTTACGTCGCCCCACCGATCATCACGGCCTTCGGCGACGGCCGATTTCACCCAGCCGATCGGTTCAACGGAAAATTTCATGTCCTCTCCTTCAAGGCGGGTGGCGGATCTCAGACCCGCCCCTACAGGTGCCATCGCTCGCGCTTTTCAACATAGACGCGCGGACGACCGCCAAAGAATTTCCGCTTGACGCTGACTTCGCAGAATGCGAAGATTCTCCATGCGAATCGTCAGCCGAAAGGCGATTCGAGAAGCCGCCACCGAGCACAGCGAATGGGCCGCGTCCCTAAACGCATGGTACAAGATAGCGAAGGACGCCGACTGGAAGAACTTCGCTGAGGTTCGGAACAGTTGGAGAAATTCAGACGTGGTTGGGCGTTTTGTGGTTTTCGATATAAGTCACAACAGGTGCCGGCTCATCGCAACCATCAAATACAAATGGAGAATGGTTTACATCCGGCGCATTTTGAGTCACGCTGAATACGACGAGAAAGAATGGCAATCATGATCGCAGTATCCGACAAATACGCGCTCGAAGTGGGCTCGCCTACACCGATTACATCGGAGCGCCAGCACGAGGAATATCTATCGGTCCTGGACCAGCTTGCAAGCAAAGAAAATCCAACGAGTGCTGAGGAGAAGTATGCCGAAGTCTTGATAACCTTGATTGAAGCATATGAGGAAGAGCATCACTCTATTCCTGATGCTTCCCCGCTCGAAGTCCTTCGCGCGTTGATGGACGCCAATAATTTGCGCCAAAAAGATCTGGTGCCGGTGTTTGGCTCCGAAAGCATCGTATCGGAAGTTCTGCACAAGAAACGTGACCTCAACAAAGCCCACATCGAGAAATTGAGCAGACGATTCCGGGTTTCTCCCGCAGTGTTTTTCTAAGGTTGCAGCCATTCGTCGTGATACGCCTAGGCGTTGTAGTTCGCTACGACGCGTACCACTTTCCCCGTCGCCGACAGCTCCATAAATTCTGCGGTGCGGGTTCCCTTTTGATTTGTGTAATAGAGCACGACGCTGTTTAGGCCCCAGAGGACGTCCTCCACATGGAAGTGGAGTTCCGGGTAGGCTTCCAGCCCTCGCTGAAAATACGCTCTCAGGTTTGCCTTGCCGACCACCTTGCCGTTCGACGTCCCCAGCAGCTTGGCGGCGACGGGCGACGTCAACTCCACGGCGTCGTCATAGTGCGTCATGATCGAGTCCAGATCATGAGCGTTCCAGGCAGCGACCCAATGGTTGGCGAGATTCAAGGCGTCATCCTTCGTCACTGCCGTTTCTCCGGTTGAGGGTTCATCAAGAAACTTGGCTTCAGGGGCTAAAGCCCCTAAGAAAGCAAGGCGGTTACGGCGGGGTTGAAACCCCGCCCCTCCGAAAACCGGGGCTAAAGCCCCTTTATTTTGGGGCTTCTTTCGCACGGCACAAAGCGCCGTGCTCCCCGGACTGATTTAAGCTCAGGGTTTGCAAGTACAAACCCTGAAACCCGAGTCCGGGGCTTCCACCCCAAGGATTCAAGAAGAGGAGGCGGCGGCGCGGAGGAGCTTCTCGACGCGCTCGATGTCGGCGGGAACGTCCACGCTGACGGCATCGTACTCGGTTTCGACCACGTGAATGCGGAAGCCGTTCTCGAGCCAGCGAAGCTGTTCGAGCTGCTCGATGCGTTCGAGGTCGCCGGGCGGCAGCGTGGGAAATTCGAGCAGAGCGTCGCGGCGAAACGCGTAAAGCCCGATGTGCTTCCAGTGCGTCACAGCCACGGGCGAGCCGGTGTCGCGAACCCACGGAATCGGCGCGCGCGAAAAGTAGAGCGCGTTGCCCTCGAAGTCGCGCACGGCTTTGACGACGTTCGGGTCCATGATCTCGTTCTTTTGCGTGATGACGGAGCAAGGCGTGGCGATCTGTACCGATTCGTCTTCGAGCATTTCCAAAACGACCGCTTCCACCGTGCCGGGATCGATCAGCGGCTCGTCGCCCTGGATGTTGACGTAAATGTCGGCGCGAAGGTGCGCGGCCACCTCGGCCACGCGGTCGGTGCCGGTGCGGTGGTCGCTCCGGGTGAGCAGGGCTTCGCCGCCGAAACCTTCCACGGCTTTCTTGATGCGGTCATCGTCTGTGGCAACCACGACACGAGTGACGTTTTGCGCCTGCCGAACACGTTCCACGACGTGCTGGATCATCGGACGGCCCGCGATGGAAGCCAGCGGCTTGCCGGGAAGCCTGGTGGAACCGTAGCGCGCGGGAATTACAGCGACGACGGTATTGCCATTGGGAGCTTTCGAGGAGGAATCTTCGCGAGTCGCCATAATCAAGGGTCACTTTCTGCCGATAGGAGAATCTTAGCACTTAGAGGGACTCGTTACGAATCCCCGGCGGCGAGCGGCTGAGCCGGGGCGGGGGTGGTAAATTGAGAACGGGACAGGACCTGTCAATTGTGACACTTGCTTTCGCTCCGTCGAGTGATACAATCTCCGGCATCGGGGCGTTTGGGGGCACTTTGGAAGAGCGTGCCGCGCGGCCACGTAGTGGTTGGTTTGCTGTGGCACGATGTATGTCTCTGGCTCTCGCCGCCGTGCTCCTCTCGTCGTTTCCCTCCTTCGCGCAACAAGCCGGTGCTGGCCCTGAAAATCCCGGAATCCTGAATCCGCAAAGAATCCAGAAGGGCAAGCCGCTCACCACCGAGACGGAGATGACGCTCGTCAACGTGACGGTGACGGATCCCTATTCGCGGCTGGTGACCGGACTCGAGCAGGAGAATTTCCGCGTGTTCGAGGACGGCGCCGAACAGGAAATCGTGCGGTTCTCGAGCGAGGATGTGCCGGTCTCGATCGGCGTGGTCTTCGACATGAGCGGCAGCATGACCGACAAGATCGACAAGTCGAGGCTCGCGGCGGTTCAGTTTTTCCGCACCGCGAATCCCCAGGATGAATTCTTCCTGATCAATTTTAACGATCGCGCGCAGCTTGTGAGTCCCTTCACCGGGAGCGTCGAGGAATTGCAAAACCGGCTGATGTTCACGTCCGCACACGGCATGACGGCGATGCTGGACGGAATTTATCTGGGTCTCAGCCAGATGAAGGGAGCACACAACACCAAGAAAGCTTTGCTCATCATATCCGATGGGGGCGATAATCATAGCCGGTACACGGAAACGGATATCCGCAAGTTCGTTCAGGAAGCGGATGTTCAGATTTATGCGATCGGCTTGTACGAGCCCGACGGCGGCCCGACGATTGAAGAGCGCGACGGCCCGGGGCTTCTGGGCGACCTGACGCAGATGACCGGCGGGCGAACGTTCGCCGTGCACAAAATGGAAGACCTGCCGGATATCGCAGCAAAAATCAGCATGGAGTTGCGCAATCAATATGTTCTCGGCTACAAACCTGGCAACCACGCGCGTGACGGCAAATGGCGCAAGATTAAGGTCAAGCTTCGCCCGCCCAAGGGACTTCCTCCGCTCAATGTTTATGCCCGCACGGGATATTTCGCGCCGGGCCACTGATTCAGGTTCGCCGCGCTATCCATTGGTCGCGTTGATTCTGCTGTTCGCGTGCCCGTTCGCCTGCGCGCAGCAGCAGTCTCAGCAGCAACCGCCGCAACAGCAATCGCAGCAGCAGGGAACCGTCATCCCTTCGCCTCCGCCTCCGCCACAGGCGCAAACCGACCAGGGCCATCACATCAAGCAGAACGTGGATATGGTGGTAGTGCACGCGACGGTGACAGATGACAAGGGCGAATTCATTTCCGATCTCAACCAGGACAATTTCCGCGTTTACGAGGACAGAATCGAGCAGAGGATTTCGGTCTTTACGCACCAGGATGTTCCGGTGACGATGGGCCTGGTGATCGACAATAGCGGCAGCATGCGCGAGAAGCGTTCGCAGGTGAACGCGGCGGCGCTTTCCTTCGTCAAGACCAGCAATCCGCAGGACGAAGTGTTCGTGGTGAACTTCAACGACGAATATTATCTTGATTTGAACGAGGACTTCACCAGCGATACCAAGGAACTCGACGAAGCCCTGGGCAGAATCGATTCGCGCGGCAGCACGGCGCTCTACGACGCCGTGATTGGCTCGCTCGACCACTTGAAGAAAGGCCACAAAGACAAGCGCGTGCTGCTGGTGATCACCGACGGCGATGACGACGCCAGCCGCAAGAGCCTGGAATACACGGTGAAAGCTTCGCAGGAATCCGACGCCGCGATTTACGCGATTGGAGTCTTCAGCGACGACGACCGCAAGAACGACAAGAAAATGGTCCGCCACTCGAAGAAGGTTCTCACTCAGCTTGCCGAATCTACCGGCGGCATGGCTTACTTTCCCGACAGCCTCGACGAAGTCACGCCGATTTGCGAACAGGTCGCTCGCGACATCCGCAATCAGTACACCCTCGGCTACTACCCCACCAATACCGCGAAGGACGGAACGTTTCGCACCGTGCAGGTTCAGCTAACGCCGCCGCATGGGCGCGGCAAGCTCAACGTGCGCTCACGCACAGGTTATTACGCGCAGAAAGTCTCGCAAGGCGACTAGCGACAGATACGGCTAGAGCTGGCTTAGGAAGCTTGTGCCGTGGGGAATTTTCGCGCCGAAATTTTCCGCGATTGTCTGCCCCATGTCCGCCAGCGTTTGCCGAACGCCCAAATTCACGCCTGCGGTTGTGCCGGGACTGTAGGCAATGATGGGGACGTACTCGCGTGAATGGTCTGTGGTGGGATTCACGGGGTCGGGATCGCATCCGTGGTCCGCGGTGATAATCAGCAGGTCGGATGGCCGCATCGCGGCGAGAAACGGTCCGAGCAGCGCGTCAAACTCCTCGAGCGACTTCGCGAAACCTTCCACGTCTTTGCGATGCCCGTAGAGCATGTCGAAATCCACCAGGTTCGCGAAGATCAGCCCGTTCGGCTGGCGTGCCATCGCTTCGGTAAGCTTCGCCATGCCGTCTGCGTTGTTCCTCGTCGTCACGTAGTTCTCGACCCCGCGTCCGTTGTAGATGTCGTGAATTTTGCCGACGCCGAAGACGGGCACTTTGCGCTCGGCCAGCACATCGAGCAGCATGGGCCGCGGCGGCTCGACGGCGTAGTCGTGGCGCCGCTCGGTCCGCTTGAAATTGCCGGGCGTGCCGGCAAACGGCCGCGCGATCACGCGCCCAACGCGATTCGGTCCGTCGAGCAGCTTCCTCGCGATCTCGCACATGCGATAGAGCTGCGCGATGGGAATCACGTCCTCGTGCGCCGCGATCTGAAAAACGCTGTCGCCAGACGTGTAGACGATCGGAAAACCGGTGCGAACGTGCTCTTCACCAAGCTCTTTGATGATTTCCGTGCCGGAGGCGGGCTTGTTGCCGAGCGTGCGGCGCCCGATTTGGCGCTCGAACTCCGCGATCAGCTCTTTGGGAAATCCGTGCGGGTACACCGGAAACGCCTGGTCGAGCCAGATGCCCGCCATTTCCCAGTGGCCGGTGGTCGTATCCTTGCCCGGCGAGACGGTGATGCCTTTGCCGTAGCTTCCCTCGGGCTTCGCAGGCGGAGCGAGATGCGCGAGCGGCCTGATGTTGGCGAGGCCGATGCGCACCAGGTTCGGCAGCTTCAACGGGCGCGAGCGCGCGATGTGCCCAAGCGTGTCGCGACCCACGTCGCCGTAGTCCGCCGCATCGGGCAATTCGCCGATGCCGACGCTATCCAGCACAATCCAGATCACGCGCTCGAAATGTGAATTCCCTGCCGGCACCGTTGCTGCTCGCAATGGCGCGTTGATTGTAACCTAGCGAATCCGAACTTGTTTCGCCCTCGAAAAAGCCCCCCGTGGCGGCAGCCGCGGAGACTCAAATAATTGACGCGCGGAGTAAAGTATCAGCGGGCATTTTCGTGAAACTGAGATCCCTTCTGCGCATCGGAGTGCTGGCTGGGCTGACCGTGGCACCTTTGCCTTCGCAAGTCTTGTGCGCTGAAACTGGCGCGGACGCGTGGCTGCGCTATGCGCCGCTGTCAGCGGACGCACGAGTGAAATACGAGTCACTCCCTCATACGCTCGTCACACTCGGCACCACCCCGATTCTCAAGACCGCCGAAGACGAACTCCGCGGCGGTGCGCGAGGAATGCTCGGACGAACCTTCCGCCTCGAGAGCCAGTTGCCCCAGGAGCCGGCAATCATCCTGGGAACTATCGCGACCTTGCACGAGGTCGCGCCTGAATGGCAGGCACCTACTGCGCTTAACGGCGACGGATTCTGGCTGACCACCGGACGAATCCATGGACTTGATCGCGTGATTGTCACCGGAGCGACCGACCGCGGCGTGCTCTACGGCGTGTTTGCGCTGCTTCGCAAAATCGCCTTCGAAGAGGACCTCAAGCACCTTAATGTCCAGAGCGCGCCCTACTCTCCGATTCGCTGGGTGAATCAGTGGGATAACCTCGATGGCCGGATCGAGCGTGGATACGGTGGCCGCTCGATATTCTTCGACAACGGCAATGTTCGCGACGACCTCACGCGCGCCGGCGATTACGCGCGCCTGCTCGCGTCGCTGGGAATCAACGGATGCGTGGTCAACAACGTGAACGCGAATCCTCGCGTGCTCGCGCCCGATTTTCTTCCGCAGCTTGTTCGGATCGCCGATGCGTTCCGCCCGTGGGGAGTGCAGCTTGCCATCTCGGTGGATTTCACGAGTCCCAAGGCAATCGGAGGGCTGGACACGTTCGATCCCCTGGATTCGCGTGTCGCTGCGTGGTGGAAGGATAAAGCTGACGAGATATATCGGCTGATTCCGGACCTCGGCGGCTTTGTGGTGAAAGCGGATTCGGAGGGCCGCGCCGGACCATCCGCCTTCGGCCGCACGCCGGCCGATGCAGCCAACATGCTCGCGCGCGCGCTGAAACCTCACGGCGGCATCCTTTTCTATCGCGCCTTCGTTTATGACCACCACCTTGATTGGCGCAATCCTAAGAACGACCGCGCGAGAGCCGCTTACGATATCTTTCATCCGCTCGACGGCAAGTTCGACGACAACGTCATCATCCAGATCAAGAACGGCCCAATCGATTTTCAGGTGCGCGAGCCGGTGTCGCCGCTTTTGGGCGGCCTCGAGAAAACCAACGAAGCGATTGAACTGCAAATCACGCAAGAGTACACGGGCCAGCAGCGGCATCTTTGTTCTCTCGTGCCGATGTGGAAAGAGGTGCTCGACTTTGACATGCATGCGGCCGCGGGTGCGACTCCGGTGAAAGACTTGGCGGCCGGTCGCACGTTCCATCGTCAGCTCAGCGGCTTCGTGGGAGTGGCGAATGTGGGCCTCGACGCGAACTGGCTCGGAAGCCCGATGGCCATGGCGAATCTGTACGGCTTTGGACGCCTCGCCTGGAATCCAAATCTGAGCGCGACTGCCATCATCGACGAATGGACGCGCCTCACTTTCGGAAACGATCTGTTCGTAGTGAAAACGATCAGCGCGATCGAGCTTACGTCCTGGCACACCTACGAAAGCTACACGGGGCCGCTCGGAGCAGGAACTCTGACGGACATTCTGGGGAGCCATTACGGACCGGGAGTCGCATCGTCCGAGCAGAATGGCTGGGGGCAATGGCATCGCGCCGATCACGACGGTATTGGCATGGACCGCACGATCACCACCGGGACGGGATACGTGGGCCAGTATTCGCCGGAAGTGCAGAAACTCTACGAAACAGCGGCGGCGACGCCCGACAACCTGCTCCTCTTCTTCCACCACGTGCCGTACACATACGTTCTCCATTCCGGCGAGACCGTGATTCAACACATCTACGACTCGCATTACGCTGGAGCCGAGCAGGTGCGCGAATACGTGCGCCAATGGGAATCGCTTCGAGGGCGCGTGGACGAAGACCGTTACGCCGCCGTGCTGGCCCGGCTCAAATATCAGGAGGGGCACGCCATCGTCTGGCGCGATGCGGTTTGCAACTGGTTCTTGCGCACCTCGGGAATACCGGACGCTCGGGGCCGCGTTGGCCACTACCCGAATCGCGTGGAAGCGGAATCGATGCAGCTCGAAGGCTACACGCCGATCGACGTTACGCCTCCCGAAGACGCCTCTGGAGGCAAAGCCGTGGAGTGCGCGCCGCCTGCGCAACAGTGCTCGGCTACGTTCCGTTTTACGCAGCCCGCCGGACAGTATGAAATCGACGTTCAATACTTCGATCAGAATGACGGCGTGTCGAAGTTTCGTGTCCTGGTGGGAGACAGCGTGGTGGACCAATGGCTGGCGGATGACAATCTCCCAAGCGCGCGCGTGGGAGCGGACACCTCCACTCGGCGGCAGATCGAAGGTTTGGCGCTGCGCCCGGGCGACGTGATTCGCATCGAAGGCATCCCCGACGGAAACGAGCACGCCGCACTCGACTACGTCGAGATCATGCCATCGCCAAAGTAGCGCCGCGCAATCATGGTGATTTCTTGATCGTGGCTGAACCCCCAGCGCGTAAAACTTCAATCCAAACGGTGTTTGTATCCACTTCCCCTTGCCAAGCTTCGTAGGGCAGTCCTTTGATTTGCTCGTCGTTGTCGGCGATTGGAGCCGAGTCGAAGCAGTGTGACGACGACAGGCCGCCGACTGATTTGTACGTGCCGCGCAGTCGCCATCGACCGGGTGTCTTGAGTTCCGGAAAGAATTCGGGATCCATAGTGACAACTGTGCCGTAAAAATCTCCCTTTGGGAGAGAGGTCCAAAGATAGACCAATCTGCGCGCAAAACTGTCCTTAGCTGTATAGACGCAGTCGGATGCGCAGCCTGGTCGCGCTTGAGGCTTCATTGCCGGACCTAATTCGAGCCGTAGCGATAACGGCGACCCTCCACACCGTTCATAAATGTCTTTCTCGATGAAAAGTGGCTTGGAACCGATGTTCCAAATCTCAACTCGGACCTCAAGAGCTTCACCGACGTTAATCGATTTCTTTTTCGGAATTAGTCGGACCTCGATTTGTTTACTCACGGTGTCCTGTGTCTGAGGGTTTCCCGACGCCAAGGGTTGGAACACTCCAAGTGTTAGAAATAGAGCCACAACGGTGACCAGCAACGGAGAACGATGGGCTTTCAATAGGCACCCCCGTCTATTTGACACCGTTCGGAGTTCCAAGGGTTGGACTTGGCGCCCGGTAAGGTGGGTGGTCGAAAACTCACCCAGAACCCGGAGACGCCACCGTTTGCTCGGGCTTGCGCCGTGGCGCATAATCTTTTATTTACACTTGGAGGTTTTGTAGCATGGCAAAGCTCGTGTATGGATTGAACCAGTCCCTGGACGGCTACGTCGACCACATGAAAATCGGGCCACCCGATCCCGCGCTCTCTCGTCACTTCATCGAGCAGGCGCGCGGCGTGACGGGCGCGGTGTACGGTCGCCGCATGTACGAGATCATGCGTTATTGGGACGATGATCTTCCGGATTGGGACGCGCAGGACCGCGACTTCGCGGCGGTGTGGCGGAGCCAGCGGAAGTGGGTTGTGTCGCGCTCGTTGAAGTCGGTCGGACCCAACGCCACACTCATCGAGGATGACTTCGAGGCGGTGATCCGCAGGCTGAAGGCTCAGTTGGAAGGGGAGATCGACGTAGCCGGACCAAACCTGGCAGGGAGCCTGACCAACCTTGGTCTGATTGATGAGTATCGACTCTACATCCATCCCATCGTGCTTGGTCATGGCCAGCCTTTCTTCGCCGGCCCCCGGCCGCGGCTCCGCCTTGTGGCCAGCGACCGCATTGGCGGGGATGTAATCAGGTTGACGTACGTTCCTGCTTAATCGCGCGACTCGCCCGACGGACTGCGCCGACTCGACAGGTCCGCAGTGGGAAAGTTGCCGGCAAATGCGGTTAGCAAGCATGACGGCTCTGCTTCTGCGCAGGCGGGGAGCGTTCATGCGGGAAATTTCCGACCTAAACAGTCGGTTCACGCCGACTCGGAAACGCAATCGCGTGTATTCCTAACGCGAATGAGCCATCGGACAAAAATTACTAGAGCAACGACAGGCACGGCAAGCAACGTGAAAAGTGTAAGCCCGTCAAACCAAGTCAGGCGATACTTCGAATAGACATCATCGATTGGGATTAGATCGAGGTGAATATCTACATTCTGTGCTGCGGCTTGGAGCTCCTCACGAGTGGGGAATGTAGCGTGCTTTCCGACTTGAGTATCGAGCAAAAAGTAGGTGTCAACTCGGTCTGTCTCTTTCCCAATATCTTCGAAGGCTCTGCTGTCCACTGCGCCAAGAATATACCGCCCAGCTACCTGGAGAAGTCGCACGCCGCTGACGGCATCGTCCCGCTCGCCCACGCCACCGTTCGGTTGGGTCTTTGGGTTATACACCCAACCTTGGTCAGTGACGTCGATCATCATGATTTGATAGCCGTTTGGCAGAGGGCAATGCCACGTATCACCGAGCCCCATATCCCGGTTGAGTAGTGTTTCATTGATGATCGCTTGCGTGACGAAAACCGCAAAGGCCCACGCGCCACATGCAAACGGGAGGAGAACGGAGACGATCAGTACCCCCCGGCGGCCTTGTTTAGCGCTACGCGTGACCAGCGCCGTGATACCACCAAACACGGCCGCTGCAATGCAAGCCAAAGCCCCTCCGACCACAACATAGATCAGGAGAACCATAATTATTCCCATTAGAATCTCCGGCAATAGCGGCTCTAGTGATTAGCCAGGGCCAAGCGGCAGCGATTATAGGCTACGTTATCGCGGAAACGCGTCAACTCCTGATTAGTCGGGTGGGCGGAAACTGCCACCACCCGCAAACGCCCAATTTGCTCGGGCTTGCGCCGTGGCGTATAATTTTTCATTTGCACTTATGCCGACTAAGCTCACTGGGAAGCCTGTGCCCGGGAATCCCGCCGAACCTGCCGTAAAGCCCGCCAAGGGTGTGCCCGGCGACGTGGAGGAGATTCGCGTCCGTGGGGCCCGCGTTCACAACCTGAAGAATATCGACGTCACGATCCCCCACAACGCGATCACCGTCGTGACGGGCGTTTCCGGCTCGGGCAAGTCGAGCCTCGCGTTCGACACGCTGTACGCCGAGGGCCAGCGCCGCTACATCGAGTCGCTTTCGGCCTATGCGCGGCAGTTTCTCGAGCGCATCGAGAAGCCCGACGTGGACGAAATCACCGGAATCGCGCCCGCCATCTCGATTCGGCAGAAGAACACGACGCGCAACCCGCGATCGACCGTCGCCACAGCCACGGAGATTTACGATTACTTGCGCCTGCTCTTTGCTCGCGTGGGCCACACGTTTTGCGTGAACTGCGGCGAAGAAGTCCGCAAGGACACGCTCGACGAAATTGCAGCGCGCGTGCTCAAGCTCGGCGACGGCCGCCGATTCTACGTTTTATACGAGCTGAAGCTCACGCCCGAACCCGCGCCCGGCGCGGCCGCGCAGCAGAAAGCGAAAAAAGCCACGCGCCCGACGCAGGATTCAGTCCGCGATGCGCTCGTCGGCCTGCAAAAGCGCGGATTCAACCGGCTCTATCAGACGGGTCGCGTATTCGAATTCTCGACGCCGGAAGATTTGCTCGACATCGATTTCGCCAAGCCCGTCTACGTACTGGTTGACCGGCTGGTGCTCGGGCCGGACGTGCGCTCACGTGTGGTGGACTCGATCGAGATTTGCTACCGCGAAGGCCACGGCGAAGCAATCCTCGAATTCGTCCCCGATACGCCGGGCGGCGAGGCCGAACGCTTCGTCTTCAGCGAGCGTTTCGACTGCAAGAAATGCGGCGCGTCGTATCAGGAGCCGGAGCCGCGGCTTTTCTCGTTCAACAATCCGTACGGCGCATGCCCGCGCTGCCAGGGATTCGGCAACACGATCGATTTCGACCTCGATCGCGTGGTGCCGGACAAGAGCAAGTCGCTGGCCGACGGCGCGATCGAGCCGTGGACGAAGCCGCGTTACCGCCCGCTCGCCATCGAAATGCGGAAATTCGCGCGCGCGAAAGGGATTCCCGCCGATGTGCCGTTCCGCGATCTGACGCCTGCGCAGCGCGATGCCATTCTGGATGGCGATAGCAAGGAAGATTACGCCGGAGTGAAAGGCTTCTTTGCCTGGCTCGAACGGAAAAAGTACAAGCTGCACGTGCGCGTTTTCCTGAGCCGCTACCGCGGCTACGCGACGTGCCCCGATTGCCGCGGCACGCGCCTGCGCGCGGAAGCGCGCGCCGTGAAAGTCGCGGGCCGCTCGATCACCGAAGTGGGCCAGATGACGGTGAAGGAGGCGCGGCCGTTCTTCGAGTCGCTCACGCTGAGCCCGTCGGAAACCGAGATCGCCGACAAAGTCCTGGTCGAGATTCAGCAGCGTTTGCGTTTCCTCGATGAAGTGGGCCTCGATTACCTGACGCTCGACCGGCTCACCTCAACGCTTTCCGGCGGCGAGGCGCAGCGCATCCAGCTGGCCACGTCTCTCGGCTCGCATCTGGTGGGCGCGCTCTATGTGCTGGATGAGCCTTCGATCGGGCTTCATCCGCGCGACACGCACCGCCTGATTGAAATCCTGAAAGGCCTGCGCGATCTCGGCAATACGCTGCTCGTGGTGGAACACGATCCCGACACGATGTTGGCGGCGGACCAGATCATCGATTTGGGTCCCGGCGCCGGCGAGCACGGCGGCCACGTGATGTTCGCGGGGACACGCGAGGAGCTGCTGGCCGACCCGGAATCGATCACGGGGCGCTATCTGCGCGGCGAGTTGCGCATCGCGGTTCCGCAACGCCGGAGGAGGCCGCAAGGCAAATTCCTGAAGATTATCGGCGCGCGGAGTCACAACTTGCAGAACGTGGATGTCACGATCCCGCTGGGAATGCTGGTGGCCATCACGGGCGTTTCCGGCTCGGGGAAATCGACGCTGGTTTACGACGTGCTTTACAAAGCGCTGCAAGCCAAGCGCACCGGCGGCAACTGGCGCGAGTTCTGCGAACGTATCGAAGGCGATTCGGCTCTCACCGCCATCGAGATGGTAGACCAATCGCCCATCGGACGCACGCCGCGCTCGAATCCGGCCACGTACTTGAAGGCGTTCGATCCGATTCGCGAAGTTTTTGCCGCGACGCCGGAAGCCAGGAAGCGCGGCCTTTCCGCGGGACATTTCTCTTTCAATATTCCGGGCGGGCGCTGCGAAGCGTGCCAAGGCGATGGCACCGTAACCGTCGAGATGCGCTTTTTGGCCGACGTCGAGCTTGTTTGCGAAGAGTGCCGCGGCACGCGCTACAAGAGCAGCGTGCTCGACGTCCGCTACCGCGACAAAAATATTCACGACGTGCTGCAAATGACGGTGCGCGCGGCGCTGGTATTTTTCGCGCAGCATCCGAAAGTGACGGCGCGCTTGCGCGTGCTCGAAGAAGTAGGCCTGGGCTACCTCCGGCTGGGCCAGTCGGGAACCACTCTCTCGGGCGGCGAGGCGCAACGATTGAAGCTGGCCGCGCATCTCACTCGGCAGGAGAACGCCGGAATTCTGTATATCTTCGACGAGCCGACCACGGGCCTGCATTTCGACGATATTCAGAAACTGCTCACCGCGTTCCGGAAACTGCTCGAAGGCGGCGCATCCGTGCTCATCATCGAGCACAATTTGGACGTCATCAAGTCCGCCGACTGGATCATCGACCTCGGACCCGAGGGCGGCGACGCGGGCGGGCACGTGGTGGCGGCGGGCACGCCCGAGCAGGTGGCGCGGAACTCGCAGTCGCACACGGGAAAATTTCTCGCGCGCGTGCTGAACGGCCGGAACGGCGGCAATCAGGGGAATCATTCCGCGGCGGAAAAGCCTGCCGGAGCGGAAAACAGTTCTCCCACGGCGTGAACCGCGGCAGGAACCCGAGCATGAACCCCCCGAGCATGAACCCCAAAGTGTACGCGCGACGCCTTTTGTGCGGTGCGCTTCCCTTCGTCGTCGGTGCTGCGGCAAATCTTTTTGCACAGAGCCTGGCTGTCCGCGCGTTGGCTGCTCAAACGGTGGGCGAGAGCCGCACGCGCATCCATGACCCGGAAGCGGAGGCGCTGCAAAAGCTTCTTGCCGAGGCGCAGGCAGCGCTCGACCAAAAAGACTATTTGACGGCGGTGCAGAAATATCAGGATTATCTTGCGAAGCAGCCAGACGACGCCGTTGCGCATTTCCAGCTCGGATACGCGTACACCGCGATGCAGCGCCCGGCGGACGCGAAAACGGAATACGCGAGGGCGGTGGAACTTGATCCCAAAATGGGTCCCGCATACTTGAATCTCGGAATGACGCTGGCCGAAATCGGCGATGTTAACGGCGCTATCGAGCCTCTTCGAAAGGCTTCGGAGCTTGCGCCGAATGAGGCGCGGCCGAAATTCCTTCTCGGTGCGGCGCTCGAGAAAGCCGGAAAGTTGCCGGACGCGATCGAGCAGTATCAAGCTGCCGAAAAGCTCGACGACAAGAGCCCCGAAGTTCACGCGGCGCTCGGCCGCGCCCTGCTGGAATCGAATCGCGCGGCGGAAGCGGAGCCGGAGTTTCGCGCGGCAATCACCCTGCAACCCGATTCGCCCCAGGCTCACTTGGGCCTCGCGCGGTGCTTGGTCGCGGAAAAGAAACCGGGCGACGCGGCGGCGGAACTCGATGCCTACCTCAAGTCGCGGCCGAATGATTCCGAAGCTCGCGTCGAACGCGCTTCCATCCTCATCGACGCGGGCAAGGACGACGACGCGCTCGCCGAGCTCGACCGCGCCGCAGCCGGGAAACCGGAAGACATGCGTTCACTGAAGCTGCGCGCCCAAGCGTACCTCGAATTGAAGCGCTATAACGACGCGATCCCGGTGCTGCAAAAGGCCGCGGCGCTGGATCCCCGCAATCCCGAATTCCCCGCGGCGCTCGGCCACGCCTACATCGAGAAAAAAGATTATCCCGACGCGATTCGAACGCTGGCCGTTGCGCTTCAAATCGACCCGAAGTCCAACGATGTGCTCACCGACCTTGTCATGGCGCAATACTTGAGCAAGAATTACCAGGCAGCCCTTCAGGGAATCGACTTGCTGTCCCAGCGCAAACCGCTTCCGGTAGGCAGCTTGTTCATCCGTGCTACGTGTTACGACAAGTTAGGCGAAGCCGCGCCGGCGCTGGATGCGTACCAGAAGTTTCTACAGTTGAACAAGGATGAGAACAGCGATATGTATTTTGTGGCGACGGCTCGCGTCCGCACTTTGCAGCGCGAGTTGCAGGACAAGAAGAGGTAGCGCGCCTTGCCTGGGACCTTTCGCATCTGCGGACGCACCTGGGGATCGTTTGCCGCAATCCTGATCGCGTCCGTTTTGCCTTTTCAGCAGCAGATCGACCGGCTTGGGTTGGCCCGCTCTCGATTCGACAAGGAAACCGACCCCGTCCACAAAGCAAAGCTGATCGTGCCGCTGGGAACCGCTGAGTTCGATCAAATCGAGCAGCAGGTGGGAGACAGGGATCTGGCCACCGCTTTGGATGACCTGCATGCGTATCAGGACCAGGTGACTCTGTGCGAAAAAGGCCTGGATGCGCGGGGCGTCGATGCGGAGAAACATTCCGCGGGCTTCAAGGAACTCGAGATTTCCGTCCGTGAGTCGCTGCGGCGGCTCGACAATGTTCTCGTGCACCTCTCGGGCGACGATCAAAAACCCTTTCTCGAGGTTCGCAAGTCGCTCGACGAGATCAATCGTCATTTGATCAAGGAGCTGTTTCCGCTCCAACCGGGCGTCACGCCGAATTCGGCCAAGCCTAAGACTTAGGCAGTAGCTCGGCAGGGAAACCAGATGTCAGCAGTGCGGAGGGAAGAGATGGGCCGGACGACAGGCGTTTTGGATCAAGAGGCGGGGCTGCGGACGCGCATCATTTATTGGCTGGTGAAGCGGAGGCGTGGACGCATCCATCTGGCCATGCGGGTGCGCGCGTTCGATCCGAAGCTGCTGAGATTGGCGCTGCGCATGGACGCGCACACGGCGTCGGAAGGCCTGGTGTCGCGGAAGCTGAAGGAACTGGCGCAGCTGAAGGTGGCGGCCATGGTCGGCTGCCCGCTTTGAATCGACATTCATTCTGCCGTAGGCAGAAAGGCAGGGATCACCGAGGAGCAGTTGCTGGACCTGGCGGAGTTCGAGCGCAGCACGCATTTCAACGAGCGGGAAAAGCGAGTGCTGCGGCTGACGGTGGCGCTGACACGCACGCCGGCAGAAGTGCCGGACGAACTGTTCACGGCGCTGCGGGGCGAATTTTCGGAGCGGGAACTGGTGGAACTGACGAATGCCATCGCATGGGAGAACTACCGCGCGCGGTTCAATCGCACGTTTGCGATCGAGTCGGAGAATTTTTCGAAGGGGCAATTCTGCCCGCTTCCGGAACGGTGATGTCTTGAGCCATAGGCAGAGTGTACTCAAGAATTAGGAGCTTTCGATGCGTTGTCACGGCGCTGTTTTTTCATGCTTTGCAGTCCTTCTGATGGCGGGCGCGCCGGCTGTTCGAGCCCGCGTTCCGCAGGACAAGAAGGATTACCTCATGGAAAGCGAAGCGGACAAAATCCGCGAGGCCGGTAATAATCCTGGAGAACGGATGAGGCTTTACGTCGGTTTCGCCGATGATCGCCTCAAGAAATTTCAGTACGAGCTCACGCGTGGGGTAGCTGAACGCCGGCGCGCGGAAGTCCTGAACGGCCTGATGAACGCCTATTCTGGCTGCCTTGACGACGCCGCCGATGAGATTGCCGACGCCAAAGAGAAGCAAATGGACATCCACGCGTCGCTGAAGCTTCTTGAATCGAAGGGAAAGGAATTCCTCGAGATACTCCAGAAGCTCGATCAGGGCAATGGGCCTGACTATGACGCCTACAAGGACAATCTCGAAGACGCCATCGAAGCCACGAAGGACGCACTGGCGGACGCGCAGAAAGCCGGCAAGGAAATGCTGCCCGCTCCGGTGCGGAGAAAACCTTCTTGAAACTGCCCCGCTTTTGGCAGACGCGCTCGAAGCAGCCGAGCCAAAGCAAGCGCGCCGTTCCAGGCGGCGAGCGCACCTTTCATCGCATCTACACGAGGCTCGGATGCGAAGGACGCCCGCCGCATTTCGTCGTCGAATACCATCCGTACTCCGATCTCACGCACACGATCCGCCTGCGGGAAGACGTTGCTTACGTGCGGCTTTCCGACGTGCTGCGTGACGCGCCGCATCCCGTAGTGGAAGCGGCGGCGGCGCTTCTGCTCGCGCGGCTTTATCGGCGGCGTCCGCCAAAAGACCTGGTTGAGTTGTACCGGGAATTCTCGTACGCCGCGCCGACGCGCCGCCGGCTGCTCGAGTTGCGCCAACAGCGAGCGCGCCGCACCGAGCATCGCCCCGCGGGCGTCTACCACGATCTCGCGCCGCTATTCGCGCGGATCAATCAACAGTATTTTCAGGATGCGCTTCCGCTTCCGCGGCTCGGATGGAGCAAACGCGTATGGCGAAGGCAGCTCGGCTGCTTCGATCCTGCGCTCGAGCAGATCGTGATCAATCGCCAGCTCGACCGCCAAAACGTGCCCGAATACGTGGTGGCCTATGTCCTGTACCACGAAATGCTGCACTTGAAACATCCGATGCGATTCGCGCGCTGCCGACGTGAATCGCATTCGCCGCAATTCCGGAAGGAAGAGAAGAAATTCGCCGATTACACTCGCGCGATGAAGTTCCTCGCGCGATTCCCCGCCTAGGTTTTCTCTGCGTTCTCAGCGCCTGTCGCGCCGCTTGCTGGCGGGCCCCTGCGGTGATATAGGCTGGAAGAACTAGCGCGCTGACAGCTTCTCGATTTTTTTCTGGATTTTCTTGGCGTCGGGCGCGTCGGGATAAACCTTCAGATATTCCTTGTAGTATTTCAGCGCGGAGTCGGGGTCGTGTTTTTTCTCATACGCCTCGGCGAGCAGCAATCGCGGCTTGCCGTAATTCGGCCGGAGGCCGGCTGCGTGCTCGAAACGGAGGATGGCGGCGTCGGTGTCGCCCTTGTGCAGGTAAAACATGCCGACCTCGATGTCCTGTTCGGCGTGAAACGCATCGTATTTGGGATCGTCTTCGGGGTCGGGCTTCGCTTGCGGCGCCGCTTTCGGTTGAGCCTGTTTTTGCGGCGCGGACGACGCTGGCGCTGGGGGCGCGGCTGGCGGCGTCTGTTGCTGGGGCTGCTCTTGCGCGCGCACCGGACAAGCGGCCAAGAGCGCGAGCACGAATGTCGCGGAAGCTAAGTTGAAAACCAACCGGCGCATCAGAGCCCTTTCGCGCGATTTCGATGACGTTTGATGGCGTTTGGTATCATGGACGTTGCTCCTCGCAGCTCTCGAGAAGCATTCGCAAATATATTGTAGCGCGCCTTCATGGAACTCCGCGAAAAAGTCGACGGCCTCCCCAGCGAGCCCGGCGTGTACCTGTTCAAGGACGCGGCCGAGAAGATCCTCTACGTCGGCAAAGCTCGCTCGCTTCGTTCGCGCGTGAAGTCGTACTTCCTGGAATCGCATTGGGTGGACGCGAAGACGGGCTCGCTGGTGCGCGAGATCGCGGACCTGGATTACATCGTCGTCGACAACGAAAAAGAAGCGCTGGCGCTCGAAAACAACCTCATCAAGCAGCATAAGCCGAAGTTCAACATCCTGCTGCGCGACGACAAAACCTACCCGTACATTCGTTACACGGCCTTCGAAAAATATCCGCGCGTCTATGTGACGCGGCGGCTCAACAAAGACGGCTCGATTTATTTCGGCCCCTACTTCCCTGCCCGCCTCGCCTATAGCCTGGTGCACCTCATCCACAAACATTTTCTGGTGCCGTCGTGCACCGTCGACCTGACGCGCCACCATCCGCGCCCGTGCCTGCAATATTACATTCACCGCTGCCTCGGCCCGTGCGTCGAGGCGCTGGTCACCGACGAGCGCTACGCCGAAGCCGCGCGCGACGTTCGCTTGCTCCTCGAAGGACGCCGCAGCGACCTTTCGCGCAGCCTGGAGGAGCGCATGCAGCGCGCGTCCGAAGAGCAGCGCTACGAAGAGGCGGGAGGCTACCGCGACCTGCTGCGCACGCTCGCGGAGATGGAAGAAAGGCAGAAAATCGCGGCGGCTTCGGGCGACGATACCGACGTGCTCGCGTGGTACGCGGAGCCACCGCAAGTGGCCGTGAATCTATTTCACCTGCGCGGCGGGCGTGTGGTGGACCGCCGCGATTTCTACTGGGAAGATCTCGACGAATTCGACCCCGCGGAATTTCTGCCGTCGCTGCTGAAGCAGCTCTACCTGGATGCCGCGTACTTCCCGCGCTACATCCATACGCAAATGGATTTCGAGGATCGCGCGCTGCTTGAGGAAGTGCTCACCGAAGCCGCCGGCCACCGCGTGGAAATCCTGAATCCGCAGCGCGGCCAGAAGCACGCGTTTCTCGAGCTTGTGGAGAACAACGCGAAGCATTCGTTCACGCAGCGGTTTCGCGTGCTTCGTCCAAGCTCGAAAACGATTGCCGACGCGCTCGAATCCGCGCTCTCGTTGCCCGAGCCGCCGAAACGCATCGAAAGCTTCGACATTTCGCACATTCAGGGGTCAGACACGGTGGCGTCGATGGTCGTGTGGGAAGACGGCAAGATGAAAAAGTCCGGCTACCGGAAATTTATCATTCGCGGCGAGGCGATGCCGGAAGGCTCGGAGAAATCTCTCGGCATCCTGCGCGACGATTTCGCCAGCATGCGCGAGGCCGTCGAGCGGCGCTACCGGCGTTTGCAGGAAGAAGGCAAGCCGATGCCGAGCCTGATCCTGATTGACGGCGGCATCGGCCAATTGCACGCGGCGGCGGCAGCGCTCGACAAGCTCGAGATCATCAATCAGCCGATGGCCAGCATCGCCAAAAAGGAAGAAATTTTGTATGTGCTAGGGCGCGAGGATGAACCGGTTGTTTTGGAGCGCCACTCGCCCGTGCTGCACCTTATCCAACAGATTCGCGACGAAACTCACCGGTTCGCGGTGACGTTTCACCGCCAGCGCCGTTCGAGCCGCCGCCTGCGCACCGCGCTCACCGAAATTCCCGGCATCGGCGACCGCACCGCGCAAAAACTCTTGCGTCGCTTCGGCAGCGTCGCCCGCCTCCGCCAACTCACTCTCGACGAACTCGCCGCCGAGCTCCCGCGCGCCCAAGCTCAGCGCCTCTTCGACGGCTTACACCAACCGGAAGAAACCACAGACGCTCCGGCCTAGCGATGGGTTTTGTAGCGGCCGCCTTCAGGCGGGCGCAGTTGATCTGGGTGTCACCACCTTCTGCTATCATTTTGTGTTCCGAACCGCCGCAGATGGAGTTCCAACACAAAAACATTCGGCGTCCTGCCGCTCACTACGTCGGCCACAGATGGTCAGGATCGTTTGTCCAAGATTGGAAGCAGATTGCGCCGGTGAAGCCGTGGGTGCCACCGTGGCAAATGCCCACACCAAAAACGGAAGTCCGGCCCGCCTGAGGCCGTGCTCCGGCTCAGGTCGGGACAAACGCTGAAACCCGAGTCCGGGGCTCCCACCCAAACACCATTAAAACGGGTGTTCGTTGATCCAGTGGAAGCCGCGGGTGGTGAGGACCATTTTGGAATCGTCGAGGCGATGGAGTTTGAGTGTGACGGGGTTGCCGTTGATGCTGCCCTGCAAACCCAACTGGCTGCCCGACCTCTGATAGACAAAATCGCACCTCCAGGCGGGATCAGTATCGTCGCCGATCGTTGCCGTTTGCTTCTGGGGGTCGAGCGCCAGCGTGACAGAGTCGAGAACGTCGTTGCCCAAAAGCACGACGGCGCTGGCACGCATCTCGAAAATCATTTCGGTCCAGCGATCCTGGCCCGGCGCGACATTCATCTCGGCGGCGAGCTTGGGAGTAAGAAAGGATTGGGAAGAATTTCCCGGGGCTGCATCTCCTGCGCCGTTGCCCGAGACGCTGAACTCATCGACAACCCAGACGCCGTAGAGCGGCGACCGCTGCGTGCGCGGGGGATTGTGCCGGGCGTATTCCTGAAGCGAAAAATGCGTGAGCACGGGCAGGCAGACGATGCCGACGAGCGCCGACAGAATCAACGCGCCGCGGTTGATCCAGCGACGACTCGAAAGCGGCACAGACACGCTAGGCGCGGCCGGCCGATTGAGGATAAAAACGTTCATCAGCCGTTGCGCTTCAGGCGCCACGAGGAACATCGCCATCAGCAGGTAATGCAACGACCCCAGCTTCACCGGCACGTCGTAACTCATGTCGAGAGTGAAAACATTGGCCATCACGCCGATGGTAATGAGAGCGCCGAGCGTGGTCAGTTGCGGCACCAGGAGCAGCACGCCGGCGAGCACTTCGGCAAAGCCGCTGAAAATCGTGTAGGGCTTCGAGGCGGCCATAAAAATCCAGAGCATGTCCTGGGGGCTCAAATTGCCGACGCGCTGCGAAATCCTTGCGAGGGTGAGAGAGCCGAACTGAACCGGGATCAATTTGTCCATGCCGTAGAAAAACAACTGCATCGCCAGCGCCAGCCGCACAACGAACCGCAGCCACTCGTGCAGGACGCGATAGTTCGGCCTTTTTCGGTCGAGGAGCGACCATACGACCGTGGCGACGGCCGCCAGGAACAACTCACAGACGATCAGGACGTAGTCGTACGTCGTATCTGCACTACCGTTGGTGAAGATAGTGATGTCCGTCGAGAGGTGGAGAATGTGTTTGCCGACCCATGGAACAACGCGGTGCAAGAGCGGGTCAATGAACGAGTCGCTGAAGCGGCCCGAAACCAAAAGCCGGAAAAACTGCTGGTCCTCCGCAAAGATGTAGAGGCAGTACAGCGCGAGGTAACAGAAGACGAATCGGAAAGCAATCCGCGTGAACGAGCGCCAATGGATTTGTTGTGGGTCGGTCTGCTCGTTCAATTCCACACCAATTCAAAGCACAGAGCAGCATGGGCCGGACTGCAAGGTTGCGGCAATCTAGCAGCTTCCTCGTCGCGTTGCAATGGGGGATCATAGAGGCTGCGCGCTGACGGCAGGGGAGAGGGCGAACTTCAGAAACGCAAGTCAGTCGCTGTTCGACGGGCCGAGGAGCTCGACGATCTGGTGTTCGCAGGCGTCCTTGTTGACAATGCCGACCGATGTGGCGGCGACTTTCCCTTCGCGGTCGATCAGATACGTCATGGGCATGGAACCGAGTCCGTAGGGCTTCGAAACTTTTTCGGTGCCGATCACGACCGGGTAGTTGAGCTTCTTTTCGGCAAGGTAGGGCTTCACGGATTTCCAGCCGTCGTCATCCATCGAAATGCCTATGACGACGAAGCCCCGGTCCTTGTATTTCTTCTGGAACTCCATGAGCCACGGAATTTCCACCTGGCAGCCGCCGCACCACGTGGCCCAGAAGTTCAGCAAAACCACTTTGCCTTTGTATGCCGAAAGGCGAACGTCGGCGCCGGTGGAATCCTGCAGCGTGAAATCCGGGGCAGCCTGACCGTCTTTCAGGGCCTTCACGTCAGCGGAGACCTGGCCAATGTCGACGCTCTTGAAATCGGAATCGCGCCAGAGGCGCTGGGCGGCGTTGCGATATTGCGGCAACGCGAGCGCGAGGATGCACGCAGCCGCAAGGGCTGCGGCGACGAAGATCCACTTGCGCCCGCGCCAGTTTTGAACGCTGCGCCGCTCGTCGAAGCGCGCGAACCCTCGCGCGACGTTCGGCTGCCATTCACTCCCTGGCGCGAGCGTGGCGAGTTGGTCGTCGACCCAGCGGCCCTGATCGATCGCGTCGTTCTTCCTATCGCTATTCTTTGTCATATTGGGGGCCATAGCGGGTCACGTACTCCTTTCGAAAGGCTTGCTGGGCGCGCGCGAGAAGCGTTCCCACCGAAACCGCTTTCAGGTTAAGCGTCGCGGCCAATTCTTCGTAGCTCAAGCCCTGGGTGCGCAGGAGCAACAGTTCCGACTGGCGGGCATCGATCACAGCAAGCACGAGACGGATTTTTTCCTGCTGCTCGCAAGCGCTGCGGAGTTCTTCCGGCGTGGGGTTGCGCCGGGAAAACCCTACGAGGCTTTCGTAGCGGGCGCGCCGAGTGCGGCGCCGCAGCTCGTCGAGCGCTTTTCGCACCGCAACCCGGTAAAGCCAGGCGTCGGCGTTTTCGATTTGGGCGGCGGGGCTGCGCCACAGCTTTACAAACACTTCCACGGCAAGCTCTTCGGCGCGCGCAGGGTCTCGCACAACTCGCGCGATCACGCGCGCGATTCGACCATACTGCGCCCGGAAAACCGCGTCGAAATCGAAGGCCGATTCGCGGGCCTTCATGCCGTCCAACGCTTCGCTGCCTGCGCTCACAAACACTAGGACGCCGCCCGAAGGAGATTTGTGACAGGGGTTATCTAGGGAGCGCTGTGGCCGGCGCACTGCATCACGCCAAGGTATGCGCCCCAGGGGCCGACGGCGTTGCGATATTGGTGCGCCATAACCCTCGAGATTTGGTGCAAGTGAGTCAAGTCATGAGCGGCCCAGGTGGCCAGCAGCTCCGACAGAGTCACTGCGCCGAGGGCAGGATGGCGTCCGCGCCGAGCGAGGTCCTCTGGCCGCAGATTCAAGGCGCGGAGCTCGGCGAGGCTTTCGCGCCGCAAACGCGCAAATTCATCGAGCAATTGCCCGAGCGACTTACCTTCGCTCTCTCGCGCCTGTCCCCAGCGGTCGAAGGGCTCGAACGCGCGAGTCTCGCCAAATTGCAGAATCATTTTCGCGCGCGGCATCCAGTCGGTGCGGTCAGCGTGAATCAGGTGGCCGACAACGTCGAACGCGCTCCAGGTGTTTTGACCTTCATTTCGGAGCGTCCACGCGTCCGGCAGATCGCGCAGAAACGCGTCGAGAGCAGCGGGCGTGCGAGCGAGAAGCGCAATTGTGTACTCCAGGTTATGTTCCACCGTGCTCCTCCATTTTCAGACACCGATTTTCCAGAGGCTTTGATTCTATCTCGGGTGGGATCGCTTTTCGCGTAGGACCTGGGTTCGAGTTGGGCTTTGAACCTGGAGGATGGGACGAGATCTAGATCAAAATCGGTCCAAGGAAAGCACCGGTTCGCGGCGGCTGCCCAGGTTCGAACGGCCCCACTTTTCCGTAACGCGCGCGACTGACTCAGCGGTGTGTTCGAGGTCGGTAAGGGCTGCGTCAATGTCGACCCACAGACGGGAGTGAACTCGGCCACTGGAGTGTTTTGCGACGCGCACAATCCACTCGAGGGCCGATAGTTTTACCGCCAGTTCCTCGATTGCCTCGCGGACGGACCTTTTTTCGGTGAGAAGCAGACTGGATGCAGACTGGCTGAAATCGTCGACGAAGTGCTTCAACTCTGCCAGACGCGCGTCGACAGCGTCCTCGGATGGCGTTCTTTCTTTGCCGCGTGGAAACTCGAGCACCCGTGCTCTGGCGGTTGGCCGTTCGATGCCGGCCTCGGTCATAGCGTCAGCCTTGTTCATGGCGGCACTCCTTCCCGAACGCAAGGGAGATCGATTTCGAAATCTCCCTTGCGTGCTCTTAAGCGCGAGCTGCATGTAACAGCGTGTTCCGCCTAGGAGGTGGCAATCGTCGTGCCAGTACAACCGCTCCTGGGAACTTATTCCTGCTCAAAGGCTTACGTTGCCGTCCCTAGGGTCTTGACCTTAGCCTCCGGACGTACTAGCTCTGGGAAATTATTACGTTAGCATCGCACCAGCTTTCACCGTTGAGCGCTGTAGCAGCCTACTTCTTTCGCTTCTTCGTGCGCCGGGTGCTGCCCCAGTCGGATATGTGCTGGACGTCTGTGGTCCCGGTTTCGAACCCTTGATTGAGGTTCTGCTGTTCGCGACGCTCCGGCTCCCTGCGCTGCTCTTGGCGATGTGTTTGCTCCACTTCTTCTTCGTCGCTGCGCTTCTTCGATGCTCCGTTTGAATTTGGCATTTTCCCTCCTTAGCGGTTATCTGCTGCGGAAGATCGCGGTTCCACATAAACCTTAGCGACGCTTGCAGCTCTGCGCTATACAGTGGAGAAGGTAATTCACAGGCAGGAGAGCGGTAGTGCGCAGTTTGGCGCGCTTTGCTTGCCCCGCTCGGACGGCTGTGCTACCGTGAAGCTTGGAGGTGAATGATGAGCGATAGTGTAGGCTCGAAGGTCAGCTATTTTCTCGTTGGACTCGGAATTGGGTCGTTGTTGGGTATCCTGTTCGCTCCCAAGTCGGGTGAAGAGACGCGCGAATATCTATCATCGAAGGCCGACGAAGGCCGCGACTACGCGCAGCGCAAGGCGCGGGAACTCCGCGAGCGCGCGGAAGATTTGATCGAACGCAGCAAAGAAATCATGGCGCGCCAGAAGGACGCCATTGCCTCCGCGGTCGAATCGGGCAAGGAAAGCTACAAGCGCGAAGCGAAGATTTCCTAGTCCCTAACGCAAGTAACTAAGGCGGGCAAAACATGTCGGGGTGGGTCGAAGCGTTTATCGTCATCGCGGCGGTGGCCATCGTAACGCAGACGCTGATTCTGGCGGTGATGGCGCTGCAGATGAAGACCGCGATCGAGCGGTTCAACAGGATTGCGACGGACTTGCAATCCAAGATCGATCCCATCCTCGTCCGCACGTCGCGCATCCTGGAAGATTCCGAAGACCGCATTGCCAGCATCATGGGCGACGCCGCGGAAATCACGCGCGTGGCGCGGGGTTCCGCGCAGAAAATCGACCGCGTCTTCACCGAAGCCGTGGAACGGCTGCGCATCCAGGTAATTCGCGCCGACCAGATCCTCACCGGCGCGATGGAAGTGCTCGAAGACACCGGAACCAGATTCCGCAAGAGCTTGTGGGAACCCGTGCAGCAGGCGTCCGCGATACTTAAGGGATTGAAGGTGGGCCTCGATTTCCTGCGGGGCCAGCGCCGCGGCTCGCAGTCCGAATCCACGCGCCAGGACGAAGAGCTTTTCATCTGACCCGCGCAAGACCCCTCTGACTTTCTTTAGCGAGAATCAAATCCACCGGCTTCGAAAGGCGAACAGCAGATCCCTCACCCCACAAAAATCGTGGGGATTCGGGATGACACCACGTTGGGTTGCCGCGTGAATGGGGTCACTTGAGGTTCTGCGATTTCAGAAATGTCCCGCTCTCTAGATCCTTGAAAGCCTGCTGCAGTTGCTCCTGAGTGTTCATCACGATGGGGCCGTACCACGCGACGGGCTCTTCGAGCGGCTTTCCTGAGACCAGAAGGAAACGGAGTCCCTCGTCTCCCGCCTGCACCATGACTTCGTCGCCGCGATCGAAAAGAACCAGCGAGCGATTGTCTGCTTGCGAGGGAGGCGTCGTATCCGCCCAACTCACGGGTTCGGTGGGAACCTCAAGCGGCTCAGACGCGTTGCAGAATTTGCCGGCGCCTGCGAAAACGTAGGCAAAGGCGTGGCGGGTGGTTGCCACAGGAAGCGTCTTCCTCCGGCCCGGAGCCACCGAGACATCGAGATAGATCGGGTCGGCGGCGATGCCGTCGACGGGGCCAGTGGCGCCCCAGAATTTTCCGCAGACCACGCGGACGTGAGTGCCGTCGTCGTCCTTGATCTCGGGAATGTCGAGCGCTTTCACTTCCTGGTAGCGCGGCGACGTCATCTTGAGCGACGAAGGAAGGTTGGCCCATAACTGGAAACCGTGCATGCGGCCTGCGGGGTCGCCCTTCGGCATTTCCTGATGAATGATTCCGCTTCCCGCGGTCATCCACTGGACGTCGCCTGCGGCGATTGCGCCTTTGTTCCCCATGCTGTCGCCGTGCTCGACGGTGCCAGCGAGGACGTACGTGATGGTCTCAATACCGCGGTGCGGATGCCACGGAAAGCCTGCAAGGTAATCCTCGGGAACGTCGTTGCGGAAATCGTCGAGCAAAAGGAACGGGTCGAAATCGGACGCATTACCAAAGCCGAATGCGCGGCGCAGATGCACGCCCGCGCCTTCGAGCGTCGGCTTGGCCTTGACGAGCCGCTTCACGGGTCGAATCGACATGCTGACCTCCGGTAACGCGCGACTTAGCTGTCTCCGCAGACAGGCACGTCCGCACCCTGAACCACTTTGGCGTCGTCGCTGCACAAGAACAGGATCACGCGCGCAATGTCCTCGGGCTTCGGCCATTTCGCAAAGTTCGCGTTCGGCATGGCTTTGCGATTTTCTGCCGTGTCGATAATGCTGGGAAGAATGGAATTCGCCCGCACGCCGGTGCCCTTCAGGTCGGCGGCAAGCGAGTCGATCATGGCTACTGCCGCAGCCTTCGAGGCTACGTACGCCGCTGCACCGGCGGCGTGGTCGACGGCGGCTTTGGACGCTACGTTGACGATGGCTCCGCTCTTTTGTGCGAGCATCACTCTTACGGCCGCACGCGAAAGCGCGTAGCCCGAGCGAAGATTCAGCGCCAGCATCTGATCGAAAGTCTTCGTATCCAATTCCCACAGGCTCACGCCGCCAGCGTAGCCTCCAACGGCGTTCACCATAGCGTCCAGCCGTCGGTGCCGCGCGACGATGCCGTCAATGAGTTGGCTCACGGCATTCTCATCCGTCACGTCCACGCTCTGGCCTTCGAGCGATGCGGCGTTCGCGCCGGCCGCCCTCTTCAAGGCGTCGAATTCGGCCGGCTTCCGATACGTAGCAATCACTTTGGCGTCCGCATTGAGAAACGCCAGGCTCACGGCGTGTCCCAACCCGCCCGTGCCGCCGGCCACCAATACGATCTTGTCCTTCATAGTCTGTGTTGTTCGATGCGCGGTCTGGCTTCGTGGGCGCGGAGCGTTTTCAGCGAATCCAGCCGCCGCCGAGGACGCGTTCGCCTGAATAAAATACGGCGGCTTGGCCGGGCGTGATGGCGCGCTGCGGCTCGCGGAACGTGACTCGCGCGGTGGTCTTGTCGATGGATTCGACCTGCGCGTCGGCAGGCTCGTGGCGATTGCGGATGCGGACTTGCGCCTCGACCGGCGCATCCGGGGATTCGAAGGGAATCCAGTTCACATCGCGCACTTCGAAGGTGGTTGCGCGCAGGTCGGCATCTTCGCCGACGATCAGGCGATTCTTCGCGCGATCGAGTTCGACCACATACATCGGGCGGCCAACGGTGATGCCGAGGCCTTTGCGTTGTCCCACCGTGTAATGGCGTAGGCCGTTGTGGCGGCCGAGAACTTCTCCGGATGTCGCCACGATCTCGCCGGAATCGTCCGGCAGCGCGCTTCCCTGCTCTTGCAGGTAGCTTTCGATGAAACGCACGTAGTTGCCGCTGGGAACGAAACAAATTTCCTGGCTCTCGGGCTTCTCGGCGACGGGCACGGCCAGGCGGCGCGCGATCTCGCGGACTTCGTGCTTCGTCAATTCGCCGAGCGGAAATTCCGTGCGGGCGAGCTGTTCCTGCGTCAAACCGAAAAGAAAATAGGATTGGTCCTTGGTGTCGTCGCACGCGCGGAGAAGTTCGTAGCGGCCGGTGGCCGGATTGTGACGGACGCGCGCGTAATGGCCCGTGGCAATCTTTTCGGCGCCGATCTGCCGCGCCGTCAGGAGAAGCTGGTCGAACTTCACGTGGTTGTTGCAAAGCGTGCATGGAATCGGCGTGCGGCCTTCGAGATAGTCGCCGACGAACGGGCGAATCACGGTGGCCTCGAACTCGCGCTCGAAGTTGACGACGTAGAACGGGAAGCCGAAATGCTCGGCCACGCGGCGGGCGTCGTAGACGTCGTCGATCGAGCAGCAGCGATGCTGCGCGGGGGCGTCGCCCTGCAGCCCGGGCAATCGACGCTGATTCCAGAGCTGCATCGTGAGGCCGACGATCGGCCGGCCGCGGTCGTGCAGCATGGCCGCGACGGTGGAGCTATCGACGCCGCCCGACATCGCCACAGCCACGGCATGAGTAACCGACGGTGCGCGATCGCGCGTGGATTCGGATTGGATCAGCGTTTCCATTTTATTGTTTCTATCTTATCGCACGGGCACCGTTGCCGCCGAAAGCGGCGAGAGTGCACGCAGCCGCTCGACAACGCGAGGGATGATTGCCACCGCTTCGTTGATCTCTTCGGCGTTGGTGGGGCGGCCAAGGCTGAAACGAAGGCTGGAGCGCGCTTCGTCGTGCGAGAGGCCAATGGCCGTCAGCACGTGGGATGGTTCAACCGCGCCCGACGAGCACGCGGCGCCGGTGGAGCACGCGATGCCTTGAAGATCGAGCGCAATCAACAGCGCTTCGCCGCCTGCCGCAGCAAATGTGAGATTCGTGGTGTTCGCTACGCGTCGCTTCGTATCGCCATTTACGCGAATCATCGAAATCGAGTCGAGCAGCGCGTTTTCGAGACGGTCGCGAAGGGCGGCGATACGAGCCACGTCCTCATTCAACAGCGCGCGCGCCAAATCCGCCGCCTTGCCGAGGCCGACGATGCCGGCAACGTTTTCGGTGCCGGGGCGGCGGTCGCGTTCGTGATGACCGCCGAAAAATTGCGGCGCAAGCGCCGTGCCTGCGCGCACGTAGAGCGCGCCGACACCCTTCGGGCCGTAGATTTTGTGCGCGGAGAGAGAAAGCAGATCGACGCCGAGGCGATTCACGTCAAGCAGCAGCTTCCCCGCCGACTGCACCGCGTCAGAATGAAAATAGACGTCGGCCTCGGCGGCGACGCGCCCGATCTCTTCGATTGGCTGAATCGTGCCGATTTCGTTGTTCGCGTGCATCACGCTGATCAGAATTGTGTCCGGCGCGAGGGCGCGGCGCACATCAGCCGGATCGACGACGCCGTCCGAACCAACCGGTACGTAGCTGACTTCGATTCCCTGGCTCTCGAGGTGCTGGCACGAGTTCAGGACGGCATGATGCTCGATGCTGGTGGTGATGACGCGCTTTCGCGGCTTTGAACTTGCCGCGACGACGCCGAAAAGCGCGAGATTGTCCGCCTCGGTGCCGCCGCTGGTGAACACGATTTCTGCCGGCTTCGCGCCGATCAGTGCGGCGACGGATTCCCGCGCTGCGTCGACGGCTGCGCGCGCGTGCTGCCCCGCGGAATGAATCGAACTCGCGTTGCCGAAGCTGGCGGCGAGGTACGGCAGCATGGCATCGAGGACGCGACGGTCCACGGGCGTGGTCGAGTTGTAATCAAGATACGCGGACATGAGCTAAACCTTGAACAATCAGAGTAATGGCTACGGCTAGCCGGGTCAAGCTGAGCAAGCTCTTTATGGGGAGTTAGCAAATCAGGAAGCATCACTTGTGTTTGGCTTAAATCGGGTTCTCCTTCACCGTATGATTATTGTCGTGGACACTCGATCGCGACCCCGCCAGTGCCTCAGGGCGATCGGAATTGGATCTCTTTGTTGGTTTTTGGCTGGCTGCCAATACGACCCCTGGGCAGGCCGATTCCTGACGAATCAGCCGGCAGAAAGAGATGTGGTCGGCACGTACAAAGTCGATTCGGACACACTGGCTCGCGGCGTTTCAATTCCGGTGAGCAGCAAGAGCCTCTCGATCAGCCGAGACGCAGAGATAGTGCTTTCTGCCGACCATATAGCTCAGTATTTGCATGTACCTGAAATTGATATGAGCATCACAAAGACGTGCGTTATCTCGGGCACTGGTTCGTGGCAACTAGGTCGGAACGACGATTACATCGTCGTTAATGTGGAGATTCAGCGAAAGGACTATCGTGAGTCGGTAGATGGATGCGAGCCCACATATCACGGACAATTGATGCTTTACGGAAAAGATCCACCTTACAAACTCCACATCACTATTGGCGATCCCGATTCAGGAGATGCAGTGCAGTTTGAAAAGGCCGACTGAGACAATAATTTGAGTCGTTGCTCGCGTGGTTACTGACAGTCACTCACTCGCGCGGCTTGCCTTGACTCTTGCGCCACCGTCCATTAGCGTCGAAATGCTGCGAAATTCCATTGCGGCCAGGAATCATAGGAGCGGACATTGCCATCGGCGCGGCCCGTCATCACCCTCACTACCGACTACGGCACCAGCGATCACCTCGTCGGCGTAATGAAAGGCGTGATCCTCAGCATCAATCCCGAAGTGCAAATCGTCGACATCACGCACGGCGTGCTGCCGTTTGACGTCCTCGACGGCGCGATGACCATCGGACAGGCCTACCGGTATTTTCCGCCGAAAACCATTCACGTTGTGGTGGTCGATCCGGGAGTGGGCACGACGCGCCGGCCGATCCTTGTGGCGAGCGATCAGCACTATTTCGTCGCGCCGGATAACGGAGTGCTTTCGTCCGTCTACGACCAGACCGAAGCGCTCTACGCCTGGCACATCACCTCCGAGCACTACTTCCGCAATCCCGTGAGCAACACGTTTCATGGACGCGATATTTTCGCGCCGGTGGCGGCGTGGCTTTCGAAATCGTGGCAGACGGCGAGCTTCGGCAACCCGGTGACGGATTTCGTTCGCTTCAGCATCCCGAAGCCGAAGGCTGCGGGAAACACGGTGAAGGGCGCCGTACTGCGAGTCGACGTGTTCGGCAACCTGATCACGAATTTCACGGTGCAGGACGTGCCGGCGCTGGGCGCTGCCGACGGGAAATTCACGATCCGCGTCGGCAACGGCCAGACCAGCAAGGTGGTGCCCACGTTCGCGCTTGGCGCGGCGGGTGAAACGGTGGGAGTGATCGGCTCGAGCGGGTACCTGGAAATTTTCGTGAATAAGGGAAACGCGGCGAAGACGCTCGGAGCCGCGCGCGGCGCGGAAGTGACCGTCGAGCTTAGTTGAGAATCGCTCTCCAGTAACAATCCGCCATCCACGATCCCCGGGTCCTATCGTGCGAGCGAGGTGACGATGAGGAACGCGCGCATGCGTGGGTCCAGCCAGTCGCGCAGGGCGTCGCCGAGGAGATTGAACGCGAGCACCGCCGTCATCACCGCAAGCGCGGGGAAGATCACGAGGTGCGGCGCGTCGAAAATGTGGGCGCGGCCATCGTTGAGCATGGCGCCCCAGCTCGGCATTGGCGCGAGCACGCCGAGACCGAGAAAGCTCAGAGTAGACTCCGCCAGAATCGCGCCCGCCATGGCAATCGTCGCCTGCACGAGCACCGGCTGCAAAATATTCGGCAGCAGATGACGCACCAGGATGCGCGCGTCGGAAGCGCCGAGCGACCGCGCCGCGAGCACGTACTCCATTTCCTTCGCCTGCAGTATCTGTGCGCGAGCCAGGCGCGCATATCCCGCCCAGCCCGTGATAGTCAGCGCGAGAATCACTTTGCCGATTCCCGGCCCCAGGAACGCCGCGAACGCGATCGCCAGCAAAATTCCGGGGAACGAGAGAAACGCGTTGATAAGGATCGTGTTGACGAGGCGGTCGAACCATCCGCCGAAGTAGCCTGCCAGCGCGCCGAGCGAGAGCCCGATGATTCCCGCGCCGAAAACGACGCTGACGCTGACGCTCATCGACACGCGCGCGCCGTAAACGATTCGCGCGAAAATGTCGCGGCCAAGCTCGTCGGTGCCCATCCAGTGCGCCGCGCTCGGGCCCACCAGACGCGCGGGCAAATTCTGCGCCGTCGGGTCGTATCGCGAGAGCCATGGCGCAAAGACCGCGAGAATCACCAGCAGCACCGTAAGCGCGAGCGCCCAGCGGCCGGGTCCGCTATGGCGAAAGAAATCGAGCAATGCCTTCATTGCAGCCGCACCCGCGGGTCGACGAACGCGTAGAAGAGATCAGTGAGCAGATTCACCACAACGTACGAAACCGCAATCAGCAGGATGCAACCCTGCAACAGCGGATAATCGCGCGCTTCGATCGCTTGCACCGAGAGCCGCCCGATTCCCGGCCACGAGAAAATCGATTCGGTGACGATGGTGCCGGCCAGCAGCGTCCCAAACTGCAATCCGAGGATTGTGAGGATCGGAATCAGCGCATTGCGAAACGCGTGACGGAAGAGCACGGCCGACTCCGGAAGCCCTTTCGCGCGCGCGGTGCGAACGTAGTCGCTCGAAAGCTCCTCGATCACGGACGTGCGCACCATGCGCGTCAAGATTGCAGCCAGCGCGGCGCCGAGTGTGATCGACGGAAGAATCAGGTGCGAAATGCCGCCGCGTCCCGATACCGGCAGCCATCCCAGCATCACGGAAAAAACGAGAATCAGCACGGGACCCAGCGCGAAGTTGGGAACCGAGAGGCCAAAGAGAGTGAACACTCCGACGGCGTGGTCGGCGGCCGTGCCGCGATATTCGGCGGCAAACATTCCGGCGGGAATTCCGATGGCCGCGCAAACGAGCAGCGCGAACGCGGCGAGCTCGAGCGTTGCCGGATAGTGCGACAGCACGACGCGCGCGACAGGCTGCTGAAATCGAAATGACTCGCCGAGGTTCCCATGCAGGACGCCCGCGAGATATCGCCCGTACTGCACCGGAATCGGCAGGTCGAGACCCAAATTGTGGCGAAGCTGTTGAAGGTCTTCGGCGCGCGCGCCTTCGCCGAGCATTTGCTGAACGGGATCGCCGGGAACGATGTGCGCCAGCAGAAAAACCATCGTGAGAATCAGCCACAGCGCAGGCAACGCCAGCAGCAGGCGCAAGGAAAGGTAGCGAATCATCGCTCGGGACGCGCCTCCGGCTCCGCCCCCTCGGCTTCCGCTTTCGGCTTTGCTTTTGCCTTCGCCTTCCTTGCGCGCCTCGGCTTGGGTGCGGGCGCGGCAAGCGACGTCTCTGGTTCAGCAGGCACGGGCGCAGACTCAGCTGGTTTGGGCTCACCAAGTCCGGGCTCGGACGGCGGCACCGTCGCACTGCGAAGCGGTTTGATCTTCACGCGCGAAATCCGGCGGCCATCCATTTCCATCACCGTGAACCGGTAGCCGACAGCTTCGAAGCTTTCGCCGCCGCGCGGGATGAATCCGAGCTTGCTCAGAACGAAGCCTCCAATCGTCTCGAACGAACTATCTTCCGGCAGCGTGATATTGTGCTGCGTTTCAAGCTGGCGCACGTTCACAGAGCCATCGAAAATCATTCCGCCGTCCGGAAGAACCATCGGCCGCTCGACGACGTCGAACTCGTCGTGAATTTCGCCCACCATCTGCTCGAGGATATCCTCGAGCGTCGCCAGCCCCAGGATGCTTCCGAATTCGTCGACGACCATCGCAAGCTCGGTGCGCCTCGACCGGAACTCGAGCAGCAATTCGCTCAGCGGTTTCGTCTCCGGAACGATCAGAGCGTCGCGCAGCAGATGCCGCAGAAAGAACGGTTCCGGGCGCGAATGCTCCTCGGCTCGCCGCGTGCGCTCCAAGAGAATCCATATCATGTCTTTGATGTGCACGAAGCCGAGAATGTGGTCGAGTGTGCCTTCGTACACGGGCAAGCGCGAACGCTGCGTCGTGGCGAAGACGCGCATCGTCTCCTCGAGCGTCGCGTCCACCGGCAGCGCATGCATGTCCGGACGCGGCACCATCACTTCGCGCACTTGTACCTCGCCAAGCTCCATGGCGCTCTCGACGAATTTGGCGGCGCTCGCCGGAAGCAGCCCACGGTCGCGCGCCTGCTGCACCACCACTTGCAGCTCTTCGGTGGAGCGAACCATCGTGTGGCTGTGCACCGATTCGACGCCCAGCGAGCGGACGATGCGGTCGGCGACGCCGTCGAGCAGGTCGATGGCCCACCGGAACGTGTGCAGGAACCAGTAGAACGGCCGCGCAATCAACAGCGCCACGCGTTCGGCGCGCGCGAGGCTCAGGCTTTTGGGGACGAGTTCACCCAGCACAACCTGCAACACCGTGAGCAGGCCGAACGCCAAGACGAGCGCGGTCCCATGCGCCACCACGGCGGCCCACGGCTTCGGAATCATTTCCACCAGCGGAGTGAGAATCCCCGCCAGCGCCATTTCGCCCAGGTAGCCAAGCAGCAGGCTCGTGATCGTGATGCCCACTTGCACGCCGGAAACGACGCGGCCCAGGTCGCTGAGCAATATTTCGACGATTTTGGCGCGCGGATCGCCTTTCTCCACGAGTTGCCGCACGCGCGAAAGACGCACGGCGACCAGCGAGAACTCGACCGCGGCGAAGTAGCCGTTCAGGCCGACGAGCAAGAACACGCCGAAAAGGCGAAGTACGATCATCGCGAAAGCTCGCTCATAGCAGCCCCGAGCGAAGGCAGGACAGGAAGGACTCCATCAAGCCAATTTTATCAAGTTGCGCGGCCCAGGAGAGAAAATCCGACGCCACCGCACTTGCCGATTAACAGCACCTAAAACGGCAAGGCCAGGGCATGCGTCGCGCGAATCGCTGTTGGAGTGGAAAGAGCGAAGCAGAACTTACAAAACCGGCTTCAGTTGGGTAACGATCTCGGCTAGCCAGCCTTCTAGAACTGACCGCTGCTCGGGCGCCATCTCCGTAAAGGCCATGCCCATCCCGAAGCTCGGGTCGCAGTAGGCTACTCTCGCGTTGGTCTCGAAGATGCCCTGATCCCGGATAATCCGCAAGGTGACCAGCGTTCCTTCGGGGAACGGATTTAGCACGTCGACATAGCAGCCGCCAACGGCCAGTTCCGAGATGCGCGCTGAGAGCACGGCCCCGGTGCGCAGCTCGGTCACCTTCGCGGAAGCAACCAGCGGGCACCGTCGAACGGAACGCCGTTTAGTTGGTTGCGACGCCTTCGGCTTGCTTTTTTGGGTCATCGAACATCCCTTACGCACAGCAATCTCTCAGCAGAAAGCTCGCTTAAGTCGCCTGGCGCAGGAGCGGCCTATTCCTTCGGTCGCATTCACTCTAAAACTATCATGACGGCGCTCCCGTTGCGCATCTTGGGATGACGGGCGTTCTCTCAAGCTAACGGGTAGTGCCCGATAACCCCGCATCGGAAAGTGGCTAACTACGGCCTGTCCTGCTGCATTGCATGCGTCTCGCAAGGTGGGCTAAACTTCGCCGCTGATTTCCGCCGCTTCCCATGACTCGAGCCTCTCGAATTCTGCGCAATGTCGTCGCGGGCCTGTTCTTGCTGTTCGGCATTGCGATTCTGCTGGTGTGGTGGGTGGTGCAGCGCGCGCTTCCGAAACTCGACGGAAGCGTGTCGCTGCCGTCGCTCAAAGAAGGCGTGCTCGTCGATCGCGATCCGTGGGGACGGCCGTGGATTCGCGCGAAGTCGGTCGAAGATTTGGTCACCGCGCAGGGCTACGTGATGGCGCAGGACCGCCTGTGGCAGATGGACCTGCTGCGCCGTGCGGCCGCCGGCGACTTGGCTGAAATCTTCGGCGAGATCGCGCTCGACGTCGACAAAGAGAACCGCACGCTAGGGATGCGCGTCGCGGCGGAGCGAGCGGCGGCCGATTCTTCGCCCGAAATTCGCGCCCTGCTCGATGCGTACGCGCAGGGCGTCAACCAATATATACAGCAGCGGACGAAACGCCTGCCCATCGAGTTCCTCGCGCTCGGCTACAAGCCGCGGCCGTGGACGCCCGCCGACACCTACCTCATCGCCTTGTACATGAACAAGACGCTGACCTCGACGTGGAAGGAAAAGCTCAATCGCCAATGGATCGTCGAGAAGGTGGGGCTGGACCGGGCGCGCGATCTTTTTGCCGAAGATTCGTCGCTCGATCACTTCATCGTGGGAGACACGGCAACGAAATTGCCGCCTCCGCAACAAGAAGGCGCGGAGCAGACGTCGACTGCCCAGGCATTCAGTCCCGCCAGCGATTCTCCGCCCTTTCCGCCGCCGGAGTGGGATGCGGCGCGCGCGTTCCTGGCGCAATTCGAGCAGGAATCGTCTGAAATCATCGGCAGCAATAATTTTGTCGTCAGCGGCGCGCACACCCTATCGGGCAAACCGCTGCTCGCGAACGACACGCATCTCGGCCTGGGCGTGCCCTGCATCTGGTACCTGATGCATTTGACCGCGCCGGGATGGAACGTCGAGGGCTTCGCGCTGCCGGGCGCGCCGCTAGTGATCATCGGCCACAATGACCGCATCGCCTGGGGATTCACGAACAGCAACGCAGACGTGGAGGACCTCTACATCGAAACTTTCGATCCGTCGAACGCCCTCGCCTACCGCGTGAACGACGAATGGCGTTCGGCAGACGTGCGCCGCGAAACGATTCACGTGCGCGGCAAGCCGGACGTGGTTCTCGATGTCGTCGTCACGCGCCACGGCCCGATTGTCGATCGCGATCCGCCGACCGAATTCCATAACGGGATCAACCGCGCCTACGCGTTGCGCTGGACGGCGCTCGAGCCCGGCGGGCTCGATTTCGGCGTTCCCCTGCTGGGCCGCGCGCAGAATTGGGACGAGTTCATCGAAACCACGCGGCACATCGCAGGCCCGGGGCAGAACACAATCTACGCGGACGTTGACGGCAACATCGGGTTCACGATTCCCGCGCGTATTCCGATTCGCGCGAGCGGCAATGGAGCGCTGCCCGTGCCCGGCGACACGGACGCCTACGAATGGACAAGCTACATTCCCTTCGAAGAGCTGCCGCGCGCGTTGAATCCGCCGGACGGAGTCATCGCGACGGCGAATGCCCGCGCCGTTGGGCCGGAGTACAAATACTATCTGTCCGACCGGCAGGCGGGACCTTATCGCACGGAGCGCATCTATGAATTGCTGTCCGGCCGCACGGGCCTGCGTCCCGCGGACTGCAACGAGATCCAAAACGATGTTCTGAGCCTGCCCAACAAATTCCTGGCTGGGCAGCTTGTGGCGGCGGCGCACGTGGTGAAGCCGCAGGACGCGCGCACACAGCAGATGATCGGCAGACTGGGCCGGTGGGATGGACGCGCAACAGCGGATTCGGTGGAAACGGCGTTCGTCGAATACACGCGGCGGGCGCTGTTTCGCAATTTGCTCTTCCCTTACCTCGGCGCACGCGTGACCGACTACGAGCTGTGGGAGCCCGAGAGCGTCTACAACAACGTTTGGTGGCGCGACAAAGTGTTTCTCGAAAATACCCTTCGCGCGCGGCCTTCGGCGTGGCTGCCCCCGGGATTCCCGAGCTACGACGACTTGCTCATCAGGAGCGCCGATCAAGCGGCGGCAGATCTGGAAACGGTAGCGCGCAGCAGCGACGTTGCCGCGTGGAGCTGGGGAAACCTGCACGTGCTCGACATGGTTCATCCGCTGGGCCGGACCCGATTGCTGCACCGCTTGCTAAGCATCGGGCCTTTTCCATCGAACGGGACCGTGGATACGGTGCGCGCGATGGGCGTGGGACACGGTCCGGCGATGCGTCTGGTGGCGGACCTATCCAATTTCGATAATTCGCTGATGGAAATCACCACAGGCGAATCGGGTGAATACGCGAGCCCGTATTATCGCGACCAGTTTCCCGAATGGTTCGCAGGCCGCGGGATTGCGGCGCCATTCACGGATTCTGCGGAAGATGCGGTGCGCGCTCACAGACTGCTGTTGCTTCCGCCCGGTGGGACCGCTCCGTCGGCGCGCTAGCGGTACTGCTCGTCGCGAAGTTGCACAAGGCCACTGTCGCGATTCCGCGACGTGCGCTAGAATGCTGCCTTCGCCAATAATGAGGCGCGGCAATCCAGCAACGAGGTTCGATTGAGTTCAACTCCCAACAAGGCGGCGGAGCCGCAGCGCAAAGGTGAATTCGAAAAATCGCTCGTGCGGCTCGAGGAAGTGGTGAAGCGCCTCGAGAGCACCGAGCTTTCGCTCGACGAAGCCATGAAACTTTTCGAGGAGGGCGTGAAGCTCTCGCGCGAATGCCAGAAGCAGCTCGAGGAAGCCGAAGGCAAGGTGGAGATTCTCCTGAAGAAAGCCGACGGGAAAATCGCCGCGCAGCCCTTCGATCCCGAAAATGAGTCGTCCTAGGCCGCGCTTCCCTTCTCAAATGCCGGCCCACAGATGCATGCCACTCAGCCCCAACCTCGCCGCATGACGCTCCCCGATTTCTTCGAAGCAGATCGCGCCCTCGTCGAAGAGGCTCTGGAACGCATTCTGCCCCCGGAAGAAACGGCGCCTTCGTCGATTCATCGCGCGATGCGCTACAGCGTGTTCGCCGGGGGCAAGCGGCTTCGCCCGATTCTCTGCATCGAGGCCGCGCGAATGTTCGGCAACGACGTGGCCGGTGCAATCCAAACGGGATGCGGCGTCGAGTTCATTCACACGTATTCGCTGATTCACGACGACCTGCCCGCCCTCGACAACGATGACCTGCGCCGCGGCAAACCCACGAGTCACAAAGTTTTCGGCGAAGCGACTGCGATTCTTGCCGGCGACGCTTTGCTGACGCTGGCGTTTCAAACGCTGGCGAACGCGCCCATCGAACCCGCGCGCCGCGTGCGAATCATTGCGGAAATCAGCGCCGGCGCGGGAACGGTGAACGGAATGGTGGGCGGCCAGGTGGCTGATCTCGAAGCGGAGCGCAAGCCGGTGGACGCCGCGGGACTCGAATACATTCACCGCTCGAAGACGGCCGCCTTGATTCGCAGCTCGATCGTGGCGGGTGCGATTGGTAGCGGCGCGCACGATGAAGACGTCGAACGCCTCCGCAACTTCGGCGAAAACATCGGATGGGCGTTCCAGGTGGTGGACGATATTCTGGACGTCGAGGAATCCTCGGCGTCGCTCGGTAAGACTGCCGGCAAGGATCAGGCGCAGCAGAAAGCGACGTATCCGGCTCTGTACGGGCTCGAGAAGTCGCGCGCCATCGCCGCCGACCTCGAAGCGAAAGCGCTCAAAGAGCTCGATTGCTACGGCCCGCGTGCCGCGCGCTTGCGCGAGCTGGGCCAATTCCTCGTCGCGCGCCGCTCCTAGCAGTGCCCCCATAGACAATGAACGATAGACAATGAACGCATCGCCGATTCCCAACACCGACGTCCTCATCGCCGGCGCGGGGCCGACCGGCCTGGTGTTGGCGCTGTGGCTGACGCGCATGGGCGTGCGCGTGCGAATCGTCGACAAGACCGCGGAGCCTGGGACGACCTCACGCGCGCTTGCCGTGCAGGCACGGACGCTTGAGTTCTACAGCCAAATGGGCCTCGCTGACGCGGTGGTCGAGCGCGGACGGAGGGTCGTCGCCGCGAATCTCTGGGTGGCAGGCGACAAGGCGGCACATCTTTTCTTCGGAGAGATGGGCGCTGGCATCAGCCCGTTCCCTTACGCGCTGGTCTTTCCGCAGGACGAGCACGAGCGTCTGTTGATCGAACGCCTGGGCAAACTCGGCGTCCAAGTCGAACGCCAGACGGAACTCCTGGGTTTCGAGGATGCACCTGGTGGTGTGCTCGCGCGCCTGAAACGGCCGGATGGCTCCATGGAGACGTGCGCGGCAGCCTACATTGCCGGGTGCGACGGCGCGCACTCCGTTGTGCGTGAGGTGCTTCAGATCGGTTTCCCGGGCGGAACGTACGCCCACCTTTTTTTCGTCGCCGACGTGGAAGCGAGCGGAGCCACGATGAACGGCGAACTGCACGTCGCGCTCGACACGGCCGATTTTCTCGCGGTCTTCCCGTTGAGGGGCGAAGGACGAGCGCGGCTGGTTGGCACCATGCGCGAGGAAGCCGAGGGCCAGCACGAGAGCCTTTCCTGGAACGACGTGAGCAAGCACGCAATCGAACGGATACGCATCGACGTCGCGCGCGTGAACTGGTTCTCCACCTACCGTGTGCACCATCGCGTGGCCGACCATTTTCGCAATGGTCGTGCGTTCCTGCTCGGCGACGCTGCCCACGTCCACAGTCCCGTCGGCGGCCAGGGCATGAACACCGGCATCGGCGATGCGGTGAACCTTGCCTGGAAACTCGCCGCCGTTTTGCACGGACGCGCGGATGCGTCGCTTCTGGATAGCTACGAGCCGGAACGAATCGCTTTCGCGCGACGCCTGGTGGCGACCACCGATCGGGCCTTCACGTACGTGACGAGCCCCAGTGCGATGGCGCGGCTGATACGACTCCACGTCGTGCCGCTCTTGTTGCCGCCGCTTTTCAAGTTCAAGGCGGTCCGGCGCCTCATGTTTCGCACGGTCTCGCAGACGGCCGTGAGCTACCGCGGAAGCAGCTTGAGCGAGGGACGCGCGGGAACGGTTCACGGCGGTGACCGTTTGCCATGGGTGAAGACCGACTCGAACGGTGTCAGCAAGGATAATTTCGCGCCGCTGACTTCGCTAGCCTGGCAGGTGCACGTCTACGGCGACGCTGCGCCCGAAACTAAGGCCGTGTGTGACGCGCGAAAATTCCCGCTCCACGTCTTTCCGTGGCGTCCGGAGATGCGTCGAGCCGGCCTGCGGCGCAATGCCGCATATCTCGTACGACCTGACGGCTACGTGGCCCTGGCGGATTCGGTAGGCAGCTCGACGGCGATCGCGTCCTATCTCGACGCGCGAAAGCTTACTCCCTGCTAATCTTGTTGCAATGAAGTCCCGCCACACATCCCGGCCGAGCGGCGAGAAGCAGCTACAGAAAAAACCGAAGCCGCAAAAGACGCGCGTCGACGTTTTGATCGTCGAGCGGGGCCTGGCGCCGTCGCGCGAGCGCGCCCAGGCGTTGCTTCTCGCGGGGCACGTGCGCGTTAACGGCGCGCCGATGACGAAGGCCGGAACACAAGTAGCCGCAGACGCTCGCGTCGAAGTGGTGGGCGAGACTCTTCGCTACGCCAGCCGCGGCGGCCTGAAACTGGAAGGCGCGCTCGCGGATTTCGGCGCCACACCGGCGGGCAAAATTTGTCTCGACGTAGGAAGCTCGACCGGCGGGTTCACAGACTGCCTGCTTCAGAATGGCGCGAGCAAAGTGTACGCGGTGGACGTGACGATCGATCAGCTCGATTGGAAGCTGAGGAAGGATTCGCGCGTGATCACCGTGGAACGCAACGCGCGCTACCTCGCGCCGAAGGACGTCGCCGAACACGCAGACTTCGTCACGATGGATGTTTCCTTCATCTCGGTGGACAAAGTGCTGCCCGCCGTCGTGCCGCTGGCGGCTCCGCACGCGGAATTCCTGATTCTGATCAAGCCGCAATTCGAACTCGAGAAACGCGAGGTGGGCAAAGGCGGAATCGTGCGCGACGCGGCGCTGCACCAAAAAGCGATCGAGCGCGTCTCGGCGGCGGCCGCGCAGGCAGGACTCGAAATTATCGGCGTGCAGCCGAGCCGCTTGCCCGGGACCGAAGGAAACCAGGAGTTTTTTCTCCACGCGCGCAAGCGGGCCTAGAGTAGAATTCTGCGACTCAACTTATGATTCGCGCCGTCGGAATCGTGTGCAAGCCCATCCAGACAGTGGTGTGCGCGGTGGTGCCTCCGCTGATCGGCTGGCTTCACAAGCGGAAAATCGCGACGTTCGTCGATACGGAAGCGCAGTCGTGCCTCGGCTCGAACGAGCCCGGCGTGCCGCGCGAATTGCTCGGCGAAAAAGTGGACCTGCTCATCGTTCTGGGCGGCGACGGCACGCTGCTATCCGCCGCGCGCGCGTTGCATGGCCACGACGTGCCGATTCTCGCCGTAAATCTCGGCGCGCTGGGATTTCTCACCAGCGTCACGCTCGACGAACTGTATCCCGTGCTCGAACAGGCTCTCACCGGCAAGCATCTTTCCAGCGAGCGCATGATGCTCGAGGCCGAGCTTTCACACAATGGCGCGGTGGCGGAGCGCCAGCGCGCGCTGAACGACGCGGTCGTGACGAAATCCGCGCTCGCCCGCATGCTCGATTTCGACGTTTACGTCGACAAAAACCACGTCGGCCGGTATCGCGCCGATGGGCTGATCGTCGCCACGCCTACGGGCTCCACTGCCTATTCGCTGGCCGCGGGCGGACCGATCATCCATCCCGACCTCGACGCCTTCGTCATCACGCCGATTTGTCCCCACATGCTCACGAATCGCCCGCTGGTGATTCCCGGCGCGGCGCGGATCGAAGTGGACTTCAGCGCCGCCGAAGAACCTGTGTATCTCACGCTCGACGGGCAAATCGGGCTCCAGCTTGAGTCCGCGGACCGCGTCACGATCACGAAATCGCCGAATAAGGTGAAGCTCATCCGGCCGCCGGGCAAGACTTACTACGAGATTTTGCGAAGCAAATTGCGCTGGGGCGAACGCTGAACGATCTCGCAGTTCCCCCAATGAGTTCCCTTTCAAGGAGACGCGAATGAATCCGAAATCCGCTGTGGTGTTTGCCGCAATGGTGTGCCTGCTTGGCCTCGCTCCGGACTTGCGTGCGCAGAGCTCGGCGGCCACGCCTATTGCCAACTACTCGATGCAGGAAGGTTTCATCGACGCTCACGGCGTCTTGATTTATTACATGACCGTTGGGCGGGGCGCGCCGTTGCTGATCGTCCACGGCGGCCCCGGCGCTTCGCACGATTATTTTCTTCCGTACCTTCTCCCGCTCGCGCGCCACAACCGGCTGATCTTCATCGACGAACGCGGCTCGGGGAAATCGGAGTCTCTGGAGGACCCGAAGGGCTACACCGTCGAAAACATGGTGGAAGACGTCGAGGCCGTCCGGCAGGGCCTGGCGCTCGGGAGGATTAGTTTGCTGGGGCATTCCTACGGAGGAGTCCTCGCGCAGGCTTACGCGCTGAAATATCAGAACAACCTGACGCACCTGATTCTAGCCAGCACGTTTCCGAGCACCAAGCAGATGAACGAAGTCTTCGCGCGCATGAAAGAGAAAATGGATCCGGAGCTACGCGAGCGAATCGACAAGATGGAAAAGGAAGGGCTTTTCGGCCACGGCAAAGATTACGAAAAGAACCGGTATACGAGCGACTATATGATCGCGGCGTGGGGCGAAGGATACTTCCCGTACCTCTACCACAATCGTCCGGACCCGAACTACGACCCGATTCAAAACGGCGTGATGTCGTGGGACCTTTACCGGGAAATGTGGGGCTCGGACGGCGAATTCGTGATCGACGGCAATTTGAAGTCCGTCGAGTACGTCGACCAATTGCCTTCGGTCCACGTTCCGACGCTGATCATCGCCGGCGACCACGACGAATGCGATCCGTCGCTATCGCAGGAAATGCACGAGAAAATCGCCGGTTCGCAAATCGTGATTCTGCCGGGCAGCGGCCACATGACGTTCGTCGATCAGCCCAACCTGTTTATCGCTTCGGTGGACGGCTTCCTTCACGCGAGCGGCACAACGAAGGCAAGCTCGGCCGCGCACTAGGAACTACTTGACCTTGAGGACCAGCAGCGTCCGGTCGTCGAACGGGTGCTGCCCGCCGGAAAAGCGGTCGACTTCTTCGAGGATGTAGTCCGCGATTCCATCCGCGGAGAGTTGGTGTTTCTCGATGATGATTTTGGCCACGCGCTCGTGGCCGAAAAATTCGCCCGTGGAGTTTTGCGTGTCGCCGATGCCGTCGGAGTGAAACACGACGATGTCGCCGGCATTCAAAACGAAACTCCGCTCGTCGTAGTTTGCCTCTTCAAATATTCCGAGCGGAAACCCCTCAATCCTGATTTTCTCGCAGCGGCCGTTGTGATAAAGGAACGGCTGCTCCTGCCCGGCGTTGGCGATGCGCAGGCGATGGCGGCCGCGGTGCCACGTGGCGAAGCAAAGAGTCATGAACCTGCCTTCGATCAATCGCTCGCCCAGAAATCCGTTGATGGCGCGCAGCATGTTGGCGGGCCGCGGTTTCTGCGAACCCAGGCTGCGGAGGGTCCCGATTCCCACCGCGCCGTAAAGCGCCGCCGCGCTGCCCTTCCCGCTTACGTCGCCCATGGCGATGGCCAGCTCCTGCGGGCCGTAGCGGATGAAGTCGTAAAGGTCGCCGCTCAGTTCGCGCGACGACACGACGCGAGCAGCGATGTCGAGGCCAAACTCGGGCCCGGGCAAACGCGGCAGCAACGCTCCCTGAATCCGGCGAGCGGCGTTCAGATCGCGCTCCATGCGGGACTCATCGCGCCGCACGCGCTCGTAGAGATGCGCGTTCTCGATCGAAACGGCGAGATTCGCCGCGAGAATCGAGAGCACCTGCACGTGGTCCGGCGTGAAATAATTGAGTTGCGGGCTCTCGAGGTCCATCACGGCTATGACGCGGTCCTTATAAATCATGGGGACTGCCAGCTCGGAGCGCGTCTCCGGGTTGAGCATGAGATAACGCGGATCGAGTTGCACGTCGGGAACCACAACGGGCCGCCGCAGCGAAGCGGCAGCGCCGACAATGCCCTCATGCGCGGGAACCGCGAACTTTTCCTGCGTGCGCTGGCCGAATTTCACGGTCACGCCATGGCGAAACACGTTGTCCGCCGCGTCGTAGAGAAGGATGCTGAAGATTTGGTAGTCGATCAGGCGCTTGGCGAGCTCCGCGGAGCGGCGCAGCACTTCCTCGACCTCGAGCGACGAACTAGCTTCGCGCGCCACTTCGTTCAGCAACAAGAGCGTCTCGGCCTGGCTGCGTGCGTTCGCGAACAGGCGCGCATTTTCGATGGCCGTGCCGATGCGGCCCGCGACGAGCGTTAAAATGTTTTGCTGGTCGGGGGTGAAGTAGTCCACCTCGCTGCTTTCGATGTCGAGCACGCCGATCACGCGGCCGCGCACGATCAGCGGAACAGCCAGTTCGGAGCGCACTCCGTCGATCGCGTTGAGGTAGCGCGAATCCTTGTTAACGTCGGCCACGCGAATCGCGTGGCCCGTGGAAGCAGCGGTGCCGATGATGCCTTCGCCCACGGGAATGCGCCAGTGCTCCACCACTTCCGCCCGGTGGCCGATCGCGAAGCGGAAGAAAAGCTGGTTAGTGTTTTCTTCCGGCAGCAGGACGGCAAAAATCTCGTAATCGATCAGCCGCTTGATCTGCGCCGCCGCGCTCGCCAGCACCTCATCGAGATCGAGCGACGAGTTGATCTCCTGGCTGATTTCCGCCAGGATCGCCAGTGTCTCCGCGGGAATTTCCAACTTCGAATTGAGTCCGGTCGAATCCATTTTGTTTCGCTGCGACGCGCCGCACACCTCAAGCGCAGCGCGCGCTTTCCCAAGTTTTCCTCTACTAACTAAGAGATGCGTTCAGTCATGCCCACGATGGTGCGAATTCGAACATTATAGCAGGCGAGGAACCGCGGCCAGAAAACACGTGGAGGCAAATCGACAACATTCCGCATGTGTCACAAAGGACTCGTTGTCAGCAGGAGCCACTTACGGCACGAAGCAAGTCAGTAGCCGGTGTTCGAGCGAAGCGTCGCCGGCCAAGGTCGTGCGTTGCACGCTTTCGCCCTCGGTATTTGCGCGTGCGGACCCTGCGTCCTTCTGGGACTCCGGGCCTGCAACCACAAACCCTGAAACCCCGTCCGGTGCGCTAGCCCTGGCTTGCTCGAGGATCTTCACGCTGGCGCTCGCGCCGATGCGCGTGGCGCCGGCCTCGACCATTTTCTGCAAGTCCTCGAGGCTGCGCACGCCGCCCGAGGCCTTGACGCCAATTTCTCCTCCCACCACCGCGCGCATCAGCCGGACGTCTTCTGCCGTCGCGCCGCCCGATGCGAAGCCGGTGGAAGTCTTCACGAAATCCGCGCCGGCATTCTTTGCCGCCAGCGAGCCGCGCACTTTTTCGTCGGTGGTGAGCAGCGCCGTTTCCAAAATCACTTTGCAGATCGCGCCGCCGCGGTGGCTGGCCTCAACAACGCCGCGAATGTCCGCCTCCACCGCGTCAAGCTGCCCGGACTTCAGCGCGCCGACGTTGATCACCATGTCGATTTCCTGCGCGCCGAGCTTGATCACCTCTTCCGTCTCGTACACTTTCACTTGCGGGAGCGTCGCGCCGAGCGGAAATCCCACGACGGTGCAAACGCGCACTTCGCTTCCGCGCAGAATTTCCGCCGCCAGCGAAACGTTCCAGGGATTCACGCACACGGACGCGAAGCCGTACTTCAGCGCTTCGTTGCAGATCTTGCGAATGTCGTCGCGGGTCGCATCAGGCTTCAGCAGCGTGTGATCGATCAGGCGCGCGATGTCCGCTTCAATCGGGCCCACGGCCGCACCCGCCGAAATGCGCGAGGCGCCCGCTTCCACCACCTTGCGTGTCTTTCGCGCGCAGCGTTCCGCGCAGCGCTCGTCGCAACCTGGGCAAATCAGGCCGTCGATTTCGAGCCCGCACAAATCGGCGCCATTCTCGGCGCCGAGATAACCGAGAATTTCTTCCGTGATCGCTTGAATGAGTCTTTCCAGCTGTTGCGGGTCCACCCGGCGCTCCGTCAATGCCGCACCTTGCGTTCAGGAACTTCGATGGCGTTTTTCGATCGCAATAATCTTATCGACGCGCCGCTGGTGGCGCCCGCCGGCGAAAGGCGTCTCCAGCCAGACGGCCAGAATCTCGCGCGCCACTTCCGGCGGAATGGCACGCGCGCCAAGCGAAAGAATATTCGCGTCGTTGTGCTCGCGGCTATTGCGCGCGGAAGCCCTATCGTAGCACAGCGCTGCGCGCGCCCCCGGGACCTTGTTCGCCGCGATCGACGAGCCGATTCCCGCGGTATCGATCACCACGCCGCGCCACGCGTCGCCGCTCGCCACGGCATTCGCCACCGCTTCGGCGAAATCGGGATAATCGACGGCCTCGCGGCTCGATGTGCCGAGATCGAGAACCGAGTAGCCCCACTCGGTCAGATAATGTCGCAGCTCTTCTTTCAGGTCGAAACCGCCATGATCGGCGCCGATCGCAATTTCCTTCGACGCAGCGCCTTCTACCCCACCAGCTTCATTTGTTCTTGGCTGTGCGAATCGGATGGTGATGCCGCGCGCGGCCGCTTCGTCGCGCGCCAGCGGAGTGACGATCGTGCCCGTCGGCACGACGACTTCTCCGCCTGCGGGAATCGCTTCGAGGTCGCCTACCGTGAGGACGCTGCGCGCCATCGCTACGCCTCGGGAAGATTGAGGACGCAAACGTCTTTCAGGTTGCGAAAGCGCTCGTTGTAATCGAGGCCGTAGCCCACGACGAACTCATTCGGAATCGTGAAGCCGATGTAGTCGCCTTTCACGTCTTTCAGGCGGCGCGACGGCTTATCGAGCAGCGCAGCGATGCGCAGCGCTTTGGGTCTGCGCTGCTCGAGCACGCGCAGAAGGTAGCTGATCGTGAGTCCAGTATCGAGAATGTCTTCGACGACGACAACGTTCAGGCCTTCTACGCTGCTGTCGAGGTCTTTCACCAGACGCACCTGGCCCGAAGATTCCTTGCCCTTGCCGTAGCTCGAGACGGCGATGAAGTCGATGGAGGTATCGAGATTGATTTCGCGAACCAGATCCGAGAGAAAAATGCACGCGCCCTTCAGCACTCCCACCAGATGAACGCGCTGCCCTTTGAAATCCTTGGTGATTTCGTGAGCCACTTCGCGCACGCGCTTCTGAATCGCCGCGCGCCGAATCAGAACTTTCAGCTTCTCCCCGCGCTCGACAGCAACCGGCATCTCGCAGCGCCTCCGCCAAGAAGGGCGCTACTCTATCCCACGCCCGCGCGCGTTACAAGCCGACGCGCGCGGGCGTGACATTCAAGTGGCAGAGGCTTCGAGCTTGCCAGTCGCGTGGAACCGTTCCGTCGCGGGGTTTGCTTTTCTATGCCTCTGCAGCAGAGCATCCAGGGACCACTTCCCGGGGCCGTTGATCATCAGGAAGGCAGCAGTCAGAAGTTGCGCGTACTCCGAGCGGACTTCGTGCAACACGGCCCACATTCCCACCTGGGGGGGCGCCGGCGGTAAAGGCAACGGATATGTTCCGAGATAGAGCGAGATTTTCGTCGAAAGTATGGCCACGATCATCTCGACGATAAACGGAATCGCAATCAGGCGCGTCATGAGGCCGGAAAGCAGCAATAATCCGCCAACGATTTCGAGCCACCCCACAAATCCGGCCGTGAAATGTGGAAACGGCATACCTAGTTTCGTGAAACGCCCCACCCCCTGGTTCGCATAGGTGAACTTCAATATCCCTTCCCACAGGAACACTCCTCCGGCCATCACTCTCAGCAACAGCGTCGACTTCGGGCCATCGACCGGCGGATTCCTCAGCCACCGAAAAAAGTCCTTGATGTTCGTGCTTCTCATGTTTTTCTCCTCCAGTAGAATTTCCCTACACTGGGTTAACTGTTTCCCTCGCGATTTATTCCCAAAGAGCCTCCGGAAAAATCAGCAATGAAATAGCCAGGAAGCGGGGAATAAATGCGGACGCCGCCAGTTATACTCTTGGAGCCGTGTCACATGACCACCGCTTGGGCGATTCATTTGAAGAGCTGGCCATGCCGCTCTTTGACTCGCTCTACAACTTCGCGCGCTGGCTCACGCACAACCGCGAAGAGGCAGAGGATCTCGTGCAGGAGACCTACGGCAAAGCCCTGAAGGGATTCGCATCGTTTCAGCCGGGAACGAACTTTCGCGCCTGGATGTTCCGCATCTTGCGGAACACGTTTCTGACCTCGCGAACGGGACTAAAGGGCGGCATGACTGTTTCGCTCGACTCCGAGGAGGGCGAATCGGTCGCACCGGCGACCACGGAAACGCCGGAGTCACTCATGATGGATCGCTGCAATCAGCAAATGGTCCAGGAAGCCATCGAAGAATTGCCGTTGATTTTCCGCGAGGTTGTTCTGCTGTGCGACGTGGAGGAAATGTCTTACCAGGAAATCGCGGAAACGATTTCAGTTCCCATTGGAACGGTGATGTCTCGCTTGGCCAGGGCCAGGAACGCGCTTCGCGTGGAACTCACCAGGAAACTGCAAGGGGCTTGAAGAATGGCTTGCGATTCATGGCGGAGCAAAATCGAAGGGTACGCTGACGCGGAACTTTCTGCCAGTGAGATGCGCGCCATGGGCGAACATCTCCCTGCGTGTGCGTCGTGCACCTCGGATTTGCTCGGCCGCGTGCAATTGAAGCGTGCGATCAAGACTGCGGGGACGCGGTATTCGCCCAGCCTTGCCCTGCGGCTGCGCGTGGAAAAAGAGCTCCGGTCGAGAAACAAGACGGTAGGGCTTTGGAACTGGATGCCGAAACTCGCTGCGGCCGCTGCGCTGGTTGCTGTTGCCTTCCTGCTCTTATACGGATGGTCGTCTTCCCGGCAAGCGCAGACTTTTGCGGAACTCACCGATCTTCACGTCGCCACGCTTGCGAGTTCCGCTCCCGTGGATGTCGTTTCCACCGACCGGCATACGGTGAAGCCGTGGTTCCAGGGAAAAATTCCGTTCACCTTTAACCTTCCCGAGCTGGCCAACACTCCGTTTACTCTCGAAGGCGGGCGGCTCGCCTATCTGGATCAGGCTCCGGGCGCCGAACTGATTTACAAGATTGGAAATCACAGGATATCCGTCTTCATCTTCCAAAATCGGCTGGACCACCGCTTTGCACCCAGCGATAGCCGTTCCAGACGTCTGACATTTAATGTGGAAACATGGACAGCCGATGATTTGCGCTACTTCGTCATCGGCGACGCTGACGCCGACACAATCCACAAATTGAGCGATTTGCTGAAGATTGCGTCGCGATCTTGATGGGAGAACAAACTGGGTTTATTCTGAATTTAGGTACTGACTTCCATCTGCAGGTCTAGCTTTTTTCCGCGGAAACGGTCCACCTTTACGCGAACGCGAAGCGGATTGAACGCCTTCGTTCTTAGTTGAAAATGATAGATATCGCGGCCCTTTACACGGGAGAATCTGAACACGCCCGCCGCATCAGTTCTCGTTGAGCGCAGCGATTCTTTCCAATCTGAACTAAGCTCTTCGACCAACACCCCTGGCATCGGGCTGCCGGCAGCGTCGTGCACGACGCCAGTTAAGGATCGGACCAACTGCACATTCTCGATCTCAACTGTTGTCACGCCCTGAGCACCAACCGGGGCCGGAAGAAGACATGGAAGACTAGCAGCCAGCAGGAGAAGACCGACGCTCACACGACGCTTATACCTTATGCGCATTTTTCTGACGATCATGGCGCCGGCGGCAAATTCATCTCGGGATTTTGCGGGAAGAAATCGAAGGGCCGCAGAACGAAGTCGTGCCACATGACGGGCATCACCGGCCAGTCTTCCGCGCGCGGCGCATGATGGAAGCCGAGCGTGTACCAGGCCACGATGTCGGTGTTCTCGATGGGCCGGTTGGCTTTCGTCCAGACTGCGAGGCCGTCGTTTCCCTTGCTCGCGGTGGGATAGACGCCCGCGGCAAACCGCTCGTCCGCTTTGTACGGCGTGACCCAGAGCTGATGCGTTGAAAACGCCCCCACCTTTTGCGGGCCATCCTCGGGATCGAGCAACGAAGCGGCCGTGGCGCCTGGCATCAATTCGTAGCCGGTGGGATAGCCGAGCGGGCCTTTCACATTCGGATTGATGAAATGCCACATGACCGGCTTGTCCAAGTGGATGTCCATCATGGCGTCTTTCTCGGTTTTGGCGATGACGGGTTCCGCCACCCAGATGCTTTTGCGCGCCGGATTTTTCAGTTCGCGCTTCACCAATTTATCCGCCATGAAACTGTTGTTCACGCCGTCCACGTCCACATCGAGTCGGAAAGAGAAGAAGTGATCGTGGTTCACGCCGATGGTGTTCTCCGCGACGAAATGACCGAACTCATCGGGAGCGCCGGCCATGCCGTGCCCTCCGCCATCGCCGGCATTCTTCGCTTTCACAGATTTGGTCTCGATGATACCGGTCGCGCCCACCGCTACGCGGAGATTTCCGTCGCGTTCGAAGCGCCAGTCCAGAACGTAATCGTAGTTTCCGATCACAGCCGCGGTGCGCAGGACGAGCACGCGCGCCGCACTTCCCCCTATTTCATTCTCTTCAAAATGGCGCCACGCCGGGTCGCCGCTATAGCTCTCGAAGAGACAAGCCATCCGCGAATGCAGAACCGGAAAACCGTGTTCATCGGGCACCAGGCCCGCCACATAGATGGCCGTCGACGGGCAGTCCAACTCCGGCCGTAGCGGCTTCAAGACGCCCCTGGAGTAGAACTCACCAGCGTCAATGAAGACCTGCGTCACCCAACCATTCGCGGCATCCATGTAAGGAACATAAAGCTCGGAGAGAGAGCCCTCATAGAGCACGGAGCGGAAGCGGTCTCCATCCTGAATTCCCGCCAGGTTGATGACGGCGCCGACGCGGGGATCGAGGCGGAAATGGAAACGCCAGTTTTGCCAGCTCACTTCTCCGCCCTTGATCTGAAAGCTGGGCCCGAGCGGCTGCGAGATGCTGATCGGTGTGGTGCCGGGAAGCGCCGCGGTCGGCAGTTCCAGATAGTCTGCCGGAGCCTGCGGCACCGGAATGGGCCCGTCGTCGATTACTTTCAGCACTTTCTTCTCCGTAGCGTCCACTTCGATCGTCAGACCTTCTATGCTGCGGCCCCACGAGTTGTACACGCCGTGCGCGTCCGCACATCCGCCAATCATGATGCGATGGCCTTCCAATTCCGGCAGGGCGAAGTAACCAAACGGGGAGGCGCCGCATTGAAGAGGAGCAAGGTCGGTAATTCCGCGCTTCTTGAGCGCTTCAATCACGCCGGGATCCTTCTTGATGACCTCTTCCAATTCGTGAAATTCGCTCATGACCACTGGCGCCTGCACGTCTTTGCGTTCTTTCCAGGATTCGAGTTTGTGCGCGGCAACGTCGACCAAGACTTCGATGGTCACGCCCTTGCGGAGCAGGATGACTTCGGCTTCGCGAAAAATCGGATCGCCGGGTTTCCACGCGAGGACTTTGTCCTTGGGAGGTTCGTGGAGCAAAACGCTGGTCGTGATCGTGTCGGCGTCCATCTTCCCGGAGTCCCGCAGGACGTCGTAAATCACCCAATATTCCTGAGTCTTCAAGGCGTCGAGCGGATGTTGAAGAGGCTGATCCTGGCCGTGCAGCAACAGCGGAAACAACATCGCGAAGGCGGCTACGGCAAGAGTCTTCCGGGAAAACGTCCGCATGAAAATCCTCCTAATTGCCTACGAGTTTCGTGCTGCTGCTCGCAAAACTCTCGACGATTACTTGCCCACAACCAAAATCGAGAATGAATCGGGCAGCATGGGGCCGCGGTTGAAGCGCGCTCCGGCCGGTGGCGGCGTGGGCGGCGGTCCGAACTGCGCGGCGATCAGCAGGATGTGATTCGTCTTGCTGTCGAGCGTCAGCGTCTTGGCACCGGACATCGTCTGCGCGTTTTGCTCGACCACGAAGCTCGTCGGGCTGTTTTCCTTGATCACGGTGAGCGTGCCGTCGCGCTGCGAGCTGAACGCTTCCATCGTATTCGGATTGAACGTTGCGCCGTCGGTGCCGTTGCCGATCGGCAGCGTGGTGATGATTTTGCCGTCGTCGGAATTCAGGATCACCATGTTTTGCGGGTCGTGGCATGACGCGAAGAGGATGTGATTCTTCACGTCAAACGCCAGCCCGCCCGGCCCGCCGCACTTTCCGGCGACGTCATATTGCGCGGTTACTTTCATCGTCGTCGCATCGACGGCGGCGATTTTGTCTTTGTCCTCGAGATCGACGTACAGATGACCCTTGCCGTCGGTGACGGCCTGCTCCGGCGCGCCGCCGAGGTCGATCGTGCCGACCACGGAGCCATCCTTCGCGTCAATCACCGTCGCGTTCGGCGCCCCGTGACTGAAAATGTACACGCGCTCGTTGAACGGATCGAAAAGAATGCCGTCCGGGCCGCCGTCGACGGCGATCGTCTTGATCACCGCGAGCGTCTTCGTGTCCCACATCACCACGGGCTTGCTGCTCGCAAAGCCGTGGCCGGCCTTCGGATCGACGGCCGCGCCGCGCGCGTTGGCATTCGGAATTTCACCCACCGGCTCGAGCGTGTCCAGATTGAAGACGGTGACGCGCGCGCCATCGCCCGTGCGCGGAATGTAGAGCTTGCGCCCGTCGCTGTCCGCATACACATAATCGAACCCGCCCACGCCGCCCACCTTCGCGGTCTTCACCACCTTGTAAGGCCCGTCACTCGCAGCCTGCCACGCCAATCCGACCGACGCCACCATCGCTATCGCTACAGCAATAGCCACCACGCAAAGTCGTCGCATAAATCGCTCCCCAACTCAGTCTCGGAGTTCTGGTTCTCGGGCGCGACGCAGTATACACTCTGCTCACTGTCGACGAACATTGGTACGCTCTCTTGTTCACCGCCCTCGACCATAGGAGGCCGTATGCAATTCAGCCCGTTAAAGTGCACGATGATTTTGCTGGCGGTTTCGCTGACGACTCCGCCGTCAATTCTGACTCGCGACAAAGCTGAGTCTGGTACTCAAGCGGTGCCAGCTCCCACCTATCCAAACACAACCGACGGACTCCAACAACTCTTACACGATGTCCGAGAGGCGGCGAAAAGCGGCGATAAGGAAAAGGTCGCCGGGTTCATAAGGGAAATGGAGATCCCAAATTGCGATGCATGGCTCCATGAGATGTACGTTTCAGACAAGGCTGACAGCTGGATGGGCCTCTGCGAGCAAAAAACACTGGGCCCAAATGAAAAGTCAATGCGGGAAAAGTTTGAGCAGCTCGCGGCGGCCGAAGGAGCTTTCATCGTCCGCAAAGTGAACGACAATCCGAAACCCATGGAGTCGGGTTGGCTACAGGCTATTCGGGAGCCGCTCGATATCTATTTCGCGAGCTGGCATGCTGCAGGAAATCCCAAAGACGCAAAAGAAGAGCCGACTGGGTATTTCGTCTTCGTTGATAATGCTTTCAGATGGTACAGCATCATAGCCTTTCCAAGGGTTGTCTTTAGCCACGCAAAAATCGTTCCAGCGCAACTGATCGATAGAGTCGATCCCGTTTACCCTCCGGAGGCAAAGGCGCAGCACATCACCGGAACTGTTCGTATCTATTATGTGATTGGTGGAGACGGGAAAGTGTACAACGCCCACGCACTCTCGCACCCGGGGCTTTCGGAAGACCCAAGTCTTCGAAAAGCTGCGGAGGATGCCGTGCTGCAATGGCGCTACAAGCCAGCGACCATGGATGGCAAGCCCATTGAAACGAACGCCGTTACGATCGACGTCATTTTCGGCCCCGACAAGATTGAAATAAGGCCGTTTTAGCGCAGATATCCCCAAGTGTGAAGGCGATCGGTATCTTCGTCCCATCGGTCGCCAATATCCGTGCGGTAGTACATGTTGGGGATCAGCACATTTTTGATGCGCGAGTAGACTTGTGCTTTCGCTTGCTTCATCGTCGGCCCCAGCCCCACCACAATCAGGATGACGCCGGAAGTGCCCGCGACGAGCCACTGCCCGTTCAATTGCTTCACGTCTTCGATGTGAATTTCGTCGGCAGGCGGCTTCTTGAAGACGATCACCGCGTTCTTCGAGAACGAGTCGAAGGTTTCGTCGTCGTCAAACGGAAACGGCGGCACCACGATGCGCACGCCGATCTGAAATCCGCTGCGCACTTTCAGTTTCGGATCGGCGCCGTTCGCCAAATCCCAGAAGAACTGGCCGATCGGCGTGAGCATGCCGGCCTGCTGAATGCTGATCGTGGGATAACCGAAGCGCGACGTGAACTCGAGCGGGAAAATTCCGTGATTGTTCACGATGCAGTTCACGTCGATATACCCGATGTACCCTTCCGATGCGAGCACCGGCTCCATTTTCAACAGCGTGTCGTTGAAAAGAGTATTCGGGCCGCTCCAGAACATCGACGTGCCCATTTCGCCCGTCGGCGGGCCGATATCGCCCGGAAACAATTTCTTGTGCTCGAAATTGATGTTGATCGGATACACAAAGCTCGTGCCGTTGAAAAATCCGCCGACAGCAACTTCGACGCCCGTGACGCGCCGCTGCAACTGGAAAACCTTGATCTCGTCCGAAAGCGCTCTCTTGTAGGCCTCGAGCATGCGAATCACGTCCTGCCCGTCGTCCTCCTGGCCGACGAACAAGCGGCGCCTTAAGTTCGGGGCTTCTCCGCTGGGCTTGATCACGTAGGGCGCCGGATGCTGAACGACGTGTTCGATCGCGTCGTCGAATGACTCGAATTCCCCGTACGGGATGATATTGACGCCGGCCTTCTTCAGCTCTTCCTGCCCAAACGACCGATCGTCTTCGAGGCGGTCCGTATAAGGCGTGCCTCCAATCACTTTTTTTCCGGCGGCTCGCAGAGCCTTGGCCTTTTCGCCTTGCCCGAGCGTGTCGTCAAAAATAACGATGTCGGCCCAGTCGAGATCCTTTTCCCAATCCTTCGATTTCGCCACAAAGCCGTCGCCGATGTCCTTCTCCTTCTTGTCGCCGATGAAGTAGCGGACCTCGTGCCCTTCCTTCGACACTTGCCACGCAATGTCGCTGATCAGCCCCGTGAGCGATACAAACAGGAAATTCTTCTTTTCCATTAGCTACCTTATTCGCAGAATTCGGCGCCTCGCTTGCTGCCGCTGCGTCGCAAAGCCGCCGAGCATATCGACGGATTGTTACTATCGCATGAATGCGCGCCGATTGGCGATGCGGCGGAATCCCAGAGGGTCCCTCGCAACAGTGAATCAATGAGTCTAAAACCGGTACTGCATCGCGAGTCGCGCCTGAAACGGTTCGGTGGGATGAAAAACGTCTGTGAATTCCGGCGCGGCCGTGGGCGTTATTCGGGAAATATAGGCGTAGTCAATGTCGCTATCGCGGCGGTTAAGCAAATTCAAAAATTCGGCCGAAATGCGCCATGTCTCGTTAAATTGATAACCCACCTCCGCGTTGAGCAACGCCGTCATGTTTGAGCGATAAATTCCGTCGGACGTCAAATCGCGCGGGCCAAAGTAGCGCAGGCGCAAAGTCGACGAAAAGCCTTTGTAATCGTGCAGTGCGACGCCCGAGGAAATCACCCACCCAACCGCTTCGGGCACCAGCCTGCCACCCGGGCCTGGCACAGGATACTGGCCGCCACTCACGTTGGTGTATGCCGCATCATCTGGGTCGATTTGGGTAAACAGGGCGCGGGAGTCCGCAAGGTCAAAATCAAGAGCCAAATGTTCCAGAGGCATATAGAAGTTCGCCCACTCGACGCCATAGCGGTTGCTCGACTGTTCGGAAGCCACCGTGCCTCCGGTGTCGCCATCCTGTTCCAGTTCGGAGTTGCTGTGGAGATACCACAGCGAAAGAGTGCTTTGCAGACGTGGGACCACCGAACTGCGCACGCCGATTTCCCCGCCTTTGGTTTGGACCAGGGGAGAAATCGGAGTGCTGGACGTTGGGAAAGGATAGTCCGGCGAAATCGGTTCCTCCTTTTGCGTTGCGCCACGCGCGTCGTTGCTGTGGAAACTGAATCCGCCCTGTACATAGAACTCAGTCTTGGCCCACGGACCGAAAATCAAACTTGCTTTGGGGCTGGGCAGGAACTTGGTGGCCGAGCCGGTATTGAGCTCCATAAAGTTGATCGGGGTAGCGTAGAGGGGGGAGACATAAGTGGGAGTCAGGCTGGTGACGACATATGTTGCGTCGTCGCCGCGCACGGCCACCACCGTGCGGAATTTGCTCGCCCACTGGATTTTATTTTCCACATAAGCACTGATCACCGTGTCCGTAAATTTATTCAAATCCGTGTCCGCGGGCAGGGTTGCTGTCAGATTCGGATTGGTAGCGCACTGGGGGATGGGTTCGTCATTACAGGCGTTGATATCATTCTTTTCCGTGCGCATACGGTCTACCGTCCGGAAAAGGCCGTTGTGGATCCAATCGTTGCGGAGCTGCACGCCGAACGTATTTGCCACCTTGCGGCCAAACCATGTGCTGAAAATCGTGTGGTGTGCGTCAAACCCCGCCACCCAGCGCCTGTCCTGCTGTTCGAACTGATCGCCCTTGATTGGGTCATCCAGGTAGTAGGTGAAATCAGAAAATAAATTCAGGTCATAATAAAATCCGTAGACCGTGACTTTTGTCTCGGAAGTTGCGCTGCTACGATGCCATTCAGCCTGCAAGCCATAACGCTGTGATTCGCCACCGTCCGTCGGGTTCAGTGCGCCAAAGAAACCGACCAGGGGTATGGCGGTAACGGGGATTTGATCGCTCGAGTTCCATGTTCCACGATAAGCGCGGGCCGTGATGCTGAAACCATTGTCGCCTCCGCCCTGGCTGTAGGTTACAAGGCCATTGTATTTGTAAAAATTATCCTCATGCGTCGTCCATGGGCCGTTGTCGTGATACGCTTCTCCGCCGTACAGCACATTCCCCTTGCCGAGCTTTTGCGATACGCCGAAAACCGCCCGCCCATAGCCATACATGCCGCCTTCCACCTGGAAGAAGTTCTGGGGCAGCGTCTTGAAAAATTCCAGATGGGCTGATCCAGCTGAGCCATAGTTGCCGACATCAGCGTAATAAGGACCTTTCTCGTAATCCACCCGCTCCACAAATTCCGGGATGACGATGTTCATGTCCGAGTAGCCCTCGCCGTGCGCGTGCGACGGCAGGTTAAGCGGCATACCGTCAAGGAAAATTGCGAAATCCGTGCCGTGGTCGAGATTGAAGCCGCGAAGAAAATATTGGTTGGCCTTGCCGCCGCCGGCGTGTTGAGTGATGATGACGCCGGGAATCGTCTCCAAAATTTCTCCCGAACGAAGAATCGGACGATCTTGGATTTCCGATGCGCCCACCGTTCCTTGGGTGGCGGACTCGGCAATTCCGATGAGGCTGTCCTCCCGGCCCTGCACGTTTATGGTGGTGCTCACGGAGCTCACAGCCAGAGAGATGCGCAGTGGGGCCGGCGCCTCAGTGGTCCCAATGGTGACGGCGATTTCCTTGGTTTCCAAACCGGGATTCGATACCACGAGTCGATAATCGCCTGCCGAGAGCCCGGAAATAGTGAAGGAGCCGTTCGCGTCCGACTGTGTCGTTGTTTGTACCGTACCGTTCGCGCTTCGAACCTGCACGGTAGCCCCGGCAATCACCGCGCCAGACGCGTCAACGACAGTTCCTGATAGCTGAGCGATCCCTTGGGCATTTGCAGCCGCCGACAACCGCGCGCCGAAACACACGACAAGCACGAGAATCACGGTCAGGAGCTTTGCCTTGCTCGAACCGGAACCCATGCGGCCTCCCTTGCAAGGAGCGCCGGAAGGTTAACACTATTTCTACAATCATGCTACTGCCGTAGCATGATTTTAGAGTCCATGCTACCCATCGCGTGGCCGGCCTTCACCTTCCCGCGAGGATGGCGCGGATTTGCTGTGAGACGTTTTTGCGGTACGTTAGGAGCGTTCATTTTGGAATGATGGAGGCTTGGATGGGAGATTTGGTTCGAACCGGTGTTTCCCTGGATCAGGATCTCTTGAAAAAGTTTGACGCCGCAATCGCCAGGAAGGGCTATCAGAATCGCTCCGAGGCAATCCGTGATTTGATTCGCGATCACCTCGTCGCGGCGGAGATCGACGCGAACAAGATCGTGGCCGGAACCCTGACCATCGTCTACGACCACCACCGCCCGAATCTCACCGAAAAGTTGGTGGAGGCGCAGCATCACGCGGGCGGCAAAGTCCTCGCCGCCACGCACGTCCATTTGGACCATCACAATTGCCTCGAAGTCGTGATCATGAAAGGCCGCGGCGGTGAGCTGAGCGACTTAGCCAACAAAATCCTGAGCCTTCGAGGCGTGAAGCACGGCCAACTCGTTGTGACGAGCACCGGCAAAGACTTGCAATGAATTGCGCCCATGAGCTCGATTTCGGGAACGCTTACTATTCGGTTGCTTCATCGCCAAATCCGAATACAATTTGACAGTCGCTGCGGCGTTCGGGAGATTCCGAAGGGCCGCGCGCTGCAAACGATGCTTCACTTTTTCACAAATCGCGTCCGCGCCAACGGTGCTGCTTTTTCGCCGGCTCTGGGTAGCCTCGAGATCGGCGTGATGGAAATTCTGTGGGCGCGCGGCGAGTCCAGCGTCCGCGATGTCTTTGTAAGAATCGACCGCCCGCTCGCCTACACCACCGTGATGACCACGCTCGAACGCCTTTTCAAGAAGGGGCTGCTGCTGCGCGAAAAGTCGGGCCGCGCGTTCCTGTACTCTCCCGCTTTCAGCCGCGACGAATGGGAACGCCGCCGAGCGGGAGACCTGGTCGCTGCGTTTCTCGACGGGCCGGGGCCGTCGCGCGAGTTGCTCGTGTCGAGCTTGCTCGACGCGGTCGGTCAGCACGACGAGGCGCTTCTCAGCGAACTCGAAAAGAAAATCCGCCACCGTCGCAGAGAAATCGCACGTCGAGGCGAATCATGATTCTGTCCTACTCACTCAGGCTGGTCTTTCTCTGCTTCGCATTCTTTTTCCTGGCGCACGCGGCGTTGGGATTGATTGCCTGGGCCGCGGGACCCGCGGCAATTCGTCTTGCGGAACGAATCCGGCCCCGCACGGCCGCGCGTTTCCTGTTCGCGTTGCGTCTGCTGCCTGCCGCCCTTGGAATGCTCGTGCTCTTCGTGCTCTGCGTGCCGAGTTATCTGTGGCTCGAGCCGAAGGCAAGCGCCGAACGAGTGGGCCTATTGTGCATCGCGGCGGCCGCCGCGGGCGCGGCGCTGTGGGTGACGGCGGCAGTTCGCACGTCGCTGGCTGCGATCGAATCGCTTCGCTTCCGAGCCCAATGCGATCGCGGCGGCGAGATGCTCAAGCCCGCGCGAGAAAATGATCGCGTCGCCGTGATCGAAACGGATTACCCGCTCATCGCGCTGGCGGGACTATTCCGTCCCCAGGTGGTCGTCTCGCGCAACGCAATGAACGCGCTTTCGGCCGAAGAACTCGCTGCGGCCCTCGAACACGAAAGAGCTCATCGAGCTTCGGGGGACAACTGGAAGCGCCTGCTGCTTCGCGCGGCCCCGGAAGCGGTTCCCTTCTCTCGCTGCTTCGCCAGAATCGAACAGGGGTGGTTGCGATTTTCCGAATGCTCCGCGGACGCCGACGCCACCCACGGAGACGAACACGCTTCCCTCGCGCTTGCTTCAGCTTTGATCGAAGTAGCGCGCCTCGGAACTGCCCGGCAGGTTCCGGCTGCGGTGTCTTCACTCGTTCCCGATCCGCGCGATCTGGCGGAACGCATCGACCGTCTGTTGACTCCTCAGCCGCCGCAATCGAAAAATCGGGTCGGAACTGTCGTCGCCGTCACGGCGGCGTCTCTGCTCATCGCCGGCCTCGCGGCAGCAGTACTCTCGCCGTCGACCCTCGCCGCAGTGCACGAAATCTTGGAACACCTCGTCGCATAGCCTTCCCGAATTACTGAGACGACGCGGCCGGAATCACGCGCGGCAGCCGCTGCTCCACGGGCGGCAACGCCGGAAACGCCGCATGCGGCTCGGTCTGATACCAGTAAGCAACCGAGCAGTAGTTGTCGCCGCGATCGTTTGCATGACCGTGCTCGATCGTCGCACGCAGCGATTTCGTAAACGGAATCGGCGAATCCAGGTGAAAGCGATAGACGGACCATCGCGCTCCCTGCCGCTCGGCACCCACCACCGGCGCGCCGAATAATCCGTACGAAAATTGCTTCCCGCCGAAATCCCACGCGCCAAGAAAATAATCTTCCGAGCCCGTCCCGTTGATCGACGGCAGCTTTTCGCCATCGACGAAAAACATGTCGTCGCCCTCGCCCCACCAGCCGTCGGCATTTTCGAGCACGGACATCGTCACGCCCGCAAAATGCCCGCGGCCCGTCGCTTCCATCCAAACATAATTATCTTTGCCATCGAGATTGAACTTGTTGCCGGGAAATGCGCGATTCGGCGTGGCCTGCCGGTACTGCGCGTGAAAATACAAGGTGTCAGCCGGAAGCGGCGCCGCGTAAGCACGATAGTCAATATTCCAATAGACGGCTCCGGCGCGCTCGCGGCCCTCATTCGTCAGCGTGATGCGCGCGTGCTTCTGAAACGGCATCGGGAAAAAACAGTTGAGCGCCTTGTCGCCGCCCACCGCAAGCGGAATCGACTGATACAGAAAATAGTCTCCCAGCCCAAGCCCGAAAAAATCTCCCACAGGAGCCTCGACGCTCGGCGTCGCCTCGCCGTCCCAGTACATTCGCAGGACCATTCTTTTCAGGTGATATTCCTCATCGCTCGCGATCGTGATCCAGACGTGCGACACCTCGCCGGGCCCCGCATCGTCGAGCAGCGTCAGCGTTTCTCCCGCGGCAAGCGGACGATAGTCGGCATTGCCGCCGCTTCGGTCATAGCTCGACGACCGCTTCAGCACATAGTCGTGCGGCTTCGGCAAATCCGAAATCCAGCCCGCAGGCTCCTGCGCAAACGTGGCGAACGCGGAAGAAAAGAGAACAAGCAAAATCAATCCAGATCGTCGCATCCTGAACTCCTACATTGGCGTCGCAGAAAAACCGCGCGGAGTATATCAGAGACGCGCGGCCTCGGTTCGCTTTGACGCGAAGCGAAGCGGATCAGCGCCCGCATCCCGTGCCTGCTTCCTAAGTCCGCCCGATGGAAATCCCAAGCCGTTCCGCGTTAGGATTGCGTCGCCACAACGCAATGGCCCACAAGCGAAAAATCATTGTCTGGGTAGCCATCAGCGCCGACGGCTTCATTGCCCGGCTCGACGGCTCCGTCGACTGGCTCGACCGTCCGCGCCCGAAGGGCAACTACGGCATGGTTGCGTTCTATAAATCGATCGACACGACCCTGTGGGGCAGGAAGACATGCGACATGGCGCTCGAGTACCAAAAGAAAGGCGTGCCAGGGACGGCCTTCGATACGAGCGTTAAGAACTATGTCTTCACGCACACTCTCCCGCAATCGCTGGCGCCCACGGGCGTTGAGTTCGTGACCGAACCAATCAAAGCGTTCGCAACGCGTCTGCGACAGGAAAAGGGGAAACACATTTGGATCATGGGCGGCGCCGGCATCATTGCGTCGTTTCTCGACGCAGGAGAGATCGACGAGTTCGTGATTCTCGTAATTCCCAAATTTATAGGCGAAGGCATTCCATTGATGGCGCCGGCGCGTCGCACCGTGCCGCTAAAGCTGATTTCCTCGACCAAATTCCCAGACGGCGTGGTCAAGCTGTACTATGCCGCCCGCAAGTAACGAGGATCTTGGGGCCACGCCGCGTGGCGCACGCGATTAGGTCTTCTCTTTCGTGAGGCGTTTCAGCGCACGGTGTCGCAATTTGCCGAGCTTGCGGTTCAGGAAATGATCGCGTTTGAGGAAGCGCAGTAAGGGTGGGCGTCGCTTCTCCACTCTGCTTCGAGCTCGTCTTAACCTCGTATCCTCGCCGAACAATTCGAGCGCGACATCCAGTGTATCCATCGCCTTGGTGCGTCGCCCACCAGACGCGTACACCTCAGCCAGGTTCAGGTAGAACTGGGCCTCATTGCGTCTGAGCTGCACCGCAATTTCGCACAGCTCGGAAGCCTTATCCCATTTTCGCTGAGCGCGTCCAATCGCCAGTCCGAGAAACGACAAGTAGAAAGGGTTTTGCTTCTCGGTTTCGAAAGCCTGTCGGAGGCGCAGGAGGGCCTTTTGAGGATACCCGCTTTTCAAAAGGGCCACGCCTTCCTTAAAGTCTGCGAGTGCGGCTGTCTCCATGGTTTGCTCCCCATGTCATCGGTTGGCTGGGCGATTTCCGGAAAGCTGGAGTTGACTTCAACGAATGCGCAAGCAAGTGGACCCGAAGACGGCGTCGCTCTCTAGAGAAGGTTGCTTGCACCTGGTTTCTGCCTGACGATCAACTTAGCCAAAATCTTCACCATTAGCTACTGTACCGACGGACAGGTCCCAACGAGAAGTCACCCCGTCTCTGAGCACGTCAATAATCACACTCGGTTCAGGCCTGCGAACTCAACTGCTGCCCTGGCTTTCGCGCGCGCGCGAGTGTAAAACAATGAAGCGTTCGGCGCTCCTCGAGCATCGAATTTTCGCTGGCCGCAATTTTTCGCCTGCTTGCTTCGGGCAAAAAAAGAAGGAGACGACACAATGCAACGAACAGCTTCCGCAGTTTGGTCCGGCGCGCTGAAAGATGGCAAAGGTTCGATCTCGACGCAGAGCGGCGTTCTTTCAGAGACGCCGTATTCTTTCGGCACGCGCTTCGAAAGCGGCAAAGGCACGAATCCCGAGGAGTTGATCGCCGCCGCGCACGCCGGCTGCTTCACGATGGCGCTTTCGGCGCAACTCGGCACGATGAACTTCACGCCGCAAAACCTTCACACCGCCGCGACCCTCACCTTCGAAAAACTCGACGCCGGCTGGACCATCTCGAAAATTCATCTCGACGTCGCCGGCCGCATTCCCGGAATTTCGCCCGAGGCGTTTCAATCCGCCGCGCAGAGCGCGAAAGCGAATTGCCCCGTCTCGCGCCTCCTGAAAGCTGAAATCACGATGACCGCCAGCCTGGAGCAAGCCGCATGATTCTTCCGGCCATCGCCGGAGTTCTGATCATTCTGTCGGTGCTTTGGGAAGCGTTCGAGGCCGTCGTTTTGCCGCGGCGAGCGACGCGCCGTTTTCGAATCACTCGCCTGTTTTATCGGTCCACGTGGATTCCCTGGCGATGGATCGCGCACCAGATTCGCCCGACGAAAACGCGCGAGACCTTCCTCAGCTTCTACGGGCCGCTCTCGATTCTTTTTCTCTTCGCGTGCTGGGCTATCGGACTGGTCTTCGGCTTCGGTCTTTTGTACTACAGCGCCTCGCGCGGGGAATCATCGCCTCCCAGCTTCCTAACCTGCCTGTACCTGAGCGGTGGCACCTTTTTCACCCTCGGGGTCGGCGACGTCACGCCGCACAACTGGCGCGAGCGCTGGCTCGTCGTCTCGGAAAGCGGACTCGGCTTCGGGTTTTTCGCTCTCGTCTTCAGCTATTTGCCCGTAATCTACCAGGCGTTCTCGCGCCGCGAAGTGAACATCGTCCTGCTCGACGCGCGCGCCGGCTCGCCGCCCACGGCCGCCGAGATGCTTCGACGCCACACGGGCCCGCACGGAATGGATGCGCTCCAGCAGCTCCTGCACGATTGGGAACGCGCCGCGGCGGAAATCCTCGAGAGCCACGTTTCGTATCCTTCGGTGTCCTACTTCCGCTCGCAGCACAACAACGAATCCTGGGTTGCGGCGCTCACGGCGATTCTCGATACCACCGCGCTGCTGCTCGCCAGCATCGAAAATCCTTGCACGCGGCAGGCTCGTCTCACGTTCGCGATGAGCCGCCACACCATCGCCGATCTCGCGCAACTCTTCAGCGCGACGCCGCGGCAGGGAGATCATGACCGCCTGCCCCCTTCGGAACTCGAGCGGCTCCGCACCACTCTGACGCAAGCGGGCTTCCAGCTCAACGACACTGAAGCGGCGAGAAAAAAACTCGCCGACCTCCGCGAAATGTACGAGCCGTATTTGCAGGGCCTCTCCCGGTTCCTCTTCATGGACCTTCCGCCCTGGATCCTCGCGAAAGAAATCACCGACAACTGGAAAACCACCGCCTGGGGCCGCATCTCCGGCTTCGCCACTCCCTCCCGCCAAGAAGTCACAGTCGACGACCACAGCGACTAGCTTCCCATCGTCGCGATCCGTCCAACCGGGTGTAGAATCTCGCGAAGAACCTTGGCGAAGGAACTCATGACACCGTATGAGCCGTGTCCCCGTCATTCCGAAAGATGGCCGTGTTCACGCTGATCACGGTCTGTCTGATCGTTGCCTATGCGCAGCGGATAACCGCGCAGACCGGAATGAAGTGCCACTCAATGGGCACGCAAGAGGCGGTTGCTCCCGAAAAACTTCCGCCCCCGCTGATACTCACCGGCATAGGAAATGCCCACATCCGCATCACCGCGACTCCCGAAGCGCAAATGTGGTTCGACCAAGGCTTGAATTTGCTTCATGACTTCTGGGACTACGAATCCCTCCGAGCCTTCGAACAGGGCGTTCGCGTCGATCCGCAGTGCGCGATGTGCTACTGGGGAATTTACGAGGCAGCAAAAACAAACTACCGGACGGAGAGCAAATACTACCAGCATCAAGCATTGGCCAAAGCAGTCAGCCTGAAGGGCCACACCAGCAAAACCGAGCGGCTGTATATTGACGCGAGCGTCGCTGCGGACGCCGCCGACAAATCCGAAAAGAAAGATAACGCTGGGACGGAGTCGAAGGAGGTTCAACTCTACCGCAAGCTCGTGAAACGCGATCCCAAGGATATCCAGGCGCGCATTTTTCTGGCGTGGGCTTTAGCAGATGGCTACGACGACGACGGCCAGCCTCGCGCCGGCCAAAAAGAAGCTCTGGCCATGTTCCAAGACATTCTCAAGGCTGACCCCGACAACTCCGCCGCGAATCACTACTGGATTCACCTGGTGGAGGCCGGTCCTCACCCGGAGCAGGCCCTTCACAGCGCGGAAATCCTCGCCAGTCTCGCGCCAACCTCAGGACACATGGTTCACATGCCCGGCCATATCTTCTATCGCATGGGCGACTACGCCCGCGCGAAGGACTCGTTTGCCGCTTCGATGAAAGCAGACGAGCAGTACATGCAGGCGCAACACGTGGAGGTCGACGACGACTGGAACTACGTCCACAACATGATGTACGCCATTGCAAACCTCCTGGAAGCGGGTGAATTGAACCAGGCCACCGCATTGTCGGCCAAACTGAAGGATGCGCGCGGCCAGCTTGCAAGCACGCTGTATCCATGGTCGGCGCGCAATTCGATGTCGCGGCTCGACTCTCGCCTCCCGGTGGCGCTGCGCTCGGCGGATTGGACTACGGCTCTCGCGCTCCTGAAATCCAGTAATCCGCCGGAGGCGCTCCCGAATCTGCAATTTCTCGCGCGCCAGTTAACTCAATTTGCTCTCGGGATGCAGGCGCTCGAGGAACACGATCCGGCCCGGGCGGAAGCTGCCTCGGCGCAGTTCGACGCGGACCTCTGGCGAATTTCTCAGCGCTTGAAAGACGAAGAGGATGCCAAGGCCAAGGAAAAAGGCGAAAAGACCCCGGACGCAACGCCGCCAACACTTCCGGTGATGCCAGACGCCTGGCTGAAGCCGCTGGTGAGCAACCTATCCATTATGTCCCTCGAGCTTCGCGCCGGTTTGCTCGTCGCCAAGAAGCAGAACGACGACGCGAAAAAGCTCTACGCTCAGGCCAAGCAAGAAGAAAAAGCTCTCGGATACAACGAACCTCCGAACTACATTCGGCCCGTTGGCGAAACCGAAGCGGCGGCGTTCCTGGCTGCTTCGGACTGGACCGATGCAAAGGCGGCTTACAAAGACGCGCTCGCCGAGCGGCCGCGCTCCGGCTTTCCGCTCTACGGCATTGCGATGGCCAGCGAGCAATCTGGCGACCACGCAGCGGCCTCAGCGGAGTACGCGGACTTCCTGGCCGCATGGAAATCCGCCGATTCCGATCTTCCACAACTCGCTCACGCGCGCTCTTACCTCACTTCTCACAACGAACCCACAGCTAGCAAATGAACCGCCAACACCCTGTGCCTTCTGTAGGGGCGAGTTTCAAACCCGCCCACCGCGGCAAAAAGCGAGATCCTCAAGCGCCGTAGGCGCGTCAGAAGTTAGCCCAGCGCGTAAGCGCTGGGAAAATCCGAGAAACAATCACCAGCGCCGTAGGCGCGACACATCTCTTCCTCTAGTCATGGCCGCGTGGAGCCGGATCCTGATGACGCTGACGGCGCGAGCCGCTTCGCCTTGATTAGCACATCAATCGAATCCGGCCGGTCATTCCAGAAATCAAGTCGCACACGGCCGTCGGGAAGTTGCGTGACCCTCGCCGGAATAGAACTAGCCGTCAGATACCATCCGGCTGGCAAAACGACGGCGTTGCGCGGCCGCCCAAGGCTCCGATCGAAAACCAATTCGTCGCCGTCGAGTCCATAGCTGGTTGGCGCTGTGTAAGTCTCCGAGATGCGCAGCCGAATCGACTGACCCTTCTTTACCGGCGGAAAAGGAATCACTACAGCTTGCGTTTCGGGCTTCACCGGTTCCTCCGACTCGATTTTCGCCGCAATCATTTCCGCGCCGGTCATCACCTTCGTGGCAAGTTTTTCTCCGGTATCCAGCACGTACGCCGACGGCCCGGAAGCGCTGCTGCCCTGGCGCACGACATTCACATATGCGTCGACGCCCGGACGCGTCTCCGTGTAGTCGTGATACAGGCTGAAAGCATGCGTCTCCGGCTGCTGCAGGAAATAAACGATGTCGCGATCCTGATGCGCGCGCTCCGAGAGCCGCTCTCGTTCGGTCTCGCCCGGAAATGGCGCTTCCCAACTGCGCGTCGTGCCTGGCGCACGCGGCGCAGCTTCGGGTCCCGTCTGCGCGCCCGGCTTTGCGCGCAGAATCAACGGCGCTTCCGCAGCGCTCGCGTTCATGAAGCTGATCGCGATGCGCCCATCCGGCTCCGGCAGAACCTGCGACGGCACGTTGCAGCCCACCAGCTCGTATCCCGCGGGCAAAACAACTTTGTTGCGCTTGATTCCCAGCGGCCGATTGAAGACGATCGCGTCCCCTTCGCGAAAGTAGCTCTTCGGATCTTTGTACGTCTTGAGGATCAGGACGCGGCCTTGTCCTTCGGCGGGAACAGGCCGCGCGAGAGTCACGCGAATGTAGTTCGTGTCCGCATCGGCGTCGTCCATAAGCGCGTCCTTGCGCACGTCCGCTCCGCTTACGATTTCGAAATGGAGCGGCTCGCCCGTCATCGCGTCGATCACCGATTCATTGCTCGCCACGCTGCCTTTGCGGATCGGATTGTAGAAATACTTCGCGCCGGGCGTCGTCGCGGTCACTTCGTACCAGATGTTGAAGCTCGCCGTGTCTGGCGCAAGCAATTCGTAGCGCGTATATTCGTCGGTCTCCGTCTGCCGCGCGGCTGACGGAGCGGCCGTCGTGCCTCCTGCTGTTTGCTGTGCCCGCGACGCAGCGCAGCACAGCAGCGAAATCACCACCGCACTCGAGACCACCAGCGCTTTGCGCATGTATCCCTCCCCAATCATCGGAATGAATCCCAAGATCATCGTGCAAACGGCTCTTCCACGTCCATCGCGCTCTCGTGCTTTATCCGCCCCCCTCCGATTAGATGTGTGCTGTATGGGACATAAATCAATCGGGGCCAAGCGCATAGTCACCTCTGCCGCGATTCCGAAGACGGCAATCTTACATTTGGAGGACTACCCTATGCACCGTGCACATCGTTACATCGCTACGCTATTCCTGGCCGGAGCTCTTGCTGCGCCCGCCTCAATTATGGCCGCCGTACCTCAGGACGCCGCCGTTCAGGTCCGAGTCTACGATCGGGACCACAAGGATTATCACAACTGGGACGACAACGAAAATCGCGCCTGGGGCCGCTTCCTTGACGAAAACCACAGGACGTCTCACGAATACGCCAAGTCAACCAGGAAAGAACAGTCGCAATATTGGAATTGGCGCCACGCCCACCCAGATTAAACGCCTGGCTCGGTCGTCGCCTCGAACGAGGAACCACTTAACAACAAACGCCGCCTGCGCGTCCGGTCCGTAACGTTACGGATCGGACGTCGCGGTGCCTTTGAAATCTGAGATTTCAAATTTGAAATGCCGTTATTGATTCGCCCCTCCTCTGAAACCTGAAATTTCGGTATCATAGTAGTTATAGTACTACTACTTCAATTTTGTGCCTACACACCAGCCGCATTCCGTGCTACCGTGACTCGTTTTTATGCTCACCAAAATTCACACAACGCCGACGGGACCAGATGTTCCGAAGCGTAACCTCCCATCTGTTCCCGGTCCGCCGAATTCTAATCGGTACATCCTAATAATAGAAATCGAAGTAACTCCATGAGATTCAACAACATAAAAATTTCTAATCGGTACAAACACGGCCTTTTCGCCAGCAACCGCGGTAAGATGTCTCCTCGGGAGCCGAGCCAATGAAAGCCGCACGCAATCACGGCATCCTCCTCAATCCCAGCGGCCGCGTTCTCGGCACGCAAAACGCGATCCTCAGTGGCAGCGGAACCCGATATCACGTTCCCGATTTCGAGGGCTGCCTCTCGATCAAGTCCGTGATTTCGGGCTCGGTGGTCTGGGAAACGCCCGGCCGCCGCTACGAAGTCCACGAGAATACCTACCTCCTTCTCAACGACCGGCAGCACTACACAATGACAATCGACTCCGCGCGCAAAGCCACCACCTTCTGCATCTTCTTCGAACGCGGCTTCGTGGAAGACGTTTTCCGGGCAAATACTTCGCCCACTTCAAAGCTCCTCGATCAGCCAAGCCCGGCTGAAGCTGAGCCACTCGCGTTCGTCGAGCGCATCGAGCCGCAAGGTCCCATTCAGCGCGAGCTGCAACGACTGAAGAAGCGGCTCGCAAACCGCCAGCTCTCGTCGGAAGAATCTACGGCGGATCTCTATCGCCTGGCCGAACGACTGCTCGCCGAACACCACCAAACCAGCCTCGTAATCTCGCGCCTTCCCGCGGTTCGTAGCGCGACGCGCGAAGAACTCTTTCGGCGCGTCCTGCGCGGCCGCGATTTTCTTCTGTCGTCGCTCTCGGATTCGGTTTCCTTGAACGACGCCGCTCGCGCGGCCTGCCTTTCGCCCTTCCATTTTCATCGCGCCTTCCAATCCGCGTTCGGCGTCACGCCGCATCGCTACGCGATTCGCCACCGCCTGGAGCGCGCGCGGCACCTGCTCCACGCCTCCGATCGCAGCGTCACCGACATTTGCCTCGAAACCGGCTTCGAGAGCGTCGGCTCGTTCAGTTCCCTTTTCCGCCGAACCTATGGCGTCGCACCCAGCGATTCTCGAGCAGGAATTAGCAAGATTCGAGAAGTGGGAATCGCCGCCCGCGCGCATGATTGGTCGGTCGAAAGACAAAAGGGAGGAAAGACGTGACCAAAACGCTCGCATCGATTGTTGTTGGTTTGATTTTGCTCGCGGGAAACACGGCTCCGGATAAATCGGCCCCATCGCCGAAGCCAATCGCCCATCGCTCCTTCGCGGCGCAGGATTCGGACACCGAAACCGTCCTCTCCACGTTCCGCCCGCGCGCGGGCAAAGAGGACGAACTCTTGAAAACTATGGGCAAGAACTGGTCGACTCTATCGAAACTGGGTCTCGTCTTGCAGCAGCCGCACATCGTCCTCCGCGGCAAAGACGATGCCGGAAAAACTATCTTCGTCGAGATCTTCACTTGGCGGGACCACGAAGCCGCCGATCACGTGCCCCCGGAAGTTCAAACGATTTGGAACCAACTCCAATCGGAGGTGGAGGAACGTGGCGGACATCGCGGAATCGAATTCCCCGAATTCGACATCGTCTCGGCGACTCCATGATCGTCCCTCGCACCGGCGCGAAAACCGGCAGCCAAATTGGACGCGATGCGCTTGGCTCCAAAGCACCTCCGGCGGTCGAGTAGAAAATGCGTGTGCTATAATTTGTTCCGCGTGACCGACTCGATTCGCACCTCGGTGCGACGCGGAGCGACGACATGACCTTGACCTTTCCCAAAACCGATAAGATTTGGCACAACGGCAAGTTCATCAATTGGGACGACGCGAAGATTCACGTCCTCGCACACGTTGTCAGCTACGGCTCCGCCGTCTTCGAGGGAATCCGCTGTTACAGCACGCCGCAGGGCCCCGCAATTTTCCGCAATCGCGAACACATGCAGCGCTTCCTGAATTCCGCTTACATTTATCGGATGGAAGTTCCCTTCTCGGTTGACGAGCTCTGCGAGGCGAATCTTGAATTGGTCCGCATCAACAAAGTGCCGTCGTGTTATCTGCGTCCGATTATTTTGCGCGGGTACGGCACCGGCGGCGTGGATCCGAAGGATGCCCCGATTGAAACGTATCTCGCGTGCTGGGAGTGGGGACGCTATCTCGGCGACGAAGGCCTGAAGAACGGCGTAGACGTCTGCGTCAGCTCCTGGAACCGTCCCGCGCCGAACACGCTGCCGCAAATGGCCAAGGCCGCCGCAAATTACATGAACTCGCAGCTCATCCGCATGGAAGCCACCACCAACGGCTACGTGGAAGGCATCGCCCTCGATTCGCAGGGCTACGTCAGCGAAGGCTCCGGCGAAAATATTTTCGTCGTCATGGACGGCACGGTCTTCACGCCTCCGATTTCCAGCTCCGCGCTGCCCGGCATCACGCGCAATTCCGTGATGACGATCTGCCACGACCTGGGCGTTCCCTTCGTCGAGCAAATCATTCCCCGCGAAATGCTGTACATCGCGAACGAGGTTTTCTTCTCCGGCACGGCCGCGGAGATCACGCCCATTCGCTCAATCGACCGCATCAAGATCGGCAACGGCTCGCGCGGCCCCATTACCAAGCGCGTCCAGGAAGATTTCTTCTCCATCACCGGCGGCACGAAGCCCGACCGCCACGGGTGGCTCTCCCACGTCAACGCGCCCGCCGGCGCCGCCGTCCGCTAGTCCCGCGCGTTGAGCGATTGAACTTTCATCTGTTAACTTTCCACTGCGTCCAGTAGAATTCGCGCGCGTTCGATTCGCGCTCTGTTCGCGCGATGCGCGCGTCTTCGCGGAGGCAATGCTTGTACGGCCTGTTCCAAAAACTCGCCGCTGAATTCATCGGGACGTTTGCGTTGGTTTTCGCCGGCGTTGGCGCGGTCTGCGCCGACCAATATCTCCGCTCGCAAAGCCAGACTGGTTTCGGCCCCCTCGGCATCGCAATCGCGTACGGCTCGGCCACCGCCATTGTGGTCACGGCCTTCGCGCACATTTCCGGTGGGCACTTGAATCCTGCGGTCACGATTGGCTTCTGGGTGACGAAGCGCCTCGGCACCATCCAAAGCATCTTCTACTGCGTCGCGCAACTTCTGGGTGCCGTCGCCGCCGCGTACCTGCTCACTGCGATTATTCCCGACCAAGCCTGGCGGCCAATCGGTCTCGGCACGCCTGATCTGGGACCCGACTTCACGCGCTGGCATGCGATGGTGCTCGAAGGCGTCATGGCATTCATCCTCGTCACCGTGTATTTCGCGACCGTTCTCGACGAGCACGGCGCGTTCAACAAAGTGGCCGGTTTCGCCGTCGGGCTCGCCGTTGCGGCCGACGTTCTCGTCGCGGCGCCGTTCCTGGGAGCCTCCGCCGTGAATCCCGCCCGCACCTTCGCCACCACCCTCGCCTCCCGGCACAACTGGCACGGTCACGGAGTCTTTTGGGTGGGCCCTCTTTTTGGCGGAGTAATCGCCGGCGTGATCTACGACCGCCTCTTCCTTAAAGATCAGCCGCCCGCATAGAAAGTACCGTTGCGCGCCTAGAAATCCCCGTTCTCGACATCCTTGCTGCTCCCATTTGCGCGTGCTAGCGTCGATTGAATCTTCTTATCCCGGAGTCTTCCGCTATGGCCGTTGCCATTGACGATCTGCTGCGCCGCGCTGTTGAAAGCCGAGCCTCGGACTTGCATCTTAAAGTTGGCAATCATCCGTATCTTCGCGTCGACGGTATTCTGAGCGCTTTGAGCGACGTCCCGCGCATCACACCGGAAGAAATGCTCTCGATGGCGTTCAGCATGATGACCAACCGGCAGAAGCAAAAGTTCAAGGAGACTGCCGAACTCGATATGGCGTACGGCGTCGCCGGCCTCGGGCGCTTCCGCGTCAACGTCTTCCAGCAACGCGGCAACGTTGGAATGGTTCTCCGCGTCATCCCGACCAAGATTCGCACGATTGAAGAACTCGAGCTGCCGCGCATTCTTGCGACAATTTGCGAAGAGCAGCGCGGCCTGATTCTCACCACCGGTACCACTGGTTCTGGTAAGTCCACCACGCTGGCCGCGATGATCGACCGCATCAATTCGCTTCGCGCAGAGCACATCATCACCATTGAGGACCCGATCGAATACCTGCACCGCGACAAGAAGGGGTTCATCAACCAGCGCGAAGTGGAAGTGGACACGGCGTCGTTCTCGACGGCGTTGCGCGCAGCCCTTCGTCAAGATCCGGACGTCGTGCTCGTCGGCGAAATGCGCGACCTGGAGACGATTTCCACGGCGCTGCTCGCCGCCGAAACGGGCCACCTGGTGCTCTCGACCTTGCACACTCTCGACGCGACGGAAACGATTCAACGTATCATCGCCGTGTTCCCGCCGCCGGAGCAGAAGCAGATTCGCTTGCAACTTGCCGCGACGTTGAAGGCCGTCGTCAGCCAGCGCCTGGTTCGCAAGAGCGACGGCGCAGGCCGCGTGCCCGCCGTCGAAGTGATGATCTCCACGGGCTACATTCGCGATTGCATCATCAATCCCGACAAAACCCGCATGATTCGCGATGCCATCGCCGCCGGCACCAGCCAGTACGGCATGCAAACGTTCGATCAATCGATCTTCGATCTCTACTCGCGCAACCTGATCACGCTGGAAGAAGCCATCATGCGCGCGTCGAATCCGGACGACTTCCGCCTGCGCGTCCAGGGCATCCGCTCATCGGCAGACTCCGCCCGCGAAGAGATGGAGCGCGCCATGACCGAATTCGAGCGCACCGGCTCGCGCTAGCGCTAAGGTTGGCCCATCCCGCATAGCTCCGCTGCCGCGTAGCGTTGTTCCGGTTTGGTTGGGCAGTTTCCGCATCTGTGTTTATCTGTGTTCATCTGTGGTTAAATCCTCTCGATGTCTTTTCGTTCGAGCCCTCGCAAGTTCTCAACTGAACAGGATCTCTACGCCGCCTCGCTGCGCGCCTTGATGCGCCGCGCGCATTCGATTCACGAGATGAAGGAATATCTCGAGCGCCGAGCCGAGGACAAAGACCTGGTTCCGTTGGTGGTCGCGCGGCTGCGCGAACAGACGTATCTCGACGACGCGCGTTACGCACTCGACTACGCGCGCCACCATGCCCAATTGCGTGGCCAGGGACGCTTCCGCATCGCCCGCGAGCTGCGCGCCCGCGGCGTTCCCGATCGCCATATCGACGCCGCGCTCGAGACCGTTTTCACCGACACGAACGAAGCCGCTTCGGTCCGCAAACGCCTCGAGCGCAAGCTCGCGCATATCCACGCTCCCCTCGACCAGCGCAAGCTCGCCTCGCTGTACAGCAGCCTCCTCCGCGCCGGCTTCCCCGGCGACATTATCCGCGCCGAACTGCACCGCGCCACGCACGCCGAGGTCCCGGACGTCGAAGCTGCCGCGGACGAATGACTCTACTTCGCCGGAACGTCCTGAACCGGGTGATGGTCGTAGCTTATCGCCCGCGTGATCTTCCACGCGCCATCCTTGTACTGCCACAGCGTGATGAATCTGCCCTCGCCGACTGTCCCGTTCGTCTTCGGGTGATAGAAACGGTGAACGCCGATCTCCACGGCGCCATAGCCTTTCATGTGGTAAATCTGCAGTGTGCCGGGGACCAGCTCACGCCGCACGTCGCCTCCGCAGATGTTGTCCTTGATGCTCTGCGTTAGCTTTTCCTTGCCCAACGTCACGCCGCCCTGGTCATGATAGAACTCCACGTTGTCGTCGAGCAGCGAGCTGAACTTGGCGAGGTCGCACGTGTTGTACGCATCGAATAGAGCGGTATCGAGCGCAGTAATCGCCTTATCCAGTTCGGCCTGCGATTGAATCTTTTCAAGAGGTGGAATCACGTAGGCGGGCGGTGCGGCCTGAGCATTTGCGCAGACAGCACCGAATCCCAACAGAAGAATTGCCACGACTGTCCTACTTGCGACGAGCGATTTCATTTGAGGGTTCCCTTCCCTGGAGTTTTACGTGCAGCTGGGCATACGCATCTCTGAAACAGGATGTTCCATACGGCCTCGCGCGAGTGCCGCCTCCTGTTGACACTTCAAATGCTGCGCCATAAGATTCGTGTCCATATCGCGACCGATTTGCCTATAGTCGGGAGACTTCGATCCAGGAGACTTTTGCCATGAAGAAGATTCTGTGGTTCGCGCTAGCTCTGCTTGTTTTTCTCACGGCAGCCGAATTCGTTGCGCCTGGCGCTCGCGCGCAGGCCCAAACCGCGGCCCCGCCTTCGGGCGTCACCGCGACGCCCGGCACAGCCGCACCCGCGCCGCCAACGGGACGCAAGAAGCGCGTCGCGATCTTCGATTTTGACTTTGCCACGGTGCAAACCTCTTCCGCCGCCGTGTTCGGGCAGAACGTGGACATCGGCAAAGGCATTTCGGACCTGCTGGTGAAATACCTCGTGCAGGACGGCACTTACTCCGTGATCGAGCGCAAGGCGCTGGACAAAATCCTCACCGAGCAGAATTTCTCGAATAGCGACCGCGCCAATCCCAATTCGGCGGCCAAGATCGGAAAGCTGCTGGGAGTCGACGCCATCATCGTTGGCAGCATCACGCAGTTCGGCAACGAAACGAAGAATACGAATGTCGGCGGAGCAGGCTCCGGCCTGAGTAGATTCGGCGTTGGCGGATTCAGCCAGAAGAAGAGCAAAGCGATCGTCAACATCGACGCGCGTATCGTGGACATCGACACGGCCGAGATTCTGGGAGTCGCCTCCGGGCACGGAGAGTCCAAGCGCGAAAGCACCGGGCTGGCGGGCATGGGGGGCGGCTGGACCGGGGGAGGCGGCGGGGCCGTCGACTTTGGCACCAGCGATTTCCAGCAGACGATCATCGGCGAAGCGGTGAACGCGGCCGTCCAGCAGATGAGCACGGGCCTGATTACCGACAACACCAAGCTCTCGGTTCGTACGATCATCGTCAGCGGCTTGGTGGCGGCTGTGGACGGCGACCAGATCGTTCTGAACGTGGGCGCGAAGGCGGGCGTGAAAGTTGGCGACCAGCTTTCCGTCGAGCGCGTGACAAAAGAGATCAAGGACCCGTCGACAGGCCAGGTGATTCGGCGGCTCGCAACGGCTGTCGGGACGATTCGCGTCACCGACGTCGACGACATTTCTTCCATCTGCGCCACCGTTACCGGCAGCGGCTTCAAAGTCGGCGACGCCGTGAAAACCGTCACGCAGTAGCGCTCCTCTGCGCGCGCAAGCCTTGGCGGGAGTGTTTACTCCGGAATTCGGCTGTTGATCGGCGTGTCGAGACTTTCGCCTCATCTTCGCCTATCTTTTGCGTCACCTGGGTTTTGTCCCTATTGCCGAAGACCAGGCGAAACCCGTACGATTCGAATTCTTCTCTGGAGGAGAAACATGCCTGCGACGTGGAAGGGCTCGCTTTCATTCGGCCTGGTTTCGATCCCGATCCAGCTTTCTCCGGCTGCGCGCACGGAGCGCATTAGCTTCAATCAGCTCCACAAAGTGTGCCACACGCGTTTGAAGCAGCCGCTCTTCTGCCCCACCTGCAACCGCATGGTCGAACGCAGCGAAGTCGAAAAGGGCTACGAATACGAGAAGGACCAATACCTGCTTTTCACCGAGGACGAACTCGAGCGAATCGAGCCTGAGTCCGCGCGCATCATGGAGATTCTCGAATTCGTCAAAGTGGACGAAATCGATCCGCTCTACTTCGACGCCTCCTACTACGCCGCGGCCGAGGCGCCCGGCGCGAAGGCCTACCGGCTGTTGCAGGAAGCGATGCTGCGAACCGGCTACGCCGGCATCGCGAAAGTGACGATGCACAGCCGCGAATACATCGTGATCATCCGCGCGCGCAAGAATGGACTCACGCTGCACACGATGTTCTATTCGAACGAAATTCGACCCGCGATGGAATCAGGCACCGACAAATTCGAAGTCAAGGAACAGGAACGCGCCCTCGCCACGCAACTCATCGAAAGCCTCGCCGCGCCGTTCGAGCCCGACAAGTACCACGACACTTACCAGGAAGGCTTGCGCACGCTGATCGAGGCGAAGGCACAGGGACAGGATGTGATTGCCGTCCCCGCGGCCGCACTAGCGCCGCAAGTGGATCTGATGGCCGCGCTCAAGCAGAGCTTGATGCAGAAGCAGCAGCCTCCGCGCGGCGAGAAAAAATCGCTGCTCCGTGTGGTCCCGAAGAGCGCCCAGGCCGCCGAGGAGTCGCCTGCGCAAGCTCCCAAGAAATCCCGCCGCAAAGTAGGGTAAGTTCCCCGAAACCAGTTCGCGGCGCCGTTCGTCCATCTCAGCGAGGTTTATATCGAACCAGCCCACCAACTTCATTTTCGGAGGAAGATCATGAATCACATGTACAAGACGATCGGGCTCCTTGCGGTACTCGCGCTTTTTTCTCTTCCCGCTTTCGCGCAGGACAAAACAAGCCATCCTAAGCCTCCGGCTCGCGGCCCCGCCGCCGTTAAGGGCACTCCCCACCCGGTGGAGGAACATCGAAATTACAGCGACAAGGCGGGTCATCCAAATGTGCCGCACGTCGACGGCAAAACTTGGGTCGGGCACGACACTGGCCCGAATGATCCTCACTACCACATGGATCATCCGTGGGAGCACGGCCACTTCACGGCCGGATTCGGCCCGCACCACGTGTGGCACCTGGGTGGCGGCGGCCCGAGCCGGTTCTGGTTCGGTGGTTTCTATTTCAGCGTGGCTCCGTACGACATCGGATTCTGCGACGGCTGGCTGTGGGATTCTGATCAAATCATAATCTATGACGATCCGGATCACGTCGGCTGGTATCTCGCCTACAACGTGCGGCTCGGAACGTACGTCCATGTCGAGTATCTCGGGAATAGCTAGCAGCTCGTCCGTTCATAGTTGGCAAAGGCGCGAGTAGCCTCTCGCGCCTTTGCTTTCTCCTCATTGAATGCCCGCGCCTTTTCCGGCCACGCCAAGTCCGCCCAGACTTTGATTCTCCTTGCGTTCCATTCAAAAGCGGGGTACACACTCGCCACGAAGCGCCGAGGAAACACATGCCCGACACGACCGAAGTCTCTACACCAGATCTGAAGCTGCGCACCCATAAGTTCGAAAATGATATCGTCGTGCAGTGCAGCGGAATCCTCACTTCGGCTAACTCTGGCTTCCTGAAAACTCACGTCAAGGAACTGATACCGCAAACAAAGTGTGTGGTCCTCGACCTTACAGAGCTTTCGCGAATGGACAGCTCCGGCCTCGGTGCGATCGTCGCTGTCTACATTTCCGCAAAGAACGCGGGAAGTGCCCTCGAGTTGGTCAATTTGAGCCCGCGCATCCGCGAGCTCTTCGGCCTCACCAATCTCCTCTCCGTCTTCGAAGCCTGCGGCCGCTACGGAACGCGCCTTCCGTAGCTTAGCGATATTTCGGATTCCTCGTGGCTCGTGTTTTACGGATTTGGGTAGAACGAGGTAAGATAGATTTTCACTTCGATGACCGACGCCCTCGTCAACCTCCACACCTTCGACAATCGCCAGGAAGCTGACCTGGCGAAGGGCGCGCTTGAGGCCAACGGCATCCATGCCATCGTGTCGTCGGATGACGCTGGCAGCCAGGAAGTGAGTTTGCAGTTTGTGCGCGGAGCGAAGTTGTTGGTGAAGCGCGAGGACGAGCAACTCGCCAAGACCGTCCTCAAACTCCCCTGAAGTGTCTGGCCAACGCGGGATTTAGTCTTACGCCGCCAGGCCAATCCTTCGGATCAAGTCTTCCTGCTCGGCCTTGGTTTCGGCGCCGATGGTAAAGGCGTCGAGCAAATCGAGCGACAACGCAAACTTCAGGGCCTCATCCTGGCGCGCGCGCATGTCTCCCTGGCCGAGGATCTTCATTCCGACGAGTCCTTTTCCGGCAGCCCGCATCTCGCGCATTACGCTCACTACAGTGTTGGGATCCGCATCCATGGCCGAACCGATCGGATTGATGCGCACGAGATCCACTTCCACCCAGGGCGACTTCGCCGCCGCGCGCAGCGCCTCGATGGTGTGGCACGAGCAGCCGTGCGCGCGAATAATCCCCTTTTCCTTGGCCTCTGAGAGAACGTCCATCACGCCGCGGTAGCGTTCCGTCCAATCGGCCTCGGTAACGCAATGCATCAAGCCGATATCAAGGTAGTCCGTGCCGAGTTCTCTGCGAAAGCGGTCGAGATCCGCACGGGCACCGGCCGGATCGCGCGAAAACGTCTTGGTCAGCACCGTGACTTTGTCGCGAGGCACGTGCTTGAGCGCCTCGGCCACGTGCGGATGGCTGCCATACGAATCCGCGGCGTCGAAAAATCGCAGCCCATTGTCGTAGCCGTTCAGCAGAAGCTTCGACAGGCCGTCGACGCCCAGCGCCGTCTGGTGGGAATGATGGCCGACGCCGACCGTTCCCGTCCCCATCGCGAGCCGGCTCGTGGTGATGCCCGTCTTCCCGAGAGTCACGGTGTCCGCGGCCGCAAATTTCCTGGGTAACTTGTCGACGAGCGGCGGAACCGCACGGGCGTATCGTCCGAACGATACCATCCTGCCGAAAGCTCGCGAACCTAGCCATGCTGCGCCCATTCCACAAGCAGCGTGCCGAATGAATTCTCGTCGCTTCATGGCTCCTCCGACTGCCGCCAGGCGCTTAAGGCGCGCCAAGCGCACTTCCCTATCCCCTATGGACGTACCTACGCGCACTAAGTTATCACGAACCTTGAGGTATGATTATCGCCTTTTACCATTCTTCCGTGAGCGATTCGGGGGGAAGAGCAGATGAGCTATATAGAATCGAACTTGGTTCCCGGTGAAACGGTGATTTACCAGACGCGGCTCCACTGGATCGTGATGCTCGGGCACGTCGTCCTCGGATGCTTGCTGCTCGGTTCGGGCGTGTTCTTGCTTTATTACGCGGCCGCCCAGACCGGACTCGATAGCACCACTCTGCACATCATGGAAGGCGGGGGCGTCGCGTTGCTCGTTTTCGGCGTCGTGGCGATTCTGGTGGGCATGGTGCGCCGAAACGCGACGGAAATGGCGGTGACGAACCGGCGTGTGGTGATCAAAACGGGCCTGGCCAGTCGGAAGACGATCGAAATGCTGCTCAACAAAGTGGAGAGCATCGAAGTGAGCGAGACAGCCTTCGGCAGGATGCTAGGTTATGGAACGATTGTAGTCATCGGAACGGGCGGGACTCCCGAGCCATTTCACAAAATGGCGAATCCGTTGGAATTTCGCAGCCAAGTGCAGCAGCAGATTGAGAAGCTGCACTGAGTTCACAATTTGACCATGACCAACTACAAGCTAGCCTCTCTGCTTAAGCGCGGCCGCACCGACATCCTGGCTATCCACTGTGGCGATTATCGGTTCCAGGCTGCTTTCAACCAATTCCTCAACCGCAGCCTCAACCTCGATGGGAACTATGATCTCCTTGTCATTCCCGGCGGCCCGCTCAGCTTGACTCTGACGGAGTATCTTCCGAAATTCTCATGGGCCAGTTGGGAGTGGCTGCGCTTCTTCGTCAAGCAGCACGAAATTCGGCGGCTCGTGTTGATTCAGCACCAGGATTGCGCCTTTTACCAAACGATTCCGCTCCAGTTGCATGATTCTCCCGAACTCCGCGCGCGGCAAGAGCAGGATCTGCGATGGGCAACAACCGTCTTGCGCAAGGAATTACCCGAGGTCAGCGTTGAACTCTACTACGCAGGTTGGGACGCAACCGACCACATCACCATCGAAACGATTGCCGGTTGAGATGAGCTCCCAATCAACTACTTGAGCTTCGCGTATTCGCTTTTCGCCTGTTTCAAGATCGGGATACCCGCATCGGCATCCTTCCACAGCTTGAAGAAGTGGTCGTAAGAGGCGCGCGCTCTCGTGGCGTCGCCCCCTAGCGCGTACGCGCGCCCGAGCTGCAAGTGTGCCAGCGGCCAGAGCGGCCCGTTCGCCAGCAATCCGCGATGATCGAGCAACTTCTGGAACTCGGCGGCAGCCTCCCCGCTCTTATGCAGCATCAGGAACGCCTGGCCGCGCACATAAGCGGGATAAGCAAAAGCCCCAAATTCCACTTCGGGCATCGGATCGCCCAACTCGTACGCCTTCGCGGCCTCGAGAATTTCCACCGCTTTGTCCGGATGGTTCGCCTTGATCTGAACGTAGGCGCGCGCCGTGGGCAGCCAATAGCTGTTGAGCGTCGTGTTCTTCGGACTCTGTTTCTCGAGCTCGGTCGCGATTTTCTCGGCCTGGTCCCCGTCCCCGATTCGCGCCAGCGCGACCGCCACTAGCGTTTTCACGTCGCGGGTGGGCGCCAATTTCAAAGCCGCACTCGCCTCCGTCCGCGCCTGCGCGTCATTCAGAAATTCCGCCTCGCGCAACGCCGCGTTCATCTGCCACAGCGCCGCCGTTTCCTTCTCGTCGGCTTTTTCCGCCGATTTCTCGGCTTGGCGGGAAAGTTCTCGCGCCTTCGACAACCGTCCGCCGAAAGCCTCCGTGTCCGCCTGATACGACAGCACGATGTCTTCCCAGCCCTGCTTGCCGGCGGCCCAAGCCGCTTGCCGCTGCATTTCCGCGGTGTCAGCGTCCACAAAGCCCACGCCATACATCACGGTCTTGATGAACGGATCCTCCACCTTGTTCGCGACGGACTTCTGGTACATCTCTCTTGCGTCTTTCGTCCGATCTTGGAAACAGTAAATCTCAATCAGGTCGCCGTAGACGCTGCCCGCGTTCGGAGCCAGTTCCAGCGCCTTCAACCCCTCTGCGATCGCTTCATCGTAACGCCCAAGAACAGCGTCGAGCGCCGCCAGATTCGAATGCGGAGGTACGTCCCACGGATACGCCTGACTCCATGCTTCGTATTGCTGCCGCGTGTCCTCCAGATCTCCGATCACTTCCGAATAGTAGAAACTCGATATTTCGTGTTGCTCGTGCTCGCTCACGCGGTCGCGATGGTTGAACGCCGTCGTGAACTCTTCGTCCGCCAGAGCGTTCTGTCCGGTGTCCGCATAGGCGAGTCCAAGGCCCGCCGTCGCCAGAGTGAAATCGGGATCGATGCTGAGAGCGTTCTTGAGATATGGAATCGCGGCTAGGTCACCTCGCTCGCGCTGAATCCGGGCAGCCACCGAATACTGTTTCAACGCTTCGAGTGAATTCGTCGTCGCCTGCTGCAGTGGCGTGTCGTACCTCTGAATCGAAGCGAGCGATTCTCCCAGCCGTTCTCGCAGTTGCGTCGATTCTTTGTCGAGAACTCCCAGCACGTCCTCTTTCCGCGCCGCCTCCACTTGCTCCCGCGCGAGCGAATCTCCGGTCAAGCAGTTGACCGCGTTCAGCCGGACCACATAGTGGCTGCCCAACCGGCCGATTGAGCCGCCCAGCACAGCCTTGCTTCCCGCGCGTTGGCAAAGGTCCCGCGCCGCGTCGGGATCGAGCTTGTCCGTCACGGGGCGGTTCATCATCTGCATCGTGGCGCGCATTTTCTGATCGGAGAGGATTTTCAGGAACGGTGACTGGTCCAGCTTCGTCGCCACCGCCTCGCGCAGCGTGTCGTCGAACACGTCGTCGCCCGTCGAGTTAACAAAATCCGTCAGGACCACCGTGTCGCCGCTGTTCAATGCGTGCGCGCGCGATGGCCACACCCACCCGCCGGCAATCAAGCGCCACCCCACCACCGCCGCCAGCGCCACGCCTCCGGCAATCGCCGCCTTTCTTTTCCATCTCACGCGCGCGCGACGGATGATCGTGCTCGCCACGGCAGCGCCGCTCATCGCCCGTCCCGTTTCCGTGTCGCGTCGCAACCGTGCCAGGTCCGCGCGTATCTCGCTTGCCGACTGGTATCGCAGCTCGCGATCTTTTTCGACGGCCTTTTGCACGATCCGGTCAAGCTCCGGGGGCACGTCGGGGTTCAACTCCGAGGGCGTTCCAATTTCGGCGTGCAAAATCGCATCGAAGATCGCGCCCGCCGTGGCGCCCGAAAACGCGGTCTTGCCGGTGCACATCTCGAAGAGCACCGCGCCAAACGAAAAAATGTCGGACCGCGGATCGAGCTCTTCCCCGCGAACCTGTTCGGGCGACATGTACGTGACCGTTCCCTGCATCAGGCCCGGCGTGCTCAAGGTATCTTCGATATTCCCGCTGCCGATCGACCTCGTTCTGGCATCCGCGGCGCTCGGCGCTTGCGTCAGTTTCGCAAGGCCGAAATCGAGCACCTTGGCCCGGCCTCCGCGGCGATCGGGACTCGACCCTAGACGGGTTTCAGGGTTTGTACTTGCAAACCCTGAGCTAACATTTGTCACGAAGATGTTTGCCGGCTTAATGTCGCGGTGAATGATTCCCTTCGAGTGTGCTGCTTCCAGCGCGTCTGCGATCTCGATTCCCAGCGCGAGCACGCGATCGATCGGGAGCGCTTTCCCCCCAATCTCGTGCCTCAGCGTCTGCCCATCCATGAACTCCATGGCGATAAAGGACAAGCCGCCACTTTCGCCGATATCGTGAATCGTGCAAATATTTGGATGATTTAGCGCCGAGGCGGCCTGCGCCTCACGCCGAAAACGCAGTAGTGCCTGAGGGTCGTTCGCCAGTTCGTCCGGCAGGAATTTCAGCGCCACAAAACGGTGCAGCCGCGTGTCCTCCGCCTTGTAGACGACGCCCATGCCGCCGCCGCCCAGCTTCTCCACAATGCGGTAGTGCTGTATCGTTTCGCCAATCATGGTTCAGTCGCCACGGAAGATACCGCTTAATGGCTTCGAATCTTAGGTGCCGCGCCCACTCAAGTCAACGACAGTAGCTCCGACGGCTTGTTCCCCGGATATGGCGAGCTGTCATCCCGAGCGAAATCCCGCGCCTTTGTATTTCCCACGCGAAGCGTGGGGCGCGGGACGCAGAGAGGGACCTCTCTTCGATTTTCTTGGCAATTGCTGCGCCTCTCCCAAGCGTTCCCCGCAGCCGCAGGCTGCTGTGGGAGTGCGCAAGCTTTCGCCCTGAGCGAAGTCGAAGGGTGCTTTCGCTTTCTCCTCGCCGAAGCTTGTTTACCCTGAACTCGCCAAACGGCGAGTGAAGGGCTTCGGCGCGAACGCTTTCATCGCGGCGCCTCGGACCGAAGGCTCGCACTCTTTTCCCCTCCGACTGTTCCATGGCACTGATATAATCAGCCGTGTTTACAGCGCGCAAAAATCTAAGCGCAACACTCCGAGGAGGTCATCCGTGAACAAGTGGTTTATCGCATTGGCGCTCGCCACAACTCTTGCTGCTTCCGCAGCGTCCGCGCAGACCGTCACCTGGCAGCTTGACCCAGCGCATTCCAACGCCCAGTTCACCGTGCGGCACCTGGGTCTTTCCAACGTTCAAGGGGAGTTCACAAAGATCAGCGGCACGGCGCAGATCGACGACTCCGATATCTCCAAGTCCAGCGTAAACGCCATCATCGACGTCGCTTCCATCGATACGCGCGTTCAGGGCCGCGACAATGATTTGAAGAGCCCCAATTTCTTCGACGTCGCCAAATATCCCACCATGACGTTCCAGTCCACGAAGATCGTGAAGACGGGCGACGGCACCGCGCAGATGACCGGCAATCTCACGCTCCACGGCGTCACGAAAGAGGTCACATTCGACGTGACTGGCCCCACGAAAGTCATCCAGGTGATGGGAACGCGCCGTGGCGCTTCCGCTACCACAAAAATCAATCGCCAGGATTTCGGCCTCAAGTACATGACTGGCACGGTCCCTGGCGGCGCCGACCAGATGATCGGCGACACCATCACCATCACCCTCGACATCGAAATGGTCAAGAAGTAGCCACCGCGCTCCGCTCAGGCGTTTCGCAGATTCCTGACTCTGCGCTCTCACGTCTCTGCGGCAAAGTCTTTCCGGTACTTTGTTCGCTTCGATCGAGCGAATGCCATGAGGCTTGGTCTTTCTCTGGCCACTGGCCACTCGTTTACCCTGAGGGGCGCTCTTCGACGAAGGGCCACTGGGCCTGTCTATGCGATAATAATTCGCTGACAAATGACCGACAAATTCTCCGGCAACGAAATTCGCAACACCTTCCTCGGCTTCTTCCAGGAGCGCGGGCACCGAGTCGTCCGCAGCTCGTCGCTCGTCCCGCACAACGACCCTACGCTGCTCTTCACCAACGCCGGGATGAACCAGTTCAAGGATGTTTTCCTCGGCCTCGAGCAGCGTGATTACAACAAGGCCACCACCTGCCAGAAATGCGTGCGCGCGGGCGGCAAGCACAACGACCTCGAAAACGTCGGCTTCACCAATCGCCATCTCACCTTTTTCGAAATGCTCGGCAATTTTTCCTTCGGCGACTACTTCAAGAAAGACGCGATTGCTTACGCCTGGGAACTCGTCACCTCGCCACAGTGGTTTGGGATCCCGATCGAGAAACTCTATTTCACGGTCTTCGGTGGTGCCGAAGTCAGCCCGGGACAGGCATTGCCGCCCGATGATGACGCCGCTTCGCTCTGGATCAAGACAGGCGCGGCGAAAGATCGCGTAATCGAAATTCCCGGCCTCAAAGATAATTTCTGGCAGATGGGCGACACCGGCCCCTGCGGCCCCTCCAGTGAAATCTTCTATGACGTGGGCCCGGCCGCATCCGACCAGGGCCATGCAGATTGCAAATTTCCGTGCGACTGCGGCCGCTACGTCGAAATTTGGAATCTCGTCTTCATGCAGTTCAACCGCGATTCCAGCGGCACTCTCAATCCCCTGCCGAAACCTTCAGTCGACACAGGCATGGGCCTGGACCGCACCTCCTCCGTTTTGCAAGGTGTAATCAGCATCTTCGACACGGATTTATTTCAACCGCTGATTCGCGAAGCCGCGAAACTCACGAGTGTCGATGCGAATGACCCAAAGATTCAGCCGTCGCTCCGCATCATCGCGGACCACTCCCGCGCCGCCACATTCTTGATTTCCGACGGCGTGATTCCATCAAACGAAGGCCGCGGCTATGTCCTGCGCAAAATCGTTCGCCGAGCCCTTCGCCACGCGCACATGCTTAGCGCGCCATCGCCGTTTTTGTCGCGAATGTCCGCGGTAGTCCGCGCAGAAATGAAGGACGCGTATCCTGAGCTCGAAGAGCATGCTCCCCGGATCACTCGCGTGCTTGATGAAGAAGAGAGTCGTTTCACGCGAACCGTCGAAATCGGCCTCAAGAAGCTCGATGAGGATCTGCGCGCGATCCTTCAGCGAGCGGCCGCGCAAAAACTCCAAGTGGACATTTCTGAGATTCGCCGCTTGGAAAAGGCCACCGCGGAGTTAGGCACAACAGTTCATACCGGCGCAGTCCTTCTTCCCGCGTCTTCAACGTACTCCGGAGCTGCGGCGTTCAAGCTTTACGACACCTACGGCCTGCCGCGCGACTTCATAGAAGATGTCACTCGCGACGCGGGCGTCACGGTCGATTGGGATGGCTTCGATCGCGCGATGGAAGAACAGCGGACTCGCGCGAAAGCATCGTGGAAGGGCGCGCACAAAGAAGCTGCGAGCCCGGCGTACTTGAAGTTGCGCGAAACATTCAAGACAGAGCCCGATTTCTACTTCGGGACGCGCGCCCAAGACGCTCGCATCGAAGCCATCGTCACCAAAGACGGCGGCGTCAACGAAATTCCGCGCGGCGCGGAAGCCGAAATCGTTCTCGACCGAACGTCGATCTACGCCGAATCCGGCGGCCAGGTGGCGGACACTGGCGGGCTCTACGACAACACAGAATCGCTCGAAGTAGCCGAAGTGCGTGGCGCGTACTATCCCGTCAGCGGACTCATCGCGCACCGCATCGTCGCGAAAGAAGACTTGCACGTGGGCGACCGCGTCTCGACCGTCGCCGATCCCGAGCGCCGCGTCCGCGACATGCGCAATCACACCGCGACCCACCTGATGCACGCCGCGCTGCGCAATATTCTGGGCACGCACGTGAAGCAAGCGGGCTCTCTAGTCGCGCCGGATCACTTGCGCTTCGATTTCTCCCATTTCGCCGCAGTAGATCCCAGTGAACTCAAGGAAATCGAGCAGCAGGTGAACGACGAGATCCTGAAAAATCTCGAGATGCGCACCGACATTATGAACATCGACGACGCGCTCGCCTCCGGCGCCCTCGCCTTCTTCGGCGACAAGTATCCCGAGGCCAACGTCCGCGTCGTCACCATTCCCGACGCCGGGTCGCCCCGCGGCTTCTACAGCAAGGAGCTTTGCGGCGGCACGCATGTCGTCCGCACAGGTGAAATCGGCGTCTTCAAAATCATCTCCGAAGAGTCCTCGGCCGCCGGCGTCCGCCGCATCGAGGCCATTTCTGGCGACCGCGCCCTCGCCGAATACCAGCGCGCCCTCATCACCCTGCGCGACGCCGCCACCCTGCTGAATACCTCGGGGGACGGCGTCGTCGATGCCATTTCGCGCCAAATTGAGGCTACCAAGGCCCTCGAAAGGCAGCTCAAATCGTTAAGCACTTCATCCATTTTGGGCCAGGTTCCGGCCCTCCTTGAGGGTGCCCGGACCATCAACGGAGTCCGCATAGTTGCCGCAAGAGTCAGCGGAGCCGACCGTGACAATTTGCGTCAATTGGTGGATACGCTGCGCCAAAAACTAGGCTCCGGAGTGGTGGTTTTGGCGTCCGCCGATGACGGCAAAGTGGCTCTAATCACAGGAGTTACAAAGGACCTGATCCCCCGCGTCCACGCCGGGAAAATCGTCCAGGAACTCGCCAAATTAGTAGGCGGTTCCGGCGGTGGCAGGCCCGATTTGGCAGAGGCTGGCGGAAAGGACACATCCGCCATAGAAAGGGCCTTGAGTACCGTTTACCCCCTCCTCGAGCAGTTACTATAATCCCCTTAGCGCCAGATGTTTACGCTGGTACTTGTGTATCTGGAACCGGCGCAAATCCGCTGTCGGGAGCGATATCCCGAATCTTCAGTCCCGAAACTTCGGGAGTTCGTTCGGAAGCCGAAACGGGTTTCAGGGTTTGTGCTTGCAAACCCTGAGCCTAAGACGTTCTGCCTTCCCCAAGGCCATGAGAAAATTCTGCATCAGGGTCCTAGGGTTTGTACTTGCAAACCCTAGCCTCAAAACGGTGGCAGTTCTGGTACCGAGCCTCTGGCTCGCAGTCGCCATACCGGTTCGCGCCCAGATTGCCCCGTATGTAGATGAGCACGGGAAGCTCGTCTACATGAATGAGGATTCCATCGGACGCCGTAGTGGGAGTACTATTAGTTCCTCTCCTTCGGCGATTTCAACCGCGCCGTCGGATCGGCTCGATAAGATCGTTCACGAAGCAGCCGAGCGGCACAAGGTTGACCCCGAGCTGGTCAAGGCCGTGATCAGCACGGAGTCGGGATGGAATCCCTACGCGATCTCCCGCAAGGGAGCCGTGGGCTTGATGCAGTTGATTCCCGGGACGGCACAACGTTACGGTGTTGGTAATCCTTTCGATCCCGCTCAGAACGTGGAGGGCGGGACAACGTATCTGAAGTCGCTGCTGGATCGTTACAACGGCGATTTGTCGAAGTCGCTCGCCGCATACAACGCCGGCGAGGGAGCCGTTGATCGCAGCGGCGGCGTTCCGCCCTTCTGGGAAACGCGACAATACGTGCAAAAGGTGACCAACGCATACTTTCGGCCTGGCACGAGTCACGACACGGCACAATGGTCTCCTCCGCGGAAACCGTTGCGCCAGGAAGTGAACTCGAAAGGCCGGGTTGTTTTCACGAACGAATGAGACATTCGGTTTCGACTCGTCTTCGCTTTAGCAGGGTCTCAGGGTTTGTACTTGCAAACCCTGCGTTCAAGACGCTCGTTCTGCTTATCGCCATCGCGCTATCCCTGTGCCCGGTTCCTTCCGCTTTCGCTGACACCAAATCCGAAGCTCGCGATCAATTCGAGCGCGCCGTGAAAATGCGCACCATGCTCGAAGGCTATCTGCCTCGCGACCGCGCGCTTGCCGACTACAAGCAGACCATCGCCGCCTACCACAAGGTCTACATACTTTCGGCGCAGGCCGAAGAGGTGACGCCCTCGCTGATCGCCGAGGCGGAGTTGTACCGCGAGATGGGCCGCCAGTTTGACGCGAAATATTTTCAGACCGCCATCGATACCTATAATTTCCTCCTGAAGCAGTACCCCGGCTCGCGCTACCGCGGCGAAGCGCTGTTTGCGATCGCGCAAATTCAAGAACGCGACCAGAACAACGCGACCGTCGCCGAGGCCACTTATAAGGATTTCCTGAAACGCTACCCGAAGAACGATAAAGCGAACGATGCGCGCGCCGCGCTGAAAGAAATTGCCGCCGCGCGCGAAGTGCCTAAAGAAGTGCCGAAAGAAGTGCCGAAGGCCGTTCCCGCCAGCGCCAGCCCGACGGCAGCGTCCGCGGTTGTAATCCCCGCGGTCAAGGAAGAGCTGCCGCAGCAAGGGCCCGTGGTCGAGCCGCGCGAATCGGACACGCGCACTCCCGGCGTGATGAGCATCCAGACCTTCAATGCGGACGACCACTCGCGCATCGTCGTCGCGCTGGAAGACACCATCAAGTATGACGCGGCGCATTTGCACGCGCCCGACCGCATCTATTTCGATCTGCACCGCGCGAAACTCGGCCCGAAGCTTCAGAAATCGCTCGAATTTCAGACGGGTCTGCTGAAATCGGTGCGCGTCGCGCAGAACCGGCCAGACGTGGTGCGCGTCGTGCTCGACGCGAGCGGCGCGAAAGACTGCACGGCCGTGCTGCTCGGCAGCCCGTACCGGCTGGTGATTGATTTGCATGCGGAGCCCGGCACCGTGGCCGCTGGCAATGGCGCTTCGGCCAGCTTGGTAGCACCTCCGAATAATCCGGCCGTGCCTGCACCGGCAATCGAGAAGGCTGCGGCAATAGAGAAGGCTCCCGCGACTGTGACGGTCACGGTAGCCGCCACCCCGCCTAGCAACGCTGGGAAATCGGCGCCGGCGAAGTCCGTGCTCAACGCCCCAGGCGCCGACTTGAAGGCTCCGTCGGAACCGAAGCCCACTCGCGACGGTCAGAGGTCGCTGACGCGCACGCTCGGCCTGAAAATCAGCCGCATCGTGATTGACCCAGGCCACGGCGGCCACGACACCGGCACGATCGGCCCGAAGGGCCTGATGGAGAAGGATCTCTGCCTCGATGTCGCGCTGCGCCTGGGCCACGAGATCGAACAAAAGCTCCCGGGCGCCGAAGTGATCTACACGCGCAAGGACGACACGTTCATCCCGCTCGAGCAGCGCACGGCCATCGCCAACGAAGCGAAGGCCGATCTCTTCATTTCCATCCACGCGAATTCGAGCCACGATCACGACGCGCGCGGCATCGAGACGTACTACCTGAATTTCGCCACGTCGCAGGAATCGATGGAAGTGGCCACGCGCGAAAATGCCTACTCGGAAGAGTCGTTGCACGATCTGCAGAATTTGATTCAGAAAATCGCGCGAAACGAAAAGATCGAAGAGTCGAAGGAACTCGCCAGCGACATTCAGGATTCGCTCACTCGCCGGCTCCAACTGGTGAGCCAGAACGAGCGCGACCGCGGCGTGAAAAAAGCGCCGTTCATCGTGTTGATTGGCGCGAACATGCCGTCCGTGCTCTCCGAGATTTCGTTCGTCAGCAATCCCTCGGACGAGCGGTTGCTGCGCAAGACCGACCAGCGCCAGCGCATCGCCGACGGCCTCTATCGCGGCATCGCCTCTTATCTCGAAAGCCTGGGCAGCCTCTCCTACAACAAGCAGAAACTCATGTCCGACAATCACCCCGGCGACAACCCCGCCGCAACAGTGCCCTCGGCAGCCGGCAACCCCAAGTAGCTTCCTGATTGCAGGCCGCAGGCGAAAGTGCGGCAAAGCGGAATAGGTGTTTTTGTTGCGGTTAGAAAATGTCTTCTCCTTTGTTGCGAGAGAGTTGCGGCGATTTCTGAATACGGGGTTGTTGCGATTAGATTTTTGTTCGCCTTTTGCTTGTTCTTCGCTGTCGAAGGGAGAGGGGACCCCTCGGCTCCCGATGGTCGCTCGGGATGCCGATCCTCGACGGATCGGCAATACCCCCCAGTTTTTGACTATTAGAACGAGTCGGGGGTGAATGTTTTCAGTCATTTGCGCCGATTTCTAATCGCGTTCCGGTTATCAGAATTTCCCCTTTTGATTTTCACAGATTCGATCCTGGCCCTTGGTTCGGCCCGTGTTGTCGATTTCGCAGCTCATAAAAACGGGCCATGGTAGCATGGAATTCGTCGGATGGGTAGTAACAAAGTTACTATAGTAGTTCTATAACTTATAGAACGCGGGGGCATGGTCTGGAGGTAATTCATCCCGAAGGGTCGGGACGGGTCCCGAAGTATCGGGAGCGCCGAACCTTCGGCTACCACGAAGAGTCGGGCACCCCGAAATTCGAAAGCGAGCCCCGACTCGGAAAGGTGGCGCACCCGGCCACAAGCCTCACTTCAACGGGACCGAGAACACGGGTCTGAGGTAGCTTTCCATGTGGGTCTTCCAGTTGCTGGTTGGGACTTTCTCTATCAGGTCTAGGGCCATCTTGGCGGCAGCATTACAAGCCCATTGAGCAACCGCCTTGGTGCTGATCAAATAAGTCCACCTCGCTCTTAGACCCTCCGGCGACAATTTATATGGAACATTCTCCGAACCGACTATGCGACCGTCCTTAACCGCTTCCACGCTGGATAGGGCCTTCTCGCCAACAGTCAGAAGAAGATGCTCTTCGGTCCCCGGTGAGGCTTCGTGCAAAATATTCTTTGACTTGAGCTTGTTAACCACAGCAGCCTGATTGAACACCGCTGGCCTACCTTCCACCTTTGAGAAATATTCCTTCGACTTGAAATGCACCAGAGCGTTCCGGGCCGCTGCAAGGAGAGAAAAATCTTGATAAGGCGGGTTACCTTTTTCATACGCATTCCCAGAGAGAACCAGGTTGGCAAGGTGAAACTTCGACTCTATCGACGCCTTTGAGTCTTCGGCCTCCTCCATAACTTGGGCAAAGGTAGAAACCACAGCGGGTTCTGGGACTTTATGTTGGTTGAACTCAGCCAAGTACGCCGATTCGCTCAGAAACGCTTCCAGCGATGCCGCAGCAAATACGACGCTCACCAAAGCCGCGCTCTGGCCCCCCACTCTGGGCAGGGCCTGAATACCTTTCGCGGCATCCACGGCGAGAGAGAAGAGGGCTCCGGTATTTGGAACCCAAAATTTCAGTGCTATCCCTTGAGGATTGGTCATGATTGTTATTATAGTCGGCGCCACTTCAAGGCGCCGACCCTTCGAAAACCGCGAAGAGTCGGGCATCCTGAAATTCAAAAGCAGGACCGGGGGGCGGAGGATGTGGCACCCGGCCTCAAGCAGCCTCCGTGGCCAGAATCTTCGTAATCGCGACTCTGTAGCCAAAGGCCTTCAGCCGTTGCGCCGCATTTCTGAGATTCACGCGGCTGAAGAAAGGAAGCGTCAGTGACCTCCGAGACTTACTCACGATCCCGAACATAACTTTGAACTCCTCGTCGCTCGGTCTTCGGTCGGCATCCCGAAATCGGAATTGTGGGAGCAGGTACCCATTCACCGCAACACGGAAATCTGGAAGCGTGCGGAAGAGTTCGCCGGAGACGACCCCCTGCGAGAAGAGGTGGCTTAAAGTGGCGGACCCCCGATACCTCTTTACGTGAATGATCGTCTTTGAAACCGAGTAAAGGTCGCAGAACTCAATCTCATCCCGACCAGGCAGACGGATGAGTTTGCCATCCATGAGGCAGTACTGGTCCGGCTGAGTATCTGCAACGCTCTGGTTATACGCCGCCTCCGAGTCTTGGAGATAGTTCGGGAGGCCCACGTTCTCCTCTCTAAGGACTTCAAAAGAATTGTTGACCGACTGAAGGAAATCCGTGCTTATGCGGTACCACTTTCCATTGTTAAGAAGAAAAGTCTCGCCAGCTACGTCGATTTCACAATAGATGCAGCGGTACAGCGGCCATTGTTCCACGGCTAAATCGGTTTCAAGGCTCACCAAGTAAATTCGCCGGCGGTTTTTCAGTGTGTCGATCGTGGCAACGAACCCACTCCCCTCTTGTTCAAGAAACGTCGGAAAATACACGTCGTCGTAGACGGCCGCTCGCTGCGTGTCGCGGTACTTGAATCCCGCCATCCCTTCCCAGTCAACCCTGTCGGGGATGGCAAGCCATAACCGCTCGAAATTGCGCTCCGCAATTCTCTCGACCAAGATGGCATCTAGCCTTTCTCTCTGCGAGACATCGCGAACCTCGTTGATGTGGTCCACCCATGGAAAGTTTTCTTTGTATGTCTCTTGCCCGAACGCGACCAAAAACCGCGCTAGCAAGTCCGGAATCCCGGACAGATTCACACGAACATCTGCCTTCAATGCGTCCTTTCCCGTAAGCTGGCTGGCGAGTGTCGAATCCCTCGGTTTCCCAGTCACCGCGCGCAACAGGTCCTGCTCGACATCGAGTCCGAATTCGACGATGTCCGCATCGCGACTCGCTTGAATTTGGCTGTGCTGGGATATGGCATCAAATTTCACGCGGTCCACACTACGAATTCTTAAAGGGTCGACGGCGTTAAGGGTAGCCCTCAATCCGAAATCCTCTTCCCATGTACCGGGGCGGAGCAGGGTCCTGCCGTAGCCAAACGTTAGGGCAAACAACCTTTCACTCGCGACAAGAAACAAAACGGCGGCAGAGCTAGAATTACGGACGTCGGCGGGCACCGGTCCGAGGCTGGGCTCGAACAGTGACCACCAGTAAGGGATTCGCTGTGGGCTCGGCTTCACGTAGAGGTCGCCACGCGTTCTCTCGCTAACCTGAAGCCGCATGTGACTCAGGCCGGCTGCGCTCATGAGCGCAACGTCGGGCCGAATGTCGTGCTTTAGGAGGAACACATTCAGTGAACGCGCTCGGATGCGCCGGGTCATCGAGTGATTCTATACCCACAAGAGTAGATAATCGATTGGTTTACCAGGCCGGCAGCCCGCCTTCTGCAGACGAGCCGCATTAGGCACCGGCCTTCGACGGCTGAACCCCGGCCGCCCTCCAGCGTTCGTGAAGCTTGTCCTTTGTGTCCTGCGGCGCCATGTGCCATAGCGTCGGCCACATCTCCAACTCCCGCGCCCGCCGACGAAGCGCGTCATCCTCTATAATTCTTTGCACTTGCTGCTTGACTGCGTCGGACAAACTCGACCACAACGTTTGCCAATCCTGCTCGTCTTCCGCCTCGCTGTTCTTCGGTGGCGGATTCCGAGGGACAATGCGCTCCAAAGTCAGAGTGACGACTTGGCTTCCCGCCTTGAACAGGTAAGCGAGTACCTTCGCTCCGATAATTCCTAGTGCCACGTCGAGTACAAGCGAACCATCCACGGCGGGTGGCCAAGCCTCGTCCCAGGCCCCGCCTCTGAACTTTCGGGTGCCCGATCCTTCGTGGGTCTCGAAGGGTCGGCGCGGTGTTTCCCTGCTTCCATGCCTCCTTGCGTCGTGCTGCTCAGTACTCCCAGCACGCTCGCGCTTTTGTTTTGACAAGTGTTAAGCGACAGGCTACAGTCTGTTGAGTGAAAATACGGAACTTCGTCCATAAGGGGCTCAAAAAGCTCTATGCGGAGGACAGCGCGAAAGGCGTTCCTCCCGATACGGTGGACAAGCTCCGCAAGATGCTGGCATTCCTCGATGACATGCAAGACCCTGAGGAATTACGCTCGCTCCCAACGTGGAGAGTGCACAAGCTGACCGGTGACCGCAAGGGTACATGGAGCCTCAGCGTTACCCGGAACCGCCGTTTGACGTTTCACATCGATATCGCAGAGAGCGAAGTCTACGATCTAAATTTGGAAGACTATCACTAGAAAGAGAGGAGTAAACGCCATGCCTATGAAGAACCCGCCTCATCCCGGAGATTTCATTCGGACCGAGATTATCAAGCCCGCGGGCCTATCGGTAACAGCAGCCGCCGCCGCGCTTCAGGTTTCCCGGCCCGCGCTGTCCAGCCTGCTTAACGGCAAGGCTGACCTTTCCGGCGACATGGCGCTCCGCATTGAGAAGGCCTTTGGAGTGAAGATGGACACGTTGATGCGGATGCAGGCTTCCTACGACATCGCCCAAACCCGCAAGCGTGAGAAGCAAATCCATGTGCGCCGGATTCATGAGGCAGAAAACATACACGCATGAATAGCGTTCACCGGAACGCCTCTCGACTCTGAACCTCCTCGGTCCAGTAGTTATAGAACTACTATAGTAACTTTGTTACTACCCATCCGACGAATTCCATGCTACCATGTCCCGTTTTTATGAGCTGCCAAATTGACGGCACGAGCCGAAGCAGGGGGCCAGAGTCGCCCCGTACTTTCAGGCGCACATATAAAAAGGGGTCCCGACCCTTCAGAACTAATAAAAGCGGGAACGAGTGCCAAGGAGGCTCGCCCTTTCAATCGCTACACTTTGCAAATAGAAATCCCGCTAAGTCGATGAAAACAAGACGCGAAAGAAAATTCAATCGCTACACTTTCACGGTCCTGCAAAGCCGCGCTTCGCGCGAGGGGTCTCCACGAGTCACGAATCACGGGTCACGGGGCATGAGTCACTTCCTCAGTCGAGCTTCCTCCTCGCGCCTGCGCGACTCCGGATCTACCTGTACCCTCATCCCCCGCCCCTCACCCCTTGTCTCTCACTTCGGAGGCGAAGAAAAATCTAATCGCAACAACCCCGTATTCAGAAATCGCCGCAACTCCCTCTCAACAAAGGAGAAGACATTTTCTAACCGCAACAAAAACACCTATTCCGCTTCTCCGCACTTTCGCCCCCTGCCACAGATTGACGAGTTACAGGTCACAAGTCACGAGTCACCGGTCACTCCCGATCCCCATCCAAATTTCCCCCTTGACTCCCCAACGCCGAGGTACATACTGGTTGGTCTGTTCAGGGATACAATGAATCGGAAATCGGGCGCCGCCACGCGGCGCAATCCACAGCGGACGAGGGAGCGTTTGTTGCAAGCTGCCTTCCAGGAGATTCACAAGTCGGGTTTCCGAGGCACGGACTTGGAAACCATTCTGCGCGCGGCGGGCGTAACGAAGGGGGCGATGTATCACCACTTCGCCAGCAAGGAAGCTCTAGGGTATGCCGTGGTGGACGAGATCATCGCCAGCATTACCCGCGAAAAGTGGTTGTGGCCGTTGCAAAACGCCAAGAATCCCATCGATGCGCTGATCGGTATTATTCAGTCCACGTCGTTGAGACCCGCAGACCTACGCTGTGGCTGCCCCCTGAATAACCTGGCTCAGGAGATGTCTGGCCTCGACGAGGGTTTCCGAAGGAAGACAGCAACGGTATTTGAGGATTGGCAGAGGGCAATCGCCACTGCGTTACGGAACGGGCGGCAACGCAAGTTGGTGCGCAGCGACGTAGACCCCGACGAAGCGGCTGCGTTTCTGCTGGCAACGTACGAAGGCTATGTCGCTCTGGCGAAGAGCTTCCAGGACGTCGGGCGTCTGCAGGCTGGCGAAAAAACAATGATTCGCTACCTGGAGTCGCTGCGCACGCCTCGGAGCCGAATGAGAGTAGTGCGATCGAGCTGAGGTAAGGTGTTTGTTTTATGGGCTTTGTATATACCAACCGGTCGGTATTAATGGGTATTCAAAAGCGAAAAGCAGATCCCTCACCCGCACAAACGGCCTTCGGCAGGCTCAGGGCGGCGGGGATTCCCTTCGACTGCGCTCAGGGCAGGCGGGATGACAAGGTAGTGAGAAACGGCACGTGGACTGGGGAGAGTGTCGCGCCTACGGCGCTCGGAGCGCTTCTGCATCTGGTACCCAGCCCTAACGGGCTGGGCTAACTTGTGCCGCGCCTACGGCGCTTGGGTGTCAGGTGAGGAGCGAGGGCAAGAGAGCCGGCGAGACGCCCTTCGGCGGGCTCAGGGCAGGCGGGATGACAAGGCGTAAGGAACGGCGAAAGGGAGAACTGATTATGACGATGAAGGGAAGGATGATGGCGGCGATTCTATTGGGAGCATCGCTTGTGGCTGCTCTGCTGATGACCTCGCGGCTGGCGCAGGCGCAAGACCACGCGGCATCGTATCCCCAGATGGCGCCAGTCGATCAGTACCTCATGGCGGATCGAGATGCAGAGATCGCAATGGCACGTAGTGCAGCCCCGACAGCAATATCCGGCGATGCCGAAGTCTTGGTCCTCGGACGACATGGCTACGAAACGGCGATCAAAGGCAAGAACGGTTTCGTATGCCTCGTAGAGCGAGCATGGATGTCTCCGTTTGGCTCTCCGGGGTTCTGGAATCCCAGGGGGCGAGGTCCGCTATGTTTCAATCCACCGGCGGCGCGGTCCATCCTGCCACTCACTATCAAGAGGACGGAGCTGGTGTTGGCTGGACTATCGAAAGCTCAGATTATCGATGGCATCAAGGCGTTCGACGCGAAAGAACTGCCGGCCTTAGAACCGGGCGCAATGTGCTACATGATGTCGAAGCAGGGATATCTAAACGACTCCGTCGGGCATTGGATTCCCCATTTGATGTTCTACATCCCGCTAACAGACCCAAAGGTTTGGGGTGCGAATCTGCCTGGCTCGCCGGTTATGTTGAATCCACAATTTCAGGGCGCCCCGGAGCCAATAACCGAGTTCATGATTGCGGTACACAGTTGGTCGGACGGAACGGCCGTAGCTACGGGTGCGAACTGAGGGGAGATGTACGCGTGTTAATTGTCATGGCGAGAAAAGATAATCCGCATGGATGAGAAGGCCCTATCTCGCGTGCTGGATCTTCTCCCCCAGATAGAAGGGATGATAACGAAGCCGTCCAGGATCGCGATCAAGGTGAAAGGGAGGATTCTGTTTATTGATCCAACCCAGGTGGTGACGATTGAAGCTCAGGGGAATTACGTTTTGCTCAGGCGGATGGCAGGTTCTGACCTGCTTCGCGAGTCCATGTCCACCGTCGCGGAGAAACTCCAACCTTACGGATTCGTCCGCATTCACCGTTCCGTGCTAATCAACGCCTCGTTTGTTGAAGAGATCGAGCCCTGTACCACAGGTGAATATGTTCTGCGCATTAAAGGAGGAAAGGAGTTCACTGTTTCTCGCACCTACAAGAAGAATCTGCATTCCATTACTCCGCTCTGGTTCGGGACTGATAGCTTCCGAGCCGACTAAGAATTCTGACGGGAGGCGGCCCTAGGAGAAGCAGAGTGTCGCGCCTACGGCGCTCGGGAACATTGTGCGGCTGGGGTCCCAGCGCTTACGCGCTGGGCTAACTTGTGTCGCGCCTACGGCGCTTGGCTCCTTCGCGGCATAAATGCCGGGGCTGACAGAAAACCGCCAATCGGGATCCCGAAGGTTCGGTAGGCGATCCCAGGAGAAGCTCCCACCCTCATTTTTTGGTTTTGCGTGGTTTCGCTCGGGTACGCGCGGGGGATTTCCGCTTCAATTTGATCTGGTTGTAATCGACGGCGGCGAGGATGAGGCTCTTCAGAGCGGGGTCATTAATTTTGTCGCCGTCGAAAAAATCGATGGCTCGCCACACGTTGCCTTTGAGCCCCGCGTTGAAGAGCTTGGCAGGATCCGGGAGGGCCGCGCCGTGGGCAAAGGTGAGCTTCACCTTATCCTTGTGGGCGTTGCCGACTACGATTATTCCGTCGTGAGACCACACTGGGCTTCCCATCCACTTCCATTCCTCGATGATCTCCGGGTCGGCGTCAAGGATGGTCTTGCGGATGGCGGCGAGCGTTTTGCCGCGCCAGTCTGTGAGTCCTTCTATAAGCTGGTCAATGCGGTCCGATGGATTCATTGGATCTTATGCCTCCAATTCTTGTCCCGTTTTCATGCGAGTAGTTTTATTGGCCAATATCTTCGATGTCTTCGATATGTTGGAAATAAGGCGTCGAACGACGTGGCCTTTCCACATCCACAGCCCCGAAAGGAGCAAAACAGGAAGAAAGATGTACCGAATACTGAAGGCGTAGTACGGAGTGTTCGAAGGTGAATCATAAATATAACCGAGTATCGGAATGCCAAAGATAATGTGAATCCAGCGAAAAATCGAACGTTTCGTAGCTTCTTTCATGGTTCATTTCTCCTTCCATTTATTGCGATGTGAAATCATTCACGCTGTCATCCACCTTGATTCACGACTTTTGAGCCGCCTGAGGCGGCCAGTCGGGCGATTCGATACCGAACTGCTTGGCGTACTCCGCATTCAGCCGCTGCCAGCCGCCGAACTTGATGGCGTCAGGGCCAACCATGCGGCCGATGGGAGTTCCGCCGAGAAGGCGGTCCATAACATCGAAACAGATGTGCCAACCGGCAGCGCCCATTGCGATGAAGCGGTGGCCGATGTTGGTCCACAGCGTGAGGCGCGTGCCGCTACCCAAGGCTTCGAGTTCCCAGCGCATATCGAAGCCACCCCATTTGTACTCGAGCGCCTCGGGGGCGTCGGCTCGCGTCACTGTTGTTTCGGAAACCCGCGGCGTGGGCGCTCCTACGGTGGTGAGCTTCACCGTGGCTCCGACCGTTCCCAGGCTGCTGTCGGCGTCGAAAGGCGCCCACTCGCGGAGATGTGCCGGGTCGGTAAGCGCCTGCCAGACTTTTTCCGGCGAGTGGCGCAGATCTCTGACGAGAACGAGCGTCCACTTGTCTCCGTCCTTTTGTATGTGTGCACCGCTGGCCGGGCCCGGTGTGTACTGCTGAAGATCGGTCATCTTCTTCTCCTTGCCGAACGCCCGTCCTACCAGCGTGCCAGCTGGGTGAGTTGGATGAGGTTGCCGCAGGTGTCGTTCAGCATCGCGATGGTCGAGCCGGTCACGCCGGTGGGCGGCATTGTGAACTCGGCGCCGCGCGCCTTGATCCGCTCGAAGTCGCCCTTGACGTCGTCGGTGAAGAACATGATCGCGGGCTGGCTCTGTTGAAACATCGCCTGCTGATATGTTTTGGCTGCGGGGTTGGTGTTCAACGCCAGCTGTAGCTCAACGCCATCCGGCTCCTCGGGGGAGGCCACCGTCAGCCAGCGATATGGGCCCTGACTGAAATCGACCTTCTTAACAAAGCCCAGTACGTCAATATAGAAGCGGAGGGCCTTGTCCTGGTCGTCCACGTGGATGCTGGTCACTTTGATTTTCATTTCGTTTCTCCTTTGTGATGTTCGCGGTCTGGGCCGCGACGTTTTTTCGTTGTCTTGCTTTTCCTTGGTGTTGCCCTTTCCTCTGTCGATGGATCCATGCGGTCGAGGTGGCGTTCGAGAGCATCCAAGTGATCGGACCAGAGCCGACGGAACGGAGCCAGCCAGGCATCCGCCTCCTGAAGTGGCTCAGGTTTCAGCCGGTAGAGACGGCGCTGAGCGTCCACCGTGGATTCCACGAAACCGGCCTCTCGGAGCACCCGCAAGTGCTTGGACACAGTCGTTTGCGGCATACGAAGTTGGCGCTCGATCTCTCCCACCGACTGTTGGGAGGAGACGAGGAGGCTCAAAATCGCGCGGCGGTTCGGTTCGGCAATGATTTCGAATACAGATTCCATATCCTTCGTATACTCCACTCCGTATATACGTGTCAAGGTATATTTACAAGGCGACTTAAACCGGCGGCGCTGACGATGCGGGCAATTCAAACGGGCCGGAATATCGGCAGGCGACCGGGTCCACGCACCAGTTGGTCAGTGTGAAGGTGGGTGAAACGAGACGTCGACTTCGAGCTGGACCGAGACGGGTACGCCGTTCAGGTACGTGGGCTCGAATTTCCATTGCTTTACGGCCTTGAGCGCGGCGTTGATCAGCATCTGATCGCCTTTGATGGGGCGTAGGTTAACGACGTTTCCGTGCTCGTCAATGGTCGCCTCAAGAGTGACCACGCCCGTGATTTTGGCGCGCTGCGCCAGGAAAGGATATTCGGGCGGCGGTGCGGAGATCACTTTGGGCCGCTTAACGTCGCCCCCGACGCGCACGATTCCGGATTTTGTCGTTGCAGCGCCTGGCGGCGGAGGAGCGACCCCAGTTCCTCCGGGAATTCCCCCGGGAATACCGCCGGGACTTCCGCCCAAGACGCCTCCCAGGACCCCACCAGGAGTGCCTCCCGGAACGCCGCCGTCAACGCCCACGTCAGGTGCGCTTGAGTTGTCGGGGGCGGGCTTTGCGTTCGCAACTTTCGGGACTGAAGTTGGAGCGGTCAGCTTCCCCTGGACGAAGAACGATTTCCGCTTCGTATACACCGCTCGATGCGCTGGTGCAGCGGCTGCCGGAGCCGGCGGGGGCGGAGCTGCAGCACCGGGCGCCGGCGGAGCAATCAAAACCGTCGTCACAGGCTTGGCGGGATCGAGGTTCGTGACTTCGTGGTAACCAAACGTGAGCACTAGAACAGCAAAGCTCACGTGCAAGATCACGGACACCACTCTCGCAGCGCTAAGCTTTCTGGGCTTGCTCCATATCTCTGGAACTTCGATCGACTTGCTGGTGAGTTCCAGAGGAGGCAGCTTGGGTGGAAAGATGGCGTCGCGAATATTTGTAACCACTGACAGAATAAGCGGCTGCGATTCGATTTTGATTCCGGGCGCCGCCTTCCCTCTTAAGGAGGCCACAGTCTCGCCAGTAAGCTTCGGTGTTGGCCGGAAATGCTCTAGCAGATTATCGAGGAAGCTCGCCCGAAAATGGTGCTGGCGAAAGGCGCTCGCTTTGTCGTCCGCCAGGGTTTTTGGATGCCTGTGCGTGAGAACGTATTTGAGATTGGCAAAAAAACCGTCGGAACGTAGATGCCGTGGAGGCGCGAAGTTCGGAGCCGATCCGCCTGGGCGAAGATTCACCTTACCGGAGCGGGAATCCTCCAGATTCGGTGGGGGAATCAACTTCAGCATGGCGTTAGCGGCCCGTGGCGCAACATGTCGGCAAGAAGTTGTCGAAGTATACCCGATTTCCTGCTGGTGTGTTCGTGGTCAAGTTTGAAGCGAGCCGAGATTGAGAAGGGGGAGCAAATGGCGGCGCACCTGGAAAAGAGTTACCTCGGGAAATGGGGGCTGAAGTATTCTTCGGCGACCGATCCTTTACAACTGAGGGGACAAGTGGGGGGGACAAGTTAGAGGGGAGTCAGGTCAGAGGGAGTCAAGTAAGGGGGATGGATGGGGACATCACGGCGGGATTTCCTGGCGAGCTTGGGAGCGGGGCTGGGCGCGTTGGCGTTTGTGCCGTTGACGCGCGTTGAGCCGGATTTGGTTCTCTACAACGGGAACATCTGGAATGTAAGTGAGAACCCGCGGATTGCCGAAGCGGTGGCCATCAGCGGCGGCCGGTTTCTGGCGGTGGGGTCGAATGACGAGGTACTGGCGCTGGCGACGGCGCGCAGCCGAAAAATCGATCTGGGACGGAAAAGCGTGCTTCCCGGATTCAACGACGCGCACGCGCATCCGTGCTCGTCGGGCGTGGATCACATCCGCATGGTGGCATGCGATAGCGACTCGATCGAGAAAATCCAAGCAGCGCTTCACGACCGCGCGCAGCAGACGCCCGCGGGACAGTGGGTGCTGGGTTTCCTTTACGATGACGGCAAGACGCCGCGGCCGATCAATCGCTACGATTTGGACAAGGCGGCGCCGGACCATCCTGTGCTGGTGCGCCACCGCGGCGGCCACACCGTTTTCGTGAATTCAATGGCGCTGAAACTGGCGGGAGTGGATGACAAAACCCCCGACCCTCCCGGCGGCCGGTTCGAGCACGATAGCTCCGGCCACCTGACCGGCTTCGTGAGCGACGCCGCGGCTCAGGCGTTTTATAAGCTGATCCCGGAAAAAAGCACGCGCGATGACTTCCGCAAGGGCGCGGAGCTGATCTCGAAAATGTTCACGAGCAAAGGCGTCACTTCGACGTGCGACGCGCTGGCCGATCCGGAAAGCGTGCAGGGATATCAGGACGCGCGCGATGCGGGCGAACTGCGAATGCGCGTCTACTGCCACATCTCGGCGGATTCCGTGGATCATTTCGTGGATGCGGGAATCCATACGGGATTCGGCGACGACTGGGTGCGCATCGGCGGTGTCAAGCAATTTGCCGACGGATCGATATCGGAGCGCACCGCGTGGCTTTCCCAGCCATACATTGGGATTCCGAATTATTCGGGGCTGCGACTCGCTACGCGCGAGAAACTGTACGAAACGTCGCGCAAGGCGCACGCGGCAGGCTGGCAACTGGCCACTCATGCGAATGGGGACCTGGCCATCGATGAAATTCTGGGAGTTTACGAGCAGGTCCAGAAGGAGTTGCCGCGGAAGGATCCGCGCTTTCGCATCGAACATTGCACGCTGCTGAACGATTCGCTGATCCAGCGCATGCAGGCGTTGCACGTGATTCCGGCTCCCTTTTCCTGCTACGTGTATTTTCACGGCGACGTGATGCATTTCTACGGCGAGGCGCGGACCGAACACATGTTTCCGATGCGGACATTTCTGGATGCGGGACTACGCCCCACGGATTCTTCCGACTACACGGCAAGCCCGTCGGATCCCATGATGTGGCTGCAATCGCAGCTTACGCGAACGGACATGAAGGGGAACGTGTGGGGAGCGAATCAGCGGATTACGATCGAGGAGGCGATTCGCTGCGGCACTGTGAATGGGGCGTATGCGTCGTTTGAGGAAGATCGGAAGGGTTCGATCGAGCCTGGCAAGCTGGCCGACCTTGTGGTGCTGGGGCAAGATCCGTTCAAGACGGAGCCAGCGGCGCTAACGAAGGTTGCAGTGGAGCGCACGATGGTGGGCGGGAAGTGGGTGTACGAGTCTTGACAGTGGCAGCGGAGAAAGACGGACGGCTCTCAGGATTCCTCCCAAGGATTTAGGACCAAAACGCCGACGCCTGCGACATCTCGTGTGTTTCGGGTGACGAGGGTCAAGTTGTGCTCCAGAGCGGTTGCGGCAAGGAGTCCATCAATTACCGGGAGCTGAATATTCATGGAGCGCGCCTGTGAGGCAACGCGACCCCAACGATCGGCCACGTCCGCGTCAATCGGAAGAATGCGGCCAGCGAAGCGGTTTCGCAGGCCGTGGTTGAGCCAGTTTTCAAGCTCGCTGCGGCGTTTTGCCTGAGGCAGGCCCGCAATTCCTTTGCGAATTTCGCCCAAGGTCAACACGCTCAAATGAAGCAAGATTTCGTTTGTGCCTTCCACCCACTGGCTGACGCTTGGCTCGGGGCGCCGGGTGAGCAACTCGGAGACTACGTTGGTGTCGAGCAGGAAGCCGTTCATAGCTTGACGTCGCGTCCGGTATCCGCGTCGCGCTCCAGATCCAAATCAAGGCCGACGAGAGGGCTCTCGGCAAAGAAGCGGACGAGGCTCTTCGGTTCTCGCGCACGATCGACGAGTTGGTGGAAGTCTTCCAAAGGCAGGATGACCACGGCGTCTTTTCCCTGACGGGTGACCAGCTGGGGGCCGTCCTCTCGGGCGCGGCGGAACACTTCGCTGAAGCGGGCTTTGGCAGTTTGCAACTGCCAGGTCTGGGAGATGGCTTGTTTCTTGGGGTTTTTCTTCTTGTTTGGCGGCATCGATTGCCTCTTTTGTGAAGACTAGTCTGACTAGTCTGTATTATAGCAAACGTAGCGAGGCGGCAAGGAGTTTTCGACGGCGCTGTGTCACGCATTGAATGTCGCGCCTCTGCGGCCAACGTCGAGAAATCCCAGGGCTAAAGCCCAGATGATTTTTGTGGCGCTTCTTTCGGGTGGCCTGAAGGCCACCCTCTCCGGACTGAAGGTCCGGGGCTGACACAAAGACCGAGCTACCGAACAGACGAGTGGCGCCGATCGGGAACTCAAAGTAGAATTCCGGCATCTAAGGACTAGTGTCAATCCGAAGATTCAGGGGGAACATGCGACGTAACCTTGCCGTTTTGCCGGCTACTTTGCTGGCCATTTTCTTGATCGTTTTCTTGGTTGGGGCGCTGCCTGCCGCGGCGCAATCCATCCTGCCATCGTCGTTTGCGGGCTGGAATGTGAGCGCGAAAGGGGGCCTGGAGCGCACGCCGCTGGTTTTCGCGCCGCCTCCCGCAGACGGGTCGAAGCCGCGAACGGCGGACGATGCCTGGGCGGCGCTGCAGGAGTACGGGCTCGCGTCGGGAGAGCAGGATAGCTACACGAAAGGCTCGGACACGCTCAACGTGACGCTGTACCGCATGAAGGATCCGAGCGGCGCTTACGGCGAGTATTCGTACCTGCGAACGCAGGACATGCCTCGGGCGGATTTGGCGGAGCATTCGGCGATGTCGGCGGATCATGCGCTGGTGCTGAGCGGAAACCTGGTTCTGGATGTGCGAGGGCGCGATCTGCCGAAGTTCGACTCAGACCTGAGATCGTTGGTGGCGACCGTTGCGCCGCAAGCGCAGACGGGTCCGCTGCCCAATCTTACCGACCATCTTCCGCGCGCGGATTTCGTTGACCGATCCGACCGGTACTTCCTCGGCCCTGCGGCTTTGAATCAGCTATTTCCGGTTGCGCTCGGAAATTCGCTGGGATTCACTGAGGGAGCAGAAGCGGAACTGGCGCGCTATAGGGCGGGGCGGCGCGAGCTGACATTGCTGATTGTGGATTTTCCTACGCCGCAGGCTGCGGCGAAGAAGCTTGCGGAACTCCAGCAAACGTTCCATGTCGTCAATGTTGGCGATGCCAAAAGCGTTTCAAAACCGGATAGCAATTCGGCGGCGCTGTACGCGAAGCGCTCCCTGACGCTGCTGGCGTTTGTCGCGGGAGCGAATTCGCAAAACGAAGCAAGCGCGCTGCTGAAGCAGGTGGATTCCGGCACCGAGCTGACCTGGAACGAGCCGACGTTTCAATTCACGCAGCCGAGCATCGGTACTATGATCGTCGGGACGATTATTGGAACCGGAGTGATCTGTATGTTTGCGCTGGTTTCAGGCTTGGCGTTCGGCGGAGTGCGGTTGGTGGTGAAGCGAGCGCTTCCCAATAAGGTATTCGACCGCAGTGACCAGCTCCAAATCCTGCAGTTGGGGCTGGCCAGTAAGCCTATCAATGCACAGGACTTCTACGGTATTGGAGCAACAGACAAAAATTGACAACCGGTGGAAAACTCGCGATTTTTGCTGCAAGTAGCAGAAACTACAGATGTTAGCCGGGTACTCGAAATCTCGGTTTCGTACTTGACTGATTTCAAAGGCTCATCTAGACTGCGCTCGAAGGAAAGGTTCTTCGGCCATCCGCGCATTGGCCGTGAGCTTCTCCCTGTGAAGGCCCGCTGAAAGGCGGGCCTTCTGCTTTTTGGGGGCTGTCTGGAATCTCAAAATGCCCAGTGCTAAAGCGCCCGAGTTAAAGTCGAAGTCCTTCCCGGAGCGCTAAAGCGCTCCTTCCCCCGGATAAATGCGGGGGCTCCCACGGCGCTGGCCAGGGCCCATAAATGCGAGGCTCCCCTCGATCCTCCCCGGACCTGCGCGTCATAAATGCAAACCTTCCTAGGCCGACACTTTTTGCAACCTCAGAGGCATGAAATCTCGTATATAGCGGGTAGCAAGCTAGCGACATGACAGGCTAACGTGACGACCGCTGCTGCGGCGCCGGCAACTCACAAACTGGATTTCGAAGACCTCGTTCGCGAGCATCAGCGGATGGTCTTCAGTATTGGGTATCACTTTTTGCATAACGCAGCGGCGGCGGAAGAGGTCGCGCAGGATGTATTTCTCGAGTTGTTCAAGCGGCTCGGGACGCTCGAATCGCCTCAGCACGTGACGTTCTGGTTGCGGCGAGTGGCGTGCCATCGCTCGATTGATTATGCGCGGCGAAATAAGGGCGCGGCGGCTGAGGTGAGCTGGGATCAATTGCCGGAGCCCGCGCAACCGGCTGGGCACAGCGACCTGGGAAACAGCGATCCGATGATGTCGAAGCGCTTACAACAAATGGTGGCGGCGCTGCCGCAGAAAATGCGAATGGTGGTGATCTTGCGGTACCAGGAAGAAGCGGGACTCGAAGAGATCGCGAGCACGATGGGGATTCCGTTGAATACAGTGAAGAGCACCCTGCACCGGGCGCACGCGATGCTGCGTGCCAAGATGGAACAGGCAATTGGAAAAGAATGGGGAGAAGTGAACGCATGAACCGTCTCGAAGATGAACTGAAGAAAGCGCTCGAGCGCGTGGAGCCGCCGGCGGGCTTTGCCGAACGCGTGCTCTTGCGAGCTGCAAGAGCGAAAGACGAAAAACCGGTGCATTCGTGGCGCTGGCTGGGGCTTTTCGGGTTGGGTCTGGCCGGCGCGGGCGGCCTGCGGTGGGCAGCCGCGTGCGCGCTGTGCGTGGTCTTGGCCGCGAGCGGCGTTATTTACGAGCGCGACATGCAGCGGCGGCGCGGCGAGGAAGCGAAGGACCAGGTGATGCTCGCGTTGCGAATTACGGGAAGCAAACTGCAGATTGCGGAGCAGAGCTTGAAGGAACTCGATTCCACGAGTCAGCCGCAACAATGAGCGAGAGACGGAATGAAGGGGCCGGAGGCTTCATGAAACGAATTGGAATCATTATCGCGTTGCTGTTTGCCGTTCAGTGGCCGGCGGCGGCGCAGGATTGGGATCCCGGCGGGGCGCTGAAGAAATTGTCGGCGAGGGCTTCGAAGGCGATCGACGTGACGCTCGACCAATCCATGCTGCAATTCGCGGGCGCATTCCTCGATTCGAAGGACCCGGACCAGGCGCAGGCCAAGAAGATCATCTCGAATATGAAGGGGATTTACGTCCACAGCTTCGAGTTCGAGAAGGCCGGGGAATATTCCGAGGACGATGTGGCGCCGTTGCGGGCGTCGCTCAAAGAGCCGCTGTGGTCGCGAATCGTGAATGTGCGCAGCAAGCACGACGGACAGAACGTGGAAGTGTATTTCAAGAAGGAAGACGGGAAATTCACGGGTCTGGTGGTGATCGCCACCGAGCCGACCGAGCTGACGTTTGTCGACATCATCGGCCCGATTAATCCTGAGGATTTCAAGCGCCTGGGCGGCCAATTCGGGATACCCAAGGTGGAAATCGATCAGGACCCTACGAGTAAGAAGGGAGAAACGAAGTGAGGCGCCGAGTTCTGGGGCTGGGGCTCACGTTCGGGATCGCTTTGGCAGTTCCCTGCTTCGGGGGCAATGACGCGGAATTTCACGCCGTGGTGAGAACGATCGAAACGCAATATGGCGTGCATCACATGCGGATACCGTTCCTCGGATTCGCGACTGTGTGTCTGAAAATTGCGCGGATTCCGGGGGCGTCGGGGCTCAAGCTCGCGGTGTTCGACAACCTTCCGAAGGAAAGCGGAATGTCGGATGCGGCCTTGCAGCAGTCGATCGAGGCTACGATCGGAGACACCTGGCGTCCGCTGGTGCGGGTGCGGTCGAACGACGACAACAACCTGACGATGGTCTACGCGAACCCGTCCGACAAGGAACTGCGCGTGCTGGTGGTCTACATCGACCCCAACACTGCGACCGTGGTGCAAACGAAACTGAAGGCGTCGCAAATCAGGAAATGGATTGAGCAGCCGGACGAAGTGACGCACGTCGCAGACAACAACGGCGACTAGAAAGTGGCTTGGAGGCGCAGAGCGTAGCTGCGCGAGGGGCCGATTGCGTTTCCGGAAAACAAACCGCCGAAGTCGATCACGTCGATGACGTTGGTAAGGTTTTCTCCATCCGCCTGTAGGTTCAGGTTCAATCGATCGGATTTGTAGATATCGGCCCCCGCTGACGCACTGACCTGGAAGGAGGGAAGGATGCGGTCACGAGGGAAGTTAAGGCGGTCTATGACGTTCTGGCCGTATATTTGGGCTACTCCCACTATTCCCAACGCTGCATCTCCATTGATGCATTGTTGAAGGGTTTCACCATCCGGACACTGAAAGTCGAATGGCAGGCCGGTGTCATACTGAATGCCGCCCGCAATCCACAGGCGCGGCGCAACCTGGTAGCGAACACGCCCGCGGACGGTGTTGCGCTGATCCTGCGAATCCGGGAAATGGCCTGTGGTGGGTATCTGCGCGTCGTCGCCGAGAAACAGGCCGCCTGTCACCGGGAACCAGGCATTACCCGCGGTGTAGGAATAGCTTAGAAAACCCGAGAAGCCACGAGTTGGCGGCAAATCGATTTTCGCCTCCGCGCCGTAAATGATGGCCTTCTGAAATGCGATCGGATAGCTGATGGTGGTGTTGTCGATCTGATCGTCATCCGCATAGTTGTTTACGAGGCGGCGAAAATAATTGGCATCGAGTTTGAACTTCTTGAAGAAGACCTTGGTCAACCCCGCTTCATAGTAGTTCCCTTCCGAAGGCTCGACGGGCAATTGGAGGGAGATCGTGTCCAGGCCCGCGGCTGCCGTGGAGCTCGAGAGGAGGATATTCTCGAACGAGGGCGTCTGGAAAACGCGGTCGTAGGAGAAATGCAGCACGAGATCGGCGGAAGGAAAATAGCGCGAAATCGAAAAGCGCGGATCAACGGCCTGGCGATTCAGAATTAACTGATAATGATCCCAGCGAAGGCCGGCGTTTATCGTCCAATTGCCGAGGCGAATCTGATCCTGGACGTAGGCGGACTGCTCAAGGTCCGGACGATGCGCCATAAAGCTAAAAGTCAGAGGCGTGCTGGGATCAAATTGGGTGTCATCGGTGATGTTGTAGTTGAAATTCTCGTTCAGAAAGGTGTTATCCGATTCCACGCCTGCCTTAATCTCATGATGGCCATGGCTGATCGTGACGCTGCCCTTGAAATATCCCTCGCGAAACCAATTGTGCTGCAAGATCTCGACGGGCGTCGAATTCGCGTTGGAGTAGAAGTCGTTCGCATTGTCTCGCACCATTCCCCGAAGGTCGGCCACAACGTTGGGCGAAAACGTGTGCTCGTAAGAAATGATACCCATCGTTTCGAAGTTGTCCGCCGTCTGAAGCTGCCCGGCAGCCTGCTGCACTTGTTCGTTCGGAAGCTCGTAGCGAGAAAGTTCGTGCCGGACGATAAGGCTCAGGCGGTCTTTCGGCGTCAGGTCGCGCTGGTAGTGAGCCGAGAAGTCACCGACTGTGCCGGTATTCGTGTAGTTTTGCAGAACCACGGGGTTCAGATAGTGGCTGGTCATGTCGCCGCTGACGCTTGCTCCGAATGTATTCTTGCCCCAGACGTACTGTCCCTCTGCAAAAGCGCCCGCGGTGTCAAAACTGCCTCCGGAGAGCACGGCTTGGCCGTGAAAACCTGCCTGTGAATCCTGGAGAGTGTTAACCTCGACGACGCCCCCCATCTTTCGGCCATACTCTGCCGGAATGCCAGCTGTATAGATGCTCATGGACTGCACGTCGTCCGCTTCGATTTCCGGGCCGAAGCTGGGCGAACGATTATCCGTTAGAGGAATTCCATCGACCACAAACTGTGTTTGATACTCCGAGCCGCGCGGATGCAGGACGGCGTTGCCCTCATATAGCCAGCCGGGCTGCGAATTCACCAAGTCCTGCAGGGAACGGCCCGGAAGCGAGCTGAGTCGGTTTTCGATGGCATCTGAGCCTATCTGACTGACAGAACCAGCTTGATCTGGGTCGATCAGGGTGCTGGCTGCGCTGACGGTTACAGACTGATTCACCGACGGCAACTGGAGCTGGATGGTACGTTCGGTGGGAATCGAGGAACGAATCTCGACAGTCTCGGATACAGGCACGAACCCACGCTGCGCAATTTCCAGCTGATAGATGCCAAAGGGCAGGCGCTGTATGTCGAGGGTACCCTGATCCGTGGTCGTCAGAGAATTTCGATACTGGTTTGCCTCGCTGACGATCTGAACGGTCGTTTTCACGGCCAGGCCGGATGGATCGGTCACCTTCAGGCGCAATTCGCCTCTGTTGCTCTGGGCAAAGAGCGGCAACGCGCAAAACAAGAAAAGAGCTGTGAGTCTCTTCATGAAGAGTTGGCCTCTGTAGTTTGGCAGTTTGCCTCCCGGCCTGCGTCATAGGGCGTCCGGGCAAGACAGACCAACCGCCGATGCCACCGTCGTTGTCGTCCTCAGTTGAATATTCCGTTCGCTGCCGTTTTGTTCAGTCTCTTTTCGATCCCTTTGCCGAGTTTGCGCACCACCCCCAAATATCTTGAACAGAAGCGTGCGACCGGGAATATATATAATGAGGGAAATGGCCATCACTCCGAGCGTTTCGATTGAGATCCCTTTCCAGGCCAGGGCTACTCCTGCGTTTGCAGTGAGGCCTTCGGAGATTGAATCTGAAGTGATCGGTCTCTTTGACCAATTTCGAGGCCCGGTTCTGCGTTACGTGGTGTCGTTTGGCATTTCGATGCATGACGGAGAAGAGGTGACGCAAGAGGTATTTCTCGCCCTTTTTCGACACCTGCAGCTAAGCAGAGGCCGCCAGAATCTTCGGGGCTGGATTTTTCGGGTCGCGCATAATCTTGCGTTGAAGCAGCGCCATGCGAACCACAGACGCTGCGAGGCGACGGAATCCGACTGGGCGATGGCAGAAAATCAGTTTGACCCATCCCCGAACCCAGAAGACGAGGCATCGTTCACCCAAAAACGGCAACGGCTACTGACCGTTCTTCATGCACTTCCGAAGGGGGACCAGTGCTGCCTGCGGTTGCGCGCGGAAGGCCTGCGCTATAGAGAAATAGCCGAGGTGCTGGGAATTTCTCTCGGCGCCGTATCGATGTCATTGACGCGATCGCTCGCACGATTGATTCGTGCAGAGGGGATATGAACCATGGAAAAGGAAGTCCTTCACCCCTCGGATCAAGATTTGCTTCGCACGGTCGATGGTGAACTGCCGACCCGGCGAGCCGCTCAAGTCCGCGCTCATCTTGCCGCCTGCTGGGCCTGCCGGGCTCGCGTGGCCGAAATCGAAACCACAATTGCCGATTTCGTGCGGGCGAACCGTCAGGACGCCGGTCCCCAACTGCCTCCGATTGCCGGCCCGCGCTCACTCCTGAAGGCGCGATTGGCAGAGGCGGCGCAGATCCCGCCCCTGAGTCGATGGCGACAGTTAAGCTTTGGAATGAATCCGAAAGCTTTTGCATACGTCATGGCTCTGGCGCTCCTGATCGCACTGGGAGGCCGAATACTGTACCTACAAATAGCTACGCATGAATTCAATAATTCGGGAACTGGATACGCCGCAGCGCTTCCCGATCCGAAGCTCACACCCGGTTCAACCCGCGCTCTGGCGCTCGCGGAGCTCTGCTCAACAGGTCACGATGAAGTGATAAGGGCTGTACCGAACCGCTTGCAGCAAGATGTCTTCCGGGAATATGGAATCGCGGGAGCTCGAGCCACGGACTATGAGGTGGATTATCTGATTACGCCGGGCCTCGGGGGTTCGGACGACATCCGAAATCTCTGGCCCGAACCGCACTACAACACGGAGTGGAATTCGTATGTTAAGGATCAATTAGAGGACCATCTCCATCGCCTGGTGTGTGGCGGAGAAGTGGGCCTCGCCGCAGCGCAGCAGGATATTGCGAGCAATTGGATCTTCGCATACAAGAAATACTTCCACACCGATAAGCCGCTTTCGAACTATTCCACATCCAGCGCGCCCACGTCTGCTACCGGCGCACCGAGCGACACGCTGTTCGCGATTTTCCGGCCTTGATCTGGGCCGCATGCGACCCGCGGCGAGCTGCGTTTCTCTTTACCATTGAATCCGCGGGAGTGCTCCGCTCGTAATCTTAGGGAAACCTCTTAGCCCTGACTTGAATCAAAGCATGGAACCAAAAGCGAAGAGTCTTTACCCGAAGCCGCCGATTATTGGAGATACTGACACTTATGATTTGCCGACCTCGTCTGAGGATTTCTGCCACGTGTGCAGCTATTTTGCTTGCAGCGGCTTGCGCCGCGATTCCTGTGCGCGCACAAGACTCAACGCCGCCGGCGCAACAGCAAGCACCCGCCCAGCAGCAAACGAATCCGCCAGCGCAGCCGCAATCGAATCCTCCGGCGCAGCCCGCACAGACGAGCCAGGAGCAGAAAGAGAAAACTCAGGAGCAGAAGACGGGCACGTCGAACGACCGGCTGTTCTTCGCGCTGCCTAACTTTCTAACGGTGTCAAATGCGGACCAGATTCCTCCGCTCACCGCGAAACAGAAATTCAAAGTGGTTGCGCGCTCCTCGTTCGACTACGTCGAGTTCCCCTGGTACGGGGCTCTTGCCGGTATCAGCCAGGCCCAAAATAGCGAGCCGGGATATGGACAGGGCGCCGAAGGTTATGCCAAACGCTACGGGGCCGCTTTTGCCGACGGAACAATTGAGAATTTCTTCACGTCGGCGATTCTGCCGTCCCTGTTTCGTACGGATCCGCGTTTCTACCAGATGCCCGACGGAAGTTTTGGGCACCGGGCAGCCTATGCCGTGAGCCGCATCTTCATCACGCGCACCGATTCGGGACACAAAGCGTTCAACTTTTCGGAGATTTTGGGCAGCGCGATTGCGGCGGGAATTTCCACGTACACGTATCACCCTCATGCCGACCAGACGCTCGGAAATACCGCGAGCGTGTGGGGCTCGGAGGTGGGTTACGACACGATTACCATCGTGATCAAGGAATTCTGGCCCGATATTAAAAGGAAGATTCATAAAGACAAGAACCCGGTAGCAGCCTCGACTCCGGCCACGCCGTAACCGCAATCTCCACGTTGGTGTCCCTAGAAGCTTTCTGGCTCTGTTCCGATCCTAGGCCAAGCGACCTTCAAGAACGAAAAGCAGATCCCTCGCCCCCCATAAAGGGGGGGATTCGGGATGACAACGTGAGGAGCTGCGTCCGGACTAGGGACGTCAACCGATCTAGATAGCTTTGACGGTTGATCCCTCAAGACTCCGTCATGCAATGAAATAGTTTGGGGAGCGCTCGACGAGAGTGATAGTCTGGCGCTCCTGTATGCAGTCGCAGGTGCAGAGTGACTGACACTGCTATTCTCCTCACCAGTTGTCCCGACCAGAAGGGCGTCACGGCTGCCGTCGCTGACTTCATCTACCGTTCGAACGGCAACATCGTCCGCGTCGACGAGCACCTCGATGCCGAGCACAACCTTTTGCTGGTGCGAATGGAATGGGAGCTTCCCGGATTCGCGGTGGATATGCGGACGTTCGCGCGGCACTTCGAACCGATCGCGGAACGCTTCAACATGCACTGGCGCGCGGAACTATCGAGCTACCGGCCGAAGGTGGCGATCTTCGTTTCACGCTACGACCACTGCCTGGCCGACCTGCTATACCGCCACCGGTTGGGAGAACTTCCCTGCGAAATCCCGATTGTGATCTGCAATCATCCGGACGTGGTGCAGTGGACCGACTTCTACCACATCCCGCTGCAAGTGATTGAAGTTACGAAGGAGAACAAAAAGGAAGCGGAGCAACAGCAGATCGAATTGCTGCAAATGCTCGGGATCGACCTGATTGTGCTCGCGCGATACATGCAGGTGCTTTCTCCTGAATTCCTTCAGCAGTTTCCGCCGCACCGGGTGATCAATATTCACCATTCGTTTCTTCCCGCCTTCGTCGGCGGAAAGCCGCACCATCAGGCGTACGAACGCGGTGTGAAGCTGATCGGAGCGACGAGCCACTACGTCACGGAAGTTCTCGACCAAGGCCCGATCATCGAGCAGGACGTTGTCCGCGTTTCTCATCGCGACCGGATCGAGGATTTGGTGCAGAAGGGACGCGACCTCGAAAAGGTGGTGCTGGCGCGGGCGGTTCGCTGGCACCTGGAGAATCGCGTTCGGCTGTACGGGAAGAAAACCGCGGTATTCCCGTAGCACGAAGTTAGCTGGCTTTGCGGCGGGTTCTTTTTTCGTGGGCCGCGGCTTCTTTCGTCGAACGCAGTGGATGTTTCCGGGCTTCCGTGCGTTCCAGGCTCTTCTTCAACGCGGCCATGATGTCGATCACGGGCGCCCGCGCCGGGCGCGGCGCGGCGGCAACCTCGCGGCCTTTCTGTTTTGCTTCGATCAGAGCGCGGAGGCGCGTCTCGAATTCATCGTGATATTTGTTGAGCTGGAATTTTTCGGAGAGGTTATCGACGAGTTGATCGGCCAGCTTTATTTCCTGCGGCGAGAGCTTCACATTGTCGATCTGGCCGTATCCGGGCGCCTGCCGGACTTCGTTGGCGAAATACATGGTATGAAGGGCGATGCCGTGGTCGTAAGGCCGGAGGAAGGTGGTGTATTCGCGCTGATGCATCGTAATTTTGGCGATGGCGACGCGATCTTTGTCTTCCATCGTTTTCAGGAGTAGCTTGTAGGCTTTCTTGCCCTGGTCATCGGGAACGATGAAGTAGGACGAATCGAAAAAGAGAGGATCGATCTCGGATTGTTTGACGAAGGCGAGAATTTCCATGGCTCGCGCGGATTCGGGCGTGATTTTCTTGATTTCTTCGGGATCGATCAGCACATATTTTCCGTCTTCGTATTCGTAGCCTTTCACCACTTCCGAGCGGTCCACGATGCGGTTGCAGGTGGGGCAAAATAGGGGCTGGCGAAGCCTGGTGTGGCATACGCTATGAAGCTGGTGAAGGCCCACCCGGGCGCTGCGGGCCGCGGGATAGAGTTTGACGGGTATGGATATCAGTCCGAAGGTGATGAAACCTTTCCAAGCGGATGCCATTCGTTCCTCCCCCTGCAACAGGAATGCGGAATCTGAATATTATGCCTCGTCTGACGCATAATTCCACAACGGTAGCTTCGCACCACGGGCCGTGCACAATTGGTCCGTGGAAAAGCAGACGCTTCTCGACAGGTTCCTAGGCTCGTTCCCGGCGTTCGCGTTCGCGCGTTGCAACGCCCTTAGCGGCAGCGGTTTTCCGGTTGTGTTGCGGATGAACGCCCAGATCGTGCCATGACGTCTCCGAAAGATTGACGCCGTAGTGCTTCGCGGCCTTCTCGATGTTCGCGAACGCCAAGGCGCGATCTTCGTCGGAGACATCGATGACTTGATCGAACCGCGCGACGGCGTTACGGACATGCTGTGCGTCGGTCAGCGGTTCTTTACGCTGCTTCGGAAAGGCGTAGACAGTGTCGGGCAGGTCACTTTGCGTCGTAAGGTGCCCGTGTTTCTCGTGAGGTTGCCAGGTCGGTTCCATTGAGGACTCCTTATCCGTGGAATTCCGCCACGAGCGTCTCGTGGGCGGTCGTGCTGTTTCTTGCTGCAAAGAATGCATAGGCCGATCAGGAATCGCGCGAAGTGACTTTTGTCACCGCGGGATATGACGTGGGTCACCGTGCGTTCGCCTTCCTAAATCGGTAGCCCTTAGCTGGGTTTCGGGGGTACTTTGTCGCCCGCCTTGCGCGCTTCGGAAAGGCCGATGGCGATGGCCTGCTTTCGAGACGTCACAATCCCGCCTTTTCCGCCTTTGCCGGAACGAAGCGTGCCGCGTTCTTCTCGACGGACGGCGCTTGCGACGCTCCTGCTCGCAGCTGGGCCGTATTTCCCCTTCGAGCCCTTCTTCTTTGGCATGGGATGCCCTCCTGCTGGTTAGATTGCGGAGCGAGGAAAAAAGACTTACTCCACTTTAGTTAAGAGTCGCGAGGGGAAGCTTTCGTTACATCCGATTGCCGGAGTCTCGCGGCAAACGGATTTTGGGGCTGGTAAGAAAATGGGAATGCTTGGGCGGGAGGAAACCGCCAAGCGGTCTCCTCCACTCCCAATTTGCGGAGGGCGCGCGCGACACTCGAGAATCGTGCGCGCAGCCCTCTTGCGGCGGATTATTTTGCGGGCTTCATCGCGGCCATAGCGATCGTGTAATCACCTTCGACGTCCACCGTGCCGGAGCCGTCGGCTGAGCCGGCGCCTTTGTAAGTGCCACCGCCCTTGATTCCCTTGAGCTTCCCGGTGCCGCTCACGAAGGTCCACTTTCCATCGTACGTGGCCGTGCCATCTTTCGCGACTTTCATCGTGCCCGCATACCTCACGGTGAATTTGTCGCCGTTGTCCATCGTTCCCATGTTGTAGCCGTGCTGGGTGGCGGTAGTGCCCCAGATCTCACTCGAGGCAACGTCCGCGGACTCAGTGGATTTGGTGCCCTCGATTTCGAGCCCCACGTCCCACTTGCAGGCGGCTTTCTCAATCATCACGGAATGGCCTGGCTTGTCGCCGACGTCGATGGATTGCATCGGATCGGGCTTCGCGCAGGTTTGTTTACCCGTTATCTTCGTTTGCGCGGTTGCAGGCAGGGCGATCGCGCACGCCATCAACAGACCAAGACCGAGCTTCTTCATCATCATTTGCCTCCGTTGGTTTTTGGTTTGAGGGTACTGGGATCTCTTGCGCGGCGAACACCGGCTTAACCGCGCGCATACAGCACTTCTATGCGCGGAAACTACTCTGAATCGCCGGAGAGTGTCAAGCCGTTTTCAACGTTTTCGGCGAGGCTATCGGCGTCATGCCAGCCCGAAAAAGTGGGGGAAGAAGGCCCGCTATCCCTATTGAAATGAATGTGTTATCCGGGAATCCACAGACCACTTGGCAGTGCATTGACACTCAGCAAGACCTACCTAAGAGTGCGAGCGGCGTTCTCTGAGACAGCCTTGAATCCCACGGACCACGCGAGGCGTGTAGCAGGCCTCATACTCAGGCCGCAAACGCGCAGCAACATGCTTTTCAGAGCACACTCTTTCACTGGCAGGCACCGGCAGGCACTGGCACGAGCCTCTCGTTTCCAGATTTCGAGGTCGATGTCGCTCGCAAGCGTCTATATTGGCGCTCGCGGGCCGGAAGGCCTCCGGCTCGCTCGATACCGGTGAAAGGATGCAAAACCGATGAAACTGCTCTCCGCTCTGGCTCTTGCAGGAACTATGTCCGTGACGCTCCTCGGCGGGTCCACGCCGGCGCAATCGACAGCGCCTTCTCAACAAGCGGCGGCACCGCAGGAACCGGGAGCCGCGCCTGCCGGGTGTTCCGAATTGCCGGCACTCACGGGCCGTCTCGCAAGGTCCCAAGAACGGCTAATGGATTGGCCGGAACTTACGCGGTACCGCGACGCAAACACCAAACTCGCGCTGCCGGACCCGAAGGGAAATCGAGTGGTCTTCATGGGCGATTCGATCACCGATTTCTGGACCGAGCCGGCCAGCGGCGGGTTTTTCCCCGGCAAGCCCTATGTCGATCGCGGAATCAGCGGTCAGACGACCCCACAAATGCTAATTCGCTTTCTGCCCGATGTGATTGAACTTCAGCCGAAGGTCGTCGTGATTCTGGCAGGCACGAATGATCTTGCCGGCAACACTGGACCGATGACGCTGGGCGAAACCGAAGGCAATCTTTCGATGATGGACGAGTTGGCTCATGCCAATCATATTCGAGTGGTTCTCGCTTCCCTTCTGCCCGTCAGCGACTACGGCCACACGCACGAGGGACAGCCGCTCGTTCAGACGAAACGCCGCCCACCGGCGCAGATCCTGGAGCTGAACGCCTGGATGAAGCGCTACGCCTCTGCTCACGGTGATGCCTATCTCGACTACTTCGCGGTGATGGTGGATGACCAGGGAATGTTGAAGCAGGACTTGAGCGACGACGGCTTGCACCCGAACGCGAAAGGCTATGCCGTGATGGCGCCGCTCGCCGAACAATCGATTGAAGTGGCTTTGAAGAAGAAACGCTGAGGCGCAATCGGAGGACTACAAAATGAAGGCAGCCGCGACATTCACAAAGCAAATTTCACCACGGGGATTCAGGTTCGCGCTGTTTGGGACTGTGCGGTTGACGGCTCTGTTCTGTGCTCTCAGCCTTGCAAGCGCCGCGAACGCGCAAACGCAAAGCACGGCTGCAACGAAAGCCGCCGCGGCAGAACCGGCTAAGCCTGCGGCGCCGGAGGGCAAAAGACCGGATCTCGCGAAGGATCCGACGCTCTACGTGGTCGGCTATGCGCACCTCGACACGGAATGGCGTTGGGAGTATCCGCAGGTGATCAACGAATTCATCGCCAACACACTGCATGACAATTTCAAGCTGATCGAAAAATATCCGCGCTACATTTTCAATTTCAGCGGCTCGAACCGCTACCGCTTCATGAAGGAGTACTACCCGACGGATTACGTAAAGCTGAAGAAGTATATCGCCGAAGGGCGTTGGTTCCCCGCGGGATCATCGGTAGAAGAGAGCGACGTCAATTCGCCCTCCGCCGAATCCATCTTTCGGCAGGTGCTATACGGCAACGAGTTTTATCGTCACGAATTCGGCACCTACAGCAAGGAGTACATGCTGCCCGACTGCTTTGGATTTCCCTCCTCGCTCCCAAGCATCCTGGCGCATTCCGGCGTGAAAGGCTTCTCGACGCAGAAACTTACCTGGGGATCCTCGGCGCCGGGGGGGCCGGGTGTTTCTCCCGAGGACACTCCCGTGGGCATCCCGTTCAACGTGGGGATGTGGATCGGGCCCGATGGCCACGGGGTAATCGCTGCGCTCAATCCGGGGAGTTATGGCGGAAACGTGACGACGGATTTGAGCAGCGATCCCGAATGGGTGAAGCGCGTCAATCTCGACGGAAGAGCCACCGGTCTGTTTGCGGACTATCATTATTACGGTACAGGCGACGTGGGCGGCTCGCCGGAAGAGAATTCGGTGAAGGCCCTGGAAGCAATCGTCGACAAGGGCCAAGCTACGCTCCCGCCCCCTCGGAAACCAGGCGAGAGGTTCTCGCAATACCGCGAACGAGTCGCCAAGACAAACACGCCTTCCGTTCAAGTGGGGACGGGTCCCCTTCATGTGGTTTCCTCGAAAGCGGATCAGATGTTCCTCGACGTCAGTCCAAGCGAAGCTGCTCACCTTGAGCGTTATCAAGGCGAATTTGAACTGACGAACCACTCGGCTGGCTCCCTCACGTCCGAGGCATATCGAAAACGATGGAATCGCAAGAACGAACTGCTTGCGCAAGCGGCCGAGGAAGCTTCGGTGGCCGCCGAGTGGCTCGGCGTAAGGGCGTATCCGCAAAAGCGCCTGAACGATGCGTGGACGCTCGTAATGGGCGGCCAGTTCCACGACATCATGGCCGGCACCGCCACGCCGCAAGCCTACAATTTCTCGTGGAACGATGATGTGATCGCGCTGAACCAGTTCTCTTCTGTGCTCACGAGCGCCACCGAGGGCGTCGCATCGGGCATGAACACGGAAGGGCAAGGCACAGTTCTCGTCGTGTACAACCCACTCAATATCGAACGCGAAGACGTCGTGGAAGCGAACGTTTCGTTCGGCGGCAACATGCCGAGTGGAGTCCGCGTGGTAGGGCCGGATGGCAAAGACACGCTCTCTCAGCTCGAGCCGGGGAAAAACGGCTCCGCGAAGGTTTTATTCGTCGCCAAAGTTCCGTCGGTCGGCTTCGCCGTTTACGACGTTCGGCCTTCGGACCAGCCCGCGGCGTCGAGCTCCGATCTAAGCGCGACTGAATCGCAACTTGAAAACTCGCGTTACGTGGTGAAGATTGATGAAAACGGCGACGTCGCCAGCATCTTCGACAAGCAAAGCAATCACCAATTGCTGTCGGCACCGGCTCGCCTCGCGTTCCAGACCGAAAAGCCGCATGACTGGCCTGCATGGAACATGGACTGGGCCGATCAGCAAAAACCGCCGCGCGGGTACGTGCAAGGGCCAGTCAAAGTCCGCGTGGTGGAAAACGGGCCGGTGCGCGTCGCCATTGAAATCGGGCGCGAGACCGAAGGATCGAAATTTATCCAGACGATTCGGCTTTCGGCGGGCGATGCGGGAAACCGCGTTGAATTTGGCAACAGCATCGATTGGCATACGGAATCCGCCGCACTAAAGGCCACGTTTCCGCTCACCGCAGCGAATCCCGAAGCCACTTACAATTGGGACATTGGGACCATCGCCCGCTCCAACGATTACGATCGCAAGTTCGAGTTCCCCTCTCACCAGTGGTTCGACCTCACGGATCAGCGCGGCACCTATGGCGTGACCATTCTCTCCGATTGCAAGTACGGTTCCGACAAACCGGACGACCAGACCCTTCGCCTCACCCTCCTGTACACGCCCGGCCTCGGCACAGGTAACGGACGCGACTACAGCGACCAAACCTCGCAGGACTGGGGCCATCACGATTTTGTCTACGGTCTCGCAGGGCACGCCGCGGATTGGCGGCAGAGCGAAACCGATTGGCAAGCATGGCGCTTGAACCAGCCGCTCATCGCCTTCGAAACTACGAAGCACAGCGGTGGGCTGGGCAAGAGTTTTTCACTGCTGAAGGTGAATAACAGCCGCGTTCGCGTCCTCGGATTGAAGAAGGCGGAAGACAGTGACGAGGTGATCGTGCGTCTCGTCGAACTGAATGGCGAGCCGCGGCAGAACGTCCGGGTGGCATTCGGCGCTTCCGTCAGCGCGGCGCGCGAGGTGAACGGCCAGGAACAGCCTCTCGGCGCAGCCACGGTGGCGGCCGGCGAGCTGGTCACGAGCTTCGGCCCATATGAACCTCGGACGTTTGCGGTGAAGTTAGCGCCACCCCGCGCCAAGCTGGCGGCGCCTGAGTCCCGACCCGTGGCGCTGACTTACGACGTCGCAGCTGCCAGCAAAGTGGGTACGAAATCCCAGGGTGGCTTCAACGCTGCTGGTGAGTCCCTTGCCGCCGAAATGCTTCCCACCGATATCGACTACGCAGGAATCCACTTCAAGCTGCCGGCAGCGGACACCGGGAAGCCCGACGCCGTTGCTGCGCACGGCCAATCGATTGCTCTCCCGGCGGGAAAATACAATCGTGTGTACGTGCTGGCTGCTTCCTCTGGCGGCGATCAGGACGCAACCTTCCGTGCCGGAGACACTTCCGTGCAGCTCAATATCGAGGACTGGGGCGGCTTCATCGGCCAATGGGACAATCGCTCTTGGAGCCACAAAGAAGTCCCGGTTCACTATCCCGCGGGGTATACACCGCCTCCCGATGCGCCGAAAACCGAAACTGTGATGGAATTCACGGGCCAGATCACTCCGGGCTTTATCAAGCGAGCGCCGGTGGCATGGTATTCCGACCATCGCCACACTGCCGATGGCAAGAACGAAGCATATTCCTACTCCTACCTGTTCGCGTACGCGATTGACCTTCCTGCCGGCGCAAAGACGCTAACTTTGCCCGACAACGACAAGATCCGCGTCATGGCGATCACGGTGGCAGATGAACCGCAGCAGGTAAGCCCGTATCAACCGCTTTACGATACGCTTCAACGAGCCGACGAGCGGCATTGACCTTATTTTAAGATCCGGACGGGGGCGCCTATCCCACCCCTGCAGGTCTAAAGAGTCCGAAGAGTCCATCAGGAGAAGAATCGAATTCCTGAGTGCGAGGTTAGCTTCCTTGAAGCGCGGTTTGTCCGATTGTATGGCGCGCGGCAGCAGCCTTCTCCGCGATCAAACGATAGCCCCTGGTGGCAGCGTCTTTCTCGAGAGTCTGGAGATCCGCGATGCCAGCAGCCTTGTTGCCTGAGGCCGCTTCGATCTCTCCCACCGCCAGACGGCCTTCCATAGCTTCGCTGACGAATCCCGCCGATGTTGCCTCGGCGATCAGACTGTTCAGGCGCTCCGTGGCGTTCGCTTTGTCAGTAGCGTTTCCCGAAGCGGCTCGCACGCGGGCCGCCGCCATCGACGACAGCATCTCGAGTTCTCGATAGTGCGACTGATCCGCTGCGGCGACTGCCTTGTCGATGCTGGCTCGAGCTTCGCCGAATCTGCCCTGCGCCAGCAAAGCGCGAGACAAGAGGAGGTATGCCGCCGCCTCATCCTTTTTCGCGCGGGTCTGTTCGAAGACGTTCGCGGCGTCCCTCGCGGACGAACCGGCAGCCGTGTTCTTGCCTTCGTCAAGAAGAATCTCAGCCAGCAACAGCTGCGATTCCATCGACTGAGACTTGTCGCCAATTTCGTCGAAGATTTCTTTTGCGCGTATTTCGTTTTTCCGAGCTGCTTCGAGGTCGCCCTCCATCCGGTACACTCGTCCAAGTCCAGAAAGGGCGACGCCTGCCTTGCTGCGGTCGCCGATTTGCTGACAGGCCTCGAAAGATTCCTCGTACATTTTCTTCGCATCCTCGTGCATGCCGAGCGTCAGGAACACGTCACCGAGGCCATTCTTCGCAAGCGGTACCCCGTCGGGATGCCCTATTTCGCGATAGATCGAAAGCGCCGTTTCGTAGTTCTTGCGGGCACCGTTCAAGTCGCCCAGACCAAGGAGAACGTCCGCGATATTGTCGGATTCATTCGCGACGTTTAGCTGACCCCCAAATTCCCGGTACAGAGCAAGGGACTCTTCATATCCCTTCTTCGCACCCAGATAGTCACCTTTCTTCCAAAGAGCGATAGCACCCGTGGTTACGGCATCGGCAACGCCCTTTCGGTCATGGGCAGCTTCATAGAGCTGCTTTGCCTCCTGGATCAGGAGATCCACGGCACCAAACTGCCCGAGATTCTCGGTCGCCCACGCCTGGTCGAGCCGGGCTCGGGCAAGGAGAAGTGATGCGCCGGATGCTTTCGCCTTTTCGGCGGCGCGTGCGGCGAATGCTTGAACCGTCTTGAAGTCGCCGAGCGATTCTGCCGCGCGCGCATTTGCAATATCGATGCGCGGATCGTCGCTAACGGGAGCAGGGACGTTGCGCAAAGCCGCGACTGTGGCGAGCGCTTCCTTGCCCTTGCCCGCGTTCACCTGGTCGGCCGACAGCGCAAGACCGTAGTCCAAGTTGTCCGGAAAGAATTCGAAAAGCGCCCGATAGATCTCGATGGCTTTTTCCCAGTCGCGCGAAGTCTCGCGATATCGAGCCTCGACGAGCAATCGTTCCGCGCGCGATAGATTCCCCGAGAGGTCAAAAGCCTTCTTGGCCTCTGCGTTTGCATTGGCGTCATATCCCAGTTGAACCCATGCGGTAGCAAGCGCCGAGTGCGAAAGCGCGTATGCCGGCTCGGCGGCCACCGCCTGTTGCAGTAGATCGCGAGCCGTAAGTGCGTTGAAAACGCGAAGCTGCGCCAAGCCTTCCCAGTAAAGGTGAGCGGCCTCCGACTTCGACGGAAGAGCCGTGGCTACTTCCGCCGCCTGTTCCGTAGTGATCGCGCCGGCGCCGAGCTTTGAGCGGAGTTCCTCGCCGGCGTCAGCGACAAGGCTGAACAGCCGCGATTCCGTGCCACTCTCGGAAACGGCAACCACCGTCTCGCCCGTGCGAGCGTCCTGCAGACGCAGGTCCAGGCGCAATTGCCCTCCCGAGTCGCTGCCGAGCATGGCGTAGGATCCGGCGACTACGTAGTCGGTTCCGAGATTTTTGCGAATCCGAACGAGGCTGCCGCGGCTGAGAGTGTCGACATCCGGCAACGGAAGCTCGATCTTCATGCGGGCGACGCTTTCAGCGGGAATCATACGCAACTGATCGCCGGCCGATAGCTCGGTCATTAGCCAGTCGGAGAGAGCTGTCGAGAGCCACGCGTCTTGGGTATTGCCCGACAGATTCCGGAATCCGAGGACTGCAACTGACCGCCGTGGCCCAAACTCACCAGCGGAACCGCCGAATACGATGGGATGGTAAATCCGGAGGTAGAGAAGCCCCGCGACGAGGATCACCAAAACGGCCGATGTCACGGCGAGATTTTTGTGGTGTACCACCCAGTCCCGATGCCATCTCTCGATTTGCGGGTGCGAAGCAGCGCGACTCTCTTGTTGGCGCGCACTTCTGCCGTTGCTCCTTTCCTCCACATGGCCGCTGAAAAACTGATGCGAATCTTCGTGATGTTCGGCTACCGGCGCCAGAAAGCGGTATCCGCGGCGATGCAGCGTCTCAATATAGCGCGGCGATTCGGCGGAGTCTCCCAGAGCGGAGCGCAGTTTCGTCATGGCCTTGTTGAGGCCGCGATCGAAGTCGACGAACGTGTGGGCGGGCCAAAGCTCCTGGCGCAGCTCTTCCCGCGTTACGAGCTCGCCCGGACGCTTCAGCAGCAACACGAGGATCTGGAACGGCTGTTCCTGAAGTTTGATTCGGACGCCGTGCTTGCGGAGCTCGGCGGCACGAAGATCCGCCTCAAAAACGCCAAAACGCAGAGTTCCGGGAGAACTCTCAGTGCCTTGCATAAAGCGGCTCACCCTGACTTCAACCCAACAACACGTCACCCAAAAAGTTGGCGGCAGCGTAGCACATGCTTCGCGCCATTTTCAACGGCATTGCGAATCACATCTAAAGGCACAAAAAAATCGGCTGGGTTCCTGGACGAATGATGCTCCGAGATCAGCCGATCTACAAGCAAAAAGAGCGACGAAGAACGGATACTTTTGCGATTTGAAATCGCCTTACGAGGTGTAAAATCGCGGTTATGAAATCGGGTTGGAGTGTGTGCACTCAGGGTTTGCGAGCCTGTGCTTTTGCCCTGCTTTCAAGCACTCTCTTGATTTTCTGCGTCTCAACCAGGCTTCTCTCTCAATCGAAATCGCCTGAAACCGACCCTCGCGTCGAACAGCTTTATGGCGAAGCCCAGGCTGCCGAAGCGCGCGGCGATGAGGCCGAAGCCATCGCCAAGTACGAGACCATTCTGCAGATCGCTCCGGGACTTGCGGCCGCCTACAACAATCTCGGCTCGCTGTACCTCCGCCAGCGCGAATATGAGAAGGCGGCGGCGGTTCTTGAGAAGGGATTGAAGATCGATCCGAAAATGCCCTCGGCGGCGGCGCTGCTGGGTATTTCGCTCTACGAAATGGGCGACTACCCGAATGCGCGCACGCGGCTCGGAGCGGCTCTGCGCGCCAATCCCAAGGATTCGAACGTCGAAATGACGCTGGCGAACGACCTCGTCAAACTCGGCGAGCCCGAGGCGGCGGCGAGTCACTTCCAACAGGTCGTCCATCGTGATCCGAAAAACCAGGAAGCCTGGTATCAGCTTGGAAAAGTCTACATGCAGCTTTCGGAGGAGGCGCTCACTAAACTCCGCGAAATTGACCCCAACTCCGTCCGCGCGCACGAAGTTTCCGGCGAAATCATGGAGGGCATGAGCAATTTCGATGGTGCGATCATCGAGTACAAAAAAGCCGTCGAGATGGCCCCGCAACAACCGGGCACGCACTACAAGCTAGGCAACGCGTACTGGTCGATTTCACAGTGGGATGCCGCAACGCAACAGTTTCAGGCAGAGCTTGCCAACGATCCCAGGAGCTGTTCGTCATACTATAAACTCGGCAACATCATTCTCGAACAGCACGGCGATCCGCAAGCCGCGCTCGATGACGTAAACAAGGCCGTTGCCATCTGTCCTGATTTGACCGAGGCTCGCGTCGATCGCGCAAGAGCCTTATTGCGAATGGAGCGCGCGCAGGATGCCGTACCCGACCTCGAGGCCGCCGAACGCTTCATCCCTGACGATGCGAATGTTCACTTTCTTTTGGCTCAGGCCTACCGCACTCTGGGGCGTACGCAACAAGCCCAGGCGGAAATGCAACTGTTCAGCAAGCTCGAGGAAAGCGCCCGTGCCGCTACTGCCGCTCGCGCCCAGCAGGTAATGCAAAACAAGGAACAGAACCCGCCGCCTCAGTAGAGTTCATTCTTCGAATCGCTTCACTCCATGGTTTTTTGCGACGAAGAATGTGTGCCGTTGAGCTCCTCGGTACGCTGGAACTCGGCTTTCGCCTTGTCGGTGAGCCCTTCTCTCCGGTACACCTGCCCGAGCATGTAATGCAAGCTGGCCACTTTCGGCGCAAGCGCCACGGCCTTTTCCAGCTCACTTTGAGCCTTCGGCAACTCGTCGAGCTGTGAAAACGTCTTGCCAAGTTTCTCGTGACCTTTCGCGTCTCCAGGAGCAACCCGCGTCGCTTCGAGAAGGTATGGCAGCGCGTCCTTCGGCCGATTCTGCTCGAGGTAGAGCGTCCCAAGATCGATGAATGGTTCCGGATCTTTCTGCGCCGCCTCCGACTGCCATTCGATAGCCGTCTTGTACGCCGCGAGCGCGTCGTCCGCTCGGCCCAGCCCGTAATAGGACAATCCCAGATTGTCCTCCGCCTTCACGTTCTTCACGTCAAGGTTCAGGCACTGCTCGAAAGCGTGAATCGCCTCTTCGAACCTGTTTTCCGTGTACTTTGTTCGGCCAAGGGTGTACCAGGCATCCGAGTCCTTGGGATTCCACTCGGTTACGCGCGTCATCCACTTATCCGCATCCGCGAAATCATCGAGCAAAACGTAATCCTCGGCCACGATCTTCAAATCGAATGCGGTCGGCTCGTGATACTTCGAGCCCTCCGTAAACTCCGCCAGCGAAGCCTTCGCATGCGCATCGCGAAATTGAGCCAGTGAGGCATCAACGCCAGATCGCATCGTGCCCCTCGCTCGCGCCTCAGTCTGTATTTCCCGGAACAAAATGTACCCCAGCAGAAAGTGCCCCGCCGCTGAATCTTCATGCCCTTGCAGAAACTGCCGCACCAGCGCTTCCGCTTGCGTCGCACCGCCTGCGTCCGCGAGTGACCTCGCCTGCTCCAGTTCGGCCGGTGCTTCCTGTTTCGCCGGCGCCAATTGCTGCCCCTGCGCCTGTCCCCGCGCGCACATCCACGGCATTGTTAACAGGACCGCCAGCATCCTTATCGATCTTAAACGTGGCACTGGCTTGCTCGCCGCAGCCGGCGTGGCAGATTCGCGTTTCATTTTCTGTGTGGGCGCGGTAAGACTCTAATTCGCCGGCTTGTCCGACGAATGCGTCCCGTTCAATTCCTCGGCCTTCTGAAACTCGATCTTCGCCTTATCCATCGCCCCAAGCTTTCGGTACACCTGCCCTAAAGTGAAATGCACGCTCGCCACGTTCGGGGCCAGCGCCACCGCCTTCTCCAGTTCCTGTTGCGCCTCGGGAAGCTGATTTTTAGCCGAGTACGCTCTTCCCAGTTCCTCGTGCGCCAAAGATACTTGCGGGAAGGCTGCAACGGCCTGCAGGAGATACGGCACGGCCTTTTCGGGCTGATTCTCGTCCAGGTAGATCCTTCCCAAATAAATGAAAGGCTTAGGAGACTTGACTTCGCTCTGTGACTGCCACGCGATGGCATTTTGATAAGCTTGAATCGCCTCGTCCTTCTGCTGGAGGCCTTCGTATGACAATCCGACGTTGGATTCCGCCAGAATGTTCCTCGGCTCGAGTTTCAAGCACTGCTCGAACGCTTCAATAGCACCCGTAAACTGGTCCTGGCTGTACTTCGTCCGCCCTAGGTAATACCACCCTTGCGCGTCTTTGGGCTCCAACTTGAGCGACAAACTGAGCCATTTGGCGGCAGCCAAATTGTCTTTTAGCAGCACATAATCGAGCGCCACGGTTTTCAAATCAAACGCACTCGGCACGCCGTATTTTGCCCCGGCTGAGAATTCCGCGAGGGACTCCCGCGCTTTCGCATCACGCAGCTTAGCCAATGAACCGCCAACATTTTCGTTGTAGCCGAAGCCTTCGCCTTCTCGCTTTTCTTCCCCGAGATATTTTTCGTGCAGTTCCTCGAACAGAATGTGACCGAGCAGGAAGTGTCCGTCAGCGGAGTCCGCATGCCCTTCGAGGAATTGACGCGTGGCCGTTTCAGCCTCGCTCACTTTACCGGCTTGTAGCAGCGATTTCGCTTCTTCCAGCGCCGCGTCTGATTTCGGAGTCTCTCCAAGCTTCGTCGGATTTCCAGCCGCAGCGGATGATTCTGCGCCCGTTTGGCGAAATCCGGCGCTACTGTCGGCGAAGAGAAAGATTGCCGCTGCGGCAACGACGAAAAACGCCCAAAAGCTGGTATTCGGCCTAAAGCGGCAAATGCTTATCAGGATCCCCGGTGGCAAGCCGGCCCGCCCAAGAGAATCCCCTCCGCTATTCTGGCCGTTGAACCGTCCAGTGAACATAGCCGGGACTCGTCGCGAAGGGCACCGCATCGTCCCCAAATTATATGACTAAGGGGCTGCCCTAAACAAAGCAGCACGAACCTGTGGCTGCGGCCGACGCCTGCTTCAGAGATCAGGGCCAAACTGGTCGACCATCGTCTTTGGTTTGAAATCGGCCCGCAATGTCTGGTCAGCGATCTTGCAACTGAACACCACATCCGTTTCGTCGCTGGCAATCGTGGGCACGCCATCAGCAATCTTCGGGAAAAAGAAAACGACGTCCTCCATTGTGGTTCCCAAACGCTCGTACAGAACTTTGCTCGGCGGCAGCTTGAGCTTGCTTCGCCGCATCTCAAGGAAGGCATTCTGCTGATAGAACTTCTCGTCTTTTGTAATGAACGGCGTCATGTCATCCATTCGCAAGACGATTTGATACTCCATCTGGGGCGCGTCGCTGAACTTCTCGGCGGCGTTCTGATCCATGGTCCCACGCAGAAACGATTGGCGCGCGGCTGCGGCACGGATCAGGCGCGATGAGTACCAAAAGACATAAGTGTTTACTTGCCGGTTTGACTCGTCGCTGTCCGTCCCTCCCGTGTTGCCACGTACCGATCCCATGACGGTTGGGTCGGACCGCACTCCTCCCGAGATCTCCTGCTGCACCGGCTGCACGGCGGCATTCTCTTTCGACGGATCCCATGAGCGCCGGACGGTAGTCTTCGAAACCCACGGCGAATCGGTCATGATCGTTTGAACGTCTTTAGCATCCCAGGTCTGGTAGGGCTTGCTTTTCCACGGTTTGTTGTCGGCCCACAGCAGAGTGGTACAGACCAACACGGCGAAGTACAGCCCTGCCTGTTTTAACGAGTTTTTCGATGCAGGCATAAACTCACCTCCCTGCTTTTGGACCACAGAATAACGCAGTGCTGGCACTCGCGCCTAGCGCGCGAACTTTGCCATCGAGGGCAAATCCGCCCCTCTACAACGTGCCTTTCGTCAACTGGGCAAACCCGTCAAGCACAGCCTTCACCTCACCTGCGTAGTGGCCATTCGGCTCCAGTTGCAAATATTTTTGGTAAGCGTCGATGGTCCCGGGCGGAATGACGTAGACGATCCTCCCGTTTTCCTCCCGGGTCGTAATGCCACTGCTCAGCGCGTCGCCCAGAAGCTTCCAGGCCAGCGCATTGCCAGGATTAAGCTGCGTGGCCTTCTGAAGCGGCACAGCGGCGTCCGCCGGCTTTTTTTGATTCATCATCACGACGGCGATATTTCTGTAGCAGGCTGCCTGTATGTCGGTCGCAGTCGGATCGGGCGCCGAAATTTTATCGCATGTCGCGCTAGCTTCGGGGAATTTGCCCACTTCCGCCAGGTCCGTCCCGAGCTGCATGTACGTTCCCGGTTCTGGCTTCGACAGCGCAGCGTCCTGCAACATAGGTATCGCGTGTTCATAATCTCCTGCGCCACTGTATGCCATGCCCAGATTGCTCAAAATCACGGGCAAATTCTTGTCTTGTATCAGCATGTCGGCCGCCTTCTGCTCGTCGATTAAGCCATTACGAATCATTCTGAGCAAACCGACATCTGTTATCTTATTTTCATCGGCGATCGTGGTGTTTTTCAATGCTTCCTGATATTCCGTAATCGCCGTCTGGTAGGCTGCGTTCATTTTGGCGAGCAGAGCGGATCTTTGATCTCCCGTCGCGGTCTGAATCTGCTGCCTGATCGCTTGTGCTTCGTGCATTGCGTTGTTGCCGTTACTAAGATGGGTTTTCTCCAGCTTGGACCTTTTTGCCGCTTCGTCGCCCTTTTTGTTCTCCGCTGCCGTGTCAGTGCCCTGTTTCGCGGCGTCGGCCTGGAGGTTCTCCCGCAGCCTGGTGTCGCCCGGGTCAGTATTTAGAACGTTGCCGGGGAGCTGGTCAGTTCGAGCGGCGCACATCGCCGCCAGCGGCTGCGGAGCGAACAACAGAGCCACTGTGGCGGCATTTATAAGCCATCGCATCATGACAGCTTCCCTCTTTTCGAGGCCCAAGCACACTATCTCACAGCTTGCGCCCGGTAGCGCTATAGGGCCGCAACACAAGAATCCGCGTCGCCATTCGGGCCCATCGGCCCCCAAAGCACAACGCCGGGGCCAAAGCCCCGGCGTTGTGACTTTCCGTTCGGGGCTTTTGGCCCCGGTTTGGGGTGGTGGGTTAGAAATTGACCTGCAGTTGGAACTGGCCCCTCCTGGGCGAGTTCCCCTGACAGGAGTCCGCTGGGTTGGGCGAGCTGTCGGCACTGCCAAATTGTGATCCAGTTAGATTGTTGTGGAAACAATTCACCCCACCGCCGGGGCCGTTACTCAACAGATTTCGGTTGAACAAGTTGAACCACTGAACCCTCAAGTCTGCGTAGACCCGCTCGCCAAAGAAGAGCCGCTTCGCGAAAGACGCATCTTCATCCAGGTACCACGGGTACCGGAAGGAACTGATATACACCGGCGCGTTCCCGATGGTCCAGGCTCCCGGAAAAGTGACGTTGGAGGTGTTGAATACAGGGATCGACGTGCCTGTCTTCGTAACCGGATTCCAGGTGGCAAGGCTCTTGTAGTAATTGTTCCAATCGACGCTGTAATTGCTCGAGATCTGGTTGGGCCGGTTCGCCACAAAAATGTTGCCAATCAGAGGGTCGCAATCGAACTGGTCTGCGCAGGAATCCAAATTGACAGGCGGGCCGCTCTCATACCATTGGACCCAGGAAATCTTCCAACCGCCCAGCAAGTTCTTCATAAGCAGGCCGCCGCCGTTCAGGAATCTCTTCCCGGGACCGATGGGCAGTTCGTATGCTCCGGCGATGGTTAGCACGTGGGTTTGGTCAGCGGCGCCTACGGACCACTCGGCATTCGGATTTTGCGGGTTAAGTCCCCTGCTATTGAAAGTTGAGAATCCGCTATCCGTATTCGTGTCGTAGTGTGAAAGCGTGTAAGACAAGAGGTAGGTTAACCCGCTGCCCGTGCGCTTCTGCACGCTCACCTGAAGGGCGTTGTATAGATCCGCTCCCGAAGTGTCGAAGTTGTTGGTGACAAATGGCATCTGCGGAAACGGGAGTTCCGCCACAAAAAGCGGGGCCCCCGTGCCTTGTTCTTGGCAGAAATTAGTATACGGGGCGTAGTACGTAACAGCCGCCGCACCGCAGGTACCTGCGGCATAGCTCACCTGACCAAACCCCTCGCTCGCCAGGAGAGCCTGCGGCTGGGTGCCAGCGGCCTGGCACGGAGGTGCCGGGTTCCCCATCGCGTCGAACGTCTGCGCCGTGCAGGTCCAGTTGCTGGCCAGCGCGCAATCGAGGGTCGTGGTGACAGCGGACCCTTGCGGGCAAACCGACTTCACGAAGTTGTAGTTGAGCGACTGTTGGCCGGACTCCAGCGTGGCCGGCAGGTGGATGTCATGGGTATGGACGTAGCTGGCCGAAAGGAACATGTTCCACGGCAGTTCGCGCTGAATACCCACTAAGAATTGCTGATCATAGGCCTGGTTGACATTGCGAGGCAGCTCGTGAACCTGCGCGCCTCCCGTGATAGACGTACCGTTGAAGAAGGTGGGACTGAAGCCAACCGCCGGCAGCGGGGGCAGCGTATTCGTATCCCATTCGCCGAAGCCAGGAACTTGGGGCGTTGATTGACCGATCGACACAACCCCATTCAGGTTGTTTCCGTAGTTCACAGCTACTTTGTTGACGCCGTATTCGAATGCGCCGGTGTCCAGCCAGTAGAACGACACGCCGCCCAGAATTACGGTCTTCGGAGTCAACTGATAGGTGAAGCCGAGGCGGGGACTGAAGTGGTGCCACTGCATATTCATTGTGCTGAAGCCAACGCACGCCGTGCACGTCCCCAACTCCGACATAGCACCCAACAGCGGCTGGCCGGTAACAGTGCTAATCTCAGTCGGGTTTGGTATGCTGGGATTGAAGAAAGTGAGCTGGTTCGTGCCGAAATCATTCGTGAACGGAAATGCGAGATCCCAGCGAATACCCGCGTTGATCTTCAGCTTGGGATTGATCTGTATGTTGTCCTGGAAATAAGGAGCTACATAGTTATTCCTCAGGTTCGTGTTACCCGCACCGCCCCTGCCGCCGCTCGTGACGTCGCCGAGCAGGAAGCTCGCGAAAGCAATCCCGGTATTTGTGCCGGGTGAACTAACGCAAGGCGGGGTCGTGGGAACCGATCCGCAGATATCAACTTGCTCGTTCGGATCTGCCGTTATGTCAGAGGTGAAATTCAGAACTCCCGAGCAACCGGGCTGGCCGGTGGAGCCGCCGCATTCGAAGTCATCCTGGTGGGTATGCCGGATATCCACGCCGATGTTCATCGTGTGCCGGCCCGTTTGCCAGAGCAGATTCCCCATCCATGAATATCCAGTTTTGTGGTTTTTGGTGGACGACAGGCCGTTCCCAGGTCCCCAGCTTTGGGGCTCCCATGGGCCGCCATTAAAATTAATGCTGGGAAAAGTGAGGGGCTGCGCTAATCCCGAAGGCGGAACGGGGGTGATAGGACTTGAGAGGAGGTGTGGCGGCAAAAAGTCGTTGCCCTGATAGACATACAGAAAACCAGCGCTCACCACGATATGGGAACTGATTGCGTTGGAGTAGGTGATATCCACACCCCGCCCCAATATGGTCGTGATGTTTTCGTCGCTAAGCGGGCTGTTTACCCAATCGCCCGTGTTTGGTGACGGGTAATACTGCCGCCAATAAAGGCCGTGGATGGCCTGATTCTTCGTCAAGTTATGGTCGATGTTGACCGCGATGTCCGTTTGAAGATTCAGGCTCGTCGTCGTGGGGGTGTAGTTGTTCACTAACCCCGTGCCTGGCGTGGGCAGAGGGAACTGCGACAGCAGAGCGGCCGACTCTTGGCTGAAACAAGTCGTAGGAATCTTGTTCCCGGGCCACTGCACCCCGGGCGCTGCTCCCGGCACGCAGCCGGCCGGAATAAGCGCCGGATTCGACCAAGAGACGGGGACGTAAATGGGTATCACGCTGCCGGGGTTAGCGGGGTTGAATGCAGAGCTGAAATCGCCCCCGACTTCTGCTGCAGTGGGCAAGGTGACGACGCTGGGTGTAAACGACTGCCTATATCTGTCGTAGCTAACGAACCAGAAGGTCTTGTTTCGCCCGTCGTAGACATGCGGAATCCACACAGGGCCGCCGACAGAAAAGCCCCAGTCGCTTTGGACGTCAATGTCGGGCTGGTCCACCACGCCTTGGCCGTTTTCATTTTGGTCCAAAAAGGCGCCCGGAGCGGCAAGAAGTTTGTCATCCCGGTAAAAATAAAAAGCGTCGCCATGGATCGTGTTGGACCCGGACTTGACATGATACTGTTCGACCCCTTGACCCAAACCATACTGCGCGGAGAACGTGCCGCTCAGCACATCTACGTCTTTGATCGCGTCGTAAGGCGGCTGGTTCCAGAATGTGTACCCAGCCGTCTCCGAAAAGGCCTCCGGCACGCCGTTGAACATGACTTCGGTCTGCTGGTCCACGCCCCCATCGATGCGGTGGCTAAACCCACTGCCCGTGACTCCGGGCGTCAGGTAGATGAAATTGTCGATCTGGCGGTTACTCCCGCTAATAATCTGTGGAAGCTCTTGTGTGAGCGTTTCATTGACAGTCGTGCCGACCTCGGGCTGCTCGGTCTCCAGTGCAACGGACGATGCATTGACCACTATCTCCGTCGCAACCGCTCCAGGCACTAGCGTGGCATTTGCGGTGGACGTTGCTCCGCCCACGACCACAACGCCCTTCTGGACGTAGACTTGGAAGCCTGATTTCTCGACCCTGACGTCGTACGTGCCCGGGATCAGGTCGGTGATGAAGTACGTCCCCGCCGAGGTGGTTTGAATCGTTCGAGTGACGTTCGTATCGACGTTCGTAATCTTTACGGTCGCGCCTTCAATGGCCGCGCCACTCTGATCAGTGACCGTGCCATTGATACCGCTGAGCGCCTGAGCGTTTAATCTCATCGGCGAGCACAGGAACACGACGGCCACAATTGCCGCGAGCCTCCACGCAACTCCCAAGCGGCTACGGACACACGACTGCGTCGAGTTTTTCATCGGTGGCACCCCCAAGATTGAATAAAGCCTTCCAACACCCAAAGGACAGGCACTATCCCCTCAATGGAGCGCACTTTCCGTCACTTGACCCGGTGGAGTCAATGCACCTGTTTGTTATCTCTGTGTTCCCGCCGAAGCGCATGAAAAATAAGTCTTTAACTTCAGCTGTTCCCTACAAGAATCGGGGGCGAAACACTCACGTACGCGTCGAGGAGGATTGGCGCCGATTCGTTAGCGGAGAGTTTTTGGAAGGCCAAGGATGAGGCTTAGTTGGGCGACACGCCGTTGCCCTCGGTGACCGTCCAGATTCGGTCAATCGCCGGGACCGACACAGATTCCTTCGCACCGCTGGGCCAATCGATTTCGATGTGGTCGACCTTCGTGGCGGAGCCCAGGCCGAAGTGGACGCGTGGGTCCGAACTTGATCCATAGCTGCCGCCGCTGATCACGTCGGCGCGTTGGCGGAAACCGCCCGCGGTGAGGAACACTTTTGCGCCGACAGCATCCCGAGGGCTCTTGGGCCCGCCCACCAGCTTCAAGGTGATCCAGTGATTGCCGTTCTTGACCACGTTCCGCAACAGAGTCGGCGTCGAATCCATATTATTGAGCACGACGTCGATGTGGCCATCGTTGAAAAGATCGCCGAGAGCGGCGCCGCGCGCCGTAAGCAAGTCCGCTAAACCGCTGCCCGTCGCGGGCGGAACCTCCTGAAACTTCTTTCCGTCGAGATTCCGAAAAAGCTGCGGCCTCTGCGCGTAAGTGGTGCCCCAATCCAGTTGGTCGACAATCGGATAGACGTGCCCGTTAGCAACAAAGATGTCGAGCAACCCATCATTATCGAAATCCAGAAACCCGGTTCCCCAGCTCAAGAATGGAATCGTCGGCTTGCCCAGGTCCGCTCGAAACGTCACATCGGTGAAATTCCCGCCGCCTTCGTTGCGGTACAGGCAGTTGTAGTCATCGGAAAACGAAGTCGTGTAGAGATCGACTTTTCCGTCGCGATTGTAATCGCCGACGGCAATTCCCATCGACGCTTGCGAGCGACCCTCTTCAGTCAAGGCGAAACCGGAAATCAGGCTGACGTCCTCGAACGTGCCGTCGTGGCGGTTGCGGTACAGAAAATTCGGGACGGAGTCATTGGCGACCACCAAATCAACCCAGCCGTCGTCGTCCACATCGACAAAAACTCCCTGGAATCCGTAGGACCCAAGCGGATCGGAAACTCCCGCCTTAACGCTCACATCGGTGAACGTGCCGTCACCATTGTTGTGAAACAAATGATCGCTCTCGCCCACGAGGCCAAGCGGCCCACAAAAAACATTCACACCGCGAAACTGGCAAGCATCCGCGGGAATTGGCCGTTTGCCTGCGACCGGCGGATTGTCGGCGTCGAACTTGGCATAGCCCGGAACAAACAGATCGAGTAAACCGTCATGGTCGTAGTCACCCCAAGTCGGTCCCGTCGACCATCCGCCCAGCGTCACCCCAGCTTTCTGCGCAACGTCGGTGAACGTGCCGTCGTGATTGTTGTGGTACAGGCGATTTTTGCCGAAGTTCGAGACGTAAATGTCGGGCCAGCCATCGTTGTCGTAATCCGCTACGGCAACGCCGAAACCCCAGCGCTCGTTCGCGACGCCCGCTTTGTCGGTCACGTCCGTGAACGTGCCGTCATGATTGTTGTGCAGCAGCATCGCGCGCGGCGCCGGCTCTTCGCCTTTCAGCGCGCGAAACGTCGAGCCATTCAGCAAGTAAATATCGAGCCAGCCGTCGTTGTCGTAGTCGAGCAGCGCGACGCCCGATCCCGGCGCCTCGATAATCGTTTTCTTCTCCGGCGTCCCGGAGCGATGGTGGAATTTATCGAGGCCCGCTTGCTTCGTGACGTCGATGAATACGATGGGCGCACCATCAACGAAACTGCCCGCCGTGATCGGGCGATTCAGTGCGTCCTTTATCGGCGCGTAGACTCCGCCGGTCATCACTCCTGAAGGTTTGGCTGGCGCTGGTTGCTGTTGCTCCGCTTGCGACATCTGCGCGTGGCTCATGCCAACTGGCAGCAAACCCCAAAGCGCAGCCAGCAGCAAGATGGGAATTGCGCCGACTTCATATGCTCGCGTTCTCATTGCGAGCTGGCCTTCGCACCGAGTGTTGCCGCCTCGTCAATCTGCAAAATCTGGTCGGCTCGCACGTTCCTGAGCGTCTGGACGATGCCGCTCGGCCAGCGAATTTCGATCGTCTGAGCCGCTGTGTCGCTGCCAAGCCCGAAATGGATGCGCTTATCGCTCGACGAAAGGTAACTGGCCGCGGTCGTCACAGTCTCGAGTTGCGTGCCTTTGCTCGTCGTGATTTTCACCTCAGCGCCGATGCCATCGCGATTGCTCTTATGCCCGACAAGCTTCAGAGTCAGCCAATGATTCTGCGTGGGAGTTTCATTGCGAAGAATGTAAGCCGGACCGTCGTTCGTGGTCACCACCGCGTCCACGCGGCCATCATTGTCGATGTCGCCGATCGCCAAGCCCCGCCCCACCCACGCGCGCTGAAACACCTCGCCCGATTCCTTCGACACGTCCACAAAGCCTTTGCCCGTGTTCCGCGCGAGCAGCATTGGTTCCTTATAACGGAGATCGGGATAGTTCGCCTGAATGGATTCAAGATCGTGCCCCTGGGCAACCAGCAGATCCTTCCAACCGTCGTTATCGTAGTCGAAGAAGCGGACGCCCCAGCCGGAGTGCTTGAGCGTCATCGCAGCAATACCGGAAGCAAAACTCGTGTAATTGAAACTGCCGTCTCCATTGTTCTGATACAACGCGTACTGCTGATTGGCGAGGTTGGTGACGATCAAGTCCGGCAAACCGTCATTATTGTAATCGGCAAAATCGACGCCCATTCCCGCATACGTTTTCCCATTGCCATCGACAGCCACACCGGACATCAATCCTGTTTCCTCGAACGTTCCGTCGCCTTTATTGTGATAGAGGAACTCAACCATCGAATCGTTGGCGATGAAAATATCGGTGTGACCATCGCGATCGTAGTCAGCGAAAGCAACGCCCAAGCTCTTGCCCGGCTTCGACAGTCCGGTCTTCTCGGATACTTCAGTGAAATGGCCGTTGCCGTCATTATGATAAACCAGCGGCGCGATCGGCTGAAACACGTCAGGATGGCAGTAGTCGCGCCCGCCCTCTTTGTGAACGCCGCAATAAATGTCGTCGAAATCCCACTTCACATAGCGCAGGACCACAAGATCCAGCAACCCGTCTCCATCCAGATCGACCCAAGCGGCGCTCGTCGACCAGCCGCTGCCGGCGACGCCGGCTTTTTCGGTGACGTCGGTGAAGGTGCCGTCGCCATTGTTGTGGTAGAGCTTGTTGCCACCGTATGCGGTGACGAACAGGTCCTCGTAGCCATCGTTGTCATAGTCACCGACAGCTACTCCCATTCCGTAGCCGGCGCCCTGCAAACCCGCCTTTTCGGTGACATCCTCGAAAGTGCCGTCCGGTTTTTGATGGTAGAGGCGGTTCCAATACTCCGGCCCAGTTTTCTGGGGGATCGTTCCCTTCGGCGTGGGGTCGCTCAGCGGAGCGCCGTTGACAAGATAAATGTCCAGCCGACCGTCGTTGTCGTAGTCGAACAGCGCTACGCCCGCGCCCATCGTTTCCGGCAAGTATTTCCTCGAAGTGTGCGGCGACTGATTCTTGAAATGCACTCCGAGTTCGGAAGTCACATCCGTAAATTTGGCGGGAGTTGGTTGCTCAGCTCGCGGCGAAACGGCCGACTTCTGAGCCGGAAAAACAACCACCGAGACGCCCAGGATTATCAGTGAAACTCGCAAACGCATAGCAGTGGCAGATTCTAGCATCGTGCAAGCAGGCGCTGTCGTCCAGAGTTGCGGAACAGCATGGCCGGTTGCCGTGGACTCTGCTAACTTTGTGGCCTTCATGAAGATTGCAAGGTTCAGTCGTGCGGCAGCCTTTGCACCCGCAGCACTCGCGCTCCTGATTTTCGCCTTCGCGACCTCGCGGACGCCGGTCTCCGCGCAGAACGCGTCCGCGGACAAGGCGAACTTCCAAGTAATCGTGGTTGCGACGGCTACGGAGGCCGAGCAGGTCTTAGCTCGATTGAGGCGGGGCGAGGACTTCGCGACGGTGGCCAAGCAGGTTTCGATTGATCCGAGTGCGAGCAAAGGAGGGTACTTCAACGAAGTCGATCCCGCCGCGTTGCGCCCTGAATTGCGAGACGCTTTGGCGTCGCTTAAGCCAGGAGCAGTCAGCGGCGTAATACACGTGCCAACGGGATTCGTCATCGTGAAAGCACTCCCGCAAGAACAGCAACCAGTGGGGCAAGGAATGGGACCGGCGCAAGGAGCGGCGAGCCAAAGCATGGGTCCGAACCGCGATCTTCACCTCTCGGCCAAAGGCGCGATTCAATATCCAGCTGATGTTGCCGGACAAGTCTTGGCGGACATGCTCTTTCAAAAGTATCCAAAGCCCGACGGATGGGATCAAGACCTGCCGGAGGTCTGCACGATTCGCAAGAGATCGCTGGCGGAAGGGATTGAGGGACTCGAAAGGCTGCTGGCCGACCCAAAACAGATGGCGAGCAAGACACCATTCGATGTAATACAGACCCACTACGCTTTGGCACAGCTCGAGGCGTACCAGGGGAACATGGACGGAGCGGTGCAGCAGTGGGAGGCCGCGTACAAGGTTGCGGCCAGCGATATTCCAGCAGGCCTTCCACAGTTGACCGAAGTCCTGGGCGTCGCCTACTTACATAAATCGGAAATGGAAAACGGCGTGTACCAAACGCCGGGCGAACAGTGCATTTTCCCCCCACGAGAAAACCTTTGCTATCGTCAGACCGGGGATTCCGCAAAGGCCGTCGATTACTTCACAAAGTACCTCGAACTGACACCCGAAAGGCCGGATATTGAGCAAGTGAAATGGCTTCTGAACCTGGCCTACATGACTCTGGGCAAGTATCCCTCCGGAGTGGCGCAGAAGTACTTGATCCCCCCGTCCGTGTTTGAATCGAAGGAAACCATCGGCAGATTTCGGGATGTGGCCCCGGCTGCGGGACTGGGTTTTGTGTCAATGGCCGGCGGCGTAGTTGCCGATGATTTTGAAAACGACGGCTTGTTGGATGTCGTTGTGTCGAGCTATGACGTTTGCCAGCCGCTGCGGTTTTTTCACAATAACGGCGATGGGACGTTCACGGACCACACCGCCCAGGCGGGTCTCACCGGCCAATTGGGCGGCTTGAACCTGATCCAGGGCGACTACAACAACGATGGATGCATGGATATTCTGGTACTGCGGGGCGCCTGGGAGTTTCCCGAGCGCAAATCGCTGTTGCGGAACAACTGCGACGGGACATTCACCGACGTGACGCAAGAGGCAGGCCTTGCGAAACCGGCGACGCGAACGCAGACCGCCGTGTGGGCCGACATCAACAACGACGGACTGCTCGATTTGTTCGTGGGGAGCGAGAACGGACCGAGCCAGCTGTTCCTGAACAAGGGCGACGGAACCTTCCAGGATATTTCCCAATCCTCGGGAGTGGACCGCATCGCCTTCACGAAGGGTGTTGCGGCGGCCGATTACGATAACGACGGCTACGTGGATTTTTACGTCTCGAACCTTTATGGCGGGAATTTTCTTTACCACAATAATCACGACAAAACGTTCACGGAGGTCTCGCAGCAGGCAGGCGTACACCAGCCGCAATCGCAAAGCTTTGCGACATGGTTTTTCGATTATGACAACGACGGGTGGCCGGATCTTTTTGTGACGACGTATTTCTTCTCCACGGACGAAACCATTCGCAGCTACCTGGGCCTGCCAACAAACGCCGGCACCATGAAGCTCTACCGGAATCTTGGAAATGGCACATTCCGCGACGTGACGGCCGAGACCGGGCTGGACAAAATAAACATACCCATGGGCGCGAATTTCGGCGACATCGACAACGACGGATACCCGGACATTTATCTAGCGACCGGAGGGCCTGAGTATGGCGCGCTGGCTCCCAAGATGCTTCTGCGCAATCACGAAGGAAAGTATTTCTCCGACGTGACGGCGTCGTCCCGAACGGGCGACCTGCACAAAGGACACGGAGTCGCCTTCGCCGACCTGGGAAACAATGGGCTTGAAGATCTTCTGGTTTCGATCGGTGGGGCGACGCCGGGGGACGCACACCAGTTTCGTGTGTTCGAAAATCCGGGAAACGGAAATGATTGGATCACAGTCAAGCTGGTGGGAGTGAAATCGAACCGTGCCGGGATCGGGGCGCGAATCAAGGTGACCGTGGAAGACGAAGGTCAGGTTCCGCGATCGATCTATCGGACTGTTGGGAGCGGCGGATCGTTCGGGGCGAACCCGATCGAGCAGCACATCGGCCTCGGCAAGTCGGCGAAAATCGCTTCGTTGGAAGTCTGGTGGCCCGCGAGCAACACCCGCCAGAGCTTCACGCAGGTTGGCAAGAATGAGTTCATCGAGATAAAAGAGTTCGAGAAGGATTACACGAAGCTTCCACGGAAATCCTTCCGGCTCGGGAGCCAGAAGGCTGGCGGGGCGAAGGCGGCTCCGTAATCCGGTTCCGATCCGATGTATGATCGCGAGACAGAAACTGAGATATTCTCGAGTTAAGCAATGAAAAGCACCCGCTGGCTAGTCCTCGTATTGCTATTTTTCACAGCATCTCGCCTGGCCGCGAGAGACTATTCCGCGTCGGGGCTGGTCCTTCAGGTGGATCCTGCGCATCGCTCGGTGCAGGTATCCTGCCAAGCCATCCCCGGACAGATGGACGCGATGGTGATGACGCTCGCAGTAGAGGATGCGAAGACGCTCGACGGTCTCAAGCCAGGAATGATGATCGATTTCGTACTGGCAGTGCGCGGGCACGAGAATTACGCCAAAGACATTCGAATCCATCCGTACGAAAACGCCGCGCAGGAACCGATGGCAGCCCGGCAATTGAAGATTCTTGAGGATGCGGCGTCACATTCGCCGGCCGCGCCGGCACTCGAGATCGGGCAGCCTGTGCCGGATTTCACGCTCATCGATCAGAACGGTCAGAGCGTCACGTTTTCGCATTTCGCGGGCAAAGTGGTGGCCATCACCTTCATTTATACGAGCTGTCCTCTTCCGAATTTTTGCTTCCGGATGTCCAACAACTTTGGAGTTCTTCAGAAGCGTAATACTGACTGCATGGGCAAAGACCTGGTGCTTCTGAGCATTACGTTCGATCCCGAGCATGACCAGCCCGACGTTCTAGCGGAATATGCTCGAACGTGGACGAAAGACCAGACAGGGTGGTACTTCTTGACTGGGCCCCTGCCCGACGTGCAGAAGGTTTGCTGGGCGTTCGGAATGAACTTCTGGCAGGACGAAGGATTCCTCACGCATTCTTTACGTACCGTGGTGATCGACCGGCAGGGCCGGATCGCGGCTAACCTTGAGGGAAACGAATACACATCGAAGCAACTTGGCGATCTGGTGGAATCCATCATCCAGCGGAGCCGCTAGGGCGGTGAAGGGCCGGAATCCTAGTGGCGTGTTTTCTCTTGAAACCTTCTGGGTATATCTCGTTAATGCACCAGGTTTGTGATTTGTACCTGGAAGCGCGAAAGCAGGCCGCCGGTGGCATGGTCGACGGCAGCGGCCGCGAGTTGGTAGCCCACCTGAGCCTGCAGGAGGATTTGCTGCGCTTGCGTGAGTTCGGTCTGGGCCTCGAGGACGAAGAAAACGGTTCCAGCGCCCAATTCGTACTTGTGTTGCTCGGCTTGAAGCGTCTTCTGTGCGAGATCGAGCGCCACTTTCGCGGCTTCCATGGAAAGCTTTGACTCTTCGAGTTGGTGGACTGCGTTCGTAACGTCTAGCGTGATTTGTTCGTGCAGTAGCCGCTCGGAGTAAAGATCGTGGCGCTTAGCCGAGAGGGCGTCGCCCATGTTCGCTTGCGCCTGATGGTTTCGGAACGGGTAACTAAGCGACACTCCAAAGCCATATCCAGGAAAGCCGAAGCCGAACATCTGGTTGACGGCATCTCCGAAGCCTCCCGGCGTAACCACTCCAGTGCCGCTGATTTGAGTTCCGCCCAGTCCGTTCGTCTGATACGTGCCACTCAGCGAAAGGTTCGGCAGCAGGCTGTTGTGCGCCACGCGAAGGTTGGCGTCGTCGATCGCAAGCTGCTGGCGCACGGATTCGAGTTCGGGCCGATAGCTGAGGGACTTTTCGAGAGCGGTGGGGATGTCGATGACCATCAAATCGCCGGTTGGCTCGGCCTTCTCGGTCAAATCAAGGTCGAGCGCGCGGATGTTAGGATCGACGTCTGCGCCCAGATCGCGGCGAAGCTGATCTTCCATTTGTTTTAGCGTGTACTCGGACTGGATTACAGAAACGCGGCGCGATGCGACCTGCGATTCCGAACGGTAGATGTCGAGCGGCGGCAGCGCGCCGAGCTCCAGCGCATGCTTATCGCGATCGTAGCTTTTCTGCGCCTCGTCCATCGAATCGCGCTGCACAACGAGATTTTCGCGGGCCTGCACCACGTTCCAGTAGTCGGTGACAACCTGCAGAATCAGGTCGTTTACCTCCATTTCAAAATTCGCTCGTGACTGCGTAATGCCGCGCTGGGCAATCAAGATCGGCGCGCGGTTGACGAACAAGCCAAAGCCGCGCAAAAGGGGCTGGGTGAAGGTGAACGACAGACTCGTGGCGTAGAAAGGGTTGAGGATATTGATGGGAGCGTTGCTCGAACCCTTGACGGAGTTGAAGGTTGCCTGATAGTTGGTGCCAGTTTCGAGGGTTTGTGTGACGCCGACCTGAGTTGACTGCGTGAGAGAATTCGACGCGGCAATGTCAGAAAACGGCGGCGAGAGAGTGCGAAAAGTGTTGAAGCTCGATTGAGCCAGCGGATCGAAGATGCCGAGCGCGCGTTGCAACGCATCCTTTGCGGTTTCAATCTGCGCGTGGTCCAGACGAATGTCCGTGTTGTTTTCGAGCGCCAGACGAATCGTGTCGTCGAGAGACAGCGTCAGCTTGCCCTCGACCACGTGATCGAGAAAGCCAACCGGTTCTTGAATGGCGTTCGCATCCCTGTGCTGTTTCTCGAATTGCAATTGAGAGTTCTTGGGCGGAGCGATTTGCGCCCGTGTCGGCGTCGTCGAAAGGGCAAGAAGCAGCGCGAAGCAAGCGAGCGAAAGGCGCAGAAGTTTCATAGGTTCTCCTAAGCAGGGGCATTAGTCGCATCGAGCGGACTATTCGTATCGAATTGCTTCCACGGGATCGAGCCGCGCGGCCTTCACGGCCGGATAGGTGCCGAAAATCAGACCGACGGAAATCGAGACGAGAAATGCGAGCAAAATCGAACCCGCGGTCACAATCGTCGACCAGCCGGCGAGCCATGCAATCAGCCGCGACATTCCGAAGCCGAAGAAAATCCCGAGGAGTCCGCCCGCAAAGGAAATCAGGATCGCTTCGACCACGAACTGTCGCACGATGTCCATTTGGCGCGCTCCGACCGCGCGACGGACGCCAATCTCGCGCGTCCGCTCGAGGATGCTGGCGAGCATGATGTTCATAATCCCGATTCCGCCAACAAGGAGAGAGATCGAGGCGATCGCCACCATCACCGTGTTGAACAGGCGCTCCGTGCGCCGCTGTTCCGCGAGAAGCTGCGCGGGAACGACAATGCTGAAGTCCCCGCCATTGTGGTGCGACATATTCAAAACGCCGCGAACGACGTCGGCGATCTTCGGAGAATCCTCGGCGGACGCAAGGCGGAGGTAGATTCCGTCGATTTCGTCCTTCAGGTAACTCTCGGAATCTTCGAGCCGCCCAATCACGGAGTTCACCGGCGCGTAGATCAAATTGTTCGAATCCTGGTTCGGCACGCCGGCGACTTCCGTTTGCGTGGACAGTTGAGGGGCCGCGATGCCAATCACGTGGAGCCACTGCTCGTTGACCTTCACGTATTGCCCGACCGCGTCCGCCGAGCCAAATAAGCTAAGCTTCGCGGCGGGACCGAGAATGCAGACAGGGGCTGCGGCGTCATTTTCTTGTGAATCGAAGAACCGGCCCTCCACCATTTGCAGACCCGCGATTTCCTGGTAGCTCGGATCGACCCCATAGACAAGGGGCGCGTCCTGCTGAGGTTTTGGAATCAGTTTCGTGGGTGTGAAACGCTTGCGCGGCGTTCCTGCAACGATGCCGCTCACATCCTTACGGATCACGCGATAATCTTCGAAGCTGAGACCTTGCGAAACGCGCCGGATCTTCTGCAATCCCGAATCACTGGTGGCCTCCTTTGCCTCTACGATGAGGTTGCGCACGCCGAGCTGTTCGATGAAGGCCATCACCTTCTGCTGCGCGCCGGCGCCGATTGACAACATTGAAACGACGGCGGCGACTCCAAAGATCATTCCCAACATCGTGAGCAACGACCTCAGCTTGTGGCTGAAAAGATTTTCGATGCCGAGGCGCAGGTCGGGAACGTACTGGCTGAAGGTTTGCCGATAGCCCAGGCGAGTCGGGACGATTCGGCCCGTTTGCGCGCTCATGGAGCGCCTGCTCCCAGCGCTGGTCCCGAGGCGCTTGGCTTCGATTGCTCGCCCGACTTCAGTTCAGGATTGACGAGGGCGACTTGCGTTCCTTCCTTGAGGCCGTCGATGACGGCGAGCCCTTCGGTGAGATACCGAATCTTGACGTCGCGCGACTCGAAACCGCTGCCCGACCTGACGTAAACCTTCGGCTTGCCGTCGGTGTTGAAGATCGCTTGCCTGGGAATAGACAGCGCGTGCTGGAGATTGTCGCCGAAAATCAACACATGCGCTGCAAGGCCGGGCCGCAGGCGGCTGTCCGGTTGTTCCATCACGGCGGAAACGTCGAAGTTGTGTGCGGGGTCATCGAACCAAGCGTTCGCGACCATCCCCGCGACGGATTTTACCTTTGCGTGAAAAGTTTCGCCAGGCAGCGCATCGATGTGCAGTTCCACCGTCTGACCAGCCGCCACGCTCGGGCGATCACTTTCCTTTACTTTGGCGCTCACCTCCATCTGGCCGATGTCGATCACTTCGGCCACGACGCTGCCCGGATTCACTTGATCGCCTTCCTGAAACGACGGCAGCGTCATTCCGCCGAAGAAAAATCCTCCACTCGCATTCTGATTCTCGCGCACGATCACAAGCCCATCGATTGGAGAATGGACATCCATGTTTTCAATATTCTTCTGAGCTTGTGTGATTGCAAGCTGCGCTTTGTTTCGTTTTTCGTCGGCGACCGCAATGCTTGCCTCATTGGAGGCTGTGTGGGATTGAATGTCCTGCTCGAGTTGGGCCAAGGCTCGCTTGGCTTCCTCTAAGGTGAGTAGATTTTTCTTTCCGTCGATTGCGCTAAGGATGTCGTTCTTGCTCACATCCAACTCTGCCTGGCGAACGGCAAATTTCGCTTTCAGCAGAGCCGTTTGGTCCTGTGCCACTTGAACGGCGGCATTGTCCTTGGCTTTCACGATTTCCTGCTCCGCCTGGTCGAAATCGGAGCGGTTCTGAGCCAGCTTGTATTCCTGTTCCGTGGGATCGAACGCCACAATCACCTCGCCCGCCTTCACGGACATGCCGGTTTTCGCGAGATGAATAATTTGCAATGTGTCGCCCGCGACGGGTGGGGCAATGGCGGTGGCAGTTCGCGTCGAGCGTAATTCGCCCGTGGTGTTCACTTGAAGCTGCACGTCGCTCTGTTTCACTGTTGCAACCGGAATATCCTGATCCACCGGCCGCACGCCGCCATGAAGCGAGCACGAAACCATCGCCGCGCCCGCAAAGAATGAAAGGATCATTGCGGGAAGCGAGACGCTCCTGGTGTCCATTTTCATTCGCCGTCTCATCGTCACCGGGTCGTTATCGGGTCGCGGTCGGATCTTGCAATGCGACGCGCTCCCCAGCCTCAAGTCCTTTCGCAATGAGCAACTGATCGCCGCTTCGGCGAGCCACATCGATTGGCCGTTCCACGAATTTCCCGCCGCGCAGAACGTAGGCGACGCTTTGTCCCGCATCGTGAAACTGCGCCTGCGACGGAATCATGATTGCATTTGCGACGCGCTCCGTGGCGACACGCAGATTGGCCTGCATGCCGGGCCGCAATCTCGGATCGGGATTGTCCAGAGAAACCTCGGCTGTAAAGTTGCGCGGGAACGGCCAGCCAGCAGTGAAATCGATGCTCGCTGTGGCGCTGATTCGAGATATGCGTCCAGTGAACTCGCGATCGGGAATTGCGTCCGCGTGAACCGTGATGGGCTGGTCCACCTGAATCCGGCCGCGCTCGGTCTCGTCCACTCTCGCAACGATGTGCAAGGTGGACAAATCGGGCAGCTCGGCGATTGCAGCTCCGGGCCATGCGCGGTCACCTTGTTTGAAAGGCGCGCCGTTTCCGAAGAATCCGGACGCGCGCCAGTTCACCAGCAGCGTGACCACACCGTCAATCGGCGTCTTGAGCTGAAGTACGGAGAGGCTCCGCTCGGTTTGCCCGACTTGAAACTGCGCCTGATCGTGCTTTTGCTGCTTGCTTTGGATATCGGCAGCATCAGAGGTTTTGTCGGAATTCAGTTTCGCTTCTGTTTCTTTCAGTTTTTGTTCTGCGTCGCTGAGCTTGAGCTGCGCCTCTTCACCATCGATCTTTGAGACGATTTCCTGCTTGCTCGCTTCGAGTTTGGCGGATTCGACGTCGAAGCGAGCCTTCATGACATCCGTCAGGTCCTGCTCTTCCTTCAGGCGAGCTTGTGCGCGCGATTGCTCGATTTCGGCATCGGCCGATTTCAACTCGGATTCAGCCTGCGCCAGGGTTTGCTTCAGGGTCGTGGTGTCGAACTCCACGATAACGTCGCCTTTTTTTACCTGGGCGCCCGTCGGAACCAGCTTCAGAATTTGCGGCTGGCCGGCTTCATATGGAGCAGTGATGGTGACGGACTTGAGTGCTTTGGCTTCACCGCGGAGCTCGAGATAGTCGACGAACTCGCCGCGCTGGACGACCGCGCTCGGGATGCGGGGAGCAGGATTGGCGAGCTTAAAGGCTCCAAAGACAAGAAACGCGGCCAAAACCGCGGAGACGACAATTACCATGCGCTTCTTGGCCAGCCACAGGTTCTTGAGTTTGCTCATAGGGTCAGGAGGGTCCGGGACCAGGTGCCGCGTCCCGGCGGACGATGTCCCCGGATTTCAAGCCGGACTCAACGACAATCTCCAGGTCGTTCCTTGGTCCCGTTTTCACGCTGCGCTTCTCAAAACCGGTTGTAGTACTGAGCCAAACGTAATCATTTCCATTTTCTCGAGCGACGCTCTGGACCGGCACAACGATAGCGTTCGTTTGATCGGCGAGTTCGACATCCACAGCAGCCGATAGGTCCGGCATCAACTTCGGATTGCTTCCTTCGATGGAAAAGAGAACCGGGAAGCTGCGAACCTTGTCGGAGAAGCGGCCGTTGTGCGCGAGAGGCGTGACCTCCTCGAGCTTTCCCGTAAGCGTCAAGCCGGGGTATGCGTCGAGGTAGACGCGAGCGTGCTGGCCCACTTGAAGGGCGAGAAAGTCCGCTTGATTTGCCGGCACAGCAACTTCCATCTGCGATGGATCGACCACCTTCATAAAGGGTACGCCGGGCCGCACCTCATCGCCTTCCTGCACTTCGCCCATGCGTCCGCCGGTCCAAATCATGTTTAACACAACGACACCGTCCATCGGCGACACGAGCGTCATTTTCTTCGCATTCGCTTCGGCATAGAGCATGGTGGCTTGGGCGCGCTGCGCCTGGATTTCGAGAGTGCGGATGTCCGCGGCTGCGGCTTCGCGCTTCAATTTGAAGGTCTGCTGAAGCTGCTTGAATGTGGATTCGGCTTCTTGAAGCGTCTCTTGATTCTTCTCGGCGTCAATGCGTGAGACGATGTCCGCCTTCGTGACCTCGAGCTGGGCTTTCTTGAAATCATCTTCCGCTTGCTTGAGTTCGGTTTCGTCTTTTGCGCGAGCGGCGTCTTCCGCAGCGCGCTTTTCGGCGACCTGATCGACGAGGTCCTGGTAGGCTCCGCGCTTGTCCAGAGAATCCTTCAGTTGCGTTTGACGATCGAACTCGACCAGAGTATCGCCCTGGCGGACGTGCGTTCCTGCCGGCGTCAACTTCGTCACAACCATCGCACTGAGCTGCGCGCCCTCGAGCTTTGGCGCGAGGAGCGGACGGGAGTGGACTGCCTGGGTGGTGCCCGTCAGCCGAACGATTTTGACAAAGTCCTTGGTCACCGCCGCCACTGTTTCCGCTTGCGAAGTGCCGTTTGTGTTTGCGTTGCCGCGACGCAAAATCAGAAGGAGGGCGAGAATTGCCAATACACCGAGCACGATCGCGATGATTGCGCGGTTGAATTCTCGCGGACGAGGCGGCTGCCGGAGAGGAGTGGGTATCGGGGCCTCGCGAAGCACAGAAGCTTCGGTTGAAACTTCGGTTGTCGTCCTGGCGTGGATCGAATACTTCATTCAAGTCGCCCGCGACCTTAGCCGTTTGCAAGGCTGCTTATCTAGAAGTGAAGTATACGCTCCGGAATCAGAGGCTCGAATGAGTATATAGTGAGCTGTTCTGTCCCGGAAGCCAATGCGTTCCGGTGGGTTAGACGAATGGATTGTGATTCCGTTTCGCTTGAGCAGGTTGCTCGACGGCAAGGACGCGTCACCGCGTGCCGGGCGACCAACGTCTCCGCGCTGTAAGGCTCGGCCACGTCGGCCCCGAGGGCAATGGCCCATGAAAGTCAGACGCCCGAGGTCTCAACCGGCCTTCCGAAGCGGGTGCGCCTCGGTGTTGAAGACTTGATGTGAGAGGTCCACCGTGTCGGCCGGTGCATAGAGCAAGTACAGATACTTCAGCGTCTCCGCGAGGAAGAAACTCTCCATGTCATCGGATTGCTTCTTTGTCCGCACATCGTGCAACGCGGCGTAGGCCACATCGGTGCGGCAATACTTCACGAGGCTATCGAAAAAAGTGTTTCCCATTTCGAGGTATCGCGGGTCGTGCGTGAAATGGTGCAGGTAGTACGCCGACTCGATGATCTCTGGCCGCAGCGGATAAGCCCCCGCGACAACCGTCATCGATGAATAGTCAATCACTTCCGGTTCGATGCCGAAAGCCGTCCACATTTTGTAGCAGGATTTCTCAAGCCGCCCCGCGCGATCGAGATCGCCCGACAGCGCGAGTTCGCCCGGAAAGAACGCGTCGAGCGCGCCAAAATATGTGTGCGTCCGCTTGCCCGTATTCATTTCGACGTGCCCGTACCAAAATCCCGTAGGAGCATCGTCGGCCACATATCGATTCAGAGCTTCGACGCTCGCCTTCCACATCTGCTCGCAATCCTTGTCACCGAAAAGCAGCCAGCCTTTCAGCAGGTATTCGTAGTATGAATCGATCCCGCCGCTGACGCTGCTGTCCCTCCCTGTCCACTCACCCGTCTTGATGTTGATGGCGTCACCGACAAGACCGATCCTGGAGCGCCGCTTGTAGAGCTCCACCGCCGCGCGCTTGGCCTTGTCGTAGTAAACCGGCTTCCCTGTCAGCTTGCTCAGCGTTCCGAATTCGAGAAGGAGCGTACCGACTTCCGCGGGATTTGTCTCTTCGCCGCGCACCGCGCCGGTCTTCAGGTTCACGTTAACGTACGGCATGCCCGTCGGCGAGTTGAACACTGGCAGCAGGCGATTCCCTAAATCGTCTGCGAGTGCCAGGAGTCGCTTGTCGCCCGTAAGCTGGTAGCTGCTGAGCAATCCACCGAGCATGCGAATGGTGATCTCGAAATTCTTGACATAGATATCTTGGTCGAACGAGAGCTTGGTCGCGATGAGTTCGCGATCCTCGTTCGCTTGATCCTTCAGGCCCATGAGAATCATCGTGTCGAGCGCGTCGACCGGGGTCATGTAGAGCGACACGCCGTACCAATCGTGAGAGCCTTTGCTCAGCGGGTTCAGCTCATCGTGTCCCCAGGCGTATTGCTTGTAGCCGTTCCACGCATGCAAAAACTCCTGGCGCACACGCTCGGCCATGGCGGCCTGATCGGGGTTCTGAATTGTTTGCTCGGAACTGATCGGTCGACTAATGGACGGGAACGTCCCCACAGGCAGAGTCAGCGCCAATACAACCATCGCCCGCCTCATGCGCTCGCTTCGACTTCGTTTCGTCGGCATTCGAATTCCGCAAGTGCTTCTGTTTACTCAGAGATGGATGGAGCCGAGGCCCGGACTTGAACCGGGGACCTGCCGATTGCTCCGGAAATACCACGTAGCTGATTCTGTTAGCTCTTTCTTGCGTCTTGCATCACGGTTTTTTACGGTATTCGCAGCTTATTGTTCCCTTCCTGTTCCCGGGGGTTGGGATGACCTGTCCCTACCAAAAACCTCATTCGTGCGTGTTTGTTGGCGTCCAACGTTCTCTCCGATGGTCCGAACTCCAGGATTCCGCGCGAACCCGTTTTGGGAACTGTGTTCAACGACCAAGCTCTGGAAGTTCCTTTGTACCAACTCTTCTACGACGGCGAGGAACCTCCCAAGCTCCCTGCTCTCGCAAGGTAAAAGGCCGAGGACCGTACGGCTTGGGGACATTCGGGTAAGGATGCCCGTCTTCTCAATCGGTTCCGCAGGCTTCTCGGTCGGATGGACGGAGAGGACAGGAGGCTACTCCTTTCGGTGGCTCAACAAATGGCAGTCAAACGCAAGATAGCTCGAAGCGAAACCTAAACAAATGGGGGGTCGGGCCGGTGTTGGCTCCGTGACTTCAGCAAGGTCCCTGAAACCGAAGAGCCATCATACAGACGCGTTCTTGTTCGCCGCTTCATTGGATTCCGTAGTGGTTTATTGATCTTTTAGCTGCCCTTGTGTTAGTGTCCCGTCACTGGAGTATCCCAACCGAAGTGAGAACACGATTCTCAAGTGTCCTAAAAAGGCGGCCAGCTCAACCGGTCGATGCAACACCATCCAGTGCGCTGATTCGACAATGCTTCGGCGGGGGAACCATCTTTCTTGGCTGTACTCAGTCAAAACCTAGCCAGGACAGCGTTCCGTCTGGTTTGGCCCTAACAAGCGCTTTGGCTTTTGTTTTCAATGCAGATGAGTTCGACCTGAGTGTTGCGTCGACCCATTGAGACCACCGCTCCTTGCAGTCTTACCTTCCTGTGCCGTTCTGACGTACGGACAAGGTATGCCCCGTGTGTCTCGCCAAAACTCTGTACGCCTTTGGAATCAACAGCACGAGCGTCACCGACGCGGCAAACAACGTGACGCAATACTCCTACGATACGGAAAGCAATCTGCTGACCATCACCGACGCGAACAGCCATCAGACGACATTCGCGTATGACGCCTTTGCCCGCGTGACCAAGACGACGTTCCCGTCAAATCTGTTCGAGACCTACGCGTACGATGCCGACAACAATCTGACCAGCAAAACGGATCGGAAGAACCAGACCATTCAATACGTGTACGACACCATAAATCGCCTGACCCAAAAGACCTATCCGGATTCAACGAACGTGCAGTACACATACGACTTGGTGGGCAAAGTGTTGCAGGTGAATGACCCTACGGGCACGTATTCGTCCTCGTACGACAACATGGGGCGGCTGGCCGGAACCACGACGCAGTACGCGTTTCTGACGGGGACGAATTTCACGAGTTCCTACAGTTACGATGCGGACTCGAACCGGACTGGCTTCACGGCTCCTGACGGCAGCACGAACACCTACAGCTACGATTCACTGAACCGGCTGAGCACGCTAGCGAACTCCTGGGCAGGGTCGTTTGGGTTCAGCTATGACGTGCTGAGTCGCCGGACGCAAATGACTCGACCAAACAACGTCACTGCGAACTACACTTACGACAAGCTGTCACATTTGCTTTCAGTGTTGCATCAACTGTCCGGAAGTACCATTGACGGAGCGACGTACACGTTGGATTCTGCCGGAAACCGAACGGCGAAGACCGACCAGCGCGCGAACGTGACATCTAATTATGGCTATGACGCGATTTACGAGCTGAAGAGCGTGACGCAAGGGACAAACACAACCGAGAGCTACACGTACGATCCGGTGGGCAATCGGCTGAGTTCGCTGGGAGTGTCACCGTACAGCTACAACCCGTCGAACGAGCTGGTTTCAACGCCGAACGCGATATACGCCTATGACAGTAACGGGAACTTAAGCAGCGACACCGTCTCGACGGGCACGACCAATTATACTTGGGATTTCGAGAACCGTCTGACGCAAGCCACGCTGCCGGGAACAGGCGGCACGGTCACGTTTAAATATGATCCGTTTGGAAGACGGATTCAAAAAGCCTTCACTCAGAACGGAACCACAACGACGACCAACTATGTGTACGATGGCGACAACTCAGTAGAAGAGGTCAACGCTACCGGCAGCGTCGTCGCGCGTTACGCGGACACGCTGAACATTGACGAGCCGCTCGCAGAATCTCGCTCGGGAACCACGAGCTACTATCAAGCGGACGGGCTCAGCTCAGTCACTTCGTTGAGCACGGCGGCGGGCGCGCTTGCCAATACCTACACGTACGACTCGTTTGGCAAACTAACGGCGTCAACAGGTACGCTGACGAATCCGTTCCAGTACACCGGCAGGGACTACGATGCGGAGACCGGACTTCGCTACTACCGTACCAGATACTACGATCCCGCGTCTGGCAGGTTCATCAGCGAGGATCCAGTCCGTTTCAAGGGCGGGATCAATCTTTATGCATATGCCGTGAACAACCCACTGAACCTGACTGATGCGACTGGGCTGGCGCCCGGCGGTGGAGTGGGTCCAGCAGGTTGTAGCTACTATGACAGACATTGTAAGTATAGCTGCAATGGTAGCTCCTCCTATGAATGCAGAGCGGCCTCGTGTTGCCGGAGCTTCCCAGACGAGCCTAAAGCAAATTGCACTCGCGAGTGTCTAATCGATTGGGAAATTGCGAATTGTTCTACCAAGTCAGGCTCAGACCGAGCAGGTTGCAGACGTTTGGCCCACACTGTTTGCTATGCGAAATGCAAATTCTTTCCAGATCCAACTAAGCTTCCTGCGTCGTGCTGGAGTATTGCGGATGGCTATTAGAAAGCGATTGACTCTAGCCGTCACTGGTGGTGTTTTCTGCGCAACGGTGGGGTCCCTTTTAGGGGGCCTTGTTGTTGTATTCATTCGCATGTTGCAAGGAAACACGCAGAGCATCGTAGATGCTTTGGAATTTTTCCCGATGGCTGTTGTGTTTGCCGCGATTCCAGCGGCTCCGTTTGGGCTTATTGTGGGTTCAGCTGGTAGTTGGTGGTTGGCAGGTCGCGCGGAGCGTGGTGTTTCGGGAAGACGCCTTTTTTTCGAGTCGGCCGGAATTGGCGCAGTGCTCGGGGCTACGTTTCCGCTTATTCTAGCCCTTCTTGGATGGGGTCCATTCGCCAATCTTGCTTCAGCACTGCCAATTTCAATCGGAATCGGGATTGTATGCGGGATCATACTTATTCCCTTACTGCGAAAATATCGACCTCTTCCCTCCTGAGGTGAGGAACGCCGCAGAGGTGGAGTCCGGCCCACACGTTTAAGAGTTGCTAGGCTGCGGCGCGCTGAGCCGGCATGGTGATTGGGAAGAACAAATGCAGCAAGAGAGCGGTCCACGCGAGGCGGCTGTCATCACCGGTGCGTTTAGCTACACGGGCAAATATGCCACGCGGCTTCTGCTCAAACGTGGATACAGAATCCGCACCCTGACATACCATCCGGAGCGGGTAAATCCTTTTGGTGACCAAGTTCATGTCTTTCCGTACGACTTCGATCATCCTGAGGAGCTCACGCAAACCCTTCGTGGCGCGTCCACTTTGATCAATACCTACTGGGTGCGGTTCCCGCATGGACAAACGACCTTCGAGACTGCCGTTCAAAACACTCGCACGTTGATCAGGGCTGCGAAGGACGCCGGCGTCAGACGCATCGTGCACGTCAGTATCGCCAACCCATCTCTCGAATCTCCCCTGGGCTACTACCGAGGGAAGGCTCACGTAGAAAAAGCGGTGATCGACTCCGGCCTCTCCTACGCGATTTTGCGGCCCACCGTGATCTTCGGTCTCGAAGACATACTTATCAACAACATCGCCTGGTTCGTCCGCCGTTTTCCTGTGTTCGGAATTCCCGGTGACGGTCGCTACCGAGTCCGGCCTATCTATGTCGAGGATATGGCGCGGCTGGCCGTGGACGCCGCAGGGCAGGAAGCAAGTACTGTGTTCGACGCCGTTGGGCCCGAAACCTTCACCTTCGAGGAGTTGATTAGGCTCATTGCTGGGCATGTGGAGCGTTCTGTGCGTCTTGTTAACATACCGATGCCGTTGGCGTATGTTTTGACGTTCGTGACTGGCTGGTTCGTTCGGGATGTTGTCCTAACCTGGGAGGAGTACCAGGGACTGATGGGCAACCTGCTTGCTCCCGAGGGGCCTTCCTCGGGGGAAACCCGCCTAAGTCAATGGCTCGCGGAAAATCGCGATCATATCGGCGGTCACTATGCGTCAGAGGTGGCGCGCCACTATGCAAGGTCGTCGCTCGGCTAGCTCCCGCGCGCGGTTGCTGACGGTTACCGCAGTGGGTCGGAGCAGAGTGGCGTCTTCGACGCCGGGTGAGCGTGACGCGTCTGGCCTGGAAGGGCAACCTGAAGTCATACTCAGCTTTGTGCAGATTCAGGGGAGCAGGTCATTGTGAAGAGCTTGTGACAGCTCTTGGGTCATGAGTAGTCGTGACAACTGTGTCGTGGGACGCGTACGGATTTCGCCGAGAAATCGTAACATCTGACATAACAACTAGCCTAAGAACGCCCCTACTTGCCGTTTCTCGGGATCAGGAACCATAAGTCATTCTATGGCGATCGGCGGCGCCGCCGTTGGGAAAACGACGAAGTCAAAATCGCCCACGCGGAAGAGGTTGTCCCTCGGCAAAACTCAGTCCGCCTTTGATTTCAACAACATAACGCATTGCGTTTGCACAAACGATTCGCGGTACCGGCACTCCATGTTCCGCTCATTCGGCTCATTTTCGCCTCCTCCGGTGCGCGTCGCAGGTTATTGCACCGCTGGCGCAACGTAGATTACGGAAGTCTGACTCTCACCGAAATTCCAACGGATCGCCGAGCGGCAGAGAGAAAGCCATATGCTCTGGAATCTCTGACTGTAGATAAATTTTGTAGACGCCAGAGCACCCAACTTCTACAAGTTTCAATCAATTTCAATATGCATCCCGCAAACGCTTCATCGTCAATCAATTAGAAACAGCAAGATTCCATAGATTTCAATAACGTGTAGAATCTGGTTCGGGACCAGGAGGCCGGTGGTTCAAATCCACTCGCCCCGACCAATCTTTTCAATGACTTATTTGAGCCTTCTGGTCTTTCGTCTACATCGCTGTAGTTGATTTTGCAGGCGGTCAAATCCTCCAGATTCAACACTCAGGTTCCTGAAGAAGATTCTTGATCAAAGTTCAGCGAGAAGCATCGAATCGTGTGACCTGTGAAGAAATCTGATGCGCACTAAGCGGACAGTGGGGAAGCACCCCACGTCCTATGGAGCTCCGAGATGGCTTCGACCCACGCCCGCACTCCATCGTTAACACGAACCCCGTAGGGGATTGGGGCATAGGCGCGAGCGACCCACTCCAGGCAGCGAAAGGAATCCCTGCTGGACGCAATACTGGCGACCTTCTCCTGTGGTTCGCCAAAAGGTCATCGGCACCTAAGAGCGGGCGATTTTCTGATACCAGCCTTCCAATCGAGGCGGTCCCGGCATTCAGACCCTGCGGCGCGCCCTTGTCCGAGAACACCTCGGGCAGACCACTCGTGCGGTTCTGGACTTCTGGTGTTACGGCCCGAGTTATGCGGCCCAGTCGTAACGATGATGCAGCCCTCCGAGTCGGTCGAAAGAGACTAGCCGACCGATGCGACCGGATGTCGTGGAAAGACTCCTGGCGCCGGGTGTTCCTTTCCTGAGCCCGAGATGCGTGCGGTCCCCGTGGTAGTAGCGGACATAATCCAAGAGCAGGCGTTTGACGTGTCGTTCGTTCAGTGCGATGACGTGGTCCAGCAGGTCCCTTCGACAGCTCTCAACCCAGCGCTCTGCCACGCCGTTCTGCCACGCGCTTTCGAACGAGGTTCGCACAGGTTCGATCTTTAGGGATCGCGCCACCGCGGGAACCTCGAGGACCGCCAGCTGTTGGCGGAGGGCGAGATTTTCAAGCAACAGACTCCGCCGAGCACGGAAGCAACGAAGAACCGAGGCCGCGAGGAGTTCGATTGCCTGCAACATGGTGCCCTGGTATCTCAACTGGGCTGTGGAAGACAATCACTTGCGCTCTTGATTCCAAAGACGTACAGAGTTTTGGCGAGGCACAACCTGTCGAGCGACCGACTACGCGGGCGGATGACAGGATTCTCTAGGGAGTCTAAATCAAGACTGGCGTGCAAGTCTATAAGAACAGCATGCTTGACATATAGACAAATATGCTTTAACATAAGGCCGGTGTTCAGGGGGTCTCTCTATGCATTCCGAGTCCAGTGACGTTGACCTCAAACAGCGAAGTCCGCTCCTCGCATTTTACCTTTGGCCGTCGCGTTCGTGATCGCTCTAACTCTGACGGGTTATTTGCATTCGGCTTGGCGGGAAGTCTCGCGCGTACTGGCGATGGTCGTCGCCGCGTTTGCCGTGTGGAGCTTCTTTCGCTTCCTGAGAATCGCCGATGAGCGCCAGGCGCGCATCAACTACCAAGCTTTGGGTTTTGCCTTCATCCTCTCCCTCGCCGTCTCTCTTCTTGGTCGATTCATGAGGGGATTTGGCGCACCTCATGTTTCCTGGCTAGGTGTTTTGGGGTTGCTACTCATTCCGTGGAGTCTTGGCCTGATCGTCTTTTCTTGGCGGTACCGATGAAAACTCGTCTACGCGTTTTGCGAGCAGAAGTGGAATGGTCACAGGCGGAGTTAGCTACGCGAGTTGGCGTCACCCGCCAGACAATCAACGCCATCGAGACGGGCAGGTACGATCCGAGTCTCCCCTTGGCTATCAAGATTGCGCGCCTTTTCGGTAAGCACGTTGAGGAAATATTTCTCGATCAGGAGAGCGAGCCGGTAACGTCGGCGAATATCAAAATCTAGCGAGATAAGACGATGTGCGGAAGTTCATATCTTCGTGCTTTTTTCGCCGAGCCATCGCCCCGCCCGGTACCGATCCTCCCTGTTCACCTGCTTGGCCCGAATGCGGTCTCCCTAGTCGTTAGGTGGTAGGAGTTGGTTTCCATGTCACGAGGCTTTGACGGATTCGAAATTGACGACTTTCGCGATTCTGGTTTTGGCTCCGGGCGCGATGTGGGCCGGGGTTCATCCTCCGACTGGAACGCTCGCACCAATCTGCACAACATCCACCGCGAGGAAGATACGGCCGACCGACTCGACCGTGAGGGACGGCAGCGTTCGCGCGGAGAACGCCCGCCGCTCGCTCGTGAGGAACGCGTCGAAGCAATCCTTTCTCAGCGCACACGAACCAGGTATACGGAGCGGGACAAAGAGTATTCTCTGCGAGATTCTGAGATTCATGCTCTCTCTGAAGTTGGCAAGTTCCGCGTCGTGGCCGCGAACGACCTGGCCGAATTCGCTTACAACGGCGACTGCTCGCACATGGAAAATGATGTCGAAAGCCTAGCTCGTCAGGGTCTCGTGAAAGCGACGAGCATTGCCGACACAGATCGTAACCCGATGCAAGTAGTGACGCTGACGAAGGAAGGCCACAAGTTTCTTTCTCGCGGGAAAGTTGTTCGCCCCGACCAAGCGACGTACTACGGACTCAAAAAGCCCAAGGAAGCTATTCACGACACGGAACTCTACCGGCTCTATCACAAGGTTGCTGATGAGATCGAAGGTCAGGGCGGCAGGGTGCTTCGCGTCAAGCTCGACTACGAAATCAAGCGGGAGCTCTACGCCCGTCTCGCTCGTCTTTCCGACGATAAGGGCCCCGCCCCGGAAGAAGTGAAAGAGGAAGTGGCCGCACGGTATCACCTCAAGGTTGTGTCTGGCGAGATTCCGATTCCTGATTTGCGAGTTGAGTATGTGCGCGAGAATGACGGCGAAATCCAGCGGCGCGACCTGGAACTCGCCACGGACCATTACCGTCCGCACGGGCTGGCGCAGAAGGCCCGCGCCGGCTTCCAAATCTACGCCCGGCGCGGCGACACGGATCGGCTGCGGCGTATTCGAGACGACCGAGAACTGAGCGCGGCGATTTTTAGCCTATAACCCATGAGCATTTACGAATCCCAACTCGCCAACCTCTCCGCTTTCGGCTATACCCAAGCCGAAGCGCGGTTTCTCTACCTTGTGGCAGCGCATTCCGGCTATTTCACGGTGCGGCAGTTCCTTGACTTCTGCCATGCCCGTAGCGGCAAACGGAACGCCCGCTTTGTCGAGAAACTTTTTGCCTTGGGCCATGCCTCGGCCCAGAGATACACGCGGCGGAGCCTCGTTTACCACCTCCGTTCTCGCCAGATTTACGAAGCGATTGGCAAGGCCCATCTCCGCAATCGCAGGGAGCACGAACTCGATTACATCAAGACGCGGCTCCTGGCTCTTGACTTCATCCTTGCCAACCCGGAAGACCGCTATTTCGAGACGGCGGAAGAGAAGCGGCGGTACCTGATTGAACGGTTCAAACTCACCGAGAGTTTGTTTGTTCCATCCAGCGAGCATGGCAAGGCCGTTACGTTCTCCGACGGATTTCCGCTGTGCGTAGCCTATCCCGCTCCCGATTACATGCCTGTGGTGACTTTTACCTACGTTGATCCCGAGCATCGAAACCTCGACCGATACATCGCGCACTTGCGTACCTATCGGCCTCTATTCCGGCAGCTTTCGAGCTTCCAATTCATCTACATTTCGACGGCAGCGGGCCTCCAGCAGGAAGCGGGCGAGCTTTTCTCATTCCTTGTGGAGGGCAGGGGCCTCTCGGATTTGACCCGCTACTTCGATATCCAAACCAAGTGGGATAGCCGGAAATACAGCCTTGTCACAGAGGATGACATGATCCTCCGGCACCAGGCCGCGAAGCGTTTCAACGGCGAGATATTCGACACTCTTTTCCATCTGTGGAGGCGAAACCAGTTACCGAATGATTTGTGGGCTGAATCGGTGGCAACCACAACGAAACAGCAAAAAGTCCTATTCCGAGCCGTCACCGTCCTAGGCCAGGAAGCGGTATTCGGGGACAGCAGCAAAAGATGGGGTGACGGCTGGCAAATACGCGGTGCTGCAGGTACGGCTTCAGTTCCAAAGTCACCCACAGTCCAACCGCAGATTCCTGAAAGACGGGCGGATGCGTAAATGAAACAGGTGACATCTGCACGCGGACAAAACACTAGGATGGGCGGGAGCGACCCCACTTTGTGCGGCTTTCAGCCGCCCAAAACGTCGTGGGGTCGCTCCCGCCCGTCACGCTTGTTGCGTGACCGTGTTTTGTCCGCGTGCAGAGATCGGAGCAAACAACTTGTAATGCAAGTCGTATTACATCGCAAAAGAGAAAAGGAGGAAAACCGTTGCCACTATTGAAAGCACCATCCAAACAACCAAAGACCACAACCCTTCAAGTTCGCTTGGAGGAAGAAGTCAGACACCACCTGGACAGATACGCCGAGTTCATCGGAGCAAATGCGTCCTACGTCGTCAGTGAAGCGCTCAAGCTCCTGTTCAAGCGCGACGACGAGTTCAAGCGTTGGCTGAGCGAACATCCGACCAACATCAACCAAGAACAAACCAGAGGAGACGCTCTTACGAAGACCGCGTAACAGACATGAAACTTCGTTCGACCCAATCCGGTATGCGCGAGAATACAGCGTCCTCAAGACAGCATGCCCCGCGCCTTGCATTGCAATCGGTCGTGGCTCAATCGGCGAAACCTTCAGCAGCGGCGCGGGATGACTTACCGACCCAATCGGCCTCATTGCCGCAAGGATCTTCAACGTCCCCGAATCATACCGCGCAAGCCGCGGCCACAGGGGGAGAACAACGGCGTGACAACAGTCTTCTGACAGTTCGTGGGGTGGCGGACTTGTTACAGGTGCCCGTCTCCTGGGTCTACGGGCACATTCGCGAGCAATGCACGGATCGAATACCAGGATTTCGCTTGGGGAAGTATTGGCGCTTCACTGAGGAAGACGTGACCGCGTGGCTTCGAGCAAGGCGCACAAAGGACTACCACCATTCTGGCCACTCTCGGTAAACTCGCATCCGACGCAAGAAAGAGCGGACGAATCAGCGGAAAGGACCGTATGATTCGACGCTGTTTTCAGACTGGTTGTTTATTCAAGAAAGGCAAACGACGTAAAACCTGGGTCGCACGTTGGAGAGAATCTGTAATTCGCCCAGACGGCACGTTCCGCAGAGTTCTTCGCGCCGAGGTACTCGGGTTGGTTACTGAGATGTCTGAGCGTGAGGCCCGCAACAAGCTGGCGGTTCTGATCCGTCCGATCAACGAAGGGAAGTACCGACCGGAAGGAACAATGACTTTCGGCCAATTCTTGAAGAAGTGTTGGGAGCCTGCCGTCGTGCCACATTTGAAGGCCACTTCCGTTCGTTATTACGGCAAGCAGATCGAACGTCATCTGCTGCCAACGTTCGGTGAGTGGCGCCTCAAGGACATCACGAAGGAAGAGGTGCAACGGTTTCTCGGGCAGAAACGCAAGCAGGGGTTGTCTGGTTCCAGCGTACACGGCATTCGTACAGCACTCGGCAAGGTGCTGCAAGCCGCTGTGGACTGGAATTACCTAGAGGAGAACTCAGCTCGCGGCATACGTTTGGGAGATCGCACACCAGTTCAGGAGCGAGCCTATTTGTTGCCCGATCAGCTCGCCTTGCTGATCAACTCGCTTTCCGATCCGTGTCGCACGCTTGCAGTGATTGCGGCACTAACCGGCCTGCGGATTGGCGAGTTGCTCGCGCTTCGTTGGAAACACGTCGATTTCACTCATGACGCGATCCGCGTACGCGAGACCGTTTACGAGGGACAGTTTGGGAGCCCGAAGACGAAGAGCAGTCGCCGGGATGTGCCAATGAGCCAGCCGGTCCGTAAGGCGTTGTTGGCGCAGCGTGGTGTGTCGGCAGGCACGGACGGTGAGACTCTCGTCTTTGCCTGCCGCAACGGCTCACCACTCAATCCCAAGAATCTCCTCCGTCGAGTGCTGCAACCGACTTGCCGAGAACTTGGCTTACCGGTTGTGGGCTGGCACAGTTTCCGGCACACGCATGCTACGTTGCTCGGCGAAGTGGGCGAATCGTTGCGGACGGCGCAGGCAATCCTTGGGCACTCGGACCTGAAGACGACACTCAACGTCTACACGCACGCGATACCTGAATCACAAAAGCGTGCAGTTGGGAAAGTGGCCGGCTTAGTGTTCCCCTTAATGTTCCCTAGTTCAGTGGCGACAGAAAACGGGCAAGGGAACTGACTGAGACGAAGCAGGTTAATAAAATCTGGAGCCGAGGCCCGGACTTGAACCGGGGACCTGCCGATTACGAATCGGCTGCTCTACCAACTGAGCTACCTCGGCGTGCAATCGAATTTAGCATTGCCGCAAAGGGGCGTCAAACAGGCGCCTGCAAAGTGCGAAATGGGCGCGGCTCCACGAAACAGCTAGCGCGAGATGGGGTACATCAGCCAGGCGATGCAGATGCTGATGATCACGAACATCGCGAACGACCACAGCGCGTAGCGCAGCCGGCCTCGATTAGTGCCTCTAGCAAGGAATCCAATCGCAATCGACAAAAACAGCGCGAAAATCAGCAGCGCGCCGAGGTGATTTGCGTGGAGGAGGCTCCGAAACATCTATCGCCTCCGACCCGCGGCGATTTCGTAGGCGTCGCAGATCGCGAGAACATTGACGATTCCCGCCGCGGCTATGAAGCGCGTGCCGTAATCGCCCACCGCGCGCGACACGTTTGGACCCGAAGCCTCCACGACGCGCGCGAGGAGGTAGAAGACTCCCGAGCATGCGTCCGCGATAAATCCAAGCGTACCGAAAGGGTCTTGCGAGTGCAGCGGAAACACGTTGCCGCGCATCAGGTAGCCGGTCATCGCAAGCCCGCCAACCGCGATGAAAAAGGCGAGCGCCCGGCCCCACCTGCGCAGCAGCAAGTGGCCCAGCCCCGGTACGAGCCACGCAATGATCGCGATCGCGGGAGCGAAGAGGCCGAGGTCCGCTCGCTTGGGTGGCTGGCTTGGCGCGGCCGGCGCTGAATGCTCGGTTGCGGCGGCTGAAGGTTGTAGCTCGTCCGCCGCTTCGGTGGAGATTATTGGGTTGTCGTTGGAGTCGTCCACAGTTCTCAGGGAGTCTCGGGGAGCTATTCCAAAAGCTCAGGCAAGCTCCTCGGCTACCTCAGGCCAGTAGTGGCAGAATCTCTTCCTGCACCGCGCCGGTGACGCGCGCCTCTTTCTCGCCGACGTAGACATTCACCTCGCTGCGCATGCCGAACTCGGGCAAGTAGATTCCGGGTTCGATCGAGAAGCAAGTGTGCGGCACGATTTTGCGATCGTCGCGCGTTTCGAGGCCGTCCATGTTGGCGCCATTGCCGTGAACTTCCTGCCCGATGCTGTGCCCGGTGCGGTGCACAAAATATTTCCCGTAGCCCGCCTTGCGAATCGTCTCGCGCGCCACGCGATCCACTTCCCAGCCGTGAATCAGGCGGCCCTTGGCAACCGATTCGATCACGAATTCGGCTGCGCGGTCGCGCGCCTGCCGGACGACACGGAAAATCTTCGCGTACGAATCGGGCACGCGCTCGCCGAGATAGCCCATCCACGTGATGTCGTAGAAGACGCTGCCCGGACGAGTGAACTTCGTGAAAACGTCCAGCAGCAGCAAATCGCCCGCGCGAATCGGGCGCGCAGAGTCAGCGGTCGGTTCGTAGTGCGGGTTCCCATTGTTGGGCTGCACGGCGACGATGGGCGGATCGGGCTCGAGACTGCTCGCGCGAAACTGCTCGACCATCCATTGCTGCAATTCGAATTCGGAGAGCGGCTTGCCATCACGCACAAAACTGGCGGCGCGCTGAAAGGCTTCGCGCGTGACGCGGTCGACGATCTTTCCGGCCGCGAGGTGCGATTCGAGCTGTTCGGGCGTCCAACTCGCCTCAAATTTCTGCACCAGGTCGGCCGAGCTGACCACTTTCTTCTTGAGTTTGCGGATGAGTTCGACGGTGCCCGCATCAACCAATCCGATATACGGAATATTATTTTCCGGCGAATACTGCATGGCGATTTTCTTGCTTCCCGCCAGCAGCTTCGACAAAAGCTTATGGAGTTCTTCCCAACTGCCATAAACAAGCTTTTTCCCTGCGAGGCTGTCGAGCGCTCCCTGTTCGATTCGATGGACCAGCTTCCGCGGCTCACCCTTCGCCGGAATGAAGTAGAACCAGCGGCGGGTGGAAAGTCCATTCGACGCGAGGCCGAGGACGCGTCCCGCGATGGGATCGCGGTGGTGATGATCGTAGAATAGCCAACCGTCGATTTTACCGGCGCGGAGCTCGGCTTGAATTGCCTTAATGTCGGGCATGAGTTTCGTCACTCGCTTTCCACTGCGGGGTACAGCGCGGTTATTTGGTCGCGCGTTACTCCCGCGATCGCGACGCGCTTTGTACGGCTTTTCTCGCCCGCGACGATTCTAACAGCCTGAATTGGCACATTCAAACGGTCGGCCAGCAAGCGGCAGAGCGCTTCGTTCGCGCGATCTTCGACGGGCGGCGCCGTAAGCCGGACTTTCAGCGCGCCGCCGTGCTCGCCTTCAATCGCATCGCGGCTCGCGCGGGGGACAACCCGCACCGCGAATGCGACGCCGCCCTCGCGCTCGGTGATTTCGATCAAGGTCGGGGCATCAAGGTTTCGGTTGGCGCTCGCCGAAGAGCGCCGTGCCGAGGCGGATTTCAGTGGCGCCTTCTTCGATGGCGACTTCGAAGTCGTGGCTCATGCCCATCGACAGCACCGGCATCTTGCGTCCGACGCGGCGGCTGACATCGTCGCGAAGTTCGCGCAGCTTCCGAAAATAAGGACGCGCGAGCTCAGGGTCGCCGGCAAACGGCGGGATGGTCATGAGGCCGACGAGATCGATATGCGCGAACGGGGCGATACCCTCCGCCAGAGCCGGCAAATCAGCTACGGCCACGCCGCTTTTCGTTGCCTCGTCGCCCAGGTGGACTTCGATGAGAACCGGCAGGTTCTTTCCTTCGGCAGCGGCGGCAGCGGCGAGCCTTTTGGCCAAGGCGAGATCGTCAATGGAATCGACGCGTCGAAACAGATAAGCCGCGCGAAGAGCTTTGTTACTCTGCAAATGGCCGATCAAGTGCCAGGTTGCGTCGAGATCGGCAACCAGCCGCTGCTTCGATTCCCACTCCTGCACGCGATTTTCGCCGAAATGGCGCAGGCCGGCGTCGTAGGCGGCGCGAATCGCTTCCGCCGGGAACGTTTTCGACACGGCGACGAGCGTGACTTCGTCGGCGTGACGCCCGGCACGCTTCGCCGCACGCGAGATGCGTTCGCGCACACGCTCAATATTCGCCGCAATCTCGCTTCGCTCAACCATAGCCGACATTCTATCACCCAAAGAATCGGTATCAGTGTCAGCGGCGAACGCTTCGCCTGGCACCCTTCAAAAAGTTCGCCTGCGTCGTGTGCTAGACTGAGCGACACGCCATGCCTGCCCGCGGAAAATTCATCGTACTCGAGGGAATCGACGGCTCCGGAAAACGCACGCAGATGGAGATGCTCGCGCGCGCGCTGGCGGCGAAGAAAATCGAATGCATGCGCGTGAGCTTTCCGCGATACGAGGGGTTCTTCGGCAAAATGGCGGCGCAGTTCCTGAACGGCGAATTCGGCCCGCTGGAAGCCGTGGACCCGCACTTCTCTGCCCTGCTGTATGCGGGCGACCGGCTCGAATCGAAGGCGGAACTGCAAGCCGCCCTGGCCGAAGGAAGGACCGTGCTCGCGGACAGGTACATCGGCTCGAATCTGGCGCATCAAGGCGCGCGCGTGACGCCGCGAAAGCGCGCTGAATTTCTGAAATGGCTGAAGCAGCTCGAATATGAAATCTACGGGCTGCCCAGGGAAGATATCGTCGTGTATCTTCACGTACCTCCCAAGGAGGCGCAGCGGCTGGTGGGCCAAAAGGCCGCGCGCGCCTACACGAAACGGCGGCGCGATTTGCAAGAAGCAAACCTCGCGCACCTCAAGGCCGCGTCGGAAGTTTATGACGAGCTTTCGCGGCAGCCGAACTGGGTCAGGATCGAGTGCTCGGACGTGGCGCGCGAGCGGATTCGCAGTATCGAGGATAAGACGCTGCGTAAAGTGAATCGAATGCCAAGGCCGCATAAATCCGCCGCCGCGCCGCTGCGCACGCCGGAAGCGATCCACGAAGAGGTTCTGGCGGCGGTGGAAGCGCGCGTATTTCCCGCGCTCAGTGCGAGTGCGAAAGGCTGATCGGAATGGGATTCAGCGAATTCCTCGGCAACGAACGGATCGTCAGCGCGCTGCGCGGAATGCTGCTGCGCGACCGGGTCGCAAGCGCGCTGCTCTTCACCGGGCCCCGCGGAATCGGGAAGTTCACGCTGGCCAGAATGTTTTCGCAGGCCGCGAATTGCGAGCGGCTGAAAGACGATTTCTGCGGCGAGTGCGCATCCTGCCAGAAAATCGCGCGACTCGCGGACCCGCAGCCTCTGATCGAGGCCGGCCTCGCCGAGCGCGGCGAGAGCGCCGACGCGGCCATGGTCGAACGCATGCCACTGATCGTCGAAACGAACCCCGATGTGTGGCTGCTGGTTCCCGACCCGGTGCGGCTGCGAACGCCCGTGGCGCGGCCAATGATTCGCGTGGGACAGTTGCGCGCGGTGCAACGCGCCGCCTATTTCAAGCCGCATGGACGAAGGCGCATCTTCATTCTCGACGGCGCAGACACTATGCGCTGGAACGATGCGGACCTGTTTCTGAAGATTCTCGAGGAGCCGCCTGAATCGGCGACGCTGATTTTGCTCGCGCCGGCGCCCGATTCCCTGCTGCCAACGATCCGGTCGCGGTGCTTGCAGTTCCATTTTGCACCAGTGCCCGTCCCCCAGATTGAGGCGTTCCTGAAAGAGCGCGCCGAAATGAAACCAGCGGAGCGAAAACTCGCGGCGCAGCTCGCGGACGGCAGCCCAGGCGTGGCGCTTTCGATCGATTTAGCGGAGTCGGCGCGGCTGCGCCGCAGCGTTCTGCGGCTGCTGGAGCAGGCGGTTGCGGGCGAAAAGTACGGAGAGATTTTTTCAGCCACGGCGGCCCTCGCGAAGCAGGAGAAGGAATCGTTTGAAAATGTCCTGGGGCTGTTCTATAGTTTGCTTACAGACCTGCTCGAAATTTCCCAGAGTCCGAAGAGCAGTCTTCCTAGGAATCCCGACCTCCGCCGGGAATTGGAATCTCTCGGCAAGAAGGTCAATCTGGAATGGGCCTTGCGAGCAACGCAGGGTTTGGACCGGCTCGAGAGCCGTCTGCGTCGTAACGTCGGCCGGCAGCTCGGAATCGATGCATTACTAGTGTCTCTGGAGGCCCGCTAGGCTCTTCAATTCTTTCTCAAATTATTCTCAAAGATTTTGCAACCGAAAGAGTTCTCGCACAGTCATAAGGAGTAGAAGAAATCCCTGAGGAGCAATTATGGTGAACCGGAAGTTATTTCGTCCCACGCTTACCGAAGTGAAAGAACCTTACCCTATGCGCGGGCCGCAGCCGGGTCCGCAAGCGTCTGGGCCGCCGCAGCGCAAGAAACCGGCGCCGCCGGAGCAAACGCACGCGGAAAATTTCTATTACGTGAAGCAGATGCAGTCGCGGACGCCCGTTGCCGTCGTGCTGAACGACGGTGAAGTTCTGCACGGCACCGTTGAGTGGTACGACAGGGACTGCATCAAGCTGACGCGTTACGGAAGTCCGAACCTGATGGTGTACAAGCACTGCATCAAGTACTTGTATAAAGATGGCGAGGAAGCAGCGCAGGGCGGGACGAACGGACAGCAGTAGGCGAGAACTTGGTGTTGACCTCGGAAGGCGCTAACGGGGCGCCTTCCTGCCCCTCTTGAAGGGGCCCACGAAGAACGTCATCAAAGCCTTTCCAACCAGGCGGCGATCGTCGCGCACGTCGCAATCGACGACGGCGATATGCGCTCCGATGCGAACGACCTGCGCTTCCGCGTGGACAATTCCTCCTTCCACTGATTCGAGATAGTTGATTTTCATTTCGATGGTCGCTACGCGGGTGCCGCGCGGGCATGCCATGTACGTGGCGAGCCCGCCCGCTGTGTCTGCAAGGGCCGCGAGGATCCCACCGTGAACCACTCCGTGAACCTGCTTGTGGCGATCGTCCACGCGCATGTGCAGGACGACGCGCCCAGGCTCGACTTCGCCAAGCCTGAAACCGAACTGCTTCGCAGTGTTGCTCGATTCGAGGCGTTCGCGAAGCTCCTCCACAGCCAAGTGCTCGATCGCTTTGCGGGAACGAGCCATGTCAATAGGCCGTCAAACCGCCGTCGAGCGGGAACGCCGCGCCGGTGACCCACGCGGATTCGTCCGACGCGAGATATACGGCCATTTGCGCGACGTCGTTCGGCTGGCCCACGCGCCCCAGCGGGATTTCCGCAGCTCGCTTTCTCCGCTCGGCACCGGGATCGGGCGTCATGTCCATCGACTGGTTGCCCAGGTCCGTCTCAACAATGGTTGGGCAGATGCAGTTCACGCGAATGTTCTCGTGCGCGTGATCCAGGGCCATCGCTTTCGTCAGGCCCGTGACGCCGGATTTCGACGCGCAGTAGGCCGCACGCTGTTTGCGCGCCACGAGGCCCAATATAGAACCGATGTTGACAATCGAGCCGCCTCCAACCTTGCGGAGGATCGGCAGCGCCGCGCGGGACACCAGAAACGTTCCGGTCAGATTCGCCTCGATCACGCGATGCCAATCCGCGTCGGTGGTATTCTCCGCGTCAGCCACGACGACGGCGCCGGCATTGTTGACGATCACGTTCAGGCGGCCGAAATACTCGACGGCTCCGGCGAGGGCCGCTTCCACTGACTCTCGCTGGGTGACGTCGCAGGCGATTGCCAGCGCTTGCCCGCCTGATTGTTCGATCTCGCGCACCACCGCCCGAAGAGGCTCATTTCGGCGGCCGGTCACCACCAACTGCGCGCCTTCCTTGGCGAACTCCAGCGCGCAGGCCCGGCCGATGCCAGTCCCGCCGCCGGTGATAAAGGTTACTTTTCCTGAAAGTCTCGGCACCTTAAGGCGCTCCTGGGTCGTCTAATGACGAAGCGCGAATCTAGCACCCGAAATCGCTCCGGCGCAAGCAACGTGGAACCACGGAGCGGCGCAGGCGACGGCCCCGAGGAACCTCATGAAAATTGGCATCACCTGTTACCCAACGTACGGCGGCTCCGGCGTGGTAGCCACCGAGCTGGGAATCGAACTGGCTGCGCGCGGGCACGAGGTCCATTTCATCAGCTATGCCATGCCGATTCGCCTGAGCGGCTCCTTCGAGCGAATCTATTTTCACGAAGTGGAAGTCACCACATATCCGCTGTTCGACCATCCGCCGTACACGCTTGCATTGGCAACGAAGATGTTGGAAGTGGCCGAGGATGCGGGCCTGGATCTTCTTCACGTGCACTACGCTATTCCCCATTCGGTGAGCGCACTGCTGGCGCGCATGATGGCCGCACCGCGGAAATTGCCGTTTATCACTACGCTGCATGGCACGGACATCACGCTGGTGGGAAGCGATCGCAGCTACCTGCCGATCACGAAGTTTTCGATCGAGGAGAGCGACGGCGTCACGTCGATTTCAAATTACCTGCGCGACCGGACGGTGAAAGAGTTCGAGATCAAGCGGCCAATCGAAGTGATTCCGAACTTCGTCAACTGCGACCTTTACAAGCGCACGGACGATCCGGTTTTGCGCGCGAAATGGGCGCCCGATGGCGAGCCGATTCTGATGCACCTTTCGAATTTTCGCCCGGTAAAGCGAATCACGGATGTCGTCGAGATTTTCGCCCTCGTACGGGAAAAGATTCCCGCGAAGCTGGTCATGATGGGCGACGGGCCGGATCGCGGCGCGGCCGAATACATCGCGCGCAAGAAGAAATTGCAGAAGGATGTGCTATTTCTCGGCAAGCAGGACCGCGTGCACGAAAAACTCGGCCTCGCGGATCTGTTCCTGCTGCCGAGCGACCTCGAATCGTTCGGCCTGGCGGCGCTGGAAGCGATGGCGTGTGAGGTGCCCGTGATTGCGACGAACGTTGGCGGCCTGCCCGAAGTGGTGACGCACGGCATCGACGGTTACCTGGTGCCGCCGCGCGACGTGGAAGCCGCCGCGAAATACGCGCTCGAGATTTTGACGCGCCCCGATCGCGGCCGCGCGATGGGCCGGCAGGCACGCATCGACGCGCGGCGCCACTACTGCTCGAACGACGTGATCCCGCAATACGAGGCGTACTACCAAAAGGTGCTGAACGCGACGGGCGCAGCGGCCCGCGCGTGAGCCAGGCTAGCGTTCGATGACGGGAACGGGCTGCAGCGATTGCACGGCGGCGTTGATGTCGGCCTGGTCGATCTTCGCATTTGAGCCGGCCTGCGTGAGGAAGATGAAGCGGAGCTGGCTGTCGCGGCCGTCGAAGATGCGCAGCGCGACCGCCCCGCCCGTGGACGGATCGCCAAACTGAAACCCGTGGTTCTCGCCGAACCCGATCGAATGCAGGCCCGGCATCGCGTCGTATCCGAATGAAATCTTCCAGAGCAGTAGGTCGTTCGTGCGTATTGCGTCGCGCATCGGCATGAAAGGCGACGTAGCGGCCGGCGACGCACCATACACAGCCTGATACAGCGCATAGTTCGTGTCGAGCGGCTGCCCGCCGAAAACGTTCTGAAGCTGCTGATATTCGAGCGGGCTCGAAGCCTTGAGCGCGTGCACTGTGTCCAACTGCGCTTCCGGATCGTAGAGGATCACCACCTGCCCGGAGTCAAAGCGAAACTCGTGGTACGTCAGCGTTTCGTTCGTCTTCTGCTTGCCCGTCCACGGAACCTTGAACTCGTAATTGAAGGCTCTCAATTGCGTGCTTCCGGCCGCCGGAGCTTGCGCGTTCAAAGGCTCGGGCACGTCCGTAATCCAGGCGTTATCCCGAGTCCAGTGGTGAGCTTCAAAAGCAACCAGCGACTGCAGGCCGAACGCGATGCAGTAACCCGCTATAAGAATCACCACTCCTGCCAGGATGAGTGCATTGCGCGCGCTGTTCGTCTCAGACTTTTCGGTCATCGCCTATTGGCCTCGGGAGGGTGCCGCCGTGAGAGAAGCGACGACACTATCTTACGCTGACCTGAAAGGCGTTATCCAGCGATTGACAGGTGTTGGAGGGCAGGACTAGACTCGAGCGTTGAATTGCATATTATATGCAATTCTAGGAGGACCTCGCAATGCCCGACATCCCTCGCAGAGATTTCCTCAAGACCGTTGCCGCCACCGCCGTCGTCTCAGGGCTCGGCCCGCGCATCGCCGCCGATCCAATCTCGTCCAGCCCCGCGTCGTCCAGCATCGACTCGCGGTACAAGCTACTAGCCTTCAATTACGACGGCGTGCGCCTCGGCGAGAGCCGCTGGAACGATCAATTCCAGCATGGGCGCGACTTCTACCTGAACGTCTCGAATGACGACATCCTGCAAGGATTTCGCTCGGAGGCAGCGCTCCCCTCTCCCGGACAGCCGTTGGGAGGCTGGTGCGCGAAAGACAGCGCCACTGTGTTTGGACAATGGTTGAGCGGAATGGCGCGAATGTATCGCGCGACCGGCGACACGGAGATGCGCGATAAAGCCGTATATCTCGCGAGCGAGTTCGCAAAGACCGTCGGGCCCGACGGCAACTGCCGGATGCACCACTATCCCTACGAAAAACTGATCTGCGGGCTGGTCGACATGAAGGAATACGCCGACTATCCAAAGGCGATGGACCTGGCAGACCGCTGTACGGACTGGGCGATTACGAATCTCGACCGAACGCGAACGCCCGCGAACCCGCACCCCTGGGAGATGCATTCGGGCAAGCCGCTCGAGTGGTACACGGTTTCGGAAAACCTCTACCGCGCCTACGTCTCGAGCGGAAATCCGAAGTTCAAGGATTTCGCCGACGTTTGGCTGTATCACGACTACTGGAACAAGTTTGCCGACACGTCCTCGCCAACCAACGCGAGCGGCGTCCACGCCTATAGCCACGTGAATACATTCAGCAGCGCGGCGATGGCGTATGCCGTGACAGGCGATCCTACGTATCTCCACATCATTACGAACGCCTACGATTTTCTGCAGAATACGCAATGCTACGCGACGGGAGGATATGGGCCCGTCGAGCGGATCATGCCGCCGGGCAGCCTCGGCAAGGCGCTGGAATTTCAGCCGAATGATTTCGAGGCGCCGTGCGGATCGTGGGCAGGCTTCAAGCTATCGCGATATCTCACGCAGTTCACCGGCGAAGCGCGCTACGGCGATTGGGCCGAACGCCTGCTCTACAACGGAATTGGCGCGTCGCTGCAGATCAATGGGCACGGCCAGCATTTCTATTACGCCGACTATCGCGTCGCGGGCGGCGTGAAGATTTTTTCGCGCAACCCGTACACCTGCTGCTCGGGAACCTACATTCAGGACGTGGCGACGTTCCACGACCTGATCTACTACAAGGACGATTCGAGTTTGTACGTGAGCCTCTACGTTCCGTCGACGGTAACGTGGAAGAGCAAGTATGGCGACGTGAAGGTGACGCAGGAAACGAAGTACCCGGAAGCAGAAACATCCACTTTCACTCTGCAGATGGCGCAGAAGGCCGCGTTTCCGTTGCGCTTCCGGGTGCCAGGCTGGGCGAACGACGTTTCACTCAAGGTGAATGACACTCCGGTTCAGGTGCAGTGCACGCCGGGAACGTGGGCGACCATCAACCGAACATGGTCATCGGGAGATCGCGTTGAGGTTCGTATACCTCTCACCTTGAGACTCCAGGCTGTGGACAAACAGCATCCGCGCCGCGTGGCGTTCGTACGCGGGCCGGTGGTATTGGTGCAGGATGGCGGGGTCCACGAGCCCGTCTTCAAACTGCCGGACAACGACGCCGACGCCAACAAATATCTCGTGCCGGACGATGAAGGACCGGGCGTGTTCCGCTACGCTCCGGCGGACGGCAAAAAAGTGATGGCGAAGTTCCGTCCGTTCTACGCCATCGGCCCGGACTACTACTACAGGATGTATTTCGATCTCGACTCCTTGCCGGTGTATCTGTGGCAGTACCAGGGCGAGGGATAGGCCGCCCGCGCGGCCTGCTCTAGCATCACGCGCTGCAGCGAAGATCCTTAGCATCGAATCGTCTTGGTTCCGGCAGGCCGCGCCGGATTTGCTCGTCGCTGAACGGCGTCGTTGGCAGCAGATCGGCGGGCAGATTTTCGTACGGCGGCCACGGGTCGACGATGCCCTCGGAAAGAATCCGCACTTGCGCCAGGGAAACCAGCGGAATCTTCATGGTCGCTTCGAACACAACGCCCAGCAGCCGATGAACCGCAATCGGCAATGGGAGATACAGCGGATGCTTCCCCAAAACGCGGCCGACGCGTTTCACGGCTTCGCTCAGCGGCAGATGCTCGGGCCCCATGATCGCGACGGTTTGCCGCGAAAGCCGCCCTTCGGCAAGCGCAGCCGTGAGTATGCCCACGAGATCCTCCACCGCCAGCGGGCGCACCGGTTTGTCTGCAAATCCTACGAGCCCAAAGATCGGAGACGTGTGCAGGGCGTGACTCAGGTGGTCGAGCATGTGATCGCCACGCCCGTAAATCACGCCGGCCTTGAAAATCGTGTAGTCGAAGCCCGAATTGCGCACGATTTCTTCCGCGCCCCATTTCGACTCGTGGTATCCCGAGCCGCAATTCGGGCGCGCGCGCAGAAAGCTGAGCAGCGTGATCTTCCCGACGCCCGCCCGGCGTGCAGCCTCGACCACGTTGCGCGTGCCTTGCACATGGATGCGCTCGTAAGTCTGGTTGCCGATTTCGCGATTGATTCCTGCGCAGTGCGCCACAGCTCCGCAGGCCGCAAAGGCGCGAGCGAGTTCATCGGCGCTCGAGAGGTCGGCGGCGAAAAAGCGCGTATTGGGAAGTTCGTAGGCGGACGGGTCGCGGCGGTCGAGGCCTCGCGCGATCAAAATCACTTCATGGCCGCGAGCCACCAGCGCCTTCGCTAGGTGCCGCCCGACAAAGCCGGTACCGCCCGTGATAGCTACTCTCATTGTTGATCGCTCCTTCCCGGCGCAACTTTTGCTGCGAGAGTCCAACCCAAGAGCCCACAAAGCGTGAACCCGAATGCATTCGCCGTCCCGTGAAGCCGCGCCATTTCGGCGAGATGAACGAACGGCTGCAAGGGGTATTCGCCGACGGCCCAAAGAGCCGCGAGACTCATGGCAAACGCAACCGATGCCGCAGCAACCGCTATCAGGAATTTTGCTGCTCGCTGCGAGATGCCCCGGAGGGCCAAGAGGAACGAAACCGCAAGTCCGATCTCGCTCGCAGCGAGAACGAGCGCCGCTGCGAGCTTCATGCGCGGTCCGATGACGAATCCCGCCGCGAGTAGTGCCGGACCAACGAGAACGCCTGCCGCCACTACATTGAACAGCGCCGCAGGAGTCGAGGACATCTGCGATCCACCCAGCGCGAGGCGCGACGAGCGAGAGAGAAGCGGCGCGGCAAAACCCGCGTAGTGAAAATGAACCGCGGTGAGGAGGACGATCGGCTCCTGGAAACCGAGCAGCGTCAGCCCAAGACGCGAGGCAACAAGCCACGCAGCTCCGACCGGCAGAAAGAGGAAAGCCGCGGCAGGAAAGGCCGTATCGAGGCGGCGGAACGCGCCCCGGTAGAGGCGGAAGACTCCGCCAAGCGCCAGTAGTCCGCAGAACAAAAGCCACGCTGCCGATAGCGAGGCGGCGAGAATCCCACGCCCCAGGCACAAGGAAACTACGACAAGCAGCGCGCAGGGCAATTGAACCAGCCGCGCGATTGTCTCTGGAAGCGACGGTACGACTCTCGACTCGACTCGGCTCGTCAGCACCAGGCCCAACGGAACGATCACGAGCGGCGCAAACAAGAAAAGCAGATCGATCCACTCGAGTTCGAGCCGATGCGTGCTTGCCGCGGTCAGTAACCCGCACCAGACGATTGCGCCGATGAGCGCGCTGCGATTCATGACATCGCCTCAGCCCACCCTCACGCCCAAAGCCGCAGCCCCGAACACCAGAACCACGAAGGCAATCGCGAGCAGCATCACAACGTCGCCGAGACGATGCCGGCGGCGCAGCTCCGCATCATAAACGAACAACTGAATCGGAATTCGTGGCAGCCAGAACAGGGCTATTGCAGCGCTCAGAAAATGCCCGAGGCGGCTGCCACCGGCAAGCTCCGGCGCGAACCGGAAACAAAGCGCGGAGAAGATCGCGAGTATCCCGACGATGTAGATCCAATGCACGATGAAGACGTGACGAATCATCGGCGAAACGCACACAAGATTCTCGCGACAGTGCAATTTCTCCGGCATCACGAAGTTCGCCGCGAGAATCGCCAGTTGCACCGCACCCGCCGCCCAAATCAGTGGAATCAGCCGGTTCATGGTGCCTCCTTTCGTTCCGCACTCAGCGCCGCTAAGTCAGCCGCGCGCATAGTGCCTCGCAATCTCCGAGAAGTACGCGACGCCCAAGTCGTATGCATTTGCAGCAAGCCAACTCGAGAGCTGCGTTTCTGCGGTCGGTGGCGTGCTCGAGACCAGCAGTCCCGCCATCAGGCCATCCACTTCCTCGCGTGTGAGAACGCGGTCGCCAACGAACAGACCGACGAACTCACTGAGGGCGAGCGCCGCGCGGGGCGGCACGTGAACTAGCCGCGTCCTGCTTCCAACGCAGTGCGCGATCAACCGCACCAGCTCATCGAACGAGTAGATTTCGGGTCCGACGGCGTCGCTAACACTATCTCCCGCTTCCGATGCTGCACGAATGGCAAGCTCGGCGACGTCTTCCACGAATACGGGCTGCAAGCGATAGGTTCCATCGCCCGGCACCGCGAAGATCGGCAGATGGCGCACGAGCCACGCAATGTTGTTGATCAGGATGCCTTCGTCGCCGAAGATTACCGTCGGCCGCAGAATCGCGTAACGAAGCCCTGACTGTTGCAGCGCGCGCTCCACCTCTGCCTTGCCGCGAAAATAAGGAAGGGGCGAGTCGAGCGACGGATTCGTGATGATGATGTGGACGATTTTCCCCACATCCGCGTCTTTCGCCGCCGCGAACAACATTCTTGAATTCTCCACAGCGCGCTCGAAGGTAGAATCCCCGTGGTCGAACCGGACCCAGTAAGAGTTGAACAGGCATTCCGCGCCGCGAAGGCTGTTCACAAGGGCGGCGGGATTCGCGAAGTCGAATGGGGCCACCTCGACTTGGCCGCCAAACTCATTCCCGCGATTCGGATGCGCCGTGAGCGTTCGCACCCGCTTGCCCATCGCCAGCAGCCGCCGCGTGATGTACTTCCCCGTGTAGCCGAAGGCTCCGGTCACAACCACTCGATTTGCGGTCTTGCAGTTCATGGCCTTCTCTCAAAAGGACCTATCGCAGCGCTGCTTGCGATTCACTGGCTTCCGAGAGTTGCTTGATGTGCTGGAAAACGCGCAGGTGAATCTGATGGACGATCGCGTCCGACCAGAGCCGCCAGTACGCGGCCGGCCACATTCGATTGCGGTATCGCGAAGTGCCGGTCAACAGCGTGTGACCATTCGGGAGCGGCGTGAGTACGAATTCTGCGTCCTGCGCCTGAAAATACTGGCCGTCGATGTGGCGCGTGTGGATGTGGCCGTAGGGAGACATTTCCTCCATCACGGGCGGCTCTCCAGAAATTGAAAAGACGAGCCGCTTGTTCTCGTCCCACACGCGAATCGGCTCGACAAATTCACCGCTCGAGAACTGGCACTCGCGGCGCGCTCCAAGCCCGGAACCCTCCAGGGTCGAACGGATCGGATAAGCGATCCCAACGCGAAAGGGCCATTCTGTTGGCGGCGGGAGCGTCGGAAAAGACGCGAGAAAGTGCCACACGGTCGTTGCGGGCGCGTTGATCTCGATTTGCGTGCTTACTTGCAGAAGCTCCGGTTGCAGGGGTTTTAGGGCTTCGGCGCCCATGAGGAACGGCACGAAGAGAAGCATCGCGCCAAAGGTGGCTTGCGTTTGCAGTTCACTCCAATGCCTTCGCTGAATCCAATAGCCGAGCAATCCGCCCATCAAGCCGAGAACCACCCCGATCGGAGCCGCCATCAGCAAACAGATTGCTCCTTCAATGGCCAGGGCCAGCAGGAACAAACCCAGTAAAGTAATGGAGAGGGCCGCTACCAGCATGCAGCTCCAGAAGCCGCGGGGCCGATGGTAGCCATGAAGAAGAACTGAGCAGAGCCCGAGGCAAAACGGCAGTGCAACGAACAATCCAAAACCATACACGGCGAAAAGGCCGCTGACGCTCAGGAGCGTCGCGGCAATGCCAAAGACTGATGAGATCAAGAGGGCCATCGCAGCGCTTCCCCAGGTGTTGTCGGGGATGATTTTGCCGAGCGTGCGGTTTTCCCGGGCGCGCGGCGGCTTTGCCAGATCCTCCGCGCTCTGCGAGGGGTAGACGCACAGAATGATGAAGAACAAAAGATTCAGATAGGGCAAGAAGAACAGCGCAACGAGCCACAGGGGTAGTCCCATCGCCCGAAGCCGCTGGGTCGTCAACGCAACGCCCACCCAAATGAAAGGAAGCGAAAGGACGAGCATCCAGAGAAGGAACGTGCGGTCGGACGTGCTGAGAGAAGTGACGCGCACCGCCCGGTCGAGCGGTATCCAGTAGTTGAAGAGGCTCCACTTGCGATGAAACACTCCCGTCGCTAACAAGCGGTCGAAGTTGTGTTTGATGGCGAAACCAATCAAGCCGACGAGCGCGTAAAGCCCGCGGTCAATCGTTCCTTCCGTGCTCCATAGGTCAGGGAACGTCATCTGGCAGTACCTCCTTCGCTTGTTGGGGGCACTGGTAAATTCGTGTTTCGACCGACGGTGCAAGCGCCGCTGAGGCAATGGCGGCGGGCGGCGACGCGGCGATATCCGGCGCGGAGCGCGCGGCGCACGCCGGGAACTCGGGCTAGCGCGACGAGCGGCCAGCCCCACCAGACATATCTGGCCAGCGCAATAATGGCATCAGCGCCGCCATGCGTTTCGCCGTTTCGCAGCAGGACGCGCATCTCGCCGAGAAGCTGGCTCTGGGGGAAATGGAAAAAGGCGCGGACCCAGGGCGTTTGCAGGGGGAGGAAGGCAAAACCGCGAGGGGCCAGAATGGGCTTCATGCGATCGACCCAGCTGCGGCAGAATGTGCAATCGCCGTCGAAGAGGACCCAACCGCGAGAAGGCGTCGGGGCGGCGTCAGTAATCTCTGTAGAGACTGAAATCATAAGACCTCAAACGACGCGTACGAGGCGCCCTTCGCCCGCCACGGCAGGTCAGGATTGGCTAGCGTGACTACACCCTAACCTGGGAGCAGCTTTCGAATCCTTCCGCGCAGCTTCGCGATGCCTCGCGCCGCGGCGGGCGAAAGGTGCTGAAATTCGGTAAAGAGCGTGTCCATCGTGGCGATGAACTCGAGGAGTTCCTCGAGTTTTTGCCGGGCATAGGCCTCGGACGGTCCGGCCTGGGCCGCTTCCGCCACGCATTCGCGCACGACCTCAATCGTCGGGTCGACTTCCCGCTTCTTGCGCTCCTGCACGATGATGCGGAAAAGCTCCCAAACGTCCTTGATGGATTCGAAATGCTGGCGCCGATCGCCCAGAACCGGCGCAACGCGCACGATGCGCCAGCCCTGCAGTTCGCGGAGGCTGGTGCTGACGTTGGAGCGGGCCACCGAGAGCGTCGTGGCGATTTCTTCGGCTGAAAGGGCCCGTTTCGAAATGAAGAGCAGCGCGTGTACCTGCGCCACGGTGCGGTTGACGCCCCAGCGGGTGCCCATCTCGCCCCAATGGAGGATGAACTTCTGTTCGACGGGTGAGAGATGCGATTTGGCGTTGTCTGTCATTTCTGTATAGACTGAAATTACAGTATAGACGCCCCGTTGTCAAGCCCATTTCTGCGCTGCTCCCGGGTTCCACCCCTGACTGGGTTCGGTCAGTGTTCGATTCTGAGCCGGCTTATCCCATCAGCGGGCAGGCGAAGGCGCAATGGCACGTCCAGGTCTGCTCAACACGGAGATAAATAAGGCCTTAGCGGGATCTCTTGGGGGTGTTCGGATTGCGGATAAGAAGGACGGACCAATCCGGGCCGCGTATACTTCCGTGCGGAGGCGATGATGGATTCTTTCTGGATGGATCTGCGCCACTCGATTCGCATGCTTCTGAAGAACCCCGCGTTCACGATTGCGGCCGTGGTGTGCCTGATGCTGGGGATCGGCGCGACCACGGCGATCTTCAGCGTCGTCAACGCCGTTCTGCTGCGGCCGCTCCCCTATAAGCAGCCTGACAAGCTGGTTCGCGTCTACACGGAGTTCCCCACGTTCCCCAACGGCGGCTTGCACCGCTTCTGGACGTCGCCGCCGGAGTTCATCGATCTGCGGCGCGACCTGAAATCGTGGCAGTCGCTGGACGCGTGGGTGGATGCAGGTGCCAACATCGCGGGCCGCACGCAGCCCGCCCGCGTGAACGCATCCTTTGTGAGCGGCGGATTGCTCGACACCCTTGGTGTGTCGCCGATGATGGGCCGGTTGATCGGCGCGGCAGATGACGAGCCCAACGCGCCGCAGGTGGCGGATATATCCTACGGCGTCTGGAAGACGGTCTTCGGCGGCGATCCCAGCATCGTTGGCCGCGACACTCAATTGAACGGACAGAAGTGCACGATCATCGGCGTAATGCCTCGCGGCTTCGAGTTCCCTCCCGGCGACATTCCGGCGCCGGAGGTGTGGTCGGCGTTGCAGATCGATCCCGCCAAGCCCGGCGGCCGAGGCAGCCACTATCTCTATCTCCTCGGACGGTTAAGACCGGAAGTAACTTCCGCACAAGCATGGACCGAACTTAAATCCTACGAAAGCGCGATGGGCGAAGCGCACAAGGGGATGAAAGAGCACTATTTCAACCCGAAGAATCACACGCTCGTGAGCTATGGGCTGCACGACGAGGTCGTCAGCGGGGTCAGGCCCGCGCTGATCATGCTGCTCGCGGCGGTTGGATTCGTCCTGCTGATTGCATGTGTCAACGTCGCGAATCTGCTGCTCGCGCGCGCGGAAGCTCGCAAACGCGAAATCGCGATCCGCAGTGCGCTCGGCGCCGGCATCCCTCGACTTGCCATGCAATTCATCCGCGAAGGATTGCTGCTTTCTTCGGTTGGCGCGCTGCTGGGCTTGGCGCTCGCCTACGCCGGCCTGCGGATGATTCAGTTGACCAACGCCGGCAGCTTGCCGCGCGCCGCGGAAATCGGGATCGACACGCGCGTCTTGCTGTTCACGATCGGCGCGACTCTCCTAACCGGAGTGCTGTTTGGCCTCGCTCCCATCATTCCTCTGGCTTATCAGAATCTGCAAGATTCACTAAAGGACACGATCGGTTCGACAACGTCCACTTCCGGCGCGCAGGCCTTTCGCCGCGTCCTGGTGGCTGGAGAGCTGGCGATGGCGCTGGTGCTGCTGATCGGGTGCGGCTTGATGGTCCGAGGCTTCTGGAAATTGCAGCAGGTACACACCGGAATGAACACGGATAACGTGATCACGATGAACATCAATCTCCCGCAAGCCACCTATCCGAAGAATGACCAATCGCTGCCATTCTGGCAGCGGATGGATGACGCGATCACGCATTTGCCGGGCGTGCAGTCCGCGGCCATCGCGAGCGGGCTGCCGCCGTTGCGTCCGCCGAACATGAACGACACGAAGATCGAGAATTTCGTGAAAGTGAAAGACGGGCCGATCGAGAACGTCGATTACTACCAGATCGTCAGCAAGGATTACTTCAAGACGATGGGCATCCGGCTGATGGCCGGGCGCCTTTTTGACGAGCGCGACGCGAAAGGCACGCCGGACGTGGTGATCGTCAACGAAACGATGGCACGCACATTCTGGAAAAACGAAAGCCCTATCGGGAAGCGCATCCAGCCGGGTGAGACGCCGCCGTGGTGCACAATCATCGGCGTCGTCGAGGATGTGAAGAACGCCGGCTTAGACAAGCCGGCCGGCACAGAGCTGTATTTGCCGTACGACCAGACGCAGGCCGCGGGCTTGCAGAATGCGTACCTGGTTTTGCGCGGACGCGGCGATCCCAGGTCGCTTGTTTCCGCGGTGCGAAGCAAACTCGACGCCGTCGACCCCACGATTCCGCTCGCCGACGTGAAAACCATGGATAGCGTGATGGCGGAGGCTGAATCGCAGCCACGATTCCTCACACTGCTGCTCACTCTGTTCTCTGGCGTCGCGCTGATTATTGCCACTGTCGGAATCTACGGCGTGATTTCGTATTCGGTGGAGCGGCGATCGAAGGAATTCGGACTTCGCATGGCGCTCGGAGCGCAGTCGGGCAACGTGCTAGCGCTCGTGATGAGGCAAGGTTTTGCGCTTACCGCGATCGGGGTGATTGTGGGCGTCGCCGCGGCGCTTGGATTGACCCGCCTGATGGCGACGCTTCTCTTTGGCGTGCAGCCGACCGACCCCGTCACGTTCCTGAGCGTGTCGGCGCTGCTAGCTGTCGTGGCGCTGGCGGCGAGCTACGTTCCAGCGTTGCGAGCCACCAAGGTGGACCCGATGAAAGCTCTGCGCTACGAATGATGGACACCGCCAGGAACCTGATGTAGCCTGTCCGTAGAGAGCAAATCGCAACGCCCGTATCCGCTTTGCGGACGCGGGCGTTTTTGTTTTTCGGGAGGAACGATGCCGGAATTGCCGAGGTATGGGTCCGAGGCTGAAATCGAGGAAGTTGTTCGGCGGCTGGAATCGTGCGAATGTTCGCCGGCAGATTTCGGCCACGGGCAACATCTGGCGGTGGCTGCGTGGTACATCCTGAAATTCGGCTCAAGCGCTGCGACGGGGAAAATGCGCGAGAGTCTGTTGCGGTACACGACATTCCTCGAAAGACACCGCTATCACGAGACGATCACGCAATTCTGGCTTCGAGCGGTGGAATTGCACGTGCGTGAAATGCGCGGCGCGACAGATTTAGTGGAAATTGTGAACGGGGTTGTCGCAGCGCTGGGTGATAAGAGCCTAATCTCGCGCCATTACAGCGCCGAAAAAATTGCTTCTGCCGAAGCCAAGGCGCATTGGACCGAGCCGGACCTCGCGCCGCTGCCTACGTGAGCCTGCTACTCCCAGGCTTACTTGCAGGCGACTCGCGCGGCGATCGCGACCGGAACGAAATCAGGCGGTCGTTACAAACTCGACGGTGGCGAGTTCGGGAATTTCGATGTGGATGAGGGTTCCCTGCCCTTCTTCACTGCGAATGTCCATTTTGAACTGATCGCCGTACAGCAGCCGCAGGCGCTCGTTGACATTGCTGATTCCGATTCCGCCCGCATAGACTTCGCGCAGCCGCTCCGGCGAAATCCCGATGCCATTGTCCTTGATTTCGATCGACAGCCGGCCATTCACGAGCTGCGTCCTCAAATGAATCTGGCCGCCGTCAAGACGCGGCGCCAGGCCGTGCTTGATCGCGTTCTCGATCATCGGCTGCAAGAACATGCTGGGCACGAACGCGTCGAGCGTTTCCTCGTCCACCTGCTTGAAGAACTGCAGCTTGTCGCGCCCGAAGCGGATGACTTCGATATCAAGGTAATCGTCGACGAATTCGAGCTCTTCGCGCAACGGGACAAACGTCTCGTGCTTGCGCAGCAGCCGCCGCAAAATATTCGAGAGCTTCAGCACCACGCCGCGCGCCATGTCCGGATCGAAGCGAATCAGCGACGACACTGTGTTCAGCGTGTTGAACAAAAAATGAGGATTGATCTGGCTGGTGAGCGCGTCCATGCGGGCCTTGAGCAGCAACTGCTGGTTCTGCTCGAGGTTCATCTCGATGCGCGTGTTGTTCCAGATCTTGATCGGCACGGCAACGCAGATCACCGACGTAAGCACCACCAGCGGCATCAGCCCCCAGCTCACCGGATACTCGGCGAACAGCCACTTCGTATGCGCCGGCAGCGCGCTGACCAGCAGGATGCGTCCCGTTTCAAACGCCGCGCACGCGAACAGAGGAAGCATCGCCCAGTTCTTTTTTCCCTGGCGAATCAGATCCCATATCGACCGCGGAATGCTGAGAAACAGAAACGGGCCGAAGTGCCAGATGTCCTCTTTTTCCGGCATTACCTCGCGAATCACTCCCGCGAGTAATCCCACGAGCGCCGCCACGGGGCTCGACAGCCACTCGTGCATGCCGAACGCCGGCAGGCTGATCAGCGAGCCTCCCAACAGGCCGACGATCCTGCCTCCGATTAGGCCCATCAAGAATGAGCCTTCCAGCATCAAATCGAAGAACTGGTAGCCGCCAATGATGCGCAGAATGATTCCAATCGCCAGCGGCGGCGTGAGGAACAGCAGCAGGATCACTTTCTGGTCAGAGTCGCGATTCTCGGTGAAGACCAGCCTGCGAAACGACCGGAAGCGGACGAGCAACGCCGCCAGCGCCGCCGCCCAGCACAGCTTGAGCAGCAGCGTAAGAAGCAGTTCGGGTACGCCCGACAGTGTGCCCATCTTAGCGTCCCGGCATTGCAAGCCGGGAATACGCCTCTCGCGCTAACTTAGCCAAAGCAGCCAGGGATGTAAAGCGAAGGCCGAAGCGAGACGAGGAAGGAGTTACAGGATGTCCGTGACAAACATGCGCGCGAGCGCTCCTGCTATAATGCGCAATTCCGTGAAGCCGCACAAACCAGCTTCAAAAGTGCGCGTCGTCGCCAAGGCGCAACTGCCCACATCGTTCGGGAAGTTCACGATTTACGCGATTCAGGGCGTCCGCGCCGTCGACGAAGCGGTGGCCATCGTGCATGGAGATTTGGCGCGCGCCAAGGCGCCGCTCGTGCGCGTCCATTCCCAGTGCCTTACGGGAGACGTCTTCACGTCGGAGCGCTGCGACTGCCACGCGCAACTCGAATTTTCGCTGCGCAAGATCGCGAAAGAACCCGCAGGCGTCGTTCTGTATCTCCCGCAGGAGGGCCGCGGAATCGGCCTGATCAACAAAATCAAAGCATACGAACTGCAGGACGAGGGCCTCGACACCGTGGAAGCGAACCGGCGGCTCGGTTTTGCGGCGGACTCGCGCGACTACGAATTTGCGGCCGAGGCGCTGAAGGCGCTGGGCCTGCGCGCCGTGCGGCTGCTTTCGAATAATCCCGACAAGGCGCGACAACTCAAGCAATCCGGCCTTCGCGTCGCGGAGCTGGTTCCCTGCCGGCCGCGAACCAGCCAGCTCTCGCGTGCGTATCTGCGCACGAAACGCGAGAAGATGGGGCACCTCCTCGCCGGCCTTTGAAAATTCTGCAGCGACACCCCTAGACAAGTTAGGAAAGCTGATGTACATTCCTAATCTGTTTAGGAGTCCGAAATGCCTGAGCCAGCGCAACTTCTTCCCGGCACGCTCGATCTGCTCATCCTGAAAGCCGCTTCTCTTGGCCCGCTGCACGGCTATGGCGTGCTGCTGCGCATCGAACAGATCACGCGCGGCGCCCTGCTCACGGAACAAGGCGCGCTGTATCCCGCCCTCCATCGACTGGAGCACCAGGGCTTGCTCGACACCGAGTGGGGCACGTCGGAAAACAATCGCCGCGCGAAATTCTACCGGCTGACCGCAGCCGGGCGCCGCCGCCTCCGCGAAGAAACCGAAAGCTGGAACCGCATCTCCACCGCCATTCGCTCCGCGTTGAGCGCCAAACCCCAGGAGGGCTGACGATGTTCGCTCGACTCCGTTCCTTCTGGCAGAGTTTGCGGCACCGCGCGCAATTCGAGAACGAGCTTGACGAGGAGATGCGCTCCCACATCGAAGCTCGCGCGGACGATCTCGTGCGGTCGGGTCTTTCGCGCGACGAAGCCACTCGCCGCGCGCGCGTCGAATTCGGCTGCGTCGAAGCGCACCAGGATGGCGTCCGCGAATCGCGCCGCGTGAATTGGTTCGAGGACCTCGCGCAAGACCTGCGCTTCGGTCTCCGCATGCTCCGCAAGTCGCCCGGCTTCACCGCCGTCGCCGTCCTCACCCTCGCGCTTGGCATCGGCGCGAACACCGCGATCTTCAGCGTCGTCTACGGAGTGCTCTTGCGGCCGCTTCCCTACCCGCAACCCGAACAAATAGCGCAGATTTCGGTGAGCTACAAGGGTGAGATGGACTATTCGGGTTTCACCGCCCACGAATTCGATTTCTGGAAACTTCACAGCGAGCCTTTTGCATTCTTGGCAGCGAGTCACGGCCTTGGCTTCAATTTGACGGGCGGCAGCGAATCGATGCGCGTGCGGGCGTTGCGCGTCTCCTCGGCGTATCTGGATGTGATGGGTGTTCAACCCGCGCTTGGCCGCAATTTTTCGCGCGAGGAAGACAGCCCAACCGGACCGGACGTCGTAATTCTCGGTTACGGACTTTGGAAATCGCACTTCGGCGGCAATGCGGGAATTCTCGGAAAGACCATTTCGCTCAACGGCACGCCCTTCACGGTGGTTGGGATCGTGCCGAGCGGTTTTCAGAGCCAACCGCAAGCCGACGTCTGGACGACTCTTGCACAAGAAGACCGCACCACGGGCTCCGGATTCAACTACCACGTTGTGGGGCGCCTCAAAAATGGCGTCTCGCGTGAGCGGGCGGACGCTTACCTGGAATCGGTAAGCCCGCTGTTCCTCGAACAGTTCCGCACACACATGATTTCGCCGGAGGAGCGGCCACTCGTCGCGTTTCGCGCGACGCCGCTTGCCTTCGTGATGGCGATGGACTACCGCAAGCCGCTCTTTGCTCTCTTTGGCTCGATTGGATTTGTGCTGCTGATCGCGTGCGTTAACGTGGCAAATCTGTTGCTCGCGCGCTCGGCCACGCGGACACGCGAAATTGCGGTTCGCGCGGCCCTGGGAGCGCGACGCTCGCGAGTGGTCCGGCAATTTCTGTCGGAGAGCCTTTTGCTCGCGGGCTTTGGCGGCTTGCTTGGACTACTCTTCGCGCATTGGGGCCTGAATCTTCTGCTGGGACTCGCGCCGCCGGATTTGCCTCGCGCGCACGATATCGCGCTCGACGCTTGGGCGCTTGCGTTCAGCATCATCGTCTCAGTCGTCTGCGGAATCGTGTTCGGCACGGCGCCGGCGCTGCGCGCGTCGAAAACGAATTGGAATGAGGCGTTGAAGGAAAGCGCCGGCCGCGCCAGCGCCGGCCTGGGGCGCCAGCGCATGGGAAATGTATTGCTGGTCGCCGAAGTGGCTCTTTCGCTTGTGCTGCTCGCGGGCGCTTCGCTTCTTATCGAGACGTTCTTCAATCTGCTCCGCACCAATCCGGGCTTCGATCCTCATCCGGTTCTGTCGGTTCAAATCTGGCCCACGGGCGGCGAGTTTCCGTCCGCCGCCGCGATGACGAATTTTGATCGCAGCGTCACGCAGCGTGTCGAAAGCATTCCCGGCGTTCAGTCGGCAGCGATCGTCAACGGCGGCTCTCCGCTCGAGCAGGGCGGAAACGAATACGTCGAATTCGTGGGCTCGAAGCAACGCGGGCTCAGCTCCGATTACCGCGAGGTCACGCCGCAATATTTCAGTACTCTCGGCGTGCCTCTTCAGCGCGGACGATTCTTCACGGACAGCGACTCAGTTATGTCGCGCAACGTCGCCATTATCAACAAGGAGATGGTGCGCGAAAGATTCGCCAACGATGATCCGATCGGCAAGCACGTGAAGATTGAAGACAGCGAGTGGGAGATTGTCGGCGTTGTCGGCGACGTCCGGTCGTTCCTCAACGCGCCCGCGCCCCCAACCGTATTTCTTCCCGACGCACAATGCGATATTCGCGGCACGAAAGGCTTCCTGGCATGGTTTCCCGATAGCGTGCTCGTCCGTACCGCGCAAGATCCGCTCAGCGTGAGCAAGGACGTGGTTGACGTGATCCAGGCCGTGGATCCGGCCGTGCCGGTCGGGCAAGTTCAGTCCATGGACGAAATTCTCTCCACTTCGCTCGCGTTTCAAAGATTTCTCATGACGCTGATGAGCACGTTCGCCGGACTCGCGCTCGTGCTCGCAGCGGTGGGCATGTACGGCGTCATGACTTACTCGGTGGCGCAGAGAACGCACGAGATTGGCATTCGCGTGGCCCTCGGCGCGCGGCCGTTCGATGTGTGGCGAATCGTGATCGGCCGCGGGATGTTGCTGACGCTGGCAGGAGTCGTTGTGGGGCTAGCCGGAGCCGAAGGCCTGACTCGCCTGCTCGCGGACCAGCTTTATGGAGTTCAGCCGGCCGACCTCTTGGTCTTGACCATCGCGGCGAGCGTTCTCGCGCTCGTCGCCCTGGTGGCGTGCTGGATTCCAGCGCGGCGAGCGATGCGTGTCGACCCGATGGTGGCGCTGCGGCACGAGTGAAAAAAACAGTGACGAGTGGCGAGTGACGAGAAAAAACAAGAACCGTAAGCCACAGCCGCGCTGAAGCGGGAGGCAGAGCATGTTTGCGAGGATGCGGTCGGTGTGGCGGAGCTTGCGGCACCGGGCGCAATTCGAAAGCGAGCTTGATGACGAGATGCGCGCTCACATTGAGGCGCGGACGGACGATCTCGTTTGCTCCGGCATCTCGCGCGAAGAAGCTGCTCGTCGCGCGCGTGTCGAATTCGGCTGCGTCGAGGCCTACCAGGATGGCGTGCGCGAATCGCGCCGCGTGAATTGGTTCGAAGATTTCGCCCAGGACCTTCGCTTCGGCCTGCGCATGCTGCGCAAGTCTCCCGGGTTCACCGCCGTCGCCATTCTCACGCTAGCCCTCGGCATCGGCGCTAACACCGCGATCTTCACCATGATGAACGGCCTGATGCTGCACACGCTCCCCGTGCGCGACCCGGGCCGGCTCGTAGAGCTCCTGCATCAAGCCCCCGGCGAACCTGCGTTCAACGGCTTCTCGTGGGACGGTTACCAGACCATGCGCGACGGCAACCACGTTTTCTCGGACCTGTTCGTTGGGTCTACTATGAACTTTGCCCCAGTCCGCGCCGATAAGCTGCAGCCGCAGACCGTGTTCGTCGGAGCTGTAGGAGGAACGTTCTTCCAAGCGCTCGGGGTGCGGGCCGCAGCAGGCCGACTAATCGGCCCCGAAGACGTACACATGGGCTATCACGACCCAGTAGCCGTCGTGAGCTGGTCATTCTGGAAGTCCCGATTCGATCTGGATCCTGGAATTATCGGCAAGAAAATCGTCGTTGGTGACGACGCGCCTCTTACCATCATCGGCGTGGCGCAACGCGGGTTTTACGGGCTTAGTGACGAAGCCCCACAAGACGTTTGGTGGCCTACATCATTTGGTCCTTCGCTCGGATGGGGGTCATTGAGCTTGCTGGCGCGGTTGAACCCCGGCGTATCGATGGAGAAAGCGCGGGCGGAAATGGCGGTGCTGTTCCAAACGGTGGTGAACGCTCCCGACGCCGGGCCATTCGTGAAGGAAATGAAACTTCGAATTGAGCCGGCGGGAAACGGTGTTACGACGCCTTTGACCCAGATGCTCTCGACACCGCTGACGGTTCTGATGGCGACAGTGGGGCTGCTGCTGCTCCTTGCATGCGCGAATTTGGCGGGGCTGCTCCTGGCCCGCGGAGCGTCGCGCCAGCACGAAATGGCCGTGCGCGCCTGCCTGGGAGCGGCTCGGGCTCGGTTGCTGCGCCAAACGCTTGCCGAATCGCTGTTGCTTTCGCTGGCCGGATGCGCCGCCGGCATCTTCGTAGCCTACTTCGCAGCTCACGCACTGATCCGGGTCTTCGCATCCGGCAGGTTCATCATTGGGTCGCCGGTGCATTTTGAAGCTCTTACAAAACCAGATGCACGCGTGCTGTTGTTCACCGGAGCGATCGCGCTGCTCACGGGACTCCTGTGCGGAGCAGCACCCGCTCTGAGCGCGTCGAAGACGGCACCGGCATCTGCGCTGCAAGAGGCATCGCGCATCGGAGAATCGAAGTCCCGGCGGCTGTTCGGCAAGGGCCTGGTCGCTTCGCAGGTGGCGCTCTCTCTGGTGCTGGTAAGTTCCGCAGGCCTGTTTGTGGGATATCTGTCGCATCTTCGGAACTTGAATCTGGGATTCGAGCGCAATAACCTGCTGCTGGTCACGCTCGATTTCGCGCACAGTGGCTATAACGCTGCGCAATTCTCGCGGTTGTCGCAAGAGCTGGCGATGCGGCTGGACGCCATTCCCGGCGTAAGCTCGGCCACCTTCAGCAGCGTGAGTCCAATGGAGGGCCCCGGAGCCTCGAGCTTCGCATTTGCGGAAGACCATCCTGAAAAGCGGACCCAGGCCTCAATCAATTACGTTGCCCCTGACTACTTCGAGACGTATGGCACACCATTTCTCGCGGGTCGCGATTTTGCAGGACGCGACCAGGCCGGCTCCTCCGTCGCAATCATTAACGAGGCCGCTGCTCGCGGTTGCTTCGGGAACGAAAACCCCATCGGAAGACACATCGCTCTGAGCCATATCACCCTGACGAAAGGCGAAAAGATCTATGAGGTGGTGGGAGTCGTCGGCGACGCCAAGTACAACGACCTCGAGCAAGCCGCGCAGCCCACGATCTATGCGGACCTGCTTCAACAGGGCTTCATTGGTTCTCAGCTGGCGATCCGCACTAGAATCGATCCCGGCGGAATTGCCGGCGCGGTTCGCCAAACCGAGGCCGCTGTGCTGAAGACTGTTCCCATCGTTCGGATTATGACGATGAACCAGCAGATCGATTCGTCCATTGTTCCACAGCGGTTGATTGCAATGCTTTCCGCAGGGTTCGGCGCGCTCGGTGCGCTGCTTGCGGCAATCGGGCTCTATGGGCTGCTGGCGTACACGGTGACGCAGCGCGCGCACGAGATTGGTGTCCGCATGGCACTCGGCGCAGATCGAAGCGACGTCATGCGAATGGTGCTTCGAGACGCAGCATGGATGGTCTCGACGGGCGTAGCTGCGGGGGCACCTCTCGCATTTTGGGGCAAGCGCGTGGCGGCAAGTTTGATTGCAGACCTTCCAGCGAAGAGTGCTGTCCCGATGATTCTGGGCGGCCTAGGGACGATTGCAGTTGCGCTTGTGGCCAGTTACATTCCCGCGCGGCGGGCGATGCGCGTGGATCCGATGGTGGCGCTGCGGCACGAGTGAAAAAAGCAGTGGCGAGTGACGAGTGACGAGTGGCGAGTGACCAGAAACGGCCGCCGCTGCTGCCAGAAAACAAAAAGGCGCCATTCAGGAGAATGGCGTTCCCAGGTTGATGCGAGAGCAGGGCGGGAGGTAATCATGTTTGCGAGGATGCGGTCGGCGTGGCGGAGCTTGTGGCGGCGGGCGCAGTTCGAGAGCGAACTTGATGACGAGATGCGCGCTCACATCGAAGCGCGCGCGGACGATCTTGTTCGCTCCGGCATCTCGCGCGACGAGGCCACACGACGCGCGCGTGTCGAATTCGGCTGCGTCGAGGCGCACCAGGACGGCGTGCGCGAATCCCGCCGCATCAACTGGTTTGGCGACCTCGCGCAAGATCTTCGCTTCGGCTTGCGAATGCTTCGGCGCAATCCGGGCTTTTCGGTGCTGGCAATGCTTTGCCTCACCTTAGGGATCGGCGCGAACGCAGCCGTATTCAGTTGGATCGAAGGCGTGCTGCTTCGCCCGTTCCCGCTGGTCGTGCACCAGGAGCGGCTGCTTGCCATGGTGGCTACGTCGCGCGGCGTGGTTGGCTATAACGACGTTTCCTGGCCTGACTTCCTCGATTTTCAGAGGAACTGCGCGCTGATTGATTCCTTTATCGCGGAAAAGATCACTGGCGCCACGTTCGGTCTCGGCGACCGCGCAGAAAATTTTGTCGGCAGTGTGGTATCGGCAAACTATTTTGAGGCCCTCGGCGTCCATCCCATTCTGGGACGCGGATTCGAGCCCGCGGAGAACTTGGGGCGCAACGCCCATCCCGTAACCGTGATCAGTTATCAGATGTGGCAGGGCCGCTTCCACGGTGATCCGGCGGTGATTGGCCAGACGGAAACCATCAACGGCCGGCAATTCACGATTGTCGGCGTCGCACCAGAAGGCTTTTACGGGACGTTCGTGGGCTATGCGTTTCAGTTTTGGGCTCCCGCGTCGATGCAGGAGGCATTCGAGAATGATGGATACAAACTCGAAGACCGGAGTGCGTCTTGGATCGAAGGATTCGTTCGGCTGAAGCCGGGCGTGACTCTCGCGCAGGCGCAACAAGAGATGTCCGCTGTCGCCGAACGACTCGAAGCCGACTATCCGGAAACGAACCGAGGCCGCGGCATCAAGCTGTTCGCGCTGTGGCAAACACCGTTCAATAACGCAGGCGCCCTGGCCCCTACGCTTGGAATCGCGCTGGCCGTGGTGATTTTTGTGCTGCTGATCGCGTGCGCCAACGTCAGCAACCTGCTGCTGGTTCGCTCTTTCGCGCGGCGCCATGAAATGACGGTTCGCCTTGCCGTCGGCGCAGGACGCGGCCGGCTCTTGAGACAGCTTCTCACCGAAGGCCTGATTCTTTCGGCGTTCGCCGCAGCCGGCGGGCTGGTCGTGGCGTATTGGTGCCGTAATTTGCTCGTGCGCTTGATCCCGTTTCGCGGCAGGCCGATGTATCTTGGCGGGGAGCTCGATTGGCGCGTGTTCGCCTTGAGCGCCGGCGTTGGCGTGGTCTCGACGCTGCTTTTCGCGCTCGTTCCCGCAATGCAGAGCGGGAAGATCGATCTTGCCGCCGCGCTAAAATCCGAGTCGTCGGGTGTCGTCGGCGGCCGCAGAAAAGTTTGGATCCGATCGAGTCTCGTTGTTGTGCAGGTCTCGCTGAGTTTCCTTTTGCTGGTCGGAGCGGGGCTTGTGATTCAGAGCCTGCAGGCCATTCACTCCGCCAGCCCGGGCTTTTCCACCGAGGGCGTGTTGACTACGAACGTGAATCTATTAGCGGCGGGTTACGACACGCAGCGCGCAAGGAATTTTGAAGACCGATTGATGGAGCGAGTTCAGGCCCTCCCCGGAGTCGACTCCGCCGCGTACGCGCGCATTACTCCGTTCAGCTATCGCGGCTATTCATCCGCTCCGATCGCCGTCGACGGCTATCTGGCTCCGTCCGATCAGCTACCCACCGCCGACTACGATGAGGTAAGCCCCGACTATTTCGCCGCGATGGGAATTCCGCTGGTGTCTGGCCGAGAGTTCACGCGCGCCGACAACGAAAATGCGCCGCTTGTGGTGATCGTGAACGAAGCGATGGTGAAGCAGTATTGGCGCGGCGAAGATCCCGTTGGAAGGCGCCTGCAAGTAAAGGGCCGCTGGATGCAGGTGGTCGGAGTCGCCAAGTTGTCGAAGTACCGGAATTTCCTCGAAACGCCGCAGCCGTTCTTCTATGTGCCTCTGCGGCAAAATTTCGCGACGGTGGTGGGGCTGGATATCCGCACTTCGCAACCGCCGCAGACGATTTCCGTCGCGCTGGCTCGCGAGATTCACGCGCTGGACCCCGGCCTGCCCGCTTACGCCGTGATCACCATGCGCGAGCAGGTGGACCGCTCGACATCCGCTCAGCGAATCGCGGTCACTCTCCTCGGAGTTTTCGGGGGGCTGGCGGTGCTGCTCGCAGCGATCGGATTGTACGGGGTGATGTCGTACACGGTGTCGCAGAGCACGCGCGAACTGGGGCTGCGCATGGTGCTCGGCGCGCGCGCGTCCGATCTGCTGCGACTTGTGATGTCACACGGTTTGAGGTTGATGGCAGGCGGCGTTGTCCTTGGTGCAGTGGCGGCACTGGAACTCACAAGGCTGCTCGGGTACACGCTTTACAAAGTGGGCCCGCGCGACCCGCTGGCCTTCGCGTCTGCGTTTGCAGTGATGACGCTGGTCTCGCTGGTGGCGTGCCTTTTGCCCGCCTGGCGCGCCGCGCGCACGGATCCGGCCCGGGCTTTGCGGGGATGATTTCTGGCTGACTGTGCGTCACGAATGAGGCGCTTTTTGTAGCGCCCGTTCACAGACGCAGCAACTATCTTCCGCTCAGGAATTCGGCTTGACACCGGGGCGTTCCCGCCCAATACTAAACCACATGGTTAACTATTCGGATCACGGCCTCGATTCCACGTTTGCCGCGCTTTCCGATTCCACGCGCCGCGGCATCCTTGCGCGGCTCGCGCGCGGTGAGACGTCGGTGAGCGAACTGGCCGCACCGTATGAAATGTCGCTGCCCGCGGTCTCGAAGCACTTGCGCGTCCTGGAAGCCGCGGGACTGATCGCGCGCCGCAAAAATGGCCGCGTCTATCGCTGCCGGCTCGTCGCTGAACCGATGAAGGACGCGTCCGAATGGATCGCGCGCTACCGGCGATTCTGGGAAGACCGATTCGACGCGCTGGAACGCTATCTGAGCAAATCTCAACGAACGGAGAATTCACAATGGCACAGCCAGGCCCCGGCATCTCGCTCCAAGTCCGCCGCATCTTCCAGGCGCCGCGCGAAAAAGTCTTCGCGGCGTGGACGCAACGCGAACAATTAGAGCGCTGGATGGGCCGCGACGTTCCGTCGCATCGCGTGAGCTATCGCGAGCTGAACGCCAAACCCGGCGGGCGCTACGTGATTGACGTGCTCGATACGGCGACGGGCGCAGAGTATGTCGGCCAAGGCGTGTTCCGCGAAGTCTCGCCGCCCGAAAAGCTGGTGTTCACCTGGGGTTGGACCAAAAAACAAAGCGATGGGCGTCACGCTCTCCTGCACCCAGAGACCGAGGTGACGGTGGAATTCCGGCAACAGGGACAAGCCACCGAAGTGATTCTCACGCACACGCGCTTCGAGGAAATGAAGGAGCGCGAAGAGACTGTGCGCGGATGGAACGGCTGCTTCGACGTGCTGGCGGAAGTTCTAATGACTTGAGCTAAAACGTATAAAGGGAGAACATACGGGGAACGCAGACACTCGGGACCGTCAAGGATGGCGTACATGAATAAGGCGATTTGCATCGTGGCGGCAGCCATCATTGCAACGGTAGCCTTCGCTGTGCGCGCCCCATCGCAGGCCAAGTCCGGCAACGGATTCGAGCAACTCAAGGCGCTTATTGGCACGTGGGAAGCGGCAACCGCGGCGGGCGAGAACCCCACTACCAGTTTCCGTGCGGTTTCGAACGGAACAGCGATCGAGGAAACGTTCAATCGTTCGCGGGACCGCGAGATGGTGACGATCTACACGCCAGACGGGAACAAAGTCGCGCTGACTCACTACTGCTCGATGGGCAATCAACCGCGCATGGAGACGGCGGCGATTGAATCAAACGCGAAGCAGTTCGATTTCGCGTATCTCGGAGCAACGAATCTGACGAGCGAAGCCGAACAGCACTTACATCACTTTGTGCTACAAATTATCGACAGCGACCATTTCCTGGAAACCTGGACGATACTTGCGAAGGGAAAAGAAACGACCGAGACGTTTCATTTCGTTCGCAGGAAGATGTAGCCCATTTCCAGGGAGGGTGACAGCCCGTGAGCGAAGTGAGTGCCATCGAGGTCGCGCTCGATTTTGTCGCGAAAATCAACGCGCACGATGTGGACGCGATCGTGGCGCTGATGAGCCCGGACCACGTCTTCATCGACGGGCTCGGCGCCACATTCCGCGGAGCCGAGCAAATGCGCGCAGGCTGGAAATTCTACCTGGGGATGTTCCCGGACTACGCGATAGAAGTGACGTCGCAGTTTGGCCGCGGAGACAGCGTGGCGCTCTTCGGCAAGGCTCGCGGCACTTACGCCGTGAACGGAAAACTATCGCGCGAGAATTTCTGGGAGATTCCGGCGGCGTGGCGAGGCGTCGTGAAGAATGGCCGCGTGGCTGAGTGGCAAGTTTATTGCGACAACGAGCCGGTCCGCAAAATTATGGCGGCGAATGCTCCCGCAAAGTCAGGGTAATGTCGCGCTAGGAGGGGCTAAAGCCCCTGATTTTTTTTAGAGGCAGCCTTATCGCATGGCCTGACCCTTCGACTGCGCTCAGGGCAAGCGGCCATGCTCCCCGGACTGAAAGTCCGGGGCTGACACAAAACCAAGTTGCCTCAAAGACTCCCTAGCCGCCGCCGACGAAGTGGACGATCTCGAAGGTGTCGTTCGGTTGGACTTGCGTTTCTGACCAGCGCGCGCGAGGCAGAATATCGAGGTTGCGCTCGATGGCGACGCGCTCGCTCGCGATCCCCAGATGCTCCAGCAGCGCCGGAACATTCAGACCCTCGGGGACTTCGCGGCGCTCGCCGTTGATTGTGACCGTCATTGCGCCGCGTCTGCCGGCGGAGCTTTCGGGCGCGAGCGCATCGCGAAACGGATTTCGTCTTTGCCAGCTTCCGTCTTCGCGTGTATCACGAGTGCAAGGTTGCCTTTCCCGAGAGGCGGCATCGGAAACTGCAGTTGCACGCGTCCCTGTTCATCGCTGGTTCCCGCGTGGCGCGTTTCTTCGAGGGCGCCTTCTATGAGGGCTTCCACTTGCGCTCCCGATTCGGGCTGGCGATCCGCACGCCTCACAATTTCCAAATCCAGCGAAACGCTGCCGGCGGACAACCACGAGCTTGGATTCAGCAATTGCACCTGGATGCCGCCGCTCTTTGGCGCTGGGTCTTCCGCTGCCGCAATTTCGGCGTCCAGCGCTCCGGAGCGAAGATCGTCGATCACGGTGCGGTGCTGCTCTTCGACGCGCTCCTGCAGCATTTCGGCGGTGAACTCGGGCGATTCCGCAAGATTGCCGTAGTTCGAGGCGCGCCGGTGCAGCACTCGCCCATTGCGGTAGACCACCGTGTCGATCACGGGACGCGCAGGGCCGCGGCCCTCCGTTTGAACGTGGAAGACGCGTTCGCCGACGGAAACATCCGTGTTGAATCCGGAATTCACGGACTACCCGTCCCCCTTTTTCGCCGCGTCGCAGGGAAAAGCTCCGCAAATAAGATTTTGGGAGTTCATTTGACCATTCCGCTCTCGGGCCGTTATTATAGCAACGTCACGAACATGCAGAGCGGCTACCTCGACAATTACGCCGGCCTTTTGCTTATGTTTATACTGGCTTGCGGTCTCGCCGGCGCGCTGATCGTGCTGTCCGCTGTGATCGGCAGGCACAAGCGCACGCGGGAAAAAGATCAACCCTACGAGTGCGGCATCCGTCCGACGGGCGATGCGCGCGAGCCGATCTCCGTTCAGTTCTACATGGTCGCTTTGGTGTTTATTCTGTTCGATATCGAGGCGATCTTTCTGTATCCCTGGGCGCTGGTCTACCACGACCTGAAGTTGTTTGGTTTTGTGGAGATGGTGCTCTACATTATAATTCTGCTGGCAGGCTACATATTCCTCTGGAAGAAGGGCGCGCTAGACTGGAATCGCTAACCGGCGCCCCTCGGGAATCAACTCATAGTGGAATCTCAGGAACTCGATAAGAATCCGGTAGTGCATAAACTCAGAGAATGGGACCAAGGGGCCGTCGCTGAAGTGATTGAATTCAGGGGCGAAACCACGGTCGTCGTTCCGAGGCAGCACTTGCTTCGGACGGCCGAATTCCTCGCCACGGAGCCGTCTCTGGGGTTTTCGTTCCTCTCGGATATTACGACGGTGGACCGGTTCCCTCTTGAGCCGCGCTTCGAAATCAATTACCACCTCGTTTCTTTGGAGCGCAAAGACCGCATTCGGCTGAAAGTTAAGCTCGCCGGCAACGATCCCGTCGTGCACTCGGTGATACCCGTGTGGCCCGGCGCGAACTGGCACGAGCGCGAGAATTTCGATCTTTTTGGGATTCAATTCGAAGGACATCCCGATCTGCGGCGCATCCTGATGCCAGACGACTGGGAAGGTCATCCGCTTCGCAAGGACTATCCCGTCGAGGGATACCGCTAGTTGCGGCGCGTGAGGAACCGCGAGTGAAAGGCTCATGACGACCACGGTTAAACCCAAGGCGCCCGAGTTCAAAGCGACTGAATCCACAGGCGCCCGAGTGCCCATGGTCCTGAACATGGGGCCTCAGCATCCGTCCACGCACGGCGTGCTGCGCGTGATTTTGGAGCTCGACGGCGAAATCGTGCTGAAGGCCGAGCCGATAATCGGTTACCTGCACACCGGCATCGAGAAGAATTGCGAAGCAAAAACGTATTCGCAGGTGATCACTCTCACCGACCGCATCGACTATCTGGCGCCACTTTCGAACAATCTTGGCTACTGCCTTGCCGTCGAGAGACTGATTGGCATCGAAGTGCCGAAGCGCGCGCAATATATCCGCGTCCTGCTGACAGAATTGACGCGCATCGCGTCGCACCTCGTCTGGGTGGGAACGCATGCGATCGACCTGGGCGCCATGTCCGTTTTTCTCTATACCTTCCGCGAGCGCGAAGAAATTCTGAAAATCTTTGAATATCTTTCCGGTCAGCGGATGATGACCAGCTATTTCCGCGTCGGCGGGCTTGCCCTCGAACCTGCGCCGGGCTGGCTCGACAAAGTGCGCCGCGTGCTCGACACGCTGCCCGGCCACATCGACGAATACGAAGACCTGCTGACGCAGAACCGCATCTGGATGGGCCGCACCAAGGGGATCGGCATCCTCAGCGCCGCCGACGCGATCGCGATGGGCGCTTCGGGCCCTATGCTGCGAGGAAGCGGCGTCGCCTACGACGTGCGCAAAGCTTTCCCGTACTCGAGCTACGAGGAATTCGATTTCAACGTGATTACGCAGACCGCCGGCGATTGTTACGCGCGGTACCTGGTGCGCGTGGCCGAGATGCGCGAAAGCCTGAAGATCGTCCGGCAGGCAATGGGCAAAGTTCCGGCGGAAGGGCCTTTCCGCGCCACCGCCCCGGGAATCATTCCGCCGTCACGCGAGGAAATGAAAACGTCGATCGAAGGACTCATCTACCATTTCAAGATTTTCACGGAAGGCTTCGCGCCGCCTCGCGGCGAAGTCTATCAGGCGATCGAATCGCCTCGAGGTGAGCTGGGCGTGTTCGTCGCGAGCGACGGTTCGGCGAAGCCGTACCGCGTCAAGTTTCGCGCGCCGTCGTTTGTGAATTTGCAGACGCTGCCAAAGCTCTGCGTGGGCCGGCTGATCGCCGATGTCGTTGCCTGCATCGGCACGACGGACATCGTTCTGGGCGAGGTCGACCGGTAGCATGCCGCTTCCCTCACAACTCGACGCAAAATTCACCGAACTTCTCGGGCGCTATCCCGTGAAGCGTTCGGCGCTGATTCCGATGATGCTGTATGCGCAGGATTACTTCGGCTATCTGGGCGACGAAGTGCTGCAGGAAATCGCACAGCGGGTGGGCTTGAATATTTTGGAAGTCACCGAGACGCTGGCGTATTACTCGATGCTGCGCCGCAAGCCGGCCGGGCGCTATCACATCCAAGTCTGCACGAACATTTCCTGCATGCTGCGCGGCGGCAACGAACTTTACGCGCACGTTCAAAAGCGGCTGGGCATCAAGAACAAAGAAGTTTCGCCGAGCGGCACTTTCTCTCTCGAAGAAGTGGAGTGCATGGGCGCTTGCACGGGAGCGCCGGCAATCCAAGTGAACTACGATTTCTACGAGAACCTCAACGCCGACAAAATCGACTCGATTTTCGAGCAGCTTCAAGATGGAAGAAGGCCGCCGCCGGCGCCCGTGACGTCAGGCTCAGTTCACGAGCGTCTTCCCGAGGAAGTGCCGGTGATCAGCCGGCGCTTCGGCATTCCCAACTCGAAATCGATCGACGTCTACTTGCAAAACGACGGCTACCAAGCGCTGGAAAAAGCGCTGAAGCAGATGACGCCCGATCAGATCATCGACGAACTAAAGAAGTCGAATCTGCGCGGACGCGGAGGCGCAGGCTTCCCGACGGGGATGAAGTGGAGTTTCGTTCCGAAAGACCCGGGGAAAACCAAATACATTCTCGCGAATTGCGATGAAAGCGAGCCGGGCACTTGCAAGGACCGTCCGCTGATGGAAATGGACCCGCACCAGTTGATCGAGGGCATGGTGATCGCGGGACGCGCCGTATCGGCGCAACGCGGGTACGCGTACATTCGCGGTGAATACCGTTATGTGCTCGACATTGTCGAACGCGCCATCGCCGAAGCGTACGCGCACGGTTATCTCGGCAAAAACATCCTCGGCAGCGGATTCGATTTTGAACTGGCGGCCCACACGGGCGCGGGCGCGTACGAATGCGGCGAAGAATCGGCGCTCATGGAATCGCTCGAAGGCAAGCGCGGCTATCCGCGCATCCGCCCGCCGTTTCCGGCGGTGGTCGGCCTGTACGGCTGTCCCACCGTAATCAACAACACGGAAACGCTCAGCTCCGTTCCGGCGATCATTTTGCGCGGCGGCGAATGGTATGCGGGTCTGGGCACACCGAAGAACGGCGGCACGCGCCTGTTTGCGATTTCGGGCCACGTCAACAGGCCTGGAATTTACGAGCTGCCCATGGGCTTCAATCTGAAGCGCATGATTTACGAGGTCGCGGGCGGCATTCGCGGCGACAAGAAACTCAAAGCCGTGGTTCCCGGCGGCAGCTCGTGTCCGCTGCTTGCGGCCGATGAGATTGACCTCGCCATGGATTTCGATTCCGTCGCGAAAGCCGGCTCGATGCTGGGCTCGGGCGGCGTCGTGGTCCTCGACGAAGGTACTTGCATGGTGGATTTCGCGCGTCGCATCATGCATTTCTACGCGCACGAATCCTGCGGCTGGTGTATTCCCTGCCGCGAAGGCACGGCGTGGATGCGCAAGATGCTCGACCGGTTCCACGAAGGCGGCGGCCGATCCGAGGACATTCCCTTGATCGAGGAGCTGTCGCAAAACTTGCTAGGGCGGTCGTTTTGCCCGCTGGGCGATGCCGCCGCGATGCCGACGATCAGCATCGTGAAAAAGTGGCGCAACGAATTCGAAGATCATCTCCACGGAAAGTGCGCTTACATGACTCCCGAAGAGCTTGCGGCGGTTCGTTAGGACGGCATGGCGGAACAAAAGCAAGTTACGTTTACGATCGACGGCCGGCAAGTGGCCACGGCGGCCGGAACGCTCGTCATTGAAGCGGCCAAGAGCCAGGGCATCGAAGTTCCCTCTTTCTGTTATTACCCGGGATTGGCCCTGCAAGCGGCTTGCCGCATGTGTCTGGTGGAAGTGGAGAAGGCGCCGAAGCTGCAGACGGCGTGCACTCTCGTCGCCATGGACGGAATGATCGTCCGCACGGACACGCCGCAGGTGCACAAGGCACGCAAGGACATGCTAGAGTTCCTGCTGTCGAATCATCCTCTCGATTGTCCCGTGTGCGACAAAGGCGGCGAGTGCGAACTGCAGGACATGACGTTTCGTTATGGCCTCGACCACACGCGGTTCCTCGAAGAAAAGCTCCACTATCCCGAAGAGCAGTGGTCGCCGCTCGTTTTTTACGATGCGCCGCGCTGCATCCTTTGCTTCCGGTGCGTGCGCGTTTGCGACGAAGGCATGGACGTGAAAGCCCTCGGCGTGGGCGCGCGCGGCGTGCAATCCGTGATTCTGCCCAACCACCCCGGCGCGCTCGCGTGCGAGGAATGCGGGATGTGCATCGACATCTGCCCGGTGGGCGCCTTGACCAGCGGAACGTATCGCTACCAAACGCGGCCGTGGGAAATGACCTACGTTCCCAATCCGTGCACGCACTGCTCGAATGGCTGCAAGACCACGTTGAGCGTGCGCAACAACGAAATCCTGCGCGCCAACAACCGCGACCATTCCGGCGTCAACGGCGAGTTTCTCTGCGGGAAAGGCCGCTTCGGTTTCGATTTCACGCGCAATCCAGAACGCGTGCGCCAGCCTTTGATCCGCCGCAACGGTACCCTCGAGCCCGCAAGCTGGGAGGACGCGCTGGAAGAAGTGGCACGCCGCCTGAAACTGGTGCGCGAAACGCACGGCGGCTCGTCCATCGGTGTGATCGGCTCGAATCACACCACCAACGAAGAAAACTACCTGCTGAATCGCTTCGCGCGCGTGAGCCTGGGCACGAATAATCTGGATCACCATCGTACTGCCGATTACGCCGGCCTGGCTGCAGCGCTCGGCCCGAGAGCCAAGGACGCGCAGGCGACGATGGCCGATATTTACACGGCGCAAACCGTGCTGCTGATCGGCAACGACGTTACGCAGCAAAACCCCCTCGTGGCCTGGCAGATTCGCACCGGCGTCCGCCATCACGGCCAGCGGCTCTACGTGATTAACGGCCAGCCCAGCCAGATTCACCGCAAAGCCGCGCAAGTGGTGGAAATCGGGAAGGGCGCCGAAGCAGACGCGGTTCGCTGGCTCGTCAAGGGAGAAGGCCAGTTTGACGCCGGCGTTTCCGAAGCGCTTGGCAAATTGAAAGCGTCCCTCGAAACCGAAACGGACGTCGTGATTATTTTTGGCGCGGATATTCAGGGCGCGGCGATTTTCGATCTCGTTGCGTTCGGATCGCGCCTGCAAGGAAAGACTCGTTACCTGCCCCTCGGCGATTACGCAAACTCGCGCGGCGCTGCGGAGATGGGCGTTTTGCCCGACCGGCTGCCCGGCTACGCTCCGCTGTCGGATGCTTCCGAGCGTTCGCGATTCGGCAAACTCTGGGGCGGCGAGATTCCGGCTGCTCCTGGGATGAACGCGCGCGACATGATGGAAGCTGCTTCGGCGGGGAAACTGAAAGCGCTCTACGTGGTCGGGGCAAATCCGATGAAGACGTTTGGCGTCTCCGCCCCGGACCGCATCGCCGGTCTCGATTTGCTCGTCGTCCAGGATATGTTCCTGACCGAAACGGCGCAGCGGGCCGACGTTGTGCTGCCCGCCGCGTCTACGTACGAAAAAGACGGCACGATGACGAACACGGCTGGCGAAGTGCAGATGACGCACCGCGCTGTCGATGCGCAGGGCCCGCGCAGCGATTTCGACTTGCTCCGGATTCTGTCGCATCAGCTGGCGATGCTCGGGCTGGGCTCGCCGGTTCGCTTGCGAACGCCCGAGGCGGCGTTCGATGAAATTCGCCAGAACGTTGCAGGCTATGATTTGTCGGTGACGCACCTGCTTGCGGGACGGGCCGAGCTTTCGCACGCGGCTTCAAAGACGGTGGACACGTCGCACGACGTTCCGGCCGGCTTGGTTTTCTCTTCCCATGACTTTCTGTTTAGCAGCGGTACCCTGGGTCGCTACTGCTCGAAACTCAAATCGACGAACGAGGCAAAAGATACTCCGTGGATTTCATCGCCCAGCATGCAGTCCTGGTGGTATCGCTAGTTAAAATCGTCATCCTGCTGTTCGTAGTGATGACGGCGCTAGCCTATGTCACCTGGTTCGAGCGGAAGGTCGTCGCCCACATCCAGTCGCGCTGGGGACCGTACTACGTTGGCGCGCATGGGTTGCTGCAGCCGCTGGCCGACGGGGTGAAATTCCTTTTCAAGGAAGACGTGACGCCGCCGGGGGCCGATCGGCTCATGTATGTTCTCGCGCCGTTTCTGGCGCTGTCCCTGGCGCTGACGACGCTGGCGCTGATTCCCTTCGGGCCTCCCAGCGTGCAGGTGTTCGGCCAGTCTGTCTTCATCGTCGCGAATTCAGGCATCGGACTGCTTTTCCTTTTTGCGTTCACGTCGATCGGCGTCTACGGCGTCGCGCTCGCAGGATGGTCCTCGAACAGCAAGTATCCGCTGCTCGGCGGCTTGCGCAGCTCCGCGCAAATGATCAGCTATGAAGTTTCGCTGACGCTTTCGGTAGTGGGCGTGCTGCTGCTGGCAGGATCCTTCAGCTTCAACGGAATCATCGAGCACCAGTACGGCAGCATCCGGCACTGGCACGTGTGGCCGCAGATCGTCGGCTTCCTGTGCTACATCACGTCGGCGATCGCGGAAACGAACCGCGTCCCATTCGACTTGCCGGAAGCGGAAACCGAACTCGTCGCCGGCTTCCACACGGAATATTCCAGCTTCAAATTCGCGATGTTCTTCATGGCCGAATACGCGAACATGATCACGGTTTCATGCCTCGCGACGATTCTGTTCTTTGGCGGCTGGCTCTCGCCGTTTCCGGATTCCTGGAAATGGCAGCTTTACCTTCCGGGCGCGGCGCTCGTGCTGCTCGGACTCTATTGCGCCTATGACACGGCCATGCACATGCGCGGGATCGGGCGGATTCAATTCGCCGTGATAACACTTCTCTGCTTTGTGGGCGGACTGGTCTGCCTGACGCCTTCCGTGATGCCGGTGATTCAGGGGCCGTTCTGGTTTGTGACCAAGGTAATCGTCTTCCTGTTTGTGTACGTCTGGATTCGCGGCACGCTGCCGCGCTTTCGTTACGACCAGCTGATGTCGTTCGGCTGGAAACTGCTGCTGCCGGTGTCGCTCGTGAACCTGGTGGCCACCGCTCTGGTGATTCTGCTGAGGCACGGATGAGCATCCCGTTCATTCTGTTTTTTATCTGCGCGGCCGTGGCTGTGCTCGGGGCCGTGCTGCTCATTGTGGCCCGCGAGCCGGTTCACAGCGCGCTCGCGGTGATTCTGGTGATGATGGCGCTGGCGGTGCTCTACCTGCTTCTCGGCGCCGAATTCATCGCGGCTGTACAGGTGATCGTGTACGCCGGCGCGGTGATGGTGCTGTTCGTGTTCGTGATCATGCTGCTCAATGCGGGCGTGGAAGTGCGCACGAACTACAGCAAGATCGCCAAATATGTAGGCGTGCCGCTCGGGCTGTTCCTGCTGGTGGAGGTGGCTTACCGGATGTGGCGGTCGGCCATCGGCACAACTGTGGCGAACGGCGCGGGCGCGGTGAATTCGAACGCGGTCGATACCGCCGCGCTTTCGAAACTCCTCTTCTACGATTATCTGTTTCCGTTCGAGGTGACCTCGATCCTGGTTCTGATCGCGATTGTGGGCGCCTTGGTTCTGGCGAAGAAGGACGAATGAGCGTCGTACCTATTTCCTACTATCTGATGCTCAGCGCCGTTCTATTCGGACTCGGCGTGGTGGGGTTCGTTTTCAAGCGCAACATCATCACGATTTACATGGCCATTGAGGTGATGCTCAATGCCGTGAATCTGGCGTTCGTGGCCTTCGCGCGCGCGCATGGTGACCTTGCTGGACTTGTTTTCGTGTTCTTCGTGATCGTTGTGGCGGCTGCGGAAGCGGCCGTGGGCCTGGCGATCGTGATTACGATTGCGCATAACCGGCGCACGTTGAACGTGGAAGACGTGAATCTTTTGAAGTTCTGAACTGCCGAATGTTCATTCTCAATCATCTCTGGCTCATTCTTGCTCTGCCTCTGGTGGGCGCGGGGGTCAACGGCCTTTTGGGGAAGAACTGGCCGCGGTCCGCCGTGAACGCGGTAGGAATCGGTTCCGTGTCACTGTCTTTCTTGTGCGTGCTGGAGCTGATTCGCGAATTTCTCCAGATCGATACGAGCCACGCGTGGTTTCAGCGCTATTTCAACTGGATCAGCGTGGGGCGCTTCAGCGTCGATTTCTCGCTGAGCGTCGACCAGTTGACGATCGTCATGCTACTGGTCGTCACTTTCGTCAGCCTTCTCGTTCACATCTATTCCACCGGCTACATGGCGCACGAAGGCGGCTACTACCGGTTCTTTTCTTATCTGAACCTGTTCGTCTTTTTCATGCTGACGCTGGTCCTCGCCGCGAACCTGGTTCTCATGTTCGTCGGATGGGAAGGCGTGGGGCTTTGCAGCTACCTGTTAATCGGTTTCTGGTTTCTGAAGAAGTCCGCGGCCGACGCCGGCAAGAAGGCATTCATCACCACGCGGATTGGCGATTTCGGATTCACGATCGGCATCCTTCTCGCGTTCTGGACGTTCCGCTCGATTGATTTCGGCACGATCTTCGCCCAAGCAGGGGATCGGCCGGTCGAAAGCGCGTCCGCCATCGGCGTCCTCACCGCAATCTGCCTGCTGCTTTTCGCCGGCGCCATCGGCAAGTCGGCGCAGATACCGCTCTACGTCTGGCTGCCCGACGCGATGGAAGGCCCCACGCCCGTCAGCGCGCTGATTCACGCCGCGACGATGGTGACCGCCGGCGTCTACATGGTCGCGCGCATGCATCCGCTGTTTTCGCGCGCCCCTATCGCCATGTTCGTGGTCGCGCTCGTGGGAGCCGTGACGGCATTCTATTCGGCCACCATCGGCGTGCTGCAAACCGACATCAAGAAGGTGCTCGCCTACTCCACCGTCTCGCAGCTCGGCTACATGTTTCTGGGTTGCGGCGTGGGAGCGTACGCCGCCGGAATCTTTCACCTGATGACGCACGCGTTCTTCAAGGGCTTGCTCTTCCTCGCCGCCGGCTCGGTGATTCACGCGATGAATGGCGAGCAGGACATGCGCAAGATGGGCGGTCTGCGGCGGAAAATTCCCATCACCTACTGGACGATGTTTCTCGCAACGCTCGCGATCGCGGGCATACCGGGCTTTTCGGGATTCTTCAGCAAGGATGAAATCCTCGAAGCGGCGAGCGCGGGCCCCCACGCAAATATGTGGCTGTGGGCGCTGGGCCTCGTCGGTGCGTTTCTGACGTCCTTCTATATGTTTCGGCTCGTATTCCTTACTTTTTTCGGCAAGCAGCGCTATGACGAAAAGAAAGTCCACGTGCACGAGTCGCCCCGCAGCATGACCGTGCCGCTGATCATCCTTGCGATTTGCGCCGTGGCCGGAGGCTGGTTCGCCGCGCCACGCCTTGTGGGTGGAACCGACTACTTCGAATCGTTTGTGCATCCCGTGTTCGCGTCCTATCAGGGCGCGGCACTCGCGACGCAACCGGAATCGCTCGCCGGCGCTGCAACCGAAGCCGGGGCGGAAAGCCAGCCGAGTCCCAGCGCGGACCTGCTGCACGCGCTCACTGGCCCGCCCGTGATTGCGGCAGTTCTCGGACTGCTCCTTGCGTGGTGGTTCTACATTCACAAGCCCGACGCCGCGAAGCAAATGGCGCAGCGCATGCGCGGCCTCTACACGCTCGTCTACAACAAGTATTACGTCGACGAAATTTACGGCGCTCTGTTCATACGCCCGTTTCTGTGGATTTCCACCAACGTGCTTTGGCACTTCGTCGACGAAAAAGTGATCGACGGCACGGTCAACGGCGTCGCCCACCTCTCGCGCGAAGCAGGCGGGCAAGTACGCGAACTGCAGTCGGGTAACGCTCGCAGCTACGCCACGTGGGTGGTGGTGGGCGCTGTGTGCTTCACGATGCTGCTGCTCGGACTCGGTTACTGGATGGTGCGCCCCTAGATGAGTAAACGATGAGCACGCACGGCTACTTCCTGACAGTCATCACGTTTCTGCCGATGGTGAGCATCGTCGCGCTGCTCCTGCTGCGTTCCCAGGATCATGTATGGATTCGCAGGATTGCGCTGGCCGCGTCGCTCTGCGAGTTTGTTCTCTCTCTGTTTCTGCTGCGCGGTTTCGATTCCGCCAATCCGAATTTCCAGCTCGAAGAATTTCACGACTGGATCGGCCGCGGCATCCACTACCACATCGGCATCGACGGCATCAGCCTGTTTCTCGTCCTGCTCACCACGTTCCTTACGCCGCTGGCGATCCTGTGCTCGTGGCAATCGATCCAGCAAAACGTGAAAGGCTTTTTCGTCTCGCTGCTCGTGATCGAGACGGCCATGATCGGCGTGTTCGTCTCGCTCGACCTGTTTCTCTTTTTCCTCTTCTGGGAACTCACGCTGATCCCGATGTATTTCATCATCGGCATTTGGGGACACGACCGCCGCATCTACGCCGCCGTGAAATTCATTTTGTTCACGATGTTCGGCTCCATCCTGATGCTGGTGGCGATTCTGTGGCTCTACAACAACAGCGGCACGGCAGACTTGCCTGCCACCTTCGACTTCCCGCAGATCCTCGCGCGGCTGCAAGCGGGCATCATCGCCCTGCCCGCCAGAACGGACATGCTTCTTTTCCTCGCGTTCTTCCTCGCGTTCGCGATCAAGGTGCCTCTGTTCCCGTTGCACACCTGGCTGCCCGACGCGCACACGGAGGCGCCGACGGCTGGGTCAGTGATCCTGGCTGGCGTGATGCTGAAGCTGGGAACCTACGGCATGCTGCGTTTCTGCGTGCCGCTGTTTCCGCACGCGGCTTTGAAGGCCGCGCCCTGGATCGGAATTCTCGCGATCATCGGAATCGTCTACGGCGCGATGGTGGCCACCGTGCAGCACGATCTGAAGCGCCTTGTCGCGTATACGTCCGTGAGCCACCTCGGTTTCGTAGTGCTCGGGATTTTCGCCTTCAACTCAATTGGGGTTCAGGGCGCGATCTACCAGATGCTGAACCATGGCGTCTCCACCGGCGCGCTCTTTCTTGCCGTCGGGATGCTCTACGACCGCCGCCACACGCACGAGATCAAAGAATTCGGCGGGCTTGCGACGCCGATGCCCGTCCTGATGGGCTTTTTCCTGTTCATCGCTCTTTCGTCGCTTGCACTTCCGCCGCTCAATGGGTTCATCGGCGAGTTCCTGATTTTGATCGGCACTTTCGCGACGCATCATGCCTGGGCTTCGTGGGCCGCCAGCGGCGCGGTGCTCTCCGCCATCTACCTGCTTTGGGCTTACCAGCGCGTGGCTCTCGGCGAAGTGACGGTCGAGAAAAACCGGACCTTGGCGGACGCGTCCACGCGCGAGCGAATCATTCTCGTGACGATGGCGCTCGTTATCGTGTTCATGGGCGTGGCCTCACCGCTGTTCACAAGCCGCATGGCGGCAGCGACCGACAACGTGCTCAAGCCGTTCAACCAGATGCAGGATGCGGCGTGGCCGCCGGCTATCAAGCCTGAATCGAAACGCGTAGCTGTTTTGCCACCGAGTAGCGGGCACGCGCCGCTCACACCGATCGCCGAAAGGCGGGCGCAGCCGTGATGCAGATTCCCGCCGACCAAATTGCGAACTTCCATCGACTCGCGCCTGAAATCATCTTGTGCGCGTTCGGCGTCGTCATCATGGTTCAGGACGCGTTCCTGGGCGCCGCGCGGCAGCGAGTGCTCGCGTGGGTGGCGTTCGCGGGAACGCTCGTAGCGCTCGCGGGCGTCTACGTCGCCGCGCACGACCCGGGTCTGGCCTATGGCGGGCTCATTCGCGACGACACGTTCAGCCTGTTTGTTCACGTCGTCGTGATTGGGGCAGCGGCGCTCGCGATTCTTGGCTCGATCAACTATCTCGAGGCCGAAGGCATTCAGCGCGGCGAATACTACGCGCTCGTCCTGTTTGCGACGGCGGGCATGGGCATTCTGGCCGGCGCGAACGAGATGGTCACCGCGTTTCTGGGCCTCGAGATGAGTTCGATTTCCACCTACGTTCTCGCGGGCTTCCGGCGGCGCGCTCTGGTATCGAACGAAGCGTCGCTCAAATATTTTATTCTTGGCTCGTTCGCGACCGCGTTCTTCCTCTACGGCGTCGCCATGACTTATGGCGCCACCGGCACGACGCGCATCGACAACGTGCAAACTTTTCTCGAAGCTGCGCCGCGCGTGCCGGACCTCGCGATTCTCGGGCTCGGGCTGATCTTCGTCGGGCTCGGCTTCAAAGTGGTCGTCGCGCCCTTCCAGGTTTACGCGCCGGACGTCTACGAAGGCGCGCCTACGCCGGTCACAGCGCTGCTCGCTTCCGCGCCAAAGGCTGCCACATTCGCGCTGATGCTTCGCATTTTCTACGTCTCGTTCGGCTCGGCGAGCAGTCTGTGGTTCTGGGCCGTATGGGTTTCCGCGGTGCTGACGATGTGTATCGGCAATTTCGCCGCGCTCGTGCAAACGAACGTGAAGCGGATGCTCGCGTACTCCTCGATCGCTCATGCGGGCTACATCCTGGTGGCGTTCATTGCGGACACCGACCTCGGCATCGCGGCCGTGCTTTTCTACCTTGCGGCCTATGCGCTGATGAAAGTGGGCGCGTTTCTGGTAATCGCGCACCTGGGGCAGCAAGGCGAAAAGCGGCTGGATATTCGCGACTACGGCGGCCTCGGCATGCGCCAGCCGGTACTGGCGGCTTGCTTCTCGCTGTTTCTACTATCGCTGCTGGGTCTGCCCGCTACCGGGGGCTTCCTCGGCAAGTTCTTCGCGTTCCAGGCGGCGCTCGATTCGCACGTCGTGTACGGAAGTCCGGTTGTGTGGCTCGTGGTGATTGCGGCAATCAACAGCGTGATCGGCGCGTACTACTATTTGCGCGTGATCGTCTCGATGTATTTCTGGGAACCTTCGAAGGATTACACGCCCACTGCAGTCGCGCCGGCCCTCACCGTCGCACTGTTCGTCGCCGCCCTCGGCACGCTCTACCTCGGAATTTTCCCTGCGCATGTGCTATCGCTTGCGAAGGCCGCAGCCGATTCCCTGCCGCTGCGCTAGAAGCCAGTTCATAGATAGCTGACTCGGATCTCTGTGATGCGAGACCAACCGAAGTTGACAAAAAATATCGCTGATGTGACAGTTAGCCCGTCGTGATTCCCTCGCACGTTCTGCTCCTTGCCTTTCTCATCGGTCTTTTTACGGGGCTGCGTTCGCTGACTCCACCCGCAGCGACTTCGTGGGCCGCACATTTGGGCTGGATCAGATTGCGAAGCCCGCTTTTGTGGATGGGCACGACCCCCGCCGTTGCAGTTTTCACCGTCCTCGCAGTGGTCGAAATCATCTACGACAAGCTGCCGAAAACCCCCAGCCGCACGGCACCGCCCGGACTGATAGCCCGCGTTGTGATGGGTGCATTCATGGGTGCGTGCGTGGCGATGGCATGCGACCAAGGACTCACTCGTGGTGCGATCCTCGGGATTGCCGGCGCTCTTGTGGGCACATTCGGCGGACATCAAGTAAGAATGCGATTGGTGAAGGCCCTCGGCACGGCTAGTCAATCCGCGCTCTCGGACCGCGTCGCTGTGGTGGAAGACCTCGTGGCCCTTGTCGGCTCGTTCTGGGTAGTTTCGCGGTTCTCCGGGTTCTAGTCTGTTTCCGTACGTCTTGTCCGCTACCCCTCATTGACCGGCAGCGAGCTGTGCTGGGAACAAAAAAGGCCCGGAAGCTCGCTTGCCGCAAGCCTCCGAGCCGAAACTACTTGCCGATTGAGTCGAAGCTAATAGCCCACTTTCACGATGACAATGGCCAGCGTGAACAGCACCAGTGTCTCGATGAAAACGAGGCCGAGGATCATGGCCAAGCGAATCGCGCCCGCGGCTCCGGGGTTTCGAGCGATTCCTTCGCAAGCGGCCGCTGCCACGCGCGACTGCCCGATCCCGCAGAATGCCGCGGCGATCGCCATCGAAAGACCTGCCGCAAACACGATGCCCGTAGCGACGTGCTCGGGCGGTTTTGCCGCACCGGCGGGCGAGCCTTGCGCGAACACCGGCAACGCCACCAGCGAAACAACGATCAGCAACAAAAAGATCCCTGCAAGTCTCCTCATTTGTTTCTCCTTTTTATAAAGAGCCGCCAGGAGGTGGTTCCCGGCATCCTCAAACAGCCGGGCTCACGCGGGTCGGCGATCAAGCCGGATTAGTGTTCTTCGGCGGTTGCCATGCCGATATAAATCGCTGGAAGAATCGTAAAGACGAATGCCTGCACGACAGACACAAACACGTGCAACGCGATGAAAAGGACCGGCAGAGTCACCGGAAAGATATACATGATAAAGCCCAGCGCCGGATGCGTATTCGCCACCTGCAGCGCGGGAGTCATCAGCAGCGTCAAGAAGATGATGTAGATTAATTCGCTGGCGAATATGTTGGCCCACAAGCGGACGGTAAGGGAAAGCAGCCGCGCCAGGTGACTCACAATCTCAACCGGGAAAATCAGCCAGGAGAGCCACCACACCGGACCCGCAAAATGCTTCGCATATCCCAGCGGGCCGTGCATACGCAGACCTACCCAGTTGTAATAAGCGAACACCAGAATCGCGCACGCCAGCGGCACGCTGGGGTTACCCGTTGGCGAATCGAGCGTCGGAACAACGCTGAGCGCGTTGGACATCAGGACGAAAATCGCTGTCGATCCAACCACCGGAAGATACCGGTCGGGATGATGTTCGATGCTGTCTTCCAGAATGTCGCGGATGCCCACCCTCATGGGATTGGTAAGCAGGAACTCCGCCACTTGCTGCGCTCCGCCAGGCCGCTCCACGGAAATCCTTGGCCGCAGCCACAGGAAGAACACCGCAGCGATGAGAAACACCAAAATAGCCATCGCTACGTGATTGGGAATGGGATGGCTCGGATGTTCCGGCGTGATATGCAAAGCGGAAAGTAGAGCTAAAACGGCGCTGCCAAACCATTGGTTGAGGAGGTGAGTGAACCAGTTCAGGTGCTCAGTCATTCCCTATTCGGTCCCCGAGAGAACTTCATAAAGCCCTTCCACCATGGCCCCCGCGCCCAACGCAAGCAGCCCAATTATGACGCCGATCAGCGGTACTGCGAAGAAATGAACAGTAACATACACCGCGAGGCCTATCAACACGTAGCGTCCCGCGAATTTTCCATAAACGAGCCACGGAACACGCGGCTGCTCGCTCCCCTCTTGTGTGGTAGCCGCCAGAACGAGCGCACCCAGCCCCTGGTCGAGCCAGCGATAATTCAGCCACGCAAGAACCGCGCCGATCGCGATTGCCAATCCCATCGCGGCTGACCAAAAGACTGCCGCGCCAATGGCTCCGCACAGTCCCAGGGAAAGCGTCAACCATTGCAGACGCCGGGAAAACCGGGCGTGGATTTCACGGTCCCGGATTTGAAGGCTTGTCGGGATCATCCTTTTGCAATCTTCTCAGCATATCGCGGAGAGAGGCGAAAAATCCGAGGGCCCCGAGAGCGAGCATCAGGTAAGGCTTGGTATGCCACCAGCGGTCGAGCAGGTAGCCCAACAGGCCTCCTGCCACCACGCCGCCCGCCAGCAGGAATGGGAGTTCCATCGCCAAAGCGAATTGCCGAGCGAATCCCCCGGTGTCTTTTCGCGACGGAGGTTGTTGTGGCATTTCTGAAATCCGGACTCAACGGCCGAAGGGAATGAAGATCGAGCCTTCAGCGAGGCGCACGAACCAGTTGGGAAGAATTCCGGCGGCCAGCGTCACGAACACCATCGCGCCGAGCGCCACCCACTGCCCCGGCGAAATCACGGGCCGCACCGGGTCCACCGACTCGCGCACAAACATCGCCGCCACCAAACGGAAATAGTAATACACGGCGGGCAAAATGTAGGCCACCGCGAGAAGCGCGAGAACATAGTGCTGCGTCTGAATCAGCGACCAGAAAACGAACAGCTTCGCGAAAAAGCCGGCCGTAGGCGGAATCCCGGCAAGCGAAAGCAGAAAGATCAGCATCAGAATCGCGGCGCCGGGATTGCGGTGCATCAAGCCGTTCAGGTCGTCCACGTCGTCGCCGATCACGCCCTTGCGCCGCAAGACGATCACGATTGCAAACGCGCCCGTGTTGAAAAACAGATACACCATCAGGTAGAACGCCACGGCTTCCAGGCCCAGCTTGTTCACCGAGCCGTCTTTATTCACGCTGCCCACGAGGCCCAGCAGGATGTATCCCACCTGCGTGATCGAGGAATACGCGAGCAGCCGCTTGATGTTCGTTTGCGTGATTGCGGCGAATGCGCCCAGCGTCAGCGACAGCACCGCGACCGTGGCCACCAGCATCAGCCACTCCGCGCGAACCGGCCAGAACACGGTGAGAAACAGCCGCAGCAGCAGCGCGAAACTCGCGGTTTTGGAGGCCACGCTGACGTATGCCGAAATCGTGGTCGGCGCTCCCTCGTACACGTCGGGCGCCCATTGATGGAACGGCACCGCCGCAATTTTGAAAAACACGCCCGCAGCCACAGCGCCAAGAGCGATGAAAACCATCAGATCGTTCGCCGGCCGCTTCGCGATCGCCTCAGTGATGTCGTTCAAGTTCGTCGAGCCCGCGATGCCGTAGAGGATCGAGAAGCCGTACGCAAGAATCCCGGAGCTGAACGCGCCGATCAGGACGTATTTCATCGCGGCTTCGTTCGACCGGCGGTCGCGCCGCAGAAATCCCGATAGCACATAGAAGGCCAGCGCCATCGTCTCGAGGCCGATAAACAGCACGATCAGGTCGTTGCCGCACGCCAGAAACATCATCCCAATCGTGGCGAAAAGCATCAGCGCGTAGTATTCGCCGTGCTGTTCGCGCTCGATTTCCATGTAGCGCACCGAAAGCAAAATCACCAGCGCCGTGGACGCCAGAAACAGCGCGCTGAAAAACACGAAGAACGGGTCGATTACGATGGAGTTGTTGAACGCGAAGCGATTCTGGTGCGCCACCTCATACAGCGCGCCGCCGCTGAAGCCCACCCCGAGCATGGCCGTCACCGAATTCCACGACTTTTGTTCGCGCGCGAGGAAAAAGTCCGTCAGCAGGATTGCCAGGCCGAACAGGCCGAGCATCGCTGCGGGCAAAACGAACATCGAGTCGGTGAGCGTCTGCGACAGAACCTGCGGATCCATCTATTTCATCCCCCCTATTTCACCTCGGCTCGCGCAGCGGTTGGGGCGGCAGCATTACTCATCTGCATCGGTGGAGGCGCAGCCGCGGCGCTTACCGGAGGCGGCGTGTAATATCCGGGGTTCACCACCTGAACGATGCGCTGCACGGGAGTATCCAGCACGCGAAAGATGGGCGAGGGATAAATCCCCAGCCAGAATGCCAGCACGATCAGCGGAACGAGCGTCGCGTACTCGCGCCAGTTCAAATCGGGCAGATGCTCGTTCGCCGGATTCGTCACGTTGCCGAACATCACCCGCTGGTAGAGCCACAGCAAGTAAGCGGCCCCCAAGACCACGCCGATCACGCCCCAAGCCGCCCATTGCCATCGCACGTCGAACACACCCTTCAAAATCGTGAACTCGCCGACGAAGCCGTTCAGCAGCGGCATGCCCAGCGAACTCAGCGTGACGATCATATAAATCGCCGCGAAATTCGGCATCGGCGTCGAGAGCCCGCCAAACTCCGAAATCAATCGCGTGTGCCGCCGCTCGTAAAGCACGCCGACGATCAAGAAGAGCGCCCCGGTGGAAATCCCGTGATTGATCTGTTGCAGGATGCTGCCGGTGAGCCCGAGCGGCGTCAGCGCGAAAATTCCGAGCGTGCAGAAGCCGAGGTGGCTCACCGACGAGTACGCGATCAGCTTCTTCATGTCTTTCTGCATCATGCAAACCAGCGCGCCATAAATGATCGCGACGATCGACAGCGCGATCATGATCCAGCGGTACTTGTTCGTCGCGTCGGGAAACATCGGCACGGAAAAGCGCAGGAATCCGTACGTCCCCATTTTCAAGAGTACGCCCGCCAGGATGACGGAACCTGCCGTGGGAGCTTCCGTATGCGCGTCCGGCAGCCACGTGTGGAACGGAAACATCGGAACCTTGATCGCGAACGCAAAGAAGAAGCCCCAGAACAGCCACTTCTGAAGCTGCAGCGAGAAAAGCGGCGTCGGCGATTCGAGAATCGCCTTGATGCTGAACGTGTGCGCGTTGTAGTAGATCGCCAGGATCGCCAGCAACATGATCACGGACCCTGCCAGCGTGTAGAGGAAGAACTTGATGGCCGCGTAGAGACGCCTCTCGCTGCCCCACACGCCAATCAGGAAGTACATCGGCACGAGCATCACTTCCCAGAAAACGTAGAAGAGAACGAAATCGAGCGACATGAAGACGCCCAGCATGCCCGTCTGCAGCAGCAGGAACAGAATGTAGTACTCCTTCTCGCGTTTCTTGATCGCCGACCACGACGACCCGATCGAAATCATCCCGAGCACGGTGGTGAGCAGCACCATCAGGAAACTCAGCCCGTCGATCCCGATCGTGTAGCGCGCGCCAATCGACGGAATCCAGCTCAAATCCTGGACGAATTGAAATCGCGGCGCGCTTGCGTCAAGGCTGAACCGCCAGATTAGCGGCAGCGACACGAGCAGCCCCAGGAAGGCGAAGATGTTGCCCATCCACCGGTGCAGGTCCGCGCGCTCGCGTGGGATGAACAGCATGATGATCGCGCCCACCAGCGGTGTGAAAAGGATCGTGCTCAGTATGTGGTCGTCTTGAAAAAGGAAACTGTGCATCCGTCCCCCCGCCTTCTTCTTTGCTAAGACAGCCTAATGCGCGGCCGCGCGCACGAGATGAAAGTAGTACGCCATGAAACCGATCAAGCCAATCACAATTAGCAGCATGTAATCCTGCATTTCGCCATCTTGAATCATGCGGACCGGAAAGCTGAGCAGCCAGACGATGCGCGCGCCCAGCCGCACGGAACCGTCGACGATCCACGTGTCCCACCACATCGAGACGAGCGAAATGAACCGCGTCATCCAGCCGACTCCATTCACTCCGAGACCGTCGATGACGTTGCGATCGAATGAGCCCAGCGCCAGCCCCAGGTCCTTCGTGCGATTCACGAACAGCGCGTCGTAAATTTCATCCACGTAATACTTGTGGTACACCAACTCGTAGAACCCATTCAGCTTCTTCTCGATTTTCGCGGGAAGGTCGGTGTGCTTCAAATAGAGATACCACGCGAACACGACTCCCAGAACCACGAGCCCTTCCGACAGCAGCATCAGATAAAACTCGCCCATCCGCGAACCCGGGCCCTTCGTGGCTTCCTCGCGAGCCAAATGTGGAACAGCGACGATCGGCTCGAGAAAGTGTATGAACCGGCTGTTCCCGCCGAAAATTTCCGGCCAGCTCAGCCAGCCTCCCACAATCGAGAGCACCGCAAGAATCACCAGCGGAATCAGCATCGACCGCGGCGATTCGTGGATGTGGTGCTCCACTTCAGGCTCCACGCGCGACTTCCCGTTAAACGTCAGGAAAATCAGCCGGAACATGTAGAACGAAGTCATGCCCGCCGTGAAATATCCGATCGCCCACAGCATGACGTCCTTCTCGTACGTCTTGCCGAGAATCAGGTCTTTGCTCAGGAATCCGGCGAACGGAAAAATCCCGGCGATGGCCAGCGTAGCGATCAGCATCGTCCAATACGTAACCGGAATTTTCTTCGAGAGGCCGCCCATCTTGCGCATGTCCTGCTCGCCCGACAGCGCGTGAATCACGCTGCCCGCCGCAAGGAAGAGCAAGCCCTTGAAGAACGCGTGGGTCATCAGGTGAAAGATTCCGGCCGTGAACGCGCCCACACCGCACGCCAGAAACATGTAGCCGAGTTGGGAGATCGTCGAATACGCGAGAACTTTCTTGATGTCGTTCTGCACGACGCCGATCGACGCGGCGAAAATCGCGGTGACGGCGCCGATGACGGCCACAACCTCCATCGCCGTCGGCGCGAGCTGGTACACGTAATTCATCCGCGTGACCATGTAAACGCCCGCTGTCACCATAGTCGCCGCGTGAATCAGGGCGCTGACGGGCGTGGGGCCTTCCATCGCGTCGGGCAGCCAGACGTACAGCGGGATCTGCGCCGACTTCCCCACCGCGCCAACGAAGAGCAGCAAAGCAATCGCCGTGATTCGCGGATCGCCGATGGCGAAATGCCCGTTTGCGAGCGCCACACCGATGTCGTTGAAATTAATCGTCCCGAGCAGCGCCGACGTCAGGAAAATTCCCAGAAGAAAGCCCGCGTCGCCAATCCGGTTGACGATGAATGCTTTCTTCCCCGCGTCCGACGCCGACTTCTTGTGGAAATAAAACCCGATCAGCAGGTAGCTGCACGTCCCCACGCCTTCCCACCCGACGAACATCACCAGCATGTTGTTCGCCAGCACCAGCATTAGCATGGCGAACATGAACAGGTTCAAATACCCGAAAAAGCGGTAATAGCCGCCTTCATGCGCCATGTAGCCCGTGGAATAAATGTGAATCAGCAGGCCCACGCCGGTGACGATCAGGATCATCACCACGGAAAGCGGATCGAGTTGAAATCCCCACTGCGCGGAAAAGTATTTCAGCGAGCCATCCAATGCGTGATAAGCGACCGGCGGAATCCAATCGAACAGAATTTTGGACGCCACCCGCTCATCCGCCGGCAGCGCCACCAATTGAAAGAACGCACCCACCGCATAGATAAAGGACAAAAAGACGCTGCCGACGCACAGGCCGCTGACCACATCGTTTTTCAGCTTGCGGCCAAAAAACAGCATCGTCGCCGCCGTCACCAGCGGAAACAGCGGAATCAGCCAGATATGGTCCAGAAAATATGGCAGTGGCGCGTTCATCAGGCGCTCTTCACCATTTCAGCATGTCCATTTCGTCGGCCAGCACCGTCTCTCGATTGCGGAAAAACGCAAGAATGATCCCCAGGGCTACCGCGGCTTCGGCCGCGGCGTCGGTGATGATGAAAATTGCGAAGATTTGCCCGTCCACGGAACCCCAGTAGCGCGAAAACGCCACCAGGTTGATGTTCACGGCGTTCAAAATCAGCTCGATCGACATCAGCATCACGATCACGTTCCGCCGCGTGAGCACCCCGACCACGCCCACCGCAAAAAGCGCGAGGCTCAGCAACAAGTAATTGTCCACCGGCATCGGCAATACGCTCGCACTCGGCATCACACCCTCCGCTTCGCCATCACCACCGCGCCAATCATCGCCACCAGCAACAGGATCGAAGCGATTTCGAACGGCAGCATATACCGCTGGAACAGCGCCTGCCCAACGGCCTCGGTATTCTTCGGATCCATCGCGCGCGCGTCGCCCAGATTCAGTGAACTCCGGCCGACCCAAAACGCCACAAGCAGTTGCGCTGTCAGCACGAACGCCAAGACGCCAGCCACATATTTCTGCCGGTTGAACTGTATCAAGTGCAGCGACACATCCAGGTTCACCAGCATGATCACGAACACGAAGAGGACCATGATTCCGCCGACGTACAGAATAATCTGCACGACGAACAGAAACTCCGCCTCGAGCTGCAAGAAAATTCCCGCGGTCGCCAGCAAAGTCGTGATCAGGAATACGGCGCTATGAATGATGTTCCGGCGCGTCACCATCAGAATCGCCGAAGCCACAGCCAGCAGCGCAAAAATGTAGAAGAGGACGCTGGTCATCGGACTGGCCGCTGCACCGGTCATGGTTCCGGCGCCTCCACCGCTGCCTGATGTTGCTTGTCTTCGCGCCCCAGGAAAGCCGCGACGCCGAGCATGATAGCCGTCGTCACTATTGCGGTCAGCATTGGGTGCCGCCAATCCCAGTTCTGCTGCAGGACGATGGTTGTTCCCACCACAACCACGTTCACAAGCGCCAGCGGGATCAGAAAGTGCCAGCCGAGGCGCATCAATTGGTCAAAGCGATAGCGCGGGAACGTAAATCGAATCCACAGAAAGGCGTAAATGTACGCGAACACCTTCGCCAGGAACCAAAACGCGCCGTGAACTCCCATGCGCACCGCATCGGGAGCGAACAGCGCGCCCGCCATTCCCACCGCAAGGACCAGGCAAAGCCCTCCCACCATCGCCATCACGATCTTTTGAATCTGCACGGGCTGCTTCGGCGCGAGCCAGAAGCAGTACACCGCGACGCCCAGGAACAAAATCGTGGGCAAGATGTCGAGCAGCTCCACGGATGTGCCGAACAGATGATCTTGATAGCGCGCAAAGGGACGCAGCCAGCCGCCCAGAAACAGCGTGGTCGCGATACTGGCCACCACAACCATGTTCGCGTATTCGCCCAGGAAGTAGAGCGCCCAGCGGAAGCCGCTGTACTCGGTCATGTAGCCTGCGACGAGTTCGGATTCCGCTTCGGGGAGGTCGAACGGCGCGCGATTCGTCTCTGCAATCGACCCCACCAGGTAAATGAAGAATCCCACCGGCACCACGAAGATGAACCACACGCCCTGGTCGTACTGCGCCTGCACGATATCCTTCATCGAAAGCGAGCCCGCCAACATCAGCGCAGACACCAGCGCCAGACCGGCTGCCGTCTCATAGCTCACCAGTTGCGCCGCGCTGCGCAGCGCGCCCAGCAGCGAGTAGTGGCTGTTCGACGCCCAGCCGCCGAGAACGATGCCGTAAATTCCGAGCGAGCTGATCGCGAGGATGAAAAGCAGGCCAACGTTCAGGTCTGCGATTTGAAACGCAGGCCCGAAAGGAATGGCCGCATACGCCAGCAGCGCCATCGTCACGCTCAGCACCGGAGCGCACCAGAACAGGAAGAGGTCCGCTTTCACCGGGATGATGTCCTCTTTGATCAGCAGCTTCAGCGCATCGGCAATCGGCTGCAGTAATCCGTGCGGGCCCACGCGCATCGGACCCAGCCGCGCCTGCATGTCTGCCATCACCTTGCGCTCGAGTAGGACGATGTATCCCGCCAGCAGCGGCAGCACCGCGACGATCACCACGCCGTAGAGCACGGGCAAAACGTACGGTTGGATCGATGGCGGAATCAGATGATTCATTACCTGTCCACTTCCCCCAGCACAATGTCGATAGTGCCGATGATGGCCACCACATCCGCCACGAGCGAGCCTCGCGCCATTTTGTCGAACGCCTGCAAATTGATGAACGACGGCGGCCGCACGCGCACGCGATACGGCTGCGTCGTCCCGTCGCTCACAACGTAATACCCCAGCTCGCCCTTGGGCGCTTCAATCGCGTGATACACCTCGCCCGGCGGCGGCTTCAGCACCTTACCAATGCGTGCCATGATCGGCCCGGCGGGGATGTTTTCGATGGCTTGCAGGCAAATGCGCCGCGACTGCCGCATCTCCTCCATGCGCACCACGTACCGGTCATAGGTGTCGCCCGTCGGGCGCGTGGGAATCTCGAATTCGTATTGGTCGTAAGCCGCGTAAGGCGCCGCTTTGCGGATGTCCCATTTAATTCCGCTGGCGCGTAGCACCGGACCCGTGACGGCAAGCGCAATCGCGTCCTCAGCCGAAAGGATCCCCACACCTTTCGTGCGTCCCACCCAGATGCGATTTTCCGTTAGCAGCGTTTCGTATTCGTCCACTTTCTTGTCGAAGTCTTCGCAGAAACGCTTCACGTCCTGCTCGAAGCCATCGTACGTCTCGTATTGCAGGCCCCCGATGCGAAACGCGTGCGTGGTCAGGCGCGCGCCGCAATACTTCTCGAAGATTTTTAGAATTTCTTCGCGCTCGCGGAAACAATAAAAAACCGGCGTCAGCGCCCCAATATCGAGCGCATGCGTTCCCAGCCAGAGCAAGTGGCTGGCGATTCTTTGCAGCTCGGTCAAGATCGTGCGCACCACGCGCGCCCGTGGCGGCGCTTCCGCCCCGAGCAATTTCTCGATCGCTTCGCAGTAGCCGAGGCCGTTTGACACGGCCGCGACGTAATCCATGCGATCGACGTACGGCGCGAACTGCTGATAGCTCCGATGTTCCGCGATTTTTTCCACGCCGCGATGCAGGTAGCCGATGATGCATTCGGATCCCACCACGCGCTCGCCATCGAGCTTCAGCTTCACTCGCAGCACGCCGTGCGTCGACGGATGCTGCGGCCCCATATTGAGGATGATCTCGTCCGCGCCGAGCACGGTCGCGTTGACGCCCTCGCCGAACTTCGATTTCTCGTCTGTGCGCGTGTCGCTCATCTTGGACTACTGTCCGCTCTCAATTCCCAAGTTTTCTCGCACCCAGTCCGTATCCTGCTTCAAAATGTCGTAGTCCTTGCGCAACGGATAGCCCTGCCACTCGTCCGGCAACAGGATGCGCTTCAAATCCGGATGCCCCTCGAAGACGATCCCGAACATGTCGTAGCACTCGCGCTCGAGCCAGTTTGCCACGGGCCAGACCTCGCACACGCTTGGCACGGGCTCGTTCTCGCCGGCATGAGCTTTCAGCCGCAGCCGCTCATTCTTGGGAAACGAGTAGAGATTCAGGACCACGTCGAACCGCTGTTCGCGCTTGGGCCAGTCGACGGCGGTGAGGTCCGCCAGCATGTCGAATTTTTCATCATGGCGGCAGTAGCGCGCGATTTCGCGCAGTTGCGCGGCAGCGACGAGCACGATGGCCTGCTTGCGGTCGAGCGTGGCCTCGCGAATCGCATCGCCGAAGCGCGCTTTCAGCCGCTGAACGAGTTCGTTGTCGAGCGGAACCGGCTTCGGTGGCGCTTCTTTGGGAGGAGCAGCCGCAGGTTTTGGGGGAGCCGCCGCTGCCGGGGCTGCCGGTTTGGGCGGTGCTGTGGCGCCCGCCGCCGGACTCTCCGGCGGCTTCACGTTGGGATCTTTTTCCGAGGGGTCGTTGGCCATCGTTCCCGTTCGACTCAGTTTCCTTAATCCGTCGCGGCAAAACTCAACGCGTCCATGTCCAACTATCGGAATGCCAAACCGGACACACGGAAGTCTGACTCGCTACACCCAATCCAGAGCACCCTTCCTGTAAAGCCACACGTACCCAATCAGCAAAATCCCCAGGAAAACGATCATCATGACGAGGCCGTACACGCCCAACTGGCTGTACTTCACCGCCCAGGGAAACAGGAAAATCGTCTCGACGTCGAAAATCACAAAGAGGATCGCAACGATGTAAAACCGCACGGAATAGCGCCCGCGCGACGTGCCCTCGGGCGGAACTCCGCATTCGTAGGGATCGAGTTTCGCTCCCGTAGCCTTCATGTCGGGGCGAATGTATTTGAAAACCACCAGCGTGACGACGGGGAAAGACGCCGCAAGAATCGCGTAAATGAGTATCGGAATGTATTGGTTCGGCATCGCCGGATCAAAACCGTTTACGGGCCGCCATGCTAGCACACAGGTCAAGCCTCAGCCATCACTTGTATTGGGTGGTGGTGACCCGTTAGCGCGGCCGCGGTTCCGAAGAAATAGGACTGTCACTGCGGACGGAACAATCCCGGCTAAAAATGGTATCCCGACACCCAGCACCGCCCACACACTGTATTCAGATGCGTCAGCCCCTAGCCAAACCGGTAACCAGTAAAGAGAATAGGCAAAACCGAGCGGTACGACCACAACCCACAGCCATCGTAAACGGGTAGGCAGCGCGGAGGATAGTAACCAAACAACGGCGACCGAAAGAAGGGCCACCAGAAGTGCGGCAGACCCAAGGGACAATGACTCGACAAAGGTCTTCATTCGTTGCGCGAGCATATCAGAATTTCAAAGTCACCCGTCGCCCCACGGGCTGGCCGCTAGTTACAACTCCAAGACACGGCCGCATCGCCGCCGCACGCCCGCCTTGCGGCTTCTGCTACGATATCCGGAGTATGCGAGCCCCTTGGGTGATCGCGCATCGTGGCGCGTCCGGGCACGCTCCCGAAAACACTCTCGCTGCATTTGAACGCGCCGTGCAGTTGGGCGCCGGATTCATCGAGACGGACTTGCACCTGACTCGGGACGCGCGCTTTGTGGCGATTCACGACAGCACGCTCGAACGCACCACGAACGGCGCAGGCGCCGTCCACGATTTCACGCTGGCACAGTTGCGCGAGCTCGACGCCGGCAAGTGGTTCGACCGCGAATTCATGGACGAAAGGATTCCCACGCTCGAGGAAGTGCTGAAGTTCTCGCAAGAGCACGACGTCGTGTTCTATCTCGAGGTGAAGTACGATTCCGCGTGGGGCATGCACCATGCCCTGGTGGCGGCGCTGCAGAATACTCAGAGCGCGGCGCGCACGGTGGTGATTTCGTTCGATCCCTCCACGTTGATGGCAGTGCACAATCTCGACGCCTCGCTGATGCTGGGGCTCCTCGTCGACAAAGCCTCGCCGGATTCCGTGAAGACGGCGGTCAGCGTGGGCGCGCGACAGCTCTGCCCTTCCGTCTCGCTGGCCACGCCCGAATTCATCAAGAAGACTCACGAGGCCGACCTGCTCGTCGCCACCTGGACTGCCAACACCGCGAAAGATATGCGCGCCGTGATGTCCGCCGGCGCCGACGGCATCATGACCGATTTCCCCGACCGCCTCCGCGCCACAATCGAAGACGCCGTCGCCTCCGCCTAATTAGCACCGGAAGGGCGGGGTTTTAACCCCGCCGTCTCGCGCTCGCTTCCTTCAGGGGTTTTAACCCCGCCGTCTCGCGCTCGCTTCCTTCAGGGGTTTTAACCCCTGAAGCTAGCTCAGCCGCTTGAACAGCCCCGCAAATTCCGCGAGCGACAGTTGCTCCGCCCTCGCATCCGCGCGCAAGCCTGCTACGCCAAGTGCCTCATGAATGCACTCGTCCGACGCCACAGCCCGCAAATTGTTCCGCAGCGTCTTGCGCTTCTGCCCGAAGCACAGCTGCACGAATTCGAGGAAGCGCTGCTCGTCGGTGATTCCGAGGCCAGCACGCTCGCCCGGCAGCGTCATCCGCACGAGCGCCGACGTGACTCGCGGCGGCGGCCGGAAAGCTCCCGGCGGAATCCGCATTACGATTTCGGGCTTCGCGTAGAACTGGCAAGCTGCCGACAAATATCCATACTCTCGACGCCATGGCCGCGCCGCGATCCGCGCCGCCACCTCGAGCTGAATCACGATGTGAATGGAGTCAATCTGGTCGACCCAGCGAAACAAGTGATGGAGAATGGGTGAGGTGATGTAGTACGGCAAATTGCCATAGACACGAAATTTGCCGCCCGTGAGGCTACCCAGATCCGCGTGCAACACATCAGCGGAAACCACTTCAACGCCGGGCCAATCAGCAGGCTCGGCGCTCACCCGTTCGCGAAGCCGCTGGGCCAATTGCGCGTCCGTTTCGATCGCGACCACGCGCCGCCCGTCGCCGGGGAGCAGCTCCGTCATCTCGCCGTGCCCGGCCCCGATCTCCACCCACGTTTCGCCCGCATGCCGCGGCAGCGTCTCCAGTATTCTCCGCCGCCAGCCCACATCGCCAAGAAAATGTTGCCCCAGCCGTTGTCGCGCCATACCTCGCCGAGTGTAGCAACAAACGCCGCATCTTGCCCCCGAAGCCCGGTCAATCGCCGATGGTGCCGCCGAACGGAATCCATTCTTTGCCGTCGAAGCGGATCAGGAAAAGCTGCTTGATGGGCTGATAGTCGGTGGGGCTTGTTTTGATTCTGATGCCGGGCCGGAGCATTCCCAATTCGAGGTCGAGGCTGGCGGCCTGCTTCATCACGTTGGCGCGAGTGATATTGTCGCCGCATTTCCGCAGCACTTCCACGAGGGCCTGCGCGCGTTCGTAGCCGGCCACGTTGTTTTGGTCGCGAAGGCTTGCCTGCGGATTGTACTTGCTCATCCAATCGAGAAACTCGCGCACGGCAGGGTCGGTCTGCGCTCGCTGGGACATCCAGCCCTTCGACCTGGCATTCGTGATCACCCCCTTCGATTTCTCGAGGCCCGCCGGGTCCAGGAAGGCGGCGATCGATAACGACGCGTTCGGAATGAACTGCAGCGGATGCCAGCCGAGGTCGTACGCGGCCCGAATGGCCTGTGTGGCAAACGGCCCAATCGAGAAATTCAGGAAAACGTCGGCGCCGGAATCCTTCAGCGCGGCAATTTGCGGCTCGATATTTTGATCGGAAACTTGGTAAGCCACTTCCTTAACGATCAAGCTCGCGGCCTTATCGCCGAGGCCATCGTGTACGCCCGCAAGGTACTCTTTTCCGCCATCGTCGTTCGCGTAGAGCACGCCGATCTTCGCGCCGGGCTTATTCTGCAGAATGTACTTGGCGTACACAGAGCCTTCGGTGCGATATGTGGCGAAAAATCCCATGGTCCAGGGAGAGTGCGAAGGGTCGTCGAACGCCGCGGAGCTCGATTGCACGAAAAGCTGCGGAACTTTCTTCTCGTTCATGTAGCCGCGAATCGTTAGATTGCTTTCCGTCCCGATGGAACTGAAGATCAGCAGCACCTTGTCCTCTTCCACCAGCTTCCGCGCAAGGTCCGCCGATTTCGCCACCTCGGAGGCATCATCCACGCTGACGAAATTGATTTTGCGCCCGTTGATGCCGCCCCGGTCATTGATCATCTGGAAGTAAGCGGCTTCCGCGCGCGCAACAGTGGCGTATTCCTTGCCCCAGCCTGTGTAGGGCGCGATGTTGCCGATCTTGATTTCGGTGTCAGACGCGCCCGCGTCGTACGATTTCTGCGCCGCAACGGGCGTCGCAGTCACCAACCCGGCCAGCAGCGCGGTAGCCGCGAAGCGAATCATGAATTGCTGAGTCACTCCGGGACGACGGGAAGGGATACAGTGGTCATGCCGCCGGACGAGCCCGTCCCTGTCGCCTGCTGGTAAAGACTAGGGCTGGCATTGTCCACAATCTTAGTGACACTAAAATCTGCGTGCTGAACTGAGCCAGCACTGCCAGTCGCTCCCTGGGTCAAGTTCAACGGCGAAGCAGCGGCCATCACCGACAGGGGTTTCACGCCTTGCAACTTCTTCGACCGTTTCAGACCCTTACTCTTCTTCGCATTTTTCTTTGCTGTCATGTGCCTTCTCCTTTCCCTCTATCAGCCCTGTAGGGCGCCCGATAACCCTAAGTGCAAGCAGCGGGCCAATCGTAGCTCCTGGGTCGCTCAAATCGTATCTGTCCCTTTTCCAACAAGATGACGCGGAAAAGTTGGTCCGCCAGCACGTGCAGGGGGTCCCCGAAGGTTGAAATTGTCAACAACCGTTGAGTTTTTCAGCGAGGCTGAGCTTCTTGGGCGGCCGAATCGCCCCTCCGCCGCCTCCCTCATTTCTTTGTCGTGAGACCCAGTTTCCTTCGTCGCGCGAGCGCCGCCTTGAGAAGAGCCTTCAAACCGGCCCTTTTCAAATCGGCCTCGCTCTTGAGCTTCACGTGCCGATGGAGTTTGCCCGTGCCTTCGAGAAGCTTCTTCGGGTCCGGTAACTGCATGGCATAGGCGATGCCGAGATTCACGCCGGCCTTGGTCGGCATGAGCATGCACACCATATCCACGTACCGCGGGCCGTAGCTGTAGCCGATGATCCTGGCCTTGACGTCCACCCCTTCGCTGACATCTGGAATCATCTGAAGCACGAAGGTACGCGCTGCCAGAACCAAATCCCGCACCTCCGGCGTGTAGGGGGCGAGAAGATCGTCAACGTCCTTGCTCGGAACCGTTCCCTTCATTTTGTTGAGCCCTCCCCTCCACCTCATCTGCTCCGATGCCTCCATTGTAACTCGCCCCCATCGGATTGCCTTGACGCGAGCGTGTGCTTCCGCTACCGTTTTTCTTTCCTCGATTTTTCAAGTTCTGGGGGCGCATGAAGATACTGTTCGTATCATCGGAAGGATTGCCATATTCGAAAACGGGCGGCTTGGCGGACGTCGTCGAAGCTCTGCCAAAAGCGCTAGTCGAAGCGGGCCATGAGGTTGCGGTGCTGCTCCCCCGATACAAGGGGAACAAGACGACCTCCGTCGTGATTTCCAGCGTTACGGTTCCGCTCGGTGACCATCTACGTTTCCCGGCCATCGCGGAGGCTCCCCCAGTCGCAGGCGTCAGATATTTCCTGGTGAGCGATCCCGAGTTCTTCGATCGCGATCAGCTCTACGGCGACAAATCCGGCGACTATCCCGATAACGCCGAGCGCTTCGCCGAATTCTCGCGCGTCGCCATCGAATTCGCGAAGCGCGTCTGGCTCCCCGAAGTGATTCACTGCCACGACTGGCAATCAGCCCTCGTTCCCGTGCTGCTGCGGACCCAGCACAAGGACGACCCCGTGATGCGGTCGTTGCCCGTGGTTTTCACGATTCACAATCTCGGCTACCAGGGCCTTTTCCCCTATTCCGATTTGCGTAAGATCGGCTTGCCAGACACTCTGTTCACGATGGACAAGCTCGAATACTACGGCAAAGTCAACTTCCTCAAAGGCGGCCTCATCTTCTCCGACTACTTGACCACCGTGAGCCGCCGTTACGCGAAGGAAATTCAGACGCCCGAATACGGCTCCGGCCTGGAAGGTGTGATCCGCGACCGCGCCGACCGCCTGGTGGGAATCTTGAACGGCGTCGACTACGCCGTTTGGAGCCCCGAGGCGGACACGTTCATCGCCCAGAATTACTCGGCGCACAATCTGGACGGCAAGACCGTCTGCAAAAAGAATCTGCTCGAAACTTTCCGCCTTCCGGCGGAGAATGTCGACCGCCCGCTGATCGGCATCATTTCGCGGTTCGCGGATCAAAAGGGGTTCGACCTGATCGCCGAAATCGGCGCCGCCCTGATGAAGGAAAATGTTGCGCTCGTCGCGCTGGGAACCGGCCAGCCGGAACATGAGAAACTTTTTAAGGAACTCGCGGAGAAGTATTCGGCGCGCGTCGGAGTAAAGATTGGCTACGACAATGCGCTGGCGCACCGCATCGAAGCCGGCTCGGACATGTTCCTGATGCCCTCGCGATACGAGCCTTGCGGCTTGAACCAGATTTACAGCTTGCGCTACGGCACAGTGCCTATCGTCCGCGCCACGGGCGGCTTGGACGACACGATCCAGAATTTCGACCCCAAAACGAAACATGGGACAGGCTTCAAGTTCGAGGAGTACTCTGGAGAAGCGCTTCTCGAGTGCATCCAGGCCGCGCTGAAGACCTACCGCGAGCCGAAGCTGTGGAAGACGGTAATGGCCAACGGCATGGCCAAGGACTTCTCCTGGAAGGCCTCGGCCGCCGCGTATGTAACTGTGTATGAAGCAGCTAAACGGTCTAGAATCCCAAAGGTGGCTCGCACATCTAAGAAATAGCGCAAATCGGCCTGGTTGCCGTGCGCGCACAAGGGAAAAACATGGCAGACAACGTTCAAGCAGTTAGCGACGCAAACTTTCAAAACGATGTAATCGAGGCGAGCAAGACTCAGCCCGTCATCGTGGATTTCTGGGCGAGCTGGTGCCGCCCGTGCCTTATGCTGTCGCCCACCGTTGAGGAACTCGCGAAGGAGCACGCGGGCAAGGTGAAAGTGGTCAAGCTCAACGTCGACGAGAACATCAACACGCCGGGCAAGTACAATATCCGCGGCATCCCCACGCTGCTCGTTTTCAAGGGCGGCCAGGTGGCCGATCAGGTAGTCGGTGCCGTGCCGAAAGATCAGATCGAGAAAGTCATCCAGCGGCACATCTCCTCGTAACGGCCTCTGACTCCAGGAACCCAACCCGCAAGAGAAAAGACGGATCGCAAGCGATGCCATTGGGCCACCAGCCCGCTCATGGTGGAGTATCACGACCATGAGTGGGGCGTCCCGGTGCACGACGACCGCCGTCTTTTCGAGTTCCTGATTCTCGAGGGCGCGCAAGCCGGCCTTAGCTGGGAAACAATCCTCAACAAGCGCGAGAACTACCGCAAGGCCTTCGACCGCTTCCATGCCGCCAAGATTGCGAAGTACGATCGCCGGAAAATTCGCGCGCTGATGGCGAATCCGGGAATCGTTCGCAACCGGCTGAAAATCGAATCGACGATTTCGAACGCGAAAGCCTTTCTCGCTGTGCAGAAGGAATTTGGCAGCTTCGATCGCTACATCTGGCAATTCGTCGGCGGCAAGCCCAAGGTGAATTCGTGGACGGCCGCGGACCACCTGCCGGCCACGTCGCCCGAATCCGACGCGATGAGCAAAGACCTGAAGCGCCGCGGCTTCCGCTTCGTCGGCTCCACGATTTGCTACGCCTTCATGCAGGCCGTCGGCCTGGTCAACGACCACTCGCGCGACTGCTTCCGCCACAAACCCGCCTGAACCACTTTCCGTATCGCGGCTCGTGAGTCGGCCCAGTTTCCGATTGCGGCTGCCAGCTCAACCGGTCGATGCAACCTGGAAACCGTACGTGCCGCGGAGCCTATGACAGGATCAGTCGCTGAATTCGCCCGGCGTCGACTCTTCCGAGGAGGATAAACTCTCGCTTACTACCTGAAGCGAGGTAAATGAGAATTCTTCCCGAATGAGGAATGCCTCCCATTCCTGATTTTTGCTCAGATACGATCTCCACAGTCGCAATTTCAGGCCGGGGAATGAAGAAGCCACCTTTGAGTTTTGCCAAACTGCGTACCGCACTGATGTCGTTGATTAGCTTAGGGTCATCGAGCATCTTCGCGTAGTCCTGAAAATACTGCGGCACTCCCGCAGGAATGGTCCCGACGGCCTTCCATCCATAGAGGCCATCCTGAGCGATGAAGACGACGAACGTGCGATTCAGTATAAGAGCGAAGTACTCCATAGCAACAAAGCCAGAAAGCTCGGTCTTGGCCGCAGCGCCAACGGACGAGGTGTGATCAACCATTGAGTAAACATCTTAGGGTTAACGGCGAGTACTGAGAACAATCACAGTGCACTATGTGTCGTTTCGTGTAGCGCTGCGAGCGGGCAGTGAGTCACAGCCCTTGTCAGGTTCTTTTAGCGTTCTCGGAGCAGTACCTGGTTAGCCGGCTAATCGCACATCTGGCGTGCCAGGACCCACATGTAAGGGAAACGCGTCTATCAGGAGTTTGCTGCCGTTTTCGGCTACTCCCAGCGAAACACCTTCGCCGAGAGCGCCGTGCAAATCGCAAACACCACCACCAGCGCCGCAACGTCGCCCAAGTGCGCCGACCACGCGTCGCCCCTCCATATCCCTTCGAGCAGCGACACCGTGTAGGTTAGCGGGTCAACTCTTGCCGCCGCGCGGAGCCCTGGCGGCATCGATGCCACCGGCATGAAGAGCCCCGAAATGCCCACCATCGGGTACATGATCAACGCGCCGATCGGCTGCGCAAAACGCGCCGTGGGAACAATGCTGGCGATCAGGAAGCCGATCGACAAGATGCTCCAGGTGCTGATCAGCAGCGCGATCGTAAATCCCAACAACGGAGGGTGAACGCCCACCGGGTAATACCGCTTCCCTGCCAGCACCATCAGCGCGAGCGTGGCCGCCGTCAGCAGCAGCTTCACCACCACTTGCGCCGTCAGGATCGTCTGCGGGCGCAGCGGCGTGGCGCGAAGCCGTTTCAGAATGCCTCCCTCGCGGTAGATCGAAATGATCGTGATTAGCGACAGCACCGTGCTGACGGCGATCAGCACCGCAGCAAGAACGGGCAAACCCACGGTCATAAAGCTGCTCGCGGCGAGCGCGCTCGGCGTAAGACTCCGGCCGACCACGCGACCCACGATGATGAACACCAGAACGGGGATGCCAATCGTCCCGAACGCGCCCAGCGGCTCGCGCATGAAGATCTTGAGCTCGATCCAAGTCAGTTTCCAGAGTCCGCGCAGCATCATGATCGAAGCCTACTCCCGAATCGAATGGCCGGTCAGTTTCAAAAACACATCCTCAAGGTTCGGGAGAATCGTTCGGAAATCCGTCACCCGGATCCGATTCTCCGACAGGCAATGAATCACCTCAGTCACCAGGTCGTCGCCCTTCCCGCGTATCGTGAACTGCGATCCGCTGCAGCTCACCGCCTCCACCCGCGGGATCGCCCGAAAGCGCTCTTCAGCGCTCGGATCGTCCGTCGCGAGAACCACAGTTCGCTCCGGGCAGTTCCGCTTAACGAGGCCCTCCGGCGTGTCCATGTCGATGATGCGTCCGTGCTCGATGATGGCTACGCGGTCGCACAACCGCTCGGCCTCTTCCATCAGATGAGTGGTCAGAAAAACCGTCTTGCCGCGCTCGCGGATGCCGCGCACCAGTTCCCAAATCGCGCGCCGCGACTGCGGGTCGAGCCCCGTAGTCAGCTCGTCGAGAAACACCACCTCCGGATCGTTGATCAGCGCCAGCGCAATGAACAGCCGCTGCTTCTGGCCTCCGGAGAGGTTCATGAACCAGGCATTCCGCTTGTCGATAAGGCCAAGCTGATCGAGCAGCCGTTCGCCGTCGACCGCTTTCTTCTGGTAAAGCGAAGCCCACAGGTCCACCGCCTCCCACACTTTGATCCGCTTCTGCAGTTGCGCCTGCTGGAGCTGCACTCCAATCCGCTCTTGCAACTTGTACACATCCTTGAATGGATCAAGACCCAGCACCGAGATCGCGCCCCGGTCAGGCTTGCGCAGACCTTCGATGCACTCCATCGTGGTGGTCTTTCCCGCGCCGTTGGGCCCGATCAAGCCAAAGATCTCGCCGTCGTTGACGTCGAACGAGACCTCGTCCACCGCCACCGTTGAGCCGTAGGTCTTGCGCACTCCGGAAACTTGAATGACGGAACGCATGCTGATTGGAAAAACTGTAGATTGTACGAACCGGACCGAAAGTTTATATCACGGACCCGCACCCGTTTCGCGAACACCGCTCCCCTTGCCGTGGCACACGACGCTATGCTATTAGCTGTCCGGTTATGCGGCGGTCCCCGGCTATTCTGGCCTCCCTGTTGTTGAGCCTCTACTCCGCCTCTTTGGCTTCGGCGCAAGCAAACTCATGTTCTCATCGTGTTCTTTCGGTTTACGTTGGAGACTTGCAAGGGAGCCCCATCACGGGACTGGTTCCCGCGGATTTTGAAGCGAAAGTTCATGGCAATCCGGTGAAGATTCTCTCGGTAGCACCAGACACGCGCCCGCATCGGCTCGTTCTCATCGTGGATGTAAGCCACAGCATGGACAGCATGGGGTTGGGGGAACCTCCACGGTGGCGGTGGGAGTTTGCCCTGGCTCAACATTTCTTCGATGTAAATCGCCAGAAGGCTCAAATCGCCTTGCTAATATTCAGCAGACGAGCTAATGAGGTCGTAGATTTTTCTCAGGGAAACCCTAAAGTGGATCAGAAGCTGCGGCAAGCTGCCAAGGGCTACGACTACCTGAGAAAAGACCCTAAAGCTACGACAAGACTTCATGACGCGATCCTACAGGGGCTCCTGTTGTTTGACCACCCCGGTTCCGCCGACGCAATTTACGTCCTTACGGATGCATTAGACTACGTCGATATCACTCACGCTGGTCCGGCATCGATCCAGCGTTTGGTCGCGGCGCAGGTCCGTCTTTTTGCTGTGCTCCTTCAGCGGGAATCTGGTCCAGTGGGCAAGACTGCCGAAGAGACGCTAGGTCCCGAAGAGCTTTCGCAGATCGCCCGGAAGTCTGGGGGTGCAATCCTCAGCACGGCCGAGTGGCACGGGAACCGGGTCAGTCTGAGTGCGAACCCCGATGGAAAAGCCACATCACAAGAGACTCTCACGCGCCTCTACCAAGCGATTCTTCAGGACAGCATGCTGGAAATCGAGCCTCCTTTCCCCGTAGAGAAGAGTGAGAGCTTTCAGCTAAAACTCTCGAATTCGGCCCGCGATCAGTGGAAAAGAGCTCGGATCATGTACCCGGAGAACCTGATTGGTTGCGGACCAAATCCAAATCCGTAACTAGGGTCACCCCATGCCTGGTCAGTCGCGTTACCGGAAACCCGACTACCCGCCCTTTCCGGGCCTTGTTTTCGGGCAATCGGCGGCTCCAAATGGAACCTCATCCTGCTATCATCCCTCCCAACGGAGCAACCATGCGCAATCTGATTTTCTCTCTCGTCTTCTTTCTGGCGTTATCAACCACTACTGTGTCCGCCCCACAGTATGATCTCGTGCTCGAAGGCGGACGTGTGATGGATCCTGAAACCGGCATGGACGCCGTACGCAACGTCGGCATCCGCGACGGAAAGATCGCCCGCATCGCGTCCGAGGCGCTGACCGGACACCGTGTGATCCACGCCGGCGGGTTGGTGATCGCTCCCGGATTCATTGACCTGCACCAGCACGGCCAGGAGATGGAAAGCCAGCGCGTGAAAGCGCTCGACGGTGTAACCACGGCGCTCGAACTGGAAATCGGCGCGCCCGACGTCGCGCAGTTCCTGAAAGCGAAAGAGGGGCGCTCGCTGATTCACTATGGCACTGCAGCGAGCCATGTGGCGGCGCGGTCTCTGGTATTCGGCGCCCCCATTCCCGCGGACGAAATTCTCCCCAAGGACGGCCCCGCCACCGATCAGCCCGCGACACCACAGCAGATCACGCAAATCGAGGACCGCCTGCGGGCGGAGCTGGATGCGGGCGGGCTGGCAATCGGGATGGGAATTCAGTACACGCCCGGGGCCACCCGGCTGGAAGTGATCGATATGTTTCGGCTGGCCGCCGAGCGGAGAGTGCCGGTTTACACTCATGTGCGCAGTTCGAGCCGCGTCGATCCAGGGTCCTCGATCGAGTCTGTGAGTGAAGTGATCGGAGCGTCCGCCGTCACAGGCGCCTCGCTGCACATCGTGCACATCAACAGCTCCTGCCTGGGCGACGTTTTCGAGTGCCTCGCCATGGTGGAAGGAGCGCGCGCCCGCGGCCTGGATGTAACTACGGAAGCCTATCCCTACATCGCGGGTATGACCATGATCAACTCCGCGCTCTTCAACCCCGGCTGGCAGGAAAGGGAGGGGGGCATCAGCTACGGCGACCTGGTTCTTCCCAACACCGGCGAGCACCTCACCAAGGAACGCTTCGACGAACTCCACAATTCAAGCACTCCCCACACGGTGCTGGTCTTCGCCAATTCTCAGGAGGTGATCGACAAAGTGATCCCTCACCCTCTGATCATGATCGCCAGCGACGGTTTCCAGGGCCATCCCCGCAACGCCGGAACGTATTCGCGCGTGCTGGCCCAGTATGTGCGCGAAAAAGGGACGCTCACGCTGATGGATGCGCTTCGAAAGATGAGTCTTATGCCGGCGGAGGTGCTGGAGCGTTCCACACCCACTGCGCGGCAAAAAGGCAGACTTCAGGAGGGCGCCGACGCCGACATTGTTGTGTTTGACGCTGCAACCATCAGCGACCGCTCCACCTTCGCGAAGCCTATGGAACCAAGCGTGGGCGTGCACTATTTGGTGGTAGGGGGAACCGTTGTCGTCGACGAAGGCAAGATCGTGCCGGATGTTTTCCCAGGCCGTGCCCTACTGGGGCCGGGAAACCGCTAGGCATTGCAAGACTAGCTGCGAGGCAAAGAAGATCTAGCCTTCAGATCTCTCAAGTAGACGTATAGTCGCGTCACCGAGACCTGACTAGCTAGCAGTTGGTAGTGGGTCAGTTTGCGGTAGCCGCGCTAATCGCCCAATTCGGGCTGGAGTTTCAGTTACACCGTAGATATACTGCGACTGGCTCACTATCTACATCTGTGTAAGTGGCGGTGCAGTATGCATCACCCACGACACCCGGCCTTGGCGGGAGCGACTCATCGGTTGCTCTCTGTGCGCCGCATTTCTTGCCGACCCCTCATTGCGTTCGCGATTAGCGTAGGCTGCGCGTTCGTCTGCCTCGCACGCGGCTCCGACAGCGCGTCTTTCTGCGGCCAACAGACATCCCCAGTCCAATCTGGCCTACCAATCCGCTCCGAGGTGGAGCTTCAGACAGTTAATGTTCAGGTGAAAGACAAGAAGGGAGATGACGTGAAGGGGCTTACGGCGAGCGACTTCACCCTGCGCGAAGACGGCAAGGCGCAGAAGATTGCGTTCTTCGATGCGGGGAACGGTCCGGTTGACGTGGCCGTGTTGGTCGATTCGTCCGGCTCGATGGTCGGCAAGTGGCATCTTGGCTCCGCACAAGAAATCGCGGCCCGATTCATGCGAATTGCCCGGCCGGGCGATCAAATTCGGGCGATGGATTTCACCGAGTGGACGGGGCCTTTCGAACAGCTGACGGCCGCGCAGCTATCCAACCCCGGGCTGGCGACCTTGTCGCCCGCAGGGGGGTCGGGGTCCTCTATACACGACGCGATCGCCGCCGCGGTGTGCCATTTGCGCGATTCCAAGAACGCAAGACAGGCGATCATCGTGATCACGGATGGCGTTGACGAACACAGCCGCATCAGCCTCGATCAGTTGATTGATGTCGTGCGGTCACAGCGCGCGCAGCTGTTTCTGATTGGATTGCCGAGCAGACCTGAGTTCGATTTCCAAAAGCACGCCGAGGCAAGGGTAACGCTGGTTTCGGGCAACGACATCAACAATCCGGCTGTGCTGTTTGAACGGCTTGCGAAAGAAGCGGGCGCGGAGACATTTATTCCGCAATCGGAGACCGCCCTCGAGGATGCACTGAAGGCTGTGTCGAATCTGCTGGACTCGGAATACACGCTTGCTTACTACCCTGCGGCGACCTCACGCAGACTCCGGAAAATCGACGTCAAAGTGGGTCGAAGCGGAGCGCGCGTGCTCTCCAGCCGATTTGTCGTAGCGGACCCGGATTCAGCGGACATCGTCCATTTCTTGGAAGGCACATGCACTGTATCGCCGGAGCAGCATCCATATCCGTACGAATCTCACGTAACGAACAGCGAGGGTGGGATGATTTATCGCGATGATTTTTCGGACCCCCACAGCGGATGGCCACAGCATCCCGACTCGCGTTACGTTACCGGCGGATATGAATTGTCGACAGTCGAGGAACCGACGAGCGCGGACGACGCTCCGCCCGAAACGACACGCGATAGCGGGATGCGCATTGGCCGAACGACGAATTTGGTAGCTAACTATCGAGAAAATGTCGTCGCAGCGTACGGGCCGTCGTGGCGCGATTTTCGCGTTTCCGCGACGATGAGAGGAGAGATAAGGCCGGTCACGAAAGAGGGACCACAGCGGCGATTCACGAAGGCCGTTCGGGCCAGTGCAGGCCTCGTGTTTCGGATGAATCAGGAGGGGTATTACGCTCTGCTGGTCAGTGGTGTTCAGAAGGAGAAGGAATTGTCGTTTGAGTTGGTGGCAAGGAAATTCGAGGGCGATTCGTATGCGGAAGCGGTGATTGTGCCGTGGACCACAATTGCGCGCGAATCGCCTTCGAAAACGAAACTTGCGGTGGAGGATATCGGAGATCAGATCACCGTGTTTGTGGACGGGCAGGAGGTGGGAAGCGCGCGCGACGACACGTTCAGCGAGGGATATGTGGGATTCACGGTATCGGCGCCCGCACGCGCTACGTTCGGCAATTTGCTAGTCGAGCAGGCGTCCGCATCTCATCGCGCCAGCTCTGCTGCTTTGGCCCCGGTGGAGCGCACGCCTTCCGATTCCGGCCAAGCAGGCGCTAGTGCGACGACAGCGGCCGTCGAATCCAACCTGGTTGTGGTCCCTAACAGGCCCTGGATGAGCAAACCGTACGATGCTTGGAACGACAGAGACATTCAATCCATCTTGACCCAGTCGCCGTGGGTGCAGACGACGACGATCCAGCGCACCTGGCTTCCGGTGGCCGAGAAGGACGTTCCGCCTGAGCGGCTGATTTCCGGCGGCATTCGGTCATGGCCCAAGGACGCCCCCAACCTCAGCGGCGCTAGTCCCGCTGTGACGATTCGCGAGAGCGAAGCGTCACAGAGCGAATTGAACGTTTATGTGTATTGGGTTTCTTCGCGGGTGATGCGGGCGGCCTCGGCTCGGCAGAGCGTACTTCATGGCGAGATCAACGAATCGGACGTGGAACCGTATGTTCGCGCTGCGCTAGACGAATATGCGCTTGGGTTAAGCATGGCCGATATGACGCCTTTTCTGCAGAACGACGAAAAATTCTTTCAACGACAGGCCTTTCTAGAGATGTGGAGCCGTGGGCGAGAGCTGTCGCCCAGCCATGTGGTCTATCGAAGGGACGCAAAGGGAAATTTGAAGCAAGTGCTGTTCTTCTTCCCGAAAAAGACGCCTTCAGGCGAGCCGACAATCACACCAGATGAGACAGATGTGGAATTCAAGTGCCGAATCGGGGACTCGACGTTACACGTAGGATTCAGCCCGCAGAAAATGACAGATCAGGCCGGTCCTGACCTTTAGACAGCTCCGCCGTGAAGCCAGGCGTTCTGCTGTTCCTGCCACCCAAAGAGATCCAGCAATCGGGCGGTTAGTCGGAAATCGGAAACTGACCCACTACCTAGCCAGTTCCGGCCCTTGTTTTCGGCCAATGCGCAGCGTACGATGGATCCTTGCGTTTAGCGGTGCTTGCCTCCCTGTAACGTTTTTTCAAGTCTGGACTGGAATAGGCAAGGTGCGGCCCGACGGATGCTGATGTTGGTCCGTGAGCGCCCGCTGCATGAATGTTGAATACGGAGTCTCGAAGTTGACCGACAAGCCTCGAACGAAAGCGATCGTCGTTGTCGGCGCCCAATGGGGCGACGAAGGCAAGGGCAAAGTCGTCGACTACCTCGCTTCCTCCTTCGACTACACCGCGCGCTACGCCGGCGGACACAATGCCGGCCACACCGTGATGTTCGATAATCGCCGCTTCGTTTTGCAGCTCATCCCCAGCGGCATTCTGCGGCCGGGCAAGAAAGCCGTGATCGGCGCCGGAACCGTGGTCGATCCGGTGGCGCTCATTGCGGAGCTGGAAAATCTGAAAAAATCCGGCGTCGAGGTTCGCGGGCGCCTCTTTCTGAGCAACCGCGCCCACCTGATTTTTCCTTATCATCGCGAAATGGACCGCGCTGCCGAATCGGCGCGGGGAGCCGCCAAAATCGGCACCACTTCACGCGGCATCGGTCCGGCCTACGAAGACAAAATGGCGCGGCGCGGCATTCGCGTGTGCGATCTGCTCGAGCCCGAAAGGTTCAGCGAGAAGCTCGAGCGCGTGATTGCCGAGAAGAACGCGATCAGCTCCGCGGCCTACGGCCACCCTCTCGAAACCGCGGGTCTGCTCGAGCAATATCTCGAACTCGCCGCGCATCTGCGCGGACTCGTCGCGGACACCGCCGTGCTGCTGAACGACGCGCTGGATAAGGGCGAAACCGTTTTGTTCGAGGGCGCGCAGGGAACGATGCTCGACATCGACCACGGCACTTATCCCTACGTCACCTCGTCGAACGCCACCTCCGGTGGCGTCGCGACGGGTCTCGGTGTCGCGCCCACTCGCATCACCGGCGTTGTCGGCGTCACGAAGGCGTACACCACGCGCGTTGGTAGCGGGCCCTTCCCTACCGAAATGCCCGATCTCGATGCGCAAGAAGTCCGCGCGCGCGGCAACGAATTTGGCGCCGTCACGGGACGCCCGCGCCGTTGCGGCTGGCTCGACCTGGTCGTTCTTCGCTACGCGATGATGCTCAGCGGCATCGATTCGCTTGTCGTGACCAAGCTCGACGTTTTCGATCACCAGGCCGAGATTCAGGTTTGCACCGGCTACCGCCTCAAAGGCAAGCCCCTAAAAGAAATGCCGCCGGACGTCGAGACCTTGTCGCAGATCGAACCCGACTACAAGACCTTGCCCGGCTGGCAGAAGCCCACTCCGGGAATTCGCGACGTGAAGGATTTGCCCGAGAAGGCGCGCGATTACCTCAGCTTCATCTCCGACCAGCTTCAAGTGGAAATCGGCATGATCTCCACGGGTCCGGAGCGCGACGCGACGATCGTTCCACGCGGAACCAAACTCGCTGCGTGGTTGTAACGAGTAGCGATGCTTTCCTTCGAAGCAGCGCGCGCCAAAGTAATCGAAGTCGTCGCCGAGCACGCCGGCTTTCCTCCTTCTGAAATCATCGACATAGCCGAGGACCCCGCGCGAGCTCTCGGCCGCATCCTCGCCGAAGACGTCCTCGCCGACCGCAATTACCCTCCCTTCGATCGCTCAACGCGCGATGGCTATGCTCTGCGGTCTGCTGACGCTTCTCTGGCCGGCTCGAAACTGCGCCTAATCGGCGAAAGCCGCGCCGGAGTTCCCTTCGCAGGCTCCGTAAAAACGAGCGAATGTGTGCGCATTCTCACCGGCGCAGCGCTGCCGGATGGCGCAAACGCCGTGGTGATGCAGGAATACGCGCGCGTCGAAGGCGACAGCGTCATGTTCGACCGCGCCGCCACCGCCGGACAGAACATCGTCCCCGCCGCAGCCGAGGCGCGCTCGGGCGAAACCCTGGTCGCGCGCGGCACGCAGCTCGGGTATGCGGAGCTTTCTCTCGTAGCTCAGGTAGGTGTCGTGAAATTGCCGGTCGCGCGCCGCCCTCGCGTGGCGATTCTTTCCACGGGCGACGAGATTGTCGACGTAACCAAAACGCCCGGCCCCTTCGAGATTCGCAATAGCAACAGCGTTTCGCTCGCAGCGCAAGTGGCTCTGGCCGGTGGCGACCCGGTCGTGCTTGGCAACGCTCCCGACGAATTCGCCGAGCTGCGCGCGCGAATCCTGTGCGGGCTTGACTCAGACATCTTGGTCTTGAGCGGCGGCGTCTCCGTCGGCACCTACGATCTGGTCGAGCCCGTGCTGCGCGAACTCGGCGCCGAATTTTTCTTCGACTCGGTCGCCATCCGGCCTGGAAAGCCCGCGGTGTTCGGCTCGTGCCGCGGCAAGCCGGTCTTCGGCTTGCCCGGAAATCCCGTGTCGACCATGGTGACGTTCGAGCTGCTCGTGGTGCCGGCGATCGAAATCCTGAGCGGCGCAAAGCCGCGGCCCTTGCCGCTCTTCAAGGCCAAGCTGGCGCATCCCGTGAACGAGAAGCCGCCGCTGTCGCATTTCTTGCCCGCGCGCCTGACTTGGCCCGGCCCTGAACTGCCCGGACCAGAAGTCGAAGTGATTTCCTGGCAGGGCTCCGGCGACGTCCGAGCCCTTGTTCGCGGCAACTGCTTCCTCGTCGTGCACGGCGAAAAGCAAAAATTTGACGCCGGCGAATGGGTAGATGTGTTGCCGCGACGCGGAATGTTCTAGACTCAGCCACCCATGAAAAGGTTCTCCCACTTCGACGACGCCGGCCGCATCCGAATGGTCGACGTCACCGCCAAGCCCGCTACGTCGCGTACCGCCGTCGCGCACGCATTCGTGCGCATGCGCGGCGCCACCGTTTCCAGCGTGCGCAAGCTCGCATCGCCCAAGGGCAACCCGCTTGAAATTGCGCGCATTGCGGGTATCTCGGCCGCGAAGCGAACTTCGGAGCTGATTCCACTTTGTCACCCCATCGCGTTGACGCACGTGGATGTGCGCGCCAAGCTGTGCAAAAATGGAGTAGAAATCACTTCGCATGCGACGGCAACCGGCCCGACCGGCGTTGAGATGGAAGCGCTTGTCGCCGCCAGTGTGGCGGCCCTGACGATTTACGACATGTGCAAGGCGCTCGAGCGCGGCATGGAGATTACGGAGTTGTACCTCGAACGAAAAACGGGCGGCCAGAGCGGCGAGTACGTGTTCGCGCGCTTGAAGCGCCGTCCCCGGAAGCGCGGCAAATAATGGCGCCGATGAAAGACGTCAAAGTCCTCGTCGTCGACGATAACGCGCTCGTCCTCGACCTACTGGTGAAGGGCTTGGCGCCCCATTGCGACGCTCGCTCCGCCTCCGATGGCGCCGACGCGCTGCTGAAAATCGTCGACGATCCTCCGGATCTGGTCCTTTGCGATTACCGCATGCCCGGCCTCGACGGACGCCAGCTCTACGAAAAGTTGCGCGGCCGCGCGCAGACCAAAACCATTCCTTTCATTTTTCTGGCCAGCCGCACCGACATCGAAGAAAAATTGCGTCCCATCGTCGAAGGCGTCGAAGAATTTATTCCCAAGCCTTTCTTCCTCAAGGATCTGGTTCGCCGGACGAAGAAAGTGGTCGACCGCCTGCAGCTCGAAAAACTGCAGAACCGCGCTGTTCGTCCCGGCGTCATTCAAGGGCGCCTGGAAGAAATGGGCATGATGGACCTGATGCAGTCGCTCGAGATGGGGCAGAAGTCCTGCGAGCTCACGATTCACCACGGCGATGAAACCTGCGTCATAGCCTTCGCCGCAGGCCAGTGCAAGGACGCCAAACTCGGCGCGCTCGAAGGCGAACCCGCCGTTTACCAGGCCGTGCGCTGGCAGGACGGCAATTTCGAGATTAATTTCAACGCGCAGCCGACGCGCTCCACCATTTCGCGCTCCACCACCGGCCTTTTGATGGAAGCTCTCCGGCTCGTCGATGAAGAGCAGCGCGACGCCACCGGCGAAGACGCAAAAGTCATCGAAGGTTAGCCCCGTTCACACCCAAGCCATGCGCGTTTCCGTGCTCACGGTCAGCGATTCGGTTTCGAGCGGCAAGACGCCAGACCTCTCCGGCCCGGCGGTCGTTTTACGCTGCCGCGAACTCGGCTGGGAAATCTCCTCGGCGGATGTGCTTCCGGATGATCGCAGCGCCATTGAGACTTTCCTGCGCCGCACAGCTGATTCGCAAACGGCCGATGTGATTCTCACCACAGGCGGCACCGGCTTCGGCCCCCGCGACGTCACGCCGGAAGCCACGATCGCCGTCGCCGAACGGCTCGTCCCTGGCTTCCCCGAGCACATGCGCGCCGAGGGTCAGAAGAAGACGAAATGGGCGATCCTCTCGCGCGGCGCCGCCGTCATTCGCGGAAACTCGATCATCCTCAACCTGCCCGGCAGCCCCAAGGGCGCCGTCGAATCGCTCGACTTTGTCGCCGAACTCCTGCCCCACGCCATCGCCGTCCTCCACGGCGCCCGCCACGATTAGCGCGCAGTTTTTCGTACCCCCGCTTGTCCTGATCCAGTCGAAGGCTGCCCGCCATCTTGTTGGGCGGGTCTCGTGGGCGTTTTTGCCCGCGAGCGCCGCAGGCGCGACACGTCCACGCGCGACCACGTGGTGCAAACTCTTACTCAAATTCGGCAGACTCCTTGACCTCGCCCGCCTAGTCCTAGTATTCCCCCATCCCTGCCGCCCGGCTGGGAGAATGATCGCAACCTCCTTGGGATCTGCAACATACGCTTTCGCCGCTACCTCCCGCCCACCTTCACCCTTTGCTTGCCCTTTGGTGGCCCGATTGCCAACCACTTAACAGGTTATCTGGCTTGGGAGGGGACGTGGCACTCTTCGTCCTTCTGGTCGTGGGCATCGTGGTCGCGCAAACCTGGCTCGACTGGCGCGACACGCAAAAAGGTTGGGTGGTGCCCGACTGGGCCAAGGGCATGGCCCTCGCAGGAATTGTCGGCGTCTCCCTGGCGGCTGCCTCTTCCTATGCCTCGGTGTGGCTCGAAGACACCACCCAAGCGAACACCGGCCTCGGCTCCCGCCTCTTCTGGCCCGAGCTCGGCTTCCTCCTCTGCACCATGTCCATCATCGTCCTGGCTGCGCGCAAGAAGAGCCTCCGCCTCATGCTCCTTTTCGCAGTCTTCGTCGCCGCCGCCTTCTGGCTCGGCATGAGCCTCTCCTCGTAGTCCCTCGACGGGCCGCACTCCACCTGAATTCTCACTCGGCGTGGTATTTCAGTTCCTCTTGCTGGTATCTTTGCGTGATCTTGCAGTTGGGGCATTTGGAATCAAGGCCCTCAGGCGGGAGCGCAGGTTTCGGCGGGAGGAAAAAATCAGCCAGCGTCTCACTGATCTGCGAATACGCAAAAGCGGTGCCACAACTTCGGCATGTCAAAGCCCAACTCGCCATCGGTCACCATTCACAGGCTACCGATGCAAGCTTTGGAGTGGCAATACACGGATCCACCTAGGGCATCCGGACGGAGTCTTCCGGATCAGCTAGCCACTCGTTTTCTTCTTTGCCAGCGGAGTTGGGTGAGATTCTTTCGTGCCCGGCTCTTTCTTAGGTATCGTCGCATCCGGTTCTGCTTCGATTGTAATTTCCACCTCGGCGCCCTCTTTCAAGACGACAGTATTGCCCTCGCCGTCTTGTAGCGTGTTCTCCACCCGAATCTCCCGGTAGAGTTCTTCGGCGCCCTCCACGGTTATCTGAGCCTTTTCCGGCAGGCTGGGATGAGCAGGTGGGATGATCTTTTCGACGACTCCAGGAAGAGTGACGGCTGGCTTGTCGGCCTCGCGTTCGTCGTGCTTCGGCTTATCGCTCATCGAATGAGCTCCTCTTGTTATCAGGCTTTCCAGCAACCCATCATACAAAATATTCCCCGCAGACTGTACTCCTGAACCGCGTCCCTTAACAGCCCATGAGGCGTTTCCCCTCGTAGACCGCCCACTCCCGACCGGCTCGAATTCCTGCACCCCAGGTCCAGCTATTAATCCTTGCGCTGCGTTTTCTTCACGGAGTTGTCAGTTTTCGCGGCGGGCAGGATAGATTTATGGCTGGGGGTCTTTCATGTTCAGAGCAGCTATCCTCGTGGGCGTTCTCCTATTTTCACTTTGGCCGAATTCAGGCCAAGTGGTCGTGCCGGCAACCGCAGACACCGTCGATGTTCACGACGGCGCTTTCACCGGCCATCCATCCGGCGTAACGGTTATGGATCAGCCTTGCGTCTATGGCGACCGCTACCATTACGAGATCGATTCGGAAGGAAAGCTGAGCGTTCTAGGTCCGATCATTTGCGGCTCCAATTCAAAGAATTTCGGAGGCGGCGAGGAAATTTGCTACCTGAATCCCCAGCTAAGCTGCCTGAGTCGAACCGGCTTTAGCGCAGGTGCCGGAGCTCCCTACGCGATCAATAACAGCGGACTGCAGGTGGGAAACAAAACAGTCCCGTGGGTATACCCGCAGCAAGCAATCGCGATAATGCCTTCCATAAAGTCGCGCGCAGAAGCCAAATGCGACACCGTTCTATTTTGGCAAGCTAAAGAGAAGCAACATAACCAGGTGACTTCAATCACTTCGAAAATGGAAGCCCAAGAGGGCTGCAAAGTCACATTAGCGCAGATTTGCGCATCGTCCGGCGGCAAGCTCGCCAACGGCAAGGACATCTCCATCCTTTGTCATCCGTAGCGCCCAGCATGAACCTTTCCTCGTAGCGTCCGCTCGTTCTCTTCTGTCGGCCAGTCCTCGTTGTGGCTGTGGCTCCTCGCAGACACCCTGCTGTTCTCTGACACTCAAATAATCTACCTATGGTATACAGCTGGCGGTGCGTTGGAAGACGCGCGACGAGCTAGATCGTAGGGAGGCGAGCATGAAAAAAACCATCAGAGTCTGGAATCGGCAAGGTTCCCGGCGGCCCGTCCTGTTCGCCGCGCTCACCGTCGCAGCTTTGCTTTTCGCCGCCACGGCAGTCCTGCGCGTCCGCGCACAATCTCCCGCGACCGCGGCCGGCCAGTCGAACGCGCCTTCAGAACTTATTAAGGTGCCGGCAGAAGTCCCATCCGACGCGGTCCGCTACACGTTTCTGCTTGCCGGGAACAAATCTGGCCTGGTGGCCGTCTGGAAGACGCCCGACGGCGCGCATCACAATTTTCTCGCCTTCAACGACCGCGGCCGCGGGCCGGCGATTCTCACGCGAATCGTCTTGGGTCCCGCTGGAATGCCCACGGAGATCGATGCGAGCGGAAACGACTACTACAAAGGGCCCGTGGACGAGCACTTCCGTATGGCGGGCTCGCCGTCGCGGGCAACGTGGAGCAGCAAAGCTGAGCACGGCGAGAAGCATCTCACCGCTCCCGCCTTTTACATCCCCATAGACGCAAATCTCGCGGGAGAAATGGAGGCAGCCTTGTTGGCCGCACCGGATGGGCGCCTGCCGCTGCTGCCAGAGGGCGAGGCCCGCATCGAGCGCGTAACCGACCGCACCGTGGAAGTGGGCGGAAAGAAACAGAAGGTAACCCTCTATGAAGAGTCCGGCCTCGACTTTACGCCCGACCCGGTGTGGCTGGCAGATGATGGCAGTTTCTTTGCCAGCGGCAGCGAATGGGCTGTAGTGATTCGCGAGGGCGCGGAGGCCGCATGGCCGTCCCTGCTCGAGGCGCAGAAGGCGCGCGCTGCCGTTCGCGGCGAGGAAGTGGCGCGAAAGCTCACGCGCAAACCGTCCGGGCCGGTGCTGATCGAGCACGCGCGCCTTTTCGACAGCGAGACGGCTACCGTGAAGGACGGCATGTCCGTCCTCGTCTCCGGAAACCGCATCCAGGCCGTGGCGTCGGACGGAAAAATTCCGGCTGGTCCGGGTGTCGAAATAATTGACGCTAAGGGAAAAATGCTGCTCCCCGGACTATGGGACATGCACGTGCACCTGGCCGGCGGCTGGGAGATGGGAATCGAGCATCTGGCTGCGGGCGTCACCACCGTCCGCGACATGGCCAACGACATCGACCACCTCCACGACCTGAAAACCAAATTCGATTCGGGGACCCTCATCGGCCCGCGAGTCATCATGGCCGGTTTCATTGACGGCCGCGGACCTTACCAGGGCCCCACCAAGGTGTTTGGCGATACGCGCGAAGAGGCCCTCGCGGACATCGAGAGGTACAAATCGCTCGGCTACGAGCAGATCAAAGTCTACAGCTCGCTCAAGCCCGAACTCGTTCCCTACATCGCGCAAGAAACTCACAAACGCGGCATGCGCCTCTCCGGGCATGTGCCTGCATTTATGACCGCTGAGCAGTTCGTCCGCGACGGCGCCGATGAGATTCAGCACATCAATTTCATTTTCCTCAACTTTTTCTTCGATCAGGTGCAGGACACGCGGACGCCGGCCCGGTTCGTCTTCGTCGCGCAGCACGCTGCGGAGCTGGATCTCCACTCCGACCGCGTGAAATCGTTCATTCAGCTTTTGCTCGAACATCACACTGTCCTCGACCCCACAGTCTCCGTGTTCGAAGGACAGTTCCTGGCCCGGCCCGGCTCTATGGACCCCGTTTACTCCGAGGTTGCGGACCGGATGCCGGTGCAGATTCGCCGGGGATTCATGTCTGGCGGCCTTCCCGTCCCCGACGGAATGGATCAGCGCTACCAGGATTCCGCAGCCGCTCTCTTGAGGATGGTGAAGCTCCTGTACGATTCCGGCGTGCCGATCGTCGCGGGAACTGATGACCTTGCGGGATTTGTGCTCCACACCGAACTCGAATACTACGTGGCGGCTGGAATCCCGGCGCCGAAGGTGTTGCAAATCGCCACCCTGGGCGGCGCGCGCGTGATGAAGCACGATGACGAGCGCGGCTCCATCGCGCCGGGCAAACTCGCTGACCTGATCCTCGTCGACGGAGACCCGACGGTGAAGATTTCCGACGTCCGGCGCGTCGTGACGGTGATCAAAGACGGAAACGTGTTCGACGCCGCCGCGCTTTACGACGTGCTCGGCGTGCGCCCGCCCATCTAAGCTCCCGACGGAACCAGCCTCATTGGCCGCGCAGCGCAGTCATGGGATCGACGCAAGAAGCCCTGCGCGCGGGTATATAGCCCGAGATTAAAGCCACCGCGACGAGCGACAACACCATCCCCGCATACGTGATCGCGTCCCACGGCGAAGTCGCGAACAGAAGAGATGCGATCAACCGGGCAGATGCGACGGATGCAATTGTTCCCAGTGCGATCCCGGCCGCCGCAAGTCGCAACGTGTTCAGAATCACTTCTCTTCGCACGCGCCCCGTGCTCGCTCCCAGCGCCATCCGGACTCCGATCTCCTGCGTCTTCTGTGTGACCGAATATGAGATGACGCCATAGATGCCGAGCGCGGCCAGAAGCAGCCCGAGTCCGGCGAATGCCGCTACCAGCAGCATGAAGAAGCGGCGCGGCGAAACGGCGCGGTCAACGATCGTCTCGATGGGCCGGAACTCGGCGGCCGGCTGCTTGGAATTCAGTTCACGCAGAGCGCCAAGGACGCTGCTGGCCAGCGCTGCGGGCGGCAAGCTGGTGCGAATCACCAGTTGCGCGCCGTCCGGAGTTTGCTGCGTCACCGGGTAATAGATTTGAGAACCCGTTGCGCCCTCCACATTCTCCTCGTGAATGTCGTCCACGACTCCAACAACCTCGTCTGGTTCCTTGTCGCGCATCAGGATCTTGCCCACCGCGTCTTCGCCGGGCCAGTAAAGGCGCGCGGCGGACGCGTTGATCAGGACCACTCGCTCGCTGTGCGCATCATCGGCCCACGTGAAATCGCGGCCGCGCAGGCGGATGCCCATCGCGCGAACGAATCCCGGCGTGATCACATACACCAGCGGAGAAGGCAGCGAGCCCTCAGGGAAAGTCTTTCCTTGCGGCACCGGATCGTCCCAAGAACGATTTGGGCCAAGGGGAAGGTAGTCCGCCATCCCCGCGGCTTCGACGCCCGGCAGGGCGGTCACGCGCGTGAGAATCTGCTGGAAGATTGCGGCTCGGTTGGCGGCGCGGGCTTCGAACGAGGTGCCGGTGTCGTCGTAGTCGACTTTGATCGACGCGGCACGATCGGGCTGGAACCCGAGGTCGACATCAAGGACCTTGAGAAAGCTCCGCAGCAGCAGGCCCGCGCTTACCAGAAGGACGCAAGCCAGCGCGACCTCGGAGACTACCAGAGCGGCGCGGACGCGACCGTGTTTCCGGCCAAGGCCTGCGCCTCTTCCCGAATCCTTGAGGGCATCCTGCAGATTGCCGCTTGCCATCCTCAATCCTGGCAGCAGGCCGAACAGCATGGCTGTGAAGACCGCGATCAGAATGGTCCAGCCCAGCGCCTCGCCGTCAATCCGCAGCGTGCCGAGCAGAGGCAGAGCCACCGATCCTTGGTGCGCCACCCACGCGATCAGTCCCAGAGCCAGTCCCAGCCCGACGGCCGCGCCCGCGCCCGAAAGCACCAGGCTCTCCATCAGCAGTTGGCGCACGATGCGCCCGCGGCTTGCCCCGAGCGCGCCACGCACCGCAAACTCCTTCGCGCGCGCAGCCGCGCGCGCGAGCAGCAGGTTCGAGAGATTCACGCCGGCGATCAGCAGAATGACGCCCACCGCCGCCCATAGCGCGATCAGCGAGCGGCGCAGCTTCCCCGTAACGTAATCTTTCAGCGGCACCGGAATCAGAGCGCCTTTATAGCGCCCTAGAGTGTCGGGATATTTCAGGTTGAAGTAGAGATTCGGCGCCACGCGCTGCGCATCGTCCAGGGCCTGCGCCACAGTTACGCCCGGCTTGAGGCGGCCGAAGAGCGTCACGATGTTGCCCCAATCACGTTCCTCGTTCAGGTCGAGCGGCGTGAAGAGATCCACCTTCGCGCCGGGAGAAAACACGGCGCCGAAATCGAAGCTCGCCGGCAAAACGCCAACGACGGTTATCGCGGCCCCGTTTAGCTCAATGCTTTTGCCCACGATCGCGGGATCGGCGGCGAACTCGCGCCGCCAGTACGCATTCGCCAGCAGAGCCACTGGGTGAGGGCCGCCGCGAACCTCATCCTCAGTGAACAGCCGCCCCATCGCGGGCTGCACGCCTAGAACCTGGAAAAAGTTGCCGATCACTTTGATGCTCGTGACCGGCTCGGGCTCGCCCCGGCCCGTCAGCCGCAGATTGTCGGGCGTGGTGAAGGCCTCGTATCCAGTCACATCCTGATAGGCCCGGCTTTGTGCGCGGAATTCCTCGTACGCGTCTGCGGCGTACGTGGCGCAAGAGAGGCCGCATTCGTTCGCCGGCGGAGCGATCCACACGAGCCGCTGCGAGTCCGGAAACGGCAAAGGCCGCAGCAGCAGCCCGTTCACCACGCTGAACACCGCAACGTTGGCTCCGATCGCAAGAGCCAGGATGAGAATGGAGACGGCCGCAAAGCCCGGGTCGCGGCCAAGCGTCCGTAAGGTATAGCGCACGTCCTGGAGCGAATCACTCCAGTAATCCTTCAGGCGCTTGCGGCGTTCCATTTCCTCTCCTATGCTTGCGCCAATTTGTTGTACGGCGCGCACGTCCCCGAACTGCCGTTCGGCTTCTTGTCGAGCGGCTTCGGGCCTCCAGCCTTGAGCGATGAGGTCGTCGATTTTCGCTTCGAGGTGAAAGCGCAGCTCATCCTTCACGTCCGCCGCTGGATCGGCGCCGAACAGCCGTGCATAGCGCCGCCAAAGAGGAGTTGGCTTCATCCAATTTCCTCCGGCATGGGACGCTGCGTCGCGCCCAGCACCTTGGCCACCGCTGATACATACGCCTCCCACGTCTTCACTTCATGACGCAGCCGGCGCCGGCCCTCGGGAGTGAGCCGGTAGAATTTTGCTTTGCGATTGTTTTCGGAGAGTCCCCACTCGGCTTCCAGCAGTCCCTTGTTTTCGAGCCGCCAGAGCGCGGGATAGAGCGTCCCCTCTTCCAGCAACAAAGCGTCGTCGCTCTGACGACGGATCAGGCTGGTGATCGCATAGCCGTGAAGCGGGCCCCAGACAAGAGCCTTGAGGACGAGAACGTCCAGCGTGCCGCGAAGAAATTCGAGTTTTGCCGTGTCCATCTTCACCCCTTGCGTTCCAAGGGAAGGCTCTCGCACTTCCCCTGTGAATGCAAGGGGAAACTCCCGCGAATTCAGTCGGGGTTATTCGCCGGTTTGCGAAGGTTCGAGTCTCTGTGCCACGTTCACCTCGGCGACGACGTTCCCGGTCGCGCCTTAAGTTCCGTTCGTTGACTTGCCTCCGACCCCAACCTAAGATGTCGGCCAAATGACGGATTCCCGCTCACTCCTCGGTCAGACGATTTCGCACTACCGCATCATCGAAAAACTGGGCGGCGGAGGCATGGGCGTCGTCTACAAAGCGGAAGACACGCGCCTCCATCGCTCCGTCAGCCTGAAATTTCTCCCTGCCGAGACGTCCCACGATCCGGCCGCGCTCGAACGATTCCGCCGGGAAGCGCAGGCCGCATCGGCGTTGAATCACCCTAACATCTGCACCATTTACGATATCGGCGAGCAAGAGGGCCAGCAATTCATCGCCATGGAGTTTCTCGACGGCCAGACGCTTCGACAACGCATTTCCGGCAAGCTGCTGCCGCTGGAGCAACTGCTGGAGTTGGGAATTGAGATCGCGGACGCAATGGACGCCGCGCACGCGAAAGGAATCGTTCACCGTGACATCAAGCCTGCGAACATTTTCGTCACCGAGCGCGGCCACGCCAAGATCTTGGATTTTGGATTGGCGAAAGTAGGCCCTGCGGGAGCAGCTCCGGGCGTTTCTGCGCTGCCGACAGCGGCTGCGGAGGAACTGTTAACAAGCCCCGGCACTGCGGTAGGCACAGTTGCGTACATGTCGCCGGAACAAGTGCGAGGCACGCCGCTCGATGCGCGCACGGACCTCTTCTCGTTCGGCGTAGTGTTGTATGAGATGGCCACGGGGGCTCTGCCGTTTCGCGGAGATACATCCGGCGTTATTTTCGACGCCATTCTGAACCGTGAGCCGGTGGCACCCGTTCGCCTGAATCCGGATCTGCCCGCGAAGCTGGAAGAAATCATCAATCGCGCGCTCGAGAAAGACCGCGATCTGCGCTACCAGCACGCGTCCGACCTGCGAGCGGAATTGCAGAGGCTGAAACGCGACAGCACCTCGGGGCGCTCGCATGCGTTGTCTTCGGGACAGACGGAGCGTGCAGCAGCCGACTCACAGCCGGCGTCTTCGGGCACGGCATCAAGACACTCGAGAAGAAAAGCCTACTACTATGCTGCGGCTTCGGTCATCGCGCTGGCGGCTCTGGTTGGAGCGTTTTTCATCTTTCGTTCGTCGCGCAGCGGCCCTCCTCCCAGCAAAGATTGGGAGCAACTCACTTTTTTTACGGACTCCGTGGTGTACCCGGCTCTTTCCCCGGATGGACGCATGCTAGCCTTCATCCGCGGCGATAGTTCCTTTCTGGGACCGGGGCAGATTTACGTGAAGTTTATGCCGGACGGCCAGCCCGTCCAGCTCACCCACGACCCGACGGTAAAGTTAGCCCCGGTCTACTCTCCGGATGGCTCGAACATTTCATACAGCACCATCGATCCATGGGACGTCTGGGAAGTCCCGGTTCTCGGTGGTGACCCACACACCTTTCTGCCCAACGCTTCCTCTCTAACGTGGATCGAAGGCGGCAAGCACCTGCTATTTTCGGAGATGAGGGGAGGGCTCCACTTGGTTCTTGTCACTACGGATCTGGGCCGCGGGCAGAGCCGCGACGTTTACGTCCCCCCGGGCGAGCGCGGCATGCTCCATCATTCCTATCTTTCCCCCGACGGCCAATGGGTGCTTGCTGTCGAGATGGGAAATCGCAGCAACATTCTGCCGTGCCGCGTGGTTCCCTTCCACGGCAATGGTGAGGTGAGGGTCGTCGGTCCCCCGGGCGGTGTGTGCATCTCAGGTGCCTGGTCTCCCGACGGCGAATGGATGTACCTCACCGTGGAGACCGCTGGTCAATTTCACACCTGGCACCAGACCGGTGGTCAATTTCACATCTGGCGCCAGCGTTTTCCCGATGGAGCGCCGGAGCAGTTGACTACGGGCCCAACGTCGCAGGAGGGCATTGCGATGGTGCCTGACGGCAAATCGCTCATTACCGCCGTCGGCTCGCAGGACAGCACCGTCTGGATCCACGACAAGGACGGCGATCACCAGATTTCCTCGGAAGGGTATGCTATGAGGCCTTCTTTTTCTTCCGATGGAAAGCGCCTCTATTACTTGATGACCAGCGGCCAAAGGCCCGGTTACGAGCTCCAGGTCAAGGATTTGACCTCCGGGAACACGGAGAGTCCTCTGCCGGGTTACTCCGTGGAAGATTACTCGGTTTCCAAGGATGGAAAGGAAATCGCGTTGGCCGTGAACGACAAGGACGGGCACCCCAGCCTTTGGGTTGCGCCCACGAATCGCCGTTCCTCCCCGACGCGCATCTCACCCCCGACAGCAATCGACGATTCCCCTTTTTTCCTGCCGGATGGCGATCTCGTTTTTCGCGCCATCGAAGGCGACTCGAATTTTCTCTATCGCATGAAAGCGGACGGAACAGATCGCCACAAGATATCCCCGCAGCGTGTTCTCGACTTCGCGGCGATATCGCCGGATGGCCGTTGGCTCGTTGCCGCCTCCGCGAGGGCTGACCAGGAACACACTGCCCAGCTCACTGCATTTGCCGTGGATGGCAGCACATCAGCGACGCTGTGCCTGTCCTATTGTTCGCTCACCTGGGATACTTCCGGAAAATATGTCTACGTGTCCTTTTTAGGGGGCGATGGAAGAAGCTACTTACTACCCGTGCTGCATGACACCGGACTGCCGAAGTTGCCACCAACCGGAATTACGGGAGTGGAAGATTTGAGGAATGCGACAACGGCCGCCGTGATTCCCCAAATCGTGGAGTCCGTCATGAGCCCATCCATTTACGCCTATACGCGCCAGAGCACGCGCCGCAACCTCTATCGCATCCCGTTGCCATAACTTGCGCCCAAGGAGAATCCTATGTCTCAGGGGAAACGAATGCAGCGAAAGACTCTCAGGACGATCGCACTAGGAAGCTTCGCGCTGGCAGTCGTGCTCGGCGTGGCGGGGCAGGCGCAAGCACAGGACGCCAAGACCCCCTATCCGAACATGGCGCCACTCGACCAATACCTGATGGGCCGAGATGCTGAAATAGCGCTGGCTCGGAGCGCAGCGCCGGAATCCATCTCTCGGGATGCCGAGGTCATGGTCCTCGGCCGTCACGGTTACGAAACCGTGGCCAAAGGGACAAACGGTTTCGTCTGCATGGTGCAACGCTCATGGACCGCCGGGATCGACGATCCCGATTTTTGGAATCCCAAGATCCGGGCTGCGATCTGCCTCAACCCGTCCGCCGCGCGAACCTACCTTCCGCTTACGATCAAGAAGACCGAGTCGGTACTGGCTGGACGATCGAGACCTGAAATGTTCGAGGATCTCAAAGCCGCTTTTGACAAAAAGGAATTGCCGGCGCTGGAACCCGGCGCGATGTGCTACATGATGTCGAAACAATCGTACTTGAGTGACTCTGACGGGCATTGGCATCCCCACCTGATGTTTTTCATCCCGGAAACGGATCCCGTCACTTGGGGAGCAAATCTGCATGGCTCTCCGATTCTGGCATCGAAGGCCTCTACGGATCGACTCACGGTGTTCTTGGTTCCGGTCGCCAAGTGGTCGGACGGTACCGCCTTCATGCCCGATTACTGACGCGTAATCTCGTCGAGTAATGTAGAAATCCTTAAATTCTCCTAATTCATCGTGCCGTTATCACTCGACCACGCGGCGCCTGCCTGCTCCATCCATCGTTGTTCGTTCACGCCGAACACGAGGAGCCAAACGATTAGCGATAGTGCCCCGACCAGTCCGACGACAGCAACATAGGGGAACAGACGGTATCCGAGCGGCAGATACAGGAAGGTCAGCCAACCCAAACCCGCCAACACCGACAACACGCCCAGAATCCGAGGCAGGAAGGTGGACCTGATAATGAGGTAGCCCGTCAGGAGCGCGTAGAATCCGAAAAATAACAAGGCGATCGCGGCGCCATGGTCATTCACATTTAGAAAGAGCAGCGCCAGCGCCTGCAACTGTTCCGTGCTGAATACATTCAAGTAGTGCGCGCCTCCCAAAACGGACAAGGGCGCGATGAAAAACACGCGGCTAAAAGTCTTGATCACGCAACCCGCCAAGCCTAAGAACGCGGCAACCAAAGAGACGCTCCTGCCCGCGGGCTTCAGCAAGTCATAAAAGAGAGCTGTCATTGTGATCTGGCACGCCATTTCGATCAGGTAGACCGCGAAACCCAACTGAAACAAGCCCCTGTGCGCGAGTATGTTGGTCGCCGTAGCCGCGGCGTCGCCGTTTACCACAAGCCTGCCGCTGACGAAACCCTGTGCGAATATTCCCGCGAGTATGGCGACGAGATAAAAGCCGCCGGCAACTCTGGCCTTGAGACGCGGCGACGCTTCTGCAATCCGTTGCATCATTTTCGTAGCCTCGAGGAGAGCCCACTCCAGGCTACGTTGTATCACCGATACGTCCGAAACGGGCCTCAGCCCTGGGAATTTCCACGCTTCGTCACCGCTTGGGCGAACCTGGATATCAGACAATCACATACAAATCATTCGCCGACAGATTCTAATGGGATCCGAACGCACCACAGGAAGTTGCAGACTGTCCTTCCGCTGGGGTGGGCTTCGGCGTTATATTGCGAGTCTCGCAGGGCTGGTCGTCATATCCCGGCCGGCCTGCTACTTGTTGGGCGGATCAGGAGCCAGCATGACCAAGACAGCCGTCAGAGAGCAAATCACTCACCGGTGGTACACGCGTCCCGTGCTTTTCGTTGCTGACGTGAACCGCGCACTTCGATTCTACGTCGACATGCTCGGCTTCGAGAAGTCTTGGCACGAGGGCGACGGCGCGGGCGGGGTCTGCCAAGTCAGTCGCGCGGGATGCGAGATCATCCTTTGCGAGAGCACGCGACGAGACAAGGCGCGCTTGTTCGTCTCGCTGACCGTCGATGGAGTCGCCGCGCTTCGCCGTGAAATCGTCGAGCGCTCGGTTCCGACCGAGAAGTCCTGGTGGGGTTACGACGTCATCAAGATCGTCGATCCCGACGGAAATGAGTTGTTGTTTCCCGAGGTCGAGCAGTCCAAGCAGTGACTCCGACGGCCGACCGCGTTAACCCAACCCCTGCCGGCAAGCCACACGACCCCAGTTCTGACTCTGTTGCGGCGAGAAGCGCAGCTTTGGGAGTGCGGTAGCTCGCTACCGCTTTCTCTTCGCCGAAGCAAGCTTCGGCGGCTGGCCTTCTCTGTGCCCACCAGCTTTTCTCAGTGTCCTCTGTGGTTAGATTTTTTACGCCTCTTGCATTTCTCCGCGTTCTCCTCGTCTCTGCGGTAAATGCTTTTCGGCCTAACACTCAAATGGAGCCGTCGCGCCCGACCGTCCGTGCGATCATGTCGCGGAGGCGCGCGGTTCACTTGAACCGTTAGGTCCTCATAAACGCTGCTAGCTGATTTTCGAAGAGTCCAGCGGCGGAGAGAGAAAACTCGAGCAAAAAAAGGACCGGGAGGCGACTTCGCCTCCCGGCTTTGGTTTACCGCACGCTCTGCAGATTCTGTTGCGAATGAGCGGGGCGCTAGTTCTTATCCTTTTCCTTATTCTTGTTCTTGTCTTCGTGAATTTCCTTACTCGTCTTGTTCTGCTCCTTATTCACCTGTTTCTTTTCCGCGGCAGTCAGCTTGCCACCGTTGGCCTCGCGATCATCCTTCACTTGGTGATTGATGTGCGCTTCCTGGTTTTCGACCTTGGCGGTTTCGCCGGGAGTCATTTTGCCGCTGGCGACGCCATTGGCGATGCGCTCCTGCTGATTGTGCGCGCGTTCCCCGACTCTGCTCATCGCGGCATTTGCGGGCCGCCCGTGGTTCACCGACGCGAAATTAGATTTGTCCATACTGGCCGTGTGTTCATGGGACATCTGTTCGGCCGTCGGTTGGACGTGCGGCTCAGCCGCCGCCGCGCGCTCTTGAGCCGTTGCAACCGCAACCGTTCCACCAGGGCCGTTGAAGCTCGCGTGGACGCCGACGGCGGCGTTGACGACGACCGTCCTATCGACGAAGGTGTTGTGGACTACCGTGGTGTCTACGTTGAGCACGGCGGTGTTATACGCGAAGCGTCCGCCGCGCCATTCACCGCCCGCGAATCCCACTCCGCCATAACCGAATCCGTAATTCACGCCGCCGTAGAAACCGACGTGCGGTCCCCAGTAGCCGGCGTGAAATCCATAAACGCCTCCCGCAAAGCCCCAGTATCCGGGAGTCCACAGCAAACCGGCGCTCGGCGGAGCCACCCATACGCCGGGCACCCAGTAATAGTCAGTCGTGCCATAAGCCCAATAACCCGGCGTCCAGAGATAGCCCTCGGTCGGGCAGGCGGGTTGAACGTACACGGGCAAGGCCGGAGGTGCAATATGGACGGAGATGCCCACCGAGATTTGCGCGGAAGCAGAAGAAGCCGCGCAGGCTACTCCTAACGGTATGCAGAGAGCGAGAAGAAGTACTCGAATGAGTGTTCGATCAGGCATTGCAAATTCCTCCTTTTGATCAACTTCGTTGAGCGCAAGCTTCCAATCTTTAGAAGCGCATCGGAAATTCAAACGCGCTCGCCCCCATCGCTTCTCATACCGGCATCCGAACAAGGGCTCGAGCAGTTTGGGGTAACAGCAAGCTCAGGCAACTTCCTATATGCCGATTATACGGTCGCGGAAAAAGGTGGGAATCCCCAGCGGCAAAAGTACTCCCCGAATCGGTTAATGCATTTTAAGCTTGTCATAAGGCAGGGCTTACCAAAACAGCGACCCACCGAAACCGCTGAGAGCACTACTCGCCATTGAACCTTCCCTGTGAGGCCACTCACTACGCCGCGTGCGACACCCTTACGAGTCTCGGTTGTGCCTCTGAATTCCGGGGTGCCCGCCCCGAAGCGTCAGCGCTTTTGAATATCGCTGCAAAATCGCGCAAAACGCATTAATCGGGCGCTTATCCGGAAACCTTGACCCGCAGCGTTTGCGTGTCCTATGATTCCCGCCCTGTATTCGCCCGCTCCCGACCGGAGCGAATCCCCAACTTCCAAACAGCGGAGGAACGAGCCATGAAGGCAACTCTATCCGGCGTGATGGCGATCTTCGCGTTAGCGCTCGTCGTCTTGGGCGGCAGGGCTGGCTCTGCCGACAAACAGGACAAATACAGCCTGCAGGTTCCCGGCGGACTCGCGTTCTCTGAGATTCGAGGATACGAGACCTGGCAGGTCGTCGGCCCCAGTCTCACTGAAGCCGCGAACGTGATCCGAGTGATCCTCGCCAATCCGGTGATGATCAAAGCCTACCAGGAAGGCATTCCCGGCAACGGCAAGCCGTTCCCCGACGGCTCCAAGATTGTGAAGCTCGAGTGGCGACCCAAAAAGCTGACCGATCCTCCTTTTTCCGCGAACGTCCCAGACACAGTGCCTGGCGACCTGGCCGAGGTCGAGTTCATCATCAAGGACAGCAAGAAATTTTCCGACACGCACGGTTGGGGGTACGCCATGTTCGACTATGACCCCGCATCCGGTACGTTCGCGCCTGCCACCTTGGCCAGCAAACCCCCGGTGGGGCACGACGCCAAGTGCGGCGCCACATGCCACACCCTAGCAGCCTCAAAGGATTACATTTTCACCCCCCCAAACGGTGAACCCCGTTAGGTGCTCCCCAAGTCCTGGCGAGTCGGCTTGTCAGAAGTTGGCTCAAAGGAGGACTATCCTGCTGAGACGCTCGACAAAGGAATCCCAGGCAACTAGGCTCATCAGCTGGAAGAGTTCTCGACGTTCAGAACTTGAAGAGCGTGACAGCCAAGATATTCAAGATTGCGGCATGGACCCTGGGCATGACGGTTGGCGTCTATCTCATTACAGACGGCAAGTCTATTTCAGAGCACCCTCTGGAACACGCGCTGATAGGTGCGAGTATCGGATTGGTTCTTGGTCTTCTCTTCGCACGTAACCTCAAACCCAGAAAGGCGAAGCTCCCGAACTAGGCTTTCCACCCTTCCTTTGCCTACCAAATGACGACAACCTTCTCGCATCTAACCGGGCATTGGCAATTTCAGGCTTTGAATATCATCTTGTGTTTCTTTGGGTCGAAGCCTTCTGGGAAAACAGTTCTGGCATCATATTCCGCTCCTTCGAGCTTCGCTCCCAAGAGGTTTGCCCCTATCAGTGTTGCACCTTGAAGCTGCGTCGAGCCGCCCACGTTATCCCGACCCAGGTCCGCATTTCTAAGATTGGCATTTGTTAAGTTGGCTTCCTTTAGGTCAGCACCTTGCAGCTGTGCACCTTCAAGGTCGGCATCAGTGAGATTGGCCAGGAAGAAATTGCCCCAGTACAAGTCAGCGTTTCGAAAGTTCGCGCCCTCGAGGGTGGAGTCCTCAAAGTGAGCACCTTGAAGGAGCAATCCTTCAAAGACCCCGTTGCGCAAATCGAGTTCTTCAAAGTTATTAGAGCCGTCGCTTTTGTGAATTAATCGGCCCTCTCTGTTTCTGATTTCCATGCTCGCATTCTAGCCCAGTCGTGCTTCACAGAAACACAGGCGAGCAGGCACAACTCCTGGCTAGTCGGCTTTCCGGTCATTGCGGGAAATGTCCGGTAACCGCTGGCCCAATGGACTCTGAGGCAGCCGATTTCGGCGTTGTTCGCCGATGTCGCCCGGTAGTAGCATGTGCTCCCCGGTCCCCGGACTGTCGCCGGTCACGCGAAGCTCGCAGAGGCTCTGGAAGGAGAGTCCTATGAATATGAAATGGATCGCTTCCTTGCTTATCGCAGTTGCAACGGGCGCTGGCGTTTTCGTCTTAACGGCTCCTGCATCAGGACAAGGCAGTGGAGCGGCCGTCCCTATCTTCGGAATCAAAATTCCGCCTGGATACCGAGACTGGAGATTGATCTCCGTGGCTCATGAGGAAGGCAACCTGCACAGTTTCGCCGCCATGTTGGGCAATGATGTAGCGATCAAAGCCTACCGCGACGGGACGCTTCCGTTTCCCGACGGCACAATCATCGCCGCTTTGCACTTCAGTCACATCCCGTCCGAGGAAAATGACAAAGTCTTTGGCGATCCCCAATCCTTCGTTCCCGGACCACCCACCAACGTTCAATTTATGATCAAGGATTCAAAAAAATGGCCCACGACGGGCGGCTGGGGATACGCTCACTTCAACAACGACGGCACACCTGGCACCGAGGCACAGCTCAAAACCTGCGCCCCCTGCCACGCGAAAGCTTCTCGCGACTCCGTCTTCACCCGATACGCACCCTGAAACTGGACAAAACGATACCGGGCACAAAACCTTGATGACTGGTCTGAGGCACCGCAAGACGCTCGTTCCCCTCAGCCAGTCATCATGGTGGACGACGATAACCTGGTCTTGCGGGTTATCGTTGAGGCCATACGCCGGGCGCGAGAGAGTGTCTGGCAGGGAGTGTGCGTTTTGAGAATGCCTTCGACAACAGGGGCGGCACGTCTGGTGCTGGCGCTGATGGCACTCGCGGCTGTGGCGACCGGGATGAGTGCGACTCAGGCTGGCGCTCAACAGTCGGGCGCGGAGCAGCCGGATAAGTACACCTGGATGGAAGACATACACGGCGAGCGGCCCATGGCGTGGGTGAAGGCCGAAAATGCGCGGACGGCCGCGGTGCTGGAGAAGAACGGTCACTTTGCTCCTTTGCAGGCCGAAGCGCTGAAGGTACTGGAGTCTCCGGACCGGCTGCCCGAACCGGAACTTCGCAACGGTGTCGTGTACAACACCTGGCAGGATGCGGAGCATGTGCGGGGAATCGTACGACGGACGACATTCAAGGACTATCTGACGCCGCAGCCTAAGTGGGAGACGGTGCTGGACTACGATGCGCTCTCCAAAGCAGAGAAACAGAGTTGGGTGGGGCGAGGATTAACGTGCCTCGAGCCGGAAGATGAGCTTTGCCTGGTGGAGCTCTCGGCAGGGGGCGAGGATGCTGAGACTCTGCGCGAGATGGACCTGAAGACGGGCAAGTTCGTAGAGGGTGGTTTTGTGTTGCCACGCGGCAAGCAGTCGGCGGCGTGGGTGGACAAGGACACGTTGCTGATTGGCCGCGATTGGGGCCCGGGAACTATGAGCGAGGCGGGCTACCCCATCACGGTGCGCCGGTGGAAGCGCGGTCGGCCCCTGGAGAGCGCCGAGGAAGTGTTTCGCGGAGACACCAAGGACAACGGGTACGGCAATGATCCGCGCGTGCTCGTGGATGGACAAGGTCGCCACGCAGTGATTGTGGAGCGGAATCTGAACACCTTTGCGCATGAGAACTACCTGCTGTTGCCCGAGGGACCGCGAAAGCTGGCATTGCCCCTAAAGGCCAGCGTGGATGACCTGCTTGATGGCCAGTTGTTGGTAACGCTGGATGAGGATTGGACGCCCGAGGGACAAACCACGAAGATTGCGCTGGGATCGGTGGTTGCGCTTGAGTTGGCCGCGGTGGAAAAGGATCAGACGCACTTGAAGCCGACTGTGGTGTTCGCACCAACCGCGCAGGAATTCGAACAATGGTTCGGCACGACAAAGAGTCATTTGATCGTGTCAACGCTCGAGCATGTGCAACAGCGTGCCTACGTGTACACAGTGGGCAGCGATGGGACGTGGACTCGGAAGCGCCTTCCAGTGCCGGACAATCTGACGATTGATTCAGTGGCCGTGGGCAAGACGGACGACCGCTTTTTCCTGGGCGTGGAGGGATTCTTAACACCGCCTTCACTGTGGCTTGGCGATGCGCGCGATGGATCGTTCGCTCAGGTCAAGTCGCAGAAGCCTCAGTTCGATGCGAAGGCCGACGTGGTGGAGCAACTGGAGGCGACATCAAAGGATGGAACCCAGGTGCCTTACTTTGTGGTGCGTCGCAAAGACCTGCGGTATGACGGGTCCAATCCGACTTTGCTGACAGCGTACGGAGGTTTTCAGGCCTCCACGCTCCCCTCTTATTCGTCGGTAGATGGGAAGTTATGGCTCGAACCCGGGGGCGTGGAAGTGTTTGCCAATATCCGGGGTGGCGACGAGTTCGGTCCGGCGTGGCATGAGGCAGGACTCAAGACGCACCGGCAGCGGATTTATGACGATTTCTACGCCGTGGCCCAGGATCTGGTCGCACGCAAGATTACCTCGTCGAGGCGCCTGGGGATCATGGGCGAATCGAATGGCGGCCTGTTGATGGGCGTCGAGTTCACTCAGCACCCGCAGATGTGGAATGCGGTGGTGATCGAAGTGCCGCTGCTCGACATGCTGGGCTTTGAGCATTTGTCGGCCGGGGCGTCGTGGGTGGGCGAGTATGGTTCCGTGTCGGTGCCGGAGGAGCGGGCGTTTCTGGCATCCATTTCGCCGTATAACCAACTGAAACGGGACGTGAATTATCCGGAGCCGCTGATTTTTACAACGACTAAGGACGATCGCGTGGGACCGGTGCATGCGCGCAAGTTTGCTGCGCGGATGGAGGAGTTTCATAAGCCGTTTTTCTACGACGAGATCACCGAGGGTGGACACGGCGAAGGCGCCGACAACAAGCAAGAGGCAAGGACCAAGGCCGAGAAATTCACATATCTGATGATGAAGGTGATGGATTCAACCGATCCTGGGCAGCGTAAGCTCAGCGAGCATCCGTATCCAAGTGAACGCTCTTCAGTTCCTTGATTTGTGTGATTGCGATCGCGTGAGTTCCGTTTCGCGTGAACACGGGGCCGGTTGCCTGCACATACTTTCCTACAAACGGCATCATCTTTTCACGCTGGTCGGTATCGGGCATGTCCGCAGAGATTGGGAAATAGATCAGTCCGTCCTTGGTGAGGATGATGATCGGTGAGCCGTGCTTAACGCAATCCAGGTTGCACTTCAAACTGAAGCTGGTGGGGCGGTCCCCAGCAGGACTTTGGATGGGACAAGCGAGGTCCCGAACGACGCCCTCGATCGTCACCGGTTTCGCGTCCGGTGCCATCTTAGTACCCTGACGCGCGAGCGCCGGACAGATGAGCAGCACAGAAAAAGCCGTGGCAACCACTACATGCAACAAAGTGGAGCGCTTCATAAGCCTCCCCCGGCGGCGTAACGTAGGCCTTCGCCGACATTTCCGGTTTGGCCGCCCAAGCCACCAAGAGCATACACCGTGCCGAGTCTATCTCTGCAAAAAGCTCGAAGCGCCGGTGCTCGCTGAAGGCCGCGGCGTCCTTGGGCCGGACGATTCCTCACTTCTGAGACGTCGCAAAAGAAACAACGCACTGACGCCGACGGGAACGAACACGATCAGAGCAAAAATTCGTTGCAAGAGACCGTGGTAATTGTTGAGAAGTGTCTGGTACCAAAGCATATCAACTCCCCACTTGATGCCGAGTCGCTGGACGAGGCCGCTCATGATCGGAAAAAGGGCGAACAACGCGATGATATTGGTGACGAAGTACGCAGCGACGCGCCCGCGGTCGAGCAGCTTCCATAGCGCCAACGGCAAAAGGAACGGGAGCAAGAAAATGCCAACCCCGCAGAGCGCGAGAACACTTTCTGTGTGACGCGGGTCCGGAAGAGGAAACAAGCCGGCGTTGATGCAGCCGAGCCCGCTCGATACTATTGCGAGCGTAGTCGGCCAGGCGATAAAGTTGCGGACTCCGAGGGATCGAAATGCACGAAGAAAACTCCACGCGGCAATGAACAACAGAACGCCAACACAAATGGCGCCGACGTTAAACACAGCTGGCAGGCTTGAACCAGGCGACCCGAGTGTGCTTGCGTCGCGAGTGAGGAAGCTGTAGCCAGGGTAAAAGGGCGCAGCAGCGGCCTGGACGCCAAAGTAGAGAAACGGAACCGCAATGCCCATTCGAAGCGCAAGAGTGGTCTCTATCGTTGTTCCTTTGCGTGTTGCTGTTTCATCCTTGCTCCTCTTGGCGTTGGTTTGCTTTTCAAAGGAAAATTCAACGGATGTGTGATTCGTCATATTTGCCATGGTCCTTCCTTATGTGTTGGGGACAGGGGCCCTGTCGACACCTCACTACCTCAAAGCGAAGCCCCTCGTCTCATTGCTATGAGATACAACGGGAAACCAGCACTGAATGTTGGCATCAATTTTGCAAATAGACGCGGCCGGGTCACCCGCAAGTCTTCCTCTCTCAAAACGACGTGGTACCCTGGAAAACTACGGGGTCACTGGAGGTATTCCACTTGGTGGGCTCGCTGGCAGGAGTCGATACGGTCGATTTTCAAGCAACTACTGACGAACTTGTCTCTCTGTGTCATCCAGAGCGGTACTAACCTTTTCACTGAGAAGAGACGGCCGAGTGTTCCGCGCAGATGCTTTGGAAAACGCGCTCGTTTTCCTGGCCGTGAAAGCTGCTCAATGGATACGCGCACAGGATGTCCACTTCGTGTGCTTTGGTTAGATCGTTGCAGAGTTGTTCGAGCCGAATCGCCGCATCCGTTTTACCTTCCACCCACAACAGACCTACCCGTTCACCGCAAAAAGCAACGCGTGGATGTTCTGCCTTCGCTGCCTTGGAGGCCGCTTTGATCAGACCCCTGACGCCCTCGAAAAATCGAACCCTGTCAGCCAAACCATCCACCATGATTGCGGAGAGCGTGTCGCCAGCATCCAATGAAATGTAGGTACCCTGTTGAATGGCAGCATTGACATCCAAGCCCTGTGCCTTCAATCTCTGGACAAGACGATCCCGGTGTGACGCCGTAGCGAACACAATGGCCGCGTTACCGGCCTCTAGCGCAGCAGCAATAAACCGAGTAAAGCCCTCCAGAAAAACCGCGTCATCGGAATAGAACAGTACCTCGTGGCGTTGAGGGGCTTTCGCTCTTGGGGTATCGGTGAACTCGTAGCCTTTTATGCTGCTACTGACAAATCGTTCACCCCGAAGAACCGCTTCGACACCAGGCAGCAGTTCGGTTCTTGCGTGTGCCTTATACACGTAACCCAGAGCACCTGTGCTCAAAGCTTCCTGCACGAGGTCGAGAGAATTCTCTTGGCTTAGGAAGATTATTTTGGAGCTGGGGGAGAGTTGTCGGATTTGTCGAGCGGCTTCAATTCCATTCAGCTTTGGGAGACCGATGTCCAGCACCACTAGGTCCGGTCTCAATTCTTCGGCTTTCTGAACGGCTTCCAATCCATCTGATGCTTCGCCGTCGATTTGCCATTCTGGCCGCACTCGAAGCAGCAAACGGACTTGGCTTCGCCAATCTTCGTAATCATCGGCCACGACGATGCGACTTGATGTCAATGAGCTTCCTTTTTTGCGCCGCTATTTATCTCACGATCTCTCAAAAAAAGAAACCACGCTTAGATTAGCCGTGGGCGGGCTCAAAAGTGGACTGCACCGCAGGTTGGGCAACGGACCGCAACGAGCACGCTTGATCTTAAAAGTACAAGTCATTCTCGTATATCGGGGAATTCACGATTCGAGTGTAGTGGAATCACTGAGCCGATAAGAGATACGAATGATTTCCGCGGCTTGTTCGCGTAGCCCGTTCAACACCCAATTGGACCTGCAGTCGGTTTACCGGAAATTTGCCGTACCAAGGCTTCTCTTCTCCGGTTACGGCGCTACTCAGGACTTGGAACAGTGTGGCTGGCGGATTCATTGAAGGGTCGGCTTTCGTGGCGGGAAAACGGCCCGGTGGGTGCTGTGAGTTATAGAACTACTACCGTAACTTTGTTACTACCCATCGGACGAGTTCCATGCTACCGTCAGTCATTTTTAGGAGGAGCGAAATTGACTGCAACGGCCGAGGCGTCGCCCGTACTTACTGGCGCAGATATAAGGAGAGAATTCTAATAACCGAAACGCGATTAGAAACCGGCGCAAATGACTGAAAACACTCAGTCGGAGGTCGTTCTAATAACCGTAGGGTGGGGGGGTAATAATGCGATTTAGCCCATGGGCGCAACTACAAAGAACAGTAGAAGGCGGCCCGAGCCTCTTCGCCGAAGAACTGCCGTGCGGTCCGGAGTGCCGAGCTTTTCAGGAGTCACGAATCACGAGTCACAAGTCACGAATTGTCACCGGGATTAGAAATCGACGCAAATGACTGAAAACACTCATCAGCGACTATCTCTAATATACCGTAGGGTAGAGGGGGGGTGTCTCGACCCGGCGAAAGCAGGGCGAAAACGCAACCGGGTTTCAGGGTTCCTTGCCTCCTTGCTTCCCTGCTTCCTTGCCTCCCTTGCCTTTCATGCAGCCGATAAGGTATGAATTGATGTTTGCGCTCACGCTGTTCGAGGACACGACACCCTGATGATGCAGGAATGGGCAAATACGGCGATTAGCACCGCGAGGCTTCGGGGTGCCACCTACGCCGACGCCCGTGTCATGGACATCCGCCACCGCGACATCTCGGTGAAAAACGGCGAGGTCGGCAACCTCTCCGAAAGCGAAACGCTCGGCATCGGCATCCGCGTCATCGCCGACGGCGCCTGGGGCTTCGCCTCCACCGACCGGCTCACCCTCGAAGGCGTCCAGGCCTGCGCCGCCCAGGCCATCGCCATCGCGAAAGCCTCGGCGATGGCAAAGCGCGAAGATGTTGCGCTCGCGCCCGAAAAAGCCTACGTCGACACCTGGCAGAACCCCTTCATCAAAGATCCGTTCCGCATCCCCGTCGAGCGCCAAATCGACGTGCTCATGGCCGCCGACAAAGAAATGCGAAAAGTGAAGGGCGTCACGCTCGCTGAAGGCTCGATGGCCTTTCGCCGCATCGAGCAGCTTTTCGTTTCGAGCATCGGCTCTTCCATTCATCAAGTGAAAATGCAATCCGGCGCGGGAATCGTCGCCATGGCCTTCGCAGGAAACGAAATCCAAAAGCGTTCGTATCCGAATAGTTTTGGCGGGCAGCACATGCTGCTGGGTTACGAGCTCGTCGAAGCGCTCGATCTGCCAGGCAACGCACAACGCGTTGGCGAAGAAGCGGTCGCGCTGCATTCGGCCGCGCAATGTCCCGAGGGCCAAAAAACAATCATCCTCGATAGCTCGCAACTCGGCTTGCAGATTCACGAATCCATCGGACACCCGATCGAACTCGACCGCGTGCTCGGCATGGAAGCGAACTTCGCGGGCATGAGTTTTCTCACGGTGGATAAGCTGCGCAAGCTCAAGTATGGCTCGGACATCGTCAACGTGGTTGCCGACGCTCGCCTCGCCCACGGCCCCGGCCTCGGCACATTCGCCTACGACGACGAAGGCGTGCCCGCGCAGTGCACTCCCATCATCACGAACGGGCTTTTCACCGGCTATCTGAGCAATCGCGAGACGGCCTCCGCCATCGGCGAGAATCGCTCGAACGGCACCATGCGCACCGAAAGCTGGAACCGCCTGCCGATCATTCGCATGACCAACATCAGCATTCATCCCGGCACGTGGAAATACGACGACTTGATCGCCGACACTGACGATGGAATCTACATGGAGACGAATCGCTCCTGGTCCATTGACGATCGCCGCTACCAATTCCAGTTTTCCACCGAAATCGGCTGGGAAATCAAAGGCGGCAAGAAAACGCGCATGATCAAAAATCCCAGCTACAGCGGGATCACCACCGAATTCTGGAATAGTTGCGACGCTATCTGCTCGCGCGACTACTGGACGCTCTGGGGCACGCCAAACTGCGGCAAGGGCCAGCCGATGCAAACCATGGGCACGGGCCACGGCGCGGCGCCCGCGCGCTTCCGCAACGTCAAAGTCGGAGTTGCCTTCGCAAAATGACAATGACCACGGTCGATGCCAAAACTGCAGCTTCGCTCACAGTTCGGAGGCGGTTGACTGTGAACCATCCACCGGTCATTGTCATCCCGAGCGAAGCGAGGGATCTCTCTTAGCCATGCCGCCAACCGCGAAATCCCGCCGAATCGTTCGCCCGGTTGCCGTGCGCGCCAAAAGCGCCCGGTTTACGTCGCCCGACCTCGCGCGCATCGTCGAGCGAGTCCTCAAGCTCAGCGACGCGGACGAAACGGAAGTTGAAATCGACGCAACCACCGACGCGCTCACCCGCTTCGCGAACAACATGATTCACCAGAATGTCGCGGAGCAGACGCTCTCGATTTCCGTTCGCACCGTCGTCGACGGACGCACCGCGCGCGTCACCACGAACAAGACAGACGAAGAATCACTGCGGCGCGCCGTCTCGACGGCCATGAGCCTGGCGCGCAATGAACCCAAAAATCCCGACCTACTGCCGATGCTGCGCCAGCAGAAATATCAGAAGGTCGCGCGCTTTTTCGCGGCCACTGCGAAAACCACACCCCAGGACCGCGCTCGCGCTGTGAAGCGCGTCTGCCAGATGGCCGATAAGGCCAAGCAAACCGCCGCGGGCATTTTCTCCTCGGGCTCGATGCAGAACGTTTTCGCGAATTCTAGGGGCCTCTACGCGCAACACCAGCAGACACGCTCCGAATTCTCCGTCACGATTCTCGAGGAACATTCTTCCGGCTGGGCGAAATTCAATTCTCCCGACGTCCGCACTATCGATCCGGACGAGTTGGCCGCGCGCGCCAGCCGCAAGGCCGCCGATTCGCGCAACCCGCGTGAAATTCCGGCGGGACATTACACGACGATCCTTCAGCCGCCTGCCGTTCTCGACCTTCTCGGCTTCCTCTTTTACGATTTCGCCGGCACGGCCGTGCTCGACAAGCGCTCCTGCTTTACCGGACGCATGGGCACCAAACTCTTCGGCGAAAACATCGTGCTATGGGACGACGTCTACCATCCGCTTCAAACCGGTGAGCCGTTCGACGGCGAAGGCGTTCCGAAGCAAAGAGTTTTGCTGGTCGATCGCGGCGTGCCCAAAAATCTGGTCTACTCGCGCGCCACTGCGAAGAAAATGAAAGCGAAGCCCACCGGCCACGGCTTTTCTCTTCCCAATGATTATGGCGAAGCGCCCATGAATCTGGTTTTCGCCGGCGGCGACAAATCCATGGACGAAATGGTACGCTCCACCGAGCGGGGAATTCTCGTCACGCGTCTCTGGTACATCCGCGAAGTGGATCCTTACGAAAAGATTCTCACCGGCATGACTCGCGACGGAACGTTTCTCGTGGAAAACGGCCGCGTCGCCGGGGGCATTCGCAATTTCCGCTTCAATCAGAGCATTCTCGAAATGCTGTGGAAAGTAGAGATGCTCGGCCCCGCGGTGCGCGCGGCGGGAGAAGAGTCGTTCGAGATGGTGGTGCCCGCCATGAAGGTTCGCGACTTTCATTTCAGCGAGGTTACGAAGTTTTAGTGACGCGTCGTTTCGCCCCGTGATCGAACGAAAAATTTCCATTTATCCAGGTCGGCGCGAACCGCGACGTCGAAAAATCCGACCATCATTTCGTCGTAGGTCTGATCGCCCCAGCGAACTGCCGCGTCCGGATCGGGATTGTGCGGATTGTTCCGTGAGTTGTCGAACCACGCCACCGCTTGCAGCTTCGTTCCCGCCTTGAGTTGCAGCGGCTCCGCCAGGCGATAGCTCAACTGCCAGAAGAAATCGTAGTTCACGCGCAGCAATGTCTCCGTGCTCCCGGTCTCGCGTCCAGACGAGTGAATGATGTTGTACTCGAATGTCTTGCCCCGCAGGTGCATGTGCGGGAAGAAGCTCAGCAGAGTCGCATCGTTCGGCAGCGTGCCGAAAACCTCGACGCGGTAGTCGTCAACGCCGGGCGGAATGACGAAGCGGTCGTTCGTGAGTTGTAACGTGAGCACGCGCTGCTTCGGCGGCTCTTTGGCAAAGACGATTCCCATGCTCGTCTGGTCGCTTGCAGGATGTCCATGCGCAACGTAGTGCATCTGGAACACCAAGTCGGAACCGGCAGGAACGAACTTCGCCATGCCTGCACGCCAATTATCCGGAGAACTTCCAGGCGCGTACACGAGCAGGATATCCGCGTCGGTCCAGTGCGCGTCGCGGCGATCTTGCTCGTCGATGAGATCCGATGCTGTGAACGGCACGCCGACCGGAACGTGACGCAGCCACTTCGAATCGGGCGGCCGAATGTAAACCACCGCATGGTGCACGTTCTCGCGGCTCGACGGTCGAATCTCCGACATCTGCACCCATTTGCCTTCCGTGAACCCTGTCGGAACGATCTCATAGGTATAGTCGATGTCGCCGCGCGCCGGCAACGCGACCGGCTTAGGCATCTGCACGACGATGTCGGGCTGCGGAATGTTCCATCCTTGGGTCCATTGGCGCGGCGGCGGAGCGTCGCGCGAATCACCCGCGGGGGCGCCGGCTTCGTCCCACGCCGCGAGCGTTGCGATCTCCTTTGGAGTCAGCGAAGGATCATTCGAGAAGTGCCCGAATCGCGGATCGGCGAACCACGGTGGCATCTTCCTCTCGCGCGTCACGTCCGCGATCTTAGGCGCTTTCGCGCGCGCCTGTTCGTAGGTGACCAGAGAAAACGGCGCGACCTCGCCGGGACGGTGGCAATTCTGGCAGTGCTGCTGAAGAATTGGAAGCACATCGCGATAGAAAGTCGGCGGGACTTGGCCTGTCTGCGGCTGGCGAGCGCTGGCTGGCGCCAACAGCAAGGCGCCAACCAATGCGCACAGCGACGCGGTGGATGGCTTCGGAAGGTTCGTTCCCACGAACGATTAGTTACTCATTCTTCCAGCGAGGTTGCAAGCGAGGAACAAATCACGCGCTACTGCTTGGTGAACTGAAGACTCGAAATCGCGCGGGAAATCACGTTTTCTTGAATCTGAACCAGATCGGTGTCCGCGTAGGTCATGCCGAAGATCGTGTAGACGCGCGTTCCGTGCGGGACAATCGCTACGATTCCGGACCAGTCGTGCTGGTCGACGCTCCCGCGGAATCTGCGCTCCACACCGTCGCTACCCGACACGGAAATTCGCTTGTCTCCGAGCGGCCGGAAATTATCCATGATTTCGCGCAGGCGTTTTTCGGTCGCGTCCATGTCCGTCGCGAGAGATTTTCCTGCGGGCTCCTGGCCGATCAGCAGGTAGGTGGTTTGGTCCCCCGTGCCCATCGCGGTAATTGCGCCGGGCAGGAGCGAGCGAGCGCCGTCGATCACCCGCCAGTCGGGCGGCTTGTACATCTGAAATCCGTAGGTATCGTTCGTATAGGTGTTTCCGTTCACTTCTTCGCGCATCGGCTCCGGCGCCACAGGTTGAAGCGCTCCTGCACTGGGCGCAGAGACCGGAGTGGCATTGGTGGCGACGGGAGGCGCGGGATTTGCGGCTGGCCTGGCTTTCGCGACAGCCGGCTGAGAAGGATTCGCGCCATTTGCTGCTGGCTTCGCGGCGGTTGCGGAAGTTAGCGCCGGTGCGGATGCAGGCTCAGCCTTCACCGCTTTCCCAGGAGTGGCGGCGGTTTCCGTTTTTGGCGGCACTGCCGGTGAGGAAGACTTTTCCGCAGCAGGCTCTGGCTTCTTATCGGCGTCTGGTTTCTTTTCTGTTTCGGGCTTCTTCGCGGAATCGGAAATGCTGATCGAGAGAACTTGATCCTTCTGCACGACGGCAAAGCCGTAGCTGGTCTTAACCCTAAAGGAATTTTCCTCGAAACCGACAATTGTGCCGGAAATCTTGGTGCCGTCCTTAAGCTTGATCTCGTCGGCGCGGACACCAAAAGCGACGAGAAGAATTGCAGCAGCGATGAAGGGGAGTCGCAGCCTCATATATATGGAGTATCGCGCCGCCATGCTTCTGCGGCAAGTCTCTGTGGCGCAGGGGGTGCTGCGTTAGTCAGCACGCGCGGTCTAGCGATCGAGAAATGCTCGCAAACGCGTGTAGCCGGCCTTGCTGACGGGTAGTTGTGTGCCGTTGGCAAGGACGGCGACGTGGCTGTCTTTGCTATAGGGCTCGACGCGTGCGACGCGCTCGAGATTGACAATGTAGGAGCGATGAATGCGCAGAAAGCGCGAAGGGTCGAGAGCGGTTTCGAGGCTCGAAATGGTTTGCTGCTTCAGGTGCTTCTTACCTTCGGACGCCAACGCGACGTAATCATCCTGTGCCTCTGCGTAATCGAGCTTCGAAACAGGGATAATGAAAACGCGCGTCCCATCGCGAACTGGAATGCGATCGAGATACTGCGAAGGCGGACGCGCCGCGGCGGCCAGCTCGGTGGGCGGCAAAGTCTGTTGCGGCAGTTTTCCGCCGAGACGCTCCTTGGCGCGCTCGAGCGCTGCCTCGAACCGCTCCGCGCCAATCGGCTTCAGCAGATAATCCACGGCGTGGACTTCGAACGCCTTGATCGCATAACTGTCGTACGCGGTCACGAAAACCACGGCCGCGCCCGGACCGATCAGTTCGAGCACTTCGAAGCCATCGAGCTTCGGCATTTGAATGTCGAGGAACACCAGATCGGGTTTCTGCTCGGCAACGGCTTTGACGGCCTCGAAGCCGTTCGCGCATTCCGCTGCGATCTCGACTTCGGGATGAGACGAAAGAAATTCGCGCAGTACCTGACGGGCTAGTTCCTCATCGTCCACGATCACCGCTCGGATTCGTTTCTGCTGATTCATTATGGGTGCGTCTCCACCTGGGTTGGGAGGATGATCGCGACGCGAAACGAGGTGCCGTTCGCCTTCACGTCAAGGCTCGCCTGATTTCCATAACGGGCGGCGAGCCGCTGCCGCACGTTGGCGAGTCCGACGCCGCTCTTCCTTTTCGGCGGCGCATCGGGGTCAAACGTGTTCTCGACGATCACCGACAGAACGCCGTTGCTCGCTTTCACGTCGAGACGAACCCAGCCGCCTTCGACGAGGTTGGCAATACCATGGACCACGGCGTTTTCGACGAGGGGTTGCAGCAACAGAGGAGGGACGGGAACGCTCATCGCTTCCTTATCGATGTTTTCTTCCATTTTGATTCGCGCGCCAAAGCGGACTTTTTCGACGGCGAGAAACGAATGCACCAGCGATAGCTCTTCTTCGAGAGGAATTGCGGATTTTTCACCCAGCCCTAGCGTCCGGCGCAAGAAGTCCCCAAGAAGGACGCACATCTCGCGCGCCTTCGCTGGATCGGAACTCGTCAGCGCGCTGATCGAGTTCAGGCTGTTGAACAGGAAGTGGGGATTGACCTGGGCTTTCAGCGCTTTCAGTTCCGCTTCGCGGGCCAAAATGCCGGCTTGCAGAGCGCGAGCCTCTGCTTCGCGAGAGGCGTCCACAGCCATCAGCACGTAGTACAGGTCCACCGAAAGCAAATAGAACAGGACGCCTGCGCCAAACAGCACCGGAATCTCGCGCGACATCTGAGCGTTGATTAGGGGAAATGAGTCCGTTCGTGAGAGCGAATACGAGAGGAACTTGGCGATCAGAATCCAGATTCCGCTTGCGAGAAGCGCACCGGCTCCGTGGGTAATCACGAATTTCGAAATGGTGGTGCGATTGAAGGGTGTGGCCCGGCACGAGTAATAAGCGGAAAGACAGATGAACGCGTAAATCAGGCAGAGAGGAAGGGAGATCGCGATAGATTCCTTTACGCCCATTCCGCCGGTCGCGGCCATCAAGTAGGCCAGCATCGCGGCGAAAGGAATCCACGCCAGCAGGTACAGTGCCAGGCGCCGAGGCTGACCGAGAATGGGGTGCATGGAAGCTAATTCTTGATCACAACGCCGCCGAGGGCGGCAATGCCCTTCACGATCAGATGCTTTGCCGTGGCGGAATCGGGAATCATTTGATGCGTTTCGTCGGTATAGCCGCCCAGCAGAGCGACGGCGCGAATCTCTACGATCCAGGTCTCCGGCACGCGGATTTCGCCGCCACCCATCAAAGCGCTGGCGTCAATCACGGCGCTCTGGCCCTCGATGTCGGCCCGCGTCAGATCGATTTCGAATCCGCCGCAGACGGCCAGGAGCCGGCCACCACGGAAATTCTTGACGGCGATGCGCTGCTTAATTCCGCCGAAGATCGCCATGTAGTCGAACTCGGAATCGACGGAGTCGTTTTCGGTCGAGCTGCTCCAATTGCTTTGAAACTTCGATTTAACATTGTTTTCAATGTTGACTTTGATGTTGTCTCGAATTTTGGATTTGAGTTCCTCCGCGAATTCACTGGGAGTCTCAGTTCCCGTTGCTTTGTGAAACTTATCGTTGATCACGCCCCTGATTCTGAATTTCCAATCGTCGCCGGCTCCGAAGGCTCGAACCATCACCCAGACACCCCAAACGATCAGTAGCACGGGCCACATCGTGTATAGCCCGACGCGCAGGATGCCGAGCGATCCAAACAGGAGAAGCACGCCAAAACAGACCAAGACAATCCCGATCAATCGGCGAGAAGGATTGTTGCGGCAAACGGCGAGTTCCGTCCCAAAGAAAATGAAAATGGCAGGCCAGAAGAAACGGAAGATATACGCAGCCGAAACGTAGCCCATTTGATCGAGCAGCAGGATCAACCCGACGGCAAGAATCAGGGCGCCACCGTAAATGCCTCCTCGCGAATAGGAGATTCTAGTTGCCATGGTTGCTCTTGGATTGCGCCCGCAATCTCAACTCCGGCCCCGTTGCAGCATAAGGATACCCAGGCCCACGCTCACAAGCGCGACCGGCCAGAAGCGCACTACTTCTTCAAGCACCGGGCCGTTCGCGCGCAGCGCCAAAAGATTCCACGCACTCCGCGTGATCATGGAAACGAACCAATAGTTTGCCGGGCTGACGTGACCATACCCTAATTCGCCCAATTGAAACACAATTCCGAGCAGAATCAGCAAGGCTGCTATCAGCATTGTGATCGAAGTTGTCGAAAACGACCCGCCGAAGGATACCTGCCGATTCGTGTTAACCATGATTTCTCCTCCCGCCCGAACTGTGTTGCTGTCCATGGCGAGAGAATAGGGCCGGCACGCCCCGGTGTCGCGGCGTTTTCGGCGAACGGCCGTGATTTACCGGCGGACGGCGGATGGTAGGGGCTGGCGGCCAGTGCCGCCCCCGAATGTAACTACTGCGGGTGAGCGATGCTTGAGAGGATGTTCGCCATGGTCAGGCCGGGGGAGAACTCGATGTCAACCTCGAAGCGGAGGTAGTCTATCGTGCCGGCGTCGTTGATGGTCCTGCCGCGGCCGATGCGGGACTTGAGGATGCGAAGTTCGCCCTTCCCGAGCTGGATGTCGTTTTGCTCCGCGACGGCGCGCACCTTCTCTTCGTCCGAGACGTTTGTGGGGTACAGGGTCACGTTCAAGCATTCTTCGGCGCGATGCTCGTCGTCGACGGATTGCACGAAATAAAAGACCCGGGGCGTGATTTTGACCGCATCCTTCGCGGAGTTGCCAAAGGAAGCTTCGAGATAACGCGGGTTGTAGATGCGATACGGCGGCGTGGCGACTGCGGAAAACTCGATGGGGCCGTCGTCGGGATTTTTCTTGGGTACGATTTCGATCTTCCAGCCAATGTCCGGCGAGTCAGCCGACGGAGCGAGCCGAAACACCAGGTCGTGGCCAATCTCCTGCTGGAAGATTTTGCCTCGCGTGACTTCACCAGCGATGCGTACGTCGATCTTCTCGGCTTCCGCGCGCGATTGATGCGATTGATGCTTTTGCTGCGACACCGGCGAGGGAGGTGGTGTGCCCGGCGAGCCCGTCGGCGCAGCTCCCACGAAGAAAATCGAAATTACGCAGAGGGTGATCGCGAAGGCAGACATTTCAATGTGTACGCAACGGGGATACTAGCACAAGGTTCAGCGATGCGGTTTGCCAGCGGTTGGCACTCGAAGGCCACGATTCGCAGAGATTGAGTGCAAGGTCAAGACGCCTATGGCGCGCCCTGACCTTGCAAGCGTGTTTCGAGTTTCGAGGTTTACGTGCCTTCGTCCCAGGACGCGAGGTACTGCTCCTGGTCGGGCGTGAGCTTGTCGATTTGGAAGCCCATCGATTCGAGCTTCAGCTTGGCGATCTGCTGGTCGAGGTGCTCGGGAACCGGATAGACCTGCGGCTTGAGGCTCTTCGCGTTCTTGACCATGTATTCGGCGGCGAAGGCCTGGTTCGCGAAGCTCATATCCATCACGGCAGCCGGATGACCTTCGGCTGCGGCCAGATTGATGAGCCGGCCATCGCCGAGCAGGTAGAGCTTGCGGCCGTCCTTCATGACATATTCGTCGACGAAGGGGCGCGCTTCCTTCTTGCCGCTGGAGAGCTTTTCGAGCGCCGGGATGTCGATCTCGACGTTGAAATGGCCCGAGTTGCTGATGACGGCGCCGTCTTTCATGCGCTCGAAGTGATCATGGGCGATCACGTTCTTGTTTCCGGTGACAGTGATGAAAATGTCGCCGATTTTGGCGGCTTCGTTCATGGGCATCACGCGGAAGCCATCCATCACGGCTTCGATCGCTTTCGTCGGATTGATTTCCGTGACGATCACGTCGGCACCGTGCCCCTTGGCGCGCATCGCCACGCCGCGCCCGCACCAACCGTAGCCCGCGATGACAACCTTGAGGCCCGCGAGAAGCAGGTTCGTGGCGCGAATCACGCCGTCGAGCGTTGACTGGCCTGTGCCGTAGCGGTTGTCGAAGAAGTGCTTCGTGAGCGCGTCGTTGACCGCGATGATTGGAAATTTCAGCGTGCCGTCCTTAGCCATCGCGCGCAAGCGAATCACGCCAGTGGTGGTTTCTTCGGTGCCACCGATAACGTTCTTCAGCAAATCGGTCCGTTTGGTGAGCAACTGAGTGACGAGGTCAGCGCCGTCGTCCATGGTGATCTGCGGCTGATGGTCGAGCGCAGCGTTGATGTGCGCGTAATAGGTGGGGTTGTCCTCACCCTTGATCGCGAACGTGGGAATGTTGTAGTCCTTCACGAGCGACGCGGCAACATCGTCCTGCGTCGAAAGCGGATTCGAGGCGCACAGAACCACGTCGGCGCCACCGTCTCGCAGCGTGATCGCCAGGTTGGCGGTTTCGCTGGTGACGTGCAGGCAAGCCGACACGCGGATTCCCTTCAGCGGCTGGTCCTTGATGAACTGCTTGCGGATCAACTGCAGCACAGGCATGTGCTGGTTGGCCCATTCGATTCGGCGCTTGCCCTTATCCGCGAGGGCGATGTCTTTTACGTCTCCATCCAGCTTGGCTACAGTTTCCACAAGAAGCTCCCTTTTAGGTCGTTCGTGAATTGAGGATTCGTTGCAGGTAAGGCGGGCACGGCCCTCCTGCGGCGGATCTCTGACGTGCGTGCCCTACGGCAAAACTTTGCCGCAATGCTGTTAGCTGCGCGCTGTGGCGACGACGCCCCTCGAACCGGCTTCCTTCCGGATCGCGTCGGCTTTGTCGGTGCGTTCCCATGTGAAACCGGGTCCGGTGCGGCCAAAGTGGCCGTACGCCGCAGTCTGACGGTAAATCGGGCGGCGAAGATCGAGCGTTTCGATGATGCCTTTGGGGTTGAGTTTGAAAAAGGCGCGAATCAGCTCGGTGATCTGCGAATTCGGAATCGTGCCGGTGCCGAAAGTCTCCGTCATGACGGAAACCGGCTCGGCGACGCCGATTGCGTACGCAAGCTGAACTTCCACTTTCTTCGCGAGTCCCGCCGCGATGATGTTCTTGGCCACGTAGCGCGCCATGTAGCACGCGGAACGGTCCACCTTCGATGGATCCTTGCCGGAAAAAGCGCCACCACCGTGACGGCTGTAGCCGCCGTAGGTATCGACGATGATTTTCCTGCCGGTCAAGCCTGCGTCGCCCATCGGGCCGCCTGTGACGAAACGTCCCGTCGGGTTGATGTGGATTTTTGTATGCTTGTCCCGCATGGATTCCGGGATGACGGGCTTGATGACCTCGTGAATGACGGCGTCGTGCAGGTCATTGTTCGAGACTTTGTCGCTGTGTTGAGTCGAGATAACGACGCAATCCACGCGCGCAGGCTGTCCGTCAATGTATTCGATCGTGACTTGGGATTTACCATCGGGACGGAGGAAATCGACGATGCCTGCTTTGCGAACTTCAGCAAGGCGCTTCGTCAGGTGATGCGCCAACTGAATCGGCATGGGCATCAGTTCTGGTGTTTCGTCGCAGGCAAAGCCAAACATCAGGCCCTGGTCGCCGGCGCCGCCTGTGTCCACGCCCATGGCGATGTCGGGCGACTGCTTCTTAATGGCGGCGATTACGCCGCAGGTCTCGGCATCGAAGCCGTACTTCGCCCGCGTATAGCCAACGTCGCGAATCACTTCGCGGGCGAGGTCAGCGAAGTCAACATACGTTGTAGTGGTAATTTCACCCGCGATGACCACGAGGCCCGTCGTGACGAGCGTCTCGCAGGCTACACGTCCCATGGCGTCGTCCGTGAGAACGGCGTCAAGGACTGCGTCGGAAATCTGGTCGGCTATCTTGTCAGGGTGGCCCTCGGTGACAGACTCCGAGGTAAACAGAAACCTATCGTCGGCGTGCGCCAAAACAGTATCCTCCTCAAGCACAGTGGCAATCTGGGGGCCTAACTATCAGCGTCGAGCGGTCGGCTAGACAATCGACCGTAGCATAGGCCCAAAAGTGTGTCAACCGCATGCATTGAAACGGCTTAATTCGAGGTCGAACGGTTCCCCAATGCAGTTGTCGGATGCTGGATGGGCAGCGTCGGACTCACTCGGATTGCCCTTCCTGGGAACCTCCTTGGCACATCACCGGGGTTGGGTGGCCGTCCAGTTTCCGAAAATGAGAAACTTGGACTGGGTCGATGCTGCCTGGCCAGGGGATTAGTCTTGCGCCGGTGATTCGATTACCATCAACAACGCCATGCGCTCGTGCTCTGACCAAGCCGCCTTTGAATGGATTCGGAGTGGGCGGGAGCAGCTTCTCGCCAGTGACAATCCAAACTGGAAGGGCAACTTTGTCTCCCATTTACTGCCGAAGAGTTTCGAGGCGTACGCAAAACTTTTGCACAGCATCGAAGCAAACTACGAGAATATCGACAATCCCCTCTCCGAGAGTGAGATTGCCATTCTCAAGGTTCGACCGTGTAAGAAACTGCGGCTATTTGTCGAGAGCCTGAGGGAAGAACGTCGAGGTCCAAGAGTCCGATGGAGAACCCTGGCTCAGCTATTCGGTGTGCCATTTGAGCCCGAGATATGTCATGAGTGGTTCCGAGCGAGTATGGAGGAACCTGGATGTTGGCCGCGATTTTTGTTCGGCCCGGACGAGGGAAACTTAGACGCCGAGGAGTTGTCCGAAATGATTTCTGTTCTCCGGGCCTTCGCAGATAGCCAGGATTGCTTCTTTCGTTTCGCTGAAATCCCGTTCATTGCTACCGATAAGCCGATTCTTTTCCGCGGCGTTCTCGATCAGCTTGGCACACTTTTAACCGACGGAAAGTATCAATTCACGCCAGAATACTGGTGGCCCGTCGACCGCGGTTGGTGCTTGTGCACCGACTATGACCTCACGTTCTCGGTTGTGGGTGGTTCGAGGGAACTGGTTTCCGCGCTGTTGAGGAACGCTACTCTTGAGGCTCTGGAAGTGACGCCCAAGACGCGCATCGACAGCTATGCACCGATCCCGCAATGAGCACTCCAGGCGGCCAACTCCCGGCAAATCGCCTAACTGGAAGCTGACCATGTCAAGACTGGTGCAAGGGGCCCGGCAACGCGCCGAACTACCTCGCGGCCGCGACGTTGTTGGTGTCGCGGCGATAGAGCAGGAAGGCGCGGATAAAGGGATCGATGTCCCCGTCGAGGACCTTCTGCACGTCGCCCCGTTCAACCTTCGTGCGAAGGTCCTTCACCATCTGGTACGGCTGCAGGACGTACGACCGAATCTGGCTGCCGAAGCTGATTTCGGGTTTCGACGCGTCGAGCTTGCGCAGCTCTTCCTGGCGCTTCTCAAGTTCCGCTTCGTAGAGGTGCGACTTGAGCAGTTTCATGGCGATCTCGCGATTTTTGTGCTGGCTGCGCTCGGCCTGGCACTGGACGACGATGCCGGTCGGGATGTGGGTGATGCGCACGGCCGTTTCCACCTTGTTGACGTTCTGGCCGCCGTGGCCGCCCGCACGAAACGTGTCGACGCGGATATCATCCGGCTTCACCACGACTTCGATTTGGTCGTCGATTTCCGGCACCGCAAAAACAGACGCGAACGAAGTGTGGCGTCGCGCAGCCTGGTCGAACGGCGAAATTCGCACGAGACGGTGCACGCCGTTTTCGCCCGACAGCATCCCGTACGCGTTCTCGCCCTCGATCTGAACCGTCGCGGACTTGATGCCCGCTTCTTCGCCGGGCGTCGAATCGAGGACGTTGGCGCGAAAGCCCTTCCCTTCCGCCCATCGCAGATACATGCGCAAAAGCATCTCCGCCCAGTCTTGCGATTCCGTGCCGCCCGCGCCCGGCTTGATCGTGAGGATGGCGTTCAGCCGGTCGCTCTCGCCCGCGAGAAGAGTTTTCGTTTCCAAGTCGGAAACGTAGGCGTCGGCGGAGGCAATTTCCTTGGCGACGTCTTCGAGAAGGGACGCGCGCTGGGCGTCGTCCTTCTCTTCTTCGGCGAGGTGAAAATACGTGTCGATGTCGCTGATTTTGCCGGCGAGGCTTTTTTCGGCGTTGATGCGGTCTTCGAGCAGCTTGCGCTGCTGCATGACGGCCTGCGCCTTGGCCTGGTCCTGCCAGAAGTCAGGAGCGTTTAGTTTTTCCTGGAGAGCAGCGAGCTGTTTGCTGGCGGAGCCTTCGTCAAAGATAGCTCCGCACAAGCTCGAGGCGCTTCTTGAGCTCGGCGTAGCGTCGCTGGAGATCCTCGATATGTTCAGCCATAGTTAAATTCTACACACGAAACGCTAAATCCGCCACGGCACGAGTGAAGATGGAAAAGAGGAAAGGGAAAATAGCGCCCCGCGATCTTCGACAGGGCGTCCCTGCAGGCCCGGTTTCTGTACCGATTGACGCGGGTGCCGACTGTTTGTTTTGTCAGAGTTGGGGCGGTTTCCGTTTGCAAAGTGTACCGATTGAGATGAACGCCGCGTCGCGATCACTTCACCTCGACCAGAATCAACTCGTATTTCTTCGCGCCGGTGTTCGTAGCCGCGTGCGTTACCGGGCCGGCGGCCCAGAACGCGTCTCCCGCCGACTTGTGGAGCGTGACGGTCGTGCCGTCTGCCGATTTCACGCTTGCGTCCAGATCCGTCAGGCACACCACCGCTCGACCCACACCCGTGTGTTCGTGGATCTTTTCCGTCTCGCCGGGCTCGCGCAGGCTTCGCAGGACGCGCACCTGATCGTTTTCGAATAGGAGGATGTTCTTGTTCGGCTCGAGAACGACGGGATCGAGTTCCGGCTTGCGCGTCGGCGGCGTGGCTGGCCCCGGCTTCTTGAGCATGAGTTCCACGATGTGCATGGGCGTCGAGCCTACGTCCTCGCTCGTGTGGTAATCGCCCGCGGGACTCCAGGCCACCTGCCCCGGCTTCCAGTGCTGTTCGTCCTTGTGTCCATCGTCATAAACGAGCGTCATATCGCCGCCGTCGAGATAAATCATCACGCGATTCATTGCGTGGCGATGGCGCGCGTTCAAGTGGTGCGGAGTGTCAACAGCCAACTCGATCCGCACAACGTCGTTGTCGACCATCGTGGTGTCGTCGGCCGCGAGTGGGCTCGCGCAGCCAAGAAGCAAGCAGAAGCAGGAAAGCAATCGCATCGCAGGCGTCATAGTTTCGAGAGCATACCCTAATCTTGCTGACGTTCGTAGTCCGTAGACAGAACTGGCGAATCCGGGCGTCCGAATTGGACAACTACGGCTTCGGAGCCGGACCGACCTTGGTTTCAAAAGCGAATGTCAGGCGTGCTTGGACCTGGACTGGCACGCCATTTGAAGTTGCCGGACGTAACTGCCATTTGCGCACGATTTCCCGGAGCGGAGTCTGGAGCCCAGTGTTGTCGCATCCACCCGGCCATACTTCACGAATGTGCCCAGTTCTATCCGCAGACGCATAAACGGCACATCCGCCCTTCGCTGAGCCGCCATTAACCGCTGGCCAGTCGATATCAGTGCTCGTCGACGAAAGCTGACGAAAAGCTGCCTCATCAACGTGCACGATCTTGATCCGATCGGCAGCCGGTGTGGGCTGATCGATGACGAACATTTGCTCGTCGGGAGTCTGTAGTTCAGTCAACTGGATAATCGTCGTTTGAATTTTTGTGCCAGGCTCCGGGTCGAAAACAATCTGGCGGGGAACCTGTTTCTTCGCAAAATCCTTGAAATCCTTGAATTCAGCACCGTAGCCCATGCTTAAGTCAAAGGCGGAGGTGAGCAAAACAGGGTGTGGCTGGAAACAGAAGTGCCAACGATCACTCGGAGTTTCGACGCTTGGGCAAACGCTGCCCACCCTCGAATCGAGGTTCTTGAAGGGGTCTGATCGAATCACACTCGGCATGACAATCCCGGGGACGGGATCGAACAATGCCGTTATTGCGCGGTTCAGCCAAGACGGGAAATAATCGCCCTGGTCCTTCTCCAATGTGTTTCCGGAGTTCACTACAAGACTCTGCGAGAAAGCAGGGCTTTCAACGGTGCGGCGCCATTTATCCGGGGAGATCCAATATTCCTCAATCTTGGCCCGGTAATCGGAATCCGGCTCGCCCACCTCAATAACCTCGGCGGTGAGATGAAACGGCCTTGAACCCGGAAGAGTCAACTGTGAATTTTGAAGAGCACGTGCTGCGGTCTCAAGCCACCCGTTGCCTTGCGTCTGTGCAGGGGAGCGAGAAGCGAGAGCGCATCCCAGGATCGCCGCCAGTATTAGGACCGGCCATCTCATAAGCCACTCAGTAATACACGCGGACCTCTTGGCGGTCAACTTGTGCGACGGAAGGAACGCGCGAGCAGGACGAACGAGGCACCGATGCAGAGCCACGAAAACCAATCACCGAAGCGGGCGTAGGGCGTGAGGTCGCTGCGGAAGGCGAAGGGTGCGTCGAGTTCCGCCCGCACGTCCGTCGGCAGGCTGGCGACGATGCGGCCGTAGGGATCAATGGCGGCGGTGAAACCGTTGTTCGTGTCGCGCAGCAGCCAGCGGCGGCTTTCGACCGCGCGCACGCGCGCCATCATCAAATGTTGCGCAGGCGCCGACGAGCGGCCAAACCATCCGTCATTGGAAATATTGATCAGCAGTTCCGCGCCATTCGCTGTGAACTGGCGCACCTCGCCCGGAAAGATCGCTTCGTAGCAGATGAACACTCCGAACTTTCCGCCCGGCAGCTGGCCTACGCGATATTCAGTTCCGGGTGTGAAGTCCGAGATGTCGGCGGTCAGGCGGCCAGCGAACTTAATCCAGTTGCGCAGCGGAACGTATTCGCCGAACGGCACGAGGTGAATCTTGTCGTACGTGAACACGCGCTGACCTGCCGGATCGAGAAGCACAGCGCTGTTCGACGCAATCCATTTTTTGTCTCGATCGGGTTTCCAATCGACGACGCCCACCAGAAAATAGTTCTGCCCTTCGCGCGCGATTCTCACCGCGCGCTGTTCGAATTGCGGCTCCTGCAAGCTGAAGGGCGCGGGAACCTCGGGCCACACGATGAGTCCAGGTACTTTCTGTGCGGCGTCAATGCTGATGCGTTCGAGTTGCTCCATTTCGCCAGCGTGAATCTCGAGCCAATCCACCGGGTAATGCTCCGATTGCGGGAAATTCGTCTGGACGAGGTGCGCCACGTGATCGGCCACTGCCTTGGGTATCAGGTACCCTCCGCCCGCGGCAATCAGAATCAGCACCGCCGTGACGACAAGCAGCGCTTTCCACGCGCGCTGCGTTTCCGCGAGGATTGCGTACGCGAGCAGCGAACCGTACGCCGCGATCACAAACGTAAGGCCATAGATTCCGGTGAGCGGCGTCAGTTGCAGGAGCGCCAGATTACGGCTCGCGGCGTAGCCCGTAAGATTCCATGGAAAGCCGATGATCGGCAAATGCGTGCGACCAAACTCGAGGGTCACCCAAAGGCACGGCGCCAGCGCACACGCCAGCGCATTACTTTTCCGGGATGCCAAAGCAACGCCGAAAGAAAAAACCGAGCAGACGATCCCGCCCGCGATTCCCATCAGCCCCAGAATGCCCGCGGAAGTCCACGGATCGATGCCCCCGTACTGCTGCATCACTACATCGATCCACGGAAGGCCGATCGGATAGAAAACCAGCCCATGCAGAAACCCGTAGAGCGGCGAAGCGAGTGGCCGCGCCCCGCAGGAGGCCAGTACAAGCATCCCCACGGAGACCCATGCAAGCAGCGAAAGATTGTAGTTTGGAAATGAAAGCGCAAGAGCCGCGCCGCTACCGAGAGCGAGCAGCGCTCGCGTGTGCCAGCTGAGATTCATTCAGCGCCCATTCAGCGCTTGATGATAGCCTGCTTGAAACCCTCACGGTCAAGCGCGTGTTTGGCCGCTTCGGCATCGGCCTCGCTGGAGTAGGGACCCACCTGGACGCGGTAGAAGGCATCCGTCGTGGGCGCCATAACGAAGGAAGGAAACTTTTTTTGCTGCAGCTCGTCAGCCAGCGCCATCGCGTCGCTTTGGCTTCGCGTCGCCGTAACCTGAACCACGATCGAGCTTTTCACCATCTTCGGCGGCTGGTAATGAACGGGCATCTTTAGCGGTGCAGATTTCTCCGCCACGGCAGTAGAGCTACCGCCAGTCCCGGAGACCGCAGGAGCAGAAACGGCAGGCGCGGAAGGCTTCGTCGCAGGTTCGAGATGCGTCTGATCCTTCTTCGTGTAGAAGTCCCATTCGCTAGGGGCGGGCGCGGGCGGATTCGCGGCATCGGCGGGCTTGGCGGAATTTTTCGGCGCTGGCTCAGGCCGCGTGACAGGCGACTCCGTCGCAGCCGCATGAACGGCAGCGGTGGGGCTGTAATCGTTGCGCCCGATCGTGTAGCCGAGCGTGAAGAAAACCCCACAGAGCAACACCACGCCGAGGAAAAACCCGACGAGATGCCGACTCTCCAGTATCCTGTCCCCTCCGCCGCGATTCCCGTTTCCCCGTCCCATTCGCTACTTCTTCCCCCCGGATATATTCATCCACTGCGAAATGATGTCCACCGGCAGCGGAAACACGATCGTCGTGTTCTTCTCGACGCCGATCTCCGTCAACGTCTGCAAATAGCGAAGCTGGATGGCCGCCGGCTGCTTCTCCAGAACCTCCGCCGCTTCCGCCAGTTTTGTCGAGGCTTCGAATTCGCCCTCGGCGTGAATGATCTTGGCCCGGCGTTCGCGCTCTGCCTCCGCCTGCTTGGCGATGGCGCGCTGCATATTCTCCGGAATATCGACTTGCTTGACCTCAACCTTCGTTACCTTGATACCCCAAGCCTCGGTATCCTGGTCAAGGATTTGTTGCAGCTTCGCGTTTACCTTTTCGCGCTCCGAGAGGATAGCGTCCAATTCGAACTGGCCGATCAGGCTTCGGAGCGTAGTCTGCGCGAGCTGCGAAGTGGCGTACAGATAATTCGAAGGCTGAGAAAGCGCCAGGTTCGCGTCCACCACGCGAAAATAGCAAACCGCGTTGACCTTCACCGAGACGTTATCGCGCGTGATCACGTCCTGTGGCGGAACGTCGAGCGTCTCGATTCGCAGCGACATGCGCGTCAGCTTGTCGATGGGATACAAAACGAGCTGCAAACCCGCTCCCTTGGGTTCCGGCAGCATCCGTCCCAAGCGCAGAACCACGCCGCGCTCCCATTCCTTGATGACGTAGATCGAATTGAAAAGCCAGATGAGAAAAATCAGCGCAACACCCAGCGTCAAGACCGTCGCGAGATCCAAATTCATTGCTGCCTCCCCCAATATCCTGCTTACGAAGACGCCCTGCCTACGAAGACACCTGCTGACGCGATGCCACCAGTTCCACATGCAGAGTGAGCCCGTCCACCCTTTTCACGCGCACCCACGCGCCTTTCGGAATACTTTGGCCGCTCGGCGCCGCGGCGCGCCATAGTTCGCCGTGTACACGAATCAGGCCCGTGTCAGGATCCGCCGGCCCGACCGGCTCGACAACCTCGCCCTCTTCGCCCAGAAGCTCTTCCTTGCCCGTCGCTTGCTTCCACGAACGCGACCGCAGAACCGCGCGCATCAGGATAATCACGATCACCGCGAATGGCAGCGCCACCGCCAGCGCGGCGCTCAGGCTCACGCCCATCCCCGTCAGCGGCGAACGAATCAGCAGCAGCGCGCCCAAAACCATCGACACAACTCCTCCTACGCCGAGCACACCATGCGTCGGGTACTTCGCCTCCAGAACGAACAGAGCCACTGAGAGCGCGATCAGCGCAAGTCCGGTGGCGTTCACGGGCAGCATGTGCATCGAGAACAGCGCCAGCAAAAACGCGATTCCGCCGATCACGCCCGGCGCAAACAGTCCCGGATGCGTGAACTCGGTGTACAGGCCGAGCACGCCCACAATCAGAAGAATGAAGAAAACGTCCGGCTGAACGATGCGGTAGAGGAACTTTTCTCGCGCGGTCATGTCTTTCACGACCACCACAGGACTTGCGAGCGCGAGTTGCGTGGCGGAGCCGTCGAAGCGCGTGATCGTGCGTCCGTTCAGCTTCGAGAGTAAATCTTCCGGCGATGTCGCGATCACGTCGATCAACTTGCCGTCCAGAGCTTCCTTCTCCGTGAACGCTTTCGCGTCGGTCACAGCCGTCGCAGCCAGATCGGTGTTGCGGCCGCGCTTGGAAACGTAGCTGCGCAAGTACGCCGTGGCTTCATTGACGATCTTCTTGTGCAGGGTTTCGTCGATCTGAACGGTCTGGCCTCCGATCATCATGATCGGGGACGCCGCGCCCGTATCCGTTCCGGGAGACATCGCGGCAATATCGGCAGACAACAGAATGAAAAATCCCGCCGACGCGGCGCGCGACCCGGTGGGGTAAACGTACGTCACCACCGGCACTTTCGATTGCAGGATCGACTGAATGATTTCGCGCATCGATGTGTCGAGCCCGCCGGGTGTGCTGATCGTGATCAGGACCAGGCTGGCGTGGTCGCGGTTCGCTTGATCGATTCCATTGACGATATATTCGGCCAGCACCGGCTCGATTTCGGAATCGATGTGAAGCTGAACAACAGTTGCCGGTGACGAAGAAGGCGCCGAAGAAGGAGCGGAAGGAGCCGCGGCGCGTGCGCCAAGCGCGGCCAATGCCGCGAGCGCGACGCTAATACTCAGCCAGGCGCCACGCCATGATTTCCGGGTTTCAAGGTTTGTACTTACAAACCCTGAGCGTAAGAAGTGCATTGCGCCAGTATTATAGAAGATAAAGCGGTCGTGCGGCGAAGCGTTCTTTTCCGTCGATTGGCCGGCTCGATGTCACTTACAAAGGTCCGGTCGCATGGCGTGGAGTCTTGCGCCACGGGCTTAGGACTGTGTAGCGAGGTATCGCCGTGGCGTTTTCCTTGTTGGCAGCTAAGAGCTTCCTTTTCACCAGCCAGCTGACAGCAGCCTGTACGGAACTCTTCGAAACGCCGATGGTCTCCGCAAGTTCCTGATAGCTCACCCGAACTGGCGCATTCCTGCGCTCGTGTTCAACGGCAAGCCACAGATATACGAGGAAGCTGACCGGCCTTCGGTCGTGGCCCACGAGATCGTGCATCAGCACGTCGACGATGTAGGAATCCAGTGAAGGCAGCGGCCGCATGACTATACCGACGGTTAATATAGGAAATATCGGCTGATTGCAACTGCCCTTCTGCACCGGATATGCTGCGCGTGTGCTCGAGCGCACGTCAGTGCGCTTTCAAAAAGGGAGGCGAAAAATGATTCGAGGAATCGACCTCGTGAGTATTCCGGTTAGGAATCAGGATGCTTCGCTGCAGTTTTTTACGGAGAAACTCGGATTCAAGGTCCACACCGACCAGCCCTTCAGCGAGAAGCAACGGTGGATCGAGCTCATGATTCCCGGCGGAGAGAGCAGGATTGCGCTCTTCACGCCGGAGGGCCATGAGAATCGCATCGGCGACTTTCAGCCCATGACATTTTCATGCGACGATGTTTTTGCGACAGCGAAGACGCTGAAGTCGAAAGGCGTGGAGTTTACCGTCGAGCCAAAAAAAGAAATATGGGGAACGATGGCGATCTTCAAGGACGTGGACGGCAATAAGTTCCTGCTTGCCAGCAAAGGGAAATCGTAGCGCCCCGTGACTGGCGAATAGTGATTGGTGAGTAGTGCAACGGGCCGTCTCGCCGAACGGAATGTATAACCGGAACGCTAAGAGTTTGGTGGAGCCGATGGGATTCGAACCCACGGCCTCCTCGATGCCATCGAGGCGCGCTCCCAACTGCGCCACGGCCCCACCGATGGAGAATTGGCGTTTTCCTTTTATAGCACCGCAGATTGGGAGCGTCAAACGACGAACACCGAGTGTGTGTGAGTTTGCGCGGCCAGCCTGAAGGGCGGCGCTACAAAAACAAATTCCGGCACGCGCTCACTGCAGCCATATCTTGCGAGACTTGAACCAGCTGTAGCCTACCGTGAAGAGCAGCGTGACGTTGTAGCCGGGATTATGGGCGCCGAGGCTGGCGCTCGAGAGATGCCCGAGCGAGCCTTCAAAGAAAAACGCGCGCCTGCGTTTTGTGAAGACGTGCGTACCGACGACAAACTGCGGAGTGAAGTTCACCCAGGAAGTGTCGCCCGGCGGAACATTATTCGTGCTGAAGACGATGCCTCCCGCGGCCGCAACGTAGGGCGCGATTTTCTTGCCGCTCGTGAAATTCCACTGCCAGATAACGGGCTTGAAGCTGCCGCCGTACACCGCGCCATTGGTTGTGAACACCGTATAAACCGGCATCACGTCGACAGCCCATTCGAAGTTCCCTCGCAGAAGCCAGGGGAGATGCTCGCCGGTCAGTACGAGTCCGGCGCGCCCTCCGGCGTAGAGGAATTGCGTATCGTCGGATTTGCCGAGGCCGGTGCCGGCCCCGACAAGGGGCCCAAGCTCCCAGGTGCCGCGCGTGAGCGAGGCGGAGGGCCAATCCTGCGCCGCGGCCGCGGACGCCAGGAACAGCGCCAAAACTGTAGCTGCGAGAACTTTCATCCAGCCTCGCGTGAACTTCGAAGCGGGCAGAGCGTAAGCCACCAACGCGGTTCGGTCAAGGCGCGAACGATAGGCCGACAGCGCGCGCGCTGGACCGCAACTGCTTAACACAGAGAGCACTGAGAACTGCTGGAGGACACCGAGAAAACTGCGCCGCCTCGCGTTTCTATGCCGGTTCGTTCTAGAATGTCGGCCCTATGGCTAAAATCACTTTCCTCGGCGCCGCTGGCACGGTAACGGGTTCGAAGTATCTGCTGGAAGCGAACGGCAAGCGGTTGCTGATTGATTGCGGGCTGTTTGAGGGATCGAAAGACCTGAACCAGAGGAACTGGAACAAGCTTTCGGTGGATCCGGCGACGATTGATTGGGTGCTGCTAACGCACGCACACATCGACCATACCGGTTATTTGCCCAAGCTGGTGCAGAACGGGTTTCGCGGTCCGATTTATGCGAATCAGGCGACGCACGAACTTTGCAATCTGTTGCTCCCAGACTCGGCTCACCTGCAGGAAGAAGACGCGCAATTCGCGGCGAAGAAAAAATATTCCAACCACAATCCTCCTTTGCCCCTGTACACCGTGGCGGAATCGCAGCAGGCGCTGAAACAGTTCCACGAAATACCACGCGCGGACGCATTCACGATCAGTCCGGAATTTTCGGTTCGGCCGCACGATCCGGGACACATTCTGGGTTCGACGTGGCTCGAAATGACGATCACGGAAAACGGCAAGCAGACTCTGGTGGTTTTTTCCGGCGACGTGGGCCGTTACGATCAGCCGATCCTGAAAGATCCTGAATCGCCGACGCACGCGGATTACCTGCTATGCGAATCCACCTACGGCGATCGCGACCACGCGAGCGGTTCGGTGGCCGATGTTCTTGCCGACGCCATCACCGGCACCGTGAAACGCGGCGGCGTGGTGGTGATTCCGGCGTTCGCGGTCGATCGCACGCAGCTTCTGATGTACTACCTGAAACTGCTGGAAGATCAGAAGCGGATTCCCCATTTGCCCGTTTACATCGACAGCCCGATGGCGATCAGCGTCACCGGACTCTACGAAAAGCATCACGAAGATCACAAAGCATCCTTTCAGCAAGACGAAGACACCGGCAGCCGCGATCCGCTGAATCTTCAGGGCGTTCACCTGACGCGCAGCGTGGAAGATTCGAAGAAGATCAATAGCATCGTCTCACCGTGCATCATTATTTCCGCGAGTGGCATGGCGACGGGCGGACGCGTATTGCACCACCTGGCTCAGCGGCTGCCCGATTCGCGCAGCACGGTGTTGCTTGTGGGCTATCAAGCCGACGGGACGCGGGGACGGCAGTTGCAGGACGGCGCGAAATACGTGAACATTTTCGGCCAGCAAGTGCCTGTGCGCGCGCAGGTGATGGCGATCGGTCAGCTATCGGCTCACGCGGGCCGGAGCGAACTGCTGCGGTGGCTTTCAGGAATGAAGGCGGCGCCGCGGCAGACGTTTCTGGTTCACGGCGAGCCGAACGCGCTGAGCAGTTTTCACGACGCGGTTGCAAATCAGTTCCACTGGAATGTGACGGTTCCGGCGTATCTGCAGTCGTTTGATCTGAACACCTGAGCGGAATCAGATCTGCGGCTGAACGCTGGACGGGCGAGCCATTGCTGCATCGAGGATGCGCTTTTCCGCAGGCGTAAGCGGACGCGACTTCCCTTTCGGCAATTCTCCCAGCGCGAGCGGGCCGATCGCGACGCGAACAAGGCGCAGGACTTCGATCCCCAGCGCTTCGAAAATACGCCGAATCTGGCGATTCTTCCCTTCGTCCAGGACGACGATCAGCCAGGAGTTCTTCTCGCCGTGTCGCAGGATTTCGGCGCTCTTCGCGCGAAGGACATCGCCGTCTTCCGCGCGAATTCCCTTCTTGATTTTATCGAGAAGCGCCTCGTCCGGCAGCACCCCGATTTGTACGTGATAGGTTTTGTTGAGGTGACTTTCGGGCAACGTGATCTGCCCGGCCCATTCGGAATCGTTTGTCAGGAGAAGCAAGCCTTCGCTCGCTTTGTCGAGCCTGCCGACTGGCGCGAGCCACGATAACTCCTTCGGGACGTGTGCGTAGACCGTTTCGCGCCCTTTTTCATCGGACGCGGTCGTGACTGCGCCGCGCGGCTTGTTCAGCACCCAATAGATTTTCGCGGCGGCGCCAACAGCTTGACCGTCCACGGTAATCCGGTCGCGAGGGACCGAAACGGGCGCTTCAGGATCCCGTTGGGTCTTGCCGTTGAGTTGCACGCGGCTCGCGCGGATCAGTTCGACCGCTTGGGAGCGCGAGCAATAGCCCAGTTTCGATAAGGCTCGGGCGAGCCCTACGCGGCGAACCCTCTTCACTGATTTGTGACGCTAGGTTTGGCCAGATCGTCGAGATAATCTGGCTTGCTCTCGTCCCGCACGAGATGCGGATAGCGCTGACCGCCGTGGTAGTCGACGTTGCAAGTCTTGTAGTAATCGTCGATCACAACAAGCAGCGAGATGGGCTGCGGGCTGTCCTTCGCTGCTTTGATCGCGTCCTCGAGCAGGTCGTGCGTGTACACGCGTCCGTTGACGCCGACGATTTTCATTCCCGAAGTGATGCCCGCGTTGAATGCCGGGCCGCCAACGATCGAATCGCCGACGTTGCCGTCGTCGCCGACTTGCAAACCGACGGAATACTCGTCGCCACCCCCTCCACCGCGGCGTCGTTCGGCTCGCGGTGCTTCGTCATTAAGAACAAATTTCCATCCACCGTTTTCGATTCCCCCGACCGGAGGATCGGGTGAGGTAGACGTCAGCTTCTCGTGCAGATAACTCGCCCAATCGTAGGGCGCCACCGAGTTCAATGCGTGAACGATGTCGTCGAACGTGTACGGCTTCACTTCGGGACCGTTGTTCGGTCCGCCGTAGAACAGATGCGTGAAATCTTCCAGGCTCTTCTGCCCCTTGCTTTGTTGATGGATGATCGTGGCGACTTCGAGCCACATGAGATCGCCTTCGTCGTAGTAATCGACTCCGCGGCGCCAATTGGTCCAGCCTCTTGCAAATCCGAGGCCTTGGCCGGTGGCGGTGTCGACAAGAGGCCGCCACGTTCGGCCGGGACGGCCCGGGCCGAGCGACGCAGAAATGTTCGCGAGGTTGTCGCGATACTGCTCGGGCGTCCAGAGACCGCTGCGAGCCGCAAGCAATGGACCCGCAAACTCCGTGAAGCCCTCGTAGTCCCAAAGCATGTCGGTTTCCATCGGGACTTGGAAGTCCGGCGTCGTCAAATCCGCGGGGCGGCGGAATTTCCCGCTCCACGAGTGGGCGTACTCGTGCGCTAGCAAGCCTCCCAGGGACAGGCCGGCGGTGGGCGAGAGGAGCACGCGTTCGGGCAACCGGCTGTCGTTGCACTCGTTGTGTTCGAGGCCAAAGTGCGCAACGTGGTCGCTGAGCGTCAGCAGAAAATGATATTCGCGATAGTGGCGAGAACCGAAGAGCTTCCCCGCTTCCGCGACCAGGTTGGTCATGCCCTTCTGAACTTCCGGACTTATATTGAGCGCGACTTCGCTGTCGGCGACGATGTCGAGTTCGTGGTGAATCGGCTCGCCCGGAGGAGTGATGTCGATCGCACGGTAGTATTGCCCGATGATCACGGGTGAATCGACGAGGCGCTCGAGGGAAATCGCTGAAAATGAGACTTGGTTGCCGGATTGAGTTCCGTGCTGCGGTGTGCCGAATTTCCAGCCATCGGGCAGAATGAGCGTCGGCTTGAACATGATCTGACTCGCAGGAGGTCCGGCGGGATACAAAACATTCTGGTTCCATTCGATCACGAGCAGCTTGTCGGTGGCCGAAGCCGCAGAAGTGGCGAATCCGCCGCTCGATGGCTCAAGGTAGTCGAAGGCGACGTCGAGATGGTCGGCGCCGGCGGGCACGTCGACGTGGAACGTGAAGTTGTCGAGCAAGTCACGCGTCCACGGAATCGTCTTCCCGTTCGCGCTGAATTTCAAGCCGGTGACGTTCCCGATGGGGCCTTCCGGCCCGTGCTCGCCCGGAATCCATTTCGGGTAGTACACCGTGAACGGTCCCGGCTTCACGGGTATGCTTTCACGCGTACGCACGATTTTTTCGGGAGTCAGCGTCGCGTCCACGGTGAGTGAAATCGGGCCGGACTGCGCAGAAACAGCGGAAGAATCCAGCATCAGGAACATCGCAACGACGAGAAGCAGCATCCAGCGATTGCTATTCATCCCTACACTCTCCTAGAAGTTGGTCATTTCGGCTTGCGAGACTTGAAATATGGCATAAGGCTCTTCGGTACTTTGCGGCACCTGCAATTCTTTCGGTGCTCCGTGTGCCACTCGATTCGTTCGGCGAGCGTCGCCTTCGGCGATTCGATTCTTGGCGTGCCAGGTCTTGTTCATCGAGTCGCCCTCTCCGGCAGCGGCCAGCATCGTACACGCACCGCCTAACACAGACGCGTAATGCCGGGAAAACCATCGAAGCCCGCGTCAAAGCTCAGGATTCGTTCGATCCCGTGTTGCTCCATGACGGCAAGGTGCATTGCGTCCCGCGCGGACATGTGCCGATGCCCGAGCACGATCTCCTTGGCCCTCTCGGCGGACGACTGATCGATAGGCAGAACCTGATCGACTACGCTGAGCAACGCCGTGTAGGCGGGCTGAATCGCATCACGGCGGTCGATAACGACGTAGCGGTGCAATATCTCTTGCAAGACCTCAGCATCGGTAACGAGCCGCTGGCGATCGCTCACCAGCCTTTCGAGCAGCCGCTGCGAATCGGCCTTGTGAGGGTGCGAGGCACCGACGAGGTACATCGGAATGTTCGAGTCCACCAGGATCATGGTTGCGCGCCATTGCCGGTTCCGTCCTCTGAGCCGTATCCCCGTTCGATGTCGGCGAGAATGCGGTCGATATCGCCCGTAGGAAAGTCGTGCCGGACCGCCGAGCGTATAGCCTCCAGCTTCTTGCCGACGCTTCCCACCGGTTCACGCCGTCGCGCGAAGTTCAGCGCCTGACGGACCCACTCAGCAATCGACATTCGGCGCGAGCGAGCCATGCGTTGAATTTCCCGGTACTCCGGGTCTTGCAAGATCACCTGCAATCTCTTAGCCATGATATGAGTCTATCTGACTCATAATGATGAGTCAACTCACGGAATCGCAGATAAGCCGCGGCGCGACGCCTACTGTTTCGATACGTTGACGTAGTACAGGTCCGTCGCGACGTCGAAGTCGTCCTTCTTGAGCGGCGTCTTCATGGTCTGCCAATCCGTCGTGGCGTTGATAATCTGCCAGTCGCCTTTCTTCCCCACGCGAACCGGCATAGCGAAGCCCGGCTCGTCAGCTTTCCAGCGGTAGGCGACGGTGCCGGCGGCTTCGTCGAATTTCAGGTCGAGCGTCGGGATATCCGTGTGACGAAGATACTGGTTGAAGATCGGCGTAAGGTCCTTGCCCGTCTTCTGATTGAAGAAGGCGACGATATCTTCGGTCATGATGTTCCTATATTTGAAGTGCTGAAAAAGCTCATACAGCAGCTTGAACCACTCCGGATCGTTGTCGATCACGCTGCGCAACGTATTGATGAACAGCACGCCTTTGAAATACTGGTCGGCAGGCGGATCGGCGTTGACGCCGCGCTCGGCGATGATGGGCCGCTCGTTCTTCACCTTCGGCTTGTAGCCGTTGAGGTACTTGATGGCGTCGTCTTTGCCCCACCTGTATTCAACGTAGAGCGCTTCCAGGTAGGTGGTCCAGCCTTCGTGGATCCACATGTCCGAGCGATCGGCGGCCGTGATCGCGTTGCCGAACCATTCATGCCCGCTTTCGTGGATGATGATGAAATCGAATTTCGGGCTGATGCCGACGCCCGTCCAGTCTCGCTCGAGGTAGCCGTTCGCGAAGTGATTGCCGTAGGTGACGGCGCTCTGGTGCTCCATGCCGGAATAGGGGACCTCGACGAGCTTGTAACCGTCCTTCTTGAACGGGTACTCGCCGAAATAGTGCTGGTAGGCTTCAAGCATGCCCTTGGCCTGGACGAACTGCGCTTTCGCCTTGTCGAGATCCTCCGGCAAGACGTAGAAATCGAGCGGCAGATCCCCCAGGCGGTCAGAGAAATGCACATAGTTGCCGATGTTCAGCGAAACATCGTAGTTGTTGATGGGGTAGTGGACGTGCCAGTCCCAGCGCGTGTAGCCGTCACCCAGGTCGGTCTTGCCCACAAACTCTCCGTTCGAAACATCGACGAGGCTATTCGGAATCGCGACGCTGATGTCCATATTCTCCACTTCGTCGCGCCACTGATCCTTGTCGGGCCACCAGATGCTCGCGCCTTCTCCCTCACACGCTGTGTAAATCCAGGGACGACCCGCAGGATCTTTGCCGAAAGTGAAGCCGCCGAAACGGCCGGTCTGGAGAGGAGTCCCCGAGTAGTAGAAGTCGATCGAGTACACTTTGCCCTTCTCGAGCGTCTGCGGAAAATCGATGAAAAGGGAGCGGAACTGGCGTTCATATTTTAGCGGCGCGGCGCCAAACAGGATTTTGTCGACGTTGAGGTCCGGATGCAGATCGATTTGAATGCGCGTATCGTCGTTCAGCATGCGAAAGCGGATCGTGTTCTTGCCGCTGACGAGTTTCTTCTCCGGATCGACGCGAATGTCGAGGTGGTAGTAAAGCAGGTCGTTGTTGGCGCGATACGGTCCGTAGGCACCCAGCAGAATCTGCTCCTGCGTAGGGACGCGCGGAGTCTGCGGCGCTGGGGCCCCTTGTTGCGACGCGGCGGGAGAAGCTTGAGCGGCAGTCTGCGTTGAAGTCTGAGCCGCGATAGAAGAAGCAATCGACAAGAGGAGCGCGAGCGCGCGAAGCGCTGGGCTAGCGATAGCCTGGAGGAGCATAAGCGGAACCTCACATCGTATACTTTATGCGAATACCAGACCGCACCTTAACACTTTTAGGATCAAGATTCTAGAGGAGCGGACTCTAAAGAGGCCTCGTGTTTGCGATCAGCCAGTCACGGATCACAGCGAAGCGGAACTCGCTCTTTTTCAATGCTTCCCTAATGAACTTATAAGCCGCGACCGGTTCCACCTCGATGAAATAGCCGTTCGCTCGAAGCATTGCGTCCGTCATCACGAAGCTAATTCGCTTGTTGCCGTCAATGAATGGGTGATTGTTTGCCAGGGACTCCATGAGCGCGGCCGCTTCCTCGATGACGCTGTTGTAGTAGCCGGATTGCGGACGGAAAACGGCGGCTTCCAGCGCTCCTTTATTTCGAAGGCCGTGTGCGCCGCCAAATTCTTCGATTAACAGACGGTGAGTTTCGATCGTTTCAGCAACGGTGGGGTAAATGCGTTCGGGCATTTGCAGCTACTTAGCCAGGAGTTCAAGAAGCTTGCGATTCTTATCCACAGAGCGGCGAACGTGAGCCATGATCTCCGGCCGAACCGTGCCCTGCGTCGGCGCAACGAACTGGATATAGTGTTCCACGGCCTTCTCAAGTATGAAACTCTTCGTCTGGCCGTTGTCCTTGGCGAGCTTCGACAAATCTTCGTAGAGCGCGGCCTTCATTTCGAGGCCGACTTTCCTTGTGATCTTCTTGGCCATGGGTCCGACCTCCCCGCTGCAGCCATTCTACTAGGGCACGGCTCGAAGTCAAGGCTTATCTAGATAAGCCTAGACTCATCTTCCGCGGCGCGAACCTGCATTTTTGCGTTGAGGGCGCGCGGTACCGACATTGACAAAGAGCGGGCCGATATGAGAGTAAGTGCCCCATGAGCGCATCATATGTTCTCCTTCTTGCTTTTCTGATTGGCCTTTTTTCGGGGCTGCGTGCGCTCACTCCGACCGCAGTGACGGCGTGGGCTGCGCGCTTGGGCTGGCTCAAGCTGGGAAGCGGCCTCACGTGGCTCGGAACGACGCCGGCGGCCGTTATTTTCACGGTCCTCGCGATCGTTGAACTCGTCAACGACAAGCTGCCGAAAACTCCCAGCCGCACTGCGCCGGTGGGATTGACTGTCCGCATCGTGACCGGCGGTTTCACGGGTGCATGCGTGGCGACTGCGGGCGACCAGGGGCTCGTGCTCGGTGCAATCCTTGGGATCGTCGGCGCGCTTGTGGGCACATTCGGCGGCTATCAGGTTCGGACGCGATTGGTGAAGGCGCTCGGCGCACCCGACTACGTGATCGCTGTTCTGGAAGACCTGGTGACCATCGGCGGCTCGTTGTTCGTGGTTTCGCGGTTCTAATTCCCTCCTGACGCGCTAAATTGCTTCTGCCGCTGTGGCTCTTTGGCGAGGCGCGCTTGGGCTCTCTCAACAATCCCTTCTGGCACTTCTAGAACTGAGGTCTTGCGCGCGAAGCACATCGCTCGTAGCATGCCGGGCGCGGCGAAAGCGGCGAAGGAACCCTTGAACGAAAGGCGGCGGCGATGACAACACAAAGTTCGCGGCGGGATTTCTTGGGAATCTCAGTTCTGGGACTGGCGGCAGCAATCGCTCCTAAAGAAGCTCTCGAGCGAGCCTCTGCGATAACGGGCCTGAGAAACGAGTCTCCGAATGTCGGCGCCGACATCTCCGTTTGGGTCACGTCCAGCGACGAACGCTTTGCCGCTGCCCCGCGCGTCAAATGGGGTCCAGCCTCAAGCAGCCCCGGGACCGATCAAATCCAATTAGATCCGAGCAAGAAGTTCCAGGAGATTTTGGGATTTGGCGGCGCCTTCACCGACGCGGCCTGCTATACCTTCAATCAGCTTGCACCCTCGGCGCGCGAGCAACTGCTCCATGAGATGTTCCATCCCTCGGAGATGGGCCTGAGCGTTTGCCGCACGTGCATCGGGGCGAGCGACTACTCCGCAAGCCTTTACAGCTTCGATGATGGCGACGCCGACCCCGACCTGACGCGGTTCTCGATCGAGCACGACCGCGAATACATTCTCCCCGTGCTGCGCGAGGCGCGAAAAGCGAACCCTGATCTGTTCCTCTTTTCCTCTCCCTGGAGCCCGCCCGGCTGGATGAAGTTCAACGGCACGATGCTGGGCGGCTCCATGCGCAACCATTACTTTCCGGTTTACGCAAAATACTTTCTCAAGTTTCTGCAGGGATACGCAGCCGAAGGCGTCCCGGTCCAGGCGGTAACGTCGCAGAACGAAGTGGATACCGATCAGGACGGCAAAATGCCAGCCTGCCTCTGGGGGCAGGAATACGAGATTCAGTTTGTGCGCGACCACCTGGGCCCGCTCTTGGAAAGCAGCGGCATGGCAACGAAGATCTGGATTCTCGACCACAACTACAATTTGTGGGGACGCGTTGTGGACGAATTAGAGGACGAGCGGCTTCGCAAATACACGAACGCCGTCGCCTGGCACGGCTACGTTGGCACTGCCGACATGATGAGCAAGGTCCACGAGGCATTTCCCGATGTCGAGATGTATTGGACCGAAGGCGGCCCGGACTACACCTGGCCCGACTACCTCACCGATTGGTGCAAGTGGGGCGCGACTTTCACCGATGTTCTGCGCAACTGGTGCCGTTCGATCACGGCGTGGAACCTGGCCCTCGATGAGCGTGGCCGGCCGAATATCGGACCGTTCTCATGCGGGGGCGTCGTGACGATCAACTCGCAGACCAAGGAGATCACGCGCAGCGGGCAATACTGGGCCTTCGCTCATTATTCTCGCGTCATACGGCGCGGTGCTCGCCGCTTTGAGTCGCGGAGCGCGGCCAGCGATTTGCAGCATGTCGGCGTCGAGAATCCGGACGGTCAACAGGTGCTTGTCGTCACCAACGCGGGACCCGCGAGGACGATCGAACTGCGGCTTGCGAATGTGGCGGCCGAAATTCCACTGAAGGTGAATTCCGTAACGACGCTAGCCTGGCGATAAGACCGCTACCAATTCGGCGCGTCACGATGAAATCTCATTCGGATGTGGCGGGGCTTTTCCGGCTGCATGACGTATCCGTGTTCGGGGCATTCCAATCGTTGGGGAAACTTCAGCGCGCCTGGAACCGGTTTCAGGACGAGCTCGACTCCACATTTGGGACAGCGCAACACGTTCGATGGAGCCATCGTTTAGCGAGCACTGTCAGAGGATTTTTTTTCGTCCGAAACTTACAGAATATTTTGGCGGATGAGTCTGTAAGCCGGATTCTGTGCGCTGCGCGTCCACGGCACTGACTTGCGTCAGCGCCACTTCGGTCTCGCTGCGCGGCGATCATTCCTCTAGGTCCCGAATCGCTTCGGGACTCAAGCAGCCTACCCGAGGGTCGCAGCGTTTCATTCTTGCAAATGAAACGCATCCGGGCTGGGCCAGCCCTCCCCTCCTATTTGGCCTTGCTCCACGCGGGGTTTTCCGTGCACCCGATATTACTATCGGGTCGGTGGGCTCTTACCCCACCTTTTCACCCTTGCCAAATGCGCTCGACCGATAGAGGCGAGTCCCCGGTTTTTCCGAAGACTTGCCGCCGAGGTGCAAGCTCACCGGCGGTTTATTTTCTGTGGCACTTTCCGTGGCCGCGCCGCAAAGCTCGCTTGCGCGCGCTTCGAAACGCAACCCCCTGGCATTACCAGGCGCGTTGCCCTGCCGTGGCCGACCCACCTTAGAACTGTGGGTTCACCACGACTGGAGTCCGGACTTTCCTCCCGTCCCGAAGCTTCGGGACCGGCGATCACCCGACTCACCCGCCGTTATGAGTATAACTCGGAGGCTTGGGTTTCAGGTGTCAGGTTTCAGGTTTTAGGTTATGGACCTGTAAAATACCCCCCTCTACCGTACGGTAGATTAGAACCACCTTCCGGCGATTGTTTTCAGTAGCTTGCGTCGATTTCTAATCCCCGTGCCGAATTCGTGTCCCGAAGCCTCGGGAGTGACTCGTGATTCGTGACTCGTGGGGGCCCCTTTCGCGCGAAGCGCGAGGAGGAAGCTCGACTGAGGAACTGGAGCTTCTACCATTTTCTGTAACAGGCCGCGTGACGCTAATCGCATGTACCCCTCGGCTCACGTTGTTCGCTCCCCTCGACTCCGCTCGGGACAGGCGGGATGCCGATCCTCGACGGATCGGCAAAATACCCCCCACCCTACGGTAGATTAGAACGGGTCGTGGGTGAGTGTTTTCAATCATTTGCATTGATTTCTAATCCCGTTTTCGTTATTAGAATTCTCCTTTCAAATCTGATGTGGTGCCGTCTCCTTATATTGGCGCCTGTGAGTACAGGCGACTCTGGCCCCCTGCGTCGGCCAGAGTTGTCAATTTGGCAGCTCATAAAAACTGATGATGGTAGCATGGAATTCGTCGGATGGGTAGTTACAAAGTTACGGTAGTAGTTCTATAACTCCTGGATCCGGAGGGGTTACAGTCGAGAGGTATTCGTCAATCACAGGGGCCAATAACTCGCCCTTAGTGGCCGCTAAAAGCCACAAAGTGACGCGTTTTGCGCAATTTTGCACAGAGGGATCGGAGGCCCCACGCTCCACGAACCGGAGCGTGGGGCACCCCCGCGGGTGGAATTGTCGGCCTCGGTTTATTGATTGAGTTGGAACTTGCGATCGGAGTGTTCGCCAACGACGAATTCAAAACGGCAGCCTGGGGCACCCGGCGGACCGCGCTACGAGTTCTTGCTGGTCGGCTACGTGGTGATGGCCGAGGGCATTTTCATTCAGGGTTTGCAAGTACAAACCCTGAGACCCGCATCTTCTGATTTCGGAGCCGGGGATCGGCACACCTTCCCGGTGATGCAAGTCTTGAAACAGCGTGTCTCGCGGACGCCGCGAAAAAAGAAAAGGAGTAATCCCAACCAGATGCACCTGTGGCAAGGTACTCTCAACAACGAGACAGCGCCGATTTTACGATTTCAATGTTTGGAACAAGAAGAAGAGAATCGAGAAACTTCACTACATGCACACGAATCCGGTGAAACGCGGATTGGTCACCGACCCGAAACTGTGGCCGTGGAGCAGCTACCGTTTCTATAAGTACGACGAGAAGAACGCCTGCACACCCGATCGAGAACCAAAGCAGCCGGACAAAATCGAAGACGCACCCTTTGCAAAACCCGCAAAGAGTGCGGCACCCCGAACTTCAACTGCGTCAACCAAAACCAACCGCAACTTCAAGCCCGAGGCAAAGGGCCCGCCACCCGCCCTAGACTCGGAAGGGTGTCGCACCCGGCCGGGACTCGGATTCGTGATCGAAAGAATCTCTATGTCTTCAAATTGAACACGCAATCTCCGCCACCCGATTCCGGTCCGAATGTTTAACCAACCCGGCACATCCCCCTACAAATGGCTCCGGCACCTTGATCTCCACGGATCGCCGCAGAACTTCCTGGCCGAACTGATAGTGAAGTGTTTTGCATTTCGCCAGGACGGTGCTAGGATTCTGTGTCCCCAATAAACAACAGTTACTCACTCATTCAGTAACGGGTGGAACGTGATGCATCGTCACTGTTTATGGGTTTGCTCATACGCCTCTTCTCGCGCGTTTTGGGGCTGGAACTCATTCATATACTCTCTCCGACGGTTGCGACTTCCGGTTATTTCTGCCGTCGTGCTGGCACTGACGATCGGCCTTACAAGCTGTAGCAGCGGTAGCGACCAGGCCGGCAGCGGCCAGACTCAAAGCTTTACTCTGACGGTTCAACCCGGCAGCATCTCTCTCATCCCCGGCGTGGAACAGCAAGTACAGGTCTCCGTCAACGCAGGGAACGGTTTTAACCAGACAGTCAATGGGAGCCTCAACGGCCTGCCTTCCGGCGTCACCACAAATAGTTCGAATTTCAACATTCCTCCCGGCGGCAGCGCGACGTTTTACTTTACAGCCGCTGCGGGCGCGTCTTCGGGCACCGTCACATTCAACGCGAGCGGCGGATCGATTTCTACTTCGGCGCAGTTGACTATCTCCATCAATACCACGCCCGATTTTCAGCTCACCACGGGGACGAACAACGTCATCGTAATCAGCCAGAGTGCATCGGAATCTTTCAGCATTTCGGCCGTGGGCTACAACGGATTCAGTCAATCCGTCGCTGTTTCATTCGCAGGCGTACCGGCCGGCGTCACGCTCTCGCCGACGTCGCTCACCCTGCAGCCGGGCGGTTCAAGCCAAACCGTAATTGTGAGCACCAGCTTCTCTGCGACGCCGACATCGAACGGAAGTTTCGTTATTGCCGGGTCAGCGGGAGGGATCAGCCACCAGCTCCCGATTGAACTTTCCATTTTGTCCGCTGCTTTGAACCTTACTTTGCAACCCTCGACCCTTACCGTGCCTGCCGGATCCACCAGCTCCTTCGAGCTGGGGCTCTTGAATCAAGGGATTGGAACGCCCTTGGGAAGCATCTCGTTGCAGATTAGCGGAGCGCCCGCGGGAGTCAGCATATCGCCATCGAGTTACACATCTCCCCCGCAGGGGGTCGGATTCAACGTGTACGTGACGGCAGACACAGGGGCCGTCCCGGGGGCGCTCACGATAACGGCGACCTTCGGTACGGCTCAGGCTAAGGCTAACATGCAGATTTCAATCGGCCCCCAGAATGCGTTCAGCCCAGTTCCCCTTTCAACCGCAGACCAACTCCTTCGCGCCGACACACTAACTCCTTATTACGCTTTCCCGCCGCCTAATTACACGATCTACCATACTGCAACACAAAGATTCTTTTCCACCGAACCATATCTCAATTGCCTCTACGTCGTCGATGCGACCTCAAGAACAATAACTGCCACCCTCACCATTCCGGGGGCATTTGGCCTTGATCAGGCTCCTGACGGTAGCGTCCTTTATGTGGGCACGATGTTGGGTGATTTATATGTGGTTGATCCTGTCCACCTCACGATCGTGCAACGCTACGCTTCCAGTACCATCAGTTCGTACGGATACCCGGCCAACGCGGTATATGCCCTTGCTGACGGCAAACTGATACTTGAAGACTATTTCCTGGTCCCAGGATATTCGTGGGTGGATGGGAACGGCCCGATCGCGCTTTGGGATCCGAAGACGAACAACATCACAGTCTTTGGGTCAGGCAGCAACTACAGCGGATCGGCTCCCCAAGCGCCGTTATGTCTCAACAAATTCGAAAACGTGATGCTCACGAACAATCGCACACGCGTTCTTCTTGCCGCGGTCGTCAGCTCGGAGGGTAGTTCGCAACTCTGTTCTCTCGATCCGGCAGCCGGTACATGGAACCTCTCCCCTCAAATCTCGGGCGGTCCAGGCAGCGCTCTTACGACCTTTGCGCTTACGCCTGACGGCAACACTCTTTTTGCGTATGACGGGTACGACATTTACAGTCTTGATCCGGCCACCTTCGCGGTGAACACATCCTTCGCCGCCTTGGCGCCACAGACTCCGGCGTACGACCCAATTTCTGTTCTTATGGTTAGCCAGGACGAAAGCTCAGTTTTCTTAACGGACCCGAACGGTGCGGATCTCTTTGATCAGTATGATCTCGCAACAGGAACACAGATCGGCTGGATATCTCAGCTCAGTATCGCTTCTCCAGGCTCATACACTCCCGTTCAGCCGATATATCAAGCGATGACTTCTGGCGGATTGGCTGCCGGTGTGATTCCGGGTGGCGGAATCGGTCTGCTTGACACAACGGCAGTTCACGCCCTGCCTATTGGTTCCCGTTTTACGCAGACACAATTGGCAATTCCCTACGGTCCAGTAAGTGGGGGAACAGATACGAGCTGGGGGCCTAATACTGTGGGCGAGCCGGCGCCACCTCTTGGGAGCATTTATTTCGGCCCAAATGCGGCCAACGATATCAACAACAATGGGTTTACCGTTCTTCTCGAAGCTGTTACGCCGCCCGGTACAGCAGGGCCAGTCGACGTGCGCACGTTCGCGACGGACGGCTCGTCTCAATTACTTCCTGACGGTTTTTCGTACGGTCCTTGGGTGTTGGAATCCGCTACTACTTATTCAACAGCGGAAGGAGGCGGCGTAGGAGACTTGTTTGGGTACGGTTTTGGCCCACAGCTCTATACAGGTGGTGCGCTTTACATAAAACCTCCTGCCGACCTGCAAGTGACGGTCGGAGGTACGGCAGGAACCGTCGGTGCCTTTAGTCCGAATCCGTACGGAACAACGTACTTCACTGCGCCGATCTTTCCCTCGAATGCTCTACAGTACACGATTCCGCCGGGAACCGCGGGCACATCCTCAAGCATCGCTGTCCTGAACTCCTCAGGTACCACGACATCAACGCAGCAGATGAACTATCTTCCCGCAGTCCAGCAGTATTCCATCGCAGGACAATTAGCTGACGGTGTCTACGATTCGATCCGTGACGTCTACTATTTCAGCGATGCGAATCAGATTCGAGTGTTTTCTTTAACCCAGAAGGCATGGCTTCCCCCAATTGCCATCCCCGTTCCTCAGGGGGCTTCGGGACCGCAGCGCCTGATGGGGATGGCGATCTCTCCGGATGGTTCGCATCTCGCGGCGGCAGATGCAGGCGCCACGGCCGTGTACGTGATTAACCTAAGCCAGACTTCCTCTATTCAAAGCTTTACGTACGCTTCACAGTTCCCTGCCGACACAGAAGTGCCCACAGCCGTCGCCCTAACTAACAATGGGACTGTGTACATCGCCACCTCGGACCTGAATGGCGATGGCGGCTGCGGATTCCTGCTGGCCCTGAATACTGCGACGGGCAACGTGAGCAATGTGGGACCGGCGTCTTCGGCGAATTGCCTTCCTACGGAGGGTGGTGCGATCGGCCCCGGTCTTGTTAGTTCAGCCGATGGCACACGTATCTTCTTCGATGACGCAGGGGTCCTTGGATACATTGATACAGCGTCGGGTCTGGTCTCGAATCCCAACCAGCCCAATTACTACCTCCTGGATCAGGGTGGTTACGAAGTTGAAATCAGTTCGGCAGCGTCCAGGGTGTTTATTGACGGTTTTGTCGCGGACACCAACTTGAACGCGATTGGCTTGCAGGTGTTGAACGTTCCGGAGAGCATCGACGCGCAGTACCTTTACGGCGGCGCTTTTTCGGCAGATGGCAGCCTCTACTTTCAACCCGGCACGCAAGCCATTGACGTCTTCGACGGAACTACTGGCGTATTTCGCGCTCGAGTGGCGCTGCCCGTCCCGCTGTCCCCGAATTTCCGTGCTCTGGTTGCGGACGGTACCGACAACCAAGTTATCGCTATCACAGGAAGCGGTAACGGTGTCGCCGTGATTGATTTCAATTCGCTTCCTGAACCGTCTCCCGTACCTTGGCTGCCTATGATGGCGGCTCCCGTTATGGCAGCGAATCCTCAGTTCCGCGATCCTTCGAGTCCGAGGCGGGATAGAGACCCCGGCCGGGCGATTAAACATCTAGCCAGTCCGCTGCTGCGAGGTCGTTTGGACTCGCATTAACCTGCGCTTTCGTTTTCACTTCATAACTGTCTACAAGTGGACAGACGCCGATGCGGAGTATCGTTATTGTGGTGCTGCGATTACGATGGAACGTACGGCGGCCATGTCCCTTGTGGAGTGACTGCACACGGCGGTCCGAGCGGGCCTTTGCAGTTTGACCGCTTGGAAGCCGCCCTTGCCGCCAGGTTCCTGGATGGTCTAAGTTGGGTGGTGAAACACGGGCGTTGCGTCACCGTCCCAAAGGAGAATCATCAATCGTGGCTAAACTAACCACTGCTAAGAGGAAGAAGCTTCCGGCATCGGACTTCGTAGAAAAGGGCGCTAGAAAATATCCGATCCCTGACGCCGCGCACGCACGAGATGCTTTGGCCAGGAGCTCGGGAAAACCAGAGCACGCCGCTGTGGTTGCCGCAGTAAAGCGAAAGTTTCCACAAATAAAAATAACGAAAACAAAATAGCGGTCCCACCGGGCACCCTGGCCTAATTGAGAGGACTTGCTCGCACGCGGGTTCTCTTCACGTTACTGGACTGCTGTCTTAAAGTGAGCGACTACTTCTGCTCTCTCGCTCGTCGAGCGACGCGAGCTTGGCGCTCCTAGCCGCGCACGCCTCGCTTGGCGGATAGGTTCTTGCGACGCAAGCCGCGCCGAGCAGCCCCCGCGCGTTTCACTCTGTTTAGACCTGCCGGCGTTGCGTTCTTACCTCTCCTGGTATTCCGAACGACCGTTTTGCCTCGGCGGTTCGCGGTGCGCGCCACAGGGGCGCTTCGGGTCACAGCTCTTTGCACCGCATTGACTCTGCTAGCGATCCTGCCCATCGTGGAGCCGATCGAGTTCGCCACGCTCACCAAACGTCCTTCGCCGTTCTTGTGCTTCCTCGCGCGTACTTTCATTGATTGCTCCTTTTTATACTCTCGCGCTCGCGGAATTTCCTTTATCCGCGAGCGACAACGCTTCCGGCTGATTCGCAAAACTCAGGCGTTTTCGGCGTCACTTAGAGAAGCCGTCAGGCTCGGGCCGCCTTGGCCTTCATCACCACCGGCTTCGTGGGCCGGCCGCCATTCGGGTCCGATTCCTCGGAGTCGGCCGCCTCGAGATTGATGCTGCCCGCCATTTGACTCAGCTTCTCGTCCGTGTCCTTTTCATCCACAAGAGTCTGCCTCAAGAGCGATGCCGCCCGGAGCTCTCCGAGAAGCTTGGCGTAAGTGCTGACGGAGCCGTAGCCGGCTATTTCGTAGTGCTCCACGCGCTGACCGGCGGAGATCAGGCCCGCATCCAATTCTTCGGGCGCGAGACCTTTCGCGATCATTTCAGCACCTTCGTGGATGAGGCCCTCCATGCCCTTGCACTTCTTGCCTTTCGGGCGTTCTCCGAGAGCGTTGAAAATCTCTTCGAGCCGCACTACGTGCTCTTTCGTTTGCCCCAAGTGCTTTTCAAAGGCCTCGCGCAATTCCGCGGAAGTGGATGCCTTGGCCATCTTAGGAAGAGCTTTCACGAGCTGGTTCTCCGCGCTATACAGATCCTTCAGTTCTTCGACATACAAGTGCTTCAAGCGATTCGCTTTCATTTTGAGATCCCTTTCCAAGTCCATACTCGTAGCGGCCTTCGAAGCGCTTTCACTTTTGAATTGAGGCTGGCATTCCCGTGTCACCGAGACAAGGCAGTGATGGGAAGTTGATGTTGGGCAGCGAAACTACGCAGTTGCGGTGCCGCGTGTCATGAAGTGGACCACAAGCAATATCAGGCCCACGACCAGGGCAATGTGAATGAAGGCGCTGGTGATGTGAAATGCGAAAAACCCGAGCAACCAAAGAACAATCAGAACCGCGGCGATCACTCCAAGCATGTTTTTATCTCCTTACTGAGGGGCGCGAGAATATCTGCGATCTCGTTTTCCCAAACTACGCTGAGGCTTCGCGTGCGAACAGCAGATTAGTCGGTCGGAAGAGGAACGTCTGTATCATTATGAACACTCTCGGATTTTGACTTCGAATTCCTATTTTGCACCTAAGGGAAACGTGCCGTGACTATCTGCGAAAACACGCCGAGCGGACGCAAGCGAGAGCGACCCGAACTAGACCCGAAAGTGTTTCGAATTGAACAGATACTCCACCTCTTCATTTTTATGATGCTGCCTACGGAGGAGGCGCGGAGAGTCGACGAGCCACCTCTGACTAAAGGAGAATGACATGGCAGAGCCGAGAGCAGCGAGATACTCGGATATCGTTCCCGCCAAGAAGACCGTGATAGGCAGCAAGGTCGTCAACGCACAAAATGAGGACCTCGGCAAAATCGAAGACCTCGTGCTCGACGCTGGAGCCGGCCGGATCGCCTACGCCGTCCTATCCTTCGGAGGCTTTCTTGGGATGGGTGAGAAGTATTTCGCCATTCCGTGGAACGCGTTCCACTTCAATTTGAAGGAAAATCACGCCGTTCTGAACGTTGACAAGAAACTGCTGGAGAATGCTCCGGGTTTCGACAAAGACAAGTGGCCGAACATGGCTGATTCAAGTTGGGGAAACAGCATTTACAAACACTATGGGTATAAACCTTACTGGGAAGCGTCCGAGATTTTTAGGTAAGTGCAGGCCGAGCTCCCCGGCTGCGTAAAAATTCCCGACAGGAGGAAACTTCGATGAAGAAAGTTCTCAGCGTGTTTGGCTTGCTCGCGGTGCTGTTCGCCACGATTGGCCTGTCCACAGCCGCCCGGGACATGAAGACAATGACCTGGACCGGCTGGATCAGCAACAGCTCTTGTGGCGCCAAGGACGCAAACGCGGACGGCAAGGCTTGTACGATAAAGTGCGTGAAGGACAAGGGCGCTTCGTATGTGTTCGTCGATACGAAGTCCAAGAAAGTGGTACCGATTCACAACCAGGACGCCGTGACCGAAGCGAATGTCGGCCAAGAAGTAAAAGTGACCGGCCACAAGATGGACGACGGATCGGTCCACATCGATAGCATCGCCAACGCTGCTGCGATGTAGCTTCGAGTGGCGAGGTTCGAGGGATGGGAGCGCGGGCCGCGCTCAATGAGCGCAGTTGAGTTGTGGACTCACTTCTCATCCCTCAATTCTCGCGCTGGAAACTCTCTCCACGCCCATATACGGACGCAGGACTCACCGCACGCCGGAAACCGTGTGCTCCGAAGTTCTCGCTCCCCGCGAAATTCGTCCGCGGCCACGCGCACAGGTGGATCATTCTGATTCATTGAGAAGATGTTCACTTTTTCGAAAGCTCGGCTTTGAAATGGCTTTCAACATCGTCACGGCTCAGCGGGTTGCTTGCTTTGGTCAATAGGACGGAATAGACGACTTCATTCCTTTCAATCTGCGCGGTGATAAATGCCGCGTCTTCCGGCAGTTCTTGGTAGACGAATTTCACCTTTCTGCCGTCTTCCAGCGTTTTGATCCACTCTTCGGCCGGCATATTCGCAGCTCCTCGGGCGAGGTCAGCCCGCGCGACGAGTATACGTGGTGGGGAGAAATTGCGGGTCGCGCGGATGACAACGGGAGTTACCCGACGGGATCGTCGTCTTTGGTCGCGACAGTAACCTCAACGCGAGTGCCCTTTTCGAGCCTCACATCGCCGCCATGTTCGTCCGTTAACGTGTTTTCAATACGGAGATCTCGATATCGTTGGTCGGCGCCGTCAACCGCAATCTGCGCCTTTTCCGGTTGGCTCGGACGCGGAGACGGGATGATTTTATCGACCGTCCCGGGCAAGGTGACGCTGGGCTGTTCTCGAATCCGCGAAGTATCGAGATTCAGTTCCCCGATTCTTGCGGACCTGGCCATGCGCGGTTTCTCCATTTCCTTCCTGACGCCGGCACGTGTCGCGTTGCTCGATTCTTTCTTAGTTTTCTTATGCCGCATACATTTATCGTGACATGGAGAGAGAAGCCCTGCAGTCCCATTTCGCACAGTTGCGAAGCATTCTTGCGGCTCGAATGGCGCCGAAACGGGCCGCAAAACCTGGTTGAAGAAAATCGAAGACAGCGTAGATCGAAAGATCCCGCTGGAAATGAGGTTGGCGGGCGGCGAGGCGGCGTCACGTGATACCCGCCAGCAAACCTAACGGTCCGACTGGGCAACTTTTGTCAGCGTTTGGCGTGCGTCACTGTTGGTTCGGCTTTCGTGTCGTCGCGGGTGAGGGTGAGGATGTGAACCTCTCCGCTTGGGAACTTCGCGGTCAATTCCAGATGGCCTCCCATGGCTCGAATCACGTCGCTCAAAGTGCTCAAGTACATGTCGGTGCGATGCTCGATCTTTGAAACTGCGCTCTGGTCGATATTGAGCCGCTTGGCGAGTTCTGCCTGAGTGATATTCTGCGCGTCTCTAAGCTCCGCCAGAGGCAGCGCCTGAATCATCTTTCTCGCCGAACCCTCAGAACGTGCACGGGCCTGCGGAGACATCTTCTTGCGCAGTTCATTGAAATTTCTTGCCATGTTTCGCTCCTTCGCGTCCTTGTGTTGTCTCGCGTTCTACAGTTCGCAGGTGTTCGTCGAATAACCTATCGGCGATGGGAATGTTCTCGTCGTACCAGCTCGCATTGCCTGTTTTGTCGCCCCCCAAGAGGAGAATGGCGCTGCGGCGCGGGTCAAATGCGAAGAGCACCCGGTACGGACGTCCTGCGTGCTGAATCCGAAGCTCTTTCATGTTCGCGTGGCGCGATCCTCGCACGGTGTCCGCGTGCGGCCTTCCCAACGCCGGCCCTAGTTCCTCAAGAATTCGCACGCTGGCATCGACATCGACCTGCTCATTGTCCGAGAGGCCGTTCCACCAATCCGCGAACTCGTCTGTGAATTCGACGGTCCATGCCGTGGATGGAATATGCCATAGACGGCATATCATGTCAATCGGAAACGCCCCCGTGGGGCCGGATGTCACGGCGACGCTACGTTAGGTAATTTTGAGGATGGTGGCGCAGGTCCAGTGGTTGATCATGCCGTTCTGGATGGCCCATTCGGCCATGCGGATGGCGTCGGCGCGGTTGTCGGGGTCGCCGGTGATGCCGGAAACTCGTTCCCATTCGTCCCAATCCTGAAACTGCAAAATGCCGTAGGACATTTTTCCGTTGGTGTCGATGCGGTTGATGGGCTTGCCCATGCTCTCGCAGGGGATCAAATGCTCGATGGCGAGGTCGGCCGTGGCGCGCGTGGTGGGGGCGCCCATTTCGAGCTTCGGATGATTCCAATAGGGGCGGCTGTCGTAGTTGCGGGCCAAAAACATCGCGCGCGCATAGATCAGATTGGGCGAAGGAGACGCGGCGTAGTATCCGGTGGGCGCGGAAAGGGCGCGCGGGTGGAACGGAGACTCTAGGGCAGCTGGAGCCGCGGCCGGCCATTGCTCGTGGAGCTGAGGCGTGGAGCCGGCGTGGGTGGGAGAGTTCGTTTGGACGCTGTCGACGGCCTTTCGCGACATGAAGAAGATCAATGCAGGAGTGACGACGAAGACCAGGAGTGCGCGCGATTTGAATGAATCGTCAGTGGTGCGCGTTTGTGAGGTCATTGGCAGCGACTCCCTTGGGAAAGCGTGTTAGTGGATAAGGCTGGCAGGGATTATAGGCGAACAAAAGGCGAATGGTCAAGGGGCTTGCAACGACGGTCCCGCGCTTCAGGGGCTAAAAAAGTGTGTGTCAGGACGAGGGTTGAGCGAAAGGGCCGTAAGACCTTGGAACCACAGATGAACACAGATAGACACACAGATGAAGCAAAAGGCGCACGACAAGCCTGAAACCCGAGTCCAGGGCTGACACAAGACGGAGTTGCCACACAGACTGTAGAGCCCCGGCCTTGCGGGATTGAAATGATCTTACGCAGCCGGCTGCGCTCCATGGTTTTCCCGGAGGGCGACCCTTCGACCGATGAAGGCAAAAAGCAGGAGGACCGCGGCCGTCAGCCAGGCGCCCAGGCTGAAGATGGAGTGCATGTAGAGGCCGATGGTTACGCCGGCGGCAATCAGGAACGCCGCCAGAAAACCGAATTGCGGCATCCCATACAGGAAGATGAAGGGCAAATAGTGCGTGCCAAGCACAATCATGAACGCTGGATAGAACCAGTCCAGGCGATATAGAGTCGCCGCCGCGACGAGCGGGAGATTGAGCGGAAGGGTGAACGCAATCTGCATCCCAAGAGCGTTCATGGGATGACCTTTGGGCAATGAAGCGGGCCGGCCCATAGCCCTCAGCAGGATCTGCGTCAGGGGAAAGATGAACACGCCGCCTGCGACCAACGAGATGATCGCCGCTTTCGGCGAATGCCAGGTGGCCAAGACAGCCGACAGAAGCCAAATCAGACCTGACACTAATTGACCCGGAAAGCCGCCCAGGAAAACGGTTCGTACTTGCCGTTGAGCATCGCAGATATTCACGACGGATTCCTTTCAGAAATCACAGGAGTGTATATCAAAGTCCCGCGGCTAAAGCCGACGATGGCAGTTGCGGGTCTTTTCCGCAGCGCTAAAGCGCTGCTCCCCCGCATAAATGCGGGGGCTCCACCGGCTTAAAGGCGACGTGTAGAGCCTAGGTGATGTGTCGGTGCGGCCGTCTTTCCTACCGCGAAAGGGGTATTTCGTGCCCTTCCTATCTTGGTACCAAGAAAGCACCGCATGTCGTGATGTGTTCGGGTCTGCGATTGGGCAGAGTGTGTCCCGACAAGCAGGTCAGGCGAGAGTCGACACATTCGTGATCCCTGAAACGGACCGAGGCGGACAGGCATCAGATAGCACCAACCTGCCGGTTACGCCGCGGGTGCGGCGCATCCAGCAAGCCCAAAAAAGGAGACTCGCTATGAAGCTGGCAGAATCGAATGCGATTTCACGTCGTCGTCTTTTGGGAGTCACCGAGTTATTCGCCATGGCCGCCGGCGCCGCGGGTGCTTTGAGCCTGCTGCTTGCCATCCCCATTCTCGCCCAGACCGCCGCACAAAAGGAGAACACCTCGGATCAAAGTGGGGATCAAAGTGGGCACCAAAGCGGGGCCCGCATGACCGAAGCCGTCAATCCGCAGCCCAACGCTATGGCAGCCGAAGACACATCCATCCGTCCCTTTCACTTCACTGCTCCGGAAGCGCAGCTCGTCGACCTTCGCCGGCGCGTCGCCGCGACGAAGTGGCCTGAGCGGGAAACGGTCACGGATGCGACGCAAGGCGTTCAGCTCGCGACCATGCAGAAGCTGGCGCGCTATTGGGCGACCGATTACGACTGGCGAAAGGTGGAGGCGAGGCTGAATGCCTTGCCGCAATTCGTCACGACGATCGATGGGCTGGACATTCACTTCATTCATGTCCGTTCGAAAAATCCGAACGCTCTGCCGATCATCATCACGCACGGGTGGCCTGGATCGATCATTGAGCAACTGAAGGTCATCGGGCCGCTCACCGATCCCACCGCCTATGGTGGAAAGGGGGAAGACTCTTTCGATGTAGTGATCCCTTCGCTGCCGGGCTACGGGTTTTCAGGCAAGCCGACCGCGACCGGCTGGAACCCAGACCGAATCGCAAGCGCCTGGATCGTGCTGATGAAGCGGCTCGGATATACGCGATATGTGGCGCAAGGCGGCGATTGGGGAAATTGCGTCACGGAGCTGATGGCTCTGAAGACGCCTCCGGGATTGCTCGGGATTCACACGAACATGGCGGCCACTGTTCCAGCCGACATCGACAAGGCTGCGTTTTCCGGAGCTCCGCCGCCGTCCAATCTCTCAGGCGACGAACTGCACGCATACCAGCAGCTGGCCTTTTTCTATAAGCACGGTCTTGGTTACGCCATCGAGATGGCGAACCACCCGCAAACGCTATTCGGAATCGCGGATTCGCCGGTTGGTCTCGCGGCGTGGATCCTTGATCACGACGCGGCCAGCTACGCGCTCATCACACGCGTCTTCGACGGTCAGACCGAGGGCCTGACGCGAGACGACATCCTCGACAACATCACGCTCTACTGGTTGACAAACACGCCGCTCTCGTCGGCTCGTCTCTATTGGGAATATAAGGGCGGCTTTTTCGATGTCAGGAACGTCACGATCCCCGTCGGCGTCAGCGCCTTTCCAGATGAAATCTACCAAGCCCCGAAGAGCTGGACAGAGAAAGCCTATCCGAAACTCATTTACTACAACCGGCCGCCGAAAGGCGGACACTTCGCGGCGTGGGAACAGCCGCAGCTGTTCACTGAAGACGTCCGAGCGACGTTCCGATCGCTTCGCTAATTCGCGCGAGGCGGACGGCGCGCATTCATTAGGGTGCGCGCCGTCTGCGAATTGAAACCCGCCAACGTTGATTCGAGTCCAATGGGGAAATAAATGAGTACAAACGCGAAAACGCAGATGGCAACCGGCGAAGGCTCTCCGTCGGGGAGCGTCGAGCAGCGCTTGAAAGAACTTGGGATCAAGCTGCCGGTGCCGCCTGAGCCGTTCGGGATGTATGTGGAAGCGGTGCAAACGGGCAACCTGCTCTTTCTGACCGGGATGCTTCCCACGGAAGGCCGCGAAGCGAAATTCGTTGGGCGGGTCGGCGCTGAGCTGGATGTGGAAGCGGGGCGCAACGCGGCTCGCCTCGCGGCGCTCAACGTCCTCGCTGTGGCGCGGGAGCATTTGGGATCGCTCGACAAAGTGACGCGGATCGTGCGGCTCGGCGTGTCGGTGGCCACTTCGGGAGATTTCCGCGAACAGCCGAAAGTGGCCGACGGCGCTTCGGAGCTGCTCCAAGACGTTTTCGGAAAAGACAAGAACCCTTGCCGCTCGGTGTATGGAGTGGCGAGCCTTCCGCTCGGCACGCCCGTCGAATTGGAAGTAATCTTCGAGGTTGCCTAGCTAAGTATCTAAGAGAGAGGAGAAGATAATTTATGTCGCACCATTATTCCGGTCCGGACTTTGGCTTTCCCCACGGGGACGCTCGCCTGGACTTCACCGATCTGTATGCTTTCCCGAAGCCTGGGGACGCCAGCAAGTCGATCCTGATTTTTGACGTGCATCCGTCCGCCGGCGTGAATCCGCCCGGGCCCACCACCGCCATCGCCTTCGCGCCCGAGGCGATTTATGAACTTAAGATCGATACGAACGGCGACGCCGTCGCCGATATCGCGTACCGGGTGCGCTTCACGTCCGCCGAGGGCGGAGCGCAGACTGCTACGCTTCGCCGCGCTGAGGGCGCGCAGGCCGCTGGGACAGGCGACGACGGGCAGGTGATCGTCGAGGGGGTGCCGGTCTCGATGGGGCCGGAGACACGGGTCGCGGAGGCCGGCGGCTACCGTTTCTTCGCCGGCTGGCGGAGCGATCCCTTTTTCTTCGACGTGAATGGCGCCCTGAACAACCTGCAATTCACCGGTGACGATTACTTCGCCGACAAGGACGTGTGCAGCATCGTGCTGGAAGTGCCCAACTCTGCTCTCGGTTCGAAGAGGGTGAGTCTATGGGTTCGGACGCTGGACGGCGCAAGCGGGAAATGGGTTCCGGCGGATCGCGGCGCGAGGTCAAATCAAACTCCCTTTCTTGCCGGCGAGCAGAACGCCGCCTATCTCGCAGCGGAGCCCGCGGACGATGCCCGCTTCGTCGCCGTCTTCGCGCACGCGCTGGAGCACGCCGGTGGATATACGCCGGCGGAGGCAACGCGGGTGGCCGGGACTCTGCTGCCGGACGTCCTCCACTACGATCCGACGCGGCCGGCGTCCTACCCGGACAATGGCCGGGCGCTCACCGACGACGTCGTAGATTTCTTCCTTCCCATCCTCACAAATGGAAAGGTGACGCAAGATAAGGTAGGGCCCCACAAGGACCTGCTCGCCTCGTTTCCTTACGTCGGCGCGCCGCACGAAGCCCGATCTGCGAAACCGGCGGCAGCCAAAGCGTAGGCGGTCGCCTTCCACACAATGGCACAGGACTTCTAACGCGGAGGTGAACGATGCGTGTTTTTAGCTTGCCCCGTGGGGCCCGATGCTTGCGGGCCTCACGGATGGCGTTGGCGACTTCTGTCATGCTCGCATCATTTCTATCGCCGGCCCAATTGCCAGCTCAGACCCAAGGAAAGGAACGTCCCATGCAAAACCCGACTTTTTATCGCACCGTTCAGATCGATGGGCTCTCGATCTTTTACAGAGAGGCCGGGCCGAAAGATGGGCCAACGCTTCTGCTGCTGCACGGACTTCCCTCCTCATCACGGATGTTCGAGCCTCTCTTCGTCCGCCTCTCCGATCGCTACCACCTGGTGGCGCCTGATTATCCCGGCTTCGGGCACAGCGACTGGCCCGACGCGAAAAAATTCGCTTACACCTTCGATCACATTGCCGAAACCATGAATCACTTCACGGAAGCGCTCGGGCTCTCGCGCTACTCGCTTTACATGCAGGATTACGGCGGCCCCGTGGGTTTTCGCATGATCCTGGCGCATCCAGAGCGAGTGGAATCGCTGATCGTCCAGGACGCGGTAGCGCATGACACCGGTCTGGGAGCGAATTGGAAAACGCGGCGCGCCTTTTGGGCCGATCGCGCGACAAACGAAAGCGCGCTACGCACCAATCTCCTTTCGCTCCCGACGACGCGGGCGCGCCACGTCGGTGACGACCCCAACCTCGAACGCCATGACCCGGATTTGTGGACCGATGAATATTATTTTCTCAACCAACCCGGCCAAGGCGACATTCAAAGCGACCTCTTCTACGATTACCGCACAAACGTCGACGCCTACCCCAAGTGGGACGCCTGGATGCGCGAGAAGCAGCCGCGCCTGCTGGTGATATGGGGCAAGTATGAGTCGTCGTTCGATCCCTCGGAGCCGGAAGCCTATCGCCGCGACGTACCGAAGGCCGAAGTGCACATCGTCGATGGCGGACATTTCGCGCTCGATACCGCGGCCGATCAGATTGCTCAGCTCGTTCGAGATTTCATGAAGTAGCGGTGGGCCTGATTTTACCTTGAACAACCGCCACTGATCGTTAAGGGTAAAAAGGCGGCGCGCATCCAACTCCGGAGGATTTCACATGCGATCTGACATTGTTCCAGGCGCTATCTTTTCCGACTATGAGCTTTCCGATCACACCGCGAAACGCCGGAAGCTCTCCGAGTTACAAGGGCAACATCCGATGGTACTCGTCCTCAGCCGAGGAAGCTTCTGTCCCAAGGACCGCCGGCAGGCGGAACTGCTGGTGGAACTCCATCGCGAACTCGAGGTTGCCTATTGCCGGCTGGTCACAATCAGCACGGACAACATTACCGAGACGAACGAATATCGCACCGGAGTCGGTGCGCATTGGCCGTTCCTGTCCGATCCGAGTCGGCTCGTCCAGAAGGATCTCGACATCGCCGAATACACGGACCCAGCCCACAATCCCATGATCCCGCACGTGATCGTGCTCGAGCCGGGTCTCGTCATTTATAAGATCTACAACGGCTACTGGTTCCTGGGCCGGCCGACTCTGGAAGATTTGCGCCAGGACCTGCGTGCCGTTACCAAAAAATGCCGGCCGGACTGGGACATCACAACCCCCGAACTCAAAGCGGCGTGGGAGCAAGGCCGCAAGGAACTCTTCTATCCGTATGGCAAGACGTACGTCCAAACTCTCGGTGAACAGGATTAGGAGCAGTGTTGCGGCGCGCCGAACGCCGAAGTCCGCGTGGAGGAAAGAACATGGCAGATGTGAAGGATGAAATCCGTGGCAAATACGCGGGCGTCGCGAGGGTCGACATGAAGCTCGAGGTCGTCGTCATCCCCGTCTCGGACGCCGACCGCGCGAAGCAGTTCTACGCGAAACTCGGCTGGAGGCTCGACGCCGACATCGCCGGCGGTAACGACTTCCGCGTGATCCAGTTCACGCCGCCTGGCTCGCCGTGCTCGGTCCAATTCGGCAAGGCACTTACGTCGGCAGCGCCCGGCTCGGCCGAGGCGTACTTGGTCGTTTCCGACATCGTGGCCGCGCGGGACAAGCTGGTGGCCGCCGGCGTCGAGGTGAGCGAGTTCTTCTACATTGGCGCGAAGGGCCGGGTCAGCGGTCTCGATCCCGAGCGCCGCACCTACAGCTCGCGCGCCACTTTCAGCGATCCGGACGGCAACGTCTGGCTGCTGCAGGAGGTCACAACGCGACTTCCCGGACGCATCGACACGGGCGTGACTTCGTTCGGCTCCGCAAGCGACCTAGCGAACGCAATGCGTCGTGCGGAGGCCGCTCACGGCGAGCACGAGAAGCGCATCGGCAAGGCAGATCCGGACTGGCCCGACTGGTACGCCGAATATATGGTGGCGGAGCAGGCCGGGACGGAGCTGCCTAAGTGAGCGAACGCGTGACTGCGGAGGGCAAAGGATGGTGCTCAAAAATCTAAGAGGGGGAACACTATGAAACGGATCGTTTTGTTGCTGCTTGCAGTTGCAACCCTGGCCTGCGTGGTCGCCTACATGGCCCACGCGTCTGGACAGTCCGATGGAGAGGCCGCCCCGATCTACGGAGTGAAAATCCCCGCCGGATACCGCGATTGGCAATTGATCGCCGTGAAGCAGCTCCTATTCGCCGGAAAGGGCGAGCAATTGCGCGCTCAACTCGGCAACAACATAGCAATCAAGGCGTTTAAGGAAGGAACGCTCCCGTTCCCGGACGGTGCCATCATTGCCGCGATTCATTGGACTCGCGTCTCGTCGGAAGATAACAACAAAGTGCTGGACGTTCCATTCCCCGGCACTCAATCTTTCGTTGTCGGACCTCGCGTGAATGTTCAGTTCATGGTCAAGGACTCCAAGAAGTACGCCGCGTCGGCCGGCTGGGGGTTCGCCGACTTTACAGGCGAAAAGCCGGGCAGCGAGGCTCTGCACCAGACCTGCTTCCCCTGCCACGTCCCTGCGAAAGATCACGACTATGTCTACACCCGTTACGCACCTTGAAAGCCGAAGGTGAGTTAGCCGACCGAGGAGATTCGAGGATGAGGATGGTGAGCAAAAACGGTTCCTTGCGGTTCGGGATTTGGATGCGTCGCGCTTTAGTTGCGGCGCTGATCGTGGGAGGCGTTGCCATGGCCGCATTCCATGCAGACAAATCGGCTGTTCGCGCTGCCGGCGTGATTAGCCTTCGCGACGAGGGGTCCATGCCTGACTTGGGCGGCGCCATCGGCTGGCTCAACTCCGCTCCGCTGAGCAGCAAGTCGCTCCGCGGAAAAGTTGTGCTGGTGGATTTTTGGACGTACACCTGCATCAACTCCCTGCGCCCACTGCCCTACGTGAAGGCGTGGGCCGCAAAATATAAGGACGCGGGCCTGGTGGTGATCGGCGCGCACACGCCTGAATTCTCGTTCGAAAAAGAACCAGTGAATGTGGAAAACGCCGTGCGCGATTTGAAGGTGGTCTATCCGGTGGCCATCGACAGCAACCACAGGATCTGGGACGCCTTCCACAACGAATACTGGCCGGCGCAATACGTTATCGATGCGAAAGGGCGCATTCGCTACCACCACTTCGGCGAGGGCGAGTATGCCGGGCTTGAGCGCGTGATTCAGGAATTGCTGAAGGAAAACGGAGCCACTGGCGTGGATGAGAATACGGTTAGCGTGACCGCTGACGGAGTGGAAGCAGCGCCGAGCCGGGATGAAGGGTCTCCCGAAACCTACGTCGGCTATCTTCGCGCCGAGAATTTCGCGTTGCCCGAACGATTGGCGCACAACTCAACGAAGGTATACAACGCGCCGGCGAGACTCGTGTTGAATCACTGGGGATTGAGCGGGTCGTGGGATGTGGGCGAGGAGAGCGCTGAGGTTCAGGTGGCGCCGGCCAAGATTGTCTTTCGGTTCCACGCCCGCGACCTGCACCTGGTGTTGGCTCCGACGAAGGATGGCAAGCCGGTTCGCTTTAGGGTGATGCTGGACGGCAACGCGCCCGGCGACAATCACGGTTCCGATTCCGCCCCAGACGGCAGCGGCGAGGTTCGAGAGCCGCGTCTCTATCAGCTGATCCGGCAAAAGGATCGAATCGAAGACCGGACTTTTGAGATCGAGTTCCTAGATCCCGGCGCTCAGGCGCTTGACTTCACGTTTGGTTAGGTGTGGTTTGAAGCGGAAGGCTCACCGCCGTCGGCGCAGTTCATCCAAAATTGCAGACGCCGGCTGCAGGCGGCCAGCTTCGGCTGACTCCCAGGAAGCCGACAGCGCCTGGTGCAAAGCGCGGCGTTCGTCCTCGGTGAGATCGTCACCTCCATCATCCGCGACGAGGTCGATTACCGTGCCTTCGCGCAAAGTGGTCGGCTCGTCAAGCACGATGCGCCCGTTCTGGACACGCGCTCGGAGGGAGCTCATTCGTCCACTATACGGCCTTCCGTGACGTCTCGCAACGCCGAGGAGCTACCTCCGCGCCTTGCAGAAATTGCGGCGCCGGCGCTACGGCGCTCCCTCGCTAGTGAGAACCGACGAGCTTTTCGAATTGGGGCTCGTCGAGGATGGGGACGCCGAGGGTCTTGGCTTTGTCGAATTTGGAGCCGGGGTCGGTGCCGACTACGACGTAGCTGGTTTTCTTGCTGACGGAGCCGCCAGCCTTGCCGCCGTGCGAGGCGACGAGCGCCTCGGCTTCTTCGCGGCTGCGGTTCGCGAGCGTGCCGGTGAAGACGAACGTCTTGCCTGCTAGTTTTGCGCTGACTGGCGCCTGCCGCTCTTCCTTCATGTTGACGCCGGCCTGCTTCAGGCGCTCGACGAGCTTGCGGTTCGCCGACTCCGAGAAAAACTCGCGCACGCCTTCCGCGATTTTCGGGCCGACCTCGTGCACTTCTTCGAGTTCCTCGAGGCTTGCGTCGGCGAGCTTCTCCATCGAGCCGAAATGTGCGGCCAGGAGTTGCCCGGTGCGCTCGCCGACGAACGGAATGCCGATCGCGTAGATCAGGCGCGCGAGGCTGTTCTTTTTGCTGGCAGCGATTTCGTCGAGAAGATTTTGCGCTGATTTTTCGGCCATGCGTTCGAGGCCGGCCAGCGTTTCGAGGTCGAGCTTGTAGAGGTCGGCGAAATCCTTGACGAGATTCTTCTCGATCAATTGGTCCACGATCTTGTCGCCGAGGCCGTCGATATTCATCGCGTGGCGCCCGGCGAAATGCAGAATCGATTCGCGGCGGCGCGCGGGACAGGAAACGTTGACGCAGCGATACGCGACTTCGCCCTCGGCGCGATGAACGCGCGTGCCGCACACCGGGCAGTGTGTGGGCATCTTGAACGGCTTTTCTTCGGCGCCGTGCTTCACCACTTTCAGCACGTGCGGAATCACTTCGCCGGCGCGCTCGACCAGAACCGTGTCGCCCGCGTGAATATTGAGCCGCTCGACTTCGTCCATGTTGTGCAGCGTGGATTTGACGACCGTGACGCCGCCGATCTGCACCGGTTCGAAAACGGCGAAGGGCGTCAGCACCCCCGTGCGGCCGACGCTGACGAGGATGTCTCTGACGACCGTAGTTTCCTGGTGCGCGGGATATTTGTAGGCGATCGCCCAGCGCGGCGCCTTCGACGTGAAGCCGAGCTCGTTCTGCAAACTGATTTCGTCCACTTTCACGACGATGCCGTCGATTTCGTAGGCGAGCTTTTCGCGCTTCGAATCCCAGCTTTCGATGTAGCGCTCCACTTCCGCGAGCGAATGGCAAAGTTTCCAGTCCTCGCTCGCCCTGAATTGCATCGTCGAAAGCGCCGCGAGGGCTTCGGAGAGGCGTTTCTTCGGGACGCGGCCGTTCACCAGCAAGTAGTACGCAAAAAAATCGAGGCGACGCGAAGCCGTGATTTTCGGATCGAGAACGCGGACGGCGCCCGCGGCCGCATTGCGTGGATTCGCAAAAATCTTGCCGCCCTGCTCTTCCTGCTGCTCGTTCATGGCTTTGAAGGCTTTGCGCGACATGATGACTTCGCCACGCACTTCGAAATCGCCCGGGATGCCGGCTTTTTTGAGCAGCGCAGGATCGATGCTCAGCGGAATCGAACGAATCGTCTTCACGTTGGGCGTGACGTCTTCGCCCGTGGTACCGTCGCCGCGCGTGACGCCGCGAATGAGCCTTCCGTTTTCGTAAATGAGCGAGAGACTCGCGCCATCGAACTTGTGCTCGGCGACGTAGTCGATTTTGTCGCGGCCGATGAGTTCGCGAACGCGACGGTCGAATTCGCCGAGCTGCTCGAAGGAATACGTGTTGTCGAGCGAGATCATCGGCGTCTTGTGCTGGAAGGTCTGCAAGCCTTCGCGCGGCTGGCCGCCGACGCGCTGCGTGGGCGAGTCCGGAGTGATCAGCTCGGGATGCTCGGCTTCGAGCTTCTTGAGCGCCTCCATCTTGCGATCGAAAGCAGCATCGGAGATTTTCGGATCGTCGAGAACGTAATAGAGGTATTCGTGATGCCGGAGATCTTCGCGCAGGCGTTCGATTTCGGCGGCGGCGTCGCGCCCTTTCGACTTGGGGGACATGGAAACCTCGGCAGCGGGATGCAGTCGGTCAAATCCGCCGGCTATTATACAATGCCCGATTGTTTCGCCAGCCGTGGGCCTTGAAGACGACTGGACGACGACCAATGCCAGACGGAATCAAAAACGCGCTGTTGATCTATAACCCGACGAGCGGGCGGAGACGCAAGCGCCGCTTCGAAGAGATCGAGAAGGCCGTCCGAATCCTGAAGGACGCGGGCATTACCATCGAGATCGCCGCCACGACGGCGCCGGGCAGCGCTCAGGCTCTGGCGCAACATGCCCTTCAACAGCGGCAGGACCTGGTAATTGCGTGCGGCGGCGACGGCACCGTAAACGAAGTGGTGAACGGGCTTGCCGGGAGCCAGCTCCCGATGGCGCTGCTGCCCGCCGGAACGGCGAACATTCTGGCGAAGGAACTCGGCGTCCCATGGGACATTCCTCACGCGGCGCGGCTGATTCCCGGCGGCATCGTGCGGCGAATCGCGCTGGGACTGGCGAGCGCGGTGAGCGAGGACGGGAGAAGGTCGGACCCTCCGGGGCGCTATTTTCTGTGCGTCGGAGGCGCGGGACCGGACGGAGCGATCGTCAATGGCGTAGATGAAATTTTCAAAAAGAATGCGGGGATCGTGGCCTACTGGGTGGAAGGGCTGAAACAACTATTTCGCTACGATTTCCCGGAAATGCGCGTTTTTTCCGGCGGGCGGGAGCGGCGCGCGACGATTATCGTTATCGGACGCACGGCGCATTATGGCGGCCCGTTCAAAATAACCACCGAGGCCAGCCTGTTCGACGACTCGTTCGAGATGCTGACGAATTCGTCTACGAGCCGGCTGCAGTACCTCGCGTGCCTTCCGGCGCTGTGGATGGGGAAACTGCGCGGGCGAAAAGGCATCGAAACGTGGAAGGATACCGAGGTGGTCTGTGAGCCCGCGGACGACCGCATGGTGTACGCGCAAGTGGACGGCGAGCCGATCGGCGCTTTGCCGCTGGCGTTTCGAATTGTGCCGGACGCGCTCTCGATTGTGGTGCCCGCGGTGAAGAAGTAAGGAAAAAGCAGATCCCTCACCCCGCACAGATCGCGGGGATTCGGGATGACAAGCTGCACGTCCCGAGAAATCTCTTCTAGCGCAAAAGGACGATAGTGGAACCGGTCACGCATGCACTCGTTTCGCTGGCGCTGGCGCGCGCGGGCCAGCGGCGACTCCCGCGGTTCGGCACCGCGATGATGGTTGCCGCGGGGCTCGCTGCGGACCTCGATTACGCGAGCTACTTCGGCGGCGCCGGCGCCTTTCTTCGGCTGCATCGCGCGGCGCTGCATTCCCTTCCCGGCGCGGTGGTGATCGCTTGCGCCACTGCGGGCGCATTCTGCCTGCTCGACAGAAAGAGCGGCCGGAAGCCGGCGGTTGCGGGGAACGCTCCGCTGGTGCCACTGAGTTTCGTGGCAGCCGCGATAGTCTCGGCCATCGGAGCGGTGGGCCACATACTGCTCGACCTTGCGAGCGGGACCGGCGTGCAGCTTTTCTGGCCTTTTCATGTGCGGCTGTACGCGTGGAATATCGTCCAGAATCTTGATCCGTGGATTCTGATCGCGCTGATTGGCGGCCTGCTGCTGCCGCAATTGTTCCGGCTGGTGAGCGAGGAAATTGGCGACCGCAAGAAGCGCGTGCGGGGACGCGCGGCAGCGATCGTCACGCTGGCGCTAGTCGCTGCGTATTTGGGTGGACGCGCGCTGCTACACAGCGACGCGGTGGACCTGGTGCTCTCGCGCGAATATCGCGGGCAGACGCCGCTGGCGGCCGGCGCCTTCCCATCGTCGTCTTCGCCTTTCGACTGGCGCGGCGTGGTGGTCACCGACAACACGATCGAGGAGATCGATGTTGGCGTCGAGGCCGGCGCGCGGTTTGATCCCGATCGTAGTCTCACGCACTACAAGCCCGATGATTCTCCGACGCTGCGAGCCGGGCAGCAGGCCGATGCTACGCAGACATTCCTGAAGTACGCGCGGTTTCCGCTTGCGCACGTCGAGCGGTTGGAAGACGGCTACCGCTTCGAGTTGCACGACTTGCAGTTCGAGTCCGGCGACATGGGGCCGGAAAACATCTTTGTGCGCGTGGACCTCGACAGCTCGCTCCACGTCATCCGCCAGGAATTTCTCTTCGCCTCGCATCCGAATCCGTAAAGTTGCGCTTCATGTCGCACGCGACACCGTGCCGACTCCTGCCCCCCGCCGGAACCACCCAATCCCGCTTGACAATCTTGACAAAGGCGGATGTGCGGGCGCATCGTTACCTAGACATCTAGGGGGTGCTTGCCGCTTATGGGCAAAGATCAACTGCAAGGCGCGCTCGATCTTCTGATTCTGAAAATCCTTCGGCGCAGACCCGCACATGGCTACGGCCTGGCGCAACGCATTCAGCAAATTTCCGACGAAGCCCTCCGCGTCGAAGAGGGTTCTTTGTATCCCGCGTTGCACCGCATGGAGCAGGCAGACTGGATCTCGGCAGAATGGAAGCCGAGCGAAAACGGCAGGCGCGCGAAGTATTACAAGCTGACGCCGGCCGGCCGCCGCCAACTTGAACGAGAGGAAGAAAACTGGAGCCGCGTAACCGGAGCGATCGCGAAAATCCTCCGGTTCGCTTGAGGCTTGCCGATGTCGTTGACGAAGAAACTGCGTTCGCTGTTGCGGCACGGCAGGCTCGACGATGAGCTCGACGAGGAAGTGCGATTCCACGTCGAGATGAAAACGCGCGATTACATCGCGTCGGGAATGAGTCCAAGGGAAGCGCGAGAGGCGGCGATGCGGAATTTCGGCCGCCTCGAACAAACCAAGGAGGAGTGCCGGGACATGCGTGGAACCCAATGGATTGAAAATTTCTGGCAAGACCTTCGCTACGGCGTGCGCACCCTCTTCAAAGACCGCCGCTTCGCGCTCCTCGCCATTTTCGCCCTCGCGCTCGGTATCGGTTCATCCACCGTGGTTTTCAGCGTCATTTACGACGGGCTGCTCAACCCTTTCCCTTACAAGAATGCCGGCGGAATCACCATCTTCCAGATTCATGACGCTGACAGGGGCGGCGTGCGTGGCCGCGGCGCCTTCATCTTCCCCGAATTTCTCGATTACCGCGAACAGAATCACGTCTTCACGGACATGGTCGGCACCGCCTACACCAACGTCCTCTATTCCACACCCACCGGCACCGAACGCCTCCAGGGCTCCTATCTCACGACGAACACGTTTCCGTTCCTGGGCGTTCAGCCGCTTTTCGGCCGCTGGCTCACCGACGACGACGGCAAGCCCGGCGCGCCGCCCGTTTTCGTCATGAGTTACCGGTGCTGGACTGAACAGTTCGGCGCGAACCCGAAAATTCTCGGCACGCAGCTCACGCTCAACGGAGCCTCGCGCACGCTCGTCGGCATCATGCCGCCGCGCTTTCGTTACTTCGGCTCGTCTGTTTATTTTCCGCTCAGTCTGGACCGCGGCACGCCCGACGGCGTCAACGAGTACAACCAGCCGCGTTACCTTGTCGGCGAAGAGCGCCTGAAACCCGGCGTCACCTATGCCGCCGTGGCCGCTGATATTGACGTCATCGCGCGCCGCCTGGCGAAAACCTATCCTCACCAATATCCCAAGCGCTTCTCGGTCCATGTGGATTCGCTTGCCAGCGATGTGGTGGGCGACTCGAAAGCCATGCTCTACATTCTTCTCGCCGCCGTAGGCATGCTGCTCCTCATCGCGTGCAGCAATGTCGCAAATTTGCTCCTGGCGCGTGCCACCGTGCGCGAAAAGGAAATCGCCGTGCGCGCTTCGCTCGGCGCGAGCCGCTGGCGCCTCATCCGCCAATTGCTGGTGGAGAGTTTGGTTCTTGCGCTCGCTGGCGGAGCGCTCGGCTGCCTGTTCGCCTACGCCGGCATTCAACTCACCGCGGCCGTGATTCCCAACATGCTTCCCGGCGAAGCCGTCATCGAACTCAACCGCGCTGTTCTGCTCTTCGCCGTTGGCGTCACGCTGCTCACGACGATCATCTGCGGCCTCGCTCCCGCTCTTCACTCCGTGCGCCGCGATTTGAATTCGAGGCTCGCAGGCACCGCCAAAGGCGCCAGCTCGAGCTTCCGCCACGGCAAACTTCGCGCCGCTCTGGTGATCGTGGAGGTTGCGCTCTCGATCGTGCTCCTGGCGGGTGCGGGCCTCATGATGCGCACTTTGTACGCGCTCACGCATCTCGACCTCGGCTTCGATCCCACAAACATTCTGGCGATGGACGTCGCGTTTCCGGCGGGGCGCTACAACACAGTCCCGGAGAAAAAGGCTTTCTTCGACCAGGCACTCGCACAAATCCAAGCCCTGCCTGGCGTCATTTCCGCCGCGGAGACGATGTCGCTGCCGCCCTACAACTCCCCGCGCAGCGACGTCATCATCCCCGGTAAGGTTCATTCCGAAAACTGGCCGACGCTCTTCGACGTTTGCAGCGAGGACTACTTCAAGACGCTCGGATTGCGCTTGTTGCGCGGCCGCTTGCTCTCGGCGAGTGACGTCGCCTCAGGCCGATTCGTCGCCGTCGTCAATCAGACGTTTGCACGCCAATATCTCGGCCCCGGGGATCCGCTCGGCCAAAAGATAAAATTCGACGTGTTCGATCAGATCGTCGAAACTCCCCACGACGCCTACTTCGAGGTTATCGGTGTCGTTTCGGACGTGCGCAACTCGGGTCTGGAGGACCCGATCCTGCCCGACGCCTACATTCCGTACACCATCAGCGCCTATGAGGGCCGCGCAATCATCCTGCGCACGGCGGTCGACCCGCTCTCGGTGTTGAAAAGCGTCCGCGAGCAGATCTGGTCCGTGGATCGCAACGTTGCGCTCACGGAAGCTGATTCGCTCACACACGTCCTGCAGCAATACTCGTTCGCGGAACCGCAGTTCGGCCTCGAATCGCTCGGTGCGTTCGCGGCGATTGGCCTCGTGCTTGCTGCGATCGGGGTTTTCAGCGTGATGGGCTACACGGTTTCGCTGCAGACGCACGAAATCGGAATCCGCATGGCCCTCGGCGCGCAACGCGCGAATATTTTCCGGATGGTTGTGGGGAAAGGACTCGGACTCGTCGGCGCCGGGATTGCCATCGGCGTGGGCGCGAGCTTCGGCGTAACTCGCCTTCTCTCCAGCGAACTCTTTGGTGTAAAGCCCACCGATCCGTTGACGTTCGTCGCCGTCGTATTCGTCGTTCTGCTCGTTGGCGCCGCTGCTTCCTTCCTCCCCGCGCGCCGCGCCACGCGTGTGGATCCGCTGATAGCGTTACGTTACGAATAGCAGGCTTCCCTGCGCGCGGCGAGCTAGCGAGGCTTCGGAGAGTGGTGAATGAGGAGCCTGCCGGCGACGTACAGGACCAGCAGCACGGCGATTGCCCCGATGGCGAAGGCGCCTCCGTGCGTTGCGAGGAAGAGCAGGCTCTGCGGGCCGTACTTCACACCGAAAAATCCTTCCGCGAGATAGCGAAGGCCGCGCCCGAGCAGCAGCGCGATCGCGAATGTGCGCAGCGGAACCTGAAACACTCCTTCGGCCACCACGAAAATCTTGAACGGAAACGGCGGCGGCAGGATCGCGGGAATGAACACGCTGAGGAACGCGTTGTTATCCACCCACTGCCGGGTTTTCACGGCGTGTTTGCCGGCGTGGCGATGGAAGTACGCTTCGCCGCCCTTTTTCGCCAGCCAGTAAAGCCAGATGCAACCGGCCAGCGAGCCGAGCGCGGCCATGGCGGCGTACAACGGCATCCGCGCAGCGTTTTCGATCGAAAGCTCGATCACGAGCGCGTCCGCGACGAACGGAAACGAAAGCACCGACGAATCGAGGAACGTCACGACGAATAAGCCGCCGCCGCCCATCGCAGCGACGAGCCGTTGTAGCCAACGCGGAAACTTGAGGGGCTTCATTTGAGGTTGGCCGGAGGGCGGGAAGAACAGATTCGCCACTTGTTCGGCCAGCGCGCCGGGATCGAGGTCTGTGCGGTTGCACAGAACGATGATGGTCAAATGGTCGGCGGTAAAACGCTGGATGGTGGTGCGGAAACCGCTGGTTTCGCCGTCATGCCACATGCGCTCGTGGCCGTGGTACGGATTCAGGAACCAGCCGAAGCCGTACGCGGCCAGCTCGCCTGAGCCTACCTTTGCATTCGCTTCGCTGTCGGCCGCTGGCGCAGTGGCGCGGGGAACATTCACAGGCGTCAGTGCGGGCTGCATTTCCGCGGCGCTCAGCAGCGTGTGATTCGTGAGGGCTTCGTCCCACTTCGCCAGATCGTCGAGCGAGGAGTAGACGCCGCCGTCACCCAGGGTCGCCGAAGTGGGGCTTTGGTCGGTTCGGTCCAACGCGCCCCTGACGATGGAATAACCGTACGCGCGATTCGGGACTTCGTTCTTGCCGTTCACGAACGCCACCGTATTCTGCATTGCCAGTGGCGCGAAAATCCGGTCGTGCAGGAACTCCGGGTACGATTGGCCCGACACCTTCGCGACGATCGCTCCTAGCACTACATACCCCGAATTGCTGTACTCCCACCTCGTTCCCGGCGGGAACTTACCCTTTTGTGGCGCGGGCGTGATGTCCCACCCGCGCTCCAGGAGCCGCAGGACCTCCGTATCTTGAATCTGGCGAATTTCACTCCAGACTCGATTGTCATGGGAACCCACAACAGCGGCCATTAAGTCTTCGTAGTCGGGCAACCCCGAAGTGTGATTCAGCAAATTGCGGATGGTGATGTCCTTCGCGTACGCGGGAAAATCGGGGAAAATGTCCGTCAGCTTTGTGTCATATGTAAGCTTTCCATCGCGCACCAGCAGCATGATGGCCGTGGCCGTGAACTGTTTCGTGACGGAGGCAAGCCTGAAATTCGTCTCGGCGTCGATCTTCGCGCGCGTTCGGAGGTCGCGGACACCGTAGCCACGCTCGAAAACGGTTTGCCCATCCTTGCGCACGAGCACCGCGAGGCCGGGCTCGTCCGGCTTCGTGACGGCTTCGAAGATTGCGTCCACTTGCTGCTGGGTGGGCTGCTGCGCGCTCGCCTGCTGCTGGGAAAGCGGCTGAGAGGGCGAATCCGCGCTGCGCGCAGGCCACGGCAGAGGCGCGAGGCACAACACGCACATCACAAATAGCGCTAATCGCTTCGTGATTCGCGCGTTCGAAGGGTTCAATCGCACCTCGCCACACGGCTCGGCAACATCGCGGAGAAACATAGCACACGGGCCGTGCCGAACGGCAAATTGCTGAAATGCAATCGCTCGGATAGAATCGCTGCTTGACTCCTTCTCCTCAGGCAATGGGACTTCTGCACGACCTGAACGAACGCCAGCGCGAAGCCGTTCTCGCCACCGAGGGTCCTGTGCTGGTGCTCGCGGGCGCAGGCACCGGCAAGACGCGCGTGATCACCTATCGCGTCGCGCACCTGATCGAAAAAGGCGTGCCGGGCAACGCGATTCTGGCCGTCACATTCACGAACAAAGCGGCGGACGTGATGAAGCAGCGCATCGCCGACTTGCTCCGCGTGACGGGCCGCGACGGTTCCGACGTTTGGGTCTCGACGTTTCACTCCTTCTGCGCGCGACTGCTGCGGCGGGAAGGTCCGCGGATCGGCCTTCCGCGCGACTTCGCCATCTACGACGATGACGACCAGACGGCGGCCATCAAGCGAGCGCTCGTTCAGCTCGATTTGCCCGCGGATGATTATCCTCCTCGCAACGTCCGCGCGCAGATCAGCCACGCCAAGAATCACGGCGTCACGCCGGACGAGATGGAAGCCGAAGGCACGGACGCGCGGAATGACAATCGCGAAGACGTCGCCAAGGTTTTTCGCTTGTACAACGAGATGCTGCGCAAGGCTGGAGCCGTCGACTTCGATGATCTGCTGCTGAAGTCCGTGGAATTGCTGCGCGATCACGCGGACGCGCGTGCGGCGTGGAGCAGCCGCTTCCAATACATCATGGTAGACGAGTTTCAGGATACGAACCGGTGGCAGGAGGAGCTGGTGCGGCTTCTAGCGGGGACGCGGCAAAACGTTTGCGTGGTGGGCGACGAAGATCAATCCATCTATGGATGGCGAGGCGCGCGCGCGGGAAACCTGAAACGGTTCACGGAGGATTTTCCGAAGGCGAAAATCATCCGCTTGGAAGAAAACTACCGCTCCACGCAGACGATCCTCGACGCCGCGGCAGCCGTGGTCCGCAACAACACCGAGCGGCTCGGGAAGACCCTGCGCGCGACGCTCGGTTCGGGCGACCGCCTGCGTTTCTACGAAGCGCAGGATTCGACGAGCGAGGCCGAATATATTTGCGGCGAACTGTCGTCCGTGCTGCGAGACGATCCGGATGCGCACGTGGCCGTGCTGTATCGGACGGGCGCGCAGTCGCGATCGTTTGAGGAAGTCCTGCGGCGGCTGGGCGTGCGGCACCGCGTGGTGGGCGGATTCAGTTTTTACGAACGCGCCGAAGTTCGCACGGCTCTGGCATACGTGCGCCTGCTGTTTCATCCCGAAGACGATGTGTCTTTGCTGCGTGTGCTGAACGTGCCCCCGCGCGGAATCGGAGCGACCACCGTTGGCGTTTTGGAAGCGCGCGCCCGCGAAACCGGACAATCGCTTTGGGAAGTGATTCGCGCGGGCGAGTTCTCGACGGGCCGAAAGCTTACCGGTGCCTTGAATCTGTTCCGCGAAATGATCGAGGCGCTGCAGGAGGAATGCAAGGAGTTGCCGCCGGCGCAGCTTATCGAGCGCGTGCTCGACAGGACGGGCTACCTGTTGTGGGTGGAGCAGCAGGACAACGCCGAGCACACGTCGCGCGCCGAAAATCTGCGCGAATTATCGAACGCCATGGCCGAGGCCACCGAGCAGGGGCAGACGCTGGAGGATTTGCTCGACCACGCGGCACTGGTGGCTGACGCGGACGAATACGACGAGACCGTGACGGTTTCGCTGATGACGCTGCACAGCGCCAAGGGGCTCGAGTTCGACGCGGTTTTTCTCGCGGGCCTCGAAGAAGGCGTCCTGCCGCACAGCCGGTCGTTCAATACCGTGGCGGAAATCGAGGAAGAGCGCCGGCTGTTCTACGTGGGCATGACGCGCGCGAAAAAATCGCTGGTTTTGTCGCGCGCGATTTACCGCCGCAGTTATGGAGAGGATCGTTTGCGTGCTTCCATTCCCTCGCGGTTCCTCGCCGAGGTTCCCGCAGATCTGATCGAGGCGGCGCGTGGGTCGTTGTCTGAACCGGGCGAAACGCGCCGGTACGAAGCCGATCCCGAGTATTCGCAGGCGTATTCGTACCGGCGGTCGGCGCCGCGGCGCACGCCGTATGGGCGCCCGGCGCAGCAGCCTCGAGCGACGAAAAACTCGCTGGTGGGAACGCGCGTGCGGCATTCGAAATATGGCGTCGGCACCATCATCGAAGTGGAAGGCGAGGGCGAGGACCGCAAGCTGACCGTGAGCTTTCAGGATTACGGCGCGAAGAAATTGATCGAGCGGTACGCGAATCTGCAGTTGGTGTAGAAACTTCAGGGCTTGAAGCCCCGAAAAACATCATGGCTCATGTCGCGGCTAAAGCCGCGACCCACAAAGCTCGCCCGCCAACAGAAGCGGGAGGTTGCGCGGACGGGCCGCGAGGGTTAGAGTTTCCCGACTCCGTTTCGGGAAGGTGCGATTGGACCCACAACTCTTTCGCAGAAAAGACATCGACCAGCTGATCGTCGATTCGGAAAACCCCGAGAAGCGGCTGAAGAAGTCCCTCGGGTGGCTGAGCCTGACTTCCCTCGGAATCGGCGCAGTGATCGGCTCCGGGATTTTCACCGTGATCGGGACCGCCATCGCCGGGCAGAAAATGCAGGCGAAATCAATCCTCAACGCTCCCCTGCTCGAATACCTGATCTACCACTCGGCCTCGTTCGGGCGCCCGGGCGCCGGGCCCGCGATTGCGCTTTCCTTCGTTCTCGTCGCAATTGTTTGCGGCTTCGCTGCGCTCTGCTATGCGGAGCTGGCCGCGATGATTCCGATCGCCGGCAGCGCGTACACCTACACCTACGCGACGATGGGCGAACTCATCGCCTGGATTATCGGCTGGGACCTGATCCTCGAATACGCCGTTTCGAACATGGCCGTGAGCGTGGGCTTCTCCGCGCACATGGTGGATTTGCTCGATTGGTTTGGTATTCACCCCAGCTTGCGCTGGATCACGCCGGCCTACCTGCCGAGCGGCCTCACGGACTTGCAGGGAAACACTCTGTATGCGCCCGGCTGGCATTTCGGTTTCAATTTTCCGGCGCTGATCATCGTGATGCTGCTCACAGTGATTCTGGTGCGCGGCATTCGCGAGTCCGCCGAAACCAACAACGTAATGGTGCTGCTCAAGATCGTCGCGATCCTGGTGTTCGTGGGCGTCACGGCGCATTACATCCATCCCGCGAACTGGCACCCGTACGCTCCCAACGGCTGGCCGGGGATTTTGACCGGCGGGTCTATCATTTTCTTTACGTATATCGGTTTCGATTCCGTGTCCACCGCCGCCGAGGAGTGCAAGAATCCGCAGAAGGATTTGCCGATCGGGATCATCACCACACTCATCATCTGCACGATTCTTTACATCGCCGTCGTCGTGGTGCTGACGGGCCTGGTTCCCTGGCAGAGTTTGCTGGACGACGCAGCGCCCGTCGTGAACACGATGAAGCGGCTCGGCTTCGGGAACGTGCGACTCGTGGTGCTGCTCGGAGCGCTGATGGGCATGATTTCGTCGCTGCTCGTCTTCCAGCTCGGGCAGGCGCGCGTTTGGTTTGCGATGTCGCGCGACGGACTGCTGCCGGGCCTTTTCAGCCACGTCCATCCGCGATTCCGCACTCCCGACTTTTCCACGTGGGTGGCGGGATTTCTCGTGGGGATTCCGGCGGGGCTGCTTGATATCGGCACGCTGGCCGACCTTTCGAACATCGGAACGCTCTTCGCGTTCGCGCTAGTGGCGGGCGGCGTTTTGATTCTTCGTTACCGCGAACCGGATCGCCCGCGTGCGTTTCGGGCGCCGGGAGGCCCGTTGGCGCCGGTGGCCACAATTCTCACGTGCCTGCTGCTGATGGCGGGCTTGCCGATCACGAACTGGATTCGCTTCGTCGTGTGGCTGATTATCGGCCTGGTGCTGTACAACATGTACGGGCGGCGTCACAGCCAGCTCTCGAACGCGAACATGCAAGCGGCTCCAAAGGGAAAATGAACTGATGCAGCATCGGCTCTGCGCGGGTCTGGTTTTGCTCGCGGCGCTCGTCGCGTTCGCGGTGGCGTCGTCGTATGGCTGGGGCGAGAACGCCGAGCGACTGGTGACAAACAAAGCCATCGACACGCTGCCGCAGGAAATGGGGACGTTCTTCGAAGACAACCGCCAGTATCTGGTCCAGCATGTCACCGACGCCGGCGCCCTGGATGCGAAGATTGCAGCCGCCGAGCACAAGGACTTCATTCAACTCGATCATTACGGCGCGTTTCCTTACAGCGCGCTGCCGCGCGTCTATACCGCCGCCGTCGCAAAATACGGCAGGCAAACTCTCGAGACCTACGGCTTGCTTCCGTGGCAGATCGGACTTTCCAGCAAGAAACTCACCGACGCGTTCCAGGAGCACAACTGGGCGGAGGCGAAACTTTCCGCGGCCGCGCTCGCGCACTACGTCGCGGCCGCGCACGATCCTTTCAACACGACGATTAATACGGACGGGAAACTTTCGGGGCAGATGGGAGTGAAGGCGCGTTTCGACACGGGGCTGGTGGACAGATATCAGCTGTTTTTCTTCGTCAAGCCAAACGAGGCGAGTTTCATTTCCGATCCCACCGACCACGCGTTCGAGATGCCCCTCAGCGCGCATTCGTGGCTTGAAAATGTGCTGCTCGCGGATCGCCGTGCGCACCAGGGATTGACCAGTTACGGGGACGAGTATTACGACCGGTTCTACGCGCAAGCGGGCGCGGTGCTGGTGCGCCAGCTTTCCGATGCTTCCACAGACATCGGGTCCTACTGGATGACGGCGTGGATCAACGCCGGCCGCCCCACGTTGCCTTCCCAATGAAACGGAATTCGTGACACAGACGACGCTACAGCCGACTCGACGCCCGACGGTTGTCGACGCGCTTCCGAAAGCGGAACTTCACCTCCACCTCGAAGGCTCGATTCGGCCTGATACCGCCGTCGAACTGGCGGCGCGCCACGATGTGGAAATCACGCCCGAAGCGGTCGAAGCACGCTACAACTACTCGAACTTCGCGGGATTCATCGAAGCCTTCAAGTGGGTCACGTCGTTTCTGCGCGATCCCGACGACTACCGGCTGATCACGCAGCGGCTCGCCGAAGAGCTGATCCGCCAGAACGTGGTCTATGCCGAAATCACGATTTCCACCGGCGTGATGCTGCGGCGGATGCAGAACGTGGAGGCGAACTTCGAGGCGATTCGCGAAATGGCGCTCAGCGTTCCCCTCCAGCGCCTGCGCACGGCGTGGATCTTTGATGCGGCGCGGCAGTGGGGACCGGATTCCGCGATGGAAGTGGCGCGGTGGGCGGCGAAGCTGCAGAAATCGGGCGTAATCGCATTCGGGATGGGCGGCGACGAGCTTGCGTTTCCGGCGGTCAACTTCCGTCCGGCGTTTGACTACGCTCGCAGCCAGGGCTTGCGACTGGTTTGTCACGCGGGGGAAATTGGCCCGGCGGAATCGGTTCGCGAGGCTGTGGAAATTCTCGGCGCGGAACGCATCGGTCACGGAATCGCGGTGATGAACGATCCGGCGCTGGCGGAATCGTTCGCCAACCGCAAAGTAGTGCTCGAGAATTGCCTCACCAGCAATCTCTGCACGGGCGCGCTTGCCAAGCAGACGGGCAAGGCCGACGCCACGCTCGCGGATCATCCGTTGCCGAAATTCCTGGAGCGCGGAATCGCCGTGACGCTTTCCACCGACGATCCCGGAATGTTTCACACGAACTTGCTGACGGAGTATTCGAAGGCGGCGGCCCTCGGGCTATCGAACGAGCTGCTGCTGAACCTGGCCGAGCACAGCATCAGCGCCGCTTTTCTTCCGCCCGCCGACAAGCGCCAATTGCTGGAAGATTTTCGCGCAGCGGCAAAATCAGGCGCCTGATATAATTCGCTCGTAACGGAAAAGGGACAAACATGAAAGCGCACGTTTGGGTGATGCTGAAATCCACCGTTCTCGACCCGCAAGGGCAGACGATTCTGCGGGCGCTCGCGTCCCTGGGACACGCGGAAGTGCAGGACGTCCGCCAGGGGAAGTTCTTCGTGCTGCAACTGAATGGAAGCAGCCGCGAGCAGGCTCAAAAGGAAGTGGAGCGCATCGCGAAAGACGTCCTCACAAATCCAGTTATCGAAGAATTCCGCTTCGAAATCCTCGATTAAGGTTCCCCGGTTCTAAAACACCGCGCGCCCGCGGCTGAAGCAAATTACAAGCGTGCGCCGCCAGTGGCGTCAAGGTATTGACCCGTCACCCACCGCGAATCGTGCGACGCGAGAAACGCTGCGGCGTCTGCGATGTCATCCGGTTGGCCCACCCGATTGAACGCGGAAATGGAGCTCGCATATTCCCGGCCCTGCGGATTGTTCAAAATGTCCGCAGCCATGTCCGTGTCCGTGAATCCGGGCGCGAGTGCGTTCACAGTGATGTTCCGCGGGCCGAGCGACTTGGCCAGCTCGAGCGTCAAGATATTCAACGCGCCCTTCGTCATTGCGTACGCCGCCTTTTCCGGAAAGGCGATGCGCGTGACACCGGAAGAAATGTTGATGATGTGCCCGCCATCCCTCAAACGCGGCAACGCTTTTTGGCTCACGAAAAACGGCACCTTCACATTCAAAGCGAATACTTCGTCGTAGACGGATTCCGTCGTCGCTTCAACGGAAGAGTCCGGCGCGACCCCGGCGTTGTTCACGAGAATATCGAACTGATTGCTTCCATTCCGTTTGGTCAGCTCTGCATCCAGTAACTTGAAAAGCTGCTCTACGCTGGCCACCGTACCTAGTTCGACGCCTACGGGAAATGCCGCGCCGCCTGCTGCTTCGATGTCGCGCACCGTTCCGTCGGCGGCGCCCTTATTACGCCCGTAATGGACGGCCACCAAAGCGCCGTCGCGCCCCAGTCGAATTGCGATCGCGCGGCCAATGCCGCGGCTCGCTCCCGTGATAACTGCAATCTTTCCCTTCAGTGACTGGCCCATGTTCTTGTCCTTTCGTATACGATCTCGCGTTTCACTCCACACTCGGACTAGATGATTCGGTGGTCAACGAGGATTCAGGCGAGTTCCTTGGGCACATCGCGGAAACCGTTTCGCAACTTCCTCTTTGGAATCTCGGGGAGGCGCCATTCCCTCTCGAATATTGGAGTGTGCTAACCTAAATTTGTCTGGAGCCGCGCCAGCGGAATTGGCGCGGCGCCCCGGGCGCGCCAACAGGAGCTGCCACGATGTGCGGGATTGTCGGTTATATCGGGCCCAAACGGGTTGTGCCGCTGATCCTCGATGGATTGCGACGCCTGGAATACCGCGGTTACGATTCGGCGGGCATCGCGGTGGTGGGCACTGACGGCAAGCTCGAGATTCGTCGCGCGCCGGGAAAACTTCGCAACCTGGAAGAATCGATTCGGATTACGCCGCTCGAAGGACTCTACGGCATAGGCCACACGCGCTGGGCCACGCACGGGCGCCCCACGGAAGAGAATGCCCACCCGCACCGGGATTGCACCGGCCAGATCGTAGTGGTGCACAACGGCATCATCGAAAACTACCTGGAGCTGAAGCGCCAGCTCGTGCTGGAAGGCCACAAGTTCCTGACGGAGACCGACACCGAGGTCATCGCGCACCTCCTGGAGAAGTTTTCGAAGGATGTGCCGCTCGAAGACGCCGTGCTGAAGGCCGTGAAAGTGATGACGGGAGCATACGCGCTGGTGGCGCTGTCGACGCGGGATCCGAACAAAATCGTGGCCGCGCGCATGGGCCCGCCGATTGTAGTGGGCCTCGGCGACGGCGAATATTTCGTCGCCAGCGATATTCCTGCGCTGCTCGAGCACACGCGGAGCGTCTTTTTTCTCGGCGATGGCGAGATCGCTATCCTTACGCCGCAGGGCGTGCGCCTGCTCGACTTCGAAAGCCGCGAAATCAAGCGGCCCGCGCAGCACATCACCTGGGACCCGATCATGGCGGAGAAGGGCGGCTTCAAACATTTCATGCAGAAGGAGATTTTCGAGCAGCCGCGCGCCGTGCGCGACACTCTCTTGGGCCGAATTTCGCAAGTGACCGGCAAAGTCTTCCTCGACCAGATGGACATCACGGAAGAGGAGTTTCGCAACTTCCGTGACGTGAAGATCGTCGCGTGCGGAACGAGCTGGCACGCCGGCCTCGCCGGAAAATTCATGATCGAGCGCCTGGCGCATCTGCCGGTGGAAGTGGATTACGGCAGCGAGTTCCGGTATCGCGATCCCATTCTCGATAAGCACAGCCTGGTGGTGGCGATCAGCCAGTCCGGGGAAACCGCAGACACGCTGGCCGCGGAGCGCGAAGCTCGCCAGAAAGGCGCGAAAATCCTGGCGATTTGCAACGTGGTCGGCTCGATGCTGACGCGAGAGGCCAGCGGAACGATTTACACGCACGCGGGACCCGAAATCGGGGTCGCGTCGACGAAGGCCTTTACCGGCCAGCTCACCGCGCTTCTGCTCATGGCCCTGTATCTGGGGCAGGTCCGCGGCAAACTAAGCGGCGCGGCGTCGGAGAAGCTGATGCAGGAGCTGACGCGCATCCCGCACAAGATCGAGAGCATTTTGCAGCACGACGCCGACATCGAGGAACTGGCCAGGCAGTTCTTCCGGCACACGGATTTCCTGTTTCTCGGGCGCGGAATTCACTACCCCATTGCGCTGGAAGGCGCGCTGAAGCTGAAGGAAATTTCCTACATTCACGCCGAAGGCTATCCCGCGGGCGAAATGAAGCACGGACCGAACGCGCTGATCGACGAGAATTTGCCGGTGGTCATCATCGCGACGCGCGACGAATCCGATCCCGCCTCAATGACGCGCTACGAGAAGACCATTTCGAACATGCAGGAAGTGAAAGCGCGCGACGGCATCGTGATCGCCATCGTGACCGAAGGCGATCGCCTGGCGCGCGAAACGGCGAGCCATGCCATCGAAATTCCGGCTGCGCCAGACCTGCTTGTGCCGATTCTGGAGATCGTGCCGCTGCAATTGCTGGCGTACCACATCGCCGTGCGGCGCGGCTGCGACGTCGACCAGCCGCGGAATCTCGCGAAGTCCGTCACCGTCGAATAGACTCCCCAATTGGAATCAATTTCCCTACAATACCCGCCATGATACGGCGCGGCGCGCGCAGCTTTTTCGCATCCCGGCAACTGGTTCTCTTGCTGCTCGGCGTGGCCCTCACGCTCGCAAACGGGACGGCACGGGCTCAAGACCCTCCATCCGGCAATTTTCGGCTGGTGGCCATCAAATTCGCGGGACTCAAGAAATTCACCGACGCACAAGGCATTGCAGGCAGCGGTCTTCGAATCGGCGATGGCGTTACGACGACGCAACTCTCCGTAGCAGCGAACCAGCTGGCAAAGTCCGGCGCCTTCGACGAGGTCGCCTTTCAGTATTCCACGCGGGGAAACGACCTTACGGCGGTCTTTACGGTGGTCGAGAGCAAACACTTGTTGCCGTGCGTCTTCGACAACTTTGTTTGGTTTTCCTACGATCAAGTGGACAAGGCCGTCCGCGCGCGCGTTCCGTTCTATTCCGGAATCGCGCCGTTGAGCGGTGGGACGCCACAGCAGATCATCGATGCGCTGCGCGCTCTCCTGCAATCGAACGGCATCACCGCCGATGTTCAGGGGATTCCCTCCGGGGCCGCGGGAGGCATCCCGACCGCCATGCTATTTCGCGTGCTCGGCGTGCCGATGCCTGTTAAGACCGTGAATTTCCCCGGTTCCTCAGTCATATCGGAAAAAGAACTCGAAGCGGCCGCGACGGAGGCTATCGACCAGGATTTCTCGATTTCAAATATGAGTGTGTTCGCCAGCGCTGCTCTGGTGCCTTTGTACCGGGAGAAAGGCTATCTGCGCGCAGCCTTCGATCGGCCGCAATGGGCAGTGATTGGCAATCCGCCCGCCGGTTCTTCTCCGGACATTGCGCTTACGCTTCCAGTCAAGGAAGGCTCTCAATACTTTTGGGATAAAGCCACATGGGCCGGCAATCACCAGCTTTCAAGTGATGAGCTGAACCAAACACTGAATATGAAGGCGCGAGAGGTGGCGAACGAGCGGAAGATCGCAGCGGGATTCGAGGCCATAAAGAAAAGCTATGGCAAGTTTGGTTACATCGACGCGGGTCTGGTGCCACGAGAAAGCATCGACGATACGACGCGCCTGGCTGCCTACGACGTGACCGTGAACGAGGGTTTGCAATATCATATGGGCCACGTAAGATTCCAGGGGATCTCGGAGAAAGCCGCCGCGGAAATCGCGAAAAAATGGGCGCTCAAGCAGGGCGAGATATATGACGACACGTATCCGCTGGACTTTCTGCAGAAGGTGGCAATGCCCAAGCTGACGGAAATGCGGGAGACGAAGACGCGAACGAACATCAGCGAGCAACGTAACAAACAGAATGCAACCGTTGACGTCACAATCGCATTCCAATAGCTATCTGCCTATGAACTTCGTCCGGCTTACTTTTCTTCTCTGCCTCCTCGCGGCAACGCACGCGTCGGCGCAGTCGACGGCCAGTGCGCCTGCTTCACGACTCGACGCGGTTGAGGTCAAAGGCTCAGCGCGGTTCCAGTCCGGGCAGATTGCGCCGGCCACCGGGCTGCGTCCCGGCGATCCGATTACGCGCGACGACATCCAGAAGGGCGCGGACACACTCGCCGCTCTGGGACTATTTTCGAACGTCCAGTACCGGTTCACTACCACAAACTCTGGCGTCAGCGTCGAATACGATGTGGCCGACGCGCCCGCAGTTCCCGTGCTCTTCGATAATTTTCCGTGGTTCACCGATGACGAACTCACCGCCGCGATTAAGACGTCCGTGTACCTGTTCGACGGGACCGTTCCCGATCACGGCGCGATTCTCGACGACGTTTCGTCGGCGCTCAGCAGACATTTGGTGGCCCATGGAATTTCGGCAAACGTCTCACATGAGCTCGTGACTCTGCCGGCAAGCGGCCGGCAAGTCTTGCGGTTCCGTGCGGAGGGTACGGCCGTAAACATTCAGACCGTTGAATTTTCCGATGCGCTGGCGGGCAGCGACCACGGCATTCAGGACCGCATCGCCGACTTGGTGGGAAAACCGTTCTCGCGCAGCGCGGTAGAGCTCTTCGAGTTCGAGCAAGTGCGGCCGGTGTATCTCGTGCACGGGTTTCTGCGCGTCGAGTTTGGTGAGCCCAGTGTGCACGTGGAAGGAACCAGCAAAGTTGTCGTGCACGCGCCCATCGATCCGGGCCCCGCATTCAATTGGGCCGGCGTCATATGGAGCGGAAACACGGCGATTCCAGCATCCGAGCTCGACAAAATCGTCGAGTTGAGTCCGGGCGCCAGCGCCGACGGAATGAAAATCCAGTCCACGTGGGAAAACGCGCGCAAGGCGTACGAACACCTCGGCTATCTCGACGCGGCTTTGGATCGCGTGCCGCATTTTGACGTCTCCGCAAAGCACGTTAGCTACGAAGTAAAAGTCACCGAGGGGCCGCAGTATCACATGGGCAATCTCGTCCTCACCGGACTGTCGCTCGAAGGCGAGCGGCGTATTCGAGCTGCCTGGACGATCCCGAGTGGCGCCGTGTTCGATAACATGGCTTACGAGGAATTTGTCGAAGGCAGAATCAAACAGGCTTTCGCCGGCCTTCCCGTGCACTACGAAAAGATCGGCCGCTTCCTGCAGAAAGATCCGGCGAGCGCGAAAGTGGACGTGATGCTCGACTTCCAGTAAGCAAACCTCATGCGGTTCGGCGCTATAGCTGGGATATACTGAGCGACTATGGCTTCTGCATGTCCCACGCGAATTTCTCCGGAGCAGGAAGCGGTTGCCTTCCAGAAACAGGCGAAGCTCCTCGATGCGCTGCGGTCTCACGATTCCCTGCTGATTGCTTTCTCCGGAGGAGCTGACTCCGCGTACCTCGCTTGGGTGGCGCACCATGCGCTCGGCGCTCGCGCGCTGGCGGTGACGGCTTTATCGCAAAGTTTTTCGGTGCACGACCGCGAGCAAGCCGAGCAATTCCTGCTCGCAACCGGCATTCGGCACGAATTCATCGAGACGCGCGAATTCGAGAATCCCCTCTACGTCGCAAACAACGCGGACCGCTGCTACTACTGCAAGGACGAACTCTTCGACCGCATGGAGACCCTGGCCAAGGAACGGAATTTCGGCGCGATTGCCTACGGCGTCAACGCGGACGACACGCATGATTTCCGGCCGGGCCATCGCGCGGCGCACGAACACCGCGTGCTTGCGCCGCTGCTCGACGCGGGACTGATGAAGGCGGAGGTTCGTCTTCTCTCGCACCGGGCGGGCTTGCGGACGTGGGATCGCCCGGCGTCGGCGTGCTTATCGTCGCGAGTGCCTTATGGCACCGCCGTCACTCCGGAACTCTTGCGGAAAGTGGAGCGAGGCGAGGCCGCCCTGCGCGAGCTTGGATTTCGCCAATTCCGAGTTCGCGCGCACGGGGAGCTTGCGCGCGTTGAACTTGCGCAGGACGAGCTAGCGCGGGGTCTCGAGCCGGAGATGGCAGCGCAGATTTCGGGCCGCCTGAAAGAGGCCGGGTTCGCGTTTGTCGCACTCGATCTCGATGGGTACCGCCAGGGCTCGCTCAATTTGTTGCTCAAGCCGAAATAGTTGTTCGTTCGCAATCACGCGGCATCACGTTTCTCCGCATCATGGAGCACGCACGGAACTTCTGCTTGCGCCTTTTCGTATATCTCTGATAGGAAGGTTCACGGCACGCCCAAGCAAAGAGTAAAGATGAAGCCTTCCTCGCTGACATGCTCAAGATGATCCAAGCCCGACGAACGAATCAAATTTGGCTGATGGCCGCGCTCCTTGCGACTGCGACGGCCGCGGGATGCAGGGGCGAGACAGGCGCCGAGGGCGCGTTCGACCGTTCGTTCAAGGTCGACGGCCCCGTCCAGCTTGAAGTAGCCACCGGCAGCGGTGACGTGCAAATCACGCCCGGAGCAGGCGACGAAGTGCGCATCCACGGCGAAATTCGCGCGCGCGGATGGTCGCCGGAAAACGCCAAACAAAAACTGAGCGAGATCCAGGCGCATCCTCCCGTGTCGCAGGAAAACAATCTGATCCGAGTCGGAGGCGTCGGCCAGCGCGGGAATAACCTTTCGATCGACTACACGATCGTGGTTCCGGCCAATACCCAACTTCACAGCGTCTCGGGTTCGGGTGATGTGGATGTGCGAGGGATTCAGGGCCCTGCCAATTTTACGTCGGGTTCCGGGAACATCCGGGCGACTGGAATCGGCAACGATGTGCAGGCGCTCGCGGGAAGCGGCGACGTGAGGCTATCCGACGTTCAGGGGCAGGTGCAGATCACCACCGGTTCGGGCGATATGACCGTGCACGGCGCGAAAGGCGCAGTACGCCTCCACACGGGCTCGGGCACCGTCGGAGTGGAGCAGCCCAACGATGCCGTGGTAGCCGAAACGGGAAGCGGCGACGTCAACATTCAGGGCGCGTACGCGGATTTGCGAGTGCATACCGGTTCGGGCAGCGTGGAAATCAACGGCAATCCGGGGTCATCGATCTACTGGGACCTTCACGCAAGTTCGGGCGACGTGTCGCTGCACGTCCCGTCTGACGCGAGTTTCAGGCTCTATGCGCACACCAGTTCCGGGGACATCGACGCCGGGATTCCGATCGTGTTGGAAGGCACCGCCGCGAAGCATGAGATTCGGGCGCGAATTGGCGACGGCAAAGGCCGCGTCGAGATCGAAACCTCCTCGGGCAAAATCACCCTGCACTAATTCCTTGTTGGCCTTGCGTCAGGCGACTTTCCAAGCACGCTCTTCCTGAACTCGCTAGAATAATCGGTGATGCGCCTTGCCTTCGCCGTTCTGTGCGCCGCGCTCGTTTCGTTCAGCCCGATAGCGTCCGCGCAAACCTCGAATCCCACACCTCAGGCGACGCCGCCTCCGAACGCCGCTTCCAAGAACGACGCCGCGGCCGAAATGGCGCTGCAGAAAACGTTGTCCGCGTCCGGAAGCGACCGAGCAGCGCTCGTGCGAAACCTCGAGCAATATCTGCTGCAATATCCCGACGCGCCGCGGCGCGCCGACGTGTATCGCGCCCTTGTGGAAGCCTGCCAGCAGCTTCAGGACGACGCGTGCGCACTGAACTATTCCGAGCGCCTGATCGCGATCCAGCCTGACGATTCCGACATGATGCTGGTGGCCGTCGGCTACCTGCAGCGCAAGGGCGACGAAGCCAGCCTCACCCGCGCCGCGGGATACATCACGCGGGTGCTCGATCGCGTGGAAAAATCAATCCCGGAGCAACGCCCTGCTCGCGAATCGGCCGCCGAATGGCGCGAGCGACAGAATAACTACCTCATGGTTCTCTATTACCTCCGCGGGCAGGTGGAAAACACGCAGCACGAGGACGGCCCGGCCATCAAGGACCTCGAAACCAGCTATTCGATTCGCCCGAATGGCCTCGCGGCGAAATTACTCGGCGAGATCGCGGAGCGGAAAAACGATCCGGCCAAGGCCATCGAAGAATACACGCTGGCTTTCGTCCTGCCGGATTCGGGCCCGGCGGGCAAGGTGGACCATCGAGAAGTGCGCCAGAAGCTTGGCAACGTCTGGCGCGCGGTACACGGAAGCGAGCAAGGCCTGGGCGAGGAGATTCTCGCGGCGTACGACCGGCTTGCCGCGCCGCCCGCCGCCGTATCCGCAGCCTCGCGCAACAAAGACGCGAAAGACACGTTCGCTTTTGTTCTCCGGCGCCTCGACGGGACACCCATGTCGCTTTCCACCGTGAAAGGCAAAGTGGTGGTGCTGAGTTTTTGGGCTACGTGGTGCGGGCCGTGCGCGGAGCTCGAGCCGATGCTGATTCAAGTAGCTAAAACTTACGAAGGCAATCCGGACGTTGCGTTTTTCGCCGTGAATTCCGATGAGGACGAGGCTCAGGTGCCGCCGTTCGTACAGCACGTGAAATGGGACATTCCCATTGTGTATGCGGACGGGCTGGACGAGTTCTTGACGGTGGAGAGCCTGCCCACCGTAGTGGTGATCGACCGCGACGGCAAGATCGTCTACCGCGTGGGAGGACTCGACCTGCGCCAGTTCTCGAACTCGCTAAACACGGCGCTCCAGAACGCGCTCGCCGCCCACTAGCGAACGTTCTTCGTAGCGCCGGCTTGTCCTGAGTCGGTCGAAGGCATCTCGCCGGCTCTTTTCCGATGAAATCAGCCCACGATGAGCTTAGGTTGAAACTTCAGCGGGCGCTGCTTTCGGCGCGGGATTTTCCGTGCTGCGCGGCGTCGCGTGCCGCCAGGATCGTGTTGATGTGGATGCGCACCGTGTCGGAAACCCGGCGCGCGTATCCGCCCGCCAGCGTAATCGCGACGGGCACCTTATGCCGGCGCGCATAGTCGAAGACCAGCGCGTCGCGCCGCGCAAGACCTTCCATCGTCAGCGCAAGTCCTCCGAGCTGATCTTCGCGATAAGGATCGGCGCCTCCCACATAAAACAGAATCTGCGGCGCGAAATCGTGAAAAGCCTGGTGCAAATGCTTCTCAAGGATCGCCAGATAACCATCGTCTCCCACACCGTCGGGCAAATTGATGTCGATCGTCGACGGCGGCTTCGGGTACGGATAATTATTTTCCTGATGGATCGAGAAGGTGAAAACCGTTTCGTCTCCGCCGAAAATCGCGGCCGTCCCGTTGCCGTGATGCACGTCGGTATCGACGACCATCGCCCTCTCGATCGCGCCCTCGAACTGGAGACGCCGTATCGCCACGGCGACATCGTGAATAACGCAGAAACCCTCGCCGTGGTCCGGATACGCGTGATGAAATCCGCCGCCAATGTTCGCGGCCCAGCCACCTTCCAACGCGCGCCGTCCCGCGAGAATCGAGCCACCCGCCGCTAGCCAGCACGCCACAATCAATTCCTTGGAGTACGGCACCTCCATCCGCAGTTTTTCTTCGTAACTCAGGTTGCCGGTTTTCAGCTTGTAGAAATACTCCTGCGAATGAACGCTCAGAATATCGGCATCCGTCGCCGGCTGCGGCGCCAGAAAATCCTCAGCGCCCGCGATTCCTTCGGCAAGAAGCTGATCGTGAATCAGCCGGTACTTCTGCGACGGGAACACGTGCGCGCCGAGATTCAAATCGTAGCGGTGGTCGTAGATGAGGTTGAAGGGCAGCACTCGCCGAGCCTACCCCGAAGCCTTTTCGAACGCAAACGAGCCGGGAAACGGACGATCAGGGCGAGAATTGGATGCGTGCTGCTAACGCGCGTCCCGGTATGGTAGTCTTATGCGCAGTCGTAGTCTTGTGCTGAAAATGATGCGACGCATCCAAGCCATTTTCGTCGTCGTGATGCTGGCTGTCCTGCCGCTCGTGATGTTGGCGCAGACTGGCCAAGCGCCCGCCTGCGACGGCATGTGTTGCGTGCGGCACACGGCGCACGTTCCGGGATCACACAGCACTTCGCAGCCCGAGGGAATGTCCTGCCATCACGGCGCCGTCGGCCATATGTTCCAGTGCGGGATGCATTCGAAGCAACAACATCCGCAGGCGGCGCTCATGGCTCCCCTGCCGCCTACAATGCTTTCAGGTTTGGCCGCTCTTCCGTTACCGGCGCTGAACCGTCAATCGCTCGTCCAAGCCACTCGGATCGTTTTCCCCGGATTCCTTTCCGTTCCTTTCGAGCCTCCTCGAGTCTAGCCTCCGCTCTGTAGTCCGAACGTTCAATAAATCTAAAGGAGGCTTTCATGCGGAAGCTTGGGCTATTTCTGCTCGCGGCGGTGCTGGCTGTGTCCGCGCTGCCAGTAAAGGCAACGATATTTGGAACCATTCGCGGAATCGTGCACGATCCGCAGCATCGGCCTATCGCCGGAGCAGCGGTGAAGCTCGAGGCCATCACGTCGGACTGGTCCCAAACCACGCAGACCGACGATAACGGTGAATTTTCGTTTTCAGCCGTGCCGGTGGGCGATTACAAGATCACCGTCACTCAATCGAAATTCCAGACTTCGGAGCAGACTGTTACGGTCGCCTCGGGCTCATCGCCGGTTCTGCACTTTCAACTCGCCATTGCGACGCTGAATCAGACCACTATGGTCATCGGCCAAGGGGAAGTGGCCAATGTGGATTCGGTGACCCCCACCACTCTGATCGATCGCCAGGATATCGCCGAAACTCCTGGTGCCGACCGCACCAACGGGCTGGAAATGATCACCGATTACGTGCCGGCTGCCTACGTCACCCACGACATGTTGCACATGCGAGGAGGCCACCAGGTGGACTGGCTGATTGACGGGGTGCCCATACCCAACACCAATATCGCCACCAATCTCGGCCCGCAGATCGACCCCAAGGACATTGATTATCTCGAGGTCCAGCGCGGCAGCTACGAAGCCGATTACGGGGACCGCACCTACGGAATCTTCAACATCGTGCCCCGCACCGGATTCGAGCGGGACAATGAGGCGGAGCTCGTCACCACGATAGGAAACTGGTATCAAACTAACGATCAAATCAATTTTGGCGGGCACACCCAGCGCTTCGCTTACTACGCCAGCTTGAACGGAAATCGCAGCAATTACGGACTCCAAGCCCCGATTGGGGAAGTTGTTCACGACGCGGAAAACGGCTTTGGAGGATTCGCCTCGTTCATATTCAATCCCAGTTCCACGGACCAGTTTCGTGTGGTCGCGTCGCTGCGCCAGGATTACTACCAGATTCCCATCGACCCGGACTCCAACTCAGTGGGAAATCAGGCTTATCCGAGCTACGGCCTTCGCGATAGTGAACGTGAGCCCGATGGTTACGTCACTTTTTCGTGGGTCCATACGTTCAACCCAAACCTGTTTCTGACAGTTTCACCTTTTTATCACTACAACAAGGCCAGCTATAACTCCTCGCCGAACGACGTGCCAGTGATCACGGATGTGGACCAGACCGCGAATTATGGAGGGTTGCAAGCATCCGTCAACGTCCACGTCTGGAAAAATGACATTCAAGCCGGAGTGTACGGCTTCGCGCAGCACCAGAGCGAGTACTACAACAACGTCTTCACGGACTGCAGTCCGAACTGCCAGAACTTTCCCCCCTCTTCGACTGCCGTAACGGGAGGGCTCGAGGAGACTTTTGTCGACGATAAATTCAAGGTGACGTCGTGGCTGACTTTAATCGCGGGTTTCCGCCAATCGCATTTTACGGCGGACATCGTGGAGAATCAGGTGGACCCTCGCTATGGCGTGGCCGTGAAAATTCCGCGCCTGGACTGGGTCTTTCGCGCCTTCTTCGGTGACTACTACCAGGCCCCGCCACTTGTGACCGCCACCGGCCCGCTTTCTGATTTAGCGACGAGCCAACTTCTCACTTTTGGGCCCCTCTATGGCGAGCGCGACCGAGAGTATCAGGCCGGCGTCACGATTCCGTATCGCGGCTGGGCTCTGGACGCAGACACATATCAAACCTACGCGCGGAACTGGCTGGATCATAACAATATCGGAGAATCGAACATCTTCTGGCCCATCACTTGGGATCGCGCCATAATCCAGGGTTGGGAACTTACGCTGCGGTCGCCCCGCCTGTGGCGCCGGGGTCAATTTCATCTGGCCTACGCGAACCAAATCGCGCAGGCAACCTCGCCCATCACCGGAGGCTTAATCTGCCCTCCGAACACACCGTCATGCCCGCTCGCCATCCCGGTTGGATACTCGCCGGTAGACCATGACCAGAGAAACACATTGAATGTGGGCTTCAATGCGAGTCTTCCGTGGCAGGCGTTCGCTTCCACCAATGTGTACTACGGCTCGGGCTTCACCAACGGCACACCCACTCCGGGCACGCCGTATCCCGGTCCCTACCTGCCGCAGCACACCACATTCGATATTTCACTCGGGAAAAGCTTCGCCGAGAAATACACCATTTCCGTCACCGCGCTGAATGTGGCGAATCGCCGCGTCCTGCTCGATAATAGCCTGACGTTTGGGGGCTTTCACTTCAACGATCCGCGCGAAATCTACGTGGAGTTTCGCTACCGGTTTCACTATTAATCCTAAAGACGAACATGTTTGAAGGAATCACAGCAAGTAGTTCCTCAGGAGGTCACATGGGAAGGACAGATAGGGGATTGTGGATGGCCGTTGTAATCGCGGGGTTTCTGAACCTGGCAGTCTTGAGCCAGGCAAAGGCGCCCGACAAAATGCCGGCTTCAGCGCAACAAGCCCACCCGCTGAAACCGCCAGTTACGGGCAAGATCAAGGTAGCGTTCCTGATATCGAAGGGCGCGGACGTCATGGACATCGCGGGCTCGTGGGAGGCCTTCGGCGACACCATGCTTACAACCAAGGGCAAGCCGTGGCATTTCTCCGACGGCGACGACATGGTGATGCCTTTCGAGCTCTTCACCGTTTCCGATTCGCTGCAGCCGGTGGATGCAAATGGACTCACCATCGTGCCGAACTATAGTTTCGATAATGCGCCCAAGCCGCAGATTATCGTGATTCCTGCTCAGAGTGGACGTACCGCGGCCCAGAAAGCGTGGCTGCTCGCTAATTCGGCCAGCGCCGATGTGACTATGTCGGTGTGCACCGGTGCCGCCGTGCTGGCGGAGTACGGACTTCTCGACGGCCAAACTGCTACTACGCATCATGATTTCCAACCGAGCATGCAGAAGAATTATCCCGCCGTGCGCTTTGTCAGTGGAACCCGCTTCGTGGACAATGGCAAAATCGCAACCGCGGGTGGCTTGACCTCGGGCATTGATCTGGCACTACACATCGTTGCGAGATACTACGGCAACGAGGTTGCGGAAGTCACGGCCGACACTCTGGAGCATCGCGGTGATCTGTGGAAAAACCCGGAGTACGATCAGGTGAAGCCCGTGGTAGCGTCCAAGTGATCTTGCATCTTGGGTGATCTTAACGCGTCACGTTCAAGTTTCCGTCCGGACTTTCGGCAATCCGGAAGTTATCCAGATTGGCTGCCCGCAGCCCGGCAAACTCGTGATTAACGCCGTAACGGGGCATTTGGTGTCGGGGCTCCACAACGGGATTATTGATGGTAGGGAGAAATATGCAGGAATACTCAGGCAACGTCCGTCGTCGATTTCGAGCGCCTTCGATCTTTTCCGCCCTAATCTTGGCGGCGCTGGCGTTCGTTTCTGCCGGATGCAACTCGAAGCCCGCCGAATCGGGCCCCCGTTTCCATCTGCACGGCAAGATTGTGTCCGTGAAAGCAAACGACCGCTCAGCCGAAGTGGACCACGACGAGATTCCCGGCTTCATGGGCGCGATGACTATGTTCTATCCGGTTCCCGACGCCAAAGTGCTCGCGACGCTGGCGCCGGGCGACGAAATCACAGCCGACGTGGTGGTCACGGAAGGCGTCCCGCATCTCGAGAACGTCGTCATCGTCAAGAAGGCCCCGCAACCCAAGCCTGACCCAGCGTCGAGCTCCAATTTCCATGTGCCGCAGCCCGGCGATGCCGTTCCTGATTTCGCACTGGTCGATCAAAACGGAAAGCGAATTCATCTGCGGTCATTTCGCGGCGACGCGCTGCTTCTCACCTTCATTTACACTCGCTGCCCGTTTGTCGATTTCTGCCCTAAGGTTTCGGACAACTTCGCTCACATGTACGTGGCGCTTCGCAAAGAAACCGGGCCCACGTCCAGGATTCGCTTGCTGAGCGTCAGCTTTGATCCCGCTCACGATACGCCGGCGGTTCTGCGCCAATATGCCACTTCGTTCAGCAACACCACCGGAACGGATCGGCCTTTCGATCGCTGGGAATTTGCCTCAGCGCCCGAAAAGGAACTGCCGGAAATCGCGAAGTTTTTCGGCCTCTACTACAACGCAGCAGACGGCCAGATTACCCACTCGATGAGCACCAGCCTCATCTCGCCCGACGGCAAGATCGTCGCCTGGTTCCACGACAATGACTGGAAACCCTCAGACCTAGTGGCCGACGCAACGAAGGCGCAGACAGTTCAAGCGCCGTAGGCGCGACACACGCTCTTCCAGAGCCGACGCAACGAGGGTTGGCGTGCTAAACTGAGGGACATGGAAGTTACACTGCACATCCCCGACGACATCGCTAAGCGGCTTTCCGCCACTGGCGCAGATCTGTCCCGTCACGCGCTGGAGGCCATCGCCCTCGAAGGCTACCGCGATCAAAATCTGACGCTGTACCAGATTTCGGAAATGCTCGGCCTTTCCCGCGTCGAGACCGAAGATTTTCTGGGCCGTCACCATGTTCCGCTGGCTGTGATAGACGAAGCCGATCTGGACCGCGAGGCGGCTTTATTCGAAGCGGCTTCGTATCACAACCCGCGTTAACATACTCGCGGGATGAGAGCCGTCTCCAACACCACGCCACTCCGCTATTTGATCGCCATCGAACAAGACCATCTGCTCGGAAAATTGTTTGAGAAGGTTTTTGTGCCGGATGCGGTGCACAAGGAATTGACGGATGCGAGAACGCCGGAAGTCGTTCGCCGCCGCGTAATGTCGCTCCCTTCCTGGTTTGAGGTCCGGACGCTCCCGGAAACTCAGACGAGCACGTTTCCAGTCGCGTTGCATCGCGGCGAGCGGGAAGCGATTCTCCTGGCAGAAGCGCTGCGGGCGGATGTGCTCCTAATCGATGAACAAATTGGACGCACCATTGCTCTGAGCCGGAATCTCCCGGTTTCGGGAACGCTGGGTGTCCTGGAACGAGCCGACGTGATGGGGCTGGTGAGCGATTTCGCCGAAATCCTCCGGCAATTGAAGGCGAGCGGGTTCTTTATCACCGATGCCCTGGAGCGCCAGCTTTTGCAACGTCATCGCTCGCGATCAACAAAATCGAAACGAGAGAGCTAGCTCCATACTCAATTCTCGCTCCATTGCTTGGTTGGGATAGATGGGGAGGCGTCCAACGGGACATGGATCTCGGGTCGTCCGCGCCCGACGTAGCCACTGTCCAGCAGACTAGTTTTGCCGGTCGAGGATGAAATCGGGGACGGCGAGCAGCGCGCGCCGGTATTCGGTGTCAGGCAAACCTTCCAGGCATGCCTTTGCGCGGCTGGCGTACTGGCGCGCCAGTTTTCCGGCGCGATCGAGGGCGCCCGTGGCGCGCACGAGTTCGGTGATCTGCTCGGGCCGGACGCTTTGGAAACCGCGTTCGGCGAGAACAGCGGTCACCAAACGCCGCCCGTCGCCATTCGCGTGGCCGTTGCCGCCGGCAGAAGCCGGATGCGGGGCCGCACTCGACTCGAGCGCAAAAATCAGCGGCAGCGTGACCTTGCCTTCCTTCAAATCGCTCAGCACCGGCTTGCCAAGCTGTTCCGGTGAAGCAGTGAAATCGAGCAAATCGTCCACAAGCTGAAACGCGAGGCCCGCGCTGCGGCCGTATTCGGCCATCGACTCCTCGATATGCTTGGGCTGCTGGCCGAGCACCGCGCCCAGCCGCGCGCATCCGCTGAAGAGGCACGCCGTCTTGCGATAGGCAAGCTCGGTCGCGTCCGCTTCGCACAAATCGATTTGGCCCAGGCGCGTAAGCTGCAAAAGTTCGCCTTCCACCATGTTTTGCGTGAGGTCGATCAGGATATCGAGAACCGCGAAATTGCGCTCGCGCAGCGCCATTTCAAACGACTGCATGTAAAGCCAGTCGCCTGCGAGCACGCTCATGTGATTGCCCCAGCGAGCGTTCGCGCTCGGGCGGCCGCGGCGCGTGTTTGCGCCGTCAATCACATCATCATGGACCAGCGTGGCGCTGTGAATCAGCTCCACCACCGCGCCCAGTCGGATCGCGCTCGAACCGCGATACCCCGCGGCGCCCGCCGACAGCAACAGCAGCGCCGGACGCAGCCGCTTCCCGCCGCCCTCGCGCAAATAGCTGGAAATTTCGGCCACAGGCTCGATCGCCACCGCGCTTTGCGCGGCGATCTCCTGCTCCACGAGAGACATGTCCTCGCGAATCAGGTCGAAAATTCCCTTGGCGAGTTGGACTGCGAACGCCATCGCTCCCCTTACCCGCGCCCCGCGGGAGGAACCTTGTCCTCCGCCTTGCCCCCGACTGCGTCCCCCACCGTGTCAGCGATGCGGAAGAAACGCCGAAAATTCTCCGCCGTCGTGGCTGCGATTTCTTCTTGGCCTAAGTCTCTCACACTCGCCAACGCTTTCGCTACCTCGACGACATGGGCTGGCTCGTTGCGTTTTCCGCGAAATCCCTGCGGAGGCAGGAACGGCGAGTCCGTTTCCGTCAGCAGCCGGTCGAGCGGAAGTTCGCGCGCCACGTCGCGCAGGTGCTGCATTTTGGGGTAGGTGACGTTGCCCGCAAACGAAATCATGAAACCCATGTCGAGTCCGCGCCGCGCGTCCTCCAGTGTGCCGGTAAAACAGTGAAGGAGGCCGCCGAGGCCGCTCGAGCGCCAGTCCTGGTCAATGATTTCCAGGGTGTCCGCCCAAGCGTCGCGGCAATGAATGATAATCGGCAGTTTCGCGGCGCGCGCCTGGCCGAGCTGGCGGCGAAACACCTGCTGCTGCACGTCGCGCGGCGAATGATCGTAGTAATAGTCGAGCCCCATCTCGCCCCAGCCGATCACTTTCGGATGACGCGCAAGCTCATCGAGGCGCGCGAAATGCTCTTCGGTGGCAAGCTGTGCCTCGTACGGATGAATGCCCACCGTCGCGTAGATCCAGTCGTGCTCCTCGGCAAACGGAATCGCCGCGTTTAGCCGGTCGGGACCGGTACCGCTGCCGATAGCGAGCAGCGCAGTGATGCCCGCCGCCCGCGCGCGCTCCAGCATCGCCGCGCGGTCCTCATCAAACTGCGGAAATTCCAAGTGCGCGTGTGAATCAACTATTTCCATAGGCGGCTTCGGGATTCTGTTTTCTCTGCGTCCTCTGCGTCTCTGCGGTGGATGTTTGCACTTTCATCCGGTTAGCCGCTGTGCGGTTTCCTGAGCACGAAAATCATTTCCGAGCTCGAATTATCCAGAGGCCCCTTCGCAAACGACCCGTATTCTTCCACTATCTCCAAACCGGCAAGCAAAAATAACGCGCGAAGCTGCGGATACATGTACCAAGTCATGTGCAGAGGCGCGGTTTCTTCGCGAACCAGCCGGTCGCCTTCGAATGACCGGTAGATAAACGTCCCGCTGAAACTCTGGTGAATCTTGTCTATCGAATCTTTCCGATAAAAGCGGCGAATGATCGTTCCCGGCTTTCCCTCCACGGGCCATTCCATTTCGAACCTTTCCTCGCCGATTCCCGAAAGAAGCGAATCGAACTTCGGGTAAAACACGTCGAACGCGAGTTTCCCTTCATCGCTTAGATGTAGCGCCGCGGTGCGAAGGGCCGCCAATTGGTCCACGATTGTGTGCATGTGTTGCAGCGGACGGAAAGGGATCGTAACCAGCGGGAATTTCCTGTCGAGGAGCGCGTGACGCATGTCTCCAGCGTGAAGCGTGACGCGACGGCGAATCTCTTCCGGTTCGCGCGCGAGTTTCCCCTTCAAGACATCGAGCATCGCCGGGGACTGGTCGAGGCCGTGAATTTCGATCCCTGCGCGAGCAATCGGCAGCAGCACGCGGCCCGTGCCGCAGCCAATCTCGAGAATTGGACCGCCGATCTCACGCGCGAGATCGCGGTAGAAAGGCATATCTACGAGCTCAGCAGCGGCATACGCAGCGTCGTAATGCTTGGCTGAAATGTTGTACGAATCCACGTAAATCATCTTGCTAGCGTTCGCTCAGGGTGGAAGCCCCGGACTTTAGTCCGGGGAGCAGGGCCTTCAGGCCCTGCGAAAGAATCTGTGCAAAAACGCGGGCTTTAGCCCCGGGATTTTGCCTTCTCTGCGCCCTTTGCGCCTCTGCGGTAAAAGCCTTTGACGTTTCCTCTCGTCGGCTCTCACTTCACTTTGGCGCCGGGCGGAATCTCTTCCGCGAACGTGCACAGCACCGGCTTGCCGTCCGGCCCCGCCGACGCCGCGAGGAGCATGCCATTCGACTCAAGCCCGCGCATTTTTCGCGGCGCCAGATTCGTCACCACCACCACCTTGCGCCCGACCAAATCCTCCGGCGCATACGCCGTCGCAATGCCCGCCAGCACCTGTCGCACTTCATCGCCAATATCGACCAGCACTTTCAGCAGCTTGTCCGCGCCCTGAATTCGCTCGGCCGATTTGACGACGCCGACGCGCAGCTCCACCTTCGCGAAATCGTCGATCGTGATCTTCGCGTCTGGCACCGCTGATGCTGCGGTGCCAGTCCCGAGCGAAGTCGAGGGGCCTCCCCCCGCCGTGCCTGTTGCCGCCGCCGGTGCGCTTCCCGGATTCCGTATCTCTTGTTCCATCGCTTCAATCCTTTCCGATGCTTCTTTCTTATCCACGCGCGGAAACACCGCCTCAGGCTTCCCGATCCGCGTCCCCGGCTGCAATCCGCCCCATTGCAACTGATCGATTCGCACGTCCGCCAGCTTCCCCGCTTGCCCAAGCTGTTCCCATATCTTCTGTGTCGCCTCCGGGACGACCGGATGCGCAAGGATGACAGAAACGCGTAGTGCTTCGGCAGCCGTGTACAGCACGTCATTGAGATCGCTCGTTCGCGATAGATCGCCAGCGATCTTCCACGGTTGTTCCCGTACGAGATACGCGTCTAACTTCGAGATAAAACCCCAGATCTCTTGAACGGCGAACGAAAATCGGAAGTCCTGGTAGTGATCGGCGGCAATTCTCGCCACATTCCCAAATGCTGCCGGTCCGTACTCAGGCTGCAATAGATTGGGATTCGGCGTCGGCACATGGCCGTCCGTGTACTGCGCGATCATCGTCAAAACCCGGCTCGCCAAGTTCCCGAGCCCATTCGCCAAATCCGCGTTGTAACGCGTGATCAGCGCCTCCCGCGAAAAATTCCCATCCTGGCCAAACACAGTTTCGCGCAGCAAGTAATACCGCAGCGCGTCGTTGCCGAGCACCTTAACGATCGGCTCGGGATACGCGACGTTGCCCTTCGACTTGCTCATCTTCTCCTGCTCGAAGAGGAGCCAGCCGTGCGCGAAAATCTGCTTCGGCAGCGGCAACCCCGCCGCCATCAGAAATGCCGGCCAGTACACCGCGTGGAAGCGAATAATTTCCTTGCCGATCATGTGAACGTCTGCGGGCCAAAACCTCTTGAATTTCGCGCTGTCTTTCGCTTCGCCATCCACAAATCCGATGCCGGTCATGTAGCTGGTGAGCGCGTCGTACCAGACGTAAAACACGTGCTCGGGATCGCCCGGCCACGGAATTCCCCACTTGATGGATTTCCGGCTGATCGAGAGATCCTTCAGGCCCGCCTCGACGAAACTCCTCACTTCATTCATCCGAAAATCTGGCTGCACGAATTGCGGGTTGTCCTTGTAGAGCTGCAGCAGCTTGTCCTGATACGCGGAAAGCCTGAAGAAATAATTTTCCTCCGAAATCAGCTCCGCCGGACGTCCGCAGATCTCGCATCTGGCCGGCTCCGGCGTGTCGCTCACATACAAATTGTCGTAGATGCAGTAGCGGCCTTCGTATTTGCGCTTGAAAATCGCCTCGGGAGTGATGCGTTGCGTGCGGCGAATCAGATTTTGCACGGCAATGGCATGCTGCGGCGACGTGGTGCGCACAAAATCCGTATAGCTGATGCCGAGCAGCTTCCACAGCTCGAGAAAAATCTTCTGATTGCGGTCGACCAACTCCGCCGGCGTTATTCCCTGGCTCTCGGCGGCGCGCTCGATATTCACGCCGTGCTCGTCGGTGCCCGTCAGGTAAGCGACGTCGTAGCCGCACATCCGCTTGTAGCGCGCGATGACGTCGCACACGATCGTCGTGTACGCGGACCCAACGTGCGGCCGCGAATTCGCATAGTAGATCGGCGTCGTCAAATAATATTTCGGCTTTTCCATGAACTAAAACTCTCTCGCGAATCTTTGCGTAACCGGTGTGCCCTGCCCTGAAGCACGACCCCCACTCCGTCGCGTCTTCCTCGGCGTGCTCCGCGTCTCTGCGGTAAGTAGTTTCTCTCTATCTTTATCCTCTGTGCTTTCTGTGACTCTGTGGCTAAGTCTTCTTCGCTTCGCGCCGCTTCTCAAACTCGAAACTCGCCGCCGCAATCACCTGCTTCAACGGCACGCCGCTCGAGGCCGCGATGCGCTGGCAATCGTCATATTCCGGCGTCGCGTTCAGAATCGTGCCATTCATGCGCGAAAGTTTCATCCGCACTTCACCGAACGGCGTCGCGACGCGCACGAACTCACGCTCGAGCGTCTTCCGCCGCACTTCGTATGTGCGCACGCCGATGGTGGTCGTCTCGCGGAAAACCAGGTCAATCAGTCGCGCTACATTCTCCGTTTCGCTCAGCAGCGTCACCAGCAACCCCGGCCGATTCTTCTTCATCTGCGCGGGCGTCGAGAAAACGTCCAGCGCGCCCGCCGCCAGCGCCCGCTCGACAAAATAACCGTAAATCTGCGGACTCATGTCGTCGAGATTCGTCTCGATCACCGTCACCGGCGCGCCCCAATATTCACCCGCCTCGCTTTCTACGCGGTCGCCGACCAGCAATCGCAGCACGTTCGGCTTCTCGGCAAGGTCGGCGCTGCCTGCGCCGTAGCCGATGGCGCGCAACGTCATCGGCGGAATTTCCGCGTAGCGTGTCGCAAGAGTCGTCGCAATCGCCGCGCCGGTGGGGGTCACAAGCTCGCGCTGAATTCCGCTTGAATGCGTAGGCGCGCCGCGCAACAGTTCCGCTGTCGCAGGCGCGGGAACCGGCAGGATCCCGTGCGCCGTCTTCACCTGGCCGCCGCCGACGTCCAGCGCTGAGCACGCAAATTCGTCGATGCCGAGCAGTTCGAACCCGATCGCCGCTCCCGCAATATCGATAATCGAATCCACCGCGCCCACTTCGTGAAAGTGTACTTTCTCGATGGGCACTTGATGGACGTGCGCCTCTGCCTCGCCCAGCCGCCGGAAAATCTTCTTCGCGCGCTCAGCCGCACGCGGCGCCAGCCCCGCCGCGTCAATCATCCTGACAATTTCCGAGAGCCCGCGATGCCCATGCTCATGTGTGTGAGTATGAGCATGCGCGTGTCCAGCGTCGTGCGAGTGGCTGTGCTCATGCGAATCGGAAGGGCGGGGTTTCAACCCCGCCGCAGTGCCGTCGTATTCTCGCGGGGCTTTAGCCCCTGAAGCCAAGCTAGTTTCCGGAGACCGATCACTTGTCGCCCCGCTTTCTACCTCCACGCTCACCTGCGTAGCAAAAATCGCCCGCCGCTGCACCTTCCTGGCCGAAATCGTCCACCCCGGCAGGTTCAACTTGCGCAATTCGGCTTCAATCGCGCGCAAGTCTGCGCCGGCATCCACCAGCGCGCCCAGCACCATATCGCCACTGATGCCCGAAAAGCAGTCGAAATACGCAATCCCTATGTTCTTCATACGCTTACGACGAATTTAGCCCGCAAACACGCGAGAAAACGATACTAGTCCGGGCCTCCGAGGCTGTCAATGCGACACCAAAATGGACCCGATAGATTTTTCCTAAGTAACCTTGGATCTCGCCGCGAAGCTAGCCGACGCTCACTATCGTAAACCCTTGGGCGGATCCTGGGAGTGGGCGCTGGCCCAAGCGCCGAAGGCGCGATTGTACTTAGCCCGGCATGGAGCGAAGCGGAATGCCGGGAAACGGAACAAAAAAGGAAGACCGAGTCCCGGAGGGACGATTGACTCAGTCAGCCCACGCAGTCGGGAACACCGTAAGCAATTGAATACGCACATCGCGCGACGCCCTATGCCGACCACTGTTCGCAGGTAAACTTGGATAGGTCCTTCTCAGGCAAACTATCGGTACTCGAACAGTTCCCAGCAGCAATGAAGTGATGCGACCGGAGTCGCTCCGGTGCCAGGAGCGCTGAACGTTTGTGCGGGGTAGAAGGCGGGAATCGTTTTCAATGAAAGGTCTTTCGTGACGACGACCGTATCCCCAAAACCACGCCGCGCGGAATTGCTCGCGGCGCTCAACGGCATTCCGCCCTTTCCTCCTGTCGCGATCAAGGCGCTGCAACTCGTCTCGAACGATAAGACGCGCCTGCGCGAGCTGAGCAAGCTGATCAGCACCGACGCATCGCTCTCCAGCGAGGTCCTGCGCATCGCCAATTCCGCCTTGTACGGACATCGTGTCGAAGTCGAGAGCGTCTTCAGAGCCACGGTCTCCCTGGGACTCGAACGCATCAAGAGCGTGGTTGTCACCAGCGCGCTGCGGCACTACATCGGCCGGTCGCTCGACGTTCCCTGGATACGCATGTGCTGGCGCCACAGCCTGGCCTGTGCCGTGATCGCCGAAGAATTGGCGCGTGGCAGCTCGCTGGAAGAAGATGTGGCCTACACGGCCGGAATCATTCACGACATTGGGAGATTCGGGCTGGCGGTGGCGTTCCCTCAGCACTGCGGCAAACTGCTGGTCGAGACAGACGATGCGTGTTGCGATGTTCTCGAGCGCGAGCGCGAGTGCTTCGGAATGGATCACTGCGAGGCGGGGCAAGCGCTGATGGTGCGCTGGGCCATACCCAAAAATCTCGTTGCCGTCGCGGCCCATCATCACGATTCTCCCGCCGACGCCGACCCTGACATGCTTGCCGTGGTCCGCCACGCTTGCAGGCTGGCAGACGCATCGGGATTCGCCGTGATGCCCTGCCTCCCGTCGCGAACGTACGCAGAGCTGCTCGCCGAACTTCCCCTCCAAAGCAAAATCCCGCGCGACCCCGAAGAACTAGCCTTCCGCATCACCAACAAAATCGCCGCGATCGAAGCGCTGTAGGCGCAATTCATACGGCTCAGCGCCTTTCGGCCGCGTCAGCGAATCCTGACGGGGTCGTTCACGCTATTACCGGGCGGCTTTGCGGTGGCTCAGGCTGGAATTATTTTTGACTCAGAAGATAGAGGTCGGCATGACCACCAGGCCGCGCATAGACGATGGTGGAAAGGTCCCTGGAAAAATCGTAGCCATTGCCGCCGTAAACCAGAGGAAAAGTAAAGGGGACCTTCAACCCAACCTGGGGCGGCCCGATGAGCTTGCCGTCTCCCCAAGGTTGACGGTAAATCGTCACATCGCCATGAGAAGCAACTACATACAAGAATGACTTGCCATCGCGAGCAAAAAATACGGAACCCGTTGCTACGCCGGGAAGCAAAGGAATGCATTTCCTATCGGAGATGGAGACCTCGTAGATTCCCGTCTTTTCCCCTGTCGGTACAAAGCCAAGCAGGTACAGCCCACCGGGGTCGGCATCGGAAACCTCGCAGCAGTTGTCGATGAACTTCTCTGGATTCGAACCGTCCACGTTCCATCTCCAAACGGTCCACGGGTGACGCTCGTTGTCGATGCCAGTCATGTAAACGGATTTCTGGTCACGGCTCCATACCGTGTCGACGGGCCCACTCCCCGTTGGAGGGAGCTGACGAAGACCGCTGCCGTCAGCCCCGACGATGTAGCTGGCCCCGGCACCTGCCTCATTAAAAGACAAGTGAAAATTGTCCGGCGCCCAAACCCCCGTTCCGAGAGATTCTCCGGTTGCAATTTTCACTTTGTTCCCGCCAACGATGTCTGACACCCAGAGTTCGTGCCCCTTGCCTGCGGCGAGCACGACGTACATCACGCGCTTCCCGTCCGGCGAGATGGCGGGCTGACTTGCCTCCTCCGACACAATGTCCGTCGATTCCTTCGAATGGACTTTGTAAGCGGACAGAAACCCAGAGGATCTCCCATTCACATAGTAAATCCCTTTCCCTCCCGGATCTGCCATGGGCGAATAGTCTGGTCCTGTTCCATAGGTGATCTGCGTCAGGGTTCGATCCTCCAAGCTGTATTCCCAGATGTTCGTCAGCCCATTTACCGTCCGGCTGAATAGCAGGCTTTTGCCCGGTTCTGCCCAAGCACTGTCACCATTCCGGGATATCTCCCCTAAATTGACCGCATCATGACTAGCCAAGTTTATTCGGAAAAAAGTGCGGAGGTCCGTCCCGTCGTTTCGCCAGCCAGTAGCGAGCAAGTCACCGCCACCTGGAAATAGCCAAGCTGGGCCCACCTGGAGTCCAGTACCTTCGGAATTGTAAACTAACTGTTCGTTCAGCCCGGATTTGTCCGCACGAAAAATTCCGGGCGCGTCAGACTTCTGATAGTAAATGAACGCGCCATCCAGAGAGGGAACCACATACATGGCAGACACTACACGGCGCGGACTACCCCCGAGCGTAGGCACTGCCCAGACCTCGTCGCGCCCAAGAAACCGCGCGTAATAGATTTCCTTCCCGTCCGCCGAAAAACTGTCCACATGCTTCTCGCCTTCGTCATTCGTCAGTTGAAGGGGCTCTCCACCAGAAGTGAGCATGAGAAACACTTGCGCCACACCGCCTACGGGTGAGGTAAACGCTACGGCGTGGCCGTCGGGAGAAAGCGTTGCTCTGTCCATGGGTCTGTTCCACTGGCTGATCTGCGTGATCGTCGGGGGGCCGTTTGGAGTGGTCGAGCGGCGCCAAAAGTGATACGCCGCGAAGGCTGCTCCCAGCAGAAGTACGACGCAAGCGGCCAAGACCACATATGGCTTGCGTGCGAGCCCCGAGCGACGAGGAGGCTCCTCGGCGACCTCCTGAACCGCCCCGCTCCCCGATGACGAAATTCGGCCCGAATCCGTGTCTCGCTTCAGCCGCTTCAGTTCCGCCCGCAAGTCCGACGCATGCTGATAGCGCAGATCACGGTCTTTCTCCAGCGCACGGTTGATGATCTCTTCGAGCTTAGCGGAAACTTCTGGATTCAATCGCACAGGAGGGGCCGGGGCGCGATTCAAAATCGCGTCGGTAATCACTCCCGACGTGTCCCCACGAAAGGGGAGCGTCCCCGTCGCCATCTCGTACAGCACCACGCCAAACGAGAACAGATCGGTGCGCGCATCCAGTTGTTTTCCGCGCACCTGCTCCGGCGACATATACGCCACCGTGCCTACTGCCGTGCCAGGGCTCGTCAGCAGCTCCTCGTTGGCAGCCGTTGGCATCGCAGAAACACCGGCGCCCGTCGCCACGGGAGTCACCTTGGCCAGTCCGAAATCAAGAATTTTCACGTGTCCGCGCTTGGTGATAAAAATGTTCGCAGGTTTGATGTCCCGGTGAACCACGCCCTCGGCGTGGGCTGCGTCGAGGCCGTCCGCCACCTGAATTCCCAAATCAAGCGTAGTTTCCACTTCCATTGGCCGGCCACTGATGCGGTGCTTTAGCGTCGCGCCATCCAAATACTCCATCGCGATGAAGGCTCGCCCGTTTTCCTCGCCGACCTCATACACGGTGCAGATGTTCGGGTGATTTAGCGCCGACGCCGCCTGCGCTTCCCGCCGGAATCGTTCCAGGGCCTGTGGGTCGCGCGCGACCTCGTCCGGCAGAAACTTGAGCGCCACGAATCGTCGCAGGCTCGTATCTTCGGCTTTGTAAACGACGCCCATCCCGCCGCCACCGAGCTTCTCCACGATTCGGTAGTGCGAGATGGTCTGGCCGATTAGAGACGAGGAGTCCGCCATTTGGCGCCAATCTTAGGTTGCGCAGGAAGCCAAGTCAACGAAGTCAGACTGCCTAGAGACCATAGCTAGCACTGTATTTTCGATTGAAGTTTCGGGGCTGCATGAACGGTTTATGGAGGCCCTCCAACCGGTAGTCCGAAAGGGCCCCGGCCCCGCCGAAGTTAGCCCTTGACTTTTCGTGTTTACCATGTTATAATTAGCTTTCCTTAATCATCACAATAATTGATTTGTGTGCGCCCGATATATAGGGTGCCCGCGGAGGTGTGTGTTGCTGCTGTCACGGACGAGAGCGCGAGGAAATCGAGGGATGGTTATGCCGAGTCCGCGTCGATTCTCAACCGAGGCGAAAAAAAAGCTAATCGCGACACCCCAGATTCAAAAATCGCCCTAAGGCGCTCATATCAAAGGAGAAGTCATTTTCTAACCGCGACAAAAACACCACTTCTGGTTCGCCGCGATTTCGCCCCCCATCCGCCGACTTCGCCGCAACCCGGAAGATGGGATATGATCGCCGCCTCGCCTCAACGGGTCGTTCCGAGGCAAGGAACATCCCACTGAGGAGCCAAAAGGAGCTGCGTGTATAAGACGGTCGAAGAACGGTTTCGCAAAGCGCTAAGGCACCACATCCACGAGCGGTATAAGGTGGATGTGCCGATCGTGGTCGAGCGCCCGCCCAAGCTGACGATGGGCGAGGCGGCGTCGCCGCTGTGCTTCGAGCTGGCGAAGCAGATGAAGAAGGCGCCGCGCGCGCTGGCGCAGGAAATTGCCAACTCGCTGAAGCCGATCCCAGGAATTGCGCGTGTGGAAGTGGCGGGCGGTGGTTACCTGAACGCGTTCTTCGACCGCACCGCTTTCTTTCGCGCTACGTTGGGGGAAAGCGGTGACCAAGGCGTTGTTGCCAACGCCTCCGCCCTAAAAGTAATTGTCGAGCACACCAGCATCAATCCAAATAAAGCGGCGCACATCGGCCATTTGCGAAACGCGGTTCTGGGTGACACGTTTGCGCGGATTCTGCGCTACGTCGGCCGGCGCGTGGAAATACAGAATTACATCGACAATACCGGCGTCCAGGTTGCCGACGTCGTTCTCGGGTTCGTCCATCTCGAGAAAAAATCCCTCGCTGACGTTCGGGCCCTGATCGCCAAGCCAAAATTCGATTACTACTGCTGGGATCTTTACTCGCGGGTCACGCATTTTCTCGCGGAAGATAAGTCGCGCCTCGAGCTGCGCGCGCAAACCCTGAAAGACATCGAAGAGGATCACGGCGAGGCGGCGAAAATCGCGGAAATTGTTTCGACGGCCATCGTCGCCCTCCATTTGCAGACGCTGGCGCGCCTCGACATCGGCTACGACCTGCTTTCGCGCGAGAGTGAGATTTTGCACCTGAAGTTCTGGGACGCCGCGTTCGAGATGCTGAAGCAGCGCGGCGCCATTCAACTCGCGGCGTCGGGCAAGAACGCCGGATGCTGGGTGATGCAGCTTCCGTCGGATCGCGACGAAACCGACGCCAAAGAAGAAGCCACGGAAGAGCCGCCGGAAGAGGCCGACGCGAAAGTCATCGTGCGCTCGAGCGGCACCATCACTTACGTCGGCAAGGACATTGCCTACCACCTCTGGAAATTTGGGCTGCTGAATAAGGATTTTCGCTACCGCCGATTTCACTTCGAGGGCGGCGGCCACCAACCCTGGGTCACCACGACGGAACCGACCGAGCCGGGCGCGCCGGAATTCGGCCACGCGCGCGAAGTGTTCAACGTGATCGATTCCCGGCAGGCCTATCCGCAGCAGGTAGTCGTCGCAGGATTGCGGGCGCTCGGATATGAGGAGCAGGCCGATCATCTGAAACATTTTTCCTACAACGTGGTCGCGCTCACGCCGCGCTGCGCCCTCGAAATGGGCTACGAGATTCCACCGGAGGATGCGAAAAAACCTTACATCGAAGTGAGCGGCCGCAAAGGCCAGGGCGTGAAGGCCGACGATCTGCTCGACGAGTCCGAAAAGCGTGCTTCGGCAGCAACCGCGGAGCGGCATCCGGAATTAGTGGGCACGGTTGGATTTCAGCAAACAGTCTCTGCAATCAGCAAAGGTGCATTGCGATATTTCCTGCTGCGTTTCACGCGCGGTACTGTGATTGCCTTTGATTTCAAGGACGCCTTAAGCTTCGAAGGTGAGACCGGACCTTACGTGCAGTATGCCGTTGTGCGAGTGAACGGGATCCTGCGCAAGAGTGCGGAGCAACAACCCGAATTCGAGGGCCAGGACACGACAAATTTGCTGCGGATCGAGAGTGGAGAGATCGACGTCTCGCGGTTTCTCGCGGCGCCCGCCGGAGACGATTTGTGGGAGCTGGTGCTGCTCGCGGGGTCGCTCGACGCCAGAATCGATGCGACGGTGGCCGCGCAAGAGCCCGCGTTTCTCGCGCGCTATGCGTTCGAGCTAGCGCAGGCGTTCAACGTCTTCTATCACAAGCACCACATCCTCAAGGAAGAGGACGCGGAGAAGCGCGTCTTTCTGCTGCGGCTTACGTCGCTCGTGCGCGAGCAGTTGGTTACGGTCCTCGGCCTGATGGGAATCACCGCCCCGGAGAAGATGTGAAATGTGCCTCGGCGTTCACAATTTCAACGCGAAATCAACGATGGTGCGGATGGCGATGCCGGTGGGGCCTTTCGCCAGCCAGGGGCGGCCTTCGTCGACCCAGCACGTTGACGCGATATCCAGGTGCACCCACGGCGTCTCCTCGGCGAACTCCTTCAGGAACCATGCCGCGGTGATCGCGCCGCCGCCCTTGCCGCTGCCTGTGTTGCGAATGTCCGCGATAGTGCTCTTGATCATTTCCTCGTATTCATCGTCCATCGGCATGGGCCACATTTTTTCGCCGACGGCCGCGGCGCTCGCCAGAAATTGGTCGAGAAATTCTCGCGGCGTGCCGAACGCGCCCACGTTGACGTTCGCCAGCGCCACTTCGATTGCGCCGGTCAGCGTGGCGGCATCGATGAGGTGAGTGCAGCCGAGCGATTTCGCATAGGTGATTCCGTCGGCAAGGATCAGGCGTCCTTCGGCGTCGGTGTTGATCACCTCGATGGTCTTCCCCGACATCGCCACTTGCACGTCGCCCGGCTTCTGGGCGCGGCCGCCGGGCATATTTTCGGTAGCAGGGACGATGGCGATGACGGGCACCTTCGGCTTCAAATATGCCAAAGCGCGCATGGCGCCGAGCATGGTGGCGCCGCCGCCCATGTCGTACTTCATTTTCTCCATGTTGTTCGCGGGCTTGATTGAGATGCCGCCCGTATCGAACGTGACGGCTTTGCCGACCAGTCCGAGCACAGGGGCGCCGACGGCGGTGGTTTCAGGCACGTATCGCAGAACGATTACGCGCGGCGGCTCAACGCTTCCCTGCGCGACTCCGATCAGAGCGCCCATCTTCAGTTCGTGGATCCTGCGCTCGTCGAGAATCTCGATTCCGAGTCCGACTTCTTTGGCCATCGCTTCGGCCTTTGCCGCGAGCATGCTCGGAGTGAGGTAGTTCGAAGGCTCGTTGATCAAATCGCGCGCGAAATTCTGCGAATCACCGATCACACGGCCGTGTTCGATAGCGCCGTTCAGGTTGCTCGCAAGCCCGCCGTCGAAGCCCGCCAGCGACACGGACTGGATTTCGATCTTCTTCCTGTCGGTCCGGTATTTGTCCGATTCGAAGTCCGCGACAATCAGGCCTTCGACCACGGCCTGAGCGGCTTCCGGGCCGCGTTCGCCTTCGCGCGTGAGAAAGACGAATTTCTTCACGCCGCGCGATTTCAGGTGGCGCAGCGCCGCCCCGGCAATCTTGCGCAAATCGGACGCCGCAAATTTACCAGGCTTCCCCGCTCCCACCAGGAGCAGCTTTTGCGCCGCAAGTCCCTGCGGAAAATGTATCAGGACGAGTTCGAGAGACTTACCGGTGATTTCGCCGCTCGCAACCAGCGAGCCGAGCCGGCCGTTCATCGCACGATCGATTTCTCCGGCCACTCCGTCGAGTTTGTTGTCGCCATCGAAAACGTAGGTAATGAGGGCGTCCGCTTCAACGGAAGCGTACGGCCGAGTTTCAAGTTGGATCTGCATGTGTTCCTTTCGCTTTTATTTCTATTCCGTCGGTACGTTTTACCGACGGCGGAAGCGGTACATGGCTTCGTTGGCTTCTCGTTTGGCTTCTTTTTGGCGTTCGGCTTCGCGCCGGTCGTGGAACTTCTTACCTTTCCCCACCGCCAGTTCGCATTTCGCAATGCCATCGCGAAAGTAAATCTTCAGCGGGATTACCGTCATCCCCTTCTGCTGCGTTTGCACCAGGAAGCGTTCGATCTCGCGCCGGTTGAGCAGCAGCTTTCGTTTTCGAAGAGGGTCGTGATTTCTGGGGCCGCCCGGCTGATACTCCGGGATATGACTGTTGATCAACCAGGCCTCTCCGGCTCGAATCTCGGCGTAGGCCTCGCGCAGCGTTCCCTTGCCTTCCCGGAGAGACTTGACCTCCGTCCCTACGAGAACGAGGCCCGCCTCAAGCGTATCGAGCAGGTCGTAATTGTAAGAGGCGGAGCGATTCTGCGCGACAATTTTCACGCCCTCGCGATCGGATTTTTTCGCCGCTGTTTTTGCCACAAGCTATCATAGCTGCCGCGCACAAGGGGCCGCAAGTCGCTCCCCATTGCCGCTTTCCCCGAACGTGCCGCCCCGAAAGAGGAGACCCGTATGCTTCCCGACGCACCCATCGCCGAACACGGCTTCTTCGTCACACACTTTTTGACCGTAAAGGATCAGGCGAAGTCCGCGGAATCCTACGTGGGAATTCTCGGCGGAAAGGTGGTGAGGCAGGAAGATCCCACCTACATCAAGCTGGCCAACTCCTGGATCATTCTCAACTCAGGAGGCGGCCCTACGCCCGACAAAAGTGTTCCTGGAACCTCCCCGGGAACCTCAACCGAATGAACAGCTTCCTCGACCTTCGCGTCGCGGACATCTGGGCCTGCTACAAGGAATGGGGCGCGAAAGGCGCTCATTTCTTGACCGAGCCGCTCGACAACCATGGCGACGAGATGAGGTGCTATATGCGGGATCTAGACGGCTATCTCATCGAGGTGGGCCAATCTAGCCCCAACGCGATCGAACGGTTCTCGCGAAACACGTCTTTAAGGTTACGGGATCGAGGCCGTTGGGGCTGAAGCTCTGATTGCGAATTTCGTCAAATTCTGGTACTTTACCTAAACCCCCGCAATCTTGTTACGTCCAATTATTGTGCGTGGACGCGGGCTTGGCGCGGCAACAGTGTGGATTGCTTGCCGCATCCAAACTCGGGTGCTAGACTCGTCACAACCCGGAAGAATTTACTGGAGGGCGTTTTTGCGCCGTACATCGTACTTACCCTTATTAGCGCTCGCGGCGGTGGTGCTCGCGGGCTGTCCCAAGGCGAATCAGGATTTTGAGAATGGCCGCAAAGCGGAGACTGTTCAGGACTACGATACCGCGCTGGTCGACTACGAACGGGCCCTCCGTTCGGAACCGTCGAACTCCGAGTACAAACTCCGCGCTCTTCGTATGCATTCGATGGACGGCACCTTCCATCTCGATCAGGGCGAAAAGCTCCTCAAAAAGGGCGACGTTGAAATGGCTCTCGCCGAATTTGAGAAGGCGGAGGCCGTCGACCCGTCGAACATGGCCGCCGAGCAGGAAGTCCAGAAGACGATGAAGCTAGTGGCTGCGAAGAATGCCGCGAACACGCCCGAAAAGATCAATCCGAATCCCGAGAATGAAGACTTGCTGCCCGGTCCGCCCGAGCTGAAGCCGCTCTCGCGCGAACCGATTAATTTGAAGATGACAAACAACAGCAACGTCGTCTTCGAGACGATTGCCAAGCTGGCTGGACTGAGCGTGATTTTCGATTCGGAGTTTCAGGCCAAGCGAATTTCCGTCGAGCTTCCCAACGTGACCATCGACCAGGCGCTCGATATCGTTTCGGCAGAATGCAAGGCTTTCTGGAAGCCCATGACCAGCAGTGTGATTTTCGTGGCTCCGGACAATCCGACGAAGCGGAAGGACGTCGAAGACGAAGTCGTGCAGACGTTCTACATCTCGAACACGATGCAATCGCAAGACCTGACCGAAATGGTCACGCTTCTGCGGTCGGTGCTAAATCTTGCAAAAGTGTCGCAAGTGAATTCGCAGAACGCGATCGTGATTCGCGACACGCCCGACAAGGTGGCGGCGGCGGCAAAGATTCTGCGGACGATCGACAAGGCGAAGCCGGAAGTTCTGATTCACGTTCAGGTGCTCACGGCAAGCCGCGACCGGTTGCGCGACCTGGGAATTTTGCCCGGGCAGAGCATAGCCCTGCAGTTCACGCCACGTACGTCGCTGCAGCCCAGTAACTCGAGCAGCAGTTCGAGTTCAAGCAGTTCACCGAGCACGTCGAGCAGCACGACATCAACTGTCGATCAGGTTCTGCTGAGCGCCCTGCACAGCGTTGGGACGTCCGACTACAGCATTACTCTCCCAGGCGCCACCGCGAACGCGATCATGAGCGACAACAAGACCCATATCATCCAGGACCCAGAAGTCCGCGTCTCGGATGGCGAACGAGCGCAACTCAAGATTGGTGAGCGCGTCCCCATCGCGACTGGCAGCTTCCAGGCAGGCGTGGGCGTGGGAGTGGGTGGCGGCGCAGGCGTAGTGAACCCCCTGGTGAACACGCAGTTCACCTATCAGGACGTCGGCGTCAACATCGATGTGACCCCGCGCGTGCATCCGGACGGCGACATCAGCATGAAACTGATCGTCGACGTCTCGTCCCTGGCCGGCAGCGAGAGCATCGGCGGAATCAACCAGCCGATCATCACCCAGAACAAAATCGAGCACGAAGTCCGCCTGAAAGACGGTGAAGCGAGCATCCTCGGCGGCCTCATATCGCGCGACGAGACGCTGAACACGAACGGCATACCCGGCCTGATGCAGTTGCCCATGTTTCGGTATCTGTTCTCCGACAATAGCAAGGAAATCCAGGACCAGGAAATTCTGATCATCCTTACCCCGCACATTATTCGCTTCCCGTCGATCACGGCGGAAGACCTGCGCTCGCTGGCCACGGGGTCCGAGACGAACCTCCGCGTCTATCGGGAGCAAGACCAGGCTCTCGTGGAGCCTGCGACGCAGCCGCAAACGGGCGCGATGGCAGCGCCGCCTCCTCCGTCCGGCAATCCGCTCGCCGGCCCCGCACCGGCTGGGATGATGCCCGTGCAGACGGGAACGCCCGCGGCGCAACTGCAATTTGATCCAGGAAGCGTGACCGTCAAGCAGGGAGACTCAACAACGCTCGGGCTGAAGGTGTCCAACATCAACGATCTTTACTCCATTCCCCTCCTCATTCACTACAACCCGGCCGTGATACAGATCGAAGAGATACGGAGCGGCGGCTTCCTCGGCGGTGGAACGCAGGAAATCGCGATCGTCCAGCGAATCGATGCGCAGCGCGGGGAAGCGGTGGTTTCCGCAACGCGACAGCCGAACACCCCGGGAATCAGCGGAACGGGGACGCTGCTCGGCGTGATCGTGCGCGCCGTCGGACCGGGAACCTCCCAGCTCCAGATTCTTCAGGTCAACGCGCGCGATTCGCAGCAGCACACAATCCCGCTCGTCTCGGGCGAAGCCACCGTTCGGGTGCAGTGAGGCTGTATGAATCGGACGCGCCACATGCTGAGTCCTCGTCACGCGCGACGTGTTTCGTCGGCTCGCTCCGTTTCGAAGCGGCGAGGAGTGCGGGCGCTCGCCGCTGGGATGACCCTCCTCGAACTCATCATTGCGTGCGCGATTCTTTCCGTTCTCGCGACGGCGGCCTTGCCGCTGGCACGCGTGGCGATTATGCGCAAGAAGGAAACAGAGCTCCGCTACGACCTTCGCGAGATGCGCGATGCGATCGATCGTTACAAGGACTACGCCGACCAAAACAAAATTCAGGTGCAGGCGGGAACGGAAGGATATCCACCGGATCTCGAAACGCTGGTGAAGGGCGTGCCGCTCACCGGAGTGCAGGATAAGAGGATCCACTTTCTTCGCGAGCTTCCAGTGGATCCGATGACGGGAAACAAAGAATGGGGAATGCGATCCGTCCAGGACGATCCCGATTCATCGGCCTGGGGAGGCACCGACGTCTTCGACGTCTTCTCGAAGTCCACGGCCACTGCCATGAATGGCACAAAGTATTCTGACTGGTGATTGCAGGATGAAATCCACGAAGCCGGAAAAACCGAGTCAAAGGCCGACCGCGTGGGTGGCGTTGCGCGAGGACCGGGGCGCGTCACAAGGCTTTACGCTGATCGAGTTGATGATCGTCATCGCGATCATTCTCATTCTGGCGACGATCGCCGTCGGAAGATATCAGGTGTCGTACGAAAAGGCGAAGGAAGCAACGCTCCAGCAAGACCTTTTCGTGCTGCGCAAAGCCATCCAGGATTACACCACCGACAAAGAAGCAGCTCCCAACTCGCTTGATGACCTCGTGACCGAGCATTACATCGGCCAAATACCGAAGGACCCAATCACGGACAAACCTGATTGGACACCGGATATGGACTGCGGCGACCTTGTGTTGAGTCCGGATCAGGGTGCCGGTGGAATCTGCGGCGTCCACTCGGCGTCTGACGCCATCTCACCGTTCAAGCAAACGCCTTACAGCTCCTGGTAGCGGGGCGCGATTTTGCGGCTTGGCGCTGTATCGTTTGACCCCTGCGCCTGCATTCGCTATGATGTTTTCGCGGGGTGGAGCAGCCTGGTAGCTCGTCGGGCTCATAACGCGCCAAACGACCAACCGGCTCTGCCGGATTCAAACGACTTAGCCCTTCTTCTCAGCCGTAAAAGCCTCTCAAAACGGGATATTCTGGGCACTTAACGGGCACCTGAGAATCACGGGTTGCTACTTGCGCCGAGACGACCGCAGCACGCGTGATCGTCTGCTTAGAAATGCTCAGGTCGGGCTTTTTCTTCTGACTCGTGTCGAGAAAAATTACGCAGTCGTCGAGCCCTACGGATGATTTGACTCCACTCTTAGGGATGCAAAGAGTAGAGCCTTACCGCTAGGCTTCTGGCTGCCGCCACTAGGTTCCACTGTTACGAAGACGGCGTCGATTTGCTCCAGCGTCTTGGGATCGTCAAATCTGAGGACCCAGCGCTTTTTAGCTGCGCTGTCTTGGTAAAAGATACCGAGGTTCAGCGCCTGGGTCTTGTCTGGACCACGGCGTCCCCATACTTGAAACGTGCTGGCGTTCTGTACTCCAGCCTCCTGATTCAAATCATAGGCGTAGAAGATTAGAGACTTTCCCTTGGTATAGAAAACACGGCCGTATGGTTTTTGCGTCGCTCCGTTGCGCGCGACGTCGTATACCTCCGCGATGTAAAGATCTCGCGCTCCCATTAACTCGCGAATATCCCGGTCGTGACTTAGCAATTCTTCTTGTCGTTCAATTGTTTGTTTCCGATCACCAAGTTGGCGAGAAACCTCATTGATCTGGGCCTCCAGACTTGTCGCCAGGAGTTGATCTTGTAAACGTTGCTGCTGGGCTGAATCAAGGTCCCCCAGTGCCTTTTGGAGAGATGCCTGGGCCGCATCCAGTCTCTGCGCCAAATCAGCTCGCTCGTCCTTGAAGCGTTGCTGCTCTACTTGGTCGCTTTGAAGCGACTGTTCCAAATTGTCTTGAGTGCTCTTTATCGCGTTTAGTGAGATCGCCTGTTGTTCGGCTTGCTTTCGCAGGTTGGTAATGACCTTATCGCGCTCGATGAGCTGAGCTTTCAACATCGCGCGCTCGTGGCCGATGTCACTCATCTTTTGTTCGAGCATGTCCACTTGCGCGTGAGCGCTGTTTGGCATTCCTTGGATGACTTGAGGTGTACGGGTTCTGCCCACGCGGTACGCATAGATTGCCAGCGTGATAGTAAGCAAAATACATGCAGCGAACGGCATCCAGACGTAGTTCCAATTTAGAGAGGCGCGTGACTGGCCGTTCCGATTCGCCATAAGTCTAGCCACCCGCACGGGATTCTCTTCTTCGGGATCCAATTCCCGGAACCTTCCCTCCCGCGAGAGGCGTTCAAAGAGCGCTAGCTCGGCTGCTGCGTCAGCGGCAGGCTCTCTTTCAGCTTCCGAATCGAATGAATCAGAAGCAAGCAGCGGTATCGCCTTGTCAACGAGTACCTGGAATTCCTTCAGAGCGTCTTGGCACTGGCCACAAACTGCAAGGTGTACATGCAGTTTGTTCTGCTCTTCATCGGTGAGGTCGCCTGAAGTAGAAAGAGCACACAGCTCAATAAATTCGTCATGCGGTTGGCTGTATGATCCCTCCTTTGCTCTCGGCTTGTCGTTACTATTTCCCATACGCTTCACGTCTTGTGTACCTTGTCGCCAAAAAATGCGCTCCTGAGCTTTCCAAGACCCCGATAATAATGGTGTCTTACGTTCCCATGGGGCTGATCAGTCTTGACGCTAATTTCTTTAAGCGTATACCCTTCAAAGAAATGGAGCTCCAAAGTCTCGCGCTGCTCATTTGATAAATCTTTGAGCGCCTTCAGCAGCCCTGTCTTTCTCAAAACTACTTCAGCGGAATAGTCGTCCTCCGTTGTCAATGAGCCGATTGTCCTAGCAGCCTCGTCGTCCAAGTTTTTGCCTGTGTAAAACTGGCGGGTTGTAAGGTATCGCACGCGTTGAATGGATTGCTGGTATGCCATCTGAACAATCCAAGAACGAGCCGAACTCCTAGAGCTGTCATAGACGGTGCGCTTACGATAAAGGTATAGAAACACTTCCTGAACCAGATCCTCGGCCTCGGCGTCATTTCGTATAATCCTTCGTCCTACGCTTCGGACCAATCCCACGTACCGTCGGAACAAGAGAGCAAGGGCTTCCTTGTCATCCTCCCGAATTCGGGCCATCAATACTTCATCAGTGAGTTTTGTGAACGCAGCGACATCGCGCGCGTTTGCATCAACGCTGTCAGATTTCATTTGCGCCAGCGATAAGGTGGAAAAACGTGATGTTGCAGATGAACTCATCCTTGATTTGGAACTCCCCTGCGAAGCGCGACACCGCAACGAAATCAGGATCCGCTCAGACGACCCGCGAAACGATTCGCAGCCTTTCGGTCAACATACAACTTGAACAATCAACTGAAAAGGCTTTTCGACTCACACAGTGAAAATAAAGCCGCGCAAAAATGAGCCGTCGCTTGGTACAAACTTGCAATCTGGTGCATAAACACAAAATTCCTCACTTTCGATGGGGGTTCGAGACCAGTGAAGAAAAGGCTGTCTACTTGGGGTGGATCAGCCGACAGCGTCAACGCGACTTCAGGCTGAAAACCTCCTGTGCGTCAAGCTTGGTTTTTACCAAAGGATTTGGCGACGACTCGGAATCGGGAAGGTTCGAGCGGTGGTGACAGCGTGAAGCTCGCGGCGGTGGTGGTCTTTTTACCGAGCGAAAGAGGAAACCATGAACCTCGTGAAGAATCTCATCAAGGTAGTTTTAGCCACGGTGGGTTGACTGCCGAAGCTATCTTTTTCATTGGATCTCCTTTTGAAACCGTTTTGTGGTTCTCTTACTGAATCTTTCCCAATTCCTGCTGCTGTTTGTACGCGTCATTAACAACTTTCTCCGCCGCGTCGAGCGCCTTTTGATCCGCGTCAAGAGTGGCGATAAGAGTCCTCAGTTGATCCTTCAACGGGCCGTCTTTGATTACAGGCTCGCCTGAAACGCCATCAACCCAAGTAGCCTTATCGGCTAAATCAATAATTTGGAGCGTGTCGTCACATACCTTGTATGTCGCGGCCACATCCGTCGCATTTTCGGGCCTTAATATGTTGTCGTTAGCCGCTCGGATCTCCGCTTCGGATTGGTGCGCTTCACTGCACACGAGTGTTTGAAACTTCCGCATATGGTCGCGGCCCGCTTGAGTTGATAATGGGGCGTCCGGCCATGTGTCTGTCATGGCCGCCACGCGCCTCTTGTGTGCGGCTGTTACGTCCCGCATGGTTTGAAGCTTCTCCGCGACGTTGTGATCATGGTAAACACCCATCAATCCCTTAAAAATGAAAAATGCGACTAAACTAATTACCCATCCATTTGCACGTTTCCTTTCCACTTAGTTGTCTCCTGATGTACGTGAATACGAATGGGAAAAGCTACCGCACATGACCAGGGCGGCTGTGGCCCAGAACGGCCAATGGGGCTTTTTCTCCTCTATCGCGGTTTGGAATTTCGTGAATTCGTTTTCATTCATGGCTTCAGCTTCTAGAAAACGCGAGTCGGACAGCGCGATACAGAATCCAAACAACCAATCCAATCGGTGAGCCATAGATCAGGCCTACTAATCCGGAAGCTACGAGCCCCGTCCCCCAATCTGCCGGATGCCCAGCCATGACTGTGATAAAGCACGCGATTCCTACGAGCGTCCCGATCACCAAAACGAATCTGACAGCTTCTTGTAGAGTTTTCACTACTGGAGATCCTTGACACAGTGCACGGGATCCCCACCGGCTTTCCGCTCGGCCTCAACCACGTACGGACTCCAGGTGGCAGGGCACTTGTACGCATCATTTTGAAGAATGGGATCGGGGGAACCGTCATCCATGCGATCTGGCACAAAGCTGTTAAAGAACGTGAACAGGTCGGCAGCCGGCATCACATCCGAGTCCCGCACCGTTACCGCCAGGAGCCACACACGGGAACCCTGGACTGCAATTCGCGTGACGGACAAGTAGGGTTCGCCGGCGATCTCGATCTTAGTGGTGGCCTGCCGCGCATTCAGCCAGCCGAGTTTTTCATCCCGGAAGATTAGATAATCGAGAAGTTTAAATTTCGCGTAGGTAGCGGTGAGAACTTTGTCTTCATCGGCCCTGCCCTCCCCGCGCACGGTTTCGTAATCGAATTGGTAGACGTTGAGGCAGTTGGCCCCCAATTGCTGAGAAAAGTTTCGTACTGTGTACATGGCTCCATCATTGCTGATGTCGTGTTTAAGGGTGATCTTCACGGGGACGCGATCCAGCATCTTCACGGAAAAATTTACGCCCTTGTAATCCACGAAGACTTCCTTCGGGGATTCCTGGGCGCCTACGGTGTGCCCGAGCACCAGGAGAAACACCACGGTGATCACGACTCGCCGCGCCATCACCGTGATGCCGTGCTTCGACGCGTCGTGCTCCCGGGATCCCGTGGCGACTGTCATTGGCTGCATGGCTGTCCTTCAGGGAGCTGGGCTGCGCTGACACACCCCTTGAATAGTTCTACGTCCAATTCGCGAATGACGGCTGCGTGCGCAGTCTCGCCGTTAGCCTCCAGAGTGGTTATCAACTCCTCCA
>CAVVWI010000002.1:0-35287 GCA_963751935.1 uncultured Acidobacteriota bacterium | reverse complement strand
CCGTACCTCGATGGCGTCGAAGAACAAAAACCTGCGGACTTGAAATACCGGTTCAACTGGACTTCGCCGATTGCGGTTTCTCCCACTGACGCGAACGAAGTGTATCTCGGCGGAAACGTTGTATTTAAATCCATCGACGCCGGAAAAACGTGGTCGCCCATTAGCGGCGACCTCACTCGCAACGACAAGAGCAAGCAAGAAATTTCCGGCGGACCGGTGAATCACGATATAAGCGGCGCCGAGACGTACGGCACGGTCATGTCCCTAACCCTCGCGCCAACCGATTCGAATGTGATCTGGGTCGGCACCGACGACGGATACGTGCAGGTGACGCGCGACGCCGGCAAAACGTGGACAAATGTGACCTCGCACATCTCTGGCGCGCCGGAATGGGCCCGCGTCTATCAAGTTGGCGTCTCGCCTTTCGATGCCGGCACGGCGTACGTCATTTACGACGCCCATATGCTCGACAACCGCCATGCCTACGCCTATCGAACCAGCGATTACGGCGCGAATTGGCAGAAAATCATGACCGGATTGCCCGACGATTCGCCGGTTCACGTCGTGCGCGAAGATCCCAACCAACGCGGCTTCCTGGTCGCCGGGACGGACACGAGGCTCTATTATTCGACAGACCGCGGAGACCACTGGAAGCCGATAAAATCGAACTTCCCCACAGTCCCGGTGTGGGATCTTACCTTCGTCAAGGGCAGGCGCGATCTGGTGGTGGCCACTCACGGGCGCGGCGTCTTTGTGTTCGACGATATCCGCCCGCTCGAGGAACTCACGCCCGAGATTGAAGCGAGCGCGTTCCACCTGTTCACGCCTTCCGACGGCACAATTCTTCATCGTTGGCGAAGCGATGAAGGCCAGACCAAAGGATATTCCGCGCCCAATGCTCCCGATGGCGTCTTGATTGACTACTACCTGAAGGCCGAACTGAAAGTCTCACCGGAACAAAAGAAAGTGCGCCAGACCCCCGTCAAAATCGTAGTCACCGACGAGCAGGGAAACCAGGTGGCCACCGAATACGGACTTTCCGAGGCCGGTGTGAACAGGTTCGTCTGGAACATGCGCTACGAAGGTCCTACACAACTTAAGTCTGCTGCGCCGCCGACGGAGAGCGAATTTTTCAATCCAAATCGCGGGCCGATGGTGGTGCCGGGGACTTACAAAATTTCCGTCACCGTCAACGGCCAAACCGAATCGCAGAGCACAACCGTCGCGCCCGATCCGAATGTTAAGGTCGACCCCGCGGTTTTTCGCGCGCAAACCGACACTGGGCTTCAGGCACGCAGCGAGGTGAGCGCCATGAACGAAATGCTGAATCGCATCGAGGACATCCAGAAAGAGATCAGCGATTTTGCCGCGATCGTTCAGAGCGGAAACGACGATGCGCAAAAGGCGAAGTACAAGCCGATCCTCGCGCGTGGCAGGGATCTTTCGAAGAAACTTTCCGTCGTCAAAGACGTCTTCATCGATCCCGACCTGCAGCACGATGTTTCCGAAGACGACATCCATGCGCTGGCGCGACTCCAGAGCCAGGTCAGCCGGGCAGGCTTTCAGGGCGGGGGCGGCTACGGGCAAATGCCCAATCCGCTGGTGCTCGAAAAAGCGAAGGAACTCTACGCGAAATTGGACGAGCAACTGAAGAAATTCAATGATCTGCTGAAAACAGACGTCGCCGATTACAACAAGGCCGCTCAGGAAGCTGGCGCTCCAACCGTTTTCGCCGGAGAACCAGTAGAAGTCAAAGCCGTCAAAGGGCTCTGATGAGATACTGCCGCCTTGCATAACGCGAGCCCATCCCCTCCGAAACAGTACAGAATCGCGGTCATCGCCGGCGACGGCATCGGCAGAGAAGTGGTTCCGGAGGGCATCCGCGTACTCGAATCTGCGGGCAGGCGCTTCGGCTTCGGCTTCACCTGGAGCGAATTCGATTGGAGCTGCGACACGTATCTCGCCACTGGCCGCATGATGCCTGCCGACGGGCTCGACCAGCTCCGTCGATTCGACGCTATCTTTGTGGGAGCCGTCGGGCATCCGCGGGTTCCGGATCACGTCTCGTTGTGGGGACTCCTGATTCCGATCCGCCGCCATTTTCAGCAGTACGTCAACTTGCGTCCGGTGCGAATGCTGCCGGGCATCGAACCTCCGCTCAAGGGCTATCCCCCAAAACAAATTGATTTCTGCGTCGTGCGCGAGAACAACGAAGGCGAATACTCCGAGATGGGCGGACGCGTATTTCGCGGCACGGAAGAAGAGTTCGCGCTCCAGGAGACGATTTTCACGAAGCGCGGTTGCGACCGCATCTTGCGCTACGCGTTCGAACTCGCGCGGACGCGCCGCCAACACGTAACCTCTGCAACAAAATCGAACGGCATCATCCACACGATGCCTTTCTGGGACGAACGGTTCGCCGCCATGCAGGCGGAATATCCCGATGTGCGCGCAGACCAGTTTCACATCGATATTCTCTCGGCTCATTTTGTGACGCATCCCGATTGGTTCGACGTCGTAGTCGCCTCAAATCTTTTCGGCGACATTCTTTCCGACCTGGGCCCGGCGGTAGTCGGCTCGATCGGAATCGCGCCCTCCGCGAACATCAATCCCGAGCGCGAGTTCCCTTCCATGTTCGAGCCGGTCCACGGCTCTGCGCCCGACATCGCAGGCCGAGGCATCGCCAATCCGATCGGCCAGATTTGGTCAGGCGCGATGATGCTGCGGCATCTGGGAGAAACCGCTGCAGCGGACGCCATCGAGCGCGCGATCGAATCGGTACTGGCCGCGAACGGCCCGCGCACTCGCGACGTCGGCGGCAAGGCCGGCACCCGCGAGGTGGGCGAAGCCATCGCGCGCGAAGTGGCATCGGCCGGCCTCTGAAGGTGCTTCAGACCTCGTGACCCGCGCGGCTCGAAATATCGTAGAATGCAGAGACCATGACTTCCCGGCGGCACGAGCGTTGGTTGTGTTTGATTGGCTTGGCGCTGGCCTGCGCGATTCCCGCGTCCGCGAAGGGCCCACGCGTTCCGCCAAGCGATAGCCCCGCTCGCGCGCAGGTGGAGCAAGTGATTCAGCAGGCGCATGCGGACGTTTCGGTGGCCTTCCGCTCGCTCGACGGCGCGCAGCAACTTTTCATCAAAGCCGACGAGGCGTTCCCTGCCGCGCCCGCCGTCATCCAGATTCCGGTGATGATCGAGCTCTATACCGAGGCGCAAGCAGGCGAGGTGCGTCTCACCGATACGGTAGTGGTGCACAACACGTTTCACAGTGTTATCGACGGCGCCGTCTATCACCTCGATCCCAAGACCGATTCCGACCAGGATCTGTACAAAGAGCTCGGCAAGCCGATCACCCTCCAGGATCTGTGCGAGCACATGGTGGCCCGTAACAGCAGCCTCGCCGCCGACCTGCTGATCGAACGGCTCGGCCTCGACCGTGTCCGCCAGCGAATCGAGTCGCTCCACGCCAACGGCATCCAACTGATTCACGCGATCGAACCCGATCGGCCGAACGACAAACGCCCCGACAACGCCACGACGACGCGCGCCATGCTCGAATTGCTCTGGACCCTTGCGAAGGGACAGGACGCGGGAGACGACGCCAGCAAGCAAATGGTGGGCATGCTGGCTCGAGCGGCTTTCCAGCAGCTCCCGACTGCGGGAATGCCGTCGGATCCCCGCGCCACGCAATCGATTCGCCTCGCTGGAATCGGCCAGCAAGCGATGATCGAGCTTGGACCGCATCCGTTCATCGTCGTGATTCTCACCCGGGGAGTGACCAACCCCGAAGCCAGCGCCGAGTTGATGGCCCTGATCGAACACGCTCTCGCTGCCGGCCTCGACGCCAACATCGGAAGTTAGCGCTTCACCCCTTGTTTTCTCTTCCTTGAGGTTCTCCCTGGTTTCGCCTGCGTTCCAATTCACCTGAGCGAATACTAGACCAACGACCAGTAGATTCCTGCGGGGCGTTTCGCGTACGCTTTCAGGAAAGCATCTCGCGGCTCTTCCCGGGAGACACAAGATGTTCTGCGAGCGGTGTGGACTCAATTTCTTGCCGAGGCAGTCGATTTGCACGCGCTGTGGCGCCGCCGCGACGCGGCATTGGCTCCAGCTCATCGGCCTGACCACGCTGATGCTGGCTTTCGCCTGCAATTCGCTGGTGGCGTGGTTCCTGTTGCCGCGCCACGTGGACGGCCACCACGCCCAATTGATGTTTCGAATGTGGTTCTGGCTGGACGACAGGATCGCGCTGTACGGCTGGGTGCCGCTCGCGATCGGACTTCTCGTGTGGGATTTTCTCGCGCTGCGCGGCTCGCGAAGGCCCAAGGTCCGCGGCTGGCTCACTCGCAAACTCCTGACGTTTTCGCTGGTGGCGGGAGTGACGCCGTTTATTCCCACGTGGGTTCCGGCCGGGCAGCCGTCGGAGCACTTTTTCAGCGTGATTCGGAGCCACCCTGGGATGCCGCTGGCTCTGGCGTGGGGCGTCGTGGTGGTGGTGGTTTCGTTGGTGTGCGCTGAGGCTGAGACGCGCGACTCGCTGCTCGGCCAGGGCAAAGTGCTGAGCGTCGTGGGCCTCGGCGTCCTCTTCCTGCTGCTCGGCATGACGATTTGGGGCTGGTCCGTCACGTAATCCGTCTATATAAACATAATCTTTTTCGGGCCGATTTTTGCCGATTAGACATGGTCTCTGGTCCATGTTTTCAGTCACTTGCGTTCGTTTCTAATCCCGGTGCCGGGATTAGATTCCCTCCTTCTGCGTCTCGAAGAGGACCGTTTGCACCGTTGGATCGCGGCGGCTGTTGAGGCTGGGGAGCAGGTTTGGTGACGGCGAATTCGACTCGGGAGGAGGGCTCGACCCAGCGGTTGTCCTCCGTCAGGCAACTGTAGGCGCGAATCGCGCGGATGATGGAGTCAGCGGTGACCCTGTCGGGCCGGCGCTCGATGATAGAGTCAAGAACCTGTCGCATGTTTTCGCGGCGGCGAACGATGAGTCCGGTGGCACGGGCGTGGCGGTGGATCGAGCGGTAATCGGAGATTTTGTACTCTTTGGCGAGATACCAGACGTCGTGCCAGTTGACGAATTCTTCCTCGATTTCCTCGCGGTCTGGATGGCGGCAGATGATGCACTTGCGTCTGTGTCGTTCTTCGGCTGGGAGCATGCTGAAATCCTCCTTTTGTTCCTTTTCTTTGGGGGCGGCCGGTGGCGGCTCGCCGGGCGTGGGATTGGGTCGTGTGTGTGGATATGCTTCCCATATTCTTTCGAGGAGCTGGGCGGCCTCAATAAAGGTTGGAGAATCAGGGTCTTGGTAGGGGGAGTCGGGATCGGGCGGGGATGGTGGATCCGGGAGGTCGAGAGTGGTGTATTGGTCATCCATGTCTGACTTTCCAGCTGCAGGATATCATAGAATTACCAAATTGTCAAGTCCTAGTACTGCACAATTCTCTCGGCACAAGCGAGTCCGCCGGGCCCTCCTGTTTCGCGCCCACGGCGCTTGGGGGATGCGGGGGTCTGCGATGTTGTCAATCGCAATAGAACACTAGAGAGCGGAGATTCGTTATGATTGACGTAACGCGTATCGCCCTGCTATATTTAGCGCGTGATTGTCAGCTATCGAGACAAGCGGACTAGGGACTTCGCCGCTGGCAATCGCGTCAAGGCCTTCTCAGGATTTGAACACTCGGCACGCCTTAAGCTGGACCGTCTCGAAGCGGCCACATCGCTGAAAGACCTTGCCGCGTTGCCCGGCAATCGTTTTGAAGCGCTGATTGGCGATCGCAAAGGTCAGTACAGCATCCGCATTAACGATCAGTGGCGGATTTGCTTCGAGTGGCCTAACCGGTCGCTGGGGCCAACGAACGTTGAGATCGTCGATTATCACTAGGGAGAATCGCTATGGCACTCATCGCTATCCATCCAGGAGAACATCTGGCCGAAGAACTGGACGCACTGGATATGAGCGCGGCCGAGCTGGCACGAAAGATCGAGGTGCCGACCAATCGCGTCACGCAGATATTGAATGGGACGCGCTCCATCACGGGTGACACCGCTCTGCGGCTCGCCCATTTCTTTAGCACGAGCGCGGAGTTTTGGCTGAATCTGCAGAGTCTCTACGAGCTGCGCCTAGCCCATGAGAAGGCCGGAAAATCCATCAAGGCGCTTCCCCGATTGAAACGGCCCGAGCACATCCACGCCTGAGCAGCACGGGAGCGCGGGTACCCTTTTTCGGTGTGGTGATTTGTTACCACATTTGTGGTGGATCCATGCCACGTGGTGTGATCTCGAGGCTGAACAAGCCCTCTGGAAAAGCCACGGTAGAATGTGAAGGAAAGTGACGATCTAAGACGGGTACCCTTAAGACTTCAAAGGATTGCGGCACAATTGTTTGTCGCGGCCGCCGGGACTACACTCTGGGGACTGCTCTCAACGCCAAGGATCCAACGAAATGGCATGACAAGAGGCGGCGGAGGTAGTCGTGATGAGAAAATCGGTTTTGCTCCTCTCAGTGCTGTTCTGCGTCATCGCGGTTTCCGCTCGGTCCACTCAGTCCTACGTGACAGGAAAGGTCTTGAAGTGGGACGTCGAAGCTTACGGGAAACACGGCAACGCGGCGGTCTACTACCTTCAGATTGGAAAGACTGTTTATCGGATTACACGCGGGACAACCAAGCCAGAGACCAATCTAGCGGCTGATCAGAACGTCCAGTGCCGCATCGAAAACGACCGTCTGTTTATTCCCGGCGAGAAGGGCAAGGAAGTGAAGTACTCGATTATAGGGGCGTCGGAAGCACCCTAAGAAGTATGGGTTCGCGTGTGGTGATTTTATACCACATTTGTGGTAGAGTCGTACCATATGCTGGATCTACGTTCGAAAGCGCGGCAGAGGCTGCTCGCCTACTACTTCACGAACCCTACTGCCCGGCATCACCTGCGGGACCTGGCGGAACGGCTGGGCATCGATCCCTCGAACCTGTCGAAGGAGCTCGGGCGGTTGGAGCGCGAGGGTCTGTTTCGGTCAGAGGTGAGCGGCCGCCAGAAGTATTTCGAGCTCAACAGGAAGTATGCCCTCTTTGCGGAAGTTCGTGGAATCGTCGAGAAGACGGTGGGCGCGGTGCCGCTGATTGCACAAACCCTTAGGAAAATTGAGGGAATTGGAGAGGCGTTTCTGTATGGCTCATTCGCGGCGAATCGGCAAGACGCCGCGAGCGACATTGACGTTCTTGTGATCGGCAGGCCAGCGGGCCATGTCTTAGCGGAAGCAATCGACAGACTCGAACGGCAACTCGGGCGCGAAATCAATTACACAGTCATGAGCCGGAAGGAGTTCGAGTCTCGGGGAAAGCGCAAAGATGCCTTCCTTGAAAACGTCTGGCAGAATAAGTGCGTCGCGCTGGTGGGTGCCGCGTGAAGAAACTGAAATCGCAAAGGGTGGATTGGGCCCAGATCGAGCGCTTCCTGCAAAGTGCGGGGAAAAAACTCGCGTCCGCCCGCAAGATTCTCGCTTTTGACGAAGAGGCGTCACTCCAGCAGGCTTATGAGGCGATGTTGAAAGCCTCGCTCGGGTTCATGTTCAGCTACGGCCTTCGCGCTCGCAGCCAGCCGGGCCATCACATCGCGATCATTGAGTTCGTGCGAACGCGTCTCGATAAGAAGCACGGTGGCCTGCTCACGATGTTTGACCGTCTTCGCCGGAAGAGGAATCTGGCTCTCTACGACGATACCGGGTTCGTCTCTCATCACGAGGCCGAGCAAGCCCTCGACACCGCTCGCGATTATTTGCAGGTGATCCGCGGCAACATTGCTAACCGGAGGCCGTGATCGGGGCGTCGACGCGGGAGCGAGCGCGCGGGTAGAATGGCGTGGATGGTGCTGCGCGGGTCATTCCGGATACTTTTTCTTTACGACGTGGCGGAGGCGATCGACCTCGCGAAGCTGCGCGAGATGCTTGGTCCGCGCGGCGGCACGATCAAGGAACAGTTCCCGCGGCGCACACCCGACTACATCCGTTTCGACCAGCCGCCGATTGTTGAGCCCAGCGAGCAAGCGACGCTGCAGACCGGGGAGCAGGTGGTCTGCACGCTCAAGTACTACGCGTTCGCGGCCGTGGTGGTGCAAATGGACGTGCCGTTTGAATGCGACTGGAAAGCGCTGCTGCGCGAAACGTCGCGCTGGGTGAGCCCCACGGATATCGAGCCACAGGCGCGCGACGTGCTGCGGCGTCACCTGGAAAAGGTGATGCCTACCATCGTGAAGCCCACGAAGGATTGGCTGGAAGAAGACTATCTGATCATCAACCTGCAGAGCGTGGATGATCCCAAGGCGGAGCGGACGAGCGCCGAGGAATTGCTGTCAGCGCATGGCCAAGAGATCGCGCAATTGGTTCGCGGGGAGTCCACACCGCTCGCGCACAGAACCACGGAAGAAATCCTGCACGCCAGCGCGTCCTACTACCCGTCTGACCTGACGGTGATCGGTTCGGCCGCAGCTTTCGTCTACGACCAGCCCGACGATGCAGCGGCAACAAGCCAAATCCTGGAATACGCGAAAATGCAACTTCTGGAATTCCGTTATTACGACGGGCTGATGACGCAGGTGCTCTCCGACGTGTACGCCGCCCTGGAGAAAAGCCGGAACATCCTGTTTTCGCGCTGGAGATTTCAGCGGGAGGCGAAGCCTTTCAACACGATTCGACTGGATGTGATGGAGCTGGCCGAGCGGATCGACAACGCGATCAAATTCGTGAGCGACGTTCACTACGCGCGCGTTTACCGACTGGCGGCAACGCGGATGGGCGTGGACGAGTACCGCAATTTGGTGGACGAAAAGCTGCGCACTGCGGGCGAGCTGTACGATTTCATGACGGACCAGTTCAACGAGGCGCGGTCGTTCGTGGTGGAGCTGGGGATTGCGATTCTGGCGCTGCTGGATGTGATTCTGCTGCTGAAGGGGTTTGGCGGCGGGTTTGGGAAGTGACGGAGCGGGGAGAAAAAAGCAACAGCAGATTCCTCTCTTCGCTCGGAATGACAAGCGGAGGGGCGGAGGCGAGAGAAGCGGAAGAGAGGTCCCTCCACTGCGGCCCGCGTCCACGCTGCGCGTGGAAGAGACAAAACCGCGCGGGCCTTCGGTCGGGATGACAGCGACCCCCTAAAGGCGAAGATGCCGCGCCCGCCACGGCGGGCAGGCTAAAGACCGCGGCGCTACGCTTAAGTCCAAACCAAAATCAAGAGCTTAACCCCCGGCGCTAGCCGCGGAAGTAGAGGTAGGCGCCGAGGATGCAGACCAGGACGAAGCCGGACGCGGCGACCTCGCGCCATCCCCAGCTTGCTTCAGTGTCCGCTTTGTCCTCGTCAGTTGACGTGGCGAAGGTCAGGCTCTGGATCTGATGGGTCGGGCACGGCGGTCATGTGGCTGACGCCGACCATCACCACTGCCGAAACAATCGTGATCAAAACGCTCCAGTACTGGAAATAGACGTTATTGATGATCCACAGAAACGAACCCTGGGCGTAGCCATTCTCCAGTCCGCTGAGCCCGAGCGTCACCGGAGTATCCACCAGCATCCGGAAGATGCCGAACGCGAAACCGACAATCATTGCCCACAGTGCTCCCTGCTCCGTTCATCCGTTTAAAGAACACGCCGAGGAAGAACACGACGAAAATGGGCGGCGCCAGGTAGCCCTGGACAGATTGAAGGTAGGTGTAGAGGCCGCTGTGCGTTCTTGATCACCGGAATCCAGGCAAGGGCAATCAGCACCATCACCGCGGTTGCGATGCGGCCGGTGCGCACCAGCCGGTGTTGAGAGGAGTTGGGTTTCCACTTCTCGTACAGATCCACCGTGAAGAGCGTGGAACAGGCGTTGAAGACGCCCGCGAGCGAGCCCATCAGCGCCGAAAGTAATCCGGCCACGATAATGCCGCGAACCCCAGGCGGCAGCAGATACTGCACCATATTCGGGAACGCCCCCGTTAGAAACCGCCGGGATTGCCGCGCCCCCATCCGGCCCGATCATCGGCATCAGCTCCGGAAATTTGCCGCTACGCGCCAGGGCGTAGCAAATCAGCCCGGGAATGATGAAAGATATAGACGGGAAAAAGCTTGAGAAACGCCGCAAAGATGCTGCCCTGGCGGGCGACGGTCTGGTTCGGCGCGCCCAGCGCGCGCTGCACAATGTACTGATCCGTGCACCAATACCAGAGGCCGATGATGGGCGCGCAAAACAACATGCCCAGCCACGGGAAGTTGCCGTTGAAATACCAGGCCTCCTGAACCACCTTGCCCGCGGCGTCGGTCTGCAGCACCGGCGCCCAGGTTCCCGCTACGCCCGCCGGGATAAGCGGCTTCCACAGATTGAACATGTCCGAACCGCACCAGTGCCGCAGCTTCTCCGCAGCCGCCCAGGAGCGGATCAGGCCGTAGGTGGTCAGCAGCGCCGACCCGATGATCAGAACGGTGACTTGCACCGCATCGTTGTATGCTACGGCGCGCATGCCGCCGAGTGTGGTGTAGAGACCGGTGAGCAGAATCACCAGCACCGAGCCGATCCGGAAAACTGTCGATCGTAACACCGCCGATGTTGAGCCTTGTTTGCCGGGAACAGAGTCGCGAACACGACACCGCCGGCGAAGATGCCCACAGCAATTTTCGAAATGACAAAGGTGATCAGCGAGACGATCGAGAGAACGTAGCGGCACTTCTCATTGAACCGCCGCTCCAGAAACTCCGGCATGGTGAATACCATGGAGCGCATGTAGAAAGGCACGAACACCCACGCCAATACGAGCAGGCACCAGGCATGCAGCTCATAATGCGCCATCGCGACGCCACTGGTGGCTCCGGAGCCGGCCAACCCGACGATGTGCTCAGATCCAATGTTCGACGCGAATATGGACGCGCCGATGATCCACCAGCCAAGATTCCGTCCAGCCAGAAAGTAGTCGGTGGCGTTGTCTTTGCGGCGGCGAATCACCCACGTGGCGACACCGATAAGGAGGCCGAAGTAGCCGGCAATCACGATCCAATCGATCCCGGTGATACGGGATCCAGCTACGATGACGGACAACATAGCGAGTTGGGTCACGCGATCATCCTCTCGGCGGATTGTTTGCGATTCGCCTCAAACCCGGAGTTGGGGCCGCTCAAGCGCGGTAGGGTATCACGTGTCCGAGCCAACATCAGCACGGAAAACGTTTTCTGGTGCTTCTTATAGCTATGGCCGGGCGAATCGCTCGGGGCTTTCCGCTGTGATACTTTAGCGCTGGGGCTTTGGCGCGGGGCGAATGCGCGGACTGTCTGTTCCTGTGTTCCTATGGCGAAAAAAGCTGCAACGGCAAAATCCGAGGAAGTAGTCAGCATCGAAGGGATTTTCGGGCCCGGCGGGATGCTGGAGAAGCGCCATCCGGGATACGAGTTCCGGCGGTCGCAGCTCGAGATGGCGCAGATTGTGGACGAAGCGTTTCAGAAGCATCAGCAAGTGGTGATCGAGGCCGGAACCGGCACCGGGAAAACGCTGGCCTACCTGATTCCCGCGATTCGCGCGGGGCGCAAGGTGGTGATTTCGACGGCGACAAAGTCCCTGCAGGAGCAGCTCTTCCAGAAGGATGTGCCGTTCCTGCAAAAGAATTTTGCTCCGAATCTGAAGGTGGCGTTAATGAAAGGCCGCGCGAATTTTCTGTGCCGCGCGAAGGTGCATCAGATGGTGGGGCAGCCGGTGCTGAAAGGAATCGATGAGATCGATTGGTTCGCGCAGATTCGCGATTGGGAAAAACTGACGGAAACGGGCGACCGGAGCGAGCTGACCTTCTTGCCGGATGACTCCGAGCTGTGGAACCGGATCGATGCGCGCAGCGATCTGTGCACGGGGCAAAAATGCCCGGAATTTCAGACGTGCTTCGTCACGGCGATGCACCAGCGCGCGCACGAAGCGGATTTGATTATCGTGAATCATCATCTTTTCTTCGCCGATCTGGCGATACGGCAGGACGATTTCGGGTCGATCCTGCCGGAGTATTCGGCGGTGGTATTCGACGAAGCGCATGAAATCGAGGACGTGGCGAGCGACTACTTCGGGCGGCAGATTTCGAGCTATCGCTTCGAAGAATTGGCGCGCGACACGGAAATCATGCTGCGGACGCTCCAAATCGAGGGAGCGGTAATCCGGAAATATCTGGCGCGCATGCGGGAGCGCTCGCGGAGTTTCTTCGAGAGTTTCCCGGAGCGAGAAGGCAAATTCCCGTTCGAGCCAGCCGAGAGGAAATCGTTTCTGGAGCGGAACCGGGAGGCCTACGAGGAACTGGCGGCGGGAGTGAAGCGTGTCGAGGCAGAGCTTTCGGCGATCTCGCCGAAGCCCGAGGAAGTGCTTACGCTGTCGCGGCGGGCGGCGGAAGTGCGGCGCGAACTGGCGTTTTTGCTCGAGAGCGAAGAAAAGAGTTACGTCTACTGGTACGAGCGGCGCGGCCGGGGAGTGTTTCTGGCGGCGACCCCGATTGACGTGAGCGCGATTCTGCGCGAACAACTCTTCGAACGCTTCGACACCGTGGTGCTGACTTCGGCGACGCTCGCGGTGGGCGGACGGTTCGATTACCTGAAGCAGCGGCTCGGCGTGCTGCCGTCGACGGAGGTCGTGTTGCCGCACGAGTTCGACTTTAAGGAGCAGGCGCTGCTGTATATTCCGCGAACGCTGCCGGACGTTCGCAATCCCGCGTTTTCGGCGAGCGCGGCGGACGAGATCACGCGATTGCTGGAGATCTCGCAAGGCCGCGCCTTCTGCCTATTCACGAGCTACGCGCAGATGAAGGATATTTTCGAGCGCGTCTCGGGGCGCGTGCGGTTTCCGTTGCTGCTGCAGGGAACGGCGCCGAGGTCGACGCTGCTCGACCGGTTCCGATCGACTCCGAATGCGGTGCTGTTCGCCACGGCCAGTTTCTGGCAAGGAGTGGATGTGCCGGGGGCGCAGCTTTCGTGCGTGATCATCGATAAGCTGCCGTTCGCGGTTCCGAGCGATCCGATTGTGGCGGCGCGCGTGCGCGCGTTGCAAGAGGATGGGCGCAATCCGTTCGCCGAATATCAAGTGCCGGAAGCAGTGCTCGCGCTGAAGCAGGGGTTCGGGCGGCTGATTCGATCGAAATCCGACAGGGGGATTTTGGCGATTCTCGACAACCGCATTCAGCGCATGCAGTATGGTAGAATTTTTCTCGAGTCCTTGCCGGAATATTCAACCACGCAAGACCTCGCCGAAGTGGCACGCTTCATGGAAAACCCGGAATAGGCGCGGCGAGACAGAGCCTTTCTCAAAGGGACTCGAGGGAAATTCATGTACGAAGTTTCCGTCGACGAAACGTTCGCTGCCGCCCACAACCTGCGAAATTACAAGGGCAAGTGCGAGAACCTGCACGGGCACAACTACAAGGTGCGCGTGACGCTGTCCGGCGCCGAGCTGGACGCGACAGGACTGCTATACGATTTCGTCCATTTGAAGCAGGTGATTCATACCGTGATTCATTCGCTCGACCACAAATATTTGAATGAGGTGCCGCCGTTCGACGTCCTGAACCCGTCGGCGGAAAACATCGCGCGGCACATCTACGATGAAGCGGTGAAGCAGATGCATCAGGCTCCGAGCGGGGCGGCAATCGCGAGCATTACTGTGTGGGAGACGGAGACTTCGGCAGCGACGTACAGACCCTAGAGCCTCTATGAACCGCGCGTACCTTATCGTGGGAATTCCGGCGGTGATAACGTCCTTCTGCTGGCTCGCGTTCGGCTGGGGGTGGCGGCTGGCAGTTTCCGTGACGGCGACCGAAATCGTAGCGATTACGGCATTCGTGATTTATATTTTGCGCCGGCAGAACCAGCGAGCGAGCGGAACGGAATCCGGGCGCTGAATTCTTCAGGGAAGCCGAAATGGTCATCACGGAAATCTTCAAATCCATCCAGGGAGAAGGCACACGGGCCGGATTGCCGTGCATCTTCGTCCGGCTGACGGGATGCAATCTCCGTTGCACGTGGTGCGACACGGCCTATGCTTTTTACGGCGGAACGAAGCAGCGGATTGAAGAAGTTCTTGAAAAAGTGCGCGAGTTTGCGGGAGAAGGCGGCGGCAGCGTGACGCTGGTGGAAATCACGGGAGGCGAGCCGCTTTTGCAACCCGAAACACCCGAGCTTGCAGCGAAGCTGCTAGCCAGTGGATACACGGTGATGATCGAGACGAGCGGCGAGCGATTCGTCGGCGTTCTGCCGCGCGAAGTGGTGAAGATCGTGGACGTGAAGTGTCCCGATTCGGGCGAAGCCGACACGTTCGACATGGCAAATCTCGGCGCGGTGGATGCGAAGGATGAAATCAAGTTCGTGATTTCGACGCGGCGCGACTACGAGTTTGCGCGCGATTTCACGCGGGAGCACCGGCTGGCGGAGCGCGTGTACGCGGTGCTTTTTTCGCCCGCGTTCGCGGACCCGGCGGGCACCTGGCCCGGGCTGAGCGCTCGAGAACTTGCGGAATGGATCCTCGCAGACCAGTTGCCGGTGCGGCTGGGTTTACAGTTGCACAAATTTATCTGGGATCCGGCGATGAAGGGAGTGTGAACACTCCAGTCATGGAACCGAACATGGAAAAGCCGAAGGCGGTGGTGCTGCTCAGCGGAGGGATGGATTCGTGCGTGACGGCCGCCATCGCGAACCAAACGCACCGTCTTGCGCTGCTGCACACGAGCTACGGGCAGCGAACCGAGGGTCGCGAGCGGCGTTCGTTCGACGAGATCGCGGATTTTTACGGCGTTCGGCAGCGGCTGGTGATCCGGCTGGATTCACTCGCGCAGATTGGGGGATCGGCGCTGACCGATGAGAGAATCGCGGTGCCCAAGTCGGGCGACGCGCTCGCGCCTCATGCGGGAATTCCGATTACGTACGTTCCTTTTCGAAATGCGCACTTCCTGTCAGCGGCGGTGAGCTGGGCGGAAGTGATCGGCGCGAGCGCTATCTTCGTCGGCGCGGTTGCGGAAGACAGTTCGGGCTACCCGGACTGCCGGCCGGAATACTACCGCGCGTTCGGGGAAGTGATTCGAGAGGGCACGCGGCCCGAAACTCGAATCGAAATCGTGACGCCCGTGATCGGGATGCGAAAGAGCGAGATCGTGCGGCGCGGGTACGAATTGGGCGCACCGCTCGACCGGACGTGGTCTTGCTATCAATTCGATGACGAAGCGTGTGGGATATGCGATAGTTGCCGGCTGCGGCTGGCGGCTTTTGCCGACGCGGGGATCGAGGATCCCATCGCGTATCGAACCCGGGTTGCGCCATAAGTGAGTAACATCTTTATGGAGGAGGTGGAGTCCCAATGAAACGATGGATTCATTTGTGGGGGATCGTTGCACTTGTTCTGCTGTGCGCCGGAGTGGCAGCGGCGCAAGGCAACAACCAAATCGAGGTACACGTGCTGGATTTGGAGGGCAAACCGCTTCCGGATACCACCGTGACCATGAAGAGCGAGGACAGTGGACAGGTGTACACCTTCAAGACCGATAAGAACGGGAAGTTCGTTCAGTTGGGTTTGAGGGCCGGAATCTACGACGTGACCGCAACGGCCACGGACCCGAAAATCCCGCCGTACGCGCAAAAGATGCTGGTGAAGGAAGGCGAATCGGGAACGCTGGTCATCAATTTCAAGGAGATCGTGGCGAAGTACGGAAACACCGAGGAAGCGAAGAAAAGGGAAGAAGATGCTGATGCGTTCAAGCATATGAAGGAGCATTTCGAGGCGGGCATAGCAGCCATGAATGATGCAACAGCCCTTCAGACCCAGCTTCGCACAGCGACGGGCGATCAGAAGACGGCGCTGCAGCAGAAGCGCACGAGCGACTGCCAGACGGCCGCAACGGAATACGAAGCGGCGACAAAGGGCGTCAGCGCGAAGGACGTCAACAACACCGCGACGGTATGGGGGAATCTGGGGGCCGCGTACGAGTGCGTTGGCCGGTACGATGATGCGGCAAGCGCGTTTCAGAAGTCAGTCGACGCAAAACCGGGACCGGGGGCTTATCGAGGTTTGAGCACGAATCTGGCGAACGCAGCCGCGTCGTCGACCGATCCGGCGGTGGTGCAGTCGAAAGTTGCGGATGCGGGCGCTGCGTGCGACAAAGCCGTCGCTCTCGACCCGACGTCGGCCGCCCCGTGCTGGAGAAACGTCGGAATCGCTCTGTATAACAAGCAGCACCAGAAGGAAGCGGTCGCGCCGCTTCAGAAAGCGGCGGCTGCCGACCCGAAAGACGCGCAAACGTGGTTCCTGCTTGGTTCGTGCCTCTCGGCGATGATCGAACCCAAGGAGGAGGCAGGCAAGGAAATCTACATCATCCCGCCGGGAACCGCCGATGCGTATCAGAAGTGCATCGATGTCGCTCCGAACGGACCCTACGTTCCACAATGCCAGGAGAGCCTTAAGGAGCTCGCGATCTATAGCGGCGGGGTGGAAACATCGGTGGGAAAGAAGAAACACTAGGCAAGTTTTTCGTCAGAGAGCGTCGAACAGGCAGGCCTTCGAGGGGGAATTTCCCCTCTCGACCGGCGCGCGCAACAGTGCTATGCTCGGGTTCGCGTCCTTCTCAGATCCTGGGTGCCAGCAGTGGATTCGAATCATCCCACCACACAACGCCGCCGGAGCGAGCGAATCACGGAGTCTTTGCCCATTGTGGTTCGGGGCATCGATCTGCTCGGCCAGCCTTTCGAAGAACGCACCGCGACTCTCGCCTTTAATCTCCATGGATGCCGGTACGCGTCGAAGCATCACCTTCCGAAAAACACGTGGCTGACGCTGGAGCTCGCGCGGGGCTCTCACTTTCGCAATGTGCGAGCGCGAGTGGCCTGGATACAAAGGCCTCATTCGGTAAGAGAATTCTTTCAAATCGCTGTTGAACTGGAAACGCCGGCAAACATATGGGCCGTCGAACCGCCGCCCGCGGATTGGGCCGTCGAGGCGGTGGCCGCTCACTCGCATGCGAGTGCGGCCGCGTCGCACGGTGGCCAGCGAAGCGTCGAGCGATTCGAGACAGAAGTGGCTCCAGCGAAATTCGATACCAGGGAACACTCAATGGGCGATACGACCGATACGACAGGCGCGTCGGAGACTCCCTTTGCGGAACCGGCGAGCAGCGGGAGCCTTCTGATTCGCGATCTGGATGCGGAGCTCGAGCGGCGCGCGCGGCAGGCTGCGGACGAAGCGGCGGCACAAGCGGGCGAGCAAGTTCGCCGAACGGCCGAAGAGACCGAGCGGCGGCACGCTTCCACATCGGAAGAGTTCTTCCGCAGATGGAAGGAAGAGTTCGAGCAAGCGCAAAGCGAGGCTCGAGAGCGGTTTGCCTCTCAATTGGAGGCGGAACAGGGAGAACTTCTCTCTGGGCTGAAGTCGGGATTCGAGGAGCAGTTCAACCGTGCCCGGCGGCTGATCGAGGACGTGGAAAAGAAGACCGTTGCATTGCGGTCGGAGAGGGAAGCGGCCGCCGAAGCGGCGAGCCGTGTAGCGCAAGCGCGGCTGGAACTCGAAGCCGTCGAAGCAGCGCGCACATCGCGGCCCGCCAGCGATTATGCCAAAACCGAGTCGCCGATATTCGAGGCGGCCTCCGCCGGTTGGCGCGAGCGTCTGGAGTCCGAGACGACGGTGGCGCAAGCGCAGTGGAATGAACTTCTGCAGTCGTCACTGGACAGCGGCGCGCAGCGGCTTGTGGAGCAATTGACGGAGCGATCGCAAGAGATCGTGCGTAGCACGGAAATGAGATTGTCGGAGCGATTCAACGAGATTCGCCAGCCGGTGGCGCAGATGATGGCGGAAGCGCGCGAAACGCTGGCGCAAGTGAAGTCGTCACTGGAGCGGGAACTCGGGCGCGCGAAAGATTCGCTTGCCGAAATCGAGGTGTCCGCCAGCCGCATGAATGAATTCTCGGCGCAGCTCGAAGCCGCCACGCAAGACTCGCTGAACGATTTGCGGCGGCGGCTGGAAGGCATTCTGGACTCGCACACGGACGAGATGAACCGTCGCGCGGAAACGATCACGAGCGCGGCCACCCAGAGAATCGCGCCGGCTCTGGATGCGCTCGGGCAGAAGCTGGCGGAACAAACGCTGGCCGATGTGGAGACGAAACTCGCGCCGCATCTGGAGCGCGTGCCGCAACTGCTCCGCGAGCTTTCCAACCGCGAGATGCAAACGGAAGAAGCGCTGCGGCTGCATCGGGAGCGGCTGCGCCAGGTATCGGAGAACAGCCAGCGGGAACTTTCGTCGCATCTGGTGTCGACGGTTGCGGAGGTTCGCAACGATTTCGAGGCGGCGCGGAAGGAAGCAATCGCCCGATGGAACGAGGAGCTCGACGCGAGCGGCGTGCGAGCGTCGCACGTGGCGGCCGAGTCGATCGAGCGCAGCTCGCAATGGTTCCAGCAAGAGGCGCAGGCGCGGCTGCAAGTGCTGGTGGAGCAGTCAGTGGCAACTACGGGCACGAGCCTGGACGAGAAGGCGGCGGAAGCGAAGCAGAATTTTGCCGCTGGACTCGAAGCGGAGACGGCGCCGCACGTAACCCGCATTCGAGAGCAGCTTGACGGCTTTGGCGGAGAGTTGGCGGGACGCGCGCGCACGCAAATCGAGCAGGCCGCGGAAGTGACCGCGGCGGCGTTCGGGCAGGTCCTTCGCGGGATATCCGACCAGGAAGTGGAGCACTTCTCGAACGCGAGCGGAACGGTGATCCAGGAACGAAACCGCGAGCTGGAGGGCTTCGCGAATCGAGTGCTGCACAATTTCGAAGCGGATGCGGAAGCTTCGCTGGGGCGTGTTCGCGGCCAAATGGCGTCGGAAGTGGAATCGAGCGTAGCGGAAGGCCGCACGGCGCTGGCAGCGGAGTTGAGCGCGACCCTGGGAGGGTATCGCGCCGAAACCGACGCTCATCAGAAGGAATGGATCGAAGGTCTCGACCGGCTCAGCGAGGAAGCGACGGGACGTTACCGGGAACGCCTGGATACAACGTGCGATTCGTGGATGATGTCTTCGGTTCGGCGGCTCAACGAACACGGGCATGACGTGATCGAGTCGCTGATGCGGTCGGCGGATCAGGCGTTACGCGATTCCTGCGCGCGATTTTTCGACGGACTTGCCCAAACGTTTCGCGAGCGATCGAGCGCAGCCGGAATCGGAGGGCATGCGCCGACAATGGCCGCTCGCGAGGCGGTTGAAATTCCGCCTCCTTCACAGGAAAACGAATCAGGGCTGAATCAGCAAAACGCCTAGGCGACGTACCACCAGTAGTTACTTCATTCCCACAACTTCACGAACGGAATTTCCTACGTAGCTGATTTGCTCCGGGGTGAGGCTCGGATAAATCGGAAGGCTCAGGACGCGCTCGCAGGCGCGCTCTGTGTGCGGGAACGTCGACGGAGGGTAGCCGAGCGAGGAGTAGGCGCACTGCAGGTGGACCGGCTTCGGGTAGTGAACCATGGTCTCGATGCCGCGTTCGGCGAGCTGTGCAATCACCGAGCCGCGATTATGCGCGTAGATTACGAACTGGTGGTAGACGCACTGGTCGCGCGAGTCGTCGAGCGGGAGATTCACTCGGGCTCCGACGAGGAGGCGCCGATATTCGGCGGCGATTTCGCGGCGCTTCGTGGTCCAGGGATGCAGGCGGCGCAGCTTGATGCGCAGCACCGCGCCCTGAAAACCTTGCATGCGGTAGTTGTAACCAACGAACTCGTGCTCGTATCGCGCGGTCTGGCCATGCGAACGAGCGGCTCGCGCAAATTTCGCAACGTAGTCATCGTTGGTTGTGAGCGCGCCGCCTTCGCCGTAAGCGCCGAGATTTTTCGTTGGGTAGAAACTGAATGCGGCGGCGTGGCCGAGGCTTCCCACAGATTGGCCGCGATAGCGCGCTCCATGCGCCTGGGCGGCATCTTCAAGAATTCGGATGCCTCGCCGCGCTGCGATTTCGCGGATGGGGTCCATGTCCGCGGGGCGGCCGTAGAGGTGCACGGGAATGATTGCGCGGCTGCGGGGCGTGATGGCGCGCTCGATGAGTCTTGGGTCGAGATTCGCGGTGCAAGGGTCGATATCGACAAACACGGGCCGCGCGCCGCAGTACGTGATCGCTTCGGCGGTAGCAATGAACGTGTTCGGCGTGGTGATGACTTCGTCGCCGTGCTGCACGCCGAGCGCAAGCAATCCCAGGTGCAGGGCCGCTGTCCCGCTGCTGAGAGCCACGCAATGCTTCGTGCCGCAGAATTCGGCGAACTCGCGTTCGAAAGCTTCGATTTCTTCTCCCTGAACGAAGGCTGATTTTTCGCAGACGCGGTCGAGCGCGGGAAGGATTTCGTCCCGCAGTCCCGCGTACTCCGCTTTGAGGTCAAGGAAAGGAACTTTCACGAGTTTGTCCTGGGCCAAACGAAAACTCTACTGTACGCGGGGAGCGTTCACAAGCGCGGCCCATATTCGATAGAAGACCAGGTCAGATGTGGGTGAGAGTGCCGGTTACTTTGGTGCGGCGGAGAGCCCAGGAAAAGACCGCGAACGAAAGCGGAATCAGGATCGCGGCGAAAAGGAGCAGCGTGAGAAAAGATGGCAGAAGCTCGCGCCACCCGGCGGCCCCTAGAAGAGCGGCACGCATGCCCTCGAGTGAATAGGTGACCGGAATGAGCCGCGCGACAATTTGCAGAGGCTGCGGCAAAACCGAGACCGGGTACATCATTCCTCCCACCAAGCCGGAGACTCCGAGCACGATCCACTTCGCGGGATTGCCGCGCTTGAAAAGAATTTGGTAGCTGGCTGACAAAATGCCCAGTCCCGCAAACGCGAGGACGGATGCGAGCAGAATTGCCGCCGCGCCCACCCAGTTGGCGGAGCGCGGCGCAAAACCAAAAAACAAAACTCCCCAGGCAAGATAGACGCACGTCCGCAGCGCGAGGGCGACGAACGGATACACGGAGGAGCCTGCGAGAATCACCGAGAGTGGAGTTTGAGTGACAAGCAAAGCCTCGAGAGTACGGTTGTGGCGCGCCTCTTCGAGGCTCGATTCGAAGGCGGAAATCGAGACGCTCAGATAATCGAAGAAGGCGAATCCGACGAGAGCAAACGCGAAGTAATTGCTGCCGTGAGGAAGCGCGGCGGCGAGTTGCGGGCTGTCGACGAAACGCGACAGGTAGAAGAACGTGGCAACGCCGAAGAAAGCTTCGAGAACCTCGAGGACAAGAGCGCCGCGGTAGCCTCGGGCGATGGCCAAATCGCGCCAGAAAAACGCCAAAATTTTCTTGAGAGTCCGCGTCGCGCTCACGGAAGCACCTCGGTGGGGGCGGGATGGCGCGTGAGTTTGGCCATCGGCCTTTTCCAGCGTGGGCGTGCCCGTGGCCGCGCAAAGCGCGCGCGGCGAATCCGATCCGACGATCGTTCCTTCGTCGAGAAGAATCACGCGGTCGGCGATCTCCTCGATTTCACTCAGCGCGTGCGATGAAAACAGCAGAAAGGCGCCCCGGCTGGCGGACGAGTTCGTCCTTGAGGAGGCGGCGAAAATCCGCGGCGGAGAGCGGGTCAAGGCTTCGCGTGGGTTCGTCGAGCAGCAGAACCTGAGGTCGGTGAAGTACCGCGCGAGCAAGGCCCAGGCGATGCATCAAGCCGGTCGAGTACGTGCGGACCTGCCGGTCGAGTTCGTCAACGATTCCAAGCCAGCGCGCGACGGCCGCGATACGTTCTCTGGCGACCAGGCCGGTCAAGTTGTTCATGGCGGCAAAAAACGAGAGGTTCTGGCGGCCGGTGAGACGGCCGTAGAAGCCTTCGTCGCCGCCGGTGTGATATCCGAGCTGCTGACGGGCGCGGGCGGGCTGACGTTCGACGTCAAAGCCGCCAACAGCGGCGTGGCCGCGCGTGGGAACGATGAGAGTGGCAAGAATTCGCAGAAGCGTGGACTTGCCCGCTCCATTCGAACCTGCCAGCGCCACGGCTTCTCCACGGCTCCACCGCGAACGAAATGCCCGCCAGGGCACGCTGGGTGGGACGGGCGATGGGTTGAACGAGCGCCCTCTATCCCGACAGGGCCGGAGGGAAATACTTCTCAAGAGATTCGACCAGGATGGCGGCTTCCGGGGCATCAGGCGCGTTTATAACCGAAGTTGCCGCAAAAGAATCCAGTTCCGCGCTTGTGCAGCGGATGTATCAGCGACGATTGCCGTCCACGAAAGCGACGAGCACCCTCTGGGTTGATCGTTGTCGGGTGATTGCTGTTCGATGCCAGTCCGGGTAAACTATTCTCGGTTTGTGGTGAATCGCTTCAGGGGTCGGGCGGATTCCCACGTCTCGCAAAAAGCTGAAGGGCCGCGTTTCGGCCGGCGGGTCCACCCGACAAGAGGGTTCAAGCTCGAGATGGATTCCGCAATTTCCGTCCATTCGATCGTGGTCGCGACCAAGGAGCAAGTGTTCTGCGCTCTTGGCGACGAAGCGGCCATCCTGAACATGAAGAACAGCGTCTATTATGGAATGAACGCGGTGGGCGCGTCTGTTGGGAACCTTTTGCAGCAGCCAAAGCGCGTTCGGGAACTTCGCGATGCCGTGATGGAGGAGTACGAGGTCGATGCGGAACAGTGCGAACGCGACCTGCTCGAGTTGCTCGAGAAAATGAGGAGCGAAGGATTGATCGAAGTGCGAAGCGCCGCAGCGGCTTAGTATTCGCGGTTCCTTTTCAACCGTCCTGCTCGAGGGCCCGCCAGGACGCGCCAACCAGCCTGGGCCCAAGTCGCGAGCGCGACTTTCTCTGAGGTGATGGGTTGAAATCGGTCGTGGACAAGTGGCGTGGGTTTCTGCGGCTCACGGGATTTGAGCGCGGCATTGTAGTTGAAGCGGCTGTGGCGCTCACAGTGACGTGGGCAGGATTGCGTCTGGCCGGCTTTCGCCGCTGGAAGACCGCGCTCGCATGGTTCGCGCCCTCCACGGTTCAGAACTCGCCTTCTAATTCGTCGACGCTCGAATCGGCGCGAGCGATCGCGCGAATGGAATCGGCTGCCGCCAGGAATTTGTTTTTTCACGCAAGCTGCTTGGAACAATCGATGGTCCTCTGCTGGCTGCTGCGCAGCCGCGGCATTCCCGTCGAATTGCGGGTGGGAGCGCGAAAACATTCAGAGGGCTTCGAAGCGCACGCCTGGGTGGAGTTCGCAGGCACGGTGTTGAACGATCCCGACGAGCAGCACGTCCACTTCGTGCTGTTCGACGGCCCCATCACTTCCATGGAGACACCCTCGCATTGAGCGGCATCGTCGGCATATTCAACAGGGACGGAGCGCCCGTCGATCACGGGCTGTTGCGGGCGCTGACGCATTTTCTTGCCTATCGAGGGCCCGATGGCCGCGAAGTGTGGGTGCATGATGCCGTCGGGTTCGGCCACACGATGCTTCGCACGACGCGGGAATCGCTGAATGAGCGGCAGCCGACGGGCCTCGACGGGCGATTCTGGATTACCGCCGATGCGAGAATCGATTGCCGGGCCGAACTGCGCGCGGAACTCGAAAGCGCCGGGCGAAAAACGTCGCGGACAACAGCGGATCCCGATTTGATCCTCCACGCGTACGCAGCCTGGAAGGAAGAATGCGTGCAGCACTTGCGCGGCGATTTTTCGTTTGCGATCTGGGACATTCGCGACAAGATACTTTTCTGCGGGCGAGACCACTTCGGAATCAAACCGTTCTATTACGCCGAAATCGGGAACACGTTTATCTTCAGCAACACGCTGAATTGCGTGCGCTTGCATCCCTCCGTCCGGACGAGCTGAACGACGCGGCGATTCTGGATTTTCTGCTGGCCGGATTGAACTGCGACAACGCGACCACGACGTTTCGCGACGTCAGGCGTCTGCCCCCAGCTCATTCCATGACGATTTCGGCGGAAGGATCCCGCGTCAAGCGTTACTGGGAACCGCCGATCGACGGCCGGATTCGATATCGTCGCGAAGAAGAATACGTCGAGCACTTTCAAGCGCTGCTAAAGGAAGCGGTGGCGGACCGGATGCGAACGGACCGCATGGGAATCTTTCTCAGCGGGGGCCTGGACTCGTCGGCAATTGCGGCTACCGCGCGGCAATTGATGGCCGCGAGCGCGGAACGCGCCGATTTGCGCGCATACACAACCTTCTATAAGTCGTTGATCCCCGACGAGAGCACGTGTTTGCGAAGAAGGTCGCGGAACGCTTGCGGATTCCAATCCATTTTTTTGCACTCGACGATCTGAAACCGTTCGAGCGATGGGACGACGCCGCCATCGCGTGGCCCGAGCCCGTCGGAGATCCCCTCTTTGCGAATCTTTTCAACGCACTTCAAATGGCTGCGACCGATTGCCGGATGGTTTTCGACGGCGAAGGCAACGACGCCTTGATGACTTTTCAGATGTGGCCTTATACGCGCGATCTTGCGCGGCGAAAGGAATGGCGGCAGTTCTTCACGGACGTGCCGCGATTCCCGCGAGTTCGGCGGCTGCCATGGCGCGGCGTTCTGACGCACAGCAGAAAATTCTTTGGAAAAGGGCCGTTAGCGCCCGTTCTGCCGAAATGGATTTCACCACGTCTGGCAAAATCTGCGGGAGTGGAAGCGCACTGGAAGAGGGCGATGTGCGCCTCTGCGTCGCAGAGGCATCCGATCGCCCCGAGGGGCGTACGAATCACTGAGGCTGCCGCACTGGACGCTCCTTTTGAAACCAACGATCCCGGGCTAACGCGTTTGCCGATCGAAGTACGCTATCCCTTCCTCGATCTAAGAATCGTCGAGTACCTTCTTGCGACTCCTCCTGTTCCCGTGGCTTTACAAGAAGGCGCTGCTGCGCCATGCAATGGCCGGGCGTTTGCCGACGGAAATATTGGCAAGGCCAAAAACGCCACTGGCCGCTGACCCGTTGGTAGCCCAGCTCCTGCGTCTCTGAGGCGAATTGGGTTGACCGGGTGAATTGGACCGAGGAAATGGGCCGCTACGTGGACCGCTCCGCGCTAATTAAATTGGCTCGCGAAAGATCCCCGGAACGAGTACGCGCGGGCATTCGTCCGCACTGTCTGAACTTTTGGTTGCAGTTCGCGCGGAGACTCCGGTATAACTTGGTTGCGGAGGTCCGCAATGGCTAAGCCCGTCAAATCGGGTGTCAAAAGGCCTTACAGCACTCCACGGTTCACGGTTTACGGCACCCTTCGAGAGTTAACTCAGTCGCATTCCCCCCTAGGGAACCCGGACAATTCCAACCGCCGGAATCAGACGTATACAAGAACGGGCTGAAAGCAATTGCCGCAGATGAGTCCATTTACTGGCAATGATAGATTGTTTCCCCGTCGCGACATAGTGTGAGCCTCAGCTATTCAGTATTCGGTTTGTCCATTCAGGCCAACCAACCTATTCCCGGCCTCGAAGCTGGGGAACCACAGGTAGCTCCGGATCTTCAAATTTTCCTCGGTATTTGTCCTGACGAGAGAAGTCAGACGACGATTTCAGCGGCACGCCTCGCGTATGTGAGTTCGATTACGACCGACACCGGCGAACCCGCCTTGAAAATGTGGGAACTTGCCGACGGTGATCTTCTTCACGGCGCTTACCATGACGGAACAAAGTTCTGGATGGATCGTGCCGGAACAATGCTCTGGGTCACCTGGCTCGAAAGCGCTTCCGTCGAGACCACGGCACTCTATTTACTGGGACCTGTCTTGGCTCTTGTTCTCCGATACCGCGGCGTCGTGTGCCTGCATGCGAGTGCGGTCGTGGTGAACGGCCGGGCCATCGTTTTCGCTGGCGCCGAAGAGGCGGGAAAATCGACGACTGCGGCAGCGTTTGCGAGGAGGGGGTTTCCGGCTCTGTCAGACGACGTCGTTCCACTTGCTGAGCGAGACGGAGTCTTCTTCGCGTTTCCCGGTTCTCCCCAATTGCGACTTTGGCCGGAATCGGTCGAGATGCTCTTCGGGCCTCGCGATTCGCTCCCGCGGTTACTCCCGGACTGGGGAAAAGAGACGGCTTGCAGCGGGCGATCATCGATCAAGCTTTTGGTCGCAGCCTTGTGAGGTGGCCTCGATCTACGTGTTGGGTGAGCGATGTGCCGACGAACCAGCGCCACGTTCGGAATCGTTGAGTCAACGAGCGGCTTTGATGGCTCTAGTCGCGAATGGCTACGCTTCTAACTTTGTCGATACGAAGATGCGGGGCGACGAATTGAAGCTGCTAGGGCGTCCAGTCTCGAAAGTGCCGGTGCGGCGGCTGCGCGCGCACGAAGACAGCAGCCGATTCGCTGGAGCTTTGCGACCTGATCTGCGAAGATCTTCAGCTTGAGCGCCGCCCTGAAGCGCCAGGGGCGGAGCAAAGGGTCTCGGGGCAACGTAACTCGGGGCGCTGAGTGATTCAGTTCGGTACGACGCAGTTTCATTCTCAGACACGTCACCTACCTGGCGGACCGTACCGAAAAGAAACTGTGCTACCATCCCGGCACAAATGTCATTTCGCATTCGTGCACACGGGGCGGCTCAGATCGATCTTCATGACCTTGTACAGCTTCGTTTTCAAACCAAGAACATTGATTCGGCGTGGGGAACGGCTGGTGTTTTATCCCCGAAACGTAGCGGAACCGGGAAGACCAGGAGGATTACTGCAATGAAGAAGAGGGCTTCGTTGCTGCGATTTGCAGCTTCGCTCGCAGGCGTTGTTTCCATCGGTATTTTGGGTCTTTCAATCGCAGGCCATAATCAAGCGAAATATGCGCCTCTGGGTGCGGGACCGAGCCACGCCTCGAAACCCTCGGCCGAACAGATCGGGGCCCAATACGGGCGGCTGCCGCTGAGCTTCAGGGCCAACCTGGGGCAAACTGCGCCTGAGGTGCAGTTCTTATCGCAGGGCGCGGGATACGAACTCTTTTTGACGCGGCAAGATGCCGTTTTGGCGCTGCAGAGTGGGGGGGTGGTCCGCGCGCCTCAAAGGAATCGAGCGCCTTACGCCAAGGCGTTGCGAGATGCGAGGCGCACGCAGAAGACGTCTGTGCTGCGGCTGCATTTCGAAGGAGCGAATTCGGCGGCGGAAGTTCGCGGCGTGGACCGACTGCCGGGCCGAACCGATTATTTCATCGGCAACGATCCCAAAAACTGGCGGAATGGCAAGTGCCCTCTTATTCGCGAGTGGCCTATCAAGGAATCTATTCCGGCGTGGATGCGGTGTTCTACGGGAACCAGAGGCAACTCGAGTATGACTTCGTCGTGGCACCGGGAGCGGATCCCAAACAGATTGCGCTGGACGCGGAAGGCGCAAAGACGCTGAAACTCGACGCCAAGGGCAACTTGGTGATGGGGGTTTCCGGCGGTGAGGTCAGGCTCCTGAAAGTGGTGATCTATCAGGAGACGGCTGGCGAGCGCCGAGAAATCGCGGGGAACTACGAGATTACGCGCGCGCATCGCGTGACGTTCTCGATCGAAAATTATGACAGGAATGAGCGGCTGGTGATCGACCCAGTGCTGGAACTGATCTGACATATCTGGGCGGCGGGCCGGCAAACCAGTACGGCATTGACACCGCTTTCGGCATCGCCGTCGACTCGAGCGGGGATGCCTACGTGACTGGGCAGACGTTCTCAACAAGTTTCCCAACCACGGCGGCGACCGCTTACACACCTGGTCCCCTTGGCGCCGGCAACAATCCCAATGGAGCGGTTTTCGTGACGGAGTTGAACCCAGGTGGAACGAGCGAGGTGTACTCGACCTACCTGATCGGAACCGATACTGAGGGTGACGCGGGCTTGCAATTGCGCTGGACCCGTCCGGAAAAATTTACGTTGCCGGACAAACATTCTCAACGGGCTTCCCCGTTACACCTGCAAACGCAGCGGAAGCCACTCCACCGGCGAACATTACGACGAACGGAACCGCCTTTTTATCAAAGATAGATCCGACGATGAGCGGCCCGAGCTCTCTCGTCTATTCCTCGTACTTGGGAGGAAGCGGCGGCGATTTTGCGGACGCGGTCGCAGCCGACGCCAGTGGTAACGCCTATCTTGCGGGCGAGACCAGCTCGAGCGATTTCCTGACGGCGATAACGAGCGCTACGGGATACCAGACCTCGAACCTCGATACCACCTATGGAGTCGCATTTCTCGTGAGGGTCAGGACGGGGTTGTCTGGATCTAATTCCTTGATCTACTCGACCTATCTAGGTGGCAACGGTGCGAACGCAGCAACCGGGTTTGGTTACGGCGATGACGCATATGGGATCGCGGTTGATTCCTCAAACAACGCCTATCTTGCCGGCGGGACGACGTCGACTAATTTCCCGACGCTGAACGGATTGCAGAGCGGTCCGAATGCCGGCAATACGTTGGAAGAAGGCTTCGTATGACGGATCGATACCACGACAACCGGGGCTGGTTCCTTGAAATATTCGAACGTACTTGGGCGGAGAAGTTGAGGATCTCAGCGTGGCTGATAGCATTGGGGCCGAGCAACGTCGCATACATAACAGGTTTTACTGAATCGTCTCAATTTCCTACGACACCGGGCGCCTATACTTCCCCGGCAGTATCAGCTGGGTGTGGTGTTCGTCACACTGCTGGACACAACGAAGAGCGGCAATGCCTCGCTCAGTATTCCGCATTGGTTGGCGGCAGTGGTGGCGATAGCGCTAACGGAATTGCCACAGATTCGGCGGGGAATGCCTACGTTGCCGGAGTGACTGGCTCTTCTAATTTCCCGATCACTCCTGCGGCTTACCAGACCGGTAACAACAATGGTGGCGGAACGGTATTTCTGTTCGAGCTCAACCCAGGCGGTAATGGCAACGCTGACCTCGTCTATTCGACATACTTTGGCGGCAGCGGGCCCGGTGGGGACACGGGGTGGGGGATCGCGGTTGACTAGGGAAACAACGCCTGATCGCGGGCGAAAACCGCTTCGCTGTCCGAACTTCCGGATTTATCCGCATCATGGACATCGCAGATGACGATGACACAGTTCGATGACGCTACTGCCGTTTTCCGTGGGGTCTGGACCGAAGCTGACGCTGGAACCGACGATTGTGTTCTCCGCGACGACGCTGGCGTTTGGGAACGAATCGGCGGGGTCGACCGCGACCAACTGCGTACCGCTCACCCCATGCGTGGTCACTCTTACAAACAACACGGGCGTAGCGATACCTATCACGCTTGAGACGATCACCGCTACGGCACCTTCCGTTGCGACGGATTTTGCCGCAGCGCCAGGAGGACTGACTCCCTGCGCGGGTTCGGTCCCCGCAAGGCGGAAGCTGCACGATCGCAGTAACGTTCACGCCGTCTGTGGCGATAGCCGAGACAGCGACTCTGCCCATCCAATACACCGCCGGGAACAACGGGGCGGCCACACAGAACATAACTCTTACCGGCACGGGCACCGCGGTGGCGAACTTTACGCTTTTGCCCGCGAATTTGACCTTTACGACGACCCAACTCGTCGGCACAACAAGCCCGTCTCAGTCCGTCACGCTGCTCACTGAATACCAGCGCGGCGGCGGAGGTATTCACAATTACGGCGAGCGCCAATTTCAGCGAAACCGACAATTGCAGCGGCGCCGGCGGGATCGCGGGTGGGGCAAGCTGCACAATCAACGTCAGCCTCGCGCCCATGGCCGGGGCCACTGGGTCGCTCAACTGACGTTATCGGCCACATTTGCCGGTGGCGCCATGCAACAGACGACGTTGAGTGGAACCGGCGCCGACTTCGCCGTTACGTCGCTGCCAGCCTCCGTCACGGTCACGAATAATGCGGGGATGTTCGGTGCGAACGTGACCACGGTCCCCATGCCCGCCCCTGCAGGCTTCGCGCCGAGCGTGAGTTTCATGTGCACGACCACGATTCCGATGGGAACGTGCACTGCCGCGACCGTTATGGCGCCAGCGCCGATAACCGTGAACATCTCGGTTGCATCTGCGGTACCGCCATCGGCTCACCGGGTCGATGGGCAAAGACTCATGCGCCCGGCGATTCCGCTGGTGACAGCGTTGCTTCTGTTCCTGACGCTGCCGTTGTTGCGGCGGCGCCGAGCGTGGCTCGGGGTCTGCAGGCGTCGTGCTGGCGCTGTGCGTCTTCTCAAGCTGCACCGGAACCATCAAAAACAAAAACTTCACTCTCACGCTGACGGCAAGCTCGACGAGCAACGGCACAACCGTGAGCCATCAGTACGTGGTGCCGGTTGTCGTGCAATAGGCACTACGTTTTCCGGTGATAAAACCGCGCGTCCTTCTCGGGGCGCGCGGTTTTTTTTGCTCGGGGAAGTCTGCGGAAAACCCCCGTTGCAAGCCGCGCTTATTCTGAGGTTCATCAATCAATAGACAACCCGGCGCGAACCTTCGGTGCTCTAAGCCGGAGCCGAGAGAAACGGGCTAAGGAGATCGGGGCCATCGGCGAAGGGCACATCCCGCTGACTGCGAAGACCGTAAAGGAAACCAAGCAATCAAGGTATGATTGCCGGCTTCGAATGCGACCGGGGAATCGATGGAACTGGAGGCTAGTGTAGATGAGGATAGTTTGCGGCTTGCTCGCGTTACTCCTGCTCGGTGCGATTCCGGTATTTGCGCAGACACCCAAGGAGGAGATTTCTGCCAGCGGGACGTTCAGCCGCTACAGTGCGCCCAGCGGATTCGATCTCGATATGGCTGGCTGGATGATCTCGGGGAACTACAACCTTAGAAATTGGCTCGGCGTGCAGCTGGAACCTTCCGGCGACTATAGCAACAAAGCTGAGCTCGGATGGACAAGCACTTACCGCGTCCTGGTAGGTCCCCAATTCTTCCCCTTCCGGCACCACAAACTCACTCCGTGGGGGCACTTTCTGTTCGGCGAAAGCTACTATCGAAACTCGATCCCCCCGACCGGAGGGTTCCCCGCGAAGGTGAACTCGGATTTTGCGTTCGCATGGAGGGCGGCGCCGGAGTCGACTTAAACCTCAAAAAGCGCTGGGGAGCCCGCTTGCAGTTTGATTATGACCCAACGCGCTTTTTCGGCGACAAGCCGGGCCAGCCGGACTATCGCGTTTCCTTCGGATTCATCTATCGCATCGGCAAGAAATAGACCTTCCGCTCACTCCTGACGTATGGCTCGCTCAGCGCGCACGCGCGGTCACAGGCTTGCTCCCAGACAATTCCGGGCCAGAGAATTTGCCCTTGCGGAGTGAGCGACGCTCGTAGCAGATTACGAGTCGTGGAACTCCCTCTCGAGAGTAACCGCGCGCGCCGCTCCGTCCTTATTATTCGATTGCGATCGCCGCGATACTAGCCGCGCAATCGGCTTGGATTTGGCTGGCGAATCGCCGCATTCAGTCGCGCGACTCCGATACCATTCAACGCGGCGTGCAGTTGGTGCCGGGCGACGCCGACGCATGGGATCGCCTGGGCCGCTTCCACCAATGGGACCTCATGGATCCGGACATCTTCGCGGCCATCGTCGACTACCAGAACGCGGTGCGGCACGAGCCGTCGTCTCCTTACTACTGGATGGACCTGGCAAGCGCGTACGAGGACACAGGGGACATCGCCGTCTGCAACGCGTTCCAGCGCGCGAAAGAGGTTTATCCGGCTTCCGCGGAGGTGGCCTGGCACTACGGAAATTTTCTGCTGCGGCAGCAAGAGTCTGCGGAAGGAATGAAGGAAATTTTGAGAGCGGTTCGGACGGATGCGTCGCTGCTTCCGCAAGCGGTGTCGCGAGTTTGGCGGTCGAGTCATGACGTGAACGCGCTCGATCAGGTGCTGCCGGCAAATCTGGCGTCGTACTTCGGAGCGCTCGATTTCTTCAATTCCATTCACGAAGCAGAGCCGGGGCTGGTGATCTGGCAGAAGCTGCTGACGCTGGAGAAACCTTTCCCGCTCGCTCGGTCCTTCCCTTTCATCGAAGAGCTCATCCGCGACGACCGTTCGGACGATGCACAACGCGTCTGGCTGGAGGCCCTGGCCGCGGCTGGTCTTCCGCACCAGGCCCCGACGGATCAATCCGTGGTGTGGGATGGAGGTTTCACCCAGGCGTTTCCGAACGGAGGACTCGGCTGGTGATGGGACCCGCCGCTGGGTGTGGCGATCGATTTCGATCGTCCGCGTGCCTCGAACGGCACTCGTTCCGTCCGGCTCGACTTCGGCGGAGGCACAAACCTGGAGCTAAGCGGACCTTTGCAGTATGTGCCGGGAGAACCAGGGCGCACGTACAGTTTTCGCGGCTATTTGCGGACGGAAGGAGTCAGCACCGAAAGCGGATTGCGATTTTCGATCACCGATCCCCACCACCCCGCCGACGTAAGCATGCTGACGGAAAACCTGACGGGTACAAACTCGTGGGCCGAAGTGAATGCGCAGATCCTCACCGGACCGCAGACACACTTTCTTCTTTTGCGGCTCTACCGCCGCTCCAGCAGGTTGTTTGAGAACAAGCTGAGCGGCACCGCGTGGGTGGCCGACGTTTCGCTGATTCCTTCCGAGGCGAAGGCGAAGGGATCGACACAGTGAAAGCGATCCGCGTGGGCTTGTGTTTTCTCTTCGCGTTCAGCGTGCTGGCCTTCGGCGGCGTGGAAGTTTGGGCTCTATCGGTGGTGGAAATTGGAGCTGCCGTGCTTCTGGTGGCGTGGGGAGTCATCACGTATCGCCGACCCGACGCCAAGGTGGAATGGAATCCGCTGAATTGGCCCCTGTTGGGTTTCGTGGCGATCGGCCTGCTGCAGCTGCTTTTTCACACTACCTCTTACGCGTACTTCACGCGGACGGAACTTCTGAAACTTTCGGCGTATGCCATCATATTTTTTCTGGCCGCTCAGGTTTTCCGCAAGCGTCCCGACCTGACGAAGCTTGCGTGGTTCCTGATCCTGCTGTGTTTCGCAGTTTCGCTGTTCGGCATCATTCAACATTTCACGTCGGGCTCCAAGATTTACTGGTATCGCGACTTGCCGCTGGGAGGCGATCTTTTCGGCCCGTACGTGAATCGCAACCATTTCGCCGGATTTGTCGAATTAGTCTTGCCGGTTGGCCTGGGCTTGATGGTTTTCCGCGGTATACGCAGAGATATCTTCCCGTTGGCCACGCTGCTGACCATCATTCCGGTGAGCGCGCTGATCCTCTCCGGCTCTCGCGGCGGGATTGTCGGGTTTGCGTTTGAGCTGGGCGTGTTGGCGTTGCTCGTCCTGACCGGCGATCCCGCGAGGGACCGCACATGGCGGCCGTCGGGATGGTTGCGCTCGCCGCTCTGGCGCTGATCGCGTGGATTGGAGCGGGAAAGGCAATCGGACCATTTTCCGCTTTCCCCACCTCCCATGCGTCTCTGGCAGAGACGTGGAACATAATGATGCCGTGCTGCAACCCAGATTTGTTTGTACTATCCGAATTCAGCAGCAGGGTCTGGTACTTTGGGTGGCGGTGTACCCGCGATACGAAACGTTCTACGACGGCAGGGTCGTCGAGCATGTCCACAACGATTACATGGGAAGCCTTGGCGGAAACGGGTCTGGTGGGAGGGCTCTGCGGGCTGGCTTTCCTGACCTTGCTGTACCGGCAGGCGCGCAAGAACTTCGAGGCAGAACAGGCACACTTTTCCCGCGGACTGCACGCTGGAGCGATTGTGGCTCTTTCCGGACTCTTGCTGCACAGCTTCGTCGATTTCAATCTGCACCTTCCATCCAACGCCTTGCTGTTCCTTTTGCAGGTCCATCTGGCGACTTCGGCTCCCTTGCCATCGGAGGCCCAGGTCCAACCGAGGCGCAGACACAGGAAACACCACGCCGACGAGGTCCCGGTTTAATGAGGGTGTTTTCCACAGCCGGACGCCGAAACGGAAGAATCCGGGTCGTCGGGCTCGAGAAGTGTTAGGCGTCGTCGGGGGACCGTACAACTCCTAATGTGGTGGCGTGCGCGGGTGCACCTGATCGGCGCGGGATCGCTCGTACTTCGAAACTTCAGGCACTTGTTCCATCTCACTGACGCTTTCTGGATGGGCCTCGCCACATCCGTTGTGCTTCTCTGAGCTGTGGAATCTCTTTGTCCCGTGACCGCTACTCCGGATTTGTTGCTGGCAGGTGCCGGAACTTTTGGTCTGTGGATGAATGCTGGCTGGTTAGGTCGAAAGGCGAAGGAATTTGTTCCGAGCAAATTGTTGTTGATCGCCTTCGCGATCCTGGCTATCGGGATCGCGTTGCGCGCGGCGGGACCGTGCGAATACTACGATACGGGCCTCGATGGCGTCAAGCTGTTCGTTGGATTCGAACTCATCCGGCGGTTTTCGGACTCGCGAACGTCCACGCCCGCCTGGGGGTTCATCCTCCTCGGTGTTCCTCTTTCACGCTGCGCTCGATCAAGGTCCCTGGAGAAATCTCTATTTTCACCTGTTCAGCGGGCTTGTCCTTTGCGTGTTCTGGGCAACGATCCTTCCTGCGTGCGCGCGAGTTCTCCGGGGAGTTGAAGTGACCCTGTCTGAATGGTTCCACGCGATCCTGATTATCCCCGCATTGATGTGGTCCAGTCGGGCCAGTGTCGTCGGAACAACGACGGACACCAGCCCAACTCTTGTCTTGTGCTTAATCGCTGCTGGACTACTGTTTCAGTACATGGAGCGCGATACGTCGAACGGAGCCGGCAACTCCGGCGGGGATTCAAGAGTCGTAGTGGCGGCAACGCTTCTTGCGTTAGCTGTGACCTTCAAGCTGTCGACCGTCGTCTTCGCGTTCCTGGGATGGGTGCTGGCATTCGCAATTCTTTGGTCAATCCGACGCGATAGTCGGCATGTGTGGGCTGCCGTCGTAGGAGCTGTTCTGGTACTGGTTCCGTGGCTGGCAGGCCAAATTATTCTGAGCGGCTATCCGTTTTTTCCGAGTTCGTTGTTCCCTTTTCCGGGCGACTGGCGTGTCCCTCGCGGCATCCCGGAGCTGTACGAGCTCTGGGTTCGATCATGGGCGCGTATTCCATTCGTGAGAGTCGCAACGACCCAAGGTCCGTCTGGCTCCGGCCCTGGTTCCACGCTGCAGTCAGAGACCGGGCAGCATTCCAGGTGCCGATGTCAATAGCGGCGGCAGCGACTGCAATCCTAGGGCTCCCTCGCCTCGCCGCCCGATCGATTCGGTTGCGCGGGCTTTGGCTATTGCTGCCATCCCTGGGTGGCATCGCGTTTTGGTTCTGGAAGGGCCCGGACTTAGATTCGGCCAAGCGGCCATATGGACACTCGCGGCGACGCTTGGGAGTCTTGGGATTGCCACGTTGGCCCGCAGCGTCCAGTTCCTGCGCCCCCGGGTGATTGCAGCAGGGCTTTTGATTCCGATCGCGTGGTGCCTGTTCTCCCTCGGGCCGGAGGCACTCGT
>CAVVWI010000001.1:0-854169 GCA_963751935.1 uncultured Acidobacteriota bacterium | reverse complement strand
AGATCAAGAGCCAGACCGTGTTCATGGGCGATTTCGCCCTGATGTCGCCCAAGGGCATGTTCATCATCAACGGCACCGAGCGGGTCGTCGTGTCCCAGCTCGTCCGCTCGCCGGGTGTCTACTTCGACCGCCAGGTCGACAAGACCTCCGACAAGGACATCTACAGCTGCAAGGTGATCCCGTCCCGGGGCGCCTGGCTGGAGTTCGAGATCGACAAGCGCGACAGCGTCGGGGTCAGGATCGACCGCAAGCGCAAGCAGGGCGTCACCGTCCTGCTCAAGGCGCTCGGCTGGGACGAGGCGAAGATCCTCGAGCGGTTCGGCCAGTTCGAGTCGATGCGGGCCACCCTGGAGAAGGACCACACCACCGGCCAGGACGACGCCCTGCTCGACATCTACCGCAAGCTGCGCCCGGGCGAGCCGCCGACCCGTGAGTCCGCGCAGGCGCTGCTGGAGAACCTGTACTTCAACCCGAAGCGGTACGACCTGGCCAAGGTCGGCCGGTACAAGGTCAACAAGAAGCTCGGCCTGTCCCTGCCGATCGGCCAGGGCACGCTGACCGAGGACGACATCGTCGCCACGATCGAGTACCTGGTCCGGCTGCACACCGGCGAGGAGGAGATGAAGTCGGGCGACGGCCTCGTGCCGGTCGAGACCGACGACATCGACCACTTCGGCAACCGCAGGCTCCGCACCGTGGGCGAGCTCATCCAGAATCAGGTCCGGCTGGGCCTGGCCCGGATGGAGCGGGTGGTCAGGGAGCGGATGACCACGCAGGACGTGGAGGCGATCACGCCGCAGACGCTGATCAACATCAGGCCGGTGGTCGCGTCCATCAAGGAGTTCTTCGGCACCAGCCAGCTCTCCCAGTTCATGGACCAGACCAACCCGCTGGCCGGGCTCACCCACAAGCGCCGGCTGTCCGCGCTCGGCCCCGGGGGCCTGTCCAGGGAGCGGGCCGGGTTCGAGGTCAGGGACGTGCACCCGAGCCACTACGGCCGGATGTGCCCGATCGAGACGCCGGAAGGCCCGAACATCGGCCTGATCGGCTCGCTGTCCTCCTACGGCCGGGTCAACGCGTTCGGCTTCGTGGAGACCCCCTACCGCAAGGTGAAGAGCGGCAGGTCACCGACCAGATCGACTACTTGACCGCCGACGAGGAGGACCGGCACGTCATCGCGCAGGCCAACGCGCCGATCGAGCCCGACGGGACGTTCACCGAGGACCGCGTGCTGGTCCGGCGGAAGGGCGGCGAGGTCGACTACATCGGGCCCGACGACGTGGACTACATCGACGTCTCGCCGCGGCAGATGGTGTCGGTCGCGACCGCGATGATCCCGTTCCTCGAGCACGACGACGCGAACCGGGCCCTGATGGGCTCGAACATGCAGCGCCAGTCGGTGCCGCTGCTGCGCAGCGAGGCGCCGCTGGTCGGTACCGGCATGGAGTACCGGGCCGCGACCGACGCGGGCGACGTGATCGTGGCCGACCTGCCCGGCGTGGTCGAGCAGGCCAGCGCCGACTTCATCGCGGTGGCCAACGACGACGGCACCAGGAGCACCTACCTGGTGGCCAAGTTCCGGCGGTCCAACCAGGGCACCTGCTTCAACCAGAAGCCGGTGGTCGAGGAGGGCCAGCGGGTCGAGGCCGGCCAGGTGATCGCGGACGGCCCGTGCACCGACCACGGCGAGATGGCGCTGGGCCGGAACCTGCTCGTCGCCTTCATGCCCTGGGAGGGCCACAACTACGAGGACGCGATCATCCTGTCCCAGCGGCTGGTCCAGGACGACGTGCTCTCCTCGATCCACATCGAGGAGCACGAGGTCGACGCCCGGGACACCAAGCTCGGCCCGGAGGAGATCACCAGGGACATCCCGAACGTCTCCGAGGACGTGCTCGCCGACCTGGACGACCGCGGCATCATCAGGATCGGTGCCGAGGTGACCACCGGCGACATCCTGGTCGGGAAGGTCACGCCCAAGGGCGAGACCGAGCTGACCCCCGAGGAGCGGCTGCTGCGCGCGATCTTCGGCGAGAAGGCCCGGGAGGTCAGGGACACCTCGCTGAAGGTGCCGCACGGCGAATCCGGCAAGGTCATCGGGGTCCGGGTGTTCACCAGGGAGGACGGCGACGAGCTGCCGCCCGGCGTGAACGAGCTGGTCCGGGTCTACGTGGCGGCCAAGCGGAAGATCACCGACGGCGACAAGCTGGCCGGCCGCACGGCAACAAGGGCGTCATCGCCAAGATCCTCGCCGTCGAGGACATGCCGTTCCTCGAGGACGGCACTCCGGTCGACATCGTGCTAACCCGCTCGGCGTGCCGGGCCGGATGAACGTCGGCCAGGTGCTCGAGACCCACCTGGGCTGGGTGGCGAACTCGGGCTGGAACGTCGACGGCGACGGCGACTGGCAGGAGCGGCTGCGGCAGATCGGCGCCGGGGCGGCCGAGCCCGGCACCAAGGTGGCCACGCCGGTCTTCGACGGAGCCAAGGAAGAGGAGATCACCGGCCTGCTCGGCAGCGCGCTGCCGAACCGGGACGGCGACCGGCTGGTCGGCGCGAGCGGCAAGGCCAGGCTGTTCGACGGCCGGACCGGCGAGCCGTTCAAGGACCCGGTCGCGGTGGGCTACATCTACATACTGAAGCTGCTGCACCTGGTGGACGACAAGATCCACGCCAGGTCGACCGGCCCGTACTCGATGATCACCCAGCAGCCGCTCGGCGGTAAGGCGCAGTTCGGCGGGCAGCGATTCGGCGAGCGCTGGATTTCCTTTGACCACCCTGTGGTCCCGGTCACGACGTTCACGCCGAGGCTTGCGAGCCGCCCGATATTTTCGGGCGCCGCCGCAGGATTGGAAAACTCGATGGCAGCGTCGACGTCGCGGAAATTCTGCGGCGTCAGTGCTTCGTAGCCGCCGTTGTTGTCACCTTTCAGACGAAGCTTCACGTCGAATCCATATTGCGGCGCGAGTTGGTCGACGAGCCGCCCCATTTTCCCGTAGCCGACGATGGCGAGATTCATTTCGGCACCAGCAGCCTGCGAACTAAATCCGAGTAAATGACAACCGCTTCCGAAAGCTGTTTCTTGGCGACGCGCTCTTCGGCCGTGTGGGCCACGTGAATACTTCCAGGACCAATCAGCAACGGTTTCCCCCAATTCCCGCTCAACACCGGGACGTCGGTTGTGTACGAAACCACCGTGGTCTCAAATCCATCCACGTGCTCGAAGCGTATGGCGGGAAGCCACAGAACCTCCTTCAATTGCACGCGGCCGTCGACCGCTGCGGCAAACGCTTCGCGGATCGGGCTTGGATCGCCCACCAGCCGAACCAACACTTCGGCCCGCGCGTTGTCTGCCACAACGTTCGGAGCTCGGCCTCCGGAAATGGTTCCGATGTTCATTGTGCACAGACCGAAGAGATCGTCGTTCGGAAGTGGTACGCGGCGAATCGCTTCGAGTGCATCGAGCAGAGCGTCGATGGCCGAGTCACCCAGCTCCGGATAGGCCGAATGCGCCGTTTTGCCGTGCGCAACAATTTCGAATCGCAATACGCCTTTCGATGCCAGCGCCAGCTTGTTCTCGGTGGGCTCGCCATTGATTAGGAAGCGTGATCTTCGCGGCGACTTCACCGCCGCCAGGGCCCCGGCGCTGTTTCGTTCCTCGCCGACAACGAAGAGCAGGCCAAAATTCCGCACTCCCTCGGCGCTCAGTTTCTCGGCGGCCACGACCATCGACGCGATGATGCCCTTGGCATCACACGAGCCGCGGCCCCAAACGTTTTCCGAGTCCTCGCTCGACGCAAAGAACGGAGGCACTGTGTCCATGTGCGTCGAGAGCGTGACGCGAGGCTCGCCCCACGACGCAAAAATGTTGAACCGGTCCGCCTCGACTTCCATCCGTTCGCAGGCTCCGCCTGTCGCCGTCGCGAGCTTCGACACGCAGTCGAATAGATACGAGCCGACCTGCGATTCGGCGCCGGTGACCGAATCGATGTCGACAAGGGCGCGGGTCAACTCAACCACGTTCATTCAATGGCCTGTCTGGGTGGAACGAAAGAGAAGGAAGGATTCGCGAGAGGTACGACTCGGCTTCTTCACTCCTCGATAGCGCTCCATCCGTTTGAAACGGATGACAGTGAACAAGCTGTTCGCATGTTCCCCAACCGCGGCGATTTCAGCTACCGCAACGGTTTCGGCGGAGTCACAACTCGTACCCTTTTCGCCCGGGCCTCCGAAGCTGCTCGGAACAGCGCGCCCTGGCTACTCGTGGCCTCCGCGCCTCTACCAAGTACACATTGAGTCTAGTCAACGCAGGAAGTGAAGTCAAGAAACCGCATGAGGGGGTTTCGCGGCGTGCGCGATCGTTTCGACGAACGTGGATTTTGCCGAGAAACTCGGTAAGATGATTGGCCCATGTTTGAGTCCATCTGTGATGTGAATATTTACGGCGCGGCATTTCGCGCGAGGCCCGCAAGGGTGTGGTTTCCGCAGTGAAATCGCGCGAAACATTGCGACGACGTTCGACACGAACACCCAGATTCGCTGATCCTGCGGAATACACGCCCCACTTTAGCTATCGCGCAGGTCACGCCGCCGCATCACGGACGCGAGAATTGCTTTGCGAAAGCGTTTCTCTCGAACGAATCGCCGATGCGGTTGGCACGCCCGCGTATGTCTACAGCCAAAGCAGCATCGAGGATGCCTATCGGCGGCTCGATCGCGCCTTCGGTTCGCTGCCCCATACGTTGTGTTACGCACTGAAGGCCAATGCCAATCTTTCGATCCTGCGTGTATTCGCCCATCTGGGCGGCAGCTTCGACATCGTTTCGGGCGGCGAACTCGACCGCTTGCGGCGGATCGGAGTTGCGGGAGATCGCATCGTCTTTTCCGGGGTGGGCAAGACACGCGAGGAAATTCGCGAGGCGATTCGCTATCGCGCGAAGGGATCCGCACGCACTGGGATCTTGCTATTCAACGTCGAGTCGGAAGCAGAGTTGGAAGTCCTGCTGAGCGAAGCCGCGCGGCACGTAAAGGTAGGCGGCGAGCCCCCCGCCGCGGCGATTCGCGTGAATCCCGACATTCTCGCGGGCGGCCATCCTCACATCTCCACCGGCTACCGACATCACAAGTTCGGGATGGAGTGGCCCGAAGCGCGCCGCCTCTATCTGGCGCACAAGGATTCGCGATGGATCGCCTGGCGCGGAATTAGCACGCACATCGGCTCGCAGATTTTGGCGCTTGCGCCCTTCCGCCGTGCGTTCACGAGGCTCTCTTCGTATGTGCGCGAACTCGCCGCCGCAGGCATTCGTCTTGATTACATCGACATCGGCGGCGGCCTCGGCATTCGATACACGAACGAAACGCCGCTTCAACCAACCGTATATGCCCGTGAACTCGCGAGCATCGTCCGGCGCTCGGGATCCCGGCTCTTGCTTGAGCCGGGGCGCAGCCTGATTGGCCCCGCGGGCGTGCTGGTGACGCGCGTCCTGTACGTGAAAGAGAATCGCCGCAAGCGCTTCGTGATCGTCGACGCCGCGATGAACGACTTGATTCGCCCGGCTCTCTATGACGCATCGCATGCGGTGACGAAGGCGTCGCGCGACGCGACCGGACCAGCGCCGATGCAGAAAATGGATGTCGTAGGCCCCGTTTGCGAATCGGGAGACTTTCTGGCGCGCGATTGGCCGCTCCCGCCAGTGAAATCAGGCGATTTGCTGGTGGTGTGGGCCGCGGGAGCGTACGGATTCGTGCAATCTTCGAATTACAACGCGCGGCTTCGGCTCGCCGAAGTGCTGGTCAAGGGCAAGAAATTCCGCGTCATCCGCAAGCGGCAGACGTTGAACGACCTTGTACGCGGCGAAATCGAATAGCTTTTGCCTCGCAGACTGTTCCCACTACCAACTGTGCATCGTTCCATCGAGTTTGCGGTTGATGGGCAGGTAGGCGCGCTGGTAGGGATAGTCCGCGGCAAGCTTTTCGTCGATGTAAACGCCCAGGCCCGGACGATCACCCGGATGCATCGATCCGTTCTCAAAGTAATACGCGTGGGGAAAAACCTTGTCCGTCTCGTCGGTGTGCCGCATGTATTCCTGAATCCCGAAATTGTGAACGCTCAAATCGAAGTGCAGCGCAGCGCCCAGGCACACGGGACTGAGGTCGGTCGCGCCGTGACAGCCAGTCTTCACATGATAGATCTCCGCGAGCGCCGCGATTTTCCGCAGATGAGAAATGCCGCCCGCGTGAACCACCGTGGTTCGAATGTAGTCGATGAGCTGCTCTTCGATCAGGAGCTGGCAATCGTAAATCGTGTTGAACACTTCGCCCACCGCCAGTGGCGTCGTGGTGTGCTGGCGGATGAGGCGGAAGCTCTCCTGCAATTCCGCTGGAACCGGATCTTCGAGCCAGAAAAGATGGTAGGGCTCGAGGCTTTTGCCGAGCCGCGCCGCCTCGATCGGCGTAAGGCGATGATGCGCGTCGTGAAGCAAATGAACCTCGGAGCCGAATTCGCGGCGCAGTCTTTCGAACAGCGGCGGCACAGATTCAAGGTATCGTTCCGTCGACCAGGAATTCTCTTTCGGCGCATTTTTTTCCGCAGGCTCGTAGTACATATCGCCGCGGCCCACGCCGTAGGTGCTCGCAAGTCCGGGAACGCCGGATTGCGCGCGGATCGCTTTGTACCCTAGGTCCAGGTAGTGGCGAACTGCGCGAACCGTCTCTTCGATGTCCTTCCCGCTCGCGTGCCCGTACACCAGAACCGAATCGCGCGACGCGCCGCCCAGAAGCTGATACAGCGGCACATTCAGGCTCTTGGCCTTGATGTCCCACAGCGCGGTGTCAACGGCGGCGATCGCGCACATGGTCACCGGGCCTCGCCGCCAGTACGCGCCTTTGTAGAGATATTGCCAGGTGTCCTCGATGCGCCGCGCGTCGCGCCCGATCAGCAGCGGCAGGACGTGATCGGAGAGGTAGCTCGCGACCGCAAGCTCTCTGCCGTTGAGCGTCGCGTCACCCAGGCCATAGACTCCGTCCTCGGTGGTGATCTTCACCGTGACGAAATTTCGGCCCGGGCAGCAGACGATAACTTTAGCGTCCGTGATTTTCATTTCGTTTTTCCCGCGCCGCCTGTCGGCGCAACCATGCCACGCGAAACCTCCGCCACGGCGCGATACGCCTGATCGATTGCCGCGTCCGTGTAAGCGCGCGCCTCGGCATCCGAATTCGCGATCGATATGCGGCCAAACGGCTGCCGGCCAACGACGCAGGGTTGCTGGTCAGGCGGCCAATCCGGATCGTAGAGCGAATTGTATTCGTAAGCGTACCCGTGCGGCCAGCGATTCACAGTGATGGCTTCAATATCGCTCGCTGGATCGAATCCGGCGGGCAAAGAATTCCGCCCAACTGCGTCCGGATGTTGCGCTCGAACGTTGCAAATGTCGTGGTGAGAAGCTCCTGCCGCCCGGCAATTTGCTGGTCGCGCGCGGGAAGTCCCGGCTGACACGGAACGCGCTCGAGGTGCAGCAGGCACGGCTCATCGGGATTGGCGGGAAAATGATACTCGCCCATGCTGACCGGGAAGTCGAGCGCCACAGAATCGAAATACCCTCCAGGACACGCCACGTTTGAGACGCCAAGCTGTTTGAACGATTGCCAGTTGCGGATCATCACGTTCGTGTAAACCAGCGGAACCTTCACGCCATACGCCAGCGCTTCCCTCTGCTTCTGCGGCAATTCGGGACACATGTACGGAATCACCATGTTCCAACAAGCAAGGACGCACGCCGAGCCGCGAACGGAATGCGCCTCTCCTCCACGCACGTAAACCACTTCCACTTCCTTCGCGGTTGCGGGGTCGCCAACGTTGCTCGCATGGATTACGGTGCTGTTGAGCCGGAGGCGAATCGGGGAGGTTGTCGCGTCAAGGCGCGCGTAATCCAGCTTCGCCGTTAGGATGTCCTCCATTGTGTGGCCTGGGACGCTCGCGGGAATCAGCGAACGCACCAGCAGCCGCGCGATGGAGGCGTTGCCGTCCGGGAAATGAAAAATGTACGGCTCATCGAGCGCCTGCTTCGTCACTTCCACGCCCAGTCCCGGCCCCGGCGGACCCGAGAGAGTCATCCCCTGAAATCCGGGAGAGCCGAGTCCAGCCAGGTCGCCCGCCGGAACGGCGTCTGTTCCCACGCCATACAGCCCGTATGTCTCCTTCTGCAGAAATGGAAGCGCGTCCGGATGTACCTTGACATATTTCAGCAGGTAATCCTTGTAGCTGGTTTTCGACAGCAGAACTTTCTTGTCCCAGGTGGAAAGGTTTGGAAGGTAGTCGACTTTTGCGGTGTAAAGTCGCGCGAGATCTTTTTTTGCGGACTCGGAAAGCGGCGTCTGCGCGAAAAATTGCGGCCATGGGATTTTCCCTCGGCCCGCCACGAGGCGATCCGTTCCGAACGTCTCTTTATCGAAAAAGACGCCGTGCGTCAGGCCCATCGAATCGTCGAAGCTCCGGTCGAAGTATTTGTAGAAGCGGTGGACGTCGATTCCAAGCTCGCGAAGCAGACCGATCGATTCCTTGCTGTAGCCTTTCGGTCCGGCAATCGATTGCGTTCCACCGTAGCCTATGATCGTACGGCTCGGCGTCTGGAATTCGTTGCGGCGGGCATGTCCTCCGAAGTCGTCGTGGTTTTCGAGTATCAGAATTTTGGCCTTCGGCCCGGCAACTTTTCGAAAGAAATACGCCGCTGAAAGACCGCTGATCCCGCCGCCCACCACGATCAGATCGTAGGTGGCCGCATCGGCCTTCGGAGCTGTCCATTTCTTTCCGTCGCGCAGCGAATGCCCCACCCTCATCACGGCGTCGGTGCTGCCGCGCATGCCCGTTAGCGACGGTGGGTAGTAGTCGGGATTCTTCTCGGGTTCGAAAGGTGCGTGCGGGGATCCAGAAGCCTCAAACCAATCGGAGTTGGATGCTAGAAGCGAAGTGCCAATCGATATGCCAAAACCATTCAGGAAATCGCGCCTGCTGATGCTGCGGTCCATGCCGAGCTCGTGGTCCCGCTTCTCATCCTTCACGATCTCCCCCAGCAGATTTGACCACCGGAATCAGTTCCGGCTTTAGATTTGTTGCGGCGGAAGCATACAGCAAAGGAGTTTCGGCGCGGAGAAATCTTCGAATACCGCAATAGCCATTCTGAAGATTCGAGTGCTCCCTTTGAAATCCAGAACGTCGATGCGGTGCATCGAAATTTCGACGAACCAGAATCGGGGCCGCCGTAGCTAGAATGCTCGCATTGTCGCAGCGGCCAGGCCCGCATGCACTCACCCGGCAAATCCAAATCCACCTGGCCGCTCGACAATTACTAAGTACTAAGGAACCTGCAGGCAGCCGGGATGCGACTCCCCAGAAGCACTTTTCAGCTGATGCGCCGCTTCGTGCGCAGAAGTTGCCCACCGCGCTGGGCGGCTTCGTTCACAAGAAAACCCATCTTGGGATGCGACGGCTCGAAATCCGGAGCGATGCCGTGACCTCGGAGACTGTCTGAAGTCAAAGGTCCGATCGAGCCCACAAGGATTCGCGCGAACGCGCCGCGCACGGCGTCGTCCTGCTTGCTCTCGGCGGCGATACGGAACAGATGGTCCACCTGCAGCGAACTGGTGAAGAAGGCCACGTCGATCTGGCCCTGCGCAATGAATTCAATCGCCGCTCGCAGAGGACCCAGATCGGCAGGCAACGCCCACTGATACACGGGTACGCGAGTGACGCGCGCGCCGCGTTCGGCGAGCCCTGCGAGAAGCTCCGGATTCGATGCGCCATATTCCTGCACGGCGACGCGTCGACCTTCGAGAGGCAATGCCGCCTTCCGCTGATCGAACGTGCGCAGGAGGTCCCGCCAGGTGTTGGGTTCGGGAATCGATACCGAAATCGGAACTCCAAGTTCCTTGAGTGCGGCCGCCGGCTTGGGCCCGCGGACCACCGTCGTTACCTTCCTCAGGGCCTCCACGAACTGCTCGCGCGAATACACTGTCTCCGCAACGCGAGTCAGCGCCTGCGTGCCCACGCCGGTCAGGAAGATGACGATATCGAATTCGCCGCCAGCCAGTGCGCGGGCGAACGCGATAGCTTCCGTGTTGGATTCGAGCGGCACTTCACGCATCGACGGCGCCGCAACGGGCGTGCCGCCGTAACTTTCGATCAGTTTCGCCATTTCCGGAGCGCGACGGCTCTCGAAAGACACCACCCGCAGGCCCGCGAGTCCCGCCAATTCCGCATTCTGAGGCATCCGCTATGATTGCACTTTTGTGTCGGCACTCGCCAGTCGGCTAACCCGCAAGGCTGAGATGAACCCAAAAGCGGCTGTTTTGCATCAATCCCTATATCGAAGCCCTGAGGGCGTCGAAAGCCCAAACGACAAGGAGACACACGATGGCCAAGAACTCCGGTACTGCGGCGCAGCCCGCAAAAGCCCCGGTGACGGCTCAGCCGCGCACCCACCAGCGCGCCGCCGAGATTCAGCAGTACGGCACAGTCACACCCATGCTGCCCCTCGATCTTATCGAGCCAGTGCGCCTGGAAATGACGGAACAACTCAACCAAACGCTCGCGGACACGATGACCCTCCGCGACCTGTACAAGAAATCACACTGGCAGGTTGCCGGGCCGACGTTCTACCAGCTCCATCTTCTCTTCGACAAGCACTTCGACGAGCAGGTCGAGTTGGTGGATGCGATTGCGGAGAGAATTCAGCTCCTCGGTGGCATCAGCATCGCCATGGCGGCCGACGTAGCCGAAACCACTCGCATTGAGCGGCCTCCCAAGGGCCGCGAGGAAGTTCCCGTTCAAATTTCACGCCTCATCGACGCTCATCAGTTGATCATTTCCGAAATCAGGGAATATGCGCGACGCGCTTCGGAGCTGGGCGACGACGGAACGAACGACCTGCTTGTCAGCCAAGTCCTTCGCACCAACGAACTGCAAATGTGGTTCTTGAGCGAACACCTGGTGGAGATGCCGCTCGTGAAGGCGTAGTGAGTGGCATAGCGAGAAACTACCGTTAAGAAGGACCTACGCGGGAAGCTGAATCTGGATCAAAGACCGCAGTGCGGCTGGACGCGGCACTGACGCGGAAGCCATCATTCGCGCGGATGGAATGCCCGTGCGCATGAACGACTTCTCGCAGTCGGCGGTGGAGGGCCCGCGCATGTTGCCTTCCATGTAAGCGAGGCCGGGGCAACGCGTGCACGTGCCCAGATGCGAGCACGCGGAGCAGGTGTTCAGGTCTTTTGCCCGGATCGAGCGCACCTCGCGCAATTGCGGCGAATCCCGCCAAATGTCCAGGAACCGCTGGCGGCGAACGTTGCCGCAAGAAAGCGGAAACTGCACGCAGGGATACAGCTCACCATAGGGCGAAACGTAACACGCGGTGTGGCCAGCGCTGCACGGAAGCCCTTCGAGGATGTCGTCGTCAATGCGCTGTGGTGGCGCGCAGAACTCTTCCACGTTTCCCACCAGAGCGGAGTTGTGAAAAACAGCCGTCAGCTCGCTGGGCGGCACGCGATACTTCAGCACGTCCGTTCCGCCGTCCATCATCGGTGTGATCGTGGGATCGAGCGTGTAGTGCGCGCCCACTTCTCCGGCAAGCGCGCGAACACCTTCGCTGTCGCCCGAATTCGAGTTCATCAGCACGTTGGCGACGGACACCTTCAGCCCTTGCGCTCTCAGTAGCCGGATTCCCTCGAGGGTTCGGCGCAGCGACCCTGGCAGTTTCGTCACCGCGTCGTGCACTTCGGCTCGATGAGAGTAGACGCTGATTTGAACCTGCTCGACGCCTAGAGACTTCAGCCGGCGAGCTTCCTTCGCGCGGATCAGCACTGCGTTCGTCTTCAGTTTTACATTGAATTGCAGCGAGCGGGCGTACTCGATGATCTCGAAGCAATCGCGGCGCACCAGCGGCTCGCCGCCGCTGAGGGTAAGGAAAAATACGCCGGCTTCCTGAAGCTGGCCGAGCAAGTTGCGGATTTCTGTCGTGGTCATCTCGCCGCGATCATCATGTTCCAGGTAGCAATGTTCGCAACGCTCATTGCAGCGATAGGTCACGTCAAGATGCACGCTCAGAGGGACCGCGAGCCCGAGCGCCCTTTGATTGAGCCGCTCCATCAAGCTCATGGATGCACCAGCGCGCCCATTTCGTCCTCGACGATGGGCCGATCGGAAATGCGGAGAACTCCGTGGGTCGCGAGCTTTTCCGCGAAAGTTTCCGCATCGCGGTAAGCGGCATCCGGCTGAACGTCGAACTCGGCGCACACCCGGTCTCTGACGATCTCCGACAGCGGCGTTCGCCCGTCCGCCGATTGCCAGATCGCCGTTGCAACGTCGCTCAAGCTGAAAAGCGTCGAGTCGGTGGCGGACATGATGATCATTTCGCCGCCGAGAAGGCGCGCCGCAACTGTGCGGCTTCTCGCGATGTACTTTTCGCTCATCGCACCAACTCCCATGCACGGGCGTCTGGCGTGAAGACGAGTTTGGCCACATGTACGCTGGAGACGAATCGCAGCGCTGCATCGAAAACGCTGCGCACCAGTTCCCTGTCGTCCGCAAAGAAAAGAATGTGTCGCATCAGCGCGCGCACCGCGTCGCTCTGCGTGATGGGCTCGACGCGGTTTTCCCGGCCCTGTACCAGAAAATAGAGCGTGTCTACCGGCGCGGAGAGATTCTCTCCGGCGCGGGCCAGCTCGCCGGCAAACGGAGTCCCGTAGGCGCGGTAACCGCTTTCGCAGCATCGTACGTAGGAAATCTCGTCGGTAAGCAGGTTCGCGTCGGGCGGGGCGAGACGCGCCATCGTGGTCTTGCCAGCGCCGGAAGCGCCCGAAAACAAGAATGCGCGTCCGTTCCGAATCGCGCTTGCCGCGTGAAGCAGAAAACCGCCTCGATCCGCCAGAACCAGCGAGTGCGCGATGCGAAGCACGGAATCCAGCGAATAGGGGTTGGGCGATTGGCGCACCCAGCCGCGCCGCGAACGCACGTCCCAGGCCGCTCGGAAGTCTCCGCGCTGAAAAAACCACACAAATCCCTGCTTGAAAACACGCGCGTCTTCGTCGGAGGGTTCCGTGGGCGGATCGAGATCGAACTCGAACTCGAATTCGGGCCTTGCGGCGGGATTGACGAATCCGGCGTAGCGCCGCTCAATCAAGCCGCAAAAATCGGAATCGCCGCCCTTCAGCGAAATCGGGATTCCGCCGATCTCCACCGTCACTCCCTGCGCGTTTCCCGAAAGTCGTGCGTCTTCCAGTCGAGCAAGCGCCACGCGATTCACAGGCACTCCTGTAGTTCCGGCCGACCGCTTCGCAGCGGCGCAATCTCATTTCCGGCCAGCCGCCATCGCAATGAGCTATATAGGAGCAGACACTTCGTCACACCATCGGAGCGCCGCACCAGGAACCGAACTATCAGCGCGCCGACATTCGGCGATGCGCCAAGATCGACGTGCTTTCCTCGCCGCACGACCCCGCAAACATGGCCAAGAAACTCGTCGCTCTCCACGGGTGCGTCATCCTGATTCAACGCATCTCCGCGCGTAACGATCGCCGCTCGCTCGCCCGCTTTTGCGGTGCGCACAACGCGGTGGGCATAGAAGCGTCCTTCGCGCGACCATAGCGCAACGTCTCCGCAACGCGCGCGCTCGATGGGTTGATTGCGAACGATAAGAATGTCGCCGGGAAAAACCGCAGGGACCATGCTAGCGCCGCTCGCGACAAACCGAAGCTCGCCCGACGAGCGCAAAACTTCTGTCGCCAGTTCCAGCTTGATGGCTTGTCGGCTTGGGGCTGATTGTTCCACGATTCCCTATGAGTTCTTTCTATTGAATCGGCATTGGGCCTGAGTCGGGTGCAATTTGCCGCAGGCCAGCGCCATCGTCTCGAACACCTTCTCGTGCTCGAACGAAGGCTTCTGGTACGGCTTCTTGCGCTTGCCGTTTTGCGCCGGCGCTTTCTCCGGCTCCATGGTCCGGCTGTTATGCTCGTTGCTCACTCCAAGCCTGCCTGGGTCAATTTCACGGCGTTGTTCGCGCTTATGGTGGTGAAATAGAAACTGGATGCCTGCAGCGAAGCGCTCGCGTTGTCAACCACCATCCCGCTGGTCCCATTTCCAAAGCTCGCCGTCGTAACAGCGGTAGGAAACGCGTTGATGTTCAGCTGGCCGATGTCCGGCGGAATAACAGCGACGCTCAGAAACAGCCAGTCGGTGGCTCCGTTTTTGAACTCTGTAAGCGGACAGAATTCCCCAACGCGGTTGCCGAGCGCGAACGTGTGGGCTGGCGTGCCCGCGACGATGGTTCCGTTGGTGTTAAAGGTTATGCCATACAGCTCCAAATTCGCGGCCGTGGCATCGAAGGCAGCCGCATACACCAGCCAGGTGCTTGTGGTCGCGCTCGAGTAAAACGGATCGTTGAAAGCGGGGGCATGAACGTTATGGAATCCGGCCCCGCCCAGAGTTGCGGTGGTTGTTGAACTGAAGCTGGTCGTGGCCTGCACAAGAACGGCGTTGGTGCCGTTCGAGCCGCTCACCGCATACACGAACCCATTCACGCCATCAATGATCGGAGGGTCCACAATTCCACCGTACTTTGTGCCGTTCCCGACGGTGACCGAACTAACCGCCCCGGCTTGGGTTATTCGATATAGCTTCCCGTCAGCGCATCCGACGAATACGTTCAGTGTCACGAAATCGAGAACGGGTCCCGTCAGTTTTCCGGTGCAAGTGCCTCCGATCGTTACCGCGCCTCCCGTTCCCCAGCTCGCGTCCAAACTTGGCACCGGTTTCGACGCGCAGTTCGGATTGACGCTCGTGCAAAAGACGTTCTTGAACCGATAGAGAACTCCGGCGTCATTTCCCACGTAAGCCACGTCGCGAACGTAGTCGATAAAGGGCGACGAAAGTGTGTCAGGACCGCTGCCGAATGCCAGATCCGTGGCGGTTCCGCTGCCGGCTGCGGGCGTCGTTGCCGAGAAAGTGCTGATTGTCGCCGGCAGAAATACACTCTGGAGGTTCGAGATATTCTCGCCGTTGGCCGCTCCCGTACCCCAGGCCAGTACATGAAAGTGCGCAGCATTGGTCGACGTGACCGCGGTGATGTTGACCTCAAAACCGGTTCCGGCTCCGCTCGTCGCTACAGTCGCTGCCCCGGTGACCACCGCATAACCGGTTCCAGCGTAGGTTATGGTGAAAGACGTCACCGCCCCGCCGGTAATAGTGACCACCTGATAGGTAGCCGAAAGACCCGTGCCGCCCGAAATCGTCCCGGCGTCTCCCACTGCGTACCCAGTGCCGGCGTGCCCGGCCGTCACCGCCGCTGTCTTGATCTGCCCAGCGGCCGCCGATTCAACGAACGCAACTTTCGTCCCGGAATTGGCCGGCGTTAAAGGATCGTAGGAAAGCACCGGCGAAGTTGTCACCGCGCTGCCGCCCGCAATGCCCTCCACGTTGTACGACCACAATACGGTGGCCGAAACCCCAGTGTCGGCGCCGGTCGCGGTGCGATTGCAAATCCCGTTCCCACCGGCCGTACCGCTGTAGAGGTTGTTGAACGCCACGATGTTGGGCTGCGTCGTGGTTCCCAGCGCGTTCACCGGGAAGACTATGAAGTCGTTCGGGCAACTTGGCGTAGCAGTGGTGTCGAATGTGTATTTTGCCGGAGACATAGACGGCGCTGTGCCGCCCGTCCCCAGGGTGATGCTCCAATCCTTTTCGAACGGAGGTATTTCAGGCCGAGTAAGCGGCCGTCGTCGGAACGGCGGCTCCGGAAGACGCCGCTCAGAATCCCACAATCGGCTAAAGTCCCGCTGCGCCCTGGCCCACATGAGCATAGCCCGAGGGTCGTGCGCAGCAGACTCCATCGCTTCCATGGGACCCACTCGAGGGTAAACGACATGTCTCGTAGTCCAGTCCCGAAACTCCGGCGCAGGCCCCTGCGATAATTGCGCGCGGCGGCCAGACAGCGGCGCACCGAGAAGAACTACGAGGCCTGCTCCCAGAACGCCCAGCGTGCGGCGCGAAAAAATTAAAAGATTCAAATGTTGCCTCCGACATGTTCCCGCGAGCCGGGAAATGCGATTGGGGACTCAGATGTGAATGTCGGAGAAAGGAACGGGTGCGCCGCCAACGACTCGAAAGCGTAGTTTGAAATTGTCTGATTCATCCCAAGCCTCGGCTGCCTAGCCGCGGTTACAGCCTCGTGTTACACCGGTAGTTTTGCACCGGTAAATGTGGCCCTTCGGCCAAGCCTGAAACATTCGTCTGCTTGCTTTTGCAAGCGGTTGTCCGTGCCAATGAACGTATCGAGTCGGTTGAGGCCAAACAACGGAAAAAGCCGGGGTTGGTGCTAAAACGTTACCTATTAGGGGGATAAGAGCAAGCCTGCCCACTCTGTCTCGTTGCCGGCAGAGTTTCCAGCTTGATTTAAAAAGCTGCGGACTAGGGCTTGACGCTCCGAGCCTCGAAGTGTAGTTTGCGCCCTGACTTAATTCGCTATGCGCAGGGGAGAGATCATGCGACGAGTTGTTTCGGTGATCGTACTGGCGATCGTCTCGATGGCAGCACTGTCGGTGCTTGTTCGGAGCCTCCATTCTCAGAATCCGCCCGAATTTAACGTGCGCGAGCACTATACGAAATTCGAGTACCAGATCCCCATGCGGGACGGAAAGCGCCTGTTTACTTCCGTTTACGTTCCGAAAGACGCATCGCATTCTTATCCTTTTCTCATGACGCGAACGCCTTACGGCGTGGGGCCGTACGGCCTCGACCAATATCGGCGCAATCTCGGCCCGTCGATTGAATTCGAGAAGGCGGGCTACATCTTTGTCTACCAGGACGTCAGGGGACGCTACATGTCCGAGGGGACGTTCGTGGAGATGACCCCTCATATCGACAAGAAAAAGTCGAATCAGGATATCGACGAAAGCAGCGACGCCCATGACACGATCGATTGGCTGCTCAAGAACGTCCCAAACAACAACGGAAACGTGGGCATCGTCGGGATTTCGTACCCGGGCTTCTATACGTCCGCCAGCATCATCGATTCGCATCCGGCGATCAAAGCGGCGTCGCCGGAGGCGCCCATGACCGACCTGTTCATGGGCGACGATTCCTACCATGGTGGCGGCTTCATGCTGGCGGCGAATTTCGGGTTCTACGTCTTCTTCAAGCCGCAGGCGCAGCCCGGTCCGCCTCCCAAGAATTTTCAACGGTTTGACTACGGCACCAAGGACGGCTACCAGTTCTATCTCAACATGGGCCCGCTCTCGAATGCCGAGCCACTCTATTTCAAGGGCACGAACCCGCTCTGGGATGACCAAGTCGCCCACGATACCTACGACGACTACTGGAAGGTTCGCAACCTGGCGCCCCATCTGAAGAATATTCATTGCGCCGTGCTCACGGTGGGCGGCTGGTTCGATGCCGAAGACCTGGCCGGGCCATTCAAGGTCTACGCTGCGGTCAAACAGAATGATCCAGGCATCTTCAATGGTCTTGTTGTGGGGCCGTGGGTCCACGGCGGATGGGCGCGGTACGACGGAAGCCGCCTCGGAAACGTGGCCTTCGGCTCCAACACCGGCGAGTTGTTCCGGACTGAAATCCTGTTTCCGTTCTTCGAGAAATATTTGAAAAACGGTCCCGACCCGCAATTGCCCGACGCTTATGTCTTCGAGACTGGCGCGAATAAGTGGCACAAGTATCCGGCCTGGCCTCCGAAGAACGCGGAGAGCCGGATGATCTACTTGCGTGAGAACGGCGGATTGTCGTTCGATCCGCCCGGCAAGCCGGAAGATTCGCGGAACTACGACGAGTACGTCAGCGATCCGAACCGTCCGGTTCCCTTCGTCGGCTACGCCACAACGGACGTTCCACAGGAATACATGGACTCCGACCAGCGATTCGCTTCCACGCGGCCCGACGTCCTGGTGTACCAGACTCCGCCGCTCGATCATGACGTCACAATCGCAGGGCCAATTTCTCCGCGTCTCTTCGTTTCGACCTCGGGCACCGACTCCGACTTCGACGTGAAACTGATCGACGTCTACCCGGCTGACTACGTGGACCCATTGCAGAAAATTGAACCTCCCGGAAACGACGTCGGCGCCCCGCGCGTCACAATGGGCGGCTACCAGCAGCTCGTGCGTGGCGAGCCTATGCGCGGCAAGTTCCGGAAAAGCTTCGAGAAACCGGAGCCCTTCGTCCCGGGGAAAATCGAACAAGTGGATTTCACGATGCCCGACGTCTATCACACGTTCCTTCGAGGACATCGCATCATGGTGCAGGTACAAAGCTCGTGGTTCCCCCTAGTCGATCGCAATCCGCAGAAATTCGAAAACATTCCCGATGCGAAACCCGAGGATTTCCAGAGAGCGAAGGAGCGAATCTATCGCGGCCACGGACAAAACTCAGGAGTGGTCGTACAGGTTATGCAATAAGGCGAGTCAATTTGATTTTCGGTCCTGTATATAAGTCTCGTGAGGGGGGCGCGCGATGACGAAGTTTCGTATTCTTCTCGTGGCATTTGCAGCGTTGGGCTTTTCGTTTCTCCTCGCAGCGAAGCTTCGCGCGGCAGACGACACGGCCGCCGAAAAGAAAACTCCAGACGTCCTGGCGAACGTGAAATTCCGGAACCTCGGTCCCGCCGCAGCCGGTGGCCGAGTGACTTCCGTCGTCGGCATTCCCGGCAATCCAAATGTCTACTACGTAGGCGCTGCAGCCGGAGGGGTCTTCAAGTCGGTTGACGGTGGATTCACTTGGAAGCCGATTTTCGAGCACGAAGCCACGGCCTCCATCGGGGCAATCGCTCTCGCGCCATCGAATCCCAATTTTGTTTGGGTTGGCACGGGTGAAGGCAACGTCCGCAACGACGTGATCGACGGCCGCGGAGTTTATTTCTCCTCCGATGCCGGACATTCCTGGAAATTCATGGGGCTCGCGGACACGCAGCAGATTTCGGCGATAGAAGTTGATCCCGGCGATCCGAATACGGTCTTCGTCGGAGCACTGGGCCATACGTGGGGACCGAACGCGGACCGCGGCGTGTTCAAGACCACGGACGGTGGAAAGAACTGGAAGAAAGTTCTGTTTGTAAACGATTCGACGGGCGTTTCCGATCTTGCGCTCGATGCGGGCAACCCGAGAGTAATTTTCGCAGGCATGTGGGAGTTTCGGCGTTATCCGTGGACGCTCACCGACGGCGGCCCGAACACCGGCTTGTACCGCTCGACGGACGGCGGCGAAACGTGGGACAAGCTGACGAAGGGATTGCCAGAACCTCCGCTCGGACGCATCGCAGTGGCGGTTGCACCGTCGAATCCCGATCATATCTACGCCCTGATCGGCGCGAAGCAAGGCATGCTCTGGCAATCCACGGACATGGGCGATTCCTGGACGAGCGTGAGCAACAATCGCGCTCTGGATGTGCGGGTGTTCTACTTCTCGAAGATGGCGGTTTCGCCCGAAAACGAGAGCAAACTTTTTTTCATGTCGTTCAATTTGCTGGAATCCGACGACGGGGGCAAGTCCGCACACGTCGCGGACCGTGGCGTGCATTCGGACCATCACGCCATCTGGATCGACCCGAAAGATACGAACCGCATCATTCAGGGCACCGACGGCGGCGTTTTTCTTTCGTTCGACGGATCGAAGACTTGGGAGTTCCTCGACCGCCTGCCGATTGAACAGTTCTATCAAGTCGCCGCCGACAGCCGCACTCCCTACAACATGTGCGGCGGCCTTCAGGACAATAGCGCGTGGTGCGGTCCTTCTTCTGACTTGAGCCACAACAATGTCGGCAACGGCGCTTGGTATACCACCACGGGCGGCGACGGCGAGTACTCCGTTCCGGCGCCAAGCGATCCCGACATCGTCTACAGCGATTCGCAGAACGGTTCGATCGGCCGGCTCGACTTGAAAACGCACATCAGCCAATCGATTCGGCCGTACCTCGATGGCGTCGAAGAACAAAAACCTGCGGACTTGAAATACCGGTTCAACTGGACTTCGCCGATTGCGGTTTCTCCCACTGACGCGAACGAAGTGTATCTCGGCGGAAACGTTGTATTTAAATCCATCGACGCCGGAAAAACGTGGTCGCCCATTAGCGGCGACCTCACTCGCAACGACAAGAGCAAGCAAGAAATTTCCGGCGGACCGGTGAATCACGATATAAGCGGCGCCGAGACGTACGGCACGGTCATGTCCCTAACCCTCGCGCCAACCGATTCGAATGTGATCTGGGTCGGCACCGACGACGGATACGTGCAGGTGACGCGCGACGCCGGCAAAACGTGGACAAATGTGACCTCGCACATCTCTGGCGCGCCGGAATGGGCCCGCGTCTATCAAGTTGGCGTCTCGCCTTTCGATGCCGGCACGGCGTACGTCATTTACGACGCCCATATGCTCGACAACCGCCATGCCTACGCCTATCGAACCAGCGATTACGGCGCGAATTGGCAGAAAATCATGACCGGATTGCCCGACGATTCGCCGGTTCACGTCGTGCGCGAAGATCCCAACCAACGCGGCTTCCTGGTCGCCGGGACGGACACGAGGCTCTATTATTCGACAGACCGCGGAGACCACTGGAAGCCGATAAAATCGAACTTCCCCACAGTCCCGGTGTGGGATCTTACCTTCGTCAAGGGCAGGCGCGATCTGGTGGTGGCCACTCACGGGCGCGGCGTCTTTGTGTTCGACGATATCCGCCCGCTCGAGGAACTCACGCCCGAGATTGAAGCGAGCGCGTTCCACCTGTTCACGCCTTCCGACGGCACAATTCTTCATCGTTGGCGAAGCGATGAAGGCCAGACCAAAGGATATTCCGCGCCCAATGCTCCCGATGGCGTCTTGATTGACTACTACCTGAAGGCCGAACTGAAAGTCTCACCGGAACAAAAGAAAGTGCGCCAGACCCCCGTCAAAATCGTAGTCACCGACGAGCAGGGAAACCAGGTGGCCACCGAATACGGACTTTCCGAGGCCGGTGTGAACAGGTTCGTCTGGAACATGCGCTACGAAGGTCCTACACAACTTAAGTCTGCTGCGCCGCCGACGGAGAGCGAATTTTTCAATCCAAATCGCGGGCCGATGGTGGTGCCGGGGACTTACAAAATTTCCGTCACCGTCAACGGCCAAACCGAATCGCAGAGCACAACCGTCGCGCCCGATCCGAATGTTAAGGTCGACCCCGCGGTTTTTCGCGCGCAAACCGACACTGGGCTTCAGGCACGCAGCGAGGTGAGCGCCATGAACGAAATGCTGAATCGCATCGAGGACATCCAGAAAGAGATCAGCGATTTTGCCGCGATCGTTCAGAGCGGAAACGACGATGCGCAAAAGGCGAAGTACAAGCCGATCCTCGCGCGTGGCAGGGATCTTTCGAAGAAACTTTCCGTCGTCAAAGACGTCTTCATCGATCCCGACCTGCAGCACGATGTTTCCGAAGACGACATCCATGCGCTGGCGCGACTCCAGAGCCAGGTCAGCCGGGCAGGCTTTCAGGGCGGGGGCGGCTACGGGCAAATGCCCAATCCGCTGGTGCTCGAAAAAGCGAAGGAACTCTACGCGAAATTGGACGAGCAACTGAAGAAATTCAATGATCTGCTGAAAACAGACGTCGCCGATTACAACAAGGCCGCTCAGGAAGCTGGCGCTCCAACCGTTTTCGCCGGAGAACCAGTAGAAGTCAAAGCCGTCAAAGGGCTCTGATGAGATACTGCCGCCTTGCATAACGCGAGCCCATCCCCTCCGAAACAGTACAGAATCGCGGTCATCGCCGGCGACGGCATCGGCAGAGAAGTGGTTCCGGAGGGCATCCGCGTACTCGAATCTGCGGGCAGGCGCTTCGGCTTCGGCTTCACCTGGAGCGAATTCGATTGGAGCTGCGACACGTATCTCGCCACTGGCCGCATGATGCCTGCCGACGGGCTCGACCAGCTCCGTCGATTCGACGCTATCTTTGTGGGAGCCGTCGGGCATCCGCGGGTTCCGGATCACGTCTCGTTGTGGGGACTCCTGATTCCGATCCGCCGCCATTTTCAGCAGTACGTCAACTTGCGTCCGGTGCGAATGCTGCCGGGCATCGAACCTCCGCTCAAGGGCTATCCCCCAAAACAAATTGATTTCTGCGTCGTGCGCGAGAACAACGAAGGCGAATACTCCGAGATGGGCGGACGCGTATTTCGCGGCACGGAAGAAGAGTTCGCGCTCCAGGAGACGATTTTCACGAAGCGCGGTTGCGACCGCATCTTGCGCTACGCGTTCGAACTCGCGCGGACGCGCCGCCAACACGTAACCTCTGCAACAAAATCGAACGGCATCATCCACACGATGCCTTTCTGGGACGAACGGTTCGCCGCCATGCAGGCGGAATATCCCGATGTGCGCGCAGACCAGTTTCACATCGATATTCTCTCGGCTCATTTTGTGACGCATCCCGATTGGTTCGACGTCGTAGTCGCCTCAAATCTTTTCGGCGACATTCTTTCCGACCTGGGCCCGGCGGTAGTCGGCTCGATCGGAATCGCGCCCTCCGCGAACATCAATCCCGAGCGCGAGTTCCCTTCCATGTTCGAGCCGGTCCACGGCTCTGCGCCCGACATCGCAGGCCGAGGCATCGCCAATCCGATCGGCCAGATTTGGTCAGGCGCGATGATGCTGCGGCATCTGGGAGAAACCGCTGCAGCGGACGCCATCGAGCGCGCGATCGAATCGGTACTGGCCGCGAACGGCCCGCGCACTCGCGACGTCGGCGGCAAGGCCGGCACCCGCGAGGTGGGCGAAGCCATCGCGCGCGAAGTGGCATCGGCCGGCCTCTGAAGGTGCTTCAGACCTCGTGACCCGCGCGGCTCGAAATATCGTAGAATGCAGAGACCATGACTTCCCGGCGGCACGAGCGTTGGTTGTGTTTGATTGGCTTGGCGCTGGCCTGCGCGATTCCCGCGTCCGCGAAGGGCCCACGCGTTCCGCCAAGCGATAGCCCCGCTCGCGCGCAGGTGGAGCAAGTGATTCAGCAGGCGCATGCGGACGTTTCGGTGGCCTTCCGCTCGCTCGACGGCGCGCAGCAACTTTTCATCAAAGCCGACGAGGCGTTCCCTGCCGCGCCCGCCGTCATCCAGATTCCGGTGATGATCGAGCTCTATACCGAGGCGCAAGCAGGCGAGGTGCGTCTCACCGATACGGTAGTGGTGCACAACACGTTTCACAGTGTTATCGACGGCGCCGTCTATCACCTCGATCCCAAGACCGATTCCGACCAGGATCTGTACAAAGAGCTCGGCAAGCCGATCACCCTCCAGGATCTGTGCGAGCACATGGTGGCCCGTAACAGCAGCCTCGCCGCCGACCTGCTGATCGAACGGCTCGGCCTCGACCGTGTCCGCCAGCGAATCGAGTCGCTCCACGCCAACGGCATCCAACTGATTCACGCGATCGAACCCGATCGGCCGAACGACAAACGCCCCGACAACGCCACGACGACGCGCGCCATGCTCGAATTGCTCTGGACCCTTGCGAAGGGACAGGACGCGGGAGACGACGCCAGCAAGCAAATGGTGGGCATGCTGGCTCGAGCGGCTTTCCAGCAGCTCCCGACTGCGGGAATGCCGTCGGATCCCCGCGCCACGCAATCGATTCGCCTCGCTGGAATCGGCCAGCAAGCGATGATCGAGCTTGGACCGCATCCGTTCATCGTCGTGATTCTCACCCGGGGAGTGACCAACCCCGAAGCCAGCGCCGAGTTGATGGCCCTGATCGAACACGCTCTCGCTGCCGGCCTCGACGCCAACATCGGAAGTTAGCGCTTCACCCCTTGTTTTCTCTTCCTTGAGGTTCTCCCTGGTTTCGCCTGCGTTCCAATTCACCTGAGCGAATACTAGACCAACGACCAGTAGATTCCTGCGGGGCGTTTCGCGTACGCTTTCAGGAAAGCATCTCGCGGCTCTTCCCGGGAGACACAAGATGTTCTGCGAGCGGTGTGGACTCAATTTCTTGCCGAGGCAGTCGATTTGCACGCGCTGTGGCGCCGCCGCGACGCGGCATTGGCTCCAGCTCATCGGCCTGACCACGCTGATGCTGGCTTTCGCCTGCAATTCGCTGGTGGCGTGGTTCCTGTTGCCGCGCCACGTGGACGGCCACCACGCCCAATTGATGTTTCGAATGTGGTTCTGGCTGGACGACAGGATCGCGCTGTACGGCTGGGTGCCGCTCGCGATCGGACTTCTCGTGTGGGATTTTCTCGCGCTGCGCGGCTCGCGAAGGCCCAAGGTCCGCGGCTGGCTCACTCGCAAACTCCTGACGTTTTCGCTGGTGGCGGGAGTGACGCCGTTTATTCCCACGTGGGTTCCGGCCGGGCAGCCGTCGGAGCACTTTTTCAGCGTGATTCGGAGCCACCCTGGGATGCCGCTGGCTCTGGCGTGGGGCGTCGTGGTGGTGGTGGTTTCGTTGGTGTGCGCTGAGGCTGAGACGCGCGACTCGCTGCTCGGCCAGGGCAAAGTGCTGAGCGTCGTGGGCCTCGGCGTCCTCTTCCTGCTGCTCGGCATGACGATTTGGGGCTGGTCCGTCACGTAATCCGTCTATATAAACATAATCTTTTTCGGGCCGATTTTTGCCGATTAGACATGGTCTCTGGTCCATGTTTTCAGTCACTTGCGTTCGTTTCTAATCCCGGTGCCGGGATTAGATTCCCTCCTTCTGCGTCTCGAAGAGGACCGTTTGCACCGTTGGATCGCGGCGGCTGTTGAGGCTGGGGAGCAGGTTTGGTGACGGCGAATTCGACTCGGGAGGAGGGCTCGACCCAGCGGTTGTCCTCCGTCAGGCAACTGTAGGCGCGAATCGCGCGGATGATGGAGTCAGCGGTGACCCTGTCGGGCCGGCGCTCGATGATAGAGTCAAGAACCTGTCGCATGTTTTCGCGGCGGCGAACGATGAGTCCGGTGGCACGGGCGTGGCGGTGGATCGAGCGGTAATCGGAGATTTTGTACTCTTTGGCGAGATACCAGACGTCGTGCCAGTTGACGAATTCTTCCTCGATTTCCTCGCGGTCTGGATGGCGGCAGATGATGCACTTGCGTCTGTGTCGTTCTTCGGCTGGGAGCATGCTGAAATCCTCCTTTTGTTCCTTTTCTTTGGGGGCGGCCGGTGGCGGCTCGCCGGGCGTGGGATTGGGTCGTGTGTGTGGATATGCTTCCCATATTCTTTCGAGGAGCTGGGCGGCCTCAATAAAGGTTGGAGAATCAGGGTCTTGGTAGGGGGAGTCGGGATCGGGCGGGGATGGTGGATCCGGGAGGTCGAGAGTGGTGTATTGGTCATCCATGTCTGACTTTCCAGCTGCAGGATATCATAGAATTACCAAATTGTCAAGTCCTAGTACTGCACAATTCTCTCGGCACAAGCGAGTCCGCCGGGCCCTCCTGTTTCGCGCCCACGGCGCTTGGGGGATGCGGGGGTCTGCGATGTTGTCAATCGCAATAGAACACTAGAGAGCGGAGATTCGTTATGATTGACGTAACGCGTATCGCCCTGCTATATTTAGCGCGTGATTGTCAGCTATCGAGACAAGCGGACTAGGGACTTCGCCGCTGGCAATCGCGTCAAGGCCTTCTCAGGATTTGAACACTCGGCACGCCTTAAGCTGGACCGTCTCGAAGCGGCCACATCGCTGAAAGACCTTGCCGCGTTGCCCGGCAATCGTTTTGAAGCGCTGATTGGCGATCGCAAAGGTCAGTACAGCATCCGCATTAACGATCAGTGGCGGATTTGCTTCGAGTGGCCTAACCGGTCGCTGGGGCCAACGAACGTTGAGATCGTCGATTATCACTAGGGAGAATCGCTATGGCACTCATCGCTATCCATCCAGGAGAACATCTGGCCGAAGAACTGGACGCACTGGATATGAGCGCGGCCGAGCTGGCACGAAAGATCGAGGTGCCGACCAATCGCGTCACGCAGATATTGAATGGGACGCGCTCCATCACGGGTGACACCGCTCTGCGGCTCGCCCATTTCTTTAGCACGAGCGCGGAGTTTTGGCTGAATCTGCAGAGTCTCTACGAGCTGCGCCTAGCCCATGAGAAGGCCGGAAAATCCATCAAGGCGCTTCCCCGATTGAAACGGCCCGAGCACATCCACGCCTGAGCAGCACGGGAGCGCGGGTACCCTTTTTCGGTGTGGTGATTTGTTACCACATTTGTGGTGGATCCATGCCACGTGGTGTGATCTCGAGGCTGAACAAGCCCTCTGGAAAAGCCACGGTAGAATGTGAAGGAAAGTGACGATCTAAGACGGGTACCCTTAAGACTTCAAAGGATTGCGGCACAATTGTTTGTCGCGGCCGCCGGGACTACACTCTGGGGACTGCTCTCAACGCCAAGGATCCAACGAAATGGCATGACAAGAGGCGGCGGAGGTAGTCGTGATGAGAAAATCGGTTTTGCTCCTCTCAGTGCTGTTCTGCGTCATCGCGGTTTCCGCTCGGTCCACTCAGTCCTACGTGACAGGAAAGGTCTTGAAGTGGGACGTCGAAGCTTACGGGAAACACGGCAACGCGGCGGTCTACTACCTTCAGATTGGAAAGACTGTTTATCGGATTACACGCGGGACAACCAAGCCAGAGACCAATCTAGCGGCTGATCAGAACGTCCAGTGCCGCATCGAAAACGACCGTCTGTTTATTCCCGGCGAGAAGGGCAAGGAAGTGAAGTACTCGATTATAGGGGCGTCGGAAGCACCCTAAGAAGTATGGGTTCGCGTGTGGTGATTTTATACCACATTTGTGGTAGAGTCGTACCATATGCTGGATCTACGTTCGAAAGCGCGGCAGAGGCTGCTCGCCTACTACTTCACGAACCCTACTGCCCGGCATCACCTGCGGGACCTGGCGGAACGGCTGGGCATCGATCCCTCGAACCTGTCGAAGGAGCTCGGGCGGTTGGAGCGCGAGGGTCTGTTTCGGTCAGAGGTGAGCGGCCGCCAGAAGTATTTCGAGCTCAACAGGAAGTATGCCCTCTTTGCGGAAGTTCGTGGAATCGTCGAGAAGACGGTGGGCGCGGTGCCGCTGATTGCACAAACCCTTAGGAAAATTGAGGGAATTGGAGAGGCGTTTCTGTATGGCTCATTCGCGGCGAATCGGCAAGACGCCGCGAGCGACATTGACGTTCTTGTGATCGGCAGGCCAGCGGGCCATGTCTTAGCGGAAGCAATCGACAGACTCGAACGGCAACTCGGGCGCGAAATCAATTACACAGTCATGAGCCGGAAGGAGTTCGAGTCTCGGGGAAAGCGCAAAGATGCCTTCCTTGAAAACGTCTGGCAGAATAAGTGCGTCGCGCTGGTGGGTGCCGCGTGAAGAAACTGAAATCGCAAAGGGTGGATTGGGCCCAGATCGAGCGCTTCCTGCAAAGTGCGGGGAAAAAACTCGCGTCCGCCCGCAAGATTCTCGCTTTTGACGAAGAGGCGTCACTCCAGCAGGCTTATGAGGCGATGTTGAAAGCCTCGCTCGGGTTCATGTTCAGCTACGGCCTTCGCGCTCGCAGCCAGCCGGGCCATCACATCGCGATCATTGAGTTCGTGCGAACGCGTCTCGATAAGAAGCACGGTGGCCTGCTCACGATGTTTGACCGTCTTCGCCGGAAGAGGAATCTGGCTCTCTACGACGATACCGGGTTCGTCTCTCATCACGAGGCCGAGCAAGCCCTCGACACCGCTCGCGATTATTTGCAGGTGATCCGCGGCAACATTGCTAACCGGAGGCCGTGATCGGGGCGTCGACGCGGGAGCGAGCGCGCGGGTAGAATGGCGTGGATGGTGCTGCGCGGGTCATTCCGGATACTTTTTCTTTACGACGTGGCGGAGGCGATCGACCTCGCGAAGCTGCGCGAGATGCTTGGTCCGCGCGGCGGCACGATCAAGGAACAGTTCCCGCGGCGCACACCCGACTACATCCGTTTCGACCAGCCGCCGATTGTTGAGCCCAGCGAGCAAGCGACGCTGCAGACCGGGGAGCAGGTGGTCTGCACGCTCAAGTACTACGCGTTCGCGGCCGTGGTGGTGCAAATGGACGTGCCGTTTGAATGCGACTGGAAAGCGCTGCTGCGCGAAACGTCGCGCTGGGTGAGCCCCACGGATATCGAGCCACAGGCGCGCGACGTGCTGCGGCGTCACCTGGAAAAGGTGATGCCTACCATCGTGAAGCCCACGAAGGATTGGCTGGAAGAAGACTATCTGATCATCAACCTGCAGAGCGTGGATGATCCCAAGGCGGAGCGGACGAGCGCCGAGGAATTGCTGTCAGCGCATGGCCAAGAGATCGCGCAATTGGTTCGCGGGGAGTCCACACCGCTCGCGCACAGAACCACGGAAGAAATCCTGCACGCCAGCGCGTCCTACTACCCGTCTGACCTGACGGTGATCGGTTCGGCCGCAGCTTTCGTCTACGACCAGCCCGACGATGCAGCGGCAACAAGCCAAATCCTGGAATACGCGAAAATGCAACTTCTGGAATTCCGTTATTACGACGGGCTGATGACGCAGGTGCTCTCCGACGTGTACGCCGCCCTGGAGAAAAGCCGGAACATCCTGTTTTCGCGCTGGAGATTTCAGCGGGAGGCGAAGCCTTTCAACACGATTCGACTGGATGTGATGGAGCTGGCCGAGCGGATCGACAACGCGATCAAATTCGTGAGCGACGTTCACTACGCGCGCGTTTACCGACTGGCGGCAACGCGGATGGGCGTGGACGAGTACCGCAATTTGGTGGACGAAAAGCTGCGCACTGCGGGCGAGCTGTACGATTTCATGACGGACCAGTTCAACGAGGCGCGGTCGTTCGTGGTGGAGCTGGGGATTGCGATTCTGGCGCTGCTGGATGTGATTCTGCTGCTGAAGGGGTTTGGCGGCGGGTTTGGGAAGTGACGGAGCGGGGAGAAAAAAGCAACAGCAGATTCCTCTCTTCGCTCGGAATGACAAGCGGAGGGGCGGAGGCGAGAGAAGCGGAAGAGAGGTCCCTCCACTGCGGCCCGCGTCCACGCTGCGCGTGGAAGAGACAAAACCGCGCGGGCCTTCGGTCGGGATGACAGCGACCCCCTAAAGGCGAAGATGCCGCGCCCGCCACGGCGGGCAGGCTAAAGACCGCGGCGCTACGCTTAAGTCCAAACCAAAATCAAGAGCTTAACCCCCGGCGCTAGCCGCGGAAGTAGAGGTAGGCGCCGAGGATGCAGACCAGGACGAAGCCGGACGCGGCGACCTCGGCCATCCCCAGCTTGCTTCAGTGTCCGCTTTGTCCTCGGCGGTTTCCGTGCCGAAGGCGAGGCTTTTGATCTTTACGTAGTCGGGCGCGGATGTGGCGTAGCTGACGCCGACCATCACGATCGCGGACACAATGGTGATCAAGACGCTGAAATACTGGAAGTAGATGTTGTTGACGATCCAGAGGAACGAGCCCTCGGGATATCCGTGCTGAAAGCCGGACAGGCCGAGCGTGACGGGCGTATCGACCATCATCCGGAATATGCCCAAGATGAAGCCAACGATCAACGCCCAGAGCGCGCCCTGCGCGTTCATGCGCTTGAAGAACACGCCGAGGAAAAACACCACGAAAATCGGCGGCGCCAAATAGCCTTGCACGGCCTGCAAGTAGTCGTAGAGGCCGTGCGCGTTTTTGATCACGGGAATCCACGCGAGAGCCACCAGAACCATGACGGCCGTGGCAAGGCGGCCGATGTGCACGAGTTGGTGCTGCGACGAGCCGGGCTTCCATTTCTCGTAGAGGTCAACAGTGAAGAGCGTGGAGCAAGCGTTGAAAACGCCGGCGAGCGAGCCCATCAAGGCGGAGAGCAGGCCGGCGACGACGATGCCGCGCAGCCCGGGCGGCAACAGATATTGGACCATCAGCGGAAAGGCTCCCTGTGCGGCGGCGGGAATCGCGTGGCCGTTGGGCCCGATGATGGAGGTTTGTCGGGAACCTTGCCGCTCTTCGCCAGCGCGTAGCAGACCATTCCGGGAATAATGAAGAGATATACGGGAGAGAGCTTGAGGACAGCAGCAAAAATGCTGCCCTGGCGGGCCACCTTCTGGTTGGGAGCGCCGAGCGCGCGCTGGACAATATATCGGTCGGTGCACCAGTACCACAGGCCGATGATCGGCGCGCAAAAGAGCATACCGAGCCACGGGAAATTGCCGTTGAAATACCAGGCCTGCTTGACGACGTTGCCGGCGGCGTCGGACTGGATGACGGGCGACCAGGTGCCTTGCACGCCGGCAGGAATCAGCGGCTTCCACAGGTTGAACATGTCGGAGCCGCACCAGTAGCGGAGTTCGTGCCAGCCGCCGAGCTTCGCGAGGCCGTAGAAGGTGAGGCAAGCGGAGCCGATGATCAGGACGACGACCTGGACGGCGTCGTTGTAGGCGACGGCGCGCATGCCGCCGAGCGAGGTGTACAAACCCGTGAGAACAATCACGAGCACGGAGCCGATCCAGAAACTGTCGATATGGACGTTGCCGACGTTGATCTGCATTTCCGGGAACAGAGTGCCGAAAACGACGCCGCCGGCAAAAATGCCCACCGCGATTTTCGAGACGATGAATGTGATTATCGAGACGACCGAGAGAACGTAGCGGGAGTTCGCGCTGAAACGGCGCTCGAGGAACTCCGGCATGGTGAAAACCATCGAGCGCATGTAGAACGGCACAAACACCCACGCCAGAACCAGAAGGGCCCAGGCGTGAAGTTCGTAGTGGGCCAGCGCTACGCCGCTGGTGGCGCCGGCGCCCGCGAGGCCGACGACGTGTTCGGAGCCGATGTTCGAAGCGAAAATCGACGCGCCGATGACCCACCAGCCGAGGTTGCGTCCGGCGAGGAAGTAGTCGGTGGCGTTGTCTTTGCGGCGGCGAATCACCCACGTGGCGACACCGATAAGGAGGCCGAAGTAGCCGGCAATCACGATCCAATCGATCCCGGTGATACGGGATCCAGCTACGATGACGGACAACATAGCGAGTTGGGTTACGCGATCATCCTCTCGGCGGATTGTTTGCGATTCGCCTCAAACCCGGAGTTGGGGCCGCTCAAGCGCGGTAGGGTATCACGTGTCCGAGCCAACATCAGCACGGAAAACGTTTTCTGGTGCTTCTTATAGCTATGGCCGGGCGAATCGCTCGGGGCTTTCCGCTGTACTTTAGCGCTGGGGCTTTGGCGCGGGGCGAATGCGCGGACTGTCTGTTCCTGTGTTCCTATGGCGAAAAAAGCTGCAACGGCAAAATCCGAGGAAGTAGTCAGCATCGAAGGGATTTTCGGGCCCGGCGGGATGCTGGAGAAGCGCCATCCGGGATACGAGTTCCGGCGGTCGCAGCTCGAGATGGCGCAGATTGTGGACGAAGCGTTTCAGAAGCATCAGCAAGTGGTGATCGAGGCCGGAACCGGCACCGGGAAAACGCTGGCCTACCTGATTCCCGCGATTCGCGCGGGGCGCAAGGTGGTGATTTCGACGGCGACAAAGTCCCTGCAGGAGCAGCTCTTCCAGAAGGATGTGCCGTTCCTGCAAAAGAATTTTGCTCCGAATCTGAAGGTGGCGTTAATGAAAGGCCGCGCGAATTTTCTGTGCCGCGCGAAGGTGCATCAGATGGTGGGGCAGCCGGTGCTGAAAGGAATCGATGAGATCGATTGGTTCGCGCAGATTCGCGATTGGGAAAAACTGACGGAAACGGGCGACCGGAGCGAGCTGACCTTCTTGCCGGATGACTCCGAGCTGTGGAACCGGATCGATGCGCGCAGCGATCTGTGCACGGGGCAAAAATGCCCGGAATTTCAGACGTGCTTCGTCTGCACGGCGATGCACCAGCGCGCGCACGAAGCGGATTTGATTATCGTGAATCATCATCTTTTCTTCGCCGATCTGGCGATACGGCAGGACGATTTCGGGTCGATCCTGCCGGAGTATTCGGCGGTGGTATTCGACGAAGCGCATGAAATCGAGGACGTGGCGAGCGACTACTTCGGGCGGCAGATTTCGAGCTATCGCTTCGAAGAATTGGCGCGCGACACGGAAATCATGCTGCGGACGCTCCAAATCGAGGGAGCGGTAATCCGGAAATATCTGGCGCGCATGCGGGAGCGCTCGCGGAGTTTCTTCGAGAGTTTCCCGGAGCGAGAAGGCAAATTCCCGTTCGAGCCAGCCGAGAGGAAATCGTTTCTGGAGCGGAACCGGGAGGCCTACGAGGAACTGGCGGCGGGAGTGAAGCGTGTCGAGGCAGAGCTTTCGGCGATCTCGCCGAAGCCCGAGGAAGTGCTTACGCTGTCGCGGCGGGCGGCGGAAGTGCGGCGCGAACTGGCGTTTTTGCTCGAGAGCGAAGAAAAGAGTTACGTCTACTGGTACGAGCGGCGCGGCCGGGGAGTGTTTCTGGCGGCGACCCCGATTGACGTGAGCGCGATTCTGCGCGAACAACTCTTCGAACGCTTCGACACCGTGGTGCTGACTTCGGCGACGCTCGCGGTGGGCGGACGGTTCGATTACCTGAAGCAGCGGCTCGGCGTGCTGCCGTCGACGGAGGTCGTGTTGCCGCACGAGTTCGACTTTAAGGAGCAGGCGCTGCTGTATATTCCGCGAACGCTGCCGGACGTTCGCAATCCCGCGTTTTCGGCGAGCGCGGCGGACGAGATCACGCGATTGCTGGAGATCTCGCAAGGCCGCGCCTTCTGCCTATTCACGAGCTACGCGCAGATGAAGGATATTTTCGAGCGCGTCTCGGGGCGCGTGCGGTTTCCGTTGCTGCTGCAGGGAACGGCGCCGAGGTCGACGCTGCTCGACCGGTTCCGATCGACTCCGAATGCGGTGCTGTTCGCCACGGCCAGTTTCTGGCAAGGAGTGGATGTGCCGGGGGCGCAGCTTTCGTGCGTGATCATCGATAAGCTGCCGTTCGCGGTTCCGAGCGATCCGATTGTGGCGGCGCGCCTTTGCGCGTTGCAAGAGGATGGGCGCAATCCGTTCGCCGAATATCAAGTGCCGGAAGCAGTGCTCGCGCTGAAGCAGGGGTTCGGGCGGCTGATTCGATCGAAATCCGACAGGGGCCCTCAGGCGCAATTCTCGACAACCGCATTCAGCGCATGCAGTATGGTAGAATTTTTCTCGAGTCCTTGCCGGAATATTCAACCACGCAAGCCTCGCCGAAGTGGCACGCTTCATGGAAAACCCGGAATAGGCGCGGCGAGACAGAGCCTTTCTCAAAGGGACTCGAGGGAAATTCATGTACGAAGTTTCCGTCGACGAAACGTTCGCTGCCGCCCACAACCTGCGAAATTACAAGGGCAAGTGCGAGAACCTGCACGGGCACAACTACAAGGTGCGCGTGACGCTGTCCAGCACCGCCGTGGACGCAACCCAGGACTGCTATACGATTTCGTCCATTTGAAGCAGGTGATTCATACCGTGATTCATTCGCTCGACCACAAATATTTGAATGAGGTGCCGCCGTTCGACGTCCTGAACCCGTCGGCGGAAAACATCGCGCGGCACATCTACGATGAAGCGGTGAAGCAGATGCATCAGGCTCCGAGCGGGGCGGCAATCCCCAGCATTACTGTGCTGGAGACGGAGACTTCGGCAGCGACGTACAGACCCTGAGAGCGCCTGTGGACCGCGCGTACCTTATCGTGGGAGGTTCGGCGGTGATAACGTCCTTCTGCTGGCTCGCGTTCGGCTGGGGGTGGCGGCTGGCGAGATTTTAGTGACGGCGACCGAAATCGGTGGGTGCCGCATCGGCGTTGGTCGTTTATATTTTGCGCCGGCAGAACCAGCGAGCGAGCGGAACGGAATCCGGGCACTGAATTTCTTCAGGGAAGCCGAAATGGTCATCACGGAAATCTTCAAATCCATCCAGGGAGAAGGCACACGGGCCGGATTGCCGTGCATCTTCGTCCGGCTGACGGGATGCAATCTCCGTTGCACGTGGTGCGACACGGCCTATGCTTTTTACGGCGGAACGAAGCAGCGGATTGAAGAAGTTCTTGAAAAAGTGCGCGAGTTTGCGGGAGAAGGCGGCGGCAGCGTGACGCTGGTGGAAATCACGGGAGGCGAGCCGCTTTTGCAACCCGAAACACCCGAGCTTGCAGCGAAGCTGCTAGCCAGTGGATACACGGTGATGATCGAGACGAGCGGCGAGCGATTCGTCGGCGTTCTGCCGCGCGAAGTGGTGAAGATCGTGGACGTGAAGTGTCCCGATTCGGGCGAAGCCGACACGTTCGACATGGCAAATCTCGGCGCGGTGGATGCGAAGGATGAAATCAAGTTCGTGATTTCGACGCGGCGCGACTACGAGTTTGCGCGCGATTTCACGCGGGAGCACCGGCTGGCGGAGCGCGTGTACGCGGTGCTTTTTTCGCCCGCGTTCGCGGACCCGGCGGGCACCTGGCCCGGGCTGAGCGCTCGAGAACTTGCGGAATGGATCCTCGCAGACCAGTTGCCGGTGCGGCTGGGTTTACAGTTGCACAAATTTATCTGGGATCCGGCGATGAAGGGAGTGTGAACACTCCAGTCATGGAACCGAACATGGAAAAGCCGAAGGCGGTGGTGCTGCTCAGCGGAGGGATGGATTCGTGCGTGACGGCCGCCATCGCGAACCAAACGCACCGTCTTGCGCTGCTGCACACGAGCTACGGGCAGCGAACCGAGGGTCGCGAGCGGCGTTCGTTCGACGAGATCGCGGATTTTTACGGCGTTCGGCAGCGGCTGGTGATCCGGCTGGATTCACTCGCGCAGATTGGGGGATCGGCGCTGACCGATGAGAGAATCGCGGTGCCCAAGTCGGGCGACGCGCTCGCGCCTCATGCGGGAATTCCGATTACGTACGTTCCTTTTCGAAATGCGCACTTCCTGTCAGCGGCGGTGAGCTGGGCGGAAGTGATCGGCGCGAGCGCTATCTTCGTCGGCGCGGTTGCGGAAGACAGTTCGGGCTACCCGGACTGCCGGCCGGAATACTACCGCGCGTTCGGGGAAGTGATTCGAGAGGGCACGCGGCCCGAAACTCGAATCGAAATCGTGACGCCCGTGATCGGGATGCGAAAGAGCGAGATCGTGCGGCGCGGGTACGAATTGGGCGCACCGCTCGACCGGACGTGGTCTTGCTATCAATTCGATGACGAAGCGTGTGGGATATGCGATAGTTGCCGGCTGCGGCTGGCGGCTTTTGCCGACGCGGGGATCGAGGATCCCATCGCGTATCGAACCCGGGTTGCGCCATAAGTGAGTAACATCTTTATGGAGGAGGTGGAGTCCCAATGAAACGATGGATTCATTTGTGGGGGATCGTTGCACTTGTTCTGCTGTGCGCCGGAGTGGCAGCGGCGCAAGGCAACAACCAAATCGAGGTACACGTGCTGGATTTGGAGGGCAAACCGCTTCCGGATACCACCGTGACCATGAAGAGCGAGGACAGTGGACAGGTGTACACCTTCAAGACCGATAAGAACGGGAAGTTCGTTCAGTTGGGTTTGAGGGCCGGAATCTACGACGTGACCGCAACGGCCACGGACCCGAAAATCCCGCCGTACGCGCAAAAGATGCTGGTGAAGGAAGGCGAATCGGGAACGCTGGTCATCAATTTCAAGGAGATCGTGGCGAAGTACGGAAACACCGAGGAAGCGAAGAAAAGGGAAGAAGATGCTGATGCGTTCAAGCATATGAAGGAGCATTTCGAGGCGGGCATAGCAGCCATGAATGATGCAACAGCCCTTCAGACCCAGCTTCGCACAGCGACGGGCGATCAGAAGACGGCGCTGCAGCAGAAGCGCACGAGCGACTGCCAGACGGCCGCAACGGAATACGAAGCGGCGACAAAGGGCGTCAGCGCGAAGGACGTCAACAACACCGCGACGGTATGGGGGAATCTGGGGGCCGCGTACGAGTGCGTTGGCCGGTACGATGATGCGGCAAGCGCGTTTCAGAAGTCAGTCGACGCAAAACCGGGACCGGGGGCTTATCGAGGTTTGAGCACGAATCTGGCGAACGCAGCCGCGTCGTCGACCGATCCGGCGGTGGTGCAGTCGAAAGTTGCGGATGCGGGCGCTGCGTGCGACAAAGCCGTCGCTCTCGACCCGACGTCGGCCGCCCCGTGCTGGAGAAACGTCGGAATCGCTCTGTATAACAAGCAGCACCAGAAGGAAGCGGTCGCGCCGCTTCAGAAAGCGGCGGCTGCCGACCCGAAAGACGCGCAAACGTGGTTCCTGCTTGGTTCGTGCCTCTCGGCGATGATCGAACCCAAGGAGGAGGCAGGCAAGGAAATCTACATCATCCCGCCGGGAACCGCCGATGCGTATCAGAAGTGCATCGATGTCGCTCCGAACGGACCCTACGTTCCACAATGCCAGGAGAGCCTTAAGGAGCTCGCGATCTATAGCGGCGGGGTGGAAACATCGGTGGGAAAGAAGAAACACTAGGCAAGTTTTTCGTCAGAGAGCGTCGAACAGGCAGGCCTTCGAGGGGGAATTTCCCCTCTCGACCGGCGCGCGCAACAGTGCTATGCTCGGGTTCGCGTCCTTCTCAGATCCTGGGTGCCAGCAGTGGATTCGAATCATCCCACCACACAACGCCGCCGGAGCGAGCGAATCACGGAGTCTTTGCCCATTGTGGTTCGGGGCATCGATCTGCTCGGCCAGCCTTTCGAAGAACGCACCGCGACTCTCGCCTTTAATCTCCATGGATGCCGGTACGCGTCGAAGCATCACCTTCCGAAAAACACGTGGCTGACGCTGGAGCTCGCGCGGGGCTCTCACTTTCGCAATGTGCGAGCGCGAGTGGCCTGGATACAAAGGCCTCATTCGGTAAGAGAATTCTTTCAAATCGCTGTTGAACTGGAAACGCCGGCAAACATATGGGCCGTCGAACCGCCGCCCGCGGATTGGGCCGTCGAGGCGGTGGCCGCTCACTCGCATGCGAGTGCGGCCGCGTCGCACGGTGGCCAGCGAAGCGTCGAGCGATTCGAGACAGAAGTGGCTCCAGCGAAATTCGATACCAGGGAACACTCAATGGGCGATACGACCGATACGACAGGCGCGTCGGAGACTCCCTTTGCGGAACCGGCGAGCAGCGGGAGCCTTCTGATTCGCGATCTGGATGCGGAGCTCGAGCGGCGCGCGCGGCAGGCTGCGGACGAAGCGGCGGCACAAGCGGGCGAGCAAGTTCGCCGAACGGCCGAAGAGACCGAGCGGCGGCACGCTTCCACATCGGAAGAGTTCTTCCGCAGATGGAAGGAAGAGTTCGAGCAAGCGCAAAGCGAGGCTCGAGAGCGGTTTGCCTCTCAATTGGAGGCGGAACAGGGAGAACTTCTCTCTGGGCTGAAGTCGGGATTCGAGGAGCAGTTCAACCGTGCCCGGCGGCTGATCGAGGACGTGGAAAAGAAGACCGTTGCATTGCGGTCGGAGAGGGAAGCGGCCGCCGAAGCGGCGAGCCGTGTAGCGCAAGCGCGGCTGGAACTCGAAGCCGTCGAAGCAGCGCGCACATCGCGGCCCGCCAGCGATTATGCCAAAACCGAGTCGCCGATATTCGAGGCGGCCTCCGCCGGTTGGCGCGAGCGTCTGGAGTCCGAGACGACGGTGGCGCAAGCGCAGTGGAATGAACTTCTGCAGTCGTCACTGGACAGCGGCGCGCAGCGGCTTGTGGAGCAATTGACGGAGCGATCGCAAGAGATCGTGCGTAGCACGGAAATGAGATTGTCGGAGCGATTCAACGAGATTCGCCAGCCGGTGGCGCAGATGATGGCGGAAGCGCGCGAAACGCTGGCGCAAGTGAAGTCGTCACTGGAGCGGGAACTCGGGCGCGCGAAAGATTCGCTTGCCGAAATCGAGGTGTCCGCCAGCCGCATGAATGAATTCTCGGCGCAGCTCGAAGCCGCCACGCAAGACTCGCTGAACGATTTGCGGCGGCGGCTGGAAGGCATTCTGGACTCGCACACGGACGAGATGAACCGTCGCGCGGAAACGATCACGAGCGCGGCCACCCAGAGAATCGCGCCGGCTCTGGATGCGCTCGGGCAGAAGCTGGCGGAACAAACGCTGGCCGATGTGGAGACGAAACTCGCGCCGCATCTGGAGCGCGTGCCGCAACTGCTCCGCGAGCTTTCCAACCGCGAGATGCAAACGGAAGAAGCGCTGCGGCTGCATCGGGAGCGGCTGCGCCAGGTATCGGAGAACAGCCAGCGGGAACTTTCGTCGCATCTGGTGTCGACGGTTGCGGAGGTTCGCAACGATTTCGAGGCGGCGCGGAAGGAAGCAATCGCCCGATGGAACGAGGAGCTCGACGCGAGCGGCGTGCGAGCGTCGCACGTGGCGGCCGAGTCGATCGAGCGCAGCTCGCAATGGTTCCAGCAAGAGGCGCAGGCGCGGCTGCAAGTGCTGGTGGAGCAGTCAGTGGCAACTACGGGCACGAGCCTGGACGAGAAGGCGGCGGAAGCGAAGCAGAATTTTGCCGCTGGACTCGAAGCGGAGACGGCGCCGCACGTAACCCGCATTCGAGAGCAGCTTGACGGCTTTGGCGGAGAGTTGGCGGGACGCGCGCGCACGCAAATCGAGCAGGCCGCGGAAGTGACCGCGGCGGCGTTCGGGCAGGTCCTTCGCGGGATATCCGACCAGGAAGTGGAGCACTTCTCGAACGCGAGCGGAACGGTGATCCAGGAACGAAACCGCGAGCTGGAGGGCTTCGCGAATCGAGTGCTGCACAATTTCGAAGCGGATGCGGAAGCTTCGCTGGGGCGTGTTCGCGGCCAAATGGCGTCGGAAGTGGAATCGAGCGTAGCGGAAGGCCGCACGGCGCTGGCAGCGGAGTTGAGCGCGACCCTGGGAGGGTATCGCGCCGAAACCGACGCTCATCAGAAGGAATGGATCGAAGGTCTCGACCGGCTCAGCGAGGAAGCGACGGGACGTTACCGGGAACGCCTGGATACAACGTGCGATTCGTGGATGATGTCTTCGGTTCGGCGGCTCAACGAACACGGGCATGACGTGATCGAGTCGCTGATGCGGTCGGCGGATCAGGCGTTACGCGATTCCTGCGCGCGATTTTTCGACGGACTTGCCCAAACGTTTCGCGAGCGATCGAGCGCAGCCGGAATCGGAGGGCATGCGCCGACAATGGCCGCTCGCGAGGCGGTTGAAATTCCGCCTCCTTCACAGGAAAACGAATCAGGGCTGAATCAGCAAAACGCCTAGGCGACGTACCACCAGTAGTTACTTCATTCCCACAACTTCACGAACGGAATTTCCTACGTAGCTGATTTGCTCCGGGGTGAGGCTCGGATAAATCGGAAGGCTCAGGACGCGCTCGCAGGCGCGCTCTGTGTGCGGGAACGTCGACGGAGGGTAGCCGAGCGAGGAGTAGGCGCACTGCAGGTGGACCGGCTTCGGGTAGTGAACCATGGTCTCGATGCCGCGTTCGGCGAGCTGTGCAATCACCGAGCCGCGATTATGCGCGTAGATTACGAACTGGTGGTAGACGCACTGGTCGCGCGAGTCGTCGAGCGGGAGATTCACTCGGGCTCCGACGAGGAGGCGCCGATATTCGGCGGCGATTTCGCGGCGCTTCGTGGTCCAGGGATGCAGGCGGCGCAGCTTGATGCGCAGCACCGCGCCCTGAAAACCTTGCATGCGGTAGTTGTAACCAACGAACTCGTGCTCGTATCGCGCGGTCTGGCCATGCGAACGAGCGGCTCGCGCAAATTTCGCAACGTAGTCATCGTTGGTTGTGAGCGCGCCGCCTTCGCCGTAAGCGCCGAGATTTTTCGTTGGGTAGAAACTGAATGCGGCGGCGTGGCCGAGGCTTCCCACAGATTGGCCGCGATAGCGCGCTCCATGCGCCTGGGCGGCATCTTCAAGAATTCGGATGCCTCGCCGCGCTGCGATTTCGCGGATGGGGTCCATGTCCGCGGGGCGGCCGTAGAGGTGCACGGGAATGATTGCGCGGCTGCGGGGCGTGATGGCGCGCTCGATGAGTCTTGGGTCGAGATTCGCGGTGCAAGGGTCGATATCGACAAACACGGGCCGCGCGCCGCAGTACGTGATCGCTTCGGCGGTAGCAATGAACGTGTTCGGCGTGGTGATGACTTCGTCGCCGTGCTGCACGCCGAGCGCAAGCAATCCCAGGTGCAGGGCCGCTGTCCCGCTGCTGAGAGCCACGCAATGCTTCGTGCCGCAGAATTCGGCGAACTCGCGTTCGAAAGCTTCGATTTCTTCTCCCTGAACGAAGGCTGATTTTTCGCAGACGCGGTCGAGCGCGGGAAGGATTTCGTCCCGCAGTCCCGCGTACTCCGCTTTGAGGTCAAGGAAAGGAACTTTCACGAGTTTGTCCTGGGCCAAACGAAAACTCTACTGTACGCGGGGAGCGTTCACAAGCGCGGCCCATATTCGATAGAAGACCAGGTCAGATGTGGGTGAGAGTGCCGGTTACTTTGGTGCGGCGGAGAGCCCAGGAAAAGACCGCGAACGAAAGCGGAATCAGGATCGCGGCGAAAAGGAGCAGCGTGAGAAAAGATGGCAGAAGCTCGCGCCACCCGGCGGCCCCTAGAAGAGCGGCACGCATGCCCTCGAGTGAATAGGTGACCGGAATGAGCCGCGCGACAATTTGCAGAGGCTGCGGCAAAACCGAGACCGGGTACATCATTCCTCCCACCAAGCCGGAGACTCCGAGCACGATCCACTTCGCGGGATTGCCGCGCTTGAAAAGAATTTGGTAGCTGGCTGACAAAATGCCCAGTCCCGCAAACGCGAGGACGGATGCGAGCAGAATTGCCGCCGCGCCCACCCAGTTGGCGGAGCGCGGCGCAAAACCAAAAAACAAAACTCCCCAGGCAAGATAGACGCACGTCCGCAGCGCGAGGGCGACGAACGGATACACGGAGGAGCCTGCGAGAATCACCGAGAGTGGAGTTTGAGTGACAAGCAAAGCCTCGAGAGTACGGTTGTGGCGCGCCTCTTCGAGGCTCGATTCGAAGGCGGAAATCGAGACGCTCAGATAATCGAAGAAGGCGAATCCGACGAGAGCAAACGCGAAGTAATTGCTGCCGTGAGGAAGCGCGGCGGCGAGTTGCGGGCTGTCGACGAAACGCGACAGGTAGAAGAACGTGGCAACGCCGAAGAAAGCTTCGAGAACCTCGAGGACAAGAGCGCCGCGGTAGCCTCGGGCGATGGCCAAATCGCGCCAGAAAAACGCCAAAATTTTCTTGAGAGTCCGCGTCGCGCTCACGGAAGCACCTCGGTGGGGGCGGGATGGCGCGTGAGTTTGGCCATGGCCTTTTCCAGCGTGGGCGTGCCCGTGGCCGCGCAAAGCGCGCGCGGCGAATCCGATCCGACGATCGTTCCTTCGTCGAGAAGAATCACGCGGTCGGCGATCTCCTCGATTTCACTCAGCGCGTGCGATGAAAACAGCAGAGTGGCGCCCTGGTGGCGGACGAGTTCGTCCTTGAGGAGGCGGCGAAAATCCGCGGCGGAGAGCGGGTCAAGGCTTCGCGTGGGTTCGTCGAGCAGCAGAACCTGAGGTCCGTGAAGTACCGCGCGAGCAAGGCCCAGGCGATGCATCAAGCCGGTCGAGTACGTGCGGACCTGCCGGTCGAGTTCGTCAACGATTCCAAGCCAGCGCGCGACGGCCGCGATACGTTCTCTGGCGACCAGGCCGGTCAAGTTGTTCATGGCGGCAAAAAACGAGAGGTTCTGGCGGCCGGTGAGACGGCCGTAGAAGCCTTCGTCGCCGCCGGTGTGATATCCGAGCTGCTGACGGGCGCGGGCGGGCTGACGTTCGACGTCAAAGCCGCCAACAGCGGCGTGGCCGCGCGTGGGAACGATGAGAGTGGCAAGAATTCGCAGAAGCGTGGACTTGCCCGCTCCATTCGAACCTGCCAGCGCCACGGCTTCTCCACGGTCCACCGCGAACGAAATGCCCGCCAGGGCACGCTGGGTGGGACGGGCGATGGGTTGAACGAGCGCCCTCCATCCCGACAGGGCCGGAGGGAAATACTTCTCAAGAGATTCGACCAGGATGGCGGCTTCCGGCATCAGGCGCGTTTATAACCGAAGTTGCCGCAAAGAATCCAGTTCCGCGCTTGTGCAGCGGATGTATCAGCGACGATTGCCGTCCACGAAAGCGACGAGCACCCTCGGGGTTGATCGTTGTCGGGTGATTGCTGTTCGATGCCAGTCCGGGTAAACTATTCTCGGTTTGTGGTGAATCGCTTCAGGGGTCGGGCGGATTCCCACGTCTCGCAAAAAGCTGAGGCTGCGTTCGGCCGGCGGGTCCACCCGACAAGAGGGTTCAAGCTCGAGATGGATTCCGCAATTTCCGTCCATTCGATCGTGGTCGCGACCAAGGAGCAAGTGTTCTGCGCTCTTGGCGACGAAGCGGCCATCCTGAATATGAAGAATAGTGCTCATCATGGAATGAACGCGGTGGGCGCGTCTGTCTGGAACCTTTTGCAGCAGCCAAAGCGCGTTCGGGAACTTCGCGATGCCGTGATGGAGGAGTACGAGGTCGATGCGGAACAGTGCGAACGCGACCTGCTCGAGTTGCTCGAGAAAATGAGGAGCGAAGGATTGATCGAAGTGCGAAGCGCCGCAGCGGCTTAGTATTCGCGGTTCCTTTTCAACCGTCCTGCTGAGGGCCCGCCAGGACGCGCCAACCAGCCTGGGCCCAAGTCGCGAGCGCGACTTTCTTGAGGTGATGGGTTGAAATCGGTCGTGGACAAGTGGCGTGGGTTCTGGCGGCTCACGGGATTTGAGCGCGGCATTGTAGTTGAAGCGGCTGTGGCGCTCACAGTGACGTGGGCAGGATTGCGTCTTGCCGGCTTTCGCCGCTGGAAGACCGCGCTCGCATGGTTCGCGCCCTCCACGGTTCAGAACTCGCCTTCTAATTCGTCGACGCTCGAATCCGCGCGAGCGATCGCGCGAATGGAATCGGCTGCCGCCAGGAATTTGTTTTTTCACGAAACCCGCTCGCGGAAGACTCGACGGCTTTCTTCGGTGGCTGCTGCGCAGCCGCGGCATTCCCTGTCGAATTGCGGGTGGGAGCGCGAAAACATTCAGAGGGCTTCGAAGCGCACGCCTGGGTGGAGTTCGCAGGCACGGTGTTCTGAACGATCCCGACGAGCAGCACGTCCACTTCGTGCCGTTTGATGGCCCCATCACTTCCATGGAGACACCCTCGCATTGAGCGGCATCGTCGGCATATTCAACAGGGACGGAGCGCCCGTCGATCACGGGCTGTTGCGGGCGCTGACGCATTTTCTTGCCTATCGAGGGCCCGATGGCCGCGAAGTGTGGGTGCATGACGCCGTCGGGTTCGGCGACACGATGCTTCGCACGACGCGGGAATCGCTGAATGAGCGGCAGCCGACGGGCCTCGACGGGCGATTCTGGATTACCGCCGATGCGAGAATCGATTGCCGGGCCGAACTGCGCGCGGAGCTCGAAAGCGCCGGGCGAAAAACGTCGCGGACAACAGCGGATCCCGATTTGATCCTGCACGCGTACGCCGCCTGGAAGGAAGAACGCGCGCAGCATTCGCGCGGCGATTTTTCGTTTGCGATCTGGGACATTCGCGACAAGATACTTTTCTGCGGGCGAGACCACTTCGGAATCAAAACATTCTATTACGCCGAAATCGGGAACACGTTTATCTTCAGCAACACGCTGAATTGCGTGCGCTTGAATCCCTCCGTCCGGACGAGCTGAACGACGCGGCGATTCTGGATTTCCTGCTGGCCGGATTGAACTGCGACAACGCGACGACGACGTTTCGCGACGTCAGGCGTTTGCCTCCGGCTCATTCCCTGACGATTTCGGCGGAAGGATCTCGCGTCAAGCGTTACTGGGAACCGTCGATCGACGGCCGGATTCGATATCGTCGCGAAGAAGAATACGTCGAGCACTTTCAAGCGCTGCTAAGGGAAGCGGTGGCGGACCGGATGCGCACGGACCGCATGGGAATTTTTCTAAGCGGCGGCCTGGACTCGTCGTCGATTGCAGCCACAGCGCGCGAACTGATGGCCGCGAGCACGGAACGGGCCGATTTGCGCGCATACACAAGCGTGTACAATTCGCCGATCCTGGATTCCGAAGGTTCGTTTGCAAAGAAGGTGGCGGGACACCTGCGGATTCCGATTCCATCTGCTGCCTCGACAACCTGAAGCCATTCGAGCGATGGGACGACGCCAAAATCGCGTGGCCTGAACCCGTCGAAGATCCTTTCTTCGCCGGTCTGCTCGACGGATTTCGGATGAGGCGCCCGATTGCCGCGTTGTGTTTAATGGCGAAGGCAACGACGCGCTGATGAGTTTTCACACGGCCCCTTACGGGCGCGAACTTAGTACGGCGGAAGGAATGGGGGCGGTTGCTGACCGAGATGCGTCGATTTTTGCGAATCCGGCGAGTGCCGTGGCGCGGCGTTCTAGCGTTCAGCAGAGTTCTTTGGCAGCGGGCCGCTAGTGCCTTTATTTCCCAAATGGATTTCGCCCCGCCTTGCCGATTCCGAGAAGCCAAAGACGCACTGGAAGAGGGCGATGTGCGCCTCGCGTCCCAAACACATCCCGTTGCCCCGCTGGCATATGCATCACTCGCGTTACCGCACTGGACGCTCACTTTTCGAGACTAACGATCCCGGGTGGACACGCTTTCCGGTCGAAGTACGGTATCCCTTTCTTGATCTGAGGATGGTTGAGTCCCTCTGCGATCCCGCCTTTCCCATGGTTTTACGAGAAGCAGTTGGCTCGCCTGCATATGACCGGGCGGCCGCCGACCGAATTTTGGCCCGACCGAAAACGCCGTTGGCCAGTGATCCACTAGTGGCCCAGCTCAAGCGACCTGAAACTAATTGGATTGACCAGGTGAAATGGACCGAGGAGATCGATGACTACGTGGACCGCTCGTGCTAATGACATTGGCCCGCGAAAGATCCCCGGAACGAGCACGCGCGGGCATTCGCCCGCACTGTCTGAACTTTTGGTTGCAGTTCGGACGACGAGTTCGGTATAACTTGATTGCGGAGGTCCGCAATGGCTAAGCCCGTCAAACCGGGTCTCTAAAAAGCCTTACTCATCTCCAGAGTTAATAGTTTACGGGACCGTTCGTGAGTTGACGCAATCTCATAACACGATAGGAAACAGGGATAACCCCCCCGCCGCTATCTACTTATACGAGACTGCACTAGGGTCTGGAGATCGCGAGCAATAGCAACCCCAATGGGACTATCTTTACCAGCAATGATCAGGCAGTTTCCCCGCCGCTTCAAAGTGTGAACCTCCGCTACTCAGTTTTCGGCCTAACCATTCAATCCAATCTGCCTATTCCAGGCCTTGAAAGCTGGAGAGCGACTAGCTCCGGACCTGCGAATTTCGCTCGGCGTTTCCCCCGACCAGAAGAATCGAGACCCCCATTTCAGCAGAACACCTTACTTACGTCAGTCCCGTCACGACTGACGCTGGCGAACCCATGTTGAAGATGTGGGAACTCGATAGCGGCAGTTTTCTGCACGTCGGATATTGTGACGGAACACAATTCTGGCTAGATCGCGCGGGATCGAAGCTTTGGGCGACGTGGCCGGAAAAGTCTTCCGTCGAGAGTACAGCCCTGTATCTGCTGGGACCGATTTTGGCCTTGGTTCTTCGATACCGCGGAATCGTGTGTCTGCACGCAAGCGCGGTGGTCTTGCTTGATCGTGCGGTTGCTTTCGTCGGCCCGGAGGAGGCGGGAAAGTCCACGACCGCCGCGGCGTTTGCCCTTCGGGGTTTCTCGATCTTGTCAGATGACGTGGTCCCGCTTGGTGAGCGGGATGGAGCGTTTTTCGCTCTGCCCGGCTCTCCGCAATTGCGGCTTTGGCCGGAGTCGGTTCAAATGCTGTTCGGACCTCGCGATTCCCTCCCTCGTTTCATCCCCGATTTGGAAAAAAGACGACTTGGGGCGGACGACCATCGCTCGCGCTTTTCGGAGCGAGAGTGCCAATTGGGAGTCCTTGATCTCTTGGATGATCGATGTGCGGACCCAGCAGCGCCGCACCTCGAAGATATGAGTCAGCAAACAGCCCTGATGAACCTCGTGGCCAATAGCTATGGAACCAGATTGATCGATTCCAAAATGCGGGGAGATGAATTGATTGTTCTGGCCCGACTCGTGTCTCGCGTCCCCGTGCGGCGGCTGTTTGCCCATGAAGATAGCAACCGACTGGCTGACCTTTGCGACTTGGTCTGCCGCGATCTTCGGTGCGAAGGCCGTGTCGAAGGGCCAGGAGCGGGAGCGAAGGGTCTCGGGGCGAGGTAAATCGGGGCGCTGAGTGATTCAATTCGGTACGACGCAGTTTCACTTCTAGACACGTCACCTACCTGATGGACCGTGCCAAAAAGAAACTGTGCTACCATCCCGCCGTTAATGTCATTTCGCATTCGTGCACACGGGGCAGCTCGGATCGATCTTCATGATCTTGCACAGCCTCTTTTTCAAACCAAGAACAATGACTCGACGTGGGGAACGGCTGGCGTTGATCCCCTAAACGGACCGGAACCGGGAAGACCAGGAGGATTACTGCAATGAAGAAGAGGGCTTCGTTGCTGCGATTTGCAGCTTCGCTCGCAGGCGTTGTTTCCATCGGTATTTGGGGTCTCTCAATCGCAGGGCACAATCAAGCGAAATACGCGCTTCTGGGTGCTGGACCGAGCCACGCCTCGAAACCCTCGGCCGAACAGATCGGGGCCCAATACGGGCGGCTGCCGCTGAGCTTCAGGGCCAACCTGGGGCAAACTGCGCCTGAGGTGCAATTCGTGTCGCAGGGCGCGGGATACGAACTCTTTTTGACGCGGCAAGATGCCGTTTTGGCGCTGCGGAGTGGAGGACTCGTCCGCACTCCTCAAAGGAACCGAGCCTCTTACATCAGGGCGTTGCAAGACGCGCGGCGCACTCAGAAGACATCTCTGCTGCGGCTGCGTTTCGACGGAGCGAATTCGACTGCGGAAGTTCGCGGCGTGGACCGCCTGCCGGGCCGAACCGATTACTTCATTGGCAACGATCCCAAGAACTGGCGCACGGAAGTGCCGTCTTACGCGCGAGTGGCCTATCAAGGAATCTATTCCGGCGTGGACGCTGTGTTCTACGGGAACCAGAGGCAACTCGAGTATGACTTTATGGTGGCGCCCGGCGCGGATCCCAAACAGATTGCGCTGGATGTGGAAGGCGCGAAGACCCTGAAACTCGACGCAAAAGGCAACTTGGTGATGGGCGTCGCTGGCGGTGAGGTCAGGCTCCTGAAGCCAGTGATCTATCAGGAAAAGAACGGGGAACGACGAGAAATTGCGGGGAACTACAGATTCGCGCGAACCATCGCGTGAGATTCTCGATCGCGGCGTACGACAGGAATAGCGCCTATTGTCGATCCAGTGTTGGACTACTCGACATATCTGGGTGGCGGGCCGGCGAACAATTTCGGAATGGACACCGCTTTTGGCATCGCGGTGGATTCAAGCGGGGACGCTTATGTCGCTGGGCAAACGTTCTCAACGAGTTTTCCAACGACGGCAAACGCTTATACGCCTGGTCCGATTGGCGCCGAATCCCAATGGAGCGGTTTTTGTCACGGAATTGAACCCGGGTGGAACGAGCGAAGTGTACTCGACGTACCTGATCGGAAGCGACGCTATGGGTGACTACGGTTACGCGATCGCGCTGGATCCGTCCGGAAAAATTTACGTCGTTGGACAAACATTCTCGGCTGGATTCCCCGTACTGCTGCGAATGCAGCGCAGGCCACCCCACCGGCCAACGTTAACACCATTGGAACGGCGTTTCTATCAAAGATAGATCCGGCAATGAGCGGCGCAAGCTCTCTCGTCTACTCTTCGTACTTGGGAGGGAGCGGCGGCGATCTTGCGGATGCGGTCGCGGCAGACGCCAGTGGCAACGCCTACCTTGCGGGTATAACCTATTCGACAGACTTCCTGTCTGCGAAGACGACCGCTACGGGGTACCAAACTTCGAATCAGGATAGCAGGCTATGGAATTGCGTTTCTCGTGGGAGTTAATACCCTTGTCCGGCGCCTTCCTCTGGTCTACTCGACCTATCTCGGGGGCGATGGCGCCAAAGCGGCACGGGTTCGGCTACGGCGATGGCCCCTTGGGATCGCGGCCGATTCGTCCAACAATGCCTATATCGCGGGCGTAACCACCTCAAGCAACTTTCCGACGGTGAACGGATTGCAAAGCGGCCCCAACGCCAGCAATCAAATCGGAGGAGGCCTTCGTATCGCGGATCGATACCACGACAACCGGGGCTAGTTCCTTGAAATTTCGACGTACTTGGGCGGAGAAGTTGAGGTCTCAGCGCGGCGATTGCCTTGGGGCCGAGCAACGTCGCATGCATAACAGGTTTTACTGAATCGTCTCAATTTCCTACGACACCGGGCGCCTATACTTCCACGGCAGTATCAGCTGGTGTAGTTTTCGTCACACTACTGGACACCACGAAAGCGGCAATGCCTCGCTCAAGTATTCCGCATTTGTTGGAGGCAGTGGTGGCGATAGCGCTAACGGAATTGCCACAGATTCGGCGGGGAATACCTACGTTGCCGGAGTGACTGGCTCTTCTGATTTCCCGATCACTCCTGCGGCTTTCCAGACCGGTAACAACAATGGCGGCGGAACGGTATTTCTGTTCGAGTTCAACCCAGGCGGTAATGGCAACGCTGACCTCGTCTATTCGACATACTTTGGCGGCAGCGGGCCTGGTGGGGACACGGGGTGAGGGATCGCGGTTGACTCGGGAAACAACGCCTACATCACGGGGCAGACTGGGTCCACGTCAAACTTCCCGATTTATCCGACGACTGCATTTCAGACGACGATGACACAGTTCGATGCGACCGCCGTTTCCGCGGGGTTTGTCGCGAAGCTGACGCTGGAACCGACGATTATATTCTCCACGACAACGCTGGCGTTTGGGAACGAATCGGTGGGGTCGACCGCGACAAACTGCGTACCGCTCACCCCATGCGTGGTCACTCTTACAAACAACACGGGCGTAGCGATACCTATCACGCTTGAGACGATCACCGCTACGGCACCTTCCGTTGCGACGGATTTTGCCGCAGCGCCAGGAGGACTGACTCCCTGCGCGGGTTCGGTCCCCGCAGGCGGGAGCTGCACGATCGCAGTGACGTTCACGCCGTCTGTGGCGATAGCCGAGACAGCGACTCTGCCGATCCAATACACCGCCGGGAACAACGGGGCGGCCACACAGAACATAACTCTTACCGGCACGGGCACCGCGGTGGCGAACTTTACGCTTTTGCCCGCGAATTTGACCTTTACGACGACCCAACTCGTCGGCACAACAAGCCCGTCTCAGCTCGTCACGCTCACGAATACCAGCGCGGCGGCGGAGGTATTCACAATTACGGCGAGCGCCAATTTCAGCGAAACCGACAATTGCAGCGGCGCCGGCGGGATCGCGGGTGGGGCAAGCTGCACAATCAACGTCAGCCTCGCGCCCATGGCCGGGGCCACTGGGTCGCTCAACGGCACGCTTACGGCTACTTCCGGTGGCGCCATGCAACAGACGACGTTGAGTGGAACCGGCGCCGACTTCGCCGTTACGTCGCTGCCAGCCTCCGTCACGGTCACGAATAATGCGGGGATGTTCGGTGCGAACGTGACCACGGTCCCCACGCCCGCCCCTGCAGGCTTCGCGCCGAGCGTGAGTTTCATGTGCACGACCACGATTCCGATGGGAACGTGCACTGCCGCGACCGTTATGGCGCCAGCGCCGATAACCGTGAACATCTCGGTTGCATCTGCGGTACCGCCATCGGCTCACCGGGTCGATGGGCAAAGACTCATGCGCCCGGCGATTCCGCTGGTGACAGCGTTGCTTCTGTTCCTGACGCTGCCGTTGTTGCGGCGGCGCCGAGCGTGGCTCGGGCTCGCAGGCGTCGTGCTGGCGCTGTGCGTCTTCTCAAGCTGCACCGGAACCATCAAAAACAAAAACTTCACTCTCACGCTGACGGCAAGCTCGACGAGCAACGGCACAACCGTGAGCCATCAGTACGTGGTGCCGGTTGTCGTGCAATAGGCACTGCGTTTTCCGGTGATAAAACCGCGCGTCCTTCTCGGGGCGCGCGGTTTTTTTTGCTCGGGAAGTCTGCGGAAAACCTCCGTTGCAAGCCGCGCTTATTCTGAGGTTCATCAATCAAGAGACAACCCGGCGCGAACCTTCGGTGCTCTAAGCCGGAGCCGAGAGAAACGGGCTAAGGAGATCGGGGCCATCGGCGAAGGGCACATCCCGCTGACTGCGAAGACCGTAAAGGAAACCAAGCAATCAAGGTATGATTGCCGGCTTCGAATGCGACCGGGGAATCGATGGAACTGGAGGCTAGTGTAGATGAGGATAGTTTGCGGCTTGCTCGCGTTACTCCTGCTCGGTGCGATTCCGGTATTTGCGCAGACACCCAAGGAGGAGATTTCTGCCAGCGGGACGTTCAGCCGCTACAGTGCGCCCAGCGGATTCGATCTCGATATGGCTGGCTGGATGATCTCGGGGAACTACAACCTTAGAAATTGGCTCGGCGTGCAGCTGGAACCTTCCGGCGACTATAGCAACAAAGCTGAGCTCGGATGGACAAGCACTTACCGCGTCCTGGTAGGTCCCCAATTCTTCCCCTTCCGGCACCACAAACTCACTCCGTGGGGGCACTTTCTGTTCGGCGAAAGCTACTATCGAAACTCGATCCCCCCGACCGGAGGGTTCCCCGCGAAGGTGAACTCGGATTTTGCGTTCGCATGGGAGGGCGGCGCCGGAGTCGACTTAAACCTCAAAAAGCGCTGGGGAGCCCGCTTGCAGTTTGATTATGACCCAACGCGCTTTTTCGGCGACAAGCCGGGCCAGCCGGACTATCGCGTTTCCTTCGGATTCATCTATCGCATCGGCAAGAAATAGACCTTCCGCTCACTCCTGACGTATCGGCTCGCTCAGCGCGCACGCGCGGTCACAGGCTTGCTCCCAGACAATTCCGGGCCAGAGAATTTGCCCTTGCGGAGTGAGCGACGCTCGTAGCAGATTACGAGTCGTGGAACTCCCTCTCGAGAGTAACCGCGCGCGCCGCTCCGTCCTTCTCGGATCGATTGCGATCGCCGCGATACTAGCCGCGCAATCGGCTTGGATTTGGCTGGCGAATCGCCGCATTCAGTCGCGCGACTCCGATACCATTCAACGCGGCGTGCAGTTGGTGCCGGGCGACGCCGACGCATGGGATCGCCTGGGCCGCTTCCACCAATGGGACCTCATGGATCCGGACATCTTCGCGGCCATCGTCGACTACCAGAACGCGGTGCGGCACGAGCCGTCGTCTCCTTACTACTGGATGGACCTGGCAAGCGCGTACGAGGACACAGGGGACATCGCCGGTGCCCGCAACGCGTTCCAGCGCGCGAAAGAGGTTTATCCGGCTTCCGCGGAGGTGGCCTGGCACTACGGAAATTTTCTGCTGCGGCAGCAAGAGTCTGCGGAAGGAATGAAGGAAATTTCGAGAGCGGTTCGGACGGATGCGTCGCTGCTTCCGCAAGCGGTGTCGCGAGTTTGGCGGTCGAGTCATGACGTGAACGCGCTCGATCAGGTGCTGCCGGCAAATCTGGCGTCGTACTTCGGAGCGCTCGATTTCTTCAATTCCATTCACGAAGCAGAGCCGGGGCTGGTGATCTGGCAGAAGCTGCTGACGCTGGAGAAACCTTTCCCGCTCGCTCGGTCCTTCCCTTTCATCGAAGAGCTCATCCGCGACGACCGTTCGGACGATGCACAACGCGTCTGGCTGGAGGCCCTGGCCGCGGCTGGTCTTCCGCACGAGGCCCCGACGGATCAATCCGTGGTGTGGGATGGAGGTTTCACCCAGGCGTTTCCGAACGGAGGACTCGGCTGGCGATGGGACCCGCCGCTGGGTGTGGCGATCGATTTCGATCGTCCGCGTGCCTCGAACGGCACTCGTTCCGTCCGGCTCGACTTCGGCGGAGGCACAAACCTGGAGCTAAGCGGACCTTTGCAGTATGTGCCGGTAGAACCAGGGCGCACGTACAGTTTTCGCGGCTATTTGCGGACGGAAGGAGTCAGCACCGAAAGCGGATTGCGATTTTCGATCACCGATCCCCACCACCCCGCCGACGTAAGCATGCTGACGGAAAACCTGACGGGTACAAACTCGTGGGCCGAAGTGAATGCGCAGATCCTCACCGGACCGCAGACACACTTTCTTCTTTTGCGGCTCTACCGCCGCTCCAGCAGGTTGTTTGAGAACAAGCTGAGCGGCACCGCGTGGGTGGCCGACGTTTCGCTGATTCCTTCCGAGGCGAAGGCGAAGGGATCGACACAGTGAAAGCGATCCGCGTGGGCTTGTGTTTTCTCTTCGCGTTCAGCGTGCTGGCCTTCGGCGGCGTGGAAGTTTGGGCTCTATCGGTGGTGGAAATTGGAGCTGCCGTGCTTCTGGTGGCGTGGGGAGTCATCACGTATCGCCGACCCGACGCCAAGGTGGAATGGAATCCGCTGAATTGGCCCCTGTTGGGTTTCGTGGCGATCGGCCTGCTGCAGCTGCTTTTTCACACTACCTCTTACGCGTACTTCACGCGGACGGAACTTCTGAAACTTTCGGCGTATGCCATCATATTTTTTCTGGCCGCTCAGGTTTTCCGCAAGCGTCCCGACCTGACGAAGCTTGCGTGGTTCCTGATCCTGCTGTGTTTCGCAGTTTCGCTGTTCGGCATCATTCAACATTTCACGTCGGGCTCCAAGATTTACTGGTATCGCGACTTGCCGCTGGGAGGCGATCTTTTCGGCCCGTACGTGAATCGCAACCATTTCGCCGGATTTGTCGAATTAGTCTTGCCGGTTGGCCTGGGCTTGATGGTTTTCCGCGGTATACGCAGAGATATCTTCCCGTTGGCCACGCTGCTGACCATCATTCCGGTGAGCGCGCTGATCCTCTCCGGCTCTCGCGGCGGGATTGTCGGGTTTGCGTTTGAGCTGGGCGTGTTGGCGTTGCTCGTCCGCAGCCGGCGATCCCGCGAGGGACCGCACATGGCGGCCGTCGGGATGGTTGCGCTCGCCGCTCTGGCGCTGATCGCGTGGATTGGAGCGGGAAAGGCAATCGAACGATTCTCCTCTTTACCCACCTCCGATACGTCTCTGGCAAGACGCGGAACCATGGTCCGTGCGGCAACCCAGATTGTTCGCGACCATCCGATTTTAGGGGCAGGTCTGGGGACTTTGGTGGTGGTGTACCCGCGATACGAAACGTTCTACGACGGCAGGGTCGTCGAGCATGTCCACAACGATTACATGGAAGCCTTGGCGGAAACGGGTCTGGTGGGAGGGCTCTGCGGGCTGGCTTTCCTGACCTTGCTGTACCGGCAGGCGCGCAAGAACTTCGAGGCAGAACAGGGACACTTTTCCCGCGGACTGCACGCTGGAGCGATTGTGGCTCTTTCCGGACTCTTGCTGCACAGCTTCGTCGATTTCAATCTGCACCTTCCATCCAACGCCTTGCTGTTCCTTTTGCAGGTCCATCTGGCGACTTCGGCTCCCTTGCCATCGGAGGCCCAGGTCCAACCGAGGCGCAGACACAGGAAACACCACGCCGACGAGGTCCCGGTTTAATGAGGGTATTTTCCACAGCCGGACGCCGAAACGGAAGAATCCGGGTCGTCGGGCTCGAGAAGTGTTAGGCGTCGTCGCGGGATGCATACTTGTAACGTGGGTGGTGTGCGCGGTGATCCTGATCGGCGCGGGATCGCTCGTACTTCGAAACTTCAGGCAATCGTTCCATCTCACTGACGCTTTCTGGATGGGCCTCGCCACATCCGTTGTGCTTCTCGAGCTGTGGAATCTCTTTCGTCCCGTGACCGCTACTCCGGATTTGTTGCTGGCAGGTGCCGGAACTTTTGGTCTGTGGATGAATGCTGGCTGGTTAGGTCGAAAGGCGAAGGAAGTTGCTTCGAGCAAATTGTTGTTGATCGCCTTCGCGATCCTGGCTATCGGGATCGCGTTGCGCGCGGCGGGACCGTGCGAATACTACGATACGGGCCTCTATGGCGCTCAAGCTGTTCGTTGGATTCGAACTTATCCGGCGGTTTTCGGACTCGCGAACGTCCACGCCCGCCTGGGGTTCAACACCTCGGTGTTCCTCTTTCACGCTGCGCTCGATCAAGGTCCCTGGAGAAATCTCTATTTTCACCTGTTCAGCGGGCTTGTCCTTTGCGCGTTCTGGGCAACGATCCTTCCTGCGTGCGCGCGAGTTCTCCGGGGAGTTGAAGTGACCCCGTCCGAATGGTTCCACGCGATCCTGATTATCCCCGCATTGATGTGGTCCAGTCGGGCCAGTGTCGTCGGAACAACGACGGACGAGCCGAGCTCTGTCTTGTGCTTAATCGCTGCTGGACTACTGTTTCAGTACATGGAGCGCGATACGTCGAACGGAGCCGGCAACTCCGGCGGGGATTCAAGAGTCGTAGTGGCGGCAACGCTTCTTGCGTTAGCTGTGACCTTCAAGCTGTCGACCGTCGTCTTCGCGTTCCTGGGATGGGTGCTGGCATTCGCAATTCTTTGGTCAATCCGACGCGAGAGCCGGCATGTGTGGGCTGCCGTCGTAGGAGCTGTTCTGGTACTGGTTCCGTGGCTGGCAGGCCAAATTATTCTGAGCGGCTATCCGTTTTTTCCGAGTTCGTTGTTCCCTTTTCCGGGCGACTGGCGTGTCCCTCGCGGCATCCCGGAGCTGTACGAGCTCTGGGTTCGATCATGGGCGCGTATTCCATTCGTGAGAGTCGCAACGACCCAAGGTCTTGTCTGGCTCCGGCCCTGGTTCCACGCTGCAGTCAGAGACCGGGCAGCATTCCAGGTGCCGATGTCAATAGCGGCGGCAGCGACTGCAATCCTAGGGCTCCCTCGCCTCGCCGCCCGATCGATTCGGTTGCGCGGGCTTTGGCTATTGCTGCCATCCCTGGGCGGCATTGCGTTTTGGTTCTGGAAGGGCCCGGACCTGAGATTCGGCCAAGCGGCCATATGGACACTCGCGGCGACGCTTGGGAGTCTTGGGATTGCCACGTTGGCCCGCAGCGTCCAGTTCTTGCGCCCCCGGGTGATTGCAGCAGGGCTTTTGATTCCGATCGCGTGGTGCCTGTTCTCCTTCGGCTGGAGGCACTCGTATCAGGCGCTCGAGTCTGTTGACGGATTCGTCCGGCTTCCCGAGGCTCCTGTTGTCGCGCGCCGGACCATGTCCGGATTGATCGTTTACGTGCCCGCGAACGGAGATCAGTGCTGGGACGCCGCACTTCTCTGCACGCCGTACTTCAACAAGACCCTCAGATTGCGCTCTCCATCCAACGTCCGCTGGGGATTCACCTCAGAAGGATTTCCCGAGCTGCCTGAGTATTAAGACTGGAGAGGAAGCGTCGCTCAGAAGCACGATAGCGGCTATTTGTCGTGTGCTTCGACAGTGATTCCCGTCATTTGATTGCGGAAAATCACTCGAAACCGGGGCCCCGCCAGGGCGGGATCGTTGGCGGGAGTGAAAACGAAATAATCGTACTCGGCCGGCGAAAGGGCATTCGGGGTATTCCACCAGTACGAGTGATCCACGATGTCGTAAGGCATGATCCATTTCGCGTGGTATCTCTCACGGTAGAAATCGATTTCGGGCTGATACCACCACGTGCCGCCGACGCGAACGTTGGTCAATCCGCGAGCGCGCACGTCGCTGGAAATGCTCTGAAAAAGCTCGCGCGAGATGACATCGTACTGGTTGTAGCGGAAGTATTTTGTGTTCAGTGAGGCTACATAGTCCGCAATTATTACGGCAGCGATCAGTACTCCCGGGATCTTCAGCCAAGTTCCTGGGACGAGAGCCGAAATTTCTCGAGCCACCAGGGTTGCCGCTACGGTGAACAGCGGAACGAAATACAGAGCCGTTCGCGAAACGGGATAGTTCATTCGGATGGTGACGTGAAGGACCCAGTTCAAGATGACAGAAAGAATCGCGGCCCCCGCGAAAAGGAAACATGCGATTTCACTTCCGCGTGGAGACGTCTTCTTTCGCCAGACAAGAATCAGGCCGATCACCACAAAAACAAATAGAAACGGCAAGACATAATGCACGCCAAAATCTGAAATAATTTTTTCCCAAGTGCCCGGTGCAGGGGGAACCGCGCCTAAACTGGTTGAATAGACATCTCCGGTCCACTTATAAAGAAACGATGAATTGAATATGTCTCGCAGTGAGTCGCCGACGGCAGGAAGCCCCATGGCAAATTGCGCGGGCCGGGCCTGAATCAGAAATGGCCAAAGAATAAAGAGCCCCAGAGCGGCGCCGGGTGCGACTGAGTCCCAGACCAGGTTTCCGAAGCGCAAATCCGCACTCAAATAGTATCGCGACGCCATGAAGAGGAATAAGACGCCCAAACTGACGGCCGGGATCAGGTTCGTGAGATTGGCGGTCACGGAGAGTCCGAGCAGAACGGACATCAGCATACAGTCGCGACGCCAAGTTTTGTTTCCGGGATCGACCGGACGTTCACCGACGAGTCGTGCAAGCAAGTACATCGCACCGATCAGAAAGGCTGATCCGAGGCTATATCCTCTTGCGGCAGCCATAAAATCCATCATGGTCGGATGCAGGCTGAGCAACGCGACCGAAAGCAACATCAGGATTCCTTCGCCCAAAAGTTCCCGGCTGAGAAGATAGATGCCAATCAGGTAGAGGGCGGCACCCATCAGCGCAGGAAGGCGTAAAGAGAGCTCCGAAACTCCCAAGGTCTTCACGCAAATCTTCGCGAGGAGTGTAAGCAGCACGTGGTTGGTCGAATTGAACTTGAGCACATCATAGACTCCGCCATCCAGGAACCAGGTGTAGGTGAGTGATTCGTCGTGCGCGATGGACTGCGTGGCAGCCCGATACACCGCGAGACAAAACACGGAGACGAGCAGGGCCCAGGCGGCGACGCGACAGACAAGTGCAAGGATATGGCGGCCTTCGACGGGGACGGAGTCTGCCGATTGAGCGGTTTGGATCACGATCTGCTAGCAGTTCTTTCGGGTCATGCTGCAGACAATTCGACAGGGCGAGGTCGGGCGCTGCTCATTTTCGCAGTCTTTTTAGTACACCTGAGCGATAAAAGCAACACGGGGAATGTCATCCGCGAACTTTCATTCTCACGTTGACAGTATTGCGCGTGCTGGGCCATAGTGTTGCGGGGTCATCTCTCTCAATGGCAGTGAAGGTCCGTGGAGTTTCGGACGGGCTCGTGGTAAAGCTTGTGTCTGCAGCATTCTGCTTGACGTTTCTTCTGCTGCAAAGCGCCCGGGGCCAACAAAAGGACGAAACTCCGAAGCAGACAAACGAGAAAATCCAGCAGCTTGCCAGCCTGGCGCGGACTCGTCCGGTGGACACTCCCATCGGCACGGGCGATCTTTTGCATATCGACGTGTTTGACGTTCCGGAACTTTCCCGCGAGCTTCGGGTTAGCGATACCGGAGAAATCAGCTTCCCGCTGATACCGGGAAAAATTCGCGCTGCTGGCCTGACGCCATTTCAACTCGAGAGCCAGCTGGAGCAACTCCTGCTCGAAAATGGCCTGGTGTCGCATCCTCAAGTATCCGTTTTCGTGAAGGAGCAAAACAGCCAGCCAATTTCCGTTGTGGGTGCAGTGGCCAAGCCGATGGTCTACCAAGTGATTCGGCCGACGACTTTGCTGGAAGTACTTGCAGACGCGGGCGGCATTACCGACGATGCGGGAAGCGTGGTGATCGTCACGCGTTCCGCGCATCCTGGTGCGAACCCCGCCGAGGCGCCTTCCGGCGCCGCCGCTGATCCACCTGCCGATCCGGCCGAGGACCAGCAAACCATCACGATCCGGCTGCTGGATCTGCTCGACTCCGGCGACTCCAAGTTCAACATTTCAGTTTATGGCGGCGATGTGGTTAGCGTTCCGAAGGCGGGAATTGTTTACGTGATGGGCGCGGGAGTGGCGCAGCCCGGTGGTTATGTTTTGCAGGGCCACGGAGATCAGATCACAGTCCTAAGGGCCATCGCTCTCGCGCACGGTCTGACGGGCTTTGCAAAGTCAGACGACGCCACGATCATGCGCACGAATCCTTTAACAGGGCAGCGAGACCAGATTGCGGTCCACATCAAGCAAATCGAAAAGCACAAGGCAGACGATCTAGCGATGAAATCGAATGATATTTTGTACATCCCCGACAGCACGGGGAAAAAGATTCTGGCCAAGGGCGGCGAAGCAGCGCTCGGCATCACCACGTCGGTTGTGGTCTATCGGGCAGCATATCAATAGGGTCAAGCGGATCGCGAGCCAATGGAAGAAGCGCCGAAACTAACATTGCGTGATCGCAAAGCGGGGGAAGCGCTCGCGGTGGTCCCTGCGCCGTCGGTGCTGCCTTGGGATCAGCTGCCTCGTGAAGCTCACCTGCTCGACTATGTAATCATCCTGCGGAAACACCAGTGGCTGATCCTGACTTTTCTCCTCACCGTAGTCACCGTGGTAACCATCGCCTCCTTCAAAATGAAGCCCGTGTATGAAGCGGCCGCGCGCGTGGAAGTGGACAAAGAGTCGCAGAACGCGCTGCGCTTCCAGGACGACAACGCCTACGACGATTATATGGATTCCGAGGACTACATCGAGACGCAGGCGAAGATTCTGCAGAGTGAAACACTCGCGTTGCAGACAATAAAGTCCCTCGACCTGGGCCGCTATCCCGAATTCGGAGGCTCGGCGAATTCGCTGACCTTCGCTCAAAGCGGGACGGCGTCCAAGCGCCCCGCGATTTTGGGAGCTTTCCTGGGAGGTTTGAGCGTAAAGCGGGTCCCCAACAGCCGGTTGATCGAAGTCCGATTCGAAGCCGAAGACCCGCAGCTTGCGGCGCTGGTGGTGAACACGCACCTGCAGGACTTCATCGAACAGAATTTCCGGAGCAAGTACGACGCGACCACGCAGGCCTCGACCTGGCTTTCCGCGGAACTGGAAACGCTTCGGCTGAAAGTGGAAAAGTCCGAGGATGAGCGGATCGCCTACGAGCGGAAAAATCAAATCTGGCAAATCGATGAGAAGCAGGACATCACCACGCAAAAGCTGGCTGACCTCAGCAAAACCGTAACGGACGCGCAGACGGCGCTCGCTGAAAGAGAGGCTCTTTACCGCATGGCGGTCTCGGGCAACGTGGATTCGCTGCCCGCCGCGCGCGATAACCCGGTGATTCAGGATTTGGTCAAGCGAAAGTCGCAACTCGACGAAGACTATGCGGAGGCCCTGAATCAGTACGGCCCGAATTTTCCGAAGGTGCAGCGGCTTGCCGTCCAACAGAAAGAGTTGGATGAGGATCTGGCCAAGCAGCGGAATTTGATGGTGGAAACGATCAAGACCGAGTACGACACGGCGCGAAGCCACGTAGCGATACTTCAAGAAGCGCTCGACAGGCAAAAGGCGGAAGCGAACGACCTTGCCGAGAAGCTGGTGAACTACCACATTCTTCAGCACGATGCGGATTCAAACAAGCAGTTGTATGACGGCCTGCTGCAGAAACTGAAGGAAGCGGGCATCTCCGCCGGATTGCGTTCGAGCAACATACGAGTAGTCGATCCGGCGCTTGCGCCCACCAGCCCGTCGCGCCCGCAAAAAGCGCGGAATATCTCCCTGGCGTTCCTGGTGGGCCTGGTGGGCGGAGTGGGTCTGGCGATTTTCCGGGAGTATCTGGACAACACGGTGAAGTCTCCCGACGACATCGAGTCGCTCACCGGGCTTCCCTCTTTGGCGGTGGTTCCGTCGCTGCCGGGCTTGAACGGCCACCACGGCAAACTCTCGCGGCTTGCTCGCGAAGCCGCGCCGCAAGCCGCGTTGGGCCCGCGAGTGGAACTGTTGTCGTACGTGCAGCCGAAGTCGCAGATATCGGAGGCCTTCCGTGCGCTCCGGACGTCGTTGCTGCTGTCTCAGGCGGAACACCCGCCTCAGGTAATCCTGGTGACCAGCGCGCTCCCGCGCGAAGGGAAAACCACGGCGGCGGTGAATCTGGCCGTGACGCTGGCCCAGCTGGGAGACCGGACCTTGCTAATGGACTCCGATTTGCGAAAACCCGGCGTTCGTAGGGCGTTGAATCTAACCATCGGCAAAGAAGCGGGGCTGAGTTCTTATCTCGCCGGTGTCTCCACGCTCGACGAAGTCCTGATTCCTCATCCGACGATCAGCAATCTGACGGCCCTGACGACCGGCCCCGTTCCCCCGAGCCCCGCTGATTTGCTCTCATCTCATAAAATGCGCGAAGCAATTACGGAAGTGCGCCGCCGATTCAAGTTTGTCGTCATTGATTCGCCGCCGGTGATGGCGGCGACGGACGCCGTGATTCTTTCTGCGCTCACTGACGGTGTGCTCCTCGTCGTGCGCAGCGGCGAGACTCCGAAGGAAGCTTTCACGCGCACGCGGGATCTGCTTGCAGCGGTGAAGTGCCGCCTGCTTGGGGTGGTGCTGAACGCGGTGGATTCAAGCGCGCCCGATTACTACTACTCCTACAGATACTATCCCTACGCCTACGGCTACGGATATGGAGAGGACGTCGGCAAAGGCGCCCCATTCCCGTCGGGAGATGACGATGCGCCGAAAGCTTAGTGGAAGGAGGCGATCTTGCGCTGCCTAATAACCGGTGGAGCTGGGTTCATCGGATCGCACCTGGCCGAGGCGCTGCTGAACCGTGGCGATGAAGTGTTCATTCTCGACGATCTTTCCACTGGAAGCGTCGAGAACGTGCGTCACCTGAAAAGCTTCGATCGTTTCCACTATTTCTTTGATTCCATCACCAACAAACATCTCCTCGCCGAACTCGTGGACGAATCAGACGTCGTTCTTCATCTCGCTGCTGCGGTTGGCGTTCGCCTGATCGTCGAAAGTCCAGTCCGCACGCTCGAGACGAATGTATACGGCACCCAGTTGGTCCTCGACGCGGCTTCGAAGAAGAAGAAGCTTGTGTTCACGGCATCCACCTCGGAAGTGTACGGGAAGAGCGAAAAAGTGCCGTTTCACGAGGATGCGGACCTGGTGCTTGGAGCGACGACCAAGGGCCGCTGGAGTTATGCGGCCTCCAAGGCGCTGGACGAGTTCCTCGCATTGTCGTACTGGAAGGAAAGAAAACAACCGGTCATCGTGGCCAGGCTCTTCAACACCGTCGGACCGCGGCAGACCGGCCGCTATGGCATGGTGGTGCCGAATTTTGTTCGGCAGGCACTGGACGGCTCACCCATCACCGTCTTCGGAACAGGTCGGCAATCTCGCTGCTTCTGCGACGTTCGGGATACGGTGGAAGCAATCCTCCGTCTGTTGTCCACCGATGCAGCGGTGGGAGAGGTGATCAACATCGGAAGCGACGAGGAAGTATCGGTTGAGGGCTTGGCGCGGCTCGTAAAGCAAAGAACGAACAGCGCGTCGCCCATCGAATACGTTCCCTACGACCAGGCTTATGAACCGGGATTCGAGGACATGCTGCGCCGCGTGCCATGCCTCGATAAACTGCAAGGGCTCATCTCCTTTCGGCCCCAGACGCGACTTACTGAAATTGTGGACCGCGTGGTCGACTACTTTCGAAAGAAAGTGGATGAAGAATCCGCGCTGCGAACCGAGCCGAGAAGGACCGATCGGCCTCTGGCGACCGGCACAGCGGCCCCCTAATGGGCCATCTCGAAATGGCCATGTTCGTCCCGCACGGTAACTGCAAGCAGACGCAGCACCGCACCAAGAAAATCGTTAAGTCGCGCAGCGACACCGAAGACGGGACCGTGCGCTACGGGGCTGTCCCGAAGTTCCGTTTCGTGGCATATTGCTTTTGTCGTTACTGGTGAGCGTCCAAGTCGATGAGCGTGGCACCAACCGCAAACCGCGTCCAGAAAACTGCGTCACAGCCCGCCCAGCGTGCGAGCACAACGCTCTCGGTGATCGTGCCTGCTTACAACGAGCAGTATCTGGTCGGGACGAGCCTGGCCAGACTTCGGGTACTGGGCGAATCGCCGCTCCTTGAGATGGTGAAGGTGATCGTGGTTGACGACGGATCGTCCGATGCCACGGCTCAGGCAATTGCGGATTTTCGTGAATCGCTGGAATCGGGGCCAATCGATCCGAAATTCAGCTGGAGCTGGATTCGTCACGACAAGAATCAGGGGAAAGGCGCGGCGATCCGGACGGGATTGTCGCACGTGGATACCGAACTCGTGGTGATTCACGATGCCGACCTCGAATACCATCCCCACGATTTGCTGCCGATGGTGGAGTTGTTCCTGAACGAAGATGCGGATGCGGTGTTCGGGTCGCGGTTTATGCCTGGCGGCTACAAGCGCGCGCTCTTTTTCAGGCACGCTCTGGGAAACAGATTTCTCACTTTCCTGTGCGATCTGGTGTGTGACCTGAATCTGACCGACATGGAAACCTGCTACAAGATGGTGAGAGCCGGTCTTCTTAAGAGTATCCCGCTCGAAAGCTCGACCTTCGATGTGGAACCCGAACTAGCCATCAAGCTGGCCAAGAGAGGCGCCCGGATATTCGAAGTGCCCATCAGCTATTCGGGCCGGACGTATGGCGAAGGGAAAAAGATCGGTTGGAAGGATGGCGTTCGAGCTCTTTGGGCGATTCTTCGATATGCCGTTTCCGACCGAATCTACTCCGGCGATGAAAGCGGGGCCGAGATTCTGGAGCGCCTCAATCGCGCGCCTCGATTCACGCGCTGGATGGCGGACGTGATTCAGCCCTATTTGGGAAAGCGGGTTTTGGAGATCGGGGCGGGCATCGGGAACATGTCCGTTCACCTGATGCCCCGCCCTATGTATTGGGCGACGGACGTGAACCCGCACTACCTGGAAAAACTCAGTTCCCTTCGCTCGACGCGTCCGTACATGCGAGTGGCTTACGTCGATGCCGCGGATTTCGGCACTTACCCGAGCGGACAAGAATTTGACACGGTCGTCTGCCTCAACGTCGTCGAACACATCCCGGATGACCTGGGCACGCTGAGAAACATCTGGGATGCGCTGGAGGATGGAGGGCGCGCGATCATCCTTGTCCCGTTCGGACCAAAGCTTTACGGCAGTCTCGATGAGGTTCTCGGACACTGCCGAAGGTACACGGAGGAGCAACTCATCGAAGTGACGCAACATGCGGGCTTCCGCGTGGAGAAGGTGCTGAAGTTCAATCGGACCGGCTCGTTTGCATGGTGGCTGAACGGAAAGGTGCTTCGCCGCAGAACCTTTGGGCTCGGGCAAATCCGGATCCTGAATGTGCTGACGCCGGTGTTTCGCCTGGTGGATTCGTGGCTTCCTTTGCCGCCGTTGTCGATCATCGGCATACTCCGAAAAGAGCAGAGCGCGGCATCGCGGAAGCAGAATTCGGACTTGGGATCCACGCCCGTTGGAAGTCCGCGAGATCAATTCTGAGATTCGCGGCCGGCAAGTGGGACCGCGAAAACGAGGGCGATTGGTCCAGATTACGAATTATCAGAAGATTCTCATCCTCGTGTTCGTTCTCACGCTTCCGCTAAGCAATCCGTGGGTAAGGGGAGACGGAGTGGGCTATTACGCCTACGTGCGCTCTCTGCTGATCGAAAAACACCTCGACTTTGAAAAGGATTGGGAACACGGGAATGAAAGCTTTGTTATGGGCCGATTGGATTCAAGCGGGCACGTGCTTCCGGATCAGTACACTTCGACGGGTCACATCTTCAATTTGTGGTCGATCGGCGCTTCACTGCTATGGGCGCCTTTTCTGATTGTCACGCATGCGGGCGTGTTGATTTTGGATCGGCTCGGCGCTCACATCCCGGCAGACGGTTTCTCAGCCCCCTATCTGATAACGATGGCGGTAGCAACTTCGATATACGGATTCCTGGGACTATGGCTCTCGTTTTGCGTCGCTCGCAAATACTTCGAGGAGCGATGGGCGTTTCTCGCGACGATCGGGATCTGGTGGGCGACTTCGCTTCCGGTCTACATGTATTTCAACCCATCGTGGTCGCACGCTCACTCGGCGTTCGCGGTCGCTCTCTTCCTGTGGTACTGGGATCGAACGCGAGAGAGCAGGACCGCGACGCAATGGATCTGGCTGGGGTTGGTCTCCGGGCTGATGGTGAACGTGTACTACCCGAACGGAATTTTCCTGCTGATTCCACTGCTCGAAGCGCTACCGCTCTACCGGCAAGCTTTGACATCGAGTCTCGCCAGGAGCACGGAAATCACGCGCCTTTTCGGCCGGCACCTTGTCTACGTCGCGGTGTTCCTGCTCAGCCTCCTACCGACGTTCGTGTCCCGCCGGATCATTTTTGGCGCCGCGTTTCGAACGGGATACATGCCGGCGAACACGTGGAAGTGGTCCTCGCCGGCATTTGGGAGCGTGTTGTGGTCGGCTGACCACGGATTGCTGAGCTGGACGCCGATCTTGATTGCCGCGCTGTGCGGGCTGCTGCTGTTTCGCCGAACGGACAGGTCCTTCGCCACGAAGTTGATCGTGAGCACTGTGGCTTTTTACGTCCTGATTGCGTTTTATCCGGACTGGGACGGGCTTTCGTCATTCGGCAATCGCTTTTTCGTTTCACTTACACCCGTGTTCGTGCTGGGCCTGGCGGCGTTCTTCGATGCGCTTGCGCGCGTCTGGACGGATCGCAGGGCTATGGCAATCGCTGCCGGCTTGACGTCCATTTTGATCGCCTGGAATCTGGGGTTGATCTATCAGTGGGGCACGCACCTGATTCCTGCACGAGGGCCGATTTCCTGGCGCACGGCTGCGTACAATCAAGTCGCGGTGGTTCCCGTGGAAGCAACGCGGACGTTGAAGAGCTATCTGACGCGTCGTGGAAAGCTGATGCAGCACATCGAAGACGAGGACGTAAAGCAACTCAAGTCCGGGAACAACTGATCAGAGACACCATGGCCGCCTCCGAAACTACGATTCTGCCAAGCCCGCCGATCGTCAGGATCACTCCGCCGAGCGGCTGGTGGGCGATTCCGTTCGGCGAGGTGTGGGAATACCGGGAACTCGTCTACTTTTTCGTTTGGCGCGATATCAAGATTCGCTACAAACAAACCGTAATCGGGGCGGCGTGGGCGGTCCTGCAGCCGTTTCTCACGATGCTCGTCTTCTGGCTGTTTTTCGGTACTCTGGCGCACATTCCGTCCCAGGGGCTGCCCTATCCGATTTTTTATTACAGCGCTCTTTTGCCCTGGATGTATTTCGCGGCGTCTTTGCAAAATGCGACGAACACGATTGTGGAGAATCAACGCGTCATCACGAAAGTGTATTTCCCGCGGCTGGCGCTGCCCATTTCGGCTGTCTTCTCGGGACTGGTCGATTTCGCCATCTCTTTCCTTATGTTCGTCGCGATGATGGCGTACTATCACATTCATCCCACCCTCGCCGTGCTCTGGATGCCTGTGTTCCTGCTGATGGCGGTGCTGACGGCTCTTGGAATGGGCCTATGGCTCTCGGCGCTGAATGCGATCTATCGCGATGTGCGCTACGTGGTGCCGTTTCTCGTGCAGTTTTGGATGTTTGCGTCGCCCGTCGTGTATCCGAGCTCTCTGGTCTCGGCCAAGTGGCCCAAGTGGGCCTGGTTATATGGATTGAACCCAATGGTGGGCGTGATTGAGGGGTTTCGTTGGTCGATCGCAGGAAGCGGCGACCCGCCGGGCCGCATGGTATTGATTTCATCCGCAGTAATTCTCGTGGTCTTGCTGAGTGGACTTGCTTATTTCCAAAGAATGGAAACTACGATCGCTGATGTCGTCTGACCCGATGCAATGAGCGCAGAGAATCAAATCGTCATCGAAGTTCAGGGGCTCGGAAAGAGGTACCGAGTCGGGGGACGCGAGCGGTACCTGGCGCTGCGCGATCTGCTCGCGCGGACGATAAAATCGCCGTTCCGGTTTTTAAAAAGACCGGCAGCGGACTATCTCTGGGCGTTGCGTGACGTGAACCTTGAAATCCGGCGAGGTGAAGTGGTGGGCCTCATCGGCCGCAATGGCGCCGGCAAGACCACGCTGCTCAAGCTTCTCTCCCGGATCACGCGTCCAACCACGGGTTATGCCGAGATTCGCGGCCGCGTGGGCAGCCTGCTGGAGGTGGGAACGGGCTTTCATCCTGAGCTTACGGGGCGCGAAAATATCTATCTGAGCGGGGCGATTCTCGGCATGAGCCGGCGCGAGATCAACCAGAAGTATGAAGCCATCGTTGAATTCGCCGGGGTGGAGCGTTTTATCGACACGCCGCTGAAACATTACAGCAGCGGCATGCAGATGCGCCTGGCGTTTGCGGTTGCCGCGCACCTGGAACCCGAAATCCTACTCGTGGATGAAGTGCTCGCCGTGGGCGACCTCGAATTTCAAAAGAAATGTCTCGGCAAGATGCAGGAGGTTTCGGAGAGCGGACGCACGATCGTCTTCGTAAGCCACCAGATGAACCAGATTCGCCGGCTTTGCCAGCGCGTCTACTGGATCGAGGGGGGCCAAGTTTTCAAAACAGGACCGGCGAATCAAGTCGTCGGCATGTACGAAGCGGAGATGTCCTCCGGCGGGAGCCTCGCCTCCAGGAACGGGAGCCGCAACAACGTGAAAGCGCGCTTCGTCCGATGGAACATCCAGGAACCTTCCTCCGGGCTCCCCAATGTCCTGGCTTCCGCCGGTCGGGTAACGCTTGAATTCCACCTCGCTTTGAACAAGCAGCTCAGAATTGGTCACCACGGGATCGCACTCTATACCAGCGACCGCCAGTTGATCTGGGGAACAGCTGTCGACAATCTGGATCTTCGCCCTGGCACGCATTCTTTCCTGCACGAGTTGCCCTCCCTTCCGTTGCGGCCTGGCGCATACAGCTGGAGGGTTAGCTTGTATGACGAACACGGGTTGCTCGACGCCTGGGATTGTGTGCCCGACATGCTAGTGACCACCGAGCCCGTGACTCACTCGAAGGATGAATGGGCAGGCCTGCTGAACATTCCGGATGTATTCTCGATCGTCTCGAGCGTAGAGCAGTCGACATGACGTTGATGCGCACACACGAAATCCACGGGACTTTGCCACGCGCGTTGCGTTTTCTTCAAAAACCGTGGCGTGAAAAGTCCCGATCATTTTATTTTCGGTGGATTCGGGTCTTTCCAAATATACCTGTTCCAGTTCGACTGCCGTTCGGAGCGTGGTGGCTGGCTCGCAATGACTATCTCGGGGCTGCTCTTTTCCACGAAGGCTTCGAAAATGGAGAGCGGTCCTTCGTGGAGTCGTTCCTTCGTCCGGGCATGACGGTGATCGACATTGGCGCACATCATGGTTACTACACCCTTCTGGCTTCGCGGAGAGTAGGGCCCAGCGGCAGAGTTCTCGCATTCGAGCCCTCGACCAGAGAACGAAACAGATTGAATCTGCATCTTCGTCTCAATCGATGCAAGAATGTCTCGGTGGAAAGCTGTGCGCTCGGCGACGCCGACTCTGCGGGACAACTGTTTCTTGCGCCGACAAATGAATCTGGCTTCAACAGCCTTCGAAAGCCAGACGTTTCAGGCGCCACGACCCCCATTTCCGTGGTGGTTCAGCGACTTGATGACGTGCTCCTGAAGCAGCAAATCAGGAGCGTGGATTTCGTGAAGCTGGACGTTGAGGGCGCGGAGTTATCCGTCCTAAAGGGCGCGAGAGAATTGCTTACGAAGCGGCCACGGCCAACCATCCTGGCAGAAGTACAGGACGTTCGCACGAATCCATGGGGATATGAGGCGAAAGAGATCGTACGATTCCTCAATGATCTCGATTATCGGTGGTATGCGCCTACGGCTGGCGGGAGCCTGGAGGAAATGGATGTCCGCCTGGAGAAGTATGATGGCAACTTCGTCGCGGTCCCCGAGGAGCATGGTGCGGCTCTCCGTTGAGCTTTCGGCGGTCCGCATCGGGCAGGCTCGGATAGCTGCGGATTCTTTAAGGTGGGAGTGGAGCTATGGGATTTGCCGACGTTGAGATCGCAAGCGTAAAAGACTATTGGGATCGGCGGCCGTGCAACATCCGGCACTCTCCGCGGCCTGTCGGGACCAAGGAGTATTTTGACGAGGTTGAGGCGCGCAAATATTCCGTCGAACCGCACATTCCTGGATTTGCCGAATTTGAACGCTGGCGAGGGAAGAGGGTCCTCGAGATCGGCTGCGGGATCGGGACCGACACCATCAACTTCGCTCGGCAGGGCGCGCAGGTGACGGCTGTAGACCTTTCGGAAAAGTCCATTGAAGTGGCCCGGTCACGGACCTCCGTCTACAGGTTGCAGGATCAGGTGCAGTTTTTTTCAGGAAACGCCGAGGAGCTCAGCCGGTTTGTTCCGCCGGAGCCTTATGATTTGATTTATTCCTTCGGTGTAATTCATCACACGCCGAATCCGGATCGAGTGCTTGAACAAATGCGCCAATATGCCCGCTCTGGCACGACAGTGAAAATCATGGTGTATCACCGCCGGTCGTGGAAGGCAGCCTGGATCGTGCTCACGGAAGGCAAGGGGCAATTCTGGAAGGTCTCGAAACTCGTCGCGCACAACTCCGAAGCGCAGACGGGCTGCCCAATCACGTACACTTATACGCGCCGGCAGGGGAGAAAACTAGTCGAAGAGTACGGGTTTCGCGTGCGCGACATTTTCGTCGATCACATTTTCTCGTATCGAGTGCCAGAGTATGTTCAGTATCGATATGTGAAAGAACCTTATTTTCGGTGGATGTCGCCCGCCCTCTTTCATGGGCTGGAGAAGCGCTGTGGCTGGCATCTGTGCATCACAGCCGAGGCGTAGTGCCGCGGGAGTTTTGAATTCTAAGCCGTACACCTGAGCCACTTGGGAGGCTTATGGTTAAGTCGATTTCCGTAATGGGTCTGGGGAAACTTGGTTCGCCGATTGCCGCATGCTTTGCCGCCGCTGGTTTTCAGGTCCACGCCGTGGATGTGGACGCGCAAAAAGTGGACGCGCTAAATCGAGGGGTGGCGCCCGTTCATGAGCCCGGGCTGGCCGAGCTGATTCAGGAATCTCAGGGCCGGCTCCATGCCAGCCAGGATGCCGAGCAAGCAGTACGGGATTCGGACGCAACTTTCATCGTGGTGGGCACGCCAAGCGAACCAACGGGCGGCTTTTCGCTTCGCTACGTCCTCCCGACGTGTGAGGCAATAGGCCGCGCGCTCCGCGCGAAGCCGGGATTTCACGTTGTCGTCCTCACAAGCACGGTGATGCCGGAATCGACGGGCGGCGAAGTGAAGACAACTCTGGAACGTTCGAGCGGCAAGTCGTGCGGACGCGACTTTGGATTGTGCTACAGCCCTGAGTTCATCGCTTTGGGGACGGTGATTCGCGATTTCTATTATCCCGATTTTTTGCTGATCGGGGAGTCCGATACGCAGTCAGGTGACATATTGGCGGAAATTTACGCCCAGGTTTGCAAGAATTGGCCGTCCGTGGCGCGAATGAATTTCGTCAATGCCGAAATCACGAAGCTCGCTGTAAATACATTTATCACCACGAAGATCAGTTTCGCCAATATGCTTGCACGGCTTTGCGAATGCCTGCCCGGAGCCGACGCGGCCCCCGTGACGGGGGCGCTCGGATTGGATACCCGCATCGGACCGAAGTATTTGAAGGGGGCGGTCAGCTACGGCGGCCCGTGCTTTCCGCGGGACAATCGTGCGATGGCGGCGCTTGCCAATCGCGCAGGCGCTTTCCCAGACCTTGCCGAGGCAACGGACCGCTTCAATCGAGCGCAAATCAAGTGGCTCGGCGAAATCGTAAAGCGGCACCACTCCGGTAACGGATCGATTGGAATCCTCGGCCTTACATACAAACCAGATACGGACGTGGTGGAAGAATCGTTTGGGTTGCTGCTGGCGCAGGAGTTGTCATCGTGCAGGCTGCCGGTGGTTGTCTACGATCCGTCGGCCGAGCCCGCGCGAATTTCGGCAATCGATGACGCGATTCGCTTTGCCGCATCTGCGAATGAGTGCATCCAGCAATCCGGCGTCGTGGTTCTTGCAACCCCCTGGAAAGAGTTTCGAGATATTGCTTCAGACCAATGGGCGGGGCCGGGCGCTCCGCGGGTGGTAATCGATTGCTGGCGTGCGGTGGAGCATCTCGAGAAAATTGAGGGCGTGCGCTACGTTCGACTTGGATTCGGAGGCGCGGTCGAGAAGCCATTCAGTACGACTTTAGGCGCCCGGTAGGAAACATGCTGACCATCTTCTCAATGCCGAAGGCGTTTCGGGGCCATATCCGGACGATCCAGAGAAACGCGATCCAAAGCTGGACGCTGCTTTCTCCGAAGCCCGAGATTATCCTTTTTGGCAGCGACGAGGGCACGAAAGAGGTTGCTGAGGAGTTCGGGCTGCGACACGTGCCCGAAGTAGCTGCGAATGAGCACGGAACCCCACTGCTGAACGACTTGTTTCGCCAGGCTGAACGAGGGTCGCGCACGAGATTGATGTGCTACGTGAACGCGGACATCTTGCTGCTGAGCGATTTTGCAGAAGCCATCGAGCAGGTCTCGAAGAATCTATCGAGATTTCTCTTGATATCTCAAAGAATCAATCTCGACGTCACGGAGCCGATCGTTTTCGATGCCGAGTGGGAGGCGTCGCTGAAAACGCGCCGCGGGAGTAGCGGCGTCCCCGGCGATCACACAGCGATCGACGTTTTCGTCTTCGTCAAAGGTGTGTATCCCAACGTTCCCGATTTCGGCCTGGGCCGCCTATGGTTCGACCAATGGCTGATCAGGGCTGCAGTGCAGAGCGGAATCCCCGTGGTGGACGCATCCAAAGCCGCGCCTGTGATTCACCAAAATCACGATTACAACCACGTTCCCGGCGGCGCGGATCAAATCTGGCGGGGCGAGGAGGCCGAGCACAACTTTCGTCTCTATGGCGGCGTCAAGCACGCGTTCACGCTTCTCGAGGCCACTCACGAACTCACTGCAGATGGCCAGATTCGTAAAGTACGGTTGAGAAGACAAAAGTTCGAGCTGCAACATTTTGCCTGGAATGTCTTCGTGCGACGGACTGTGGGTATTCGCAATGTACTGAAGCTTCGTCGGAAATTCTGGCAGGCGGGACATCCTCACGCGTAAGGCTATCGTGACAACCCCGGTTTCAAACGGCAGTGTGTCGGTGGTTATCGCCAATCGAAACGGCGCAGAGCATCTTCGCATTTGCTTGCCGAGCTTACTTGCCCAGCTTTACCAGCCGATCGAGATCATCGTGGTTGACAACGCCTCATCCGATGATTCCGTCGCCGTTGCGCATGAGTTCGGTGCGAAGTGTCTGCATCTCAAGGAAAATCTCGGACTCGCGCCTGCGCTCAATCGTGGGGCGGCGATTTCCAGCGGCGAGTTTCTATTGTTCGTGAACAACGATATGCGATTCGACGAGCGCTTCGTATCTCGCCTCGTGGATAGCTTAGCCGGAGACGAAGCGACCTTCGCGGCTGACGGCATGCAATACAACTGGGACGGAAGCGTTCAGGGGCATTTGGCCGCCCGCCTCGAGAAGGGCCGTGCCCGACGCGGGGTATCTGTGGAGTTGGTGCCTGGCTTGAACTTCTACCAGAAACAGGAAGAGAAGATCGTCCCTGTTTTTATGGGTTCAGCGGCAAGCATGCTGATACGGAAATCCTGCTTCGAAAAGCTGCGCGGATTCGACGATGACGTGCCAATGGGCTACGAAGACGCCGATATCTGTTGGCGCGCCTGGGTTCACGGATGGAAAACGGTTTATGTCCCGGATGCAATCTGCTGGCACCGTGTGGGAAGTTCGTGCCGATCTTCGGAGGGATCGCTCTTTCTCTTTGTTGGGGTGTTGAGAGGGCGGCTGGTCTTTGCGACGAAGCTGCTCCCTATCCGGTATGCGCTCCTTACGTGGATGGCGTCGCTCGCGGGCCTGGCAAAGGATATTGGCCGGCTCCGATGGCGTTTCGCCTGGAACCGCATCAAAGTTCTAGTGGAGCTTGGCGCGGGAATCCCGCAACTTTTGCGAGAGAGGAATGAGCTGTACCGAAGCGGAGGCACGACTCCGGCAAAGCAGCTCGACCGTATGCTCCGGCTAACGTCTGAGGAACCTGAGGAAATTGTCGAAGCCCCGTGTCATGGAATTGCGGCAAAGAGTTCGCGATAGGTGGGCATGCTGGAAAGCGAGGGCCTTGCTTCCTTGACACTCAGACTCACAATGCTCTAGCGTCGTTCCAATCGGCCATGGCGAAATTATTTCTGAAAGGCGTCCGCTACCTGAAGTGCTACCGGGACCTGGCTTTCGGCTCCCGGCCGGACACGCTCGAAGAAATCGTCGATTACTGTGTGGATCGCCCTGTGCTAATGGGACAAGTGCGCTCGGAAATCCTGCAACTGGGAAGAATCGTGCAGGAGTTGGCGCCGAGACGCAGTCTGGAACTGGGAACGAATTATGGCGGCACCCTCCTGCTGTTGTGCAGGATTTCGCCGCCCGGAGCAAAAATCATCAGCGTGGACCTGCCCAACGGACGCTTTGGCGGGGGTTATCCGCGACGGAAGATTCCGCTTTTTAACAGATTTCCGAGGGCGGGCAGGCAGCTCCACTTGGTCCGTGGCGACTCACACTCGCTGGGAACAAAAGAACGCATCCTGCGAATTCTCGAAGGCGAGCCGCTCGATTACCTGTTTATCGATGCGGACCACACGTATGCCGGCGTACAACGCGACTTCGAAATGTACGCGCCGCTCGTGCGCAGCGGCGGAATTGTGGTTTTCCACGACATCGTTTCGCACTGGCAGGAAACGGAATGCGAAGTAGAGAAGTTCTGGAACGAGATCAAACAGCAGTATCGGCACCTCGAGATCGTTGAGGCGTCCAGCAACGGGACGTTGCCCATTGCAATTACGCGCGCGCCGATGGAAACGGCTGGGCTCGGCGTTCTGTATGTGCCTTAAGGTTGGCCGACGCGATTTTTGAACAGCGAAGAATCGTGAAACCAGAAGTCCCACGGGAATGGATTCCCGAACCGGCAGCCGGGAGTAGAAGAGATTTCTCATGTCGAGGCCGTTCATTACAGCTCTGATTGACACCTACAACCAGGAGACGTTTATTGAGGACGCGATCCACAGCGTTCTCGCCCAGGATTTTCCCGAGTCGGAAACCGAGATTCTTGTGGTGGACGACGGATCGACGGACAACACGCCCGGCCTTATTCAGAAATTTCAGCCGCAAGTGCGATATGTGCGCAAGGTGAATGGAGGGCAAGCGTCCGCGTTCAATGCGGGCATTCGAGAAGCTCGGGGAGAAGTGATCGCCTTTCTGGACGGCGACGATTGGTGGGCGCCGGGAAAGCTGACCGCGATCGCAGCCGCGTTCGAAGCAGACTCCGGTATTGGTTTGGTAGGACATGGAGTGACCAGCGTGTACCCGGACCAGAGACAAATCGCGGAGTTGCCGCGCGAGACTTTGCGATTTAGGATCAACTCAGTCGAGGCGGCAAAGACGCTCCAGACCCGCAGAGGTTTTCTGGGCACGAGTCGCATGGCCTACCGGCGAGAGGTGCTCCAGCAGATTGGGAATGTTCCGGAAGCGCTGAAGTTCGAGGCAGACGAATATTTGTTCACGCTGGCCGGCCTGTTTGCCGACGTGATGATCCTGAATCAGTCGCTCACCTTCTACCGCTTGCATGACAACAATCTGTATCAAGTAACCAACGGCTCGAGCGATGCGATCCGAAGGAAGCAGGAGGTGGTCGCGGCCCTCGCGCAGTCGCTGGGAGAAAAGTTAGCGGAGCTGGGAGTACCCAGCGAGATCGCCAGGACACTTCTGGAATGCGTGCAAGTTGAAGCGGACCATCTGCGTCTTGTGATTGACGGTGGATTCCCGTGGGAGACTGTGTCGACCGAAATCAGAATCATGCGCCTCTTTTATGGCGATGCGTCGCTTTGGCAACACATGTTCAGTTGTGCCCGGCTCGTTCCGGCCCTGATGATGCCTGCGGACACGTACTATCGCTGGAGGCAGCGATTTACGCGGGCTTCTGTTTATCGGCGCCTGCGGCAAGAATTCCTTCCCTTTCCGACGCCGGCTCACGTCCACCGGAAGGAAGAGCAAACAAAATGATCCCAACTCTTGGCGGCGATCCGGCGGCAGTGCGCTGATGCTTACGCTGGGAATCAACTATTCGCAGATGCACGATTCGTCTGCCTGCATCGTGCGCGACGGCGAAGTTTTGTTTGCGGTGGCGGAAGAACGTCTCAGCCGCGTGAAGCACGATGCGCGTTTCCCTGCCCAGGCGATTCGCGCTTGCCTCGATTTCACGGGAATCCGGCCCGAGGAAATTGATTTCGTTTGCCAGGGATGGTCTCCGCCACGAGCAGGTTTTCTGCACGATCTCCGGTGCTACGCATCGGGCAAGCAGCCGGTGGATTCTCGCGCGTTGCTCAATTCGACGCGCCAGTTTGTGAGCATGTGGCACCAGAAAAGCGGCGAGAACCGGTTTCGGCAGCTGTTCGGCCCCACGAAAGCTCGCTTCCGTTTCGTCGATCATCATTTGGCGCACGCCATCAGTGCGTGTGCGTTTTCGGGTTTCGACGACGCGGCGGTGCTTGTGTTGGATGGGCGCGGCGCGTGGGAGGCAACTTCGCTCTGGCACGGGCGAGATGGACATCTCGAGCACGTTTGGACGATTCCGTGGCCCAACTCACTCGGGCTTTTCTACGCTCAGTTCACGCAGTATCTGGGATTCACTCCTTATAGCGACGAATGGAAGGTGATGGGCCTCGCGCCCTATGGCGAGCCGGGCGTCGGTCTGCGCGAGTTCATCATTCCCGACGACAATCCTTATCGCGTGTCGGCCCGGCTTTTAATCGGAAAAGACTCGGCGCCAACCGCCGCGATCGAATCCCGCTTGGGAGCGAAGCGCGCGCCGGAATCTGATATCGATCACCGCCACAAGAATCTCGCGTTCGCCGTCCAGAGTTCTTGCGAGCAAGCGATGCTCACTCTGGCGCGCGCCGCGGTGGAACAGACGCGTTGCCGCAACCTGTGCCTCGCGGGCGGCGTGGCTTTGAATTCAAAGGCGAACGGGAAGATTGTGGCGTCGGGACTCGTCGACAAACTGTTCGTTCAGCCGGCATCGGGCGACGACGGCGTCTGCCTCGGTGCCGCGCTCGCGCCGTATCTCGACAACGGCGGCAAATTGCCCGTTCACAAGATGCGGCATGCGTATCTGGGTCCTGAGAGCAGCGAGCCTGAAATCGAGAAAGCGTTGCAGACTTACAAGCTTCGCTCGACGCGTCTGCCTGACCCGGCGAACGCCGCGGCTGAATTGCTGGCCAGCGGAAAGATTCTGGGATGGTTCCAAGGCCGCATGGAATTCGGACCGCGAGCGCTGGGGAGCCGCTCGATTCTCGCCGACCCGCGCGATCCGGAAATGAACGCCAAGGTGAACAACGCGGTGAAGTTCCGCGAGTGGTGGCGGCCCTTCGCGCCTTCGCTTCTCGCTGAAGCTGCCGACGAATACCTCGAATCGGCGACGGATTCGCCGTTCATGGTTCTGACGGCGCAAGTGAAGCCCGAAAAACGAAGTGTGATTCCGTCGGTTACCCACGTGGACGGCAGCGCGCGGCCGCAAACCGTGGAGCGCGAGATCAGCCCGCTTTACTGGCGATTGATCGACGAGTTCGGAAAGCGCACCGGCGTTCCTGTCGTGATGAACACGTCCTTCAATCTTCGCGGCGAGCCGATTGTTTGCACGCCCACCGACGCGATTCGCACATTTTTCAGTTCCGGCATGGACGCGCTCGTGATCGGCAATTTCCTGGTGGAGAAGTAGATGCCCGGCTCGCGAAACTGGGTAGGCGCGCTGCTGTTGCGGACCCCTGCCTCTTTCCGGTCGATTCGCAACGTCCCAATTCTCGGGGAGTTCGTTCATCGCATCAGCCATCGGGTTCTGCCCGCCGATGAGAGAGTTTGGGCGCAGATCGAAGCGGGGCCGGCGAAAGGATTATGGCTCGAGCTCAATCCTCGCACGGGGCAGAACTATCTTCAAGGCGACGCGGAAAGCTCCGTGCAGGAGGTTCTTGCACGCAGGCTGCGGCCGGGAATGGTTTTCTACGATCTCGGAGCCAACATCGGGCTCTTCACGCTTCTCGGGGCGCGGCTCGTTGGACCAAGCGGCAAAGTCTTCAGCTTCGAACCCGATGCGGAAGTGGCAAGCCGTCTCCGCCGCAACATCGAGCGAAACGGATTCTCCAACGTCACAGTGGTCGAAACTGGTGTGTGGTCATCGAGCCGCGAGATGACGTTCGTCGCCGCCGATTCGGCGTCCCCCGACCACGGCACCGGCACTTTCATGGAAGGCACAGCTGCCGGAGCCAAGGGTTCAACGGTTCGCTGCGTTGCGCTGGACGACTTCGTGCGAAACGCTCCGCCGCCCGATGCGATCAAGTGCGATGTCGAAGGAGCCGAGGTGGAGGTGCTTCGCGGCACGGAACAACTTCTTGCAGCGCGCCGGCCGTGGATTCTGTGTGAAATGCATTCCGACGAGAACGCGCGGGCGTGGCGCGAGCTTCTGCGCGGGCTCGGATATAATTTCGAGGCGGTTGACGCCCTGCATATTTTGGCGACGGCGTCGCAGGAGCCTTGAAGAGTGCAACGCAATTCTAAAATGTTCACCTGCGTGATGTGCGCGAAAAAGTTCCGTCTCGCGGAGCATGGCCACAATGGGATCAACGCCAACGGCAAGCGCCCGAACTGAGGAGTGGATCGCTCTTCTCGGCCGGCGCGACACTCCCACCGACGGCGTTGAGGATTACTGCACATTTCTAGGCGCGGCGCTGGCACAACAAAGAGTCAAGATGAAGATCGTCCGCGTGCCGTGGGCCGAGGAGGGATGGTTTCGCGCCCTCCGTCGTCTTTGGCGCGAGAGTGCCGGCTGGCGCGACCACTGGGTGCTATTGCAATACACGGCGATGGGGTGGTCGCGCCGGGGATTTCCGCTGGGAGTGCTGGCCGCGCTCACCGTTCTTCGCTGGAGGGGCATCCACACTGCGGTGATATTTCACGACCCATTTCGTCAAGGAGGACAACGCTGGATTCACCACCTGCGGGGCGCATTCCAGGACTGGGTTGTGCGCAGACTGTATGAAGGAGCGACAAAGGCGATCTTCGCCGATCCTCTCGAGACACTTCGCTGGCTGCCAAACAGCGATTCGAAGTCTGTATTCATTCCCATCGGCGCGAATATTCCCGAGCGAGATCGAGAATCGTCATCCGCGCGCAACGGCAACGCCAAGACCATCGCAATCTTCTGCCTCAGCGATCCTCCGAATCGTGGGCGCGAGCTCGCTGAAATCGCGCATGCCGTGGGGCACGCAGCTAAGAGCGGCCTCAAGGCAAGAGTGGTCTTCATGGGCAGAGGAACGCCGGAAGCGCACGAAGATATCCTGCGAGCGTTCCACGCTGTGCCCGTTGAGGTCACGAACCTCGGGCTTCAGCCCGCGCACGAAGTCAGCCGAATCCTTTCGGAGTCAGACGCGATGCTCTGCGTTCGCGGTCCGCTATATCCTCGCCGTGGAAGCGCAATCGCGGCAATCGCCTGCGGCCTGCCGATTATTGCTTACGCCGGAGCAGCAGAGGGCACGCCGATTGCCGAAGCTGGCGTGGAACTGGTGCCTTACACCGATCGCGAAGCTCTTGGGATTGCGCTTACTCGTGTTCTGGCAGACCACAACGCTTGGAACCAACTCCACGAGAAGAGCGAGTTGGCGCATCGCAGGTATTTCTCCTGGGACGTCGTCGCTCCGAAGATGCGCCAATCACTAGGCATCCAGCCGCGAGATCAAGAATGAAGATTCTAATTTATACGGAATACTTCTTTCCGATTCCTGGAGGCGTGCAGACGAGTGTCTTCGAACTTGCGACGGGACTCACGGAGTTGCGGACGGCGGCCCCGGAAGGCGAAAGCATCGAAGTGACGGTGGTAACGCGGACGAGCCGCGGCGCGAATCAAGACGATTCCTATCCGTTTCGCGTCGTACGCCGCCCCGGATTGGCCCAGCTCGCTCGATTGATTCGCGAGGCCGACGTGGTTCACCTGGCAGGTCCTCCGATGCTGCCGCTGGCGCTCGCGTATCTGCTGCGCAAACCTTTCGTCATCGAGCATCATGGCTACCAGGCGATTTGCCCGAATGGCTTGCTCTTCGTCCAGCCCTCCCAAACGTGCTGCCCGGGCGAGTTTATGAGGGGACATTACGCCGAGTGCCTGCGGTGCTGCGCTAGCACAATGGGTCAGGCTGACGGCCTTCTCAAGGTTCTTTCCATGTTCCCCCGCCGCTGGCTTTGCAAGAGGGCTGCGATCAATATCGCCATCACGCGTCATGTGAGCGCTCGCCTCACTTTGCCTCGCACCGTGACGGTGTACTACGGCATCGGTCAAGCCGAATTAGCGAGCAACGGAAACCACAGCCTTGATTCCGGTCCTCTACGCTTGGCATATGTCGGCCGGCTGGTCTCTGAGAAGGGCCTACCCACCCTGCTCGAGGCGGCCGACCTCTTGAGGCAGAGCGGCTGCAATTTCCGGCTGGCCTTTATCGGCGACGGCCCGGAAAGAGAGCGTCTCGAGAAGATGGCAGAATCGCTCGGGGTAAGAGAACTGACCATGTTTACGGGATTCTTGAGAGATTCTGATCTCGCTCAGGCCGTCGACGGGGTTGACGTGGTTGTGATGCCATCCATCTGGGAAGAGACTGCTGGTCTTTCGGCCATCGAACACATGATGCGGGGGCGCGTCGTTATCGCGGCCGACATTGGGGGCCTGGGCGAGGTGGTGGGAGACGCCGGCCTGAAATTCCCGTCCGGGGACGCGCAGGCGCTGACCTCGTGCATCCGCCGGTTGATCGACGATCCTTCCCTTCGCGTTTCCCTGGGATCGTCGGCGCGCACGCGTGCCACGCGATTCTTCACCCGCGACAGGATGATTGAAGAACACGTTTCCATATATCGAGAAGCGATTTCACGTTAAGCTCGTTCGGCTACCAGGTGCGAATTGATTCTCCAAGTAGCGGCGCGAGCAGTGGGACAGATGAAATTAGATTTGCAGAGATTAGTTGCCGCGGTGATTAAGTCTGTCCCGCAAAAGGTGCAACTCGCGTTGCGCGGCAGACGAGGCGCACCTAGCCGGTTTGCGACCTCAATCCATAGGATCCTGAACCGCCTTCCTGGCCAGCGGTACGTCGTTTTGGAGTGTACCGGAGCGCTTGATGGCTACCGCATGATGCTAGATTGGAGCAAGGACCGTAGCTTCGCTTATGGAACTTGGGAACCCGAAGTGGTTAAGGTCATTTCCAAATCAGTCTCGCCCGGCATGACGGCCTTGGATCTAGGGTCACACGGCGGTTTCTTTACGTTGCTGCTGTCCCAATTAGTGGGACCGAAGGGAAGGGTGATCGCGTTCGAGCCGCTGCCCGCTAATTTTCGCGTGTTGGAAGAGAACGTTAGATTAAATTCGATAGAAAACGTGACTGTCGAGCGCCTGGCCGTGAGTTCGCAATCAGGCGAATTCAGACTTGACGTTCCCAGTTTAGAGTCTCCCCTGTTAGCAGGGCCATTCCAAGACGAAGATGACCGGGGCACGACGTTGGTTCCAGCAACTTCCTTGGATGACTACATTTTTCAGAAAGAAACCCGAGTCGATTTCATAAAAATCGATGTTGAAGGCGCCGAAGACGATGTCTTGAGAGGCGCACAACGGACCCTTGACACCTTCCATCCGACGATGGTCATTGAGCTCCACAACTTGGAAAACGAACACGGACTCCATCCGGCGGTTGCCGACCTCGAGAAATCAGGATACGAGCTGCAGAGACTAAGTGATGCCCTTTACACAGCCCACATACTCGCCAGATGGCAGCGTAACTCCAGGAGGATGGAAAGGTAACAATGTTTAGCAATCGCATCCCGGCCATGAGGAACCAGGCGCTGATCGGGATATCCATATTCCTCTTCGGCATTTGGGCGGCTTGGCAGGCCGGAGGCAAGATTGCAGCCGGAGACATGAATACCCTGGAGTTTGCCGGGCTGGGATTTGCCGCCTGCGTGATTGGCTTCACGATCTTGAGGAACTGGCGTTCTGGATTCTACCTGTTTCTTGTGTGGCTGCTCTTCGAGGATCTTGCCCGGAAGTATATGGGAAACGGGCTCGCTCTCTTCTTTGGCAAGGATGTGCTTGCCGCTTTGATCTACATTTCTCTTTTCGTGGAGATACGCCGCGGGAAAGAAAAGTCGTTTCGTCCACCTTTTTTGATCCCGCTGGCGATTTTCGTATGGCTCGGAACGGTTCAGGTTTTCAATCAAAACTCTCCGCATATTCTCTATGGCCTCTTGGGATTCAAGGTCTATTTCTTTTATATTCCGCTGATGTGGGTGGGCTACGCATTGATCCGCACCGACCAGGACCTCCGGAAATTCCTTGTCGGCAACGCAGTTCTAGCCGTCGTGATCGGGGGTCTTGGAATCGCTCAAGCCATCATTGGCAACAGCCTCCTGAATCCGACGGTACTTGCACCGGAGCTTCAGGATCTGGGCGATCTCAACAAAGTAACACCCCTCACGAACCAGGTTTTCAATCTTCCGGATTCCGTCTTCGTCAGCACGGGGCGCTTCGCCGTCTACCTGATCGTTGCCTTTATCGTCGTCCTGGGTAGCGCTGGGTATTTGCTTCTTCAGGGATCTCGGAGCCGCAAAATCGTCTTTACGGCGGTCGCAGTTCTGGGCGGAGCCGCATTGTTCAGTGGCTCTCGGGGGGCGGTCTTGTACGTGGCCGCCAGCGCGCTCGTTCTCGCTGTTGGATTCTTGTGGGGCGCGCCATGGCGCTGGAGGCAGGCGCACCGCCTGGTGAAAGCGGTCCGGCGCTCTTTCATTGTTGGAGCTCTGGGGCTTGCCGCAGTTCTCTTGCTTTTCCCCGATGAGGCGGCATCGCGCCTCGCCTTCTATGCCGAAACACTTTTGCCAAACAGTTCGGCATACGAGGTGGGCACCCGTTCCTGGGACTACCCGATTCAGAATCTCATGAACGTCTTTAGCGAACCCAACTGGGTCCTCGGGAACGGAATCGGCGTCGCTTCCCTGGGCTCACAATACGTCGCAAAGCTGGTCCATCAGCCGTTGCCAGGCCTTTGGGTGGAAGAGGGCTACGGAGTCCTCATCATCGAGCTCGGGATCGTAGCCCCGTTTCTTTGGCTGCTTTGGACGGGGTCGCTGCTGTACTTCTCTTGGAAGATAGTTCGCCAGATGCGCGAAACACGTTTTTTCCCCATCGCATTCGCGATCCTCTGGTACGCCTTTCTTCTGCTGTACCCTTTCACGTATGGCGGACTTTCTCCCTATCAGAACTATGTCTGCAACGCGTACTTGTGGCTGCTGGTTGGCATTCTTTTCCGCTTGCCCGATGTGCTCGCCAGCCCGCAGGCGCCTGCCGTTGCTTCAACGCGCCCCACCAGGAGGAGTCGATTACGGTTCTGAGGCGGGCGTCGCGGTGGGCCAGTAGACGTCATACAAGAGTAGATGGCGCCAGGGGCCCAAAATTCTTGTGGAAAAAATAAAGCCGCGTCTCATTGTCATCTCGCCGTTCCTCGATAAGCGCCACGGCACCGAGCGGCCCGTCGTCGAGTGGATCTCGCGTGTCACGGACGATTTCGATATTCACATCTATAGCCAGCGCGTGGAAGATCTCGACCTCTCGAAGATGACGTGGCATCGGATTCCGGAACTTCCGGGACCCCACCTCTTGAACTACATTTGGTGGTTCGCCGCCAACCACGTGTGGAGAAGCTGGGACCGGATTTTTCGTGGAGTTCGGCCGGACTTGATCTTTAGCCCTGGCGTCAATTGCCTCGATGCCGACCTGGTTTCGGTCTACATCGTGTTCGCTGAATACTCGCGACAATTGGCCGACACCCTGAAGTTCGCCGGGAATCCAATCTCGCGGTGGCCGCAGCTTTTGCATCGAAGGCTGTACTACGGCTTGATAGCCATCCTCGAGCGCCGTATCTATCGCAACCCGGAGACGATTCTCCTCCTAATCGCGCAAAGGACTGCCGCCGAGCTGAAAGAGCACTACGGACGCCAGGAGTCGTGTTTCGTGGTTTATCTCGGACTCGACCATCAAACCTTCTCTCCCGCAAGGCGTTCTGCTACTCGCAGCAAAGCTCGAAACGAGCTGGGATATTCGGACGAACGATTTGTCATTCTCCTGATCGGCAATCACTGGGTTAACAAAGGTCTTCCGGTTCTTCTCGAAGCGCTGCAGTCACTGCCTGACTTGCCGATCGACCTCCTGGCAGTCGGGCGTGAGAACCCAGACGATTACCGCGCAATGGTCGAGGAGAAGGGTTTGCAAGGCCGGGTTCGATTCCTGGCTCCGCGTAACGATGTCGACTTTTACTATGCCGCGGCTGACGTCTACGCCGGCCCCTCGACACGAGATACCTTTGCCCTGCCGCCGGCAGAGGCACTGGCGTGCGGCCTGCCAGTGATCGTATCTTCCTCAAACGGCACTTCTGAGATCATCAAGCACGGGGTCAACGGATTGATCCTGGAAGACGCCACAGATGCGACCTCGCTGTCGCGCATGATTCGGCAACTGTACGAGGACGAGAATTTCCGCGCGGGGATTGGCGCGAACGCTGCGCGAACCGCGCGAGAATATACTTGGGAGCGTAACGCCCGGGAGTTGAACGCAGTATTTGAGGAAACGCTGCACCGAAAAGCCAAAGTGACGCCGCCAAAACTTCCGCAGGAATTATGACAATTCAGGAATCCTCGCAGTGCGATGACCACTAAACCAGGCGAGCGTCCGCAGCGACGCATTGTCGTGCTCTTTCCTGAACTGCTCGGCGTCGGGGGCATTCAGGAATCAGGGCGGCTGACTGCTGTCGCGCTCCATGAGACGGCGTTGCGATACGGGTGGTCGACCGAGTTCCTTGCTCTGAACGATCCGCCCGGTTCACACGTCCTGCCCTCGACGGAAGCAAAGATTCCCTTTCGAGGCTTTGGCCGCTCCAAAGTTCGCTTCGTCCTTGCCGCGTTGCGGAGGGCGCGAGGAGGAACGCGCATCGTGCTGGCCGCTCATCCTCACCTGGCCGTGCCTGCCGCACAAATCAAGGCGCTGGCACCGGGCGTCAAAATGATCACGATCTCGCACGGCGTCGAGGCTTGGAGCCCCTTGCCATGGTTCCGGCGGCTCGCGTTTCTCAGGTCCGACGTTTTTGTGGCGCCCAGCCGATACACGGTCGACAAAATCGCCGAGGCGCAGGGCACTCCAAAAAACAGAATCCGGTTACTACCGTGGCCACTGAACCCGGACATTCTAAGGATGGCCGGCCAGAGCGAGAAGCTTCCCCTGCCGGCAAGCTTCCCGACGGGGGTCGTCGTGCTCGCGGTCGCCAGACTGGCGGCCTCCGAACAGTACAAAGGCGTCGACCGGCTCATCGAAGCAGTCGCGCAACTTCGCACCCAAGTCCCGGGTTTGCACCTGGTGGTCATCGGAGGCGGCGACGACCTTGCTCGGCACGTCAAACTCGCAGCCGATCTCGGTGTTGCCGCCCGAGTTCGCTTTTTCGACAATCTCTCGCGCGAGGAGATTGCGGCCTGCTATTCGCAAGCAGACGTCTTTGCGATGCCGAGCACCGGCGAGGGCTTCGGCCTGGTGTTTCTGGAGGCGATGGCCTTCGCAAAACCGCTTATTGGCGCCGCGGCCGGCGGTATTCCGGACGTTGTGGAAGATGGCGAAAACGGGTTCCTCGTTTCGCCCGGTGATAAAGAGCAGCTTGCCAATGCCCTTCAGCGCCTGGTCACCAACAAAGGCCTTTGCATTGAGCTCGGCAGGCGAGGCGCGGAAATCGTGCGCACGAAATACCGGTTCGAGGGTTTTTGCACCGAACTCCAAGCCATTCTCCGCGGTTGTGGACTCGAATGAGACAATTCGTAAGTCCAGTGTTTCTGGTATCCTTCTCGGCGGGGCATCCCAGTCCACGTCGGAACCCGGATTTCTTGACTCCGACACCTCCAGGCGAATGCGTGTCCTAGGGACAGTTCAATCGTATTTCCCCTTTCAAGAGCGGGGCGGGCCCGTGTTCAAAGTGCGCTCGCTCGCCCGAGGCTTGGTAAAGCGCGGGCACGAAGTCACCGTGCTGACGGCTGATCTCGGATTTCGAAGCCGCAACGGCGCGGACCCAGGCGTCAGCCACTCCCCGTGGGGCTGGCGGTCCCAGGCCGACGGCGTCGAAGCAATCTATCTCCTTACTTTCGCCCGCTATCGGGCCCTCACAATTAACCCCGCTGTGATAGGATTCTCTCGGACTTCCCTCAAACGTTTCGACGTGGTTCATTTTTTTGGTCTGTACGATTTGCTGGGGCCGGCGGTCAGCTATTTTTGTCGTCGCCAGGGAATTCCTTACGTCCTCGAGCCAATGGGCATGTACCGTCCTATCGTTCGGAATCTGGAACTGAAACGCCTGTATCACCGAATACTGGGTAGTCCGTTGGTCAAGGGAGCGCGGTTCCTGGTGTCCACGTCTGAGCAGGAACGCCGGGAATTGGTCGAAAGCGGCGTCGATGCGTCCCGAGTTGTCGTCCGGCGAAATGGAATCGATGGCCCGGAGACCCTTCCGCCGCGCGGAGAATTTCGCAAGAAGTGGGACATCGCGCCGGAGAGCAAGGTGGTTCTCTTCCTGGGCCGCTTGGTATCAAAAAAGAGTCCTGACCTGTTGCTTCAGGCGTTCGCGAACTGGCGGTCAAAGAGCCCCTATGGGCGGAACTCAGTCTTGGTCATCGCGGGACCGGATGAACGCGATGGCTTTGCCTCCCAACTGAAAGCACTGGCCTCCAGCCTGGGACTGGGAAAGAACGCGTTGTTCGTCGGCCCGCTCTACGACGAAGAAAAGTGGCAGGCCTACCGTGACGCCGACGTGTTCGTCTTGCCCTCGCAGAACGAGAACTTCGGCAACACGGCAGCGGAATCAGCGGTGTGCGGCACGCCGGTTATCGTCACGGACCGATGCGGCATTGCTCCTCTCGTGGGAGCGGCCGGGCTTGTGATTCCCCATGACGCGCTCGAACTGGAACGCGCGCTCGGGCGACTTCTGGAAGACGCCGATTTCCATCGGCTTTGCCGAAAGGGTTGTCTTCCGATGGCTGACGCACTCTCGTGGGAGGCGCCTCTCGACGAAACCGAGCGGCTCTATCGGCTGTGTCTTTCGGACCAGCCGCTCGAGGAGGCGCTTGCCTGAGTCCCTAATCAGGAAGGCTTTCCATCTACACCGTGGGTGGGCTGGAGAAACGTTGATCACTCGCAGGCGGAAACAGGCATGAGAAGCGAGCAGTTCATGAAAGCCGGGGATGCCACACTCTCGTCCCCGCAAGCTGCGGAAGTTTCTCGTGAAATCGCGTCTGACTGGTCTGACGCCGGGCGCCGGGAACACCATCGAATCTTCCTGGCAGTGTGGTACTCCGCGAACCTTCTTCTCATACTCTCGATCGCTGCGGCAATTTACGCCGCAGTGTGGGAATACTCCACGCGCAAATATCTGAAGGGCTTTTCCGACGCGATCATACCCGCTGCTGCCGCGCCCGAGCAAAAGATCCAGGCCATCCTGGACTGGATGACCAACGGCCCAGCACGTCTCCAGGCAGGCCGCTCGGGTTCGAGTCCCGATCGCGATCCTACGGACACCCTCAACTACAATTCTCTCCTCCGCGTCTGCGGGACGGCGACAAATGCGTTCATCAACCTGGCCGACAGCGGCAACCTGGCCGCTCGGAGGATTCTGCTGCTGGACGAGCGCAGGTCTGCCAAGCATGTCGACGCCGAAGTGCTGGTGAACGGCCGCTGGATCGTCGTCGACCCTGTGTTTCGAGTGATCTTGCGCGGCCCCGATGGCGAGACTCTGACGCGCGAGGAACTGACGAACCCCGCGATTTTTTCAGCCGCGATCGTAACCATCCCGAAGTACGACCCCACCTATAGTTTTGAGCGCACAGCTCACGTACGCCTCGCGCGGCTCTCCCTGATTGGCACGCCCCTGCGAAAAACGCTGGATTTCCTGCTCCCCGGCTGGGAGGACTCGACCACTGTCAGCTTACTCGTTGAGCGTGAGTCTCTGGCGGCGATGGTGGCCGTGGTTGTAATTGTTCTGTTCCTGGGCTTGCTGCGCGTGTCGTTGCGGTGGTACGGCGAGAGGCGTTTGGGTATCCGCTCCGTGCGCGTTCGTGCGCAGCTTCGCCGGGCTTTCCAGGCCCTCCTCGACACGACGAGCTGACTCATGTGCGGAATCTGCGGGATCGTCGGAATCGAATCGAAAGAGACCAGCGAACTCATCGTTCGCAGGATGCTCTCCTCTATTGTCCACCGTGGCCCCGATGAAGAGGGCGTCCTGATCTCGCCGCGCGTGGCGCTGGGTGTCCGTCGCCTGAGCATCATCGACTTGCCCAGCGGGAATCAGCCCATTTGGAACGAGACGGGCACGCTCGCGGTGGTGTTTAACGGCGAAATTTATAATTTTCGCGCCTTGAGGTCGAAGCTGGAATCGATGGGACACCGGTTCCGAACCCAGTCGGACACGGAAGTAATCGTTCACGCTTACGAAGCCTGGGGCGCCGATTGCGTGCAACGTCTGGATGGCATGTTTGCGTTCGCGGTCGTGGAGTTCCCCCAAGGTCGCGGCACTCGCCCCGCCAGAATTTTCATCGCTCGCGACCGGCTCGGCATCAAGCCGCTGTATTACACGATCCGGGACGGCCATTTTTATTTTGCATCTGAAGTGCGAGCGCTGATCGCCAGCGGCCGCATTCCGCCCCGAATCTCGCCGGCGGCCGTGCCATCGTATTTGCTTTTCGGCTCCGTCGCCGAGCCTACCACTTTCGTTGAAAATGTTCTTTCGCTCCCGCCCGGCTATGCTCTGGCTGTTTCGGCCGAGGAGCACATCGGCGCGGTCGAGCCGAAGGCATATTGGAAGCCTGAATTGGGCTCGAAGCATCGGTCAGGCGCGATCTCCTCGCCTAACGCATCAGCGCCGGCACAGCAGGTTCGCACGCTTCTCGAGCACGCGGTGGAAAGCCACCTCGTCGCGGACGTTCCCGTGGGAGTCTTCCTAAGCAGCGGCATCGATTCCACCGCGATCGCGACGCTCGCGAGCCGCGCGCAAAAAGGGATTCACACTTTCACGGTCGCTTTTCCGGAAGCAGAATTCAGCGAGGCCGATGTTGCTCGCGAGACAGCCAAGGCCTTGGGCACGAATCATTCTGAAGTTTCGATTTCCGAGCAAGAGATGGTCTCGCGGCTCGACGAGGCCATTGCCGCTTTCGATCAGCCTACGATGGATGGCGTGAACACATACTTTGTTTCGTGGGCAGCCAGGCAGGCTGGATTGAAAGTGGCGCTTTCAGGACTCGGAAGCGACGAACTTTTCGGCGGCTACGCCACTTTCGCGGCCGCTCGCAAGGTGGCCCGTTTGATGAAGGCCGCGCGCATTCTGCCGCGCTCGGTTCGCGCTTTCGTCGCAAACCGCGTCCGGCACTCAAGATCCTCTCGAGGCTCGCGCGATGCCGTCCGCAAAGCGTCCGCGGCATGGCTTGATCCCGACTTGCTCCCGCACCCCTATTTCTTCACCCGATCGCTCTTCACCCCGCAAACCGTAGCTTCTCGAGTGCATGGAAACGCGGCGGACTGGGAATCGCAGCCGTGGGCGCGCTGGCTAGCGGTTGCTTCGCAGCAGGCCCGCGAAGCGGATCCGTTCACCGCTGTTTCGTGGCTCGAGCTTCGCTCCTATTTGCTCAGCACGCTGCTCCGCGACACCGACGCGATGAGCATGAGCCAGTCGCTTGAGGTGCGCGTCCCTTTCCTCGACACCGCTCTGGTCGAGTGCGTGCTTTCGCTTCCGGAATCCGCCAAGCACAATCCTGCTCGCCCTAAAGCGTTGCTGGTGGAAGCGCTCGGCGAACTGCTGCCGAAAGAAATTGCCAGGCAAGCAAAACGCACGTTCACGTTCCCGTGGGAAATCTGGCTGCGCGGAAAGCTCGGCGAACGCGTGGTGGCAAGTCTGGCCGATTGGTCGCCCGCGCTCGAACCGCACATTGACGCTCACTTTGCGCATGGGGTGTGGAGAGACTTCCTCGGCGGCCGCACCACATGGTCTCGTCCGTGGAGTCTCTACGTTTTGAACGAATGGGCGAAGCGGAATCTCCGAGCCGACTCAATCGATAGAACCGAACGATCGAACACGGCGGCGGTAACTGCCGCCTAACCGATGCGCGACAACTCAAAGGGCACGGGCTCAGGATGATCATTCTGGGAATCAACGCCTACCACGCGAACGCTTCCGCCGCGATCGTTGTGGACGGCCGTTTGGTGGCCGCGGTCGAAGAGGAACGCCTGAACCGCGTAAAATACGCCGCCGGGCTGCCTGCGCGAGCGATCCAGTTTTGCCTGGACGCGGCCGGAGCGAAGCTGACAGATGTGGATCACATCGCCGTGCCTCGCGACCCTTGGGCCCGCCTCGGCACCAAACTCCGCTACGCGATTCGCATGCCGCGCTTCGCGCTCGACCGGGCGCGCGTAATGAAACGGTTCGCGGGAATCCGCGAAGATATCGCGCAAGCCTTCGATGTCCCGCCCGAGAACATCCCCTCCTCGTTTCATCGCGTGGAGCATCACATGGCGCACATGGCGAGCGCGTACTTCGTATCGCCGTACGACAATGCGGCCGTCCTCTCTGCCGACGGGCTCGGCGACTTCGCCAGCGCGATGTGGGCCATCGGCGAAGGGCCGCGCATGCGTGCTCTGGGCGAAGTGACGTTCCCGCACTCGCTCGGCATGTTTTACACCGCACTCACCCAATATCTGGGCTTCTGGAAATTCGGAGACGAGTACAAGGTGATGGGCCTGGCGGCGTACGGCCAGCCGGAATTTCTCGATGAGTTTCGCCGAATCGTGCATGCCGGCCGCGGAATGTCGTTTCGTCTGGGGCTCGAGTACTTCTCTCATCAAACCCAGGGTCCGGAAATGACCTGGCGCGATTCGGGCGCGACGCCGGTGCTGGGCCGCCTGTTTTCGCCCTACCTCGAAAAGCGGCTCGGTCCCGCGCGCAAAGACGGAGAACCGCTCGGCCAGCGGCATCACAACCTCGCCGCGAGCATGCAAGCAGCCCTCGAAGAAGTGATGATCTCACTCTGGAACGATCTCGCTGGGAAAACAGGTCAGAAAGCCTTGTGCCTGGCAGGCGGAGTGGCATTCAACTGCGTGGCCAACGGAAAAATCTTCGACCACACGCCGTTTGAGCATGTTTATGTGCAGCCCGCTGCGGGCGACGCCGGCCTCGCAATTGGAGCCGCATTTCACGTGGAACACACAGTCCTCGGCCGACCGCGCGAATTTGCCATGAGCCACGCATATTGGGGGCCGCAATTTTCCGCCCGCGAAATTCGCAGCGCGATTGAGAACGTCTACTCGCAGCAGGGCGAGGTTCGCGTGACGGAGATGGAAGAAGCGCCGCTGCTCGAATCCACCGCCCAAGCCATCGCGGCCGGCAAGATTGTCGGCTGGTACCAGGGCGCCACCGAGTGGGGTCCCCGGGCGCTGGGAAACCGCAGCATCCTTGCCGACCCGCGGCGTCCGGAGATGAAGGAAGTATTGAATCGCCGCATCAAACACCGGGAAATTTTTCGCCCGTTTGCTCCTTCCATTCTGGAGGAAGCCGTTGGCGATTATTTCGTCAAGACGCACCCCTCGCCATTCATGACGTTCGCCTACCCTGTGCGGCCCGAGAAGCGTTCCATCATTCCCGCGCCGACGCACGTGGACGGAACCGCACGACTGCAAACTGTGAGCCGGACCGCGAATCCGCTTTACTGGAAGCTTTTGCGCGCATTTGGCGATCTCACCGGAGTCCCGGTCGTTCTGAACACCTCTTTCAACGACAACGAGCCGATCGTTTGCCGCCCCGAAGAGGCCCTCGACTGTTTCCGCAGGACCCAGATGGACGTTCTGGTAATCGGGAACTTCTTCCTCGAAAAGAACGCGGCCTCCGCGACGATGAAAGGTGCCGCCGAGCGAACCGCGGATCGCGTCGCATAACGGCATGCACATCCTGCTGTTCAACGAATACTACCCGCCAGACACGTCCGCGACAGCGAAAATGGCCATGCAAGTGGCAGAAACGTTGGCCGAGCGCCACCAAGTGACCGTGCTCGCCGGCCGCCCTTCGTACGATCCGGACGAGTTCTATCCCTATTCATTTCTGCGGCGCGACACGCGCAACAACGTCATGGTCGAGCGGGTGGGCTCAACGGCATTTCCCCGCAGGGAGATGAAGAAGCGCGTGTCGAACTATTTGTCGTACCTCGCGCTTGCGGTTCCTCGAGCCCTCGCCATTAGGGCCGACGTTGTGCTCGCCATGACCGATCCCCCTGTTGCCGGCATTGCCGGCGCTTTCGTTGCGGAAATCACCAGGCGCCCCTTCGTTTACAACATTCGAGACTTGTACCCCGACATGGCGATCGGTGGCGACATCGTCAAACAGAACTCCTGGGTCGAGCGCTGGGAAGAATTGCACCGCCGCGCGCTGCAGAAGGCCACTCGCATCATCGTGCTGGGCGAAGACATGCGCGGTCGCATCTTGTCGAAGGGCGTTTCACCCGATCGGGTCGTCGTCGTCCGGGATGGCGCCACTTTTCCCGGTTCTGCGCCTCAGCCGAATGATTCGGTCGTCGAGGAAATTCGCTGCGGCTTTCCCTTTGTCGCCGTTCACGCGGGGAATCTGGGATTTTATGGCGCCTGGACTACGCTGCTGGAGGCCGCCGAAATTCTACGCAACGAAAATTCAGGATTTGTGTTCATAGGTGACGGGGCGAACCGTTCTGCCCTCCAAGCTCAGGCCGGCGCGCTCCCGAACGTTCGTTTTCTTCCGTTTCGGCCGGCGAGCAAGGTTCCGCATGTAATGGCCGCGGGAGATGTTCATATCGTCACGGTGCGGCGCGGGCTGGAAGGAGTTGTCGTCCCCAGCAAACTCTACTCGATTTTGGCTGCGGGCCGTCCCGTCCTGGCAGTCGCGACCTCTGGGAGTGACGTCGCCCGAATTGTGAGCGAATCCGGCTGCGGGCTGGTGGCTGATCCCGACGATCCGAGCGCCGTCGCCACTGCGGTTCGCGAACTTCGCAGCGCGCCCGTCCGCCTCGCTGAGATGGGGCGGCGCGCGCGTGTAGCCGCGGAGAAATATGCTAGAGTGAAAGAACTGCAGAGGTTTGTCGGAATCATAGAGGAATCAATAGACGAAAATCGTGGAGGGCGTCATCTGGACGAATAAGAGGGTTCTTGTAACGGGCGGGACTTCGTTCATCGGCTCGCATCTGGTGGACGCGCTGGTCGAACGCGGCGCCAAAGTGCACGTCGTCGATGATCTCACCAGCGGCAGACGCAGCAACATTGAACATCACCTGAAGAGTGGCCACGTCACCTTGGTGGAAGCCGATCTGCGGGAGCCCGGCGTGACGCGCGCGGCAATGAACGGCATCCAGGTGGTTTTCCATCTGGCTGCGGACCACGGCGGCCGCGGCTACGTGGATTTGCACCAGGCCGGCCCGGCATCCAACCTGTTTCTCGACGGACTTGTTTTCTGGGAAGCCGTCAAGGCAGGAGTCGAGAAGGTCGTCTACGCGTCCTCCGGATGTGTTTACCCGAATTACATGCAGACGGACCCCAAGAAAGAAATCTACCTTCGGGAAGAAGACGTCAAGCCGCCGCACGACGCCGACAACATGTACGGCTGGGCGAAGCTGATGGCCGAGTTGACGTTGCAGTCGTATCATCGCGAACACAAGCTCGGCGCGGCTTCCTGCCGCTACTTCACCGTGTACGGCCCTCGAGGCGTCGAAAACCACGCTGTAATCGCCATGATCGCGCGCGCTTTCGTCCGCCAGGATCCGTTCGAAGTCTGGGGCGACGGCACGCAGATTCGCAATTGGACCTACGTCGAAGACATCGTCAGCGGCACCATTCTCGCCGCGGAGAAAATCAACGACGGCACAGCGGTGAATCTCGGCACCATGGAGCGAGTGACCGTGCTCGACGCCGTTCACATGGTGATCGAGAGGGCGGGCTACAAACCCCAAATCCGACTGCGGCGCGACATGCCGACGGGACCGGTCAACCGGGTCGCGGACAACCGCCTCGCCAAGAAACTCCTCGGCTGGGAACCGAAAACTCCTTTCCGCGAAGGTCTTCGCAAGACGATGGACTGGTACTTCGCGAGCAAACAAAAAGAAGAAGTTCGCGAAGTGCTCGAAACGATGCTGACGGCTCGCTGAAGAGGACGAATCGGGATGCACCTTCCGGCTGATCTGATTGCCTTCGGGGTCGCGCTCATCGCATCGCTTGGTTTCACCGTTCCGGTGCGTTGGCTGGCTCTGCGTTATGGCATGGTGGATCTGCCGGGGCCGCGGAAAGTGCACGTCAAGCCCATCCCGCTCCTCGGCGGAATCGCAATCTATCTTGGCTTCGTCCTCGCAATTCTTCTGACGCTTCACGCGGCTCCCGAGCAGCAAATCGTGGGAATCCTCGCCGGGGCCACGCTCGTCGCCACCGTCGGTGTGCTCGACGACGGTGGTCTTCTGCATCACCAAGTGAAGCTCTTCGTTGGCATGCCCATCGCCGCCTTGTTTCTGGTGGCGACGGGGATTCGCGCCCAGCTGTTCTCGCGATTGTTGCCGGGAATGCTCGGGACGATTCTGGACGTCTGCCTTACCATGCTGTGGGTGGTCGGCGTTACGGCATCCTTCAGCATCCTCGATCACATGGATGGCCTGTGCGCTGGCATAGCAGCCGTGGCTTCGGCCTTCTTCATAATCTCGGCCAGCCTCAACGGACAAACCATGGTCCGCACGCTGGGAGCCGCCGCGTTGGGCGCTGCGCTGGGCTTTCTGCGCTGGAATTTCAACCCGGCGAAGATTTTCATGGGTGACGGCGGAGCGATGTTTCTCGGGTTCTTGATGGCCACCCTGGGCCTCAAAATCCGTCCCGAGGGCAGCCAGTTTCCGGCGGATTGGCTGGTTCCCGTCCTGATTCTGGGAGTGCCGATCTTCGACACCACGTTAGTCTCGATCTCCCGGGCGCGGCGGGGTCTGCTCCCCTTCACTTCTCCGGGAAAGGACCACACGGCGCACCGGCTGTCGAATCTGGGGCTGGGTCACCGCGGCGCCGTGCTGGTCCTCTATTGTCTGGCGGTTGTGTTTGGAATTTCGGCGCTCCTGCTTCCCCGGCTTTCGTCATGGACCGGGTATGCGTTTGTGCTGGCCTTGGTGGTCTTCGGATCCCTGGCAGTCTTCTTCCTCGAGGCAGCGCCCTACGAACGCCAGGCGAAATTGCAGAAGTCTTCCTCCCCTACTTGATACCGGGGCCATCCCTTTTTGTGGAAACGAGGGCTGTGGGATATACTTCCGGCCCCGAGTATTTCTATGGACTTACCGGGGACCGCCGGCTCTTTGGGGTGAGGGCCGCCGGACGCTTTTGAATCGAATTCGCAAAGAGAAATTGCGGTGAGTACTGCTTCCACGGACAAAGATGGCGTCAGAAAGACACGACACAGAGACCGCTCTCGCTTCGTCTCCACGCACAAATAATCAGGATGTCGCGGTAGTGGGCGGGTCTGCTGCGGGACTCTTCGCGGCTTCCATACTGGCTCGAAAGGGCCTTCCTGTCCGTGTGTTCGAACGCATCGAGACGATGGAACCAGCGGCTCGCACGCTGATCGTCACGCACCGCATGCGGAACCTGCTGGGTCAGGCCGCCGACAAGAGCGTCGTCAACGAGATTCGGCGCTTTGAGTTGTTCACCGACGGACGCGCCGCCACAATCGCGCTCAAAGAGCCCGATCTGATTATCGAGCGCCGCACGCTGATTCAGGCCCTGGCAGAAGAAGCGCAGCGGGCGGGAGCAGTTATCGAATTAGGCCGCCGCTTCCATGCCCTGCACCCGAATGGCCGAGGACTCGTTCTGGAAGTGGAGCGCTGCTCCGACGGAAACACGGAAGAGATTCACGCCGGGACGGTAATCGGCGGAGACGGTGCGTCGAGCCGCGTCGCAAAGGCGGCAGGCTGGGCGCCGCTCGAAACGGTCCCGCTCGTCCAAGCCATCGTCCCTTTGCCAAAAGACATGCCGCCGAATACGGCTCGCGTCTGGTTTATCCCGCAGGATACTCCCTATTTCTATTGGTTGATTCCCGAATCCCCCACGACAGGCGCGCTTGGTCTGATTGGCGAAACAGGCCCGGAAACGCGGCTTCTTCTGGAACGGTTCCTCAAAAAGCGAAAGCTTGAGCCCATCGAATTCCAGGGCGCGCGAATCCCTCTCTATTCAGGGTGGGTTCCGGTGCGGCGGAAGATTGGCGGGAGCTTCGTCTATCTGGTTGGCGATGCCGCAGGCCAGGTGAAGGTGACCACCGTGGGCGGCATCGTCACCGGGTTTCGCGGAGCCATTGGAGTCACAGACGCGATCTTGAACGGCGGAACGAGCCGGGAATTGCGAACCCTGCGCCGCGAGCTCAATCTCCATCTGCTGCTCCGGCGCTCGCTTCATGATTTCCAGCAGGCTGACTACAGCCGCCTCGTGGATCTATTGAACGACTCCGCGAGAGAGCCGCTCTGCCAGTATTCCCGCGATGAAGCCTGGAAGATTCTGTGGCGCATCGGTCTGCGGCAACCCCGTTTGATCCTGCTGGCTCTTCGCGGTCTTTTGATGGGCCAGTCCTGGTTTCAACGCGCCAGGGATTGAACCTGGCTGCCCCGAGTTCTCCCGCCATGGAGCGCAGACGCTTCGTCACAACCCGGCTGCTCGTCGTTCTTCTCGCCGTTCTGGCGCTTGCGGCGGGAGTGATTGCATTCCGAGGCGCCGGACGATGGCTCGTGCGCGAGGACCCGCTTGTGGCGGCGGACGCCATCGTCGTCCTTAGCGGAAGCATGCCTCAGCGCGCGGAGGGCGCAGCCGACCTGTACCGTGCAGGATATGCGCCGGAGGTTTGGGTCACTCGCCCAGACAGTCCGGAGGCCGAATTATCTGAGATGGGCATTCGGTTTGTCGGCGAGGAAGAATACAGCCGTCAGGTCCTGATACATCAAGGAGTCCCTGCCAGCACGATTCGCATCCTGCCTGATGCGGTCATTAACACCGAACAGGAAATCGAAGAGATTGCGTGGGAGATGCGGGCCGCGAACAAGTCTCACGTCATCATCGTTACTTCCGCCCAGCATACTCGGCGGGTCAGGACTCTCTGGTCCAGACTCGCAGCATCGAATCAGATCGCAACTGTGGAGGCAGCCGCGGAAGATCCCTTCGACCGTGACCACTGGTGGCGAAACACACGCGACGCCTATGCGGTAGTTCGCGAAATGATGGGTCTAATGAACGCCTGGGCAGGTCTTACAGTTCGTCCGCGTTCGCCGCGAACGTGAGTTGCGGCGCGGACGCCTTACTCGACGCGAATCGAAGGCCCGGCGTTTGGTTCGAGAATCTTCCACTGCTCCCATTCCGCCTTCTTGCCGAGGTCGCGACATCGGAGTTGCCACTCGAATCCCATCTTCTCGTCGACAAACGAGTAGAAGGCTCGCCACGGGCTCGCACCGGAGTCGAAGCCATTCGAGCCATGCCCGTTTCCTCCGCTCACGTCTTCCGCCGGATCCTGACCTCTGAACTCCGTCAATTGAACCGGATCCAATGGAACGCGGAAGATGGTGGCTTCCTCATTTTGCATTTCCTCGGCATTCCCATTTACCGGCGCGTCGCTGGGGAAACGCCCGCACAGTTCCAGTGCATTTCGGCGAAGAAGCAATTCGAGTGAGGGAGGGCGCGCTGCCGACCCGCTTTGAGGAGCGAGCCGCAATTCCCACAAAGTAAGCGCGTCCGCCGCCTTGGCAGCGTCCGGATAAAAGTCGAGCACTCGAGTTTCCCATCGGGCCGTCTTGCTTTCCGGCTGCACCTCCATAATCGTGGCCACCGAATGACTCCGCCAACACTCGAGTTTCACCGAGCCGACGAAGCTCCCATGCGTGCGAACGAAATTCCAATCTTCGTCGGTGAGATCCAATGTGCTCCGCCAAAAGCGGTCGCTCAGCCTGAATGAGAATGTGAACACCTGTTCGAGGGGCGGAGGCGTGGATTCGCCGATTCGTCGCCGGAACTGCGGATCTCTCATTTCTTCAAGGATCTCCACTCGCTCGGCAAGCTTGCGAACCATCCACGACTGCTGGCGCAGCAGGCGGTGCCAATGCATCGCGAGGGCATAGAAAACCACGCAGACGATCAGACAAATGCCCGCGGCTGGCCAAAGAATTTCCACGCCTGGTCTCCGGTGTGCTTACGCAAAACGACCGAACTTTCAGCGATTTTAGCATCTGGGATGGAGATCGGCATCCGATATTTCCGTCCCGCCCGCGGCAGAATAGCTTGGCCAGAAAAGCATGGTGTACGAGAATGGATCGTCCGCTTTGCGCGAAGCTTGCCGTAGGAAGGCGCTTACGGAGGGGCATTGAAGATATCCGTAATAGGAACTGGTTATGTAGGGCTCGTCACCGGCGGCTGCCTGGCAGAAATTGGGCACGAAGTGGTGTGTACCGATAGCGACGCGGCGAAACTGCGCGTCCTCGAATCCGGCCGGCTCCCGATTTACGAGCCTGGGTTGGAAGGCGTCATCGCCAAGGCCCGGCAGGCGGGTCGGCTCAGCTTTTGTCACAATCCTGCGGATGCCATTGCCGCGGGAGATGCCATCTTCATTTGCGTCGGAACCCCTCCCCTGCCCAACGGCGACGCAGACTTGAGCGCGATCGACCACGTGGCGCGCGTCGTCGCCACCGAGGCCCGTTCTTCGAAACTGGTAATCGAAAAGAGCACGGTTCCGGCCCGCACGGGACAAGAACTTAAGCGCGCGCTCTCGGTGTACGGACGCAGGCCGGGAGTGGTCTTCCGCGTGGTCTCCAACCCGGAATTCCTCCGCGAGGGTACCGCCGTCGCCGATTTTCTGCATCCCGACAGGATCGTCGTCGGCGTTGAGGATGAGATAGCGGAGCAGCAGATGAAGGAAATCTATCGGCCGGTGCTCGAACGCACGTTCACGTGTCCCGTGCACTCGCCGGCATGTCCAGACGCCGCCGCGCCACACTGGCTCGTAACCACGATCAACAGCGCCGAACTCATCAAGCACGCCTCCAATTCGTTCCTCGCGCTCAAAATTTCTTACGCCAACATGGTGGCGGACCTGGCGGAGAAATTGGGTGCCGATATTCAGGAAGTGGTTCGCGCCGTTGGCATGGACCCGCGAATTGGCCCGTCGTTTCTGAACGCCGGACTTGGATTCGGTGGCTTTTGCCTGCCCAAGGACCTTCAGGCTTTCGTGCACCTCGCCGAACGATCGGGCATCGATTTCACGATGTTGAAGGAGGCCGAAAAAATCAACCGCAAGCGCGTCGAGCGATTCTTCGAGAAAATTCGCCGCGCGCTGTGGGTCGTAAAGGGCAAGAGGATCGGCGTCCTCGGGCTCGCGTTCAAACCCAATACGGACGACATCCGCTTTGCGCCTGCGATCGACCTCATTCACCAACTCCTCGCCGAAGGTGCGCGCGTCCGCGCTTACGATCCCGAAGCCATGGAGAAAGCCCGGCCCGTGCTCCCGCAGGTGGAATACGCCAAGAATTCGTACGACGTGGCCAGCGAATCGGAAGCTCTGCTGATTGCGACGGAATGGCCCGAATTTCGCGAGCTCGACTGGGAACGCATGCGAGACGCCATGGCGCGGCCGTTGATTCTGGACGGCCGAAATCTTCTGTCGCCTCGCGAGATGAAAGCTCTTGGGTTCGAATACTACTCGCTGGGCCGCCCCGACTGACTCCCACTCGTTAGCTCAATGATTCTTAGGGGGTCGGAGCTTTAGTTTACCCCGAGCTTCGAAGGGCTCCGACATACCATCCGCAAAATAGGGAAGGGATTCGGTGTGGCAACTCGGTTTTGAGTCAGCCCCGGACTAGGGTTTCAGGCTTGTCGTGCGCCTTTTGCTTCATCTGTGTTTATCTGTGTTCATCTGTGGTTCCAAGGTTTTTCACGGCCCTTGTCGCTCAAGCCTACGCGGGCGTTTGACGTCAGCTGGCGCGGTTTCCCGCGGAAACCCTCTCCCTGAAGTATTCGTACGTCAGGCCGAGGCCTTGCTCGAGATCGATCTTGGGCTCCCACTTTAGAATTCGCTTCGCCTTCGTAATATCCGGACAACGCTGCTTCGGGTCGTCCTGCGGCAGGGGACGGAAGACAATGGGCGTCTTTGACCCTACCAGCGCCCGTACTCGTTCCGCGAACTCCAGAATCGTAATTTCGTGCGGGTTGCCGACGTTCACCGGCTCATGTTCTTTCGATTCGAACAGGCGGTAGATTCCTTCGATCAAATCGGACACGTAACAAAAACTTCGCGTTTGCTTTCCGTCGCCGTAGACGGTGATGGGTTCTCCGGTAAGCGCCTGATAGAGGAAATTCGGCAGCGCGCGTCCATCATTCAAACGCATCCTCGGGCCATAGGTGTTGAAGATTCGGACGATTCGAGTATCGAGGCCATGGTAGCGGTGATACGCCATGGTGATCGCTTCGGCGAAGCGCTTCGCCTCATCGTACACCCCGCGCGGCCCAATGGGATTCACGTGGCCCCAATAGCTTTCGGGCTGCGGGCTCACGTCGGGATCCCCGTAGCATTCCGACGTCGATGCTAGAAGAAACTTGGCCTTCTTGGCCAGCGCGAGCCCCAGCGCATTGTGGGATCCGAGGGATCCCACCTTCAGTGTCTGGATCGGCAACCTTAGATAGTCAGGAGGGCTGGCAGGCGAGGCGAAATGCAAGACGGCTTCCACCGGGCCGGACACATCGATGTATTCCGAGACGTTCTGCTGCTGGAAGCTGAAATGAGAGTTTCTTGCCAGATGATCAACATTGGTGCCGGATCCGGTCACCAAATTGTCGAGGCAAAGAACGTCCCATCCCTTCTCCAGAAAGTAATCGCACAAGTGCGATCCAAGAAACCCTGCTCCTCCCGTGATAACCGCTCGCATCTATGAAATCCCCCGTTTGTTGCGGAGCGATATTATCTCTGAAAAAGCGCAGTTGCGGCAGGGATTCGTCCCGCGCCGCTACTGGGACTTTGCAGGCTGCGCCGCCGGAAATGCCGTCGTGTGATCCACAACGATCCGCCAGCCTTCCGGGAATTTCCGCAGGTCCAGCGTGAAGACTCCTTCGGGATGATCGTTTTCGCGGTCGAGATGGTAATTTCCGAGCACGAGCGCGCGATCCGCGCACCAACGATGCACCTCCATGTTCGAAAACGTCAGGTGCCCCATCGCTTTGCGGTCGGGGTAGACACGGTGATAGCGGGCAAGCACCGACTGCCATCCACGGGCGATTCCGCTGGCGCCCACGAACAGCGTCTCGTCTGACTTCCAATACGACGTCATGAACGAATCGATGTCGCCGCGATTCCAGGCGTCTGCCTGCTCGGAAAGCAATTTGAGAATTTGCGATGCCTCGTTTGCCTGTTCCGTGCCAGCAGCCACTTGAGCGGGAGGCTTGGGAGTGGCCGCCGACTCTACCCAGAAGCCGGCCGGAACACAAACGGCAACCATCGCAAAAACGGCAAATCGGATCGCCCCGATCAACCCTATCGCCCAATTCGATTTCCTCATGGAATTACTCCTTTCGCCTGCCAACGCGAGCTGTCTCTTGTACTTCATTCGGCAGGCTGGAACAAGCAAAGTGCTAGGGCGTCCTCGGCCCAGCACCCCTCCCCCAAAAGCTAGTCCGAAACTGGTACCGTCGTTCCATTGTCCGCCGCGCCTGAAAACCGCACACTATCCGCAGGTCAAATGAACATGCTAATCGCGGCATTCATTTTCGTGATGTCGATGGCGGCGGTGGTCCAGTTCGTCGTCCTTTCCTGGCGCGCTGGGCTGATCCGTGTGGCCTCGGAACCGTTGGCTGCCGAATGGCGAGCCTTGGCGGATTCCACCGCTAAGTCTATGATTTCAGACGGCTTTGCCAACATCACAGCCTACAGCAAGCTCTGCCCTGATATCGAGGCTGGATCCGCGCCGAAGCTTTGGTCTGTCCGAGCCTATTACCGCGGCCTCCGGCTTCTCAGGAGCCTTGGCGAGGCTATAGAGCCGCTCCGCGACGTGCAATGGGCCTCGCGCGAGATGGCCCTGTGCACCCAATACGCAGCCGTCACGCTGGCTCAGCGCCTCGAACGTAACCAGGCTCAACTGGCCTCCGTCCGCTCCTTCTAACCGGGTCGTTCCTTCGATTCCAAGAGCAGTTATGCCTTCGCACGTCGGTGTTGCGTAATCGCAGTTACCTTATTCGCCATAACTCGCCATCATTCCCGCAGTAACCCCCTCCATCTGTGGAATAAATGAAGTAGGCAAGCCCCAACAGGTACCGAGCGCCAGGCGTCGTCGTGTCGAACCGAGACGGTTCTTCAGAGCCAGTTTCTATCGCTCTTGTATCGTGACCGGCTGATGGGACGCAGAGAGCCTAAGACAGTGTCACTCGAAGCATCGAGGCCGACATCAGGAGGAATCCCATGAAGCACGCGCGGTTGCACAGCATTCTCAGCGAGCGCCTTCGGCTGCTCGCGGCTCTCGCGCTGCTGGTCGGGGTGGGTTTCCTGGCTTTCCGAGTAGCACTGCGCGTTCCTCTGCCTGCCACTCACCCTGCGACTCCGCTGGCGAAGGCGAACGTTCTGGCGGCTTACGGCAAACTGCCCGTCAGTTTCGAAAAAAATCAAGGTCAGACCGATCCCAACGTCAAATTCCTTGCCCGAGGAAATGCGTACACACTGTTTCTCACCGACCGGGAAGTCGTTCTCCGCCTTCGAGCCCCAAAATCCAAAGCCGAAGCAGAATCCGTCGTGCGGATTGGTTTTGCTGGGCCCAACGCCGCTCCCGAAGTCGAAGGTTTGGAAATTCAGCCTGGCCATAGCAACTACCTGATCGGAAACAATCCCGCTCGCTGGCAGAAAAATGTTCCGCTCTACGGCCGCGTAAAGTATCGCGGCGTCTATCCCGGCATCGACGCCGTCTACTATGGCAATCAAAGCCAGATCGAAACCGACTACATCGTTGGTCCAGGCGCGGATCCGAAACAAATTGTTCTCCAAGTCGCTGGCGGGAAAGATCTCAGACTGAACTCGCAGGGTGATCTGCTGGTCGCAAATGCCGCAGGCGATTTGACACTGCGTCGTCCCAGTGTCTATCAGGAAATTGATGGCGCCCGCCGCGAAGTCGCCGCGAATTACGTGCTGCAAAGCCCAGAATCGGTCGGCATCCAAGTCACCAGCTACGATTCCACGAAGCCTCTGGTCGTCGATCCGGTGATCGTGTACTCCACGTACCTGGGTGGGGCCAACGTACTCTCAGGCCTCGCGGTCACCTCCGCACCGGCGGTTGCCGTTGACGCCAACGACAACGCTTACGTCGCCGGCCAAACGGATACGACAGACTTCCCGACGACCTCCGGCGCACTCCAGACAACGAACACCAGCACCAAGGGATACGCTTTCATCACCAAGTTCAACCCGACGGGCACCGCCTTGGTCTACTCAACATTCCTCGGCGGCAGCAACGGCAACAGCGCCGCCGGCATCGGCGTCGACTCCAGCGGCAACGCATACGTGGCTGGAGGGACGAATTCTTCTGATTTTCCGGTCACGGCAGGCACAGCCTATCAGTCGGTATTTCCGCTGAACAACATGGGACCTAGCGGGTACTTGAGCGAGCTCGATCCGAACGGCGCCACCCTCCTTTACTCGACGTATCTGGGCGGCAATGGCATAGACGAGGTGACCGGGCTCACCCTCGATCCCAATGCGAACGCCTACTTAACAGGCAACACTTCGTCGACCAATTTTCCCGTCACGTTTGGACATGCGCTGCAGACGGCCAACAACACGGGCGGCAACGCAAGCAATCTTTTCCTCTCCCGCATCGACACTACACAAGTCGGGTTGAGCTCCCTTGTCTACTCGACGTACCTCGGGGGATCAGTCGGCGAGACCGGAGGCGGCATCGCGGTCGATTCGAACGGAAACGCCTACATAACGGGTTCGACCGAATCCTCCGACTTTCCAGTGAATTTGAGCCAAAACGCACCGTATCAGTCGACACTGAATGGAACGCGGGACGCACTCATAGCGCGCATCGATACAGTAAATTCCGCCCTTGTTTACGCAACGTTCCTCGGCGAAGGTTCCAATCGCGGCGACACCGGAAACTGCATCGCGATTGACTCCAACTCGAACGCGTATGTCGCCGGAAGCACGTACGACACGAATTTTCCGACCACGGCGGGCGCCTTTGAAGCGACTTTCCCAGCGACAGCGAATGACTACACGGGATATGTCGCGCGCTTCAATACCAACCAATCTGGCGCGGCTTCCTTGATTTATGGCACCTACCTCGGCGGCACCATCAGCGGCGACCAGCCCCACGCAATTGCAGTGGACTCCCTCGGGAATGCCTACCTTACCGGCGAAACCTGGTCCGGCGAACTATTGACCGGCTATTACCCGGCGACGGTTGGCGCACCTTACCCAACAGGCGTCGCCGGCCTGCAGAACGGCTTCGTGTCCGTCTTGAGCGCGAGCGGAAGCAACATGATCTTCTCGACGTACTACGGCACCGGCAGCGCCAGCCCTTCCGCGCAAAGCGCTGTGGGACTCGGATTGGCGCTGGATAACGCCACTGCGCCCAACGTTTTCGTCGTGGGCGGAACAATCTCGAACAAATTCCCCACAACTGCGGGAAGTTTTCAAACAACAATCAAAGGTTTCCAGGACGCATGGGTTGCCGAGCTCTCGCCCGCGGCGGCGCAAGGCGTCTTTGTCAATCCATCTTCCTTGGCTTTCGGAAATCAGCCCAAAGGCACCGCCAGCGCGTCGCAAACGGTGATGCTTGTGAATAACACTCAGAATGCGCTGACGATCACAGGAACCGGAATCACGGTCATTGGTACAAACGCGGCTGACTTCGGTCAGACCAACAACTGCCCGGCGGTCGGAAACGCGTTGGCGGCTCTGACAAGCTGCACAATCGCTGTCACCTTCACGCCTTCGACCACCGCCGCGGAATCCGCCACGCTGAACATTGCCGACAGCGATGCGAGCAGCCCCCAAACAATCGCACTCACCGGAACGGGCACGGCTCCTCCAGCCGGCGTCTCCCTGACTCCGACGTCGTTGAACTTCGGAAGCCTCACCGTCGGTACTCCAAGTCTTCCGCAGGCGGTCACGTTGAGCAACAATTCGGCGGTAGCGCTGAGCAATATCGTCGTGTCCGTCACAGGCGCAAACGCCGCCGATTTCGGTTTCACCACCACCTGCCCTGCGTCGCCAGGCACCGTCGCAGCGAGCGGCGGCACTTGCGGGATCACCATCACATTCACGCCGAGCCTGGCTGGCGCTGAATCCGCCACGCTCAGCGTTACCGATAGCGACGCGAGCAGCCCTCAAACAGCCGCTCTTTCGGGCACCGGCACCGCGCCGGTCGGCTCGGTCTCGGTGGCGCCAACAACAATCGCCTTCGGCACCGTGAACGTCAATGCCACGAGCCCCGTGCAAAAAGTCACCCTCACCAACAGCAAGACCACCACGCTGGCCATCACTTCCGTCGGCGTTGCTGGTCCGAACGCGGCTGACTTCGCCGCCGGGAGCGCGTGCGGCACGTCGCTCGCCGCCAACTCGAGCTGCCTCATCAGCGTCACGTTCACGCCCACAATCGTGGGCGCGGAATCGGCCACGCTCAGCATCGTAGATTCCGACTCGACCAGCCCTCAGACCGTCGCGCTCTCCGGCACTGGCGCTGCCGCGCTCCCGGACTTCACGATTTCAGCGTTGCCGACCTCTGCCACCGTTGGCACGCACGGCTCCGTGATGACGGTAATCACCGTCACCTCCGTGGCCGGCTACACTTCACCGGTCACGCTCAGCGGTGTCTCCTTGCCGGGAGACTCGACCATTACCTTCTCGCAGAATCCGATTACGCCGCCGGCGAACGGCTCCATCACATCGACCGCGACGATCGCCACCAGCGCGTACGCATTTAGCTCGGCGCCGACGTCCTCACCGAAATTCCCAGCAGCTCCGCCCGCTTGGCTCTGGATTTTCGCGGCCTTCGCGATGGCGCTGCTGGCAATGTGGACTGTGGCGGGACGAGTTGCGGGACAGAGTGCAGGACAGGGCGCGGGACGAGGCGCGAAACGAAGTTTGCGACGAGCCGCCTGCGCCTTTGCGTTGCTCTCAATCGTCGCGATGGCAAGTTGCGTAGGCACGCCGAGCACGCCCAAAGGCACCTACACGGTTCAGCTGACCGGCAAAGCCAGTTCAGGCACTCACGCCTTCAAATTCACGCTAGTCGTGAACTAGCCGTTCGCCTCTAGTAGCGCCCGCTGCCTGCCCGCCATCTTGTTGGGCGGGTCCCGCCAGCTCTTCGTGGCCGCAGGCCACTTTGGGAGTGCGGTAGCTTGCCTGTCCTGAGCGAAGTCGAAGGGCTACCGCTTTCTCTTCGCTGAAGCTTGCTTCGGCGCGCCCGCGTTCGCCCATTTTCAAATCTCAAATTTCAAATCCACCCCGCGCACCACGCACCAAGCGCCGTAGGCGCGTCACAATTTAGCCCAGCCCGTAAGGGCTGGGAAAACGCAGAAAAAAAATCCCCAGCGCCGTAGGTGCGACACAATGTGCGGCCGGGAACACGCCCGCTCCCCGCATTTTCAAATCTCAAATTTCAAATTCCCCGCGGCCTCAATACGCCCACCGCATCAAAATCGCGCCCGTCGTATAACCCGCGCCCACCGCGATCAGCAGCACCAGATCGCCTTTGCGCAATCGCTTCTGCTCCACCGCATCCATCAACCCCAGCGGAATCGTCGCGGCCGTCGTATTCCCGAACCGGTCGATATTCACCAGCACTTTCGAATCGTCCACGCCGAGCCGTTCCTGCATCGCGCGAATAATTCGCATATTCGCCTGATGCGGCACCACCAGCGCCAGGTCGCGGCTCGAAAATCCGTTGCGCTCGAGCAACTGGCACGCTAGATCGGCCATGCGCCGCACCGCGTACTTGAACACCTGCGCCCCTTCCTGATGGACGTAGTGCATCCGCTTCTCCACCGTTTCGTGCGACGGCGGATTCAGCGACCCTCCGCCCGGCATAAACAGATTGCATCCGCCCGAGCCGTCAATGTCGTGCGCGAAATCGAGGATGCCTTCCGCATCCGACGTGGCCGGCTCCACCAACACCGCTCCCGCGCCATCCCCAAACAGCACATACGTCGCGCGATCCTTGGGATCGAGAATCGACGTCATGATGTCGCTTCCGATCACCAGCGCCTTCTTGTGCGCGCCCGACGCAACGAATTGCGCGCCCACCGTCAGCGCGTACGCGAATCCCGAGCATGCCGCCGACAGGTCGAATCCCCACGCCTTCTTCGCGCCCAGTTGATTCTGAATCAGGCACGCCGTCGCGGGAAAAAACATGTCCGGCGTCACCGTGGCGACCACGATCATCCCGATTTCTTCCGGGCTTACGCCCTTTGCCGCCAGCAATTTCTTCGCCGCTTCCGTTCCCAGGTGCGACGCCGCCACTCCCGGGTCCGCGTGGTGACGCTCGCGAATGCCGGTGCGCGTGCGAATCCACTCGTCGGAAGTTTCCATTACTTTTTCGAGGTCGAAATTCGTCACCACGCGCGGCGGAACGTACCCGGCCACTCCCGTGATTTTCGCGGCGATGCGGTTACCCATTGCGGTTACCCATTATGTCTCCCAGAATTGCCGCGCGATTGTATGCAATCCGCAGCGCGCGTGACAAGCACCTCGCGCCGATTCACGTTTGTCATCCCGAGCGAAGTCCCGCGCGCCTTTGCTTTCCCACGCGAAGCGTGGGCGCGGGACGCAGAGAGGGACCTCTCTTCTTGCTGCAGCCCATTGCGCGCCTTTCCTGCTTCCTTGCCTCCCTGCTTCCTTGCCTCCCTGCTTCCTGCCGTCTCACCCTCGCCCCTCACCCCTAATTTCATATCGCCACGTAATCTTCGCCGTCTTCCCCAGCATCGCCGCCACCGAACAATATTTCGTCTGACTCAACTCGATCGCGTGGCTCACCGCCTTTTCGTCGAGCGTCCCTCCCAACCGGTAAACGATTTCGATCTTCGTCCAAACCTCCGGCGGCTCCGGCGCCCGCTCGCCCGACACCAGCACTTCCAGCGACTCCAGCTTCTGCCGCTTCTTCGCCAGGATCATCGCCACGTCCACCGACGTGCACGCGCCCAGCGCGCCCAGCAACGCCTCCATCGGCCCCGGACCTCCTTCGTGCGTGCTTCCCGCGTCGAACTGAATCTCCTTGCCCGACGGCATCGTCGCCAGAAATTTCTCGCCTCCCACCCATTTCACCGTAGCTGTTCTCATCGTCCCCTCGCGCAAATCGCCGTGCCCATCGACTCTACCGACCTTCGCCCAACCCGTCCAGCGCCGCGCGGCACCCGGCAGGACTTAGCTCAAACTCGCTAACCCCAACGTGCGCTGCATTGGCGGTGGCCGGCGCGTGACCACGGATTTGGAGGCGGGGTGTGCGTACCCCACGTCACCCCCAAAGGGACTAACCAAAATGGGTAATTGTGGTGAAGAGCTTTGAGGAGCAACGTTTTCCGCAAACGGTAGGATGCAGGACAGGGAACCCTTGGGCTGAGTCCTAACACAACATTTGCTGAGGAAGAGGTTTACTCCACAACACAGGCATTGCGAGGAAGAATTTTCTAACATGCAAGAATCCTTAACGCGCCCCGCTCTGTTTCCCGCTGTTCGACAACCCCGACTTTCGACAAAGGAGAAGACTCATGAAGAGAATGGCGAAGACGCTGGCTGCAATCCTTGGTGCTGGGCTTCTGATGGTCGTAGGTGCGATGTTCGGGCCGCGCACGGCTCACGCCGTCGTCGCGGCGCTTGTGCAGATCGTCCCCGGTACCACCACACACGTAGGCCAGAACGAAAGCCAATTGCTCTCGTTGCGTTGCCTCGCTGGTCCTTGCAGCGCGATCGATCCCGGGGGGAACCCGTCCGAGACGGTGTACGTCGTTCCCTCGGGTTACACGCTTATCGTCACCGACTGGGAATGGGCCTTCCGGGGCGGCACTTCGGGAGCTCTGTCCGCGGATTATCTTCTAAATGGCGCGCCTATTAGCAATCCCGGTGGTGGGGAATCGCTTCTTGTCGTTGCTTCCAGTTTTGCCCTACCCGACGGAAACGGGTTGGCCTATGCCCACGAACATTACGCAACTGGTATCCGGCTCGGCTCAGGAGCGCAGCCTTACGACTTCGACTCCTCCAACTCTATTAACGTGTTTGGAGAGGCTTTCATTCAGGGCTATCTGGTTCCAAACGACTAGCCCAGGCGCGGCGCGCTTTCGGGCGCGGACCTGTGGGTTGATTCGGGCCCAGTTTCCGTGCTCGGCATTACAGCCCTCACATTGCCGAGAGCCGCTTGACGATGACCCTCCTTCGGTGGATTATCGGGTGCGCCGAGCGACGCGACTCAGGCATCCTACGTCGTGCCGGGTGCCCCAGCTTTCCTGCTCTGAATTTGTTTCCGGCGAACAGTACGCCCGCAAGCTCCAGTTCCACCAATGAACCGAGACCGACAACTCAACCCGCGGGGGTGCCCCACGGTTCGCGGTTTCCGAACCGTGGGTCTTCCTACTCCTGAATTTCGGCGGTAGATCAATCGTCCGACTGGATGTTTTCAACACCCTGTTGATTTATTCAACGCTTTCGCCCTGTCGCCGTTGCGTGCGCACAGAAATTCTCTTGCCGCGTGCGACACCCTTCGGAGTCTAGGTTTTGGTTTTGAATTTCAGCGTGCGATATTCGCCTGAGACTCCGGCGAGGCATTGAGCTATACGTTCGACGCTGGATCCGGCGGGCGGTCAGCGGTGTCACCGCGAGCGATACGTTAAGCGGCCTGTGCTAGACCCTGAGCTTTACGCTTTCGCATCGCCATCACTACCCCTAACGACCCTAATGCGACTAGCAGCAGGCCGATTGTGCTGGTTTCGGGCGTGTTGCCGACCACGGTTGCCGTTGCGAAATAGAATTGGTAGGTACTAGAGATTGTTTCGGAGTTCGCCGTTGTCCAGTCAGTAAGGGCGCAGTCGCCGCCGCCGTAGCACGCATTATAATCGTAGTTGTCTACTGCCGTGTAAGGGGTGGGACCAGCGGAGTCAGGACCCAAACCATATGCAAAAGTCGGGGTCTGTCCGTTAACATTGGGGTCCCCTAAAGCGAGATACACAGCGGTTGCGAGTTCACTAGCAAGAGTGGCGTTGCCCCACCACGGTTGCGCTTCCAGTGCCGCCGATGCGCTCGAGAATGTTTCGAGCGGTGAGGTTGTGACATCGTACTCCGTACCGCCTACTGACACTATCACGCCATCGGCATAGGCGGGCTTTACAGCCCCAGCCAACGCGAACACGCCTGCCAAGGTCAATCCGCATAGCAATTTGCTCATCTTCATCTATCCCCCCACGTTCAGTGAATGGATCAGCGAATGCAGAGACCGACAATTTGCTGCAGGATTGGCAGCATTTCAGTAACCGATGCCCTGCCGGAGTTCGCTAAACGGTGCCAGGCTTGCTACTTATTGATTCGAGGTGGCTTAGCCACAACGTTTCCAGATGCCTCCTTTGCCGCTACCCGGCGTTTGTCCGGAATATTGCGTACATGTGCCCTTATCCGTTCGTCAACGGGAAAAAGAACGGGCCGCTGGGTCCGACACCCTTCGGAGCCTAGGTCTTGGCGGGTGGAGTACCCTTCCGGTGCGGGGGGTCTGGCGCACTCTTCCGCTCTTAGCGGGTGCCCCAGCTTTCCTGCTTTGAATTTGTTTCCGGCCAACAGTACGCCCGCAAGCTCCAGTTCTATCAATGAACCGAGACCGACAACTCAACCCGTGGGGGTGCCCCACGGTTCGCGGTTTCCGAACCGTGGGTCTTCCTGCTCTTGAATTTCGGCGGCCGGTCAATCGTCCGACTGGATTTTTTCAACACCCTGTTGATTTATTCAACGCTTTCGCCCTCTCGCCGTTATCGTGCGCGCAGCAATCCTCTTGCAGCTCTCCCACATTCTAAAGGACATCCGTCACGCTCCATCCTCTCTGGACATTTGGCCCCCGATTTGCTTATAAACACGTGACCGCGCAAGCGGGCAATTCGAGAGAAGGAGAAAAACCATGGCATCGAAGAAGACAGGAACCAAGCACCTGAAGAACTCCAAGAAGCTCGAAGCCACCAAGCCACTTGCCCACCAATATTACATGAGCATCAAGGGCACCAAGCAAGGCCAATTCTAGACGTAAGGTAAATCGCATTCGCGCGAGGCCCTCGGCTGGCCCCAGGCGGGGCGGAGCACCCTTCCGGTGCGGGGGCCACGCGCACTCTTCCGCTCTTAGTCTTAAGCTGTTCAGTGTGCCGCGTCCTCTCGTGGTGAGCGAACCCGACCTCCCGACACTTCGGGACCCGTCCCGACACTTCGGGATGATGCCAATTTGATCCCGACCCTTCGGGATAAGGGCCAGTTAACGACTCCGACCCCTCGACTTTCAACCGTCAACTTTCGACCGATTCTACGCGCGTGCCTATCCCTAACTCTCAACTCTGAACTCTCGACTTGTTTTTGTACAGTACTGGGTCTTGACAATATAGTCATTATATGGTAGCCTGCAGCCGGATACTGAGACATGATCGACGAACATTAGAAGTAAGAAGGAGGACGAAGACGTGAAGCAAGTCCAGGCGAGCCGCCGCCCGAGTCCGCCTCAGAAGGAGGAACCGAGGGACCTCTCCCGACACTTCCGGGACCTGTCCCGACCCTTCGGGATCGATCGCTACACTTTCAGAATAGAAATCGCCGCAAGCCCAACAAAACAAACGGCCGACACCCACGTCAATCGCTACAAAAACCGACTTTGCAAGAGCCGCTTCTTCCGCCGTTCACGAGTCACGAATCACGAGTCATTCCCGAGGCTTCGGAACACAGATTCTAATAACGGATCCGCGATTAGAAATCGACGCAAATGATTGAAAACATTCACCACCGACCGGTTCTAATAAGCAAAAGGGAGGGGGGTATATTTTCGCAAAAGCGAATCCAAAGCGAATACCGCGTTTCAGGGTTTCTGCTTGGAAAACCCTGCGCTCACAAAGTTTCAGGGTTTGTACTTGCAAACCCTGAGTGTGAAAAAGACAGCGAGGGCCCGGACTGAAAGCTCCGGGCCCTTGCATCGGTTAGCGGCGGCGCTGCGAGCGCCGGTGATTGTTGTTGTTAACGGCGGCTCACCACCTCGAACGTGAGGACGGTGGTATGCGTGATGCCGCCGCCGGTGCCGGTGATCGTGATTGGATACGTCCCGGTGGCGGCGCTTCGGGAGACGGTCAGGTACATGTCGGACGAGCCCGAACCCGGCGCCGCGATCGAGGACGGCATGAAGGTGACGGTGACGCCCGCGGGCTGTCCGGTCGCGCTCAAGGCAATCGCCGAGCTAAAGCCGCCGGAGACGGTCGTGGAGACGACGGCATAGCCCTCTTGGCCTTGATACAGATAACCCGAAGTGGGCGAGACGGAGATGGTGAAGGCGCCAGCGGTCGGCGCGGTCACAGTGAGCGATACGGTGGCTGTGTGGGTGATTCCGCCGCCGGTGCCGGTTACCGTGATCGTGTAAGTGCCGGCCACGGTGGTGGAGGCCACTGTCATGGTCAGCGTGGACGAGCCGGAGCCCGGAGCCGCGATGGATGTGGGGCTCAAGCTCACGGTGACTCCCGTCGGCTCGCCGCTTGCGGTCAACCCAATCGCCGAATCAAAGCCGCCGGAGGCGGTGGTTGTGATCGTGGAAGTTCCGCTCTTGCCCTGCACCACGGAGACAGAACCAGGCGAAGCGAAAATGGAGAAGGCAGGAGACGTACTCGTCGGAGCCAGCGCGTTGATCAGCCCGGTCCCGTTCGGGCTGCCCCAGCCGGTGACCAGATCATAGCCGGTCACGGCGGAGTAGCTGCCCGATGTGCCGCTGGTGATGTCGTGAAAATCCGCGGCGTAGCTGGACGTGACATTCTGCGAGTAGATTGTTGGATTGATGAAGCCGATTGTCGCGTCGCCGTTGGCAGCCAACTGCTGGTTGACCAGCGCAATGTAGCCGGCCCACATGGGCGTGGCGAAACTGGTGCCGCCGTATTCGTTTGCTGTACAGGTGGTTTGGTCGGCGCAGACGTAAAATGTGAAGTTCGCGTTTGCCGCGACGTCCGGGCCGTTGCGGAGCGTGGTCGAGCCCTTGTTGCTGGAGTTGATGACGCCCGAGAGCTGCTGCCACGACGGAATTGCGATTCCGTCCGGCGAGATGCCGCCGCCGCTGTCAGTCCAGGCGGTTTCCGACTTCCACGGGCCGGCCGCGCTGGCGGTGATCAGGTCCGTGCCGCCGACGGAAACCACGTAGGCATTGTCCGCTGGCCACGCCTCATTCTTCGACGACCACGTGGAACTGTCGCCCGAAGCGGCGAAGAAGTTCTGGCCCTGAGACGCCATCTTTTCGAAGTAGGGGTTGAGCGTGGTTGGATCCGCCGGCGTCCAGCCCCACGAACAGCCAATCGTGGTGGGCAGCGGGCTGTGCGTGGTCATGGCGCTGATGATTGCAGTGTCGGTGGAACCGATGTACATCACCAGGCTCGACAGTCCCGGAGCCATGCCGATCGCCTGGGTCATGTCGAGCGTCTGCTCGGTGTCGTCACAACCGCTGGCGGCCGTGCAGGATGTGCTGGTGCCGTCCGTGGAGAGCAGGGTGATCGGTACATTGTTGGTTTGGCCTACATTCTTGAAATAGGTGGTCAAGTCGGCTAAGTCGGTGCCTTCATACTCGAGGAGTCCGAGGTTCTGGCCGGCGCCGGTGAGGGCCGTTCCGCCGTAGTAGGCGGCGCGCATATCGCTGCCCAAGAAGGAAGCCGACGGGCCGGAGCCGGTGGTGGCATGGGACACGACGTCCCTTGCATCGATGCCGTGGGCCTTCGCGTAGTCACTCTTCTTGACGTACATCGGATGCGGGATCGAGTAATTATCCAAGCCGGAGATGTGCCAGAGCTGGAACGGCAAGTCTGTGGTGGGCTCGCGGTCCGGCGCGTAAAAAGTGCGGTTCTCGGTGGGGTGCTGATAGTTACGCATGGTTACGTGGAAAGCAGCCTCGACCGCCGAAACGGGGCCCCTGATCTGGACATTCATGCCATCGCGTGAGCCGCCCACGACGGTGAAGCCGTTCGCTTCCGCGTAGCGAACCACGGCGTCATAGTCTGCCTGGGTGGGGCCAAAGCGCTCGGTGAACTCGGGCACGGTGAGGAAATGCCGGTAGGAGGGGCTGGCCGGATCGTAGAGTTCCTTCACAAATGAATCGAGTCCAGCCTGATCGCGCAGCGGCAGAACGACGTCCAGGTTCATGATCTGGTCTGAGGGTAGCAGCCCGGTGGGCTTCGCCTCACCGGTGCGAGTCACCTCTCGCACGTGGCGCGTCAACAGGGACTGCGCCTGGGAACTCATTGGCATCACCGACATAAGCACAGCGATTGTTAGAAAAAACAGGCCGATTCTCCGAACCATGGTTTCTCCTTTGAGGGTGCAAACTCCTCATGCCTTCATCGTTACGAACGCCAATCCCCACGCTAGACGGGCAATTGACGTGCCAATTTATTCCAGAAAAAGCGCAACTGGTAAGTGTTGCAGTGGGAATAGATAGGGGAGTGCGAGCTTGGCGTCAAGTCGCATTCTTGTACAAAAAACTGTTGAACTAGTCAACGCCCGTTGACTTTTTCAACGAGCTTGAGGCATGGCCCGCCTGAAAGCGGCGCGGCAAGCGAGTGACGAGTGGCGGCTTAGGAGTGACCGAATTCCCGCTGGTAGCTTTCCCATTCTCGTTTCAGGTTCGCGAGCAAAGTGCGAAAGGCTTTTTGCGTGTGCAAGGATTTCAGAAGTGGATCGTCGCGGAATGCCGGAAAGTTAGGCAAGCCTTGAGCGCCGGCGCGGCGAAGCAACGCGATCGATTTGGAGGGCTGGTCGATCACGGCATAGGCCGCGGCGGCCGTGTGCCACAGATGGTGCGTGTGCAGAAAAGCCTTCCCGGGCTGGAGCGACTTGCGCGCCAGCGCTTCGGCCTTTTTCCGTTCACCGCGCAGCGCCCAGAGCAGCGCTTCGCAACTTACGAGCCACGGATCGTTCGCAAGTACCTGTCGCGCCAGCTTGATCCTTTCCTCCGCGTCGTTGAGCTTGCCTTCATAGAGGGCGACGTTTGGCGAAAATCCATTCGCCCAGATGTTGCCACGGTCAACGCTGAGCGCCCGTGCGTAGTACTCCCGGGCCTCCGCGTAGTCGCAGTGGTACATCGCTGTGAGCGCTATAAATACGAGCGTGAACGCATCGTCCGGCTGCGCGGCCAAAGCCTCCATGAGTCCCGTACGCGCCTCTTCATGCAGGCCGAGATGCATCAGGATCAGGCATTGCCAAATTCGAGCAGCATGACAACCGGGATTGATGTGCAGCGCTTCCTGAAGCGCCCGCAACGCGGGGCGGTTCTTGAATTTCTGGGCGGGCGTCCAGAGAAGCCGCCCGCGCGCGCAGTGAGCCTCTGCGTTGTGACGATCCAATGCCAATGCTTTGCGAATGGCTTCGCTGGCTCGCCTGAGCCAACGCGGGTGCGGCTCCTGCGTGGTTCCGATCAAGACGCACGCTTCGGCAAGCCTGGCCCAGGCGTCGGGAAAGTTGGGATCAAGCTGGACTGCGCGTTCGAGCATTTCGATGGCCGTGCGCGTGTCCCACCGGTTCAGCTGCGCCAAACGGTCTGCCGCGCGTAGGAACAATTCGTATGCATGCGGATTATCCGTCGGCGGAGTCGCGGCGCGATTTGTCTCGTCGGACTGCGTCAAACCGAACGCCGCCGCAAGTTTGGAAGACAGCTCGTCCTGGAGGGAAAAGAGCTCGTGAATTTCCGCATCGTGCTTCGCGGAATAAAGCGCGGTTCCCTCGATTACGTTCCATGCCTGGATGTGCACGCGCAAACGCGTTCCAGACTTTTGGATGCTGCCTTGGGCGACAATTTGCACGTTCAGTTCGCGAGCTGCGCGCATGGGATCAACGGTCTGCTTGGCGTATCGTTCCACAGCGCTGGTGGGCCGCACTAAAAGATCGCCGCTTGTGCCGAGCGCGTGAATCAGAGCATCCGCCAAAGCCACGCCCAGGTATTCGTCCTCGGTATTGGGAGTCAGGAGTTTGAAGGGCAGAACGGCGACTGCCCTTTTTCCAGCGATTCGCACTTGGGCTGGTTCGCCCACTTCCAATTCGCGCAGAAGATTGAGCAGATCGAGGCGCAGGTCGCGCGCGGATGGATACCGCTCTTCGGGCAGCTTTCGGAGGAGTCTGAAGATAATCGCTTCGAGACCTGGCGGAATCTTCTGGGCGACAATCTCAGGGGGCTCCGTTTTGTCGTCCAGGATTTGGGCGATCAGTTGGGGCGCGGCAGTGCCGGTGAACGGACGCTTCAGAGTGACAAATTCATAAAGGATTACGCCGAGCGCGAAAAGATCGGCGCGCCCATCGGCGCGTTGACCTCGGAGCAGTTCCGGCGCCATATAAGCCAAAGTGCCCGCGATGCGGCCGTCTGAGGCCCAATAATCGGCGGTGCTCCCCGTCGTAGTGACAAGCTCCGCTTCCGCGACGCGACTCGCAATCCCGAAATCGAGTAATTTGATCCGGTCGTCGGCCTGAACGACGATGTTCTCGGGCTTCACGTCTCCATGCCGCACGCCAGTCGAGTGAACCGCTTCGAGAGCCTCGGCGATTTGCGTGGCGAAGCGAATCAGCCTGCGTGGTTCAAATGCAGCTTCTTGCAGTAAAGCACGCATGGTCTGGCCGGTTACAAGCTCCATGGCGATGAAGAGTCGGCCGTCATGCTCGCCCACTTCATAGATCGTCGTGACGCCCGGATGATTCAAGGCAGCGGCGACGCGGGCTTCCGCGAGAATCATCTGCCGCTGTTCATCATTCCTGGCGAATTCGTCGGAAAGGAGTTTCAACGCGACGGTCCGCTGGAGCTGCAGGTCTTTCGCGCGGTACACCACGCCCATTCCGCCGCGGCCGAGCTCCGTTTCCACCACGTAATGTGCGATTTTCGTGTCGAGCATCACTGCGTCCGGCAAGTCTTGGGCAGGTTGTCCGCATCGTATGGCAGGCATCTAGCCCAGTCAACTTGGAACTGCAACGTGGACTCTGGCGGCAGATTCATTGTGTCCAGGGAGAGAGAAGCGTACGATGCGCGAGATAGAGCTTCAAATCGGAAGATCCGGCCCGGATCGGATATTCCGGCTCAAACCAATTCAACGAGGAGGAACCATGTCCCTAGGTCGAACGGGCCTGCTAATTCTATCCGTGTTGCTCCCTACGGTCGCGGGCACGCAGACAAAGCCGGCCGCAAAACAGAGTCCTGCGCGGACTTCGAGCGGCCCAATGATTGTGGAGCCGGGATCAGAAAAGTGGGGCGATATCCCGGCGGCCGCTATGGTCGGCACCCCATCAGTTGACATCGGCGGCACATTGCGCGTTGCCATCATCCAGGGTGATCCGATGACGGCGGGCCACACATATACTCTGCGCCTTTCTTGTACAGACGGAGCCAAGATCGCGCCGCACTGGCATCCGACGACGGAGAACGTTACGGTGATCCGGGGCGCGGCGGCCGTTGGAATGGGATCGAAATGGGACGACGCCGCGCTCAAAGACGTGCCTGCGGGCGGGTTTTTCTGGGCAGGCCCGCATATGAGGCACTTCGCGGTATGCAAGGGCGATACGATTCTGCAGGTGCACGGAGTCGCGCCCTTTCTGATCAATTTCGTCGCCCCCCAATGAGTCTCCATCAACTAAGAAACCGATGTAGCCAGACCGGGCGCAACTTTCGACCGATCTCTACGGGCGTGCTAGGGCTCGGTCGCGAGGCTAAATCGTGGAGGTAGTGGTAGTGCCGGTGCGCTTCACTCCGACGGCGCCGGCTTCGACGATGGGATGGGGCGCGCGGCGCATCTTTTCGACGAAGACGCGGACGATGGCGGGATCGAACTGGTTGGAGGCGCAGCGTTCGAGTTCCGCGAACGCGTCCTCGGGCGTGCGCGCTTTTTTGTAGGTGCGCTCCGAAGTGATTGTGTCGTACGCGTCGGCGATGGCGATCACGCGAGCGCCGTACGGGATGTTTTCTCCCTCGAGCCTTTCCGGATATCCGGTGCCGTCGTAAAACTCGTGATGGTGCCGGACCATTTTTCGAATTTCAACCATGGTCTGGAGCGGCTCGAGAATCTTGGCGCCGAGGTCGGTGTGGGTTTTCATGGTCTCCCACTCGGCCGCGTCGAGCGGGCCCGATTTATTCAGGATGATCTCGGGGATGCCCACCTTGCCGATATCATGCAGCAGGGCCGCGAGGCGAATCTCCTCTACTTCTTCCTGCGACAGGCCGAGCTCCTGCGCAATCATCGCGGCGTAAGCGGAAACTTTCTGCGAGTGGCCCTGCGTGTAGTGGTCCTTGGCGTCGATGGCGAGCGCGAGAGATGTGACGGTTTCGACGACGGCGGGCGGGAGACCGTTTGGCGAGCCACCTGCGTCCTGCTCGAGCGAGCGGGTGAATTGCTCGAGGCGGCGGTAAATTTCCTCGAATGCTTCAGGCCCGGTGGAAAAGAGGCGCTTCAGCGTGACTCCGAGGTAGGCCTCTAGAACGTCTTTCTTCCATTTTTTGCGGTCCACGGGATCGCCCTGCTCGGCGCTCGAAACGGAATTGCCTCCCTGGTGCTTCGAGAGGTACATCGAAGAGTCCGCGACTTGGATGAGTTCCTGCGGCGTGGAGCCGTGCACGGGGAATCCGGCGATGCCGAAGCTGGCGGTGATGTTCTTGTCGCGCAGCAGCGGATCGGACGCCACCCAGCCGCGCAGTTTGCTGGCGAGCTGCCGCGCCTGCTCGACCGTGGTTTCGGGCATGAGGATGACGAATTCGTCGCCGCCGTAGCGCGCGACAACGTCGGAGCGGCGGCAATTCTGTTCGAGAATGTGGCCGACGCGCTGGAGGACGACGTCGCCTTCGAGGTGGCCGTAGAAGTCGTTCACGAACTTGAAGCGGTCGAGGTCCATGAGGACGAGAGCAAACGGGCGGTTCGCGCGCGTCGAACGCTTCCATTCGGAGGAGAGCGCTTCCATCAGGAAGCGGTGAGTCTTGACGCCCGTGAGGCCGTCGGTGATGGCCTGCTCCTGCGCCTTCTGGAACGTGAGGGCGTTGTGCAGCGCGCCGGCGAACAAATCGGCGAGCGTCCGGAGGAACTGGACTTCCTGCTCGGGAAAATCGCACGGCTCGGACGATTCCACGTACATCACGCCAAGCAATTGCTCGGCGTAGATTACGGGCAAAGCAATCGCGGCAGCGGAACCCGGAAGCACCGTTCGCGGCGTGCCGGCGTTCACCTCGCGAACGATTCCTGTTTGGCCCGAGCGCGCCACCTGGCCGACCAGGCCTTCTCCCAGCAGGATGCGGCGGCCCTGGGCGTCGCGGCGAGAGCCGGCCTCGGCCTGGATGACGAGTTCCTTGGCCGAATAATCGAGAATGGCGATTCCGATGTGGTCGTACGTCAGACCGTTTTCGATTTCCTTGGCGATCTTCGAAAGCATTTCTTCGGGATTGAGCGTAGTGATGGCGTGGCTGGAAACGTTGTTGATCAGGCTCAAATGGCGCGATTTTTTCTGCTCTTCGGAGAAGAGGCGCGCGTTCTCGATGGCAATGGCGGCCTCACTGGCCAGAACGCGGAGAAGCTCGACGTGACCTTCGTCGAAAGCCCGCTCCTGGCGGCTGTGCACGGCCATTACGCCGATCGGGCGATCGTAGAGAATGAGCGGCACGGCGCAGAGCGAGGCCAGCTCGCCGAGCGGGTGAAAGCCCAGGCGCTGCGCTGTCTCCGCAAAGTGGTCGCGAATCAGGAGCGGCTGGCGGGTCTTCATCAGGTATTCCACCAGGTGATTGCCGACGGGACGCGAGTACTTTGGCCGCCGCTCGCCGTCCCTGAGCTCGATTTCGAAGCGGACTTCCAGCGACTTGTGGTCATGGAAAGCGATGAAAAAGCTGCTTACATCGAGGAGGCGGCGTATTTCGGAGTAAATTCGCTCGAAGAGGGCGTCGGGCTCGAGCGTGGAGCTAAGCGCGCGGCCGATTTCGTTGAGGATGTGCAGCTCCTCGCTCCGGCGCGCAGTTTGCTGGATCAAGTAGCTGTTTTCGACGGCCATGCCAATCTGGTGGCCGAGGGCAAGCAGGAGCCGCAATTCGGCGGGGGTGAAATTCCGATTGTCCGGCGTGCCGAGGATGAGGACTCCGAAAACGCGCTCCTTCGCCTGCAAGCTGATTCCGACGACGGTGCGCAGGTTCTGCGCAAGTAAAAGCTGGCGCACTTTGCGGAAGGATTCTTCCTTGTCGAGCGCTTCCCAGTTCGCATCGCGCCCGAGTTCGCGCAAGACAACGAGGCCGCCGAGCCGAGCCACCAGGCTGACAATGTATTCGTCGAGATTGCCTTCCTGAATGGTCGCGGAAAAAGTGTCGCCGAGACCCGTGACGACGGCGGATTTCGGTCCGTTCGGTTCTCCGTACTGCATGCAAAGCGCACCGGCGGGAATCCGCACGACGTTCAGAACGCGTTCGAGGGCCTGGGCCAGCATTTTCTGAATCTCGCCGCCGACGAAACTCGATGTCGCGAGATTCAAGTTGGAGAGGGCCAGCATGTTGCGCTCGACGCGGCGGCGCTCTTCCTCGTAGACGGCCATGACCATGAGCACGCCGGCAAAAAACTGCGGAAGCAAATCGAGCGGAAGCAAGTCCTGTCCCTTGAGCCAGCCGAATTGCCGCTGCAGGACGTTGAGGATGCAAAGCAAGCCCCAGCCGGTGAAGGTCAAGGTGAGGAACAGGTCCGCGCGGGACTCCTGCTTGCGAGCTTCCTGCCAGAAGGTGCGAGCGACGAGAAAGAAGATCAGGCCGACGCCGAGAGTGAGGGGCACGGGCGCAGAGTTACGAGCGTACAAAAGAGCCCACACGCCCGCGGCGGCAATTGCGGCGGTGACGCCGCGAATTGCGAGTCCAAGGCGCGCATAGAGCCGTGCGGCGCAATAAAACGTAATGGCGGCAACCGCCAGGAGCCATTCATTAAAGGCTTCGAACCAACTGGGAAGCTGAATCCAGGAACGCAGAAGATGACCGGTGAAGTACAGGGAGACGAGCAGCCAGCCGGCGGCCCAAACGAGCAGATACTGCTGCCGCTTCTGGCGGTACATGAAAAGGAAGAACGCGCCGAGCAGAAATGCGCTGGCAAGGAGCACAATCGCACTTGTACTAGCTGAACTACCGAGAGTCAGCAACGCAAGCTCCGCATCCGATGGCGCTTCGGATATGCTCCGAGAATAGCAGAAAAAAGAACGGCTTCCGGTGGCGTGTCCACATAGAGTTTCGTGGAGGTCAACGTCTGCGGCGCGTCGTTCCGCAAGGGCCCTGATGACCGGAGGTTAGTCTATTAGGATGAATTTGGGTGCGGACCGCGTCAACGGTACCTGGGTACCAAGGTTAGTCATGTCATACACTTGCGCGGTTTCGGGCACGGTGTGAGGGGAGCGCTGGCTCGATTTCGGCGAGCGGTTCCGATAAGATGATTGGTTTCCAAGCTGGAAGGAATCTCACGAACATGGCGTCGCCCGAAAAACCTCGCGTTCGCTTCGCCCCGTCGCCAACGGGGTATCTCCACGTGGGCGGAGCGCGCACCGCGCTGTTCAATTGGTTGTTCGCCAGGCACGAGGGCGGAACGCTTCTGCTTCGGATTGAAGATACCGACGTCGAACGCAACCGACCGGAGCTGGTGGACGGAATCCTGCAGGGTTTGAAATGGCTGGGAATCGAATGGGATGAAGGCCCGTTTTTTCAATCGCAGCGCCTGGAAATGTACCGCGTAGCCGCCGAGCGCCTGCTGGTCAGCGGCGCGGGATTCGCGTGCTACTGCAAACCCGCGGCGTACGCGGGAGCCGACGCAGTTGATCCAGAGGGTGAAGGCGACGACGAAGGAACGAAGCAGCAAAAGAACCTGGTTTGCCCGTGCCGCAATCTGACGGAAGCGGACCGCGCCGCGAAGGAGAAAGAGGGGATTCCGCACGCGATTCGCTTTCGTGTGCCGCGCGACGGAACGACGAAATTCGAGGATGCGGTGTTCGGGCCGCGCGAAGTACAAAACAACGAGATTGAAGATTTTGTGATGCTGCGCTCGAGCGGCCTGCCCACCTACCAACTGAGCGTGGTGGTGGACGATATCGACATGCGTATCACTCACATCATTCGCGGCGCCGACCATCTTTCGAACACGCCCAAACAGGCGCTGATTTATCACGCGCTCGGCGCGACGCCGCCAATTTTCGCGCACGTTCCGCTGATACTCGGGCCCGATCGGACGCGGCTTTCGAAGAGGCACGGAGCCACGAGCGTGGGGTCGTACGCCGACGAAGGATTTTTGCCCGAGGCGTTTCGCAACTTTCTGGCGCTGCTGGGATGGTCGCCGGGCGACGATTCCGAGTACATGCGCACGAGCGAACTCGTCGAGCGATTCTCTCTCTCAGGCGTCAGCCGGACGAACGCGATCTTCGACCGCGCCAAGCTCGAATGGTTCAACACGCAATACTTGCAGAAACCGCCGGTCGAGGACGTGCTGCCGCATGTTGAAGCCGAGCTGAAGCGAACCGGGCTGTGGCAGGACCGCTGGAAGACGACGGACAGCGCGTGGTTCGCGAAGGCCGTGGATTTGATTCGGCCGCGGACGCGTTTTATCACTGATTTTGGCGGCTGGGCGCGCGCGTTCTTTAGCGATGATTTCGATTACGAACCCGAAGCGCGCGAAAAGTTCTGGAAGGATGAACGCGTGCCAGGGATGCTGGGCAAACTTGCGGATGCGCTGGATGGTCTTTCAGATTGGAACCACGACGCGTGCGATGCGGCTCTCCGCGCGCTCGCTGCGGCGGAAGGCGTCAAAGCCGGACTGCTGATTAATGCGACACGCGTTGCGATTGTCGGACGCGCTGTGGCGCCGCCGCTGTTCGATACGATGGTTGTGCTCGGGAAGGACCGCGTGGTTGCGCGCCTGCGCCGCGCTGTAACTTTTCTCTCTCCTCGCTAGGCAGTTTGGCCAACCCAGGAAGCAAAGCTCGCCCGTCCAATGGCTGTTGTTGCCTTGTGCTGGAGGCTACTTTGTGAAGATTTCGGGATGGAGGGGACGGGCGCTCGCGTTTGCGGCGGCGACGTCGAGCTTCACGCTGACTGGCACCTTCACGGGAGGCAGGCAGGTGGATTCGCTGCACGCCTGGTAGCGAAGCGTGAATGGAATCGTCGCCGGGCCCAGGGCCACATCGGCTTGCGCTGTGAGGCGGAGCCGCAATGTGACGCTGGCGGTGTAAACATCCAGCGGTTTGTCCGGCGAGAACGCGAACGTTTCGAGCTTTCCGTCGGGATAAATCGTGTCGAGCAGCTGGAAGCCCGCGGGGAGCTGCGGCGTGACGGTGGTGGGAATCAGATACGGATCGGTGGGCCTGTGGGAATTCACGTGGTAGCCGCGCGCGATTTCCGCGACGATCGCGACCTGGAATTCCTTGCCGCGCGGAACCGGTTGAAGCGAAACGTATACCTGCGGCTTCACGATCGATGCCGCGGATACCATCGCGCTCTGCGCGCTGGCGTGCGAAAGCAAACCCGGAAGGCTCAGGGAGGTTGCGAAGATCGTCGTCCAGAGCAAGCAGGAATTCCACGGGCTCCGCATTCGCATCTTTGATTCCTCTGGGCTTCTAGACCTGAACCGCCGAGCCGAGCTTTTCGGTGAGGATGCGGCTCATGACCTGATTCAAAGTTTCGCCCGTCTTATCGAGGACGAAAGCCTGGGCCGAATCCGACCAGCCGAGTTTGAAGCTGGTGGTCAGCGCCGAAATCCAGATTTGCCGTACGGGCGTGTTGGGACTGAGCACAAAGCGAGTTTCGTCCTCGTCTTCGAACTCGATTTCGAGCTTGCCGCTGCCGCCCTCGACTTCGAAATCGTGGTCGTCGCCGATATCAGCGAGGCGGTTGCGAAGGCTCTCGAGGGCCGCATCGCATTTTTTTTGAAATTCGCGTTCGTCCATCATGCCAGTGGAAGATTCAAACTCGGCGGCTGGTGCTACTGCCCGAGCAAGCCCTCGATTTCTTTTTCGAGATCGTCTTCGCCAACCAGGCCCATGTATTTCTTTGCGATTTTGCCGTCGCGGGTAATCAAGAAACTGGTGGGATATCCGATGATTCCGCCGAATTTTTCGGCGATATCGTCGTCGCCGGTGACGATGGGATAATCCATCGTCATCGGATGGCCCTTCACATCGAATTGCGTGCGCTGGACGAAGGGCTTGACGACCTCCGCGCCTTCGTCATCCATCGCTACGCCGAGCATCGTGAAGCCCCGGCTCGAGTACTTCTGCTGGAACTCGATCATCCATGGGATTTCCACGCGGCATGGGTCGCACCAAGTGGCCCAGAAATTCACGAGCACCACTTTGCCCTTCAGGCTCGATAGCGGCACATTATTGCCTTGCAAGTCTTTGAAGGTGACGGCGGGAGCACTCTTCAGCGATCCGGACTTGGCGTCCGATTTGCCGCTCGCGTGGCTCGTTCCGCCAGCGCATCCAACAACCGCGATGGCAGCGGCAGAAAGCGCCAGGCCGAGAAGAATTGTGGTGAACCTCTTGGTGGTTGACCCGATCATCGAAAACTCCAATTACATCGTAAATCGCTTCAGAAATGTCAGTTTACCTGAAAGCCATGTCAAGCGGTTGAAGAACACCAAACCGCCCACGGCAAGCAGCAACACGCCGCTGAACACCTCGACGGCATTCAGATAGCGCCGGAACCGCTGATAAAACTTCAAGAAGCTGCCAATCGCCAGCGCCGTGATCAGAAACGGAATCGCGAGGCCCGCCGAATAGCACACGAGCAAGAATACTCCCCGTCCGAGGCTGTCTTCCGTCGCCGCCAGCGTCAGCACTGCGGTCAGAATCGGGCCGATACAGGGAGTCCAGCCGAAGGCAAATGCGAAGCCCAGAAGGAATCCGCTGAAGATCCCCGGCTTGCCTCCGAGCTTTTGGAAACGGACGTCGCGGTTGAGCCAGCGCGTGAGCGAAGGCCCGACAAGAAAAATCAGCGCGATCGCGTAGAACTGAATTGCCTTCAGCGACGCCCCGGCGATTCCCGGCCGCAGATTCAGGATCACACCCAAAACAACGAGTACAGCTCCGATGATCAGCCCTGCTCGGACGGGAACCTTCGCGAGCCATCCGATCAAGTGCAGCCCGAAAAGAATGATGAGAGCGCCGGCAACAGGAGTCAACAAGCTCTTGTTCTCGGCGAGGAAGGTGCCCACGGCGCTGGCCGACGCGCCAAACGCGATGAACACAATCGAGAATCCCGTCACAAACGCCAGCGCGGAACTGAACAGGCCGGCCCGCGGCGTCTTGCCCTCCTTCAGCTGTTCGACGCCGATGCCGGACAACATCGAGATGTAGCCGGGGACCAGGGGCAGGACGCACGGCGAGAGAAACGAAACCAAGCCTGCAACGAACGCCGCAAATATGGAAACTCCCATCGAGCCTCGTACGCCTGGTGCGCGGAAATTGGATGTGCCGGATCGCCCGGCAGATGCTGCCCAAACGACCTATCTTCCCACAAGCCTTAGACGCGCGCTCGCAGTTTTGGTGCAGCGCCGCGATGTGAGGAAAACCCGCCAGTTGGCGCCCGGAGTCGCCACTTCCGAAAAGCACAGTTACGGATGCGTTCTCGCAAGTGATTGCATCGCGGGCGGTTGCTCGACGCGGAGAGTGGCGCTCCATCTGCTTTTCCACTCTCGTGGGCCCGCCGCTGGAACCGCGAGCGGTGAAGCGATTCGCCTCTCGCGGTGGCGGGCTCGTGAAAGTTTTTAATCGGGAGGGCCCATGACTCCGAACCAGGTAACCGTGGTGCGCGTCGGCGCGGCGTTTGCAGCAGTCGGGCTATTCACGTTCGTCGGCAACGTGCTTGCGGCTGACTTCGCGGCCGTGTCGCTGACGATTGCGGCCATCGCGCTTGACGGCGTTGACGGCTACCTCGCGCGGACGCGCGGCCTTGCCACGCCTCTGGGCGCGCAGCTCGATATCGTAGGCGACCGCATCGTTGAGAATCTCTTTTTCATGTTCTTCGCAGTGAGCGGGCTGATTTCGTTTTGGGTGCCTGTGCTCTTTTTTGTGCGCGGCACGCTGACCGATTTTCTGCGAAGTCTGGCTGCGCGATCGGGCCGCGTCGGGTTCGGAAGCAACTCGATGCTGGAAACGTGGTGGGGACGCGCGCTGGTGGCGTCGCGAGCCAGCCGCGTGGGATATGCGATTCTGAAATGCGTTTGCTTCTGCTGCCTCGGGCTTCTGCTGCCGGTGCGACAGATGCCCGCGGGCTGGTTCGCTGCATCGTTGCAGGTTCGGTTTTCGGTGGCTGCGCAGGCGCTTGTCGTCGCGACGGTCACGTTCTGCGTCATTCGCGCGCTGCCTGTGATTTGGGATGGGCGGCGGTATCTCAACGACGGCGAGAAGCCCGTGTCGCGCGCAGTAGCGCAGGTGATTCGATGATCGCAAACAAGATTAGCGCCTTCTTCGATCTCGATGGCACGCTGCTTCCGAAGCCATCGCTCGAATGGAGGTTTCTCGGTCACCTGCTGGCGCGCGATGTAATCACGAGCGTTGCCGCGCTCCGATGGCTGGGGAACTGGGCGAAAACAGTTCTGCGAAATCCCCACGCTGCTGTCGACGGCAACAAATCGTATCTTGCCGGCCTTTCGGAATCACTGGCGCGGGACTGGGCGAATTCGCTTGAGCCGGGATCGCCGCAGATGTTTTCCGAGGGGCTCGCACTTTTGTCGTGGCACATCACGCAGCAACATCAGGTCTTCTTCGTCAGCGGAACGCTGGGATTTCTGGCGCGCGTGATCGCGCGGGGTCTTCCGGGGCACATTGAAGTGATTGCTACAGAGCTGGAAGTTTGCGACGGCTATTGGACTGGGCGGATTGCAGGCGAGCACATGAGCGGCAAGGCAAAATGCCGGGCGGTTCGCGCGCTTGCAGAGCAGCGCGGACTGCGACTCGAACTCAGTTACGCCTACGGCGACCAGATCGCCGATCTTCCGATGCTTGAAGCTGTGGGCCACCCGCTCGCGGTGAATCCGGCGGCGAGGCTGCGGCGAATCGCGCGGAAACGAGGCTGGCCTGTCTTCAATTGGAGAGTACTGGCGGCGGCAGATCGCGAGGAGTACGGGCAATGGTCGTCAGCGAGCGAGGCGCGATGAAATCACAACGGCGCGCCGCTTTGCTTGGACAATCCGGCTGTGAGTCGCCCGGGTGGAACCTCGACTCGAATGCCGAAGCGCACGGCGAATCGCGAGGAGCCATTGCGCGCTGGGTGGCGGAAACCTGGCGCGCGTGCGGAGCATTCGAGTGCGTTACGTTCACTTATTTTGGGTGGTTGCTTGCGATCTTCGCGATTTTTCATCGCAATCTCGCGCATCCAAAGTTCGGGATTGCCCTTCATTTCTTTGTCGCGGTGATGATTGTGGCGCTCGGACGCGCCGCCGCCCACCGGGATAACGCGTTTCTGCGATTCGCGCGACACTGGTATCCGCTGCCGCTGTACTTGTGGCTGTTCGAGGAGTTGGGCAGCTTCGTTCACGCGATTTTCCCCGCGTGGTTCGACCGCGTGCTGATCGAATTCGACTACAACTTCGCCGGGGTTCATCCTTCCGTCTGGCTTGCGCGTTATTCAAATCCCGCGCTGAACGATTTCATGCAATTCGCCTATCTCACCTACTTCCTGTATCTCGTCATCCTGCCAGCGATTCTTTACGCAAAGCGCGAGCGCCTGGCGTTCTGGACGGTGATGACTTCGACGGCCATCGCGCACTATTCCGTCTACGTGATTGCGTTGCTGTTTCCGGTGGAAAGCCCGTATCACTCGCTGGCCGGGCTGCAAACGAAGGACCTTTCGGGCGGAGCCATGACGGCGTTGACGAATTTCATTGAGCGCTTCGGGCGGGTGCATGGAGCGGCATTTCCGTCAGCGCACGTTGCGGGTTCGATGGTGGCGATTCTGGCTTCGTGGCGCTACTGCCGACGACTAGTTTGGATTTGCCTGCCGTTCTTCCTGTGCATGTGCGTGGCGACGGTGTACGGCCGGTATCATTACATCGCGGATGTGCTCGGAGGAGTTGTAATCGGCAGCGTGGGTTTTCTTGCAGGGAGCAGTCTCATGCGACAAGACGGAGCTGTTCCGAAAATCGCAGGTGGCGTCGCAGGTGCCGTGGCGGGCGCGGAGGACTCAGACTAGATTCGGATGGCGCTTGTGCCACTCCGTGGCTTGTTCGTAGGCGAAAGCGATCGCAAGCAGGCGCGCCTCGCTCCATCGCGGTCCGATGAGCTGCATTCCGACGGGCAAGCCTCCTCGGGTGAAGCCGCACGGAACTGAAATCGCGGGATGTCCTGTGAAATTCGCTGGACGGTTCAAGCGCACGAGCGCGGATCGAACTGTCTCCGTCTCGCCGGCAATTTCCACGTCTCGCTGCCCGATTCGCGTCGCGCTGACGGCTGTGACGGGCGCGACGAGCGCGTCCACGCGATCAAATGCCGCCTGGAAGTCCTTCTCTGCTTCCGCTTTCATCGCGAGGCCGCGCAGGTAATCCACAGCGCGGACTTGCGTTCCCTGCTCGAGGCGATGCCGAACATCGTCGCCATAATCGCTGGCGCGCGCCGGGAAATAGCCCTGCGATTCGTGGTAGCGCGTAGCTTCCGCAAGGGCGATGTCGTTCGTGCCGGGAAGGAGAGCGCCCGCGAGGCGCGGCATCGGCACATGTTCGATTCGCCCGCCGAGCGAACATAAGACTTTCGCGGCGGCTTCGATTGCCGCGCGCACTTCGGCGTCCACGCGATCGAAGAAATAATGCTCCGGCCAACCCAGTCGGAATCGCTTCGGCAGAGCGCTGCGCAACTTACGATGCTCGGGGCGCACCGCGCCTTTCGGATATTCTCCGGCGATTGCTTCGAGCATGATGCAAGCGTCGGTAACGCCGCGGGCCAGCGGGCCGGCGTGATCGAGGCTCTGAGCGAGCGGAACAATTCCCGCGACGCTGACGAGACCGAAGGTCGGTTTCAATCCGACGATGCCGCACAGCGCCGACGGAATTCGAATCGAGCCGCCGGTGTCGGTGCCGACCGACGCGAAGCACATTCCGGTGGCAATGGCCGCTGCGGCTCCGCCGCTTGAGCCTCCCGTGATGCGTTCGCCATTCCAGGGATTGCGCGCCGGACCGTAATGGGGGTTCTCGTTCGTGATTCCGTAGGCGAACTCATGCATGTTGGTCTTGCCCAGCAGAATGGCCCCGGCGCGAGAGAGACGGTTCGCGACGTCGGCGTCGTCGGACGGAACGAAATCAGCCAGAATCTTTGACCCGGCAGTCGTGCGGATTCCGCGCGTCAAGATATTGTCTTTCAACGAAATTGGAATGCCGTGCAGCGGACCTTTCCATTTGCCGCGCGCGATTTCGCGTTGGGCGATCCTTGCTGCGCGGAGGGCGAGTTCGGGGACAACCGTGATGAACGCGTTCAGGGCCGGGTTCAAGCGGTCGATTCGAGCCAGCGCGGATTCGACGAGATCGAGAGGTGAAATCTCCTTGCGTCGCAGGAGGCGCGCCGCTTCCTGGATCGAGAGAAAAGCCAACTCAGATTCGGCCGAGCGGTTTGCGCGACTGCGAACCTGAGGCATCAGAAGATTTTCTCAGCCCGCCGGAGGTTCCCCGCCGAGCCTACGTTGGCGATCCGGAAGGTAATCAGGTATTGATTTTCACTTCGGATCGTGCCGAAAGAAAATTTGCGGTACTCGAACCCGATGCCGCAGCACGACCCGTTGTAGCTGACTTCGGCAATCTGGTTTTGGAATCCGTGCTCCGTGAAATCGTAACTGCCGCCAAGAGTGGCGTTCAAACCGCGCCGGGTGAGGTCGCCATAACCAATCAACATCCTGATCTGATTTGAGCGCTGCTGGAAATTGGGCGGCGGCACCGGGGGATTGAGCGGCAGATTGAGCGTGGAAAACTGGGCAAGAGTGAGGAAGGATTCCTTGTACGGCTTGAGCTTCAGCAGGGTGCCGATGGCAGTCATGCGGTTGCGCTGGGGATCGTAGTTGAGGATGAACTCGGTGTCCCAGCGTTTTCCGGGCTCGAACGTCAAGTCGCTCACAATGGGCGAAAATCGCCTGGGCTCGTCGGCGAACGCGAAGGGCGTGAGATCGTCGAGCGTTTGGAACACATTTCGTTGCCCGGGCACCAGCGCGCCGCCGAACGTGGGATCGAAGAAATATTTCTGCGCGAGCTGCCATGTGACCAGCTCTTCCGCGTCGCCACCATCGGTTCGGCGATAGAGGCGTTGCGTCACGCTGTACTCCACTTCGTTCGTGTCTGTCAGCGTCTCGTCTTCATCAAAACGGATGAAGCGGCCAAAGTCGTTCACACCGGTGACGTAGCTGTAGACGATGTCCGGCTCGATGGTGTGCTTCCATCTGGTGTCATCGTCGCCCCAGACACGCTCGATGGTGGGTGGCCGGATGTCGAAAGAGAACTCTTCCGTGTTGCGAAAGAATCCCTCATCGACGAACTGCTGGTCCTGCATCTGCCCACCGTAGTAGGTGGAGCGGAACGTGAACGTGGGAGTCAGGTCGAGCCAGGGTCCAAAGTGAAACGGAACGGTCACGGTTGGCGAGATTTCACTGCGCTCGACAAAGGCCGGCGTGTCGAAAGGGGTGATCGTCTCGCCGCGATGCGCTGCGCCCGTGAAGGCATCGAATGAGAAATAGATAGGCAGGTTCTCGAAGAAGGTCCGATCGACCGAACTGAATCTTGCCTCCGGCGCCGTGCGTAGGGTGATCGAAGTCTGGGGTGTTGCGCTGAGGTAGTTTTCATAGCTGAGAGCGGCAAAGTCCATGCTGTACCCGTCGAAATTCTTCGCGAGGAACGCGGTGTTTATCACCTCCGAGTTCACCGCTTGAACGTAGGTTTCAGACCACGCCAGACGGAACGTAAGCGAGCTGAGATGGTCGAGATCGGCCACCGCGCGCCAATCGTCCGGCAGCAGCGCCGTAAACAGCAGGTGAGCTTCATAGCCGCCCTGCGGGATCGGCGGCCCCGAGGGCTGTTCGAGGCCGCGGTCCATCACACCGAAGTAGTCGGCCTCAAGCCTCGCATTTTCCCACGGACGCATTCGAATCTGCCCTTTCTGTTTCCAGCCTCTCTTGCTGAGATAATCGCTGCCGAGTGTGAGGTCCATCCAGTCCTTCGGCGCCCAATAAACCGCCTCGCCAAGAATCCAGCCCTTACTGGAACTTTCGCCAAACTCGGGAATGAGAAAACCCGAGTCACGGCGCCTTTCGGCCGGAAATGTCGCATACGGAAGGTAGAGCACCGGAATCGAAAGGAGACGGAAGTTGCCGTTCTCGAGTCGGATCGTTTTTTGCAGTTCGACAGTGGCAAGCGGAGCATAAAACTTCCACGTGGGATGCTGCGGATCGCAAACGGTGAGCCAGGCCTTGTGAATGCGATAGGTGTTCTCGTCGAGGCGGTCGGCTTCGTCCGCTTCGAAATAGAGGGGATTGGGGCTGATCAGGAGTGTCGGCGTCGGGCGGCGCTGCAATGCGAACGTGGCCCGCACATGATGGAATTTTCCGCGGCCCGTGCGCAATTCGTACAGCGCATCGTCTGCCTCAAGGTGCTGCGTCAAATAATCGAGCTGCACGTGGCCACGCGCAGTGACGACATCGGTTTCTTCGTTCCACTCGACGTGATCGGCGCGCAACCGCATATTTTGGTAGCGCAGATCGACGTTGCCGTCCGCATAGTAGGTCTTTCCAATTTCTCCGCCCTGGCGGTCGGCTTCGAGGGTGACTTCGCCACCGCCTTGCGGCAGCTTTGGGATGATATTCGTGCCGCCCTGCGCGGACGCGGTTCGGGCCGATGCGGCTAACATTGGGAGAATAGCTATCAGGAGGATGTGCTTGCGGAGTGACTCCAAAGATGTCGCGTTGGGCATCGACTAGATTTTTTCCGCAAAAAGAAGTTCGAGCGTAACACGCGCTCCGCGCACTCGCAATCGGTGGAGTCTTCCGCTTTTCAGCATTCCGCCAGACCAAGCATGAGAATCCGCCAGTTCCAGGCGAGTTGCCTAGTACGCGACAACCGCACATCGTGGCCCAACGCCCGTACGTGACGTGCTACCATTTGCTCGTTCCACTGGAACTTTCGCAGCGCAAAACAACCAGTGATACGCATCTGCCCGAAGTGTAGCTCTCTTTTACTCGACGACTCCGAGAAGTGTTCCTTCTGCGAGATCCCCATCGACGACAGTGTGCCGGTTCCTGCAGCCATCGGCGTCAACGGCTCCGCGGAAGGCGAGGTGGGCGAGTCAGAGCCAGAATGGCGGCGCGAAGTGTCCCGGCGCCTGCACGAGTACCGAGCGCGACGCGGGCGTCTTAGCCTGAACGACTCCCAGTCGGGCCTCCCGTTTCAGGAAGAGCCGAGTCTGGCGCCTGAGGAACCGCGCGAGCGGCCTCGATCCCGGCCCGTCCAGCGCCAGCGCCAAATTGAACGCGTGGAAATCTGCATCCAACCGGAACTCGATTTCTCGGATTCTCCAAACGACCGCTCCCATCCGCAAACGGCGCTGGTGCCTGTGGCGGGATTTCCGGAGCGACGCCTGGCAGGCCTTGTCGACGCGATCTTCCTGGGACTGACAATTTCGGGGTTCATGGGGCTGTTTCTATCGCTGCACGGCAAGATCAGCCTGGCAAAAACGGACGCAGTGGTTTATCTCGTGGTCGGCTATCTTTTCTATGCGCTCTATTTTTTCGTGTTCACGACACTGGCGGGCTCGACACCGGGCATGCAGCTTCGGGGCCTGACGATCGTCCGGCTCGACGGCAGCCTGCCGGACACGCGTCAGCTCCTGTGGCGCAGTTTCGGGTACCTGCTTTCGGGCGCGACGCTGATGCTCGGCTTTGTGTGGGCGATTTGGGACGAGGACCACTTCACGTGGCAGGATCGCATCTCCCAGACGTACGTCACCGCCGCGACTCCTATCGGTGGAATCGACTCGATGGAGTCGCATCTCGGCGACGTCCACTCCGGCCATCAAACTTTCGCACGCCGGTAGGTATTCGAGGATTCCTGAGCTCGGAAGGCAAATCCCACCGAATCATTCGGGTCAAATGCTATAATTGCGGTTTACCGGCGCGGCGGCCAAGAAACCAGCGCAGGCCTTGGCTGCATCTGACAGAGAGCGGCAAGCACGAGGCGGGCAGAGGAAAGGGTCCACATGAGTTCCCTGGCAAAGAAGATTGTAGTCACACTTTCGATTCTCGTTTTTGCGTACGTGGCCACCGGCTACGTGCGCGCCCGCTCCTCGAACGACCAGGCTTTCCGCGCTCTTACGGTTTACAGTGAAGTGCTGAACCACATCCAGCGCGATTACGTCGATGATCCCAACATCCACCAAGTGACCTCCGGCGCCCTTCACGGTCTTGTGGATTCGCTCGACCCGCAGTCCGGTTACCTGAGCCCGCTCGAATACAACGACTACAAGGAAAAGAGCGCGAATAAGCCCAAGGCGGGAGCCGGGCTCGCGCTGACGAAGCGATTCGGGTACATTTCCGTGATTTCTGTCCTGCCGGACAGCCCGGGGCAAAAAGCGGGCCTGCGTTTTGGCGACATCCTCGAAAAGATCGCAGGCTTTACGACCTCGCAGATGGCCATCGATCAGGCGCAACTTCTGTTGAGCGGCGACCCGGGAACGGTGGTGAAAATCTCCGCCATTCGCCGCGGCAAGACTGAACCGCAGGACATGGACGTCACGCTTGCGAAGTTCCCCGCCCCGAAACTCGTGGAGACCAGACTCGAAGGCGACATTGCGTATCTTCGCGTTCCCGAGTTCGATGCGGGCATGAGCAAACAGATCCGGGAAAAAGTGATTCAATTCGGCCAGCAGGGCGCGCACAAGTTGATTCTGGATTTGCGCGACTGCGCATCCGGCGAAGCGCAGGAAGGAATTGCCACGGCCCAACTTTTTGTTTCGTCCGGCATAATTGCGAACCTGAAGGGCCAGACGGTTTCGCCCGAAGTTGCTTCCGCTGACCCATCGAAGGTGGTTTGGTCACAGCCTATCACCGTGTTGATCGGCAACAGCACAGCGGGGCCAGCTGAAATCGTGGCGAGCGCGATTGCCGACAATCACCGCGGCGAAACCGTCGGGGAGCGCACGTACGGAACCGCATCGATGCAGAAGCTGCTGCAACTGGATGATGGCTCCGCGCTGATTCTGACGGTGGCCAATTACTACACGCCCGCCGGAAAGTCGATTCCGGCCGACGGAGTAGTTCCTTCCGTGGAAGTGAAGTACGCGCCGGATGATTACGCGGAGTTGACACAGCCTGGGCCGCCGCCTCCGCCGCCGGGCCAAGTGGTTTCCCCCGACGATCCCGTGCTGAAGAAGGCCATCGCAATTCTGCAGGGCGCGAGCACGGAACGGAAGGCCGCGTAGCCGCTCGTGAGATCATCGCGCGGGACGGTCCCGCGTCAGACTCCCTCTTTCGTAACCGCTTCCAGCAAACCCGTGAGCACTGACGTTCGAGGCAGCACTCGCCGGTTCCTTCTTTTCGGTGCGACTTTCCTTCTGTCACTCTCGGGGTGCGCGAAGAAGTCGCTCTCAAAGTCAGAGCTTCGGTCCATCACAAGCGAGATCGTTTCATCGGCGCAAAAAATCACCGGGCACAGATCGGAAATCACGATTCGCCCGCAAGCGGACCGGTCCATCGCCGGCGTTCCCACCCAGAGCGCGGCGGACAACATTTACATCTCGCTTTCCGATCCCTCCCAGACGGGTGCGCTCGAAAACGCGCTTGCGGATATCGCGCGCCGCCACAATCTGCAGGTGGTTGCCACAACTTCGGGCGGCGTCATTCGGTTTGACTTCACCTTGAATGGAGCGCGGACACATACGATCCACATCGTGGCACCGATGGCATCACAACCGCGTGCGCCCGCTTCGCACGCAGGTGGCAACGCAAACCTCGCGATTATTCTCGACGATCTCGGCTACGACCGGGCCGCCGACGATTCGCTGCTGGCTCTGCCTTTCCCGCTTACGGTATCGGTGATTCCTCACCTTCCGCTTTCGAGTGAGGTTGCCGAAGAAGCCCACCGCCGCGGCGATCAGGTGTTGTTGCACTTGCCGATGGAATCGGAATCGCAAGACGTGAAGCAGGAAAGCGTGGAACTGCGCGTGGGGATGAACCCGCAGCAGGTGGAGTCGGTGCTGGCAGGAATGCTCGAAACGGTGCCGCACGCGACTGGCGTGAACAATCATGAAGGCTCGCGCGCCACGGCAGATTCAACGTTGATGGAGGAACTGATGCCGGCGCTTCGGGAGCGGGGGCTTTTCTTCATCGACAGCCGCACGACCACCAGCACGGTGGCGTACGAGGTTGCCGAACGCTCCGGCGTACCGGCGGCTTCGCGAAAGGTATTTCTCGACGACAACCCCGCGAAGGAAGCGATTGAGGCTCAGCTGAATCTGGCGGCGCGCGACGCGGTGCGCGACGGCTCCGCAATCGCCATCGGCCATCCGCATCCCGCCACCATCGCCGCACTTGCCGCAATGCTGCCGCAACTGCAAGCACGCGGCGTCCGGCTGGTCTTCGCGTCAGACGTGGTGCATTAATCCAAATCAGTAATCGCCGCCAGTGCCCTGGAATAGCGGTGCACATGGAACTAAGTTCGCCTGCGTTCCATCGTGGACCGCGTAACTAATGGGCTTGCCATTCGGATACGTGGACCACAGCGCGGCGGCGCCATGCTCGCCGTTCTTATTGAGCGCGTAGAACTGCAGGTCGAACAGCTTTAGCCGCGATTTATCGAAGTTGTAGTTGTGCACCACGCGGCGCATGGCTTCGAGGCAGGCGTCCGTGGGGGACATGCCCTTGCGCATCAGCTCGACAATTGTGTGGCCGCCGCAAATCTTGATGTTTTCTTCGCCGCGGCCCGTGGATCCAGCTGCGCCCACTTCGTTGTCGACGAAGCATCCCGCGCCGATGATCGGCGAGTCACCCACGCGGCCGGGAATTTTCCAGGCAAGGCCGGAAGTGGTGGTGGTTCCGGAGATGTCGCCCTTTTCGTTCACGGCGAGGCAATTGATCGTGCCGGTGGGCGGATGCGCAACGACGTTCTCGATCCACGCGCGCAGCTCGTTCTTTTCCGGAGTGTCGAGCAAGGCCGCGAGGGTCTTGTTCCATTCCGGGCTGTCGAGGCCCGGGCGCCAATCCTTCGAGCTCGACGACTTCCAAGCGAGCCACGCCAGCCGGGAATCGTCGGTGAGCAGATTCATGGGCTGAAAGCCGAGGTCTTCGGCGAGCTTCGTCGCTCCAGCGCCCACGATGAAGGTGTGGTTCGTCTTCTCCATAACGGCTTTTGCGACGAGCGACGGATTCTTGATTTTCTCGATCGCGCCCACCGCCCCGCATCTCGCGGTTGGCCCGTGGATCACGCACGCGTCGAGTTGCACCACACCTTCTTCATTTGGGAGTCCGCCGAAACCAACCGAATGGTCGTTGGGGTCGTCCTCGACTTTGGTCACGACAGCGAGTACAGCGTCCAGCGTGTCGCCGCCGTTTCGCAGCACCTGCATTCCATCGTCGAGGTGTTTCAGTCCGTTGCGCGCCGAAATGATGAGTGGGCGTGTACCCTTTTCGGCATGCGCTACTTGAGGGCTTTTACTCGCGGTTCCCGGCGGGACCGCGCCAAAGAGCTTTCCCGCGCTGGCCGCGACGCTGCCGGCCAAAGTCGAAACGAAGAATTTCCTGCGTGTCCACTTTTCCATTTTTCACCTCACGAATCCGATCGTCATCTCCCGATCATTCGCCGATTTGAGCGCAGCATAATTCCGGGTAGCCATTTCAACAAGCGGCATTATCGTCGTGCGTCGATTCGCGCAACCTACGGCCTGAATCCGACGCTCTTCCATAGTTCGGCGCAGTTATACATCGTGCCGCCGGTGATCACATACTTGACCGTGCGAATGTTGTGAATCGATTCGAGGGGATTTCCGTCGAGAATGGCCAAATCTGCCCGCTTGCCTGGTTCGACGGTGCCGAGTTCCGTGTCGAATCCCATCACGCGCGCCGGAACGATAGTGGCCGCCTGAATTGCTTCCATCGGCGTGAAACCCGCCTGGACATAAAGTTCGATCTCACGATGCAAGCTGTGGCCGGGCACAGTTTGATCGGTCCCGGCAACCACGGGGATTCCAGCGCGGTGGAGGGCGCCCACAATCGCCACCTCTTTGTCAAAGACCTTCGCAATCCCCTCCGAGAGTGGGGAAGGCGGGCCAACGTCGGCTAGTTGCTGTTGGAGCTCGGGCGCCACTTTCTCCACTCCCGGCTCAAAGCTCGCGGGCGGTTTCGAAGTATTTGCGGTAAAGAACTCAAAGAGGGCCAGGGTCGGATCGACAACGGTTTTGTGCGCCTTCAAGAATGCGAGAGCCTTTTGCGCGTCGGGCGAATTGAAATCGATGTCGGCAACGGAGGTGAACCGCGCCACGCGGTCCGCGTTCTTGGGAAGCGGCGCATGCATGATGTCTGCGATGTAGCTGATGTGATTGATCTGGTCTTGGCCCGCCTCGATCACCTGATAGGCGTCGAGGCCTTCGGGCACGTGGCCGGTGACCGTCATGCCGAGCCGGTGCGCCTCATCCGCGACAGCTTTCACCTCTTCGAGTTTCACCGAACTGTAGATCTTCATCTGCTGGAACCCGGCGTCGTGGTAGCGGTCAACCCACATCTTCGCCTGCTCGGGCGTGTCGACGCGTTGGACCCCGAGTGCCAGCGGTCCTGTTCCATCCACGATTCCCGCAGCGAGAATTCGGGGGCCAAGACCGCGCCCGGCGGCGATCGCGTCGCGCACAGCGGTGATGAACTCGAATTCGTTGCCGCAATCGCGAACCGTCGTAACGCCCGCCGCCAGATAGATCGGACCCCACTCGACCTGCTCGAAGTGCGCGTGCATGTCCCATAATCCGGGCAGAATCGTTTTCCCGTGGGCGTCGACGACAACGGCGTTCTTCGGAATCTTGATTTTTGAGCGCGGGCCTGCGGCGACAATTCGCCCCTTGTCGATCACGATGGCGGAGTCCACCACGGGATCGCTTCCGGTACCGTCGATCAGCGTGCCACCGACCAGCGCCATGGTGTCCGCGTGGCTTCCCGAGATTCCTTTTGAGACTTCGGCCAGCGCGGCCATTCCGTCAGCGCCCGCGCGACCCACAAACGTTCCAAGCGCGCTCTCGTAGCCGTCGCGAATGGCTTCGAAATGGTCGAATTCCGCATCCAGCGTGACCGCAGCCACGAGGTTGCGATTCGCATCGAACCACAACGTTTCGCGGCCCCAAATCAGCCCTTCCACAGTGTAGCGATCGAGCGTTTCTTTCTTGCTGTCGATGCTGATCGAGTCCTTTCCCCGCGGCTCGATCTTCACGTGGCCCGACGGCAGTGTATCTAGCTGGGCTGGCGAACCGTGCGTGGCCCAATAACGGACCATGAGCATCTGCATGGTCGCCGGAGCGTATCCGGCAATCGTGAAGAACTGATTCGGCCGGGCCGCATCCGTCCACTTGTCGCGATCTCGCAACCGGACTTTGTCTGGCTGTATTTCCACGGCCTCATCGATCGAGCTCTGCCGCGCGTTCTTCCCCTTGATCTCAAACGCTCGGGGCGTGAGATCGTCTGCCGACCGAAACGTCGCCGTCATCGGTACCGGGGTTCCGCGGTCCGTGAACTTGAAATCGATTTTGACGCCGAGCGAGTCACCGTCGCGTGTGATTTCGTAGGTTTCCTCGCCAATAGGCTGCTCGAATTTATGCAGCACGAACTTTCCCTGCTCGATGATGGGCGCAGCTTGGGGCGGTGCGGCCTGCGCGGATCCCGTTTGAGGCGCTGCAAACGCCGCAGCAGCAAACGCCAGTGCACAGGCGATCGAGCTCGCAGCCCTTAGGATCTTGCATAAATTCCAACAGCGCATTCGCCCTCCCGAATAAGATCACCGGAGAATATCGACGAAACTGCCTGGCCGCAAGACTGCGTTTCGCGACTTGCTTTTGGCTCCGGGTGACTTCAACATGACGATTCGCGCTGCGAGGGCGTCGTGGTTTTGATGCTCGGATCGGCTTCACAAACTCGGGAGACGGTATGAATCGCAAAGGGACGAAGGTTTTCGCGCTGTTCGCTGCAACGTGGCTCGGCTCGCTCGCCGCAACGGCCCAGACGGCGCCAAAGGCCGCCGCTAACTCCCAATCGCGCCTGGCTGACGTGGTTCGTGCGATGTTCGACGTGCATTCCTTTTTGCAGGCGGTGATCTCGCCGGACGGAAAGCGCGTGGCGTGGGTGGAGGAACTACCGGGACCCGGCGGCACGCTCTCTTCGGATGCGGCAATCTTCGTAGCTGATTTGACCGCACCCGCGCACGTGACGCGCATTTCCGCGGGCGATGGCAAAGTGCCTCACGAGGAGCACGATGTCGCATGGTCGCCCGACAACAAGCGGATTGCATTCCTTTCCGACGCCGCAACCCACGGGCAGCTTCAGCTCTTCGTCATCGACGCCGCAGGCACCGCAGCGAAGGCAAAGCCGCTCACAGCGAAGGCAAAGCTGCTCACGCCGCTCACGCACTTCACGGGGTTCGTATCGAGTCCTGCTTGGTCGCCCGACGGCAAGAGCATCGCTTTGCTTTACACGGAAAATGCCACGCGCGCCGCGGGCCCACTGGTGGCCGAAACTCCCGACGAAGGCGTCGTCTCGGATTCGTTCTTGGAGCAGCGCCTCACGCTCGTCGATCCCGCGACATCACGCGCGCGGCAAATTTCACCCGCTGACACCTACATCTACGAATTCGACTGGGCACCCGACAGCGGTCATCTGGTGGTTTCGGCAGCGCACGGCAACGGCGACGACAATTGGTATGCAGCCGGACTGTTCGCGGTGGATGCCGCTTCGGGCGGCATGCACGCGATCCTGCAAAAACCGGACATGCAGATTGCGGTTCCGCGTTGGTCGCCGGATAGCAAGCAGATCGCCTTCATCGGCGGGCTGATGAGCGACGAAGGAATCACCGGCGGCGATATTTTCACAGTTCCGGCAGCCGGTGGTGTCGCTACAAACGTGACTCCAGGAATCAGCAAAAGCGCATCGTCGCTCGATTGGTCGGCCGACTCGGAAAGCATTCTTTTCACAGCCATCGCCGACGGCGGAACGTCCATCAACAGTCTTACCTTGGCTGACAGGAAGGTGACGTCGATCTGGACGGGAGCTGAAAGAGTTTCTCCCGGCGCGTTCACTCCCAGCATTTCTCTCTCGAGCGACAGAAAAATGTCGGCCGTGGTTCGACAGTCACTTTCGAAGGCACCCGAAGTTTGGGCAGGGCCAACGGGCTCGTGGAAACAGATTACGAACCGCAATTCCGGCCTTGTCCCCTCCTGGGGTAAGAGTGTCTCGCTGCACTGGACCACTGGAATCGGGACGGTCCAGGGCTGGCTGGTGTACCCAAGCAACTTGGATCCCGCCAAGAAATATCCGATGGTCGTCGCCGTCCACGGAGGGCCGGCTTGGGCGACGATGCCCTCATGGCCGAGCCGGCGGAGTTATTACATGGCGCTCGCCAGCCAGGGATACTTCATATTCTTGCCGAATCCGCGCGGCAGCTACGGCCAGGGTGAAAAATTCACGCGAGCCAACGTTAAGGATTTCGGCTATGGCGATTTCCTGGACATTATGGCGGGCGTGGATAAGGCCATTCAGTCAGCGCCCGTTGATCCTGACCGTCTTGGAATTACCGGGTGGAGTTATGGCGGGTACATGACGATGTGGGGCATAACCCAAACGAACCGATTCCGGGCAGCCGTCGCGGGCGCGGGGCTTGCCAACTGGGTGAGCTACTATGGCGAAAACAAGATCGACCAGTGGATGATTCCCTACTTTGGCGCCTCTGTGTATGACGATCCCGCCGTTTACGCGAAGAGCGCCCCAATCAATTACATTAAGAAGGCGAAAACGCCGACGCTGATCGTCGTCGGCGACCGCGACGGCGAATGCCCTGCGCCGCAATCGTTCGAATTCTGGCACGCGCTCAAGACGCTGGGTGTGCCGACCCAGTTCGTCATTTATCCCAACGAAGGGCACCTGTTTCTTAACCCTGCGCACAGCCGCGACGTGATCGACCGCGCTGTTTCCTGGTTCAATCAGTACCTGCAAACCAGCCAATAGCCCCCAAAACGCTTGCTTTCGCTTTCGCCTGTCTTTCGGTACAGGAAACGTACTAGCCCGAAATCTGGCCCGGCGTTCTATTTATGTGCGCTCACTGAAGGGATAGCCTCTTCTTGTAGCCCGGGCGTGGTCCTGGCGCTTCGGGCGGAGGAAAGGAACTTATGTCCCACTGGATTGGAACGACTTCACCTTCGGACGCCGGAATGTCTGACTTCAAGGAATGTCTGAAGCACTTACGCGACGGCCAAGCGGATGAAGCGCTGCTGCATGCCCGGCGCGCCCTGGGGGTTGCGCCGAAAAACCCGTTCTATCTTTCGTATACGGGCCTGCTAGCGGCGCTGGCCGAGAAGCGCTTTGGCGACGCGGAAACGCTCTGCAGGGAAGCTGTGGGGATGAAACACAATCATGCCCAGCTCTATCTGAACCTGGCGGAGGTCTACCTGCAGGCGGGACGCACGCACGACGCGATTGTGACGCTCGAAAAGGGGCTCGTGTCTGCGGGGCGCGATTTTCGCATTCGCCGCGCACTCGAGAAGGTGGGTATGAGACGCGAACCGGTGCTGACATTCTTGCATCGCGGTCATCCGCTGAACCGGACTCTCGGGAAGTGGCGCCATCGGTTAAACGGGCCGTCAAAGGCTGCTTGAAGCGCCGAGCCCAAACGTAGCTTCCACACACTCTCTCTCAATCTGTTCCCGGGACGGACGATCTGGCGGCACCGTCCCGGGCTTTCTTTTCCGCAAACCTAACTTTTAGCCATTCCGAATTTTCTTTCTCAATGTAAACAAGACGAAGAATCCCGCTGAAACCAGCAGGGCGGTGCCTGGTTCGGGAATCCCCGTTATGGGAGGCGGCGGAACAACTGGCGGACCAGCAGGCCCTGTTCCGGGCGGCGGCCCCACACCCCAAAAGATGGGAACAGGCGGTGGGACGAAGATGCCGCCCGGCGGTGGAGGCACCACCGGGCCGATTGGTGTTAAGGACAACTCCGGGGGAGGAGTCAGCCCTGTCAGTTCGGGAGCTTCGGGGGTTTCCAGCACCGCCCGTTCGGGTTCCTTGATGGATGTGGGCACTTCGGGAGTTTCGGAAAGACGGTTGCCGCAGCGGGTTCTGGCCAAGTGCTGGCCGTCGGTGAGAACGGTTTCCCCTCGGGGCAGAATCAGCTTCTTTTTTGTCCAGAAGACGCGGTCGCCAAGGCGATAGGACACATAGAGTGCGCGGTTGCGATCAAGCCGAACCACACGCGTCCTCGAGACATCAAACACGGCATAGTGGACTGCTACAACGGGGTCGTGGACGATGGCGTTGCGCAACTCTGCAGCATCCGCTGCACCCCCTGGAATCACCGAGTACGGCAGCATAATCCGCAGGGGTGTCCCGGCGTAAGTTAGCGGAACTTCAAAGTTGGCGCTCGGGACGGAAGACACCACGGGCGGAGCTCGATTCTCGAGCGGCGGAACGGCATGCAACTTCCAAACAACGAGGACGAGGGGCAGGACCGTCCCGATCAGGAGAATGCACTGCGTCAGCCGCCACGAAGAGTGAACTAGGCCTTCAAGGTTGTTCCAGGACTTCCAGTACCTGTACCACCACATTTTTCGTTAGCTTCTAACGGCTCCCCGAGCCGCTAGCCCGATGAACTTAGCAATCTGGCAGCCAGCCACACCGATATCGTATGGCGACAGCAACACTGGTTTTCTCTCTGGGAAGAGACGCGAGCATACCCGCTTTTGCGCAGTTGTGCATCAAATTTCACACGGTAGGCGTGGGGGTACTAGTATTGCGGGGCCTGGAGGCAGGGGCTTCCATTCACGGGTCGAGCCCGATCAAAGTTCGAAAGGGGGGAGCAAGTAGAAAGATTACCGCCGCTCGCATGGTGCCGGCGGATTGACTTAACTCCCCGACCTCATCGTTAAAGACTTGCCCTCAGATTGAGCTATGCGGCCCGGAGCGCTCGGCGCGCTTTTCCGCTTGCGGATCTACGTACCTTCTTCGCCGCAATCGAAGCTTTGCGGGCGGCCTTCTTCGTCCGGCGTGCCGTTGCCCGCAGCCGTGTCTTGGCGCGGCGAGCAGCTTTTCTTGCGCGCTGTTTCGGCCGTGCGTTCGACATCTTGCGTTCGGCCGTGTGGACGAGCTCACTGGACGTCCTCGCTACGCGGCCCAGAGTCGCGCCGATTGCGGTGGCTACTTCGGTCAATAAGCCTTCGTTATGCGTGCTCATCGTGATCTCCTGGAAGTGGTTGGTCGGCTCACAAACGGCCCATCAAAAGAAGTATCAGCAAAATGACGAGCACGAGGCTGACGCCTCCACTCGGATAGTAGCCCCAGCCTCGGCTGTACGGCCACGCGGGAACGCTACCTATCAACGCGAGCAGTAGAACGACAAAAAGAATCAACATCATGACGGTGTCCTCCTCGTTCTCAATTTCCACAAGCAGACAAGACGCCTGAATTGTCGCTCACACTCGTACTTGTATACGACTGGCAGAAGAAACCAGCCATACCCGAATGCCAGTAACTAAAGGCGGTTATTCATTTAGGAGCGGACGGGAAAATCCGCCGACGGTAAGGCCGCGAGCGTCAGCCTTGGCCAAGCGGCAGGAAATACTGCGTGCCTTTGACGGGTTGGCGGAGCCGGCGGAGGAGTTCCTGCAAATCCTGGTTGCGTTCGACGAAGTCGATATCCGAGGTGTCCACCACGAGCAGATTCGATCCCGCGTAGCGAAAGAAGAAATGCTCGTAGGCGTTCGCGACGGCCTCCACGTAGTCGAGGGAAACCTGCGTTTCGGCGGGATCGCCCTTCTTCGAGACGCGCTTGCGGAGCACCTCGGGTTTGGCCTGTAGGTAGATGACCAGATCCGGGTGGGTAATCGATGGAGCGAGCATGTCGAAGAACTTTTCGTAGAGCTTGAGCTCTTCGTTGTCGAGATTGATGTAAGCGAAGATTTTGTCCTTCTCGAAAAGAAAATCAGCCACCAGCGGCGCGGCGGCGTCTTCGGGGCGCGCTTCGATGAGACGCCGGTGGCGCTCGTAGAGGAAATACATCTGGGCGCGAAACGCGGCGCCGGGCTTCTCGTCGTAGAAGTCGGCCAGAAACGGATTGTCCTCGCAGTCGAAGATGCGCCGCGCGTGCAGCCGCTCCGCGAGGACTTTCGCGAGAGTGGACTTGCCGACGCGAATCGGTCCTTCGACGACGATGTATCGCGGCGGCTTGAAGTTGGGACTCGCCATGAACGCGCGATTATAGCAGACGCGTCCGGTGGGCCAAGCGAAGCGCGTGGGGGCGGAACGCGCTCGTTCATGGTCAAGAAGCCCTGCGGAAGCGCGCGGTGAAATGGCGGAGGAACGCCGCCTGATAGGTTAGCTCGAGGCCGCGAATGGCAGCGCGGCGCCGCCAGACCTCGAGGATTATTTCCACCACATAGTCGATGTGCGATTGCGTGTAAACGCGGCGCGGAATAGCGAGCCGCAGCAAATCCTTGGGCCCGGGATGCTCGACGCCGTTTTCGTCGCGCTTGCCGAACATCAGGGTGCCGATTTCCACGGAGCGAATCCCGCCTTCGATGTAGAGTTCAGCGGCAAGGGCGACGCCGGGAAACTGGGTGGGAGGAATCTGCGGGAGAAAGGCGCGCGCGTCGATGTAAATGGCATGGCCGCCGGGGGGCTGCACGATGGGCACGCCTTCAGCCGAGATGTGATTGCCGAGATAAGCCGTCGAAACGATGCGGTATTGCAGGTAGTCTTCGTGGAGCCCTTCATTCAGGCCGACGGCGATTGCTTCGAGATCGCGCCCGGCAAGCCCGCCATACGTGGGAAAGCCTTCCGTGAGAATCAGGAGGTTTTTCTGAGCCTGGGCCAAGATGTCGTCGTTGGTGCAAAGGAAGCCGCCGATGTTGACGATCGCATCTTTTTTCGCGGACATGGTGCAGCCGTCGGCGTGCGAAAACATTTCCTGCGCGATTTCGCGCGGCGTCTTGTGCGAGTAGCCGGGCTCGCGCAGCTTGATGAAATAGGCATTCTCGGCGAAGCGGCACGCGTCGATATACAGGGGAATTTTGTGCCGCGCGCAAATCTCCTTCACCGCTCTGATATTCGCCATGGAGACGGGCTGGCCGCCGCCGGAATTGTTGGTGACGGTGAGCATCACGAGCGGAACGCGCTCTCTGCCGACGCGGTCGATGAGTTCCGCAAGCCGCGCCGTGTCCATGTTTCCCTTAAACGGATACTGTCGCGAAGGCTCGAGGGCTTCGGGCGTGGGCAGATCGACGGCTTCGGCGCCGACGAATTCGCAGTTTGCGCGCGTGGTGTCAAAGTGGGTGTTGTTCGGCACAACGTCGCCTTGCTTGCACACCACGCTGAAGAGGATTCGCTCGGCGGCGCGTCCCTGATGCGTGGGAATCACGTGTTTGAATCCCATGATGGCCTGAACCGAATCTCGAAAGCGGATGAAGCTTGGTGAGCCGGCATAGGATTCGTCGCCGCGCATCATTGCGGCCCATTGCTCGGTGGACATGGCGTTGGTGCCTGAGTCGGTGAGGAGGTCGATCAGGATGTCGTCGGAGGCGATGAGAAAGAGATTGTAGCCGGTCGCTTCGAGCAGCTTCTGGCGCTGCTCGCGCGTGGTCTGGCGAATGGGCTCAACGCTCTTGATTCGAAAGGGCTCGATGATGGTCTTCGTCATGTCAGCTTAGCACCGTGAAAGTGTAGCGATTGACCGGAGCCGCCGTCCTTTGTTTTGTGTAATTTAGCAGGATTTCTATTTGCAAAGTGTAGCGATTGATTGCGAGGGCCGAGGAGTTAGGGGCGCGGGGTGAGGGAAAGAGGGCAGAGAGAGAGTTCCCTCGGCTCCCGGTGGTCGCTCGGGATGCCGATCCTCGACGGATCGGCAGTTCGCCTCGCTTTCGCTTGGGCGAAATGCACCCCCCTACCCTACGGTATATTAGAGATGGTCGCCGATGAGTGTTTTCAATCATTTGCGTCGATTTCTAATCCCAGTGCCGGGATTAGATTCTCGGCAGGGGGAGAAAATGGAGCGAAGCCGCCTGGCGACGGCCGTTTGCGGGTGGCCTGGGTTCCGCCGATCAATTTTGTTGAGCATAAAAACGGCCCAAGGTAGCACAAATCAGGCGAAAAGGGTAGTTACAAAGATACGTTAGTAGTCCTATAACTCATGGTTCTTTCGGGAGCTTGCCTGCCACCTGGCAACATCGAGCCGGTCGGGCGTATCGCGCGAAGCATGCTTCGGTAGAAAGCATTGGCCAAAAACCTTCCTCCCTCTGCGCCGAGCCGCAGTTTGGCGTTCCTTCTGACCGTCACATCTTGACAATCATATGGAGAAGAGGCAGAGTCTTTCTCGGAGGACTTGTGCAAGAACCCAATGCGAATACCGACGTCATTCAGGGCACGCTCGACATGCTCATCCTGAAGACGCTGAGCCCCGAGCCCATGCATGGGTTCGGCATTGCCCGGCGTGTCGAGCAGACCTCGCGTGGCGTCTTCAAAGTTAACCCTGGATCACTACTGACAGCACTGCAACGGCTGGAACGCGCCGGATGGCTCGATTCAGAGTGGCGTCAAACACCAAATTCGCGCCGCGCAAAGTTCTACAAATTAACGCGTGCCGGGAGAAAACAGCTGGAGTTCGAGGCCGCGGAATGGACTCGGCGGGCGTCAGCGGTCGCGCGGCTTCTGAAGGCGGAAGGCTAGTCGTATGTCGCTGTGGCGGCAGGTCTCTCGCGGGCTGCGCGTTCTCACGCATCGACGTGTCGCGGACCAGGATGTTGCAGACGAGGTCCAACACTTCCTGGAAGAGGCTGCCGCCGAGTCCGTCACCCGCGGCCTCTCGCCCGAGGAGGCGCGCCGCACGGCGAAACTGGAGGTGGGGAATATGGACGCCGTACGTGAACAAATTCGCGAGGCCGGATGGGAAAACATAGTCGCGTCCTTCTTTGCGGATTTGCGGTTCGCTCTACGCATGCTACGCAAATCGCCGGGATTTACGACTGTCGCTGTCCTCACTCTCGCCCTCGGCATCGGCGCCAATACGGCGATTTTCACGATTGTCAACTCTGCGGCGTTGCGTCTGCTGCCCGTTCCGCACGCGGACCAACTCGTCACAATCGGCCAGAACGTTCAAGCAGCGAACGGATCGCTTCACCGCAACATCCACGACGATGAAACCTTCGTCTCGTACGCGGAATATAAGGTCTATGCCCAGGAGAACAGCGTCTTCTCCGGTTTGCTGGCTTATTCCTCGTTCACCGATACCACGCTCGGAGGCGATAAACCGCGTCCTATCCTTGGGACGGTAACGTCGTGCAACTACTTCGACGTGTTGCAAATCCGGCCCGCGCTGGGCCGCTTTTTCGCGGACTCAGACTGCGCTGCACCGGGCGAGAGCCCGGTCGTGGTTCTCGGCTACGCCGCGTGGCAACAAATATTCGCTGCCGACCACGCCATCGTCGGGAAGACCATCACGTTGAACCGTACGTTGTTCCGCGTGATTGGCATCGCTCCGCGCGAATTTGAGGGCACCGAGGTGATGGCATCCGCTTTTTGGGCGCCGCTGACAATGGAAAAAGCGTTCCAACCAGCCGACGATTATCTCGCAGACGATTTTTTGAGCTGGCTGGCCCTGATCGGACGGCTCAAACCCGGGGTTTCAACACGGCAGGCCGCAGCCAACCTGAGTGTGATTGCGTCCGGATTGAATTCCCTTCAGCCGGGCCGGATTACTACCGTGACGCTGGGGCGTGCCACTCGCCTTTCCGCGCCGTCCATGCGAACTCAACTGCTGATGATCGGTTGGCTAGTGATGGCCGCCGTTGGATTGGTGCTCCTGCTAGCCTGCGCAAACATTGCCAGTTTGCTGCTGGCGCGTGCGGCCGGGCGCCATAAGGAGATCGCGGTGCGGCTCACCCTTGGAGCGAGCCGCTGGCGCCTGATACGGCAATTGCTCACCGAGAGCCTTCTGCTGGCGTTGATCGGAGGCGCCACGGGTGCTCTGGCGTCTTTTTGGTCGGTAGCAGCAATGGTTCGACTCGCTGTGGCTCACCTGCCAATCTCTCCAGAATTCGCGCTGTCGCTGAACGTTAACTCCGACTTCCACACGTGGTTCTACGCCTTCGGGCTTTCGATTCTCACTGCCTGTTTCTTCGGCCTTGCTCCTGCGTTGCGGTCTTCGCGCACAGACCTCACCTCGGCCATGAAAGACGACGGCGCTCAGTCGCAAACTGGAACAGCTAGCGCCGGTCGTTTGCGCAATTCCCTCGTCGGCATACAGGTGGCCGTTTGCATGTTGCTTCTGCTCGCATCGGGACTACTCTTGCACGGTCTCTATCACGCGCAGACGCTTGATCCTGGTTTTCGCATGAAAGGCGTCACGTCTGTCACGTACAACCTCGCGATGTCGGGATATACACAGCCGCGCGCTGCCGCTTTCCAGCAGGAGCTACGCGAAGGCGTCGCCGCTCTGCCAGGCGTAGATGGCGTCGCCCAGTCTGCGGTTATTCCTCTCAGTGGAAGCCATGACGGCACCGGCTTTTCGACGCCCAACAAGAGCAAGACCTATCAAGTGGAATATAACGATGTGTCGCCGAGCTTCTTCCCGTTGCTCAGTATCCCCATCCTGCAAGGGCGCAATTTCACGGAGGCGGAGGCGGACACTGGCGCCCACGTCCTCATCCTGACGCAATCTACCGCGCGTCGCTTCTTTCCGGGACAAAACCCTTTGGGCCAGGTGCTGCACAGAGACACGACCGATTGGCAAGTGATCGGTGTCGCCGCAGATACGCAACTGGCCGACCTTGGAAACTCTGGCAAGCTCTACGTGTTCGAGCCGACGGGGCCCGACAGTCAGGGTGACCTTAACCTGATGGCTCACAGCGGACCAGATCCCTCTATCACTAAAGAAATCTTTGCGGTCATCCGTGATCTCGACCCGCATTTGGCTTTCACCGTTGCCCCGCTTGCCGACAATCTGGAACAGTGGCGCGCGCCGGCCCGTGTGGCATCAGCGCTATCGGTAATCCTGGGCGCGCTCGCGCTTCTGCTTGCCTCGATTGGAATTTATGGAATGGTTTCTTACAGTGTTAGCCGGCGCGTGCGTGAAATTGGAATTCGTAGGGCCCTCGGCGCAGACAACAGCGATGTGATGTGGCTGGTGATTCGGCAGGCGATGCTTCCTGTAGCCATGGGCGCGCTGGTCGGAATCGTTCTTTGCGGCGTAGTGTCTTCCATCTTTTCCGCAATCCTGTTCGGCGTCAGCCCGCTAGACCCGGGCTCCTTTGTGGGTATGCCCGCGTTTCTGCTTGCCGTGGCGTTGCTGGCCTGCTACGTCCCGGCCCGTCGGGCCATGCGCGTCGACCCGATGACGGCGCTGAGATCCGAGTAGCCTTGGGTGATCTCTTCTCGTTCGATCCGTCACCAATTGGACGATTAGTTGGATAATCGGAAACTTGCCCACCAAACTTCCGGTAACCGCGTTTATCAAGACTTTCGTATGCGCACGAGGTCGATGTGCGCTTGGGCAGGCTTATCCTCCGGCGACATATAAGTCCAGTCCTCGGTGTGATGATCGGCATCGATGATAGTGAATACTGCGTGGTGCATATGTCCGTCCCTCGTGCCGCCGGAGACGTCGAGAAAGTCGAATTCCACTGTCCTGCCATCTGGTGACAACTTACCGACCATTCGAGGCCGGTTCTTCCCGCTGTCGCAATAATGCGTAAGGATCAGGCGGTCACCATCGACGTAAATCATCGTGATCGGATCGTCATCACCATTGCTCGGGTCATCGGATCTTCCCTCCGGCACCATCTCGTGCATGAGCGCGGCGCCACCGGAGGTGACGCGCAACGACACGCGCACCGGGGCGTTCACTCCGGGTCCCATCGCTGCCTCGCCTTTCCAATTACCTGCGAGAGTTTTCAGTCGGGCAAACGCCAGTTGAGCGGACGCCTGTTGCGCGTCAGGCTTTTGACCATCAGGCTTGTGCGTCTCCGATTGCGACAAAGCGATCGTTGAGACGCACAGCATCAAGGCGCACGTTGCAAATGAAATGGCCTTCATATGTTCTCCTAAAAGCGGCGTTCATCAGAACTGCAAAGAGAAGCCCGTTCGGCAATCTCATGGTCCCAGTTATTATGTCGCACGTCGTAAGACGTAGATCACCCAGGGGGCGATCTTCGTTTCGCTCACCCACGCATAGGGCTCGTCGCCCTTGGCTAGAGGCTCAAACACCTCAGCCGCTTCGAGACCTGCTTCCCGGTATACCGCTCGATACGATTCGTCGGTCCAGAGGATGTCCTCGACGGGCCTCCGATCCTGGTGATCGGTAACGACAATGCGTACGACATCTCCGCTGCGCGCAACCGCATTCTCTGGAAAGTCTTTCGTCGTGAAGGAAGCCCATTCATGCGTGTAAATCTCGGGTGACGAAACTAGATTGACGATGGTTCCAGTGGGCGCCAGCAGTCTTCTAAGGTCGCGAAAAAGTCCTGCCTTCATTCCTCCGGGAACGTTGTCAAAGGGAAACGCGCAGAGCACCAGGTCGAAAGAGCCAGCGGCAAATTGGTTGAGGTTGTCGCCTGGCACGTGACGGTAATCACCAGAAGGATCGGTCGTCCGTGCGATACGGAGCATGTCCTCCGAGATATCGACTCCGGTCACATGGAACCTGAGTTTCCTCAGAACCCGTGTCGACCTGCCCGTGCCACAACCGAAGTCAAGCGCTCTTAGGCCGGTTACATGCGCGCTCAGAATCTCCGGCAAGTCGCGGAACGCCAGGTAGTAAGTGTTGGCGAACTCAAGCGTGGCATACGCGCTGGCACGGTTGGCGTCCTCGTAACAGTTAACGGAATTCATTGCTTCCTCCCATTTCACGTTCGCGCGTGCATTCGTGAGTCGATATGCTAGGAATTCCGGCGGACCATGCCAAGCTCCATATTGGTCACCAATTGACCATTGCGGTTGTTCTGCGGGCTACTCTCCGGAAAACAAATGCCTAAGTCGTTTGTTTCCTGTCGCCACGACGGCGTCAAACACCGTCCCCTGCTCGGAAGTAATCAAGTGGACGATAAGCCGGATAATCGGAAACTTGCTCCCCCGGGAGTGGCCCTGCAGCCAAGGCAAAGAGCAGGATTGGAGGGGGTTCGCGCCATTCGGGGCGCGAGGCGGAGACGGCCGGGAACAAAGGGACTTGAACTGGAGTCCGATCACGCGGAGATTCGTGTGTGAACGGAACTCAGCCGGTGGTCGCGATTTTCCTTCTGACCGTCGCGCGTGCGGAGCAAAGTGTCATTGCTGACGAAGAGCTGCGTTTGGATCGACGCTGGCTGCGCGCCATGCGGGGAGCCAGGATGCCACGGCAGCAATCAGGAAAAATAGGATCGCCATGGTCACGAAAGTGGCCGGGTCCGTTGGCTTGACCCCCACCAGCATTATGGCCATCAGGCGAGTCAGCACGAAGGCGGCGACCAAGCCGGCGGCGATGCCAACGGCAGTGAGGCGAAGTCCCTGCCCCACGACAAGGTTGAAAATCCCGCCCGGCTGCGAGCCCAAAGCCATGCGTACGCCGATCTCCGCCGTGCGTTGCCGCACCACCGTGGACAGAACGCCGTAAAGCCCCACGCCCGCCAGCAGCGCCGCGATCACCGCGAAAACTCCGATGAGCAGAAGAGCAAACCGCGTGCCGCCTTGCGCGCGATCGACCAACGCCTCGGCGGGCTGCATCTCTGCGACCAAGAGTTTTGAATTCAACGCCTTGATTGTCGCGCGAATGTCGTTACCGTATTTCGCTGCGTTGCCGCTCGTTCGAATGGCCCACTCCTGCACCGCGCCCGACCCGACGAACGCGTCCGCAAAGTAGACCTGCTCGCGTCCCGGAACGCTCAGCGACTCATCGCGTGTGTGCGCCACCACGCCAATCACTTCGACCGGTTCCGCATTCGGCGTGCGCACGCGTATCAGGATCTGCTTGCCAACCGCCGAGCCGCTAGGGAAGGCCTTCCTCGCGAGCTCCTGGTCAATGACCACGACATTACGGCCTGGCATGACACTCCCGGGCGATTGGCTCGGCGGCGGTCCGGGCGGGAGCGGCGTGTTGTCCGCATCCGTGAACGTTCGGCCCTCCAGCAATGGCGTGTGCATCGTCTCGAAATACCCCGGCAGCACGAATTCAAAATCCGTCGCCTGAAATTTACTGGCATCCGCGCCCGCGTCCAGGTCTCCCCAGCGAATGGGACTGAAGTTCCCGGCGAGGGGAAAAGGATCCGCAGCCGTGACGCTCTGGACGCCGGGGATGGCTTGCAACCTCTCTTGGATTTGTCGGATAGCGGCGGCGCGCGATTCCGGCGTCTGTCCGCCTATGTCCCCAAGGATTTGAAATTCCAGCAGCCCGTGCGGGTCGAAGCCGGGATCGATTCGCTCCAGCTCGCGGAAGCTGCGGAACATCAACCCAGACCCTACCAGCAGAACAAAACACAGCGCCACTTCGATCACCACCACGAGCTTGCGCAATAATCCTCCACTCGTCAGCCCTTCATTTCGGCTGCTTCCTCCCAGCACGCTTGCGACGTTCGGGCGCGAAGCGCGCCACGCCGACACCAATCCGAAAATCGCGGCAGCCGCCAGGGCCGCAAGCACCGTGAACAGCAGTACAGGAGCATCGATCCTGATCGTATCCATCCGCGGAAGATTCGCCGGAACCACCGCAAGCAATTCGTGAATTCCAACCCAGGCGAGCGCAAGCCCGGCTACCGCGCCCAGACCAGCCAGGAAAAACGCCTCGGCCAGCATCTGCCGGGCGAGACGCCACCGGCTCGCCCCCATTGCCGCGCGCACCGCAAGTTCGCGTTCCCGCAGGGAGGCGCGCACCAGAAGCAAGTTGGCGACGTTGGCGCACGCGATCAGCAACAGAAAAATCACCGCGCCCATTAGCGCCAGAATCGTCGGCTGCACCTCCGAGACAAGATGTTGCCTCATCGGTTCCAGCCGGATTGCATAGCCGGCCGTCCGCTCGATCAGAAAATTCTTGCGCGCCTCCGCGGCCACGTTATCCGCTGCCCCCTGCGCCGCGACGAGCGACACACCGTCTTTCAATCTGCCCACTGCGTGGATCGAAACCTGATTACGATTTTGGTTATCGTAATTCAACCGATTCGCGAGCCAGACTTCCGGATCAGCTTCCGTCTCTGCTTCGGGCGGAAAGTACAACTGGAAGTGCGGCGCGAGCACTCCCACAACGACAGGGCTCAAAGGCCCCTGGGTTGTAATCGTGCGTCCGATCACTGAGGTGTCGCCACCATAGCGTTGCTGGAAATATTCGTAGCCAAGAATGGCCATCACCGGCAAACGAGGCGGCGGCGTTCCCGATTGCGCCGCCCCCGGCTGCGGTCGAGGAGGTTGCGGCAGTCCGTCCTCCTGGGCAAAATCTCTGCCGAAGGCAATCTTCGCTCCCATCACGTTAAAGAAATTCGTCGTGACCACTGCGGCGCGGACCTGTTCGGGCGTTTCATCATCCCGCGGCAGGATTTGCTTGAACGTGAAAACGCCCGCCATGTCCTGAAAAACGTTCTTGGTGCCGTCGCGCAGATCGATGAAATCTTCATTCGAAAATGGGAAGTCGCGAACGTGACGAACCTTGAAGTCGCTGCACGCCACCACCAATCGGTCGGGATTTTTGTACGGCAGAGGTTTCAAGAGCACTGCATTCGTCACGCTGAAGATGGCCGTGCTCGCGCCAACCCCCAACGCAATCGTGAGCGCGGCCGTGAGCGTAAACAAGGGGCTCTTCCGAAGGGTTCGTCCGGCGAACTTCAGGTCCTCTAGCGGCATGGTCGCACCTCACGGTTCGCGCTGGCGGCGATTGTACTGCTGTTTCCTCGCCGCTTCCAATTACAGGTTCCCGGGTGGCCTGAAGAGTCTGTGTGAGAATTGGGGTTGAGCGACGAGGGCCATGAAACCTTGGAACCACAGATGAACACAGATAAAGGAAAAGGCGCACGACAAGCCTGAGCCAATTCAAGCTCAGGGTTTGCAAGTACAAACGCTGAAACCCGAGTCGGGGGCTGACATGAAACCGAGCGGAAGAGAGGTCCCTCTCTGCGTCCCGCGCCCACGCTTCGCGTGGGAGGCAAGGCGCGCGGGACTCCGCTCGGGATGACACACAGTTAGGGCTTAGCGAACGCGTTGCGGCGATGGCGGGAGTGAAGTACGATGCGGGAACTGGAGTCCTCGATCGGGAGTTCGGAGGTGAGGTATGAAAGCGAATCTCCTGCGGTGCTCGTTTTGGCCCCTTTCCGCGTTTTGTCTCCTTTGCCTGCTCTTTGCGCTGAGTTTCGCGGCTCGCGCCGGGCAGACGGGCGCACCAGCCGGGCAGACTAGCACAACCGCGCAGACCAATACGCTACGAGACTCGACGTCGGCAGACTCGAACATTGAAGTGGAAAACTGGGCCAAGCCCGCGGCGGGTTGGCTGTACGTGCTCGATCCGAAACCCGATGCGGGCGGGCCGGGAGGGCGCGTCTGGCTAATCGATCCTGAAACCGCCAAGGTGATGGGCAGCATTCGCACAGGCGAAAATGCGGATTTTGCGCTCTCGCCGGATGGAAGCCGCCTCTACGTTGCGTCGGTGATGAACGGCGATTCGAGCGAACTCGCGGTAATCGATACGGCGCAAGGCACGGTGGTCGAGAGGGCCACGATTGAGGACCGCGCCGTGATGAATGCGCTGCCGCCGTTTTCCACCATGGCGGTTTCGGGCGACGGATTGGCGCTGCGAATCCTGATAGAAACCCCCACTTCGTCAGACGCGGAATCGTTCCTGCTGGCCACGTTCGACACGCGGACCGGCGACTTTCTGCGCGGGAGCGTGCACCTGGGGAACTGCGGCCCCGGCCGCTTCATCTCTTACCCAACCGCGGATCAGTTCGATTTTCTGTGTCCGAGAACCAATCGGGTGAGGCTGATCAGCGTGGATGCTGACTCGCGCGAGCTGCGAAACCTGGACGTCGTACTTCCGTGGGAAAGGCGAGTGGGCGCGGCCGAGGCGATTGAGGCTCCCCGCACTCAGGAAATAGCGATCGTTCGTGGAGACGGCGCGGTTTATAAGATGAATGTCGACACGCAGGGATTTGCGGACACCCTGGCGCATCCCGATCTACCCGACCGCGTTCTTCCCGCGGCGTGGCCGAGCTCGCCCGACGGCAGCAAGGTCTATCTGGGCTACAACAAGGATTACGACAAGTCCTACGACAACCGCTTTTATCTGGATTATGGCCGGCCGCCGAATCTGCGCCCCGAGAACGCGATGGCGGGCGAATTTCGCGTGCTCGACACGCACACGTGGCGGAAGATCGGCACCATCAAGACCAAGATGCGGTTCTGGAGCGCGGTGACTGGGAATGACGGCAAGATGCTGTATGCGATGGCTCCGCAGAAGCGCAGTATTTTGGTGATCGACACGGAAAAGATGCGCGAGGTTGGCGTGATCAAAGTGGGCGGAATGCCCGCGCTGGCTCTGGTCGCACCGTGAGCGAGTCGAGAACGAACCCCCTGGGCTAAAGCCCGGAGCTAGCGTGTGTCGCGCCTACGGCGCTGTGACGACTCTTTTGCATTGCGCACCCAGCGCTTACGCGCTGGGCTAACTTCTGCCGCGCCTACGGCGCTTAGTATGCCTTCTTGGCAAAGCCTGAGAACTCGGGGGGGTCGATGGATTCTATCCGGCGGACGCTTGTCCACGTGCTGATGATGGTGGTGATGCTGCTTGGGCTGAGCCTGGTCTTTACCGACGATCCTGTGCGAGCGGATCAGGCTGCTTGCAACCAGATCAAAACGGCGTGCAAGAATGCGGGCTTCGTGCAAGGCGGCGGGGCTCGCAACGGGCTGCTGCTAGATTGCTTCAATCCGATCGTGCAAGGGACACCGCAACCGAAGTTGGCATCGATACCCCTGCCGAGGATAGACCCGCAAGTGGTGAATGCGTGCCGGTCAGGAAAGGAATCAACCGTCGCAGCGGCGCCTGAGCACGCACCGCTCGTGCCCGCCGCCGACGGCGCGACAATCTATGATCCCAATCTGAAGGTCACGTGGCTCGCCGACGGCAATCTGGCCGGGAAGCAAACATTCGGAGTCTCGGGCGTCAACAAAAGTGGCTCGATGGATTATGCGACGGCGCTGCGATGGGTGGACGCGATGAACAAGGCCGACAACGGCGCCGGGTACCTGGGTCACAACAATTGGCAGCTTCCCACCGCGCCGAGCAAAGACGCAAGCTGCGCTCGCACCGGACGGCACGGCGAATCGTTTGGCTTCCATTGTTCGGGCAGCGCGCTGGGATCTTTGTATTACGGATCGCTGGGCCTTCGCGAGCCGAACACGGCGGTTCGCATGCCAGCGAACAAGGTGGGACCATTCAACGATTTCCAGCCCTATTTGTATTGGTCGGGATCCGCGGCGGCCGATCCGAAGCAAGGATTTGTGAGTTTTTCGTTCAACAGCGGATTTCAAGGGGCCAACGTCCCGCTGAATTATCTGTACGCGCTGCCGATGACCAAAGGGAAGCTGGCGCGCACGCCGCCCGCCACTGGCCAAGGATTGCAAGTCAATCCGGGCGGACAAACCGTCTACGATCCGGTGGCGCAAGTCACATGGCTGGCGGACGCGAATCTGGCGGCGAAACAGACTTTCGGTGTTGCGGCGGGCATCAACGCGGATGGTTCGATGGAACACGCGGCGGCGGTGGAGTGGGTGGCCGCGATGAACAGAGCCGACCAGGGCCGAGGATACTTGGGTCAAACGAACTGGCAATTGCCTGAGACCGGGCCGCCTGATGCGTCATGCAGCATGAAGGGGACGACGGGCTACGACTGCACGGGCAGCGCGATGGGGGAGCTGTTCTATAAACAATTGGGGCTGCATCGCGGCGAGTCAGTTGCAGCTGTTCCGGACATCAAGGTGGGGCCGTTCCACAATATTCAGCCTTATCTTTACTGGGCGTGCGAAGGGGAGACCGCGGCATCACCTTGTCAGATTGCTGGGCCTGCGGATGGATTCGAGTGGAATTTTTCGTTTGGGAATGGGTTTGAGGGTACGAATTTGTTGGGGAATGATTTGTATGTGATTGTGTATTATCGGGGTTCGGCGACGCGGTAACGCCAAAAAAAACCTGATGAAAGGGCATCCTTAATGTCGGAGCTGAAGCTCCGACCCCCTAAAAACCTGAAACCGAATGGAGTGCGTCACCAGGACTTGGAGATGGCGGTGATGATGCGGGCTAGGGAGTCGACGTCGCGCGTGTCGATCACTTCGGCGGGCGAGTGCGAATAGCGCAGGGGCCAGCCGAGGGCGATGTCGACGGAGCCGTAGCGCAGGAACGTGGAACCGTCGTTGCCGCCGCCGGTGACGCCGTACTGCACGGGGATTTGGTTGGCGCGCGCTAGCTTGATCACTTTTTCGACGAGGTCGGGACGGACGATATTCGAGTTGTCGACGGCGCGGATGACGAAGCCCTTGCCGATGGGCGCGTCGGCGAAGCGTTTCGATTCGATGGGTGAATCGGAGCTGACGAAAGTGTCGACCGCGAAAACGTAATCGGGATGATTTTCGACGCCGAGGCGTTTCGCGGTGGCGGCGGCGCCGTCGAGGCCGATTTCTTCGGCGGTGGAGAAGACGAAAGTGACGTTGCGGTCTTTGAGCGGGCCGCCGAGCGCCCACGCGGCGGAAATCAGCGCGGTGTCGCCGACGCGGTCGTCGAAGCTGCGTCCGTTGGCGCGCGTGCCGAGAAGCGGGCGATAGGCTTTGGGAATTGTGATTGTGTCGCCGACTTTGATGCCGAGCCCGGCGACTTCTTCGGGAGTGCGCGCGCCGACGTCAACGCGAATCGCCGCGGCTGCGTCGCGTCCGTGCGGCCATTCGAATTTCTGTTCGTCCCAGCCGTTGGGGAGTTCCATGATGGCGTCGTGATCGCCAGTGGCCGCGTGAACCAGCGCGGGATGGCCGAGGAAAAAGCTGAGCTCGCCGCCGCCGTCGGAGGTGACTTCGAGGCGGCCGTCCTTGGAGATGGATTTCACTTCGTAGCCGATTTCGTCCATGTGGGCGACGATTAGGATGCTGGGGGTGTGCGCGCTGACGGGTGCGGTGCCGACGCGCAGGATCAGGTTGCCGGCGTCGTCGGTTTCGGGCTTGGCCCACGGCGGCAATAGCCGCGTGACGGCACCGCGCATCGGCCCTTCGTGGTTGCTGACCGAGTAGACTTCGACGAGTTCGCGGAGAACCTGGGTGAGCGGGAGTCGCTCGTGCATACCGAAACTGCCATAGTCGCGAGTACTGCTGGCGCCTGAACCACCAGATGGCGAGCCCTCCGCGAAATAATCCAAGAGGGCGGTCAAATGGCTGAGATCGTTTGAATCAATTAGCTCCGCAGGAGTATCGGGCCGCGCGGTTGCAATGCCGATGTGCGCCCACTTTGCGGGAAATGATGGGAGTGCGAGATAGGTTGGCGGGACGATGCCGGAGGAATAGTCGGTCGCGATAGGAATCTTGTTTGCGTCGGCCACTTGTTTCAGGTCGCTTGCGAGGCCTTCGAGCTGGCCGTCAGTTTGAGCGAGGCCGATCAAGACGCCGCCGCCGGGCTCGCGGCGCGGAGCGCGGTGAACGTTTTCGGCGCCGGGAATGGGTCCGCCGGGAAGCAAGCGGCCGACGTAGAGCATTTCGTCGAATTGATTCGTGGTGAGGATGCGCTGGAGGCCGCGCGCGCCGGTCCATTGCTGAACGACGAACGCGACGGTGAGCGTGCCTTTGATCTTCGATGAATCACATGTCGTCAAGACCTCAAGAAGTGCCGCGGCACCGAAACGATCGCCAATCGATGCGCCCGCGAGTTTCTGGCCGGCGAGATCGAAGAGGCGACGGTTGAGCGCGATGGGGCTGAGATTGTCGACGCCGGCTTTGCGTGCTTCGGCGGCGGACGAGGCGCCGATGTCGACGTAAATGTTTTCGAGGTCGGTGAGGCGGGGTGGATTCTGGCGGCCAGGCTGGAGATGGACCGAGAGGCCGGCGACGACGCCGTCGATCCATTTGCCGGTGGTGGTTTCGACTTTTACGGGCTGCGCGCCGTAGAGTTCGTTGAAAATCGGCGGCAGGCCGTTTTGCGGGAGGCGCTGGACGCGGAGATAGCCGTCGTCGGTGATGCCGCTGGTGACGAAGCCGGGCTCGTCGATGGGCGTGACGATCAGGCGATGCGGCGAGCCGGTGCCGATTGTGACCGTGACGTCGCCGAGATTATCGACCGTGGGGTGGAGGCTCGCGATTTTCGTCCGAATCCTGTCGGCGAGCTGGCTTTCATAGCCGCTGACCGCAGGGGTCGCGACAAACTCCTGCAAGTTGCCTTCCAGATAGCCAGTGGACTTATCGGTCTGCGCGGCGGCAGATTGGGTGAACAGGAAAATGGGAAAGAGAAATGGGAAAAGGGCAAGACGGCGGCGGTTCATTGGCGTGCCTCGCTGGAATCAGAAGCGGCGAATGTATCGCAGGTGGGCGGGGCGTGCAATTTGAAATGGGGGCACAGATATCGCAGGAGCTAAGAGCAGGCCTCAAATTTCCCAGGGCCTAAAGGCAGGAGCTAGGACCTGTGTCGCGCCTACGGCGCTTGGGATTGCTTCTCCGATTTTCCCAGGGCTAAAGCCCGTGTCATGGCTAGCGAACTTTTGCCCGGGCCTAAAGGCCCGGGCTTCCGCCCCAAAGTCGTAAACTGCAAGAGAAAACCCGCCGAGCTTGGGAGCGCCGGCGGGTTTCGGTGCGAACGAGCTGAACCGAAGCCTAGTGAGAGTGGCGCCAGTTCCAGTATTCTTTCTTCTCGTCGTCGTTTCGCTTGGCAAAGTCTACGTGATTGCGATGCGTCTCCACTTCCCACCGCTGGTAGTATCCGACTTCAGTGTTGTCCCAGTAATGATAATCATGATGATCGGCGTCGTAGTAGCGGACTCGTGCCGCACAGCCTGAAAAAACCACAGGGGAAACCAGTGTTGCGGCCAGCAACAATGAAGTGAGGTATCGGCGCATTTGGAAGTTCCTCCTTTGCCTGACGCTGAAATCATAGCGGTGCGGGCGATCGGCGCACCATACGGGATTGTCCTAACTCCCCTGAGTGAAACCCCTTAGGCCGCAAAAAGTCGCGCCGCTCATACTCCGGCTGTCGGCGTTGGCGGAATCGTTGATTGGGCTTGTGTACGAGGGCCGCCAGCGCTTTAATGTTTCCAAACAGGTCAGCCAGGCGTTCATGGAGGGGCACGATGAACAGTTCTGGGCCCGAGCAAGAAGGAACGATCACTTCGCGTCTGCAAGCGGCTACCGCGGAACTGCAGGAGCTTGAGGAACTCGTTAAGTCAGGCGAGCTGGATTCTCGCGTGCTGAACGAGTTTCGAAACTCGGTGGATCACATTCGCGGGACGGCGTGGGCGGTACAGCAGTGGGTGGGACTGAAAGAATCCGGCGATCCGTACGCGGTTCTGCCGAAGCTTTCGGCCGAGCGCGTGCGGCGCGCGACGCAACTCACCAACGATTTGGTGCTGGACCTTCAGTCGGGTGACGTCGGAATCGAGACGGAAGGCATCGCTGCGCTGTTTAGCGCGGTGGACGATTTGCATCGGCGGCTGGCGCTATTGCTGAACCGCCAAGCATAGGCCGGCTTGAGAATTAGGGTTGAGCGACAAGGGCCGCGAAATCTTGGAACCACAGATGAACGCAGATAAAGCAAAAGGCCGCACGACAAGCCTGAACCAATTCAAGCTCAGGGTTTGCAAGTACAAACCCTGAAACCCGAGTCCCGTGCTGACGAGAGGCAGAGTTACCCCACGACCGCCAGGATTCGCCAGGGCTAAAGCCCGTCTCATGCTAGCGAGCTTTTCCCCGGGCCTGACCCTTCGACTGCGCTCAGGACAAGAGGCCCTGGCTTCCACCCTGAAACCATTGAGTTCAAATCGAGCTGTTCGAGCTGTGCATCGACGACTTCTGGTGTATGGACCTGTGCTCGAGGAAGTAGCCATGAACGCAGAGGCCGAGGCCGCTCAGGAACAACAGCGGCGACAGGTAAATCGTAAGTATTGGATCCAGGGGGAAAGGAAGCATCAGAGTGCTGTAACCGCCCCCGAAGTAGCCGAGGACCGCGGCCAAGAGCATGGCGAGCAAGCCGCGTCGAACCTGGGCGCCGCCACCGTCGCCGCTGGACTCTTTCGCGTTCGCGACTTTCTTTAATTCCGGAAGGGTCTCACGGCAGAAGACGCACTGCGTGAGGTGATCCGAAACATGCTTGCCACAAAATGGACATTCGCGCCTAGCCATACAAGCTCCTCAGTCTTTCTACGATTGGATGTGCAAGTGGAACACCACAGTGAAGCTGTTTAGTATGAGTGAGATAGAGGATATTGAGGCGTGTGGTGGTGCGCTCGTTGTGTAGAAACGTAACATTCACGTTCGCGAGGCTCCGAGAGAAAGGGCCGAAGGGTGGACCCCGAAAACGCGAGAAAACGCCTTGAAAACGCCTCGAGAACGGCTTTCGGGGCGGAATGAAATTCCGAGCGATTCGAAGGCGTATGTTAGGATGTGGGCACAATCACTCCGATGGCTGGCAAAACCACAATGAATTTCGGCGAGGCGGTGCGCATCGCGACAGCGAGCCTGTGGGCGCACAAGTTGCGGAGCGTGCTGACGCTGCTGGGGGTGGTAATCGGGGTGATGTCGGTGATCGCAGTGGTGAGCATCGTCAACGGGCTGAACCGGTACGTGGCCGAGAAGGTTTTCAATCTGGGCGCGGACGTCTTTCTGGTGAGCCGCGGGCCGATCATCGTGACGAATATCGACGAGTATCAGGAAACACAAAAGCGGCGGAAGCTTCGTCTGGACGACTACGAGTGGGTGCGCGACAACTGCGGAAGCTGCGCGGCGGTGGGCGCGTCGGTGGACAAGCAGGGCGTGCAGGTGAAGTACGGCACCGACTACATCGAGAACGTTCACGTTCTCGGCTGGACGGCTGAGATGCCCCGGCTCTATGATCTCGATCTGGTGGAAGGCCGGCACGTGAGCGAGGCGGACGTCTCGCACGCGACGCCGGTGTGCGCGATCGGACACGACGTTGCCGACAAGCTTCTTGTGGGAACAGATCCGATCGGCAAGGAACTACGCGTGGATACGATCGACTGCGAGGTAATCGGGGTCGGGAAGAAACTCGGCAGCGTGATGGGAATGTCGCGCGACGCGTGGCTGCTGCTTCCGATCACGACATTTCAGAAGGCATACAGCAGCGACGACTCAATCCGCATCTGGGCGAAATCTGTGAAGGGCGCAAGCGGAATCGACGAAACCATGGATGAGGTCCGGCTGATCCTGCGAGGGAAGAGGCACGTGGCGTATCGCGATGCGGACGATTTCGCGATCGAAACGAACGGGTCGTTCTTGTCGTTGTGGAGCAGCATCAGCGGCGCGTTCTTCGGCGTGACAATCGTAATCGCGTCGATTTCGCTGATCGTGGGCGGCATCGTGATCATGAACATCATGCTGGTGAGCGTAACGGAGCGGACGCGGGAAATCGGGCTGCGGAAATCGCTGGGAGCGCGCCGTTTCGATATTCAGCTGCAGTTTTTGATCGAGTCGGCGACGATCGCGGCAATCGGCGGCGTGTGGGGCGTGATCCTGGGAATCCTGCTGGCGAAGTTCGTCACGCTGACGACTTCGCTGCCAAGCTCCGTCCAGCTTTGGTCGGTTGTGATGGGCCTGCTCGTGGCGACGAGCGTGGGGTTGTTCTTCGGCGTGTACCCGGCTTCGAAGGCGGCGCGGATGGATCCTGTGGAGGCATTGCGGTCGGAGTAGCCCCGGTCGGATAGTCGGATAGAGAGAGGCGTTGTGTACGAGCATCGCGCATTCGGTGAACTGAAAGAGGCGATCGGGTTGGCGCTTGACGCGCTGCGGCGGAATCCGCTGCGTTCGTGCCTGACGATTCTGGGAATCGTGATCGGGGTGAGCACGGTGATCGCCATCAGCGCGGTGGTGAACGGGCTCGACTCGAACGTGATCGGCTCCGTCGAAGCGATGGGTTCGAACATCATCATCTGTTACAAATTTTCATGGACCACGATGGGACGCTTACCTGCCGAAATCCTGCAGCGCAAAGAAATGAAAGCGGAGTGGGCGGATGGTATGGCGCAATTGCCGCACGTGGTGGCGGCGGCGCCGTCCGCACGAATCTTTCACCCGGAGTTGGGAGCGGGCAGCAGCGACGTGCGGCGCGGCGACAAGCGGATGAAGAACGTAATCCTGCAGGGCAACACCCCCGACATAGCGAAGATTCAGGATTTCGGACTCGAGCGCGGCCGCTTCTTCAATCAGATCGATCAGGAGCACCGCTCGCCGGTCGTCGTGCTGGGTCACGATACAGCCGAAACGCTGTTCCCGGCGGACGAGGATCCCATCGGGCAGGAAGTGCTTCTTGAGGGACGCGTGTTCACGGTGGTGGGCGTCATGGAGAAGCAGAAACAGGCCTTCGGCAACGGGAAAAATCCGGAAGATAACATCGCCATCCTTCCGCTCGCGACCATGCTGAAGCTGCATCCTGAATTCAAGGATTACGTTCTGTTCGTGAAGGCGAGCGACGCGCAATACGTGCCCATCGTCGTGGACGAAGTGCGCGAATACCTGCGGCGGATGCGGCGGCTGGCGTCCGACAAACCCGACGATTTCGCGATCTTCACGCCGGACGCGTTCATCGACTTGTGGAAGCAAATTTCGGGTGGGATTTTCGTGGTCATGTTCGCGGTGGGATCGGTGGCGCTGCTGGTGGGCGGGATCGGCGTGATGAACATCATGCTGGTCAGCGTGACGGAACGGACGCGGGAGATTGGCGTTCGCAAGGCGCTGGGAGCGCGGCGCGTGAATATCCTGACGCAGTTTCTGCTGGAGGCGGTGACGCTAGCGGGAATCGGCGGCGTGATTGGAGTGGTTTTCGGGTCGGCGCTGGGACTGTCTGTGCGGCTGGTGTTTTCGGGTCTGCCGACGTCGATTTCACTTTTCTGGGTGATGGCGGGACTCAGTATCGCGGGTATGATCGGAATTTTCTTTGGCGTTTATCCTGCGTGGAAGGCTTCCAAAATGAATCCGGTGGAGGCTTTGCGTTACGAGTGATGTCTCCGGGCATTTTCTCGCCCCTCGCCCTCGTCCCTCACCCCTCGCTCTCACTCTTCGCGAGCTTAGGCAGCGAATCCTCGAATGGCGCTCGGGCCAAACCACGTTCGGTGATGATGGCGGCGATGAAGCGGGCCGGGGTGACGTCGAAGGCGGGGTGCGCGGCGGGCACGTCAGGCGAGATGCGGATGCCGGCAAGATGAGTGACTTCGCCGGGGGATCGCTCCTCGATGGGAATGTGGTCGCCTGAGGGAATCGACAGATCGAGAGTGGAGATAGGGGCGGCGACGTAGAACGGAACGTTGTTCTCGCGCGCGAGGACTGCCATTCCGTACGTGCCGATCTTATTCGCGGTGTCGCCGTTGCGCGCAATGCGATCGGCGCCGACAACGACTGCGCCGACGCCGCCAGTCTTCAAGAAGTGGCCGACCATGTTGTCGGTGATCAGCGTGAGCGGAATGCCGTCCTCGTGGAGTTCCCAGGCGGTGAGGCGCGCGCCCTGAAGATAGGGGCGCGTCTCAGGCACGAGCACTTCCACTTTGTGGCCGGCATCGACCGCCATGCGAATCACGCCGAGAGCCGTGCCGATGCCACCGGTGGCAAGCGCGCCTGCGTTGCACTGCGTCATCACCCGGCCGGACTTGGGCAGAAGCTCCGCGCCAAAACGGCCGAGGCGCTCGTCGGCCTGGCGGCGCTCCTGATGGACTTTCTGCGCCTCTGCCACCAGACCGGCTTTGATTGTGGCGATTCCGGGGAGTCCACCGCCACTGATTGCGGCTGCGGACGCGAGTTCGTCGAAGCGCCGCTGGAAGCGATCAATCGCCCAGAAGAGGTCCATGGCCGTGGGACGAGTGCGTCCGAGCGTATCGCAAATGTGTCTGAATTCAGCGCGCAGATCGTCGAGCGTCTTCGCCCGAGACTTTTCAACGCCGATGGCGATGCCCATCGAAGCCGCCACTCCAATGGCCGGCGCACCGCGAATCACCATGTCTTTGATGGCCTTGGCGACGTCGCGGTAGTCGGTGTAATTGTGGTAGATCACTTCACCGGGCAGGCGGCGCTGGTCGAGCATCACGATGCCGTCGGGCGTCCATCGAATTGGTTCGACTGCACGCAATCGCGTTCCTTTACGCCCAGCCTTCTTTAAGGGTGCGAAGCCCAGAAACCCTTAAGAAGCATTCTACCTGATTCAGCGAAGAGGGCACTCGCGCGAGCGAACACTGCCGTGGCGACGCACGGGAGCGTGGCGTTCCATGCCCGTCAAGAAGAGCGCAGCCAAGCTTCCCTGGCGCTAGGCGCTCATTTATCGGTCTTGTGGTAATTCGAGTATGGCGGATGGTGCGGCGCCGGGGGTGGCGGATTCTTTTGGAGCAGATCCATGACCACGGCGACCGCCTTCTCAAGCTGTGGGTCGTGCCCTTCACGAACCGATTTCGGATCGTATTCGACTTCTACGTCCGGAGGAACACCGTGGTTCTCGACGTCCCAAGTGCCATTCGGATTGTAGAAGGCAAGGTTGGGCGTACCTGTGAACCCGCCGTCCATTAGGTCTCCGGGATTCGTGTAGTGGCCGACGAGCCCGCCCCACGTGCGCTTGCCGACGAGCGGACCGATTTTGGTCTGGCGGAACATCCAGGGCATGGCGTCGCCGCCGGAGCCAGCCATTTCGTTGATGATCATCACCTTCGGACCGAAGATGGCCTCTATCGGCGTCGTGATGTCTGTGCCTTCACGCAGGGACCAATAGCTGAGGAGAGGCCGACGCAGATATTCAATGATGTAGTCCGCGATGTCGCCGCCGCCGTTGTAGCGTTCGTCGATGATCGCCGCATCTTTGCCGACCTGCGCGAAATAGTAGCGGTTGAAGTTCGTGTAGCCGCCGGCGTAGGTATCCGGCAGATAGACGTAAGCGACGCGGCCGCCCGTCATTTCATCCACTTTGCGGCGATTGTCTTCGATCCAGGCGTAATTGCGGAGGTCTCCTTCGTCGTCGACAGGGACCACGGTGACTTCGCGCGAGCCGCTCCCATCCGGATTCGGGCCTACTTTCAAGACGATCTGCTTGCCGGCGGTTTCTTCGAAGAAGGAGTAAACATCGGCTGGAGGCCGCACGTCGCGGCCATTCACCGCGAGAAGATACTCCCGCGTTGTGACGTTCACTGCCGGCTGCGTCAAGGGAGCGCGCAGTTTTGGATTCCAGTTTTCTCCATTGTAGATTCGGGCGAAGCGGTAGCGCCCGTTCTCGACGGTGTAGTCAGCGCCCAGCAGGCCCGTCTTCACGCGCTTTGGTTCGGGGATGTCGCCGCCGCCGACGAACATGTGACCAATCGTGATCTCGCCGAGCATCTCGGTGAAAAGGTAGTTCAGGTCATCGCGGCTCGACATGTTCGCGAGATAAGGTTCGTACTTTTTCTCGATAGCGGCGAGATTGAGCCCGTGCAGGCCGGGATCGTAGAGGAAGTCGCGCTCGTCGCGCCACACCTGGTAATACATGTGCTTCCACTCGGCGCGGGGATCGACGTAAGCCTCCATCTGATCAAGCTTCAATGGCCCACCCTGGCCCGGCAGCGGAGGTCCATCACTTGGTTTCTCGGCCGGACCGATCGTCCACTGATCCTGTTTGGCGTAGAGCATTTTTTCGCCATTGAATGAGAGGTCGAAAGACGTGACGCCGTCGAGAATCTGGTCTGTCTTGCGCGTCTTGAAATCAAACTTGTGCACCTTCATGGTGGGTGGCCCGTCAGAGAAATCGAGACTATCGACGGGAGGACCTTCGAGAACGTAAAGCACGCCCGCTTTGCCGGCCGCCACGCCTACGTAGTTGCGCGCGGGCATTGGCAAGGCGAGAATCCGCTGGCTGATGTTTTCAAGGTCGATGTCGACGCGGACTGGCTTTTCGTCTTTTGCTTCCTCCTTCTTCGTCTTGTCCTTGTCCTTATCTTTATCTTTGTCTTTGTCTTTGTCCTTATCCTTGTCCGCGTCGGCCTGTTTATCTTTGTCGTTTTTTTCGTCTTTGGCCTTTTCTTCGTCGCTCTCAGGCGCGAGCGGGGATGCGACGTCCTTCTTAAGCACCATCACGTACAGGCTGCGGGTTACCGGATGCTGAAGGCTCGTCATATCGAGCCAACCTGTGCTCAATGCGGTGTTCGTGCTGGCTGTGAAGTAGAGATACTTGCCTTCCTTGTCGAAAGCCGCGTGGACGGCGTCGCTCATCCCATCGGTGAGTTGATACGTCTTTCCCTGCTCGACCGAGTAGGCAAAGACAGCGTGGAGATAGTTGCGCAGCTGCTTGGTGTACGCGATCCAACGGCTGTCAGGCGACCAGACCGGGTCAAGCGCGTTGAACGGCCCCGCGTAGGTGTCGGTGTCGACGTGAACCGGCGTTTTCTTTTCGAGGTCGACGTACCAGACGTTCAAGCGCTTGTCGGTGTAGGCGATCTTCTTCGAATCGGGCGACCACACAGGCGAGTAATAGAAGGTGGGAGGAGTGCCAAGGTCGATCTTGCGCACTTCGCCGAGTCCGTTTTGGTCGCGCACGTGGAGAGCCCATTCACCCGACTCGTCGGAAAGATAGGCGATGGATTTGCCGTCGGGAGACCACGCCGGGTCGCGCTCGACGACGTCCGTCGTCTTCGTCAGATTGCGGATGTCACCCTTTTCCGCGGGGACGGTAAAAATCTCGCCCCGCGCGGCGAAGACGGCCCGCGCGCCTGTGGGCGAAATGCCGGCGGAGCGAATGCGGCGCGGTTCGATTTTCTGGAAGTGCGGGCGCACCTCGGCGAGATCGGCGGCGACGTTGATTTCGAGGGGCCGGTCCTGACCCGATTTCAGGTCGAGCAGATGCAGGGCGCCGAATTGCTCGTAAACGATGGCATCGGCGCCCGCGGAAGCGGATTTGATATCGAGGCCGTTGTTCTTCACCAATTGCTTCACTTCATGCGAGCGAGTGTCATAAGCGAAGAGCGTGACGGGGCCATTGCGATCGGACAGGAAATAGATTGTGTCGCCGACCCACATGGGATTGAAGTCATTCGAATTGTCGCGCGGAATCGTGGCTTCGATGCTTGAGTCGGAGAGTTTCGCGATCCAGATGGGGCGGGTCTGTCCGCCGCGGTAGCGTTTCCACGCTCGTTGCCACTGGGCGATCGGAACGTAGGCGATGCGGGAACCATCCTGCGAATAGGAGCCTTCCGCCGCGCGAACGAGCGGGACGGGAGTGGCGAATCCGCCCGTCACCGGAACAGTGAAAAGTTGGACGACTCCCGACGCAAAGGAGGCGCGCTCCGAAGTGAAGAGGATCTGCTTTCCGTCCGGAGTCCAGCCAATGGCGGAGTCGTCGGCGGGATGAAACGTCAAGCGGTGGGGGACGCCGCCTGCCGCTGCGACGACGTAAACGCCGCGAGTGCCGTCATAATCGCCAGTGAAGGCGATTTGTGTGCCGTCGGGCGAGAAAATGGGAGTGCCCTCGTGACCGCCGGTGGTGAGTCGCCGAGCGTCGCCACCGTCGTGGTTCGTGATCCAGAGGCTACCCGCGTAGCTGAACGCGATCTGGGTTCGGCTTACAGACGGATCGCGCAGTAACAGCGGCGCCTGGTCTTGCGCGCAAACGATCGCCGCGCAGCCACAAACGAGAAATGCCACGCATATCACTAACATCACGGCTCGAAGGAGACGGGGCAACGCGACTGAATTTTGCAGGGCGACTCGAGTTCCTAGCATGGTTTACGCACCTCGCGGAAATTCGTCAGGCCTAGGTGGAACAGCAGCGGCCCCGAATGTAGCAGAATGCTTTTGGCTTCGTCCACCCGAGGATTCTTCGTACCATGGACGATTATTATGGAGAGGGTTTACCTATCGCTGGGGTCGAACATGGGGGATCGCGCGGTGAATATCGCGCGCGCGATTGCGGCGCTTAGCGAGCGCGGGATCCGCGTGACGCGCGAATCGGCGCTCTACGAAACGGAGCCCGTCGAATTTCGGGAGCAGGATTGGTTCTTGAATTCGGTGATCGAGGGCGAAACTGAGTTGGAGCCGGAGAAACTGATGAAAGAGATGCTCGCGATCGAGCGCTCACTTGGACGCGAGCGGCGCGTGGCGAAAGGTCCGCGCGTGATCGATATCGATGTTCTGTTCTATGGAGACGAGGTCATCCACGAACCCGGGATTGAAATTCCGCACCCGCGTTTGAGCCAACGCCGATTCGTTCTCGTTCCGTTTGCCGAAATCGCGCCGGACGCGAGGGATCCCGTCCTCGGGAAGACGATCGCGGAACTCCTGGCGGAAACGCCGGACTGCAGCGAAGTCCGCCGATGGAAGGCTCAAGTCTAGCCACGCCAGTGTGATCGTTCGACGGCCGTCATCAATTCGTGCGAAGGACTTTGAGCCAGTGCAGCGTCATGGGCTTTGGCTCGAGAGCTTCGAGTTCGATGGCGGCTTCGCGGCCTTCCGATTGTTCGCGCCAGCGATACACGCCGGGCTCCGACTCCTCGTGGATGTGGCCGCGTACCGGGCGCAGGAAGTCGCGCGCATCATCGAGCGAAGCCTTTTCGATTCGAGCGGGCCGGGCAAGGGCCTCGACCACGTAGCTGCGCAACAGTTTCGGCCAGTAGTTCTCGAAGAGATTCGACGACGCGAAGACATCGCTCCACGCGACTTCGTTTCCGTAGGCTACGACCACGCCGACCACGCGCTCGCCCTTCAGGCCGGCGGTGGCGCGGCGGAAGCGCCGATCGATTTCTTCGGCATAGGTTTCCACTGAAGTGCCAACGCGCGAAGATTTGTAAATCTGGCGATAGGATTCGGTGGGCGCACTCGAAGCGATAGTGTCAGCCACGGTACTGCGCGAAATTTGCGGAGCCGCGGCAGCACGGCCAACTCCACTTCCAGACCCTGTAACCTCAACGGATTCTGACACCGACGCGGTCGAGCCGCTGCGAACGGCCGCCCACACCTCGCTTTGGTCCTGGTCGAAGGCTGCCTTTTCGCGGACGCTTGGGTGCACCATCAATTGAGCCGCGCCGAATTTATCGTCGCCGCTCGTCCAGCGGCCATGCTCGACGCAGAAGACGTCGAGCGGCAACGGCTCGGCGCCGATCGGGACGATGCGGTCTTTGCCGATAATGCGGTCCTGCTTGCCCCCGGAAACAACTTCGCCGGCGAGAAGCAGCAAAGGCTTCTTGCCGCGATTTACGAGGACGAGCTGGTTCACTTGCGCGCCAGTCGGCTGGGGCTGGATGACGCCGTCGCGCGACCGCCTCATGTAGCTTCCCTGCTCGGTGACAATGGCGGCGCCGGAAGCGAGGGCGTCATCGAGCGTCGCGAAGCCGCTGGTGTCGGCTTCTTCAGTGGACACGACCGGGAAGACGGTGAGGTTCTCGTACGTGACCGGCGGCGCCAAGCGCCAGGCCGAGTCAATTTGCGTCTTGTCTCGAGGGGCCGGATTTCCTGATGCTGCGGCGCCCGAACCGCCATTCATCAAGAGCGCGCCTACTAAGGGAAATGCCATGCTCCAAACCAAAAGCCACAGGAATTGCCGTTGCTTGACGTCCATAACGTCCTCCTCGACCGTCCGTCGCAGGCGGGTATTCAACCTGGCCGCACCTTTCAATGGAGAGAACGAACAGGGCGGAGTTTCTTGCAGGCCAGGTGCAGACCGGGGACATCCCTGACAGATTGGACCGGCACATTCCTGACACTCGAGGTATGGGACCGGTTTCCGGGCAGGACGTGGGTTTCGGAGGATTCGCTCTGACGTTTAGCCGAGGTGCTCGCGGGTTTTCTGTTCCTTTTCCCGCTTCTTGCGCTCTTCCTCTTCCTGGCGTTCCCATTCGACCATCTCTTCCTCGGTCATCTGGTAATCCTCACGGGAGGCAAACATGGCTCCCCGGCGGGAGTTTCGCGCCGCGCGCTGGACGCGGCCACGCTTCTTGGCGCCGAGGAAGTCGCTCATGCTGCGGATGGGGTCTTCGATTGCGCCTGCTTCGAGCAAGAGCTCGCTCACCTTCTCGAGGAAATCGTGCAGATGGTAGGGCTTAAGTAGATACGGAAGCCCTTCGCGCTCGAGGATGGGTTGCACGTCCTTGGCGGCAAGCGCCGGGACCAGAAACAGCGCACGAAGGCTTTTGGGGGCAGTACCGTTACCTTGCCCGTTGCCATTTGGTTCTTCCGCTAGGTCCGCCGCTGAGGTTACTGGCGATTTCTCGACAGGAGCCTTCAGTTCTGCCAGGGCAAGCTCGCGCAGAATCGCGAAGACGGGACCGCGCAGGTCGGTCAAGGCCACATTGACGATCACGAGTTTCCACTCGCCAGTGGCCAGTTCCCGCAGCGCCTGCGAAGCCACCGGCAGGATGCGGACGCGCCAGCCTTCAGAATCAAGGACTTGCTTCAGCGCCCGCTGACTGGCGACGTCATCGTCGATGATCAGGATGCCGACTTCGGCCACAATTCTGCCTTTCCAAGGCTTATTCGAGTGTCCACCCAGTATATCGGCTGGAATCGAGCGGGACGGGCGATTGCGGGGACGATTTCCGCGGCCACACCTTGGACTCTCGTACAGGCGAATGAATAGCGAAACTTTTCGCTTGACATGGCGAAACAAAAGCGAATACTATACGCAGGTGCGGCGAGGCTACCAATGGCCACTTCTCCCATACTTCGAGCGGCTCCGGCGACGATTCGTCGCCGCCAAACTGCTGCGAAGCAGACCAGTCTCACCCTTTTCCCCACAGCCGCTCGCCACGGCAATTGTGAGCCCCTGAACGGAGCTTCCGCGCCCCCTCCGGCACCCGACCGGAGAACGAAGCCCGCTACGGAACTGGTCGGCATTGCACGCCTCGCCGCTTCCTCCCCTTGCGCCGATGCCAAGCGCGGGACTGAGTATTTCCTACTTCCAGTCAAATCGATCCTGAACCAGTGCAATTCGGAGCGGGTGCCGTTCCGGTGGACGGTGAATCCCTATCGCGGCTGCGAGTTTGGCTGCCATTACTGCTACGCGCGGTACACGCACGAGTACATGGAGATCGACGGCTCGGAGTTTGAGTCGAAGATTTACGTCAAGCAGGATGCGGGCGCGCTGGCCGAGCGCGACCTTTCCACGGAGAAAATCTGGGGCGAGCACATCGCGATCGGTACCGCCACCGATCCCTACCAGCCCGCGGAGAAGGAATTCGGAACCACGCGCGCGATCCTGGAAAAAATGGCGCAGCGCGAGGGGTTGAGCCTTTCGATCACCACGAAATCGAATCTAGTGGTGCGCGACATCGACTTGCTGCAACGGATATCGGAGCGGTCGTCGATCACGATTCACATGACGGTGACGACGGTGCGCACGCGGCTTGCGCGGATGCTGGAACCGCGCGCACCCCGGCCGGACCTGCGGCTGGAAGGGATCCGCAAGCTTCGAGACGCGGGTATCGGCGTCGGAGTGAATGCGATGCCCGTGCTGCCCGGCTTGACCGACCGCGAGGAGGATCTGGAGGCGCTGGTGCGCGCGGCCCGCGATTCGGGCGCGCAGTGGCTGGCGGCCAATGTGCTGTTTCTGATGCCGTCGTCGTGGAAGACGTTTATGGAGTTTCTGGAGGCGAAATTTCCGAAGCTCGCCGGGCGCTACCGCGATTTCTATCAGGGCTACGGCGACGCGCCGGAGGAGTATTGCAAGCGAATCAAGGTGCTGGTGGAAGGCCTGCGCCAGAAATACGGGCTGGGCTCGCGTCCACTGCCGGGAGCGTCGCAGTCGTGGCGCTCGCCCCAGTTGACACTGGCCCTGGACCAAGGAGAGTAGCGATGGCGCAAACGAGAACGAGAAGAAGGCGGGCGAGGAGCAGTCGAGCGACGAGAGTTGATTCGGCACCTGCGACGCCGCGTCCCGTAGCAAGACCCGTGCGCGGGCTGAAGCTGAGGACTGTGTCGGCGCTGACTCTGGCTTTTTCGCTGCTATGCCTGGCGGCATTTGCAGCGGGCCTTCCGCCGCTCCCTGTGGGGCGGAGCCTGGCGAGCGAGCGCCCCGCGATTGCGAAACGCGCGAAGGCCGCGGCTCGACCCGCGCCTACGGTACCTGGGGCACCCCCTACGGCACGATGATGCGCGAAGACTCTTTTTCCGCGGCGGGCTGTGGGAATCGCTCGCGAAGGAAACTGAGGAAGGCACGCGAAAGGGGGCGGCCGTTCGTCTCCTGCTTGCAAACGCGCAGCAGAAAGATGAGCAGGAGGAAGACGTCGGAGTCCTTCAGGGAAGGAAATCCGGCGCGGTCAGTCTGCTGTTTGCGGAATTCCTGAAGGAAACCAGCGAGCTGCGCGTACAAGGCGCGAGCCACGGGCGAGTCCGGCGGCCGCTCGTAGTAGATTCCTGTGCCGAGGGTGCGATACGTTTCGGCCAGAGCTTCGAGTGCGAGGCGCGCTGTCGCGTCGTTGGTCTCCTTGTTCTGAATCTGGAAGGCGATGATTGTGCCGGCGAGTCCGGCGACGACGGGCCAGCGGTCGTAAACAAACTCGACTGGGAATTCGATATCGCGGTAAGGAAATTCTTCGAGCGGGATCGGTTTTCGGTGCTCGGCTTCGTACCGGTGCGCGGTGACGAGGTAAGCGCAATCGGACGGGCAATCGATGGTCACTTCGCGCTCACGGCCGCAGCAGATCGCGCAAATCTTCTCGCCCTTCGCGGGGCAAAATCGCTTCGCCGGCCGCTTCTCGCAAATCGGACAAACCATTCGGTGTCCTCATTCCTCACGGAAGACTCTCGAGAAAAGAATCAGAGTACGGGAAGAGAGTGGCGTCAGCAAGAGCGCAAGGGCTGAGAACTAGGAGACTTTGGTGGTTTCTTGGGGGACGTGGGCTTTTTCGAGGACGGCGATATTTTGGAGGATGGTTTCGACGACGTACTCGTCGCCGAATTTCGAGTTGATCATCAAATTGTAAAGCGGCCGGTAGGGCCATTCCTTGCCGAAATAATGGCGGATGAACGACGCGCGCTCCCCATCGACTTCCTGGACAAGCTGGCGGGCTTCCTTTTCCGACTGGCCGATGGATTTGAGCCTGCGGACCTTTTCCTCGACGGGAGCATAGATGAAAACGTGAAACGCATCGGGCCGGTCGCGCAAGATGTACGGCGCGCCGCGTCCGACGATCACGCACTTGCCCTTGGAGGCCGCCTCCTCAATCACTTTCTCAAGCAACTTGACCATCGCGTCCGCGTTGAAATGCAGCGTTTCCGTTCCCGGAAGCGTGCGTTCGTAGCTGCCGCGGGCGTACACGCGAAACAGGCGGGAAAGCAAGGGATCGACGCGCTCATCGCAGCGGCAGGCGGCTTCGTGGGTGACTTTGGCGACGCGCGCGATTTCCGCGGTGAGCTCGCTATCCCAGATCTTCCAGCCAAGCTGCTTCGCGAGTCGCTCGGCGATCATGGCGCCGCCGCTGCCGTATTCCCGCTCGATGGTAATGGTTCGAATCTGTTCCACGGCGTTCCTGGGGTTGCAGGGCGTGCACTCACAAACCCTGAACCTAACAGCGTCAGTGTACTGCGATCGGGCCGCCGGGTTTCACTTTTTTCATGAGGAAAATGAACGGAATCATGGCCACGACGGCCACGCCCACGAGCCAGAAGTCGTCGACATAGGCAAGCATGGTGGCTTGCTGCGTGAGCATGTTCGAGAGCAGCGCGTAAGCCTGGTGCGATGCTTCATAAGCGCTGGAACCGCGCTCCACCAACATGTGAGTTGCGGCGCTGAGCATGGCTTGCATTTTCGCGCTGCCGGGATGGACGTGGTCGGAGAGGTTGGCCAGATGAAATTGCGTGCGGCGCGAAAGCATGGTGGTGACGACGGAAATTCCCACGCTGCCGCCGACGTTGCGTGAGAGATTAATCAGGCCCGAGGCCGCATTGTTTTTGTCTTTTGGCAGGAACGCGTACGCCGCGGTGTTAATGGGGACGAAAAGGAAAGCGAGCCCCAGGGCCTGGACGAGTCGGGCCCCCGCCGCGTGGCGAAAGTCAATCGATAGATTAAAATGGGTCATATAGAAGAGCGCGACTGCGAGCAGCGTAAACCCCACAAGCAAGAGCCTGCGAGCGTCGTACCTCCCGAGTAGAAATCCCACGAGCGGCATAATCAGAATAATTGCGAATCCGCCGGGCATCAGTGCGAGCCCGGCTTCCCGCGCCGTATAGCCCATCATCGTCTGCAAGAATAGCGGGATCAGCACGGTGCTCGACATCAGGGCGAAACCCACCATGAACATCAGCAGGTTGCCGATCGCGAACGAGCGGTCTTTGAAAAGATGCAGGTCGATGATCGGATGTTTGTGCCTCCATTCCCAAACGACCACCGCGATCAAAGCTGAGATGGAAATAATCGTCGTAATCAGGATGAAGTGCGAGCCGAACCAATCGTCGCGCTCGCCCTTATCAAGAACCACCTGCAACGCGCCGAGTCCGAGCGCGAGCAGCCCCAGGCCGATGTAGTCGATGCGGAAAGTCTTGCGATTTTCGCGGCGCATGTAGGGCGGGTCGGTGATCAGCCGGTTGGTGAGGAGCAAAGAGATGATTCCGACGGGAATATTGATGAAGAAAATCCAGCGCCAACTGAAACTGTCGGTAATCCAGCCACCGAGCGTCGGCCCGATGGCGGGTGCCAGCACCACCGCCATGCCGTACACCGCGAACGCCATGCCGCGCTGCCGCGGCGGAAATGTGTCGGCCAGAATCGCTTGTTCGCTTGGTTGCAGTCCGCCGCCGCCCGCGCCCTGCAGCACGCGGAAAAGGATCAGCATGGAGAGATTCGGCGCGAGTCCGCAGAGGCACGAGCTGATGGTGAAAATCGCGACGCACGACATGTAGAAACGCTTGCGGCCGATTAGCGACGAGAACCAGCCGCTCATCGGGAGAACGATCGCGTTCGATACAAGGTAGGAGGTCAGCACCCACGTGCTCTCGTCGGTGCTTGCCGACAGGCTGCCCGCGATGTGCGGCAGGGCGACGTTGGCGACGCTGGTGTCGAGCACTTCCATGAATGTCGCGAGAGTGACCGTGAGCGCGATAATCCAGGGATTGATGGCCGGCGGGGTAAACGCCTGGGCGTTAAAGGCCGGAGTAGCGGCCGCCGCCGAGCCGTCCGGGCGCACGAGTAGCGGCTGCGAATTGGAGTTCACAGAATTCATGCTATTTCAGCGCTATTTCACGAAGACTTTGGGTTCGACGGACATCCCGAGCCGCAAGTACTGGTCGTTGTTTTCTCCCTGCTCGAGGACAATTTTTACCGGGACGCGCTGCACCACTTTCACGTAGTTGCCCGTGGCATTTTCCGGCGGAAGCAAACTCAGTTTCGCGCCGCTCGTGCCGGCGATGCTGTCGACGTGTCCCTTGTAGGTGCGCCCGTTGGCGTCGACTTTGATTTCCGCCTTTTGCCCCGGGCGCATGTATTTGAGCTGCGTCTCTTTGAAATTTGCGGTGACCCAGACATCGTTGAGGGGCACGATCGAAAACAGCTGCTGTCCCGGCTGTACGTTCATGCCGACTTCCGCGTTTTTCATAACAACGCCGTCGACCGGGGCGAAGATCTTCGTGTAGCCGAGGTTCAATTGCGCCTGCTCGAGGGCCGCCTGCTTTTGCATGACCTGAGCTTCGGCGGAACGAGCGCGCGCGCGCGAGGAAGCCACCTGCTGGGGTCCGGTTTCCGAGGCTCGCAAATTCGCGTCCGATTGGGCGAGCCGCGCCTTTGCCTGACTCACCTGTTGCAGCGCGGCTGCCGCCGACGCCCGTGCCGCGGCGACCGAACTCGCGCTGGACTTCGCGGCCGCGACCGCCTGGTCGTAGGTCTGCTGCGAGACTTCCTGCTTATCGACGAGCTGCTTGTATCTCACAAGGTCGTTCTGCGCTTTGACGTCGTTGGCCTCGGCTTCGGTGAGCTGCGCCTCAGCCGCGTCATACTGCTGCTGCGCCGCGGAAATGCCGGCGTTCGCGTTTATGATGTCCGCCTGCGATGACGACAACTGGCTGGACGTGTTGATGTTGGTGATCGGCACCGTGATGTTTAGCGACTGGGCGTTCGCAATGGCGTCGTCCAAATCGGCTTGCGCCTTGGCGACCGCAACCTCGTAGTCCTTTGGGTCGATTTCGGCGAGGACGGTTCCGGCCTTCACGGCCTGGTTGTCGTCCACGTTGACTTTCGAAACGTAGCCGGAAATTCGCGCGCTGAGCGGCATGAGGTGGCCGTCTACTTCGGCGTCGTCGGTGGATTCATAGCTCGCAAAATATCTGAACGCGAAAATGCCGCCGATCAGCAGCACGATAATCGCCCCGATCAGAAACAAGCGCGCGCGAGGATTCGAGCGTAGAAAATTCCTGGAGCCCGCTCGCGGCGGAGGCGGCGAGGCCGAATGCGTTTCCGAGGCAGAGGGCTGCTCGGCGGGGGGATTGGGAGCGACTTGCGTATCCGTTGTGGGAGCCATGGCTCAGTGTCCTTTGAAGTATTGTTTCACGCCTTCTTCGGCGACGCCCAAGGCGCGGGCGAGAGAGATTTTGGCGTAGTTGAAATTATAGAGACTCGAAATGTACTGCTCGTTCGCGCTCGCCACCTGCTCTTCGGCCTGGACAACTTCGACGGTGTCGGTGACTCCCGCCGCGAAGCGATCGCGGGACTGGGTGAGCGTCTGTCCGGCTAGATCAATATTGCTTTTTGCGACTTCGACTTGCTGCGCCGAAGACTGAAGGTTGAGAAGCGCGATGCGGACGTCGGCGTCAATCTGGCTCCGCAGATTCTCGAGCCGCTCGCGGCTCTGGTCGAGCTGAGCCTGGGCCTGAAGAATGTCGGCATGGACGCTGCCGCCTAGGAAGATCGGAACGGTGAGCGTCGCGCGAACGTCCATCACACCGTGAGAGGAATCAGGATGTTGCCCTGCAACGCCGTAGTCCGCGTTGAAGTTGAGCGACGGATAATATCCCGCAGTGGCCGCCTTGCGAGCGTATTCAGCGGCGCGGACGTCGGCTTGGGCGGCCTGGAAATCCGAACGGGAATCGTAGGCGTGCTTCTCCGCCTCCTCCACCGTGATTCCCTCGAAAGGCTGGTACGGAGATTTGTCGGTCAATTCGAATTCTTGGCCTGCCGCGAGCCCGATGACGCGGGCGAGCGTGAGTTTCTGAATCGCGAAATCGTTTCTGGCTTGAATCAATTGTTGCTGGCGCGTTTGAAGTTCTACCTGGTTGCGCAGCGCATCGATTGCGGGCGAGGTGCCCGCCTGCACTTGATCGCCGGCCTGCTTGAAGAGGGCTTGCGCCGTGTTCACCTGCGCCTCGGCGGTCTCGATGCGGGCTGCGTCCGCAATCGCGAGGAGGTAGTTGTAGCCGACAGCGAGAACGACCAGGTCGCGCGCGTCCTTGTACGTGTGTTCGCTCGATTTCAGACGCTCCGTGGCGGCGTGCGTGTTCTGGACGGACTTCCAGTCGAACAGCGTTTGGGTGAGATTCGCGCGCGCGTCGAAGTATGAAAACGGGCCGACGACGCTGGGGATATTGAATCCGGGAAAATTGAAGCTGAACCCGAACTCCTTCAGGTTGACCTGCGAAACATCGAAGTAGGGCGTGGCGTTCACGTGCGGAAGCAGATCGCTCAATTGCTTCCACCGCTGCCCGCGCGCCGACGTAATGTCCGCGCTGGAAAGCAAGGCTCCGAGATTTTGTTTCAATCCGCGATCGATCGCGTCCTGCAACGAGAGCGGAAGCACGCCCGGAACCGCCTTTGTTGGCACGGAACCGGAAAAGTCGCTCTGGGATTGAGAAGGCGCTGGAGTCAATTGCACAGTGCTGCTGCTACTCGATTGAGAGCCTGACGAGGTGGCCGTCGCGCCAGCCGGTAGTTGCGCGGAGGCGGCGATTGCTACGGCAAGCAGCAGCGCAGCGATGAGCAGGATTTTCACAGGCGGGATAAAACCACGGCGTGTCACTCGGAGCCTCCTCAACGTACATTTATGGATGAAACGGGAGCCTTGAAAGACTCACGGTTTACGGTTCTTTTGGCCTTGCCTCTCATGTAATGCGAAACTGGGAGAAAGAAGCTCCCAAACTTGCTCCGCGGTCTTGCGCAGCGACAGTTCTGGATTCACGGCCCACGCCATCGTGACACCCATGAATATCAAGCGAACCAACCGAGCCAGCTCCGACGCCGCTAGATCGCGCCGAATCTCGCTGCGTTCCTGGCCGAGAACGATAATTTCGGAGAGAAGGTGCCGCGCGCGTTGAATGCGATTCTGGAGTTGGGCGCGAACCGGCTCGCAGGCCACATTTGCCGCAAATACGGAACGAAGCAGCTCGGGACTTTCCGACGATTGTCCGGCAAGGTCCGTGGCAAGCTCCTTGAGAACGGCAAGTACCGGTTCATCACCAGTTCGGGCCTTCTCCAGAGCGCGTGCCACGGCCTCCACTCGATCTTCACCGTATTTCTCGAGCACGTGTTCCTTGGTCGGAAAATAGTTGAAGAAGGTTCCCTTACCAACATCGGCCGCTTCGGTGATGTCTTCCACCGTGGTTTCGAGATAGCCGCGCTGGGCGAAAAGCTGCAGAGCGGCGCGGAAAATGCGTTCGCGCATTTCCACACGGTGGCGTTCGCGGCGGTCGACGCGGGGCGTGGCGCCGCGGGGGCGCTGGGGGCGAATCGTCTTGGACGGGTTCGATTTCAATTTATGACCTTCCCTCAAAATCGACTCTAAGTCATGTTCGGGTGAAAGTCAACTATGAGGCCGCGGCCGCGTTTCCTTCGGGGTCTTACCGCGCCGAAGAGTGCCTGGTCCCCGGCGCGGCTCGATGCGAGCGTTACTTGGAAAGGTTCTTAGGGCTGTGCTTATTCAAGGTGGAGATCAGGACCGTGGCCGAGGGCGGAATCGGAACGGCACCGTGAAGAGCGATTTCCTGGGAATCGATTTTCTTGCCGTAGATTCGCTCGTTCGCGTCGTTATCCGGCCTCAACGTGGAGCCTTCGAGCGAGATGCCCGCGAACAATCCACGAGAGCGCGAGTAGGTGAGGACTTCGGCGCGCATCGTGACGTCGGTGCCCGCTGCGGCGTCGCGGCCCACCGGTCCGGCGGCCGCTGCGGCATCTGCTCCAAGCTTCACTTTGCTGCTCAAAATCGAGCTGGCGCCGCGCTGGTTCATCACCAGCAAAACGAAGTCGGTGGCCTGGCCTCCGAGCTGGAAGCCGAAGCTCGCGCCCTCGAGCGCCATCATTGTAGGAGCGCCCCACGGACCCTGGAAATTGTCGCCGCTGCGGCAAGTCATAGCGCCGCGGCCGTAGCTGCCGCCAATTACGATGGCTCCCTTGATAACAGAGGGCAGGACGATGACGCAGTCCGCCTTATCGAGAAGGCTTTGCGGAATGTCGTCCGGAATATCCAGAATCTCCTTCATAACCACGCCGGCGTTTTCCAGGCGTCCTTCGTCTTTGGTCTTGTCGTCAGCGCGGACGGATGACGAGTTAAGAAGAGATGGAAGGCCGATCAGTGCGGCCACCAATAACGAAGAGAGTGTTTTCCTCATTCTGTTCCTCCTGAGCTTGGATCTTCATGATATTGAATTTCCTGGTAAAGGGGCAACTTTTCTGCGGAAGCGGCCCAGCCCCAAGGGCCATGGCTTATAATCGGACGCTCTGCGACTTGATTTTCTGGACTGGACGGTGCGGCGTTTCGAATGCGGGCTAACATCCACAAGGCTTGGCACAGGGTTTTGCTGGTAGCGGTGCTCTCGCTGGCATGCGCGGCGCCTCCGCTGCTTCGCGGCGGGGCGAACACAAGTCCTCGCTTGAGCGAAGTTTCTCCGGGCGTCGCCACGCAGACAAGATCGCGGCTGGACGCCGTTCGGTTCCGGGCAAAGGTGGATGCGGCGTTAGCTGACGCGCACGCGCGAAAAGTCTTCTGGGGCATTCTCGTCGCGGATCGAGATACCGGCGAAGTACTGTACGACCTCAACTCGGACCATTTCTTCATGCCGGCATCGAATGCGAAGGTCATCACGACCGCGCTTGCCTTGGGGAATCTCGGCGGCGGATATCAGTTCCACACGACTCTCGAGACGTCCGGCACTCTTGGCGACGACGGGCGGCTCGCGGGAGACCTGGTTTTCGTCGGCCGCGGCGATCCCGACATCTCCAATCGCAAGTTTCCATATGAATTGAAAACCGAGCGCGATGGACCAACCGAAAAAATCCTGGCCGAGATGGTGGATGCGGCGATCGCCAAGGGGTTGAAGGAAATCGACGGCGACCTTGTGGCCGACGATAGTTACCTGCCCTACGATCCGTATCCGGCTGGCTGGACCATCGGCGACATGTTTTTTGAGTTCGGCGCTCCCATCGGCGCAATCACGTTCAACGACAACTCGATTTCGATTCAGGTACAGCCGGGCGCCCACGAAGGTGATCCCGCGATTTTAACCGTTCAGCCGACTGCGGCGCTGGATACCTTCGCGAGCCAGGTCACGACTTCCGCTCCGGGCGGCAATCCGTATTTCGCGGTCGTGAGGCAGCCGGGCCCGAACTTCGTGATGCTGCGAGGCACGATTCCCCTGGGTCATGCGCAGGCGAATCTCGAATTCGCGATGACATCTCCCGCCGAAACCACGGCGCTAGCGCTGAAACAACTTTTCGAACAGCGAGGCGTCCATGTGACCGGCGTGATTCGCACTGTGCATGCTCCTCCTCCCGAGACGAGCGACAGCAACGGCGTGTCTCCGCCTCCTCCGCCACCGGGGCCCAGCGCTGCGGGCCCCAACGCGCTCGTTCTGGCGGACCATGCGTCGCTGCCGCTGATCGAAAGCATTCGCCTGACGAACAAGATCAGCCAGAATCTGCACGCTGAACTTCTGCTGCGAACCGTCGCGCGCGAAAAAGCGGGATTTGGCTCGGCTGATGCGGGCCTCAAGATCGAGCAAGATTTTCTGAAGGCGGCGGGAGTGGCGGACGGAGACGTGATCCTGTCGGACGGCTCGGGGCTCGCTCGTGACGATCTGGTGACGCCGCGCGCTATGGTGGCGCTGCTGCGATATGCGGCGCAGCAATCCTGGGGAGCTGAATTTCTCTCGACGCTCCCGATTGCCGGCGTCGATGGGACGCTCGAAACTCGGATGAAGCAGGTGACCGGGCCCGCCGTAATTCAAGCGAAAACGGGCTCGCTCGAGCACGTTCGCGCGATCTCGGGCTACGCCACCACGGAACGCGGTGAGAATCTCGTCTTTGCCATCTTTGGCAACAACGGCACGGAGCACGGCCGTGACGCAACCGCCGCAATGGATGCGATCGGCGTGGCCATGGTCCAAACGCTGGGCGTTCCCGCCCATATCAAGAAGAGAAAATGAGAGCCGCACGACGCTGCTCGGTCCTCGCCTTCCCGTAACTTCGCGGAACTGATTTCCTGCGGGCAAAACGGGCTACAATCCGTTTGAGGTCGATCGTGTCGCGTTCCGCACAAGAACTTCTCGAATTCGACAAACTGAAGGAAATCGTCGGCGGCTTTACGACGTGCGCGCCGGGCCGCCGGGCGATCCACGCACTCGAGCCGCAGCAAGATGCGGAAGCGCTTCGCAATGAGTTTGCGCTCGTGCGCGAAGCGGCCGCGTATCTGCGGGCTGGTTCGGGGTTCGGTTTCGGCTCTCTCGCCGATCCGGAACCGTGGCTGGAGCGTCTTCGGATGCCGACGCTGGTGCTGACGAGCGCCGAGTTGCTCGACGCCGCGTCGTTGATGGACACGGTAGCCGGAGTTCGGCAAACGTTCAAGAGCGACGCGGCGAAGTTTCCCCTGCTGGCCGCGCGGAGTGCGGCGCTTCCCGATCTTCGTCACCTTTCGGCCGCTATCCGCCGGGCAATTCTTCCGAACGGCGAAATCAGCGATGATGCCTCCCCGCGACTCAAGCGCATTCGCGCGGGAATCGCGCAGTCGCGGGAAAAAATCCAACGCTCGCTGGCAGCGATCATGCGAGCTCGCGGCGAACCAGCCGGCGAAGATTACGTCACGCTGCGCAACGACCGGTTCGTGATTCCTGTGCGCGCGTCGGAACGCCGCACCGTGCCGGGAGTGGTTCACGGCGCCAGCGGAACGGGGCAGACCGTTTTCGTCGAGCCGCTCGAAGCTATCGATCTGAATAATCGCCTGGTCCAGCTCGGCGAAGACGAACTGGCGGAGATCGCGCGGATTCTGGAAGAGCTGACGGAACGGCTTCGTGGCGAGCACGGACCGCTCGAAGCCGCTGCAGCGTCCATCGCGCACCTCGATTCCGTTTTCGCGCGGGGCCGCTTTGCGCGCGACTATGACTGCGTGATGCCGGAATTCTCGGCGGGAAATTCGCTGCGCCTGGAATCGGCGCGCAATCCAGTGCTCGAAGCCACGTTGCGCCCGCAGGGCCGCAAAACCGTTCCGCTGACGCTCGCCCTGGGCGGCGAGGAAACTGTGATGGTGGTGAGCGGGCCGAATACCGGCGGCAAAACGGTTTCGCTGAAAACGGTGGGACTCGCGGCTCTTTCGGCGCAATCGGCCATTCCCGTTGCGGCGGCCGGCGCCGAATTGCCGATTTTCGATCGCGTCCTGGCGGATATTGGCGACGAGCAGTCAATCGCCGCCGACCTCTCGACGTTTTCGGCGCACATGCTGAACTTGAAGTCGATGCTCGAAGTAGCCACCGACCGCTCGTTGATCCTGGTGGACGAAATGGGCACGGGGACGGCGCCTGAAGAAGGCGCGGCCCTGGCCGTCGCGCTGCTCGAGGAATTTCGTGCGCGCCGCGCGCTCACTCTTGCCACCACACATCACGACCGGCTGAAAGCATACGCATCCACCACGCCGGGAATCGTGAACGCGGCGATGGAGTTCGACGAAGAGAATCTTCGCCCCACGTACCGTTTGCTCGTCGGTGTGCCGGGCACGTCAAGCGGCATCGAAATCGCGCGCAGACTCGGGCTGCCGGCGCGCGTGGTGAATCACGCGCAGGCGAGCCTCTCTCCCGAATCGCGCGAGGCTCGGGACCTGATCGCATACCTTCATCGCAGCCGCGACGAAGTGAACGACATGAAAAGCCAGGCACGCGACGAGCTTGCGCAGCTCGACGCCGAGCGGCGTTCGCTGCAAACCGAATGGATCGAGCGTCAGAAAAAGCGCATCGCCGACCTTGAGCGGAATTTTCTGGAGATGCAGAAGCGGCTCGAAGGCGAAGTGGCGCGCTTGATAGCGGACGTGAAAGATCGCTCGGTGCGCGCTCAGATCGAGAAGCAGGGCGCGCGGCGGCTGGGCAAAATCGAATCGGAGGCGCGCGCTGACGCGGATGCGGCTGTCGTCGAAACGCTAGCGGCTTCGCAGGCTGACCTCGGCGCGACACTTGCGTCGCCGGGTAAGCCGGTTGCGCCGGACCTGCTTGCGGCGGGACAGCGCGTCATCGTCAAAGGATTCAAGCAGCCGATGGTTTTTCGCCGACACGATGGCCGCAGCGCGGAGGTCGAGGCTGGTCCAATGCGCATGAAGGTTCCGCTCGCGGATATTATGGGCATCGAGGAAGCTGCGGCGGTTTCCACGAAGCTAGGCGCGGTTGCCCCCGTTTCGCGAGGAGTTACAGTTCACGCGCAGGCGAGCGATGAGGACGCGGCGGAAGAAATCAACGTTATTGGCTGCACAGTGGAAGAAGCAACGGGGCGCGTCGACAAATTCATCGACAATGCCGCCGTGGCGGGAAAGCCGAACGTTCGCATCATCCACGGCCATGGCACCGGCGCCCTGCGTCGAGGCCTAGCAGAATTCTTGTCAGCGCATCCGCTCGTAGAAAAGATCGCGCATGAAAAACCGGAACGGGGAGGAGAGGCGATCACGATAGCCGAGTTGAAATCCTAGGAGCGCAGTGTTATCAGGTTCACTTCGATGAGCACGGCGGGGTTCGAGAATCATGGCTGAGGCGGGTTCATTTGCGGAACGCGTGAAGCAGCAGGCGGACATTGTCCGCGTCATCGGCGAATACGTGCGCCTGAAGAAGACCGGGCAGAACTTTACGGGACTGTGCCCGTTTCATCAGGAGAAGACGCCTTCGTTCAGCGTGCACCCGGTGAAGCAAATGTACTACTGCTTCGGCTGCCACGTAGGCGGCGACGTTTTCAAATTCGTGATGGATTTGGACCGATGCGAGTTTCCGGAAGCGGTCCGCACAGTGGCCGAGAAGTGCGGCATTCCGATTCCGCGGCCGCGCGAGCGGTCTCCCGAAGAACGGCGCGAGAACCAGCAGCGCACGGCGCTGGTGGAGATGCATCGCGAAGCGTCGGCTTTCTTCGCGCGCCAGCTTCACGAAGGCCACGAGGGTGGCGTCGCCATGGCCTACCTGGAAGATCGCGGCTTGAATCGCGAGGCGATCCTGAGGTTCGGGCTGGGCTTTGCGCCGTCGTCGGGCGACGCGTTGCTGCGCCATCTGAAATCGAAATACCCGGAAAAGCTGCTCGAGCCTTCGGGGCTTTTCTCGCGCGACCAAGGCGGACGGCTCTACGATCGCTTTCGCCGCCGCATCATCTTCCCCATCGCGAATGAATCGGCCAAGGTGATCGCCTTCGGCGGCCGCGCGATGGGCGACGACATGCCCAAATATCTGAACTCGCCCGAGACGCCGATCTATTCGAAGAGCAACGTGCTGTACCATCTAGATCGCGCGAAGGAATCGCTGCGGCAGAACGATTTCGGCATCCTGGTGGAAGGCTACATGGACGCGATTGCCGTGGCGCGCGCGGGATTCGCGAACGTGGTGGCGAGCTGCGGCACGAGCCTCGCTGAGCCGCAGATCAAGCTGCTATCGAGATTCACGCGGCGCGTCGTAGTGAACTACGATCCCGATACCGCGGGGCAAACCGCGACGGAGCGCTCGCTGACCTTGCTGCTCGAAAAGGAATTCGAAGTTCGCGTGCTTTCGTTGCCCGGTGGAGCCGACCCGGACAAGTTCCTGAAAGAACAGGGAGCGGACGCCTATCGCAAGTTACTTTCGCAGGCGCCACCGTACCTCGACTACTTGATCGGCCGCGCGCGCAAGATGGATCGCACCACGGCCGAAGGAAAACTCGCGGCCATCAATTTTCTGATGCCCTATGTCCAGAGGCTTCCGAACCGCCTGCTGCGATCCGAGTGGGCCACGCGGATTGCGTCGGAGCTACGCGTTGACGAGCCGGTGCTGCGCGAAGCGCTGAGGCGCGCCGCCAACGATCGTCGCAGCGAAGTAAAGCCGAAGGCCGAGCTGCTCGCTCCGGTGATCAAGTCCGCGGAGCGCCAATTGATGAGGATGCTCATCGAAGCGCAGGGATTTCGCGAAAAGCTCGCTCACGAGCTTGCGGCGGGCGGCCTTCACCACGGACTGGAAACCGAGAGGATCTTCGAGCTTCTTATCGCACGCGTGGGCGACGCGCCCGACCCTGCCGCTCTGGCGGCTTCGCTCGAGGACCGAGACCGGCGCGTCTTGTTCGAGACTCTGTTCGACTCGTCCCCGGAACTGACCTGGGAAGCCGCTGAGAGTTGCATAGACTTCCTGCGCAGCCGCCAGATTGCCGGTGAACTGGCCGAATTGGAGCGAAAAATCCAGTCCCAGCCGCCGAAGGACGAGTTAATTCGTTTGCTCGGCGTGAAAGAGGAATTGCGCCGCCTGCTCGCGAGGCGCCAGGGAGCCGCGTAAGCTCCGGAGGAATTGTCACTTACGGCATTTCGTTGACGCTGGTTGACTCGTGTTGTATGCTTGTTGGGTTTCGGCGGAAACGAATCGGGCATGTGGCGCATCATATAGATGTCGGCGCGAGTGGCATTGTGTGCGGGTTCAGAGCGAAGCAGGGTCGAAGGGGCCGTTTTAAATCTTATTCCGTCAAATAATTATGAAGCGGTGCGCCGGGGTGTATAGGCCCGGCCTTTTGTGCTTGGGGATTTGTCTGCGCAAGTCGCTTGACCCTCGCGAAGGGGAGGAAGCGTGACGTTGGCTCTTGAGGAAAAATACGATCAGGTAAGGCAGCTCATCGCCATGGGCAAGGAGCGGGGTTACCTGCTCTACGATGAGGTGAACGACATCTTGCCGGCCGAGGTTCATTCCTCGGAAGAAATTGATGATTTGCTCTCGACATTCGAGCGCTACGGGATCGATGTATATGAAGACCTGTCCACAGCGAAGGCCGCGCTTGCGGCTGCGGATTCCAGCGACGCGGTGGAGGTGAAGGAAGAACCCGCGTCGGAAGACGGCGACCTGGATCTTACGCCGGGAACTCTGGAGAAAACGAACGACCCTGTTCGCATGTACCTGCGCGAAATGGGAACCGTGCCGCTGCTCACCCGCGAGGGCGAAGTGGCCATCGCGAAACGCATCGAGCGCGGGCAATTGCTGGTGCTGAAGACGATTTCGCGGGCTCCGCTGATTCTGAAGGAAATTCTGCAGATCGGCGAAGACCTGCGCAACGGCTCCCGCTCGATCAAGGAAATCGTTCAGTTCGACGATGAAGAGCTGACCGAAGAGAAAATCGAGCAGAAGACCAAAGAAACGCTCAAGCAGATCGACCGCATCGCCAAGCTTTACCTGCTGGCGATGAAGCAGGCGCAGAAGCTCGAAAAAATCCCGCGCTCGAAGAAGCGTCCGTACATTCACGCTCGTTACGATTTGGCGCGCACGCGCGTGGAGATGTCGAACCTCGTGCGCGACCTCGATTACAACCCGCTCGAAAAGAAGCGCCTGATCGACAAGATTCGCCAGACGGTGGAGCGCGTTTACTACCTCGAGCGTGAGATCGTCAAGCTGGACCGGCGCGTGGAAGCGTCGAAGGCCGAAGTTCAAGCCGAGGCGCGCAAGGATTTGAAGGCGCGTCGCCAGGAACTGGACGAAATCGAAGTCGCGAGCGAAGTAAGCCCCACGGAGCTGAAGCGCGCGATTCAAGTGATCGTCCGCGGCGAGGCGGAAGCCGAACAAGCCAAGAAAGAATTGATCGAAGCCAACCTTCGCCTGGTCGTATCGATCGCGAAGAAATACACGAACCGCGGATTGCAGTTCCTCGACCTGATTCAGGAAGGCAACATCGGCCTGATGAAAGCGGTCGACAAATTCGAGTGGCGCCGCGGATACAAGTTCTCGACGTACGCGACCTGGTGGATTCGCCAGGCCATCACACGCGCGATCGCCGACCAGGCCCGCACCATCCGCATTCCGGTGCACATGATCGAGACGATCAACAAACTCGTCCGCACACAACGGCAGCTGGTGCAGGAGCTTGGGCGCGAACCTACGTCGGAAGAAATCGCGAAGCGCATGGACATTCCTGTCGCGAAGGTGCGCAAGATTTTGAAAATCGCGCAGGAGCCCATTTCGCTGGAAACTCCGATCGGCGAAGAAGAAGATTCGCATCTCGGGGATTTCATCGAGGACAAGGCCGTGGTATCGCCGTCGGATGCGGTGATTAACCTGAGCTTGAAGGAGCAGACTTCTTCGGTGCTGAAGACGCTGACGCCGCGCGAGGAGAAGGTGATCAAGATGCGCTTTGGGCTCGACGACGGCAGCGAACACACGCTCGAGGAAGTGGGGCAGTCGTTCGCCGTCACGCGCGAGCGCATTCGCCAGATCGAGGCGAAGGCTCTGCGCAAGCTGCGGCATCCGTCGCGCTCGCGCAAACTCCGCGCGTTCCTCGAAGGCTCCGCGAACGACTACTGACTGTCTGGGATCGGAAACTGAGAGTGGGGGCGCGCTGGTTGCGCCCCTTTTTCTTTTGGAGTCAGCCTTCCAGCAGTTTCTGCGCGCGATTCAGTGCTTCGAACCAGTAGGTTCTCATCTGCGCGGATTCTTTCGAGTCTGCAAGCTTCATGTGGTCCACGGTGACCTGGCTCTTCTGCGGTCCCTTGCCGTAGAAGAGGATGCTCACGCGGCTCGCGCCGCCGTTCCATTTCGCGCGGATGGATTTGTCTTTTGTGGCCGTGGTGATTTCCATGTCGCCGTCGCGAAGCCACTTGCGGCGCAACGTCTCATCGACCCACGCCAGGTAGACCTTCGCTAGCGGGACGTTCATCGTTCGGCTGCCCGAAGCCGCGAATTCGCCGTCGCACTTCTGAAATTTCTGGCGTATGCCGCGCTCGTGTTCGTATCCCACCGAGATCATCTGCGACCACCATCCCGACACTTTTTGTTTCTCGTGCAGGAAGAGTGAAATCTCTGCGTGCTCCCATTTCTTCGCGCCGGCCTTGTCGAGGATTTTGAACCACTCCGCCCACGTTTTTCCGCTTTTGGCCTTCACGGTTTCGTCGCTCGCGCGCTTTTGCTCTCCGGGCTTTTTCATGGCTTCTCCGTTGACGCGGATGACTTGAAGAAAAGCACGGCGCCGGCCATGGTTCCCAGGCCTTCGATCAACGCGAGGTCCATCGCCGTGTCCTCGAACAGGTTGCGCCAGTTGGCGGGTTTCGTGGAATCGGCTTGGTTCACATTGTCAGGGCCCGGCGCGAGGAAGTGGTAGTAGACGCCGAAGGTCAACGCGGCCGCCATCGAAATTGCCAGCAGTGCACCGCCGAGGCGAAGCCTTCGCTTCCAAATGAAATAGGCTGCCACGAGAGGCGCGGCGATGACTACAGTGCCTACAAAAATCGTCTGCGCAATGGTGAGCGCAATCGATAAATGGTTGTGCGCCACGCCGTGCGCGATCGACAGCGCCAGGTGCGTGAAAATAATCGCGATTGCGTAGCCTTGCGGCGCCTGGCTTGGTTTTGCTTCTCGCTGTGGCATCGTCGCCTATTTTTGCTGCTGCGCCGTCGACCAATTCACCGCCGCGCCGTAGCCATACACCAACTGCGCGCCGCGGTCCGCTCCAAAGATGAGCAGAATTCCCAGAACCACGAGGCCCAGCAGCATCATTTTGCGCAACTGCGCAGTGAAGCTCTTGCGCATGACCCAGGCGAAAATGCAAAGAGCGAGGGCCAGGCTGGTGGAGACGAGCATCAAGGCTTCGTGAATGCCCACCACGCGCTGCGCGTCTCCAGGCGGAACGGATTTTTGCGCCACCAGACCGGTCATCACCGTGACGATGGCCGCGAGCGTGCCTAGGTACAACATGCGCGATGCGGTGCGCTGCATGTCATCGCTGCCGCGCCAGACCGCGAGCAATTCGAAGAGCAGCGCGAGAAGCCAGAGCACGATGGGAAAATGCACGAACAGCGGATGATAGTTCAGCGCCGCTTTTAGACCCGGAAGCATGGCCGTCTCCTTCCCTAACAGTCGACAGGGAAGCGAATATCGCACAGCAGGCGCGAGAATCAAATGATGGCTTTTGCGGTTCTGCTTCGTCGCCTATTCAAGTTACGATGAGTGCGAACAAATCGCCTGCGGCACAGCCGCTCCTTCAGGTGTGCAAGGCGAAGTAGGTGAGGTCATGAAATACGTTGTGATCGTGCTTGCGGTGCTCGTGGCGCTAATTCTGGTTGTCGTGGTCGTCGGAGCGCTTCTGCCCAAGCAGCACCACGTCACGCGCGCCGCGCGATTCCCGCAGCCGCCCGAGGCTATTTGGACCGCGATAACGAACTATCAAGAATTTCCGTCGTGGCGCTCGAATGTGAAGAGCGTCGAAGCGATACCGAGCACGAACAATCTGCCGGCGTGGCGCGAAATCGATAACCACGGCGGATCGCTTCCGATGCAAACAATCGAGGTAGACGCGCCGAACCGGTTGGTGACCCAAATCGCCGATCCGAATTTGCCGTTTGGCGGCACGTGGACCACGGAAATCACGCGAGTCGACGGCGGCAGCTTCGTGCGTATCACCGAGGATGGCGAGGTCCGCAACCCGATCTTCCGGTTCATGTCGCGATTCGTCCTCGGCCTTACCCCGACCATGGAGACGTACCTCCGCGACCTCGGCAAGAAATTCGGCGAGACAGTTCAGGTGGAGAATTAGCGTGCCGCGTTCGACTGCCAAGCCGAAAAAGCCGCGCGAGCCGGAGCGCGATTACTCGCATCGGCTGCTGATCGACAAGCTCGGCGTCAAACCGGGGCAGCGCGTGGCGGTGCTGGGAGTGGAAGGCGCGGAATTTCTGACCGGTCTGGCCTCGCGCGTTCCGGAATATTCGCGCGGCGAGCGCATCGCGGACGCCGATCTGATTTTCTTCTCGGCGGAAGCGCTGCGCGACCTCTCGCGGCTGCAATCGCTCTCGAAATCGATCTGCAAGAATGGCGCGATCTGGGTGGTCTATCCGAAGGGGCAAACACACATCCGCGAAGTCGATGTCATCAACGCTGGAAAATCCGCGGGTCTCACCGACAACAAGGTTTGCCGCTTCTCCGACACGCACACGGCCCTGCGCTTGGTGATCCCGCTCGCCCGCCGCTAGCGGGCCCTCCGCAGCATATTTTACGTAAGCAATCCATGGTGCAAAATTCGCGCTGGCGGTGGGCCGGCGACATATCATGTTGTTATGCCGGCAAAGCTTGAGGTGCGCGGCCTGACGATCGAGCTACCCACTCCCAAAGCGTGGGTGCGCCCGGTGGCGGACGTGTCGTTTGCGCTGAACGAAGGCGAATCGCTCGGCATCGTGGGCGAATCCGGCTCCGGCAAGACGATGCTGGCGCTCGCGCTGATGGGCCTGACGCCTCCGGGTGCGCGCGCCAGCGGGAAGGCCCTGCTACGAACGGCAAACGGCGCCGGCAAACCGGCGCGCGAAATCGATCTGCTGGCGGCGACGCCAAGCGAATTGCGCGCGATACGCGGAGGCGAAGTCGCCATGATTTTTCAGGAGCCGATGACCGCGCTGAATCCGGTGCTGCGAATCGGCGACCAGATCGAAGAAGCAATCCGCGTTCACGAGCCGCGGGCGAACCGAAGCGAAACGCGCCGCCGCGCGCTCGACGCACTGAAACGCGCCGCCGTTCCCGAACCGGAAATGCGCGCTCGCCAATATCCGCATCAACTTTCTGGCGGCCTGCGCCAGCGCGCGATGATCGCAATGGCGCTGTCAGCAGGCCCGGGCATTCTGATTGCGGACGAGCCCACGACTGCGCTCGACGTCACGGTGCAGAAGCAAATCCTCGAGTTGCTCGCGACGCTTCGCCGCGAACTCCGTCTTTCGCTGCTTTTCATCACGCACGATCTCGGTGTGGTGGCGCAGATTGCCGATCGCACGCTGGTAATGTACGCGGGCCGCATCGTCGAAGAAGGGCCAACGGAGGAAGTGCTGCGAGCGCCGCGCCACCCTTACACGGAAGGCTTGCTTCGCGCGGCTCCGCGTCTTTCGCGCCAGAAACTCGTGCCGATTCCCGGGACGGTTCCGGCGCTCGACGCGCTTCCGCCCGGCTGCTCGTTCGCGCCTCGCTGCGGACGTTACATTTCCGACTGCGATGCCGCAGTTCCGGAACTTCGCCGCGTGGAAGAAAAACATGACGCGCGGTGTATTCTTGTACCGTGAATCGCAAATGACACGAGCAAACGATCAGCAACAAAAGGAGCTGATTCGCGACCGCTTCACGCGCACAGCGGAAGTATTCGGCGATTTCGCGGTGAAAGAGCGGGTGCGCGAGGCGGAAACGCTGGCGCGACTTGCGGGGGCAAACGCAAGCGACCGCGCGACGGACCTCGCCTGCGGGCCGGGGACGCTGGCGTTGCGATTTGCGAAGCACGTGCGCTGGATCGTGGGCGTCGACTTGACTCCGGCGATACTCAAGCGCGCTCGGAATTCCGCTCAGGCCGGTGGAATCGCCAATCTTTTTTTCGCGCTGGGAGATGCGCGAGCCTTGCCGTTTGCGGACGCGTCGCTCGACTTGGTGGTGACGAGCTACAGCCTTCACCACATCCCTGACCCCGAGCGCGTGATTCGCGAAATGGCTCGCGTTCTCAGGCGAGGAGGCAGAGCGGGCGTGCTCGACATGCTCGTGCCCGAAGATCCGAGCGCCGCCGAGCGTCGCAATCGCATCGAAGTGGCGCGCGACCCGTCGCATACGCGCGCGCTGCCGAAAAGCGAATTCGAGAAACTCTTCGCGGGCGCCGGGCTTCGAGTCACCGCGAGCGAGCTCGACGAGCACATGCGGTCGTTCGACCACTGGCTGCACGTAGCCGGCTGGCATCGTGGCGACGCCGAATACATCGAGACGCGCCGTATGCTGGAAGCCACGATGGCGAGCGGTGAAGATACGGGCTTCTATCCGCGCTTGATGCCCGCGAACAAAAACGCGGACGACGGCGAACCGGACATCGAGCTGACGCAGACATCGGTCTTCGTGGTCGGCGAAAAGAGTTAATGCTGCCACTGCTCGAAGTCGCTGGCCTGCGCAAATCCTTCCCCGTTGCGACGAGCGCGTTCACGAATTCTCAGCGCCGCGCTGTAGCGGTGGATGACGTCAGCTTCTCCGTCGAACGCGGCGAGACGCTGGGAATCGTGGGTGAATCCGGCTGCGGGAAGACCACGCTGGCGCGAATTCTTCTGCGCCTGATTGAGCCTGATTCCGGCGAGGTGCGCTTCCGCGGCGAAGACTGGCTGGGCGCGAAAGGCGCGAATCTTCGCGCGTTGCGGCAGCGCATTCAGATGGTGTTTCAAGATCCGGTCGCATCACTCAACCCGCGTATGCGCGTTGGCGCCATTGTCTCGGAGCCGCTCGCGATTCACGAGGCCGGGCTCGGGCGCGCCGAGCGGCGCAAGCGCGCGGGAGAAATTCTCGAGGCTGTCGGGCTCGGCTCGGACTCACTCGACCGCTTTCCCCACGAATTTTCCGGAGGCCAGCGCCAGCGCATCGGAATCGCGCGCGCACTGATTCTTCGCCCGGAGCTGGTGATTGCGGACGAGCCTGTATCGGCGCTCGACGTTTCGATCGGTGCGCAGATTCTGGAGCTGCTGGCACGCCTGCAGCGCGAATTTTCGCTGACTCTGATGTTGATTTCGCACAGCTTGCCAGTGGTGGCGCAGCTTGCCACTCGCGTCGCGGTGATGCAATCGGGCCGGATCGTCGAAATCGGTCCTGCCGAGCAGGTGCTTTCCTCCCCGCAAGACCCCTACACGCAGTCTTTGATCGCAGCCGTCCCCCAGATCCTCTAGGCAGACCCCGTGCGGCCGGCCAATCTCAAAGATTCACGTTTGCCCTCCCTTTGCGATAGACTCTGCCGCGCAATGTAACTTTTCTGGCGGCCCAGCGTATTCGCAGATAGATTGGTCCAACTCTCGTCCTAGAGTGGAGGAATAGAACATGGTCACCACAGCGGTCTCGCCGGAGCCAGCTCCCGCACCCATCAGTTCGATCGGCCGCGTTTTCGGCGTGTTTTTCACTCCCCGACAGACGTTTGCTGACATCGCACGACGACCCAATTGGCTTGTGCCATTGCTCCTGATGACTGCAATCAGTCTGGCGTTGAGTTTTGCTATCAACGCGCGAGTGGACTGGAGCCGTATCACCGAAGAACGAATCGAAGAATCGCGCTTCGCGTCATCGAGAATCGACCAACTCCCGCCCGACCAAAGACAGCAGGTGATTGATCGACAAGCCTCGGGAGCGAAAGTCACGCGCTATGTACGAGGGGCGATCGGTACGGCGTGCCTAGCGATCATCCTCGCTGCAGTTTACTTGGCCGTATTTAACCTGGTGGGCGGGGCGGGCGCAAGCTTTCGCTTAAGCTTTAGCCTTGTAAACTACGCCATGCTACCAATTGCCCTAAAGGAACTCCTGGAGATCCCAATTCTCTTTCTGAAGGATCCAGCCACAATCGATCCTGACAACTTCTTGGCCTCGAACCCGGCCGCGATACTGAGCGGGATTCCGGCCTGGGAAAAGGTGCTGCTTGGTTCTCTGGATCTCTTTTCACTATGGTCCGCACTGCTCGTCGCCGTCGCGTTCTCGGCTGCAAATCCTAAGAAGGTGAGCTTTGGAAAGGCCCTCGCGCTGGTGGCGCTCGTTTACGTTGGCCTTACCGTACTCTTCACGGGATTGATCGCTCCGTTCTCCTGATACACTCGGTCGGATGGGATTTCACTTCGAGGTCCTCGCGACCGATCCGACCGGAGCGCGCCTGGGCCGCCTGACGACTCCGCACGGGGTAATTGAAACGCCGGCGTTCATGCCGGTGGGCACGGCTGCGACAGTCAAAGCGCAAACGCAGCAGGACCTGGAATCGCTGGACGCGCAGGTGATTCTGGCCAACACCTACCACTTGTATCTTCGCCCAGGCCACGAGCTGATTCGCGAAATGGGCGGCCTGCACAAATTCATGTCGTGGCCGCGGGCGATTCTTACCGACTCCGGCGGCTACCAGGTCTTCAGCCTCAGCGATCTCCGCAAGGTCAACAATGACGGAGTGACGTTCCGCTCGCACATCGATGGTTCCGAGCATTTCCTTTCGCCGGAGAAGGCGCTCGAAATCGAAATCGCGCTCGGCGCGGACATCATCATGGCGCTCGACGAGTGCATTGAAGCGCCGGCGGATGAATCGCGCACGCGAGAAGCGTCGGTGCGAACGATCGAGTGGGCGCGGCGATCGCGCGATTATTTCCAGCGCCACGGCGACGCGAGCCGACAGACGTTGTTCGGAATCGTCCAGGGTGGAACGCATCCTCAATTGCGCCGAGAAAATGCCGATGCGCTTGTGGCGCTCGATTTTCCGGGCTACGCGATTGGGGGACTGGCGGTGGGCGAATCGCACGAAGTGACGTGCGCGATGACGGCCGTTGCTGCATCACGGCTGCCCGCCGAGCGTCCGCGGTACTTGATGGGCGTGGGCAAACCGGAACAAATTCCCGACTACGTCGCGCTCGGAATCGACATGATGGACTGCGTTCTGCCCACTCGCAGCGCTCGCCACGGATGCCTTTTTACTTCACAGGGCCGCTTGCTGATCCGCAATTCTCAGTTTGCGAAAGATGAGCGCCCGATCGACGAGGCCTGCGGATGCGCGGTTTGCCGGCGGTATTCCCGTTCCTATTTGCGCCACCTTTATTCCACCGGGGAATCTCTTTCCGCCATCCTGAACACCCACCACAACCTCTACTTTTACCTTGACATCATGCGGAAAATTCGCGAGTCTATCGGTTTTGGACGTCTCGAAAGATTCCGCTCTGATCTTCAGGCACGTCTCAACAGGCAAATTTAAGCAGACTTGAGAGCGTAAAGAGGCGGGGCAGCATCTTCGGACGGTCTTCGGCGTCGGCCAAACCGGCAGACGAGCCCCTCCTGGCGAAAAGGGGCGCAGAAAAGGCGCAATGCTCACAATTTCGGATTCGATGATTCCGGCAGGCTTGTCCCTCGTTCTGCAATCGACGGGCCAACCCAGCATGACTGGGTTTCTTTTGCCAATGGTCCTGATCATGGTTATCTTCTATTTTTTGATGATTATGCCCACGCAGCGCCGCCAGAAAAAGGTCGCCGAAATGCTTAAGAATCTAAAGACCGGCGACAAGGTGATCACCAATGGCGGCATTTATGGCACGATTGTGGGCCTCGAAGACGAGTCGGTTCAATTGCGCATTGCCGAGCAGGTGAAGGTGAAGGTCTCGCGCAGCGCCATCGCAGGGTTCCAGGCAGAACAGCAACCGAAGGAGAACGGCAAGACAGCATGAGTTCTCAGCTCAGATGGAAGTTCATTTTCATCCTCATTGTCATACTCCTATGCGTTTTCGGTCTCGTGGGCTTGCCGCAGTTTCCGACGTCGTGGGCGCAAGTGAAGCAAAATTTCTCCGATCGTCTTCGGCTGGGCCTTGACCTGAAGGGCGGAAGCCATCTCGTTCTGCAGGTGCACTTGGCGGAAGCGATCGGTCAGCGTTGCGATCAGGCGATCGACGAACTCAGGAATCAACTCCACGAAAAGAACGTGATTGTCGGCGATGTGCAGCGACTGAGCGACACGCAAATTCTGGTGCGCGGCGTTGATTCCTCCACGTCTGGCACGTTCCGGGACATCGTGACACAGCAATTCACGGACTGGGCGATGGCACCCGCCGCGGGAGAGCCGAACGGCTACCTTCTCACGCTGAAGCCCTCGGTGCTCGCGGATTTGCAACGCAACACCATGGACCAGTCGCTCGAAACCATTACGCGTCGCATCAACGCCCTGGGTCTCACCGAGCCTACGATTGCATTCACTGGCCGCGGTGCGGACGAGATTCTGGTGGAGCTACCCGGCGAAGGCGACCCCACGCGTGCGATGGCCGTGATTCAGGCGGGAGGCCAGCTCGAGTTGCGGCTTGTTATGGACGAGCAGGCTTACCCGTCCGAAGCAGCGGCGCTTGCGGCTCACGGAGGCGTCTTGCCTCCCGGAAGCGAGGTGGTTCCCGGACGATCGGAGGGCCCCGCTTCGCAGGCGTCGCAGCAGGTGTATTACATCCTTGCGCGCGCACCGGTCGTTACGGGCGCCGATCTGCGAGGCGCCAACCCAACTCCGAGCCAGAACAATCCGGGTCAATACCAAGTGGATTTCACGCTTTCGACGGCGGCGGCTTCGCGCTTCGGGCCGTTCACGGAAACAAACATCGGCCACAAGATGGCGGTCGTCCTGGATCATAAGGTGTACACCGCGCCGGTCATCAACGGCCGCATCGAAGACCGCGGAATGATCGAAGGGAACTTCACGCAAGATACCGCGCAAGACCTGGCGCTGGTTCTGCGCGCCGGTGCGTTGCCGGCATCGATTAGCTACCTCGACGAGCGAACTGTGGGCCCCTCGCTTGGATTGGACTCAATTCGCGAAGGTGTACGCGCCTCGATCGGCAGTTTGCTGGTCGTGATGATTTTCCTCTTGATCTATTATCGACTGAGCGGTGTCAATGCAGTTGTGGCCCTAATATTGAATTTGGTGATTTTGATTGCCTTCATGGCGTACTCGGGAGCCGTGCTCACATTGCCCGGAATTGCGGGCGTCGTCTTAACGATCGGTATGGGCGTGGACTCGAACGTCCTGGTTTTCGAACGCATCCGCGAGGAGCTGCGGAACGGCAAGGCCCCTGCGTCCGCGGTTCAGGCGGGTTTCGACCGCGCATTCCTGACGATCATCGACACGCACGTCACCACGCTGGTGTCGGCTGCATTCCTTTTCTTGTTTGGCACCGGGCCTGTAAAGGGATTCGCCATCACATTGAGCATTGGTTTGCTGGCCAATTTGTTTACTTCCATTTACGTTTCGCGGGCCATCTTTGATTTCCACCTGGCGCGCATGCAGCGCCAGGCTGAACTGAGCATTTAGGAGCGCGGTTTTGCGGCACGGGCTCGGCCTGTGCATGAGGTTACCGGGCGGGAACAAATCCCGAACGCCGGTGTCAAACTAAGACGGATAGGACTCGGCATGGAATTTTTTCACGGCGTAAACATCGACTGGATGGGGAAGGCGAAATACTTCGTTACGTGTTCGCTTGTCCTTCTTGCAATTGGCTGGATCTCCGTGTGGCGCCAGGGCTTGCGCCAGGGAATCGATTTCCGGGGTGGCACGCTCGTGGACGTTAGGTTTGCCGCGCCTCCTCCCATTGACCAGATTCGCAAGGATCTTCAAGCTGCCGGCCTCCACAATAGTACGATCACGTCGATCAGTGACATTTCCGATCCGAACTCCAAGAACGACGTCCAAATCAGCCTCGAGCAGAGCGGTCGGAGCGACCAGGCCCTTGACGCAGATCGCCAGGCTGTTCTCGACGCGCTCCACAAGACTTTTGGCGCGCAGTCCGGCAAGCCGGATTTCAACTCCGCTACGCCCGAAACGATTGCAGCGTTTCTGACGCAGAAGGATCCACTGAATCTGGGAGCCGCGGCGGCCGATCGATACAACCAGCTTGCGAAGCAGATTGCGGATGCACGCGACAAGCTGGGTATCGTCACCAGCTTCGATCAATTGAAGACGGCCAGCGGCGTGACGCCCGCGGTAGTGAACGCTTTGAGCAGCGCGTTCGACCTGGGCAATTTCGCGATTCGTGGCGTCGAGAGCGTCGGTCCGAGGGTTGGCGCGCAGCTTCGCAACCAGGCAATCTGGGCGACGCTTTACGCGCTCGCCGGCATGCTGGTGTACGTTGCGTTTCGTTTTGAATGGGTTTACGGCGCCGCTGCCGTAATTGCCTGCTTCCACGACGTGCTCATCACTCTCGGTCTCTTCTCGCTTCGCCACTACGAAATTTCGCTGACGGTGATTGCGGCGCTGCTCACTCTCGTCGGTTATTCGATGAACGACACAATCGTAATTTTCGATCGCGTGCGTGAAAACCTTCGCTTGATGCGGCGCGAGTCATTTCCGGAGATCGTGAATAAGTCGATCAATCAAACGCTTTCGCGCACGATTTTGACGAGCGGTCTGACACTGCTTACGGTACTGGTACTCTACATCATGGGCGGCGAGGCTCTCCGTGCGTTCTCTTTTGCTATGGTCGTGGGAGTTGTGGTAGGAACGTACTCCAGTTTTGGCATCGCAGCACCCATTGTGGTTGTTTGGAACAAGTATCACAGCAGCAAGGGAGCCGCCATTCGCGCCGGATCCGCAGCCGAGAAGCGCGTGGTGGCAGCGGCAAGGAGGTAAGCATGTTCGACGATCTCGTAATTTCGAGCGCTCACCCAACGATGACAAACAAGCCATGGACGGTCACCCTTTCGTTTCTCATCCAGGCTGTTATTGTGGGTGTCTTTATTTTGATTCCTCTTTTGGTGACGGAAGCACTGCCCAAGCAGATGCTGACAACTTTCCTCGTTGCTCCAGCTCCGCCTCCTCCGCCTCCTCCGCCGGCCATGGCCGTAAAAATCGTGAAGCCGGTGGCGCGCCTGATTCAGCAAGGCAAGATGATGGCGCCCACGGTGATCCCGAAGAAGGTAAACATCATCAAGGAAGAGGAACTGCCGCCTGACGTCGGCGCGGTCGGAGTTGTCGGTGGTGTTCCTGGTGGCATGCCGGGAGGTTCCGCTGGCGGAGTTTTGGGAGGCATCATCGGAAGCACGGGTGGCGGGCCGCCTCCTCCGCCGAAGCCGGTTCAATCGCGCATTCGCGTGGGTGGCAACGTCCAGGCGGCGAAGCTGATCCGCCAGCCGCTGCCCATCTATCCACAGATCGCCAAGACCGCGCACATTTCCGGCACGGTGATTCTGCATGCGATCATCGCGAAAGACGGCTCCGTCCAGGAGGTTCAATACATCTCCGGGCCTCCGCTTCTGATGAGGGCGGCGATGGATGCGGTGAAGCAGTGGCGTTATCAGCCGACGACGCTCAACGGAGACGCAGTGGAAGTGGACACGACGATTTCTGTTGTATTTACGCTAGGCGGTTAAGCAGGGGAAGCCCGGCTCCGTTGTTCACGGGCCGGGCTGATTCGTTTTTCCGACCGGCAGAATCTTGCTGCCGCGATCGTTTGGTGAGGAATGGAGGAGGAGCAAATTCTATGTTCGCGAATTTACTGTGGGCCGGTGTTCTGTTGTTGCAGGGGCAGCAAGGCGGCGAGGTCGGCTGGGATCTGGTTACCATGTGGCACAACATGGGAATTCCCGCAAAGACGGTCGTCGGCATTCTTTTCATCATGTCCGCTTGGTCCGTTGGAATCATGATTGACCGGGCATTGATGTACAGCGCCGCGCGGAAGCAGTCCCGCGTGTTCGTTCAGCAGGTTGCTGGAGCGCTGAAAGACAACAAGCTCGACGAAGCCATTTCGATCGCCGAGCGCAACAAGAAGAGCCACATCGCGAAGGTGGTCGCCACGGGCCTCTCCGAGTTCCAGGCAGCCTCCGCGCAGGTGGGCGACGAAGAAGTGATCGAAGCGGCGAAGCGCGGCCTCGAGCGCTCGGTGGCTATCGTTCACGCCGAAATGAAGCGGGGGCTTTCCGGCCTCGCGACGATTGGTTCCACGGCGCCGTTCGTCGGACTCTTCGGCACCGTGATGGGCATCATCAACGCGTTCAAAGGCATTTCCGCGCAGAAAGCCACCGGCCTCTCGGCCGTGGCCGGCGGTATTGCGGAAGCCCTTGTCACCACCGCGCTCGGCTTGCTCGTCGCCGTTCCGGCCGTGTGGACGTACAACTATTTCACCAATAAGGTAGAGGCTTTCGACGTGGAGATGGACAACTCCTCGATGGAATTGATCAACTACTTCATCACTCGTCGGGGCGGAAAGAAGTAGGCCATGGGTTACAAACCAAAAGCACCGGCCATAATGGCCGCGCCGAACGTGATTCCGATGGCGGACATCATGCTGGTGCTGCTGATTATTTTCATGGTTGTCACGCCCCTGTTGTCGAAGGGCGTGTCGGTGGACATGGCCCGGGTTCCCAATCCCATAGACCTGCCTGACGCCGACAAGGACGATGCGATCCTCGTGGCCGTCACGCGCGACGGCACTATTTATCTTGGGAGCACGAAAGTGGGTCTGGAAGACTTGCAGACCCACGTAAAGGACGCGCTCGCAAACAGGGTGGACAAGACCGTGTTTGTTCGCTCCGATGCTCGCGCGAAGTTCGGCCAGGTGAAGGCCGCCGTCGATGAAGTACGTGCGGCCGGCGTCGATAACGTCGGTCTTCTCACACAGAAGGTCGAGAAGAAAGGCGCGCCATCTCCTGCGCCGGAGGGTGGCAACTAGCGGCGCTCGTTTTATTCGCAATCAAGTTATTCGCAATGAAGGAGTTTTACGATGGGAATGGCAGTTGGTGGAACCAAAGGAACGATGTCGGAACCGAATATCGTTCCGCTTATCGACGTCCTTCTCGTGCTCATCATTATTTTCATGGTGATCACGCCGACGATATCGCAGGGTCTCGACACGATTGTTCCTCAGCCCTCTCCGCCCAACCAGAAGGAAGACCCCAACCTGTTGAACAAGACGATCGTGGTCGTGGTGAGCGCGGGCGGGGACGTATCGATCAACCAGGACAAAACCACGTGGGATCAACTGGGCCCGATGCTCTCGAAAATCTTCGCGGAGCGGGCTGAGAAAGTGGCCTTCGTCAAAGGTGACGACAATACCGAATTCGCCGACGTAGCTCATGCGATATCAATCATGCGCGATGCCGGAATCGACCACGTCGGCCTGATCACCAACAAGGTCGAAGCCGGTCAGTAACAAGTCTCGGGACATTTGAGCTGGGCTGTCTTCGCGGAGCCCGCTGGGCAAAACATGGAAGCACACACGGGAGAACGCAAGGGCGTCATCGCGGCAATGAATATTGTGCCGTTGATCGACATTCTGCTGGTCCTGCTCATCATCTTCATGGTGATCTCCCCGGTTGAAACTCTCGGCCTGTCGGCTCAGCTTCCTCAGCCCTCCACGAATGAGAACGCAGCTCCGCAGCCTGGCACGATCGTGGTCCAAGTCGTGAGCCACGATGAGGTTTTCGTTAATGAGGACGCCGTCTCGTGGAATGAATTAGGCTCGCGACTCGCGTCGGTTTTTTGCAAGCGGGCAGAGAAGGTCGCTTTTGTTAAGGGTGGCGATGCCGTCGAATTTGCCGACGTGGCCCGCGCGATCGACATTATGCGGTCCGCGGGCATCGACAGAGTCGGCTTGATTTCGGGCAATCTCGCCGCTGCCCGGTAAGTTCGCAGGTCGTCCGGCCACTTGGGGGACTCACTCGGCCGGCGCAGTCATCACTAAGGAGAGCATTTCATGCAGCGCAATCTGCAAAACCGAATTCTTCTTGCCGTCACTCTGGCATCGCTCGTTGCGGCAGGAGGCTGCGACAAACTTCGTGCGCGCGATAAGCTGAACAAAGGCGTGCAGGCCTTCCGAGGAGGTCAATTCGATCTCGCGATTGAAGACTTCAAGCAGGCGAAGGATCTGGATCCGGGCCTCACCAACGCCCGCCTCTATCTGGCCACCGCGTACGCCAGCCAGTACATTCCTGGCGCGCCCTCCGACGAAAATATCAACATGGGCAAGCAGGCCATCGCGGAATTCCAGGATGTGCTGAACGGTGACGCCAATAATCTTACCGCTATCGACGGGATTGGCTCCCTGCTCTACAACATGGGCGCGAACCCATTCAACGCCAAGACGCTCGAGGACTCGAAGCAGTACCACATGAAGCACATTGCGATCAAACCGGATGATCCCGAGCCGTACTACTGGATCGCCGTCATCGACTGGTCGCTGGCCTATCACGGCAACAGTGAAATGCGCGACGAATACAACAAGACGGCCAAGAAGACGATTCGCGAAATCGATCCGTTGCCGCCGAAGGTGGCAACCGACTACGCACAAAAATATGGAGCCGTGATCGATGAGGGCATGGACTACGCCAAGAAGGCCATGGACCGCAGGCCTCAATACGACGACGCCATGTCCTATTTGAACTTGCTGTATCGCCGGAAGGCCGACACGGAAACTTCGGCCGATGCCCGCGATGCCGATAATAAAGAGGCCGAAGACCTGGTTCACAAAATCCAGATCATCCGGCAACAGAGGATGGAGAATCCCACACCGTCCAGCTCTTAGCCAGTTGCAGTTCGGGCTTCAGAATTCTTACCAGCCGGCGGGTCACCGCCGGCTGTTTGTTTTTCTGGATCCCTTTGTCCCCGTTGCTTTAGGGTCCGGGAACGAACACCTCGCTGGCGTGATACAGCTTCACGTTGCGCTGTTCGGTGCGGACCTGTATCTCGCGCATCTCGCCATTCCTTTTTTCGCTGCGCGGAGTTGCGAACGTGAGCAGATATTGGTTTTTCAGCACTGCGTCGAGTTGCCTGAAAATCGGGACGAAATCGACGGGGGTCTCGAAACCCTGAACAAACGCCTGGCCTCCCGTTCCGCTTGTGAGCTGGTCCAGATTCTGCCATGCGACATCCATGCGAAACTGCGAGTTGGCAAGCCGCGGACCTCCCGTGTAGATCGAATGAACGACGACGCCCGAGGTCTGCACGCGCTTGATTGCCGACGCGACGTAGGGACTGTCGATGCCGGGCGACAGGCGATCGATGCCGCTCGCGATCATCAGAACTTCATGGCGCATGCCGTTGGCAGGCCAGTGCGATACGAGATCCTCCAGAGAAAGATACACGCTCGGCGACGAGCCTGCAGCCGGACCAAGAGTCATTCGGAGTTTTTGCGCGACCGCTTCATGGTCTGCGTTGAATTCGGCCGCAGGCCGCGCGGTGCCGGCGGTCGCGTAAAAGAGGCCTACTTGCGTCGTGCCGGGCTGCGACGTGATGAAATCCTTGATTTCGTTGAAATGCTGCCCGATGGCGGTGGGGCTGTCGTCATCGTCGATCAGAATCGCGAGCTGGAGGCCGGAATCGCCGCCTTGCGCGGGAACCCAGGAAGTTACGTCTTGACGATTTTTCCCGCTGTAGACGGCGACGTCTTCCTTGGCGATTGCGGGCGGAGCGGAGAAATCATGGCCGAGAACCGTGACGACCGTGGTGATGGGCGCGGTGGATGAGGCTGCCTGATTTCGAGCACGCGAGGACCAGCCCGAAAGCAGAGTAACCGCAACAATAAGGACCGCGGCAGACAAAGTCTTTGCGCGCATTTCGCACCTCTCCATATATAAGACGCGGCGAATGCGACACTTGTTACTCTCGGTTGAGTATCCGGCCGAGGCTCGGTCCCCTATATTATTGATATCGTTCGATATCGTTCCGCCGACGGGTCCCTAGTAGACCGGCGAAAGGCGTTTGCGGCGCTCGATCCATTCCGCGCTGGCGAAGATCCGCGGCGTGAGTTCGATCAGGCGCGGCAGCATGTTGAAGATGGCCACCGGCCCCCAGTCCGTTCCCGTGCGCGTGCGGAAGCCTTTGCGATTTAGCTCCTCGGCCACCTTTGAGAGAGAGATGTCCTGGATGATGAGCTCCATCATCGAGAGGAGAAAATCCATCTCGGGTGGGTTTTCTTCGAGCCGCTCGCAGTCCCCGGCAATGCGAAAACCGAACGGCGTCTCTTCAAGCTTGGCTTCGCCTCCGGCAGACGGAGCGGAGCCACCAGCTTCGGAGTCGCGCGCCCATTCCACTTCCCACTCGATCGCCATCAGCCGCCAACCTTCCGCCTCGCGCTTGCGGATGTAGTCGGTATCGATCGGGCCCTTTACCGCTTCTCGGATACGTTCGAGTTTAGCCATGATTCTTCCTCCTTTGTTTGGCCGCCCCAGAAATCGTCTTGCGAAGTCATTCGTAGCGCAGGGCTACCATCGGATCCACCCGTGCCGCGCGCCGCGCGGGAATGTAGCACGCCGCAAGCGCGACGAAAGCGAGTAGCGCCGAAACGGCCACGAACGTCAGGGGATCCCTCGCGCCTACGCCGAAGAGCAAAGTAGCGAGCAATCGCGTGAGCCCGAGTGCCGCTGCGATCCCGATTGCGATACCCAGGATCGTGAGTTTTGTTCCATGCGCAAGCACGAGGCGCAGAACGTCGTCTTTTTGCGCGCCGAGGGCCATGCGAATTCCGATTTCGTGCGTGCGTTGTGTTACGAGATACGCCATGACGCCATAGATTCCCACTGCAGCCAGCACGAGGGCTAGCGCCGCAAAAACGCCGAGAAGAAACGTCTGCAAGTTCGTGTCTTGCATCGCGTCGGCGATCACCTGTTCCATGGTGCGTGGGCGAGAGAGGCCGAGGCCGCCATCGAGGCCGCGGACTTCGCCGCGGATCGAACCCAGCACACTCAAGGGGGCAACGCTGGTCTTTACCACCAGCCGGGTGCCAAATCCGGGAGCATCCAGAATTGCCGTGAGCGGAAAGTACGCCTCCGGGACAGTCTTTTCGGTGATTCCCCACTCCTTGACATCGCCCACGACGCCAATAACGCGAATCGATGGGTTGCTGTTGAAGACTTTTCCAATCGGGTTCTGATTGGGCCAGAACATTTCGGCCATCGCGTGGTTGATGACGGCGACGAACGTGAGATCGGGCGGCAGGGCTTCGTTTGGTTTGGCAGACTTGGCGATCTCGTCAGCTTTCAAGTTCACGTCGGCGGTCCTCTGAACGTCTTCCGGCGTGAAATTCCTGCCCTGGAGCAGCGAGATCCCGAAAGCGCGAAAATAATCCGGCGTGACGTAGTCCCATTCGACGAGTTGATTCTTGTGTGAGGGATCATTGTCGCCGGTGACAGCCACGTACCCATTGTTGCCGCCTTCAAGAGGAATTTCCGTGGACACCGAAGCGGCTTGAACGCCGGGGACCCGCTCCACGCGCGCAAGAAGCTGGTCGTAGAACTCGCGCCGCGCGGCAAGGGTCGAATACTTCGCCTTGGGGAGATTGATGCCCATTGTGACGATGTTCTCCGGGCGCACGCCGATATTGGAGCTGCGCATTTCAGCAAAACTGCGCAACAGCAGGCCCGCTCCGACGAGCAGTGCGAGCGATGCGGCGATCTCTCCAATGACGAGCACATCGCGAAGCAGCCGGCGTTTCGAAGACGGGCCCACAACAGCCTGGCCGCTGAGTTTCAGTTCGTCGTGGAGGTTGACTTGAGACGTCTGGAGCGCCGGGGCGAGGCCGAAGAGAAGACCCACCAGGAGGCTGACCCCAATTGTGAACAGCAGGACCGTGACATCCACCTGGATCGGATTCGCGCGCGGGACAGGCACTGTGTCTGTTGTTCTCAAATAACCGACGGACCACAACGCACCGAGTAGGCCGAGCGCCGCTCCTGCCATCGAAAGCAGGATGCTTTCCGTGAGCAACTGGCGAATCAAGCGGCAGCGGCTGGCGCCCATCGCCGCGCGCACGGCCATTTCTCGCTGCCGCGCAGTCGCGCGGGAAAGAAGCAGGTTGGCGACGTTGGCGCATGCAACCAGGAGCACCAGCGCAACTGCACCAAAAAGAATCAGAAGTTCATCCTTCGACGCTTTCGTGAGCTGTTCTTTCAGTGGGGTGACGACGGCGCTTACCTTGGTGTTTGAGTCGGGATATTGTTGTTCGAGGCGCTTGGCAATTGTCACCAGGTCCGCGCGCGCCTGACTTATCGCGATTCCCTGCTTGACCCGGCCGAGCGCACGATAAGAATGCGAGCCTTGCCCTCCGAGGGTCTTGGGCTCCATGTCGATCGGAGTCCAGACGTCCGTCGCTGCGGGAAAATTGAACCACTGAGGCATGACCCCGATGATCGTGTACGACTCGTTGTTCAGCTCGAGTCCTTGGTTGATCGCATCGGAGCGGCCGCCGAAGTGCCGCTGCCAGAAACCATAGCTCAGAATCGCGACGTGATTCTTACCGTCGGCATCTTCACCCGGCGCAAATGCGCGCCCTACTTGCGGAGAGACTCCGAGTACGGAAAAAAAGTTGGACTGCGTTGCGATCGCGGTGACGATCTCGGCCTGTCCGGCGGCACTCGCATTGAGGTCGCGAGGCCAGGAATATAGGCTCGTGCCTTCCAGCGTATGATTCTGCGATTGCCACTCGAGATAATCGGGGCCGGTCAGCGGATACGAGCCCGGCGACGCTTCCGTTTCCCACATCTGAACGAGCCGATCGGGCTCATGGAATGGAAGCGGGCGCAGCAGGACCGAGTTGATCACGGAGAAGATCGCCGTGTTCGCGCCGATGCCGAGCGACAGCGTCAGGATCGCGACGATTGTGAAGCCCGGCGATCGGAGCAACACCCGCAGGCTGTATCGAACGTCCTGCCAGAATGTTTGCATCGAATCCTCCGTCAGTTCCGTACGCCGATTCTAGCTCAGGCCCGCCTTTGGCCGCTCATTCGTAACGCAGGGCGACGATTGGGTCGACGCGGGCGGCACGACGCGCGGGAATGTAGCACGCCACGAGCGCCACAACGACCAACAGCGCCGCTACGGCGACGAACGTCCATGGGTCGGCTGCGCTGATGCCGTAGAGCAGACCGCGCATTGCACGAGTGAGCGCCAGACCCGCAATCAAACCCAAAGCGACGCCGATGCCGGCCAGCTTTGCTCCTTGGTTCACCACCATGCCAAGCACATCTTCTTTCTGTGCGCCGAGCGCCATGCGGATGCCTATTTCATGAGTTCGCTGCGTGACGGAGTACGACATTACGCCAAAGATTCCCAGGGCGGCGAGAAGCATTGCCAAAGCGGCAAAGACTGCGACGAGCATCCATGTGAACTTGGCGGTCGAGACCGCGTGCGCGCTGACTTCATCCATCGGCTTCACGTCGGTGATCGGCAGATCCTTGTCGAGTTCGGTGACGACTTGCCGGGCAGCCGAAGCGAGTGAGGAAAGATTCGAGCTCGAGCGCACCACCACGATGCGTTCACCATTGTCGGTATACTGCCAATCGGAAAAGTAGAGCGCTGGCTTGGCGCTCGTTCCATCGGGCGCGTCCTTTACGTCGCCCACCACTCCGACAATCTCCGCGCCCTTGAGGCTCCACAAGGTGAGGCGCTTGCCGACGGCGTCTTCGCCCGGGAAGAAGCGCTGGGCGAATGCTGAATTCACAATCAGGACCTTCGGAGCCTTCAAGTCATCGGCAAGCGAACTAAATCGGCCGCTGAGCAGCGGAATTCCGGCCGCGCGGAAATAGTCGGACGACGCGAAGTGGTAGCGCGCTTCGGGGGAATGGTTGGGATCGGTTGCCCGACCATCGATATCGAAACTGGTGTTCTCGTCGTAGCCGGTCCAAGGAATATCGGATCCGACGCCAACGGTTTGCACGCCCGGCAAAGCCTGCAAGCGAACGGCAAGGTCCTGATAAAAGCGAATGTAGGTTTTGTCATCCGGGTAACGCTTGCCGGGAAGATCGGTGTGGAACGTGAGAACGTGGTCCGGATTGAATCCCATGTTGACGTGCTCGAGGTTTACGAATGTACGCATCAGAAGGCCAGCGCCGGCAAGCAAGACGAGAGCCAACGCTATTTCCGTCGCGACGAGCCAATTGCGAAGCCGGCCGCGCGTTCCACCGGCAGTCGAGCCGCGGTCACCATCCTTCAGCGAGCGATTGACGTCGGAATGGACGATGGCGAGAGCCGGTGCGAGGCCGAAGATCACAGCGGTGAAGAACGTGACAAACACAGCGAACAGCAGAACGTGGCCATCGATATGCACCGCTTGCAAGCGAGGCAGCTTGTCAGGACTGAGCGCGACGAGCGCCGCGACGCCCCAGAGCGCGAAAACGACTCCTAAGACGCAGCCGAAGAACGCGAGCAAGAGGCTTTCCGTGAGCAATTGGCGAACGATCCGCAGACCGCTAGCGCCAAGCACGGAACGCATCGCGATCTCGCGACTCCTTCCGGTGGCGCGAGAAAGCGCGAGATTCGCGACGTTGACGCACGCGATCAGGAGCAGGAATCCCACCGCTCCCATCAGAACCGAGAGCATCAGGCGGGCGCGTCCGACGATTTCTTCCTTCAGCGGGACGACGAGGGCGTGAATGTCGGCGCCCGGATCGTGAAATTGTTTCGCAAGCTGAGCGGCAACCGAGTTCATCACAGCGCTGGCCTGCGCCACTGTGACGCCGGGCTTCAGGCGCGCGACCATGTTCAAGTAGTGGCAACCGCGGTCGCATCCTCCCACGTCGTGCGGCAGAAGCGCCAGCGGCCACCAGAAGTCCACCGTTTCGCCGTGCGCGGGTGTGTGAAAATCGCCGCCGACGTGCTGTATGCCGGCAGGCATGACACCGATCACCGTGAACGATTCACCCGAAAGCACCAGCCCCTTGCCGACGATGGTGGGGTCGGCATTGAAGCGCGTTCGCCACAGGCGTTCGCTGAGAACGACGACGCGATTGTTTTTCTTGTATTCCTCTTTCTCGTCGAAATCGCGGCCGAGAATTGGATGGTAACCGAGAACTTGGAAATATTCGTGCGTCACGGCCATGCCGGAGAGATGCTCAGGGCGGTCGTTGGTCGTGAGGTCCAGGTCTCGTTCGGCATATAGCGCGGAGCTGGCGAAGATGCTGGTGCGCTCGCGGTAGTCGTAAAAGTCAGCCACTGCCATCGGGAAGTGCGGCTGCGTCGGCAGAACGGTGAAGACGCGGACGAGTTGGCCGGAATCAGGGTACGGCAGCGGCTGCAGGAGCACGCCGTTGACGAGGCTGAAAATCGCGGTGTTCGCGCCGATGCCGAGCGCCAGCGTGAGCACGGCGACGATGGTGAAACCGAGGTCCTTGCGAAGGATGCGCGCTCCGTACCGGATGTCTTGCACCAATTGTCCCATGCCACGCTCCTGTGCGCTTCTCCCGATTAATCAGACCTCTCAGTCATTCGTAGCGCAGCGCTTCGAGCGGACTTGTCCTCGACGCGCGGCGCGCCGGAATGTAGCCGGCAATCGCCGCTACGGCGAACATCAATACAGTGGCCGCGGCCAGCGCGACTGGATCGGCCGGCGTGAGTCCGAAGAGCAAGCTCTTGATCAATTTCCAGGTGGCGAACACCGCGGGCAAGCCGATCAGCACGCCGATCAGGACGAGCAGCATTGACTCACGCAGAATCAGCCCGAGAACGTCCTTACCCTGCGCGCCGAGCGCCATGCGAATACCGATCTCGTTGGTCCGATTGGCCACCGCGTACGCCATGATGCCGTAGATTCCGATGCACGCGAGCAGCACCGCGAGTCCGCCGAAAAAGCCGGAAAGCGTAGTCAGCATGGTGTCCTGAGTCAGCGAATCGGCCACAAGCTCGTTCATGGTTTCGATCTGAATGGGCGGCAGATTCGGCGCGGCCTGCTTCACGGCTTCGCGAACGTCAGCCGCGATCGCGGAAGGACTGCCGCTGGCGCGCACTTCGATGTTGGCGAAGGAGGCGTCGGGCACAACCGGGTTGAAGAAGGGCACGTAGAAGCGTCTCGGAGTTTTCTCGCGGACGCTGAGGTATTTCGCATCAGCCGCCACACCCACGACGATGAAATCAGTGCGATTCGTGGGAAACTCGTCCCAAATACGCCGTCCGATGGGGCTGGATTTACCGAAATAATATTTCGCCATCGCTTCATTGATCACGCCCACGCGTTGGCCATTGCCGCTGTCCTGCGGCCCAATTTCGCGGCCGAGCAGAATCGGGATTCCGACGGTGGAGAAATAATTCGGACCCACTTGGTCGAAGCGCGCGTCCATATCCTGGCCTGACTGCGGAGTGAAACCCTCGATCGAAATCGGATCTGCGGATTCATGATGGCTGAAAAGGCCATTCTCCGAGAACGTGACTCCGCGCACGCCGGGAACGGCGGCGATGCGTTCGAGCACGTCTTCGTAAAGCTGCCTGATGGGCGCCCCAACTTTGTAGCCGTATTCGATGGGAACCACGCTGAAGATCATCAGGTGATCGCGGTCGTAGCCGAGTTGAACGTTCCCGAGTTTCTGGAAACTGCGGACGAAGAGGCCGGCAATCACCAGCAGAAGGAGCGACAACGCAACCTGCGCAACGATCAGAATCTTGCCTATCGAGAAGCGGCCACCTGCTCCACCAACGACGCCGCGTGAGTTCGCCTTCAAAATGGAATTCAGGTCCACGCGGGCGGCGCGAAACGCCGGCGCGAGGCCGAAAAGAATTCCGGTGAGCAGCGAGACGGCCAGCGTGAAGCCAAGAATCTTGGCGTCGGGATGAACGTCGAGGGCAATAGTTCGGCCGCGCTGCGTGACAAGTCCGAGAAGCACGGAATCAGCCCACTGCGCGAAGATGAGACCGATCGCGCCTCCCACGGCAGCAAGCAGAATGCTTTCCGTCAGCAATTGCCGAAACAGTCGAGAACGCCCGGCGCCGAGCGAAATGCGAACCGCGATTTCTCTTTCTCGAGAAGCGGCGCGCGCGAGCAAAAGGTTTGCAACATTGGCGCAGGCGATCAGCAGGACCAGTCCTACGACTCCCATCAATATTAGCAGCGGCTGGCCGAATTGCTCGCGCAGCGTCGATGCTCCATGGCTGCCGTCCGTGACGGCGAGGTGCTGGTTCAGAAAGTCCCGCCGGTCCTCGTCGGACATTTTCGAGCCGATTTGCGACTGTAAGTAGTTTTGAAAGCTCACGTTGATGCCGGCCTTCGCCTGGTCGAGAGTGACGCCGGGTTTCAGCCGCCCAATCACTTGCAACCACATCGTCTTCTCGACGGGATCCTTTTCGGTGGAAAGATAATCGCGACCGGGGAAAATTTCCGCCTGCATTGTCAACGGCACCCAGACGTCCGGCGCGAAGCCGATCGTTTCGCCGAAAAAGCGCGCTGGCATCACACCGATGACGTCGTAGGAAGTGTCGCGGATGCGAATCTTGCGGCCGAGCACGGAGGGATTGGCTCCTAATCGGCCTTGCCAGAAGCTGTAGCTGATGACCGCGACTGGATTCGCGTCGCGCGCCTTATCGACTTCAGCGCCAAAAGCATGCCCGAGGATCGGATTCACATCTAGGACTGAAAAATACGAACCGCTAACCAGGTTCACAAAGGCCGGAGCGCCCTGGCTTGCCTGACTTGCTTCGTCGACGGTCACAGGCAGTTTCGCCACACTGCTGTCGGCAGCCAACAGGCCGGAGAAAGCTTGATTCCGCGCGCTGAGATCCTGAAACTCGGGGTACGTCAACAGATCGCGGTCGCCGTCCTGGCTTCCGACGTGCATTCCATGATCATTAGGATCGGTGAGGAACACGAGTTGCTGTGGATCCTTCACGGGCAACGAGCTGAGCAGGACGGAATTGACGACCGTAAAAATGGCGGTGTTCGCGCCGATGCCCAGGGCAAGCGTCAGCGTAGCGATCGCGGTGAACGCCGGATTTTTCACCAGCATCCTGATTCCGTAGCGCAGATCCTGCAGGAACGTTTGCATCGATTGTCTCCGTTAGGCTACGCGACCCTCATCTTGGGACCTGAAACCGTTGGAACTTGACGCTCGACAAACACACTTCTACCGAAACTATCGAGAAACGAGGCAAGTTCTCTGCCTCTCCAATGGGGAGTGAAGCTAAAGAAAATGCAGGACTTACGGGAATAGTCGCTCGGGATCTGAAGTACGTGTTGGCCGCTTGTGGGATGCGGTGTCGCTGAATCGGACAGGAGGGACGCGCGATTCGGGCGGGAGATTGCATCGTCAGCGCCCCTTTGCCGGCGCTGAGGATTGGTCTATGATTTCGCGCCGCCAACGAGTGGCCAGGAACCCAGTTTCAAGTCCCACACGTCTCTAGAGGGCGAATGAACGCGATTGATCTGTCGGCGGATGTGGGTTTGGCGGCGGTCGGCCTCGTCACGCTGAACCTGATGATCGGGTTCCTAATCGCGGTGCGGTACAGCCCGTGGCGATACTGGCCCCACCGGCGTTTCAATATCTTCCGGATCCATAAGTGGAGCGGCTATTCGGTGCTGGGAGTTTCGGTGCTGCATCCAACGGTACTGCTGTTCTCGTCCACCGCGCGCTTTCGCATTCTGGACGTGATGTACCCGGTCCACTCACCCAGCCAGCCGCTCGAAAACACGATTGGAGCGATTGCGCTCTATTGCATCGCAGTCGTGGTGATTACGTCGTATTTTCGGTTGCAGCTTGGACGGCGCCTGTGGAAATCGTTTCATTTCGTCATCTACGCCGCCGCAATCGCCCTCTTCTGGCACAGCCTCTTCACCGACCCGAACCTGAAGAACACGCCGCTCGACCCGTTCGACGGCGAAAAGGTGTTCGTCGAAGTTTGCTGCCTGCTGATCATTGTGTTCGGCTTTCTGCGCTGGCGCTACGCCGTGCGCAAAGCGCATGCTCGGGCAAATGGATGAGCGCTTTTACTTGACCTGCGTGGCCGGAGCGGTTTCAATCTAACTCGAACGTACTTTTCGGGCTGGAGGACTTCGATGCAAGGAAAGCACGTCGTGATCGTGCTCACCGCGATCGTCGCTCTGGGAAGGGTTCCCGCAATGCCACATCAGAGCAACGCCGGCGGCCCGGACGACAAGGACCGCGCCGCCATCGCGCAGACCCTCGATCGATTCCGTGACGCCTGGAACACACATGATGCGCACGCGTTCGCACTCACTCAAGGACAGCCACCAAACCGACAAAATCCATAGTATTCGATCCCTCAAGCCGGATCTGGCTGCCGTCGACATCGACTGGGAAATGACGGGCGCAACATCCCCTGACGGCAAACCGCGGCCCTATCCCAGGGGACTTCTGAACTGGGTGATGGCCAAGCAAGCCGATGGCTCCTGGTTGATACTCGTCATGCACAACACCGAGTTGACCGACTACCCGGCCCCGGCGAAGTAGAAATCAGGAATCGTCTGAATCTGAACTCTTCTTCGGCGAAAGTCCCAACTGAATAAAGTGCTCCACTTCCTCTCCGGCCTGAATTGCAGGCATATGAACGTCCGGCAATGGATAGCGGTGATATGCCTCGTCGAACTGCAGCAATTGCAGGAGGTTTTCTGCGAGTCCTTCTCCCCAGCCTCGTTCAACATCAAGAGCCACGCCGTACGCAGTGAATCTCGTAAGAACCTCGGGGCTCGTGCCAGGACGATTGACGCGATTCAGCTGATCCGCTTCCGCGCGCGAAAGGAACTCGCGGAAACCTTTCAATTCCGCCAGGACCCGGTAACCCGCGGTGGTAGGGGATTCGAGCGCGTGGCGAAAAATAACGCATACGAGCAAAACAGCTGCGGTCAACGATGCAAATTCAGGCGACGTGAACGATCCCAGGAACCCGAATCCTAAAAGGGCCGCAGCTGACAGAAAAACTGGGAGCGCATCGCTTGCACTCAACGGGCGCCGCCGCCCTTTCACACCCGGAATGAATGACGATAACCTCCGCAACGTCGCTGCCCACGCGTGCAATGCTGCAACAAAACAAGAGCCGCCAACGGCTATCCAAACCAGCGGATAAATCGAGAGTAAAGAGAGTCCGTTTGTTTGAAGCGGAAGGGCTGCGAACGCGCGCACGAGAATTGCCGCCGAGAAAACAACCCCTGCGAGCCAAACGACGAAGTGAGCGGAAACGAGTGCCGGTTTGACGGTCTGCTTGATGATTTTTCGAAACTCGTCGAAAGCGTCATCGAGCAGGCCGTATTCGAACGCGTTGAACGAATACTCATCCAGGCTGCCGAGGAAAATGGAGTTGAGTATGCAGGATTCATCCGTGGAGAGCGAAGCGTCAGCCTCTCGCATTCGGTACAGCAGGAAAGCATCTTCCTTCTGCTGGATCTTCACAGCCCCTTTTGCCGCTGCGGAGACGAAGGCGGCCGCGAAAGCTCTCTCGCAACGGCCTCGTTCCCAGAGGAATGCCGCGATGGCCGGCGAAATGCCTTGCGGTGGCTCGTACTTCGTGACTGTGACGGCCGTCCGCCAGCGCCACCGAAACGCAATCGTAGCCAGAAGGTAATAGGCGAAGACGAGGGCCACGCCGACCCACGCTTGCTGGTACACCAGAGCTGAGGAATCAGAAGTTTGCAACATCTCAGCGTCCAGGCTGGTATGCGTGGGTTGACGTTAACAACCAAGTCCGTTCCGAATCAGTCATCGGGGACGTAGGTTACGACATGTCAGTGGCGGGCTGCCATCATTATTCAGAGTCTAGGCTATGTGGGGCTGGACTGGTGCCGACGCACCGACTGGGGTCAGTTTCGTCCTGCTCTGGCACTATTGCGGCTTGGGTGAGCCGATCGCGGAAGTCGCGTCCACGTGGTATTTCTTGTAGTCGGAGTAGCGGGTCACGTCGTTGACCCGGAATCCTTTTACCAATAGGACGCGCGCGCCCACGTGTGCTTCCTCGTAGGTGGGCAGCCACACTTCATTGTTGATGAACTCCTGTTCGAAGACGAACCCCGTTCCCTTCTGGATGTTCGCCAGCAAACCGCCAGCGATCTTCGCGTCACCCACGAAGTAGCCTTCGAGGCGCGCCACATCATGGGCCTTTTCGTCGATCCAGACGGCCCCGGCCAGCTCGTGCACGATTCTCTCTTCCAGGTTGCGCGGCTTGTATTCCGGATTACCCTCGAAATCGAATACCAGCACGTCCTGGCCGCGAAACCGTTCGCGGCGCGGGTTCACGAATTCGCAGGTGCGCAGGAACGTTTCGATACCGACGGAATCATCGTCCTTCTCGGGCTTGCCCTCCTCCTTGGCCTTCTCTTCCTTGGCGTCGCTCTTGGCATGCTCCTTCTGAATCTCCTCGACGCGCTTCTGCGCGTTGTCGGTTTCTTTCTTCTGCTCGGCCTCGCTCAGAGCTTTGCCGTCTTTCTTGGACACTTGGGAGATTTCTTCACCGTCGACATAGAAAAAGGTAGATTCCGTCACCGTGTGCTTTTTCACTTTGCCGTCGGAGTCGAAATCAGTTTCTTCCTCGGTTTTGGTGCCGGCGTAGTCTTCCCTGATTTTGTCGATGGCCTTTTGATTGTCGTCAAGCTCCTTGAAGAGGGCTTTCAAGTCCGGCAGCTTCACTTGCGATTTGAGCGGAAGATCAAACACGCGCTCGCCGATATTTCCGTTCACGCTTGCGCTCGTGACTTCAATCGTGTAGGTGTCAGAGCCTCGGTGCAGCTCGATCTTGTGGGCGATCTGGATACCGCTCTGCGGGCGGTAGTCGCTGTAGAAGACCTCCTCGTTGACGCCGCCCACCAGCCCAGATTCCTTCACCAGCACGTGCGTCTGCGGATTGAAGAAAAACTCGTGCTTCACGCCCGTGGCCGTGATCAATTCCAATTGCAGGGCGTCCTGCCCGCTCACCTGCGCGCGCCCGACGAGCGCGACGGCAAGCTTGTTCGTTTTCAGATTCAGCAAGCGCGAATTCGCGATCTGCGCCTCGGCCTGCATTTCCATGGAGTCTTGGCTGAACATTGTGACAGGGTTGCCCGCAGCATCCTCCCGCCAAGCCGACTTGCCGTTGTAGGACTCGATGATGCGCTTGCTGCCGACGATCAGCTCCGAGTAGTAGCGGTTCGGCAGCTTCGTGTCGAAGGTGTAAGTCCCCGAGTTGCCGTCACCGGTGCCGGCCACCGTGCCTTCGATCGCGAGCGTTTGCACGCGCGACAGCGCGCGGGCACCCCCAGCCGCTTTTACATAGTCGCTGATGATCTTCGCCGCTTCCTGGCTGTGAGTGGGCACAGCGATTCCGGCGAAGAAAACACAGAGGATGACGAGACGGATGCATCGCCGCATATGCTCACACGTATATACGAAGAAGGGCGAGAAAGGTTTCGTGGTGTCCCGCCTCCGCCCTTCGGGCTTCGGCGCGGCAGCCTTCGCTCTGCTAGCGAAGGTTAGTGGGCCTGGACTGACTTGAACAGTCGACCTCGCCCTTATCAGGGGCGCGCTCTAGCCACCTGAGCTACAGGCCCGCCTTGGTTGCCCAACTTAGTTGGTTGTTAACCATGATACGGAGCGCCTGTTTGCGGGTCAAGTGACGCCGGGCAGAAGAAGTACCGTCCACCGCGGGAAAGTACCTTTTCATTGTTAACATTGCCTCCTTCGACGGTACACTTGCCGGTCGTTTGGGCGGTTGGGGAGGGGTTCTTGCGACTCGAGATTGTGCAGGCGGGCGAGCCCGTATTGCGGCAAGCGGCGCGTCCGCTATCCGCCGAGGAAATTCGCAGCGACGCGATTCGCAAGCTGATTGCAGACATGCGCGAAACGATGTACGAGGCGCCCGGCGTCGGGTTGGCGGCGCCGCAAGTAGGCCGATCGGTACAGATCGCAGTGCTCGAGGATCGCGAGGACTGGCTAAAGGAAGTTCCCGCGGAGCAGCTCGCCGAGCGCGAGAGGCGCCCCGTGCCTTTTCAAGTGATCGTCAATCCCAGGATCGTCGAATCGTCCTCGGAGCAGGCCGAGTTTTTCGAAGGCTGCCTCAGCCTGCCGGGCTTTTCAGCGATTGTGCCGCGAGCGCGCCGCGTTCGCGTGGAATGCCTCGATGAAAACGGCCGCCCAAAAGTGATCGAAGCTTCGGGATGGCACGCGCGCATCCTGCAGCACGAAATCGATCACCTGCGCGGAAACATGTACATCGACCGGATGCGCAGCCGTACGTTCACTTCGCTCGATAATTTCAAGCGGTTCTGGCAAGCGAAGCCCATCCATGAAGTTTGCGCGGAATTGGGCGCGGCACGCGGTCCAGCCACCGGCTAGATTTTCGTTCACCGAATTTTTCACAGAGGGAATATGCGAACCATTGCTCCGATACTGGCGCTGTCGATTGCGATTGGCGGATTCTTGCTTATGACTGCGTTCGCGCAAAGCGAATCGAAGCTCGCGGCCGATCTGATCATCGAGAATGCGAAAGTCTGGACGGTCGACCGATCGCTCCCCACGGCGCAAGCAGTTGCAGTTCTCGGCGAACGGATCGTTGCGGTGGGCTCGAACGCAAACGCCGAAGCGTGGCGCGGCCCGAAAACCAAAGTGATCGATGCCCGCGAAAAGCTGCTCTTGCCCGGGTTCAACGACGCGCACGTACACTTCGTCAACGGCGGCACGCAGCTCGACGCCGTTCAACTAACCGACGCCACAAGCATCCAGGAGTTCTCGCGTCGCATCGTCGAGCGCGCGAAGGTCACACCAAAAGGCGAATGGATTCTCGGCGGCGATTGGGACGAAACCAAGTGGAGTCCCGCCGCGCTTCCAACGAAAGAGATCATCGATCGAGTCGCGCCAGACACGCCCGTGTTCCTCAGCCGCTACGACGGCCACATGGGCGTCGCAAACTCCCTGGCGCTGCGGCTCGCAGGCATCACAGCCAGCACTCCGGAACTTCCCGGTGGCACCATCGTGCGCGACGCGCAGGGCAATCCCACGGGCGCGTTAAAAGATGCCGCGATGGACTACATCGACAAAGTGATCCCGGACCTTTCGCACGAGCAGCGCTACCACGCCGTGAAGCGCGCGCTCCTACACGCCGCTGCCCTCGGCGTAACCAGCGTGCAGGACATGACTCCGGAGTACGCGGATGTCGCCATGTATTCAGAATTTCTCGAACGCGGCGAGCTGACCGCGCGGATTTATGCGGCTCATCTGATCACGCAGGTGGACGACCAGACGAAGATCGGCATTCGCCACGCTTTTGGCGGCCCGTGGTTGCGCATCGGCGCCGTGAAGGCATTCGCCGATGGCTCGCTGGGCTCGCGCACCGCCTACTTTTTTGAGCCTTACACCGACCAGTCGAATTATCTCGGCCTTCTCTCGGACGAGATGCATCCAGTCTCCCTGATGCGCGACCGAATGATGAAAGCCGATGCCGCGGGACTCCAAATCTGCACGCACGCCATTGGAGATCAAGGGATCTCGATGATCCTCGACATCTATTCGGAGATTGTGAAAGCGCACGGAGACGCCGACCGCCGGTTCCGCATCGAGCACGCGCAGCACATGGCCGCGAAGGATTTCGATCGCTTCGCCCAGCTTCATGTGATCGCGTCCATGCAGCCCTATCAGGCCATCGACGACGGCCGCTGGGCCGAAGCGCGAATCGGGCATGATCGCGCCAGCCGGGCATTCGCCTTTCGCACATTTCTCGACCATGGCGTGCGCCTCGCCTTTGGCACCGATTGGGACGTAGCGCCGCTCAATCCCTTGCTCGGCGTCTACGCGGCCGTTACGCGCGCCACGCTCGACGGCAAGAATCCGAATGGCTGGTTTCCGGAACAAAAGCTGACGGTGGCGGAAACGGTGGAAGCGTACACAATGGGATCGGCGTACGCGGAATTTCAGGAAAAGCAAAAAGGTTCGATCACGCCCGGCAAGCTCGCTGACATGGTTCTGCTCAGCGACGATATTTTCTCCATCGACCCCGCGAAGATTCGCGATGTCACGGTGCTGAAGACGTTCGCCGGAGGGAAACTCGTGTGGGACGCAAGCCATCCGGAAGGCGGCGAGCCCTCGAATCGCTAGTTTGAGTGCCTCGTCAGAGCCCGTTAAAGTCCGTTAAAGTTTGTTCAGGCCATCCAGCGCAGCCACCTTGTAGGCTTCGGCAAGCGTGGGGTAATTGAAGACGGTGTCGCGAAAATATTCGATTGTTCCGCCGTAGGCGAGCACTGCCTGGCCAATGTGAATGATTTCCGTCGCGCGCTGGCCGATTGCGTGCACGCCAAGCAGCTTCAGATTGTTGCGGTCGAAAAGCAGTTTCAGCATTCCGCTCTCGTCGCCCAGCATCATGCTCTTCGCCAGCTCCGCGTATTTCGCGATGCCCACTTCGTACGGAACTTTCGCCGCCGTGAGTTTTTCTTCCGTTTGTCCTACCATCGAGATTTCCGGAATCGTGTAAATCCCGTAAGGAAAAAACTGCGACATGCTCTCCGAAGGAGCGCCGAACATGTGGCAACTCGCCAGGCGGCCCTGCTCCATCGACGTGCTTGCGAGCGCCGGGAATCCGATCACGTCGCCCGCCGCGTAAATGTGTGGAACGGCGGTCTGGAATTTCGCATTCACCTCGATTTTGCCGCGACTGTCTGGATGCAAGCCCGCCGATTCCAGGTTCAGCCGGTCGCCATTTGCCTGGCGGCCCACGCAATGCAGCAAGCTGTGTCCCTGCACCCTCTTGCCGCTCTCGAGTTCGGCGAAAACGCGATCGCGGCCCGCATCGAATCCGACGCGCGTAACCTTTTCCCCCAGACGGAACGTCGCGCCCATCTGCCGCAGATGGTACGCGAGCGCCTCGACGATTTCGCGATCGACGAAATCGAGGATCGTGGGCCGCTGGTCGATCAGCGTAATCTCGGAACCAAGCGCCGCGAGGAAAGACGCATACTCGAGCCCCACCACCCCCGCGCCGACCACGATGAGTTCCTTCGGCACGCCGTCCATGCCCGAAATATCGTCGGTATCGAGGATGCGCTTGCCGTCAAACGGAATTTCGGGATTGTGTGCCGGACGCGTGCCGCAGGCGATCAGAATATTGTCGGCGCGCACAAGGGTCTTCTGCGTGTCGCCTTGCACTTCGATCGTATGCGGGTCCACGAACTGGGCCATGCCCTGAAAAATCACGACGCCGTTGCGTTTCAGTTGCGCGCGAATCACATCCGTTTCCCGCGCGATGATGGTTCGCACGCGCGCGGCTAGGTCCTGAACGGAGACGTCGCCGCTGCCGCGGCAGTACGTCTTGACGGCGAAACCGGTCAGTTGAAAAATAGCTTCGCGGACGGTCTTGCTCGGAATCGTGCCCGTGTGAACGCAAACGCCGCCCATCATCAAAGTGCGGTCCACCACGGCGACGCGCTTGCGCAGTTTTGCCGCGCAAATTGCGCCTTTTTGGCCGGCAGGACCTGTGCCGATCACCACCAAATCAAATTGTTGTTCGGTCATTTTCGCTGGCTAGTCTAACCCAGTCTAACTTCGCTTCGAAGCGCGCACAATCTTGCACAGCAATCTTACAGGAATGTGAATGCCTGCGCTCGACCGGCGCCAGCTTGTGTGACCTTGGTGACCTCAGGATTGCATGCGTGCGGGGGCAATGCTGCTGCCATATTTCTGCGTGGCATAGCCGACGATCAGGCCCACCAAACCTCCGGGAAGCATGATCTGGAAGTAATAGTGGTTTCCGTTGGGGTCAGGCATCGCCGCAATGGCAAACGCCAGCGCCAATCCGACGGCCAGTCCAAATAGGATGCCCAGAGGAAGCGAGTTCACCTTTTTCGCGAAAAAGCCGATCAATACTCCCGCGATGATTCCCTTGATGGTCGACCCCACCACAATCATCAAGAGCTGCGAGCGGACCGCCGGCGTAAACCAGGCCGTGAGCCCGTCGAAAATCCCCAGAATTCCGCCCAGAATCAATCCGTAGACGATTTTGTTCATGGTTAGGCTCCCGGGCCAGATAGCTTCTCGGCCCTCGACGTTCCTTTAAACGCTCCGACGAATTCCTTTAGCGCCGGAACCACAAAAGCAGAAGGGCCCGAATAATCAGGTACGTCAGCACCAGAACGATCGCCACGCGATACCGCGCTGCCCAGCGCGCGGCTCGTCGCCAGATATTTTCGGGGTACGCCGAGACGGGCAGCCCATCGAGATAACGCGCGACGTCCAGACCCAGTTCGCCCGCGGAAGTATAGCGATCGGCGGGATTCGAAGCCATCGCCTTGCGAGCGATCGCTACCAGGGGTCGCGGCGCGGTTGCGGACGAATCGAGCCCCGTCATTAGCAGATACTGCAGAATCGCGCCCAGCGAATAGACGTCGCTTCGCTCGTCGAGGCTGCCCACTTCCCCACGCGCCTGCTCGGGGGCCATGTACCCGGGTGTGCCCAGAATCGCGCCGTGCGCAGTAATCGCGGAGTCGCTCGTGTCATGCGCAGGGCTCGCTTCCTTCGGTTGCGTCGCAGCATCGAGGCCGGCGCCTGCACGCAGACTTTTCGCGATGCCCCAGTCCATCACCAACACTTCCCCGAACGGGCCCACCATGATGTTTTCCGGCTTCAGATCGCGATGGAGAATTTGTCGCGCGTGAGCAAAGGCTACGGCCTCGCAGATTCGCTGAAATAGGCGCAGCCGGTCCGGCAGCGACTCGCCGCGTGAGACGAGCCGGTCGAGCCGCTCGCCTTCCACCAACTTCATCGCATAGAAAACGCGCCCATCTGCGAGAGCGCCCGCATCGTGAACCGGAACGATGCCGGGATGTTCGAGGCGTGCGAGGATTTTCGCTTCGCGCAACAATCGCGCGGCAAGTTCTCCGCTCGCGTCAGGAACGTCAAGGATCTTCAACGCCACGCGGCGCCCCAGCACGGAATCTTCCGCAAGATACACCGTGCCCATGCCGCCGCTGGCGATGCGCTCAACGATGCGATAGCGCGTGGCGGAGAGATCGGGCAGCGCGGTCGCCGTTTGCAGACGGAGAATCGCGTCGTCGGAGAGCCAGCTCATTCGGGAGTTACTCCCAGCAGGGCCCGGGCTTCACGGCGAAATTCGTCCTCCGTCGCCGTCATCTCGCGAAGCTTTTCCAGCGAAATGCGGCGAAATTCGCGGCGCGCGAAAGCCAGGTAGTTGGTGACGTCGGTAGTTGCGATCCCGAACTGCCTCGCCAGGTCGGCGTATGTTAGTCGCTTCGTGCCACTGTCTTCGACGTCGTGGATTTCGAACAGCCGGAAATGTGTCTGTTTTCCGCGGGCGTCGCAGAATTGCCGAAGGCTTTCGAGCGACAAGCCGAAGAGGCTACGAAGAAACTCCTTTTCGAGGAAATCGTCCATGGATTCGGGCGACGCGGTTCCAGCAGCCTGGGCAAACGACTCGCTCGCGCGTCCGAGTTCGGCTTCGGCAGCGTCGAAATCGAGCGAAATATGCTCAGCGGCTCCGCCGCGCTTCAATCGCGTCGCCGCTTTCGCCTCATTCGCCAGAAAATGATCCACGCACACGCGAAGGAACGTTCGCAAACGCGCCTTGCTCGGATCGAAATCGTCCAGGTAGTTCTTTTCGATCAAGCGAGAGAAGAATTCCTGCGTCAGGTCTTTGGCGTCTTCATTTGATTTGTTCCAGCGAATGCGAACGTATTTGTAAATCGGTTTCCAGTAAGCCTTCACCACTGTTTCGAGGGCGCTCGTGCGTTCGGCGGAATCGGCGCTGCGCGCCGCGACGATTGCGGACCAGCGCGTTGCTGGAAACCTTCCGCCGGAGCCTCCGATTTTCGTGTCTTCCATCGTTCAACGCTCTGCACGACTTGAATTGTGCCGCGAGAGAGTCCCAAGCCATCTCGTCAGCGCAGCTTCTCCGTGCCCTCTTGATTTTCTCGGTGTCCTCTGTGTTTCGCTTTCCGCTTTTCATTCTTGCAGCGCTCAATAGACCAGAGACGAGTTCGTGACGGTCATGCCAAGGCAATCAAGTCGATTTCCACGCGGACGTCGCGCGGCAAACGCGCGACCTCCACGGTTGCTCGCGCCGGCGGATTATGCGGGAAATACCGCGCGTAGACCTCGTTCATCGCGGCGAAATCGTTCATGTCCTTCAGGAACACCGTCACTTTCACGGCTGCGTCCAACGACGAACCCGCGGCTTCCGCGATCGCTTTCAAATTTTCGAGCACGCGGGCCGTTTGCTGCGCCACGTCGCCTCCCACAAGTTGGCCGGTGGCGGGATCAAACGCCACTTGACCCGAGATGAAAACGAAACCGCTGGCGCGAATTGCCTGCGAGTAAGGCCCAATGGCCTGCGGGCCCTTTTCAGTTGCGATCACGTCTTTCACAAAACCTCCTGTAGGCGCAAATTCGAGGCAGGATGTTAACAGACTCCGGAACGAGAGAGATTCCCCTTAATTGCCTGCTGAAGCGCTCGTTTCGTAGCGGGCCCGAAAATCTGCAGGGAGTCCCTTCGTGTAAAGCCACACGCGAAAGAACTCGCCCAGGTCCTTACCGCATGTGTGCTCGATCGCCGAGCGCATGTCGTTAATGCCTACTTCTTGTCCGCGCAGCAGCGTCACGAGATGCTTCAGCCCGTTCCGAACGGGGGCTTCGCCGCAACGATCCTCGAGCGCCGCGTACATAAGCGGCGCCTTCGCGAGCGCGATGTTGCGTTCCTCCGAAGGGTCTGTCAACACTGTGTCGCCGAGCGGCTTTTCGGCCGCGCGGCTGCTCGCCTCTTGGTATCGGCGCAGGTAATCCAGGATGCGGCGGTGCCGTGTTTCCGGCCCGTTGTGTGCTTCATCAACGACGATCGTCGCGTAATCCGGCAGGCCTTCGCCCATCGCGATGGCAGCTTCGCTCGTTGGGTACATTTCGTCGCCAAACCAATTGTGCGCAAGCGCATGAGTCACATGGTCCACAAACGCGTCACTCGCGATTCCCAGCGCGAGCAGCTCCCGGTTGACAAGCGCACCGCCGGGAAACGACGCTGCCGCCGGACCTGATTCGCCCGCAAAGTGCCCGCGCAATTCCGGTGACTCAACAATGTGCGGGACATGGATGTCCGGATCCAGCGTGCCAAAGTCGGTTTCGAGAGTCGCCCAGGCATTGGCGATTCGCTCCGGAGTTGCCCCCGGATCACCCTTGACCGGCTCTAGCGTCCAGAACACGACAGTGCCGGAGCCGCGGTGGAATGCCTGTTCCTTGTAACTCCCGCCGACGGCGAAAGCGGCCAGGTCCTGCGCGCGAAGCTGGAATCGAAATTCAGCTTCGTTCCCTGCGCGCTTGCGGCCGAGCATTTTCCCGCGCGCCAGTACCAGGAAATCTGCCGGCGCCCGAATGGAGTAGTCGGTCTTATCCGGGTGTTTCGGATATGCCGCCAGAAAACGTCCGGGAGGTTGAGGCAGCGCAATCCAGCCAAGCGAGCCGAGATGAAAATCGCTTTCTCCGATCGCGATCTGCGAGCCGGAATCTTCCGGCGAACTGAGCTCGTATTCGATAGTCAGTTCGTGAGTTTGACCGCGCATCCACGGCGATTCGAACGCGATGCGAAGCGTGTTCGGATGGTCAGGTTGCTCCTCTTCGGGAAGCGCTGACAGCTTCGCTTCGTGGCCGTCCCACTCAGCGCGCAGATTCTTCCGGCCGAAGCTTTTCTCGCCGGGGAATTCGACGTCGATGAACGCCAGGTTCGCAGTTCCATTATTTTGCAGCGTGCGGCGAGAATGAATTTCGAGTTTGCCGGGCTGGCCCCGCTGGTCAACGACGAATTCGACTTCCCGCGTTTCTTTGACAATCCTGTAGCCCGGCGCGAGCGGCACAGCGCACGCGCTCGTCACAAGCAGAAGCGCGAGCGCGAAGAGAGCTGCGGCGAGCGGGCGCGAACTAGTGCGGAAGGTTCTGTTGTCATCCCGAATCCCCGCCGTTTGTGGGGGGTGAGGGATCTGCTTTTCGCTTTTGAAAGCCGCCTGACCGAGGATGTCAACAGACCAAGTGCAATTCAAGATGCGGAGATTCTACCGGATTGGAAACTCGAAAAGGGAAGGAGAAAAATGGCGAGCGGCGCTTAGGAGCCCGTAAAGTGATGGAGCAGTTGCGCATCGCTGGCGCCGTGGCGGCGCGAGGAAATCAGCGCGTTCGCCTCCGAATCGGGGACGCCGCGGCGCACGAGTTCAAGCAGCGTGGAGCCGCGCACTCCCGCATTCTTCAGCCCCGCGAGCGACGCGCCCGAGAGCACCGGCTTTCCCTCCGCTCGATGACGCGCCACTTCGAGAACCACCGCATCCGAAAGCCCCGCCAGGTGCATGGCTTCCAGCTCGCCCGCGTTCTTCCCGAAATCGTTGAGGCCGGCGAGCTCGAAAATCATCTGCTCGCTCATCCCGGCTTGGCTCAGACCGATGATATCCTCCGCCCGGAACGCCTGTCCGTGATTGTGGAACACCTGCACTGCTTGAACGCAGGTGGCATCCGCAAATCCGGCGTCGCGCATTTTCATGACTTCGGCCACTTCGGGAGGCGTGATGTTCAGCGCCCGCAGTTGCTGAACGTTATCGTAATTCATCCCGGAACGGTCGAGTTGCTGCGTGTTGGCCACGGGAGGAGCATGATGGCAGCCCGCGAGAAAAGCCGTGAGAACAAGCGCGAGAACGGCATCGCAAAGCGCAGCGCGGGCGCGCAAGCCTGATTTTCCCCAGCCGCTCGCAGAAGTCCGGATCAAAGGAATCGCCGCGAAGTTCCCCATAAGTTCATTGTAGTCGAGTGCGGACGGCGCGGGGCGCGATGTCGCGGAAGGATAACGAGCCAACGATAACGGCCCGCGGTCCGCGCCCCGATTCGATTCGTGAAACCAGAAAATGGAATTGCCCCCGTTTCGCAACGAGCGCAGAATCTACCGGTCTCGCCCACAGGAGCCGGCATGTCCGTCTCGAATTTTCGTATCGCAAGAATCGCCACTATAATTTGCGCTATCAGCGTTGTCTCGATAGGAGCGATATTCCCGCGAGCCGCGTTCATGCGCGCTGCTGCTACGCATCAGGCTGCCGGGGCCCCCGAATCGGCGAAGCACGACGACCAGCCAGCGCCCTGGACCTCCGCCCAGAGCGTCGACGCAGCCGCGCTGGCAAAAGAGCTCGCCGATTCGAAGCCAGCGAACCAGCCAAAGATCGTCTGCGTGGGCTTTCACACGCTGTACAACGGCGCCCACATCGCCGACGCATCGTTCCATGGACCCGCTTCCACTCCCCAGGGCCTCGACGACCTGAAGAACTGGGCGAAGCCGCTGCCGCGCTCGGCGAACGTCGTCATCTATTGTGGATGCTGTCCGCTCGCGCATTGCCCCAACGTCCGCCCCGCGTTCACCGCGCTGCGCGACATGGGCTTCACGCACCTTCGGGTCCTCATCCTCCCTCACGATTTCGCCACCGACTGGGTTGGCCCAGGCTACCCGGTGGCGAAAGGCCGGTGACAATCCCCGCCGCTCGCCGAAGCCCGATTTCTTGGTTAGAATAGAATCACATAATCCATGGAACCCGCGGCCAAATCCACCATTCGCCCCGAAGCGCGCCGTGCCGTCGACCTGCGCTTCGTCGAGTTGACCGACAAAGTCCGCCGCAACCGTCCCGGCGACGACCTCGAACTCCTTCGCCGCGCCTACGATTTCGCCGCTGAGCAGCACAAAACGCAGACGCGCCTTTCCGGAGAGCCATTCCTCTCGCATCCCGTGGAAGTGGCCCACTTGTTGGCCGACATGAAGCTCGACGTGACCTCGCTCTGCGCCGCGCTGCTTCACGACGTGGTCGAAGACACGAAAATCCCCCTCGAGCAAATCTCCGAAACATTTGGGCCCGACGTCGCGCGCCTGGTGGAAGGCGCCACGAAAATCAGCCGCCTCGATTTGCTGGCTCCCGAAACGCGCCAGGCGGAAAACGTCCGCAAGATGCTGCTGGCGATGGTCAACGACGTTCGCGTGGTGATGGTCAAGCTGGCCGACCGCCTGCACAACATGCGCACGCTCGAATACCTCGATTCCGAAAAGCAGCAGCGCATCGCCCGCGAGACGCTGGATATTTACGCGCCCGTCGCCAACCGCCTCGGCATGGGCCTCATCCGCGGCGAGCTCGAAGACCTCGCGTTCCGCTATCTCGAGCCCGAAGCCTTCTTCGAACTCCAGAAGAAACTCAGCACTAAGCAGAAAGTGTTCGATCGCTTCCTGCACGAAGTTCAAGACGCGATTCGCGACAAAATGGTGGAGAGCGGAATCCCCGCGGAAGTTCAGGCGCGCGTGAAGCGCATCTACTCGCTGCACCTCAAGAGTCAGAAGCAGCAGCGCACCCTCGACCAGGTATTCGATCTTCTCGCCGTCCGCGTCATCACCGACACGATCAAGAATTGCTACGCCGCGCTCGGCGTGATCCACCAGATCTGGCCCCCAGTTCCCGGCCGTTTCAAGGATTACATCGCGATGCCGCGGCCGAACCTCTATCAGTCGCTGCACACCAGCGTGATTCATGCCGGCCAGCCCTTCGAAGTTCAGATTCGCACGCAGGAAATGCACCGCATCGCCGAGCAAGGCGTCGCAGCGCACTGGAAATATAAGGGCGGGCACGGCGCCAGCACCGCCGACGACCAGCGCATCGTCTGGATGCGTCAACTCATCGAGTGGGTGCAGGAAATGCAGGAGCCCAGCGAATTCCTCGCCACGCTGCGCGTCGACTTGTATCCCGAAGAGGTTTACACCTTCACGCCCAAGGGCCGCGTCGTGGTCCTGCCGCGCGGCGCCACTCCGATCGATTTCGGCTACGCGGTTCACACCGAAGTGGGCCATCAATGCGTCGGCGCGAAAGTGAATGGCGCGATGGTTCCGCTGCGCCACGCGCTCGCGAATGGCGACGTGGTCGAAATCGTCACGCAAAAGGGCCACGAACCCTCGCGCGACTGGCTCTCGTTCGTTCACACCTCGCGCGCGCGCAGCAAGATTCGCCAGTGGATCAATCTCCACGAACGCGAACAGGCCACCGACGTCGGCCGCCGCCTGCTCGAAAAAGAAGCGCGCCACGCCGGGATCAGCCTGAAGAAAATTTCCGACGAAGATTGGCAGCGCGTCGCTTCCGAGTACGGCTGTTCGCGCACCGACGATCTCTACGCCGACCTAGGCTACGGCAAATGGTCGGCGCGGCAAGTGCTCGCGAAAGCGACGGGCCAGCCCGCGTCGGACACCGCGGAAGAAGAGCAGCCGAAGATCGTTTCCACCGTCAAACGCATGCTCGGCATGCAGGACGCCACGATCGTCGTGCGCGGCCACGACGACCTCATGGTCTACCGCTCGAAATGCTGCAATCCGATTCCGGGAGACGACATCATCGGCTACGTCACGCGCGGCCGCGGCATCGCCGTCCACAGCAAAAATTGCCCCAACGTCGAAAATCTCCTATACGAGGCCGAGCGGCGCATCCCCGTCGAGTGGGCGGCAGCGACGCAGGCCACGTTCCCGGTCCGCCTGCGAATTTTCACCGAAGACCGTCCCGGCATGCTCGCCGCGATTACCGGCGTGATCAGCGGGGAGAAAGCCAACATCCGCACCTTCGAAAGCGGCGGCGAAGATTTGCGCGCGCGCATCGAAGTCGCCCTCGACGTCGCCGACCGCAAGCAGCTCGAGCGCATCGTCAGCGGCGTCAAGCGCATCCCCGGCGTCTTCGACATCGAGCGCGTCTACAACGTCTGACCTGATTTTTTTGAATCAGGGTTTGCAAGTACAAAACCCTGAAACCCTAGTTGAGATTTTCCCTCGCGCATCGCGCGATTCTTTTCTCCTTTTTTTCGCCGGGCTGGGCATACCCCCCCTCTACCCTACGGTAGATTAGAAGCACCTCCGATTGAGTGTTTTCAGTCATTTGCGTCCATTTCTAATCCCGGTTGCCTTATTCGAATTTCGGCCATTTGGAGTCATAGGAAGCGGCCGTTCCAGGTGGGTAGGTTTGGCGGCGGGGTTGCGCTGCCTACTATCGTGATGTGTTCTGAATGTGTTGGTCCGGAAGTTGTCGGGACAGGTTCCGAATCGGCCGCGACCGGGTCCGAGTCCGCGGGGGCCGCGACATCGAGAACGGTGGGAGGTTTTCCTCCGGGAGAGATTGATTCGGGTTCTGGGGGCGGATTTTGACCGCGATTAGCGGTGATCGCGTATTCGACTCGGGTGGGTGGCTCTACCCAGCGATTGTCGTCGGTAAGGCAACTGTAGGCTCGGAGCGCCTGGATCACCGAGTAGGCGGTGGCTTTGCTTGGGAAGCTTTCCAGGACGCGGTCGAGCATGTAGCGGCGGTTTTCGCGGCGTCGTTCGATCAGGCCAAAGACCCTGGCGTGGCGGTAAATGGAGCGGTAGTCCTGGATATTGTAGTCCTTGGCGAGGTACCAGACGTCGTGCCAGTGGATGAACTCCTCCTCGATTTCTTCGCGATTGGGATGGCGGCAGACGGCGCATTTGCGCTGGTGGCGTTCTTCTGCGGGAAGCATGGTTGAATCCTCCTGTGTTGTAATGAGTTGTGGAGCGAGTTGTTTTTCAGATTCTTCTGCGGGGACTGGTTCGGGGGATTCCCGTTTTGGTCCGGGTCGTGAATCGGGGTATAAGTCCCATATTTTCTGGAGGAGTAGGGCGGCTTTGATGAACTCGGGGTCTTCGTCGGGTACTACGTCTGGGTTGTCGTCGGTATTCATCATCTCATCCTAAAAAGTCAGCCGCAGGTTACCATATAATTATCAATTTGTCAAGTCCCAGTACTGTTAGAACTAGTGAATTATGGAAGGCTGGAGAGGCGGAGGGATCGGAATCCGAGGCGCGCGCCTCTTCAAATGCGGAAAGGGGTGCGGCACTCTAAAAACCGAGGGCTTAAGGCTGCACCACCCGCCAGTTGAGATATGAACGGCGCTGTAACGCATCAGTCGCGAGATTGAGGACGTGCCCGCTTCCAGCGAAGCAGTTCCGTCACTGGAGGGTTGTTCTGGTCGGGGGGAATAATTGGCTCATCGCCGTCGAGGATGGCAGCTCCGTCGGGGTCGTTTCTCCCAATCTCCCAGGCTTGCCTTACATACAGGTCAGACTTCATAAGGTAAGGGCAGTCGACGAATTGTGGTGCGACGGCTTCTCTGCTTGAAGCAGCGGCGGCCAAAAGGTAGCCCTTGACCTTTTCATATCTGCGCAGGAATCTGTCCAGATTGGCGTTTGAATCTGGAGTCATCGTCGAGATGCGACTGGTTGAGACAACGTATCGGGTCCCGCGCTTGCGCAACTCAGAGTCAAGGCTTGTTCCAAGCACGACTCGGTACCATGTGGGGTTTCCTTTGTTGACCCCGCGCACAATAGCAATTCGAAGCCGCTCCTCCGCGTCGCGAGCGCCAAGGTCACTCCTCAAGCACTCGAAAATCTGCTTGGCGGCGTCCGGGTTGCTGAACATCAAACCCAAGATCGGTGGCGAATCGTCTCCTTCGTCCATCGCAAATAAGGTTCCAAACCAACCTGCCCTATCCCAGAGAGTTTCGCGAATAAGCGACACGTTCCGAATCTCGTTTTGCTTGAGGCGGCTGAGATCTAGCAGTTCCTCGGGAGGCTCACCTGTGCCCGGAGTGAGAGGTTTAGCCTTAAACTGCCTCTCGTTTCCGCTAGGCACGTCGTCCGCGTCCCAGGCGCTACGACGCTGGGAGGGGAACTCACGCGTCTTTGAGTCAAACCAGTCCGAGAGTCGGCTCTTTGGTTTGCTCCCAAGTACGTTCGCTACAGTCATAAGGCTCCCGGTAAAGCTAATCGACCTCTCGAAGCCGGATTCGTCGCGCACCAGTTCTTCGAAAAACGCAAGCACGTTATCCGTCATGACGATTCTCGGGAAGATCGTCGCGAGTAGCTCCGACAACTTCTTCTGAAACTCCGCCTGCCATGTGGCGGGCGCGCTGTGGGGATCAAACGAGCTGCAAAGTATTTCTACGTGCGGTCTGCCAGCTCGATCCTGGAGTTCAAACTCGAATGGCTCTTGCGCAAAATCCGACTTGCGGACGGAAATGGTCAGAACTGGTTCTCTCACCGCCATCGACCGTACGGTGCCAGTGGACAGTAGGCTTTCTAGGGCGGCAAGCACGGACTCGGCTAAATCAACGCAGGGTGATACGTTGTCACTTTTTACTGTGATATCGCAGCCGATCAAGCGAGACCTGAGGGTTACTTTCTGTTCTTCGTAAAGCGCAGGCACTTCTGGTAGTTCCTTCGAAGCTGGTTGGTCACGCCACTTTAGAAAGAACGCATGCGTGTCTTCCGGGTTCTTTGTGAAGAACTCCTCCTGCAGCTCCTTCTCGTATCCGAGGGCATACATGAGCGCCGCCCAGGCGCTGAATAAGCCAAGCCCATCAAGAACGTCTGGCAGCGCCGACAGCCGCTTGAGTTCCCAGAAGTCCGCTTTCAATAAGAGAATCCCGAGTATGGCGTCGAATGCGGTTTCATCTTCTGCGAAGACACCCTCGTCTTTTCCCTTTTCAGCAAGAACATGCCGAACGACGGTATCGACCTCATGCCACGCAAGCGTTTGCGGTACACGCCCCAGTTGGAGTTCAACCCATTTGAGCCTTCGGTAGCACGCTGCCTGGGAGGGAGTCACGTGTCCGTATGTCGAGAACTCACTGGTCGCAAGGGACGCCGCCGAAAGCAATGTCCCCCTCGCAGCCCATAACAGGCCGGTCCGCTCGTAGGCGCATCCGAGCAAATATAGAGCGCGTACCGCGTCCCCACGACTCTCGTGTTTGTACAATCGTCGCAACGACAGCCCGAGTGTGCGAATAGCATCGTAGGGATGGTCGGCTTTGAGCTGCTGCGCACCACGCGTCAGAAGCATGCGCGCTGCGGCTACATCGCCTCTTCGACGCTCTTGGACGGCAACAAGCGTCTCGAACAACCCAGCGTATTCCGGCAGTTCGCCGAGGGAATCTCCGAGTTCTGTTAGGATCGCAACCAGGGGCTCTAAGGGGAACCCGACGAGGCCTTCGCAGCTGCGTACAACATCATGGAACTCGCGGAGAATCGGTTCCATCGGTTCGTGTGCCGCGGCACTGAGGTTTAGCTGCATAACGAGGCGTAGACTTCGGGCGTGAAGTGCCGCGCTCGGCCGCTCTTCTTGCCGAGACAGGTTCTCAATCTTCGTCGAGAGCGTCGCGGTGCGCGTCGCGATGGCCGAAACTCCTTCGTCCAATTTGTGCTGAAATGCCGCGTTATGAAGGAGTCCCCAAAGGTTGCTGAGAAGCTCGAGGTCGTATGGGTTCTCACTCCCGTTGACCCGCTCTTCAACCAGCCCGTATAGTTCGCTGAAGCGCTCGTAGTCCTCGTACCACCAAAACGTGGTCCAGGCTCGTGCGTACGCGCATTCGAGACGCTGGTGCGAAGTTCCGTACTTCGCGGCAATTCGCTCGGCACGCTCGTACAGGCCATCGACTTCCGTGCGGGGACGCTCGAGCCCTCTTGCTAGTTCTGCCGCCTCCATGCAGTCCTCAACGAGCTGGAGCCCTTGGCTCCCTTCCGTGAGCGAAATCTGGATCCGTTGCTCAATCTCCTTCAAATCTAGCTCTCGTTGCGCGTCGCGCGGACCTTTTCTCATTTCTCTTCGGGTCGACGTGGCGATCTGGAGGTCATCGATGGCAAGAGCTTGGCGTTGGTTCGAGAATACCTTGTCCAATATCCATGTCCTGTCGAGAATACGGACATCTACGCCGTGTTTTCTTCTAAGCTGGTCCTCGACTTCGGCTCGCGTCTTGTCACGGATGTACTGATTGCTGACGAAGAAGACCTTAGCGTAACCACGTCCGGTCGCGACGGCCTTGTCCACATCAGAAGTAACCTTGTCCTTCCATGCCTTCTTTGCGCTGAAGGCAAACCCCCATCTCTCCGACGCGGCTTCAACCCCCGTGTGCCACCCGAGCGCCAAGTCTTCAGCTACAGGGTATGTTTCCGCGTCTACCTTGCTATCCCCTCCACCGGTGGGGCCAGTCTGTGGGAGGAGATTCGGACAGATTTCCCGCTCAGCTAGGTGGCGGGCAAAGGTGGCAAAAGCCACTTCTTGGCTGCGGCTCGTTATCGTGCTGAGGTGATACTCCAGCAAGGAGCGATCTAAAATCGCCTCGTCGCTTACTGTGGAGTCGGAAAATCTTTCCGGGCGTCGCGCCCTCATGAATTCGTTGGGGGACAGCTGTTCGGCCCCTGGTTCGGGCGCGCTCCTTTTTTTCTTCGACATAAATCTAAGCGTACTCCTGACGAACTTCACATGTCGATGCGCTTGCCCTAAACCCTGGGGCAACCCATGAGGGGCAAATGAATCGCGCACAGCGCGAGGGAAAAGCCCGCCCAACAAGATGGCGGGCAAGCCTCAACTGAGGAGTGACGCATGTTTTTTGTGGCGTCTTTCGCACGGCACAAAGCGCCGTGCTCCCCGGACTGAAGTCCGGGGCTGACACGAAACCGAGCGCGGGGGAAAACCCGCCCAGCAAGATGGCGGGCAGGCCCTCCCAACAAGATGGCGGCGAGCCCTCAACTGAGGAGCGCTACTTGCGGGCGGACTCGACCTCGTCGGCTATGCGATTGAGGTGATAGACCGTGCGCAAGCCGGCGAGGAGGGCGCGGCTGTCGACGGCGACGGCGCGATTCTTCGTGGCTTCGTAGCCGTAGTCGCCGCCGAGCGAGAAGATATTGCCGTCGAAGATCAGGCCGACGATTTCGGCGTTTTTGTTGATGAGGGGGCTGCCCGAGTTGCCGCCAATGATGTCGTTGGTGGTGGAAAGGTTCATGGGGGTGGCCAAATCGAGCGACGCCTTCGCGGAGAGCCAGCTTGGCGGCAACACGTAGGGATCGGCGCCCGTGGCGCGATCGAAAAGGCCGCCAATCGTGGTGTAGGGAACGACGGATTGGCCCTGAGCGTCGGTGAAGCCTTTCACCGCGCCGTAGCTGAGCCGCGGGGTAAACGTGGCGTCGGGATCGACGCTGGTGCCGTAGATGGCGAAGCGCGCCTTGGCGATTCGTTCGGCTGCGGCGCGCGTGGGCGCGTCCACTTTAGTCTCGTACTCCTTGCGCACCGCGCGCAGATCGGGGTCGATCGACGCGATGAAAACGATGATCGGATCGGTGGATGCGGCGATGGCGGCTTGGCCTCCGGTGTACAGCGCCTCGCGAACCTTCACGTCGTCGAGATGCGTTCCAGTGATCAGCCGGTGCGCGAGCTGTTCCGGCGACTCCTTGCCCAGCACCTTGCGGACGAACGGATCGTCCGCGCCGAGGTTGCGCCGCATGGAGGTGAACATCCACGCGATTCCGAGCTCGTCCAGATCCTTATAAACCGGGATCGGCGCGGAGATGCGTCGCTCGACGCGCACCAACCCCTGATCGGTGTACTCCGGCAATCGCTCGCCGTTGGGCTTGGCGCGCTCGGCGGACGCGCGCACGAGCGTGATTGCATAATTGAACAGGTCCGACCGGAGGAAGGCGTTCGTCGCTCCGCGTCGAGCCGAAAGCTGCGCGCGCACTACCTGGATCTGCGCGATGTCGTCCCATGCCGATGCGTAGGCGGCGAGCTTTGGGTCGGCGGCCACCGCTTGGCGAAGGCGCTGCTCTTCCTTCACCTTGGTGCCGAAAAATTCCGGATCCATCAGCGCCCCCTGCCGGCCGAAATACGCCTTGAAGGTGTTAGCGATGAAGAAAACCGGTTCGTCCGCCTCGCGGGCCTGCTCGGGACCTTGCGTAGCGAACTGCTCCATGAGGCCGCGAAACTCCGCGATGTCTGGCATGGCCGAGGGATAGAGTATGTCGCGATCGAACGCGAGTTGCGAGACGGTGAGTTCGCGGCTGGTGCCGCCGGGATTGCCGGATACGAAGACGAGGTCGCCGTCTTTCGAGCCGTTGGCGCTCCACTTCAGGTAGTCGGGGCTCGAGGCCGGACGATCGTTTTCGTACGCGCGCACGATGCCGATGTCGAAGTCGAAGCGCGGGAAATTGAAGTTGTCGGGATCGCCGCCGAACTGCGCCACGGCCATTTCCGGCGCGAAGACGAGGCGCACGTCGTTGAAGCGCTTGTAGCGGTAGAGATCGTAGACGCCGCCTTCGTAAAGCGAGACCACTTGGCAAAGCACGGCGGGATCGGAGCCGCAGCTCTGCTGCAGTTCAGCCTCTTTGGCGCGCAGCGCGGCATTGGCAGCGTCGCCCGTCTTGCCGGCGAGCGCTTGCAGCACGTCCGGAGTCACGTCGCGGATTTGGGTGAGCTGATCGAGCTCGAATGCCGGGCACTTCCGCTCGTCGGCCACTGCTTGCGCGGCGAAACCCGTTTCGACGAAGTTTTGCTGCGCGGTCGACAATTCCTGGACGCAGTCGAGGACGCAGTGATGGTTGGTCATGACCAGGCCCTGCGGAGAAATGAAGGACGCCGAACAGCCGCCCGCGATGCGCAACGACGACGCGCGCACGTGGTCGAGCCAGGCTTGCGAGGGCGCGAAGCCGTACTTCGCTGCCACCGTCTTCGACGGGAAATTGTCGAAGGTCCACATGCCTTCGTCGGCTCGCAACATCAGCGGCGATGCCAGGCACGCCACCAGCAAGCCTACAAGCAAAGCCGCGAACGTCGATCTGTAATTCGTCTTCATCGGGAAGTTCCCCCTGAGTGCCGGACGGTTGGATGCGAACCGGAATTTCGGCGTTGGCTTCGGAAGCGGCCCGATTGTACACCCGGTTTGGCTTGTGTGCGCAGCCTGAAGGATTTGCGTCGGCAGAAAATAAAAAGCCCCGGCTCGATTTTCATCGAACCGGGGCTTCGTTTATAAAAGCTCTTATGACATCGAATGAGACAGGCCAGAACCCGAAGGATCGAGACACCCTTCCGCCGCTTGCGCAGCTTCGGGGTAAACCAAACGCCCGGTCGTGAGGACCGGGATGGAGAGCCGTACCCGCCAAAGACGGGTCGTGCTCCCTTTTCTTTTAGAAAGGAGGTGATCCAGCCGCAGGTTCTCCTACGGCTACCTTGTTACGACTTCACCCCAATCATGAGTCATACCTTGAGCGCCTGCCTCCTTGCGGTTGGCACGGCGATTTCTAGTACAACCCACTTTCGTGATGTGACGGGCGGTGTGTACAAGGCCCGGGAACGTATTCACGGCGCCGATCTGATGCGCCATTACTAGCGATTCCAGCTTCATGCAGTCGAGTTGCAGACTGCAATCCGAACTGAGCGCGCTTTTTTGCGATTAGCTCCCCCTCGCGGGTTCGCGACACTTTGTAGCGCGCATTGTAACACGTGTGTAGCCCTGGACATAAAGGCCATGCTGACTTGACCTCATCCCCACCTTCCTCTCCGTTATCCGGAGCAGTCCTCGTAGAGTTCTCCCTTGCGGGTAGCAACTACAAGTAGGGGTTGCGCTCGTTGCGGGACTTAACCCAACACCTCACGGCACGAGCTGACGACAGCCATGCAGCACCTCTACACAGGTCCCTTGCGGGAAGGCTCTATTTCTAAAGCTGGTCCTGTGCGGTTCAAGCCCAGGTAAGGTTCTTCGCGTTGCGTCGAATTGAACCACATGTTCCACCGCTTGTGCGGGCCCCCGTCAATTCCTTTGAGTTTCAGCCTTGCGACCGTACTCCCCAGGCGCAGGACTTAACGCGTTAGCTACGGGACTTGCCCCGTACAGGGCAAACCCCAAGTCCTGATGGTTTAGGGCTAGGACTACCAGGGTATCTAATCCTGTTTGCTCCCCTAGCTTTCGTCCCTCAGCGTCAGTTGTGATCCAGCGAGCCGCCTTCGCCTCGGATGTTCCTACGGATATCTACGCATTTCACCGCTACACCCGTAATTCCACTCGCCTCTCTCACACTCTAGCACGACAGTTTCGGCAGCAGCCTCTGGGTTAAGCCCAGAGATTTCACTACCGACTTGTCACACCGCCTACGGACCCTTTACGCCCAGTAATTCCGAGCAACGCTGGCCCCCTACGTTTTACCGCGGCTGCTGGCACGTAGTTAGCCGGGGCTTCTTATACCCGTACCGTCAAACCCTTGCGGGCATTCGTCCGGGTCGAAAGGGGTTTACACTCCGAGAAGCTTCATCCCCCACGCGGCGTTGCTGCGTCAGACTTTCGTCCATTGCGCAAGATTCCCCACTGCTGCCTCCCGTAGGAGTCTGGACCGTGTCTCAGTTCCAGTGTGGCCGGCCAACCTCTCAGTCCGGCTACCGATCAATGCCTTGGTGAGCCATTACCTCGCCAACAAGCTAATCGGCCGCGGATCCCTCTTCCGGCGACTTGCGCCTTTGAATACAAGAGCATGTGCCCTCGTAATGTTATGCGGTATTAGCCCAATTTTCACTGGGTTATTCCCCACCAGAAGGAAGGTTATCCACGTGTTACGCACCCGTTCGCCACGCGCCAGTTTGTATTGCTACAAACCGCGCGTTCGACTTGCATGTGTTAAGCACGCCGCCAGCGTTCGCTCTGAGCCAGGATCAAACTCTCGTTTGAATCCGGTGTTTCAACCGTGATTGCTTTCGCCTTCACGATTGGAACGAACTGTTAAATCGCTCGGTTTCACCTTCAGTCCCGGTACAATCGGGACCGGAGGTTTACCCCAAGGCCCCGATATGAATCGGAACCAAAGGGTTAATCTCAAAATATCCGCCCATGCCCCGAAGGGCACTAGCGGAATAATCCGCCGCAGCCAAAAAGCGCTACGACAGAAACCAAACGGGTTCTGGCTTGTTTCATTCGATTGTCAAAGAGCAGGTACTCCCAGGCCAGCTGGAAGGACTACGGACAAACCCCAATAATATAGATGCCGAGTCAAACTGTCAAGGCATTAATGCTTGTTGGAAATCCACCGATTGTGGGAATCCGAGATGCTCGCGCATATTGCTTCGCTTCAATAACATACCTGTCACCCGACGATGCCGCCGTTCCTCGACATGAAGTTTCCTCAACCCTCGCTTCGCCCCTTTCAGGGCTGGGGGCTGGTCGATTGGCTCCGATACGACAACTCAACAAAGCCGTTCTTGTAAGCGACGACGTCCTTCAGGTGCCACTTCTGCTCGGTACCGGAATCGCCGAATAGGCGCAGTCCGTCACCCAATATGACCGGCGCTATCATCAATCTGATTTCATCCACCAAGCCGAGCCTGAGAAAACTCTGGCACAGCATCGCCCCTCCCACGAGCCAGATGTTTCCGTATCGCGGCGCGAGGATGTCACCGACCAACTTCTTGAGGTCACCTGAGTGGAACTCAACGCTCTTCCTCGTGGACGGCAGCTTTCTGTTTGTGATCACGGCGGTGGGAGTGTCGCCATAGGGCCAGCCGAGTTGGAGCGCGTGCTCATATGTGCGAGAACCGAGCACATAACAGTCTATCGCTTTGACGAAGTTCGCTGCTTCTTCCTCCGAAACGGAAACTCCGGCTTCGTAGACGGGCCCACTGCCATCTAGCCAGGAGACACTGTTGTCCTTCTTGGCGATGATGCCATCAAGGCTTGAGACCATGTGAAGAGTTACCGTCGATCTTCTTGCGTTCGCCTCACCTGGTGACATATTTCCTCCGCTGCAGGCCGACGTCGGTCGCGCGTAAGTTCCTTTTCTTGATTCCATTCGTCCGGCGCGTTCGTCAAGCTAGGTTATCAGGACCTCGCGAACAACCAAAAGTCTTTGGGGTTGCTGCCAGGCCGCAAGGCGGCTCGACGTGTTCTGACCGCCGGTGTGCGTTGACTTGGATGACGGCGCGTCCTAACATCCACGCCAGGGTCGTTCCTCGATGATCGGCCAAGTTCTCGACCACTACAAAATTCTCGATCAATTGGGCGCCGGCGGAATGGGAGTGGTGTACCGCGCCCACGACGAGCAGCTTGACCGGTACGTGGCGGTGAAAGTTCTTCCCGCCGGCGTGCTGGCTGACGAAGGCACGCGCAAACGGTTTCGCCAGGAAGCCCTCGCGCTCGCGAAGCTGAATCATCCCAACATCGAAACGGTTCATCAGTTCGGCAGCCAGGACGGCGTGGATTTCCTCGTGATGGAGCTGATTTCCGGCGTGCCGCTGAACGAGAAGCTAAAGAGCGGGCCTCTCTCCGAACGCGACGTGATGCGGCTGGGCATGCAGTTGGCCGACGGCCTTACGGCGGCGCACGAATGCGGAGTGGTCCACAGCGACTTGAAGCCCGCGAACATTTTCATTACGGGCGACAACCGGCTGAAGATTCTCGATTTTGGGCTGGCGAGGCTGCTGAAGTCGGGCGACGACAATGACCTCACTCAAACCATCACGGCGGAAAGCGGCCCAATGGCCGGCACGCTGCCATACATGTCTCCCGAGCAGCTTCGCGGAGAACCCACCGATCCGCGAAGCGACATCTACGCCGCCGGAGCGGTTCTGTACGAGATGGCGACGGGCACGCGCCCGTTTCCGCAGCATCAGACTGCTTCGCTGATCGGCGCAATTCTGCATGCCGAGCCTCCTCCCCCGCGAACGCTGAACGAGCAAATTCAGCCCGGAGTGGAAGGCGTGATTCTGAAGGCGCTCGATAAATCTCCGGCCTCGAGGTACCAGACGGCGCGAGAGTTTCGGGCGGCGCTCGAAACCCTGACGACGAGCAATTTCGCGAGCTCGCGACCTGCCGCGGAGCACGTGCACGTGTCCAACCTTGCGGCGGGCGCGCAGGACGCTCCGCGGACCACGACGATCGTGATTCCGCAGCAAGTGACGCGATCCGTCATGGTCGGAGGCGGAATCGGAATTCTCGCGATTTTGGCGGCAGGAATTGTGCTGGGGTTCGACATCGGCGGCGCGCGCTCGAAAATATTTCATTCGGCGGGTGCAGGCGCGGGACCGAATTCGGGTGCCGGGGAGACGGAGCCAACGGGGCGGCGCGCGGTAGCCGTGCTTTCGCTGGTCAATTTATCGAAACAGCCGGACCAGGCGTGGCTCTCGACGGAGTTGCAGGAAATGCTGGCCACGGAAATGGGCGCCGGAGGAAATGTGCGCGTGATTTCGGGCGAAGACGTCGCGCGAATGAAGACTGATCTGGCGCTGCCGGATGGGGCGGATTATGGCCGCGAGACGCTCGGGCGGATTCAAAAAGTTCTGGGCGCGGATGACGTGGTGACAGGGTCTTACCTCGCGCGGGGGAACGGCGATCTGCGGCTGGATTTGCGACTGCAGGACGCACGGTCGGGCGAGACGATTGTTCCCGTGAGCGTCACCGGCAAAAGCGGACAAGTGGCAGACCTCGAGGATGTAGTGACAACGGCTGGGGTGCAACTGCGCGAGAAACTTGGAGTCGAGGGGCAACCTCCCGCGGCGGAGGCTTCGCTGAAGGCGTCGATGCCTTCGAGTTCCGCGGCGGCGCGGTTGTACGCCGAAGGCATCGAAAAACTACGCGCGTTCGACGCGATGGGCGCCGTCGAGCCGTTGCAAAAAGCGGTGAAAGAAGAGCCCGGGTACGCGCTGGCGCATTCCGCGCTGGCGGAGGCGTGGTGGACGCTCGGATACGACCAAAAGGCGAAGGACGAGGACGCGATAGCGCTGCCGCTGGCGAAATCCCTTTCCCCCGAAGATCAGGGAATGATCCAGGGGCGGCTGTACGAATTCTCTTCGCAGTGGGATAAGGCGGCCACTTACTATTTGTCGCTACGAACGTTGTACCACGGAGACATCGACTACGGGCTGCGCCAAGCGAATGCGCAGACTCGAGGCGGCAAACCTCAGGATGCGCTGGCGACGATTTCGGAATTGCGCGCGACTCCCGGCTCCGTCGGGCAGGATCCAAGGATCGATCTCAGTGAAGCGGAGGCAGCCGAGATGCTCGGCGATTTCAAGCGGCAGGAAGCGGCAGCGTCGCGAGCGGCGGAAAAGGCGACCGCGCAGGGGATGCGTCGCGTCGCGGCTGACGCCGATTGGCACCGGTGCACGGCGCTAGTGAATTTGGGTGACGCTGCGGCCGCGAAATCCGCGTGCGAGAAGGCGAGGGACTCGGCGAAGGCCGTGCAAGACCCCCTTCTCGAGGCGCGGAGCTTGACGGGATTGGGAAACGCCGTCGGCAACGCGGGTGACATCACGAAGGCTCTCGAGTATCACAAGCAAGCGCTGCGGCTTGTTCGGGGAATCGGCGCGCAGCGAGACATTGCGGGGGCGCTGCTGAATATCGCAAGCCTTACGTATGCCAGTGGCGACCTCAAAGGCGCTCACGGCTACTACCAGGAATCGCTCGCCACCTCGCGGCTAATCAACAATAAGCAAGGAATCGTGGACGCGGAAGGAGGATTGGCCGCCGATCTTTATGCGTCGGGCGATTACGGCGCCGCACAGCCGATTTACGAAGACATGCTCAAGACCGCTCGCGAAATCCCCAACCAAGAAAATGTCGCCATCGCGCTCAACAGCCTCGGGCTGGTTGCGTTTCAACTGGGGGATTTGCGCAGCGCGCGGAAATACATCCAAGATTCGCTCAATGCCGCGCAGAAGGCCCACATGGACGCGGACTACGCCGGGTGGCTGTGCTCGCTGGGCGACGTGGAATTGGCGGAAGATCAGCTCGACGCGGCGGAGAAGAAATACGAGGAATCGCGCCGTTTGAACGAGCAGCTCAAAGAACCGCCCGGTTTGGCGCAGGATGACGCTTCGCTTGCAAACCTGGCACTCGAGAGGAACGAGCCGCAGAAGGCGGAAGGGCTTGCGCGCCAGGCGGCGGACGCCTTCCACAGCCAGAAGAATCCCGATTCCGAAGTGGACGCGTTGAACACGCTGGTTCGCGCGCTCATCGCCGAGAACAATTCGCCGGAAGCGCGCAAGGCGCTCGATCGCGGCAACGCGTTGCCGGCGCAGGATCAAGCGATTCGTTTGGCTTTCGCGACAACGGGCACGCGGCTGCAGGCCCTGGAAGGCCAGACGACGCAGGCGGTGCAGAGCCTTGACGCAATCGGTGAAAAAGCGAAGCAAATGAAGCTGAAAAAGCAGGAATTCGAGGTGCGCCTGGCGAAGGCGGCGATTGATTGGGGATCCGGACGAAAGTCTTCGGCGCTGGCGGAGTCCAAAACTGTTCAGGCGGAAGCCACCACGGCGGGGTTTCGATCAATCGCTCGCAAAGCCGGCGAATTGGCGAAGACGGGGAATGCCCCGTCTTCGTAGCTGCGAATCGGGAATTCCGGTCAGCTCTTCGAGCGCCGGCGATACAGCCCTAGCAGCCCGAGTGCGGGGAAGAGACTCAAGAGAGTACCCGGCTCCGGCGTCGGGGTCGAAGACGTTGTGATCTTCAGTTCCGGCGACGGGGCGCCAGGTATCTGGTTGCTCGAGCAGACGGGCGTTGTGCCGGAACTGCCGCAGGTGAATGGGTCGCCACTCGTGTCGGTGGCGACATCCAAGACGAACGCCAAGCCGTCACCATGGGCCGCGAGAAATGAGGGGTCGTTGATCGTGATATACGAATCGCCTAATGCATCCACTCCGTACGAGGTTTCGCTAGAGGGCAAAGCTGCCAAGTCACCCTCCGATACGCCCGCAGTGTAGAAAACATTGGGTGTTCCCGTAAAACCGGAGCTGTCGTCGGTCAGGATGCCCATTCCGTTCGACGAGCCGTTTGTATCGAGCACGGCTCCCGCCGGAACGGCGATGATGATGGTGAGGCCTGTCACTCCCGCAGGAAGAGGACTGACAATCTGGTAGGCATAAGACAGGGCACAACTTGTGTCCAAGCTGTCGCTGAAAGAGCAGAAACTCTCTTCGTCCATCGTGACGCCTTCCGACGCGCTCGACGAGGTCGATTGGATGTAAGAGGGCCCCTCACCGTAGGCTGACTGCGTGCGGGTTGGGACTGAATTGGCGCTTGCCGGGGACACCGCTAAGAGAGAGGCCGCGGACAGCATGAACAGGAGCGCAAGAGAGGTAGAGCTTCGCATTTGGATGTCCTCCGGGAAGTAAGGCTGGGCCTATGACACCTGCACTTGGGCTTCCAGTTTCGCATCTGGGGCCGAGTGCGCCCTGGGAATATAAGCTGCATTAGTTTGTTGAGCTTACGGACCAACTACAAAGAGCGTGGCTATTCACACGCTAGACGCGACCGCCAAGTGTGCAAGTTGTTGCACAATAGTGCTACGAGACTAGTTCTGTTAGACCAGATAGGCCCGTACCAGGATGAGCGGTCGCGAGGCGAAGCTGGCCGCCGGGAACCGTATGGCCGGTTCGGTTTCCGCCGGAATTACTCCGCAGCCTTGTCCGCCAGCGTCCCCACAACGGCTATGTTCTGCAGCAGCTCCTGGGGCACGCCGTGGCGCTGCTGTAAGTACGCCGGGCTATTGTAAGAAACCCAGACTTTTCCCTCGGCGTCTTCCGAGACCAGAATTTTCAGAGGCAGGTCGATGGCGATGCTGGGCGCGGCCAACATCAGGGGCGTCCCGGCCTTCGGGCTGCCAAAGATCAGCAGCTTCGTGGGAGGCATTTTCAATCCCACCTTTGCTGCTTCTCCGCTGTGGTCGACCAGCGCGAAGAGGGTGACGCCTTTAGCCTGCAAAATGGCTTTGAGCTTCTCCACGGTCTCGTCCACCGAGTGATTGCTGAGCTTGCTGATGATCCCGTTGTCTCGAGCCGGTGCAGTCTGTAACATGGGCATCTCCCCCTTATTGTTTCGGGAATTGGTTCCACCGCTGGAATGCGCGGAACCGCGAAGCGAAATCAAATAGATCGTCATCGCCAGCCCGACCAACGCCAGAAACAATGCGATGGCCACGGCCGGCGCAGCGGGACGCGCATGCGTGGGTCCGCCGCGATCGAGTTCCTTCACCAATCGAGCGTGCTGCCATCCCGCGAACAGATTCACCAGCACTCCCACGGCGATGAGTGCAGTGCCGAACCACAGCGACAGCCCATAGGACTGCGCTGAGGAAACGCTCCCGACCGCGGCGAGCTCTTGCAAGAAAAGCCCAAAGCGCGCCACGACAAAACCAAATCCCATCAACGCCAAACCCGTGCGGATCCAGGCGAGCAGGGTTCGCTCGGCGGCGAGATAGTCACTCAGGGCAGCTCGAGGCTTCATTTCCGTTGGCGCATTCATTTCCTGCTCCGCAGCTATTTTCTGTGAACCCTGTCACGGTTTGATGCCCCGCAACTTTGCAAAGGTGCGCGCAATTTCCTCGATGCGCAGCCGCCGCGATCTCGCCGCTAGCCTGCCTGTTGCTATGTGCGGGAGAGTTCGCCTATGAGGGTTTCGCGGCGAGCGAGTGCAATGCGGTCGACGCGGTTGAGAACGAGGCCGTAGCAGACGAACGCGATGGCCGCGAGCGCCAGCAACAGCACGGTCGCGATCCAGAGCTTGTGAAGAAAATGGGCGAGCAAGAAGGCAAGCGCGCCGATGCCGAATACGGCGGCTTGCACGCCCATGCTGGCGAAGGCGGTGGTGTTCGCGGCACGCTGGCGGCCGAAAGTGCCGAAATCGAATTTTTTCGGCGTGTAGATGGAGAGCAGGTTGCCAACGGCCATGTTCGCGGGCGCCGCCAAAAGCACGCCCGCGATCGTCGTGACCGTGTAATAGAAAGAAGGCGGGCGATAGAGGAAGCAGACGGCGATCCAGATGAGAATCATTTCGAACGCAAGGATCGTCGCGTGCACCAGATTTTTCGCAAGCACGATTTCGCGGAAGCGCACGGGAGAGACGAAATAAAATTGGACGCCGGCACCGTCGGCGCCGAAATTATTGTAGATCAGGTTCGTGAGCATCAGCAGCGCGTAGGCGGCGCCTATGGGGAACGCGAGGTCGGGCGTGCGAACGACGAAGCCTTGACCGCCCGTGCCGGATTTTCCGGGTGAGAGGCGGAAAATCATAAGGATGACGAGCGGCATGATGAGCGTGAAAAGCATTGGGCCGCTGCGAGAGAGGTAGCGAAACTCCTTTTCGAAAATGGCGGCGACCGGACCGGAAACTCCCGGGACGTTCCATCCGGCGCGCACAGCCAGCTTCTCTTTGGACCCTGGCTTTGCAAGCCTGCGGGGAGCAGCCGCCGCAGCCGCTTCGCTCAGATTTTCTCCGCGATATTGCGCGAGCATACGCACGTTCAAAAACCAGAAAAACGCGACGGCATAAACGCAAAGAAGCCCGAAGGAGGCGAACCCGGCGGCGAAGTCTGCCTGCGAAAAATGCGCGAGCGCCGAAGCAGCGAGCCCGGGCGGCAGGAGACGCTCGAGCGGCAGAAGAAGCCCGCTGAGGTGCGACACGTCTGGATGCTTTTTCCCGCCGAACCGGGCCATCAGCGGACCAATGAACTGGAAACTGATGATGAGAAAGAAAAACAGAATGCCCATGATTTCGCGCGTGCGGCGCTGCGCGAGCCAGCGTTCCACCCAGGCGAAGACCATGCGCGCGAGCAGAATGTTCGCGAGCCCAAAGACGAGCAACGCCAGGCCGCCCGGGAAGAACAATTGGTGGTCGGCCACCGTGACGCCCATCCAAATCCCGAACAGCCACAGGCCGCCCAGCGCCGTCCCCGGATCAAGCGATCCGTAGACGAGGCGGACCATGAAAAATGAGGGATAGCTCAACGGGAAGCGCAGAAGATTCGACGAGTCGAATGTCTCGGTGAACGCGGTAGCCACGACGGGAAAAAGCTGCCAAAAAAGAAAGATGAGCCAGAGCAAAAGCGCGAGCCACTCGGTCTGGTCGTGCGACGTGAAATACCACGATGCGGCAGCTAGCCCGAACGCGCCGCCGAGGCCTCCCATCGCAAAACCGAAGCCGAGAAAAACGCGCGAGACCATTTCGAGGCGGCCGCGCATCGTGCGAAGCGAATTGATGAAGAGCTGCCAGCGGACCTGCGCGATTGCGGCGAACTGGCCGCGCGCTTCGGGAGAAATCAGCCCAGCCACGAAAGTTCCTGGTCGGCAAGGCGCGAGCCGCCCACAATGCGCAGAAAAATCTCCTCGAGCGTGAGCTTTTCGCCGGCGGGCGGCACGGCACCGGGGGTTCCTTCTTCGAGGGCCGCAGCGGCTTGCGCCTCGACTCCGGCGCGAAGCTCTTCGAGGGAACCCTGCGCCACGAGCGTGCCGCGATGGATGATCGCCACGTGACTGCACAGGCGTTCAACGATTTCAAGGACGTGGGAAGTGAGGAAAATGGTGGCGCCGCGCGAAATCATGCGCTGGAGCATGGCCTTCAGCGTGCCGGACGCAATCGCGTCGACGCCTTCGAACGGCTCGTCGAGAAAGAGAATCTTCGGGCCGTGAATAACGGCGGCGGCCATCGCAAGCTTCTTTTGCATCCCATGCGAGTAGTCGGTGACGAGCTTTTTCGGCTGGTCGGCAAGCTGCATGAATTCGAGCAGCTCCCCGGTGCGTTTGGCGGCGGTGAGGCGGTCGAGGCCGTACATGCGCCCGACAAAGTTCAAGTATTCCGCACCGGTTAGCCGGCCGAAAAGCGCCATCCCTTCCGGCACGATGCCGATTTGACGCTTCACTTCGACTGGATTCGCCGTAAGGTCGACTCCCAGGATTTCCATACGACCGGATGAAGGCGCGAGCAAACCCGTTAGCATCTTGATCGTCGTGGATTTTCCGGCACCGTTGGGTCCGAGAAAGCCGAAGAACTGGCCCGGCGCAACGCGAAGATTGACGTCATTCACGGCCACGAGCTGGCCAAAGTTGCGCGTGAGATGTTCGGTGATGATTGCGGGAGCGTCCATGAATTTGCGACTCTAACACAGCAAGTGTGGTGGCGTGAAAACGGCTTTCTGGATCAGCTCGAGCGCGCGTTTGTGGGCGCGGTGGGTGGCGCCGGCACCTTCGGAAAGACGGCGAGGACGGCGGGCAATTCCAAGCGGAATGTGCAGCCACCTTCAGCGCGGTTAAAGCCGGTGATGCGGCCGCCGTGTTCTTGCATCACGCCGTAGCAAATGCTCAGGCCGAGGCCGGTGCCTTTGCCGACGGGCTTGGTCGTGTAAAACGGGTCGAAGACTTTTTCGGGCTCCTTCAATCCGGGGCCGGTATCGGAAAATTCGATGACGAGATTTCCCTTTTCGCGCAAGGTGCGGATAAGCAAGACTCCGCCGCCGGCTGTCTCCATGGCGTCGACCGCGTTACTGATGAGGTGATAGAAAACCTGCAGCAACTGGTTCGGGTCGCCGCGCACCGCGGGCAGAACGCTGCGGCTTTCGAGCTCGATGCGAATGTTTTTTTCGCGCAGGTCAAGATTGCGGAGCTGCACGGCACCGGTGAGAACGGTATTCAGGTCGAGCAATTGTTTCTCCACCGGGACCTGGCGCGCGAAACTGAGGAGATTGTTGACGAGCTCCTTGGTTCGGCGGGCCTGGTCGCGGATCTTTTCACCGATGGCATGCGGCCTCGTGTTCGGAGGGTTCTCGCCGGTGAGCACGTCGGCGAAGCCCAGAATCGCCGTGAGAGGATTATTGATTTCGTGCGCCGCGCCGGCGGCCAACTGTCCGAGCGAGGCCAGTTTTTCCGATTGCACGAAATGAGTCTGCAAGCGCTTTACGTTTTCGAGAGATTCCCACAAATCGTGGACGAGTTGCGTGCGCTCGCGGTAAACGAGCTGCTGCCGCAGGAAAACGATCGACGCCGCGATGAACACAGTGACGAGCGTCACGACCAGCCGGAACATCCGCACGGGCTCGGGGGCGTCGCTCCCGAAGACGGCCCAATAGGCGAGCAGCGGCGCGGAGAGAACGCCGATCATGGCGACGCGCGACGGCCATTGCGTGTCGCGTCGCAAGCCCGCGCCCAGGGCCTCAGGCTCGAGGGTGAGCGTTCGCGCGATGATGCCCGTGGTGGCAAGCCAAACGAACGTGGCGATGAACGGCACCACGTAAAGGCTGCCGGCATATGTTTGGCCTTCGTTAACGGCGCGGTGGGCGATCAAATAGCCGGCCATGTAAAGACTGGTCGCGCCGAATAAATTGGCGTAAATGATTCGCCACGGGCCGTGCACGCGAAGAAATAGAACAGCGAAGCCGATCAGCACGACCGCGTTTTCCACCATATAGATCTCAAGGTCGCGCGCCCGGAAGAGCTCCTGGTCGGGCCAAATCGTCTTCCAAGGCATGGCGGCGAAAATATAAATATAGAGCCATACGATCGCGAGCAGCAGCAGGTCGAGAAAGCCGAAGCGGAGCGTTTCGCGCATCTTTCTGGCGTGCGGCATTAAAGCCAACGCAGCCATGAACGGCACGGTGTGAACGAAAAAGAGAAGATCGCCGGGGAAAGGGCTCTGAACCGGCCGGTGCAGTACGAGCTCCTGGTAAGTCCAGAAGAGCTGACCCGCAAGCCAGAGCGTGCAGCCGAACGCCAGCAACATCCAGAAGGCGTTACGGCGGCGATAAGGGGATGCCGCGTTCCACAAGAGGCAGGTATTCGCGAACAGGGCGACAAAGGCTTCAGTTAGATCGCTGAGAGTCGTCAGCCTGGAGCCGTGCGGAAGCAGCAGCGAGGCTGCTGTATACCCACCGACAAAGAATACCCAAGCGCCCAGAATCAGGACGGATGATCGAGACAACTTCATGTAGGAGACACCCGATAGAAGATTCTACCGCAGACGTTGCGTCGCCCTGGAATCAACGTCGAATCCCAATTCTAAGAATGCAACGCACATAAGAAGAGGGACGGATGAAACGTGACCGTGATAGTGTGCGTCCCTTAGGAGCATCAGGGGGACCGCATTGTAACTTCAGGAATTCTTTCGAGGAGAATAAGAATGCGCGTGGCTAAGTGTGGGGCGACACGAAGCAATCTGGGTGTGATGTTATTGGGCGCGGTTCTGGTTTTGGCTTTCGCGGGCGCGTTGTCTGCAGCGTTGGCGCAGGAGCAGGCGCGGCCTGCACTCGCATCGGTGGCGGCGCCCGCACGCGGCAACGATGCCGCGTACGGGGCCAAAATAAAGGAGTACACCACGGAGCCGGACCTGCTCACCGAACTGGTGGATCACCTTCCAACGTCGGATACCGTGCCTTCTCCAGACAAGATTCTGGGGTACGTGATCGGCGCTCCCAACAAGCTGACCTACACGAAAGACATCTACCGCTATTACCGCGCGCTGGCCGCCGCCAGCCCTCGCGTGAAGATTTTCAACGCGGGGAAAAGCGAAGAAGGACGCGATTTCATGCTGGTGGCGGTGAGCGATGAGGCAAACATCGCGCAGCTCGATCACTTGAAGGAAATTACGGCGAAGCTCGCCGATCCCCGCAAGATCAACGATGCCGAAGCGCAGCAACTGATCGAGACCGGAAAGCCCATCTACTGGGCCTCCGGCTCGATCCACTCACCCGAGACCGGCTCGCCGGAAATGCTGATGGAACTGGCCTACCGCCTGGCCGTTGAGGACACGCCTTACATTTCGAATATCCGGAAGAACGTGGTTTTTCTGATTACGCCGGTACTCGAAGTGGACGGCCGCGACCGCATGGTGGATGTCTATAACTACCGCAAGGCCAATCCTGATAAGCCCGCGCCAAACCTGATCTATTGGGGACATTACGTTGCGCACGACAACAACCGCGACAACATCGGGATGGCTCTCGAGCTGTCGAAATCGCAGATGAGGAATTTCCTCGAATGGCATCCGCAGGTGCTGCACGACCTGCACGAGTCGGTCCCCTACCTTTATACGATGACCGGAACCGGACCCTACAATGCATGGCTAGATCCCATCGTCTTCAGCGAATTTCAAGAGATGGCGCATTACGAAATCGAGCAATTCACTAAACGCGGCGTACCCGGCGTGTGGACGCACGGCTTCTACGACGGATGGGCACCGAATTACATGCTCTACGTTGCCACGGGACATAATTCGATCGGCCGATTCTACGAGACCTTCGGCAACGGCGGCGCTGACACGCGTGTGCGAACGCTGGGGCCGGAAGATACTTCGCGGGAATGGTTCCGGCAGAATCCGCCGCTGCCGAAAATCACATGGTCGATGCGCGACAACACGAACATGGAGGAGAGCGGCGTGCTGTTCGCACTGGGATACATGGCCGACCACGCGCAGGCATTCCTTTCCAATTTCTACCTGAAGAGCAAGAGGTCGATCGCAAAGGCGACGACGGAAGGGCCTGCGGCCTGGGTGATCGTCAACGACGGCCGACGGCCAGCGCTGCAAGTGAGATTGGTGCGTTTGCTGCAGCAGCAAGGAGTGGAAGTGAATCGCGTGGATCACGAGTTCGAGGCAAAGCCGGCGACTTCCGCTGGAATGGGGGAGAAGAGCAAGTCGCAGGCGATGGCCGAAGAGGCGTCCGGAGCGAGCAAACCGGAAGGAACGGCCACCGCGATGAAATCCGATGCGAAGGCAGGAGAGGGTAAGTCCGAGGCAGCAAAGCCAGAACCTCCAAAGCCGGTAACAATTCCGGCGGCCAGCTACGTGATTCGCATGGATCAGCCGTATAGCCGCATGGCCGACATGCTACTCGATACGCAGTATTTCAACATCAAGGATCCTACTCCGTACGACGACACGGGCTGGACGATGGGGCCGCTCGTCAACGTGAAGACCGTGCGCATAACGGACACGGCGATTTTGAAGGCGCCGATGACCCTGGTGGCAAATCCGGCGCCGAACGCGGGAGAACTCACTGCGGGAAGCGGCGCGGCGAAATTCTACCTGGTGAATGCCAGCGCCGAACCGGCGCTCGCTACGTTCCGATTTCAGTTGAAGGACGTGAAAATGTTCGCGGCCGAGGAGAGCTTCGACGCCGAAGGACAGAAGTATGCCGCGGGATCGTTCATCATTCCCGCGGACAACAATCCAACAGATCTCAAGCAGCAGCTCGAATCGGCGGCCAAGGACCTGGGGCTCAGGATTCGTGCCAGCGCTGCAGACCCAAAGGCCGCTCGCCACGAAGTCACCGTGCCGAGAATTGCGCTGCTGCATACGTGGACCAGCACGCAGGTGGAAGGATGGTTCCGCCTGGCGCTGGACGAAACTCGAATTCCGTACGCCTACATTTCCGATCAGGTGGTACGCGACACCGCAAACCTGAAGGAGAAATATGACGTCATCATCTTTCCGCCCGCGGGGAACAGCGTTTCCACGCTGATCAATGGCTTGCCGAAAAGGACTCTTCCCGACGGGTCCGATTTCGGCGGCGCCATTCCCTGGAAAACGACGGACCTGACGCCGAACCTGGGCCTGCTCGATCACACGGACGATATCCGAGGCGGCATGGGCCTGGAAGGAGCGGCTCACCTGCAGAAGTTTGTGCAGGACGGCGGGCTTTTTATTCCCGTCAGCTCAAGCACCGTGCTTCCGATCGATCTTGGCATCACATCCGGCGTGTCGATTACGCCCACGAGACAGCTCCAGGCGCGAGGTGCCGTCTTCAACGCGAAGGTGGAGGACAAAGGGAGTCCCATCACTTACGGTTACGACGACACACTGGCCATCTATTTCAGCCAAGCGCCCGTATTTCGCGTTTCGATTGGTCCAGGCGGATTCTTCGGAGGCGAAGGTGGCGGCGAGAACGAAGGCAGGCCGAGCGGCCGCGGCTCAACGACCGATCCTGACATTCCGCAAGGGCGGCCCTGGAATCCGCAGCCCGCGCCGCCCAAACGCACACGAGCCGAGCAGGAAGTTTACATTTCACCGGACGTTCGCGACGCTCTTCGCGGAATGATTCCGCCACCGCAGACGTGGCCTCGCGTTGTGCTGCGTTTTGCGGACGAGCCAAACCTCTGGGTAAGCGGCATGCTTGCGGGAGGGAGCGAGCTGGCGAATGCGCCCGCCGTCATTGACGTGCCGGTGGGTCGCGGCCACGTGGTCCTGTTCGCGAATAATCCCATGTGGCGCCAGGAAACACATGGCAGCTTCATGCTTGTGCTGAACGCCGCGCTCAACTACGACCACCTCGGCGCAGGGCGAAAGGTCCCGCCTGCGCCCAAGGACGACGGAGTCAGCGCCGATGATGACGCCGACTCCGAGGAGTGAGAGCTCGGCGGCTCACAGGGTCAAGACATTACAAATCAGCGCCAGTGTTGGCCGGCTGGCTGGAGTGTGTGGCAAGCGCCTCCGCACTCGAACCGGCTTCGGCCGCGTGCCCGGCCAGGAAGCCGTAAGCGATGTATTTCCAGCCAGACCGCCCTTCGCGCTTCAATCTTCGAGAGAAATAAAAACCCACTGCGTCCGCGCTCCCTTTGATGCCATACAACTCGAGCCGAGACGGACTTGATCCCCACATGGGATTCGGCTGGGAGCATCCGTAGGTAGTCTCGCAGTGGACGGTGAGTTCCGTGGATGCTATCGAGAGACCAACCGTAGCCACCCAGGGAAACCAGAACGATTTGCCCAGATGCGGCGTGGCGGTTTCGATTTCGGAATTACGCGAGACCTGCGGTTCACGCCATTCCGGCGTCGTGGGCGCCAGTGATTCATTTGCCTGCTCGCGAAGACTATTGACGGGGCGCTCGACAAAGGAACCAAACGCCGCCAGTGGAAGTTTGTATCCGACCTGCGATGCCGACGCGGACTTGGCATTCATGAGCCACGGCGCCGGAGAACTCGATGCCGCCGTGATCTCCTGGGCTCGCACGGGCAAAAACGGAACCAACAGCAGCAGGGGCAGTGCAACTCTTCGCAGATGATTCATGTAATTCACCTTTCTATCGGCCTTGCGCCTCGATTCCTGACTGCGGCGCAATTCCGGTGAGAACTCCCGCCCCCTTCAGGTAAACCACGTCGGAAAACTATGCCGCCTCCACCGAGCTGGATGTCGTCGCCGGCTGGTTCGCGCCCGAGGTACTGCTGGCGCTAGCGGCTTGATTCGGAGTCTGTGCCTGGGCTGGCTGACTGGCGCTGGCCGGGACGGTCAAGGTCACTTCTTCGATCTGTAGCTTGAACGCGTCGAATTCGAAGCTGTTACTTGCAGTTGTTCCCTGCGTCCCGGAAGCCGCGCTGCTTCCTTGAGTCCCAGTGGCGGGACTGTTGACGGTGCCCTGGACTTGCACTTCGGAGAACTGAACGACGAGTTCCTCAATCTGCACGCCGCTGCTAGAGGCCGGAGTTGCGCTTGCCGCCGGCGCCGCGCTGGTGTTCGAGGCTGAGGCCGGGCTTGCAGTTCCCGTGGACGTGGTGCCGGTGCTCGCTGCAGGAACCGCGCTGGTGCTCGCGCTATCGCTTGCGCTTCCGGTGGAGCTTGGCGCGGCGGTTGTGCTATCAGACTGGGTGCTTGGCGCTGCTGTGGTAGGCGCGGCCTGCGTTGCCTGTTGCGCCAGCGCCTGCAATCCGCTCACGAGATCCGCGAACGCCGCCGGGCTGACGGCCTGAATGAAACTGGCGATCTGGTCGAACGCTTGAATTTCCTGCTGGCTCAAGCCCAAAGCCGCCAGCGAATTGTTCAGCGCTTGCAACGGATTCTGACTGTTGGAATCTGCGGCCGGCGCTGCCGTCGAGCTGCTGACGGTTGGCGTCGAAGAAACGGCGGCTGAGGTTGTGGGCTGTGTCACTGAAGTGACTGCTGCCGGCGACGCATCTGAGTCTGCGCTTGTTGCGGGAGCGGGTGTCGTCGACTGCACTACGGGCGTCACTGGCGCGCCCGTTGACGCGGTGGAATTCGAACTCGCGCTTGGAGCGGAAGCTGTGACCGTACTCGCTTGACTGGCGGACGGAGATGTCTGCGCCAAGAAGAAGGTAGCGGCCGCCGAGAAGAAAGCGACGCTGCTAACGGTGAACAGGCCTGCGTCCTGCGCGTCCTGTCCCGGTCCCGCCTGACTTGAGGAAGTAAATCGGTCCCCCTCGCCGGAGTCGCCATCGTGGTGCTCGTCCACGCGGGAGTGGCGGCTCCACGCGTGATCGCTCTGCCACGGCTGGATGGAAGTGTCGTTCGATGCGGGCCCCGCAAGACTTGAGACTCTGGTTGCGTCCATGTGGTGCTCCCCGCGAGCCTAGCGCTCGACGATTGATGAAAGGCAGAATCGAGCGGCCGAGGCCGCGGTCCACCGTTCGAAGTAAGAACTCGTAACAGATGCTCTATCGGCAGATTCCAATTAACCTTGAGGAAGAGGGTAAAGTGCCGGTTCTCAGTGGGTAAGCCGGGTCCTATCAATACTCGATGAAGCGGGAAGGCCAGCCTAGGCTGTCTTGCGGGGCCGAAAGAAATGCGAAGAGTACGACCTCATCCGCCGCCGAGCTGGTAACCGACGCCGCGAATAGTGTGGATCAGGGGGCGGTCAAAGCCAGAATCGATCTTCTTCCGCAAGTAATTGATGTAGACGTCGACAACATTAGTCATCGAATCAGCACGCAACTTCCAAGCTTGCTCGACGATCACGTTCCGGGAAACCGGCTGAAGAGGATGCTGCATCAGAAAGTCGAGCAGCGCAAATTCCTTGTGCGAGAGGTCGATCGAGTAACCACCACGCCGCACCGTGCGTTCGATGCGATCGAGCTCGAGATCCTCGACCTTTAGCACAGTTTTCGTGGGACCGTTGATGCGGCGAAAGAGCGCGCGGATACGAGCGGACAATTCCGCCACGGAGAAGGGCTTGGTCATGAAGTCGTCGGCGCCGGCCTCGAGACAACGAATGCGCTCTTCCACGCCGGAGCTGCCGCTCAAAACCAGAGTGAGGAGGCTCGGCTTGGTCGCGCGCACCTGGTGAAGCACTTCCATCCCGGCGGAGCTTTCGAGGCCCAGATCGAGGATCACAAGTTCGTAGCTGTGAACGCCCAGCAAGCGGCGCCCTTCCGCAGAATCCGACGCAATCTCGACCTCTAAACCATCGGTCTGCAAGCGCCGGGAAACGAATTGGGCCAGGTTGGAATCATCCTCGACCATCAATATGCGCACACCTACCCCCATTGGCAATTTCTTAGAATCCAACCGAGAGCCCGCCGCCCCTTGTAGCGAAACCACCACAACGGTAGTCTGCCTTGTATTACGCGCGCGGATAATTTATTCGGCCCTCTGCTCGGATTTCCAAGCGGAATTCGAAGAAACCAACTCCGCGCTCAGCATTTCGCAGAATCCCGAAGTGCATTCATCCATGTCCATTTCGCAGCACTGCTTGGTGCACAAAGCAGATGAGGCAGAACTAATCTTAGCGGACGCTAACGTGGAGAATTCGTCGCGCACTTCAGCGCAACAGAAGGAGTCTCTCGATTCCGATGCTCATTAACTTCTTCGCGACACATCAGCGAAGATAATGACCAGCATTGCGTACATGCGAGAGTTTTTGTGATAGACAAGCTTGCCGCGAAGCGAATAAAAACGCGGCGCAATCTTGGGGGAAACGAAAATGTCCACCGCTGCGGTCCCAGCCGCAAGACGAAACCAGGTTCGAATTCTGGTCGCCAGTGCTGATTCTCTTTTTCGGAAGTTGTTTAAGCAAGATTCGATTGACGCACACGCGATTGTCGAAGAAGCGGTGAGCGGCGCTCATGCCCTTTCCAAGCTGGAGTCGATCGCAGTCGACGTACTTGTGCTGGATCGCCATCTGCCGGACCTGGACTCGCAAGAGGTGGCTGAATTAGCCCGGCGCCGCTATGCGGGTCTGGAAGTCCGGCTTGTCGATTCGCAAGCCGGAGCGGAGAAAATCTCCGCTGAACTGCGCGCTTCCACAAGCTCGGCGATGCCAGCGCCGCCCGCTGCAACAAAGGCGGAACAACCGGAAGCTGACGACGATCTGAGTCCGCTCCCGGGAATGGTGGGAAGAGCGCGAGGCATGCAGCAGGTCTATCGGTTGGCGAGGCTAGTCGCGCCACGCGACACTACGGTGCTCGTCACCGGCGAGACCGGGACGGGCAAAGAAATCATCGCGCGCGCGATCCACGAGCTTAGCGCGCGGGCTGCGAATCCATTTGTTGTCGTGAATTCCGCCGCGATTCCCGAATCACTCCTCGAAGCTGAATTGTTCGGACACTCGAGAGGGGCGTTTACGGGAGCAGTGCAAACGCGAGTGGGACGCATTCACATGGCACACGGAGGAACGCTCTTCCTGGACGAAATCGGCGACTTGCCTTTGAGCATGCAAGCAAAACTGCTGCGCTTTTTGCAGGACGGAGAAGTGCAACGGCTTGGCAGTTCCGAAGTCTTCCGAGTGGATGTGCGCGTGATATGCGCGACGAACGTCAAGCTGCTTGACTACGTGAAGCAAAAGCTTTTTCGTCAGGATCTCTACTACCGGATCGCGGTGTTTCCAATTGAACTCCCCCCGTTGCGCGACCGCACGGAGGACGTGGGAGCACTGGCAGAGCGCTTCCTGGCCGATTTCTGCCGCGAAGCCGGTGTTGCTGCCAAGAGGCTTTCAGCGTCGTCCGTAGCTTTCTTGCGCCAGGCTCAGTGGCCCGGAAACGTGCGCGAACTTCAACACGCCGTGGAGCGGGCATTCATTCTGGCTCGTGAAGAAGGACAGCTTCACGTGGAACACTTCAGCCGCTGACGATCCCGCACAGTTTAGAGAACTCTAAGATATCGGCTCAGCGCTTGGCATCCCTCGTGCACTGTACGCGCAGGGATGCCAAAATTGCCTACAGCCCGGCAAAATCCGCTACGTGCAAAGCAGATCGCGGATCACACCGTCGAGCGCAAGTCACTCGCTCACGCCTTCCGCACGTTTACGCAGGCGGCCGGATCACTGGAGAAGTCCTACGCTCAACTCCAAGGCGAGGTAGGACGTCTTCGGGGAGAACTCGCGTCCGCCAACGCGGAACTCTCGCGCAGCGTCGAGGAAAACATCCGGGGCCGCGCTTTTCTGACTCGAATTCTCGCGGGGCTCCCGTGTGGCGTGGTGGTGACGGATTCGCACGGCCAGCCGCGCATGGTGAATCCCGAAGCGCGACGCCTTCTTGATCTGGATGCGCGGTGGATCCCAGACGGCGGCAACGAATGCCCCCCCGCGCTGAGCGCTCTTCTTTCCGCAGCCACGCCCGGCAGTTCTTCTTGCGAACAGGAGTGGATTTCCGATTCTTCCCTTTGCAATCGGACTATCGGCATTTCAGGCGCAAAGGTTGAGGAGTCGGCTGGTGACGAAACAGAAACGATCTGGATACTCCGTGACATAAGCGATCAGAAACGCATAGCTGCCGAGCGAGAGACAGCCCGGCGCGCGCTGGCGCTGGCCGAGATTGCTACCGTGCTGGCGCATGAGATTCGCAATCCACTCGCCAGCATGGAGTTGTTCACGGGATTGCTCGCCGGTGCCACAAGCCAAATGCCGGAAGCGGGCGAGTGGGTGACGCACTTGCAGGCCGGTCTGAGGTCGCTTGCCGCGACGGTCAACAACGTTTTGCAATTTCACAGCCAGCCCTGCGGGGAACTGATTTGCACTAACGTCGATCGGCTGTTGCATGAAACAGCCGATTTTCTGGGCCCACTCGCACGTCAACGCGGCCTGGAAATCGAAATCCGCAATCCGATCGGACGAGTGATGGTGGCCGCGGACGCCCACAGATTGCAGCAGGTGTTCTTCAATCTTGCTCTCAACGCGTTTCAAGCAATGAAGCACGGCGGAGCATTGAATATCAGGATTCTGTGGGCGGCGGACCGCACCGACAGCGTGCAGATCGACTTCGAGGACGAGGGAAACGGAATTGAAGCTTCACAGCTCGAAAAGATCTTCGAACCCGGATTCACAACCAAGGCGGGGAGCCCCGGTTTGGGTCTTTCCGTTTGCAAGAAAGTGATCGAACAACATCGCGGCAGCATTTGCGTGGAAAGCCACCGACAACTTGGAACCACGTTTTCCATATTTCTGCCCGTGTCCGGAGGAACTGAATGAGCCACGTGCTCGTGGTAGACGACGAAGCAGCAATGAGCAGCGCGCTGGACGCCAATTTTCGCCGCAGCGGATGGCAGGTGATGACAGCGAGCGGAGTGGAGGAAGCTCTGGCGAAGTTCCGGCACTCGCCGTGCGGTCTGGTTGTAACCGACATGCGCATGGGCGATGGAGACGGCCTCGCCGTGATGCAGGGAGTCCGCCAAGTGGCGCCCGAAACAGCCGTGATTTTCCTGACGGCGTACGGCAGCGTTCCCGAAGCCGTAATGGCCATGAGAGAGGGGGCTTGCGATTACCTCATGAAGCCCGTCTCCTTCGACCAGCTCGAGCAAACCGCACAGCGGATTCTGGGAAATAGCTCCGAGGACCAGGAACGCCAGGAATCGGCGTTTGTCGGCGAGTCGGCAATCTTCCGCTCGCTGGTGGCAAAAGCCCGGCACGTGGCGCAAACGGACGAGGATATTTTGATCGAAGCTGAAAGCGGTACAGGCAAGGAGTTGCTGTCGCGGCTGATCCATCGCACGAGCCCTCGTGCTGGGAAACCGTTCGTCGCAGTGAACTGCTCCGCGTTTCCCGAGAATTTGCTGGAGAGCGAACTGTTCGGCCACGTGCGCGGCGCTTTTACGGGTGCGACGGCGTCCAAACCAGGAAAGTTTCAAGTGGCCAACGGCGGGACGCTGCTGCTCGACGAGATCGGCGAAATGCCGTTGAGTCTTCAACCCAAGTTGCTGCGCGTGCTGCAGGAACGCGAAGTGGATCGCCTGGGCGACACACGGCCGGTCCCTGTGGACGTGCGCGTTATCGCCACGACGAACAGATCGCTCTTCTCACAGATCGATGCCGGCGTATTCCGCGCTGATCTCTTTTATCGCCTGAACGTGATTCCTTTCTCGATTCCGCCGCTGCGCGAAAGGCGCGGAGACATTCTAGAACTTGCCGAGCATTTCCTGCGCAAGCACGAATCCAAGCCGAAGCGTGGCCAGTTCCGCATCTCCACCGACTTGGCCATCGCTCTGCGCGAATACGACTGGCCCGGAAACGTTCGCGAGCTGGAAAACTTTATTCGGCGAGCCCTGGTTCTCGCGCAAAGCACGACATTGGGCCCCGACCTGTTCAGCTCCGTGGCCCGTCCCCAGACTGCGAGACAGGCTGCAGTCCTGGCTCCGGCTCAGACCGCCGCGCAGCTTCCAGCGCAGGAAGTACGACCGCGCCCAGGCGTGACTCTGCACGACATGGAGCGACACCTATTGGAAGCAACGCTGGAAGCGACGAACGGAAATCGCACGCGGACAGCGGCAATGATGGGCGTCAGCTTGCGCACAGTCCGGAACAAGATTCGCGCCTACGGACTGGTTCCAAAGGAGGCGGTATGAGCTGGTTCAGCTCAGCGCAAATTCACATGCTCGAGCGGTACATGGACCTGTCGGCGATGCGGCAGGCGCTGATCACCGGCAACATCGCCAACGTAGACACTCCGGGTTACCGAACCCGTGACATCGATTTTCACGGTGAGTTGGAAAGGGCGGCTCAAGACGACTCGGCGAGCACGACCGAGCCGATCGTGCGCGAGGTGCCCGGGCTGATTGCGCGACCCGACGGAAACAATGTGAGCGTCGACCGGGAAAGCTTGCTGCTATCGGAAGTGCAGTTGCAGTTCAGCACGGCGGAGCAGTTGATCAAGTCCGAGTTCAAGACGTTGAGCCTAGCCATCAACGAAGGGAATGGTGCGATATGAACCTTTTCAAAGTTTTGGATATCAGCGGTACCGCTCTTCTGGCGGAACGCCAGCGCGCCGAGGTGGTCACGAGCAACCTCGCAAACGCCGAGACCACGCATGCGGCCGACGGCGGGCCCTACAAGCGCATGCACGTGGTTTTCGGGGCGCATCCGATGCACACGAACGGCTTCGCGGGAACGCTGGCGTCGTTCACGGACATGAATGCGGAAGGCGTTCGCGTTGACCGCGTGGTTGCGGATGGCGCGCCGCCAGTACGCCGCTTCGAGCCGGGCCATCCCGATGCCGACGCCGAAGGCTACGTATCTTACCCGGCCATCAATCCTGTGGAGGAAATCGTGAACCTGATGGGCGCCGCGCGGGCCTATCAGCTCAACGCGTCGGCGGTGCAGAGCACGAAGAACATGATCCAGGCGTCCATCGACATCATCAAGTCGTAACGCTGCCGGAGGAGAACGAGCATGACCAATCCGATTCAAGGACTGCCTCAGCCGCACGTGGATCTGGGATCCACCGCGGGCGCGAAACAGAATCCGGGCGGCTCGGAGTTTCTCGATACGCTCCGCAACGCGGTGAGTCAGGTGAAGGATTTGCAATCGCAGGCGGACCAGCAGGTTTCGGGGATGCTCAACGGCAGCGGCCAGGACGTTCATTCGGCGATGATTGCGGTTGAGAAAGCGAATCTAGCTTTTGAACTGATGGTGCAGGTTCGCAACAAGATTGTTTCGGCGTATCAGGAAGTGTCGCGGATGTCGTTCTGAGAAGGACGCAGTGTGACTAGGCTTTCTGGCGTTCTCTGAAAAAGCCATCTTCAGCGGACAGGGAAAAATGGAAAAGTATCAAAAGCAGATTATCGCCTTCGCTCGGGGACTGACGCAGAAACAAATCGGTCTTCTCGCGGGCAGCACGGTTCTGGTGGGCGTGACGATCTGGGTATTCGTCCGCTTGCTCGGGGGAGCCGACTACAAACCGCTGTACACCGGGCTGGCGTCAAACGACGCACAGTCCCTGACGCAACGGCTGGCCACTCAGAACATTGATTTCCAAATCTCGGGCGATGGCACGACCGTGCTCGTCCCGTCGGATCAAATCGACAAAGCCCGGCTCGACGTTGCTTCGCAAGGACCGTTGAGTAGCGGCCGGATGGGTTTCGAACTTTTTGACAAGCCTAACTGGTCCGGCAGCGATTTTTCGGAAAAGGTGAACTATCAGCGCGCGCTCGAAACGGAGCTCGAGCGCACGATTCAAACGATGAGTGGCGTGGAGGCGGTGCGCGTTCACCTCGTGCTGCCGCACGAATCTCTGTTTACGGAAAGGGAGCGCCCCGCGAAGGCGGCGGTGGTCCTGAAGCTCCGCGGCATGCGGATGTCGGATCAGGTAAGCGGCTCGATCGCGAACCTGGTTTCGAGTTCGTGGGACGACCTCTCGCCTCAGAACGTCTCGGTGATCACGACCGACGGCCAGATGCCCGGACAGGTTCACAGCCAATTTGGCGATGGCTCGAATGCGATGGCCGACCTCGAGACGGCGATGGCGGAAAGAGTCGTGCAAGTGCTCGCGCCGATCGTGGGCGCCGACCACGTGAAATCGAGCGTGACCATCGAATACGACCCGACTTCAGGCGAGAGCACGCAGGATGTTTACGATCCGAAGTCAGCCGCGGTGCTGACGTCGCAGATTTCTCAGGAGAGCGCGGATGGGTTGGAGCCGTCCGGAATACCCGGTACGGCGTCAAACGCACCGAATTCCCCGCCGTCCGGCGCCGCAGCGAATCAGGAGAATACGGACCAGACCACGCAGGGAATCCATACTGAGAGCAAGACGTTCGCCGTGAGCCATACGGTGCATCACGTGATCGAGCCTGCCGGCAGAATCAAGCGCCTGGCGGCTGCAGTTTTGGTGGACGATGCCGTCGAAGCTAAAGACGAAAATGGCAAGACCGCCGAGACGAGGCGCAAACGCACTCCGGATGAAATGAAGCAAATTGAAGATCTATCCAGGGCGGCGATTGGATGGGATGGAACACGCGGAGATCAGATTTCGGTGCAAAACGTCTCGTTTCGTGCGCCGCAGATCGAGAAGCCGGAGCCGGCACCCTTTCCGGAGCGAGTTCGCCTGCTGACCGAACGATGGACGGGATTGCTTCGCTATGCGGCCCTGTTCGCTCTTTTCGCGCTGGTTTATTTCCTGATCCTCAACCCTGTAAAAGGCCGAGTGCTCGCTGCGTTCGACTCGCCCCAACCGCGTGAACGAGCGTTGTCCGCGGAAGATTCCCTGCCGGGTCTGGCCAACAAGTTCGGAGGCGAGGCCGCCATGGTGGAAGGGGCAGCGGAGCATCAGCAACTCCAACAATCCGCGCTCAAGCAGGAAATCGTAACGAGGGTGAAGGCGGATCCACAAAGTGCGACGCGGCCCATTCAAGGCTGGCTGCGGAGTAGTGGAGCTCAGTCGTGACACGCCCCAGTGCATCGGCCCTGAGCCCCGCGCGAAAGGCAGCCGTGTTGCTGGTTCTGATCGGAGACGAGGCTTCGACGGAAATCTGCAAGCACCTGGGCAAAGAAGAGCTGCGTCTGTTGGCGCAGGAGATTTCCGACCTCGACGACATCTCAGCGGAGACTGCCGCGGAAGTGTTGCGTGAGTATCACGGTCTGGCTTCGGCGGCCGATTCCGTCGCGCAGGGAGGGACGGAGTATGCGACGAGGCTCGTCGTGAGAACCCTGGGAGACGAGGGTTCCCGCCCTTTGGTGGAAACGGTGATTCGAGCGAAAGAGGCAGCCGCACGAAGGCTGGAGATCCTGGAGAAGGCAGATCCGCGACAGTTGGCCAAGTTTCTTCAGGAAGAGCATGCTCAAACCATTGCGCTGATTCTCGCGCATCTCAGCAGCGGTACGGCCAAGACTGTGCTGATGCTGCTGCCCGACGAGATTCGCACGAAGGCGATCAAGCGGTTGGCGCAAATGCAGAATTTTTCTCCCGAGATGGTGGACAAGATATCGGCGATGCTGGCCCGGAAGCTGCAGGCGGTGGGCGAAAGCGATCGTCGCGCCTACGGCGGGGTGAAAGCCGTGGCCGATTTGCTGAACCGGCTCGATGGGCAGGTCACGACAAACATTCTCCAGGGAATTGAAGAAGAGAACGCAAACCTCGCGACGTCGATTCGCAACCAGATGTTCACGTTCGAGGATTTCGTCGAAGTGCCGGATGCAGGGCTGCGCGAGCTGCTCTCGCACGTGGATAAGAAAATTCTCGCGACGGCGCTGAAGAACGCTTCAGAAAATCTCAAGAATCGCATCTTCGGATGCATGTCTTCCCGCGCGGTGGAGATGTTGAAGGAAGACGCGGAGGTGTTGGGGTCGCTTCGCGCGAAAGATGTGATGCAGGCGCAGACAGAAATCATCACGGTGGCGCGAAAGCTCGAATCCGAGGGCAAGATGACTCTCAGAAACAACGAAGAGGAAGAAGCGTATGCCGGCTAAGTCATCCCGAGAAGCGGATTCGCCCGCACAAAGCGCGCAGCCATTTCTCTATACGCAGGCGCGCGAGGAAAATGCGAGCCCGGGGAGTTCCCCGGCCGCTCAGTTCCGTGAAGTGACTAAGGCGGACGCGGACTCCGCGAATGCGCCCCTTGTTGTGCAGCGAGCCTTTGAAAAAGGGGTGGCGGACGGAGAAGCGCGAGCCCGGACGGCATTCGAAAAGGCTTTGGCGGAAGGGCGGAGCCAGATTTCCGAGGCACTGCGACAATTTACGAGCCAGCGAGAAAGCTATTTCGAACGGGTCGAATCCGAGGTCGTGCACCTGGCATTGTCCATCGCGCGAAAGATTCTTCACCGCGAAAGCCAGATCGATCCGCTCTTGCTTGCCGGGGTTGTGCGCGTGGCGCTCGAAGGCCTGAATCGCGAAACGCACAGCCGCCTTCGCGCGAACCCGGACGAAATCCGATTCTGGCGGGATTATTTCACTCAGGCCACCGACATCACGCCCACTCCCGATCTGATGGGCGATCCGCAACTGGGTCTGGGACACTGCGTTCTCGAAACGGAACTCGGCACGACTCACATCAGCTTCGAAACACAGCTCAAGGAGATCGAACAGGGATTCCTGGATTTGCTCGAGCACCGTCCCCGGGTGAGGGAATGACGCGGAACGGCCCGCTAGCGCCCTTCTTTCGCCGCCTCGACGATTTTTCCACTTTGCGTTGGATGGGCCGAGTGACGAAGGTCGTCGACAATCTCGTCGAGTCTGAGGGACCCTTTTGCTCGGTGGGAGAGGGCTGCGCGATCCTGACGTCCGAAGGGCGAACCCTGGCAGGTGAAGTCGTCGGCTTTCGCGATAAGCTCGTTCTTTCGATGCCGCTCGAACGGCCCATCGGTATCCGGTACGGCGACCGGATCGTAACGCGTGGCACGCATCCGTCTCTTCGAGTGGGCCCCGGACTTCTAGGCCGCGTGATTGATGGGACGGGAAAGCCGCTGGATTCAAAAGGCGCCTATCACGCCCGCGAACATTGGATCCTCCGCGGTGACACGCCGCTTCCGTTGGCACGAGCCATGATTCGCGAACCGCTCGGATGTGGAATTCGAGCAATTGACGGCATGCTGACTTGCGGACGCGGGCAGAGGATGGGCATCTTCGGCGGCAGCGGCGTGGGAAAAAGCACTCTAGTGGGAATGATGACGCGGGGAACTTCGGCGGATGTAACGGTGCTCGGGCTTGTGGGGGAGCGCGGCCGCGAAGCGCGCGAATTTCTTGAAGACGCGATCGGAGAAGAAGGGCTGGCTCGGTCGGTGGTCGTGATTTCCACCTCGGACCAGCCTCCGCTCTCGCGCATTCGCGCCGCGTTTGCCGCCACGACGGTGGCTGAGTATTTTGCGGCGCAAGGCAAGCATGTGCTGCTGGTGGTGGACTCTCTGACGCGCTTCGCGATGGCTCAGCGGGAGATCGGTTTGGCTGCGGGTGAGCCGCCTACTGCCAAAGGATACACGCCGTCCGTCTTCACGCTGCTGGCCCAATTGCTTGAGCGCGCAGGCCATTTCGGCGGCGGGAGCATCACGGGTTTCTACACGGTTTTGATGGAAGGCGACGATCAGCAAGATCCGTTGGTGGATGCGGTGCGCGCGATACTCGACGGGCACATCATTCTCGACCGCCGGTTGAGTGCGCAAGGCCACTACCCGCCCATTTCCGTTCTGGACAGCCTGAGCAGGTTGATGCCGGCGGTCTGCTCGGCGGAGCACCTGGCCAAAGCAGGGCGCCTGCGCACGTTGCTGGCGGCGTATGCGGACTCCGAAGATTTGATCCGCGTGGGAGCGTATCAAAAGGGTGGCGATCCCACGCTCGATCAAGCTGTAGCCGTGCTCCCGGAAATCACGAAATTCCTTCAGCAGAGAAAAGACGACAAGACTGTCATCGAGAGCGCCATCAAATCGCTGATGGCGCTGCCAGGGTGACTCGATGCCATTTCACTTCACACTCGGACCTTTGCTGAGGTTGCGCGAAAGCCTGGAAAAAGCTGAATTGCAACGCCTGCGAATGATGGCAATGCAAGTGGCCCAGGTAAGGGTCGAGATAGAATCGCTCGATTGCGAAATCGAAGGTGCACGAAGACAGCTCCTGGAGCAGGCGGCGACCGGCATATCCGGCGCAGAACTGAACATGGCCGCATTGCTGGAGGCCGCACGCCGAGAACAGCGAGTACGACTGGTGGCCAAGCTCGATGTGCTCGAGCAAGCTCGACGAAAGCAGCAGTCTCGTTACACAGAGGTTCGGCAGCAGCGCGAAATTGTTTCGAACCTTCGGAAGCGCCAGTTCTCCGCCTATCAGCGAGAGCAGGCGCGGCACGATCAGCAGCAGGCGGACGAGTTCTTCCTGATCCGCCGCGGCGCCAAATCGAGACTGTAGGTGCCGGCGATCCCGGCGCGAACTGTTCATAATTGCCTAGAGGGTCGGCAAAGCTTTCCGAGTACCAGCCGGCACCGTGTCGGCAATTCTCGCCGGAACTTTAGCCGCTCCCGCAACAAATTGATTCTCCTGTAGTTGCCGCGTCGCTGAAATTACACTCGCGCCTCCAACTTTGGTCACGCGGGTGCATTCCCCTCACCGGTTCGAACTAGACCCTATGCTCAACAAGACGAGCGGAACGTTCAGCGCAAGTGGAGCCATCAGTTCCGCAATTGAGAACGCAATCACGGCGATGCCAACACAAACGAGCCGAACCAAAAACTTGCTGCCGGCTTTTGCCGACATTCTCGCGACGTCGTCCGAGACGGCCAGTTGGACAGGGAGTGAAAGCACGTCCAAGCCACAGGTGGCGGGCGGACCACAGAACGCAAGCGGGCCCGGCAATCGTATGGCGAGCGTCGGGTCTCTTTCCGCTGAACCGGCGGCTCAAGCTCCGGGCACTGAGCAACTTGTTCTCGCTTATGCGCTGCCGATGAACGACTGGGCTATGCCAAGCCCGGAAAACCCGATTCTGACGATGAAAAGCGCGGCACCAAGCGAAACAACTATCACGGGGTCTTCGGCTCCGTCATCGAGCGTTGCCAGCGTGGAAGTTGGTGGACCGCAAACGTCAAACCGCGCCGCAACGACTCCGACAAACGTCACGCCCGCGACATCGACTGCGCTGATTTCCTCCCTTCCGATGTCGCGGCGTGACGCTTCGTCAATCCGAGTTCCCGGGAACGGATTTCTCGAGAACACGTTGCCTGTTGCGGAGACGTCGAGTCGGCAACCGGTTACGTCAGCAGAGTTTGAGCCGTCACTGATGGGTGCGTTCGTGTCACCTTCAGCTCCGCCATCGTCCGCGCCCAAGGTGGCTTCGCAAGGCGATTTTGGGTTAAAGGCGTTCTCTGGAAGCGCTCAAACCGCAGCTTTGGATTCAAATGCGACGCAATCGACACCGATGAATTTCGCGCCACTTCTGATTTCGGATTTAGAGGCGCCGCGCCCTGCGCTGGAATCATCGTTTGGCTACGCAGCGGCCACGCTGACGGCTAATCCGGCGGAAATTCCGGGACCAGCGGTTTCCGGCGCGCAGACAACCACGCTTTCGTCGGCGCAGACCCCGCAGAACATCGTTGAAGGTCACGCGCTGAAGAATTTGTCCCAGCACCCGATGCCCGCAGAAGTTTCGGCGGGCGGAGACGAGACCGATACGCTGGCGGAAGCACTGGGGGCTCTGCTGCGGAGATTTTCCGCGTCCAGCGTCACCAGCACCGTGATCTCGAACGTCCCGAGCGTGGTGACGACCACGTCTGCTCCGGCGGCGGCTGACGCGGATTTCTTGCACAGTGATCCAATATCTGTCCCCGAGCCGACAACGCAGGCTGCGCCGAGCACAAGGCCTCTGGCGAGCGAGAATTCTGCGCCGGTTAGCATACCCGTCAGTTCAGTTGATACGCCGACTCTTGATACGTCAGCGACGATCTTGCCGCCAGATTTTGCGACATTCACAATTTCGTATGAACAAAATTCAGAGAGAAGCCAGCCTGCGACCGGTACGGCAGCGAGCTCCACGCCTTCCGATCCCAATCATGGGCCGACCGATTTTTCCGCGCGGCCGTTTTCGGTGACGCCGATTTTGACGCCGATTGTCTCCCAGCCGATCCCACTAGACCCTACAACGACGGCTGCAACACCTTTGATGACATCAACAGTTAGAACTTCAACGGCGCCGAGTACTGTGATCGAGGCATCGTCCGTTTTGGAGGTGATGGTTGTGCAGACGGTGGACGCGGTTCTAACGCAGGCGCCTGCCAGCGCACCTCATGCACCCGGGTACACCGCGGAGCGAATCGTCGCACCGACGATGGAGCCAACGATACCAATGGCAGCTGCGCCGTTCATTGCCGCAACGGCGACGTTAACTTCACCTGCGCCGCAGCAAAAGGCAGCTTCGCAGAGTTTCGCGATCAGTCCCACGATCGAAACGCCTTCGCCGGCATCCGAGACGGCGCTGCCGCAACCCACGACTCCGAGCGTTGCAAGCCCGAAGATTCCGTTCGTGCTAACGCCCACGGCGGCGAATCCTGCAAATTCGGCACCGGACAATTTAGCGCCCTTCAAAGAGCCGACAATGACGGCTCCGATGATTCCGGCCCAGCCTGCGCTCTCAAACGAAAAGCCAGTGTGGGGCATCGCGACGAATGCCACCACGTCCGGCGTTCCTGAGGCCGCCGATGCTCCGCCGCCCGCTGCTCCGGCTGCGTTCAATCAGGACTCTGAATCGCAAACAGATACCAGCTCGCATTCCCCGAACTATTCGAAGGCTTCGAGTACCGAGAGCGAGAGCGCAGCAATCGCGACACCCGCTCCTGCTTCGGCGGGCGCCGCATTTCTAGCGCAGGTTGTTTCGATCGCAGCCTCAACACCGAAACTTGATGCGAGCGATGTTGCGGCGAGTGGCACGGCTCCGAACCACAACGCGTCCAGCGATGCGCAGCTGCCCAGCTCCGTTCTTGCTCAACCAGCGAGCGAAGGCCAAGAATTGTCCGCGGCTTTGCAGGCATGGAATGGCGGCGACAACGTGCAAACGCGGCTCGTGCAGGCCGCGCACCTTGGCGGAAACCTTCGGGAATCGGAAATGAACATTTCGATGCAAGCGGAATCGTTGGGAGCCGTGGAATTGCGCGCACGCGTGAGCGGCGATGTTGTGGGCGCAACCATTGGCGTGGAACGGCACGATGCGCACGCAATGATCTCGAATAATCTTTCGTCTCTACATGACGCGCTGCAAGAGCGGCAGCTTCGGCTGGGAAACGTAACGGTGTTCCAGAGCCCGGTTCATTCCGGAGCGACGGCAGGTGATGGCAGCGCTCCACAACAACGAGGAACAGCCCCGCGGCAGTCCGCGAGCGCCGGCTCGACAGGGGCGCAATCCGGGTTGTCGCAGACCGAAGCGGCCGCTGCCACCGAAAGTTCCGAAGGTAACGCGGTTTTCGATTCCAACGGGAGACTCAGCGTGCGGGCCTGACGGCCGCCGCTAAAGGAGAAACAGCATGATTTCCCCCACGGCGCTGATGAGCCATACACCATCGGTGCTACAACCAAACCGGGCGAGCACGACGACGCCGGCATCTTCTTCGGCTCCTGCCACATCGTCCTCGGCCGCGACTGCAACCGCAACCACGAACGATAGCCTCAGCGACCCGAACACCTTCATCACGTTGCTGACGGCGCAGCTTCAGGCGCAGGACCCTCTCAATCCGATGGATCCTTCCGAGATGGTGGACCAGCTCACGCAAATCAACTCTTTGCAGCAATTGATTCAGATCCAGTCCGATCTCCAGAGCATGATGGGCACTTCTTCGACAGCGCCGCAGCCAAACGCGGCGGCGGTTCAAGCCACCGCGCCCGAGTCGAACGCGGCACAGATCGCTTCACCCAATTCCGTTGGACAAACCAATACGTCGTCGAGCGGTACGCTCGCGGACAATCAATAGGAGAAAACACATGGGACTTTTTTCGGTAGCGCTTTCAGGACTCAACGCCAGTTCGGAGGCACTCTCCGTAATTGCCAACAACCTGGCGAACATGAACACGGTAGGCTTCAAGTCATCGACGGCAAATTTTCAGGACTTGTTCTACCAGCAAATCGGGACGAGCGGAAACAGCAATCCCGAGCAAGTGGGCGAGGGCGTCCAGATCGGCTCCGTGGATTCGCAATTCACCCAGGGCAGCGTGCAGAACACAGGCGTGCCGACGGATGTTGCGATACAGGGACAGGGATTCTTCGTGGTGAACAAGAATGGAACCCAGGAGTTCACGCGGGCGGGAAATTTCTCGATTGGCGCCAATGGGCAATTGATGACGACGGACGGCGGGCAGGTAATGGGCTATCAGGCTGTGAACGGCGTCGTAAATCCGGCCTCCACGCTCGGTGCGATCACCATTCCCTCAGGACTGGTGATTCCGCCGAAAGCCTCAACGCAGTTTTCCGTGGCCATGACACTCGACTCCGACAATGGCACGGGAGCAGTGGCCGCAAGCCAGCAGACTGGCACGGGGATCGCCCCGGCGACCGTTCTCAAGACCGGTAGCACGCTGAATTTCACCGACGGAACAAACAACTTCACGTACACGTCGGCAGCGGGCGACACGCTCAATACCCTGGTCACCGCCATCAACGCCAACCCCAACTTCACAGCCAGCATCGCCGGGAACTCACTCGTAGTCACGGCCAACAATGGTCAGGCGGTAACCTTCTCCGCTAACACCCTCACGGATGCTGCGACAGGGACTCAGGCCGAAGCGTTCGCCGCCACAGGCACCGCACAGCCGGCGGGATCATTCAGCACGCCGATTACTGTGTACGATGCCCTCGGCGGGACGCACGTGCTGACGGCGAACTTTACGAAGACCGCCGTTAACACGTGGAACTACACGCTGACGATTCCGGGCGCCGACGTAGGTCAGGGCGCGCCGGTCACCGTCTCCAGCGGGACGATGACATTCAACGGAAACGGGCAGCTCGTTACGCCAGCGGCTAACATCGCCGTGCAGATCAATGGTCTGGCTGACGGCGCGAGCCCGCTCAACCTGAACTGGAATCTGTCCAACGCCACGGGAGCCGGGAACATTTCGCAGGTTTCTGGTCCATCGGCAGCGTCGTCCACGCAAACGGATGGCTACGCCAGCGGGTCTCTCCAAACGATTTCCATCGGCAACGATGGAACGATCGAAGGCGTCTTCAGCAACGGCCAGACGCTCGCTGTGGGGCAACTTGCGCTGGCTACGTTCGCGAACGTTCAGGGGTTGTTGCAGAATGGATCAAACGCATACCTCTCAAGCCTGGCCTCGGGCCAGCCGACCATCGGCGCACCGACAACCGGAGGTTTCGGATCGGTGACCGGCGGCGCTCTCGAGCAATCCAACGTCGACATTGCGACAGAATTCTCTAATTTGATTCTTGCGCAGCGCGACTACCAGGCAAACGCTCAAACAGTCACCACGCTGGACCAAGTGTCGCAGTACGCGATCGACATGATCCAGAACGGATAAGCGGTAGAGAACCTCGGATAAGAGGCCCGCCTTTCTCGCTTCAAACGCGAGGGGGCGGGTCCCAATTCTAAAGTTGCTCTAATGAGAGTTCTGCGATCTATCGTTGTCTAATATGACGAGGATGACGGCCGCGCTCTGCTGCTCCGGTAACGTGTCTCTAACATCTCTGTTTTCTTTTACCTCCAGCCTGTGTACTCGATCTTCAGCAGGCGTCCCGAAGCGGCACAGTTCGGCGCGTGAATTGCAATCTATCGATTCACCATGGCTGAAGAACCGAATTCCAATGCATCTCCAAAGAAGTCAAACACTGGACTTCTCATCGTCATCGTTGCCCTCGTAGCCGTTCTAGGAGGCGCGGGAGGGGCGTGGTTCTTGTTGCATCAGGGCAAGACCGCAGAAGCAGCACCGGCAGCGCCCGTGGAAAGGACTCCCGAATACATGGTCCATCTCGAGACGTTCACGGTGAATCTCGCCGATCCGGAGGAGAGTCATTTCCTGCGGATCACGATCGATCTCGGACTTGGCCACGCTCCGAAGGGCGCGGAAGGAGAAAAAGGGAACGGCGATTTTCCGACTGCGCGCGCGCGTGACGCCATCGTTTCCGTGCTGACCGTCGGCAGCGCCGCGACGTTGATGACTCCGGAAGGCAAGGCGCAGCTGAAGCGCGACCTTGTCCAGGCCCTTCAACAAAAGGTCCCGGAGATCGACGTGCGAGACGTTTATTTTACTGAGTTTCTTGTCCAACGATAGCCATGCTGACCGTCCCAGCACTTCCAACAACCGAGAAGCCGGGAATTTCCGAGGCCGCTTGGCGCGAGGCGAACTGGCTGCCCTGCGAACTAAGCGCGGAGATTCCTGTTCCAGCCTTCACGATCGGCGATTTGCTGAGCCTGGAACTGAATTCGGTGGTCCAGACGCAAACGGTGAGCTCCGCAGACCTGCTGGTGCGGGCCAACGGCGCATCGCTAGGGCGCGCCGAACTCGACGCCGCCGGCGATCGCGTCACCGTTCGCCTGACAGAACTTGCATAAGAAGCGCCGTTGAATCGAGGAAACAAGTAATGGCAAGGGCTCCTGTGGCTGGCTCCGGAACGATGTGGGAAAGAATTGTGGCCTCTCTCGGAGAGCGTACGCGCGCGGCGTTTTCGAGAATCAGCTTCAACCAGCGCCGCGGGCTGCGTCTTTGCGAAAGCCTGTCGCTTGGCAACAAGCGCCTCGTGGCCGTGGTGGAATGCGACGATCAGCGATTTCTCGTTGGGGTGACTGCGGAGAGCATCTCGCTGTTGCAATCCCTCGGTCCAACCAAGCGGGAAGAACTTCAGGAAACTAAATGATGAACCGCGTCTTACATATTGCGAGTTATGCGGCGGGGCAGGCTGCATTGCTCCTAACCACCGGGGCAATCGCGTCGGCACGCGCTGGCGAACCGCAAGGTATCTCGATTCAGGTTCCGGGGTTCACGATGCACGGAGACTCCGCGTCGTGGATGATCGTGGTCGTGCTGACCATGCTGACTCTGCTCCCGGCGCTGCTGCTCTCGATGACGCCGTTCGTTCGTATTCTGGTAATTTTTCACTTCCTCCGTCAAGCGCTGGGAACGCAAACCGCGCCGTCGAATCAGACGCTCATCGGATTGTCTCTCTTCATGACGTATTTCCTGATGCAGCCGGTGGCTTTTGCCGTGAATCAGCAGGCTCTTCAGCCACTGGAAAAGGGAACCATCACGAGCTGGGAAGCGCTCGACCGCGGCTCCGGGCCCGTCCGCCAATTCATGCTGCAATACACGCGCGAGAAGGATTTGGCGCTGTTCGTAGACATGGGACACGAGCCGCGCCCGAAACAGCCGGAGGACCTTCCCATGCGGATCGTAATTCCCGCCTACATTCTTTCGGAGCTCAAGACGGGATTTCAGATAGGCGCGATTCTATTTCTGCCGTTTTTGGTGATCGATATGGTCACGGCGTCGGTGACGACCTCCATCGGAATGATGCAATTGCCGCCGGTGGTGATTTCGACGCCACTCAAGATCTTGCTGTTTGTGGTCGCGGACGGCTGGAATTTGGTAGTGGGGTCGATGCTGAAGAGTTTCCATTGAGGCTTCGCTAATGACGCCTGAACAACTCGTCGCCCTGGCCCGCCAGACGCTGGAAGCAGCGCTTTGGGTTGCCGCGCCAATCCTGATTTCGGCCACGGTGGTGAGCCTGCTGATCAATATCGGCCAGGTGATGACGTCGATTCAAGACATGACCGTTACCACCGTGCCGCGGTTGGCGGCGGTAGGGGCGATCCTGTTTTTTCTGATGCCGTGGATGCTTCACCATCTTGTGGGATTCACGATCAATCTATTCGGTGATTTTCACCCGTTTACTCACTGAGGGAGCAAACGAAACTTGTCTCCATGGTTAGAGCATTTTTTGACGCACGCGCTGCCGATCGGCCTGCGGGCCGGCGGCATGATGACGTTTGCCCCGTTCTTTGGCAGCGACGCGGTGCCGGCGCGCGTCAAAGCAGGCTTCACTCTGGTGCTGACCGCGATGCTGTACAGCATCTGCCCTGTGCCGGAGATTCAACCGGGCGCGCTCAGTTGGATTCGAGTGGCGCTGAGCGAAGCAGCGGTTGGATTGATGATGGGCCTCTCGGTGCAACTCGTCTTCGAGGGCATGCAGATCGCGGGACAACTCGCCGGAATGCAGCTGGGGTTTTCACTGGCGGCGATCATTGATCCGCAGACGAACATCGAGACTCCGGTGCTTTCGGTCTTTCACCAAATGTTCGCGCTGCTGATTTTTCTTGAGCTGAACGTCCACCACTGGATGCTGCGGGCCGTAGTGAAGAGTTTCGATTATCTGCCGGTAGGAACTGCCCTGGTCAAGATCGCGGCGGTGGGAGAACTGTTCCGGGCGGCGGGTGGGATGTGGCTGATAGGCGTGCAGATTGCCGCTCCCGTCTTCCTGGCGACGATGTTGGTGGATGTAACAGTGGGTTTTCTGAGTAAAGCATCGCCACAGCTTCCGGCAATGTTTGTCGGAATCTCGGTGAAAAGCTTGATTGGCTACACGGTGCTGGCTGCTTCCGCCGTTCTTTGGCCGGGACTGCTCGAGGGGAGATTTGCAAACGCACTTGGGTGGAGTGAACGCCTGCTCCATCTGGCGCATTAGGCGAAAACGATCGTGCCTCAAGAAAACAAATCCGAAAAACCGACAGGCCGGCGAAAGCAAAAGGCGCGCGAAAAAGGCCAAATCAGCCGGTCCCGCGATCTCGTGACGGCTCTGACTTTGCTCACCGTGACGATGATGCTGGCGTGGCAGCCGCACATCTGGATCGGCCGGTGGCGCGACCTGTTTGGCCGGCTGCTCGTCACGAGCACCCGTGCGGAGATCGGACTGGGCACACCGATTTTTTCCTGGACTGCTCTCACCGTGGTGCAGTGGGTGGCGCCGATTGTTTTCCTGGCGCTCGGCGTCGCCGTGTTTTCAAACGCCGCACAAGGTGGATTCGTCTTCGCGCCCGAAGCGTTCAAGCCAAACTGGGAACGGCTCAATCCGGCGAGTCATATCACCCAGATGTTCTCCTTCGCGGCGCTGAGTCGCGTGTTGCGTTCGCTCGTTCCAGTGGGAGCGATTTCTTTCTTGTCGGTCACGCTGATCGAGCGCGAATTTCCGTTGCTCGCGCACATGTCGCGCTTCGGGTCGCGCGCGTTGCTCGCGAAGCTTGGCTCGCTGCTTTTCGAATTGGCGTGGAAGTGCGGACTGGTGCTGCTCGCCTGGTCAGGCGCGGACTATTTGTTCCAGCGCTGGAGCCATGAGCGTTCGCTGATGATGACCAAGCAAGAAGTGAAGCAAGAAATGAAGGACACCGACGGCAATCCCCTGATTCGAGGACGCATGCGCCGGCTGCGTCGCGCCTTCCTGCGCAAGGTGATGGCGAAGGAAGTAGCGCGAGCTACGGCAGTGGTTACGAACCCCACACACTACGCTGTGGCGCTTGAATACCGGCCGGAAACTATGGCTGCGCCGGTGGTGGTGGCCAAAGGCCGCAATCTTATCGCGGAGAAGATCAAGCAGATCGCGCGTTGGCACGAGATTCCCATCATTGAAAATCCGCCGCTCGCGCAGGCGCTCTACAAAGCAACCGAAGTAGGCCAAGCCATTCCGGCAAACCTCTACGCGGCGGTGGCTGAAATCCTGGCATTCCTGTACCGGACGAAAATGCGCATGCAAGGGCTAACAAGGATGGGAGCGTAGCAGAGAACCATGGCCACCAGCGTCCCCATACAACCGAGCCACGCGAAGAAGAGTTCTGGCGATTGGTTGATCCCCGTCGCCACGGTGGCGCTGGTTTTCATGATGCTGGTTCCGGTGCCGAGCATCATCCTTGACCTGTTCCTGGCAACGAGTATCACGCTCGGAATCGTGGTGTTGCTGTCCGCCTTGTACATTCTCAAGCCCGTGCAATTCTCCGTGTTTCCCACGTTGCTCCTGTTCTTAACCCTGTTTCGCATCTCGCTAAACATTGCGAGCAGCCGGCGAATTCTGCTTCACGGCAATGAAGGAGCCGGGGCAGCGGGCCACGTAATCGAAGCGTTTGGACAATTCGTGGTTGGTGGTAACTACGTCGTGGGTTTTGTGATCTTCCTCGCGTTGATCGCGATCCAGTACCTCGTGATCAACCACGGTGCGGTACGAACCGCTGAAGTGGCGGCGCGATTCACGTTGGACGCCCTCCCCGGCAAGCAAATGGCGATCGACGCGGACATGAACGCCGGCTTGATCGACGAGGCGCAAGCTCGCGCGCGACGCGAAAACATCGCTCGCGAGGCGGAGTTTTACGGCGCCATGGACGGCGCCGCACGCTTCAGCCAGCGCGATGCGTTGGCGACGATCCTGATCACAGCCATCAACATCATCGCCGGTTTCCTGATCGGCGTTTTTCAGTTGCACATTCCTTTCGATCAGGCATTGAAGACTTACACCGTCCTGACCGTCGGCGAGGGTCTCGTAACCATGATTCCTTCCCTGCTCGTTTCCGTCGCGGGAGGCATGGTTGTCACCCGAACGTCCACGGATCAAACCGTGGGAGTCGAGTTGGGGCGGCAGCTCTTGGCCAAGAAATATCCGTTGCGTATCGCGGGGGGAGTGATGTTGTTGCTGGGGCTGATACCCGGTCTGCCGAAATTCTCGTTCTTTCTTCTTGCGGCGATTACGTTTTATCTCTCCTCGCGCGCTTCGAAAGCGGAAGCCAAGCCTGCGCGTGACGCTGCGGCGGCGAAAACAGACAAGAAAGCCAGCACTCAGGAACAGATCGAGAAATTGCTCAAGCTCGACGAATTGAGCCTGGAGGTCGGTTACGCGCTCGTGCCCCTCGTCGACCAGGCACAGGGCGGCCAATTGCTGCAACGGATCCGCGCCCTGCGGCGCCACCTCGCCCTGCAGCTCGGCTTTCTTGTTCCATCGATTCACATCACGGACAACATGAAGTTGAAGCCCCGCGAGTACGTGATTCACCTGCGCGGCGTCGAGATTGCGCGCTGGCAGATGTACCAAGACCGCGTGCTGGCCATCAGTTCCGAGCCGAATGCTGCGCCGCTGGACGGCTTCGAAACGCGCGAGCCAGCCTTTGCAACTCCGGCGAAATGGATCGTCCCCGCATTGCAGGAACAGGCGATCGCCAAAGGCTACGTCGTCGTGGACCAGACTTCCGTGCTGGCCACGCATCTTGCGGAAATCGTGCGCCAATTCTCGCACGAATTGCTGACCCGCCAGGAAGTGAAACGTCTGCTCGACGCCATGGCCGAGACGCAACCAAAACTAGTGGACGAGCTCGTGCCGCGCCTCCTGACGCTCGGCGAGGTCCAGAAGGTTCTGCAGCAACTCTTGCGAGAGCAAGTTTCCATTCGCGATCTCACGACGATTCTCGAAGTGCTCATCGATGCCGCGCCGGTGAACAAGTCTCCCATTGCGCTGGTGGAAGCCACGCGGCAGGCGCTCGGGCGATCGCTCGTTCAGCCGCTCCTCAACGAGGAAAGAAAACTGAAGGTCATGACGCTCGACCCGAGCATCGAGCAGCAGCTTCAACGAAGCGCGGATCCGCAGTTCGCGGGAGAACGGGCGGCGCTCACGCAAGTATCTCCGTTGCGACGCGTGCTGGAAAGCTTGCAGAAGTCGGTGGGAGACCGGGCGGCCTTGAACTCGGTGACGCTGCTGTGCAACAGCCCGGCGCGGTTCCATTTGCGGCGGCTGCTGGAGCCGTTTTTGCCGCGAGTGGTCGTACTGTCGCCCGCTGAAATTCCTGCGACAGTTTCGGTGCAATCGTTGGGAGTCGTGCGATGAGTGATCGACCAAAACGCGGGCTGCTGGAACAGGGGAACCACTCGCGATGAATATGGAGACGGGGATCGAAAGCGTCGAAGCCAGCATGAATGCGGCCGACCGGGAGAAGCTGCTGCTGGAGCATCTTCCAGAGGTCCGCTACATCGCGCGCCGTATTCACGAAAAACTGCCGGTGCAAGTTCCGTTCGAGGATCTCGTTCACGCGGGCATCATCGGCCTGATGGAGGCGGTGGAACGGTTCGATCCCAGCAAGCAAGTGCATCTCAAGACCTTTGCGAAATTCCGAATCCGTGGCGCGATTCTGGACAGCCTGCGGGCGATTGATTGGAGCCCACGCAATCTGCGCAAACAGGCGCGGATGATCGAGGATACGTATCGCAAGCTGCTCGCCGAAATGGGCCGCGCTCCCTCGGAAACAGAAGTGGCCGAAAAAGTCGGCATGGGCCTGCTGGAGTTTCAGCAGCTCCTGGGTGAGCTGCACGGCCTGAACATCGGCAGCCTCCAGGCATACACGAGCGATGACGAGCCGGAACAAGAAGTCTGCGCGTATCAACCAAACGGCCCAGGGGAGGATCCCTTCTTTCAGTGTCTGAATTCGGAATTGAAATCACTGCTCGCCGAAGCGATGAATGTCCTGGAGGAAAAGGAACGGCAGGTGGTGGGACTTTACTACTTGGATGAACTCACGATGAAGGAGGCCGGCAGCGTGCTGGGGATCACCGAGTCGCGCGTATCGCAGATCCACTCGCTGGCTCTCGTGCGGCTGCGCACGCGCCTTCAGGAATTGTTGCAATCCCGCGGGACCACCGGCAGTGAGGGCGACGCTTCCGTCATTTCGTCGCTGCTATAGGAGAAAGAGAATGGAACAGGTGCTGAGCCAAGAACAGATCGGCGCTCTTCTTCAGAGAGCCCGAAAGAGCGCGTCCGCAGTTCGGTCCGAAGTCCCGGACCAGAAAACTTCCTCGTTCGATCTTCGGCAATCGCGGCAACTTTCACCCAACCAAACGCGGGGGATATCCGTGTTGCAGGAAGCGTGGGCCCGCCGGATCGAGGTTGCATTGAGCGCCTATCTTCGCGTGAGTTGCACCGTGAAACTCGCAGCAGTGGAACAGATGCCATGCGCCGAGTTCCTGGGCCGCTTTCCGGATCTTACCTATCTGGCTTCCTTCCGCATTTCCTGCCTGGAAGCTTGCGCGCTAGTGCAGATGGACCTTCCGTTGGTTCTCCAAATTTTGGATCTCACTCTGGGAGGCTTTGGGAAAGACTCGGCGGACGCTCGCGATCTTACGGAACTCGAAGAAGAGATTTTTGAATCCATCACGCAAATTCTGTGCCAGGAGTTGCGATCAACCTGGCGTTCCGTTCTCGACCTGGATTTCAAGTTTGGCCGGCGTCAGCGGCAAGCGTCCTCGGCGCGTTTGATCCCGCGGTCGGAGAAGATTCTGTCGGTTAGCTTTGAAGTTGTGGTGGGCGAAAGCAAGGGCGACCTGACCCTGGCGTTTCCATCGGTAATTTCTACGGCGCTGAGCCGCGCGCTTTCGGCTCAGGCCGCCGATTCCGAACCGGAGGCCTCACAAAGGAACCGGACGCACCTGCAGGAATTGATGCTCAATAGCCGTTTTGAAACGGAATTGGTGCTTCCTGCAAACACGATCGCGGTGCGCGAGGTGTACGCCCTGAAGCCGGGAAGCGTCGTCGTTCTGCAGGCGCGAACGAGCGATCCGATTCACCTGAAAGTCGCGGGAAAGAAAATGTTTCTCGCCACACCTGTGGGATGCGGCTCGAAACGCGGAGCGCAGATTCAAAAGGTCCTGTCGATCGCTTCGGATCAGGAAGGCAAATAATATGAAGATTCTTGAGCCTACTCCGAGCATCGAGAAATTCGTCGAAGCGTGGCGCCGGAGCTTCTCCCAGGTTCTCTCGGCAGCGGGTCTGTCGACGCTTAAGGTGGAAGCCGTCGACGCAAAAACCTGCGCGGCCAGAATCGCGCAGATCAAAGAAAAATACTACTGGACGACGCTGAACGGCGCGGGTTCGTTGCGAGGAACCGTGAGATTCATCACCTCCGAGCCAGAAGCGCTGCAGTTAAGCCTGGTAGAGACCGCCGAGCCCGCAAACCGTCCCGGACAACTTGACGAGGCCCAGCGGGGCGCTGCCGCGCAACTCATCAGACGGGTAGCGGCGCAGGTGCTAACACTATGGGGCCACGGAACCGCACGGTTTGAGAGCACACCCGAGGCGATCGACAGCGCGGAACCCGAAGCGGTGTGCGGAGGCGTGCGCATCAAAGCGGGAAATTCCACGTCGATAATAATCGTGCTCGCGCCTTCGGGTGAATTCGCGGAATCGCTGCGAATCCTGGAGGAATCTTCGCCGAAGTCAGACAAGAAGGAGTCAGGAGAATCTACGATGGTTGCAAACTCTAGTCCGGAACCAAGCTCGAATTTCGATCTTCTTTTCGACGTGCACCTAGACGCCGCGATCCGGTTCGGCGGCCGGCAAATGATGCTGCGCGAAATCCTGTCACTTGGAGCCGGTTCTGTGATCGAACTCGACCGCCAGGTCAACGAGCCGGCCGAGCTGCTAGTCGCCGGGCGTGTGGTCGCACGCGGCGAAGTGGTGGTGGTGAACGGGAACTTTGGATTGCGCATTACGGACTTGGCGAGCGCCAGCCAACGTGCTGAACTGCTGTCAGCGTAAGGCAACTAAACGGTGTCCGTACGGGGAAATGGGCCCAAAACTGCTTCGACCCAGCAGACAAGCACGCGGATGCTTACAATTGCGAGCAGGCTGACTAAAGCCTTTTCATCCGCTGCCGATAGAGAGTCTGAGGCACTCCACAGAAAATTGTGGTTTGCCCAGGGGCCCCGACCGTGCAACTAGACGAAAAACAGACCCTTATATCTCCCCTGATATCTCCGGAGATACGGCAGCGCCGTAAGAGCCGAGTAGGCACGGTCTTGGCGGAAGGCCTGCCCGCTCTTCCGACATACGCGATCCAGCTAAACTCGCTTCTGAGCAGCCCTGAAGTGGACCTAAAGAAAGTCACGCAGATTGTGCGCACCGATCCGAGCCTCTGCGCGCAGATTCTGGGCCTTGCAAACTCGGCACTTTTCAATCTTCGCCGGCGCGTGCTGGCCGTTCCGGAAGCCGTGGTACTGCTCGGTTCCGAACGGCTGCGAACGCTCGTTCTGAGCTGCGCATTCATGAAATTTGCGGGACGGCAGCTTGACTCGGATGAGTTGCGGGAGTTCTGGCGCCACAGCCTTCTGACGGCTATGTTGAGCGAGCGAATCGCGCGGCGCGTTGAATACCCGGAAGCGGAGCAAGCCTACACAGCCGGACTGCTACACGACATCGGCGAGCTGCCGTTGCTGATCGTCGCACATGAAGAAGAAGGCAGAAACGACGCACCGCTCGCAGGCTGGCGGGATGTTCCTGCGGTTGAACGCGAGTATTTTGGAATCGACCACCCTGAAGTCAGCCGGTCGATGGGCACGTATTGGAACTTCTACCCGTCTCTAATTGACGTGCTGGAATACCACCACGAACCAAACAAGGCGAAGCAAGACCCGAACCTGGCGGGAATTGTGGCTGTGGGTGATCACTACGCCGGACTGCCGCCCGCCAAGGCGGGTGAAGATTCAGCCGAAGAGTCACCCGAAGAGGTCGCCAGGATCGACTCATTTCTTAGCGTATGCCTTCCCGGCCTATGGGAAGAAGACCGTTCATCTCTTGCGGTGTTCTTGAAAGCCGAAAGATTGGTACCCATCGAGTTGCCGCAGTTCCCCAATTAGTAACGAGAGCACCGTTAGCTGCAGCGAAACCGAGTCCGCGGAAAATTCTGCCTATCCGAGCGTGCCTGCTAGGCAAGATCCCCGCAGAGCACCGCCTCTTCGCACTGTACGGGTTTCTGGCCATCCCTGCAATCAGTAGACATCACTAAGGTTGCGGCGCGTCTCTCACCGTTCGTGTGGCCCTTCGTGTGCTTCTATGCTGACCGGAGGGGATCCGAATGGATAGCGGCTTTTACTCTGCCTTTACGGGCCTCGCGGCGCGCATGCAGTCACTCGATCTGGTGGCCAATAATCTGGCGAACGTAAACACCGCCGGTTACAAGTCACAAAAGGAGTTCTATCGCGCGCTCACAGCGTCGTTGCACAACCGGTCGCTTACGCCGGTGAATCAGGCCATCAACGACTTCGGCATGCTGGGTGGGTCTCGCACGGACTTCGCCGCCGGCTCACTCGATCCCACCGGAAATGACACGGATTTGGCGATAGACGGAGCCGGTTTTTTTGCGGTGAAGTCCAAGACCGGCGCCGAACACTTCACGCGAAATGGAAATTTTAGCCTTAACACGCAGCGTCAGCTCGTCGACTCCGAGGGCAATTTGCTGCAAGGCGACGTCGGACCGATTCAAGTACCTTCGGGCAAACTGACGATCAGCACCGACGGAACGGTCTCGGTGGACGGCGCGATCGTATCGAAATTGAAGGTGGTGGATTTTGCGCCGGGAACCCAGCTGACACTCGAAGGGAACACGGATTTTTCGGCGCCCGCCGGCTCTGCGAAGGCGCTTGCCGCGCCGCAACTTCGAGAAGGGATGCTCGAGGGATCCAATAGCAACGCGGTGCAAAATGCCGTTGCGCTCATCAATCTGCAACGCAACGCCGAAATGATGCAGCGGGCCCTTTCGATCTTTAACACAGATTTCAACCAGACCGCTGTGCAAGAACTGGCGCGAGTCTGAGCTGCCAAGGAGAAAACAAGAATGTTTCGCGCACTGAATACGGCCGCCAGCGGAATGATTGCCCAACAACTGAATCTGGACAATATAGCGAACAACCTGGCGAACGCCAGCACCGCCGGCTTCCGGAAACGCCGGTTGCAATTTCAGGATCTCCTCTACCAGAACCTAATCATGCCCGGCGCGGCCTCGACCCAACAGACCGTGATTTCCGCGGGCTTGCAAATCGGACTCGGCGCGCGTTCATCGGCATCCGAGATGATTCAATCGCAAGGAGACTTCGATTCGACGGGCAATCCACTCGATCTGGCCATTCAGGGACAGGGATTTTTCCAGGTCCAGATGCCCAACGGGGATTTGGCCTATACGCGTTCTGGAACCTTTCATCTGGACGCCCAGGGAAATGTGGTGACAGCCGACGGATATCCCCTGCAGCCCTCCATCACGATTCCTCCGAACGCTACGAGCATCACGATTGGCACCGATGGCACCGTCAGCATTTCTCTTCCCGGCCAGCAACAGGCGCAGCAGGTGGGCCAAATTCAACTTTCCACATTTGCGAACGCGGGCGGCCTCAACAGCATCGGCCAGAACCTGTTTCTGCCAACCACGGCTTCGGGAGACGCGCTCACAGGAACCGCGGGCGGGAGCGAGGGGCTGGGCACGATCCAGCAGGGGGCGCTGGAAGAATCGAACGTCAACGTAGTGGAAGAGTTCGTGCAGATGATTCTGGCGCAGCGCTCCTACGAATCCAATTCGAAGGTTGTTCAGGCGGCTGACCAGATGTTTCAAGATGTCAACGCGATGTCGCGTTAAGAGGGCTGAAATTGCGAAGCGTTCACATACTTTTGGCGCTGGCAGGTCTCGCCGTTCTTTCGGCGCCGGCTCACGCGGCAAAATTTACTCTGCTGGGCGAAGTCGAAGTCCAAGCTGACTCGATCTTTCTCTCGGATTTGCTGCCTGCTCAAGCTCCCCCTGAGCTGCGCCGTCCCGCGCAGAGCATCCTGATCGGAACTTCGCCGCAACCGGGAAGTACACGCGTACTCGAAGGAGCGAAAGTGGCGGACATGTTGGGTGCGGACATCTCGCGGGAGATCGGCATTCCTAACGAAATTGTCGTTCACCGCACGGGGCGCCGGCTGACTCGTGAAGAAGTGGTTGCGGTGATTCGAAAGGCGCTGGGACGCAACGGCTTCCGGGGGGCTGATCTACAGCCCGACGACCTTCGCGTTTTTCCTTCCGTGATGGTCTCATCGGCTGATGCTCCACTCGAAGTGCGGCGCGTGGATTTCGATGATGTGTTGAACGAAGCTCGGTTTCTCATGGCACAGCGCGGCTCGCTGCCGTTTTTGGTCACGGCGCACTTGCGAGACGGTGTTCCCCCCAGCGTCGATTCCCCGGAGTCCCCGAACGCGCGTCTCGAAGATCTGCTCGGACGCCACGCGTTGCGGCAGGCTGTCCAGGGAACGTCCCTCAAGGACGCGGAACGCGGCTCGGCGACACTGGTCGAGCCAGGAAAATCAGCTGCCTTGCATCTGTCTTCATCCCGCGGGATGCAAATGCTCTTGGACGTGATGCCGCTGGAGCACGGTACGCTCAACCAAACCGTTCGCGTAAAGCTACCTGGGACCGGCAAGATCCTCCACGCTAAAGTGACGGGGGCGCGGCGGCTGGAAGCCACATTTTGAAGGAGCTTGATTCGATGCTGATTCGCGGTCACATCTCTCGCACGGTAGCGGCTTCGCTTTTTTTTGTCCTGGCGGTTTCAATCGCGACGGCCGGAAACAACAACGATAAAGACAAGGACAAAAAGAAAAAGCAGCATCCGGCGGCATCGTCGTTGGACGATTATCTGAGCCGCGTTCGCTCTATGGGCGCGGAGCAGCCCGCGACCACGGGAAGCCTGTGGGTATCTTCCGGGCCGCTTTCGAACGCCTCCTCAGACTACAAAGCTCGATTCGCCGGCGACCTCATTACCGTTCAGCTCGTAGATACGTTCTCGGCGGCGACGACAGGGGAGAACAATACCTCGCGGCAATTTGCCACTCAATCCGCCATCACCGCACTTCTCGGCAAGATCGGCCCGAACAATGCCATGCAGAATCTTCTTGCCGCCAACTCAAACACTGCGCTGGACGGCAAGGGATCGTCAACGATGAGTTCCAACCTGCAATTGAACCTTGCGGGACGAGTGGTCGAGGTGATGCCAAATGGCGTGCTGGTGGTGGAAGCCGTGCGCGATTTTACGGTCGGAAACGACCGTCAGACCGTGGTCCTTCGGGGGTTGGTGCGGCCTGGCGATATCGCGCCGAACAATTCCGTCGTGTCGAGCGCCATCACGAGTCTCGAGCTTGAGATCAAGGGCAAGGGCTCGGTAGCGGATGCTTCGGCTCGGCCGAACATACTAGTGCGAACAGTACTCAAGCTCTTGACCTTCTGAGAGGAGTCTTTGTGTTGCCCAAGCGTATTGTGATTTTGTTCGCCGTTCTGGGACTCGCGCCCTTGGCGCGTGCCGGCGCGGACGAAAAGCCTCGCGGAGTCCAAATCAAAGATGTCACCACCATTGAGGGTATCCGCGACAATCCTCTTCTGGGTTACGGCGTCGTTGTCGGTCTGAGCCGTACTGGCGACAGCCAGCAGACGGTGTTCTCGACGCAGACGTTGTCAAACCTCCTTCAACGTATGGGCGTGCAGATTCCTGCAACGTCTGTACGCGTGAACAATATGGCGGCAGTGTTCGTCACTGCGACACTTCCTCCGTTCGCACGGCCGGGGATGAAGATCGACGTGACCGTCTCGTCGGCGGGCGACGCGAAGAGCCTTGCCGGTGGCCTGCTGCTGCTCACGCCGCTGAGGGCGGCCGACGGGAACGTTTACGCGGAAGCGCAAGGACCGCTCACTCTGGGGGGATATAGCGCAGGGGGCAGCGGAAACGTGAAGATCGTGAATCACCTCACGGTGGGACGCGTGCCTGAAGGTGGAATCGTGGAACGCGACACGGCCGTGAATCTGACCTCGATGACAACGCTTTCTCTGTTGTTGCATGATCCCGATTTTGAGGCCGCGCGCGACATCGCCGGCGTCATCAACAAGGAGATCGGTACAGAAGTTGCACATGTGGTGGACAGCCGCCGCGTGGACGTCGCTCGCGCCGCAGGAGAAACGGGCGCCATACCGGCCCTGATGGCACGCATTGGAAGTCTTTCGGTCAACGTTCGCCCCCCGGCGAAGGTGGTCGTCAATGAACGCACCGGCACGGTGGTCATGGGAGGCTCCGTGACGCTGGGCGCCTGCTCGATACTTCACGGCAATCTAGCCATCGAAATCGCCACTCGCTACGAAGTGTCCCAGCCAACGCCGTTATCCAAAGGCGGGGAAACAGTCGTAACGCCGGACACCCAGGTGCAGGCAACGGAAACACAAGCGCAACTGGTTCAACTGAAAGAAGGCGCCACGGTGGAAGAGCTGGTGCACGGTTTGCAGACGATCGGAGCTACAGCACGCGACGTCGTTTCAATTCTCCAGGCGATCAAGGCAGCGGGCGCGCTGGAAGCGGACCTCGAGGTACTGTGATGACTTCAATTGCTGCCAACTCCGTTAGTGACGCCTCGCGGATATCGGTCTCGGGGACACAAGTCACGCCTGGACTGCCGTCAGGTTCGGTTGACTCACCCGAAGCGCGGAAGTTGAGGAAGGCTGCGGGCGACTTCGAGTCCATCTTGCTGGCGTCCATGTGGAAGTCCATGAAGCAGAGCTTTGGAACCTCCGAATCCGACGATGCCGACCCCGCCCACGGTACCCTTGACGACTGGGGAATTGAAATAATGTCGAGCGCAGTCGGCAAGGCGGGGGGTCTCGGGATCGGCAAGATGATTCTAAAGCACTTACAGCCACAAGTTGAGGCTGACGCAAGTGACAATTATAGTCAATCGGCTAAAGTTCCTGGCGGGTTCCGTCGATAAAGTAGGTAGAGATAAAGCGACGCCTGTGATTAGACAGTTCTAATTCTAGGCTCTCACGAAAGAGACGGATTGGGCAGTTGAGGGTCGCCTCAAGGAGCAGGGATGAGAATCGATCCGAACCAGTTTCCAGGCAACGTACAGCAGGACAATGTTCAGCAGACGAACACTCGAGGCGCGCAACCGTCGCAAACGAACGGGACGCAAGACAATGCGCAGGTTGATCCCCAGGATTCGTTTCAGCTTTCAGGAACGCTGGGACAGGTGCAGCAGCTGAAAGCTCAACTCGCGCAGCTGCCGGACGTGAGAAGCGAACGCGTAGCAGCCCTGCGGCAACAAGTGGAGCAAGGCAGTTACAAGCCCACCAACGAGCAAATCGCGAACGCGATGATTTCGGAGCTTGGCGGCGGAAGCCGGAGTTAGTTTCTCATTTGAGAAGATTGAGTGGTTATGGGAGATCTCACGCCATCGCGGATCGACCCTCTCGGAGAAGCCCCCGAGAATCGCCACGATACTCCCAGCCGGAGGCCCATTGTGAAGAAGAAGGCCCCCGACACACCTGCTCTTGTCCCTCCGCCTGTCGAGACTGAGAAAGAAGAAGGCCACCAACTGGATGAGCTGGCGTAAGCCGTGAAATCAGAGAGCACACAATATCTGAAATTGCTGGAGCGGCGTCTGGATCTGCTTGGGTCCCTCGCCGGCACTCTGGCGGAATCGCGCAACGATTTCATCTCGATGGACCTCGGCGCGATCGAGAGCCGGATCGCTGAGCAAGAACAATTCTGCGTTCAGATCCGTTCGCTCGATGCGGAAATCACCAGCGTCCAGATGCGCTGCGCGGAACGTGCCGGCGCACGCCCGTGTACCGACGCCATCTCATGGCCGGGTTCTCGCGATGGCGACCCTCGGCAGGACGAGCAGATCCGCGCAACTTTGGGCCGCGTTGCGACCGCGCAAGCTGAACTCAAGAAACTCAACGATGCGCATCAAGCGATGCTGCGCCGTTCGCGGCGGACGGTGCAGGTGCTGATGAATCTTTTCAATTCGTACGCACCCACGTATTCATCGCCGGCGTCAATCGCTGCCGGCTCAATCTACGAGGAAAGGGTTTGAACCTGTGGGCACGCTGAGTTCGGCCTTGAATATCGCAGTTGGGGCAATGCTCGCAGACCAGGCGGCCCTTGACACGACGAGCAACAACATCGCGAATGCGAATACGCCGGGCTATTCGCGCCAAACCGTAGACTTCGAGGAAACGCCGCCCGTGGAATATGGCGGTCAGCTTTTCGGAACGGGCGTTGAAATCGGCCAGATTACCAGCCAGCGCAACAGCGTCCTGCAGATGAGCCTCGATCAGGCAACGCAACAGCAAAGCAAGTACGATTCGTACCTGACCTCGATGCAACAGGTGCAGACGCTATTCAACGAAACCAGCGGCACCGGCTTGCAGAGCTCGATCACGGCATTCTTCAGTAGTTTGCAGCAGTTGTCGACCGATCCATCGAACACCAGTCTGCGCCAGGCTGTCCTTTCGGCCGCACAGAATATGGCACAAGACTTCAACAGCACGTCGTCCAATCTCACTTCACTTCAGCAAAATGTGGATCAGTCCGTGCCGCAGGCGGTCAGCCAAATCAATTCACTCACGTCGCAGATTGCGCAGCTCAACAGCGAGGTGAGTGCAGCAGAGAGCACCGGCCAGAATGCCGGATCGCTGGTGGACCAGCGCAACCAGCTGATCAGCCAGGTATCCGGCATTATCGACGTTTCCCAAGTGGACGCGGGGAACGGCAACGTGACATTGACGACCACAAGCGGCGCGGCCCTGGTCGTTGGAGACAAGAGCTTCCGACTGACTAGCCAAGCCAACCCCACGACGGGATTCCAGGACGTCTACTCAATGGGCAAGGATATCACGTCGACCATCAACGGCGGATCGCTCGGCGGCACACTGCAAGTGCGCGATTCGACGATTCCGTCGATACTCTCTTCGTTGGATTCGTTGGCGTCTAGCCTGGAGAATTCGTTCAATTCTGTGAATAAGGCCGGCGCAGACCTGAACGGCAATCCGGGTGGCAACTTCTTCGTGGCTCCGCCCGCTGGAGGTGCCGGCGCAGCCGCGACAATGAGCGTAGCGCTTACGGATCCGTCACAGATCGCTGCGAGCCTGGATGGGAGCGCGGGGGACAACGCAAACGTCAACGCGATGTTAGCGCTGCAGAACCAGGGAATTGTGAACGGTCAGACTCCGATCAACGCTTATTCGAATCTCGTCTTTCAGGTGGGCAACGACGTCGCCTCGGCGCAATCCGAAGAACAAGGTGTGACTGCTGCCGCTCAGCAGCTCCAAAATCAGATTGGCAGCATCTCTGGAGTCTCGATCAACGAGGAAGCAGCGAACTTGGTGCAGTACCAGCAAGCTTACCAAGCAGCGGCTCAGGTCGCGTCGGTGATCAGCAGTCTCACCTCAACGGCCATCAATATGGTAAGCACGACACAATGAGGACGTCATGAGCCTTCGCGTCAATCCCGATACCGTTCCCGATCTGGTGGCTGCAATCGAACAGGCGCAGCAAAACGAGCAGACAGCGGCCCAGCAAATGGCTACGGGCCGGAGCGTCAACAATCTCTCGGACAATCCTGCGGCTGCCGCTCAGCTGGTGAACAACGACGCCCTCACCGGCGAGAACGATCAGTTCCTGACGAACGTCACGGATCTCCAGAGCAAGTTTCAAGCAGCGGACTCGGCGCTGAACAGTGCGGTCCAATTGATGACGACCGCAATTTCAGTTGGGACGGAAGGCGCAAACGGAACGGTTTCCGCTGCGGATCGCCAAGCGGTTGCGCAGCAGGTTCAAGGGATACAGCAACAGATGCTCGCGCTGGCGAACACAGAGTACGAAGGAACGTACATCTTTTCCGGCACGAACGTTACCACGCCCGCGTTTGCGCAGGACGCGACCGCTGCTTCCGGCGTTCAATACAACGGAAACACGGACGTGACGTCCGTGCAGATATCCGAAGGCCAGTCGATGCAGACAAACGTCGCCGGCAGCCAAATCTTCACGAACGCCAACGGCAATGTCTTCCAGGCGCTCAACGATCTGGCGAATGCTTTGACTTCAGGAAACGGAATCGACGCCGCGAATACGGAAGTTCAACAAGCGTTTTCGCAGCTCACTACGCAGCGCGTCTTCTACGGGAACGCGCTCAACCAAGTGCAAACCTCGCAAAACTACCTCAACCAGGAGCAAGTGAATCTGAGCACCCAGCAGAACCAACTTGTCGGCGCCAACATGACGCAGGCAATAACAAATGAATCCCAAGCTCAGACAGACGAGGAAGCGGCCCTGAGCGCCACGGGACAGATACTGAGCCTGCCTACGCTGCTCAGCTACATCACCGGCACGAAATAGAATCGGCCACAACTGGAAAAGCCTGCGCGGAGTGTCGATGCCAGCTTCTTCTGGCGAATTCGATTGAGCGGCTGAAACTCTGCTTAAAACGGGCGCTGGAGAAGAGTTTGCTGACGGTTTCCCGGGCGGCTCGTCCCATGAGCGCGGCGAGCTCGCGGTCCGCGAGCAAATTTTCCGCGTAGCGCCGCAGCTCCGCCGGATCGTCGGACAAGAATCCACTGACGCCGTGCTTAACGGGTGAAGTCGGATGCCGGTTGCCGAGGATGGGCAGACCCGCAGCCATCGCTTCGAGGGCGGACATGTTGTAACCGTCCTCGAGGTTCGGGTCGGCGGTGTGAATGTAAAATCGATGGCGACTGAGGATTTCCTTTAGCTCCGCCCAATTGGTGGAAGGCTTGACGCCTTCCAACTCCGGATTGTTTCCCACCAGCGTAACAGGCAAACCATTGAAGGCCTGCCTGTGGAGGTCCCAGAGTAATATCCGCGGACGACGCAGGATGTGATTTGAGACGCGGAGTCCGCGCGCAAGGTCGCCTTTCCATTCAGGATAGTCGTGCGGATCGGCCGAGAAGGGCACGATGTCGTCTTCGAATCCCCAAGAACGGCCCTTCAGTTTTGATACGGAGACGACGTGTGTGCCCGTCATTCGCACGAACTTGGCCACCGTGTCGCGAAACTCACCAGGGTCGATTGTGGCGCCCTGCTCGCGAATGGCACCGTCGAGAGTTTCGTGAACTACGAGCAGCCGCGGACCGCGAAGTGATTTCGCGTCGAGAAGATCGGAAAGGTTGTGTGCGACGATGCAATCGTACGGTTCGGAGGTCCGAAGCGCCTCGTCGAGCCGAACGAGCCTTGCGTTTGGCGGGACAGGCCGCACCGTTTCGTCCCAACCATCCACGTGGCGGCCGCGGAGCCCCACCACCACATCCATCGGCTGGTCGAGCGCGCGGAGCTGATACACCCAAGCTTCGTGGCAATCGAAAACGAGGAGGCGTGCATCCATACGGGATTCACTGCGTGGAGCGTAGAGCGGCGGCCCACATTCCCAGGGTTTCCACGTGGCCTCGCATAGCTTCCAGGCTCGCGCGGCGCGCGATGAGCATGAAGCGCATTTGCTCGAGGGCGGTTTGCATTTCGCTCAGGTTGCCCGCGTAGGCTTCGAGTTCGCCGTCAAGATCGGGATGAATGGTGCGCAAGCGGTTTGCTTCGGCAACGATCGGGGCCATGCGGGATACGGGATCAGCAATCGCGCGAACATGATCGCCCGTGAAGTTGCCGCGCCCAGCCAAAGCTTCGCGAGTGTGAAGAAGCAGCGCGCGGAGCTTCATATTCGCACCGCGGACGCGATCCACCACCGAACCTTCCATCAGGCGCTCCAACCAGAAGAGGTTGCGTCCGAGTCGGCGCCAACGGCGATAATGGGACGTTCCGGTTCAACTGCCGTTTGGATCGCGCGTGGCTCGCGCGCCGGAACACTCACCTTGTGATTGGCAACGTCGTGTTCCACCTGTTGCCAGGCCTGTCGAAGAGGCCTGTAAAGAGTCATGAGCTTCTCGATCCGTTCGGGGTTGGTGTGCAGGTTGGCCTCTACCACCAAGCCGCGTGTCACTCGATAGAAGCCCTGGAGTTGGCGGGCCACGATGCCTCCGCGATCGAAGTCGAGAACGCCCTCTAATTCGGCAATGATGAGGAGGGCGTGATTCAGGCTGGCAACGCGCTTCTCGACGTTTCCGGCAGCGATTGCCTCATGGGCCCGCCGAAAGTCTTCAAGGATTGCGTCATAGAGCTTGACGACGAACCCGACCGGATTTGCGCCAGTCGCGCTGACTTGTCGATAAAGAGACGCGATATCTTGTTGGTTCATCTTGGAGTCGTCCCCGTGACGCTAACCACCACCACTAAGCGCGGTGAGCTGTTGCGTGACTTGCTGCTGCAGCAGAGGCATCTCCTGGAGCGTGGTCTCCATTTGAGCGTATTGAGACGTCAAGTTCTGCTGCTGAGTGAGGAGTTGCGCTTGCATCGTATTAATCTGTTGCGTGAGGTCCTGGTTTGACTGCGACATGCCCTGCAAATCGAGCGTTATGGACCCCTGCGTCGGATCCGTAATCTCATTGAGCGTGCTCGAAAGAAATGTTGCCACGCCGCCGGTTCCCTGCAGGAGCGCCTGGACGTTGCTGAAGTTGTTGTTCAGCGCATTCGACAGCACTCCGGAATCGACGGAAAGAGTGCCGTCGTCGTTCATGTTGACGCCGATGCTCGCGAGGTTCACGAGACCGTTATTTCCGCTGATGGATGTGGTTACAGCGGAAAGCAACTGACTTTGAACGCCTCGAAGCGTATCGTCGGCTTCAAGGGGTCCACCGCCCGAGCCGTCGGAAGCAACGTTAAATTGCGAGTTCAGGTCTTGCACCACCTTGTTCCATGCGGAAACGAACGAGTTGATGGCCGTGGTCGCCGTGTTTGCGTCGGGCGCAACAGTCAAACTGACCGTTGTAGTCGGCGCCGCGCCCGCCAGATTGATCGTCACACCGGGAATCACGCTGGATATCGTGTTGCTGGTGGAACTGATGGGCACACCGTCAACCGTGAGTGACGCATTTGCGCCTGCAGCCGCCTGGTTGAAAGTGAGCCCGGTTGTATTGTTTGAGACGATGATATTTCCGGCCGATCCCGACGTGTTGCTGACGAGTGCGAGCCGGGCGCCGTTCGCGTCGGTGATGACGCTGGCGGTTACGCCGATGTTCTGCCCGTTGATGGCAGCCGCTAGTCCGCTCAGCGTGTCATTCGAACCATTCACGGTGACCGTCGTCGCCTCAGCACCTCCCACAGCAATCTGGAAGCTTCCGTTCGCGATGGCGGTGCTGCTCGAAGCGACTGCATCGGTGTAGTACGACGATGTTGTCGCGAGTGAATTCACCACGATTGCGTGCGTTCCTGACGTGGCCGTCGGATCGGCCGAAGCGGAAAGCACATTCGAATCTGAAGAGGTCGCCGTAAGAGAGTTTACCGAACCGCTGGTGTTGCTTAGGTCGCTCACCGCAGTCTGGAGGCTGGTGATGTCGCCCTCGATGCTCTGAAGCGCCGACGATTGCGTTTGCAGCGTGCTTTGCTGTTGCTGCAGCAGCTGCATGGGTATTTCAGCGGCGGCCATCGCAGAATCGAGGAGCGATTGGACGTCGATGGTATTGCTTCCCGCCGGGAGCAATACGTTGCCGTAATTGTTTATTGTCCCCATGTCCGTGCTTCTCGCCCCAACTAAGGAATGCCGGCTGCCCGATTCACGATTTGAAACACGAGTAGGTGGGTCCCTCTACGAGACCCACCCACCATGCCCCAATTCACTTCTAGAACCGTTACTGGAGCAACTTCAGAATGCTCTGCTGTTGCGAATTGGCCTGCGCCAGAGCCGCCATACCTGTCTGACTCAGAACTGACAGGTTCGACAGCTGGGAAATGGCGCTCGGGATGTCCGCAGCCATGATGTTGTTCTCGGCCGCAGTCAGGTTCTGCACCTCCGTGGTCATAACCGCAGACGCGTCCTGCAAGCGGTTGACGGAAGCGCCGATCGTGCCGCGGTCGTTGGCAACTGTCTGAACCGCAGCATCGATTGCCGTCAAAGCGGCCTGTGCGCCTGTCCCATCAACTCCGGCAAGGCTCGTGCCGTTAAGGGCCAGAGTCGTGTCCGAAAGGGCGCCGACCGTCGATGTAATCGTGCTGTTCGCGTTCGCGTCGGTAAGGTAGATGGATGTGGTGGCGGCGCTGAACACGGACGTCCCGTTGTACTCGGTGGTCGTCCCAATGCGGTTGATTTCCTGCAGAATCTGCTGATACTCGGCGTCCAGCGAATCACGCTGCGAGCTGCTCACGGTGCCGGTAGAGGCTTCCGTCGCAATCGTGACCGCCGTGTTCAGAAGCGAGGTCACCTGCGAGAGAGCGCCATCCGCCACTTGCAAGTTGCCGACGCCATCGTTGGCGTTCTGAACGGACTGGTTCAGGGCCGCGATGTTTGCCGACAAACCGTTCGCGATCGCGAGACCGGCAGGATCATCCGAACCGGAGTTAATGCGCTGGCCGGTAGACAACTGCTGAAGGGTCGTGTTGAGACTCATTTGCGTGCTGTCCAACGCGCCTTCCGCCTGCAGAGCCGGGATGTTGTTAAGTATGCCGAATGGCATTTCAAGTCTCCTTTTCGTCGTTTGGGCGTCCCGTTTCGCGGTTAGAAGCTTTGGGCCCTCAGAAGGAATTCACCTTCAAAACGGCCGCGGCTCGGTCTCGCCCCACGGAACTTCTGTGCGTTCCCTTACTCCATCGGCAAACTCCGCCTGAGACTTTAATGCTCGGAAATCCTTAACCCTTCGCCACTTAGAGTCGACACGAGTTCACCCACCTGGGGGCCCGCGTGTGCCGCAAGCTGCTCCAGTCCTTCCTTGAGTGTCGCGTCGTCTCGATAAATCTGCAGTCCAACGTGAAGCACCGCAGTGGCCCTCGCCCAGTCGCCCAGCTTCGCCCACAGGCTCGCTGACCGCGCGAAGTCGCCGGATGTAAGGTTTTTTGCGGCCCGCAGTTTGCCCTCGGCCGCAACCGCTGCTTCGGTAGTGCGTCCGAGCCAGGTGAAACAGAGAATCAAGCGGTCGTGCAACTCGGCAAGATGCGGCCTCTGCTTAAGAGCGTGGCGAATCTGTGCCACGCCCTCTTCGATCCGCCCAGTTCGAACGATCGCCAAGCCCAGCTTGCTTTCGAGAGAAGCTGAGTCCGGCGCCAACTTGGCGGCCTGCTCGTACCTCCGAACAGCCTTGGCAAACTCCCCCAGGTTGTAGTGCGCATCACCGATCGTCTCGGCAACCGCGCTCGTCGCACGCCCACATTTTTCGGCCTGCTTCAAGCAGCGCAGCGACTCTCGATACCGGTCGAGGCGAAAATGCGTCACTCCCGCGAAAAACCAGGCCACTCCGAGCCTCGGATTCAGCTCGCAGGCACGTTCAAAAGATGCGAGAGCTTCTTCGGCTCTACCAAGATTATCGAGTTCGACCAATCCTAGTTCCAAGTGGGCCTGCGCATTGCGTGGCATTTCGGTGACCTTCAACCTTCCAAGGTCGCGGTAAAACAGGTTCTTTCGGTACTTGGTCTCCTCGTCCGCTGCCATGCCAAAGTGATGGATCACGAGGGGTGCGCGGCCGAGATGCAAGCCGCAGCCCTCGATGCGCGATCCGACGCTTTCATGCACTCTTCCGACAAAGTAAATTCGCGGGTCGTGACGGAACAGCCGCACATTTTCGTGATCGATGTATGCCGGAAAGGTCTTGGCTGCCGGCAAAGCGGAATCGTTGGGTACGGCCGGCCGGTCCCAAATGCGATTTTCGAGGCTATCGACGTAATTCCGGATCGTGACTTGATATCCGGCAATGTTCGGGGCAGCGACGAGACCAGGAATCAACGTGGCGGCGCCGGGGTCGAGCACTTCGTCAGCGTCCAGCATCAACACCCAATCGGCTTGCACTTCTGCCAGCGCGTGATTGCGAGCTCCGGCAAAGTCGTTCTCCCAGGGAATCTCGATTGTACGAGCGCCAAATTCGCGAGCAACGGCCACCGTATCGTCCGTCGACCCGGTGTCCGCGATCACGATTTCGTCCGCAACCCCTCGCACGCTCTCCAGGCATGCGCGAAGCGTGGCCGCGGAATCACGAACAATCATGGACAGAGCGATTTTCGGCATGACTCCTCTTCGCGTTCCTTCGACAAATGGGCGCCGGCAAACACCTCCGCCGATTCGCCCCGCGTTAACTGCGCCACCCGCTGCAAATACGTTGGCAGCACCCGATCCCAGGCGAGTGTGCGACGAATTGTCGCCGCGGCATTTTGACCTCGCTCCGTGGCTTCTTCGCGGTTTTCGTAGACGTGCCGCATGGTGCGCGCCAGAATTGTGACGTCCGGTTCGAACCATGTCCATTCGCCGGTTAGTTCGCCGAGTGACGGAGCAGGATCAGGAACTGCCACCTCGCGTGCCGGAATCAGATAGCCGCAGTCGGGCGGGCAGAACTCCGGAGCTGGACCCTCGCCGGTAACAATCACTGGTTTGCCGCAGGCCATCGCTTCGGCGATTGGCATTCCGAAACCTTCGCCACGGTAGGGCAGAACGAAAGCGTCGCAGCCCCGGTAAAGAGATGAGAGCTGCTCGTCATCCAGATTCTTGCTCAACATCAAGAGATGAGGCGACGAGGCCTGGGTGGTGAAACTCAATATCTGCGAAAGCTGCGCATTGTGTTGATAAAAACTCGAGGAGCCTACGTCCTTGATTACCAGCGTGACGTCGTGGTCGCACGAGAATGCGTCTCCGTATGCTTGCAACAGCAAATCGATGCCTTTACGCGAGATTGCTCCGCCGACAAAAAGGAATACGAACTCACGGCAGCCGTCCGGCCTCCAACGCTTGCCCTTAGCGCAAAAAGCGTTCGTGTTCACACCATTCGGAATCACGTGCACGCGCGTTGCATCCACTCCGCCTCGAGCGAAGGCGGAACGTACGAAGTTCGACGGCACCCAAAGTTCATCGACGTGTCGTTCGATCTGTTCCACCCACTTTCGGGGCACAGCACTGTGCTCCCACGGAAGGATGCAGGCGAGTTTTCCGGCGGAAGGGCGGCGAAAATCCGGAGGCCATTGATGGCGGATGGTCAGATCCAGTTGTCGCGGTTGACGCTCGACTGCCTTCTGCAGTCGTTCTCCGTACGGCAATAAAAAAGGTTGGACCGAGTTGAAACCATGTATTTCTAGGCTTGCGTCCAGATCGGCGCAAGTGATCAAAGCGCGCCCTATTTCTCCATTGATGCGCGCGTGACCCGAGTGAACGAATAGAGGCCCTTTCAACATAACGCCGGGCTTGCCCCGATTTGGCCCAGTGCGAGGGCCAAACGGAGCTTCAGCGGATCTCAGCCGCTCACGTAATGCCTCGCTGGCGTCCTGGGCCAAGGGCGAAGTTCCCAGAAGCACTCGGGCCATTTCGAACAGGCGGTGCGCGAGGAGGAAACTGAACACAGGCTCGAAGTACTGGGGCTCATGCCTTGCAATGTGACACAACGAAATCCGGAAGCTTGCGGCGATGTCTTGAGTCAGCCGCTGTTTCAGGAACAGTTCAACCGATGGCCTGAACGCCGGCTTTGTAATCAGCCCCGGAGCGCAATGCCGCACCACCCTGTCCTGATTTCCCGCGAATTCGTGGACGACCGCAAGCAGCCAGGAGGCGCGGTAAGAGTTCTCGCCGCCGCTTCCAACAAAGCCGACACTTCTGCGGCGTATGGCTTCTTCGATGGGACGCAATGCATTCGAGGGCTTGTTTCGCTGAACCCACATCACGCCGGTCAGGTAAGGAAACTCCGCATAATCTGGATACGCGGTCATCCCCAGTTGCAGCAATTCCTCGGCTTTCGCAAAATCTCGTTTGCACAAGAGACTGACAATGAGGTTGCGAAGGATTAGCGCCGCCAGCACGGGTTTCAGTCCAAGCGTACGCGAGAGTTTCTTCAGGCTTTCGAGTCCCGTGCCCGGTTCCCTTCGTTCTTCGAGCAGAGCCAGGTGCAGACGCGCCCATGGCTGGCCGCTTTGCTCAAGAGCGGCCCGAGCTTCGCCGGAAACAGTGGCCGATCCCTGCAGGCGCCAACTCTGGTTCAAATGCTCGCGTGTGGCCGCCGCTGCAAACGCCCGCGGTTGCAGGCTGACAAAGTCTGCTCCAGGAATTCCCGGCAAGTGCACCGGTACGTGCGACACTCGGCCTGGCGTGAAGAGCAGGGATCGCCGAACGTCCATCGTCTCCCCGTGCAGCAATGTCTCTCCCTCGAGGCAAATAATCACGCCATCCGAACCTGCCGGCGTCTTGCCCGCAAACGCATCTACCAATCCGTCGGTCCACAACACATCTCCGGCCAGACGGATTGCGTTCGGTATCCGCTCTGGCAAGCGCGCATCGCTCGCGATGGCCACGTTCAGGCTTCGCTCGTACGCGTCCTTCAGCAATCCTGTTCGTGGGGCAACCACGTAAATCGGCACGTCACCTACTCCTGTGGTCAGGACTTCCCGGTTCCACTTTGTCTTTCCTTACAAAGATCGCTCACCATCTTTTGCGTTTCTCGCACGACCTTCTCGATCTCAAGGATTCGCTTTACCAGCCCTTCGTTTACGCGAGCATGCAGCGTGGCGTGTTGCGCAAGGCCGGCGAGCAACGCCAGGATTTCATCGTTCTGCGACGGGATGGCGGCCGGCCGGTTTGACGCTGCCACTCGAATTGGCTCAGGCGGCGCCGTCTTGCGACGCTCACTCGTCTTTGTGACCACGTACTGGTAACTCAGGAGCGGATCCGCAGAGTGGTCTTCCGTCACGAGAACTGGCTTGCCTCCTGCTGCTTCGACCACGCCGAGAACATCGAGTTTGGGAACGCAGTGCATCTCCATGACGGGCCGCTTGCCCGCAGGCTGCTGAGTCACGCCGCCGCGAACTTCCACTTTTGTCCGGCAAGTTTTGGATCCTTTCTGCCGGAACCACGCGACGCCTTCTTTCACCATATCCAGTTCGAGAATGTAGGTTCCCGGCGCAGTTGGAGCAGTGATCCATAGTTGTACGGTCGCGTTTTCAGAGGGCTTCAAGCCCTGCATCAAAGGGGTGCGGCCATCGTCCATGATCAGCATTCGGCCGTCGTCCGTGAGCCAGTGGTTCCCGAGCACAACGAGATCGCGCCCGTTACCATCCGCGCTCTCTGGCCACGGGATAGGACTGGCGTTTGTCACTTGAACGTTAAGACTGAAGGGTGAGCCCGCCTCCAGCGCTGGCGGCGCGGTTTCGAGTGCGAGAGAGGCCCTGAAACCTGCGTCAGGAAGATCGAAGGGGTTCGGTTGCCGGACGCCCGGCTTCGGAGGCCCTCCGGGAATCTGAAACAGCGCGACGCCGCCCGGAGCCAACACGCGAAGGAATTCCGCGATGTATTTCTTGCTGTAGCGAGGCTGCATGTGCTGCAGCACGAGCCGTGAGTAAACAAAGTCGAAAGTGTTGTCGTCGAAGAGAGCCAGATCGTCGGTTCCATTCAAGTGGTAGAGGCACCGGCCGGGGTACCGATCGTATTTTCTGGCGAGTTCAATCATCGACGGCGCAATATCGACGCCGTCGCAGCGATCAAAGTGACGGCAGAGCGCTTGCGTCAGCCGGCCCACAGCGCAGCCAAAATCGAGGGCGCGGCGCCGGGGAAACGACAGCCCCATGGAATCAAAGCCTGCGAAGACGGCGTCGATCTCCTGCTCGCCCGTCTGAAAAAACGCAACCGGGTCCCACTTGTTATTCTTGTACCGGACGTCGGTGAGAACGGACCACAGAGGGTCGGTCTCGCCAAACACGTTCCAGTTTCGCTGCAGCTCCGTCAGTTGCATGGTCTTGCCTCCATCACAAGGTCAGAAATCAATTTCCAAGCAGCCGTTGGAATTCCGCCACCCATTGCTGAATCACAATGTCCCAGTCCCAACGTTCCACCATCTCGCGACGCCCTTGGCTGGCTCGTCGTTTTGCTTCGTCGCGGTGCGTGAACACGTGGCGCATCGTGTGTCGAAGCTGATCGAAGTCGAGCTCTGCCCATCCGTGCCCGGCATATAGCTCGACATCGATAGTTGGCGGGGCCTGCACAACCTTGCAGTCGATCAGGTAGCTGTTCGCGTCGTGAAGAAAGTCGAGCTGGCCGCTCCAGCGCGTGGCGATCACTGGGCACTCCGAGGCGAGCGCTTCCATATAAGGGCGTCCCCAACCTTCTCCACGGCTCGGCAGGACGAACGCGTCCGCGGCGCGATAGAGCCGCGGAAGGTCTTCATTTCTCATGAATCCCGGCAACACGATGATCGGCGGCGCACTCTCCAGCGGAACGCCCGCTTCGCGCTCCACAAGTTGCAGCAGGCGGGGGAGAATGTCGGTTCGGGGATCAGGCCGAGCGTAGACCTTTAGGATAAGCGCCACGTCCTCATCGGGTTTGAACTCAGTCAGGAAAGCGCGCAGCAGGATTTCAGGCCCTTTACGCTGAGTCCACTCGAAGATCGAAAGAAAATTGAAGCCTCGCCGGTGCGGAATTTCCAAAGCTTCCACGTCCGGCCGGAAGATGCGCGTGTGAACGCCCTGTGGCAGAACCCTTAGCTTCTTTTCATCCACGCCTTCTGCCGCGAACACGCCGCGGTTGAACTGGCTCGGCACCCACACCTCATCCATTGCCTGGCAGGCATCAAGCCAGCCCACCGGAAGACGGTTGGTCTCAAAAGTTGTTCGGCCCACACGACACCGAGCGTACAGATCGCAGTTAAACTCGTCTGCCGTGACGCACTGAAAAAGCACGCTTCGCGCGGAGTCCACCCGCTGCAGTTTCAGCATTTCCAACATGTCCCGCACATTCGGAGTAAGCAAATTCAGCACGTCCGTTTGCATGTGCATGGGTTGCAGCTCGACGGGAATTCCGTGCTCCGCCAGACCGAGGACTACTGCCAGCGTGTCATCCGCGTAGCCGCTTCCGCCGTAGACCGCGCCCCGAACCAGCACGCCGGTCGGTCGAACGGAGGTAGTTGCCTGTGATCGTACCTTCGCGTGGTGAATCTTCCACTCCGATGCGACCGACTCGCTTTCTACGAACAACTCTTGGGTCATCAGCGCCTCTCATCCTTAACCTCACTAACCTCACTTTTGCAGCTCGGCAGAAGCCGGACTGCCAACCCATTGCCAGTGGATTGATTAGAGTTCTCTAATTTAGCGACCTCAATTTTCACTTTCCGCGCACCACTTGCCCGAGCGGACATTCCTGCCTACGAGACGGGCAAAGCTTGCCGGGCGAAATGCCCCTAACTGCCCGTGATTTATGCATTTCCCGTAGGGGTAATGCACGCGAGTGGCCCCATTAGGGACCTGCAACGCAGCCGAGATACCAAAAAGACACATGACGCGCGTGGTCCCCGCTCAACTTAAAGTCAGGCTGTGCCGATAGGGAACTTGAGGCGTCGTTCCAGTCTTCTTGCGTCGACGGGCGGGTGTCGACAGAAGGCAAACAGCCATGATTCGACTCACGCGTCTGAACAATCACCCCTTGATCATCAATTCCGACCTGGTGAAGTTGATTGAAAACGCGCCGGATACCGTCTTGACGCTGGTGACTGGGGAGAAAATCGTGGTGCTCGAGTCCAGCGACCAGGTGCTGGAGAGAATCGTCGAGTTCCGCCGCAGAATTCTATCTGGTCTTCCGCTGCAGCCGATCGAGATGGCCGGCGTTGGTACGCATGTTTCTGGCCTTGGCTGTGAAGCGCGAGTGCAGGTCAAAAAGAGTTAAGGGACAAAGGGATGGATAAGAGCAGCTTTGGCGGACTTGTGGTCGCGGCCGGAGGCATTCTCCTTGGCCTCACGCTCGAGGGCGGCAAGATCGCGCAAATCCTGCAGCCGACGGCGGCGATGATCGTTTTCGGAGGAACTCTGGGAGCAGTGATGCTTCAGTTTCCCCTGCCCGTCGTCTTGGTGGCATTCAAGCGGCTGGGCTCCGTATTCTTTGATAATGCCAAAGACCCTCATGTGCGAATTGCCGAGATCGTCGGCTACGCCAACAAAGCGCGCCGGGGAGGAATCGTATCTCTGGATAAGGAAGTCGAGTCCATTCAGGATCCGTTTCTCAAGAAGTCGCTCATGCTCGCTGTTGACGGCACGGAACCAACAGAACTAAGGAAAATGATGGAGCTCGAGCTCGACAACCAAGCCGAGCACGAAGATCACATCCCCAAGGTTTTCGAAGCCGCCGGTGGATTCTCGCCGACGGTGGGAATCATCGGCGCGGTGCTCGGGCTCATTCAGGTGATGCAGCACCTTGACGACATCAACGAGGTCGGGCGGGGCATTGCCGTGGCATTCGTTGCCACGATTTACGGCGTAGGCGCGGCCAACCTTTTCTTTCTGCCTGCGTCCGGAAAAATCAAGATGCGCATTCGCCAGGAACAAATCGTCCGCGAAATGATGCTGGAAGGCGTCATCTCGATCCTGGAGGGCATGAACCCGCGCATGATCGAGACGAAACTGCTGGGCTTCTTCGCGGAAGCGAACAAAGCGGCGCCAGCCGGGAAAGTAGCCGTAAGAACCCAGGAGAAAACCGCGTGAGCCGCAAAAAACGCCACCCAGAACACGTCAACCACGAGCGCTGGCTCGTCTCGTATGCAGACTTCATCACTCTTCTGTTCGCTTTCTTCGTCGTCCTCTATTCGTCTTCTCAGGTTGACAAACGCAAAGTTGGAAAGCTGGCGATGGCGATTCAAGTGGCATTCCAGCAGATGGGCGTTTTCGACAGCTCGAATGCCAAGATTCCGCTCGCAACCACCGAACCGATGCCCTTTCAGGATGTTCAGGCCGTTGAGAACGTGGTGCGTACCGAGGACCTGCAACGATTCGTGCAACCTGCGAATGGGCCTTTGAGCGGCACCGTGCTTCCGGGCGAACTCAGCGATATCCAGGGCGAGCTTGAAAAAGCGCTCGCGCCTGAAATTCGGCGCCACGTCTTGCAGCTAACACCTCGGCGCGAGGGTCTCGTCATCAGCCTGCGAGAGATCGGCTTTTTCGAGAGCGGCTCGGCAAGCGTGCGCCGATCTTCGATGGACGCAATTGACCGGTTGGCCAAGGTGTTGGGTAAACGACCAGAGACGCTGCGAATCGAGGGCCACACAGACAACGTGCCGATTCACAACGCGCAGTTTAGGTCGAATTGGGAGCTTTCCACTGCTCGCGCAACGGAGCTAGTCAAGACATTCATTGTTATGTATAAGTTCCCGCCGGCCCGGCTCGCTGCGGCGGGCTACGCGGAGTATCATCCCGCCGACACGAACGATACCGCGGAGGGCCGTGCGAACAATCGGCGCGTCGATATTGTCGTTTTGAATCCGACCTTATCGGCCGAACCGGACAAGCCCATTGCAAAGCTTCCTGGAACTCCGCCAGGGAAACCCTCTCCCGCGCATGTGGATTCAGCCGGCGCGGGGACTAAATAACTGGCTTCAAGTGCGGTTGAAAACCAAGACTGATTCGTGCGCGGCTGAAGGACGCCGCGGTCAGCGGCGCTGATTGCGGCGGCCGCCGGCCGCGACCTGCTCGGCACCGGAAGACTTCCGGTTTGAGGGGGAAACGTCGCGAAGGGCGATGGAGGCATTCTGTTCGAGGTGAAGTAAGTAATCCGCATACGGACCTTTGAAGTCCTCGACGTGGCCCTTGTCGAAATGCCAGATCCGCGTTGCGACCTCGTCGATTACGTCGTAGTCGTGGGTCACGAGCAGCACGGTGCCGTCGTAGCGCTGCAGCGCGATGTTGAGCGCGTTGATCGATTCCAGGTCCAGGTGGTTCGTGGGTTCGTCGAGCACCAGCACGTTTGGCTTCTGAAGCATGAGCCGGCAGAAAATCAACCGCGCCGCCTCACCACCCGAAAGCGTTTGCGTCATCTTCGTGGCGTCGTCGCCGCTGAATAGCATCTGCCCGAGCACCGCGCGCAATTCTTCCTGGGGCGCCATTGGTTTGTACTGCTGCAGCCACTCGATGGCGGTGGAGCCCTTGGCGATCGTTTCGGAGTGGTCCTGCGCGAAGTAGCCGACGGCCACGTTGTGTCCCCAGATGACTTGTCCACCATCGACCGGGAATTGGTGGTCGGAATCCTCGATGAATCCGGTGGCATTGCGGATCAGCGACTTCAGGAGTGTGGTTTTGCCCGCGCCGTTGCGCCCCATCAGCGCGATTTTTTCGCCGCGCGCGATGCTGGCCGTGAACGGCAGGATCACTTTCACGCCGTCGTACGATTTCGCCACGCTCTTGATCTCGAGCGGATGCTTTCCGGAGTGCTGGTCCATCGTAAACCGGATGTAGGGTCGGGCGATATTGGATCGTGCGAGCTCGGAGGTCTTCAGGCGCTCGACTTCCTTTTTGCGCGAGGTGGCCTGCGCCGAACGCGTGCCGGCGGAGAAGCGGGCGATGAATTCGTTCAACTGTTCGATTTTCTTTTCGCGCTGGGCATTTTCTGATTCGATGCGCGCGCGGATCGACGTCTTCGCCACAACCATGTCGTCGTATCCGCCGTTGTACATGATGACGGTTTGGTAGTCGATGTCGGCGGTGTGCGTGCAGACGCTGTTCAGGAAGTGCCGGTCGTGCGAAATCACGATCAGGGCGCCTTCGTAGTCGCACAAGTAATCCTGCAGCCAGTGGACGGAATCGAGGTCCAGGTGGTTGGTGGGCTCGTCCAAGAGCAACGCGGGTGGATTCCCGAAGAGCGCTTGCGCCAGCAGCACGCGGACTTTTTGGCCGCCCTGCAATTCGCGCATTTTGCGCTCGTACAAATCCTCTTCGAGCCCGAGGCCGTCGAGTAATATCGCGGCGTCGGCCTCGGCCGAATAGCCGCCCTCTTCGCCGACGATTCCTTCCAGGTCGGCGAGGCGTATCCCATCCTTATCTGTAAGCGATTCGTACGGCTTGGCGTGCAGAGCCTCTCGCTCGACCAGGGCCTTCCAAAGCAGAGCGTTGCCCATAATGACCGTGTCGATGACGCGGAACTCGTCGAAGGCAAATTGATCCTGGCGCAGGACGCCGAGTTTCTTCGGCCGCGTGACCGAGCCTTGCGACGGTTCCATCTCGTCACACAGAATTTTCATGAGGGTCGACTTGCCGGCACCGTTGGGCCCGGTGATGGCGTAGCGGCGCCCCGGCTGGAACGTGCAGGTGACGTCCTCGAAGAGGACGCGTTCGCCGAACCGCATAGTGATGTTGTTGAGTGAAAGCACAGCCCTCCATTATACCGCATCCGGCACGCGAAGCGCTTCGCTGCGGGTGAAAGTGCGGCGAAGCGGAAGACGTGTTTTTGTCGCGATTAGAAAATGGCTTCTCTTTTGTTGTGAGAGAGTTGCGGCGATTTTTGAATGTGGGGTTGTCGCGATTAGATTTTTCTTCGCCTGAGAGAAAAAACGTGACTTGTGACTCGTGATTGGTGACTCGTGAACTGCCCGAGAACAGCCACTGTGGTCAAACTCGGAATTTTCGCCTGGGTTTCGCCGGGGGAGTATACCCCCCTCTACCCTACGGTAGATTAGAACTGGTCGGTGGTGAGTGTTTTCAATCATTTGCGACCGTTTCTAATCCCGGTGGCAAAATTGGAATTCGTGACTTGTGACTCGTGACTCGGGATTCGTGAAAAGGCTTCAGCCGGCTTGGCAGAACCGTGAAAGTGTAGCGATTGAAATTTTTTTCGTGGTTTGTTTTCATCGACTTAGCGGGATTTCTATTTTCGAAGTGTAGCGATTGATCCCGAAGTGTCGGGGCAGTGTCCTGAGGCCGTCGAGAGTGGTCTGTTTTGCGGGTCATGTCCAAGTTTCCGACTGCAGGATATCATATAGTAACTATAATGTCAAGACCTAGTACCGTAAGAATCGGTCGAAAGTTGATGGGTGGGGAGGGTCAAGGATTGACAGGTGAAAACACCCAGATTCAAAAACTCCGACCCTTCGAAAACCGCGAAGGATTGATTGGATAAGAACGAAGGCTCCGATCGGAGGCCGAGTAAGCTTCTGATTGGAGGACCGAAGCAAAGTCGGTTCGAAAGGAGCCTTCGAATGCTGATTATAGGATGTGATTACCATCCGAGCTGGCAACAGATTTGTTGGATGGATACAGAGACGGGAGAGACGGAGGAGCGGAAACTGGAGCACGCGTCGGGAGAAGCGGAGAAGTTTTATCGCGGACTGCTGGCACCTGCTTTGATCGGGATGGAGTCGACGGGAAACTGTCAGTGGTTTGTGGAGATGGCCACGACAGCGGGGCACGACGTATGGGTGGGCGACGCGGCGAAGATTCGCGCGAGCGATCCACGGCAACAGAAGCACGACCGACGAGACGCGGCCCTGCTCCTGAAGCTGCTACTCGAAGGGCGATTTCCGCGTATCTGGACCCCGTCCGGTGAGGAAAAAGATCTCCGGCAGCTTTTGATCCACCGCTACAAGCTGGTGCGGATGCGCGCGCAGGTGAAGACGGAATTACAACATCTGGCGATGAACCAGGGTGTGATGAAGAAGCGAAGGTTGTGGAGCAAAGCCGGTGAGAAGATGCTTCTGGATTTGCCGTTGAAGCCGTGGGCCGGCCGGCGGCGAGAAGACCTGTTCAGGATCAAAGAGATGTTGAATGGGCAGATTGATCTGCTCGATCACGCCGTGAAGGAAGCTGCGGACAAAAATGAAAGGGCACGTCTGTTGATGTCGCAGCCGGGAGTGGGACCGATCACGTCGATTGCGTTCGTGCTGACGATGGGTGACGTCTCTCGTTTTCGGCGAGGGAAACAGGTGGCGAGTTATTTGGGACTGATTCCGCGAGAGTACAGTTCGGGTGGAAAGCAGCGTTTGGGCTCGATCAGCAAACAGGGGAACCGGTTCATGAGAATGTTGCTGGTGGAAGCAGCGCAAATCGCGGTGCGCTGCGATCCGCAGATGAGGAATGAGTATTTGCATCGCTGCCGTTCGAAGGCCAAGGGTGTGGCCAAGGTGGCGGCGGCCAGGAAATTGGCAATTCGACTCTACTGGATGCTGAGAACGAACACAGGCTATCCAGAGGTCGTTCATGTCGAGAGCAGCCCGCGGGTGCCCGTGGTCGGCGCAAGCTAGACCGAAGGATTGATTGGGCGCTCTCGTCCCGGTGCAAACCGGGATTCGGATAGAAGAATCATGGTCGAAGTTTAGGCCGTATCGATGGTTGGCGGAACGCCCGCCGGAAACTGATTCGCCGCGAGACTTTCAGAGCTTCGGTCCTCCACCACTCTGGCTGCGACGCGGTGCTTCACAGCACTGACGCGGGGAAGTGTTGCTTGACAACGCCCTCGTTCTTATCGACGGGCACCCCGAAATTCAAGGCCGAAGCCTCAGCTTCTAAGGCTGTGGCACCCGGCCAAATCGGGCGACCGTTTTGGCTTGCTGTGTTTCAGCGAGAAATGGGATGACATTCTTCAATGGTCGCACTACGCGGATCGACATCGTGGCATGTGCCTCGGATTCGATGTCGCCGGGGAGCCAGACAAATTTGCCAAAGTTGACTACGTGACCGAAAAACTGCAGCCGCCCGAAAAGCCCGATCAGGCCTATATGCGGCGGTGTCTTTGGACGAAATTCGATTGCTGGAGATACGAGCAGGAGTGGCGGGTGTTCACGACACTGGAAGACGGCGTGCGGAATGAATGCGCAGGCAGGAAACTGTACTTCGCGAACTTCGGAAACGAATTGAGAATCAGGCACGTGATTTTAGGCGCGCTGAACGCGACGCCCGCGGGAGAGATTTTCGACCTCGTCGCGGGTGAGGTGCGGGTTTCGCGCGTTCATCTCGCCGACGGAACTTTCGATCTGACCCTGACCGACTGCGTCAGAGTGTAACGCGAGAGCCGGGTTCGCATTGCCGTATCCGACCTTTCACGGCTGAGGCAGCAAGGTGAGCGCTTCGCGCGATGATCTGGTTGTCGGAGCCCTTCGCGAAGCTCAGGGTAAACTGAAGCTGCGGCCTCCTAGAACTGCAAGAAAAGCCGAAATTCGGCTCGCCTGAAGGCGGCTGCTACGGGGGGTTTTTTCGCCCTTTGCATGTTCGAAGGCAGAGGACCCTCGTCTCCCGATGGTCGCTCCCCTCGACTGCGCTCGAAGCTAGCGTGTGTCGCGCCTACGGCGCTGGGGATTGCTTCTCGGATTTTCCCAGCGCTTACGCGCTGGGCTAACTTCTGCCGCGCCTACGGCGCTTAGTCGAGCGGTCTCGCGCGTGGTGACTGCGTTTTGCCCTTCGAAGCTCAGGGTAAACTGAAACTCCGACCCCCTAGACTGGTCGATTTTTCCGCAAACTGTTAAGCCGCTGATTTTTCGGCGCCCCTCCCCTTCGGGCTTTGAAGGGTGCGCGGACGAAAGCGAACCGAGGAGAGGTCCCTCGTCGGCTGAGAAGCGCCTCGCTCGGGATGACAGCGTGGGTGCGGGACACGGCAAAAGCGCGTCAGCCCTCGACCGTGGGAAGTTCGTCGCTGCGGTCGTACGACCTTCGCGAGATGCGTCTGTCGCGCCTACGGCGCTGGGATTGCTTTTCGGATTTTCCCAGCGCTTACGCGCTGGGCTAAGTTCTGCCTCGCCTACGGCGCTTAGTCGAGCGGTCCAGTCGCGTCGTGACTACGTTTTTCTGCTGCGCTCCCTTACCACGTTTTCCAGCTGCGCCTCCTGGGCAACGAATTTGGTTGTTCTCGCCTCGACAATCGAAGAAGCTGTTGGGGCGATAATGTGCTTATGCTTACGAAACTGATGAAGATCACCTGTGCTTATTAGATGAAGATTACGCGACGGGAATTTATCTTGGGGCTGCCGGTGGGCGTGTCCGCGTGGAAGGCGCTGGCGCAGGGCGTGGCGACGCGCAACGTAAAGCCGCAAGCGAAGGCGCCTGCGTCTGGCCGGCCGTTTGACGCGCACTTCACCGACGTGGCGCGCGAAGCGGGCCTGACCGCGCCGACAATCTACGGAAACCCAGATCAAAACGACTACATCCTGGAAGCCACGGGCTGCGGCTGCGCGTTCATCGACTACGACAACGACGGCTGGATGGACATTTTCGTCCTGAGCGGCACGCGAATCAGCGGGGCACCGCCCGAGGCGACCAACCGCCTCTACAAAAACAACCGGGACGGCACGTTCACGGACGTGACGGCGCAGAGCGGCCTCACCAAGGTGGGCTGGGCTGCGTCGGTGTGCGTGGGCGACTACAACAACGATGGATTCGAGGATCTTTTCTGCACTTACTGGGGACAGAACGCGCTCTACAGGAATAACGGTGACGGCACGTTCACGGACGTGACGAAAGAAGCAGGCTTGAGGTACGACGGCGCGACGCGCTGGGGAGCGGGTTGCTCGTTCGTCGACTACAATCGCGACGGCCACCTGGACCTTTTCGTCTCAAACTACGTGCGATTCGATTTCGAGCATGTTCCCAAGCCCGGCGGCGGAGTGAATTGCGATTGGAAAGGCGTGCCGGTGGAGTGCGGGCCACGGGGGCTGCCTTTCCCGGCGCACTTCCTGTATCGAAATAATGGCGACGGAACGTTCACGGACGTGAGCCGCGACGCGGGGATATCCGCCTCGCGCAACAGCTACGGAATGACGGTGGTGGCCGCCGACCTGGATGAAGATGGCTGGCCCGACATCTATGTGGCAAGCGATTCGACGCCGAGCCTGCTCTTCATGAACAATCACGACGGCACGTTCCGCGAAGAAGGAGTGCTGCGAGGAGTGGCGCTGGACGAAGACGGAATGGAACAGGCGGGGATGGGCGTGGGAATAGGCGACTACAATCTGGACGGGCATCTGGATTTGTACAAGACGCACTTCGCCGACGACACCAACGTTCTGTACCGCAACGACGGGAAGGGAAATTTTGACGATGTGACGCACGCGGCGCGGTTGGGCGTGGAGACGCGGTTCATCTGCTGGGGCACGGGAATGGTTGACCTGGACAACGACGGCTGGCCGGACATTTTTGTGGTGGCGGGAAGCGTGTATCCGGGCCTGGAGCGGACGCTGCCGCAATATCCGAATAAATGTCCCAGAATGCTTTTTCGAAATTTGGGGAATGACACGTTCGAGGAGCTGTCGGACCAGGCCGGGCCCGCCTTGGCGGCTGCGCACTCGAGCCGAGGCTGCGCGTTCGGAGATTTCGATAACGACGGAGATGTGGACATCGTGATCGTGAATCTGAATGAGCCGCCGTCGCTGCTGCGGAACGATTTGCAGGGAAACCATCACTGGTTGAAGGTGAAACTTATCGGGACGAAATCGAACCGAAGCGCGATCGGCGCGCGCGTGCTGGTGCGGTACGGGAAGAAGACGCAAGCGCAGGCTCTGACCAGCCAGTCGAGCTTCTATTCCTCGAACGACCCGAGACTGCACTTCGGTCTGGGAGCGGAAACGACCGCCGACATCGAAATCCATTGGCCAAACGGGCTGCGGGAAAACCTGAAGGGAATCGCCGCCGATCAGCTTGTGACCATTCAAGAGGGTGCGGGAGTGGTGCCGAGCAAAGGTTGGGCCAAGACGGTGGCTTCAGGGGCTTAAAGGGTCTGTGTGAGAACAAGGAATCAATCGTCCCTCCGGGACTCATTGTGCTTTGATCCATTCTGTTCCCGGCATTCCGCTTCGCTGCATGCCGGGCTAAGTACAATCGCCGCTCCGCGGCTCTGAGCGGCCCCTTTTTTCTGCGGTATCTGGGGCCACGTGCCTCAGGTTAGCGATTGCTTCAGAAAAGCGCCGGCGAGACGCCAGCACTACCTAAAGCTCCGCTCGAGTGACGCGGGCGACGACACCGTTGGTGCGATACGACTTTGGACGGGTGCCACAACCTTCATTTGGGCATAGCATCGTGGTGCATTTGTGCAAGTCCGTGGTGATGGATCGGGTGAGGCGATGGGCGAGATTGCCGAGTTGCCAGCTTCCGGCGGAAAGAGACACCTAACCACGAGGAAGCGGCTGATTTGTCCGCGCCGAGGGGTTTCTCTCGCGATTTTCTTCTACGCGGCATCGCTGAGTGCGCAGCAGCCCCCTCCGCCGGTCGATGTCAGTCCCCTGAATGGCGAGACCTACTACCTGGTGAACCAATCCGATGGCCTGCAGATGGACTTGAACAGCGGCTCGACCGCGGGCGGCGACCATATCCTGCAACAGCCGCGCACTTTCAGCTCGCTCTCGCAGAGGTGGGCGACCACCAAACTTGCCAACGGCTCGTGGAAAATCAGCAATCTTTTCAACAGTTTGTGCCTCGATGCTTCCGCCTCGGGCGGGATGACCTGGACGGTTCAGAATCCGTGCGCGGCCACAGCCACGCAACAATGGTCGCTGAATCCAACGAGCAATGGCTTCTACGCAATTCAGAATCAGAGCACGGGGCTCGAGCTGGATGTGTCTTCGCAGCCTGCCGCGGGAGCAGGAGCTTGGCTGGATCAAACGACTCTCGGTGGGGCCCCAACGCAATCTCAGCAGTGGTTGTTGCGCCCCGCCTTTCTGCGGGGAATCGATAACGCGCTTCTGGAAAAACAGGAAGCGGCGCGCGTGTCGCAGGGGCTGACGTGGTGGAAGGATGCCGGCACGGCGCAGGACGTGTTGCAGATGCTCAAAAATCACGGCATCAACACCGTCCGGCTGCGTCCCACCTCCATGCCGCCGTACGCGACGCAGGCTTCGAACGGCCCGTGCGTCCAGAACCTGTGCTACGCGGAGACAGACTCGCAGGACTTGGATCTCGCGAAGCGCGCAAAGAATCTTGGGATGAGCATTGAACTCACACTGCTATTCGACGGCGGCGGATCATCCACGATGCCCGCCGCGTGGGCGAACGATTCCTTGAGCCAACTTCAAACGGACTTGTACAACTACGTATTTCAGGAAATCGAGAGCTACCGCAGCGCGGGCGTGATGCCCGATCTCGTTTCAATCGGCAACGAGGTCGACACCGGCTTTTTGAACGGCTATGACCCTGGGACGAGCTTTCCCAATTTCGCTCAGCTCCAGATATCCGCGATGAGTGCCGTTCGCGCCGCAGCGGCCGATACCTCGATTGGCCCGGCGCTACCCGCCCCGCTTCTGTGCGTTCACATCACGCCTGCTTGGGATCTGACGAGCTTCTTCACGGAAGCGAATTCCAATTCCATTCCGTACGACGCAATTTGCCAGAGCTACTACCCGCTCTATCACGGGCCGTTGACCACGGCGCAGGCAGCCGCGTCGAATCCCAGCAATCAACCGGTTGAGCAGACGGTGCTGAACAGCGCCGCGAGCGCGATCGGCAAGCCGATTTTCCTGATCGAGGTTGGCGAGCACTACGAGCCCGGCTTTGCGTCGGACGATCCCTGGTATGCGCCGCCTACGGAGGCGGAGCAGCGACAGTTCTTGATCGATGTGAATTCGGTGCTGCGCAGCCTGCCGTCAAATCTAGCGATGGGCATGGAATATTGGGATCCTGCCGGCGTGAATATTCCAAATCCGAGTGGCGGCTTCTTGAACGGCGACAATCAGCCGAACGCAATTTACACATGGAACGGGCTGACACTGTTCGACAACGCCGACGCTTCCGGAACCACAAACGTGAACGCTGCGAATTATTCGGCGATATTGCCGGGCGCCGACGGGCTGGGCGGCAAGTTCGATCCATCGCTGGAGTACAAGTTCGTGAACCGATCGAATGGCAACATCCTCGAAGCGGCACTGGGTTCGTCGAGCTCCGGCGCATCTTTGGATACTGCGGCCGACACGGGCAACACGAGCCTCTACCAGCAGTGGCTGATCTCGGGCAATGGCGACGGATATTTTCGAATCGCCAGCGCGAACGCGTCGCAGGGGGGAATTCCGAATGTCCTCGACGATTCCGGAGGCTCGACGAGTGCGGGCAATCCCGTGGTGCAAGCGTCTGCAGGGACGTCTAAGGAACAGGAGTGGGACGTGGTGTCCGCCGGAAACGGATACTTCAATATCGTCAACCACCTCAGCGGGTTTGTGCTGGACCTGAATGCGAATGGCCTTGCAGTGCAGCAAACGCAGAGCGGCTCAAGCCAAACTCAGCAATGGCAAATCGTTCCCGTTCACATCAGCGCGAGCAGCACGCCCGCCTTCTTGCTAACGGCCAATCCCGCGACGGTGGCGATTGTCCAGGGCAGCAAAGGCTCCAGCGTCATCACATTCTCCCCTTCGGGAGGCTACTCAGGTTCGGCGACGCTGGCTTGTGCTGGACTGCCTACGAACGCGACCTGCACATTCTCGCCTTCCACGATCACGCTGGACGGAAAAGATACGGTTCAGACGACGACACTCACGATCACTACGCAGGGCTCGAGCGCGGTTCCACAAGTCCCGTCTGGACGTCTGCCAAATACGAAAACTCTCTACGTCTTGGCGCTGTTCCTGTTCTCGATTCTCTATTTTGCTTCGCTGACGAATCGAGTCGCCCGTCGGGTTCGCTTGCTGACGCTGGTAGCTTCAGTGGCCTGCATCCTGGCCATCGCGAGCTGCGGGGGCGGGTCGTCAGTGACCCCGCCGCCGCCACCTCCGCCGCCTACTCCCACGCCGGTGGGATCGGCACTCATCACGGTAACAGCCAACGCTACCGCAACGGTCGGCAGCACGAGCGCCAACTCTAACCAGAACGTCAGCATCCTAATCGACGTTACACAATAGACGCCCCGGAGGGCGAGGCACGATAGGACGGGCCTGTCTCGCTTTCCTGTGCATCTTCCGCACGATCCTACTTTTGTCTGATTTGTACGTTTGCTCATCGGGCCTAAGATGCACGAAGTCGATTCGGGTGAGTGCGGTGCCAAATTCTTCTGCAAGAATCGGTATGTTTTGGGTGCCGTGGCGTGCCACCGCTAGCCCCGCGACGCGTTCAGGCTTAGGAGGCTCGATGCAGAGCATGCTTTGCAAATATGGCCGCGTTTGCTTGTTCGTAATGTTGATCGCAGGTTTGGCGCCCCGCGTCGTACATGCGCAGAACGCCAATACGGGCGAACTGAAGGGTTCGGTACTGGATTCCTCGGGCGCCCTCATGCCGGGTGTGACGGTCTCGATCAAGAACGTGCAGACCGGCGTCGTCACTCCGACGGCGACGAACCAGTCCGGCCTGTACGACGTCCCGTTTCTGGCGCCGGGCCAGTACACAATCACTTTTTCGAAGCAGGGCTTTCGTGATTTTGTCCGCGAAGGCATTGTCCTCCAGGTGGAAACCCTAGAAATTAATGGCACGCTCCAAGTGGGGGTTTCCACGCAAGAAGTGGTTGTGAACTCCGCGGCGCCGCTCGTTGAAACGGAAACCAGCGGACAGTCCGTGGACTTGAACGCGCAGGCAGTGGAAGCCGCGCCGATCGTAGGCACTGATTGGCGGGCCGAAATGGTTCAGCTGATTCCTGGCGTGAATTCCGGCGGCGGAGCGGGCATGGTGGGAGCGGGCCAGCAGTCCGGAGTGAACGGCACGCAAGGATATAATATTAATTTCCTGCTCGACGGATCCGGCGCCACGGACCCCAGAGACTTCAACGGCAGCAACAACATCATACCCATCGACTCGATCGGCGAGATCAGCATCAATTCAGGCAACGCTCCCGCTGAGTATGGCAATGGTCTCACCGCCGTCAACGTGATCACCAAGCCTGGAACCAATCACTGGCATGGCAGCGCCTTTGAATACGTCCAGAACACCGTTCTCAACGCCAGGGGTTTCTACAATCAGACGGGTCCGAAGGCGGTGGAACACTGGAATAACTATGGCGGCAGCGTAGGCGGCCCTATCCTGAAGGACAAGCTGTTTTTCTTTTTTACCTACCAGCGTAACCCGTCGGCTACGCCGGTTTCCGGACTGTACAACTACCCCACAGCGGCGATGGAGGCGGGAAATTTTTACGGGCTCCCCGGCTCTGCGGGAGCGGACTTCAACGCGGCCGGTTCGTTAACGCTGCCGCAAGATCCCGTGGCGTTGAAACTTCAGACCTACTTCCCGGGAGCGAGCGCTCCGGGATGGATTTCGGGATGCCCCGGTCCGGTAGCTCCATCAGCCGCCACTCCGCAGACTTGCCAGCCTTACAACAATTACGTGTTCAACAGCTCCAGTCCGAATACGTCGACGTGGTATGCCGGCAGGGTGGATTACAATATTTCCACCAAAAACAGACTATCGTTTAGTTTCAACTACTACCCCAACTTTGTGACGTATGTTCCTCCGGACCCTCTATTCCCGAACGACGCTTCCGCGATATCCCAGGCGAATAACTACAATCTTACCGGCCAGCTCTCGGATGTTTATACGTTTAGCTCGACGGTGGTGAACGAGTTTCGCGTCGGCGCAATGCGCGAGGTGGATGTTTATCGCCCGTACTCCATCGGCAAAGGCGATCCAACCACTTTGGGCCTCCAGCCGGCGTACGGAACCAACTCGCCCGCCAATGTGTTTCCTAAGATAACGGTGGATGGCGGAGGCGGTGCCGGGTGCTACGCTTTGGGCGCCGGATGCGGCGAGAACGGCAACATCGATGCCGCTCTCGAAGAGGGACTGTACAACTTCTCCGATGTTCTCACGCTCGTTCATGGCAGGCACACGATCAAGGTTGGCGGCGAGTACGACAGAGACTACCAAAACTATACAAACTGGGGCGACATTACGTCCGGGAACTTCGAATTCAATGGAAGCATTACCGGAATCCCCTACGCCGACTTCCTGTCGGGCAACGTCTACGGCTGGTACGTCTACGAGTCCGATCCAACCAGCGCTCACATGTGGAACTCGGCGTTGTTCGCCAGCGATGACTACAAAATCAATTCGCACCTGACCCTGAACTTGGGCCTGCGCTGGCAGATCCAGTCAGGCTGGGGAGTGAGCTTCAACACGTTCGGCAATTACGACCCGTTCTTGCCAAATTCCGCCGATGGAGGGCTTTACCGCGGCGCCATCCTCTTCGGCGGGCAGAGCGACTTGGCGTATGGAGGGTCGACGAGCAGTCTGAAGACGATCCAGAACGCCGACTATAAGGAATTCGGGCCGCGCATTGGCATTGCCTGGTCGCCCCGAGAGAGGTGGTCTATCCGGGCAAGCTACGGCATTTTCGACGCACCGCGGGACGCCGAAAACTACACGGATGGTGCGCTCGGCCTGGGCTTCAATCCTCATAACCAGGGCGGTGGCGGCTACGTAAACGGCACAGCAGCATTCCCATTGGCAACAGGACCCGCTCCAGGCACAGTCGTGTACCCCACACTTCAAACTCTTTCGCCGGAAATCGACAACTTTAGCACCGCGACTTTCTACCCGCGGAATATGCCCACGGATTTCGTGCAGCAGTGGCTCCTGAGCGTTCAACATGAGTTCGCGGGCGGCATCTTGTTGGACACGAGCTACGTCTACACGCGCGGGACGAATTTAAACTTTGCGACGGATATCAACCAGGCTCCTGCAAACCTGTTGGGTTGCACCGGCTACAACTGCGGGAACCCCAACCCCATCTTCAACGCGATTCAAGGTCAAATCTACGATGGCTGGTCGAATTACAACGCGCTGCAAGTACGCGTTCAGAAGCGAATGTCGTATGGCTTAAACTTCCTGGTCAACTACGCCTACTCGAAATCGCTCGATACCGGCACCGGTAACGGTCATGGATCGGGCGTTGATGAATACCAGAATGCGTACAGCCCGGCCGCCAATTACGGACTGTCAGACTTCAACGCCACACACGTTTTCACCGGTCAGATCGTCTATGAGTTGCCGTTTGGCAGAGGCCGGCAGTATGACCTTCACGGAGTGTTCAACCAGATCGCGGGTGGGTGGCGCGTCTCGAGCGTTTTCCAATGGCACACGGGCGTTCCGTTCACTCCCGTGGTCCAGGGCGCCCTCGCTCAGTCTATTGATACGGGGCTAGATTCATCCTTGGGCAATGGATCCGTGCTGTATCCCGACCTCATTGCCAGCCCAGGCGTATCGAATCCTTCGATCCATGGGTGGTTCAACCCAGCGGCCTACACCGTGCCATGCACTCAGTTCTACAATTACACTGATGAAGCCGAAGAGTGCACTCCGGGCACTCAGCACTTCGGCGATGCGGGACGTAATGCTCTGATTGGGCCGCGTTTCAGCGACGTGGACTTCAGCGTCTCAAAGATGTTTCCGCTTCCTTGGGAAGGGATGAATCTAGAATTCAGAGCGGACATGTTCAATGTGTTCAACCATGTGAACTATGCAAACCCGGATGGGGACGTTGGGTACAATTGCACTGGCGGCACGGCGGTGACACCATGCACTTTCTCATTGGCCGATTCCGCATCGGGCACGATCACGGGTCCGGAAGGCGGGCAACGCGTCATACAACTGGGCGTCCACTTCAGGTTCTAGGCTGAAACCTGCCCACCCAAGGGGGGTGCGAAGGTCGCTTCCTTCCGCACCCCGCGTTTTTTCCTCGCACGTGTAAGTTGAATACCTTTTCATGTTCATGCGACCCTCCCGGGGTAACCTCCCAACATGGGATTGCTGGCGGAATTCCGCCGCACGAAAGACATGATATGTTGAGGCCATGATGGCAGGGTCGCGTGCAACTCGCTCAAGAGAACTGGTGGTGCGCTTTTTGCCCGACACGAGGCTCGCTGTTGCTGCCGCTGTTCTTGTCCTTGCCGCCTTCTTTGCGTCTCCGACCAAAATTGCCGCCCAGTCCTCGGATTCGCACGCGGCTGAGATTCAGGATCACTTCCGGCGAGCGGTGGAGGACCTGAAAGCCAACGATGCGGACTCTGCCACAAAGGAGCTCGACGCAATCCTCGCTCTCGACCCGAAGAATGCGGAGGCGCATTCCAATCGCGGAGCTATCAGTTTCGTTCGGGGCGATTGCAAGGGTGCGTCGCAGGATTTTCGCGCCGCTCTCGGGGTCAACGCGTCGCTTTCCAAATCCGAAGCCATGCTGGGCATTTGCGAGAAGCGACTCGGCAAAGCCGACGCTCAGACGCTTCTCGAGAACTCCGTTCCGAAGCTGAAAGACCTGAATCTTCACACTCAGGCGGGAATGGAGCTAGCTGGACTCTATTTCCAGAAGGGCGACCTGGAACGAGCGGCGGCGACGGCACAGTCTCTCGTCGACCTGAATCCCGACAACGTCGACGTCTTATACTTCGCGCAGTTGGTTTACACCGAACTCGCCGACGATACCCTCAACAAACTCACAATCGTTGCTCCCGGTTCGGCTCGCATGCAGCAAGTGATTGCCGAACATCTGGTGAACGCGGGCGACCTCCCTGGCGCGGTAAAGCACTACAGGAAATGCCTGGAGATGGATCCGCATCTGCCGGGCGTGCGCTACGAATTGGCGGAAGCCATTCTGCAATCGTCGCCGTCCGACCCTGCAACGCAATCGGAAGCGGAAAATGAACTGAATGCCGCAATCAAAGAAGAGGGAGACAGCGCCAAAATCGAATGTGAGTTTGGGCGCATCGCTCTTCGCCGCGGCGACGATCAAGCCGCTTTCGAGCATTTCACCCGCGCCTACTCACTCAATCATGGGGAGGTGGACGCGCAGTTGGGTTTGGGACGCTTGCTCATGGCTCAGGGAAAGCTGCAGGACGCGCTGAAGTATCTTCGCATGGCGGTGGAGGCCGATCCGCTCAACGGCGAAGCGCACTACCGCCTCGGCACTCTTTACAGGAAATTGCAGATGCCCGACGATGCCGCGAGGGAATTGAAGCTTTTTGATGAAATCAAGAAAACCAAACAGCAAATGCAAGAGCTATACCGGCAGATGAACAAGCGCTCGCAGCCCGTCGACGAAATTTCGGACGTCCCACAATGAGCTCAGCGCCGCGTGAACTTGTCGAAGACGTTGATCACCGGCAGCGCATTGCCGCTGTCGTCGAAAAAGCTGCGCGAACCGAGCGGGCCTGAGGCGATCGGTTCCCACCAGAAGACGCCTTTGCCGAGTCCATTGGGCGTTTCCATAACCACTCGGTTCACTTCATCGAGAAACTGCGCCTGCCCCTCGGGCGACTCCGGGAAAGGCCCCGGTTTCTTGGTGTATTCCGCCGGCCTCCAGTTGTAAGCGGCCTCGACCACGATGATGTCCTTCTTGTATTCCTCGGCCATAAAAACCATGTTGTCACGAAGATCGTTCAGGCTTCCGTGCCACCACGGGTAATACGATTGCCCGATGACATCGTATTGAACGTGATAGGAATTCAGCTTGTCGAAGAATTCCTTCGTGCGGACTCTGTCGCCGCCTCGGTCGATATGAATCATGATTCGCGGGCAGGGTTGATCGCCGCTGCCGACACGCACGCCTGCGATTCCCGCGTTGACCAACTCCGCAAAGTTGTCCCAATTCCCTGGTAACTTGCCGTCCGGCCAAAGCATGCCATTGATCACTTCGTTGCCCACCTGCACCATGTCGGGAAGCACACCGGCTGTTCGCATCGCAGCAATCGTGTCGCGCGTGTACTCGAATACGGCCTTCACCAGTTGCGCATGCGACATTCCCTGCCATGCCGCCGGAGTGAACTGCTTGCCAGGATCGGCCCAAGTGTCGGAATAGTGAAAATCCAGCAAGAAATGAAAGCCGAGCTTTTTCGCCGCTTGGGCCAGAGCGATTGTGTACTCCAGATTATTGGGGAGCTCTTTCGGCGCGTTGAAAACGCGCAGCCGCACCCAGTTGTATCCATGGTCCTTGAGGATCACGAGGCCGGGCTTTGCCTCGCCATTGTCGTGAAGAACTTTTCCGCTGTCTTCCACCGATTTCAGGAACGAGACATCGGCTCCGACGGCGTATTTGTTTTCGGACGCGCGCGGGCCGGCAGCAGAGCAAAGGAGCAAAAGAAGCAAAACGTGAGCCGCGCGTCTCAACAGAAGATTGGAATTAATCATTTGCTTAGATCCCTCACCACTTCGTACTCGAGAATCAATCGGACGTCATCAAGTTTCACGGCCTCGCCATTAGCCGCAAACGCCGGCACCGCGCCTGGCGGCAAGTAAATTGGCGTATCACGGCGAAGCGGCAAAATCCTGAGTTCCAGTCCGCGATCGAGTTCCTCGGGTGAAATTCGGCTGAGTCCGATTTCCCATGTGGAGCCATTGTAAAAATTGTCGGTGAAAAGCTTTCCTCCGGCATAAATTCGCGCGATATCGCCATCGTATCGAATATTCAGAAACACTTCGTGAACGTCGCTGGCGTGCATATGCGGCACGCGAATCTTCCATCGCGCGGCCTTTTCGAACTCGGATTCGTCCGGCGCCATCGCGACGTCGTTGCCCATCTTCGCAGGAGGCGGATCGTCAGCCTCTTGCACCATTTCCACCTTCGCCGCGAGGTTCGCGTCCGTCGCCTTTACCTCAACTGCGTACCGATGGAACACGCCGTCGCTGCCGCCATCCTGAAGGCCAGTGGGCGCGTGCTCCCAAGCAGGGAAGAACGAAACCTTCAGCAGAGAAGGATCGCTCGAGCGCAAATGGATCCGGTCGCCATCGAAGAACAGTTCCGCAGGCGACAGAATCAGGCGATCGCGACCGCCGAGTTTCGCCTTCCACGCATTTAACGCCTGCTCGCGCGACAGCACCACAATCTGAACGTCCTTGCCTCCTTGCGCGCGCACGCGCACCGACACGCCCGTGCCGGGCTTGACGCCGCTGACATAGGCAACCCCGTCTGCGCGGGTTATTCGCGCATCAGGAGCGTCCACCGAAGCGCCGGATTTTTCTTCGATCGCGAATTCCGGTTCTATTCCAGGCCACGCGAAGAAAACGAACGTTTTCGGATCGTCCATTTCACATAAAAGCTGCGCCGTCGAGTAACGGACGATGGTCGCACCCAAATTCAGATTCACGGGCCAAATGGTGTAGGCGCCGCTGGGGATGTCGACTGGTTCCTTTGGTATTTCCGTCGCGCCCGAAGCCAGCTTCAGCCGGACCTGAAAATGCTTTCGTGCAGGCAGAGGATGGAGCCTCTGATAGTCATTGATAAAGAGGAAGCCGTGATTATCCTGCAGCCGGGCTGCGACGCGCGGTGTTTCGGTGTCGCTCTTGCCTTCGGGCATTTTGTCCGGAAAATAGGGAGTCATGGGAGCGAGGCTGCTGCCGAAGTCAGCGAGGAACAAGTGCAAGGTCTTGAGAACGCGAAATGACTCGTGTGTTTGTCCGAACTCACCCAACGGGGCCTGAAAATCGTAAGATTTCACCGGCACATCGTTCAGATATCCGGTTATTTGCGACTCTTGCAAAGTTGTCAGCTTCCCGTCGGGGTTTGTTCCTCCGTGAAACATGTAATAACCGTAGAGAGAGACGCCGGAACCGAGCTTCGCCACTTCCATAGCGGCGATGTCGTCGGCGTCAACCAAAGGCCGCCGATGATAGGACAGCTCCATGCCGCCGCCCATTTCGGCTGTCAGGTACGGGTAGTGTGCGTCGAGTGCATCGATGTCGGGGCGGCTCGACCGCAAGTCGTCCGTCACATTCTCGTCGCAGCGGATTAGCGTGAAAAAATAATTGGCGTTCGGCGGCAGTGCTGCGGCGGTACGTTTCCAGAACCCGTCAGGATAACCGCCGAACACAGGGAGTACGCCACTTGAAGGGATCACGGCATCATCCCATCCTGTGATCGTGTAGAAGGGCGCATCGAGACCGACATCCACTGCGAGTTGCCTTAGTGCCAGGATATAGTCGGCGCCCTTTCCGGGACCGCGCGCGCTGTATTCGTTCTCGAGCTGAACGCCGATGATGGGTCCGCCATCCTTCCAAAATAATCCTTTCAGTTGCAACCCGATTTGCGCGTAAAACCGCTTCACAAAACCAAGATACACCGGGTCGATCTGGCGCGTTGGACACTGCTTGATCAGCCAGTCTGGAAAGCCTCCATTGCGACATTCGCCATGATCCCATGGTCCTATCCGAGCCCACACGTACAAACCATGCTTGGCGCACAGTTCGACGAATCGTCGCAGGTTCCGCTGTCCCGTCCAGTCAAATTGACCTTCGATTTCCTCGTGATGGATCCAAAAAATATAGGTTGAAACGATCTGGACGCCGCCTGCCTTCATTTTCAGGATTTCGTTTTCCCACTCGGCTTCGGGATATCGCGAGAATTGGAACTCGCCCATCACTGGGAACCACGGCGCGCCGTCGCGCAAGAGATAGCGGCTATTCACCGCGAGCACTACCCCCCGGGGCGAACGTCCGCCCGCGGGAAACGGAACCGCGTTGGGCGGGGCAGGAACGGTGGTCGCGCCAATTATGACTTCAGACGAAGACTCACCTCGCATCATACCGGAAAGCCCCAATGCCGCCGCAAGGACGGCAAGCGCTGCCCAATAAGAGTGGCCCCGGTATGATTTCATGGTGGTTTAGGACACCAATTCCCAAGAGAATCTAGCTGGATAGCGGCTCGCGGGAATCCTCCTAAGGTCGGATTACGGCGGAAGTTACGGGGGATGCGCCGACTCGAAACAGACCGGTTTGGGTCCTAGAGGTGTTCCAGGCCGCGATGGAGTGCTGCAACGACGGCCTGGGTACGGTCGCTGACGCCGAGTCGAAGCAGGATAACGCTCACGTGGCACTTCACGGTGGCCTCCGTGATTCCTAGCGCGCTTGCGATATCTTTGTTCGCATTGCCCTGTACCATCAGCGACAGCACTTCGCGTTCGCGCGGGCTTAGGTCTGAATTTGGCGTCCGGTCTGCGAGGCTCCGCACAATCGGTGGGGGCAGAAAACGCATTCCGGAGCGCACCTTGCGGAGGGCATCGACCAAGGTCTCATGCGACATGCCTTTAATGATGTAGCCCAGCGCGCCCGCCGCAATCGCCTGGTGGATGTCCTCGTCGCCTTCATACGTGGTAAGCACGATGCTGCGGGCGTGCGGGTCGATTCGCCGAATGATTCGCAGCGCCTCGAGACCGCTCATCCGGGGCAATCGCAAATCCATCAACGTGATATCGGGGCGGTGCTTCTTGAACATCTCCACCGCTTCCTCACCCGTTCCTACGTGAGCGCACACCTTCATGTCGTGCTGCGCGTTGATGATCGCGGCAACGCCGAGACGCATAATCGGGTGATCGTCCACAACCAGAACTGACGTCTTCGGACTTGTGTTCACGCCTTCCCCTAAACTGCCATTTGACTCTGGGCGGCGACTAACCGCACGGGAACTTTGATTGCAACTCGAGTCCCCTGCCCCGTGGAGCTCCGGACTTCGAGTTGGCCGCCCAGGCTCTCGATTCTCTCGCGCATTCCAACCAAGCCGAAATGGTTACCTTCTATAGCCATCACTGCGACGGGATCGAATCCGCAGCCGTCGTCGACTACTTCCACGCTCATCGTGTCTGGCTCGAAGCGCGCCTTGATGCGCACTACGCTTGCCTGGGCATGCCGCACTGCATTGTAAACCGCCTCGCGCGCTACCATAAGCACAACGTGTTCGACGACCCCATCCAGTGACGCCGGCCTCCCGGAGGCTTCGAAACACACGGGCACGTGCGAGAGATGGCTTACCTGTTTCGCAATCTGCTCCAAGAGAAAGCTAATCTCCGGAGCGGCGTTCTCCTTACGGCGCAAGTTCCAGACCGCCATTCGCGCCTCGTCTACGGTGGCCCGCACCTGGTCGCGCGCCGAGTCCAGCAGTTCCCGCCGTTCGCCCGACTCTTGCGGTTCGAGCGACACGACTGCCTCAAGCAGCGCCGACGCGCTCGCACAGCCCTGAATCACCGTGTCGTGCATTTCGCGCGCGATGCGGTTGCGCTCTTCGAGGACAGCTTCGAATCGCTTGTGCACCTGCTGGAGTCGCAGACGGTAGGCGAAGAAGACCAGCGTGACGATGAACGCCGCACATAGCGTCAGAAACCATCCCGTGCGATAGATGTGCGGCCGCCACTCGATCTCGAGCGAGGCCTCCGTCACGTTCTCGGGCATGTTCATTTCGAACGCTTGCACCTGAAACTGGTATTCGCCGGGCGGTACATTCGTGTAGTTGGCCACGCGAGTCCGGAGCGCCTCCGTCCATTGGTGATCGAAAGGAAGCAACCGATAACGGAAACGGATTCGCTCCTGAGATCGCAGGCGAATCGCGGCATAATCGATCTGCAATTTTCCTTCACCGGGCGGAACGATCAATCGACCGGAAGTGGGAGCTTCGCGTCCATCCACCAGCACCTGCTCGATCGCCACTTGGGGCAGCCCCCCGGGCCGTGCTTGATCCGGAATGATTCGAACCGGCCCCTGATTGCTGGGAAACCAAACTTCGCCATTGGCAGTCAGGCAACCTGCGGGTTGCACACCGCCATACATTTGTGTCGCCTCGACGCCGTCGGAAAGCCCGTAGAGCGTCACCGCCGGCGGGCGCCTTTGGCCTTCAGCGTATCGATCGAGATCTTCGCGTGTGACCGAGGAAATTCCATCGGGGCCATTCATCCAGAAGGTGCCGCGAGAGTCCTCCAGAATCTGATAGATGCTGTTGCTGGCAAGACCCTGTGCACTCGTATAGGAAGTGAGCTTGGCGTCACGCCAGCGAAACAAGCCGCTGCCGCGCGTTCCGAACCACAACCCGCCGTCGCGATCCTCGTGAATCGTCCAGACTTTATCCGCTCGCAGCGCTTCGGTGACGGCGTCTTGCACGAATGCGTCTCCGTGCAAGTGATTGACGCCCCGCTCGGTGCCAATCCAGATGTCTCCCCTGCTGTCTTCGAGCAAGGTCCGGATGCTGAAATAGCACAAGCCATCACTCACGCGATAATCCGTCAGCACGCCGTCGCGCCACCGAGTGATGCCTTCATCCGTGGCGATCCACACGCTTCCATCCCGGCTTTCGAGGAATGCTCTCACGAAGTCGTTCACCATTCCGTTCCGCGTGGTGTAGTGAAACTCCTTCTGGCCTCTTGTGACGAAGACTCCGTATCCTTCCGTCCCCACCCACCAACCGCCAGTACTGTCCCGAAAAACGCTGCGAACCCGCATACCGGGTTGCGGCGGCGGAATCAATTCAGAACCGTCTCGCAGGGGATCGATTCTGTAGAGACTCGTGCTTCCCACCCAAAGAGATCCATCACGGTCCGGGTAGATAGTTTCGAAATCGGCGTTCTGCGAGCCGGGCAACGGGAATGTGCTCATGGCGGTCCGGCTCAGGCGCAGCAGGCCGGTCTGCAAACCCACCCAGATGTTCTGCTCGTCGTCCTCGAAAACCGACAGCACCGTGCCGCTGGGAGGGTCTTCCGGAGTAGCCACTCTCGAAAAGCGGTCGTGCAGATAGTGAATCAGGCCGCCTCCGATCGTTCCGATCCACAGCGTGTGCGAATTGTCTTCGTGGAGCGTTCGCACTGTGCTGGTAATCTCCGGGATACGTTCAAACTCTTCGTTGCCTCCGGGATCTCGCCGCAGCCGTTGGAGTCCCGAAACCGTGCCTACCCACACCGTCCCGTCGCTCGTTTCGAGGATCGATTTCACTCGGTTCGCGCTTCGTCTGCCGCTGAGAGGAAACTCACGGCATTCGTCACCTTGAATCATCACGAGTTTGGATCCGCCAACCCACAAATGGCCGGTGTGATCCTCACGGATGCTGTGCACCGCAAGAATCGGAATCTTGCCCTTGCCGTCAACGCGAATCAGGCGATCCACGGCGAGCCGGAACAATCCGTTGTCTGTCCCCACCCACACAATTCCCTGGCGGTCTTCGTAAACGGAGCGGACGAAACCGTCGCTCAAGCCCTCCGATCCCGAGTACGAGCGGAAGACGCCGGCGCGATAGCTGACGAGTCCACCGCCTTCAGTCCCGGCCCACAGAGTTCCGTCGCTTGCCACGGTGAGGCAGAAAATGCTGTTTTCGCGAATTTGGGGAGTGTTTTCGCGGTTGAAGACCGCGAAACTTTCACCATCAAAGCGGACTAACCCGCCGCTCGTGCCAATCCAAAGGTAGTGGTCGGGAGTCTGCGCGAACGCCTGGACGGTGTTTTCGGGGAGACCGTCTTCGGTTTGCCAGACGCGCCGGGTGTAGCCATCCGGCACGCTACGCAGAGATAGCGCATCAAGCGGAATCGCGAGCGCAAACGCCAATCCACAGACCCAAGCGAACCGAGTCATAGCCTTTTGTGCCGCTATCGTATCACGGTGAAAGTTCACCGATTCGCGTTTGTGGCGTGCTTATTGAACTCCTGTTTGCTGCGCGTTCTGGGATGGTTGAGAACGCGCTGGTCGTTGCTTCGCGGGGAACGTTCCGACAGTTTCGTCTGGACGCTGAAGAACATCCGTCCTCGGGTGGGATTTGGGCTTTACTGATTGACGCCGCTTGCGAGGAATCCCCCGTCAACTGCCAGGACGTGCCCGGTAACGAAGCTTGCCGCATCGGAAGCGAGAAACACGGCCGCGCCCGTCAGTTCCTCGAGATCGCCGAACCGGCGCATGGGCGTTCGCATAAGGAATTCCCGTCCGCGGGGAGTGCCCTCCAGCAACGCCGCATTCAGGTCGGTGCGAAAAACGCCTGGGGCAATCGCGTTGACGCAAACGCCGAACTGCGCCCACTCAATCGCAAGCGATTTCGTCAGCGAAGCCACAGCCGCTTTGCTCGCACAGTATGCGGCCACCTCCATCAACGCCACAAATGACGCGAGGGACGCAATATTGATGATGCGGCCATACTTGCGTTCGATCATGCTCCGACCGAACACCTGGCACGCGCGAAGAGTGCCAGTCAGGTTTGTTTCCATGATGCCGTTCCACTCGGCGTCGCTCACGTCGACGGTGGGTGTTCGTTTCGTGGTGCCCGCACAGTTGACCAGGATTTGGACGCCGCCGAACTCCGCGAGAACGGCTGCAAGCAGCGATTCGAGGCTGGAGCGATCGCTCACATCGCACGGCTGAGCCAGCGTTCTCCTGCCGATTTTCTCGATTTCGCTTGCCGCTGACTTCACAAGTTCGGCGCGGCGTCCTGTAGGAACCACATTGGCGCCCGCGCGGGCGAGCCCTTTCGCGATTCTGAGTCCAATTCCGGAGGTAGCGCCGATCACGACAGCCGTCTTCGAACTGAGGTCAAACGGAAAAGATGTCGTCGATTCACTCATCCAACCAATACTCCGGTCTCGCCATCGGCGGTGTTCGCATACACCACTTTAGCGGGAAACAACGGAATCAAACAAGGCCACGAAGGACTTTATGGTCGAGCGCGGATTGCTCATGTTCCGGCTCGGCTTGTCTTTGGTTGCATAGGGGTTTGCTCAGTACGCGTCTCCCCACCCTGGAAAAGCGCGCAACGCATCGGCGAAATTGTGAATTACATCGGTATGCGCATCCTCTTGCCAACCGCCCAGATCGGGGTTCTTGAACAGATCGCGGGGGCGGCCTTGCTCGTCGATGGAATACAACGTGAAATTCAGTGCCTGGCGAGCCTCACTTGCAAGATCTTCAGAACCGGTGGCATGTGCATATAGAGCCAGAACCGCGCCGAAGGTGGAATTCACGCCGCCCCAGGCGTCTTTGTCCTCATCCTGCTCGTGGCAAACGGTGACGCCAAATTCCTTGTGCGTAAAATTTCTGCGCACAAATGCGAGCAACGTGCCCGCATCCGCCTGCCAAGTGGGATCGAGGGCTTCGCGCTTCTCCAGAAGATACCGCGCGAGATTGAGGGGCGCCCAGGCTGTGCGATTGGTAGAAGTATCGTGATCTTCGAAGAATTGCGCGAACAAGGCCCCCTGCCCGGACGCGCTGGGGATTTGCACTGTCTTGATCCATCGCCAGAGCGCTTCGCGGGGCGCGGCGAATTCCTTGTGGCCGTGAACGAGAAGAGTGTCATAGAGGCGCAGGACGTAGGTCATGTTTCCGGAGACGGCGCCACGCGCTTCCCCTGTGCGAAAGTCCGCGCGAAAGGGCCACGGGGAATGCGCGGTGTCGCCGGGAACTTGATTTGCGGCGAGAACCCGCGCATTGCGCAAGGCCTGTTCCAAATATTTTTTCTCGCCGGTCGCCAGAAACAGTTCCGCCAGGGCATAGCCCGCGATGCCACCCTTGTCCGGCTCGATCTCGTAGGGATGGTCGCCTTGGGTACCGCAGTCCGGAGGCTGGGGAAATTTTCCTCGAATGCCGGTGGAACGCGTAAACCGCGGATACTTGCCCTCATCCGGCGTAAGCGCTTCCTGAAGCAGATAATCGCCCATGAGGCGGGCTGTGTTCAGGTAGGCAGAATCGCGTTTGCCGCGAAGCTCGTAGAACTTGAGATAGGAAAGAATGCCCATGCCGTCCTGCATCGCGGGAATCGTGTCCGAGCGATCGGGCAGCGGATTCCAGTGGCCATCCAGAAACGTGACCGAGACGAAGCGCGGATATCCATGGTCCGCGGGACACTGTTGGTAGAAGTGCATTTCCCGGTCAAGCGCCGTGTTCCAGGCAATCCATGGGAGAAGACGGCCTTGCGCATCGAAACGGGCCTCATGAGCGCCGATCCGAACGGGCGGCGTGCCTTGCGAGCGGAGACAGAACGGAATCAACGATACAGCGCAAAGGAGGAACCATCGGATTCGCATCGATCCATTTAACGATAGTGGGAAAGAAAGCAAAAGCTGCTTTACTTGATTCCAGCTCCCTCTTCAATCGTCACATACCGATCGATAGGTGGGTTCGTAACGGTTTCCACTCGTCCACTGGGATGCGGCCAGTGAATCTCAACCTTGTCAACCTTGGTTCGCGCGCCAATCCCAAGCACCTCACGCGGATCGTGCGATGACAAATAGCTTCCTCCACCGATCTTGAGTCGACTGCGTTTCAAATCCCCGGCATGCCACGTAATGCGGGCACCAATTCCGTCCGGGTTCGCCTTTTTCCCAATCAATCTCACGCCAAGCCAATGGTTTCCTTGCGCCGCCTTATTCTTCAGGAGAAGCGGCGTGCCATTGTTTACGCTCACAAGCACATCCACCGCTCCATCGTTGTCAAAATCTCCGATCGCCATGCCCCGCGCCGCAAGACTCTCCGAGAACACCGCTCCCGCGGATGCGCTCACATTTTGGAATCCGTGCCCGGTATTATGAAACACGAGCAAGGGCTCGCGGTAGAACACATTGCTCGAATGCAATTCAATCTTGTCGTCCGGATGTCCATTCGCAATGAAGAGGTCCACGTCCCCGTCATTATCGTAGTCGAAGAATTTCACTCCCCACCCGCTCATCAAGCGAGTCGTAGCGCCAATTCCCATTGGACCCGCCAAATCATCAAACGTCTCGTCATGACGATTGTGATAAATCGAATACATCTCCTGATCGACGTTCGTGACAAACAAATCCTGCCAGCCGTCTTGATCGTAGTCCGCCGAGTCCACGCCCATCCCGGAACGGGCACGGCCATCCTCGCTTAATCCAATTCCCGCTTCCAACCCGATTTCTTGAAATTTTCCGTTACCCCTGTTCGCGAACAAGAAATTCGCTGTTGTGTCGTTCGCCACCACCAAATCCATCCATGCGTCATTCTTAATGTTCGTAGCCACTACTCCCCAGGCTTTGCCCAGCACCGTGGCAATTCCCGACTCCCTGCTCACATCCGTGAACGTGCCGTCACCGTTGTTGTGAAAGAGCCAGCTCCGCGCCGGATCGTATTCTCGCGGAATGCAGTAGTACCGTTCACCGGTTTTCTTGTTTCCGCAAAACTTGTTTTTCGACTTGTCGAAGTCCACGAACCGGCAGACGAACAAATCCAGCCGCCCGTCGTTGTCGTAATCAAACCACACGGCGCTTGACGCCCAACCCGGCGCCGCCACGCGCGCTTTGTCCGTGACGTCGCTAAAAGTACCGTTGCCGTTGTTGTGGTACAAAATGCTTCGACCATATTGCGTGACGTACAAGTCTGGCCATCCGTCTCCATCGTAATCGCCGACGGCGACGCCCATCCCGTATCCTCCACCCACGACACCCGCTTTCTCCGTCACATCCGTAAACGTTCCGTCCCTATTGTTGCGATACAGTGCATTTCGCAGCGGCGGCTGTGGATCGTAAAAGTCGCACTTCCCGCTGTTTACGAGATAAATGTCCATCCAGCCGTCATTGTCGAAATCGAGAAACGCGCACCCGGCGCCCGTCGTTTCTGGCAAATAGTATTCCGGCGACCGCCCGTTCACATGCCGCCACGTAATTCCGCTCGCCGACGCCGGCACCTCTTCAAATAGCGCTTTCGACGCTTCCGGGACACTCGGCGCTGCTTGGGAAAAGCTTTGAAGCGACAAAGCAGGTCCAGGATTCCCGACAAGGCCCAGGGGAGCCACGCCTAAAATTCGCAATAATTCCCGTCGAGAGAAACTCTTCATCTTCGCCGTAGTCCTCAATCCGGATACTTCGCGTTCGGGCGCACGATTCGAATCCGATGATCCACGAAAGGCGCGTGCATCGACGGAACTTTTACTCGGGGCATGTGGCAGGTCGCGCAGTCTTTCCTCGCGACAGGACAAGCCTGTCCCGGTCTCTCGCGCGTAACCTTCATTGCTGCCGACGCAGCGTGACACGCCAAGCACTTCCCATCATAGGTTCCGGCGTCGCGCACGAGCGGTTGATGCGGATCGTGGCAAGCCGTGCAGGCAAGCCGCGCATCTCCATCGCCCCAGCACTTGCTGTTCTCAAGCCGGTATGGCTGAAAACGCACATTCGACACGCCGGTCGCGCCCATCTCGTAAACATCGTTTATCGTGCGATGACAGGCTCCGCAGAAATCCACGAGCGCAACCGGATCCAGCCTTGCGGGATTGAAAATTGCCGCACGCCCTGCCTCAAACTTCCCGTCGTCCATCAATTCCACGTGCATCGCGCCAGGACCGTGGCAACCTTCGCAGGAGACACCCGTCGTGAGACGTGTCGGATCGAAGCCCGCAAGCGTCGTCGAGGCTGTCGTGTGGCAGCCGAAGCAGTGGGCGACGGTGCTTGCATCGAGCGCTCGTCCCAATGCGTCTTCCAAGTCGTGAGGCGTGGTATTCGAGTGCCCGGTTGTCAGGTCCAGGCCCTGCAAACTCTGGTAGAAACTCATCCGGCTCTCATAGTAGAGCCCGTCGCGCTTGTAGACGTACGTCTGGCCTTTCATCCCCAGGCCGAATGCCCACGCAAGCAGTTGCGAAATCGTGGCGACGCCGTCGCTCGCGGAATAATTGTTTCCACTATCAGAACTGGAAATCGTGTAAACGTAGCGTCCCATCTGCCGCGAAATCTCTGCATGCTGGCGAAGTACTGAGGAGTCTTTGGCTGAACTCGCTGCTTGCGCCATGGGCGTCGTCAATTGGGCCGTGGTGATCTTCGCATGGCATCGTGCGCACTGCGCCGTGCCCACAAAAGTCTCCAGCGACGCAGTGCCTTTCGTCGGCCACCAGCTATTACTTTCCAACCGCTCGGCCGTCGCCATCGGCATTTCAGCCCCCTTCTGTGGGGAAGGGACGGCAGAAGGCTGATTATTTTGCGCTACCGCAGTCCTGCCATTGGCGGCTCGATCCGCAGCGGCTAAATCTCCGCGTGCTTTAACTCCAGACGTTGAGGAACTCGTTGGAACACCACAGATTACAAAGGCAAGGACGTAAGCAAGAATCACGAGCAGTTTTCTTCCGCTCATTCTTTGTGGCCGCTAAGTCTGTTTTGCAGCATCGGAAGCTGCCGTGCATAGCCGCCCGCGACTCGTCCACGAAGAGCGGGGCCGGTCGCCTCAGCGCCCTCCCGGATCCTTCGGGCCAGCTCCGTCTCCACTCTGTGACGGCACTTTCGGCGCTCGATCTTCGTTGGCTGTCCCCATCGATTCCTTCTTGCTCTCGGCATTCAACTTCGCGAATACGGCACGCGCCTGCGCCGCCTTCTGCTTTTGACCAGAGCGCGCGTACGCGTTTCCCAGCGCAAAATATACATCTGGAATCTTCGCGTAATGCGTTTTTGAAAATTCCAGCTCAGAAATTGCGCGCGAATAGTCTCTTGTATCCAGGCAGAGCAAACCCAGCAAGTAATGCCCGAACGGTTCGCCGGGGTCGAGCTTCACGGCCTGCTCCGCATACTTCAAACCGTCGGCTGAGTCGAGTCGGTAGCGCGCAGCAGCAATCTCAAGCATCGCCGCTGTATTCCGCGGGGAGTTCTTAAGTTCCTCCTGAAACGCTGCTACGCCGCCATCCACATCCGACAATCCGAGTAAGAACCGCCCCTGCGCATAATGGATGTTCGGGTATTCCGGATATTCACTCACCAGGTTGCTGTATTCTTCTTTCGCTTGATCCGTTTGCTTGGTGGCGGCGAGTTGCTCCGCCTTTCCCACGCGAAGAACTACGGCCCTCCCCGGTGTTCCTTCCGCCGGCAAATTCTTCGGCAGCATCCGCAACGCCGACATCCCCATGTCCAGCGTCAAGTCATCGTTCTGCACACCGGACTTGGTCAAATCCGAGAACGCTTCCCCTGCGCGGTTAAATCTTCCTTTCCGCAGAAGCAGCACGCCCTCATGAAACAGCATCACCTGCTGAAACTGCTCATCCGGGTTCAGGCCGCGTTCCTTTCCTGCCTCGATATCTGTAAGTGCCTTGTCATCCTCCCCAAGCTCAAATTCGCATAAGCCCAGCATCACGCGAGGGCTCCCCTTCGAAGGCTCCAGGGCAATCACCCTGCGGAACGCCGTCGCTGCTTTCGCGTACTCGTCCCGATCGTAACGAATTGTCCCCAGCGACCACCACCCGTCCGCCCAGCCGGGCCTCAGCGCCAACGCCTTCCGGTATAGCGCGATCGCATCATCCAACCGGTTCTGCTGGCTCGCTTGGTCCGCCTGTTCTGCCAAGGTCTTGAAATCCGTCACACTCTGTTGTTTGCTCTGAGCGCCAAAGGAGGCAAGTTCCATTGCTGACGCCAGCGCAAAACAAACACACAGACGGATTCCCTTCGAAGCAAAACGCCAGGGTAGGAAGCAGCGGAAGCTTGAACGCAAAGTGGCCCATCCCCCGCCACTATGATAAACGAACGCTGGCCGCTCATGGAGGCGTAAGAGCGGCCAGCGCAAATTCAGGCAGGCTTGCGTAAACGTCAGAAGCTGAAGCGCGCTTGCAGTTCGATCGTGCGCGAACCCAATGCGCCACCTACTTCTCCGAAATTCGCGTTTAGGACGTCAGTTTGAATAGTCTGCCCATTCAAGTTTAGTTTGTTGAACAGATTGTAGAAGTTCGCGCGAAACTCGATTTTGGCTCCCTCGCCGAGCACTTTCATCGTCGGCAAACCGAACGCCTTGCTCAGCGTGGCATCCACGTCGAAGTACCCGGGCCCGCGAAAGAGGTTGCGCCTGATTCCCGCAGGCGGAATCGGACCTGTCGACAACTGACCGGTCGGGCATTGTGCCACGGGTGGATTCGGGAAAAGGCATGCGAAAAGCGTACCAGGTACAACGTTCGGTTGTGTGAAGTACGCTCCGCCCTGAGTACCCGTCGCGTTGTTGCGGTAGTTGGGCTGGAAACCTCCCAAATACGCGCCCGGCAAAACGAATCCAAGGCCGGCGTTACTCGACGAGCCGCCCGCACCTGGTCCAAGGCTAAAAAACGGATCGACGCCTAAGTTGAGCGGGTAGTCACCAAGGCCATAGACGGGAGTCCACGGGAAGCCGGAGTGCGCATTCAAGATTCCGCTCAGCGACCAGCCGCCGGCGACCTTCTCCATCCAGCTTCGGTCTCCGTGGAATAATACGGGAGCATACACGCCATAGAGCTTGAACATGTTCCTGACGTCGTAATCCGACGGCGCATAGTTGTCGGCGTGCAGATTGAATTGATAGACGCCCGTAGCATATTCATTCGAGCCCGTGTCCCAGGTGCTGGCGAACCGGTACTGAGCATCGATTTGGAATGATTGGCTGAAGTGATGGTTCAACTCCAAGAGAAGCGCATTGAACCGGGCTGACCCGTCGTTTGCAAACCAGTCGATACCGGTCACCACCGGGTTGAACGCGAAGCCCGCTGCACCGAGTACATCATAAAGATTATATTGGCGCGTCAGGTGGCGAGTGACGCTCCCCTGGTACCCGAGCGTCGCAACCCAGTCGTGCCCCAGATCGTACTCGCCCTCCAAATTAAAGTGGTACGTGTACGTCGTGGGCCAAGTTGCGGGGTAGCCGGTGAGCGAGATAGGGGCGAAGTTCGGGCCGGGAATCGGAAGGTTTGTCGCCGGATCAAAGCTCTCGACCGTTGTGGGATCGGGGGCGTAGCCGTAGAAGGAATGTACGCCGGTCGGGAAGCTATTTTGGTAGACGATAGGACATTGGGATGTTCCGCCGGGAAAACAATTCATAGTCTGCGGATTCGCGAGCGTTGGCGTGGAAGAAAGGAATGGCGGGTTGTTTCGGCCGTTCAAGGAAGTGGCTTCGTCCTCGCCGTTGTAGGCCATGCCAAACCCGCCACGGAACACGAGCTTGCTATTGAAGTCGTGTCCGGCGAAGTTTGTGGGGCTCCAGGCGAATCCTAACTGCGGACCGAAGTTGCCCTTTTGCGCGTTGTAAAGATTTCCGCCAACTCGCACATGCACGCCTGAAAGCAAATCTGGACCAGACCCAAGTTCAACAGATGCGAGGTGGTTGTGGATTTCAGAAATAGGCCCGAAATACTCCCAGCGCAGTCCCAGAGTCAGCGTGAGATTGCTCCTCAGTTTGTAATCGTCCTGGAAGAAGAACCCGTAGAGGTTTGACCGAGTGTCTTTGCGGAAGTCCGTCGGCACACCGGTCGTTGGGTTGAACGTCGCGGACTCTGTAGCCGGAGCGTCATTCAAAAGGTCCCAAATGTTGTCGAAATTGTATTGCGGACGCGCGTTCCACGGAGCATCGTCGAGGAAATAGAGGCGCGTAACTTCTCCGCCCATCTTCATGGTGTGGCTGTTGTGCACTTTCGTCAAAACATCCTTTAGGCCGTAGGTCCACTGATCGAATAGACCCGGCACGCCGATGCCAAATCCGCTTAAGTTGAGAGCTCCGTTCAAGCCGAGCCCATTTATCTCAAGTGGGGGCAGTCCCCAGGGAGCATTCGGATTCAGGTCTAGATCGTTCCAGCGCCAGCCCGCTGCGTTCAGACGAGCTTCATTGACGAGCGTTGACGAGAAAGTGTGGTCCCACAGGCCAGTGAAGGCTTCATTGAGCACTTGGTGATTGAAGTCATCCATGGGGCGTATGCCCGTGGAATAAGAGTTGATGGAGAAACTGGTCACCGGAACGTAGTAAATGCTGAACGCAATCAGATCCTTGCTTGTGGCATTGAAATCGATCCGGCCGTTGTATTGCGCCTCGGAGCTGGTGCTGGGACTTAAAATGTTCTGTATGAAAGCGACATCCGCGACACTGGGGTTCAGATTGTTAGCCCCCCCTAACCCGTCGCCACCCGTGCCTGGGATGGCCGCACTTTGCCACCCAGTATCGGGTGTGCCAAGAGGCGCCGTCAGCGGGCTGCCCAGATTCAAACCTTGTCCGGACACGGTGATGCAGTTGGTGTTCTCGACCAGGCCAACCGAAGCGCAGCTGAGTGGATCGCCCGGCGCGGCAGCGGCCAGGACAGTTCCAGTGGCGGGAGCAATACCTGGATAAGCAAAGTATGTGGCCGCATTGCTTCCCGCGGGGGCGAGTGCGCGGAACGCTGGGGTCTCGTACCAGCCGCCCACCGTACTGCCGGCCGTGTGGCTGCGTATCGTCTCGTAGGAAAAAAACGCGAAGAGCTTGTTATGAATAATCGGGCCCCCAACCGTCCCGCCGTAATCATTGAAATGGTTGTCGTCTTTCACGTTGCCGCAGGGCGACGTGCAGCCCGGCAGGTCACTTTGGAAGCCGTTGTATTTTGTGTATGCATCAAAACCCGGCTCATGATTCTTCAAGAACAGACTACCGTGGTACTGGTTCGTGCCGTTTTGCGAAATGATCTGTACCTGCGCTCCCAGGTAACGCCCATATTCGGCGTCGTAATTGTCGGTTACGATTTTCACTTCCTTAATGGAATCTTCGCCGGGTGTGATAACAGCCGCGCCGCCCCACGACACGCTGGTCATCCCCACGCCGTCAATCGTGTAGTTGTTTTCGCCGTTACGCGCGCCGCCGGCCACGATTTGCCCGCCGTTCTCGGTCTTGAAGATTCCATCCGTAGCTTCCGTTCCGCCTTCCGTCGTGGAAGGCAAATTTTGCGTGGCACCTCCGGCGGACCGAGCGCCGTCACCAAAAGCTCCGGGAGCGAGTTGCAGGAGCTGAAAGGGATCGCGCCCAAAGGAAGGCAGCGCTTGTATTTGTTGCGAGGTCACGGTGCCCGAGAGGTTCGAGGTCTCCGTATCAATCAAAGGAGCGGTTTCAGCGGACACAACAACGCTCTGAGTGACTTCCCCGACTTCGAGTTGGATGTTGAGAGCGTTCGCTTGTTCGGCGATCACGGTGACGTTTTCGAGAATCTTCTTCCTGAAGCCGGCCTTCTCGACTGTTACCAAGTAATGGCTCGGCCCAAGGCCCGAGAAGTTAAAAATTCCACTGGCCTCTGTGCTTGCCGTTTGTGTCTGATTTGTCTCGAGATTCTTCAATGTAACCGTCGCTCCGGAAACCGCCGCCCCCTGCGGATCCGTCACGGTGCCTTGTATGGAAGCGCGATACTGCGCGTGCGCGGAGCAAACCAGCAAAGTCAGGCAGGCTACCGCCCCGAATGCACGCAGGAAAAACCTGGATATGTTCATGGTGATTCCTCCCCCGCCCCAAATTGCGCTGCCCCCGAATGACAGCGCCACCCGCGATGCCCTGAGGCGTTCGCCGTTCACAGCACTTGCTAGCGCTACCGAACGAAAACCCGGCTCAGGCCTGGCAGCCAACCCCGGTTTCAGTCGCCCCTGAATTCAGTGATACTAAATCGTATCTGAAACGATTTCACGCGCGCCCGGCACATTTGCGCAAATAAACCACAAACGGTTAACTCAGTCAAGTTGTTTCTAGAAATGGCGCTGTCCCAAGTTGAAATGTTGCATTCAAATTAGTACCGCTCGCCAAAGACCGATTGCAGGCAAACTCGGTTTATGGAAAACTCCAACGCGTGTCATCCACCGAAATCTCAAGGAAACGCCGCTCGCATGCCAACCATCGGTCCGTCACACTGAAACAATTGGCGGAAAAGCTCGGCCTTTCGCCGGCGACTGTTTCCGTGGTGCTCAACGGCTCGATCGTAGCCGGTACGATTTCGCAGGAAACGAAAGACCTGATTTTTGCCACTGCCCGGAAACTGAACTACCGGCCGAATTTCTTCGCGCGTTCCTTGCGCACTCAACGCAGCTTGACGATCGGCGTGATCGTGCCCGAGGTAAGCGAAGGCTACGCGACGGCGGTGTTGAGTGGTATCGAAGATCATCTGCTTCGCGCCGGTTATTTCTATTTTGTGGCCAGCCACCGTCATCGCGAGGACCTGATCGACGAGTATCCCAAGCTTTTTCTCGATCGCGCCGTAGATGGCATCATTGCCGTGGACACGCACTGGCACCACCGATTGCGCGTGCCGGTTGTCACCGTTTCCGGCCGCAATGAAGCGCCGGGCGTGGTCAATGTCGTGCTCGATCACGAACTCGCGGCCCACCTTGCGCTGGAGCATCTCGCCCGATTGGGTCACCGCCAAATCGCCTTCATCAAGGGCCAGGCATTCAGTTCCGACACCGAAATCCGTTGGAATGCCATCCAGAAAGCCGCCGCTGCGCTCGGAATTGGTGTTTCTCCGAAGTTGACAGTGCAGCTGGAAGGAGATGAGGCGACGCCACATCTCGGCTACAAGGTGACCACGGCCCTTATAAAATCGAGGCGTCCGTTCACGGCGATTTTTGCCTTCAACGATATCTCAGCCATAGGAGCGATTCGATCGCTTCGCGAATCCGGATTGCGAGTACCGGAAGATGTCTCCGTGGTCGGTTTCGATGATATTCAAAGCGCCGCGTACCAGAATCCGGCACTGACGACGATTCGCCAGCCGCTGCGCAATATGGGTTCGATTGCGGCAGAGGCTGTCCTGCGTCACCTCCACCATGCCTCTCCGCGTCCAACGACGAAACAAATCACCGTTGTTCCTGAATTGATTGTGCGAGACACAACATGCGCACCTGGCACGGCGCGGCCTCAAAGATCGGGGCGGCGCGAAAAATCCGAGGGAAGCACATCGGAATAGCCGGATCGAACTTTCGCCGTTGCCGCAAGCGCACAAGCACTACGGGCCGGTGCTCTTGCGTTTAGCGATTCGTTGTTGTAAGCGCGTCAAGCTTGCGAAGCATGTCGTTAATCTCGGGATTCGACATAAACGTCTTCCATAGCAGACCCGTCCGGTAATTCTCAACCATCACCACGATTGGAGCTTGATTCAATCCCATGTAAATCGGAGCGACCCAATTGCGCTCGGGATCAAACGCGTCGCGTGGACCGTAGATATCCCAAAGCTGAGCGCCCAAATCGCGGTAATAGTGCTTGAACGCGGCCATCGACGCCTCGGGCGTGTACGGAAAAGACGCAAGCGCGCCGGTGAGCCCGAGAGTGCCGTGATCGTTCGCTTCATCCGGCGCAGACGGCACATATCCATCTGGACCGTCGGCTGCTGTTAGTCCCCATGCGTCCGGCCCATAACCTGCGAAGTGCTTAGGATCGGCGATGCAGTACGCCAGATTGATGCGCGCAATGTTGCGGTTGTTCTCGAAGTAGGACGAGGTATAGCGGTCGTGCAAATGATGAGGGTCGAACGCCAAATAGGAGTAATGGGTGAAGAAAAGCGGACCGCCAGGGCCAACCCCGACATCCAGTTTGATCCCGTAATACGTGTGGCCGTTCGCGTAGTGATCTCCATCAGTTGTGCCAGACCAGCCTTGACGGTAGGAGATGGCCTGCTGCGATTGCCCCGCCCACCCGGAATAGTACATGTCCACGGGAACTCCGTGGGTCGTCGATGACATCGCGAGCAGATATGTGACCATGACCTCGTTGAAGCCGACGAGCGGATGGTGAATTTGCTGCGCCCACTCCGCAGACCAGTGCCAATAAATAAAGTTGCCTTGGGGGTCAGTGCGGTACCAATCCCACTCGACCGTTTCCCAGAGCCGCGAGATCCGCCGATGAAGATCTTGCTCCGCAGCACTGTTTCCATGAAAGTATTGCCGCGCGGCGAGAAGTCCCTGCATCAGGAACGACGTTTCCACCAGGTCGCCGCCGTTGTCAAACATGCCAAACAGGGGCATCGTTCTGCCGGTGCTGCCGTTCATGTAATGCGACCATGCGCCGTGATAGCGCTGGGCGTGTTCGAGAAAGCCAACAATCTTCGTAAGGCGTTCTATTCCCTGTGCGCGAGTGATGAAACCGCGATCCACGCCTACCACGAGAGCCGCGATGCCGAAGCCGCTCGCTCCGGTGGCGACGATGCGATCGTCCCCGGGAATATTCTCGTGCGTCATGCCAGAGGAGGGATCTGCAGCCTCCCAGTAGTAACGAAAGCAGGCCTCCTGCAACATGGTGAGAAGTTCATCATCACTGAGGGTGCGAGTCGACGCAGTCGCAGCACGAGAAAGTGGCGACGTGCGGTATCGCTGGTCCGACGCCGCAACCTTATACGCTGCCGCGACTCCCGACCTGCCCAGAAAATCCGAATAGCGATTGACACCGGGAAGCTGCATACCAATTGGCTCGAAATTCTTTGAGTCTAGCGAACGATAGATGACATAACGTCCGAGCGCAGGGCTTTCGATCGGATCCCAGCGGACATCCACGTGGCGATCGTAGCCAACAGCGCGGACGTTCTGCGGCGCAGGCAAGGTCGCAGGCCGGCCGGCTGGTGGATCGTCATCAAATCGAATTTCGTCGAGGATCAGGGTGTGCGGCACGCGGTCTGCGCGTCCCTGATGAAAAATGATGTTCTGCGTATATTGAGAGTGGAACTCGTAGACCGAAGCGCTACGGAATAAACTCAAAGGGATACGCACGCGAACCCACCGTCCCGCTGGAATATTGCCCGCCACACTGGCCATCGGCAGGGGATCTGTGAACGATGCGGGGAATTGCGCAACCTGTAATCCTTCAGGGGAGCTGGAAAGCACAATCGACGGTAGATCGGCCGCGGCAATTGCTTGGGGCGCGTAACACCAAAAATAAAGGTTGCGCCCCGAAAGTTCCGGGAAACGATTGCGGAAGTCGACAATCCGGACCTCGGCTTCCCATCCCCCGTTGGGTTCGGACCGCCACGTGAGACGAAGCGCGTTAGGCGGTGTGAGAAATGTCTTGGTGTCCACCGGAAGTCGCGAATTTCTCTGCTCAACAAAGCTTGGTCCATTCGATCTTGCAGAACTGTAGAAGTACGCGTCCGGCGAGAGGCTGTTATCAAAAATCACGTGGCGATAGTAATCGGTACTGGCTGACGCGAAGGTCGAGCAAAACAACAATGCTGCGACAAAACACAAGCAGGCCCTCGCGCCTCTCGGCGACGAGTTACGTTGCCCCGACCTCATGAGCTGTTCGCCTCCATGTCTAAGAAATGGACCCGGCGTCCTCTTCTACGGGGCTGCTACGCTTTGACAGTCAAATACGTCGAGTACTGCTCGTCCTCGATGGCAGTAAAAGGCAACATACGGACCGGCCCTCCGGCAGTCTGGACCTGCCAGGACTGCGGCCCGGCCTTCGTTGCCGCCAATAATTGCCGAGCCGTCACCGCGGGCGCTCCATCGGTGATAGCGAATAGCACTAGCGGCCCGGACAACAGCGCCACAATTTGCGAATGCTGCGGGTCAATGGCTTCGAGGCGCAGGCGCAGCGGCAACTCCAGTTCGATGAGGTCGCCATTCCTCCACTCGCGTCTTACGGTTGCGAACTCGCCGGCACGTACCGAATCCCGTACCCTCTTCCCATTGACGCCGAGCATGACCCCGTCCGCCCACTCAGGAATCCGCAAGTGAATCGCGAATTCCGCACTCCTTGAACTCCTCACAGTAAACGCGATCTTTCCATCGAACGGATACTCGCTCCGCTGCGTCAGCGCTACATCGGCTCCGCCAACTTTCCATCGCAAACTCGACGGAATGTACAAGTTCACGTAAACGTCGCCAACGCCGCTGGCATCGTGAAAATAACAGTTGATTCGGTAGTCGGCCGCCACCTGTGGAAACGTCCCTGAACAGCACGGCCAGTGATCCTGCTTATAAACCTTGCGTCCGGAAAAATTGTAATCGGAATAATAGAAAGTGCTGCCGTCGGCGAGCAGAGGCTTCGCGCCCAGAATCGTGTTGTACATCATGCGTTCCATGCTGTCGCCATACCGCGAATCGCGCGTCACGCGGAGCAAGTAGCGCGTCAGCTTAAAATGAGCGTAGGAGCCGCAGGGCGTTTCGAAGCTGCTGTGAGTGTTCGTCAGACTCGCAGCAAGGTCTGCGCTGCCAGGCGCGCGAAGCTGCTCATCCGGCCCCCAGCCTCCGGTGGCGAAACTCTGCGCCTTCAACATTTCGAAGGCGTTCTGCGCCGCGCGCAAATGTCGGTCGCTTCCGACAGTCAAATACGCCTGCATCGCAGAGGACAAGGAATTCACGTGGCTGTACGCGTGCCTGCCCGCGAGCACATTCCGGCCCTCCGCCAACGGATCGTAATATGCGTCATCGAGATACTGGATCCCGAGCGAGCGATAGCGATCGCCGGCACCCCGCTGATACGCGAGGAACAAGTTTTCCGAAATCGTGTAGGACTCATCCCACGTGTATCCCAGCGCCGGGTTCTTGCGCCACCTTTGCCCGTGTTCGATCGCTTTCCCCGGCAAATGAGGCAGCGCAATATTAGTGGTCTGCTCGAGAATAGAGAACGCATCAGGGTCGTGAACAAACTGATGCGAATCGATCAGCCCGCACACCAGCTTGTCGTAACAGTACGCGGGGAACCGATTCTTCTCGCCGTAAAAATCGCCCGAAATCGTCTGCGCGTACAGCCGATTCAACCTCAAAACCTTCTCTCGAGTGGCTGGATCGCCCGTAATCGCATAGGATCGCGCGAGCGCCGAAACCCATTGACCGAAAGTGCAGCCTGGAGCGAAGCCGTTCGTCACCGTGTCAGGATTGTAATTGGGGTCGTACCAATACCAACCGCCCAATTCCGCGCCCGGCGCCGGTTGACCAGCCATCTCACGAAGCGGCTTTAGCAGGCTGTCCTCGCTGAGATCCATCAACACTTGGTGACTGCTCTGTAGTTGCTTTTCGTGCAACTCGCTGTTCAGCGTCACATCCGCGTAACCGAACTCTTCGAGTGGCCGCAGATTTCCGGTCGCTGCCAGATCAACGCGCAATCCCATGCGCGAACTCATGACCGCCGCGGACGCCAGCGACATGGACGTAATAAATGACCTTCGAGTAATTTTCGGTGAGAACACCCTGGGCGAGCTTTTCATTCTTGACTGCTACTTTCGCTGCTCACGCGCGCAACCATCAATTATAGCCGCGCCGCGCCTAACGAGGCTTTTGGCGTGATAACGATTTTGCGATACATCACGCGCCCTTTTTCACTCCCCTGCAGATAGATCGGACCTGGGAGCTTTTCGTGGCTATCGAGAGCCCCGCCCGTGATCCCCGGAATTTCTTTGTTGTTGATGATTACCTGCCCATTTTGGATCACGGTCACCATGCGTCCCACTAGCGTAATGTCGTACGTCTGCCATTTTCCCGGCGCTCGTGGCTGCTCCGGCGTCGGAGCCAGAAAACCATAAATTGCCCCCATGTGATGGCTGGGAGGTTCATCGATCGAATCAGTTTCCACTTGCACTTCGTACCGCCCGCGCAAGTAGACACCGCTGTTCGCGTTCTCGCCGCAATTGAACTCCACATGCAGCATGAAATCTTCGAATTTCGAATTGTTGATCAGTTCGGGGCCATTACCCGGCGAAACCAAATTGCCGTCTTCGACAGTCCACGCCTTGGTCGCCTTCGGGTCGCTAACATGCCATCCCGTCAGATCTTTGCCGTTGAACAACGAAATCGCGTTACCCCAAATGGGCGGACCGCTTCGGTGTAACGCCGGCGCGCGACGGCCCGTCCACTTCCACGTTTTTCCGTCCGGCCCGTTAACGGTGCCGGACAAAATTGCGCCTTTCAACGTTCCCTCGAAAACCATGTCAGCCTGGGCGCCTTCTTCATCTTTCGGAGAAACAAAGGTAAGTTTTCCGTTCGAGATTTCGGCTCTCGGAAGTGGCCGCGCATTGCCCCAGCGTCCCACCATTTGCGCGGACAACTCTCCTCCGTCCTCCCGCAGCTCGAGCCACGATGGGTAGGTGCGGTCCGGAGCCTGCAGGGTTAAATCCCATCGCCCGAGAAAGGCCGCAACCGATTCCGCATTGTTCGATGGAAACGGTTTCGCAGCGCCTGTCGAAACACTCGAGCCGCAAAGTGACAGCGCAACAGCCACGCAGAGTGCCGCGATAGCCGCAAGCCTGTGTGAAATGTGTTTTCCGCTTTTTGACAGTCGCATGGGTGCCTCCTAAGACTTGATCGTTTGCGACGCAGCATCCCAGTACACAGCGCTCTTGCGATAATACGACTCATTCGCCATGTGGCAGGCCGCCGCTGCGTTGTGCCCGAACACCACATCTTGCACGACCGGCTCGCGCGATCTTACGGCCTGAAAGAATTTCCACAGATGCGGACGCAAATCGTCGTAGTCGTCGCCTTTGTAGCTCGTGGTCTGCGGCAACGGCTCTTGACCCGGCTTCGGGTCGTGCTCTTCATGCCATTGTTTGAAGTACGCGTTCCTCAACCGGCTTGGCAAACCGAAGCAGTAATAGCTGGGCGCGAGGTCGATTCCGGGCTGCGGTAGATAGTTCAGGCCAAACTCGGTGAGTTCCAATATCCCCTTCGATCCCATAAAGCGCGTGACTTCTGAAGTTTCAGTTCCGAGTGTAAGTCGCATATATACGGGAATGTTGCCGTACTCGTACAACACAGCCTGCACGTCCGGCGTGTTGCGCCCGTCCTTCCACCGGTAGATTCCGCCGAGCGCGGACGCGCTTTTGGGCGCTTCGTTGATTCCCATTACAAACTGCATTCCGCTGATCAGGTGCACCAACAGATCACCCGCCACGCCCGTCCCATACTCCTTCCAGCAACGCCAGCGCGCAAAGAGGCAGGGATCGAACGGGTGCTTCGGCGCAGTCCCCAGCCATGTATCCCAATCCACATTTTCTGGCGAGAGATCCGCAGGCGGCGGATACTCCCATGCGCCGGTGGGATCGTTGCGCCCATTCGAAGCCTCCACCAGGCTCAACTCTCCGATCGCGCCGCTTTCATAAAGCTCCTTGGCCTTCGCGCAGAGCACCGAACTCGTCCGTTGTGCGCCCGCCTGCACGATGCGGCCGGACTTCTTTGCCGCGTCCACCATGGCGACGCCGTCCGCTACACTGTGCGACATCGGCTTTTCGCAATACACGTCCTTGCCCGCGTTCACGGCATCAACGACCACTTGCTTGTGCCAGTGGTCGGGAGTGGCCACGATGATTGCGTCGATGTTCTTGTCATCAAGAAGGTCCTTGTACCGGCGAGTCACCCGGATGGAATTTCCGGCGATTTCCTTGGCCAGTTCGTGCCGGCCATCATACAGATCACATGCGGAGATGCATTGCACGCCGGGAAGTGCTACAGCCGTGCTCAATAGGCTGTTGCCTTCCATCCCCACTCCAATGATGCCAAAACCAATCCGGTCGTTTGGAGCCACCGATCGAGGAGAAGCGAATAGCGGCTCAGATTCCAGCAGGATCGGCTTTGCAGCTACCGCTCCGGCCGCGCCGGCCGTTGTGAGAAGAAATTGACGCCGCGAAAGATTTGGCCCGCTCATTTTTGCTTTCCTCCGCTTTAGTTCTTCGTATTCCTCGACTCTCAGAGCGACCGGCACAAAATACCACACAACAACCAAACAGTGCCTGCTCGGGACGATTCGCAAGCCGGAGAATCATGCGGAAGAAACCAAAGGACTGTTTTCTAGACTTGAAGCACGAGGACGTAACCACACGGAGTGATAGAATTAATTTTTGGCGTCCCCTGGAGGGAGGCAATTTCTCCCGGAAATCGAATGGAGGCGACCTTACCGGCCATGCGAACGTTCTCTCGCCGCGAAATACTCCACGATCTCTTCCGCACCGGAGTTGTCGTCGGACTTTCGTCTCTCGGAGCACCTCGAAGGCTGGTAGGCGGTATGTTGCGGGAGTCGTATCCCGCAGCCCTTCCGCGCGCGCTTTCCGCGGACGACGAAGCCCTTCTCGACGAAATCGAACGGGCCCATACGCTCTTCTTTTGGGAAAACGCAAACCCGGCGACCGGATTGGTGCTGGACCGAACGCTTGCGAGCGGTTCCGACTCGCGCGAAATCGCGAGCATCGCTGCCACCGGCTTTGGCCTCACCGGACTGTGCATTGCCAGTCAGCGCGGATACCTGGACATGGCCCAGGCACGCGACCGAGCGCTCCTGACGCTGCGCTTCCTGGCGCAAAAAATGGAGAACCAGCACGGCTTCTACTACCACTTTGTCAACTTCCGGACAGGTGAGCGTGCCTGGAAGTGTGAAGTTTCTTCGATCGATACCTCACTGCTTCTATGCGGAGTGCTGACGTGCCGTGCGTTCTTCCGCGATGACGAAATTCGCAAGCTGGCCGCTCAAATCTATGAACGTGTGGACTGGCCCTGGTTTCTGAACGGTGGCAAGGCGCTCTCGATGGGCTGGCACCCCGAGAGCGGATTTTTGACCGCGCGATGGAATTCTTATTGCGAACTCATGATGATCTATTTGCTCGGGCTGGGATCCCCGACGCATCCCTTGCCGGCGGAGAGTTGGGATGCCTGGAAGCGTCCGCCGTTCGACTACTATCATCTGCACTACATCGGTTCGCTTGCGCCTATTTTCGTGCATCAATATTCGCAAGCCTGGTTCGATTTCCGCGGAAAGCACGACCGCTACGCCGACTATTATGCGAATTCAATCACCGCGACCCAGGCTCACCGTCTCTTCTGTCTAGAACTTTCGCAGCGGTTTCCTGACTACTCTGCCGATCTCTGGGGAATATCGTCCTCCGATTCAGCGAAGGGCTACGTCGCTTGGGGCGGCCCTCCGCCGATGGGGCCGATTGACGGGACCGTCGTACCCTGCGCCACGGCCGGATCGCTGCCGTTCCTCCCCGACGAAACGCTGCGCGTGCTGCGAAACATTCGAGAGAAGTACGGCAAGCGAGCGTGGAAGCGCTACGGTTTCGTAGACGCGTTCAATCCGCTGACAAACTGGTACGATCCGGACGTGATCGGAATCGATGTTGGAATCTCGCTCTTGATGGCGGAAAATTTGCGAAGCGGATTTGTGTGGGAAACGTTTATGAAGAATGAGGAAATGCGCCGCGGGATGGAGCGGGCTGGATTCAAGCCGAACGCGACGTCGAAGGGCAATGTTCCCGGAGAAGCGCCGCGGAATCGCGCCGTAACCCCGGCTTTGACGTTCCTTCCTCCTGGCCGGGCGCCTGAATCAGCGAATTTCTATCAGAGCGAGCGCTTTGGGGGCGAGCTTCAAATCGATGCGTCCCTCGTGAATCGGTAGAGAGGCCGGTGGCGGGAGTTCGGCGGCTTTTCGAAGCGATTGTATCTGCGCCTGAGTTGGATCAGTCGGGCTCCCCATCGCAGCGTAAGCCTTCCGCAAAGAGCCGTGATCCGCATCCACCATATCCAGTGTGGCAGTGTGCATGCCGGTCAAGCCTGTCAATTGTAAAGTGATGTTCTCCTCCGCGCCCTTTTCCTCCGGCAAGGAGAGATTCCAGAGTGCGATCGCCAGCGAGCCGTCCTGCCGGCGCGTCACTAGCACGTCCTTCGCATCTGCCGGAACTCTGGCGTCGCCGAGGCGGTGAAGCAGTTTGAAAGCGTTGAATGACGGCTTCGGAAGATCGTCTTCCGCCAGCAGGCCGAATCCGCCGTAAAAAGGCCGCTTCACTACTCCCTGCTCCTCAAAGACATCGGAAAACGTCCAGTAGCTCATCATGTCGACCAAACCATCGCATTGGCGAATCGTGTCGGCCAGCCACGGGCCCATGAACTCCGTGTCCGTCACATCCGGTTCGTTCATGTAGCTGGCGTTGAACTCGCTCCAAATCAAAGGCAAGTCTGGCCGAGTGGACGCTTTGATTTGGTCGTGCACTTTCGCCACGGCGCGGCAAACCATCTGCGTGCGGGGAATCACTTCCTTCGTGCCGAAGACGTCTTCCGCTCTATCGTTCCCGTAGACGTGCGTGGATGCGAAGTCCATCGGGACGTTGTTTGCAGCCGCGTGCCGAATGAATCGGTCCACCCAAGCAGCTTGGGCGGTGGCCGGGCCTCCAACGCGGAGGCGCGGGCTGACGCTCTTCAGCGCTCGTGCGGCCGCGTCATAGAGCTGGTAATACGTCTCCTCCTTGGGCACGCCGGTCCAAAAGTCGATGTTCGGCTCGTTCCAGACTTCGAAATACCATTCCGATACTTCGTCGATTCCATAGCGATCGACGAGGTGCTTCGCGAATTGACGGATTAGATCGCCCCAACGGCCATAATCCTTGGGCGGAGACACGTTCGGTTTGTACCAGAACGCGTGCAAAGTGTTTTCGGCCGCCAGCTTCTTCGGCATGAAACTCAGTTCCACGAAGGGCCGGACGCCGTCGCGGAGTAAGCCATCGTAAATCTGGTCAACGTAGGAAAAGTTGTAAATCGGATTGCCCGAGGGGTCTTCATCGTACAGGCCCACTTCGTCGTGGAAGATCGCGTGGAAGCGAACGTACTTGAATCCAGTCGCCTTCTTCACCTCGCGCAAGTCATCCCGGTAGCTCTCTCGCAGAGCGAGGATCGCCCGCCCCGATCCGAACATCTGCTCCCAGAAATGAGGGAATGGGCGAGCCGCGGCCTTGACATTAATCGGAATAATTTCGACTGCGTGGCCCTGCGGAAACGTGGAAATAGGAACCAGGCAAAACAGAAGCAAAGCCACTGCATAGACCACTCGCGCGGGCCACATTCGATTCCGCCCCCAGAACTGAAACTTAATTCGCAGGATCTTGACCTCTACAAGAAAGCTCTAACGAGTCGAAACTTTGCTCAGTTCCGCTCACTTCGTAAGAGTGAAGATACCATTCAATTCTATTTGCGCCGATGATTCCCCAACCGCGACTGAAAAGTCTCCCGGTTCAACCTTCCATCGCTTGCTGCTAACGTCATAGTAGGAAAACGAGCGGCGATCGAGCGTAAGGCTGACTCGTCTCTGCTCGCCCGGTTCCAAGAACACCTTGGCGAATCCCTTCAACTCTTTCGTCGGACGAGGAACGCTCGAATGTGAATCGCCCACGTAAAGCTCGGCAACTTCGGCGCCAGCTCTCGAGCCGATGTTTTTCACATCAAACGAAACTCCGACAGAATCCGGACTGTCGCCCTGCCGGGGAGAAATGCTCAGATTGCTGTACTGAAAGCGCGTGTACGAGAGACCGTAGCCAAATGGAAAAAGCGGCTTCGTCGTCGAGCGATCGTAGTAGCGATATCCGAGGAATACGCCTTCCTTGTATACAACGCGCTTCGTGCCTTTCTCCGGGTAATAGCTGTTGTAGGTCGGATTGTCTTCCCAGCGTCGCTCGAACGAAGCTGGCAGCTTACCCGAGGGGCTGAAGTCGCCAAACAGGAGTTGCGCCAGCGCCGTGCCGCCCTCCTGTCCCGAATACCATGCGTGAAGAATACTCGGCACGCGGTCGATCCAGCCGGTCATGTCGACATTGCCGCCCGCCGTCAACACCACGATTACGTTCTTGTTGACGCTTGCGATCTGCCGGATGAGTTCGTCCTGTCCGCCCTGAAGGCTGAATGTCCGGTCGAAACCCTCGCCCTCCGTGGTTGGATCGAAACCGACGCACAGGATGACCGCATCAACCTTGGCAGCCAGTGCCTTGGTTTGCAGGCCGACCACTTCCGCGGCAGAGATAACGCCAAAGTGCACTGCCGCCGATCCGGAGTCCTCAAAATATTCGAGCTTCACTTTGTATGGGTGCCCGGCCTCCAGGCGTCTCGATGCGACGGTGACGGTTTCCGACTGATCGATCCAGTCATCGATCACCCGCTCATCATCTACATAGAGCCGCATTCCATCGTCGGAAGACGCATAGAATTTATAGTCGCCCGATTTCGCGGGCACGTAGTAGCCCGTCCATCGTGCCGAAAAATGATCCACCGGATGTCCGTCCGCGAAGCTCCCTTCGCCCCAGTCGAAATTGATATGTTGATCCACGCGTTTGAGCGCCGGCGCACCCTCCAAATTCTGGTTGTCGAAGTATTCTGCAGTCAGTCCCGCAGGGCCATCCGGTCCTGTTCGAAACTGAGTGTTCATGGCGACGTCTGTAGCCGGGACCGAATCGACCACGTGAAGCACCTTCACACTGGTTCCGAGGTAATTGCTGACGCCTTCGAGATAACTGACTTGATTGAAAGGCTTCGTCTGAGAGCTTCCGCCGCCGCCGATCACCGCGGGATAGGCATCTGGACCGATCACCGCGATTGTTTTCAACTTCGTTTTGTCGAGGGGAAGGAGGTTTCCCTCATTCTTGAGCAGCACCATGCCGTCTCTCGCCTCTTCCAGCACGATGTTCCGCCCCTGCTGGTCATAGAGCGGAATGCTCTGATCGGTCTGTTCGCGATCCAGAAAACCGAACTGAATCGCCTTGCGGAGAATCCTACGAACCTTGTCGTCGATCGTCGCGGCGCTTACTTTTCCTTGTTGAATCGCGGGAAGTAGAACGGCGGGCGTCATGAAAACCGCCGACGCCATTTCCAAGTCGAGCCCGGCGTTTGCGGCTGCAACACCGTCGTGAGTGGCTCCCCAATCCGACATCAGAATGCCGTCGAATCCCCATTCCTTCTTGAGAATTTCGTTATTCAGGTGTTCGTTTTGAGTCATATGCTCGCCGTTCACGAGGTTGTAGGCGTCCATGACGGCCCCAGCATGGGCCTCCCTGACCGACGCTTCGAAGGCCGGCAAGTAAATCTCGCGCAACGTGCGCTCGTCGACGTCGGAGCTATGATCGTTGCGGCCGTATTCCATATTGTTCGCGACAAAGTGTTTGACCGTCGCGATGACATTTTGTGATTGCATCCCCTCGACCACGGAAACGGCGATTCGCGACGCGAGATAAGGATCTTCGCCAAAATATTCGAAGTTTCGGCCGTTCATCGGCGCGCGGTAGATGTTCATTCCCGGACCTAGAACGAAATTCACGCCGCGCGCTCGCGCGTCGCGACCCATCGAGGCTCCCACCTGTTTTGCAAGGTCGGTGTCCCACGAAGCGGCAAGGGCGATTCCGGCGGCATAGGCGGTCGTTGGGCCGTAGTCATGAACTCCGACCGGCCCATCGGACATCTTCAGAGACGGAATGCCGAGCCGCGGAATCGGGCGCGTGAAGAAACCGTTGGTGCCGCCAATCAGCTGGATTTTTTCATCGAGGGTCATTTGTTTGAGGAGGGCGTCGACGCGCTGTTCGACATCCGCCGGCGACGGCGTTTGCGCGATTCCCACCTGGATGGAGAAAGCGACAGCCAGAAGCGCGAGCGTTATGCGAATTCTTGACATTGGCTCTTTCCCGGAATTTCGGTTTTTGACTTCCCGACCGACCGGTACTGTACTTCTGACCGCCTCAGCATGCAATGCTCTGCGCCTGGCGCGTCTGCTTGCGGCGTACTTGTTGAAGGATCGTTGTCGTTTTTGCCAGATATGGGATTGGCGATTCTAATCGATGCCCAGCGCGATGAGGGAAACTCTCGCGTCGAAACCAGCAATCAAATCATAAGACGGCTTGAGGGCTGGTACCCGCCGCCGCGAAAACTGCGGACAGTTCTGCATGCGCGAGAGGAAGGAAGAGCTTTACGACGGCAGGATCAAACTGTCTCCCGCTTGCTTCGACGAGTCGCCGTTCAGCTTCCTCGAACGGCAGACCATTGCGATACGGTCGGTTCGAAACCATTGCGTCGAACGCGTCGATGACTGACACAATTCGCGATCCGATCGGAATTTCCTCGCCCTTCAATCCCCCAGGGTAGCCTCTTCCGTCGTAGCTCTCGTGATGATGGAGGATCAGAAGGCTCGCGCGTTCCATGCCGGGAACCTGGTGCAGAACCGCCCAACCGTATTCCGGATGCTTTTTCATCAATCCGTACTCTTCTTCCGTCAGCTTCCCCGGCTTGTTCAGGATCGCATCAGGAATCCCCACCTTCCCGATGTCATGGAGAAGAGCGGCGGTCTCGATATCAGCGAGAGCGCTTTGGTCGAGCCCCAGCTCGCACGCAACGTGCAGAGCCCATTCCGCGAGTCGAGTGCTGTGTACGCCGGTATTGAGGTCCTTCAGATCGAGGAGCTGATTCAGTGCGCAGATCAGCGACGTGCGCAACGCCCGAACTTGCTCTTCCGCTTCTCTTACCTGCAAGCGGGCAGGAAACCACGGCTGAATAGCGTTTGCCGGAAAATCTGCCGAAAGCGTCAACGCGCCCGAGCGCCCTTTGAACTTCGGAGGCTGCTCGGACGCGCTCGTGATGGTTTCGGCGATCATCGTCGTGATCTTCCGCCCACGCTTACTGGCTCAAGCCAAGGGCTTGCACCGTACGGTACACGTCCAATCGCCCGTTGCCCATGTTGGCGCCGATCCACTGCGCGTGGGCGATTGCGGCCGCCGCTTGGCTGGGCGTTATCTTCGGCTGCGCGCTCACAAGCAACGCCGCTGTGCCGGACACGAAAGGAGCGCTGAACGACGTTCCCCATCCTGCGGCATACGTGTCGTACGGATAGGTGGTGACGATTCCTTCGCCCGGCGCTGCAACCCAAACCACTTGATTGCCGTAGTTCGAGAAGCTCGATCGCTGGTCGAGGTCATTCGTCGAAGCAACGCCCATCACGTTCTGCAGCGCGGCGGGATAGACCACTTCCTGCTTGCCGTCATTGCCTGCCGACGCAACAAGAATCACGTTGTTGCTGGAGGCGTAGCTGATCGCGTCGCTGAGCTCCGTCGAGGACGTGGTGAGATCGAAGCTCATGTTGATGACGTTGGTGTGATTCTGCACGGCATAGTAGATGGCACTCAGGATATTCGAGAGATTCCCGGTGCCATTCGACTGGAACGCCTTCAGCGGCAGAATCATTGCCTGAGGTGCCGTTAAGTGAATCACGCCAACCACCATCGTGCCGTGACCGAAATCCGAAGGACCCTCGCCGTCAACAAGCGCAACCGAAGACTGTTTAGGCGAAGAAGCCGACGGATTCACCACGGAGTATTGATTCAACGTCGGGCATGACGAGCAACTCGAGCCTGAAGGCTGCGGATCGTTCAATTCGGATGCACCCGGCTGATTCCGCGTGAAGTCGTAGCCCTGAAGCAGCACGCCTTGCAGCGCGGGATGCGTCGGATCCACTCCCGTGTCGATGTCCGCCACGATCGCGCCTGCACCGGTCACGTTGAACGTGCTTTGCGCCTGCGCAACGCGAACAATTTGCGCGGCGGGCTGTGTGGCGTAGCCCTGCCAAACCGCCGTGCCAAAATAATTCACCGGATACGTATTCCACAGCCCGGAAGGAGCCGTGCCCACGATCGATGGGTTATTCGGATTCATCGGGATCTGAACCACCTGATCCACTTCCGCGTCCACGATTCCGTTCACGAGGCGGAGTACGCCGGCGAGCAGGTTTGGAAGCAATCCCTGGACTGGCTGCACCAGGAAAACCTGATTCTGGCCGCCATCCAGATTCCGCGTAACCGTGCATCCGCTCAAGAGGCAAATGTTCTGAAGGCCCGGCAACCCCTGATTGGTGCGGACAATCACGCCTTGTTGTTGCTGCCCGTTCAGCACACTCGAAAGGGTTGTGCTGACGTTGGACAAGAGCCCACCGAGCAGCCCCTGCGCGGAAGCCGACTGACCCCATAAACCTATGCTAAGAATTAGGATGACCCAGAATCGACGCTTCATGATTGCCGCAGCTCCTTTTGCGAAGGTGCCGGAGTAGCCTCTAAATTTGCGGTTGTGACCGTACCAGAGTCGCTGGAGCGGCTTGACTCGGCAATGGTACAGTCGGCCACTTTCGGTACCTCGCGCACTAAACCTTCTTCCTAGTACCTTTTTCGCTTCCCCTCAGGAGCTTCTTTACGTCTTTAGAATCAGCTGGTTGGACGCCGCCGCCCGCCTCTCCCTGCCTGGCGGGGTACACCAGCGCTACGGAAAACTCGGGCCCCTGCGGAGGGCTCACTCGCAACTGGAGGTTCTCTTCCAACTCAACTTCGAAGTGGAACTCGCCAAAGCGATTCGTGGCGGACTCGGCGACGACCTTGCGGCCCTTTAACAGGGTCACCGGCACGGCACCCGTCGCTCTCGCCGGATCGGCCGAATTGAGCAACTGCCCCACAAGCGAGATCTTGTCCGAGTCGGCCTGTGGCTCAAGGCGAAGATCGATTCGATGGTCGCCGCTCCCGTACAAAAGCTGCCGAACGTCCTTCGTCGAAGACCGAACTCCGGCTTGAAGCGGCGACCGAAAACTGTCGAACAGCAACTCCGCGAGTGCGGCCTTCTTCGCGCTCATGGCCGGCTTGCCGTAAATCGTGTATAGGCCCTTTACAGTGCGCAGCGTCGCCTCTGGTGGCTCGTATCCCGCTTCGCGCTGCGCTGCCTGGTGGACCCGTTTCCACAGGCTCACTGCGCTGACGCACTGCTTACATCCGGTGTCCAGGTGTTCTTGCATATCAGTCTGTCGATCCCTCGCCGCAACTCCCCTTGCGAAATCGGCCCATTCTTCGATCGAAAAGTGCTTCATTTCCTCCCCCCTTGTCTCAATTCCGAAATCCCCATCACCAACACAGAAGAGTACCCTGCTGCCTGAAAAATATAGGAGGGATGCAAGATTTCTCTGCAGAGAGCGGGTCTAGCCTAAGGTCTTTCCTATCAGTAAGAAAGGGGCCCAGTAGTAGGGGTGAGGATACCTCTCGCGCAATCGGGAAGTGGCACTCTGTAAGGCCGACGTCTTGCTTTCACCTTTTTGCAGAGCTTCATAAAAGGACAGCATGAATTCGGTCGTGCTCTGGTCGTTCACATCCCATAGCGTCAAAAGCAAGGACTGGGCCCCGGCGTAGAGCAGCCCGCGGATTAGGCCGAGAAGTTCGTCACCCGCAGCGACCACGTTCAGCCCAGTGGCACAACCGCTGAGAGTTACAAGCTCCGCATCCAGCTTGAGCTGATACAGGTCATAAAGGTTCAAGTACGAGCTGCCCAGGCGAATGCCGGAAAACATCGGATTGTCTTGGCGGAAGCTTCCATGCGTGGCGATGTGTATGAGCCGGCTGTGGGTCCCTTGCGCACGCAGAGCACGCTCGGCTGGCTCCGCGCCGACAACCAGCTCTGAGCCAGGCAGAATGCGGGCGACACATTCCACCTCCTGCTGAATCAGCGGCGCTCTTTCGTCGGGCACGCCGAGAATCAGGGGCGGCCCGGTTGCCTTCGAGCCCTTCTGCTGGCAGAGAGCATAAATTCCAGCGCTGGGCGCATACGAGAATCCGAACGAGGCGGCCAGATAATCAGTTCCGTCGAACAGCGCGTGAAAGGGAAGGTAGTGAAGGACGCCGTGCGGAACTATTACCAGATGCTTTGCGCTCCCGATGTGTTCAAGCAAGGGCACGAAGAGTTCATCGTAAAGCTCCCGAAGATGCGATTGAGTTGCTTCGAGTAAATTCTTCTCGAATGTTCCGACGTAGTCGGCGCCCAGCCGAAACTTCGCAATTTGAAACCGCAACATTCGAACCAGGTTCATAGCGCGCGAAACTGGCGTAACGGGCACGATTTCGAGCGACTCGCGAGTGAGCACCGCAGCGACGAACTGTTCGCCTAGGCTGAAATATTCTACCAACGCCGTATGGGGCGGCAGGCTTTCGCGAACGGTTTCGAGAGCGATCGGGGCTGATAAACCGCCCGCTTCGCGCAAGTTCTCCGGCGGAATTTCACGTAACGCCCGCAGGAGTTCGTTCTCATGGGCCAGCGCCTGCTCCTGCAGTTTCCCGATGCGCTCCTCCGATGGCTCTTCGGCGCCCAATTGCTCGATCTCAATCCTGCGGTAATACCAGTTCAGTTCTTCGCGCATCTCTCGAATGCGGCGCACCAGGTCGCTCTGGCCCTCGCTGGTCACAGGGATGGCGGGGCCGTGCTGCGTCAGCAGTTCCGCGAGGCTGCGCGATTTGGCCAGTTCGACGTATCCGAACGATTCTTCGGCCGAATCCTTGCGCGAGGGGTCGCTCAAACAAATCTCGACGAGGCTTTCATACACTTCGAGCCGGTTCTTCATGAACGCGATCTTCAGCTCGTCACCGCGCAAACTGCTGCGCAGCGCCTCGAGGGCGGCCCGGGCTTTCTGATAGGAATCGTACGCGGCCGGCAAGTTCCCCATCGCCCTTTCAACTTCGCCCATCATGAAGTGCGCCTGGTAGTGAAGTACGGGCGCTTCGAGCTGCCCCAGCCGTTCGAGTGCGCGCGCGGCCGAAGCTCGTGCGCCGCCGGCGTCTCCAGTCCGCAAGGAAAGACGCGCGAGCAGGAGATGCAAAACAACGGCTTTGCCCTTCACAAACGAGCGGTCGAAGAACTCGGCGGCACGCTCACAGAGACGCCGCGACTCAAAAAGACGCCCCTCGTTGAACAAAACGATTGCTTGGTAGAGTTCGATCAGGCTCGGCCAGATGAGATTCTTTTCACGGACAAATTTCGCGCGCGATTCGCCGAAAAGCTCCAGCGAGCTCACCCCCTTGCCGAGCTGGCTGTGAGCCAGCGCCTCGTAACATTGGCACTTGGCCTCTTCGTAGCCCATTCCGAGCTGTTGGAACCTCAGATATCCCTCGTGGGCCATGTCCCGCGCTTCGGCGCTCAAATTCAGCTCCAGGTAGATTTCCGCGAGATCGAGATGACATAGGGCGACGTGATATGCGTCGCCGCTTGCTTCGCAGCGCCGCCTGGCGGCGTGCAGCATTTCGATGCCGCGGCTGTATTCGCCACGCAGGTAATAGAGATAGGCGATGTTGTAGTCGGCCTGACCGCGGAGCAGCGGCATCTTGCCGCCGCTGCAGAGCGCGAGTGCGCGTTCGTGGGTTGCGAGTGCGCGCGGGAAATCGTTCAGGCTGATCAGGCACATCGACATATTCGAAAGCGCCGCAACCAGCTCCTCCGAGTCTCCGTAGGGAAGAAACTGCTCGTACGCGCGTTCGTAGCAGGCCAGGGCTTCCTCGAAGCGATCCTGACGGTGGTAGATGTTGCCGACGTTGTTTTCGAGCCGTGCAAGACGATGCTTTTCGTCCAGCCGGGTGAAGATGGCGCGAGCGCGGTCTGCAGCGGCAATCGCTGGCTCATACTCGCCCACTAGAATGCGGGGTTGGAGTGAAGCGGTGAGGGTGCGGCCGATTTCTTCTTCGCTCTCGAGAGCCTCGAAGATTTCCAGCGCCTTCGCGTGAAATCCGAGCGATTCGCGATTCTTCCCCGCGAAGTACAGGGCGTTTGCCTTGCACCGAAGGCTGAGGCCTAGAACGCTTTTCTGTCCCAGCTTGCCTGAAATTCCCACGGCAGTTTCTGCCAGGGCTAATGCCTTTTGCGTGTCGACTCTTCCCGCCGCGAGGGCTGCGGCGATCAGCCGCTCGACGGTCTCGGCACGATTCAAACGCACATGACGTGCGAGGAATTTCTTGCGAGCGGCCTCGGTGGGAATGTCCAAGAGCTGGGCGATCAGGTGATCGTCCGAGCGGTTGCTCTTTTTGCCGGGGCTCACGAGAAGCCGAACTCCCCCAGGCGTCGCCGTAGCTTTTCCAGGCAGCGCTGGCGAATGAATCCGATCGAGCCGGTGGCGATTCCAAGACTTTCTGCGATCGCCTGATAAGGCCGCGTGGGTTCTTCAAAAAACAGCATATGCACCAGTTCGCGGCATCGCGGCGGCAGCTCCGCGATGGCCTGCCGGAGGCTTTGTTCTTCCTCTGCTTCACGCAGGATCGCTTCGGCTATGGGAGGAGTGATTTGTTCGGGCGGATCTTCTACGGAATCGGTAGGTTCCGTGCGCAACATCTGCCGCTTGCGATGAAAACACTTGTGCGCCGTTACCTGCATGATCCACTTTGGCAGAGCCTCGGCCTTGCGAAGTTTGGGCAGCTCCGAAAGCATCTCGAGACACACACTCTGAAAGATGTCGGTCGCCTCGTCGGCCGAAAAACCATACTTGACTGGGATTGAGAAGATGAGCCTCTTGTACTTGTCAATCAAGGCCGACCAGGCTTCTTCACTCCCCCGAAGACACTCGCGAACCAGAACCGAGTTGGTCCGGGCGGCCTGCGCTTCGTCGAGGAGCATGCTTTTCGCGGGAGGCATCGATTTCATAGTGAGTCAGCGGACGTAGAGCTGCTCGATATTCCACAGCGCGTACGGATCGAGAGGGGCGGGCTGGAAGTTGCCCACGTCGTCCTTCGCGCCCACCAGGATGTTCGGACTTGCGAGACAGATCACAGGAAGTTCCTCGGCCACAATCTCTTGAACGCGGCTGTAGAGCTTCTTGCGAGCGGAATAGTCCAGGGTGATGAGTTGCGCTTCCATCAGCTGGTCGATTTCCGCTTCCCACGACGTAGCCGGATGGCTCTCGTTCAAGTGCCAAAGATGAGTGCTTCCGCTCGACAACCAGACGTTCATCTCGGGAGTGGGATCGGCGTCTCCGCTTGCGAGCCCCATGATGGCAGCTTCGTAGTCGTACGTTTTCATGAAACGGTCGACGACGGCGCCAAAATCGAGCGAAACGACGTGAACGTTCATTCCCAGATGGCTCAAGTCGTCTTGAATGATTGTTGCCATCTTCACGCGCTGCGCGTTGGAAGCGCTCGCCAGGATCGAGAACTCGACGGCGTTGCCACGGGAGTCGAGGAGGGTGCCGTCGTCCTTCCATGAGAAACCCGCGGATTGCAAAAGTTGTCGCGCCCGCTCGAGCAATCGCGGAGGATGCGGGATATTCGCGTCGATCCAAAGCTTGTTACCCGGCGTCACATGACCCCACAGCGGCGTCGCGCGGCCGTTGTAAACCAAACGGATGATGCCGTCGCGGTCGATGGCCGCCGAAACGGCCTGGCGGAACTTCAAATCCTGGAACCATGCTTGTTTCTTTGCGATTTCAGGAAGGTTCTTCGAACCGAGATCATTCAAGTTGAAGAACAGGAAGTTGTATTCGAGGCCCGGACCCAAATCGAACAAATGGTAGTTCTTCGCTTGCTGCTGCTTCTCGAGGACCGCGAAACTCTGCGCGCTGAAGCGGCCGAGAACGTCCGTGTCGCCGGACTGAAATCGGATCACCTGGGCGTCCTCGCTGGGAACGAACAGAAAGACGACTTCGTCGAGATAGGGAAGCCGGTTTCCGCGGTGATCCTCTTTCCAATAGTAGGGGTTGCGCTCGAGGACGATTCGCTCGCCCGGAACGTAGTCCTTCAGCCGAAAGGGGCCCAGGCCGGCGAACTGAGCCGCGGGAGTGCTCATACCCCACGCTTGCTCGAAATTCCCGGCTTGATAGGCAGTCTCCAGCAGGTGTCGGGGAAGCATCGCAAGGCTGTCAAAGATTCTCTCGGCAGCCGCATACGGTTGAGCGAGGTCGAACTGGACCGTCGCGGCGTCGACTTTCCGTACCGAAATCGGTTTGCCGCCAACGACGAGCAGGTCGCGCTGCGGAGAGTGAATCTTCTCGTCGAGGTAAGTCTGAAAACTGAAAACGACGTCTTCCGCCGTGAAGGGCTGGCCATCCGAAAATTGGAGCCCGCGGCGGAGGTGCAACGTGTACTGCTTTCCGTCGCGCGAAACAGTCCAGGACTTTGCCAGCGCCGGTTCAGTTCTTTCGGACTCTCGGTTGATGTGGATGAGGTCCGCGGTCAGGCAGCGAATGATGTCGCGGGACGGAGCATCTACGGCGAGAACCGGATTCAACGTCTTAGGCTCGGAGCGAAGAGCCACCACGAGGCGGCCGCCGGAATGGCCGATGGGATTGTCTGTAACCATCCAGTCGGCAGCCCGAGGCGTGGCGGAGCCCAGCGAAATCGCGCTTGCGCACAGGCACACCACCACAAACACCGCGGCCAGACTTCGCCTTGAATGGACTTTACCCATGAAGAATTCTTAGCAAAGATTCAGGCGCTTTTACAGCGAGACGGATTCGTAGCGTTCCTGTAGAGCATCGGCAGCCGCGTGGTACGCGAAGAACAGGGGCACAAGCAAAACGGCTGGAAGAAACATCCACCAATAGGACGAGAGAACATCGTAGTGCTGCAATGTTGCCAGCAAGCTGCCCCAACTCGGTACCGGCTCGCCGATTCCCAAGCCGAGGAAACTCAGCGTGACTTCCGCCAGGATGTACTGTGGGATCAAAATCGCCAATTGCGTGAACGCGACTCCATACGTCTGCGGCAATATGTGACGCCTAAGCAGGTATGCGTCCGACGCTCCGAAGCCGCGCGCCGCGCGAACAAAATTGCGCTCGCGCGCACTGAGTACAATCCCCCGAATCAGCCGTGCCGGGCGCGACCAACCAATCAGGCCGATCACGCTGACAAGCAATAAGAACACCTGCCATTCCGGCACGCGCAAAGGAAGCGCCGAGCGCACCGCGAAGAGGAGATAAAGCCAAGGCAGCGCGAAAAAGAGATCGCTGCCGCGCATCAACGCGTTGTCGATCCAACCGCCGTAGAATCCCGCCAACGAGCCGACAATCACTCCAATTCCCACTGACAGCACGGCGGCAATCATCCCCGCGAGCAGCGATAGCTGTCCGCCGTATAGGAAACGCGAAAACTGATCGCGTCCGTACCCGTCTGTGCCGAGCAGAAAAAGGCGCGCGGGCGCGCTCACGCCAACCAGATGGAGTCGCGCGGAAAACAGCCCGGCAATCTTGTACGGCGCGCCGGATACGAAGAGCCGCAGGGAATAAGCGCTCGATGGGTCTTCTTCATAGCTCGAATCGGAAACATTGTTCTTGACGCCATACACGAACGGTCGCGCGTGAAAGCTGCCGTGCGCATCCACAAAGTGAACACGAGTGGGCGGAGCGAATGCCATGTCGCGATCTTGGGTGGCATAGCCATAGGGCGCGAGGAACCCTGCCAGGAGGATGAAGACGTGAAACGCGCCAAGAAGGACGGCAGCCGCGCGAAGTTTGTAGTTGCGGTTCATTCCGCTTGCCCCACTCGAATCCGCGGATCGCTCGCGAAGAGAAGCAGGTCCGCCACCAAATTGCCCGTGAGCAGGAACACCGATGAAAGCAAGACCGCGCCCACCACAATGTAAACATCGCGCGAGAGAATCGCTTCCACCAGCAAGGGACCCAGTCCCGGCCAGCTCAAGACCACCTCTACGAGCAACGACGCGCTGAGCATCGTGCCAATCGAAAAGCCAAGCAACGAAATCAGCGGATTCGATGCGGCCCGGAGCGCATACCGCAAAAACAATCGCGGGCCCGAAATGCCGTGGCCGCGCGCCGCGCGGAAGAAAGGAGACTCGAAGACCTGAATCATGGCGGAGCGAACGTGCCGAACGAGCACGGGGAGCGTGACGATCGCCAGTCCAAACGCGGGCAAGATGAGATGGCGCGCGACGTCTCTGGCCATCTTCCAGAATCCGGCGTTGTCGGCTCCCGGCGAAACCATCCCGCCCGACGGAAACCACCCAGTCCGCACTGCCAGCAGAAGCAATGCGAGAAACAGCAGCAGATCGGGAACGGTCAGCAGAGCGGACGTGGCGACGCCTACGGCACGATCGATGGCCCTTCCCCGTCGAGTGGCGCTGAAAACGCCGATCGGAATCGCGAGAAGCCACGCGAACAGAGTGGAAACACTGGTGAGCAGGAGCGTGTTGCGGGCGCGTACGCGCAGGAGCGGAGCCACCGCGCTGTTGTAAGCAAGCGAAACGCCCAGCTGACCCCTGGCTACCGAAACCACCCATCGAGCGTACCGAATCGGAAACGGCTGAGCGATCCCGTGGGCCGAACGCAGTCCGTCGATCGTTTGCTGCGAAATTCGGGGGTTGACGCGCATCGAGTCGAAGAAATCGCCTGGCGCCAGTTGCAGGAGAGCAAACGAGAGCAGCGAAATCGCGAGCAGGAGCAGAATCACGTGAAGGAGTCTGCCGGCGAGATATTTCATCGCGACGCCCCGATCAGCCGCCCCGCGCAAATCGATTCCATCGACGGCATCGACGCCAGGAGTTCCCGCGTATAGGGGTCCTGGGGATCTTCGAATAACTCCGCCGATGCTCGGTGCTCGACGATTCTCCCCTGGTACATCACGGCGACCTCGTCCGCGAAATCGGACACCGCCCGGAGATCGTGCGACACGTAAATGAACGACATCCCCAGAGCTGCCTGCAAGCCTGCGAGCAGATCCAGAATCAGTTCCTGGGTTTGAAGGTCGAGTCCCGAGCAAGCCTCATCGAGAATCAGGATGCTTGGCTCGAGAGCCAGGGCACGAGCGATCGCGAGTCGCTGGCGTTGTCCTCCGCTGAATTCCAGCGGACGCTTGCCGGCGGAGTCTGCGGAAAGCCCTACCTGCCGCATGAGTTCAATGGCGCGGGCTCGCTGCTCGTCCTTTGTGCCCAGGCGCTGGATCACCAGGGGCTCCGCGACAATTTCCGCGGCCGTCATGCCTGGGTTCAACGCCGAAGCAGGGTCTTGGTGAATCAGCTGAATTTTGCGGCAGATCGGAACGTGTTCTTGTTTGCTGACCGCGAGAAGGTTTACGCCTTCAAACCAAATCTCGCCTCGCGTGGGTTTTTCAAGGAAGGCGAGGCACCGCACGAGCGTCGATTTGCCTGCGCCTGATTCGCCCACTAGGGCAAGAATTGTTCCCCGGCGAATGCTGAAGTTCACTTCATCAAACGCTACGACGAAGCGCCGCGAGCGCGCAAAAGGCCGGTGTTCGGCGTATTCCTTCGCGAGCCCGCGAACCTTCAGCAGGGGCTCCGAATGGTCGAGCTTGCGAGGTTCCCTCGCTCTGGCGCTCATCGAAGGAGCTCCTGCGCCTCGACTTCGAATTCGGTCGGTCTTGGTGACGTCGCCGGTTTGCGATTCTTCGGGCGGAGCATCGCGTTAGTGACTGGATGGGACGCGTCCCAGTACAAGCGATCGAAGCTGCCTTCTTCGATGATACGGCCCTGCGACATCACGACGAGCCGATCGGCGAGGCTCGCTTGAATTTCCGGTGTGTGACTGATCAGCAGCATCGAGACCTGCTTCTGCTCTCTGATAACGCGGAGCAGCCCGATCATTTCCGCCTGGCTTCGCGCGTCAAGCGACGCCGTGGGCTCATCCGCAATGATCAGCGCCGGCTCGCAAATCAGTGCTTGCGCGAAGACGATTCGCTGGCGCTGCCCGCCGCTGAGCTGATGAGGATAGGATTGGTAAATGCGGCTCGGTTCATCGAATCCCATCCGCTCGAGCGCGGCAAAAGCAGCCTCGCGGCAACGATTCCATTTCCAGTCGTGGTGCGCCCGCACGACTTCCGCAATCTGATCTCCCGCGCGCAGGAAGGGGCTCAGCGCGATTTCGGGCTCCTGGTAGATCATGGAAATCCCGGCGCCGCGAATCCTTTGCAGGGACCGCTCACCCATCGAGAGCGTCTCGCTCCCCTGAAACAGAACCGAACCCGAAATGTCCGCGCCGTCCGCCGGCAGCAGACCAAGCAGCGCCAGGGCCAGCGTCGTCTTCCCGCATCCGGACTCGCCCATCAACCCAACGATTTCGCCCGGCTCGATGTCGAGCGTCACCTTGTCCAGAGCCTGATGCGGCTTCGAGCGCGCAGAACGGTATCGGACGCTGAGTTCCCGGACCTGTAGCAGCGGATTGGTTTCGCGCGAGCCCATGCACACGAACTCCCAACGTAAGGAATAAGGTTATGATCTGGCGCAGGCGCGGTCGATAGAACCAGAGTTCCATCGCCGGTAGCGCAGCCGTTCTCGCGCGTTCTCCAGCTCCCGCACTCGCAGCTCAGGACCTCCAAGGAAACAGAGACGCACCTCATAGAGTAAGCGTCGTAGAATCAGTTGCTTGGCTGCTAGTCGGCAGGGGATGGCCAACGTGTCCCCACCCACAGTTGGCTCCTCTATCAGCAGCTTTGCCTGCGTGACCTTTTGGAATTGTTATGGCGGAGAGGCAAGTACACCCTTTTCTCAGTCGAAGGAGTTTATGGTCGAGGGCGGGTGAGAGCCTGGATTCGGCGATACTCTTGCATCTCATGGGTGGCCTGCTCCGTCTTTCCCTGCTTCCTGTGGATTCCGGCCAACACTAGATAGGCCTGCCCGGCAAATGGAGTCTCTTTCTCCAACTCGATCACGCGCCCCAATGCATGCTCGGCTGCACTCGGATCACTAACTGCTGTCGCTCTTCCGAGGGAGTATAGAGTTTCCGGCATATCGGGACGCAGCTGATCGGAACGGCGCAGTTCTTCAGCGGCTTCCTTCATTTTTCCCTGTTGCAACAGAGCATCGCCCAGGCGATAAGCAGCTTCTGCATTTCCGGGTTGCAATTTCGTCTCTTCGCGAAATTGCTCTTCTGCCTTCTCCCATTCGGAGCCAGCCGCATAAACTTGTCCAAGCTCGAGCCGCAGGCCCGGCAAATCAGGACGCAAGGCCAGGGCTTGTTCGTATTCCTTCACAGCCTCAGGGAGCATCTTCATCACGTAGTAGTTTTGACCCAGGGCCTGATGTCCACGCGCAGTAGCTGGGAAAGCCGAAAGCAGCCTGTCGAGAGATTGAGAGGAAAGCAAAGTCCCCGCACGGCTTAGGTAGTAAAGAAGGTCAGGATCGTTCGGACTCTTGGCGAGCGCCGCCTGTAGATTGGCCACCGCCTCCGCGGGCCGGCCCGCTTGGAGTTGCGCAATTCCCAGAGCGCCGTATTCGTGAACGATCTCCAGATGAGGAATGGCCTCGGACGCAAAGCCTTCCGCCAGAAGCGCGTAACCAAGCAATTGATGAACGGGGGGAGAATCCGGACTCAATTCGGCAGCGCGCTTCAAAGGAGGAATCGCCGCAGCGTAATCGTGCTTTTTCATGTAGGCGTCACCCAACCTGAAGAAGACAATGCCGGCAGAAGGAGCGAGATCGGCGGCCTTGCGAAACGCGGCTATGGCTTGGTCGAGATCGTTGTGGTTTTCGGCATCAAGTCCGGATTGCAGAAGCGTGAGCACTTCGGGAGGGATGGCAGGCTCCGCAGACTGCGCCTGGATGAACAAGAACACCAACAGCAACGCGTGGATCATGGATGGTCCAATTCCTCAATCACTATAAATTGATTAGCCTTAATACGGCGCAATGCCTGATGAATGCCAGAGGGCCACCTAATCTCAATGTCCGCAGTTTCGGCAGAACCAAGACCAAAGTGTAATCGCTTGTCATTCGAAGAGAGGTAGCTTCCCGCGGCCGTGGCGAATCGAACTTGGCCATTGACCTGAACGCGAGCACCGTAGCCGTCGCGATTGCTGCGTTTCCCCCGCAGCGTGATTGTCAGCCAGTGCAACTTCCCGCCCCGGTTCAAGTACAACTGAGGGCGTTCGCCAAGAGACGTAGTTACCACGTCCATCCAGCCATCGTTGTTCAAGTCGCCGAATGCCGCTCCCCTTCCGGCCACAGGCACATCCGATCCTGCGTCAGCCTTTTCGAAACGCCCCTTGTGATTCAGTGCGAGCAAAGGAGGCTCCCGATAACGCAACGAGCTATCGTACATCTGCACGTTGTCGAAAACATGGCCCTGAACAATGAAGACGTCCTTCCAACCGTCATTGTCGAAATCCTCCAACCCTATTCCCCAGCCCGAAGATTTTCCGGTGAGTACGCCTAACCCCACTTCGAGTTCCTGGGGGCTGAACGATCCCCGGCCATCGTTATGAAAAACGACGTAGGGCTCGTGCGGGAGTTGGGTGATGAGGAGATCGGGAAGTCCATCGTTATCGTAATCCTGAAAGACGACTCCCATGCCCGAGGGCATTTTACCGTTTTCATTAAGCGCCGCGCCTGAATCCAAAGCACATTCGGTAAAGGTGCCGTTTCCATTGTTGTGAAAGAGAAACTGCTCGATGGCATCATTCGCGACGAAAATATCGGTGAAGCCGTCACCATCATAGTCGGCGAAAGCGACTCCCAGTCCGTGCCCTTTTTTCGCGGCGATCCCGGAGGGCACGCTCATATCCTCAAAGGTTCCATCGCCCCGATTGTGGTACAGGATGTTTGCGATAGGGGGAAATTCGCTCGGCGGACAATAGGTGGGCCTTTCGGAGCCGCAGGTCTTGCTCTTCTCAATGCTCCAATCGAGATAACGCGTTACAAACAGATCCAGTTTGCCGTCGTTATCGTAATCGAGAAATCCCGCCGAGGCGGACCAGCCGCCCGCCGCTACGCCGGCCTTCGCGGTGACATCCGTGAAAGTGCCATCGCCGTTGTTGTGATACAAAACATTCTTCCCGAAGCTTGTCACGTAGATGTCGGGAAAGCCGTCATTGTCATAGTCCCCGACCGCAACACCCATTCCGTAGTTAGTGTCGCCTGCGTTCGATAGTCCGGCCTGCTCGGTGACGTCGGTGAAAGTGCCGTCCTTGTTCTGACGATACAGCCGGTTCCAGTAAGCGGGCTCATGGCGGTCAAAAGTAAAGGGACTGCGCATAGGATCGCGGACGTGGCCGCCATTCACCAAAAAGACGTCGAGCAACCCATCGTTGTTGTAATCCAGGAGCGCCACACCTCCAGGCATTGTCTCGATTAAATACTTCCGGGAGGTTGGCGAGTTGCAGAGGACAAAGTCGACACCCTTCAACTGGCCCGCTTGGAACAAGGAGTCGGATTTTAGTTTTGCATCTTGAGGGAGGAATCCGAGGGAAAAGAGCAGGCGCAGCAAATCTCTTCTGGTCATTCGTGTTCCCGAAAATCCAAAGCGCTTTCGCTGTCAGCGAGGAACGCCCACGGCTATCTTCCGCGTCGAGCCGTTGTGCCGTGGGGCTAAGTCTCTCAATTCAAGGCTCGGATTTCCATCTCGCTGCCAAGTATCTCGTCGCTGATCTCTACGCTCAGCGTGTGTTTTGCCTTATCGATCGAAGCTACTGGCTCGCTCGGTTTGCCCTTCAATCTAATGCTGGCAGCTGCCGAATCCCATCCGTAAACCTCCACGTGGATTCCATTCCACCACGCGTGAAACGTACCTTGTCGTTCCCCGACACGTAGAGTGAGCCCGGTGGGTGTGATTTCACATGAAAATGCGACGCGCAGGAATTCGCCACGTGTGTAAGCCATGGTCTTGCCATCATCCGCGTAGAGCGATCCCCGGCAGTCTTTCCCGGGATACACACGCAGAGTGAGTGGCCCTTGCGGTGTCTCCTCGGTGCTTTGTGTCAGCGGTTGCAAAGGCAGAATCGTTCCTTCCCGCACATAGACGGGAAGCGTCTCCAGGTTCGGTTGAATGACCGGGCTCGTCGTGTCTGCGCTTCTTGCCCCTGCTGGGGTCTGGATTTTCTCTCCGGTCCAATAATCGTACCAAACACCCGGCGGCAATTTTAGCGCATACGCGTCGGGCTGCTCTGGAAAAGGCGCCGGCGCAACGAGCAAATCGGGACCGAGAAGGAATTCGTTTCCTGCGTCAATATCCAGCGGGTGCGAATCATCGGTGGCGCCAGGGAACTCGAGGAAGAGGGGTCGGACGACAGGCATACCCGTGCGAGAGAGCTCTTCGACGAGCGTGTAAATATACGGTATGAGCCGGTAGCGCTCCTCGATATAACGGCGACGAATGGCTTCTTGTTCCGGCCCGTGTACCCAGACTTCCTTGTCACCAGAACCTTTGTTGGCGTGGTTCCGATCGATAGGCTGAAACGTAGCCAGTTCGGTCCAGCGAGTGAGCAGTTCGGGCCCCGGCGTTCCGAGGAAGCCGCCAACATCGGCGCCACAGAGCCCGAAGCCACTCAACCCCAAATTTAGGAGCATCGGCGTGGTTAAGCGGAGATGATTCCACGAGCTGGTGTCGTCGCCGGTCCAGGTGGCCGCGTAACGCTGCCCACCCGCGTAGGTGGCACGCGTCAGCACAAAAGGCCGCAAATCGGGATTGAGTTTGAGCAACCCTTCGTAGGTGGCGCGGGAATTCTCCATGCCGTAGACATTATGAATTTCCAGATGGCTCGTGGTACGAGGCCGGAATCCAGGCTCATCGATGCGGTGTTGCACATTGTCCGGCATCGTTAGATTGTCGGTGTGAAAAACCGAAGGCTCATTCATGTCGTTCCAAAAACCGGCAACTCCATCTGACACAAAGTCCTTGTATAAGGTGCCCCACCACTGCCTTGTTGTTTGCTGCGTGAAATCGGGGAAGACTGATGGCCCAGGCCAAACGTCCCCGACATATATCGAGCCATCCGGATTCTTCACAAAATGGTCGCCTGCTGCTCCTGAGTCATACGGAGGATAGCCGTCAGCAATCCGAGCGATATGCAAGTCAGTGATAGCGACGACATGGAAGTTGTCGCGTTTGAGATCGGCCAGCATTTGTTCAAAGTGCGGAAATCGCTCTGTGTCCACAGTGAATGGACGACGCTCCTTTTGGAAATCGATATCGAGATATAGAGCGTCAGCAGGTATCTTGTCGGACCGCAGGCGTGCAGCGACCTCGCGCACACGTGATTCCGTCCCATAGCTGAACCGAGACTGCTGAAAACCGAGCGACCACAGCGGAGGCAGCGGCGGCAAGCCGGTGAGCCAGGCGTATGTGCGAACCACTTGCTTCGGGTCGGGGCCGTAGAAAACATAGTAGTCAATCGGGCCACCCTCGGCTCCAAACGAGTACATGTTGCGCTCGACCCTGCCGAAGTCAAAGCTGGTGGACCAGGTGTTGTCCAGAAAGATGCCTGTGGAACGGCCGCTGCGCATTGTCATGAAGAAAGGAATGCTTTTGTAAATCGGGTCGGTGGATTCCTGGAAGAGAAATGCGTCCGTGTTCCAGAGCCGGAAGGATTGGCCGCGTCGGTCCAGAGGCCCGACTTTGTCACCCAACCCAAAGTAGTGCTCGTCCATCGGCATTTTCTTGAAGAGGCGAAATGTGTTTCCGTGAAACTCCGCGGGCCATCCGGCTGCGTCTTCCTGCAGGACATTCCCTTGCAAATCTGCAACGGAGAGACGTAGAGTCGCGCGCTCAATCGAGACGCGGAGGGCCTGGGTGTGAAAGCCAATCACATCGGCAGCGGACTCGGGAATTACTGCGACGGCTTGGTTTCGGATCTGCGCTGGGACGGCCCAAGAAGCGTCTTCTGGTAATTCTCCGTTTTCGGACTCGCGCACGCGCAGAACGTCGTCGCGCAGCGCGACCACTTGCAGGAGCATCTTCCCGTTGCGTACCTCAATGCCGTTCGGCAGTGCTCTGCTCGCAGCGGAGTCCTTCTGCGATGGCGATCCCTTTTCGGCTCTGAAGCTGCCCATCACGACCCTGTGACTTGTCTGTGCAGCTTGCGACGTCAAGAGAAGAAGAAAGAGCAGCCCTACACTGTAGAAGGGTATTCGGGTTGGGACCCGGATTTTCATTTTCGTGTTCGCGAGACACCGACCACGACTCGACACACTGCGTCCTTCAAGATCAAGGCAAGGTGATTCTGCTTCTACCAGTGCGAGGCCTTCTTTGGCGGCAATGAGTGGCAGGCGTGGCTGTTTCCGTGCCGCAGCCTGCCAATCACGCGCCTCCCCGGGGTGGGCGGGGTATTCCATTTTCACCAGGCGCTAGAAGTAGAACTTCAAGGCGCCTTGCACGGTTCGCGCCTGGTACGCCCCGGTGATCCTGCCAAAGTTGCCATTGCTCACATCACCCAGATTCGTGTCCGGTTGGAAGAAGTCTGGATGATTGAGAGCGTTAAACATCTCGAAGCGGAACTGCAGCCGTTTGCCTTCAGTGATGCTCCAATACTTCTGTATCCCCATGTCCCAATCGAAGTATTTCGGCCCATGGAGATTTGAGAGGAACCTTGGAGCGTCTCCGAATGTGAATGGGGCAGGCTGTACAAACGCAGCAGGATTGATCCAGTCGTTGATATTTTGGCCTGCTGGTATCGGGCTTACTCCTGCCACGATGCTAGGCCGCTGGTTGAAGCCGAAACCGACATTGTTCGTCGCTGGTTGGATTGAGAGGGGCAATCCGGATTCAGCCGTGAGAATTCCGGTCCACTCCCAACCGCCGAAGGCGGCGTCCATGGGCCTGCTCCAATCCCCACCAAACATTTTCCCCTTGCCAACGGGCAACTCGTAAATGTAGCTGGCGACGAACCTGTGCGGGACGTTGCTCGCGTCGACCGAATAATCGGCGGCAAGATTGTATGAATTCAGGTTGCTGGTCCCACTGCCCGGGAAGGCCCACCCGGAATTGCCTTCCACGTCGTCCATGAACTTCGAGAACGTGTAGGAAAGGTTGAGGTCCAGGCCGGAGTGCCAGCGATGTGTATAGGTGACCTCTAGTGCGTTGTAAGAAGAGGTGCCGACGGCGGGCTCGGGCTCATACACGCTGCAGTATTCGGGAAATGGCACCAACGTCTGCTCGAGGATAATCGTTGGGTCGTTGAGGCCGCAGCCGCTGTTCGGTATGGCGCTGGTCGCTGTTGCGGTGTTGTAAAACGGGTTGGGCACCTGATTGTAGAGCGCATTTCCCAACCCCAAATTCCCTGGAGACATCAGCTCCCACTGCAAGCCAGTCGCGAGCACGTTTGTGCCGTGATTCCCCACGTAACTGATGTCGAGCAGATCGTTGTTTGTAAAACTGTATTGAACTCCGGCCATCCACTGCTGCACGTAAGGGGTTTTCCGGGTGTAATTGGCTATGGTGGTCCCAAAGCCAACATCCTGCAGTCCACCTGCAGAATTGCCCGAGGGCAAGCGTTCGCCATTCGGGAACGCACTGCCGCACGGCGCAAAAGTACCGGCAGAAACCTCGCAATTCACACTCGCATTTCCGCTGAGAGTGGACGTGGGATTTAAGCCGTTATTGAGGGTCGTGATCCACGGCGTCGTTTGCGAGAACCCATCATTGGGTCCTTGGCCATAATAGTTCGGCACATAAAAAATCCCGTAGCCGGCACGGACCACCACTTTGCTGGCCGCTTGAATAGCAACAGACACTCGGGGCGCTACGTTGGAGTAGGGCGTGTTATACAGCCTACTGTCGTTGGGCGAGTTAAAAACTACCTCTCCCGGAACCGTGAAACCCACTTGAGAACTAATGGGATTCACGGCCGAAAAGCTGAAATAGTTTTGTGCATTGTGTCGTTCGGTTGGCGCGGTTTGGATTTCATAGCGCAAGCCGAAGTTGAACGTGACCCTGGAAGTCGCTTTGAAGCCATCCTGAATGTACCAACCAAGGAAGTGCTTATCGGTCGCCGGGAAGGCTTGGTAAGCAGTGGAGCTACTGTTTCCCACGCCAAGCAAGAAGGTTGCGAACCCGTTTCCAGTTCCCGTGGCTGGATTTTCCGGATCAGGCCCCTGGGTGGCCGCAGTATCGAAATTCAGATCCGTCTCGCCGTAATGCCCGCCATCAAGCCGGAGCCAAACGTCGGTAAAACCGAATTGGAATTCGTGCCGGCCGCGTAATTTGGTGAAATCAATCGAGTTCGTCCAGTGTGTTTGGGGCGCGGTGTAATCGTTGTTGCCTCCAACTGCGCCGACGCCAGCGTAACCCTGCTCGGTAATCTGCGGGAATTCTGGAGCAATCCCATCGATAAAGGAAGGAAGGCCGAGCGCCGACGCCTTGAATCCAAAACCTTGCCCAATTCCGCCTTCGACGTGACGAGTTACGCCAAAGTTATAATTCATTGTGAAGGTCGCGTCGAAAGCATGGTTGACACCGAAGTTTGTGCTATAGCGATTGTTTGGATTCAACAGGCCTGGGCCGCCCGGATCGGAAGCCCCGAAGAAATCGGGCGTGTTTGTCTTTGTCTGGTACTTCTGGGACCAGCGCGCGTACAAGCGGGTGTTGTCGCTGAGGTTGTAGTCGATACGCCCTGAATACTCATCGGAATGTTCTGGCGCAGCTGCGGTGGCTGAAAAGTTCGGCCCGGTCACGCTACTGCCCGTAGGCGCGGGCCAATAGTGTCCAGTGGCGATGCCGCCAGCGATGGTGTCAATCAACCCTCCTGGAATCACGTTCGTGACGCCTAGCCCGGTTGCGGCGTTGCCGGAAACAGGGTCTCGAATGTATTCGGTGGTGCCGACAGCTATGCCCGCTCCGCAATTCACTGGATCGCCCGTACCTCCGGGACCGTTATCAACACCTCCACAAGTAACCTGCCGGGTGCTGAACGGATTGTAGACTTCGCCAGGGTAAATTGGCCTGCCGAGATAGTCAGTCCCTTCCGATGCTGCTCCGAGCAACCCCGAGAAGTCTCCGCCCTCTTCTGCGGAAGTAGGCACCGTTTCGAAAGTAGACCCCGGTGACGCTTGCCGCAGTCCTTCGTAGTAAGCGAAGAAATAGAGTTTGTTTTTCTTGATGGGGCCGCCAATCGTGCCGCCATACTGATTGCGATGGAACGAGGGCTGAGAACCGTCGTTGAAATAGTATTTCGCATCCGCGGAGCTGTTGGCGTAAAACTCCCAAGCATCCCCGTGGAATTGGTTCGAACCCGACTTGGTGACAATGTTGACTACGTTGCCGCTGCTCCAGCCATATTGCGCTGTGAACGCGTTGGTCTCAATCTTCATTTCCTGCACATCGTCGACTGATGGAACGTAGATCACGCCTCCCCAATCGGCCCGCGTATCCCAAGTTCCGTCTAGCAGGTATTCCGCGGTGTCAAAGAACGTGCCGCCGAAATTGAGAAAGGAAATGTCCTGGTCGGCAGTTTGCGCAAGGCCTGGCGACCCCACAATCTGCTCTTCCGCAGCGTTGTTGACCGAGGAATTGATCAGCGTGAGGCTGATGACGCTTCGGAAGTTCAAAGGCAGATCTTCGGCGAACCTCGACGACAAATCCTGCGAAATATTGGCGTTGTCAGTATTCACAAGCGGCGCCTGAGAGGTGACTTGCACACTTTCAGTTATGGCTCCGACAGTCAACTGAACCTGCTGTTCGGCTGCCTGCCCGGCCGCCAAAGTGATCCCTTCTTGGTGGTAGTGCTTGAAGCCGGAGACCTCCACTTCCAACGTGTAGACAGCGGGAGGCAGGAACGTGAAAGTGTACAGACCAGTGTCTTTGGTCGAATAGGTCCTCGAAAACCCGATTTCGGGGCTCGTCAAAGTTACCTTTGCGCCGTTAACGGCGCTGCCCGATGGATCGAGGACACTACCGCTCAGTGTCGCTGTGAATGCGCTGGACGACTGAGCGCAGAGCGGTTTGCCGCTCAGAAGCGGAACCACCAGAGCGCATAGCAAAAAGCCTGCCTTCCAAAGACGTTCTTTTCCGGACATAGAGACACACCTCCTGGCTTTGGCTAACCTCAAGATCTCACCCCCAACGCGAAAACCGCGAAACCCCCACCAACCCTGAAACCCGATAAAACCACCCACGCATAGATATAGAACCGCGTCGAGGATGGCAACTGTTTGCAGGTTAAAAGCGGAGGATAAGAAGGATAAGAGCTGGAGAATGACGCTAGGACGATTGTTTCCAGGCGCTTATGGCTGAGTGAGAACTGGCGAAAAGGGCCTCCGATTCCCCCTTTTTACGTTGCGCCCGGCCGACAGGCGCAGTACTATCCAACAAACAGACTTCTTCAATCGACAGAACGAATCGAACTGTCGCTTGTTTTTGGGTGCGGGGAAGACACTTGGGTCACGCTGCATGGCGACATTTGCTACCCAGCAAGTAACGAAGGGCTGGACACCTTCTAACGAACTCGAGAGGGGTGCCGTTCAACAGCAAGTGGAACGCCTGCTCGCTTCGCCTCTGTTTCACGCCAGCAAGAGATACCCCAGCTTTTTGCGTTTTGTTGTAGCGCGCGTCCTGAGCGGCCAGACCGACCAACTCAAAGAGCGCATCCTAGGCGTCGAAATCTTCGATCGTCCTGCCGACTATGACACAAACACGGACCCTATTGTCCGTGTTACCGCTGCGGAGATTCGCAAACGCATCGAACAGTACTATCAGGACCCTCAGCACAGCCAGGAAATCCGGTTGTTCTTGCCCGCAGGGTCTTACGCGCCGCAGTTCTCCTGGCCTGGCCATCCCACCGGTTTCGAGGGAAGCGAGTTGCCGAGCAAGGGTTCGGACGGGGTCAAAGTCCAGCCGGCTCCGACAATTCCCATTACTTCCCGGTCGATACGAGCTTTCGTTCTGGACAGGAGATTCGCGTTTGCGGTGGCCGTCTTGGCGCTCGCGGCAATCGCTGCGGCGACCCTCTGGCGTGTATCCCGACCGTCGATCTTAAGCCAGTTCTGGGAACCGTTCGTGAAGTCGTCCGAACCAGTACTTTTCTGCATTGGCGACCAGAATCAATATGTCACCCTTCGTTTGCGCGACGCCGCTGATCCCGCGCGAGAGACTACCTTAACTGACAGCATGGTGACGGTCATCATTGATGACGTAAGTCCGCTCGTTAATGTCGCCGGCATGCTTCGCACCTATGGACAAACCTATCGCGTGCTTGGTGAATCGACCACCAGCTTGACCGATCTCCGCCGAGGGCCTTCCGTCTTCATCGGTGCGTTTGACAATGGTTGGACGCTCAGGTTGACTTCACCTTTGCGCTTCCATTTTGCCAATGATCCGCAGATGACGAAATTTTGGATCGAGGACCGCGAAAATCCCGGGAAACGCGAATGGATGCTGGATCGCACTCAACAGCAAACCGGGGTCTACAAAGACTACGCCATCGTCGCTCGATTTTTGGATCCCAATACAGATCAATCTGTTGCGGTGGCCGCGGGCATCGCTCGAGGTGGCACTGTGGCGGCTGGTGAGTTCCTGGTGGACGCACATCGCATGGAAGAGATGGTGAATCAGCTACCTGCCAACTGGAGACGAAAAAACATCGAGATCGTCCTCGAAACCCAAGTGATTCAAGACCGCTCCGGCCCGCCGCGGGTCAGCGCGGTCCATGTTTGGTAGGCTCGGACGGCGGCGGCTTTTCAGTTGACGAGAGAGAAATCCCAAGACTGGCTGGCGGTGGACGCAGTCTCGTGCGAACTTTTCTCCCGGCTAATTTCCCTGCAAACAGGGAAAAATACAGGGAATATTGCAGGTTCGATCCAACGACTCGGAGATAACGCCACGCTGGACAGCGGTTTGGAAGGGCAACTGGGCTTTCTCGACCAAATCCGAACAGGGAACGAACAGGGAAAAAGATTCCCTAAGATTCCCTGATGCTAGGCACGGCGTGAAAAATCAGCCGGCACGTGACCGGAACCTACGAACAGGGCACAGGGATATTCGTTCAGCGTCAGGGGGTTGTAGAACGTTGACTCACCGATATTCATCGCCATCGCCAGAACGATCGTCACCAAGCTCAACCCGCATCGTCAGCGTCTCGAAGGCATGAAGACGTGCTAGCCGAGCAAAGTATTAAGAGTCGCCTTTTACCGGATGCTAAAGCAGCTATCGGCCCGGGCGTTCAACTTCGCAAGCCGGAGACTCAAATTGTGCGCTGGGCGCTGCATGTCCGGATCCACACCCTATTTGCTTATTACCAGCAGCGTGAACGTGTCGGGCACGATCGTCGGGCGCGGCCGCGGATTATCGGCTGTGGCTGCGGGGGCAGGGCCGAATTCCGCCGTGACCGTGTAGATCGTGTGGGTTGCGGGATCGACTTCCATAGTGCGCGCGCCACGTTGCGTAGTGATCGTGTCTACGAGCGAGAACTTGGCGGACGAATCCTCGTGTGCGACCGTGATCGTGCCGTCGCCGCACGAAGCAAACGCGTAGCCAGTCCCGGGATCGAAGCGATTTGCGTCGACGCCCTGCCCGATCGGAACCGTGCCGAGGACTTTGCCGGAGTTGCCGTCGACGAACGTCATCAATTTGTTGTGGCAACCAACGATAAGGCGCTCGTTGGCAGCGTCAATGGCGAGGCCGGAGGGCGATTCGCAGGGCGCGAGCGGCCAGGTCTCTTCCACTTTTAGGGTTTGTGCGTTGATTTTCACTAGCGAGCTTTTGTCCTCGAGATTCGCGAAGACGTGGCCCTTGCCGTCGGCTGCCGTGAATTCGGGACCTCCACCGAGAGGAATGTTCGCGAGGACTTTGGCCGTGGAGGCGTCAAGGACCGTGGAAGTATTGGCGTCACCATTCATGGTGAAGACGCGCTTCGAGCCCGGATCGTAAATGATCCCGTCGCAATCCTTGTCCGTTTTCACGGTATCGAGGGTCTTGAGCGTGGTGTAGTCGAAAACGAGGACCGAGCCGGAGCCGTCGCTCGCGAAGCCCTTGTTGAATTCAGGGGCGAGGGCGATGCCGTGCGACCTGCCGATCCCCGGAATGTCACCGACGACGCTGCCGGTTTCGACGTCGACAACCATCACGTGCGTGCCGCGCGAAATGAACAGGCGGTGCTTCGCCGAATCGATCGCGAGGTAATCCCATCCGCCCGTGCCGCCGAGCTTGTATTTCTTAGTGACATGATATCCGGAACCGCCGGACTGCGGGGCCGCAATCACGTGACCCACGAAGGCCGCGCTCACAGCGAGAATTGAGAACGCTGCGTAGACGACTACGGTTTTCAAACTCATCTTTCGCACTAAGCACCTCCCGTGCTCGGGCGCAAACACCTGGGTGCTTTTTACAGAAGTCACCTGAAGATTATCTGAAAGAGAGCGTCTCCGAGGCCGCCGATCGGGCTGCTAATCCGTGCCAAACTGACGAAGGCCGGAGGAGTTCACCGTGACAGGCGGCACGGTTGGTACAAGTGAACTACTGGCACGCGCCGGAGCCGGAATCGCGGAACGATTTGCCAGCTTCGGGGATGAATTGCCAGTCGTAGCCTTTGGCGTGAAGCGTGAGTTTGAGGACGCCGTAGGCGGTCCGGTCGCGGACTTCACTGGTCGGCAATGGCTTGGCAAATGGGCGGTGACTCTTGCCGCCCGTGCCAACGACGAATTCGCGGATACCGCGAGTGGCGTCGGGCTTGCCATCGGGATCTTGCAGTGCAAACCGCTCGTAGTCGTGATCGTGGCCGTTGATAACGATTGCCGCATGCACGGCGTACAGATCGTCCCAGAACGGCTTCACCTCGGGGTCATTCCCGTGCTTCGCGCCAGAACTGAACAGTGGCTTGTGCCAGTAGGCCAGCGTGCACGCGGACGGATGCGACTGCAGATCCTGGCGGAGCCATAGTTCCTGCGTCGAGCCCGCCTGACAACCCTTCACCTCGGCGCACTCGCTGTTCAGGACGACGACGTGCCACGCGTCGATGTTGTAGCTGTAGTAGCCCTTGCTTGGGTCGCCCGCATTCGCACCGAAGTAATCGAAATAGGGAGTGGCTCCGCCGGAGTGAAATTCGTGGTTACCCACGGACGGGCGCGTGCGAGCTTTGTGGCGGCCCCAAGTGGGATCGTAGCAGGTGCGAAATTGCTCGGCCGTGCCTTCTTCGTAGGCGTTGTCACCGGCGGTGAAAACTTCACCGGTAATCACGTCGAGCAGCTTGGCGGTGGCCTCGGCGCCGGAATAGTCAGGGCAATCGGCAATGTCACCCGCGCCGACAAGAACGGGATCGCCCGTTGGCGGCAGCGAAATCGGATCGGGTGTTTGTGCGCTCGAACTCTGGGCATTCATCGCGGACGAGACGGCCCCAGTAGGACGCTCCGCGCGATAGCGAAGCCCGAGCGCCACCGCGACCACAGCGATGCAAACCACTGCGAGAATGAGCTTCTTGGTCAGGTTCCGCATCACAGATCTTTCAACACAATGAATTGTAGCCACGTCAAATTGATCGACCTACAGCGATTTGGGTGTTTTCGCCGAAGGGACCGGTGCTACTTTTCGGATAGTGGCTCCCAGCGGAATCCCACGGAAATTGTGGGTTGGTAGAACTCGCGCTGATCCACGTAGTTGGTGCTGCCTGTATAGAAGCCGAATACCTCATTCGTGAGGTTCTCTCCCTGAACGAGAAACGAGAGTCCATGGCGGACACGGACGCTGACTTGGGCATCGAGCTGGAAGTGCGGGTAGAGATAGATGTCGCCCGCGGGTCCCCTGATGCCGAGATTCGACGGGTCGGTAGCGGGCGTGTATTGGTACTGATAGATCATCGCACCGTTGTAGGACATTCCGACGTGAGCCGAGAACCGGCCATAGTCGTAACTGGGACCGATGTTGAAAGAGTTGGGAGCCTGGCGCTGAAGGGCTGGCGAGTCGATGCGTCCCGGCAGGCCGTGGGCCTGGGAATACGTGTAGGTGTAGTTCGCTGCTATACCGAAGCCACTGAGCGCATCGGGCAAGAATCCAAAGTGCTGGAGATAAGCAAGCTCGATGCCGCCGACGTGCGCGTTGGATCCGTTAATAACCGTACTCGTCGTGCAGGTACCCTGGGCCGCCGGGCACAAGGGACTGGTGGCGAGTAGGTTTGTAGTGTAGTAGATGGGATCGATGAGTTGTTTGTAGAAGAAGCCGGCTTGGACCACGCCGTACGGCTTCAGGTAGTGCTCATACAAGACGTCAAAATCGTTAGCGTGCTCCGCTTTCAGGTTCGGGTTTCCAAGGGCAATCGTGTAGGGATTCGTTGATTGATCCACCGTCGAATAGGGCACCAAATCGTATGGGTTGGGCCGGGAGAGGCCCCGGCCATAGACCGCACGAATATCCGAATCGGGGGTGAGTTCGTAGCGCAACTGCACGCTGGGCAATGGATCCACGTACCACTGATTGTTATGGGTTTCCGAAGTGCTGAGCCAGTTGCCAGCGTCTGGGCCGGACGGGACCGTTAGCACCGAAAAGCCTTGAATTTCGAGTTCGGTCGCCTCGAGGCGCAGGCCGGTCTGCAATCTCCACCGGCCGAATCGAAGCGTGTTCATGATGTAGCCAGCGGTGATCCGCTCGGTCAAATTGTAGTTGGCCGGGTCGGAACCTAGGTGTGTGTCGCTGACGTCGAGGGTGAAGTCCCCAGGATTTTGGTTGAAGAAATTGTTTAACAGGTTGTAATCCGTAACCGGTCCGTATGGGTAGCTTCCGCCATAATAATTATTGGCCTTGAAGCCGCTCAGGAAACTGCTCATCAGGTAGGTCCCGTTGGGGTCCCAAACAGGGGAAACCGCGTTCTGATAGTCGTGGGCGTTGCTGATTTTGGCGCCAAACTCAAGAGTCCCTTCGTGCGAGCCCCATTTGTAGTTCCTGCCGAAGGACGCCGAACCCTGCAGGTTGACTTCATCCGTCGGGCCAGAGGAAGTGTCAAATTCGGTCATGTAATATTGGGTCGGATCGAATGTCCCAGAACCCGGAGCGAAGCAGGCGGCGTTAAACTGCGGCTTGTACGGATTCGTCGTCGCGGACGGATCGTACTGACACACCGGAGTAGCGGAGGAGTTGGTGGGAAGTGGCGTTTCGAATGTTACCCCTGGATTGCCTGCTGCCCCGTTCTCTCGGCCGTTGGAAACCGAGACGTCCCAGGCGAGCCACGAGTTTGAGAATACGTGCTTGCCTCCGCCCGAAATCATCCCGATCGAATAATCCGGAATGCGCTGAGAAGTGGTAAATTTCGGGAAGTCAGGGGCGATTATGGGGTTGCCGCTAGGGTCGGGCGACACGTCGTCGTTCAGCGTGTATACCCATTTATTGCCGTAGTCTTTGAAGTCGGAATAAAAGTAATGCATATAGATGTCTGAATCTCTGTTGAGCCTGTAATCCGTTCCCCCGCCGAGCCCCCAGCGCCTGCGCTGGTATCTGTACTCGCGAAGGTCAAGGCTGTCGTACGTAGGGGTTGCGTAAGCTGGATCGATGCCGGGTTCGATGTCATCGATGCCGCGGCCGTTATAATCGTAAGTAAAGCCAATTAGAGCGCCGAAACGCTTGTCGGACCCGAAACGCTGTCCGACGGTGACGCCGGCCTGCCCCACCTCGCGGCCCCCGAGAATCGGCGTGTAACCGCCGATGCCGTCGACAATCAGAGTTGGCTGGTCGCCGGCATTCTTAAGTTTCAAATTCACCGTACCGCCAATGGCATCGCCTTCCTGATTTGCTGAGAGCGTTTTGTCCAGCTCGATAGATTCGACGAGATCGGCTGGAATGACGTCCAATTTCACCTGCCGCACCGCAACTTCCGGCGACGGGACGTTGACGCCTTCGATCGTGACGTTGGTGAGGCGCGGCTCGGTGCCGCGGACTTGAACGTATTTGCCTTCTCCTTCATCGCGCTCGAGCGTGACGCCCGGGAGACGGCCAACGGCATCGGCGATATTGGCATTGGGCAGGCTGGTGATCACATCCGCGGCTATCACGTTGACGATGTCGTCGGACGTTCGCTGAACGTTGACTTCCTCCGCCTCGCCGTGCAGATCTCCGTGTACTAATACTTCCGCGTTTTCGGACGAAACCTTGAGCGACGCTTCTACGGTCGCTACCTGGCCTGCCGCGACTGTGACGCTGGCGGTGAACGCCGAGAACCCGGCGTAGGAAACCGTGACGGTGTATATACCCGGCGTCAAATCCGTAATCGTGAACTGGCCCTGGCTGTTCGTAGCCGTGGAAGCGCCACCAGGCTGGACATCGACGCGAGCTCCCTGGAGAACGGCGCCCGCCGGGTCGACGGCACGGCCGCTGATGACTCCTTTTCCACTCTGAGCCCAGGCGTTCGCCGTGAAAAACAGAGTAGCGGCGGCTGCCGCCCACAAGATCGAACGCAGAAGCCGACGGAGTGCGTGACCACGATTCATGTAGGTCGCTCCATTGATTTAGTCTCGCGCGGCGAAAAATCCGCCGCTTCTTGCAAAGTGGCCCGGAATACAACTCAGCCAATCTGGCTCAGCAAGCAGCCGCAGAATTTCGTTTCCCTTCAACGAGTGCTTCGGATACGCGTCAGTCTGGGCGAGGATTGCGAATGGCAGATGAATGCGAATTCATCGCGGATTGAAAAGAGGCTGAAAATCCATTCAGATTGGGCCAGAAATCGACGTTCCGCGAAGTCCTCTGGCACGATTCGCAATTATCGGCGACTGCGCCAGAGGAAGGCTGATGGAAAATACGGAGCCCCGACCGAGCGTGCTCTTCGCGCTGATGGAACCCTGGTGCATGTCGACCACCCACTGGGCAATAGCCAGCCCGAGACCCGAGCCGCCGGTTTCGCGGGAGCGCGCCTCATCGGCTCGATAGAAGCGTTCAAAGATGTGAGGCAGGTCCTTCGCCGGAATGCCGATACCGGTATCGCGAATCTCGACGTGGGAGGCTCCGTGGCCGTTGTGAAATAGGATGCCGATTTCGCCTCCGCTCGGCGTGTACTTCACCGCGTTTTCAAGGACGATTCGAAAGACGCGCTCGATAGCAGCTCCGTCTGCCGTGACCCAAACCGGAACCTGCGGGACTTCCGCCACAACCCGGATGCCCTTATCAGCGGCGAGAACGTCCGCCTCTTCGGCAGTTTTCCGCAGATGAGGGATGAGATCGATTCGCTGAAACTGGAGAGTCGCGGCTCCCGCATCAGCGCGCGCCAACGTAAGCAGATTTTCCACGAGGGCCGTCGTTTCGTCCGAAGTGGCCAGAATACCAGCTATCGTCTCGCGGTACTCTTCTTCGGAGCGCGACCGGCGCAATGCCAGCTCCGAACTGCTGCGGATGAGAGCTAGGGGGGTGCGCAGATCGTGCGAGGCGTCGGCGGTGAATTGAGTGATTCTCTGCACCGACGACTCGATGCGCGCGAGCATTTCGTTCAGCGTGTCCGTCAGCAAGCGCAACTCGTCGTGAGCCTTCGGCACCTTGAGCCGGCTCGAGAGATTCTTCACTCCGATTCCCCGGGCGGTTCGAATGATTTCTTTTACAGGGGCGAGGCCGCGTCCGCTGAGCCAGTACCCGATCAGGGATGCAAGCACGATGAGAACGGGAAGCGTTTCCTTGAGGATCAGGCGAAAGCGGTCGAGGGCTTGATCAAACGGTTCCGTCGGCACCGCGGCGCGAACTACAAACGCTTGACCGTCCGTTTCAACGATGCGGGCCGCCACGCGGTATTGCAAGCCGTCGAGATTGGTCGTGTAAAAAACGGTTCCGAACGCGGTGGCGGGAATGGTCCTGCCCGGCTTTGTGAAGGGCCGGGATTGAGAGATCAAGTTCCCGGACCGATCGCGCACTTCGAGCAAACCGGCGCCGGCCCACAATCCGGCAAGCTCATTCAGTTCGCCTTTCACTGCGTCCGGGCCTTTTGGAGCGACACGCGCGAGAACGTTCTGGACGCGGTCGAGATTGGCAAGGGATGCGTCGTTGACGGTGGTTTCGATGCTGTGCCGGAAGCCGTAATCACTGATCAATGCGAATGCGGCGAAGGACGCCGCTAGAACCACGAAGTAGAGGGCGGTGATGCGCGTGCGAAGGGAAAAGTTCAGCATCTTGCCTCAGTTTCCAGGCAATAACCGAAGCCGCGCATGGTATGAATCAGCTTCACGTTTTCACTCTCGTCGATCTTCCGGCGGAGGAGCCGCACGAATGCGTCGAGCGTATTCTCTTCAACGGTATCCGCGGCGGGGCCCCAGACGAAATCGACGATCGCGCGGCGCGAGGCAACGCGGCCTTCATTGCGCATCAGGAATTCCAGTAGGCGAAACTCCTTCGGCGTGAGCGACACCTCGCGAGCGCCGCGGAAGACGCGCCTCTGGGCAATGTCGAGTACGAGGTCGGCAACCCGCAACACGAGCTTGGGTACCTCGGCGGCGCGACGTTCGAGGGCCCGAATGCGCGCGAACAAGACGGCGAAGGAAAACGGCTTCGTCAGGTAATCGTCCGCTCCCGCGTCCAGACCTTTCACGACGTCGGGCACGGTATCACGAGCTGTGAGCATCAGGATGGGAACTTGGAGCTTGCTTTCGCGGAGTCGTCGAGCCACCTCAATTCCGTTGACGCCGGGCAGCATCACATCCAGAAGGATCAAGTCGAACGTGCTACTTTCCGCGAGCTCGAGAGCGGCTGAACCATCGCTGGCCACGAGCACGGCATGGCTCTCCTCTTCCAGGCCCCTCCGCAAGACCTGCGCCATTCTTTTTTCGTCTTCTACGACAAGGATTTTCAATTTAGTTACGAGAGCAGGCGCACTCTCGCTCGGCGCTGGTGAGATAAACCAGGAATGCGACGACTCGCTTTGGGCCAAAACCGTCGCCTGCCCCGCGATAAGGGGCATTGGGCACGGGCAACATGAACGTGAGATGAACCGTAAGTGAATGTCGTACTAAAGGCTTGTTGAGGTCGCAATCCAAGAATGAGAAGGCACACAGAAAGACGGATCAGGTTAAATGTCCCCTTCTACGCAGATTCGGCCTTGCGCTCGAGGAGGGAATAAAGGACCGGCATTACGAGGAGGGTGATGAACGTCGAGAGGAGGAGGCCGCCGATTACCGCGAGGGCTAGCGGCTTTTGTAGTTCGGCGCCGGAGCCGAGGCCCAACGCAAGCGGTAGCAGACCGAAGAGTGTCGCCAGGGTGGTCATCAGGATCGGGCGGATGCGAATTTTCCCGGCGGCGACGAGCGCTTCGCCGAGCGCCATTTTTTCTTCGTCCCAAAGTTTGTGGACATATTCGAAGAGGATGATGCCGTTTTTTACCACGAGGCCGACCATGAGAATGATCCCCATGAACGAGGAGACGTTCAACGGCGTTCCCGTGACAAGCAGCATCGCGAACACTCCTACGAGTGAGAGGGGCGCGGCTGAAAGAATAATCAACGCTGGGGCGAACGCTCGGAACTGAACCACGAGTACGACGAACACCGCGCCCAAGGCAAGGCAAAGTACCTTGAGCAAATCATGGAATGAGCCTTGCTGGCTCTCGTACTGGCCGCCGATTTCGTACGTTGTGCCGGTGGGTAGTGAAATCCCGTTCATCATTTGCTGCACGTCGCGAATGCCGCTGCCAAGGTCGCGATTTTCGAGCCGCGCGGTGAGCGTTACCATCAGGCGCTGATTCTCGCGCTGCAGCGCCGATTCGCCGTTCACTTGCTCCACGTGCGCGAGAGACGAAAGCGGCACGATTTGTTTTGCGGGTGTGAGCAGCGGGAACTGCTGAATGTCGGTGTAGTTGTGGCGGAAGGCATCAGGGAACCGCACGCGAATGTCGACGGTGCGGTCGGCCTCGCGGAACTGCGATTGCGTCAGGCCGAGCAGACCCGCACTGACCTGCTGAGTTACGTTGTCCGTGCCGAGACCGGCGCGGCCAGCCACGGTGGGATCGACACGGAAGAAAATCTCGGGATTGCCCTTTTGGATGCCGACGAAATCGACGAGACCGGGGATCTTCTGAAGTTTCGGCCCGACCTCTTCCGCAAGCCGCTCGAGGGTAGTCATGTCATTGCCGAAAATCTTCAGCTCGACGGGTTCCGGCGAACCTTCGAGATCGCCAAGCATGTCTTGGAGGATCTGCGTGAACTCGACGTCGAGGCCGGGTATGTTTTCCGCGATCTGCGAGCGCATGTCGTCCATGATGTCCTGCGTGCTGCGTTTGCGCTGCGATCGCGGTTTCATTTTGACGAGGATATCGCCCCGGTTTTGTTGCGTCGCGTAAAGGCCCATCTCCGCGCCGGTGCGGCGCGAGAACGACGCCGTTTCCGGCATGGCGGCAATGCGCTGTTCGACCTTCTGGACGAGGACGTTCGTTTCAGCGAGCGAGGTCCCCGGGGGCGTGAGGTAGTCGAGAACGTAACCGCCTTCATCCATTTCCGGCAGGAATCCGGTTTCGAGTTGTGTGAACAGGACCACGCCGATGATAACGCAAGCGAACGCGGCAATCGCGACAATCGCGCGGTGCTTCAGGGACCAGCGCACCGCTCTTTCGTACACTCGATTCACGGGCCCCATGAATTTTGCGGATTCCTCGCGATGCGTTCGCGAACTGAGAAAATTCTGGGAGAGCAGCGGGATCAGCGTCAGGGCGTATACAAGCGACAGCAGAACAGACACGCCCAGCGTAAGGCACAAGGCGCGAAAGAACTCCCCGACAACTCCCTGCAGCAAGCTTAAGGGCAAGAACACGACAAGAGTTGTCGCCGTCGAGCCAATCACAGGCCCGAGCAGTTCTTGCGTGCCGCGTTCGGCTGCGATTTGCTGCGATTCGCCCAGGCCGAGATGCCGGTAGATGTTTTCGATGACGACCACGGCGTCGTCGATGATGAGTCCGATAGCCACAGCCAGGCCGCCGAGAGACATCAGGTTCAGTGTGCCGTTGAAAATCTTCAGGAAGAAAAACGTCCCGACGACGGAAAGCGGCAAAGAAGCAGCCGCGACGAGCGTGGTTCTGCCGTCGCGCAGGAATCCAAACAGAATTAATATGGCGAGCACCGCGCCTATGATGATGGCGTCGCGAACGCTGCCGATCGAGCCCGAAACGAACTCGGCGAGATTGTAGACGATGGATATGTGAAGCGTCTTCGGTATTGCGGCGCCGAGATCGCGTACTTGGTCGAGCACCTGCTGCGTCATTTGCAGGATGTTTCCGCCGATTTGGCGGGAGATGTTGATCAGGGCGGCCGGCTGGCCGTTGCCCGTAATCAACGTGGTAGGGTCGCTGATGCCGAAACTCACATCGGCGAGATCGCGTACGCGGATGGGCGCTCCGTTGTCCACCGCGACAACCGTATTGCGGATGTCGTCGAGGTTGACGAATTGACTCGTCGTCAGGATGAGATATTGCTGGTAGTTCTTTGCCAGGCGGCCCACGGACGTGACCTGGTTTGTGTCGCGCAATTCGCCCGCGATGTCGACCAGGGACAGCCGGTGCGCGAGCATCTTCTGTGGGTCGACGATGACGGACACTTCGCGTGCGTCGGTGGCCTGAACTTCGATGTTTCCGACTCCTGGGATGCGGCTGAAGAGGGGGCGCAGGACGTAGAACGCGTCGTCGTGCAAATCCGCATCAGGAACGTTGCCGTTCAGAATGAGGCTCAGGACAGGAAACACTTCAGGAGTGATTCGCTCGACGCGGACTTCAGTGTCAGCGGGCAAGGAACTGCGGGCTTCGCTGACCCGGGCCTGGACGAGCTGAAGCGCGTACTGCATGTCGGTATTCGGCTGAAACAAAATGTAGATTTCCGAGTTGCCGCGGATGGTCTTGGAGTCGACGCGCCGAACACCTGAAGCGGTGCTGACGGCTTCCTCGATCGGGCGGGTGATCGTAAGCAACATCGTTTCCGGAGCGAGGTCGCCCGTATGCGAAAGGACCACGATGCGCGGGAAATTCAGCTCGGGATAGATGTTGCTGGGAAGCTGAAACACCGCCCAGATTCCCGCAACCGTGAGAAACGCGGCGAGCAGGTAAACGGCATAGCGATTTTCGCGGCAGAAGCGGACGATGTTCATGGTTCTTTGGAGTCGGGCTTCGAGTCCGAGTCGGCCTTCGAGTCAGGCTTTGAATCGGGCGCCTTGACCTCTATTTTCGCTTTGTCGCCGAGACCGTAGCCGCCCGTCAGGATGATCGTGTCGCCTTCCTTGATGCCGCCTTCATCACCGGAGAGAAGCTCCACCTGGTCCTTGTTTTCGATTCCGATTTTCACCGGAATGGCCGTCGCGGAGTCGCCGTTCGCCACGAAAACCCGGTTTTCGCCCTCTTCGTCGCGATAGATTGCCTGAATTGGAACGACGAGAGCTTTCTTGTGCGTTTCCACGGGGATGTCCGCGTTGAGAAACACGCCCAGGCGTAGCAGGCCGCTCGAATTCGGCACCCGGATGCGAACAAGCCCCACGCCGGTTGCGGGATCAACAGAAGGGGAAATCGCCACGATGCCGCCGTCAAATTTCTTGTCCGGGACAGCCTCAGTGGTCACGGTGACGTGTTCGCCGGGATGCATTTTCGCCAGGTACTGCGCGGGCGCGTTGCCGAGAAATTCAACCAACTGCAGATTCGCCACTTCGACGATCGGCTGCGCACCCGTACCGTCCACTTGCTCGCCGCCGCTGACAAAGCGCTTCGCGACCATGCCGTTGATCGGCGAGCGAATCTCGGTGCGCGCCAACTGCAGGCGCGCGAGTTCGAGGGCGGCTTCGGATTGCCTCATGGCGGCCTGCGCGACGCTTTCCTGCATGCGCGCGTCTTCCAAATCCTTGCGTGCCACGATACCCCGTTGAAAGAGATCTTCGTTGCGGGCATGAGAAAGCTTCGCGTTCACAAGATTGGCCTTCGCTTGCTCGACGGCGGCTTCGGCTTGCTGGAGCTGGTCGTGATACGTGCGGTCGTCGAGCTTCGCGACGATTTCGCCGGCTTGAACGCGATCGCCTTCCGCGACGTTGAGTTCGGCCACGCGGCCGGAAACGAGCGCGCTGACTTTGATGTCCTGGTTGGGCGGCGCGGCAGCGGTACCGGTAAGAGTGAGCATCTGAGAAATGTCTCCGCGCGCGACTTTGGTCAGCGTGACTTCCGCCTTTGCGGAGCCTTCGGCGCCAGCGTCGTCAGCGGCCGATTTACGCGAGCAGCCTGCCGCGACCAGGGAAAGCATGAGACCGAACTGAAGAAGACGGACGTTTTGATTTCGATGACTTTTCATTGTTCTTTCTATTCAATCAAGCGGCGCGCCTACTGCTTCCTCCAGCTCGGCGAACGCGGATTGCACGGCTAACAAGCTATCGAGATACTGGCGCTGCACCTGGTGCACATCCGACTGCGCGCTGAGAACCGTCAAGATGTTCGCTTTGCCCGACTGGTAGCTGTCTTCGGCCATTTGCTCGAGTTTCTGAGAAGCGGGCAGAAGCGAATCGTGATACACCTGCGCCTCGGTGCGTCGCGCTACCAGATCCAAATAGGCGCTCTCGACTTTCGCATCGTTAGCGCGACGAATCGCCGAAAGTTCTGCGTCGAGGGCGCGTTCGCTGGCCAGAGATTGCGCGATCTCGCCCTGGTTGCGCGAGAAGATCGGCAAGTCCATCGAAAGTTGGCCGCGAGGGCCTTCCTTGTAACCACCTTGGCCCGGCGAGTTGAAATCAACTCCGAACTCGACGCCGAGATTCGGGACGCGCTCCGCTTTCAGCAGCGCCGTTTCGCTCTTCTGGACTTTCTGCTCCTGGTTGATGCGCGCGATTTCGGCGTTGGAAGCGCCGGCGCGCAGAAGGAGGGCGTCGAGCGTCACTTCTCCGGCGAACGGCGTGGAGAGGACGTCGCCGAGGTCCCAGTCGGTGGCGGGGGCTTCGTTCAGCAGGGCATTGAGATCGCTCAGGGCGACTTTCTCCTCCTGCTGCGCGACCTGTAAATCGGCATCGGCGCGAGCGGCTTCAAGGTCTGCCTGCGTGACTTCGAGCTGAGCAATATCGCCGGCCTGGAAGCGCGCCTGAGCAATGTCATGAAGGCGCTGCGCAAGTTTCAAGACGTCTGCCTGCTGTGCCGTAGCGCCGCGCGCGTGGGCGAGGCCAAAGTACGCATCGCGAACTTCGTGACGCAACTGGCGTTCGAGAGCCGCAATCTCCGTTTCCGTCACGCCGATTTCCTGCTTGGCGACGTCAATGCGGCGCTGGCGCTTCGAGCTGAGCTCGATGGGCACATCGAAGAAGAGGCTTTCGTGCGGAGTGTCCCGAGTCGCGGCGAAGAATGCCGTCGGGTTAGGGTGTTCGCTCGCGGTGCGCACGCCAGCTTGTGCAACTGCGCGCTGCGCGCGTGCCGCCGCGAGATCGAGGTTCTGCCGCTCGGCTAGATCGAGCGCCGCAGACAGCGTCAGGCGTCGCGTGTTGGGTGGCGTTTGCGACTGTTGAGCGTGCGCAGGCTCGACACTCCCACTTAGCAGGATGGCCGACACAAGGCATACTCGGGTCAATCTCAAGGCCTATACCCCGGGCGGAACAGTGAGATTCAAGTTGCGTTTTGACAGCACAAAAGAAGTTAGCGAGGCTACATGAAGAATATCTGAAAGAGGGAGCGTAGCGCCGTCTGGTACTCGTCTCCGTATATCCGCCGACGGCTATTCGGCGGACAGAGGGAGACGGACTTCGAAGATAGAGCCTTTGGAAGGGACGCTTTCGACGCGTATTTCGCCGTGATGGGCCTCGGCTATCCGGCGGCCAATGGCAAGGCCAAGGCCGGTGCCCCCCGATTCTCTCGAACGAACGGGGTCGGCGCGGTAGAAACGATCGAAAACGTGAGGGACGTCTTCCGCCGGTATGCCGATTCCGGTGTCTCGGACCTCGGCGACCGCGGAGCTGTTGTCTGAACCGAGTCGAACGTCGATCTGGCCGCCGCTTGGCGTGTACTTGATTGCATTATCGAGAAGAATTACGAACAGCCGCTCCAGCGACGCGGCATCGCCCTGAACCCAAATCGGACGTTCCGGAATCGACTGCGAAAATCTCAACTGTTTCGCTTCCGCCAATACTTTCGCGTCACCGCAAATGCTTTGGAGCGTCAATTTCAAGTCGATGCGCGCCAACGACAGAGTGACGGGGCCGTCATCGGCGCGCGCCAGGAGGAGTAACTGCTCGATCAGCCGGGAAACTTTTTCGGATTCGGCGACGATGCGCTCGAGCGCCTCGCGATATTCTGCCTCCGAACGCGTTTTGCGGAGCGCGAGTTCCGCGCTCGTTCGTATCACGGAAACGGGCGTACGCAACTCATGGGAGGCGTCGGCAGTGAACTGCGTGACGCGCTGAAAGGCGGCTTCGAGGCGGGCGAGCATGTCGTTCAGAGTGTCGGCCAGCCTCTGCAGCTCGTCTCTGGAGCGAGGGATCGCGAGGCGTTGAGACAAATCCTGCGCGCCGATGGTGCGCGCGGCGCGAGTGATTCCGTCGACTGGCGCCAGAGCCCGGCGGCTGAGCCAGTAGCCGCCGAGCGCCGCAAGGATCAGAAATACCGGCGCGGTCGAATACAGCACCGTGCGGAAGCGTTCCAGCGCGCGATCGAAATCCTGCATGGACGTAGCGACTTCGACGTCGTAGCGTGTTCCGCCTACTTCGATTTGATCCTGCTGAAGCCGGAAGCGAGCGTCACCAATTCTCGCGGTGAATGGACGGGGAGTGCTCTGAGCGCGCCTCGGTTCGCGCGCGATTTGCAAATCGGGTGAAGCGTAGATCATACCGCCAGCGTCATATGCCACACGCAATCGCGCGCCGGAGCCTTCGCTGTCGGCGAGTTCCCGAAATTCGTCCTGGAGGGCAGCGAGTCCGCTGGGCCCATCCTCTTTAATAATGTCGCGAACCGCCTGAATGCGCTGTCCGAGGCCGGAGTCGATCGTTGCTCGGATACTGTGACCCATAGCGAAGTAAGCGATCGCGCTGAAGAGGCACAGCGAAAATGCGAGGATCAGCGAATACCACGCTGTCAGGCGCGCGCCGATCGAGAGCGATTTCATTCCTTCGTTTCCGGCCGGACGCAATAGCCGAATCCGCGCGCCGTGTGAATCAACCGTTGTTTGTGTCCGTGGTCGATCTTTCCACGCAGCAGCCGAACGAAGGCATCGAGGGTGTTTTCCTCGACCTCGGCATCGAGCCCCCAGACCGCTTCGATGATCGCGCGCCGAGACGCCACGGCGCCGGAACGGCGCATAAGAAATTCGAGGAGGCGATACTCCGTGGAAGTCAGCCGCACTTCGTGCCGGTCGCGAAAGACCTGGTGCGTGCCAGGGTCGAGAACCAGGTCGGCGACCTCGAGGCGATGCCCGCGGGCTGTTGTGAGTGGCCGGCGTCCGAGCGCCCGCAATCGGGCGAGAAACTCGGCAAACGAAAATGGCTTTGTTAAGTAATCGTCGGCCCCAGCATCGAGGCCCTTCACGACGTCGGGAACTGAGTCGCGCGCCGTCAGCATGAGGATCGGGGTCGTCTTTCCGGCCTTTCGCAAGCGTCGTGCGACCTCCGTGCCGTCCATGCGCGGCAACATCCAATCGAGGACGATCACGTCGAACTGATAGGACTCGGCGAGTTCGAGACCCGTGGTGCCATCGCGAGCGAGGCTGGCGACATGGTCTTCCTCTTCGAGCCCCTTTTGCAGAAGCTCCGCCATGCTGCGATCGTCTTCAACGATGAGAACTCGCATCGAACTCGCGTCTGGAATGAGCGTGAACCGCTCGTCTGAAATATATATGAAAATTCTCTTCCCGTTGTTGGTGCGCCCAACTCTAGGCAAGACGCCGAGGAAGCGGGAATATCATCCTCCTTGCAGCCACCGTGCGGGGTGATCGTGCGGGCAGCCTTTACTTGGGTACAAACGGATAGATTTCGTCGGCAATCCAATAATCTTCGATCAGCATGGCGAATAATGTCCCGGTAAGCAGCAAGGTCCAGCGATACTTGCGCCACGTAGCGAATGTGAGCTGCAGCGGGATATCCACGAGGTACACCGCGCTGTAGCAGACATTCGCCAAGAAAGCGAGAATAATGAGAATTATGAGCGCGGGATGAGTGTCACCGGGAGGGATGCCCATTAACTGGACAGGACGAAAGTGCGGCCATGTGAGCACCACCCATGATCCCGCCACAGCGGTAAGGACGGTGTTATACAAAACGCGCCGGGGTTCCCAGTATCGCAGAGCATTGGCAACGGAATACTTGAACTCATCCATCGAGAAATAGTACGCGGTCTCTTATGTCTTGTCAAGTACTTTACAATGCAAAGAAGATTCATCTGGATATGACCACTCAAGTGACTATCTGCAATCGGTAGAGGTGGGCCGCACCGTGGTGTGTGGCGCAAGGACGATCCGCCCGTTGCTGATGGTGCGCGATGGCATTCCTAACTCGTCAGAGAAGACCCGGCGCCTGGTCAATGCAGAAACCGGAAAGTCGGTCCTCGGCACCGCCAAGTTTCCGGTTATCCGGGCGGTCTCAATGGGTCGACGCAACACTAGCTCAAAGTCCATTTACAGGGCTCTACGAAGCTTACTTCGGTCAAGGGCGTTGATCCAGACAAAACACTGCCCTGTTTAGGTTCTGATTGAGTAGGGCCTTGCAGATCGATTCCCTAGAGGAAGTATTGTCGGATCAACTGAATAGATGGTGTTGCATCGACCGGTTGAGCTGGCACGACTAACCGGGAGCTAGCCTGTGGCGATTGTTCCGAACAGCAACCCGACGCCCGCAGTCAGCCCCATAGCTGCCGCACCCCAGAACGTGACACGTATTGCGCCTACGGTTACCGCCGCGCCGCCGGCGTACGCAGCCAACCCTCCCAGAAGCGCGAGGAAGGCCAGCGAAGTTCCGGAAACAAGAGGGATCAAACCCGCCGCCGGAGCGATGGCAGTAACCAAAAGAGGCATGGCTGCTCCAATAGCGAAGCTGCCAGCCGATGCCAACGCAGCCTGAATGGGACGGGCACGGAGAGCTTCGGAAATGCCTAATTCGTCGCGGGCATGCGCACCTAACGCGTCATGGATCATCAGCTGGTCGGCGACCTGCTTCGCGAGTGAAGGTTCGAGTCCGCGAGCGACATAGATGGCCATCAATTCTTGGTGCTCGCCTTTGTCGTCTGCTTTGAGCTCCCCGCGCTCCAGTTCGAGCTCGGCCTCTTCGGTGTCTGCCTGTGAGTGGACAGACACGTATTCGCCAGCAGCCATAGACATGGCCCCGGCCACCAGCCCGGCAACCCCGGCGACCATGACGCTGCTGTGAGTGGCATGTGAAGCTGCCACACCGAGCACCAGACTCGATGTTGAAAGAATGCCGTCGTTCGCGCCCAGGACCGCTGCGCGTAGCCAACCGATGCGTTCCGTACGGTGTCGCTCATTCTTGCCAACAGGCATTCTTGGGGCCTCCTCGATTTGGGACTCTAGAAAACATGATATGCAATAACGAGACGAGAACCGTTGCTGGTTAGGATCGGACAGTGCCTTTCATAAATCCGGTAGTCCGATCACTTGCACGACTACACGTCCAAGTGACCGCCGCCAAGCGGGGCGAGGATAACTCCCGGATAGGCGACCACCCGTGCCCCTGTGAACAACCAGGTTTCCAAGAAAAGTCCCGGAGCTAGGTAGCACGTCGTAAGACGTAGATCACCCAGGGGGCGATCTTCGTTTCGCTCACCCACGAATAGGGCTCGTCGCCCTTGGCTAGAGGCTCAAACACGCGAACCGCTTCGAGACCTGCTTCCCGGTACACCGCTCGATAAGATTCGTCGGTCCAGAGGATGTCCTCGACGGGCCTCCGATCCTGGTGATCGGTAACGACAATACGTACGAGATCTCCGTTGCGGGCAACGGCATTCTCTGGAAAGTCTTTAGTAGTGAAGGAAGCCCATTCATGCGTGTAAATCTCGGGTGACGAAACTAGATTGACGATGGTTCCAGTGGGCGCCAGCAGTCTTCTAAGATCGCGAAAAAGTCCTGCCTTCATTCCTCCGGGAACGTTGTCAAAGGGGAACGAGCAAAGAACCAGATCGAAGGAGCCAGCGGCAAATTGGTTGAGGTTGTCGCCTGGCACGAGACGGTAATCACCAGAAGGATCGGTCGTCCGTGCAATACGCAGCATGTCCTCCGAGATATCGACTCCGGTCACATCGAACCTGAGTTTCCTCAGAACCCGTGTCGACCTGCCCCCACAACCGAAGTCAAGCGCTCTTAAGCCGGTTACATGCGCGCTCAGAATCTCCGGCAAGTCGCGGAAAGCGAGATAGTAGGTGTTGGCGAACTCAAGCGTGGCATATGCGCTGGCACGGTTGGCATCCTCATAGCAGTTGGCGGAATTCACCGCTTCCTCTCATTCCTCGTTCGCTCGCGCGTTCGTGAGTCGGCATGCTAAGAATTCCAGCGGGCCATGCCAAGCTCCATATTGGCTACCAACTGGCCATCGCCGCTGTTCTGAACGGATGACGCGCTACCCGGAAGTAATTCACATGCCTGAGCAACGCTGCCAGCTCAGATGGTCGATGCAACACCATCTATTCAGTTGATCCGACAATACTTCCGCGTTGCCACGATCCAGGCAGACAACCAATTTGGGGAATACCCAGACGACGGGCCTGTCAATATTTTCCAGTCCGGGAAAATGGATGCCCATCTCCCCGCTGAACTTGTCCTGGTTGGCTGATCCGCACGACTTGCACGGCATACCCACCCCCTCCCAAATTGGCACGAATGTTATCCAAAGAAAGAATGAAATCACACTCCGCGTTACATAACATTTGTCATATCAGGTACTGCCTGATTGATGTCATAACGACGCCGGTCTCGCGACGGCCCGAGTAGACTGTTCGGTGTTCACCCCAACAGTGCTCGGACCGAAGGAGGCCGACGTCGTTATGGCATCAACCGGAGAGTTGCCCCCAGGTTTCCGGTTATCCGACTATACGTCCACTTGAAATTTGTGGGGAAAAATGCAAATGCGCCACAGTGGGAATTCCTGCGGCGCATTGGGGAATACGCCTGGCGCTAAAAGAGGTGGCGCTCAATGGGTGCGGCATGTAACAAGGAGCAATGCGCTCACATGGCCCGTTGATGGCCCGGTCTCAGGGCACCCGGCTTCGCGTCCCAGCGAGCATGCTCGTTGTACAATCCTGCTTGTCCGTTTCTGAAAAGGCAAAGCCACGAATATGTCCTCGCTCCTTCGATTCCTTTTTCGTTCGCCGCGAGGCCCCGCGAGCATCGTTCTCATCCGTCTTGCTGCCGGGCTGATCTTCTTCACGCAAGGAATTCTCAAATTCATCGACCCCAACATGGGCGTGGCCCGTTTCACGCGAATCGGCTTTCCGCATCCGAATTTCACGGCGCACTTTGTGGGAACGCTCGAAATTGCCTGCGCCCTTCTCGTGCTGCTCGGACTCTGGACGCGGGCGGCAGCCGTTCCGCTCCTGATCGTGATTTCCACCGCCATCGCGACCACGAAAATTCCGGAACTATTTCGTGCTAACCAGGGCTTCTGGTACATGGTGAGCGACGCCCGCACCGATTTTGCGATGTTCTGTTGTCTGCTATTCTTGATCCTCGCAGGTCCCGGCGGGTGGTCGCTCGACGCGCAGCGTGCGCGCGAAAATACTTCAGGACGAATTGCGTGAGGAATGCCTTGCGGGCGATTCCAATGAGGGCCATCAGCAATTGTTTGAAATTTGCGCTGTTCCTCCTCGTTCTGCTGACTGCGCCGAAGCTCTGCGCGCAAGGTCCTCCCTATCAGACCGACGATCCCACGCCAGTCGACTATAAGCACTACGAGGCCTACATCTTCGGCGGCGTGGATGGCACTCCGGTCGAGTACGACACGCTGGGCCCGGCGTTTGAATTCAACTGGGGGGCGATCCCCAGAGTTCAACTCCACGCGATTTTGCCTTTCGGGGCCGTCTTCCCGACGAATAATCCCATCTACTCTCCCAGCGGAATCGGGCCTCGCGCCTTTGGCCTTACGGACATGGAACTGGGCCTGAAGTTCGGCTTCATCAAACAAACGAAGCGCCGCCCGCAGATCGGCACCTTCACCATGCTGGAAGTTCCGACCGGCAGTTATTCGAAAGGGCTCGGCATTGGAAAGGTCTGGTACAAACTTCCTCTTTGGGTGGAAAAGGACGAGGGGCCCTGGACCTTCGATGGCGGCGCGGGATACACGGTCGTCAAGCAAGTGGATTATCGCAGCTTTCCGTATGGCGGATTTCTCGTGAAGCGGGAAATCAACAAGAAGCTCGAATTAGGAGTTGAAGTCTTTTCCCACGCGCGCGAGGGGTTGGCCGCGCCGCAAACGCAATCCTCCACGCTCATCGACGCGGGCGGCTACTACCACTTCAAGAATCCCGATTTTCAGTTCCTGTTTGCATACGGTCACTCGGTCGCCGGCCAGACGGAGAACTACGCTTATCTTGGCCTTTACTACACCTGGGGAAAAGATGACAAGAAGCCGGACGCGGCAGACGCGATGCTGTCGCGGCAGCTAGGCAAGAACGGATTTCACTGACTTGCAACCTTGGTCCCTTCGTCCGCGAATCGGATTGAGTTTTTTCTTCAGAACACTGCGTACCAGACGAACAAGCCCATGCCCGCCACCAGGACGGCCACGACCAGAAACGTAATCAGCCGATTCGGAGCGATTCTTTCAACCCAGTTGGTTCTTGAAAAAATCAGCCCCGGTCCGACAAACAGAATCACGTCGGCTATGCCGTGCGTTATCCAATTGTGCCAGGCCAGAGCATTCATAAGACTGTTCAGCGGTTTGTAAGCGTCCTTCGCCCAGGCCAGCACCGTGCTGAATAGCACCGTGATCGACGCGGCCATAGCGAACCCGGCGCTCGAGCGTCCCAGCTTTGCGTTGTCCGAGTTCATCGTGCGGCCCCCTGGCTGGCATGCAGCAGCGCCACCTTGGCGCCATGATTGATGATCGCTCCCGAGCCTTCAATCGCCAGCCCGGTGAGAACGATCAGCATCGCCACGCACAGCGCCATTTTGCGCGCAGCCGCGTTGGCATAAAGTTTGTCTCGCGCTGCAATCGGAAGGTAAAAAGACAGGATCAGCGTGATGTAGAAGAGATGTTCCTTGGTTTCCATGAACAGCGTATGAGCCCAGGGCCACGGCCCTTTCAGAATCAGGGCCCTGTCGACCGGATAGAAGTGAACGTACCAATATCCGCCCACAATCCAAGTCACGCTCATGCACAGCGCCGCGAGAAAAGCGGCCTTTTCTATGCGCCTCGCGTTCTCCTCGCGCGCGTTCAGCGTTTCCACGAAAACCCACAGCGCCGACAGGATGCCCAAAACTCCAAACGTCGAGTGCGCCAAAAGTATGACGTCGCTGCCGGTGATCTTCATCCACTCAGCCTCTTGGCAGTCATTGTAGCGCAGGCCATCGTGCCCGCCATCGTTCCAGGCCGGTGGGTCCGACCAGCGGATGTTAAGACGCGCAGCCCAATAACCCTTCTTCGGCTCGGCCTGTAAGTGATTGATTCGTTGCGTCTCAAATTGGCTAATTCCCTTGCCCACAAACACATGATTTTGAGGCAGGCTCAGAGAAACGTGTGACCACGAGCATTATCGGAACGACCGGGCAAAGACCGGCTGAGCAGGGTCTCTTAGATGCATTCGTCGAAGACAGCACGCTTTAGCGGCCCCGTTTTCGGAAATCGCTGGTCCAGAAGGCCGAAGCGCAAAGAAAGGCCAAGAGCACCAGCACGCCTATTAATATCCAGGCGATCATTGGAATTCCCCGGGGACCAGTAACTTGATTTGTGACACTCTTACCGTCCCTCGATGGAGGGTGAAAGATCCCCTGGGGTGCCTACGGCGGGTAGTTCGGTTCGGCAGATATGGGATGCAAGTCCAAGTTGCTTGAGAATCCAGATTCCGTACCAGTTGAAGTCGATTTCGTACCACTTCAGACCGTGCCGGGCCGAGACGGGATAGGCGTGATGGTTGTTGTGCCACCCCTCGCCGAAAGTCAGCAGTGCCACCCACCAATTGTTGGTTGATAGATCCCGGGTCTCAAAACGGCGCGAACCCCAAATGTGCGTGGCCGAGTTGACGAGCCACGTCGCATGGAGTCCCACGACAGTGCGCAAAAAAATGCCCCACAGCAGGAAGGGCAATCCGCCGATAGCCAACAACATGAGTCCGAGGATTACCGTTGGCAGAAAGTGGAACTCGGTGATCCAAACGTGAAATGTGTCTTGGACTAGGTCAGGCACATAGTGGTCGAGCGTCGAAGCGTCTTGACGCAATGCATCGCCAACCAAGATCCAACCCACATGCGCCCACCACCTGCCATCGCGCGGGGAGTGCGGATCGCCTTCCCCATCAGGGAACTGATGATGAGTTCGATGCGTGGCGACCCACAGCAGCGGGCCTCCTTCCATGGCGATCACGGCACAAACGGTCAGAACGTACTCGACCCATTTAGGCGTCTTATAGCCGCGATGGGTGAGCAGCCGGTGATAGCCCATCCCGATTCCCAGGCTCCCCGTCACCCAGTATAGGAAGATCGCAACGAATAACGCATTCCACGTAAAGAAGAAGAATGCCGCCACAGCCCCAGCGTGAAACAATGTCATAAAAGAAGCGATCAACCAGTTGAACCGGTTCTTTCCATGCTGATTTTGCCGAGAACCATTGAATCGCAGGGCGCGCATTGAGGGTATCTTCGCCTCAGAATGTTCTTAAAATTTATTTGACTCTTGCAGTTCTAATCCATCGCGCATCTGTGACACGCGTGCGGCGCGTGATAATGAATCGCGACATCTTCACTGCTTCGTCGCGCTAGCATCAACAGGCTTCGGAGAGATGGAAGAACGAGTATGCATGCGTCCCGATAGCAATTTGCATGGCCGTGTTTTTCGGGAATACGAGGTCGTGTCCGCGCGCGATGAAATGCGAATAGACCGACATGCTTGCGCCATACGCGCCCATCGCCGTGCCGAGCGGCTGCGAGTGAACGAGGACGCCCAGCGCGATGCCCACAAGCTTGAATCCCCCAGCGCCACCTGCTATCCGACTGTTAGTATTCCCGCTGACATCGCCGTTACGGGCGTCAGGATCTCCACGAGCGGATACAAAAGCCAAGGCAAGGGAGATTCCCGTCGTTAGATATCGTGTCTTAGGAGAGTTGGCCTGAGCGCCGCCCTCCGAATCGAGCTTAACGTCCAGTCCCTTGCCCGCCTGAACGCCCAACAGGCTCGCCTCCACTTTTTGCTCAATGCCATCTGGCAGCACAAGCTCGCGGAACACCATTCGGAGTTGGCCATTGCGGCTGAGCCGTTGAGCAGGCCGAACCTGTACCACGGAGCCTTTCAGTCGGCTACCCTGAGGAAAGACCAGGCGGTTTCCGTCAAACAATGGTTGCGAGAGAACCGCCTCAACTTCATCGCCCCTCTTCGCAGTTGCTGAGCTGAGCCCGGTCACGAGACGCACGTGCACAGAGCTGCCCGGCGGTGGCGGCGCGTTGATCGAAGCCGCAACTTTCGGAGTTAAAGGTTCGGTTCCAAAATCGAGGGGCTCCTGAAGCTCGGCGAAATAGACGGTCCCGGCGTCAATATACTGCGGATGGGCAGGGAGTTGGGCAACGGCATACCTAGTAATCTTGTGTATTTTGCCGGGCTCGTGTACCTGCTTCATCGCATCGTCCCACTGTCGCTTGGCTTCTTCCTTTGCCTGGTCCACTTTTTCTGACGCAGCGTCCTTTACGCCCTTCTTTCTCCTGTCGTCGGCAGAGGTGACGAACTGGATGACTTGTCCGGAGCCGGGTGTGACGGTGGTGTGAATCGGAATGTGCCGACCGCCGCTCAGTTCGAGATCATCAAATTCGATCTGCGCCTTGCGAGGCGGAGTGAAATCGGCATTCAATGCATCGAGAGTTCTTCTTCCCGCGGAAGCACCCTTGAGCTGAGTAATCTGGCCTGTAACCTCTGTCCCTACGGGTACGACGAGTTTGTCAAAAGCATACATAGGCGCAGCGACCCGACCGTGGACCGACTGCCCGACTTTCTGAATTCTCACTTCCTTGTCCAGAACAACCTGCACCGCAGTCCCCTTCGGCACCGTGAGGGGAATGGTCTCGTCGGTGGGAGCATTGACAGCGGCAACCGGCCTGTGTATCAACACTGGGTTAGAAGCAGGTGCAGACGCTGAAGCAGCATCCTGAGCCTGCGCCGAGCTTGCGCACACGCACGTCAAAAAAACGGCACAAATTAATCGTCCGGTTGGCATATCATTTCTGCTTCTGCCAGGTCATTTCGACTCGGACCGGCATTTCGTTCTTCACAGGCATCGATAGGAGCGAGGGCGGGTCGATCTTGAAGTCGGTTAGCGTGGCCGGGACCGTCCCGGATATCCGGGCCTCATTTCCCTGAGTCGTGAGCTGCAATACGACCTGCTTATAGGTTACGGTCTGGCCGGCAAACTGGACCTCCAGGTCGGCATGAATCGTTGTTGACGCAGAAGCGTCCTCAGGCAATCGCGTACGCACACTGACCATCGGAAACTGGCCCCCACGCGTAACTTGAAGCATGTGAAGATCACGATTGGTGTCCCCCGACTCAAATGATTTGACCGGCGCCGCTATCAAGAAATCGCATTGTCCCGCGTGACAAACGCCTTTACCTCGCGCCGCGTGGCTCACCCCCTCGGTCTGGTGCAGCGGGTGAGAGACGCGATATGTAAGAGTGGATTGGGCGAGAACCCATTGGCTGTCCGTTTGGGCAAACACGGGAAGCGCAAGAGTTAGAAGTGCGAGAAATCGGAGGCCCACCGCTATCTTTTCCATTGCTCGGTTCATCACCACTCTTACCATTTGAAAGATACGGCCAGAATCGAGGCTCCGTACGCCCCGGCTGTTACGATCGCCACCGCCGAATGAGCTGAGGCAATGCCATGCACCTTTTCGCCCTTGCTCTTTTGATCGAAAGCAATCGCCCCGAGGATGGGCGTCAATATCATCCCCGGGCCGTGAATCCAGGCCAGGGCTTTGTGCACGCGGATGGGACCGTGAGTCTCGGTTCCAGGAATTTTGGGCGCGCGGATCGCGTAGTAAGCGCTTAAGAAGTACAAGTCTCCGGTCACAGAGCCGAGAGCAAGATGCGCCCAGCGATCAGAAGTACTGGTGCTCTTACCGCCAGCACCGGCACCCAAGATGACCGTGGCGATGAGTGGAGCCGTATCCATCAAACCGATCCGCTGATGGATCTTAAGCATGTGCGACCGCTTGTTGAGCCTCGCCTGATCCTGGGCGTTTCCCTTGGTCTCTGTCGGAGAGAAGCCCAGATCCCCCAGCGAAAGCACGCCACCCAAAGTCAAATTCATCGTTTGCTGGGCGCCTTGAGTAATCGTCACTTTAGCGACATTGGTACTGAATCCTTCCGCTGAAACGGAAACCTCGTAGTCTCCAGGGACAAGGTTTGGCACGCTGTAGAGGCCGGCCGAGTCCGTCTGGGTGTCCGTCGATTGGCCTGTGGCGACGTTCTTAACGGAGATTTTGGCGTTGGGAGCAGCCTTGCCGGATGGGTCGGTGACGGCGCCAGACAAAACGGCGCTGGCAACCTGCGCCCGCAATGAATCCGAGGCCAGGAGAGAGAGCACCAAAACCCCCGCGCCAAGCACGATCTTCCACACTTTCCGATTCATCCGAGGTTCTCCTCTCGATGGCAGGCTCGTCGGAGAATCAATCCAGACTTCGTGAGTCAAAACTGTGTCAACCAAATGGACTCCGCGCTCGCCAATCCTTTGGGAATGTCTCCTAAAGCGCTCCCGAACTTCGATGCGGAACCCTATCAATTGAGAATGAAGTCCTTGTGTCTTATGGATGACAAATTGTTCATTTCCATATCGGTCTGAGTTGGACAGAACATCAGGGTATCGACGTATTGAAGCCGACTTCTCATCATCTTCGATGGCGAGCGCAATCCAGTGGATACCGAAGTGCCGGTACTACACGCTCTGGCAAATTCGTGAGTTCAACTGGGGTGAGTGATTTCAGGAACGGGATCGAAGTTTTCGCTAGTCTTCGACTGTGGGCGGGACGAAGTTCGAAACGCTTCTCTCGCCAGCTTGAAAATTGTCCGCCGATTTTGGGCAATGGCCTTCACCCATGCCAAGCGGCCCATTTGAGGGAAGTAGATTCCGCGAAAACACATTCGTGCGATGAAGATGTTGATGCGATACCCTAATGGCTTATGATCGAGCGAATCGACGGCCTTTCCTATCGCCTCTGGACTGTACGACGCGGCCCACCCGTACTTCACCTCAGCATGAGCTTCCGCAATGGTCATCTTCAGCGGAGTGTGGGCCATCGCAAACGGTATGAACTCCTGCCAGTGTTTGGGCCGTGTGAGTCGTCCGGCGGCCTCCAGCCGCTTGTAAAGCGGCGTCGCCGGTAAGGGTGTGAGCAAACCGAAAATAGGCAGCCCCGCGGGCCAGGAGCGGATCTCTTGAAGCGTACGCTCCGCGACCCCGGGCGTGTCGTTGTCCATGCCGAAGATGAAGGAAGTAATCGCGTAGACGTTGCGCCGGGCGAGCCTTTCAAGCACGGCTGCATACTCACCGGGCTTGTTGAACCCCTTATTCACGTCAGCGAGGTTCGCAGGGTCGATCGACTCCATCCCGATGAAGATCCACTTGCCGCCTGAGGCCGCAATGAGGTCGATGAGTTCCTGGTCGCGCAACAGATTGGCGCTGATCTGGGCGACCCAGTTCACCTGCGCGCCAGCGGCGATAATGTCGCGCAGCAAAGATTTGGTCCGCTTGATGTTGATGGCGAAGTTGTCGTCGATGAAGAAGACCGCCATCTGGCCGCGCTCGCTCCGCGCGCGCGATTTTAATAGCAGCAGCTCATCCACGACACTCTTGTTCGTGCGAAACCGGATCGAGTCGCCGAAAAAGCCGGTTACGGTGCAGAACTCGCAGCCATATGGACACCCGCGTCCCGACTCCATCGGAATCAGGCGAAACGTGCCCCAGCCTTCACCGACGTGCTGCAGCACGCGTTTCGCCACTTTTGGAACCAAATTGAATTGGCGCAAGTCTATTTTGTCCCACGGAATCGCCGGATATGACTGAAGGCTCGGTTTGCGTTCCTGCCCGAAGTCATCGACTGGCACGTAGATATCCTTGAGTTCGCCGCGCGCGGCATCTTCGACGATCATGGGCCAAGTCTCATCCGCTTCACCGAGGGCCACAGCGTCTGCATGACGTGGGCCGCCGTTGCGCCCGAGGGCCTCGTCAGCCATCTCAGTAACATGAGGTCCTCCCATCACGACCGGCACGCCCGTGGCGCGGATCGCATCGGCCATGCGGTACGCCTTAGCTATCATCCGGGTCATCGCGCCGATCCCAACCAGCCCGATGTCGTGCTCTCGCACGAATCGCGCGATGGCGTCCTCATCCATTGGTTGTGCGTTGCCGTCGATCAACAGCACCTCATGGCCGGACGGGGTTAGCGCCTGGAGCAGAAACATCCACAGATGCGGCATGAAGTTCCGCGTCACGCCGTTGTCGGGGCTATACAATAAGATTCTCACGATCCCTCTGTTTCTTTTTAACATCCGTAGACTATTTCTTAGGTGATTTGCGAGCCGATGCCGGAGTGGGAACCGCCGACGCTGATGTGAGAACGTCAGGGACGAGTACCCGCTTCACGGGTTCAGGGATTTCATTCGCGTGCGCGATCAATTGGCTGACCTGCCAAAGCTGCGTATCGCTCAGTTTGGACTTGAATGCGGGCATGCCCGACAGCCGGATGCCATTCGCCACCTTCCAGTAACTCTCTGATGGCGGGTCGTCGGTCACGCCTGTACCCCGGAACAATTGGGGTGGCTTCGGGTACATCGCCGCCGCGTAGTCGGCAGGGGACTGGCTTGGCATCCCGTGGCAAGCAGCACATTGCGTTTTGTAAATTTCGGCGCCAGCGAGAAAGGTGATCTCGTCAGCCGCGACGGGTGACGCACCGACTTTCTGCTTGTCAATGTGCGCGTTCAGGGCCATGTTCGCAAACTTCTTCTCGAACGGCATCGGAGGATCGGCCGTGGCCACGGGCGCGATACCTTCGGCAAAGTAGTAGTAGGCACCGGCGCCCAAAATAGCGAAGGCCAGAAGAAAACCGATCACGAAACCCTTCAGTATTGAAACCCCCGCTCAGTTTAGAAACTAAAGCGATACCCCAAGATCATTTTCGCGATGAGGTGATCGGTTGCGCCTGTGAGGCCGATGCCGAGGCCGAAATTGATCTCCCACTGCGGTGCGATATTCAAATCAATCGCGGGGAAGATCTGGTGTTGCTGTTGTGCGACCGGATTGAATCCCGTGACCGGGCCAACCGAACCGTAGTATTCCAAGCCCCCAGCAATCTTGGGGGTGAAGTCGTAGCTGAACTTGAAATTTGGTGAAAAGACGACGCCCTGATTCACGCTCAGACCGTGGAAGGAGCGGTCGAGGGTCGGGTTCAGGGACCAATACCATCGGCCGACCTTTTGATCCACGATCGGGCGAATTTCCCACGTCCACGTATCAACCGAATATTGCCGTCTCTGGTAGCCGATCTCATTCGAGATGCTGACACCAATCGGCCAATGCCATTTTCCCGGGACGGCGAAGCGCGGCCGGATGTGATCGCCCACCCACTGCCAGCCTTGGTCTTGGGTTATCGAAGTAAAAATATAAAACCCGCACTCGAAGAAGTCTGTGAATCCGTGGGTAATCTCGACCGTCTCATGCTCGGCGTGATTCGTAGGATAAACGCCATCGACGACGGTCTTCGAGCCATCAATCGTGAAGTTACTGTGCAGCTCAACCATGGTGTGCCCCGGGTCTACCAACTCGGACCCGTACACCTGGATCTCGTAGTTATCTTGAGCACGCATCGGGGCGGGGGTCAGAACGACGCCCAGGAACGACAGTGCAGGAAACCCGTAGCGCAGAACGCGACGCCGCATCGAAGGACTAAGCGTCCGGCTCAAGATAGGCGCCATTTCTCGGAGAGTGAAACCTCGCGAAATCGGTCAGGAGACACAGCAATTCTGAAGAAAAGCGCATATGATGTTGCGGAGACACTAGCAGTTGAGAATGAATTAGCGCTGTCTGGGAGATGACAAATTGTTCATGTTCGTCATGACAGCGCCGGCTGAAGAACGCTCACGGGCAGCGACACGGTGATGGCAGCGCCACCTGGGATCCGATCGGAAATCCTAACAGCGCCACCGTGCGCCTTGACGACCGCATCAACAAAAGCCAGGCCGAGGCCGTGGCCGGGCGAGTGCTTACCTTTCACGAACCGCTCGAACGCGCGGCCAGCTATCTCGGGCGGGAATCCAGGGCCATCGTCTTCGATCACTAACTCCGCGGACTCTTGCTGCGACCGCAGTTGAATATGCACGTGGCATCCGGGCGGTAGATGAGCTAGTTCGTTTTCGAGCAAATTGCTCACGACGCGGCTCAATAGGGACAAATCAGCGTTCACCACCACGTGAGGTTCAAGGTCCGCCGTCAGTTCATGCCGACGTTCATCCATTGCCGGCTGGTAGAGCTCCAGGAGTTGTTGAACGATGCCGGAAAAGTCAACCGCGCTGCGATCAAGACGAAGGGCACCCGCTTGTGCCTCAGCGAGATCGAGGGTCGTGTTGAGCAGGTTTAAGAGTCGATCCAGGTCCTCGATTGCTTGACCGACCGAGTCACGCCAATTCTCGTTCGGCTCACTGCATAACGCTGATTCGAGCGTTCCGCGAATCGAAGTTACCGGACTCTTCAGATCATGCGCCACAGCATCTGTTACGGAGTGGAGCTGATTCACGGAGGATTGAATTCGGTTCAGCATGAGATTGAAAGTCTTCGCCAATCGCGCGATCTCATCGCGGCTGGCGGACTCGGGCAATCGTTCGCTTAAGTCTTCACTGCCGATTTGGGCGACGGTCTCCGTGATGTGTTCCACGCGACGCAGCGTTCGTCGGGCACTCATGTGTGAGATGAGAAACCCAAGGAGAACGGTACCGCCCCACAGCAGCAGGAAACGCCGAGTCAAATTGCGGAGCACATGCATGTCTCCGCGATTGGAGAGCCCGAGATAAATGGTTTTTCCTCGCTCGTCCACGGGTCGCGCGACTACTCGGAACGACGTCGGCCAGCCTTCGACTCTGATCGACCGCGGAGCCTGGCCAAGCTTAGCTCCGTGAATTGCCTTGAGGAAGGCATCGTCGGAGCCCGGTCCGACCCACAAAGGACTTTCATTGCCATCGAAGTAGTCTTCCAGGAAGAAGACGGAATTCAGCCGCTGCCCCCGTGAATTCCGCTCATCGGGCAATTCGCGGGTTGCAAGCTCCGCTACCTCTCCAACGATTCTGCTGTACAAGTGGTCTCTGGGAGTATCCGAGGAGACCTGAGCAAGCACCTCAGCTTCACCGCTAAGCCAGGCGTCACTGCGATCTCGGATGGTCTGCGCAACGAGCAAGTAAACGATCGCAAACGCCAGACCGGTTCCCAGGGCGAACGCCAGCGTTGTCCATATCGAAATGCGCCAGGCGGCTGTCGTGCGTAGAATCTTAGGCATGCCTGATCATGTATCCAACACCGCGGATGGTCTGAATCAGCGGCCTGAAGCCTTGGTGGTCCACCTTGCTTCGCAGGCGGTAGATGTGCACGTCCACCACGTTGGTTGCGGGATCGATTCGCATGCGCCAGACATGATCCAGGATCATCGTCCGGGTTACCACGCGTCCTGCATTCCGGCAAAGGTATTCCAGCAGAGAGAACTCCTGTGGGGTCAACTGGAGGAGGTGATCGCCGCGTTTCGCTTCATGGCGCACGAGATCAAGCTGCAAGTCGGCGGCTTCCAGTCGTACAGCGTCATTTTGTGTGGCGGACGACCTGCGCAGAAGATTTCTCAGTCTCGCAAGGAGTTCGGCGAGAGCGAAGGGTTTCGTGAGATAGTCATCGCCTCCTTGCTCCAGCCCCTTCACTCGTTCGTCCACGGAACGACGCGCGGATAAGATCAACACAGGGGCCGAGGCGCCTTGGGCGCGACACTTCGCAATCAGACTCAGACCGTCCATATCGGGAAGACCGAGGTCAATGATGAAAGCATCGTGGATGCCTTCCAGCGCGCGGAGTTCCCCGGTCTTAGCGTCACTCGCCGTGTCTACCTGGTATCCGGCTTCAGACAAGGCCCGTTTCAAGAAACCCTGAATTGCAGCGTCGTCTTCCACCAAGAGTAGTCGCATGAGGAGCCCCGCCTCTCGAGACTGTACACCCGAAAGTACGATGCTTGGAACTCCTCAAGTGTTTGAACGCCTCGCGCAAGGGCGGTGCACCAAGCGTGCGCAATTGCCCAGAAACGGTTCTTTTTGAGGCGGGCCCCAGCGCACTTTTGGGCAAGTGAATTCTCAACGATTTTGCCATGTCCAAAGAATGAGGATTCTGGGCAAGCAGGAGGTTTTTGGGCAGGATTTATTCACCGGAAGTTCGCATCCAGCGGCATACGCCAGGCCTGATGCCTTCCAAGTTGTGGCGCGTCGCGCTAACATGAGAGATGCACAATCGGATCAGCAGGTTCGACTGTTGTCGTGATCTCGGTTCTCTAAGCGACAAGGCCGACCTTGAATGGCTCGCAGACCGGCGTAGGCCGTGTTCGCGGGCTTTTTTTTTGGACCTCGGCTGGTGAGATTAAGAAGGCACACGCAACGAAGGAGACGATATGAAACTGAACAGAATGACTTCTGCAAGTAGAGCACCTCGGACCCCGCAAGAGCTCAACCGACTGAGTCGGGACTTTTGGCTGCTGCAATCTGCACAACGAGACAGGCGCATGCTCGATGAGGTTCTCGTTGAGATCGCAATGATGAACATGCATTCGGTGGCTCTCATGGTCCCCATAAAATCGCAAAAGCCTTTCGAGCAGGCACTGGCTGACGCTGAGAAGTTGAAGAACACCGTCCAAAGTGCCTTTTCTCGTAAGGGAGGCAAGACTCCCAAATGCGATGCCCTTCAGAGCCTGATTCGAGAGATTGTTCTCGAGAAACCCAAGATCACCCGAGAACAATTGCTGCGAGAGCTGAAAAGCAACCGGGTAGCAGGGGTTATCTCCAAGATTGAGGAACGATCTGATGTCAAAGCCGATGAACCCCCAATGATTCACTTTGTGGAGGACGACCGAACTCCGAAAACAGCTCGGGCATCTGGCCTAAAAGACCGTTTATCCAGGGCGAAAAAAACATTCGCGCTAACCGGTAAGAGCGAACACGAATAATCTAGTCTCACTCTTGTCTGCGGGATTGTCGGTGAGCTGTTGAAATCCGGGGAGAAATCCTGCGGCCTTTCGACATTTTGGACGTCCGCGGCTGGCCGAGGCCCGATGAACGCTCGCAAATCTCTGCAATTAGGCCCCGAAATGGAGGCTTCCTGTGGAATTAGGGGAACAGAGAGAAATTCCAAGACTCGCTGGCGGTGGACGCAGTCTCGTGCGAACTTTTCTCCGGGGCCAATTTCCCTGCTAATAGGGAAAAATACAGGGAATATCACGCCTTCCATCAAGAAATTCCGAGATAACTCCGCGCCTGACAATGATTTGGCGGGAACAAACTGGGTTTCGAGAGCAAACTGAACAAGAGGCGATCAGGGAACGAACAGGGAAGAAAATTCCCTGATACTCGGGTCACGCCGTGACTCGCCCCCGGGTGTGCGAGGCAGCAGCCTTCGACGCTGCCTCCGAGGTTCCGGTTTTCAGCACGACAATCGGCTTCGTTAGCGCAACCTCGCGCGCAGCCGAAAGGAACCACCGAGCGTCCCCAATCGATTCCGTGTAGATCAAAGTGCTCTGTGTATTCGGGTCGTCGCCGAAATAATCGATCAAGTCTCCCCAGCCAACATCCATCATTGAGCCCGTCGAGACGAAGTCGCTAAAGCCCACCTGCTCGCTGAGGCTCCAGCCCAGGATCGGCGTGAGCAACACCCCGCTCTGGCTCAAAGAACGCGACATTTCCCGCACGCGCGACCGTCTGCGCAAACGTGGCATTCAATCCGTCGATTGGGCTCATCAAACCTAGACAGTTCGGACTGATCATCCGGATTCGACTGCGGCCTAGCTGTGCAGCCACTTCGCGCTCGAGCGAAACAGGACCGAAATAACCACCGCCGCTCCCCCTCCAGCATCGACGCACTCTCCCATCACACCCGGCACCGTCGGTGCGAGCGTCACAATAACGGCCAAGTCCACATCCCTCGGCGCTTCCGCGATCAGCCGGTACGCTTGAACGCCGAGCACCTTCGAATGGTTTGGATTGACGGGATAGACTTTGCCTTGAAAGGAATGAATCAGGAGATTTTCGAGGACCGTGGACCCAACGCTGCCTCGGTGTTCGCTCGCGCCGATCGCGGCCACGCTTCGAGGCTTGAACGCGGCGTCGAGAGGGTGGCGCTCCGACCGGAACAAATCGTATGCCCGGCCGCGTCGCTCTTTCGCACCATCCCCTTGGCTCACCGCAGCACTATCGCTAGAACCTCGACACGAATCAGCCGCTGCTCGGCATTGCGACGGCTAGTACCGGACCGTCAGCACCGGGCAAGCCGCGCGTGCGACAGCCTCGTGCGCAACTGCTCGTTCGAGATGCGTCGCGGCACCCATGCGACCGGCGGCATCGCGCACTCCGAGCACAATCAGGTCGGCATCGGACTTGCGCGCGGCCTCCAGGACTTCCTGCACGGGACCGCTGTAAGTCACGATCGCCTCGGGACCGCACCACGACTCTGCATCCCTCGGAACGATTTCGTGGAGCTGAAACGACAAGTTGGTTATGACGCCCGCGTTTCGACCATTCTCCTTATGCGTGTCGCGAACGACGTACAGCAGCGTGAGCTTTGCTTCGTTCTCTTGCGCAAGCGAGAGAGCGCATGGCGCGGCGGCTAGAGACTCCTGCGAGAAGTCAGTAGCGAGAAGAATCCGGCGGAAGTACGCTGCGTCGTGTGGCCCCTTTATGCACACCTGGACCGATTGTTAGAACCGGCACACTTGATCGCCGGATCAATTGCTGACGTTCAATGATGACATTCAGGGGACGGCTGCGGTGGTTTTCGGCGCGCTTGCGGGGGCGGTGAAGGCGTCGGGCAGAAGCCTGAAGGATCAGCAGATTGTGTTCTATGGGGCGGGTGCGGCGGCGATTGGCGTGGCGGATTATTTGCAGCATGGCGCTTGTGGACAACGGGCTCTCCGAGGGGGCGAGGCGGCGTTTCTGGATTGTGGACCGCGGCGGTTTGTTGCACGGGGGCCGAACCGACCTGTCTCCCGAGCAGCGTGTATATGCGCAGCCAGTGGAGCGCGTAGCGAATTGGCTACGGTTTTCTTCCGGGCTTTCGTCTGGCGTGGTCGACCTCGAGACGGTGATCCGCAATGTGGATGCGACGATTCTGATCGGTCTATCCACTCTCGGCGGGGCTTTTACCGAATCGATCGTGCGAGAAATGGCGCGCAAGGTGGACCGGCCGATCATTTTTCCGCTGTCGAACCCGACCGACCGCTCGGAGGCTGTGCCGGAGGATTTGCTGCGGTGGACCAACGGCCGCGCGATTGTGGCCACAGGTTCTCCGTTCGCGCCGGTGGAGTTTGCGGGCCGGAAGATTCCCATTGCCCAGTGCAACAACGTTTACGTGTTTCCTACGGTGGGTTTGGGCCTGGTGGCTTCGGGAGCGCGGAGAGTAACGGATCGAATGATGATGGCGGCCGGGCGCGCGTTGGGCGAGAATTCGCCCGCGGTGTCTGATCCTTCCGCGGCGCTGCTTCCCGCGCTGAAAGATCTGCGGGCCATTGCGCGACAGATCGCTTTTGAGGTAGGCGTCGAAGCGCAGAAAGCGGGTCTTGCGCCGCCGACCTCGCCCGACGAGCTACGCGATCGCATCGCCGCCACGCAATGGACTCCTGAATATCCGCACCTTGCGAGAGCGAAGCCCTAGCCTTCTCGCAACTCTTCGAGGGCCTCCAGCGCGCCGCGCGAACTAGCTTCGCACGGTGAGGACCGGGCACGCGGCGTGTGCGACGACGTGGTGTGCCGTGTTCCGCTCGAAATGCGTTGCCGCGCTGAGATGGCCGGCGGCATCGCGAGCGCCGAGCACGATCAGGTCTGCGCTGCGTTCTTGAGCGACTTCGACGATCCGCTTTCCGGGATTTCCGTGCTCGACCGAGACTTCGGGAGGGCAGAAAAGCTCGACGGAATCGGGCACAGTTTCATAGAGGTGGTGAATCGCCTCGGCAACGGAAAGTTCGTATTGCCGGTCGTCGCGGTCATGGTCTCGCTGGCGAACAACGTGCACCAGCAGCAATCGGGCGTGATTTTCCTGAGCCAGCGAAATCGCGTAGGGCGCAGCGGCGGCAGCCTCCGGACTGAAATCCGTGGCGAAGAGAATGCGGCGGAAGTGCCCGCCATTGTGGACTCCCCTCGAAACCTGCGGACCAATCGTGAGGACCGGAATCGGGGAACGGCGGAAGACCTCTTCCGCGACAGAGCCAAGCAGGAATTTCTGCGCTCCAGTCCGTCCATGCGTGCCAAGAACAATCATGTCGGCTGAGGTAGTCTTGATCGCGTTCTCGAGGACGCTCCAAAGGCCGGGGCCGCGTTGGATGATTGTTTCGTGCGGCACGCCGTTGAGCCGGGAATCGAGGCGCAGCATGTCGGCTTCGGCGACTTCCTCTTCGGCAGCGATCGAGTCTGCAATCGTTTCTGGCGCCGTGAAAACGTAGGGCACCGGCAGCACAACATGCAGGGCGTGAAGCCCCGCGCCGTATTTGCGGGCAATCGAGGTCGCGAATGGAAGCGCGGCCTCGGACGGCTCGGAGAAATCCGTCAGGTATAGAAGGTTCTTAATCTTGATCCGGACGCCGGTAGTTACGTTCGTCATGGGCCACCTCCACCTGCAAAACTGCACTAGAACCGCGCAAAGTACGGTAATCAGGGTCACCTCTCCGTGTGATTTGCATCACTGCCTTCCGTGACTCGCGTCATACGCGCTTAACAGAAGTTCTTGTTCAATGACTTGAGGGGAAGGGAAGCGGAAGGAAGAACGACACATATCCGCGCCCAGTCTGGAGACTGCAGTGAAAGCAATACCAGGAGGGGCAAGATGATTTCCGGGAAAGTCACACTCACCCAAGCATTAGCGGCTAACCGTCAGTTCGTGGCGGAAACCGGAAGCGGCCACCACATCGTGTTGGACGATGCCGCGGGAGGAACCGGTGCGAAGCCGATCGAACTCGTAGCTGTGGCACTAGCCGGGTGCACCGCTTTTGACGTCATCACCGTCCTGCGCCAGAAGCATCACCAGAGGATTACAGGTTACGAAGTCCGCGTCGAAGCGGATCAACCCGAGCGTCCGCCACAAGTGTTCATGGCGGTGCGAATTCACCATGTGTTGACGGGCTTCGGGATCGATCCGTCGGCCGTCCAACAAGCGATTCGGCTGTCCGAAGACAAGTATTGCTCCGTGGGCGCGATGCTGAGACAGACGGCTTCGTTAACGACGACCTATGAAGTCATCGAAGATCAAACTGAATGGATACGGCCAGAGTCTCAGACCGAGAAGATCCAGTCGTAAGGCCTGATTGGGAAGTGACGGCGGTCACGTCCGGGAGTGACGCAGGTCGCCGCGTCGGAAATTGGGATGGTGCTACAAAGAAAGTGCAAGAAGGGAGCACGGCGAGGGGGTTTTCTCCATTCTGACGGATGGAGCTGCTTGGAAGGTAGTCGGGCCCTCCGCTGGTAGCGCCGGAAGGAGGTGTGCGCCATGGTTAGCCAGCCACTGCCGATCGCCACTCTACATCCGGGAGGCAGCCGGAAACCGAAACGCTCTGAGCAACCGCCAGTGCCGCAACCAGCGGAAGATATTTTCACAAAGGCCCTGCTCGAACTTCCGACGGAATATAAACACCGGAACCCTCTCGAATGGGTTTTCTCTCTATTGGTTCATGCTGCCGTCATCGCAAGCCTTATCATTTTGCCGTTGTATTTTACCCAAGCAATCGATTTGCAAGCGTTTCAGACGAACTGGCTGGTGGCGCCGGTTCCGCCTGGGCCACCACCACCTCCAGCTCCAGCCGCGGCAGTTCGGGTTATGAAGTCCGTGGCCCGGCTGATGCAGGGAGGAAAGATGATGGCGCCGTCCGTGATTCCAAAGAAGATTGCTATTATTAAGGAAGATGCGCTTCCGCCCGATACGACCGACGGAGTAGTTGGCGGAGTGCCAGGAGGAATTCCGGGCGGCCAAGTGGGTGGAGTTTTGGCGGGAATCATCGGAGGAAGCGGGAACTCGGTGAGTGTGGTTGCTCCTCCGCCCCCGGTGAAGCGCATCGTCCGCGTGGGCGGTGATCTGAAACCACCGCGACGAATTTACGCGATAGACCCGGAGTATCCGTTCATTGCGAAGCAGGCGAAAGTCCAGGGAACTGTTGTCATCGATGCGGTTATCGATGAACAGGGCAATGTGGTGCAGGCGCATGTTGTCAGCGGCCCCGGTTTGTTGCTGGCGTCCGCGTTGGAAGCAGTTGGGAAGTGGAAATACGAGCCGACCCGCCTAAATGGTCAACCGATCTCAGTCGAGATGCATGTGGAAGTCCATTTCGTTCTGGAGTGACGCGGCTCGGGCAATCGCTCGTGGTCACGGGATGTGGCCACGAGCGATCGCCGTTTTAGACTTGACCTATATTGCATATACCGTTCACCTCCAGAAGTACCTGCAATACGGCCGCACGAATCGCTTCTTCGACCGGCAGCGACAGCACTTCGCAGGCCTCAAAATTCCGGCCTTCGATTCCGTATACGATCAAGGATCGCGGCAATTGGTTGAGAGCCCGCGCTAGGTCGATAGCTTCGGCCACGCCGAACGCATGACTTGAACACAGGAACAATTTGGCGGGGATCTTTTCCGCGTGAGCGTCCCAGCGATAGATAGTGCCCGGCGGCGCGCCAGAGCGGATTGCGTCGATCAGAATAACCGAGCCGGCGTCCTTCCAAGCTTCCATCAGCGAGGTTCCTTCGCCGGTTTCCCCCAGTACGCCCACACCTGGCGGAAGTTGGTCCTTGAGTTGACGTACCGCCGCAATGCCAGCTCCATCGTCGCCGCGGTACACGTTGCCGATTCCGATGACTCGGACAGGCGCTGATTGTGCGCTCATTCTCGCTGGAGGCTCAGCTTCAGAAAGTGAGTGGCGCAGGAGATGCACGGGTCGTAATTGCGAATGACCTGTTCGCATTGCCACTGCAACTTCTCTTCGGGTGTCTCGATGTTTGCGTCCACAAACTTCCAGAGATCGTCCTCAATCGACTTCTGATTCTGCGAAGTGGGTGGAACAATCTTGGCGTCAAGAACCAACCCCTGCCCGTCCAGGCGATATCGATGGTACAAAATACCGCGAGGCGCTTCAGTACAGCCGAACCCGGTCGAGGCGCGCGGCTTCACTTCGACGAAGGGTCGGTCCGGGGTCTCATACTGCTGGATGATGCGGAGCGCTTCTTCGCAGGCATAGACAATCTCTACGGCCCTTACAATGATGCTTTGGAATGGGTTGGCGCATGTGGGCGAAAGGCCCGCTGACCGCGCCGCTTCCTGAGCCAGCGGCGACAATCTGTCGAAGTTCAAGCTGTACCTTGCAAGTGGCCCCACGAAGTATGCTCCCCTGGATTTGAGCGCCGAGTGCAGCGCGTTTGAGTGCTGGACGTGTTCCTCGGCAAAGCATCCGTCGTACTCTGCCACGGAGATATCCAGCCCCTTGTTCGAAACGAGGCGGCCCTCGTTCAATGGGTACTCCGAAGGATGCCGCAATGCGACAAACTCGTAGTCCCGTTCAAAGGATGGGAACGAAAAGGAAGCCACCCACCGAACTGTTTCGATAGCAGCATTCAACGCCCATTTCAAGTCATCTACCAGCGCGGCTAGTTCCTGTTTTGTCGGTGCTCGGTAAAACCCGCCGACGCGGACATTGACCGGGTGGATTTCACGTCCGCCGAGCACGCGCATGATGTGATTGCCGATTTTCTTCAGGCGCAGCCCACGCTTTACTATGTCGGGATGATGTTGCGCCATCTGCACGACGCTTTCGTACCCGAGGAAATCCGGAGCGTGCAGCATGTATATGTGCAACGCATGGCTTTCGATCCATTCTCCGCAGTAAAGCAAGCGCCGCAAACCGCGCAGCGGCCCATCGACGCGCACTCCGAACGCATTTTCGATGGCGTGGCACGCGCTCATCTGGTATGCCACCGGGCAAATTCCACAGATGCGCGCAGTGATGTCGGGCACTTCGCTGAATTTCCTACCGCGCAGGAAAGCTTCAAAGAACCGCGGGGGCTCGAAAATCTTCAATTCGACGCCGGTGACTTGCCGATCTTTGATCTTGACGTACAGGCCGCCCTCACCCTCTACGCGTGCCAGGAAACCGACCTTGATGGTCCTAGTGCTCATGAGCTTCGCTTTCTTTCCGGAATGGCTCGGCATATGCATTGAAGGTGCGGAAGGCCCGTACGAGATCTTGCTCGCTGACTCCCAACCCGCTCCACGAAGCGCTCAACGCGGACGTGTTGGCCTTTTCCTTCGGGCCGAAACACCCGTAACAGCCGCGCGTATATGCCGGGCAGATGGCGCCGCAACCTGCCTGAGTAACGGGCCCGAGGCAGGGAACCCCTTGAGCAACCATCACGCAAACGGTTCCGCGCCGCTTGCACTCGACACACACGCTATGTTCCGGAACATTTGGTTTGCGGCCGTTCAGAAAAGCGCTCAGGACCTCAACGAGCTGGGACTTGTTTACGGGACAGCCGCGCAGTTCAAAGTCCACGACAACGTGATCCTTGACGGGCGTGGACTTGTTCAACGTTTCAATGTATTCGGGTCTTGCGTATACGATCGAGGTGAATTCCTTCACGTCCTTGAAATTGCGCAATGCCTGAATGCCGCCCGCCGTAGCGCAGGCCCCGATCGTTACGAGGAACTTGGAAGCCCGTCGAATGGCATGGATGCGCTCTTCGTCGTGCGGCGTCGTGATCGAGCCCTCGACCAGAGTCACGTCGTAAGGACCTCTCACCACGGTGCGTGAGGCTTCGGGGAAGTTTGCGATTTCGACAGCTCCGGCGACAGCCAACAATTCGTCCTCGCAATCGAGCAGACTCAGCTGGCAGCCATCGCAAGATGCGAATTTCAACACCGCGAGTTTCGGTTTCTTGCGTGAAGCCATGTCAAATCTCGGCCTTTCCGAAAATCGGTGCGATCGTATCGAATCGAAAGACAGGGCCGTCTTTGCAGATGAACGTGGGCCCATACTGGCAATGACCACAAAAGCCGACTGCGCATTTCATATTGCGTTCCATCGAAAGAAAGGTCTGCTCGGGCGGCACGCCACGCCTCTGGAGCTCCATCAGAGCGAAGCGCATCATGACCTCCGGCCCACAAACGAGAGCGACCGTATCGGCCGGCTCAAAAGCGCAGCGCCCGATCAAGGTTGTGACGACGCCAACGTTTCCGCGCCAGCGGCTGGAAGCACGGTCTACCGTGACCTGAATCTCCAGATCGAGCTTGCTGCGCCAGCGCTGCAACTCGCGGCGGTAGAGGATGTCCTCTGGCGTCCGAGTCCCGTACAGCAGAACGATTTTCCTGCATTTCCCCCGGCTTTTTGTCAGCGAGTAGAGGACGGGCCGCAGCGGCGCCAATCCAATGCCGCCGGCAATCACCAGAAAATCGCGACCCTCCATTTCACCAACGGGCCAGTGGCTTCCGAACGGGCCCCGGACCCCGACCGTATCTCCGGGCTTGAGCAGGCTCATCGCTTTTGTAACCGTACCCACCACCCGGGTCGTGTGCCGCAAAGCCGGAAAGGTTGCAGGATCGCCGCTGACGGAGATAGGAACCTCGCCGACACCGAAGACGTAGAGCATGTTGAATTGGCCGGGCTCGAACGGCACACAGCGCGAGCCGTTCTTGGGCAGGAGGTCCAACGTAAACGTATCGTGCGTTTCGCGCTTCGTTGCTTCGATGCGGTAAAGCACCGGAAGCATGGGGTCGTAGGCCACGTCAGCCGCCATCACGCATTCAAGCATGTGTGCCATAGAGATCGAGTAGTTGAAGCCGGGTTGCGTCGAGCCGCTCCGTCACGACGTTCGTAAAGCGTTTAAGGATCTCGTATCCGAGGTCGTGATCCTCCTCGCATTTGGCGCGAAGACACTTCCCATCGAACACCAAAGCGTGCGTGGGCTGAACCGCGCGGGCGTCAAAGTGCCAGCGGAAGGGAGGCGTGAGCCACGACCAGCCGAGTACATCACCGTCACGCACGGTCTGTACAGTCTTGGGACCCCGCTGAGGGATCGTCAGCTCGACGGACACCAACCCTTCGCGGATGAAGTAGAAGCTGTTCGCCGGCTCCCCTTCGCGAAAGATTTGCTGATTTGCCTCAAAACGGGCGTTCTTTGCGCAGGAGGTGACAAAACGGATGTAACGGTCTTCCAATCCGTCGAAGAATACGTGTTGCCTGATAACGCTCTCGAGCGAATGCGTGTCCATATATTTCTAGTGCGCGCCGTCAGCGGCCGAGTCAGTCTCGCGGATAGCGCGAACCTCCTCCGTGATGTCAATCCCAACGGGGCACCAGGTGATGCAGCGTCCGCATCCCACACACCCGGATTCTCCGAATTGATCGATCCAGGTTGCCAGTTTGTGAGTCATCCACTGGCGATAGCGCGACTTCGGTGTGGCACGGACGCTGCCACCGTGAATATAGGAAAAATCCGTGGTGAAGCATGAATCCCACGACCGCCAGCGTTCCGCGTGCTCGCCGGTCAAGTCCGTCACGTCTTCCACGGTGGTACAAAAGCACGTGGGACAAACCATTGTGCAATTGGCGCACGTCAGGCAGCGTGTCGCCACATCGTCCCACTGCGGATGCTCGTAATTCCGACACAAAAGCTCTTTAAGGCCGGTTGCATCCATCGTTCGGCCCATGTGACGAGACGTCTCCGTCACAATCCGGTCAGCTATCAGCCTATCGTCTGGCGTTGCGCGACGAGTGGGAATCTCCCCTAGAACCTCCGAACCACGCTCCGAACCCACTTCGACGAAGAAGCAATGACGCTCGTCATCGAGAATTTCTGTAAGGGCGAGGTCGTAGCCGGATGACGCCTTTGGCCCCGTGTTCATCGACGCACAGAAACAAGTGCCACCCGCTACACCGCAGTTGACTGCCACGATAAATAGATTCGCTCGTCGCGTTTTGTACGCAGGATCTACATACTGCCCATTCGTAAAGACCTTATCTTGAATGGCAATCGCATGCAGTTCGCAGGCGCGCACGCCAAGCAGTGCGTACTTCTTTGAGTCCTGCGGCTCGGGGATGATCCGAAACCCATCCGGGCTGCGTTCTGCCTTCCAAAGACGCTGCACCGACGGGTAATAGAATTTCTTCCAAGAGTGCGGCCCCACAGCATAGCCAAACAATGCTTCGTCCTGGCGGCGTTTGAGTCTGTATTTCCCACCCTCCTGTTCGTCTGTCCACCCGCGTGGCAAATCGTTCGCTGAGGTCAGTCGATCATACCCGATGGCCCCCTCTCGAATAGTTGGCCCTACGACTTCGTATCCGCGGCTCGACAACGCCCGAAACAGAAAATCGAACTGCTCGCGCTCAACGATTGCGTTATCGCCGATCTTAAGAGGACCTGCGGTCATTTTGCCTCACTATTGAGCACCCGCCTTCCAATTCCGTTCGAGCCCTCAGGTTTGTGAAGTTCACTGACGTTCCAAGAGAGATCTGAGCCGCCACTTTCCGTCGTCTCTATGTTTCCTTTGCCGCTCACCGCCCTACGTTCCCAGGAGCACATCTCTCAAGATGTGAGGGGAGTCACACACACCTGTGAGCTGCGACCATCGCCTGGCCCAGACTCAGTCCTCCATCGCCGCAAGGAACCTCCGAGTGACTGAATACTCGAAACCCATGTGACTCCAACAGAGCTTGCAGATTTTCCAGCAGAAATGAATTCTGAAAGGTCCCGCCCGACAAGCAAACGCGGTCCAGCTGCGTTTCGTCGCGAAGCTGGTTTGCGAGACGCACAAAAACTTCCACGAGCCCTCGATGAAATCGGCCGCTGATCTCCTGGGAAGGTATGTCCTGCTTTAAGTCCGCAACCATCGCGTCGAACAAAGGCCGTGTCTCTATAATCCAACTGTCCTCTGAGCCCCTAAGGTCGAATGGGTACAAACCATCCCCGACCGAGCCAGTCAGATTCATTTCCAGCTCAATGGCGGCTTGACCCTCATAGGAAACCTCTTGACGAACGCCAGTTAAGGCCGCAACTGCGTCAAAAAGCCGCCCGCAACTCGAAGTGCGCGGACAATTCACTCCCCGTTCCACCATGCGGAGAACCGCTTCAAGCTGGGATTCATCCAGATTTTGAACGAATGGAACCGAGAGATTCAGGAATTCGCGGCCATAGTGATGCGCGAGGTAGGCCACTGCCATTCGCCACGGCTCCCGAATGGCCTTCGATCCCCCGGGCATCGGGACGTAGTCGAAACGGGCCGCGCGCGTGAAGTTGGCGTAAGTCACTAAAAGCACCTCTCCGCCCCACACGTGGCCATCCGTACCGAGGCCTGTGCCATCCAACGCCAGTCCGATCACGGGCCCTTCGAGGCGATTCTCAGCCATGCAACTGGCGATATGCGCGTGGTGGTGCTGAACCAACATCAATTTCCGCTCTTTCTGGCCGACCGCCCATTTCGTCGAAAGATAGTGGGGATGAAGGTCGCATGCGATGATCTGCGGGTCAATTTCGAGGATGCGTTCGAGATGTTCAATCACATCCTGAAAAAAACGATACGTTTCGAGATTTTCTAGGTCACCCACGTGCTGGCTCAGAAATGCTTCGCGGCCGTTGATGAGGCAGATCGTGTTCTTTAGCTCGCCTCCGACGGCCAAAATCGGCGGAGCGTTCTCTCCGAGAAAGACGGGAACCGGGACATAACCGCGCGAGCGCCGCACCTGGCGCACTTTTGTTGTAGTCGATTTAACTACAGAATCGTCGCAGCGCCAGAGGATGTCGCGGTTGTGACAAAGGAAAAAGTCCGCGATGCCATTCAGGCGTTCGACAACCTCATCGTTGGCGATCACGATCGGCTCTTCCGATAGATTTCCGCTCGTCATTACTATGGCTTGAAAATGGCCAGTTCGAAAGAGTAGGTGGTGCAACGGCGTGTAGGGTAAGAAGAGTCCCAAGTCACGGCAGCATGGCGCGACCTGCTCGGCGATTTCCTCTGGTTGCCTCTTGCGAAGAACTACAATCGGCCGCTCGGGGCTTTCGAGTGCGAGTGCGGCCACGTTGTCCACGACGCACAGGCTCTTCGCCTCAGTTAAATCCGGAACCATCACTGCGAAAGGCTTCTCGAAGCGATGCTTGCGCGAGCGCAGAAGTCCGACGGCCGCTGCATTGGTAGCGTCCACCGCCAAGTGAAATCCGCCCAGGCCTTTGATGGCGACTATTTGTCCGTCGCGCAAGCGCCCCCCCGCTTCTGCGATGGGATCCTGGCAGGCGATTAGTTTGCCGTTGCTGTCGAGAAGCTCCGGTTGCGGTCCACATTCCCAACATGCAATGGGCTGCGCGTGGAATCGGCGATCGCCAGGATGGTTGTATTCGCTTTGGCAGGCCGGACACATCCGAAATTTGGCCATGGTTGTGTAGGGCCGATCATACGGAACATTTTGCACGATGGTGAAGCGCGGCCCGCAGTTCGTGCAGTTGATGAACGGATAGCCGTATCTGCGGTTGCAAGGATCGAATAGCTCGCCCAAACAATCGTCGCAGATAGCAACGTCTGGCGAGATAAAGGCCCTCACGCGTTCGGCGCGGTCGCTTTCAAGAATGGAGAATTCGTGTTCGCCGATGCATGGGAGCGCGCTCTCCTGGACATCCCTTATATGAGCTAGCGCCGGAACATACTTTGAAAGCTCGGTCACGAATTTCTCGACTGACTCTTTTGGACCCTCAAGCTCAATCGTGACGCCGGCCGAGGTATTGCGAACGTAACCGCCGAGCGCGCGGGCTTTCGCAAGACGATAAACGTAGGGTCGGAACCCAACACCCTGGACAATTCCCGATACGTCAATGCGCCGTCGGATTGCCATTACCTGCCCCCAACGTGACGCCGAGCCCTTGGTGGCCCGCCTCGACAACCTTGCCTTGCAGCCATCTTCGCCACTCCGGAATGCCGACACCGGAGAGGCAAGACAACTTGACGATTTCGATTTCTGGGTTGATGCGGCGCGCGTTCTCCTCGGCAGCTGAAAGGTCGAACGGCACGTGCGGAAGCAAGTCCATCTTGGTGATAACCATCAACTGAGACTTGAAAAAGATGCCTGGATACTTTAACGGTTTGTCTTCGCCTTCGGGAACGCTGAGCAAGACCACTTTGACTGCCTCGCCGAGGTCGTAACTTGCCGGACAGACAAGATTACCGACGTTCTCGATTAGCAACAGGTTGATTCGCTCGAGCGACCAGTTCTCAATCGCTCGGGTGACCATACTCGCATCGAGGTGGCAGGTTCCACCGGTTGTGATTTGTTTCACAGGGAACCCATAGCGCTTCAGCCTTGCGGCGTCATTATCCGTTTGAATGTCGCCGGTCAACACTGCGACTCGATCGGCCAGGTCGAAACCTTCGAGGGTGCGCTCGAGCAGCGATGTTTTTCCGGAGCCCGGCGAACTGATGACATTGAGGCAGACAGTCCCGTGAGTTCGGAACCTTTCGCGAAGGCTGCCAGCGATCCGGTCGTTTTCATTCAGCACTTTGCGTTCGAGCAGCACGCGACCCATCTTCCACCTCCAAGTAAGCGATCTCGAGTTCGTCTCCACCGGCGCATCGGAACTCCGAGGCTCCACAGCGAGGGCACTGGGAACTGCCGTTCACCTCAAAGACCTCCCCACACGCTTTGCATCGGCGACAGCACGGGCAGATTTCGATCTCAAGGGAAAGATTCTGCAGGTCCGTTCCGCGAGTGATCACCTCGAACGCAAACCGCAATGCCTCTGGATCCACAGCAGCGAACTCGCCGATTCGCACGCCGACCGAAAGGGGAACCGCGCCGCCACTCCGTGCTGATTCTACATGAACTGCATCTACTATCGCTGTCGCGATACCGATTTCATGCATGTTGCACTTAACAGATTCGCGGTAATTGATCGCCGGGGAGCATATCTACAATCCGCTTCGTACCCAGCACTGTCTTCATGGCGAGTATCCCAGGGTTGGCGTCCGTCACAGTTCCGATTATTTGCGACTGTCTGCCAAGGGGGTGGCGTCGCATGGCATCAAGCACTTTGTCGGTAGAGGCCGCCTCGACAATGGAGATCAACTTTCCTTCGTTCGCAACGTACAAGGGATCGAGTCCGAGCAGCTCGCATGCGCCTCTTACTTCTTCGCGAATCGGAATCGCGCTTTCGTCGAGCACAATTCCGACTCGCGATTGGGCGGCAATTTCATTGAGTGCACTTGAAACGCCGCCGCGCGTAGGGTCGCGGAAGCAGCGGAAGACAGCATCCGTGTCGAGCATCGTTGCCACCAGGGTGTGCAGTGGCGCAGAATCACTCTCGATCGAGGTCTCGAATTCGATTCCCTCGCGCTGCGCTAAAATCGCAATTCCGTGCTCGGCGATGGGACCGTTCAGCAAGATCCTGTCGCCGGGCCTGGCGCGATTCGAGGAAAGTTCAATGCGCGGTCTGACGATTCCGATTCCCGAGGTGTTGATAAACAGCCCGTCAGCGCTGCCTTTTTCCACAACCTTGGTGTCTCCGGTAACTACGGAAACGCAGGCGCTGTCGGCGGCTCGCTGGAGGGAAGCGGCCAGCTGGCGAAGAGTTTCGAGCGGGAATCCTTCCTCGATGATGAAGGCCACGCTCAGAAAGAGAGGTTTGGCACCTCCCATCGCAAGATCGTTGACCGTGCCGTGGACTGCGAGCGAAGCGATGTCTCCACCCGGGAAAAACAGAGGTTTGACGACGAAAGAATCCGTCGTGAATGCTAACCGGCAGCCGTTCACTTGAACCGTTGCCTGGTCGTCGAGACGTGCGAGAACGGAGTTATGGAAAGCAGGAAGAAAAACATCATGCAGCAGGTCTGAGCTTAGCTTGCCACCGCTCCCGTGACCCAGTAGAACTGTTTTGCTTGAGGCTTGCAGAATCGGGCATGTCACCTCGTCCAAGGTCTTGGCGTATTCAGTCATGATCTAATTCTCCACTGACGGCCGCATGACGGCGATAATGATAATAAGCTGCGCACGCTCCCTCTGCCGAAACCATCGGCGCTCCCAAAGGACCTTCCGGCGTACATCGGGTTGCGAAAGCGCGGCAGTCAGTCGGTTTCTTGAGCCCTTGGAGAATCAGAGAACTGATACACTCTGGCGATTCACCGGCAGTAATCGAACTCAGTTCGAACATCCGGTCTGCGTCGTGGTCGGCAAACTCTTTCCGAAGCCGCAACCCGCTCTGAGGAATGAGACCGATACCTCTCCACTTCTGATCCGATACCTCGAAGACGCGCCCTAAGATTTTCTGCGCCGGAAGATTCCCGTCATGACTGACAGACCGACAATACTGGTTTTCGACACCCGCCCGTCCCTCTTCCAATTGCACAACCAGCATCGAGATAGCGTGGAGCAGATCGACCGGTTCAAAACCTCCGATCACGATGGGGAGATGGAATTCCTCGCTCAGTTTGTCGTACTCGCGGTAACCCATGACCGTGCATACGTGGCCGGGGCCGATCAAGCCCTGTACTCGGTTTAGCGGCGATTTCAGAAGCAAACGCATCGCTGGCGGGACGAGCACGTGCGACACCAGCATTGAAAAGTTTTTCAGCCCTTCCTGTTTCGCTTGCCAGACCGCCATTGCATTTGCCGGTGCGGTAGTCTCAAAGCCAATTCCGAAGAAAACGATGCGGCGGTCCGGGTGTTTCCGAGCAATTTTCAGTGTCTCGAGAGGCGAATAGACTACGCGCACGTCGCCGCCGCTGGCCTTCACATGAAACAGGTCTGAGGCGGAGCCTGGCACGCGAAGCATGTCGCCATAGGACACGAGAGTTACGCCTGGGCGGGACGCAATCGCTATAGCTTTGTCGATCATCTCGAGCGGCGTCACGCACACCGGGCAGCCCGGCCCGTGGACGAGCTCAACACCACTTGGCATCAAGTCATCGATGCCGTATCGCATTAATGTGTGTGTCTGCCCTCCGCAAACCTCCATCAGAACCCAGGGGCGCGTGGCCCGGCGAGCAATTTTCTTCGCTAGCGCAATGGCGACTCTCCGATCTCTGTATTCGTCAATATATTTCATGTGCCCCGTTCCGAATGCCGGGAACCAGAGTGCGATTCAGGTGGCCCTTGAGAAGCTTCCGGGCCAAGCTCTCCCTCCAGCAGTCCCATTTCTTGCAAGAGCAAGAAGGTGCGCTGGGCCTCTTCTTCATCCACGCGGGTGATTGCAAATCCCACGTGAACCAGCACGTAGTCCCCGACTGAGGCTTCTGGTACGAAATCGAGGCAAACTTCACGCACAACTCCCCCGAAATTCACGCGACCATACCGAATGCTATTCTGCTGGATCGTGTCCAGAAGCTTTCCAGGTATTGCCAAACACATAAGTTCTGCTCCGTTGTGATGGCCGTCGCAGGCTGGGTGGGCCGAGCAAACCAATCCACATGCAACCAAGAGTCCTTAGAGCGGTTCAGCGGCCCCCATTCGCTGGAATGCGGCCCGCGCGGCCATACTACCACCCCGCGCGCCTCCATCGCGACACATTCGGTTGTCCAAGGAGAGTCTCGAATCTGAATCGTTTTGGCGTCTGTGACCCTCATTACATGGTGCTGTCATGCCCGTCGTACAAGCCACGCCCGCGTTGGACGTAAATGGGATCAGTGAAAGAGGCTCGAAGGAATACGAGACTTGCAACCGAGTTAACGGAGGGCGGCCGCATGACAAAACACGTTCTAATTGTCAGCGGCCAATCTTCAGATGGAGACACGATGGCTGCTGTGACCCGATATCGCGGCCTGGAACCAGTCGTTTATGCGACGGCTCGTAGCGCCAAGGATCTTCTTGCCGCGAAGCACCTTGCCGCAATTCTTTGCGAGGATACGCTGCCGGACGGGTCGTTTCGCGACGTGATAGTTGACACAGCGCGTTTAGCGAGCTGTACGCCTGTGATCGTTGTGTCACGGCGAGATGATTGGGAATCCTATGCGATCGTCCTTAGTGCAGGTGCAAGTGACTACCTCGCTTTTCCACGTCACCTAGGTGAGGTCCAGCAGGCTCTGGAAAGGACCCACAAGTTATCCCGCGAGTTCGCTACTGCAGCCTAGGGACAGTTTGCTAGCAATTCGCCTGCGGAGAGGGGATGCCATGATTCATCGCGGAATTGCAACAATTGCTCTGGCTTTGGCGCTGTGCTTCTTGCTCCTGAGCCATTTCGACCCACAGTTCTTCCTGATCCACTTCTACGAATCTCTGATTTACATTGCGATCGTACTGATGCTTTTCTACTTTGAGGATCGCTGGGCCTACATGATGGGTATCGTGGCGCCTGCGATTTGGTTGGTACTGACGACTACCTGGAGCGGCGTGTCCGCGATTTGGCACCAGATATTGGGCATGTTTCATCCACGTAGCGCCTTCTTGGCGACGGACTTCTTAACGACAGCAGCTTTTGCGCTCTCGGTGGTGCTGATCGTTTGCTGCGCGAACCGGTGGAGGCGTGAGTTCGCCGGGCTCCGAAAAGGATGGAGCACTCTTCTTGTTTCACTTGCAATCGCCGCTGCCTACTACGCTGTGGTGGTTATCTGGATTCTGCATTGGCCACCGCGAGCCTCATGAGAAGGGATGCCCAGCAATGAGAATTGTCCTCGCCGTAGACGAATCAAAGTCATCCCAACAAGCTATAGAGAAGATCGCGCAGTAGTTCCTGCGCGAGAAGACCGAGGTTCGCATACTGCACGTGTTGCAACCTATTACAGTCGCAGCGCCACCGCAGATGGGTGCGGGATATTCGCCCGAATTGCAAGACTCGGCGACGTCGGCGAAGGACTTGCTTACGCGTGCGGCAAAGTTTCTCGCTGAAGCAGGATTCAAGGCCGAGACACTTCTGAGGGAAGGCGATGTTCGCGAAACCATCTTGGATACTGCTCAGGAATGGAAAGCCGATCTGATAGTGATTGGTTCCCGCGGCCGCAGCGGCGTACAGCGGCTCTTGCTGGGCAGCGTAGCAGAACCAGTCGCCCGGCACGCACCATGCTCTGTCGAAATTGTGCGCGTTTTAAACAGCTACTGGATCGCGCGGCAAAACCGCGCAGGAGCAGCCGCCAGCATAGCCTCGTCCGTTTCCTCGACTTTGACATACCCGGAGTCCAGTCCAACGCTTACTTGAGAGGCCCTGCCAATGTTCGCTGGTCACATTCGTTCGTGACGCAAGTCACAGTAAGGGTTAGCTCAGTTTGCGACACTGCCTGTGGGAGCCGCCACGGTGCAGCGACATTCAAGGCCAAGTCCTAGGTTCGAAGCCAAAGTCATTCGTAACACATTGAAACACCTTACCTTACTCGGCGTAACGGCCAGTCCCTCTTGCGAATTTTCGGGAGCCCGCATATGACGACAGCCACGGCTATTCTTGACGGGAACGAGGCAGCGGCGTCCGTCGCGTACCGCCTCAATGAAGTAATCGCGATCTATCCGATTACGCCCTCGTCACCCATGGGAGAGTGGGCCGACCAGTGGCACGAAGAAGGCAAAAAGAATATATGGCAAGTGGTGCCAACGGTGGTTGAGATGCAGAGCGAGGGTGGCGCCGCCGGAGCTCTGCACGGAGCGTTGCAGGCGGGAGCGCTTGGAACCACGTTCACGGCATCCCAGGGCCTTCTCCTGATGATCCCCAACATGTACAAGATTGCGGGAGAACTTACGCCGGCAGTGATTCACGTCGCGGCCCGAACTATCGCCACGCATGCGCTCTCGATTTTTGGCGATCACAGCGACGTGATGGCCACGCGCGCAACGGGGTTTGCGATGCTTGCCGCGAACTCAGTTCAGGAAGCTTCCGACTTCGCTCTTATCGCGCAGGCAGCCAGCCTGGAATCACGAATCCCATTCCTGCATTTTTTCGACGGATTCCGCACTTCGCACGAAGTGAACAAGATAACGCCGCTCAGCGACGAGGATTTGCGAGCGATGATCGACGAAAAGTACGTGCTCGGCCATCGCGCACGCGCGCTTTCGCCCGACCGCCCGGTGTTGCGTGGCACCGCGCAAAACCCAGACGTGTTCTTTCAGGCGCGCGAGGCCATCAACCCGTTCTATCGCGCCTGCCCCACGATTGTGCAGGACGCGATGAACCGTTTTGCCGCGCGAACGGGAAGAAGCTATCACCTGTTCGATTATGTAGGCGCGCCAGACGCCGAGTGCGTCATCGTGATGATGGGTTCCGGCGCGGGCGCTGTGGAAGAAACAATCGAACGGCTGTCGCTCCAAGGCGAGAAGGTTGGCTTGCTCAAGATCCGGCTCTTTCGGCCGTTCGACGCGGCGGCCTTCGTCGCAGCCCTACGGAAAACAGTTTCCACGGTCGCCGTGCTCGACCGCACCAAGGAACCGGGCAGTCTGGGCGAACCACTCTACCTGGATGTGCTCACGGCCCTGAACGAGTCGCGGGTTGCTGACGGACAGCACACGCCGCGCGTGATCGGCGGCCGGTACGGCCTCTCGTCGAAGGAATTTACGCCGGCAATGGCGAAAGCGGTGTTCGACGAAATGAAGAAGGCTGCGCCCAAAAACCATTTCACCATCGGAATTCGCGACGACGTCACGCACACGAGCCTCGACTATGACCCCGAGTTTTCGACGGAGGATCCACGGACCGTCCGGGCACTTTTCTATGGTCTCGGTTCCGACGGTACGGTGGGCGCGAACAAAAACTCGATCAAGATTATTGGACAAAACACCGACAACTACGCACAGGGCTATTTTGTGTACGATTCGAAGAAAGCCGGCTCGGTGACGGTCTCACACCTGCGCTTTGGGCCGCGTCCTATCCGGGGGTCGTATCTCATCACGAAGGCCAATTTCGTTGCGTGCCACCAGTTCCAGTTTCTGGAGCGGACGGACGTGCTCACGGCGGCGGAGCCCGGTGCGACGTTCCTGCTGAATTCTCCTTTTGGCCCGGACGAAGTCTGGCACCACCTGCCACGAGCCGTCCAGCAGACAATCATCGACAAACATTTGAAGTTCTACGTGATCGACGGTTATGCGGTGGCTCGCGATACGGGGATGGGAAGCCGAATCAACACGATCATGCAGACCTGCTTTTTTGCGATCAGCGGCGTGCTCCCGCGGGAGCAGGCGATCGAGGCGATCAAGAAAGCGATTCGCGAGACGTATGGCAAGCGGGGCGATGCGGTGGTCGAGAAGAACTTCGCTGCAGTAGACCACACGCTTGCGCGTTTGCATGCGGTGACAGTTCCGCCTCATGCCACGAGCGCGTTCGATATCCTTCCGGCTGTGCCGCATAGCGCTCCCGCCTTCGTTCGCGATGTGCTTGGCGCGATCATCGCGGGACGCGGAGACGATCTGCCGGTCAGCGCGATGCCCGTGGACGGAACGTTTCCAACGGGGACCGCGATGTGGGAGAAGCGCAACATCGCGCAGCAGGTTCCTGTGTGGGACGAAGAGCTTTGCATTCAATGCGGGAAATGCGTGCTCGTGTGCCCGCACGCGGTAATTCGCGCGAAGGTTTACGATTCCTCGTTGCTTTCGAGCGCGCCTTCGGCATTCAAATCAGCGAAGCCGCGTTGGCGTGAGTTCGAAACCCTGCGATACACGTTGCAGGTTTCGCCCGAAGACTGCACGGGATGTCGCTTGTGCGTTGAGGTGTGCCCGGCCAAGAGCAAGAGCGAAACAAAACACAAAGCCATCAATATGGCGCCTCAGCCTCCGTTGCGAGAGGCGGAGAGCGTCAACTGGAAGTTCTTCCTCGGGCTGCCCGAGTTCGACCGGGACCGTCTATCGCACGGCCAGGTGAAGGACAGCCAGCTTCTGCAGCCTTTGTTCGAGTTTTCGGGAGCATGTTCGGGCTGCGGCGAGACGCCGTACATCAAGCTGCTCACGCAACTTTTCGGTGACCGGCTCTTGATTGCGAATGCCACGGGATGCTCCTCGATTTACGGCGGGAATTTGCCGACGACGCCGTACACGGAGAACTCGCAGGGAAGGGGTCCTACGTGGTGCAATTCGCTCTTCGAAGACAACGCCGAATTCGGGCTTGGCCTGCGGCTCGCCGTGGACAAACAAGGCGAGTATGCGCGCGAGCTGGTTCGTCAGCTCGCGCCCTACTTGGGAGACATCCTTGTCAGCGGTTTACTGATCGAGGATCAGACCACGGAGAAAGGAATCGAGAAGCAGCGTCGGCAAGTAGCTGAACTCAAGAAGAAGCTTGCGAGCTTCGAATCGCCACAGGCGCGTGACCTGCTCGCAGTTGCGGACGCGCTCGTGCAAAAAAGCGTTTGGCTGGTGGGTGGGGATGGTTGGGCGTACGACATTGGATTTGGAGGCCTGGACCACGTTCTCAGTTCGGGCGCGAACGTCAACGTTCTGGTGCTCGATACCGAGGTCTACTCGAACACCGGCGGACAGATGTCCAAAGCCACTCCACGAGCTGCCGTGGCGAAATTCGCGACGGGAGGCAAGAGAACATCGAAGAAGGATTTGGCGATGGAGGCGATCAGCTACGGGTCCGTTTATGTCGCGCGAGTGGCCATGGGCGGCAACGACACGCAGACACTGAAGGCGTTTCGCGAAGCAGAGGCCTATGACGGGCCTTCGCTGATCATTGCTTACAGCCATTGCATCGCGCACGGGTACGATATGGCATTCGGCTTGGAGCAGCAGAAAGGCGCTGTCGTCTCAGGCTACTGGCCGTTGATCCGGTATAACCCGGCGCTGCGCTTGGAAGGGAAGAATCCGTTCCTGCTGGATTCGAAAGCCCCTCAGATCCCGCTGAAGCAATACACCGCGCAGGAAGCGCGCTACACGATGCTCGCGCGAAGCAATCCGGAAGCAGCGAAAGAGCTGATGCGGCTGGCGCAGGACGATGTGGACCGGCAATGGACGGTCTATTCGAACCGAGCGGCAATGGCAGGTCCGGGCGAAACGAGTGAGACCGCGGCCGTGGCCCAAGCGGCTCGAGATGAGGCGCCGGGAGGGAGAGCCGAGAAATGATCGACATCACCACGAAATATCTCGGGTTGAAACTGAAGTCTCCGATCATCGCATCTGCTTCGCCTCTGTGTGAATCGATCGACAACCTTCGACGAATGGAAGACGCGGGGATTGCGGCCGTCGTGCTCCCCTCGCTTTTCGAGGAGCAGTTGCAGCTTGAGAGTCAGGCGCTGGATTCGGATCTCTCGCGCGGAGACGAAAGCTTCGCAGAATCCCTGAATTATTTCCCGGACCTGCAAAACTACAATTTGGGACCGGAAGGCTACCTGAATCTGATCCGCCGGGCCAAGCGGAGCCTTTCGATTCCCGTCATTGCGAGTTTGAATGGCGTTTCCGAAGGTGGATGGGTCCGGTACGCGGGGCTGATGCAGCAGGCAGGCGCGGACGCCATCGAGCTGAACCTCTACGGCCTTGTCACCGATCCGGCGATCAGCAGCTCGCAAGTAGAGCAGGGCTACTGCGAGCTTGTAAGCCAGGTGAAGGCGAGCGTCACGATTCCTGTCGCCGTAAAACTTTCTCAGTTTTTCACCGCTATTCCCTATATGTCACAACGCTTGGACGAAGCCGGCGCGGACGCGCTTGTCTTGTTCAACCGGTTTTACCAGCCGGAGTTCGATTTGGAATCCCTCGAAGTTGTGCCGAGCCTGAACCTTAGCAACTCGCAGGAATTGCTGTTGCGACTCCACTGGGTGGCGCTGCTCTGTGGCCGAGTCAGATGCAGCCTCGCCATCACTGGCGGAGTGCACACGGCCGAGGACGTGCTCAAGTCGATTATGGCAGGCGCGAATGTGGCGATGATGACTTCAGCGCTGCTACGGCACGGAATCGAGCATGCGGAACTTGTGCTGGGACAGGTCAAGAGCTGGATGGAAGAGCACGAGTACGAATCCATCCGCCAAATGCGCGGCAGCATGAGCTATCAGTCCACTTCCCGCCCGGACGTTTTCGAGCGGGTGAATTACATGAAAGTTCTGAGTTCGTACGTGTTGCGGTGAGCCGCAGATCAGGAGGGTTCGGTCATGAACGCATCTCCGTCGGATTTGAGTGTAGGATCTCTCGTTGAGGAGCCAGTAGCCGTGAGCGATAACGAAGTCGCCCACAAAGTGCACACCGAGGTCGAATCCGACGTCGAGCCAGCGCATCGGCGACGCCCGACGTTCGAATGCATGTTCAGCCCACAATCGGTAGCGGTGATTGGCGCCACGGATCGTGACCGCAGCGTGGCGCGGACGCTGATCCTGAACCTTCTGAATCCCGCGTTCCAAGGGAAGGTGTATGCCGTAAATCCGAAGCGGGACCAGATTCTCGGGTTGCGCTGCTACAGCAACATCGCGAACGTGCCTGAGAAGGTGGACTTGGCGGTGATTGTCACGCCGGCGCCCGCAGTGCCGGCGGTGATCGGAGAATGCGTCGACGCGGGAGTTCGCTCCGCCGTGGTGATTTCAGCCGGCTTCAAGGAGCGAGGAGAGGAAGGAACGAGGCTCGAGCAGCAAATACAGGCACAACTGCGGCGCGGGAAGATGCGGCTGATCGGACCGAACTGCCTGGGCATCATGAACCCACTGACGGCGCTCAATGCGACATTCGCGCACGATATGTCGCTCCCCGGCAACGTGGCGTTCTTGAGTCAGAGTGGAGCGCTGGAGACAGCCATTCTTGACTGGAGCCTGAAGGAGCAAGTCGGCTTCAGCGCGATCGTGTCCACGGGTTCGATGCTGGATGTCGGCTGGGGCGACTTGATCGATTACTTCGGGGATGATCCGAGCACGCAAAGCATTTTGCTGTACATGGAATCCGTGGGCGATGCCCGCTCGTTTCTTTCCGCGGCGCGAGCCGTCGCGCTGAAGAAACCGATCATCGTGATTAAAGCGGGGCGTTCGGAAGCGGCCTCCCGCGCGGCCTCATCCCACACGGGAGCGCTCACGGGCAGTGACGAAGTTTTCGACGCGGCGTTGCGCCGGTGCGGCGTTCTGCGCGTGCAGAACATCGGCGACCTGTTCTACATGGCGAAGACGCTGGCACACCAACCTCGGCCGCGAGGACCTCGCCTGACGATTCTGACAAACGCGGGCGGACCGGGCGTCCTGGCCACCGATGCGTTGATCGCCAACGGCGGAGAACTTGCGCCCATTTCTGAAGAAACGATTCGTTCGCTGAACGAGTTTCTTTCTCCGTATTGGAGCCATGCAAATCCTATCGACATTCTCGGCGACGCAGGCCCTGAGGAGTACGCGCGTGCGCTCGAAATTGCCATGCGCGACCCCCAAAGTGACGGCCTCCTCGTGACTCTCGCTCCGCAAGGCATGACCGATCCATCGCGCGTTGCAGAGAGCCTGAAGCCCTACGCGAAGGGTTACGGCAAGCCGATCCTGGCAAGCTGGATGGGAGGCAAGTTGGTGGCGGGAGGAATCGCCATCTTGAATGAAGCCGGCATTCCGACGTTCACATATCCCGACACTGCGGCGCGGGCGTTCGATTACATGTGGCTGTACAGCTACAACCTGCAAGGCCTGTATGAGGTTCCGAGCCTCGCCGAGGAAGTGGAGGCGGGCGATAAGTCGCGCGAGCAGGTGGCAGACATTCTCGAGAAAGTTCGCCGAGCCGGACGCACCATATTGACCGAAGTGGAATCGAAGCAGGTGCTGGCGGCCTACAAGATTCCTACGGTCGAGACGCGAACCGCGACGTCGAGCGAGGAAGCGGTAGCTGCCGCGAAGGCAATCGGCTTTCCAGTGGTCCTCAAAGTCTACTCGGAAACGATCACGCACAAGACGGACGTAGGCGGCGTCAAGTTGAACCTGGCGAACGAGGACGCTGTGGCACTGGCCTATCGCGAAATTGAAACCGCGGTTCGCGACAAAGCCGGCGCGACACACTTTCAGGGCGTGACGGTGCAGCCGATGGTGCGGCTGGATGGTTACGAACTGATCCTTGGCAGCAGCCTCGATCCGCAGTTCGGCCCAGTGGTGCTGTTCGGTTCAGGCGGGCAGCTCGTCGAGGTTTATCGGGACCGCGCGCTTGCTCTGCCGCCCTTGAATGCCACGCTGGCCCAAAGGCTGATGGAGCAGACTAATGTCTACAAAGCGCTGAAGGGCGTGCGAGGCCGCGCCCCGGTGGATTTGGGGGCGCTGCAGCGGATACTCATTCGCTTCAGCCGGCTTGTTGTCGAGCAGCCCTGGATCAAGGAAATCGACATCAATCCGTTGCTCGCGTCACCCGATCGATTGATCGCTCTCGACGCTCGCGTGATCGTGCATGCTTCGAGAGCAGAGATTGACAAACTGCCGAAGCCGGCCATCCGGCCGTACCCGAATCAGTACGTCGTGTCGTGGAAGATGAAGGACGGCACGAGCGTGCAGCTTCGCCCGATTCGCCCGGAAGACGAACCGCTCATGGTGAAGTTCCACGCAACGCTCTCCGAACGCACCGTCTACCTGCGCTATTTCCACATGGAGCATTTAAGCGCGCGCGTGGCGCACGAGAGATTGCTTCAAAAATGCTTTATCGACTATGACCGCGAAATGGCTCTCGTGGCGGATCTTCAGAACCCCAAGACTGGCGAACACGAAATTCTTGCCGTGGGGCGACTTACCAAAACGCCCAACGAGCCCGAAGCGGAAGTGGCCGTTCTCGTGGGCGATCACTGGCAGAATCAGGGCTTAGGGACCGAACTGGTGCGGCGATTGGTGGAAATAGGACGCAACGAAAAGCTCGCGCGCGTCTTTGCAAACATCATGCCCGAAAACCAGTCGATGCGATCCCTTGCAGACCGGCTCGGATTTGCAGTCCGTTCCACTGACGATCCCAACATGCTCACGGCGATCTTGAATCCCATTTCATCAAACATAGCTCGCCGGTGACGCAGAATGTGATTCAGGTCCTCGGAGCCAGCCTTGCGAATGTGAATGTCCATCGCTTAGGATATTGTCCACTGCTTGTTGCGAAGTGGTAGGGACAAAATGGCCTACCGCCAGGGATCCTTTTGGTCACTGCGTGGACGATTCAAAGTAGCCGGCCACTCGTCCCCTTAGAGCAACTAGGTTCCAAGCAAAGTCCCAGAGCTACGTCGCACGTCGTAAGACGTAGATCACCCAGGGAGCGATCTTCGTTTCGCTCACCCACGAATAGGGCTCGTCGCCCTTGGCTAGAGGCTCAAGCACCTGAAACACTTTGAGATCCGCTTCCCGGTATACCGCTCGATAAGATTCGTCGGTCCAGAGGATGTCCTCGACGGGCCTCCGATCCTGGTGATCGGTAACGACAATGCGTACGACATCTCCGCTGCGCGCAACCGCATTCTCTGGAAAGTCTTTCGTCGTGAAGGAAGCCCATTCATGCGTGTAAATCTCGGGTGACGAAACTAGATTGACGATGGTTCCAGTGGGCGCCAGCAGTCTTCTAAGGTCGCGAAAAAGTCCTGCCTTCATTCCTCCGGGAACGTTGTCAAAGGGGAACGAGCAAAGAACCAGATCGAAGGAGCCAGCGGCAAATTGGTTGAGGTTGTCGCCTGGCACGTGACGGTAATCACCATAAGGATCGGTCGTCCGTGCGATACGGAGCATGTCCTCCGAGATATCGACTCCGGTCACATGGAACCTGAGTTTCCTCAGAACCCGTGTCGACCTGCCCGTGCCACAACCGAAGTCAAGCGCTCTTAGGCCGGTTACATGCGCGCTCAGAATCTCCGGCAAGTCGCGGAAAGCGAGGTAGTAGGTGTTGGCGAACTCAAGCGTGGCATACGCGCTGGCGCGGTTGGCATCCTCATAGCAGTTGGCGGAATTCACCGCTTCCTCTCATTCCTCGTTCGCTCGCGCGTTCGTGAGTCGGCATGCTAAGAATTCCAGCGGGCCATGCCAAGCTCCATATTGGTTGCCAACTGGCCATCGCCGCTGTTCTGAACGGATGACGGGCTACCCGGAAGTAATCCACATGCCTGAGTAACGCGGTGCATTCAATAGGTCGATGCGACACTCAGGTCGAAACCCCGCTTGCATTGAAAACAAAGGCTAAATCGCTCGCTAGGGTTAGATCAGCCGGAACACTGCCCTGGGTTTTGACCCAGTACAGCCAAACTGATAGTTTCTCCCAGGGAAGCATTGTCGAATCAATGCATTGGATGGTGTTGCGTCGACCGGTTGAGCTGGCAGCCGTAACCGGACTCTTGGGTCCGGTACGGCAAATGTCCGATAATCCGACTTACCAAGACCCAGCTCTTCATATTGCATCGACAACTGTCGGCCCCAGTGATCTGCTCGTCTTGACTGAGTGACAGCGCTCACTTACGACTGTGACGACGCTCACAAGCCAACTCCCCGCACTGACTTTATTATGGCCTTCGAGCAGTGGATTGTGCTCGACGAATCGCAGCGCCAAGGGCGAGGAGCGTTATGAACCTCTATGAAGTTACACTTCACGGTACAGAGAGCATCTACTTGCTCGCGTCTACGAAATACCGCGCCTTAGAGCTTGTGGGAGACTACCTTGCCGACGCCGGTCAGCCAGACATGCTACCGAAAGGCAAGTTCGTCGTGCGCCAGCTGGATTTGAACGAAGAGCAAATACTCCGCCCCGAAAAATGCCGGGCCTGCCCTCTGAATGAATAGACCCGGTTGCGCGACCTCGCCGACCACTCCTAAGGCCGATAGCGCGACACGGGGACTTGGGGCTCGTGGTGGAGGCACCTAAGTTCCACGATAAGTCCCGCTATGATCCACGCCATAACTCGCTAGATGCGAGAACTGGGCACTCGGGGAACGGAATGCAGGAAACTCATAGAGCTGAATACCTGGCACAGAAGTTCCGGGCGTTGCGACGGCTTACGGGCAACACTCCTTTGTTGGGAATCCACGTTCGCTACCGCGGATCGACGCGCTTGATCTTTGCCAAGGCCGAACAATTGAACATGACAGGCAGCATCAAGGACCGCATGACCCTGCATATCCTGAGGAAGGCGTACGAAGAGGGGAAGATTCATCCTGGCAACATCATCGCGGAAGCCACGAGCGGCAACACGGGGATATCGTTTGCGGCTATTGGTTCTCTACTGGGCCATCGGGTATCAGTCTTCATGCCCGATCGGATGAGCCACGAGCGCAAGGATCTGATTCGAAGTTACGACGCCAACGTTATATCGGTCAGCCAGGAACAAGGCGGATTTCTTGGCAGCATCCGAATGGCCGAGGAATTCGCCGCCAGTCATCCTGGCGTTTTCTTGCCACGCCAATTCTCGAATGATGCCAACGTTGAAGCGCACGAGACGACGACTGGCCCCGAGATCAGCGCCCAACTGCAGAGTGCGGGTCTTCGGCCAGATGCATTCGTGGCTGGAGTCGGCACGGGGGGAACGGTGATGGGGGTTGGACGATTCCTTCGCAGCAAAAACCCAAGCATCAAAATCCATCCCGTGGAACCAGCCGAATCACCCACGCTTTCGGCCGGACATAAAGTCGGCAAGCACCGCATCCAAGGCATCTCCGACGAATTCATACCGGCAATCGTGGATCTCTCGGTGCTCGACGAAGTCATTGCCGTTTCGGACGGCGACTCGATTTTGATGGCTCAGAAGTTGGCTGCAAGGCTGGGCCTTGCTGTTGGCATTTCTTCGGGATGCAACCTCTTAGCCGCTGTGAACGTGCAGGAACAGCTCGGACCTGACGCAGTGGTGGTTACCGTTTTCCCGGATGACAATAAGAAGTATTTGAGTACGGATCTCCTGCGGGAGGAACCTTGCAAGGAAACCTACTTAACTCCACGGATCGATCTGCTTGGTCTCGAAACCCTTCAGCGCGACTGCGCCTTTTGCAAGAACATCGACTGACCTATCGGGCCATTGCCGGCAAGTTTCCGACTATGCGACTATACGTCCAAATGAAGTTTGAAGTGAAAAATTCGACTGCGCGTGGGACGGCTTCGAGGAAATCATCAAAGCAAGCCGTTGCGGCCAGCAGAAACGCGCTTACCTGACATTCTGGGGTTCTGGCACGGGACTTGTCGGGAACTAAGATCTGGCTCGATCTCGGGACCGACGCTTTTGCTTGAGGCGTCGGTATCGACCCCGTGATAGGACCCCGACCATCGCAGCTGGGTTTTTCTGCAAATACTGCCGCTTGGAGTGATCCGTGACACGTCCCTCGGGAATCAATTCCTTGAGTAATCGACGTGCGAGCTTTTCGCTCCTGCCGCACAACAACGAATACTAGTCCTTTGAAAATACGAGGATTAACGAGAGTGATGAACAAGAGGGCAAAGAAATCCGCACGAAGGCCGCGCGGATTGTTTGTGAAGCGTCTTTTCTGCCCGTGTGAAATATCCCAATCTGACGCGTGATGGCCGTCACGGTTGCAGGTGATGCTGGTCACTGTCCACTCGGTCACAGGAGGCGAATATCTTGCTCCATGATCACTGCCAAACGGGCGGGGGCGTGATGCCGGTCACCAAATAAGCAAACAGGCTGGGCCAATCACGTCTCGCCCCCTAAGAAAACGGAGACGAAATGAACCAAAAACTATTCGCAAGTACATTCGCCCTACTGATTACCGCTCTTTTTGCAGTATCCGCGCAGGCGGGGGACATCAAAGGCAAAGTGGCGGTGCAGGGGATCAAGTCCGCGGAAAACATAGCGGTGTACGTTGATGCCATTCCGGGCAAGGACTTCCCTGCTCCGACGCAATCGGTGGTGGTGGATCAGAAGAACCTGAAGTTCAATCCACACGTCGTGGTGGTCCTCAAGGGCACGACCGTGGATTTTCTGAACAGCGACCCTGTTGGGCACAACGTCTACTGGCCTTCGATCAGCGCGAACAAAAAATTGGCACATAACCTCGGCACTTGGCCGCAGGGGCAGAAGAAATCGTTCCAGTTTAATGATGTTGGCGTCGCGCCTTTACTGTGCAACGTGCATCCGGAGATGTCGGGATATGTCGTAGTCGTTGCCACGCCTTACTTCGCCGTCACCGACAAAGACGGAAGTTTCGAAATCAAGGGCGTTCCGGCGGGAACGTACACTGTGAAAACGTGGTCTGAAGAGGGCAAGCCTGTAACTCAGACCGTAAACCTCACTGGCGAAAGCGCCACAGTCGATCTGACGGTAAAGAAGTAACCGGGATACGCGTGGCCGTTCAAGTGAACGCGCGGACCAAACTCGTGGACCTTGAATGGCTGGAGTCGAACTTTCCATGCATGCAAGCGTGTCCAGTGCATACGCAGGCAGGCCGGTACGTAACACTGATCGCACAAGGACGGTATGAAGAAGCCTATCGGTACGCGCGTCTGCCCAATCCCTTCGCCTCGATCTGCGGGCGCGTATGCGGCCATCCATGCGAGCCTGCATGCCGGCGCGGCGAATTCGATTCTCCGATTTCCATCCGTGCGTTGAAACGTTTCGTCACGGAACGATACGGTCCGGAATCTCGCCATCCCGTTGATGTCTTCCCCGAAAAATCGAAAGTGGTGCACGCGGAGAAGGTAGCCGTCATTGGCTCGGGTCCAGCCGGAATGTCCGCTGCGCATGATCTCGCGCTGTTGGGCTATTCCGTAACGATCTTCGAAGCAACGGCTGTTCCCGGCGGAATGATGCGGCTTGGCATTCCGGAATACCGGCTGCCACGAGACGTCCTTCAGGCGCAGATCCGAGAAATTCTCGATCTCGGGCCCGAACTTCGACTGAATGCGCGTCTCGGGCGCGATTTTTCGTTGGCCGACTTGCGGGCGCAGGGTTTCAAGGCGGTGCTATTGGCTTTCGGGCTACATCGCAGCCGCGACCTGAACTTGCCCGGAAACGATTTGGACGGAGTCGTGAAAGGGATTGATTTTCTGTTGAACGTCAACTTGGGTTACCGATTCTCGATTGGAAAACAAGTGGTCGTGATCGGCGGCGGAAACGTGGCCATCGATGTAGCACGAACGGCGATGCGCGAACAGCAGAAACAGGTGGGTGAACCTTCGGGCGAAGCTGCTCTCCCTGATCACCTGACTCAAAGCGAAATGGATGTCGCGATGAAGGAATTCATGGACGTTTCACGAGCGGCCCTGCGCATGGGAGCCCGTGAAGTTCACCTGGTCTGCCTTGAATCGCGGGAAGAAATGCCCGCTTCGGAAGAGGAGATTGAGGAAGGATTGAACGAAGGCATCAGGATTCATCCATCGCTCGGACCCAAGCAATTCGTGGGCAAGAATGGCAAGCTCACCGGGCTTGAAACCATCCACTGCAGCTCGGTTTTCGATGCCCAGCGCCGATTCAATCCGACATTCGCCCCGGGAACAGAGGCGGTAATTCCCTGTGACACAGTCATCCTGGCGATAGGCCAGGCTTCGGATATTTCGTTTCTCAATCCGCAGGACGGAATCGAAACCACGCGTCAAGGCACGCTGAAAGTCGACGTCGAAACTCTCATGACCACTGCGGCTGGAGTTTTTGCCGCAGGCGATATCGCGTTCGGGCCGCGGTTGATTATCAGTGCGGTCGCGGACGGCAAGCGCGCGGCCGAAGGCATCGACCGGTATCTTCGCGGAGCGGAGTGGAAGCCAAAGCCAAAAGATGTGCTGATTACTGTGCTGGACCATCACGAAATGGCGGCACGCTATGACGAGTACTCGCGGCTGGCGGTGCCCGTGATCCCGATCGACAGGCGAACGGGAATTGCGGAAGTGGAAACTGGATTCACTGAAGAGCAAGCACGCCTCGAAGCGTCGCGCTGTCTGCGTTGCTGGATCAACACGATCTTTGAAGGGAACGAAGCAGAAGGAACAGAGTGCATCCTCTGCGGTGGCTGCGTCGATGTATGCCCGGAAAATTGCCTGAGCCTCGTGCCGCTTAGCCAATTCACGTTCAACGATGACACGAAAGCATTACTCGGCGAACGCTCCTCGCACGATCCCATCGCCCTTCAACACATGCAAGTGAACGAGCTTGGCGCGGTCGAGGGCTCAGTGATGGTTAAGGACGAGACCATCTGCATTCGCTGCGGACTATGCGCTGAACGCTGCCCGGCCCACACCATCACCATGGAAGCTTTTGAGGTCTTCGATAGGGATCCGGGGCTCGTGCAGATCCAGGAGGTTGTACGCCTGTGACTGAGCCTGCAAAGCCCGGAACGAACGGCGGCGGAGCGGATGTGAAGGACGGTGTGAACCGGCGCGATTTTCTGAACGAGATTACTTTCGCGGCGCTGGGGATCGCGGCCGTCGGGTCTGCGGTTGTCACCTACCGGTATCTCTCACCGAATGTGCTATTCGAACCGCCTACGAAATTTCGGGCTGGCACTCCTGACCTATATCCGATCGACACGGTGACTTATCTGCCGGATCAACAAGTCTACATCGTGCGCATGTCGGAGGGCTTCTACGCAGTCTCTGCCGTGTGTACGCACCTAGGCTGCATCACGCAGTGGAAACCGGAAGGGGACCAGATCGCGTGTCCGTGCCACGGCAGCAAGTTCAAACCCAATGGCGTAAAGATCGAAGGCCCTGCCCCGCGGCCTCTGCCACATTTTCTGATCACCATGACGCTCGACGGAGAACTGCAAGTGGACAAGCTGGAGATGGTGAAAGTCAATCAGCCGTTTACAGTCTAAACGATGGCGACTACATTCCAAGACGCCTTTGCTCGGCTGCGCGAAACGCGGGTCTGGAAATCCATTTTCCGCCGCGGCCCGGCGCTAACCAACCGCACGCGCAGTCTTGCCGTCTTCGGGAATCTCTTCTTGCACTTTTTGCCGGTGAAGGTGCGAGAGAAATCGCTGCGCGTGCGCGCGACTTATTATCTGGGGTCGATTTCGTTTCTCCTCTTTGTGATCCTCACAGTCACCGGTGTTCTGCTGATGTTTTATTACCATCCGGCCGCTCCCCAAGCCTACCGCGACATGAAAGATCTGCGTTTCGTCGTTTCGAATGGAGTCTTCCTGCGAAACCTCCATCGCCTGGCTGCGCAATTGATGGTTCTCGTCGTTTTCATTCATATGTTCCATGTGTTCTACCGCGGCGGCTATAAACCGCCACACGAGTTCAATTGGGTGGTCGGAGTGATCCTGCTGCTCGTCACCTTGTTCCTAAGTTACACGGGCTACTTGCTTCCATGGGACCAGCTCGCGTTCTGGGCCATCACCGTCGGCAGCAACATCATTTCGGCGATGCCGGTTCTCGGAAGGTACGTTCGCTTTCAAGTTTTAGGCGGCAACGTCGTTGGCGAAAACGCCCTACTGCGCTTCTACGTGCTGCACTGTGTCGTGTTGCCGCTCATAGCGATTGTGTTTATCGCCGTACATTTTTGGCGTGTTCAGAAAGATGGTGGTTTGACGGTGAAGGGCGAAGATGGACGAAAAGAAGACTAGTTACGAGCCGGGATTCAGCTCCGACGCGCGCAAGAATCCGCAGCGCATCGTCTTCATCACGCGCAAAACCTCGGCCAAGGTCAAGGGCGAAGTTTCCGGCCAGGTGATGACCTATCCTCATGTTCTGGTACGCGAGGCCATCACGTTCCAGGTGTTGGTCATCGCGATCGTCCTGGTGGCCCTGGTGTGGGACGCTCCGCTCGAGCAGCTTGCCAATCCGCTGGTGACCCCGAATCCCGCGAAGGCTCCGTGGTATTTTCTTGGCCTCCAGGAACTGCTGCACTATTTTCCGCCACTTGTCGCCGGCATTCTGATCCCGACGTTGGTTGTCATCGCGTTGGTGGTCATTCCCTACTTCAATGTCAACGTCGAAGGTGCGCCGATGTGGGCAAGAAATCCCGGGCGCCACCTTCGCGTTCTCCTGAGTGTACTGGCAGTGCTCGAAACCTTCCTTGGTGTTTTTCGCGCCTGGACTGTCGTTGCTCCCACTGCAGTAATCGGCGCGCTCGCCATCTATTCCTATTTCGTTCCCCAAACCGCATCAGGCCTCGGTGGATATCTTCGCAAACACGCTGTGTCGTGGTGGGTGATGACCTGGTTCATTTGTGTCGCAGTCCTGCTCACGGTCGTCGGAACGTTTTTCCGCGGACCAGGTTGGTCGTGGGTCTGGCCATGGAGGGGACATGCCGGCTGAGAACATGGGGAAAATCTCTCAGCGACTGCGTCTCTCGTTCGCAATCAGCAGCGTGACCTTCGTCGTTGCACTTGCGATTTCGCCGATCAAGGATTTGCGGCGCGAATGGAAACACTACAAACGCGACTATGCTCGATTCGCCCAAACGCGCCCCGACACGAAACGCCTCCTGGCAGATTTTCGTCCAGACATCGACCAAATCTGGATTCCTGACATGGGGGTGGTGGACCGTTGCACGACATGCCACCAGGGAATCACCCAACCAACGTTGGCCGGAACCTCAGTGCCTCAACCTTTCCGCGCTCATCCGCCAATCCCACACCGCGTTCAAGAATGGGGTTGCGTGGTGTGTCACCGCGGACAAGGCCCCGCAACCGAAGTGGCGGAGGCCCATGAGACGACCCTTGCCTGGGAGCAGCCAATTCTGCCCATCCATTTTATTCAAGGAACGTGCGGTTCCTGCCATCGCGACGACTTGCCGCAGACCCCGCAACTGAACCGCGGTCGAGAGTTGATCGACAGGTTGAATTGTGCCGGTTGCCATCGGCTTCTGGGTATCGAACGCGCCTCTATGCTCGGCCCCGATCTGACCAATATCGGCACCAAGGTGAGCCGCGAGTGGATTTACAAGTGGCTGAAAGAGCCGCGAACAATCACGGATGCCGAAGGCAATGTCACGGTCAATGGAGTTGTGAACGAAGACGAGCCTCGGATGCCGAAATTCCGGTTGACCGAGCAGGAACTGCGCGCGATTTCGGCGTATTTGACCACGCAGCACGCGGGCGCTGTCGAAACCGTCAAATTCGATCCGCGCGTTGTTGCCACATGGTCGAAGAAGAGTGACATCGTAGATCAGGGCGAGACGCGATTCCGCCAAATGTTTTGTTCCACCTGCCATGCTCTCGCGGTCACACGGGCAGGCGAGACCAAGCTTATCGGCGGCGATATCGGGCCCGAGCTCACGAAAGTTGGCAGCAAGGTCAAACCAGAATGGCTGGCCGCATGGCTTCGCGACCCACAAGCGTATCTGCCGCACAGCAAGATGCCGCGCTACGAATGGTCGGACGAGGATCTCTTCAAAGTCACGCAATACATTCAGACGAAACTCACGGATTCCGATCTGCTGAGCGACGTCCCGCAACTCGGTACACCGACCGACGACGAAATCAAAACGGGGAAGCGGTTGTTCCTCGAAAAGGGCTGTGCCAGCTGCCATCAAGCCGAGGGCTTGGGATCGCAGAAGGATTTCGGTCCTGATCTTTCCGGTTTGGGAGCAAAGAACGTCTCGCAACTCGAATTTGGAACCTCGAAGATTCAGCGCAACCTGATTTCATACGTTCAGGCCAAGATCACGGACCCGCTTTCTGTGAATCCTGCCGCGCGGATGCCGCAATACAACCTCACCCCTGTGGATTTGGATGCGGTGACGACCGCGTTGCTGGCGATGACGGGCACGCCCGCGACGAGCGGGATGGAGAAGCTCATTGTTGCAAAACACGATCCTGAATTTCGTCCCGTGGGAGAATTTGGCAAGGTCTACGAAAGATATAAATGCTACGTATGTCATCAATTTAACGGCTACGGTGGCACACTTGCGCCGGATTTGTCCTACGAAGGAAGCCGTGCCGACCGCGCGTGGCTGATTCAGTTCCTGAAAAACCCGCAGACGCTTCGCCCGACGCTCGTGCTGCGCATGCCTCAATTCAACATGTCCGATCGCGAAGCAACGGTGATTGCTGATTACCTCGGGATGGTTCTGCAACATCCCGACGTGAGCCCTTCTCCCGTGGACCACTCGGAATTCACGCCACAAATAGCGGCGCTGGGGAAAGAGCTATACCAGATCAAGTATCAGTGCCAGGCATGCCACACCGTCGGTGCAACGGGAGGTTACGTCGGCCCCAGCCTGAACAATGCCGGGAATTGGTTGACGCCCGCATGGATCGAGGCTTGGCTTCGCAACCCACAGGCTTTGGTCCCGGGAACAATCGAACCGCGCAGAACCTTCACGGATAGTGAGGTCAATGCGCTCACAGCCTATTTGGTCACTCTCAGAAACTCTCCTGCCACACCGGGATCGAGACACATCGGGTCGGGAGGGCAAAAATGAAGTCAAAGCCTCTCATTCTCGCACTTACGCTGATGACTTCGAGCGGACTTACGGCATGTGCTAAAAAGCCTGCGGCTGCTCCGCCCGATCCCGTAAGGAATTCCTACGATACTGAAATTGACTGGAACGACCCTCAACATGTCATCCCTCTCACTTATGAGGCTGCCCAGGGCAAGCGCGTGTTTTATCAAAACTGTGTGTGGTGCCACGCAGATGCAACTCCGGCGGGCCCGTCGAACCGCTCGAACCTCAATCCCATGCCAGCGCTGGCGAATGACGGGACGGTGCTCAACGCCCTGAACGACGATGTTTTGCGCAACACGATCACGCTAGGCGGCAGCGCTGTAGGCAAGTCTGCGCTCATGCCGCCGTGGGGCCGAACTCTGAAACACGACGATATTGAGGCGGTCATTGCGTTTTATCGCGCCATCGCGCAACCGCCATACGAGAGTCCAGTACGACCGGGGCCAAATGCTCGGTGACGTAAGAACAACGCTTTTCGCGAACAAGTTACGACGCGGGGCCGCGTTTGTTTTGAAAGGAGAGTATATGAAAAAAGCTGTGATCTCTGTGCTGGCGTCACTTTTTCCGCTATTTCTATTATTTCTTGCGGCAACGAATCCGCCCAGCGTGCAGGCTGTCCCGAGCTATGCTCGCCAGACAGGACTCGCGTGCAGCGGCTGCCACTACACGCCGCCGGAACTCAATCCCGCCGGACGAAGATTCAAGTTGCTCGGCTACGTCGACAAGAAGGACAAAGGAATCACGGATGACTCTGGCAAGCATCACACGGGACTCGATCTACTCGCATCGTTGCCGCTGTCTGTGATGTTCGAGACCTCATTTACAAATACGAATGCGCCCCAGCCGACGACTCAAAACGGCAACTTTGAATTTCCTCAAGACGTTTCCCTCTTTTTGTCCGGCGCATGGGCAACGCACGTCGGCAGCTTCCTTCAAGTTACCTATGACACACAAGATGACCATTTCAGCGCCGACAACACGGATATCCGCTACGCGAATACGAGGAAATTCGGTGGCAAGGAACTGGTTTACGGACTAACTCTCAACAACAATCCAGGAGTGGAGGATCTTTGGAACGATACGCCCGCGTGGGGTTTCCCGTGGATCCTTAGCGACGACGCACCTCTTCCCACCGCGACTCCCATCATCAACGGCCCGCTGGCGCAGGACGTCGCGGGGCTCGGCGCTTACGCGATGTGGAACAACCATTTGTACTTCGATGCAACCATCTATCGCTCGGAGCACGTCGGCAGTTCTCAACCAAATCCGGGCGTGGGATCTGGCATCAACATCCGTGGAGTTGCGCCCTACTGGCGCGCTGCGTGGCAGCAGTCGACTGCGACGACGCAGTTTGAGGTGGGTACCTACGGAATCCACGTGGATTCCACGCCAAACGCGGTCGTAGGTCTTCAGGACCAGTACACCGACTGGGCCGTGGATTCTCAGTATGATCGAACTTTGTTCAGGAGAGATGTGCTTTCGCTACGCGGGACGTTTATCGATGAACATTCATCGCTGAACGCAACCTTCAACGCGGTGCCTCCTGGGGCTCAATCGGTGAAACATCATCTCGACACGGCGATGGCCAATGCCGAATACCACTTCGGCAACCGCATCTCTGGAACGGTTGGTTTCTTCGATACTTGGGGAACAGGCGATCCGTTGTTGTACTCGCAAGCTCCCGTCAGCGGCAGCGCGAATGGTGACCCGAGAAGCACCGGGTACATCACGAACTTGTCGTTTTGGCCGGTGCAGAACATCCAGCTCGCGTTTCAATACACCGGATATACGAGGTTCAACGGCGGCTCGACAAACTATGACGGCGCGGGCCGGAACGCGAGCGGCAATAACACAGTGTATCTCCTTGCGCGGTTCATCTTCTGAGCCGCTTAGGATTCGAGTCGAAATGTTGACATAGCCAACGCGTATCCCACTTCGTGCTGGTCGTCCACGGGACCTAAACGAGCCGAGGATCATCTCGACGCTATAGTGTTGGTGCTTGGTAAGGCGCTGTTCCTTCGGAATTGTCGGAATTGCTGGAGCTATGTCTGAGCGCTATCGGCGGAGTCGGGCATCATCCCGAGTGCACCAAGGCTGGCGGTTCAATGAGCGATGCCGATAAACCCCAAGATCGAAGAACTTGCGGATGAGGCGGCCTTATGGAATGTCTATGGGATAAATGGTAGGCCCGTGCGGGCGAGAACCGCAAACCTCCGCCGTGTCAAGGTAGACGCTAGCGCCACGCGATCGGTCAAGTCCGGTTGGTCGGCAATCCGGAAGTTATCCAGATTGGCTGCCCGCAGCCCGGCAAACTCCTGATAAACGCGCTGCCAGCTCAACCGGTCGACGCAACACCATCCAATGCATTGATTCGACAATGCTTCCCTGGGAGAAGCTATCTGTTTGGCTGTACTGGGTCAAAACCTAGCCAGGGCAGTGTTCCGGCTGATCTAACCCTAGCGAGCGATTTAGCCTTTGTTTTCAATGCAAGCGGGGTTTCGACCTGAGTGTCGCATCGACCTATTGAATGCACCGCGTTAATCAGGAGTTGAGAAGAAATCGTCGGATGGTAGACTCCTCGCCATGCCGAGCATGGAACACGAACATACTCGCGAAGCTATTCATCGACGACTAGAGGCGGGGCCCTCTTACAGCTATCTCCGGGATTGGGTCTATGGCGGCATCGATGGCACAGTGACTACATTTGCGCTCGTCGCGGGAGTCGTCGGGGCTCACCTCTCACCGCGCGTCATCCTGGTTCTTGGTAGCGCCAATCTGATTGCGGACGGTTTTGCCATGGCGTCGGGAAACTATCTAGCAACTCGATCGGAACAAGAGGAATTCCACCACGCTGAAGCGGTTGAACGCCGCCATATCGCCGCAGTTCCAGAGGGTGAGCGGGAAGAGGTTCGCGAGATTCTGCGGGGACTAGGGATTGTAGATCACCTCCTCGATCGGGTGGTTGAGGTGATCACGGCGGACCGGGATCGTTGGGTGCGCCTAATGATTCGGGAGGAATATGGTCTACCGGCTGCGGTGCGCTCACCGTGGCGGGCGGCTGGCTCAACGTTTGGAGCATTTTTTCTCTGCGGTCTCGTCCCACTCATTCCATTCGTTGCGGGTATGAAAAGCGCCTTCTGGGTGGCTTCGGCGGCAACCGGCCTAATATTCGTCATGATCGGCGCGCTCAAAAGTCGGTGGTCGATCCACCCATGGTGGTATTCCGGCCTCGGAACTCTTGCTATTGGCGGAGGCGCTGCCGCCGTAGCCTACGTAATCGGGACTTGGCTTCGCGACCTCACCCGTTGACCCGAGACAGCAGATCTTTCCATTTCAGGGTGAATCAAACACACTGACGCCTGCTAAGTCGGGTGCATTCAATGGGTCGACGCAACACTCGACTCGAACCCACCTGGCATTGAAAACAAAGGCTAAAACCGCCCGCCAGGTTAGATCAGCCCGGGAGGCTACCCTGGCTAGGTTTTGACCAGTACAGCCAAACGGATCGGTTCCTCAGCGGAAGTATTCCCGGATTCAACTGCTTAGAGGTGTTGCAACGACCTGTTGAGCTGGCACGACTTACCAGATGGGATGAGAAGGCCGGTCTCCAGCGGGATGCGATACGCTCCCAATGAACGACGCGCTCGAGGCGCAACGTGAAAGGAGACCGGCTGTGAAGGAGATTAGCACCGTGGCGATGGAGGGGATGCAGATTTTGAAAGAGAACCAGCTCACGATTGGTTTGGATCTGGGAGACCGCAGCAGTCATTTTTGCATTTTGAATGAAGCGGGCGAAGTGATTTTAGAAGGCAAGCTATCGACGACACCGAAAGGAATCGAGGAAGTGTTCAGCAAGATTCCACGGAGTCGGGTGGCGCTAGAAACCGGAACGCACTCACCTTGGGTCAGCCGGCAATTGACGCAGTTGGGGCACGGAGTGATTGTGGCCCACGCGCGCAACGTGCGACTGATCGGGGAGAGTAGCCGGAAAGATGATCAACTCGACGCCCGGACGCTGGCACGACTGGCCCGAATCGATCCTGGGTTGTTGGGTCCGGTGCGACATCGCAGTGCCAAAGCCCAGATCCATCTGATGGTGATCCGGGCCCGAGCAGCGTTGGTTAGCAGCCGCACGGCACTGGTGAACGCCGCGCGAGGGTTAACAAAATCGTATGGCGCGCGACTACCGCAATGCGGGACCGGGCAAATGAATCGGGAGATCGCCAAGGGATTGAACCAGGAGTTGCGGGACGCTTTGGATCCGCTGCTGGCAGAAATCGAATCGCTGAACGAGCGGATCGCTGAATACGACGGGCGGATCGAGCAAATCGCCAAGGAAGTCTATCCTCAGGTGGCTGTGCTCAAGCAGGTGAAAGGGGTAGGGCCACTGATTGCATTGACCTTCGTTCTGACTCTGGACGATCCGCACCGCTTTCGTCATAGCCGGGACGTAGGGTGTTTTGTCGGATTGCGTCCTGGTCGCAGGAACTCTGGTAATAGTGAACCACAGCTACACATCAGCAAGGAAGGAGACCGTTACCTCAGAACACTGCTGGTGCAGGGGGCGCACTACATACTTGGGCCCTTTGGACAGGATAGTGATCTCCGGCGCTGGGGACTAAAGCTAGCCGAGCGCGGAGGAAAGAATGCTAAGAAACGAGCGGTCGTTGCGGTGGCGCGGAAGTTGGCCGTACTGCTTCACAAGTTGTGGGTCAGTGGAGAGGTTTACGAGCCACTGCGGAACAGCCACAAAGTGGTGGCCGCAGTAGCATAGGAGAGTGCGGACTTAACAGCCGAGCTCATCCGCCGAGATCAGGTGACTGCGCCTAAGTCCTGGCCCAACTCCCATCGACGAGATCGGAGCCGAGGTCGATTATCAGGTAGCAGCACCTACTGAATTGAGGACGCCCACCTTGCAGCGAGCGACAAATCGCTCATAACAGACTGCGGATGGAAGGATGGCGACAGAGGCGGCTCGGCTCGAAGGCAAAGGATCCACAGAGTAAAAACAAAACTGTCTTGACTCTAACCGGCCTTCTCATGGAAGGACTTAGCGGCATTTCCAACCTATCGGTGATACAACATATTCTCCGCAGTCCCGTGTCCTGGGACCGGTTCCCGCTGAAGGCGAGAAACTGAGTGTCAAAAGGCAGGAGGACACCATGCGTCGAGAACGGGCGCTGAAGGTTGTGTTGGTGGTGGTGGGATTGATTTTTTCGGCTGGCGTGCTTCCCGTGATGGACTCTTTATGGCACCAGAATCAGTCGATGTATACCTTTGACATGATGCTCAGCCTCTACGTCGCACTCGGAATTTTCCTGCTGATAGCAGCGCGTAACCCTTCGGCGAATCGCAGCCTCATCGCCTTCGCAGCATGGTCGTGTTTCGCTCACGGCGCGGTTATGGGGGTGACGGCTTTCTCGAAAGGGGGCTATCGCGGAGATGTGTGGGGCGTGGCTGTGATAGTCATTATCGGTGTAGCCCTGATCGTGCTGGCTCCGGCAAAGCAGTCAGGCGAGCGGGTATCGGCCAACGTTGTGTAGCACGCTTGATTCATTCGCTCGAATAAGGAGAAAGAGTATGAGCCCGACTGCATTGCCATATCGTTTGGGCGCTTCTCATGTATGAGTTGCTTAAACCTGTAAACCGGAGCGTTTCCTTACTCGCAGCGTTCATCATTCTCGTGTGTTGCGCTATTCAGGCTATCACCAACCTCTTTTACCTCGCCCCTCTGCTCATCCTGCAAGGCGGTAGCTCGTTGAGCGCATTTACGCCGGAACAGTTGCAGTCACTGGCGCTCATGTTCCTCAATTGAATCAATACGCCTTCAACATCAACCTAGTCTTCTTCGGATTATGGTGTTGCGAGGAAACCTTTTATCGGAAGGAGAGTCGCTTCGGAAGGAGAGTCGCTGTTGATTGTCCCAAGCCCGAAGGAGAATCTTCAACGGTTCAACTCGTCCTTCCTGTATTCGTCCACATACATTGTCATCGGCTGTTGCAGTTCATCTCGGTATAATCCAGTCTTGAAATAGATATAGCCGTCCGTAGGATAGCCACGCTTCACCTGATACGCGGTCGGCCCGAGATAATGGACGATGGGCCGGTCGTTCAGCCAGCCATCGATGTATCCGTCCTGGCCAGGCGAGAACCTTGTCTCGAAGCGGAAATCAAGCCATCGACCCCGTATTTCTTCTCGCGTTGAGTAAAGAACAAAGTCCTTTTTTTCATCTCGGCGAGTAATAAAGAGCTCACCGCTCTGATAGCGAATTGCGAGTACTGGATTGTCCGGACGGCACTTGATCCACTCGCACAATTGCTTCCACTGAGCCAGAACTAATCTCGTTGGAACGACTGGAAAATCAGCGGGCAAAGACAGGCTGAACGAATAGCGGTAGATGCGATGCAGATGGGCAAAGAGCCACCATGCCTCAATGAGTTCATCGCGCTCATTTGCTGGTCCGTCATCATTAGCCGCCTCATGACAGTCGCCAGAATGGACTGTGATTTCCCCTGCCCTGCGACCCGCACGAACCACTTGAGACTGCGTCTGAAAAGCCCCTTTAACCATCCGCCCACGAGACCAACAAGAGTCGAGACCCTCGGACTCAAAACCGTCATAGACATGAATCTCTCGCTGATGGTTAAGAACGATGCCTGAGGCAACGCAAGAGATCACCAGCGCTGAAACGACAGCCAAAGTCTTTTTTGTTTTTGACATGTCACCGAAAAAGGAATTATACGAGGCGTTGGACGCTCACGCAAAGAAACTGCGGACACTGGTAAGCTGCGGGAAAGTCCTTCCATGAGAAGGCCGGTTAGAGTCAAGACAGTTTTGTTTTTACTCTGTGGATCCTTTGCCTTCGAGCCGAGCCGCCTCTGTCGCCATCCTTCCATCCGCAGTCTGTTATGAGCGATTTGTCGCTCGCTGCAAGGTGGGCGTCCTCAATTCAGTAGGTGCTGCTACCTGATAATCGACCTCGGCTCCGATCTCGTCGATGGGAGTTGGGCCAGGACTTAGGCGCAGTCACCTGATCTCGGCGGATGAGCTCGGCTGTTAAGTCCGCACTCTCCTATGCTACTGCGGCCACCACTTTGTGGCTGTTCCGCAGTGGCTCGTAAACCTCTCCACTGACCCACAACTTGTGAAGCAGTACGGCCAACTTCCGCGCCACCGCAACGACCGCTCGTTTCTTAGCATTCTTTCCTCCGCGCTCGGCTAGCTTTAGTCCCCAGCGCCGGAGATCACTATCCTGTCCAAAGGGCCCAAGTATGTAGTGCGCCCCCTGCACCAGCAGTGTTCTGAGGTAACGGTCTCCTTCCTTGCTGATGTGTAGCTGTGGTTCACTATTACCAGAGTTCCTGCGACCAGGACGCAATCCGACAAAACACCCTACGTCCCGGCTATGACGAAAGCGGTGCGGATCGTCCAGAGTCAGAACGAAGGTCAATGCAATCAGTGGCCCTACCCCTTTCACCTGCTTGAGCACAGCCACCTGAGGATAGACTTCCTTGGCGATTTGCTCGATCCGCCCGTCGTATTCAGCGATCCGCTCGTTCAGCGATTCGATTTCTGCCAGCAGCGGATCCAAAGCGTCCCGCAACTCCTGGTTCAATCCCTTGGCGATCTCCCGATTCATTTGCCCGGTCCCGCATTGCGGTAGTCGCGCGCCATACGATTTTGTTAACCCTCGCGCGGCGTTCACCAGTGCCGTGCGGCTGCTAACCAACGCTGCTCGGGCCCGGATCACCATCAGATGGATCTGGGCTTTGGCACTGCGATGTCGCACCGGACCCAACAACCCAGGATCGATTCGGGCCAGTCGTGCCAGCGTCCGGGCATCGAGTTGATCATCTTTCCGGCTACTCTCCCCGATCAGTCGCACGTTGCGCGCGTGGGCCACAATCACTCCGTGCCCCAACTGCGTCAATTGCCGGCTGACCCAAGGTGAGTGCGTTCCGGTTTCTAGCGCCACCCGACTCCGTGGAATCTTGCTGAACACTTCCTCGATTCCTTTCGGTGTCGTCGATAGCTTGCCTTCTAAAATCACTTCGCCCGCTTCATTCAAAATGCAAAAATGACTGCTGCGGTCTCCCAGATCCAAACCAATCGTGAGCTGGTTCTCTTTCAAAATCTGCATCCCCTCCATCGCCACGGTGCTAATCTTCTTCACAGCCGGTCTCCTTTCACGTTGCGCCTCGAGCGCGTCGTTCATTGGGAGCGTATCGCATCCCGCTGGAGACCGGCCTTCTCATCCCATCTGGTAAACCCGGTTACCGGAAAGTTGGGGGTCCTGGTGCGACGAATGTCCGGTTATCCGACTACACGTCCACTTGCCCGCCAGGATTACGATTCTGGCCTTATCACGTACCGAGGGCTTTCCGCAACGAAGGGCGAACTTCAATCCCCTCAGCGTAGCTAATAAATCCCTCTTTCCTGAACCGATTCATGAACGTATTAATTCTTGATCGTGTAGTCCCCACCATTTCTGCCAGAACGGTATCAGTGAGGTGGGGTATCTCAACGCCCCTCCGGCCGTTCTTACCCAAGTGCGCAAGTCGCAACAGCACGTGGGCGAGACGCTGTTCCGCTGAGGAAGTCAGAAGGTCGGCTACGTGATCCCGATAGTTTTTGATGTCGGACAATAGATGGGCGAGCAGAGAGCATGAGGTCTTATTTGTTGCGCGAATCAGTTGGAGCATCTTTTCTTTCTTGATGATGCGTATGGAGCTGTCGGTCAACGCGACAGCAGTGCACATACGAAGGGGATAGTCTGTGAGGCAAAGCTCGCCAAAGAAATCACCCACTCCCAAGACCGCAGTCACTACGGATGGCCGGTTGTTCCTTCGGGTCGAGAGGCGCACCCCTCCTTTTTGAATATAGAAAAGCGTCTCGGCGGGCTCACCTTGAGTGTGGATGTTTTGCTTCCGCCGATAACGCGAGACATCTCCTCCCAGGCTCGTTCCGGCAGAGAAGTCTCGAAGCTGGGAAGCCTTACGGTTCGCGCGTTTCAAAAGCTCCTCCAATCCTGGGCACTATGTGATGCACAGTTTACCGTGAGACTTTTCCTAAGGCTGTTCACTTCAGAACACTCCGCATAGTTGTCTTCGGAAACGAACAAACCTCACCGAATGACTGCCGAGAATATGGCTTCCCTTCGGTCTGTTTGACCCAGGGCCTGATTAACGCCGTAACCGGACATTTCCCGCAAATGTCTGGCAATCCGACTAATCGGGCGCTGACTCTGATTATGAAGAATTGCATCGCGTTTCAGGCCCGACGCGCTCGGCCCAGGCGCGCAGGGAGCGTGACCTCACTCACGCTGGCATGTGATCTTCCGCATTGATATTCGACCTCATTGAAAGGACGATTTGAGCAGGTGGAGTGCAATCGTTCTGAGGAGGGAGAAGGAATATGCCTCCTATTATTTGCCCAATCGTTCGATGGACTGCGCGTGGGACTGCGTTCTTGATCGCAGCAGGTTTCCTCGCCTTTGTCATAGGGGAGCCCGTGGGTTCTCTGCGGGCTATCCATTTTCGGGAGTGGGTGGGGATGGTGCTGCTGTTCGGAGCCGTTGCGGGCATGCTGGTGGCTTGGAAGTGGGAGTTCACGGCTGCGCTGATTTCGCTGTTGGCACTAGGCGCCTTTGCTGCGGTGGTCCACATGAATCGGTACGACGTGCTGGCCATTGCGGCGATTCCGAACATTTTGTTCCTTCTGGATTGGGGGCTGCGGCACTTCCATTCCACGGGGATGTCGACGGCGGACTGACTCGGCGGAGCGTCCGCGTTTCCGGCTCACAGAGTAACGACGGGATTCCGCGCGCCGGTAACTTATTTCACCTGGATTGACTTGAGGTAGTTGGTCAGATTTGCAATACGCGTGGCGACCTGAGCTTCGTCCGATCCGTTGATTGCTTGGAAAACCTTTCCCCAGACTGGCATCTCCGCGGCGCCGTGGTCAGGCATTTTCACGCCGCTCTTCAGCACGTCGGAAACGTAAGCATCGGGGAATTTTCCGCCGTGGCGCTGGGCCAGCGTCGTCAGATCGGGGGTCGGCTCCTTGAATTGAGACGAAGCGGGGGGAGGGCCGTTCCCTTTTCCATCATTCGCGTGGCAGACGGCGCAGTACCGCTTGTAGAGTTCCGCGCCGGGCGCAGAATTCGGGTGAGCGGGCGCTGTTTTCTTCGCCTGCTGACTCTGCGCGGCATGAACGCCGAGAAACGCTCCGAACAACGCGCAGACCGTCGTTGACGACTTCATCTCGCGGATGCTACCAAAGTCCATCGTCATCCGGCACTAGCTTTTCGCAGCGGGCGCATGGTGTGCGGACGCGTGGTGCTCGTGCCCGATTGTGGCGAAGTATATGGCGCGGTCAAAGAACTTCTCAACGGATCGAGACAGCTCAAGGACTTGAAAGAGATCGACAGCGCGGTCCGTGAGAGCCTCATCGGTGATGTGCTCCCAGAGATGTTCTTTGGTGGCGACGATGGCGAGTACAAGCTGGCTCAGCGGGACGCCTTGTCCTGCGCGGCGCTCGCCAACCGCAACATAGCGGCGTTCGACATCGCTTTCCGACTTGTTTTGAAGCCACTCGCCCAGGTTGCGGTAGATTTCATAGGCGCGCTGCCGAAGTTCTTCTCTCGGAACACTCTCACGGTACCTCCGAAGGCGCAGGGAATTGTCGATCCTCGCCCACAGACCGTCCGCCAACGTGTCAGCATTCGTTTCGATGAGGCGAATGACATTCCAACTCAAAAACCCCAATCCGGACTCTTGTGGATTCTTAGTGGACATAAGCACCTCCCTGCCAAAGCGGCGCAGAGGGCAACCGGCGCCGATGAATGCTGGCGCCTGTCGCGTCCTTCGACGGTATCAGCCAATCTCCTGGAGCTCTCTTTTGTTCCTGGGATTCTCCGCAAACGACCGAATCTTCGGCTTCACCATCTGAACGAAATCGGCATTGCTCATGCGAACCGCATCCGACCGCGTTCCGGCGCTCAAAATGATCTCCGGGTCCTCAGCAAGAGCGCTGTCCAAATACACCGGCAGGCCGTAGAGCTCACCGAACGGCGGAAAGACGCCCGGTTCGCAATCAGGAAACAGCCTGTTGCATTCATTCTCTTCCACCAGCCGCACTCGAGCGCCCACCGCGGCGCTCAGTTTTTCGAGGTTAATTTGGTACGAGGCCGGAAGAACGGCCAGCAGGATGTCTTTCCCCGTGCGCAGCACCACCGTCTTGGCCACTTCTTTTCCAGGAACGTGCATGACAGACGCAGCGTACTGCGCGCTGTACGTCGGCACATGGGACAAGGCTGAGTAACCGACGTGTTCCTGGTTTAGGATTGATTTCAACCGGGCGGGCATCATCATGGTCCCATCTCCTTGCCGCTCCTTCGCGGCCGCGATCTTTTTGGACTCAATTTCTTGGATTGCGCGATCTATGGCATTGGCAAACTCGCTCGGGCGAATCGCCGGAGCCCCCAGGCATTTCCGGCCGCGGCCGGTCAACGGGACCCACCAACAGCTGTCTTCTACGGGACACGAGTAGAAAACTGCGCAGTCGGTGTTTTCCAGGAGCAGGACCAACGGATGGGATTGTCCAAGAGGAATTGTGCTTAGCACCAAGTCGAATCCGTGCTGTGCGAGCATCTGCGACGCCTCGCCAGAAGTCGCAAAAGAACAATGGCATCCACGGTTCTGCATGAGGCGAAGAAGGTGAGACGTTCCGCCTTCGCTTTCCCCCAGCAAGAGAACTTCGACACCGTCCTTACGCATCGCGCCCTCCCCAACCTGGGCACGCCGTTTACGCTGCCGTCTGCAATAGGGTCTTGCGACGGGCTCTCGCTTCCGTGAGCGCCTCAGCGACGGCTTGCTTCAACTCGGCCACATGAGGAGGGTAAGTGAGGTAGTCGTATGCTCCGGCAATCATGGCGTCGAGGTAAGCACCCCAATCGTTCGATCGTGACAGCACAATGACGGGTGCATCGCAAGCCGCGCGCTTTAGGTCCTTCACCAACGCTCGAAAGTCGCCGTCCGGCATTACTTCGTCGCATACGACGACTTCGATCTGATGCAATGGAATGAGGGCCTTTGCGGCGGATATCGTTTCGCAGCGAACCGGCAAGCACCCGCAACTCGACACGATCCCGCGTAGCCTGAGCCGGTGTTCTGGTTCGCCGCTCAAAATAAGGATTCGCGGCAACATTTGGGTTCTCCTTCAAGGTCGTCCGTAGCCGCCCTTCCTGCAATTCCGAGTCCGTGCTGAAGAGCAGCGGCCAGCCGGTAAGTGCCCTCACGCGGCGGCGAGTGGGCTGGCTTACCTGCCTAGCCCCTTGCTGCGCGGCTGGCCGCTGCCCGATGCGAAGGATGGCGCTCAGTTGGAACCGCTGACACCCTAATGGAGCGAAGCCAACCTCTGAACTCCTCTGGCCCCATCGTGTCATTCCGTCGAGAGCCCTTCATCAACCCTACGATCCTTCTTTGTAACTGGAAGCGCAACGTCACGCGTCACACTGCGAGGTGGTTGTCGTCACCATGAGGCGGCCATTCAACGGCTGCTTGTAGACGAATGGGCGCGCGAGACAAAAGTGACGCCGCTCACGTCGAAGCGTGACTGTGGTCACCGCTTTAAGTCGGGAGCAGGTGTAGAAAACTGTCGAAGGATCGGGAAGCACCGATGGAAGAGAGCCTCAAAGCGGTCCGACAGACAGCCGGAAAAAGCCCGCGGCTCCTCCCTGTCCGACTGAGGGCAAAAGGTGACTGGGGATAGACCATGGAGCCTTCGTTCCTTCCGGCCGTGACGGCGGCTTGACGCGAAGTCTGATTGAAAGGCCAAGTACTAAGGCAAAACAGACCCACTCGGGTCACGATAACCCAGCGTTGGCCGCCGCCACGGTTGTTAAGTTTCCCGCATGCCCGCGAAAACAGTTATGTGACTGAGGAGGACTGCTATGACAGATTTGATGCTCCGCGACAATTTCTTGAGTGACCTCTTTGAATTCCGCCGTGACTTCGATGACATCTTCAACCAGATGCTTAGCTTGAAACCTTCCCTGAGGGAGCAGCTTTCGCTCGATGCGCCGGTCAGTCCCGTCCCGTTCGCCCCAGCGGTAGAGGCGTACGTAGACAAGGAAGCCAAGAAGTACGTCTGCCGCGTTTCTCTGCCTGGGATCGAGCCGAAGGATATCGAGATCAATCTGCAGGGCAATTTGTTGAAAATCAAAGGTGAGAAGAAAATTACGAAGACCCTGAAGGAGGTGGAAGTAAAGCACTCCGAGTTTGTGTACGGGTCTTTCGAGCGGACGTTGACACTGCCCGAGGGCGTCGCAACGGACAAGCTCGTTGCTGAGTTCCGCAACGGCGTTCTCGAAATCACGGCGCCTGTCGCCGTGGCAGCGCTGCCCCGCAAAATCGAAGTCAAGACTCTTCCGATTGCAAAGCAAGCCGCCGCTTAGGCGCACATCACGGAGGCCCGGAGCCCAACTGGTTCCGGGCCTTTTCTGTGCGTGTCGAGCAGGTTCGATAGGTTGAAGGCGAAAGTCGTCCAAGGTTGTGCAGGGTATGAGTTGGCCAGGGAATCCGTGCGACAACGCCAGTTGCGAGAGCTTTATGAAGACACTGAAACGGGAGGAGATCTACGCCAACGACTACCGCGATTTGGAAAACCTGGTCGAGAGCGTCGAGAAATTCATCGAACACTATTACAATCGATGCCGCTTACATTCAGTTCTACGCTACCACCCACCGGAAGAGTTCGAAGAAGAGTCAGGGCAGCGACACGCTGAGGCGAGTTCGGCGGCCTCGACACTGACCTTTGCCGGAGGCCGACAGCGAGCGAATTCATTGGTATGTGCCAGTGTGCCAATAAAACTGTCTCACTAAGGGGTTCACCCTCCGGGCTTCGCAAACTCAGCTGTGCCAGAACTGTGCCAAAACCCTACTTATTTTGTTTCGTTGGAGCTAGCTTTGAGCGAAAAGCAGAATCCCCAAGTTGTTGAAAAGGATTGAAAAGTCAAAGGACACAAATAGAAGGCGTGGAATCGAGCGTGCTTGCCGCTTGCCGTTTGGGCCAAACTCCTGCCGAACGAACTCAGCGAATTCTTCGCGTGAGAGCTCACGGCCTAAGGCCTGCGCACAGAAGAGCAGGTCTTGGTGGTTCCTGACGATCAATTCTGCGTCGACCTCGGCGCCGCTCCGCGACAGTTGCTGCGAGCCGATCTATAACTTGCGGCCAAGTTCGGTAGCCGGCCCACACGGAAACGCCCGATCCGGTCATTGCATACGGCTGCCCAATCCGCAGAAGAGCGAGCAATTGGTCCATTGCGCGGCGATTGCGTGCTGCATCGATCAGCGGAATCCTCGCTTCGACAAACTGCTTTGGAACGATATTGCTGAGATTATACATTCACACGATTGGAGGTGTCTTCGTTTCGGTCCGCGCGCACACGAAATCGGAGGGCGTTCCCCGTTTTCCGCTGTAGATTTTTGTTTGATTGGAGTAAGTCGAAATGCGCAACATCGAGAGAAATCCAGATCGTTCCGGTCGGTCGTTAATACATCGATGACCCAAGAACGAAAGTCCGTTTGGTTCGCGGGGAGTTACCGCAGCGCTCGCAGATACTTTTTTTCCACACCTCAACCCCAAAGTTGGGGTGGTGGGGTGCTTTCCCACCACTCCAGCCGACGCTCGCGACGGGATTGATTTGGAGGTCGGGGTTCGAAGTGCACCTCGCAGTTCAATCCGGAGAAATACTGCGGCCCTTCCACGTTTTGGACGTCTACGGCTGGCCGAGGCCCGATGAACGCTCGCAAATCTCTGCAATTACGCCCCAAAATGCAGGCTTCCGCCGGAATTAGGGGAACAGAGAGAAATCCCACGACTGGCTGGCGGAGGGGGTGGGATTCGAACCCACGAGACCCTTTCGGGCCTAACGGTTTTCAAGACCGCCGGTTTCAACCGCTCACCCACCCCTCCCGGAGGCGCGGTACGCCGTAAACAATTGTAGCTTATGAATTGATGAAGCGAACAGGCTGTGTGCGGACTGAGGAGTTGGTATGCGCAGCGTTGAGCCGCCGGGACATCCCGAGACGGTTCAGCGGTGCTGAAACTCGGGCGAGGCCAGGATGAAACCGGTGACCAGGCGCAGGCCGTCGACGGGAGATGCAGCCATCCGCCGCTGAACGTCGGGATCTTCGAGCTCGCTTTGAATCACGGCTTCGTCTTTCGCGGAGAGCTCGCCCTCGAGGATGGTGTCTTCCTCCAGCGCTATGGCGAGGTTAATCCCGTAGCGTCCTTGCGCGAGGATGGCCTTCGCATTCGGAAGCTCGGAGTTGGTAAGGATCCCTAGCGCGATCAAGCCGCCTGGATCGAATTGCACACCGGGAAGCTTTCCCTGCGTCAGAGTCGTCGAGAAGTTCATGCGTCCGAGCAGCGCGCCTTCGTTCTCCCAGGTTTCCGCTTTCATCGAGTAGCCGGTCGGGACGGCCATGCCGTAGGGCTGCATGCCCATTGCCGTGAGGTTCTGCACCAGCGCGTCCGGCGCCGCGATATTCGTGCCGGTTGCACGCACGGCTGAAACGATGAATTCGAGCGGCGTCTTCACTTTCGCGCGATACACCTTCGGCGACCAGAATTCAGGCGAGCGAAGCATGGTCCGCATCACCTCGCGTATATCGCCATCGCTCGATTGGAACGTCACCGCCATGCGTGTGACGAGACTTTCGGGCGGATCGTCCGCAACGAAGCGCATCGCGATGCTCTTCGAAATGAAGTGCGCCGTTGCAGGATGGTGCGCAAGCATGTCCAGCGCGCGCAACCCTTCGTCGCTGCCTGCTTCGTAAAATTTCTGTCCCATCACGGTTTTGATCCCGGGCTCGTGGCGGCGCGGATCAAATTGAAATTGGCCGCCGTCGTCCGGCAGCGCGATCGTCCACCCGGTCAGCACAGTGGCGAGCTGCGTGACGTCCGCCTGCGTGTAGCCGCCATCGACGCCCAGCGTGTGAAGCTCCATCAGCTCGCGGCCGTAGTTTTCATTCAGGCCGCTCTGGCCGTTCTTGCCCGCTGCCTGCGAATGCGGACCGATGCTCAGCCAGTTGTCGAGGTACATGAGCATCGCGGGACTCTGCGCTACCGCGACGAGCAAGTCGTAGAATTTGCCGAACGCATGCGCGCGGATCACGTCGCGTTCGTAAGCTGTCGTGTAGTAGACGCACTGATTCTTGTACTGGTAGACGTTGAAACGATTGAACCAGAAGTCCGTCATCACTTCCAGCAGTTGCCGCTCCGAATAGATCTCGCGCATCAACTTTGCTTGCTGCAGCTCGTACGCAACGGTTCCCTGAGGATTCGAAAGCGAGCGAAAAACTTCCCTCTCATGCGGCGAGAAATCGGCTGAGAGACGGTCGCGCTGGTCGCCGCGCAACAGATTCGGGAAGTTGATCATTTGCTCCACAGGTTTCGCTTCCATCGCTGCCAGTCGCTGATTTTTCGGCAAAGCGAGCAGATTGTCAGCAATACCCCGGGCCGCGTCCTCAGGCGACACCGGCTTGACCGCCGTATCAGGGTTGGGGTCGGTCTTAGGTTCAGCCTTGGGATCGGCAGCACTGGTGCTACTAGCGGCGCCTGCCGCGTTCGCATTCGCGCTGGCTGCGACAACCTTGGCTGCCTCCTGCTGATGGATGCGCGCGATGTTGACCCCGTAAACGAATTTGAGTTCGGGATCGTCCGGCATGGGGCGCTTTCCAGCGATGATCTGCCGTATGACGCCGTCGGAAGGGAACGCCTGCGCGAGCTGCTTCGGGCTCATCCGCGTCGTCGCGTAAGGGCCCACGCGCGCGTTGAGCGCAGAGTCGTCGATGCTTTCGGGATGCAGTTGGTCTTCGATCCAGGCGTCAATGCCCTTTGCCTGAACCAACTGAAGATCACCGGGCCGCGGACCGAACGTCAACCGATTCAGGGCATGCAGGGCGCGCTGGTTCTCGGTGAGCGCTGCGGGCTCAGGCCGGCGTGCTTTGGCTTGCGGCTTTGCCGGCGTGGTTTTTGCCGGGCCCTGGGGAAAGGCGGGCAAAGCGATATTCAGCGCAAGGGTGATTGCAAATGCGCGTTTCGCAATGGGGTTGAACATTGTGGATCGGCCAGACCCCTCAATGTTAACCCTGAGCGGGTGCTTTAGTTTCAGACTGTTCCGAGTACGCACACCTGGCAAGTCACCTTGTAACACGCGCGATGACCTGCCGCTTTTCCGATCAGTTCTGCGGGGGCGCGGCGGGAGTGCTGGCCGCATGGACTAGCGCTTCCACTTGCTTCCACGGCACCGGGGCCTGATGCATGGCGAAGACCGTGGTGACATTAATATGCTCGCGCGTCACCGCGTCCGACACTTCGCGCATCAACTCGGGATCGTAGAGGCTGCCGTTGTCGTTGAGCACGAGGGTATCGCTGGCGTACAGAAGATAATGGTCGGGGAAATAGACCATGTATTGGCGTTCGGTGGACGCGCCGCGAATGGGATAAAGCTCGGCTCGATTGGCGCCGGCGCCGACCACTACTTTCTGCGAGACGATCTTCCAATCGGCCTTCCTCGGAGCTTGCGCGAGAAGATCGGGCCGCATCGTGTGCGGCGCCGCAACGATGCGGTCGAGGATGGGCAGATTCAAATCGAGAATGAACACCGGCAATCCTACCGCGACGCACTGGCGAACTCCTCCCGTATGCGGCCACGAATCGGACGTTGAAAACACGCCCCTAATGCGGACATCCGGATACCGCTTCTTCGCTTCGTCGATCACGCTTTGCGTGTAGGTTCCGGAGATGGGCGCTTCGAGGATGTAGACGGCGTCGTCCTGCTTGATGATGGTGGAATTCCACGCGCCCTCGAACAGCGTGATTCCGGGAGCGAGGTCGCTCGCGTGCGCCGCCTGGAACGGACGATCCCATCCCTTTCCCTGCGCGCTTTTCGCGGCCGCGGCAGCATCCATGTGAAAGAGCGCGTCATCGGTGGCAACGTTGATTTCGAAATTCAATATCTGAGTCGATCGCCAGACGGCGCCGTTGCGTTCCTCCACGGTGTTCGTTGGATACACGAGGCCGTTGAAGACCTGCCAATTGTCGAAATAAATTCGCTGGTGAACATCGCCCCAGAAATACCAGAAGTCGCGAAAAGTTCGAACAGTCTCCACCGCGTCAGGCAGATGATTGAACGGATTGATCAGAATGCGCACCGGCATGCCTTGCCACGTGAACGCCACGGAAGAGTGAGGCGTCGAGCGAATCGTTTCGGGCGGGTCAAAATGGAGGTCGGACGCGCCGAGCGCGGTGAGAAGCAAGCGCGCAGGTCCGAGCGCGAGACCCTGCCTCACCGAATCGAGGTCCGCGAGCGAGCACGGATTGTCTCCCTGCGCGGTGTGATATACGCCGCCGGCCGCGTCGGCGATCAAAGTCAAATCGAATGAGGACTGGCCGGGATCGGATTCGGGCCAGGTCCCGTGCGTTTCGCGGTGGACGCGGCCGTGCTCGAAGTCAATCGTCTCCTTCACTTGTTCGTACGACGTGATGAACGGATCCTGCCGGTAGGATTGTTCCATCAACGCCGTGTGCCCCATTTCGTCGAACCGCAGATTGCGAATGTTTTCGAGCTGCGAGCGGCCGCCCATCGCCTGCAGGGCAAGTTCGAGGCAGCCCTTCGGCCCCGATTCCCGGCAGGCCGAATCCTGCGCGGACGCTGCAGCCCCGGCGTTCTGTTGCCCGCCCGCTCCTGACGTCGGCTTCAGGGACAGTCCCGCCGCTACCAGCAAGATGGATAGCAGGAGCTTGCGGCGCGAAGTGCTCGAATCCTTCCGTCTGGCATTCACCGGCAAGATTTCTCCCGATTGACGCTCTCTCTAGAAGCACCGTGGAACACGCTGCACACTACAGCGGCAGTTTAGACGCGTCGGGCCCGCGATTGGTAGCGCGCGTTCCGCAACGCGACGGCCGGTCGCCTGAATTACCTACTTATCAACATTCTAAGACGAATGCGTTCCATCCATTCTTTTTCTGGGGCACCCGCCGTGATTTGCTGATAGAGTTCGTCAAATGTCGGCAGCGTCGGCGCCAATGACGCAGCAGGGCCTGTTCACACACTACGATCTGGGTAACTTCTACGACGAGATGTTTGCTTGTCCGGGCGGCCCTCGGCTGCACTATTCCAAGATTTACCAGAAGCTCGCCGCAATGGCGCCGTCTCAATTCGAGGAGCGCCGCAAGCTGGCCGACCTTTCCTTCCTCCTGCAAGGCATCACGTTCACCGTTTATAGCGACGGGCGCGGCACGGAACGCCTATTTCCCTTCGATCTGATTCCGCGAATCATCCCTAACTCCGAATGGCAGCGGATCGATAGCGGATTGGCGCAGCGCGTCGTGGCGCTGAATCTTTTCCTGCAGGATGTGTACGGCAAGCAATCCATCCTGAAAGACCGCACGATTCCTCCGTCGCTGGTCTATTCCTGCAAACATTTCCATCGCGAAATGATCGGAGTAAAGGTTCCGCGCGGAATTCACACTCACATCTGCGGAATCGATTTGGTCCGCGATTCGAAGACCGGCGAATTCTGCGTGCTGGAAGACAACGTGCGCACCCCAAGCGGGATTTCGTATGTGCTCGAGAACCGCGCGGTGATGACGCGGACGTTCCCGGACGCGTTTCAGGATCACGAAGTGCTCCCGGTGAATCAATATCCCGCCGAGCTGGGCAAGATTTTGCGCAGCCTTTCGCCGCGAGGCGAGGACGACGCGCAAATCGTGCTGCTCACGCCCGGCATCTACAACAGCGCCTATTTCGAGCACAGCTTCCTCGCGCAGGAAATGGGAATCGAGCTGGTGGAAGGCCGCGACCTGGTGGTGGACGGCGGTGTCGTCTTCATGAAGACGATCCGCGGGTTGAACCGCGTGGACGTGATTTACCGCCGCGTGGACGATACGTATCTCGACTCGCTGTGCTTCCGCCCGGATTCCTTCCTCGGCGTGCCGGGTTTGATGACCGCGTATCGATCCGGCAACGTGGCGCTGGCGAACGCGGTGGGAAACGGGGTAGCGGACGATAAGGCCATCTACGCGTATGTGCCGGAGTTCATCCGCTACTATCTCGGCGAGGACCCAATTCTGCGAAGTGTGGAAACTTATATCTGCTCGAAACCCGATCATCTGAAGTTCGTTCTCGAGCACATCGAAGAGCTTGTGGTCAAGAACGTGGGCGAGTCCGGCGGCTATGGAATGTTGATCGGGCCTGCGGCAGACCGCAAACGCTGCGACGAATACCGCGAGTTAATTCGAAGGAATCCCAGGGAATTCATCGCGCAGCCTGTAATCCCGCTTTCGCGCGTGCCGTCGTACGACGCCGCGGCGGGGAACGTGGCCGGCTGCCATGTCGATTTGCGCCCGTATTGTCTCTACGATGGCGAGAAGGTGATCATCGTGCCGGGTGGGCTGACGCGCGTCGCCCTCCAGCGGGGCTCGCTCGTTGTGAATTCCTCGCAAGGCGGCGGCAGCAAGGATACGTGGGTCCTGCGCGGGGAAAGCTGAATGCTATCGCGCATCGCGGATTCGATGTTTTGGCTGGCGCGCTACATCGAGCGCGCCGAGGATACCGCGCGCATCCTCGATGTGACGTACCACGCGCTCCTCGAGCAGGCCCAGCAGCCGTACCGCTTGCGCTGGGACGCCCTGATCGCGATGGCCGGCGAAGAAACCCGATTCCGCCAGTTGCACAGCGAAGCAACCGCGCAGAGCGTTTTCGAATTTCTTGCTTTCAACCCCGATAATCCCGGCTCGATCGTGCAGTGCATCACGAAGGCGCGCGAGAACGCCCGAACCATCCGCGACCGGATTTCGCGCGAGATGTGGGAAGACATCAACGGGCTTTACCTCATCGTTACGGGCTTCAACGCGGGCGAACAAATCGCCATGGGGCCTCATCGCTTCTGCGAGAGAATCAAGTTCGGGAGCCATCGTTTCCACGGCGTCACCGACGCAACTCTGCCGCACGATGAGAGCTGGGAGTTTTTGCGCATTGGTTGGTCGCTCGAACGCGCGGAGATGACCGCGCGGCTGGTTGACGTCCAATACCACACTCTTCTCGACGCCGCCTCCACAGTGAGCCCGCCCGACAATCATCAATGGATGGCCGTGCTGAAATCAGTGGGCGCTTATGAGGCCTATCACCGCCAGTATCACTCCTCCATCGAACCGGAGCGTGTGGCGCAGCTCCTCATCCTGCATCCGCAGCATCCGCGCTCGATCCGCTTCACCATCCAGGAAGTCCAGGCAGGTTTGCGGGCCATCAGCGGCACCGGCGCCGGTTCGTATGCGAATGAAGCCGAGAGACTGACGGGGAAACTGCTCGAACGCCTGCGCTACGACCGCATCGAGGAAATCTTCCGGCAGGGATTGCACACCTACTTGAATGAACTCCTGCGGTTGTGCGAAGCAATCGGAGAAGATATCGCGCGTACCTACTTCTACTACGCGGTGGTGGCATGAACCGATACCATTTGGTGCACGTCACGGAATTTCACTACGACGGTCCGGTTTCCGAAAGTTACAACGAGGTTCGGCTGCGCCCCATCCAGGACGACCGGCAGAGCTGCATCTCCTTCCGTTTGGCCACGACGCCAGCGTCTCGCAACACCTCGTTCCTCGATGCGTACGGAAATTGGGCTCACCAGTTCAACGTTCTTCTGGAGCATCGCTCCCTGAAGATCGAAGCAGAGTCGGTGGTCCTGACGCACGATGGTCCCGCCTCAGCGAGCGATTTCACGCTCTTCGAGTTCGACGGGCAGCGCGACGAATACTTCGAAGAAAACTACGATTTCATTGCCGCCACCGAATATGTCCCTCACATTCCGCAGTTGGCGGAAATCGTCGAAGCAGCCGAACGCGAGAGCGATGGAACGGTTGCCGGCTTCTCGCAAGCCGCCTCGCAGTTGGTTCACCGACGATTTCATTACGTGAAGGGCGCAACGCACGTTCATTCCTCCATCAAGGATTCGCTATCGCTCGGCGCGGGCGTGTGCCAGGACTTTGCCCACTTGCTGCTGGGTGCAGCGCGCATGCGCGGGCTCGCCGCGCGCTACGTTTCGGGCTATCTGGTTCCCGGAAGCGGCGCCGCTGGAGAGGCAAAACAGGAAGAAGTGATCGGCGGGCAGGCGTCGCACGCGTGGACCGAAATCTTCACGCCAGGCTCAGGATGGCTTCCGTACGATCCCACGCTTGGCGCGCCCGTCGGACTCAGGCATGTGCGCGTCGCGTATGGGCGTGATTATGGCGACGTGGCTCCCGTTCGCGGCGTTTACAAGGGCAAAGCAGGCCAACGGTTGTCTGTGGATGTTCGCGTGCGGCCCGCACTCGATGACGACGGGCACGAACAACTGAGCGAGAAAGCGCAAACACCCGTCGAACCGTCTCTGGCGCCGCAACGCCCTCACCAGGCTCCGCAGCAGCAGCAATAGAGATCGTCGTCACGCTCGTCATCACGGCATCAGCTTCCCGGGGCCTGCCGGTGTAGTACAATATCCGGAAGGATTATGGCGGGAGGTTTCGAAATGCTGCGCAAAACCTTGATCGGCGTGGGTATTCTCTGCCTCGGGCTTGGTGGATTTGCGTTGGTGCGGGCCCAGAGTTCGGCGCAATCGCCGGCGCCGACGGCAACCACGCCAGACCTGCCGGCCTATCACGCAACGGCCCCGCACGATCCTTTGCCCACGACGCTCGATCCTTCCATTTTCCCGGACGTCCTCAACCAGAATATTTACGCGCTCGCGGCGAAGGAGAAGAAAGTCCTGTACCAGCAGCCATGCTATTGCCGCTGCGATCGCGAAGTCGGGCACAAGAGCTTGCTCGATTGCTACGTCGACAAACACGCCTCCGTGTGCGCCACCTGCAAAATGGAAGCGGTGTTCGCGTATCAGGAAACGCAAAAGGGCAAGACTCCCGCCGAGATTCGTCAGGAAATTATCGACGGCAAATGGCGCAACGTGGATCTCTCAAAGTACAACGTTCCCGCCGCCGCGCCTGCCCGATAGCTCCCTCAGATCGTAGCGTCCAGGGTCAAACTCTCGATCATATTGTCGAGGTCGGCCTGCGCCTGATCGCGCTTCTGCTGGAGTTCCGCTGACTCGCGCTGCAAGGTTTCGAGGCGCGTCTCCTGGTTCGCCAGTTGCTGCGTGTAGCGCTGCGTAAGAGCGCGTTCTTCGGGGCTTCCTTTCAAGGCCTTCATGTTTTCGCGCAGGCGCTGCTGGTCGTCATAAATCTTCTGCGTTTCGTCGCCCCGCTTCGCGATTTCTGCGTCCAAAGCCGCCACGCGGTCCTTCTGCTCGACGATCTTGCGGAACTCAGCTTCCACCGTGGCATTGATGGATTGTTGCTGCAGGAAGAGTTTGATCTGATCGTCGTCCAGGTTGGTGAGCTGGTAGCGAGTCTCGATGGGGCTCGACTCGCGAACCGTGAGAATGGCGGTCGCTTTCGGTTCAACCTTCAAGCGGAAGCGGTAGACGCTCGATGTAGTCTCGTCGGGTTTGGGGGTCTCGCCCGCGATGGTCCAGCTGGCTCGAAGCGGATGCTCGATCAACACCGTGCGCGGAGTCGTATCGTCATCTCGAACCGTGTATTGGGTTTCTTGTCTATTCTCATTGGTCTGAATCATCACGCCGTGGGCGATGCGCAAATGCGTGACGCGCTGTGGGTTGAAGTTGGCCGTCGATTCGGCGCGCACTCCGAGATCGGCGGCGTACGAAAGCAGCCGCCGTTCCCCTGGTTTGATCGAGTCGGTGAGGCCCTCGCCAGCGAACGCTTCATCTTCGAGAATGCTGAAGCTGCCACCGTCGAGAGTCAGCGCGCTTGAATTCGTCAGCCAGAGCGCCCGCAGGGGCCGCGGCGAACCCAGTGTCGAATTCCAGAGCGATACCTTTTCCGCTCCTACGTGCGCCTGAAGAATCGGAACGAGCGAGGACTCGTTCTTGTGAATCGTGACGCGCTCCTTCAGCTTGTACTCGAAGAGATCGCCAAGTTCCTGCCCCTTGGCTGCCGCCACGCTGTTCCGTCCTGCCGAAAACATGCCGCCACCGGAGCCGGAACCGATCCCGCTGGCAGAACCAGAAGCGATGCCTCCGCCGACTCCATGACCAGAGCCAAGCTCGCGTCCCGAGCCAACTGCGCCCGGCATGCTCCCGATCATTTGGACGCTTTGGCTTTGCGTCATCTCGGCGCCAGAGGCGCTAACCGTAACGCTGGTATTCGCCGCGCCCACGTTTAGCTTCACTTCTTGCGCCACTTGGCTACCTCCTCCGAGCGACAGCCCATTGACCACAGTCGTTTGAAAACCGGGCGACGAAACTTCCAGCCGGTAGTTCGCCGCCGGGAGATCGCCGAAGTCGTAATGCCCTGCGCTGTCGGTGGTTTTCGATCCGACGAGCGTGCCCGAGGCGTCGAGCAGCTTCACCTGCGCATTCGCAACGACGCCCCCGCTCGCATCCGTCACCGTCCCGGCCACCGCGCCGAGCCCGCCCAGCATCGCGCTTTCGTGAGTCTGCGGCGTCAACTGCGCGCTTTGCGGCAGCTCGATAACGGGCCGGCGCGCGTAGTACGGCTGCGAGAGCTGCTGTATGAACGACTGCGGCGCACCCGCCACCAGCGAGAGCTCGACGTTGTTCCAGTCCTCGCCCACCGTGTTGTCGACGATCGCCCATCCTTGCAGCAGCGGTTCTTCGCTTGTTTTCGACGGCAAGACGATCCGGTAGGTCGTCTTCCAAATGGGCACTTCGCTGATGTAACTCACGTAGAGCTGGCGGTCGCCCGAACCGGAAGTCGCGATGGTCATCCGTCGCAAATCCTGCTGGCGCACGGAAGAGAGCAGCCCAAGATAGCGGCCCACTTCGTCGTTCACATCATGTTCTGCAAGACGGACGCTGACCGCCGGCGTAACCTCGACGCTGTGCACTTCTCCCGAATCGCTCACCACCGTGATCAAGTCCACTTCAAGCGTCGTGCCACCGCTGACGCGCGTCTTGCGCTCGATACTCAGCAAGCGGCCGGTAATCACGCTGGCGCCGTTGCGAATTTCAAGCCGGGCGCCCCGCAGCGCGCCGTAAAACTGCGAGACGTCCGTCTGTTCCGACAGCGGAAGGCGAAGCGTGCCCAGACGCTGGCTGAGCGGCGCCTCGGAGTTGTAGTTCACCCCGGAAATGTGGCCGCCGTTGAGGTCGAGAACCGTCAGCGATTGCAGTACGTCGTTGAGCTGGCTGCTGGTGAAGTCGATTCGAACGGTCTGATCGCCCCGCACGCCGCCCAGGTGCTCGAAGTAGCCGACGCCGCTCTTATAGAGGACCACGCGGCGCACCGGAAGCTTCGCGGCCGCGGACTCGGCGACGGTTCCCGGCTGCTCCTTCACAAGAGAAGCGGCAGGCAAAGCGGAAACGACGGGTTTGGCCAAAGGTTTCGATTGCGGAACCCCTCCGTTCTGGGGCAAAGCCCACGCTGTCACCGACAGTACTGCAAACGTCAGAGCACACGTGCACACCTCAACCTTTCGCATACGCCCCTCCTATTTGCCTTCGAATTGTGAAACCGGAACTGGCTCTCTTCTTGGTCTATCTCTTAGAACGTGGCGGTTGATCTTTCTTGCAGGCGTTGGGGTGGTTCGCACTCCCCGCCGGGCGTGCTGAATCGTTAGAGTGCCATCGGATTCGCTGTGTTGCCTGGAGAGCTGTGAAGGCTGTGAAAAGGCCCGAGGAAATGGAATTCGGAATCGTCAGGCTAGGGGAGGCGTGGAGGCGCGGGCCGGCCAATCCTGTGGCGCGAATTCAACTCCCCAGAAATGCGGGCTCGGTGAGAGGAACTCGACGCCCACTCGCGTGCCTTTCTCGGACGTGTCTCCGAGATAGACGACCCGGCATTCCTGCTCCTCTTCCGTGGCTGGGTTGATGAGCACCAAATCGCATCCCATGCCGATCGTTTGCTGGAGGTACAGAAGCCCACCGTGTGCGTTGACGACAATCGTCTGGCTGTTTTCGCGAAATTTCCGCCCGTCAGCGTCTTTTCCGGCGGCGCGCACGGGAATGCGCGTGAAAACTCGCGAGCTGCGGCGTTCCTTTGAGTTGTCCGGCATCATTTCTTCTATCGTGCAACGCGGTTAAGCGCGAGTCAACGACGCGTAGGGCATTGCGTGCTCAAACAAGCAGTTTGCAAAAAGCTTGCTGAATTTGCGCAAGGTTCCGTAATATGTCACATCTGTTTCAGCGCAAGCGTTTCGCTTCAGACTCGAACGCAGGCGAGTCTGGGGTTCGCTGGCGGCTGTTTTAGTCCATTCACCGAACCCTAAGGGGAGGCACGTCTCTGGGATGAACCTGATCGACTACATCGAGTCCAAGCGCGAAGATCACTTGAACGAACTCAAGGAATTTCTGCGCATTCCCAGCGTCAGCGCGAAGACGGAAAACAAGCCGGACATCGAGAAAGCGGCGCGCTGGGTGGCGGATAAGCTTCGCGCCGCCGGCCTGGAAAACATAGAGATCGCGCCCACCAGGATGCATCCGCTCGTCTATGGCGAATCGCTGCGCGCTCCCGGCAAGCCGACGGTCCTTTTCTACGGGCATTATGATGTTCAGCCCGCGGAACCTCTGGATCTTTGGACCACGCCTCCTTTCGATCCCGCCGTCCGCGACGGCAATCTCTATGGCCGCGGCACGGCGGACGACAAAGGACAGGTTCACATCCACATCAAGGCGCTCGAAGCGTTGCGTGATACTGCGGGGAAATTGCCCATCAACGTCAAGGTGATGGTTGAAGGGGAAGAGGAAGTCGGCAGCGTGAGTCTGTGGGACTTCGTTCGGCAGAACCGCGAACGCCTCAAGGCGGATGCGCTCGTCGTTTCGGATACCTCGATGCTGGCGAAAGGCGTTCCGTCGATTACCTACGGCCTTCGGGGATTGAACTACTATCAGATCGAAATCACCGGACCCGTGCAGGACTTGCACTCGGGAGTTTTCGGCGGCGCGGTTCCGAATCCGATCACGATTCTGGCCGAAATGATCGCCAAACTACACGACAAGAATTTCCGCGTCACCGTTCCGGGATTTTACGATCGCGTCAAGCAGCTTTCGCCCAAGGAGCGCAAGGCCCTGAATGCGCTTCCGTGGGAAGAAAAGGAATTTCGCAAGACGGTTGGCGCGCGGGCCCTCTGCGGCGAGAAGGGCTACACGATCGTCGAGCGGCTCTGGATTCGCCCCACGCTCGAGTTGAACGGGATTTGGGGCGGCTACGAGGGCGAAGGAGCCAAGACCGTAATCCCCTCGAAGGCGTATGCGAAATTCTCCACGCGGCTCGTGCCGAATCAAGACCCCGCGAAAATCGCGAAACTCGTCGAGCGTCACATTCGAAAGCTGTTGCCGAATACCGTGACGTGCAAGTTCGACGTGCTCAGCACCGGCAAACCGTGGGTGGCGCCGTATTCCCATCCCATCTTCCAGAAAGCGATTCAGGCGCTCGAATCGGGCTTTGGCAAGAAGGCGTCGTTCATCCGCGAGGGTGGGTCGATTCCATTCGTTACGCAGATGCACGACACGTTCAACGTCCCGTGCGTCCTGATGGGCTTTGGGCTACCCGACGAAAATGCTCACGCGCCCGATGAGCACATCGCGCTCGAAAATTATTTTGGCGGAATCAAGTCCGTCGCGCTCTTCTACGAGAGCCTAGCCTCTTCGTAGTTTTCGCGCGGCATTTTCTTCCAGCAACGGAAACCCCCATTTTTTCGGGCTTTTTTTCACGTTTTTCCTTGCGTTCGATGGGCAGCACAGCTATAGTGCCACGCGGCATCCGGGGCTCCCCGGAGCCAACAAGCAATCACACTGAGGAGGAATTGGAATGGCGAGTCCGTTGAGCAAGTCAAAGATCATTGCGCACCTGTCCGAGAAGGTCAGCACGCCCGAGAAGCCGGTTTCGAAGAAGCAGATCGCTTCTTTCTTCGACGAACTGTTCAAGCTGGCGGTGAAGGAAGCAAAAGGCGCCGGCAAGTTCGTGATTCCCGGTTTGGGACGCGCCGTGAAAGCACATCGCAAGGCGCGCATGGGCCGCAACCCTGCCACTGGCGAGGCCATCAAGATCAAGGCAAAGACTGTTGTTCGTTTGCGCGCGGCCAAGGCCTTTAAAGACGCCGTGTTGAAGTAGATTCCGGCGCAGAGACACTCTGTAGAACCCCCAGGCGCGGCCTGTCTTCAAAGCGGGCCGGGGGCTTGGGGGTTTTGTCTTTTCAGCCGCTGGCTTTCGCGGCGCTAGGTTTCGGTCCGGAACCTCAGAGAAAATCCCGGAAACAAGAGGAACGATGACCTCCCCGCATTGGGATGGGGCTCGGGCGGCCGCTTATCGCGAGTTTCGCTTCGAGTTCCCCGAGAAAACCCTCGCGCGAAGGACTGTCGTCGTTGCGGGGGGCACGGGCGGCCTCGGTTCGGCCACCGTCGCGCTGCTCGCCCGGGAGGGTGTGAATCTCGTCGTCGGCTATCACCGCGATCGGGCTCGCGCCCAACGCCTTAGCGACGCCATCGAGCGGGAATTTGGCCGCAAGCTGACCTTGGTCGAAGGCGATCTCTCCGACGCGAGCGTGCGGCGGAGCTATCTCGAAGCGGCAGACCGTCTTGGGACGCCTCTCTCCGGCGCTGCGATTTTTTCGGGCGATCCGGCAAGAGTCGCGTTTCAGGATCTCGACCGTGAGTCCCTTGTGGCGTCTCTCGAATCCAATTATGTCGGCCCGGTGTTGCTCGCCAAGGACTTGGGCGACGCCATGGATGTGGCCAAGACCGGCGGCAGCGTCGTCTTGCTGGCCACGATGCAGGCTGTCGCGGCGTTCCCGTCGAGTTTGAACTACGCTGCGCCGAAGGCAGCCCTGGTTCATGCGGCGCGAATCCTGGCGCAGCAATGGAACACTGTTCGCGTCAACGTGATTGCGCCGGGAGCGACCATTGCCGGGATGGCTGCCGTGAGCATCCAGTCGGGAAAGTACGATCGGTACATCGATAGCGGTGCAATCCCCCGGTTCGGCTGGCCGGAGGATATTGCGCGGGCGGTGCGGTTTTTTCTCGAGCCGGATAATTACATCACGGGGCAGACGCTTCTCGTTGATGGCGGACTCACATTGCGGCGCGACCGCTAGCGAGTTGCCATTCGCGGCCAAGACACCCAAATGCGTGAACACTCTGGCCTCTTAACCGATCTTTACGAGCTGACCATGGCGGCGGGTTACCTCCAGACCCGCTTCGACGCTCGCGCCACCTTCGAGCTCTTCGTTCGCAACCTCCCGCGGCAGCGCAACTATCTTGTCGCCGCCGGTCTCGAGCAGGCCCTGGACTTTCTTGAGAACGTCGATTTCACTCCCGAGGAAATCGCCTATCTGCGGAGTCATCCGATCTTCCGCAATATCCGCGACGACTTCTTCCACTATCTGGCGAAATTCCGCTTCACTGGTGACGTTTGGGCCGTGCCTGAAGGCTCCCTTGTTTTTCCCGGCGAGCCGATGCTGCGCGTCACCGCTCCCATCATCGAAGGGCAGATTATGGAGACGTACCTGCTCGCGACTATAAGCTATCAAACAATGATCGCGAGCAAAGCGGCCCGTGTCGTTACCGCGGCCGCGGGTCATCAAGTGGTTGAATTCGGCGCGCGCCGGGCCCACGGACCCGCCTCGAGCCTTTGGGCCGCCCGCGCTGCCGCAATCGGCGGATGCGAAGGATCATCGAACGTCCTCGCCGGCCATCAGTTCGGAATGAACGTGTACGGCACGCAGGCGCACTCCTGGGTGATGGCCCACGAGACCGAAAGCGAGGCGTTCCGTCACTTTCTCGACGCCTTTCCCGAAGGCGGTGTTCTGCTCGTCGACACCTATGACGTGCGCAACGCGGTGACAAACATTATCGCGATGGGACGAAAGCCAGGTGGCGTCCGGCTTGACAGCGGCGACCTCGTCAAAGACAGCAAATGGGTGCGTCGCGCGCTTGACCGCGCGGGCTGGACCGGCGTGAAGATTTTCGCGTCGGGCGATCTTGATGAATTCAAGATCGCGCATTTGCTGAAGGCCGGCGCAGCCATCGACGCATTCGGCGTTGGCACCGCGCTCGCAACGCCGGGCGACGCTCCCCACCTGAATCTCGTCTACAAATTGGTTGAGGTCGAGCGTGGCGGAAAAGTTCGCGAAGCCGCCAAGCTCAGCCAGGCGAAGGTCACCTATCCCGGCCGCAAGCAGGTGCTCCGATACTCGGATTCCGCCGGAGAGTTTGAATACGACAAAATTGCGCTCGATGGCGAAGCGGCGAACGGCGGCGAGCCGCTGCTGATCAAGGTGATGCACGCAGGCCGTCGCACAAGGGCCGCCGAGCCCGTCAGCGAGTTGCGCGCGCGGGCCCTAGCATCCGTTGCTCGGCTTCCCAAGCGCTATCGGCAGATTAATCGCTCGGTGGAATATCCCGTCCGCTACAGCAAGCAGCTCGAAGCGATGCTCGAAAAGGTGCGTCGCCGGATTCGCCGCTCGGCGCTAAAATAGCCTTTTCACCGCACAAGGCCTTCGAAAGTGACTCCATCGCGCAAAATCGTTTTCTGGCAAGTGGACGCGCAAGCCGATTTCATGCTGCCCGGCGGAAAACTGTATGTTCCCGGCGCCGAGAAAATTATCCCGAACCTGAAACGCCTGGTCGACGCAGCGAGCAGGAATCACGTGTTCATGGTATCGAGCGCTTGCGCACACAGCGAAAACGATCCTGAGTTCAAGACGTTCCCGCCGCATTGCATTCGGGGAACTTCGGGTGCGCGCATTGTTCCCGAAGGCCTGCAACCGGATTTTCGCGTGATTCCCAGCGATCCTTCGTTCCACTTACCCGGCGATTTGTCTCACCCGGGGCAGGTGGTCATTGAAAAACAAGTGCTCGACGTCTTCAGCAATCCCCATACGTCTGAACTTGTCGAGCGCCTCGGATTGGATGCGGAGTATTTCGTGTTCGGGGTCGTTACGGAATACTGCGTGCAGTTTGCAGCCAAAGGACTCCTCGAGCGCGGCCGCAAAGTCACAGTTGTTACGGATGCAATCGAGACTCTGAAGCCGGAAGAAGGTCGCTCGACGCTCGAGCGCTTGGCCGCACTTGGCGCGCGACTCGCTACCACCGATCAAGTGCTCGCTTCGCTCGGAAACGGCGCTTCCGCGAAGCTGCCCTAGGCCGCGCTCATCCCAGGCTTCACGATCTTGTTGTAGAACAACATCAGAATCGTCGCGACAACCCCCACTCCGCTGACCACCCACCACATCTGTGCCGGCCGGTGGAGCACGTCTCCGTACTCGTGCACCAAATATCCGCCCAGCGGCCCTCCCATAAAATATCCCAGCGCCACGGGCAGGAACGCGTAGCCCATGTACACGCCCTGCTGGCCCGGCGGCGCCAATCGCGAAACGTATTCGTAGTAGCGCGACACCTGCGTAATCTCCCCAAGTGCCACGAAGACCAAAGCTACGAGTGCTGCGCCCACCGTGGGATGAATCGCTAGAATGATCCACGCGAGGCTGGTGATCAAAAGTCCGAGCGTCATCGCCGTAAACGCCGGCATCTTCCGCGTGAGCAAGGTTATGGGGATTTGAAGGCAGATGACCACGATTGCGTCCACGGAAAGCAGCAGGTCCACGTCCGCCTTCGGATCCACGAAACCGCGAATGAACAACGGCATCGAAATATACTGCTGCCAGAAAACGATGAAAAACCCCGAAAAAATCAGCAGAAACACGACGAATCGCGCGTTGGCCAACACCACGAACATGTTCTTGATCGCCCGCCAGACGCTCGCCACCTTTTCTTCACCCGATCTTCCAGGCTCTCGATAAAAGAAGAGTGTCGTCCAGAACATGAGGAACACGCAGCAGGCCGCGACGCGAAACACATTTTCAATTCCCAGTCCCAGCTTCTTGCGCACCAGAAACGCCACTATCGGTCCCAGCGCGCCGCCGATGTTGACGAGCGTGTAGTAAATCGAGTATCCGATCGACCGCACATTTTCGTTCGAAGCCCGCGCCGTCGTTCCCGCCACGCATGGCTTCACCACACCGGGGCCCATCGCTGGAATCATCAGGATCGCGAAGACGAGCCATTTATCGGTCAGCGCGTGGCGCAGAGGCTCCATCCACGTGGCGGAAAGCGAGCCCAGCAGAAAATAGCCGACCGTCATCACCAGGTACGCGAACATCAGCGACCGTCGAAAACCGAACCGGTCGGCAAGCGTTCCGCCCAGAATCGGCAGGAACCACACCACAAGGCCAAACGTCCCCACCAGCCAGCCGGTCAATTCGCTCGAGAAGTGAAGCTGTTCGTTCAGGTAGATCGCGAGGACGGCCGTCGTCGCGTAATAGGCGATACGCTCGAAAATCTCCGTGAAGTTGGCAACCCAGAAGGCGGGCTCGAATCCCGAACGGATTTCGCGCAATCGCTGACTAAAATCCAATCGCTTCTCCCGTGCCGAGCGGCAGACCCGTCACCTGGGCTCTGCCGAACCGTGCCGCGCCAACGGCCGCGATTGTATCGGAATACTTTCCACCGCGTCGCTTGAATCTTGGCCGGGAGTGTTGGATTAGCTTCCGGTAAGCAGGTTACGGTGCTGCATCAGTTTGACTGTCCCCGGCTCGCCGGCGGCATAATTCCGTTCATCCGCAAATACTCCACCATCTGTCCGTAATGATCATAGGCGTGCGCGACACCGAACGTGGCCAGGTACAGGCGAGGCGATTTGCTGTGCTTCGGAATCTGCAACATGTTCTCCGCAGTCAACGTAGCCGCGGCCTTCTGGCCCAGGGCAAACGAATCCTTCAGGAACTTGATGATGTCGGCTTTGGCCTTCAAGCCTTCAGGACCGTTCCTGTCCTTGATGTCTTCCGGGATCTTATCGCCGGTAATCGGCGACCACAGGAAATAGTTCGAAGCGGCCACATGCTTCACCTGCAGCGCAAACGTGCGCACACCCTTGTAGTCGCCCCCTGGAATATTCAAGCCTTCAGGAGAGAAGTTGAACTTATCTTCGGGCATGGCTTCGGCAGCTTCCACAATTTCCTTTTCGATGGTGCTGACTTCGCGGTCCACGGTGGAAGCTATGGTTGGCGGAGCCTGCGACTGTTGCGCCTGAGGTGCGCTCGCGGCCGCAGCGCTCCTTGTGCCGTGTACCAGTGTGGCCATGCTAAGGACGAGTGCCGCTAACGGTAAGAAGACTCGCATTTGTTTCATTTCGAGTGACCTTCCTCTTAATTTGTTGGGGCCCCGGAACGATGCTGATTTTCAAGTATCCGACGCCTACTTCGGCGAGAGCTATTCGTATCTCAGAGCGACCAGCGGATCGACGCGTATCGCGCGCCGCGCCGGAATATAGCAGGCAAGCAGAGCTACACCGATGAGAAGAAGGGCGACACCCGCAAACGTCAAGGGATCCGTCGGCCTCACGCCGTAAAGCAGTCTTGCCATCAACTGCGACACGAGCAGCGAGCAAACAAGCCCAACCGCAGCGCCAGCAATGGCGAGCCCCAATCCTTGGCGCAGAATCATGCGCAAGATGTTCCGCTGTTGCGCCCCAAGCGCCAGGCGAATCCCGATCTCGTGCGTCCGCTCGCTGACCATGTACGAAACCACTCCATAAATTCCAAGTCCCGCCAGAAGCAGCGCCGTCAGGGCGAACAGCGCCAGAATTTCCATCGAGAATCGCCTCACGGCCAGAGACGCAGATACCGTCTCATTGAGTTTCTGCGCGCCGAAAACGGGAAGCGTTGGATCGACGGACTGCACTTGTTCGCGCACCTCTCCTGGAATGGCAGCGGTGTCCAAATGTCCGCGCAGAAATATCGCCAGATGGTGCGCCAGGTGCCGCGCGACTTTCTGATACAAACTGGCATAGATTTCCGGGACGCTTGCGTTCTCCAGCGATTCTGTGCGCGCGTCCGCGACAATGCCGACCACCGTGGCCCAGGTAGACTCCGATACTGATAGCTTCAGGCGCTTCCCCAGCGGATCTTCGTTGGGCCAGTAAGTGCGCGCCATCGCCTCATTGATCACCACGGCCGCTGGCGCCTCTTCGTTGTCGAAATCAGTGAATAAGCGCCCGCGCAGCAGCGTCATCCCCATCAAATGAAAATATTCCGGCGTCACGAAGGAAGCGTCCACCAAAGGAGAATCGTTGCTTCTCGTCTCGTGGTCTTCCAGGATCAACGGGAGCGGCGGAGTTTGATTGTCTCGGTCATGGGCTAATGGAACAGCGCCGAAATCACCAACGGCTGCTTCTTCCACGCCGCGTAGCGTTCTGCTGCGCCGAAGTATTTCGCGGAAGAACGGCGCCTGCTGCGAAACGGTGGCGTACCTATCGGCCTTGAGATCATTTGGGTAGGGCAGCCTCGTCCGAATGGTCATCACACTCTGCGGATCGAATCCCAGCCGCGCGCTCAGCAAATCCCAGAAACTGCGCAGCAGAAGACCCGCGACAATCATCAGCACCAGAGAAAGGGCGAATTCCGTGACTACAAGCACGCGGCGCGTGCGAGCCTGCTGGCCGGACCCTGTCGAGCTGCGCCCTTCCTGCTTGAGCGCATGCGTCAAATCCGTGCGTCCGGCATGCAAAGCGGGAGCCAGACCGAAAATCGCGCCGGCAGCGAGAGACGCGCCGAGAGCGAAAAGCAAAACGCTCCAGTTAATCGATACTTCGTTGAGCCGCGGCAGGCTTTGGGGCACGATTCGGAGCAGAAGCCCCTTCGTGCAAAAGAGAATCGCCAGGCCGGCTATTCCACCGAGCGACGAAAGCAAAAAACTCTCAGTAAGCAACTGACGCATCAGCCGGGTCCGCGCGGCTCCCAGCGCCTGGCGAACGGCCATTTCGCGCCGTCGGGCGCTGGCGCGTGCGAGCTGGAGGTTAGCGACATTCACGCAGCCGATCAGCAAAACCAATCCGACAGCACCAAGCAGCAGAATCAGCGACTCGTGAACGTTGCCGACCACCACTTCCTTGAGCTGCACCAACCGCACCCCCCACCCGGCTTGCAGCGGGTAATCGTTGGGGAATTGTTTCTGCAAGGATGCGACGAGTGCGTCCACGCGGCTCTGCGCGTCGGTAATGTTCAATCCAGGCTTAAGCCGCGCGATAGCCGTCGGAAGATTCCGCCCGTTCCGCGGCGGGTGATCAAGCAAAGGCGCGCCGTAAAAGCTGGTTGCCGCCCAAACCTCGATATTCCTGTCTCTCGTTGTTCGGCCCGGAGCGTGAAACCCCGGCGGCATAACGCCCACCACGTGATACAGGTCGGTGTCGAGCCGCACGCCTGTGCCCAGGACATGCGGATCGCTCGCGAACGCCCGCTTCCACATGCCGTCGCTGATGACGACCTCCAAGTTAAACCCAGGCGTGTGATCCTCGGGATCAAACGCGCGCCCCAACTGCGGCTTCACGCCCAGCACGGCAAAATAATCCGGTGCGACGATGAGCAAACTGACGCGCTCAGGTTGCGATGAGCCTGTAAGATTGTTGTCGTCATACCACGTCGGTGAAACGTATTCGAAAATTCCGGAATGCTGAAGGTCCTGCCATTCGGGTTCGGACATTCCTACGTCCCGCGCGCCCACGCCGGGAAGATCATCCTCGATGCTTACGAGCTGCTCCGGTTGGGGGTACGGCAGCGGGTGCAACAGCGCGGCGTCTACGACGCTGAAAATTGCCGTCGAGGCTCCGATGCCCAAGGCAATCGTCAAGACAGCGATGACGGTGAAGCTGGGAGACTTGCGTAGCATGCGCAACGCGTAGCGTACGTCTTGCCTTAACTCGTCCCACCAGAGCCAGCGGCCGGATTCGTAGAAACGCTCCTGAGCGTGCGTCACGTTGCCGAAAGCGCGGTGCGCCGCGGTTCGGGCGTCTTCTTCGCTTAGGCCTTGCTCCTGCAGGCGCTCTGTCTCCAACTGCATATGGGCTTCGATTTCATCGCCGAAGTCGCCCGCTTTCCGCTTGCGTCGGAACATGGCCTAGCCCTCCTCGGACTCCAGAATGCGCCCGATGGCTGCCGTCAATCGATTCCACTTGGTGGTTTCTTTTACCAGTTGCTTGCGACCGGCAGACGTCAGCGCGTAAAACCGCGCCTTGCGGTTATTCGCGGAGATTCCCCATTTCGCGGAAATCCAGCCTCGCTCTTCAAGCCGTTGGAGCGCGGGGTAAAGGGCTCCGTGCTCCACCAGGAGTTCTTCGTCCGACGTCTGCTGGATAGCGCGTGCGATGCCTTGGCCGTGCTGCGATCCAAAAATCAGAGTGCGCAGAATCAGCAGGTCCAGGGTGCCCTGCAGCAATTCCAGCCGTTTTCCTGTTTCTTGGGTAGACATATAACCCGAGCCTACGGCTGCCTGGGTAAGATGTCAACCCAAAAGCGCGGCAAGATCCCGCAAACGATTTTTGCGTAGGCTGCGGACCGCTCGCCGCCGCGCCGCTTTCAGCCTTCGCGCCAAACTGTCTGCGATTCCTTCGGAATATGTCCGCCCATGTCGCTGAATTGTTTCGGGGCGCAGATTGTCCACTGCGTTACAATCGCGGCCGCCAACGGAGGTTGCCGATGAAACGCGCCACAACAGTTCTCGCCGTGATTCTCGAGAGCCTCTTGGTCTCCGCGAACCTTCGCGCGCAACAGCCGCCGCTGCTCCCCGAAAAGACCGTTTCCGCTCTGGCGGGCGAGCTCTCCGGCGAAACCGCCAAGCGCAATCTCGAGTTTCTCGCGCGCCTTCACCGGCAACGCGGCTCGCGCGATTTTCATTCCGCCGCGGAATTCATGATGGCGCGGGCTCGCGATTACGGCTTGACGGACGCGCACATCGAGCAGTTTCCTGCCGATGGCAAGATTTTCTACGGGACGCAGCGCTCGCGCCCCGCGTGGGACGCCGATTTCGCCGAGCTCTGGGAAATGAAACAGAATGACGGACAGTGGGTTCCCGTCGAGCGTTTCGGCGATTTTCAGGCGATGCCGGTAACGCTGGCCGAAGATAGCGAGAGCGCAGACGTCACCGCCGATCTGATCGATGTCGGAGGCGGAACCTCCGAGCAGGACTATGCAAGAAAGGATGTGCGCGGAAAAATCGTGCTCGTCTCCGCGCAGCCGGGCGGCGCAGTGGAAGCTCTCGCGGTGGAGAAATTTGGCGCCGCGGGCATCGTCAGCTACGCGCAGAATCAGCCGAACGCGTGGCAAGGCGAGGACGACAATCTGGTCCGCTGGGGCCATCTCGATAGCTTTCCGAAAACGCCCACATTCGCATTCATGGTTTCGCTGCGAACGGCTCGCGCGCTTCGCGGTCGCCTCTCGCGCGGCGAATCCATTCGCATGCACGCGATTGTGAAGGCGGGACGGCACGCGGGCTTCTACGATGTTGCTACCGCTACGATTCCAGGCGCCGACCCGAAACTCAGCAGCCAGGAAATTGTCTTCAGTTGCCATCTCGACCACGAGCGGCCGGGAGCGAACGACAACGCCAGCGGATGCGTCACGATTCTCGAAATAGCCCGAACGCTTCAGAAGCTCATCGCCGAAGGTCGGATCCCTCGGCCCGCCCGTACGATTCGATTTGTTTGGCCGGCGGAAGTGGAAGGCACGCTCGCGCTGCTCAACGGCAAACCGGAATTGGTGCCGCACATCCTCGCCGTCGTGCACATGGACATGGTCGGCGGCGGCGAAGTGACGAAGTCAATTTTTCACGTCACGCGCGCGCCCGTGAGCTTGCCCACGTTTCTGAACGACGTCGCCGAAGCCTTCGGCGAATTTGTGAACGATCAATCGTACGAATTCGCGGCCACCGGCCATGCCGCATATCCCTTGGTTGCACCCGAGGGCTCGAAGCAAGCTCTGCTCGCACAATTTTCCGAATTCACGCCGGGCAGCGATCATGACGTATATGAGTGCGGCTCGTATCGCATCCCGGCCATCTACCTGAACGACTGGCCCGACCGTTACATCCACACCAATTTCGACGCAGCCGCAAATATCGACCCGACGAAACTTCTGCGCGCCGCGTTCATCGGCGGCGCCAGCGGCTATTTCCTCGCGAGCTTTGGCCAAGGCGACGTCGCACCTATAATGCAGCAAATCCAGGCAGGCGCTCTGCGACGCACCGCCGCGGCGCTGCAGCGGCGCGATGCCTTAGTGGCTCAGAATGACACCCGCGATGCGAACTACTTTCTCGGAATGGAAATCCAGTCCGAAGATGCCGCCTTTCAATCGATTCAGCGTTTCGAGCCGCTCACGAACGACCAAAGAGTTGCGACGAGTCGTTTCATCAGCGACCTGTCTCGCACGACAAACCTCGGAGGAACCGCCGGAGACTCGGCGGGCGATCAGATCCTGAGTTTCACGCGTTCGCCTGAACCCAAAGGCGTCATGTCTGTCTTCGGCTACGACTACTTCATCGATCACTATGGCGCCGACCGCGCTCGCTCGTTGAAAATCTTCAGCTACGAAGGTCTTCGCGGCAGCGGCGAAGATTACGCCTACGAAGTCCTCAACTTCGTCGATGGCAGCCGCAATGCGCAGGACATTCGCGACGCGGTCTCGGCCGAGTACGGCCCGATCCCGTTCCCTTATGTCATCGAGTATCTGCGCGCGCTAGAGTCCATCGGCATTCTGCAACTTAAGAAATAACGTCCTTCGTGTCGCTCTGCAACGTTCGGACGACCGCACAAGTTTTGGCGCCTCCGCGCCGTGTGCTAACATTGCTCGGCAAGTAGTCCGCCGCCGAAAGCATGCCTGCCGCAACGATGAAAGCCCTCCGCAAGATGCGCCCGCAACGCGGCGCGGAACTCGAATCCGTTGCCGTTCCCGCAATCGGACCCACCGACGCGCTCGTCCGCGTGCGCGCGGCTTCGATTTGCGGCACCGACCTGCACATCTACGGCTGGGATCGCTGGTCGGCGTCGCGCATCCACCCGCCGATGACGTTTGGCCACGAATTCTGCGGCGTGATCGAGAAAATCGGCGATGAGGTCACCACCGTGCGGCCGGGCGATTTCGTCAGCGCCGAGATGCATGTGAATTGCGGTCACTGCCGGCCCTGCCGCATGGGCCAGCCGCACGTCTGCCAGAACCTGAAGATTATCGGCATCGACGCCGACGGTTGCTTCGCGGAATTCGTTCGCATTCCGGCTCGCAATATCTGGAAAATTGACCCCGCGATTCCGGAGCACTACGCCGCGATTCTGGACCCGCTGGGCAACGCCGTTCACTCGGTCACCGCAGGCGAAATCGCGGGCCAAAATGTGGTGGTGACCGGCGCGGGGCCAATTGGTCTGATGTCAATCGCGGTGGCGCGCGCCTGCGGGTGCGCTTCGCTTTTTTGCACGGAAGTGAATCCGCACCGCCGCGAGCTCGCGAAGACGATGGGCGCGGACGAAGCGCTCGATCCCGCCTTATCGGGAATCGTCGAGCACGTTCGCGACGCCACGGAAGGCGGCGTCGACGTGATGCTCGAGATGAGCGGCAATCCCGCTGCGATTCGCCAGGGGTTTCAAATGCTGCGGCAGGGCGGCCGCGCGTCGCTGCTCGGCATCCCGAAGGATCTTGTGACGCTCGATCTCGTAAACGACGTGATCTTCAAGGGCGCCACCGTGCAGGGAATTTACGGCCGGCGGATGTTCGAGACGTGGGTGCACATGACCGAACTGCTCAAGCACCACCGCCTGAATCTCGAGCCGCTGTTCCACGAGCGGATGCCGCTCGAAAAATTCGAGAGCGCGTTTTCGCTTCTCGAATCGGGGAAAGCCGGCAAAATTTTGCTGTACCCGAACGGTTCGCCGAAGTAGCGCAAAACTCAGCTTCTTTTCAGCGCGCGGCGGCTTTTTTCCGCCCGGCCTTTTTTTTGCAATGGGAGGATTCATGACGACGCCAGCGATGATTCCAGCGCGCCCGCAACTGCAATATCTGCATGACGCGCTCGAAGATTTGAAATCGAAGCACCTGTATTTCCACTTGAAAATCCTCGAAGGCGAGCAAAAACCAGTCGCCGTTTTCGACGGCAAGGAAGTGATCAACCTCAGCTCCAACAATTACCTTGGCCTCACAACGCATCCGAAATTGCGCCGCGCCGCTATCGAAGCCACTCGCAAATACGGCGTCGGCTCCGGCGCCGTCCGCTCCATCGCCGGCACGATGAAAATCCACATGGAACTCGAGGAGCAGATTGCTCGATTCAAGAAAGTGGAGGCCTGCGTGGTATTTCAATCCGGATTCGCGGCGAACGCGGGCACCGTCTCCGCGATTCTCGGCAAGGAAGATCTGATCGTCTCCGACGAACTCAACCACGCCTCTATCATCGACGGCTGCCGCCTCTCGCGCGCCACCATAAAAGTCTTCAAGCACAAGGACATTGCCGATTGCGAGCGCGTCCTCAAGGAAACGGAAAACTGGGCTGGCGAGAAGCTCCTCGTCACAGACGGCGTCTTCTCGATGGATGGCGACATCGCCAATCTGCCCGCGCTGTGCGAGCTCGCCGAAAAATACAATTGCATCATGATGGTCGACGACGCTCACGCTTCCGGCGTCCTCGGTTCGCGCGGACGCGGCACCATCGACCATCTTGGCTGCCATGGCCGCGTCGACATCCAGGTCGGCACGTTGAGCAAGGCCATTGGCTCGATTGGCGGCTACGTGTGCGGCTCCCGCGACTTGATCGATTTCCTCTATCATCGCGGCCGCCCGTTCTTGTTCTCCACGTCGCATCCGCCGTCGGTCACCGCCACGTGCCAGGCCGCATTCGAACTGCTCGACTCGGAAGCCGGCGATCGCCTCATCAAGAAGCTTTGGTCGAACACGAAGTTCTTCAAGCGCAAGCTGAAGAAGCTCGGATTCAATACAGGTAAAAGCGAGACGCCGATTACGCCGATCATGGTGGGCGACGCGGAAAAAGCGTTTCAGTTTTCGCGCGAACTATTCGCAGAGGGAGTTTTTGCGGGCGCGATTGGCTACCCCACTGTTCCGGAAGGCAAAGCGCGGCTTCGAACGATCGTTACGGCCGCTCACAAGCGCGCCGATCTCGAGCGGGCGCTCGAAACCATCACACGCGTGGGCAAAAGCCTCGGGATCATTTCCTAGCAGGTGCCTGCTTCAAGCAACCATCACACCACAGCGGCGGCAGCCAAATGCGGGCGCATGCGCTTGTAGAGCGCCATCACCAGCGCGCCAAGCCCCCAGAAAATGGTCACAAACAGAATCCAGCCGCCCACATACGGCAGCAGCCGGAGCACGTGCAGGATGAAAAGCCCCAGCGCCAGCCGGCCGATTGCAGGACCCATACCCGGCGTCGGTCCCAGCAGCGCCTCTCCCAGCCAGCCGGACACAAAGATCGTCGACGTAAACACGGCGAGCCCGTACAACACTAGCGTCACGATCCCCACGGCGAGCCCCACGATAGTGCAGCATGCGATGATGGCCGCAATCGGAGTGGCAAACAAAAACAGAAGCCCGAATCCCGCTGCCGGCACGTATTTCTTGCAGGCCTCCGTTGTGTCCACAAACAGTCCGGGCATCAGCAAAAGCAGGACAAGCCCGTAGACGAACCCGATTCCCCACAGAAGGATGTGGTGCACGTAGTAGTGCGGAGTCTCATAGCTTGCTTCTTTCTTGGGTATCACTCTTTCGATCGTTCCAGCCACTTTTGCCCCGGCAGAGATCTCGGGGCCGCGCTTCCCCTCGTACTTGGTGTGTCCTTTGATTTCTGCGGTGGACCCGATCATCAGATAGTCCGCACGCAGCGTGACGTCCCGCCCAATTGTGCTCGCCAGATCCACCGAGTGCGCCATGCCGAGCACGTCGCCGCCGACCTTGCCGCTTAGGGATACGTCGTTCCCGCCCACCGTGACGCTGCCGCCGACGGATCCCTTTTGGTCCAGATTCAACTCCTTGCTCCAGCTCATCAAGTTTCTTCCCACGGCTCCGTCGATGTCCACGGATTCAGCGAACACGCGCACGTTGCCGTCTACAGTTCCGTTCACGTGCAACTCTTGCGCAAACGCCAGGATGTCTCCCTTCACGTGCCCGTTGACGATCACCACCTGCGCCCACGTAACCAGGTCGCCGTCCACATCCCCGTCGATCAGCGCTCGTTCGCCAAAGACCATCAGGTCCGTATGCACCACATCTCCGGCGGGCAGCGTGTAATTCGGGTCGCCGTGCTTCGTCTCGGCCGCCCCAGTAGGCGAGGGCAACGCAAGCGCGAAAAGAAGCGCGCCCATCACGACGGCAAACGTCGTCAGCCGGTGCCAGTGCCTTCGGAGCAGCCAAATCACCACCAGCGTCAGAGTCCCCATCGCCAGAAATTCCATTAGGCTTCGCATCGCGTCCCATCCTTTCCAAAAGGCGCCGCTGAAGAAGAGCATCGTAAGCAGATTGCCCTGCGTGAAACCCGACTGAGCCGCCTGCGCTTGCCACGGTTCGATGATCCCGCTCCAAAAAGTGTAGGCGCCGGCCGCGCTCAGCCCCAGCGTCGTCAGCCAGCCCCACGGGACCGAGCCGCGTTCCGGCGCCTCCGCCAGACGCGCGGGAATCGCTTCGTCCTCCGCGTCCAGAGCCTGGCGCAGCCACACTCCCTCCCGCTCGAGCGCGCCGATCAGCTCGCGGCACTCGGAGCATGTGGCCACATGCGCCGAAACCTCCTGCGCATGATCGGCGTCGAGCTGCTTTTCCAGATACAGCAGGGCTGTCATCTCATCGAAGTGGTTCATCGCTTGCTCCCCGCAACCGCGCCGCGCGCCCCGGCCTCTCCTCCGCTCAGGGCGTCGCGCAACTGGTGACGCGCGCGCAGCAGTAATACACCCACAAACGCCCGGCGCACGCCGAGCGTGTCCGCAATTTCGTCATAACTCATATCCGCGTAGTAGCGCAGCACCAGCGCCATTCGAGCGCGATCCGGTAACTTCGCCAGCCCGCCTCGCACTTCTTTGCTGGTATGTTCTGTCTGTAGCCGCTCGAGCTGGTCGGGATCGGGATGCTCCAGCGGCAAAGTCTCCAGGTCGCCCGTCTCGAGATCCTGGCGAATGCGCCGCCGCCGCAACATGTCCCAGCAATGATTGCTGGCCACTTTGTAGAGCCAGGCCGTGAACGGCCGTGTGGAATCGTATGTCCCGAGTTTCTGTCGAACCTTCATAAAAACTTCCGTTGTTGCGTCCTCTGCGTCTTCGCGCGTCGGCAGAGCGCGCCTGCAAAACCGGAAGATCGCGGCCGCGTATTGCCGATAGAGTTCGCCCCAGGCGTCCGCGTCCCCTGCCCGGACCTGCGCCAGCACCTCTGCCAACTCTGCGGCGCTCATCTCTCCCGATGTCCTACGTCGCTCCATAAGCTGATACGCACGCTCGCCGTAAAATATTTCACAAATGTTACAAAAGACCGGACTTGGCCCGCTTGGTGAAGATGATGAGAGGTTAACGTGGCGCGGCGGAGTAAGTCACGCAAATCCCGGTCCCGGGCCGGCCAGGCCAAAATTACCGAAAGTACCCCACCGCCCAGCGAGCCGCGTCGCGTTCGCTTGACAACAGAGGGCTATGTGTTCGAATCTCTCCGATGCACTGGCCGTCAAGGTCCTGAAAGTGTACACCGGACGCCGCGTTCGAAAGCTGTGCCTGCCGTGGGCGCTACGGACGATCGGTATGGCGCTACTTACCGTCAGCACACTGCTTCCTGCGGCAGCCCAGGTCAAGCCAGTCCGGCGCGTTCTCGTCTTCAATGATTTTGGCTCTGTCTCCTCGCCTGGTATTGCGGAAATGGATCGGGAGATCTTCGACGGGCTGCAGAACTCCTCTTACATGGTGGAGTTCTATAATGAGAATCTTGAAGTTACTTTGTTTCCTGAGGAGGCTTCCCAACACCAGGCTCGCGAATGGTACATCCTCAAGTATTCAGACCGTAGACCTGACGTGATTATTACAGTGGGTCCTGCTTCTCTTCGGTTCATGCAGGAAATGCACGAAGGACCGTTTGAAGATACGCCGGTTGTCTTCTGCGGCATCATGGAGATTCCGGCGGGGTTGGACTCGCGTTTTACCGGCGCCTGGTCTAGCGTGCAGACCGGGAAGACCATGGAGTCAGCATTGCGCTTGCAACCAAACACCAGGCACGTGGTAGTCGTGGGCGGGGTAGGCTCGCTCGACCGCGAAGGAGAAGCGATCGTTCGGAAGAACTTGCGCGGCTACGAATCGAGGTTTGACTTTACTTATCTTACGGATTTGTCTATGCCCGATCTTCTCGAGCAGTTGAAGCTACTGCCGAATGACACGATCGTTCTGCACACCGCAATTACCCAGGATACGGCTGGAAACCGGTTCATTGATGCAACTCAGGCCGTACCTTTGGTGGCGGGCGCGGCGCGGGCGCCGGTCTTTGTCTTGGACGACGTCGATTTGAACAATGGAGCGGTGGGCGGAGATCTTTTGAGTTGGGCAGCGACGGCCCGTGACGCTGCCAAGAGCGCTTTGAGAATTCTCAACGGAGAGAAGCCGCAGGATATTCCTATCGTCAGGAGCGACAATGTCTACATGTTCGACTGGAGGGCCTTGCGGCGCTGGGGACTGAAAGAAAGCAACCTTCCGCCCGGCAGCACCATTCTCAATCGACAGCCAACTTTATGGGAATCCTACAGATGGTACGTCATCGGCGGCATGACTCTGATGTTGGTAGAGGCGCTGCTGATTTCCGAATTGCTCTGGCAGCGGATCAGGCGAAAAGCGGCGGAAACCAAGTTGATCATTGCCAACAAGCAGCTTGAAGCTGACATCGCCGATCGTAAGCGAGCAGAAGCGACTTTGCGGGAAAGCGAAGAGCGGTTCCGCCTCGTCGCTAACACTGCCCCAGTGATGATTTGGATGTCCGGTCAAGATAAGCTTTACACCTACTTCAATCAGTCCTGGCTTGAATTTACGGGACGGTCTCTCAGGGAGGAACTGGGCAATGGTTGGGCGGAAGGTGTCCATCCCGAAGATTTAGCTCCGTGCTTGGGGACCTACGAGCAGGCATTCGATCGCTGCGAGACTTTCCGGGTGCAGTATCGGCTCCGGCGGCATGACGGGGAGTACCGCTGGGTTTTCGATCAGGGTGTGCCGAGATTCAACGCGGACGGCTCCTTTGCCGGGTTTATCGGCTCGTGCATCGACATCACCGAACGCAAACTGGCGGACGAGGCCCTCGCAGGCATGAGCCGAAAGCTGCTTGAGGCACAAGAGCAGGAGCGTGCTCGGATCGGCAGGGAACTTCACGACGATATCAATCAACGGCTCGCATTATTGTCGGTCGAGATTCAAAGAATGAAGGAAGTCTCCCCCAGTACGTATGGAGAACTTCGGAGTCGAATGGATGAACTCGGGAAACGGACCTCGGAGATTTCGACTGTGGTCCAATCCTTGTCGCATGAGTTGCACTCGTCAAGGCTGGAATATCTTGGTCTGGTCTCAGCCATGAAAAGCTTCTGCAAAGAGTTCGGCGACAAGCACAAAGTGGAGATTGACTTTAGTAGCGAGGGCATCCCATCTGGGATTCCGCCAGAGATTTCGCTGTGTTTGTTCCGAGTGATGCAGGAAGGATTGCAGAACGCTCTGAAACATAGCGGAGTGAGGTTCTTCGAGGTAAAGCTTCTCGGATCGCCCACGGAAATTCGTCTCACCGTTCGGGATTCAGGGGCGGGCTTTGAACCCGAATTGGCAAAGGACACTCCGGGGCTGGGACTCGTCAGCATGCAGGAGCGAGTTAGACTGGTGAAGGGCACATTTCTGATTACATCCAGGCCGCAGTCTGGCACTCAGATAAACGTTCGCATTCCCGTGTCGACGGGGGAGCAAACGAAACAGGCTAAGTTGGCAAGGGCCTGAAGTCTTGAGGAATGAATGATTAAAGTTCTCATAGTTGATGATTACGAAGATTGGCGACGCACAGTCCGCGAGCTGATCCAACGGCTTCCGGAATTGCAAGTGATCTGCGAAGTGTCCGATGGGTTGGAAGCGGTCCGGAAAGCGGGAGAACTGAAACCGGACTTAATTGTGCTCGACGTTGGTCTCCCCAAACTGAATGGAATCGATGCCGCCCGGCAGATACGACAGCTCTCCCCTAGCTCCAAAATGATCATCCTGAGCCAGGACAATTCCGTTGAGGTGGTCGAGGCAGCTTTGAGTACAGGCGCTCAGGCTTACGTGTATAAGATAGACGTCCGAAGTGATCTTTTGCCTGCTATCGAAGCTGTTCTACGGGGTAAGCAATTTGTCAGTCGCAGTTTAAAAGACTACAAGTTCACGGATACTCCGAGAGGAGAGTTCGCTCACCGCCACGAGGTTCAATTCTATTCTGATGACGCAGTTTATGTGGACAGTTTTACTCGTTTTATCGCTGACGCTCTAAGAGCCGGTGATGTGGCTATTGTCATTGCCACCGAGTCACACCGAGACAGGCTTGTCCAGAGATTGAAAGCACAGGGCTTGGATATGGATGCCGCCCTTCAGCAGGGGACATACATCCCGTTGGATGTTTCCACAACGCTCTCCACATTCATGCTCAATGACATGCCCGACTCGGATCGATTCTTTGAGGTTGTGGGAACGCTCATTAGGGCCGCTGCCAAAACAGGGGAGACAGAGCATCGCCGGATTGTGGCTTGTGGAGAATGCGCACCGTTCTTGTGGCAGGAAGGTAAAGAGGACGCTGCGATTCGTCTTGAACAACTCTGGAACCAGTTGGTCGCAATCTACAAGGTCGACACTCTCTGCGCGTATCCATTGAGCAGCTTTCACGGCGAGGAAGACGAGCGCGTTTTCCAACGCGTCTGTGCGGAACACTCAGCGACTTATTCGCAGTGAATTACCACAGTGGCAGATTTGGGCGCCTTCGAAACCTCCTTCCGCTCTCCCAATCGCCGCCCCTTCTCGCCACCTCAGGCCTCGCCTGAAGCCTCTGCCGCCTCTGCTATACTCGGCACCTTGTCGTCGCGCCCGGGGCAATTCGCTGTCTGCCCGCCGCACGGAAACTACTTGAATGCCTCCCAAAGACTCAAAGCGCCTGTTCCTGATCGACGCGATGGGCTACATCTTTCGCGCCTTCTACGCACCCATGCCGCAGCGCTTGAGCAACGCGAAGGGCCTGCCGACGAACGTCCCCTATCTTTTCGCCAACATGGTTCGCAAGCTCGTGAAGGACTGGAAGCCCGACTACCTGGGAGTGGTCTTCGACGTCTCCGCGCCCACGTTTCGCGACAAACTCTTCGCCGAATACAAGGCGCAGCGCGCGCCCATGCCCCAGGACCTTTCGATTCAAATCCCCTTCGTGCGGCGCTACTGCCAGGCCATGCGCTTGCCGATGATCGAATTTCCGGGCTACGAAGCCGACGACGTCATCGGCACTCTCGCCCGCAAAGCCGGCGAGCAGAATTTCGAAGTCTTCATCGTCACCAGCGACAAAGACCTGATGCAGCTTGTCGGCGGTCCCGTCCGTTTGCTCAACCCCATGAAGGGCGACCTCCTTCTCGACGCGCAAAAAGTGGAAGAAATCATGGGTGTGCCGCCCGAAAAGGTTCCGGACGTCATGGCGTTGATGGGCGATTCCATCGACAACATTCCCGGCGCGCGCGACCCGAACGAAAAGCCCGCTCCGGGCGAACGCCGCAAAGCCGGTATCGGCGAAGTCGGCGCGCGACAGCTCATCCAGCAGTACGGCAGCGCCGAAGAAGCGCTCAAGCATGCCTCCGAGGTGAAGCGCGCGAACTATCGCGAAGCTCTACAGAAATATGGCGAATTCGTCAAGCTGAGCAAGCAGCTCGCTACCATTCCCACCGACGCGCCCGTGCCGCTCGAGCTCGAAACGCTGCGAATGGCCCCGCCCGACTTGCCGTCCCTTCACGATCTTTACGTCGAACTCGGGTTCACTTCGCTGCTGCGCGAGTTCGCCCCGCTTGTGGACGATCAGAAAACCGACTACGCGAATCTCGATTCGCCCGAATCACTCCGCAAATTCCTTGGCTCCATTCCTCGTGGGCACGAAACCGCGGCTTGGCTCTCGCTCGACTCGGAAGATCCGGACGAAGAAGGTTTCGGCACTCGCGTTCTTGGCATCGAGATCGCCCCCAAAACGGGAACCGCACGCATCGTGGCCAACGACGTCGAGGACAAGAGTCTCGCGGCAATGAAAGAATGGCTCACGGACTCGAAGCACCCGAAAGTCGTCCACGACCCAAAACTGTTTCACCTGCTCTCGGCCACGGATTCTCCTGGCGCCACGCACGACGTGGCGGGAATCCGCCACGCGACGATCCTGTACTCCTATCTCCTACGCCCCACCACCGCGAACCACGCTTTCGCCGAAGTCGTCCTGCGCCAACTGAACCGCACCCTCTCGGGCGCGCCGGGTGAGCGAGCCGATTTCCTATTCCGAATCGCTCCCTTGCTGCGCGAAGAGGTCGAGAAGCTGGGCCTCGCCGACCTCTATGAAAAAATCGACCTGCCGCTCGCTCCGGTCCTCGCTCGGATGGAAGCTTCAGGCGTTCTCGTCGACAAGAACGAGCTCGACATCATCTCCGCGAAGGCGCAGGAAGAAATCAGTAGCCTGGAAAAAGCGATCTACGATCTTGCCGGCCTCGAATTCAACATCAATTCGCCGCCGCAGCTCGCGGAAGTTCTTTTCGACAAGCTGAATTTGCAGGGGCCCAAGCAAGGTCGCGGCCGTCCGAGGTCTCGCTCTACCGCCGCCGACATTCTCGAGGAATTGGCGCCGCTGCACCCGCTCCCGAAGAAAGTCCTCGAATATCGCGAGCTTTCGAAACTGAAGTCCACGTACGCGGATGTGCTCCCGCGGCTGATTCATCCCGCCACAGGCCGCGTCCACACGCGTTTCAGCCAGACGGGAACGGCCACCGGCCGGCTGAGCTCCTCGAATCCGAATCTGCAAAACATCCCGATTCGCACGGAGCTGGGCCGCGAAATCCGCGCCGCGTTCGTTGCCCCCGCGGGCCATCAGCTTCTTTCCGCCGACTACTCCCAGATTGAGCTGCGAATCCTCGCGCATGTTTCCGAGGATCCGATTCTCACGGACGCGTTTCGCCGCGGGGAAGACATCCACTCGCGAACGGCGCAGGAAGTCTTCGCCGTTCCGCCGCTGATGCAGACGCGCGAGCATCGCCGCGTCGCAAAAGTGATCAATTTTGGGGTGATCTATGGCCTGTCGGCATTCGGCCTCGCGCAACAGCTCGATATCGACCAGAAGGAAGCGGCGAAATTCATCGCCGCCTATTTCGAGCGCTACAGCGGCGTAAAGAAATATCTCGACCAGCAGATCGCGGAAGTTCGCAGAACGGGAATCAGCAAGACTCTTTTCGGCCGTATCCGCCCGATTTCGGAAATCAATTCGCCCCAGCCGAACATGCGCAATTTTGCCGAGCGCACCGCGATGAATACGCCCATGCAGGGCGCAGCCGCCGACCTGATCAAGCTCGCAATGATCGAGCTTGACCAGCGCCTCACCGGCAAATTCCAATCGCGAATGATTCTGCAGGTTCACGACGAATTGCTCTTCGAAGCGCCCGAAGAAGAGATTCCCGCGCTCGCAAAGCTCGTCAAGGAAGTGATGGAGGGAGCGTACAAGCTGCGCGTCCCGCTCGTCGCCGAAACAAAAGTCGGCCCCAATTGGCGCGACATGAAATGATTTGAAAAGGGAAAAGAGAAAACGGAAAATGACAAATATCGACAAGGCGAGGTGAATGCAAATGGCTCCGAACCATCCTGAAGGGTTTCTCAAGCTCGTGAACGACGCCAAGAAGCGCATTAAAGAAGAGGATTTTCAGGCAACGAAGAAGCGCATGGATTCCGGCGATAAATTCATTCTCGTGGACACGCGCGAGGAATCCGAGTGGGCGCGCGGCCACATTCCCGGCGCGATTCATCTGGGCAAGGGCGTGATCGAGCGCGACATCGAGAAGACTATCCCGGACAAGGACACACCGATCGTTCTTTACTGCGGTGGCGGCTTCCGCTCAGCGCTGGCGGCAGACAATCTTCAGAAGATGGGCTACCACAAAGTCGTTTCCATGGACGGCGGCTGGCGCAGTTGGACCGAAGCGGGCTTTCCCGTCGTCAAAGACTAGGAAACTTTTCATAGGAGCTTTGTGTCAGGGCACGACTTCAGTCGTGCCGAAAAGGATCTGAAAAAATCAGGGGTTTTAACCCCTGGGGTCTTTAGGACGGGACACCGCAGCATTCCGTGAGATGACTTCTCGACGACGATCAGTTTGGCTGGGGCGGTTGGACTCGAACCAACACCGTCCTCATTAACAGTGAGGTGTCCTACCAATTGGACCACGCCCCAACCGGAACTCAGGACCATTTGCGAACCTGAGAGTAGCGGTCCGAATTTTATCCAATTTGGCGCAATCCAGGCAGAGTTTCGCGAAGGGCGTGCCTATAAGTTTCTTGAATCGGTCAATCAAAATGTCGGGGAAATGGCGGACACGCTAGCAGACACCTCCGCCGTGATATAGATAACTGGAGGGGTTAGGAGAGACGGCGGAAGGTAGCCGGGGGAAGGAAGCCGGCCCAGCCCTCAATCCCCTTAAAGGGATCCTCGGCTTTCCTCCCCCCTGACGCAAATAGCTATCGCACGCTGAAAACCAAACTAAGTCGTTGCAAACAATAGCCTTCCATTCTCTTCGCCCGGTAAAAAATCCTAGTTGCCAGTAAAATTTCCGGGCCGCTGCAGAGTCTTCGCCTCGCTTTCTCCGCTGATGGCCCTATCCGCGAAGGGAAGCGAAAGAGCGAATTCGGGCCGAAACTACGGTATGCTCGGGCGGCCGAAACCAGAGAACAGGTCGCATCATCGCTCCAGCGTGGGTGCGGGACCTCTCCGAGAATCGAGGAAACCTTTCCTCGCCGGCACTCGTATTGAAGGGCGGAGCTCCCATGGAACTGCGAATTGAAAATCTCTCGAAGACCTACCCCAACGGGGTCAAGGCCCTCGAAAACGTATCGCTGACGATCCCTTGCGGCATGTATGGGTTACTCGGACCGAACGGCGCGGGCAAATCCACTCTAATGCGGACGCTCGCCACCTTGCAGGAACCTGATAGCGGCACGGTTCGCCTGGGCGACCTCGACGGCCTGCGCCAAAAAGAGGAGGTCCGCCGCATGCTCGGTTACCTCCCGCAGGATTTTGGCGTCTATCCTCGGATTTCGGCGCAGGACATGCTGAGTTACATCGCTTTGCTGAAGGGAGTTTCGGACACGAAGGAGCGCAAAGCATTGGTCGACGCGATGCTTCGCCGCTGCAATCTATACGACGTTCGCAAGAAATCGCTCACCGGCTTCTCCGGCGGGATGCGCCAGCGATTTGGAATCGCCCAGGCTCTTCTCGGCAATCCGAAACTCCTGATCGTGGACGAACCCACTGCCGGCCTCGATCCGGGCGAACGCAACCGTTTTTACAACCTTCTCGCGGAAATTGGCGAGCAGGTGATCGTCATCCTTTCCACACACATCGTCGAAGACGTGATGGACCTCTGCACGAATATGGCGATCATTCACGAAGGCCGAGTGCTGTATCAAGGAAGGCCCGACGCTGCCATTGCCGAACTGCAGGGCCGCGTTTGGCAGCGTTCCATCCAGAAATCCGAGCTACCGCAATACGAGGAACGCTACCGCGTAATCTCAAGCCGTTTGGTTGGCGGCAGACCTTATCTTCACGTCCTTGGCGACAAAAACCCCGAAGACGGATTTTCCCCCACGGCGCCGAACCTTGAAGACGTCTTCTTCACCAGAATCCGCGGCTGGAACTGAGGACCATCGATGCTACGCCAGATCCTATGGTTCGAAATTCGATACTGGCTGCGCTCGGCCATGCTTTGGGTTTTCTTCTTTGTGATCGCGGCGCTGGTGTTCTTGGCCGAAAGCACGGATCACCTGACCCTTGGATCGTCCCTCACCAATACGTCTCGGAACGCTCCATTCGTGGTCGAGAATTTCTATTCGTTCATCGGGTTGATAACGATTCTGATGGCCACGGCTTTCGTCAATTCCGCGGCCGCGCGCGATTTCAGCTTCAACACCTACCAGATCATCTATTCCACTCCCCTAAGCCGGTTCGATTTCCTGATGGGACGTTTCCTCGGTGCAACTGTCGTATCTGTCATTCCCATGCTCGGCGTCTCCGTCGGCGTCTTGTTAGCGAAGCATATGCCGTGGATCGATCCCGAACGCTGGGGGCCCGTCGTCTGGACCTCGCATCTCTGGGGCATTCTTGTTTTCGCGATTCCCAATACGCTCATCGTGGCTGCCATTCTATTTGCGGTCGCGGTCCTCGCTCGTAATGAGATTGTTTCTTTCGTCGCGGCGCTGGTGCTCCTGGCGGGGTATAGCGTTGCCGATGCGTTCGTGCAAAATGTCGAGCGAGAAAAACTCGCCGCCCTTCTCGATCCCTTCGGCATTCGCACGTTCGCTCTGGCAACGAAATACTGGACCGTCGCCGAAAAGAATCATTTGGCCATCGGATACACCGGCCTGCTGCTCTGGAACCGGCTCATATGGCTCGGCGTCGCGGTCCTGGTCTTCTTGTTTGCCTATTACCGGTTCAGCTTTGCCGAGCGGCGAAAGAAAGTGCGCCGCGCCGAACCCGAATCGCTGAGTATCGCTGCCGCCCCGGTTGCGCTTCCTTCGATCCACCTCAAGGACGCCGGATGGAAGAAGTATCTCGCCGCAACTCGAATTCACTTGCTCGGCCTGGTCAAGAGCACGCCATTCATCGTCATCGTCATAGCCGGCCTGCTCAATTGCGTTCCTCAAATCGCTCTCAGCGCCACTCAGATTTACGGCATCACGACGCTGCCCGTCACATATTCGATCCTCGAAATCATTACCGGCACGCTCTACATGTTCATCCTGGCCCTGATCACGTATTACGCCGGCGTGCTTGTCTGGAAAGACCGCGATGCGCGCATGGACGAGATTTCCGATTCGCTCCCTTCACCCGAGTGGGTCTCCTACGCCTCGCGTCTTACGGCCATCGTGGCCATGACGATGTTAGTCATGCTGGTGGCGCTGTGCAGCGGCGTCATCGTGCAGATGGCGCACGGATATCACCGGTACCAGCTCGATCTCTACGCGAAGCAGCTTTTTCTGCGCGACGCCTCGTTTATGCTCTTCGTCGCCGTCCTCGCGTTTTTCATCCACGTCTTTTCTCCCAATAAGTACGTGGGTTACTTCATCTACATCGCGTTCTTGGCTGCCAACTTTTTCGTATGGCGTCCGCTCAACGTGGCCACCAACATGGTGAAATTCGCCAATCGGCCCGACGTCATCTATTCCGATTTCTTCGGCGACGCTCCCTACCGGACCGCATGGAATTGGTTCACGCTCTACTGGCTCCTTTTCTGCGGCCTGTTATCAGTGGCGGCCATCGTATTTTGGCCGCGCGGCAAGCAGAGCACGTGGCGCGAGCGCAGCCGAAACGCGGCGCTCAGGTTCCACGGCCCCTTGAGGGTTCTCGCGGTCGTGTGTTTTCCAGGCTTCGTCGCAGTCGGCGCATGGATCGCCTACAACACGATGATCCTCAACGAGCTTTTGGGCCCCAAGGAAATCGATCGGCGTCAGGCCGAGTACGAAAAGACCTACAAGCCGCTCGCCAAAGTTCCCATGCCGCGCGTGCGAGACGTTCGCTACGCCATCGACATCTATCCCGCCACGCGGGGCATGCTCATGAATGTCGACGAGACGATCCAAAATCCATACTCCCAGCCGGTTGAACAGATCCACTTCAACGTGGATCGCCGCTACGACACCGACATTCAAGTCCCCGGCGCTTCGCTTCTGAAAGACGACACGCGCCTCGCCTATCGCATGTTTCGGTTTTCGCCGCCCCTTCAGCCCAATGAAACTCGCGTCATTCACTTCACGGTGAAAAGCCGCACGCGCGGATTTGAAAACGAGCTGAGCAACCCCGAACTCGTCCAGAACGGCACGTTCTTCAACAACACAGTCGCTCCCTTGATCGGCTACAGCTCATTCCGCGAGCTCACCGATCCGAACGACCGCAAGAAATACGGCCTGGGCGAGCAGGAACTGATGCCGCCTCTCGAGCGCGACTGCACCACAGATTGCCGCGACACATATCTCGGCGGGCATTCGGACTGGGTGAACGTCGACACGGTGATCAGCACGTCGGCCGATCAGACGGCCGTCGCACCCGGCTCTCTCGTGCGGCAATGGCACGAGAACGGACGCAACTATTACGAATATAAGCTCGACCACGAGTCACTCAATTTCTACTCGTTCATTTCAGCGCGTTACGAGGTTGCGCGCGAGGAATGGAACGGCATCAAGGTCGAGGTCTACTACGACAAGGATCATCCCTGGAACGTTCCGCGGATGGTGAACTCGATCAAGAAATCGCTCACGTACTACACCGAAAACTTCGGCCCCTACTATCACAAGGAAGCCCGCATCATCGAATTCCCGCGCGTCGCGCGATTCGCCCAGGCTTTCCCCGGAACGATGCCTTATTCGGAGTCCATCGGCTTCATCGCCAATCTCGATCATCCCGACGACATCGACTTCGTCTTTTACGTTGTCGCCCACGAGATGGGACACCAATGGTGGGCGCACCAGGTAATCGGCGCGGACATGCAGGGAGGCACATTTCTGTCGGAATCGCTCGCGCAATACTCGGCTCTCATGGTGATGCAAAAGGAGTACGGCCGCGACATGATGCGAAAGTTTCTTCGCTACGAAATGGATCGCTATCTCGCGGCTCGCGGCCGCGAACGCCTGAAGGAAAGGCCGCTGCTTACTGTCGAAGACAATCAGGGCTACGTCCATTACCAGAAGGCGAGCGTCGTGCTGTTTTATATGAAAGAGATGATCGGCGAGGACGCCGTGAACCGGGCATTGCGCCAGATGGTCCAGAACTACGCGTATGCTCCGCCTCCTTATCCCGTTTCGTGGCGGCTCGTCGAAGCCCTCGGTTCTCAAACTCCGCCCGACAAACAGTATTTGCTGAAGGATCTCTTCGAAGACATCACCGTCTTCTCGAACCGCACTATTGACGCAACGGCGCTCAAGCGCCCCGACGGAAAGTATGACGTCACCATCCAATTCGAGTCGCGCAAATTCAAGGACGATCCCAAGGGTAATGAAACCGAAGTGCCCGTGGACGATTGGATTGATATCGGCGCATTCGCCAAACCAGAAAAAGGCAAGCAGTACGGAAAAACTCTCTACCGCGACCGAGTCCACGTCACTCAGTTGCGCTCCACTCAGACCTTCACCGTCGACGAACTGCCCGATCAGGCGGGCGTCGATCCATTCCTGCTTTTGATCGACCGAATCCCCGACGACAACGTGAAGAAGGTCACCCTGGCCAGCCCCTCGAAATAGCGGGCTACGGATACCACTCCTATCCTATTGAAAAATAATAAGATACGCGTGCTCGCTGGCGTTGCGATACCACGCCTTGACCGCTGACCGTTCCCCTTGCTATGTTGGTAAGTTACGCTGGCCTCATTCTACCCAGTGTATTGAGGGCCCCTCTGTGGGGCGCTCCCTGAGCTATGGGTCTAAAGAAAATCGTTATCCGGGGTGCCCGGCAGCACAATCTAAAGAACATCCACCTGGAAATCCCCCGCAACACCTTGACTGTCATCACGGGGCTGTCCGGCTCGGGCAAATCCTCGCTTGCCTTTGACACGCTCTACGCCGAGGGCCAGCGCCGCTACGTGGAATCGCTCTCTGCCTATGCACGCCAGTTCCTCGACCAGATGGAGCGTCCCGACGTCGATTCCATCGAGGGCCTTTCGCCTTCGATTGCCATCGAGCAGAAGACAACGACGCGGTCGCCGCGCTCGACCGTCGGCACCATCACCGAGATTTACGATTACCTCCGCGTGATTTACAGCGCCATCGGCACTCCGCATTGCCCGAAATGCGGCAAACCCATCACTCGCCAGTCGACGGAACAAATCGTCCAGGCCGTCGCCGCTCTCAAGCCTGACGACCGCATCATGGTCCTCGCACCCGTGGTTCGCGGGCGAAAAGGCGAATACAAAAAGGAACTCGAGAAGTACTCCAAGGAAGGATATGTCCGCGCGCGCGTCGACGGCGAACTCATGAACCTCGACGAGCCGATTCCCCTCGACCGCCGCAAAAACCACACGATCGAAATCGTGGTGGACCGCCTGCTGATGAAGAATGGAGTCGCGCAGCGGCTCGAGCAATCGATCGAGACAGCGCTGAAGCTCACGGGCGGTCTCGTGACGATCGCCGTCGTCGGCGGCGAGGAACGCGTCTATTCCGAAAAGCTTGCGTGCCCGGACTGCGGAATTTCCGTTCCGCAGCTCGAGCCGCGCTCTTTCAGTTTCAATTCGCCCTACGGCGCCTGCTCGGAATGCCATGGACTTGGCTCGAAATATGATTTCGATCCGGCGAAAGTAATCGTCGATTGGACGAAGCCGCTTTTTGAAGGCGCGCTCGGCCCTGGTTCGGGCTCGTCGTTCTTGCAGCGGACTTTGCGCATCGCCGCGGCCGCTTACGGATTCGATCTCGAAACGCCGTTCGAAAAATTTTCGCGAAACGTGCAAAACCTGATCCTGCATGGCAACCCGCAAAAAAGTGGCTCGAGCAAAACTCTGAACTTCCAGGGCGTTCTCGGCCATCTCGAGAGCAGCCTCGCGGAATCGAATTCGGACACATACCGTGAATGGTTGACCCAATACATGTCGCCCGCGCCTTGCGCTGCGTGCAACGAGCGGCGCCTGCGTCCGGAAAGCCTCGCCGTGAAGATCGCCGGACTCTCGATAGCGGACTTTACGTCGTTGCCGCTCTTGGAGGCTCGCGCCGCAGTCGATAAGATTCGCGGCCAGCTCACGCTCCGGCAGCGAAAAATCGCCGGGCGTCCTCTTGGCGAAGTGGCGGAGCGCATCGACTTCTTGCTTGCTGTGGGTCTCGGCTATTTGACGCTCGACCGTTCGGCGGCCACCTTGTCCGGCGGAGAGGCGCAACGCATCCGGCTCGCCACTCAAATCGGCTCGCGGCTTCGCGGCGTTCTCTACGTTCTCGACGAGCCTTCCATCGGCTTGCATGCGCGCGACAACGGCCGTTTGCTGAACACACTTGAAACGTTGCGCGACCTCGGTAACACGGTCTTGGTGGTCGAGCACGATGAAGAAACAATTCGCCGCGCCGACTACGTTGTCGATCTCGGTCCGGGCGCGGGAAAGGCTGGCGGATACTTGGTCGCTTCGGGCTCACCGGCGGAAATTGCGGGGAACCCGGCATCGCTGACGGGGCAATACCTCTCAGGGCAGATGAAGATCCCGGTTCCTGACAAGCGCCGCGACAAGAACGGAAACGCCCTCACGATTCTTGGCGCGCACGGCAACAATCTCAAAAACATCGACGTCGCGATTCCGCTTGGGCTGCTCACCGTCGTCACCGGTGTTTCCGGTTCGGGAAAATCTACCCTCGTCAACGACATTCTCTACCGTGCGCTCGCCGCGAAACTGTATCGCTCGATGGAAAAGCCGGGCGAGCACCGCGCGATCACGGGCATCGAGAATATCGATAAGGTGGTCCAGATCGACCAGGCGCCGATTGGCCGCACGCCGCGCTCGAATCCGGCAACATATACGGGTGTTTTCGCACCGATCCGCGAACTCTTCTCTGTGCTGCCGGAATCTCGCGAGCGCGGCTACAAGCCCGGCAGATTCAGCTTCAATGTGAAGGGCGGCCGCTGCGAAGCGTGCCAGGGCGACGGCCAGCGCCGCATCGAGATGAATTTCCTGCCCGACGTGTACGTCACCTGCGAAGTCTGCCGCGGCAAGCGGTACAACGCCGAAACGCTCGCGGTTCGCTACAAAGGCTATTCAATTTCCGACCTGCTGGATTTGCCGATCGAAGATGCGCTGAAAGTTCTGGAGAACATTCCCGCGATTCAGCAGAAGTTGCAGACTCTCGTCGACGTGGGGCTCGGCTACGTTCAGCTCGGCCAGTCCGCCACCACCCTGTCGGGAGGCGAAGCGCAGCGCACAAAACTCGCGCGCGAACTTTCGCGGCGCCAGACCGGCCGCACCCTCTATATCCTCGACGAGCCGACCACCGGATTGCATTTCGACGACGTGAAGAAGCTGCTCGACGTGCTCAATCGTTTGGTTTCGCTTGGCAATACGGTGCTCATCATCGAGCACAATCTCGATGTGATCAAACAAGCCGATTGGATCATCGATTTGGGCCCGGAAGGCGGCGGTGCCGGCGGCCGGATCGTGGCGCAAGGCACGCCGGAAGACGTGTCGCGCGTCAAGAAATCCTACACGGGACAGATTCTCGCTCGAGCGCTCAATGGCGCGAAAGCAAGTTTGGCAAGTTAGCCGGGCAAATCGCGCGGCAGATTCAAAGGCGGGAGTTCAGCGGCGATGAGCTTCGACGAAGACCACTCGGTTCCTCCCGAGGCAGAACACTCAATCCTCTCCTATGAAGCTCCGCAACCCGCCGAACCGGCATCCGATACAGTATCGCGACCGGAATTCCTGGCGCCGCAAACTCCGCCGGTCCCCGAGGGTCTGCGCGTTCCGTGGGGTTGGACTGATCTGCTGCTCCTCTTATTAGTGTGGTTCGGCGCAACAGTTGTGGTGACACTCTTTCTCGGGGTCATCTTTCAATCGCGCGGCGTTAGTTGGTCCCAGCTCCGTCAACCTGGCGTGGAACAAGGAATTTTTATGGTTGTGGACCAGGTTGCGATTTCGTTTCTGATCCTCGCTTACCTTGCGCTGCAAGTGCGCCTGGGTTTCAACGTGCCGTTCTGGCGGACCCTGGGCTGGCGCCCGCTCGAAACTGGCAAAACACCGCGTGGAATTGCCTATCTGGGACTCGTTTGCAGCGGATTCGCACTGTCCATCCTGGTTCAATTAGGGTCGGTGACCGTAGGAACGAAAGCGAAATTGCCGATCGAAGTTTTCTTTCAAGATCGCCGCACGGCGTTGTTCCTGATGCTGATGAGCGTGCTGCTCGCTCCGCTGTTCGAAGAAACAATCTTCCGCGGCTACATCTACCCGGTTGTCGCTCGGAGTTTCGGCGTCACCGCCGGAATCATCGCCACAGGAACGCTGTTCGGCTTGCTTCACGCCGAACAATTGTGGGGCGGCTGGGGACAGATCGGGCTGCTCATCGTGGTGGGCATCATCTTTACGTGGGCGCGCGCCGTCACCAAGACCGTCCTTGCCAGCTATCTGCTTCACCTCAGTTACAACTCTTTCCTCTTCTTCGCCTTCCTCGTCACCTCCGACGGCTTCCGCTCCCTGCCCAAGACCTAGCCGCGACTCCTCTCGCCACGTCCAACCGCATTCAAATGTCGGAGCGTTCCAGCACCACCTGTGCCGCGAATGGAAATGCGAGTGCCAACACGCTCCAACCGGTAATCTGAATTCGTGGCTCGAGATACCAGTGTTCAGCCGGATGCGAAGCCAGGTCTGCCAGATTCAAGCTCGGCAACGCAATTCCCGCAAACTGTCTCAGCAGAGACGAAATGATCGAATATCCGAACATCACCGCCAGGGTCCAAATCACCCCTTTCTGCCCGCCCCGCAGCAGAATGCCCATGAAGTACGTCAGCCCGTAAATCACGGCGGCCGTCAGAACAATCGTTGCGAGCATCAACGCCACATCCATGACGGCTTTGTCGGCGATCGTGAAACGAGCCGGCGACGCCACTTGCCGCCACACGGGGCCGGTGGCCCATGCAATCATTGCGAACACGAAAAGCGTGGTAAACGTGATCAGGGCGAACAGTTCTACCAGTCCGGCCGCCCATCCTGCCCACACGAAATACCGGCGCGAACGTGGCCTTGTAAGCAGGAAATCGCCCGTTCCTTTGCCGATGTCCGAACCGACACTGTTGCTGCCGGTGGCGAAGCCCATCACCAGGGCGCACAGATAGCTCAACGCGAACGCGACGCCCAATTCCATCATCCAGAGATTTGCTGGCTCGCCGTCGATGTGGCCGACTCGGTTGTAGCCGTACATCGAGGCGACCCACACAACTGCGAAAAAGATCAGCAAGCCTAGATAGATGTAGACGCCGCGGCGCGTGTCGCGCCAGTATTTCCAGAAGTACATGGCTCCTCCTTCTTCACAAGGTGCAGAAACACTTGCTCCAGATTCAGTGGAGAAATATCGAGAATCGTCGCGCCCTGGCTGCGAATTTCGGTTACAAATTTGTCCGCGTCATTCCGCACGAAGTATTCGCCGAATGATTCCGACGCCTTGACCGAAAACACTTGCGGCGTGCGTTCGGTCGGCAGTGCATTGCCCGACGCAGTGATGCGCCGGTAGTCCGCCCGAATATCCTCAAGGCTTGCTTCGAGCAGCAGCTTGCCGTGATCGATGATTCCCACCCAGTCGGCCACTTTTTCCACTTCGGCCAAATTATGAGACGAAAGAAAAATCGTGCGGCCTTCCCCCGCATAGTCTTCGATCAAAACTTTCAGAAGCTCGTCCATCACTACAGGATCGAGGCCCGCCGTCGGCTCGTCCAGAATCAGCAACTCGGCGCCCTGCGCGAGCGCCATCAGCAAACACAGTTTCGTCCGATTGCCGAGAGACAGCTTCTTGAATTGCACATCCATCGGAATCTCAAGCCGCCGCGCGTACTTTGCCGCTGTTTCATTCGACCAGCGCGGGAAGAAGCCGCGGTTGAAGCGAGCCAGGTCATTCCCGGTCATGGACTCGAAAAGAAGCTTCTTCTCGCCCACGTAGCCCGTCCGCTGCAGGATGGCGAGACCGTCTTGCGGCCAGCTCATCCCAAAAATCGATGCGGAACCGCGTGTTGGTTGTGCGAGGCCCATCAGCATGCGAATCGTGGTCGTCTTTCCCGCGCCGTTACGGCCCAGAAATCCATAGATCGATCCACGCGGCACTCGCAGATCCAGCCCATCCACCGCTCGTGTTGCCGCGTACAGCTTCGTCAATCCTTCCGTAGTGATGGCGTATTCGGTCATGATTTTGCTCCCAGCTCGTCGAGTGAATCCTGCACGAGCTCCACGATGTCGTCCCGCGTGAGTCTCAATTGCGTCCCCTCCACCGCCACCTGCATCGCAAACGGCCGCAGCCGTTTCATCTTTTCCGTCTTGAGCAAGCCTGGAACGTTATCGGCGACGTACGTTCCGCCTCCCGGCACAGTGCGAATCAAGCCGTCGCGCTCCAGATTTTGGTAGGCGCGCGCCACGGTGTTGGGATTGATTCGAAGTTCCGACGCCAGCTTTCGCACCGACGGCAGCGCGTCTCCCTGCTTCAAGGCGCCCGCAGCGACGGCGTGCTTGAGCTGCGATTCGATCTGAAGGTACAGCGGCAGCCCCGACGACGAATTCACGTGCACGAACATACTGTACTAATACACTAGTACAGTCAGGCCGTCAAGCCTTCTTTTGATCGCCGCCAAACACCCACGCGAGCGCGGCGGCTGGCAGTGGTCAGTTTCCAATTACGCAACTAATCAGGCACTGGTCCGTGGTCCGCTGGAAAGTCACATTCCTTGGGTCACTCTGTACCGTTCCGCCGGTTGGCAGTCTCCGTTTTGCGGGCCAGATTCCCTCTGATAGCATGCTGAGCATGGCGCGGAATACTCTGCCGGTTGTACTGTTTCTCTTCACGTTAACGGCCTGGGCGCAGACCGACACGCCGAAGACCGTGTCCACGGCCGACGCCACAAGTCACATCACACAACGTGTGGAACCAACGGTACCGCCTATAGCAAAGGCGGCCAAAATCGGTGGGAAAGTTAAACTGCATATTGTCATCTCTCCATCTGGCCAAGTTTCCATCGCCACATTCGTCAGCGGTTCCCCTCTGCTTATGCAGGCGGCTATAGATGCCGTCAAGCAATGGAAATTCAAGCCCTTCCTGGAGAGTGAAACACCCGTCACAGTGGCCACAGACGTCGAAGTCGATTTTCCGGGCGGCATGTCCGAAAGCGAAAGTGTCGTGAGGTCGAATTATTTCCACGTCGAAGACGAGTGCAGAACCCTGATAAAAGATGCCAAGTACGTTGAAGCAGAGCCGAAATGCCGGGAAGCCGTTGAGATTTCAAACCAGCTGCCGAAGGAAGTCGTGCTCGAACGCAGCGACGCGCTGTCTATGCTGGCAAACGCTATCTTTAGTCAGCGCCGTTTCGCCGACGCCATTCCTCTATACGAACAGGCGCTTGAACTGGATAAGGGATATCGGAAATCTGACGATGCCGATCTCGCCAGCGACTACGCGAATTTAGGCCGCGCATACGCCGTCACCGGCAGTCTTTCGAAGGCAGATGGACTCTACGCAACGGCCGTCGCCACATTCAGGGCGGCGATCAAAGATCTACCTTCGATGTCCGAGAACTATTCTCGTCGGCTGAAAAGGACGCTGAACGAATATGCCCAAGTTAAGGACGCTGAAGGACAGACGGAGGCCGCGTCGGCCCTCCGCCAACAGGCCAGCGAAGTCAGTCCCTAGCTACCCCGAGGCCAGGAGCGCAGTCGAAGGAAATTCATGGCCGTCTATATCGCGCTGCTGCGCGGCGTGAACGTCGGGCAGAACATGCTGAAGATGGAACGGCTTCGCGCGCTGTGCGCGGAACTTGGCTTGAAGAACGCACAGACATACCTTCAGAGCGGAAACGTCGTCTTCGGGGCGCAGGCATCCGCGTCGCATTGGGAGAAAGCGCTCGAACGAAAGCTGATTGGCGAATCGCGTCTGCCTGTGACGGTGATCGTGAGAACAGCCGCGGAAATGGCCAAAGTCGAAGCGGGCAACCCGTTCCTAAAGGAAAAGGGAATCGACACTGCCCGGCTGGCCGTCAGCTTTCTGCAGCAACCTCCGTCGAAACCCGCACTCGACGCTCTGCGCGCTCTCAAAATCGGTTCCGAGCGGTTTCATCACGCGGGCAAAGAGATCTATCTGCATTGCCCCGACGGATTCGCCAACGCCAAGCTGTATACCCTCGACAAAGTGCTCGCGCAAAGGACGACAACGCGGAATTGGAACACGGTCAGGAAGCTCCACGAAATGTCCGCGGAGTGAATCCTTTCTCAATCAGTGAAAGATCGACGATTCAAGGTAGCCGCGAGACAAAGTGCTTGCGGCCGAAGGCCGCTTTGGGAGTGCGGGAGCTTGCTCCCGCTTTCTCTTGGTCGAAGCTCGCTTCGACCTCGTCTAGCGGCGCTCGCCTGATCTCGGTTCTTCGCTCAACGTGACTTCTGGCTTCGCCGCAAGCCTCTCTGTGCTCTCCGGTTTGTCTCTGTGACCTCTGTGGTAATGTTTTGCGGTCGAATTCCGCTTTGGCAGCCGTCAAAAAAGCCCCGGCTGGCGACGAGGCTCATCCATGCCAAAGTGTTTGTAGGCAAGGGCGGTGGCGACGCGGCCACGCGGAGTACGGTCGAGCAAGCCGAGCTGCATCAGGTAGGGTTCGTAGATTTCCTCGATGGCGTCTTCTTCTTCACTTAGCGACGCCGCGATCGTGTTCAACCCCACCGGCCCACCGGAGTATTTCCGAATGATGGTGAGCATGAGGTTGCGGTCCACGTCATCCAGGCCGTGCTCGTCGACTCCGAGCATCGCGAGCGCATCCCGCGCCACGCCCAGCGTGATATGCCCCTGGGCGCGCACTTCCGCATAGTCGCGAACGCGACGCAGCAATCGGTTCGCGACCCGCGGCGTTCCGCGGCTGCGGCGAGCGATTTCAGCGGCGCCGTCTTCGTCCACCGTAATCCCTAGAATCTTCGCGGAGCGCAGCACGATGCGCAGCAAATCCCCCGGAGAATAAAACTCGAGGCGATGCACGATGCCGAAGCGTGACCGCAGCGGCGCCATGATCAGTCCCGCGCGCGTTGTGGCGCCCACGAGCGTGAAGTGTTTCAGTTGATACGGATGAACGCGCGCTCCTGGGCCCTGGCCGATAATCAGGTCGATGCGGAAATCTTCCATCGCCGGATAAAGAATTTCTTCCATCGCGGGCTGCAAGCGGTGAATCTCGTCGAGAAAAAAGAAGTCGCGCGGATCGAGCGAAGTCAACACCGCGGTCAGGTCGCCCTTTTTTTCCAGCAGCGGCCCGGAGCTGACTTTGATATGCGAGCCCATTTCGTTCGCGAGGATTTGCGCGAGCGTGGTCTTGCCCAGTCCTGGCGGACCATAAAGCAGAACGTGGTCGAGCGCTTCGCCTCGCGCGCGGGCAGCCTGAACGGCGATTTGAAGGTTTTCCTTGACGCGATCCTGGCCGATGTAATCCCCGAAACTGATCGGGCGGACGCTCGCCTCGATGCGCGCGTCCTCATCGAAGGCGCGCCCGGAAACGATTCGATTTCGTTCGTCTGTCATTTGCTGCGCCACTCATTCCTCTTCGGATATGGCAGGCGACCTTCGGAGTCCCTATTCTTCGCGGCCAGCTCGCGCGCTTTTTTGCATGGCCGAGCTTCCCAGAATCTGCAGCGCCCCACGCAGCAACGTCTCGAAATCCCCGCCGCCCGTGCCGCGTGCCTTCTCGATTGCCCTTTCCACGGAACGCTCGTCGTAACCGAGATTCACCAGCGCCGACGCCACATCGGCCTCCAGTTGCGACCGCGTGGCGGGCCGGCCGGCTTCCGGAACGTCCACCGCCGCCAGCTTGTCGCGCAATTCCACCACGATGCGCTCTGCCGTTTTGCGGCCCACCCCGGGGATACGCACGAGCTGCACCAGGTCGCCCTTGCGAATCGCGGGCACCAGTTGCTCGATGCTCATGCCGGAAAGAATCTTGAGCGCGAGCGAAGGGCCGACTCCCGAAGCCGAAATCAGCAATTCGAAGCACTGCTTTTCGCGCGCTGTAACGAAACCGTAGAGCGCCAGCACATCCTCGCGCACGTGCGTATAAATCAGCAGCGTCGTCTCGGCGTGCAGTGCGCCAAGGCCCGCGAAAGTCGAGAGCGGAATCTGCACCTGGTATCCGACGCCGCCCACGTCCACCAGCGCCTGGTTGGGACGCTTTTCAATCAGCTTGCCGCGAAGCGATCCAATCATGTCGAGCGATTATTCCTGAGCGGTGGAAGGGTGTCAACGAACGCCGTCGAACTGAGACATCGCAAGTGTAAAAAAATGAGACAGTGGCATGTACGAAAATTCGTATACGGCTGCGCAAATCAACGTAATGGTTGCGCGCACAGCGTCCGCATTCGGAATCGCGGTGTTCGCATTCGAATCACAAATGGCGTTCCCGCGTGAGACAACTTTTTTACGACGTTTTAGCGGCTATTTTGCTTTCGATGCTGCGGGCAACTCGTCTAACCATGCGCAAGGGGCGAAGTGAAACTCAAGGAGGAAATCCAATGTCCCGTCATGGGATCGGTTACATTTTTGCACCTCTCGCCGCGCTGGCTCTTGCGATGCCGCTCGCGGCCCACAACAACGCAGCGAAGAATTCCAAAACCGTCAGCGCAAGCATGGAAATCGTCAACGACGCAACAATCGGAGGGAAACAGGTCAAGGCCGGGACCTACAACGTCAAAGCGGACGAAACCAAAGTGACGTTGTCGCTCAACGGCAAAGTGGTGGCCGAAGCTCCCGTCGAGTGGAAGGACGAACAGTCGAAGCCAAAGTATTCATCGATCACAGTCGATAGCGGGTCGGTGAAGGAAATCCACTTCAACGGCAAGGCTCGATACGCCGAACTCTCGGCCGCCTCGACGCCCACGAGCGGAGGGCAGCAATAAAACTTGCAGACCACAAAACGAGCGGGCAACGCGCTGCCTCCAGGGTTGCCCGCTTTTCCTTTTCTTGAAGGGAATTGGCTACTTCACACCGTCGATGAGATCGACGGAGTCGATGACGCCGATCACGGCCGTGTCGATCGGGGAATTCGGGCGCCCCACGGAGGTCATCGCGGAAAACCCCTCCGTGCTCAGCAGCACTCGTTCACCCAGTCCCGCATCCACAGCGTCCACCGCCACCACCGCTTCGCCGCGGTCCGAACCGTCCAGGTTGAGGGGTTGAACCACGAGAAGTTTCATTCCCTCATGCGAAGCCGCCTTCTGCGTCGCCACCACGTCTCCGATCACGCGTCCGATCAGCATCAGACTTTCGATTCGCGCCCTGGAATATTCACGGCGTCGACAATGCCGACGATCGTGGCCTCTGTGGGAACTTCCTTCGGAAGATATGGAAAACTCGCTTCGCGCCCGCGGCACCAGTAAACGGTTTCACCCGCGCCCGCGCCGACCGAATCCAGCGCGACGAGCGGCTTGCCCTTATCACTTCCGGCGCGATCAATCGGCTGAACGATCAAGAGCCGCTGGCCTTCGAGCGACGCGTTTTTCATCGTCGCAACGACATTGCCGATCACGCGCCCGAGGATCATCTATTTTCTGCGCTCGGCTAGTTCGGCTTCATGCAGCTCGTCGAGATGGACAGTATCAACGATGCCGACAATGGCGGCGTCGACGGGGCGATCCTTGCATTCGGCGGCCATGCGGGCGGAGCTTCCGGAGACAATCAACACCGTTTCGCGAAATCCGGCGTCGACGGTATCAACCGCAATCAAATAGCCCGACTCGTCAGCGCCTTCGGGACTGATCGGTTTAACGATGAGGAGCTTCTTGCCCTCCAGGCGCGGGTCCTTTCGCGTCGAAACGACCGTGCCGACAATGCGGGCAAGAAGCATGGAGAATTGAAAATTTCAAAGGTACAAATTTAAAGATACAAAACTGTGAGCAAGAACGAACTAACCGCACCGGAAAATGATAGCTCCGCCGCGCTCGCTCCTTCGCGGCCTTCGTCGAGTGCCTGGCTACTTGGCCGCGGCCATCGCGGACTTGCCGATGGGCAACACGTCTTCCAGCGATTGATGCGGCCGCGGGATCACATGAACCGCGATCAATTCTCCCACGCGGCGAGCTGCGGCAGCCCCTGCATCGGTGGCGGCCTTCACCGCGGCGACATCCCCCCGCACCATCGCTGTGACGTAGCCCGAGCCGATCTTCTCCCAACCCACCAGCGTGACCTTGGCCGCCTTCACCATCGCGTCCGAGGCCTCAATCATCGCGATCAGGCCGCGCGTCTCGATCATTCCCAGTGCTTCGCCCATTCGTTAACCTCCACCGAACCGAGAAACATCTCAAAGTTGAAAAAAGTTGAAAGCTGGACCAAATTCTCTCGCGCTAGCGCTGTGCTCGATCCTTCCGCACCGCTCCGTCCACCAGCTCTTCCAATTCGCGGCGCGTCAACGTGATCCGATCGCCACCGTCGCTCGACGTGACCGGACATGTCGCACCCGCTGTCGCCGCCGTCTGCGTGCCGTAGCGCACCCGCGCCGCGAGCAATTTTTCCACATCCTCGCCGGAAAGCAAGACTTGTTTGCCCAGCTGCTCGGTCACCAGCGCCACTCGAGCGAAGTGCTCCGTGGTCTCCATGCGAAAGAAGGCAGTCAGCAAATCCGCGCCATACGTCACCACCCCGTGATTCGCCATCAGAATTGCGTCGTAGCTCTGCACCAACGGCTCGATGGCTTCAGTCAACTCAGGCGTCCCGGGGGTTCCGTACGCCGCCACGGGAATGCATCCCAGCGAAACCACCAGCTCCGCCAGGATCGCTCGATTCAGCGGCAGACCTGCCGCTGCGTAACCTGTCGCGGTGGGCGGATGCGCGTGGCAGACCGCATTGATGTCCGGGCGGAGGCGATAGATCAGCAGGTGCATCGCGATCTCGGTCGACGGATTCCGCCGCCCGTTTAGCTTGCTTCCGTTGAGATCCGTGATGACCATGTCATCCGGAGCCATCATGCCCTTGCTGACACTGGTCGGCGACGTCAAGATGCGCCGCGGATCCAGGCGAACCGAAATGTTGCCGTCCGTCGACGCGACGTATCCGCGCTCGTGAATCCACCGCCCCACCGCGCAGATGTCGCGGCGGTGCTCATCCTCCGTCTTCAGCGCGCCGGGCGAGATCGATTCGGGATGCAGTGCTGCCTCCGCCACAACATGCGGGCCTGGATTCTTAAGCGTAAATTCCGCGAAGCTTCAGCGTTCGCGCGACGCGGTCGATGGCCACCATATACGCGGCGATCCGGTTGTTCACGCCGTGCGCCTCCGCGTAGCGCACCACTTCATCGAAGCTGTTCTCCATCACGTCTTGCAGACGCTCGTTCACTTCACTTTCGCGCCAGAAGAATCCCTGCCGGTCCTGCACCCACTCGAAATAGCTCACGGTGACGCCGCCCGCATTTCCAAGAATGTCCGGAATGATGAAGATTCCTTTTTTCTCGATGATGGGATCGGCATGCGACGTCGTGGGACCGTTTGCACCTTCGCAAAGAATCTTGCACTCCACTCGTTGCGCGTTTTGCGACGTGATTTGATTCTCCGTCGCCGCCGGCACCAATATGTCGCACGGTCGGAACAGCACTTCTTGCGAGCTCATCTTTTCGCCTCCCCCGGGGAATTCCGGAAGAGGCTTGTGCTGCCCATAGACCCAGTCCACCACCTTGGGGATATCGAATCCCTTTTCGTTGTACAGACCCCCATGAATGTCCGCGACGCCCGTGATTTTGTATCCGGCCTCGTGCATCAGCACGGCCGCCTGCGAGCCAACGTTGCCAAATCCTTGAATGATCACTCGGCAATTCTGCCGGTACATTCCCAGCTTATGGATGGCCTTATTGCAACAGATCATCAGCCCGCGGCCGGTAGCTTCTCTGCGGCCTTGAGACCCGCCAAGTTCCAGCGGCTTTCCCGTGACCACCGCCGTCGTCGCTTGCCGCACGTGCATGCAATATGTATCCATCACCCAGGCCATCGTCTGTTCGTTCGTTCCCAGGTCGGGCGCCGGAATATCGCGTTCGGGACCCAGCCATTCGCTCAATTCCGCCGTGTAGCGGCGCGTAATGCGTTCCAGCTCGCCGCGCGACAGTTGCGTTGGATCGCAGATCACGCCGCCCTTCGCGCCCCCGAACGGAATGTTCACCAGCGCGCATTTCCAGGTCATCCAGGCCGCCAGCGCGCGCACTTCATCAATGGTCACGGTGGGCGCAAATCGAATCCCGCCTTTGCCCGGCCCGCGCACCGACGAATGCAGCACGCGATACCCGATAAAAACTTCCAGCTGCCCTGAATCGCGCGCCACAGGAACGTAAACCGTAATCTCCTTGCTCGGATACTTCAGGTAGCGGTAGACCCCATCTTCGAGTCCCAGTTTATGCGCAGCCGTTTCGAAGCGTGCTTCTGCGGACTCATAGACGTTCAGCTCATCCTGCGCGGCCGCAGACATGGCACCCTCCCTCGGCTTTTGTGCTGTCAACATGTGGAGCCACTGGCGCCTGCCGGCGAACAGCAGGTCTCTCGGGCAACGCCGGTCAGTATACGAACACGCGCACGGGCGCGCAAGAAACTCATGTCCAGTTTATGCCCGATGGCAATTGAGTACGCGCAGGTATTATCAACCGCGAGCCCGGCTGCTCGCGACACGGTGTTTCACGAACTGGTCCAGTAACAACCGGCTTAACCGCGTCTGGTCATGCCGCACGACGTCCTCCTGTTGCACCAGGTCGCCCGTTACGTACTTCAACCCCATGCGATCCAGCTCCGCATACGACGCCGTAACCTGTTCCGCGCCGCTCGCCCGGTAACGTCGAAGCAGACGCGGCGCCACCGGGGCGCGATTGATCACCACGAAGTCGAACAGCTTCCTTCGCGTGTGCTCGTAGATCGCCCGGACGTGGTCCGCCACCGAATAGTGCTGCGTTTCCCCAGGCTGCGTCATCAGGTTTGCGATGTACACGCACGTCGCCCGCGACCGCGCAATCGCGTCCACCACTCCGTCGATTAGCAGATTCGGAATAATGCTCGTGTAGAGCGACCCCGGTCCCACCAATACCAGGTCGGCCTCGCGAATCGCTCGCAGGACCTCCGGATATGCCCGAACGCGCCGCGGAACTAGGCGGACATTTCGGATCGCCTTGCGCGACTTCGAAATCTTCGATTCCCCCGCAACGATCCTGCCGTCTTCCAGCTCGGCTTCCAGCGTGACGTTCTGTTCCGTCGACGGAAAAATCCGTCCCCGAATTGCCAGCACCTGCGATGAAACTCGAATCGCCTCGGGAAAATCGCCGGTAACATTCGTGAGCGCGGTCAGGAAGAGGTTGCCGAAACTGTGGCCTGCCAGCCCGCCGCCGCTCGGAAAGCGATACTGGAAAAGGTGCGTCAGCAGGTGCTCGTCCTTCGAAAGCGCCACCATGCAGTTGCGGATGTCTCCCGGAGGCAGCACCCGGTATTCCCGGCGAAGACGTCCCGAGCTGCCGCCGTCATCCGTCACCGTCACCACGGCCGCAAGATCTGCAATCGGCCTCGGCTTCTTTTCCGGGCGTCGCCCCGCGACATATTCCTTCAGCCCCCGCAGGACAGTCGAGAGCCCTGTGCCTCCGCCAAGCGCAACTACGCGCGCAGGCCGAAACCGTTGGTGCAAATTATTTTCCACGGAAAGTGCGGAAGTTACCCGCCGGAAGCTTCTCGCTCCGGATAGAGTAACTCGGTGAAACGAGGATCTTCCTGCAAGAATGAAAAGTCTTCGTCGTTGCGCGCGTGATAGCGATTTTCCGGACGCAGTTGAATTGCGATCTTCAGGTTCGCCATGGCAGAGTCAGCTTCGCCCGTCAAGCAATCCAGCGCCGCCATCGCGTAGACGATGTGGTCGGCCTTCGGAGCCGCCTTGCGCGCGCGATCGAAGTGCTCGCGGGCTTCGTCCCAACGACCCAGGTTCATTAGGGCCACGCCCTGCGTGTAATGGTCCTCGGCGGATTTCACCGCTGGTACTGGCGCACGCGAAATGCGTTGCTCGCAAATACGCACGTGCATCTGCGCGCGGTCAGACAGTTCTTTGCTGGGTCCTTCCAGCACTCGCTCGAGTGACTCTTTTGCACGGTGGAACTTCTGCTGTTGAAAATACTTCAGCGCCTCTTCATATGCCTTCAGTTGTTGCTTGCGGGCCGGAGCATCGGGGTCTGGAGGCGCAGCTTGGGACTTCAGAGATTTCTTTAAGGCTTTAGTTTTCATAAGTTTCTGGCTGTTTCGGGAGGAGCTGGTGGTCCGGACCGCGCGACGCTTCACAAGCACTCTCCGTGTCGCATAGAAAGAAACATAGCAAAATCACCAAATTGCGTCAATGTGGTCTAAGGGCGCACTGGACCGAAACCGGCGAAAGCCAGCACTTTCACGACATAAGCCCTTTATTTCCAATGTCATCCTGTCAACTTAACTGAGTTGTGCGCAACGCCCTATTTCATCCAGCTTATGGGTCGGCCTCTTACCGGGCCCCATCGCCGCCTTGTCATCCCGTTTACCCTGATACTCGCGAAGCGAGCAGAAGGGAATCCCCGCGGGGGGTTTCAGGGTTTGCACTTGTAAGCCCTGAGCTCAAGAAAGACCGGGTGAGGGATCTGCTTTTCGCTTTTGGAGGCCGCTTGACCTAGGATTTCAACGGAGCCACACATCTTCGAACGGATTCCTAGTGAACGCGCTCCGCGGTTATAGCAGCCGCGTTCCTAAATTAATTCGGTGCAATCCAGCGGCCCGCAAATTTCAAGGCGCAGCGAGTCCATCGCACAGTTCCAGTGTATAATCCCGCCCATTCGCGCGTTGCTAGGAGGCACATGGCTCCGGACAAAACGCCCATTGTCTGGGTTCCCGTTTGTTGCGGGCGTGTGATGCGCTGCAACAAGTTCAGACAACCGAATGGCGCAGCCTACGCCGCGCTCGTGTGCGCGGTCTGCAGCAAGAATATCATTCTTGAGCAAGAGCCTCTCGACACCGTAAATTCTTATGGGGAAGGCTCAGGCGTGCTCGAAGTATTGGGATCCCCGAAACCACCGAAGGCAGAACGGCGAAAAGTTGTCAGCGACGTCGATTCAGACGAACCAACGCTTTGATTTCGATCATGGCTCGCTAGAGCCTGTGGCCGCCAATGATTGGCCAGACCATCTCCCACTACCGTATTGCCGAAAAACTTGGCGCAGGCGGCATGGGTGTGGTCTACAAAGCGCAGGACGTTCGGCTTGAACGCGCCGTCGCTCTGAAATTCCTCCCAGAAAACCTGGCGCACGATTCTCTGGCCCTCGAGCGTTTCCGCCGCGAAGCCCATGCGGCTTCTGCTCTCAACCATCCTGGCATCTGCACCATTTATGACATTGGCGAGCAGGATGGCCGGCCGTTCATCACCATGGAGTTCATCGACGGCCAGACGCTGCGTAACCACATCCACGGAAAGCCGCTTCCCCTCGAAGAAGTGCTCGATCTCGGAATCCAGATTGCCGATGCTCTCGATGCCGCGCACGCCCAAGGAATCGTCCATCGCGACATTAAGCCGGCGAATATCTTCATCACAAAACGCGGACAAGCGAAGGTGCTCGATTTCGGCCTTGCAAAACTGGTTCCCAAAGGCGTGGCGGGCGGCGACGCCGATTCTTCTTATGGACAACCGCAGGAGCCCACTTCGATCGTCGGAATCATCAGCGGCACTCCCTCCTATATGTCGCCCGAGCAGGTTCGCGGTGACGATTTGGACCCGCGCACCGATATTTTCTCTTTGGGTCTCTTGCTCTACGAAATGGCCACCGGGCGTCAAGCTTTCGGCGGTGGCACGGGCGGCGTCATTATCGAAGCCATTCTCACAAAGCCACCCGCACCTCCGAGAAGCCTGAACCCTGAAATCCCGCCCAGGCTCGAAGAGATCATCGATAAATCGCTCAGCAAGGATAGAGACCAGCGCTACCAGAGCGCCGCCGATCTTTGCGGGGATTTGAAGCAGCTCAAGCGCAGCGTTGAATCGGGGCAAACGCTCGGGACTATGATGGCGATGACGTCTCTGCCGCAAGCTCGCAGCCGCCATTGGATTTGGATCACTGCCGCTGCCGTCGTGCTTGTCGTCCTTGCAGCGGCTGGCTGGCTTTTCAATACGCGGCGGGCGCACGCCCTCAACGAAACAGACACCGTCATTCTCGCCGATTTCAACAATAAGACGGGCGACCCCGTTTTCGATGACACTCTCCAGCAAGGCCTCGCCGTCCAGCTCGAACAATCTCCGTTCCTGAGCCTCGTTTCCGACCAGCGCGTCCAGCAAACTCTGCAGCTCATGGGTCGGCCGCGCGGAACCAAGCTCACTCCCGAGATCGCCCGCGACGTCTGCACCCGCACGGGAAGCAAAGCGTACCTAACCGGCTCAATCTCGAATCTCGGCGCCCACTACGTGATTGGACTTAGCGCGGTGAATTGCCAGACCGGCGACAATCTCGCCCGGCAGCAGGCCGAAGCAGCCAGCAAAGAACAGGTCCTGAAAGCCTTGAGCGACGCATCCACCAAGTTGCGCGAAACCCTCGGCGAATCGCTCAAGACCGTCGAGAAACTCGATGCTCCCATCGACCAGGCGACCACGCCCTCGCTCCCAGCGCTCCAGGCCTATAGCCTGGGCCGTAAGGCCATGATGCGGGCGGGCGATTACAACGAAGCCGTAAGATTCTTCGAGAATGCGGTTGCCATCGACCGCAATTTCGCTATGGCTTACGCCGCACTGGGCACCACCTACCACAATCTGGGCGAAACGAATCTTGCCGCTGAGAACACGAAGAAGGCCTATGACCTCCGCGCCCGTGTCAGCGAGTGGGAGCGCCACTACATCGAATCTCACTACTATACTTTTGTCACCGGCGATCTCGCGAAGTCCGGTCAGGTCTACGAGCTGTGGTTGCAGACGTACCCGCGCGAAGAAGTCGCCCGCAATAATCTGGGCATCGTGTATCAAAACCTTGGGCAGCACGACAAAGCTCTCGCACAGTTTCGCGAAGTGGCAGACGCCGGCCCTCCCGACGCCCTCACCTACAGCAACCTGGTCGCTAGTTACCTCCAGTTGAATCGTCTCGACGAAGCCGCCGCTACAGCCAAGCGGGGACTCGCGAGAAACCCGGACTCGGATGACTTGCACCTCTACGCTTATCAGGTTTCTTTCGTGCGAGGCGACGCGGCGGCCATGCTGCAACAGACGCAATGGGCCGCAGCCAAACCGGACGCCCAAAGCCCTATGCTTTTCTACGTTGCGGATTCAGCCGCCTATTCCGGCCAGCTCGGCAGAGCCAGAGATATCTTCCAGCAAGCGGTTACTTCTGCCGAGCAGGCAAAACAAAAGGAAAAAGCTGCCGACTATGAAGCCGCCGCCGCCGTGCACGAGGCCTTCTTCGGAAATGCCGCGCAAGCTCGCAAACACGCGGCGAACTCGCTCGCTTTTTCAAATGGACGCGACGCGGAATACCCCGCGGCGCTGGCGCTCGCGGTGGCGGGAGATTCAGCGCGCGCGCAAGCCCTTGCAGACGACTTGGCGCAGCGTTTCCCCGAGGACACCATTGTTCGGTTCGACTATTTGCCCACGCTTCACGCTCAACTTGCGCTCGATCGTGGCGAAACCCCCAAGGCCATCGAATTCCTCGAGCCCGCAGTCACGTACGAATTGGGCGTTCCGGGTCCGAGCAGCTTCGCAAACAATCTGTACTCGATTTACGTGCGCGGCCAAGCATATCTTCGTGCGGGTCAAGGCGCGGACGCTGCTGCCCAGTTTCAGAAAATCATCGATTCTCGCGGCTTGGTCGTGAACGATCCTATCGGCGCGCTCGCCCCTCTCGGTTTGGCGCGAGCCTATGCGCTCTCCGGCGATCAGGCAAAAGCCAAGGCTGCCTATCAGGACTTCTTCCAATTGTGGAAAGATGCCGACGCGGACATTCCGATCCTGAAACAAGCTCGAGCCGAATACGCGAAGTTGCTCTAGAACCAGAGGCTGGACCCGAGCGCTAACTCGCGTTCAGGTCCAGGTCCCAAAAACGTCACTCAGGTTGTGCGAGCCCCTTCGAGACCGCCTCGTCGAGAAGGTCCTTCATTTGCCGCGAGGCCTGCTTCGAAAGCTCGCCCTGTTGACGGCCCAATTCACCCTGCTGACGTCCAAGCTCGCCCTGCTTTCGTCCCAACTCACCTTGCTGCCTGCCAATCTCGCTCTGCTGTCGCCCGGCGCCCGACTGAATCTCTCCAACTCGGCTCTGCAGCTCCCCAATCTGGCTCTGCAAGTCTCCGATTTCTTCTTGGGTCCCACCGTTGGCGCTGAGCTCCTTCATTTTTGCCATGAGCGCTTGCATGTCCGCAGTCATGTCGGGAATTTTCACGCGGACTTGCTCCATCTTCTTCCCAAGCTCTTCCTGCTGCCGCCCGAGTTCCTCTTGTTGTTTACCCAGCGCTTCTTGTTTCTTGCCAAGCTCCTCTTCCGGTTCCCAGAATTTCTTCGCGCGGTCAACCGTAGCCTGGTCGCGAATGATGTACGGCTTTTCGTCACGCTCGAACCAGATGAAGTCGCCGGGAATCTTGCTCTTCAGCGACTTCGCATGTTCGGCATCTTCCTCGGAACCGGACATGGTCACTCCGTCCGAATTCTTCGTCACGATCACGAACCGCGGTCCCCAATCATCGTAGCGGCCCATGAAGTGGCTCGAGTGCGCCGCAATATTCGATTCGTGCGAGTCCTGCTTCTCCTGCCACAAGAGCTCGTTGTACTCATGCAGCGCGGCTGCGTAATTGGCTTGTGCAGCTTTATACGTGGCCATCGCGTGCTGCGCTTCGTCGAGCTGAGCTTTCGTTGCGGAGCTGGAAAGCTCCGCCTTCGCCACCGCCATTTGTGCTTTCAGCTTGTTCACCGACTCGCGGGAGTCCTGAACCTCTTTGCGCAATCGGCTTAGATCCTCCGGCGAGTACCGCGCAATGCCCGGCGGCATGTTGTCCTGCGGCCCCCAACCAACGGGAGCCATCGGCCCAACTCCCGCCATGGGAGCGACGCCCATCACCGGCGCCACCGGAGCGATACCAGCGACTGGCGCAATGCTGGGCCCGTCGCCGATCGATTGACCGTAACCAATATCGACTGCGGGAGGCGGCGTTGGTCCCTCAGGCGTCGCCGCGGGCGCGGCGGGCATCGTCCCGGGAGCCACCACTCCTCTCGCCGGAGGTGCGGGCTGCGCCGGCGGACTCGTCACCGGCTCCTGGAAATTGTAGACCGCCGGGTGCACGGACGCCGTCAACACCACCACCGGCGCCGCCACCGCAATAAGCCCCACCACGAGAGATCTCTTCAGCCGATTCGACATTGCACCCCTCCACGCAAGAATTCGGTCCACTCGTTTTTCCGCCTGCCCCGCCTTCGCCATCGAAACTCCCTGCCACCAAACGCGTTGCGGCGCGGCCTCCAGTGTCGCGAAGAATCCAAGCAGAGTTTCGGCGTAGCGCGTGCGGTCCGCGCCGTTCTCGAGCGCTGCTTCGTCGCTTGCCTGCTCCGAAAGATCGGCCAGATGCCGGTCGAGCCACCACGCCAGCGGGCTGAACCAGAAAACCGCGCGATGGATCAGCGCCAATCGCTGAACGAGCGCGTCGCGCCGAGCCACATGCGAAATTTCGTGCGCCAGCACCGCTTCCAGCTCGCCCGGATCCCAATCGCGCCACTCAGCAGGAAACAAAATCACGGATTCGCGCAGCCCGAGCGTCACCGGCACCGAAAGCATTTCGGATTCCGCAAGTCGCGGAGTCACACGCAGCCCGGCCGCGCGCGAAGCTGCCGCGGCAATCGCCAACGCTCGCGCATCCTCGATTGGCTTCGCCGCGCGCTCCAGCCGCTTTCCCAGCCGCATCCCAATCAGCAGCCGCGCAAAAAAGAAAAGCGTAATCATCATGTAAAAAGCCACGGCTATCGCAGGCCAACCGATTTCGCGCGGCGCGCGCACCGGCGTGTTGCGCGGCTCAAACGGTGCCGCTACGATCGAATATTTCGGCGGTTTGCTCAGCGCATTCTGGCGTGCGGGAGCGGTCAAAAGAGCCATTTTGCGCGGTGCCGCGAGTGTCGCCGCGGGCCGAGTCGCCACGTCCACGTCGGCGTAAGCGGCGGCGTCCTGAACCGCTGCGCTGTGCTTCGCGAAAGCCGGCGCGGGCACCGGCACGCGAATCGACGGCGCCACCCACCCCAGCAGCGGCATCGCCAAAGCGGCGAACAGGACGCCCCGCCAAACAAACAGCTTCGCCGAAACGCTTTTCACCCGAAACGCGCCCAGCGCCGCCGCCGCGAAGCATCCCAGCGCCAACGACCGCGCGGCAGGCTCCGCAATCCGCATCAGGAAACTCGAACTCGCGTGAAGAATTTCAGGCGGCATGGCTAGTCTTCTTTCTTTGCGGCTTGGTCGCCGGACTTTGCTTCCGAACTTCCCTGCGATTTCCTCTGCGCAATCTTGCGCGCCAGCCGTTCCAGCTGCTCGCGATCGAGCACCGCCCCATCCACCATGCCGATCACCAGCTGTTCGGCCGACCCGCCGCAAAACCGGTCAATGATGCTTTTCACCGCGCGCACCGCCACGTTTTGCGGCGCTTCCACGGCCCGATAAATATAGGTCCGCCCCTCGATTCCGTGCGCTGCAAAGCCCTTCTGCTCCAGGCGTCGCAGAATCGTCCGCACGGTGGATTCCTTCATCGGACGCGTCGCCGCCAGCGCCTCGCGGCACGCCTCAGCCGAGCACGGCCCGTGCGACCACACGTAATCCATCACCATCTGTTCCACTTCACCCAGGTTCTTTGGACGTTTGCTTTTGGTGTTAGTCATTGTAGCGTTACAGTGTGTAACATTAGATCGCGCCCTTGTCAAGCACGATTTTCCGCCTCGATCTTCCCCTCAAGTCCCTGTCCCAATCCGTTGTCAGTTGCGAAGCACTTTCGCCCCAACACGTTGGCCCTGCATGAAAGCGTATGCTATAAGTAATCGCTGCCCGATTCTGAGGGAACTCGTGCCGTTTATTAATTTTCCCGCGCGGGAAATTAACTGCAAACTTGTGTACTACGGTCCCGGCCTTGGCGGGAAGACTGCGAACTTGCAGTGGGTGTACGAGCATACCAACACGAATCAAAAGGGAAAGATGGTTTCGCTCGCCACCGAAACCGACCGCACTCTTTTCTTCGATTTTCTTCCGCTCGACCTCGGAACCGTGCGCGGCTTCAAAACGCGCTTCCATCTCTACACCGTTCCAGGCCAGGTTTTTTATGAGGCCAGCCGGCGCCTGATTTTGAAGGGCGCCGACGGCGTCGTCTTCGTCGCGGATTCGCAGGAAGAACGGCTCGACGCCAACCTCGAAACCCTCGACAACCTGCGCGAGCACCTGAAAGATCACAACCTCGATTTCGCCACGATCCCGTACGTCCTGCAGCTCAATAAGCGCGACCTGCCCAACATCCTCTCCGTCGAGGCGTTGCAGAAGGAGTTGCTGGTGAAGGGCGAACCCACGCTCGAAGCCGTCGCCATCACAGGCCAGGGCGTCTTCGACACCCTAAAAGCCGTAGCCAAGCTAGTCCTAGCCGAACTAAAGAAAAACTCCTGACGCTTCCCGATTTTGTAGCGGCGGCCTTCAGGCCGGCCAACAAGCGCCGTAGGCGCGGCACAAGTTAGCCCCGCCCGTGAGGGCGGGGTACAAGATGTAGAAACACGCCAAGCGCCGTAGGCGCGACACATCTCGCACCGCCCGATTCGCCCCCCCCCAAAAATGACTAACGCACTGAATTAACCAGGCTAATTAATCTACTTAATTACGCCTTAACCTTTAGCTGGGTCTAAAACGCCCTTAAATGACCCGCTTTGCCGCCTTTTGGCCCCAATCTTTTAGAGGCGTCACGGGAGATTCAATATCCCCAACGATTTTGAATTCGCCCGCCATAAAACCGAAAAGGTCCTCTTTGCTTGACGCGACCGGCACCACCTTCGCCACCGGCCGTCCCCGTTTGGTGACGATCACGGGTTCGCCGGTGGCATGGACCTCGTCCATAATCGACAGGCACCGCGCCTTGAATTTTCCCGCAGGTATGCGCTTCATATCGCCCTCCCCGAAACCACGGCCATATCATGATGACCACATTCGGATTTGCAAGCCCTTCAAGCGCCGTAGGCGCGGCACAAGTTAGCCCCGCCCGTGAGGGCGGGGTACAAGACGTAGAAACGCGCCGAGCGCCGTAGGCGCGACACATCTCGCACCACCGACTCGCTCCCAACCCACGCGCCCCCTAAGGGCTTGATTCTACGTACCACTATGTGGTATATACCTCAATGTGATATACAATGACCAAGAAAATCAAAATAAAGGTTTTCGACGATCTCCGTGAATCCCTTCAGGATGCGCTCGCTTTCGAGCAGGGTCGCTCCACAGACTTGCGCGTCACCGAACTTCCTCCGCCTCCTAGAAAGTTGCGGCCCAGAGATATTCGCGCCATTCGGCACTCGCTCAACGCGAGCCAGGTCCTTTTCGCCAGATTCCTGAATATCAGCCCGAATACGATTCGGAGTTGGGAGCAAGGTACGCGACGTCCTCAGGGAGCCGACCTGAAGTTGCTTGCAATAGCCCGCAGGGACCCACAAGCCCTGTTACGAGCTTAGCAGCGCTATCGCGCAGTTCCTTGCCTCTTGCTTCCTTGCCTCCCTGCTCCGCTTGACACCATTGCCCATTCGATCAACGATCCGATCCGTTTCGTCCGGGCACTTTAGGGGGTCGGAGCTTTAGCTCCGACATTAAACCCTCCTTTTTTCTCAGGGGTTTCAACCCCTGAGGACGCCCGCCCCGGACTTGCCCCTTGCGCAAAACCACTCAAATCGCGCACTCCCCCGCACTCGACGCCACCGCCCTTGGCGCGCCGAAGCCTCCGGCGAAGGCGGCTCGCCCCTGGGACTCGCTCGACGCCACCGCCTCGCCGTCCCTTCCCGCTCCCGTCTTTCACGACCCCGTCCACCACATCAAAATCTTCCAGGGCGACTCCCTCGAAATCCTCGCCGCCATCCCTGAAAATTGCGTCGACCTGATTTTTGCCGACCCGCCCTACTTCCTCTCGAACAACGGCATCACCTGCCACGCCGGGCGCATGGTCAGCGTCAACAAAGGCGATTGGGACCGCTCGCGCGGCCCGGATGCCAACCACGAATTTAATCGCGCGTGGCTCGCCGCCTGCCAGCGCGTCCTGAAACCGAACGGCACCATCTGGGTCAGCGGCACCAGCCACGTGATTCATTCCGTCGGCTTCGCCATGCAGCAGCTCGGCTTCAAGCTGCTCAACGACATCTCCTGGGTCAAGCCCAACCCGCCGCCCAATCTCTCGTGCCGCTATTTCACCCACGCCACCGAAACCATCATCTGGGCCGCCAAAAACGCCAAGAGCCGCCACACCTTCAACTACGCCCAAATGAAGGAAGCAAACCGCGGCAAGCAAATGAAAAGCGTCTGGGAAATCTTTCCCCCGGCCAAAGACGAAAAGCGTTTCGGCAAGCACCCGACTCAAAAACCCGCCGCCCTCCTCGAGCGCATCCTGCGCGCCGCCTCAAACGAAGGCGACCTAGTCCTCGACCCCTTCCTCGGCAGCGGCACCACCGCGCTAATTGCGCTGCGCCTTTCCCGCCAAATTGTGGGCGTTGATTTCGAGCAAACGTGGATTCACTTGGCGCTCGTCCGCCTATGTTCCAATCTGGTACAAGTGCAGATTTCCGCTGTCTGCCTTCACTTCGATCTTGATCCGAACTGCGATTCTATGGATCGATCCAGATCGCCCGTGAATGACATTCCCCGAACTCGCCTGGTTCAGCGCGATCGCAACTTCCATTTCGTCGGCGCGTCGCAACGCGAAATCGTGTTCACCGTCGCCGCCGAAAACCTCAGCGATGCCTGGACAAGATTCCGCACCAGCGGAGCATCCAAAACCGAAGTCCTCTTCGTCATCAAGACCGAAACCGAGATTTATCTCGCGCAGGGAAAATGATCTAATGCGGGCGTGCAACTCGCTCTTCCGACCGCTGGTCTCGCCGCCTATACGAGCGCGTCACAGCGTGCGCGGATCGCCACCGAATTATGGGGTCTGAGGAATCTCTACTGCGCGAATTGCACCTCGCTGAGCCTGGAGCCTTCGCCGCCAAACACACCGGCAATCGATTTTGAGTGCCCGAAGTGCCGCATTCGTTTTCAGCTCAAATCGCAGTCGCACGCCTTCGGCAATCGAGTCCTCGATTCCGCGTATAGCAAAATGGTCCGCGAAATAAGGGAAAACCGGACCCCGAATCTCCTCGTGTTGCACTACCACCTCGATCGATGGAGTGTCGGAGATCTATTAATGATTCCGAGCTTTGCCTTTCCCCTTTCCGCCATAGAAAAAAGGAAACCGCTTGCAGCTACGGCCCGCCGCGCCGGCTGGGTGGGCTGCAATATTTTGCTGGGCGCGATTCCGAAAGACGCGCGGATTCCAATAATTGTCGACGGAGTGCCAGTTCCCACGAAGCAGGTACGCCAGCAATACGCGCGAATACGCCCGCTGAAAACTCTCAGGCCAGAACAACGCGGATGGACTCTCGACGTGCTGAACGCCGTTCGCTCGCTAAACAAGCGTGAGTTTTCTCTGTCCGAGGTTTACGAATTCGATGAGGAACTCGCGGCCTTACATCCCGCCAATCAACACGTCCGCGACAAAATCCGCCAACAGCTTCAGGTTCTCCGCGATTTGGGCTTGCTGGAATTTCTAGGCGCCGGCAGCTATAGGCTCACGCGCTAGCCGGGCCGGTTTTCCTGGGAACGCCTGGCAAACCTTCGGGATCCCGATTGGCGCCCTTCAGCCAGCACACCAAGCGTGTTTCCTGGCTCGTTTGCGGTTGGGTGGAAGCCCCGGACTTCAGTCCGGGGAGCACGGCCGCCTTTTGGCCGTGCGAAACGCAAACTCCAAGAACCTCGGGCTTTAGCCCTGGGAATTTAATCCGCGAAAATCTTCGAATCAGTGCCCACCCAGCGTAAACACGACCGATATCGTCGTCTCCGCTTCCACTGGCTCACCATTAACCAGCGTCGGCGTATACCTCCATTTCTGTACAGCCTTCACGGCTGCGTCGGCCAACTGCTCCGGCCCCGAAACATACTCTACATCCCGCATCGACCCGTCTTTCCTGACGATCGCTTTCACCACCACCGTCCCCGACACTCCGGCCTTCTTTGCATCCTTCGGATACTTCGGAAGCACCTTATGAATCAGCGTCCCGTTAATCACATTGCCCTTCACCTTCATCGGCTCAGAAGAAGCGCCGCTCTCACCCGAATCCTGCGCATAGCTAACGCAGGCAAACGCTAGGCAAATGAGTAGAGCAAGAGCCCAACGTTTCATGATCATCCTCCAGACGGTGGAATACGGGATGCCACAAAATATCACAAAACTCGTACTGTCATCGGTGCTGATGTTCTTGCGCCGCCGAAGCATGCGAAGGCGGCTCCTTGCTTCCTTGCCTCCGGTCCAGTAGTTATAGAACTACTAACGTAACTTTGAACCTATCCATCCTCCCAATTTTGTGCTACCGTGACTTATTTTTATGACCGACAAAATGACACAAACAGAGGGAGGCCCACGACGGACGCCAGTACGCCGGCAAGGCCAAGGAGGCAAAAAAAAAGCTAATCGCAACAACCCCACATTCAAAAATCGCCGCAACTCTCTCACAACAAAGAAGAAGACATTTTCTAATCGCGACAAAAACACCTATTCCTGTTCGCCGCACTTTCGCCCAAGCCCGACGCTCCGGACACCTCGGGGACCTGTCCCGAGACTTGGGAATCAATCGCTACACTTTGCAAATAGAAATCCCCGTAAGCCACTGAAAACAAGCCGCCAAAAAAATTTCAATCGCTACAAAAACAGGATTTCAGCTGGCGGGTTTCGCGGGGGGGAAATAGCGGGCGAGGGGGATGGTGGCGGCGCCGATTCTGCCGCTCGCGGCGTCGCGCACGACGACGCGCAATTCGGACGCGCCCGGCTGAATGGGCACGCTTTCCTTGTACGACAGGCCGGTTTGCAGCATTTTCTGATACTGGTCGGGGCCCAGCGTGAACTGGAACGCGTCGTCGGTGGCGCCCACCACCGCGCCTTTGTCATCGAGTTGAACGAAAACGGTGCCGAGAGTTCCCGTCCAATGCGCGGCATCCTTCGGTTCGACGCTCAGATCTTGCGGGTCGAGGATGACGGACATGGTCAGTTGGCGCGCAGCCGCTGCGTCGACCGGGGGACTCACGCGCAGCGTGACGCCAATGCCATCGGAGTTCAGCAGATTCGTAACCGCCGCCGAAAAAAACGATTGCCGCGCTTGGGGCGTCATCGTCCGGGTGTGCGCCGCGAAATAACCCTGGCGAATGCGCACATCCACTCCGGGCCGGTTCACGGTGACCTTAATTTTGTGAAAGGTGCCGTCCCAGTTCGCGATTTCAGGGTAGTAACCAAGCTCGTAGGACACGACGGAATCGTCCACGGCACTTCGAATCGCTCCGAAAATGTCGTTCGTTTCGTAAAACGCCTTTCCGCCCGTGCGCTTCGCGATCGCATCCATCGTCGCGAATCCTCTATAGTCCGCGTGCCCCGTAACAAGGCCGCGCGCGTCCACCGGATACACCACCAGGCTGGCATTGTTCAGAGTGCGCGACAGGCCGTCGAGGTCGGTGGTGAACAGCAAGCCGCCGTCGGGAGTATTCATCTCGAGGTCCTGCAAGTTGGCAGCCGTAAGAAAACTTCCCGAAACCCAAACCAGGTTTTTTCGCCCCGGAAGCAGAGCGACGTGATTCCCGATTTCTTTCAGCGCGTCGATAGTGCGGGCGGCGCGGTCGCCGATCAGAAAATCCGCTTCCTGCACTCCCATCGGATTCAGGAATGGCGCGAAGATGTCCGCTTCCGGCGCGTCCATGACGAAGTTTTGAGGATTGGCCGCGCCCCGCTCGCCGCCAGGATGTTCGCGTGGCCCTGCCGAGCGTTCGAGATCGGGAGAAATTCGCCCCGAGTACTTCTGGAGAATTGCGAGCAGGCTCGACGCGTCGTTAGTGAAATCGTGGAGCATCCGCAAATTGCTGCCGAGCGTATACAACGCGACGCGGTCCTGCGGCTGAATCTGCTCGAGAAACTTTATCACCTGGAGTCGGGCGTACTGCTGGTCGGCGATTTGCGTGTTCAATCCGTCGAGGAGAATCACGGTGGCGCTCATGGGCGCGCTGTGGTCGGCCAGGCGGTTCGAGTACGTGTCGGGAGGCAGAGCGGCGGAAGCGTGTCGCGTGTCTGTTTCTCGAGCCAGGAAAACTTGAATCGTCTCGGGCTTTCCGTTGTCGAAAACTGTGAAATTGTCCTTGGTGAGCCCGGGGATGGGCTTGCCGTGCTTATCGTCGACGATCGCGCTCACGTGCACGAGCCGCGTCGTCGAGCGCAGCGTGCTCGCCGATTGGTCCGAGGCGGACTGTTGCGCGGCCGCCTGCGAAGACGAGGCAAGGAAACAGGAAGCAAGGAGGCAGGAGACAAAAAGGCCGCAAGGAAACAAGGATTTCGCCTTCACGCGTGGGCGGCGTCGGAGCTGAAACTGGCGACGGCGGTGGCTTCGTCGGTGAACGTGGGGATCGATAGGACAAGCCGGGTGAGCTCGAGGACAGCGCTGACGTGGCCCATCGGTTTCAGCAGCTTCAGGCTGCCGCCCTGGCGCCTGAGGGTGACGAACGAGCGAACGAGGGTGCTGATTCCGGAGCTGTCCATCTGCGACACGCCGGCGAGATTCACGAGCACGTCGCATGGCGCTTCCTCGGCCAGCTTGCGGAGCTCGGCGCTGAGCGCGTCGTTGCTGGAGCCGATGGTGACGCGGCCTTGCATGTCGAGAATCGTGATGTTTCCGGATTTTCGCGACGCGATTTGCAGGCCCATATCCAGCTCCTTGCGGCTTTTACAGCTCAGGGTTTGCAAGTACAAACCCTGAAACCCGTACAACTCAGGGTTTGCCCGCCACGGCGGGCAGGCACGCACAAACCCTGAAACCCGGGCGGCGCCCGGCGGTGGGAACCGCCAAATGCGCGCATTATAACCCCGCATCGGCCAGGGGATGCAAGGCATTGCGCGGCCGCCGCGGCCTCGGTAATGCGGCGTCACTTTCTCCCGGCGCACCACACATATAGAGGTGAATTCGCGAGTCGAATCGTTTCATCCGATCAGGGAATTGGCGATCGGGGAATTGCCGCGGCGCGAGGAAAATCGATCAGGCAAAATAAAACGGGAGGCGAAAGGCCTGGCGGCGATTCCACCTCCCGGGGTGGGTGGGGTTATTACCGGAAGCCAGCCGGATGCGAATCCAGCTACTGTTCCAGCAACCCGGCTCATCGCCGGGGCCACATATACATGGGGTATCACACGAGACGAAACGGTGTCAACGCCAATCGTGAGCGGGGGGCAAAAATCCCCGTTCGGGAAAACGTTTACCACTGGCGATTGTGAGCGTTTCTTAAGCTTGGAAGCGAAGGGCCGACGACCGCAGGGGCTAAATCCTGTCGCTGCAACGTCAAGGCAGGCGTGGGGCGGGGTGGTGGTCAAGCGCCTCGCGGACTTTGCGGGCGAGGTCCCGGGCCGAGTAGGGCTTCTGCAGGACCGGCAGCCCCTGCTGCTGGACCTTATGCAGCAGCGCAAAGTCCGCGCTGTAGCCGGTGGCGAAGATCACCGGCAGGTCAGGCCGCTCCTGACGGATGCGCTCATAAATCTCGGGGCCGTTGAGTTTGGGCATCACGACGTCGAGCAATGCGAGATCGATGTCGTCGCGATGGCTGCGGAACGCGCGAACGGCCTCTTCGCCGTCGCTGGCGGCGATTACGTTGTAGCCCAGCTTGGTGAGTGTTTCGAGGGCAAGTTGACGCAAACCGTCGTGATCTTCCGCAACCAGGAGCGTCTCGTTGCCTCCCTCCACCTTCGGATCGTCCTCGGGCTTGACGGGCGAAGCAACGGCGGCGCCGCTGACGGGGAGATACACTCGGAAGGTCGTCCCCAGGCCCGGTTCGCTGTAGACGTGAATAAACCCGGAATGCTGCCGGACGATGCCGTAAACGGTGGCGAGACCCAAGCCGGTTCCTTTGCCCAATTCCTTCGTAGTGAAGAAAGGCTCGAACATGCGGTCGAGCGTGGCGGAGTTCATGCCCGTGCCCGTATCGGTGACCGTCAGCATCGCGTAATCGCCGGGACGAGCGAGCGGCTGAAGCTTGCAGCTTTCCTCGTCGAAGGAGGCCTTCGCGGTTTCGATGACCAGCAGGCCGCCTTCGGGCATGGCGTCGCGCGCGTTGATGCAGAGATTCATGAGCACTTGTTCGAGCTGCGTGGGGTCGGCGCGAACGACGGGGAGATCGGCAGCAAGCGTGGATCTGATTTCGATGTTGCTGCCGATGACCTTTTCGAGAAGACTCGAGGTTTCGGTGACAGTCTGATTGAAGTCGATATCGCGCGGCTCGAGGATTTGGCGGCGGGCAAAGGCGAGCAACTGCCGCGTGAGAGCGCCGGCGCGTTCGGCCTGGTGCCGCATCTTCTCGAAGTGACGCCGCAAGCGCGCGCCCGGCTCGGTTTCTTCAATGCCCATGTCCGCCCAGCCGAGAATTGCGCCAATCATGTTGTTGAAGTCGTGGGCAATGCCGCCGGCAAGCTGGCCGATGGCTTCGAATTTCTGGGATTGGAGAAGCTGGGTCTCGAGCGTAGTGCGCTCGGTGACATCTTCCACCAAGGCCTCGATGCAGGGGCTTTCATTGTCAAGGTTTTTTGCGTAGCGCGCGTTGATGCGGACGGTGACGCTACGGCCGTCTTTGCGTTTCCAGTCGACGACGGCGTCGACCCGTTGTTCTCTCGCGCACGAATCCTGAACTACCTTGCGCCGCGACGGATGGCAATAGAGCGCTCCGGTGGTTCCCAGGGCAAGAAATTCCTCGGCGGAGTCGTATCCGAGCATGTGCACGAGGGCGCGGTTGGCGTACACAAGCGTGCCATCGGGCTTTTCCCAGTAAATGCCATACGTAGCGTTGTTGACGAGGCCGCGATACCGCGCCTCGCTCTCGCGCAGCGCCTCAGCAGCGAGCTTCTCGGCTTCGCGAAACGTTCTCTCGTCCTTTGCCCGATGCAGCGCCAGGGGCAGCCGGCCGAGTTGTTCCTTCAAAACATACTCGGTGACGCCCATCTTGATGCAGTCGACGGCCATCTGATCGCCCAGCGTCGCCGTGAGAAGAATCAAGGGAACGTCGGGGCACGAATCCTTGACCATAGCGAGAGCGTCCATTCCGGTCCAACCGTCCATGCGATAGTCCGAGATGATGACATCGAAGGCTTTCTGTTGCAGCTTTTGGGCAAAGGCGTCGCGGGTTGAAACGATGTCCGCCAGAAAAGGAATGTCGGATTTTTTCAGCTCGCGCAGACACAATTCGAGGTCGTCGGGATCATCGTCCGCTAGAAGCAACAGCCACGGCCGTTCTTGTTTGGAATCTGCCATTGTTGCCGCCGGATTGTCGAGTCAGCCGAGAGGTTCGGAAAAGAAGGAGAGGACTTCTTCCGCCGTAGAAACAAACAAGAATCAATTTCGAAGGGGCTTTCATGTTCCGGCAGAAACGGCAGAGTGTCAAAAGGAGGGAACTCCCGAGTGTCCTGGGAGTTAATCCGGCGGAGAAGAGTTCAGTGCCCGGCGGCCTGCTGAGGCGGATGGCTGGCGATGTACTGACCCATGTTCGCAGTGAGCTGCTGCATGCCCGCCAGCACCGATTTGTCGAGCGCCTCGACGACATTCTCGACTCTCTTGCCGCTGACCGGTTCGTCATGCGAGTAAGAACCGGTCCACACAGTCATGCCAGCTTTGGGATCGAAAAGGTCAAGTTCTACCGAGAAACGCCCAGAGAGCGGCTTAGCCACTTCATACAGGCTGAAAAGACGCCCCCGCACAATGTAATCGGCGCGCATGGTGCTCGCCATTTTCGACACCGAGCGATACTGGCCTGTCGAGCGCAACGAAGTGACGAGAATGTCCTGGATCATGTCCGCAGGCGCTTCAGCCCAACGCTCGTACTCGTAGGTGCCAAGTTCGACGGGGCCGGAGCCGTAGACGAGCCGATCGTCGCGATAGAGATGCGTCGCGGTGATTCGCCCCACTAGAAGGGTGACGGGAAGGGGCTGGGGTGAAGCCGCCGGGGAGACGTCCACATCCAAAACGTAATACTTCACGGGACGAGAGGCACCGCACGCCGATAGTAAGGCTGTGATTGCGAAAAGTAGCGCTGCTTCTCGAATCCGACGCTTCATGGTTTTCTTCTCTCCATCTGTTTTGACACCAAATCTATTGCGGGGGCGGTTCCCCAGGAGTTCGCGGCTTAGCGCCCGATGAGCGAATCAGCGTATAGGGCCGGGTCTTGATGGTTTCGGTAAACGAGTTCAGGTTCGCGGTCACGTGCCGCAGATTCTCGATGATGTCATCCAGATTCTCGGCATTCGCGGCCATCGTGCGGTCCAGCTGATCCGTCAGCGACGCAGCGGAAGCGAGAGCTTGCCGCAAACTGATCACGGCCTGATGAATGTCCGGGCGGTCTTCGCCGATCATCGCATCGACGTGAGCGAGAGTGTCATTCGCCTGAGCCGAGGTCTTGCGGAAGTCGTCGATCAGCGGCCCCAGCTTCTTGCTGGAAGTGTTTACATTGTCGAGAGTCGAGTGAATTGCGGGGCGGTTTTCTTCGAGCATGCCGCGAATGTTCGAAAGACTGGCGCTGACATTCGCGCGGTTCTGGTCGCTCAGCATATCATTCACGCGGTCCATCGTTACTTTCAGCGCGACGACGCGATCATTGAGATTGTCCAGGAGCGTATCCGCCCTGGGGCCCAAGTCGGCGAGCATGGCTTTGATGTCGTCGAGGCTCGTATAGTCGATGCCTTTCAACGTGGAGCCCTTAGGGGCGGGAGGGGCATCGCGTGTGCCGGGATTAATACCGAGAAAATTGTCGCCCAGAGGACTCGTGCTGGTGATTCCCACCGTGCTGTCGGTCTTGACCGGAATCTTGGGATCGACATCGAAGTCGATTTCCATTCGCGTGGGATCCTGGGGGTCTGGCTGGACTTTCGTAACGCGGCCAACGGGCGGGCCACCGGCGTAGCGGACTTCGGCGCCGGGTCCTATTCCCCCCGCGCTCTTGAAGTAGGCGCGATGGGGAATGTCGTCGCCATTCATCTTTCCGGAAAGGATGAATATTGTGGTTACAAGCAGGGCGATGATGATCAGAACAAACAACCCCACTAGAGCTTGTTCGCGCTTCGCTTCCATTCGATTCCCCGTAGTGCGATTCGACTGTCCCAGGACGCCCGCAAAATGTGGGCGGGAGTATACCACGAGCCCCGAATTTCAAAAGATTTAACGGCGCTCGGGCGGGTTCTCCCCGGTCAGCATCTGCAAATAGTCAATTTCGCCGGTCAACTCCGGCTCCGGAATGCGATCCAGGAATTGCCGCACGCGCGGCTGCTGGCTTGCGCGGAGCTCCGGGGTAGTGCCGTTCGCAACGATGTTTCCCTTGTCGAGCAAAATCATACGGTCGGCGATGAGAAACGCGCTGGCGAGCTCGTGAGTGACGACGACGATGGTGATGCGGAACGCCTTCTTCAGTTTCAGGATGAGGTCGTCGATGCCGGCGGCGATGATCGGGTCGAGGCCGGCTGACGGCTCGTCGAAAAACAGAATCTCCGGATCCATCGCCAGCGCGCGAGCGATCGCCGCGCGCTTTTTCATCCCGCCGCTCAATTGCGCGGGCATGTAATCCTCGAAGCCGGAAAGGCCCACCTGGTCGAGTTTGAGACGAACCATGATTTCAATCGTGGAATCGTCGAGCGACGTGTGTTCGCGCAGAGGAAGCGCTACGTTTTCGCCGACGGTCATTGACCCAAACAGCGCGCCGCTCTGGAAGGACATTCCCATTTTCTTGCGGAGCTCGTCGCGTTCGTCGCCGGACATCGCTGCAAAGTTCTTTCCACGAATCCAGATTTCGCCGCCGCTCGGGAGCTCCAACCCAACAAGTGTGCGCAGCAGTGTGCTCTTGCCGGAGCCTGAGCCACCGAGAATCACCAGCGTTTCTCCCGAGGGAACTTCGAAGTTGATGCCGTGCAAAATCTCGCGGGCGCCGTAGTTGACGCGCAAGTTCTTCACGACGATCGCCGGGCCGTCCGCTTCCTGCGGAGCCTCTTCTCGTTTTTTGCCGCTTCTGAACATGACCTATTTCGCCGCCGTGAAATAGAAGATCGCCGTGAACACCAAATCCACGGCAACCACCATGAAAATAGACTTCACGACGGCCGATGTCGTCGAGCGGCCGACTTCTTCGGAGCCGAGCCCGGTGGAGAAACCCTCCTGGCAGCCAACCGCCGTGATCACTACCCCGAACATGAAAGCTTTCACGAGGCCCAACAGAATATCGCGCAACGCGATTGCGTTCAGCGTCGCGCGGATGTAGGTGGTCCAGGTAAATCCGGCGCTCGTCACACCGAAAGAACCGCCGCCGAGAACTCCCATGAGGTCCGCCCACGTAGTGAGGCAGGGGACCATCAGCATCATGGCCAGAAATTTGGGGGCCACGAGAAAGGGAACGGGTTCGAGGGCCATGGTCTCGAGCGCGTCGATTTCTTCGTTCACCTTCATGGTGCCGATTTCCGCCGCGAATGCCGAACCAGAGCGGCCGATGACCACGATCGCGGTCATCAGCGGACCGAGCTCGCGCGTCATCGAAACTGCCACCGCATTCGCGACGAGTTGCAATGCGCCCAAGCGGCGCAACTCGTAGGCTCCCTGCAACGCGAGAATCAGGCCGACAAAAAATGAAATCAGCGAAACGATGGGCAGCGCGGCAACGCCCACCGACATAGCCTGGTGCACAGCGCGTCCAAGCCGCAGCTTGCCTCCGCGAAAGGGCTCGACGAAAACCGCCCGAGCTGCCCCGCCGGTGAGGCGAGCCAGGCCACCGACGTACGCCAAACCGGTGATAGTGGCTTCGCCGACTGTTTCCGTGAATGCCATTCTTGACTCCGGACGGACTCTACTCCGGCAGGTTCGCCGCAGGAAGCGATTCTATTTCGTGACTCTATTTCGGCGCGGTACTGCTGGCGCCACCCTTCAACGCGTCTTCTTCGTTATCGTGAACCTCGAAAACCTTGATCAGGCGCGTAAGCTCGAGCACTTCGCGCGTCGTGCGGCTTAATCCGTACAGCGCGAATCCGCTTTTCATATCGCGCGAAATCTTGAGGCCTTCGACAAGCGAAGCCACACCCGCGCTGTCGATGTATCGCACGCTCTTCAAGTTCACGATGACGCGTGCAACGCGCTTTTCCTTGAGCAAGTCGATCAAAACCTTACGCATCTGCGGTGAGTTGTAGAGCGTGATGTCGCCGACGACGTCGACAACCGTCGCGTTTCCAGCCTGGCGTGTAGAGATGTCCATTGAAATGGGGCCCCCTGCGGGACGTGCAGTGTTTTGCCAGAGAATCGGCCCGGATGCAATGACTTTCGGTACCGGGGAGGGCTGGGGCGGGGAATGTGTATAAGTGGAACACAGGGACGAAGGCCGATCGTTGACGCGAGAGTCTATCTATGTAGACTTAGCGCATGGGCATTCGACTTAGAATTTCGCCGCAAACGCTTGCGGTCCTGGATTCGCTGCTCGAACATCCGGCGCAGTGGCGGCACGGCTATTCGCTCAGCCAGCAGACGGAACTCCCTTCCGGCACGCTCTATCCGATTCTCATGCGGCTCGAAAAGCTGGCCTGGCTCGAAACGCGCTGGGAAGAGCCCGGAAACCTCGGCCGGCCGCCGCGCCATTTGTACCGGCTGACGGGCCCAGGGAGGGCTTGGGCGGCCGAGGAATTGCGCGCCGCGTGCGCGAAGAGAGTCTGGAAACCGGTGTACAGCGGGGTGTGAGCATGCCCGAAGAAAATTCATCCGCGCCGAGACGCGCCGCCGAATGGCTTTTGCAACGAGCGCTGCGATTTTGGCCTCGCGAGAGTGGGAAGTGGGGGCGCGCCCTTGCTTCCGAGCTGCCGTCTACGGCCGGGTCGTGGGAAGCGATTCGATGGACGATGGGAGGACTAATGGTCCTGATGCGCGAGTGGATGCGACATGCGATGGGTTCGTGGAAGCGGCCGATTGGAGTGCCGGCGGGCGGGCCCCTCGAATCGCAGTGGAAGAATTCGCCGCGAGTACCGCGGACGCCGAGGTGGGTGACGGGGGTCCTCCTGGTGGCGTGCGTTGGGATGCTGCTGATTCCTGAAGTGCGGGAGGCAATGGGTTCGGTGGTAGATGCGTCGCGCGATTTGATATCAGAACGATATTTGCCAACTCCGCGATCCATCGAGCACTTTCGAAAGGAGGCGGTGCGAACTCAAGATCCACAGTTGCTGGCGTTCGCCGCATTGCTTTCCCAGGACCCGAAGGAGAGGCGTGAGCTTGCCGATAAGGCCGTGGCGCTCGATCCTTCACTGACTTGGATTTATTTCGAGCTCCATCAAGAGTCGACAGCGCCCGAGGGCGTATCGCTCGAGAGAGCAAAGCGATTGCAGAAGTGGGATCCCGACAATGCGGTGGTGTGGTTGGCCTCCGCTGATGTAGTGTTCGACGAAGTAAAAGATCCGTGGAAGGCGCAGCCGCAGCTTGAGCAGAATTCTGCGTGGATGGAAGGGATGGACCGCGCCTTCGATGCGCCGCGATACGACTCTTATACGGAACGCGTTTTTGAATTGTATCGGACGGTCGCGGATCGCTACAAGTTCCGAGAACCAGTGATTCTTCTTAATCTCGTGAGCACGACTGCTATTCCGAACCTTCTGGCCATCAGGATGTACAGCACAGCCCAATTCGAGCGAGCAGAAAGTGCGGACCGAGCCGGAAACAAAGGTGAAGCGGCTCGGCTATATTGGCGCGTAGGGGCTTTTGGCGAAGAGATGCAAGGATCGGGTCACACGGAAATCGAACGGCTTATTGGCATCGCAGTTGAAAAAGGCGCGTTTGAGCGGCTTCAGCCTCTGCTAACGACCGCCGGGAAATTGGAGGAAGCGGCCATGGTTCAGCGCGCGTTGGAGGCGCTGAAGGCATCGCGGGAATACAATCCCGGTCGATGGCGGGCTCGGTTTGCGAACAGCTGGGCCGGGCTGACCCTTTTTATTTTGACCACGGCCGTCTTCACTTGTGGCGCCGCACTCTTGTTTGGGTTGTGTTTTCTTTATTTTGCAAAGGAGCAGAGTGGAAGGGAGAAATGGGGCTCTTCATTGTCCTCTGTTATCGTGGATTATTGTCCGGTCCTGCTGATTCTGGTCTTCGGAGGATTGTTCGCGACGTATCATCCCATCGCTGAGGTGTATGACATCTATCTTTCGGCGCCGCAAGGTGTATGGGATTTTCGAGGACTGATGGATTCATTGGCGGTTCCATACTTTGCCCTCGAAGTGTTCCCCGGCGGCGCACTGGAAGCTGCAGTTCATTTCTGGACTGCAATGACGGGCGCGCTCTTTCTGACTGCGGCGTACGTTTTGTTTCGAGGCAAACTGAGCCGACGGGCCGAAAAGCAAGCGTGAGAAGCCGGAATTAGCGCGGTCGCTCAGCTGCGGTGGTCGAGGGGGATGTAGCTGCGCAGGTCGTGGCCAAGGTAGATCTGGCGCGGGCGCGAAATTTTCTGCTCGGCGTCGAGAAGCATTTCTTCCCACTGCGCGATCCATCCCGACGTGCGCGGAATCGCAAAGAGCACGGGAAACATCGTCATGGGAAAACCCATGGACTGGTAGATGAGGCCTGTGTAGAAGTCGACGTTCGGGTAGAGGCGGCGCGTGATGAAATATTCGTCCTCGAGGGCGATGCGTTCGCATTCGAGCGCGATATCGATCAGCGGATTGCGGCCCATCACGTCGAACACCTCGTACGCGATGTGCTTCACGATCTTGGCGCGGGGATCGTAATTTTTGTAAACGCGGTGGCCAAACCCCATCAGCAACTTCTCGCCGGCCTTCACGCTCTTCACATACGCAGGCACATTGTTCACGGAACCGATTTCGATCAGCATGCGAAGCACGGCTTCGTTGGCTCCGCCGTGCAGCGGGCCATACAGCGCGGCTGTGGCCGCGGCCGTAGCCGAATACGGGTCCACGTGAGAGCTGCCAACGACCCGCATGCCGGTGGATGAGCAGTTCTGTTCGTGGTCGGCGTGCAGGATGAAAAGGATGTCGAGCGCGCGCTCGAGCGTGGGATTCGGCCGGTACTTGAGTTCGGTCGTGCGGAACAACATATTCAGGAAATTGCCGGAGTAACTCAAGTCGTTGTCCGGGTATGCGAACGGCATTCCCAGGCTGTGCCGGTACGCGAACGCGGCGAGCGTGGGCATTTTCCCGATCAGGCGATACGTCTGCTTGCGGCGCGAATCGGGATTGAAAATATCCTTCGCGTCCGGATAAAACGTGGAGAGAGCCGCGACGGTGGAAATCAGCATGCCCATCGGGTGCGCGTCGTAGTGGAATCCGTCGAGAAATTTCTTGATGCTTTCGTGAATGAACGTATGGTGCGTGATGTGGTACGACCAATCCGCGAGTTGCGACTTCGTGGGAAGTTCGCCATACAGAATCAAGTAAGCAGTTTCGAGGTAGGTGCTTTTCTCGGACAACTCTTCGATGGAATAACCGCGATAACGGAGAATTCCTTTGTCGCCGTCGATGAACGTGATCTTGCTGATGCACGACGCGGTGTTCGTAAACGCCGGGTCGTAGCTCATCATCCCGAAGTCCGATTCGTGAACCTTGATCTTGCGCAGGTCGAGCGCCCGGATGGTGTCGTGCGCTATGGGAAGCTCGTACTGCCGGCCGGTGCGGTTGTCGACGACGGTCAGGGTGTCGCGCGGACTTGCAGCAGCAGCAACCTCGCCATTCGCCACGGACCCTGGTTTTGTGGGATTCATCCACAGACCTCTTGATCAAACCGGCTCGACAGGCAGTTCCGGACTATACAAGCGGTACTGTACAACAAGTTGTGCGAGAGACGAAGCGTGTTTCAACGCGGGTTGACCGTATGTGAAACGGAGCGCATCCATACGGCATCGTACGGATAGGATATTCCGGCCGCCATACTTTGGATGTAGCTCTTGATGCGGACCTTCCGAAGTGTCTTGACACTATTTTGAGTTCGAGGCCAGGGGCGCAGCCTCCGGAATTGGGGAAGCGAGCGCCAGCTCCGAGCGGTTGCGCCCGTTCTGCTTGGCGCGATAGAGCGCGTCGTCGGCCCTTTGGAGGAGGTGCTGCGAATCCATACTGCTGGCGTCCGAACTGGCGGCGACGCCAAAACTGGCGGTGACGCGAATTTCGCCTGCGGGTGTGAAGATGGCCTTCGCGGCAATCGCTTTCCGGATTCTCTCGGCGACTCTCTGGGCCGAGGGCGCGTCCGATCGAGGCACCACGATCAGGAATTCCTCACCGCCATATCTGCCCACCACGTCATAGGGACGCAACGAGGCTTGCATGATCTTCGCTGTTTCCTGCAGCACGGCATCGCCGCAAAGGTGGCCGTAAGTGTCGTTGACGCTTTTGAAGTGGTCGAGGTCAACCATGATGATTCCGAATGACCCTCCTTCGCGCTGCTGGCGGGACTGCTCGCGGCGCAGGGTGTCGAGGATAACGGCGCGATTCGAGACGCCGGTGAGCGTGTCATGCGAGGCGCGAAAGCGGAGTTCATCGCGCGCCGCGATCAGCTTGTCCTGCAGATCCAGAATTCGGCGGCCAACGCGCAGCCGCGCTAGCAATTCGAGCGGGTCGAATGGCTTGGTAATATAGTCGTCTGCTCCGGAATCAAGGCCCTGGAGGAGATCTGCCTTCTGCGTACGCGCCGTGAGCAAAAGGACGTAAACATACGGCTTGTCTTCTGATTGCTCTCGAAGTTTGTGGCATACCCGGGTTCCTTCCAAACCGGGCATCATCCAGTCGAGAACAGCGAGCCTGGGAGCATCTTCGCGTGAAAGAAGACGGAGCGCTTCCTCGCCGTCGGCGACACTGATTACGTCGTAATCCCGCTTAACGAGAAATGCCTCGAGAATGCGCCGGGAAACCGGACTGTCGTCCGCGATGAGGATTTTGAACTTGGAAGTTTTTTCCATGTGCCGGATGCACGCCTTCAATGACGGGCGTCTAGTAGGCCGCCTCTCGGAACAACCTTTCGAACTCCTCAAGCAGGGCGGCGGCCTCCTCCTTTACGATTTCCCATTGCGCAGGGATACACTTCAGGTATCGGGCGGCTGACACTTTCTCCATCTCCAGCGCGGCGGTGGAAAGCCGTTCTGCCCCGACGTTGGCTGCTGCGCCTTTCAAACCATGTGCAAGGCGTTCCAGCAGGGTGGCATCCCCGACTTTCAAAGCGACCTCGATTTCGGCGGCGCTTTTGGGCCATTCGTCGGTGAACAGATGCGCGAGCTCTTCGAGCAGCTCGCGATCGCCTTCCATGCGCTCGAGCGCCTGTCCAACATCCAAGACAGAATCGGACGCATGGTCCGGTGTGAAACGACGGCGTTGGGCGTCTTCTGCTTCTATTTTCATTGCGCTCATTCGATCAGCAGCGGGTTCGGTCCCCCGAGGGATCAGCAAGCTTTCCGTCGCAAGTTAGAATAGCCACGTGAGTTGCGCGTATGCGCTGCGCCGGATTTGACTGGATTGCATGCTTCCAAACTTGTCTTCAAACTCGATGTGGTAATCCTTTAGGAGATTCTGTCCAAACACCCCGATTGATAATTCCTCTACTGGTTTCCACGTTATTCCTGTGTCCAGCCTGGTATAGGCAGGGATCACTTCATGATTGGAGGTACCCTGGTTCGTGAGCCGATCCACGAAATAGGCGGATGCCTCCCACGCAAGGTCTTGACGGAAATTGAAATGGGATCGAAGTTGGGCGCCGTGGCGCGGGGTGCCGCCCTCAAAAAATGGGCCCGTAGTCGTGTCGCTGCTTGAGGGATCCGTGTGCAGGTGAATTTGCTCCAATGCGTATCCCGGACTGAGGGTCCAGCGGTCCATGGCTTTCCAGTTCGCTGTGAACTCGATCCCGTGCGTCTCCCCGTACATCAAGTTTTCCTTCAGCAGAGGCAAAACCAAATGAGGCGGAAGTGGCGTTGCTTCGAGGAAGGGTGTGGATGGTTCCGTCGTCTGAAGATGATCGTAGTCGTTATAATAAAGAGCCGTGTCAATAGAAAGACGCTTTGCAATGGTGTCCCGGTAGCCGGCCTCGTAAGCAATCAATGCTTCGTTCTTGAATTGTGAACTGCCGGAAACTCTAACTAGGGTTAGAGTCCCGTCGGCTCCGTAGAATCCGCCCACGTTTACGTTCAGGTCTGTGTCATTACGAGAGGGCGTCCGCAATGCCCTGGAAACCGCAGTCCAGAACATGTGGTGGTCGCTGGGAGCCCAAGTCATGCTGATACTCGGCATGGCTTCAAAACCGGTGTATTCGTTATGCTCCAGCTTTGTGCCTATCGTCAGATACAACCGATCCGGCACCAACGCGATTTGGTCCTGCAAGAATGAGTTGAAGATCTGAAGACTCTTGCTCGGCGGTACGAAATAGACGGTGAGACTCCCACCAATTCTATCGGTCGTGTAGCTGTAGCCTAATCCCCAGACGATTTCTTGCCTTTGGCCCCAGACGATATGGTTGTGATAATCAAGGTACAGCGTATCCCTCTTTTCTGGTTCCAACGGGTCGCCGCGTCTATAAGGAATGAAGGATATCTGCAGGGTACTGTCAGAACGGGCTGAATAGACATGGTTCCAGGAAGCTTGGACGAAACCGCCGCTTAGATTGATTTCCTCGCTCACGGGCACCAACGCAGGAGACGTAATAGACGGGAGCGAGAAGCCAAGTTCTCCCTCCCGTGCGGTATAAAGATCTCCTTCGACCGTCAAAGTATCCTTGGAGGACAGCGTGCTATCTGCGCGAAAGCCGCTTCGCAGCATATGTAAGCCGTCTGCTCCGTTCTGCCCCGTGAGGCCCAGCATCTGGTTCTGATTGAAATACTTTGTATAAATGCGGTAGTCCGTTGCGTGGCCCGCCTTTCCGCCGTATTGCACGGTTCCACCCTGGTCAATACTTCCTCCTGAGGCTTCAACCGTCTCCCCCTGGCTTTCAGCCGCCTTCTTCGTGAAGATGCTTATTACGCCATTGACCGCGTTCGCTCCCCAGACTGCGCCTCCCGGACCCCGAATCACTTCGATCCTCTCGATGTCTTCAAGGGGGAGATCTAGCGTGTCCCAATAGACGCCGGCAAAATTCGGCGTGTACACGATCCGACTGTCAATCATCACAAGCAGTTTGTCGGCGAATTGAGCGTTGAATCCTCGCGAGCTGATCGCCCAGGTGCTGCCGTTGATCTGTGCCACATCCAATCCGGGCACCATGCGCAACAGGTCGGGGATGTTCGTCGCGCCCGAGCGCCGAATGTCCTCCTGAGTGATCACAAAGATTGCAGCTGCGGTGCGTGAGAGTTTTTGTTCCTTTTTCGAGACGGAAGTCACCTCTATGTTCATCAGGTCTTCGAGGGTTGCCTTTGTTAGATCGACGGTTTGCTCCTGCGCATTCGCGGAAATCGCTAAAGCCGCTGCCATCGACGTCAACGCAATCGCTCGAGAAATCCGTCTGGCCAAATGTTTTCTCATGTTCTCGTTCGAGTGTTCGGCGGACCCGACTGCGAGTCTTGGTTCCGTTCGAATTTGTCGGCGCGCTGGTCCGCGTGGAATCGCTCGGAAGCCGTGGCTTTTGTGGCGGCGGGAATGGCCCGGCCATCGGAGGATGCGGCCGCCGTTCGCGTGAAGGGTAGGGGAGATGCGACGGGAGGGACGTCGCCCTCTGCTTCCTTCATGAACGTCAGGCAATTCTGCGTGCCGCCCCAGTCGATCGAGATCACATCGCCCAGGCACACTTGCTCGGTGGCGAGCAAGCTCGCCAGCGGGTACACGACGTGGCGTTCGATTGCGCGCTTCAGATGACGCGCGCCATATTTCAGGTCCGTGCCTTCGCGCAGCAGGAATTCCCGCGCGGGCGTCGTCACGCGGAACAGAAAACGTCCCTTCGCCGTTTCGAGCACGCGCTGCTGCACCATCCCAAGTTCGATCTCCAGAATCTGCTCGAGCTGTTCGCTGCGCAGCGGATGGAACACCACCACTTTGTCGATCCGGTTCATGAATTCCGGCGCGAATTTCCGCTTGGCCGCTTCCGACGCCGTCTTCTCCACTTTCTCGTCCAGCCGCGGCTTCGATTCCGGCCGCACCGACGGCGCAAATCCCATGCCGCCCGTCATCAGTTCCGTGATTTCCGTGCCGCCCAGATTCGACGTCATGAAAATCATCGTCTGCGACAGGTCCACGCGGCGGTTGTCGCCCAACGTCAGCGTGGCCTTGTCCAAGATTCCCAGAAGCAATTGCCAGAGCGCGTCACTCGCTTTTTCGATTTCGTCGAAGAGCAGGAAGGAAATCTTCAGTTTTTCCGTGTGATATTGCGCGAGCGCTTCCTGCGTGATCAGCGGATGCGTCTCGCGGTGGCCCAGATATCCTGGCGGCGAGCCGATCAGCTTCGCAATTTCGTGCGAGTGCTGGAATTCGGCGCAGTCCACCTTAATCACCGCGCGCGGATCGCCGAACAGCACTTCAGCCGTGGCTTCGACGACGCGCGTTTTCCCCGCGCCCGTCGGGCCGAGAAACAGCAAGTTCCCCACCGGACGTCCCGGCGAATTCAAACCCGCGCGGAACACCTGGTACAAATCCACCACCGCCTGCACCGCTTCGTCCTGCCCCACAATCTTCCGCCGAAGCCCCGATTCGAAATCGCGCGACTCAGAACTGCGTTTCCCCGTGTCTAACTGCCTCTCGACTGGCACACTCATCCGACGCTCTCCATCCCCCGCCTGCCCACACGGGTCCCCATCCGCCACGTAGACTCAACGAGCAGAAACACGGCCAAAGCTCTACGAGAGAGACGACGCTAACGTACTGCAAACTCAATCACCTGCGGGGCGACAAGGGAGGGAGCGATCGAATGCAATTGACTGAACTGTTCCATGCGCGACGACCGCGCCACTGTGAAACACAGATGAATGCTGCGTTACAAGATTGACGTACCCCAATCGCCTTCTTGCTTCCGAGGCGCAATTTCCCGTATGGTGTGGGCGTCAAAAACTACGAGAGGCCAATGAAACGCGTCCTGGTAATCGAAGACGACAAAGACATAGTCGAGCTGGTTCGCTATAACCTCGAGAAGGACGGATACCAGATGCTTGCTTCGGGAGATGGCGTGACCGGGCTTGCGCAAATTCGCAAGGCGCCCCCCGATCTGCTCATCCTCGATCTCATGCTTCCAAAACTTTCCGGGCTTGAAATCTGCAAGGAGATACGCAAAGACGCCGGCTTGAATCGCCTGCCGATCCTGATTCTCACGGCCAAGGGCGAAGAAGCAGACCGCGTGGTGGGCCTCGAGTTGGGCGCGGACGATTACGTCACGAAGCCGTTCAGTCCGCGCGAACTCGTGGCGCGCGTAAAGGCGCTGTTGCGCCGCTCCGAGCCGGGCGCGCCGTCGGAAAAACTCCTTGAGATCGGCGTGCTGCGAATCGATCCTGCCGCGTATCGCGTCACGCGCGGCGGCAAGCCCGTGGCCATGAGCACGCTCGAGTTCCGCTTGCTGTACTTCCTCGCGGCGCGGCCGAATCGCGTCTTCACGCGCGATCAATTGCTGGACGCGGTGTGGGGGACCGAGCGATTCGTCACGCCACGTAGTGTTGACGTGTATGTGCGCCGGTTGCGTGAGAAGATAGAGAGCGACCCGCAACACCCGTCATACATGAAGACGATTCGGGGCGCGGGTTACCTGTTCGAAACTCGTGCGAGCTAAGCTTTTCTGGAAACTGGGACTCACCTACCTCGCCCTTCTGCTGGGCGTCCTCTTCGCCGTCGATCTCTACTCCGCCCGCGTGTTGCAGCGCGACTACATCCGGTCCGCCAACGATAAACTTGCTTCTCTGCTCGGCATCGCGATGGCGCGTCCGCCGCAGCTCGATAATCCCGAGGAACTTCGGTCGTGGAGCGAGTCGATGTCGAAGGGCGGTGTGCGCGTCAGCGTAATCGACAAAAATGGCCGGGTCGTCGCGGATTCGGAGCAGACGCCGGAGACAACGCAAGACCAGTCCGATTCTCCGGAAGTCCAACAAGCCTTCGCGATGGGCCAAGGAAGTTCGCTTCGCGGGGCGGCCATCGAGCGCCAGTTCGCATACCGCGCGATGCGCTATCAGCCTCCGAGCGGTCCACCGGTCGTCATCCGCATGGCCCTGCCACTCACCGGCATCGGGTTTTCTCTCCGAGAGCTGCGCGAAGGACTTCTGGCCGCGTCCGTCGTGATTCTGATTGCCGGCGGTTTCGCGTCGCTGATGTTTTCACGCACATTCGCCGTGCGCGTGGAACAGCTGAAGGATTTTTCGCGGCGCGTGGCCGGCGGCGACTTTCGCTCTCTGCGTTTCGATGGGCCCCGAGATGAGCTGGCCGATCTGGCCGGGTCCTTGAACGAAACCGCGGAGAGACTCGACGCGACGATCCGGTCGCTCAGCGGCGAGCGCAATCAGTCGAGCGCCATCCTGAGAAGCATGGTGGAAGGCGTAGCGGTAATCGACGCGCAGGAGCGGCTCGTTTTCTGCAACCGGGCATTTCTGGACATTCTGAATCTCGATGCCACAAAAAGCGAAGGCCGGCCGGTGATCGAGGTGATCCGCAATTCCGAATTGCTGGGCCTGGTTCGCAAAGCCCTGCGAGGCGATGAGGGTCTTCAAACTGACATTGCGATGGGCTTTATCCAGCAGCAAAGCTTTTCCGTCACCGCTGCGCCTGTGAAGCCGCTCGATTCCGGCGCTCTGGCGACCGTGGCGCCGGAGAATTCGGTGGACGTTGAGAAACCGTCGGGCGCCGTGGTTGTTCTTCATGACGTCACCGAACTCCGGCGGCTCGAACGCGTGCGCCAGGATTTTGTGGCAAACGTCTCTCATGAGTTCAAGACCCCTCTGACTGCGATTCAGGGCTTTGCCGAAACGCTCCTCGCTGGCGCCGTCGACGATCCCAAGAACAACCGCCGCTTCCTGGAAATTATCCGCGACCATGCCGCGCGGCTCGCCCGGCTGACGAACGACCTGTTGAAACTCGCGCGCATCGAGGCGGGAAAACTCGAAGTGCAATTCTTCCCGGTCAGCCTCGCGGACGTAATCGAAGGCTGCGAGGAAACGAGCCTTCTGAAAAGCACGCGAAAACAAATCGCTCTCGATCTTGAGGTTCCCACAAACCTTCCTTCGGTCCGGGCGGACGCAAGCCTGCTGCACGAGGTTCTGCAGAACCTTCTTGACAATGCCATTCAGTACACGGCTCCCGGCGGCAAGATTCACGTCAGCGCGGCGGCCAAAAATCGCGAAGCCGTGGTAACCGTTGACGATACCGGAATCGGAATTCCGGTGGTGGACCAAGAACGCATCTTCGAGCGCTTTTATCGAGTGGACGCCGCCCGCTCCCGCGAGGCCGGGGGCACGGGCCTGGGGCTTTCGATCGCCAAACACATTGTCGAAGCGCACGGCGGCCGCATCTGGGTGGAAAGTGAAGTGGGCCGCGGCTCAAAGTTCTGCTTTTCGATCCCGCTCGCCAACTGATCCCGCCGCGGATGTCTCGAAATCTTCATACGCGCGTCATGCGGTTGCAAACTGCAAAAATCATGGTAAAGGTGGGTGGAAAGGGAAAAGTGCGATTGCGGCAAAGGCCGCCGGGAGGAAGACGAAATTGGGATCCACGAAAACCGGCTCGGAAGTGGTTTTGCAGAACGTTTTGGTGAACTACCTGGTTTCGCAGGCGCGAACGGTAGAAGCCTCTGTGAATCGCGCGCTGGCGGCTTTGCTTGAGAGGAACGAGCAGCTGGCAAGCGAGGTCTTCCTGACGGAGCCGCGCATCAACGAAATGGAAATCGTGATCGACGAACACGCGATTCGCATGCTGCGCCAGCCCGATTTGCAGGATACCGACGTGCGTTTGATTGTAGCCACGCTGAAAATCAATAACGATCTCGAGCGGATGGGCGATCTTGCCGTGAATCTGAGCGAGCGGGCGATTTCACTGGCTGCGATGGGCGAAGTGCAGATTCCCGGTGAGCTTGAACCGATGACGACCGCTGTTCGCGCCATGGTTTCGAAGTGTCTGGGGGCGCTGATCTACCAGAACGTCGAACTCGCCACGCAGGTGCTGGAAAGCGACGATGTCGTCGACCAGTACCGCGACCGCGTCTTCGAAGGCTTGCTGGCGGGGATGACGAACGACCCAACTCTAGCCGCACCCAATCTCCATTTTGTTCTGGCCTCGCGACATCTCGAACGCATCGCAGACCACGCCACCAACATTGCTGAAGACGTTCTGTTCTGGGTGCGTGGCCTGGAAGTGCGGCACGGACGCGCCAAGCAAATGGAAGCGGTCGCTGAGAGCGCGAAGGGTGCGGGGACGAACGGCTAGTTGCCGAATCTTCAAGCAGTTGTCATCGCCGGTTCAAAAGGGAGCTGTAGTCTGGCACTCGAGTCTGCGACAAAGATCTGGACACAGCTCAGAGTCGCGGCTGCCTAGAACGGCTGCTTCGCGGATTTACCTGCCATCGAGGCGCGGTCCCACTCGTACCCCCGAGCCCGCGCCTCTCCCTATCCCAAGATTCCTGAGGGGGTTTTGGGCGTTTTCACTTCGAATTCTCGGGTGTGTAACACAGCTGTAACAATTCAGTAAAACAATGGCGTAGGAGAGTCAACGATTATGAAAAAGAACGTCCTGATGGTGTGCTTACTCCTCGGACTCGCGGCAGCCGTCGCAGCGGACTCAACTGTCCTCTTGAACGCCGCCGGCGCGACATTCCCGGCCGCAATCTACACAAAGTGGTTCGATGTGTATCACACGCAACACCCTACCGCACAGATTAACTATCAACCCGTCGGTTCTGGCGCCGGCATCCGGCAGTTGGCGGCGGGCACCGTCGACTTTGGAGCGTCGGATGTGCCGATGACCGATGAGCAACTGGCCCAGTCAAAGGTGAAGGTGCTTCACTTTCCCACCGTTCTAGGCGCGGTCGTGCCAAGCTATAACGTCGCCGGCGTTTCGGGCGATTTGAATTTCACGCAGAAGGCCCTGGCGGGAATTTACCTGGGTACAATCACGAAATGGAACGACCCCGAACTGACGAAGGCGAACCCGGGCGTGAAACTGCCGGGAGACGATATCGTGGTCATTCACCGCTCGGAAGGTAGCGGCACGTCGTTCATTTGGACGGATTTTCTGTCGAAGGTCAGCGACGACTGGAAGAACAAAGTGGGCAAAGGAGCTTCGCCGAACTGGCCTGTTGGCCTCGGTGGCAAGGGAAATGACGGCGTATCGGGATTGGTCAAGCAGACGCCGAATTCGCTGGGCTACATCGAACTCGTCTACGCCGTGCAGAACAACATCGCGTACGGCAAGGTGCAGAATGCGGCGGGGAAATTCGTCAAGGCCGACCTGGCGGGCGTGACGGCGGCTGCCGCAAGTTCCAAGGACATGCCGGACGACTTCCGCGTCTCCATTACCAATGCGCCTGGCGCAACAGCGTATCCGATCTCGAGCTTCACCTGGCTTTTGATTCCGGCGCAGATTCCGGATGCAGCGAAGCGCGACACGATCAAGGCGTTCCTGAAGTGGATGCTCGCCGACGGACAGGGCTACAACGAAGGTCTCACGTATGCGAAGCTGCCTAAGAATGTGATCGCAAAGGAATCGAAGGCGATTTCGCTGATTCAGTAACCTGACTGGAGAAGATGTCCTCTACAGCCGCCACCTTTGACTCCGCGGCCCCGCCCGAAGCGGGGCCGCGCGCATTTATCCGCAGGCTTCGCCATGGCGACGAGGTGGCTCACACGATCACGCTCGTCTTTGCGGCCAGCATCTTGCTTGTTACCTCGACGATCGTGTACGAACTCTGGACCAACTCTCACCTGTCGCGCGCAAAATTCGGTTGGAATTTCCTTTGGACGAGAGTCTGGGACCCCATCTTCGATAATTACGGGGCATTGCCGTATATTTACGGCACTCTCGTAACTTCCGCCATCGCGCTCGTAATCGCAGTGCCGCTGGGACTCGCCGCCGCGACGTTCCTTGCTGAGCTGGCACCGCGACGGATCAGCGATGGGATCGCATTCCTCATTGACCTGCTCGCCGCCGTCCCGAGCGTCATTTACGGATTGCTCGGGATCTTCGTTGTGGTGCCGCTGATGCGCACAGTTGTTGGCCCTGCTTTGAAGAGGACTCTGGGGTTCTTGCCGTTTTTTCAGGGACCCAACTACGGAGTCGGATTTCTCACGGCAGGAATTGTGCTCTCCATCATGGTGGTGCCCTTCATCATTTCCGTTTCCCGCGAAGTCCTGCTCACGGTCCCGCGTGACCAGCGCGAAGCTGCGCTTGCTTTGGGCGCAACGCGCTGGGAAGCAACCTGGAAAGTGGTCGTTCCCTGGGCGCGCACCGGCATCATGGGCTCCGTGTTTTTGGCTCTGGCACGCGCGTTGGGCGAAACGATGGCCGTCACGATGGTAATCGGCAACGCCACGGTGATTAGCGCCTCGCTTTTCTCACCGGGCAATACGATTGCTTCGACAATCGCGAGCCAGTTCACGGAAGCCAGCGGCGATCTTTATTTGAGCGCCCTCATCGAACTCGGCTTGGTTCTATTCCTCATAACATTCATTCTCAACGGTCTCGCGCGTTTGCTCATCGTTGCGACTGAGAGGGGAGGCCAGCGCGCATGAGCCGCCTCAACCTGATCTGGCGAAAGTCGCTGAACGTTCTGATGCTTACTCTGACGGGTGTGGCGGCGTTGTTGGTCGTTTCCGTTCTGTTTCTGATTCTGGGCTACCTGCTCTGGAATGGCGGAAAGTCTCTCAACTGGGCGTTCTTTACGCAGTTGCCGAAGCCCGTTGGCGAGTCGGGCGGCGGAATGTCGAACGCCATTATCGGAAGTTTGAAGCTCTTGCTTCTGGCGGCATTGATCGGTTTGCCGATCGGCCTCCTCACGGGCGTCTATCTGGCTGAGTTCGGCGGCAAGACTTTTTCCTTCATAACACGCTACACCACCGACCTTTTGAACGGCGTGCCTTCCATCGTCATCGGCATCTTTGCGTACTCTGTGGCGGTTCTGCCGGTCAAGCATTTTTCGACGTTCGCGGGCGGGTTCGCTTTGGGAGTTATGGTGATTCCCATCACGGTGCGAAGCACCGAAGAGTTCCTGCGCGCCGTTCCGGGAACCCTCCGCGAGGGTGCCATGGCCCTCGGCGCGAGCAAATGGCGGACGATTGCAACCGTGGTGCTGCCCGCGGCCAAGGGCGGTATTATTACTGGTATGCTCTTGTCCCTGGCGCGCGTTGCGGGCGAGACCGCTCCTCTGCTCTTCACTGCTTTCAACAATATGTATTCGAGCCCTGGATGGGGCCAGCCAACCGCATCTCTTCCGGTGGTGCTTTATACTTACGCTAGCGGGCCGTACGACGACTGGCACCGTCAGGCCTGGGCTGCGGGGCTAGTATTGCTGGCCCTGGTTCTGGTGGCAAACGTTGGCACGCGGCTGGCTCTGAGTCGAGGGGGAGCCGCACGAGGTGTCTGACATGGCCTCCGCCTCACAGGGCAGGGAATCTGTCGTTGCGAAGTCAGAACCCAGAGTGCGGGCGATCGGTACGACTTCGACGGTTTCGGGCAAGGAGACGCCAGTGCGGTTTCAGATCTCCAATCTTGATTTCTTCTATGGACCAAAGCAGGCGATCTTTGGCATGAGCCTGAACATCCCTGTCAACAAAGTTACTGCGATCATTGGTCCTTCCGGTTGCGGAAAATCCACGTTCCTCCGCACGTTGAATCGAATGAACGACACCATCCGGAATGCCCGTTTTTCCGGCAATATCCTGCTTGACGGCCAGGACATCATGGGGATGGACGTGGTGGGGCTGCGGCGGCGCGTGGGCATGGTTTTTCAGCGGCCCAATCCGTTTCCGAAGTCGATTTACGACAACGTGGCTTACGGGCTTCGCATCAACGGCTACACGGGCCGCTTGAGCGATCGCGTGGAGCACAGCCTTCGTCGCGCGGCGCTGTGGGACGAGGTGAAAGACTACCTGCATAAGTCGGCGTTCGCTCTTTCGGGTGGGCAGCAGCAGCGGCTTTGCATCGCCCGCGCACTGGCGGTTGATCCGGAAGTACTCCTGCTCGACGAACCATGCTCGGCGCTTGACCCCGTCACCACCGCGAAGATTGAAGAGTTGATGTTTCAGCTTAAAGATAGTTGTACGATGGCAATCGTCACGCACAACATGCAGCAGGCCGCCCGCGCGAGCGACTTCACCGCATTCATGCTGGACGGAAAGCTGATCGAGCACAACGAAACATCCAAGCTTTTCACGACGCCTTCCGATCCGCGAACCGAGGCGTACATCACCGGCCGGTTTGGCTGAGAATCGAAGGGACTGAGAGCTCATGGAACGCCACTGGGAACACGATCTCGAGGAGTTGAAGCAGAGGCTGCTCTGGATGGGGAGCCTCGCCGAGCGCGCCGTCCATCAAGCCGTTCACGCGGTGCTCGACGCCGAAGAGCCTCTGGCCGAAGCCGTCCTGAACGAAGAAGACGCGATCAACGAGATACAGATCGAGATCGACGAACGCGTTCAGCGGCTTCTTGCTCTGCAAGCGCCGATGGCGGCCGATCTGCGTTTTCTGCTCGCCGTTTCCCGTATTAATGGGGATCTCGAGCGTATCGGCGATCAGGCCGTGAATATAGCGCAGTCGGCCATGCGCGTGATGCGCCATCCGCAAGTGAAGCCCTACGTCGACCTGCCGCGCATGAGCGAACTCGCGGAAGGAATGGTCCGCGACAGCCTGAACGCTCTCGTTCGCGGCGACCAGGAGTTGGCTCAAAGCGTGATGCAGCGCGACGATCAGGTGGACCGTCTTCGCGACCAGCTCTTCCGCGAATTGCTCACCTACATGATGGAGAATTCGGCGGTCGTGTTCGCGGCGTTCGAGCTGATCCTGGTGGCGAAAAACCTCGAGCGCATCGGAGATCACGCCACGAACATCGCCGAGGATGTCATCTACTTCGTCGCAGGCCGCGACGTTCGTCACCCAGCGCTCGATCGCCGCTAAAGCCTTCCATTGAGCTGCCTCTGCGCCCCCGGCAGGCGGTGCCCGCCGGATGTCCCTGCAGATATGGAAATATTTGCCTCTAGATTCGAGCGAGGGCGGTGGCTTCGTCTTCGGCGAGGTCGAGAACGCTATCGAGGCGGACCATCTTCAGCAGCATCAGAACGCGCTTGGTCGGCGCGAAATATGTGCATTTTCCCCCGGCGCGCTTGATCGTAGAGAACGAACGCACCAGCGCGCCGATTCCCGAACTATCGAGTTCGGTCACGCCTGAGAGATTGACGGCCACATTCGGGGAACCCGCGTCGATCAGCTGCTGGATCTGAGCGCGGAACGCTTCCTCTGCTTCTCCCAGCTTCAGGGCCCCGCTGAGGTCGAGGATCGTTGCCCGGCCGGCCTTGCGAATGTTGATGTTCACGTGTCCCTCTGCGCGCTCGGAAAGCTAACCGAATTACGCGCCTCAATCAAGCCGGATGCATAAATAGATTGGCCACCGGCTGGTCGCGAGCCATCTTTCGGCGTCTTCCGCCGCTGTATACTCAGACCCGAGGGATGGAGTCAAATGGACTGTCGCCGGCGGCGACTTGCGCGCAGTGCGGTGTTCATAACGACGTTCACAGCTTTGTTGCTCGCAAACTTCGGCGTCTGCAAAGCCACCGCGAATGATGCGCTGTTGCAAGCCGGAGAATCCGGCTGGACTCTGGTTTGGAGCGATGAGTTCAACGGCCCCGACGGCTCTCGTCCGGACCCTGCAAAATGGAAATTCGATGTCGGCGGCAACGGCTGGGGCAATGAGGAGCTCGAGTATTACACTAACCGGCCGGAGAACGCCTTCATTCGCGGCGGCAACCTCGTCGTCCAGGCACAAAAAGAAACCTTCACCGGATCCGACCATGTGACGCGCGACTACACGTCGGCGCGAATGACGACGCAGGGACTCTTCGCACAAGCGTATGGCCGCTTTGAAGCACGCATCAAAATTCCTCGTGGGCAGGGGCTATGGCCCGCGTTCTGGTTGCTTGGAAACAACTTCGGGAAGACCGGCTGGCCCGCCTCCGGCGAGATCGACATCATGGAGAACATCGGCCGTGAACCGTTCTCGATCCACGGGTCGCTGCACGGCCCCGGTTATTCAGGAGACTTCGGACGAACGTCCGAGTACAAACTGCCCGGCGGGGGCCAATTCTTCGACGACTTCCACGTGTTCGCGATCGAATGGGAACCAAAAGTCCTTCACTTCTTCGTCGATCAAGAGCTCTACGCGACGTTCACTCCTGCGCGTCTTCCGCGGGGGATGCATTGGGTCTTCGACCATCCGTTCTTCATCATCTTGAATGTCGCGGTGGGTGGCGATTGGCCGGGCCCCCCGGACTCAACCACCGTCTTCCCACAGGTGATGCTCGTAGACTACGTACGCGTCTACAAGCGATCTGGACCATCACGCTAGGCCATGCCACGCGGCTAAGCCGCCTACTCGAGCCTCCATCGCTTTTTAGTACGGCGTTGAAGTAACTACGTCTTCCGGATAACCCGGCATCCCAAACTCGGGAACGTCCAGGCCCTCCGCTTCCACCTCGGGCGTCACTCGCATGCTTTTCACTTTGTTGACGCACCAGAAGACGACAAAGGTCGCGCCGAAAGCCCAAGCGGCGTACAAGGTCGCTCCCATGAGCTGGATCAGGAACTGCCGCGTATCGCCGTGCAGCAAGCCGGTCACGCCCAGGCCGGCTCGTCCCAGATAGGATGTTGCGCCAACGCCGTTCCAACCGGCGCCGTAGGCGCCGTCGGCAAAGATACCCACGCTGACAGCGCCCAACCAGCCACAGTAGCCGTGCACCGAAATCGCACCGCAGGGGTCATCGATCTTGAGAACTCGTTCGTTCAAGAGCACACCGGCGCAAACCACGATTCCTGCCAGCGTGCCAATGATAACGGCGGAGGTGGGAGACACGAACGCGCAGGGAGCCGTGATCGCCACGAGGCCCGCGAGCATCCCGTTGCACGCCATTGTTATGTCGGGCTTGCCGAACATGAAATACCAGAAGAGCATCGCCACCGCGGAGCCAGCGACGGCCGCCAGGTTGGTGTTCACGGCAACCACGGAGATTCGAAGATCCGTCGCTCCCAGTGTTGACCCGGGATTGAATCCCATCCATCCGAAAAGCAGGATGAACGTGCCCGTCACTACGTACACGATGTTGTGAGCGGGAAAAGCGCGGATGCTCCCATCCTTGCCATATTTGCCGAGGCGCGGACCCAGAATGATCGCCAGAGCCATGGCGCAGAACCCCCCCACGGCGTGGACGACGGTCGATCCGGCAAAGTCGACATATCCGTGACCGAGATTCATCGTAGATCCGAGTTGTGAGAGCCAGCCGCCACCCCACGTCCAGCAGCCGGAAATGGGGTAAAGAATGGCGCCGATAAAGAGCTCACAGAGCAGGAAGGCCCAAAAAGTTATCCGCTCGCAGATGGCGCCGACGATGATGTATCCGGCAGTCTCCATGAAGACCACTTCAAATAATGTTAGGCAGTTGCTGCTGCTGTCATAGGCCGGACCCGTGAGAAAGAAGCCTTTGCCTCCGACGAATCCCCATTGGCCGCTCCCAATCAGGAAATGGTTCAACGTTGGGATGCCACCTAAATTTGTGGGCGCGGCATTGATGGCGACAGCTCCGAATTGGAACGCGTATCCGACGGCGTAGTAGGCCAGGAATGCAAACACGTATGCCGCGAAATTCAGCATCATCAAGTGGGCCGTATTCTTCTTTCGAACCAAGCCGCACGTGAGCAGGGCAAACCCCGCTTGCATGAACAGAACGAGGTAGCCGGTGTTCAGCGTCCAGGCAAAGTTGGTTGACACCCGGACATGTCCGACGCTGTCGGCAAGTTTCAGGGCGAGCGGCTCCTTGGCCGCCTGGGCCAGGTAGTCGTCGAAGTCTTTCCTGTTCTTTAGATAGTCGGGAGAAGTCTTGTCGAGAGGTTCGGTGACGACAAAAGGATTGCCGGCTGCGTCCACGACATTCGTTTTGTCGCCGGTCGCTATGCCAGCGGGATCTGGCTTCGGCACATCGTCCCCAAAGCAGGGCTTCGCGAGCCCCGCAAACAATCCGGCGGTCAGAAGGGTCATGACGCCAGCCCACACCAACGACACGCGCAGAAATCGCCGGTCAGCTCGTTTTGTCATGTTTTGGTTACTCCTGTTTCGCAAGGGTGGATACATCTGAAGCGGTAGGTGCGCACCGGAACCATCAAGCAATCCGCCATGCTAAAAGCGCGCATCAACCGCGTCCAATTCATACTTCTTATCACGCCTATCACCAGAAGCCAAAGCACCGGCAGGAGGAAAATAAATCCGGCCGCCGCGACAGTTTCTTGACGCGCTGGCGCGTCATTTGTTAGGCTGCGGCGGATTCCGCTCCCCGCATGTCGATGTCGTTCGTTAGGGGAGAGCGGGTACGTCCCCTCCTTTGGGAGAGCCCATGGAAACATCGTCCGCTCTCTTTGAACTCGCGGCGGTGTCTCTTGCTTGCCGCGATCAGGACACGCTACTGAAAACTTTCGCTGCGCGAGCGGGCGCCGCGCTCGGCGGCAGGGCCGTGCTCGTTTGGACTCCCGATTCCGAAGCAGAAGAAACGGAGCTGGTCTGCCGCGCGCGCTGGACCGAACCGGGCGAACGATTCAACGTCGTCGAAGAAAACGTCGATGATGGGTTGCTGACGGAAGTCTTCGAGTCTGCCGAGGCGCGGCGGCTTGCAGGGCGAGAGATTGCCGCAACGGAATTCTCCCACCTCGATGACGCCACTCGCGCTCGCGTCAAATCGGCGCTCTACGCTCCCATTGTCGGTGCGAATGGCTCGGAAGGCGTTGTGGAAGTGCTGAACAAGCGGACGGGAGAATTCACCGCGGAAGATTCGCATTTCCTGGAGGAAGCCGCCCGCCTCGCGGGACAAGCTCTGAGCAATCTTTCGGCAATCGAAAGTGAGCGCCGGTCGCAGCTCGCGACGCTCGAGCGTCTCACGGCCTTGTACGATCTCGGACGCACGTTTACATCCACACTCGAGCTCGAAGAGCTTCTTCCCATCGTGGCCGGCAAAATCCGCGACATCCTCGGCGCGGGTGCGTGCAACCTCTGGCTCGTTGACACGGAAGCTTCCGAGCTGTACGTGGCGAAGCAGGCGGGCAAGGATCCCACTGTGGAAGAAGGAACTCGGGCGCCGCTCGACGAAGGCTTGTTCGCCGAAATCACGCAACAGGCGAGTCCGAAATTAATCGAAGCGGCGGCAGAGGACGCGAATCTCGAGGAGCGCCGGCAAGGGGGGGGCGACGACTTCCAGATCGAGTCATGGATGGGCGCGCCGCTGCGCAAAGAAGACGAAGTGCTGGGCGTGGTGGAGATCGTCAACAAAGCTGACGGCACGCCCTTCGACGAAGATGACCTCTTCTTTCTCTCGAGCATCAGCGAGCAGGCGGCCGTGGCGCTGCACAATGCGAATCTGCTCGAATCGGAGCGCAAGGTGCACGCGCTGGACGCCCTGCTGAAAATCTCCAAGGAAATCACATCCACGCTCGATCTCGATCACGTGCTCACCACGGTGGCCCAGCAGGCCGGGTCCGTCGTGCCGTTCGACCGCTGCGTGATCGGCTTCTTCGACCGCGGGCGCTTTGTGCTTGGAGCTGTTTCAGGAGAAACCGAAGTACCGAAGTCACGCGAGATGGATGAACTGCGCTCGCGGCTCGGTTGGGTTGCCACCCAGCAAAGCCCCATTTCAGTCGATCGTTACGAGGACGGCTGGCACGTGGACCCGGAAGAAGCTCGCGCGCAATTTGTTTCGTTTCTCGAGGCGCACGAACAGAACGGCCTCTATGCCCTGCCTTTGCGCGACGACCAGGGCACGCTCGGCGCCATGGCTCTTTTGAGCAGCGACGCTGACTTTCTCAACGCCGCCAACAAAGAGACGCTCGCGATCCTCGCGAACCAGACCACCGTGGCGATCCGGAACGCGCAGCTCTACCAGCAAGTCCCGCTCGCCAACCTGCTTCAGCCTCTCGCCCAAAGAAAGCAAAGACTCCTCGCGGCCGTGCCGCAGGGACGATGGAGGCAATATGCAGAGCGGGCGGGTTTGATCGCCTTGGTCCTTGCGATCGTCCCCTGGCCGATGCGCGTCGCCACGGACGCAACGGTAGTTCCCGCGCAGCGGCGCATCGTGAGCTCGATTCCCGGCGGAGTGGTCGAAGGCGTGTTCGTTCATGAAGGCGATCTGGTCCAACCGGGACAATTGATTGCCCAACTCGACGCCAGCGAGGATCGAGTGGCTCTCGCCCAGGCCGAAGCGGCCCTGGCGCAGGCGCGGCGCGATTCCGCCGAAGCGGAATTTCGCAACGATCCGTCGGCAGCCGGGCAAGCCAAAATCCGGTCGGACCTTCATGCGGCGGAAGTCACGCTCGAGCAGCAGCGCGTGAACGATTCGCAACTCCGCGCTCCGATTGCCGGCGTGATCGTGACGCCCAAGGTGGAAGACCGGGCGGGAACCATGGTGCATCCCGGCGAAGCCTTCTGCGAAATCGTTGCCCAGGACCGCATGGCCGCGGAAATGAGCGTTCCGGAAACGGACTTGCCGCTGCTCGCAACGGGGAATAACGTCGCGTTGAAACTGAACGCATTTCCCACGACTACATTCAAGGGTACGATCGATCGGATCGGCGCCGAAACAAAGTCGCAGGCCGGCGACCAATATTTTCTGGTGCGCGCGATTTTCGATAATTCCGGGGCGCGCGCTCGTGATGGAATGGTGGGGCGCGCCAGAGTTCGCGCCGAGGGTGGGTGGTTCCAGAGCGGATGGTATCCGGTGGGCTACGTGATTTTGCGCGCGCCGTTCCGGTGGGTATGGCAAAAAGTGTGGTCCTGGTTGCCGTGGTAGGGCCCTGAGAAAGAAGGCTGCGATGAAGAGTCTAAAACACGCGTTGCTGTTTCTTGCCGCAACCGTCGCGATGGCCGTGAGCGGTTGCAGCAATTCAACGGTGGCGTCGAGCCCTAACTCCGCGCCGCCGACCACGCCCAATCCCGCAGCAACCACCACACCGGCTCCTCCGGCAAAGCCGGCGGCGAACGACCCAGGCGACATCCTCAGCGTCCTTTCCGTCGAGCATCAGGTTGACGTCGCTACGCAGCGCGATGGCATCGTAGTTTCGATTGCGAAAGACGAAGGCGCCACTGTGGCGGCGGGGGACATTCTCGGCCAGCTCGACGATCGCACCTTGCAAATGGAGCTGATCAAAGCGCAAGACGATCTGCACGTCGAGGAAAACAACGTCAAATTCAAGGAAGCGGAACGCAAAGCCAAGGACGCCGCCTTCCGCCGGCAGCAACAGTTGCGTGAACTAGGACTCTCGAGCCAGGCCGATCTCGAAGCCGCCGAATTCGAGGCGAAAGGCGCCGAGTACGATCTTCACGGATACGAGGCCCTGGTCGAGAGCGGCCACGCTCAGATTCATCAGATCGAGATTCAAATCGATCAGACGCGTATTCGCGCCCCGTTTTCGGGCGCCGTCGTGCGCCGCTACATCCGGGAAGGCGAAGCGGTCGGCAAGAACGACAAATGCTTCCGCGTGAGCCAGCTTTCGCCCCTTCAGGTGCAATTCCAGATTCCTGAATCTTCCGCGCGACACCCTCAGCGCGGCGCGTCTGTGGAAGTTTGGCCGGTCGGCGACGCGAACCGGCCGTTGACTGCGCGGATCGTCAAGATCAGCCCCACCGTCGACCCCGCAAGCGACAGCTACGACGTGGTCGCGCAACTTACCGGGCCGAAGCTTTCCGATTTGCGCCCGGGCATGGCGGTTCGCGTCAGTTGGCCGGGCCCAAACAATGGCCTGAACAACGGCGCGACCAGCGCGCCCGCGAAGCCCTGACGGATTCCACCGATGCGCTTCGGCCCCACTAGCCTGCAGGTCTCCAGCGTTCTCGCGAAGGGCTTGCGGCGCCCGAAAATGCGCTCCGATGTGCGCATCAGCGAGCAAACCGTCGCGGGCGAAACAAGCTACGTCATCAAAGTTTTCGAAACGAACACGTACAATCGTTACGGCGCTTCCGAATATGAGCTTCTCACGCTCTGCGACGGCACTCGCACTTCCGCCGAGATCACCGAAGCGCTCAACCAGCGCCATCCCACCGAGCCGCTCGCCGAATCGGAGGTGCTTGATTTTCTCGATGGCGTCGAGCCGGCCATGTGGGAACGTTCCGTGGGCGAGAAGAATCTCGCCGTGCTCGAACGCATTCGCGACGAGCGCAAAGGCCGCGTCGATCAGTCGAGCGTCCTTTATATAAGCTTCAAAGCCTGGGATCCGAACAAAGTCCTCAACAAAATAGACCCCTATCTGGGCTGGATGTTCACGACCGGGTTCGTGGTGTTTTCTCTGGGATTGTTCATCGTATGTATGTATCTACTTGCCGGCGATTGGACGCGGATCGAGAGCGACACCCGGTCCCTCTACACCTTCGCGGATAAGACCGCTTACGACATCTGGGTCTTTTGGTTCCTGATGCTCGGGCTCGGCGCGGTTCACGAGTTCGGCCACGGGCTCACGTGCAAGCATTTCGGCGGCGACGTTCATCAGATGGGATTTCTCCTCATCTATTTCACGCCCGCTTTCTTTACGGACACCACCGACATTCTTCTGTTCGATCGCGGCAACCGCCGCTTGTGGGTGATCTTCGCGGGAATCTGGATTGAAATGGTATTTTGCAGCGTTTGCGCTCTGATCTGGCACTTCACGGTTCCCGGCTCGATCGTCAACGACGTTGCCTACAAAGGCATGCTGCTGAGCGGCATCTCGGGCGCTCTTCTCAATCTCAATCCCTTGATCAAGGCGGACGGCTACTACGCGCTGGCGCAATTCCTCGACACCGATAACCTTCGCGAGGATTCGTTTACTTTCCTGCGAGCGTGTTTTCGCAAGTATCTACTTCGCGAGGACATCGACTTGCCTTCCACCAGCAAACGTCTGCGCCGTGTCTACGTGATATTCGGACTCGCGGCGGTCCTCTACAGCGCGACTCTGATCGTGGTGATGACCCTGTTCGCGAGGAACATTCTCGTCAGCAAGTTCGGGACCTGGGGATACTTGCTAACCCTCGCGGTGATTTACTTCTTCGCTCGAAAGGGCCTAAAGAAAGCCGTGCCGGCCGTTCGAGGATGGCTGCGCGGAAAAAAGGAGGCATACATGGCCTGGAAGATTACTCGAATGCAGCAGTTTGCCGCGCTGGGGGTCGCGCTGCTTCTGCTCATCCCGCCATTTCCTTCGAAAGTCTCCACCGACTTCGTCCTCGAGCCTGGCAAGGACGCGCATGTTCGTGCCACGGTTCCCGGCATCGTCGGAAAAATCTTCGTCCGCGAAGGGGACGAAGTCAAAGCGGGCCAGGTCTTGGCGGAGCTTGAAAATCCCGAAATCGTCGCTCAAGCGGAAGTGCTGTCGCGTCAACTCGCGCTGGCAAGCGGCAACGTTCGCACTGCCCAGGAACGTCCCCAGGTGAAAGATCCCGCTGCGGCGATCCGCGAACGGACGCGCCTGCAAGCAGAGCTCAGCGTGGCGGAGAAAAGAAGAGACGAGCTCGCGATCCGCGCGCCCCACGATGGCATTGTCAAAGAGCCCGCCGTCGAGCAGAGAACGGGGGAATATCTCGGTGCAGGCGCGGAATTTTGTCAGGTTGTCGACCGCAGCACGATGCGCGCGCGTGTTCTGGTACGGGATTGGGAGTTGAACCGCGTCGGAACGGGTGCGAATGCGCAGATGAAGGTTCTGCCGTTTCCCTATCGCACCTATTCGGGCCAGGTGGAACAGATTCTTCCGGCGGCAGCCGCCGATCAGCCGGTAGCACAGCCGGAAAAGCTGGAACGCCTGGGCCAGGAGCTTACGAACTACTTCGCCGTCGTCGTAGATTTCCCCAATTCCGATGGCTCGCTGCGCGAGGGAATGACTGGGACTGCTAAGATTTCCTCGAAGAGCTCTTCGCTCGGATGGAGGATGGGCCGAGCAGGTTGGCACTGGGTAAGGTCGCAGGTCTGGTAGCTCGGAACGGCAGGCTTATCGCTGAAAAAAATAGGGCCGCCGTTCCTGGGACGACGGCCCTGGGGGTTGTGCTACTTCAATCCCCCGGCCGGGCGGAGAACCCAGCTGGGGAAATCGAACTTCAGAAAGCTCTCTTGAGCATCTTCACCGACAAGGTGGTCTTGCTCTCGAGCTTCTTGCCGCTTGCCAGTTTCTTTCCCGACTTTACCGGTTTCGATGTCTCAGCCACGCTCTCTCCTTGTTCCTGAATCAGCCGGGCCGAAGGCCCAACCGGAAGAAATTACGGGTTGTAAGGCATTCGGTGCAGCATCCCCACTGTGAGCGTCTGCTTCTTTTCGAGCTTCTTGCCGCTCGCCAGCTTCTTTCCTGATTTGATGGGTTTGGATGCTTTTGCCACGATGCTTTCTCCCTGGTTGATTGCCCGGCCGGACCGCAGAAACTCAACCGGACGAACCTAAACTTAGAACTGCCTGAGGAACCTTTGCTCCCTCAGTGTCGTCTTCTTTTCGAGTTTCTTGGCGCTTGCGAGCTTCTTTCCTGACTTTACCGGCTTTGGTGTCTTGTCCACGATTGTACGCCCCCATTTTATTTGAAGTAGCCCGTTCGGCTCTGTATCAAGATAGTGCAATCGCAGCGCCAAACGACGACCCGCGGGTGGACGTGGAATTGTGCTCAATCTAAAGCACTTAACTTAGCCGATCCCCGCCGAAGCCGATCCAAATAGGCTGGCGATGTTGAATTTCTCTTTGCCTCGTTGAAAAAGTCAACACGTAGGGCCTCGGGACATACCTTCCCCGCATACTCAATAACCTTGCGCGTCCAGGTGGGATGAGTTTGGGCCGCAAATACGTCCGACCGGTGAATTCCGGAATTGCGGACGCGCAGCTTGGACGGGGGCTTTCGAGATCTGTGGAGTTGGGGCGAGGAGTGGCTGCTTTGGCCGCCCGCGGAGGAATCGAGGGGGCGCCGAGCGGCAGCCCCTTGCTGCTAACTTAGTTTGAACTGAACCGCAGGAAGCAAAGGCTTGGTCGGCTGGAGCTTCTTTGATTTCTTCAACCGCTTGACTGCTTTCTTCGCCATGGTTTCCTCCGTAACCTCGAAAAACAAAGCAAGGGGGCTGTCAACACGTTGGGGACAGCCCCCCGCTTTCAAACTCCGCAACTACTGGCCGGGATGCTTCAACGGCATCGTCTTCGCTAGCTTCTTGGCCTTCTTGAGTTTCTTTGCCATTTTCTTTTTTCCTCCGGGGAGATCGGACAACAGACGTTAGTATGCAAATCGCTTGCCAATGCGTTGCAGGTGCGGGGCAAGAAGCTAACAGACCCATTCTAAGCAACATAGCGTTTTCGGCGGCAGCTTCCAGGCTTGTCGAAGGCAGGCGGTGCGTTGAATTTTTCAACGACCGCTTAATTTTCCAACGGTTTCAAGGTTCTCGAAGGAGTCAGCAGGTTATGGAACTACCCCAAACTGCTCGAGAGACGTTGATCGTCCCGCGGCATTTCCTTGAACCGCAACGGCAGGCGACCCTCGGCGAAGTATTCGAGAACTTATAATCCACCGTTAGCTCCTCGCCACGCCGGATCGCTCGCCGGCTGACATACAGGATATGGCCCCGAATCGGCCGGATGGATAGGTTCGGCTCGCAACTGTGGTTGATCAGCTCGGCGCCCGTTCCCCCCTACGACGCCGTCCATCACCCATTTATCGTCGAGCTTCGCAAAATAGAACCGCTTGCTTCGATTCCAAGTCTTCTCAAACCTCGCGTGAGCCTGCCGGTACGTCAACCGCTCGCCCCGGTATTCGATCACCCTCCGGCCCGCAGGAATGCTCTCGAGCGCAAATACCCCCCACCGGTCAAGCTTTGACTTCTTAACGCTGAGACCGAAGCGCGAGACGCTCGGATCGATAGGGTGGACGTTCAAGGCTCGTCCTAGAGACTGTATTTCCGGCACAGGTAATTCAGCCGGTTCCGGTCGATTCCCAGCAGCCGGGCGGCCTCGGACTTGTTTTGCTTGGTCTGCTGGAGGGCCTCCTGCATCCAGCGCTTCTCAAACGACTCGATTTCCTTGTCCAGCTCGATGCCGCCCGCGGGCAGCCGGAACCGATTCTTCGAATCGCGCCCTCCTGCAGCCAGGATCTCCGGCGGGAGGTCTTTCAGCGTGATGGAGTCGCCATCGGTCATGATCACCAAACGCTGGATGGCGTTTTCCAGCTCCCGGACGTTTCCTGGCCATGGATAGCGCTTTAGCGCCTGCATCGCGTCGCCGGCAACCGGCTTTGCCGGGAGGCTGTTCGCCGCGCAGTAGACGCTGACAAAGTATTCGGCCAGCACGGGTATGTCCTCCACGCGCTCACGCAGCGCCGGAACAAAAATGGGCACCACGTGGATGCGGTAGTAGAGGTCCTCGCGGAAGCGATCCTGCTGAACCATCTCTTCCAGGTTCTCGTTCGTGGCGCTGATTAGCCGGAAGTCCACCTTGATTGATTTCTTGCCGCCCAGCCGGGTCAGGGAACGATCCTCCAGCACTCGCAGCAGCTTGCTCTGCAGCGCGGGGGTGAGCGTGGCGATTTCGTCCAGGAACAGCGTCCCTCCGCCGGCCAGCTCGATTCTTCCTTCCTTCGTGGCCACCGCTCCGGTAAACGCACCTCGTTCGTACCCGAACAGCTCGGCCTCCATCAAGCCTTCGGGCAACGCCGCGCAATTCACGCTGACGAAGGCGCGGCTGCGCCGCGGACTCTGGTCGTGAAGGGCCCGTGCCACCAGTTCCTTTCCCACCCCGCTCTCGCCTCGAATAATGACGTTCGTCGTCGCCTTCGCCACCCGCTTGATCGACTCGAAGACGTGCCGCATCGAATCCGTCGCGCCGATCAGATCGCCCAGCGAGTTCTTGCGGCTGATTTCCTCGCGGAGGATCCGGTTCTCGCGCTGGATGTGCAGCTTCTCGACGGCGCGCTCCAGCAAGTGCCGCAGCACGTCCGTGTCGATTGGCTTGATGAAGTAGTCGTACGACCCTGCGTCGATCACTTTCAGGGCGCTCGATTTCTTGTCGTCCGAGCTAAGAACGATCACGAGCGTGTCGATTTCGCTGCCGTCGAGACGCCCCAGCAATTCAGTGCATTCCTTCACGCTGCCCGACTCGATAGGAAGGCCCAGCAGCAAAACATCGAGTTCGGATTCCTGCAGGAGCTTGTAGGCAGACTCGTAGTCGGTTCCTTCGAGCACTTCGAAGTCCGACTTAAGCGCAGTTGCGACCTTCGATCGCAGGCTGGCGTCGTCGTCGACGATGCCGACTTTGGGTCTTGCGGAGCCGGGTGCGATGGGTGTTCTCCGGCAAGGGACACGTCAGATTCAAGAGCTATACCGGGAGGTGTCCCAAAGCCGCCGCGATTCTAGGTGCCAACCCCGTAGGTGTCAACGTTGGCAAGAGCCGCCAGCCTCAAGCGGGCGTCAGGGCTGCTTTACGCCCCGTCTTCACTCGATGTGCGTCGGGATAGTGACGCGGCGCATCCATATGGTATGACTCATCTATAGGAATCGTAATGGGAGGAACTGAAAATGTCAGAGACGCTTGGATTCATCGGCCTTGGCAACATGGGAGAGCCGATCGCCGCCAATCTCCTAAAAGCAGGGTTCGGACTTCGCGTTTACAACCGGACGCCTTCCAAGGCGGCCTCTCTCCGGGATCTGGGAGCCGTCGTCGTTGAAATTCCAGCGGACGTCGCTGCTCCCGGCGGAATTGTTCTTACCATGCTGGCCGACGATCACGCCGTCGAAGAGGTCTGTCACGCCAAGCCGTCATTCGTCGAACGGCTCGGCAAAGGCGGAATCCACGTGTCGCTCAGCACAATTTCACCCGCAACAGCGCGACGCCTGGCAAAACATCACCAGCCATATGGAGTCGAGTACGTGGCCTCGCCGGTCTTCGGCAGACCGGAAGCTGCGGTCGCGGCGAAGCTTTTCGTTTGCGTGTCGGGAGCAACGACTCCGAAGAAAAGACTCCAGCCCATCTTCGAAAAGATCGGGCAGGGCATTTTCGATTTCGGCGATGATCCCGGCGCGGCCAACGTCGTCAAGCTCTGCGGAAATTTCCTCGTCGCCTCCACCGTCGAGGCGCTCGCGGAGATGATGGTCCTGGCCGAAAAGAACAACGTCAGCAAAAAAGCCATGGCGGAAATGATCGGCAAATTCTCGCCGATGCATAAGAGCTACGCCGACCTGATTGCCGAGGGCAAATTCCAGCCGGCGGGCTTCCGCCTGGCGCTCGGCCTGAAAGACATCAACCTCATCCTGCAAACCGCCGCGGAGAGCGTAACGCCGATGCCCTTCGCGAGTCTCATGCACGACCGCTGGCTCGCCAGCATGGCGAAAGGCCGCGAGGATCTCGATTGGTCGGCAATCGCTCTCGACGTGGCCGAACAAGCCGGAATCAAGACCATGGCCGCGCCATGATGGATCGTTCTCTATGAAAGCCTGTCTCCTGCGTTCGCCCGCTCCGGTGGAGACGAATCCGCTCGATTTCGCCGACGTCTCGGCTCCCACGCCGCGCGACGGTGAAGTTCTGGTTCGCGTCAGCGCGTGCGGTGTGTGCCGCACCGATCTGCACGTCGTCGAAGGAGAATTGCCGCCGCGCAAATCGCCTGTGATTCCCGGACATCAAGTGGTCGGCATGGTGGAAAAGCTGGGCAATGGCGCGCACCGTTATCGTATTGGGGATCGCGTTGGCATTCCCTGGCTGCACAGCACCGATCAAACCTGCGAATACTGCCGCTCAGGAAGGGAAAATCTCTGCGATCATCCGACGTTCACCGGATACACGGTGGACGGCGGCTATGCCGAGTACGCTGTCGCGCCGGAAGATTTCGTCTACCCGCTCCACGAGTCCTTGTCCGATCAGCAAGTTGCGCCGCTTCTCTGCGCCGGAATCATCGGGTTCCGCTGCTTGCGCCTCTCCGGAGTGAAATCGGGCAGCCGTCTCGCCTTTTACGGTTTCGGGGCCGCCGCGTCCGTCGCGATTCAGGTCGCGCGTCACTGGGGCGCGGAGGTCTACGCCTGCACGCGCGGAAAGAATCACCAGCAGCTCGCCTCCGAACTAGGCGCCGTATGGGTGGGCGAAGCCTCCGACGATCCTCCCGTGAAGCTCGATGCAGCAATCATCTTTGCTCCCGCGGGGGAGCTTGTCCCTCCGGCATTGAAAGCGCTCAAGAAGGGCGGCGTCCTCGTGCTCGGCGGGATTCACATGAGCCCGATTCCGTCATTCGACTACGATCTGTTGTACCAGGAGAGGATGATTCGAAGCGTCGCGAACAACACGCGTCAGGATGGCCGAGATTTTCTCCGCATCGCGGCGGAGATTCCGGTCCGCACGCAGGTGCAAGTCTATCCACTGCGCGACGCAAATCGCGCGCTGAATGACCTGAAAAGCGATCGCGTCAACGGTGCCGCCGTCCTCGATTGCCGCTCATGATTTCGTCGCCTCCGTGGCTGCGACGCCTGCTGCGTGGCACCTTTCGCGTAGGAATCACCCTTAAAGCGGTCGATGGCTTGCTGGAATCTCTTGCGGGGCTACTCTTGCTTGTCGATCCCGACGCACTTCGCAAAATCTCGCTCACGCTTTGGACGTATGGACACTTCCATCATCTCCATCACCCGGGCAGTCGTGTCGCGGAACAACTCGGCGCCACGGACCCTGTCTTCGCGGCGGCCTATCTGCTGTCACATGGCGCAGTGAAAATTGTTTTGGCGATCGCACTTTGGATGAATCGTCTTTGGGCCTACCCGCTTGCGATCTTCGTTTTCGGCGCCTTCGCCGTCTACCAGGTGTTTCGCCTCGAACGCGTCTACTCCATTGGACTCTTGCTGCTCACCATTTCCGATGTCGTGATCATCTGGTTGACGTTGCTGGAATACCGCGACCAGAAACGACTGCACGCGCTCCGCGCCGCAGAATCCTAGCGAGCGGCCCTTCAGCTCTTGATTGTTTGTGACGCGGCATCCCAGCGCACCGCGCTCTGCGCGAAATAAGATTCGTTGGCCATGTGGCATGCGAGCGCCGCGTGGTGGCCGAACACCACATCCTCCACCACGGGCTGGCGGCTCTTCACCGCCTGGAAGAAATTCCACAGATGCGGCTTCGTGTCATCCCACGACGGCCCGATAAAGCGCGCGGCTTCCACGGCGGTCTGCTTGCCCATCGTGTCGTGGTCTTCGCGCCATTTTTTCGTATAGGCGTCGCGCAGAGGCTTCGCGAAGCTATTGGCGTAATAACACGGCCCGTCATCCTCGCCCGATTGTGGCATGTACGTCACGCTCTCGCTGTTCACCTCGAGAATTCCTTTCGATCCCATGAAGCGATAACCTTCCGGCGTATCGGTGCCCAGATTCAGGCGCAAATACACGGGAACGCTGCCGAGTTTTTCGTACTCGAACAGCGACGCGTGAACGTCCGGCATGTTCCGGCCGTCCTTCCAGCGGAGAATCCCGCCCATCGCCATGCAGCGCCGGGGCGCATCGCTTGTGCCGAGCACCGCCATCATTCCGCTCACCAGATGCACTAGCAGATCGCCCGCCACTCCCGTGCCGTACTCCTTCCAGCAGCGCCAGCGCGCGAACAGTTTCGGATCGAAGGCGCGTTTAGGCACGGTCCCTTGCCACGTCTCCCAATCGAGCGTCGTCGTCGAAAGATCGGGCGGCGTCGGATATTCCCACGCGCCGCACGGCGAGTTGCGTCCGTTGGAAGCCTCGATGAGGCAGAGGTCGCCGATGATTCCTTGCGCGAACAAATCCCTGGCTTTCGCCGCGATAATGCCGCTCACGCGCTGCGAACCGGCTTGCACGATGCGCCCCGATTTCTGCGTCGCGTTGACCATCGCAATGCCATCCGCCGGCGAATGCGACATCGGCTTCTCGCAATAGACGTCCTTGCCTGCGCTCACCGCATCGACCACGATTTGCTTGTGCCAAAAATCCGGCACCGCCGCGATCACGCAATCGATGTCCTTGCTCGCGAGCACCTCTTGATACCGCCGCGTCGTCGGCAGATTCGCGCCCGCGATTTCCTTCGCCAGCGCGTGACGCCCGTCGTAAAGATCGCACGCCATCGCGCACTCGATGCCCGGCAATTCAATCGCATTCGTCAGCAGCCCGGAGCCCTGCATCCCCACGCCGATGATTCCGAAGCGCACGCGATCGCTCGCAGGAACCCGCCGCGCCGCCGCTCTCGCCCACGCAGGCCCCTCCGGCTCAAGCAGCGTGCTCGCTGCAACGTATGCTCCGGCAGCGCCGGCGCTATTCTGGATAAACTCGCGACGCGAAATGCGGTTTCTCATTATCGGTTTCTCCTATTACTGATTCATTGGCGAACAGCACGGCGTTCTTACAGGCTTAGGCTCCATCAATTCCGCGCGCGTCTGGTTTGGATCGTACAGGTTCAGTTGCCACTTGCCGTCGCGCCCGATCTGCGGCTTCTCGGTAATTTTCGGATCGCGCTCGAGCACGATCTTGTACGCTTCGCTCACGCTCGGCACGCCCAGCGCAAAATGATGCACGATTCCGAGCGTTCTCGGTGAAGGATTGTCGCCGACGTTCATCATGTACTCGAGCCAATCGGTACCGTCGGGCACGCGCATGTCCACCCAGTCCGTTTGCGTATCTTTCATTCCGCCGTGCCACGTCTCTTGAAACCCCAGAATGTCCTTGTAGAACTTGTCGGCCGCGGCGCGATCGCGCACCGTCACTCCCACGTGAATGATGTGCTGCGAGATTCGCGTATCCGGCAGATGCTTCCCGAAGTCCCGGGTATGTATCGAGCCGGGCATCAACTGTACGAATTCCACGGTGTGCCCGTCCGGGTCCGTCACTTCGAATCCGCGATTGCCGTCGAGCATGGGGTCAAGCTTCGCGGGCACTTGAACGCCGCGGCTCCCCAGGTACGCACGCAATTGCTCCGCGTCGCTGGTCTCAAACGCGATGTGCGACAGCCGGTCCTGCTTCGCGTCCTTCAGTTCGGGGAAAACCTCGATGAACTGGTGGTCATTCACCTTGAAATACGTCAGCAGCATTTTCCCCGGAGGATCGTCGAGACTGAACGCCTCGCTGAATCCAAGAACGCCGATATAAAATTTCCGCGACGCGTCGAGATTGTCCGTTCTCAATCCAATATGCGAGACGCCGATAATCGCAGGTCGCGTCGGAGCCGTTCCTTGCGCTCGCGGCGCAGCGTGACCGGTGGCCGCAACGAGTACAGCGCCCAGCGACAAAATCAAGACGGAGAACCACGCGCGCGACGAAATAGATCGGACCATAAACCCTCCCGGCGCCGGAAGCATACACCCGTTATGACGTTGCGGAAAATGAGGATGCTGTGGCCTTAGGCGCCGAGGGGAACTGTTACCCATTTCCGCTCGCGCGCGCTCGTCGCAATGGCCTCGCACAGCACGACGCCTGTGTGCCCCGCTTCGAAGGTAGGAAACGCGCGAGCCGCATTCATGTCCCCACGCTCGACGTACGCGTAAAATTCCTTGAACAACTGCACGAACGTGTCGGGATAACCCTCGGCGTGTCCGGCAGGATATGCCGCGAATCCACGCGCTTCCGGGCTCATCAGCGCCGGATCCTTTATCAACTCGCGGTTCGGCTCGCGCCGCCGCCCGATCCACAAGATATTCGGCCGCTCGCCGTCCCACGCCACCGAGCCTTCGCTGCCATCGATTTCAAACCACAGCCGGTTTTTCCGCCCCGCGCTCACTTGCGAAACGGTCATCACGCCGCGCAACCCGCCTTCGAGGCGCAGCAGCACCGATGCGTAGTCCTCCGTCTCGATGCGAACTTCCTCGAAATCCGTGCCCTTTCGCTCTTGAAATGTTTCCACCGGCCCGCGCGGCCGTTCGCGTACCGGCACGATGGTCGCAAGGTCGGCGCACAACTCCGTCACGCGCTTTCCCGTGATCCAGGTAATCAAGTCGAGCCAGTGCGTCCCCACATCCGCCACCGTTCGCATCGACCCGCTCACCGCCGGCTCGAGCCGCCAGTTCCAATCCGAGGGATACAGCAGCCAATCCTGCAAATACGAGCCATGCACCATGCGGGGCTCGCCGATGGCCCCGCGCCGCACCAGCGCGCGCGCCTCCTGGCACATTGGGTAGTAGCGCAGATTGTGCGCCACGGCCCCCGCGCGTCCCTCACTTCGCGCGAGATCCACCAGCGCCCCGGTCTCGCGCGAATTCATCCCCAGCGGTTTCTCGCACAGCACGTGCTTCTTCGCCTTGAGCGCAGCCTCCGCTTCGCCAAAGTGCAAGTGGTTCGGAGTGCAGATGTGCACGACGTTCACGCTCGCATCGCCTGCAAGCTCTTCGAGCGAACCGTACCCGCGCTCGATTCCCAGCGCCTTGCGCTGCTCTTGCGTCCGTTGCGGCGAACTGCCAAGCACTCCCGCCAGTTCAATCCCCAGCCGCCGCAACGCCTCCACATGCGCTCGGCCGACAAATCCAATCCCAATCACCGCTGCTCGCATCGTTTCCACCTTTCCCGGACGTAGAGTATTGCGCATACCGGCTTTGCCGCAAAGTAGCGCTGGAATTTCACAGTCGATTTGTGCGAGCGTGGGGGCGCAATTTGAGGCTCGCCATCGCAAGAAGGAGGATCGTATGGCCGACGGCATCGCGCAAGGCGCGGGGTCGCCCACCGGGGCGGACTCTGAGCAAGCGGACCGCAGAACATTCCTGAAGACTGTCGGCGGAGCGGTCGCTGCCGCAGCGGTGACGGGCTCTGGCGCCCCAACCGCCTCCGCATCTGCAGCCCGGCAAATGGGCGGCGGCTCTCAATCTCACGGGCCCGCGCGCAAAATTCTGATCGGCGTCTTCGATCCCGTCTACGGCGACCTTTCGCTCGACGCCATGCTCGACAAAATCAGCGCCCTCGGTCTCGAAGCCGTCGAAATCGGCACCGGCGGTTACCCCAGCAATTCGCACTGCCCGGTTGACGAGTTGCTCGCCGACTCCGGCAAGCTCCATGCCTGGAAGAAGAAATTCGACGACCGCAACATCCGCGTCGCGACGCTAAGTTGCCACGGCAACCCCGTGCATCCCGACCCGGCCATCGCGCAGCGCGATGCCGACACGTTTCGCCGCACTGTCCTGCTCGCGGAAAAGCTCGACGTCAAAGTGATCGTCGGATTCTCCGGCTGCCCCGGCGCGAATCCCACCGACAAAAATCCCAACTGGATCACCTACCGCTGGCCCGACGAGTACGGGCACGCGCTTGACTGGCAGTGGAAAGAAAAAGTGATTCCTTATTGGCAGCAGGCCGCCGCCTTCGCGCGCCAGCACGGAATCCACAGGCTTGCCCTCGAGATGCATCCCAACTTCACCGTCTACAATCCCCGCACGCTGCTGAAACTCCGCGAGGCCGTCGGCGAGGAGATCGGCGCGAACTGCGACCTGAGCCACCTTTTCTGGCAGCAATGCGATCCTGTCGAAGTGATTCACCTGCTCGGAAAACAGAACGCCATCTTCCACGCGCACATGAAGGACACGGTCCTCTACAAGCACAACGTCGAGCGATACGGCGTGCTGAATTTCGCCTTCGATACGAAAGATTTGCCCGAAGCTTCCGCGAACTTTCGCGCCGTCGGTTATGGCCACGGCGCGCAATTGTGGAAGGAAATCATCCGCGCCTATATGGATATCGGCTACGAGGGCATTCTCAGCATCGAAAATGAAGATCCGGTGCTCACCGGCGAAGTCGGCGTCGAGCGCGCCGCATACGTCCTGAAGAATGTCCGCGCCGAACTTCTGGCCGAAGCGAGCTAACTCATGAATCGCCGCCACTTCCTTGAATCGGCCGGTGCGGGAATTCTCGCTGCTCGGTTCGGCGCTTTCGCGCGCGACGAGCGAAAACTTTCCACCATCGGCCTGCAACTCTATTCCGTTCGCGACGAGATGAAACGCGATTTCGACGGCTCGCTTCAAAAAGTAGCCGCGATCGGATACGCCGAAGTCGAATTCGCGGGCTATTTCGACCGCTCTCCGCGCGATGTTCGGGCCGCCCTCGATCGCGTGGGCCTTCGCGCGCCGTCCGCGCACATCTCTTTCGACCAAATCGAAAAAAGCCTGCCGGCCGTCCTCGATGCCGCACACACGATCGGTCTTGAATATGTCGTTTGCCCGTCGGTTGACGCGAACCGGCGCAGCACGGTGGACGACTCCAAGCGCGTCGCGGAATTCTTCAACAAAGTGGGTGCCGAGACCAAAAAGGCCGGCATCCAGTTCGCGTACCACAATCACGCTTTCGATTTCGAGCCTGTGGGCGCAACGATGTTCTACCACGTTCTGCTCGCCGAAACCGATCCGCAGCTCGTGAAGTTCGAAATGGATTTGTACTGGGCCGTGAAGGGCGATCAGCGGCCTCTTGATTACTTCGCGCGCTATCCCGGCCGTTTCCCCATGGTCCATGTGAAGGACATGGACCACACGCCCGCTCGCGGCCAATCGGACGTCGGGCGCGGCATCATCGACTTCAAGCAAATCTTTCAGCACTCGGAACAGGCCGGCATCCGCCACTATTTCGTCGAACAAGAAGATTTGGCCGACCCGTGGCCCAGCATGCGAATCGATTTCGAGTATCTGCGCGACTTGCGCTTCTAACCACGTCCGCACGGCAGATGTTGTAGAATCGTTCTCCCAGCCATGCGATTTACTCGACCCTTTTACTTCGACTTTTTCGGAAACCCGGGTTTCAGGGTTTCTACTTGGAAACCCTGAGTGCGATGAAGTTTCAGGGTTTGTACTTGCAAACCCTGAGGTGAAAAGAAAAGGAGAAAATTTATGCGAAAGAAATTTGCCTGTTGTTTCGCGCTTGTCGTAGCGGTGGCCGTACTCGCGCTTCCTGGTTTGACTCGCCAGCAGGACAAGAGCCAGCGTCCCAGCCCGCCGGGCACGGCCAGTTGTGCGTTGCCCGACGGAAAAACCATTACCACGGCCTATTCGAGTCCGCGCATGAAGGGCCGGAAAATCTTCGCCGATGACGGCCTTGCGCCATTCGGCAAAGTGTGGCGCGCGGGCGCCAATGAGGCGACCACGTTCGTCACCACCGCCGATCTGACGGTGGGAGGAAAAACCATTCCCGCCGGCAGCTACACGCTCTTCACCATTCCCAATGCCGACAAGTGGACTCTCATCATCAGCAAGAAAACCGGCGAATGGGGCATCCCGTATCCCGGCGAGCAATCCGACTTCGCCCGCGTCGATATGCAGGTCTCAAAGCTCGCGTCGCCCCTCGAGAACTTCACCATCTCGTACGAAAAGTCCGGCGGGGGCTGCTCGCTGCGCATGGATTGGGAGACAACCCGCGCCTCCGTAACCTTCGCCGAAAAAATGTAAAAGCGCGCCGCTGGCGGCGCCCTCCGCATACCGTAGAGGCGAGTTGTGAGCGAAATCGTTCTCGAAATCAAGAGCCTCACTCGCCGCTTCGGCGCATTTACGGCGGTGGACGCCGTCACGCTTTCGGTCAACGCCGGCGAGATCTTCGGCCTGCTCGGGTCGAACGGCGCTGGCAAAACCACCACAATCAAAATGCTCACCACGCTTTTGCCGCCCACCGCAGGCGAGGCGCGCGTGGCCGGCTTCTCGATCGCCACCCAGGCGGTGGGCGTTCGCCGCGCCATCGGCTACGTGCCGCAGGCCGTGTCCGTCGACGGTTCGCTCACCGGCTACGAGAACTTGCTCATCTTCGCCAAACTCTACGACCTGCCGCACCGCGAGCAGCAGCCGCGCATCCGCGAGGCCCTCGAGTTCATGGGCCTCACTACCGACGGCGACCGCATGGTGAGCGAATACTCTGGCGGAATGGTGCGCCGCCTGGAAATCGCCCAGTCCACGCTGCACCGGCCGCCGGTGCTTTTCCTCGACGAGCCCACCGTAGGGCTCGACCCGATTGCGCGCGACGCCGTTTGGAAACATCTCGTCGATTTGCGGACGCACTACGGCACGACGCTGTTTTTCACCACTCATTATCTCGAGGAGGCTCAGAGCTACTGCGACCGCATCGCCATCATGCGCGCGGGCAAAGTGGACGCGCTCGGCACCTACCAGGAACTCGAAGCCTCGCTCGGCGGCAGCGGCCACACGCTGGCTGACGTCTTTGTCCACTATGCAGGCGGCGACGCCGATTCCGGCGGCACCTTCCGCAAAATATCCGCTGACCGCCGCACGGCCCAGCGCCTCGGTTAGCTCGATGGCAAAATCCCCAACCCCATGAGCGCCGCCACACTCACTCATCCCGTCGCCAGCTTCATCGAGAAGTCGCTCATCATCACGGAATTTGAGCTGCGCAAGCTGCGCCATGATTTCACCGAGCTCATCACGCGCGCGCTGCAGCCCGCGCTTTGGCTGCTCATCTTCGGGCAAGTATTTTCGCGCGGCGGGGCGATGCACACCGGCACGGTTCCGTATCTCGACTTCATTGCTCCCGGCATCCTGGCGCAGAGCGTTCTTTTCGTGGCGATTTTCTACGGCATCAACGTCATCTGGGAACGCGACCTCGGCATCGTGCAGAGATTCCTCGCCAGCCCCACTCCGCGCGCGGCGCTTGTTCTCGGCAAAGGTTTTTCCGCCGGCATCCGCACGCTCTCGCAGGCCGTGATTGTTTACACGCTTTCGCTGCTTCTCGGTGTGAAGCTGAATTGGAGGCCGCTCGCGCTCCTCAACGTGCTGGTGATCGTTCTGCTTGCCGCCACTTTGTTCTCCACGTTTTCGCTGATCATCGCGTGCATCGTGAAAACGAGGGAGCGCTTCATGGGAGTCGGGCAGGTGCTCACCATGCCGCTCTTTTTCGCGAGCAACGCGATTTATCCCATCACCATCATGCCCATCTGGCTGAAGACCGTCTCGCGCCTGAATCCCTTGTCCTACGTTGTCGACGCGCTGCGCACCTGCATGCTCGCCGGCAGCACCAGCGCCTTCGGCCTGACCCACGATTACGCCGTCATCGTCGTCACTGCGATCGTTCTCGTCCTCCTCGGCGCCCGCCTCTATCCCCACCTCGCGTACTGATTCGTCTTTGTAGCGGCGGCCTTCAGGCCGGCACAGTTTGTTTCGTGTCAGCCCCAGACTTTTGCGGTTCTTAGGGGGTCGAGCTTCAGCTCCGACATCAGCGTGGCACACCCATCCCGGCACGTGAAATTAAAATGGAAAGTGTGCCGAACGGGACATACCTCGATCCTCCGCGCGACTAATGTGGTTCCTGTGCAGTGTGCTCCTGTCCGCGAAGAGGCATCACCGCACCTCGGAACGGCTCGGGATAGGAGACTTACGATGACCGCAGATCATAAGGCAGGAATCACCAGAGATCATAAGGCAGGAACGAACGGAGGTTCTACGGTGAGAACGAACGGAAGTTCTACGGCAGGAAAGATCCTGGCGTTTGCCGCGGGTGCTGCCGTAGGTGCCGCAGCCGCTTTACTCCTCGCGCCCAAATCCGGAGAGGAACTTCGAGGCGATATTTCTGATGCTGTGAACGATGGAGCCAAACAAGTCCGCAGCGCAGCTAGAGATTTGAAGCAGCGCGCTCAAGAAATCGTGGAATTGGCAACCGACACCGTACAGGACGCGCTCGATGCCGGCGATGTGGCATACACCAAAGCGAAGAAGTCCTGACCTCGGCTTAAAACAGTCCCGATAAAACCGGTCAGTTAATGTAGCCCAGGTCTTCGCATCTGAAGGCCTTTCGGTTTTGCCGTTCGCTATTTCGTCCGCTTCACCGCGGCTACCAGGCTAGCGTAGGGGTCAATGGCCGTGCCCTTCGACCACTGCTTTTCCGGCCCCAACTCGAAGATTGCAAAATGCAAGTGCGGCGCGCGCGCATCCGCATTCCCCGTCGACCCCACAAAACCGATCACGTCGCCACGCTCGACCCGCATTCCTTCTCGCAACCCTTCCGCGTACCGCTCCAAGTGCGCGTAGTAGTAGCAATACACTCCCGTTTCATCGAACTCGTATACCGTGTTGCCGCCCCGGACACTGAAGAACAATTTGCGGATCGTTCCGGGTACCACCGCGTGGATGGGTGTTCCTCTCGGCTCCATGATGTCGATCGCTTCATGCCGATGTCCGTTGTGAAAATCTCCGAACGTATCCTGCAGATTTGCAAGGGCGAGTCCGTTGATGGGCGGAGTCATTTCGAGAACGGTAGAGGTCCGGCCAACCGCAACGGCAAAGACCGCTGCGAAGAGCACGGCAACACCAACCCAGAGTTTCAAGCCTGTTCCTTTTCTCATTGCTCGAACACGACGGACGTCCCATCTTCAACCAGGCCGGCGACGCTGGTGGCGTCCCAGTTTGTCATCCGCACGCACCCGTGAGACTTGGAATGGCCGATCTCCCCGGGGTCAGGCGAGCCGTGGATCCCGTAGTGCGGTACGTTAATCCCCATCCATACGACGCCCACGGGATTGTTCGGACCCGCTGCGATCTGCACCAGTGCATTTGCGGGATTGGCGTCCCAGAACAAGTCCGGGTTGTAGTTGTAGATTGGATTTCGCCGCACCTCTGTGATCTCCCAATGTCCGATGGGGAGCGGGTCGTGGGCGCTGCCGCTGGTTACCGGGGCGTAGAAAATGACCTGGCCTTTCTGGTCATATACCGACAGGCTCGATGCGCTCTTCGAGACAACCACCTTCGCCGCCTCAGCACGGGCCGGCACGGCGCCCAACACGTTGGGGACGCGGATGTGCTGTCCCGCGGTAAAACGGGCGCGGGGATTCAGGCGCTTGAGCAAAGCCGGCGCCGAGTGGAATTTCGCGCTGAGCTCTTGCAGCACGGATGTGTAGTAGAGTCCCGGCAGCTTCGCCTGCGCCGTTGCGTCTTCCGGAATCGTCTTGTTAAACGGCCCTGCGACGTCTGCCGCAGTGATCGTATAGAGGATGACCGGTTTCACCGTACCGGCGCCGAGCGCCAGCAGCAACGCCCTGCGGCTCCGCGTGCCCGGAGCAAGCCCGCGCGAGGCCTGAAACGCCGCCAGCGCCTCGCGGCTGTTCTTTCCGCCCTGCCCGTCGATTTCACCCGGCGAGAAGTCGGCGCGATCGAGAAGGACCTGCATTTCGAGCTCTGTGGGCGCAACTGTGCGAGCTGGCGGAGCCGGGCGTTTAGCTGCGACGGACATGGACGTGCCAAGAAGAATCATCATGCTTGCAATGAAATACGGAAGGGTGTTGCGTGTGAATGTCATGGCGCCTCCCAAAGCGACCAGGATTCAACAAACGCATCGTAGAGAATCCCAGCGAACGCCGATGCTCTCTTTTGTACAGTTCCGCCTTCGCGGGAAGCGCTTCGGTGGGCAGAGAAAGGCAGTGGCTAGAGGCTGTCTTATATATGGTGCCCGGAAGGGCGGGGCTTCAGCCCCGCCGTCAGGCCCGCAATAAGAAAGGGCTTTAGCCCCTGAAGCCAAGCTGTTCGATCCGACGGAGCATTTATGAGATTGGCTCAGCGGCTAGGTGCTAGAAGCGGCCTGGATTAGCTCGCGAGCCGTGTCACCGCCGCCTTCGCAGACATTTCCTCCTTGAGCCCAAGTACAACGCGCCCGTTGACCTGTCCCTTCTTGAGCCGGCTGAACACGTCATTGATGGATTCCAGCGGCAATGTCTCGATCGTCGCCTTCACTTTGCCATCTGCAGCGAACGCGAGCGATTCTTCCAGGTCCAGGCGAGTGCCCACGATGGAGCCTCGTATCGTGTAGCCATTCAGCACCACGTCGAAAATCGAAACAGGAAACTCCCCGGGCGGGAGCCCATTCAGCACGCAAGTCCCACCACGACGAAGCATGCCCACCGCTTGCTTGAAGGCGATCAGTGAAACTGCCGTTACCAGCGCTCCATGCGCTCCGCCGATTTGCTTTTGGATTTCCTTCGTAGGGTCCTGTGTTTTCGCGTCAATCGTGATTTCAGCTCCGAGTTTCCGCGCCAGCGCCATCTTTTCTGGTCCCAGGTCCACGGCCGCGACGTGCAGTCCCATGGCCTTCGCGTACTGGATGGCCACGTGGCCCAGGCCGCCTACTCCTGAGATCACCACCCATTCGCCGGGTCGCGCCTGAGTCATTTTCAATCCTTTGTAGGTGGTGACGCCGGCGCACAGGATCGGCGCCGCATCCACAAACGAGAGGTTCTTGGGAATTCGTCCCAGGTAATCTGCTTGCCCCAATGCGTACTGCGCGAAAGTTCCGTTCACCGAATATCCGGAGTTTTGCTGTTCCGGGCAGAGCGTTTCCCATCCGGAAAGACAGTAATCGCAAAGCCCGCACGCGCTGTGCAGCCACGCGATTCCCACGCGATCGCCTTCTTTCAAATGCGTAACCCCCGGGCCGACAACTGCGACGATTCCTGCTCCTTCGTGGCCGGGGATGAGCGGCAGCGTTGGCTTGATTGGCCAGTCGCCATCCGCGGCATGCAGATCGGTGTGACATACTCCCGTCGCGAACACCTCCACCAGCGCCTGCCCTGGCCCCGGCGTTGGGATTGGAACTTCTCGCACCACCAACGGCTCGCCAAATTTCTCAACAACTGCCGCTTTCATGGTTTTCTTGTTGGGCATTTTCGTCTCCTTGTCGCTCGAAATGCCACAACTCTAGCCCCCGCCTCAGGCAGCCGTATGTATCATTCGGCACAGTCGAGTGGCCTCGGCTACGGGGGCGAAAATGCGACGAACCAGAACAGGTGTTTTTGTTGCGGTTAGAAAATGTCTTCCTCTTTGTTGAGAGAGAGTTGCGGCGATTTTTGAATGTGGGGTTGTTGCGATTAGCTTTTTTTTCGCCTGGGAGAAAACGTGACTTGTGACTCGTGATTCGTAACTCGTGGACTGCCTCTGAGTGTTCGCTGCGTTTTTGCCGCCGCGAAATACCCCCCTCTGCCCTACGGTAGATTGGAACTGGTGGCTGGTGAGTGTTTTCAGTCATTTGCGGCCATTTCTAATCGCGGTGGCCTTGTTGGGATTTGCCACAGAGGCACAGAGCCCACAGAGGCCAGATTGTACCGATTAGCGCGGGTGCCGGCCGTTTGTTTTGTTGGAGTTGCGGCGATTTCTATTTGTAGAGTGTACCGATTAGAAGAGAGATCCCTCGGCTCTTTCGCCTGAGGCGGACTCGGGACGAGGATGCTTCGCCGCATCCTCGTTTGCAAGGTGTACCGATTAGTCCCGAAGTGTCGGGAGCTCACGTCTTTGTCCTCCTTCGTACCGACACACTTCTTCTACAGGCCTGAAACATCCAGGCGCACAGATTAATTATTATTATTTTAATGGATGTGCCTTTATATCATAGTAAACACGAATTAGCAAGACCCAGTACCACAGGTTTTTGGGTTGAGGTAGGGTGCGTCAACCGTAGCACAAGCCCGAAGCCAAAGGCCGACCCTTCGATCCCGTCCCGAAGTCTGGGGAGATCGGGCACCCCGAAATTCGGAGACGCAACCCAGAATCGGAAGGGTGCCGCACTGGGCTACCCGTCTTTCGTAGATCCACCACAAATGTGGTAACTACTCACCACAGGGGTAGAGTGGTGCCCCACCCGCCTGGGCCCGCATGGTGCTAGCTAGGCCCGATGGGGTAAGATTCCTTTTCGATCCTCTATGCCGACCATCCGCCAACTCGCCAGACTTTTTCAGGCTGTGTCAGGCCGAGACCTTGAATCTGCGGAGCAGATTGCGAAGCAGATCGCCAGCCTTGAGGAAAAAAAAGGACACCATTCCGCTGCTCAGCTACTCCGGGGATCTTTGCATTCAAACGGAATGAAAGGACATCGCGCGGTCGAGCAAATCACTGGCGTCCTCACGAACGGGAATTTTCTGGAAGCTGCCCTTTCGAGAGGACACACCCCCACGCGATTGACGGACGTTATGCTGCGCCCCGCATGCCGGAAGGCGCTGGAAGCACTGATCGAGGAGACTAGGCATGGGGCATATCTCTCCTCGAGGGGCATAAGACGCAGGAGCAAGCTCTTATTCGTTGGTCCGCCAGGATGCGGCAAGAGCTTTACGGCACAAGCGATTGCTAATGAACTGAGTTTGCCCCACTATACCGTTCGCTTCGACGCCGTCATCGGAGCGTACCTCGGCCAAACAGCAATCCACTTACGCGAGCTGTTTCGATTTGCGTCGAATAACCCGTCCGTACTGTTATTTGACGAGATCGACGCGTTGGGCAAGCAGCGAGGCAATCCGCTGGACGTGGGAGAATTGGATCGCATCGTGATAGCGCTTATGCAGGAACTAGAATTCTCGGAAACACAAGGAATCGTCATCGCAACGTCTAACCTTCCCGAAAACCTTGACCGGGCGCTCTGGCGTAGGTTTGATTTGATCTTGCACTTTCCGAAGCCCACGAAGAGAGAGTTGGCGGACTACATGAAAAGGACGCGCGCCAGGTTCGGTCTAAAGGGAGGCGTGGCCGACCGAGAGACGCCCAAGACATACGCAGACGCTGAGAAACTTGTCGAGGCGGAAGCCCGGGCCATTGCGCTGCGGGAACTAAACGGTCGATGAGTCCCGACGGGCCGGTTTCTCCGCGCACATTCTATCTCAACGAGCAGCACGAACTTGCACGTGCGGAAAAAGTCGGCGGAGGCGGCGTTCCGAAATACGTCAACATCAACTGGGCCACTAAAGGCACCGCGATTACCCAGTCTTTGAGCCGTGTCAAAACGCAAATTCAAGCGTCGGCTGATCCCTCAAAGAAAAACCACTACTTCCTACTCGCAGCACCCGTATCAGAGCTGACCAAAGCATCCGAGAACAAAAGAATTGCGATTGACGGCAAGATAGTTGAGCACACTGATTTTGCCGAAAAGCATTCGCGAGTTTTTCGCAGGTTGGGCATCGATCTCCTCAGCGTGGCCGAGGACGGCTCCGCTGTGGTCCACATGAATCCCGAAATGATAGAGCAGTTGTCGAATACAGCGCGGACGCTTCGAGACCTGGGCGACAGAGAGAAATCGCGGTGGGCCACGATTGAGCGCTTTGAAACGATTCCACCGCAACTCCGCATTGATTCTGAATGGCTGGGCGAACTGAGGCCAAAGACGATCACCGACGCGGTCGTTGAGTTCCAGCCGTTGCTGGCGAGGTCAGAGATCGACTCGCTCATTCGAGCGGTTGTGTCGACGCTCGCCCAAGGTTTAGGAGAGGCGGTGACTGGAACAGGCGCTGATTTCTCGGGGCGGCAGTGGGTGAGAGGGAAGATTACTCGTGAATCGCTCAAAAGAATATCTGAAACGTTCTTTTCGGTGCAGTCGCTCCATTCGCCACTGATATCGGTAGCTGCTGGCTCTTCAGCCGTGAAACAGAGGAGCCGCGTTTCACCGCCTCTGGAAGTGGACATCTCAAGTCTTCCAACGATTGGCGTGCTGGACATTGGAGTTCCCGGCAATCATGCAATTCTAAGTAAGTACCGGCGGGGCGCATACGTAGCCCCTACCTCAACGGCAGTCCCGGTCGGTTCGCATGGCAGCTTTGTGAGTTCGAGGGTCGTTTTCGGCGATCCTGATTACAGTGCGGGACTACCGAGTCGTCAGCCTTCCGGAACTGCTCGCTACTACGACGTAAACGTAAGCGGCATTCGTCCGGGTGACATCGAGGACAAGAGTGTCTTCCCGGCCCTCCAGGCGATGGTAGCGACGGCGCCCGACGTGAGAGTCTTCAATATGAGTTTTGACGCCCTGGTTCCTCTGGATTCGATGGGGCCTGTAAAACGTTCGTTGGTTGGCCCAGCCCGTTCCTGTCGTGCGGGGCCAGGGTTATGCGAGAGCCCAAAACCAGATTTCTCCGCGAATGGTGGCAACGGAACTCCGCAATACGGATATGCGCCGGGCCTCGGGGTATGGGGTGTGACGTCGACAGGCGTCTGGGAAGACCGGTCTGGTACGTCCTTCGCTGCTCCATTGTTGGCCAGGGAAAGCGCCTTTGCGCTTCAGCGGTTACAGCTGGTCTGCGAGCGCGAAGCACAGCCCTTTGCCGTAACGGTCAAAGCCTTTCTGGCCCTGACGGCTGTTCCACCTATCGATGAGCAAGCGGTCAGAGAATTGGCAGAACGCACACTCGGGAGAGGGCGAGCGAGCGCACGGAGGCTCGACGCTCCGTCAGCCGGTACAGGAGTCATGATCTGGCAGGGTGTGCTGGAAGACGAGAAGGACATCGCAAGAGTGCAGCTGCCAATTCCGTCTGATTGGCTGGGCGAGGCTGATGAGCCGACTCTGAGACTAATAGTTGCATGGGATCCGCCGGTGAACGCTGCAGTTAAACATCTCTGGTCGACACGGAACATTTCCGCAAAGTTGAGGACGCACCCGGATGTCCCGGCCCTGCGGACAGCGAAACTCAAATCCCACGGAAGCTATCCGCTCCTAGAGCGCACATTTAAGCTCAACAAGCTTCCGAAGAATCTCAGCATTGAAGGAGATTCCTGGCTTATCGAGATATCCTATGAGCAGATCGCCGAATACCACGCCGCGATGACCTTCCCGCCACAACAACGAGTTGCGTTCGCCGCTGAGCTTTTGGACACGGGAGCAAAGAAACTCAGTCCTCAATCACACCTTCAAGCACTCGCGGTAACCAACACAATGATACGACTAACGGTTCCGCCAACAGCGGCACGGCTCCCTGTGATCCTGCGAACACCGGTCTAGCAGCATTCCTTGCCTCTGTGGCCGATCCGAATCGCAACCAAAACGCACTATGTCCCGTCCCTCAGAACTTACTCGCGGTGCGCCCGAAACCGGGTAAGATATTCAGCCGGCCGACGAAAATACTAAGGAGAAAGGGAGCGATGGCGGCGAAGAACCGAATCGGGATCTTGACGGGGGGCGGGGACGTGCCGGGGCTGAACCCGGTCATCAAGAGCGTGGTGTACCGCTCGAAGGAAATTGGGCGCGAGGTGCTGGGCATTCGCCGCGGATGGGAAGGCTTGACGCACATGAACCCGGCGCTCGAAAGCGACCCGAACTACGTCCGGCCGCTGACGCGCGAGAACACGCGCACGATCGACCGCACGGGTGGCACGGTGCTGCACACGTCGCGGACGAATCCGCGAAAAATGGTGGAGTCGAAGGTGCCTCTGCACATTTCGAAGGAGGAGCTGAAGCAGCTTCCATTCGACGGCAAATATTACGATTTCACTTCCATCGTGCTGAAGAACCTGGAGCATCTGGGCATCGACTGCCTGGTGGCGATCGGCGGCGACGACACTCTGAGTTTCGCGACGGTGCTCGACGCGAAGGGTTTTCCTGTGATTGCGGTGCCGAAGACGATGGACAACGACGTCCAGGGGACGGAGTACTGCATCGGTTTTTCGACGGCGATCACGCGCGCGAAGGAATTGATCACGCGGCAGCGGACGACACTGGGCTCGCACGAACGCATCGGAATTTTTCGCATGTTCGGGCGCGATGCCGGCTTCACGGCGCTCTACACGGCTTACGTGACTTCGTCACGGTGCTTGATTCCCGAGTATCCGTTCGATCTGGATCACGTTTGCAAGCTGCTGATGGAAGACAAGCGGGCCAACCCGAGCAACTATGCGCTGGTGGTGGTGTCGGAAGGTGCGGTGTGGAGAGAAGGCACCATCACCGAAGTGGGCGAAGCGGACGCGTACGGCCACCGGAAGAAGGCCGACATCGGGCACGCGCTGGGCGAAGAAGTGAAGAAGCGCACGAAGCAGGAAGTGATGGAGAGCGACTTGACGTACGACTTGCGCAGCGGCGAGCCCGACGCGATCGATCAGCTAGTGGCGATCACGTTCGCGAACGTGGCCGCCGACTTGATTCGCGATGGCGTCCACGGCCGGCTGGTGGGCGTGCAGAACGGATGCTACAGCCAAGTTCCGCTGAAGGGGCTGCCGACGGGCGCGCGGCAGGTGGATGTGGCAAAGCTCTACAACGTGGAGCGCTACCGGCCGAATTACACGTCGAAAATTGGCGCGCCGCTTTTGTTCAACCGGATTTAATACCTCAGTCTGCTCACCCCTTGCGCTTCTACACGTCTATGTGGTATGTGTAGAAGGTCGAGGCATTAAAATCACTGCTAAATCGGACCTGCCGCAGGGCACGCTGGACTTTTTGATTCTGAAGGTGGTGGGGCTTGGCCCCATCCATGGATACGCGATCGCGCAACGCCTGCAACAGGTGTCGCGAGACGTTGTGCAGGTGCCGCAGGGGTCGCTGTATCCGGCGCTGCACCGACTGGAGAACCGCGGCTTTCTGGCGGCGGATTGGAACGAAACCGAGACGGGGCGCGAGGCCAAGTTCTATCGCCTGACGCCAAAAGGGCGGAAACAACTTGAGACCGAAGCCGCTGGCTGGCAGCGGCTGACGGAAGCCGTCGGCCTGATTCTGGGAATGGCCGAGGAGAGTTCGCAATGACGACAATGACCTGGTGGCAGCGGCTGTGGCATCGAGGGCAAATGGAGGAGCAGCTCGACAAGGAATTGCAATTCCATCTCGAGCAACACGCTAGCGAGCTGATGGCGCGCGGCGTAGAGCCCGGGGAAGCGCGACGGCAAGCGCGGCTCGCCATTGGCGGTCCCGAGCAGGTGAAGGAACAGTGCCGCGACGAGCGCGGGACGCGGTGGCTCGAGGACCTGCTCGTGGACGTCCGCTACGCTCTTCGCATGCTGCGCAAGAATCCGGGATTCACGGTGGTGGCTCTGCTGACGCTGGCTCTTGGGATCGGAGCGACGACGGTGATGTTCACGGTGATCAACGGCGTCCTGCTGAAGCCTGTGCCTTTTCCTGAGCCGGATAGGCTGGTGGCCGTGCACGGCGAGTCAGACAACTGGAACACCGCAGTTTTTGGCGAACAGAACGTCGCATACCCTGATTTTCTGGATTGCCAGCGCGAGAGCCGCTCGATCGACATGGCGGCGGCACTCTTCAATGGAGGGACGCTGAGCGAGCCGGGAGAGCCCGAGTATGTGGACCTCCGCGAAATCTCGTACGATCTTTTTTCCGTGCTGCACGTGAACCTGGCGCAGGGGCGCGCTTTTCTGCGCGAAGAAGACGTGGCGGGTGCGGCGCCCTCGATGATTCTGGGCTACAGCTTCTGGCAGCGGCACTTCGCGGGCAAACCTGATGTGATCGGCACGTCGGTGGTGCTGGACCAGAAGCGCTACACCGTTGTCGGCGTGGCGCCGGCGAATTTTCAGTTGTACGAGCAGGAAGCGGATGTGTATACGCCGCTCGGCCAAGACACGGCCGGCTATTTGCGGAATCGCGGGGCCCATCCGGTTCACGTGCTGGCGCGGCTGCGAGCGGGTGCGACACTGGCTCAAGCTCAGACGGAAGTGGGACTGATCGGCAAACATCTGGCCGAACAATATGCGGACACAAACGGCGGCCGCACGCTCATGGTGCAGCCGCTTCGCCCGGACGTGGGAAATGCGCGATCGACGCTCTGGCTGCTGCTTGGCGCGGTGAGCCTGGTGCTGCTGATTGCGTGCGTAAACGTGGCGAGCTTGCTGCTGGCGCGCGCCGTTTCGCGAGGGCGTGAACTTGCGATGCGAGCGGCGCTCGGAGCAAGCCGGAGCCGATTGGCGCGGCAATGTCTCACGGAGAGCGCGGTGCTGGGTCTTTCCGGAGGCGTGCTCGGGGTTTTTCTCGCGTATATCGGTATCGGACCGTTCGTCGCGTTCTGGCCGGGGATGCTGCCGCGCGCCGACGAGGTGCATCTCGATTGGCGCGTGCTGGCGTTTGCGCTGGGCGTCTCTCTGCTGTGCGGTGTTCTCTTCGGGCTCGCGCCGGCTCTGCGCGCTCCCGCTGATGGATTGGAGCGGGCCCTGCGCGCCGGAGGACACGGCGCGATCGGAAGCTCGCGGCGACTCCACAGCAGTTTTGTGATATCCGAAATCGCTTTGGCGGTGGTGCTGCTTGTCGCAGCAGGAATGCTGGGGCGCGCGCTGCTGCGTCTCTCATCCCTGGACCCGGGATTGAATGTCCACAACGTGCTGGTGACTCGCATGGCGCTTTCGCCAGGTGTGCTCGCTGATCGCGGGCGGATCCTTCCCGCATGGCAAGACGTCATGGACCGGGCGCGCCACGTGCCTGGAGTGGAGTCAGTGGCGACGGTCGACACGGTGCCGATGCGCGAGGGGAACAATCAAATCGGGTACTGGGCAACGCCCGACGTGCCGCCGAAGAACAGGCAGCCAATGGCGCTGGCAACCAGCGTTGCGCCGGATTATTTCAAGGTGATGGGCATCGCTCTGCGCCGGGGCCGATTCTTTACTGACGAGGATCGCGTGGGCAGTTCGCCCGTTGTCGTGATTGATGAGGTGATGGCGCAGAGCGCCTTCGGGGGACAAGATGCAGTGGGGAAACGCCTGTGGATACCCGATATGCCTTGCACTCGGGTCAGCGCAGGTCCCAACGGCGGCACGGTGGAAAATTCGGTGGACTGCACTGAACCGTACACGGTGGTGGGCGTCGTAGGGCACGTCCGGCACTGGGGGCTCGCCAGCGACGACCAAGCCGAAGTGCGCGCGCAGTTTTATTATCCTTTTGCGCAGGTGCCGGGACCATTTTTGCGGCGCTGGTCGGAACTCTCGTCGATTGTCGTGCGAACCAGCGTGCCACCATTGAGCGAACTCGAATCGCTGCGGCGAGAGCTGAAGGGAGCCAGCAGCGATCAGGTTCTCTACGAGGTTCACACCATGGAACAGCTCGCGAGCGCTTCGCTGGCGCAGCAGCGGTTCTTGTTCCTGCTGTTCGGGATATCCTCAGGGCTGGCTTTGCTGCTCGCGTGCATCGGGATCTATGGCGTGTTGGCATATTTGACGAGCCAACGTGTGCCGGAAATTGGTGTACGCATGGCGCTGGGCGCTACGGCCCGCGACGTTATGGCGATGGTGCTTCGGCAGAGCCTCGGAATGATTCTTGCAGGCGTAGGTGTAGGCACATTGGCCGCGTTCGCAGCGGGGCGCGCATTGGTGCACCTGGTAGATGGGATGCGACCTCCGGAGCCGTCCACATTCGCGCTCATGATTTCGGTGCTGGTGGTCGCGGCTCTGGTGGCGAGTTTTGTGCCAGCGCGCCGCGCGAGCAGGGTGGACCCAGTCAGGGCCCTGCGCCAAGAGTAACGTCCGATCCCACCGCGGGTCCGTTCGTCGCCTATTCACCGTAGTGAATCTCGAGGGATAAGTTTTCTCCCGCTTTCAGCGGGCGCAGTACGATCTGGCGGCCACTCGCGGCCAGCGTAGCCTCGCCCCGAACGCTCTTCACATGGCGCCGGAATTCGAACGTGAGTCCTTCGACCGGCTCATCGGCAGAGACGCCTAAGCGAACGTCGGATGCCGCCTGCCCGGCCGCAATCGTCCATTTCACGCGATCGCGCCCGCGCCAAAAGCGCGCAAAGCTGAGCATATCGGTGGCAGTGACTCCATCAGGCAGGTGGTCGAGCAGGTCTTCTTCCGCCCTCAGCTTGTAGGTGGCGTCGTTGCTGTGAATCAGTATGACGCTGATGGCCTCATTTTCGGCGTTCGCGCGAATCACTTCCAAGGCACCGGCCATGCGCTGATCGAGTCGCGGAGCTTCCTCGTCCTCAAACGTAAGCGGAAACTCGAAGAGGCCGCTATCCTCGTCGAAATCCAGCCCCAAAGGCAGCGAATATGGAAAGTTGGTGAGCACGTCCGGAGCGGTGAACGAGGAATCAAACAGGTAGCCGCAGCGCTGAAGCGCCTCGGGCATCGTCGGAGGAACGCGAAGATGCCCGGAACGGAAAAACACGGTCTGCTGGCCGGGCAACTGGCCGTCGAGAAGCTGCTTGCTCACGCGAACCTCGCCGAAAACGGTCGCGCCCGTCGCCGATTCGAAGCCGGTGCCGCGCGGGTTATACGTCGCCAGGGTTTCGGTTCCGGTGCCCAACTCAAATTTGTTGAACGCGCGCGAGTGGATAATGGAATGGCTGCCGATTGAAAAACCAAGAGCGTAGAGCTTCTGGAGATCGTCGAGGTCCTTGCCAAAAAAGAACGCCGCGCTGTTGGCGTCGCTCACATACTTCGTTTGAATGAAAAACGTGCTCTTGGTGTGATGCTTCTCTTCCATGGCCGCGAAATCCAGCATGGGAGCAAACGAGTTCTCCCAATCCACGTCGTGCGAGAGCAGCAACACCGAGTCTTTCGCGTCGGGAATTGTCGCCAGGCGCACCGCATCTGCCTGCCTTGATTCGTACCACGCGCGCAGCATCAGCATCCAAACGTCAGCGCCCGGCTCAAAGGCGTTCACGTAGTGACGCTGAGCTTCGTAATCGCGATCCACCTGGTTCCGTAAGACGACGTCTTGAAGGCTAAGGCCGAAGACGTAGGCCGTTCCTTGGCCGGTTTTCTTGCACAGCACAGCCGAGGTTCCGTCTTCGAAGTGCGCCACTGTTTCGGACGTGTCGTCGGGTGTATAGCCGTTGGTCCAGAAAATTTCGTCAAACTTCGGATTTCCCAGCTGCACTTCGCGTTCTTCCGGACGATTCAGGTACTTTTCGATGGGATCGGGACTTGCGTCGAAAATCACGCGATGGCGGCGTCGCGAGGGAACCATTTCGCGAAACCCGAAGAGCGGCCGGAGGGCTCCCGCCGAAACATTGAACGATAGCAAGCTGCCGCCGTTGGCCACGTGGCGAGTGAGTTTTCCCACTTGATCGTCGCTGAGCGTGCGCCCATCGGCCGACGGATACACGATCACGAGAGGATGCCGAAGCGCCTGATCCAGATCGCGCGTTACGAAAAACGGAATTCCCATTTCGCGCAGCGCGTGCACGAGTCCGAGCATGCCCTCCTCCGGCTTCGACCAAAAAACCGCCACTTGCAATGGAAACGTTTCGGGAAACGTCAACGCCGGATCGGCAATCAGGTGGTGAAGCGGCAAGACTGGCACTTCGGCCGTGCGAAGATTCTTGATTTCACCTGCGCCGCCTCGGTGAAAAAACACCCAACTAACCACCGCGACGACCGCCAGGCAAAGAACGCTCACGCTCCTTTTCGATGTCATAGAAAAACGGTAGTCCTTTGGAGAGGCGGATAACAATTGTACTCACGCCTTAAAAAACGAAAGAGACAACGCGGGCCTCGCGCGATTCACTTTGAAACTGAAACTGCCCGGTCTCAAGCACCCCGACAGCGGATTTTCACCTGCGGAAGTTCGAGCGCCACAACGTGTCACTCCGACACGTATGTTCCGGGCTGGCACTTAGATCATCTTCATCATTTCAACCTGCGACAGATTGCTCGGCACTTACCATTATCGCTGCGCTAAAACCTTCCAGTATTCATGGCCCATTTCGTGCACTCACTGTCATTGGAATGGTCCGCGCAAAAGCGATCTCGGGTGTGGTCTCTCGGCGCGAGAGATGCCTTCGTCGAGCCTCGTTCCAAACGCTCATTCTGCTGACACTCGGAGCGTTCCTGGGTTCGACCGCGCGGGGACAGCAAACCGAAGAATCGTGGCAGGCGCAGGTTCAAAAGGACGCCGACGCTCACGATTGGGCTGATGCCCTGCACATTATCGATCAGGAGCTGGCGCGTTCACCGGATGACATGGATATCCGCGCATGGCGCGCTCGAGTTCTCGCCTGGGCCGGCAGGCTCGAGGAAGCGGAGCACGAGTACGACGCGGTTTTGAAGGTCGCGAAAGATGATCCCGACAACTGGATCGGCCTGGCCACCGTTTACATGCAGCAGGGCCGGATGCAGGAGGCACTCAACGCCGCTGATCGCGCGGTGGAGCTCGATCCCAAGCGTGCCGACCTGCGAGCCACGCGGGCGCAAATATTTAGCGCCAGTGGAGACATAGTCAACGCCCGCATCGAATTCCGAAAGGCCCTCGCGCTCGATCCCGGCAGCGAGGACGCGCGCTCGGGCCTATCGTCGCTTCGCGGCGAGGGAAAGCAGGAACTGCGTGTTGGCTTCGACGGCGATCTCTTTTCTTTTGCGCCCGCCAACAATGATCAGTGGGTGAGCCTGGTTTCCAACTGGACCCGACGCTGGACGACCAGCGCCGCTGTGAGTTTCTTCCAACGAGGAGGCATCGACGCCGGAAATTTCGTTGGCAGCGTGACCAGGAGCCAGCCGAAGTGGGGCGGGATCACGATTGGCGGCGCAACGGGGCACGACAACGGAGTGATACCCGAGACGGAAGCGTTCTTCGAACTCGATCACGGCTTCAAAATCAGCGAGAGCCGGCCAATTCGGGGGATTGAACTGGCTTACGGCCAGCACTGGTATTGGTACACCACGGCAAGAATCCTGGCCGTGAATGAAACAGCCATCGTCTACCTTCCGCGCGATTGGAGCTGGACTTTCGGCCTCACCCAAGCGCGCAGCCATTTCTCCGATACCGGCGTCGACTGGAGGCCCTCCGGCTTGGCTCGGCTTGCGTTTCCACTCGCGCACCGGTCTCAACGAGAGCTTTCGGGAAACATCTTCTACGCCGTCGGCACGGAAGATTTCGCGGAAGTGGATCAGATCGGCAGCTTCGCATCGCAAACGTACGGCGGCGGACTTCGCTTCCGCTTCACGGCGCGCCAGGACGTGACCGGGTACGCTGCGTTCCAACAGAGGACGCAGGACCGCGCGGAGACGACCTTTGGATTTACTTATGGCATTCGATTCTAATCTCTTCCGTAAGTTTGCGCCCTCCGCCCTTGTGTTCAAGGCGATCATCTGGGCGATTGCGGCCGATTTCGTCCTGTTGGCTTTCATCCTCCTTCGGAGAAACTATCGCAAGCGCTACTTCCGGAAGCGCGACCGCCGGGTTTTTGAGTTGCGCCAGCAATGGGACGCCCTGATCTCCGGCGAAATCCCGTTCGAAACGTGGCGTACGAACCCCTTCGACCGCCGCATCATCGAAGACATGGCGCTCGACGCCTTCGAGGCAGCACCCGCCGAGGAGTCCGCGCGTTTGCTGCGCTTCTTGCGGGCGGCCGGCTTGATCGAAAAGAGAATCTTTGAAGCGCGGACGCTCAAGGGCTGGCGGCGCCGCAGCGCGCTCGTTGCACTGGGGCGAACCCGGGCGCCAGAGGGCATTCCCGCACTCTCCGAGGCTTTGCAAGACCGCGATCCCGAAGCTCGCAACGCGGCCCTGCGCGGGCTCGGCAGGCTGGGATCGCCCGAAGCCGCCGAGGAAATCCTGCACTGGGTGGCCGAATCGGGATTGAACGTACCGGCTCTTCCGCTTCAAAACGCGCTGATCAACTGCTGCCGCGAGAAACCGCAGATTTTGCTGCCCTATTTGCAGCATGCCCCGGCTAAGCTGCGGGAGGTGCTTGCCCGCGTCCTGGGCGAAGTGGCGAGTTCGTCGCTCGGAGCGGACCTGATCGGCCTTGCCGATGACGAATTGCCCGAACTCCGCGCGGCCGCCGCGCGCGCGATGTCGAATGCTCAGCCGGGCCATGCCTTGGAAGTTCTGGCCGAACTCGCGCGCGACGCTGTGTGGTTCGTGCGGCTGAGGGCGGTGGTAGCTTTGGGCAACCTCTACGATTCCAAGGCCCAGCCTCACTTGCTCAACGCTCTCACGGATTCGAACCGGCTGGTTCGCATGCGCGCTGCGGAAGGCCTAGTGGATTTCAAGTCGGAGCTGGTGTCTATCTTCGTGCGAGTGGCAAAGACCCAGGACCGTTACGGCCTGCATGCGTTCCTGGCGGCGCTCGAGAATGCCGGCTTGCGAGACACACTCGATGCGGAGATACAAAAATCGCTATCGCTTTCGAGTATCGAGGTTCACGAACTCCTCACCATCTTGAGAGTGGGCAAGTTCCCCGGGATGCAGGTCGCGCCAGCGCCGGAAACCTTGCAGACAGCGGCGCCGAAATGATTCACGTCCTAGATTTCGCGAACTACACGCTGTTTTGGTACTACTTCGTCGGCAATCTGGTATATCTCACCGCTTTGCTTATCGCCTTGAAGACCAGCGCCGCGCACCAGCGCCGCGTGGGCAGCTACCGTCTCGGTTGGATTACGGAATCGCCGCTCGCGCCACCGATCACGCTGCTCGTTCCCGCCCACAATGAAGAAAAGTCCATCCGCATTTCGGTACAGAATCTGCTGGAGCTCGATTATCCGGAGGTGGAAATCATCGTGATCAATGACGGATCAGAGGACCGCACGCTTGCAGAGTTGCAGGACGAATTCAAGCTGCGGCCCGTCCGCCTCGTGTATGTTCCGGAGGTACCCAGCGCCGCGGTTCGCGGCCTCTACCGCAGCGACGCTGACCCGCGGCTCCTAGTGATCGACAAAGAGGCGGCCGGCAGCAAGGCCGACGCCGTGAATGCGGGTCTGAACGCGGCCACGTCTCCCTACGTCTGCGTCGTGGATTCCGATTCCGTCCTCGAACGTGATGCTCTTCTGCGAATCATGATTCCCGTCCTTGCGGACCCCGAACGCGTCGTCGGAGTCGGCGGCATCATTCGCATCCTGAATGGATCGGAAATCCAGGGCGGGCACCTCACGCGCGTCCGGCTGCCGCGAAAGAGTATCGAAGTGATTCAAGTAATCGAGTACCTGCGCGCATTTCTGATCGGACGCGAAGCCTGGGCGCAAGGCAACATGATGCTGGTGATCTCCGGTGCGTTCGGCCTGTTTCGAACCGATCTCGTGCGAGCCGTGGGAGGCTATCGCGCGAAGGCTATCGGCGAAGATTTCGACATGGTCACGCGGTTGCACCGGCATCTTCTGGAGAAGAAGGTGGAGTACCGGATCAAGTTCGTGCCCGATCCCGTTTGCTGGACGGAAGCGCCGTCGGATTTGAAGTCACTTGGCCGGCAGCGCGCCCGCTGGCAGAAGGGCCTGCTGGATACGCTCCTGCCCAACAGCGACATGCTCTTCCGGCCGCGCTACGGCCGCATCGGATGGATCGCTCTGCCGTACCTTTGGATTTTCGAACTGTTCGCTCCGGTGGTAGAGATCGGCGGGATTCTCACTATGGTCCTCGCGGCAGCGTTGGGCGTGCTGAGCCGCGAATTTTTCATTCAATTCATGATTTTCGGATACGCCTTCGCCACAGTGATTTCGATGGGAGCCGTCTTGCAGGAAGAGCTCACCTACAAGAGGTACAACGATTGGCAGGACGTCGCGCGCCTCGTCAGCTACTGCTTCCTCGAACATATTCCCTACCGTCAGATTCACATGGTGTGGAGACTGCAGGGCCTGTGGCAATACATGCGCGGCGACATGGCTTGGAAACATCTTGAGCGCAAGGGCCTGCAATCCCCTGCTGCGAGCCTGCCCGGATCGCCCCGGTAAGCAGTGGCCTGGGCACGCCCTCAGGTGCCCGTGGATGAGATGCCGACACCTGTCTTTGTGTCCGCCTAAACGAGATACTCAAGGCCGCTAGCCTTATCTGGTTTCATCCTGAGGCGGCCCGACCGAATGGCCGCGCGAAAGGTCTCAAAATCACGCTCCGCTTGGTCGGCGTATGCCACCGAGTATTTCACCAGTGCGTCATCGAAGGTGTCTTTGGAACCCAGATACCCAGCGATCATCGCCGCATCGCCCGCTTTTGCATGAGCTCGTGCCAAAACCCAGCCGCACGCCGTTGCGTATGAAACGAGGGTGCCGGGTTTAAAGTTCTCAGGCTCAGCGGAAATCTTCATGTCGCGGAACTGGCGGACGTAGAAATCGTGATGCGGCGAGCGGGACCATCCGAGAAAAATGTCGCTGGCAGCTTGCATCAGTCGCTGTCCCTCCACGACACGTTTGCCCTGGTGCTCATACCGACTCTTACCACGTGGCGATTCGAGGACCGATCGACGCGCTTCCTTGACTTGAAGAAACAGTGGGTCATTTTCATCCGCGAGGGAGAGTGCGACAAAGCACCGAGTTCCGACGCTGCCCACCCCCACAACCTTTATCGCGCCGTCCTGCCACCGATATCGATTCACTAACTGATGTCGATCTGCTTGCAACGATTTCTTATATTTCTCCCAGAACGAGTGTTGCTGCTTTTCGAAATCTCGAATCTGGTCCTGGAAATGGTAGATGAACGGCGGGTTGTCTTTTATCCTTCGGCGCCCATTCACAACGGTCGTGAGCTTGGGAAATACAGCCTCGGAGGTTGCCGAGCGGGCTGATTTTCGCTTTCGTCTCATGCGATCCAGGAAGTCCTGATCTCTGCAGAAAAACTCCAGGAGATCCTTTTCTTTGACTTGTGCGTACCATCTCCCAAGTTCAGTTTCGTCGGCGTAGCTGGACATCCTTTCCCGATATGACGCAGCAGCCGCTCGAACAGCATCCTTCACGGTCTGTTTGGAAAAGCTGCGATCCCTTGCAGCCAAAACCACGCTGACGCCCAACCGCTTAATGTCCCACTCCCAGGGAGCAGGGAAGGTCTCGTCGAAATCGTTGATATCGAATACCAAAGCCCGCTCAGGTGTGGCAAACCCCCCAAAGTTCATGAGGTGGCAGTCGCCGCAAGCCTGAACGGTGATGCCTGAGACGGGTGAATCTGTCAGGTCCGCCGCATGGATGATTGCTGTGCCCCGAAAAAATGCGAAAGGTGACTGAGACATCCTCTCGTATCGAACGGGTATGAGACCCGGAATTCGGTCGATGTTGGATTGTTCCAGTAGCTTGATGGGGTCTTGCGAGCGAGGCCGGGCCTTCCACTCGCTATGCGTAGTCCGCGGGCACTTGTCGCGAAGCGCTTTTCCTTGGTTCCGCTTTTCGAGACGAGACAGAAGTGGATTCTCGTGTGCCGTTGCCATGCGTCGAACCTTTGCTTAGATGGCGCAGGGAGGTTAAGGCATTTGTTAACGGCGAGTCGGACCTCAACTCGTCGCTTTACGATCTCATTTAATTGGCGACTGACGAGCCTGTAAGTTCTAACAGCTTGGAAACCTCTCGAGCGCAAGGGCTTGCAGTCGACTGCAGCGAGCCTGCCCGGATCGCCCCCGGTAGGCAGCGGCGAGTGCGACAGCTTGGCAACTGATTGAATAAGGTTGGCTCCCCGGGCTAGATTCGAACTAGCAACCCTTCGGTTAACAGCCGAATGCTCTACCGTTGAGCTACCGGGGAACAGTGCAGGCGGTGAGACAAACAACCCGACGGGAAAAGTGTAGATGAGCGGTAACCCGGAGTCAACGCGAACGGGCTTGCATTTCCGCCGGCGACGAATCTTCGCGCGGAGCAGAAATTACCGACGGGACCATATTTTCAGGGTGAGAATTCGCAAACGGAGTGCTACTGAAGCTTCTGCGTGGCGGAATCGTGGCACACGAGATTTTCGAAGATGGCCAGAACGTGGCGGCGATAATTGACGATGCGCTCAAGCAGGGCGCGCAATTGCGGCTCGCGTTCGCTTTCGCGGTCCCACTTCGCCAAAACTGCCGCGGGAACCTCGATGTCGCGCCGTAATTCGTCAGGCGAGTGCCCGCGAAGAAACAGGCCATAAAAGAACGCGGCTTCACGTTGCGGGAATTGAAATTCCTGCAGGGCGTCGTCGAGCGGACTTGGCAAAGTCGCCATGGGCGAAAGTGCAGTTTACAGATTTTCGTGCGAGCGTCAAGGGTGCGCTGCGTAAGGAGAAACTTGAAGGGCAACGGGCCGTCGCGGGTTCTGGTACTGCCCGGAGACGCGTCGGCAAAGTGCCTTATTTTCAGCCGCATGATTCTTTGTGCCGCGGACCGCAACTTTCCGGCGGCATCCGGGTTTCACTTAAAGCCGGGAAAATGCCTCGGGACAGGCGTCCACCCGGCTAACCAAAGTTGTTGATCCGCTGCACCCCCCAAATGGAGGCTCGGCAGGACCGAGCCTCCATACTTTTTTATGGGCCAGATGGCGCTTCGTGCACGCCTCCGCAGCAGGTTGAAATTTTTTTCCGCGCCGCACGTTAACCTAGTAGAGGGAATTGCGAGGACAAACTCATGAAGACAAATCTAATCGCCATTTTCGTTGCCGCTGCGCTGCTGGTCTCGACAGGCGTCGCGGCGCAGCAGTCCCAAACTTCACAGAGCACGCAGCAGCAAAGCCAGAGCGACATGGCCGGGATGAACATGGAAGAGATGCACCACGACTCGACCAAGGAGCCCGATGCCGCACGTTCGGCAACCGATTCGATGTCCGATCACATGGACATGAATCCGCATATGTTCATGACAACGCTGCGAGCGGCGAATTCCGGCGATCAACAGCGCGCCCAGGAAATCGTGGATACGGTGCGCGCATCGATGGAGAAATATAAAGATTACAGAGTGGCGCTCGCGGACGGCTTTAAGATTTTCTTCCCGAACGTCCCGCAGAAGCAGTATCACTTCACGAATTACCGGTACGCCTACGAAGCGGGTTTCGCTTTCAATCCGGCGCACCCCACTTCGCTGCTCTACAAGAAAGTGAACGGCGGCTACGCGCTCGAGGGCGCGATGTTCACGGCTCGAAAATACGCCACCGAAGAAGAGCTAAACGAGCGGGTCCCGCTCAGCGTAGCGCGCTGGCACAAACATGTGAATTTCTGCATGGCGCCCCTGGGCGCGCGCCGCCAGGAAGTCAACATGAAGGAATTCGGTATGGGCGGCTCGATCGCGACGCAGGACGCGTGCGAGCAGGCCGGCGGACATTGGATTCCGCAGGTTTTTGGCTGGATGGTGCACGTCTATCCGTACGAAACCGATCCGGCGAAAATCTGGGCTCACTGATCGTCTATACGCTATAGGCAAAACAAAGAGGGCGTCTCGCGAAACGCCCTCTTGGAAATAGCTGGTTCCTGAAACTGCCCGACTCGGATCGGCCTTACTTCTTTGCGTGACTGAAGTTTTCGGCCACCTGATCCCAGTTGATTACGTTCCACCACGCCTCGATATATTCCGGACGGCGATTTTGATATTTGAGGTAGTAGGCGTGCTCCCAGACGTCAAGCCCGAAGAAAGCCTTGCCACCGTCCATGATCGGATTGTCCTGGTTTGCCGACGATTCGATCATGAGCTTGCCGTCGCGGAACAACAGCCAAGCCCAGCCTGAACCGAATCGCGTGGTGGCGGCCTGACCGAGTTTGGTCTTGAAGTCGGCGAAGGTGCCAAACGCGCTCTTGATGGCGTCGCCCAGCTCGCCCTTCGGCTCGCCGCCTCCGCCCTTCTTCATGATCTTCCAGAACATCGAGTGATTCATATGGCCGCCGCCGTTGTTGCGGACGGCCGTGCGGATGTTTTCGGGAACTTTATTGATTTGCGCGAGCAGTTGTTCCACCGAAAGGCTCTGCAGGTCTGCTTGCCCTTCGAGCGCCTTGTTCAGGTTCGTAACGTAAGCGCCATGATGTTTGTCGTGGTGAATCTCCATCGTTTTTGCGTCGATGTAAGGTTCGAGTGCGTCGAATGGATACGGCAAAGGCGGCAACGTGAAAGTCATCTGGGGAGCGGCTCCTTGACCAGAAGTTTGAGTCATTTCTACCTCCTTAATTCTGAATGCTTAATTCCTGTATTGCCCCATAATTATACGCGCCTCGCGGGACTCTGCGGAACCGGCGCTCAAAATAATAGATGTTCGGGAGGGATTGTAGATGCCATCCGTCGAACACGTTGAAAAGCACTTCACAGCCACAGCCGCCGTGCGGGACATCGTCATTGGGATGTCCGACGGCCTGACGGTTCCATTCGCGCTCGCAGCCGGATTGACGGGAGCACTCGCCTATTCCGCGAAAGGGCCCGCGATCATCGTTACCGCGGGTCTGGCGGAAATCGCGGCGGGCTCGATTGCCATGGGACTCGGCGGATATTTGGCGGCGAAGACGGATTCGGAGCACTACGCATCGGAACTCGATCGCGAATATCGCGAGACGGTGGAGCTGCCGGAAGTGGAAATCGAGGAAGTCGCGAAAGTCTTCCGGGAGTACGGGCTATCCGAACAGCAGATGCAGCCGGTGGTAACCGCAATCACATCGAACCAGAAGCGCTGGGTGGATTTCATGATGCGATTCGAGCTCGGCCTCGAATCGCCCGATCCGGCTCGCGCGGCCCGCAGCGCCGCAACGATTGCCGCTTCGTATATCGCGGGAGGACTCGTCCCGCTGGCGCCCTACATCTTGATGAAACAAGTGGTTCCCGCGCTGTGGGTGTCGATCTGCGTGACGCTGCTGGCGCTGTTTGTGTTCGGCGCGATCAAGGGCCACTACACAGGCGTGAAGCCCCTTCGTGGAGGACTCCAGACGGTCCTCGTGGGCGGTCTCGCGGCAGCAGCGGCCTTCTTCATAGCGCGTCTAATCAGTGTTAACTGAGGAGTGCGTAGCAGCCAGGCATTCCGTGCGGTCCGAAACTTTAGCAATAGCGCTATAATTGGGGAATGGAAGGTATGGCCCGAAGATGTTCCAATTATTGGGTCTTAATCAAATCCACCTAACGAAAGCCTGGAGTTCTGGGCGCCGTATCGCCGCGTAAACCAAACGGGTGCAATTTGCGTCTAACACTATATACGGCGACATGCCTGCGGCGGCATCGTCGCCGAAATCCAAGGAGAGACAGCTATGAATAGCAGCACCTTACGTGTACGCCGCTGGGTGGCCACCGTCGTGGTCCTCGCGGCGCTTGCCGGTGGCGCGATACTCGCAACCGGGCTTAGAAACTGGTCTGGTAATCCCGTTTACGGTTCCACGAGTCTTCCGGTGACAGTCGCTGGCGACAGCTCCCCGGTGCCTCTTGGGGCATTTGCGAATGGCTTCGCGTCTGTATTGAAGCCGGCGCTTCCCGCAGTAGTGAACATCCACACTTCGAAGATTGTGAAGCCGAAGGCCGGCGAGTCGATGCCCTTCTTCAATGACCCGCTCTTTCGCCAATTCTTTGGCGATCAGGGTGGACGCATGCAACCGCAACCGGAAAGAGAGCAGAGCCTGGGCTCAGGCGTGATCGTCACTTCGGACGGAACCATCGTGACGAACAATCACGTAATCGACGGCGCGACCGAAATCAAAGTCGAGCTGGCAGATAAGCGCGACTTCACGGCAAAGCTAGTGGGAACCGATCCGCAATCGGACGTTGCAGTCCTGAAGATCAATGCCACCGGCTTGCCCACTCTGCCGATCGGCGATTCTTCGAAACTGCAGGTGGGCGATGTGGTACTCGCGGTTGGAGATCCCTTTGGAATCGGCGAAACGGCCACGATGGGTATCGTAAGCGCCACGGGTCGGGCCGGCCTAAGGATTGAGGGCTATGAAGATTTCATTCAAACCGATGCCGCAATTAATCCGGGGAACTCGGGCGGCGCGATGATCGATCTGCACGGCAATCTGGTGGGCATTAACACCGCGATTCTTTCGGGCGGCTCGGGCGGAAACCAGGGCATCGGTTTCGCCATTCCGATCAACATGGCCCACAACGTTATGACTCAACTCGTCGAGCACGGTAAGGTGGTTCGCGGTTATCTGGGCCTTCTGCCTCAAGACGTCTCGCCGGAGATTGCCAAGGAGTTCGGTCTCAGCGAGCCGACGGGGGCGCTGGTTGGCAGTGTGGAAGCAGACAAACCGGCCGCGCGCGCGGGCTTGAAACGCGGCGACGTCGTATTGAAGGTCAACGGTCAACCTGTCACTTCGGCCAATGATCTGCGGCTCCGGATTTCCCAAACGTCTCCGGGAACGTCTGTGGATCTCACGATCTGGCGTGATAGCAAAACCCAGGATGTGAAGGTCCAATTGGGAGAATTGCCTCCTCCGGACCAATCCGCCAAGATGGGCGAGGGTGAAGAGGGCGGCTCCGGCACCACGCTGGGAATGCAGGTGCAGGATCTGACTCCGGACATGACGCAAGAGTTGCAGGTGCCGGTTGGCACGCACGGAGTAGTAGTGACTTCCGTCGATCCCGCCAGCGCGGCTGCAGCAGCCGAGTTGGAGCGTGGCCTCGTGATTCAGGAAGTGAACCACAAACCCGTCAACAACGTTCAGCAATTCAAGCAAGCGCTGGAAGGTGCAGGTGACCGTCCGGTGCTCCTGCTCGTGATGATTCCACAGTCGAAGGGGATGACGCGCTACATCGTCGTCGAACCGCACTAAATCGCTGAAGGCGGAGGGGGGGTGCGAACGTAAGGCGTTCGTGCCCCCTCGCCGCTCTTCTCCCTACGTGTTTCTTACCCTTCTTCGGCGTTCGGCGTATTCCGGGGTCCGTTTCCGGGTACCCTGGCATTCTCCAGTTTGAATCACCGAAACCTCAGGTGAATCTGGTAGCGGATGTGCAAGCCACCGGGGCGTATACTCAGAAAACCCGCGCAACGTAACGGCGCATCCAGGGTTAAGCAAGGGTTAAGCGCCAAATGGGAACATGACCGTGCGGAGAATTCCCAATCTGAGACGAAAAACGGCACAATGGAGAAAGGAGCGCGGCTCTGTAGGGCTATCGCTTTCGGCACGACTGAGAGTAGAATAGTACTTCAGTCCTATTCACTCCAGCCCGTTGGACTAGTACTAAGGTAAGCGAACCACAATTGTGTGCCTCGGTGGGGTCCAACGATAAGGAAGGGTATTGGGTGAATCTATGGCACGGGCTACAAGAGCTGTCTTCAATGACGCGATCCTTCCGGAAGGCCGCACGCGCTGGGACCTGGTAGGTACCGGCTTTGGGCTGCAATGCCTTATAGTCGCTCTCCTGGTGATCGTGCCCATGCTGATGCCGGAGAAGCTCGAGGCCGTCAAGCGCTATTGGGTGACGCCGATCGAGGCGCCGCCGGTGGTTGCCTGGAAGCCACAGCCACCTCCTACCCCGGCAAAAATTGCCCCTATTAAGCACAAACTCGTCGTTAAAGAGATTCCCAAGCCGGCCGAGATTGTTCCGCCGAAACCGAAGATCTTCAACCCAGTGTTTACTTCGCCTGTAGCGAAACCCGCCACCGCGAAAAAGAACACTCAGGCGCCCGACATGACGGAAGTGGCGAAGGCTTTCCCTGACCCGAAACCGCCGGTTTCGATGGGAAGCTCCGCCATTCCGACCCTTAAGAAACCTCGCGAAGAGGTTCAGACCGGCGGATTTGGAGACCCCAACGGGCTCCCATCCACCGCCAAAGTCACGCACGCGGTAAACACCAACGCCCTTGGCAGCTATGAGCTGCCGCCGGGACCCGGCTACGGCAACGGCACGGGCGGATCAAAAGGCGCGAAGGGCGTGATCGCCAGCACAGGATTTGGCAACGGTGTTGCTACGGGTAGTGCGGGAGGCGGCAATCACGGGACGGTTCAGTCGGGCGTGTTCGCGGACGAGCATGCCTCAGCGACCCCGCAAGTGAAGAAGGCCGCGGCAGTGTCGAATTCAAAGCCCGTCGAGATTCTCTTCAAGCCGAAGCCGGTTTACACGGACCAGGCTCGGGACAAGAAGATTGAGGGCGAAGTCTTGTTGCAAGTGGTGTTCTCGGCATCGGGTGATGTGAGAGTGGAGCGCGTCGTGCAAGGTCTCGGATACGGTCTGGACGAATCCGCGGAATCAGCAGCGCGTCAGATTCGTTTTCACCCCGCGCAGCAAGAAGGCCAGCCGGTGGACTCCACCGCGATTGTCCACATCGTTTTCCAGTTGGCGTACTGATAGGGGGAGTGCAATGCGTACGTGGAAGAATTTTTGTCTCTCGATATTCCTCGTGGGCGGCCTTGCCGGTGTGGCTTCGGCGCAGATGCAGAACGCGGACCAGACGCAACCGCAGCCCGCAACCGCGACCGCAGCACCTGTTACGACGGTGAATCAGGCCATCGACCGCTTGATTGCGCGCGAGCATGACGAAATCGCGACCATCCGCCGCTACAATCCGCTGATCGAAACCTACGTCCAGGATATGAAGCCCGACGCGGACATGGGCGCCATTCCCGTGCACGACCACTATTACCTGGGACAGGCGAATTTGATCAAGGGCGTCGTCGACAACTCGATGCTCACTAAGAAAAAGGGCAAGATGGATGAATTCAATCCCTTGTATCACGTGAGCGGCCTGTTCAAGGCTGATTTCGTTCCCGAGGGCTTCTTGCAGATGATTTACATCGATACGAACGGATTCGACCGCCAGCACTACCAGTTCGACTACGTGCGCACCGAATTCCTTGGCGACGTCAAGTGCGTCGTCTTCGACATCACTCCGCTTCCGAAATCCGGCCGCGGGCGGTTCAAGGGCCGCGTCTGGGCGGAAAATCAGGACTACACGATTGTTCGTTTCAACGGTGTGTACACGCCGGTGAGCGGAATCAATGGCTACAACCTCCACTTTGACAGCTGGCGTCTGAACCTGCAGCCGGGCCTTTGGCTTCCCGCATTCATCTTCAGCCAGGAATCCGACCTGCGAGATTTTCTCGGCGGGCATGTCCGCTTCAAGTCGCAGACGCGCCTGTGGGGTTACGATCTGAAGAACGTCAGTCACGAAACGGAATTCAGCGAGCTCACCATCGAGTCCCCAACCGCCATTGACCAGGCGCAAGCGCAGCAGACGGATCGCTCGCCGATCGAGGCTGAGCGCGAGTGGCAGCATACGGCTGAGATCAACGTGCTCGATCGCCTGCAGCGCAGCGGACTGCTCGCGCCTCCGGGAGAAGTTGACAAGCTTCTCGAGATCGTTGTCAACAACCTCGAAGTCACCAACAACCTCGACATCGAGCCTGAAGTTCACTGCCGCGTTCTTCTAACGGGCACGCTGGAATCCTTCTCGATCGGACACACCATTGTTCTCAGCCGCGGACTCCTGGACGTTCTGCCCGATGAAGCCAGCATCGCGACCATGCTCGCCCAGGAACTGGCGAACATCATTGTCACCAAGCCGACTACCGACCAGTGGGGCTTCAACGATACGACCAACGTTTCAACCGTGGAAGCGCTGAGCCACTTCTCATTCCAGGACAATCCGGCCCAGCTCCAAAAAGCGAACGAGAAGGCTGTCGAGCTTCTCCAGAAATCGCCGTACAAAGACAAATTGGCCAATGCCCAATTGTTCCTTCGGCAGTTGGACTCCGAATCGAAGGCGCTGCCGTCGCTCATCAACCCGCGCCTCGGAAACAGGGTCAATCTGGCGGCTCAGCTGACGAGCGGCGCGCCACAGCTCCAACAGGACAAGGTCGATCAGATTTCCGCTTTGCCGATCGGCGCGCGCCTCAAGCTCGATCCGTGGAGCGACCGCGTCGAACTTCTCAAGGCGAAGCCGGTGCCGCTGTACTCCGCCCGCGAGAAGATGCCGTTTGAAGTCACGCCCTTTATGCCGTACCTCACGCGATATCAGAAGCCGGGCGCAACAGTGTCGGCCGATCCTGCGAAGGCGGACTTGGCCAAGAAAGAACAGCAGACGCAGCAGCAACAGCCGCAGCAACAGCCGCCACCACCGCAGCCCCAAAGGTAATTTCTTCCTCCGCAGGGAGCCCGGCGTCCGCAAGGTCGCCGGGCTTTTCTGTTTTTGGAGCAGGCCGCGCACCCTCACCCGGTACAGGAACTATTCCAATTCCAGCCAGGAATGAGCGACACTCTCGAGGAATGCCACGCGAGTCCCTTCTCGAATACTTTCGGCCTGATTCGCGCCCCTCGAAGGAGATCGCGGTGGCCTGGCGGCGCGGCTATCGCATGGTCCGCTGGACGTACGCGGATTTGCTCCGCGTTGCGACGCGATTCGCCGGCGAACTTGACGTTCGTGGTGTCGTGAAGGGCCACCGGGTCCTGATCTGGGGCGAAAATTGTGGCGAATGGGTCGCGGCGTTTCTGGGATGCATGTTTCGCGGCGTGGTCTCTGTTCCGATGGATGCGATCGCGGACAAAGGCTTCGCAGCGCGCGTAGCGAAGCAAGCGGGCGTGAAAATCGCGGTGGTCGGGCGCGGACTTCCTTCGTTCGATGGCGCCACACCGGTAATTCGTCTCGAAGACCTCAGCGCGCTCTCCACGAGCAACTCCGAGAAACCCTTCCGCGCGACTCCCGCCGCGCGCGACGACGCGATCGAAGTCGTCTTCACCTCGGGAACCACGGCGGAACCCCGCGGCGTTGTCCTCACTCACGGGAACCTTCTCGCAAACCTCGAGCCGATCGAACGAGAAATCGATCGCTACCGCCGCTACGAGCGGCTTTTTCACCCGCTCCGCTTCCTCGACCTTCTGCCGCTGAGTCACGTCTTCGGCCAGTTGCTGGGAGTGTTCTTGCCGCAGATTCTCGGCGGGACCTCGGTTTTTATCGACACTCTCAATCCCGCTGAAGTGATTCGGACGATTCACGACGAGCGCGTCTCCGTGCTCGTCACCGTGCCGCGCCTGATTGAATCTCTGCGCGACCAAATCGAACGCGATCTCTCATCTCGCGGCGAGTTCGAGAAATTCCGGAGCGATTACCAAGCTGCCGATGGTGAACATTTCCTGAAGCGGTGGTGGCGCTTCCGAAAGATTCGCAGGCGTTTCGGCTGGAAATTCTGGGCGATGGTTTCCGGCGGCGCCGCGCTCCCCGCCGCGCCCGAACAATTCTGGACGCGACTCGGCTACGCCGTGATTCAAGGCTACGGGCTTACCGAAACTACTTCTCTGGTCAGCGTGAACCATCCCTTCCAAGTGAATCAGGGCTCGATCGGAAAAACGTTGCCGGGCATGCAAGTGAAGCTTTCGGACGAAGGAGAAATCCTCGTACGCGGCGAAAACGTGACATCAGGCTATTGGAAGGACGCAGGCGTCGCTCCCGTGCTCGATGCCGACGGCTGGTTCCACACCGGCGATCTCGGCGAGCGCGACGAAGCCGGCACACTCTATTTCAAAGGGCGCCGCAAGAATGTGATTGTGACGCCCGAAGGCCTTAACGTCTATCCCCAGGATCTCGAAGCAGAGCTGCGCAAAGATCCGCTTGTGCGCGATTGCGTGGTCATCGGTCTGGAACGGGATGGAAATGCAGTGCCGTGCGTGGTCCTGTTGCTGCGCGACCCGCACGCCGACGCCGCAGCAATCGTCCAGCGCGCGAACGAAAAGCTCGCCCCGTTTCAGCAGATGCGCCAGTGGTACGTTTGGCGCGAAGGGGATTTTCCCCGCACGCCGACGCAAAAGCCGATTCTCAGGCAAGTCAAAGATGTCGTCGAGCGCGAACTGAGCGGCCGATTCTCTGCCGCGGAGGCTTCTGCGCCAGTTTCCACTCCGGTGAACGAAATCTTGCGTCGCATATCGGGCAGCGCTTCGCCGAGCGCCGGTGAATTGGCGAAGCTGCAACTCAGTTCGATCGAACGCGTCGAGCTCTTGAGCGCGCTCGAAGACCGCTATCAAGTGGACCTGAGCGAAACCGATTTCACCAAAGCGGACACGGTGGCCAAGCTCGAACACTTGGTGGAGCGCCCGTCGGAACCGGCACGCGTTTTTCACTACCCGCGTTGGTCGCAGACGCTCGTTATCCGCTGGATTCGCACCGCGGCGTTTCATCTTTTGCAACGTCCCGCAATGCTGATTCTTGGCTGGCCCAAAATTCGGGGGCGCGAGAATCTAGCCGGAGTCGCCGGTCCGGTGCTGATCGTTTCGAATCACATCAGCTACGTCGATCCCGGGTACATTATTGCTGCGCTCCCCGCGCGATTGCGCCGGCGGCTTGGCATCGCGATGGATGGAGAGCTGCTGGAAACCATGCGAAAACCGCCCGAAGGAGCCGCCCTGTTCATGCGCCTCTTCCTTCAAACCCAGTTTTACCTGGTCGTTGCGCTGTTCAACGTATTCCCCTTGCCGCAGCACTCGGGATTTCGGAAAAGCTTCGCATTTGCCGGCGAACTGGTTGACCGCGGCTATAGCGTTCTCGTATTTCCGGAAGGCGCCCGCACGCAAAACGGATTGATGAACTCATTTCGCTCAGGAATCGGTCTGCTTGCAACGCGCCTGGATGTGCCGGTGGTTCCGATGCGAATCGACGGCCTATTCGAGCGAAAGATGGAAAGGAAGCACTGGGCGCCCCCAGGGTGGGTGCGAGTGGCGATTGGCGCACCGGTTAAATTCGGCGAAGACATGCCCCCGGAGGAGATCGCGCGCGACCTGGAGCGCCGCGTCGCCGCGCTGGCCGATCCAGCCGTGGCTACAGGCAAATCTTCGGCTAAGTGAGCTGCTGCGTCGGCAGCCGCAACCGAGCTTCTACGCCGCGTTGTGATGGAAGATTTTCGAGCATCAACGACCCCCCGTGCGCTTCCGCAATCTGCCGGCTCAGCACGAGACCGATTCCCGATCCACTGGGCTTTGTGGTGAAGAAGGGCACGAACAGGTTCGCGGAGTTCGGAATGCCCGGCCCGTCGTCTTGCACCCAGACTTCGACGTGCGCGTCGTCGCGTTCCCAGCCCACACGCACTCCGCCGCCCGTTTCGAGCGCCGCGTCCACCGCGTTGCGCAGCAAATTGATCAGGAGTTGTTCGAGCTGGTCGGGATCGGCTTGAATTCTCATTTCAGGCCCGGCTTTCAACTGAATGTGAATCCGCGGCTCGAGTCCGACGACGCGCCGGATCCAAACGCCGACGTCAACCGTCTGAAACGCGGGCGGCGGCAATTTCGCAAGCCTCGCGTAGGCGCTCATGAATCGCGCGAGCCCGTCGGTGCGTGCCGCGATTACGTTTAAGCCGGCGCGCATATCTTCCTGCCAGTCGGGCGCGCGCTCCTTGCGTCCCAGCATGCTTCCGAGGTTTTCCGCCACGGACTTGATGGGCGCGAGCGAATTGTTCAGCTCGTGTCCCAGCACGCGAATGAGCCGCTGCCAAGCCTGGCGTTCCTCTTCGCGCAGCGCTCGGCTCAGGTCGGTGATCACCAGCAACTGATGCGGCAATCCGGCTTCGCGAAAGCTTCCGCGGTGAATTTCCCACCTGCCGGATTTCCCCGGAAACGCGCCCTGAACCATGCGTGGCGTTTCGCCGGTCAGAAATTCATCGAGGCCGAGCTCTTCGGCGGTGCGGCCGATCAGAACCTCCGCGGGCCGGCCTAGCATGCGTTCGCCCGCGCGATTCACAAGCCGAAGCAGCCCGATCCCGTCGAACGCGAAAACCGCGACGTCGATTTCTTCCATCACCTTGCGCAGCAGCGCCGTGGCCTCCAGAGCGCCCAGCCGTTGCTGCCGCAGCGTTTCACCCAGCGCGTTCACCTCGCGCAGAACTTCGCCCAACACGTCGTCCCGGTTCGCGCCGCGCGCCCGAATCGAAAAGTCACCCTCCCGCAACGCGGCTAGAAGATTCGAAAGCGTGCGAAGCGGGAATATGACGCGGTTCTGCGCGCTGAAGGCAAAGCTCAGCCACGCCAGAACCATGAGAACCGTAAGAGTCCACTGCACCCGGGAGGAATAGCCGCCAGTCCACAAGAGGATGATGGCGACGACCGTGCTCCCGAGCCCCGCTGACAGGGCCAGGAGCAAAATCCGCCGCTCATACAGGAGGGGTTTCAAAGACTGTATTTTTGCAGACGCCGGTATAACGCGCTGCGGCTCAGGCCGAGAGCTTTGCTGGCGTGGCTCACGTTCCCGCCGTATCGCGCGAGCGCCTTTTGGATGAGCACGCGCTCGACTTCCTCGATGCTCATCTCATCGAGGCGCAGGGAAGCTTCGCGCGCCGGCCGAAGGCCCAGATCGCTCGCGCGAACCTGCGAACCCTGGGCCAGCAGCACGGCGCGCTCGACGGAATGATCGAGCTCGCGAATGTTGCCGGGCCATGGATGATCGAGCAGCACTTGCAGCGCCACGGGCTCGAACCCTTCCAGGTGTTTGCGATATCGCTGCGCGGACTGCCTTAGGAAATGGTGCGCGAGCAACGGAATATCCTCCCGCCGCTCGCGCAAAGGCGGCAGATGCAGCTCGATCGTGTTGAGCCGGAAGAGCAAGTCTTCGCGGAACCGGCCGCCTGCGACCTCGGTCTGCACATCCGCATTGGTGGCCGAAAGAATGCGCACATCCACGCGGCGAGTGGTGGACGATCCAACGCGTTCCAGTTCACCCGTTTCGAGCGCGCGCAGAAGTTTTGCCTGCAGGTTCATCGGGACGTTCGCGATTTCGTCGAGAAACAGCGTGCCGCCGTCCGCGAGCTCGAACCTTCCCACGCGATCCGATTTCGCATCCGTGAACGCGCCCTTCACGTGGCCGAACAGCTCGCTCTCGAAGACGCCTTCCGGCAGGCCGCCGGCATTCACCGTCACGAGCGGACGCCCCGCGCGCGAGGAGAGCGCATATAGCGTTCGCGCGATCACTTCCTTGCCCGTGCCGTGCTCGCCCGTGATCAGCACGTTCGCATCCGAAGGCCCCACGCGCGAAATCAGATCCATCACCGGCACCATCGCCGCCGACTCAGCGATCAAGGTGGGCCGGCCGTCGGCTCGCAGCAAACGATTCTCGGCCTCCAGGCGCTGGCTCTTGCGCAGGGCTTGCGACAGCTCGATCTGCGTTTTCAGGATTGCCAGCAAACGCGCGTTTTCCCACGGCTTCTGAACGAAGTCCTTCGCGCCGCGGCGCATCGCTTCCACCGCAAGCTCGAGGCTTCCCCACGCGGTCATCACGATGATCGGAAGCGTGCTGTCCTTTGCGCGGATATTCGACAGCAGATCCAGCCCTTCCTGGCCGGAGGTCGTGTCGCGCGCATAGTTCAAGTCCATTAATAGTGCATCGAATTCGCGCGCTTCGAGCGACGAAAGAACCGCGGCGGGCGACGCCACGGTTTCCGTCTCGAAACCTTCGCCTTTCAGCAGCAAACGCAGCGCCTCGCGGATGTCCGGCTGGTCGTCGGCGACCAGGATTCGCGTTCGGGTTGACTGTATTGGATTCATGTTGCGAAAAGATTCTCCCTGGATTCTGACGCTGTTCGCTCTCGGCTCAGCGTCTGATATGTAGCTCATCTCTTTTTCACTCGCGTTTCCGCCTCGTATTTGGCAATCGATTTCATCTTCTCACTCGTAACGCAGCGCGACCAACGGATCCACCTTGGTCGCGCGCCGCGCCGGAAGATACGACGCGAAAATCGCAACGCCAATTAGAACAAGAGACACGCAAACGAACGTCACTGGATCGAGCGCGCTCACCTGGTAGAGAAAACTCCGTAAGACGCGCGTCAGCGCGATCGAAGCGGCAAACCCGAGCGCAACCCCGATTACCGCCAGCCGCAGGCCCTCGCTGGTGACCAGACCGAAAACTTGGGTTGGCTGAGCGCCCATTGCAACGCGAATCCCAATCTCGTGCGTCCGCTGATTCACGGAGTAGGACATGACTCCGTAAATTCCGATGGTCGAAAGCATCAGCGCGAGCAGCGCGAACAAGCCCAGCAGCCAGGTGCGGAATCTTGGCTCCGAAACGGAAGCCGCCATGTTGTCTTCCATCGTACGTACGTTGACGAGCGGCTGGTTGTTGTCGATTTCATGCAGCGCGCTTCGCAGCGCAGACGACTCGGCTTCCGGATCAAGCGACGTCCTGAGAACAACGGAGAGCTGGAAAACCCGAAGCACCGCGTCCGCCTGCCGGTATGGCAGGTACATCTCGGATTGCGGCTCGACGCCGAGTCCGGGGCGCACGTCGCCGACTACGCCCACCACTTCCATCCAGGGCACGTCTTTATCGGGCAGCGCTCCCAATTGGATCTTCTTTCCGAGAGGCGATTCGTTCGCGAAAAACTGATGCGCCATCGAAGTGTTGATGACGGTGACGAAAGGAGCCTTCTCGGAGTCGGCGTCCGTGATCATGCGTCCCGCCAGCAGAGGAACGCCGAGCGTTTCGAGGTAATTCGGCGTGATTGTGCGGTACCCGGCCGCAATGAACTCGTGGGCATCCTTCGGCGGCCGCCCAAAAATATTGAAGTGAATGATCGAGCCATTTCCACTCATTGGCAGGAAGGATGCGGCCCCGGACGAACGCACCCCCGGCAGTGCTCGGACGCGCGCGAGGAGCCGATCGAAGAACTCGAACTTCTGCACCGGCTTCTGGTAGGCGGCGGGAGATAGCGGAATATCCGCGGCGAGTAAATGGTCGGTCTGGAAGCCGGAAGAAACGGCCTGCATCCTCTCGAAGCTCCGCAGCAGCAAACCCGCTCCGACCAACAGCACCATGGCAAGGGCAATTTCGGCAACCACGATGATTGAGCGGATCCGGTGGCCTGCGCGGCCACCCGTCGAACCTCGCGCGCTTTCATTCAGCGCCTCACGCAAATCGAGTTTTGACGTGCGGAGCGCCGGTATGAGCCCGAAGAAGACACCGGTCAGCACCGACGCGGCTGCCGCGAAGGCCAGCACTAAATAATCGATATGGATCAGGCCAACGTTCGGGACACTCTTCCCGGCGAGCTCCAGCAAAGGCCCGAGAGATGCGTTCGCCAGAAGCAGCCCGAGTGACCCGCCGGCCACTCCGATCAGGATGCTCTCCGTAAGAAGCTGACACACGAGTCGCGTGCGACCCGCGCCCAGCGCGGTGCGAATCGCGATTTCTTTCGAACGTGAAGCCGCGCGCGCGAGCAAGAGATTCGCTACGTTTGCGCAGGCAATCAGCAAAATAAACCCGACGGAGCACAGCAGGACAATCAGCGCGGGGCGAACGTTCTGCACCATGCGGTCCTGAAGGCGAAGGACGTCGGCGCTTACGCCGGTGTCGTAAAGCGGATACTGTTTTTCGAGACGCTGCGCGATTGTTTTCATTTCCGCGCGCGCCTGATCGATGGTTACTCCCTGTTTCAGTCGAGCGACAGGAATGATTCCCGGATGCCAGTCGCGGTCATCCGGCAGCGTTTTCGCCCAGGGCTCAAACGGAACGAAAACGTCGGCGGGCTGCAAGAAGAGAAACCCGGGCGGCAGAACTCCTACCAGTGTGTACGGCTGGGAATCGAGGGCGATCGTCTTTCCGATCCAGTCGCGCGAGCCTCCAAAACGTCGCTGCCATAGAGCGTAACTGATCAGCGCGACCGGCGGTCCCCCCGCGCGGTCCTCTTCGGCGAGGAACGCGCGGCCTGCAACAGGAGTGACTCCCAGGAGGGGGAAAATGCCCGCGGTCATGCGTCGCGCCGCCAGGCGCTCTGGTTGGCCAGTGCCGGTGAGAGTGAGGTTCGCAGCGCACGAAGCTTGCATGGACTCGAACGAATGACTCTGGTCGCGCCAATCCTCGTAATTCTCGTAGGATGTGGAGATGATGCCGGGAAAATGGGCGTTTTGCTCGAGGACCAGGACGATGTGGGACGGGTCCGGGAACGGAAGCGGGCGCAGCAGCACGCCGTTGACGACGGTGAAAATCGCCGTGTTGGCGCCGATTCCGAGCGCGAGAGTCAAAATGGCGACCGCCGCAAAACCCGCGTTCTTGATGAGAACGCGGACGCCATATCTCAGATCTCGCCACAAATTCCGCATCAGTTTCCTTCTTCCACGCCCCGATTCCTGTATCGAAATCTCGACTACTCGTGACGCAGCGCGACCAACGGATCCACCTTCGTCGCGCGCCGCGCCGGAAAATAAGACGCCATCGCCGCAACCACAGAGAGAACGGCCGCCACACATATAAATGTGAAAGGGTCCGTCGGACGAACGCCGTAGAGCTGGCTCTGCAAAAGACGCATCGCTATCACCGAGGCGATCAATCCCGCAATCAGCCCGAGTCCCGCCAGACGCATGCCGTCGCCCACAATCATGTGCAGAACGTCAGCGCGCTCAGCCCCAAGGGCCATGCGGATCCCGATCTCGTGGGTGCGCTGCGCAACGCTGTACGCCATCACGCCGTAAATGCCCACGGCCGCGAGCAGCATCGCCACCGCCGCGAAGACTGCCAGCAGCAGCATGCTCAAGCGCCGCTGAGACACAGATTGCGCCAGAAGCTCATCCATCGTGTGTATCTTCGTTACCGGCAGGTTCGCATCCAGGCCGTCTACAATGTGCCGTACGGCTGACGTGAGCTGCCCTGGATCGCCGTTCGCGCGAACCACAATGCTCATCAAGCGCGACGGATTCTGAGTGAAGGGCAAGTAGAGGACAGGAATTTTCTCGAGGCCCCAGTCCCATTCGCGTAGGTCTCCCACCACTCCGACAATCGTCAGCCACGAATCCAGCGGCTGCGGCTGCCAGGGAGTTTTCACAACGGGAAAATGAACGCGAATCTGCTTCCCGATTGGATTCTCATCCGGCCAGTACCGCAGGACCAGGGCTTCGTTGATCAAAGCTACGCCCGCCGAGCCTGATCCGTCGGACGATGCGAAATCGCGCCCTTTATGAACGGGAATCCCCATTGTGGAAAAGTACTGCGAGTCGATCACGCGGTAGCGCGACGTAAACTGATCCCCTGACGGAGGTGTTGTTCGGCCCGCGATTTCAAAATCGCAGTAGTCCACCCATCCGCTGAACGGCAGAAAATTGATCGCTGCGGCCGATTTCACTCCTGGAATCGCGTCTGCCTGCGTGAGCACCTGCTGGTAGAAATTCGTCACCTGCGCCGGCGCGGAGTAGTTCGCGTCCGGCAGCCAAAGTTGCATGGTGAGCAGGTTTGCGGGGTTGAAACCGATATCCTCAGACATCAGCAGGGCGAAACTCCGAATGAGCAGACCTGCGCCCACCAGCAGCATCAGCGAAAGCGCCACCTCGCTTACGATCAGCGCCGAACGAATGAAATGGCCTCGCCGCCCGCTCGTCGAGCCACGGCTTCCTTCCTTCATCGATTCGCCCAGGCGGGAGCGCGAAATCTGAATCGCGGGCGCGAATCCGAAAACGATTCCCGTCAGCATCGAAAGCCCCAGAATGAAAGCTAGAACATTTCCGTTCATCGCAGTTTGGCCGGCAAAGGGAATCTCGTGAGGTCCTCCAGCAGCAGGGAGCACCAAACGCAGGAAGTGAATGCCACCGTAAGCGACAAGCGTACCGAAGGCGCCACCGATCAGCGAGAGGACCACGCTCTCGGTGAGAAGCTGCCTGAGAATGCGGCGGCGGCCCGCGCCGAGGGCTGCGCGCACCGCGATCTCTCGTTCACGCACAGCCGCGCGCGCGAGTATCAGATTCGCTACGTTGGCGCAGGCGATGAGCAGCACGAAAATAACCGCGGCAAAAAACAGCGGCAGCGCCTGACGGAAGTTCTTCGTAAATTCCTGCTGAAACGCAGCGATGCGTATGCCCACTTTCTGATCGACTGTCGGGTATTGCTTTTGCAGCACGGCCATGATCGTTTCGATGTCCGCCTGTGCCGCACGAATCGGCACTTCGCTCTTCAGCCTGCCAAGCACAACGAGTTCGTGATCTTCACGGTCGAGCTGGGCGCGGTTGAAAGCGAAGGGAACCCAGACGTCCAATGTTGCGCTGTTCCCAAACAGCGAGAAACCCCGAGGAAGGACGCCGATGAGCGTGTAAGGCTGAAAGTCGATCAACATGGACTTTCCGATCACCCCGGTATCGCCTCCGAACCGGCGCTGCCACAATGCGTAGCTGATCATTGCAACTTTCTCGTGACCTGGTTGCTCCTCCTCAGCGACGAAATCGCGCCCTAGCGCCGGCTTGAGGCCGAGCATCCGAAAGAGATTCCCGGAGGTGTGCACGGCCCAGGTTTGTTCGGGCTCGCCGTTCCCCGTCAGGGTAACGTTGGACGGGCGTATTCCCGAGAGCGCCTCAAAGGAATGGTTCATGTCCTGCCAGTCGAGGAATTCAGCGGGCGAAACGGTTCCCCGAGTGAGTTTGCGATTCGCGTCCGTCTCGAAGACTATAACGATACGGTCAGGATTTGGGTATGGCAGCGGACGCAGCAAAACAGCATAGACCACGCTGAAAATCGCCGCATTCGCTCCAATGCCGATTGCCAGCGTCAACACGACCACGGTTGCGAACCCCGGATTCCGCCGGAGTATTCGCCACCCATACCGAATGTCTTGCCAGAGCGTTCGCATGGTTGCGCCCCTTCACCTCGAGAGGAAAGGGGCCTATTTTACTTGTTGATTACTTCATGTCCAGACATAAGTTCGAGCGCCTTTTTGCGGCCCGCGCCACTCCACCCTTCGTTACTCGTATCGAAGAGCCACCAGCGGGTCCACGCTCATCGCGCGGCGGGCAGGCACATAACAAGCCAGTATTGCCACGCCCGTGAGCAGCACCGCGACGCCCGCAAATGTAAGCGGGTCGGTAGACTTCACTCCGAAAAGCAAACTCGAAAGAAGCCGCGTCAACGCCAGCGCCCCGGCCAACCCGATCGCGACGCCGGCCACAGCCAGTTTCACGCCCCGATTCACTACCAGCCTGCGGACGTCGCTCGGCTGCGCGCCCAGCGCCATGCGGATTCCAATCTCGTGCGTTCGCTGTCCCACAACGTAACTCATCACGCCATAAATTCCCACTGCTGCCAGCAACAGTGCGAGTCCGGCGAAAACTCCGCTCAGCACGGCCGAAAAACGCCTCGGCGAAACGGAACTCGACAGCAGGTCGTCCATCGTCAGCACCTGCGTCACCGGCAAACTCGCGTCCACTTTGTGGATGATGTCCGCTACGGCCGGAGTCAGCGATGCAGGGTCCGAAAACGTGCGGATCACGAAGAAAGGCGTCCATCCGCCGGAAAAATAGGCATCGAACGTCGGCTCGCCATCAAGCCCAAACTGGTGCACGTCGCCCACGACTCCTATGATCGAAGACCAGCACGGCGTTGAATACATCGAGCACAGATTGATCCGCTTGCCGAGGAAATCGCCGTCGGGCCAAAAGCGGCGCGCCATCGCCTGGTTGATTACGGTAACGTTCTGAAGTTTCCAATCGTCCGGCGTGAACGACCGGCCTTTGAGCAGGGGAATGCTCATCGCGGAAAAGTAGTTCAGACTCACGGTGCGGAATTGAAGGATTGGGCGAGCGTCCGTGGGAGGAATCGGCCGCCCTTCGATGACGAAGCGTGACGCCTGCCTGAGTTGGGAGCCGAGCGGCAAGTCGTCAATTGCGCCAACGCTTTTCACTCCCGGGAGCGCCTGAATCTGCTGCGCGATTTGCTCGAATTGCAACGATTGCTTCTGTCCAAGCTCGATTTGCTGCGCGGTGGTCAATTGATTCACTTGCGACGGTGTGAGAGCGGCCTGCGGAACATTCATCGTTAGCACGTGGTCCGTCTGGAATCCCGGTTCGACGCTCAGCAAATGCTGGAAACTCCGCAAGAGCAGGCCCGCCCCGATCAGAGGAACCAGCGCCATCGCAATCTCGGCCACAACCAGCGCGTTGTGAACCTGGTGACTCCCGCGCGCGCTGGCTCCCTTGCTCCCCTGCTTCAAAACGTCGTTCAGATTCCTCTTCAGCGTCTGGAGGGCCGGCAGCGCTCCGCAGGCCAGACCTGCCGCGACGCAAACGCACACCGTGAATCCCAGCACCCAGCGATTCAGTTCCGCGTCCTGCAAGATGGCGAGATCGGCTGGAACGAAAGCCATCAAGACTTTCAATCCCCCTGTCGCACAGAGCAGGCCAACAGCGCCTCCACACAACGACAGCAGGACGCTCTCCGTCAACAATTGCCGGATCAAACGCCAGTGACTTGCCCCGAGAGCCGTCCGAACGGCCACTTCTCGCTCCCGAGCGGCGTTCCGCACGAGAAGCAAGTTGACGATGTTGGCGCATGCGATCAGGAGCACTAACCCGACCGCTCCGAACAACACCAGCAGAGTGGTTCGTAATCGGGCTGCGTCGGGCGCCTCCAAGCGCTCCACGGCCACGCCCCAATGCCGATGCGTGTCTGGGAACGCAATTTCCTCCTGATGGTTCAGCGTGACCATTTCAGCTTGAGCTTGCGCGGGCGTCACCCCGGGCTTCAACCGCGCAATCACATTGAAATCATGATGGACGTGGCTTGTTAGATCGTCTCCGAACTGTCCGATCGGCATCCACAAGTCCGCCCATCGAAGAAGCTGAAAACCTGGCGGTAGCACGCCTACGACCGTGTAGCGCTGCTTGTCGAGCGCGATGGGGCGACCCACCACAGCAGGATCCGCGCCGAAGCGGCTCTGCCAGAGCCGATGGCTCAACATCACTACCGGTGCGCTCCCCGCCTTGTCCTCTTCGGAAACGAATGAACGGCCGACCACCGGCTTGATCCCGAGCATCGGGAAAAGAGACGCGCTCGCATAGCTTCCCAGGACGCGCTCAGGGTCTCCGTCACCGAGCAGATTGAAACCTTGCGAGATTGAGCTGTAGGCGCCCATCTCGGAAACCGTGCTCGCCTGCCGCCGCCAGTCTGCATAGTCGCCCGGCGACAACCCCAAGTGCGCAAACGCGGGCAAATAGTTGTTCGAGATGTCCACGAGGAGGTCCGGCTGCGGATACGGAAGCGGCCGCAGCAATACGCTTTGCACAACGCTGAAGATCGCCGTGTTCGCTCCGATTCCCAGGGACAGAGTGAGAACGGCAACCACTGTGAATCCGGGGCTTCTCAGAAGCGTGCGAATCCCGTAGCGAACATCCTGCAACAATGCTCCCATTCCTTTTCTCCGCCGCCCCAATCCATCAAGAGCCCGTCAAGGGTTCATCACAATCGAAAAATGTTTCCGGCTGCGTCACTTGCATCTCGCCGTTTGCCCAGGCGTTATTCGTATCGAAGAGCCACCAGCGGATCCACGCGCATCGCGCGCCGCGCCGGGATGTAGCATGCGAGCATCGTCACCGCAGCCAGAAGTACGGTGACCCCCGCGAAAGAAAACGGATCTGTTGCGCTCACGCCGTAGAGCAAATGAACGATCACTTGCGACAACGCGAAAGCTGCAGCAAGTCCTATGGCAGCTCCAACAACGAACAATCTCATGCCTTGCGACAACACCATGCGCAAAATGTCTGCCGGTTCGGCACCCAGCGCCGCGCGTACGCCGATTTCTTGCGTGCGCTGCGTCACTGCGAAAGACAGCACCGCGTAAATCCCGAGCGTTGCCAGCAGCAACGCCAGCGCCGCAAAGCCGCCGAGCAGCGATGTTTGCATTTTTCGCGGAGCGAGTTTGTCATCCACAAGTTCCTCGAGCGGCATCACGTTCGCCACCGCCTGCTCCTTGTCGACAGCCCACACTTGCTGGCGGATGACTTCCGCCATCCGCATCGGATCGCCGCTGGTCCTCACCGTCAGATACTGCGGACTGAAAAGGTTGGGCTCGAAGGAGGCCTGCTGCTGGTAGGACATGTACATCTCCGGCCGCGCTGGCCGGTCAAGCGCGACCTGGTGAACGTCACCAACGATTCCGACCACCGTAATCCACGGCCGATTCGGATCGTCGCCTTTGTGAAATCGCTTGCCTATGGGATTTTCCCCCGGCCAATAGTTCCTGGCCATCGTCTGGTTGATCAGCGCGACTGGCTGCGTGTCCGTCCCATCGCGTTCGTCGAATAGCCGTCCATCGACAAGCTTCATGCCCAGCGTTCGAATGTAACCGTAGCTGATCATCCTGACGTTTGGAATCAGCTCGTGCCCCAGCGCAGGATCGGGATGACCTTCGAGCCCGATCGACGACGCTCCTCCCTCATTCGTCAGCGGAACCCAGGTGGTGTATCCCGCGGAAACGACTCCAGGCAAGCTGCCAACGCGAGCCAGCACTTCATTGTAAAAAGATGTCCTTCGCGAAAAATCGGCGTATTTCGGCAGCGGCAAAGGCGTGCGCATCGCGAGGACGTGATCGGCGCGAAAACCAGGATCGTTGTGGTACAACGCCTCGAAACTTCGAATCATCAGGGCGGCGCCGGCCAGAAGCACGATCGCGAGCGCCACTTCCGAAACGACGAGAGCATCTCGCAGAATTCGGCCCCCCGAGCCGACACCGCTCTGCCCGCCGCCTTGCTTTAGGGACGTAACCAGATCAATCTGCGAAACTCGTAACGCCGGAACGATTCCGAACAGGATCCCCGTCATCGCGGAAAGCCCGATCGTAAAAGCCAGGACGCGGCCGTCGACACCCGCCCCTTCCAGCGGTGCGATTCCGGCGGGTATCAACCGCGCAAGGAGTTGCGTGCCGAAACTCGCGAGCAGCAGCCCACACGCTCCCGCAAGCGCGGCCAGCAGGACGCTCTCGGTCAACATCTGGCGCGTGATGCGCCCCCGGCTGGCGCCCAGCGTGAGACGCATCGCCAATTCGCGCCTCCGGCCCGCAGCGCGCGCGAGCAATAGGTTCGCGACGTTGGCGCACGCAATCAGCAGCACGAAACAAACCGCGCCGAGCAACACGAGAATTGGGGCGCGCATGTTCTCGGCCAATTCTTCGCGCAACGGAACAGCGACGGCGCCGATCTTCTGGTTGTCGTCCGGATGTTCCTTCTCCAGCTCCTTCGCGATCGTCGCGAGATTTGCGTTCGCCTGCTCCAGCGACACGCCCGGCTTCAGGCGCGCTACAACCTGCAAATAATGACTCCCATGATTCGCCAACTGCTGTTTCGTCAGCCGGATGGGAACCCACAGTTCCGAGGGGCGATCGGGAAATTGGAACCCTCGCGGCATCACGCCGATGACATTGGATTTCTCGCCGTCCAGCCAGATTTCTTTCCCGACAATTTGCGGTTCTGCGCCGAATCGCCGCACCCAGAGCCCGTGACTCAGAATCACCACCCGTGAAGCTCCCGGCACATCGTCTTCGGGTTGAAAGTCACGGCCGATGATAGGACTGGCGCCAAGAAGGGAAAAGAGATTTGCGGTCACGCCGCGGCCTAGGAGCTCTTCGGGATTGCCGCCGCCCGTGAGATTGAACGACTCGTTGGACGAGACCGCCGCCATGTCTTCGAAAACCTGATTGCGAGCCTTCCAATCGGCAAAATTCCCTGGAGCGGGAGTGTCCTTGGGAAACCCATAACTGGAGGCGTCTTCCCAAACCATCACGAGCCGCGCCGCATCGCGATAGGGAAGCGGCCGAATCAGAATCGCATCTGCGATGCTGAAAATCGCCGTGTTCGCCGCGATTCCGAGCGCCAGAACGGCGACGGCAAAAAACGTGAATCCAGGGCTTTTCGCAAGCACACGAATCCCGTAGCGAATATCCTGAAGGAAATTCGACATCGCGCCTCCTGCGCCGCCCCCGCGAAAGTCGCCGGCGTCTAGCTCAGCTCACTCCTACGCTGCGCCCGCCTGCTTCTCTCCATCAACAATCCAGCCGTCCGCCAACTGAATGATCCGATTTCCGTAAGCCGCCCAAGCATCGTTGTGCGTCACCTGGATGATCGTGGTGCCGTCATCGTTCAGCTTCTTCAGCAAGTCCATGATCATTTTCCCCTGGCTGGAGTGCAGGCTCCCGGTGGGTTCGTCCGCCAGAATCAACTTCGGCTTCCCGATCACGGCGCGCGCCACGGCCACCAGCTGCTGCTGTCCGCCGGAAAGTTGATTCGGATAAAGCGCCTTCTTCCCGACGATCTGGAACCGGTCCAAGATGTCCGCGACCATCCCTTCGCGTTCCGCCTTCTTGATATCGCGGTAAGAGAGCGGCAGATCGAGGTTTTCCGCCACCGTCAGATTGTCCAGCAGGTGGTATTGCTGAAAAACGAATCCGATGTATTTCTTGTGGAGCTCGACACGCCGGCGATTGTCCAGTTTGTGCACCGCGTTATCGAGCAGGTAGTATTCGCCTTTCCACGCGCCGTCGAGCATGCCGACGATTCCCATGAGCGTGGATTTCCCGGCGCCCGAAGGGCCCATGATCGTGATGAAGTCGCCTTCGCGGATGTCCACGTTGATCCGGCGCAGCACCCACGTTTTCCCTGCTCCTGATTCGTAGAATTTTTCAACGTCGATCAGCTTGATCAATTTGAGTCTCCTGTAGACGCCTTATTCCACTTCCACGACGATCAGCGTCGCGTCGTCGTTCCACACGCCGCCGCAGTACTCGCCCACCCGCTTGAGGATCATCCCCTGCAAATCTTCTGCGCGCGCGCCGCGATTGTCCTGGAGCAATCGCAGCAACCTCTTCTCGCCGAATTCTTCTTCGTCCGGGCCGCTCGCTTCCGTCACGCCATCCGTAAAGAACACCACACGGTCGCCGGGAGCCAGCTCCTGCACTCCCATAACGTACGTCTGAAGCTCGAAAACGCCCAGGACCCCGCCGCCTTCCGTCGGGCGGTCGCACGAGCCGTCGCGATGGATGATGATCGGCACATTGTGCCCCGCATTCGAGTAACGCAGCCGCCGCGCCGAGCCATCGAGATGCGCGTAGAAAAGCGTAATGAAGCGGTCGCCCGCGATGTTGCGGCACACGAGCGCGTTCAATCGCTCACAGAGCCGCTCCGGCGACACCGAGGGCGACGCCATACCGCGCACCGCCGCCTGTAAGTTCGACATCAGCATCGCGGCCGGCATTCCTTTTCCCGCCACGTCTGCTATACAGATTCCCGCCGACCCGTCGCCGAAATCGAGCACGTCATAATAGTCGCCGCCCACTGTGCGCGCCGGCTGCCAGGCAGCGGCGATTCTGCATCCCGGGATTTGCGGAATCTGTTGTGGAAGGAAGCCTTTTTGAATTTTCAGCGCCTCTTCGATTTCCCGCTCCTGCTGGTGAAGTTGAGAGGCGATTTCGTTTTGCGCGCGGCTCCTTTCAACTTCCTGACGCCGCGCTTCACGTCGCCCACGGCCGATCTCCACCTGCTTCTTCAAAATCTCGAGCAGCCGCGTGTTCACCCAGGGCTTTTCCACGAAGTCACCCACGCCTCGCTGCATGGCTTCCACGGCAAGGCCCACGGTCGCCCATCCCGTCATCACGACGATCGGCGGCGCGCCGTCCACTTCCTGCAATTGCGTCAGCAAGTCGAGGCCTTCGCGGCCCGACGTGGTGTCTCGCGCATAATTCAGGTCCATCAGAACCAAATCGAACTCCCGGTCCGCGAGCGCTTCGAGCAACGCCGCGGGAGAGGCCACCGCTTCGGTCACGTAGCCGTGCCCCTTCAGCAGCAGCCGTAGAGCCTCGAGCACGTCTACTTGGTCGTCCGCGATGAGCACTCGCGGCTGCGCCAGTTCATTTTCGTTTGTGAGCGGAACGATCATCGTCGCCATGTGAATGTCCCCGCCGGGCATCTGCCGAAGAGCGTGCGCTTGGGGGCCCTCTCGAATATGGGCAGGTGGCCTTCCAGCAACCAGCGACCGTAAACAACTTTATATCATACACTTAAACTGATGTGGGGCTACCGAGGACCTGCGTCATGCCCAGTTGCGGGAATAATCGTCTCGAATTCGGACACTGAAACGGGGACCGATAATCCTGGGCCTGCCAGCCTTGCATAAGCCCAAAAGTGCGCTTCGTTCACTCGTAGCGGAGGGCTACCATCGGGTCCACGCGCATCGCCCGATGTGCGGGGATGTAGCAGGCTGTGAGCGCCACAAGCGTCAGCAAAGCGGTGACGCTCGCGTATGTGAGCGGATCAGTCGCGCTGACGGCGAGGAAATTTCCGACAACCCGGGCGGCCGCGAAGGCGGCGCCCAGACCCAAAGCCAGTCCGATGCCAACGATCAGCATTCCCTGTCCGAAGATCATCCTGAGAATGCTCGCTCGCTGCGCGCCCAGGGCCATCCGGATTCCGATTTCATGCGTCTTCTGGCTCGCGGCATAGGAAACCACGCCGTAGACTCCCACAATCGCCAGCACAAGACCCAAAGCTCCGAGCGCGGCGGCCAGACCCGCGCCGAGCTGGTACATCAGAAGCCCGTTGAGCGTGTCGAGCGACTCCGTCATCGTCTTCACGTCGAACACCGGCAGATCGGGCGCAATGGACCCAATGACGTGCTCGATCTGAGGGATCATCGCTTCCGGCGCACCCGCCGTCCGCACCTGCAGATTCGCGAGCGAATTGGTGCCGTGCTGCATAAGCGGAACGTAGAAATGGTTTCCGATCGGACCGGTTACGCCGGCATGGCGAGAATCCTTCGCGATCCCGACAATTTCAAGCGAGTGCTTCGCATCGCTCATCATCTTGAAGTGGCGTCCCAGAGGATCTTGGTTCGGCCAGTACGCCTTGGCGAAGTGTTCGTTGACGATTGCTACGAACGCGGCTGCGTCGCCATCGGCCTCGGTGAACACGCGCCCTTTGACCATCGGAATGCTCATCGTCTTGAAATAGTCGGAGGAAATCGCGTTATAGCCTGACGTCGCCTGGGGCTGCCCCGGCGGCGGCTGATAGCCTTCGATCTCGATCGCGTCTCCGCTGTTGTAGTAGCCCATCGGAACCGAATCGGCTGTGGTCGCCGATACCACTCCGGGTAGCGCTCTAACTCGCTCCAGCAGATTCTTGTAAAACCGTTCGCCTTGAGCCTCCGAATATCCGATCTCGCTTGGGTCCATGGCGAAATTCACGACGTGGCTCGGATCGAATCCAAGATTCGTTCGCTGAGCCTGTCCCAGGCTGCGCATGAAAAGGCCCGCGATGATCAGCAGCGTCAGCGAGCCCGCCACTTGCACCACAACGAGAGTGCTGCGCATGCGGTGCTTGCTGCCCACCACGCCGCGCCCGCCTTCGTGGAGAATGCTTGCCAGGTTTCCGCGAGAAGCTCGGATCGCCGGAACCATGCCGACAATCAGACCCGTCAGTATCGCCGCGCCGAGCGCATATCCGAAAACGCGCCAATCGAATCCGAAATCAACGTGTATCGGAAGATCGGTCCCAAGCGGCATCGATCCCACCGCGGAACTTCCCCAGTAGCCAAGAATGATTCCAGCCACCGCGCCAACGAACGCGAGCAGCACGCTTTCCGTGAGCAGTTGCCGGACCAGGCGGCTGCGCGCGGCGCCGAGCGCCGCTCGAATCGCCATCTCGCGTTCTCTCACGGTGGCGCGCACCAGGAGAATGTTCGCCACGTTCACGCACGCCAGCAGCAGCACCATGGCGGCAAGCCCTAAAAAGAGCCCCGAGATTACGACCATCGTATTCTTTGGATCGGGGTTGGGCCGCGCGCGGGTTTCCGGATAAACCTGCAGGCTCATATCCGAGTCCTCTTTCGGATTGTCATGCGCGAGCCGCTGCGCGACAACCGACAGCGAAGCTTGAGCCTTTGCCAAACTTGCGCCGTTCTGCAAACGGCCCAACACGGCAAAATTGCGCAGCCCGCGATTGGTCATGAAATCGTTGGGAATGCCTTCGATCGTGGCCATACCCAGCGGCAAATAGCCCTGAACGTCCACGAGCGGATAAACGCCGTAGAATCCCTCGGGCGCAACGCCGATGATTGTCACCGGGTGGCCATCCAGCGAAACTTTCCTCCCGACGATTCCCGCATCCGCGCCGAAATGCGTTTTCCAGTAGTTGTAACCGAGCACCATTACCGGGTCCGCGCCCGGCACCTCTCCCTCCGACGGGAGAATCAAGCGCCCCATCGCGGGCCGAAGTCCCAACGTCGAGAAGAAATTCCCCGACACGTAGTTCGTCATGATTCGATCGGGCTTCCCGTTCACGCTCAAGCCATCCATTCCAAACTGGTAGCCGATGAGTCCGGAAAAAACCTCCGAGGTCTGATTCTGGATGTCGCGGTAGTCGGCGATCGAAAAGTTGCTCTGCTCGGAACCTTGTTTCTGCTGGAAACCAAGCACCGTAATTTGCTGCGCATCCTTCACCGGCAGGGGCCGGAACAGGAACGAGTTCACCATGCTGAAGATCGCCGTGTTCGCTCCGATTCCCAGCGCCAGCGTGAGCGCACCCACAATCGTGAGGCCCGGATTCTTCGCGAGCATCCGAACGGCATGCTTGATGTCCTGGAGAATGGTTTGCATCACAGCCTCCGTGAAGTGTTCGGCATTTCTAAATCATGCCGCAGCGACGCGCCAATCATTCGTATCGCAGCGCTACCAGGGGATCCACTCGCATCGCTCGCCGCGCCGGTATGTAGCACGCCAGAAGCGCGACGGAAACGAGAACGACCGCGACTCCGGCAAACGTCAGCGGATCCGTCGCGCTCACTCCATACAGCATCTTGTCCATCTGGCGCGTGAGCACAAACGCCGCCACAAGTCCGATCCCAACGCCGGTGAGTGCCATCTGGGCGCCTTGCCTAATAACCATGCTCATCACGTCGCTCTGCTGCGCGCCCAGCGCCATGCGAATCCCGATTTCATGAGTTCGCTGGCCGACGATATAGGAAATTACGCCGTAAATTCCGATGCTCGAAAGCACCAGCGCCAGACCGGCGAAAATGCCGAGCAACACCATCGAGAATCTCCGCGCCGCGAGCGAATCCGCGATGACTTCGTTCATCGTTTCCACCGAATAGACCACCTGCTTGGTGCTCACGCGGCCCACCGCCGCGCGGATCGCGCCTGTCAGCGCCAGCGGATCGTCTTGGGATCGAGCCACCACTTCGGCACTCGAAAAAAGCGGCATGAACCTGTCCGGGACCTGCATGATGGCCATATAGAATTGAGCCTGAATCGGCGATGCGGCGTCTGAATCCAGGCCCCAATGCTTTACATGGCCCGCGACGCCGACGATTTCCGGCTGGCCTTCCAGGATTTCGAGATTGATGCGCTTCCCGATCGGATCCTGATTCGGGAAAAACTCTTTCGCGAAGGTTTCATCAATCACGATCGCCATGGGTGCGTGTTCATTGTCCTGCTCGGTAAGGAACCGGCCCCGCTTCAGCTGAATACCCATCGCTTTCAGGTAGTCAGGTTCCACCACATAAAACAGCGCGCTACTCATATCATTGTCGTTTGCCGGCTTCGGCTGGCCTTCCAACCAGAATGGGATTTCCGAATCCCCCATCATCGGCAGCGAACCGCCGCTGATCGACACCGCCTGCATGCCTGGTATGCTGGCGAGCTCGCCGTGGAGTTGCCGCATCAACGCGCGAGCCGCCGGGCCATTTGCTCCAATCCCGGGCGGCAGTGCGACGCTCAACGTAAGTACGTGATCCGGGTTGAACCCAGGATTCACGCTCCAGAGCGCCGCCAGGCTTCGCACCATCAGTCCCGCGCCCACCAGCAGCACCAGGGCCATCGCCATCTCAATCACGACAAAAATTCCCTGCGTCCGATGTCTTGCGCCGCTTAGCCCGCGGCCGCCTTCCCGCAGTGTTTCCTGCAAATCATGCCGAAGCGTCTTGATTGCCGGCGCCAGCCCGAAGAGAATCCCGGCCAGGATCGAAACCGCAAACGTAAACAGCAGCACGCGCGTATCCACGCCAATTTCCTGCGCGCGCGGCAGGGCGTCCGGCGTCAGATTCACCACGAATCCGGTGCCCCACGCGGCCAGAAGCAGTCCCAGCGCTCCGCCTATCACCGCGAGCAGCACGCTTTCGGTGAGAAGTTGCCGGACCACACGCATCGGACTTGCGCCCAGCGCCGTGCGGATGGCCAACTCACGTGCTCGTCCGGTTGCGCGCGCCAGCAACAAATTGGCCACGTTCGCGCACGCGATCAGCAGGACGAATCCCACCGCCCCCAGCAACACGAATAGGAACGGTTCGATATTTCCTACCATGTGCTTTTTCAGCGAGACCACGCTGATGCCCGTGCCCTTGTCGGCCTCGGGATACGCGAGTTCGAGATTGTGCGCGATCCCCGCCATATCGGCGCGCGATTGCTCGAGCGTGACGCCGGCCTTCAGTCGGCCCAGAGCTCGCGTTCCCATACTGACTCGGCGGTCGCGGAACGTTTGATTATTCCATTGGCCTATCGGAACATATACGTCGTTGCTGCGGTCGAAGTGAAAGCTGGCGGGAATTACGCCCACCACTTCATAGTCGGTCGCGTTGAGCGTTAGCGCCTTGCCCAAGACGCCTGGCGACGAACCAAACCGCCGCTTCCAGAAGCCTTCGCTGATCAACGCGACGGGCGCTCCGCCGACGCGGTCCTCACTCTCCGCGAACATGCGCCCGATCACAGGTTTGATTCCAAGCAGAGGGAAGTATGCAGCGGAGATCATTTCGGTCTTCAGGCGTTCTGGCTCGCCTTGGCCGGTCAGGTTGAAGTCATCCTCGCGGTATGCCGCGATAGCCTCGAACGAGCGATTATCTTTTTGCCAGTCCAGAAAATCAGGATACGAAATGGAAGCTTCGGCGAAGTCCGGCGTCTTCCTTGATAGGGCAACGATCTGATCGGGTTGGGGGTACGGTAGCGGATTCAGCAGCACCCCGTTGACCACCGAGAAAAGCGCCGTGTTCGCGCCGATTCCCAGCGCCAGCGTCAATACCGCAATCGCCGTGAATCCCGGATTCTTCCCCAGCATGCGCGCTGCGTATCGCACATCTTGCAAGAATGTTCCCATCGTTGGCTCCTGGAAATCTTCTTCGCCGCACTCCGCCGCTAATCCCCTGCGGACGTCAGCCGCGCGTCAATTTCGTCCCACGTAGATCCCGCCGTTCGTGGTTCTAGCCTCAATCGTGGGTCCGCCTGAACCCAACTGAAACGACAGGCTCTTCCCGATTTCGCCACTCACCGTGATCGGAAAATCCACGTGGACGCGGCCGTTCACCGTCGATGTTTCCACCTTCGCCGAGTAGTTCGCCGGGATATTCATACGGACACTTCCGTTCGTTGTTTCCGCGCGAAGGCCTCTTCCACTCCAACTGTTGCCGGCCAGATCGATGTTCACGGACCCGTTCGTCGTCGAACCGTCGACGTCGCCGCCGACTTTGCTCAGATGGACCGAACCGTTCACCGTGTTGAACCGAATCTCGCCGTGCACGCCATCGATTCCAATGCTTCCGTTGTGTGCCTCCGTCTCCAGATTCGAGGCGGCCGGCATCCATACCTCGTATGACACATTCCAATGGTGGCGATGGTCTTCCGACGGGCCATTCGGTTCAATCTTCCCTGAGCCTTCCGCGATCTTCACCTGTGACGCCAGCGCCCGGGCTTCCGACTCCGACGGCGCCGCCGTCTGAATACAGGCGCGCACCAGAACGTCGCTTTGATCCCAGCCGTGAACACGAACGGACCCGTTCTCTCCAGGGGCCACGTGGTTTGTTGAGCTCGTCGCCAGCCGTTGATCCCGGCTTTCGGCATACGTCGCCAGTCCGTCCTCGTAATGATTCGCCGAACATTCGCGCTCGCCTTGCGGCGCCTCATCTTGTGCTCGTGCAACCTGAGCCGGAATAATCGACAGCGCCGCAACAGCCAAAATCGCAAGAAGAATCGTGCTTTTCATGAGCGTCTCCTCACATCAAACATACGCAATCTCCGCGCTACAAGTTCAATGAGCGAATTGTCGTAGCCCACCAATCACTAATCACTCCCGAAGCTCGGGATCACCAATCACTCGTATCTCAGCGCCACCATCGGGTCCACACTCGCCGCTCGCCGTGCCGGCAGCCACGCCGCCAGGAACGCCACTACCGCAAGCAGCACCGTCGCCCCGGCAAATACAAGCGGATCGCTCGCCTTCACTCCATACAATTGCGACTGAATCAGCAGCCCCAGCCCGAACGCCGCTGCCAGTCCGATCGCCAGCCCGATCCCCGACATTTGCAGAACCTCCTGTAGAATCAGCCACGCCACATTTTGCTGCGTTGCGCCCACAGCCATGCGAATCCCGATCTCCCGGGTCCGGCGCGCCACCATGTACGCCAGCACTCCATAGAGACCAATCGCCGCCAGCAGCGATGCAAGCGCGCCCAGTGAAATCGAGAAGAACGTCAGCAGCCGGTCGGAATAAACCGAGTCCTCCACCTGCTCCGCCAGCGTTCGCACATCGAACACCGGCAGATTCGAGTCGAATCCCTGCACGACTTGCCGCACCGTTCCCGCCAGAGCCAATGGGTCCTGGTTCGTGCGCACGTAAAACGTTGCAGAGCCCAGATCGCTGTCCTGGGCGTAAGGCTCGTACACGAACGGGTGCAACTCGTCCCTCGCATCATCGTGTTTGTTATTCTGCACCACGCCGACGATTTCAATATCGAGCGGAACCGGCGGATTATGCGATCCCCACACCATGTGCATGCCCACGGGATTGCGTCCCGCAAAATATTTCCGCGCCATCTTTTCGTTGATGATCACCACTTTGGGGGTTGTCGCAGCGTCGCTCTCGCGAAACTCCCGGCCCGCAAGCAGCGGAATGCCCATGGCCGAAAAATAATCAGGTCCCACCGAATTGCGAAACACCTGCGTGTCCTCGTCTGGTTGCGGGGTATACCCTTGAATCGTTACGTTGCTGCCCCAATCGTCGCCCTGAAACAGCGGCTCTCTCGCCACGCCTACGCCGCGAACGCCCGGAAGGGCCACGGTCGCTTGTCGAATACGATCGAGCAACGCAGCGGTTTGCTGCGTCGTATACCGGTTGAGCGACGGCGCCACCGAAAACTGCACGACATGGTCGACTTTCACTCCGAGGTTCTGATGCTCAAGGTTTATCAGGCTTTTCACGAAGTACCCCGCTGAAGCCAGCAGCATCGTGGTCAGCGCGACTTGCGAAACCATCAGCCACTTTCGCAACTGCACGCTCGATTTTGCATTCGACACGCTCGAGCCCTGATCCTTCAGCGTTGTTTGCAGGCTCGTGCGCGTCGCGCGCAGAGCCGGCCCAAGCCCAAACAGAATTCCCGTCACAATCGAAACCCCCAGCGCAAAAAGAAGCACTCGCGGATCGAGCCTCGCTTCCAGACCCGAAACGGACACGCCTTCCTGCAACGAACCCACCAGGACTCCCAACGTCCACTGCGCAAAAATCATGCCGGCAATTCCACCCAAAAGCGCCAGCAGAAAGCTTTCCGTCAGCAGTTGCCGCATCAACCGCCAGCGACCAGCCCCCAGCGCCAGCCGCAGCGCCATTTCCCGCTGCCTGGCTTCTCCGCGGGCCACCAGCAAACTCGCCAGATTTGCACACGCAATCAGCAGAATCAGCCCCACCATCGTCAGCAACACGAGCAGCGGCGTTTTCGCGTTTGACTGAAAAATCGGACGCCCGTGCGCGCCCGTGTCCAGCACGATTTTGCGATCCAGGAACCGTTTCTCTTGTTTGCTTCCCGGAGAAATCTTCAGAATCGGAATCTCCGCTTCCTCGATCGAGCGGAACGTCGGCGCAATTGCTGCTTCCGCGCTTTTCACCGTGAAGCCCGGCTTCAGCCGCCCGATAATGTTCAGCCACGCGTCAGCGCGGTCGTTCATGCCATCCCAGCCCGGCGTCATCTGCGCTTTCATCGACATCGGAATGAACATGTCCGTGTCGCGCCCAATCTGCACGCCGCTGAACCCCGCTTGCGCGACGCCCACAACAGTCAGCGATGTCCCATTCACTGTGACCGGCTTGTTTAGAATTCCCGGATCTTTGCCGAATCGTCGCGCCCAATATCCGTAGCCGAGCACCGCTACCGTATTCGCGCCCGGGGCAGTGTCATCCGCTGCCGAAAACACACGGCCGAGCACCGGATTCACGCCGAGCACTTCGAAATAATCCCCTGAAACGAGTTCTCCCTCAGCGCGTTCTGTCGCGCCGTTCGCCGCGACGTTTAGCGACAATCCGAATCGCGCCAGCAAACCGGAAAACGCCGGCGCCTGATCGTGGATATCCTTGTATTCGGGGTAGGAAAACGAAGTCGAGTCATCGCTGTCGGACGACACGTGACCCGTCTTCCATCCGGCCGCGCGCACGATCACCAGCTTGTCCGGATTCCGCACCGGCAACAGCCGCATCAAGACCTGGTCCGTCAGCGAAAAAATCGCCGTGTTGGCGCCAATCCCCAGCGCCAGCGTCAGCACCGCCACCAGCGTGAACCCCGGATTTTTCACCAGCATCCGCATCCCGTATTTCATGTCCTGCATCAAGGTCATACGTGTCTCCTAAGCCTTCCGAAAATCACTCGTACCTTAGCGCCACCATCGGGTCGACGCGCATCGCCCGCCGCGCCGGAAAATAGCACGCGATAAACGCAACCACGCCCAGCAGCACCGCGCTGCCAACAAAAGTGAGCGGATCCGTCGCGCTTACGCCAAATAGCAGCGAGCCCATAAAGCGCGAAGCTCCCAGCGCGACAACCACGCCGATCGCAATTCCCAAACCCGCGAAACTCGCCGCGTTTCGCAGCACGAGCTTCAGCACCTGCCGGGGCTCCGCCCCGAGCGCCATGCGAATCCCAATTTCGTGCGTGCGCTGCGTCACGTTGAACGCCATCACCGCGTAAATCCCGATTGCTCCCAAAAAAAGCGCCAGGCTGCTGAAGAATCCCATCAACTTCACAGTCACCTGGAAGCCGGCATACTGCTCATCCATCATCGTTTGGATCGGGCGCACCAGCGACACGGGCTGGCCCGCGTCAACCGACCACACCGCCTGGCGAATCGCATCGGCCATCGTTGCATGGTCGGCGTGCGACCTCACCACGATTCCCATCGCGCTCGACGGAAACTGCGCGAACGGCACGTACATCTCCCGGTCGTGCCTTCCGCTCGTCGAGTTGTAAAGCTTCACGTCCTGCACCACGCCTACAATCGTGGCGATCACTTCATGGTCCAGCGTGAACCGCAATTTCTGACCGATGGGGTCTTCGTGCGGCCAAAAATAGTTCGCAAGGACTTGATCGACGATCACCACAGGCGGCGCTGTGGTTCCATCCGAAGTTGCGAATTGCCGGCCCTTCATGAGCCCGATCTGCATCGTCGAAAGGTAGTCGGGCGTCACCGCCGAACAGTGCGCCCCTGGAACTTGTCCGGAGCGCGGCGCCGGTTTGCCCACTGCGTAGATCTCGATCGTCGAGCAGCATTCTCCGAACGGAATCGTTTGGCTTGCGCCGGCGGATTCGATTTGTGGCAGCACGCGCACGCGATCCATCACTTGTTCGTAGAAGTTGCGGATTTCGACAGGCGATTTGTATTTCGCCGCAGGCAAGTCCAGCTCCGCCGCCATCACGTTGTCCGGCTGAAACCCAGGAGCCGCGCGAATGAGCCCGAGGAAACTCTTCACCAGCAGCGTCGAACAGATTACGATTACCACGGCCAGAGCGATTTCACCCACCACGAACACTCCGCGCAGCCGCGCACCCTGCCGGTTGCTCGAGGCTCGACCGGACGCCTCTTTCAGCGAAGAATACACATCCATTTTTGTGCTGCTGATCGCCGGCGCAAGCCCAAAGATGATTCCGGCGACAAACGCGATTCCGAATGTGTACAGCAACGTCTGATAATCCAAGGTTACTTGGCCGTAGTTCGTCAGATAGCCGCGGATTCTTGCGGGAATCGCCTCTTCCACCCATCCCAGCGTCCAGTACGCAACGCCAATTCCGGCCGCGCTCCCGCCGAGAAACAGCAGCACCGTCTCGGTAATCAGTTGCCGCACCAACCGCCACCGTCCCGCCCCCAGCGCCGTCCGAACCGCGAGTTCCTTCGTTCTTCCCGTTGCGCGCGACAGCATCAGATTCGCCACGTTCGCGCACGCAATCAGCAGCACAAGCCCCACGATCCAAAAGCAGATGATGACTTCCTCGTTTCCCTGGTTCTCGCCGATTTCGTATTCCAGCGTGCGCAGAAGGATTCCCGAGTCTGCATTCGTCGTCGGGTAAGCCTTCTCGAGCTGCGCCGCTATCCCGACCACTTCCTCCTGTGCTTGCGTCAGCAGGACGCCGGGCTTGAGTCGCCCCATCGCAAACACCCAGCTATCCTTGCGGTTCGCGCGTTCCTGCGCCGAAAGCGCCAGCGGCACCCAAATATTTGCTTCGCCGGTGATCGGAAGCTGAAATTTTGCCGGCATCACTCCCACGACGGTGTACGCCTCGCCCCCGATTTGGATGTTGCGTCCCAGAATGTGAGGATCGCCCGCGAATCGTGTTTCCCAAAGTCCCCGGCTGAGGATCACTTCGTGCCCGGCTCCGGGCTGGTCCTCTTGCGGCAAAAAAGCGCGACCCAACTCCGGGTTCACGCCGAGCGTCTCAAAGAAATTCCAGCTCACTCGGTAGCCCTGCACCCGCTCCGGCTGACCATCTCCGTTCAGGTTGAAAAATGACACATTCCACGTGCACAATTCTTCGAAATCCTTCGTCTCACGCTGAAAATCGTAGAAGTTCCCGGGTTCAATGACGTGGTCGATGGAGCCTGTCTTCTTGTTTTGGCCCAGCAGGACAACCAACCGGTCGCCTTGCGGATAGGGCAGCGGGTGCAGGATCCACGAGTTGACGAAACTGAAGATCGCCGTGTTCGCGCCAATTCCCAGCGCCAGCGTCAGCACCGCCACCGCCGTGAATCCCGGGCTCTTCATCAGCATCCGGATTCCGAATCGCACGTCCTGCATTAAGTTCACACTTTTCTCCTAAGCGCTGCGAGTCAGAGCTTCTCACCACTCACTAATCACCACTCACCAATCACTCGTATCTCAGCGCCACGATCGGATCCACGCGCATCGCGCGACGCGCCGGCAAATAGCACGCCGCAATCGCCACAAGGGCAAGCACCGCCGGCACTCCGGCAAAAATCAACGGGTCCGTGGCCGACACGCCCACCATCAAGCTCGCAAGCAACCGCGCCAGAGCAAACGCCAGCGCGAGCCCGATTCCGAGGCCAATCACCGCGAGGCGAATCCCGCGTCCCGCAATCCACCGCAGCACTTGCCCTGGTTCCGCGCCCAGCGCCAAGCGAATGCCGATTTCGTGAGTCCGCTCGGTCACCGAATGTGCCATCACGCCGTAAACGCCCGACGACGCCAGCACCAGTGCAATCAATCCCAGCACCGCCATCATCGCTGCGATGAAGGAAATCCCGATCAGCTCTTCGTACGTGAGTCGCGCGAGCGTTTTCGGCTCGTAAATCGGCTGGTTCGCATCGACGCCACGGATTTTCGCGCGCACGGCTGGAATGAAACTGAGCGGATCGCCCTTCGTCCGCAGCAGAAACGCGGCATTGATATTGGCATTTTGCGCGAACGGCACGTAAACGACGCCGTCCACGGTCTGAAAGTACGGGTTGTACTTCGTGTCGGAGACGAGCCCGACGATCGTGAGCCACGGGTCCTTCGAATCGGGCTTCCCCTGCTTGATCCGTTTGCCGATTGCGTCTTCTCCCGGCCAGTAGCGATCCGCCATTGACCGGCTGACGATCGCCACCCGCATCGCGTCCGGCCCATCGGAGTCCGTGAATTCGCGTCCCCGCAGTAGCGGCAAATGCAGTGTGCGAAAATAATCGGTGCTGATAGACTCCGCAAGCGCGATGTGCCCTGAATCTTCCGTCCACGTTTTGCCTTCACCCATGAACGGGTGATAGCTGAAGTCGTCTCCATCCGGCACCACGGTTGCCAGCGACGCGGATTCGACGCCGGGAATCGTTTCCATTTGCGCGAGTGCCTGCTGGAAGAACGCCGCCTGCTTCCCCTGTTCCGAATATTTCGCCGCCGGAAGAGCGATTTTCATGGTCAAAAGGCTCTCCGGCGCGAATTTCTCGTTTTCGCCGAGCAGCGCGCGGAATCCTTTGACGAGCAGGCCCGCCCCCACGAGCAGCACCAGCGACGCCGCAACTTCCGCCACCACCAGCACGCCGCGCAGCCGGTGCGAAGCGCGCCCGGGCCCTCCGCGCCCGCCTTCCTTCAACGAAATGGAAATATCGGCGCGCGAATGGCTCAGCGCCGGCGCAAGTCCAGCTATAATTCCCGCCACAACGGCGATTCCCACGGTGTACGCAATCGCCCGCCAGTCGAGCGAAATCCGATTCCACCCCGCCACGAACTGCGAAAGCTCCGCAGGCATGTATGCCACAATCAGGCCAACAGCCCAGTTGGCGAACACCAATCCCAACGCCGCTCCCGCCAGCGCCAAAATTACGCTTTCGGTGAGCAGTTGCCGCACCACGCGCCACCGGCTCGCCCCGAGCGCCGTGCGCACCGAGATTTCCCTCTCGCGTCCTGCCATGCGGGCAAGCTGCAAATTGGCCACGTTCGCGCACGCAATTAGCAGCACGAAACCCACCGCCGCCAGCAGTAGCAACATGAAGTTGTGCGTCATCTCATCGGTCGCATAGGTTCGGAACGGCACCACGCGCACGCCCAACTGCTTGTTGGTTTGCGGGAATTCCTGCGCCAGTTGCTGTCCAATGGCTGCCAATTCCGCAGCCGCTTGCGACACCGAAATTCCCGCCTTCAGCAATCCCACGGGGAACAAGTAATTGTTCTCGCGATCAGTCTTGTCTGCTGCGGTGAACGCAATCGGCGTCCACAGGTCCGTCGCAGTGGGGTAGGAGAAGTCCTTCCCCATCACTCCTGTAATCGTGTAGCTCCGCCCATTGATGTGCGTTTCTTTTCCAATGATGTTGGGATCGCCGGCGAACTTGCTTTGCCACAACGCGTAACTCAGTACCGTTTCCTGGTCGCGTCCCGGCGTGCCGTTCTCGGCGGTGAAGCCCGGCCCCAGAATCGGCCGCACGCCTAGCGCGTCAAAAAAATCCGTCGTCACTTTCGCCGCTTGCTCGCGCTCGGGATCGCCCTGCCCCGTCAGACTCACGTCCTCCGGTGTGGAGGCGGCGAATTTGTCGAATGATTTGCTCCGCGTGCGAATCGCGTCGAAGTCGGCGGCGTACATCGAGTTCTCGTCCGTCAGCGGAGCCACCTTGTTGAACACCAGCGCCAGCCGGCCTAGATTCGGGAACGGCTCAGGACGCAGCAGCAGGGGATCGGCGACGCTGAAAATCGCTGCATTCGCGCCAATGCCCAGCGCAAGCGCGCAAACCGCCAGCAACGTGACGCCAGGATTCTTCATCAGCATCCGCAACCCGTATTTAACGTCTTGCAGCATTCCCATCGGGACCTCCTGTCGGCCCTGACTTCGAGCAGACACACCCATCCGTCAGCGCCGAAGAGATTTTTTCGGCTAATGACTAGGAAGATTTAGGAAATCTTGGGACCTAAACGGTCGCCGTGCGCGAACCAATCGTTTCTTCAACGATGCGTCCGTCGAAAAGATGGATCGAGCGGTCGGCGATGCTCGCGTAGCGCGGGTCGTGTGTGACCATGCAGATCGTCGCGCCTTCGCGATGCAGTTGCCGCAGCAAATCCATCACGGCTTCGCTGTTCTTTGAGTCCAGGTTTCCGGTCGGCTCGTCCGCCAGCAGGATGGAAGGCTGGCCCACCAGCGCTCGCGCCACCGCCACGCGCTGTTGCTGACCTCCGGAGAGTTGTGAGGGGTAATGCTTCATGCGGTGCGCCATGCCCACGCGCTCTAGCACTTCCTGCACGCGCTTCTTGCGCTCGGCCGACGCCATGCTCCGATACGTGAGCGGCAGTTCGACGTTCTCGAACACGGTCAGGTCGCCGATCAGGTTGAACGCCTGAAAGATGAACCCGATCTCGCGGTTCCGGATGCGCGTGCGGTCGGAGAGCGAAAGGTTCGCCACCGCCTGCGTATTGATCCAGTAATTGCCTTCCGTCGGCGAGTCCAGCAGGCCGAGAATCGAGAGCAGCGTCGATTTGCCGCAGCCTGACGGCCCGGCAATCGAAAGAAACTCGCCGCTCTTGATCTCCAGATGCACGCCGCTCAGGGCGTGCGTCTCCACTTCATCGGTATAGAAAACCTTCGTCACTCCGTCCAGCCGGATCAATCCTTTTTCGGTGCTGTTCATTCTAGGCTCCTTCGAACTCCGTAACCGTCAATACGAATGCCGCGCCCTGAAAAGTTCCCCGTTATTTCAAAGTCATCTCAAAGTAATTTCAACCGGTCACTTCAGCTCGACCCGGTCGAAAGCGTCATAGGCCGACATGTCGGACAAAATCACCGTATCCCCCACCTGTAAGCCCTTCAGAATCTGCACGTAACTCACCGATGTCTTGCCCAGTTCCACCTGAACCCGAACCGCTTCCTTCGCGTCCGACCACGGGCCCACCACCTTGAACAGGCCCACTGTACTGTCCGCCTCGCCATGCACGGGCCGACCCACGTACAGCACATCCGCCAGGCGCTCGAGTTCCACCGTGCCCTCAACGCTCAGGTCCGGCACGGCGCCTTCGGGCAGCGGTCCGTCCAGTTTGACGTCGACCGTACGCGTTCCGTTTACCACAGAAGGATCAATTCGTATGACATGGCCCGGGATGATGCCATTGTGCGTGTCAATCTGCGCCTTTTGCCCAAGCTGGACGTCCTTCGCCTGCGTTTCCGCGATCTTCAGCGCCGCCTTCAACTGCGAAGGCTGCGTAACCACCGCCAGCTTTGTTCCCTGGGTGACGCGCGTCCCGACGTCCACGTCCAGTTCCTGGAACATGCCGTCGATGCCCGGCCGGATGTGCAGTTGCTGCATCTGCGACGAATACAGCTCGTAGAGCGCCCTTTTCTGCGAGATGGCCGCCTCTTGCACCGCTAGCTGCGACTGGATCGAATTCTGGAACGTTTCCACTTCCTTCTGCGCCAAATCGTTCTCTTTTGCCAGCTCTTCGGCCTGAACCTGCGATTGCTTGTAGACCAGGTCGGCTACAATGCCCGCTTCGTTGAGCTGCTTATTGGCTTGAGCCTGCAGGTCTGCCGTGTGGTATTGCGAGCTGATCGCTGCTGCTTGCGTCCGCTTGTCCATCAATTGGTTTTGCAGCAGCGCCTTGGTTTGCTCGTACGTCGCTTGCGACCCCTTCAACTGGTATTCCGCGTCGAGCTGCTGTTGCTGGAGTTGCGGGTTCGCCATATCCAGAATCACCGTGTTCGCTTGCACCTTCGTTCCGGGCAGCAAGTATCGTTGCGTGACCACGCCATCCGTCGCCGCCGAGATCACGTGGATCGTCTCCGGCACCAACGTTCCCAATCCGCGCACGTCCCGCAGCATCGGTCCGCGCTTCACCGTGTCAGGCCACACGGTCGCCTTGTCCACCCCCGGAGCAGCCGGCTTCAGCCGCGAAAGTGCTCCGGTTATCAACACCGCCACCACCAACGCCCCGGCGATATACACAATCCGGCGTATCTTCTTCTTGCGCTTTACATCTGGCCGTTCTATGTCCACTGAGACAACCTCACACACCTACATATCGCAAATTGACTTCCGGCGCGTAACTACTTATAAGGCCTTTATAATCTTTCGATTAGGTAGGGTTTGCGGCCGCCGATTCTTCCCGCTTGCCCGCTCGTGGGAATATTTCGTCCCGCAACCGAACACAATTTCAGCCCAATTTGGCCCGGCAAGACACGACTGCCCCGAGCGAAACCCTATCCGGCCGTTTCCATGCTCGCCCGAATTTCCTGCCACCGCTTCGGCCGCTTCTTCGCGTCGAGCACCTTCTTCCGCAGCCGGATCGACTTCGGAGTCACCTCAACATACTCGTCATCCGCGATGAACTCGATGGCCTTCTCGAGCGTCATTTCGCGCGGCGGGATCAGCCGAATCGCCTCGTCGGCCGAGGACGACCTCATGTTCGTCTGTTTCTTTTCCTTCGTGATGTTCACGTTCATGTCGTCTTCGCGCGAATTTTCGCCGACGATCATCCCTTCATACACTTCCACGCCCGGCCCGACGAACATTTCGCCGCGTTCCTGGATTCCCCAGATCGCGTATGCCACCGAAACGCCCCCGCGATCGGCCACCAGCGCGCCAGTCAGCCGCATCGCCATATCTCCCGCGTAGTCGGTCCAACCCTCGAGCAGCGAATGGATCAGCGACGTGCCTCGCGTATCAGTCAGCAACTGGCTGCGCAGCCCGATCAATCCCCGCGACGGTATGCTGAACTCCATGCGCACACGCCCGGAATGATGGTTCACCATCTTCTTCATTTCGCCCCGCCGGCTTCCCAGCGATTCCATCACGATTCCGATGAAGTTTTCCGGGCAATCAACGATGAGCAACTCGAGCGGCTCGGTCCGGCGTCCGTTCTCCGTGCGCACCACGATTTCCGGCTTGCCCACCATCAGCTCGTAGCCTTCGCGCCGCATGGTCTCGATCAGAATCGCCAGTTGCAACTCGCCGCGGCCCAGAACGCGAAACGCATCCGTGGTTCCCATGTCTTCCACGCGCAGCGAGACGTTTGTCAGCAGCTCCTTCTCGAGCCGCGCGCGCAGATCGCGCGAGGTCACATACTGGCCCTCGCGCCCCGCGAACGGCGAAGTGTTGATCGTGAACACCATTGTCAGTGTCGGCTCATCGATCAGGAGCGGCTCGAGCGGCGCCGGGTTTGCGAGATCGGTGATGCTCTCCCCAATCTGGATTCCCTCCACACCCGCGATCGCCACTATGTCCCCGGCTGCCACTTCCTCCGCTTCGTCGCGCTCCAGGCCGCGAAACGTAAATAGCTTCGTAATCTTCGTTGGCTGAATCGTTCGATCCAGTTTCGAGATCGCCACTTCCGTCCCGCGCTTCAGCGTCCCTTGAAAGACGCGGGCAATCGCCAAGCGCCCCAGAAAATCGCTGTAATCCAAATTTGTAACTTGAATTTGAAGCACGCCCGTAGGATCGCCCGCCGGCGGAGGAATCGAAGCCACGATTTCCTCAAAGAGCGGCAGCAGCGTCGTCGAATCGTCCCCGATTTGCCGGTGCGCCACTCCGGTCTTTGCATTCGTATAGATCACCGGAAAATCGAGCTGGTCTTCGGTCGCGTCGAGATCAATGAAGAGGTCGTAAATCTCGTCGAGAACGGCCGCGGGACGCGCGTCCGGCCGGTCGATTTTGTTCAGCACCATGATGGGCGGCAGCTTCGCGGCCAGCGCCTTCTGTAGCACGTAGCGCGTCTGCGGCAACGGCCCTTCGCTCGCGTCCACAAGCACGAGGACGCCATCCACCATGCGCAGCGCGCGTTCCACTTCGCCGCCGAAATCGCTGTGCCCCGGCGTATCCACGATGTTGATTTTCGTGCCGCGAAACGTCAGCGCCGTGTTTTTCGCGAGGATCGTGATCCCGCGCTCGCGCTCCAGCTCGTTCGAGTCCATCACGCGGCGCGGCACATCCTGGTTCTCGCGGAAAATTCCGCTCTGGTGCAGCATCGCATCCACGAGCGTCGTCTTCCCGTGGTCCACGTGCGCAATAATCGCAATATTCCGTATCGCTGCCATCTTTGTAATCCTGGAACGCTTGCTCGTCGCTTTGCCTTCTGGCGGGCCAATCTCCCGATTGGCCGGCACTTATTGCCGCCTCCGTCTTCCGTTTCGCTTCCTGGCGGCCGCTACCGCAGACCGACGTGCTCGCGTAGGGGCGGTTCGCGAACCGCCCGCATCTGTCGCCCCCAAACAAAAAGGGCTGCAGACGCCGTCTTGCAGCCCCGATCAATTCTTCAATATTGGGACCAACAAACGCGTACTTATTCTAACACGACTGAATCCTCGTGGGTCGCGGCTTCAACCTATACCAAGCGTCCGGCCGGGCTTTGTCCCGACCCCTTCGTCAATTCCTTCGACAAATAAATCATCTGCCCCACGTGATGATACGCATGCGACGCGCAACGAAAAATCGCCGTGAAACGGTCTTTCGCCAACGGCTCGCGTTCTCCCGCAAACGGTTTTGTCCAATCTTCCGGCGACTGCTTTCGAATCGTGTCCACCACCATCGCAATCGTGCGATCGAAATCGGCGAGCACTTGTTCCTTCGGCTTCTTCTGCGTGTCCGCGAACTCCAGATCGCGATGTCGGCTGTAGCCCGTGCCCGCGATCTGCGCCCCGATGTAATAATTAAGGTTGCCGCTCAAGTGCAGCAGCAAATGCCCAACGCTGTTCCCGTAGGGATAAGGCCGCGCCCAAATCTGCTCCGTCGTAAGCGGGTCCACCCACTGATGCACCCGCTCGCGCACCTCTTCGTAATATTCCGCCAGCCCAGCCCCAACTGTTGCCGCTAGGTCCGTCATCGTCCTCTCCCACGTCACTCTCTCGAATTATACCGCCAAGCGCGAGGGAGTGCGTGCGGCCTTGTGTTAGCATCACCACTATGGCCCGCGCGATTACCGTTCTGCCCCTAATCACCCTGCTTGTTGCGGCGGCAATTGCCTCGGCGCAGCCGTCGAACCTTCCCCCGATTTCCTTCGCCACTGTGGCGGAAGGGCGAAGCCTGCTGACGACTCGCGACGATTTCATCGTTCGCCTCAGCCCATTCGACCGCGCGGCGCGCATGAAGACGAATCGCGATGTGCTGGAGCCAGAGTTCCTCGAGTTCGTCGGCAAAAACGTTCTGGAATGGACTCCCGATGAAACGGCGGCCGTGCAATCCGCTTGGACCAGCTTGACTCCCAAGCTCCGCGAGCTTGCTCTCCCTTTTCCGAAAACGATTCTCTTTATAAAAACCACCGGGGCGGAGGAGGGCGGCGCGGAATATACTCGCGCAAACGCGATCATCCTGCCTCAATCGGCGCTTGTCGTGACAAAGAGGCCCGCTCTCCAAGCCACCATTGCCCACGAACTGTTTCACGTTCTTTCCCGCAATGCTCCCGCGTTGCGGGATCGCCTGTATGCTGTGATCGGATTCCAGCCATGCGGCGAAATCCCGTTCCCGCCGGAACTCGCCGCTCGCAAAATTACCGATCCCGATGCCCCGAAAAACGATCACTGCATTCGATTGAAATTGGGGCAATCTTCGGTCTGGGCGGTCCCTATCCTCTATTCGAAAGCGGACCGCTACGACCCCGCGGCGGGAGGAGAATTTTTCCAATACCTCGAGTTTAAGTTCCTGGTCGTGCAGAAATCAGGCGCGCGCGCTACTTACGACCCGTCGAATATAACTTTGTTGGACGCGAATCACGTCCAGGGCTTGTACCAGCAAATCGGCCGGAACACGGACTACATCATTCATCCGGAAGAAATCCTCGCCGATAACTTCAAATTCCTGCTCATCGGCAGGACGAACCTGCCTTCGCCCGAGGTCCAGCAAAATCTCGCTGCCGCCCTGCGCCATCAATAGAACGGGTGCCGCTCGCCCGCGTACTCCAACTTATAGTTCCGTAGTCTTGCGAATATCTTTTTCGCCGCCCCCGTTGTACGCTCGCTTATTTTTATGGTATTCGGCGATCAACAATACAGAACACCCAGGCGGTCCAAAGTCGCCGCCAGAAGATCGGCCTATGATTTTTTCAATCGGTACACTTTGCAAACGGAAATCCTCGTAAGCTGCTCAAAACACTCACTCGCGTCCGGATTCAATCGGTACACTTTTCGGGCCTGCAGAGACGCCCTTCTTCGCGATATGGAATATGGTATTCTCCGCCCGCCGCAGTCGCGTTACACCAGGGGGAAAACGCCTTGATCCGCATCCGTCGCATCTCACGCGCACTCCTCGTCGCGCTCGTAGTCGGCGGCGCCGCGCTCCTGCTCGCATCGGCGTGGCGCGGGCGCGCCTCCGCGCAAGCGCCCGACTACAGCGCCCTGTTCAGCAAAACCGACGTGATGATTCCCGCGCGCGACGGCGTCAAGCTCCACACCGAAATCTACATCCCGAAAGACGCCAAGGAACCACTGCCGTTCTTCCTCACGCGCACTCCCTATGGCCTAGCAGACGATGAGAAAGGCTCCTCGCGGCAGCTGAATCTCTATCGCGAGATGATTCCCGACGGCTACATCTTCGTCTTTCAGGACATCCGCGGCCGCTACGGCTCCGAAGGCACGTTCGTCATGCAGCGCGATCCGCGCGATCGCAAAGATCCTCATTCCATTGACGAAGGTACCGACACGTACGACACGATCGACTGGCTCATCAAAAATGTCCCCAATAACAACGGCCGCGCGGGCGAAGCCGGAATTTCCTACGGCGGCTGGCTCACGGCCATGTCTCTCATCGAGCCGCATCCCGCGCTGAAAGCCGTTTCCGAGCAGGCCTCTCCCTCGGACATGTTTCTCGGCGACGATTTTCATCATAACGGCGCGTTTCGCCTCAGCTACGGCTTCGAATACGCCGCGCTGATGGAAACCGACAAAACGAATTTCCAGTTTCAGTTCGATAAGTACGATACCTACGACTGGTATCTCGCGCTCGGCCCTCTCGCGAATGCCAACGCGCTCTATCTTCACGGCAAGCTTCCCACCTGGAACAATTTCGTCGCGCATCCCAACTACGACGAGTTCTGGGACAAGCAAGCCTTCACGCGCTATTTCAAAAATCTCACGCTCCAGGTGCCAAACCTGAACGTCGCCGGATGGTGGGACCAGGAAGATTTCTATGGTCCGATGCGAATCTACGAGCTGCTCGAACAGCACGACGCGAAACACAACAACTATGTCGCGGTCGGTCCATGGAATCACGGCGGCTGGGCCCGAGGCCCCGGCGACAAGCTCGGCAACATCGATTTCGGCGGCAATACTGGCGAATATTTTCGCGCGAAGATTCAGGCGCCGTGGTTCGCGTATTGGCTGAAGGACAAGGGCCAACTTCCCCTGCGCGAAGCAGTGACGTTCGAAACCGGTTCGAATCAGTGGAGGAACTGGGACGCCTGGCCCCCTCGCGAAGGCGTAACGCCAAGCCGCTTGTTTTTCCGTGAGAATGGCGCTCTTTCATTCGAGCCGCCGGGCGCGGAGGAGAATCGAGGCGGCGCAGACACCCACGCCACCGTCGACTTCGATTCCTACATTTCCGATCCCGCGAATCCCGTCCCATACCGCCATCGCCCAATCGAGGAAACCTACTCGGAAGGAAGCCGTTGGTACACGTGGCTAGTCGAAGACCAGCGCTTCGTCGAGCATCGCCCGGACACGCTCTCGTGGGAGACGGATCCGCTCACGAAAGATGTCACCGTGGCTGGCAACATCGTCGCGCATCTTTTTGCCTCCACCACCGGCACCGACAGCGACTGGATCGTCAAGCTGATCGACGTCTATCCGGAAAAATTCGAGCCCGACCACAAAATGGGCGGCTACGAGTTGATGGTCGCGGACGAAGTCTTTCGCGGCAGGTTCCGCAATAGCTTTGAAAAGCCCGAACCAATCGTCGCAGGACGCGTGACTCCGTACACTTTCAGCCTGCACACGAACAACCACGCGTTCCTGAAGGGCCATCGAATCATGGTGCAAGTGCAGAGTACGTGGTTCCCGGTGATCGACCGCAATCCGCAAAAATACGTGCCCAACATTTTCGAGGCCAAGGCGGGCGACTATCAGAAAGCGACGCAGCGCATCTACCATTCGAAGCAGTATCCTTCGAATGTCGAAGTCCCGGTCGTTTCGCGTTAGAGAGGAGTGCGCGTGAACCTAAGCCCAAATATGGTTACCACGGCCTTCGAACTCCCGGGCTATCGCATCGCGAAAACCATAGGCCTCGTCCGCGGCGTCACCGTCCGCTCGCGCAGCATTTTTGGAACCATCGGCGCGTCTCTTGAGACGCTGGTAGGCGGCAACATCACGCTGTTTGAAGAAATGTGCGAGAAGACGCGCGAGGAAGCGCTCGAACTAATGATGCAGCACGCGGCGCAGGAGGGCGCCAACGCCGTTATCGGCGTGCGCTACGACGCCACCGAGGTGATGCAGGGAGTCACCGAAGTGCTCGCCTACGGCACGGCCGTGCGAGTGGAACGTGCCGCCTGATTCTAACTTGGTAGGTTGGCGCGCACGTTCGCAAAGGACTAGAATCACTGCGTTCGCAATTTTGGAGGAATTTTGATGAAGGTCTTCAGAGTGCTCGCGGCCGTGATCTGCGTAAGCTTGCTCGCCGCTTCCATCACGGTTCGCGCCGACGGCCCAAAAACTGAAACGGTTACGTTCTCGAACGGCAAGGACACCGCCAGCGGTTTTCTCGCTACGCCCGAAAAGCCCGGACGCTATCCCGGGCTCATCGTGGTTCACGAATGGTGGGGCCTCAACGATTGGGTGAAAGAACAGACCGTGAAGCTCGCGTCGCAAGGATTTGTCGCGCTCGCCGTGGATCTCTATCGTGGCAAGGTCGCTGCCGATGCGGCCGAGGCGCACGAGTTGAGCCGCGGCCTCCCCGAAGATCGCGCCCTTGTCGACTTGATGGGAGGCATCGTCTATCTCACCACGCGCAACGACGTTGAACATGGACGCATTGGCGTAATCGGCTGGTGCATGGGTGGTGGCTACGCGGTCCAGCTTGCCATGCACGTACCACGCCTGGGCGCTTGCGTCGTGAACTATGGCGCGCTCCCCACGGATCCAAACGACCTTCAGAATATCGGCGCGCCTTTTCTGGGCAATTTCGGAGCGGACGATCGCGGCATCACCCCAACCGACGTGCAGGCCTTTCAGAAAAGCATGGAAGCACTCAGCCGGAAGGTGGACATAAAGATCTATGACGGCGCCGGACACGGGTTCGAAAACCCTAACAATAAGGACGGCTATCGCCCTCAGGCCGCCGATGATGCGTGGAATCGAACCGTCGCCTTCCTCAATAAATCCCTCAGATAGGTGTCGCCAAAGCCCGAACCAAATTCTTCACGCGCTCTTCCGAAACGACAAAGTGGCGATATTCCTGTCCCGGAACACTTCCCAGGGAAAGCTTCTCGTTCCGGTGCCGCATCTTGCTCGGAACAGCCTCCTCAACTCCGCGCTGACCCACGTGAACTTCGCGAGCCCCCGTCGCTTCGACAATTTGCCTCGCGTTGTTTTCGCGCACGCCGCCGCAAACCATCACGGCAATCCGGCTTCGCGCCGCCTCCACCAAAGCCCGAATCGCGTCCACCGCGCTCTCTGCCGCCGCCTCTCCGCCCGAAGTGAGGATTCGCGCCGCTCTCGACTCAATCACCGCCTCGAGCGCCTTCGAAAGATTGGCCGTCATATCGAACGCGCGATGAAATGTAACGCCCACCGGCTTGGAAAGTTCCACCAGTTCCCGCGTGCGTTTCACGTCGACCGTACCATCGCGGTTCAGAATGCCCAGCACAATCCCGTCGGCGCGAAGCTGCTTCGCCATCAGGATGTCGCGCTTCATCACTTCAAACTCTTGCGCGCTATAGCAAAAATCTCCACCGCGAGGCCGCACCATCACCTGCAGTCCAATCGATATCTCCTTCCGCACGGTGGCGATCAAGCCTGCGCTCGGCGTCGTCCCGCCCTCCGGCAGATTCGCGCACAACTCCACTTGCCCGGCTCCTCCACGCTGAGCGGCGACGGCTGACTCGACAGAATCCAGCGAAATTTCAAGCAACATCTTCGATTTCATGGGGGCCATTCAGGCCCTATTCTGCATGCGCCGCTAGCGAGCCACCAGCGAAAGCTCCGGCATCCCTATGCTAAGATAACTCAGCCACTAGGCCCGTAGCTCAGTTGGCTAGAGCGCCACCTTGACACGGTGGAGGTCTGCGGTTCGAGCCCGCACGGGCCTACCATCTCCTTCATGGCGTACCTCTATATCTTGCAAAGCCAATCGTCCGGCCGATATTACGTCGGTTCAACCAACGATCTCGATCGACGCCTCAGCGAACACGATCGCGCCCATTCTCTGGCGACGCGCGGACGAGGGCCCTGGATTCTCGTTCATCGGGAATCCTTTCCGACCTTGCTCGAAGCGCGCCGACGCGAACTAGAAATCAAGAAGTGGAAGTCGTCAAAGGCCATCGCATCCTTGGACCTGGTCGGCCAGGTCTGCGGTTCGAGCCCGCACGGGCCTACCACTTCTCCAGTAATATCTAACCTGTGCGCGGTGGTGCGTCGGCAGCAGGATTACGCGGTCCCTACGAAATTCCCCTTCGAACTTTAGGCCGCCCGTCCCACTCCGGGCAAATCGCTGCCACGCCCTTCCCTCAGTTGAGCGCATATCGCGTCGAGCTCCCCCGAAATCGACGCAACGTAATTTCGAGCAACGGTTTGGAGGTTTGCCAAGTTCTGTGGCGTCACGTCGTCCATGTCGTTCGACGCAGGCGACAGATTTTCCACCTGAAGACGGTAGTAAGCGCATTTCGGCATGGCTCTCAGTTCGTAATCGACAGCTTCAGAAACGCTGTCCATGAATACCGGAACGATCTCCGTCGCCCAGCCGAGCAATCCCCAGTCCTTCGCTTTCGAGTACGCAATTTGATCCTGGCGATTGCCCGTTCCGGCCGACACGACAACGAATTGCGCCTCATTCCCGTACAGCGACCGCGCTTCGGCGTACGCAGCCATCGAGGGGTTATTCACGTACACGCCCCCATCGACGAGAGCGTAGTTCTCGGCACCACGGACCAGAGGAAACGGCGGGAAAAACGTCGGCGCGGCGGAAGTCGCACGCGCAATCGACACCACCGGCCAATTGTAATTCGGGTGCGCCGTAATTCTTTGGCTCTTGAAGAAGAAAGGGAGCTGCCCCTGTAGATCGTAGCTCGAAATCAGAAGGGGAGTCAGGGCCGTCTTGAACTCCACATCACCGAAGAATTTCTCAAGGGCCGCTTCCAACCCGTCCGGTGAGTACTTCGGCCGAATCAGTTCCTTCTCCGGCGTCAGTGGATTTTTCTCGAAAATTGCTGGGCCGCTCTCGACGTACAGTTGCAACAGCTCGCCCGGCGAATACGGCTGCCCGTCTTTGCAGGCAGTCCCAATGCCCAGCGCGATGATTCCTCCCGTTGAAGTGCCGGCAATGAGATCGAAAACGTTGTACAGATCGGTCCCGAGCCGTTTCTGAATCTCGTTGAGGATCACCGCGGGAACGATTCCGCGAATTCCGCCGCCGTCGATTGCGAGCACCTTAATGCTCTTCATTTCGGCCTCCTCGGGCCAAGGCAGTCGCGGGCGATCCCAATCAGAAGCAGTCGAGCCATTCCCGGCGCCGGCTATTGATTCTTGATTACATCGCCGCCCTTCATGACGAACCGCACGCTTTCGAGCACATGCACGTCCGCCAGCGGGTCGCCGTTCACCGCAACCAAATCCGCGAATTTTCCCGCCTCGATGGTTCCGACGCGATCCGACCACCCGAGCAAGTCCGCCGCATTCACCGTCGCCGCCTGAATCGACTGCAGCGGCGTCAGGCCCATTTCAACCATTTTCCAAAATTCGTGCGCGTTGAGGCCGTGGGGATAAACGGCGGCATCGGTCCCGAACGCAATCTTCACGCCTGACTTGAAAGCGTGCGACTCATTTTTCTGCGCGATCGGCAGCACGGTCTTTGCTTTCTCCATCATGTTGGCCGTCAAGCCGAGCGACTTCATGTTCTGTGTCAGCCAGTCCTCCAGATAAACGGTCGGCACGAGGTACGTTCCGTGCTCCTTCATCAATTGAATGTCTTCTTCATTGATGTAGCTCCCGTGCTCGATCGAGTCCACGCCCGCCAGCACCGCGTACTTGATTCCGAGCGCCCCGTGTGCGTGCGCCGCCACTTTCCGTCCCAGCCCGTGCGCCGTGTCGACGATCGCCTTCATCTCTTCCGGACTGTACTGAGCGAGCGCGGGGTTATCACCCTCCGAGAAAACTCCGCCCGTCGCCATGAACTTGATCACGTCGGCGCCATACTTGATGTTCTCGCGAACTTTCGCGACCACGCCCTCCACTCCGTCGGCCACACCGTCGCTGGAAAAGGCGAACTGGGGCCCCAGAAAATTCTCGTCCCCATGGCCGCCCGTGATGCTGAGTGCAGGTCCGGAAGCAAGAGTGCGTGGACCCGGAACGTCACCCGCGTTGATCGCGTCGCGCAGAGCGATGTCAGAGTATCCGTGGGCGGCCACGTTGCGAACCGTCGTGAACCCCGCTTCAAGCGTCACACGCGCGTTGCGCGCCCCGATCAGCGCCTCGCGCGGATAGGAGATGTGCAGGCCCGCGGGCCCGGCAAGATAGGGGCTCATCGTCAAATGAACGTGACAATCGATCAGCCCGGGGAGAATCGTGGCATTCGAGAGGTCGATCACTTTCGCGGTCGACGGCAACTGCTTCTGGATGTCGGACGCCTTTCCCACTGCTTTGATCCTGTCGCCTTCAATCCAGATCATCTGGTCCGTCAGATAATTCCCGGTCCGCACGTCCAGGATTTTCCCGGCTTTCACAACTACAACCGCCGGCGCATTCGTTACTTGCTGCGCGAAACACGCAGATGCCGCGCAAATTGCAAAGAGCAGCACAATCACAAATCGCTTCATCAGCGCCCCCAAAATGTGTCGTGATGCCGCGAGTGATCCGCGGCCGCGCCGGATTGTATCTCTACTCGCAGGCTGGATTCGTGCTATTTTCGTGCCCACCGAACGGGCGGCCGGATCACCCGAACACTTCTCGAAGCACTCCTCGCATCCCGGAGGCGCATATGAACTGGAAGCATTTCCTCCTCGCCATCCTCGCAGCAAGCGTAGCGAGTTCGTTCACCGACTGGCTGTTCGCCGGCATGCTTTTTCACGACAAATACCTCGCGCATCCCGAAGTCTGGCGTAAAGAACTCCGGCAGGACGACACCGGCGCGATCACCTGGAGCATGATCCTCGGCCTTCTCACCTCCGCGGCGTTCATGGCCACGTGCGTAATCTTCAATATCCATGGCTACCGCTCGACGCTGGAGTTCGCGGCGCTCGTCTGGCTGATGGTCCCGCTGCCGCTCACGATCACGAATGCGCTCTTCATCAAACTGCACCCGCTGATCGTCGTCTCCCACTCTCTCGGCTGGCTCGCAAAGCTCGCGGTCGCAGCCCTCGCAGCTGGCTGGCTCCTCAGCTAGCTTCTGGTTGCGGATCTTGTCCCTCACGCCAATTAGCACTTGACACGCGTGCCGTGCCCTGTATGATTATGCAGCAGAGTGAATATTCACGCATAGACACGATGGGCGCCCACAAACGATTCCGCCAAGGACAAATCCTGAAGCTCCTGGCGAGCCAGCATGTCGCGAGCCAGGATGAATTGCGCCGCCAGCTCGTTCACTTGGGCGTCCGCGCCACGCAAGCCACGCTCTCGCGCGATCTCCGCGAGCTCCGCCTCGTTAAGACCGCCGAAGGCTACCGCGCCCTCTCGGCCGCAGTTGCCGAGGAAGCGGCTCCCTTGGCCACTCTGAGCCGCGCCGTGAAGGAATTCTTGCTCGATATGCGGCCTGCCCAGAACATGGTCGTGCTGAAAACGCCGCCCGGCGGCGCGCAACCGCTCGCGGCTGCCGTCGACGCCGAGCACTGGAAAGAAGTTGCCGGCACGCTGGCGGGCGACGACACCGTTCTCGTCATCGCCGCATCGCGCACTGGTTGTAACGCCGTCCGCAAACGCCTGGAGGAATTGCTCCGATGACCGAACCCGCGAGGGTCGCCGTCGTCGGAGCCACGGGTTACGCAGGTTACGAGCTGGCCCGGCTCCTTCTTCGGCACCCGCACATCGAAAAGCCCACATTCTATCTTCGCGACGCCCACGCGAATGTCCATTGCCTCACGGAACTGTTCCCGCAGCTTCGCGGCTGGGGTGAGGCTCCCTGCAAGCCGCTGTCCGTCGAAGCGATCGCGAAGAGTGGCGCCCAATTCGTTTTCCTCTCGACGCCCCACGAGGCCTCCATCGAGCTCGTGCCGGCCCTGCTTGCAGCAAATCCGAATCTCCGCATCATTGATTTAAGCGGCGCCTTCCGCTTCCGCGAGCCCGGCACCTTCACGCACTGGTACAAGCTCACTCCGCCGCCCGACGCCATTCTGGCCGAAGCCGTTTACGGCTTGCCGGAGCTCTATTCCGATGCCCTCCCGAAAGCTCGCGTAGTTGCGAACCCTGGTTGCTATCCCACTTCTGTGATTCTGGGTCTGCGGCCGCTCGTCGATGCGAACTGGATCAACACGGCTCGCGGGATCGTCTGCGATTGCAAATCCGGCGCGAGCGGCGCCGGCAAAGAACCGAAGCGTGAAACTCATTTTGTCGAGGTGAATGAAAACTTCCGCGCCTATTCCGTTTTCACTCACCGGCACACGCCGGAAGTCTCCGATCACCTCGGCCTTGCCGCGCAGGATTTCGTTTTCACCACTCACTTGCTCCCGGTCGACCGCGGAATCCTCTCGACGCTCTACGTCTGGCTCCGCGACCCGCACAAACCGGAAGAAGTGGAAGCGCTCTATCGCCAGTTCTACGCTGGCAAGCCGATGGTCCGCATTTCCAAGGCGGGCCAGCTTCCGGAACTCCAGGACGTTGCCCATACCAATTTCTGTGACGTCGGCTTCGCGCTCGATCCTTCGGGCGAGCGGCTGGTGATCGTTTCCTGCCTCGACAATCTCGGCAAAGGCGCGGCGGGGCAAGCAGTCCAGAACTTGAACGTGATGCGAAGTTATCCCGAGGCTACGGGCCTCCTATGACCCTTAACGTGAGGTGACATGAGACTTCTGATCAAAATTGCTGGCGCATTGCTCGAGCGCGACGAACACATCCAGACCATCGCGCGCCAAATTGCTGAGCTTGCGCGCGACGGCCACGAGCTGCTCGTGATTCACGGCGGCGGCAGGATTTTCACCGCCACTCTCGCCCGCATGGGAATCGAGAGCCGCTTCATCAACGGCCTGCGCGTCACCGATCGGCAGACGCGCGACGTCGCCGTCATGGTGTTCGCGGGCCTGCTCAATAAGAAACTGTCCGGCGCCATCTCTCTTTCGGGCCAGCCCGCCGTGGGAATCAGCGCGCCCGACGCGGCCTGTTTCCTTGCGGAGCCCATGCAGCTCGACGATTTCGGCGCCAGCCTGGGATTTGTCGGCTATCTCACCGAGGTCAACGTCGATTTTCTTCAATCGCTGTGGCGCGCCGGGGTCGTCCCGGTTGCTTCTTGTCTCGGTTTGGGCGCCGACGGCGAGATCTACAACATCAATGCCGACCACATGGCCGCCGCCGCCGCTGAATTCATTCACGCCGACCGCTTGATTTATCTCACCGACGTGGCTGGCGTGCTCGACGGCGAAAAGGTTCTCAGGGCTGTCCGCGGCACGGACATCGAAGACCTCATCCGCACCAACAAAGTTTCCGGCGGAATGATCTTGAAACTCGAAGCCGCGAAGCGCGCCCTCGCAGCGGGCGTCGCGGAAGTGCGCATCGTCGGAGGAACTCATCCCCGCGCATTGCTTTCAGCCGCAGGCGGTGCAGGTCGCGCCCCGGGTACCCGCGTTTTGCCGGTGGTTCGCGCCGCCGCGAAGTCCACCCATGGAGCCGCGCAGTAAGCATGGCGAAGAAAAACAAATCGGCTTCCGCTCGCGTTTCTCCTGCGAAAATTCGCGCCGACGAGGCGCGTTTCCTCATGAACACGTACCGGCGACCGCCGGTCGTGTTCACGCACGGACGCGGTTGTCGCCTCTATGATTCCACGGGCCGCGCGTATCTCGATTTCCTCGGTGGCATTGCCGTCAACGCCTTGGGCCACGCGCATCCTCGCCTTGTTCGCGTGATTCGGCGGGAAGCGGCCCGCGCCGTCCATATCTCGAATCTCTTCCACAATCCGTATCAGGCGCCCCTCGCGCGGAAGCTGGCGGCATGGTCCGGCCTCGACCGCGTCTTTTTCACGAACAGTGGAACCGAAGCAATTGAAGGCGCTTTGAAGCTTGCGCGCGCCTATGCGCACAGCAACGCTGCGATTGGCGCCGCGCCGAAGACTCGCATTCTCGCTCTCGAAAACTCGTTTCACGGCCGCACGTTCGGCGCCGTCTCGATTACCTATCCAGCGAAATACCGCGAGCCGTTTGCCCCGCTCATCCCGGGCGTGGAGTTCGTTCGCTTCAACGATGTTGCCGATCTCGAGTCTAAATTCGATGGTTCGGTCTGCGCCTTCGTCCTCGAAACCATCCAGGGCGAAGGAGGAATTTTCCCCGTCAGCGAAGCCTTCTGGCAGCGCGCGCGTTCCCTGGCCACGCATCACGACGCCGCCCTGATCGCCGACGAAATTCAGTGCGGCCTCGGCCGCACCGGCCGTCACTTCGCCTACCAGAAATTCGATTCGTTGCCCGACATCGTAACCGTGGCCAAGCCGCTCGCTGGCGGTCTGCCGCTCGGCGCGGTCGTGGCAAACGAAAAATTCGCTTCCGCTTTCTCGCCGGGAATGCACGGCACCACGTTCGGCGGCGGTCCCTTGATTTGCGCCACCGCTCTCGAATTTCTCACGGTGATCGAGCAGGAAAAGCTTCTCGCCAATATTCGCGCCCGCAGCGCCGAGCTCCGCGCCGGACTCGAAAAGCTCGCCTCACGCTTCGATTTCATCCGCGAAATTCGCGGCGAGGGCTTGCTTCTCGGCATCGATCTCTCGATCGACGGCGCGCCGCTGGTCGAAGATGCGCTTCGCCGCGGTCTGCTGATCAACTGCACGCACGAGCACATCCTGCGCCTGCTGCCGCCGTTCATCATCAGCTCGAAGGACGTCGCCGAATTCCTCCGAAAATTTGAAGCGGTGCTCGCCGGCGCCTCCAAGCGCTCGCGGCTACCCTCTGAAAAATCTGTCCCCAAGCAAACGAAAACGCACGAGCAGCCCGTCGCACTGGCTGCCACGAGGTAAACATGAACGCTGCTACAACGCTCACGCTCACAAACGATCTCCTCACCGGCACGGAGTGGAACCCCGCGCAAGTCCGCGAACTCTTTCAACTCACCGCGGAAGTGAAGGCCCACCCCGATCAACATCGCTCCGCGCTGGCGGGCCGCTCCTTCGCGCTGATCTTCGAAAAGCCCTCGCTGCGCACGCGCGTGACCTTCGAGGTCGGAATCGCCAGCCTTGGGGGCACTTCGATCTTCCTCGATCACACCGCGAACCACCTCGGCGACCGCGAGCCGATCGCTGATGTCGCGAAGTGTCTCGAGCGCTGGGTGCACGGCATCGTCGCGCGCGTCTTCACGCAGGAATCGCTCGACCAGCTCGCCGCATCCACGCGCGTCCCCGTCATCAACGCGCTTTCCGACCGCTTTCACCCGTGCCAGGCGCTCGCCGATTTCTTCACTCTCGAGGAGCGCTTCGGCAACCTGCGCGGACTCAAATTCGCCTACATCGGCGACGGCAACAACATGTGCCATTCGCTTCTCTCGATCGCGGCGCGCGTGGGCGCGCACGTGAGAATCGCTACGCCCGCAGGCTACGAACCGGATGCCGCAATCGTCGCCGATGCGAAACGCGCTGCCCGGGAAACGCGCGGTAAAATCGAAATCCTGCGCTCGCCCGAAGAAGCCGTTGCGGGTGCGCAGGCCGTGTACACGGATGTGTGGGCCAGCATGGGCCAGGAACAGGAAGCTGCCGCCCGCGAAACCGCGTTCGCTGGATATCAGGTGAACGAAGCGCTGCTTTCGCGCGCCGCGTCCGACGCCGTTTTCATGCATTGTCTTCCCGCGCATCGCGGACTCGAAGTTACCGATGGCGTGATGGACTCCAAGCGATCGATCGTGTTCGACCAGGCGGAGAATCGCCTCCACGTTCAGAAGGCGATCCTGCTCACGCTGCTGAATTAGGGAGTCCCGAACTAAGGGGCCCGAACCAAGGAGCCACACCAAGGAGAAAGCTTTGCCGAAGAGAGTCGTGCTCGCCTATTCCGGAGGTCTCGACACCTCCATCATCATTCCCTGGCTGAAGGAAAACTACGGCGGCTGCGAAGTCATCGCCATGATCGGAGATCTCGGCCAGCAGGAGGATCTCGAAGCCGCCCGCAAGAAAGCGCTGGCTACAGGCGCGAGCGCCGCGTATGTCGAAGACCTGCGCGAAGAATTCATCACCGGCTACATCTGGCCCACGCTTCGCGCCGGCGCGGTTTACGAGCACAAGTATCTGCTCGGCACCTCATTCGCGCGCCCACTGCTCGCCAAGCGCCAGGTCGAAATAGCAAGAAAAGTCGGCGCGGACGCCCTCGCCCACGGCTGCACCGGCAAGGGCAACGACCAGGTGCGTTTCGAGCTTGCCGCGAAAGCGCTCGCTCCCGATCTGAAAATCATCGCGCCCTGGCGCGAATGGAACATCGTTTCGCGGGAACAGGCGATCGACTACGCCCGCGCGCATAACGTTCCCGTCGAGCAAACCACCAAGAACATCTACAGCCGCGACCGCAACATCTGGCACTTGAGCCATGAAGGTGGCGTGCTCGAAGATCCCGCGAACGCTCCTGAAGAATCCATGTGGCAGTGGATCGTGTCGCCCGCGAAGGCGCCGGACCGCTCCACTACCATCGAGATCGGCTTCGACTCCGGCACTCCTGTTTCCGTCAACGGCAAGAATCTCGCGCCGCTCGCGTTGATCGAGCAATTGAACGAAATCGCCGCCGCGAACGCCGTGGGCCGCATGGAACTGGTCGAGAACCGTCTCGTCGGAATCAAGTCGCGTGGCGCGTACGAAACTCCCGGCGGCACGTTGCTCGTCACGGCGCATCGCGAACTCGAATCGCTCTCTCTCGATCGCGAAACCGCGCACTACCAGCAGATTCTCTCGCTCCGCTACGCCGAGATGGTCTACTACGGGATGTGGTTCACGCCGCTGCGCGAATCACTCGACGCATTCTTCGCGAAGTCGCAGCAGCGCGTCACCGGCTCCGTGGCGCTCACGCTCTTCAAAGGCAATGTCAGCGTCGCGTCCCGCCGCTCGCCCTTCTCGCTCTATCGCACCAACCTCGCCAGCTTCACGATGACCGGCTACAACCCGAAGGACGCGGAAGGCTTCATCAATCTTTTCGCGCTTCCCATCACCGTCCCGCTCGAAACCGAAGTTCCCCAGGCTGCCGAGGTGAAATGAACGCGCCGGGAAACCAGAAAATGTGGGGCGGTCGCTTCGAGCGCGACCCGGACGCTTCCTTTTACGAATTCGAACGCTCCTGGAGTTTCGACCGCCGCCTGCTTCCTCAGGAATTTGCGCTCGACCGCGCCTGGGCTCGCGCCATCTCGGCCGCCGCAATCCTCACGGAAGAAGAAGGCCGTAAGATCGTGACTGCGCTCGACGATCTCGAGCTCCGCGCTGGATCGGACCCCGCTTGGCTCGATAATTCCAAATCCGAGGACGTCCACCATTTCGTCGAGAGCGCCCTCATCGAAAAGCTCGGCCCGCTTGGCGCGAAACTTCACACCGGCCGCAGCCGCAATGAAATGATCGCCACCGAGCTTCGCATGTATATAAAGGATGCGGCTCGCGACACTCGCCGGGCGCTCGCGGCCCTGGCGCGCGCGATCCTGAATCAAGCCGAGAAAAATCTCGGCACCCCCATGCCCGGCAATACTCACATGCAGCACGCGCAACCGCTGCTGCTTTCGCACTGGCTGCACGCGCACGGCGAGGCGTTCCTCCGCGACGCCGAACGCGTCTCCGCCGCCGCTGCCCGCGCGGACGCTTGCCCTCTCGGTTCCGGCGCGCTCGCGGGTTGCGCATTTCCCATCGACCGGAAGGCTCTCGCGCGTGATCTTGGCTTTTCGCGCCCCACGGCGAACAGCCTCGATGCGGTCAGCGATCGCGATTTCGCCCTCGAATATTTATTCTCTCTCGCGACGCTGGCCATGCATCTCTCGCGCCTCGCGGAAGACGTCATTCTCTTCGCGTCACCCGAATTCGGCTTCGTCGAACTCCCCGACGAATACTCCACGGGCAGCAGTCTGATGCCTCAGAAAAAAAATCCCGACGTCTGGGAATTGATTCGCGGGAAGACCGGCCGAATCTATGGCGCACTGCTCGCGCTCTTCACCACATTCAAAGGACTGCCGTCCAGTTATCAGCGCGACCTGCAGGAAGACAAGGAACCGCTGTTCGGCGCACACGACCAGGCGCTCGCGATGACCCAAATCGCCGCCGCTGCCCTCGCCGCCACCAAATTCCGCGAAGCGCGTCTCCGCGAAGCCGCGCAGGACCCGGCTCTCGTCGCCACCGAAGTGGCTGACTATCTCGTCGCGTTCGGCGTTCCTTTCCGCGAAGCCCACGAAATCGTGGGCAAGGTTCTGCGCGCGGCCGAGCAGGAAGGCAAATCGATCCGCGAAATGCCGCTGGAACGCCTGAAGGAATTTTCGCTCGCGTTCGACCGCAATCTGGGCACCGCTCTCACGCTCGAATCAGCCCTCGCGCGCCATGCCACGCAGGGCGGAACGGCTCCCGGCGCCGTTCGCGCCGCCCTGGAAGACTTCAAGTCGCGCCTCGTCAAGCTCGAGGAAAATCCGTGACGGCTCACTCCGCATGAGCGCGCCGCTCTCGAACGCGCAAGTTCCTCGCGGCTTCACCTTCGCCGCCACGCACTGTGGCCTGAAGAAATCGCGGCTCGACCTCGCCATCATCATCAGCGAAGCTCCCGCCAACACCGCGGCCATCTTCACCACGAACCGCGTGCAAGCCGCTCCGGTTCGCGTCTGCAAAGCCCACTTGAAGGAATCGCGCGGAAAAGTTCGCGCCGTCATCGTCAATTCCGGCAACGCGAATTGCTGCACGGGCCCGGAGGGTCTCGCCGCGTCTCGTTCCACCGCCGCCACAGTGGCTCGCGCGCTCGGTTGTCCCCCGCGCGAAATTCTCGTCTGCTCCACGGGAGTGATCGGCACGCCGCTGCGCGTCGAGAAAATTCTGAACGCCGTGCCCGCTCTGGCCCTCGCGGTCAACTCCGACGTCAGCGCCTTCGAGCAGGTCGCCCGCGCCATCATGACCACGGACACGGTGCCGAAACGGGCCGGAGCAAAATGCTCCATCGGCGGAAGGCCGGTGCGTATTCTCGGATGCGCAAAAGGCTCCGGGATGATTCATCCCAACATGGCCACCACGCTGTCCTTCATCGTCACCGACGCCGCAATTTCTCCCGCCGTGCTTTCGCGCGCGCTCCGCGCCGCTGCCGCGCCCACTCTGAACTCGATCACCGTCGACGGCGATACATCCACCAACGATACCTGCGCGGTGCTCGCGAACGGCAAATCCGGCGCGTCAAAAATCGCCGCCGCAAGCCGCGACTACAAGAAATTCACCTCCGCCCTCGAACACGTCCTCAAGTCACTCGCTCTCGCGATCGTCGAGGACGGCGAAGGCGCGCAACACGTCATCGAAATCGAAGTCCGCGGCGCCCCGTCCGACCGCGCCGCCGACCAAATCGCGCGCACCATCGCGCAATCCTCGCTCGTGAAAACCGCATTCGCCGGCGCCGACCCCAACTGGGGCCGCATTCTCGCCGCCGCCGGCCGCTCGGGCGTCGATTTCAATTTCGAGCGCGTCGACATCTGGCTAGCGGGAATCCCCGTTTGCCGCCGCGGCCGCGAACATCCCTTCGACGAGCGCGTGGCGCACGAAAAGATGCTCGCGAAAAATGTCCCCATCCTCGTCGACTTGCGCTCAGGCCGTGGCCGCGCGTGCATGTGGACCTGCGACTTCACGCAGGAGTACGTCCACATCAACGCCAGCTACCGCACCTGATCCTGCGCTTTCCAATCCCACGCTGCGTACTGTTCGCGGAGTTTCATCTTCAGAAGTTTTCCAACGGATGTGTGCGGCAGCTCGCTCGTGAACACGAACGCGTCCGGCAGTTGCCACTTGGCGAATTTCTGCGATAAGAATTCGCGAAGCTCTTCCGGCTGCGCCACCGCGCCTTCTTTCAGCACCACGACGGCCAGCGGCCGCTCCTGCCATTTCGGATGCGGCACTCCGATCACGGCGGCCTCGCGCACGGCCGCATGCCCCATCAGCGTGTTCTCCAGGTCCACGGAGCTGATCCATTCGCCGCCCGACTTGATCAGGTCCTTGCTGCGATCGACAATTTCGAGATACCCCTCGGCGTCCATCGTGGCGATGTCTCCGGTTTTGAACCAGCCGTCCTTCGTCCAGCGATGCTGCTGGTCGGCACAATTGAAATACTCCGACGCGATCCACGGCCCGCGAATTTCCACTTCGCCCGGCGTCTTCCCGTCGTGAGGAGCTTCGCCCTCCGGACGCATGATTCGCATTTCGACAAACGGGACGGGCGTTCCCTGCATGGCGCGCCGTTGCAATTTCCGATCCGCGGGCCACGCCGCCATGTTTGCCTTCAGCGAACCGACTGTCGCCACCGGCGCCGTCTCCGTCATGCCCCATCCGTGAGTGATTCTCAGGTTCGACCGGTCCAGGTTTCGAATCAGGGAAATGGGAGGAGCCATGCCGCCGCACAAAATTGTCACAGGGCTCGAAAACTTCCAGCGTTCCGGCTCCTTCTCGAGCGCGGCCTGCACGCCCAGCCAAACCGTCGGCACCGCGCACGCGTGCGTGACGCCCTCCGCCGTCATCGTGTCGAGCAATGTCCCGGCGTCGAGACAAGGCCCCGGAAAAACCAATCCCGTTCCAATCATCACGCAGGCCCACGGCAGTCCCCAGGCATTCGCGTGAAACATTGGCGACACCGGAAAAACCACGGAGTGCGTGGAAAGATTCATCACGTCCGGCAGCGCGAGCGCGAAGCTGTGCAGCACCAGCGCACGGTGCGAATAAACCACTCCCTTCGATTGCCCCGTCGTCCCCGACGTGAAGCACATCGCTGCCGCGTCGTTTTCATCCGCTTCCGCCGGCGAAAAATCCTCCGAGCCCGACGCGAGTAAGTCCTCGTAGTTCTGAAACTCAATCGCGGCCCCGCACGCGCCGAACGGAACCACGATGACGCGCTCGAATTTCGTCTTGCCGCGAAACTTCTCGAAGATCGGCAGCAGCACATCGTCGACGATCAGGTACCGATCGTCCGCATGGTTGGCGATAAACGCGATTTCGTCCGGATGAAGCCGCAAATTCAGCGTGTGCAGCACGCCTCCCGCCAGAGGCACGCCGAAGTACGCTTCCAGGTGCGCCGAGTGATTCCACATCAGCGTGGCCACGCGGTCGCCGTGTCGCAGTCCGATTCGCTGCAGCGCGGACGCCAGCCTCCTGGCGCGCCGGCAAAAATCTCCATACGTGTAGCGCTGAACCGTGCGATCCGGCCGGCGCGAAGAAATCTCGCGATCCGCGAACAGCCGCCCGGCGCGCTCGAAAACGTGATTCACCGTGAGCGGAAAATTCATCATCGAGCCGCGCATCCTGACCCTCCGGCAAAAGTTGCGCGCATCCTACCATCAATTGCACTCGCGCCAGCTACCGCACCTGAGCCGCAGGCTGTCGTTTCCGCGTAGGGGCACGGCATGCCGTGCCCGCCTGTTTCAGTAAATGATGTTTCCCTTTCGCCCCAGTGTCGTTCCGAGCGAGTTGTTGACTGCCGGGGTAACTTGCAGCAAGATGCTCCCTGACTTGCTGGGGTGCTCGCTTCAGTCCGGAGCAGCCGGGCCTGTTTTGACTGCCCGTGGCCGTGGATCCTGTCTCTTCAGCGTTGCTTCACAGTTTGCGGAAAGATGCCGAGGGGTTTTGGAGGGCGGGGCTTCAGCCCCGCCGTAGAGCTTGTTTTGCGATTGGGCTTTAGCCCCTGAAGCACGGATTCTGACTTTTTTCCGCAAGCTGTTTGTGCGGTGGTTTAGAAATGTGTGCTCTGTCCTGGGCAGGGCACGAGGAGTGGGACAGTGAAGAAACTCTATGTGGGTAATCTCTCGTTCAAGGCCACGGAAGAGCAATTGACCGCGCTGTTTTCGGAAGTGGGGTTGCAACCGGATTCGCTCACGCTGCTTCGCGATCGTTTCACGGGACAGCCGCGCGGGTTCGGTTTCGCGGAATTTCAAAATGATGGCGAGGCGGAAAAAGCAGTCACCGCGCTGAACGGCAAGGATTTTCTCGGCCGCGCGCTGGTCGTCAACGAAGCGCGTCCCCGTGAAGGTGGTGGGGGCGGCGGTGGCCGCGGTCATGGTGGCGGCGGCCACGGCGGTGGTGGTGGCGGCGGACGTGGAGGCGGCGGTGGCCGCGGCGGTGGTGGTGGTCGTGGCGGCGGCGGTGGCGACCGCGGCGGCTACGGCGGCCGCGACCGCTAAGCGTCGCTTCGGCACGTGTAGCGCCAACCTTTAGGTTGGCACAGTTTCTCTCCATCGGCGGGGCTTCGTCCGAACATCGCAACGGCGGCCCCGCCGCAGCTTTCTCTCCTGACGATTCCGCTTCATGTAGCGCCGCGCTCCTCCTTCGCCCCATGTACACCGCTTACGCCCGCTTTCCGCCAACCTCAAACGCTGTTGCCATCACAATTAACTGCCTGCTAATGTAGCGCCGCTCTTTAGAGCGGCACCATTTCGTTCAAACGATACGCGCGGACATGACAGAACTCATCTGGGATGGAAAATACAAGGACGGCAAGAAGCAAGGACCGGTCCGGATCGCCCTGCCCTTTCAGACCATCGAGACGGTCAATGAAAGCACGCAGGATCGCCGCCGCAATCTTGAACTTTTCGCCAGCGGACGCGACACGGAGTGGCGGAACCGCCTCATCTGGGGCGACAAGAAATATGTTCTGCCATCGCTTCTGCCAGAGTTCGCAGGTAAGGTAAATCTGATTTACATCGATCCGCCTTTCGACACGGGCGCGGACTTCTCGTTCACAGCGAACATTCCTGATCACGCCGACTCCGACGAAGACGAGGCGACATTCTTCACCAAAGAACCATCCATCATCGAGCAGAAGGCTTATCGAGATACGTGGAGTGCGGGCTTAGATTCGTACTTGGAATGGTTCTTCGAAACAGCTTCGCTGCTTAACGAACTCCTGCAGGAAACAGGTTCTCTCTATGTTCACCTCGACTGGCACGTAGGTTTCTATGCGAAGGCCGTGCTCGACGAGGTGTTCGGCAGCCAGAATTTCCAGAGTGAGATCGTGTGGAAACGGAAGGACTCAAACAAGGCGGGCACAACCCTTGCAACCGTCACAGATACGATTTTGTTTTATTCGAAATCGGAAAACCCTACATGGAACCCTCAGTACCTGCCCTACAGCGCAGAGAGACTGGAGAGGGCTTACAACCTCATGGACGAAAGGAACCGGCGCTATGCTCTGGCCGACTTAATGGCTCCAGGCGATAGGGCGGGAACCAAAGCAGACTACGAATGGAAGAGCATTCGTCCCCGAAGAGGCCGGCATTGGGCCTATACGCTAGAGAAGATGCAACAATTGGAACGCGAGGGACGCATTTTCTGGAACCGGGCAGGTGTCCCGAAACTTAGGATTTACCTTGATGAAGCGAGGGGCGTCCCTCTCGCAAACCTCTGGACAGACATAGCGATGGTAAAGGGCGGCACCGAGTCCGTAGCGTATCCGACCCAGAAACCGGAAGCGCTCCTTGAACGCATCCTCAGGTGCTCTTCGGACGAGAATGACATTGTGCTCGACTGTTTCATCGGCAGCGGAACGACGGCGGCCGTGGCCGAAAAGCTAGATCGCCGCTGGATTGCTTGCGATCTCAGCCGCTTCGCGGTCCACACGACGCGCAAACGCCCATTGGGCACGCCCAACGTGAAACCCTTTATTGTCCAAAACTTGGGAAAATACGAACGGCAAGCGTGGCAGGTGGCCGAATTCCCTGCCAACGGCAAGAATCGTCTTGAAGAGCAACGCGAACGCGAAGCGGCGTATCGCTCGTTCATCCTCGACCTTTACCACGCAAGACCCATGACCGGGTACAGCTGGTTACATGGCGCAAAAGCCGGGCGCATGGTCCACGTGGCTGCGGTGGACGCACCCGTCACCCAGGCGGACGTCAAGGCCATCGCGCGCGAGGCCTGGAAGGCCATTGGTTCGGGGAAAGAGTCCCCAACAAAAGCGGGCGTGGATATTCTTGGCTGGGAGTTCGCGCTGGAGGTGAATGAGCTTGCCAAGCAGGTCGCCGCCGAATCGCGCGTAGACGTTTCGTTCAAGAAGATTCCGCGCGAAGTGCTGGACAAGAAGGCGGTCGAGCAGGGGGATGTGAAATTCTTCGAGCTCGGTGCGCTCACCGTGGACGTGAAGCAAAAGAGCCGAGAGGTGGCACTGAGGCTAACAGACTTCGTCATCCCCACCGACGACATCCCGGAAGAAGCGCGAAAGGCAATCAAACACTGGAGCCAATTGGTTGATTATTGGGCCGTGGACTGGGACTACAAGAACGATACGTTTCATAACCAGTGGCAGGCGTATCGCACGCGGAAGGAGCCAAAGATCGAATTGGCGACAACGTATGAATACAAGGAAGCGGGCAAGTATGAAGTGGTAGTAAAGGTGATCGATATTTTGGGGAACGACACGACGAAGACACTGGCGATGACAGTGAAGTAACCGTGGAACGAAGAGGGATTCTTCGCTGCGCTCAGAATGACAACCCAAACGTTCCAGGACAGCAGACGAGCGGGGCCGAAATGAGAACGTATTGCGTTTACATCATGGCAAGCGCTTCTGGGGTGCTTTACGTCGGCGTTACGAATAATCTAGAACGGCGTGTTTCACAACATCAACAGAAGCTCGTCGGGGGCTTTACAGCACGGTACAACGTGCGGAAGCTGGTCTATTACGAGCCGTATGGTGATATTCGCGTGGCCATTGCTAGAGAGAAGCAGATCAAAGGCTGGCTGAGAAAGCGGAAGATTGCCCTCATCGAGTCCATGAATCCGTCCTGGAAGGACTTGAGCGCTAAGGCCCTAGACGTGTTCAGTAGGAAAGAAGCCCTGTACGGACTGTCATTCTGAGCGAAGCGAAGAATCTCTCCCGAGGGTAGAGTGGTGATGCACGCGGGACTCGGAATGACAGCACAGGGGACAAGCGATGCCGCGCTGAAGCGTGGCGCTACATAAACCCATGCCCCGAAAAAAGACTGCGGCGGCTTCGCCTTCGCAAACTGAACTGCTCGACGTAACGTCGAAGCTCCGCACGGGCCCTTGCGTTCCCGCTCTGCGCGAGGCGGTGAAGGCATGGAAGGCCGGCGGCTACAAAGGCATCACCGACACAACCCGCATTCTCCTGAATCATTGGTTTTACACCGACCATCGGCTGCGCACCGGCATCCCTTTCAAATACCATCCATCACAACAAGAAGCCATCGAGACTCTAATCCTCGTGTGGGAATACGAGAAAATTCGCACGCGGAAAGGATTGCTGGAACGATACGCCACGGACCTGCGCGATCTGCGACTCCCGCCCTATGATGATTTTGCTCGCTACTGCGTCAAGATGGCCACGGGAAGCGGTAAAACGAAGGTCATGGCGCTGGCAATCGTGTGGCAGTTCCTAAATGCCATGCGCGAATCGGACGAAATCGCCGTGGCATATGCCAAGACCTTTCTTGTTCTGGCTCCTAACGTGATCGTTTTCGAGCGGCTGAAAACCGATTTCGGCGGCAGCCAAATATTCAAGAATGATCCCTTGATCCCGAGGGAGCTCGGGATTTTCTGGGATTTTGATTGCGTCATGCGCGACGAGGGCGAAAAGGCGCACGCGGAGGGAACTCTTTTTCTGACGAACATTCAGCAATTCTACGAGGGACCCGATCGGTCCAGCGAGAATGAGCCAGACGAGATGACAGCAGTTCTAGGCTCAAAGCCGCCGACAAAGAAACTTGAGCTGGCAAATTTTGGAGACCGTATCGCGCTTCGCGCAGGAAGACTCCTGGTAGTCAACGACGAAGCGCACCACACCCACGAAGAAGACAACGAGTGGAACAAGGTTATTCGAAATCTTCACGAGAAAACGCCGGTCGCAGCACAGCTTGATTTCTCGGCCACTCCCCGCTTCCAAAAGGGCGCAATCTTTCCCTGGACGATTTCCGACTATCCTCTGAAGCAGGCGATCCTGGACGGCATTGTGAAGCGCCCCGTGAAAGGAATTGCGAAAATCACCGAAGCGAAGTCCGATGTGGCAAGCGTCCGTTATAGAGCTTATCTCGCCGCCGGCGTAGAGCGCTGGCGCGAGTATAGCGAACAGTTGAAACCGCTGAGGAAGAAACCCGTGCTGTTCATCATGATGAATAGCACCGACGATGCGGAAGACGTCGCGGATTGGCTGCGCACGAAGTACCCGAAAGAGTTCGGAGGTGAAGGCACGCAGGTGATTCACACGGACAAGTCCGGCGAAATAAGCAAAAAAGACCTCGATGTAGCTCGGAAGGCCGTCCGCGAAGTGGACGACGAAAAAAGTCCGATCAACGCAATCGTTAGCGTCTTGATGCTGCGGGAAGGCTGGGATGTTCAGAACGTGACAGTTGTAGTCGGCCTTCGTCCCTACAGCGCCAAAGCCAATATCTTGCCGGAACAAACCATCGGACGCGGCCTCCGCCTAATGTTTCGGGACTTACCGAGCGGCTACACAGAGCGCGTGGATATCATAGGGAACAACGCCTTTCTGAACTTTGTGGATGACCTCGAAAAGCTCGAAGAGTTGAAGCTGGATACATTCGAAATTGGCAAAGACAAACTGCGGATCGTCACGATTTTGCCCCTGGCGGATCGGAAGGAGTTTGATATCGGACTTCCGGTTCTGACGCCGTCGCTCATACGAAAGAAGAGCCTAGCCGAAGAGATTGCAGGGCTGGAGGTGATGAGTTTCCAATCTATCGTGCTACCTAGAAGCGAGGACGACCCGCGTTCGAAAACCTTCACCTACGAGGGCTATGACATCATCACTTTGAAAAAAGAATTCGAACGCGAGTACACGATTCCCGAGCCGCAGACCGCTCAGGAAGTAATCGGTTACTATGCGCGACGGATCGCTGAGGCCGTGAAACTACCCGCGCAGTTCGCGGCGCTTGCGCCGAAGGTGAGGGAGTTTTTCGAACAAAAAGCGTTCGGATTGTTGGTTGACCTCAACGATCCCTTGATCGTGAAAGCCATGAGCACCCCTGTGGCCCACTATGTCTGCGTAGACGTTTTCAAGAAGGCGCTTCAGGCGCTGACCATCGAGGAGCAAAAGCCTCAGCTTCTTGAGCCCGCGCGGATGCTGTCCACTTGCCAGCCCTTTCCTTGGTCTCGACCTGTGTGGGAGGGCCGGCAATGCATCTTCAACCTGGTTCCCTGCGACAACGATTTTGAGCGGGAGTTTGCGAAGTTCCTCGACAAGGCGACCGACGTAGAAGCATTCGCAAAACTGCCGCGAGCGTTCGGTTTCACCATCGAGTACACGGACACAGCTATGAACCTGCGGAATTATGAGCCGGACTTCGTCGCCATCGACAAATCGGGCATCCACTGGCTGCTTGAGTCGAAGGGTCAGGAAAATGTGGACGTCCTCCGCAAAGACGTTGCCGCCGCGCGCTGGTGCGAGAACGCGACGAATCTGACCAAGACCCGATGGAAATATGTAAAGGTTCCGCAGAAAGAATTCGAACTTCTGCAACCCAGTCGCCTCTCGGAGCTCGCCGCCCTTTCCCCAGTACTTCTCGTGTAGGACACGCGACGGAGCCGTTTGTCCTCCAGTCTCTAGATTTGGCCCAAATATTTCTTACAGTACTGGGTCTTGACAATATAGTAATCCTATGATATCCTGCAGCCGGATACTGAGACATGATCGACGAACACAAGTAAGGAGGACGAAGACGTGAGGGAAGTCCGAGCGAGCTACCACCCGAAAGGAGAACAGAAATCTAATCGGTACACCTTGCAAATAGAAATCACCGCAACTCCAACAAAACAAACGGCTGACACCCGCGCTAATCGGTACAATCTGTCGATCCGCCGAGGATCGACATCCCGAGCCGAGCAACGCGAGCCGAGGGATCCCTCGTCCCTCACAAGTTCGCCCCATTTTCTCCCCGGGCCCGAGATTCTAATAACGAAACCGCGATTAGAAATCGACGCAAATGACTGAAAACATTCACCAGCGCCCCGTTCTAATAATCAAAAGAGAGGGGGGTATATTTTCGCAAAAGCGAAAGCAGGGCGAATACTCGTCACTCGCCACTCGCCACTGCCTTCCTGGCTCTTGCGGGGACGGGCGGGGCTACGGTGACTTCGCCGGCGGCGTATTTCAGGCGCTCGATGGTGGTGGCGGTGAGGCCTTGTGTGACCAGGGCGGGGACGTCGAGGTGCGATTCGGCGGCGTCGAGGTCGGCGGGGCTGGCGAAGAGCGCGGGGCGGCGCGGCAAAAACACGGGACAGCAATCGTGGAACGGTTCGGAGGAAATATCGTACGTGCCGATTTTGCGAGCGGTGGCGAGAATTTCGAGTTTGTCGGCGCCGATCAGCGGACGAAAGACGGGCACGGTGGCGGCAGCGTCCACCGCGACCAGGTTGCGCAGCGTCTGCGAGGCCACCTGGCCCAGGCTGTCTCCGGTGACGAGCGCGAGCGCGCGTTCGCGTTTCGCGATCACTTGCGCGATGCGCAGCATCATCCGGCGGTAGAGCAGAATGCGAAAATCTTCCGGCGCGTAACGGACGATCTCGCGCTGAATGGATTCGAAGGGAACGCGGTAGAGCTTCAGGTTGAACTGGTAGCGGACGAGCTGCCGCGCGAGGCCGGTGGCGACGTGCAGCGACGATTCGCCGGGGCGCGCGCCCGTCCCGTAGAAATGGACGAAGCTGAGGTGCGCGCCGCGCTTCATCATGTGATACGCGGCGACGGCGGAATCGTAGCCGCCCGAGAGCAGGCACGTGAGCTTGCCCGCGGTGTTGGCCGGCAGGCCGCCGGGACCTTCCATTTTGCGGGCGTAAACGAGCGCCGGGCCCGGCGTGATTTCGATGTGGCAGGTAAGCTCGGGGTCGTTGAGGCGCACGCGGACATTGCGGCCGGCGGCGCGAAGCTGGTCGAGCAGATAGCGGCCGACGGCGGCTTCGATCTGCATCGTGCCGTGGGGGAACTTTTTGTCGCTGCGCTTGGCGCGCACGGCGAACGTGGCGAAACGCAGCGGCTCGATTTCGGCCCAGGCGGCGCGGCAGATGGCGTCGAGGTCGCGTTCGACGGGATGCGCCACGGCGTAGTAGGCGACGCCGAGCACGCGCTGGACGCGGTCGATAGCGGCTTCGAGCGAGGCGGCTTCGGCTTCGAGCGAGGGGCTTGGGCGCAGGCGGACGAGGAAGCGGTCGCCGGGCTGCTCGATGCGCTCGATGGGGATGCCGCCGAGCGACTGGCGCAGCGCCGTGAACAGCTTGCCCAGGAAGAAGCGGCGGTTGCCGCCCTTCAGCCAGAGTTCGTGGTAGTGAACGACGATAACGGGGGCACTCATAGAAATTTCGTGAAACTTATGCAGCCGGTTAACGTTTATACAGTATAGCGAGTATAGCAGTGAGGCGCGGATTTCGATGCGCCATGAGGACGATTATCAGCGTGCTTAAAGCACGATAACCTTAAGGATACACGGTGCGACTTTCCACAGGGCGGGGGGTTAGAATTTGCAGCACTCCGATATGCGGAGGTCAACGGGTTGGAGCGATGAATATTCGGCTACCGAAATCGCGGCTGATGCATCCAAGCAATTGGCCGGGCAATTGACCGGGTGGGGAGGAGGCGTTAATGTGGAACCGGCGAGACTGGGACGACTTCTTCGACATCGTGCGAAAGCGGTGGCACACGCACCGACCACCGCGTCCTGTGGAAATGGCGCGCCGCAACCGGCTCGTGCCTACCGAAGGCTATAGCCTGGCGGAACTGGATGACGCCGGCCTGAGCATCGAGCAGGCCGAGGGCCTTGGCTTGCCGGTGGACGCCGGGCGCGTGGGCTCGTATGGTCCGAACGTCGCGTCCCTGCGCGACTACGTCCGCGCGACGCGGACGCCGCGCTTTTAGCGATTCGCGGCGGCGAAAATTTTTGAGATTCGTTTCCCCGTTGGAAGTGCCTGCCTTTTCGCAAAATTTCTAACGCAATCGTCCCGTGATGAGTGCGAAGGCGCCTGCCAGCAGCGCGCCGCTGACGACGATCGCTTCCCATGCGAGCCCTGCCGCGACGGTGAGCGCCGGTGGCGCGCCGAATGGGACGAGCAGCGCCGCGAGCGCCGCCTCGCGGACGCCGATTCCTCCCTGCGTGATCGGAATCGCGGCGGAGAGTTTTGCGAGCGGCCAGGCAAACAGCCAGACGCGAAACGGTAAATGCAAGCCGCAGGCTTCCGCGAGCTGGATGCTCAAGCTGATGAACGAAAGCTGCGCGACCACGCTGATGGATAGCGCGACGAGCACCGCGCGCGGCCGTTGAGCCATCGAGCGGGCCGCGCGACGCAGGCTCGCGACGCGCCGCCGCATCCGAAACGAGAGCCGTCCGATTGGCGTTGCCGCGACGACCGCCGCCACGATGGCGGCGCCAAGGATCGCGGCTGCGCCAAGCCACAGAAATGCGCGGCGGCTTTGCGGCTGCAGGGCGCCGGGGACCAGCAGCGCTCCGGCGATTGCCAGCAATGCCAGCGCTGCGAAGTCGATGATGCGGTCGATGAAGCTGCCGAATAGCGCTCCCGCCTTCGTTTTCCCGTAGCGCATGGCGAGAGCGGCGCGCACCAAGTCGCCGCCAATGAGCGAGGGCAGAAAGAGCGAGCCGAATAGGCCCGCGAAATAGCAGCGCGCAGCCTGGAGATAGCTGAGACCCGCGCCCGCGGTGTTCACCATCAGGCGCCATTTGCCCACGCCGAGGCAGTGCGTCGCGAGATACGCCGCCAGGACGAGCAGCCAGAGGCGCGCCGGAAGTTTCCCGAGCGCGTGCAGGACTTGACGGCCGGGAAGGAATCGAAACAGGAGAAACAGGACGAGCGCGCTGCCTCCGTAGTGGAGCAGGGCTTGAAGGGCCGTGCGCGACCAGTTCTTTTGTGGGGGACGCGGGTCGGTCGGGCGGGGCACGAGGGCACATTATGGAGTGCGGCACAGCGGCGCGACAAGCGGTTCATTGGTGAAGCGCGCGAATTAACGTTGCAGTTGCGCGGATTCCGCTTTAAGTTAGGCGATTACTTTTCAGCCAAGGAAACGACTGTGAAGAAGATACGGGTGGTGCAGTTTGGCGTGGGGCCGATCGGGGCGTCGATTGCGCGGCTGATGCGGCAGAAGGCGTCGCTCGAAATCGTGGGCGCGATCGACCGGGATCCGGCAAAAGTGGGGCGCGACCTGGGGGAAGTTGTGGGAGCGGCGGATGCGCCGTGGGGCGTTTCCGTTTCCGCGGATGCGCGCGCAGTGCTGGAGAGGCCGGTGGACGTGGTGGTGCACTCGACTTCGTCGTATCTCGCCAGCGTGATGGAGCAGCTTCTGGAATGTCTCGCCGCTGGATGCTGCGTGGTTTCGACGTGCGAGGAGCTGGCGTACCCGTTTCGCAAGCATCCCGACCTTGCAGCGAAGCTGGATGCGGCGGCGAAGGACGAAGGCGTGGCTCTGGTGGGAACCGGGGTGAATCCGGGATTCGTGCTCGACAAGCTGGTGCTGACGTTGAGCGCGGTTTCGCAGCGCGTGGACTCTGTGCGTGCCGTGCGAGTGGTGGATGCTTCGAAGCGGCGGTTGCCGCTGCAAAAGAAGATCGGGGCCGGGATGACGCCGGAAGAGTTCCGCGCGCAAGTCGACGCAGGCGCGATCAAGCATCATGGCTTGCCTGAATCGGTGGCGATGGTGGCGGATGGGCTGGGATTCGCGATCGACGACATTTCGGAGACGATTGAGCCAGTGATCGCGCAGGAAAGTGTGAAAACCGAGTTTCTGGAGGTTGCGCCGGGGCAGGTGGCGGGGGTGCATCAAGTGGCTTGGGGCACGGCGGGCGGCGAGGAGAAAATATTCCTCGAGCTGCGGATGTATGTGGGCGCGAAGCAGCCCGCGGACACGATTGACTTGAAGGGCGAGCCGAATTTGTCGCTGGTGATTCCGGGCGGGACGCATGGAGACGTGGCGACGGCGGCAGTGGTGGTCAACACGATTCCGGCGATTGTGGCGGCGCCCGCGGGACTGCGAACTTCGCGGGATTTGCCGCTTGCGTTCTTTCCTCCCGGGACTCTATCGAGAGCCACTGCGAGGTGAGAAAACAAATCTCACCGCGGAGACGCAGAGGACGCTGAGAAAAACCGAAACCACAAGAGAAAAGCGAAGACTTACCACAGAGTTCACAGAGAAGTGCTTGAGGACACGGAGAGCGGTACGCTATATCCGACTCCTTCACGATTGCGGGTGCCAGAAGCGGGCTACCGCGGCATAGTCCACGTCCTCTTTCGTGGCGTCTTTGACGGCGGTGTAGGCTCCGAAGGCGGCTGTGCCTGCGGGAAGCGGGACACCTTGATTGTTGGCGAGCTCGAGCGCCAGCCGCATATCCTTGTGCATCAGGCGCAATGGAAAGCTCGGCGGATAATCATTCTTCAGAATTAGCGGCGCCTTCACGTCGAGGACGGCCGCGCGGGCCATGCTCGATTGCATCACTTCGACGAGGCGCTCTCCCGGAACACCTGCTTTGGTGACGAGAGCGAGCGCTTCGGCCAACGCCTCAACCTCAAGCGCGAGGATCATGTTCATCGCAAGCTTCACCGTTTGGCCAGCGCCATTGGGTCCGAGAAGAAAGAAGCGCTTGCCGACGGCTTCGAGCACGGGCTTGGCGCGTTCGAAGACTTCGGCCCTGCCGCCGACCATAAAAACGAGTTCACCTTTTTCCGCGCCCCAGGTGCCACCGGTGACAGGCGCGTCGAGACAATCGACCCCACGTTCGGCGCAGGCGGCCGCCTCTCGCCGAGCGAGTTCCGGCGAAACCGTGCTTGAGTCGATGTAAAGGCTGCCGCGCCGCAAGCCTTCGAGCGCACCGTTCTGGCCCCAGAGGACTTCCTCGACGGCCGGCGGATCGCTGACGATGGTGATCAGCACGTCGGCTTGCGTGGCCGCCTCACGGGGACTCGCAGCGAACTTCGCTCCTTCGCGAATCAGGTCGTCGGCTCGTTCTTTCGTGCGATTCCAAACTACGAGCGGGAACCCGGCTCTGAGCAGGTTCCGGCCCATCGGCTTGCCCATGAGTCCAAGCCCAATCAGTCCGACCGTTGGTTTCATTCGCGCCTCCAGAAAGGGAGGTCAAATATAACTGTGTGGAGGTGTAAGGCACAACGCGCGAACACGACTTCAGGGCTCGAAACCCGGGTGTTCGACCTTGGATTTGTTAAGATTGTTTGCTGACGGAGGGAGCCGTGGAACTATCGGGTTGAGGCTGTGATTCCGAGAGGCGGATCAGGTAGTCGTGGGGAATTTCCACGCGAATCGTTTTTTCCTTCCCGTTATGAGTAAAGCGCTCCTCAAGACAAACGGCCCGTTCGGTCTCGGCAACGAGCGTACCAAACGAGGAAAGATAGATGTCTCCGGCGCGATAATGCGCTTCCACTCGTTTCCCAACGAGGGCGGGATAGCGGGCCATGGCAAGTTCAGCTTGACGCGAGGGAAAAGAGCGGTCAATGGTACGAGGGTTTCAAATATCGCTGTAAGTATAAGAATTCATTGACCTTCACTGCACATTAACGTGACCTAATGTGAATGGTGTTCGTGCGCCGGCGCCATCTGAGCGACGACTGGGGCGGGTTCCAGCAACCTGAGTTGCAGGTCGGCTGCGAAAGCCAGGACGACAGGCACGGCAACGCTATAGGCGAGAAAGGCGAACAAAACCGGCAGCACCCAGCCGAGGGCACCGGGATGCCCGGCGTAATAGGCGGAGGCGATTCGCCAAACGATCGCGGCGACGATCAAGGCCGCGAACGCCGAGATGTTGCGGCTCAGCGCCGAGACTTGGAGCGGACTGCTGCAGGATGGGCACGCGAGGTCATTCGTATATACGAGGACCTTCGTTGCAGGGACGGTGGCGAAGCAATTCGGACATTTACGGGCCATCGAGCCTCCGAATGAAGGTGCAAGATACCGGGCGCCCCACCGCTAGACAAGCGAAAATTCGGCGCGGTGGCGCATGGGATCGATGCGTTCGGCGCGAACCCGGACGCGATCGCCAAGTTTGAAGATCACCCGCTGCGCGCTGCTGCCGCGCGAGCCGCGATGAGGCTCGGTGACGATGGTATGGTCGTGTTCGCGATAGACGCATCGCTGGCCGGTGGTTTCCTCGAGCCGGTCGATGCTGACGAGCCCTTCGACGAAGATTTCGATCAACTCGACGAAGAAGCCGAACTTCTGCACCGAAATAATCAGCGCGTCGTATTCTTCGCCGAGATGGCTTTCCATGAACTGCGCGGTCTTCCAATCCATCAACTCGCGCTCGGCGGCGTCGGCGCGGCGCTCGGATTCCGAGCTTTCGGAAGCGATTTCCTCGAGCTCGACGCGGCGATAGGGACCGAGCGTCGCGACGGGCCGGTCCTTTCCGGAAACGGCAGGGCTCGATGAGAAAGCATGGGGCGGTTCGGCGGAAGGATTCTCGAGCGCCCACTTCAGCACGCGATGCACGATCAGATCGGGATAACGACGAATCGGCGACGTGAAGTGCGTGTATTCCTTCGCCGCGAGCGCGAAATGGCCGAGGGGATCGGCAGCGTAGCGGGCCTGCTTGAGCGAGCGCAGCATCAGGTAAGAGAGAATCCGCTCCTCGGGCTTTCCCGCGATCTTTTCGGTGAGCCGCTGATAGTGCTGTGGGCGAATATCGATTTCCTCCATGGCGGGAAGCGTCACGGTCATGGGCCGCGCGCGCCCGCGGGAAGCGCGACCCGTGCGAGAATCGCGCGCGGCTGCTTGAGTCTGTCCGTGCCGCACCGCGACGCGCCGCTCCGCAATGTCGTCGACGCCGAGTGTGTAACCGAAGGCGTGAGCCAGCTCCTCGAACTCGAGAACCTTCTTGGGATCGGGCTTTTCGTGAACGCGATGCAGCGAAGCGATGCCGCGGCGTTCCAGATACTGGGCGACCGCCTCGTTTGCGGCGAGCATGAATTCTTCGATGATGCGGTGGGCGATATTGCGAACGCTGCGCCCAATGCTGAGCATGCGGCCATCGGCGTCAAATTCAATCACCGGCTCGGGCAAATCGAAGTCGATGGAGCCGCGGGCGTTGCGCCGGCGGTTCAGCAGGAGGGCCAGCTCTTTCATGCGCTGAAACTCGTCGACGAGAGGGGCGTAACGGCTGCGCATTTCGGGATCGCCCTCGAGCACTTTGTGGACGTTTGTATATGTCATCCGCTCGGCAGAGCGAATCACGCCCGGCGTAAATTCAGCGTGAACCATGTTGCCGGAGGCGTCCATCTCCATGAGGACGCTCATCACGAGCCGATCGACTTGAGGATTCAGCGAACAGATGCCGTTTGACAATTCCTCGGGCAGCATCGGAACGGCGCGACTCGGAAAATACACCGAAGTGCCGCGCACGCGGGCTTCGCGGTCGAGCGGCGAACCTCGGCGGACGTAGTGCGCCACGTCCGCGATATGCACTTGGAGCTCGTAGCCTCCGTTTGCGAGCTGGGCGACGTGGACCGCGTCGTCGAAATCGCGCGCCGTTTCGCCATCGATTGTGACAATCGGAAGATCGCGGAAATCGCGCCGGCCAAGCAAATCCGCTTGACCCACTCGTTGCGGGGCCGAGCGCGCTTCCGCCAGAACTTCTTCGGGGAAGACGTGCGGCAGGTGGTGCTTGCGAATGATGATTTCGGTGTCGACGCCAATGTCGCCGGGCCTGCCGAGGATTTCGAGGACGCGTCCCGCGGGTGCGAGACCGCCTTTCGGAAAGCGCGTGATTTCGGTGTCCACAACGGCGCCGTCGAGCTCCGGAATACGCAAGCGGCGGATCGGGACCGGCTCGCCTGTACCTAGAGCGCCGAGCTTCCGGCGCAACTCCGGCGTCAGCTCCTCACCGGGGGGAATCAGGACTTCGTGATGGATGCGCGTGTCGTATGGCAGGACGTGGTTGCCGTGCGGACCATAGCGGAACAGGCCCACGATCGTGGGGTTCTCGCGCTCGACGATCTGAACGACGCGGCCTTCCGCGCGCCCGTCTGGGCGGCGGTGCTCGACGCGGGCGAGCACGCGGTCGCCGTTCATCGCGTCAGCCAGATTGTCGCGACCGATGAAGAGATCGCCTTCGACTCTGGGTATCGGAGAATCGGGAATTAGGAAAGCATAACCGTCGCGATGCGCGACGAGCCGGCCGGCGACGAGATTCGGATCGTGCGCGCGTTTTGGAGGTTGATGCGCGGCTGGAGCGGGGCGCGACGCCGTGCTTTCGCGGGCGGGAGCGGGATTTTTCGCGTGACGCGTGCCCGCGAGCCTGTAGCGTCCGCCATTTTCTTCGATATCGCCGGCGCGAGCCAGTTGGTGAATGACTCTTGGGAGAAAACGCCGGCCAACATGCTTCAGTCCCATACCATGCGCGATTTCGCGAATACTGGCGGGCTTTGAAAGTTTCGCGAGGTGAGCCGTTACCTGGCCAGAGGTCACCGCCGCTTCGGGACGATCTTCTTTATGCGTGTGCTTCGGCTTGCGCTTCATCGATGGGGTGATGTTCTAGCACAGGCTAGCGGACTTTGGGCTGGGAGGCAAAAGATGCTTTGTAAACCAAGAGGAGCCCCCCGGGCAGGCCGCTAGGGTTCCGGGGGGTTGGCAATCGGGATGTCCAACAGGGCGGGCTTGCCGTTGGGCTGCATCTCGAGCGCCGGAGCATATTCGCCGAGCAGTTCGCGCCGCCACCAGAGTCCCTGTTCGCGCTTGGTCTTCAAATCCGTGAACCAATATTGATAAATCACGGAGCGAACTTCCTTGGGCGGCGAAGACGGAAATGGATTGCGCGCGAAAAGCTCGAGAACGCCGGGCGAATTCCGCAGGAGCCGCTCTTCGGTCCACAGGACGAATTTGCTCTGCTGCCACGAACCCAGCGACGCAAACCACAAATTCCATTCGAAGCGCGGTTGGTAGGGAGCGTAGATTCTGGGCGCTTTCGCCGGATCCTGCGGCTTGTAGCGGAAGGGATATGGAGTCCACGTCTTGCCGTCGGCGGAGCCTTGAAATTCGATTTCCAGGCGCTCGTGGGTCATGCTTTCAAACAAGCCGTAGACATTCGCGATGCGAAACGGCTCAAGCCGTTCCACCGGAGATTGCGGCAACGGAAAGCTGGGGACGACCTTCCACACAAGCTGCGCGGTGGCAACGTAAAAGACGGTACCCAGGCAGACTGCGGATATCGTCATCCCGATCGGCGCGGCAAATTTCCGCCAACTCTGGCGCCAACTCTGCGGGGATGGGGACAGCGCCGAAGGGGGAGGCGCTTTCCCTTTTCCTTGCAGTCCTTGCACGAACCTTCGAATGCTTTCGGGAACAGCCCATTCCAGGAATCGATCATCGAGCAGCAAGAAACCAAGAAACAGCACGAGGTAATTCAGGAAGGCATAGTTGGCGGTAAGAATGATGCTGATTTCGAACGGCGTAACAATGCAGAAGCAAGCGATTCGGAATCGGCGCGGGAGGAAAAGCATCCAGACAAGAAAAATCTCAATCACCAATGTGAGAATCACCGTTGAGGCGTGGAACCAGTGCGGAAAGTGCTGCACGTAGTAGCCGAGCCAGGTGGGAAGAGGACCGTTCTGATAATAGTCGTCCATGGCCGTCAGGTTGCGCCAGGCCTGGTCGTGGCCCAGCCACTTCCCAGCGCCCGATTCAAAGTAGATGCGGAACCACTCCCAGCGCAGAAGGAACAGGCTGAGCCGCGATGGACCGTGGTCGGGAGCCAAGCCGGGCCAAAGGCCAGGAGGCGCGAAAAACAGGGAGATGAAACCCGCCTCGAGGAGCATGCCGTCTGATTGGTAGCTCGAAAAATCCCGCGCCGCCGCAATGAACGAAAGAAAGCAGATGAAGCAAATTGCTAGCGACACTCGCGGCCAGAGATTCATCACGACAAGAATCGAGGCGATCAGGCCCACCCAGCAGAGCAGCATCAGCGCGTGGTCGCTTGAGCCAAACCACAAGAGGGTGGGCGCAAACCAGAATTTGGGCCCGGGAAGGCTCGATGCCGCCGCGACGGCTTGCAAGTAGTCGACTGCGGGGAGAATTCCCTCGGGGCCGATGAGCCCTTTGATTTGGAAGAGCAATGAATAGAACGCGGAGAAATAAATCAGGCCGAGTGCGCGAAGAAAGATCCAGCGCGGCCAGAGGTGTCCTGGATGGCGGTCATCGGAACGCTCCGGACCGAGAAGCCAATTCACCGCCGCGACGAACTTTACCATTATTCAGGATTATACAGAGCGGGAGCGGCGCGGTTCCGCAAGAAGCTTAAAGATTCTGGCTCTGGGCCTTGGGGCCGGCAGCGAGGGCTGCTTTCAAGAACCGGGGAGCCGCGGGAACGGAAGCGAGGCCGTCGGTTCCTTCCGCGAGAGTCACCAGGAACTCCTGCACATTGAAACGAAAGCCGTTCTTCAAGTGAAGGAGCTTTTGCGCGTCGTGCGCCCGGATATATTCGCCCGTGGGCGTGAGGAAACGGGTCTTCTGCGTATCTCCCAGGTACGGGACGACCACTTCCGCCAGAATCTGGTCGCGCAGGACGGGATCTTTCACGTGGAACATTACCTCAACCCGCTCGTAGATGTTGCGGTGCATCCAGTCGGCGCTGCCGAGATAGACCTCGGTATTGCCTCCGTTGCCAAAAACGAAAATCCGGCTGTGCTCGAGGAAGCGTCCGATGACGCTTCGGACGCGGATGCGGATGCTCATGCCGCGGACACCGGGAATGAGGGCGCATGCTCCGCGGACGATCAATTCAATCTGCACGCCCGCCTGAGACGCGTCGTAAAGCGCGGGAATGATTTTTTCGTCGAGGACCGAATTCACCTTCGCAACGATGAACGCGGGGCGTCCCGCGCGAGCGTGAGCGGCCTCGCGCTCGATCAGGGTGGCGCAATTCTTGCCGAGGTTTAGCGGAGCCACGAAAAGCGGCGTGTATTGCGACCGCTCCGAATAGGCAGTGAGATAGTTGAAAACGTGGTGCACGGACGCGGTGATGCGCGGGTCGCAGGTGAGCAAGCTGAGATCGGTGTAAAAGCGCGCCGTGGAAGGATTGTAATTGCCGGTGCCGAGATGAGCGTAGCGGCGAATCTGGCCATTGGGGTCGCGCCGCGCAACCAGGGCGAGCTTGCAATGCGTTTTCAAGCCGACGACGCCGTGAAACACTTGCACGCCTGCTTCCTGCAAATTGCGCGCCCAGCGGATATTCGATATTTCGTCGAAACGCGCCTTCAGCTCGACGACCACGGCGACTTCCTTTTTGGCGGCGGCTTCGATAAGCGCGCGAACGATGGGAGAATTCTCGCTGGTGCGATACAGGGTCTGCTTGATGGAAAGCACATCTGGATCCTGCGCCGCGCTTTCGATGAAGCGCACGACCGCCGAATAGGAATCATACGGATGATGCAGGAGCACGCTGCGCTGGCGGATCAGCGCGAAGATCGACGCGGCGCCGGGTTTCAAGGCAAGTTCGCGCGGGGTAAAGCTGCGAAATTTCAGATCGGGGCGCGGAGTCTGGTCGTACAGGTGAAGCACGCGGGGCAAGTTGATCGGGCCGTTCTGGCGAAACACCTGCCACGGCGCGAGCTGAAAATTCGCTTCCAGGCGGTCAATGATTCCCGGGTCGGCGCCCGCCTCGATTTCAAGGCGCACGGCCGAACCTTTCCTGCGCCGATGAACCTGAGCGTCGACTGTTTCCAGGATGCTGCGCGATTCCTCTTCTTCCAGATACAGGTTGCTGTTGCGCGTGACGCGGAAGGCGGCGGCGGAAAGAATTTCGTAGCCGTGGTAGAGCCGGTCCGCGAAGGCGCGCACGACATCGTGAAGAAAAACGTATTCTGTGGCGCCCTTCGGCGAAGGGAGCAACACGAGCCGCGGCAACGCCCGCGGCACGGTGACGACGCCGAGGTAGGTATGCGAGCCGCGACGTTTCTTCTTGAGCAGAAACGCGAGGCACAGCGCCTTGTTGAGGACGTGGGGAAACGGATGCGCCGGATCGACGGTCACCGGCGTCAGCAGCGGCTCGACCGTCCTTGTGTAGAAATTCTCGATGTGCTCGCGAGCCTCGGGCCGCAGCTCGTTGAGGCTGAGGACGCGAATCGACTCCGAGGCGAGGGCCGGAACCAGTTCGTCGCGCCAGCACGAATACTGCTGGTCGACGAATCGGTGAATCCGGGCGGTCAACTCGGTGAGCACTTCTTCGGGAACGCGGCCGTCGGGGCCGGGCTCATGGTTGCCGTGCTCGACCTGCTGCAACATGCCCGCCACGCGAACCTCAACGAATTCATCCAGGTTACTGGCGGTAATCGCGAGAAACTTCACGCGTTCCAGCAAAGGATTGGCCGGGTCGCGGGCTTCCTCGAGAACGCGCTCGTTGAACTGCAACCAGGAGAAGTGGCGGTTGAAGAAAAACCGGGGTCCTGAGGACAGTTTGGAGGCCATAACGGTGTCCGAGCCTCGGAAGCCTACATGCCAAGTGTTACGGGAATGTTACTGCTCGCGGTAGTCTCGATATTCGGGCGGAACGTCGTCCTCGGGAACTTCCTTCGTCTTGACTTCCCCTTGGTCGGGATCGCGAGCATTCTCAACGCCGCTCACGGCCTCGGCTTCGAACGCCTGACCTTCTTCGAGGAGCTCTTCGACGCTTTCCGAGTCGACATCTTCGACGCTCGAGATTCCTTGCACATCGCCGGACTGGCCGCCCTTGTCCGCAAGGCTCTCCGAGTCAGCGTTGTCCACGCCACTGTTTTTCAGGTCGACGCCCTGATGAATGCGGGCGCCCCGACCGGGATTTACGGTTCGAGCGCTTGCCGGCTTCTTGCGTCGAATCGGTTTCTTGCGACCCCGAGCGGTTGGCTTTGACTTCGCTCTGGCGAGCTTTTTCTTTGGGCTTGGTTTCTTCTTCCGGGCTGGTTTCTTCTTGGCCATGAAAAAAGTCTACCACTCCAGAAGGATGTCAACAACTCAAGCCGTCTCTCGCGAGCCGCCGCAGAATCCTGGGAATTCCAGCGTCTCTTGCAACCGGTAAGCATCCGATTAGGACGGAGCTAAAATGCGCAGGTATAGTGGTGTGAGTCTTCGGAATAACTCGAAAGCAGTCCCCAGGTCACTACGTATGACCGAAAACAGAGCTGAACCGACCAAACCCGCGAAAGAGAAGCAGCCCTGGAAGCTTCTTCCGGACGTGTTGGCGCTGCTCAAGCCTCGCCGCGGGATTATCGCTCTAGGATTTGTGTTGATGGTCGTGAACCGCGTGGCGGGGCTGGTTTTGCCGGCATCCACCAAGTACCTGATCGACAACGTCTTCATCAAGGGGCAGCACAGCCTTCTTGGGTGGATCGTGTTCGCGGTGTTGGGAGCCACTCTGATCCAAGGAGTGACTTCGTACGAGCTGACGCAGGTCATGTCGAAGTCGGCGCAGCGAATGATCATGGAGCTGCGTTTGAAAGTGCAGGCGCACGTCGGGCGCTTGCCGGTGGCCTATTACGACGCGAACAAGACGGGCGTGCTCGTTTCGCGAATCATGAGCGACGTGGAAGGCGTGCGGAATCTTCTGGGCACGGGGCTGATCGACTTCGTGGGCGGGATCATGACTGCTTCGTTCGCGCTGATCTACCTTTTCCGGACGAGCGTCACGATGACGGCGGCGGCCGCCGCCGGGCTGATTGTTTTTGGCATCGCACTCAGCCGCGCGTTCAAGGTGATTCGTCCGATTTACCGCGCGAGACCGAAGATCAACGCGGAAGTGACGGGCCGGCTCACCGAATCGCTGGGAGGCGTTCGCGTGGTGAAGGGATACCACGCGGAGGAGCGCGAGGAGAAAGTCTTCTTCGGCGGCGTGCAGCGCTTGCTGGATAACGTGCTGAAAACGCTGACGGCAACATCGCTGATGAGCCTTTCCGCCACGGTGCTGATGGGCCTGATCAGCGCAGGGGTCATGTGGATGGGCGCCAATCAGATCTTTGCCCACAAGATGACGCCGGGCGGCTTCGTTACTTACGCACTGTTCCTCGGCATGCTGATCGCTCCGGTAGCTCAAATCACGTCCATTGGCCCGCAGATCACGGAGGCGCTGGCGGGGCTCGAGAGGACGCGCGAAGTCCTTACCGAGACGCCGGAGGATCGAGATCCCGCGCGAACGGTGCGGCTCGAGCGCGTCGAGGGCCGCGTGGCTTTCGAGAATGTGGGTTTCGCGTATGACGCGAACAAGCCTGTGCTCTATGACGTCAACTTCCAGTCCGATCCAGACACCGTGACCGCGCTTGTGGGCCCTTCGGGCGCGGGCAAATCGACGATCATCGGTTTGATCGCGGCTTTCTACGTGCCGACGAGCGGCCGCGTGCTCGTGGACGGCGTGGATCTGGCAACAGTGCGTCTCGATTCCTACCGGACGCAACTGGGCGTGGTGCTGCAGGAGAGCTTTCTGTTCGATGGAACGATTCGCGACAACGTCGCGTTTGGGCGGCCGGATGCAAGCGAGGAGGAAATTCTCGCAGCGTGCCGCATCGCGCGCGTGGATGAATTCGCGGAGACGTTCGAGAAAAAGTACGACACGATCGTCGGCGAACGGGGCGTGAAACTTTCGGGCGGGCAGAAACAGCGCGTCTCCATCGCCCGGGCGATACTGGCCGATCCGCGGATCTTAATTCTCGACGAAGCCACATCGAGCCTCGATTCGGAATCGGAGGCGCTGATTCAGGAAGGCTTGCGTTATTTGATGCGCGGGCGAACCACGTTCGTCATCGCGCACCGGCTCTCGACGATTCGGCGCGCCGATCAGATTCTGGTACTCGAAGCGGGACGAATCATCGAGCGCGGCACGCATGAATCGCTCTACACCGCGGGCGGGCGCTACCACGACCTCTACACCAAACAGCATGGACTCCAGGCGAATCTCTTTCTGGCGCCGGGAGAAGTGGCGACCGAGCTCGAGGAATCGCAGCCGAGCGGCCGCGAAGGCCCACAAAACGGACAAGCGGACGGTGGGTTGTCCGAGGCTATTCGCCTGCTGCGTGGATCTCAATCCTGAGCTGTTTTTGTCTTAAGCGGCGTCGTGGAAGATGATTCCGAGCGTATATCGTTCGCCGCTCAGCACTCATGTTCTTAAAGCTCCCGCCACCGCATTCACGACACGTTCGACATCTTCATCGGTGGTCTGCCAGCCTGAGACGCTAACGCGCATCGCGCGGCGTCCGCGCCAAGTGGTGCCGCCAAAGAAAGCCTCGCCGCTTGCGTTGATCGCGGCTATCACCTGGTCGGTGCGGCGATCGTGATCCGACTCCGACCCTCCAGGCTTGGTATCGATGAAGCGAACAAGCCCCTGATTGATGATGGGAACTGCAAGAATTTCGGCGCCCGGCAGTTGCCCGATTCGGGTGACGAGAGAGTGCGCGTGCCGGCAGCAGCTATCCACCAGCGCGGCGACACCGTCGCGTCCCAATTGCCGCAGCGCGGCGTATGTGGGAAAGCCGCGCGCACGCCTCGACCATTCCGGGTTCCAGTCCATTTGGTCGCGCGCCTCGGCGGCATGAATCAAGTACGACTCGCGATGAGACATCGAAGCAGTATGCGGTTCCGCGTCGCGCACAAACGCGTAGCCGCAATCGTAAGGGACGTTGAGCCACTTGTGCCCGTCCGTGGCCCAGGAGTCGGCGCTATCGACGCCCTTCACCAAGTGCCGATAGCGCGGGCTCGCGGCCGCCCACAGCCCGAATGCGCCATCAACGTGCACCCAGGCGCCATATCGTTTGGCAATTGGTATCAGCGCTTCAAACGAATCGTAGGCTCCGGTATTCACGTCTCCCGCCTGGAGAAGGACGAGAGTGGGAGCAACTTGGTCAGCTTCGAGTGCGCGTTGCAAATCCTCGGCGCGGAGAGCGCCCTGAGCGTCGGAGGGAATCAGGTTAATCTGAGAAAGTCCCAAACCGAGGAGACGCACCGCGCGTTCAAACGTCCCGTGCCGCTGATCGCTTGTGAGAATGCGGATCGGTGACGCACCGAAAAGGCCGCGTTGCTCGACATTCCAGCCGCGGTTTGCGAGCAACGCATGCCGGGCGGCGGCGAGGCAGGTTGCGTGCGCCATCTGGCAGCCCGTCACGAATGCGAAGCTGGCTCCCATCGGAAGCCCGAGAATTTCTTTCAGCCAGTTTCCGGCGATTTCCTCCACCGTCGCGGCCGCTGGAGCGGTGGCGTAAAGTCCCGCGTTTTGGTCCCAAGCGGACGTAAGCCAATCGGCTGCAAGTGCTGCGGGAACGGAGCTGCCGATCACCCAGGCGAAGAACCTGCCGCCCGCTGACCCGATGATGCCGCCTTCGACATCGCGAACCAGTTCGCGAATTACCTCTTCGGGAGCGACGCCTTCGTTGGCGAGAGGTTTTGCGAGACGGGCGCGCAGAGTCTGGAAATCAGCCGTGGCTCCGACAGAGTTCCGGTCGAGCGAACTCAGGTAGGAGAGCGCATTCGCAAGAGACGCTTCGAGCGGCTTGCGGTAAAGACCTTCTGCGTTTTTCATGAGGCTAATGTACGCGTGCAACGCGAAGCGAATCCATCCGATTTCCGCGGTCAAATTCGGGTGATAGCGGCCACATTGGATGACCGCTCGAATGTCGAACGAGTTCGACTCGCCTATTGCGGCGAGGAGCCGGCGCGAACAGTTTTCAGGTACGCGATGATGGCGACCGCGTCTTCGTGTTTCAGGTGGTATTGGTGCATCGGCTGGCGGAGCGGAAGACCATTCGGCCCGATCGCCTGCTCGAGGATTTTCTCGCCTTGCTCTTCCGTGTACCCGGGAAATCCAGCCAGAGCCGGGGCGCGCTCGGCCCAGTTCGAGTTCGGCCGCACGGGCACGATCCAGATGGGAGCGCCCTGCATCCAGCGGGAGTGGTCGGGGTTGCCATCCGAGTCGCGCGGCGAATGACACTCGCCGCACTCGGCCACTTCCTCCACAAGGTAGCGGCCGCGCTCCACCTGGCTTTCGGGAGCGGCGGCGCCCGATCGTGGCGATGCTGCGATGGCAGTGGCCGGTTTCGCGAGTGAGCGAGAAGGCGGCGCGGAAGCGGACAATGTGAATAGGATCAGGCCCAGAAGCGGCAAAACGATTCGAGATTTCACGGGAGGCGTCCTTCCGTCGTGGATTTTTCCCACCGGGGAAAAGAATAGCATCAGACGCTCAGCTTGGGATGCTGCAGGTGGAAATCGGTGGCCTGCTGATAGGCGCGCGCGAAGGCGAGGAGGCGGCCTTCGCCGTAGAGTTGACCAAGAAAAGTGAGGCTGACGGGAGTGCCAGAGCCGCCGTAGTCGGCTTCGATTTCGCCTTTGTCATTCTTGCGCGGCGGCGGAGCGTCGTCGCCGCGAAACCCATTGGGCAGGATCAACGCAGGGTGGCCGGTGAGATTCGTGACGGCAAGTTGCTGACTGTTCGTGGGCGCGACGATCACGTCGAATCCGTCGAGGGTCTTGGCGACAGCTTCCATCGCGAGCATGCGCGCGCGATTCGCCTGAATGTATTCGACCGCGGGAATGAGTCGCGCGGTGCGGAACGTGTTCGGCCAATCGCCCGGGCCCTGATCGGTGAGAAGCTTGTCGCGACCCGTACGCGTCAGCTCGTCGAAGGCCGCCGCCGCTTCGGCTTCGAGGATCGTAGCCATCGCGTCATAGGGGAATTTCGGCAATTCGACTGGGATTAGATTCACGCCCATCGCTTGCAGTTTTGCGATGGCTGCTTTATCGAAGCGGCGATCGTATTCGGCGTGCAGGCGGAATTGCTCGCGGCGCTGCTTTTGTTCCTCGAGTTTCTTCTTTTCTTCGGCGGAAAGTTCTGATTCGGGCTTCGCGGGCGCCTCTTCCGGATTGTCGAAGGGACGCTCGAAATCCGCTTTGAGGAAGCCGACGCGCAGCTTGCGCCAATCGAGGTCCGCGTCCCAGTTGAACGCGGCCGGCTGTACGGCGCGATCTCCGCCGTCGGGTCCATAGATCGCGTGCAAAACCAGCGCGGTATCTTCCACCGAGCGACAAATCGGGCCGAGCTTGTCCATGCTCCACGAGAGCGCCATTGCGCCGGTGCGCGGCACGAGGCCGAAGGTGGGCCGCAGTCCCGTGCAGCCGCAACGCGTGCTCGGCGAAGAAATCGAGCCGCGAGTTTCCGAGCCGATGCTGAACGCGACGCAGCCCGCGGCTGTGGCGGATGCAGAGCCGGCCGACGAGCCGCTCGAACCCTGCGCCGGATTCCAGGGATTGCGCGTTTTCGCGCCGAACCAGTGATCGTCCATCGCGAGCGCGCCGAGGCTGAGTTTTGCGATCAGGACCGCGCCGGCTGCGTCGAGCCGCTTGACGACGGTGGCGTCCTCGTCGAACGTTTGGTTTTCGAAGCCGCCCGCGCCCCATGTGGTGCGGTATCCGGCGACCGAGAGCAGGTCCTTTCCTCCCCATGGGAGGCCGTGCAACGGGCCTCGATATTTTCCGGCGGCGATTTCGCGATCCGCTTCTTTAGCTTTCGCTTGCGCGCGGTCTTCGGTGAACGTGATTACGAAATGAAGCAGCGGGTCGTAGCGCTTCAGGCGCTCGAGATACATCTCCGTGAGCGCGGCGGAAGAGACTTTCCTCGTGCGAACTAGCTCTGCGAGGTCGCGAGCGGAGTGGAAGCAGACGTCTTCGAGATTCTTGGGAACTCCGCTCGCGGCAATGGCGGGCGCGGCGGAAATGCGCAGGGGCCGCTTCTCGGTTTCGAACTTGGTGGATGCGAGGACAGGATCGAAGACCAGGGCGGGCGCGACGTTGTTCGGTATGTGGAGCTTGTAGATTTCCTCGTAGCCTTTCACATGCTCATTCAGCGTGTCGACCATCATCTGGCGATATTCAGCGGGAAGCGGAACATCCGCGATGGCGGCAGCTTCGTCGATCATCTCAATTGTGACTTTGTCTTTGTCGTCGGCCAGCGTCCAGAGCACGCCTGGAAGCAGGGTCGAGCCCAATCCAAGTCCGGAACAGGCTGCAAGAAAGTGGCGGCGGTCGAGCATTTCAGTGCACCTCGCGCGAGGAATAACGGCGGTGCAGTTTAGTACAGGCGGATAGGCAGAGGAAGCCCGGGGGCGAGGAGTGTAAAAATAAGGTCGGGAGCGTAGAAAACGACCGAGCAAGGCAACCTGCGACGCCCGACACGTTTCATACGATGCACAAGAGCCTGGGGGAAAACCGCTCTCGGCCTCCTCCTGACTTCCAGGCGAAGGGGTGCCCGCATGAACTTCTCCGCTAAGGTGTTCGTGGCGATGATTCTCACGCAAGGATTGGCGCTTGCTCCGTTTGCGCACGCGCGATTCCTTCGACGGGATCAAAAGAGCGCGCAGGATACAAAGAAGGCCGAGAAGGAAAGAAAGCAGAAGGAAAAGGATCTCTGGAAAGAGCTCGATCCGCAATCCAAGAAGTGGGTAGAGGAGGACGTTCGCTACATCATCACTCCGGAAGAATATAGCGCCTTCATCCACCTTTCAACGAACGAGGAACGGGAAGACTTCAAAGAGCAATTCTGGGCGCGCCGCAATCCCGACCCCGATTCTCCCGACAACACCGCTAAAGAAGAACACTATCGCCGTATTGCCTATGCGAACGAGCACTTCGCTTCGGGCGTGCCGGGCTGGAAAACGGACCGGGGCCGCATTTACATCATGTGGGGTGCGCCGGACGAGATCGATTCGCATCCGAGCGGCGGCGCGTATGAGCGTCCTGCAGCGGAGGGCGGCGGCGAAACTTCCACCTACCCTTTTGAAGATTGGCGCTATCGAGACCTCGAAGGAATTGGCGAGAATGTAGAAATCGAGTTCACCGACAAAACCATGACGGGCGAATACAAGCTGACGATGGACCCGAGTGATAAGGATGCGCTGCTTGAGGTGCCGGGAGCGGGACTGACGATACCGGAAATGATGGGCATGTCCAGCAAGATCGCTCGTTTCCAGAACACCAACGGCACACATATGGGCCAAGCGTTCGGTGGATTGCCGGAGAGTTACGACGAATTCTCGATGCTGGACCGGTACACGAAGATTCAGCAGCCGCCACCTGTGAAGTTCAAGGATCTTGTGCCCTATTCAACGGATCGCCTTGTCCGCGATCAAGTGAAATTCGATTACCGTTTCGATTTTCTTCGGGTAACGTCGGACACAGTGCTGGTGCCGATCACCGTGCAGATTCCCACACGACAATTGATGTTCGTCGAGAAAGAAGGCGTCGATTCGGCCACGCTTGATCTCTTCGCGCGGGTCACAACTCTTAGCGGGCGCTTGGTGCAGACGTTCGAGGATACGCTGGGTCAGTCAGTTCCGGTTTCACTGCTTCAACAGTCACTCACCACTTCTCAGATTTATCAGCGCCAGGTTCCACTGAACCCAGGACTCTACCGTCTTGACATCGTAGTCAAGGATACGACGAGCGGTAACGTAGGCGTTGCAAACACGGCGCTGAGGGTCCCGACTTTTCAAGATGACCGGCTCAGCGCAAGCTCGCTGATCCTGGCTGACGACATTCGTCCTGTGTCTGCCAAAGACATCGGCCTCGGGCAATTCGTGCTTGGCGACGTGAAGGTGCGGCCGAAAATGGACGGGACGTTCACGGCGAGCGATTCGATGGGCGTATTTCTTCAGGTGTATAACCTGAAAGTGGACGACCGGACACATAGGGCCGACGCGAGCGTGGAACTTCGAGTTACGAAAGACAAGGACGCCGCACCCTTGCTGAAGTTCAGCATCCCACCGAATAAGCTTCCGGCGCATGGGGAAGAGATGACCATCGAGGAAAGGGTCGCGCTAGCGTCACTCGCTCCGGGCAAGTACAAGCTGGAAGCGGCCGTCACCGACAATCTCGCGAAGGAGACGATCACGCCATTCGCGGAGTTCACGGTGAAATGAGTACTTGGCCTCAGGGGCTAAAGCCCCAGTTTTTTAGGCGACTCGTTTCGCACGGCCTGAAGGCCGTGCTCCCCGGACTAAAGTCCGGGGCTTCCTCTATGAGGTTGTCGGCATTGTCAAGGCACACGTGGAGATTGCGAGCGGGTGGCTCGCTTTTTTCTCTATCAGGGCCTTTGACGTTCTGTTCTTGACCAAGGCTCGCACCGTGAATCCAGCGGTGGAAACTGGTTCCACCAATCATCTATTCGGTCGCCGACTTCCGACCATGATTCGTAGTTCAGACGCCCCGACGGATCGGGGGAGCAAGGCGCCCAATCAACCCAGCGGTGAACTCGCGTTCACCAGGAAGCCCGTCGGGCTGCCTTGCATGCGAACCAGCCGCGTGTAGTCTGCTTTACTGCGCAACATCCAGAACATACGCACGGCCAACTTCCGCGCGATGGCCACCTTCGCCACCGCGTGTCCCCGGCGGGACTTCAACCGCTGATAGTCCTGCCGAAGTTCGGGATCCAAACGCGCCACGTTTTGTGCCGCTTCGATCAGCAGCCAGCGCACCATCGTATTGCCCTGTTTGCTGATGGCTCCGAACCGCTGTCGTCCGCCGCTGGTATGTTCGCTGGGATTCAGCCCCAGATAACTCACCAGCTTTTTGCTCCGCTCGAAGCGAGCGATCGGTCCGATGGTCAACACGAAGGCCAGAGCGTTGACGGGGCCGATGCCCGGATGAGTCATGAGTCGAACCGCGTCCTCACGGAGCTTAGCTTCGGAGAGAACCGCCTGGTCGAGCTGGGTGATGGAAGGCTCCACGCGATCGAGAAGCTCGAGAAGTTCCTCGCGGCGTCGGCTGGTCCATGGCCCCAGGGAAAGCGCTTCGAGTTCCCGCCGGCCTTTCTGGGTGAACAGGCGGTGCTTGCGGCACAGCCGCTGGCTCATTGCCAGAAAGTGGAGCTGGTTGCGAAGCATGGTGCGCAGGCATACCAACTTGTGACGATGCCACAGCAACTGGCGCAGGTCGCGTTCGGCCGGCGTGGGAACCCAAATGCGCGGGAAGCGATTCGTCAGCAGTAATTCGAGGATGAGCCCAGCATCCCGCTCGTCCGTCTTCTGCTTGCGCACTTCGCTGGCACGAATTTTTGCCGCGTCTCCGATCCACAGCTCGTGGCCGAGTTCGGCAAGCAAACGCTCGAACCAAGCCAGCGGGCCGGTGGCCTCCACGCCTACGCGAACGGGCTTCGGCAAGCTGCGATAGAAACTGTGAGCCTCGCCGTTCTCGTGGCCCAGCCGCCGTTCGACCAGCTCTCCGGTGGTATCGTCCGTCATGGCAATCTGTTGATAGCGCGTGTGAAAATCACATCCTATAATCAGCATCGCTCGGCTCCTTTCTTCCGAGCCTCGGTCGTTAGCGCTACCAAGTCTACTCGGGGTGAGGAGCCGACAACCCCATCTAATCAACCCTGAAACGCCGAAGCAAGCTTCGGCAAAGAGAAAGCGGTGCCCTTCGACTTCGCTCAGGACAGGCAAGCTACCGCACTCTCAAAGCGGCCTTCGGCCGCGAGAAATCGGCTCAGGGGATGGATTGGGCGGTGACGGTGGCGGCGGTTTCGCGCGCGAGGGCGCGCTGCGCGTCAGCGCGGGCGGCTTTGGCGCGGGCGCTGCGGGGGCTATCGGGGTCGAGCTTCAGGTAGGCGTCCAAATCCTCGATCGCCGCGGCCGAGTGGTTCTGGCGAAGATCAATCTCAGCGAGGAGAAGATAAGGCTCCGCGAAGGCCGGCTTGTAACGTATGGCTTCGCGCGCGCTTTGCTCGGCTTCGGTGAAGCGGCCCACGGAGTACAGGACCCATGCCAGGGCAAAATGGCCGGAAGCGTCGACGGGATCGAGGTCGAGGCCGTCGCGGACCATCTCTTCGGCGTTGGCAAACTGCTTGTAGTCGATGCAGAGAATCAATCCCAGTCCAAAGTGTGGCGGGGCGTATTGCCCGAGGCTCAAGTCGATCGACTTGCGAAACGACCTCTCGGCGTCCGCCGACTTGAGCATGGCCAGTTGAGCCACGCCGAGCATGTCGTAGGCTTCGTAGAATCCAGGGAAGGACTTGATGGCGCGCTGAAATTCGGGGAGGCTACCGGCCCAATCCTTCACGTTCAGGCGGCGAACTCCCTTGTTGTAAGCGTCGCGGGCTTTGCCGGGAATGCTGAGTTGGTGGACGGAAACGACGGCCGCGGTATAGTCGAGCGGCGAGCGATCGCCGGTTTTCGATTGTGCGGAGCCGACAGACGGAAAAACAGAAAGCGTCAAAAAGCAAAGCGGAATCACGCGAGAGCAACTCATCGATCTACCCTGTCTCTTCCTGCCTATTCGTTCCCCCGATTGATTTCTATTGTGAGAGAGAGTGGCGTCCGAAGAGCGGCGGAGGAGCGAAGTGTGCAAGGTCAGGTAACTGAACGGACGGCCAGTAGCGCCAACCTGTACGATCGGACAGGGCGAAGAGAACACGGAACACAACGCAAGCGAGCAATGATTCGTTCGGCGTCAAGCTATCGCGGTTCGGCAGCTCGGGCGATTCCATTGGGCCGGGTGTCGCGGCCTGTGATACACATGTCTCGCCCCGCGGACGGAAAGCAGGCATGCTCGGGAAGGTTTTGATTCTTGCGTCGAAGAGCAAAAAATCCGGGAGTGACGCTGCGCGATGTCGCTCAGGAGAGCGGTGTTTCCACCGCGACCGTTTCCATCGTTTTGAACAATGCGCCGCTGGCGCGCTACATTCCCGCTACAACGAAGGACCGCATCGAGCGCGCCGCCAAGAAACTTCGATACCGCCCGAAGCTGGTGTCGCGGTTCCTCAGCGCCAAGCGCAACCATACCGTCGGCGTGATGGTGTTCGATATTACTGACCCGTTCTGCACGTTGATCCTTCGTGGCATCGAGAATTCACTCTATCAGGCGTCGTATCTTCCTATTCTTTCGGACGCTCACAACCAGCGCGCGCGATTCGAACGGTACCTCGAAATGCTGCTCGCCCGCCCTATAGAGGCTCTGGTCATAGTCGCGAACTGGCTCTTCGTCGATATCGACGTCCTCGCGGATCTCGAGAAGCGGAACATCCCCGCGGTGATGATTGGCCGGGAGCTGAGCACGGGCTCGATCAGCTCCGTCATGGTCGACAACGAAGCGGGCTCGCATCTGGCGATGGAACACATCTATTCACTCGGACACCGCAAGATTGCTTTTATCCGTGGTCCCAAGACCCTGGCGGACAGTTCTCCCCGATGGCGCGGCGTACGTTCGTTTGCGCGATCCGTGGGCCTGGAGATTGATCCAACCCTCGTCGTGGATTTGCCCGATTCGCTCGATCCGAATTCAGGCTTTGAAGGCGGATTCAAACTCACGGAGGAACTCCTGAAGCGCAAGAAGAAATTTACCGCAGCTGTCGCCTTCGACGATATGACCGCCTTTGGAGCCATTCGTGGCCTCGCGCGCGCGGGCTTGAAAGTTCCCGAGGATTGCTCGGTGATTGGCTTTGACGACGTCATTCCTGCCGGATTGTCGGTTCCCTCGCTCACCACGGTGCGGCAACCGATGGAGGCCCTGGGGAGCGCCGCTGTCGAGATTGTCATGGAAGGTATCAACGCCGTTCTGGAGGAGCGCGAATTGGCCGCGGTCCATCGCAAGCTGGCTCCGGAGCTGGTCGTCCGCGAGTCGACGCGAGCCATTTCCTAAGCGGGCGGCCTGAACTCAACCTGCTTTTGTCTTGACACGGAAACCGCGCGCCATCATAGTTTCGGTTTTAATAAAGTTTAATGAAGACGCGAAGAGTTACTCGGAGGCCCTTCTCGGGAGGTTTGCAATGAGCCGCACTCATGGACTCGATCGCTGTTTTCGCAGGAGCAGCGCCTTTCTTTTTTTCATTGCCGTTCTGGCCCCGGCGCCTCATGCGGACCCGGCGAGCGCGCATGGGTCTCGGGTACCTCTGACGTCCGGCTGGATGCTTCGGTCTTCATGCACCGCAAACGCGACAGGGGAACAAATCTCGAGCCCTGCTTTCTCTACCGAGGGTTGGCACAAAACGAGCGTGCCTTCCACAGTCGTCGCGGCTCTGGTGGCTGACGGAACCTATCCCGATCCGTACTTCGGGGACAATCTGCGCCAAATTCCGGGCGAGACTTATCCAATTGGCAAAAACTTCTCTAACATGCCGATTCCCAAGGAAAGCCCGTTTCACTGCTCGTGGTGGTATCGAGATACGTTCGAAGCAAGCCCATCCGCCGGCGAGCACGTCTGGCTGCATTTTGGCGGCATCAACAATCACGCCAACATCTGGGTGAACGCACACAAGATCGCCGATGAGAAAGACGTCGCGGGCGCCTACAGAACGTACGACTTCGATGTAACTCCGTATTTGTCTCACGGCGGGCCGAACGTATTAGCGGTGGAAACCATAGCTCAGTCGGAGAAAGATCTGGGCATCAACTGGGTGGACTGGAATCCAGCTCCTCCCGACAAAGATATGGGGCTGTGGCGGGGCGTGTCCGTCGAAACCACCGGTCCCATAACCATCGGGCACCCGCAAGTGATCACGCATTTCCCGGACGCGTCGCTGGCACGTGCGGACCTAACGGTCGACGCGGAGCTTCATAATTCCAGCGAACAGCCGGTGACTGGAACGCTCGAAGCGTCCCTTGAGAATCTCCGTCTCAAACAAGAAGTGACACTGAAGCCGGGGGAAATTCGGTCTGTGCGATTCACACCCGACCAGTTTCCCCAACTCCGCATCAGCCATCCGCAACTTTGGTGGCCGCGGCAAATGGGCGCGCCGGAACTGCATGCGCTTTCGATCAGCTTCGCCATCGGCAAAGATCCTTCGGATTCAGCGAGCATTCGCTACGGCATCCGCGAAATCACTTCGGAACTTGACGCGCAAAACCACCGAGTGTTTCTCGTCAACGGCAAGAAAATTCTCATTCGTGGCGGCGGTTGGGCGCCGGACATGCTTTTGCGCCAGGACCTCGATCGCCTGAACACCGAGTTCCGCTACGTTCGAGACATGAATCTCAACACGATCCGCCTCGAAGGAAAACTCGAGACGGACGAGTTTTACAATCTTGCGGACGAACAAGGCGCCCTGATAATGGCGGGATGGTGCTGCTGCGACCATTGGGAGCAGTGGAAAAGGTGGCAGCCGGGTGACCTGGAGATCGCCACCGCTTCGCTCCGTTCGCAAATCATGCGCATGCGGAGTCATGCGAGCATGCTGGTCTGGCTGAACGGAAGCGACGGGCCGCCCCCCGCAGACGTTGAGAGCGCTTACATCCAGGTGCTGAAAGAATCGGATTGGCCCAACCCCTTCCTTTCGTCCGCGTCGCAGGAGCCAACTTCGGTGACTGGACCTTCGGGCGTGAAGATGACCGGGCCTTATGACTACGTGCCTCCAGATTATTGGTCGGTGGATCCCGGAAAACGTGGCGGGGCATGGGGGTTTAACACAGAGACGGGGCCCGGACCCGCTGTCCCACCGGTAAGTTGTCTTCGAAAAATGCTGCCCGCCGACCATATCAAGGCAGACGATCCGCTCTGGAACTATCACGCTGGTTCGGAAGGCTTCAAAGATTTAAGTCATTTCGAAGGCGCCATGAATGCGATCTATGGGACACCTTCCGGGCTCGACGATTACGAATTGAAATCGCAGGCGATGGCCTACGATGGCGAACGAGCGATGTTCGAGGCGTACTCCGGTAAGAAATATGCCGCGACCGGGGTGATTCAGTGGATGCTCAACAATGCTTGGCCCTCGCTGATCTGGCACCTTTACGACTATTATCTCCAGCCCGCTGGCGGATATTTCGGCACAAAGAAGGCGTGCGAGCCTCTGCACATTCAGTACGGCTATGACGATCGCAGCGTGAGCGTGGTAAATAGCCGGTACGAAGCCGCGTCGAATCTGACTGTGACGGCGAAGGTATATGACGTGAATCTGCAGGAAAAATTTTCGCGCCAGGCCAAGACGGACGTGGACGCGGACGGGGTTGCGAAGGTCTTGACGTTGCCGGACGACGCGTTCAATTCCGCATCGCCCGTTTATTTCGTCAGGCTCACTCTGGACGATCGCAACGGCAAATCAATTAGTACGAATTTCTATTGGTTGTCGTCGAAGAAGAACACGTACAACTGGGGAAAGACGACTTACCGGTTTACCCCGGTCACTTCGTACGAAGACTTGACGGCGCTGTCGACATTACCAAAAGCCAGCGCGATGAACGTCGCCGTGGCCGTCGATAACGGTGCAGAGGGCCGGCTGGTTCGCGTAATGCTGAAGAATCCCAGCGATCACCTCGCGTTTCAAGTTCATGTGGCGATACGGCATCAGACGGACCAAATGGAGATTCTGCCGGTGTTGTGGGACGATAATTACATCGAATTGATGCCGGGTGAATCGCGCGAAATCACGGCGAGATTTCTGACGGCGGATGCGTTGAAGAGCGGCGCGCAATTGAATGTGACCGGTTGGAACATCGAGCCCTCGACGGTGCCAATCTCAGTGGGCAGCGCCGCCGGACAATCCACCGGAACCGGAGGCAGGTAGCGGGTGGCGAGCGACGCTCAAACTCCGGAACTCGCGGCGCAGCGCAACTTCGCGCATGCGATGTTGCGTGAGATTTACGAGCAGCCGCACGCCATTCGGGAAACTATTCGTGGCAACGTCGAGGGCGACACGATTTTCCCGGGCACCGTTCAGCCGCTGGAAAGCGCGCTGCTTGCCTTCAAGAAAATAATTATTGCGGCCAGTGGTTCCAGCCGCCATGCGGGGCTTGCCGGCGAAATCATGATGGAGGATTTGGCCGGAATTGCCGTCGACGTGGAATATTCGAGCGAGTATAGCTACCGCTCGACACACGCGGGCGCCGATCCGATCGTGATCGTCATCACCCAGTCGGGCGAAACGGCGGACACGATAGCGGCACAACGCGAAGCTCTGAATCGCGGCGCCGAAACCGTGGCGATCTCGAACGTCTCAGAATCCACGATTGCGCGCGAGGCCACCGCGGCCCTCCGTACGTTCGCGGGCATCGAAAAGGCCATTCCCGCCACCAAGAGTTTTTCGGCGCAACTCGCGATTCTCTATCTTTTTTCTCTGTTTCTGGCGCGCAGGCGCGGCCGCATGACGTCCGAAGTGATCCGCGCACATTTGCGAGATCTATCGGACGTTCCTGCCAAGATTGAACAGTCGCTTGCTTCGTGGGACGCCGCGGCGGCCGGCTGCGCGCGGCTCTACCGACAGGCAAAGACCTTCCTCTTTCTCGGACGCGGCGTTCACTACGCGATCGCCCGCGAGGGCGCCCTGAAGCTCAAGGAAATCTCGTACGTCCAGGCCGAGGGCCTTCCCGCAGGAGAGCTCCGCCACGGTCCGAACGCCCTGGTGGACGATAAGCTCGCGGTTGTGGCGCTTGCCACCCGCGACGTTTCCGATCCCGACTCCGTTTTGCGCTATCAGAAGACGCAGAGCGTGCTTGAATACGTGAAGAGTCGCGGCGGCAAAGCAATCGCTATCGCCACGGAAGGCGACCGCGAAATCGTGACCTATGCCGACCGCGTGATTTTTGTTCCGGCCAGCCCCGAGCTTTTGCTGCCGATTCTGGAAGTTATCCCGTTGCAACTCTTCGCCTACCATTACGCGGTTCTGAACGGATGCGACGTGGACAACCCGCGCAACCTTGTGAAAGCTGTCATAACGGAATGAGCCCGCTTCACACAGACTCCGATTCCCTCGATCGACCTATCTATCTACCTGTTTATGGCGACTGAAGTTACACCAACTGGGGCGTCGCCCGTGCGTCTGAAGCGCGCCCTTACGCTTTGGGACCTGATTCTCTACGGCGTCATCGTCATCCAGCCGGTTGCGCCGATGTCCCTCTACGGCGTGCTTATGAATCGCGGGCACGGCCACGCCGTCACCACCATCCTCATCGCCATGGTTGCGATGCTGCTCACGGCTTTCAGTTACGGCCGGATGGCGCGGGTCTATCCCAGCGCCGGGTCGGCGTTTACCTACGTCGGCCAGGAAATAAATCCCGCACTCGGCTACGTCACGGGATGGAGCATGACGATGGACTACCTGCTTAACCCGATGATCTGCATTATCTGGATCAGTCAGCAGGCCCACGTTTTCGCTCCCGGAATTTCGTATGGTGTCTGGGCCGTTTTCTTCGCGCTGGTCTTTACAGGCTTGAACGTGCAGGGAATCAAGACGTCGGCAAGATTGAACTCGGCCCTCGCCGCGGGCATGGGCGTGGTGATCGCAATCTTTTTCGTAGCGGCGGCTCGTTATATTTTTGGCCACCCCCATGACGGCATGTCGTTCTTCACGCAGCCCTTCTACGATCCGGCTTCGTGGAGCGCGAAAGCGGTTTTGGGCGGCACTTCGATTGCAGTCCTCACGTATATCGGCTTCGACGGTATTTCCACGCTATCAGAGGAAGCCGAGAATCCGCGGCGGAATATCCTGCTGGCAACCGTGCTGGTTTGCGTGGTGATCGGAGTGCTCTCCGCGTTTCAGGTGTATGCCGCGCAATTGATATGGCCTATTTCGCAGCCGTTCCCGGACGTGGATACGGCCTTTACGTTCGTGGCCGGGCGCGCGTGGCAGCCGCTGTTTGCCATCGTTGGGTTTACGCTGGTGGTAGCGAATTTCGGCTCGGGGATGGGAGCGCAATTGGGAGCGGCGCGCCTTCTTTACGGCATGGGCCGGAGCGATGCGTTGCCGAAAAAGTTTTTCGGCGCCGTGGATTCGAAACACCGCATACCGCGGAACAATGTGCTTTTCGTGGGAGCACTCGCACTGTGTGGCGCCTTTCTATTACCTGCTGTCGCCCGCCTTCAGTATTATGGCGGCGCTGTCGTTCTATTGCCGGCGACGGCGGGCCAGACGACGGGCTACGAACTCGGCGCCAACCTGCTGAATTTCGGCGCGCTGCTGGCGTTCATGGGCGTGAACGCGGCGGCGTTCGTCCACTACTACTTGCGCGCAGAGAGAAAGAATCTTGTCAATGCGATAGCGCCTCTGGCCGGGTTTGTGATTTGCGCGATCCTGTGGTGGAATCTCAGCACCAGCGCCCGCATCGTCGGCGGCATCTGGATGGTGGCCGGGATCGCTTACGGCGCCGTCAAAACCAGGGGTTTCCAGGGCGACCTGGTGAACTTTGACTTGCCTGCGGAAGAGGAGTAGAGATTTTCTACCGGAGCCGCAGTCAGCGGTTCCGTCGGCCATTAATTAAATTTTATTAAAACTTTTGACTTGACGCCGGGAGCGAGAAATGTTTAATTGCGCTGAAAGAAACACTGGTAAAGGTGAGCAAGTGAGATGGACTGGGGTGTGGCAGGGCGTCCGGCAAAAACAGCGCGCACCGCACAAGCCTGACTGCGGGCCTCGTGGCCTTTTTCTGGTTCTGGTTTCTCGTTTTGGATTAGGAGTGACCATGCGACTCAAGTGCAGTGTTTTCCTCACCGCTTTGGTACTGCTTTGCTGTATGCCGACGTTCGCGCAAGACACAGGTCAACTCACCGGCACCGTGCATGACAGCTCGGGAGGGGTCCTGCCGGGCGCAAAAGTCGAGGTGAGCAACAAATCGACGGGCCTTGATCGCTCGACCGTCACTAATTCGTCCGGGGATTACCTGGTGGCTGGCCTGCCGCAGAGCAAATATGACATCTCGGTCACCGCCAAGGGTTTCAAGGAGTACGTGGCGCACGGAGTGGTGTTGGATGCCTCACAGAAACTCCGCGTGGATGTGAGCCTGGAAGTGGGCACGGTCACCGAGACAATAAACGTCTCGGGCTCAGATGTGGCGCAGGTGGAGACGCAATCCTCCGAAATGGCCTCCACGATTACTTCAACCCAAATCAGCGAACTCGAGTTGAACGGACGCAATTTCAGCCAGCTCGTCACCTTGGCACCGGGCGTTGGAAGCGCCGGGACGAGAGGTGAAGCGGATGTGGGCGTTGCCGGAAGCGTCGCCTATAACGTCAACGGCGGACGGAATGAATACAACAACTGGGAGTTGGACGGCGGCTCGGTCTTGGATAGCGGCAGCAACGCTTCCTTGAATCTCTATCCGAGCCTGGACTCCATCTCCGAAGTTCGCGTGCTGACGTCGAATTATGGCGCGCAATACGGGTTGAACGGCTCGGGAACCATCGAAGTCGAGACAAAGTCCGGGACCGACCACTTTCATGGCGATGTTTACGAGTACGTGCGCAACGACGATTTCAACGCAAACGGCTATTTCAACAATGCGGAGGGCAATCCCAGGCCCGCCTACAAGCGCAACGACTTCGGATATACCTTGGGGGGGCCGGTTTATATTCCCGGCCATTACAACACCGACAAGCAGAAAACCTTTTTCTTCTGGTCACAGGAATGGCGCTACAACCGAAATCCGGTGACGCTCGACCAGGGTGTGCCTTCTGACCCTGAGCGGGGCGGGAATTTCACGGATATTTGCACTCCCGGCAGTGGCTTCGAAGATTTCTGCCCCAGCACTGTGAGTGCGCCGAACTATACGTTGCCTTCGGTTGACCCGAACGGCAGCGCGTTGCTGGCAAGCGTTCCTCACGCGAACGAAACCGGGCAGGCGGCCCTCAACGATCCTGTTTGCGGTGCGCCGGCTTGCTACAAGGCCTCGCTTTCGGTGCCGGAGAATTGGCGAGAAGAACAGATTCGCGTGGACCATAACATCAACTCGCAAGAGCGCGTGTTTGTCCGCTACACACACGACGCCTGGAACATTACGAATCCCATGGGCGGTGTCTTCGGGGCCACCACAACGTTTCCGACACTTCCGGACTTGGAGCGAGGACCGGGGACAAGCGCAGTCGTGCACTTGACGTCCACTTTTTCGTCGAAGACAGTGAATGAGTTCCTGTTCAGCTACAACGTGGATCACATCTATTTCACGAATCTGCCGTTCAATGGCACCAGCTACTTCGAGCTCCCATCCTCGTTCACAATGACCGGGTTGTTTCCGAATCAGAATCCCCTCTTCGGGGGGAAGATACCCGGCTTCAGTTTGGCCAGCACCGACATAATCGGCACGCAGACCGATCCGTACAGCGGCGGATTCACCCAGGATCCGGGCCCGCCCCCCTGGGAGAATGCCTCCCCTGTTTACAGTCTTAAAGATACGGTGACCCGAATCGCTGGACATCATAACCTTGCTTTCGGCAGCACCTATCTGGACTATCAGAAGAACGAGCCAGGTACCCCGGACATTCAAGGGCTTTTGAGCTTCAACAATCAGGGGAATGTCGTAACTTCCGGCAATGCAGTGGCTGATCTCTTGTCGGGCAATATTGCGAGCTATGCACAGACAAGCTCGCAACCCAAGTATTACAATCGGTACAAGATTGCCGAACCATTCTTCCAAGACGACTGGCACGTCACAAACCGTCTCACACTGAATTTGGGTCTTCGGGTGAGCCTGTTCGGGACCTATCGAGATATTTCGCTCAAGTCCTTCAACTGGGAAACCGCGGCATTCAGTGCTGGAAGCGCGCCCTTGATCGACTATGACGGCAATGCGACCGGCCAGGTCAGCTCCCTCATTCCACAGTCCGGGAATCCGTTCAATGGGTTGGTTCAGTGCGGCGGTCCGGGCGGTCCCTACGGCCCGGCGAGTCAATTGGGAGCTACCGAGGGAACTAAGTATCCGGGCTGCATGAAGGGTCATCTCTTCAATCCCGGTCCGCGCATCGGCTTTGCCTGGGACCCCTGGGGGAAGGGTAAGACATCGATTCGCGGTGGTTACGGGGTTTTCTTCGAGCATCAAAATGGCGATGAGGCGAACTCGGAGTCTCTCGAATCCACGCCGCCGATCGCATGCACCCCGACGCAGTTTAATATCACGGGGTATGCGGATGTAGGCGGAGGTGGCGCGGGACTGAACGCTTGTAACGGTGTAGGACTACTCTTCACCAGCGGAATCACGGCAATCCCCACGACTGCCGTGTGGCCCTACGTGCAGCAGTGGAATGTGGACGTGGAGCATGAAATCCTGCCCGCAACGGTCCTGACGGTTGCCTACGTAGGAAGCAAGGGGACGCATTTGAATCTCCAGAATGACCTGAATCAAATCGTTCCGACGCCGGCCTCGCAAAACCCGTATCCCAAAGGCCAGCCAATCACTCAAAACGATTGCAATACGGTCAACGTGAACTGGAATGATGCCACGGAATCGCTCACTAACGTCACGGCAACAATTAATGGAAACAACATCACGAGCACTGCCCCCGGCCAGCCGGCTGTCAACTTGGCCGTGGCGTGCGGCGCACTCGACACCAATGATGTCCTCCGCCCATATCAGGGATGGGGAGACATAACCTATCTGGAAAATTCTGCGAACTCCAACTACAACGCATTGCAAATCTCGCTACGCCGCAACACCGGGCCACTGGTGCTGAGCGTTGCGTACACCTACAGCCACTCGCTTGACGACTCCTCCGACCGGTACGACGGCACTTTCGTGAACGCGTACGACCTCCGTGCGAACTATGCAACCTCCACGTTCGACCAGCGTCATCTGCTGAACATCAGCTATGTCTATGACTTCCCGTTTTTCAAGAATCCGGGACTCGAGAACAAGTTGCTGGGAGGATGGGAGCTGTCGGGAATCGTAACCTGGCAGACCGGGACACCCTTCAGCGTGGTTCCGAACCAATTCGGGGACGCCGCAGGTGTGGCAAACGGCGTGGGGAGCGGAGCATATGCGGATCTCGTGCCGGGTCAGAGTCCTCATGCGGTTCCTTCGGGCACCACGGGTGTAGGGCCGCTGCTTTTCAATCCGAATGCGTTCGCTCTGCCCACGGGCCTGACGTTTGGGGATGAAGGCCGCGATGCTTTCGCCGGTCCGTCTTTCTCGAATTTCGACATGGCCTTGTTCAAGAAGTTTGCTGTGAAGGAATCCGCTCACTTCGAATTCCGCGCCGAAGGCTTCAACGTCTTCAACCAAACCGAGTTCACGGGCGTCCGGGCAACGATAGACACTCTGAACTTCCTTCGGCCCGCGGGAAACCAGCCTGCCCGTATTCTGGAGCTGGCGCTGAAGTTCGTGTTCTAACTACTCGATCTGGCCGCGGAGGATGGTGACCGAGGCGCGCGGAAGGGTGACGGCGTCGCTTGCCTTAAGATTCATCGTTGAGGTAACGGGCGGCCCGTCGGGGTCGGCGTGGCTCTTGGGTCCGTCGGGATGCCAGGCGTACTGCTCAGCGCCGAACGTCACCATGGTGACCGACCCTCTAAAATGCGCCACGGGAGCGCCCCGGCTTTCTGCCTGCGCAAACTCGATTTTCACGGCGTGCGCGTGAGACGGGTCCTTGTTGACCAGCATCAGTGACCATTCTCCGTCCGGCCGCTTCACCGCGTAGGCCGTAACTAGCTCGTGCCCCGCATCGTCGCGCAGATCGGCTTGCGCCGGAAAGAGTTGGTGCATGCCCGAGCCGTGCTTGACCCAATCAAGATTCACAAGCTGGCTCGCGAAGTATTGCGACGTGTGCTGCGATACATCGAGGTTTTCATCGGCAACGAAATTCCCATAGGTGCTGAATCCGCCGCAGCCTGGGCGCAACGGCTCAGGCTGAATGGGCGAATGGTAGTAGGCGGCGCCGCCGCTGGCCAGGAACGAACCCACGCTGTCGGCAAGCCACAGCGCGGCGAACGTATCCTGCATGGGATCGGTTAGCGCCCACGAAATATTGCTCTCCGTAATCATCAGCGGAATATCCGCGACGACGCCATCTTCCCGCCAAATCTGCACCATGTGCCGCGTGAGATCCGCCTCGCGATATAAGTCGGTCCAATTGATGGTGCAGGGAGCAAATGGATAGTGCTCGAATGAGACGAAGGCCAAGTCGCTCAAGCGGCCGCGGACTTTCAGGTAATCCACAAAACGCCCAAGCCACGACGTGCGGTCCTGGTCGTCGGGCCAAGTCTTGATGTCTTCATTGACGCCAGTGAAGATCGGGCCGCCGAGCTTGAGTTTGGGATCGACGCGGTGCAGCGCGGCGGCGTATTGAATATAAAGCGCGGCGTAATCCTCGGGCGTCATGAACGCGCCATCAGGTTCTTCGCTCATTTCGACGTACGAAATCGGATAGCCACGCTTTTCAATGTAGGCGATTTCAGCGGCAGCATCCTCCGGCGGGACGTAGAGCATGGCGATGGGAATCATGGCCGGCAAATGATTCGTAAGACCGCTCGTATAGAAGAGATCGAAGCCGGTCTGCACGCGAAGGGAGACGCGGTTTTCCGCCGTGTGCCACGGATCCACCGAAGAAACCCAGGTCTCCGTCTGCGCCTGGCCGGGAGTGTGCTTGACGATGTCGACGAACTCGCCGTCGGACGTGAAGTTGCCCGCATAAAGTTCGTTCACCGCGTAGCCGACGCAATTGCGCTCGTCGCTGCTGCCGTGCGTGTCGCACGTGTTCGAGGATTGCGTCATGGAGATTCGCAGGTAACGCGCAGTAATGGGAGATTCCGAGAGGCGCAGCGTGACGATGCCGCCTTTTCCGTTCTCGACGCCGCCGGAGGGGAAGATGGTCCAGTAGCCCGCAGCTTGGCTGTCCATGGCGTCGGCACCGGTCCAATAGGCCACTTCGTACTTCGTCGCAAATGGATTCGCCCAGGCGATGCGGAGCGCGTCGATCTGCTGCGCGCTACCGAAGTCGATGACGATCCACTGCGGCAGGAGCGAGTCGTCTTCGCCGGTGAATTTTTTCGTGAGATAAGGATTGCTTTTCCAGTAGGTGGACTCGTCGCCGTCAGTGAGCCGGGAAAATTCGCGGACTCCTTCGTCGCTGCGCGTCGTGCCCCGATGAGGCAGCGCGTAGCCGAAGGATTCACGCAGCGGCTCGCTGCCGGGCTCGGCGCTGCCGACGAAATAGCCGCTTTGATGCGCTGCGTCGCTCCATGTCCCGTTGGGATTCCAGTGCCAGGCTTCGAAGGTCAGCTCGGTGTTTTGACGGTAGCTGATGGGCCCCCATCCGGCCGAAAGCGACTCTTTCAAGATTGCTTCGCTGTAGATTTTGTCGAATGTCTTGGCGGCCAAAATGTCGATGGATGTGCCGAGCGCCTTGTCGGGATCGAACGGGAGGGCCCGCGAAGGGGTGGTGTCGACTCCAACGGTCTGCGCGCGAACTGAGCTAACGCTAAGGCACACCGGGAGCGTCGCGATCAGCAGGACCAAGCGCCGCCAAAAGAGAACTGGTAGCAACAGCGTAACCCTTTTATTTTGAATGGTGCCCAAGAGAGGACTCGAACCTCCACTCCCTTGCGAGAACTAGCTCCTGAAGCTAGCGCGTCTGCCAATTCCGCCACTTGGGCATGTGTAGCACTTTAGCGAGGCGAACCCATCTTGCCGCGCAAGAGTTACTTTGTCAACGAAGCACAGAGGGACGATGAAGCCTTGACCCGCCGGGCAACGCAACCTTAAATTAGTCGTGTAATAGTTCGGGGGCAACGGGTATTTGGGCTCGGGGCACGAGGAGGAGCGGCAGCAATGGCAACGGCACAAGCGATGGTCGAGAGGCGGCGCGCCAGCCGCGTTTTGATCCGCATCCCCGTGAAGATATTCAGCAACGGCACGCTCGGGCAGCCTCTGGACACGCCGGCGGAAGCCATCGCGGTGAGCCGCTGCGGCGCACTGCTTCGGTCGCCGTATTCTCCGGTGCTCGGCTCGCAAATCGAGGTATTGAACGGGCTCTCCCAGGAGACCCGGGAGTTTCGAGTGATCCGCATTAGCCAGCCAAAAGCCGACGACGGCCTCTTCGAACTCGGCGTCGAAATCCTCTACCCGCTACGTAATTTCTGGGGTATCCAGTTCCCCGACGAATTCCCGGCCGTTTGACCGTTTCCTTCCTCTAGAGTGCTATAATCCCGGCCAAATGGCCCGCCGGAGGCCGTCCCCCCTTTGACGTTCCTGTTGCAGCGGGCCGGGAGGTCGCGATGGAAAGTATGCACGACGCGTTGTACGCGCTACTTATCGCCTGGGGTGTGGTGACGGCCGTACTGGTGATAGCGCTGATTTACCGCAGCACGCTAGAGACTCGCGAAGAAGACCAAATCTTTCTCGATGCAGCGGGAGAGACGATGGCCAGCGAGCAACGTGCTCTGGTGGCGCGGATTCAGAAGCTCAGCAAGCCGATCACTGCCCTGGTTGTGCTTTCAGGTTCGCTGCTGGTGGTGACGGCGGGAATCTGGCTGTGGCAAGTCTTCAAGAATTTCTAGCCCCGCCGGGCCGACCACTGGCTCTCGCGTGGATTGTAGGTCGACCCTTACATGCCGACCGATTGTTGCCCTGCCGTGTATCCCTCCGAACCGATTCTCACTAATTCATTTGGACAGATCGCGGGCGACGCGGAAGCCGTAGTCTGCGTATTGAAATTCCGGGGGGATGCTCGAGCGGGCGGCGCAGCGCGAGACTTTGGTGTAATGCCGCCAAGAGCCGCCGCGAGAGGCGCGGCGCGTTCCTTCACTTGGCCCTTGTGGATTGCGGTCGGGCGAGACGGGGTAATAATCGGCGCTGAACCAGTCCGCGCACCATTCATGCACGTTCGCGCCGATGTCGCACAGACCATACGCGTTTCGTTCGGCGCGGCCGACCGGCTCAGGCGCGGTCTTCCAGCGCGAGGCGTAATTCGGCAACGATTCGAGCGGCTCATCGCCCCAGGGATACTGTTTCTGCTCGAGGTCGCCGCGAGCGGCGCGCTCCCATTCTGCTTCGGTGGGCAATCGATAGCGGCGCCAGGCGACTTGACTCAGCCAATCGCAATAGGCGACGGCGTCAAACCACGAGGGCGCGACGACGGGCTGCTCTGGATCGGAAAAGTTGGGATCGTCCCAATGAAGGGGCTTGCGATGGCTTGTCGCGGCGAGGAATTGGCGGTAATCGGAGTTCGTAACCTGGCAGGCGGCCAGCTCAAAGGTGTCAACCCAAACGCGGTGCACGGGACGTTCGTTGTCCTGACCCGACTCGCTCCCCATCTGAAACCAACCTTCGGGGATCCGCACCATGCGCGGCTCGGCAAACCCGGCCGGACACTTTGCCGAAAAAGTGGCGGAATCGAGATGGAGCACCTCAGTCATCCGCTCCGGTTTGCTGCGACGCGGCTCGCCGGGTCTGGCTTAACAGGTTGACGAACAGGCGGTATGCCCCGGGAACTCCGGCCGGCAATTGCCGGAAGAACGAAAGCCCCGTGTAAACGTAGATTCCCTGGCCGTCGTGAGCGTAGACGAGCGCGCCTTTGGCCTCCGGCTCGCCGGGATCGTTCAAACCCAGCACCGGCTGATACTTCGAATCGAAGGAGCCCCAGAAATAAAGGCCGCGCTCCTGCACCCAGCCTTTGAAATCGGCTTGCGTGATCTTATTGGGCGAGTTCAGAAGCGGGTTTTGAGGCGCGAGGAACTCGACAGGCGAATTCGCGTTCGTCACGCGCGAGGTCTGGTCCGGCATCTTCGCTGGAAACGGCCCCGGCAGAAGCTTGTTCCATGCGAAGTCGCGTTGATACTGAACGAGCAGCGTCCCGCCGCGACTGACGTAGTCGAGAAGGCGGCGATTCGAGCGCATGACGTCTGGGCGCAATTCGTAGGCGCGTATGCCCACCGTAATTGCGTCGTAACGGCTCAGGTCGCCGAACGCGAGCGCCACTTCGTCGAGCAAATCCACACGAATCCCGAGCTGACGCAGAACTTCGGGGAGCGGGTCGTTGTCCGCCGCGATGTAGCCGATATGCAATCCCGCGGGCACGATGAGATCGACGACGTGAACGGTGGCGTCGTCAGGCTCGCTCCAGTCGCGTGTCGGCAGAGTGGGAATCGGCTCGAGCGACGTGCGAAAGACCGCGCTATCGAGCTTGGCGAAAGGATGCAGCGGATAAGCGCCGGGAGCGATTCCTGCGGCCGGCTTGGCGGTGAACCGGATCAGCCGGTCGCCTGGGGCGGAAAAATCGAGAGGCGGCACCGGTTCCGCGCTCCATCCTTTTGGCGCGTCGAAGCCCACCGAAACCTTCGCCGCATTGGCGCCGTGGTATCGCACGCGCGCAAGGAGAGTGACCGGATCGGCGGCGCGCTTTGCTGGGACCATGATTTGCGGCTGTTCAACGGTGAGAGTGACGGCCGGGACGAGTTCGAGCGGATAGGTGAGAATGCCGGTGGTCTTGGCTTCCATCGAATCCACGGGTTCTTCGATGGTGACCTCGTAGTCGTCAACTTTCAGCCTGAGCGCGACCTTCACGAGAGGCGGGGAAAACGGGAGAACTCCGTATGCCGGGTCGCTGGGCACCTTTGCATCAGCAGGAATCGCGACGTCGAAGTGATAGCTTCTGCTGCCCTCTTTCGCGTCGGCAAGTTTTGGCGTCCATCCGCGCGGCAACTTCAGAGTCGCGTTGTCCACAGTCCACGTGGCCGGGACCGCTGGCTTGTCGGGGAAATTCAGAGCGACCGAGAAACTTTCGCCCGCAACCAGTTCGTGACGATCGGCGTTCGCGTTGACGGGAAGCGCGATGTCTTCGACGAGCGCGGTATTGACCCGATCGCGAATCTGGTCAAGCTCCCAAAGAGCCGCGGTTGTGGTCGTCCCGGGCTGCTTCGCGATCGCGTCGCGAAGAGTTGCGATCTGCTTTCCGGCGTCCTCGAGGGATTTCGCGGCTGCGCCGCGATCGAGCTGAAGCGCGGACCTGCTCGCATCGGAAAGTTTCTGCTCGGCCGAATTGAGTGCCGGCTGCATCAGCGATTGCGATTCGGGGAATTGCGCGGCGACCGCGGAGATTGGCTCGGCCAAAAGTTTCGGATCGAATTTGCCGATTTCCTCGCCCTTTTGATTTTCCGCGACGAGAAAAATCGGGCGGCGAAAGAACGGATTGCCCGAAAACGCAGGAGTGCCCTGGGAAACATGATGCGCGTGGCCTTCCATTCCGATATCGACGTAGCTTTTGCCCCAAAGAGGCGAAACGTCGTTCACCGGCAATTCCACCGAGGACGAGCCACCGCCGCGCAGCTCCAGGGAAACTTTCCATGGAGCGAGGCCTTCGGCGATCTGATCGGGATATGCATTGGGGTCGGCCGCTTTGACGATGGCTTGTGGCGTGAGGATTCCGCTGGCCTGATGCTGCCCGTGGCCGGAATGAACTCCTCCCCAACCGTTAATCACGACCTGCGGACGAAACGTGCGAATCACGCGGACGATGTCCTCAAGCGGAACATCGCCCCAGATTCTCATCGTGTCTTCGGCGCTTTTCGAGAAGCCGAAATCAACCGCGCGCGTGACAAAAAGGTGCACGCCGTAGCCGTTGCACGCCGCAAGCAACTCCTCGGTGCGAATGATTCCGAGCTGGCCGCCCTGCTCCGGCCCGATCGCGTTCTGGCCGCCCTGGCCGCGCGTGATCGAGAGGTCCGCGACATCGGCGTCGAGTCCGCGCGAAAGATAGGTGAGCAGGCCGGACCATTCGTCGTCGGGATGAGCGGTGACGAAGAGGATTCGCGTGGAGACGCGCGCTTTGTTGATCGCTTCGACAGTGTTCGGCAGCGACTGCGCCGAGACGGATGCGGCAGCAGCTGTAACCATCATCACGGCCGAAAGAACAGCGAGCGAGACTCGAACCCGGCGTTTTATCAAGCGACTTCCTCCATATAGCTCAGATGGGCTCAAATGGCCACTGGCGCTCGTATCGCGCGCGCCCCAAATATACAAGAATACCGATTCCCATGGCCGCGAGCGAGGCCAGCATCGGTGTGCGTCCCGTTGCGAAGAAGATCCCGATCCAACCGAGTATGGAGATGACAACGGGCAAAGGATAAAACCACATTCGGAATGGCAGCCGCTCGGGTCGCCAGCGGCGGTGCAGAATCACCAGACCGACCGCCTGACCGATAAATTGGATGAGGCAACGCATCGCCAGGATGGCGCGAATCGCGTCGATGAGCCTTAACGACAAGCAGAAAACAACCGCGGTGGCGCCCAGCGCCACAAGCGAAACATTCGGGAAACGCTTCGTGGGATGGACGCGCGCGAAGGCGGAGAAGAAGTTTCCGTCGAGCGCCGCAGCGTACGGAATGCGGGAATAGCCGAGCGTCGCCGAAAAGATCGAACCGAACGCGCTGATCAGAATCAGCACCGTCGCGAACGTGGCCCAGCTTGGACCAAACGCGCGTTCGACGAACAGGCTGACCACCGCTTTCGTTTTCGCCGCTTCCTGCCAGGGAACGACGCTGAGGATACTGGTTTGCATCGCGAAATAGAGCAGGGCGATTCCCACAATCGACAGGAAAATTGCGCGGGGAATATTCCTTTCGGGGTTCTTCATCTCGCCACCGAGATTGCAGACGTTGTAGTAGCCGAGATACGAGTAGACGGTCTGCACGGTCGCGTGGCCGAGAGCCGCCGCGAACACCCACGAAAGATTCCACGCTCCCGCCGGAAAGGAAAACACCAGATTCCGCTGAAAGTGAGTGGCGCCGCCGTAAATCAGCCACAGAATCGTCGCCACGACGATCACACACAACGCGATCGACATTTTGCCGACGGTGGTGATGCGCCGGTAGAGCAACACCACCGCAAGAATCACGATTCCCGCCGCAATCGCTTTCTCCGGCGCCGAACTCTGCAACGATGACGCTATGCCGAGCTGGCTCGACTTGCCTGTGAGATAGGTGGAATAACTTGCGAAGCCCAGGGCGCCCGAAGCGATGCTCAGCGGCCCTTGAAACAGCGTCTGCCATATATAAAGGAACGACATGAGCCGTCCCCAGCGCCCCGGTCCATACGCCTCGCGCAGGAAGACGTAGCTGCCACCGGCCTGCGGCAAAGCGGCGCCGAGTTCGGCCCAAATACATCCGTCGAAGAGCGCCAGCAAAGCCCCCGTGAGCCACGCGAGCAAGCACTGCGGCCCGCCCATCGCTTGCACGACAAACGGAATCACGACGAATGGTCCGATTCCGACCATGAACGTCATGTTGAGTGACGTCGCCTCGAGCAGGCCCAATCCGCGTTCGAGTTTTGCGGGTTCGCTCACGCTTTTCGCCGAAACAATCGCAAAGCATAACAAGAAAGCCCCCGGCACGCTCGGGTCGGCCTCGCGCGAGGGTGTCGCGAGCAGGCGTGGCACAGCATCCTGAAATCGCGGTCAAATGCGCTACCATGAATTCGCGATGATCGCTCTCGGAATCGGCATCACGGCGGCGACGATTGCTCTTCTGGTTGCGGGGTTTTTTCGCACTCGCCGGCGGCACCCGTTTCCTGCTTACGGCTGGCTCGGCATCGTCGCGCTGGCGGGCGCGGAGTGGCTGATGTTTGCTGGGATCGAACCCGTGGCTACCTATTTCACGCCGATTGCCTGGAGTGCATACATTTTGATCGCCGATGCCGCGGTTCTTGCGCTTACGGGACGCTCGCGGCTCAACGACGCGCCCATCACGCTTGCGCGGATGGCGCTGCTTTCGATTCCGCTCTGGCTGATCTTCGAAGCCTATAACTTGCGGCTTCGCAACTGGACGTATGTGGGCGTCCCGGTTCAATGGCCGGCGGCGCTGCTCGGCTATGGGTTGTCGTTCGCGACGATCACGCCGGCCGTTTTCGAGACGGCCGATCTCGTGCAAGCGCTTTTGCCGCCGTTGCCGGGAACACCGTGGAAGCTCTCAAGACGGACGGAGAATGTGCTGATCGCTTGCGGCTTCGTCTGCCTGGTTCTTCCGCTCGTGCTGCCGCAACGGATCGCCGCGTACCTTTTTGCGTTGATTTGGTTGGGATTTCTTTTGCTGCTTGATCCCGTGAACCGCAAGCTCGCGCTACCATCGTTTATTGGCGATGTCTCGGAGGGCTTTCGGAGGCGGCTTTACGGATTCGTGGGCGCGGGCTGGATCTGCGGCTGGCTGTGGGAATTCTGGAATAACTGGGCCGCAGCGAAGTGGCACTACACGTTTCCGATGTTCCAGCACTGGAAGATTTTCGAGATGCCCGCTCCGGGATTCCTCGGATTCCTTCCGTTTGCGCTCGAATGCTTCACAATGTACGTTACGGCGGCCTGGTTGGCCGGCTGGGTGAAGAGAGTGAAATGAAAATCGCTTGGGACAAGCGCGCGCGTCGGACTTTTCTTTTTGCCTTCTTTCTCGCAAGTCTCGCTCCTCTAGCGCGCGCGAGCAACATCGCGCTGACGCCCGAGCAACGAAAGGCGCTCGACACGATTTACCAGGGCGATCCCGATGGCGCGATCGTTCTTGCTCGCGCGATTCAGCAAGCTGCTCCGCAGCAGCCGGAGGGGTACGTGATCGAAAGCGAAGCGCTCTGGTGGAAACGCTACTGCGGCGCTTGCGAGATCAAGTACGGCATGATCGAGGCGTGGACCCACGAGAAGCGGCCTGAAGATGAGGCCTACTTGGAGTTGGGCGACAGAATCGTGGAGCTCGCGAAAGCGCAACTCGCCAAGTCGGAAACAGCCGAGATGCACTTCTTCGTGGGAATGGGTTACGCGCTGAAGGTGCGGGTCTACGGCCTGCGAAGCGAGAGTCGCAACGCGGCGCGAGCGGCCGTGAACGCGCGATCCGAGATGCTGCGCGCGCTCGAGATCGATCCGCAGTTGGCGGACGCAACCGCCGCGATGGGAGTCTACAACTACTACGTCGACACCCTTTCGCCCGCCGTCAAATTCCTTCGCTTCTTTATGGGCATTCCGGGCGGCAACAAGGAACTCGGGGTGAAGCAGATGGAAATCGGAATGAATCAGGGCACGGTTCTCGCGGTGCACGTCCGTTTCATTCTTGCCAGGGCTTTGCGGCAGTACGATCAGAAGTACGAAGAAGCCCTCGGCATCGCCGAGCCCCTGGTGGCGCGCTATCCCCAGAATCCGCTGTTCTTGCTGCTCGTGGGAAACCTGAACGCGGAACTGGGCCGCGACGCGAAGGCCGCAGAATATTTTCGCCAACTGCAGAACGAGCAACAGGCAGGTTCGTTATGCCCGGAGCGAACGCGCAACCTGGCAAACTCGTTCCTTCAAACGCTGCATTAATTTTCGACGGATCTCTTGCCAATCAGGCGCGCGCGGATTCTTCTTGTTCGAAGGCGTGATACGACGAACGCACCAACGGGCCCGCTTCCACGTGCTTGAATCCCATTTGTTCGCCGAGACGTTTGAATTCGGCGAACTCATCCGGATGGACGAAGCGTTCCACCGGAAGATGGTCGGGGGTGGGCTGGAGATACTGCCCCAGCGTCAGGATGTGCGTGCCCTGCGCCGCAATTTCTTCCATCGCGCGCAAGACTTCATCGCGACTCTCGCCGAGGCCGAGCATCATGCCTGTTTTCGTGGGCATTTGCGGATCAAGTTCGCGGGCGCGGCGCAACAATTCGAGCGAGCGTTCGTAGACCGCGCCTTTGCGCACGCGGCGGTACAACCGCGGGACCGTTTCCATATTGTGATTGAGGACGTCCGGCCGCGCCGCCATGACGGTTTCAAGCGCGCTCCATTCGCCGCGAAAATCCGGGATCAGCACTTCCACTTTGCAACCCGGCACGCGACCGCGAATTTCGGCGATTATGCGGGCGAAGATCGCCGCGCCGCCGTCGGGCTGGTCATCGCGGTTCACTGAGGTGACGACGGCGTAGCGCAGCCCCATACGCTCGACGGCGTCGGCCACTCGTTCCGGCTCATCCTCTTCCGGCGGGCCCAGCGGCTTGCCGCTCGGAACGGCGCAGAATCCGCACGCGCGCGTGCAAATGTTCCCGAGAATCATGAACGTCGCGGTGCGGTGCTCCCAGCACTCGCCCATGTTCGGGCAGCGGGCGCTCTCGCAAACGGTGTGCAGGTCGAGCGTGCGCATGATGCGCTTGAGTTCCTGGTAGTTCGAGCCGCCGAAAAAGCGCACCTTCAGCCAAGAAGGACGCGGGTGCGCGGGAGGGGGCGCGATTGGAGAGGCAGGTAAAATTGTGAACGGCGAGGCCATGATTGCGATTCAATATTGTACGCAGACCGACGCGCTGGGACAACTGGCAGCCTGTTCGGAGCGGTAAAGTGGCCGATTTTGGTTTCGCCGTCTGTTCGAGTTGAACCACACACGAAACGACACATTTGTTGTATTGTTACAACAGGTTGCAGAACTCGCATGTTAGAGTGTCTGTAAGATGCTGAAAACAAAGCATCCGATTATCTCGATTGCGGACTGCTACATGCACTAAATAAGTGCCGATTATGTCCCATCAACTGACGATTCAACGACCCGCCGAGATCGAAGGGGTGGGACTTCACACAGCGGTGCGGTGCCACCTTCGGCTGGTTCCGGCGCCCGCGAACACTGGGATCGTCTTCCGGCGCGTCGACCTGGACAATTTCGAAATCGAAGCGGAAGTGCACAACGTCGCCCGCGTCAGCTACGCCACCAGCCTGATGAGGCAGGGCGTGCTGCTCTCGACCACCGAACATCTGCTGGCGGCGCTGTATTCCTGCGGGATCGACAACGTGTACGTGGAGCTGGACGCGCTGGAGCTTCCGATTTTGGACGGATCGTCAAAGCCGTTTATCGACATGCTGGCCCGGACGGGCACGCGGCGATTGCGCCGCCAGCGAAAGTACCTGCGCGTGCTGAAGCCCCTGGAGTTTTCCGACGGCGACCGCCGCATCGGCATCTATCCGTGCGACGAATTCCGCGTGCACTGCTTTGTGGACTACGACCATCCGGATGTGGGTCCGCAGGATGTGGAATTGACCGTGAATCGCAAATCGTTCAGCCGCGAACTGGCGCCGGCGCGAACTTTCGGATTTATGAAGGATTTCGCCGGCCTCCGCGCGATGGGCCTGATTCGCGGCGGCTCGATGGAGAACGCTATCGTGCTCGACGAGGAGAAGATCCTGAACGGCCCGCTGCGCTTCGCCGATGAATTCGGCCGCCACAAGGCGCTCGATCTGATCGGAGATCTAGCGCTCGTAGGACGTCCGCTGCAGGCGCGCATCGTCGCGCACAAAGCCGGTCACGCGCTGCACACGCAACTCGTCACGCGACTCCTCGCTGACCGGTCACTCTGGGTGGAAACCACGGAAGAACCTGCCGAGAAGGCCCACGTCGCCGCAGGTATTCCTATTCCCGCCAACGCCCTCTCCTGAACTGCGACCACCATATCAAAAAGCTAATCCGTTGGAGGGCTGTCTGCAGTTGCGGCGCCGTTTGGATCGAAGCGAATGATGCCGGTTTGATCGGTGTAGAAGCTCCGCTGGCCGGTGACTCCCCTGGTAACGGGATCAGCTGAAGCCGCGTAAGCGGTCCCTCCGGCCTCGCTGCATCCCGCTTGGGCTGCCCCCGGCGAGACTCGAGGCGCGAGTCTGGTTTGAGAAACCAGGCCATAACTGAAAACGTAGCCGGATTTCTGACCCGAGGCGAGCGTAGCGTCGATGAGCTCTGCATGGTCGCAGGTAGCGGCTCCCGAGCCCCCCAGAGAATCAAGGCTCGGTGGGAATCCATTGGGGTACGTCGCCGAGTACGAGATAGCTGCGGTGTTGATCGTTCTAAGTGAGCCGACCGCGGAAGCCTCGTTGGCTGCCATTCGCGCACGCAGCAGGTTGGGGATAGCGATGGCGGCAATGATCAGGATAATGGGAACCGCTGCGAACCCGATGTAGCCGAGAACGAGTCCGGCGATTGCCATGCCGTCGCCCACGAGGCGTCCGCCGGATCTGCGAATCTCCGACAGGGAAACGTGGCCGAGAATCACCGCGGCGATCGCGCTGGGGAGAAAGAAAAAGAAGATGCCACAGACGAGACTGCCGATGGCCTTGCCGCTCGTCTGAGCCTGCCCCGGAGAAAGCTGCGGGCTGGCAGGCATGCCGAAAGCCAGCGCGCCCGGTGCCAGCAGCGATCTTCCGCAGCGCACGCAAGTTTGGTTGTTGTCCGCGTTGCTCGCCCCGCAAAGAGAGCAGAACATTTTGTGCCTCCGATTCGCTGCCTTTGGCCTGGAGAAGTATTCTTCGGTTATCACTTCAACAGCAAAATATCAACGGATTCTCGCGTTTCCATTGCTAAAGCTTCGCGGCGCGGAGACAATAGTTGCGATATGACTGCCGCAAGCGACACCGCCGTCGTCATTCTGGCCGCGGGCAAGGGAACGCGAATGCGTTCCGAGCTCGCGAAAGTGCTGCATCGCGCCGGCGGCAGAACGCTCCTCGAGCATGTGATCCGGGCCTGCCAGCCGCTGAAGCCGATGCAGGTACTGGTAGTTGTGGGGCACCAGGCGGAGGAGGTTGGGGCAGTCGCAACGGAGTTTGGCGGACAGCCCGTCCTGCAGCAGCCGCAACGCGGGACCGGCCACGCCATGCAGGTTGCGCGGCGTGCGATCCGGAAGAGCGCAAAGCTCGCGCTGGTGGTTCCGGGCGACGCGCCCCTGCTGCGGCCGGAAACTCTGGCGGCGCTGCTCGACACGCACCGTCGCGGCGAAGCGGCGGCGACGCTGCTCAGCGCCGAACTCGATGACCCCACCGACTACGGGCGCGTCCTGCGCGATACCGAAGGGCGCGTGCAGGCCATCGTTGAAGAGAAGGCCGCCACGCCGGAGCAGCGCGCCATCCACGAAGTGAACTCCAGCATTTATTCCTTCACGCTCGAAAAGCTTTGGCCCGCGCTGAACGCGCTGCGCCCCGATAATTTTCATCGCGAACTCTATCTCACCGACGCGATCGGCCTGCTTCGGCAACGCAACGAGCGCGTCCTGGCGCAGATCGCACCTGACGCGAACGAAATCCTGGGCTGCAACACGCGCGCTCATCTTGCCGACGTGGACCGCGTGTTTCGCGCGCGAAAGGCTGCAGAGCTGATGACGTCTGGCGTGACGATTTACTTGCCGGAGACGGTGGTGATCGATCCGGAGGTCACCGCCGGAACCGACACGGTGATCGAGCCCGGCGTCCAGTTGCTGGGCAAAACGCGCATCGGCGCTCGCTGCAAAATTGGCACCGGAAGCATTCTGAAGGACGTTCGCGTCGACGATGACGCCTCGGTGGGCGCGCATTCGATTCTGGATTCGAGCCGCGTCGGCGCGACGGCGCAGGTGGGCCCGTTTTCGCGGCTGCGTCCGGGCGCAGACATTCGGCCCGGCGCACACATCGGCAACTTCGTCGAAGTGAAGAACAGCGTAGTGCACGAGGGCGCGAAAGCCATGCACCTCACGTATCTGGGCGACGCGTCGGTGGGCCGTGACGCGAACATCGGCGCGGGCACGATCACGTGCAATTACGACGGCGTCGCGAAGCACGAAACGAAGATCGGCAATCGCGTCTTCATCGGCAGCGATACGGCGCTGGTTGCGCCGGTGCGCGTCGGCGATGGCGCGTACGTCGCTGCTGGGTCGATTATTACGGAGAATGTCCCCGCTGATGCGCTGGCAATCGCGCGCGGCCGCCAAGTGAACAAGCCCGGCTGGGCCGCCAAACGCCGCGCCGAGATGAAGCGTGCCGCGAACGCCAAGACGTCGAAGCCAAAGCGTCGCAAGGCAAGACCTCGCACGCGCTCTAAGCTACGTCGCATCGTTCGCCGCGCTGCCAGCCGAACTCGGACAAAATCACGGAAGTAGGGAAAGATTCAACTCGCGCTTTTAGCCTTGCCGTTTTTCCGAGCCGGTTCTCCGGCGTTTTGGCGGGAAGCGGCCATGAAGTGGACCTGCTTTGTCATACCTCATGTTCACCACGCCCAGCTTCGTTATGGACGCAATGAATGGAGGTTCGTACTTCTGGCAGACCTCTCTGATTTTGGGTAAAGCGATGAGCAGAACCTTCGCTAGTTCCAGCTTGTGGAGATTACCCGCCTTGAAAACGAATTCTCGAATGTTATATCGGACAACGCGTGCATGTTCGATGCTTTGGTACCTAATGTTCTGATCCCGCGTGAGCAGCACCCACTTCATTTGGCCTACGAAAGGTAACCAGACATGATCGGCTGTGCCGCTGCCAAAATGTGCCAGATGTCGTTCGTGTCGAATGCCGTTCGACTGGAGAGCGTCTAAGACTGGGGCACAGTTGCAGAGATTCTCGTCTAGATAGAGGACGAACTCTTCAGGCGGCGATTGGTATGGCCTGTTCCCACCGGATGGCTTCCTCGATTTCTCGCTTCGTTCGGCCATACTCCTCGGCCAGTTCGTCCACAGACTCCCTGGCGTTAAAACGAGCGGCTATTGTAGCAGTAGATATCCCAGTTCCAGCGATGACAGGCTTTCCGAAACCGACCGCCGGGTCGATCATGATGTACTTAGGCTCAGAGGAAACGCGGCTCATCACAAACGGGAAGAATCTAAAAACGCCGGCGCCGTCCACTTCGATTCTTTGCAGATGAAGCTCCAAGAAGCTCGTGATTTCCAGCTGGCCATCCCGGCTGAGGTTGACCATCCTTCCGAGCTCTTCAGTAAGGATGTCCACACCATTTGTCTGCAGCAATCTCGCTAAGAAAGGGTGCTCGGACGGAAATAGCTTGTTCAAGCTAGCCAGAGCCCTCCTAACCTTTGGCAATCGGAGATGGTGGACTTCACGCATCGCCATGACCATGTGGCATTCCAGAAGATTGAAATACGAAAGGCGATTGGGGGCGGCCATCTTAACAATCGGCGGCATTTGGCCGAAGCCGGTTAGCCAGTAGCGAAGGGTCTGGTAGGGTGTGCGCAAGTACTCCGCGGCTTCCGGCACCCCATATGCCGGTAACTCGTAGAGCTCTTCTAGTTCGGTCTTCCCCACGGTGTCCACGGTGTCCTTCACGTGCGTAGAATAGACGAAAGTGACACCAGGTGTCACGGCTGCTTTTCCTCCGCGTTACTACGCGGGAGATCCGTGTCTCGCCTTGACCGGCTTTGCCGCGGCCAGTAAGCTAGCTGTTTCCGCTACGAAGGATTTCGCAGCATGGACACCATTCAAATCACGTTGCCGGACGGCGCGACTCGCGAAGTGCCGCGCGGCACCACCGCGGCGGAAATCGCGCGCCAGATTTCGCCGCGGCTCGCGAAGGAAGCGCTGGTCGCGCGCACCAATGGCGAGCTTGTCGATCTCTCGCGGCCGCTCGAGCACAGCACCAAGCTTTCGATTCTGACTGCCAAGGATCCCGACGCGGTGCAGGTGTTCCGCCACTCGGCGGCGCATCTTCTGGCAGCCGCGGTGATGGAGCTCTATCCGAACGTGAAGCTCGGCATCGGGCCGCCCATCGAAAACGGCTTCTTTTACGAATTCGTGCGCGACGAGCCGTTCACTCCCGAAGACCTCGAAAAAATCGAGGCCAAGATGCGCGAGCTTGCGGCGAAGGACGTCCCGAACGAGCGCAAGATGATCCCCAAGCCGGAAGCGCTCGAGCTGTATCGCAAGTCGAACCAGGAATTCAAATGCGAGCTGGTGGAGGAAAAGGCCATCGAACCGATCGTGTCGTTCTATACCACCGGAAAATTCATCGATTTCTGCCGCGGTCCGCACATCCCGTCCACCGGCCGCATCAAGGCGTTCAAGCTGATGAACGTCGCGGGCGCGTACTGGAAAGGCCAGGAAGGCAATCCGCAGATGCAGCGGATTTACGGCGCCTGCTTCGTCGATCAGAAGGAACTCGACGAGTACCTGCACAAGCTGGAAGAAGCGAAGCGCCGCGACCATCGCAAGCTTGGCGCGGAGCTCGATCTCTTCAGCATCGAGGAGGACGCCGGCCCCGGCCTGATTTTCTGGCACCCGAAGGGCGGCATCATACGCAAGCAGATGGAAGACTGGCTGCGCAACGAATTGATTCGCCGCGGCTACGATCTCGTCTTCACGCCGCACATCATGCGCCGGCACTTGTGGGAAATCAGCGGGCACACCGGGTTCTACAAAGACAGCATGTTCGGCGCGATCGAAGTGGAAAAAGACGACTACCAGCTCAAGCCGATGAATTGCCCCGGCCACATCCTGATTTACAAATCGCGGCTACGAAGCTATCGCGAGCTGCCGATTCGTCTTGCCGAGCTTGGCACCGTGTATCGTTACGAACGCTCCGGCGTGTTGCACGGATTGCTACGCGTGCGCGGGTTCACGCAGGACGATGCGCACATTTTCTGCATGCCCGACCAGATTGAAAAGGAAATTCAGGATTGCGTGGAATTTGCGTGGGAAGTGCTGCGCGTTTTCGGCTTCGACCGCTTCGAAGTGGAGCTTTCCGGCGGCGACGCGTCGCATCCTGAAGCCTATGCGGGAACGCCCGAGGAGTGGAAGCACGCCGAGGACGCGCTCACGAATACGCTGAAGCGCATGAACGTGCCGTACAAATATATTCCGGGCGAAGCGGCGTTCTACGGCCCGAAGATCGACGTGAAACTAGTGGACGCGATTGGCCGTCCGTGGCAGCTCACCACCGTGCAATTCGACTTCAATCTCCCGCGCCGCTTCCAACTCGAGTACGTGGGCGAAGATGGCTCGCGGCACCAGCCGCTGATGGTGCACCGCGCGCTGTTTGGGTCGATCGAGCGCTTTTTCGGCGTGCTGATAGAGCATTACGCGGGGGCCTTCCCGGCGTGGCTCGCGCCGGTGCAGGCTTCCGTGTTGCCGCTCAGCGAGAAGACCATCGACTTTGCGCACAAGGTGACGCAGCAATTGAAGGATGCAGGCTTCCGCGTCCACCTCGACGACCGCAACGAGAAGCTGCAGGCGAAAATTCGCGACGCGCAGCTTCAGAAAATTCCCTACATGCTGATCCTCGGCGGCAAGGAAGCGGAGGCGGGCACCGTCTCCGTGCGTCATCGCGCGAAAGGCGATCTGGGCCCGCGCCCGCTCGAACAGTTCATCAGCGACCTGCGCGCCGAAATCGAATCGAAGTCCAACGGCTGAGGAATCGAACGATTCCCGACAAGAGAGGCGCTATATCTATGACGGCACCTTTGTCACGGCGGCGATTTCTTTCAGCCGCCGGAGCCGCGCTCGCGGCGCTCCCAATCTTGCGTGCTGCCGAGGACTTTCCTCCCATGCTCGACCACATCCTGCTGGGCATCGACGACCTCGACCGAGGCATCGCCTTCATGGAGGAACGCACGGGAGTCCGCGCCGCGTTTGGCGGCGTGCATCCGGGGCGCGGCACTCAGAACGCGCTTCTCCGGCTGGGCACGCGACGCTACCTGGAGATTATCGCGCCCGACCCGAAGCAAACCTCGCTCGTCGCGTATCCCGAGTTGCGCGAAATGCGCGAGCCACGCCTGCTGACGTGGGCAGTCCACACAGACGACATTGCTGCCGTAGCGAAGAAATTGACCGACGTGGGCATCGCGATTGACGGCCCAGCGGACGGGTCGCGCGCGCGGCCGGATGGAAAAATTCTTCACTGGAAGGCGCTTCGCCTGAAGGACGACCGCGGCGGCTTGCTGCCTTTCTTCATCCAATGGAGCCGCGATTCCGTGCATCCCTCGGTGGACGCGCCCTCAGGCTGCCGGCTCGTTCACTTCGCAGCCACGAGCAGCGACCCCGAAGAACTTCGGGCCGTCGTCGCGCGCCTCGGGGTGGAATTGGAAGTCGAGCAAGCCGCCAAGTCGCAATTGCGGGCGCGAATCACCGGAGCGAGAGGGACCGCGGAACTTTCGTCCTAAATTCCCACCGTCCCGATTCGGTAAATGCCCTCTTGCAGACGAGGCGCGAAGGCATGCTATACTTTCTGTCCCGTCCCTCCTGGCGGGTTTTTGTATCTAGGGGCGGAAGTGGGCAGCGATCAACGAGTTCGCGGGGCCCTGGAGGTGGGTTTATCGCAGAGCGTAGTGGTGGTGGGGGTGGTGGCCTTCGAGTAAACGAGCGCATTCGCGCTCGTGAAGTCCGCGTGATTGCCGAAGACGGAGAGCAGCTCGGCGTGATGTCTCTGTTTGACGCCATGAAGAAAGCCCGGGATTCCGGGCTGGACGTGGTGGAAATCTCGCCGAACGCGGTGCCGCCTGTTTGCAAGCTCGTGGATTATGGGAAATTCCTGTACGAGCAGAACAAGAAGGCCCACGAGCAAAAAAAGCACCAGAAGAGTTCGCACATCAAGGAAGTGAAATTCCGCCCTTCCACCGCGGAGCACGATTACCAGGTGCGGAAGAACCAAATTATCCGGTTCCTGGGCGAAGGCTACAAAGTGAAGGCCATGATTTTCCATCGAGGACGCGAGATGGCTCACCAGAGCGTGGGCCGCTCGAAGATGGATCGCCTCTTAAAGGACATCATGGATCATGCGCAGGTGGAATTCGGGCCGCGCATGGAAGCAAATATTCTGCTGGCGCTTCTGGCTCCCAAGAAGGGCGCTGTCGCGACCCCGGCACGCCCCGCGCAATCCGCGGCCGGCGGCCAGGCTTAAACAAGATTCAGAATGACGAGGGCATTGTGAAGAAGAACAAGAAAATGAAATTGAAGACGCACCGGGGCGCTGCGAAGCGATTCAAGATCACCGCCACCGGCAAGATCATGCGCTGGCACTCAGGCAAACGCCATTTGCTGGGCACAAAGAAGCCGCGCCGCATGCGGAAGCTCCTCAAGGACGTCGAGGTAAATCCCGCCGACGTGCCGAACGTGCGCCGGGCGTTGCCGTACGGAATTTAGTTTCGGGTTTCACCGTGTTGGGCAGAGCGTAATCCGCCGCGGCGGGCCTGCCAACCGGACGAGCTGAAATTTTCAGCTTGCTTTGCTCCTGCACCGATTCACGCGGGAGCTCAACGAACACGCCGCGGAGATTTGCGCAGCAGCGATGGCTCCGTTCCCCGTTTTGCGGGAAGCGGTGCCGCGCCTCCGCGCACCCTCCGCGTAACGATCACCGATTTCGAAGTCAACGTCACAGGAGAACAGAGCAATGCCTCGCGTAAAACGTGGAACCAAGCGCCGCGCCCGGCGCAAAAAGCTGCTCAAGCACGCCAAAGGGTTTTTCCTCACGAAGGGAAAACTCTACCGGTCGGCAAAAGAGGCGGTGAACCGCTCGCTGCGCTACAGTTATCGCGACCGGCGAAATCGTAAGCGCGATTTTCGCACGCTGTGGATTCAGCGCATCGGAGCGGCGGCGCGCAATAACGGCACCACCTACAGCCAGTTGATTCACGCTTTCAAGCTCGGCGGCATCGAGATCGACCGCAAGATTCTGGCGGACATGGCGGTGCATGACGCGGAAGGATTCACCGCACTGGTCACCTCCGCGAAGCAGCATCTCGCGAAGGCACCAGCGAAGCCGTCACAACCAGCGGCGTAGCAGACGCGAAATTTACGAGCCATGTGAAATCATCATGTTGATCACATCTGTCTCGCAAAATCTGCAACAACTAGGTGTGGAAACTCCCGAGGAGGCAGTTCGCTTATTCGCGGACTTGGACGCTGAGTTCGAGCTCGTCATGTCGCGCGCAGTCAATGACCCAAAGTTGGGCGTGGACCAGTGGGAGTTCATGCGACACGTGTGGCTCGGACGCAAGTCCGGTGTCCTCTCCCAGATCACTGACAACTGGCTGAAGCCGGCGCCAGCGGAATTGAAACGGGTAATAGGCCAGGAGCTGAACAAGCTCAAGGCGCATGTTGAATCTTTTTTCGCCGAGCGCGAGACCGCGATAAAAACCGCTGCCGAACAGTCCGCTGCCGCGCGCGACAAAATCGACCTCTCTCTCCCCGGCATCGAGCGGGCCATCGGCACGCGTCACCTGATCCGCCAGACGTTCGACGAACTCCAGCGCATTTTCCTTTCGATCGGCTTCAGCGTGGTGGAAGGACCGGAGATCGAAACGCCTTACTACAATTTCGAGGCCCTCAATATTCCCGAACACCATCCCGCGCGCGACAACATGGACACTTTCTACATCGAAGGCACGCGCGCGCCCTATCTGCTACGCACGCACACTTCGCCGATGCAAATTCGCACCATGGAAAAGCAGCCGCCACCGGTACGCATCATCGTTCCGGGAAAGGTGTATCGCCGCGACAACCCCGATTCCACGCACGGCTACATGTTCCACCAGATCGAAGGGCTGGCCGTCGATACCGACATCACCTTCTGCGATTTCAAGGGCACGGTGGAATATTTCGTGCGCGAATTCCTCGGACCGAAAGTGAAAACGCGCTTGCGCCCGAGTTTCTTCCCGTTCACGGAGCCGTCCGCCGAAGTGGACGCGACCTGTCACGTTTGCGGCGGGACGGGCTGCCGCGTCTGCAAACAATCCGGCTGGATCGAGTTGTTCGGCGCAGGCATGGTGAACCCGGCCGTGTACGGCTTTGTGAATTATGACCCCGAGCGGCTTTCCGGCTTCGCGTTTGGAATGGGAGTGGACCGCCTGGCCATGATGAAGTACGGCGTCCCCGAAGTGCCGCTGCTATTCCAGAATGACGTCCGCTTCCTGCGACAGTTTCCCTAACCATAGACTTCCTACATTTCGGGCCGCGTCATGAAGCGGGCGGGCGTAGTTCGTACTCGTGCGGCGGCTCGGCGCCCAGCAAGTAACGCACAAAGTAGTCCCAGCGGCGGCGCATCATGTAATAACTCTCGGCGCCATAACCGTGATGCTGGTTCGGAAGCAGCAAAAGATCGAAATCCTTGTTCGCTTTGATCAGCGCGTCCACCACAAGCAGCGTGTTGTACGGCGGAACGTTGTCGTCCATCGTGCCGTGGGCGAGCAGGAGGTGTCCCTTCAAGTTTTTTGCGAGGTTTTGATTCGCCTGGTCGTCGTAGTTCGTGCCGCCGGAATTTTTCACCAGCAATCCCTGGTAGCGTTCGCCCCAGTCATCTTCGTACTCGCGATTGTCGTGGTTGCCGGATTCGGAGATGCCCACCTTGAAGAAGTCGGGATAGCGAAACATGGCGTCGGCCGTTGCATAACCGCCGCCCGAGTGGCCCCAGATGCCGGCTCGATCGATATCAATCCACGGATACTTCGCGGCCAACTGCTTCATCCCGGACACCTGGTCGGGCAGCGTGTTGTCGCCCATGTTTCCGTAGTAAAAGTCGTGGAACTTCTTCGACCGCAGCGGATTGCCCATGCCCTCAATTTGAACAACCACGAATCCAAGCTCCGCCAGCGCCTGGCAATCGCCGCGCGCTTCGGCGAACGACCAATTGCTCACACTTCCGCCCTGCGGCCCGGGATAGATGTTGTTGACGATCGGGTATTTTCTGCTGCGATCGAGATTCGTTGGCTCGAACATCAGCCCGTACAAATCCGTGACGCCGTCGCGCGCCTTCACTGTGATCGGAATCGGCGGCTTCCATCCGGCAGCCACCAGGCGCGAGATATCCTCCTTCTCGATCGTGGACACCATTTTCCCGTTTTCGTCGCGTACTACTGTGACCCGCGGCACGTCTGGCTTCGAGTAGCTGTCCACGAAGAAGCGGCCTGAAGGCGACATCGCCGCTTCGTGATTGCCATCTTCGGGAGTCAGCAGCGCGAGATTTTTGCCGTCGAACCCGATGCGGTACAACTGGCTGAAGTACGGATTGTCTTTTTCGCCGCCGTCGGCGAGAAAGTAGAGCATGCGGTTTTTCTCATCCACTCTCAACACCTGCGTCACGGCCCATTCGCCCGACGTAATCTGATTTTTCAACCGTCCGGTGGCCAGATCGTAGAGATAGAGGTGAGCCCAGCCATCGCGCTCGGAATACCAGATCACTTCGTTCGACGCCGGCAAGTAATGCCAGTTCACGCGGCCCTGGCCTGATTCGAATTGCGTGGTCGCAGTCTCTTCCAGGACATCGCGCACAGCGCCCGTCGCGGCATCGGCAACGCGCAACTGTTCGTGCTTGTGGTCGCGCGAGGTGGAAACGAATGCCAGATGCGTCGCGTCCGGACTCCATTCGACGTCGGCCCACTCGCCACCCCGGCAGGCAAGGTCGTCGCACAGCGTCGAGCGGTGCTGATCGGGCGGAAGCTGCAAGCGAATCACCTTCGGACCGTCCACGTTGATAATCACGCGCTCGATGGTTGTCACCACGTCGTCGCCAGGAAGCGGATACTTCCACGCCTCAAGTTTCGGATGGCCAACTTTGGTTTCCACGAGATACATTTCTCCGGCGCCACGCTGGTCCTGTTGGAACGTCGCAATCTTCTTCGAGTCCGGCGACCACAGCAGGATCGGGCGGTCACTGTGGATCCAACCGGCGTTGTCCGTGGCATAGCCGAAGTCCTTCACTCCGTCCGTGGTGAGTTGCGTTTCCTTGCCGCTCGCAACGTCGCGGACCCAGAGATTCCAGTCACGAATGAAGGCAACGCTTTTGCCGTCGGGCGACTTCGCGTCGTCGCGGGGTGGCGCGAAAGGCCCGGCCATTGGCGGCGCCGCTTTGCCCGCCGATGCGCAATGGTTGGCTTGCAAGTCGCAGCTCCACTCTTGTCCCCGAAGGCTAAAAGAAATCGACTGCTGATCGGCGGAGAACTCGAACGTCATGAACGGCAGGTGCGCCGCGTCATAAGTCTTGCCCGCCGCCGAGGACAGCGCCGCGGCCACCTTGGCGTGATCGAACGCCGGCTGGCGCGTGCCGCGACCCGCATCGAACAGCACGAACTCGATTCCGTCCGGACCGACGTTGCGATACCAGAAACGATCCCCCGGCAACCACGTGGCGCGCACTCTGTGAAACACAAGCGGCGCTGTGTTGTAAGTCAGGAACTTTTCGGCACGCTGGTAGTCGGCCGCAGTGACGGCTGGAGCGCTCGGCTGTTGTGCGGCAACCTGCGTAGCTGCAACGACTACGCCAGCAGAAGCAATAAAGAAAGTCAAAATTAGTGCGCGTACGCGAAATCGCATCCCGCCCTCCCAACAATATCCGCCCAACTTGCGCGGGCGGTAGCATCGCCCTTGCTCGCTTCTCAAGTCAAGCCGCCGAACCGCGAGCGGGCGATTCCGTGAGTTTCAATTTGCGTCCGCGCCCCGGTTTACGCTAGCGTGGTTCGATTCGGATGCGTATCGTACGCTCGACAGACGAGCGCTACAATTTCGATCCGGCGGCACGTCCATGAAAATTCTCTACGACTGGCTGAAAGAGTTCGTCGAGGTGACGGCACCTGCCAAGGAGCTGGGTGCACGGCTCTCGCTTGCTGGCATCGCCATCGACTCGATTGAAGAGTCGCCCGCTGGCCCGGTGCTGGACGCGGAGGTGACGTCGAACCGCCCTGATTGCCTCGGCCACTACGGAATGGCTCGTGAAGTTGCGGCGATTTACCGCTTGCCGGTGAAGCCGGTTTACCCAAAGCTGAAGGAGTCCGCGGAAAAGGCCGCGGATGCCGCGCGGGTGGAAATCGAAGCGCCCGATTTGTGCGGCCGCTTCACGGCGCGCGTTCTGCGCGGCGTCAAGGTTCAGCCGTCGCCGGATTGGCTGCGCCAGCGCCTGGTCGCAATCGGCCAGAACTCGATCAACAACGTGGTCGATGTCTCCAACTACGTGATGTTCGAGCTTGGGCACGCCTCGCATGCATTCGATTTCGATAAATTGAGCGAGCACCGAATCGTCGTGCGGCACGCCAAACCCGCAGAAAAAATCCGCACGCTGGACGGCGTCGAGCGCACGCTCACGAAAGACATGTGCGTGGTCTGCGACGCAACCCACGCGGTGGGAATCGGCGGCGTGATGGGCGGCGCCGAAAGCGAAATCGGCTTCAGCACGCGCAACATTCTGATCGAGTGCGCCTGGTTCGATCCCGTCGCGATTCGACGCGCGTCGAAGGCGCTCGGCCTGCGCACGGAAGCCTCCTACCGCTTTGAACGCGGCGCCGACCCGGAGATGGCGGAACTCGCTTCGCGGCGCGCTGCGGAGTTGATTCAGGAATTGGCCGGGGGCGAGATTCTGGCCGGAGTGGTGGACGCCTATCCCGGACGGAAACAGCCGCTCAAGATCGAATTCGCGCGGAAGGAGCTTTTGCGAGTGATGGGCGCGGACGTTCCCGACCGGGACATCGAAGAAATTCTCGGCGCGCTGGGGTTTCATCCGGTGCGCGTCGACGCGAATCGCGGCAGCGTCGGCTCGCTTGCGGCGCGTTGGGAGTGCACCCAGCCATCCTGGCGCCACGACGTCACGCGCGGCGTGGATTTGGTGGAGGAAGTGGCGCGGCATTACGGGTACGACAAATTTCCGCCGCGACTTCCGCCCGCGAAACAGCCGGCGCATCGGCTGCCTCATGCAGAGGCGATGGACCGCCTGCGCGAACGCCTGGTCGCTCTTGGGTATCAGGAAATTCTCGAAATTCCCCTGGTGGATCCGAAACGCGACGAGCTTTTCCGTCCGGCAAATGTGACGCCGGCGGTGATCGGCAATCCGCTCGCCGAAGACGCCTCCGTGATGCGCTCGACCGGGATCGTCAGCATGGTCGGCGCGATCGAATGGAACCTGAACCACGGGCAGCGAAATCTGCGCCTCTTCGAAATCGGCAAGGCTTACGAGGTGCGCAACGGCGAGCCCGTCGAAACGCCTGTTCTCACGCTGGGGGCAACTGGCCTCGCGCAGGAAAAAACGATTTACGAAGACGCTCGCGAGTTTTCGTTTGCGGACCTGAAAGGCGACCTCGACAACGCTGGGGCGCTCGCAGGCGGATTGTCGTGGCAAGCAAGCGGCCCCGGGTGGCTCGCTCCGGCGCACGCCGCGCAAATTTCGCTTGCCCGTCGGAATGGAGACTCGGGCGACGACAAGCCAGTCGGCATCGTGGGCCAGCTCGCACGACGCATTGCCGACGAATTCAAGCTGCGCCAGGACGTCTTCGTCGCGGAACTGCAGCTCGAGCCTCTACTCGCGGGAATCGAGGCGGCGCGCGCCGCGCTGCGTTTCGAGCCCCTGCCGCGCTTCCCTGGGGTCGAACGTGATTTCTCGCTGGTGCTCGACGACGGAGTCTCGTTCGCGAAAGTGGCGGAAGCGATTCGTGCCCTGGAAATCCCGGAGCTTCAGAGCATCGAGCCCGCCGATCTTTTCCGCGGAGGCCAGGTGCCGCCCGGAAAATTCTCGCTGATGGTTCGCGTCACGTTTCAAAGCGCTCAGGCGACACTGACGGACGCGCAGCTTGGCGATTTCTCCTCCCGCATCGTCGAAGCGCTTCAGAAAACCCTCGGCGCCACTTTGCGCGCGTCCTGAAAAAATTCAGCCTCGCCCCACGAATCAACGCAAAGCTTGCGCCCACCTCTGGGATGAATGAAAATGGCCCAGTCCAGCGCGGGAGCGTGAGAACGTGAAAATCGAAATTTACGACCAGATGTACACCGTCAATTCGGGCCAGAGCGACAAATATCTGCAGGATCTCGCCGCCTACGTCGACGCGAAGATGCGCGACGTGGCCGAGGCGACCCACATCGTGGACTCGGTGAAAGTAGCGGTGCTGGCGAGCCTGAACATCGCGGACGAGCTATTCACGCTTCGCGAACGCCACCAGCAAATCGAAGGGCCGCTCCGCAAACGCGTCGAGAAGTGTGTGGACCTAGTCGAGAAGGCGATCGAACGCTCCAACTGACTCCAGCTCTCCGCTTTGGCAATTCCCCGAGTAACCGATTCTTGCTCCCGTACATCTGATGTACTATTGAATTTAGCTTTTCGCGACGCCGCTTGAAATGCCCCGTTGCAAGACATTTCGATTAGTTGTCGTTTCTCTGGCGCTGCTGGCGCTAATGGCAGCGGTGACACTGGGCAGCGTCTGGCACCATCATCCAAATTCTTCCGAAGCAAACTGTTCGATTTGCCATTTGAATCACCAGCCGATCGGTCAGCCTCTCTCCGCCGATCGTTCCCCTTGTTTCGCCCCTGTCGGAACGAAGCCTGAACCTCTGGAGCCCTTTTCCGCGCCCGCTCCACCGGTTCGCCACGTTCCCGCTCGCGCTCCACCGTCCGCCTAATCTGTTTCTAGGCTATCGGGTGGCTGCCTAGCGGCCGAACAATTCCCGTGTAAGTCTCAAAGAGAAGGTAAAAGCGCCTATGCGTATACAACGTGTGCGTTTTGTATGTTCCGTCGTTGCCGTGTGTCTTGCCGGATTGACGTTTGGTTTGTCGCTGCCGGCACAAACGCAAGGGCCTGTGCGAATCACGCTGGACGAAGCGATTCAGCTCGCGTTGCAGCACAACCACGCGCTGCTTGCCGAGCGGACCACGATATTGCAGAACCAGGCGCAGGAGACGACCGCAAATCTGCGACCGAACCCGACTCTCTCGGGCGATGCGCAATTCTTGCCATTCTTTGAGCCGGGAAATCTCAATTGGAACTACATCGATAACAACGCGCAGTTCGACATCGGCATAGGCTACCTGTTTGAGCGCGGCAGGAAGCGCCAGCATCGCTTGCAGGCAGCGAAGGATCAGACGGCGGTGACGACCTCAACGGTCTTCGACAACGAGCGGACCCTAACGTTCCAGGTGGCCTCGCAGTTCATCAGCGCGCAGCTCGCCGAATCGACGCTCGATCTGGCCGAACAGGACATGAAGAGCTTCCAGAATACGGTGGACATCAGCAAGGCGCGTTACGACGCAGGCGACATCAGCGAAGACGATTTCCTGAAGATCAAGCTTCAGTTGCTGCAATTCCAGACCGACGTGTCCCAGGCCGTGCTCGCGAAGGTGCAGGCGCTGGTCGGGCTGCGGCAAATGCTGGGGTATCAATCGGTATCCGCCGATTTCGATGTAGCGGGTGACTTCGATTACCAGCCGTTGAAACTCGATCTCGAGGATCTGCAGGCGGCAGCTCTGCGCGACCGGCCGGATCTGCGCGCGGCGGTGCAGGGCGTAACTGCGGCGAAAAGCCAGTACGAGCTGGCCAAGGCAAACGGGAAGCAGGACGTGACCGCGTCGATCGATTATTCCCACACCGGAGACGTCAACAGTGCCTCGCTTTTCGGCAGCATCGACTTGCCGATTTTCAACCGCAACCAGGGAGAAATCGCGCGGACGAACTACGCGATCACGCAGGCGCAGGAGCTGCAGTTGGCAGCCAGCGACCAAGTGATGACGGACGTGCTGGATGCCTATGAAGGCGTTCGCGACAACGACAAAGTGGTTGCGCTCTACCGCTCGGGCTACCTGGACGAAGCGAAAGAAGACCGTGACATCAGCGAGTACGCCTACAAACGCGGCGCCGCGAGCTTGCTGGACTTTCTCGACGCCGAGCGCAGCTATCGCGCTACGCAACTAGGCTACCGCCAGTCGCTGGCATCGTACCTCACGGCGGTGGAGCAGCTTCGCGAAGCGGTGGGAACGAGGTCCTTGCCATGAAAACGGCCCAAAGAATTCACCACGGATGGGATTGGGGAATCGTCGCGTCGCTGGCAGTTGCTTTCGCGTTGGCCGGCTGCGGCGGAGCGGGAGAAAAAGCCAGCAAGATGACCTCGTTCTCGACGGCGGAAAGCCCCGAAGCTAAAGCCGAGATATTCTCGCTGCCAGCCGACCAGATGTCTCACATATCGGTCGTCACGGTGGAGCAGGGAAAGCTGGCGCGCACGCTCCGCCTGAGCGGCGCGGTGGAGTACAACGACTTCAAGACCACGCCGGTGATCACGCAGGTGGGTGGGCCGGTGAGCCGCGTGGTGGTGGCGCCGGGTGAGCACGTGCGGGCCGGACAAGCGCTGCTTTACGTCGCCAGCCCGGACTACTCTTTGTTGCGTGCAGCTTATATCAAAGCACGCGACGCCGCCCAACTCGCGAACAGGTTCTACCTTCGCGCGCAGGATCTCTACGACCATCACGCAATTTCCGAGGCCGACCTCGAGCAAGCTCAATCGACCCGCAATCAGGCGCAGGCGGACTTGGAGTCCAGCGCCGACGCCATTCGCATCCTAGGCATCGCGGACCCGGAAACGATTGTTACCAAGCCTCCCACGCCGGAAATCCCGTTGTACTCGCCGGTGGCCGGAGAAGTAGTGGACCGGGAATGCTCCGTGGGCCAGCTGCTGGCGGCCGGCGCCACGCAGTGTTTCACGCTGTCGGACATGAGCTCGGTGTGGATTCTCGTTAACGTCTACCAGAAGGACGTGGCTTACGTGCACGTCGGCGACCCGGTGACGATCGACAACGAGTCGTATTCCGATGTTGTGCGCGGCAAGATCGAATACATTTCTCCCGCGCTCGACCCCACCACGCGCACGCTCCAGGCGCGCATTGAAGCCTCCAATCCCGGCGAGCGCCTGAAGAAGGAAATGTACGTGACCGCGGAGGTCCAGGCCGGCGTGATTCCGAACGCGCTGTTCGTCCCCAACTCCTCCGTGCTGCGCGACGAACAAAACATGCCTTACGTTTATCTCGAGACCGCAAGCAGCCAGTTCGCCCGGCGCGACGTCACGCTCGGCGAAAGCCAGGACGGAAAAACGCAAATCCTAACCGGGTTGCAAGCGAACGATCGCGTGGTCGGCGACGGCAGCCTGTTCCTGCAATTCCAGAATTCGCTTCAGCGCTGAAGGGGAGACAGAACCGGAATGATTCATCACATCGTTCAATTTGCTCTCCGGCAGCGCTTCCTGATCCTGATGCTGGCGGTGCTCGTCGTCGTCGCCGGCACCGTCTCGTTTCAGCGGATGCCCGTGGACGCTTACCCCGACCTGTCGCCCCCGCTTGTCGAGGTCATTACGCAATGGCCCGGGCACGCGGCCGAGGAAATCGAGCGGCTGGTCACGCTGCCGATCGAGCTGCAGATGAATGGCGTGCCGCACATGGTGTTCATGCGCTCGATTTCCCTCTATGGCCTGTCCGACGTCATCATGACGTTCCAGGAAAGCACGGACGACTATTTCGCCCGGCAAGTCGTGTTTGAACGGCTCTCGACTGCCAATCTGCCTCCGGGCGTGACGGGCAGCCTGGCGCCCCTTTCGAGCCCGTCAAACCTCGTCTATCGCTACGTGATCGAGAGCCCGGACCGCACGCCGCAAGAGCTTAAGACCTACGAAGACTGGGTGATTGAGCGCGCCTACAAGTCCGTGCCGGGCGTGGCTGACGATTCAGGCTTCGGCGGCACGGTGATGCAATACCAGGTGCTGCTCGATCCGGCCAAGATCTACAGCTACCACATTCCCTTGCCGCAAGTCCTGAGTGCCCTGGCCGCCAACAACGCCAACGCCGGCGGCGGCTTCTACTCGCAGGGTTCGCAATTCTTCTACGTGCGCGGACTTGGACTCGTGACCACCGCCGAAGACATCGGCCAGATCGTCGTGGGGAACAACAACGGCGTTCCGGTACGCATTCGCGACATCGGCGAGGTCACCATCGGCCACGCGCCCCGCCTGGGAGAATTCGGCTTCCAGAACGACGACGACCGCGTCGAAGGCGTCATCCTCATGCTCACCGGCGAGCAGACGCAGAACGTCCTCAAGCGAGTGGAAGAGAAAACCACGGAGATCAACCGCGACCTGTTGCCGCATGACGTGAAAGTGCGGCCCTACTACGACCGGAGCGATCTGGTGCAGGTGACCATCGATACCGTGGAGCACAACCTGCTGCTCGGGATGGGCCTGGTTTTGATCGTCTTGATCTTCTTCCTGGTCAGCGTGCGCGCGGCGATCATCGTGGCTCTCACCATTCCGCTGAGCCTGCTGTTTTCGTTCATTTTCCTGCACGCGCGCGGCATCCCGGCGAACCTGCTTTCCATCGGCGCCATCGACTTCGGAATCATCATCGACGGCACGGTGGTGATGATGGAAAACATCTACCGCGAGCTGGCCGCGCGCCACGGGCAGGAGTACAACCTGTTCGATGTGATTCTGCAGGCGGCGAAGGACGTGGACCGGCCCATTTTTTATTCCATCGCCGTCATACTCGCCGGCTACATTCCCATCTACGCGCTCACCGGCCCGTCCGGCAAGCTCTTCCACCCGATGGCGGAAACGATGTCGTGGGCGCTGCTCGGCTCGCTGATCTTCACGCTGACATTCGTTCCCGTCCTCGCCTCCTATTGGTTCACGCACGGCGTGAAGGAAAAGGTGAACCGCGCGTACGAATGGTTCAAGGACGAATACGCTGCGGAACTTCGCTGGTGCCTGGACCGCCCGAATCTTACGATGGTTCTGGCCACCATCATCTTCGGCGCCTCGCTTCTTCTGATTCCCTTCATCGGCGGCGAGTTCATGCCCCACCTGGACGAAGGGGCCATGTGGGTGCGCGCCACCATGCCCTACACCATCTCCTTTGAGGAGGCGGCCAAATTCGCTCCGCAGATTCGCAAGATCCTGATGGCTTACCCGATGGTCACCGAGGTCGGCTCGGAACTGGCCCGCCCCGACGACGGCACCGACCCCACTGGGTTTTTCAACTGCGAGTTTTACGTCGGGCTGAAACCGTATAAGGATGCGACGTGGAACCAGGGATCGATCCGCAACAAGGCCGATCTCACCAAGGACATTCAGAAAAAAGTGGCTTCGTATCCCGGCGTGATTTTCAACTTCACGCAGCCGGCCGAAGACGCCGTGGATGAGGCGCTCACGGGCTTGAAGAGCGCGCTGGCCGTGAAGATCTTCGGCCCGGACCTGCAAGTACTCGAAGATAAAGCGGTCGAGATCAAGCGCGTGCTCCAGCAGGTGCCGGGCTTCACCGAACTCACCGTTGTGCGCGAACTGGGGCAGCCCAGCGTGCAGATCGACGTGGATCGGGAAAAAATCGCGCGTTACGGCATCAATGTCTCCGATGTCGAAGGCGTGATCCAGGCCGCAGTGGGCGGCCAGGCGGCCACGCAGGTGATCCAGGGCGAGCAGCTTTTCGACCTCGTGGTGCGTATGAAGCCCGAATACCGCTCGAGCGAGCACGCCATCGGCAATTTGCTGGTGCCGACTCCTTCCGGGCAGCAGGTTCCGATTTCCGAGCTGGCTACCATTCGTCAGGGGAACGGCGCGTCGTTCATTTATCGCGAGAATAACTCGCGCTACATCGGAGTCCAATTCAGCATCGAGGGACGCGACCTGGCTCGCGCCGTGAATCAGGCGCAGAAGGCCGTGGAGTCGTCGGTCAAATTGCCGCAGGGATATCGGCTGGACTGGGGCGGCGAATACAGCGAATACGTCGCCGCTCGGCAGCAGTTAGCGGTCATCGGCCCGCTGGCTCTTCTCCTGATCTTCATGATCCTTTTCGCACTCTACGGGAATTTCAAGTTCCCTATGACTGTGGTTATCGGCGTGGTGATGACCGAGCCGGTAGGGGCGCTGCTGGCTCTCAAGCTCACACACACGACCTTCAGCGTCTCCTCCGTGCTGGGCCTGCTCGTGCTCCTGGGCGTCTCGGCGGAGACTGCGATCATCGACGTTTCCTATATCAACAAGCTCCGTCTCGAGGGGCAGGGCATTCGCAAAGCCACGCTGGAGGGGTCGCTGGTGCGGCTGCGGCCCATCATGATGACGGCGCTGGTGGCATGCCTGGGTCTTCTACCCGCGGCGCTTTCCACCGGCGTGGGCTCGGATTCACAGAAGCCGTTTGCGATTGTCATTGTGGCGGGACTGATCTCGCGCCTATTCCTGGGCCGTATCGTGAGCCCCGTGCTCTACCAGATGGTCGCTCGCGAGGGCGATGTCCTGCAGGTTTAGGGGCGCTTGACGTTGCCGATGCGGAACCAGAAAGTTTGTGACTATTGCCCCAGTGGGCGCGTCTAAGTAACATCACAACAGGGGGTGTACGTAGCACCCATGCCGTACCGCAGAACACATCGAGTGCTGGCCGCGCTTCTGGCAGGCTTCCTCCTGCTGTTTGCGTTTCAGGTTGCGACCCACACTCATGGTAGTTCGGTCGGGGACGACCACTGCCAGCTTTGCCATTTTTCGCACTCGGTGTCGCTGGACATTTCCGCTGCACCGGTCTTTGCCGCGCCGACTGCGGTTGCCCGGTTAGTACTTCCAGTTTCAAGCGATCCCAAGGTTGAGCTTCAATTTCGCCAGCTTTCCTCTCGCGCGCCTCCCACGCAAGCCTAATTTCCGACTCGCGCTGCCTCTTAACTCCCCCTTCACAAAAAGTGACGGCGGAGCCCAATCCATTTTCTAACTGGCACGGGCGCCGAAAACGCCCGGAGCACACTCAAATGGGAGAGGACTTCATGAAACGCCTAGGCTTAATGATTCAGGGCTTTTTATTAGTGGTCTGTCTGCTGGTTGCGGCTTCGCCGGCGTTGGCGCAGGGCGGCACAATTTCCGGAACGGTCACCGATCCATCTGGCGGCGTGGTCGCGAACGCCACGGTCTCGATTCACAATCCCGTCAGCCAGTACGAGCGGTCGGTCACGACAGACGCCGCCGGCAATTTCAGTTTCCCGAATATTCCGTTCAATCCCTACCATCTCTCGGTATCCGTTGCCGGATTTGCTCCTCATGCCGAGGATGTAGACGTTCGCTCAGGTGTCCCGATCACTCTTAAGGTTGTGTTGCAACTAGCCGGTTCCAGCAGCACGGTTACGGTGGAGGGCGGGGGCGACCTGATCGAGAACGACCCCACCAATCACACCGATATCGACAAAGCCATCATCGACAGGCTGCCACTCGAAAGCGCATCCTCTTCATTGAGTTCGCTGGTTACCCTAGCGAGTCCCGGCATTGCCGCGGACTCGAACGGGCTTTTCCACGGACTCGGCGATCACGCCGAAAACTCCTTCTCCGTTGATGGCCAGCCCATTACGGATCAACAGAGCAAAGTGTTCTCGAACCAACTGCCCGTTGATGCCGTTCAGTCGCTCGAGGTCGTCGACGGCGCGCCGCCTGCCGAATACGGCGATAAGACAAGCGTCGTCATCGTCGCTACGACGCGCTCTGGCCAGGGCGTGACGACGCCTCACGGCAGCGTGACGGCTGCATACGGCTCTTTCGGCTCATCCAACGGCGGTTTCGACCTCGCCTACGGCGGCCAAAAATGGGGAAACTTCATCTCTGTGACCGGTCTGAATAGCGGTCGATTCCTCGATCCGCCGGAATTCGTCGTTATGCACGACAAGGGTAACGAAGAAAATGTATTCGACCGCGTGGACTATCAGTTGAATCAGGCCGACACTGTTCATTTCAATGTGAACTACTCGCGCTCCTGGTTCCAGACGCCGAATTCCTTCGACGCCTCTTACGCTTCGCCCTGGTGGGGAAACACGGTTCCGAATAGTGGCGACGCACCCGCCACGGCAGGTCCTGGCGCAGCCTGCACTCTATCTTTCTGCGGCCAACCCGTGGAGGCGACCGATCAACGGTCAAAGATCGGCACCATTAGCATAGCTCCTACGTGGAACCATCTCATCGGCTCGAACGCAGTGTTTACGCTCGGAGCTTGGGTGCGGCGCGATGCCTATAACTATTACCCCAGCGCCGATCCTTTTGCCGATCTCGGCCCGTTCACCCTTCAGCGAGAGAGCGTTTCGCAATATCGAACTCTCACGAACGCCGGGATTCGCTCCAGTGTTTCTTACGTGAGGGGCATCAACAACATTAAAGCGGGCATTGACTACGAACAAACATTCCTGAACGAGACCGACAACTTGGGAATTGTCGATCCCACTCTTAACGCACCTTGCCTCGGCCCGAATACAAATCCCAATACCGAAGCCTTCTATCCGCTCGCCCCGGTGGAGGGATTCACAGATCCTAGCCAGTGCGCAGCCGCTGGTTTTGAGCCGAATACATTGGCGAATCTGGATCCAAACGTTCCGGGTAACCCGGCCAATGGCTTTACTAGCTCGGCGTTGTACCCATTGTATAGCCCGACGCTGGCGCCCTATGATCTGACACGAGGCGGCGGTTTATATACCTTCAACGGTCATACCGACGTCAAAGAGCTTGCGCTTTACGTCGAAGACAGCATCACCAAAGGAAGCTGGAACTTCAACCTCGGCATACGCGGCGATTTGTACAATGGCCTTACCACTGGCTCGCAAGCAGAGCCGCGCCTCGGCGTCGCGTACAACATCAAGCCCAGCAATACCGTGCTCAAGGTGTCCTACGCACGCACCCTCGAGACGCCGTTCAACGAAAACCTTATCCTCTCCAGTATCGGTTGCAGTAATCCGGTCCTGGGGCCGCAAGACGGGATTCCCGGAACTGGGCTTCTGCTCTGCTCCTCCGATTCTTTCACGCCGATAGCCCCCGGCTTCCGAAATGAATTTCATGCCGGCCTGCAGCAAGCCATCGGAAAGCACATTGTTTTCGACGGCGAGTACATCTGGAAGTACACGCACAACGGCTATGACTTCAGCGTGCTGGGCAACACTCCCATCACGTTCCCGATCGAATGGCACAACGCCAAGATCCCCGGATTCACCGGACGCGTGAACCTCACGGACATACACGGCTTTACGGCCTACGTCGTCATGTCCAGCGTTGCAGCGCGGTTCTTCACCCCGCAAATCGGCGGCGCCGGTGCCGTTCCTGCTGCCGTAGGTCCGTTCCGCATCGACCACGACGAGCACTACAACCAAACAACGCATTTGCAGTATCAGCCGTGGAAACTCGGTCCCTGGCTCGGGTTCAACTGGCGTTACGATAGCGGCCTCGTCGCGGGCGCCGCTCCGTGCTTTTCCACAGAGCCGTTCAGCACTTGCCCAGGCTACTCGAATTTCCCGAGCGACACTGGCATGGTCGCCGCAAACGTCGTCAACGAACCTCTTACGGCCGACCAGGAATTTGAGGCCGGCTTCACGTGCAACGGAGTCGCCGCTGCGCCGCCCAGCTTGACAAATCCAAGCGGGACACCGCTCAGTTCCGGTGGCGTCGTTGGTGTTTGCTCGCCGTCACAATTCACCTCCAACCTAGTTAAGATTCCTGCGCCCAATACGGAGGATGACGATCTGAACCCTCCCCGCATCCGCTCGCGCAATCTATTCGACGTCTCCGTGGGCGAAGATAACCTCTTCCACGGTGACCGTTACAAATGGAGCCTGCGCTTCACGGCGATCAACCTGACGAACAACTATGTGCTGTACAACTTCCTCTCCACGTTCAGCGGCACGCATTACGTCACGCCGCGAACGTTCACCGGCGAGATCGGATTCCACTTCTAACTGACTTGCCGTCACCTGAGCATTCGTCGGGCCCCGTTTTCGGGGGCCCGGCGAGGCTTACACTCCGCTGGAAAACCTGGCGACTTCCGACTTAGCCGGCGTATGACTCCCTGAAAACGGCGTATGAAATTCCAGTTGCAACTGATTGTCATCTTTCCTTCTTGACACCGGTTATCAACTGGCGTAAGGTGCTCTCCTCTGTTGATAACCAGTTGCAACTGGAAAAGTGAGGTCATTCGTGTTCGGCTCTCGTTTGCGCCACTTTTTACCCCGATTTTTCATCGTCGCACTGATCCCGCTGTTGGCTCTGGTCGTCTGGGCGGGCGTCGGCGGAAGCATTTCGGGCACCGTGAAGGACCCGAGCGGCGCCGTCGTCCCTCGCGTTACGGTGGCTGCGACCAACACCGACACGGGAATCCGCCGGACGGTTATGACGGACGCCAATGGCGCCTATTCCTTTCCCAGTCTGCCCATCGGCCGCTACGACCTGGACGTCGCGAGCGCGGGATTCAGGCCTTACCGGCGCACCGGCGTGGTGATTGACGCCAACAGCGCCTTGCTCATCGACGTCGTCCTCGAGGTTGGACAGAAGAGCGACACAGTCACAGTCAGCGACGCGGCGATTCACCCGGAGACGGCCAGCTCGCAGATGGGCGAGGTTGTTACGGGCTCGGCCATGACCGCTGTTCCTCTGATTAGCCGCAGCTACACGGACCTGCTGGCCCTGCAGCCCGGCGTCGAGCCGGTCACTTCCATTACGTCGGATACGGTGCAGGACGTCGGCGCGAGCGCGCTTTCTCCCTCCGGAGACTTGAACCCCGGCACAATTTCCATCAACGGCCAGCGCGAGTTCGCCAACAGTTTTCTCGTGAACGGAAGCGACGTAGAAGAAGACGTCAACATGGGAGCGGCGATCATTCCCAACCTCGACTCCATCGCCGAATTCCGCATTCTTACCAACAATTTCGACGCCGAGTACGGTGAATTCAGCGGCGGGCAAATCAACGTCGTCACGAAGTCCGGCACGAATGCGTTTCACGGCGACGCCTTCGAGTTCTTGCGCAACACGAACCTGGACGCGCGTAACTATTTGTCGTCGTCGCGGGGTGAATACGATCAAAACCAGTTTGGCGGCACCTTCGGTGGTCCGATCCACAAGAATAAAATCTTCTTCTTTGGAGACTATCAAGGCACTCGGCTAACTCTTGGCATCGATACGCCACAGATTCCCGTCCCGTCGGCTCAGGATCTCACCGGCAACCTCTCGGATTTGGCCAAGTCTTTCTCCACAACGGACGCCAACGGAAACGTCGTGCCCACAACGGTCAGCGGTACCTATTGGGCAGGTCTGCTCTCGAACCAGTTGGGCTACCCGGTGGCGGCGGGCGAGCCCTACTATTTCACAGCGGGCGAAGACCAACCCGGGAACCTCAATCCGCCGACGACGTATTCGTCCACCTGTGCGTCCACTGCGCAATGCGTTCTCCCCACCCTGAGTATTCCGCAAAGCGCCTGGTCCGCGCCGGCAACGAACCTGATCAAGTACATTCCGGCGCCAAACAATGCCAACGGTACGTTTTCCACCTCCGCCTACAACGAAACGCTGCGCGACGACAAAGGCGCGTTTCGTCTCGACGCAAACAATCGCTTCGGCTTGATGTCCGCCTACTATTTCGTCGACGATTGGTCGCTGAACAATCCCTTTCCCGTCACTCAGGGCGGCGCGAACGTTCCCGGCTTCAATGCGCTCTACACGGGCCGGGCGCAGCTCCTCGATCTTGGGGATACGAAGACCATCAGCTCGACCGCTATAAACGAATTCCACTTCAGCTTCATGCGTGACGCCAACGACCTCGGCAAGCCGGTGGGCGGAGTCGGGGTCAGTCTGGCTTCGCAAGGTTTCGAGGTAGGTCAGAACACGCCGGGGATTGTGGCCCTATCGCCAAAGACGGAGGGCGTCGAGAGCGTCGGCTTCAACAGCTACACGATCGGCACGAATACGAACCAGCTCATGCAAATCGGCAACACGTACCAGTGGCTCGACGGTTTCTCAAAGGTTATTGGCGCACACACGTTGCGATTTGGCGGCGAGTTTCACTACGATCAGGTCAACGTCAACGCCATCGCGCAGTTCAACGGCAGCTTCCTCTTTTTCGGCACGGAAACCGGCTCCGACTTTGCGGATTTCCTGCTAGGAATTCCCAGCCAGTACAACCAGAGCCAGCTTCAGCCCTTTTACGGCCGCAATAAGTACGCAGGCCTGTACGCCCAGGATAGCTGGCGCGTCACGAGCAGCCTCACGTTGAACTACGGTCTGCGATGGGACCGCATCGAGCCGTGGTACGAGAAGTACAATCAGATCGCGACGTTTGTGCCCGGCCGCGCTTCCGTCGTCTTTCCTGGCGCGCCGGCAGGCATCTTGTATCCCACGGATCCCGGTGTTCCGCGCACGCTCGCGCCACCGGGCAATCTCGATTTCGCGCCTCGGATTGGCCTTGCGTATTCCCCCAGCGTCTCGGGGGACGGCGTTCTCGCCAAAATGCTCGGCGGTCCCGGCAAGACGAGCATCCGCGCGAGCTACGGAATGTTCTACACCTCGATTGAAGCGCTCACGATCGGCGTCATGAGCGCCAATGCGCCCTACGGCACCACCTACACGAGTCCCGCTCCGCCGCTTTTTGCCACGCCGTTCGTCACGGCATCCAACGGACAGAATCTCGGCCAGTATTTCCCGGTCACGCTCGCCCCGTTGGACTCGAGCGCCAGCCACCCTGACCCCGCTGTCAATTGGGCCCAGTTCGAACCCATCACAGGGCTTCCGAACTATCCCACTACCAACCGCATTCCTTACACCGACGAATATATGCTCTCGCTCGAACGCGGATTCGGAACGAACACCGTTGTCGGCGTAAACTACGTCGGAACACAGGGCCATCGGCTCCTGGTGCTTGACGAGGCAAATCCAGGCGATCCGGCGCTATGTCTGGAACTGAGCAATCCCGCGAATCTCGCGCCGGGACAAACCCCGTGCGGCCCCTTCGGCGAGGACACCACTTACACGACCGCGACGGGCACCGTTTACAACGGAACGCGCGGCCCTCTCGGGTCGAATTTTGGCAGCAATGCCAACCAGGCCACGATCGGCAATTCGAATTACAACGCCCTTCAGGTTACCGTTCGCCACACGAGCGGCCGCTTGGAGTTCCTCGCCGGCTACACCTTCAGCAAGTCGCAGGATCAGTCCTCCAACGTTGGCGAGGAAGTGAATCCGATCGATCCGGCGCTCAGCAAAGCGCTCTCCGCTTTCGACGTGAAGCACAACTTCGTGATCAGCTACAAGTACGAGATTCCCTTCGAACGTCTCTTCCGCGCAACGAACCGCTTCACCCAGGGCTGGGAAATCTCCGGAATCACTCACTTCACCTCCGGCCAGCCCGTCACGCTGGTCAACTACGGAGACAACTCTCTCCTGGGCGCCGAGCCAAACGGCATCAACAACTTCGGCGTCGATGAACCGGACTACACCGGCGGCCCGCTTGACCTGAATCCCAATCCTCGCAACGGGCAACCCTATTTCAACACCGCCGTATTCCCCCAAAACCCGTTGGGAACGCCCGGTAACGCGAAGCGGCGTTTCTTCTACGGTCCCGGAATGGACAACTACGACATGGCGGTCATCAAGAAGCTGCGGTTGACGGAGTCGAAGTCGCTCCAGTTCCGCGTGGAAGCCTTCAACATCTTCAATCACGCTCAGTTTTTCGGTGCGCAAGCTGTCGACGGAAACATCGCCAGCACCACATTTGGCCAGGTCGTCAGCGCCGCGACGCCGCGCCTCGTCCAGCTCGGAGTCAAGTTCAATTTCTAACTAGGGCGCGCCTCGTTGCGCTCTCCTCCACACCGCTGCCACCTTCAATTTTTGTCCCGCGATTTCCTTGCTAGAATGAGTTGCGGAGATGGCCTGCGACGCAGGTGACGTCGCGAAAGCCTTTTGAACCAACACTGGATCCCAGGGAGCTTGCGTCGTCCTGCCGTTGTGCACGCCCCGGCTTCGGTCGGGGAAGCCTGAAAGCAGGCGCGGGGCACCCACTTATTCGTGGGGTTCAGGGCTTAGCAACGCACGGCGAAGTGGACCCCTCCGCGTTTCCATCATCTTTTCTCGGTGAACTCCGCCGTTCTCTGTGTACTCTGTGTTCAGCATTTCGGCTCCAGGAAAGGTCAGCTTGAGAATCCTCTTTATCGGAGACATTGTGGGATCGCCGGGCCGCAAGATCGTCCACGACCGGCTTGCCGACATCCTCACGCAGCGGTCGATCGATCTCTGCATCGCGAACGGAGAGAATTCCGCCTCCGGCTTTGGCATAACGCCGCGCCTTGCCGAGGAGCTTTTCGGGTCGGGAGTGGAAGTGATCACCGGCGGCAATCACATCTGGGACCGCAAGGAGATTTTCGATTTCTTCCCGCACGAGCCGCGCCTGTTGCGCCCCGCGAATTTTCCGAACGGCTCGCCCGGGAAAGGGCTCTTCGTGGGAGTCGCGAAGAATGGCGTTGGCTACGCCGTTCTCAATTTGCAGGGCCGCACGTTCATGACGCCGATCGACGACCCGTTTCGCGCCGCCGCGCACGAGTTGGCGCAGGTTCCCGCCGGCGTGAAAGTGATCGTCGTCGACATGCACGCCGAAGCAACCTCAGAGAAGCAGGCCATGGGCTGGTATCTCGATGGCAAGGTGACCGTCGTTCTCGGCACGCACACGCACGTCCAAACGGCAGACAATCACGTTCTTCCCGGCGGCACCGCTTACATCACAGACGTCGGCATGACCGGCCCGCACGATTCCGTGATCGGCATGGAGAAACAGACAATCGTGCAGCGCTTCCTCGATGCCATGCCGGCCCGCTTCGCCGTCGCCGAAGGCGACATCCAAATGAACGCGGTGCTGATCGACGCCGACGAGACCACTGGCCGGGCCCGCTCCATCGACCGCCTCAACTTCCGCCTCGACTGAAGATCCTATGCGCGTGAATCCAGAAGTACCCCTGTTACGTCCCAAGAACGGGGAACTTTGCGCAGGCATCGCGGGAATGAATATACGCATCTCGCTTATTATCATGGGGCCGCTCAAGGGGTGGGTCGTGTCTCGTCTCAGGTCGTTGGGTCTGGTCGGGCTGGCGTCGATTGTGCTCTCTCTTGTTGCGTTTGCACCTACCGCCGCCGGACAGGGTCTCAGGACCGTCGTCGAGTCGCATGACAGGGTGTTCCCAGGAGTCGGAGCCGGGGTCACGGCGCTCAAGCGCGATTCCTCGGGGCGATACTACATTCTTGCGAAGCCCGAGACGGTGATCTCCGTTTTTGGCCCTGACGGCATCCTCCTCGGCCAGGTTCCCAATGCCAAATCGAACGGCACCACGATCCACTACGCCGTTGACATCGACCTGAATCCAGACGGCTTCCTTGTCGTTGCGGATCGCGGCGCAAACGCCATTGTCGTTTTTGCGCCCGATGGCTCGTTCGTGTCCACCACTCCCGTGATTGCTCCCACGTCCGTCGTCGCTCTCTCCGACGGCCAGTTTGCCGTCACAAGTTTGGTCTCAAAGCGCCTCGTGGAGGTCATCGATCAGCGCGGAAGGGTGGTGCGAAGTTTTGGGGACCCCATCCAGGCGGAGGACCAGCCCGATAAACAACCGCCGAACAAAGAGCCGCTCATGAATCGCGGAAAGGTATCCGGAGATTCCGCTGGCGGAATCTATTTTGCATTCACTTCAGTTCCGGATCCGACGGTGCGGCAATACGACCGGTACGGATACGTGGGATATGAGGCCTTGATTCCTGCGCATGTGTTTGGAGAGACGCCCCCACAGCCCAATGATCGCATCGAATACACTTTCGGCTTTTCCGACGAGTCTTTCTCCGACCAAATTCGCAGCTCCGTAACCGTGGGTTCGTCAGGCGATCTCAAGTTTAGCGGCGGCGTGGGAACGGGCTTCGGCGAAGCTCTGAGGCGCGGAGAGGGGTTTGACCAGGCGATTCAGCAGCAAACCACGGGAGGCGGGGGCGGCCCCTTTGGAGCGATGTTCTCGGGACAGGTATCGAGCCAGGGAACAAACTTCCAATTGGGCATGGGAACCATGTCCGGGTTCGGCGGGCGAGGGCGCACGGGCTTTGGGAGTGTCAGCGACCAAACAAATTCGCAGGGCGCCGCGCTGCGGTTCAATTCTTCCGACAGCAACGATACCTCCGATCTCAGCCAGTCGTCATCCAGTGTCGACGCTTCCAGCATGAGTGCTGACCTTCAAAGCAGCTTCGGTTCGAATGGCGCGGGAGCAACAGACTCGTTCAACGATTATTCGGCCCCGCCACCCACAGGAGGCGGACTCAGCCAGGGTGGCCTGCCTGCATCCTTTGTGCTCGGGTCATCGTTTGGTGGATTTGGCTTTCGGCAAGGTGGATTTGGCGGCGGCATGGGCGGACACGAGGGTGGGGCGGGAAGCGCCACGCCAGCCTCGGGCGCGCAGCACTCCGCGGGAGCGGGAGCAGAAATGGGAATGCACGGATCGGACGGTTTTTCGCATCTCGGATATCGCGGAGGACATTTCGGTTCGAGCTCATATGCCTTCACGGGCGGCATGCGCGTGAACCTGGGCGATCTCGGCCGAGTTTCGTCCTTTGACAAGCCCATCATCACCGCCATGGCGGCCGACCCGGAAACCCACGAGATTTGGGCCGGCATCGGCGACACGCTGGTTCACTTCAACAAAGAGGGGGATCCCGTCGGAATCTACTACCTGACCCTGAGCGGCGGGACTGCGATAAAGCCAGCTGCGGTGCTCGTTGAACCCGATCGCATTCTCATCGCCGCGGACCCTTGGGGAATATTCGGATTTGCCCGCCCCGACAAGGCTGCCTCCTCGCCGAAGCAGCAACTCAATATCGTCCCGCAAGTCGTGCCCCAACCGCGCTGACACGAAATCGAATCCGTTCAAAGCCGAGTCGCGCGCTAGTTCCGCGATCGGTCCTCATCGAAAGCTCGCGCGAGTTCTCCTTTTTTTTCAATCCCTATAAGAATTTCCACAGGCTCTGTTCGTTCATAAGCTGTGGAAAACTCACACAGTCCCTGTGCAAGACGCTGGTGCAACGCGAGGTCGCATTCTTCGCTTGCGGCGGCTGGCAATCGCACTACTCGCCGGTTTTTTGGGCTTGAACGCGTTCGACCGCGCACGAAACTTTTGGCACTGTTGCTAAAGCGAGAGGCTGTCGGGTTGATTCACAGTGGATTTAGCCCTGTGGAAAAACTGTGAATCCTGTGTGCGTGCGCGTTTCCAATTCGCTCAGTTTTCTCTTGCTCATTGCATCGCGTTTAGGCAGAATCCCGGCTCGCGTTTTTAATGTTGCTGTAATTTGTGGGCGAGCAATCATGAAAGCCGCAGGGCGGGGCAAATCTTTGCGGCGTCGAGCCTGAACGGTCCAACACGAAAAAGGTCGCATCGGAGCCATTGGGGGATTTCCACAACATTTCCACATCGGTGGAAATCGTAGTAAGGACTGACTTTCTCAAATGAATACTCTCTGGGACAAAATCCTCCAACAGGTAGAACGTCGCGTCAACCCTCACAGTTTCGCCACTTGGTTTCGACCCACCCGGCAGGAGCGCGCCGAAGACAATCGTGTCGTCATTCGGGTTCCCACGAAGCTTTTCGCCAAGCGGCTAAAGGAAACGTACGGGGACATCTTGAAGGCCGTTCTTGTTGAGATCGGGCGTCCTCAGTTAATCATCGAGTTCGTCTCCGTCGAATCGGAGCCCGTTCCGGGTGTTTCGCCGGTTTCAGCGCCGCCGCAGGCCAGGCTCGATTTCGAATCCACCAACAACCAACTGAACCAGCGCTATACGTTTGAGAGCTTCATTGTGGGAGCTTCGAACCAGTTCGCTCACGCGGCGGCGAAGGCCGTGGCCGAGCAGCCTTCGAAGTCTTACAACCCGCTCTTTCTTTACGGCGGAGTGGGTCTCGGCAAGACCCACCTGATGCAAGCGATCGGGCATGACCTCAAGAAGCGCAACCCGGCTTTGCGGCTCACCTACCTCAGCGCCGAGAAATTTACCAACGAAGTGATCGCCTCGATCCGCTTCGAGCGGATGGCCGCTCTTCGGGATCGCTTCCGCAATATGGATGTCTTGATGGTCGACGATATCCAGTTCATCGCCACTCGCGAGCGGACCCAGGAAGAGTTCTTCCACACGTTCAACGCGCTCTACGACCAGCAGAAGCAGATCGTGATTTCCTCCGATTGCCCGCCGAAAGAGATATCGGCCATCGAGGAACGGCTGCGCTCGCGCTTCGAATGGGGACTGATCGCGGATATCCAGCCTCCCGACCTGGAAACCAAGATCGCCATTCTCCAAAAGAAGGCGGAGAGTGAGCGAGCGCACTTGCCTGACGACGTCGCCGAGTACATCGCTCGCGCCATTAAATCCAACGTCCGCGAGCTCGAGGGCGCGCTGATTCGATTGATGGCCTACGCGTCTCTCACCGATGTCCCGATCAATCTTCAAACCGCCCAGCAGGTGCTGAAGAACCTCATCGAAACGCAGGAAAAGAAGGTAACCATCGAGCAGATTCAGCGCGCTGTCGGTGAGCATTTCGGTCTGCGCGCGCAAGACTTAAAAGTGCGGAGCAACTCCCGCGTGATTGCTTTCCCGCGGCAAGTTGCCATGTTCCTTGTGAAGCAACTTACCTCGGCATCTCTGCCCGAAATCGGGAAGCAATTCGGCGGCAAGCACCACACCACGGTTCTACACTCGATTCATAAGATTGAGGCTCTTCGCCAAGTTGATAAGGATTTCAACAAAACTCTCAACAGGCTACTCGACTCATTTGGATAGGTTTAAGCGTTAGGTGACCGGCCGGGCGTCCTTCCGCCAGTGAAAGATTGTGGAAGACTTTCGCGGCTTAATCCCCGGCCGGTTTTTTCCGCAGTCGCGCACAGAACTTCCACAGTAGCGGCTCGAGTGCAAACGAAGCAGGGATGTGGGTTACACTGTTTTCCGCATAATTCACAATTGCGGCGACGGCGACGGTTCTCTTATATTCATAAATCATATTAAAAGCTGTTACAGTAACCGCTGAAAGCAAAAAGCGAGGGGCTGCACCTGATGGAATTCAGCGTAAAGAAATTCGACCTACTCGAGGAGCTCGATCTCACGCAAGGCGTCGTCGAGCGCAAGACGACGATCCCAATCCTTTCGAATCTCCTGTGTGAAGCGAAGGGCAATCGACTGTCGATTACGGCCACCGACCTCGAGCTCAGCATCCGCACCTCGTGCGAAGCCAAGGTAAAAAAGGAAGGCGCCGGCACGATTCCCGCAAAAAAACTTCTCGACTTGGTTCGTTTGCTGCCAGATGAAGAAATTAAGTTCAAGCTTCTTGAAAATCATTGGGTCCAGATCACCTGCGATCGCAAGAATTACAAACTAGTGGGAATGTCGAAAGACAATTTCCCGGCCCTGCCGAACTTCCCGCACGCGCTCGTCAAGATTCCAGCCAAACTTCTGGCGGACGTCATCTCCAAGACAACCTTCGCGATTTCACTCGAGGAGTCCCGGTACACGCTGAATGGCGCGCTCCTGGTGCTTAAGCCGAATTCGCTGACCATGGTCGCCACCGACGGTCACCGCCTCGCGATGGTCGAGACCGATCACAAGTTCGAAGGCTTCTCTGCCGAAACGCGCGTGCTCGTTCCCAAAAAGGCGATGACGGAAATTCAGCGCCTCGCCGCGCAATCAGGCGACGACAGTGCGATCGATTTTGCGCAGGACGAGAGCCACTTGTTCTTCCAGTTTGGCGGCCGCCTGCTCACATCGCGCAAACTTACCGGCCAATTCCCAAACTACGAAGCCGTCCTGCCGCGCGAAGCGAACAAGACTGTCGTCCTCGAACGCGCAGAGTTACAGGACGCCCTGCGCCGCGTTTCGCAGCTTGCCGACCAGCGCTCTCACGCCGTGAAGTTCATGCTCGCGAAAGAAGGCCTCGAGATTTCGGCTTCGAGTCCTGAATACGGCGAAGCGAAAGAAACCATCGAGAAAGAATTCAAGGGTGATCCCATAGCCATCGGTTTCAACGCTCAGTATCTGCTCGATTTCCTGGGTGCCGCCGCCGATGGCCCGATCAGTTTCGAGTTGAAAGACGATCAATCCGCCGGCCAGCTCCGGCCCACGGGCGATGAATCCAGCCGCTACCGCTACGTCGTAATGCCCATGCGCATTTGAAGTTTGCACGCAGTGTTACCTTGCAAGAAACGCTCGAAGTTACGCAATTTCGTGCATCCCTGACCATCGTTTTGAGCAACATTTAATCGCCTGCAAAACAACCCGCAAATCATTGAAAATAAGTGCGATAAACTCTAACCAGTAGGGCGATTTAACTTGTGAAACCCACAACTTTTGGGTAGAATTTACTCGGTTCCAGATTCCTCTGATTGGCACTTTGTACGGCCAGAACTTGCGCCGCGCAACCCCCGCAACGGGGGAAAAGAAGGCTCCGCCACATCCGCATGGTGCGGACGGGATGGAGCGCTGAAAAACCCTTCGAGTCCCAGCTCGGCAAGAGTTTCGAGAAATGGGGCCAATGGGCAAGGCAAGCGTCGAGCACTTCCGCGCGACACGCCTTCCCTGATGCAGTGAAACGAATTCTCGGCAAACGATCGAACAACATCTGAGGAGACGTACGACTCATGGGTGATAAAGAGACTCCGGCCGCAAAGAGCCCCGGTGGGCACAAGTACGACGCGACCTCAATCAAAGTCCTCGGCGGAATCGAAGCCGTCCGCAAACGCCCCGCGATGTACATCGGCTCAACCGGCGAGCTTGGCCTGCATCACCTCGTCTGGGAAGTCGTCGATAACTCCGTCGACGAAGCGATGGCCGGCTTCAGCGACGAAATCAACGTCACCGTCCACGACGACAACAGCGTCACCGTAATCGACAACGGCCGCGGCATCCCGGTCGACATGCACGCCACGGAAAAAAAGCCGGCCGCGGAAGTTGTCATGACCGTGCTGCACGCCGGCGGAAAATTCGACAGTGACACCTACAAAGTTTCCGGCGGCCTCCACGGCGTCGGCGTCTCGGTCGTCAACGCGCTCTCCGACTGGCTCGACCTCGAAATCTGGCGCGATGGCGAAGTCTGGGAGCAGTCCTACGAAAAAGGCGTTCCCACGACGAAGCTAAAATCCTCCGGCAAAACAAAAAAAACCGGCACGAAGGTGACCTTTCACGCCGATCCGTCCATCTTCGATAAAACCGTCTACACCTTCGATACGCTTGCGCAGCGTCTTCGCGAGCTGGCCTTCTTGAACAAAGGCCTGAAAATCACGCTCGACGATGAGCGCTCCGGCAAGAAAACCGAGTTTCGCTTCACCGGCGGCATCTCCGAATTCGTCAAGCATCTGAACCGCGGCAAACAGACCCTCCACGATTCGCCGATCTATATGGAAGGCAAGCGCGGCCAAGTGGACATCGAAATCGCGCTGCAATACAACGACAGCTACGCCGAAAACATTTTCTGCTTCGCGAATACGATCAACACGGTCGACGGCGGCTCGCACCTCGCCGGCTTTCGTTCCGCTCTCACGCGCACGATCAACTATTACGCCAGCTCGCTCGGCATGCTCAAGGAGCAGAAGGACGAAGTCTCGATTAATGGCGACGATGTGCGCGAAGGCCTGGTCGCCGTCGTTTCCGTGAAGCTGCCGCAGCCGCAGTTCGAAGGGCAGACGAAAGGCAAGCTGAATAGCGATATCAAGGGCCTCGTCGAATCGCTCGTCAACGAACGCCTCGGCGAATATTTCGACAAGCACTCCTCCATCGCCCGCCGAATCATCGGCAAATGCATTGACGCAGCCCGCGCCCGCGAAGCGGCTCGCAAGGCTCGCGAGCTTACGCGCCGCAAGTCCGCGCTCGATTCGAGCGGCCTCCCCGGCAAACTCGCCGATTGCCAGGAACGCGACCCGGCCCACTGCGAGCTGTTCATCGTCGAGGGCGAATCAGCCGGCGGCTCCGCAAAAGGCGGACGCGACCGCCGCTATCAAGCCATCCTGCCGCTCAAAGGCAAGATTCTGAACGTCGAAAAGGCGCGCTACGACAAAATGCTGGGTCACGAGGAAATTCGCGCCATCATCACGGCTCTTGGCACCGGCATCGGCAAAGACGATTTCGACCCTTCGAAACTCCGCTACCACAAAGTGATTCTGATGACCGACGCGGACGTCGACGGCAGCCACATCCGCACTCTGCTCCTCACGTTCTTCTTTCGCCACATGCGCGCGCTGATCGAGAAAGAGAACATCTACATCGCGCAGCCGCCTCTGTATCGCGTGAAGCGCGGCAAGATGGACCGCTACATCCGCGACGAGCGCGAATTCTCGCGTGAGCTGATGAAGCGCGCCACCGAAGAGCACGTCGTGAAGGGCAAGGACGGCAAATCGCTCGAAGGCGGCGCCCTCACGCAATTCCTGCTGAACATTCAGGAGTACGACCAGGTATCGGCGAAAATGGCGCGGCGTCTGCGCGACCCGAAACTGGTGGAAGTCCTTGCCGACAGCGAGCTAGAAAAGAAAGCCGACTTCGCCGACAAGAAGAAGCTTCAGGACCTCGTCAAAGCCATCGAGAAAGCGAAACTCGATCTCGATGCGAAATTCGAGTTTGACGAAGAGCACAGCCTGCACGAACTCGTGCTGAAGAATGGCGGAGAGCGCCGCATCAATTGGGCCCTTGCCGCGTCGCCCGAATACAAGCGCCTCCGCACTCTGCGCCAGGCCATCGCGGAAAATGACAAGCCGCCTTTCACCATCGCGCATAACGGCGACAAGACCACCAAAGAAAGCGCGACGCAATTGCTCAGCTACGTCCTCGAGGACGCGAAGAAGGAATTCACGATCACGCGCTTCAAGGGCCTCGGCGAAATGAATCCCGAGCAGCTCTGGGCTACCACGATGAACGCCGAAACGCGCACGCTGCTCAAGGTGAGGCTCGAAGACGCGGTCGCCGCCGAGGAAATCTTCGCCACGCTGATGGGCGAAAACGTCGAGGAACGCCGCAAATTCATCGAGGAAAACGCCCTCGACGTCGTCAACCTCGACATTTAGCCGGATGCAATATCAGCTCACGTGGAAGGTTTTGCCGGGGCTGCGGGGCCTAAGCTGCTCGGAATTTCGCGCGACGCAAACGAACGCACCGAACAACGAGCAGGGCGTCGCCTTCGAGTGCGCCAGCGACGCTGAACGTGACACGCTCCTGCGCGAACTGGAAACCCATTTTGCGCCGCAGCGCTTCTCGAACAACGCATCGGCCTTCGAATCCGTGAAGGCGTACGTTCTCGAGCGCGCAGCCAAACAAACGTAGCTCACAATCACCACTAATCACTAATCACCACCCACTATTCACGAAAGGTCGGAAATGGCGGACGAACAGAATCAGTCGGTAATGACGCCGGTCGATATCGAATCGGAAATGAAGAAGTCGTACCTCGATTACGCCATGAGCGTAATCATCGGGCGCGCCCTGCCCGACGTGCGCGACGGCCTCAAGCCCGTCCACCGGCGCATTCTCTTCGGCATGTACGAGCTCGGGCTCACCTCGACGAAGGCCTACCGCAAATGCGCGAAGATCGTCGGCGAAGTCCTCGGCAAATTCCATCCGCACGGCGACTCGCCCGTTTACGACGCCCTCGTCCGCCTCGCGCAGGATTTCAACATGCGCTATCCGCTCGTCGACGGCCAGGGCAACTTCGGCTCCGTCGACGGGGATCCACCGGCGGCGATGCGGTACACCGAAGCGCGCCTTTCGAAAATTGCCGAGGAGATGCTCGCGGACATCGAGAAGGAAACCGTCGATTTCGTTCCCAATTTTGACGAGAGCGAAAAAGAGCCGGTCGTCCTTCCCACACAAATTCCGAACCTGCTCGTCAACGGCTCCTCCGGCATCGCGGTTGGCATGGCGACGAACATTCCGCCGCACAACCTGAAAGAAACAGTCGAAGCCGCGATCCTGCTGATCGAAAATCCCGACACCACACTCAAGCAAGTGATGAAGATTATTCCCGGCCCCGATTTTCCCACCGGCGGCTATATCTACGGCCGCGAGGGAATCGAGCAGGCCTACAAGACCGGCCGCGGCAGCTTCCAGGTCCGCGCCAAGGCCGCCATCGAACAGCGCGGCAAGGACCGCCAGGACATCGTCGTCACCGAACTGCCGTATCAGGTGAACAAGTCGCGGCTGATTGGGCACATTGCCGAGCTGATCCAGAACAAGAAGATTGAGGGCATATCAGACATCCGCGATGAAAGCGACCGCGACGGCATGCGCATCGTCATCGAAGTGAAGCGCGACGAAGAGCCGGAAATCATCCTCAACAAGCTTTTCAAGATGACGCAGATGCAGGAATCGTTTGGCATGATCCTGCTCGCCATCGTCGCCGGACAGCCGCGCGAACTTGGCCTGCTGCAACTGCTTTATCTATTTCTCGAACACCGCGTCGACGTGGTCCGCCGCCGCACGCAGTACGAGCTGCGCAAGGCCCGCGAGCGCGAGCACATCCTGCTCGGCTACCGCATCGCTCTCGACAACATCGACGACGTGATCAAAATCATTCGCGGATCGGCCAGCCGTGCGAATGCCCGCGAAAACTTGCACGAGTTCTTCGAAAACAAGACGGTTCGCGTCCTGGTCGGCGGCAAGGAAACCGCCATTCGCGGCGTCAAACTCGACGCCAAGAAGTACTCCATCACGGCCGCAGGCTCGGGCGAAGGGCTCGGCCTCAGCTACATTCAAATCGACGCCATCCTTGAGTTGCAACTCCACCGCCTCACGCAACTCTCCGTGGATGAAATCCTCAAGGAACTAGCGCAGATCCGCGAGCGCATCGCCGAGCTCACCGAAATCCTCTCGAGCGAAAAGAAATTGAAGGCCGTCATCGTCGCCGAGCTGCGCGAAGTCCTCAAAACCTACGGAGACGATCGCCGCACCCAGATCGTCGACCGCGTCGAAGAAATCCAGCTCGAAGACCTGATCAAAGACGAAGAGATGGCCATCACGGTCAGCCATGCCGGCTACATCAAGCGCACCTCGGTAGAAACCTACCGGCATCAATCGCGCGGCGGCAAAGGCCGCATCGGCGCGAAGACGCGCGACGACGATTTCGTCGAGCACTTTTTCACCGCTTCGGCGCATGCCTACATTCTGCTGTTCACGTCGAAGGGCCGCATCTACTGGCTCAAGGTGTACGAAATTCCCGAAGCCGCCGCGGCCACTCGCGGAAAAGCCATCAACAATATCGTCCGCTTCCAGGAAGGCGAGAAACTCACTGCCGTCGTCGCCGCGCGCAATCTGGAGGAAGAAAGCCGCTACGTTTTCCTCGCGACGAAGAGCGGCACCGTAAAGAAAACCGCCATCGCCGAATTTTCCAACCCGCGCCCGTCCGGCATCATTGCCATCAATCTCGATGCAGGCGACGAGCTGATTGGCGCGAAGCTCACCGACGGCACGCAGATGATTTTCCTCGCAAGCCACGACGGCCAGGCCATTCTCTTCCGCGAGACGGAAGTTCGCTCCATGGGCCGCGCCGCCGGCGGCGTGAACGGCATGGACCTCGCGAAGGGCGACTACGTCGTCAGCATGGAAGCCGTGCAGCCCGATTTCGCCATCATCGCGAAGGAGTTCAAGAAGGAAACGCGCAACCTCGAAGAGCTTGAGAGCGACCACATCCGCGAATCGATCACGTCGCTGATGCTCACCGTCGCCGAAAAGGGCTACGGCAAGCGCACGCCTCTCGCGGAATATCGCGTCACGTCGCGCGGCGGCAAAGGCGTCATCAACCTGAAATCCACCGATCGCAACGGCCCGGTCGTCGCGGCCGTGCAAGTGCGCGAGGACTCCGACGTGATGATCATCACGCACCAGGGCAAAGTGATTCGCGTTCACTCCGGCGAGATTCGCGAAGCGGGCCGCTCGACGCAAGGCGTCCGCCTGCTGCGCCTCGAAGAAGGCGACAGCATCGCCGCCGCCGCCGCAATCCTGGAAGAAGAAACCGCCGCTACGCCGGAACCGGAAAAGAAGTAAGGGAGCCGATCGATGGAGACGGAAGTCGAAATTAAAACGGCGGATGGAGCGGCAGAGGGCATTCTCTTTCAACCGGATGGCAAAGGCACTTTTCCCGGCGTCATTCACCTCACCGATATCGGAGGCATTCGCCAGTCCCATCGCGACATGGCGCAACGCCTCTCCTCGCAGGGCTACGCCGTCTTGCTGCCGAACGTCTTCTACCGGACGGGCAAGCCTCCCATGTTCGATTCGCCGTTCAAGATGGGTGAAGAAAAGAGCATGAAGCGCCTCGCTGAGCTGAGCGGACCTTTGACGCCGGAAGCAATGGCGCGTGACGCATCGCCCTATGTCGATTTTCTCTCGAACCGCGAATCCGTCAGCCGTGGCCCGCTCGGCGTGGTGGGTTATTGTTTCACGGGAGCCATGGCGCTGCGGATCGCCGCTGCTCGTCCTGATCGGATCGCGGCGGCGGCTTCGTTCCACGGAGGCAGCCTTTACACCAATGCTCCCACGAGCCCGCATTTGCTGCTGCCGAAGGTGAAAGCGCGCCTTTACTTCGGACACGCCTTCGAAGATCGCTCCATGCCGAAGGAGGCGATCGACAAGCTCGACCGCGCGCTCGAAGCGTGGGGAGGCGAATACGAAAGCGAAATATACGAGGGCGCCCGTCACGGCTGGACGGTGCCGCAGAGCGATAACTCGGTCTACAACCAGCCGCAAGCCGAACGTGCCTTCGGCAAGCTCGCCGCACTCTTCGCAGAAACTCTCAAGTAGCGGAAACTACGACTCCGGCGGCGGGATGTAGTAACCGGGGCGTGTGCGCACATCCACACCAGGCTTGTCGACTGTCACCTTGATCTCGTGATAACCGGACGGCTCGTCGCCCGGCGGTCTGTAGCCGAGCGTGTACTGCGCATGAAGCTCGCCGCCGATTTCATCCATCGCCTTCTCGATCGACCGGTCGCGCATCGTGTTCACGTGCAGCCCGCCCGTTGCCTTGCTGGCAATCTCTAGCGAATTCGGGCCAATCGCGTTTTTGCCCGTTTTCACCAGCCACACCACCAACGCCATCAGGTCCATGTTTCCCTGCACCTGCTGTTCGAGTTCCGGCGTTTGCGGCATTCCGTTCGGCGTGGGCAGCGGATACGTGCCGGGAGGCCCGAGTTGCGGCGGCTGATATTGCCCGGCCGGCTGGCGCAAATCGGCCGCGGTGGTGCTCAAACCGATCGAATACACTGTGACGTTCGCCAGCTGCGCGCGCCGCAAAACGTGCCCGAGCTTGCTTTCGCTTCCTGAATCCTGCGCTTCTCCCACAACCACCAGGATGCGCCGTCGCACGGCCGGTCTTTGCTCGAGAAGCTCGATCCCGCGCGACATCGCGTCGTACAGATGCGTGCCCGACGATCCCACGGGCAGCTGCTCGATCACACTCTGAACGGTGTCCACATCCGTCGTGAAACTCTGCAGCAGATCCACGGTGTCGTCGTAGCCCAGCACGGCGGCTTCGGAGGTCTGGCCCATCACGGTTTCGGTGAATACGATTCCGGACCTGCGGATTGCGGGCAGCATCGCTTGGACGTGCAAGCTAGTTTCGGCGACGAGCACGATCGACAGCGGATCGCCGCCCAAATCGAAATGGTTTATTTTTTGCTCGACGCCGTTGTCATACACATGGAATTTATCCTGGCTCAAATCCAGGACCATGTCGCCCGTGCGGGGATCGCGAACGGTCACCGGAGTGGTCACCACACTCACGCGCGTGCGAATCGCGTGCTTTTGCAGCTCGGCCGGTGGCTCCTTCTCGGGTTCGACTCCCGGCTTGGGGCGGAGCGGACCGGCAGGAGCGCCCTGTCCCCAGCACGGCGCAGCGATAGCCGTGCAAGCAGTCGCCAGCGCGAAGTACCACAGCGCAGCGAAGGTTGGTCTTTGACACTTCATTGGGGCCGCTTCATCGGCTTCACTCTATACGATTCCCCGCGCTCGACGCCCGTTGCATCGGGCACTGGCTGCGGCAAGCGTTAAGGACGCGAATCCTCGAACTGCCACGGCTCGAGCCGAAAAGGTAATAGAATGTTCGTTCGCTATTTTATGAGGGGGAAAGAATGAGACGTTCGGGGCACTTGCCCATGCCGAAGCTGGCCTATCAAGACAAGAAGTTTATGGAGAGCCTGGGAGCGCGTCCGCTTCGGATCATCGCCGAGTATCTCGATCCTCTGGCGCGCCTGCGCAAGGAGAAAGTGGCCGACACGATCGTGATGTTCGGTTCGGCACGAATTTATTCACGCGAGCGAGCTCTCGATCGCTTGCACGAAATTCAGCATGACTCGCGCGGCCGGCGCAACGTCGAGTGGCGTGAAAAAATCAGTGCCGCGCGGTCCGACCTGGGGATGTCGCGCTACTACGAAGAGGCGCGCGAGCTTTCGAAGAAAATCACGCAGTGGGCCATGACGCTCGGAACCGACCCCAAGCGCTTCGTCATCTGCTCGGGTGGCGGCCCTGGAATCATGGAGGCGGCGAACCGCGGCGCGGCCGAAGCGGGCGGTTCCTCGATCGGCCTTAGCATTCAGCTGCCGCATGAGCAGCGCCCGAATCCGTACATCAGTCCCGAGCTCAATTTTTGCTTCCACTATTTCTTCATGCGCAAGCTGTGGTTCGCGCAGATGGCTAAAGCCTTGATCGTTTTCCCCGGTGGCTTCGGCACGATGGACGAGCTCTGGGAGATGCTCACATTGATGCAGACGGGGAAACTTTCCTCGCATCACCTGATTTTGATTTACGGCCGAAAATACTGGGACAAGGTCCTGAATTGGAAGCACATGGTCCGCAGCGGAACCATCAACGCCCGCGAGTACAAGCTGCTTGAGTTTGCCGACACGGTGGACGAGGCATTCGATCGCGTCCGCGCGGACATGGAAAAGTCCCACCTCGTGGTAGACGAAGACTAACTCCCGCGCAAGCCGGCCGCTTCAGCAGCGCACTCCAACGGGCACGCGCTAGCTCGCAGCGAGCGGCTTCGTCCGCGCAAGTTGCGTCCTTACGATTTCACTCACCAAAAATAAATCCGTGAGTAGCGCACGCAGATGAATGGAAGCATTCAGGTTGTCGATCAGTTGAGAGCTGATGGACGGCTGCGCCAGGACCAGCTCGATGGCGGCCAGCGAGTCGCGCGCGTCGCGGTCGAGCACTGCGAAGAATGCTTTGTAGCGGTCGGCCGGCTCGAGGTGTTCTTGCTTCATCGCCGTCGCGCAGCCCTCTGCCAGACCAGAAATCGCTGTTAGGGCGCGGCCCAGATATTCGCGGATTTGTTTGCCTGACTGGCTGCCTTCGTCGCTGGGAAGCCCTTGCGCCGCGTAGGCCAGCATGAACTCGTAGCATTCTTCGATCGTGTCGCAGCGCTCCGAGATATCAGCCAACATCCGGTAACCCCTCAGCCTTCGCTCCCTGGGACCTCGCAGGCGGCGCGGAGACCTCGACCGGCCATCGCGCTGGATCGTGTTCTTCGAGATAGAAGTCGCGGCTCATCCAACCGAAGATCATCGACTTCGTGATTGGGCGTTTCTCCGGCCGCAGCCCGAAGTAGACATGCATCATGATCAACGCGATCAGTCCGACGCCCGCGAGGCCATGCAGCACGTACATCATCCCCCAGGTCATGTCGCTGAACAGATACGGATTGCGGGGAAAAAAGATCGTGCGCACGCGAGACATCATGAATACGCCGGTCACGATCGCAGACAGGCCGGCCACGATGATGGCGCCATGATAGAGCTTGTTTTCCAGCGGATACTTCGCAAACCTCTCCGGCGGCGGCGCGGTCTTTCCCATCAACCGTTGCGTTCGTCTCCATGCGTCCCGGATATCGATTTTGTCAGGCCAGATCGACCAGAAGTCCAAGAAGAACGAAGCGTGAAAGATGTGAAATAGGACGGAAGCAGTGAGCACAGCTCCCGCGATCCAATGGTATGTAACCCAGTCAAACTGAACGCCTACTCGGGGAAGGAAAGCGGTAAACAGCAGCGTGAACATCGACGCCGCCATGATCCAGTGAAACGCCCGCGCAACCAGCGAATGGCGGGGAACGCGGGCGGGAATCTTTGCGGGGTCGACGGGAGCGGCATCAGGCTCGAACTGCCTGGGTTTCGCGAAATACCGCACATAAATCGCATGGACGATAACGAAGAGCAGCCCCGCGATCGCCGCCACCCAGATCAAGAACCACGCAATGTGGATGGGGACAATCTTCCCCCACGGATCTATAGCCCATTGTAGGGGGTCCACTTTGCCTCCTCCACGCCTCCGATAGCGCGTTTCACCAGGTTTCTCATCAGCGGGATCTTGTAAGCGTTGAACTGCAGCGGTACAGCTCCCTTCACCGCCAACTTCCCCGCCATTTCTCCGGTTGCTGCATTCGGTGGTTTGCCCTGGACCGCGTCTTCGACAACCTTCAAGCGCAGAGGACGAGCGGCCGCTGCATTCACCGCGATGCGGATTCGCTCGATGCTGCCATTTGACACCACCATCGCCGAGGCCACGTTCAGCAGCGGAAAGTCCCACACGTTTCGGTCTCGGATTTTTTCGAAATAGAATCTCGCACCGGCCCATGTGGACGGGATACGAATCGCCGTCAGCAGGTCCCCGGGTTTCAAAATGTGCAGCCGCGTGATATCGATTTCGGGACCGATGAAGTAGTCCTCGGCGTCCACCACGCGCTCACCCTTGGAAGTGCGAATCACGAATTTGGCGTCGAGCGCAATGAGCGCGGGAGCGGAATCGGAAGGATTCACCGCCACGCAGCGATCGGCATGCAGAATTGCGTGCTCCCGGTTGCGGCCCTCCGGCGTATCGGCATAACAGATATTCCCGCCGGCGCGGTAGCAAGGCCAACCGGCGCGGTAGTACCAGCATCGAGCATCCTGTGACACGTTGCCGCCAAGCGTGCCCTGGTTCCGAATCTGCGGCGACGCCACCAATTCCGCAGCCTGCGCAAGCAGGCTGTATTTCTGCTGGACAATAGGATCGTTTACTACCTCGGTGAGCGTGGTCATCGCGCCGATCTCGATGCCGTCGGCTGTGGTGCGAACTCCCTTGAGTTCCGCGACCCCGCTCAGATCGACCACCACCTTCGGCTTCTTGATGCGGTCCTTGAGCCAGTCGAAGCTGTCCATGCCTCCGGCCAGCACCCAGCCGTCCTCGCCCTGTTGCTCGAGCACCTTTTGCGCATCCGCAATTGAGTTCGGCTGAACCAGCTCGAAAGCCGGCATGACGTCTCGAATTACAGCCATGGCCTCTCCTATTACCTCTCCACTAAATGTGCGCCGTTAGCGGATCTTGCATGGGACGTCCCGCTTCGAGGGATGTGAGAATGGTGTCCGCGTTGACCGGAGCACGCTGGAAGATCTCATCTCCCAGCGCATCGGAAAGCGCGTTCAAGATCGCAGCGCACCCACCTCCAACGGGCGGCTCGCCCACACCGCGGGCGCCCACCGGCGTTTCCGGGTCTGGAATATCCAGCGCCGCCCACTGCATGTCGACGGGCACGTCCAAAATTGTCGGCGGCTTGCTCTGGTAAAAGCGCCTCGTAAGCATTGCGCCGTAATGAGGGTCGAACACCCACTTCTGCCCAAGCGCATGCCCCATGCCCAGCACCGACCGGCCCAGCACCTGGCCGCCCAGCGCGCGGGGATGAATTACCGAGCCCACATCGGCGTAAGCGAGGAAATCGACGATATCGTACTTGCCCGTTTCGACGTCGACCTCGACCTCCGCAAAGCTGGCAACGTAGGAGAACGTCGAGCCATCGCGAGGGTAATTGTCCTTCGCGGCCGCCAGAAGGCCCTGGCCCGCGAGCGCGGCCGCCGACGCCTTGGTCCGCTTGTTGAGGTCGGCGGATACTTCGTGGCCGTCGTAGGTGCCGCCGAATTCAATCGCGTGCTTCGCGGCCTGCGCCAGAGTCATGCCGGCGCCGCCGCCCTTGCGAAACACCCGCTCGTTCGCGACATCGTAAGCCTCTGGCTTGCCGCCGAGCTTCTTGGCTGCAATCTCCTTGAGTTTTTGCCGCGCATCCATCGCGGTCGCGTAGGCAGCGCGCGTCATCGCGTGGGTTGTCTGGCTGCCGCCGGAAACGCACGTGAATGGCAGATTCTTCGACGAGTCGCCCCAAGTGATATCGCACTTCTCCCACGGCACTCCCAGAACCTCAGCTGCCGCGCGATGCACGTCGATCACCGACTCCGTTCCCAGGTTTCCGATTCCAGACTGGATGCTCACACGGCCGTCCGGCTTGATGATGAGGATCCCATCGAAGCCGGTCGTGCCACCAACGTAGCAACTCAGCGACACGCCCACACCACGCACCTTCGTGCCGATCCGCTTCGGCGTGCGCGCCACCCGCTCGCTCCATTTGAACTGCTCCGCCCCTCTGTCGAGCGCTTCCTTCAAGAACGCGCTCGTCGCATAAGGCCGTTTGCCTCTCACCTCCGGTCCGAATGGCGCCTTGCCTTCCGGGCAATTGACTCGGCGGGCGGCGACTTGGTCGAGCCCAAGTTTGCGCGCAGCCTTCGCGATCACCGGTTCCATGATCACGATGCCCTGCAGGCCGCCAGGCGAGCTCTGCGCACTTCTGGGCGGCGTATTCGTGAGTATAGTCACTCCACGCCAGCGCATCGCTTCCGGTTGATACAAAAGAGACACGATGCGGCCCGATGACGGGACATCGCCGTTCGCGTCATAGGGACCGTTGTTGGAGATCACGAACATGTCGAGCGCGATGATCCGCCCATCCTTGGAAAAGCCCACTTTCACCCGCCCTAGCAAGCTCGGCCTCGCGCGGCCAATGAACGTCTCTTCCTCGCGGCTGATCCGCATCATCACCGGCGCATTGGCCTTCTTCGATAGCAGCGCCGGAATAATCAGCGAAATGCCGCCCGTGATCTTGCTGCCGAAGCCGCCTCCGGTGTATTCGCTGACGAGGACAACTTTGCTCACGTCGATATTCAGCCACCTCGCAATGGCGGGAACGGTTTGCGCGGTGCTCTGCGTGCCGGTGTGGACGTAGACTTTTCCGTTCTGCCAGTAGGCCAGGGCACTTCGCGTCTCAAGCGGCTGATGGCTTGTGTCCGGCGTCACAAACGTTTCATCGAGCACCAGCGCCGCATTCTTGAACCCCGCGTCGATATCTCCGTACGACCATTCGTCGGGCGTCTTCCCCATCGGCAGGCGCCCGTACTTCGCGTCGGCGAACTCCGCCTCGGTCCACTTGAGCGCTGCGATCGTGGGAGGCGGCGGGCCCTGTGGCGGAGCTCCCGCGACGGCCGGGACCGGCGGAGACTGCACCCAGATGTTTCCGTCCGTTCTGGGATTGGGGCCGCCGGGTCGCAAGGTTTCGAGCGGGTCGATGACGAAGGGCAGTGGCTCGAACTCGATTCGAATCTTTTCAATCGCGTCGGCGGCGGTGAGTTCATCCACCGCGGCCACAGCGAGAATCGGCTCGCCTTGGTAGAGCGGTTCCAAGGTGAGCGCGCGCTCGGCCTTTGGGTTGGCCCGAATTACGGTGCCATTGTCTGTGAGTGAGTCGGCCGGTGGTGGAAGTTCGTCGGGCATGAGAATCGCTCTCACGCCGGGCATCGCAAGCGCCTCGCGCACATCGAGGTGTTTCACACGCGCGTGCGGCAAGGGGCTCAGCAGCAGCTTGCAGAACAGCATTCCTTCGGCGTTATAGTCCTCGGCGTATTTTGCCTGCCCTGTAACTTTCGCGTAAAGGTCGGCAGTTACATAATCCTTGCCGATCAATTTGTGTCCAACCCCGTACACACGCGGGGTCGTTTCGACAGGTTTGGTATCTCCCTTAGGCACGGCTCGCCCCCCTCATGTTCTCTGCGCCGCGCATCATCGCGGTGAGGATTTTGTCGTAGTCCTGGCACCGGCACAGATTCCCCGAGAGGCCCTGCGCCAGTTCGCTCCGCGTGGGATTGGGATTCGTCTTTAGGAATGCCACCGCCGCCATGATGAAGCCCGGCATGCAGAACGCGCACTGGAAGCCCTGTTCATCGATCACGCCTTGCTGAACTGGGTGCAGCGTGCCGTCGGAGCTCGCGAGCCCTTCGATTGTCAGCACTTTTCTATCGCGCACCGTGTGCGTCAGCACCGAGCAGGCATAGTGAGGCACGCCGTCGATCAGCACGGTACAAGAACCGCATTCCGCTCGATCGCACCCCAGCTTCGTGCCGGTCAGCCCGAGCTTGTGGCGGAGTGTCCAAGCCAGTGTTTCTTGCTTCATCACGTCGGCACGGCGCTGCTGCCCGTTGACGTTGAGTGTGAGGAGTCTTTCTCCCGTGCCGCCAGCAGTCTGGCCCAGCAGAGTCGACGCGCGGAATAGGTAGCCTACTGAGGAAACTGCCGCGCCGCTCGCGATGACCCCTTTGATGAAGTCGCGCCTCGAGACTACATCCCGTGCGCTGCCAATCGTCTTTGGGTCAACGAGGTCGCTCATTGCGAGGGCACCTCCGGGCGCATTGTTAACAAAATCGAGGGGAAGGAGCAAGCCCTCCTTCCCCTTTTGGCCCAGGGGTGAGGAAGACAGCTCGTTAAGACACAAACCACTCACCCATATCCGAAGGATGCTACGCCAGATGCGGGGAATTAGTTCTTCGACACTTCGAGATCGGGCTGGAAGACCGCGTCGAAGCGCCGCTTTTCACCCTGATCGTGAACCAGCACAACCGGCGACACCCGCAGTGACTGCTTGCACGCCCGGCACGCCGTCATCTCGCCTTGCAAGTCCTGAACGAAGCCGTCCGTGAAATGATACGCCGCGCGCGGCCGCCGAGCCGCCTTGGCTCCCTTTGCACCGCAATGCGGGCACGTGTACTCCACGCGGTCGTCCAGCGGATCGCGGTTCAGCGCAGCCCAGCCTGTGTACCGTACGCCGATAGTTTCAACTGAATTTTTGCTCATGATTCCTGCTCCAAGACTCCCTTTAAGCATTTCTGCACACACTTTAGACGCACGCGCCTGCTTCCAAGGTGCAGCCTTGTGACCAAAAACTCTAAGTCATTCCTGCCGAATCGTTTGCAGACGACCCTGCATCGCGAGATGGTTTCCCGGGCGGACTCGGGTGTGTTTCCCGGCGGACCCTGGGGAACCGGCCGCCCGGTCCGGTGTCTATCACATGTAGGGATCGCGACCTTCCGGCAGCAAGGCAGCAAGCGAGTTTGGCGGACCTAAGTCGCCGAGCCGTTCCTGATTCGCTTTTTCGCACGAAATTTCGACAGGGAGGAGTGTGTCTATGAGCGGCCTTGGAAATCTATCTCAATGCATGGTCGATAGCGATCCGGAAACCATCTCTCGGGCGCGGCGGCTGCGGCAGAAAGCCCTGGTGATCTCGGCCTTCCTCGAAGTTGTGTGTTTGGCGGTAATGCTGTTGTGGCCGCTGATTACTCCCGGCGTTCTTCCGAATGGCACCATCGTGACGCCAGTCCCCCCATACCACGGCGGCGGCGGAAGCCCACGTGTGGCGCAACCTCACCCGATACGTGACCACGGCCCTCGTCCGCATCCCGTGACTACCAACCAGATCATCTTTCGTCCGAATTACTCGCAGACACAGTTAAACGTTGACGCTCCGATTCTAGACGACAATGTTGGCCCAGACTCCTCGAGCGGTCCGGGCCCCACTGGACCTGGCGTGCCCTTTTCCGTCGGCAATGACCACGGACCGCGGATCGAGCCGCCGCGCCAGCAGGAGACTGTCCGGCCAATCCGGCAAACGGTGAGCGAAGGCGTTATGGAAGGCGCGCTGATTCACCGCGTCGAGCCGGTCTATCCCATGATCGCGCGAAACTTGCGCCTCTCGGGCATCGTGCGCCTGCGCGCGATCATCGCCACCGACGGTTCCGTCCAGCATCTCGAGGTCCTGAGCGGCAGCGAATTTCTCTCTCGCGCAGCGCGCCAGGCCGTGGAGCAATGGCGCTATCGCCCCACGCTGCTCAACGGCATTCCCGTGGAAGTCGAGACCTACATCACCGTCACTTTTGTTCTCGGAGGTTAGTGAAAAGCCTGGAAGCATGGTGGGGTGCGAAATCAGGTAGGTCTGCGGTCAGATTCTTGGGATCAAGCATGACGGTCGCTTTAACTTGGCATCCCCATTTTAAACTTTTATGCAAAAAAGTTTAACTCTGTCTCTGAAATACTGGAAGTGTCTAACTCAAGTGAGTACCAACCGACAGTGGGCCTGTGTAGGCTGTTTCCTTAGAGCAGCGGTTCGCCCGAGTTGCGGGAAATGATCTCGCGGGTTTCGTCGCGCAGGCGCACGATTTCGTGCCAGTCGTTTCCCGCGCTCGGATTGGGTATCACGAGCGGCCCGAAAGTCACCGTCAGGGAGCCCAGCCGTGGCAGGTGCGTCTTGTCGCGCAGAATTTGGCGCGTGCCGCGAATGGCCACGGGGCATATCGGCCGTTGCGCGTCCACCGCAGCTTTGAAAGCTCCCAACTGAAACGGCCGAATGCCGGTGATCGGCGTGAACGTCCCTTCGGGATAAATCGCCACCGATTCGCCGCGCTCCAGCGCCGCCTTCACCTCGTCCGCCTGACGCACTCGCGCTTCCGGGTCGTTTCGGTCGAACATGAACTGGCTGCTTCGCCGAGCCATCGTTCCGAACAACGGCATATTCACCACTTCACCCTTCGCGACGAACCGGACGCCCGGCGGCAGCAGCGCCACCATTGCCACCGTATCTGCATAACTCGAGTGGTTGGGTGCGAAGATGCAGGCGCCTGATTCCGCCAGCGCCGCCAGCGTCTCCGTTCCTTCAATCCGCACTTGAATGCCTGTAAACCAAAGAATCGTGCGGGCCGCGGAATGGATCAATCGCGAAGCGCGCCGCGCATCGCGAGTGAGCGAAACGGCCACCCACAGCGGCGCAATCACTGCTCCCGTCACTGTGAGCGCGTAAGCGCCATAGACGCGCTGGGCCGCGCCCCGCGCGCCGCGAGTTGCCAAAGCCCACGTTCGCGGAGCCGCCCCGCGCAGAGCCAGCTTCGCGATCTGCACCCAGGGCGCTTGCTGTTTCTTGCCGAGCTTTCCCTCCAGATAGAGCCGCCGCGTTTCGCTGCGGCGCAGTTTGCCGCTGGAAGTCTTGGGAATCGATTGCGGCGGAAGTATTTCGACCACGTCCGGCGGCAGGCCCATCCCTTCGTTGACGGCGCGCGAAATGTCGGCGGCGATGCGTTTCGAATCCGCGGCATTGCGTATCTCGGCCGTCACGACAAGTCTCTCCGTGCCGCTTCGCACATCAGGAGCGCCAAATGCCACCACGCAACCCGCGCGCACTCCGGCCACTTGCCCCGCGACCTCCTCAATCTCATGGGGATAGAGATTGCGGCCGCCCTTGATGATCACGTCTTTCGCGCGACCGGTGATGAAGAGTTCGCCATGGGCCCAGTACGCGCGGTCCCCAGAATTCAGCCATCCTCCTTCGCGCATCAAGTCGCGCGTCGCGCCCGGATTTCGATAGTAGCCGCACGTCGCCGAAGGGCCGCGAAACCACAGTTCGCCTTCAACGCGTTCCCCGGCGTCGCCACCCTCTCGAGTCACGATGCGGCATTCGACGTCCCGGAACGGTTTTCCCGCGCCGACGAATTCCAGGGTCGCGGAATCGTTCGCGCTCGCGGCGACCGCGCGGCCCGATGATTCGAATGTCGCCCGATCGATCCGATCGACCCTGCTTCCAGCTCCAGGCGGTGGCGCCGACACCGCCAGCGATCCCTCCGCCAGGCCGTACACGCCGAGCAGCGCCCCGCGATCGAAGCCGTAGGGCGCGAAACGCGCCACAAATCGCTCGATCGTATCCGCGTGGACCGGCTCCGCCCCGTTCAGCGCCGCCCGCCACGAACTCAGGTCCAGACCCTTGAGATCCTCGTCCGCGATTTTGCGAACGCACAGCTCGTATGCAAAATTCGGCGCGGGGCTGATCGTTCCTCGATGGTGATGAATCGCCCAGAGCCAGCGCGCTGGCCGGCTCAGGAAGGCCACTGGCGACATCACCACGAGCGGAATCCCCGTGAACAAGGGCACGAACCACGCGCCAATCAGTCCCATATCGTGATAGAGCGGAAGCCAGCTCACCGCAACGTCCTCCGGCCCCAGGTCAATGCCTGCGGTAATCGACCGGATGTTCGCGAGCAGGTTCGCGTGCGTCAGCGTGACGCCCTTCGGATCGCCCGTTGAGCCCGACGTGTATTGCAGAAACGCGATGTCTTCGCCGCGGGCATGATGAGAGAGGTTTTCCACCGGCCGCCATTCTTTGCTCGCTTGCGCTGGAACGGTTGGCGCCGCGCACAGCTTCTCCGCGTTCAGCACCTCCCGCAGCGTTGGAACGCGCGGCTGCAGCAATCGGGCAAGGCCTTCCGCCTGCCGCCAGGTCACCAGAAACCGGGCCTCTGCGTTCTTGAGGATGTTCGATTGCCGCGTCGCATATTCGGCGATGCGATCGGCGCGGAACGGCGGATAGATCGGAACGGGAATGCCGCCGGCCAGCAGGATACCGGCGAACGTCGAGAAAAACTCCGCGCATGTCGGCAGCATGATCGCGACGGTTTGCCCGGGTTCGAGTCCGCGCCGCGAAAGCTCCGCGGCGGCCTCGGAAGCGCGCTCGTAAAGTTCGCCGAACGATATCGTCCGCAGCGCGTCATTTTCTTCGTAAAGGTGAACATGCGCGCGCCCTGGCTCGCCGAGCCCGCGAAGGCGAAGAATCTCCGTCAGCGATTCGGCGGCGCGAATTTTCCGCTCGAGCTCTGGTCTCGGCGTGGCGCAATGGCCGCGGACGGGCGACTTCGCAAAGGCGGCGTCTGGAACAGACGTCGACAGCTCGTTCTCGTCGACGTCGTCGCGGAGAATGGCCTCGACCAGGTCCTCCACGGAATCCGCTTCGGCAACGACGTGTTCGGGCAGCCGAACCCCGCAGGTATTGCCCAGGCGCAACATGAGCTCAACGCGTTCAAGGCTCCCCAGTCCGAGTTCGCGCTCCAGGTGTGCTGACGTTCCGCGGGCGCAGAGATCTTCCAGTCCTCGCGAGTTCCCCAGCTCGGCAAGCAGCTGGCGCACCGTCGCAAGGGCTTGCGCCTCGACGATGGCTTTGCGATCGAGTTGTGTGCTGGTAGCGCCCACGATGGCAGCGTTGGATCAGCGTCGGGTCAGCGATTGGTCTTTCGACGCGTCCCGGAACGCGGGACAAAATCCTCCCGGAGCCTATCACCGCGACGCCCCGGGTTCAACTTTTCCGCCTGTGCCTGTCGAAAACCAGCCAACGTGCTGACGCTCGGCCGATTTGCCGCTCACGGCGTACAGCGAACAAACCTCGAATTCTCAATAGGGTACCTTCGTACCGGGACGAATTGAACCGATTGGGCTATCGACGCTGCCGCAGACCACAGGCATTATGGCTGAGTATTCGGGGACGCTAACGCGACCTCGAATGTCTGCACCTCCATCACCCCCATGCCCACGAGCGGCCGGCACCCCCACCGGCCGCTCACCTTTTTTGGCGGGCGCTTGCCTCAGCCAGTCCAAGCCGTAGCCTGGTGACAAACGCTCGGAGCAGCCGTTTCCGAGATTTCAGCCAAAACCATCCCATTGAGATTATTTATCGAAATCATCTCTGGTTGACATTGTCCGAATCCGGGACTATATACCTTCCCAGAGAGAGTGGGTTGGTTGTGGGGTGTGCGTTTTTGGCGAATGCTCGGGGGGGCATTGCGTCCAGCGGGTCAAGTTCGCCAACGATCATTCCGCAATTTCACCCACCTTACTAAGGGGTGTCTCCTGGAGGTATATCGTGAAGTACTTCGCGGGTTTTTTGCGGCTCGTCGGCATCTGTGCGTTCACATCGATTCTTGGCTTCCTCATTCCGTCGGCCCGCGGCCAAGACGTCGGCAGCTTGCAAGGAACGGTCACTGATCCCACCGGTGCTGCGGTCAGTGGTGCCAAAATCACCGCCACCGATCTTTCCTCGTCCGTCGCGCACAAAACGACCACCGACAGAAACGGCAGCTACAGCTTCACGCAACTTTCCCCTGGCACCTACAAAGTCGAAATTGTGAAGGACGGCTTCAAGACCTTCGTTCAAGCGCAAGTGGGCGTACTCATCGCTACTCCCACCCTGCTGGACGCACGGCTTGAACTTGGCGAGGTGTCGCAGCAGGTGATCGTGGAATCGGCCGCGGCCCCGACGATCAACACCCAGGACGCCACCGTGGGCAACACTTTCAACCAGGAACAGATAACGGATCTTCCGATTCTGGCTCGTAATGTGGTCAACCTCCTGACCATTCAGCCAGGGGTCGTTTTCACGGGAATGTCGGATACCGACGCGCTAAATATGGGATCCATCGCGACTCTTGATCCCCGCGAGGGTGTCGTCGATGGAATCCGCGGCAATCAGACGAATGTCACCGTGGACGGCGAGGACTCCAATGACTGGCAGAATCAATCGGCGTTCACGAGTGCTCTCCCCGTTACGCTCGATTCAGTCCAGGAGTTTCGCGTCATCACGACAAACGCGAACGCCACCGAGGGTCTCACCGGCGGAGCTCAGGTAGAGATGGTCACCAAAAGCGGAACCGACAGTTACCATGGGAGTGCGTATTGGTACTACCGCACCACCGGAACGTCTGCGGACTCTTGGTTCAACAACGATATCGGCAACCCACGCCCCAAACTCCAGAGAAATCTCGCGGGAGGCACCGTCGGCGGTCCCATCAAGAAAGACCGCTTCTTTTTCTTCCTCAACAACGAGGATCGGCGAGACGCCACGGAGGCCATTCAGCTGCAAACAGTTCCGTCTGATACTCTCCGCGACGGCGTCTTGCTCTACGAGTGCGATGCGAGTACCGCTGTCCCGTGCCCGGGAGGCACCGTGCAAGGACTCACGGCAAGCCATCCGGTTGCCGCTGGCTATTATGGCATTCCCTCAGTCTCGACAGGTGCTATGCCGAACAGCGTGCAAAGCCTTGACCCCGCCGGCTTGGGCGTCAATCCAGCCATGGTCCCGTACATGAGCCTCTTTCCGCACGGAAACGATCCATCAGTGGGAGACGATGCGAGCGGGACGGGAGTCGTGGCGAACTTTATCGGATACCGGTTCAACGCCCCCGAGCTTACCAGCAACAACATCTATATCGCGAGGCTCGATTACATCATTACTGCGAACGGACACAACGCGATTTTCGTCAAGGGCGCCATGCAGGGACTCAGGACCGATTTGGTCGGCGCTCAATTTCCCGGGGAGTCCGCGGCGCAGCAATTGTTGAATAACAGCCGCGGAATCGTCGTTCAGTATCAGGAGCAGATCAACCCCACTCTCGTTAACACCGTCCGGTACGGGTTTACTCGCGAAGGTATTGCGCTTTCCGGGACCCTCGGCGAGCAGTTTGATGTCCGCGACTTCAGCGACGTTCAGAATTTTGCCACCCGGCCCACCAGCCGCGTTGTGCCCGTACACCTGATCGGCGACGACCTGAGCAAAACCAGGGGCTCGCACACCCTCCAGTTCGGCGGGGACCTTCGCTTGGTTAACAACGACCGCATCAATGAATCCGAATCGTTCCCAGGGTATTTTGTAAACGACGGATTCGACGTTGGGGGCTCCACGGTTTCCAACGAGATTGTGGCGAACGCGGACAGCACGACGCCGACTCTTCCGCTCCCACACAATCCCACTGCCATCACCCGTGCCTTCGGCATGTTGGCCGGTCCCATATCCGAGGTGGACGCCACTTACTTTGGCAACATTCAGAGTGGTGCGATTTTGCCCCAGGGGTCGCCCGAAGCGCGGAGCTTTGCCGAACGGTCATTTGAAATCTACGGGCAGGATAGCTGGCGCATTCGGTCCAATCTGACGCTTACGTTCGGATTGCGTTGGGGCTACGAAACGCCCGTATGGGAAACCCACGGTGCCGAGGTCGTCCCGTCGTTTGACATCATGACTTGGTTCAAACAGCGCGTGATAAACATGGACAATGGCATACCCTCTTCCGCCTCGCCACTCCTGAGCTGGGTCCCTGGAGGGAAAGCGAACGACGGCGCAAACTCCTGGTACGATCCGGATTATCGGGATTTTGCTCCCCGGCTCGCCTTGGCCTATTCTCCCAGTTTCGATAGCGGAATTCTCAACAAGGTCTTTGGGAGCGCCGGGAAGACTTCGATTCGCCTGGGCGCGGGAATTTTCTACGACAATGTCGGGCAGCCCATCGCAGTGGCCAGTGATTTGAACGGGTCGCCAGGTACGGCAACCTCCTTGACTAACGGCTCGCAGCAGTTCTGCCTCGGCGGCAGCGTCTGCCCTCCCACTTCCACTCCGGCACCCCGCTTTGCCGGCAGTTGCACCCTGACCACCGGCTGTACCGGGTTTCCGGACATCACGCAGTATTTCGCACCTCCGGCGTCGGCCACGTTTCCATTTACGCCGGTGGCAAATACTTCGAACCTCGGGTTCGCCGTAGACCCAGGGCTCCGCACGCCCTACTCCATTCACTTCAACGCGGATATCCAGCGCGAATTGCCGCATCACTTCGTTCTGGACGTTGGTTACGTCGGCACCCTCGGAAGGCGCCTCCTCGAGAAGGCCGACTTTGCCCAATACCTTGACATTAAGGACACGACGGGCGGCCAGGATATGTGGACTGCCTATCGGCAGATTGCAAAAATCGCAAACATGACTCCGCAGAACAGTGCCACTCCCGCGATACCGCCGACGATCTTGGTAGGGCCACCCGGCAATCAAGTGCCCGAACCAAACGTAGCCGGGTTGCAACAGATTTCGTCAATCCCCTTCTTTACGAATATGCTGCCCAACATGGGGACGTTTGCAGCGCAATGGTTTTGCGCCTCCGGCGACGCGGTGTGCAACAACGGTTACACCTCGCTGACTCCCACTCAGGCGTTCTATGCATACGCAACGCAGGATGTGCTCGGCCTGTCGGGCGGACCAAGCTGGTCGTGCGCGCTATATCCCATCGACGCCTTCGTCGGGCCAGGCGGTCTCACCAGCCCCTGGAATACGACGGTCGATCCGAACGGAACCGGCTTCGTCCAGTTCCAGCCTCAATTTTCCTCCTTGCCCACTTGGACCAATTGGGGAAACTCGAACTTTCACAGCCTCCAGGTTTCGGTCCGAAAGAGCGTCGGAATCGCCAGTTTTGCCGCCAATTATGTGTTCTCGAAAAGCATCGACAATTCATCCGGCGCCGAGAATATTGACCTCACTGACGGCGGAGCCGGCTCGTTCGGCGCGCTAATCCAGAATCCATTCTTCCACCGGTACGGCCGCGCCGTTTCCGATTTCAACCTGAGGCACAACTTCAATGGTGACTATGTGATTGATCTCCCGTTTGGGCGCGGGCACCGCTTCTTCTCAAGTTCCGGGCGCGCGATGGATGCTCTGGTCGGGGGATGGCAGTTGACCGGGGCCGTTCGTTGGCATTCCGGTTTCCCCGAGAGTCCCGGCGAGGGTTTCAATTTCCCCACCAATTTCTTCTTGGAGTCGCCCGGCACTCTGACGGGTCCGGTCAAGTCCAGTCTTACCCGCCACGGTGCAAACATGGTTCCCAATATCTTCTCAAACCCGGTCGGGGAGTATGCAAACTTCGATTTCACGCCGCCGGGTTTTCCAGGATCGCGCAACGTCATTACCGGACCCGCTTACGCCGCCACTGACATTGGCGTCAATAAAACGTTCCGGATAACCGAACGAACCAGCCTCAAATTCGGTGCCGATGCCTACAACGTGTTCAACAGCGTGAACTTCGACGACACTACTCTGTCGCTCGACCCCACCAGCCCGGGCACGTTCGGCAACCTTACCGGAACGGCGGGGCCTCGAGGCGGCGCCCGCGAAATGGAGTTCTCGGCTCGCCTCAATTTCTAACCGGTACGGTGCTGCTTCAGCGAAGGCCCTCGTTCACGCGAGGGCCTTCTTTATTTCTGGCGATGATTCTGCGGTGTAAACTCCTATCGCTGCACGGTTCGAGCGCTTCTTCACGGCAACGGAGACTGGTGAACGGTAGATTTCACAGAACGCTGACGCGCCGAGCAGTTCTTCGTGGATCGCTTCTGACGTGCGGGTCTCTGCTCGCAGGTTTCGAAAAGCTTCCCGGTCAAGAGCTCCCAAAGGGTCGAGTCGAAGAGCCGTTTCGGAACGGCCGAAAACTCGGGATCCTGCAGTTCACGGGAGAAGCGACCGTACCCATGGGCAAGGCGTTTGGAGCGGAACTCGATGAGCGCCTATACACCGACCTCTCCACGCTGGCTCCTGGGAACGCACTCACACCCGCAGAAGAGTTTTATATCCGGACCGGAGCCTCGCGCTTTCTCGATAGCGCAAAACTTTCATCCATCGCGGTCGGCGGACTCGTGCAGCAGCCATTCGCGGTCAGCGTCGCGGAACTTGCGAAGCAGACAAAGCCGATGGGCCTGCATCTGATGGAATGTGCCGGGAATGTTCGCGCGGTGCATTTCGGGATGATGAGCGTCGCGGATTGGGCGGGCCTCGATGTTTCCGCGATTATCGAAGCTGCTAAGCTCAAGCCGGGCGCAAGCCGCGTGCTGATCTCCGGCTTTGACACTTACGCGGCTCCCTCCTCAAGCTCCGTCCCAGGTGCGAGCTGGATCTTCACACTCGAAGAATTGAAATCGGCGCGCGCTTTTCTGGCCACCAAAATGGACGGCCAACCACTCAGCGCGGATCACGGAGCCCCGGTCAGGCTGATTGTGCCCGGCTGGTACGGTTGTGCCTGCATCAAATGGGTGAACGAGATCACTCTGGTTGATGAAGGCGCAGCGGCAACTTCCCAGATGCAAGAGTACGCGGCGAGGACTTTGCAGAAAGGCGTCCCGCAGCTTGCGAAGGACTTCGAACCCGCGACCGTCGATCAAGCCGCGATGCCGGTTCGAATCGAGCAATGGGCTATCGGCGGCAAACTCACATACCGCGTTGTCGGAATTCTCTGGGGTGGCTCCCAGCCGGTGACCGCCCTTGAGATTCGATTCAATCCCGAACAAGACTACATTCCCGTGGAACGATTCCAGCACAGCGCCAATGACCCTTGGAGCTTCTGGACCCACGCCTGGACGCCGCGACAACCAGGGACGTATATGATCCGGCTTCGAGTGAAAGAGCCTCACGTCCGCGCGCGCAGAATGGACGCGGGCTTCTATCTCCGCACGGTCGAGATAACGGAAACTTGAGAATGCACCTCGAACAAGATTGTCGAGCGGGGCTTGAACGTCGCGAGCCCAAACGACGCGCGGCCCTGCGTATGGGCTGCCTCGTTTTCCTGGTGGCGTGTATTTTATCGGCGTCGTTGGCAGCTCCGGCGCAACACGAGGGTCACGAACCCGGAGGAATGGTGCCGCGGGAGATTCTCGCGCGCCCGTTGCCGCTCCGCCAGGGCATCGGCGTTGTCCATGAAAAAGTCACCACTTCATCGTCCGACGCCCAAGCCTTCTACGATCAGGGACTGGCCTATTTGAATTCCTTCGTTTGGATCGAGGCGGCTCGATCTTTTAATCAAGCGTTGCGTCTCGATCCCAACCTCGCCATGGCGCACCTAGGCCTGAGCGACGCCTACATCGGTTTGCAGGATGTCTCTTCCGCGCGAGCCGAACTCGAGAAGGCGCAGTCCCTCTCCGAAAATGTAAGTGACCGCGAGCGGGCACGCATCACGATTCGCGCCAAGCAGATCGAATACCTCGAGGACGCCGCGAATCTCCAGAAGTATTTCGCCTATCGCCAGGCCATCACCGACGCGCTCCGCATAACTCCCGACGATCCCTGGCTTTGGATCCTGCGAGGGTTCGCCGACGAAGGATCGCCGCTCGCCCACGGTCAAGGAGGCAGCGCGGATACGATGGCGTTCTACCAAACCGCGCTCGCGTTCTCGCCGGACAATTTTGCCGCCCACCACTATCTCGCTCATACGTTCGAGAATCTCGCGCTGACAAAAGAAGCGTTGGAACAAAGCGAAACCTACGCGCGGATGGCTCCGGCCATTCCGCATGCCCACCACATGGTGGGCCATGACCTGCGCCGGCTGGGACGCACGGAAGAAGCAATTCAGGAATTCCTCAAAGCCGAGCAATTGGAGAATGCCTACTATAAGGCCGAGGACATCCCGGCACGCTACGATTGGCACCACGCTCACAATCTGAATCTGCTCGGAATGTGCTACCAGGCGCTCGGGCAAATGAAAGCCGCGGAAGCCGCCTACCGTGAAGCGTTTGCATTGCCCGCTTACGTGGATCTTGCCGAGTACAATCGCAAATCGTGGCCAGAGTTTTTGCTCGACCAGGGCCGGCCCCAAGAGGCGCTCGCGGCGGCGCAGGAATTGATCGCGAGCCGATGGCCGCTCGGACGATTCGCGGGTCATGCACTGGCAGGACAGGCTTTTCTCGCGATGGGTCGCACCGAGGACGCCAAGACCGAACTTTCGCTTGCCGAGCAGGAGAGCGAGCGTGTACCTGCTTCTGTGATTGCGCGACTCCCGGATGCCGCCACGCTCCGCGCCGAGGTTCTCCTTCACGACAAACAATGGGGCCAGGGCAACGCTCTGATGAATCAGATTGAAGACAGCATCGAAGCTGTGCCGGGCCCGGATGCCTGGAGCGAGGCCCTGTTTGAATTTGACTCAATTGGCAGGACCGCGCGCCAGGCAGGCGATTGGGACTTGGCAGAGTCGACCGCGCAAAGGATGGTTCGTCACGATCCGAGCTATGCGGGCGGGTACTATAACCTGGGTCTCGTCGCAGAGCATCGCGGCGACTCGGCCAACGCCCAACAGGAATTTGCCACAGCGGAAAAGCTTTGGAGCAAAGCCGATCCCGACGTCCAACGATCCCACGCACAGAGTCACAACTAAGACAATTCGCTGACGAACGCAAAAGCCCGGGCCGCTTGGACGGCTCGGGCTTTCTTATCGTTGTTGCTGGAAGCTGCGGCCGGGGACGCCTCCGCAGCGCTGGCGAAAAATCAGAGAAGGCGCGCTCCCACAGGTCTTACCGCGGGCGCCCAATCGGGCGATAGCTCGCGAGCGGTCGCGGCCGCATGCGGAAACGTGGCGCGAGCGGTGGCGGCACGTTGTGGAGCGGCCCGCCGCAATGGGCGCATGCTTCCGGCTCGGCGCCCTGAATGCGCAGCCAGTGTCCGCGCGCCGAACAATCTGGATTCAAACACTGAACGGTCCAACCCGGCAGATATTGCATCGATTCCTCTCGTTTTAGCGAAATCTGCCAGCCTGCGGCGGGAAGGGAACTGCGCGCCGCCCGGCTGCCCCGAAACCCGACCCAAAGTCTCCCGAATTTTCGTTCGGAATCTCTTGGATGCGCGGGATTGTGCGCCGGGCGCTCTAGTGTGTCAAGCGGAATATACGCTATTAGTAGTGTGCCGATTGCGAACGAAAAAACGCCGGATGGGAAATCGCCGCAGCTTACTTTTGCTTGGATTCCGACTCAAGCTGCTTCGGAAGCCCCGGACTTCTCACCCACTGGAAATCTGGGATTTGGCCTTCAGCCACCCAAGCCTGGGACCCGTCGTCGAGCCGCCGGACCCTAAGCTGACCGACCTCCGCATCCGGGGCACCACCTTGAAGGAAACCAAGATCCGCAACGTAAGCCACCATGCGTGAATCCGGTGACCAGTAGAGGGGAGCGAAGGGATTCCAGTAATGAAAAAGCTCTTTTCTTCCTTGTCCGTCCGGATGGACGGCATAGTACGCGTTGTGGTCAAAATACGCGATCCATTGTCCATCCGGCGACCAAGTAGGGTACTGTCCTTTCGTAAGGATGTGTATCGTCGATTTGTCACGCCCTATCTCAGCGATCTTTACGGAATCGTCGGTTTGATACACGATCTTCGTGTCATCCGGAGACCAGCATTGTGCGGTTAGCTTCGCGCTGGGATCGATTTCCTGTGTGGCTTTTGATCTGAGGTCCATTATCTCTAATTCCGCGTCGGAAGAGCCTTTTACAACGGTCATTGCCAGTTTGGACTTGTCGTTAGACCAGCAGATGTCACGAGGGCTAACGTCTGGATATAGCCGGAGGTTGCTTCCGTCTGGCTGAACTATCGCGAGTGAACCCTGTCCCAAATCAAAAAGCGTGCCGGCAACTTCAGTTCCGTCTCCGGACACTACACCCCGGCCCATGCTGCGAGCCACTTGAGACTCCGTCGTACGGTAAAGGTTCTTGCCATAAATGACGGTGCGTTTATCAAACAGGACGATTCCGAGTCCGCCGTCATCCATAGCCAAGGTCAGTCCAGTCTGCTCCTGCAACCGGACCAACTCGGCCCTAAGGGATTCCTTTGGCGGCGGGGTCGCACTATCGCTCGAATCGGTTTTTGCGTCGACGCGAGACCTCGCGGCTATGCTCCTGTACCCCACGGAGCAAAAAACCAGTAGGACGCACAACAGGCACCGGCACTGGAGTCGGCTGCGTGACACGGAGTTCTGCTTGATGAGCGTCATGGACCAATGTACAAAGGATAGTTTCAGCCCTCTGCCCGAAGTTACGTGGCGTCCGCCTCTGCGCGGGTCACTGTGGATTGCTGGCGGGCTTGGTGTCGCTGCTCGACGCGCTCTGGTTCAACTTCGCCGTCAATTCGTCGATCTTCTTCTGCGCGGCCTCGATTTCCTCTTTCTTCGCGGCCATGTCATCTTCTTCCGCCTTCAGTTTCGCGGCGCCGTCTTTGTCGGAGGCATAATCGGGCTTGCTGTAATACATCTGCTGGTCGAGCCCATACTTGCGCGTGAGAATGTCGAGGTCCGTCGTCAAGCTTGCTAGATGCTCTTTCGCGTCGGCGAGTTCCGCCGTAAGCGCGGCTTTTTCGCGCGCATCCGCCGCAGAATCCTTCGCAGCACTGGGAGCGTTACTCGCCGTTGCGGCAGGGGTCGCGCTTTGCTCGGCGTTACCGCTGCTCGAACCGGACTCGCCGATCACGCTGATGCCATCGGGTTTCGACGGGATATTTTCGTTGTCCCACACCTTGGCGGCCTTCGGCGCTTCCTTCTTTTGTTCGCGAGCGCGTCGCGCGGCTGCGGCCAGCGAATCGTCCTGCTTTTGGTCGGACGACTGCGCCTGAGTGGACTGACTCGATTGCTGCCGCGCCGCGGCCACGCCCGGCGTCCAAACCAGCAGCCCGACGAGACCCAATTTCGCGATCTTCATAAACTCCTCCCCGAGGGCCGAACCACCACAGCCTATCCCACCACAGCCTATCTTAGTCGCGTGCTTACGGCGACGGCAAACGCCATTGCGCCCAGCATCCTAAAAGACACCCTGTCCGCTTTGGCAGGTCTACAGATTTGGCCCCGGCCCGCAACAAACCTGTTCTTGCCTCCCACAACCGGCAAAGGCATACTCCGTGGCTCGTTGACGAGAAGCGCACCGCTTAAGGGGCAAACATGAAAAGCTTACTGCTTTTTCTCGTGTTCTTCGGCCTCGCTCATTTCTGCACGTCCACAGCACGCGCCGCGTTTCATGCTCGTCCGCAAATGCCCTCCGCGGCTACTGCCTTGGATGCGTCCCAAGCTTCCGCAGTGCAGCAGCCGGAAAAGAAAGTCACGGAGTACACCCTGCCGCCGGACCTTTACCGAAAATCGCACACGCTTGGCCAGATTGGATTTTGGGGCCGGCTGGCTGCCACTCTGTACTCCTGGATTATCTTGTGGCTTGTCCTGCGCTGGAAGCTTGCGCCGAAGTATCGCGACTGGGCGGAAAAAGCGGGCTCGGCCAAATTTCTGCAGGCGTTGGTCTTCGCGCCTCCTCTGATACTCACGATCGCGGTCCTGAACATCCCGTTCGATATCGCCGAGGAATGGGTCCTGCGGAAATTCGGAATCAGCATTCAGGGTTGGGGCTCGTGGGCCTGGGACTGGACCAAAGGGCAAATCATCGGCCTCATCATCGGAACGATTCTCGTCTGGATTCTTTACGCCGTGATTCGCAAATCGCCGCGCCGCTGGTGGTTCTACTTCTGGCTCGTTTCGTTGCCGCTCCTGGTCTTGCTCGTCTTCCTGCAGCCATTGGTCATCGACCCGCTGTTCCACAAATTCGAGCCCCTCGCTCAGAAAGATCCCGCACTCACCATGAGCCTCGAGAAAATGGTTCAGCGCGCCGGCCAAGAGATTCCCCCGGAACGAATGTTCTGGATGAACGCCGGTGAGAAGACCACCGGTTTGAACGCCTACGTCACCGGCCTCGGCGCGTCGAAACGCATCGTCGTCTGGGACACCACCATCGCGAAAATGAACACGCCCCAGATCGTCTTCGTAGCCGGCCACGAAATGGGCCACTACGTTTTGAATCACATCTGGAAAGGGCTGGCCTTTGGCGCCGTGGGACTGTTCATTCTCCACTATCTCGCGTTTCGCACGATTGGCTCGGTCCTCGCGCGGCGAGGCGAAAAGTGGAACATTCGCGCGGTCGACGATTGGGCGTCTCTGCCCGCGCTGCTTCTTCTCATATCGGTTTTCTCATTCATCGGTGCGCCGCTTGGAAGCGCCTTCAGCCGCTACGTCGAGCATCAAGCCGATCAGTACGGCCTCGAGGTTACTCACGGGTTGACGCCGGATTCCAGCCAGGTGGCGGCCCAGTCCTTTCAGGTGCTCGGCGAAGTGGACTTGTCCGATCCCGACCCGAATCCCGTCGACGTGCTCCTCTTCTATAGTCATCCGCCCATTCCCGATCGCGTTCGCTATGCCTTGTCCTACGCCCCCTGGGACCACGGCGAGCAACCCGAATTCGTCAAATGACTCGGAAGGGCGGGGTTTTAACCCCGCCGCAAACTACCGCGCGCGAATCGTCATCGAGATTCCATGCTTCGGCCGCAGCGTAACAAGCGGCTCGGGCACGACGGGCCGCCCCGGCGCCAGCCGAAACTGAAATTGCTGCGCCAGCGTTCCTATCACCAGCGCCGACTCCAGCATCGCGAATCCCTGCCCGATGCAGCGCCGCGGACCATCGCCAAACGGAAAATAGGCTCCTGGCGGCAACCGGTCTGCCAACCCGTCGAGCCACCGCTCCGGACGGAACGCGTCCGGCTCGTAGTAATATCTCGAATCGCGGTGCATCACCCATTGCGACATCAGCACCGTCTCGCCCGGCCCAAAATCGTAGCCGCCGATCGTAAACGGAGCGATCGCCGTTCGTGCCAGCAGGTACGCCGGCGGATACAGACGAAGCACTTCGCTCACCACCGCATGCAGGTAAGGCAGCCGTGCTAAATCCGCCACCTCCGGCGGACGTCCGCCAAGCACGTCGCGCAACTCCTCGTGAAGCCGGGTCTCTGCCGCCGGGTTTTGGCTGAGCAGGTACCACGTCCACGCCAGCGTCAGCGCCGTCGTTTCATGGCCCGCGAGAAACAGCGTCATCGTTTCGTCGCGAAGCTGCTTCGGAGTCATTTGGCTTCCGTCTTCGTCCATCGCGCCCATCAGCATCGACAGCAAGTCGTTCCGGTGATTCGAGCTTGGCTGAGCCTTGCGCTCCGAAATGATCCGGTACACCAGCGAGTCCAGGAAATCGTACTCGCGCGTCGCGCGTTTGTTTCGCGGCGTCGGCCAACTGGCTGGAATATTGATCGGCTTTCGCGCGCGGCCCAGCGAATAGCGCATCAGGAAACTCATCGCGTGGCCCACCCGCTTCGCTTCGCCTGGAAGCGTCGTGCCAAAAAGTGTGCGCACGGCTGCCTCGAGCGTCAGCGCCATCATCTCCTCGGCCATGTTGCGCGTCTCGCCGTCGCGCCAGGTGCGTCCCTGCGCCTCCGCGCAATCCACCATTGCCGATGAGTATTCGTTGATGCGGTGCCGGTGAAACGCTGGCTGCGCCAGCCGCCGCTGCCTCCGCCAGAAATCCCCTTCGCTGATCAGCAGTCCTTGCCCCAGAAGCCGCTCCGTCGCCTCTTTGCTCAGCGTGCTCTTGTGAAACTTGTTTTGTTGGAAGATCAGCACCTGCTGGATGTAGTCAGGATGATTCAGCAAAATCCGGCTCTGCAAAATCACCGGGATGCGGACGATATCGCCATATTCACGCGCGGCGCTCCGCATCACCTCCAGCGGATTACGCAGCAGGTTCAGCGACACGCCGAGGAACGGCAGCCCCTTCGGTCCTGGTAAGGCGCGGTTTCCATTTGTGGTCATCGAGTTTCGTCAGGGCACGGCTTTGTCACCCTGACTTCGGGAAGGGTAGCCGTGCCGAACAGCTCCAGACAATCAGGTTTTTAGAGTCTGTGTGGCAACTCAGATTTTGTGTCAGCCCCGGGGCCTCTTTTGGGAGTGCGGGAGCTTGCTCCCGCTTTCTCTTCGTCGAAGCTTGCTTCGACGCGTCTGAACGAAGCACGCGATGCAGGAAGGCGCCAACTCCGTCTTGTGTTAACCCCGGACACGGGTTTCAGGGTTTGTACTTGCAAACCCTGAGCTTGAATTGGTTCAGGCATGTGGTGCGCCTTTTGCTTCGTCTGTGTTTATCTGTGTTCATCTGTGGTTCCAAGGTTTCACGCCCCTTGTCGCTCTACCCAGTTCTCACACGCACTCATTAGCCCCTGAGGTCCGGCCCTCTATGAGTACGCCCCGCTTCACCATTTTACTTCATAAGTTCTTGGACCTCCGCGCCAGGCGCCTGAATCCAATGAAGTGGTTTTTGTCGCTCGCCCTGGGATTGGGTAAGATACATGCCACCAGAACTCGAGTTCGGAACAGGGGATTCCGTGGAAGTTGAACAGCCCGATTGGATCGCGCAGATGGAGGGCGTCCTCGAAACGCTCAACGAGGGCGTGATCGTCGTCGACGATTGCTCGCATATTATTTTCACGAATTCCGTCTTTCTCGAGATGACTGGGTTCTCGCCGGACGTATTGCTCGGCCAGCCGTCGACCGAACTCTACAGTCCTGAAGATGCAGCGTTTATTGAGACGCAGCGAGAAAAGGGCCGGCGGTCGGGTCATAACCGTTTCGAATTTGTCATTCCCCAAAAGAACGGGAATCGCCTGCCGGTGATCATCAGCGCGCGCACCCTGGAAGATCCCGACGGCCGCCAGTTCGCGGTCATTACTTTCGCCGATATTTCCGAGCAAAAGCGCGCCGAAGCCCAGCTTCGCGAGGCCAACGTCAAGCTCGAGGAGCGCCAGAAGGAAATCGAGGACGAATTGGCGCTCGCGGCCCGCGTGCAGCAAACTCTCGCGCCCAAGTCGCTCGTATGGGGCGGCCTCCGCGTCGACACGTACTATCATCCCGTCCGCAGCATCGGCGGCGACTTTGGTCTCGTCACCCCGCAGAATGACGATCATCTGAATCTGCTCGTCTTCGACGTTTCCGGTCACGGCATCGGCGCGGCTCTGGTCGCGAACCGCCTCTACAGCGAGACGATGACGCAGCTTCGCTCGCGCTCCTCTTTCGGTGACATGTTCCGGCAGTTGAACCGCTTCGTGATGCAAAACATCGGCAGTTCCGTTTTCTTTTTCACGGTTGCCGCCGCGCGGATTGACCGCGCTGCGCGCCGCATGGTGTTTGCCGGCGCGGGACATCCGCCCGGCATGGTCGTCACGCCCGGCGAGGAGCCGCGTTTGCTCGAATCCCGCAGCATGGTCCTGGGCGCGCTTCCAAATGCCGTTGATGTGGAAGCGACACTCGACGTGGACCTCGATCCAGGCGATCGCATTGTGCTTTACACGGACGGTATCACCGACGTTTTCGATTCCAACGGTGAGATGCTCGGAGTGCCTGGCGTCCAGAAATTTGTCCGCGAAGCTGCGTTGCTGCCTTTCGCCGAAATGAAGCAGGGAATTCTCGACCGCGTGGCCGACTGGCGCGAAGGCCCGCCTTCCGACGATGTCTCGATCGTCCTGGCCGAAGTCATCTGACCCGCTGTGGTGAACCGGATGGCGGATCTCGATTTTTCTCTCCCAATTCCCGCGCCGCCGAACGAAATTTTCGCTTTTTTCGTCCCTCAGCGCATGCCGCTTTGGTATGGCGCGGAAATGGACTCTCACTTTGAAGTGCAGGGCGGCTCGTCCGAGTTTGCCACGGGCCAAAAGGTACGCATCACCGGGAAGCTCGGCCGCCGTGAAGTTGCGCTAACGGTCGTCGTCACCGCCTACGAATGGGAGCGCCTTCTCGAATGGAAATTTCAGGATTCGTTCGGCGTGCGAGGCTTGCAGCGATGGGAACTATTGCCGGTTGCGTCTGGCACGCGCCTGAGCATGCGCGATTCCTATGACATGCCGGGCGCCTTCGGTCGCTTCTTCGATCGCATCTTCACGCGTCACGCAGTCGCTCGCCGCGACCGCTCCTGGCTCGCCCGCCTGCAACAGCTCGCAACGCGGCAGGCGTAAGCACAGTTAGCGACGCGCCTCGGCATCGCGTTGTCATCCCGAACCCCACGATTTGTGTGGGGTGAGGGATCTGCTTTTCGATGTGCCTACGTCGCCACAATCCGCAGGAATTTCTTCTTGCCCACTTTCAGCGCAACCATCTCGCCCGGATTCAGCACCACCATGCGCTTCACGTCCTTCTCCACTATTCCGCCCACTTCCACCGCGCCCTGCTTGATCAATCGTTCCGCTTCGGTTCGCGAACTCGCCAGCCCCGTTTCCGTCAGGACGCCGAACAGCGGCCGCGTTCCCCACGCCAATTTCATTTCTGGTATTTCCGTCGGAGCCTTTCGGTCGCGGAAAACCAGCCGAAACTGTTCCGCTGCCTTCTTGGCCGCCTCTTCGCCGTGAAACCCCGCAACGATCGTGTGCGCGAGCTGCATCTTCGCGTCCATCGGATGCAGCACGCCGATGCTCACTTCTTCGCGCAAACGCACCACCGCCGGCGAAGGAAAATCCGTCAGCAACTCGTAGTACGACCACATCACCTCATCGGAAATCGACATGATCTTGCCGAACATGTCGGCGGGAGCTTCCGTGATCCCAATGTAATTCCCAAGGCTCTTCGACATCTTCCGCTCGCCGTCGAGCCCCACCAGAATCGGCATCGTGAGCGTCACCTGCGACGGCACGCCGTACTCTCGCTGGATCTCGCGGTGCACCAGCAGGTTGAACTTCTGCTCGGTAGCGCCAATCTCCACATCGGATTTGAGCGCCACCGCGTCGTACGCCGTCAGCAGCGGATACAGCAGCTCGTGAACGGCAATCGGTAGGTTCTTCTCCAGCCGCGAGCGGAAATCCTCCCGCTCCAGCATTCGCGCCAGCCGGTAGTGCGCGCAGAGACGCACCACGTCATAGCTCGACATCTTTCCCAGCCATTCGCTGTTGTAGCGAACTTCCGTCTTATCGCGATCTAGAATCTTGAAAACCTGCTCCAGGTACGTCTTCGCGTTGGCGTCCACCTGTTCGCGGCTCAGCGGAGGCCGGGTCTCCGATTGCCCCGTGGGATCGCCGATCATGGCCGAAAAATCCCCGATCAGAAAAATTGCCTGATGCCCCATGTCCTGAAAATGTTTCAGCTTGCGCAAAACCACCGTGTGGCCCAGATGAATATCCGGCGCCGTCGGGTCCACTCCCAAATACACGCGTAGCGGCTTGCCCGTCAGAACCGAGTTCGCGAGCTTCTGCTTCAGCTCGTCTTCGGGAATGATTTCCGCGGTACCCTTTTTCAGGTACGCAAGTTGCTCCAGCGCGGGTTTGAATTTTCCCTCTGCCACTATTTCGTCTCCGGCATAATCAGCACGCGACGCCCCTCGATCCGGTATCGCCCCTCGAGCACGATCCGCACAGCCTCTGTGTAAATCCGGTGTTCCTCGCGCAGCACTCGCTCCGACAGCGTTTCCACCGTATCGGAATCCTGGATCGGCACCGCAGCCTGAACGATGATCGGCCCGGCGTCGAGATTCTCGTCCACAAAATGCACGGTGCAACCCGTGAATTTCGCGCCGTGCTCCAGCGCCTGCCGCTGCGATTCCAGCCCAGGAAACGCCGGAAGCAGCGACGGATGAATATTCAGAATTTTATTCGGAAACGCCCCAACAAAATAGCGCGATAGCAGCCGCATGTAGCCCGCGAGACAAACCAGCTCGACGTTCTTCTCTCGCAGCGCCGCCACCACCAGTTTATCGTACGGCTCGCGCTCAAGCCCCTTGGAAGGAATCGCCTGTGCCGGGATGCCGCGCTCGCGCGCCCTCTCGATGCCCGGCGCCCCCTCGCGATTGCTCAGCACGATCGCAATTTCGGCATTCGGAATGCGCCCGGCCGCCACGCTGTCGGCCAGCGCTTCGAAATTCGATCCGCGCCCCGACAGCAGCACGCCGATCCGCCTAGTCATGTCCGCCCGAAAGTAGCACAGACCAGTGGCGAGTGGCGAGTGTCCCGAATCCCGAAGTTTCGGGATCGGAGTGGCGAGAAAAGCGCGTGGTCTAGGGCGAAGGTGCGGCGAACAGCAAGCGGTGTTTTTGTCGCGATTAGGTTTTGCGATCTCCTTTCGTTGGAGGGCATTGTGGCGATTTTTGATTTTGGCGTTGTCGCGATTAGATTTTTCTTCGCCCGTTAGGAAGCGGTGGCGAGTGACAAGTGACGAGTGGCGAGAGAAGAATCGTCCCGGCGAATTTGCGACGAGCTCGCCGGGACGAGGAAAAGGCTCGACTAAGGTAAGCCGCAGAGCGACGATTTCTTTTCGCGCGGCGAAACGCGCCGCGCTCCCCCGACTGAAGTCGGGGGCTCCCACCCTTGTCAATGCATGAGGCACTGATGGAAGAGGCTTGACTAAGGTCCGTCTTCCGCGATCGTGCTTTATGTCGGGCCCTTCGAAGCTCAGGGTAAACTGAAAGCTCCGACCCCCTAAAAGGCGACAGGCGCTCATTGGTCGGCGCCTACGGGGAGCGGTGGAGGTTCGGCAGCGGCAGGCGGCGTCGGGGCGGTGGAGTGGGTGCTTACATCCTCACCGGGCCAGGGCTCGCGGCTGGTGAGGATGCGCAGGGTGCGCGGAGGCTCGACCCAGGCGCCATTGGCGTTGAGGTGAGCGTAGACGCGGACAGCGCGCGTGACGGGATCGAAGTCGGCGGGAGGGCAATCGTCGATGGTTTCGAGGTAGCTTTCGAGGACGCGACCGATTTGACTTCGTCGCTCCTCGAAGAGGTTGGTGGCGTGCGCGTGGCGGTAGATGGAGTTGCGGTCGGCGATGGCGTAGTCGCGGGCGATTTTGTGAGGGCTGCGCCAGCGAATGAATTCGCCTTCGATGGCGTCGCGATCAGGATGGGAGCAGACCATGCAGCGACGCGAGTGGCGTTCGAGATCAGGAGGGCGGTCCCGCCCCGGCCCGGCGGGCAGGCGCGGCTGGCAGGTGCGCGAACCGGGAGGTAAGGAAGCAGGAAGTTCCGATGCGGCGGTAGAGTTCTCGTTAGCTAATTCGTCGGGGCGGCTGGCGACGAGTTCGATTTCGCGCGAGGCACGCTGGGCGTCTTTAACGGTTTGTTCGGCGGCGATCATTGCGGTGTATTCGTCGTGGTACATGTACTGTTTTTCGTCAGGGCCGGTATCGACGAGGTACATTGGGAAGGTTCTGCGGCGGCGGCGATTTCCGTTGGAGTGAGTGGGTTCGAATTGCAGAAACTGTTTCCAGTCCGTTCTGTATTCCATGTTGTGTCGTTCTCCAGTGTGGGCACACTTCTTCCTGTGCGGTGAATCGGCCGATTCGCAATTTCGAATCGGACTCGGGCACCGCCGAGCCACACAAAACGATTATGATGTTAGTTTGGGAAAGGCCTTTATAGCATAGTAAACAGTAAAATGCAAGGATTATTTCGAGGAATGGAACTTACAGTACTAGGTGCAAAAGAATCCACCGTCGGAAAACCGAGAGCGATGGGCCACACGGCGAGCCCAGCGCCCCTGAAAGGCCACCCTCATTGGCATTTGGCTGATTTTCCGAACACGATTTCGCTACCGCCGCGAAGTCAAACATCTTCGTGTCGGTGTCGCTGAGTTCCCCGAAATGCGGCAGGCGGGACCAACCGCATTTAAGTCGTCGTCGCTGGAAATGACGTGAACCACCATCTGAAGGTTAGATGGGATTTCGTCTTGTGGACGCCGCACATTCATGAAGTAAAACTGTAGGTATTGCATCGCGTTCTGGGTGTTTCGCTTCATTGATTCTTGAACACGCGTCTCATAATCCTGCGTCATATTGCCGAACATCGTTCTTGCAAAGTTAGCTGTATCGGCATCAGTCGTAAACCTGATTATCCGGTTCAAGTCATCTAAGTCAGAGCGAAATCCCATTCTCATCCGCATGTTGCACTCGGGGATCTGGCCGATCAGCGAAATTCCTTGCTCCGTCGGGCCAAGTCTCGTCAAATGCTTGACTTACCCTTGCTTCCGCCGTTGCAACTCTAGTTGCCTCTTGCTTGGCGTCTTCTCGAACATCCTTCAGATTTGAGTAAAACAGCTCAGAATGGGTAAAGAAATGCTTCGAGGGGACGCTTATTGCAACGTTGTGGTGGATTACCGTGTGCGACGCTAAAGTTCCGAACGACGGTGAAAACTGTTCGCATGATAAGCTGCCAACCGCTGTCACTATTCGAATGGGGCACGGCGCGGGGTTACTGAGGCGATTCGGGCCGAGCGCGCCGAACGTGCTGCGGCTTGCAAGTTGCGACAATTGGCGGGACTGCTGGCAGCCTAAGTAGACCACGTCTCTCATGGATTGGTGAGCAGGCGGAGTCTTGGCAGATCGGGTGATGGGAGATGGTCAGGACGCGGAATGGACAAGCTGCCCAATTTCGAGAACGCCGTAATCGCCATCGAGAAACTTGAGAAGTACGTTCTTAACGCCGATCATCCAGACGGTCAGCACAAAGCGCGAGTCTTCAAAGCGTGTCTGGGCATCGGCCGTGATCACGCGGCCGCCTTTGCAAAGATCATAGAAAATGGCCTTGAAAAGGCCCCCGCTCAGTTCTCGGAAACAACGCAATACGGAGACCATTGGACCACGTGGCACGAAGTTATCGGTATGCAGCGTCAGTCTGTGATCGTCACCATAGGATGGGTGTTTAAAAAGAGTACGCCATCTGTCCCGAGCATGACAACGTGTTACATTGAAACTGGGGAGCAAGACCGGCTGAAGAAGCTCGTAGCTTCCCGCTTGGTGGGGCCATGAGTCTTGAACTGAGCCCAAAGCTGCTCGATTTTATTGAGTTCTCAGACGGCACCGCTGAAGGAAAGCGGCGCGGCACGATCGTAGACATGATCGGCGAGGAGGCTCTCGTCGAGGTGTCCGACGAGCAAGGTGTGCCCTCAGGCTTTTTCGTCCGCGCGGTTCATGATTTGGCGAGAGTTGTCGGCGTCGCGCCGACCCCACAAAACATCCCCCGCTCTGAAGGACAGGTGTACTTCGAAAACGGCGTGCTCCTGATTCAAAACGGGCTAGTCGACTTGGCGAAGGAAGACTTTAGGAGAGCTTTCTCGATCGACCCGAAGTTTCGCGGGACGCTCCTGCACCTGGTGAACAATCTCGGGGCTCAAGGCGCGTTTGACGCCGCGATTGTTCTCTATAAGCTCCTGTTGGACGTGAGCCCTGATTACAGCTTTGCTCGCGAGAACTTGGCGATCACCTATCTCAACCGCGGCGCCGTGCAGGGAAAAGAGGGGAAGCTCATAGCATCGCTAGAAGATTTTAACAGAGCACTTACGTTGAATCCCTCAGGGCACACGGTCTCACAGATTCTGCATAACCTTGTCGCCTCCTATACTCAGCTAGGCGTCGTTGAGTCGGACGCAATGCATTACGAACGCGCCTATCGCTTTTTCCAGGTGGCTTTCGAATTAGACCAGTCCGCTACATCTAGACAAAACCTTGCAGTCGCGCTCATCGCTATGGCTACTGAGCGATCTGGGAACAACGCATCGAGAAGACTTGACCAGATTTTCGATCAGCCGCGACTGATGGGTCTTAGTTTATCCGCCTGCTGGACCGCGTACGGAGCGACGGTGGCACAGGCTGGCAACGAAAACGAAGCGAGACGGGCATTTTTGCAAGCTTTGGATGCCGACCCAGGGAATAGCATCGCGAAACACAATTTGGAAGTTCTCTCAATGCAGCGGCCGAATGAGCGGATGGCCTCGGGTCTCATCCCGAGGGAAATCGAGTCCGTTCCCCTGACCGTAGCCGGTTGAAGCGTCTGTCGGGGCAGGCAAAAGCTACGACGCGGGCGGTGCCGCGGTGGGAGTTTTCGATGCGGCCGATGAGCCGCGAAGGGAGACTCTGCCTCTCTGAGGGTTACAGGTACAAGGCTTACAGTGGCAACTTGCCCGAATAGACCACGCGCGCGGTTCCGCGATTGAAGCTCTCGATCCGCCCCACCAGGTAAAACTTCTCGCGGCGGCGTTTCAATTCCGCTTCCACGCGCCCGACATGCTTCGCGGGAACCACCAGAATCATGCCCACGCCGAGGTTGAACGTCTTCAGCAGTTCGTCGCGGTCGATATTCCCAAGCTTCGCGAGGTACCGAAAGATCGGCAGCACGGGCCACGACCCAAGCTGCACCATCGCTTGGACGTTTCGCGGCAGCGCCCGCGGCAGGTTGCCGGTGATGCCTCCGCCGGTGATATGCGCCATCGACGACACCCATCCGCGCGCCAGAATATTTTTCAGCAGCGGCCAGTATGCCCGGTGGGGTTTCAGCAGTTCCGCGCCGATTTTGTTGCGGACGTCGGCCACATAGGTATCGGGCTCGAGCTTCGCGATGCCGAACACCAGCTTGCGCGCCAGTGAATAACCGTTGGTATGCAGCCCGCTCGAAGGGAGCGCGATCAACGCGTCGCCGGGCCGCACCCGGCGCGGATCAAGCTGCTTCGACTTTTCCACGGCGCCGACGATGAACCCGGCCAGATCGTATTGGCCGGCCGGATAAAAATCCGGCATCTCCGCGGTCTCGCCGCCGATCAGCGAGCAGCCCGCCTGTTTCGCGGCGCGGCTCATCCCCTCGATCACCTGTTCCACGATGCGCGCGTCCATCTTTCCCATGGCCAGGTAATCGAGAAAGAAAAGCGGCTCGGCGCCCTGCGTCAGAATGTCGTTCACGCAATGATTCAGGATGTCCGCGCCAACCGTCGAGTGGATTCCGGCGGCGAACGCCACCTTCAGCTTCGTTCCGACGCCGTCCGCGCTGGCCACCAGCACCGGCTCGCGCCAGCGTTTTCGATCGAGCTGGAAAAGCGCGCCAAATCCGCCGATCGGCGCGAGCACACCTTTGCGAAAAGTCTTCCCCGCCATGGCGGCAATGCGCCGCTTGGCTTCTTCCGCAACGGAAATGTCTACGCCTGCGTCGGAATAACGCATGGACTTCGCCTGTCTCTTCGCGAGGGCTGGAGGGGTCAAAGAATTAGAACGTATGGAACAGTCGCTTCCACCGCACTTCGCTGGGATGGATGAACACGCTGAGATACGTGGCAAACCGCTCGCCCACGTGCCCGGGATCCCAAACTTCCTCGGGCGCGTCGATCGACATGTAAATCATCACCGGCGTTCCGATGAGATTTTCTCGCGGGACGAATCCCCAGTACCGGCTGTCGTAGGAATTCTCCCGATTGTCGCCCATCATGAAATATTCGCCCGCGGGCACCTTCCACGGGCCGCGAAACTCGTTCGGGTTGGGCGGCTCCTCGCGGTAAGGCTCCACGAGCGCCTGCCCGTCGACATACACGACTCCCGCTTTGATTTCCAGCGTGTCGCCGGGCAATCCGATCACGCGCTTGATGAAATCGGGGTTGCCTTCTTGCGGCAGCGGCGCGCGGAACACGATGATCTGCTGGCGCTTCGGGTTGCGCCACAGCGGCACGTGCACGTTGGTGAAGGGAATGCCGGCGTCATATCCGATGCGGCTCACGATCAAGTGATCCCCGATCAATACCGTATTCTCCATCGAGCCGCTCGGAATCACGCGCGCCTGCACCAGCGTTCCCTCGATCAACAGAAACGCCACAATCACCCAGAACCACGAAACCACTTCGCGCCAGACACGGTCCTTCGTCGCGTCCTGCCGCTTCGCCTTCTCCACCGCCACCGCTTCCGCCTCAGCTGCCACCATGAGCCTCCGACCCCATTTCTATCAGCACTAGAAAGTTCGAAACAAACGCTTCCAGCGAATCTCGCTGGGACGAATCAGGGCGGTGAGGTACGTCTCGAAGCGAGCGCCCATGTGCCCTGGTTCCCACACGTCTCCGGGCGCGTTAATGGACATATAAATCATCACCGGTGTTCCGATGATATTTTCGCGCGGAACAAATCCCCAGAAGCGGCTGTCATTCGAATTGTCGCGGTTATCGCCCATCATGAAGTAGTGTCCGGCCGGGACCACCAGTTCGCCATTCACTACATCCTTGGCCATTTCAGCACGCCATCCAGGAACTTCCGAAAGGAACAGTTCCGAGGCTCTCTTTGGGAAGTTTTCCCACGCGAGACTAGCCGCCCCCGAGCTATGAATCGCGTGTGGATCATCGATGGGCAGGCCGTTGATGTAGACCTGTCCCTCGACGATCTTAATTCTGTCGCCTGGGATTCCGATGCAGCGCTTGATCAGATCAGGAAATCCTTGGTCCGCCAGCGGTGCGCGGAAGACGATGATTTGCTGCCGCTGCGGATTGCGCCAGAGCGGCATATGAACGTTAGTGAACGGAATGCCGGCATCGTACCCCATGCGGCTGACGAGCAGGTGATCTCCGATCAGGACGGTGTTTTCCATCGAGCCGCTGGGAATCACCCGCGCTTGCGCGACGCCGCCTTCGATCAGGACAAACGCGAATAGCACCCAAAACCACGACACGATCTCACGCCAGACGCGGTTGTTCTTCACCGCAGGCCGCGGCTTCCTGTTTTTCTCTTCGGCCCGCACTCTCCCATCCGCCTCAGCTGCCACGATGAGCCTCCACCTCGAGTTGCACCAGCTCGGTCGGATAGCTGCCGGTGTAGCACGACGTACAGAATTTCCCTTCCGTGTCTTCTACGGCGAGTCGCAGCGATTCAAGCGAAAGATATCCGAGTGAATCCGCGCTCAGGTACTGGCGTATTTCTTCCACGTTGTGGTGCGACGCAATCAGCTCGTCGCGCCGCGGCGTGTCCACGCCGTAATAGCAGGGCGAAATCGTCGGCGGGCAGCTGATGCGCACGTGAACCTCCGCGGCGCCCGCCTCGCGAACCAGCCGCACGATCTTGCGGCTCGTTGTGCCGCGCACGATCGAATCGTCCACCAGAACCACGCGCTGCCCCTCGATCATCCGCCGCACCGGATTCAACTTCAGCTTCACTCCGAAATCGCGAATGGCCTGCTCGGGTTCGATGAACGTCCGCCCGATATAGTGATTCCGAATCAGCGCCATGCGGAACGGAATTCCCGAATCCGCCGCGAAACCAATCGCCGCCGGCACTCCCGAGTCCGGCACAGGCGTCACGATGTCTGCTTCCACTGGATGTTCGCGCGCCAGCAGTCGCCCCAGCCGTTCGCGGCTCTGGTTCACGGGGCGTCCGAAAATCACGCTGTCCGGCCGTGAGAAATAGACGTGCTCGAAAATGCAGTATTGATGCGGTTTTTCGGGCGCGAACCGGATCGACTCGATGCCGCTTCGTGAAATCCGCAGCATCTCGCCCGGCTCGATTTCGCGCACGTACTCCGCGTCGATCAAATCGAACGCGCACGTTTCCGACGCCACCACCCACGTGCCGCCGATACGCCCCAGGTTCAGCGGCCGAAATCCGCGCGGGTCGCGGATCGCGTACATCTCATCCCGCGTGAGCATCACCAGCGAATACGCTCCCTCCACCTGGCTCAGCGCGTCCGCTATCGCGCCGGGAAGGTTTCGCGCGGTGCTCCGCGCAATCAAATGAACGACTACTTCCGTGTCGCTCGTCGACTGGAAAATCGACCCGCGATGCTCCAGCCGCCGCCGTACCTCGATCGCGTTCGTCAAATTGCCGTTGTGCCCCAGCGCGAGCTTTCCCTTGTTGCAATCGATCACCACCGGCTGCGCATTCATCACCGTGTTGTCGCCCGCAGTCGAGTAGCGTGTATGCCCGATCGCGGCGCTGCCGGGCAGGTGCGCGATCACTGCCGGCGTGAAAATTTCCTGCACGTGTCCGAGCGACTTGTGCGCGTACACATCCGTGCCGTCGGACGACGCAATTCCCGCCGCCTCTTGCCCCCGATGCTGCAGCGCGTACAGCCCCAAGTAAGTCAGCTTCGCGGCTTCCGCGTGGTCGAAAATCCCGAACACGCCGCATTCGTCATGGAAGTGATCGTCTTGAAAGGTTGAAATCATTCGCTTTCGAGCGCCCTTTGCAGAGACTTTTCCCAGATTCCGCGGAACGAGCTTGCGTCCCCTTCGACTACCAGCCCACCTCTACATTTGATGCGGAATTCGCCCCGCGTGACCGCGCCGATCCGCTCAACCCGCACGTTCCATTGTGCCGCAATCGCGCTGATGCGGGCAACAGAATCAGCCGGCGTCGATACCACCGCCCGGGCCCCTCGTTCGCCAAACAGCGCGAACTCCGCAGACTCGTCAGGTGTCGCAGATTCGAGATTCACCTCTGCCGCCAGACCCTCGCTCGCGAAACACGATTCCGCCAGCGTCACGGCAATCCCTCCGTCGCTCACATCATGCGCCGACGCAATCGCATGTTCGCTCGCCAGCTTCACCAGGCATTCGATCAGCCGCTTCTCGGCGCCAAGATCGATCGCCGGGGGCGTCCCCGCCACCACGCCCTGAATCGTCTTCGCATACTCCGACGACGAAAACTCGCGCTGCGCCTCCTCCGCCGAGTCGGCCGCGCCTGCCGCGTCGAGCAGCAATATAACGTCGCCTTCGCTGCGGAAACCGGAACCTATCGCGTCGTCTGCATTCTCCAGCAGCCCCAGCACGCCAAGAACCGGCGTCGGATAAATCGGCTTGCCCAACGTTTCATTGTAAAAGCTGACGTTTCCGCCCGTGATCGGCGTCTCAAGTACGCGGCAAGCTTCCGCAATGCCGTCAATCGCCTCGGTAAACTGCCACATCACCTCAGGTTTCTCGGGATTGCCGAAATTCAGGCAATTCGTCGCGGCGATCGGACGCGCGCCCGTGCACGCCGCGTTGCGCGCAGCCTCAGCCACAGCATGCATCGCCCCGAGCCGCGGCGAAAGAAATCCCCAGCGGCCATTTCCATCCGTCGCCAGCGCCAGTGCCCGCTTCGTTTCCTTCAGCCGCAGCACAGCGGCATCGCCCGAACCCGGTCCAATCCGCGTGTTCGTCCGCACCATCGAGTCGTACTGCTCCGTGATCCAGTATTTCGACGCAATCGCAGGCGAAGCCAGCAGCCGCCGGAAATTCCCGGTCAGGTTTTGCCCCGGCGGAAGAAACTTGACGAGCGCGGTTTCAGTCGCCGCCGCAGGCTTCGGTGCCGCCACAGGTCGCTCGTAGCGCGGACCCTCTTCCGCCAGCGCATGCGCCGGAATTTCGGCCGCAAGTTCCCCGTGGTTCATCAACCGCAACATCCCGTCGTCGGTGACGCGCCCCACCTCCACCGCGTCGAGTCCCCACTTGTGAAACACGTCGAACACTTCAGGTTCGCGCCCGCGCTCCGCCACCAACAGCATGCGCTCCTGCGATTCGCTGAGCATCATTTCGTACGGCGTCATGTTGCTTTCGCGCTGCGGCACTCGCGCGAGTTCGATTTCGATTCCCATCCCGCCGCGCGAAGCCATTTCCGAGCTCGAGCTCGTCAACCCCGCCGCGCCCATATCCTGAATCGCCACCACAGCCCCAGTCCGCATCGCCTCCAGGCACGCTTCCAGCAGCAGCTTCTCCATGAACGGGTCGCCCACCTGCACGTTCGGCCGCTTCTGCTGCGATTCCTCGCTGAACTCGGCCGACGCCAGCAGCGACGCGCCATGAATGCCGTCGCGCCCCGTTTTCGCTCCCACGTAAATCACCGGATTGCCCACGCCGCGGGCGCGCGCGAAGAAAAGATCGTCCCGCCGCGCAATCCCCAGCGCGAGCGCATTCACCAGCGGATTGTTCGAATAGCAGGGCTCGAATTGTACTTCGCCGCCCACAGTCGGCACTCCAAAGCAGTTGCCGTAAAACCCGATCCCGCGCACCACGCCATCCAGAATGTTCCGGTTCCGCCCGATTTCTTCTTGCGTCGCATTCCCTGGGCCTGGACCGGGCGAGATTGGGCCGAACCGCAGCGAATCCAGCACCGCAATCGGCCGCGCGCCCATCGTGAAAATATCCCGCAAAATTCCCCCAACGCCCGTCGCTGCTCCCTGAAACGGCTCGACAAAACTCGGATGATTGTGCGATTCAATCTTGAAGACGGCCACAAGCCCGTCGCCGATATCGACAACGCCCGCATTTTCTCCGGGTCCCTGCACCACATGCGTCCCACGCGTCGGCAGCCGCTTCAAATGAACGCGGCTCGACTTATACGAGCAGTGCTCGCTCCACATCACGCTGAAAATTCCAAGCTCGGTGAAATTGGGGTCGCGCCCAAGGATTTTCTGGATGCGTGCGTATTCGTCCGCAGTAAGGCCATGCTCCGCCGCAAGCTGCGGCGTCACTTTGATTTCAGTCTCAATCATCGTTTTGCGAGCTCACGAACAGCGGTGAAAGCGGGGACGCTTTCCTAAACGGTGATCGCGTGCTGCTTCGCTGCTTCACGCTCTTTGGAACCTGACAGGCTTGCAACAACCGACCGGAAGATCACGAGACCATCGGCCGACCCCAGCGGCGACTCCACTGCGCGCTCTGGGTGCGGCATGAGGCCCACAACGTTACGCTCGCGATTGCAGATTCCGGCAATCGCGTTGAGAGCTCCGTTCGGGTTGGCCGCAAAGTCGTCGACGCCCGCCGCGCTGCCGTCCGGATGAACGTAGCGGAAAATCACTTGCTCGTTGCGCTCCAGGTCGGCCAGAGTCGCCGCGTCGCAAAAATAATTTCCTTCCATGTGCGCGATAGGCATCTCGAGCACTTGGCCCTGCTTGGCCGCGCACGTGAACGGAGTGTCCGTGTTCTCCACGCGCACGTGAACCTGTCGGCAGAGAAAACGCAGTTGCTTATTGCGCATCATCGCGCCAGGAAGGAGTCCCGCTTCGAGAAGAATTTGAAATCCGTTGCAAACGCCGAGCACGAGTCCGCCCGAGCGCGCAAAACGCTCGACGGCCCGCATCACAGGAGAGAACCGCGCGATCGCGCCGGTGCGAAGATAATCGCCAAACGCGAATCCGCCAGGAAGAATGATTGCGTCGAACCCCGAAACCTGCTCGGATTGGTGCCAGATAAACTCTACCGGCTGGCCGATGACGGAACCCACCGCGTAGTACGCGTCATCGTCGCAATTCGATCCCGGAAATTGCACGACGCCAAATTTCATCGCGTGGCTCTCCTTGAACAGCCATTCTAGCATAGCGGTTGAAGCGGTTAAGAGCTAGCGCGAGCTTCGGGATGAGGAAGAGATGTCGTTCAGAAGCGATCGGTATGGTCGCGGTCGTCATCCCGCCACCGAATTCCTTTGGCAATGCCACGAAGTTCTTTGATGGTGCGTGGGTGTTCGACACGAATCGATCCGTGGAGCGGAAATAAGACAAGCTCTTGGCCGGGCTCGATCTTTAGTTCATCGCGGAGCTCTTTCGGAATGACAATCTCGAATTTAGGCGAAACTTTGACTCTCGCTGAAACCATAACTACCTCGCATGGACGCCGTCAACGTGCGGACTTCAATATTATGATGGTCGGTCCTCTGATCCTCAGGAAGCGCTCCTAATGGCGGCTACTTCTTGCGGGTGGCCTCGAATGCATCCCACGCAGCCTCGGGTATATCGATCGCGTCGTTGAACTCTCCCGCACCCCGGAGCCACAACCCGCCGTCGATCACCACGCATTCGCCGTTGATGTACCCGGCTTCGTCGCTGAGCAGGAAAGCAGCGAGATTCGCCAGCTCCTCGTGCCGTCCAAACCGTTTCATCGGATGATAGTTCTTAGCGCGCTCCTCGAAATCCTTCGAAGGCATCAGCCGCGACCACGCTCCTTCGGTCGGGAAGGGCCCCGGCGCGATCGCGTTCGACCGAATCTTGTACCGCGCCCATTCCACCGCAAGCGAGCGCGTCATCGCCAGCACTCCCGCTTTCGCGCACGCCGACGGCACAACGAATCCCGATCCACAATTCACCGCCGCATACGTCGTAACGATATTCAAGATGTTGCCGGGCTGTTTCGCCGCGATCCACTTGCGCCCCAGCGCCAGCGTGCAATGAAACGTCCCTTGCAGCACGATTCCCACCACCGCGGTAAACGCATTCGGCGAGAGCTTCTCGGTGCGCGCGAGAAAATTCCCCGCCGCGTTGTTTACCAGCGTATCGATTCCGCCAAACGGGCGTCCAAACTCTTTCTCCGCCGCTGCGATCGCGTTTTCCACCGCGCTGAAATCGCGGATGTCCGCGCAAGCGTACCCGGCGCGTGCTCCCTTCGCGCGCAGGGCCTCGGCTGTCTCTTTCAGCGGATCTTCGCGGCGCCCCACCAGAAACAGGTTCGCTCCCAGCTCCGCAAATCGCAGCGCCATCGACCGGCCCAGGCCCGTGCCTCCGCCAGTGATCAGAATCGTCCGATTCTTCAGCAAATCTTTCTCGAACATCGGCTGCAACCTCCCCTCCGTTGCGGAAGAGATTACCCCAATCTCAGCGCCCTGCTAGAACTCCACGTGAGCGCGCAGCCCCGGCACCGTAACCGGCCCGCGCACCATGTTGTAGCCGGGATTATTGATGTGCTGCACGTCGGCCGAAACAAAAAAGCCGCGCCACACGTGCGCCGTATAGAAGCCCTCGAATATTTTCTCGGGGCCATACGTCAGCCCGCCGTCGCCGAGCAGAAAGCCCAATCCTCCGAGCGCCAGATATTGCTGGTGTGCTGCCACGATGCCGTTCGCCACAAAGGCCACTCCCGCGCGGTCGTTTCGGCGATGCCACGCGCTCCCCTTCGAAAAACCGCCCAGCTCCAGCGTTCGATCCACTTCCGTGTACGCGAACGACTCGTTCCGGCCGTCGCTCCAACCCAGCCTTCCAAAGACTCCAACCTCCGGCGTGATCTCCTGCTCGAAGTTCAGCCCAAATCCATATTTGTGGCGTCCCTGCTCGCGCGTCGAAACAATGCTGGGAGTCGCCGTCTGGCCATCGAGATAATCGGTGATAGCCTCTCGATAATTTCCCATGTTCGCGTGATTCACATAACTCAGCAGGCGCACCACGCCCGGCCGGTGCGCGATCCGGCTTCCACGCGCCTCAAATTCCAGATTTTCCGAGCGCGCCCGCGCGAGGTCCGCATCCAGATTGATTCCGTTCGCCACCTTCGGCATCATCATTTCCCCGAATCGAGCCGTGAACCAGTGGTCGTCGTATTCCACAATGGCGCCGTCGGTGTAGCCGCGCGTATTTGCGGCATAGTCGTACGCTCCATTGTCATCGATGGTCCAGTTCAGGAACTGCAAGTGACTGTCCGACCCCCACGTGTTCGCGTCGAAGTAGTCGACCAAGTCCATTTTCCCGATGCGGAACTCGATTCGCCGTGCCGGAAGCGATGTGGCCAGGTGGAACTCGTCCCGCTCCGCTTGGACGCGCTCCTCGGTCAGCGGGATGATCTGTCGCAACATGAGCCGCGCAAGATACGGCGCCTTTGAAAGCGCTTTGCCCTGTACCGTCCGCACGGAGTCCAGGTTGGTATAGCCGGCGAGGCCGTTCGCGGTCCCGATGCCGCCGCCGGTTGCATACTCTGCATCGGCGAACACTTCCGTCGTATGCGTGAGTTCGTAGCCGGTATAGAGCGTCAGAATGTGAGTAGTGGCGCTCTGGGATGTTGGGGTTAGGCTGTTGGGCCCGGTGTATTTTGCCGGGAACGTCGGATGCCACTCGAAGACAATGTTTGCTTGGCCCGAAATCCAGTACCGGCTGGATTCCGAATGCGGGAAAAGTGTCACCGGGTCAGAATCGGAATCTTCGGGCGCCGGAGCCGCCTGGTCCGTTTGCTGTTGAGTTTGTAGAGTTTGCGTGGACTGCGTAGAAGCTTGCGCAGATGAATCAGTCTGCGTGGACTGAGCCTTCGCACCCCGCGCTGCGCCCAGACACACAGACAGAAGACACACGGACAGCAGACACATCACTGGCCGACCGAGTTTGGCTACAGCGCTGCGCATTACTCTGTGGAGCAATCCACCGTTCGCGTGATGCAGTTTCCACGCCGAGAGAGTAAACCACGTCTCAGACTCAAATCTACGTGAAAATCCCGTTAAGACCGCCCTCACAGCCCGGTTTTGAAGCTTGCGGAGGTCACGCTTCTTTGGCGGCTCGGGCCGGCATTTTTCCCCCGGGCCCCAGGCATCCGATTGCTCGTGGAAACCATCTTTAGTAGTCTCTAGGTTTGCGCGGATGTCGGCGGTTCCGACCTATTGACCCAGGGGTGAGAAATTTGCGGGTAAAATCTTGGCTGGCCTTCGGGCTTCTCGTTGCAATGGCGCTGGCGTTGCCGTCGTGCAACGAAATCATCAACTATCCTGCGCCAACGATCGCTGCTCTAATACCCCCCAGCGTCAACGCCGGCAATCCCCAATTCACGCTGACGGTCACGGGCTATAAGTTCACGCCCTCGTCACAGATTCTTTGGAACGGAAGCGTGCAGTTTCTGCCGTTTTTTCAGTCGATCAACGAAATTACGGGGCAGGTGCCAGCCGCGCTCGTCCAAAATCCGGGCACCGCGTTGATAACCGTGTTTACCCCTCAGCCCGGCGGCGGCACCACGCAAACCCTCTCCTTTGCAATCAACCCGCTCACAACGCCGGTTCCCTCCATTTCCAGTCTTTCGCCCACGTCCGTTCAGGCGGGTAGCTCCGCGTTCACGCTTACCGTCACTGGATCTAACTTTCTCGCGCAGTCTACAGTCACCGTAAACGGCGTCAATCGTGCCCCCACTTTCGTGAACTCCACCGAGCTCACAGTGCCGATGAGTTCCACCGATGTCGCGACCGCTGGCGAAGTTCAAATTGCTGTCGTGAATCCAGAAGGGCCTTCCTCGGCGCCCGGCGGAGGCAGCTCCACGCCCTTCAACCTGCCCGTCACGAATCCAGTCCCGATCCTCACGTCCCTCACTCCTGCAAACGTCGCAGCCGGATCCGCCTCGAGCACCATACTTGGCTTAACCGGATCCAGCTTCGTACCCAGCTCTGTCATCGAGATCGACGGTTCCCCGCGCACCACCGCCTTCGACACCAACTCTATGATCCAAACTACATTAAGTGCCGGCGACTTGGCCGTGGGCGGCAGCCATCAGATTCGAGTCGTGAACCCTGGCCCTGGCGGAGGATCCTCGAACATCCTCGCGTTCGCCGTCAACCCGACTCTGACGGCCGGTCTCCCGGTCCTCATCGACGTCGGCTACCTGGGTGCGGAGGCCAATCAAGGCGTGTGCGGGCAGAACTGCGCCGTGGGACCGCCCACGCTCACCACCGCCGGGCCCTCGATCAGCTCGAATGGCGCCTTTGTCGCCTTCGCCTCCACGTCCACCAATTTTTTCTTGAACCAGTCCAGCGCGGGAAGCGACATCTACATTCGCACCACCTGCCTCGGGAGCAACTGCGCGCCCGTCACATCCGACGTCAGCGTCGGGCCGAACAGAATTGCGTCTAACGGCTCGAGTTCAGAACCTTCCATCGACAGCAACGGCAGCCACGTCGCTTTCACCTCGACGGCCACCAACTTGGTTGCGGGAATTCCGTTTACCCAGAGCAACCGCCAGGTCTATTGGTTGCCGATCTGCCTTGCGACGGCGACAACCTGCACCTCCGGCGAACTCGTCTCCCTCTCGGCCGACGGCATCAACCCCGGAAACGCCGACAGTTACAATCCTTCCATCAGTTCGGATGGCCGCTACGTCGCCTTCGTCTCGCTCGCTACGAATCTGGTCACCGGAGTCACGCTGGACGGCGTCACCCCGCAAGTCTTCCTTCGCGACACTTGCAACGGCCCCACTATCAGCACCACTTGCGCCCCGACCACCTATCTTGTTTCCACACCCGACGGCGCCAGTCCGGGCAACGCTCCAAGTTCCGAACCCAGCGTCTCGACCGACGCCACCTATGTTTCCTTCACATCCAGTGCCTCGAATTTCGGCGCCACCGCCCCCAACCCTCATAGCGCCCAGGAAATTTTCGTGCGTGAGACTTGCCTCATCACCACAACCTGCACCGGCGTCACGACGCTCGTCTCCACTCCCGACGGCGTCACGCCCGCCAACAACGTCAGTTCCGAATCGAAGATTGGCGGCGCCGGACGCTTCATCGTCTTCGCCTCGACCGCCACCAATCTCGTCGCTGGCGCCGGCCCCGTTCAACAGATCTACATGTTCGATACCTGCCTCAGCGTGACCATTACTACTTGCAGCCCGTCCGCCACTCTGGTTTCAACGCCCGACGGCACCACGCCTGGCAACGCCCTCAGCGAATACCCCAGCATTGGCGAGGGCGCGGCCGTTTCCACCACGTCCACCGCGGGAGAGTTCGTCGCCTTCGCTTCGAAATCTTCCAATCTCGGCGCCAACACCGCTAGCGGCGTCGAAAACATTTTCGTCCGCAAGACCTGCCTCGGCTTGTCCACGGACATCACCACTACCTGCACCACAGCTACCGTCCTCGCCAGCGTGCCCTTCGGCACCACTCCGCCGCAGGCCAACGGCAACAGCCTCATCCCCGCGATCAGCTCCGACTGCCACACCGTCGCCTTCATCTCCTCCGCCAACAACCTCGTCCCCAACGACACCAACAACTTCGCCAACGTCTTCCTCGCCCTCACCACCTTTTGACACGCGTCCGCGTGCGTGCGCGCCATTTTGTTGGAGCGTGTCCAGGAGTATATAGCCGCAGAATACCCTCACTTGGGAGGCACTATGACCTCGTCCCCTCTCGGCTCCCGCACCACCCTTCGCGCACTCATCGTTAGGCTCTTCTGGCGGGTGACCGACCGTTGCCCCGGGCCAGCCGGGTGCCCCAGGCGTTCCTTCCTGAACTTGTTGTTGGCGAACACTCTGATCGCAAGCTCGAGTTCACCCAATGAACCGAGACCGACAACTCCACCCGCGGGGGTGCCCCATGCTCCGGTTTCTGGAGCGTGGGTGTTTTCGGCCTTGACACCGACACGTCACAAGGGCCATACCATCGCAGACGGCGCCAATAAGCCAATAAATAGAGTCCGTGCGAGAAACCATGCCATGACGAAGGGTCTGGTGCGACGGTACGGCTGCGGCAACCTGCACTTCATCACCTGCAGTTGCTATCGACGGCTTCCTTTGCTCCGCTCCGTTCGCGCGCGAAATCATTTCGTCCAGATCCTTGGTGAGGTGCGTGGCAAGTTTCGATTTGCGCTCGTCGGCTACGTGGTCATGCCCGAGCACGTTCATCTTCTCATCGGCGAGCCTCCCGCCGGCACACCCTCCGACGTTATGCGAATACTGAAACAACGCGTCTCACATTCGCTGCGCGGCCGTCGGCGGAAACGGATTTCGCAAGCGCAGTTGCAGCTGTGGGACGGAGCGCGAGCGACGCGCCTCCGCAGTTTCTGGCAGAGGCGATTCTACGATTTCAACGTCTGGAGCCGGAGGAAGCGAAACGAAAAGCTCAACTACATGCACATGAATCCCGTGAAGCGCGGCCTGGTCCGAAAACCCAATGACTGGCCATGGAGCAGTTATCGCTTCTACATGAAAAGCGGAATGGTGCTACTACCGATGGACATTGTCGAATAAAATGGCGTTAAAGCACCCACCGTTCGAAAACCACGAACGATGGGGCACCCACGGGTTGGATTCGTTGGTCTCGGTTACTGGTCGACGTGAGACTTACGGTGATGCGCGTCGCCGACACCGAAACAGAAAAAAACATGGGGCACCCGGCAATGCCATCGTAACAGCCGGCCGGGCGGCCGCAAATGGGACGTGTCACTGAAATGATCGTCGGCAACATAATTCGGCGATTGCTCCTCTACATAGGACTCGTGTTCGGCTCTTTGGCGGTGCTTGCACTGGTTATCTTTGCCAGCGTTCACACGGGCTTGGTCATACCGAGCCAATGGGTTGCATTGGCGGTGTTCACCGGCGTGCTCCTATTCAGCATGTTTAAATACTATCGAGGATATTGGAGTCGCCGTGCCTTCTGGTTGAGTTGTGCTGGTGTCCTAGCAGTCCATCTAGCGATATTCATCCCCATTCTGCGAACCTATCCGGGATTTCGACCATTTTGGTTTGTGCCGATAGTGGTGGTCGAGGCGGCTGCAGCTGGCGCGATTTGTGGCCCGCTGCTACGCCGCCCGACTCGTCGAGAGTCCTTACAACGGCCTGAGTAGGTCGGAGCTTCAGTTTACCCTGAACTTCGAAGCGCTCCGGCCAGGTGCCCCAGGCTTTCCCTCTTGGACCTGCGTTTGTCGACCCGTCTAACCGCAAGCTCCAGCTCAACCAATGAACCGAGCCCGACGACTCCACCCGTGGGGTGCCACACCGGCGGGTGGCCGGCCCTTTGCCTCGGGCTTGAAGTTGCAGTTGCCTTTGCTTAAAGCAGTTGAAGTTCGGGGTGCCGCACTCTTTGCGGTTTGTTCAAAGGGTGCGTCTTTGCTTTTTCTCGGTTCTCTTCTTGCGATTTTCGCATCGATTCGGTCACTTCGGTTCTCGATCGGGTGTACAGGCGTTCTTCTCGCCGTACTGATAGAAACGGTAGCTGCTCCACGGCAGCAAGAACTTGTAGCGCGTCCTCACCTCGTTGAGGATCTTCAGCAACACGTCGCGCTTACGCGCCGAGCCAAGCAAGGGACGCCGACGATAACAACTACACGTGATGAAGTGCAGATGGCGCTGCCCGTAACGGCGTTCGAGACGGTTCTTCAAGGCAAACTCAACCCCATGCGCACCCTTTGCAAAAGGCGCAAAGAGTGCGGCACCCCGAACTACAAGTTCAAATGCAAAGGCCAAAGCAAATCACTTCGCGGTTAACTATCGCAGTGGTATCATCCCGCTTTATTGTGCGTCAAGTACAACTCGGCGAAGAAGGAAGAATCATGTCGCGGAAGGGGTCGGCCACCCGCCAACAAAAGAGAAGGGACCTACGAAATTGGACTCAAAGGCGGGAAAATCACACACGGGCTCTTCAGACCTGATCGCTGAAATCCAGCTTACATTTCCCCACCTGTTTGATGTCCAGGTCCTCAGGGAGATTCCGGGGGGGGCAGCGGAATTGCGGCACTTTCCCGCTGCCCGCCTTCACGATTGTGACGGTGTTCTGCTGCGCGTAACCCCGAAAAGTGGGGCTGCGTGGAGCGGCCTCTTCGCCGCACTGCCGAGCGGCCGGTACAAGACCGGTGTGTACTCTTGCCCCGACGCAAACAGTATGAGTGTCGTTTCCAACGGGGCCGGCTACGTGCTCGACGTACGGGAACCAGACGGTTATCAAGAGATTTCAATCTCTCCGGTACTCGATGTGGTGCCCGCACAGGACGCGGGCCTTCTAGTATTCGCGAACTATACCGACCTTCTCGCCTGGGACCACACGGGTAAGCGGTGGCTTGCAGAGCGTGTTTCCTTTGACGGAATTCGGAACCTTCAAATCGAAGGAACAACCTTGCACGGCCTAGCATGGTCACCCATGGACGGCGAGCACCGGTTCGCTATCGATTTATTCACCGGCGCTAGTCTCTAGCGGGACAACTCCGAGGGCGGGTGGAGCACCCTTCGCGCGCCGGCGTTGCCGTTGAATTTCAGGGTGGCCGATCCTTCGAAGTGCGAAGGGTCGGGCTTTTGACTTCTGACCCTTCCTCGCCGGGTGCCCCAGGCTTTCCTTCTTGAACCTGTTTCTGGCGAACCGTCTGATCGAAAGCTCCAGCCCACCCAATGAACCGAGACCGACAACTCCACCCGCCGGACTTTTATCCCTTCGGCGGTGAGCGCGTCGTCACAAACACGTGCTCCCAGAACTACAAGTTCGAGGGCGAGGAGCGCGACACCGAGACCAATAACGACGATTTCGGCGCCCGCTACTATTCCTCCCAATATGGCCGCTGGCTCTCCGCCGACTGGTCCTCGGTCCCTGCGCCCGTTCCCTACGCCAACCTCACCAATCCCCAAACCCTAAACCTCTACGCCATGGTCAGCGACAACCCAGAATCCTTCGCCGATCTCGACGGCCATAGCTACAACCCCGCCTTCAACGTGTTCACGGAATTCACTGGCTGCGGCGTCGAGCTTAAAGAGTGCCCGGACCAACAACCGACCTCGCAAAACACCGGCGCGGCTGGTTCCATCACCACCTCCACTCAGCAGCATCCCAACACCATCAATGTTGAGTTCACGGGGAACACCAACTCGGCTGCCAGCGACGTCCACGTCGAATCGGGTGTCGCGATGAACTTCTCTCTCACAACGTCCGACGTTCTCGCACCCGGGCCCGCAACCCTGGTTTTGAGCCTACAGGACAGTAAGGGTCATGACTCGACGTTAGGAAAAGACACGGACCTCGGACCAGAGGTGAACGGCGACATAAAAACCGAGGAGATGGCGTTGAAAAAGGCTGACGGTAGCACTAACGAGGTCAGTCGGGGCACTCAAATGAACGTAAGGGTCACACCGATCAGCCCGGATAACGATTTTGGCAGAGCCGGTAAACCGCCCGGTTTTGCGTCATTGGTTTTCACGATCACTGACTCCCACGGCACCAAATTTTCGGGCTCCATTGCCGCCACCGTGGCGAAAAGGATTGATGCGAGAAAGGAAGACGAAACGACCGGCCACAGCAGGGAGCATCTACCTGCCCTTAATCGGGTAAGATTCAACGTGCCTCAATGAGCGGAGAATGCCCATGAAGAAAACCATACTCTCGTACGTCCTGATTGCGGTCGTGCTCGGTACTCCCTTGCCTGCGTTTTCACAAGAAATCTCCGCCGTCGTTGTCAAGAAGTCGGGGTCGGTGCCAGAAGTTCCAGGTCTCTACGCTTGTATTTGGAGACTTAAGGGCGAAAGCTATGTCGAGCAAACAGTCGACAGGTGCGTACAATCGATTTCCAAGACGAAATATTTTACGAACGTCAAAGCCAAGGCACACTCGTCGGGCGATAATAAAGTGGCACTTACATTTGTGCTCGACGCGCCCAAACTGACCGTTCGCGAGATTCAATTCCGATCGGATCCTGGAGACCTCCCAGCACTCAAGGCTTGGGTCGCTGAGGACCCCGACACTCTTCACGAGGGCCAAAGTTACGACCGCTCCAAGGAGACCGAGACTAAGAACCAGATATCAGCTTACTTTCAAAGCCAAGGGCGCATCGTCGGAGTAACGTCTGCAGTACGCTTGGATTACGCGGGCAGATCGTCGAGAGTCGAATTCGATATAGCAGAAGGACCCCGCGGACCCTCGAACCCAGTCCTCCCGGCGCCTCACGACAGAAAATGCCCCGACGTTGTGGCCGCGATGGATTGGAGTGACCTCAATCAATATACCCCGATCCCCTTACTCGAAAGGATGATCATCCTCAATGCGGTCGGCACCTGCTTTTCCAACGAAACTCTCATGACCGACCAGTCCACCCTCCAACAGTCCGGCCTATTCGACAGCGCGACCTTGACAGCTTCCAGCGATTCCCACCGTCCTCAGATTACGCTCAGAGCCAGCTCGAAGCCTTTGACAATCGGCCAAGTCCGTTTGAGATTCTTCCCACCGGGCGACAAAGGCGACGAGCAGGTCCCACAACTCCCGTTGAAGGTCGGGGCCACCTATCTCCGCGCCAATGCAGAGACCACGAAGCACCTCCTACAGAAGGCCTTCCGAGCCCCCGGTAAGAAAGCAGACATTTTTGAAAACGACTCCCTGGAACCGGATCACACACTAACGGTCGTTTTTGACGTTCTCCGCTATCCAGAGGACGAGTTGTTTATAAACGGCCGGCAGATTGCTCCCGTTGCCGACCCAGAGGAGCCGATCAAGGCTTCGGGATCGAACTGTGGGTCTTCCGACCCCTCGGAATCGGCCTTTTGACACCGACGCGCCTTTGGCGCGTCCTCAGTTGAGCTTTCTCCTCGCGCCTCGCGCGATCCCGGGTTTCACTCTCAGCTGTAAAACTGTCAATTTTGAACCGCATTCTCCCCAGTACTGGTTCTTGAACATCGGCGGGTGAGGCGACTGCTCGTTTTGTGAGTTATAGAACTACTACCGTAACTTTGTAACTATCCATCCGGCGAATTCCGTGCTACCATGCCCCGTTTTTATGAGACGGGTTTCAGGGTTTGTACTTGCAAACCCTGACCTAAAAGGAGAACCGCAAGGTGAGTCGCCCGTACCTACGGACGCGCATAACAAAGCGAAGGACCTTAGTCGAGCTTCCTCCTCGCGCCTGCGCGACTCCGGCTCTTCCTTACCTCTTGCGCCTTTCTTTCGCCCCCGGCCGCAATGCCAATTTTGCCACCGGGATTAGAAATCGATGCAAATGATTGAAAACACTCACCAGCGACCACTTCTAATATACGGTACGGTAGAGGGGGGGTATCTCCCCCGGCGAAAGCGAGGCGAACACCGAGATTCAGGGTTTGTCCCGGTCGCCGGCTGCGGCGACTCCTTGCTTCCTGCCTCCTTGCTTCCTTGCCTCCAGAACAGCCTCCCGCGTCGTCGCCAGCGTGAACGTCAGCGACTCGCGCGGCACGCTCGTCACGTACCCGCCGACCAGCCAGCCGAGCCCCGTCGGAACGTCTCGCGTCAACGACACGGTCTGGCACTCGACGTACGTGCCCCCATCCTTTTCCTCGAATCGCCAGTACGTGTTCATCCGCCAGAGGAAACCGTCGCCCTGGCCCTCAGGCAAAAGATGCTCGTCCGGTTTTCCCGCATCGTCCACTTGCTGCACGCGAGTGGTGCGCGACCGGCTCCACGCCCGCGTCGCATCCACGATCGCGTAATGAACTTCATGCTGCGTGTCCTCGACTGACGCGATCACTTTCCGCTTGTAAAATCGCAGGTAAATCACGTAGTCGTCGCCCGCGTGCCGCAGAATTTTCGACCGCGCGACGTCCGGCGCGTAGTAATCCTGATGATGGTCGTAGTCCTCGACCAGCGCCAGCGTCTGCCCGAGCGTCGCACCGGGAATGAACGCCGTTCCGATCCAGTGATGAATCATCCCGCCCGGACATTCGATCCGCTTGCCGTCGTCGAGCGTCTCGAGCCGTTCGATCACCACGTCGCCGTCTCGCAACTGCGCGTACGCCGCCGCGCGCCGCTCTTCCGACAGCCGCTCGACCCACAGGAAACCTCGCTGCCGGTCCGCCAACTCCGAATCGATCTGCGCCTGAGTCAACTTCGCGTAACGCTCAAACGCCTCCACCGTCCTCGGCTCAAGTTCCGCCGCGCCCGCCGGCACCGCCATCGTCAGAACAAGACTCACGACCAAGACCATCGCGACGCCCGCCGCCGCGCCGCGCTCGGCTGGCCTGTCCGGTTTTCCCGTCACACGACGCTCCATTCGCTCACCACGCCCTTCGTCGCCGCGCACCTGCCCGCTGAATCCGTTGCACTTGGCGCGAGACAGGCAGCGCGAGCATATTCTAGGACGCAAAGGAGTTGCCAAACGATGCAGGCGTGGCGCCGCGAAGGAAGGCTTGATTGGGAGGCTTCGGGTAGGCCCGTCCCGTTGAAGGGGTCAGGGGGTATCAACAGGAGGGGCTGGACGGGTTGGGTAGCGTGCCCGGCTCCTCTCGGAACCGTCGTCCCCGCATCGCAAGCTCCCAACCCGGCCAAGCTATCGTCGACCAACAGGCCCCGCCCGAACAATGGCCCCCGAGACTCAAAATCGGGGTACGCAAGGTTCAGTACTACCTAAACCACTATGGAAACATTGTCTTACGAACATTCGAGCGAAATGCAAGTTCTGGGATGGACCACCGCGCAGGGCGGCGCTGGATTACCTAACAGCGGCTGGGAGATGCAGCGTCACTTGCGTCGTCTTCCCACTGCGAATCAATACCCGCCTCATCCAGTCGGTGAATACGCTGTAATAGCTAGCCCGCAGGTCATATTGTCCGATGGAAAACCGATCGAACTCGAAGTGTCCGTTGGCGTCCGTGTGGGTTGCGTGCGGATGCAGGCCATCCGAGGTTTGGATGATCACCGCCGCGTCGGCAACCGGGTGCCCGTGGGAGTCGACCAAAGTCCCCGCGAGCGTGCCCACGGCCTCGCCCGCGCTAGCCGCCGCGGAGATCATCACGATCGCGGCCAAGAGGAAAACGGAAGCCAGGCGCCTCATGACGGTCCCTTTTGCGCCGGCTTCAATTGCAACTCCACATCCGTCTGCTTGCCGACATTCACTTCGATAATGTGTTTCCACTCGCTCACGAGTCCATCGTGCGTCGCCCGGACGTCGTAGTAACCGTGGACCAGCTCAGGAAAGAAAAAGCGGCCCTGCGAGTTCGTCTTTGTTGCATGCGGATTTCCGCCCGTCGCTGACTGCATGGTCACGGTCGCTCCAGCTACGGGTTTTCTTTGCGCGTTGAGCACCACGCCTGCCAGCGTGCCCATCCCGCCAGTCTCTTGCGCGGACGCGGCGAACGCCACCATGACAAGAAGCAGACCGACAATCGCAGCTTTTTTCATCGCGGGCACTCTTCCCTCGTACCCATCCATTTTAGGCGCTGGAGGTGCATTGAGGCTCGAGTGTTAGGCGGTGGTTTCAGCGTCGGTCACCTGTACGTGCGGCCAGTTCCGTTAATACTTGTAGTGGCGGCTTGCAGCTGCGTGTGCGGGCTGATTCTGACGGCCTGTGTCGGGGTTTAGGCCACGCTCGAGAGCGATGAAATACGCGAGGAGTTGTAGAGGGACGAGATGAACGAAGGCCGAGAGCCATTCGTCGACTTCCGGCACAACCAGGACGTGCTCGGCCGAAACGTCAAGGTTTGCAGACGGAACAATGATGGCCGCGCGCAACATTTTCAATTCTCCGGCAGCCCGCAGAATTTGGCGGGCGCGGTCGTCTGTCTTCCGTCCCGTAAGAATCGCAATCATCGCGCAGCGCGAATCGATCTCGGAAAACGGGCCGTGGAGGATTTCCTCGGTTTCGAAACCTTCCGCGGCGATGTAGCAGGACTCTTTGATTTTGAGCGCAGCTTCGCGAGCGGTGGCCCAGCCAGCGCCGGAACCGAAGATATCGATCCTTGAAAACACGGCGACCTGTTTGGCCATCTCGCGCACCAGCGGCTCGAGCGCAAGCGCCTGACGCATTAACGAGGGAAGAAGATGTTGCAGTGTTCTTGCTGCATCCGGTTTGGCCAGCAGTTTCTTGCGTTCAGCGACGCGCAGAATCAGAATCGCCATCGCCGCGAGCGCAGTCGTGTAACTCTTCGTGTAGGCAAAGGAGACTTCCTGCTCGCACGTCTCAATGTGAAAATCGGCGCCGCGAACGCCATCGCCGCTTGCCTGGCCGGTGATGGCTACCGTGAGTGCGCCTGAGGCTTGGGCAGCGCGTAGCGCTTCAACGGAGGCTGTGGTTGTGCCGGTGTGGGTGATTACGACGACGGCGTCGTCCGCGCCCAAGACGATGGGGTGGTGAATCAGCTCGAACGATTGCTCGAAATGGGCCAAGAAACGCCCGCCAGTGAATTCTCGCATCCAGCTCTCCGCGATTTGCGCCGCGTGAAGCGACGTGCCGATACCGACGAACGTGATCCGGCCCTTCTCGGCTACCGCATCGCCAACGCGCTGAATCGCCGATCGATCTGCGAGAACCTTCTCGATCAGCGACGGTTGCGCCTGGATTGCGTCGTACGTGTAGTAGGGATGAGCGCTGCGCATTTCAGGCATTTGCTTTTTCTCGTGGCGCCGTGATTGGATGTCTCCTGCGGCGAGCATTCTACTGAAAAACAGGATTGAAATAAGGGGCGGATTTGGCTTGAAGAAGTGAACTCGCAAAAGGGAGACCGAATGCCTCGTTACATCTCGCAACACACGCTGGCCTGCTTGACGCGCCAGGGTGCGAATGAACTGGCGCGACGCCTGCGCGCCGGGACATCGGTGGGCGCCCGACGCGTTCTGGTGAACACGCAGGAAGGGAAGATGCTCGTAGAATTCGACGCCCCCAGCCGGGATGAACTCGAAAAGTACCTCGCAGCGGAGAAAATGCATTTTGACTGGCTGCTGCGCATTGAACTCGAATCCACCAACGGCGATCTCCAGCCGCTGCCATAATTTTAGAGCCTTCGTTGACTCGCTGTGACCCCTGGTATCTCCAAACCACAAGGCCATTGCCATCCGCAGCCTTCAGGTGTAGGCTTTTTCCATGGCAACCTGCCATCAGAGGGCGGCGCAGTGCTGTTGTTGTATGTGTTGCGCACACGTGTCCTCTGGCACGGGGAGGCTAGCTACCAGGTAACGGGACTCTAGCCCGGATTTTCCAAGCCCACCGCCAAGAGGTTGAACTGGCCGGTGGGCTTTTTGCTTTTCGGGGCACTTTGAACCGAACGAAATCTTCGAATCGAAAGGGAGGAAGCGATGTCTGAATATAAGCACCCGGAAGTACTGGTTTCCACGCAATGGGCAGCCGATCGTTTGAGCGATCCCAAGGTGAGGCTGGTGGAAGTTGACGTCGATACCACGGCCTACGATCAGGGACACATTCCCGGAGCTGTGGGTTGGAACTGGCAGTCGCAGCTCCAGGACAACATCCGGCGCGACCTGATCGACAAGGCCACGCTGGAATCTCTGCTCGGAAAGTCTGGGATCTCGAATGACACCACGGTGCTGCTCTACGGCGACAACAACAATTGGTTCGCCGCCTACGCGCTGTGGCAGTTGAAATACTACGGCCACAAGGACGTGCGGCTGATCAACGGCGGCCGCAAGAAGTGGGTCGAAGAGAAGCGCCCGCTGACCACCGACGCGACGAAAGTCGCGCCCACAACATATCGCGCAACCGGCCCCGATAACTCGATCCGCGCGCGCAAGGAAGAAGTCTTCAAGGCGGTGGAACACCGGAACGGAACGCAGCTCGTGGACGTGCGCTCCGTGGATGAGTTCACCGGCAAAATCATCGCTCCTCCGGGCATGAGTGAGACCGCGCAGCGTGCTGGCCACATCCCGGGCGCGGCGAACATCCCCTGGGCGCAGGCTGCCAACGAGGACGGCACATTCAAGTCTGCCGATGCCTTGAAGCAGCTCTATGAAGGCAAGGGCGTGACGGGCAAGGGCGAAGTGATTGCCTATTGCCGCATCGGCGAGCGCAGTTCGCACACCTGGTTCGTCCTTAAGTACTTGCTCGGCTACGACAACGTGAAGAACTACGATGGCTCGTGGACCGAGTGGGGCAACTTGATCGGCGCGCCGATCGAAAAAGAAAGCGCTACCGCAGCCCGCTAGGTCGCGCTGGTCGCTTCCCGGTTGACTGTTTCGGCGAGGGAGGGCATTACGCTCTCCCTCGTTCCGTCTGCGCGGTTATCCTGCCTGTGAAGAGGCCAACGCCGTGTGGACGTATTCGCTCGGACCATTCCTTTCGATTCTTCCTACTCGCTGGCGCGACGAGCATCTTTGGCAGCTCAAAATCCGCTGGTCCCGCGCAGCACTGGTTTCCGGATTTCTCGAGGCAGCACTCTTCGCGCCGTTGGCGTGGGTTTCACCGTCGCGCGTCATCACCAGTATTGCCGCTTATTTCGCGGCCGAGGGCATCGTACGTTTCTATGCGGCAATCTCTTCGCGCGAAGCCCTGGGCTCGTTTCCATTGATTGCCGCAGCGGACATCTATCGAATTGTGAAAAGCAGCCAGGCAAGGCCGGAATTGCCGCTGGTTCGCGATGAAATCTCGCCGGGAAACGAAACTTGTGAACTCCGAATTGCCTCCTGCCGCCCGAAGAACGATTGGAAATATCCATTCACGATTCGATATGCCGGCGCATACTTTCAGGTCATCGGGTATGTTGACGTGGGAGCGGGCTCCCGGCCATACATTTACTCGCTACGACGACTACAGCCCGGCGAGATCGCGGGCGGACTGAAGGACTACGATCCCGAAAACACATTGACCGCAATCCAGCCCCTGAAGCGTATCGAAAGCTAGCGGCAGCCCATCGGGTCATTGACTGTTTCGCAGAACGACGCGCCTCCGGCTGTCTCCGTGTCGCCGACATCGCTATCCTGTTGATAGAGAGGCTCACGGAGGGGTCGGCGCTTATGTGGGCGACGTACATTCTGGGACCAATCTTCACGCTTCTGCCGCGCCGCTGGCGTGAAAAGATTTTCCCCACCACGCCGAACCGGCTCGCTCGCGCAGCGACACTCTCCGGAATCTTCGAAGCTCTGTTGGCTCTCGTCGCGCTCCTCGTCTGGTATTCGATCTACGTCAGACTCGCGGGGGATGCGCTTGCGCATTCTTCGGCGGGATCGGACAGCGGCGGCGAAAGAATGGGACTCTTCGCCTATGTCTGGTTCTGGCTGAACCCGATTACGTGGGTCGTTGCATACTTCGGTGTGGAAGGAGCGTTGCGATCCGTAGCCGCGCTCTCGGCCGGCGAGTCATACGGAACTTTGCCTTTGTTCCTTGCCGAACGACTTTACCAGCTAGCCGCGCGACCTTCGAAAAAGCCGGGGTTGGCTCCCGTGTCCGACGAAATCACACCGGGCGACGCCATATGCGACATGAAGATCGCATCCTACCGTGCGAAGGCCGACTGGAAGTATCCCTTCACCATTCGCTATGGCGGAGCCTACTTTCAGGTAATTGCGAATATTCACCTCGGTGCGGGTCCCCGTCCGTACGTTTATTCGCTGCGGCGTCTACCGCCCGGAGAAATTGCTCGCGGTCTGAAGGAGTATCACCCGGATGATGCTCTGGTGCCAGTTCAGCGTCTCGAGCGGATCGAAAAGTAGCACGTGCGACAAATGGGCTCCCGCTCAGGGCAGCGCGTTGGCCGGCACGCCGTTGTGGCGCGCTTCGTCTATAAGGGCACTGATCTTAGCCACGATGTCGTCCCGCTGTTTCTGCAACCGATCGAGTTGGTCGTGCCAATCGTCGGGCCTTGCGCCGCCGTATTGCCGCGTTTCGCTCACCTGCTCGCCGCTAAGGGCCGCTTGTAAATCATGTATTTTGTCGTCGAGCGGCGGAATCTTTGCCTGCAGCTTATCGATTTGATCGCGGTACCACGCAGCATTCTTGCTCTTAGACGCGGGTGAAGGCTTGTCACCAGACTTGGCAGGTTTCGAAGGTGCGTTACCGACAGTCGAGATCGCGGAGTGATCGCGCAGATCGGTCATGTCTTCATTCGTCCACACTTTCTTATCGGGAGCTTGCGAAAGTGACGCAGCCGGTTGCCCGGTGCTCTGGGGCGAAGTCGCCTGCTGCGATGATTGAGGCGCCTGGTTCCCACCGGCTGATGTGACACCAGCGGCCACGCAAGACGCTGCAAGGAGAGTGAGGATTTTTCCGTTCATAGTGTCTCCCTCACAGAAACACTAGCACCGGCATTCCCTGGAGCAGGGAAAATCGAAAAAGTACTCCCTCTGACAGATACTGGCCCGAAGACTAGGGGTCTGCGGTTACGATCTTCCCGGCGGCAATCTCATTTTGGACGATGATAAGAGCCTCTTTAGGAGGACCCACGCGGCGGTACTGGCTCGATTCCACTACCTGATGCACTTCGAACGTAAACAGGAACTTGCGGCCCGTGAAATCGTATTGATACCGCGCCGGCAGCCAAACTCCGTGGGCGACCGGAACCTGATCGAAGGAAAATACGCCACCGCGGTAGAGTTTGCCCAGAATTCCGCCGCCCACCGAGATGTCGCGCATGACGTGGGCCTCGCCGTGAACTAACTGATCGGAATCGTGGTCGACCCAGACTTTGGCGGTGAAGTGCGTCACTGCTTCTTGCAGCATGGACCGGGGATGGAAACTCGGATTCGGATCGAGTTGAACCACGTCGCAGTCGTGGCCATTCCTCATTTCGCGTCCGACCCATTTCTGCAAGAAGGCCTCGCGCGTCGAGTCTACCGTCTCCGCGCGGTCGTGGTTCTTCTTTTCAAACTTCGTATAAGCAGTTTTCGACCTCGGGTCGTCGGGGCGCAGAGCCAACTGCAAAACGTCTTTCCAGGCTTGTAATTGCCGCCCGTAATCGGCGGGATCCGTGGCTTTTCCGTTGTCCTTCAGAAGTATCCGAAACGTTCCCGTCCCGGTCGGGACGACGCGGAACGTCCGGTCCTGGACAGTCCGAGGATCGGGGCCTCCCGAGCGGTCGATTTCCCGTTCAATGTGTTCGTACTCTTCGATGGCTTTATCGTCCGTGTGCTGATTCGCGATTAATTCGTCCGTTCGCGCCTTCATTTCAGCTTCGGACGGGGCCTGGCTGGGAGGCCCCGGTTGCCTTTCGGAACCTAACACCTGGCCCGAAACAGCCGGTAACACAGCAAGCCCCGCTGCGATGGCACAAACACCTACGGAGACGGCGAAAACCGACGCTTGGGGCCGGCGGAGCATCGTAAACCTCTGCGAGATGTGATTCCTCGGGATGGGGCTCGGTTGCAGTGCCCATTTTATCCGGGAATGTGCCGAATTTGGCATTCGCATGACACAGAACGGTTTCGCAACGGCTAATCCTTGTTTTTGCCTAAAGTTGTGAACTTTTTGGGGTCCTTATCCGTCTATTATATAGCGTGGAAAAAGCCCAGTTCCTCAAAGAAGCTCGCCAGACGAGTGTCGCCCTGCGGGAAACTCTGTGGCTGGCGATGGATACGCTGCGCGCCCACAAGCTGCGCACTTTTCTGACCCTGCTCGGCGTGATTCTGGCGGTGACAACGCTGGTGTCGGTCATGTCCGTCCTGAACGGCCTGAACCTGTACGTTGCCAACAAAATTGCAAACCTTGGCGCGAACGCGTTCATCATCGACCGTTTCGGCATCATCACGAACGAAGCGCAGTGGTACAAAGCGCGAAAACGGCCGCCCCTGAGGCCGGACGACCTCGAGGCGCTGAGCAGCGACATGAAGTTGGCGTCCGCAGTGGTTGGGGAGCAACAGACTTCCGCCGACGTGCGCTACGGCAATGACCTCATGGAAGACGTCAACATCATCGGGGCGACGCCTTTCTTCGCTCCCCTCGAAGCGATTGACGTCTCCAACGGGCGCCTACTGACGGAATCGGACGAAATCCACCGTTCAAACGTCTGCGTCATTGGCGCGGATATCGCCAAGAAATTCTTCGGCGGAGTGGATCCCATCGGCAAGTCCATTCGGCCGGGTCAGGGGCAGTATGAAATTGTGGGCGTGGCCAAAGAGCTCGGAACGGTCCTAGGGCAGTCGCGAGACAATTTCGTCATGATTCCTTTGGCGACTTACCGCAAGGAATTGCTGACGCCGGACGACTCCATCACGATTTTCGTCCAGGCGCGGAGCCAGGAGTGGATGCCCGCCGCGGAAGATGAAGCTCGCGTGATACTCAGGTCGCGGCACCACGTGCCCTATAAGGACGACGACAATTTCGGGATTATCGAGCCCAGTTCGCTGATGAACCTCTGGCAAGATCTTACGGGCAACATTTTCGCGATCGCAGTCTGGGTGACGTCCGTGTTCTTGGTCGTCGGCGGGATCGTGATCATGAACATCATGCTGGCCAGCGTCACGGAACGGACTCGGGAAATCGGCCTGCGGAAATCGCTGGGAGCGCGTCGCCGCCACATCTTGATGCAGTTTCTCGTGGAATCTTCGCTGCTCTCCGCATTGGGCGGGGCGTTGGGAGTTGCCGCGGCTCTGGGAATTGCCTTTCTTGTTCGTGCCACCACCCCCATTCCGATTTCCACTCCGGTCTTCGCAGTCTTGGTGGCGCTGACTCTCTCCACGGCTGTTGGCCTCTTTTTCGGAATCTACCCGGCAATGCGCGCCTCAAGACTCGACCCGATCGACGCGCTGCGAGTGGAGAACTAGTCCATGAAGATGCGGCAGGACTATCGCGAAAATCTCAACCTGGCCCTCGACACCATTCGCGAGCACAAGCTGCGCAGCTTTCTGGCAATCCTCGGAGTGATGATCGGAGTTGCGTTGATCATCCTGGTCGTCGGGCTTATTCAGGGTTTTCGCGGAACCGTACAGGACATGATTACCCAGGAAGGGATTGATACCGCGTGGATAGACCGTTTCAGTCAGGGCCCACACATCGGCCGACGTCCGAAAGAGGAGCGTCTGCGTAAGGCGCTCACGCTGGAAGACGGCCTCGCGATCCAGCAACTTTGTCCCGCCATAAGGCAGACAGCCATCTCGGCCTTTCAATGGACCCAGCAGCACGACGTGCGTTACCAAAGAAACGTGGTGCAGGGAGGCGAGTTTCGCGGAACTTTCCCTACCTACCTTCAGGTGTATTCGAATGCCACCCTGAAAGCGGGACGTTTCTTCACGGACGCGGAGAATGAGCACCGAGAGAATGTAGTCGCGATCGGCCAGGACGTGGCGACTGCGCTTTTCCCCACTGTCGAGGACGCGCTGGGGAAGGAGATCCTCGTCGATGGCTCCACATACCTCGTCATCGGGGTGTTCGAAAGACCTGTCGAGGGTTTTGAGACGAACAACGACGACCGCCGCGTCGTGATTCCCTTCTACACGTTTATGAAGCTGTATTCGACCGGCTACGAAATCGGGATTCGCATCCTGGCCTACCCCGGCCATCTCGATCAGGCGGTAGATGAGGCGCGAGAGGTGCTGCGGCGTCGCCGAAACGTCCCCTACGATAAGCCGGACGATTTCGCGATTCAAACCCAGCTCGAAGCGGCGCAGCAGTTCAACGACATCATTTTTGGCGTGGTGGCCGTCGTGATTGTGCTTAGTTCGATTGGTCTCCTGATCGGCGGCGTGGGCGTGATGAACATCATGCTCGTCTCGGTTACGGAGCGCACGCGCGAGATTGGCGTGCGCAAGGCCATCGGCGCCCGCAGTCGAGACATCACGTGGCAATTCTTATTCGAGGCGATGACGCTTACTGGCAGCGGCGGGATCATAGGAATCCTCTTCGGCAGCTCGATTGTGTTTCTAATCCCGCTGGTCACGTCGATGAAGGCGATTGTGCCGGCATGGGCCGTGATCGTCGGTTTCACGGTGTCCGTCAGTATTGGCCTGATATTCGGTGTGTGGCCGGCAACGAAAGCCGCAAAGCTCAACCCCGTCGAAGCCCTTCGCTATGAATAGCCGGTTTGTCCCCAGAGAAATCAGCACTGAAGTGGGTTAAGAAGGCTGAACGAACTATGGTTCCGGCTCGGGTTCCACCGGACTATCCGGGTTAAGGTGGGACTTTCCGTCCGGCCCGATAATGTAGGGGAAGCCAACCGTATCAACGGGAACGCCTGGGAGCAGTCCGGCTGCGACCATTTCCTTCGTGGACGCCGGATAGTGGCCGAAGCGCTTGCGGTATTGCTGGATGAGCTCGTCGAGGTGCTCTTCATCTTCCTGCGCTTTCAGGGCGCGCAGTTCCTTCATCGCCGCTTTTCGAACATTCCTGTCCTTTGAAGACTCGTACAGCTCCAGGAAAATCATTCGCGAAGTTTCGATCGAACCGCCCTTTTCCGCCACTCGAGCGGCCATCCGCGTCATGATCAGAGGCGCGTGGGGTTTCCTGCCTCCTGCGGCATACACCTCAGCGGCCTTCGGGTAGTCCTTCAGGCGCCAATAGTAGAGAAATCCGAGGTCGTAGTTGAGCAGCCATTGGTCTGGATTTGCATCGATTCCGCGCTGGACCAGGTTCACCGCGAGGTCGGTTCGTCCCGCGCCTATCGGTTTGGGTTCCGACAGGAAAATCGCCCCGAAACGGTATGCGACGATGAGTTTGGGATCCAGCGTCGTGCTGATGTCGAGCAGCGGCCCCAGAAGCTCAAAGTTCTCGTGAGGGGTTCCGATTCTCGATCCGTAATACTGCACCGCGCGAGTCCAGTAGATGTCCGCAAGCAACGCGTCATATCCAAGGCTCAATTTTCTTGCGAGCGGGCCGGAGCGGAGAAGCAGGTCCTCCTTTTGCGCCACTTCCGAGCGGGTTCTGACGTCAATCCGCGCCTGCAACGCCGCAGTTGCCACCAGCAGCAAAGGAATGGCCGCAAAGGGAGCCCACGACATGCGAGATCGGCGAGGCACGCGGGTTTGGCTCTGTGCGGTCATTTCAGATTTCGGCGCGAAAATATCGCGGACGCAGCAACAAGCAGCAGAGTTACATACAACGCGGCGTACAAGGTGTTCTGCCATACCAGCGCGAACGGCACAGAGCCTCCGTGCCCGGCCGTCGCAATCGCGTTGAAGTTGTGGAAATTCGGAAGAATGTAGTAGACGACGCGCGTGCCCACCTGAATCACATGATTCTTGGTGAAGTCTCCGAAACTGCGAATATCGTTGGCGAAAGTTCCCGTCACGTAAATTCCCAGCGTGAACAGCGTCGAAAGCATCGGGCTGGAGAAGCAGGAGAAAAACAGCGCCAGCGCTGTCACCAGCGCCAGCTCAAGCAGAATGAAATAAATGGCGATCAGAATCGACACGTCGGAGCGCACGAACGGCCGTCCCACGTAATACAGCGCGCCGGCAAGCCCCAGCGTCATCAGCGAAGTGTTCACCAGAAGCGTCAGCACCAGCCCGGCGTATTTTCCCGCCAGGAATTCCCAGCGCCGGATCGGCTTTGCCAGCAGGCTGTAGAGCGTCCGCTTCTCAATTTCCTTGTACACCAGCCCCACGCCCACAAACACAGCCATCACCAGGCCGAAGAGTGAGATTGCCGACAACCCGAGGTTCACGATCACCAGGCGGTCGATGCCGATCGAAATCTGGCCGACAAAAATCGCGGCGCCCATCATCATCAACGTGAAGAAAATCAGGTTGTAGAGAACGCGATCCCGCACCGCTTCGCGGAACGTGTTGATTGCCACCACACCCGGCATCGCGCTCATCGCGTCACCACCTCCACCGCGTGTGAAGCGGCTTTCTCGCGGCCCACCAGGTGGAAGAAGTAATCCTCCAGGGTCGGGCGAACGGGCGTTACGGACAGGAGTCTCGCGCTGCAATCCCGCAACTGATCGAGTGCCTGAAAAAGTTCCGCTTCCGGCACTTCCACTTGGTAGCGGGCGCCCGTCTTCGTCGCTCGCTCCCGCAGGGTAGATGGCACGGCGCGCTCTTCCGGCATTTCAAACAGGATCTCCATGCCCTGCACTTCGATCGAGACGATTTCTCCCGGCGCGCCAATGCCTTGCAGTTTGCCGTCAACCAGCACCGCCACACGGTCGCACAGCATTTCCGCGTCAGACAGGATGTGCGTCGAAAAGAAAACCGTGCGGCCCTGCCTTCTCAGATCCAGGATAATGTCGCGCACTTCGCGCCGGCCGACGGGATCGAGACCCGACATCGGCTCATCCAGGAAGATCACTTTCGGATCGTGGAGAATGGCCTGCGCGATTCCGGCTCGCTGGAGCATTCCCTTTGAGAATTTCCGGAGTTGCAGGTTGGCAGCCGCCGTCAGGCCGACAAGCTCAAGGAACCTCGAAACCCGCTCGTTTCTCTCCGCGCGATCGTAGCCAAAGAACCGGGCGTAATAGTCGAGCAGCTCTCGCGCGGTCAGATAGTCGTAGAAATAGGGCTGTTCGGGCAGGTAACCGATTTCCCGGTGCATTTCGACATCGCCGATGGACCTTCCTCGAATACGCGCCGTGCCCGCGGTCGGGAAGATCAGGCTCATCAAGAGCTTTAGGGTGGTGGTCTTGCCCGCTCCGTTCGGTCCCAGGAACCCGAAGACTTCTCCCTCTTCTACCTGAAGGGTGAGATTGTCGAGAGACCGGCGCATCCGCTTGCGCCAGAAGCCGACGGGATAATCCTTCGTCAGTCCGTCAATTTCGATTGCGAGGGCCGCCATAGCTCTATTATTTATTTTTTCCCACGAAAAAGCCCATGTCAATCGTCACGATGTTGCTTCGCAGACAGCACGGCACGACTTGACGCCGCCTGACGAGTGCGGTTACGGCTCGGGCTGCGGCGGGTGGGGGGTCTGCTGCTCGAGTTCCCGCAAGCTCGCGAAGACAGGATCCGAGTCATACCTTTGCGGGAAACTCTTTTCGTAGGAAGCCAGGCCCATGCAGATCGTCTCGTGGAACCGATTGAATCCAAAAGCCTTCATTTCCTTCATGGCCTCTTCCGCAGTCCACCCTTGCTCGACGATTCGATACGATGCCACCATCACGCCGGTCCGGTCGATTCCGGTTCTGCAGTGAACGAACACCTTCTCATCTGGGTTCTTGCGGAGGAGCTCGAGGAATAGAGCGAAGTCCCGATCCTTTGGACGCGGGCAGAACCAGTGAAGCGCTACGTACTGCATGCCGAGTTTGTTTACGATGTCGCGCTCTTTCTTACGATCTCCGCGAAGGTCTACGACAATTTTCACGTCCATCTTCGCGAGTTCCGCAAAACCGCCTTTCGTCGGCTGTCCGCCACGATAGAGCATCGGAGTAACTTCGCCGAGTTTCGGTATTCCCCGGACATCGAGCTTTTCCGCGGTTAGGTGATCGACGGAATGTTGCGAAGGCGGAGCCGTTTGTTGAGAAAATGCGAGGCTACAGAGCGCCGCACATGACGCCGCCGCGATTGCCAGAGAGCGGACATTTTTCATAATTCGCCGCATCAGAAAGAATCCACCAGGGCCCTATAGGGCCCCATACGGATAGATGCGTCCCGGATGTGCAAGGCGTCAGGGCTGGGGTCCCAGAGGGGGCGTCGGCTTCTGCCCATCGGCGCGCAGGTTTTGGAACGCGGGACTGGACGTCACAATGGTAGGGAATCGCTGTTCGTACGAGGAAAGCCCGTTGCAGAGGACGAGTTCGTGGTATGTCGAAAACCCGAAAGCCTTCATCTCTTGTAGTGCTTCCGCAGCCGTCCAGCCTTGCTCATTCATACGATAAGCCGCAACCATCATCCCGGTTCGATCCACACCCAGGCGACAATGCACGAAAACCTTCTTGTCCGAGTTGTCGCGCACCACCGTAAGGAATTTTGCGAAATCATCATCCTTGGGGCTACCGCACCGCCACGGAATAGCCACAAACTTCATGCCTGATTGCGTCACTTCCTTTTCTTCGAACTTGCCTTCATTCCCGTCGCGCAGGTCGACAACGATGCCTATGCCCATTTTCGCCAGATTCTCAAACCCTTTTCCCGTCGGCTGCGCGCCCCGATACAGCGTCGGCGTCACTTCGCCGAGATTGGGCAGTCCCGAGACGCTGAGTTTGCGCGCGATAGGGTGAGTTGCGGAAGCTTGCGAGGGAACGCTGGTTCGCTTCGCGAGCGCGAGCCCGAACAACGTGGCGGCAAACGCCGCCGCGATTGCAAAACCGCACACCTTTTTAGCCCATTGGTTCATGCGCGTGAATTCTACAAACTTTGATGCCTCTGCGATGCGAATAGTAGGCTTGCGCCCCGCGGCGCACGTACCACTACCAATAGACGCTTTGGGCACGCACCCCCGAATATTTTGTGGTCGGGACGCGAAATTTTCTTGACAAGTTTTCCACAACCCCCGATACTTCGCACCCAGACTCGGGGGAAAAGTTCGACGGTTATTTCGCAGCGTATCGTCGAGCCAAGGGACAGAACGCACCGGGTTCAATCGAATACTCAGAGGGGACGACCCCACTTCGCACCGCGCCACCATAAAATTGGCGCGGCTTAGCTGGGCTTTTCCCTTTTTTCAGCTCCGGTGGGCTGAAAAAGCCACTCTTCACGCTCATTGTCCCGTTGCTTTCCGGGGCAGTTCTGTTTCTTCTCGATACACAAGGTAACGCCCGGAACCCCGATATTGGGAGTAGAATGGAAAGAAGCCTCCCTACCCGGTGTTCCGGCATAACATTCGACGGCTCGACTGCCGGCGCGGAGGCAGATGATGGCGGAAGCTAGGATAGCCTTGAATGGAAGTATGCAAACCGAACAGATAACTCGGCGGACCACCGGCTTGGAATTTCACCGCCGGTTCACGGATGGAAGGGTGTCTCCTTTCGACAACGTCGAATGGGAACGCCGCACCGCACTCATAGGCAATGATAAGGGTCAGGTTATCTTCCGCCAGGAGAACGTGGAAGTACCCAAGTCGTGGTCGCAGACGGCCACGAACATCGTGGTTTCGAAGTATTTTCACGGCAAGCCGAACACACCCGAGCGGGAGACGTCGGTCCGCCAGCTGATTAGCCGTGTCGTGGAGACGATCGTCCGCTGGGGCGAAGAAGGCGGCTATTTCGCCACGGGCGAAGCGCGAAACGCGTTTCACGACGAACTCGCCCACCTGCTCGTCGAGCAGAAGATGGCCTTCAATTCGCCGGTATGGTTCAACGTGGGCGTTCAGGCCAAGCCGCAGTGCTCCGCGTGCTTCATCAATTCCGTCCAGGACAACATGGATTCGATCATGAACCTGGCCAAGACCGAAGGCATGCTCTTCAAGTGGGGCTCCGGCACGGGAACCAATTTCTCCTCTCTGCGCGGCAGCCGTGAATCTTTGTCGGGTGGAGGCATTGCATCCGGGCCGGTGAGCTTCATGAAAGGTTTCGACGCGTTCGCCGGCGTGATCAAGAGCGGCGGCAAAACGCGCCGTGCCGCGAAGATGGTGATCCTCAACGTGGATCACCCCGACATCATGGAGTTCATCGAAAGCAAGATGAAAGAGGAGCGCAAGGCGCACGTCCTGATCGAACAAGGCTACGATCCTGCCATCGACGGCGAAGCCTATTCCTCGGTCTTCTTCCAGAACGCCAATCATTCCGTCCGCGTTACGGACGATTTCATGCGCGCGGTGGAAGAGGACCGCGACTGGTGGACTCGCAACGTCAACGACGGCAAGGCCGTGGACAAGTTCCGGGCCCGCGACCTGATGCGCGAGATGGCGAAGTCTGCCTGGCAATGCGGCGACCCCGGCATGCAGTACGATACGACGATCAATCGCTGGCACACTTGCAAGTCCACCGATAAAATCTACGCCTCGAATCCGTGCTCGGAATACATGTTCCTGGATGACACGGCATGCAACCTCGCATCGCTAAATCTTCTGAAGTTCCTCGGCTCGAATGGCCAGTTCGATTCCGAAGGATTCCGTCACGCCGTGGATGTCACGATCACGGCTCAAGAGATCCTGGTCGACAACGCGAGCTATCCCACCGAAAGGATTGCGCGCAATTCGCACGACTACCGTCCGCTCGGCATTGGCTACGCGAATCTAGGCGCGCTCCTGATGTCTGTGGCGCTGCCTTACGATTCCGACGGCGGCCGCGATTTCTGCGGCGCGATTACCGCTCTCATGACCGGGGAATCCTATGCCCAGTCCGCCCGCATCGCGGAGCGTATGGGCCCGTTCGGCGGCTATCTCCGCAATCGCGATGCGATGCTCGATGTGATTCGCATGCATCGCGACTCGCTCCGGCCCATCAAGGAAGAAAATGTGCAGCCCGCGGTGCTTCGCGCGGCTCAGCAGTCCTGGGATGACGCACTCGCGCTCGGCGAGAAATTCGGCTACAAGAACTCTCAAGTTTCCGTACTCGCGCCCACCGGCACAATCGGATTCATGATGGATTGCGACACCACCGGCATCGAGCCCGACCTCGCGCTCGTGAAGCAGAAGCGGCTGGTGGGCGGCGGCGTCATCAAGATCGTGAACAACACCGTGCCGCAGGCGCTGATGCGTCTCGGTTACGCGCCCGAAGACGTTGCGAAAATTGTCGACTACATCGACGCAAACGCGAAGATCGAGGGCGCGCCGGGACTCAAGCCGGAGCACCTGCCTGTTTTCGATTGCTCGCTCTCGCCGATGGGCGGAGGCCGGTCCATTGCCTGGCGGGGTCATCTGCGCATGATGGCTGCGGCGCAGCCCTTCCTCTCCGGCGCCATCAGCAAGACGATCAACATGCCCGAGGAATCGACGGTCGAAGACATCATCGAAGCTTATACGGAGTCCTGGAAATTGGGGATCAAGGCTGTGGCGATCTACCGCGACAACTCCAAGCGTTCACAACCCCTTTCCGCCGCAGGCAAGAAAGAAGAGGAGAAAGCCGCCGTGTCCGACCCCACTCCGGTTAAGACTGCTGCCGATGTCCCGGCTCCCGCTCAGCAGGAACTTTTTGCGGGCGCGAAACGCCGCAAGCTTCCCGCGGAGCGCAACTCCATTACACATAAGTTTTCAGTCGGCGGCCACGAAGGGTACATCACCGTGGGTATGTACAAGGACACCCTCCCAGGTGAAATCTTTATCAAGATGGCGAAGGAAGGCTCCACGCTGTCAGGCATCATGGACGCCTTCGCTCTCTCCGTCTCTATCTCGCTGCAGTATGGCGTTCCACTCCGCGCGCTCGTGGATAAATTCGTGAATTCGCGGTTCGAGCCCTCGGGTTACACGCCGAATCCCCAAATTCGTTACGCAAAATCCATCGTCGATTACATCGGGCGTTGGCTCGGCGGAAAATTCATATCGCTGGACTATTTCGATCACGACGCGACGACGGAAGAAGTGGACGTTCCCGAAACTCCGGTTGCGAGCGCGAAAACTCCGGCTCCCGTCACCGTTATGAAGAGTCCATCCGATTCGGATACGGATTCGCGTGCCCGCGCCGCGATCGACGACGCGCCCTCCTGCTCCGAGTGCGGCATGTTGATGACTCCGAACGGAAGCTGCTACAAGTGCTCGAACTGCGGCAGCACCTCCGGTTGCAGCTGACCCTCACCGCCGCCCGGGTGAATCGCTAGAGGCGATGGCCCTGAGGCTCGGCGTCAGTAGCATCATCCATGAGACCTTGTCCTTCGAAGGGGGCATCTTCCGGCTCCCGGGCGGAAATCTAGTCATCAAGCTGAACGCGGACAGTCCACCTGTTCGCAAACGCTTCACGCTCGCCCACGAAATCGGCCATCTCCTGCTCGGAAAACCAGGACTTCGCAGTTCATGCGGCCGTGATCCGGCCCTCGAGAGGAAGTGCGACGCGATCGCGTCCGAGCTGCTCATGCCAACCGACCAAACCGTCCCGTTTATTAGGAGCCTGGGCAAGCCCTCGCCCGAGAAGCTGAGAGCTATTGCGTCCCGTTTCGACGTTTCGCTGCAGGCAGCTGCTTTTCGGGTTCACCGCGACCTCGCCCTCTGGAAGTGTTTCGTCGCTTGTTGGCAGCGGCACCCGAAAACCACGACCGAATGGTTTGTGGGCTATCGGCGCCGCTGGGACAGAGTCGAGCCGGACGAGCACTCACTTGACCTGGCGCTCGCTTCCGAAACCTCTGTGCAATCCAAGGAATTCTGGCAACGCGGCCCCCAAGCCGAACCCGTGTGGCTCAATCTCCTCCGCCTCGGCAACAGAGGCCGTGTCCTCGGACTCATAGCCTTCGTCAATTAGTGGCCGAGGGCTGTCTGCCGTCTCCTCCAAAAGCTCCAAAAACTAAGCCCGTGGCACCTGCGTACTGCGAAGTGCGTGGATTGCTGTGTAAGCGAGCAGCAGGATAGCAACCGCGACCCCGAACCAGACGACGTATTCGTGGCTTTCCGTCCACGGCCGCGGATCGGACCAGTTTGAATTGATTTCCTCGGGTCCGGCCTGCGCCGCGACTGCGTCGTCCATCTGGCGGTCGCCCACGCGGCGCACAAGATCGTATCTCGGGGGCTTGGCTTCACTCTCGCCATAAATCAGCCGGTAGCTTCTCCCGGGCTTCTGCTCGAAGATAATTCGCTGCGGTGAGACGTACAGCTTCGCCGTTGCGTCTTTCAGCGGCGCGTCATTGCCATTCGCCACCTCGACGAGCAAATATCGAAACGGTTGTTCGGTGGGCACTGAAAGCTGTTCGCACTCATGGCCGTTTTGCGTGAATCTGAAAATCTCGCCTCGCGCAATGGGAGACCACACAGAATTGTCGCGGCTCGTTTGGATTGTCACTTCGCGAACAAACTCACCCGGGCCGACGTCGAAACGAACTTCGCGAATCGGCACGCCGGTCGAGCCGAGATCCGCTGACCAGGCGGTGCCGTGCGGCTGCTCAGGCTTCGTGGGAGTGAGCTTGATGCCAAGCGCCACTCGTTCCGGCGGTGTGCCGGACTTCAGCGCAACCGTCGCGGACCGGATGGGGAACGGCTTGTCTCCGTCGAGGATTCGCACGCGCAGGTAACGGGCGTTGTTTTCCGAAAACTGCACGCGTTGCAGTCCCTCGCGGCCCTCTCTGCGGAAGCGGAAGATTGGCGCGCGTTCCTGCACGATGCGCCACAGTTGCGCGTCGTCGCTCGCATCCACCTCCACCCATTCCATGAATTCATCTTCGCCCACGCCAATCTCGACGGAGTCGTGGAATCCGGGCGCCCCGCCCAAGTCCAGCAGGACCTGCGTGAAGTTCCCGGGCGAAAAACTCTTCTCGACGATTCGCGTGGGGTAGGGAACGAACCGCACGAAGCCTTCGCGAGTGCGCTGCGTGTACGGCGCCTCTGCCCCGCCATCGTCGATCACTCGAACATCCGCGAGAAGAGTCTGCGCATGCAAATAGACGTCCTCGGGCAATGCGAGATTCACAAGGCGCGTTTCGTCTGTGGCGGGTAACTCTATTTCGCGGGAATAGCGCCAGTGCTGCCAGGCAAGCGGTAGGGGCACTGCTGCCAGCATCGCTAGCGCGCAAAACGCAATCGCGATCATTCTGCCCGGTCGGCGGATTTTCATCGGGGCGACCAATTGGAGTTTGCCGGTCACGATCCCTTGAGTGCTTTCGCGCGCTTCTGGTAGAAAAATGACACGGCGAGCAGCACAAGTCCGAGCACGAAGAACGAAATGATCCGGTAAAAGCGCGTAAGGAACCAGAGGTCGAAGAAGAACAACTTCACAATCGCCACCAACAGCAACCCGAGTCCCTGCCACCGCACCACAGCCTCTTTTCGCAACATTCCCACCACCAGCATCACGAACGCGTAGACGATCCACAGCACCGAAAGAGCCAGTTCTTGCGCCAGGCTGCGGTCGATACCCACCGACGCTCGCCCGAACAGGTCCCACACGTCCATCGAAAGTGCCAGCAGGAAACAGAAGTTCGCCGCGATGGCCAGGAAGTAATACGTTTGCGTTTCGCCCGCACCGAGTTCGCAATCCGATTGCTTTGCGAACAAGAACGCCGCCAGCCAGGCCGCCGCGCCAATCGCCAGAGTCAGGAAGCGTTCGTTCAGCAAAAACGTGTCCGGTCTCGGAGCAGAAAAGACCAGAATCGCCAGCCGGACCCCGACGATCGCGAACAGCACAAAACCAGCCGTGCGCAGAGCCAGCGATCGAATCCGCAAGCCGCTCCAGATCAGCAGCGCACCCTCTACTGCGAAGGCAATCGTGATCCACTTGCCATCGAGGCGAATCGGGATCGCCAGCGTCGCGAACGTCAGCGCGAGCCCCGCATAGATCATCCGTGCCGTTTGATTTGCAGGCGTGGATTTGCGAGGCAAAGCCCGTTCCGCCAGCAGGTGTGCCGCGGCCAGCCCCAGCACCGCCAGCGTAAGTCCCCAGCGGTATTCGGGCCAAAGCATGAGCCGAAGCGCGATCAAGTATTGAAATGCGTTTGTGAGCACGATGGCGATGTCGACGCCCGAAAGCTCGCCTTCGCGGGTGCTGCGCACTGCCGGAAGCGCTGCAAACACCGCAAAGAACACGGTGGCGAACAAAACCGTATTGCCAAGCTCGTAGCGCCCGTAGAATTCCGCGTACCATCCCCAGAAATAGAGCAGCGTCCCGGCAAACTGCAGCGGCGCAATCCATCTCCACTTCCGCGCCCACGCGATGGCCAGCATTCCGCCGCCGAGCACGATCAGGTAACTGAACAGCGCCACCTCTTCGTTTTCTCCCGTGCTCACCAGCAACGGCGTCAGCAGTCCGCCTGCGAGGGCCAGCACCGCGATGCGCTCGGAATTGCGGCCGATGGCCACCACGGCCGTTGCCGCGGTAATCGCGATCATCAAGGGAAACGCATGCGACTGCGGAAAAATGTGGTAGTAGTGCCACCCGGCCCAGACTGAGAGATACAGAATCCCCGCGCCAAGACCGGCGATTCCCTCCGAGTAATACTGGTAACCGCGATTGAACACCCACTGGCTGAGCGGGTACATCATGCCGCCCACCAGCAAGCCAATCGTCACGCGGCCACCGGGACCGATCCAATTGTTGTCGAACGCATACTTCAGAAAAAGCGCGGTTGCCAGGCCCACCGCAAGGATTCCCACGTAGTTGAACCAGCGTCCCGCGATCATGCTTTCGACGTCGGTTGCGCCGTTGGATCGCGGCGGCGGCGGTGGGGGCGCCGGCGTTGAAGTGTGATGCGGTGGTGCTGGTGGCGCAGGCGGACGCGGCGGAGCAGCTGAACCCGAGCCCGGAGCCTGAAACGCAGCAGTGCTGCGCGGTGGCGTCACCGTCGCATGCGACGCCGCGGCAGGAACTCCCGGCGATGGCGGAACGCCTTGCGCCGCAGGCGTCTCCGCCTCGGGCGGCTTGGGCGCCGGCACCGGCGGTTGCACTGACTGCACTAGAGTTGGCTCCGGCAGCTTCGCGGCAGCTTGTGGCACCTGAGTCGCTGACACCGGCGCACCCACGCGCGAACTGGGAGGCACGTCTTCGGCGCCGTTCACCGCGAGCGCCCCCACTTTTCGATCAACGGATTTGACGCGCTGCTCCAAATCGAAAACGCGCGAGGTTAGCTGCGGAATCTGGTTCACCGATCGTTGCACGCTCAGCGTGCGCACGAATGCGATGATTGCGATGACCGGCACGCCGATCAGCACCAGAACGATGAGCACAATTAGCAGTGGTGCTATCGGGTCCATCATGAGAGGGGTCGCGAGAACTGTGGCTATTACAACACGCGATGCCCGGGCGCACAACGAGGCAGCCCTCGCGTGGTTCTATGATTGAAACTCGCACCGGTGAGCGATTGGGACCAAAGAGAGGTAAAAAGTAGGCCGGAAATTAGTAGGGGGCCCCGTCGGGCCCCCTGTTTGCTCTACCCCCAAGATTCCGGTCTCGGCGCGGCGAAACCGGCCCACCCCGGGATAAGAGACAGCCGTTCCAACTAGATTGCACGCGCATTGCCACCCCGCCCTGGGATCTAGGTATTGCCAACCGTGTTGAATATACGGTATTTAGCTCCAAGATGCTGAACTCTGCCCCTGACCTGAACCTATGAAAATCCAGTTTCTTAAAATCTCCCCCGGATTATCTATGTTCTTTGGTAGATTGCCCGCCAGCCAGGCACTCGGTTAGGCGCCGATTGAGGAGCGGACGGCGGCGGCCAGCGCCTCGGTCCAGCGCCGCACATCTTCTTCTCGCTCCGCCTCGACCATCACCCGCACCAGAGGCTCGGTCCCCGAATAGCGCAGCACGACGCGTCCCGAATTGCCCAAAACCTTGCCTGCCTCGGCCAGCAGCCGGGAAACCTCGGGAAGCGACTCGAGCGCGGGCTTCGATTTCACCCGCACGTTGACGATCTTCTGCGGAAACGTCTTCAAATCCGCCACCAGCGAATCGAGCGCACCTTCGGTCGAAACGATCGACGCGATCTTCACTGCCGTCAGCATTCCATCTCCGGTGGTGGCTTCGTCGAGAAACAGAATGTGGCCGGACTGCTCGCCGCCCAGATTCGCCCCAATGCGCTGCATTTCTTCCAGCACGTAGCGGTCGCCAACGGCGGTGCGCGCGAGCTTCAGTCCATCTCTTTCGAGCGCGCGCTCCAGGCCCAGATTCGCCATCGTCGTTCCGACGATCGTGTCGCCTTTGAGCAGGCCTTTCGATTTCAGATATCGTCCGGCAACGAGCAGCACGCCGTCCCCGTCGATCAGTCTTCCCGACGCGCTGGAAAAGATCGCGCGATCCGCATCCCCGTCGAAGGCCACTCCCAGCGCCGCGCGCTCTTCGACGACGCGCTTCTGCATCGCTTCCGGATGCAGCGATCCGCCGCCGGTGTTGATGTTTCGTCCGTCCGGCGCGTCGTTCATCGCCACTACGTCGGCGCCGAGCGACCGAAACAGCTGCGGCGCAAGCTTGCCGGCCGCGCCGTTCGCGCAGTCGAGCACGATTTTCATTCCTGCAAATTTGGCGCCGGGAAGAACCTCCTGGCGAAGCCCGTCCAGATAATCTTCGTGCAGTTTCTCGTCGCCATCGAGCCGCATGGCCGTGGCCACGGGCGTCGAGCCGTCGCTCGACAAAATGAATTTTTCCAGGCCCGCTTCCACCGAATCCGGAAATTTCATCCCGGACGACGAAATCAGCTTCACGCCGTTGTCGTGATACGGATTGTGCGAAGCGGAGATGACCACGCCGGCCGCGAATCCCTCCCGATGAACCAGCCACGCCACTCCGGGAGTCGTGAGGACTCCGGCGGAAACAGGGGCCGCGCCGGCGGTCTCGAGTCCGCGCGCGATTCGCTCCGCGATGTGCGGCCCCGATTCACGTGTGTCGCGCCCGATCAAGACGCGCGCGCGGGCGCCGCCAGTGCGAAGGAAATCGCCCAGCGCCAGGCCCACGCGGATCAGCGTCGCATCATCGAGCGGATATTCGCCCGGGATACCGCGAATGCCGTCGGTGCCGAAAAGTTGTTTCGCCATTGCGTGATTCCCGTATAAATCTGGGAGGGCACACGATTCTAGCATTCTCATGTACATTCCCGACGGCGCAGCAACGGCGAAGGTTCGATGGAGACACGGCAAGGGAGCCGAGGTCGCGCTCCGCGAATCCATCTCCAGTTTTTTTGTAGTGGTGCCGGTTTTTCTAATCGCACTTGCCCCTCGGCTCGCGCTGCTCGCTCGGGATGCCGATCGGCGTCGTTGAACGCAGGGTTTCCAAGTAGAAACCCTGAGATCCGGGATCGGCACAAAAATACCCCCCTACTTTTTGCCGATTAGACTGACCTCCGACTGAGTGTTTTCATAAGGTTATGGCGATTTCTAATCGCGTTTCGGTTATTAGAATTTCTCCTTTTAAATTCCATAGATTCGATTGTGGCCCCCTGCTTCGGCTCCTTGTATTGGCGCCTGCAAGTACCGGCGACGTGTCAATTTTGCAGCTCATAAAAACGGGCCATGGCAGCATGGAATTCGTCCGATGGGTAGTAACAAAGATACGGTAGTAGTTCTGTAACTCATGGAACCAAGCACAAATTCAAAACAAGACCTGTGCTATAAGTCTGCGTCCTGCCGTCTTTTCGATGGAGCGCCTTCTTGAGAGAGGTGACTTTCAAACCGCGAGTGGGAGCTGTTGAAGGCGCTTATCTTGGCCTGTCCGGAGATTTGGTCATGCTTCGTGAGGCCTCGCTTCCCGACGTTTGCATCGTGTGTGGCACTCCTGGGCGTGGCAGCGTTCACCGGGCTGAATACGAACCATATCGTTATCCTGCCTGGTATGTGCCGCTTTTCTACGACATTCCCTACTTGATCTTCGGCAAACGCTATGTTGTGGATTTCCCTTTCTGTTCAATCTGCAAGCCCCAAGATTTTGACATTCATGCGACACAAATCGACGAAAAGGCCGGATTCTTCAGCGGCGTCAGCAAAACCTTCTTGAAATTGCTTCCGAGAATTCCGCGGGAGCTGGCAGCAGAATTGGAAGGAACCCGGACGCAGCGAGTGCTGCGATTCATTCTGAGCTAAGGCTGCCGCGCTAAAGACCGCCCTTCGACTTCGCTCAGGACGAGGGCGGCGCTACGTTTAAACTTGTGTCGGTCGGGAATTTGTGGAATCAGGCGTTCGTTGGGGTTTGGGGTTTCGCCGGTGTTATCGGCAGATCAAGTTCGAGGCAGCCTAGGGTGAAGGCGAAGGGGAATGGGCCCGGGTCGCTGGTTCGGTAAGATCCGTCGAAGAAGACGAATGCGCGGCTCGGATTCTTCTCGTCGAACTGGAGCGAGGGTTTCCAGGGACCGCTGTGCCATCCGCGATCTTCCGCGGTCATGATCTGGACCGGGCGGCTCCAGTCAGAAAAATTTCCCGATGGCGTATCCGCGCGGCACCACCACAGTCCCGTCTCGGGTGGCGCGGCGCCCTCTCCGACCCAGACGCGCGCGAAGATCGCGTCGAGGGAACCGGCTCGTTCGCGGACGCAGAAATCGAACATCTTCATCTCGGAGGGCGCGAAGATCGTGTGCCCGCTCCATCCGGTGATTCCATCGTCGCTCTCAGCGTAGCCGTGCACGAGGTAATTTTCATGGTTCGAGCCCGCCACATACCACATCTTCCATTTGCCGCCGTGATAGATGAGGTTCGGTTCGTAGACGCTTCCGTGTTCCCACTTTTCATTCGGGGCAAACGCAGGTGTGGGTTGATCGATCCAGGCCTTCCCGTTCCATTCCACGAAGCCAATCGTGTAGGGTCCCCACAAGTTTTCCGGGGCTCCCGCGTAATAGATGCGCTCCACCCATTCACGCTTGTGCGGGTCCCATCCTTTCACGTACGAGGGGCAGTGCCGACCGCCGTTACCCTCCCACGGACGGCTGAGGTTCTGGCTGGCGAGCGGCGCCAATTTGCCAGCTTCGTCGCGAGTGAGTTTCCAGCCCAGAGCGGAGAGGGGTGCGCCGGGATCGAGTGAAGCGCTGAAGAGTTGCGTGGCGCCGTATCCGCCTGGCTGGCCGGCAAGATACATCCACCAGCGATCGTCACGGCGGACCACGGTCGCATCGAGCACTTCCGTGCCGCTGCCTGCGGGGGCGTCCCGAGGATCGAAGAGCTTTGTCTCCTTTCCGGGCGCCATTTGTCTAAGCCCTTACGGTTGCGACAACCCTGTTCGGCGAGTGGGTTCTGATCTCTGGTCGCATGTTCAAAGCCTCAGCGTATCTAATCAGCGTCTCCAGACTGAATTTCGAAAGTTTACCTCTCAATAGATCACTAATTCTCGGCTGGGTTTCGTTGAAGAGTTTTTGAAGTTGAGCCTGTGAATATCCCTTTGCGCTGCGGAGAATCTTTGCGTGAAGGTCGGATTTCATTGCCAGCGCTCCCGACTCTTCGTCTGAGAATCCCAGTTCCTTGAACACTTGCTTTGCTCTACTCATCTTCATGCTCCTCCTCGTGCTCGTTTTCGATATACGGTGCGTCTTTCCTCGCCTTGATGTCTGAGAGCCGTTTCTTTGCGAGTTTGATGTCGTGTTTCGAGGTCTTGTTCGTCTTCTTCGTGAAGCAGTCGAGCACGTAAATCCAGCCAGCATCAAGCGTGTACAGAACGCGAAAGCAAACGCCGTCGTCCTCATCGCGGAGTTGAGTGACACCCGGCAGTGATTTGCCCATAGGCTTACTGTCCAAGGGGTTCTCGCGTCTCTCTAGCCGCGATAGGTCGTTCCCCAGGTTTTCCTTGGCCCCCTTTGGCCAGCTCCGAATCGTCCTTTGGGTGTCTCCCTCCCACTTAATTCGCGTCTTGGAGCCCCGGCTCGTCACAATACACTTATATAAGTTCTTATATATTCTGTCAAGCTGTAGTCAGCTCAACGTTGTCCGTTGGGTGTCGCGCCTACGGCGCTCCGGATTTTCTTGCCTAGCTTTCCCAGCGCTTACGCGCTGGGCTAACTTTTGCCGCGCCTACGGCGCTAGTTTGGAATCGGGGCGCTCGCTCCTATTCTTATGGGCACACTCCGTGCGAGGTTTGGCGAAGGGTGTGCTATCGTACCGGGAATGCCCCTAGAAGAAACGAAGGTCGTCACCACATCGAGTTCGGCGAGCGGCAAGATCATTGCCGCCGGAATTGTGATCGCTTTCTGCTATTTTGCGTCGTCGGTGCTGGTGACGCTGCTGGTGGCCGTGCTGCTGACGTATTTTCTCGATCCAGTGGTGAACTGGATGGAGAATCTCCGCATCCCGCGCGCGCTTGGGTCGCTTATCGTGGTGCTGGTGACGATCGCGCTGGTGGTGTTTTTGGCGTGGTCGTTGATCGAGCGGGTGGACCAGTTCGGCGCGGACTGGCCGAACTACCGCAAGCCGTTGCGCGCCGCCGCGGATGTGGTGCAAAAGAAAATGGCGCTCTTCGAGGCGCGCGTTTCCGAAATCGAAACGGGAAACGAAAACGAAGCGGCGGGCGCCGGCACGCGAACCGTGGAGGTGCAGGAGCCCCATGCGCTGCGCAACGCGATCCTCTCCCGGCTGAGCACGCTTTATTCGTTCCTGCTGGCGGCGACGTTTATCCCGTTCCTGGTGTTTTTTATGCTCGCAGCGAAACGGCAGGTGTGGCACGCCACGATGCAATTATTTCCAGCCACCCAGCGCACAGACGTGAAGCAAACGCTCTCAGACGTCACGCAAGTGCTGCGCAGCTACGTGGTGGGAACAGCCCTCGTCGGAATCATCCTGGTGATCGCGAGCTGGCTTTTCTTTATGGGGATTGGGCTGGAATTCCCATTCTTGACGGCACTTGTTTCCGGCCTCTTCAATCTTATTCCCTACCTGGGAGTGATTCTGTCGTGGATGCCGCCGCTACTGATTGGATTGAAGCAATTCCACGGCGTCGGGCCGTTCATCGGCATTTTCATCATGTTGATGGTGTTTCACCTGATTGCGGCGAATCTGCTGGTTCCGGCGCTGGTGGGGTGGCGCGTGCGGTTGAACGCGCTGGCGCTGACGGTGGCGCTGCTTTTCTGGGGCTGGCTGTGGGGCGCGATGGGATTGATCCTGGCGATTCCCATCACCGCGGTGATCAAGGTCGTCTGCGACCACGTTGAGGGCTGGCAGCCGGTGGGGCGCTGGCTTAGCGCGTGAGGCGCTTCACCCCCTTAAGAATCAGGCGCACGCAGCGCCGTGGTGGATTCGCGGAGCGCGACCGCGCTCTGCGCCTCCTGAAACATTCGAATCGCGGCAATTCCGCTGGCTCCCGCGCGAACACAGGCCGCAGCATTCTCCTCGTTCACACCTCCGATCGCGATCACCGGAATGCGAATCGCGGCGCAAACTTCCGCCAGCCGCTGAACTCCTTGAGACGGACCGAAAGCTTGCTTCGAAGGAGTGTCGAAGACTGGCCCGAAGAAGACGTAGCTCGCGCCTGCGCGTTCGGCTTCGCGGGCATCGTCGAGGCTGTGGCACGAGACGCCGATCTCAAACCCCGGCGGCGCGTTTCCGCTGCGGCACCAACGAATCACATCGCAGGCGGGAAGCGATTCTCCGCCGAAATGCACTCCAGCGGCTCCGGCGGCGATGGCGACATCGAGGCGGTCGTTAACGTAGACTCGGGCCGCCCCATTCGCTGCCGCTATCGCAGCGCGCGTGAGATCGAGCAGGGCTCGCCCCGGCAAATCCTTCTCGCGAATTTGCACCCAATCCGCCCCTGCCTGGACGGCGAGACGAACTTTCGCGAGCAACTCCGCAATCTTATCAACAGGCGGGTCAACTACAGGGTCAACGGCGCCTAGCGACAGGCGGTGGGTGACGTAGCAAACAATTGATTGGCGCGCCCGATGCGCGCCTTCCTCGCGAGGATCAGGTGCGGGTGACAACGGTGGGTGTCCGGCGACGGAAGGATTCGAGAGCCAGCAACACGTTCATGACGCCCAATCCCGAAACGGCGCCGCGAAGGAAGGGATTCTTGAAGAAGAAGCCCAGCGCCGGATACTGGAACAGGAAATAGTTCATTTCCCAGATGTCCGACCACGGGACCAGAACGAGGACCAGCCCGAGTTCGAGCCAGACCAGCAGCAGAATCACGCGGAGGATGCGGGTCGTCATGGTCTTAGGATTATGCGGCCTAGGATTATGTGGGATTATCGGCGGAGTGGCAACCTCGGGGAGCGTTGCGGCGGCTACTTAGACGTGGGATTCCTGCTTTTGCAGGACGGAAATGCGGTCGGCAACGTCGCGGTAATCGATATTCATCGCGTAGACTTGCTGGAAGCTGTCGAGCGCGCCTTTCGATTCGCCGGCCGATTCGAGCGCGAGGCCGAGGTCGTAGCGCAGCGCGAGCACGCTTTCTTGCTCGAGGCCGGGCGTTTCGAGGGCGCGGCGGTACCAGACCGACGCGATCTTCGGCTCGCCTTTCTCCATGAAGGAAACCGCCAAAAGCGTGGAGCAATTCATCTCGCAGGCAAACGGCTTTCCCTTCTGAATGGCTTTCGCGACTTTCTGGAATTCGCCGATGGCTTCGTCGAGCAGGCCCATCTCGCGGTAGGCGATTCCGAGATTGTAGTGCGTCTCTAGATCTTCGTCTTCGTCGCCCATCTCGCCCATCTCGCTGCGAAACTCCTGAAACACTTCGGCGAGTTGATTGAGGGCTTCGACCGTCACTTCTGGAACCGGTTCCGGAGCAACAGGCGGTGGTGCGGCCTTCGGCGTCGCTGCGGGCCGGGTGGACGCAACCGCGACAGGCACGGGAGCCACCGGCTCGGGCGGCGCGATCGGCGCTTGTTCGGAGGCTTCCGCTGATGCCGACGGGGAGTCCATGCCGTCGATTTCGGCAACGAGTTCGCTAATCAGATCTTCGGTGGTAAGCGGACCGGACTTTTGCGAGTGTGATGGTTCCGGCGCCAACTCCAGTTCGAAATCGCCGTTGGCTGCGCCCGCATCGGCTGGCGAGGCAGCTACCGGTTCTTCGATCAATTCGATAGTAGGCTCGATGGAGGGTTCGATTGCCGGTTCGGGCGCGGAGTCTTCCATCGAAACCGCTTCCGGCACAGGTTCGGGCTCGGGTTCAGCCTCCGCCTCGGGCTCGGGCGTCTCATCGATTACGAACGCTTCCGCTTCCACTTGCTCCGGCTCGGGTTCAGCCTCCTGTTCGTGCGCGGCTTCGTTCGCGGCTATGGGTTCGGAAGCAGGCTCTGGCTCGGGAGCGGTTGCGACTTGCTCCGGCACGGGCGCGGTCGATTGCGCCACTTCCTGCGCCATGGCTTCCCATTCGTCGGATAGATCCACTTCCTCGGCGGCAGCGACGGGTTCGGCCTCAGGCGCCGCATGGGCGGCCGGAGGCGCGGCAGGCGAAGGTTCGGCGGCCTCTTCGGGTTCGGGAGGCGTGAGGGCGATCTCGAACTCCGCAGTCGACGGCGCTACAACGGGTCGCGGAATTGCGCCGAGAGGCGCCTCGACTGGCACGTCGATTTCAGGCGCGGCCTGGATCGATGCTTGGGCTTCCGCAACGGGTGGCGCTGCAGGAGTGGAGATAACCGCCGGCGGTGCGGTGGGCATGTCTTCCTGGGAAATGCCCGCCACTTTCTGGAATCTTTGGCGCAGTTCGGCGAAGCGGTCGGCATTGACCGTGTCGTTGCGCTCGCGGTGAATCTGCTCGAGCAGAGACGCCGTTTCGGCTGTGCGGCGCTCGTTGCCGCCACCGAGGTAGAGGTCGAGCAGGCGCTCAAGCGTGGGCGTATGGCGCGGCGCGCGTTGCAGGACATTTTCGAGAAGATGCGTGGCCTTCTGCGTCAGCCCGTAACTCGAAAAGAGGTCTACGTCCGTCAGCGCCTGAGCGACGTAGCGCTGAGTTTCTTCGTCAAGTTCCTCTTCGAGGATCGCCAGTGGCGGAGGCGTGTCAGGCTGCGAGGGTGGTTCCGCTTCGACGGTGGGTGCGGAGACAGACACAAACGACTCAGGCATCGGCTGTGGCGTCGACTGTGGCGCTGCCACGTCAACGGTCGCGGGTTCTGCCGGCGCACTTCCGCCGCCGGCGCGCGCGCGAAGCTGATTGAGCCTCTCGACGAGCCTCTCGTCGTTCTTGTTCCGATCGACAAGTTCCTGAAGCAATTCTTCCGCTCGCGCAAAGTTTCCGGCGTCGGCGCAGGCGTCCGCAAGTTGGCCCAGCGCGGCGCTGAGGCGGAATGGGTCGCTGGTGTGCCGGCAGAAATCGACGAGCATCTCCAGGCCTTCCGTTTCGCCTGGTGCCCGCTCGGTGGCGGTGGTGAGGGACTTCAGGAACTCATCCTGTTTCCCTGCCTCAATCATCGGGGCGCGGAGTTCGCCGAGCAGCGACAGGACGTCGGCCATCTGTCCCGCTTCGATCATCGCGTCAGTGACTTTGTGAAGCTGCGCAAAGTGGGCGTGTCCGCGTGCGAGCTGCTTCCGAGCGCGATCGACTGCCTTTGCAAGGTGGCCCGACTCAAGCTCGAGGTCCATGATGAGATCCGTGACCTCTGCGCCCGCGTCCGCTTCCGGGTGAGTTTCCAGAACCTTGATTGCCTGATCGTTCTTCTTGAGAGTCGCGAGGATTCTGCCCTTCAGCAGGATGGCGACGGGATTGGTGGCGTCGACCTCGAGTGCGCGATCAATGAGTTTCTGAGCTTCCTCGTTCTCGTTGCGCTCGAACAATCGCTGCCCATACGAAAGATACGTCTGGGCCGCTTCTTTCTTCTGACCCATCACGTTATAGAGCTCGGCGAGCCGCATCTGCACTCGCGGATTCTCCGGCTCCACTTCCAGAAGACGATGCAGAACTTCGACGGCTTTGACCGAGCGATTGGCCTTGAGGTGCGCCTCCGCGATTTGGATGAAGAGAGGCCGCGCTTCGCTCAGCACGCCCTGCTGGACGTAAAGATCAGCCAGGCGCTCAAGGGGCGCCATCTCGGCGGGCGCAAGCTTGGCAATTTTCTTGTAGATCGCGATGGCTTTGCTGTTGAAGCCGTCGCTCAGGTAGACCTGCGCCAGCCGCTCGAAGTATTCGATGGCTTGGGTCATGTCGCCCTGGCGCGCGAAGAGATCGCCGACCGTCATGAGTGTGGCTTGATCTTTCGGATCGTGACGGAGGATCTGTTGGTATTCGCCTATGGCCTGAGCGACCTTGCCCTGGTTGAGGAATTTCAGAGCGCTCTCGAGCGCTTTGCTCTTATTGAAGGCCATGGAGGATTCTGCGTTCCTGTCCCGCCCAGCGCCCAACCTGCTCTGGCGACACTGCGGCTCAGTCTCGAAGGTTAGCACGCGCGAAAAAGGGGGGTCTACGAACTGCCAAGGGGATGGTGACGAAGGGGATAACAGGGGGTCGGGCTGCTTCAAAGGGGCACCCCCCACCCCCGGCACAGGGAAACCGAGCACAAAGGGGTTCTGGTCTTCTTCTCGTTTTCTTCTAGTCTTAGCCGCCCGAGATCTCGACGACCACGGTCAGGGGCAAGGCAGTCTGAGTGGCTCCGGTGGCCCAGCAACGCGCTTCGCGCACCGGCGCGTATGAAAAACGGTGGAGCGGAGTTGGCCCATGCCGGTGGAGGGCATCGAGATGGTCGGGCGTTCCGTAGCCCTTGTTCTGCGCCAGCCCGTACTGAGGGTATAGCTGATCGAACTCTTCCATGCGGTGGTCGCGCTCGACTTTTGCAAGAATCGATGCGGCCGCGATTGAGACTGAGCGCGCGTCGCCGTGAATCAACGCCTTCTGTTCGATCGGGAGATCGAGCTCGAGAGCATCGAGGAGCAGGTAATCAGGGAAAGGATTCAGCTGAGAGATAGCGGCGACCATGGCCTGCCGGCTGGCTTGATAGATGTTCCAGGCGTCGATGCGGCTGGCATCGATTTCCGCGGTGGCCCATGCCAGCGCGTGTTCGCGTATGCGTTGCGCAAGTTCGCCGCGCCGCTCCGGGGCCAGCTTCTTCGAATCGTCGAGTCCTACGATGCGGCGCTTGGGATTCAGGACGACGGCTGCTGCTACGACGGGTCCGAAGAGGGAGCCTCTGCCCGCTTCGTCGAGTCCGGCGATGCGCTGCCAACCGCAGTGGCGCGCTTCGCGCTCGTATCTTGAGCAGCAGAGCCGTCCCATCGGCTGCGAATTCTACCACACACCGCTGGCGACAAATTCCACAACGAGGAAGTCTCGCGAACGTCGGTTTCGTGGGGGGAAATGGGGCGGAAGGATCGGCCGGCGAGGAACGGGCGCCCTTATTCGGTCTTGGCGCCTGCTCCGGCGGCGACGGGCTCGAACTTTTCGGCTTGCTTGATGCGCGCAGCCTTGCCCTTGCGCGCGCGGAGGTAGTTCAGCTTAGCGCGGCGAACGCGGCCTTGACGCACCACTTCGATGGAACTGATCATCGGCGAGTGCACGGGGAAAATGCGCTCGACGCCGATGCCAAAACTGACGCGGCGGACGGTGAAGCTCTCACCCAGCAGCTCGCCGCGGCGGCTCATGACGACGCCCTCGAATGCCTGGATGCGTTCCTTTTCGGCCTCGCCTTCTCTTAACCGCACGTTCACACGAATTGTGTCACCCGGGCGGAATACGGGATGATCCTTGCGTAGTTGATACTCCTGCGCCTTTGCGACAATCGGTTTCATGGCTCTTTTTTCCCGGCAGACCCGCTCAGGTGGGGCCAGCTGATCACAGACAATCCACAATTGTATCGAATTTGCCCGCTTCTGCCTACACGAAATTGCCGACGAGGCCTTAGAAGCGATACGTAAAACCGACATTCGCAGCACTAGGCCCGGCGTTGTAGGTCAGCCCGACAGCGACCATAAATGGCTTCTCGCTCAGCCTTGAGGCTTATTGCGCTGAGGCAATTCGAGTGCGGCCATTGTCCCCGGAATCCAAATGAGCGCGCTTTTCCATCTGCAGAATTACCGCCGAGAAATCTTGCTCCTGCCCCAGGGCCGATTGCGCCGCATTGATCTCGAAAGCCGCTCGCGCCGCAGGCATCTCCGCGGCGACCGCAGCCGCGAGACCGAGAATCAGACCGAAATCCTTGTTCATTAGCCGGAGCGGGAATTGCGGGCTGTAGTCGCCATGCATCGCTCTTTGCAGCTTTCCTACATGTGCCGGAGCGACGACTGCGGTCTGGGACAACACCTCGAGCAAACGATTACGGTCGAGACCAGCCTTCTCCCCAAGCGCAACGGCTTCGGCAATCGCCTGCATTCCGATGCCGAGCAGGCTGTTCACCACAAGCTTCATAATCGCTCCGGAGCCATTTAGCCCCAGATAAAAATAGCTTCGCGCGATCACGCGGAAAATCGATGCGGCAGCGTCAAAGCATCCCCGGTCTCCGCCTCCGAACAAAACCAAGGCTCCCTGCTCGGCAACCGGAGTGCTACCCGACATGGTCACGTCGAGGAAGTCAACTGCACGCTCGGAACCTAGTTTCGCAAGCTCCAGCGACGTCTTCGGATTTACCGTGCTCAAGTCAATGATCAGTGAGCCTCGCTGCGCATTCGCGAACGTGCCCTGTGGTCCGCCATGGATGCTCAAGACAGCTTCATCGGTGGGAAGGCACGTCAAGATGACGTCGCAAGTGGAAGAAAGTTGCGCAACGCTGTCCGCGACCGTGCCGCCAGATGGAATTAGCCCCTCTGCTTTGTTGCGGTTCCGGTCATAAGCGGCCACCTTGAAGCCGGATTTGAGCAACCTCTGCGCAATCGGACGGCCCATATAGCCGATTCCGATAAATCCGAGCTTATTTTTTTCTGGTGTGATTGGATTCATGCTGTACATCCTTTCGCCTCGGCGGCAGCTGGGATCATTCAAGCTTGCCCAGCACCATCTGCCGCCAATTGCTAAGTCGACAACTTTCTTGTTCCGACGAGCTCAGGCAAGGTCGTAGCGATCGAGGTTCATCACCTTGGTCCAGGCCGCAACGAAGTCCTGGACGAATTTCTTGTGCGCGTCCGAACTTCCGTAGACCTCCGACAGTGCCCTGAGTTGGGCGTTCGAGCCGAAGACCAGATCGGCTCGCGTTGCCGTCCATCGGACTTCGCCCGTCTTGCGATCTCGTCCCTCAAATGCATCGTTCGCATCCGAGGTCGCCTTCCACACGGTGCGCATATCAAGCAGGTTGACGAAGAAGTCGTTGGTCAACGCCTCCGGCCTCTTGGTGAAGACTCCGAACTTGGTCCGCCCAAAGTTGGTGTTCAGCATCCGCATACCGCCAACGAGCACGGTCATTTCGGGCGCGGTCAGCGTGAGCAGCTGCGCCTTATCGAGCAGTTCGACTTCCGCTGTGCCGTCAGCGTTTCCGTTGGAGTACGAGCGGAATCCGTCCGCGGCCGGTTCGAGCACCGCGAAAGATTGCACGTCGGTCTGCTCCTGTGAAGCGTCCATGCGCCCTGGGGTGAAGGGAACGGTCACGGCGATGCCCGCATTCTTAGCGGCCTGCTCAACGCCTGCGCAACCTGCCAGGACGATTAAGTCGGCCAGTGAGATCTTCTTACCGCCGGACTGCGAGGCGTTGAACTCGCTCTGAATCTTTTCGAGTGCCTTTAGGACTTTCTGAAGCTGCTCGGGCTGATTGACCTTCCAGTCCTTTTGTGGAGCAAGGCGGATGCGCGCGCCGTTTGCGCCACCTCGTTTGTCGGACCCACGGAAGGTGGATGCCGACGCCCAAGCGGTTGTGACCAGCTGCGAGACCGTCAGCCCAGAGGCAATAATTTTTGCCTTCAGGGCCGCGACATCCTTGTCATCTACCAATACATGATTTACGGGTGGGATGGGGTCCTGCCAGAGCAGGTCTTCCTTCGGAACCTCGGGACCGAGGTAGCGTGGGCGGGGGCCCATGTCGCGGTGCGTCAGCTTGAACCATGCGCGGGCAAAAGCGTCCGCAAGCTCTTGCGGGTTCTCGTAGAAGCGCCTCGCGATCTTTTCGTACACAGGATCGACTCGCAAAGAAAGATCGGTGGTGAGCATCGCGGGAGCGTGACGCTTTGAGGGATTGTGGGCGTCTGGCACCGTATCCGCCCCCACGTTACCTTTCGGCTTCCACTGGTGTGCGCCGCCCGGGCTCTTCGTCAGTTCCCAGTCGTACTTGAACAGGTGCTCGAAATAGTCGTTACTCCATTTTGTCGGCGTGCTGGTCCATGTGACTTCGAGGCCGCTCGTGATTGCGTCGCCTGCGATACCAGTGGCGTAGGCGCTTGTCCAGCCGAGACCCTGCTCCTCAATCGTGGAGCCTTCCGGCTCTCTGCCCAGGCGGGTGCCGGCCGCGGCGCCGTGGGTCTTGCCGAAGGTGTGACCGCCCGCAATCAAAGCGACGGTTTCTTCATCGTTCATCGCCATACGGGCAAACGTCTCACGAATATCCTTGGCTGCCTTGACCGGATCGGGAACACCTTCTGGACCTTCCGGATTGACATAAATGAGGCCCATCGTGGTGGCGCCGAATGGACGCGCGAGATCGCGCTCACCCGAATAGCGTTTGTCCGTTCCCATCCAGGTCGCCTCATGTCCCCAGTTGACGTCAAGGTCGGGTTCCCAAACGTCGGCACGTCCGCCGGCGAAACCAAACGTCTTGAAGCCCATGGTTTCGAGGGCGACATTGCCGGCGAGGATCATCAGATCGGCCCACGAAATCTTCTTGCCGTATTTCTGTTTGATCGGCCAAAGCAGACGACGGGCTCGATCCAGGTTGACGTTGTCAGGCCAGCTGTTGAGCGGAGCGAAACGCTGCTGACCTCTGCCGCCGCCGCCGCGACCGTCAAAAGTGCGATACGTGCCGGCGCTGTGCCAGGCCATGCGAATAAACAGCGGACCGTAGTGGCCGAAGTCGGCAGGCCACCAGTCCTGCGAGTCGGTCATCAAGGCCGCAAGATCCTTCTTCAAGGCGTTGTAGTCGAGGCTCTTGAATTCCTCCGCGTAGCTGAAATTTTTCTCCATGGGATCGGACAGAGATGAGTGCTGATGCAGCAGATTCAAATTCAAGTGGTTGGGCCACCAGTCACGATTCGTTCTGCTGGGGCTGCCGCCATGAGGGAACGGGCACTTCGCTTCGGTTGCCAAGGTTTTGCTCCTTCCTTTCGATTGGTCAAAAAAAAGCTTAGTCAAAAGAACTGTGACGAACAGTGAACCTGCTTTCCTGTTGATGCAATCGCCGGGCCGCGATTTGCTGACGCGCGCCACTCATCCGGCATCCACACGTCCATCCACACGTCTAGGACACTGAACGGGAAGCGTGCCGCGGAGCGCACTTCGAGCAGGACCCCCGAAAAATGAGTTCGCATTCGCGAAGAATCCGCTTCCCGAGAGAGCGCGAGGCAGGCCTGGGCACGTCGTACCAACCCATGTCTTCAACTTCGCCGCAACGGTCGCAGATGAAGTGGTGATGCTTGATTCCTTTTGCATCGAATCGCGCGGCGCGGCCCTCGACGGCCACCTCACGCACTAAGCCCGCCTTCACCAAGTCCCGCAGATTGTTATAAGTGGTGGCTCTTGAAGAGCGCGGATCCACACGATTCACCGCTTCGAAGATTTCCGCAGCCGTGGGATGCCCGGTGTGCTCCATCAAGAACGACATGACGGCGTAGCGCTGCGGAGTGCAGCGCAATCCGTTGCCTTCCAAAGACCGCCTAATGGCCTTCGCGTCCGTCACATTTCTAGATTATATCTAATGTAATAGTTTGTCCAGATTTATGCTCTCGAGTGGGTGGCAGGCCGCTTCGCGAAGGTGCCGAAGTTCCTTATTTCCGGCACAGTGAGGTGTAAAAAGCGAGTTTTCGGAGTTTTCGAGCGACTGCAAATACTTTAGAATCAAAGGTAGTTCCCGCTGTGGGCGTGTAGCTCAGCTGGGAGAGCACCTGCTTTGCAAGCAGGGGGTCGCCGGTTCGATCCCGGTCACGTCCACCAAATTTCTCCGATTTCATCTCTCCTATTCCGTCGTTGATTGCTTCGAATTGGCAGCCGCGGCGCAGGCTGCGAAATACTACTAGGCATAACGTCCGGGGACGACTGTAGAATCCACACCGCTGTTCAAGCGCAGCTTCGACTTCGCGATTCGTCGATAGCGAGAGGCGGACAATGATGAAAAAGGGTCTATGGATCTGCGGCCTGGTGCTCGCTCTTTTTCTCATCACTCTGAGAGATGGCGGCGCTCGACTGCTGCGGCCAGCAAGAGCCGAGGCGCAACCGCAGCATGAATCCTCTCGCTCGGTTGGACTCGCCGCGGAGCCTTCTGGCGCGGCTACATCTGTTCTGGCCGAGACGCCACCGCTGGGGTGGAACAGTTGGGATGGCTACGGAACCACGATTGACGAAGACCATGTGAAAGCGAACGCCGAATGGTTCGCGAAACATCTCAAACGCTTCGGCTGGGAATACATCGTTATCGACATGGAATGGTTCGTGACGAATCCCGCGGCGGAAGGGAACTCCAAGCTCTCGCAATATTCCATGGATGCCTACGGCCGTTACACGCCTGCCCCGAACCGCTTCGCCTCCTCCGTGCCGGACAAAGGCTTCAAACCTTTGGGGGATTATCTGCACTCGCTTGGCTTGAAGTTTGGGATTCACATCCTTCGCGGCATCCCGAAGAAAGCAGTGGAAGCAAATCTTCCGATCGCAGGCTCGAACTACCACGCGTTGGATGCGGCCGACACGAAAGAAACGTGCCCCTGGAATCCGGACAACTTTGGAATCGACGCCGCAAAACCTGGTGCGCAGGCATACTACGATTCCATTGCGACGTTGTACGCAAGCTGGGGCGTGGATTTCATCAAGGTGGATTGCATCAGCAGCCATCCCTATCGCCCCGACGAAATCCGGCTGTTGAGCACGGCGCTCGGGAAAACGGGACGACCCATCGTGCTGAGCCTTTCGCCCGGTCCGGCGCCGGTGGAGAAACTGGACGAGCTGCGAAAGTACGCTCAGATGTGGCGAGTTTCGGACGATGTCTGGGACCTGTGGCATAGCACCGTCGATTATCCGCAGGGGCTGGGCGACCAGTTTGCGAACGTGGCGAAATGGGCAGGAATGGCTGAGCCGGGGCACTGGCCGGATGCAGACATGCTGCCGCTGGGCTTTCTCGGTCCCGCGCCGGGTTGGGGGAAACCAAGGACTACGCGCCTCACGCACGACGAGCAGCGCACGCTGATGACGTTGTGGTCGATCTTTCCGTCGCCCCTGATGATAGGCGGCGATCTGCCGTCGGCGGACGAATGGACGCTGTCGCTGCTGACAAATCCCGAGGTGCTCGCCGTCAATCAGCGCTCGAAGGGAAATCGGCTGGCGTTCAGCAGCGACACGACGACGGTTTGGACTGCACAATCGAGCACGGAAAATTCGTTCTACGTCGCGGGATTTAATCTGACCACTTCCTCCCAGAACATCCGGTTCACATGGCGGCAGCTCGGCTTACCCGAGGGGAAATACGCGATCCGCGATCTATGGGAGCACAAAGGCCTAGGGTCTGCAGGGTCGCTGGAGGTACAGCTCCCGGCGCACGGGACCGTGCTATATAGACTGACGCCGTGAGCGTGCTGACATGAATCCCAAGGCCGAAGAATCAGTGCCATTGCCTGCCGTGACGCAGAGCTCGTCCACTCGGCCTGGTGCCCGGGCGGGTTCTCATCTGTTTCCGGCGGGACAGCTGGTTCCTTTCATACTTGTTACGGTGTTGTTTTTCCTCTGGGGGATTCCGAACAGCCTCAACGACGTGCTGATCCGCCATTTCATGAAGTCGTTCGAGATCAACCGAATTCAGGCCAGCCTCGTGCAATCCGCTTTTTATATTGCGTACTTTCTGCTAGCGGTGCCAGCGGCGTTTCTGATGCGCCGTGCGGGCTACAAGTCGGGTTTCGTCACGGGTCTCGTTCTTCTCGGAACTGGGGCTTTCTTGTTCTGGCCCGCCGCGCTAGCGGGCAGATACGGCTTCTTTCTGTTTGCGCTTTTCGTAATCGCCAGCGGCCTGTCGTTCCTTGAAACCGCGGCCAATCCATTTATCGCCCAGCTGGGCGACCCGGACAGTTCGGAACGTCGGTTGAACTTCGCCCAAGCTTTCAACCCAATTGGTGCGGTCACGGCAGCGTGGATCGGTACCACCTTCATTTTTTCCGGGATTGAGTTGACGCCCAAGCAAATTGCGGAGCAGCAAGCGCGTCATACCTACGAAGCGTACCTTCGTTCCGAAACGCTGCGTGTGGTGAAGCCCTACCTGGTGATCGGAGCGTTCGCTCTGGTCTGGGCGGTGCTCATTTGGCGAACGAAATTCCCATCCATTCAGGTCGAGCACGAAAACGAGTCCGGCGACCACGGAAATTTACTCGATCTCTTCCGCTATCGCCATTTTCTGCTCGCGGTTGTGGCGCAGTTTTTCTACGTGGGCGCGCAGGTGGGGACGTGGAGCTACTTCATTTCTTACGCTCAGGAATATGCTCATCTGCCGGAAAAGCGGGCGGGCCATTTGCTGATGGGCACGCTGGCTGCTTTTGGCGTGGGCCGTTTCGCATCCGCGTGGCTGATGCGTTTCGTCAAGCCGAGCAAGCTGATGGGCGCCTATTGCCTAGCCAATATTGTTCTTGTGTCGATTGGGTTGCTGAGGCCCGGCTGGGTAGGTCTATGGTGCGTGTTTCTGACCAGCTTTTTCATGTCGCTCATGTTTCCGACGATCTTTGCTCTTGGGCTGAAAGGCCTGGGACCGAACACTAAATTAGGCGGCTCGCTGCTCGTGATGGCAATCGTCGGCGGAGCTGCTCTGACGCCGCTAATGGGCCTCATCTCCGAGAAGGCCCACAATCTTGCGCTGGCGTATTCCGTGCCTTTGGTCGCCTACGTGGTGATCGCGCTCTATTCGTTCTGGGGCTCGCACGAAAGGCCCACAAGCGCTGGTGCGGGCTAGGTAGGACATTCAATCCCATGCCTGAGATCAATCATGGCAGCCAAACTCGCGTCGTCTCGCAAACAGGTACCCACCTTGCCGCGCGCCTGGGCCTGTTTGACGCGACGATGGTGGTGATGGGCGGGATTATCGGCTCCGGGATTTTCATCAACCCGTATGTCGTCGCGAAGCTGGTCCACACACCGGCATTGATCCTTGCGTCGTGGATCGCCGGCGGCGCGCTCGCACTCGTGGGGGCTTTCGTCTACGCCGAGCTGGCGGACCGAATGCCCGAGGTCGGCGGCCAATACGCGTACCTTCGCGACGCATACCATCCGGCGCTCGGATTCCTATACGGTTGGGCGGAACTATTTGTAATCGGCGCGGGAGGCACTGCGGTGGTTGCCGTCACGTTCGCGAAATACGTTCGAGAACTCACGCAAACCACTGTTCCCGAAAACCTGGTGGCGGCGAGCGCCGTCGCGCTGCTGATTTTCGTCAATTGCCTCGGCGTTCGCGCTGGAAGCGGGGTTCAGAGCCTCTTCATGGTGCTCCGCATCTTGGGAGTGACGCTCGTCGTTGTTTGCGGAGCGTGGTTCATCTCGCGGCATGCCGGGCAAGGTCCCGCTTTGCGTCCCGTGCTGGACCGGCCAATTTCTTTTGACCTGCTGACGGTGTTCGGCGCCACGATGGTGCCGGTAATGTTCGCCTACGGCGGCTGGCAAACGGCGAACTTCATCGCCAGCGAGATCCGCGAGCCGCGAAAAAACCTTCCGCGCGCCCTGTTGCTGGGAGTGCTCGGCGTGATCGCGCTCTACGTCTCCGTGAATATCGTCTATGTCTGGGTGCTGGGCCCCGCCGGACTAGCCGCGACCACGACGCCTGCTTCGCAAGTGATGCGAAACGCGCTAGGAAGCCCCGGCGCCCGGCTGATCGACATTGCCATCGCGATCTCCACACTCGGATTCTTGAGTCAGGCGATGCTCACGTATCCTCGCCTGTACTTTGCCATGGCCGAGGATCGCGTGCTGCCGCGCGCCTTCGCATGGCTTGACCCACGGAGCCGGGCGCCGGTTCTCGCGATTGCGCTTCAGGGCGCCGTAACGATCGTCGTGATGCTCCTCGGGACTTTCGAACAGATTCTCAACTACGTCGTGGTCATGGACTGGTTGTTTTTTGGATTGACCGCCAGTTGCATCTTCGTTTTGCGGGCGCGCGAAAAGAGTCTGCCGGCGAGCGACGAAACGGAGACGGGCCGCCGCTATCGCGTGCCAGGACATCCATGGACCACGGGACTGTTCGTGGCTTTGGCCTGGTTAATTGTTGTTAATACGATTTATAAACATCCCGGGAATTCGGGCATCGCTCTGTGTATCCTCTTCGCAGGGGTTCCCGTCTACTTCCTGTTGCAAAAGCTGGCCCACGGCCAGGCGAAGTGAGCGAGATTCGGATGAGTTCCCGACGCGAAATTCGGTCGGTCTACATCGAGTGGGCAAAATTGCGCTCGAAGGCGCGGTTTAGCCTGTCTTCGAGCGACGTCACGCATTACCCGCTTCCCGAAATGCACGTTCGCATCGAGGATTTGTCGCTTTCTCCTCCGAGCGGCTACGGTTACCGGCCGCTCCTGGAACGACTCGGCGCCAGAGCGAACGTGCCCGTCGATTCCGTGGTCCACGCACAGGGCACCTCCATGGCGAACCATCTTGCGATGGCGGCGCTGCTCGAGCCCGGCGACGAGGTGCTGCTCGAAGAGCCCGGCTACGAGGCCATTTTTTCCGCGGCCCAATATCTCGGCGCCAGAATCCGGCGCTTTCCCCGGAAACTTGAGACGGGATTCCAGGTGGATCCCCGCGAAATCGAGCGGGCGATTTCGCCGCGAACTCGCATGATCGCTATCACGAATCTGCACAATCCGAGCGGCGTGCGTACACCCGATTCAGCGCTGAAGATGGTGGGGCAGATCGCGCGAAGCGTCGGAGCAAACGTGCTGGTGGACGAGGTTTATCTCGAGATGTGCTTTGACTCGCCGTGGCAATCAGCTTTTCATCTCGGGCCGAACTTCGTCGTCACGAGCAGTTTGACGAAGGCTTACGGCCTCACCGCTCTGCGTTGCGGTTGGGTGTTCGCGGCGCCCGCTCTGGCCGAACGCATGTGGAGACTCAACGACCTCTTCGGCGCGAATTCCCCATATCCGGTGGACCTATTGAGCGTGATGGCTCTGGATCAGTTGCCGCAGATCGCGGCACGTTCGAAGAAGCTCCTCGATACGAACCGAGGACTTTTGAAAGCTTTCCTCGATTCACGAACGGACCTCGTCGCAATCTGGCCCGAGGCGGGCACGATCGCGTTTCCGCAGCTCACCACGGGCCACGCGGACGCCTTTTGCCAGCTCTTGATGGAAAAGTACGAGACGAGCGTCGTTCCTGGCCGTTTCTTCGATGCTCCAGAACACTTCCGGATCGGCGTCGGCGGGAGCACTGAAAACGTTCGCGAGGCTTTGTCCCGCGTCGGCGCCGCGCTCGACGAGTTCGCCGCGAAGGCCTGAGACGGACGCGAAGGCCTGAAACGAATCGGATACGAACCCGCACGACCTTGCCGCAACCGCTAAGAGTGGGGTTCCACTTGTTCCTGAGGGCGACGCGCTGCAGGCTTCCCTCGGAGGATGGTCACCAGCTCCTGTGCGGCCGCCGAGAGCGGACGATTCTGCCGGTACGCCAGATAAAGGTGGCGCTGCATGCGCATTTGCTTCAGGCGCAACTCGCGCAAATCGCCGCGGGCAATCTCGCGCTCAACGCACATCCGCGGCACGATGGCCAAGCCTCTCTTCATCTCGACGAAACGCTTGATGCTCTCGATGGTCGGCAGCTCGATGTCCATTCGCAGCGGAACATGATGTTTCGCGAACATCTGCACCACGCGCTGGCGGTAGGGCGATTCGACGATATGGGCGACAAAGTTTTCCTCCCCAAGCTCCGCGATCTCCACTTCTTTCCGCTTCGCCAGCCGGTGCCCCGGCCACGCCACCAGCACCAATGAATCGCGAAGGAATTCCGTGGTTCCCAGTTCGCGCTCCTCGGGGATATATGAGATCACACCCAGGTCGAGATGGTAGTTCAGCAGTTCGCGGGGTATATCCCTGGAAAAAACGCGATGGACTCGAATGTGGATGCCCGGGTGGAGTCTCCGGTAGCGGTCGAGCGCCGGCAACAAGGCGTGAATCGAGCTTTCGTTCGCTCCAATCGCGATTTCGCCGCGCTCAAGCCCGTGCAACTCCTTGATTCCCTTGCGGATTTCCTCCCTCAGATTCAGCATTCGCTCGGCATATTCGAGCAACAGGACGCCCGCATCGGTCAGGTTGCGCGCTCCGGAGCCTCGGACAAACAGAGGCTGCCCGACCCAATCCTCGAGCTTTCGCACCGAAATGCTCACAGCAGGCTGGGTGCGATAGAGCTTCTCGGCCGCCCGGGAAAAACTGTGTTCGCGAGCCACGGTTTGAAACACGTGAAGCGACGCCAGATCCATGGATCCTCCCCGTCAGAGCGTATCTTACTGCATAAGTGTGATTTATTCTGCATGCAACAATTATAAATTGGACTATTTGCAGTATTCGCGTTCCACTGTATATGGCTGAAGGAGTATCCATGGACAGGGTCCACATTTTCGACACGACGCTGCGGGACGGCGAGCAATCGCCGGGCTTTTCGATGAACCGGGAAGAGAAGCTGCGCCTGGCACGCCAACTCGAACAGCTCGGAGTCGATATCATCGAGGCGGGTTTCCCGATAGCCTCGCCCGGCGACCTTGACGCGGTTCGAGCAGTCGCAGCCGAAATCAAGGATTGCCGCGTCGCCGCTCTTGCGCGCGCACGGCAGGACGATGTCGATGCCGCCCTCCGTGGACTCGAACCCGCCGCCAAACCCCGGCTGCACATTTTCCTGGCCACGTCTGACCTGCACTTGAAGCACAAGCTTCGTATTTCGCGATCGGAGGCGCTCGACCAAGTCGCCAAGTCGGTGCGCTTTGGCGCCGAGCACTGCGAAGAAGTGGAGTTTTCGGCGGAGGACGCGAGCCGCACCGACATTGACTTCCTCTGCCAAGTAGCCCTTGCCGCGGCCGAAGCAGGCGCGACCATCATCAATCTGCCGGATACGGTGGGTTACTCGACGCCCGAGGAATATGGCGAGTTTTTCCGCCGAGTGCGCGCGCATCTTGGCGCATACCCGAAAGTGGTTCTGAGCGCGCATTGCCACAACGATCTGGGCCTTGCGGTAGCCAACTCGCTTGCTGCGATCGACGCGGGCGCGCGGCAAGTGGAGTGCACCATCAACGGGATCGGCGAGCGCGCCGGCAATGCCTCGCTGGAAGAGATCGTCGTCGCTTTGCACGTGCGGCAAGTGCGTTACGACGCCAGCACCAACGTCACCCTCGACAAGATTTATGCCACCAGCCGGCTGCTCTCGACGATCACCGGAGTTTCGGTGCCACCCAACAAGGCGGTCGTCGGGGCCAACGCCTTCGCCCACGAAGCAGGGATTCACCAGGACGGCATTCTGAAAAATCCGCTCACCTACGAAATTATCGTTCCTGAAAAGGTGGGAGTTCCCTCGAGGCAACTGGTGCTGGGGAAGCATTCAGGGCGCAATGCGTTGCGGGCGCGCCTGGAAGAGCTGGGCTACGAAACCACCGACGCGGAGCTTGCCGAGTGCTACACGGCGGCAATCGCGCGCGCGGACGCGGCAAAACAACTCACCGACCGCGATCTTCTCGCCATCATCCATCAGGTGCGCCGCGGAAACCATTCGTCCGCCTCGCGTGAATCCAGCGCTGCAACCGCCATTTGAGAGAACTCCGGTGACAGAAAGAAGCGGCCCGCTATGACGGCAGTGCGGAAGTCCATCACGGTCTTGCACGGGGACGGCATTGGTCCCGAAGTCACGCGTGCGGCCGTCCTGTTATTGGGAGACTGTGCGGCTGCCTTCGGGCACCACTTCGAGTTCCGCGAACTGCCTTTCGGGGGCGCCGCGATCGATCGCACTGGCGAACCGCTGCCCGCCGAAACGCTCGCGGGGTGCCGCTCGGCGGATGCCGTTCTGCTCGGCGCCATCGGCGGTCCGAAGTGGGACTCTCTCCCTCTTGAAAAGCGCCCCGAAAGCGGCCTTCTGGGACTTCGAAAAGCTCTCGGCCTTTACATTAATTTGCGCCCGATTCGGCTGTCGAACTCTTTGAAATCGATCTCGCCGCTGAAGCCCGACCGGCTGGTGGACTGTGACTTTGAAATTGTCCGCGAACTTGCCGGTGACATTTATTTCGGCGAACACGAAATCCGCGGGCAAGGCCACAACGCGAGCGCTCGTGACGTGGCTTCCTACACAGCGCCTGAAGTCGAGCGCGTCGCGCGGTACGCATTCGAACGCGCCGCGGCGCGCAATCGGCGCGTCACGAGTGTTGACAAGGCGAATGTGCTCGCCACCTCGGCACTCTGGCGCCAGACCGTCACCGCCGTTTCTCGCGACTATCCCGGCGTCGCGCTCGAGCACCTGTACGTCGACAATGCCGCCATGCAAATCATGCTGCGCCCCAAGCAGTTCGACGTGATTCTCACCTCGAACATGTTTGGAGACATACTGAGCGATGAAGCTGCCGCGATTACAGGTTCGATTGGGTTGATTCCGTCGATGAGCTGCGGCAAAGAGAACGAGCCGGCCCTTTATGAGCCGATTCACGGTTCGGCGCCTTCACTTGCGGGCAAAGACGTGGCCTGCCCGCTCGGCGCAATTTTCTCTGCGAGCCTGATGCTTCGCGAGTCGTTCGGCCTCGAGATAGAGGCGCAATGGATCGAAACGGCGGTCGACCGCGTGCTGGAGCACGGCTATCGCACGGTGGACATCGCCGAACCAGGAGCTCGCTCGGTTCCTTGTTCTGAATTCACGGAGCAAATCCGGGGTGAGATGAGCGACGTGCTCGTGCACCACGAGCGATACGGCTGGGGCGTATAGGTTCCGAAACAGTACGGGGCGATCCGCGGGCCGAGCGCGATGAGGACTTCAGATTTTTCTTAGCACGAGGCAACTGGCGATCATGTCGTGCAGTGCCTGCTTCCTGTCCGTGAACCCCACGCAGATACAATCAACCATGAAGTAAAGTCCGCCGAAGCCCGGCACGTGCCCCAGAAACCGGCCCCCAAGATAACGGCCGCATGCGCGGCCAAACGTCACTCGGCGTCCCTCCATGTCCGTGACGTAGAGCCCGAGGGCCTTTTTGCCAAGCGTTCCCTGCAACGATGAACTCTCCATGAGCGAGTAATACAGCCAACCGCCGACTATGGAGACTGCGACGACGGCCAGGATGAAACCGACCCCGAGCAACGCAAAAACCGCGCTGGGATTGTCGCCGGGCCGGATATTTTGGAACGCACCTGAAATGCCCATACCCGCCGCAATAAAAACTGCGATAAACACGATCGGGATACCCAGAAGCAATCCGTCGATGATTGCCGCGATAAAGCGCAACCAGAAACCCGCATAGGCCGCTCCCGCCACGGGCGGCGCGTAAATCGACGCGATCGGCGCAGCCGGCGGGACGCCAGGCGCCGCAGTCCCCGAATAAATCGGAGCAGCGCCGCCCGAGGCGGTGGGGATGCCCGGCTGCGACGCACTCATTGCCTGGCCGCATGTGCCACAGAACGCTGCCCCATCCGCTACCACAGTTCCACATTTCGAGCAGTACATGATTTTTCCTCGGCTGCGCGCCCGGCGCGACTAGACCTTTCGTATTACCAGGCAGCCCGCGATCATATCGTGCAACGCCTGTTTTCGCTCGGTGAATCCCGCCATGATGAAACCAATCCCGAGAATAAGTCCCGAAATGATCCTTGCGAAGAATCGGCCAGTCGCTCGCGCAAAGCTGACGCGGCGTCCGCTCAGATCGGTAACCTCGAGCCCTAAAGCTTTCTTGCCCAGTGTTCCCTGCCAAGCAGAACTCTCGAGCAACGCGTAATACAACCAGTCCAAGACCAAAGCAATCAAGGCAAACCGAAAAATGTGTCTAACGAAAGGGAATATCTCCTCGGGAGAAGGTGGACGTCCTCGAAAGAAACTCGCAGTGCCCAGGGAAGCCGCAAATGGAAGCAGGACGATCCAAGACGCTACCTGGAGCACGATCCTATCAATGATCCAAGCCACGAAGCGGAGCCAAAAGCCCGCGTACTGCACCGTGGATCGCACGGCGACACCGGGCACCCCTGGCGCGACGAGAACCCCTCCCGTCGGCTGCCCGCACGCACTGCAGAATGTCGCGTTGTCGGGTACGTTGGCGCCGCACTTTGAGCAGAACATCGCGCCTCCTGTCTAACTGGACCCACACCGGGATCGATCAAGAAACTTGGCTGCGCATCCTACTTGAGTGGAAACAAGCGGGTCAACATGCAAATCGAGATTGACACCCAGTGTTCCCGCCACACTTGTCCGGCCAGGGCGTGGTCACGTAGACTTCTGCTTGAATATACGTGGGGGGAACGATGAAGGTTCATTTCACCAAAGCGGCGCGGTTCTTTTCGGCCGTGGTTTTTGCCACCGCCCTGTTCGCTTCCGGTTATGTCGCCGGACAAAACAGGTTCGGCCAGCCGAAAACGATCATTCATCTCGTCGAAATCAAGTGGAATCCCGGAGTCACCGACGCGCAGAAGCAGGACGTGATCGACGGAATCAGGAACATGGCCGCGAAAATTCCGGGAATCAGAAACGTGTGGCTGAAAGCGGACCGGCTCGAGCCGCGCGATTTCAGTTGGGCATACGCGATCGAATTTCGCGACCGCGACGCAGCCGATACTTACGCTGAGAGCGCGCTTCACGAAGCCTGGGAGAAGCGCTACGTCCCATTACGCTACAACAGCATCTCGATCCAAGTGACGAATCCCTAGGCCCTCGCGTCAGTGCCCGGCGCGCTGGCGCTGCAGTTCGGCCCGGAAGCTTTCCTCGCTGCTCGCCAGATATTCCTGGTAACCCGCGGGGTCGACGAAGGGATTCGGCGTCGCGCCCTTCGCGAGGGCTTCGCGTTTATCCGTGAGGTTGAAGAACGAACCGTGCGGCCCGAGGAAAACGTCGCATGGCAGAGCCTTCAACACGGCAATCGATTTTTTGTAGTCAGCGGCGATTCCGGGATAGCTCTCCTTTCCCGTCAGTCGATATCCCGATAGCACGCTGAGGCTGCCGACGAACACGACATGATAGTCCTTGCCATCTTCCGTGACGACGGTTGACCAACTCGTGCAGCCGCGCGTGTGCCCGGCGGTGCGATGTGCCGTCATCGTCGTGCCGCCAAGACTCACGGTATCGCCATCGTGAATCACGCGATCCGGCTTTACTGGAGGAAAACCGGTTTTCACGAAGAAGTCTCCGCGGCCACCTGCGGCGAGCAGCGCCGCGTCACCGTCCATCGCGACGAACTGCGCGCCGGTGCGCTTCTTAAGTTCCGCCAGGCCTCCGGCGTGATCGTAATGCGCATGACTATTGAGGAGGAACTTCACGTCTTCAAGCTTGAAACCGAGCTTGCGAATGTTCGCCTCGATTTGCGGAGCAGTCTCGGCGAAACCCCCATCGAGAAGAATGTCTCCCGAGGGCGTCACAATCAAGAATGAGGTGATATCGCTGGCTCCGACGTAGTAGATGTTCCCGATGATCCGAAACGGCGGCACTGGCTGATTTTCGCTCCGGGATTGCGGATCGGCCTGCCCGTGAACCAGCGCCGGCATCGCGAGCAAAACGGCGAGTCCGAAGCCAAATCTTTGCCACGTCGAGTTGCGGCTCTTGCTCACTTGCTGCTCGCCTGCTGGAACGATTCGCGGATTCCGTCGAGCCCGAGCCTCTTTTTGATGCCGCTGTCGAAAGCTGCGTCGGGCAGAATTCGCCGCATGAATGCGCTGATTTTCGCTTCCCGCGTTACCAGGTAACGCGCGCGGGGCGGCGTATCCTCAATCGCACGCAAAATGACCCGCGCGCAATCTTCCGGCGTGTCCGGCGCGGCCTTCGTCGCCTTCGTCCAACTGCTGCGAAATCCCTCGTAGACCGCTCGGTACGGACTTTGTTCGGCTCCCTTCACGTAGGCCGTGGAAAGCTCTTCGGCATTTCGGCTCATGTTCGTGGGGATTACGCCCGGTTCGATGAGAACCACATGGATTCCAAAAGAGTAGAGCTCGAGCCGCATCGCGTCGCTGATGGCTTCCAGCGCGTGCTTGCTCGAGCTGTACGGCCCCATGATCGGGATTGCCACTTTGCCCGCGATCGAACTCATATTGATGATGCGCCCGCTGCGGCGTCGCCGCATCTCCGGCAACACGCGCTGCGTGGTGCGCAGCACACCGAAGATGTTCGTTTCATACTGTTTGCGCAGATCGGCGAGCGTGATTTCTTCCATCACGGCCGCAATGGCGATACCGGCGTTGTTGACCAAAATATCGACGGGGCCGGCACGTCGCTCGATTTCAGCCACGGCGTTGTTCACCGAGGCGTCGTCGCAGACGTCGAGTTCGAGCGTCTCAAGAGGTAGTTTGCGCTCGCTCGCGAGTTGATCGAGCGCCGCGCGGCGTTCCGGGTTGCGTCCGCCCGCGAAGACCCGGTAACCATGTTCTGCAAGCAGCACCGCCGCGGCCCGCCCCAGTCCATCCGTGCCGCCAGTAACCAGCACGCGGCTCGCGTTCTTCTCAGTCGCCATCGGCACTTCAACCCTCCTCACGCCCACAGACCAAACCCACGAAGCAGTATCATAATCTTTGTTGCAATCAGAGCTATGCGGCGAGGTACAGGTCTAGCACCGGTCCGCCTAAAGCAAAAGCGGAATTGAGACGAGTGCAGGTGGCAAACTATGATGTGACGAGGTGAATCCATGATCAAGAAAGTGAAGGGTGGCTATAAAGTGCTGTCGGAAAAAAGCGGCAAGAACCTGGGCGGACCATACAAAACGAAAGCAGAAGCGGAAAAGCGCTTACGTCAGGTGGAATTCTTCAAGCACAACAAAAGCTAAACCCTGCTGGATTTTACTGTGGGTGGATTTGGACGAATTCGTCCTTCTCTGGCGCTTTGGCGCCCGGATGCCATCGGGAAGACTGGACCGGGCGAGATCCTACGCGGTTGACGAAGCGGCCCACGTTCAACGAGCCCCCGATGAAATGGCCGATCTTCAGAGGGCCTGCAAACTTGATATCCCTGACCCAATGCAGGCCAGTGCTAACCGCGCATCCGCACTGAGAGCAGTCGGGCGTGCCGCCGAAGATGCAGGGCTCGACGCGGCTCTTAAGGTCCGCTGAGTAGTTGACCGACATTTTCGCGAACACGCAATCGGCAGGATTCTCCGGCGGGCGAAGGAACGCCTGAGCAAGGCCTTCCCGGAACAACAGCTTGGGATAGCGCCTCGCCAAATCCGGCAACTGCCGCGCCACAGCTGCGCGGTCGTCCGGAGTCAAAGTTTCCACGCTCTGCTCGCCGATTTGAGGTGTGTACACACTCACCCAAATGCGATTCACTTCGCTGCGTTCGCTCCAGAAGGCGACATATTCATCGAGATAACCCGGGCGGGTGAGCATGGGACGCGTAATCACCCAATGAATGTTCACTTCGCGCCCCGCGATGTTTTGCAGGATGCGGTCGTACGTGGCGGGCTTGCGGCGGATGTCGTGATCTTCCGGAAGTCCGTCCACCGACACGGCTACGCGCACGCGCGGAATCTTCATCCATTCCGCTGGAATGGGAATCACGGCGCTTGTTACGACCAACGTGAAAACTCCTGTCTCGCCAAGCGCGGGAAGAATTCGACTCAACTCGCGATGCCGAACCAGCGGCTCGCCACCCACCAGGGAGACGTGCATCGGCTTGTGCTGGCGCACGAGATCGAGAACGCCATTTACGAGTGCGTCGCCCCGGAAGTCGCTGAGTTGGCTCAAAGTGACTCCGCCGCCCAGATGCGTTTCGCCGTAGGCATAGCATCCCGGACAACTTAGCGGGCATTCGCGAGTGATTTCGATCGAGAGCAGGGGAACGCGGCCCGTGAGGATTCTGCCCCAGGCGGTGAAAATCTCCCGGGATGTAAGGCTCGGATTTGGGGCGGCCGCAGCCATAGGCTAGTTATGATGCTAAGGCACGGTAAACGGTTCTTGCCGCTGGCGAAGAATGTAACATCAGATAGGCCTGGAGTCGAGGAGATGTGGGGTATCTCTAACGTGACGACGAGGTTTGCAGGTATTCCACCAGCACATCGGTCATCGCGCGCATGCCGATCGGAATCGAGGAATCATCGGCCCTGAAATTCGGCGCGTGATTGATGCCCGAAGTCGTGCCGGGTTTTTGGGTTCCCAACTCGAAGAAAAACGCGGGCGCCACCTGAGCGAAGTATGCGAAGTCGTCGCTCGCCATCACCGGCAGCGCTTCGTGGACATTCGCCGGCCCGACGGCGCGTTCGACGGCGGGAAGCATCCGCTTCACGAGCGCCGGATCGCTGATCGACACGGGCCCATAATGATCGAAGTCGATCTGCGCCGAACCGCCCGCTCCGCGTGCGATGCCGTCGACAATATCCCTCATGCGCGCTTCGATTTTGTCTTCGACCTTGTCGTCAAACACGCGGATGGTGCCCGCCAGAGTGGCCTTATCAGGAATAATGTTATTGCGAACACCTGCATGAATCATCGTGACGCTCACAACCGCAGGGGCAAACGGAGATATGTTGCGGGACCGGATCGTCTGCAATTGCATCACGGCTTCCGACGCCATAACGACTGGATCGACGGATTCCTGAGGAAATGCCGCGTGAGATTGCTTTCCGTGAAATTCGATCGTGAACGTTGTGTCGGCTGAGGTGGTGGGGCCGAGAGTATAGGTGATTTGGCCCACATCCATGAGGCCCGCGGCGTGCAATCCGAAAACGGCATCGGGCCGCAGCTTATCGAAGATTCCCTCTTTCAACATCTCCTTGGCTCCGCCCGTCTCGCCCTTCGGGACGCCTTCTTCTGCTGGCTGAAAAATGAAGATCACGGTCCCGGGAAGCTGCTCTCGCATGGAGGAGAGAACCGTCGCGACGCCGAGAATCGTGGCGATGTGAATGTCGTGCCCGCAAGCGTGAGCGACGCCAACGGGCTGTCCGTTGTACTCGCCGCGGACCGTGGACTTGAACGGCAAGTCGGTGTCTTCGGTAACCGGCAGCGCGTCCAATTCCGAGCGCACGGCGACGATGGGACCCGGGCGTCCGCCCTTCAGGATGCCGACGACGCCCGTGTGCGCGATTCCGGTCTGTACCTCAAGCCCCAGCGCGCGGAGGCGTTCGGCGACGAGCTTCGAAGTCTCAAACTCGTGGTTCGAAAGCTCGGGGTGCTGGTGAACCTGATGGCGCACCTCGATCATGGCCGGCGCGACGCGATCCACAGCGTCGCTGACGGCTTGGCTGGTAATTTCCTGGGCATTCTGCGGCGGAGCAAGCAGGAGTTGGGCGGCGACTACCACCATAGCGAAAGCGGGTGTGCGTTTTGTCATGGTCCTCGATCTCGATTGTCGCGGCGCATGTTAGGCCTGCCCTCGCGGCAAGTCAACGAGGGCGATTCGAGCTTTCCGCTGGAAGATCGGCACGTGTTGGAATGGCGGCCAAGCGCGATTTGGGATTTCCACAGCGGCCGGTGAAATCCACAGAAAGGAAAATGTGAAAAATAGATGACTCGCACTTGACGAAATGCGGAAGTTTGGTATACTCTCCTGATGTTGGTGGAGCCCTGAACTGTCGGGGAGTCCTCTGACGGACCGGGTCCGCCGACTTAGCAAGAGGTGCGGTTGATTACAAACACCGGGTACCAGCAAAACGAGCTTCGAGCATATCCGTTCGGGAGGCTGCGCGACTAAACGCGGCCCAAGCGAATGGACGGACATGCCCGGCGCTCGACGCCGGGTTTTTTATTGCTCGCAGCATCGGCTCCAAACCGATGATGCGCTCCGCCGGGAGCGGAGACGTTCCACTCGGAAATTGTTGAGTGAAACGAACGATCTTTGACAACTGAAGGAAGTAGGCATTGCGCGCGCGAATTTCAAGGTTCGCGTGACGCAATACCGCAAATTTGCTCAAGTAGCGCGATGTGGAAAGGCGAACTTGTCCACGCGCGGATCGCGTGTGTTCCCGAACCGGAAACGGCGAGGGGGTATGCACGGTGCCTTGGAGAACAATGCGGCAAGGGATTGCAAGAGCCTTGCCGTGA